>CALDSU010000001.1 GCA_937924525.1 uncultured Bryobacteraceae bacterium
CCGGTTTGGCACCTCGATGTCGGCTCATCGCATCCTGGGGGTGTAGAAGCTCCCAAGGGTTAGGCTGTTCGCCTATTAAAGCGGTACGTGAGCTGGGTTCAGAACGTCGCGAGACAGTTCGGTCCCTATCTGTGGTGGGCGTAGGAAGCTTGAAGGGGCCTGCCCTTAGTACGAGAGGACCGGGGTGGACGAACCTCTTGTGATCCAGTTGTCACGCCAGTGGCACCGCTGGGTAGCGAAGTTCGGTCAGGATAAGCGCTGAAGGCATATAAGCGCGAAACCTTCCCTAAGATGAGGCTTCCCAACCGAAAGGTAACAAGGGCACAGGAAGACGACCTGTTTGATAGGACGGATGTGTAAGCGCAGTGATGCGTTGAGCTTACCGTTACTAATTGCCCGTTCGGCTTGACCATAAAATTTACTGGCCGCATGATGGCGCTCTTGCCCATCCGCAGCCTCGTGGTTGGCCCGTCAATATTCAGTGTTGCAAGTTCTGGGTGACTCTAGCGAGGGGGACCCACCCGTTCCCATCCCGAACACGGAAGTTAAGCCCCTCAGCCCCGATTGTACTGCACGCGCAAGTGTGTGGGAGAGTAGGACGTTGCCCGGTCATGACACAAAGCCCGGCCCTCAGGCCGGGCTTTTGTGCTTCGGTGCCCCTGATCTTCCCGACCGACCCTGCCACTCACTGCACCCGGACCGGCCGAAAGATCAAAATGTGCTGTCGGGGCAGAATCCGCAAGTTCTGTTCGAACTGGAAACCCTCCGCCTCCACCTCCACGCGGGCTTCTAACTCGGTCATCTTATGTTCGACCCGGATCGGGATCCAGGGCTCTTCCTTCTTGTATTCGATCAACACGAGCCTGCCGCCGGGTTTCAGCGCCCGGTGTAGCCTGCGTAGCACTTTCTGGGGCTCGGCCAGTTCGTGGTAAACATCCACCATGAGCACCAAGTCCATGGCCTTCTCGGGCAGTCCGGGGTCGTCAACTTTCCCGAGTGTCGGAATCACGTTCCTGACCCCGCGGCGCGCCCTCTCCCGCTCGAGGAGGCGCAGCATCTCCGGTTGAATTTCGACGGCATATACGGTGCCCTGCGAACCGACTCGCTCGGCCAGCAGCCAGCTAAAATAGCCTACTCCGGCGCCGACATCCGCGACCGTTTGTCCCTTTTGCAGGCGCAAGGCTTCCACCGCGCGTTCCGGTTGCTCTTCTTCCAGCCTCTCCGGGCGGACCAACCATTCCGCCCCAGCCACCCCCATCACCGGGGCAATGCGCCGCCCCGTGAGGGGGTGTACTCCCTGGGCGGCGAGTGGCGGACCCGCCAAAATCAACCCCAGAACCGCGGCGGCGCACCAATGCTTCATGCCTGCAGGATGCCGCAACTTGCCGCGCAGGCGCAAATACCCGCAGGCAAGTACTGGTACGCCAAAAGCTATGCGGCTGGTACGTTATGTTACTGGTTCACAGAGACTTAAGGGACGCAATCGGCCCGTTTTTCCCTATACTGGGGCCAGGTGAACGCACGAGTCAGGCTGCGAGCGAGCATCGGCTCGCCGCTCAGGAAGGATTCCCCAATGCCTTGTAAATTCGCACCACTGGTCTCCAGTTATCAGGATCAATCTCTGAACGCGGAACAGTCCCGCCGGGTGGAACTCCATGTTGCCCTCTGCCGGGAATGTCTGATCCAGTTGACCACGGGGGGCGTGGAATTGCGTGCCGTGCGCCCGGCGGGAACCGACACGATGTTTGCGTCGTATCGGAACCGCCTGGCCACGGAATTGGCGGTCGCCGGCGGGGAGGCGCCCGCGGCGCGCGCCAGCGCCGCGCGCTTTCGCTGGGCCGTCGCCCTGGTGGGACTGCTGGCCGGGGTCGCCTGGAGCTACGCCTTCTTGGTGCGGTAATCGCATCTCCCGCGCCGCCGGGCATCCGGAGGGCTTCCGGCGCTTTTTGAATTCCTTGAAACAACTGATTCCGGGCTGCGTCTACCACCTCTAGAAGAGAGCCGCCGCGGCGCGGGCGGCGCTATACTTGAGCAAGGACAGGTCTCAACCCGGATGGGCTTTCAACGACGTTCGATTTATTTCTACCCGCTGATCATTGCGGGCTGCTCTGTGCTCGGCGGCTTTTACGGGTCCCGGGTTGAGGTGGCGGCCGCGGCCGCCGACGAGGACGTCATCCGCGCGAGCGTGCGCCAGTTTACGCGCGTCTACGCCGCGGTGGAAGAGAACTTCGCGGATCCCCTGACGCCCGACAAGTCGATCTATAAGGGCGCGATCCCGGGAATGTTGCGAACCCTGGATCCCCACTCCAGCTTTTTCGATCCGCGCGACTTCCAAATCCTGCGTGAAGATCAGAAAGGTCATTACTTCGGCGTCGGCATGACCGTGGCCGAACGTAACCGCAAGACGATCGTCATCGCTCCCTTTACCGGGTCGCCCGCCTACCGGGCGGGGATCCGGCCGGGAGACGTGATCCTGGAGGTGAACGGTAAATCCACGGAGAACCTTAACACCACCGAGGTAGCCGATCTGCTGAAAGGTCCGCGCGGCACCGCGGTCACCATCGTCATCGCGCGGGAAGGGAATGAAAAGCCGCTGGTCTTTCATGTGATCCGGGACGAGATCTCCCGCAAGAGCGTGCAGGATGCGTTCTGGCTGCGTCCCGGGATCGCCTACCTCGACATCGAGCACTTCAACGAAACCACCAGTTCGGAAGTGGAGGAGAACCTCCGCAAACTGGGCGAGCAGAACATCAAGGGCCTCATCCTGGACCTGCGCGAGAACCCGGGCGGCCTGCTGAATGAAGGAGTCGCCGTCGCCGATAAGTTTCTCCGCAAGGATCAGACGATCGTGTCCCACCGGGGCCGGGCCTCGGCGGAAAAACCTTACATCGCGCGCCGGGGGAATCGCGGCTACGAATATCCCATCGTGGTGCTGGTGAACCGCTACTCGGCATCCGCCGCCGAGATCGTCGCCGGGGCGCTCCAGGACCACGACCGCGCCTGGATCCTGGGGGAGAACACCTTCGGCAAGGGCCTCGTCCAAACTGTGTTTCCTCTGCCGGAAAACACCGGCCTTGCGCTGACTACCGCCAAATACTACACGCCGAGCGGCCGCCTGATTCAGCGGGATTACAGCAACACGAGCTTCTACGATTACTACAACCACAAAGACCTGGAAACCAAGAATCTCCAGGACGTGAAGATGACCGACAGCGGGCGAACGGTCTACGGCGGGGGCGGGATTGCTCCCGACGAGAAGTTTGAAACTCCCAAACTCAACCCATTTCAGATCAAGCTGCTCAGCAAGGCAGCCTTCTTCAACTTCACCAAGCGGTACTTCGGCAAGCGGGAGGCGTCGCTGCCGCCAAACTGGAAGCCGGACGACGCGATCATCGAGGAGTTCCGCCGCTTCCTGCGCGACGAGGGGGTCTCCTACACGGAAGCCGAGTTTGCGGAGAACTCCGACTGGGTGCATCGGCAGCTGCGGAAGGAAATGTACGTGACGGCTTTCAGCGTGGATGAAGCCCGGCGGATCATGGTGGAATCGGATCCCATCATCGAGCGCGCCATCGCCGCCCTGCCGAAGGCGAAGGCCTTGCTGGAGTCGGCGAATCGGAAAATGGCGCAGCGCCTGTCGAGGTAATCCGCTCCCTGCTTGCGGCCGCTCCAGTTCCCACACCCCAGGTTACGGTGCTCGACGCCGGGGGCCAATACTGCCACCTGATCGCGCGCAAGGTGCGTGAACTCGGCGTCTACGCAGAGGTCCAGCCCAGCGACACTCCTGCCTCCCGCTTGGCGGGCCGCAAAGCGGTGATTATTTCCGGTGGCCCCAGCAGCGTGTACGAGCCGGGGAGTCCCACGGTGGACCCCGAGATCTTCCGGTCGGGCGCCGGCGTCCTGGGAATCTGCTACGGGCACCAGTTGATGGTGCATCTGCTCGGCGGCGTGGTCGAGCGCGGCGAGAAGGGCGAATATGGAGTCGCCACGCTGGAGGTTCACGCGCCGGGTGAGCTGTTCGCCGGAACCGAACCGCGCCAGCAGATCTGGATGAGCCACCGTGACCTCGTAACGGCGCCGCCTCCTTCGTTTGCAGTGCTGGCTGGGACTTCCACCTGCGCGATCGCCGCGATGGGAGATGCGGAGCGGCGCCTGTACGGGGTCCAGTTCCATCCCGAGGTGATCCACTCTCCGCGGGGCAAAGACCTGCTGGCGAACTTTCTGTTCCGCATCTGCCGCTGCACCCAGGACTGGGATCCGTCCCACCAGATTCCGCAGCTGGAAGAGGAGATCCGCGCCGCCGCCGGCGACCGCAAGGTGTTCTTCTTCGTGAGCGGCGGGGTGGACTCCACGGTGGCGTATCTGCTCTGCCTGCGGGCGCTCGGACCCGCCCGCGTGCGCGGCGTTTACGTGGACACCGGGCTCATGCGCGAAGGCGAAACCGAAGCGGTGGAGCAGATGTTCGCCTCGCTGGGCGCGGGCACCGTGACGGTGGAGCATGCGCGCGACCGCTTCCTGGGGGCGCTCGCGGGGGTCGTCGAACCCGAGCGGAAACGGCAGATTATTGGAGCGGAGTTCCTGCGCGTTCAGGAGCACGCCGCGGAAAGGTGGCATCTGCTGGATGGCCACTGGGTGCTGGGCCAGGGCACGATCTACCCCGACACGATCGAATCGGGGGGCACAAAGCAGTCCGCCACCATCAAGACCCATCACAATCGGGTCGAAGGCGTCCGGCGGCTGATCGAGGAGGGCCGCCTAGTCGAGCCGCTGCATTCCTTCTACAAGGACGAAGTGCGCGAGATTGGCAAACTGCTGGGAATTCCGCCAGACTGGCTCGATCGCCATCCGTTTCCGGGGCCCGGCCTTGCGATTCGCTGCCTTTGCTCCGAGGCGGACTTCCCGTTCTCCCGCCTTCAGGAGGGCTGGGTCATGCCGGTGCATTCGGTCGGGGTGCAGGGGGACTCGCGCTCGTACGCCCCGGTGCTGGCGCTCGATCGCCCCCCTGACGCGGAGGCCAAGGCCGCCGCCACGGATCTGATCAACCGCCTGCGCGGCTTCAACCGCGTCGTGGCGCTGGCGGCTTCGCACGCGCCGCTGGCCGCCATGCGGGTCCGCGCCTCAGTCATGTGCGAAACCCGGCTGGAGCGGTTGCGCCGCGCCGACGCGGCGGTGCGGCGAATCTCGCGCGCCGGCGGCTTCGATGCCCGCATCTGGCAGTTCCCGGTGGTGTTGATTCCCGCCGGCACGGACGACCGCCCGGACTCGGTCGTTCTCCGGCCTGTGGATTCGGTGGACGGCATGACCGCGGAAAGCGTGCTGATGCCCGAACCGCTCTTGCGGACGGTCGCCGAAGCGCTGCTCGCTTTGCCCGGCATCGCGGCGGTCTTCTTCGACCTCACGAACAAACCACCGGCCACCATCGAGTGGGAGTGACGGTTTGACACTCCTCGAAAAGGCCGTTACCATAATAAGTTTGTAGGCAATCCTGCGGAGACGTGTGTCAATGAGTACGGAGTTTCCTTCCAAGAACGGCATTGAGCGCAGGTGGCACGTTATCGACGCCGCGGATCAAGTCCTCGGCAAAGTGGCTGCCACCACCGCCAAACTGCTGATGGGAAAGCACAAGGCCATCTTCACGCCGTTCTTGGATACTGGCGATCACGTGATCGTCATCAATGCCGCGAAGGTGAAACTGACCGGCAAAAAAGAAGAGCAGAAACTATATCGCCACTTCACCGGCTATCCGGGCGGATTGGTGGAGATTCAGGCCCGGCGGGTGCGCGCGACCAAGCCCATCCGCATGATCGAAGACGCGGTGTTCGGCATGCTGCCCAAGACCAAGCTCGGTAAGCAGATGTACCGGAAGCTGAAGGTGTATCCCGGTCCCAAGCATCCGCATGCGGCGCAGCAGCCGGTGGCGTGCGAACTCTAGTCGAGTTTGAACCGAGAGAAATCAGCGAGAAAGGGAAGTTCGATTGGCAGGCATTGTTCAGTACATGGGAACCGGGCGCCGCAAGACTGCGGTAGCCCGCGTGTTCCTTCGTCCGGGCAAGGGCGACATTGTCATCAACCGTCGTCCTTTTGAGAATTACTTCCCCACGGAAGCCTTGCGCGTTCCCGTCCGGCAGGCGCTGCTGGCCACGGAAACCGCCGACAAGTTCGATGTCCTGATCCGGGCGACCGGGGGCGGGTTGAATGGCCAGGCGGAGGCGATCCGGCTGGGGATCGCCCGCGCGCTGTGCGAGTTCAACCTGGAGCTGCGCGGCAGGCTCAAGAAGCTTGGGTATCTTACCCGCGATCCCCGTGCGCATGAGCGCAAGAAGTACGGCCAGAAGGGCGCCCGCAAGCGGTTCCAGTTCTCCAAGCGTTAGCTTCGATCGGGAGTCCGGGAACGTCGTATCCGGCGGGCCGGTTCCTTGACTCCCTTGTTCGCCATGCACCGGCTGCCGGATTTGTGGTTTGTTCCCAGGTTGCGCCCGCCGGCAAATCTCGCCTTGGACCGCCGGACCGGGGTTCTCCTGGCGCAGTGGAAGTGAAGGAGTTACGTTGCCTCAGATTACGATGAAGGAATTGCTCGAAGCTGGCGTTCACTTCGGGCACCAGACCAAGCGCTGGAATCCGAAGATGAAGGAATACATCTTCGGCGAACGCAACGGGATCTACATTATCGATCTCCAGAAGACGCTCAAGATGTTCAAGGATGCGGCCCGCTTCGTCGGTGAAATGGCGGCGATGGGCAAGAACGTCCTGTTTGTCGGCACCAAGCGGCAGGCGCAGGAAGCCATCGCCGAGGAAGCCACGCGCTGCGGTATGTACTACGTCAACCAGCGCTGGCTGGGCGGCCTGCTCACCAACATGGTCACCGTGCAGCGGTCGATCAAGCGGCTGAAGGAGCTGGAACTGATGTCCTCCAATGGCGGCTACGAGGCCCGTCCGAAGAAGGAGGTCATCCGGCTGGAGCGCGAACGCAAGCACCTCGATTCCAACCTGGCCGGCATCAAGGACATGCCTGGCCTGCCGGACGTGCTGTTCGTCATCGATTCGAACAAGGAAGCGATCGCGGTGAAAGAGGCCCGGCGTCTGGGAATTCCCGTGGTGGCCATCGTGGACACCAACTGCGATCCGGACGAGGTGGACTGGGTCATCCCTGGCAACGACGACGCGCTTCGGGCCATCCGCCTGTTCACCCAGAAGATTGCCGACGCGATCATCGAAGGGCGTTCCCTGGCTACCGAGCAGGAGTTTGTGCCGGAGAAGATCGAGCCTGCCGCCGACGAAACCGCCGTGGAGGCCATGCCCGATTATTCGCAGTACGTCGATCCCAAGTACGCGGAGGAGATCATGGCGGAGAGCTTCGCGGACGAGGACCTGCCTTCGGTGGGCCTCCGCAAGGGGCCGGCTGCGGAAACCGTGCCGGTGGCCCCGCCAGCCGCTGAATCCGGCGCCTAGCCGCCCGTGGATCGCGATGCTGACCGATCGTCGTTCCGGGAACGACCGAGCCGGGCCGCGTGCGGAAGCGAGCGGTCCGCCGCGGCTTTAAACACGGGCGTCCGGCCGGAAACGAAGCGCCGCGGGCCGTGCGGCTAGAAACACCGAAGACGGACCGGCGCTGCTCGCGCCGGCCGCCCAACTGTCCGGGAAACCGGGAGAAGAGAGCTGAAAATCGTATGGCGGAAATTACCGCGCAACTGGTGAAGGAACTTCGCGACCGGACGGGCGCCGGCATGATGGAGTGTAAGAGCGCCCTCAAGGAGGCCAACGGCGACTTGGCCGAGGCGGAAGTGGTGCTGCGTAAGAGAGGTATCGCTTCGGCGGTGAAGAAAGCCGCCCGCTCCACCAAGCAAGGGCTCATCGGCAGCTTTGTGGACGAGGGCGCGCGGGTTGGCGTGCTGGTGGAAGTGAATTGCGAGTCGGACTTCGTCGCCCGCACGGAGGACTTTCAGCAACTGGCTGCTTCCTTGGCCCGGCAGATCGCGGCTACCCGGCCGGCGGTGGTCCGTGCAGAGGATGGCCCGGGCGACGCTCTGTATGCTCAGCGATCCTTGGACGAACCCGGCTTGACCGTCGAAGAGTTGATCAAGACCAAGATTGCGAAACTGGGAGAGAACATCTCCGTGGCCCGCTTTGTCCGGCAGGAATTGGCGGCGCCCGGCCGGGAAGGCGTCTACATCCACCACGGCGGGCAATTGGGAGTGCTGCTGGAAATGGAATCTGGCAGCGCGGAAGCGGCGGCCCACGAGGAGTTCGCGGAATTGGTCCACGACTTGGCCATGCACGTGGCGGCCGCCGATCCCCGGTTCCTGTCACGCCAGGATGTGACCGCGGAACTGCTTGATAAGGAGCGTGCGATTCAGAAAGCCCGGGTGATTGCCGAGGGTAAGCCCGAGAAGGTGGCCGACAAGATCGTGGAAGGCCGCCTGGGCAAATTCTTCGAGGAGGTCTGCCTGCTGGAGCAGCCGTTCGTGAAGGAGAACTCCCTGACGGTCGACCAGCTGGTCAAGCAGAAGGCCGCCAAGTTCGGCGCCGCCATCCGGGTTACTCGTTTCACGCGTTTCAAAGTCGGCGACGCCGCCCCGGCCGAGTAATGGCCGCCTACCACAGGATCCTGCTCAAGCTGTCCGGCGAGGCGCTGGCCGGGGGGGGTACCTCCGGCATCGATGCCGGCCGCGTACAAAGCCTGGCCGAGGAGATCGCCGCCGTAGTCCGGGCGGGCGTGCAACTGGGGATCGTCGTCGGGGGAGGCAACTTCTTTCGCGGCGTGGCTGCGGCCGCCAAAGAGATGGATCGGGTCACGGCGGACCACATGGGCATGCTCGCCACCGTGATCAACGGTCTCGCGCTTCAGGATGCGCTCGAGCGTTGCGGCGTCCCGACCCGCGTGCTCAGCGCCATCGAGATCCGGCAGGTGGCCGAACCATACATCCGCCGTCGCGCTCTGCGCCACCTGGAGAAGGGCCGGGCGCTCGTCTTCGCCGGAGGAACCTCGAATCCGTATTTTTCGACGGATACCGCGGCCACTCTCCGGGCCCTCGAAATCAAGGCGGACGTTATCGCCAAGGCGACGCGCGTGGACGGCGTGTTCGATCAGGATCCGCTGCGCCACCCGGGCGCGGTGCTGTTCCGGGAGATCGGATATACCGAGGTCCTGACCAAGAACCTCGCGGTGATGGACGCTACGTCGATCGCCATGTGCCGCGACAACAAGCTGCCCATCGTGGTTTTCAATTTGAACACACCGGGAAATATAATGCGTATGTCAATGGGTGAGCATGTCGGCACCATCATCCGCTAGACCGCGCGCTCCCCTCTGTTTGGATGAGGATCTATGAAATCTGCGCAATCGACCCCATCGGGTCCCGCCCCCTTTGCGAACTTGAAGGAAGTGGAGACCAGCGTCAAGACCCGCATGGACAAGGCCCTTCAGGACCTGCTGCACGCGATGTCCACCATCCGCACTGGACGCGCCTCTATCGCCCTGCTCGATTCGATTCGCGTCGACTACTACGGCACGCCGACGCCGCTCAACCAGTTGGCCAACCTCCACGTCCCGGAGCCGTCGCTCATTACGGTTCAGCCGTGGGACGTGTCCCAGATCGGGCCGATTGAAAAAGCCATCCGCAGTGCGGACCTTGGGTTGAATCCTTCCAACGATGGCAAGGTGATCCGCATTCCCATTCCGCCTCTCACCCAGGAGCGCCGCAAGGAAATCGTCAAGCATCTGCATCACGTTGCCGAAGACCACCGGGTGGCGATCCGCAACATCCGGCGCGACGGCAACGAGGCAGTGAAAAAATTGCTGAAGGACAAGAAGATCACCGAAGACGAGGACCGCCGCGCCCACGACGAGATTCAGAAGCTGACCGATCAATTTATGCAGAAACTGGACCAGGCGGCCAAAGCCAAGGAGAAGGAAATCCTCGAGATCTGATTCCGGACCGCCCCGCGATCTTCCCGCGCCGGATGCCGCGCGCAGGCTTTTGTCCTCTGCGCTGTGGAGCGAGCCTGGTGCGCTTTCTTCTTAGAACTCGGAGAAACGCCCGTCCCGTACGAGCAGGATTTCCAGGCGAACAAAAGGCGTCGTATTCTGCGGTAAACCCCTGATTCTGCCGCTTTCTCGTCTCTAGGCCATTGCTGAACGTCCCAGTACCGCGGTATCAATGAGGTACCGGGAAATGTCATGTTCCAGGGTTTCATGCTGGTGCACAATCCGGGAGTGGCCGCGGCGATCGAGCAGTTAAGCCGCGATTCCCGGATGGTGGAACTGATCCGGAGCCTGGACCGCTTCCCCACTTCCTACGAGTTGATCCGGCAGATCAATTCGCTCAATCCCGACGTGCTGTTCCTGGAACTCACGCGCTGGGAGCAGGCGCGGTCGCTCGTGAAGTCCATTCGCCAGCACGGCGCTCCCGTCACCATCATCGGCGTCGGCGACGAGGACCTCGCGGAGCGGGAGGAGGCCCTGCGGCAGGAAGGCGTGCATGCCCTGCTGCTCGATCCTGCTCTTGAAAGTTTCCAGCACGCCCTGGATGCGGCGTTCCACCGCGCCAAGGCCGAAACCTTCCCGAATCTCTCGGCTTTTGTGCCGGCCAAGGCCGGTTGCGGCGCAACAACCTTGGCCCTGACCGCCACCGGCTACCTGGCCGAACTGCTGGACCGCGAGGTCCTGTACATCGAGGGCGACCTGCGCACCGGCATCGCCTCGTTCCTCATGAACCAGGAGCCGGCGCAATCCGTGCAGGAAGCGCTGGAGAACAGCGGCGCGCTGGGCTATGCGCAGATCCGAAACTACGTCCGACGCGTGCGCGGCGCCGGCGAGCGGGGTCATGTCGATCTGCTGCTGGCCAAGCGCCAACAGCGGCACTGGAAACCGGTGTGGCCGTCAGCCTACCTGCTGCTGCGCGCCGCCGCCGGCCGCTACGAGCGCATGATCGCCGACCTGCCCGACACGCTGGACGAAACCAGCGGAGAATTCGCGCGGCGGGCGGCCTCTGTCTACCTGGTGGTTTCCAATGAACTCGCCTCGCTCAGTCTGGCCCGCGAACGTCTCGAAGACCTCGAACGGTTCGGCGTCCCGGCCGGCCGGGTGGAAATCGTGCTGAACCGCTGGCATCCCGCCGGGATGAGCCTTGAAGCCGTCGAACGGGCGCTGCGCCGGCCGGTTCACGCCAGGTTCCATGAGGACTTCCCGGCTGCCTACGCAGCCTCGGTGAGCGGCGGATACATCGACCTGGAGACTCAACTCGGGCGCTCCGTCTGGTCTTTTGTGTTGCAGATGGCGGGATTGGATCAAGGCGAATCCATGCCTCGGCCAAAACTCGGCCTAGCCGATTGGCTGCCCTTGAAGCTGAAACCGCGCGCGACCACATGAACGAGGTCCTCCGCGCCCCGAATGCTATAATTTGGGAGCCAAGCCCCTCCCGCGAACGTGGCGGAACTGGCAGACGCACTGGATTTAGGTTCCAGCGCCCGCAAGGGCATGGGGGTTCGACTCCCCCCGTTCGCACCAGAAAAGAACTCGCTGATCCACTCACTGAAGGATCCGCTGGATCCGCCAGTGGCCCAGCCTCTGCGGCGTCCCGCGCGGACGCCGGGCGCTTACGCCGGATTCATGATCCACTTTCCGTCGCGCTTCTCCACCCGCCCGAACGCCTGCGTGCTGTCGTGGCTGAAGCCCATCAGCCAGTGGCCCTTGGCGGCCTGGTCCAGCCATTTCTGCTTGTTCTCAATCGATTCGAGCGGATAGAGGTCGAAGGCGGTCACCCAGGTAGGCGTCACGTGCGCGGCGGTGGGCAGCAGGTCGGCGAGAAAGCAAAACGTCGCTCCCTTGGACTCGGCGCGCAGCACCATCATGTCGCGATTATGGCCGGGCGCCCGGTCGAGGCGGATGCCCGGCAGCACCTCGCCATCGTCCTCGAGCAGGATCATCTTGCCCGATTCCACCAGCGGGTCGTAGTTGTCGTCGATGTAGCTGACTGCGTCGCGCGGGTGACGCGTGTGGGCGTATTCCCATTCGCTGCGCCTGGCATAGTAGGTGGCGTTGGGAAAGCACGGGCGAACGCCCCCGGGGCCGCGCTCGGTGTTCCAGCCGCAGTGGTCCCAGTGCAGGTGGCTGTTGATCACCACATCGATCGATTCGGGATCAAAGCCGGATTGCTCCAGCGCTTCCGGCAGCGAAGGCGGGGGGCAGGGCAGGCGCATGCGCTCGTACGCGCGGGCGTCCATTTTGTAACCCCCGCCGGTCTCCAAGACCACGGTGCGGTCTCCCGTTTCGATGACATAGGAATTGAAGCCGAGCGGAATGCGGTTCAACTCATCCGCCTCCACGAAACGGCTCCAAAGGCTTTTGGGAACCACGCCGAACAACACTCCGCCGTCCCAGTAGTAGACGCCGGAACGCACCAGCGTCACCCGGAAATCGCCGACGACCCGATGCTCCATGCCTGCGGCGGCGCCATCCTCAACCGTTGACGAGCCGGCGGCCGCGCTCCACCAGTTCGGCGGCCTCCTCGGCGATCTCCCGGCCGCGCGCGTAAAGCTCTTTACTCTTCTCCAGGAAGTCGCGGCCCGTTTCCCCCAGGTACTCCCCCGCCTCCTCCGTCTTGCGGCTGATCATGGCCCGGGTTCGCCTGCCGCTTTGTGGCGCGTACAGCAACGCAATCGCCCCGCCTACCGCGCAACCAACCAGAAACCAAACAGCGCCATTGTCTCTCATGGTGAGGGATGCTCCTGTCCCTTTTGATTCTATCGCGTTATGCTGGAGCCATGTTAGATTCAGGCAACGCGGTCACGGTATTCCGCTCCGCCGATCCAGGCCGGGGCGCCCAGGCCGGCCTGGTGGCGTACCGGCTGCGGGAGGCGGGTATCGAAGCCGAGATCTTCGATCCCGGCGAGATCGTCGGCACTTGCGAGGTCCGGGTGGATGAGGCTAACCGCGCCCGCGCCGAGGAGATCATTGCCGCCATGCCGGGCCACTTGGAGGGCGACACCTCGCCTGCCTACGACTTGGTGACGGTGTTCACATCCGACGGCGCGGCCGCCGAAATCGAGGCCCTGGCCGTGAAGGGAATTCTGGAATCGGCCGGCCTCCATGTGACGCTGATGGGCGCGCCGCAGATCCCCTCGCTGCCTTTTGAAGTCAAAGTGCCGCGGGCGGAGGCTGAGATCGCGCTGGAGGCCATCGCCGCAGCCCAGGCCGCCGGACCCGCCGCCGCCGAGGCCGCGGAAGCCGAGGCGGAATCGTTCCCGCCGCCGGAGGAGATCGGGCAAGACCAGAATCAGTGATGGCCGCAAACTTGTTGTATGTTTTCTGGATGCGGCTTACTTTTCTGGCGGGCGGTTTCGCCGCCCTGCTGGCGGCTCAGCCTTACGACTTATTGATCAAGGGCGGCCGGGTCCTCGATCCGGCCAACCACGTCGACCGGGTCACGGACGTGGCCATCGCCCAGAAAAAGATCGCCCGCGTCGCCGACGACATTCCGGCCGCGGACGCCAGAAAGGTTCTCAACGCGCACGGCCTGCTCGTCACTCCCGGACTCATCGATCTGCATGCGCACGTGTTCGGTTACGAGGGTTCGATCTTTCCCGACGACAGCGCCTTGCCCGCCTGCACCACCACCATCGTCGACGCCGGAGGCGCGGGCTGGCGCACCTTCGACGAGTTCAAGGCAAAGGTCATCGACCGCTCCCGCACGCGGATTTACGCGTTCCTCAACATCGTCGGACACGGCATGGTGGGACCCACGTTCGAGAGCGACACCGGCGACATGGACTCCGCCAAAACCGCGGAGAAGGTCCAGCAGCACCGCGGCCTCATCGTCGGCATCAAGACCGCCCACTTCGGCCGCTCGGGCTGGACCGCCATCGACCGTTCGGTGGCCGCGGGCAAGCTTGCCGGCGTGCCCGTCATGGTCGACGACAAGATCACCACCGGCTCCGGGCGCACCAGCGCCGAAAAACTGATCGAGCATATGCGCCCCGGCGACATCCACACGCACGTCTTCAACGACCGCCAACTGGAAGTGATTGACCGCTACACCGGCAAGGTGCAGCCGTGGATCTGGGAGGCGCGCAAGAAGGGCGTTCTGTTCGACCTCGGCCATGGCGCGGGCAGTTTCCTCTGGCCGGTGGCGAGCAAGGCGATCGAGGACGGGTTCTTCCCGGACACCATCAGCACGGACCTGCACTCGTCCAGCATCATGATCCAGCAGGCGGACATGACCAACTGCATCTCGAAGATGATGCACCTGGGCATGAAACTGGAGGACGCCATCGCGCGCTCGACCATCGCGCCGGCCAAGGCGATTCGCCGCCAAGAGGAAATCGGCACGCTGGGCGTCGGGCGGGCCGCGGACATCGCCGTTCTGCAACTCCAAAACGGCGTGTTCGCGTTCAAGGACGCGTGGGGCAAAAAAGCGCTGGCCCAACGGCGTCTCGATTGCGCGCTTACGGTGCGGGATGGCGCGGTCGTCCACGATGCGCTGGGACTGGCTTATCCGGAATGGCGGAAGGCCGGCAACTACGAGGTGCTGCCATGAAGCGAATCGCGCTGGCGCTGCTGATGGCGGTTTCCGCGGGCGCTCAGCCCGTTTACGATCTGCTGCTGAAGAACGGCCAGGTCCTCGATCCCGGCGCCGGCCGCCACGGAAGGATGGACATCGCCATCTCCGGCAACACCATCGCCCGCATCGCTCCGGACCTGCCGCCCGCCGCCGCCCGGAAAGTGGTGGACCTGACCGGCTACTACGTTACCCCGGGTCTGATCGATATCCACACGCACATCGATGCGCAGGGGGCGGGGCTCAACGTGAATCCGGATCACCAGAACCTCCGCAACTGTGTGTGCACCGCGGTGGACGCCGGCAGCTCGGGCTGGAAGAACTTCGAGGCGTTCAAGACCAAGGTGATCGACCACGCGCACGTGCGCGTGCTGGCCCTGCTGAACATTGTCGGCGCGGGCATGTACGGCGGCAAAGTGGAGAATGACGTCAACGAAATGGACGTCGAAGCCGCCGTCAAAATGGTGAAGAAATACCCGGACCTGATCGTCGGCATTAAGACCGCGCACTTCCAGCCTCCCACCTGGGATGCCGTCGACCGGGCCACACAGGCGGCCGAGCGGTCGAATACCGTGCTGATGGTCGACTTCCACCCGAAACCCGGCAGAGGCTACGCGGAACTGCTCCAGCGGATGCGGCCCGGCGACATCCACACGCACTTCTACGGCCGTCTGACCCCGCAGCTCGATGAGAACCAGCGCGTGCAGAGCTATCTTTGGGAGGCGCGCCGCAAAGGCGTGCTGTTCGATGTCGGCCACGGCTCAGGGAGTTTCTGGTTTCGCATCGCGGCGCCCGCGATTCAGCAGGGATTCCTCCCGGACACGATCTCGACCGACCTGCACAAGGGCAGCATCATGCTGCCCCGGGCGAACATGCCGATGACGATGTCAAAGTTCCTCAACCTAGGGCTCACGCTGGAGCAGGTGATCGAGCGGAGCACTTTCAACCCGGCCCGCGCGCTGCGGCTCAAGGGAGTCGGCACGCTACGCGAGGGCGGAGAAGCCGATATCGGCGTCCTAAAATTGGAAACGGGCCGGTTCGCCTTCCTCGACTCGGGTTTTGGCAAACATTACGGAGATAAATTGTTGCGTTGCGCCCTGACCGTGCGCGCCGGAAAAGTGGTGTGGGACGCCGATGGCCTGTTCGCCGAGGACTGGCAGTACGCGGGCCCCTACAGCAACTACAAGTAGTTGATACAATCCAGGCGTCATGTTTACCGTGCGCACCCTGTTCGTGGAGACCGGCCGTGTGGAATCCGGCGAGTTCGAACTGACGCCCTCGGGCGAACAGGCGCGGCAGGTGTGCAACCTGTTTCTCGAATACCTCTCCCACCGTCCCCCGCAGTTCCGCGACCGGCTGGGCTTTCTCACCAAAGGTTCCTTCGAGCTGGACTGGTCGGCGGCGCCTGGCGGAGCGGCGTTCGCGGCGCTCTATGAGGGCGGCGAGCCACTCTCGATGAGCGTGCTGTTGAGCGGAGTGCATCCCGAAGTGGACCAGCAGATGCTCGAAGCGCTCCGCACCGCCGTGCTCGACTCCGCCCGCCCGGATGAAGCCGCGGCGCTGGCCGCGTCTCCCGAAAGGCCCCTGCTGTTGAATGCGGTGTTCCCGGGCGCGCCCGAACACACCCCCACCCTTCAGCTCCTGTCGGCGGCGCTCGCCAGCGTGTACTTCCGCGCCATTTTGCAGATTCATCGGGACGAACGCAACGGTTCGGAGAAAGGTGCGTAGCCCGGTGGCTGGAACACGCGGAGCACTCGCCGACGGCCGCCAGCAGGGACATGAGGCACTCCCTCAAGGGTGATGATCATGGGCGCGCTGCGGGTATGCCGCACTGGGCCCGCGGACCCGCGACCGGCGCGGGAGGGGCTTCTCCGGTTGCGAGCACGGCCTGCTAGGGTGATGGCCGAAGGAGGCCGCGGCCATGCCCACGCGGAGAGACCGGCTCCAGCGAGCGGGGGTAACCGGCATCCAGCTTGCGAGTGGCCTGCGATGCGTGGCCCCGCCCCGCAAGCCGGATTACTCGCCGCGCACGGCCGAGTCCGCCGCAAGGCGCCTTGCCGCGGTAAGGCGTCCCGGCGATCTCGTGGTGGTGGTCGACTCACTGGGGACCCAACTGGGGCTACCAGATTCCCGAGACGCACCGGGCGTTCGCCCGCCGGCTGGTGGACGCGGGCGTCGCGGATGCGGTGCGCGGTCATTGCTCCCATCACCCGAAAGGCATCGAAATCTACCGCAGTAAGGCGATCCTTTACGGCTGTGGAGATTTCCTCAATGACTACGAAGGAATCGGGGGGTATGAGCAGTTTCGCGGCGATCTGGCTCTGGCGTTCTTCCTGACGCTGGGGCAGGGGACCGGCGATCTCCTGCGCCTGGAAATCAAATGCTTCCAACTCCGGCGATTTCAACTCCGCCGCGCCGCGCAGCGGGACCAGGAATGGCTGAGGGACATGTTGAACCGGGAGGGGCCGGAGTTGGGCGCGCATTTTGTGTCTCAACCAGGTGGCGGACTGGCGCTGGGATAAACAGCCGGGAGAAACGGAGGCGGCTAGAACAGAATGCTCAATGTATCGGCGCGCCCCCCCGGCGCGATATCATAAAGGGCTCGCCATGAGTCAATTGGAAGTTACCCTGCCGGACGGAAACCGCCTGGTGGTCCCGGCCGGGACCACCCCTTTGCAAGTTGCCGAGGGCATTAGCCCGCGTCTGGCGGAAGCTGCGATCGTCGCCCGCGTGAACGGACAACTGTTCGATCTGACGCGGCCGCTCGAGGGCGACGCCACGCTGGAGATCCTCACCGCGAAGAATCCCGAAGCGCTGGAGGTCTACCGTCACTCCACGGCTCACTTGCTGGCCGCGGCGGTGCTCGAATTGTTTCCCGAGACGCAACTCGGGATCGGTCCGCCCACCGAGACAGGCTTTTTCTACGACTTTCTGCGGCCTACCCCGTTTACGCCGGAGGACCTCGAGAAGATCGAGCAGCGCATGTGGGAAATCCAGGCCCGCAACCTGCCCTACGAGCGCGTTCTGACCGCCAAGCAGGAGGGGCTGCGAAAGTACGCGGATCAGAAAATGAAGATTGAGCTGATTTCGGAGAAGGCCGACGAGGTGTTCTCCGAATATACGCTCGGTCCGCATTTCATCGACTTTTGCCGCGGTCCGCACGTGCCTTCCACCGCCCGCTTGAAGGCGTTCAAGCTGTTGTCCATTGCCGGCGCGTACTGGAAAGGGGACGAGAAGAACCAGCAGCTCCAGCGGATTTATGGCACCGCGTTCTTTTCCAAGAAGGAGCTGGACGAGTACCTGCACAAGCTGGAAGAAGCCAGGAAACGAGACCATCGCAAGCTCGGCAAGGAACTCGATTTGTTCAGTGTTCAGGACCTGGCGGGGCCCGGCCTGATCTACTTTCATCCCCGCGGCGGCACGGTGCGCAAGCTTCTTGAGGACTGGATGCGCGACCAGTACGTGGCGCGCGGCTACTCGCTGGTGTACACGCCTCATGTGGTGCGCCGCGACCTGTTCAAGGTCAGCGGCCACGCCAATTTTTATGCGGAGAACATGTTCACGCCGATGGAGTTGGACGATGCCGAGTACCAGCTCAAGCCAATGAACTGTCCCGGTCACATCCTGATCTATGCCGACCGGCAGAGGAGTTACCGGGATCTGCCGGTGCGGCTGGGCGAACTGGGCACGGTGTACCGCTACGAACGGTCCGGCGTGATGCACGGGCTGTTGCGCGTGCGCGGCTTCACCCAGGACGACGCGCACATTTTTTGCACGCCCCAGCAAATCGAAGATGAGGTGGTCGCCTGCCTGGAGTTCGCGCGGGATGTTTTGCATACCTTCGGTTTTGACCGGTACGAGGCCGAGCTGTCGACCTGGGATGGCGGCGCCAGCGGCAAATACGACGGCGAGGCCGGCCAATGGGAACTGGCCGAGACCGCGCTCCAGAAGGCGGTGGACCGGCTGGGCTGGCGCGTGAAGGTAATGCCCGATGAAGCCGCTTTCTACGGGCCGAAGATCGACGTGAAGCTGGTGGACGCCATCGGCCGGCTATGGCAGCTCTCCACCGTGCAGTTTGACTTTACCCTTCCCAGGAGATTCGACCTCAAGTACATCGGCGAGGACGGCCATGCGCACCAGCCGCTGATGGTGCACCGGGCGTTGTTCGGCTCGGTGGAACGCTTCTTTGGCATTTTGCTGGAGCACTACGCGGGAGCGTTTCCGGTTTGGCTGGCGCCCGAGCAGGTGGTGGTGCTCCCGATCACGGACCGGCAGATTCCATACGCCCGCCAAGTCAAGGAACGGCTGGTCAAGGCCGGGCTGCGCGCGGGCGTCGATGAACGCAACGAGAAGGTCAATGCCAAGATCCGCGAGGCGCAGTTGATGAAAGTTCCGTTCATGCTGGTGGTCGGCGCCCGGGAAGCGCAAGAAGGCACGGTGTCTGTCCGCAACCGCAAGCACGGCGACCAGGGCGTTTCGACGCTGGAGGAGTTCCTTCAGCGGATTTCGTCTCTGGTCGAAACCAAAGCGCCCTCGGAATAGCGTCGCCATGCTCGTGGGGTGGCTGCTGGCGGCGATCTGCGCAGGATGCGCGGTGTACTGCGTCATTACCGTGATCGCGGCTCGCCATTACCGGGCGCAGCGGCCGCCCGCCGACGCGCCGCAACCGCCCCTGAGCGTGCTGAAGCCCCTGGCGGGAGCAGAGGACGATCTTTACCCGAACCTTCGTAGTTTCTTCGAGCAAGACTATCCCGCTTTTGAGATTCTCTTTGCGGTGCGTCAGCCGGAGGACCCGGCGGTGGCAGTCGTTCGCCGGCTGAAGGCCGAGTTCCCGCGTGTGCCGGCTGCCCTGATCGTGACGGGAGAGCCCCCTTACCCGAACGCTAAGGTATGGTCTTTGTACCACATGACCCAGACGGCCCGTCACGACATCCTCGTCATGAGCGACAGCGATATTCGCGTGAAACCGGACTTTCTGTCCACCGTCGCCCGCGAGTTCGCGGACCCTCGCGTAGGCATCGCGTCCTGTCCCTACCGGGCGGCGCCGGGGCGGGGGCTGTGGTCCCGGCTGGAAGCAATCGGCATGAACACCCAGTTTCTGGGCGGGGTGCTCTCGGCCAGATTGTTGGAAGGCATGAAGTTCGCGCTCGGTCCGACGATTGTCGCCCGCAAACAGGTGCTGGCCGCCATTGGCGGGTTTCCCCGCCTCAAGGACTATTTGGCCGAGGACTTCGTGATGGGGAAGTTCGCCGCGGAACAGGGGTTTGGCGTCATCCTGTCCTCGTACGTCATTGAGCACCACATCGGCTCGTCAAGCCTGGCCGGGAACTTCGGGCACCGGCTGCGGTGGGTCCGCTCCACCCGGAGGTCGCGTCCCGCCGGGTACGTCGGCGAACTGTTCACCATGCCCCTCCCGTGGGCGATCCTTCTGGTCTTGGTTTGGCCTGCGATGTGGCCGGGGGCGACCATCCTGCTGGCTCTGCGCGCGGTTTCCGCCTGGGTATGCGCGGGGTGGATCCTGCGGGACCCGGTTACCGGGCGGTTTTGGTATCTGCTTCCATTCCAGGACTTTTTGGCATTCGGTTTCTGGCTGGCCGGCTTCTCCGGCAACACCATCCACTGGCGAGGGAGGCGCTACTACCTGCGGCGGGACGGCACGTTCGAGCTGGTCTCCCGGTAGGTCTCGCCACGCTTGGTAAAGTCCTGTAAACTCGAGCACCGAAGCGGCGGCGAAAAGTAACCCTTTCTTCGGCGGAGACGTTCACTATAATAGACTCGGGGAGTGACGCGGATGAAAAAGCTTACCACGCTTGCTCTGGCGCTCCTGGTGACGCTCGGCGCGTTCGCCAAGGACAAAAAGAAGGATCCCGAACAGATCGGCAATCGGGACGTCGGGAAAGGGGTGAACTTCTACTCGATTGAGAAGGAGATCGCCCTCGGCAAACAGCTCGCCCAGGAGGTCGAGCGCCAAGCCAAGATTGTCGACGATCCAATCATCGCCGAGTACGTGAACCGGGTGGGCCAGAACCTGGTGCGCAACTCCGACGCCAAGATCCCTTTTACCATCAAGGTGATCGACGCCGAAGAGATCAACGCCTTCGCGCTGCCGGGCGGGTTCTTCTTCATCAACACGGGCATCATTCTGGCCGCCGACTCGGAAGCCGAGATGGCGGGGGTGATGGCTCATGAAATTGCGCACGTCACGGCTCGCCACGGCACCCGGCAAGCCACCCGCGGCACCCTGGTGAACTACGCCAGCATCCCGCTGATCTTCATGGGCGGCTGGACCGGATACGCCATTCGGCAGGGCGCGGGGTTGGCGATTCCGCTCGGGTTCCTCACCTTCTCGCGAGCCTTCGAGGAGGAAGCGGACCTGCTGGGTTTGCAGTACCTGTTCAAGTCCGGCTACGATCCCACGGCGTTCGTCGACTTTTTTGAGAAGATCCAGACCAAGGAAAAGCGGAAGCCGGGTACGATGGCCAAGGTGTTCTCCAGCCACCCGCCTACCGGAGACCGGATCACGAAAGCGCAAAAGAACATTCAGGAGATCCTGACGGAGAAACCCGAGTACGTGGTGACCACTTCCGAGTTCAACGAGGTGAAGGAGCGGCTGATCGCCCTGAACAATCGGCGGAAGCCGGATAAGGATGACCCGAACCGGCCTCGGCTGCGCCGCGCGCCGGGAGGCGGCGCCGGACCCATCGACGAGGATGGCGAGGAAAAGACTCAGAAGGACGATGAGGACGAGCGTCCCACTCTGAAACGGCGCGACAATTGATCTCTCCAACAGCGAAGTTGAGATTGACGGGGCAGGCGTGCGAGTCTGCCCCTTTTTGTTGGATGCCGAGCCCACAAAAAAAGCCGGCCAAGCGGCCGGCTCTAGAAGACGCGTCGTCCGGAAGATTCCCCCCGAAATCTTCCCCGGCAGCGTCTCGTACCGTTTCGATTCTGGCAGCAAGTCACTGAAAACACAATAGACTTTTGGTAACAGAACCGAAAAATGAGAGTACTAGGCTAGAAGCGCCACCGGACGCCGTCACTCCGTTCGCAGCGCCCCGTCTGACTGGCGCTTCCCGGGCCTAACACAAACCCGCCGCGCGGAACGCGCCGTCAAGATCCTCGCGAAGGTCCTCCAGATCCTCCACGCCCACGGAAAGGCGGACCAGCGTATCGCCGATCCCGAGAGCCTCACGCTGAGAGGCGGGCAGGGAGGCGTGCGTCATGATCGCCGGGTGCTCGATCAGGCTCTCAACCCCGCCCAGACTTTCGGCAAGCGCAAAAACGCGGCAGTTCTCGAGAAAGCGCCGCGTCGTGTCAAGCCCGCCGCGCAGCACGGCAGTGATCATGCCGCCGAACGCACTCATCTGTCGGCGGGCGAGCGCGTGGTGCGGATGGCTGGCGAGGCCGGGGTAATGGACGCATTCCACTGCCGGGTGCGTCTCCAGCCACGCGGCCAGCGCCGCGGCGTTGCGGCAGTGGGCTTCCATGCGCAGGTGCAGCGTTTTGAGCCCCCGCAAAGCCAAGAAACTGTCAAACGGACCCGCAATCGCTCCCACGGCGTTGTGCAGGAACGCGAGCCTCTCCGCCAGCGCGGCATTCCCGCCTACCACCACCACGCCTCCCACGATATCCGAGTGGCCGTTGAGGTACTTGGTGGCCGAGTGCACTACCGCGTCGAAGCCGAGTTCCAGCGGCCGCTGGAGATAGGGAGTCGCAAAGGTGTTGTCCGCCACCGCGAGAATTCCGCGGGCGCGGGCCACGCGCGCTACTTCGCTCAGATCGGCCAACTTCAGCAGCGGATTCGATGGCGTTTCCACCCAGATCATCCGCGTCTCCGGGCGCAGGGCGGACTCCAGGGCGCCGGGCCGGGCCATGTCCACGTAGGTGGTGTCGAGCGCCGCGGAGGCTTTCCGGACCCTCTCAAAAAGACGGAAAGTCCCGCCGTAGAGATCGTCGCTCGCGACCAGGTGCGACCCAGCGTCCAGCACCTCGAGCAGCGTGGACATCGCCGCCAGGCCGGAGGCGAAGGCGAATCCGCGCGCGCCGCCCTCCAGGTCGGCGACGCAGCGCTCGTAGGCCAGGCGGGTCGGGTTCTGCGTCCGGGCGTACTCGTAGCCCTTGTGCACGCCGGGACTCGTCTGCACGTAAGTCGAGGTGGCGTAAATCGGCGTCATGATGGCGCCGGTCGCGGGGTCGGGCTCCTGGCCGGCGTGAATGGCGCGCGTGCCAAAGCGGGGTTGGGTGTTCATGGGAGTCTGCGGCGCAGGTGGTTCAACAGATCGGTGCGGGTGATCAGCCCGAGAAAGCGGCCGTCCTGCATGATGAGCGCGACTTTGCCGGCATCCAGAATCCGGGTGACTTCGTCGAGACTGGCGGTGTGCGGCAGCGTCTCCAGACGGCTGGTCATCGCGGCGCGCACGGGCTGGCGAAAGCGCGCGGGATCGCCGTGCACGGCCAGCAGCACGTCGGATTCATCCAGGATGCCCACGACCCGCCCCTGCTCGACGACCGGCGCCTGCGAGATGTCCGCCACGCGCATGCGCTGGAACGCGGTCAGCAGCGGGTCGTCCGGCCCCACCGTGAGGATGGCGCCTTCCTCGTAGCGACGCGTGAACCAGTCGCGGAGGTCGCCGGTTTGCGGGCGTTGCAGGTATCCCTGGTCGAGCATCCAGTAGTCGTTGAAATGTTTCGACAGATACTTGTTCCCGGTGTCGCAGAGAAACGTGACCACGCGTTTGGGTTGCGTCTGCTGGCGGCAGTAACGCAGCGCGGCGGCTACGAGCGTGCCGGAAGAGGAGCCGCCAAACAAACCCGCGCGCTTGAGCAGCGCGCGGGAGGTTTCGAAGCTCTCCGCATCGGCGATGGTGAAGGCCCGCCGGACGCGCGACAGGTCGGCGACCGGCGGAAGCGTGTCGCCGCCGATTCCCTCGACGGCATAAGGGCCCGTGGGGCGTGCTTCACCGGTGACCAGGCCGGACAGCGCGGACCCGGCGGGGTCCGCCAGCACCAGTTCGACGTACGGCGCCACGCGGGCGAAGTAGCGGCTGAGCCCGGTCAGGGTGCCGCCCGACCCGACGCCGCAAACCACCGCGTCCACCGCGCGCCCGGTCTGCTCCCAGATTTCCGGTCCGGTGGTTTCCTCGTGCGCCCGCGGATTGGCGGGATTGGCGAACTGGTTCACCGCGAACGCGCCGGTCTCCCGGGCGATCCGTTCGGCCAGCGTGATGTAGTGGTCCGGGTGTCCCTTGGAAACATCGGAACGGCACAGCCGCACCTCGGCGCCGAGCGCCCGGCAATGTGCAATCTTCTCCTGCGACATCTTGTCGGGGATCGTGAGGATCAGCCGGTAGCCCTTGGCCGCCGCCACCAGGGCCAGCCCGATACCCGTGTTGCCGGCGGTGGCTTCCACGATGACGCCGCCGGCGCCCAGCGCGCCGCGCCGCTCGGCGTCCTCCACCATCGCCAGGGCCATGCGGTCCTTGATCGAGCCGCCCGGGTTCTGTGTCTCCAGTTTCACGAACAACCGGCAGGGACCGGTATCGAAGCCCTGGAGTTCGACGAGGGGGCTGTTGCCGATCAGTTCGAGTACGCTCGCCGGTATCATCGCAGGACGCTTACCGCCTGAGTATACCGCTCCGTCTTCCTGCGGCGCGGGAACGCGGGAGCTACAATGAGAGGCGATTTTGCGGTCAGTTTCCACCCGGAGGTCAGTGCTATGAAGAACGCGACGCAGCGGCCGGTGGGCCGCCGTGGTTTTTTGCGGACGGCGGCGGGCGCCGCCGCCTTTGGTCTTGGCGGCTCCTTCTGGGACGACGCAACCCTGGAGGCGGCTCCGCAGAACGTGAATCGCAATTCCCGCCCCTCGCAGTTGAAGATTACCGATCTGCGAGTGGCGGTGGTCAAAGACGCGCCGATGACCTGCCCGCTCCTCCGCCTCGACACCAATCAAGGTTTGGTGGGCTGGGGCGAAGTGCGCGACGGCGCCAGCAAGACCTACGCCCTGATGCTCAAAAGCCGCATCCTGGGCGAGAACCCCTGCGACGTCGACCGGATCTTTCGCAAGATCAAGCAATTCGGCTTTCACGCGCGGCAGGGCGGCGGCGTCTGCGGCATCGAAATGGCGCTGTGGGACCTGGCGGGCAAGGCTTACAACGTCCCGGTTTACCAGATGCTCGGCGGCAAGTTCCGCGATCGCATTCGCGGTTACGCCGACACCACCCAGTCGAAAGATCCCACCGAATTCGGTCGGCGCCTGAAGGCGCGCAAGGATCAGGGGTTCACTTTTCTCAAAATGGACCTGGGCTACCAACTGGTCGCCGATACCCCGGGAACGGTAACCATGCCGGCGGGAATGACTCCGCACGAATTGCGGAACACGCAGCATATGTTCACCGGTATTGAACTCACCGACAAGGGCGTGGCCATGTTGGCCGAATACGTCGCGAAGGTGCGGGAGCAGGTGGGTATGGAAATCCCGCTGGCCGCCGACCACTTCGGGCACATCGGCGTCAACTCCTGCATCAAGCTCGGCAGGGCGTTGCAGCCCTACAACATGGCTTGGCTGGAGGACATGATCCCCTGGCAGCATGCCGAACTCTGGAAGAAGATCACCGACGCGATCGAGGTGCCGACCCTGACCGGCGAGGACATTTATCTGAAAGAAGACTTTGTCAAACTGGCCCAAATGCACGCGGTAGACATCCTGCACCCCGATCTGGCGACTTCCGGCGGCATTCTGGAAACCAAGAAGATCGGCGACATGATTCAGGACTATGGAGTGCCCATGGCGATGCACTTCGCCGGCACGCCGATCTCCTGCATGGCCAATGTCCACTGCGCGGCCGCCACGGAAAACTTCCTGGTGCTGGAGCAGCACTCGGTGGACGTGCCCTGGTGGGACGATCTGGTCACGGGCATCGAAAAGCCGATCGTCAATCAAGGCTTCGTGAAGGTGCCGGAGGGGCCGGGGCTGGGCGTGGAACTGAATCTGGAAGTGGTCCGGCAGCACCTGGCGCCGGGCGAGCAATTGTTCGCGCCTACGCCGGAATGGGACAAGGAACGCTCGCACGACCGCTTGTGGAGCTTCGACTACCGGATGGCTGAACCTCCGGTCGCCAACCCGCGGCGGGCCGACTGATACCGGACGAGCGGCGGCGGAAGTCTCTGCCTGAAATGAACCGATCCCCATGCCCTGGAAAAAAGCTCTGCTGTCGTGCGTGGCGACGTTTGCCCTCGTGACGGGGGGATGGCTTGGCTACCTCTACCTCAGAAAGCCGGCGATGGCGGAACCGTGGAAAGAAAAGTTCGACCCTACCCCCGAACGCCTGGCGCGCGGCAAGGTCCTGTTTCACCATGTCACGCACTGCGGCGATTGCCACTCCAAGCATGACGATACGCGGTTCGGCCGTCCGGTGTGGCCGGAGGCGGAGGGCATCGGCACGCCTTTTCCGGCCGGGGAGGATTTTCCGGGAACGCTGACGTCGTCCAACTTGACTCCCGACCCGGAAACCGGCTTGGGGAACTGGACCGACGGCGAAAAGGCGCGGGCGATTCGCGAGGGCGTCAGTCGCGACGGGCGCGCGCTGTTTCCCGTGATGCCGTATCAAGACTACCGATGGTTGAGCGATGAAGATGTGCGCTCGCTGGTCGTGTTCATGAATACGCTCACGCCGGTGCGGAATCCCCTGCCGCCAACCAAGATCAATTTCCCGGTCAACCTGTTCATCAAAGCTTTGCCGCAGCCGGTGGGGCGCGTGCCGCAACCCGATCCGGCCAACCGCCTGAAGTACGGTGAGTATCTGGCGCACATCTCCGGCTGTGAAAGCTGCCACACGCCGATGGTGAGAGGGGAGCACGACTACACCCGGCGGTTTGGCGGAGGACGGGAGTTTCCCGGCCCCCATCGCTCCCGCGTGGTGAGCGCCAATATCTCGTCCGATCCGGAAACGGGCATCGGCCGGTGGTCGGCGGGGCAATTTGTCGAGAAGTTTTACCAATACCGGAAGTATCTGGAGGAAGGGTCTCCGCCGGTCGGGCCGGAAGGCTTTACCGTCATGCCGTGGTTGGGGATCTGCCAGTGGCCGCAGGAGGACCTGGAGGCGGTGTACTCGTTTCTGATGTCGCAGCCAGGGGTGAAACAGGCGGTAGAGACACACCCAGGTTCGTGACGCAGGCCCGCCTGTCCGCTCACTTGGTCTGAGCCTGCACGTTGGCGGGCGATACGACGACGTAGAGGACTTGGCCTGTCTGCTCCACGGTCAGGCGGACCAGAACGCCGGTCCGCAACGGTTCCTGGGGGTCCAGATGAAAACGCAGGAGAGTCGATCCGCGCGCGGGCAGCTCGGGGGACTCGAGGGATGCCGAGAAACCGGGAACCTTGGGGAATTCCAGCTTTAGACTCAGCCGGCCCGGCGCGGCGCTGGCCACGCGGACCGGAGGGGGAGTTTCCCCGGAGGACACCTGCACCCGGTCGCGCTCGACGCTCACCATGGTTTGCAGGGCCTGCACATCGGGTCCGCTGGACAGATTGGGCATCGCGTCGCCCGCGCCCTCGCCTGGGGCGCTGGCGGTCGCCTTCAACCCGCCAAACGGCATCGCGTTGATCTCCTGCTGGTCCACGAAGAAGAACCAGTCCCCATTCTCGATCTTCCAATGGCTCGGCACGGGCACGCCCACCACCTGGCCGTTGAACCCGGGCAGCATCACGTTCTGGTGGCAGATGACGGTGGCTTTGGCCCGCGTGAAGTTGTCCGAGTAGACCACCTCCTTAAGCTCGAACCTGAGGATTCCGGACTTGCGCCGCTCGTAAAAGAAGTCCTTGGTATCTTCGGCGACGTACTGCTCGGCTTGGCGGAATTTGCGGTCGACGTGCGCCTGGTAAAACGCGGTAATGCGCTCGCGGAGGCGTTGATCCACCTCGGGAGGGGCCTTTTGCAGTTGGTCGGCCAGCGACTGGGCCGCCAGCGGCCACGCGGCCATGCCGCACGCCAGCATCAGCATGCCTCTCGACAATCGCATTTTCTTCATTGTACAGTGACTCGGAAATGGCTCCGGACCTGGCCGGCACGATCACGGGCGTGGCGTTGACCGCCCTGCTTCTGGGACGCGCCATTCGCGAACACCGGGTACGGCTGCAATTGATTTGGTGGTGGTTGGCGCTGGCCGTGACGGCGGGCCTGGCCGGGCGTTGGGGGCCGCCACTGGGCATGCCGACGGCGACGGGCGTCACCGCCGCCAGTCTGGCCTGGATGTTCGCCTGGCTGGGCCTGGTGCACACCGGCGCCATCCTGGTCTTTCATGTCCTCCTGCGCAGACTCCGTCTGCCGCGCTTGGCGAGCGATCTGACCATCGGAGCGGGGTATGCGGCGGTCGTCGCGATTTTCCTCCGCCGTATGGGGGCTGATCCCGCCAGCCTGCTAACCACCTCGGCGGTGTTGACCGCGGTGCTGGGCTTCGCGCTTCAAGACATGCTGGTCAACCTGGCCGGCGGACTGGTGCTGGAATTCGAGAAAGTATTCGTGCCGGGAGACTGGATCCGCACCGAGCACGGGACCGCGCTGGTCCGGGATATCCGCCTGCGTCACACGCTGCTCGAAAACCCGGACGGCGACCTCGTGGTCTTGCCCAACAGCATCTTGACCCGCGCGCCAGTCGTAGTGCTGGGCCGCGCCCTCGATGGCGAGCAAATTCGCCACCGGATGCTGACCCGCTTCCATGTGGATTACGAACACAGTCCTCCCGCGTTGATCGACGCTGTCGAGCAGGCCCTGCGCCAGTCCCCGGTCGAGGGAGTGGCGGAGGATCCGCCGCCTCGCTGCGTGCTGTTCGAGTACGAACCCCACCACGCGCAATACGGGGTGCTGACCTGGATGCAGCGGCCCGGCCTCGAGTACATCGACGCTTCTTCCGTGCGGCTCCGCGTGTACTATGCGTGCTCGCGGCTCGGCGTTCCGCTTTCCGCGATTCACTACCGGTTGGACAACTACTCGCCCACGCCGCGCGCCACGAGCCAGCGGCTGGCCGCGCTCGAGGCGGTCGAAATCCTGTCCGCGCTGACACCGGAGGAGCGGCAGGAGCTGGCGGAAAGCATCACGGAGGTTTCGTTTGCCCCCGGGGAAACCATTCTCAAAGAAGGCGACCCAGGCGACTCCCTGTTCATGGTCAAGCGCGGCCGCGTCCGCGTGCTGCTGGCGAGGGCGAACGGGTTGTCCGAGCAGATCGCGTTGTTGGGACCAGGTCAGATTTTTGGAGAGATGTCGTTACTGACGGGTGAGCCCCGGTCGGCGACGGTGGTGGCGGCGGAGCAGACGGACTGCCTCGTCATGGGGAAGGTCGACTTGCTGCATTTGCTGGAGCGCCGTCCCGCTTTGGCCGAGCAAATTTCCGCCATCGTGGCCGCGCGCCAGCGGGGGCTGACCGAAGCCCGCCAGCGCATGACCGAACCCAGCTCGCAATTGGCAAGGATGAGCTTTGAGCACCTGCTCGGCCGCGTGCAGCGCTATTTCGGGTTGGAAAAGAGCGGCGGGAATACCGGCTAGTTGTTCCTGGCTGCCGCGCGCTCGCCGCGGAATTTCTTGTACTTCTTCTCGAAGCGATCCACGCGGCCCGTGGTATCCACCAACTTTTGCCGCCCGGTAAAGAACGGGTGGCAGTTGGAGCAGATTTCCACCCGAATGTCGCCTCTGTGGGTCGACCGCGTGGGGAACGAGAAGCCGCAAGCGCAGATCACGCGCACTTCGTTATAGGCGGGGTGAATACCAGCTTTCATGGAAAACCTTTCGAACCCTCTCAGGATACCACGACGAGCGGGCAAGCGAGGCAGTAGGCCATTCCCGGGGGCGCCCTGTGCACGACAGGGAGGGCCCCCGGGACAAGGTAGCTCTACAGAATCAACTGAGGCTCAATACTGCGATCCGCGCCGAAGCGGCCGGTCCACAGGAACTTGACCCCCACCACTGGAGCGGGGATCGGCCACGTTAGAACGGTCGACTCAACAGTCGGCCACCTCGCGCGGTCTACGATCATTCATGTTACTGGACCACCTCCTTTCCCAGTGATACCTACATCTTTTACCACTGCCCCGATTTTGTCAATACATTTGGCGAGTGATCTATTTGAGCCCTGCATGTTGGGGTGCGCTTCCCGATTGAGTTGCGCGGCCCGAAGCGGGGCTTACGCTCGGCAAGACGCGGTGGTAGGCTGGCGGCCATGAGAGGCCTGTTTCTCTATGTGGGGTCCGTGGCGGCGATGACGATGTTCGCGCAAACCGAGGCAGCCGGTCTTCGACCCGGATACCTGCGCTGCGAATATCTCACGAATCCACTGGGCGTGGACGCCGTGCGCCCGCGCCTGAGTTGGGTGCCCGAAGCGGCGGCGCCCGCGGCGGCGCGCGGGCAGCGCCAAACCGCCTATCAGATCCTGGTGGCGTCGAGTCCGGAGACGCTGGCCGCGGGAAAGGGCGATCTTTGGGATAGCGGCCGCGTCGCGTCGGCCCGCACGTTTCACATCGAATACCAAGGCAAACCGCTCGTGAGCCGCGCGTGGGCGTGGTGGAAAGTGCGATTGTGGGACGCGCGGAACCGCCCGGGCGCCTGGAGCGAGCCGGCTTACTGGTCCATGGGACTGCTCGATCGCGAGGAATGGGGCGCGCAGTGGATCGCCAATCCTGCGCTGGCGGCGCCGGCCGATGCCGATGCGCGGGCGGAACGCACGTGGCGCCGGGGTTACCGTTCGGCATCCAGCCGCTCCGCGGCCCAGGAACGTTCGGTGACGGTGGATTGGGGATCGCCCCAAACAATCGAAGAAGTGCGGCTGTACGCCGCGCAGTCTGAGCCCGGAGGCCCCGTCTACCGGTATCCCAAGCGCTTCCGCATCGAAGCGGCGGAGGCGGAGGCGTTCAGCGTGGTTGTCGACCACACCCGGGAAGACGCCAAAGCACCCCAGCCGGGGGAACCCGCAGTCTTCCGCTTCCCCGCGCGTCCCGCGCGGCAACTGCGGCTCACCGCCACCGAGACCCGCCGCGACAATGAGATCACCTACCACCTCGCCCTGGCTGAACTCGAAGCCTGGGGCGGCGGCCGCAACGTGGCTCGCGCCGCGAAGGTAATCGCCGCGGACGCAACCGAAAGCCACGGCTGGTCTCGCGAGTATCTGACCGACGGAGTAACCATGGTGCGGGAAGGCGAACGGGTTTTCCAGCCGGCGCCGCTGTTTCGGAAGACGTTTCGTGTCGACGGCGCGGTGCGGCGCGCCGTGGTTTTCGCCACGGCGCGGGGCGTGTATGAACTGCGCCTGAACGGCCGCAAAGTGGGCGAGCACATTCTGGCGCCGGAATGGACCAGTTATCAGCGCCGCGTGCAGTATCAGGCGTACGACGTGACCGCCCTGGTGCGCTCCGGTGAAAACGTGCTGGGCGCCGCGCTCGGCGCGGGCTGGTATGCGGGCCGGATCGGCTTGTTTCCCAAGCGGGGCATCTATGGCAAACACCCCTGGCTGCTGGCTCGCCTGGAGGTCGAACTCGACGATGGACGCACCGTCGCGGTGGTTACCGACGGGACGTGGCGGACCGCTCCGGGTCCGATCCTCTCCGCGGATATCCTGGACGGCGAAACCTATGACGCCCGCCGGGAAGAGGCAGGCTGGGACTCGCCGGGGTTCGACGATTCCGCCTGGACCCCAGCTTCCGCCGATCCGGACCTGGGCAAGGCGCTCCTGGTGTGGCAGCCCAACGAGCCCATCCGCGTGGTGCGGGAGATCCGCCCCGTCCGCATCTTCAAGTCCCCCGCCGGCGACTACGTCTTCGACATGGGCCAGAACATGGTGGGCTGGTGCCGCGTGCGCGTGCGCGGTCCGGCGGGAACCCAGGTGACCCTCCGGCACGTGGAGGCCATCGACGAGCAGGGCTACCCCTACTACAACAACTTGCGGAAATCGCCGCAGATGGATGAGTTCATCCTGCGCGGCGCGGGCGAGGAGGTGTTTGAGCCGCGCTTCACTTACCATGGATTCCGCTACGTGGTGGCCAGCGGGTTGCCGGCGCCCCCGGACGAAGGCACGCTGCTGGGGCGCGTATTCCATTCGTCGTCGCCGGACGCGAGCCGCCTGGAGACCTCCAGCCCCCTGCTGAATCAGCTCGTCGCCAATGTGATGTGGACCCAGCGGGCCAACCTGCAAAGCTCGCCGAACGATTGCCCGCAGCGCGACGAACGCCTGGGGTGGACCGGCGACATCCAGGCCTTCGCGCAGACGGCAATTTTCAACATGGATATGGCCGCCTTCTTCACCAAGTGGCTCCGCGACCTGCGCGACGATCAGACCGCCGACGGTCGCTATCCGGATTTCTCCCCCAATCCGAACTCGGCGCTCGGCAGCGACAAATTCTACGGCGTGCCTGCGTGGGGCGACGCCGGGGTCGTGGTGCCTTGGCGCGTCTGGCAGAACTACGCCGACCGGCGGCTGATCGAAGAGCACTACGATTCGGCCCGGCGCTGGGTGGAATTCATCCGCTCCAAGAACCCCAACTTACGCTGGGAACACAGCCGCGGCAACGACTACGGCGACTGGTTGAACTCCGACACGATTGTGCAGGAAGGCTGGCCCTCCTCGGGCGGGCAGGCGCCCAAGGCGCTGGTCGGCACGGCCTTCTTTGCCCACTCCACCGACTTGCTGGCCAAGATGGCGGAGGCGCTCGGCAGGACCGAGGACGCCCGCCGCTACCAGGCTCTGTTCGAGGCGATTCGCAAGGCCTTCCAGCAGGCGTACGTCAAGCCGGACGGGCGCATGGAATCGGACACGCAGGCGGCCTACGCGCTGGCGTTGCACTTCAACCTGCTGCCCGAGGCGCAGCGCCCGGCCGCCTTCCAGCATATGTTGAACGGGTTTGCCCGGTACCACGGGCACCTGTCGACCGGGTTTCTGTCCACCCACCGCCTGCTGCTGGAACTGGCGCGGGCCAACCGCTACGATGAAGCGTACCGCCTGTTGAACCTGCGCTCCTTTCCGTCCTGGGGCTTCATGATTGAGAACGGGGCCACCACCATCTGGGAGCGCTGGGATGGGTTCGTCAAGGGCCGCGGATTCCAGGATCCGGGCATGAACTCATTCAACCATTGGGCGTTCGGTGCGGTGGTGGAGTGGATGTGGCGGGAGGTCGTCGGGCTGAACCCGGACGACCGGTACCCCGCCTACGAACGCTTTGCGATCCGGCCGCGCCCGGGCGGCGGCCTGACCCACGCTAGGGGCGAGTATCGGTCGATTCGAGGCCTCATCCGCGCGGCGTGGCGGATTGAAGACCAGTCCCTGGCGTTGGAGCTGGCGGTTCCCCCCAACACCACCGCCACGGTGCGGGTGCCCAGCGCGGCGCCGAGGCAGGTGACCGAGAGCGGTAAGCCGGTGTCTCGCGCGCCGGGCGTCCGCTGGCTCCGCGAGGAGGCGGATGCGGCGGTGCTCGAGGTGACTTCCGGGGAGTACCAATTCCGCGCCCCTTACCGGTGAAGCACCGGTTCGCGTGCTACGATGAAAAAGGTTTTGAACCCTCCTTCGGCCGAAGCCGTATCTACTCCGTGGAGTATTGTGTCCCCGTGCAACGAAAATGGAAAGTATTGATTGGGATCGGTGTGGTTCTGACCGCGGCGGCGGGCGGGTATGCAGCCTACCGTTATAACCAGCGCGGCATTGTGACGGTGCAAACCGGGTGGGTGGTGCGGCAGGATCTGGTGTCCCAGGTGACGGCATCCGGCGAGATTAAACCCCGGAACTACGTTAATATTGGGGCCAACGCCATGGGGCGCATCACGGAGATCCTGGTACGCGAAGGAGACCGGGTGCGGCGCGGCCAGTTGCTGGCTAAGCTGGAGTCCGTCCAGCCGGAAGCGGAGGTGAATGCGCAACGCGCCGCCCTCAGTTCGGCCCAGGCTGAGTCCGCTGCGGCCGAGGCGGCGCTCAAGTCCGCCGACCAAAACATCGCTGCTCTAGAAGCCACGCTGGATCGCGCGAAGGCCGAATTGGATCGGGTGCGGCTGGACATGGAGCGGGGCGAAAAACTGTATGCAGAGAAGCTGATCGCCCGACAGGAATACGACCAGCGCCGGGCGCTGTTTCTGGCGCAGGAAGCCGCCGTGCGCGAGGCCCAGTCCCGGCTGGTGGTGGCCCGCGCGAACCGGGAGGAAACAGCGGCCCGCCTGACGGCAGCCCAGCGGCGGGTGGCCCAGAGCCAGGCGATCCTCACCCGGGTCGATGACGTCCTGCAAAAACACTTCGCGGTTGCGCCGCTGGATGGCATGGTCACCAATTTGCCCGTCCGCGTCGGCGAGACGGTGGTGACCGGCATCCAGAACTCGCCCGGCAGCCTCATTATGACCATCGCCGACATGTCGCTCATCACCGCGGAGGTGAAGGTGGACGAGACGGATATCGTGAATGTGAAGCTCGATCAGCCGGCCTCGGTAACCATCGACGCGATCCCGAATCGCACCTTTCGTGGACATGTGATCGAAATCGGCAACACGGCGATCCTCCGCTCCACCGGACTGGCGGCGTCGCAAAGCACCATCTCCAGCCAGGAGGCCAAAGATTTCAAGGTAGTCATCGCGCTGGAAGATCCGCCGGAAGAAATCCGTCCCGGCCTGTCCTGCACCGCCAAGATCACCACGGCCACCCGGCAGAACGTCCTGACCGCTCCGATTCAGGCCCTGACCATCCGGCAGAAAGGCGACCTGGATCCGCCTGCCAGGGAAAAGGAGAAAAATAACCCGAAACCGCCGGATCCTGCGGAAGAAAAAGCCCGCCGTGAGGAATTGCAGGGCGTCTTTGTGATCCAGGGCGACAAGGCCGTATTTCGCAAGGTGGAAACCGGGGTTGCCGGCGCCACGGAAATTGAGGTGCTTAGCGGTCTCCAGGAGGGTGACCAGATCATCACGGGCAGCTACAAGGTGATCCGGACCATCCGTAACGAAACGCGCGTAAAAATCGACAATAAACAACAGACCACCAAGAGCGAGGGTTAACGACACATGGCGCAAGTAGCCGCGGAACTCCTGGAACGAGGCGAGCAACTCAAACGGGATGGCATTGTCATCCGGACGTTTGATCTCTGGAAGACATACCTGATGGGCGATCAGGAGATCAACGCGGTTGCGGGCATCGACATCACGATCCGCCGGGGCGAGTACGTCGCCATCATGGGTCCCTCGGGTTCCGGCAAATCGACGCTGATGAACCTGATCGGTTGTCTCGATACTCCCACCCGCGGGCAGTATTACATCAACGGGCGGCTGGTGAGCGAAATGTCGGACGACGAGTTGGCGTACATCCGCAACAAGGAGATCGGGTTTGTGTTTCAAACATTTAACCTGCTGGCTCGCGCCACTTCGCTCCACAACGTCGAGCTGCCCCTGATCTATGCCGGATTGCCGGCGCACGAACGCCAGGAGCGGGCCAAACAGGCGTTGCGGCACGTGGACCTCGAATCGCGCATGTACCACAAGCCAAGCGAGCTTTCCGGCGGGCAGCGGCAGCGCGTCGCGATTGCGCGCGCTCTCGTCAACAACCCCTCGATTCTGCTGGCGGATGAACCTACCGGAAACCTGGACTCGGCCACCGGCGTGGAAATTATGGGCCTGTTTGAGCGCTTGCACCGGCAAGGCAACACGATCGTGCTGGTCACGCACGAGCACGACATCGCCCAACACGCGCACCGCGTGATCCATATTCGCGACGGCAAAGTCGAGAGGGACGAGCAAGTCAAGTAGCTGGTTACGGGATCGCGATCCACCAGATCACCCGCTCACCGACGGCGAGCAGGCGGCCGCGCACCAGAAACCCCCTCACGACGGGATGGCCCTGCGCCAGTAGCCTCGGGCGCTTGGAGAAGTTGGCGGGATAAAAAAGAACTCGTCCGCGCGGTCCGCGTTCAGCCACCAGCAGACCGGCTCCGGGCACTGCCGCGAGCGTGGCCGGCTGATCCAGGCCCGAATCCACCACACGTTCCTCCCAAAGTTGCCGGGGATCCGCCGGACGCCGATACCAAGCCAGTCTGGCAGAGCCTTTTGCCCGCTGGGCGGCGGCCAGGTCGCCGGACGGCAAGGCCGCCCACGCGGTCAGCGCGGCGAGCGGGTCTTCCGACCACCGCTTGATGGCGAACAGCCGCCAGGATTCCTCGAAGCGCGCTGGAGGCCGCAGCCAGTAGTTGCCGCACAGCAGGTCGTCCCGGCCGTCGCGATCCACGTCCACCGTCAACAGCCCGCCCTGATCGACCGCGCTGTAAAAGGAATAAATGTCGCGCGCCGTCCACGAGGCGCCGCCGCGGGCCGGCGCGCCATAGAAACGGAGTTGCCCTCCGCGGTGCAGAACCAGCACGCCCCGGCGTCCTTCCGGGGCGGCAAAGACCACGTCGCCCGAGACCACGCCGGGGTCGATCACCTGCTCACGCCACCCCGGCGCCTGCCGCCAGGTGAGACCATGCGTTCCAGCCAGCACGAGGTCGGCCGCGCCGTCGATGTCGACATCCGCGAAGGCGCCCCCTTCCCCGTAAGAGCCCGGCATCACCGGCGACCAGCGCCGCGCGTTCAGGTCGTACAACGCCGCGCCGCCTGCTCCCCAGACCGCCAGCATGGCTCCGTCCAGCGCCGCGCCGGCGGGGCGCTGGCCGTCCGGCAGCGGAGTCGCTTCCGGACCCGCTGCCAGCAGTCCCAGCGTCGCCGCCGCGAGCAGAAAAGGGACTCGCATGAGAGTGGTATTCTACGACAAAGTGCAGGCTCTCTCCGATCTCTTGGCCGGCCGCCGGGACACGGTGGAACTGGATTCAGCCGCCTTGCTGGTCGCCACGATCGAGTATCCCGGTCTCGAAATCAACCGCTACCGCCGCGAAATCGACCGGCACGCGGAACTGGTTTCCCGGCGGTTGGGGCCCTGTTCGAGCGGCCGCGACTTCGTCATGGCCGCCAATGCCTACCTGTTCGAGGAGCTTGGCTTCCATGGCAACACCACGGATTACTACAACCCGGCGAACAGTTGTCTGAACGACGTATTGACGCTGCGAACCGGGATTCCCATCACGCTTTCCGTCCTGTACATCGAAATCGCGCGGCGTCTTGCCCGGCCAGTGCGGGGCATCGGGCTCCCCGGGCACTTCGTGGTCCGCTACGACGACGGCGCGTTCCAGACCTATATCGATCCGTTCCACGGCGGCCGCCTGCTGGACGCAGGCGATTGTCTGGAAGTCGCCAGATCGGTTTCGCGAGGCGCCGCCCCGTTTGACCGCTCGGTGCTCGCCCCGGTGACCAACCGGCAGATCATCACCCGCATGCTCAACAACTTAAGGGGGATTTATTTCGCGCGCCGGGCGCACCGAAAGGCGCTCGCGGTGTTGAATCTGCTGATCGGGGCGAATCCGGGGTCCGCCGAGGAGTACAAACAGCGGGCGTTGGTCCACCAGCAGACCGGGCGGATGCGCGAGGCCCGCGCCGATTTCGAGCGCTATCTGGAACTGGCTCCCGAAGCCGCGGATCGCGCCGAGGTGGAAACGCAGTTGGGCTCGATCCGGCGTTGGCAAGTCCGACTGAACTGAACAAGCGGAGCCGGCGCCGGGCTTGCGGGAGCCCGTCGCCACGGATCGGCCGCGCTGCCCGAAAACAGGCCGGCTGGCTGGCCACGCTCCCGGACTTACCTACGCCGGATAGCTGCCGGCGATGAACGCCCGCAGATGCTGGATCGTCTCCTCCTGCGCGGAGATGATCCAGTTGACGGTATCGCCAATGGAAATCATGCCGATCACTTCTTCGTCTTCCACCACGGGCAGATGCCGGACGCGGTAGCCGGTCATCAACTCCATGCAGTCCTGCACCGTGTGGTTCGGCGTCACCGCCGCCGGCCGTTCCGACATGACTTCTTCCACCCTGGTCTCGCGCGAAGCCTTGCCGTGCAGAATGAGCTTGCGCGCGTAGTCCCGTTCGGAGAATACCCCCGCCAGGCGCCCGTCGCGGAGCACGATCAGCGCGCCAATGTCGTGTTCCGCCATGATGCGCAACGCATCGTAGACCGAGGTTTCCGGGCTCACCGCCAGCACGTGACGCCCCTTTTTGTCGAGCACGGCTCGCACCGTATCCGTCATTTGCATGGAGTACCTCCTGGAACTGTCACCGCAGTTCTTCCATCGCCTGTTCGAGCGCCTCCCGCGGCGGGCGGACGCGGTCCTGCGGGAGCGTCGCGAGCGGCGCGTCTACCAGGCCAAGGCTCTGCGTGAATGACTCCCTGGTCTTGTCCACGTAAAGAATGCCCGTGAGCACTTCACCCGTGGTTTCAAATTCGTGCAAGGCTGCGACCGCGTGCATGCGGTCGGTCGGATCGTAGTCTCGGTCCAGCTTGCGCAAGCGCAGCCGCGAGCCGTCGTGCATCACGACCTCGCGCAGGGTTCCCTCTTCATAGTCGACGGAGATGTCCTCGAAGAAGGGGACAAAGTGAAGATCGTGGAGCGGTTCTTCATGCTCGCGCATGTACGAGTAGCTCTTGGTCGATCCCTCGTGATCGTTGAACGTCGTACACGGCGAAATCACGTCGATGACGGCCAGCCCGTGGTGGCCGATGGAAGCTTTCAGGATGGCGCTGAGCTGTTTTTTATCGCCGGAGAAGGAGCGGGCGACGAAGGTAGCGCCCATCTCGATGGCGGCCAGGCAGCAGTCGATGGGCGGCATCTCGTTGACGATGCCGTTTTTCTGCCTGGACCCGACATCCGCCGTCGCGGAGAACTGGCCTTTGGTCAGCCCGTAAACGCCATTGTTCTCGATCACGTAAACCAGCGGCACGTTACGGCGGAGCATGTGCATAAAGTTGCCCAAGCCGATCGACGCGGTGTCACCGTCGCCGCTGACGACGATGCACTGCAATTGGTGGTTGGCCAGAATGGCTCCCGTGGCGACGGCGGCGGCCCGCCCGTGCACCGAATTGAACCCGTGGGACAGGCCGAGAAAGTACGCGGGCGTTTTCGACGAACAGCCGATGCCGGAGAGCTTAATCACCTTCCACGGGGCGACGCCCATTTCCCAGAACGCCTCGATCAGGCGCTCGGTAATCGCGTTATGCCCGCAGCCCGCGCAAAGCGTGGTTTTGCCCCCCTTGTAACTGATTACCTCCAGGCCCAGCCGGTTGGTCTTGCGAGGCGGTGCGGCGGCGGCGCTCATAGACCCTCCTGTTGCACAATCTGATTGGTGACGGAGCGGGCATCGACCGGCAGCCCCGTGTAGTGACGGACGCTGCGCAGGCGGCCCAGTAACGGTACGGGCAGATCCAGCCGCATCAGGCCGAGCAACTGGGCGTCCCGGTTCTGGTCGATGACGTAGACCCGTTCGTGCGCCTCGAGAAAGCGCTCCAGTTCGGAGGTAAACGGGTACGCCTTCAGCCGCAGGTAGCTGGCCGCGACGCCATACTCGCGGGCAAGCTGGTCGCGGCTTTCCTCGGCGGCGTAGCGGGACGTGCCATAGCAGACGAAGCCGATGGCCGCGCCGGGGGCGAGCTGAATCTCCGGCGGCGGCACGTCTCCGCGCAGCGCCTCCAGTTTGCGCGCCAGCCGGTCCAGGTTGTTGACGTAGTCATCTTCCCGCTCGCTGTATTGGGCTTTGTCATTGTGGCCGCTGCCGCGCGTGAAGTAGGCCGCCGCCGGGTGGGGCGTTCCGGGCAGGGTCCGCCAGCCCACCCCGTCGCCGTCGACATCGCGGTAACGGGCAAACCCGCCCAGCCGTTCGAGATCTTCCGCAGTCAACACCTTGCCCCGCCGGATCGGCTCCTCCGGATACGGGAACGGATCGGTGACCCAGTTGTTCATCCCCAGATCCAGGTCCGTGTTGATGAAGACCGGAGTCTGATAGCGCTCGGCAAGGTCGAACGCCAGGCCCGCGAACGTGAAGCACTCCTCTGGTGAAGAAGGGAAAAGAACCGGATGGCGCGTGTCGCCGTGGGAGAGCACCACGTTCTTCAACGTGTCGCCCTGCGCCGTGCGCGTCGGCAGCCCCGTGGACGGACCTGCCCGCTGCACGTCCACAATCACCACCGGGATATCGGCATAGTAAGCCAAACCGACGAATTCGGCCATCAGCGAAATCCCAGGACCGCTGGTGGCCGTCATGGCGCGCGCGCCGGCCCAACCCGCCCCGATCGCCATCCCGACCGCGGCCAGCTCGTCTTCCGCCTGGACTACGGCGAACGTCGCCTTGCCGGTCTCGGGGTCCTCGCGGAACCGCGCCAGGTAATTGATTAGCGCCTCGGCCAGCGACGAGGACGGCGTAATGGGATACCACGTGAGCACCGTGACGCCCGCAAAAACGCATCCCAGCGCCAGCGCCGAGTTGCCGTCGATGATCAGTTGCCGGCCGCTGGTTCCCAGACGCTCGATCCAGTAGGGATCCTGCTTCGTCAGGTTCTCTTCCGCCCATCGCTTGCCGGCCTGCACCGCGTTCCAGTTCAATTCGGCCGCTTTCACCTTCCGGGGACCGAACTGCTTGTAGAGCGCCTTGCGCATCTCCTCCAGGTCGATTCCCAGCAGGTGCGCCACCACGCCGTCGTAGACCATGTTACGGACGAGTTTGCGCAGTCTCGCTTCGGGGCACACCGGGACCGTCAGCTTGTCGAACGGAACTGAATAGAAGGTGACATCCGAGCGCACGCGGCTCAGGTTCAGCGGCTCGTCGTAGACCACCGCAGCGCCGGCGTCCAGCTTTTCCACGTCTTCCACTCCCGTCTCCGGGTTCATCGCGACCAGGAAGTCGGTCTCCTTCTTGCGGCCGATGTAGCCCGCCGCGCTGGCGCGGATGGTGAACCAGGTGGGCAACCCGGCAATGTTCGACGGAAACAGATTCTTGCCGGACACCGGGACACCCATCTGGAAAATGGCCCGCATCAGGACGTTGTTCGCAGTCTGGCTGCCGGATCCGTTGACGGTGGCGACCTGAATGCTGAAGTCGTTCACCACGCGGGCGGGTTGATCGTTTCGGTGCGCCGAGCGCGCATCGGCGGAGGACAAAGTGGCAGTTACACCAGTGATCGACATGGGCCACCAGCCTAGGTTTTGATTCCGCAAATTATAAGCCAAAACGGACTCGGTTTGTCCTAAAAATCGCAAACAAGCCCTGGATTCGCTCTATCTTCGCTTGTTTGCGACGGAATCCCGTGCGCACTGAGAGCCTAGCGGCACAAGATGGTGTACAGCGGCACAAAATGGTAAGCAACTCTGGAGTCCGGGTACCCTTGCCCCCGCCGAACGGGATGTTCGACGTCCGGATCGACGACAAGGGCCGGTTCGCGCTGCCCGCCGGAAACCGCCGGTTTCTGGAGAGTTACGACGGCAGCCTCGTGTTTGTCACCAGTTTGGATCACCGGAGAGTCCATGTGTTCTCGCAGTCGGTCTGGCGAGCCATCCGGGAACGAATGCCCGCCGCGGCGAGGTCGAATCCCGACTTGAAGGATGAGTTGGAGCGGTTCCTGACCCGTGTCAATCTGATCGGCGTCGATACCGAGATGGACAAACAGGGCCGGATTGTTCTCGCTTCCCGGCTGCGGGCGCGGATGCCGCTGGAGAATACCACTGCGTATGCCTGGGCGCCGGGAGACCGGGTCGAGATGATTCCGGAGGCCGAGATGGTGGCCATCGAGCAGGAACTGCACGCGACCAGTGTCCGCGACTACCAGGCGCTTTCTCGGGCATGTTTGATTTGAACCAGCAGCACACAAGATGTTGGGTCCCGCGCGGGCTGCCACCCATGCCGCTGGTGTCCGTCTCCGGAAAACAGGCCACCGCCGGGCTACGGCAAAATTTCTGGAAATCGAGCGAGAAAACCCTTGCATTCATTGAGTTGATCGGGTTACGATCGGCCTGTGGCCTAAAGTGGCCGATTGTGATAGAAAGTGGCCGAACCAGAGCAACGAACGGCGACCACAGTCCCGGCAGAGCCTGCTGGACCGCCGTTGCTGCCCACTTGGCTCATCTCGGCTTCGGTGGACAAGAAGGGGAGGCTCAAGTTCCCCAGCCTGGCGTTGCAGTACTGGAGGAGCCAGGGCAACCCGAAGCTGTTTGTGACGAGTCTGGACCGGAAAGTGGGACGCGTATACGCCGCCGCCGACTGGTGGAAAAAGGTCGCGGTGCTGTCGACGCCGGGACCAAACGCGGCCAAGGCGAACGGACCGCTGTTTCATGCCATCGATCTCGGCGAAGAGGTGGAGATCGACAGCGAGGGGCGGGTGTTGCTGCCGTCGAACATGCGGCGGGAATTGGGTTTGGAAGACAGCCAAGTCTGGTTGTACCTGAAAAGGGGCCGAATCGACATTCTAAGCGCCTCCGTGTACGAAGCGCGGAAGCGCGAGGCGATGGTCAACATTGAAGCTAACCTGGCGGATCTGGAGAACGAAGGGTATCTGTGACGCACCCACCGGTGATGTTGCGGGAGGTGCTGGAGTGGCTGGCGATCCGGCCGGACGGAGTGTACGTCGATATGACTGCGGGTCTGGGTGGGCACACGCGGGAAATTGCGCGACGGCTGACCACCGGATGGGTGCTGGCCAACGACCGTGACGCCGCCAGCCTGGAACAGGCGCGGCGGAACACCAGGGAGGAAGCGGACCGTATCCGCTTTCATCGCGGGGATTTTTCCGGCCTCCGGGAGGCCTTGAGGGAGCAGGGCGTGGAACAGGCGGACGGCGTGCTCGCGGATTTGGGCGTCAGCCGTTATCAGCTCACCTCGCCGGAAAGAGGATTTTCGATCTTGTCGGATGGGCCGCTCGATATGCGAATGGACCAAAGCCAGGAGGTAACGGCGGCTGATCTGATCAATCACGGTGCGGAAAAGCAACTCGCCGACTGGATCTTCCAGTACGGGGAGGAAAGGAGGGCGCGGAAGCTAGCCAGAGCAATCGTTCGGGCGCGGCCGATCCGGAGCACTGCACATCTGGCCGATGTGCTGGAGAAGGCCGTGCCCCGAACGGGTCCCTTGCATCCGGCTACGCGCGTCTTCATGGCCCTGCGCATCGTGGTGAACCAGGAATTGGAGCAGCTCGGTGAATTGTTGCAGTCCGCTCCGGAGGCGACCAGGCCGGGCGGCCGGATCGTCATCATCTCGTTTCATTCGCTCGAGGACCGCATGGTGAAAGAGCGGTTTCGGAATCTGGCGCGCGCGGGCCAGGCGGTGTTACTGACCCGAAAACCGCAGCGTCCGGGCGAGGACGAGGTGCGGGACAATCCATCGGCGCGGAGCGCCCGGTTGCGGGCTATCGAGGTACGGGGGAGCGTTCAGGCGGCGGCCTGACGGCGCTTCCCGGGTCAGGGCGTAGGCCGCTCCAGGCGGCGGCTGTGGACTGGAAGGGCGAGAGGAAGAGATGGCGACGTTGGCAACGTGGTTTCGGCGGGCGGAGGCGGGGGCGGAGCCGCGCGAGACAGGGTTGGGAAAGAATCCCTATGCGCTGCGGGCGCTCCCTTACGAGGATCTATACTTCTTTCGGAAGTCCATCGACAATTCGCGCCTGGTGCGCCAGCACGATCCGAGCGAAGGCAGCGAATGCTGGTCGACCATCGGCGCCGTGTGCGTGGTCACCATCATTGTGATTACGGCGCTGGCCCCCAGCGTGGCCGGACTGCTGGCCGGATACCAGATCCATGAACTGGAAACCGAACACGCCCGCCTGCTGAACGAACAGCGCGTGCTGGAAGCGCGCGAAGCGGAACTGTTGAATCCGCAGCGGCTCGAACGCCTTGCCGTGGACCTTAAGTTGCAAGTGCCGGATCGCGGCCAGGTCGTCCACCTCAACCAGACCAGCGCGGGCGCCGTCGCGCTGAATCTCGAACCCCGTCCCGCCGCGGACAAGAAGGAGCCCTAATCCCGGGACCGTCGCGGGCGGGCTGCGGACCCGTTTCATGAGCACGGCATGTGGATCCGGACCAAGAACCAGGAGGATAAGCGGCTCCTGATCCTCGCGGGCGTCGCCGCCCTTTGGGGCGCCGCCATTGTCTTTCAGCTTTTCAAGCTCCAGATCTGGCAGCATCACGAGTATCTCCGCCAGGCGGAAGCGCAGCAGGTCCAGACGGTGGAGGTGCAGGCGCCGCGCGGGAGCCTCTTTGACCGCAACGGTGAACCGCTGGCGCTCAGCGTCAAAGTCGAGTCGGTTTTCGTGAACCCGCGCCTGGTGCCGGACCTGGAGGTAGCGGCCGACCTGCTCGCGCCCACTTTGAACCTGGACCGGAAAACGCTGTTCGAGCGCCTGTCGATGAAAATTGACCCGGGCAAGGGAAAAACGCTCCGCGGTTTCGTCTGGGTCAAGCGCCGTGTCACCCCGGAGGAAGCCCGGCAACTGCGGAGCCTGGAACTCGACTGGATCGGCTTTCAGAGCGAGAGCCAGCGGCTCTATCCCAAGGGCGAATTGGCGGCCACCGTGATCGGCGGCGTCAACCACGAGGAGCGGGGCAACGCCGGCGTCGAACTGAAGCTGAACGAGGAACTCACGGGGCAGGACGGCGCCGCGCGCGTCCTTACGGATGTGCGGGGAGCTTCCGTGGAGACGATCGAAGTGCGCGCGCCGCAGCCGGGAACCAACCTGGTGCTCAGCATTGATGAACGCATTCAATTCCTGGCCGAACGCGAACTGCAGGCCGCCTGCGCCCGGACCGGCGCCCATGCGGGGACGCTGGTGATCATGAAGCCCGACACCGGCGATTTGCTCGCCGTAGCCAGTTACAACCGGGAAGACCCGGCGTCGCGGCAGAACCTGGCCGTCCTGGCGCCCTTCGAGCCGGGCAGCGTCTTCAAAGTGTTTACCATCGCGGGGGCGCTGGAAGCCGGCGTTGCCCGGCCGGAAACGATTTTTCCCTGCGGCATTCTCACCATGTTCGGGAGGGTCCTGCATGAAGCCAAGAGCGCCTACGGTCCGATGCCGGTGACGGATATCCTGGTCAAGTCCAGCAACGTGGGCGCCGCGCAGATTGGCTTGCGCCTGGGCTCCGAAAAGCTTTACGAGAGCTTGCGCAAGTTCGGCTTCGGCCAGAAGACAGGCGTGCCTCTGCCGGGCGAGGAGACGGGTAGGCTGCAGAACGCCCGTCGTTGGAATCGGGACACGATTCTTTCGATCCCGATGGGCCATGAGGTCAGCACGACGGCGGTGCAACTGGCGCGCGCCGCCTGCGTGATCGCCAACGGCGGGTTCCTGGTGAAGCCCCGCCTGGTGCTGCGAAAGCAGTATGCGAACGGGATGGTGGAGACCTTGCCCCCGGGCCGCCTGGAACGTGTCCTGTCGCCCGAGCGCGCGCACGAGTTGCGCCAGATGATGGAGGCCGTGGTGCTTCGCGGCACGGGCAAAGCCGCGCGGCTGAAAGGTTACACCGCGGGCGGCAAGACCGGCTCGGCCCAGATCTACGACCACCGGATCGGCCGGTATACCCACACCTACAATGCGTCGTTCCTCGGATTTGCGCCGGTCACCAAGCCCTCCGTGGTGGTGGTGGTGACCCTGAACGGCACCTCCGGCGGGTCGGCCGGTTACGGGGGCGCGGCGGCGGCGCCCGTGTTCCAAACGGTCACCCAGGAGACGCTGCGCATTCTCGAAGTCCCGAAAGATCTCCCCGAGGATGATTCCTCTCCCTCCGCCGCCGAACCTGCCGAGGAAGGCCCCACGGAGGAAGCCCCGGTTCCCGCCGTCTTACGGGCGGAAGCGCACCCTGATCCGGATGAGGCGCTACTGATGGCGCAGGCGCTGTCCCGCCAGGCCGGACAGGTCGCCGGTCCTCGCGTTCCCGATTTCCAGGGGAAGTCCGTCCGCGCGGTGATGGAAGAAGCCTCGGCCCTCGGATTGCCGGTAATCTTGAACGGAAAGGGGCGGGCTTTCCTGCAAGTGCCTCCCGCGGGCGCGGTCCTGCCGCCCGGCCAAAGTGTACGCGTCGAGTTTGCGCGGTAGCCGCATGGAGCAGAGCATTGCAATTCGCGACCTCTTCGCGGGAATCGCCTGGGAGGGGAAAGGCGCGGCTCCGCTCGAAGCGCTGGTGACAACCGGCTTGGAGTACGATTCCCGGCGGGTAACCCCGGGCGTGCTGTTCTTCGCTTTTCAAGGGTCCCGCGAAGACGGCCGCCAGTATGCGGCGGATGCCCTGGCGCGGGGCGCGGTGGCGGCGGTGGGCGAGACGGCCGCGCCGTCCGGCTACGCCGGACCCTGGATCCGCGTGCCGCATCTCCGGCAGGCGCTCGCGCTGGCGTCCCGGCGCTTCTACGGCGCGCTGGACGAGCGGCTTCATTTGACCGGCGTTACCGGGACCAACGGCAAGACGACCACGACCTACCTGGTGGACGCCATCTGGCGCCAGGCGGGATACCGCAGCGGCCTCATCGGCACCATTCAGTACCGGATTGGGGACGAAATCCTGCCCGCGGTCAACACGACTCCCGAGTCGCTGGACCTGCACCGCCTGATGGCGCGCCTGGCGGCGGCGGGCGGTTCGCATCTTACGCTGGAGGTTTCTTCCCACGCGCTGGAGTTGCGGCGCGTCAGCGGGTTGCGCTTTCAAACCGCGGCGTTCACCAACCTCACCCGCGACCACCTGGACTTCCACATCACCATGGAGCGCTACTTCGCCGCCAAGCGCCGGCTCTTCGAGGGGGCGGACGCGCCTCCGCCCCGCAACGTCGTGTTGAACGCCGACGACGCGTGGAGCCGGCGCATCCCGGCGCCTCCTGGCGCGCAAGTGTGGTGGTACGGCCTGACCGAAGCCGCCCAGGTCCGGGCGGTAGACATTCGCTCGCACCTGGGCGGGCTGGATCTTTCCATCGTCTACGATGGCCGGCGCGTGCCGGTCCGCTCGCCGCTCGCGGGCCGGGTGAACGTCTACAACTTGTTGGCCGCGTTCTGTTGCGGTCTGGCTGGCGGCGTTCCCGGGGATGTCGCGGCGGCGGGACTGGCCGCCTGCGCCGCTGTGCCCGGACGCCTGGAGCGCGTTGACGAGGGCCAGCCCTTCGGCGTGTTCGTCGACTACGCCCACACCGACGACGCGCTGCGCAACGTCGTGGCCGCGCTGCGGGAGATCACGCGCGGACGCGTGATCACGCTCTTTGGCTGCGGAGGCGACCGGTACCGCGACAAGCGCCCGCTGATGGGACAAGCCGCCGGCGAGGCTAGCGATTTCGTGGTGCTGACGAGCGACAATCCGCGCTCGGAGGACCCGCTTGCGATCATCAACGACGCGCTGGTGGGCCTGCGCCGCACGGATGTACCGCATGCCGTCGAACCGGACCGCGCCGCGGCCATCCGCCGCGCGATCTCCGAAGCCGCCAGCGGCGACGTCGTCCTGCTGGCAGGCAAGGGCCATGAAACGTATCAGGCGGCTGGGGGGCGGATGATTCCTTTCGACGACCGGGAAGTCGCGCGCGCCGTGTTGCGCAGTTTCGGCTACCGCAAGGAGCGCCCATGACGGTGGAGCTCACGGCCGCCCTCGGCGCGGCGGGCGAACCGCTCAGCGCCTCGGGCTGGAGCATCGACACCCGCACCTTGCAGCCGGGCGACGTGTTTTTCGCCATTCGGGGCGCGTCGCACGACGGACACGACTTTGTGGGCGAGGCCGCGCGCCGCGGCGCGCAGGCCTGCGTGCTCAGTCAAGACGTCCCCTGCCCGGTGCGCCGTTACCCCGTGAAAGACACCGTCGCCGCGCTGCAACAGGTCGCCGTCTACGCGCGCAGCCAGTGGTCGGGCGACATCGTGGCCGTCACCGGCAGCGCCGGCAAGACCTCAACCAAGGACGCGATCGCGCACCTGCTGGCCAGCGAGTTCGAAACCGGCCAGACCGTGGGCAATCTCAACAACCACCTGGGCGTGCCCCTCTCGCTCCTGCGCATTCCCGACGGTGCGCGCGCCGCCGTGCTGGAAATGGGGATGAATCATGCCGGTGAGATCCGCGCGCTGGCCCGCCTGGCCCGGCCGCGCATCGGCGTGGTCACCAATGTGGGCTACGCGCACATCGAAAACTTCGCCTCGATCGAGGGGATCGCGCTGGCCAAGCGCGAATTGATTGAGGAATTGCCCGCCGACGGCGTGGCCATCCTGAACGCGGACGATCCGCGGGTCCGCGCGTTCGCGGCCGTGCATCCGGGCCGGAGCCTGTTTTACGGTCTGGCGGAAGATGCCGGCATCCGCGCCACCGAGGTGGAACTGGGCAGCGAGAGAAGCCGCTTCACCGTGGACGGCGTCCGGTTCGAGATTCCCCTGGCCGGGCGGCACCAGGTGCGCAACGTGCTGGCCGCCGTGGCCGTGGCGCGGCTGTTTGGGATCGCGCTGCCGCGGCTGGCGGAATCCGCCCGGGGATTGCGGCCCGCCGCCATGCGCGGCGAGCGCTTCGAGCACGGCGGCCTGACGATTTGGAACGACTGCTATAACGCGAATCCCGGCTCGCTCCAGGCGATGCTGGAGGTGCTGGCGGGCGCCCCCGCCGCGCGCCGGATCGCGGTCTGCGGAGAGATGCTGGAATTAGGGGGCGAAGCCGCGGCGCTGCACCGCGAGGCTGGCCGGATGGCGGCCGCGGCCGGCGTCGACGTGCTGGTCGCCGTCGCCGGGGCGGCCCGTGAAATGGCCGCCGCGGCGGCCGCAGCCGGACTGCGCGAGACATTCTTTTTCGAGACGCCGGACGAGGCCGGCGACTTCGTGCGCGCCCTGGCGCGGCCCGGCGACGCCCTCTTGTTTAAAGGTTCCCGGGGCGTCCGCATGGAACGGGCCCTCGCCCGGGTAGTGGGAGAGTAAGCGGGTGTTTTACTGGCTTCTGTACGAATGGCTGTATCCGCACATCAGCCCCTTCCGGATCTTCCGGTACGTGACCTTCCGCACGGCGGCGGCCAGCCTCACCGCGCTCTTCCTGTGCGTCGTGCTCGGTCCTTGGCTGATCCGGAAACTGAAAGAGTTTCAGATCGGGCAGCACATTCGGGAAGATGGCCCGCGCTCGCACCACCACAAGGCGGGCACTCCCACCATGGGCGGCGTGCTGATCATCCTGTCGACCGTGGCGCCCACGGTGCTCTGGGCCGACCTGCGGAACCCTCAGGTCTGGGTCGGCCTGTTCGGACTGGCGGCCTTCGGCCTGATCGGCTTCGTGGACGACTACGCCAAGGTAAGCCGCAAGCAGAACCTCGGGCTGACCGCGCGGCGCAAGTTCGGCCTCCAGGTGCTGGCGGCGCTCCTCCTCGGCGGCATGCTGCTGACGCTGCACGCCGCCGGCGTGTACACGACGCGGATGAACGTGCCGTTCTTTAAAGAACGGCGGCCCGATCTGCTGATCAACAGCCTGCTCGACTCCCCCTGGACCTACCCGCTGGCCTTCGTGCCGTTCTTCGCGTTTCTGATTCTGGTGGTGGTGGGCGCCTCCAACGCGGTGAACCTGACCGACGGCCTCGACGGGCTCGCCACCGGCCTGATGGTGATCGCCTCCGGGGCGCTCACCGTGCTCACCTACACCAGCGGCCATGCGGACTTCTCCAACTACCTGGGGCTGGAGCGCAACCCCGGAGCGGCCGAACTGACGATCTTCTGCGGCGCACTGACCGGCGCCTGCCTCGGCTTCCTGTGGTACAACGCGCATCCGGCGGAAGTGTTCATGGGCGACGTGGGGTCGCTGTCGCTGGGCGCGGCCATGGCCACGGTGGCCGTGCTGATCAAGCAGGAGATCCTGCTGCTGTTCATCGGCGGGGTGTTTGTGCTCGAAGCCCTGTCGGTGATTCTCCAGGTGGGCAGTTACAAGCTGCGCGGCGGCAAGCGCATCTTCAAGATGGCGCCGCTACACCATCATTTTGAGGCGCTCGGCTGGGCCGAGAGCAAGGTGATCGTGCGTTTCTGGATCGCCGGCCTGGTGCTGGCGCTGTTCGCGCTGACCACGCTGAAGATCCGTTGAAAGGCGCCTATGGAACTGGAGGATAAGCGCGTCGTGGTGGCCGGGATGGAACGCTCGGGGCTGGCGGCCTGCGCGCTGCTGGCGGCCCGCGGCGCGCGGGTCCTGGCTACGGATCTGAGGCCGCTCGCCGAACTGCCCAGAGCAGCGGAGCTGCTGCCGGCCCTGGCCGTGCCATTCGCGCTGCAAACGCCCGAGGTCTTTGCCGGCGCCGGCCTGATCGTGCTGTCGCCGGGGGTTCCCGCGGACCTGCCCCCGCTGGCGGACGCCCGCGCGCGCGGCGTGCCCGTCTGGGGCGAGGTCGAACTGGCCGGGCGTTTCCTGCGCGGCCCCAACATCGGGATTACGGGCTCGAACGGTAAGACGACCACCACCGCGCTCACCGGACATCTGCTGGCGGAAGCCGGCATCCCCGCGCGCGTGGGCGGCAACATCGGCGAGCCGGTCTGCGCGCTGGTGGATTCCTCCCGCCCGGACCAGTGGAATGTCCTCGAGCTCTCGAGCTTCCAGTTGGAGACCATCGAGACCTTCCGCTGCCAGCTGGGCGCGTGTCTGAACGTCACGCCGGACCACCTGGACCGGCATGGGACCTTCGCGGCTTACGCCGCGGCTAAAGCTCGGCTCTTCGCTACCCAGCAAGCAGAGGACGTGGCGGTCCTGAACGCCGCGGATGAAACCTGCCGCGCTTATGCCTCCCTGACGCCGGGACGCACCTGCTGGTTCCAGTCCGCCCCCGCCCGAACGGGCGCGTGGCTGGAAAACGGCGCGTTGTGGCTCGAGGGACGCCGGCTGATGGCGGCCCGGGAGATTCCCCTGCGCGGCGGCCATAACGTGGAGAACGTGCTGGCCGCGGCGCTGCTGGCGTCTCTCGCCGGCGCGCCCCCCGAAGCCATCGCGGCCGGGGTGCGCACGTTCCGCGCCGTCGAGCATCGCCTGGAGTTCGTGCGCCGCGTGCGCGGCGTCGACTACTTCAACGACAGCAAGGCCACCAACGTCGACGCCGCGCGCAAGTCCATCGACGCATTCGACGGCGGCCTTTGGATTATTCTCGGCGGCAAGGACAAGGGCGGCGACTACACCCCGCTCGGGGAGCCGTTGCGCCGCAAGGCGAAAGCCGCCTTGCTGATCGGCGCGGCCTCCGCCAAAATCGCCGCGCAACTGGAGCCCCACATCGCGCTGCTGGAGACGGGCACCCTCGCCGAGGCGGTCCGCGTCGCCGCAGCCAGCGCCGCGCCCGGCGACACCGTCCTGCTCGCGCCCGCCTGCGCCAGCTTCGACCAGTTTGAGAATTTCGAACACCGCGGGCGGGTGTTCAAAGAACTCGTCTTCGCCCTGGAGGAAGACTGATGCCGCAACTGGTCCGTACCGACCGGACGCTCTTCTACACCACCGTGGTGATGACTTGTTTCGGGCTGCTGATGGTCTACAGCGCCTCTTCGATCATGGCGGAGATCAAATACGGATCGGCGAATCATTTCACCCTGCGGCAGGGACTGTTCCTGCTGCTGGGGCTGGCGGCGATGATGCTGTTCAAGCGGCTGCCCTACCAGGCGCTGAACAGTCCCGCCGTCGCCTTCGCCGCCTTGGGAGGCGCCATCATTTTGCTGGGCGTCGCGTACGCGCTGGGCGCCAAGCACCGCTGGCTGAATCTCGGCTTTGGCATCAGCCTCCAGCCCTCGGAGTTCGCCAAGCCCGCGGTGGTGATCTTTCTGGCCTACTTCATCAGCCGGCGGGCGAAGGCGATCAACAACCGCCATACGCTGCTGCCTGCGGCGCTGGCCGTCGGCCTGCTGGCGCTGTGCGTCGCCATCGCCGACCTCGGCTACGGCTTCCTGATCGCCCTGACCGCCGCCGCGCTGTTCTATGTCGCGGGGCTGGACCGGCGGTACTTCGCCGGGATGGCCGTGGCCGGAGTTTTCGCCGGCGTCGTGCTGATCGCCATGAAACCGTACCGCGTCGCGCGCGTCATCCAGTTCTTCGATCCCAAGTACGAATGGGTGGCCAAAGTGGACCAGGGCGGCTGGGTGCGGAACTATCTGCGGAAGGCCATGACCGTCAAGGACACTAACTATCAGGCGGAACAATCCAAGATCGCCGTGGGCGCCGGGGGGATCGCCGGGCGCGGTCTGATGCAAGGCAAGCAGAAATTGCTGTACCTGCCCGAAGCGCATACGGACTTCATCTTCGCGGTGATCGGCGAGGAATGGGGAGCCGCCGGATGTCTCGCGATCCTCACGGGCTTCGGGCTGATCCTGTGGCGCGGCCTGCGGGTCGCGCTGAATACGGAGGACGACTTCGCCCGCTACCTGGCGGCGGGCCTGTCGATTCTGGTGGTTTTGCAGGCGCTGATCAACATCAGCGTCGTCCTGGGCATGGGGCCGACCAAGGGATTTCCGCTGCCGATGATCAGCGCGGGCGGCAGTTCCCTGCTGGCCACCATGGCGACGATGGGCATTCTGATGAACGTGTCCGAGCACCACCCATGACTTTTGCGCTGGCGGGAGGCGGAACGGGCGGGCACGTGATCCCGCTGTTGGCGGTGGCGCGGGAATTGGCGCGCCGCGGTCACCAGTGTGTGTTTATCGGGACCCAAACGGGACTGGAAGCCAAGCTCGTGCCGGCCAGCGGCTTTCCGCTGGAATCGATTCGCATCGGCGGCCTGAAGGGACTCGGCTGGGGGCGGCGGCTGCAAACGGCCTGGCAGTTGCCGGTCAGCGCCGGGCGCGCGCTCCGCCTGTTGCGGCGGTGGCGGGCCTCCGCGGTGTTCAGCATGGGCGGCTACGTGGCGGGCCCGACGGTGATCGCCGCGCTGCTGGCCGGCATTCCCGTGCTGGCCATGGAGCCCAACGCGCGGCCGGGCCTGACGAACATCCGCCTTGGGCGTTACGTGGCGCGGACGCTCATCGCTTTCCCCGAGGCCGCGGCGTACTTCCCCGCGGGCAAGACGGAACTCACCGGCCTGCCGGTGCGGGAGGAGTTCCTGGCGATTCCGCCCAAGCCTCCGGACGGCGTGCTCGAAATTCTGATCACGGGCGGCAGTCGTGGTTCCCGGACCTTGAACCGGGCCGCGCGGGAAAGCTGGCCGCTGTTCCTCCGCTCCGGCCTCGCCGTGCGCCTGATTCAGCAAACCGGCCGCGAGGAATGCGAGGCGATGCGGGAGGCCTTTGCCGCCACCGGCCTCGCGGGCCAAGTGCGGGCCTTTATCGACGACATGCCGAAGGCGTACGCCTCGGCGGATCTGGTGGTGAGCCGCGCCGGCGCGGGCGCGGTGGCGGAGTTGGCCGCGGCCGGTCGGCCCGCGATCCTGGTGCCCTTTCCCTACGCCGCCGACGACCACCAGCGCCACAACGCCGAGGCGCTCGCAAGGGCGGGCGCGGCCCGCATGATTCTGGACGACCAGATGACGGGCGAGCGGCTGTGGGAAGAGGTGTCCCGGCTGGCGACGCAGCCTGGGCGGCTGGCCGAGATGGGCGCCGCCGGACGACGCCTGGCGCGCCCCGGCGCCGCCGCGCGGGCCGCCTTTCTGCTGGAGGAACTGGCCCGGCCGGCCGAATCCCGTTGACAGGCCGCGGCGAAGTCGAAACAATACGCTAAAGAAATGTTTTTTAGACCCCAACCCGTTCACTTCACCGGCATCGGCGGCATCGGCATGAGCGGCCTGGCCGAGGTGTTGCTGAACCTGGGGTACCCGGTTTCCGGCTCCGATCTGCGTTCGTCGCCGATCACCAGCCGTCTCCGCGGCCTCGGCGCGCGCATCTTTGAAGGGCATGACGCGGCTCATCTCGGGGAGGCGCGGGCGTTGGTGGTCAGTTCCGCCGTCGATCCCGGCAACCCGGAAGTGGCCGAGGCGCGCCGCCGCGGGATCCCCGTCATCCCCCGCGGGGAATTGCTGGCCGAACTGATGCGCCTGAAGTTCGGCGTCGCCGTCGCGGGCAGCCACGGCAAGACCACGACGACCTCGATGGCGGCGACCATCCTCAGCGAACTGGGGCTCGATCCCACCGTGGTGGTCGGTGGGCGGGTGAGCACGATGGGCGGCGCCAACGCCCGCGTCGGCCGGAGCGACTTTCTCGTCGTCGAGTCGGACGAGAGCGACGGCTCCTTTCTCCGGCTGGCGCCCATCATCGCGGTGGTGACCAACATCGACCGCGAGCACCTGGACCACTACCACGATTTCGCCTCCATCCGCCAGGCCTTTCTCGAGTTCATCAACAAGGTGCCTTTTTACGGCGCAGCCATTCTCTGCCTGGACGACCCGCCCCTGCTCTCGCTGCTGCCGGAGGTGCGCCGCCGCACCCTTACCTACGGCCGCTCCCCCCAGGCCGACCTGATGATCCAGAACGTCACGCCGCAGCCGTTCGGCAGCCGCTTCACGGTGCGCGGCCGCCAGGGAGACCTGGGCGAGTTCACGCTGCTGGTGCCGGGCGAGCACAACGTCCTGAACGCCACCGCCGCCATCGCGGTGGCGCTGGAATTGGAGCAGGAACCGGACGCCATCCGGCAGGCGCTGGCGGCGTTCCGCGGCGTGGACCGCCGCTTCCAGGTGCGCGGCGAGGCGGCGGGGGTCACGGTCGTCGACGATTACGGCCACCACCCCACCGAGATCCGCGCCACCCTGGCGACGGCGCGCGCGTGCGGATTTGCGCGGGTGCTGGTGTTATTCCAACCCCACCGGTACTCCCGGACCGAACTGCTGATGGACGAATTCGCGGGCGCGTTTCACGATGCGGATGTAGTCCTGGTCACCGAGATCTACGCCGCCTCCGAAGCGCCGCGCGCCGGGGTCACCGGCGCCGCGCTGGCCGATCGGATGCGGGCGTTCGGCCACCGTGCGGTGGAATTCGTGGACACGCTGGCTGAGGGCGTTCGTCGCGCGGCCGAAGAAGCGCGGCCCGGGGACGTGGTGCTCACGCTGGGCGCGGGCAGTGTCTCCCAGGCGGCGGACCTGATTCTGGCGGCGCTGACGGACCCGCGGGAGGTCAACGCCCATGGCTAAGAACCAGCATGCGAAACCGGCGGCCGGCCCCCCGGCTTGGCGGCTTTGGGTGCGCATCCTCGCCTGGGCGGCCGTGCTCGCCGCGACGGTCTGGACCGCGCGGGCGCTCCAGCACCATCTGCTCGCCGACCCGCGCTTCGTGATGGCGGGCGTGCCGCCCGACGGGCAAAACGCCCCGGACTTCGTCATCGCGGGCGCGGTGTACACCTCGCGCGATCGCGTGCTAGAAGTGTTCGGCGACGACTTTGGCAAGAACATTTTCCGCATTCCCATCGCCGAACGCCGCCGCCGCCTGCTGGCGATCGACTGGGTGGCCGACGCCTCCGTTTCGCGCCTGTGGCCGAACCGCCTGATCGTCCGCATCCGGGAGCGGACGCCCGTGGCCTTTGTCAAGCTGGCCGCCGACCCTTTGCGGCCCAAAGCCGCCCGCCCCGCCCTGATCGACGGCGACGGCGTGATTCTCCAGCAACCGGAGAAGGGCCAGTTCTCCTTCCCGGTGCTGAACGGCGTCAGCGAGAAACAGCCGGAGGCGGAGCGCAAAGCCCGGGTGGCGCGCATGCAGCAGGTGCTCCGCGAAATCGCCTCCCTGCCCCGGCCGCTGCGGCTGAGCGAGGTGGACGTCGGCTCCCGCGACATCCGGGTCTCCGCCGAGGTGGACGATCGGGAAGTGGAACTGATCCTCGGGGATCGGGATTTCGCTTCCCGCGTGCAGACGTTTTTGGCGCACTATCCCGAGATCCACAAGCGGACGCCCCAGTTCACGATCTTCGACTTGCGCCTGAACAAGAGCATCATTGCCCGGGATACGGAACGATCGGAGTAAACATGGCGACCAAGCACAGACTGGCGGTGGGCGTGGACCCCGGAAGCGCGGGGACGCGTTGCGTGATCGGCGCGCTGGAAAACGGCGTCCTCCGGTTTCTCGCCTGCGGCGCCGCACCCTCCCACGGCTGGGCCAAAGGCCGCGTGGCGGACCAGAAAGCCATCGCCGATTCGATTCTCCAGGCGGTCCGCGAGGCCGAGCGCCAGGCCGGCGTTTCCGCGGAAGCCGCCGTCCTGGGCCTGGGCGGGCCCACCGTGCGCGGCGGGCACAGCCGGTCTTACATCGAGTTCGGCCGCCGCCGGGAAATCGACCAGCGCGACGTCACGCGCGTGACCGAACGCGCCGCGAAGGTCAATCTGCACGAGGACCGCATGGTGCTCCACGTGGCCTTGCAGGATTTCACCGTCGACGATCAACCCGGCCACCGCGACCCCCGCGGCATGGTCGCCGCGCGCCTGGAAGCCCATGTCTACGTGCTGACGGTCTCCGAGCAGGAGCATCGCCTGCTGGTCGGGGCCGCGAACCTGGCCCACCTGGAGGTGCAGGAAACGGTCTACGAACCGCTGGCGGCCGCTTACGCGGCGGTGCTGCCGGAAGAGCGCCGCGAAGGCGTGGTCCTGCTCGACATCGGCGCGCACACCAGCGAACTCGTGGTGTTTTTCGGCGACGCCCTCTACTTGGCCGGCGCCATTCCGCTAGGCGGCCATCATTTCACGACGGACGTCGCCTATGGTTTGAAGACCACCTCCACCGACGCGGCGCTGTTGAAGGAAGAATACGGCTCGGCGCTGCTGGCCCAGACTCCCGAGCGCACGTGGATCGAGGTCCCCTCGCGCGACGGTCAGGAACCGCGCGAGGCTCCTTTGCGGCGGCTGAACGCCATCTTGGAGGCCCGCGCCGCCGAATTGTTCCGCCTGGTGCGGCGCGACCTGGGCGAAGCGCAACTCGATCAGTCGCTGCTCGGCGGCATGCTGCTGGCGGGCGGCACGGCCCGGCTGGCCGGATTGTGCGACATGGCCGAAGCGGTCCTCCCGTGCAGCGCCCGCAAGGGCCTAGCGCTGGGCATTCGCGACTGGCCCGACGAGATTGACGACCCGATCTGGACGACCGCCGCCGGGCTGATGATGTATTCGGCCAAGCTGGGCGCGCGGGAAGAAGCGGCGCGGAAGGCGAAACGGTTCCTGCCGTTGGCCTCCCGCTAGCAACCGGTTTTGCAGCGATGGAAGGAGAGACGATGAGCCTGCTGGATCCTCAGGTGGATGCCTTGAAATACGAATTGGAAGAAGAGTTCCGCGGCGCGCGCATCAAGGTGATCGGCGTGGGCGGCGGCGGCTCGAACGCGGTGGCCCGGATGGTGGCCGAGGGTGTCGAGGGCGTCGAGTTCTACATCCTCAATACGGACATGCAGGCCCTGCTGTCCGCCAAGGCGCCGCACAAACTGCAAATCGGCGCCAAGATCACGGGCGGTCTCGGCGCGGGCGCCGATCCCGCCGTGGGACGCCAGGCCGCCCTGGAGGACACCGACCGGATCTGCGACATCCTCCACGACGCCGATATGGTCTTCGTCACCGCCGGGCTGGGCGGCGGCACCGGTACGGGCGCGGCGCCCGTGGTGGCTTCCCTCGCCAAAGAACTTGGCGCGCTCACCGTCGCGGTGGTCACCAAGCCGTTTCAATTCGAAGGCGCGCGCCGCATGCGCGCGGCCGACGCCGGTCTGGCCGACCTGGCGGCTACGGTCGATACCGTCATCGCGATTCCCAATGACCGCCTCCTGAGTCTGGTGCCGAAAGGAACCAGCTTCCTCGACGGCTTCCGGGTCGCCGACGACATCCTCCGCCAGGCAGTGCAAGGGATCAGCGACATCATGGTGACCCCCGGCCTCATCAATCGCGACTTCTCCGACATCAAGGCGACCATGTCCGGCATGGGATACGCCATGATGGGCACCGCCGTCGCGCACGGCGACGGCGCGGCCGCCGAAGCGGCCCGCAAAGCGATCAACAGCCCGCTGCTCGAGGACTCCCGGATCAAGGGATCCCGCGGCATTCTGATCAACATCACCGGCTCGTCCAAGCTGGGGCTGCACGAGGTGAACGAGGCCTGCGAGATCGTGCGCGCCGCCGCCGAATACGAGGACGCCATGGTCAACTTCGGCGTCATCATTAATGACAGCATGGGCGACGCGGTCAAGGTCACGGTGATCGCCACCGGCTTTCAGCCGGAAAGCCACCCCGCTCCGGCGCGCAAGGTCGCGGTTTTCGAGGGGCGGGCCCTGGCCGGCGCCACGCCCGGGGCCGCCCCGGTCATGCCGGTCCTCGCCGCCGCTCCGCCGCCGGTCACGCCCGAACCGGAGCCGCTCCCTGTGGCGGAGGGCCATCCTCCGAGCCACGAGAGCGCCCCGCCGCCCCCGGCCGCGCCGGCGCAACTCGATTTCGATCCCGAGGACTTGGATGTGCCGGCTTTTCTCCGCCAGGGCCGGCTGCTCCAGTAGCGGCCGGGGCGCCTCCGGCCCGCGCCGCGAACCCGCCGCAGGCTCTGGTATAGTCCTTTCCCATGAGGCATTCCTGGTTCCTCTGCCTGGGCTTTGCGGCGGGCGCGGCGCTCGCCGCCGACCCGCCCGCCGACTTCATGCGCGATGTCCACCCGGTGCTGGCCGCAAAGTGCTTTTCCTGCCATAGCGGTGACAAACGGTTCGCCAACCTCTCGCTGGCCACCTATCGTGATGTGCTGCGCGGCGGCCGCACGGGCAAGGTGGTCAACCCAGGTTCGTCCGGGGATAGTCTGCTGGTCCGCCGGGTGCTGGGTGATGGGGTTCCCATCATGCCTCCCGCCGGCGAAAAGCTGACGCCCGCGGAAATCGCCCGGCTGCGCGCCTGGATCGACCAGGGGGCCAGGGAAACGCCGTCTTCCGCCGCCGCCCGCCCGAACTGGGTTCCCCCGCTCGGGCTGGCTTGCGCGCCCTCCTCCGGCGACTCGCTGGAAGAGCTGACGCGGCAATACTTCCGCGCGCGGAACGCGCCCTTGCCCGCCCCAGTCGGCGACGAGGTGTTTCTGCGCCGCGTGTACCTGGACCTGTGGGGCCTGCTCCCGTCGCCCGAAGAGCAGGAAGCGTTTCTTTCCGACCGGTCCCCCGACCGCCGCGCCAGACTGGTAGACCATCTGCTCGCTGACCGGCATCAATACGCCGGCCACTGGATCAGTTGGTGGAACGATCTTCTCCGCAACGACGAAGGCGTCAACTACGCCGGCGCCCGAAAGTCGATCACCGAATGGCTGTACCCGGCGCTGGTGGAGAACCTCGCCTACGATGAATTCGCCCGCCGCCTGCTGAATCCCTGGCGGAGCGGCGATCCGGACGGCTTCTTGCTGGGCGTGAATTGGCGTGGGGATGTCAGCGCCAGCCAGACGCCCGTCATGCAGGCCGCCCAGAACAGCGCGCAGATCTTCCTGGGCGTGAACCTGAAATGCAATTCCTGCCACGACAGCTTTGTCAGCAAGTGGAAGTTGAAGGACGCCTACGGCCTGGCGACATTCTTCACCGAGGGTGAACTCGAGATGGTCCGGTGCGACGCCCGGACCGGCCAGATGGCTAAACCGGAGTTCCTCTACCCCGAGCTGGGCGGGGTCGACCCCCAGGCGAGTCTGGGTGAACGCCGCCTCTGGGCCGCGGCGCTGTTCACTTCGCCCGAGAATGGCCGGTTCGCGCGCACCATCGTCAACCGGGTGTGGCACAAACTGCTGGGCCGGGGCATCGTCGAGCCCGTGGACGACATGGATGCCGAGCCGTGGAGCCCCGCCATCCTGGACGCGCTGGCCTGCGAGTTCCGGGCCAACCGCTACGACCTGAAATGGCTGATCCGGCGGATCATTCTTTCGCGCGCCTACCAGCTTCCCGCGGTGGATCCGCCGCCGGCCGGCGAGGAAATGTTCGTCTTTCGGGGGCCGCTGGTGCGGCGGATGACGGCCGAACAGTTCGCCGACGCGGTCGGCGCCATGACCGGTGAGTGGCATGCCCGCATTGCGCCGCGCAGCACCGTAGCCGAGCTGGTGCGGGAGTGGCGGCTGGCCTCGAGTCCGCTCACGCGCGCGCTGGGCCGCCCCATTCGCGACCAGGTGTTCACGGAACGCGACGCGAGCGCCACCACCCTCCAGGCGCTGGAACTGACGAACGGCGAGACCTATATGCGCCTGCTGCGCCGCGCCTCGCGGCGGATGCTAGACGAACTGCCGCCCGCCCCGGCGAACCTGTTCGACTCCGGACGCGTCAGCAGCGAATCCGTCCCGGTGGACCTCAACATCACCGGCCTGAAACAACTGCGCCTGATCGTCTACGACGTCGATTCGTACTCCCCGGAGCGCGTGCAGGCCGTGTGGGCGAACGCCCGCCTGGCGGGACCGGACGGCGAGACGCGGCTCGGCCAGCTCTCGCCCGGCAAAATGAAAAGCCTTGCGTTTGCGAGCGCCATCCGCGTGAAGACGCCTTCGGAGTTTGTCATCAATCTCGAGGGCAAGCATTACACCCGGTTCCGCGCCGTCGCCGGGGTGGAGGAAGAGAGCCTGGCCTCGGATATCAACCCGCGCATCCGGTTCTTCATCTTCTCCGAGCCGCCCGATATGGAGAGGCTGGTGCGCGTGGAGGGTGCGCCGCCGGTGACGCCGCCGGAGGGGCCGTTCACGCCCGCTTCGCTCACCACGCGGCTGTTTCGCCACGCGCTTGGCCGCCTGCCTCAGGACCGCGAGGCGGACGTGGCGCGACAACTGCTGGCCGGACCGGGGGGCAAACCGCGCGCCGACGGCTTGGCCGACCTGCTGTGGGCGCTCACGATGCTGCCGGAGTTCCAGTTGATCCGGTAGAGATTGCGTGAACGCCCGCTCCCTGCCGGTCGCGGCTCGGCGACGGCGGGCGGCTTCTCCCGCTGGAGGCCGGTGGCTTACAATCGAGGGGGAATTTCCCAAAACTTTGTTCTTCCGGATCCTTCCATGTCGAACACCGCTCTGCTACGCGAAACGCTCGCTGCCGGAGAAGGCATCGTCCGCCTGGCGCCCTGCTGGGTGCCCCGTTCGTTTCTGATGCCCGGCGGCCGCCTGAAACTCGATCCCCGCGATCTCTATGCGCTCGGCGCGCACCGCGGCGGCATCGACGAACGCTGGTTCGCCTCCACCACCAATGCCGACAATGGTCCGGGCACCCCGCCGGACGAAGGCCTGAGCTACATCGCCGCGGAAGGCAAGCGGGTTCTGCTCAAAGAGGCGGTCGAGCTGCTCGGCGACGAATTCCTCGGCGCGGACGTCATGCGGGAATACGGCGGCTGGAATGTGCTGTGCAAATTCTTCGACAACCTGGGGCCGATTCCGCACCACATGCATCAGATGGAGGAGCACGCGCGCAAGGTAGGCCGCAAGGGCAAGCCGGAGGCGTACTACTTCCCGCCCCAGTACAACTTTAAGGACAACAACTTCCCCTACACCTTCATGGGTCTCGAACCGGGCACGACGAAAGACGACATTCGCCGCTGCCTGGAGCGCTGGAACGAAGGCGACAACGGCATCCTGTACCATTCGAAGGCGTACCGGCTGCAACCGGGGACCGGGTGGCAGGTGGACGCCGGCATCCTGCATGCCCCTGGGTCGCTGGTGACCTACGAGCCGCAGGTGAACTCGGACGTCTTCGGGATGTTCCAGTCGCTGGTGGAGGGCCGCGCGGTGCCGTGGGCGCTGCTGGTGAAGGATGTGCCGGAAGAGCACCACCACGATCTCGACTACCTCATTGACATGCTGGACTGGGAGGCGAACGTGGATCCCGAATTCGCCAGGCACCGGCGGTTCTTCCCGACTCCCGTCCGGGATGAGGCGGAAATGCGCGACGCTGGCTACAGCGAGAAGTGGGTGGTTTATTCGACCGCGCACTACTCGGCCAAGGAACTCACGGTCTTCCCGAAGCGGACGGTCGAGATCCGGGACGCCGCGGCCTACGGGCTGATCCTGACGCAAGGCTACGGCAAGATCGGCGTGCACGCAGTGGAGACGCCGGCGTTGATCCGCTTCGGTGAAATGACGCGCGACGAGTTGTTTGTGACGGCGGCCGCGGCGGCGCGGGGCGTGCTGATTACGAACGCGAGCGAAACCGAAAACCTGGTGATGTTGAAACATTTCGGGCCGGGCAATCCGGACGCGAAAGGACTGATCAAAGCATGAAGTTCGGCGTGAACACCTTCATTTGGACGGCGGCGTTCGGCCCGGAGCAGCTCGACCTGCTCGGGCCGATTAAGGCGGCGGGCTTCGACGGGGTTGAAGTGCCGCTGTTCGACGCCGCCGGCTTTCAGGCGGACGTGATCCGCAAGGGGACCGAAGCGCACGGTCTGGAGTGCACGGTGTGTTCCGTCATGGCCGGCGGGCGCAGCCTGATCTCGTCCGACGCCGCCGTGCGGGCGGCCTCGCTCGCGCACTGCAAGGATGCCGTGAAGGCCGCGGCCGAGGCGGGCGCGCGCCTGATCGCGGGACCGCTGTACGCGCCCGTGGGCTACCTGCCGGGACGGCGGCGCACCGCCGACGAATGGCGGTGGTGCGTTGAAGCCTACCAGGAACTGGGCCCCACGCTGGATCAATACGGCGTGACCGTCGCCATCGAGCCGCTGAACCGCTTCGAGACGTACTTCCTCAACACCGCCGCCGACGCCCGGGCGCTGGTGGAAGCCATCGGCCATCCGCGCGTGGGCGTGCTGTTCGACACGTTCCACGCCAACATCGAGGAGAAGTCCATCGCGGACGGCTACCGCACCGTGGGCCCCTACCTGAAGCACGTGCACACGTGCGAGAACGACCGCGGCACGCCGGGCAGCGGGCACGTCGACTGGCAGGGCGTATTCGCGGCGCTCAAGGAAGTGGGCTACGACGGGTGGCTCACCATCGAGAGTTTCGGGTTTTCGCTGGGTGAGTTGTCCGCCGCCGCGCCCATCTGGCGCGACCTGGCGCCCACGCCCGAGACCATCGCGTTTGAGGGCGTCAAATTCCTCAAGCAGGCCGCTTCCAGCCAGGCGCGCGCCGCGCGCATGGACCTGTAAAGTTCAGTAGGAGGCCGCCATGACCCGGGACGAGATTATCCTGGCGCACAAAACCCACCTGTTCCCCGCGGTGTTCCACTATTACTCCCAGCCGCTGGTGATCGACCGCGCCAAGGACCAATGGGTTTGGGATGCCGACGGAAACCAGTACCTGGACTTTTTCGGCGGTATCGTGACCATCAGCGTCGGACACGCCAATGAGTACGTGAATGCGCGCGTCAAGGAGCAGATGGGCCGTTTTGGACACGTCTCGACCGTGTTCGCGAGCGAACCGCAGGCGAGACTGGCCGCCAGGATCGCCGGCATAACGCCCGAACAAAAACTCACCAAGACGTTTTTCACCAACAGCGGCACCGAGGCGAACGAGACAGCTATCGTGGCGGCGCGCTGCTACACCGGATCGAGCGAAGTGATCGCGCTGCGGCACTCGTATCACGGCCGCTCCGCGCTGATGATGACGCTGACCGCTCACGGCTCCTGGCGGCTGGGCGGCGTGCCGCAACCCGGCGTCGTGCACGCGCACAACGCCTACTGCTATCGCTGCCCGTTCGGGCTGACTTATCCGGCGTGCGAAGTCCGCTGCGCGCGCGACGTCGAAGAACTCATCCGGACCACGACCTCCGGGAGAGTGGCCGCGTTCATCGCCGAGCCGATTCAGGGCGTCGGCGGCTTCATCACGCCCCCCCGGGAGTACTTCGCCATCATCCAGGAGATTGTCAGGAAGTACGGCGGCCTGCTGATCTCCGACGAGGTGCAAACCGCCTGGGGCCGGACCGGCGGGAAATGGTGGGGCATCGAACAGTACGGCGTGACGCCGGACATCATCACCTCCGCCAAAGGCCTGGGCAACGGCGCGCCCATCGGGCTGACCGTCGCGAAACCGGAGGTCGCCGACGCGCTGAAGGGACTGACGATCTCGACTTTCGGAGGTAACCCCATCTCCACGACCGCCGGACTGGCGGTGCTGGACTTCATCGAGGAACACCAGCTCCGCGTGAACACGGCGGAGGTGGGCGCGTACCTGCGCGGGAAACTGGAAGAGCTCAAACAGAAACACGAGGTGGTCGGTGACGTCCGCGGCATGGGGTTGCTGCAAGCCTGCGAACTGGTGGAGGACAAGGCGAGCAAAACGCCTGCCCCGGCGCTCACGAACCGGCTGATGGAGGCCGCGCGCGCGCAGCGGATCCTGGTAGGCAAGGGCGGACTGTATGGCAACGTCCTCCGCATCTCGCCGCCGATGAATATCGGCAAGAGCGACGTGGACGAGTTCGTGCTGCGGCTGGACCGGGCGCTGGCGGCGGTGGCGGCGCCCGCGGCGGTGCGGTAGGCGGCGCCCTTCGGCGCGATCGTGGCGGAGGAAACTCCTCTCCTTTGCTCAAGTCGGCGAGGCGCATGCGGAGGAATTGCTGGCCGCGGTCGCGGCGCCGCCGGGCGGATCATGTTCGCCATGTATTCGCCTTCTCTCCCCAATGCCGTTTAATTCTCCAAACTGCCGTCCAACCGGGGAAACCGACCTTTAGATCTTCGGCTATAGGCGGCTTAACGCGTTTTGGGTATACTCCTGGACGGCATTACGCTCACATTACACTTTGGAGAGGATCTCCCCGGCACAACACCACCGGCGAGGGGTGACTAACATGCATAAGCCAGTCAAATACGCAGAAAAGGCCCTGACTTACGTGGCCAAGGGCGCGTGGACTATCTTCGACGCGGTCAACAAAATCAATCAGAATCCGTCGTTTACGCCGAAGTGGTCGGACAAGCCGCTGCTGAAGTCGTATCAGAAGTCGAAGCCGCCGCTGGGGTGGCCGCGCACCACCGATTCGCTGTGCCCCCGCTGCCTCCCGGAGATTCGCAACAAAATCGTCAATGGCGAGGTGGACTACCGGATCCTGCTGAAAGAGCCGGTCGGCGAGATTAAAGCCCAGATCATCGAACGGGACGGCAAAATCCTGATGGTCAAGGATTGCCCCATCCACGGCCACTTCGAAGACGTGATGTCGATCGACACCAAGTTTTTCAAGCACCTGGAGGAGGTGTTCCCCGGTCGCGACATCCGCGCTCACAACGACGAGAAACTCCACAACCACGGCTCGAGCACGATCAAGTTTGGGCGCGGGTCGGTGCTCACGGTGGACCTGACCAACCGCTGCAACATGATGTGCGACCCGTGCTTTATGGACGCCAACCAAGTGGGGTTCGTCCACGAACTGACGTGGGACGACATCAAGACGCTGCTCGACAATGCGATCTCGATTAAGCCGCGGCGGCAGATGTCGGTCCAGTTTTCCGGCGGCGAGCCGACGTTGTCCCCGTACTTTCTGGACGCCATCCGGTATTGCCGCAAGGTGGGTTACAACAGCGTGCAGGCGGCCACCAACGGCATTGACTTCGCCAAGCATCCGGAGTTTGCCCGGCAGGCTGCGGAAGCCGGCTTGCGATACGCGTACTTGCAGTTCGATGGCATCGGCAACGCCGCCAACTCGCACCGTGCGGTGGGGAACCTGTTCGATGTGAAGCTGCGGGCGATCGAGAACCTGTACTCGGCGGGCGTCGACATCGTCCCGGTCACCACCATCGTCAACGGCATCAACAACGAGCAGGTGGGCCGCATCGTCGAGTTCGCCCTCGACAATCCCAAGAAAATTCCGTTCTGCTCGTTCCAGCCCGTGTCCTTTACCGGCCGCGACGAAGCGGTGACCGATGAGCGGCGGATGGCCCAGCGCTATACCCTGTCGCATCTGGCGCACGACGTAAAGAACCAGACAGGTCTGGGCGAGCCGGCGCGCGACTGGTACCCGATTTCGTTCATGTCGACGTTCTCCGACTTCGCCGACCTGGTGCATGGCCCGCAGGCCGACTGGGGCCAGTTGAGCTGTGGCTGCCATCCCAACTGCGGCGTGGGCCTGGCGATCATGGTCGACAAGGAAACCAAGGAAGCCGCCCCGGTGACGCAGTTCCTGAACGCCGACCGGCTGGCGCGCGACGTGGCGAAGATCAACGACGCCGCGCGCGGCAAGTTCATGAGCGTGCTGGGCGTGGCCCTGTCGCTGATGCGTAACTACGACCCGTTCCAGGCGCCCCGCCATTTCCGCCTGATCGACCTGTTGCAGAAGTTCGACAAGTGTTTCGGCGCCACCGGCCGCAACTACGGCAAGGTGTCCGGCGACCGCACCATCAAGGACGTCCAGCAGCGCCGCAACGACCGCTGGAACTTCCTCTTCATCGCCGGCATGTGGTTCCAGGATCTGTTCAACTACGACTTCCGGCGCACCGAGCAGTGCATCATCCCCTACGCCACGCAGGAGGGCGAAATCTCCTTCTGCGCGTACAACACCGGCGTGGGCTGGCGGAACATCATCGAGAAGATGCATATGACCGCCACGCTGACCAAGTGGTACGAAGAGCACGGCAAGCACGAGATTTTCGCGGGCGGCAAGAGCGTCCCGATGGCTTCCAAGGATCACTCGCTGGTGTTGCGCGAGGAGCTCATTACCAACGAGGCGCAGAAGGATCTCGACATGCTGGGCATCGCCAAGACCGCCCGCGAAGAAAAGCGGCGGGCGCGGGACGCCAAGTTGAAGTCGCGTGAGGAGCAGTTGAAGGAAGCGGCGCACCACGCGCAGATGGCGAAGCTGTACCGGCAGCACGTGTTGAAAGAACAGCCGGCGCCCGAAGGGTTCGTGGGACTCGATTCGCTGGTGAAGCCAGCCACGCCGGCGCCCCCGGCTGAATCGCGCGAGGAAGTCGGCTCCTTCGGCGACTAGAGCCGTTCGCGGTCTCTCTTCCCGGGCAAGCGGGGCGGACGTAAAGCCCGCCCCGCCGCCCCGCGGCATTCCCCGGCTTGCCTTGGGGAATGCGTGGAGCGGCGCCGCCGGGCGCCGGACTCCTCACCCGGCGCCACGAGGATCAGCCGCATGCGGGTGCGGAAACCGGAGCCGCCGTGCGCAGGACCGCTACATGCAACTGGCGGGTCCACGATTCCTGCTCAAGCGCGTCAAAGCAGATCTGCGTGCCCGTCCGGTTCCAGCGCGGGTGCAGGTCGCACCGCAGGTCGCCTCCCATATAGCGCGGCTCTTTCATGGGCATCCGCGCGAGCACGGAACCCCGTCCTGTCGGCAAATGGTACAGCAGCAGGCGCTTCTCCAGGGCTGATGAAACGTTCTGATCGGTCACCATCCACTCGCCGCCGGGACTCACGCTGCAATGCCCGTCGCTGGTCAAAAAGCCCCGCCCCAGGACCTGGTAGTCTCCCTCGCCGTCATGAAACAGCACGTGCAGCTTTTCGCGGCTCCTCTCCACCCGGAAAGTGGCGATGATCTCGCGGTCGTTCCGCCATGCGAAATGCGACACGCCGCGGCCGAACGGAATCACCTCGCGGAGCGCGGAACCGTCCGTCGCCGCCGTGAACATCGCCGACTCCAGTTCCGGCCGGGGCGGATCGGTGAAGACGCGCGCCAGGAAGAAGAACCGCGTGTCGCTGCTGTTGAACACGGCGTGCTGAAAGAACATGTGACGCCGGCCGTTGATCAGCGGATGGCCGCGCAACCGTTCATAGACCTCCGCGATCGAGACCAGCAGCTTGGACTCGCCGGTGCTCAGGTCCATGCGCCAGACGCCGTCGTCTTTAGGCGCCGGCTGGGAAGCGAAGGGGTCCTCCGCCGCGGCGTAACCCACCACCCTCCGCATCCGCCCCTGCCGTCCATAGTCAATACACAGCCCGTACTTGCCCTGGTTGCCCACGGCGGCGATGGCGCGGGGCAGTTCCCGCCGTCTCCCGCTCTCCACATCCAGGACCACGCTGATGACGTCGCGCCCCCGCCGGTCATTGAACAGAATCTCGCGGTCGGCGGCCCCCGGGTGCCAGTACAGCATGCAGCCTTGCTGGAGGTTCCACGTCGCCGTCTCGGTCAGCGGTTCGAAGCCGCCTTTGCCGGCGTCCACCAAACCAAGGCGGGCCTTTTCGCCTGGCGCCGGCAGCCGGTCCTGGAAATCCGTTTCCAGGCACACCAGCCTCGTCTGGGATGCATTCCAGGGCGGAATGCCGTAATAGCCGAAGAAGTGGTGCTTGGGCGGCGGCGTCATCACGCGGACCGCCGCCGCCGGCGGCGGAGGCGGCGCGCCGGCCGCGCTTGCCGGGGCTGAGGCGATGGCTGGCCACCCGGCGGGGAGGGAGAACAAATCCCGTCTTCGCAAACGGAGCGTCTTCTGCATCTGTGTTCCAGGACGGCAGGCTTGCTCCCCTTTCTACCACGACCGCAGTCACGGCGCGGCGCCGGCTGGCGGTTCCGCTCCCGCGGACATCCGCTCGTAGATCAGCGTGTGCGCCGTGCGAGTCCGCAGGCGATACGGGCGCATCCACGCGGCCAACTCGGGATACTGGCCGATGGCGAGGCGCGGATTATACAAGCCCAGTCCCTCGCAGACGAAAGTGGGCCGCGTGGCGAGCAGGCGGGCCCGGTGCTCGGCCGCGCGCGCGGGCATCAGGGACTTTTCGTTGAACAGGTGGCGATCGGCGGCAACGCCCGTGAGCGGTTGCGATTCCAGAAACGGCGTCCCCGCGCGGAGCCCGCTGTAGACGTACAACTCCGGGCGGAAGCCCCAGACGAAAAGCGTGTCGCCCGGCCGCGCGAGCTGCCGGAGCAGGGCTGCCGCCTGCCGGCTGTCCTGGTCCATGGCGACGTCGGACCAGCCCGGCGCGCGCCCGGCCAGCAGGTCGCGCGCCAGCAACACATAACGCGGGCCGAAGCGGAGGAGCGGAACCAGCGCCAGCAGCGCCACGGCGGCCCGCGCCCGCCCGGGGAGCCGCGCGAATCCCGCGCCGGCCAGCACGCAAATCACGGGCAGCGCCTGGAAGTAATACCGTGGAAAGAATCGTAATCCCAAACACACCGCAGCGAAGGAAAGCAAGGCCCAGGACGCAAATTTCCACCGGTCCGAAAGACCACGCGCCAGCGCATACCCGGCCGGAATGAGCATCGCCAGATGAAATCCGGACCAGTTCGCGGTCCGGCGCAATCCTTCCGCAAGCGGATGCGCGACAAACGTGTCGGCGGCGTACAGCCGCGGCCAATGCCACACCTGTTCGACGTAGGCTGGCCAGGCCTGGCTGAACCACAGCCACGCGGAGAGCGCCAGGTTCGGGGCGGCGAATCCGGCGGCGAGGGAAACCCAGCGCGCCAACTGAAACGGGCTGACGGAACCCAAGCCTTCCCGGGCGGCAAACAGCCCGGCGGCCGCCAGCACAAAGAGTCCCTTGGCGTTCAGCGCGAACGCGACTCCGGCCAGTGCGCCCGCCGCGAAAGGACGCCCCTGCATCGCCAGCCAGACCGCCGCCAGGTGCGGCGCCAGCATCAACAAGTCCGCCGCCAGCGCGTGCACGGCGGCCGGTGTGTCAAAGGTGAGGTAAAAGGCCAGGGCGCCGGCCGCGTAACGGGCCGCCGCGCCGCCCCAGCGGGTCCACGCGAGGCCGAAGGCCAGCAGGCAGCACAGCCAGGCGTAAAGGGCCCCGGCAACCCGCATCGGCACGCCGGGACGCGCTCCCCACCCCAGATGCGCCAGCGCGAGCAGGGGCGGCTTATCGAACCAAACGTCGCGGTACAGCGTGTAGCCCGCTTGCACGTGGGCGGCCGCCGCGAGGGGCAGGGTGTCTTCCGGCCAGAGGATGCCGACGTGGCACAGCCGGGTCACCAACAGCAAAAGCAAGAGCGCGCCCAGGAAACGGCCGTCGTGCACCATCGCCCGCCCTGCCGATTCCGCCGGCGGAGGAAGCGCCAACCCTCCCGGCGCCAGGTTCATTCGGCGCCGGAATCGGGCATCGCGCCCCGCAGCCGCTCGGGCGTGTCCGGGATGAGATTCACTAACTGGTTCGGACCCTTCTTCCGCTTACGCAGTTCGAACGCGTCGTACAGGATGCCGCGCGCGGTGCGGGATTCATACCGCAGGCTCTCGCCCTCGATCCGGATCACCTGAAAAAGTTGGGTGTCCTCGGCCTTGCGCGTCATCCACGGCAGGCGCTGGTTCTCGTACATCTTCGGCCCGGAAACCGAAACCACATACACGGTGCCTGCTCTCCCGCCCCGGGTGTTGACGCCCGTCAGCAGATTCGAGCGGGCGTAGGTGTGATCGTGGCCTTGCAGGACCAGATCGACAGCGTGCTTGTCGAAGACCGGCTGCCAGGTTTCCCGCAGTTCTTTATTGTCGCGGGAGCGGGCGCTCGAATAGATCGGCTGGTGAAAGGTCAACACGGTCCAGCGTTGGGGATTCCGGGAGAGGACCTCGTCCAGCCACGCCGCCTGTTCCTGCTGGCGCTCGTTGGCGTTCAACCCCACGACGCGCACGCCCTGCACATCCACGTAATAGTTGCTCTCCTCCAGGCCGGGTACGCCGTTTTCCGGCAGGGTGAATTGCGCCCGCCAATGGTCTGTCAAGAGCCGGCGATTTCCATCGCGGCGGTCGTACTCATGGTTGCCGGCCACGGGGAAGCTCGGGATGGTCGCGTGGATCCAGCCGCCGGCGCGGAACCAGTCGCCCCACTCCTCGTCATTGCTGCCCCGGTTGACCAGGTCGCCGGCGTGAATGAAGAAATGGGCTTCCGGCGCCTTGGCGTAACTCATGCGCACGACGCGCGACCAGAGTGACAGGATATCGTTCTGCGCGTCCCCGACATAAAGAAACGTCAGCGGTTCGGGCTTGTCGCTGGCGGTACGGAACTGGTGCCATTCGGTCCAATTGGCGCCGTCGCCCACGCGGTAGGCGTAGAGCGTGGCGGGCTTGAGATCCGTGAAGCGTACGCTGTGGTTGATCGCTTCCCCGGCATTGCTCCGGAACGGCGCCGAGACGGCCGCCACGTCCACGGCTCGCTTGGCGAATGCCGGCCCGTCGTCGGCCACCGCGATCTGCGCCTTGGCTTTCGTGACGCTGGTGTCCGTCCGCCAAGTAACGGCGGCGCTGTGCGCCGGGTCTCCCGCCCACGTCAGGATCACGCGGTCCGGGTACGGCGCCGGCTGGTCGTTCCGGGCGGATTTCGCGCCGACCGGCGGGGAGATCTTCCAGGAGGCAAACAGGAGCGCCAGCCCGACGGCGGCAAGGGCAAACCGGAGTTTCATGGTGATGCTACTAGGCTACCCCATCCGGAGGCCGGTTATCTCGCGCATGCTACCGTCCCGTGCCGCCAGCGGCTATATTGGTGTTTCGTCATACCCCATGCATAAATACGTCATGTTCGGACCCCAGGGGTCGGGGAAGGGAACGCAGAGCCAGTTGCTTTGCCAGACCTATGATTTTGTCCACATCTCCATCGGCGACATCTTCCGCTGGCACGTGGCGCAGCACACCAAGCTGGCGGCGAAGATCCGGCGCATTACCGCGGAAGGGCGGCTAGTGCCCGACGAGATCGTCGAGGAGGTGGTCCGCAAACGCCTCGAGGAGCACGACTGGAACTACGGCTTCGTGCTGGACGGGTTCCCGCGCACGCGCCCGCAGGCCGAATACCTGTTCGAGAACTGGAACCTGGACCGCGTGATCTACCTCGATATCCCGGACCATATCGTCTTCGAGCGGGTGATGCACCGCGCGCAGACCGGGGAAGGCCAAGGCTTCACCAAACGCGCCGACGACAATCCCGAAGCGCTGCGCGTCCGCTTGCAGGAATACCACGCCAAGACCCAGCCGCTGCTGGACCTGTACGAGAAGAAGGGGGTCCTGTTGACGATCGACGCCACCCGCGGCATCGAGGAGATCTTCCAGGAAATCTGCTGCCGGCTGGGTTTGCCGGCAAGGACGCCGGTGATCCCCAACCCCACTTGAGCCGGGCGAGCGCGAGCGGGCCGGGGGGCTGGCTTTTCCCGCGCGTTCCAGGCATTATAAAGGCGGCATTTTTCCCTCCGCCGCGCGGAGGAAACGCCCAGGAGGTTTTTGCATGCCCCTGACGGCATGGGACAAACCGGCCGCCCCCGGCGCCCTCCGGGAGTTTCTGCTGGCGCTCTTGCGCATGGTCATCGGCTGGCACTTCTTCTACGAGGGCTTCGCCAAGCTGCTCCATCCGGCGTGGACCTCCGCCGGATTCCTGAAAGGCACCGGCGGACCCTTGGCGGGCGTGTTTCACTGGCTCGCGGCGGACGCCGCCCGGGTCTGGCTGGTGGACCAGGCCAACATTTGGGGCCTGATGGCGATCGGCCTGGCGCTCATGCTCGGCCTTGCGGTGCGCGCCGCCGCAGTCTCCGGCATGTTCCTGCTGGCGCTTTACTATCTGGCCTACCCGCCGCTGTTTTCGCTGGTGATGCGGGGTTTCGCCGAGGGCAGCTACCTGGTGGTGAACAAGAACCTGGTCGAGCTGTGCGCTTTGGCGGTGATTGCCGTCTCGCCCGCCACCGTGTTCGGACTGCAAAGTCTGCTGGAGCGGAAGCCAAGCGTGGCGGCCGCGAACACCGGGCAGGAATCCGCCCCCCGCGCGGACCGGCTCGCGCCATCCTTTCTGGGCCCAATGTCGCGCCGCCACGTGCTCGCGAGCATGGCGGGATTGCCGTTTCTGGGGGGGCTGGTGCTGGCGATCCTCAAGAAACATGGCTGGAAGAGCTTTGAGGAAGTCCCTCTGCGCGGGAAAGCCAACGGCAAGGACATCTACTTGGCGAGCGCGACCGTCAAGACGTTCCAGTTCGTGGGCCTGAACGACCTCCGCGGACGCCTGCCGTACGCCCGCATCGGCGAGGTCCAGCTTAGCCGCATGATCCTGGGCGGCAACCTGATCGGGGGGTGGGCGCATGCCCGGGACTTGATCTACGTGTCCAAGCTGGTGAAGGCCTACCACCACCGGGAGAAGATCTTCGAGACGCTCGCTCTGGCGGAACGCTGCGGCGTCAACACCGTGCTGACGAATCCGCTGCTGTGCGGCGTCATCAACGATTACTGGCGCAACGGCGGCCGCATCCAGTTCATCTCCGATTGCGGCGGCAAGGACGTGCTGGCGATGATCCAGCAGTCGATCGACGCCGGCGCCTGCGCCTGCTACGTGCAGGGCGGCGTCGCCGACCGCCTGGTGGAGGAAGGTCAATTCGACCTGATGGCGAAGTCGCTCGAACTCATCCGGCGCAACGGCATGCCCGCCGGAATCGGAGCGCACAAGCTGGCCACCGTGCGAGCCTGCGCCGAACGGGGCCTCCGGCCCGACTTCTGGATGAAGACGCTGCACCACGTCAACTACTGGTCCGCCACGCCGGCCAGGCAGCACGACAACATCTGGTGCGAGGAGCCCGAGGACACCGTGGCGTACATGCGGCAACTCCGCGAACCCTGGATCGCCTTCAAGGTGCTGGCCGCCGGCGCCATCGAACCCAAGGTGGGCTTCCAGTATGCGTTCGAAAGCGGTGCGGACTTCATCTGCGTCGGGATGTACGATTTTCAGATCGTCGAGGACGTCAACCTGGCCGCGGACATCCTGAACCGGCCGCTGGTGCGGCGCCGGGAGTGGTGCGCCTGAACCGGATTCACTACGATTGAAAGCATGGATTCTCTTCGGCTTTCCGCCTTACGGGAGGAGTTCGCGCGCGTCGAGCGCATTCTGGCCGCCACCCCGTCTATCGACAAGCAGTTCGGCATTTCTCCGGAGGAGTTCGCGCGCCGCCAGCGTGCGGTGTACGCCGCGCTGGCGGCGGCAGGCGTCGAGGCGGGCTTCGTCTTCAGCGACGAGCACTATGACGGCGACGTGCCGTATCTGGGCGGCAACACCAACATCCAGATCGAGCAGGTAGCCGGCGTCATCGGCCGGAACGGGTTTCACATCGCCGCGGGACTCGAGGGCGGCTACATCAGCGAGCAACTCGCCCCGCGCGCCGGCGCCAAGGTCCACAAAGTGGAGATGCTCAAGCTGGCCGATGAAGAATACCCGATCCACGCCGCACGCCTGGAGGATGTGATGGAAGCGGCGGCGGGCGGTCCGGTGCGGCAGATCGGCCTGTTGACGCCCCGCCAGGTGATTCCGGCCGCGTTGGTCGAGTATCTCGAACAGCGGTACGGCAAGGAGAACATTCTCGACTGCCAGGAAATCTACTACCGCGTCAAGTATGAGAAGTCCGATGACGAAATGCGGCTGATCCGCGACGCCAGCGTCATTGGCGACGCCATGATGCGGGCGATGCTGGCGGTGCTCAAGCCCGGCATGTTCGAAACGCAGGTGGCCGCCTGGGGCTACTTCGTAGGGCGCGAACTGGGTGCGGAAGAGATGGGGTGGGACATCATGGTGGGCGCCAACACCGCCAACCGCACCCTCATCGGCAAGGCGCTGAACCGGGTGATTCAAGAAGGAGATTACGTGCACCTCGGCGTTGCGCCGAAACGCGATGGACTGAATGCATGCGTGCGGCGTTCCTGCGTGGCCGTGACCGACCCCGCCGCGGTGACCGCCGAACAGCGCTACTGGTTCCAGTTTGTCGAGGACGCGTACGCCGCCGGGCTGGAGGCGCTCCGCGACGTGGCCGAGCACGGCAAGCCCGCATGGTTGCAAGAGCAGGCGCTCGTGGATTTCTTCCGGCAGCGGGAAGCCGAAGTCAGCCGGCGGCTGGGCCGTTCGGTTGCGCTCGAACGCCTGAAGCCCTACACCGGCACGCATAACGCCGGCTATACCGAGTGCCAGGAGTTCTACGGGGCCATTACGCTGAATTCCAAAGAGCCGCTCGGGCGGCAAATCGTCATCATGCTCGACGTGGCCATTCGTGGCATCAGCGACTCCTGGGACGACGTGGTGATTCCCGGCCTGGATTTCGTCGTGGTGGAAAACACCTGCGGCAAGTTCGGAGCAAAGCTGGAGGAGTTGAATACGCTGCCGCGCAACGTGCAGGCCCTGGTAGGGCGGTAGGCCGGAAAAACCGGCGGCGGCTGATCATCAGGGTCCGAACGGACCCGGGTCCAGCCGTTCCCAGTGGGAAGCCAGCGCCCGCACCTCGGCGGGCGCGGGCTCGCGGCTTTGCGCCACGCCGCGCCTCGCGCCGTTCTCGGTCCATACGGCGAGATCGAGCGGCCGCGCCAGGCGGAGGAGCGTCTGGCCCGCGTCCAGGAATTCGAGATCACTGGCCGCGAGCGAAACCAGGCTGCCGCCGCTCGAAAAACGGACGGCGAAGACCCCGCGCGCCTTCGCCTTCACCGCCACTCCGCCGCAGAAAAAGTCCAGCTCCAGCGGATCGCCCGCCGGGTCGCGCTCGCCCCGGGCGATGACGCACGTGCCGTCGGTTAGGCGGGCCAGGTCCGGAGGGGACAACGGCGGACTGTGCCAGTCGCGGAGCGCCTGTCTGACTTGGGCCGTCGAGGCCATCGCGCTGGCGCCGGGGATCGCCGCGGCAGGGCGCGCCTCCCCGTCCGGTCCGCGCGTCGCCGCCCCGCGGATCCACAACCGGGTCCGGCCGGCCGCAACTTCGCGCAAAAACGAGAACGTCGAGTCCGGCTCGAACTCCGGGTTGACGAAGATCAGCCCGCGGTAGCGCTGCGGCCCGTACGTGACCCACCCGCCCGCGATCCTCAGCGCCCCGCTTTCGATTTCCGATGACGGGATCACATCGGTGGGGACGCCCGCTACCCACAGGTCCTCGGCCACGTCGACGCCGAGGTCGCCGAAATGCGGGCCGATCCAGTTCAGCGCGGCGGCGTGTCCGAACACGACCGCCACCGGGCAGTCGAGCGGCGCGGGGGCGATGTAGTTCAGCAGCCGGATGCGGCGCGCCGCCGTCATCGCGGGACCGGCCAACAAATCCGCCTGCGTGCGCAGCGTCATATCGGACGGCCACCGCGGGTGCACGTTCATGCGCCCGCCTGCCCGCGCCGCTCGCCACATCTCTTCGGCGTAAGGTTCCGGCCGCCGGTGGTAGAACTGATTGAACCAGACGGCGGATCCCATCTTCTTGGCCAGGGCGGTGCGCACGGGCAGGGGCCAGAACTCATCGGTCTGTCCGAGGTCGCGCGTGGCCTGCCACCAGCTATAGCCGTTCTTGAACGCATCGCCCTCCGGCATGACGCCCCAGGTGGCATGCGTCCCGGTGAAGGCGTCCTGGCCGAAGATGCGCTTGGTGGCGGAGTAGTAATGCTGCTCGGTTTCCACCGCGCGCCGCCACGTCAGCCGCATGTAGCGCTGGACGGCGGCCAACCGCTGCGCCTCCCCGCCGCCCCAGCCGTAAGCCATCAGGACGAAGTCGTGCAGCAGGTCCCCACCGCCGGAGGCGCGGTAGGCCTTGGCCAACCACTCCGAGTACCAGAAATTGCCGTTCCGGGCGCCCCCCTCGCGCGTGGGCGGGAATCCCCATTCGTCCTTCAGCGCTCCGGCCAGGGGAACGTCGCGATACTGTTCATAGATCGCTTCCTGAAACGCCAGCAGGTCCGGTGCGAACAGGTCGGGCGTACGATGCTCGAAGCCGGCGAGGATGGCGACTTCGCCGCCGGCGGGATCGAGTTCCACCACCACCGCCCGCGCCGACTCTTCGCGGACGCGATGGCCGGCCCGCACTGCGCGCACGCCCCCAGCGGGGTCAGCCGCGAACACGCCGAGCAGCCGCCCCCGGGTGACCTCGTATTCGCCGCCCAGCGCGGTCATGTGGTCGTCCAGGCGCAACGGGAGAATCTCGACGCGCCCGGGGCCCTTCGCCCGTCGGATCCGCGCCATCCATTGCAACTGGTCCGGGTAGCGCCGCGCGAACTCGCCGCGCGCCAGGCGGACATCCAGGTCGAGCGCCACCCGCAGCCCCTTGCTCGCTGCATACGCTACGCCTCGCCGGATCCGGTCGTGCACTTCCGGCAGCGTCACTTCCCGCCGCGGGGAGCGCAGGCTGGTGGTCAGCAGGTTGAAGTTCGTCCGTTCCGCCACCAGGTCGACGACCGCGCGGTAGCCTTCCTCCTGGAACTCCAGGTCCTCCAGCCAGAACCACGCATAGATCTCCGGGTAAAGCCGGGGAGGTAACCGGTTGGTTGCCGCATTCGCGGCAACCAGAGCCAATAGCAGGACGCCCAACCGCGAGGTGTTGATTTTCATGCGCTCGCGATGGAGTGTAGCGGCCCGCGGTGGCCGGCGCAACGGACGGCTACGGTTTGGCGGCGCGAATGCGCTTCCGGATCTCCGCGGCGTTCTTGGCGTCCGGGGCGATCTCCAGGTACTTGGCGTACGCTTCCGCCGCGCCCTTCTTGTCTTTCTGCCGGCTCAGGGCGTCGCCGAGGCGCAGGTACGCCTCGGCGTTTCCGGGATCCCACCTGGTGGCCTCCTCGTAACGCAGCGCGGCGGCGCGGTAGCTGCCTTTCTTGAAATAGTAATTGCCCACCCGGATTTCCTTCACGGCCTGCAAAGGGTTGAAGCCATACTCGCGCGGCGCGGCGGCTTCATCCTCTTCGGGCGGCTCGGCCTCCTGCGCGGCGGCGGGTTCCTGCCGGGGTGCTGGTTCGGGGGGCTGCGCGGGCAGCCCTGCAGCCAGACCCAGGACGGCGAGCCCCCAAGCCCAGCGTGACATAATTTGATTGTAACCTCCGTGGAGTCCCCCGCCCTTGAGCGATTGCGCGAGAAGGCTTCCCAGCTGCCCACCGCGCCAGGGGTGTACCTCTACCGGGACGCCGCCGGGCGCGTCATCTATGTAGGCAAGGCCAAGAACCTGCGCGCCCGCGTCCGTAGCTACTTCTCCGACGACCGGCTGGCCGACGCCAAGACCGGCTCCCTGCTCGCCGAAGCCCGCAGCCTGGACTTCATCCTGGTCGACAACGAAAAGGAAGCGCTGGCGCTGGAAAACAACCTGATCAAAGAGGCGAAGCCTCGCTTCAACATCCTGCTGCGCGACGACAAGACCTATCCGTATATCAAGCTCACGGCGGAGAAATACCCCCGGGTCTACGTGACGCGGCGGCTGCGCAAGGACGGCGCCGCGTACTTCGGGCCGTATTTTCCCGGCAACCTGGCGCACCGCCTGGTGGACTTCATTCACCGGAATTTCCGGGTGCCGTCGTGCAAGGTCGATCTGACCCGCCACCATCCCAAGCCCTGCCTGGAATATCACATTCACCGCTGTCACGGCCCCTGCGTGGCCGGTTTGATCCCGGACGAGACGTACGCGCGCGCGGTCCGCGAGGTGCGTTTGTTTCTCGAAGGACGCCAGGGAGACCTGGCGGAGGGCTTGCGCCAGCGGATGCGGCAAGCTGCCGAGGAGCTGCGTTTCGAGGAAGCGGCCGCGCTGCGCGACCTGATCGCCACGGTGGAAGAACTCGAGCAGCGGCAGAAGATGGCCGCCGCCAGCGGCCACGACATCGACATCCTGGCGTTGCACGCCGAGCCGCCGCTGGCCGCCGCGAACCTGTTCCATCTGCGCAACGGGAGAATCGTCGACCGTCGCGAGTTTTTCTGGGAGGACGTCAGCGAGTATGACGAGGCGGAGTTCGTCTCCGCGCTGCTGACCCAGCTCTACCTGGACGCACGGTACATCCCCTCCGCGATTCATGTGCCTGCCGAGTTCGAGGGACGCGAAGCGCTGGAGGAAATGCTGACTGAGCGGCGCGGACGCCGCGTGGAAATTCACACCCCGCAGCGCGGGCGGAAGAAAGCTCTGCTGGAGCTGGTCCGGAACAACGCCAGGGTGAGTTTTGAATCGCGGTTCCGGGTGCGGCAGCCGCCGTCCCGCGCAATTCAAGAAGCATTGCAGGAAGCTCTGGGGCTGCCGGAGGCGCCGCGCCGCATCGAGTGCTTCGATATCTCCCACACACAGGGCGCCGACCAGGTGGCGAGCATGGTGGTGTGGGAAGACGGGCGGATGAAGAAGGCGGACTACCGCAAGTTCATCATCCGGACCGTGCAGGGCAACGATGATTTCGCCTCGCTGCGGGAGGTGGTCGGCCGCCGGTACGCGCGGCTGCAAGAAGAGGGCGCGGCGTTTCCCGGGCTGATCCTCATCGACGGTGGGGTCGGCCAACTGCATGCCGCGGCGCAAGCGCTGGAGGCGATCGGCGTGGTCAACCAGCCGCTGGCTTCTATTGCGAAGCGCGAGGAGTGGATCTACGTGCTGGGCCAGGAGGACGAGCCGGTCGTGCTCGACCGCTTTTCGCCTATTCTCCATCTGGTGCAGCGGATCCGGGATGAAGCACATCGGTTTGCGCTGACGTTTCACCGCACGCGGCGCAACGCCGCGCGGCTGACCTCGGAACTGGACCGCATTCCGGGTGTGGGGCCGCGTACGGTGCAGCGGCTGCTTCGCGAGTTCGGCAGTCCGGAGCGCGTGCGGGAAGCCCGGGAAGACGAACTGGCGGCAGCCGTCGGACGCGCGGCGGCCCGCCGCGTGAAGCAGTTCTACTCCGCGCCCCACTCCGCCGCCGAGGCCTCGTCCTGACGAACGCGAATTTGGCCCGCCGCGTGCAGTGGAAGGGATTGTACCGGCCTCGCGCGGCGGAGGCATGAAGATGCGCCAGCCCGTCCGGCGGCCGGGCGAAAGGAGACGCCCATGTTTGACACGTTGGACGACAATGTCAGCCGCATTTCCGAAACGCCCCGGCTGGCTCAGCGGATCCTACGCTACACCGCGGTGGCCGCGGCCTCGCTGTTGGTCTTCGGGTTGTTGATTCTCAGCATCGCGCTGCATGGCTGACGCCGCCGGGCGGGCGCGGCGATTTTGGCTGCTAAAGAGGGCGGGCATACTACGCGGTAAGCCGGGAATGCGCACGGAGCGCCGTGCCGGAACCAGGCCCGCCCCGGCGGCCGCGCCACGCCCGGTATCTTGGTAAAGCATGCGCAGGGATCCAGAGGCGCCGCAGCAGGCCGGCCCGCGGTCCGGAATCCTCTGGCCGGCGGCCGCGCCGGTCGGCAAGGCCGCGCGGGTCCGGATGGCCCTCATCGCCGGCTTCGCGATCGGCGTCAGCACCCTCCACTACTTCACCCCCGCCGACTTAGTCCACTGGCACCTGCTCTACGAACGGCTGTTCTACCTGCCCGTGGTGTACAGCGCGCTGCTCTATGGCTGGCAGGGCGGTCTGTTGGGCGCCGCGCTGGCTTCCATCTGCTATTTCCCGCACGCCACGGCGGCGCGGAGCGGTCTGCCGGGCCTTGGTTTTGACCGCTACCTCGAAATGGGGCTGTTTTTCGCGGCGGGCCTGGTGATCGGCGTCCTCGCGGACCGGGAGCGCCGGCACCGCTGGGCTTCCGAGGAGACCGCCGAGCAGTTGAAGCGGGTCTACGCCGAATTGCAGAAAAACTTCGAGCGGATGAAGCGCGCCGAGCGGCTGTACGCAATCGGACAGCTCTCGGCAGGACTGGCGCACGAGATCCGGAACCCGCTGGCGAGCATCGCTGGCGCCGCGGGCATTTTGCTGCGCAGTCCCCACCGCGATCCCGCACAAACCGAAGTCGTGGAAATCATTGACCGCGAGAGCCGCCGGCTCAACCGCTTGCTGACCAACTTCCTGAATTTCGCCAAGCCGCCCGCGCCCCAGTACCGGGTGATCAGCCTGGAACCCGTGCTGGATTCCGTCATCGGCCTGGCCAGCCACGCCGGCACCTCGGGGCCCGTGACGTTCCGCAAGGAGATCTTCGGCAAGAAAGGGACGCTGGAGTGCGATCCCGAGCAACTCAAGCAGGTGCTGCTCAATCTGGTTATCAACGCCGTGCAGGCGATGCCGGAGGGCGGGGAAATCCTGCTGGCGGCGCGCATCGAGGGGCAGCGGGCGATCATGGAGGTCAGCGACCAGGGCAGCGGCGTTTCGCCCGAAGAGATGGATAAGATCTTCGATCCCTTCTATACCACCAAGGAAAACGGAACGGGACTCGGCCTCTCCGTAGCGCATCAGATTGTGTTGCAATTGGGCGGGATGCTGACTGCGCGGCGGAACCCCGGCCGCGGGATGACGTTTACGGTGATCATTCCGGTGCAAGCCGAAAAAGTGCTATGAACGGCAAGAAGATCCTGGTGGTGGACGACGACGAGAGCCTCCGCCGCATCACCCAACTGCAACTACAGGAAGCCGGTTACGCGGTCACCACCGCTCCGGACGGCGCGGAGGCGCTCCGGCGCATCGCCGAAGATCGCCCGGCGCTGGTCATCACCGACCTGAAAATGCCCGGCATGTCCGGACTGGAATTGCTGACCACCCTGCGGGCCGACTACCCGGAGCTTCCCGTCGTGATGATCACGGCGCACGGCACCGTGCCCACGGCCGTGGCGGCGATGAAAGAAGGCGCCTTCGACTACCTCACCAAGCCCATTGACTACGACGAACTCGTCCTGGTGGTGGACCGCGCCCTGGAGCGCCAGGGCCTGATCGAGGAAGTCCAGCACCTGCGGGCCGCGATCGAGGAAAAATACGGCTTTGACAAGATCATCGGCCGCTCCCAGGCGTTGCTGCGCGTGCTGAACCTGGCCTCGCGCGTGGCGATGAGCGATTCCATCGTGCTGATTCAAGGCGAAACGGGCACGGGGAAGGAACTGCTCGCGAAGGCCATCTACCAGAATAGCCGCCGCAAGCACAAACCTTTCGTCACGATCAATTGCGGCGCGATCCCCCGCGAGCTGCTGGAATCGGAACTGTTCGGATATACCAAAGGCGCCTTCACGGGTGCGATGGCTTCCAAGAAGGGCAAAATCGAATTGGCCGATGGCGGGACGCTGTTCCTGGATGAGATCGGAGAACTCCCGCTGGAATTACAGGTAAAGCTGCTCCGGCTGTTGCAGCAGGGCGAGCTGGAAAAAGTGGGCGCCGCCGCCCCCGCCGTGGTCGACGTGCGGGTGATCGCCGCGACCCATCGCCACCTGCTGGCGATGGTCGAGGACGGGCTGTTCCGCGAGGACCTGTACTACCGCCTGGCGGTGGTGCCGCTCACGCTCCCGCCGCTGCGGGAACGGGTGGAGGACATCCCCGAACTGGTGCAGCACCTGTTTCAGAAAATGCGGCAGAAGCACGGCATGCCGCACCTGAAGCTGCCGCCGCGGCTGCTGCCCCACTTCTGTTCCTACCGTTGGCCGGGCAACGTGCGCGAGCTCGAAAACGTTATCGAGCGGCTGGTCGTGCTGAGCGCGGGCGACGAGATCCGGCTGGACGACCTCCCCGAAGCGCTGCAAAGCGAGCCCCCGGCGCTCGAAACGATTCGGCTGGATCTGCCGCCCCACGGCATCAGCCTCGAAGGCGTGGAGAAGGAGCTGCTCCAGCGCGCCCTGGAGAAATTCAACTGGAATCAGACACAGGCCGCGGCTTATCTGGATATCAGCCGCCGGACGCTGATCTATCGCATGGAAAAGTACGGACTGCGTAAGGAGTAAACGGCGCTCACGCGGCGCGCTCAACGTCTTCCGAAAGCGCGGAACGACGCTCCTGGCAGGGCACGCAAAACACGGCCCAGGGAAGCGCGGCCAGCCGCTTCGGCGGGATCGCGCCGCCACAATCGTCGCAGATGCCGTAGCTGCCCTCGTCCAGGCGCGCGAGCGCCTCGTCGATCAGGCGCAGCTGATCGGCAGCCAGCGAACTGACGCGCAGCGACACAAACTGGTCGTGCAGGAGCGTGGGGTCGTCATCGGAGGAGACCCGGCCGTCTTCCGAGAAGAGCTGGGGCTGCCGGCGGAGCTCCGCAAGCAGGCGGCTTCGCGCAGCCAGCAGGGCCTCCCGGTGTTCGCGGGCCGCGCCCGGGGTGGATTTGGTCCTGGTCATGATGTGCCTCAGACGTTCAGGGAGCACGCATCATGCCAAAACCTGCCCGCCGATGGCCTGGAGTTTGCTCCTTCGTCTGACCGAATTCGCGCGACTCCCGCAGGACCAACGGCGGCGCAGTGTCCCAAAACGTCCACCGCGGGAGCAGGTGAGACGGAAAAGGGACAGCGCGGAGGGAAAAAGAACGCCGCCACGGGCGAATCCGCACGGAACACAGATTGCTCCTTCCCAGGTGACATGCTGGATCCAACCACGACGGTGACCTATGTGAGCACCGAACCATTCGACCGCACGCTAAAACTGCTGCGCGACGCGCTGGCCAGGCAGCGCCTGCTGATCGCCGGCGAAACGGACCTGCAAGCGCGTGTGCAGCAGCGCTTCGGTCTGCGCATTCCGCCATGTCGCACCCTCTACGTGGATTCGCCGGAGGTCTTCCTGGAAGCGATCACCCGCAACCGGCCGGTGGTGGTGTTCTTGCCGGTGCACGTGGTCTTGTCGGCCGAAGAGGACGGGACGGTGGTGTACGTGATGAACCCGGCCTGCGCGAAAGGAACCGGCTGGCCTCCCGACGTGCGGATTCCCTTGAATCGCGTCCTGCTCGGGGTGACCGAGGCGGTGGAGACCGTCGCTATGCGGCAGGCGGCGCGCGCCGCTTAGGACCCGGCGGCGCGCCACGTCCGGTTGATACAATCCTCGTCATGCCGGTCTCGAGACGCGCGTTCGCCGGAGCCGTCACCGCGGCTTCCTATCAGCGGGTGCCAGGGGCGAACGACCGCGTGCAGGTGGGATTCATCGGCTACGGGCTGATTGGCGCGCAACACGTCGAAGACTTCAAGAAACAGCGCGACGCAGAGCTGGCCGCGGTGGCGGAAGCGTACCAGCCCCGGCTGGAGCAGGGCGTGGCGGCCTGCGGCGGGCGGGCCCGGGGTTATCGCGACTTCCGGCGCCTGCTCGACGACCGCGAGATCCAGGCGGTGGTGATCTCCACGCCGGACCATTGGCACGCCCTGATGACGATGATGGCTTGCGCGGCCGGCAAAGATGTCTACGTGGAAAAGCCGCTCTCGCTTTTTGTCCGCGAGGGCCGCTGGATGACCGGCGTAGCGCGGCGGCACGGGCGGGTGGTGCAGGTGGGCACGCAGCAGCGCTCCGGACCGCACTACCACCGGGCCATGCGCCTGTTGCGGGAAGGGTATCTCGGCAAGGTCCACCACGTCCGGGCGGCGTCGCTTCGCAACGTGATGCCCGGCTTCGGCGCCCCGCCGGACTCGGCCGCGCCGCCCGGTCTCGATTATGACTTGTGGCTGGGACCCGCGCCGGCCCGGCGGTACAATCCCCAACGCTCGCTCTACCATTTCCGTTGGTTCTGGGACTATTCGGGCGGGCAGATGACCAACCTCGGCGCCCACGAGATCGACATCGCCCAATGGTTTCTGGGCGCGCCCGGGCCGGCCGCCGTTTCCTCGAGCGGCGGGCGTTTCTGCCTGCGCGATAACGGCGAGACGCCCGATACCCAGGACGCGCTCTTCGAGTATCCCGGCTTCACCATGGTGTACTCGCTGCGAGAGGCCAGCGCCGGCCGGCGAGCGGGCGCGGGCCTGGAGTTTTTCGGAGACAAAGGCAGCCTGACGATCGGCCGGACGGGCTTCGAGGTGCATCCGGACCCGCGGATCGATCCGGCCAGCGCCATCCCGGTGTTTGCCGGCCATCCGGCGGGCGGCCCGCGGCGGCAAGACCACGCCGCGCCCCCGTGGACGCAGCCGCTGAAGGACCATGGCTCTTCCCCGGAGCAATTCGAGCGGCACGCGCGCAACTTCCTGGACTGTGTGAAATCGCGGCAGCGGCCGGTGGCCGATGTCGAGGACGGACACCGGACCGCGGTGGCCTGCCACCTCGCCAACATCTCGTTACGCACCGGACGCAAGATTCGCTGGGATGCCCAGCGCGAGGAGATCCCTGATGACCGGGAGGCGGCGGCGATGCTGGAGCGCCCTTACCGGCCGCCGTGGGATGCGGTCCTGCGCAGCCTGATCCGGAGTTGAGATGACGCGGCGGGCATTCCTCGGCGCGGCGGGCGTGGCGGCCGCGGCGGCCGCCGCCCCGCGTTCCTCGATGGGGGTCGCCGCCACCTCGTTCATGACCGGCTGGCGGCCGCGCGACATGTTCGCGTTTCTCGAGCGCTGCGCGGCGCTAGGCGCGGGCGGCGTCCAGACCGCCCTCTCGGCCACGGACACCGACTCGCTGCGGCGGCTGCGCCGGCGGATCGAGGGCGCGGGCATGTACCTGGAGGTGATGGCCTCGCTGCCGCAAGACGATGCCGCCGCTTTCGCGCGCATCGCGGCCGCCGCCGGTGAGGCGGGCGCGCGCTGCCTCCGCGCGGCCTGCCTGGGCGGACGCCGCTACGAGAGCTTTGCCACGCTGGAGGACTGGCGCGCCTTCGTGCGCCAGGCCCAAGCCGCGGTCCGCAGCGCCGTGCAAGTCTGCGAACAGCGCCGGCTGCCCTTGGCGCTCGAAAACCACAAGGACTGGACCGCCGAGGAACTCCTCGCGTTGCTGCGGGAGTATTCCAGCGAGTACCTGGGCGTGTGTCTCGACACGGGCAACAATATCGCGCTGCTCGACGAGCCGATGGAGGTGGTGCTGGCCTTGGCGCCGTACGCCGTCTCCACCCACGTCAAGGACATGGGCGTCGCGCCGGACCGCGATGGGTTTCTCCTCTCCGAGGTCGTCCTGGGCGAAGGCGCGCTCGATCTGCGCGCCATGTTGAGCGCGATTCGCGCGCGGCGGCCGGAGACGCGCTTCACGCTGGAGATGATCACCCGGAATCCGCTCTCCGTGCCCTGTCTGACCGACGCCTACTGGGCGACTTTCCCGGACCGCAACGGACGGCGCCTGGCGCGGACGCTGCGTTGGGTGGCGGCGCGGCAGTCCGCGTCGCTGCCGCGCCTGGACGGACTGGATGCGGAGTCCGTGCGGCTGCTGGAGGAACGGAACGTCGCGCGTTGCCTTGCCTATGCGCGAGACGCCTTGGGGCTGCGCGCCTAACCGCAGCTGCGACGGCACGGCTCGAGGAGCGGCGCCTTTCGGGCTAGCCGCTCTCCGGCCGGCGTCTACCGCCGCGCCATGCCGCTCAGATAGGTAACCACCGCGTCGCCGAAGTCGCGCTCCACCTGTGGCGTGAACGGAGATGTGCGCGGCTCGTATCCTCCTTCACGAAAGGCGGCCGCGGTGGGCAGATATCCCAGCCATCCGTTGGCGTAACCGAAGAAGAACGTGTTCCGAAACGGCGATTCGTTGCGGACGCGAATCGCGATCTCGCAGAACAGTTCCACGGGCGCGCCCCACAGCAAGGTGTCGCCCACCCGCACAAAACGCACCGGAATGCGCACCAGATCCGCGCCGCCGGCGGACTGGGCCGCGTAGCGCGACAGGCGGGCGGGCCAGGTCAAGCCGTCCTTCCTTGGTGTCTCGATCCAGGTCTCGGCCACGTCGAGCGTGACGTCCGCGCCCCCCGGACCCAGCGCGCGATGGGCGTCCAGAATCTTGTCGCCCAGCAACACACGGAACTCACCCAGGTGCCCGGCCTTGGGATCGGGCTGCACGGAGTAGATGGGAGCGATGTCGCCGGCCGCGCCATTGACGTACAGCAAAGGCGCGTTGAGCTTCTCTTCCACGAAAGCGGCCACCACGCCGGGCCCGTCGCCGCTGATCTGGACGAATCTTCCACCCAGCACCGTTCCGTGCATGGCGTAGTTGGCGATCAAGGCCAGGGTGGATCCGTCGCTGGCGCGCTCCAGACGCAGCAGTCCGATTTGGCGGTCCACGGGCCCGTCGGGATTGAGGCCGAGCGAAATCGTGCCGTCCAGATCGCGCGCGCGGCGATTGATATTGGCCCGGGCCATGCCGACCCCGGCGGCCACCCGGGCCGGCGTCAACTGGCGGCGCGCCTCGCGGATGCCGTCCACCAAGGTCGACGCGATGAGCTCATAGTAGTCGCGATTCCACGCGTGCTCCGAACGGCCTTTCAGCAGCACGTCGTACATATCGGGCGGGCCCACTTCCGGCGCGGAATGGGTGTGGGTGACCGTCCACCAGAACTGGCGGGACGCGACGCCGGTCTCGTTTTCGACGCGCGCCGCCACCTCGTCGTAGACCGAGGGGGAATAGACGCACAGGTCGGAAGCCGCCAGGTAGACTTGGCGGACGCCATCGTCCAGCACGGCGATGCGGTGATAGATGCGGTCGTGGACGCCGGTGGACTGCCGGGCGGCGTAGCCCATCAGCCACTGCGGGGTCTGCGGGGTGATATCGATTTTCACGGCGGCGGCGCGCAGGGCGGCGCCGGCCGGCGCGAGGGCCGCGGATAACATCAGCACCGCAAGTCTCAGCATGGAAGCACACGGGCATTTTAGCGTGCCCGGCGGGAGGCTTGATTTCGCCGGCTCCCCGCCCAAAGATGGGTTCGGGGAGCAAACCTTGTCACGGATCATCGCCTGGGTCTCGCTTGCTTTGCTTGCGGCCGCGCCCGTCTGCGCGGAGTGGAACGTACGGTCCGCGCCGTTTGGGGCCCGCGGCGACGGCGAAACGGACGACACGCAGGCGTTCCAGCGCGCGCTCGATGACGCCGCCGCGGCCGGCGGAGGGATTGTGTTCGTGCCGGCGGGACGCTACCGGATCGCGACGCACCTGCGGGTGCCGCCCGGCGTCTCGCTTCAGGGCGTCAGCCGCGCCCCGCAGCGTTTCGATCCCAAGGTTCCCGGCTCCACCCTGCTCGCGGTCGCAGGCGCCGGGAGCACGGAAGGCACGCCGTTTCTCACCCTGCAAGGGCCCAACGCGACGCTCGAGGGCATCGCCGTGTTCTACCCGGACCAGCAGGAGGACAATCCGCCGGTGCCCTATCCGTGGACGGTCCGCGGCCAGGGGGAGAACGTTTCGCTCGTCAATGTCTTGCTGGTGAACCCTTACCTCGGGGTGGATCTCGCCACCGAAGAAGCGGCCCGCCACTTCGTGAGCGGTCTCTACGGCCAGCCGCTGCACAAGGGCTTGTGGGTCGACCAGTGCTACGACATCGGCCGTGTCAAGAACGTCCACTTCTGGCCCTTCTGGTCGCTCGACAAGAAAGTGATCGAGTACACCACCACGCACGCCACCGGCTTCATTTTCCAGCGCACGGACTGGGAGGTGGTGGAGGACATCTTCGTCTGGGGTTACCAGGTGGGCGTGGAACTCTCCGCTTCCGAGCATGGCGCCATGAACGGGCAGATGGCGAACATCAACCTGGACAACGTGGACGTGGGCATGGCCATCACCGACACCCAGCCGTACGCCGTTCACATTTCCAACCTGAACATTGCCAACGCGGGCGCGGGAGAACGGCACATCGGCATCTGGGGCCGGCCCGGCGGAGCCGACCACGCGGAGCTGACCGTTCGCGGCGCCAGCTTCTGGGGAAGCCTGCACCAGGCCATCCGGTGGGAGAATCCCGGCGTCCTGTCGCTGTCCGATTCCCGCATTGTGCAGTGGACGCGCAAGCAGCCCGCCATCGAAATTCTGGCGGGCACGGCGCAGATCCACGGCAATTCGTTCCGCGCCTGGAAAGGCCGCACGGGACCGGCGTTCCGCGTGGGGGCGGGCGCGCGCGCGGTGCAGTTCTACCGCAATGTGCTCCACGGCAACCAGATGGACAAGCCGGGCCGCAACGTCAAGGCGGCGGACAATCTACCCTGAAGACGTGCGTACCCTCTTTTTCCTCGTGTGCGCCGCCGCGTTCCCCGCCGCGGCGGCAAGGTATGGCTTCCCGCATTTCGCGCGGAACCTGACGGATCTGGAAGGCCTGTCCCGCATCGAGTTCCGGCCGGTCCGCATGGAATCGAGCTGGGATCGCGCGGGCGGCAACAACGACGCGTTCGATGGCCGGCGCCGCAAAGGCGAAGTCTATACCGTGGCCGACCTGAAAGGGCCCGGCGTCATCCGGCGCTTCTACGCGGCGCGCCCCGGCGGCCACCTGCGGATCTTTTTGGACGACGCCGCCACGCCGACAGTCGACATGAAGTGCGAGGATTTTTTCTCCGGACGCCACGCGCCTTTTCTCCGTCCGGCGGTGGGTCCGATGGGCGGCAGCCACTACGCGTATTTCCCGATTCCGTACGCCAGGTCGGCCCGCGTCGAAATCACGGCGTTGCGTCCCGCGCAGGAACCGTGGGGCGTGTACTATCAGGTGACGTACGAAACTTTCCCCGCCGGATCGCACGTGGAGACGCTGCGGTTGCCGCTCGGCAAGGAAGACCAGGCGGCTTGGGACGCGGTCCTGGAAGCATGGCGTAACCTGGGCCGCGATCCCAAACCGCCCGCCGCCGGCCAGCAGACGGTCTCTCGCCGGGTCCCACTGGCGCCGGGCGAACGCCGCGAGGTGCTCCGCCTGGACGGCGGGGGAGTGATCGACCGGCTCCACTTGCGGATCGCGCCCGCGGACCAGGCCATGCTCCGCTCCACGCTGCTCAAAGTCCGGTGGGATCGTGAGGTCAAGGACGCCATCGACGCTCCGGTGGGCGATTTCTTCGGCAACGGGTTCAACCAGACGCCCTACCGGTCGCTCCCCATGGGGCTCGAAGCCGACGGCTGGTATTACAGCTACTTCTCCATGCCCTTCGCCGAGCGCGCGGCGATCAGCGTGGTGAACGAAGACGCCCGCCGCCCGTTGGATGTCGAACTGCGAATCGTGCACCGCAAGACCAGCGGCCTCGGTCCGGACGTCGGTCTATTCCATGCCAAATGGCGCCGCGAGGAGGTCGCCGCCACGGATCTGTACTACGAAAATCTGTCCGGTGAATACAACTATCGCGTGCTGGACGCGCGCGGCCAAGGGCGCTTCGTCGGGCTGAACCTGAACGTGTATAACCGCCATACGCTCTGGTGGGGAGAGGGCGACCCGATGATCTTCGTCGACGATGAACCCTGGCCGCCCGCCATCCACGGCACCGGAACGGAAGAATACTTTAACGACGGCTGGGGATTTCATCAGTTCACCACGACCCCGGAGGGCAAGGAGCGCAACATCGTGCCCGTGTCCGGCGTGCTGGTGGGCGGGGTGGACGATCCCAAGGAATGTTTCGCGGGCAACGCCATCTTCAGCTTCCACGTGGCGGACTCGATTCCTTTCCGCAAACGGATCCTGGTGACGTTCGAGCACGGGCAGGAGCAGAACGATCTCACCAACGACTACGCCAGCACCGCGTATTGGTACGCCCGCCCCGGCGCGCGCGACTTCTTCGTGATGCGTCCGGCCTGGGAACGTACGACGATTCCGGAGGGCGCCTGGCCCAAACTGCGGGTGGAGGCCCGCCAGCGCTATCTGCAATGGCTGCGCGAAACGCTGGCGGAGTGGGCCGCAGCCATTCCGCATCAGCCGAACGACGACCGCCTGGCGCGCCCGCGTGCGGTATTCCTGATGTGGGCGCTGGATCACTCCGAAGCTTTGGGGCTGCCGAAATCCGAGCGCGAACGCCTCACCCGCGCCTGGCGCGAGTTCCAGGGCACGGAACCCGAGCGCCGGCGGAACGTCGACCGGATTCTGCTGGAACTGGCGGAGCGGCTGGGCGCGCGACGTCCGTAACGCCGCCCGACTCGCGGGCGCGGCCGGCAGAGGCGGGCATGCACTACAATGACAGGGTCCCCATGAGCATCGCCACGCAGCGCACGGAACCGGCCGATCCCTACCAATACAATACCGAGGACGTACAAACGCCGCCGGCGACGATCCTGTCCGCGCTGCGGCGCATCGGCCCGGGCATGATTCTCGCCGCCTCCATTGTCGGCTCGGGCGAGCTCATCGCCACCACCACGCTCGGCGCGCAGGTGGGCTACACGGCACTGTGGGTGATTCTGCTGAGCTGCTTCATCAAGCCGGTGGTGCAGGGCGAGTTCGGGCGGTACACCATCGTGAGCGGCGAGACGGGGTTGGAGGCTTTCAACCACGTGCCCGGGCCGCGCTGGAAAGTCAACTGGATCGTGTGGTGCTGGGCCTTCATGGTGTCGATCACGCTACTGCAGGTCGGCGCGATGTTCGGCGGTGTCTCCCAGGTGATGAACCTGCTGTTCCCTGCGATTGCGGTGAACTGGTGGGTGCTGTTTTTCCTGGGGCTGACGCTGGCCATCCTGCTCGGCGGCGGCTACGAACGCATCGAGGGGCTGGCGACGTTGAAAGTCGCGCTCTTCACCATGCTGACGTTCCTCTGCGCGATGCTGTTGTTCCGCCGCCCGGAGTTCTACTCCTGGGATCAGATTGTCGAGGGGCTGAAACTGCAAATGCCCGGCGACGGGCTCTCGACGGCGGTGGCGGTGTTCGGCATCACCGGCGTCGGCGCGACGGAACTGGTGATGTATCCCTACTGGTGCGTGGAAAAGGGGTACGCGCGCTTCACCGGCAAGGATGATCATAGCGCGGACTGGAAGGCCCGCGCCCGCGGCTGGGTGCGCGTGATGCAACTCGACATTACGTGTTCCATGATCATTTACACCGTGGCGACCATCGCGTTCTACCTGCTGGGCGCGGGCGTCCTGAACAGCATGGGTTTGCGACCCGGGGCCAAGGAAGCGGAGATGATCTCGGTCCTCTCCAATATCTACACGCAGATCCTGGGGCCGTGGTCGCTGGCGCTGTTCTACATTGGCGCAATCGCGACGCTGTACGGAACCATCTTCGCGGCGACGGCGTCCCATTCGCGGGTCTTCGCGGACTTCGTGCGGCTGCTGGGCGGTTTCGCGCGCGATGATTACCGCAGCCGGGTCCGGTACCGGCGGATTTTTGTGGTGCTGCTCACCGTGGTTCCCGCGCTGCTGTATTTTTTCGTGCAGGCGCCCGTCAAGATGGTCGTGCTGGGCGGCAGGGCCCAGGCGATGATGCTGCCGATTCTGGCCGGCACCGCGATTTACCTGCGATACAAACGACTGCCCAGGAAAATGGCGCCCGGCCCGCTGGTCTCGGCCGCGCTCTGGCTTTGCGGCGCGTTGATGTTCACCGCGGTGGGGTACGCCATCTTCCTGGCCGGCTGACCGTGGCGGATGCCGCCGGTGGGCAACCCGCTTGACAACCTGGTCTCGGATTACAATAAAATCATTCAGTTTGGTCGTACGCCTTCCTTCCAGGGTTCGCGTGTGGCCAGCCGGTGGGCACCCTCCTCCGAGTGCCCACCGGTCCCCCCTTCTGCCTCGCTTCCAGGGTTCGTCTGGCTACTCCTTAGTGAATCGCCGCGGCCATCCGTTTCACACAAATCGGGGACGCGTGAGGCCGAACAGCGCCGGACCGGGAATCAAAAAAGCCAGCAGCCCCGCCCACCCCGACTCGATCGCGCCGCGGGCGGCGGCGGAGAACCGGTACTGCCCGGCCAGCGCCTGCCGGCAACGGCGGAGGTGAACGTGCACCGGCTCGCCCCGGGCGGCCGCCCGTCCGGCGAGCTGGCCCGTTCCCATCGCGGACAACAGGCCGCTGCCCGTGAACGGATCGATGAAGCCTAGCGCGTCCCCGCACAGGTACTGCCCCGGCGCCGAGTCCGGCAGCCGTCGCGTAAACAGCAGCGGACCAGTAGTCAGCCAGGGCATGATCCGCCGCAAGGGGCGCAAGCGCTCGCACACGCCGGCCTGAGCCTCGAGAAACTCGTCGATTTGAAACCCGAACCGGCGGAGACGGTCTTCGGGGGCGAGTCCGCACACGTTGACGTGTCCGGACTCCACCGCGCTGACGCCCAGGTAACACCCATCGAAAAAAAACAGGTCCACGTCAGTGCCCGCCGGACCGGCAAAGTGAGCCTTGAATCCGAACCGCCGACTTCCCTTTTCCGCCGCCAGTTTGCGCCCGTGCGCAATCACCACGGGCGGGGGCTGGCCGCCGGCTTTTTCGCGAATCCACCGCGCCCCGCGGGCGAGGGTCAACTGCTGAAGGAAGTGATCGAGGGCAAACCGGCTGATGCCAAAAGCGGGCTCGGCCAGCCTCCACGACTTCTGCCGCGCGCCGAAATGAAGACAGACCCGTTCCAGGCGGGCGGGCCCCAGCCGGTGGAACGCTTCCGCGGCGCCGGTTGCGTCGAGCCAAGCAGCGGCTTCCGGCGAGAGAAACTCGCCGCAGACTTTATGACGCGGAAACGCGGAGATCTCGAAAACCTCCACCTGCGCGCCCTCGGCGAGCGCCGCCAGGGCGGCGCAGGAGCCGGCCGGACCGCCGCCAATGACGCGCACCAGGGGCAAGGCTAGAATCCGCCGGCAGCCGGGGCCAAAGCGGAGCCTGCCGCCGCCTGCAAACCCCGCCGGGCGTGGGCGTCTTCCGGATACTGGTCCAGGGCCTGCCGGAACGCATCCTCGGCCAGCGCGGTGCGTCCCAGCGCCAGGGCGCGGCGGCCCAGCGCCTCGGCCACGGGCCGGGGATAGCTGGGGGGCTCGTTATAGCGCAGGGCTTGCTCCTGCCGCATCGCCTCCGCCAGTTTGCGTAGTCCCCGTTCGGTCCGACCGGCAGCCAGCGCCAGATGGCCGTCCAGTTCGACTCGCGCCACGCGCAGGGGCTCCGGCACGGTCTGGATCGCCTTCTTCAGATCTGCCAGGGCGGCATGCATCGCCCGCGCTTCGCGCTGCGCGGCCGCGGGATCATTTTTCGCAGCGTAGGCCAAGGCTTGCGCCCAATGCCGCCAGGCGCGCTCGCGTGGTTTCTCGTAAGCCGGCAAGGTACGGCCGTCCAGCAGTTCATCCCACTTCTCAAATTGCACCAGCGTCCGCAGCACGGCGAACCAACCCTGGCGATACGCGGTGCGGAAGTTGTCCACCTGCCCGGCCTCGCGCGGGTTCTCCTCGAACTCCAGCAGTCCGCGCGCCGCCGCCAGCGCCTGCTCATATTGCCCGGCGAAGGAATAGGACGTGGCCAGGAAGTGCACGTTGTGTCCGTGATGGCCGGTCCCGAAAAGGCGATCCGCGCGGATCCACCCAAGTTCGTTGTCCTTGGCTGCTTCGAAGGAAGCCACGGCCTCCGCCCAGCGCCCCGTTTGGGCCCAAATGTGGCCGGGCATATGCAGCGCGTGCGGGATGTTGGGCGAAAGCTCCGGGTAGCGGCGGCAGCTTGGCCACGCGTCTTTGGCGAACGTCGAGCCTTCGAAGCCGTGGATGACGTAGTGATGAACGCCGGGATGATTGGGCGCGTCCCGGAGCAAGTCCCGCAGAATTGCAACAGCCTCCAGAGATCCATCGCGGGGGGTCTTGGCCGGGAGGACAAATCCGCGCATCAGGTGCAGCGCCAGGTACGAACGGGCCTCCACCTCGCGTGGATACCTGGCCAGGAGGGCGCGCAGCGCGGCGATATAAGCCGCGTCGGGATCCTTGGCGCTCAGGTCGCGCCGCGCCGCAACGGCCGCGATGTACAGCTTTTCCAGCTCCGTGGCGTGGCCGGGAACCGCGCTGAGTTCCAGCGCTTTGCGCGCCGCCGCGACCGCGCGCGCCTCCGCGCCCTGCGGAGTCCGGTTGCGGCGCGGCGCCCGGCCGCCTTCCAGTTGAAAGCGAGGCCGGTAGTCGCCCGCGGCGACCATGGCGACGCCCCAGTGCGGCATGGGCGCTTCGGGGTCGAGCGCGGCGGCTTGCAGAAACGACCGTTCCGCCTCGGTCGCCCAAAAGGAATGCATCTGGGCGATACCCTGGTTGAAGAACTGCTGCGCTTCCGCGCTGCGCGTGGTGATCGCAAAACGCAGGTTCCCCTGGCCGGGCAACAGTTTGGCCGGCAGGGCCGGAGCGTTGCTTCCCGGCGGCGCCGCGCAGGCGTCCCGCCGGGCTGGATTCGCTTGGGCGTACAGCACGCCCACGGAGACGAACAGGATCCACAACAGCTTCATTTCCGCAATTGCCTTTCCACCAGATCCGCCAACTGCCGGGCGGTGAACCGGGTTCCCCCGATGCACGCGGCGAGGCGGCCGTCGCGGCCGATCACACAGGTTTCCGCCGTGTGGGCCACCTGCCCCTCTTCCGCCCAAAAAACGACTCCGCACCGCCGCGCCACCCGCGCGATCTCTGCCTCGCTCCCGGTCAGCAAGCGCCAGCCTGGCGCGCGGACATTCCAGATTTTAGCGTACCGGGCAAGCACTTCCGGCGTGTCGTGCACGGGATCCAGCGTAATCGACAGCAATGCCAGGTTTTCCGGCAGGTGCGCGGCAAGGCGCCGCTGGAGGTGGGCAAAATGCGCCGCCAGCCGGGGACAGACGTCCGGCAGCGGGCAGCGGGTGTACAAAAACGTCAGCACGATCACCTTGCCGCCCGCCTCGGCAAGTCGAAAACGCTCCCCGCGATGGTCGGTAAGCGCAAAATCCGGCATGGTTTCGCCGGGCGCCACCCTCTCCGGGGGAGGCGACAGGTCCGGCAGGTCATCGGCGTCCGCCGCCGGAGCGTCGCGCACCACGCGGATGCTGCGGACGCGCGAGCCGCGGCGATCGACCTCCAACTGAAAGTCGATCAGCAAGCCGGGCGTCAGGCCGCGCAACTCGCGCGGGTCGCGGACCCGGAAAGGCATCACCATCGCGTCCATGAAACCCGGGATTTCGCGATGCGACACCACAATCTCCCGGGCGGCGGGGCGGACCTCCAGCACCAGTCCGCGGACCTGGTAGGTTTGCGGCGCCGCCGCCAGCCCTAACGGAAGTACAAGATATCGGGCCGCACGAAGGTAGCCCCATCCGCGCATGGACCGCACTCCATCCGGTAGCCGTCCCAGGCCGCTTTGACCAGTTCGGGAATCACGCGCGGATCCTCGGGGTCATGGTACGCCGACAGGGACAGCCGCGGCCGGAACCGGCGGATGGTGTCGCGCGCGCCGCGCAGAGCCCGCTGTTCCGCGCCTTCGATGTCCATCTTGATGTAATCCACCCGCTCCAGGTGAAGCTCCGCCACCAGTTTGTCGATGGTGGTCAGCGGCACCTTGATGCTGGCGTGGCTGGTTTCCCGCCGGTTGAGCACGCTGTTGGCGGCCGAGTTCTGCGGGTCGACGTAAAGCGTGAGTTCGTCATCCCGATCCCAGACCCCCTTTTCGTAAACGAGGACCTTTCCCGCGCGAATCTCCTCGGCGAAGTTGCGCTTCAGTACCTCGATGCTGTCCGGCGCGAGTTCGATGGCGACCACCAGCCGAGCGCCCTGTCGCAGCGCCTCCCGGGTGAAGACGCCAAAGCTCGCGCCGCAATCCAGCACGACATCGCCGGGGCGGACCGCCTGTTCTCCCGTGCCGTAGATTTTCAATTCCTGCTCGGCGAGGTTGAAGGGCAGGACGTAATCATTTCCGTTGGGAATCCAGAACAAGCCGTAGGGCGTTTCCCACTGCGTGAAATTCGTTTCCTCCTTCACGCGGCGGCTGGCCGCCAGAATCCGGTCCTTGGCGGCGCGCAACTCTTCCGTGTGCCGCCAACTGGCCATGGCCTGCGTGAGCGAGCAGTGCGAACCGCGGCCCAGGATGACCAGGCCGGCCAGCCGGACGGGCGGATAGACGAAGGCCAGCACGACCAGCGCCACCCCCAGCAACAGCAACCAGCGCAGCAGGCGCGTCATCAGGATACTCGCCGCAGCACCAGGGCTGAGTTCTTGCTGCCAAAAGCGATGCAGTTGGCGACGGCGTACTCAAAATCCAAGGGCCGTGCTTCGCCCGGAATGTAATCGAGGTCGCAATCCGGGTCGGGTTCATCGATGTTGATGGTGGGAGGCACGACGCCGTCGCGCATGGCCAGCAGCGTGGCGGCCACGCCCGCCGCGCCGCACGCTCCTTGCGGATGCCCGATCAGGCTCTTGAGGGAAGAGCCGCACAGCCGGTAAGCGTGGCCGTTGAAAGCCAGTTTCATCGCGCGGGTCTCGATGCGGTCATTGAGTTCGGTGGAAGTGCCGTGGTAGTTCACATACGAGATCGCCTCGCCGGGGACGCCCGCTTCGGCCAGGGCCAGGCCGATCGCCCGCGCCGGTTCCTCGCCGCACTCTTCCAGCCGCACCCGGTGGTACGCCTCGCAGGTGGACCCGTAGCCCGCCAGTTCCCCGTAAATGCGCGCCCCGCGCGCCTGGGCATGCTCGTATTCCTCGACGACAAAAAACCAAGCGCCTTCGGCGATGACGAACCCGTCCCGGTCGCGCGAGAACGGCCGGGAAGCGCGTTCCGGCAGGTGGTTCCAGCGCGTGGTCATGATCCGCATCAGCACAAAAGCGCGCAGAATCAGCGGCGCCAGCGGCGCATCCACGCCTCCCGCGATCACACAATCGGAAGCGCCGGACTGGATTTGCCGCATCGCGTAGCCCAGGGCGTCGGTCGACGAGGTGCAGCCGGTGGACACCACGTGGCTGAAGCCGCGCAGGCCGAAGCGCATGGAAAACTCACTCGCCAACGTGCCGATGGTGGAGGTTGGAATCGTGTACACGCTGCACTGCTTGATCTTGCCCGTGTAATACAGCCGGTACTGTTCCTCGGTGAACTCCAGGCTGCCTCCGCCGGAGCCGACCAGGACGCCGATCTGGCGCAATTGGTCCCGCGTCATCCGCGCGGGTTCCAGTCCTCCGTCCGCGAGGGCTTCCCCGATCGCGGCAATGCCCAGCGGCGTGGCGCGCGATACGTGCGGCCGGTCCTTCGGGTTGACGTAAGCGTCTTCCTCGAAGTCCACCACCTCCCCGGCCACTTGCACTGGCGAGCAGGAAGGATCGAAGCGCGTGATGCGCCGTACTCCGCTCACCCCTGCCCGGGTGTTCCGCCAAAACTCCTCCCGGCCAATCCCATTCGGGCTGACACAGCCGATTCCCGTGATCACTACGCGGCGTTTGCTCAAGACCAGTTTGTCCTTCTCGGTTACGTGTTAGTATAGGCTGTTTTCATGCAGTCCGGAAACCAACATGCCCGGCTGAGCGCGCTGTACACGTTGTTGGCCGGATTGCAGGCGGGGGTGCTGGGCGGACTCCTGATGCTGCTGGCGCTCTCCCTGCTGAACCTTCGCCACGGCCGGTCCTTCTGGAACGCCGCGAACCTGTTCGCCACGGTGTTCTACGGCGAAGAGGCGCTGCGGCGCGGATTCCGGTTCGCCACGCTGAGCGGGGTGGCGTTTCACCTGGTCGTCAGCGCCGCGTTCGGCATGGCGTTCGCCGCGGCGACGCAGTGGACGGAGAACCGCCTCCTCCTGCGGTCGCTCGCCATCGCCGCCGCGCTGGCCTGGTACTTCACTTGCGACCTGTGGCTCTGGCACCGCTGGACGCCGTTTCTGCCGATGTACACCTACCGGGTGGACATGATCGCCGCGCACCTGCTGTTCGCGCTGTTGCTGGGCGCGCATCCGTACTACCGCCGCAGCCTGGTGATCGCCAATCACTGACCCCGGCGCGTCACCACCGCGGCAACACCCGTTTCCAGTTGGGGTCCACGTGCAGGCGCATCTCGGCTTCATCGTCGCGCTTGCGATACGGGATCTTGGCGTAGCGCTCGCGGCCCCGGGCCAGTTGGTCGTAGTCCAATTCGACGCCCAGGCCGGGCAGGTCGGGGATGCGGACCACGCCGCCGCGGATCGGAATGCGTCCGCCCAGCGCCACTTCATCCTGGGCGGTCTGCCAGGGGTAGTGGGTGTCGCAAGCATAGGTCAGTTGCGGACACGCGGCGGCGGCGTGGGTCATGGCCATCAGGCTGACGCCGAGATGGCTGTTGGAGTGCATCGACATGCCCATGCCCAGCACGCCGCACAGGTTGCCGAGCGCCTGCACCTGCCGGGGGCCTCCCCAGTAGTGCGGGTCGGACAAGACAATCTGGACGGCATCCCGCCGCCAAGCCTCCGGCACGTCGCGGAAACTGGTGACGGCGACGTTGCTGGCCAGGGGAGTATCGATTCCTTCCGCGCGCAACCGCCGCCGCACCTCGGCCAGGCCCGCGAGTTCGGCGCAGGGGTCCTCCAGATACCCGCCTCCGGAAAGTTCCTCGCGCAGCGCCCGGCCCACCGCGACGGACGTCTCGACCGACCAGGCGCAGTTGGGATCGATCCGCAGCGGGCAGGCGGCGCCGAACTCCTCGCGGAGCGCCCGGATGGTGGCAATCTCGACGTCCGGATCCAAGACCCCGCCCTTCAACTTGATCTCCCGGAAGCCGTATTGCGCGATCATCTGCTTGCACTCGCGGACGGCCGCTTGGGCGTCGAGCACCTCGCCGTATTCATCCTCCCGGACGTCGTCGCCCACCCCGCCTCCGCCGCCGTGCTTGTAGAACAGGTAGGCCGAGTAGCTCACCTCATCGCGCACCCGGCCGCCGATCACGTCGCAGAGCGGTTTACCCACCGCCTTGCCGATCAGATCCAGGCAGGCGATCTCGAGCGCCGCGTACGTGCGCATGTGCTGATCGAGCGGGTTTTCGCCCGGCACCAGGTAGGTTTGGGTGGCGCCGCCGGCCACCTCGGCGTCGTGACGGGCCGTGCCCAGCAGGGCGGCGAGCAATTCAGCCAGGCGGAACGGATCGCGGCCGAGCACGTGCGGTGTGGCCGCTTCCAGCGCGGCGAGCGGACCGTCTCCGCCGTACGTTTCCGCGATGCCGGTAATGCCGTCGGTCGAAATCAGTTCGACGATGGTCCGCAGCGCGAACGGAGCATGCCGTCCATAGGAACTCCGCAGGGGGGGATCGGCGATGGCGATGGGATGGAGCCGAACTTCCGAAATGCGCATGATCCTTTTGTTCTACCAGGGCATGGCGCGCTTGGCGTAGCGGCGTCCTGCCTCCGCGCCTTCCGGACCGCCCGCGCCGATCTTCACTCCTTCGTCGATGGCCTGCCGGAAATTGTCTTTACTGATCAGGTCCAGGAAGGCGATCTTGGCCGCCTTGGCGGCGTTCAGCACGCGCGCCCGCGCCTGCTGCATCACCGGGGGATACGGGGGATCATGCGCGTTGAGCAGCCCGAATGACCAGCCCATGTCGCCAGGTCCCCACTCGGCGAATCCGATACCGGACGCCGCCGTGGAAAGCTCGGCGTTGGCCAGCGCATGGCGGTCCTCAATCTTCAGGCCGAGGAAGATCTCGCCCTTCGGGTTCAGGGGCCAGGGTTCGGCCACCCGGATGTACTCGCCCGGGGGGATCCCCCAGCTGCGCGCCGCGTAGCCTTGACTGCCGGAACCGCGCAGGCCCTCGTTCAACCCGGCGGCCGGCGGAGCGAAGGGATAACGAACCGCTTCGACGAACGCCTTCACCGCGCCGGGGGTGCGCGCATGGCAGAGCAGCAGTCCGTGGACTCCTGCCGCCAGGAGTTGCTGAATCACCCGGGAGTTGGCGCGTATCGTGGCTTCGTCAATGCCGGTGACGGGCAGCGTGGCGATCACGGCGGGGGTCCGGTGCCCGCTCCTGGTTGGTCCGCCGTCCACCAAGCCCTGCAGGAAGGCGCGCAGTTGGGTCCTGTCGAACGCGCCGTGCTCCAGTTCGTAGTTGATGTAATCGGCCCAGGTCTTGGCGAGCTTCCGGCCCTCTTCGTAGCCGCCGTGGGCGGTGGTGTAATAGATCGGCTGGCCTTGCTCTAACAGTTCAATCGCTTTGTTGACGCGCCGGGGCGGGTAGGCTTGCGCGTAAAGCGATCGTCAAGACGGCGAGCAGCGCGGCGATGGGGTGGTGCATGTCTCCTCCTCCTGTCCCGGGGAAGAGCCATTTTATCCCCGCGGGGCCGCTCCTGCGGCGCCCTCGCCGGTGATCAGCCGCGCGCCGCGATTGCGGGTGAAGTAGTTGAACACCCACTGCGTCAGCACCAGCAGCCGGTTGTCGGTCTCAATCAGGTACAGGATGTGAATGAACAGCCACAGCAGCCACGCGGGCAAGCCGCTGAAGCGCAACCCGAACACCTCCGCCACCGCGGCGGCGCGGCCGATGGTGGCCAGGTTGCCTTTGTCCGCGTAGCGAAACGGCGTTTGCGTCCGGCCGCGGAGACGCCGCGCCACGTACGCGCCTTGCTGCATCGCCACCGGGGCGACGCCGGGCAGCGGCTTGCCGGTCTGGTGCGCGAAATGCGCCATGTCGCCGAGGACATAAATCTCCGGATGGCCGGCAATGGTGAGGTCCGGTTCCACGATGACGCGGCCCGCCGGATCGAGCGCGCAACCGGTGCGATCCGCCAGCACCTGCGCCAGCGGGGAGGCCTGCACCCCGGCGGCCCACAATACCGTGCGCGTGGCGATGCGGATCTCGCCGCTTTCCACTTTCACCGTGACGGCTTCCGCGTCGATCCCCGTGACGATGCCCCGCCGCGTGCGCACCCCCAGGCGGATCAGCGACCGTTCGGCCGCCGCGGATAGCTCCTCGGTGAAGGAATTCAGAATCCGGCTCCCGCCTTCGAACAGCAGAATATTGGCTTCGGCGGGATTGATGCTCCGGAAATCTTTCCGCAGCGTGTCATTGGCGATTTCGCCCAGCGCGCCGGCCAGTTCCACCCCGGTGGGCCCGCCGCCCACCACCACAAAGGTTAGCCACGCTCTGCGGATTTCCGGATCCGTCTCCCGCTCGGCGGCTTCGAAGGCCAGCAGGATCCGCCGGCGGATCTCGGTGGCGTCTTCGATGGTTTTCAGTCCCGGCGCCAGCGGCTCCCATTCGGGGCGGCCAAAGTAGTGATGGCGGGCGCCCGCGGCGACGATCAGGACATCGTACGGAATCTCGCGCGCGCCCAGATCGTCGGGCGCCAGCAGCACGCGCCGGGCGTTCACGTCGATATCCACCACCTCCCCAAGCAGCACGCGCACGTTGCGGAAGCGGTTCAACACGTAACGCAGCGGGGAAGCGATCTCGCCAGGTGACAAGCCGCCGGTCGCCACCTGGTAAAGCAGCGGCTGGAACAGGTGGAAGTTGCGCCGGTCGACCAGCGTCACGTCAAAACCGGACGAGCCGAGCGACTTGGCCGCGTAAAGTCCAGCGAAACCCCCGCCCACGATCAGGATGCGCCGTCCCGGTTCCATGCCTCAGCCTCGGGACGGAAGCGCGGCGGCGATCTGCCGTAGCAGGAGAAACTCGGAAAGATTCTCTGCGGTCAGCATGCCCACCAGGCGGTCGCCTTCCATTACCAGCGAACAATGGCCGGCGAGATTGCCCAGCACCTCGGAGAGATCGGCGTCCGGCGAAAGCCGGTGGAAGGAGCGGTCCATCGCGCCGGCCACGAACGAGTCCGGTCCCTCACTCATCATGGCGCGCAGCAGCGCCGCGCGCGTCAGCAGGCCCACCACCTGGTCGCCATGCAGCACGGGGAAATCCTGCTGGGAAGTGGCCAGCAGCAGGCCGCCGGCGTCGCGCATCGTGTCGCCATGCTGCAACGTGCGAAAGTCGGTAATCATGGCGGCGCGCACGGGGAAACCCTGCGCCAGCGTCTGGCCGCGCGCCGTAGCGGACTCTTGCGCCGCGCCCAGGTAGACGAACATCGCGATGAAGATCAGCAGGAAATTGGCCGACAACAAGCCGTAAAGACCCATCAGGATCGCCAGGGCCTGCCCCGCGCCGGCGGCGATGCGGGTCGCTTCCCGCTCGGTCTTGCGCAGGGCCAACAGGGCGCGCAGCACCCGTCCGCCATCCATCGGGAAGGCGGGCAGCATGTTGAACACCGCCAGCAGTAAGTTGCCCAGCGCGATGCGTTCAGCCAGATTTTGATCCGTCGGCTGGACGATCTTCTCGACCGGCACCCAGCCGCCGGTGCTGACCAGCCAGACCACCAAAACACCGGCGATCACGAGGTTGACGGCCGGACCAGCCAGGGCAATCCAGAGTTCCTGGCGGGCGCGGGGCTGCCGGTCCAGCCGGGCCAGGCCGCCAATCGGGAACATCACGATCTCGACGGTGCGGATGCCGAACCGCCGCGCCATCAGCGCATGCCCGAGTTCGTGCAGCAGCACGCTGCCGAAGAGCGCAAGAACATACAGGGCGGTGAACGCGCCGCTCTGCTTGCCGCCGATGCCGATAAACAGGAGGAAGACCAGCAACAGCACAAACGTGAAGTGCAGGCGGATGGGAATGCCGAACGCCCTGACTTCAAAGATGGTGCCGCCGATCGCGCTCTCCCCGCTCATACTTTATTCTCCCCGCTGCCCGCCAGTTCCCGCAATGTCACCGCGTGGCGGTAGGCGAACATGCGCTCCAGTTTGCGGCGCGTGAAGGCTCCACCCAACACCCGGCCCAGCCACCCGAAGGGCAATTCGTACTCGATGCGGTCTTCCAGAAAGCAGCCGCCGGCCCCGTCCGGCTCGAAGGCGTGGGTATGTTCCCAGCGCGCGAAGGGGCCGCGCACCTGGACGTCGCGGAACTGGCGGTTCGGGAGATAACCCTGGTGTTCCGCCACCCAGGTCAGGCGGAAGGGGCGCGGGCCGACGCGCAGCACCGTGCGGTCGCCGTCCCGAATAGAGCCGTGCCGTTCCACTACGGTCACGGGCTCCCAGGGCGGCGTCAGTTTTTCGAGCGCCCCCGGTGCTTCGTGCCAGGCAAAAACTCGCTCAACTGGCGCGGGGATGCGCGTCCGCTTGACGAACAAATCCGGCATTCCTGCTAAAGCAGATGCCGCGGCCAGGACGCCGGTTGCAGGAGCCTCTTCAGGCCCGGTCGCTGACGCCCGCCGATGCGAAGGTGGCCATCTCGTGATAGAGGCGCACCGCCGCTTCGAGCACCCCGATGGCCAGCGCCGCTCCCGTCCCTTCCCCCAAGCGCAGATCCAGGTCCAGGATGGGCTGCACGTTCAAGGTTTGCAGCATGCGGGCGTGGGCCCGCTCCGCGGATCGGTGCGAAAAGAACAGGTAATCCAGCACATTCACCGACAGCGCCCGGGCGGCCAGGGCCGCCGAGGACGCAATGAAGCCGTCGACCACCACGGGCAGCCGCGCCTGGGCCGCGCCAATCAAGAAGCCGGCCATCATGGCGATCTCGAAACCGCCGACGGCGGCCAGGACGCCGACCGGATCGGCGGGATTGGGGCGGTGCAGGCGGAGAGCGCGCTCCAGCGCGTCGATCTTGCGCCGCACGCCGTCTTCGTCCAGGCCCGCGCCGCGTCCGGCGGTCAGTTCGGGCACCAGCCCGGCGAACACGCAGAACAGGGCCGAGGCCGCCGTGGTATTGCCGATGCCCATTTCCCCGATGCCGCACAGGTCGAAGTGCGTTTTGGCCTCCTGCGCCAGGGCCGCCCCGCATTCCAGCGCCTCCATCGCCTGATCCCGCCGCATGGCGGGCTCCCAGACAAAGTTGCCGGTGCCCCGGCTGATCTTGCGGTCGATCACGCCGGGCTCGGGCGGCGCGTCCACGCCCGCGTCAACAATCCGCGGCTCCAGACCGTACTGGCGGCACAGCACGTTGATGGCCGCGCCCCCGCGCAGGAAGTTCTTCACCATCTGCGCGGTGACGGCCGCAGGGTAGGGACTGACGCCTTCGCCGGCGACGCCGTGATCCGCGCAGAAAACATACATGCCTTTGCGAGATACCCGCGGCAGCGGATCGCCCGTGACGCAGGCCAGTTGTTCCACCAGCGTCTCCAGACGGCCCAGGCTGCCGCGAGGCTTCGTGAGCGAGTCCCAGCGCCGACGCACCTGCTGCCGCAAATCTTCGCCTTCGAGAGGAGGGATTTCAAAGTTCACAGCGGATTACCTCACCGTATTTCTGCGAAAAAGTCAAAGGGTCCGCGCCGTTCACCTGCTGCGCCAGCGCGGAGTTGATCACCATGTGGGCGACGGCGGCGGCGGGAAACGGCCCGCGGCGGATGATCGCCAGCGCCGCCGCGGCCCGGGCCGCCACCTCCTGCCACGTTTCACCGCCCGGCGGCGTCACGGCCATCCAGGCGTGAATCTTGCGTTGCGCGATCTCCGGGTAGCCGGCCTCGATCTCTGCCCAAGTCAGGCCTTCCCAGTCGCCGAAGCCCATTTCGCGCAGTTCCGGCAGCACCACCGGCGGCTGCGGGGTCGGGATCGCCGAGGCAGTTTCGCGCGCCCGCCGCAGCGGACTGGTGTAAACCGCCGCCACCTCCAGACCCGCCAGCAGCCTCGCCGCGTCGGCGCGGCCCTGCTCGCTGAGGCCGGGATCGGTGCTGCCCAGGAAGACGCCGCGCAGGGCCGGCTCCGTATGCCGGATCAAATACAGGATGGACATGCGAGCAGAACCAGGGAAAGCATTTCGGAGACGACGGAGGCAGCGCCCAGACAGTCGCCGTTCACACCGCCGAGCCGGCGGATGAACCAGGCGCGCGCCGTCAGCGCCAACACGACCTGCGCCAGCAGCAGCGGGCCCGCGCGAGCGCCCACGGCGGCCGCCGCGGCGGCCGCGCCCAGCGCGATCGCCGCCAGCGCCGTGGAGGTGGTCAGGCTGCGCACGAACTCCGCCCCCAATCCGCCGCCGGCGGGCGGGGAAGCGGCCGCCAGCACGACCATCGTCATCCGGCTAAGCGCGGCGCTGGCGGCGAGTCCGCGCGGCTCCGCCAAGGCGGCGATCGCCTGCCAGCGCACCAGGAGCGACATGACCAGCGCCGCCGCTCCGAATGCGCCGATCCGGCTGTCTTTCAAAATCGCGAGCATCTTTTCGCGCGGCCGATGCGCGCGGATTGCGTCGCAGACGTCGGCCAGTCCGTCTTCGTGCAGCGCGCCGGTGGCCAGCAGGAGAAAAGCGAGCGGGAACAGCGCGGCGAGCGGTTCGGCCAGCCCCGCGCGGGCGGCGGCGTGCACCCCCCAGGCCGCCGCGCCCACCCCCGCGCCTACCAGCGGGAACCAGGCGGCGCACTCGCCGGGCGGCGCGGTCGAGCCCCGCACCGGCGCCAGCGTGAGGAACTGAACTGCACCCAGCAGACGCCGCATTCAGCGCCACTCCCAGGGCAGGCAGAGCGCGGCCGCGCCCGCGGCCAGGCCGCCGGCCGTATAAAGCAGTTGGCGCGCGCCCCGGAGCGCCTGTCCGTCCAGCGGGCGGAGGGGATCGCCCAGGTACTCTTTCCGGCTGGCGACGCCGCCATAGAAGTTCAGGCCGCCCAATTGCACGCCCAACGCGCCGGCAAACGCAGCTTCCGGATATCCCGAATTCGGGCTGGGCTGCCGCCGCGCGTCGCGGAGCGTGATGCGGACGGAACGGCGGAAATCCTTGCCCAGCAGCAACGCCGCCGCCCAGACCAGCGCCGCGCTCAGCCGGGCGGGAATGAAGTTGGCGGCATCGTCCAGCCGCGCCGAAGCCCAGCCAAACTCGCGGTAGCGCTCGTTCCGGTAACCCACCATGCTGTCCAGCGTGTTGACCGCCTTAAAGGTCGCCATGCCCACCGGCCCGGCCAGCGCCAGGTAAAACAGCGGGGCGACGACCGCGTCGCTCAGGTTCTCGGCGATGGTCTCCAGCGCGCCCCGCACTACGTCCGTCTCGTCCAGTTCCGCCGTATCCCGGCCCACGATCCTCCCGAGCGCGGTTCGCGCCGCTTCCAGTCCCTCCGCTTCCAGCGCCTGGAGTACCCGCCATGACTCCCGGTCCAGACCGCGGAGAGCGAGCAGCGAGAACACCCAGTAGATGTTCACCCAGGGCTGCGGCAGCCAAAACACCGATGCTCCGGCCACTCCGGCCGCGAAGACTACCGCGACCGCGCAGAACAGCGTCCCGGCCAGCTTGCGTGGCCGGTAAAGCAGGCGTTCCAGCCGTCCGACGACCGCGCCGAACCCCGCCACCGGATGCGGCAGCCACCGCGGGTCGCCCAGCAGCAAGTCGAGTGCGAATCCGGTCAGCAGTTGCCAGGCAGTTACGCGGAAGGGCAGCAAAACTGGAGCGTAGCATACGTGGCTGAAGGCGACTCCATGGAGCCCCGGCGCGGAGCGGACGTTCCCCTCTCTGGCATGCCGGCATGCCATACTGGACTCACCCATGGCGATCTCCCGGCGCGAGTGGCTCAGCGGGCTGGCCGCGATCCCGGCGGCGGCGCACGCCGCGGCGCGGTCCGGCTTCACTTTTGTTCACGTCACCGATCTGCACATTCAACCGGAACTGCGGGCGGCGGAAGGCTGCCGGCAGTGTTTCGACGCCATCAACCGCGCGCGCCCGGACTTCGTCATCGCCGGCGGCGACCTGGTGTTCGACACGCTGGCGACGCCGTACGCGCGCGCCCGGCTGCTGTTCGACCTGTACCGGGATACTGGGAAGCGCCTCGAAGCGCCGCTGTACCACACGCTCGGCAACCACGACGTATTCGGCGTCTACGAACGCAGCGGGGTCTCGCCTGCCCATCCCGAGTACGGCAAGAAGATGTATGAAGACCGGATCGGCCGGCGCTTCTACTCGTTCGATTTCCGCGGCTGGCATTTCGTGGTGCTGGATTCGATCGGTCTCACCCCCGACCGGCGCTACATCGGCCTGATTGACGAGGAACAGCTCGAGTGGCTGCGCCAGGACCTGGAAAAGACCGGCACGCCAACGCCCATCGTGGCGGTGACCCACATTCCGCTCTCCACCGGAATGTTGCAGTGGATGATGCCGGTGCACGATCCGTCGATCATCGTCGTCAACAACGCCAAGCCCGTGCTGGAGTTGCTGCACCAGTACAACATCAAGGCGGTGCTGCAAGGGCACACGCACGTCTGCGAGCGCCTGGACTATCGCGGCTGCCAGTACCTCACCTCCGGTTCGGTGTGCGGGCAATCGTGGCGGGGACCCAAGTACGGAGTGCACCGGGAGGGTTTCGCGATCCTGCGGGTGGCTGGCGGCGAGATTTCGTGGACGTACGAGCCGTACGGTTTCCGGGCGGGGTAGCGGCGATCAGGGCCGGACAAACGCCGGATCGAATGGCGGAGAGGCGCTGGTATGCCGCTCCCCATCCGCAGTACGCCGGCTCATGGGTCGCCCTGGGCGCTGTATCTCTGAGTGGATGCCCGTTGATCTGAGAAGAGAGGCGGCTAGTCCACCGCCTCGGCGTCCAGCGCCCATTTGACGCGCGCCACGCCGACGATCATCAGTTCCAGGCCGCTGCTGCCGCCTCCGGTGAACGAATGCACGTCGTTGAACTCGATGGGCACCGCGTCGCCCTGGCGGATCGCCACCGATTCCTGGTTCACCGTGACCGTGCCTTCTCCGTCCATGACGTAATAAAACTCTTCAACGCCCGTGTGCCGGTGTTTACCCTCCGACGCGCCGGGAGGAATCACCAGGTGGTCGACGTAGGACCAGTTGGTGTAGAACACTTCGGGCGGCAGAGCGCGCCGGTACCGCACCGTACCCTGGCCGCCGAAGCGGCCCGGCTGGGGCTTCAGCAACTGCCGGTCGAGCTTCATCGTGATGAACACGGGTTTCGGGTCCTGGGCGACACCCACGCGGTCGTCCTCGAGGTCCGTCGCGTCGTACTTGCCCTTGATCGAGCCCACGGCGATGTTCATCCATTCGGTGGGGCGGTTCGTCGGATTGTAGATGGCGTGGGAATGCCCCATCCGGCAAGGCGCGCCCGCGGGACCGGCCAGCCGCGAGGTGCGGCCGTTGATGGTGAACTCGGCTTCGTTGTCGAAGATCACGAACATCTCCTCCATGTGGTTGTGGAAGTGATGGCCGATGCCGCCGCCGGGCGGAATCACCCCCCGGTGCAGGAAGAGCAGATTGGCGTTGAGCGTGGTGGCGTCGAACAGCCCCTGGTAGTGCAGTTCTCCCGCCCCGCCGTGAACAGCCTTGAGCTGCCGGTAGGCGGAAGGCGTGGTGTGGGCGATGCGCCGGGCCAGCGGTTCCCGGGCCGGCGCGGGCGCGGCGCGCCAGACCAGCAGCGCCGACAGCAGAATCAGGCAGCGGGGGATGGACATGTAGGGAGTTGTACAACAATTCCGCCGGGGAGGGCCACCCCACTCCCGTGAACATCAACCCTGCACTCCCTCGAGATTGCTCGTCGCAGCAACTGGATTCCCGCTCTATATCTATATAATGGGTGCGATGCCCATGGGGACGCAGGCGGGTGCGCCCGCACGTGAGGGCGCCAGCCGTACCGGGCCAGCTTTTCTACTCTTGGTGCTCGCCTGCCTGATGTTCGCCGGGCAAGGGATCGCGATCAAATCTCTGGGCGGCCAACTGGGCCCGGTCCAGATCACCTTCCTGCCATTCTGTGCGGCGACGATGCTGCTGATCCCGCTGCTCGTCCGCGCGCGGCGCAAGAACCCTCAAGCCAAGCCGATTTCCTGGGCAGACTGGCGCAGCTTTGCGGTGGCGGGCGTTGCCGGCCAGTTTGTAACCCAATTCGGCATGGTCAGCGGCATCACGCGCTCGCTGGCCTCCAATGCCGCCGTGCTCACCTTGCTCCTGCCCGTGATCAGCGCGCTGCTGGCCGCGATCCTGCTCGGAGAACGGATCACCAGACTGCGGGTTTTCGCCCTGTTGATCGGGCTGGCCGGCGTCTTGTTCCTGTCAGCGGGGGACTTGGGCGAGAGCGCGTTCTTCGAGATGCGCTACTTGCAGGGCAACCTGCTCATTCTCATTGCGGTTGGCGGTTCCGCCTTCTACAACGTGTACTGCAAGGGATTGTTCCGGCGATTCGAGCCGCTGGAAGTGCTGGTGTGCAGTTACCTGACCGCCTCGGCGGCCGGCCTTTGCCTGCTCGTTTGGGTGGATCCTCCGCGCCTGGAGGCGTTCCGCGCGTTGTCCTGGAAGTCCTGGTGCTCGCTCGCCTACCAGGCCTCGATCACGTACGGGATCGCCATGTTGCTGTTTTTCGCCGCCCTGCGGCGCCTGGACGTGACGGTGGCGTCCCTGTCTCTGTACTTGCTGCCGGCTTTTGGCGTGCTGCTGGCCGCGATCTTCCTGGGCGAGCGGTTGAGCGGCGTTGCGATTCTCGGAAGCGCGGTCGTGCTGGGCTCGACGCTCCTGATCGTCAGGTTCGACAAGGCGCAGGCGTCGCCGCGCGCCGGTTAGCGGGAAACGTGCCTGCCTAGGCCTTTGCGGGCGCCTGAAACGGCTCGTCCGCCGAACCGCCGTAAATGGCCGGCACGTGCGCATTCATGGCCCGCAGATACGTGCTGAGCTGGCCGCGATGGTGGATCTGGTGCGCCGTCAGCAGGCCGAGGAACAGGCCGGCCGGCAGGGTGAGGACGCCGTGGAACGTAAGGGGAGTCGCAATCTGTTCCGGCGTCATGGCGCTGACCCGCCCAAGCGCCTTCGGGAATTCCGCCTCGTACCAAGCGATCATGCCCGCGACGGTGCTGGGCATCTCCGCCTTCTCGCCGGGGGCGAATGACAGGTTCGCGATTGAATTCAGGATCCAGACGTCGGTGGTCATGAGGTGCCAAGCCAGGTCCTGGGCGGTGCGCCCTTTCTCGCCGAGCTGGAACCCGAGTTGGTCCTCCGGCAGAGCGGCGAGCACTTTCCTGGTGGTGGCGTGCTCCATGTTGACGTTATTCATCAGATACATCACCAGTCCGGTTACCTGTTCCGTGGTCATGGGCTGCATCGGTCTTCTCCTCCCCTCGCCATCCTACAAGCCTTCGGTAGAGTTCGGCAAATTGTAACCGGGACAGCTGCTCGGCTCGCAGGCCGGCCTCGGGCAAAAGCCGGATGCTCTCGGGGGGAAAGGCGCCGCGCAGGTTGTTGCGCAGGGTCTTGCGCTTCTGATGGAAACACCGGCGGACAAAGCGCAGGAAAGCTTCCAGGTCGGCAGCCGGCGGATCGGGCGGCCGCGGCCGGATCCGGATGACGGTGGACCAGACCTTAGGAGGCGGCGCAAACGCCTCCGGCGGCACGTCGAAGAGGCTGTCGACTTCCGCAAGCCACTGCGCCTCTACCGACAAGGCGCCGTAGTCCCGCGAACCGGGTCGCGCCGTCACCCGGGAGGCGACTTCCTTCTGGATCAGGTAGACCGCGCGGCGGACCGCCGGCCGCCGCCAGGTCTGCTCGAGGATCGGCGTGGCGGCGTAGTACGGAAGATTGCCGGCCACCACGGCAGGCCCCCATTGCGCCCAGTCGAGCTGCAAGGCATCCGCGTGGACGATTTCCAGTTTCGGTTCGGCCGCAAAGCGCGCCCGGAGCTCCGCGGCGAGAACAGGATCGATCTCAATGGCGATCAGGCGCGCGCAGCGCCGCAGCAAATGCCGGGTCAGGGCGCCCTTCCCCGGGCCGATTTCGACCACCAGCGGTTCGGAAGACGGGCACGCCGCCGCGGCGATCCGCTCCAGGGTTCTGCCCCGAATCAGGAAATGCTGGCCGAGCCGCGCCCGCGACACCGGAAACGGCTATCCTTTGACGCTGATCCGGCTGCGGCGCAGAATCACCTTCCCAAAGGCCGGGCCGCGGAAGAAGGTCGCCGGCGTGTAGGTGGTGAACAGGATCATGTTGCCGATATCTCCGGTGAGCTGCCCATGCGTGAGGTGGAAGTCACGTACCCGCCCCTGGCTGTCGATCTCCACCTCCACCACCGTATCCTCGTCCACGCGGGAACTCGACACCAGTTCCGGCACGGCGCCGACGCCGGCCTCCTGGTACAGCGATAGCGTCACATCATCCGTCAGGTCGCGGTGAAACCCCAGGGTTGGCATCAGGGCGCTGAACAGGAAGACCGCCGATGCCAGGCCACCGGCGAAGGGAATCGCCAGGGGCCGCATCAGGTTGTCGAACGAAAGCTTCAGCCGCTCCCTCCAATACGCCATGCGGGAGCCGAAGCTGGCCACCACCTCCGCCCGCAAGCGTTCCCGCGACGCGAGAATCTGCAAGTCCGTGCGCAGCCCGATGGGGGGGCGCACGGGGGCGAACGACCGCAAGGAGCTCCGCAGGCTTACGAGTTCGTCATATCGCAGCGCGCACGGGCGGCAATCCGCCAAATGCGCGGCCACGGCGGCGTGCGTCTCCTCCGGCAGGTAACCGTCGACGTACGCGCTCAAACTTGCTTGAACCGTATGACAGCGCATGAGATCTTCTTTCATTCCACCGGCTGGGGCGCCCACTCCAGGGCGGGCCGCCGCTGCAGCCGTTCTGCCAATTTCTGCCGCATCGATTCGCGGCCTCGCAGGATCCGCGACTTCACTGTGCCAATTGAAATACCCAAAATCTCCGCAATCTGTTCGTAGCTGAGGTCCTCGATATCCCGTAACACCACCGCCGTCCGGTAGACCGGGCTGACCGCGCTCAGCGCTTCTTCAATCAACGCCTGCCGTTGCTGGTCCAGCGCCTGGTCAAACGGGGACGGTCCGAGGTCCGGCACCGTATCCCGATAGCCGCGTTGAGCGTCCCCGTCGTCGCCCAAGGTCACCTGCTTACCGCAGTGCCGGAAAATCCAGCGCCGGTAATTGTGCGCTTCATTGACGGCGATGCGGTAAATCCAGGTCTTTAGGCTGCTCTGATAGCGGAAGTGGTGGATGTTGCGAAAAACCTTGAAGAACACTTCCTGGACGACGTCATAGGTGTCGCCGGCGTCGCCAAGCAGCCGGTAGACGAGGTTGTATACCGGCTGCTGAAAGCGGTCCACGAGTTCCTCGTAGGCGCGCTCGTGGCCGTCCTGGAGACCCCGCACCAGTTCGTCGTCCTGCCAGCAGGAAACCCTCGCCGGTCCGGCGTTCAGTCCGAGCGTCACGGGATCAGCCACTGAAAAACCTCGTCTCGTTCAGTGTAGTACCGCTAGCCAGTTAGACACCAGGGGGGCCGTGCCGGTTCCCCAGCCTGTGGGGGGACCACCGGCGCAGGACTTGGCGCGAACGGTTTCCTGCGGCTCTGCCGATTGGTACACTCGGGGAAATGTTAAGGAAGCTTGGTGTCTTGCTGCTGGTGGGAATCGCGAGCGCCGCCGCCGTGGAGAAAGATTTCGTTCCTCTCTTCAACGGCCGCGACCTTACCGGCTGGCAGCTCGTGAGGGGCAAGGGCCCCGGTTACGTGGTGGACAACGGCGTTTTGGTTTGTCCCGCCGACGGCGGCGGCAACTTGTTTACCGACCGGGAGTTCGCAAACTTCGTTTTGCGCTTCGAGTTCAAGTTAGAGGAGAACTCCAACAACGGAGTCGGCATTCGCGCGCCGCTGGAGGGGGATGCCGCCTACCAGGGCATAGAGATTCAGATTCTCGACGACTACGGTCCCCAGTACAAAGGCAAGTTGAAACCATGGCAATATCACGGATCGGTCTATGAGATCGCTCCGGCGAAGCAGGGTTTCCTCAAGCCGATTGGCCAATGGAATCGGGAGGAGATTGTGGCGGACGGGCGGAGGATCAAGGTAAAGCTCAACGGGACCTGGATCGTGGACACGAATCTGGATGACGTGAAGGATCCCGATCTCCTGAAGCGGCACCCCGGCGTGTCGCGCACCAGCGGGTATATTGGGTTCTTGGGGCACGGCACCCGGGTGGAGTTCCGCAACATTCGCATTCGCGTTCTGCCGTGAGGTGACGATTACGGGGTTCTCGGTCCAATTCTGGGGGACACGGGGTTCGATTGCGACGCCCGGTCCCGGCACGGTCCGCTGCGGGGGCAACACGGCGTGCGTGGAGGTGCGGTGCGGCGACACGGTGCTCATTCTGGACGCCGGCACCGGGATCCGCCTGCTGGGGCAGAAACTCCAGCGGGAAAAGGTCCGCTCCCTGCACCTGCTGATTAGCCACCCGCATGTCGACCACCTCCAGGGGTTCCCGTTCTTTCTGCCCGCCTACGATCCGGGCGTCGATCTTCGCATCCACCAGGCGCCCCAGGCTGGCAGCCCCGCCTCGGAACCGTTCGACCGCCTGATGGAAGCACCCCACTTTCCCGTGACGTTTCGCGACCTGCGGGCGCGCATCCGGTTCAAGACCCTCTCCGCCGAGGGCCGCATCGGCCCGGTCGTCGTGAAGACACACCCGCTGAATCACCCGGGCGGAAATCGGGCCTTCCGGCTGGAGTACGAAGGAAAATCGCTGGTCTACATGGCCGATCACGAACCCTACGGGCTGCTGAACGGCAGCGATCCGCGCGCCGGAAGCCGGGACGAAGCGATTCTGGATTTCACGCGCGCCTCCGACCTGCTGATCCGGGAAACCCAGTACACGGAGGAAGAATACGAGACGCGCCGCGGATGGGGGCACGGGACCTTCGGCGAGGCGTTTCGCGCCGCGGTGGGAGCGGGAGTCCGCCGTCTGGTGCTGTTTCACCACGACCCGGACCACGACGACGATTTTCTGGAGGCGGAATTGGCCCGTCTGCGGTCCCGGCCGGAGAGAGGCGGGATGGAAATCCACCTGGCGCGCGAAGGCGACTGTTTCCACCTGGCGGGCGGGCCGGACGCCGCATGAGCGCCGTCTGCCCCGCGGTGCGCCCTTTTGGGGTGGCGTTGCTGGCGGGCTGGGTTCTGCTGGCGGCGGCGGGATTCGGGTACGCGGCCAGGCAGCAAATCCCCACCGCGGTAGCGGCCCCGCTGATTGCCGCCTTCCTGCTGGAATATGGTTTCTACCTGATTCCGGGCTTCCCGCGCGTGCGGGAGGCCGTCGCCGACCGCTTCCCGGTGCTGGGATACGCCTCCCTGCTGACGGTCAGCGCGGTGCTTCCGTACTGCGTCGCCAGCCTGGCGGGAGGGTTCCAGCCTGCCGCGCTGGTTCGCCTGCTGATCCTCACCGGCGTCATCTCGTTCTGGTACGTGTTCCGGCGCCCAGCGTTGTCGTCCGATCTGGCCATGCTGTTGCTGCTGGCCGCCATCGTGCTGTCCAGGATTTTCAAGGCGATCTACGTCTTTCCGGTGGACGAGCGGGTGGAGGTGCTTGGCCAGTTGATGTTGATCCGGCTGGCGGCGACGGTGATGCTGACCATTCGGGAGGTGGACGTGCCCGGGTTCGGGTTTTGGCCCACCCGGTCCGAGTGGCTGGCTGGCCTCCGCTGGTGCGCCTGGCTGCTGCCCGCCGGGTTGGCGGCCGGTTTCGCGTTGCGGCTGCTTGAGTGGGCGCCGCACCCGGCGGTGCTGCCATTGCTGCCGCTCCAGTTCTTCGGCGCCCTGTGGGTGGTCGCCTACGGGGAAGAGTTCTTTTTCCGGGCGCTGTTGCAGCAATGGATTGAGGACCGGACGGGCCGGCCGTGGGCGGCCATCGCCGCCGCTTCGCTCCTGTTCGGCGCCGCCCATCTGCCTTTCCGCCAGTTTCCGAACTGGAAGTTCGCCATCATGGCCGCCATGGCGGGCGTGTTTTACGGACTCGCGTACCGTTCCGGGTTCCGCGCCGCGATGGTCGCGCACGCCATCACCGCGACGTTGCTAAAGACCTTCTTCCGCATGGTCTGACCGTTCCGGACGCGCGGCGCCGAGCGTGACGACGGTTGCGCCCCAGCCGCCCACTTCGGCCGGGGCGTCGCCGTAGTCCTCGACGAACGGGCAGCGAGCCAGCGCCGCGCGCACGATCTCCCGCTGCACGCCGATGCCCCGTCCATGGATGATGCGGAGCGCGGTCAACCCCAACCGGCGCGCTTCCAGGAGATACTCTTCCACCGCGGCCTGCACGTCTCGCGGCGGCACGGTGTGCAAATCCAGGACGCTCGTCACCGGGATGCGGATGGGTTCGCCCGTGATGTCGTCTTCCCTGGGCGCCCGGCGCCTCACTGCACTGGATTTTCGAGCGCGAACGGCAGGATATGCCCGCGCCGGAGGTTCCGGGCGGCTTCGTCCCGCGCCAGATCGGTGAGTTTCTCGCCGAGCGGCCCATTCGGCCGGAAGTGCGACAGAAACCCCGGGGCGAACCAGTCGCAGAACACCAGACCGTACACCAGTCCGGTCTGAAATGCGGGCCGGATCTCTCCCGGGTACGGAATCGCCGAGTTCTCCAGCAACCGCGGCATTTCCTCGTGATTCATCATGGCGAAGGCGAACGCGATGCCCTGCACGCAGGGATACACGCGCGCCGACGGCAGCGTCATGGCTTCTTCGATCGCCTTGTACACGCTGATGTTCGAAAACGCCACCAGGCGTCCGTAGCCGTGCGTGATCAGCCGCTGCTGTTCGGCGTCGAAATCGGCGAACCAACTGGCGAAGAAACCGGTCTTGTCCGGTCCGGGTGGCGCGCCCAGCGGAATCAGCCCCAGCACGCCGCACATGAACTTAAAGATGCCCGGCTCGTAAATGCGCAGAATCGAGCCCATGCCCTCGTAGACGAACCCTTCGCTGTGCGGCGCCGAGTAGCGGCTGGCGATCTCGTGAAGTTTGCCGGCGGCGAAGCGGGCGTGCTCGGTCGAGGCGGCGCCGTAGCCGACGTGGGTGATGCCGTAGCATTCGCGCGGCAGACGTTCGTCGTGCAGCGTGTTTTCCGGCAGCCGGAATTTGCCGAAGGTAGTCGAAAACCCCTCGCACCGCCACAGGCCCTTCACCACCTCCGGCATGGAATGGCATTTGGCCTGTGCTTCCTGTTGGTAGCGCTGGCAGACGGACACGAATTCGTCTTGTGGGATCGTCCGGTTCACGGCGCCGGAAGAAACGGTTTTCACGCCGAAGATGCGCCGGCGGGCGAGGGCCAACAGCGGAATGTCCAGGCCTTTTGCCAAGAGAAACTCCTTGCGGATGAGACTCGCGCGGGCGGGCGCGGCTTCGCCATCATAACACCCGGTCCGCCCGCCGGAACTGCCAAATTTCAGGCGATCCGTCCGAAGGAGCCGTGCCCCTCCGGCCGGCTTTGGGTCAAAGCTGTCTTTCCTGGCCGGCCGCCGCTTTCTTCTGGACGCGGATGATCTCCACATCGGAAACCGCCATCAGACCCGTGTCCAGCATCCCTTCGATCTCGGCCGCCAGGCGGTTCAGGTTGTCCGCCGAATCCACAATCGAGATCACGATGGGCTGGTCGCGGCGCGCCAGGTGCGCCTGATGCATCTGCGCGCTTTCTCCGTATCCCTCCAGCCCGCGAAACACGGTGGCGCCCGCGATCCCCATCTCGCGGCACTTGGCGACAATCGCTTCGTAGAGCGGCTTCCCCTCGAACCGGTCGCCCTCCGAGATGTGAATGCGCAGCAACTTCGCGGGGTGGCCTTCTGGCAACTGTTTCCTCCTGGTTTAGGAACGCGCGGGGCCGGCTTCGGAGCGGACTACCCCCCCTTATCCAGGATACTGTCGATCGCTCGCGCGGCAAAGGCAGGTCTGGCTGGCACGGTCGCCGGGAGCACGTGGGCCGGCAGAACGCGGACGGGCAGACAAGGGCGCCCGCAGGCGGTACCTTTTTGGCGCCAGCGTGTCTCACCCCGAATGTCGATCGTGACCTCCTTCCAGGGGGCGCCGCGAGCACGCCGCGCCTAGTGGCCCGGGCGGCCGAACACGGGGTAATCGTGAAAGATCCGGTTCCATTGCGGCGGCGCTGTGTAACCGCGGCCGCGGTGGAAGTGCACCACGTTCGCCATCGTCTGCTCGGTTAACTCGAGCCCGATCGCCAGGTTGATGTTGGCGCGGTAGAGGACCCCATGTCCGAAGGATGGCCGATGATCGCGGCAAACCGCTCGGTGGTCCGGCGGCCCAGCGCGCGCGCTTCGGCGAACCTGCCGAGCGCGGCTTCGATCTGGTCCACGAACGCCGGGTACGGGACCGCGCCCCTCCGGCGGAACGCCTCGTCCCAGGCGATGCAGGCTTGGCGGAGGGCGACCAGCGTTTGGAACAGCAGGCGGTACGACTCGGTCTTGTTGAGCAGGTACGCGAACTCCTCCCGGCCGTGCGGGGCTACCTGCGGCCCGGCCGCGCGCAGCGCCTCGATCGCCTCGTCGAGATACTCCGTCGCGCGCCTGAACTTGCGGATCTGCTCGTGGCTGTCGCTGACGAAATAAATACCAATCGCGCGGACCGTCGAAGTAGTTCGGCTGCCGGGCGTACTGCCAGGCCAAGAGCCCTTCGTCGAGGGGATTGCAACAGGGGAAGTTGTAGGCCCCGGTCCAACCCAGGAATTCCTCGTTGGCCTCCAAGGCGGCGAAGGCTTTCTCCATAGCCGGGGCAGCCCGGGCGCCGAACAGACGGCGCGCGTGGCGCGCGTAGAAATCGCGGGGTTGCAAGTCCGTCTCGTACGAACCCTCCGCCAGGAAGCGGTAGTTGGCTTCCTTGCCCCGGAGGCGGTTGACCTGGCCGAGCCAGCCGTTCAGCCCGTGCTTCGTCGCATCCGGCAGCAGGCGGTCCCGGTGATACAGCCCGACGTTGAATTGCAGACCGAACATGGCGGCGTCGTCGTCCAGACGGTGAATCAAGGTGCGCGGGCGCTCGCCCATGCCGCCGAACAGGTGCAACGCAATACCCGCCGGGGTCCAGAGGGCGCCGCTTTCCATGTCGACGAAGGGGATGTCTTTGGGCAGTATCTGGTGGAGCGCCGGCAGCACAAATCCGCGGCCAATCCCCCCGATGGCGATCCGCGCATGGGGCGCGAGGCGGTCGCGCGCTTCCAGCATCTTGCGGATGACGTACACCGAGCCGGCGTTGGAGTCGAGCAGCACGGTGGGGTTTCGTTCATAGGCGTTGTTGTAATGACGCGGCCAGTCCTCGACAATGCCGGCGTACTGCGTGCGCTCGCGCAGCAGCAGCGCCCGGTCGGCTTCGCCGCGGCAATCCGGGTAGTTTTCGGTGAGATAGAGCGTGTAGCCGTCGGCTTCGGGATAGGTTTCCACCAGAGCGCGGAGGCGGTTCTCATTCATTTCGTGCAGCGCCGGGTCGGCCGGACACATATGCACCGCGTGAATGGCGCTGAAGGGGTGGCTGAAGTTGGCGCGCGCGTGGCGAAACGGGCCAGATTGGCCGGCAGCGCGCTGGGCTCCACGCCCAGCCACACTTCGATCTTGCGCGCATGGGCGTGGCGGATCGTTTCCGTCAGCATACGCCGGGCGGCGGCGAAGCCCTGCGCGGGCGTTTCCACTTCGTGAAACTCGAGCGGGGCCAGACGGTGCGGCCGCCGAACTGGTCCCGGCCGACCGGCACATCCTCCACCAGGTGCGAGCCCCAGTGGTGCTTCCACGCCATGAAGCCGGTCTCCTTGGTCGTGGCGTCGCCCAGTAGTTTGCCCTCGCCGCGGTAGCCGAAGTCGATCCAGGGTTCGTGTTCGAACCAGTAGATTTCCAGATGGTTCAACTTGAGCTTGGCCATCTGATCGATCATGGTCTTGACCTCCGCCAGGTTCATCAGCGACCGGCTGAGGTAGCAGTGGTTCTGGAAAAGGCCGCGCTTCGGGTAGGGAGTTTGGCGGCGCTCTCGGAGCGCCGGGACCGTCAGAACCGGCTTGCGGGCAGGCAGCACATCCTTGGTGAGAAGGAAGGTCACCCCCAGCCGCTCGAGGAAGTCGTAAACAGCGTAAAGCGTGGCGGCTTCACATCATTGCCGCCCAGGATCACGGCGGCCTGGCGGCCCTGGTTCACGGTCCACAACAGAAAGCCGTCCTTCGTAAGACCGGCAAAGTCCACCGCTTTGCGGGTTGCCAGGTCGCGGGTCAGCGGGTTGGCCCCGGGCCCTCCGACCAGGAGGAGCGGACCCTGGCCCGCCCGCGCCGGAGACACCACGGGGAAATCCCCGCCGGAAAGCAAATGAAGATAACGGCTCAGTTCGCCGGCGGCGTAGCGGTAGACCGGCCCGGCATCCTCATTGACCACGATTTGCGCCAGCGCCCGGCCGTCTCGCGCCAGCGGGACAGACTCCTGTCCCCAGCCAAGTCCGGCGCACAGCGCCATCGCCGCAAACCCAGCGCTCGGCAAGTACTTGTTTCTCGGCGGCATCGCTCCACATTCTACCTGCCGCCCCTGCCGGCGCTCTTGCGAGCAGGAGTGCGCTGCCTACCGCTTCACCACCGCGTCCGTCGTCAGCGGCGGCAGCCCGTCTTTGCCGAGGGCCTCGCTCCCCCGCGCCACGTAACAGATCGAGAAGCTACGCATGGGGCCGCAGCGCATCAGATCGAGCGCCTCCGCCAGCCCGCGATGAGACACCCTTCGCCTTCTACCGGCCGGATACGGACCAGGGAGCCGCATCGCCTCACCACAGATGTCGCGCTCAACTTATCCTTCAGCGAACCGTGACCCTGGTCCGAAGGAGTTCGTAAGTAGAGTCCGCAGAGCGAACGAAGTAGACGTTACCATCTCCGTCGGAGAACTTTGGGAGACTCCTCGGCCAGGGATTGCGCATCGCCGCGGTGAACGGTTTGCCTTCTTCGTCCTGCAAGGAGAGGTAACGAAAACGCGTTCCTCCCTCGATGTGGAGCCAATCAACCAGGTACTTGCCGCCGGGCGCATCGACCACTCCCCAAATCTGGTCGTTCGAGGTGTCGAAATTCGTGGCGGGGCTTTGCGATAGAACTGACCTTGCATCTGGCGGCGTCATAACCATCTCACGGACAAGACGGCCATTCAGGCCGAAGGTGCGCAGACACCTGGAGATCGGAAGCACGTAATGGATGGGCCCGTGCTTGAACCAAATCCGTCCGCGAGCGGCTTCTTCCCACAGACGGTGAGCGTCCGGACCGGGCCGCACATCGCCGTGCCGGCGCAAGGCCAGGTGGGACGGACAGGTCGAAAACGCTGTCGTCCTCTTTCCATCGGTAGAGTAGTTGTGAATGAGAAGGCAGGCCTCCGTGCGATGCCAGAAGTATTCCTGGTCGACGCCGAGGGCAAAAAGGTTGCCAAGATCGTCAGTGGCCACATGCCGAACCACGATTGGCGGGCTCAGGATGATCTTACGAGTGTTCCGCCCTGACGCATCGAAGACGAAGACTCCGGCGCCGGCGTTTTGGCCGGCTGATTTCCAGGTCGCCGCCACGTATAAGAGTCCGTTCTCGTCCACATGAAGATCTTGTTGAATCTCCGCAGACTCGAGATCCCTTGGCTGAGCGAGGCTGATTTCCCGGATCTTCCCGGAGCTCGCAGACAGGTGATGAACGACGGCGCGCTGGCTCGCCAGGAAGTAGAGGTCGCCCGCAGCAGAACGGACCACGCCTCGAAGGAGTTTGTCGGGAAGAAAAAAACTTCGTCGTTCCGTCGTCTCAATGGCCATTTCCTTCCCGCTCGCTTGAATCTCGAAAGGCGCCGCGAGAGCGAACAGCCCAGCGACAGCAATTCCGTAGCGGCAATAACATTTCCTCTTATGGTTGTCTGTGTTGTGTCTCATGTCGCCTCCTTAATCGCCGACACCACCACATCCACACAAGCTCCACACGTTGGCACGAAAATCGTAACCGCACTCGTTCATGTAGTCGTAGCAGTAGTACCACCCGTCCCACACACAGTTTTGGCACGTCCCGCTGTAGAAACAATTGGGGGAGGTCGGGCAACTGCAACCAAGGTCGCCGTATTCATAGCCGTTGAGCGTCATCGTGCATGGCCATGCGCAATCGACACAACCCTGACACGCCATGTTTGAGCTGACGGGCATGACCGCCAAACCGAATCCGAAGAACAGGAGAGTCGTATGTTCATTCAATGCCTGCGAGGGGATGTTAGTGCCAACTCCGGCGGGCAAGAGTATCTACATTGGGGGGACGGGAATAAGATTTTGTACGGGGGATAAGCGTATTTCTTGCAGATGCTTATGTCTTTTGGCGCACCTGCGAGCGAGGGTGGCCCTGTCAACCCAGCCGCTGATCAGTTGGGCTCGAAGGTTTTCACCACATAGATCTACCGCTTCAGCAACGGCCCCGTGACCAGCGCCGGCAGACCCTCTTTGCGCAGTTCCTCGTTCCACCGCGCCACCTGCGCGCTCAGAAACCGGTTGACTTCCGCCAGCCGCTCGCTGAACTTCGGCGTCAGCGAGGCGGCGGCCTCCATCTGGTAAGCGGTAGGCGCGGCGTTGACGCTCTCCACACTGGACAGCAGTTCGGCGAGATGGTCCATCACCGAGGGCGGGGTCTCCAGGCGCGGCGCGTCCAGGGCGCTACCCAGCCTGAGGATGATTGCGTCCAGCTCCTTGCGGAAGGTCTCAAGCCGCTTGGCGATCTCGGCTTCCCGTTCCGGCAGGCGGTCCTTGGCTAGCTTGTCGAGATGGTCTAACTGCTCGCGCAGGCTGTCCAGCGTGCGCAGCGTTTTGTTGCCGGCGTCCACCAGGTCGCGCAGTTTCAGAGCGGAGTCGCGCCGCAGCTTCAGATCCGCGGCGGACACTTGCAACGACGGATCGAGCCGCACCTCCAACTTAGACTCCACCGTCTGGCTGCCGTGGATGAGCCGCACAGTGTACACGCCGGGCAGCACTTCCACCCCGCGCAAACCGGAGCCAAACTCGACCTCTTCGGGAGTGGGCGGTTTGCGTTGCGCGGGCGGTTCGCCGCGGAGGTCCCAGGCCACCCGGTTCACGCCCTTCTCCCGCGGCAGTTTCTTAAGCTCGCGCACCAGCGCGCCGCCGGCGTCGCGGATTTCCAGTTTCAGCTCCGCCTTCTCGTCGAGTTTCTCCTTCAGGTAGTAAGTGAGCAGCGCGCCGTACGGCGGATTAGGCCCCTTGAACGTGGCGCCGGCCAGACCGTAACGGGTCATCCGCGCCGCGTGGCGCAGCGCCGGTCGCGGCGGAAACAGGTGCAGGCCGCGCGCGGCGATCTCCGGCGTCATCTGTTGCACAAACGCGGCGTCATCCAGAATCACGATGCTGCGTCCGTGGGTGGCGAGGATCAGATCGTTCTCGCGCGGGTGCACCACGATGTCATGCACCGCGACGGGCGGCAGGTTCTTCAGCCGGAGGAATTTCCAGTTCGCGCCGCCATTGGTGGTGTAGTACAGGCCCAGTTCGGTGCCGGCATACAGCAGGGCGGGATGGCGGGGATCTTCGCGGAGCGCGTGGACGTAGGCCCCGGCGGGCAGATCGCCGCTGATGCGCGTCCAGGAGTTGCCGCCGTCGGCGGTTTTGAAGATGTGCGCGGCGAAGTCGTCGAACATATGCCGGTCGAAGGCGGCGTACGCCACCCGGTCCGAGGCGCGCGAGGGCTCGACATGCGACACCGGCGAATGTTTGGGCACGCCTACCCGGTCGGTGAGTTCGGTCCACTTGCCGCCCGCGTCCTCGGTGACGTGCAGGCGGCCGTCGTCCGTGCCGACCCAGATCTGGCCCGGTTTCCGGGGCGATTCCGCCACGCTGATGATGGTGCAGTGGTACTCGGCGCTGGAATTATCGAACCAGACGGGGCCCCCCGCGGACTTCTGCTTCTCCGGGTCGTTGGTGGTCAGATCTCCGCTGATGGGCTGCCAGCTCTTGCCAAAATCGCGGGAGCGGAACAGCACGTTGCCGCCGAAGTACACCGTGTTCTTGTCGTGCGGCGAGGGCACGATCGGCGCGTTCCAGTTGAACCGGTAGCGGGCGGCGCTCACCGGTCCGCCCCAGTAGCCGAGGGGTTGTATGCTGATGTCCTGCTGCTCGCGCGTGCGCATCTCGGTACGGCCGATCGAGCCGCCCTGCGATTCGGCCAGATACAGGTCGGGGTTATCGGGATGGTTCAGCATGTAGAACCCGTCGCCGAACTGCACCATGCGCCAGTCGTCGGTGAGGATGCCGGCGGGTTCGCGGGTGCGCGCCGGACCGGTCCAACTGCCGTTATCCTGGAGGCCGCCCATGACCCAATAAAACGGCTCGCGGTTGTCGGCGTGCACCTGATAGAACTGGCCCACCGCCATCTGATAGATGGCGCGCCAGGAAGCGCCGCCGTCGTAGGACACCGCGATGCCGCCGTCATTGGCGCACCAGATCCGGCGCGTATCCTGGGGGTCAATCCACAACCCGTGGTAGTCGGCGTGCACCCCGCCGGTGATGGTTTTCCACTCCTTGCCGCCGTCGATCGAGACGAACAAGTTGGTCGCAATCGCGTAGATGCGGTTCTCGTCGCGGGGGTCCACGCGCAGGTCGGCGTAGTAGAACCCGCGCGAGACGATGTCGCGCTTGTCGGTGATTTTTTTGAACGTGTCGCCGCCGTCGTCGGAGCGGAAGAGCGTACCCTCCTTGCACTCGGCAATGACGTAGACCACGCGCGGATTGCTGGGCGCCACCTTCACGCCGATGCGGCCCATCAGTTTGGGAAGGCCCTCGGTGAGTTTCTTCCAGGTGCGCCCGCCGTCCACCGAGCGGAACACGCCGCCCTGTTCGCTACCCGAGGTGTGGCTCCAGGGTTTGCGCTCGAACTTCCACATGGCGGCGAACAGGAGATTCGGATTCGCCGGGTGCATGTCCAGGTCGGAGACTCCGTGCTGCGCGTCGAGGTAGAGCGTCTTGTGCCAGGTCTTGCCGGTGTCGGTGGTCAGATAGACCCCGCGATGCTCATTGGGGCCGTAAGCGTGGCCGAGCGCGCCGACGTACGCCACGGCCGGATTGGTGGGATGTACCAGCACCCGGGAAATCCGTTCGGTTTGTTTCAGCCCCAGGTGGGTCCAGGTCTTGCCGCCGTCGGTGGTGCGGTAGACGCCGTCGCCGAACGAGACGCTGTTCCGCGTGTTGGATTCGCCCGTGCCCACCCACACGACCTCGGGGTTGCCGGGCTCCAGGGCCAGGTCGCCGATGGAATAGACGTTCTGCTGCTCAAAGATGGGCGTCCAAGTGACGCCGCCGTTGGCCGTCTTCCACAAGCCGCTGCCGCCATAGCCCGCGTAGACGATGTTCGGATCGCCGGGCACGCCTTCGATGTCCGTGGCGCGACCGCCCATGTTGGCCGGGCCGATAAAGCGCCACTCGATGTTCGCGAAGGGATCGGCCGGAGCCGGGGAGGGCGGCTGGGCCGCCCGCAGGTTCGCCAGCGCCAGAAGCCAAAGGATGCGAAGCATAACCCCACATTGTACGGGCATTGTTACGATGGGGATACTCTGCGGATCGGCCTTCACACGCGCAGCCAGGGCTCGCTCGAACGGACCGCGCGACATGCGCGAGCGCTGGGCGCCAACACCCTCCAGATCTTCACCTCCAGTCCGCGCAGGTGGGAAGGTGCGCGGCTGGATCCGCGCGACGCCGCCGCGCTCCGCCGGGTGAGGGAGCAGCTCGACCTGACGCCGCTGGCGGTCCACGACAACTACCTGATCAACCTGGCCTCGGCCAACCCCGCCGTGCGGCAGCCTTCGATCACGGCGTTTCGCGGGGAACTCGAGCGCGCCCGCCTGATCGGCGCGGACTACCTGGTCGCTCACCCGGGCAGCGCCAAGGGGCAAACCGTCGAGCAGGCGATGGCGAATGTTGTCACGGCGCTGGCCGCAGCCGGGCTGGGATTCTCGGCGCCGGGCTTCATGCTGTTGCTCGAGTGCACGGCGGGCGGCGGCCAGGCGCTCGGCGCGCGCCTGGAGGAATTGCACGCGCTCCGCGAGGTCGCCCAGAATCTGGTGGACTTCCCGATCGGCTTCTGCTTGGACACCTGCCACCTGCATGCCGCCGGCTACGATCTGGCGTCGGCGGAAGGGCTGGCCCGCACCGCGCGGGAAATCGGCCGGGTGCTGGGCTGGGAGCACGTGCGGCTCTGCCACGTCAACGACTCGCAAGGCGCGCTCGGCTCGCGCGTCGATCGGCATGCGAATATTGGTAAAGGACAGATCGGGGCAGGCGGGTTCGGGCGGATCGCCCGCCAAACTCATTTTCGCCGTCTCCCGTGGATTCTCGAAACCCCCATGGATACCGACGAGGACGCGCGCCGGGACCTCGACACGCTGAAGAGCCTATGCCAGAAAAGACGTACGACCACACCGCCATCGAAATGAAGTGGCACGCGCGCTGGGAAGACGCCGCGCATTACCGCGCCGAGGAGCAGTCCGGCCAGCCGAAATACTACCTGCTGGAAATGCTGCCGTATCCGAGCGGCGCGCTCCATGTCGGCCACATCCGCAACTATGCGATCGGCGATGCGCTGGCCCGCTACAAGTGGATGCAGGGCTTTCACGTGCTGCACCCGATGGGGTGGGATGCCTTTGGTCTGCCGGCGGAAAACGCGGCGATCAAAAACAAGACGGCGCCGCGCGAATGGACGCTCCAGAACATCGTGATCATGAAGAAGACGCACCGGCGCTTCGCGTTCAGCTACGACTGGGAGCGCGAGCTGTCCACCTGCGAGCCCGAATACTACCGCTGGAACCAGTGGTTCTTTCTGAAGATGCTGGAGCGCGGACTGGCGTACCGCAAGGAGGCGCTGGTGAACTGGTGCCCGGAGTGCGCCACGGTGCTGGCCAACGAGCAAGTGGTGGAGGGCTGCTGCTGGCGGCACGAATCGACGCCCGTGCAGCAGCGCGCCCTGGAACAATGGTTCCTCCGCATCACCGCCTACGCCGACCAGTTGCTGGCCGACCTGGACAAACTGGAAGGCGGCTGGCCCGAGCGCGTCATCACGATGCAGCGGAACTGGATCGGACGCTCGGAAGGCGCCGAATGCGATTTCCGGCTGGAGACCACGGGCGAGCCCATCCGCGTGTTTACCACCCGCGTGGACACCATCTACGGCGCCACCTGCGTCATCCTGGCGCCGGAGCATCCGCTGAACGGACGGATTCTCGACGTGGAGGGCCGCGCCCGCGCCCAGGCGCTGGTGGACGCGCGCGGCCAGCAGGACCCGGGCAACATCGCCAAGGAGGGGTTTTTCACGGGCCACTACGCGGTGAACCCGTTCAACGGTGAGCGGGTTCCCGTCTGGATCGGCAACTTTGTCCTGATGGGGTATGGAACTGGCGCCATCATGGCGGTGCCCGCGCACGACGAACGCGACTTCGCATTCTGCAAGCAATACGGGATCCCGATTCGTCCGGTCATCCGGCCCGTCGACGGCGCATTGCCCGCCGAGCCGGTCGCGGCGTTCACCGCAGACGGCGTGGTGGAAAACTCGGGCGAATTCTCCGGCTTGCCCAGCGCCGAAGCCCGGCGCCGCATGAACGAGAAGGCGGAACGCGAAGGCTTCGGCAAGGCCGCGGTGACCTACCGGATTAAGGATTGGGGCATCTCGCGGCAGCGCTACTGGGGCACGCCCATTCCCGTGGTGCACTGCCCGCACTGCGGCGTGGTCCCCGTGCCGGAAAGCGAACTGCCGGTGCGGTTGCCGCTCGACATCCAGATCACCGGCACGGGCCGTTCGCCGCTGGCCGATGTGCCGGAATTCGTCCAGGTCAAATGCCCAAGCTGCGGCGCGGACGCCCGCCGGGAAACCGACACCATGGACACGTTTGTGGATTCGTCCTGGTACTTCTACCGCTATTGCGACCCGCACAACCACCAGGCGCCGTTCGACCCGCAAAAGATCGCCTACTGGTTCCCGATCGATCAATACATCGGCGGCGTGGAGCACGCCATTCTGCATCTGATCTATTCGCGGTTCTGGACCAAGGTAATGCGCGACCTGGGCTTGATTCAGAACGATGAACCGGCCGCCCGTCTGTTCACCCAGGGGATGGTGATCCGCGACGGCGCCAAAATGTCGAAGAACAAGGGCAACGTGGTGGCGGCCGACGACATCGCCGAAAAGTTTGGCGCGGATACGACCCGGTTGTTTGCGCTGTTCGCCGCGCCGCCGGAAAAAGACGTCGACTGGATCGATTCGGGCGTCGAAGGCCAGTACCGTTTCCTGGGGCGCGTTTTCCGCTGGGTCACGCGGAACGCCGGCGCCGCGGCTCCCGCGTCCGGCGAAGCCGACCGCGCGGTGCTCCGTAAGCTGCATCAAACGCTCCAGAAGATCACCACCGATTTCGAGACGCGGTGGCACTTCAACACCTCGATCGCGTCGCTGATGGAGCTGGTGAATGAACTCTACGCCGCCGAAGGCCGGCTGTCGCGGCCGGTGGTGGACGAGGTCTGCGAGAAACTGGCGCTGATGCTCGGCCCGTTCGCACCGTATACCGCCGAGGAATTGTGGGAAGAGTTGGGCCGTACCGGTCCGGTGTTTAAGCAGCGCTGGCCCGCCTACGACCCCGAACTCGCCCGCGCCGAGGAAATCGAATATCCGGTGCAGATCAACGGGAAAGTGCGCGTGCGGATTCTGCTGCCCGCGGAAGCCGCTGCCGACGAAGTCGAGCGGCGCGCGGTGGAGCACGAAAAGGTGCAGGCGCAGCTTGACGGCAAGCAGATCGTCAAAGTGATCGTGGTGCCCCGCAAGCTGGTCAACATCGTCGTCCGGTGAGGGCGGCGGGAAGCGAGGTAGTTCCCGGAATGGAAAACATGATTTTGAGCCCGCAGGAGTATAGCGCCCGCACGCCGCGCGAATTGCTGGAGGCGGCCGCGCGAGGCTTCGTCGGCATTGACCAGCGCTGGCTCCGGGCGTTGCTCAGCCGCCCGGGCGACACCGCGGCGGCTGTCGTGGAATTCGCGCAGGAAGACCGGGAGGAGGACCGCGCGGACCTCACCGCGGACCTGATCGCGCTGCTGCGGCATCTCCGGCGTCCCGAGGCGTTGCCGTTCCTGCTCGCCCAGGTCGAGAAGTATCCCGAGGACATCGACTACGACCTGGTCGCCGCCTTCCGCGCGCTCGGCGCCGCGGCGGTCGAACCGCTGCTGGAGTTATACGCACGCGCCGGCGAGGAGGCCAAGCCGGAAATCGCATTCCTGCTGGCCTCGCTGGGCGTACGCGACGGACGGATCCTCGAGCTGCTGTTGCAGAATTTGGCCGGGGATGCCGTGGAAGCCGCTCACTGTTTGGCGTCCTACGGCGATCCGGCGGCGGCGCAGGCCATCCGCGCCGCGGCTGCCCAAGCGGGCGAAGCCTGGCAGCGAACCTCGCTGGAAGCGTCCGCCGTGCTGCTGGAAGTCGGCGGCACGCAGGAGGAGGAAGAAGAGCCCTTCGACCTCTTCGCCGAGTACCCGGAAGAAGTGGATCCGCGGTTTGACCTGTTGGATGAGGCCGAGATCGAGGCCTTCCTGGCGAGTCCCGAACCCGATTACCGCGCGTTTGCCGTCGCCGAACTGACGCACGAAGGCGTGCCGGAGCACCTGACCGCGCGCCTGCTGCGACTCGCGCAGGAAGATCCCTCGCCGGAAGTGCGCGGGCTGGCCTGGGAAAACCTGGGCGAGGTGGCCCGCCGCAATCCCGCCGTGCGCGAGGCCATGGCGGTCCGCCTGCGCGGGGAGCAGTTTGCCCTCGAGGAGCGTTGCGGGGCGCTGGTGGCCCTGGCGATGATCGAGCGGGAGAAAAAGGCGTTCCGGGAGACCATCCTGCGCTTTTACGCCATGCCGGAGGCGCGGGTCAAGGCCATGCAAGCGATGATCCTGGCGGCCCACGAAGACTTCATCCCGTTCTTCCGCCGCCATCTTGAGGATGCCGACGAGGTGGTGCGGCTACAGGCGATGCAGGGCGTTGGCTTCTACGAACTGACCGAAGAGGCCGAACGGCTGGTTCCCGCGTTCGCGATCGAGGAACTGCGGGACGAGGCGCTGCCCTGCTACGCCCTGGCGGCGCCCGCCGAGATGAACCGCCGCGGCATGCGCCAGCTTTACGAGCGCATCGAACGGCTGGCGGGCGGCTTGTCCGAAGACGAAGAGACGGCCGTCAAGGACGCCATCAATCTCCGGCTCGACCGCCATGACCTGGAGCCATTGTACGGCGAGGACGGAGCGCTGCTGGCGCCGGCGACCGTGGTGTCCGGCAAACCGGGACGCAACGACCCCTGTCCGTGCGGCAGCGGCAAGAAGTATAAGAAGTGTTGCGGCGGCTGATCGTACTGCGCGCGCTTCTTTTTTGGTTGAGGAGACCTCTTCAAGCCGGTGGCTCCCGGCCCGGCGCCGCTGACGGTCTTTGTGGAACTTGCTGGACGCTGTCGGTCGCCGGCCCAGGCGAGGGCCCCCTGCTCCAGGTAATGCAGCGCTGCTTCCGCCGAAAGCCGCTCTCATTTCGGCTCCGCGGCGGAGGCGTGCGGGACGGCGATGTCGCCGTGGCGGTACTGAAACTCGGCATTTTCAGCCGCCAGAGGACCGCGGGCAGCAAGCAGGAGCGCTGCGGTTCGCAGGGCCACAGCGTAACCTCCTGGCGGACCGTTCGGATCCGGCGCGATTGGCGCGCGGCTCAGCGGCGAAGGTTCGCACCGCTCGCGCCATGCCCGGCCGCGTTGCGCCCATCCGCTAGCCCAGCGCGGGTTTGAGCACTTCCCGAATCCGCCGGGCGACCACCTGGGCTTCGCCGGGCTGCAACATCCACACAGCCACCTCGATCACCCCCTGGCGGCTCGGCGGGCGGACCTCCACGGAGGGTTCGCCTTCCCGCAAGCGCCGGGTGACTTCCTCGGCGGTGATCTTGGACTGGTCCCACGTAATCCGCAGGTGGGGAACCGCGTTGGCGATTTCGGGAACGAACGTCTCCATGTTGACGCCCTTCAACGAGGAAAGACCGTCGGAAACGACTTGGATCCGTTTTTCCCACTCCCGCCACTCGGCTTCGTGGTCGCGGTGGACGTAGAGTTCGACGGCGACCATCATGCCCAGCAATTCCTCCTTGTTTACTTTCAGGCCGCGTCCGATCGAGTCGCTGTAGGGCGAGGAGTTGAGCCGGGCAGCCTCGATCAGATCCTTACGGCCGAGGAGCAGCCCCGCGCTTTGCGGGCCGCGAATTCCTTTTCCCCCGGAGAAAGTCACCAGATCGAAACCCATGTTGGTCCACTTGGACAGGTTCTCTTTTGGCGGGACGTCGGCGGCGGCGTCGTTGAACGTAGGGACGTGGTGCTTTTTGCCGAGGGCGGCGAACTCGGCATCCTTGATCTGGCCGTTGGGGTTGGCGGCGTTGAAGAAGAGCATCATCGCGGTACGGTCGCTGACCGCCCGCTCGAGTTCCTCGCGCGTTTCGACCTCGACAAAGGTGATGCCGCAATTGCGGACGGCGTGGTCATAGCCGTAGCGGTGGGATTTCTGAATAATGACCTCGTTCTTCATGCCGCGGATATCGGGCAGGCGGCGGATCTTTTCCTGATCCGTGCCGGTGATGCAGGCTGCCGTGCCCACCGTCAGCGCGCCGGCGGCGCCGGAGGTGACCATCGCGGCCTCGCAGCCGACCAGTTCCGCGATGCGCCTGGCGACGGCATCGTGCAGTTCGATCAGCCGAACGAAGCTCTTCGAGGCAAACTCGATCGCCTGCACCACCTCCGGATGCATCAGGGAGGCGGTGAGCGTGGTGTAGGTTCCCGCCGCGTTAATGAAGGGCCGGATACCCAGTTCTTTGAAATAGTCCCGGCGCGGGGGAGCGGCGGCGCCCAGCCCCCCTGCTAACGGGGCGGCGGTCAATCCTTGGAGGAAACGGCGACGATTCGGCATGATGACTCCTGCGATGTGCTGAGTATCTGCCAGTGTATCCCAATTTCCCAGGAGCGCCCCGTAGGGGTTCCAGCTTAGTACTTCGTCTGCCGAAGGAGGCTCACGAAAGGGAAGGAGCGGGCCGATAACTATAGACGCTACCCATGGAGCCCGAACTTCGCGAGTCTACGTCCGCCGTTGGTCGCCGGAGCGTCGACCTTTTGGGGCAATGGCCCGAAGTGTTCGGCGGCGCCTGGAGCGATCCCCTGCGCGCACCTGTCCGGCGCGTGCGGGTTTTGCTGGTGGACGACGTGGAGATCCACCTGCACCTGGTGGGGGCTATTCTGCGTGCCGAGGGTTGTGCCGTCGAGGTGGCGCGCGACGCAGAGGATGCGCTGGCCAGATTACGCGCTCATCGGTTCGATCTGGCGGTGCTGAGCGCGAATCTGCCGGAGCTGGCCGGGTTTGAACTGTGCCGGCGGATCCAATCCGAGCAAGGTGTCCGGCCGGTGCCGGTTTTGATGCTGGCGGGCTGGGATGTCGATGGCGCCGACTGCCTCGCCCACGGCGCCGACGACGTGCTGGAGCGTCCGTTCACGCCCATGCAATTGCGCTGGCGCATCCAAAGCATGTTGCGGGAGAGGGCGACGCTCAGCCGCCTGGAGGAATCGGAGGCCGTGCTGTTCTCCCTCGCCGTGGCCGTCGAGCAGCGGGATCCGGGAACGGCCGGTCATTGTGAGCGCCTGGCGTTGTACAGCGTCGCCATGGGCATGCGCCTGGAACTCTCCTCGGCCGAATTGCTCGCCCTCTATCGCGGGGGCTTCCTGCACGACATCGGCAAAGTCGGCATGCCGGACTCCATCCTGTTCAAACCAGGCCCCCTGGCCGAGGATGAATGGGCGCTGATGCGGACTCACACCTTGCGCGGCGAGCAGATCTGCGCCCCGCTTCGCTGCCTGGACCTGGTGCAACCGGTGATTCGCAGCCACCACGAACGCTGGAACGGAACCGGCTACCCGGACGCCCTGCGCGGCGACCAAATCCCCCTGCTGGCGCGGATCCTGCAATTCGCCGATGTCTTCGACGCCCTCACCACCGTCCGGCCCTACAAGCCCGCCCTCTCCATCCAGGACTCCCTCCGCATCATCCAGCAGGAAACGCAGGAGGGCTGGCACGACCCCGCGCTGCTGCCGCTCTTCCTGGAGTTGAAACACGAACAGCTTCGCGAGATGGCCTTCACCGTCCAACATGAACGTCAGGACCTGAACGCGATGAAACGGTCCCTGGCCCATCTCCGCGTGGCCTTAGGCTAACAGCCCGGGTAGCGACGCCCGCTCGGTTCCATCCTTGCTCATCCAGCGCCTGCCGCATTCCGTTTTTCCTGGCTTGGGCGCGCTCCCGCCGCTCCCCTGCCGCATCCGCAATCGTGCCGGCCTGCACCTAGCGCCGGACAGCGCAAACGTCGCCCGGCGCCAATTTTGCCGTCCCGATTCAATGCGCCCGGAATCCGGCGCAGATGCTGGATCGTAAAGATCCCCACGTCAATTCCGCCTTCGTTGTGAGTGTGGAGAGGATCCGCTACCGGGGGGGAATAGGCGTGGAGCGTCCCTACCATCCGGGCCGGATTGCCGGCGTCCACTTCTCCCTCCAGAAACACTTTGAACGAACCGAACGCCCCGTTCGCCGAGACGCTGTAGGGAACGACATTGATCCAGACAAAGGTCGCCTTCGCCCGCCGGTCTCCGATAAACAGGCACTTGCCTCTCACCAGAAAAAAGGCGTTGCGGAAGCGACCGCCCGCTCGAACACAGCTCTCCGTGAACAGGAGAAGGTGGACCTTTTAACTGAAATGTCGTTAATGCGGCGGTGGCGCCACGCTTACACCGGCGAAGCGGGCCGAAAGAGTTGACGCCTGGGCGGCGTGATAGGAACTGCGCACGAGCGGCCCGGATTCCACATGGGAGAAGCCGAGTTCGTAGCCCAAACGCTTGAGGGCGGCGAACTCTTCGGGCGTGACATAGCGCACGATCGGCAGGTGCTTCGGGGAGGGGCGCAGGTACTGGCCCAGGGTCAGAATATCGACGTGGTGCGCGCGCAGGTCGCGCATGACCGTCCCCACCTCCTCCAGGGTTTCGCCCAAACCGAGCATCAAACCCGACTTGGTGGGAATCCCGGGGGCGAGTTCCTTGGCGCAGGCCAGCATGTCCAGCGAGCGCTGGTAGCGCGCGCCCAGCCGCACCTGCCGGTACAGACGCGGGACGGTTTCGGTATTGTGATTCAGGATGTCCGGACGGGCTTCCAGCACGGTGGCCATCGACTCCCGGCGTCCCTGGAAATCAGGCACCAGCACCTCGACGCCGCAGCCCGGCACCCGCTCGCGGATGGCGCGAATGGTGCGGGCGAACTGTTCCGCGCCGCCGTCTTTGCGATCATCGCGATTGACGCTGGTGATGACGGCGAAACGCAAACCCAGTGCAGCCACCGCCTCCGCGACGCGCCGCGGTTCGTCCTCTTCCACCTCCAGCGGAATGCCTTTCTGGACCGCGCAGAAGCCGCAGCGCCGGGTGCAGACGTTGCCCAGGATCATGAACGTGGCGGTGCCATGATTCCAACATTCGCCCACGTTTGGACAGGCCGCGCTCTCACACACGGTGTGCAAGCGGAGGCGGCTCACCAGATCCTTGAGTTCCTGGTAGCGGCTGCCGACGGGCGCGGGCGCGCGCAGCCAGCGGGGGCGGGGTGGAGCCTGGTCGATGTGGACGAGCACGTTCTCTTCATTCTATCGTGCCGCCCCGCGGCGTCTCTCCAGCCGGGTCTCCAGCACCAGATCGTCCCGGAAGTTCTCGACGGTGGGCAGCCAGGCTTCCGCCCCTTCCAGGGCGCGGCGCGGAACAAGCCCGATGATCTCGCTACCGGCCAGACGGAGACCGCGGGCGGCCACCATCGCGCGGACCGCCTCGAACACCCGGGCCACCGGCGTCACTTCAAAATCGGTCAGGTTCATGCTCACTTGCGCGAGGCCGCGCGAGGCGAGCAGCAGCCCGAGCGCCTTGACGTGGGGCAGGCCGCCGGAGGAAGCGCGCACTGCGCGCGCTATGGCGCGGGCCGCCTCCAGGTCGGGCGGATGGAGGTTCATGTTAAAGGCGATGAGGAACTTGCGGGCGCCCACGACGGTAGCGCCGGCCGTAGGATGCAGCGCCGCTTCGCCGAAGTCCGGATGGCGCTCAGGGTCCCGCGCGACTTCCACCCGCAGCCCTTCGAAGCCGCCGTGCCGGATCACCTCTAGCCTGCGGCGGCCTGACCGCCGCGCGGCAGCCTCGTACAGGTATACCGGGATGCCCAGTTCGCGCCAGATCCGCTCGCCGGCGCGCGTGGCCAGGTCCGCGCACTCGCCCAGGGAGACGCCCTCCACAGGGACAAAGGGAACCACGTCCGCCGCGCCGATGCGGGGGTGCGCGCCCTGGTGACGGTTCAGGTCGATCCGCGCGGCCGCCTCGCGCACCGCGCGGAACGCCGCTTCGGCGACGGGGGCCGGCGCTCCCGCAAAGGTGAGCACCGCGCGGTGGTGGTCGGGGTCCTGCGTGCGGTCGAGCAGCAGCGTGCCGGACACCGACTCGACGGCCTGCGCCAGGGCTTCGATCACCACCGGGTCGCGGCCCTCGGAGAAGTTGGCGACGCATTCGATCAGCGGTTCGTTCACTCGGCGCTCCAGGCCATTTCGCCGGCCTTGAAAACCCGGTGGACCAGGTTCCCTCCGAAATGATAGGAGATTTCCCGGTAGTCGTCGCAATCCAGCACCAGTAGGTCCGCGAATTTGCCGGGTTCGAGCGACCCGCAGCGGTTCGCCACGCCAGTGGCGTGCGCGGCGTTGATGGTGGCCGCGCTGAGGGCCTCTTCGACGCGCAAGCCGAGGTGACAGACGGCCCGTTCGATCGCCGCCTGCTGGCTATAGGCGGCCTTCGGGGCGCATCCGAAACCGGTGCCCAGCGCCAGCCCGACTCCGCGCTCGATGAGGCCGCGCGCCAGTGAGGAAGGGCTGGCGGCGAAATACGGCGCCAGTAACACGACGGTGGCCGGAGCGGCGGCCAGCGCCCGGGCCTCGTTCTCGGTCGCTTGGACCAATCCGTCTACAGACAAGACCCCCGCCTCCAGGGCCGCCAGCAAACTCGGCAAGTCGAAGCCGTCTCCCGCCCAAGCCCGCAAGTCGAGCAGACCGCCGGTTGCCGCCACGTCCTGCCGGATCGCGGCGGCGTCCCGGGCCAGCGCGAGCACCAGGCCGCCGGCCAGTTGCTGCTTGCGCAGACGCGCTGCTTCGGCGGGCCCGTCCGGAGGCTGGCGCGTGAAGGGGACGGCTTCCAAGGCCTTTCTTCGCAGCTTGCGGAAAATGCGGAGCGCTCTTCGATTCGCGTCCGCGCTGGCGCCGGCGGGCGGGTACGCCCCGAAGGTCGTTGTCCCGTGCCGCAAGAGAATTTCGGCGACCCGCCGGCTCTTGGCCTCGGCGCGCTCCTCTCCGCCGACAGCCGCCGCCGGCTCCACGCACGGATCGACAAACGCCGGCAGGACCACCCGTCCGCCGGCGTCGATTTCGGGCGCGTAGCGAGCGGCGCGGAGGTTCTCAATCCGCCGGGCAGGGCCGACTTCCTGGATGTTCCCCTCGCGCACCAGCAGGGCGCCCTGGGGAATGACGCCTAAGTCGGCCAGCGCCAGCCCGCGGCGGGGCGGCGCGGGCCCGCGCAGCGTGAGCAACTGCCGGGCGCCTCGCAGCAACCAGGTGGTAGGCACGAATCCTTTTCGACTGTCTCTCCGCCGGACGGCCTATCCGTCCCTGGAAGATGCCGGCAACCGCGGTGGGCGCCGCTTTACCGCGCCGCCAGCGCTTCCAGCGCTTCGCCGCTTTGTCTCTCCACGTCCGCGTGCAGGCTGTTGCCATGCGCGTCCATCGTGACGATGGCCACGAAGTCCTTGACGCGCAGATGCCACATCGCTTCGGGAATGCCGAAGTCGAGCAGGTGGACGCCGGGCACGTCCACGACGGTGCGCGCGTAATACTGCGCGGCGCCGCCGATGGCGTTCAGATAGACCGCGCCTGCTTCGCGCAGCGCCGCCAGCGTCCGGGCGCCCATGCCGCCCTTGCCGATCACCGCCCGCACGCCGTAGCGCCGGATGATGTCCGCCTGGTAAGGCTCTTCGCGAATGCTGGTGGTCGGTCCGGCGGCCTTCACGGTCCAACGGTCGCCCTGCTTCAACATGACGGGCCCGCAGTGATAGAGCACCGCGCCCCGCAGGTCCACCGGAGGGGGGTTCTTCATGAGGTGAGCGTGCACAGCGTCGCGGCCGGTGTATACTTCCCCGGAAATCAGCACTACGTCCCCAACCTTAAGCTGGCGGACAGCTTCCTCGCTGATGGGCGGCGTCAGGATCACCTCCCGGCCGGTCAACGGGAATCCTGCTCCGCTGGTCATGCGCTCCACCGGGCGCGCAGGGTCGCGGTACAGCCACTCGGTAATCGCGCCGCTGTGCGCATCCACGCGGATGCCCAGCCGGCGGAACGCCCAGCAGTCATAGGCGACCGAGACGAAGAACGAAGCGGGCAGCCGGTTGGCCGCGGTGATCTTGCACCCGATCAGCGAAGCCTTGCCGCCGAAGCCCATCGCGCCGACGCCGAGCCGGTTGGCCTCCTCCATGATCTCGGCCTCGAGCTGAGCCAGCGTCGGGTTGGGATTGACATCGTCGAGGGTGCGGAAAAGCTGGTGCTTGGCCAGCAGATAGCCGTGGGCGCGGTCGCTGCCGATGCACACCCCGATGGCGCCGGGGGAACAACCCTGGCCCTGCGCCTGCCACACCGCGTGGAGGATGCACTTTTTCACCCCTTCCAGCGTGCGATCCGCGCGGCCCAAGTGGTCAAGCTGGCAGGGCAGCGAATACTGAATGTTCTTGTTCTCGCAGCCGCCGCCTTTGAGGATCAGCTTGATTTCGATATCGTCGCGCTCGTGCTGCGCGAAGTGAATCACCGGAGTCTCCGGTCCCAGGTTGTCGCCCGAATTCTTGCCGGTGAGCGAATCGACCGAATTGGGGCGCAGTTTGCCCCGCCGGGTGGCCTCCGCCACCGCAGCGACGATCTGTTTGCGGATCGCCAGTTGATTGACGCCCACCGGGGTGTGCACGTCGAAGGTCGGCATCCCGGTGTCCTGGCAGATGGGGCCTTCGTCGTCGGCGGCCATGTCGATGTTCGAAAGGATGATGTTCAACGCCTGCGAGGATTGCGTGTCCGGCGTCTCGGCGGCCGCCGCGACGCCCATCGCCTGGCGGACATCGGGCGGCAGGTTGGTGGAGGTTTGCGTGATCAGCTCGACGAGGCTGTGGAACAGAAATTCCATGCCTCTTATTGTAGGCCGCTCACCGCAGGTGCTCCTCGAAAAAGCGCGCCATCAGTTCGTGCATCTGCTTCTGAGCAGGCCCCGCCACATGGTGCGTCTTTTGCGGGTAAATCATCATGGTGAACAGCTTGCCTGCCCGCTGGAGGGCGTCCGCCATCTGGAGCGCGTGCTGAAAATGCACGTTATCGTCGCCCAGGTTATGCAGGATCAGCAGCCGGGCCTTGAGGTTTGCCGCCTTCCCTAGGGGAGAGCTTGCCTCGTAACCGGCCTGGTTCTCTTCGGGCAAACCCATGTAGCGTTCGGTGTAAATGGTGTCGTAGTTCCGCCAGTCGGTAACCGGCGCGCCGGCGATGCCCGCGCGAAACGCATCCGGGGCATGAACCAGGCTGTAAAGCGTCAGATAGCCTCCGTAGCTCCAGCCGTTGATGCCCACGCGGTCCAGGTCCACAAAGCCCAGCGACTTCAAATAGCGCAGTCCTTCGAGTTGGTCCTTCAATTCCTGCGCGCCCAGCTTGCGGAACACGGGGGTTTCAAAAGCGTGGCCGCGGCCGTTGGTGCCGCGGTTGTCCACCTGCCAGATCACGAAGCCGCGGTGGGCCATCGCCTGCTCCCAAGTCAGGCCTGCCCACGTGTTTCTTACCGCCTGCCCGTGCGGACCGCCGTAGACCTGCACCACGGCGGGGTATTTCTTTTTTTGGTCGAAACGCGCCGGCTTGATCAGCCTCGCGTGGAGCAGGACGCCATCGGAGGTCTTCAGCGAAACAAACTCGGTAGGCAGGATCTCGAACGCGTCTGCCGCGGCGCGGCTGCCTTCATCATAGACGGCGATTTCGCGCCCGGCGGCCTCGTGCAGAGTGCGGCGGGCAGGGGTGGTGACGCTGGAGTAAGTGTCCAGGTAGTGCAGGCGGTCCGGCGCGAGGGAGATGGCGTGGGTGCCGGGAGTGCGCGTCAAGCGTTCGGGGGCGCCGCCCTCGGCCCGCACGCGGTAGAGGTGACGCTCCAGCGGGCTTGCCTCGGTGGAGACGTAGTAGATCCAGCCCCGTTCCTCGTCCACGCCGGCCAGTTCGGTCACTTCCCAGGATCCGCGGGTCAGCTGCTTCGTCTTCCAACCCGAACCCTTGCGCTCATACAGGTAGAGGTGGCGGAAACCGTCGCGCTCGCTGCCCCAGAGGAAGCGGGCGCCGTGGCGGAAGAAGTGGCGATCGTCCCCGACGTTGATCCAGTAGGGGTCCTCCTCGGTCAGCAGCAGGGAGGTCTGCCCGGTAGCGGCGTCCGCCTCCAGCAAATCGAGGCGGTTCTGCAAGCGGTTCAGCCGCTGAAGGGCGAGCCGGCGGGAGTCTGGCATCCAGTCGGCGCGCGCCAGCAGGCGGTCGCGGGGGTCGCCGGTGTCCATCCAGCGGGTAGGCCCCCCGTGGCGCGCCGTTACGCCCACGCGCACGTCGGCGTTCGGCTGGCCGGCTTTGGGGTAGCGCTGCGGCTCGAATCGCGCGCGTGGCTCCAGCCAGTCCACTTGCGGAAACAGGGGCGTGGGACTAAGGTCGAACTGAAGATACGCGATCAACCGCGAGTCCGGCGACCACCAGAAAGCGGTTCCCAGATTCAGCTCCTCCGGGTACACCCAGTCGGGCTGGCCGTTGCGGAGTGTCGCGGACCCGTCCGCCGTGAGCCGCGTCAACTTCCGGGAGGCGATCTCCAGCACGTAGAGATCGGGACCGCGGCGGAAGGCGACGGCCTCGCCGTCCGGCGACAGCTTGGGGTCGCGCTCCTGTTCGGAGCTGGCGGTGAGGGCCTCGGCGGCGCCGTCCGCCAGCCGGACCCAGAACAGATCGCCGCCAGCCGCCACCAGCATCCGGTCGCCTTGCGGGGACCACTGGAGGCGGGCTTCCCGCACGCGGCGGTTCTGCCAATCGAACTCCGTGGGTTTGACGAAGGGAACGGCCTTCGCCTCCAGGCCCGGGAGGGAGATCACGCTGCGCCGGGAGCCGCGCGCGATCTCGTACACCCAGAGTTCGCCGTTCCGCTCATACGCCAGCCGTTTTCCGTCCGGCGACCAGAAGGCGGCCTCGAGCGCCGGCCGCGCGGCGCCGATGTCGGAGAGGGTCACTGGCTTTTTCTGAGCCGCCGCCGCGGCCGCCAGCAGCAGCATCAGGCTCCAGCGCTTCTTGCCCATATAAGACCCAATATCCAACAGCGGCGCAGGTGTGTCATGCTGGCCTTCTATGCGCGTGACCTTTTGGGGCGCTTGCCGGACGGTGACCGGGTCGATGCATCTGCTGGACGCCAACGGGTTCCGGTGCCTGCTCGATTGCGGCTTGCATCAGGGCCGCCGCAAGGAAGCCGACGCGCTGAATCGCGACCTGCCCTTTCCGGCCGGGTCCGTGGACGCCGTCATCCTCTCCCACGCCCACACCGACCATTCGGGCAACCTCCCCACGCTCGTCAAGCACGGCTTCCGCGGCCCGATTTACACTACTGCCGCCACCATCGACCTGTGCGACGCCATGCTGCGCGACACCGCCTATATCCAGGAGAAAGACGCGGAGTTTGTGAACAAGCGCCTCTCCCGGCGGCGCGCCATCGAGAAGGAGCCGGTGGAACCGCTGTTCACGATCGAAGATGTGGAGGCGACACTGCCTCTGTTCCGGCCGGCGCCCTATCACCACGTTACGGAGGCCGGCGCCGGCCTGCGGTTTGAGGCGTATGACGCCGGGCACATGCTGGGCTCGTCGGCCCTGGTGTTACAGCGGGACGGGACACGCGTGATTTACTCGGGCGACGTGGGGCGGAAGAACCTTCCCATCCTGCGCGATCCGGAGCCCCTGCCGCCGGCGCACTATTTGATCCTGGAAAGCACGTATGGCAACCGTTTGCACAAGCAGGAGGAGCAGGTGCGCGACAAGCTTGCCCGGATCATCAACGAGACCTGCGCGCGCGGCGGCAAGATCATCGTCCCGGCCTTCGCCGTAGGCCGCACCCAGCAACTGGTCCTGGAACTGCACGAACTGACCAAGGCAGAGCGCATCCCCCGGGTGCCGATCTACGTCGACAGCCCTTTGGCCATCAACGCGACCGAAGTCTACCGCGCGCACAGCGACCTGTTCGATGCCGAGACGCGCGATTTTCTCCTCGACGGGGCGGATCCGTTCGGTTTTCGCCGCCTCACCTACGTGCGCGAGGCTGCCGAGTCCATGAAGCTCAACGACCTTCGGACGCCGTTCATCGTGATTTCGGCCTCCGGGATGTGCGAGGCCGGACGCATTCTGCATCACTTGCGGAACAGCATTGAGGACCCCCGCAACACGGTCCTGATCACGGGCTTTCAGGCGGAGAGCACCCTGGGGCGGAAACTGGTGGAAAAGGAGACCGAGGTCCGGATCTTCGGCGAGCCGATGCGGGTCCGCGCGCAAGTGGCCACCCTGAATGAACTCAGCGGCCACGCCGACCAGGCCGAGTTGCTCGCGTGGATGGAGCCCATCACGCCGCAACTGAAGAAAGTGTTTCTGGTGCACGGGGAAACGTCGCAGGCCGAGGCGCTGGCCAGGAAGATCGAAGAGCGCTACGGTCTTCCGGCGGTGGTGCCGTACCGGGGTCAATGCTTCGAGTTGAAAGCGTGACGGCGGGCGGCGCGCGCGACGGCCAGCAGCACCGCAAACCAGGCGGCGTTGGCCAGAAACACGCCGTTGACGCGCCAGGCCGAGAGGACGCCGGTGAGCAGGGCGCCCGCCCCCGTGCCTAACAGAAAACAACTGGCCAGCAGCGCGAACTGGCTGGTGCGGACCGCCTCGGGGATCCGGCGGCTGGCCGCGGTGTACAGCAGCGTTTGCATGCCGCCCGCGCCCAGCGCGTAGAAAAGGCGCCCCGCCACAAAAGCGCCAGCGCTGCCGGTCCAGAACAGCGCGAAACAGGCGGCCAGGCCGGCGGCGGCCCGGGCAACAATCAAAGGCCACAGATCCGGACGGCGGCCCTGGTTGCCGCAGTACCAGGCCGCGAACCCGTCGCCCGCTGCGCCCACGGACATCAGCAGGCCCGCCAGCCGCGCGGACTCGCCCGGAGGCGCCAGGTGGGCCGCGAACAGCACGGTGGCGGGCTGGAAACTGCGGTCGATCAACGCGGCCAGAAACAACAAAACGGCCATCCAGCCGACGCCCGGCGCGAGACGAAACACGAAGACGGATTCGCCGGCGGCATCCCCCGCCGGCGGCCCCGGCACGCCGCGGTCGCGGTAGAGCAGCAGAAACCCCACAAAGGCTGTCAGGCACATCGCCGCGGCCGTCAGCAACAGGCCGCGAACCCCCAGCAGACGCGCCAGCACGCCCCCCGCCGCCGGCGCCGCCGCCACCGTCAGGATCTGCGTGATCTGAATGCGCGCGATCACTCGGCCCGTCCGCTCCGGCGCGCAGCCCTGGGTCGCCAGCGCCACCACCAACGTCTGGTAGCCGCCGATCAGGCCCAACAGCAGGCGCAGGGCCAGCAACTCGCTGGGAGAACGGACAAAAGCGCTGGCGGTCCAGATCACGGTGAGCGCCAGCGTGCTGCGCAGGGCCATCAGCCAAATGCCGAAGCGGTCGCCGACGCGTCCCCACCAGGGGCCCGCCAGCGCCGCCAGCACCGGCGTGACGCCAATCAGTGCGCCCGTCCACGAGGCGACCTCCGCCGGCGACTGGATCCCCAATTCCCGGACGAAATCGGGAAAGGCGGGCAGCACGAAAAAGAAAGCGCCCTCGATCAGCACGATCGAGGCCAGCGTAGTGATCTCGTTCCAGCGGGCGGCCGCCGCAGTCTGGGAGGAAGTTACCACCTGGGTGCCGGTTCTTTGAATGGACCGCTTTGGTATCATCATACCTTCCTGATCGCGGCGGATTCCCATGACCCGACTCGTGCAACTCGAACATCCCGAACTGGGCCGGCGCGTGGCGCAGGTCGAAGAGCCCACTCTGCGGCTGCTGTCCGCCGCTACGGTGTACGCGCTGGCCCGGAGCGCGCTCGCGCGCGGCGAGAGCCTGCTGGCCGCCGTCGACCGTTCCCGCACCGGCGAACTGGTGGACTATGACCTCGTCTATGCCGGTCGCGCGGCCTGGAGGCTGCTGCCGCCCATCGATCATCCGGAGGAGCCTGCCCGGTGCCTGATCACCGGCACGGGGCTGACCCACTTGGCCAGCGCGGCCAACCGCCAGGCGATGCACGCCGCCGGAGCCCAGTTGACCGACAGCATGAAGATGTACCAGTGGGGTCTGGAGGGCGGCCGCCCCGCGCCCGGCGCCGTTGGTGTCGCCCCGGAGTGGTTCTACAAGGGCTGCGGCCAGATCCTGCGCGCCCACGGCGAATCCCTGGCGGTCCCTGCCTTCGCGGGGGACGGCGGGGAAGAGGGCGAGGTGGCCGGCGTTTACGTCATCGACGACGCCGGTCGCCCGCGGCGAGCCGGCATGGCGCAGGGGAACGAGTTCTCCGATCATGTGACCGAAAAGCAGAACTATCTGTACCTGGCGCCCTCCAAGCTTCGCCACTGCTCGCTCGGTCCGGAAGTGGTGGTGGATCCTGACTTCGGCTCCGTCCCGGGCGTCGCCCGGATCTGGCGTGGCGGCACGGTGCTCTGGAGTAAAGAGATCGCCACCGGCGAGGCCCGGATGTCCCACACCCTGGCCAATCTGGAGCATCACCACTTCAAGTTTCCCCAACACCGCCGGCCGGGCGACGTGCACATCCACTTCTTTGGGGCGGACGCTTTCAGTTTCGGCGACCAGGTCCGCCTGGAAGCTGGCGACGTGATGGAGGTGGCGTTTGAGGGCTTCGGCCGCCCGCTGCGGAACCCGCTGGCAGTGGAAGCCGGAGAGGCGGCCCTGGTGAGGGTGGAACCGGTTTAGGCGGGAGGGGCTGGATGAAAGACGCCGGGACAGGCGTCTCCGCCCGCTCGGGCTGATCGTGGACAAACTGCTCTGCCCCGAGGCGCGCCTGGCGAGAATGAAAGACTTCGACAGGCTCCCGAAGCGGGATTCCGGCCGCAAAAAGATGTAGCCTAAAAATCACGATGTCTTCCGCTCCCCGCCCCGCCGGCCGGCGCAGGGGCAGAGCCTTACCGGCCCCCTCGCTGGTGGAGCCGCACGCCGCTCCGCCCTCGTCGCAATTGGACGATCCGCGCCTGTACCTGAACCGCGAACTCAGCCTGCTCGCCTTTCAACGGCGCGTGTTGGAGGAAGCGCAGGACGTCGGCAATCCGTTGCTAGAGCGGGTGAAATTCCTCGCCATTCTGGGGTCCAATCTCGACGAGTTCTTCATGGTTCGCGTGTCGGCCCTGAAGCACCAGGTGGAAGCGGGCATTCTCGAAGTCGGCCCCGACGCGATGCCGCCCGCCAGCCAGCTGCAGGCGATTCGCGCCGTGGTCAGCGAACTGTTCCGCGACGCGCGCCGCTGCTGGCAGAACGAACTCATGCCGGCGCTGGCGGAGCAGGGAATCCAGATTCTGGACTACGCTGCGCTCAGCGACGCGCAGCGCGCCGAGGCGGACGCTTACTTCCACGAAACGATCTATCCCGTCCTGACGCCGCTCGCGGTCGACCCGGGCCGCCCCTTTCCCCACATTTCCAACCTCAGCCTGAATTTAGCGATCCAGGTGCGCGGCCGCGACGGCGCGGTCCGTTTCGCGCGCGTCAAGGTGCCGGATACGCTGCCCCAACTGATTCCGGTGGAAACCGGGGCGCGCCGCCAGGGACGGCTGCGAGGCCCCCGCTATGGCCTCGTCTGGATTGAACAGGTCATCACCGCCCACCTCCCCACTCTATTCCCGGGCATGGAGATTCTGGCGGCGCATCCGTTTCATGTCACCCGCGACGCCGACATCGAAATCCAGGAACTCGAGGCGGCGGATTTGCTGGAAACCATCGAAGAGGGGGTGCGCCAGCGGCGTTTCGGGATGGTGGTGCGGCTGAAGATCAGCGAGGAAATGCCGGAGGACATCCTCGACTTTCTCGTCGAGAACCTGGAAATCGACACGGAGGATATCTATCGCGTCGCCGGCCCGCTCTGGCTCAGCCGCCTGTGGAGAATTGCTTCCCTCGACCGGCCCGACCTTAAGGAGCATCCCTTTGTTCCCGCCCTGCCCGCCGCCCTGGAAGCCAAGGACGAGGAAGATATTTTCGCGCTGATCCGCCGACGAAACATCCTGCTGCACCATCCGTTCGACTCGTTTCAGCCCGTCGTCGACTTTCTTAAGAAGGCCGCGGCCGACCCCGACGTGCTGGCCATCAAGATGACGCTCTACCGCATCGGACGCAACTCGCCCGTCGTGGAAGCGCTGCTCGAGGCGATGGAGAACGGCAAGCAGGTCGCCGTGCTGGTGGAACTCAAAGCCCGCTTCGATGAGGAGAGCAACATCGAGTGGGCGCGGGCGCTGGAGCGCGAAGGCGTGCACGTGGTGTACGGGCTGGTGGGCCTGAAGATCCATTCAAAGATCGCGCTGGTGGTCCGCCGCGAAGGCAAGGCCATCCGCCGGTACGTGCACCTGGCGACCGGCAATTACAACCCGGTGACGGCGCACCTGTACACCGACCTCGGTTATTTCACCTGCGACGAGCAGATCGGCGCGGACGCGACGGACCTGTTCAACTACCTGACGGGCTACTCGGCCAAGCGCGAATACCGAAAACTGCTGGTGGCGCCGGTAAACCTGCGGGGGCGGCTGGAGGAGTTGATCCACCGGGAAATCATCCGCCAGCGCAACGGGGAGGCGGGCCACCTGATTTTCAAGATGAACGCGCTGGCCGATAAGGGGATGATCCGGCTCCTGTATGAGGCTTCGCAGGCCGGGGTGAGAATCGACCTGCTGGTGCGCGGGATCTGCTGTCTGCGGCCGGGCCTGCCAGGGATCAGCGAGAACATTCGCGTGACCAGCGTCGTCGGCCGCTTCCTGGAGCACAGCCGCATTTACTATTTCCGGAACGGAGGCCAGGAAGAGGTCTACGTGGGCAGCGCCGACCTGATGCACCGCAACATCAGCCGCCGGGTGGAGGTGGTCTTTCCGGTGGAGGATGCCGGGCTCATCCGCCATCTGCGGGACGAGGTGCTTTCCGTGTACATGGCCGACAACGTGAAGGCGCGTCTGATGCTGCCCGACGGCGGTTATGCGCGGGTGAAACCCGCGCCGGACGAAAAATCGCTCAATAGCCAGGAATGGTTCCTGTCCCGGCTCAAACGGACGGACTGATGCTGGAAAAGGTCAATCTGAAGACGAAATTCCCCCGCCGCGAATACCAGCGGATGCTGCCCGCGTGGCAGCATCGTCTTTACGACCTCGAGAAGGCATGCTGGGATCAGGGCGTTCCTTCGATCCTGCTGTTTGAAGGCTGGGACGCCGCGGGTAAGGGCTCGACGATCGCGACGCTGACGGCGCGGCTGGATCCGCGCGGCTTCAAGCTGCACCCCATATCGCCTCCGCGCACCTTCGAGCAGCGCCGCCCGTGGCTGTGGCGCTTCTGGCTGCGCACCCCCAACCGCGGCGAGATGGCCATCTTCGATCACAGTTGGTACACCCATGTCCTGAGCGAGCGGGTAGAGGGGCAGGTTAGCGAGCGGGAGTGCCGCGAAGCGTTTCGCGACATCCTCGATTTCGAGCGCGCTTTGTCCGATGACGGCTGCGTGATCGTCAAGTTCTGGCTGCACATCAGCCGCAAAGAGCAGAAGAAGCGCTTCGAAGCGCTGGCGCGCGATCCGCTGGAAAACTGGCGGATCACCGAGGAAGACTGGAAGCGGCACAAGAAATACGACGCCTATCTGCTGGCGGCGGAAGAAATGCTGGAATGGACCGAATCGGAGTACGGCCCCTGGACCATTGTGGAGGCGACTTCGCGCTGGCATACCCGGCGCCGCGTGTTTGAAACCGCCATCCGTGCCTTGGAGAACCGCCTCGGTTCCAAGGCGCCGCCCCCGCGCGAGCCTTCCGAGGACGACGAGCGCGACCGCCAGTTGCGGGAGGAACACCAGGCCCTCGATCCGGCCGAGGCGGGGAGCTGACCATGTTGCGATCCCTCGATCTCACCCTCAGCCTCGACCGGAAAACGTATGTCACCCAGCTTACCCGCCGCCAGATTCAGTTGCGGGAACTCGGCTACCAGGTCTACTTGCAGCAGCGTCCGGTCGTCATCGTGTTCGAGGGCTGGGACGCCGCGGGCAAAGGCGGCGCCATCAAGCGCGTCACCGAGATGCTTGACCCTCGCGGCTACGTGGTGTATCCGATCAGCGCGCCCACGGGCGAGGACAAGACGCACCATTACCTCTACCGCTTCTGGCGGCGGCTGCCCGAGCGCGGCCAAATGGCCATCTTCGACCGCAGTTGGTACGGGCGGGTGCTGGTGGAGCGGGTCGAAGGGTTTTGCTCCGAGGCCGAATGGAAGCGCGCCTATCGGGAAATCAATTCCTTCGAGCGCCAACTGCGGGATTTCGGCGCCATTATCGCGAAGTTCTGGGTGCAGATCACCCGCGAGGAACAGCTTCGGCGTTTTGAAGAACGCCAGCGCGTCGGCTACAAGTCCTGGAAGCTGACGGATGAGGACTGGCGGAACCGCGAGAAGTGGGGCGCCTATGAGATCGCGGTGGATGAGATGGTGCGCAAGACCAGCACCCTGACCGCCCCGTGGACCCTGATCGAGGGCAACGACAAGCTCTGGGCGCGCGTGAAGATCCTCAAGACCCTAGTGGACCTGTTCTCGAAGGAGCTCCACTACCAGCCGGCCGACCCGTTGGAGCGCAAGGCGTCACGGCGCAAGAAGGCCCCATCCTGAAACTCGCGCGCGGCGGGACGCCGGCGTTCGCGCGGGGCGCCCCCCACTATACTTGGGGCAGGCGCTTATGGCTATGCTGGCAATCCTGGCGTTTCTCCTGGCGGACGCGGTGTTCGGGCAGCCGGCCGACCTGATTCTGCGTCGCGGCAAAATCGTGACGGTCGACGCGCGGTTTTCCCTCGCCGAAGCCGTCGCCGTGCGCGGCGAGCGCATTGTGGAAGTGGGGGCGGACGCCGCCGTGCTGCGGCGACGCGGTCCCGCCACCAAAGTCATCGACTTGGCCGGCAAGACCGTGTTGCCCGGCCTGATCGACAGCCACGTCCACGCCGCCAGCGCGTCGATGTTCGAGTTCGACCACGAGATCCCGGACATGGAAACCATCGCCGACGTGCTGGCCTACGTGCGGGCGCGCGCGCAAGCGACGCCGCCGGGCGGGTGGATTGTCCTGTCCCAAGTGTTCATCACCCGGCTGCGCGAGCAGCGCTACCCCACCCGCGCCGAGCTGGATCAGGCCGCCCCGCGCCACCCGGTGATCTTCCGCACGGGGCCCGACGCTTCGCTCAACTCACGAGCGCTGGCCGAAGCGGGAATCACGCGCGACAAGCATCCCAAGGAACATGCCGGCGCCAAGATCGAGCGCGACCCGGCCACGGGCGAGCCGACGGGCATCCTGCGGAGTTGGAGCACCTTCCTGTCCCGCCCCGCCGTGGGCCGCCAGCCCACGTTCGCGGACCGGATGGCGCGGCTCAGGATGCTCCTGGCCGACTACAACGCCGCGGGCATCACCAGCATCGCCGAGCGCGACTGCGCGCAGAATGACGTCGAACTCTACCGCGAGTTGAAACGCCGGGGCGAACTCACCTGCCGCGTTTTTCTCAATTACCACATCGACGCCAACCAGCCCGAAGAGAAGGTGGAAGAGCAGCTCCTCAAAGCGGTCCGCGATCCGTTGCATCAGTACAGCAACCTGGTGTGGCTGCGGGGCGCCAAGAGCTACCTGGACGGCGGCATGCTGACCGGCAGCGCCTACCTGCGCGAGCCCTGGGGCGTGAGCAAGATCTATGCGATTACCGACCCGGAGTACCGGGGCTTGCGTTATATCGACCCCGAACCCTTGTACCGCGCGGCGCGGCTGGCCTTGAAGCACGGCCTGCAATTCACCACGCACTCGGTGGGCGACGGCGCGGTGCACGCGATGCTCGACGCCTACGAGCGGGTGAACCGCGAGTTTCCGGTGCGCGAGCACCGCCCCTGCATCACGCACGCCAACTTCATGTCGCCGGAAGCGCTGGAGCGGATGGCCCGGATCGGCGTGGTCGCCGACCTGCAACCCGCGTGGCTCGAACGCGACGGGGCCACGCTCCGCAAGCAGTTCGGCGATGCGCGGTTACGCTTCTTTCAGCCGTATCAATCCCTGTTCGCCGCGGGGGTGACGGTGGGCGGCGGTTCGGATCACATGCAGAAAATCGGCCCGATGCGTTCCATCAACCCCTATCAGCCGTTCTTTGGGATGTGGATCACGCTGGCGCGCCAGCCGCGCTGGACCGATCAGCCCCTCCACCCCGAGGAGCGCCTCACGCGGGAGCAGGCTATCCGGCTCTACACGGCCAACAACGCCTTCCTGACTTTCGAGGAGAAAAAGAAGGGCTCCATCGAGCCAGGCAAGCTGGCCGACCTGATCGTACTCGAGAAAGACATTCTTACCTGCCCGGTGGACGAGATTAAGACCATGCGGGTGGAGCGGACCTTTCTCGGCGGCAAGCAGGTCTACCCGGCGCACAGCAGGGCGGGGAACGGACCGGCCGGCGCGCGCCCTTTCCCGCCGGATCGCCGGCTGATACCTTAGACCGAGGAGACTCTCATACCGTTATGTTTCTGGAACTGACCGGCCAGACCGCCATCGTGACGGGCGGCGCCACCGGCATCGGCGAGGCGATCTGCCGCCGTCTGGCGGCCGCGGGCGCGACCATCGTCGTTGCGGACATCAACCTCCCGGGCGCGGAAGATATCGCGCAGTCGATTGGCGGCGGCTCATTCGCTGAGTACGTGGACATCACCTCATCCGCCTCGGTCCATCACTGCGTGGAGGATATCGTCCGGCGGCGGGGGCAGATCGATATCCTGGTCAACAACGCGGGCATCGCCGGCAAAGCGGCGCCCATCGAACAGCAGACCGATGAGGATTTTGCGCGGGTCATGGCCGTGAATGTGCATGGCGTCTTTTACTTCTGCCGCGCCGTGATCCCGCATATGAAGAGCCGCAAGTACGGCCGCATCGTCAACATCGCCTCCATCGCCGGCAAGGAGGGGAATCCGAACATGATCGCCTACTCGGCCAGTAAGGCGGCTGTGCTGGGCCTGACCAAGTCGCTGGGCAAGGAAGTGGCCACGGAAGGCATTTGCGTGAATGCGGTGACGCCCGCCGTGGTGCGCACGCGCATCCTCGATCAGCTCACGCCGGCGCAGGTCGAGTATATGACCGAGAAAATCCCCATGCGGCGGACCGGCCAGCCGGAGGAGATTGCGGCGATCGTGCACTTCCTGGCCAGCCGGGATTGCTCGTTTGTCACGGCGCAGGCGTACGACGCCTCGGGCGGCCGCGCGACGTATTGAGCTTGTTCGTTTCGTAACTTTCGGCGTGTATGGTGGGGAAGGTGATCTTTCCATTTGTTTCTTTCCTGAGTCTGCTTGGCGCGACGCTGCTGGCGCAGCCCCCTGTCCGTTCGGTGACCGACCCCGGGGTCGTAACCACCCGGCAAGGCATCACGCCCGCCGGCGTCCCGGTGGTGTTCAATGGCAAAGTTTACGGCGTGGATTTCGGCGGGTCCGAGGGTGAGATTTGGGTTCTGACGAACGCGGAAGCCTACCGGCTGGATTGGCGGCGGAATCGCGTGCTGGAACAGTTTGCGCTGGAGGGCACGGGAGGAATCCGCGGGCTGCGCACCGGGGAACGCACGCTGATCACGCTGGCCAGGGGCGGCGGCCGGGAGCGGCGGGTCTTGTTAGCCGAAGCGAAAGCAGGCCAATTGCGGGTGCTGACCGCGGATCTTGGCCTGCACATCGCCGGCGCTCCCGCGCAGGCGGCCGGCCGGATTGCGGTCCCGCTGGTGTTTAACAACCAACTGGCGATCGTGGACGCGGCCAGCGGGAAACGCGTGCACTCGGCGCCGGTGGGGATCGCGCCGGTCGCGGCGGCGTTGAGCGCCGACGGCAAGACGGCGTGGACGGTGAATTGGGGCGGCCGTTTGCCCCGCGACGGCGACCTGACCGCGACCACCGGCATGGCGCCGGGCGCCGACCGGGTGGTGGTGGACAGGCGCGGCGTCGCCTCCACCGGATCGGTCAGCCGCATTGACGCCGAGAGCGGGCGGGTGACGCACACCATCGCCGCCGGCCTGCATCCGACGGCGCTGGCGCTCGACGAGAAGCGGGGACGGCTCTACGTAGCCAACACCAACGAAGACTCCGTGTCGGTGATCGGCTTGGCCGAGAATCGCGTGGTGGCGACCGTGCGTATCCAGCCGTTTGCCCGCGCCGTCACCGGCATCGCCCCGACTGCGCTGGCTCTGTCTCCCGACGGCGCGCAGCTCTACGTGACCTGCGGCGGCATCAACGCCGTGGCGGTCGCCGACACCTCCACGCTGCGCCTGCGCGGCCTGATTCCCACCGCGTGGTATCCCAACGCCATCGCGGTGAGCGCGGATGGTAAGCGGCTGGCGGTGGCGTCCTTGCTGGGCGCCGGTTCCGGGTGGCGCGACGAGCCGAAAAAGCGCTTCGTGCACTCCTATCGCGGATCGGTAGCCGTAGTGGATACGCCCGATCAGGCGCAGCTGGCCAGCTACACGGCGGCCGTGGCGGAGAACAATCATCTCGCGCTCGGCTCCGCCAACGCCGCCGCTGCCCCGCCGAATCCGCGGGCGAAGCCCGTGGCCATTCCCCAGCGGGCCGGAGAGCCCTCCCTGATCGAGCACGTGGTCTACATCATCAAGGAGAACCGCACCTACGACCAGTTGTTCGGCGACCTCGCGCAAGGCAATGGCGATCCGTCCCTGGTGATGTTCGGCGAGAAAGTGTCGCCGAACCATCGCAAACTGGCCCGCGAATTCGTCCTGCTGGACAACTTCTACGCGACCGGCGGGAACAGCGCCAACGGACATCAGTGGGCCACCCAGGCCAACGAGACGTCGTACACCCTGTATCCGGGTTACGCCGGCCGCAGCTATCCCTACGACGGATCCGACCCCATCGCCTATTCGTCCGGCGGCTTCCTCTGGGACCTGGCGGTCGAGCGCAAAAAGAGCGTGCGCATCTTCGGCGAGTTTGTGCCGCATTTGACCGAGCGCGGCGCCAGCCGCGCCGGATACCTGGAACGCTGGCGCCGCGGCGAAAGTTTCGCGCGCGACTTCCAGGTGAAGCCGGCCGTGGCGGGCATGGAGCCGCTGGTGGCGAAGAATTATCCAAGTTACACCAACGGCATCCCCGACGTGGTGCGGGCCAGCATCTTCCTCGAGTACCTGCGCGAATGGGAGGCGGCGGGCAGCATGCCGCACCTGTCGATCCTGCAACTGCCTTGCGACCACACGCTGGGCGCCTCACCGGGGATGTCCACGCCGAGCGCGATGGTGGCGGATAACGATCTGGCGCTGGGGCAGATTGTCGAAGCCCTCAGTAAGTCGCGCTTCTGGCCCAGGATGGCGATCTTCGTGGCGGAAGACGATGCCCAGAACGGCGTCGACCACGTGGACGGGCACCGGACCATCGCGCTCGCCATCAGCCCGTATGTGCGCCGCGGCCACGTCGATTCCACCTTCTACTCGCAGCAGAGCATGCTGAAAACGATCGAACTGATCCTGGGGCTGCCGCCGCTGTCGCTGTTCGACCTGATCGCGACGGAAATGCGGGCCAGTTTTCAGAACGAGGCCGACCTGACGCCCTACCGGGCGGTGACGCCCGTGCAGTCCCTGGACGAGTTGAACCCCCCGTTGAAGAGCCTGCGGGGCGAAGCCCGGCGGGCCGCGCGGGATTCGCAGCGCATGCGCTGGGAGGTGCCTGACGCGGCGCCCACCGAACGGCTGAACCGCATTCTGTGGGGCACGATCCGCGGCTGGGACGTGCCGTACCCGGGCGCGCGAAACGCCGTGTTCGCGCCGCTGTCTCTGGATCTGGACGACGACGAGCGCAACTGACGCGGGTCCGTCCCCTTGACAGCGCGAGCCCCCGCGCGGGAAAAAGGGCTCACATGCTCAAACCAGTTCTTTGCTTTCTCGCGCTCGGGGCCGGGCTCTCGTGGAGCGCGGACGCGCCGGCGGCGGCTGCCGAGCGGAATTCCCGCCGGGCGGCGGAGGCGATGCGGAGAGGCCACCGTGTTTCGCTGGCCTGGCTCGAACGGGCCGATCCCGCGACGGGCCTGCTGCCGAGAAAGCTCACCGACCCCAATTGGGTGATCCAGGACTCGGCGGCTGACCTCTACCCGTTTCTGGTGCTGGAGAGTTGGTTCACCGACCCGGAACTGCATGAGGGCCGTCTGCGGTATCTGCTGCGGCAGGAAGTGCTCTATAGCACCCGGTCCGGCCGCCTGTCCGGGGACGTCTTGGCAGGCGGTAAAGGTTTTGTCAAGCCGGAGTTCAACCTCGACGAGCTCATGTTCGGCTCCAGCGAGTACGTGAAAGACGGGCTGATCCCGATCACGGAGCTGCTCGGCGAGACGCCGTGGTATCACCGCATGCGCGGCCTGGCCACGGCCATGGTGGAACAAGCGCCCTACCGGACCCGGCGCGGGCGGATCCCGGCGCAAACCGCGGAGGTCAACGGCAACCTCTTGCAAGCCCTGTCGCGCCTGGCGTGGCGGACCGGCGACCCGGCGTACGTGGAGCAGGTCGCCACCCTCGCGGATTTCTACTTCCTGGATGTGCTGCCGGCCACCAATTATCTGCCGCCGCACTCCTGGGACGTCGCCGCCGGCAAGCCGCTGAATCCGTCGTTCCGCTTCTCCGACCACGGCAACGAAATCGTGGGCGGCCTGGCGGAGGGCTACTTGCTGGTGCAGCACCGTCAACCGGAACGCGCCAAGGCTTACCGTGAGCCGTTTCTGCGCCTGATCGACCGCCTGCTGGAAACCGGGCGCAACGCCGACAAGGTCTGGATGATGAGCGTCGACATCCTCACCCTGAAGCCGATCGACACCCGGCACGTACACTGCTGGGGGTACCTCTACAATCCGGTCTACACGGCTTCCCTGCTCACCGGCGAGACGCGGTTCCGGGACGCCGTGGCGGAAGCCATGGCCAGCGTCGCGCGCCACGACCACTACCTGTTTGACGAAGCCGGCGGCGGCCGGAAGTGGGGGGCGAACGCGTATTCCGACAGCATCGAAAGTGCGCTGGTGCTGCTCAATCGCATCCCGCACGCGGGTCTGGAGGCCGCGCTGGACACGGCTATGGAAAAGTACTTTGCGCGCCAGCGCGACGACGGCATCATCGAGGGCTGGTACGGGGACGGTAATTACATTCGCACCGCGCTCATGTACGCGCTCTGGAAGACCCAGGGCGCCTCGCTGCGGCCCTGGACCCCGCAGGTGCGCCTTGGCGCGGCCCGCGTCGCCGATCGGCTGGTGCTCCATGCGGCGGCGGAATCGCCCTGGCGGGGCCGGCTCCACTTCGACGTGCCGCGCCACCGCCTGCACTGGCACCTGCCGGTGAACTACCCCCGGCTGAACGAATTCCCCGAGTGGTTCACCGTGGAGCCGGATCTGCTTTATCAGGTGCGGGTCAACGATGGCGCCCCGCGGCGCTATCTGAGCGCGGAACTGGCCGCCGGGCTGCCCTGGGCCCTGGACGGCGGCGAGCGCATGACCGTCGAGGTTACCGCCGCCGGCGAGCCGCCCTACGGCGCGCCTTCGCCCCGGTAGCGCCCGGTTCGCCCCGCTAGAGGCGGTTGATCAGGCTCGCGACGTAGCCGCCGCCGAATCCGTTGTCGATGTTGACCACCGAGACGTTGCTGGCGCAACTGTTCAGCATGCCGAGCAGCGCGGCCAGCCCGTGGAAGCTGGCGCCGTACCCGATGCTGGTCGGCACGGCGATCACCGGGCAGGACACCAGGCCGCCGACCGCGCTCGGCAAGGCGCCCTCCATCCCCGCGCACACCACGATCACCCGGGCTTGCGTGAGCTTCTCCCGGTTGTGCATCAGCCGGTGCAGGCCGGCGACGCCGATGTCGTGAATCGTCAGCACCTCGTTACCCATCACCTCGGCGGTCACCTGCGCCTCCTCGGCGACCGGAATGTCCGTGGTGCCCGCGCACACCACCGCGAGCTTGCCTTTCCCATGGGTCGTCTTGTCGCGCCACACCCGCAGGGCGCGCGAGAGGGGAAAGTATTCCGCCTCCGGAATCATGGCTTGGACGGCAGCCGCGGCTTCCGGGCTGGCGCGGGTGATCAGCACATTGGGTACATGATCGGCCAGACGCCCCGCAATGCCTGCGATCTGCTCCGGAGTCTTGCCTTGGCCGAAGACGACTTCGGGCATGCCCACCCGGATGGCCCGGTGATGGTCCACCTTGGCGAATCCGATGTCCTCGAAGGGCATGTGGCGGAGACGGGCAATGGCGGCGTCGATTTCCACGGCTCCCGCCCGTACTTCTTCCAGCAAGCTGCGGATCTGAGATTCGGTCATGAATTTCCAGGATACCGTGAGGACGGCCGCGCCCCCCGGGCGGAGAGCAGATCCTACTGCACCAGAATCCTCAACCGCTCGAGCGCATCGCACGCCAGTTTGTACGCGGGCTCAATTTCCAGGCTGCGCTCGAAACAGCGGCGGGCTTCCTTGTAGAAATCCTTGGCCAGATAGGCGCGCCCCAGGTTGTACCAGGGGTAGTGATACGATTCGTAGCGCGGAGCAGCCAGCGCCTTCTCCAGCCACGGAATGGCTTCGTCGTACCGTTCCAGTTCAATCAGGTAAGCCCCGATGTCGTTGTACGGATTGCCAAAGCCGGGGTCGACTGCGATGGCCCGCTTGCACTCTTCGATGGCGGCCTCGATCTTGCCCTGAAAGTGGTACGTCCAGCCCAGAAACGTGTGGGCCTCCGCGGTGGGGTAGACCTCGATCGAGCGCTTATACAGTTGCACCGCCAGGTCGAAATCGCCCTGCATTTGCCAACGGTATGCGTTCTGGAAGAGTTCGCGGGCCAGCTCGATCCGGGGGTCCGGCATGCGACGCAAGTATATCAAGTCCTCGTGCCTGTTGCTCTCGGCAGCGAGAGGGTCGGAGCCCAGGGCGGCACGGGCACGCGCGGTTGCCCCGCGTGTGGGATACTTCAGGCTTCGCTTGTCCAGAACCCTGGATGACGCCGCGCTTCGGGTGGCGCGTGCGCCTTCCCCCCCAGTTCCGCGAAGAGATAGAATTAGCTCCACAACTTTACGTGGTTGAATCGATCGCTTTTCGGAAGGGGGTTCTCACGATGCATCGCTTGCTGACTCTCCTGGTGCTCGTTTTCTGCCTGCTGATGCCTGTGGGCGTGTTCGGGCAGGCCACCGAAGGCACCATCCTGGGCACCGTATTCGATCCCACCGGCGCGGTCATGCCCAACACGACTGTGCAGGTGACCAACACTCTCACGGGAGTGGTGCGCACCACCACCACCAACGCCGCGGGCGAGTATGTCGTCACGAATCTGCCGCTGGGCACGTACGCCGTGACGGCGGAAATGACCGGTTTCAAAAAAGCAGTGCATCCCCCGGTGCCGATGACGGTAAAAGCGAGGGTGCGCGTCGACCTCACCCTGGAAGTCGGCGACGCCACGCAGAGCATCGAAGTCACGGGCGCGACGCCATTGCTCAAGACGGACTCCGCCGAGGTCGGCGGCGTGGTGTCGCGGCAGTTGTTGCAGGATGTGCCGATCTTCAGCCGCAACTTCCTCGCGCTGGCGGCGCTGGTTCCCGGCACCACCAGCGGTCCTCCCGCCAGCCGGCAGCGCGACTTTTCCGGCGCGTCGGTGACCATTGGCGGCGCTTCGGCGGAAGCCAATAACTTCATCATCGACGGAATCTCGAACAACATGGAGTTCTCGGGCGCGCTGGCCGTGGTTCCGCCGATCGATGCCATCCAGGAGTTCGCCATCCAGACCAGCCAGTACTCGGCCGAGTTCGGCCGGTCGGGCGGCGGCGTGGTCAACGTGGCCATCAAGTCCGGAACCAACGACTGGCACGGGTTTGCCTACGACTATCTCCGCAACGACAAGCTGGATGCGCGGCCCTTCGACTTCACCGGCACCAATCCGCCGATGCAGCCGCTGCGGCGCAACCAGTTCGGCGGCGGTCTGGGACTGCCGATCATCAGGAACAAATTGTTTGCGTTCGGCAATTTCGAGGGCATTCGCAACCCCTCCACCACGCTGCGCCAGGTGATCATGCCGAGCCCGGCGGAGAAACGCGGCGACCTGAGCGGCTCGAGCATCATCTACTCGGATCCCGCCACGCTGTTGCCGCCGGAGCCCGGCGCGCCGCTCGGGCGGCGGGCTCCGTTGCCCGGAAACCAAATCCCCGCTTCGCGCCTGGACCCCATAGCGGTCCGATTACTGAGCTTCTTCCCGGATCCCAACTTTGTGGATCCCAATCCCAACGTCCGGAACAACTACCAGGTCGCCGAGCGGAACAACGACAACCTGGACGCTTTTAACTTCAAAGGCGATTACAACCTGAACGCATCGAACGTCATTACGGGACGCATCTCGCAGCAGCGCGGCGGACGGCGGCGCGCGTTCTGGATGCCGGATGAGCGCCTGGGCGCCACCGCTTCGCTGGACGGCACCAATACGGGCCTCACCTACACCCGCGTGTTTTCGCCCACGGTGGTGAACGAGGTCCGCGCGGGCTACAACTACCTGCGGTACGGCAACGAGATGCTGAACAACGAAAACATCATGGACGAGTTCCGCATCCCCAACTGGAACACCGTCTCGTTCGCACGCGGATTCCCGTCGTTCAGTATCCGTAACTTCACGGGCACCTCGATCATTCGCCCGATCGCCAGCGTGCCCACGCCGTTCTTTCTGGTGGAGCACTCCTGGCAATTCATGGACAACGTGAGCTGGCACCTGCGCAAGCACACGCTCAAGATGGGAGTCGAGGCCAGCCGCATCGCCAATAACCGCTTTCAAGGGCGCAACGGAGGCGGCAGCCTGTCGTTCGACGGCACGTATTCGACACCCGTGGTCGGGGCTGCGCTCGAACCCTTGCGCTTGGGGATCACGGACGCGCTGCTGGGGCAGGCGCGCGGTTTCTCAACCAATTACCAGTTTGACGGCGTGCGCATCCGCTCCACCCGGGTCTCCTGGTTCGTGCAGGACGACTACCGGGTCAGCTCGAAGCTGACGCTCAACATGGGCCTGCGGTGGGACTTCTTCGGCCCGTGGTCGGAAGAACAGGACCGCATCGGCAACTTCAGCCTGGCGACCGGCGAGCGCCTGCTGCCGGAAAGCACCCGGCGCATCGTGCGGGATCTGCTCCAGATTCCTAATGGCGATCTGCCGCGCGGCTGGCGCTACACCACCCTCTCCGAGATCATGCCGGAGAAAAACTGGCGCAATTTCTCCCCGCGCCTCGGCTTCGCCTATAACGCGGCGCGGACCATCGTGCTGCGCGGCGGATACGGGATCTTCTACGGCGTCACGGTCAGCAACAACTTCAACAACGCCGGCACGGAAGGCAGCCCGTTCTTCTTTGACTTCAGCCTGGCATCGGAACTCGACCGGCCGATCATCCCCAGCCAGGGGTTTCCGGCGGGGGGCGCCGTGGGCGCGTTGGCCGCGCGCACCTTCGGCGCCTACTACGGACCGCTCCAGCGCCACGACCCCTACACGCAGAAGTGGAACTTCAATATCCAGTGGAATCCACTGCGGAAGACCGTGGTGGAAGTGGGCTATAGCGGCCAGCGGGCGCTGGCCTTCCCGACCCTGGCCCCGGGCAACACGCCGCCGCCGGCGCCCGGCGCGGTGCAGGATCGCCGCCCGTATCCCAACGTGGGATTCTTCTGGCAGTTCCTGCCGATCAGCGACTCGAACTACAACGGCTTGGAGATCACCTTCAAGCAGCAGGAGATCAAAGGCATCTCGATCCAGAGCGCCTTCACTTTCTCGAAAGCGCTGGCCTATTCCACCGGAACCGACGGCACGCTGTCGGACCCGTACAACTTCCGCTACGACTACGGTCCGGCCAATTACGACTTCCGCAAGCGCTGGGTGACCGCCTACATCTACCGCATCCCGACCCCGGATTCGTGGGCCGCGCCGCTGAAGGCCATCCTGGGCAAGTGGGAAAGTTCCGGGCTGATTACCCTTCAGGGCGGATTTCCGTTCTCGGTGGGCGTAAGCGGTCCCACGCTGAACACCGGCGCGGGCACCAACCGGGCCAATGTCCTCCGCGACCCGCGTCTGGGCGGCAACGCCACGCGGGAACGCTGGTTTGACACCGACGCTTTCAGCGCGCCGCCGAACTTCGTGTGGGGCGCGCAGGGCAAGAACATTCTGCGCACGCCGGGGTTGGCCAAGGTGGACTTCGCCATCCAGAAGCTGATTCCAGTCACGGAGGGCAAACGTTTCACCATCCGCATGGAAGCGCAGAACTTTTTCAACCGGGTGCAACTCGGCGCGCCCACGGCCACATTCGGAGCGCCGAATTTCGGCGTCATCCGCAGCCTCCAGGACGTGCCGCGCAACATCCAGTTGGTGGGGCGGTTCGATTTCTGATCAGCGGCCGGCAAGGCGCGGCGGCGCTCGCGAGAGGCGAAGCCGCCGCCCGCGGCCGGGCGATGGCAGATCCCGCTTCGCTATGCGTCCTGGGTTGCCGCGCAGAACATTTTGATGAGTTCCCGCAGCGCGCGCGGCTGGTAGTCGGAGTCGAAAAACACCAGCCCGATCTCGCGGGTGAGCGCGTAGTCGCTGATCGCGAGGGCGTGTAACTCCTTGCGCGCGGTATCGGCCGCGACCGCCCGCTGGGGCAAAATGCTGACGCCCAGGTCGATCTGGACCAGCGGCTTGATGGTGGCCACGCTCTCCGACTCCATGGCGACGCGCGGGTGAATGCCCGCCCGGGCGAAGAAGTCCTCCAGCAGGGTGCGCGTGGCGGCGCCCCGGCTGAACAGAATTAATGGGTGCTCGGCCAGTTCCCGGGCTTTCAGCGACCGCCGGCGCGCGAGCGTCGGGTGCCGGGGACTGGTCACCACCACCATCTTCTCGGTAGTAAACGGGATCACCCGCAGGTCCGCCGCCGGCACCGGCAGCGTGAGCACCCCCAGGTCGATCTGGTGGCCGCGGATCAACCCGAGCATCGCCTCCGCCGAGCCGGTGGTCACCTGGGTCTCGATGTTCGGAAACCGGGCCCGGAACTTCTCGAGCACGGGCGGGAGCAGGTACATGCAGGCCGTCATCCCGCTGCCGATGCGCACCACCCCGCGATTCATCGAGGACAGTTCGGACACCTCCAGTTGCGCGTTGCGGAGATCCTGAAAGATCCGCCGGGCGTAGCGCAGCATCACCTCGCCGGCGGGGGTCAGGTACACGCGGCGGCTCACCCGTTTGAACAGCGGTTCGCCGAGCTCGTCTTCCAGCAGCTTGATCTTCCGGCTGATGGCGGACTGGGCCACCCGCAAGTGCTCCCCGGCCTGAGTGAAGCTGAGGTTCTCCGCCACCGCGACGAACATTTCCAGTTGCCGAAAATCCATAAGGGCCGCTTCTATTCATATCATGAATAGATGAATCCTCCGGGTGTTCCGGCATTTGACCTCCACCGCCTCGCCTTGGTACGCTGCGCCCGGGCTACGGCATGAAAATCACCGCCATTCGCACCCGCGTCGTACACCTGGATTTCCGCAACGCCGTCTTCGTCTGGATTGACACCGACGAGGGCTGGACGGGGCACGCCGAGACGGTGATGAAGCGGCGCACGCTCACCATCGAGCGGGCGATTCAGCAGTGCCGGTCCTACCTGATCGGCAAGGATCCCACCGACATCGAGGATCACTGGGAGAAGATGTACCGGGACTCGTTCTGGGTGGGCGGGCCGATGCACGCGACGCCCCTCAGCGCCGTCGACTGCGCGCTGTGGGACATCCTGGCGCAGCAGTGCGGCGTGCCCGTGTACAAACTGCTCGGCGGCCCGACGCGGCGGAAGGTGCCCGTGTACTGCCACGCCAAGGGCGGCGCGACGCCGGAGGAGTTCGCCGCCAGCGTGCGAGCCTCGCGCGAGCGGGGATACACGGCGGCCAAAACCACGCTGCCCCTTTTCTACGGCGCCAAGGGTTCCGGGCAGACTGCCTACTCGGGGACGAACGGTGTGGTGGACCGGCATTGGAAGGAGACCGAATTGCTCAATCCGGCCATCTTCCAGCGCATCCGGGAGTTTTTCGTGGCCGCGCGCGAAGCCGTGGGACCGGAGTTCGGACTGGCGGTGGATTGCCACGGCCGCTTCAATTTGAAGGGGGCGCTGCGCCTGTGTCGCGCTTTGGAAGATCTGGGCCTGCTGTTTGTCGAAGAGCCCACCCCGCCCGAGAACGCGGACGTGCTGGCGGAGTTGCGGCGGGAAACCAGCGTCCCGATCGCCGCCGGCGAGCGTTGGGCCACCATTCACGGGGTCCGCCCGTTTCTGGAAAAACAGGCGGTGGACCTCCTGCAATGCGACCTGGTCAATTGCGGCGGCATCACCGGCATGAAGAAGATCGCCGCGCTGGCCGAAGCGCACTACGTGGGCATGGCGCCGCATAATCCGAACGGCCCGCTCGCCACCGTCATGAACCTGCACTTCGCCGCTTCCATTCCCAACTACACCATCCTCGAAACGATCGGTTCCGACGCCGACCAGCGCCTCTGGCGGGAGTTGCTGGGGAGCGCGCCGCGGCTCACCGACGGCAGTCTTCCCGTGCCGTGCGAGCCGGGTTACGGCGTGCGGGTGAACGAAGACGCGCTGGACCGCTACCCGTACGAACCGCACGAGGGCTGGCGCTAGGCGCGCCCGAGACCCCTGTTAAACTAAGGCGACATGACCTCGGAAACCCGGCGAAGGCTGGTGCGGGAGGCCTTCGAGGAGCGGATTCTCGTGCTCGACGGCGCCATGGGCGCGCTGTTGCAGAAGCGGCTCACGGTCGCCGATTACGGCGGGCCGCAGTTTGAGAACTGCAACGAGAATGTCCTCCGCACCCGTCCCGAGGCGGTCCTGGAGATCCACCGCGCTTACCTGGAGGCCGGGGCCGATATCGTGGAAACCAATACTTTCAACGGAACCCGCGTGTCCCTGGCCGAGTTTGGTCTCGAGGACCTGGTCCACGAAATCAATGTCACCGCCGCCCGCTTGGCGCGGCAAGCGGCTGCCGAGTTTTCCACTGCCGCCAAGCCGCGCTTTGTCGCCGGCTCCATGGGCCCCACCACCAAATCCATTACCGTCAGCGGCGGCATCACGTTCTCCCAGCTTCGCGACGACTACTACGCGCAGGCGCGGGCGCTGATGGAAGGCGGCGTGGACATCTTGCTGCTGGAAACCTGCAACGACACGCGCGCGGTCAAAGCAGCCCTGCTGGCGGTCGAACGGCTGGCCCAGGAGCTGGGTTTCGAGATCCCGTTGATGGTGTCCGGCACCATTGAACCGACCGGCACCATGCTGGCGGGGCAGACCGCCGACGCCTTCTGGGTCTCGGTGGCCCATGCCGACCTCCTTTCCGTAGGCCTGAATTGCGGCACCGGACCGGAGTTCATGACGGATCACCTGCGGACGCTACATGAGCTGGCCCATACCTGCGTCTCGTGTTACCCCAACGCCGGCCTGCCCAACGAGCACCTGGAGTACAACGAGACGCCGGAGTCCGTAGCGGCGCAGTTGGAAAAGTTCGTCCGCCACGGCTGGCTGAACGTGGTGGGCGGCTGCTGCGGCACCACGCCCGAACACATCCGCCGGATCGCGGAGATGGCGGCCAACTACCGGCCTCGCCGCCGTCCGGCCCGGAGCCACCGGGCGTTCTACTCCGGAATTGAACTGGTGGAGGCGGAAGAGAGCAATCGCCCCCTGCTCGTGGGCGAGCGCACCAACGTCATCGGTTCCCGCCTTTTCAAGGACCTGGTCGCGCAGGAGAAATGGGAAGAGGCCACTGAGATCGCCCGGTGGCAGGTGAAGAACGGCGCCCACATCGTCGACGTCTGTTTGCAATCCACCGACCGCGACGAACGCAGGGATATTCCCCCGTTCTACGAGCGGCTGATCCGCAAGGTGAAGGCTCCCGTCATGATCGACACCACCGATCCGGCGGCGGTGGAGCTGGCCCTGACGTACTGCCAGGGCAAATCGATCATCAACTCGATCAACCTCGAGGACGGGGAGGAAAAGTTCGAGCGCACCTGCCCGCTGGCCCGCCGGTACGGCGCCGCGCTGGTGGTGGGCTGCATCGACGAGGACCCGGTGCAGGCGCAAGCGTTCACCCGCGAGCGCAAACTGGCCGTCGCCGAGCGTTCCTGCCGCCTGCTGACGGAAAAATACGGTATCCCGCCCGAGGACATCATCATCGACCCGCTGGTGTTTCCCTGCGCCACCGGCGACGCCAACTACATCGGCGGCGCGGTCGAGACGATCGAAGCCATCCGGCTGATCAAGCAGCAGATTCCGTACGTCAAGACGATCCTGGGCATCTCGAACATTTCGTTCGGCCTGCCCCCGGCCGCCCGCGAGGTGGTCAACTCGGTGTTTCTTTACTACGGCACCAAGGCGGGGTTGGATCTCGCCATCGTCAACGCGCAGAAGCTGGAGCGCTTTGCGTCCATCCCCGAGCAGGAGCGGCGGCTGGCGGAAAATCTCCTGTTCAACACGCCGCCCACCGATGCCCCGGACGAGGAACTCCGCCTCGCGCCCGAGGACTGGCGCGCCCAGACGCCCGAGCAGCGGGTGGCGATCAACCAGTTTCATATCGCGGCGATCACCGCGCACTTTCGCCAGGCGAAGCGGAAGGAAAAGGAGGCCGCCGCCGAGTTGCCGCTGGACCGGCGGTTGGCGGGATATATCATTCAAGGCACCCGCGACGGGTTGATTGACGATCTGAACCGCAAACTTGCCGAGGGCGCCGCGCCGCTGGACATCATCAACGGCCCGCTGATGGACGGGATGGCCGAGGTGGGCAGGTTGTTCAACAACAATGAATTGATCGTCGCCGAGGTCCTGCAATCCGCCGAGGCGATGAAAGCGGCCGTCAGCCACCTGGAGCAGTTCATGGAAAAGAGCGAAGCGGCGGCGCGCGGCAAAGTGGTGCTGGCTACCGTCAAGGGCGACGTCCATGACATCGGCAAAAACCTGGTGGAAATCATTCTGGCCAATAACGGCTACCAGGTGATTAACCTGGGCATTAAGGTGCCGCCCGAGGCGCTGATCCAGGCTTACCACGAGCACCGGCCGGATGCGATCGGCCTCTCCGGTCTGCTGGTGAAGAGCGCCCAGCAGATGGTGGTCACCGCCGAGGACTTGCGCAACGCCGGCATCCGCATCCCGCTCTTGGTGGGCGGCGCCGCGCTGTCGGATCGCTTCACTCGCGCCAAAATCGCGCCGGCCTATGCCGAGGCGGTCTGTTACGCCAAGGATGCGATGACCGGTCTTCGGCTGATGAATCAGTTGCTCGACCCGCAGTCGCGCGAGGCCACGCTGGCGGCGCACCGGCATCGGGAAGAACAGCCGTTCGGGCAGGTCCCTCAAGAAGAAGCCGGGCCCGTGACCGAGCAGCGTTCCGGGAAGGTGCGCATCGACCTGCCCATCCCGCCGGCGCCCTACCTGGACCGCAAGCTGCGCTTGGTCCCGCACCTGGCCGAGGTCTGGAGCTACATCAACCCGTTCATGCTTTACGGACGCCATCTCGGCTACAAGGGCAACTTCGAAAAGGACCTGGCGGCGCACGAACCGAAGGCCCTGGATCTGTTCCACAAAATGGAGGAGGTCAAGCAGGAGGCGGCGGGCTTCATGAAGGTGCGGGCCGTGTGGCAGTTCTTCGAGGCCGAGCGGGACGGCAACGCGCTTCACCTGTTCGCGCCGGGCGTGTCGTCTCCGTTGCACACCTTTCGGTTCGGACGGCAGCGGCGGCGCGACGGATTGAGCTTGAGCGACTATATTTTGCCGGCCGGGGAGGGTCGCCGGGACCACCTGGCGCTGTTCGTGGTCACCGCGGGCGAGGGGATCCGCGAGAAGGCCGAGGAGTGGAAGAACGCCGGGGCGTTTTTCAAGTCGCACGCCCTCCAGGCGCTGGCGCTGGAAACGGCCGAAGCGTGCGCCGAGTGGTTGCACCGCCGCATCCGCGAAGATTGGGGCTTTCCCGACCCGCCTTCCCTCACCATGCACGACCGGTTCACCTCCCGCTATCGCGGCAAGCGTTACAGTTTCGGCTACCCGGCCTGCCCGAACCTGGAAGACCAGCAGGGCATCTGGAAGCTGCTGCGGCCCGAGGACATCGGGGTCAGGCTGACCGAAGGAATGATGATGGATCCCGAAGCCAGCGTCTCGGCGCTGGTGTTCCACCACCCGGATTGCGTCTACTTCACCGCGGACGAAGCCGAAGCGGTGCTGGCATAGGAGGCTGGGATGCGCGTTACCATCGGCTCGGACCACGCGGGTTTCGCTCTGAAGGAAGCGCTCGCCGCTTACCTGCGCGAGGAAGGTCACCAGGTGGTGGACGTCGGCGCTCACTCGCTCGAACCGGTGGATTATCCCGATTCCGCCGCGGCGGTGGCGCGCTCGGTGCTCTCGGGCGAGAGCGAGCGCGGCATTCTGTTGTGCGGCAGCGGCGTCGGCGCTTCGGTGGCCGCAAATAAGATCCCCGGCATTCGCGCCGGAGTCTGCCACGACACCTACTCCGCCCATCAGGGCGTCGAGCACGATGACATGAATGTACTGGTCCTCGGCGCAAGAATCGTGGGACCGGAACTGGCTCGGGAACTGGTGCGATCCTTCCTGGGCGCGCGCTTCACGGGCGAGGAGCGGCACGTGCGGCGGCTGCGGAAAATCGCAGCTCTCGAGCGCGCCCAGCCGGCCCCAAAGGATAGCTAGGCCGGCAGACGCACACGGATTTCCCCGTTCCGCTGCCCGCGGCGTCCATCCGCTCCCGCGCCAGCCTACAATGAAGTCATGCATTTGCGTCATGTTTGCGCCGGATTGGCTTTGGCCGGATGGCTGTGTTCGCCCGGGTTCGCCGCGGGTAAGTGGATCAAGATGTTCGACGGCAAGACCCTCGACGGCTGGAAAGCCAACGAGCGTCCGGAGAACTGGACCGTCGAAGACGGCGCGATCGTCGGCAAAGGACCGCGCAGCCACCTGTTCTGGATGCGGGAGGAATGCGGCGACTGCGAGTTTAAGGCCAAGGTGAAGATCAACGACGGCGGCAACTCCGGCATGTATTTCCGGGCGGAGTTCGGCGAAGGCTGGCCCAAAGGATACGAAGCCCAGGTGAACAGCACGCACAAGGACTGGCGCCGCACCGGGAGTCTCTACGCGATCCAGGACATCAAAGAGCAACTGGTGCCCCCGGACACCTGGTGGGAACAGCACATCATCGCCAAGGGCAATCACATCATCATCAAAGTGAACGGCAAGACGGTGGTCGACTACGTCGATACCGAACACCGGTTCACCAAGGGCTACCTGGCGCTGCAACAGCACGACCCGGGCAGCGTGGTCCATTTCAAGGACCTGATGTACCGTAAGCTCGACTGAGCCGCGGACGGCCGCGAACGTCATGACCGAACTCAGCGCCCTTTGGCTGCGCGTGGCGGCGCTTCTGTATTCGCTGGGGCTGATCCACGCCTTCCGGACCGTGGTGCAGGGCCGCGCCACGATGTTCCGCTGGGCTTTGCTGGGCCTGCGCGTCGGGGCCGTGTTTCATTTTGTCGCGGTGGTGGAGGAAGGGCTGCTGACCGGGCACTTTCCGGCCAACACCGTGTACGAAACGATTTCGCTCTGGGCCTTGCTAATGGCGGTGGTGTATCTGTTGGCCCATTGGCGTTACCAGTTGGAAACGCTCAGCGTGGCGCTGTTCCCGCTGATCTTCATGATGACCATGATGTCGGCGCTGGGGCGGCCGGTGGGGGCATGGTCGAGCGAGACGGTCCGCAACGTCTGGCTGACCATTCACGTGGTCCTGGTGCTGCTCGGGTACGCGGCGTTTCTGCTGACCGCGGTGGGCGCGCTCGCCTACCTGTTTCAGGAGCGGGAGCTGAAACGGAAACGCCCCCAGGCGTTCTACTACCGCTTGCCGCCGCTGGGCACGCTGGATGAAGTGATTTCGCGGTCGATGGGCGTGGGCTTCGTACTGATCACGATTTCGATTGTCGTGGCCGCCACCTGGGCGTTTGTGGAAGTCGGCACGCACTGGATTCGCGATCCGAAGATCGCGATATCGCTGGCCACCTGGGTCATCTATCTGTTGATGGTGTTTCTGCGGGTGTCGGCGGGGTGGCGCGGCCGGAAAGCGGCCGTGATGGCGCTCACCGCGCTGGGTTCGTCCGCGGTCACCTGGGTCGCGCACGTGGGGCTGCGCTCGGATTGGGTGCGATGAAGCTTTGGATCACCGGCCTCAGCCACAAGACCGCCCCGGTCGAAGTGCGCGAGCGGCTGGCGATCGCGGAACCGGCGGTCCCCGGCGCGCTCAAGCTGTTGAAGTCGCGTCCGGCGGTCTCCGAGGCGCTGATTCTGTCCACGTGCAACCGGGTGGAATGGTACGTGGTAACGGACGAAGAGGGCGAGCCGCGCGAGGCGATCCAGGGTTTCCTGCGCGAGACGCGGCTCGCCGATCCCGAGGATCTCCAGCCTTACTTATATGAATTCTCGGGCCGGGACGCAGTGCATCATGTGTTCCGGGTCGCCTCCAGCCTGGACTCGATGGTGTTGGGCGAGCCGCAAATCCTGGGACAACTGAAAACCGCGTACGCGCTGGCGAAGGCGCATGGCGGGATCGCCGGCACGCTCGACGTCGTGATGACGCGCGCCTTCAATGTCGCCAAACGCGTGCGCTCGGAAACCGGCATCGGGCAGATGGCGGTCTCGGTGAGTTACGCGGCGGTGGAACTGGCCCGGAAGATTTTCGGCTCGCTCCAGGGCCGCTCGGTGCTGCTCATCGGCGCGGGGAAGATGTCGGAGTTGGCGGCGCGCCACCTGCGGCGTGCGGGCGCCTCCGCGATTTTCGTCACCAACCGGACGTACGAGCGCGCGCTGGAGATGGCCAAAGTGTTTCAGGGCGTCGCGCTGGACTACGCGGGGCTGCTCGAGTTCCTGCCGCGGATGGACATGGTGGTGACGTCCACCGGGTCCGCGTCGTATATCCTGAGCCGGGCCGACATGCAGCAGGTCATCAGCGCCCGCAGGAACCGTCCGGTCTTCCTCATCGACATCGCCGTGCCGCGCAACATCGATCCGGCCGTCAACCAGCTAGACAACGTCTACCTTTACGATATCGACGATTTGCAGGAGGTGGTGAACTCGAATCTGCGCGAACGGCAGAAGGAAGCGCGCCGCGCCGAGGAGCTGGTCGAGGAAGAGGTGGGGCGCCTGATGCAGCGGCTGAACGCGCAGGCGGTCGCCCCCACCATCGTCAGCTTGCAGGAGCAACTCGAGCAGATCCGCCGCGCGGAAATCGAGCGCTTGCGCGGCAAGCTGGGCCCGTTGACCCCGCAGCAACAGGAAGCGCTCGAAGCGCTGACGCGCGGCATCGTCAACAAGATTGCGCACGGGCCCATCTCTGAGTTGCGCCGCCGCGCCGGAGACCCCGAGGGCAGTCACGTCATCGACGCCATCCGGCGTGTGTTTCACTTGGAATAATGCTCGTTATCGGTTCGCGCGGTTCGGCGCTCGCGCTGTGGCAGGCCAACTGGGTCAAGGAGCGCCTGGCCGGGTTAGGCTTCGCCAGCCGCCTGGAGATTATCAAAACCACGGGCGACAAGATCACGCAGGTCCCGTTGCCGGAGGTGGGCGGCAAAGGACTGTTCACCAGGGAAATTGAGGAGGCGCTGCTGGACGGGGCGATTGACCTGGCGGTGCACAGCCTGAAGGACCTGCCCACGGCGCTGCCGGCGGGCCTCACGCTGGCCGCCGTGCCGGAGCGGGCGGACGCGCGGGACGCGGTGGTGGGACGTCCTCTGGGCGAATTGCCTTCCGGCGCGCGCGTGGGCACGAGCTCCCTGCGCCGCGCCGCCCAATTGCGGCGGATGCGTCCGGATCTGGCGGTGGAGTCGATCCGGGGCAACGTGGATACCCGCCTGCGCAAGCTGGACGAAGGCCGTTTCGAGGCCATCCTGCTGGCTTCCGCGGGACTGCATCGCCTCGGCTGGGAATCCCGCATCGCGGAGTGGCTGCCGCCGGAGGTGATGTGCCCGGCCGTCGGCCAAGGCGCCCTGGCGATCGAGACGCGGGAGACCGGCCGCGGCTTTGAGGTATGCCAGGCGCTGAATCACGCCGCGACACGCGCGTGCGTGGACGCCGAGCGCACCCTGCTCGCGTCCCTGGGAGGCGGCTGCCAGGTGCCCATCGGCGCGCACGCCGCCATCGGCGACGGCCAACTCCGCTTGCGCGCCATTGTGATCGCGCCGGACGCCGCGCAACTGGTGGAAGGCGAGCGCCAGGGGCCCCCCGACGCCGCGGAGGAAACCGGCCGCGCCCTGGCCGGAGAGCTGCTGGCCGCCGGCGCCGGCGCCATCCTGGCCGCCGCGGGATAGAAACCGCCGCTCCCGCCCCGGGCAGCTTCTGCCAAAACAATTTTCTTTTGTTCTGTTTTGAGGCAAAATAGGGAGCGATGCCCTCGTTTCTCATCTACCGGCTAAAGGAATCCGCCAGCCAGCAGTTCCGCTGGGCCCCCCACGTGTCCGGCAACACGCCCGTCAAGCGCAAGGATTACGAGGAAGGCGGGCAGGTCGAGGCGGAAAACGAATACGCCGCCTGGCGCTTGCTGCGGGAGGCCGGGCAACCGCTCCGCGTCGGCGACGTGTTGCAAGACCCCCAAGGCGGACTCCGCGTCTGCAAGTATGTCGGCTTTGAAACCGCGGAATGGGTGTTGCCCCCGGTGAAGACCGGTCTGGAGCACATCCCGCCCGCTTCGGGCCCCGTGGCCGCGACGGCGGAGACCTCCTGACTCGCGGCCCTGCGGGCGGGCGCCCCGCGCCTTCTTCTACAACTCGATCACGCTTCGTTTGCGGCTGGCGAGCGTGTGCTCATTCAGGGCGAATCCCCATCCCGGGCGCGCCGCGACCGTGAACCGGCCGTTCACCAGTTCTTCGGCCGGTTCGATCAGGTCGGCCCGCCAGGTGGTTTCACCGAAAGCGTACTCGAGAATCAGGAAATTCGGCAGCGTTGCGCACACCTGCGCGGCCGCCACGTGGCCGATGGGACTTGCCGGTCCGTGCGGCGCCACGCGCATGCCTGCGCCCTCGCAGAGGGCCGCGATTTTCTTGAGTTCGAACGCGCCGCCGCAGTACTTGATATCGGGCATGGCGATGTTCACGCAGTTCGCGGTCACGTACGGGAGGAAGCCTTTGACGCCGAACAGCGATTCGCCGCCGGCGGTGGGCATGGCGGCCTCCCGATTGATGCGCGCGAGGTTCTCCGGCGGGTCCGGCGGCGTCACTTCCTCCAGCCAGAACAGCTTGAGGGGCTCGACCCGCCTGGCCAGTGCGAGCCCTTTCTCCAGGGGGAAGTGGCTGTGCGCGTCCAATAGCAGATCCCGTCGCGGGCCGATGACGTCGCGCACGGCGCGCGCGCGATCCATGCCCAGCGCCGTAACCCGCTCGACTTCTTCCGGCGAGCCCTCCCGCGGCATGTCATCCCAAGGCGCGAGTTTGATCGCATCGAATCCCGCGGCCACGGCTTTCTCCGCCACCGCGGCGAATCCCGCGGGCGAACGATCCACCACGGCGCGGTTGATGTTGGCGTAGCAGCGCAGCGAGTCGCGCAGGCGGCCGCCCAGCAGTTCCGATACCGGCAGGCCCAGGGCCTTGCCGCGCAGGTCCCACGCGCATTGCTCCAGGGCGGAAAACGCGCACGCCACCGACCGGTCGAACGGCTGGCTGCGGATCGCCGCCTGGCGCAGCACCTCCAGGCGGAACAACTCCCGCCCCTTGACCGCCAGGCTGAATCCGCGAAGCGCCGCCAATGTCCTGGCGTCCTGCCCGTGCGACGCGTCGCCGATGCCGGTCAGGCCGTCACGAGTGGTGAGCCGCACCAGCAGCCAGTCGCCCCGGTGGTTGACCGGGACCGTAAACACCTCGATGCGATCCACCGTCAGGCGGCCTGTTTCGGCGCTTTCTCCGAGCGGAGCAAACGCCGCGGCCGCCGCGCCCCCGGCGAAACCGCGCCGGCCGATTCCCGATCTCCTAGGGCCGGTAGGTTTTCGAGAAGTTGTTCCGTCCATTCGTTACCGTCATTTCACCATTCCGCCGGGCCGCGACTTTGATCCAGTGCCCCTGGCAGTTCTCTTCCAGGTTCGCAATCATCTGCTCGTCCACATTGTGGTCCGGGCCTCCCGGCAGCGAGTAGTGCAGTTGCCAGAGATCTTGCAGACCGGGAGAATTCCTGACCACCCGCCAGGCCTCCGCGGCGCCTCCCTTCTTGGCGCCATTATTCATCACGGCCACGCGCGGCCGCACGGCGTGGACCAGCGTCTCCGGACCCGAGAGATTCATGCCGTGATGGGTGGTCAGGTACAGATCGGCGCGCCCGAGCAGGTTGCGCGGGCAGACCAGCGCGTTCTCCAGGTTCCAGGTAAGGTCGCCCAGGTTCAGGAAGCGGAAGGAACCGTAGGACACCATCATGCCCACCGAACGGCCGTTTTCGCTGGTGTCCGCGGCTTTCGCGGTGCGAGCGGCGCATCGCGGATTCGGCGCGCCGCCGGATTTCACCGGACGGGTGATGGTCTGACCCGCGGCGGCGACCACCACCACATCCAGGCCCCGGATGGGGATCCGGCTGCCGGGTTTCACGTGGAGGTGCTTGCCCTGGGCGCGCACCGGCAGATAGCTCTGAAACAACGCCTCGGCGTTCTTGCTGGATTCCAGGTTGGCGCCGTGGTCGACGTAGTGGATCACCGGAATTTTCGCGGCCAGTTGCGGCACGCCGCCCACATGGTCGGTGTGGTAGTGCGTCACCACCAGGTAGTCGATCTGCTTCACCCCCGCGAGTTTTGCCGCGGCCACGATCCGGTCCGCATCGCGGCCAGCGAAGCCCGGCCACCCGGCATCCACCAGCAGGGATTCCCCCGACGGCGAAACCAGCAGGGTGGCCTGTCCGCCTTCCACATCGACAAAGTAGATCTCGAGTTCTTTCGCCCCGTGCAGCATGGAGGCGAAGCAGAGCGCGGTGATCCAGAAACGCATCGCCCAGTAGCCTACCACAGCTACGCGCCGGGGCTGGCGGGCGCTGATTCCCGCTCCAGGCGCAGAACAACCAGGGCGTAAACCTGCAAACGCGGGACGCGAAAGCGCGCCTGGCCTGCCTCGAGTTTGGCCGAAAGCGTGGCGGACGCGCCTCCATCGGGACTGGCCATTTCCACCTGGCGGACCCGCCAGCCCGGCGGAATCCGGACCGCGGCGCCGATGTTGTCGACCGGCCGCGCCACGCGGAAGTTGACCAGATGCAGCAGCAAGTCCCCGGTCGAGGCTTGGCGAGCCAGTTCCATCGTGACCCAGGCAGGCGCGGTCACCTCGGCGGAGAGCATGCCTCCGGCCGCCCAGCGGACCGCCTCCACAAACTCCCGCTCGTTCCTGGCCGGTTTCCAATACTGGTTGGGGAACCGGTATGACACGACCGGGTGCTGCGGCGGCGGCACGGAAGGGATGATCTCTGGCAGATACGCCACCCGTCCCTGGCCGAAAGGGCGCCTGCCCGGCGGCGGCGCGCTGCCGTTCACGCCCAGCACGTCCGCCAAACCAGGCTGACGCCGCCGGATGCGCGACTCGGTGTACAGCGACGTCTGTCCGGTAGCCACCAGGCCGCCACCTTGCTCGACCCAGCGCCGGATCTGGCCAACCTGCGCGTCGCTCAGCGCGTCCTGGTTGGCGAGCACCAGCACCTTGTAGCGGGACAGATCCGCCAGGTGCCCGTCAAAGATCAGCGTGAACGGAATCCGGTTCTGGATGAGGGCCTGTTCGGCCAGGACGGTCGCCGGCAACACCTCGTTCGGATTGAATTCGACCGAGGCGAAGGAGCGCAGCACGGCCACGTCGGCGACGGGCGCGGCGCCCACCAGGTCCGCGCGGCGCTGGTGGAAGAAATCGATGTACCGCCGCGCGGCGGGCGTCAGCCGGATCCCCTCCGGATGCACGTCGCCCACCATGCCGAGGTTGGCGTCGTTGTACGCCATGGCCTCCGCCAGACGAAGTTCGGGCGGGCTTGCCGGTTCCTGCGCGCCATAGCGCCCGCCGGTGTAAACGAAAATCGATTTTCCCATCGTCCGCGCGGCCTTGAACGAGCGGATCTTCGACAGCAGCCGTCCATCTTCGGTCCACTGCGCGTGGTTGGGCTCTTCGCTCCAGACGATATCGCCATGCGGCAGCATCTGCTCGACATCGACGCCGTAACGGAACCCCCGATTGGCCTCGAAATTCAGGTTCGGGTTGCCTTCCAGGGCGACCGCGGGGTTCAGCGCCTGGATGGCGGCGCCGTATTCACGGTACCGCCGGGCGTACGTCCACGACCGGAAGCGAGCCCAATCCTGCATCAGGGGGTTGCTCACCGTGACCATGCCGCCCGGCCCGTGCGCCACCCCGAGCGGGGGCGGAATCACGCCGTCCAGCCGGGAGAAACCGAACCGGCCGATCAGCTCCTCCGGCTGGTACTGCCGCCGCAGATACCGCCGGAATTCCTCCGCGCAGTATCCGCACCGGCACGCGTGCGGCTCCGACCAGCCCTCCATCTGGTCAAAGTGGATCAGGTCCAGCCGCAGGTCACGGATTCCGATCCGCAGCAGCCGCTGGATAAAGGCGTGGTAACCGGGGCTGTTGCGGCAGGCCATGTAGCGGAACGTCTGGGCCGGGTTGTAGTAGATCGGGGCGCCGTTTTCGTCCACCTGCATCCAGTCGCGGGCGTTCGGTTCTTCCAGGAAAAACGTCTCATACATCATGGAAGCGCCGATGTAGCCGCCCACGCGCAACCCGTGCCGGTGAGCGAATCCCACAAAGCGGCGGGTAGCCTCGATGTCGGCCGCCTCCGTTTGCAGGCCGAATCCCTTGTAGAAGCTCGTGATCACCAGATTGACGCCGGCCTCTTTCAGCTTGCGGGCGGCCTCCTCGGTTCGCTCGGCATGCCACTGCTCGGCATCCTCGATGGGATAGCCGCCCCGCCGGCGGATAAAGGTAAGGGGCTCCCAGTTGCCGGCCATCACGATGCCCTCTTTTACCCAGGCCGGACCGGTGCGAACTCCCGGCGCCGGCTCCGGCGTGGTTTCCGCGGGGGGGGCCTTCGAGGGCGGAGGCGCCAGGCAGCCGCTCAACAGCCACAGCGTCGCCACTAGCATTGCCACTCGCATACGCGTTCTCCTGTTCACGCTAACCGCACGGACCAGAGGTAACTCGAGCGGTCGTGGTTGTCGTTCTCGCCCAGGTAGAGCGTGCCGTCGCTGGCGACGGCCAACTCGTGGATCCGGGCAGGGGTCTCGCCGGTTTCGGGGTCGGTTAGGTCAGGGAAACTTTCGATCAGGTCCGTCCGCGTATCCCACCGGATCAACTGGGTGCGCCGGTTCATGCCGCCACCGCCGTACAACACCCCCTCCCGGTAGGCGAGCGCCGGGAAACGGCCGGTGGCCATCACGTGCGCGACCTTCTCGACTTCACCGGTCTGCGTGTCAATGCGGCACAGCACGCCCGCTACGGTGCCCGCGTACACGTAGCGCGCGCCGTCGTACGCCATGGAGTCGCAGAAACCGTAGTCGCGGGTGTGGCGCGTTTCGGCCAGCGCGCTTTCCGCGCCTGGGGGTTTGGGAGGATCGGGCAGCAATTGCCGCGCATCGGCCGCCCGCGGCAGGCCGTAGTCGAACCAGACGAAGCGGTCGCCGTCGGGATGATATTTGCACAGGCGCACGGGCTGGGGACCGGGCGTCTCGTCCCAGGCGCGGGTCTCGGCGCAGGTGCCCCACAGCCAGCCCTCCCGGTCCACCACGGGGTTGTGCGGCTGGGCGAACAGAATCGAGTTGCCGATCCAGGCGAGGATTTCGGACTGGCGGGTCCGCAGATCCGTTTTTACCACCGCCTCGGCGGGGTAGGTGAAGCTGTACAGGATGCCGCGCTCCCAATCGGCCGCGATCGACTGCACGTACAGGCGAGGCACCGGAATGGCCAGTAGTTCGTAAGCGCCGGTCCGCGGATCGTAGCGCACCAGTTTGCCTCCCGGCGCTTCCCGCTGCTGATCGATGTCGTGCAGCAGGGATGTCGCAAAATACAGGCAGCCGTCCCGGGGATTGTGCAGTAGCGTCCGGTGGATCTTCACGTCGAAGGCGTCCGTCCAGGCGCGCGTGTTGCGGCAGGTGAACCGGCCGGAGCGCGGATCGAACGTGTAGAGCAGATCGCCGTCGATCGAGTTGAGCCCGCAATACACCAGACCGTCGTCGGGATTCCAGGTGACCGCGTCGAAACTGATCCAGCCGTGGCGCCAGGCCGGGTCGGCCGCCAGGTCGCGGTAATGCCAGCGGCCGGCGATCTGATCGCGCCAGCCGGTCAGCCGCGTGTCGCGGAGCTTGTGGGGGGTGATCGAGAGAATGCGGGACATGATTTCGCTCCTTCCCGCCTCGGGCCAAAAGGCGTATGGCGCCGCTGCGGCTGCGGGCGCCTCGCTAGCCGTTCAGCGTCCAGCCCTTGCGGTACTCGCGCCGGAGATAATCATTCGCTTCCGGCGCATTCGTGACGCGGCCTGTTTCCGGGTTGTACTCGAGCCGCTTACCCGCGCGATGCGCCACCAGGCCCAGCAGCATCTGTTCCATCATCGTGCCCGAGTAATCGAAGTCGCAGTGGGTCTTGCTGCTGGTGCCATGCACGAGGTGGTTGCTCTTGCCCTTGCAGGCGTCGATCCACTCCTGCTGGAACAGGCTGTCGGTCGTGATACGGCCAGGCGCGCCGCTCTGCGCTTCCTTCGCCATGCTCTCCACCACCGTATTCGGCAGTCCGAGCGCGGCGGGCACGCCATGGGACAGGAACTGGATTTCCGGGAAGCCGGTCGGACCCGGCTGCGCACTCGGCATCGCCGTGAATCCGGGCGGCAGGACCGGTTTCGGAGGAGGCGCGGGCGGGCGCGCGGGACTCGGAGCCTGCGTCACCTGGCCGGTGCCCCCGATCAGCGGGAGCAGCTCTTCCTTGCGGCGGCGCTTGTAATAGGTGAAGTCCCCGTCGTCATTGTTGGGGATCAGAATCCGGCTGGTGAAGTCCGCCAGGATGCTGCCCTTGGTGCCTTCGAAGATCGCCCCGTTGCCGATCCGCTCCACGTCGATGTACCCCTTGGGCGCTTCGGGCTTCAGTCCCCCTTGGTGCCAGACCACGGTGATGGGCCCGCGCCACGAGTTGGCGGGATGCCAGAAGGTGGCTTTGAGCCGTACCGGCGTGATGTCGGGGTTGTACGGGTCGGTCACCTCCGGATCTACTTCGACGGCGATGGGACCGCCAGCGTCAATCGCGTTCCAGGCCAAGTCCATGGTGTGCGCGCCCATATCGCCCATTTGCCCGACGCCAAAATCCCGGTACATGTTCCAGAACAGGCAGTTCAGGCCGGACGTGCCGCCGAAATACTGCGGGCTGTACGGGTGATACGGAGACGGGCCAATCCATTGTTCATAGTGGAAAAAGGGCGGCGGCTGGCCTTCCGGCCCGGGATAACCGGGGCGTGGCAGCTTGCGGCTGTCCCACGCGTGCACGGTCTTGAGTTCGCCAATCGCCCCGTCGAGGATCAACTCGCGGAGGCGTTCGAAGTTTGGATAGGCGTGGCGCTGCGTGCCGTGCTGGGTAGCGACCTTCACCTTGTTCTTCAAGTAATTCGCCCGGACTACGCGCACCTCCTCGACCGTGATGCCTAACGGCTTCTCGCAGAACACGTGCATGCCGCGGTTGATCGCCCAGTTGGAAATGAAGGCGTGGTGGTGGTCGGCCGTGCAGATGATCACGGCTTCGATGTCCTTCTGGTCCATCATGCGGCGCCAGTCGACATAGGTCTTGGCCTTCGGGAAGATCTTCAGCGCTTCCTTGGTGCGGAGTTCATTGACGTCGCAGAGCGCCACGACGTTCTCGTTCCGCATCACGTTGTAGTGGGCGGTGCCACGGCCCCAGACGCCCACCAAGGCGATGTTCAAGCGATTGCTGGGGGCCGTTTGGCCGCGCAGCACACCACTGCGGAGAATCGTCAGGCCGGCGGCGGCCGATTTGATTAGATCCCGTCGTTGCATGGTTGTGGTTGCCTCCCGTCGCGGAGCGATCGGTGCTTTGAACCTCAAGGGTTAGCACGGCGCGCGAAGGCGTCGCAAGGGAGGGATCGGCAGACCGCAGGCCGGGCGACGACGATGGCCAAAAAAAAAACGCCCGCCGGGCGGCGGGCGCTGAGCGATGTCGCTTGGACAAAGAGGGGTGTATTAGTAATCCATCTCGCCAGGACCGTGGCCGGAAGGCGCCGGAGCCGGCTTCTTCTCGGGGATCTCGGCCACCATGGCTTCCGTGGTCAGCATCAGAGAGGCGATGGAAGCGGCATTCTGGAGCGCGCTGCGGGTCACCTTGGTGGGGTCGATGACGCCGGAGGCCACCAGGTCCTCATAGGTGTCCGTCTGGGCGTTGTAGCCGAAGTTCGGATTGTCATTAGCCCGAACCTTCTCGACCACAATCGCTCCCTCGCTGCCCGAGTTCAGCACGATCTGGCGCAACGGCTCTTCGCAGGCGCGCTTGACGATGTCGGCGCCGATCTTCTCGTCGCCGTTCAGCTTGAGGCTGGAAATCGCGGCGGAGGCGCGCAACAGGGCGACGCCGCCGCCCGGCACAATGCCTTCTTCGACCGCTGCGCGGGTGGCGTGCAGAGCATCCTCGACACGGGCCTTCTTTTCCTTCATCTCGGTCTCGGTGGCCGCGCCGACCTTGATCACGGCCACGCCGCCGGCCAGCTTGGCGAGCCGTTCCTGAAGTTTCTCGCGATCGTAGTCGGAGGTGGTCTCCTCGATCTGCATGCGGAGTTGCTTAATGCGGCCCTCGATGCTCTTCTGCGAACCGGCGCCGTCGACAATCGTGGTGTTATCCTTGTCGACCACAACGCGCTTGGCGCGGCCCAGGTCTTCCAGACGCACGCCTTCCAGCTTGATCCCGGTCTCTTCCATGATGGCCTTGCCGCCCGTGAGGATCGCGATGTCCTCCAGCATGGCCTTGCGGCGATCGCCAAAGCCGGGCGCCTTCACCGCGCAGGCGTTCAGCGTGCCGCGCAGCTTGTTCACGACCAGCGTGGCGAGCGCCTCGCCTTCCACTTCCTCAGCCACCACCAGCAGCGGCTTGCCGGAACGCGCAATCTGCTCGAGCAGCGGCAGCAGATCCTTCATGTTGGAGATCTTCTTCTCGTGGATCAGAATATAGGGATCCTCGAGCACGCACTCCATCCGGTCGGGGTCGCTGACGAAGTAGGGCGAGAGGTAGCCGCGGTCAAACTGCATGCCGTCCACGGTTTGCAGTTCGGTGCTCATCGTCTTGGCTTCCTCGACGGTGATGACGCCGTCCTTGCCGACCTTCTTCATCGCGTCCGCGATGATGGTGCCGATGGTCTGGTCGCTGTTGGCCGAAATCGTACCCACTTGGGCGATCATTTCCCCGGACACCGGGGCCGACAGCTTCTTCACTTCCTCCACCACGACCTCTACGGCTCTCTCAATCCCGCGCTTCAACGCCATGGGGTTGGCGCCCGCGGCGACCGCCTTCACGCCCTCGCGGAAGATGGACTGCGCCAGAATGGTGGCGGTGGTGGTGCCGTCGCCGGCCACATCGGAGGTCTTCGAAGCAACCTCGCGCACCATCTGCGCGCCCATGTTCTCAATCGGGTCCTTCAGCTCAATCTCTTTGGCGACCGTCACGCCGTCCTTGGTGATGTTCGGACCGCCAAACTTTTTCTCCAACACGACGTTGCGCCCTTTGGGGCCCAGGGTTACCTTCACCGCGTCGGCGAGCTGGTTCACGCCCCGAAGAATCGCCTGACGCGCATGCTCGCTGTAGATAATCTGTTTTCCAGGCATCGTTTTCTTTTCTCCTGATTCCGGTTCGTTCAAGAATCTCTGCTTCTGCTTGGGCCGGACGGGCTACGCGGTGACCGCGGCAGGTTCCAGCACGCCGAGGATCTCGTCCTCGCGCATAATCAGATACTCCACTCCGTCGATCTTGATGTCGCTGCCGGAGTACTTCCCAAACAGGATCCGGTCGCCAACTTTGACTTCCAGCGGAACGATCTTTCCATCCTCCAGGCGCTTGCCGTGACCGACCGCGACCACTTCGCCCTCCTGGGGCTTCTCCTTGGCCGAATCGGGGATGATGATTCCACCGCGGACGGTTTCCTGTTCCTCGATCCGCTTCACCACAATACGGTCGTAGAGTGGGCGAATGTTCATTGGGTGCCTTCCTCCAAAAATGTTTTCCGGTGTTAGACGAGATTCGGATTTGCGGGGCGCACGCCTCGGAAACCCGACTACTATTATTAGCACATTCCGGCGAAGAGTGCTAAACAATCCATCTAAGATATTGAGAAATAGAGGATTTTACTGCTTGACAACGCGTCACTCAAGTGGTCTCCCCGATGCCGCCGGCAGGCCCGCAGCGGGAACCCTCCCTGGCATGACGCTCAGGATCGACGGCGGGGTGACTTTGCCGGGGCGTCTTCCGGCGGGGGAGGGGGCGCGACGCTTTCGAGGACCTGGTTGAACAGAGCCTGCTTCTTCAATTGCGAGCGCGTGGGAGGCGCCTGCTCGTGCCGGTAGTCGTGGTCGTTGTGACAGGTCCGGCACCGGACCTTGGCCGGCTTTCCGTCCACCAGCGACACCACGGCGTGATTCATGATCTGCTTACACTTCACGCAATAGTCGTCGAGCGTATCGCCGAGGCGCAAGTCTGCCATCCACCACTTCCGTTGGGCGCAAGTATAGCACTACGGGGGAACCGCGTTAATCCGGTTCCGCCCGGCCAGGACTCAGGCCCCCTCGACGTCGAGCGATCTTGACAAGAGGGCGGGGAGGCCGCTGAGCACGGCGCACCCAGTGCGGACAAAGCGCAGAGCGACGCGCAGGCCATAGCGGCGCAGCAGACGGTACGGGCGGAGGATTAGGGAGGAACAGGGGGCAGCAGGAGAGGGGCTGGATGGCCGGCCAAGGCAGCGGTTCCGCAAGAAGGACACCGTCGCCGACCAGCGAGCGCTCGCGCGGTCCAGGACGCTGGCCGAGAAGGCGAAGTCGTTCAGGTCGGCGCGGACGGATAGCGGGCGGTCATCCGGATCGAGCAACTGGCGGGAGGCATAAGAAGCGAGGGAGGTAACGACGGGCTGGCTTGCCGCCTCAGCCAGCACTTGAGGCACAGGCTTGCCGAGCAGGTCGGCAGCCAAGCGCACGGCCAGGCTCAAGCGTCGCGCGGCGCCCGCCTGGCTGGCCTCTGCCCAAGCCTGGGTCCAGTCCACCGCGTCGTGCTGGAGGAGCTGCCCTATATCGCACACCCATATCCAGCGGTTCCAGCGGTGACGGGCGCCATGGACCGCGAGGAGCACGGCAAGATCCTGGAAACCTGGACAGGCGATTTGTCCGCCGCCCAGCGAAATCATCATGCGGCGGCGCCACAAGCCGGAAAAGTCGAACGCAGAGCCGCCTTCCCGAGCCGCGAGGCCCCACCGGGCGGCGAGATCCGACTGAAGTTCCAGGTAGATCCCCGCCCCGCGGTTTCGCAGCACGCAATGCCGGGCGGAGCCCTCCCGGGAATCCGCGACGTAGAGGCCGGAGGCGCAGAGAACCTCCCTGGCGCGGGTGGCCGCCGCACCCTCCACCAGCACGTCCAGATCGGCCGGGGAACGGCACACGAAAGATCCGTACAGCGCAGCGGCCAACCCCGGGCCTTTCCAGGCCAGCGCCGGGATGCCCTGGCTAGCCAACAGCCGCAGCGCCTCCAGCAACTCCTGGGCGAGGGCAAAGTTTCGCAGCGTTTCGAAACGCAGACGGCGATCCACGCCCGCGCGGCTGCCCGGAGGCGCCCAACGGCACAGGAGCGGTCCGGCCAAGCCCAGGACTCCATGCTCGCTGGCCAGCCTCACGACGGAGGCACACAAAGAGGGGTCCGCAGCCGGAGGGTGCGGCGCTTCCGCTCCGCTCTCCGCGCGGAGAAACATGCGGAGCGTTTCCGCAGCCAGCCGGGCACTCGGACTGAGGTGCAATCGGGATGCTCCCCGCCAGCAAGCGCGCGTGCCGCCCCTTCCCGCCGTCCTCCAGGGCGCCCTTGAGTGAATCATCCGCGCGCCCTCATGAGCAGGCAGAGCAAGTCTCTTTAGCGAGCCGGACTGGGACGAGGCGGACGGGGCGGACGAGGCGGACGGGGCGGACGTTGAAGCGAGCGCTGCGCGCGGGCCGCAGGGATCGTCAACGACGTGACCACCGGCCACAGGAACGCAGCGCCCGCGGCGACGTTTCTTCGGGTCATACGGCGCTTCGGGATGGTCGCACCTGTGGGGCAGGACCGTGGCTCGAGCAAGTGCGCCTCCCGTAATTCCGCCAGCGCTTGCCCGACGGCCTTCTCGGAGACTTCCGCCTGAAAATGACCGCTTAACCGGCGGGCCATCTCTGCGGCGGAAGTCTTTCCATCGCAGGATTGCCACACCATCGCGGCCACCGGATTCAGGCAGTGCGCGCGGTGCGTCTTCAGATCATAGACCAGCGTCTCCTCGCGGACGACCTCGACCGCGCAGTGGTCTTTGCGAGCCAGAGGTTGCATAGGAATCAGTTCCTCCTTCATGCGGAACGGTTCTGGTTAGGACCATGGTGGAAAAGCAGCCGCAGGATCTTCTCCACCGCGGGCTTCACTTCCCCGCGGCGAACGGCGTAGGCCGGCGCGCCAGCGGCGATTGGGGAAAGGAACTTGAGCGCCTGAACGGGGTGGCGCCGGGCGCCCAGGGCATGCGACATCAGCAGAAGCAGCGCTCTGCCGGGCGAGAGGGCTCGCCATTGGAGCCGGGAGCCCGGGACGTAACCACTAAAAATGATGGCGCGCGGCGGGATGCCTGCGCCGGGGAGCGGGGGCTTCACCGTCACGGGATCCCAGTCTTCGCCACGGCCGAAAGCGAGACCGCGGCGCAGATGCAGCGGCCGAGGGTAGGGATAAACCAGTCCATCCGGCCCCACCACCGCGAACTCATCAGAGAAGTACGTCGCCCCGCGCCGCAGAAATTCGGCAACCAGTGTGGACTTCCCGGTGAAACTGCGGCCGGGAAACAGCAGGGCGCTTCCGCGCCAAGCGACCACCCCGGCATGCACGAAGATCCGGTCGCGCGCCAGCTCGGCCAGTTTGCTCTCCAAGTGCGAAACCAGCAGGCGCTCCGCCGCGGAGCGCGTGGTGGCCCAAGCCAGCCGCCGCGCGCCGAACCAAATCTGATACCCGCCCGCGTGGATGTTGCCGCCTGCGTCCACCTGGTATTCGAGGTCGGTCGTCCGGTCAGGTTCGGCAGGGCGGAGTTCCAGTTCCGGCACGGCGAGCAGCGACTCGAGGAGGGCGGCGTACGGAACCGAAATCCGGATGGACAGGCCGCGGCTTTCCAACATACGCCGCACCCTGCCAGGCGACGCCGGCGGAGGGCCGGAGGGAGATGCGCTGGAAACGACTGCCATCACTTACCGCGGGAGTTCATCGGCGGCTGGGGAAAGCCACGTCAGGATGCGGGCTCGAGCCTGAAGATAGAAACCGCCCAGGCAAGCCTTGGCCAACTCCCCGGCGCGCCAAGCCACGTACTGCCGGCAGCGCGGCCACCAGGCTCCCCGTACCAGCGCGTCCACCAGCCGGGAAGAAGCGTGCCGGCGGATGCAGAAGCGTCCCAGGATCAGCCCGCCGCGAAGCGCGCGGGCGCGGATGGTGGGCTCGGACGTGAACACCCAGGTAAAACCGCTCGCCAGCGCGGACTCCCAGACCCGAGCGTCGGCGTAACCATTCGGGATGGAAGCCGTGACGACTGCTTCGCCAAGCAAGTCCTCCAGTCTCGCGCGGCTCGAGAACCACTCGGCTCGCAGCGCGGCATCTGGCAACAGGGTCATCCGTTCGGGATGGGTGGCCGAATGGCTGCCCACCCGGTGCCCGCGCGCGCGCAATTCGCGAAGCTGGCCGGCGCTGAGAAAGCCCGGGCGGCCGATCCAGCTGGAGACGACGAAGAAGTGCCCGCGCCAGCCGTGGCTTTCGAGCGCCGGAGCCACCGTCTCGAGCGCGCTGGTTCGCCCATCGTCGAAGGTAAACAGAATGGCCCCGCGGGGCGGCCGCGCGCGGGGCGCTTCCGTTTCCAGGTTCACGACCGGAACGCCACGCCGCGCCACCACCCGCAGATGTTCTTCGAACGCGGCGCGGCCGACGGTGTAGCGCCAGACGCCGCCCCCTGACGCTGGCGCGTCGGAGACGTCATGAAAGGCCAGAACCAGCATGGGGCCTTCCCTAGCGCGCGGCCTCCCGTGAAGGGGGCAGGATGCCTGCTTCCTGGAGGGTTCTCCAGAGGGCGCGGTCCAACACGGCGTAGCCGTCGCGGTTCACGTGCGTGCCGTCCGGTTCGGCGAATCGCGCCGCCAGATAGTTGTCCGGAGTGCCGTCGCCCAGGGCGCCTTCCAGATCCAGGAGGGGCAGGGCTTGCTGGCTCGCGAGTTCACGCAGCCAGCGATTGAATTGGCGTAAGGCGCGCTGTTTGCCGGGCGTCCGCGCGTCGCGGGCGGGTGTGACGGGAACGACGGTCGCGACGATGGGCGTCACCCCGCGGCGGCCCAGCGCTTCCACCCACGAGGAAAACTGGGCCTCGTATCGTGCCAGGTCTCCGGGAAAGTAGGCGGAGCATTCCTTGAGGATCACCGCGTCCGGAGCGCGAGGCGGCGGTTCCAGGAGCGAGCGCAGGTAGGTCCGGGTGAAACGAAATCGCCGAGCTGGGCGGAGCAAGACTTCTTCGAGCGCCTCCGTTTTGTCGAACTGCCACACGGCGAGCGTTTCGGCGGTGATGGCCGGTTCGCCGGCGCGGGCCGGCCAACCCGCCAGATCCCAGCCCCCGCCGATGGAGGCGCCGATCAGCACCAGGTGCGCCGAAGAGCCCGCAGCGAGCGCCGGACGGTGCGCAGACCAACGAAGCTGCACAGCCAGAAGCACGAAAACGGCAGCCAGACCGGCAGCCATCAGGGCGATGCGCATGCATCCTCCCGTGGCAGCGGCGCGTCCGTTCGCAGTTGCGCCGCGAAGACGCGCAGCAGGTGCTCGCGGAGACGTGCGCGGTTGTAGGCGAGATGCCGGGAGTTCCACCAGGTCTCGCCGGGATCGAAGCGGATGCCGGGGGGACGCTGCGCTTCCCAAAGCGCCAGGCACTTTTCCCGGTAGCGGGCGACCGATCCCCAAGGGCGCGCGGGTACGCCCATCACCAAGCTGCCAGGCGGCACATCCGCAATGACCACCGACCCGGCGCCCACGATGGAGTTGGCGCCGATGCGGATGTTCGGGCACAGGATCGCGCGATAGCCGATGAAGCAGTTGTCTTCTATCACAATGGGACCGAACACCTGCACATCCGGAACCTCCTGGCGAAAGATCCAGGCCGCTCCATCGTGGGTCACAAAGGTCACGCCGGCGGCAACCGCGACATGATTCCCGATCTTGATCAGATACGGCTCGGTTCCGAGGTCAGTGGGCACGATGTAGCAGCCCTCCCCTACCTGCGCGCCCAGTTGGCGAAAGTAAGGGGCGATGGTCGCGGGCGTATATTTGCGGAGGGTCAAGTTCATGCGGAGGCGGTGGAGGAGGTTACCAATCACGGCCCTTGGCGCCGAGCGGCGACGCCCCTTGGCGGGACCGGTTACCAAAAACGCCGCCGGCCCCGCGGCAGCGTCGCGTGGCGCTCCGTCCGCCGGGAGCGCGGGAAACGGCTGCGCGGATGGCATGGCGAAACGCCCCTCAGCCCGCCGGCATCAGCGGCGCCAAGTGCAGATAGCGGGACGCTTTCCGTTTGGCGTCAATCATGCGGTAGACACGGCTGACTTGCTCCGGGCTCAGCGCGACTGCCGGCGCCACCGCTTCCGGCGTCAGTTCGTGGTCCCGGGCATATAGACAGAGGTCCATCTTCTCGGGTGGCAACGCGAAGAAAAACTCCTCCTGGGACTGGGGCAGCGGATAGGTGTCCGTCGAGGGCGGGCGCTGGGTGACTTCCAGGGGCACGCCCAGATGCCTGGCGAGCGCGTAAACCTGTGTCTTGTAAAGGTGCGCGATGGGTTTCAGGTCAGCGGCGCCGTCTCCGTTCTTGACGAAGAAGCCCTGGTCGTATTCGAGGCGGTTGGGAGTTCCCGCGACGGCGTAAGTTAGCAGGTCCGCGTAGTAATACTCGAGCATCTTCCGCGTCCGCTGTTTGAAATTGGTGGCGGCGACGACGGCGCGGTAGGCTTCCGCAGTCAGGCGCGCCCGTGCGAGCGTCCCCTCGGGAAACTGCGCAACCACCGAAAAGACGGGGTACGTGGCGTTCGCTACTACGTCGGCCATGACGATTTTGCACTTACATCCGGGTCCGTAATCCGGCAGAACGGTGCGGATGGCTTCGTCGCGGCGCTGGTAGCAGCCCGCCGCCGCGAGCAGAGGACTAATATCCTCCTCGCGGGTTTCCAAGCCCAGCCAGGCCGCCACCGCGCGGGCGAGCGTCAAGCTCTCCGGGGGAGACTCCGCTTCGGGCATCATAAGGCCGAGCACCCGGCCGCTCCCTAAAGCGCGCGAGGCGAGCGCCGCGACGACCGCGCTGTCCACGCCACCGGAAAGACCCACCACGACGCCCTTGCGGCGCAGTTCCTCGAAAACCATCCGCCGGATCTCCCGTTCGAGGCGGGCGCACTCGGCGGCGGCGTCCAGGCGCAGCACCGCCGGAGAAAACCCGTTGCCCTCCGCACTCTGCCGCGCCAGTTCGCGCTTGGCGACCTTGCCGCTCGACGTGGTCGGGAGTTCTTCCCGGAACTCCACCGCCTTCGGGACCATAAAGTCTTCCAGCCGGCGGGCGCAGTGACTCAACACTTGCTGGGCGGAAAGAGCGTGACCTTGTTTGACGCGGATCACCGCCCGAATCGCCTGCCCCAGCACGGGATCGGGCACGCCGATGACCGCGGCCTCCGCCACCGCTTCGAGTTCGTGGAGGACTTCTTCGATCTCCTTCGGGCTGACCTTTTCGCCGCGCGTCTTGATGATGTCGTCCTTGCGGCCCAGGAAGTAGAGATAGCCTTCCTCATCGGACCGGAACAGGTCGCCAGTGTACAGCAGCCTTTCGGCAGGATAACGGCCAGGCCGCAACATCCGGTCCGTCTCCGCCGGCAGTTCCCAGTATCCCTGCATGACATTGGAACCCCGCACCACCAGTTCGCCCGTGCTGCCGGGTGGCAAGCGGCGTCCGGCGTCATCCACCAGGAAGACCTCCTCATTCGGCATGCCGCGCCCGACCGATCCAGGCCGCACCGCCAGTTGCTCGGGCGGCAGGTAGGAGACCCGTTTGCACTCCGTCAGACCGTACATCGAGAAAATCCGCACGTGCGGCAAGCTTTCCTGCAACCGCCGGATGTGGTCCACGGGCAGCGCGGCGGCGGTGTTGGTGAGGTAGCGCAACGAGGGCAGGCCATACTTGCGCAGATCCATCTGGAGCAGAATGGCGCAGATGGTGGGGACGATGGGAAAACCTGTGACGCGCTCCCGCAAGATCGTTTGGAGCACGGCATGCGGATAGCCGAACGACCGCTCCAGCACCAGCGTCCCCCCCACCAGGAAGGCCATCAACGCCTGATATAGGCCGTAGTCGAAAGACAGCGGCAACACGTTCAGGATGATGTCGTCCGGCGTATTTTCCAGATACGTGGTGATGGAGGTTGCCGCGGAGACGATGTTGTGGTGGGTCAGCATAACCCCCTTCGGTCTGCCCGTCGACCCGGAGGTATAGATCAGCGCAGCGAGATCGATGTCGATGCCGCGGCGCGGCGGATGCTCGCCGCCCTCTCCCGGTTCCAGAACCGGACCCAGCGGAATGGCGCGGGTGTCCGCCTCCGCCGCGTCCAGGCCGGCGACCCACACGGCGCGCAGAAAAGGCGTGTCCGCGCAGGCGCGCAGCGTTTCCAGCCGCGCGCGGTCGGTGAGCACCGCGGTGGCCCGGCAGTTATTGAGGATGTACTCGAGCTTCGCCGCTTTGGTGGTCGGATTTACGACCGCGAATACCCCTCCTGCTTTGAGAATCCCGAAAACGGCTGCGACCGCCTCCACCGAGTTCTCGAGGTAGACTACCACCCGGTCGTCGCGCTCGACGCCGTGCCTCGCCAGGCTGTGCGCCAAGCGGTTGGCGCTCTGGTCCAGCTCTTTGTAGGTAAGGTGGCGGGAACCGCACACCAGCGCCGTCTTGTCGGGGAAGCGGGCGGCGCTGTTCTCCAAAAACGACTCTACCTGCATGCCTGCGCCTCCCCGGGTTTCGCCGCCAGTTTTCGCTCCACAAAAAAAGTCAACCGGCGCAATGAGTCCAGGTTTTCCGGGACGATCTCTTCGTCGAGAATCTGAATTCCGAAGCGCTCGCCGAGGAAGGCGATCAACTCAAGCACCCCGGTCGAGTCGATGATTCCCGCTTCGAGGAAGGAGGTTTCGTCCGAAAGACGGCCATCGGCTTGGCCGAACAGAAAGTTATCGACGACGAAACGGTACAGATCTTGCGTGATCGGGTTCATAGGCGGGTTTTCCTCCGACAAATCTCTCACTCTTCACCCCCTTCGCCACCAACCCGGAAACTCTCCGTCTCCTGCGTTTCCGGAAGGCCTACGGGTCGGGCGGCGCGGCGGCCCCTTGGCGGGCTAACTGGTCAATGAGGAGTTGCGTGGAAAGGACGCCGACGACGGCCATGTTGTCGGCCGCGCTCCATACGCCGCCGCGGCGCGCCTTGGCCGCCAGCGCCTCCACGGCGGCCGGATGGAAGATGCCATCCTGCCGCACGCGGCCGGGGCTGAGCAACTCCTCTACATAATCCGGGGCGCGGGGACCGAAAAAGCAAGCTGCGTCCGGCGCGCGATAAGGTTGTTTGCGGCGCGCAAGAATGGCGGGCGGCGCCAGCGCTTGCGCGCACTTCCTGAGCAAGTACTTCTCGTTGAGCACTTTCATCTTCCAGACCGCCGGCAGCCGCGCGGCGAATTCCACTACGCCTGGATCCAGGAAAGGAAACCGTCCCTCCACCGCATGGGCCATGGCGACCCGGTCTCCCTGCGACGAAAGAATGTATCCGGGCAGCAGATAGCGAGCTTCCAGATACTGCGCGCGCGTGAATGCGTCCCAAGCGGCGTACGCGGGAGGAAGCAAGCCGCCCAGCACGGCGAGCGGATCGCGGCCTGCCAGTTCGGCTCTCACCTGGTCCGAGAACAGGGTCTTCAACCGCGCCGTCATCCGCCACCGCGGCAGGTGAGAAAAGAAGAGGCTGTTCGCCTCTTCCGGCCGGAGGCGGTAGAACGCCTCCAAATAAGCCTGGGATTGGGCCTGAGTCCGCCTCTGGTAGGGATAGAGGCGGCGAAGCAGCAGCGAACGGAAACGGGACCCCGGCTGGGCCGCCCAGAAGGAGCGGATCTTGACTTCCTTAAAGATGTCATAGCCGCCCAGCATCTCGTCGGCGCCTTCGCCGGTGAGCACCACCTTGAAGCCGCGCCGGTGGACCAGGTCCGCCAGCAGGTACATGGGGGCCGGCGCCGTGCGCAACACCGGCTTCTCGGTGTGGCGAATGACCGCCGGGAACACCTGGGCGATGTCGGCCGCGGTGCAGCGGAGTTCCTCATGCTCGGTTCCCAGCGAGTCGGCCGCGGCGCGCTGATACCGCCCTTCGTCCAGATCCTGCTGGTCGAATCGCACCGAGAACGTGCGGAGGCGCGCCACGCCCGTCTCCCGAATCAGACTCGCGATTACCGTCGAGTCCAGCCCTCCGCTCAAGTAGGCTCCCACCGGCACGTCGGCGCGCAACCGCAAGCGGGTCGCCTGCCGCAACAGCTCCAGCAGACGCCGGGCGGCGGTTTGCTCCGTATCCGTGGGCGCTTCGGCGCAGTAATGCAGATCCCAGTGCGTTTGCAGCCGCAGTTCTCCCGCCGTCCACCACGCCGAGCACCCGGGCGGAAGCTCGCGCACTCCCACAAACGCAGTGCGCGGGGGCAGGGTATGCCAGAAGGTGAAGATTTCGTCCAGGGCTTCCAGGTCCAGAGCGCGAGGGACGGCGGGATGGACAAAGAGCGCTTTGATCTCGGAAGCAAAGAGCAACATGCCCCCGAGCTGGATGTAATACAGCGGCCGCACGCCCAGCCGGTCGCGGGAAAGAAACAGCCGCCGCCCGCGCCGGTCCCAGATGGCGAACGCCCACTGGCCGTTCAGCCTCGAGACGCACTCCGCGCCGTATTGCTCGAACAGCCGGAGGACCACCTCCGTGTCGGATCGCGTGACGAACCGCTGTCCGCGCGCGCAGAGCTCCTCGCGCAGTTCCAGATAGTTGAACACTTCGCCGTTGAATACGATCCACAGCGAGCCATCTTCGGTCGCCATCGGCTGCCCCCCGCCCTCCAGGTCGATGACGCTGAGCCTGGCGTGTCCTAAGGCGGCGCAGGAATCCACGTAAACGCCCGAATCATCCGGTCCGCGGTGACGCAGGGCGTGAACCATACGCCGAACCAGCATTGCTCCCTCCCGAGGGGGCGATTCGGCTGCGTAACCGGCAATGCCACACATAGATGGTCCAAAGTTCAGGCTTGAGAGCGGTTGGCTCGCCGCGGCGTGCGCGCGGTGTGTACGGGGAGGTTCCTGAACGTGCCCGCACAAACCATACTTAGGACATCTCCCAAAAACACCCTAGAGCGGCCTAAGGTGCAAAGCTTACTACCATCCCTCTTCCTGATCTGTTCGTTATTTGATCGCCTTTGTTTGCCTTATCCGACCATGCTTGATCGCTCTATTCTACTCGCCAACTCGACCTAGCCGGGATGCATCGGGCGGCTGCTAGTACTATGGCCTCGTCGAAAGCCCCGTTAGCAGTACGACTAGTACCTTCCGATAATGAGGGGCAGTCCATGGGAACGGCAGCAGCCAACGCACAACTCTTCCTTGCGATTCCGCCAGGCGCGCGTTCTTTTGGAATCAACAGATCGAAGAGAAGAGACACGGCAAGGCCTTTTGGGCGGCACCCGGAAGGGCTCCGCATTCTGGCGTTGTGGTGTCCCGCCACACCCGCGGAAGCGCATCCGGCGATCCAGCGGGCGGCGATCCATTGCCAAGGAGTATCCAAACCGTGAAATCATTGCAAAGTCCCCCCCTCTTTCAGGCAGCCATCGCATGGGCGAGGGGCGGCTGGAAAAGAGCCGGCATCGGCGTACTTGCCGCCATCTTGCTCCCCGTCCTCGGCCAGGCGGCGTCGCCAGTTCTGTATTTCTCCGACCTTGACTGGGGTCCCAAATCGGGTTGGGAAGGTTCGGCCACCCGAGGCGCCGCCGTCACGGTGTGGGGACAAAACCTCGGGACGGTGCGCGGCTCGAGCTACATTACCGTCAACGGTGCGGCGCTGACCTCCGACGCCGACTACGCCGAGTGGGGCGCCACGGGCCCCGCCCGCGGCTTGAGCCGCATCACTTTTTGGATTAACGCGATGGCGCAGGACGGACCGGGCGTCATCACGGTTACGGTGAACGGCCAGACTTCGAACGCCTTGCCGTTCACGGTGGCCCCCGGCGTCATTTATTTCGTCTCGCCGGCAGGGAGCAACGCCAACAACGGTCTGCGCGCCTCGACGCAGAGCGCTGGCAACGGCCCGTTTCGGGACCTGTTTATGTTTAACCCCGGCCTGGACGCGATGCACTCGGCGGCCAACCGCAACCCCTCCGGGGATGGCCAATACATTGTGTACGTCCGGGCGGGAACCTATACGACGCTGGACGTGGACGGAGCTTTCCTCGCGCTGCGGGGTCCCTATGGCGGCCCCACGCGGCGCAAGGCGCTGGTCGGCTACCCGGGGGAAACGCCCCTGCTGAACGCCGCGGCCGCAAACCGCGGCGTGGTGTGGCCGGCCAACTACAGCCCCTATGGCCGACTGAGCTATTTCACCTTCGCCAAGTTGAATATCGTCAATGGCACATGGGCGTACGGGCTGTGGGGCGATCACAACCGGGTGGTTGGCAACTCCATGCGGGATATGCTGGCGAACGCGTGGACCGGCGTCGTGATGGTGGACAATTCGCAGTATTCCAAGATTTATGGAAACCTGTTTGAGCGCTGCGGCTACGATTCCTACAAACACAATATCTACATCAAAACGCACCGTGACTACGTCGCCGGCGATCAGAGCGTAGACTACACCGACATTGGCTGGAACGAGTTCGCCGAAGCCTGGGCCGGAAGCGATGCGCGCGGCGGCGTCATTTTCGTCTCCCGCGAGGGCGGCGCCACGGGCAAGTACACAGGCAACACCACCATTCACAACAACTACTTCCGCGATGGAAATATGGACTTTATCTACGTCGGGGACAGCACCCCCATTGGGGATGTCACGGTGTACAACAACGTTTTCCGGGGCGGCACCAGCATCAACGGCGGGATTACGCTTTACGCGGGGACAACCAACGCGTTCTTCTACCACAACACGTTTTACGAGACCGGCGCGGCCAACCAGCCGATGATTTGGGCGACGGGCACTGCCCGGGCGGTCTTCAAGAACAACATTTGGCATTCCCGGTCCGGCCAGCGCTTCTTTCTGCTCGAATCCTGGCAAGGCGCCACCATCAACTCGGAGCGGGATTTGTTCTTCAATCCGGGCGGTTCGACCACGCCGCCATCGGGCACTAATGTCACGGTAACGGGAGCGGTCACCGCAAACCCGATGTTTGTGAACCCGTCCGCCAACGACTATCGCTTGCTTCCTGGCAGTCCGGCGATGGATGCCGGGACCGCGGCGGTGGCCGGAGTGGTGTCCCGGGATTATGACGGCAACCCGCGCCCTCAGGGTGGGACGCCCGATATCGGCGCCTTCGAGTTCCTGAGCGGCACGCCGGCCGTGGTTGTCGCCGTCGTTCCTTCCTCGGTGAGTTTGCAGGGCGGTGGTTCCCAGCAATTCACTGCTTCGGTGAGCGGGGCGAGCAATCCTGCCGTCAGTTGGTCGATGAACCCCATCCTTGGCACGTTGAACAACGGCCTGTACACGGCGCCCCTGACCGTCGCGAGCGCGCAGACAGTAACGATCACCGCCACATCCCTAGCCGACCCAAGCCGAGCGGCCAGCGCCGTGGTCAACTTGATTCCTCCGCCGCAGATCAGCGTCAGCGTAAGCCCGGCCAGCGTCAGCCTGGGCCAAGGGCAAAGCCAGCAGTTCGCCGCGACGGTGGCCGGCGCGACGAACACCGCCGTCACCTGGTCGCTGAGCGCGCCGGTGGGCACGGTCTCCGCCAGCGGCTGGTACACTGCGCCGGCGACGATCTCCGCGCAGCAGACGGTGCAACTGATCGCCACCTCGGTGGCGGACAGCGCCAAGTCGGCGGTCGCGGTCATTACTTTGATTCCGCCGGCTCCGCCGGTTTCGGTTAGTGTGAGCCCGGCCAGCGTCAGCCTGGGCCAAGGGCAAAGCCAGCTGTTCGCCGCGACGGTGGCCGGCGCGACGAACACTGCCGTCACCTGGTCGCTGAGCGCGCCGGTGGGCACGGTCTCCGCCAGCGGGTGGTACAGCGCGCCGGCGACGATCTCCGCGCAGCAGACGGTGCAGGTCATCGCGACGTCCGTAGCGGATCCGAGCCGCAGAGCGTCCGCGGCCATCACCCTGACGCCGCCTCCGCCCGCGATCGCAGTGACCGTCACTCCTGCCTCGGTCACTTTGCAGCCAGGCCAAACCGCGCAATTTTCCGCGAACGTGCCGGTCACCTGGTCGCTGAGCGCGCCGGTGGGCTCGATTTCCGCCACGGGGTTGTACACCGCGCCGGCCGCCTCGCAAACTTCGCTCACCAGTTCGGCCACTTCGCAAACCGTACTGGTCGTCGCCCGCTCCACGGGGGATCCCAGTCTCTCCGCTACCGCGAGAGTGGAGTTGCTGCCGCAAGCGGCGCCTTATCGCGTTTCCTGGACGCGGATCAGCAACCGGCAAGTCCGCGTGGACTGGGTCGCGCCCGCGGGCCGGCCGGCAAAAGACTACCTGGCGCTTACCGGGTACGGCTCGCCGCACTGGTGGTGCCTCTGGGAGCGGACTACGGGCGGGAAAACCGAAGGCAGCTTCACTCTGGATCTGCCCACGAATATCGGGCTGTGGGAGTTCCGCTACTATCTGGCCGGCGGCAGCTATCAGTTGGCCGCGCGCAGCGCGCCTCTGGCGGTCAACACCAAGAGTTTTGGCGTGACGGCGGGACAAACGTCCGTCACGGCGAGAGGCGTGTTGACGGTGACCTTCACCGCGCCTCCGGGCCGTCCCACCGGATGGGCGGACATCGTGGGCCTCTATCGGACGGACGCGGCCAACGATGCGCCCGTATGGCGGGAGTACACGCGCGGCGCCACGCAAGGGACGTTCACTTTGGCGGCGCCGGTAACGGCCGGAACGTATGAGTTCCGCTATGTGATCGACCGGACAGCGGCGGCGGTCAGTCTGCCGGTCAGCGTGCGGTAGACGCATTTGCTTGAGGCGGGAAACCGTGCCGTTTCGCCGGTCCGGTTTCCCGCTTTTCTTTGTGGCCGGCACGTTCATAACCGGAAGGCCTCGATGGCCAAAGGGTCCAGCGCGACGCGCAGGAACCGGGGTGTGGCGGGCTGGTCCGCAAGGTGGAGCAGCCGCAGGAAGAACGCCTCGGCGGGACCGTTCGGATGCCGCAGCGGAAGGCACTTCGAACAGGACGCGCCTTGGGGATGCACAATGCGCCTGACGATTTCATGAAGGCCGGGCTGCCAGGCTCGGGTGGCGATGTGGCAGCCCAGCCGGCGGGCGGCCTCCGGGCAAGAGACTTGAGCCGGCGCGAACGCCCGGTTCGCAGCCTGAAACATAGGCAAGTCTGCTTCCGTATCTCCCACGGCAATCGTTTCCAGGTGCGACCGTCCGGCCACCTGGAGGAGCGCGCGGAGCCCCTGGCCTTTGTCGGAGTCCACCGCGGTGATGGTGGAATCGGTAAAGGTCTGGTGCAGTTGGAGACCGTGCAACCCCAGCCGGTGCAGCAGACCGCGCACCAGCGTCTCCGGCAGCGGCACGGGAACCCCGCGCGCGAACGTATAGGCGCGGACACAGAAGCGGCAGCCCTCATGGCAAAACACGCCGGGCAGGCCGGCGAGTTCGGCGCGCAGGCGTTCCAACTGCCGGAGGGAGGAGTCGCTCAACAGCACGCGCTCGCGGCCGCTGATCGCGTCCCAAACGTAGGCGCCATATTCGGCGACGCCTCCGGCGCAGCCGTAGATATCGCAGTAGGCGCGCATCTCGGCGGCGGGCCGGGCGGTATTGAGGGCGATGGTGAAACCGTGGGAGCGGAGCAGCGAGATGGCTCGAATCCCGGCGGCCGTCGTCGAGGGAAACCCAAAGACTTGCTTGTCCAGCACGCCATCCACGTCGAGCATGACGACGGGAGCGCGCCAGGCAACCAGAGGCGCGGGCTGCGCGACGCGGGCGCAGAAGCGCGCGGTGCGCAACGTGAGGAACTCGGCGGCGTCACGGTAGCGCTGGTGGTAACGCGTGTGGCGGACGGACTGGGCCGCGTCCCGCAAACCGTCGGCCGCCCTGGCCATGGCCCACGTCCCGGAGAGGAGCTGATAAAGGAGCAGGCGCCGGGAAACGTCCGTATCGCCGGAGGCGCGGGCATAGGCCGTCACCATCGCTTCTTCCTGTTCCTCCGTCAGCCGGCACGTCAGCGCCGCCTCCGCCAGGTCGTACGCCGGGTCGGTGACGTTGAGCTGGTGTTTGCCCATGCCGTGGTGTTCGAAGTCGGTCTTGAGCCAATGTCCGTCGCGGGCGATCCATTCCTCGGGGCGCATCTTGCCGTCCAGCAGCGCCGGGCGTGCGCAGGCCAACAGCCGGCTGAGCCGGACTCTCAGACGCGGGCGGGCCAGCACCGCGGCGACTTTGTTCCCGTAAGCGCCGCTCAGCACCGCCGCCAGTTCCTCGACTCCGCGATGCTGGCCTGCCCGGGCGAGCGGCGGCGTCGGGTCAAGCGGCAAGGCCAGCGTGCTGGCGCGCGCCGCCACGTACGTCGCGGCGGCCGCGGCCAAACTCTCCCGTGGTTCCTCTGTTTGGCCGCCCAGGGGATCGACCCACTCCTCCAGGAGAACGCCATCGCGCAGGCTGAGCACGTGGGGCACGCAGGACGCCAGACGGGTGCCGGCGAGGAACGCGTGGTAGCTCAGCCAGCCCCACCCGACGCTCTTGGCCAAGACGCGGAACGGGGCGGCAGCTCCCGGCGTGGTCACTGCAAACACCCGCTTTAGCCGCGCGTGAAATCCTGGCTCCTGCGAGGCTGCCAGTTCCGCATCGCGGTCGAGCGCCGGCGCGACTTGGCACGGCGCGCCGTCCAGCAAGGCGGCGAGCCGCTCGCGGATGGCCTCCGGACGAAGCAAAGAGACCTTGTGCCACTCTCCGGGTTCCAGGGTCACGCTGCGAACCGCGGCCAGGATGCCGCCGGCCGCTCCTTGGCGCCAGTCGCGCCGGTAGGGGTGGACCGGAAAGAGCGCCACGATGTCCTCCACGCCAAAGCCCGCGCGGCGCAGGAGGTCGATTCCGCGCGCCACGGTGTCCGCTGAGTACACCGGTTCGTCCACCAGGAGGGCGAGCGCCCCACGTCCCTGCATCCGCCGCAGCCAGCGTTCCTCCCGCGCGGAAACGCCTGCTTTCGGGCGCAGGGTAAGCGCATGGACTTCCGAGAACCCCGCGCGGAGCAGACAGGAGCGGACCAGCGGCGCGAAGTACGCTCCCGCAGTGCGCAGACCAGCGACCAGCACCGGACGACGGGGTCCAGAATACGCGGCGATGAATTTGCGGGCGAGCGTCCACGCATCGTGCGGCGTCAGGTCTTGCGAACGGAAGGCGGCGGGGACGCGCGCCCGCCACGCCAGCAGCGTCGGCGGGAGCCGTTGCGCGAGCAGATCGCGGAGGGGCGCGCCAGCCTCCGGTCCGGCGGCGCGCGCCGCCGGCGGGGCGGCGAACGGCGTCAGCGCCTCCTCCCATTGGTCGCGCCACCGCGCCACGCGCCGCCAGCGAAGGTCCCGGAGGAGCGCCGCGCCGCGGCAGAACCGGTCCAGCGGACCGGCAGCCAAACGTGCGGAGCGAAACACCCGCGCTGCGCGCAAGAAGTCGTACCGCGGGCCCAACAGGAACTCGTCCGTGGCTTCGGCGATCAGGCAAGCGAGCAGGAAAATGTTCTGCCGCACCTGCTCGCCCTGCCAGTCTTCGAGCGGCTCGCCCAGGCGGCGGAGTTCCTGACGCAGGAAGGCGATGGCCTCTCCCACCGAAGGAAACGCGTTCAGGCACCAGGGGTAGCTTCCGTAGAATTCAGCCTCGGCGGCGGGCGGCGTCAGAGCCGCCGTGGCGGGCCTGCTTAAGGCGTTCGCGACGCAGTCTGCAACGTGGTTGGCGCTTGGCATGGGCAATTTTCGCGCTGTCCGGCGCGGAGCGGCTTACGGGCCACCAGCGTGACCTCGATCTCATCGATTCCGCCCAGCAGGTACGCCAGAAAGCGCTCTCCAAATGTGGGATGACGATCAAGCAGCCACTGCGCGAACTTACCCCAAACGCCGTAGATCGACCGCCACGGCTTCTCCGCCAAGTAGCGAAGGCGCACGGCGCAGACGGCAAAGCGCGCGGGCGTGTAATACGAGTACGCGTTCTCTCCGAAATACGCAAACGATTCGGAAGTGAAACAGTGTTTATGGGTGGGGTCTTTCCAGGCGTACCGGCCCGTGTAGTGGGGCACCCGGATGCGCACCGCCGCCCCGTCGCGGGCGATCCGCCATATCTCCGCCAGCGTGCGGACCGGATCGTCGAGGTGCTCCAGGATGTGATGCAGAAAAACCTCATCGGCGGCGTCGGAAGCGAACGGATAGGGAAACCGGTTCAGATCGCAAATCACGTCCACCGCCGGCAGTGCGCGCACATCCACGCCGATCGCGCCGGGGTGTTTGCGAAGCCCGCAGCCGATATCCAGGCGGATCAACGGGCGGCCCTCGCCGATGACTCGGCACGAAGCGGCAGTTCGCCGCCCGGCCAGTGGAACGTAAAGGCCCGAGCAAGGAGCGCACCCCGCCCGGACCAACGGCCGAACTTTTTGCGGCGGGCGGGGCCGAAACAGATTGGCATCTCAACCTCTCGATCCGGGGAATCCCGTCAGCGGACGGCAAACGTCACATCCCGGCTGGCGGCGTCTCCCGCCCGCAAGGCGATGGGTATGGCCTCGCCGGTTCCGGTGTGCGCCGGGATGCGGGCGTTGATTTGAAATACGTTCGACAACAGACCCCAGGCTGCGCCCGCGTAAAGCAGGTCCGCCTGCTGTCCGTCCAGCCAGACGGAGACGGGCGCAAGGGGCTGTGGCAAGGGCGGTTCCGCCGCGCGTCCGGTATGGCTGGGCGGGTCGGTGCGCCCGAGTCCAGCGGCGTAGAACACGATGATGGAGGTTCGCGGGGCCGGATGGCTGGTGGAGTTGAGCGTGCCGTCCTGGTTGATCACCAGCGCCTGCCCTTCCCCGGAGCCATCGGCTGTGAAGATCGCCGGTGAAGCACGGGTCACCGGAATCCCGATCTCGTTGGAGCGTTCGCCCCGAACCTCGACCGCGATCCGCACCTCCCCGGCCTCCGGCAGATCATAGGGCAGAAGGGCGGTCACCTGGCGAGCGCTGGCGTAAAACAGGGGAACCGGTGTATCCCCGGCGAACACCCGGGTTCCCCCCAGATTGCTGGTGGCGACGCCGTTGTCCATCACCACGGAGCAAGGCGGATCCGGCCCCAGGTTCCATCCCAGCAGCACCGCCACCGATCCCGGGGCTAAAGGTTCAGCCTGCATACTCGCCCCGTTGACCACCGAGTGCAGCGTGGGCGTCCGGGGCAGGAATTCGAACGCGCCGGTGTCACAGGCGCTTCCTTGCGGCCGCGGCCGCCCGTCGAAATCTTCGGGCGCCAGAGCGAGCGCCGTGGTCTGATCGATGGCCGCGCTCCCTGGCAACAGGTGAAAATCCAGGGCGGACGCGTTCGCGAATTGCACCGGACCGGTTACCGGATTGCTGTCGCCGCGGCCCCGCACCACGGGCGCTCCCGGGTGGTAGGAGTTGCCAGCCAGTGTCACGTTGCGCGCCACTTCCCCGTTCTCCACGTGCGCCGCGGCGAACCATTCGCAGTTTTGCCGGCACGCCGCATTCGCAGCCTGGTAGAAGAGATTGTTGCGGATGTCCACCTGTTCCAGGCTCGGGTCGCTGGCCACGTACAGTGCCTGGCGGCCATTCTGGTAGAAGGTGTTGTGATACACCTTCAGATCGCGCGCAATGCCTTGAAGCACTAATCCCGCGTGATTGTTGCCAGCGAACACGTTATTCCGGATGATCACGTTCTCAATGCGGTTCCCGTAGTTGCCCTGGTCCCCCATGGCGACAATCATGCCGGAACGCTGAGTCGAATTCTTCAAGACATTGCCCTCGACGAGCACGTTGCGGATCACGCGCACAAAGTCAGCCGCCTCGCGCCGCTCGTCGTAGAGGTGCAGGCCGTAGCCGGGCGGGCCGCTGCCGATGTTGTACAGGATTTTCTGGTTGCTGCCCTGCGAGATGTAATAGCAGTGCCCCATGGTGCCGACGCTGCTGCCGGAGACCTCGCAGACATTGCCGGCCACCAGGTGCTCGCTGCCGTGAGCATCCACCGCGGCCCAGGCGATCTGTCCCGCGAAGGTGTTGTTCACGAACCGCGCGGCGGTCTGGTTGCGGCTCGCCCACCCCACGGCGTTGAGCGATTTCCCGTTGCGGAAGCGCAGGCCGGCCACGGTGACGTAGCTGGCGTCGAGCAGGAAGTCGCGCTGGGGATTGTCCAGCACAGCCTCTTCGCCGGGGAAATTCCGGATGGTCTTGGGCTGGCCGGGCGCGCCCCCCTGGCTTTCGCGAATCCAGATCTCGCCCTCGGGGTAAGTTCCGCCGCGGACCAGCAGAACATCGCCGGGACGCATGATCTCGGCGGCGGCGTGCAGAATCGTGGCGCAGGGCGAGGTTTCTGAGCAGGGGGCGGAATCGGAGCCTCCCGGCGCGACATAGTAAATCCGGCCGGAATTCACGGTGAAGCGATGGCCGGCGTTGGAATCCTGTCCTCCGACGGTGACCACCACGGGGCCGCCCTGCACGCGCGGGCCGGGCTGGACGACGATCATGTCGAGGTAAGGATTATGGGCATTGTTTTCGCCCCAGATCAGGTACGCGGCCACCTCCACGCCCCCGATTGTGACGCGGGAACCGCCGCGCGCCGCGCCGAAACCTTTGCCGAAAATGGAAATCGGAGCGCCCAGATTCCTGGGTCCGCCCCGGTTGGGGCCGCTTTCGGTGTCCAGAAAAAATACCCGCGGTCCGGCAATCGCCTCCGCCCGGGATCGATCCGGACCCGGCAGCGCGGCAGCCAGCGGGATCGCACGGTGCGGAGAGGGGTGCGTCCCCAGCACCAAGATGCAGAGCGCGAAGGGACGTTTCCAGGTCATGCTCGCCTCTCAATCAGCCATTCCGCAGCCCGCCGGACGCGCGCGTCGAGCGCATACAGCGCCGCCAGGTACACGCCCAGCGCCGCGGTGCTCTTTCCCGCCAGGTTCCAGGCGGGGTGCCTGGTTTCGATCAGCCACGCCGCCAGCCAGGCCGCGGCCGCGGCCATCGCATATCGCCCGCAGGCGCGGCCTGGCCAGCGCAGCGGCAGCAGGCGGCGGGACGCTCCCGCCAGCCAGACGGTACACAAGGAGAAGCTCAACAGGGCCGCGCACGCGCCGCCGGCCAGCCCCAGCCGGGGTAGCAGCAGCCAGTTGAGCGAAACATTCACGACCGCGGACGCAAGCAGGATGCCCGCCATCGTCACGGTGCGCTTGTGAATCAGCAAGCCCGCCGCCAGAAACAGGTGCGCCGTGTAGACGAGCAGCCCCGCCAGCAGGGGTGGAATCAGCGCGCCCGCGCCCGCGTACTTGGCGGAGGCCAGCACCAGGACGAGGTCCCGCGCACCCGCGACGGCAAGGGTGAGAATCGCCGCCGCCCCCATCAGAAACCAGTCGAAGGAGACGGTGAGGAATTCGATCGTGCTCTCGCGTCCCTCCGTGTTCCAGATCCGCATATAGATCGGCGTCAGCGCCAGACTCAGCGGCGTGATCAGGAACTCGTTGGCGTGTTGCGCCAGCCCGTAGGCGACCGAGTAGAGACCCAGCGCCTCTCCGCCGAGAAAATGGCGGATCAGAAACCGGTCCGTGGAGCCCAAGACGTTGAAGGAGAACTCGTAGACGACCAGCGGCGCGCCATACAGGATGCTGGCGCCGAGCAGCGTGCGGTCGAAAGCGGACGGCGCCAGCAGACCGCGCCGCAACAGCCAGACGCCCAGTCCGGCGACCAGCAAACTTTCCACCGCGATCGCACCGGCAAAGAAAGAACGGGCGTGACGCCCCAGCACGGGCAGCCAAAGGCAGACCGCCCCGAGCGTGGCGGCCTTGGAAGCAACCAGCAGCGCGTTGTACGTCTTGGTGCGCTCTTCCACCCGCAGGAAAGTCCACAACATGGACCCGGCCGAACGCAGCAGCAGCAGGACGGCCAGCACGGACACCAGGGCCGCCAGCGCGCCGTCCATCACCGACCGGGGCAGGAAGCGCGCGAAGGTGACAAAAAGCAGGGCCGCCGCGCCAGACGAAACCAGCACTCCGAGCAAGAGCGTGGAAAAGTAGGCCCGCCGGGCCGTGGCGTCGCTTTCGAAGCGGGGCCCGTCGTAGAAGCGCAGCGCCGCGTTCTGCAAGCCCAGTTTTGCGCCCCCCCACAGCAACAGCAGCGTTTTCTGCGCCAGATCGATCAATCCGTACTGCGCCACGGGAAAGACTCGCGTGAAGATCGGAAAGGAAATCAAGCCGAAGGCAAAGGAGCCCGCCAGTCCTGCCAGGTAGTGGGACGCCTGGAGCCGCAGCCGGTGGATTTCCTCGGCGATGACGCCGGAAGTTTCCCCGGGAGCGGGGGGCGGCGCGACCGCGGCGCCGGACACTCTCGTCATCGTTCTGCCTTCACCAAGCCGGACGCCTGGGCGGCGCGCCGCTCCCCGCCCAGCGCATCCCGGTAGCAATCGCGGGTGCGGAGCGCGATGTCGTCCCAGCGCGGCAGGCGCGCCTGGGCCGCTTGCAGGTTGCGCGCCAGCCGGCTCCGCAAGCCTGCGCTGGCCGCGAGGCGGCACAAGGCATCCGCCCACGCGGAGACGTCGCCGCAAGGGACCAGCAGCGCGTTCTCCCCGCCGGCGAGCATCTGCTCGAAGGCAGGCAGTTGCGTGGCGACCACCGCCTTGCCGCGCACCAGCCCGGTCATCAGCGCCCCACTGGTGGTGATCTCCTGGTAGGGGTAGACCAGCACGTCCGCGGCGGCGAAGTAGTCGCTGAGTTCCCGCCGGGAGAGGAATCGCAGGTCCAGGTGCACACTGCCCCGTAAGTCAAGCTCCGCAGTCTCATGGATCACCTGCCGCGCCAGCGCCGGTTTGCCGCTCCCCGCGATCACCAGCCGCGCGTGCGGGTACCGTGCGCGGACTTCACGCCAGGCGCGCAGCAGGAACGAAACGCCCTTGTAAGGCCGCAAAATCCCGTGCCAAAGAAAGACGCAGCCGTCGGAAGGTAAACCGAGCCGCGCGCGCGCGACGCCCGGCGCGGGCGCGCCGTCTTCTTCGAACAGGGGACCGTGGGGAATCACGGCGATTCGCTGGCCGGGGATGCCGAACTCAGCGGCCAGCCGGCGCGCCGTTTCCTCGTCATGACAAACCAGCCGGGCGGCTGACTGGTAGACGCGGCGGTACGTCTCCCGGCGTCGCGCTCCGGTGTCCTGCGGCAACAGGTTGTGAACCGTGTAGACAATGGTCACGCCGAGGGCGCGAACCGCCCGAAGAAACCAACGCTCCAGGGGACAACCCCAGCGCAAGAGCGGCAAAAACTGCACATGGAGCACGTCCGGCCGGCGGATGGCGAAACGAACCAGCAGCGCGGCGAGATTCAGCAGGTATTCGGCGAGCTTTGCCGGCCGCCGCAGCAGCGCGGGAGCGCGCCAGGCGAAGTTCACCAACCCCGGATCCGGCCCCAGACCCAGGTGCGAGAAGCACTCCGGGTCATGGTGATAAGTAATCGTGGCGGGCCAGACCCGCACGTTTCCGGCGCTCGCGAGGGCGGCGCACAGATGGCCGACATAGTAAGGCACCACGGCGAGGGCGTCCAGCACCACCACCTGCACGGACATCATGAACTCTCCCGCGAGGAAGGTCTACGAGATGGATACCGGGGCTGCGGCCGCCAGCCGCGCGGCGATCTCTTCGCGCGGCGTCTGGACGCACACAGGGCTCGCGGGCGCGGGCCGGTACTCGGTCACCAACTGCGCCAGGTGCGTCAGGACCGCCTCGCGTTCCCCTCTCCACAACAGGTACTGCAACTCGGTGATCCAGGGCACCAACTCTTCCAGGTCCCGGCGTTCGCCCTGGAAGACGCGAATCTTTTCCTGGGCGGTAGGCAGCCACTGCTCGGCTTCCAGTTGCAGATCCTCGTGCAGCTTTTCGCCAGGGCGCACGCCGGTGTACTGAATCTCGATGTCATCGCCGGGCGCGAGGCCGGCCAGCAAGATCATTTTGCGGGCGAGATCGACGACCCGTACGGGCTTTCCCATGTCCAGCACAAAGATCTCCGAACCGCTGGCGATGGTAACGGCTTGCAGCACCAGTTGCACCGCCTCTTGGACGGTCATGAAGTAACGCCGCATTTCGGGATGGGTGACGGTCACCGGCCCCCCGGCCGCGATCTGTTTCTCGAAGATGGGCACCACGCTCCCGTTGCTCACCAGCACGTTGCCGAAGCGGACGCTGACGAACCGGGGAGGAGGGCCCGGGCCCAGGGGCGGCCGCGCGGCGGACACCAGAATCTCCGCCACCCGCTTGGTGAGCCCCATCACGCTGCTGGGGTTGACCGCCTTATCCGTGGAGATCAACAGAAAGCGCGAAACCTGGGCCCGCCAGGCGGCCTGCACCAGGTTCCAGGTGCCCAACACGTTGTTGCGTACGGCCTCGCCAACCTGGCGCTCCATCAACGGCACGTGCTTGTAGGCCGCCGCGTGAAAGACGACGTCCACGCCGCGCTCGTCGATCACCTGCTCCACGCGCCGCGCCTCACGAATATCGCCGATCTCGGGGGCCAGCGGCAGGGAGGGAAATTCCCGCCGCAGCCGCGCCTCCAGATGGAACATTTCGGTTTCCGCCTGGTCGAAAGCCACCAGTTCGCCGACATGCAGTTGCGCCAGCTGACGGCAGAGTTCCGAGCCGATGGATCCGGCCGCGCCGGTGACCAGCACGCGGCGGCCCCCCAGGCAGCGGCGGACCGGCTCCAGGTCGAGCTGCACCGGTTCGCGGTCCAACAGTCCCGCGACGGACAACTCGTGTGTCCGGCTCGAGGTGGTCTTTCCGCGAAGCAGGTCGCCCAAGCCGGGCACGACGCGGCTGGGAAGCCCCGCCGCGCGCCCCCGGTCGAGCGCGGCGCGAAGCTGACGTCCGGTGGCCGAGGGCATCGCCACCACCACCTCCGCCACGGGTTTGCCGTGGTCCCGGCAGCGGGCCGCGATTGCCCGGAGACGGTCGCCGGGGCCGAGTACCGGGAGGCCAAGCAGCCTGGCGCCCTGCTTCCGGGGGTCGTCGTCGACGAATCCCACCACGCGGTAACCCAGGGCCGGATTGCCCCGGATCTCCCGCGCCAGATCCAGGCCGGCTACGCCAGCGCCGTAAATCAGCAGATTCTTGGTATTGTGGCGCGCCCGCCACGCCGCCGCCACTTCCCACCAGCCTCGCGCCGCGAAGCGCGCTCCGGCGGTGACAAAGAAGCAGAGCAAGGCGTCCAGCAGGTAAATCGAACGCGGGAAGGCGGGGCCGATGCCCCAAAACCACGCCCCGCCCGCGGCCAGCGAAGCCAATCCGTTGGCTCGCGCCAGGTCCAGCAGATCGGCGAAGGTGGCGTACCTGGCGCAGCGGTCCAGGCCCACGGGCAAAGCCGCGAAGACGAGCGTCTTGAACAGCACGGCCAGCGCCAGACCGTGCCAGAGCGCCGTCCACTCGTGGGATGGCAGGGCGAACTCGAACCGCAGGAGCCAGGCGGCGCCATACGCAACGGCGATCAGCAGGCTCCACAGAGGCCACGCCCAGATTCGTCTTGCTCGTGTCATTTTCCGTTTGTCCCGTTGGTTCAGACCGCGGCGGCCAAGCCGGCCACCTTCGTTTTGCGGTGCGCGCGCGCCACCTGTTTGACGGCCTCGGCGACGTATGCCACCTGGTTTTCGGTCATCGCCGGATACAGCGGCAGCGAGATCAACCGGGGATACAGCGCCATCGCCCGCGGGCACGCCGCGGACGCGCGGCCGGCCCACCCCGCATACGCCGGGTGCAGAGGGATGGGGATAAAGTGCACGCTGGTAGAAACCCCCAGGGCGCGCAGCGCGGAAATGAATTCCGCGCGAGGGACCGTGAGTTTCTCCAGGCGAAGCCGGAGCGTATACAAATGCCAGGCATGCCGGCAGTCGGCACGATCCGGGGGAAGCCCGACTTCTTCGACGTCCGCCAGCAGCTCATGATAGAGACGCGCGTAGCGGGTGCGCACCCGCGTGAACTCCTCCAACCGGCGAAGCTGGTGCACGCCGAGAGCCGCCTGAATGTCGCTCAGATTGTACTTAAATCCCGGCTGCAGCACCTGGTATTCCCACCGGCCGCGGGCCGCATAGCGGCGCCAGGCGTCGCGGCTGATGCCATGGAGACACAACACGCGCATGGCTTCCGCGAGATCTTCTTCGTGGGTGGTCACCATGCCGCCTTCCCCCGTCGTCAGGTTCTTGGTCGCGTAAAAGCTGAAGGCGCAGGCGTCGCTGTGTTCGTCGGCGGCGGGATCGCCCGCGCCGACCGGCCAACCTTGATACCGGGCGCCGGCGGCGTGGGCGGCGTCTTCAATCACGCGCAGTCCGTGGAGGCGCGCGAGCGCCCAGAAGGCGCGCAGGTCGCACGGGAGCCCCGCAAAGTGCACCGGGAGGATCGCCCGGGTGCGCTCCGTGATGGCGGCGGCTGCCGCCTGGGGATCGAGGTTGCCGTCTTCGCCCACGTCGGCCAGCACCGGGCGGGCGCCGGTATGCAGAATGACATTCACGGTGGCGCAAAAGGTCAAGGGCGTGGTGATCACTTCCGCGCCCGGTCCGAGATTAAGGGCCGCCAAAGCCAGGTGCAGGCCTGCGGTGCAGGAGTTCACCGCGAGCGCGTAGGGCGCTTCCACATAAGCGCGGAACTCGCGCTCGAACTGCTCGACGCGCGGTCCCGAGGTCAGCCAGCCGGATTGGAGGGTCCGGACCACTTCTTCGATTTCTTCCACGCCGAGGCTCGGACGGTGGAAGGGAATCTCTTGGTAGGGCAACATCGCTTTCTCGCTTGCTCCCCCCGCTGGGGGTCAATCGGCCGACACGGCCCCGGCCGGTTTACGGACTTTCCGCCGCCGGCCGAGGCCCGACGGCAGCAACGGCGCCGCGGCGGCGACGATCACCCGCCATGCCGTGCGCGCGACGCAAGCGGCGTCGGTCCAAGCCGTACGCCTGCGGGCGTATTCCAGGTCGCGGAGAATCTTCGGGGCGAGCAGGTGGGTCAGATAGTATTCCTCCGGATCCGCGCCGGGCGGAATCCGTTCGGCTTCTTCTCCGGCTGCCAACTGAGAGGGACCGGTGATGCCCGGTTGCAGCGCCAGCACGGCGCGCTGCGCGGCGGTGTAATGTCTCACCACGGAAAGGGCCTCCGGGCGCGGGCCGACCAGGGTGACGTCGCCGCGGAGCAGGTTGTACAACTGCGGCAATTCGTCGAGCTTCGCGCGGCGCAGCCAAAAGCCGAGCCCGGTGATCCGCCGATCCCGCGGCCCTGTGATCGCGGGTCCCTGGCGGTCGGCGTGCCGGATCATGGTGCGAAATTTCCATAAGCGAAAAGGCCTTCCGTCCCGACCGGCGCGCCAGGCGGCGAAAAAAGGACCTCCGGGCGAGCTGGCGGCGACCGCAATCGCCACCAGCGCCAACAGCGGGCTCAGCAGCGCCAGGGCCGCCGCCGCCACCGCCAGGTCGATCGCTCTTCGGATCATGGGTGTTCGTGGGTCAACCGGTTGAAGATCGAGTCGCCGTCCACCCGGCGTCCGCGCCGCAGCTCCGCTCCCAAACCGGCGAGAAAACCCAGCCCGTACGCGCAGTGAAACGTTGCGAACGCCGCGGGTAGCCACGGCAGCGTGTCCCATCCGTGGCGGCGGGCGGTAACGAGCGACGCCGCCAGGAGGGAGGCGGCATAGGCGAAGTTCAGCAGCGCCCAGCCGGCGCCCCACCAGCCCGGAACCCCGCCCGCCAGCAGCGACCCCAGCGTTCCGCCCGCCAGCGAGACTTGGGCCAGGACAAAAGCAGCGGGCGTTAGATGCCGCCACGACCCCGCGCCGTGCTTGCGGATCACGGCGACTTTCCAGAATCCGTACTGCGCGTACTGCCCGAACAGGGCGCGGAGCGTAGCGCGCGGTGCGTACCAGGAGCGGATGCGCGGATTCTGCCAGATGCGGCCCCCGGCGCGGCGGAGACGGAGATTGAACTCGTCGTCCTGATTGCGGACCAGCGTTTCATCAAAGCCGCCCAGCCGTTCGAACACCTCGCGCCGCCAGCAACCATAGGGGACCGTATCCACCCAGCCCTCGTAATCTTCCCGGTGAAAGCGCGCGCCGCCGGTGGAGAAGCGGGAATGGTAAGCTCCGGCGATGGCGCGCGCCCGCGCTCCCGCCGCCTCCGTGCGCGCGGGTCCCCCGACGTTGTCCGCGCCGGTGGCCAGCAGGGTGGCCACGCATGCGGCGCAATAGTCGGGCGCGTACCGCGTATGCGCATCCAAGCGGAGCACAATCTCACCTCGCGCCACGCGAAGGGCCGCGTTGAGCCCCGTCGAGGCAATGCGGCCGGGATTGTCGATGAGCCGCAGGCGGACGTGCCGCCGCGCATAGCCGGCCACGACCTCGCGGGTGCCATCTTCGCTTCCGCCGTCCGCAATGATGGCTTCCCAGTCCAGTTCGCCCATCCGCTGCTCCCGCAGCGAATCGAGGAACGATCGAATGTGGCGGGCTTCGTTCCGGCAAGCGACGATCAACGAGATCCGCATACGGCAACGCTAGGCGGCCGGGCGACGAAGCCGTCGAAGGGACAGCGCCTCAGCATACAAACGCAAGTACGCCTCCGCCATGCGGTCGGCGGAGAAATTGCGGGCGACGTGCACGCGGCCCTGCCGCGCGAGGCGCTGCGCCAGCTCCGGGTCGCGCAACAACCGCAGCATGGCCTGCGCCAGCGCTCCGGGGTTCCGCGGTTCCACGAGCAAACCCGTGACGCCCGGAATCACGACGCGGGGCACGGAACCCACGCGGGTCGCAATGACGGGCCGGTTCGAGGCCATCGCTTCGAGCAGGCACATCGGCAAGGCCTCCGTTTCCGAGGGCAGCACCACGAAATCGAAAGAGGCATAAACCGCCGGGGTGTCTTCCCGCGCCCCAGTGAACAGCACCTGACGGCTGATACCCAGCGCCGCGGCCCGCGCTTCCCAAACCGGGCGGCAGGGGCCGTCCCCCACGAATGCAAACGCCGTGGCCGGACGGCAGCGGATGACTTCCTGGACGGCTTGCAGCAGCGTTTCGCCGCTTTTGGCGGGAACCAGGCGTCCCACGAACCCACCCAGCCGGTCGCAATCCGGCGGCAGGGAACGGCGGAGCGTTGGTGCGGCTTCCCGGAAGGGGCGGGGATCTACTCCGTTGGGCAAGGGAGCGGCCCGCACCCCGCAGCGGCGCAGGATATCCGCCACCGGCTCGGAAGCCGCCGCCACACGATCGAACCGCCGCAACACCAGCCGGTCGAGCGCGGCGTAGGCGCGCATCCTCAACCGCCGGTCCGGCCAGTTGTGGCAGGTGGCCACCAGCGCGACGCGGCCGTCGCGGGCGGCGCAGTAGCCGTAAACGTCCGCCTTGTAGCCGTGCGTATGGAGCACGTGCGCCGCGTGGCGGTCCAGCACTTCGCGAATCCGTCGCGGAGTGCTCCGGTCCCACCGCCCGCGGCAGGGCACCAACTCGACCGGAAGGTCCGCGCGGCGCGCCGGTTCGGCCGTTTCCAGGTGCGGCCCGCGATCATCCAGAAAGAGGGCGATGACGCCATGGTGTCCCCGGCGCACCGTCGCTTCCGCCAGCGTCAGCATCATGTTCTCCGCGCCGTAATGCCCTTCGCTGCTGATCAGGTGCAGAACGTTCATGCTTCACCTGGCCGCGAGGACCGGGACTGCTGCTTCGGCAACGGCGCCGGCGCTCGCCCTCTCGTGATCCAGTTGCCGGGCGCGCGCCGCCAAACCGGCCAACACCCAAAAGAAGCCTTGAATTTGCAGATAGGTCCAGCGGTCTCCGAACGCATTCGACACCGCCGCGCAAATCACCCAACCCGCCATGCCCAAGCCGACACCGGCCCAAAGAGGATCCGTCGCCCCGCGGAACAAACGCCATCCCTCCAAGAAACTGCGCGCGAGCAGCGCGACGAACAGCGCCAAGCCTGCGACGCCGGTCTCGACCAGCACCTCCAGGTAATAGTTGTGCGTGTCGCGGTAACTTCCCACGCGCCCCAGGTAGGGATAGGTGTTGAATCCCGTCCCCAGCGCCGGACGCGCGCGAATCAGTTCCCAGGAGTCTTCCCACAGGGCGATGCGCAACTCCGCGGAATGGTCAAGCTGGCCGTCCTCGCCGCGCGTCATCCGCACCCGTTCCACCACCGCGTGGGGGACGACCGCAGTCCACACCAGGGCGAACACGGCGAGCAAGACCAGCAGCAAACGCTGCTTGACTAAGCCGAGGAATAGCCAGCCCGCCAGAAACGCGGCGTAGGCGCCCCGCGACAGGCTGTACAGGAGGCAAAGCGCGGAGTACGCCGCCAGCCCCAGATAGGCGAGCCGGAAGCGCCGGCGAGCCTCGCACGCGGCCATCGCCAGCAGGAACGTCGCGGCCTGGGCCTCGAACGCGGCCAAGCCGTTGACGCCTGCGTACCCCATGGATCCTCCGGCGCTCAAGGTGTCGCGCAGTTCCTGCGAGTAAGAAGAAAAATCCCGCCCGCTCACCGTCCCCCAGAAGGAGCGGTCCAGTTGCAGCATGGCCAGGCCCATGAGCGCCAGCAGAATCCGCGCCTCGCGGAGGTTGGTCACCGCCGAGGCGGTGACGAAGAACAGGGCCGGCATGGTCATGTAGGCCAGCCAATCCGCGAACCGCGGGTCGCCGGGCAGGGGCGGGGCGGCGCCCAGATGCCCGGCGCCCGCCCATAGGGAAGCGAACGTAAAGAGGCCATACATCACCAGCAGGCGGGTCCACGGGGTGGCCGGCAGGACAGGCTTCCCTTTGCGCCACAAGCCGAGTCCAATGCCGAGCAGCATCACGTAGACGACGCTCTCCCCCCAGGGAAAACCGTTCAGCCGGTAGCGCACGGTTTGCAAGGGGAGCAAGGGCGTCAGAAAGTAAAGGCCGGCAACGGGCCGCCAACAGACGGCGGCCAGCAGCGCGGCGATGGCCAAGCCGTACAGGGCATAGCCGACATATCCTTCCAGTCCGAAGTTATAGAAGGGCACGGCCGCTCGCCTGATTCTCCGCGCCGCCGGGCGCGGGCCAGCTTGGCATGCGCCGAGCAGGCTGGCGCGCAAAGCCTGGAACGCGCGCCAGGAGCCCGTCGTACAGAGCCGCCAGTTGGCTCACCATGGCGTTCAGGCTGAAGCGCGACTCCACAATCTGCCGGCCGGCGCGTCCCATGGCGGCCGCGCGCGCCGGACTGCGCAGGAGTTCCACGACTGCGTCCGCCGTCTCTTGTTCCGCTCCCAGGGGGGTGAGGTAGCCGCTGCGCTCGGACGCCACGACTTCGGCGTTGCCGCCGACGTGGTGCGCCACGCACGGGAGCCCGCACGCCATCGCCTCGAGCAGGGCATTGGACAGTCCTTCGCTGAGCGAAGGCAGATAGAACACGGTGCACGCCTTCAGCACGGCCGCGACGTCATCCCGTCCGCCCGCGAAATGGACGCGCCCGGCGACGCCGAGCTGTTCGGCCAGAGCGCGCACCCGCTGAAAGTACGCTGGGTCCAGCGGGGCGCCGACCACCAGGAAGTGCGCGTCCGGCGCCTGGCGGCACACGCGGGCCGCCACCCGCACGAGCTGATCCGTACCTTTGACAGGACGAAGGTTGCCCACCGAAACCACCACGGGCGCGCCGTCCGGCAGTCCGATCCCGGCGGGACGGTGAGGCGGCATGGCGTCGATCTCGTCGAGGTCCACGCCATTGCGCACGGTCACCACGCGGCTGGGATCGAGGCGGTCTTGCGCGACGTGCCACACGCGAACCTCTTCGGACACCGCCTGCACCTGGTCGAATAGCGGCGCCGCCGCACGGTAGGCCAGCCGTTGCGGCAAGGTGCGGTCGAAGCCCATATCCCGGCGGCTGGAAATCACCACCGGGGTCCGGCTCAACGTGGCCACCACCCCGCCGAGCAGGTCCGAGGCGGGGAAGAACGTGTGCAGGATCGCCACCCGCTCGGCGCGGAGCAGGCGTGACAGAAGCCAGGCCGCCCGCCACGCACTGATCCCCCACAGGTGGTGCACGGGCAGGCAGTGCACGGGGCACGCGAAGCGGTCCCGCGCCACGCGCGCCGGCGCGCTGGCCAGCGTGGCGATCGAACAGGAATATCCTTCCTTAGGCAGCGCGCGAACCAGACGCCGCAACACGCCCTCCGCGCCCCCCGCCGCCGAGTAGAGCACGTCGATCAGAAACAGCACCCGAGGATGGGAGACCGGGCTCATGCGGCCTTCCCGGCGGAGACGCGGCTAGGTTCCGGTTCTCGTGCGGCCAGATGCCGCGCGTTCGCGCGCCACGCCCGCCAGAACACGCAATAATCGAACATCACGGGCGAGAAGCGTCCCGTCAAACCGGTAAAGCTGCGCTCCCACACGCAGACGCGGGGCAAATCCCAGGGATCGCTTTCCTCGGTCCACACGCCTCGCCACAGCGCGAAGGCGCGCGCAAAACCGGCCTCCCGGACCTGCCGCCGGAGCGCGGGCGAGGTGCGGCCATAGGGAAAGGCGAACACCGTGCACGGTTCCCCTAACGCACGTTCCAGATCCGCCTTGGATCCGGCGATTTCCGCGCGCGCCTCCTCCGCGCGGAGCTCCGGCAAGGCTGCGTGGGTGCGGGTATGCGCGCCGAACCGGATGCCAGCACGCCGCATGCGCCGGATCTCCTCCCAGGAAAGGGCGCGATCGGCGGCGGTGGGGGTTTCCGCCGCAAACGGCAGGATCTGGCCACAGAGCGAGGGGCACACGAAAACGACCGCCGGGCAGCGGCACTCGCTGAGCAACGTTACCAAGCCAGCGTTGTCGGCCCAGCCGTCGTCGAAGGTCAGCGCGATGCGGATCCTTCCGGGTTTACCGCCCGGCTCGGCCTCCGCCGCGTCAACCGGCAGGTGATGCCGGGCCATGTGCTTTAGCACCGCCGCAAACGTCTCGGGTCGGACGATCATGCCCGGCAGGCGGAAACTCGGCCGGCCGTCCTGCTCGTTGAGGACCCGGTGAAACGCCAGCACCACCACCGCCCCCTGGGACCGCAGACGGCGTTGGACCCACCACAACGCTCCCGAGCGCGCGAGACACTCGGCCCACACGCGTTGCGCCAACCGCCGCAGCCATCGTGCTCCGTCCGTCACCGGCGGCTTCCTCCCTTCCGCTCCGGATCGTTCCGGTAGTAGTAATAGGCGCGCGGGGGCTTCCAGAGGAACCAATCCACGGCGCTGTTCCAAACCACGCCCAGCAGTTGTGGGCTCAAAGTCCGCAGGGCCTCCAGGCAGGCCGTCCGGTCGGTATGGTCCTGGCGAATGACGAGCAGCACGCCATCACTGACGGCGCCGATCAATTCGCCGTCGGCCAGTCCGGCGAAGGGAGGGCTATCGATGAACACGTGGCGGAATCGCTCCCGCAACATCGCCGCCAGCCGCGGCCACCGCGAAGAGGCCAGCAACTCGGCGGGGTTGGCGTGCCGCTCGCCCGCGGGGAGCACCCCCAACCCGGGCGTTTCCTCCAGCCGGCAGAGGGCATCCTCCAAGGGAACCTCGTCTTGCAGCAGTTCCGCCAGGCCGGGCCCCGGCGGCAGGCCCAAATAGCGGTGCACGCCGGGCCGCCGCAGGTCTCCGTCCACCAGCAGGACGCTCTCCTCGGTGCGCAGCGCGAATGTCGCCGCCAGGTGAATCGCGGTCAGCGTCTTGCCGTCGCCCTCCCCCGGGCTCGAGATCACAATCAGCGCGGGATGCCGCGGGTTGTGGAGCAGTTTGGTGCGAATCAGGCGGTACTGTTCTTCCGCTCGCGGGTTCTCTTCGCCCGACAGCAATAGAGGCGGTTTGCCGGGCGGACGCGTGCGCCACCGCCCGAGAATCGAAGACCGTTGCGCAGTCTCCGGCTCCCCTAACGGAGCCGGTGTTGCCTCCGCCGTCTCCGCCAGCCGAAGCGTGCAGAAGCCGTTCTTCATGACTCGCCACCCCAAACGCGGCGTCCCACGTTGCGAAGCTTGCGCAGGGCCCGGAACAACGCCCCCTTCCCTCCGGGATTTCCCGCGGCGGCCCAAACCAAGGGACGGGAACCCGTGGCCAAACGGCGCTTGTATTCCGCGTCGCCGGCCAGGAAGTCGAATTCGTCATAGCCCGACGCTAAGCAGTAGCGGACGCTCTCGGCCACGGTCAGCGTGCCCGGGCTCGACCGCGGGTCGAGGCCATAGTCGATGCCGGACTGATAGAAGCTGACGTGCCCCTGGTGCGCGAACAGATACACGATGCCGAGCAGGTGGCTGCCTCCGCGCACCCGCAACAATAAGAGGCTGCGTTCCGGAAAACACCTGGTGATCAGACGGCGGTGAAACTCGACGAAACGCCGAGAGGCGAACACGCTGCCCGGCCAGCGCGCCTGGCGGCGCGCCCGATTGAGGGCCGCCATTTCCTCGAAGCAAGCCAGCGCGGCGGGAAGGCTCTCCGGAGTTTCCACCACCAGGCGCTCTTGCCGTGCGAAGCGCCGCCGGCTTTGGCGGAGGTGCTTTCGGGTGGTCTTCCCGAGCACACTTTCGTAGTCGCCTCCGGACCGGCGGATAGCCGTCAGATCCGCGTAGAAGCTCTCCCTCCAGTCTTCCTCCCAGCGCAAGCCGGCGAGTTCCCGCCGCAGGGCGTCATAGCCAGGACCGGGCTGGAATCCCTCCAGCCGGAGCTCGTCCCACCGCGCGGCGCGAAGGCGCGCCGCCAGCGCTGCGGCGACTGCCCGTTCCGCACCCGGGCGGCAGAGCAGGTCGTTATACTCCGGGTACGCCGCCTCGCGGGCATCCTCGCCGGACGTGTTCAGGAAGAGCCGTCGGTAGAGCCGGGCGGCGCCCGTTTGCGCCGGTTCGACCAGCAGGCACGCTCCCAGCGGTTGTCCGCCTCGGGCGAAAACAGCGATGCGCACCCGAAGGGCCGGGCCGAAAATGGCGATCCACGACTCCACCCACGGTTCGCTCAAAAAGAAGCCGAAGCGGGTTGAGCTGCGGAACAGTTCATCCCACACCGGAGCGACCTGGGGCCACTCCTCGGGAGCGAACTCGAGGCACTCCATCTTCTCGCTGGCCAAGGTAACCGGCATGGTCTTTGCTGCTCAGGAAAAGATATCGGCGGGGTTCCAGAACAGCGAAATTCGGACGGCCACCACGGAGGCGGACAACGGCCCCGCCAGGCGGCCGCTGAGCCCTGCGCAAACGGCTGCCAGATGCACCCCGGTTTCCCGCGTGAGCGCCCGGGTGACGCCCCACTGGGTGGTCCAACCCTGCAAGCTGGTTAGGTTGGCGCCCGCCAGCCGCTGGTAACTGAGACTGCTGGACAGTCCCCAACCGCCGTTGCGGGGTCTCCAGCGCCAGGCAGTCTCGCCGGCGATGGACCGGAGTCCCGCGACGCCGTAGCGGGCAGACAAGCCGCGTTGGGCAAGGATGGTGACCGTATGGGCGCCGCGCACGCCGCCCCATCCGCCGCTGGCCTGATAACTGCGCGCCGGCGGCAACGGCTCGGCAAGGATTTCCCGCATCGTTCCGTAGCCCCCGGCCAGGTATAGGAAAAACCGCTCGTTGAGGAAGTGGGTCAAAGTCAGACCGCCGTCCGCGGACCAGGTTTGGAGCAGCCCGGTGTAGGTGCGTCCATATCCCGCGCTCACGCCAACCGAGGTGCGCCGGTCGACGGCGAATTGCAGTCCGCCGCCCGTATTGCCCGTCGTAACGCCGCGCGCCATGGTTCTGGCGGGAAGATCGGAGCCGGCCTCCGCCGCGGGCGCGATCCTTTCACCGCCCACGAATCCGTACCAGGTCGCGCGGCGGCTTTGCGCCAGCGTTACGGCGCCGCGGCCGGCGGCGCGCCGCACCCGGCGGCCAAACAGCCATAGGTCGAGCGCGGGGCCCCCGGGAGTGCCCGCCGCCCGGATTTCCTCCAGCGAATCCCGCAACGCGGGGAAGGCTTGGCTCCGCGCCAGCGTGACCGCGCCGAAGGGCTCAAACAGCGTGGTCGACCAACGTCGCTGTTCGGCGGAGGCGTCGAAAGAAACCCGCGCGCGGCCCCCCTGGCCCTGTCGCACGGTCCAACGGACGGCGTGATCGAAACCGTTCCATTCCGGTTGGCGGCTGTTCCAGTCGTAGGAGGAAGCGTACGTCAGCAGGCTGTTTCCCGTCCTGCCGGCCACACGCCAGCCCACTTCGAGCGAAGCTCCGCCCGCCCCCAGCCTGCACTGCGGTTCCTGAAAACCGGGGCCCTCCAAGCTGGATGCCGACAGCCCCATGGCATACGCCGACACGGCACGCACGTTGGCACCCGGGCGGACGCGCGGCGGTTCGCTCTCCTCCTCCGGGGGAGGCTGGGCCAGGAGCCGCGCCGCCGAGGCGCAGAGCAGGAGGGCGCACCCTCCTGCGATGAGAAGCTGTTCACGCATGGTCGACACCTCCGTCAAAAAGCGCCCGCCGCCTGGTCAGCGCGGCACCACCAGCGTGTCGCCCGGCAGCAGGGTGATGTTCTGCTCCACCCGTTCGCCGCGCAGCACGGCGTCATAGTCAAACGGCAAACGAATTTGCCGGCCATTTTGTACGCGGAGGATGTAGATCTTCCTCCGCTTGGCGTAGTCGGTGAGGCCGCCCGCCTCGGCCAGCGTTTGCAGGACGGTCAGCGGCCCGGTCAGCCGGATGGCGCCTTCCCGGCGCACCTCGCCGATGACGTACACGCGCTGGCTATGGATTTCGCGGACGGTCACACTGACCCGGGTGTCCCGCACGATGCGTGCGAAAAGCGCCGTCGCGGCAGCCTGCGCCTCCACGGGCGTAAGCCCCGCCACCAGCAACTCCCCGACCATGGGCAACGAGATGCGGCCGTCGGGCCGGACGGTGACCGAGCGCGCCGAAATATCGGGCTCTTTCCACACCTCGACGCTCAGCACATCGCCAGCGCCGATGCGGTAGTCCGGGAGCAGACGCAAATCGTGCGTCACATGGCTTGCCGTGGGTCCGTCTCCCGGAGGGGCGCCCCACAGAGCCATCGCTGCGACGAGGGCTACGGCGCATCGCTGTCGATCACGGTTCATCCCCCTATTTCCTTTCGCGCAACCTCGGGGACACCGGGTTTCTCCGTCACGCCTGGCGCACTCGCAATTTGGGGATCCGACCCAGGATGGCCGTATCCGCCGGCAGTTCCCATTCGCCGAGCACCGCGTTCCGTTTCCACTCGAGGAGCAGGGCCAACCCGGCGGCAATCAGGAGGGAAGCCGCACTGCCCGCCGCGAGGAATAAACGCTTCCGGGGCCAGGCGGGCTTCTCCGGAGTTCGCGCCCGGTCGAGCAGGACGAATTTCTCGGCTTTTTCCTCCCGTTCCATGTTCTGCGCCACATCGGCGGCCAGCTTCTTGTTGAGCAGGGAAGCGTAGTTGACGCGGGAGGTTTCATAATCGCGGGTAATGGCGGCCAGTTGCTGTTCGCGGATGGGCACATTTTTGAGCCTCAGTTGGACTTCGGCGATCTCTTCGAGAATGCGCTTGCGGCGGGCCTCGATGGCCTCGATCTCCTGCCTGGCCAGCGCAAGCTGGGCGCGGAGTTCGCGGATCCGCTCCCCCTCGGCGTCGGGCGTTTCGGGTGCGGGAGGCGGCTCGGCTGAGGCCGTCTGGGGCGCGGAAGGCGGTGGCGGCGCCGCGCGCTCGGCCTGTTCGAGCAGCGCCACCTCCCGCTGCCAACGCTGGACGTCGGGGTGGGTGTCATGGTAGCGCGATTGCAGTTCCGCCAATCGCGCCCGGGCCTGCTCCAGCGGGCTCGGCGGAGCCCCCGCCTGCGGTGATTCCGGAGGCCGCCCCGTCATCAGGGCGCGCAAGCGGATCCACTCCCGGCGTTCCCGCGCCGCCGCTTCCGCCAGTTTCAGGGAACTCTCAAGCGCCAGGCGGTTCTGCTGCGCCCGCGCCAGCGCATCTTGCGCGCCCTGAAGCTCCACCCGGCTTTGGCCAAGCATGGCCAGCAGGGTTCCTTCCTGCTGCGGCAGTTCGCCATTGAACAGCGCTTTGTAGCGGCTCAGCCGGGTTTCCTGCTCCTCCAAATTGCGTTTCGACTCGGCTAACTGGCGCTCCAGAAACTCCGACGTGCCTTTCGCCTCGGCCTCCCGCTGCCGGAGGTTCTCCGCGACAAAGAACAACGCAATGCGATTGGCCGCCTCGGCGGCGATAGCTGGCTCGTAGGTCTGGTAAGAGACGCGAAACGCCCCGGGGCGCGACGTGCTCCACCCGCGCTCGAGAGCGATCCCGATATCTTTGCGCATGAACTCGAGCACTTCCTCGCGGGTTTGCCGCGCCCGGGCTTCCGGGTACAGACCGAATTCCTCGATCAGCGCCCATAGGCGATCACGGCTGAGCACTTGCTGTTTCAGCCGGTCCAGCCGCGCCTCAGGCATGATCTGAACCGTGGCGGCGACGAAAGTCTCGGGAATCTTCTGCGTCTCGACCAGCACCAGCGCGTCGGCCCGATAGAGCGGCCGGAGGCGGCTCACGACGGCGACCGTGGCCGCCGTGCCCGCAAGCAAGACCGCGGCGATCAGCGCGCTCCGCCGCCACAGGGCGCGCGTGATCGACAGGGGGGCCCGCAACAATGCCCCCCCTGGGGTGTGCACCATGTTCATGTCGCCCTGCCTTCTCCCCCTGTGGCCCGGGATGCCCTTCAGCACCAGGGCCGACTCTTCGCGCAGTCCTCCCGCATCGGTTCGCGGAGGATTTGATGGCGCTCCACTTCAACGGCCAGTTGCCACGGCCACTCCGCGCTCGCCTGGTGTGCAACCCGCACCACCCGGCCGGCGCCCCACAGCACGACCTCGAAAGATTCCGGCTGGTTGGTCAGGAGATAGATGCGGAACTGAATCCGCTCCCGCGGGCGGAATTCCTGGACGCCGGCCTCGGCCAGCACAAACAGCACGCCGCGCGAACTGATGTTCATCGTGAGGGCGTCCTGCCGCAGCTCGGGCCGGCGCGTTTTCCAGATTTCGCCTGGAAGGCGCAATGCATAACGCCGCGCCCGGCGGCGGTCATCTTGCGATTGCTGGGGCGAGACGCCGGGCTGTTCCTGGAGTCGCGGTCCCGAACGCGCGGTGAAGGCCCACCACACGGACGGGTAGTGTTCGGCCGGCCGGCCGTTCAGGTATTCGACTGGCATGGGAGGTTGGTCCGGCTGTTTGGCAGCCGGACCCCGGTTTACGGCCTGCGCCGCGACGGTCAGGCGGCGTGGGCGTCGCCTGGGGGGGGACGCCACTCCGCTCCAAGGCTTGGCAGGCGCGGCCGCTGGTCCAACGGCCGGATCGATTCGCGTCCCACTTCCACCGCGACGGAGCGTTGCAGAAGAGTGACCGAAAGGATCAGCCGGTGTGTCCCCTTGGAGGATTCCAGAATTCCCTCCAGCCCGCGCAAGGGCCCGCATTCGATGCGCACGCGGTCGCCCGTGGTGAGAAAGGGCCAAGGTCCCAAGTTGCGGCCCCAGGCGAGGATGCGCCGGATCGAATCGAGCTCTTGCGGGTCGACCGGAGCCGGTCTTCCGCCGAAGGAAATGATTTCGAAAACTCCCGGGATTCTCAGAATCGGCAGGCGATTCGAGAAGTCGAACTGACTAAACACATAGGTGGGAAACAGTGGCATCTGCACGCCGCGGTTGTGATTCCCCCAGCGGCGGCGCGCTTCGTAGAGGGGCAGAAATTCTTCATACCCCAGCCCTCGAATTGCGTTGGCGACTGCTTTTTCGTGATGAGGCTTTACGTAGAGGCAGTACCAGGGAAAAGAAATATGTTCTGAGCCCACGCCGGAAACCCTCCGACCCATCGACCGTGCGTCCAGGGGCTTCTTTGGTGCTTCCAGAGGCTATGCTCGCGCCCTCCCACAGTCCCACGACCACGGGGGGCATCCAAAAAACTCTGGTTCTCTATTTACGCCGGAATAGCTTATTTGTCAACACGGAATCCCTGGTACCAGCCGGACGGGAGGTAATGGCTAGTACGAATCGCGCTCCGGCGCCGGACCTTAGGGACGAAGGAAAATTTACGCCAGAATTGCCCGCACCACTTCGCCGTGCACGTCGGTGAGGCGAAAGTCGCGGCCGCTGTAGCGGAACGTGAGGCGCTTGTGATCGAGCCCCAACAGGTGGAGGATGGTGGCGTGCAAGTCGTGGACATGCACTCGGTTTTCCACTGCTTTGAAGCCGAACTCATCGGTGGCGCCATACGTCATGCCGCCCTTGACGCCGCCGCCCGCTAGCAGGACCGAAAACCCATGGACATTGTGGTCGCGGCCGTTGCCCAGCTTCTCCAAACCACTGTTCTGAATCATAGGGGTGCGACCGAACTCGCTGCCTACGAGGAGGAGCGTCTCCTGAAATAGCCCGCGCTGTTTCAGGTCCCGGATCAGCGAGGCGATGGCCGGGTCCGCCTGCCGCGCCAGACGCTGGTGGGCCATGATGTCGTCATGGCTGTCCCAGGGCTGGAAATTGCCAAAGTAAACCTGCGCCATCCGTACGCCGCGTTCAATCAGGCGGCGGGCCATCAGACAGCCGCGGCCGAAATCCGAATCCCCATAGGCGGCCCGCGTGGTCTCCGATTCCCGGGAGATATCAAAAGCTTCCGGCGCTTCCGTCTGCATCTGGAAGGCGACCTCCATCGCCTGGATGCTGGACTCGAGTTCCGGCTGGCGCGCGGTGTACATCCGGTTGAGACGGGACAGAAGGCGGAGCTGCTTTTCCTGCTGCCCAAGCGACAGATCGGGATTGCGGATGTTCTGGAGCAGTTTGTCGATCTCCCGCTCGCCGTTGGGGATATACGTTCCCTGGTACATGTTCGGCAAAAACGCCGACGACCAAAGCTGTGCTCCCATCACAGGAAAGCCAGGGCACATGACGACGAAGCCGGGAAGGTTCTGGTTCTCGGCGCCCAAGCCATAGGTCAGCCAAGAACCCAGCGAGGGGCGGCCCGCCAACTGGTGTCCACAATTCATCAGCATCATCGACGGGCCGTGGTTGCCGTTATCGGCCCACATCGACCGGATGACACACACGTCGTCGATCAGCGCGCCCACCTGCGGGAAAATCTCGCTGACTTCGATGCCGCTCTGGCCGCACTTGCGAAACGCGAACGGCGAGCGCATGAGGTTGCCGGAGGCGCGGTCGGTCTGGATTTTTGGTCCGGGCATCGGCTCGCCGTGCCGTTTCGTCAACGCGGGCTTGGGATCGAAGGTATCCACCTGGGATACGCCGCCGTTCAAATACAGGAAGATCACCTGCTTCGCCTTCGGCGCGAAGTGAGTCCCCTGCTGGCGCGCAGCCAGGGTGTGGGCCAATCCGAGGGCGCCGAACCCGGCCCCCATCGTCCTGAGCAGATCGCGGCGGTTGATCATAGGCGCACCTCGCTTACCCGGCGGAACGCGGATTTTCCCGATTCTATACCAACGCGCCTCGCTATGGGGCAAGCGCTCCGCCCAAGCCCGCTGTGGCGGTGGGGGCGGGTCCTTACTCGGCGGCGCCGGAGGCGATGCTCCGCAACTCGTCTACCGTGCGCGCCAGTTCCGCCGCCAGGGCCGCCGGACCCCGCCGGGAGAAGAGACTCACCAGTTCGCCGTAGTACCAGAGCGTCTCGTCCCGGCCCGCGTTGAAGCGGCGCCACAGCGCTTCGCCGTGCTGCCGGTAATCGAGCAGCAGCGTGCGGGCGTTGTGCAGTTTGTCCGCGCAGGAGACCAGCAGCACCGCCGGGCTCGCCGTTTCCAGGTGCTGAAGGTACCCTTCCTTGCGGGACCGCCACAGCGGCTTGGGCTGGCCAAACGCGTCCGTGCAGCCTTCGACGATCGTGGCCACCGCCTCGCCAAACTCCTTGCGGATGGCGCGCAGCGTGGGTTCCCCGCCCTGATCTTCCACGGCATCGTGCAGCAGCGCGGCGATGGCCTCCTCTTCACTACCGCCCTGCTCCAGCACCAGCGCGCAGACCGAGAACAAATGAGACAAATACGGGATTTGCGTGCCCTTGCGCAGGTGGGTGCAGTGCAGCGCCGCGGCGAAATCCAGGGCCCGCCGGAAGGTCGGGGTAATAATCATGCTTGAGTCTACCGCGCGGCCGCGGCTGGGTTCAGCGGAAGCGGGGGCGCCCGCCACTCCTGCTATCCTGGCTTTCATGCGTCTCCTCGTGATCGTTCCGCTGCTTGCCGCGAGCATCGCGCACGCCGCGCTGGTCGGGCACGTGCGGCGCGCCCTCGCGGCGAACGACTTTACCAAGGCTGAAGCGCTGGTCCGGGAGTTTCGCCAGACCCGCGGCGCCACGCCGGAGATGATCCTCGGGCTATCCTGGCTGGGTCGGGGCGCGTTGGCGGCGGGCGATCTCGACGCCGCCGAACGCTACGCCGCCGAGACGCGGGCGCTCTGCCTGGAGGCGCTCCGGTCGCGAAAGCTGGACGCGGAGAAGGACCTGCCGCTGGCCCTTGGCGCCTCGCAGGAAGTGCACGCCCATGTGCTGGCCAGGCGCGGCCAGCGCTCCGAGGCCCTGGCCTTCCTCAACCAGGAGTTGACGCAGTACCGCGACACCTCTATCCGAACGCGCCTCCAGAAGAACATTCATCTGCTCAGCCTGGAAGGCCGTCCCGCGCCGCCGGTGGCGATTGCGCAGTATGTCGGCCCGGAGGCGCCCAAGCCGCTGGAGGCGCTGAAGGGCTCCCCGCTCATCCTGTTCTTCTGGGCGCACTGGTGCGGCGACTGCAAATTTCAGGCGCCCATCCTGGCGCGGCTGGCCGGAGAATTCGGACCGCAGGGTCTGAAAATCATAGCTCCCACCCAGCGCTACGGCTACGCCGCGCGCGGCGAAGAAGCTTCGCCGGACGAGGAATTCGCCTACATTGGTGAGATCTATCGCCAGTTCTACGCTGCCATCCCGGGCCTGACGGCGCCGGTGGACGAAGAGACCTTTCGCAACTACGGCGCCAGCACCACCCCGACCCTCGTGCTGGTGGACCGGCAGGGACTCGTGCGCCTCTATCACCCCGGGCGCCTGACCTACGAGGAACTGGCGCCGCGCGTGAAGTCGCTGGTGGAAAGCGGCGTCAGACTTTCAGCAACTCCATAAACCGCTTGCGCAGTTTCTCCGCTTGCGCGCAGTCCGGGGCGATGACCAGGACCGTGTCGTCGCCGGCGATGGTCCCCACCACTTCCGGCCATTCTTCGTTGTCCAGCGCCACCGCCACCGTGCTGGCGTTGCCGGGGTGCGTTTTTAGGACGACAAGATTCTGGGCGCCGGCGGCGTCCAGCAAAAACTCCGCCGCTAGCGATTCGAAAGACGGTCCTGGTTCTCCCGGGGCCATCTCCTGATACCCTTCCGGCGTCTTGACCAGGCGCAGTTCGCGAATATCGCGCGACAGCGTAACCTGCGTCGCCGCGATGCCAAGTTTCTTGAGCGCGCGGGCCAGTTCCTCCTGCGTGGAGATCCGCTGGGAGCGGATCAGCTTGAGAATCTGGCCCTGGCGGTACGACTTGCTCATGGGCTTGGCGCCGTCATTGTCTGGAGGCGGGCGCGCGCTTCGGCCAGGGCCTGCCGCACGTGCTCCGGCCCGGTCCCGCCCGGAATTTCGCGCGAGCGCATGCCCTCTTCCGGATTCATGAAGCGCGCATACCCACCGCCGGCGAACTCGGGCGCGAACTCAGCCAGCGCCGCTTCGGTCCAGTCGGCGGGCCGCCACCCGCGCTTCAGACTTTCCAGCACCAGCGACCCCACCAACTGGTGCGCCCGGTGAAACGGCGTGCCGGCGCGCGCCAGCGCTTCCGCCAGATCGGTCGCCACCACCCAGCTTGTCTCCGCCGCCGCGCGCGGCGTCTCCGGACGCAGGACCACGCTCTCGGCGACCACGCGCGCCATCTCCAGCGAGCCGTGCAGCTGATCAGCGGCGTTGAACAGCGCCGGCCACCCTTCTTGCAGATCGCGATTGTAGGTAGTGGGCAGCCCCTTCAGCATCACCAGCATCGCGGTCAATTCGCCGATGACGCGGCCGGCCTTGCCCCGGATCAGTTCCAGCGAATCCGGGTTCTTCTTCTGCGGCATGAGGCTCGAGCCGCTGGTGACGCCGTCGCCCAGTTCGAGCCAGCCGAACTCTTCGCTCGAATACAGAATCCAGTCCTCGGCCAGTCGGCTGAGGTGCAGCATGGTCGTGGAGGCGGCGTAGAGATAGTCGAGGACGAAGTCGCGGTCCGCCGAAACATCCATGCTGTTCGCGCTGACGGCCGCGAACCCGAGGTCGGCGGCTATGGCTTCCCGGTCGAACGGGAAGCCGCTGCCCGCCAGCGCGCCCGAACCCAGCGGCAGGACGTTCGCGCGCCGCCGGGCTTCAGCAAAGCGCTCGCCGTCGCGGGCGAGCATTTCGAAATAGGCCAGCAGGTAATGCGGCCACAGCACGGCCTGGGCGCGCCGCAGATGGGTGTAGCCGGGGATCACCGCCGCCGGATAACGCTCGGCCAGATCCAGCAAGGCGCTCATCAGCGCCGCCAGTCCGGCTCTTGCCTGGTCGCACGCGCCCCGCAGCCAGAGACGCGCATCCAGCGAGACCTGTTCGTTGCGGCTGCGCCCGGTGTGGATCTTGCCCGCCACCGCGCCCGCCCGCTCGCCGAGCAGGCGGATGACGAACGTGTGGACATCTTCGTCCTCGGCGCCGGCCAGCAGGTCCGGATCGGCCGCCGCGTCCCGCCGGATCGTCTCGAGCGCCTCCACCACCACGGCCCGCTCTTCCGGGGAAAGGATACCGGCGCGCTCCAGCGCCCGCGCGAACGCCTGCGAACCCACGACATCCGCCTCCAGCAGGCGCCGGTCGAAGACGAGCGAGCCGGAGAAGCGCGCAAAAACCTCCGACGGCCCGCTCTCGAAGCGTCCGCCCCACAGCTTCACTGGCCTTTGCCCTCGAGCATGGCCTTCACCTTGATCGGCAGGCCGATCAGGTTGATGAACCCGAGCGCGTCCTTCTGGTCGTAGCTCGCTCCCATGGTGAAACTGGCGATATCGAGCGAATACAGCGAGTGGGGCGACTTCCGCGACACGGGCGAAACGTTGCCCTTGTACAGCCGCAGCGTTACCTCGCCAGTTACGGTTTGGGAAGTGGCGGCGAAGAACGCATCCAGCGCTTCCCGCAACGGGGTGAACCACAGCCCGGCGTAAACCATTTCGGCGTAGTCGAGCGCCAAACGCTGCTTGTAGTGCAGGGTGCGGCCGTCCAGGGTAAGCGCCTCCAGTTCCCGGTGCGCCAAGTAGATCAGCGTGCCGCCCGGGGTCTCGTAGCACCCTCGCGACTTCATGCCCACGAACCGGTTCTCGACCAGGTCGATCCGCCCGACGCCGTGCTCGGCGCCGATGCGGTTCAGCGTCTCGACGATGCCCACGCCGCTCCGCTTCTCGCCGTTCACGGCCACGGGCACCCCCGCGGCAAAGCCGATGGTGACGTCCTCGGGCTGGTCCGGCGCTTCCGCCGGACTCTTGGTCAGCATCCAGACGGCGTCCGACGGCGCGTGGGCGGGATCTTCGAGTTCGCCGCCCTCGTGGGATATGTGCCAGATGTTCCGGTCGCGGCTGTAAATCTTCGTGGTGGTCTGCGAGATCGGCACGTGGCGCTGCCGCGCGTACTCGATGGCGTCTTCCCGCGATTGGATCGTCCACTCGCGCCAGGGCGCGATCACCGCCAGGTGCGGCGCCAGCGCCTTGTAGGTCAGTTCGAAACGGACCTGGTCGTTGCCCTTCCCCGTGCAGCCGTGCGCGAGACCGTCGCAACCGGTGCGCAGCGCGACCTCCACCTGCTTTTTGGCCAGCAGCGGCCGCGCAATCGAGGTGCCGAGCAGATACTTGTGCTCGTAAATGCCGCCCGAGCGCACCAGCCGCCACAGGTATTCGGTGACGAACTCCTCGCGAATGTCCTCGACGTGACATTCGGAAGCGCCCGTCTTCAGGGCTTTCTCGCGCAGTCCCTCCAGTTCTTCGCCGCCTTGGCCGACATCGCCGCACACGGCGACCACTTCGCAGCCGTAGTTCTCTTTCAGCCAGGGAATAATGACGGAAGTATCCAGTCCGCCGGAATAAGCCAGCGCGACTTTCTTCGGTTTATGCATAAGGTTATCTCTTCGGATCGTAGTTCGCCGAACGCGTCAGCCCAGCAACATCAGCAGCAGCGCTTTCTGGGTGTGTAGGCGGTTCTCGGCCTGGTCGAACACTCGCGACTGGGTCGATTCGATCACCTCGTCGGTGACTTCCTCGCCACGGTGCGCGGGCAGACAGTGCAGGAAGATGGCGCCGGGAGCGGCTTGTTTGAGGAGCGCCGCGGTCACCTGATACGGCTGGAAGTGACGCCGGCGGGTCTCGGCTTCGGCTTCCTGACCCATGCTGGCCCACACGTCGGTGTAGACGACGTCCGCGCCGCGGACCGCCTCTTCCGGACTGGCGGTCAAGAGCAGTTCCGCGCCGTTGGTGCGGGCGGCCGCCTGGGCGCGTTCCGCGATGTCCGCGCTGGGGGCGTAATCCGGAGGCGTCGCCACGCGCACGTTCATCCCCAGGCGGCACGCCGTCAGCATGAGCGAATGCGCCACGTTGTTGCCGTCGCCGGTGTACGCCAGCGTGCGGCCACGCTCCGCGCCAAAAGCCTCCCGGATGGTCAGCAGGTCGGCCAGCGCCTGGCAGGGATGATAACGGTCGCTCAGCGCATTGATGACCGGCACGGCGGACCAGCGCGCCAGGTCCTCCACCGTGGTCTGTGAGAACGTGCGCGCGACAATGCCGTTCACCCAGCGGTCCAGGTTGCGCGCGACGTCCTTCAGCGGTTCTCTCCCGCCGATCGGTCCGTCCACGGCCACCGCCTCCCCGCCCAGTTGCTTAATCGCCAGCTCGAACGTCAGGCGCGTGCGCAGCGAGGGTTTCTCGAACAGCAGGGCGATGGACTTGCCCGGCAACGCCTGGGCATAGCGCGTGGGCGTTTGCTTCATCTCCGCGGCGAGGTCGAGCAATTTCTCGACTTCGTCGTCGAGCAGGTCGAGGTCACTCGTAAAGTCGGGAGCGTGCATTCGGAGGATCTGGTCGGGATGAAGAGCAGCGGACACGGCAGGCGCCTTCTGAATGTTTATTCAATACGATGAATAATTACACAGTACGAGGCGCCGCGTCAATCGCCCGGGGCTGCCGTACAATACGCGACATGATGCGCTCTGCGGTTTGGACGGGTTTGCTCGCGGCGGCGGCTTCGGCGTCCGCGCAGGAATTGAAAGGGTGGACCCCAGGCAAGGGCTTCGGCTGGGTCTACGGGCCCCAGGACGAAGTTGGCGCGCTCAACGCCATCACCACGCCTGAACGCGTGCTGCGCGCCCTGCGCGAGGTAAAGAAAGGCAAAGTTTATGATCTGGGCGTCCGCGTGGACCGCACTTCGTTCAAGTGGCCCGGCCATTCGCCGACCGAGATCATTTCGTTTCGTTCCCCCGAGGGCGTCAAGCGCGGCAAGGACGCGCCGCAGTTCACCGCCAGCTCGAGCAAGCTGGGCTGGCACAGTTGCGCACTGTTCATCTCGGACAATCTGGGCACTCAGATTGACGGCTTGGGCCACATCACCAAGGGCGACGACCACCACTGGTATAACGGGTTCCGCGCCGCCGAACACGACACCGACTTCGGCATTCTGAAGGCCGACGCGGACAAGATTCCCCCGATTGTCGCGCGGGCCGTGCTGATCGACGTGGCAGGCTGGAAAGGCGTGGACGCCCTGCCGTCCAACTTTCCCATCGGGCCGAAGGAACTCCAGGCGGCGCTGGCGCGGCAGCAGGTCGATGTCGAACCCGGCGATATCGTCCTTATCCGCACCGGCGCCGCGCGCCACTGGGGAGAAACCGGCGCCGATCACCAGAAACTGGCGGAACACGATTCGGCGGGTCTCACGTTGGCGGGCGCGAAGTGGCTGGTCGAGCAGAAAGGCGCCGTGATGATCGGCGCGGACACCAGCGGCATGGAAGTCGGCCAGGATCCCGCGCTGCCCGGGGCGGTGATTCCCGTGCACGAGTACCTGCTGGTGGAGCAGGGCGTCCACATCGGAGAACTGCACTTTCTCGAAGAACTGGCGCGCAACCGGGCATACCGGTTTACCTACGTGGCGATGACCAATCGTCTGAAGGGCACGGTGGCCGGGACGGCCATGCGCCCCATCGCCATCGAATAAAATACGCCCCAGCGCCGGACGGAATCCGGCGCCGGGGTCAACCTCGCGGGCTTCGCGAATCAGAACTTGAAATTCAGCGAAAACTGGAGTTGGCGGGGCGGCCGCGTCGACGTGATCCGCCCGGAGTTGATGTTTCCGGACTGAATCGTGGAGTTGGATGCCGCGCCCCATTGGGTGTGATTGAAAGCGTTGAACATCTCCAGGCGGAACTGAATCCGCGCCATCTCCCCGATGGGCGTCATCTTGCTGAAGGCGAGGTTCCAGGTGTTGATGCCGGGATCCTCGAAGACGCCCATGTGGGAATTGCCCCAGGTGCCGAACGCCGGATTGACGAAGCAATTGGCGTTGAACCAGCCAAGCCGGCCGCGGCCGCCCGGCACGTCGCGGGCGTCGCAGATGCGGTCTGGCATGATCCCGTAGCCGGTGCCCGAGACGTCATTGGTCGTGACGCGCCGCCAGGCGCCGGTGGTCATGTCGACAATGCCCGACACCGTCCAGCCGCGAATCACGCCGGCGCCGATGCCAGTGGTTCCGCTGCCGAACTGTTTGCCGGGCCCAAAAGGCATTTCGTAAGAAAAGCTGTTGATATAACGGAGGCGGGGCGTTAGCTCCGCCGGCCCCTTCCAGATGTACGCGTAGTCGTTGTGCTGGTTGCCAACGTCGCTCGCTCCAAGCACGGAGCTGGCGATGTTCTTGGCGAACGTGAAACTGGACAGGTACGTCAACCCCTTCCAGTTGTTGTTCCGGATGTTGCCGGCGACGCCGTGGTAATTGGAGAAGCCGATGGGCACCCAACTGCCGATGACGCCCCACTTGTTGGCGAACTTGCGCCTCGCGTCGATGGGCACGGTGGCCAAATTACCTTGAGGAAGCGCGGGGGGATTGACATCCACGAATTGCGGCAAGCGGATCGCCTTTACCCCCTGGTAACTGATTTCCGCCGCCCAGTCGGTGGTGAGGCGCTGTTGGATGCTCGCCGACCATTCACCCACGCGGGATACCGGGTAGTCCTGGCGGATGAACCGGAAGGTGTTGATCGGCCGGGCGAACGGCTGCGGAATCGCCGTGGGCCCGGCGAAGGGGTAATTGCCGTTTACACGGAGGCTGGGCACCTGCTCTCCGGAAGACGCCTGGGTCTCATAACGCAGGCGGAACGGACCGACCGCGGAACTGATATCCGACAACTGGTTGGTGTTGGAGTTGCCGTCATAGTAGAAGCCCGCACCCATGCGCAACACCGTGCGCGACGTCACGCTGTAAGCAAGACCCAGCCGCGGCGCAAAGTCCAGGTTCGAAGTGCGATGGCCTTCCCGGGGCAGGTTCGGGTTTAGCGGGGCACTCTTCCCGAAGCCCTTCGCCGGATCCAGATAGTCGAGCGGGTTCTGCAGCACATACAAAATGTCGCCATTGATTTCGTCGAACGTCGCCACGGTGTGCCGCGGCACCAGCCAGGGCGTCCAGTGTTCGTAGCGCAATCCGTAGTTGAGCGTGAGGCGCTGCGTGACGCGCCAGGAGTCCTGGAGGTAGACGCCATAGTAGCGCTTATGCCCGCGATAAGGAGCGTTGTTGAGTTGGAACAGCCCGCTCAGGGGCGTGCCAAGCAGATAACTGGCGAACGCGTTGCCGCCCGGCGCGGTGATGCCCGCGGCGGCACGCGCCTGATTGCATGCGGAAGTCGCGGGTCCGTCCGGACACGCTTGCGTATACACCGGCGTGAAGGTGAACGAACCCTTGTCGTTCGACTGGGTCGGGTAGTAGAAGCGCCGCTCAATGGTCTGGAAGCCGAACTTGAAATTGTGGCGGCCGCGAATGTAAGTCAGGTCGTCGCCGAGCTGATACAGATTGTCCGTGCCGTCCAGCAGGAAGCTCAGCGTCGCATTCATGTTGAAGCCCGTCCCGCCGAAGCTGGGGCCTCCTGGGAGGTTGGAGGTGTTCCGCAGGCCGATGGCGGCGGAAGCGTCGGGTACGTTAAGATCCTTGCCGTACAGCCATTTGGGCCGGGCGTAGCCGACCGTGACGTCGTTCACCAGCGCGGGCGAGATCACCCGCGTCCAGTGCACGGCCACGTTCATGTCGCTCGAGTTCTGGGACAGACCCGCCAGCGATTCAATAGACTGATTCGCCGTCGGGGTCAAGGTCTTGCCCCAACGGCCGTAGATCCGGTCCTTTTCGCTCTTGGCCCAGTCGACGCGGAACAGGCCCTGATCGCTGTCGACGCGCTGGCTGGAAAACGCCGCGTAACGCGGGATGCCGTCAATCACGGTGTTGGGCCGCTGCACGTAGTTCTGGAGAAACTTCAGCGTCACCGGGTCGGTGCAGGGCGCGGTCGGTCCGCAGAGCGGCGACTGCGCCTGCGGGATGCGGTTGCCGGGGAACGGACGCCGCAATCCGGTCTGCGGGTCAAAGTCGAACGGGTTGTAAATCACCGGCGTGGGCAGGAAAGTGCCTCCCGGCCCCGGCGGACGGTAGTTGGAAAAGTCTCCGGCGCGCAGTTCGTCCGTGGGCACCGTCACAAAACTGAACGTCGACTGGCGGACGCGCAAGCCTTCATACGCCGCGAAGAAAAACACCCTGTTACGGATCACCGGCCCGCCCAGCGCCCCCCCGAACTGGTTCTGGCGGAACGGATTCTTGGCGCGCGCGTTCAGGTTGTTGAAAAACGTGTTGGCGTCGGTCTTCTCATTCCGGAGAAACTCGTACGCTTCGCCGTGAAACGCGTTGGAGCCGCTCTTGGTGATCACGTTGACAAACGCCACGCCGTTGCCGAACTCCGCGCTCAAGCTGGAAACGTGAATCTTGACCTCCTCGATCGCCGAAGGTGGATGCTGCGGCGTCGCCTGGCGGTATACCGAGCTCTGCACGTTCACGCCGTCAATCGACACATTGGTGGCCGAGTCTCGATTGCCAGCAGCGAAGATGCCCGACTGGCGGAAGATCGGGTTGGTCTGGTTGGCGCCCAGCACCGCGTTGTTCGAAAAAGCCGCGAACGACGCCTGCGGGGAGAGGCTTTGCAGGGAGACGTGCGGGAGGGTGACCGCGAGATCGAAGAAGTTGCGCCCGTTCAGCGGCAGGTTCTCCACCAGCGTATTGACGATCGTGCCGGAGATCTCCGCCGAAGCGGTGTTGATCAGTTCGGCGCCCTCGGCCGAGACGGTGACCGACTCGGCGGCGTCGCCGACTTGCAGGCTGAAGTCGACCTGCGCCGGCTGCGTCACCTGCGCGACGCGGTTCTTGACCTCCGAGCGCTTGAAGCCTGCGGCTTGCACGGAGATGTCATAGGTGCCGGGCACCACCGACGGAAACGAGTAGGCGCCGCTCGTATCGCTGGTGACCGAGCGCTCTTCCCCCGTGCCGGTATTGCGAATCGTGACCTTGGCGCCGGGAACCGCGGCGCCGGTGGGGTCGGCGATCAATCCTCGAATGCTGGACGATGTTTCCACTTGAGCCCACATCACCGTCGCCAGCAGCGCAAAGCAGACGATGAGCCCTCGGCGAGTACTCATTGAGACAACCTCCTTCGAAATTGGATAACCATGGAAATCCTCACTCCCATAACCACGCCTCGCGGCGGACGCGGCCGGCCAGAGCGGCGATGGAGAACAAAAACCTGATTGACACAAAACTTAGGCCCAACGCTAACGAAGTCAACAGGAGATGTCAAATACCGAAATCGATGGGGCACAAATCTAATGTCGAGATGGAAAGCTCGTGAATCTGACTGGGGAACGGATGGGCGGCGGCGCCGCTATTCCAGCCGGAGCGCGGCGACGATCAGGCCCAGTTCGCGCGCATCGTCCGGGGTCGAGATCGTGCCGTCGACCTCGAACTCCAGCGCCAGTTCCGGCGCCGCCGGGAGCCGCCGTTCGTAAACGTAGTCGCCGGGCGCCGTGAACGTGGCCGGCGGCAGCGGCTGCCCGTTGGCGCGCCCCGTCAAAGTGACGGAGGCATGCGTCTCCAGCAGGGCGGGCGGCACATAGAGGGACAACCGCAGCGCCGGCGGACGCGCCGCTTCCCAGCGGGCGCGCGCCGCGAACCGCCGCCGGGTCCACCGCCAGCCCGTCCCTTCGGACGGATGCCAGCCCTCGCCCAGCTCGACGTTTGCCATTTCCCAGGTGCTGCGCGCCAGGCAGAAGACGCGTTCGTCGTGCTCCGGATGCACCGGGTCGGAGGCGCGTTGGTCGCCGGTGGCCAGCCAATCGAGGACTTCCCAATGCGCCCGCCGCAGCAGCCGCCGGAGGGCGGTTTCGGTGAAGATCCAGAAGTTGCTGTTGTCGTCGTTGAGTTCGCGCTCGTCCACCAGGTAGGCCAGGGGCTGGCCGCCGATCGGCGCGCCGTCCGGCAGGCGGCGCGCCACGCGGGTACTCAAGACGCAATAGCGGGCGTGGCGGGCGATGGTCTCCAGCACGGCGAAGGGATTCTTCAGATGGTAGAGCGCGCCCAGCAGCAGCGCCAGACCGCACCGTTCCACCGGAAAGGTCCAGGCGCCATCGATATCGGCTTCCTGAATCGTGACCGACGAACCCAGCGCTTCCTTCAGGGCGTACACGCCGGCGAGGCTGTTGTGATGGGTGACGGCGTAGTCGACCGCGTAGAGCGTGCATCCGAGCGACTCCAGGAAGAACGCCAGATCGCCGTCGGCGCAGCCCAGGTCGACGATCGGCTCGCCGCCCGCCAGTTCCAGCAAGCGCCGCCGGTCTCCGGTCAACAGGCGATCCAGGTGAACCAGGTTGGCCAGCGAATCGTAGGGATACCACCGGATGTCCGGGCGCGCGCGCTTCAGGGCGGACAGCCTCTGCTGAAACACCTCGGCTTGCCGCCGCAGGGCGGAAATATCGTCTGCCGGGCTCGCTACCATTCCACCGGTTTCCCGGGGACCAACTCCCAGATGTCCACCCCGAGGTGGCGCACCATGTCGGCCAGTTCCTTGGGCGTGCCGGTGAGCAGCGGGAAGGTGCCCCAATGCATGGGGATGACTTTCTTTGGTTGCAGCAGACGGCAGGCGATGGCGGCTTCCTTCGGCCCCATGGTGAAACGGTCGCCGATGGGCAGAAAGCAGAGCTCCGGCTCATACAGCTCGCGAATCAGCGCCATGTCGGAGAACACGTTGGTGTCGCCGGCGAAGTACGCGCGCCGGCCGTCCGCGAAGTGCAGGACATAGCCCGCGGGCTCGCCGCCGTACAACATGCGGCCGTCGTCCAGAATGCCGCTCGAATGGATGGCGTGCGTCATCGTGACCGTAACCGGCCCCAACTGGAGCGAGCCGCCCTTGTTCATGCCGTTGACGTTCGCCACGCCCTTTGACTCCAGCCAGTGCGAGACCTCGTAGATCGCCGCGATCTGCGGCTGGAACTGTCCGGTGACGCGCAGCGTGTCGCCGAGGTGGTCAAAGTGGCTGTGGGTGAGCAGCAGCACGTCCACCCGGTCCAGCGCGTGCTCCGCAGGGTAGGACGGGTTGCCTTCCATCCAGGGATCGGTCAGGATCACTTCGCCCGAGGGCAGGCGAAGGGTAAACGTACTATGGCCCAGCCAGGTGATTTCGATCATGCGCATTCCCCTCAGATGATGCGGTCTTGCGCGCCCGGGAAGGCGGCGCGTTTCCATGATCGCACCCGGCAGCGCGCAGGGACAAGGCGCGCTCCCTCGCCCGCGCCCGCCGCGCCCGGAGCTGCCGGATAATAGAGGACGGCCGGCGGAGCTCCCGGCGGGCTTGCACCGGACGCTGGCGGGACGGAATGGATCATGCCGCTGAAATCGTTGGATGAGTATGTGGAGCTGGCCGCCGCGGCCCATGGGCACATGTGCGCCGGCCAAATGCTGGGTTTGCGTCTTGCGCTGCGCGGCCTGGAGTTGCTGGGCATTCAGGATCCCGCCGGCGCCGACCGGAAGCGCCTGGTGACCTTCGTGGAGATCGACCGGTGCGCCACCGACGCGATCCCCATCGTGACCGGCTGCCGCCTGGGCAAGCGCGCGTTGAAGTTCCGGGACTTCGGTAAGGTGGCGGCTACCTTCTGCGACCTGAAAGAAGACCGGGCGGTCCGTGTCGTCGCCCGCGAGTCGTCCAAGCAGAAGGCGCGGGAAATGTTTCCGGAAATCGCCGACCGCAACCAGCAGCAGATGCGGGCGTATCGCGAAATGCCGCCCGAGGAGCTGTTCGATCACCAATGGGTCCGGGTGCGGCTGGGACCGGAGGAGTTCCCTGGCTTCAGGGGGCCGCGGGTTGTTTGCGAGGAGTGCGGCGAAGGCATCAACTTTCAGCGCGAGGTCCGGCGCGCCGGGCGGGTGCTGTGTAAGGCGTGCGCCGGCGAGCGGTACTACGACCCGCTCTAGAGCTGCGGCCGGCGGGACAACGGGAGGACGTGGCGCCCTTTGCTGCGCTACTACATCACGGACCGGCAGGCGCTCGGGGGCAGCCAAGCGCTGGTGGCCCAAGTCGCGCGTGTTTGCCGTGCGGGCGTGGACTACGTCCAGGTGCGGGAGAAAGATCTGGACGCGCGTGGGCTGTACGCACTAACGCGGCAGGTGATCGCGGCCGCCGCGCCCGCCGGGGCGCGCGTGTTGGTGAACGACCGGACCGACGTGGCGCTGGCCGCCGGCGCCGCCGGGGTGCATCTGCGGGCGGGTTCCCTTGCGCCCCGCGAGTTGCGCCGGATCACGCCGCCCGGCTTCCTGATCGCGGTTTCCTGCCATTCCGCCGCGGACGTGGACGCCGCCGCGGCCGAGGGCGCCGACCTGGTCGTGTTGGGCCCCATCTTTGACACGCCGTCGAAGCGGGCTTACGGAGCGCCCCTGGGCTTGGCGGTCCTGCGGGAGGCCTGCGCGCGGGTGGCGATTCCCGTCCTGGCGCTGGGCGGCATCACCGCGGAACAGATCGCGGTGTGCCGGGAAGCGGGCGCCGCCGGTATCGCGGCCATCCGCCTGTTTCAGGCGGACGCCGCCAGCGCATGAAGCGCTTCCTTCAGGCGCGGGTGCCGGCCGTACAACTCCAGAGCCGACGTGGCCGCGTTGCGGTAAAAGCGGCCCAGGACGGGGTTCGCGCGCGCCAGCGTCTGGAACTCGCGCAGCACCTGCTCCAGGTCGCCCGCCGCCAGCGCCCCGCTCCAGCTCTTGCGTCCGGAATAACAGTACGCCCGCAGCGCCTGCTGGATCTGCCGCTCCAGAATCGCCGAAGCGGCGGTCTTGTGAAAACCGCACGCCTGCAGCGATTGCATCGCCGCCTCCAGCAGCGGCACGAACACGCCTGTCGAGAGCGAGAGCGCGGCGCGATAAGCGGGCAAGCGCCCGGAATCGATTTCCGCAAACGTCGCCTGAAGTTCCCGGACCAGCCAGCGCGCCACCCGCACCGCCCCGGGACTGCCTTCCGCGATGAAGCGCTGGAGATGAAACCCCGTCACCGGATGCAGCGATCCGGTTTCCGCGCCGCGTTCGGCGAGCGGTTGCAGCGCCTGGCTGTCCGCCACCCCGCACAACAAGGCAACGCGGCCCTTCCAGGAAAGAGCCTCCGCCAGCGCCTCAACGGTGCCGGGCACCTGCGGCTCCGGCACGGTGATGAGCACGATGGCGGATCGGTCGAGTTCGGCGTAACCACGGACGGGTACGCCGACGCCAAGCTGGTTGGCGATCCGGCTGGCCAGCCGGTACGAACGGGCCGCAACGGGCCCTAACCAGACGGACAGGGAAGGTAGCTTGGTGACAAAGCAGGAAGTCACCCGTCCGCCGCCGACCAAAGCAAACTGCTTCATAATTTACTCGGCCGCCAGACTCGCCAGGGCGCGGCCCTTGAGCGCCTTGACCCGGTCGCGGAGCTGCGCCGCTTTCTCGAACTCGAACTGGCGCGCCGCCTCCCGCATCCGCTCTTCGAGTTCGGCGATCAACCGCTCCCGCGCCTCCGGCGTCAGGGCCTCCTCCGGCTCTTCCGTCTCCAGCGGCACCGTGACGTAGTCGGCCTCGCAGAGCGCCACCAGCGCCGAGTCGATCGGCTTGATGATGCTTTGCGGGACGATGCCGTGCTGCTCGTTATACTCCAGTTGCGCCCGCCGCCGGCGGTTCGTCTCGTCGATGGCGCGCCGCATGCTGTCCGTGAGCACGTCGGCGTACAGGATGGCGCGCCCGTGCACGTTGCGGGCCGCCCGGCCGATCGTCTGGATCAGCGAACCCGACGAGCGGAGAAAGCCTTCTTTGTCCGCGTCCAGAATCGCTACCAGCGACACCTCCGGCAGGTCCAACCCCTCCCGCAGCAGGTTGATGCCGATCAGCACGTCGAAGTCCCCGCGCCGGAGATCGCGCAGGATCTTGACCCGGTCGAGCGTGCTCACCTCGGAGTGCAGATAACGGCACCGAACCCCTACCTCGGAGTAATAGCTGGCCAGATCCTCCGCCATCCGCTTGGTCAGCGTCGTCACCAGCACCCGCTCGCCGCGCTCGGCGCGCCGCCGGATCTCGGCGAGTAGGTCGTCCACCTGGCCCCGCACCGGCCGGACCTCCACTTCCGGGTCCACCAGGCCCGTAGGCCGGATGATCTGCTCCACCACCACCCCACCGCTCTTGGTGAGCTCGTACGGGCCCGGTGTCGCCGACACGTAGATCACCTGATGCACCCGGTGCTCGAACTCCTCGAAGGTCAGCGGCCGGTTGTCGAGCGCGCTGGGGAGGCGGAATCCATGCGCCACCAGCACTTCCTTGCGCGACCGGTCGCCGTGATACATGGCGCGCAATTGCGGCACCGTCTGATGGCTTTCGTCGATGAACAGCAGGGCATCGTGCGGCAGGTAGTCCAACAGCGTCGGCGGCGCCTCCCCGGGCAGCCGGCCCGAGAAATGCCGCGAATAATTCTCGATGCCGTGGCAGTAGCCGACCTCCTTAATCATCTCCAGGTCGAAGAGCGTGCGCTGCCAGAGCCGTTGCGCTTCAATCAGCTTGCCCTGCTGCTCCAGTTGCGGATGCCACCACTCGAGCTCCTGGCGGATGCTGTCGAGCGCCGCCGCCTTGGTCGCGGGGGTCATCACGTAGTGGGTCTTCGGGTAAATGGGCAACCGGGTGTACGTCTGGCGCACTTGCCCCAGCAGGGGGTCCACCTGCGCCAGATTGTCGATCTCATCGCCCCACATTTCGATCCGGTAGGCGTAGTCGTCGTAGGTGGGATACACCTCGATTACGTCGCCCCGCACCCGGAACGTGCCCCGCCGGAAGTCGTGGTCGCTGCGGTCGTAGAGAATCTCCACCAGTTTCCCCAGCAGTTCCTTGCGGGCGATGCGCTGGCCTTTTTCGAGCATCAGCAGCATGCCGTAGTAAGCTTCCGGCGAGCCTAATCCGTAAATGCAGCTCACGCTGGCGACGATGATGCAGTCGCGCCGCTCGAACAGCGATTTGGTCGCCGCCAGGCGCAGTTTGTCCAGTTCGTCGTTGATGGTGGCTTCCTTCTCGATGTAGACGTCGCTCGAGGGAATGTAAGCTTCCGGCTGGTAGTAATCGTAATAGCTGACGAAGTACTCCACCGCGTTCTTCGGGAAGAACCCCTTGAACTCCTGGTAAAGCTGCGCCGCGAGGGTCTTGTTGTGCGCCAGAATCAGCGCCGGCCGGCCGGCGGCCTCGATCACTTTGGCCATGGTGAACGTCTTGCCCGAGCCGGTGACTCCCAGCAGCACCTGGTGGGGCTCGCCGTTGCGCAGGCCCCGCACCAGTTCCTCGATCGCGCTTGCCTGATCGCCCCGCGGTGAGTACGGAACCACCAGTTGGAAACTCATAGTCCTCATTGTTCCGGCCGATTCGCCCGGACGCAACACAAAAATCCGGGAAGCCGGGGATGCCAGCTTTCCCGTTTTTGCTCACCCTCGCTTGGACCGCGCTGGCGCTACAAAAAGGACACCCGCTCCCCTCGCGGAGGTCTGCGCTTCCTTCGCGCGGATGCCGCCTTGAACCACATCGCAATTCCGGCGACTAGTAGCGCGGAACCGCGGGATCCACCTCCAGGCTCCATCGGTCGATGCCTCCGGCCATGCTGGTGCACGCCGTCACGCCCTGCTCCCGGAGCCACGCCACCACCTGGAGGCTGCGCATGCCGTGATGGCAGAACACCACGATCGGCGTTTCTTCGCCTTCGAGCGAGGACAACGCGGCGGGGATGGTGCGCATGGGAATCAGTTCGCTGCCCGCGATGCGCGTCAGGGCGTGCTCTGAGGGTTCGCGCACATCGATCATCCGGATGGGTTGTCCGGCATCGAGCCACCGCTTGACGTCGAGCGGCGTGACTTCCCAGGGAAGTTCTTCAGGCATACTCTAATTATCCGACGCGAGGCTGCGGGTGCGGGAAGTCCGGCCCCGGCACGCCCCGCCGTTGCGCGCGCTTGGCCCGCCTTGTATCGTCGGGGCATGGTGAAGGATCTCCCCGAAACCCTCGCCCTGCATGGCGGCCCGCCGGCCAAGCGCAGGCCGTTCGGCAAAGGACGCCGCCACGGCGAGCGCGAAAAACGCCTGCTGGAGGAGGTGGTCGACTCCGATGTGCTCTTTTACTTCTTCGGCGCCAAAGTTTTCGCCTTGCAGGAAGAGTTCGCCCGCCGGTACGGCAAGCGCCATGCCATCGCCTGTTCCAGCGGCACGGCGGCGGTCCACATCGCCGTGGGCGCGCTGAATCTGCCGCCCGGGCGCGAGGTCATCACCACCTCCATCACCGACATGGGCACCCTCACCGGCATCCTCTATCAAGGTCTGGTTCCCGTTTTCGCCGACGTGGATCCGGGCACCTTGAACATGGATCCGGTGTCGGCGCGCGAGCGGATCACACCCAAGACCGGAGCCATCGTGGTGGTGCACCACAGCGGCCTGGCCGCGGACATGGACGCTTTCCTCGCGCTGGGACGCGAGTTCGGCATCCCGATCATCGAGGATTGCGCGCAGGCCTTCTGCTGCGAGTACCGCGGCCGGCTGGCCGGAACCATGGGCGTGCTCAGTACGTTCTCCCTCAACCATTTCAAACACATCACCTGCGGTTCCGGCGGCTTGGTCCTGACCGATGACGAGGCCCTGCGCTATCGCGCCACGTTGTTTCTCGACAAGTGTTATCAGCGGGAAGAAAAGATCCGGAACCCGTTCTTCCTGGCCCCCAACTACCAGATGACGGAACTCCAGGGGGCCGTCGCGCTGGCCCAACTCGAAAAAGTCAGCGAGATCGTGGAACGCCGCAACGCCCTGGGCACGCGACTGGACCGCCACCTGGCCGGGATCCCCGGCGTGACGCCGCAGGTCACCCCCGCCGGGTGCCGCCACACCTATTTCTTGTATCTGTTCCGGCTGGACCGGGCCGTGTTGCGCTGCCCCGCCCGCGAGTTCTCGGCGGCCCTGAACGCCGAAGGCGTCCCTAACGCGGACCACCTCATCACCGGCGGGCGGCCGGTGTACCTGTACGACATTTTCGTGAACCGCTCCGCGTTTCCCGGCACCAGCTACCCGTTCTCGCCGGAGCGCATTTACCAGCGCGGCGATTGCCCCGTGGCCGAGGCGGCGTTCGAGGACTGGATCACCATGAACGTTCACGAGCACTACACCCAGGAGGACATCGACGAGATGGCCTGCGGCGTGGCCAAAGTGGCGCGCTGGTTCGCGGCGCGCTGAACCCGCCCGGAGCCCGCCGGAGCTTTCGAATCTTCCTCGGCCCGGCAGCATCAGCTAGGAGTTATGGCCTCCCCAAACCGCCTCCTTCGGGAGAAGAGTCCTTACCTGCTCCAGCACGCTTACAACCCGGTGGACTGGTATCCCTGGGGCGAGGAGGCGTTTGCAAAGGCCCGCGCGGAAGACAAGCCCATCTTTCTTTCCATCGGCTACTCCACCTGCCATTGGTGCCATGTGATGGAGCGGGAATCGTTCGAAAACGAGGCGACGGCGGAAATTCTCAACCAGCACTACGTGCCGATCAAGGTCGACCGGGAAGAACGCCCCGACGTGGACCGCATCTACATGACTTACGTCCAGGCCACCACGGGCGGTGGTGGCTGGCCGATGTCGGTATGGCTGACGCCGGAGCTGAAGCCGTTTCTGGGCGGCACGTATTTTCCGCCCGACAACCGCTACGGCCGGCCCGGATTCCCGGCGGTCTTGGAATATGTGGCGGAGAAGTGGAAATCCGACCGCGCCCGGATCATCGCCTCCAGCCGGCAGGTGATCGAGGAAATCCTGCGCCAGACGGCCATCGCGCCCGCCGCCCGCATTGCCGGAAAGGAGGCGCTCGAGAGTTGTTTTTCCGCGCTGCGCCGCAGCTATGACACCCGCCTGGGCGGCTTCGGCGGCGCGCCGAAGTTTCCGCGGCCCGTGGCGCTGAACTTCCTGTTGCGGTATTGGGGCCGCACCCGGAACGAGGAAGCCCTCGAGATGGTGCTGCGGACGCTCGACGCCATGGCCCGCGGGGGCATGCACGATCAGCTGGGCGGGGGGTTCCATCGCTATGCCGTCGATGCGCGCTGGTTCGTCCCGCACTTCGAGAAGATGCTCTACGACCAGGCCCAGCTCGCGGTTTCTTACCTCGAGGCGTATCAGATCTCCGGACACGAAGGCTACGCGGCGGTGGCGCGCGACATTTTCGAGTACGTCTTGCGCGACATGACCGGCCCGGCGGGCGGTTTCTATTCGGCGGAGGACGCCGACAGCGTCATGGATCCCGCCGAGCCGCACAGGAAGGGCGAGGGCGCCTTCTACATCTGGAGCCAGCAGGAGATCGACGACCTGCTGGGACAGCCCGCGGCGAAATACTTCAGCTATTACTACGGCGTCGAGGCGGGGGGCAACGTCGTTGAAGATCCGCACCAGGAGTTCACCGGGCGCAATATTCTGGCCGTCACGCGTTCCGTGGAAGAGACTGCCCGGCACTTCGACGCGTCCGTCGAAACGGTGCGCGCGGCGCTGGAGGAGGGCCGGCGGCGTCTGCTGGAGGCGCGCGGCCGGCGCGTCCGGCCCCACCGGGACGACAAGATCCTCACCGCCTGGAACGGACTCATGATTTCGGCCTTCGCCAAAGGGGGAGCGATCCTGGGCGAGCCGCGGTATCTGGCCGCCGCGCGGCGGGCCGCGGATTTTCTGACGCGCGAAATGTACCGCCCGGCCGAGCGCCTCCTGCTGCGTCGGTATCGCGACGGCGAGGCCGCCATCCCCGGCTTTGCCGACGATTATGCGTTCTTCGCGCAGGCCCTGCTGGATCTCTACGAGGCCGCCTTCGACCTGCGTGACCTGGATCTGGCCACCGAACTGACCCGGCGGCAATGCGAACTTTTTGAGGATCCTGACGGCGGAGGCTTCTACAGCACGGCGGCCGGCGACCCGTCCCTGGTGATGCGGATGAAAGAGGATTACGACGGCGCCGAACCCAGCGGCAATTCGGTGACGGCGCTCAACCTGCTTCGCCTGGCGGAATACACCGGGGACGAGGCGTTTCGCCCTGCGGCCGAGCGCCTCTTTCGCGCCTTCTCGCCCCGCCTGACCACGGCGGGCGTCACCGTTCCCCAAATGCTGGTCGCCTTGGACTGGTTCCTGCACAAGCCCAAACAGATCGTGTTGGCGGGCGCCGCCGGATCCGCCGAACTGGCCGCGCTGGCCGCGGAAGTCCACCGTCACTACTTGCCTAATCGCGTGATCCTGATGCTGGATGGGGAAGACACGCGCCGCGCGCTGGCCGCCCGCCTGCCCGCCCTGGCAGGCATGGCGGCGGATCCCGGACCGGCCACCGCTTACGTGTGCGAAGACTTCACCTGCCGGTTGCCCGTCTCCGAACCGGCGGCTCTGCGTGAACTGCTAAACTGAAACTTCCGAAAATTCAAACACGAACTCTGGAGGCCTTATGGAAAGACCAGGCGCAACCACGATGAAGGGCAATCCGCTGACCTTGCTCGGACCCGAACTGAAGCCGGGCGATCCGGCGCCCGATTTTCACGTCGTCGACCCGACGCTTTCCGTCGTGGATCTGGCTAAGACTGGCAACAAGGTGCGCATCATCAGCGTGGTGCCTTCGCTGGATACGCCGGTCTGCGACCTGCAAACCAAGCGTTTTAACGAGGAAGCGGGCCGCCTTTCCAACGTGGACATCCTGACGGTGAGCATGGACTTGCCGTTCGCGCAGAAACGGTGGTGCGGCGCCTTTGGCGTGGAGAATGTGAAGATGCTGTCCGACCACCGGGACGCTTCCTTTGGGCTGGCGTACGGAACCTTGATCAAGGATCTGCGGATCGAGTGCCGGGCGATTTTTGTCCTCGACTCGCAGAACATCATCCGGCACGTCGAGTACGTCAAAGAGGTCGCCGATCATCCCAACTACGAAGCCGCCCTCGCCGCGGCTAAGGCGGCTGCGGCGTAGCGTCATTCCGGCTGGGCGCGCGCTGCTGGAACAGACGGTGGGGCGCGCCGTCGAACATCCGCTGGTTCGCGGCGGCCTCACGTTTGTTGCGGGCATTCTGGCAGGCAATGCCCTGGGCTACCTGCGGATCGCGCTGATCGCCTATCTGTTGGGCACCAGCAGCCTGGCCGACTCGCTGGCCGTAGCCTTCGGCCCGGTCGACTCCCTGAACCAGGTCCTAATCAGCGGCATGCTGTTTACCTTTGTGCCGCTGCTCACCGAGCGCAGCGGCGCGGACCGCCTCCGCCTGTTTCTCCGCATCCGCAGTCTGTTCACGCTGGCGTTCGGCGCTCTGAGCGGCGCGCTGATGGTCTTCGCTCCCCGGATCGTGGCGCTGCTGGCGCCCGGACTCGACGAGGCCGGCGCACTGGCGGCGACCCACATCCTGCAAGTGTCCGCGCTCTCGCCGCTGCTGGCCGGCGTCGCGGCCGCGCATTCGGCCCTGCTCTACACCGAGCGCCGCTTCGCGCCCGCGGCGTTTCACCAAGCGGTGCTCAATCTGTTCACGATTGCCGCCACCGCGCTTGGCTGGACCCGCTTTGGCGTCTACAGTATTCCGTTGGGCTACACCGCGGGCGCGGCGGCGAACCTGGCCACCGCGTGGCTGGCCACCCGGCGCCCCTCGAGCGGCGCGCGGCCCGCGCTCGAGCCCGCCGCGCGCGAACTGCTCCTCCGCCCCGCCCCGGTGCTGCTTTACTCCACGCTACTGGCCCTGAACATCACGGTCACGCGCGCCTACGCCACCGAGTTGGGCTCCGGTACGGCGGCGGCATTCGAGTATGGCATGCGCTGTCTGGCCGTCCCCTTGGCGTTGCTGGTGAGCCCTTTGTCGCAGTCTTTGCTGCCCGAACTGGCCCGGCTGGCGGGCGCGGGCGACGCCGTCGGCGCCCGCCGGCTGGTCGAGCGCGCGTTGGGGCTCGCCGGCATGGCGGCCGTCGCCGGCTATGCGGCCAGCGTCCTGTTCTGCGAACCGTTGATCCGTTTCCTCTTTGAGCGAGGCCACTTCACTTCCCAGTCCACCCTCCTGGTCGCCACGGTCTTCCTCGGGTTTGCGCCCAGTCTCATCGGCTGGGCGATGCTCGAAATCCTCGCGCGGGCCTTCTTCGCGACGCATCGCCTGTGGTTGCCCGTGGGAGCGGCTGCGCTGGCCGTGGCCGTCAATGGCGGCTATATCCTGTGGATGCGCGATCCCCGCCCGGCGATGCTCGGGGTGGGCGCTTCCGCCGGCCTGCTGCTGGGGGTCCTGCCCCTGCTGGCGCGGCTGCGGAGCCAGCCGGCTTCGCGCGGACCTGCGGGGTCCGGCCAGTGACCGGACACCGTCTTCGCCGGGAGCTATACTGGACGCGACCGACGCCCTTTGGCAACCGGCGGAACGTGGAACGTGGGGACAGACGGAACGTTTCCGGGTTTTCGCTGCCTTCCTCGCCGAAGAACGTCGCGGTCGGAGCGACTTCTCCCCAGCGCTTCGCTGCTTGGTGGAGGCCGGCTAGCGCACCACCACCTTGGCTACGCCAGTGTTGCGCGCGGCGTCGGAGGCGCGGACGACGATGAGCCGTTCGCCCGGCTCCGCTTTCGCGATGCGGGCGGTGCAGGTTTCCTTGGGCGCGTCCAGCACGCCGTCGGACGGGCGGGCGGCCAGCCACGCCCCGCCGTCCAAAGCATACTCGCAGCGCCGGATCGGCGACAGCGCGTCCTCCGCATCGAATTCCACCTCGATCGCGCCGTCCGGGGTCCGCCGGGCGCGCAGCGTCACCTTGGGCGGCGTGTGATCGAGTTGCACCGGCGCGCTGGTCAGTTCCGCCTCGCACGCGTCTTCCGCCGGATTCGCCTCGCGGTCTGACGCTCGGACCCGGAACCAATAGCGGCCATCGGCCAGCGCTTCGTGGTCGATCGCGTGGTAGGCGTCGGTGAGGCCGCGCCTCAGCGTCTTCCACTCCCGCTCGCCTTCGCCGCGGAACTCGAGCGTATACACCAGCTTGTCGTGGTCGGGGTCCTCCGCCTGCCAGGTCACCCAGAGGGAGGTCGTCATCGCCGGCTGGGGGAGTTGAGCCGGTGTGCCGGTGGAAAGCTGCGGGCCGGCCTCTCCCGTGTCGGTCACGGTGACCGCGTACGCGTCGCTCGAGGAAGACGTCGTTTGCGCGGGTTTCGCCGGCGTGGCCACCGACTGGTACTGTACGTTGATGCTCTTGATCACCGGCGGCTGGTTTTGCGGCAGGTACGACACCGACACGCGTTCCAACTCGGCGCCCCCGGACAGCTCCGCTTTCCATTGCAGGTAGCGCGCGTTGGGACTGCCGACCTTGCCGGGAGCGGTCAGGGGCTCGGACCAGTCGCTCCACGTAGCATCGGGACGGGCGGAATTGCCCGCACGGGTGCGGACGCGGATGCCTTTCTCGGCGCCGCTCCACTCGATGCGGCCCCACCGGCCGACGACCCCGGCGTCGTGCACCGGCGATGTGTAGCTGCCGGAGGCCGCCGGTGTGTCCGCCAGTTGGTAGATCTTGCCCAGGTTCGCCGTGGCGGCCAGCACCGCGCCGTCCCTCATCAGCAACCGGGTCGTCTCGCCTTCGTTCGTCTGGGCCAGCAAGGTCACCTTGCGGTCCGGCGTCAGCCGGTAGATCCGTCCGCTGGCATCCGTGGAGAACCAGATTTCGGCGTCCCGCAGCAGCAGGTCATACGCGTTCTCTTCTTTGGAAATCCACAGCGTCTCCACCGTATTGTCCGGGCGGATCCGATAGAGTGCGGACTTGTCGAGGCCCGGCACGTCGGTGGCGGGCGTCAGCGTGGAGGTCACCGAGGGGGTGGGTTCCGCCGGCTTCGTTTCTTCCTGGAGCGGCTTCACCTCGACGCCGCCCTGCGCAACCTCGGCGGTCACCGTGATGGTGGTGACCGGCGTCGCGCCCGCCGCCGCGGCGCCCTTCTTGGCCGCGTGTTGCGCCGCCTGCGTCTTCTTGGCGACGCTGCCGCCTAACGCCGCCACGTACAGGGAGCCGTCCGGTCCCGTGGCGATGCTGCGAATTTCCGGCAGATTTGCATCATAGAGCGTGAATGCTTTCTCTCTGGCGATCACCCGGTAGAGGATGCCGTTCGGCTCGGTGCCGGCCAGCAGGCGGCCCTCGCGATCGAAACCGAGACTGGTGATGTGACTTTGGCCGGTATCGTAGTAGACTTCGCCCTGACCGGCGGCCGTCACCCGGAAGACCCGCCCCGGTTCGCCGGCGCCCACGTACAGCGCCCCATCCGCGCCGAAAGCCAATGCCCAAATGTATTTCGCCTTCGGGTCGAAGTATTCCGCGCCCTTTCCCTTTTCGATTCGATACACTTTGCCCTCCGGAGACGTCGCTGCAAACAGCACTCCCTTCTTGTCCAGCGCGAGCGCAAACACCTCCGGCTCTTCCGCGCTCCAGTAGAGTTCGCGCTGGCCGGCGGGACCGATGCGATACACCCGCCCGCGGTGCCCCGTGCCGGCGTACAGCGCGCCGCCCGGGTCCTGGGCCACACACCAGATCGCCGGCTGATCGGAGGCGAACACACTGTCCAGCCGCGGCGCCAGGGTCAGGCGTCCTTCCTTGGTGAGGGCGACGGACTCGAACATGCCGGGCAGGAAATCCTGGTATGTGTTCAACTCCCAGGTGGTGGTGCTGGCCGCCGCCAGCGGCAGGACCGCTCCCAGCGCCAGCGCGAAAGTTCGGGTCATTCTTTGATTTCCACCTGGGCGAAGCGCGAACCGCTGACCACCCAGCCTCCGGAATCGATTTCGAGTTCAGCCAGGCGGGCGCCCTGGCTCGGCGCCTGCGTGCCCGGCAAGGTCTGCGTGCGGCCCAGAATCATCGCCACCGAGGCGGGCGGGTCGGATAGATCGGCGCCGTCCACCGTAAACGTCGGCTCCTGCCGCCACACGCGCACAAACGTTTTCGTACTCGGGCGCAGGGTATTCAGGGTGGCGATCAACTGGCCGGGGCTCCGGGGAGTGTTGAGCAGCCGCCGGATATCGAGCAGGTTGGCCGACAGGGCGTCGACCACCGTGAAGTTCAGCGTGCCGGGCGTCGCGCCCGGGGGGACGCGATAAGACGCCTTGCGGATCTCGTCGGCGCCGTCGGCCGCGCGCAGGACCACAAACAACTCGATCTCTTCGCCCGGCCGCACCGTGCGCCGGGACGGATACGCGTCCACCAGCACGGCTTGCCGCTTTTCGTTGCGCACTTCCAGATCCAGTTCCACCGCCTCGGGTCGCAGGCGGGCAAAACTGCTTTGCAGCGCGTACGCCAAGGGAAGCGCGGCGCCCAGCGCCGCCTGCGCCGCCGCTGTCGTGTCCGCCGTGTAGGTGTTGTGCAGGCGCAGAGGCTCGGCTTGTCCCGCGAAGCGGATCTGCCCGCGCAGCGCGATTGCGCCCGCGCCGGCCATCCGCTCGGTGGCGTCCAGCGCGGAGAAGGTCACCAGTTGCAGGAGGAACGGCGTGAGGAACCGGTCGTTGACCATCTCCATTCGGTAATCCGTCTGCCTTCCCCCGCCGCGAACCGTCAGTTTTATGGGGACCAGCGCCGCGCGCCGCCCCAGTTCTCCGCGGACCGCCGTATCGGAATCGTGCGAGATCACGCCCATCAATTCGCGAGCCGCCGAAATCTTAAACGAGGTGTTGAGCGAGGGCAGCACCGTCAGCACTTCGGCTCGGGTAAAAGGCATTTCCGCTTCGCCTAGCGCGAGGAACCGGTGGCCGAACGCGTACACCCGGTCGGCGTCGATGTGGGTCACCGTGCCGTCCGCGCCCACCGAAAGATCGCCCCGCACCAGTTGAATGCTGATCATTGATCCCGGCTGCAAGCGCCCGGGTGAACCCATGGCCGGCGCCGCGGCGGCGCCGCCCGAAACGCCCTGTACGGGCTCGAACCCTAACGCCCGCAACTGGGCGCTGAAATGGCCGACTGTGTTTTGGGTGAAACCGCTCAACCAGAGAGGAGTGGCGATGGGCATGAGTTGGGCGGCGCCCAGTTGGAGGAGTTCCCGCCGCGGCAGACCGGCCAGCAGGTTGTCCGGGTCAACGTGGACACGGCCTGCGGCGGGGGGCGGCGCCCCTGCCGTCGCCAACATCTCCTCGATAGGCCGGATTCCCGCAATCGGCTCCTTGGCGAAGGGAAACGCCATCGCCAGCGCGCCCGCCAGTTTGCCGTCGATATACACGGGACTGCCGCTCATGCCTTGCAGCACGCCGGTCCGCGCGATGGGCCCCCCCGAAAGCCTGCCCAGAATGACCGACCGCCGCGGCCCCGCATTCTCCAGCACACCCAGGATCTCGATCTGGAAATCTTCGATGCGATCTCGCGCAAACACGGTCTTCCCCGTGGCCTGCATTCCGGGCCGGACGTCTTTCAGCGGGAACACCGGCGTCTGGGCGCGCGCGCACACCAGCACCATGCCGGCCAGCGCCCAGTGAGTCAACGCGTGCATTCCCTTCATTGTAGGCCCGGCTACTCCTGGCGCAGCGCTTCCAGCGGCTTCTGGTCGAGGATGCGATAACTGGCCGCCCACCCGGCGGCGTTGGCGATCAGCGCGCTGGCCAGGATGGCCGCCAGGTTCGGGAGCGGATCGAACCGGTACTGCGTCTCCAGCAGGCGCTTTAGAATCAGATTGGAGAATCCGCTCGCCAGCGCGCTGCCCATCACTCCCGCCGCCAGCCCCAACAGGAGAAACTCAACGGAGTAGATCGCTCGCACGCGCCGGCGGGTGGCGCCCAGCGTCTTCAAAATCACCACTTCGCGAACGCGCCGGAACCGGGTGCCCGCTACGCTGGAGGCGAGAATCACCACGCCCGCCAGGATCGAGAACGCCGAGATGAAGCGCACCACCAGCGCAATCTGGTCAATCACCTCCTGCACGCGGTCCAGCACATCGGCAATGTTGATGACGGAAACCGACGGGAACCGCTGGTACATGACGCGCTGCAAAGCCGCTACTTCGCGGGTGCGCACCCGCACGCCGCCGAAGTACAGCACCGGCAGCCCGTCGAGCACGCCCGGCGTGAACACAAAGTCGATGCTGGCGCCGGGGCGGATGGACTCGGTGCGGTGAATGGCCGCCACGCGCGCGGCGACCCGGCGCCCCTGGACGTTCCACGCGAGTTGCGCTCCCGGCTTCACGTTCAGAATGCGGGCAGCCTCTTCGGAGACCGAAACCTGCGGCGCTTGCCGGCTCCACGCGGTCCACCACGCGCCTTCGCGGATCTCGGTGTGCTCGGGCAGGTTTTCCGACCAGGTGATGGAACGCTCGCGCAAGTAGCGCCGCGCGGGCCCTTCCACTTTGCGCCTGGTCAGGTCGTCGCCGTTGATTTCCACCAGGCGGCCCGCAACCGCCGGCACCACCGAGATTTCCCCTTCCACGCCCTTGGCCTCCCGGAGAGTGGCGCGGAGGTCTTCCGCCTGGCTGCCGGTGATGTTGAGCAAAATGACATTGGGCATGCCCGGCGGGGCGCTCGCGGCAATCTGTTCCAGCATCGAGTGCTGCACCAGGTAGACGGTGAGCGTAAACATCACGCCGATGCTCAGGGCTACCAGCACCGATTGGGCATGGTTGCCGGGACGATATAGATTGGCGACGCCGTGGCGGAGCGCGGCCGGCAGCGCGGCCAGCCGTGCGCGCGCCAGCACGCGCAGCGCCCGCAGCGCGCCCCAGGCCAGGGCCGACAGCAGGAGCAGGCTGACCAGCAGCCCGCCGACAAACCAGCCGGCTACGCGGAGCGAATCCCGCGGCGGTCCCGGCGTCAACCAGGCCGCAATGCCGGCGAGGCCCAGGAGAATCAGTCCGGCGGCGGCCGCCGGCGCCATCCACTGTCGCCAGCGTTGCCGCCACGGCGGCTGCGCTTCTTCCATGTCCCGGCGGAGGATCCGCAACGGCCGGATCTGGCGGATGCCGAGCAGCGGCGGCGCCAGGAACAGGAGCGTCGACAAGATGCCGATGGCCAGCGCCTCCGCGGCGGGGAGCCAGCCGAACCGCCAGCCGGGCGTCATCTGAAAATACTTCGCCAGCAGCAGCGGGAACGCGAGTTGCACCGCCTGGCCGACGGCGATGCCGCCCAGCGCTCCCGTCCCCGCCAGCATCATCCCCTGGAGCAGATAAATGCGCATCACCTGCCCCGAGCGCGCCCCCAGCGCCTTCATCACCGCGATGGAATCCATCTTCTGCTGCAAATGGGATTGCATGGCGGAGGCGATGCCCAGCGCGCCCACCACCACGGCGATCAGACTGATCAGGCTCAGGAAGGTCGTGGCTCGCTCGAGACCGCGGGTGACCAGCGGGTGCGTCTCGCGGAAATCCGCGATCAACGCCGTCGGAAAGGACTGCTGTACGCGCCGCCGCACTTCCTCCACTCCCGTGCCGGGCGCGGCGGCGGAGGGGAGCCGGAAAAGAAAACGCTGGGCGGCGCGGCTGCCTGGCTGCAACAGTCCGGTGCGCTCCAGTCCGGCGCGCGAGATGAGCACGCGCGGGCCGATGTTCAAACTTCCCACCATGCGGTCCGGTTCGGCGGCAATCAGCGCGGTCACGGTGAAGTCCGCCCCGCCAAGGGTCATCCGGTCGCCCACACGGGCGCTCAAGCGCAGGAGCAGATCTTCGGACACGCCCATCTGGTCCGGTCCCAGGCGCTCGCGCAAGGCGCCGGGCGGCTCCAACCTCACCGATCCGTAGAACGGGTAAACCTCCGGATCCACAGCCTTCACCGAGACCAGCAGCGGATCGCCCCCTACGGCAGGGGCCATCATCGACACCGTCTCGGTAATCCACGTTCGCCGGACGCCCTGCTGTTCGAGCTCCGCCAGGACCTTTTCCTGTTCTTCGGTGGGGAGTTCAAACACCCGGACGGACAGGTCAGCGGCCATCAGCGTGCGCGCTTCCCGCAGCAGCAGGTCGCGGAACGCCTGGCTGAATCCGCGCACGCCCGACAGCGAACCTACTCCTACCGCCACCGCCAGCACCACGAATACGAACTTGGCGGACGAGGCGCGGGCTTCCCGCCAGGCGATCTTGAACGCCGTTCGCCAAGGAAACGCGCTATTCATCAGCCACCACCAACCCGTCGCGCAACAGAATGCGCCGGTCGGCATGCCGGGCCAGCGTCGCGTCGTGGGTTACCAGCACGAGCGTCGTACCCTCGCGGCGGTTGAGTTCAATCAGCAGTTTCAATACCTGCTGCCCGTTGGCGCTGTCGAGATTGCCGGTGGGCTCATCGGCCATCAGGATAGGCGGCCGCAGCATAAACGCGCGCGCGAGCGCCACCCGCTGCTGTTCCCCGCCGGAAAGCTGTACCGGGTAATGGTCGCGCCGGTCGCCTAGTCCTACCGATTCCAGCAGCGACCGGGCGCGCTCGCGCCCCGGCCCGTTTCCCCCGGCGAGTTCATGCGGCAGCAGAACGTTTTCCTCCGCCGTCAGCGTGGGAATCAGTTGATACGACTGGAAGACGAAGCCGAGCTTCCTCCCTCGCAGCAAAGCCAGGCGGTCTTCGTCGAGTCCCGTGATGTCTTCGCCATCCAGGACAATCCGGCCGGAAGTGGGCGTGTCCAGTCCGGCCAGCAGACCCAGCAGCGTGCTCTTCCCACTCCCCGACGGACCCATGATGGCCACAAACTGGCCGGCGGGAATCTCGAAGCTGAGCCCGCGCAAGATATCCACGCGGTGCGACGGCGTCGCGATCGATTTGGTGAGTTCCGCAACCTGGATCATGGCCGCGGGGCGGAACGTTATCATGTCTGGCAGGTGCGCACCCTCATCATTGTTGGACTACTTTCGCTCTTCCTTGGTTGTAGCAAATCCCCTGAGTCCTCCCCCGCGCCGCCCGCGGAGGCGACGCCGCCGGCGTCCGCCGCATCTCCTCCGCCCGACGGGCGTCCGGTCATCGTCGCGTTTGGCGACAGTCTGTCCGCCGGTTTCGGGGTAGACCCGGGCGAAAGCTATCCCGACTACTTGCAGCGCGCGTTGGACGAGCGTGGCTATCGCTATCGGGTGATCAACGCGGGCATCAGCGGCGATACCACCAGCGGCGGCGTCGAACGGCTGCCCTCCGTTCTGGAGCACAAGCCCGCCGTCGTCATCCTGGAACTGGGCGGCAACGACGGGCTGCGCGGATTCCCCGTTTCGCTCACGCGGCAAAACCTGGAACAGATGATCGTCGGGCTGCAGCAGGCCGGCGCTCGCGTCCTGCTGGCCGGGATCACCCTCCCACCCAATTACGGCCAGCGCTACATCCGTGATTTTGAGCGGAATTACCAGGAACTCGCCAGGCAATACCGGACGCCGTTGATCCCCTTCCTGCTCGAAGGGGTCGCGCTCGAACCCGGCCTGATGCAACCGGACGGCATCCATCCCACGGCGGCAGGAAACCGCAAAGTCGCGGCCACGGTGCTGCGCTACCTGGAGCCTCTGCTTCAGAAATGACAGCGCACCGCTAGGGTTTTTGTTTTGCCCGCTCCCGTTGCGCCCGCGCCGTGGAGGGCGGCGTAATTCCTTTCGTCCGCAGGTAGCCTACCAGGTTTCCGTAGTGCTGATTCCAGTTCACCACCAGCCCGATCATGTGGTTCACGCGGGCGAACGGTTTGCCCTGCGACGGAGTGACGATTTCCAGCGCCCGGGCGTCGGTCATGTCTTCATACAGCGGATCGCAGAAGGCGAACGAATCCTTTAGCCCCTGGACCAGTTCCGCCTTTGCCGTCACGCCCTGAAACTTCCTGGGATCCACCGGCGCCTCGACGTCTAGGGCCGCGCCGCACAGGTTGTAATTCATGACGATGTTGTGTTCCATCCACTCCGCGAAACTGCGCTGGGGCGGCGTGAGGCGGTAGCGGTACTCGCTCTCCGGCATCAACTCGGCGGCTTCCACCAGGTTGAGCTTGGCGAGGTGATAACGCGGCCGGAGCGAATCCATGATGGGAGAACCGGATTGCGCGGCGGCGCACCAAGTACATGCCAGGGTGAAGATCAGGTTGCGCATGGCGAAGTCCCGCCATTGTAGCGCGGGCGCTCAGAGCCCGACGCGGCGCCGGAAATCGTCCAGGCTGAACGCGTCGCTCCTGATGTAATCCATCAGTTCGCGCTCGCGCGAGCGGATCTGGTCCACCTTCCCGGGCAGTTCTTCCTCGGCGCCCGGGGGTACCCGCAGCAGGCCGTTTTCGTCCCCGTGCAGCAGGTCCCCCGGCTTCACTACCAGGCCGCACACCTGCACCGGCACGTTCACGCGCACGGCCCGGAAATAGGCATGGCTGACGACGGCGCCGCGCGCAAAGTAATGGAACCCGAGCCCCCGCACTTCGGGCAGGTCCCGCACGCCGCAGTCGCTCACCAGGCCGATGGCGCCCAGGCGGGTCGCCACGGTGGCCATCACTTCTCCGCAGTGGGCCGCATAGTCGCCATGTGGGCCAATCTCCTGAAACACGATGACGGCGGGCTTGGGGGAAGCGTCCACCGCCCTCCAAAGCTCCATAAAGCGCTCGTAGTCGAGCGGTTCGCTGGTCGCCATGGTTTCTACCTGCGCGGTGACCGCATATCCGCACATCCGCCCGAACTCGGGAAACAGGCAACGGAGTTGCAGCGGCGTGAAGCCCTCGCTGCGCTTGCGCACGTTCAGCAATTCAATTGCGTTCGACAAGGTGGGCGAATCCACCGATTTCAGGTACTCAATCCAGTCTGAGGAAACAGGCATGATCTTCGGGTTTCCGTTCCCAAGTAGTGCATCAGTCCGGCGGGAGTTCTGTCAAGCGGCCCATCTTCGCGCTTCGCCGGTCGGCCATGGACGGGCGTTCACTGGGGTGCGCGCCCTGACCCTTCATACTGAAAGCATGGCATTCATCCCACAAACCCTCCTGGCGGCGCTCACCATCCTGTTTGGCAACGCCTGGGCGCAGCAGCCCACCTGGACCGGCGCGGCGCCGGAAGCGTCCGGCCCCTACGGCCTGATTCCGGGGAAATTCACCCAGTACGAGGTCGTGCTGGAACCGGACAAAAACGAGCCCGAGTGGTGGGCCGGGGCGCCCTCGGTGGTGCGCGACCGGCAAGGCGTCTTCTGGATGGCGGCGCGCATGCGCACCGCCGACGCCCCTTACGGCTTGCGCGGCTATGAAGTCCGCATCCTCCGCAGCCGGGACGGCGTCCACTTTGCAGTGGCGCAGCGCATCCGTCGCGAGGACGTCCCGATTCCCGGCTTCGAGCGCCCGGCGCTGCTGATCGATCCCCGCACGGGCCTCTTCAAACTCTATGCCTGCGGCCCTTGGCAGAGCGGTCCCTGGACCATCATCAAATTTGACGACGTTCAGGACCCCCGGCAGTTCCAGGCTTCCACCGCAAAGCCGGTGATCGCACCGCGCAAGAAAGTGCTGCCGCGGGACATGCCGGTTGAAGGCTACAAGGACCCGGTGATCCTGTACGCCGAGGGCGCCTTCCACGCCTACCTGATCGGGCAGCACCGCGGCCTCGAACGGGTCTACCATTTCCGCAGCGCAGATGGCGAAGCCTGGGAGCCCGTGGGAAACCCGTACGAATCCATCATGCGTCTGGATGGCTGGCACGATTTCTTTGTGCGGCCCGCCAGCGTCCTGCCGCTGCCGTTCGGCTACCTGTTCGTCTACGAGGGCTCCCATGTGAAGTGGTATGACCCGGTGTACAACATCGCCACGGGGTTGGGATTTACCTTTGACCTGCACCACGTGGTGGACCTGACGCCCGGCTCGCCGCTGCTGGTGAGCACGACGCCCAGCCCGCTGTTTCGCACCTGGCGCTATTCCCACTGGATGATGGTGGATGGAGAGCTGTGGGTTTACGCCGAAGTCGGCCGGCCCAACTTGTCGAACGAGATCCGGCTATTCCGTCTGCCTGCCCCGGGCGCGCGAGCCGATCGGGCACCGCAGTGACGGTCCCGGCGAGCCAGGATAGTACGGATGGCGGAGAGGGAGGGATTCGAACCCTCGGTAGAGGTTTAGGCCCCTACGACGGTTTAGCAAACCGCTGCTTTCGACCACTCAGCCACCTCTCCGCGAGGGGCAGGTTTTCGAAGACATCCGTATCGTAGCATACGGAATCAGCGCTGCCGGAGCCACGCCGCGGCGGCGATGCCGGAGAGCCAGGCGCCTTCCACGCGCGGGCCGGCGAATGCGTCGCCCGCCAGGACGAGAGGGCCCGGCGCCTCGGACCCGGCGCATCGCTCAGGGTAGAGGGTGCGTGGCTGGGCGAACCGCCAGCGGTGCAACTTCCACTCGGCCACACGCCCCACGTACGGAGCCGCCTCTTCCAGCATTTGCTGGGCGACGCCCTCGGGCGGGTCGTCCCAGTGCGAGGCGCTGAAGGCAGGTTGCGCATGCAGGGTGACCCCGAATCCGCCTGAGCCGAGGCCCTTCTGCGCGTTGTCCGCAATCCAGGCCAGAACCGGTCCGGTCAGAGGCAGGCCCCCGGGAGGAGGGATACGGCTGGGCTCGGCCAACCGCGCCAGCAACGCCAGGCAGGGATCGTAGGCGATCGCCTGCAATCGGCTCCGCCAGGCGCTCGGGAGCGGGACCGCGCCCGCCTCCAGCAGGGCCAGGGACTGCGGCACGGGCGCGGTGAGCAGCAAGCGCCGCGCCTCCCAGACTTCGCCCGTACCCGCGACTACCTGCCACCGGTCGCCGGTCCACGTGCAGGAGCCCGCGCGCACGCGCGTCCTTACTTCCAGACCGTGCGCCAGCGCGTGCGGCAAGCGGTTCATCCCGCCGGAAACCGCGTAGCGCGGATGGCCGGCGGACTCGCCGAATCCGTAGCTCCACACCCTTACCAGGCCCTGGCGAGACCATTGGTCCACCGCCGCCGCGAACACCGGGTCGCGCACGGTGAAATACTGTGCGCCGTAATCGAACTCGGCCTCGCCGAGCGGCCGCGTCGCCATCCGGCCTCCGGGACGGCTTCCCTTATCGATCACCAATACCTGCCAACCGTGGTTGGCCAGGTCGCGGGCGGCGGCCAGGCCGGCCAACCCCGCTCCTACCACCAGGCAATCGGTCATATGGTTTGGGAGATGCTTTCAGGGAACGCCCGGCGTCACAAGTTCCGGCCGCGCGCGGTCTGTCCGGGCCACGAGGCTCCCGGCCGGGCGGGGGGTGTTCGCGCGATGATGGAAGCTTGCCCGAGCTGCCCACTTATTGCGATGTCAGTCTGCCAGTCCCCCTGGATCAGCCTTTCACCTACGCCTTGCCGCTGACCTTGCGGCACCGGGTGCAGCCGGGGTGCCGGGTGATTGTGCCGTTTGGCCCGCGCAAACTGACTGGCGTGGTGGTCGCCTGCCATCAGCAACCGCCGGAGGCGGCGGCGAAGGAGGTCTTGCGCCTGCTGGATGCGCAGCCCGTCCTGACGCCGGAGTTGCTGGCGTTGGGCCGCTGGATCGCCGGTTACTACTGCGCGCCGCTGGGTGAGGTTTATAAGACGATGCTGCCTCTGGCGGCCGACGTGCGCGGCGGCAAAGTCTACTCGCTCACCGAGGCGGGACGCGACGCGGCCCGCCAACTGACGCTCGGCGCCGAGGAGGGCGATCCGGTGATCGAAACGCTGCGCGCGCTCGAGGCCCGGCCCCTCGCCGAAGCGTATCTCAAAAAAAAGCTGCCGCTCGCCGACCGGGCGCTCAAGAACCTGATCAGGAAAGGCATGGTCGTGGTGGAGGAAGTGCGCGAGGAGCGCGATCCGCTGCGCGCCGCGGCGGAGCGCCTGCGGATTGAAGCAAAGCCGGGCGTCTGTCCTCCTGCCAAGCTGCCGAAGGCGGAACGCGAACTGCTTGCCTTCCTCGAGTTGCATCCCGGCTCCCACAATCTGAAAGAACTGGAAGGTTTTCTGCCTCGCGCCGGCGCGGCCGCGCGGGCGCTGGCGCGAAAGAACCTGGTGGCAGTGAGGAGGGAGCCGCTTTCGACCGGCGCCTGGAGCTACGACCGCCCCGCGCATGCGCTGAACGCCGCGCAGCAGGCTGCTTTCGACCGGATTCGCGCCGCGCTGTCGGCGAAACGCTTTCAAGTGTTCTTGTTGCAGGGCGTGACCGGATCCGGCAAAACCGAAGTGTACCTGCACGCCATGGACGCCGTGCTGGCGGAAGGGCGGAGTGCGCTCATGCTGGTGCCTGAGATCGCGTTGACGCCGGCGGTGGCCGGGCAGTTTTTCGCCCGCTTCGGCGACCGCGTGGCTATCCTGCACAGCGCCTTCAGCGACAGCGAGCGCAGCGACCAGTGGCGGCGGGTGCGCGCAGCGGAGGCAACCGTGGTGGTGGGCACCCGCTCCAGCGTGTTCGCGCCGGTGCGCAACCTGGGCCTGATTGTCGTCGACGAAGAACACGACGCCAGCTACAAGCAGGAGGAGACGCCGCGCTACCACGGCCGGGATGTGGCCGTCATGCGCGCCCAGGCAGCGGACGCCTGCGTGGTAATCGGGTCGGCCACGCCCAGCCTGGAGAGCCGTTTCAACGCCGAGCGCGGCAAGTACACCCTGCTGGAACTGCCCGAGCGGGTCCAGGCGCGGCCCATGCCGGAGGTGGAACTCATCGACATGCGCCTGGAGTTTCTGGAGACCCGCCGCGTCGACATCTTCTCCCGCCGTCTGCGCGAAGCCATCCGTTTCCGGCTGGAAAACGGCGAGCAGACGATGCTGCTGCTCAACCGGCGCGGTTTCTCCACCTTCGTGGCGTGCCGCGCTTGCGGAGACCGCATGCAGTGCGTCAACTGCTCGGTGACCATGACCTACCACCGGCGAGACCGCCGCATGCTCTGCCACTACTGCAACTACGCGGCGCGCGTGCCGTCGGTTTGCTGGAAGTGCGGCAGCGACAAGATTTACTTTCTGGGCACGGGATCCGAGCGGGTGGAGGACGAGTTGCGCCGCGAGTTTCCGGAGGCTCGCATCGCCCGTCTGGACCGCGACACGGTGTCCGGGCGGCGGCAGTTCGAACACATCCTGGCCGGATTTCGCGAGGGCAGCTTCGACATTCTGGTAGGCACGCAGATGATCGCGAAGGGGCACGACATTCCTAATGTCACGCTGGTGGGCGTGGTCTCCGCCGATGTCGGCCTCGGCTTGCCGGACTTCCGCGCCGCCGAGCGGACCTTTCAGATCCTCACCCAGGTGGCCGGACGGGCCGGGCGGGGCGACCGGCCCGGCATCGTCCTGGTGCAGACCATCAACCCCGATCACTACGCGGTGCGCCTCGCCGCGCTCCAGGACTACCCCAATTTCTACCTGCGCGAGATCGAGTACCGCCGCGGCCTCCACTACCCGCCTTTCAGCGCCATGGCCAACCTGCTGGTGCGCAGCGAGAAACAGGAGGAGGCGATGCGGCTCAGCGCGGAATTGCAGCGCGCGCTCACCCCGGCGCCGGAACGGGTCCGCATCCTGGGTCCCGCCGAGGCGCCCGTGCCGCGGCTCAAGGCGGAGTATCGCTACCAGATGCTGGTGAAATCGGCCAGCCGCAGGACACTCAGCGAGTTGCTTCACCGCGTCAGGCGCTTTGCCCTGGAGCACCAGTGGCCGGCGACGGCCCTGGTGATCGACGTGGACCCTGCTTCGCTGCTCTGAGCCGGACCGCAACGGAACTCCGCCGACCCGCGTCCATCAGGTTGAACGGTGAGGTGGCAGCCCACGCCGGGAATGAGGGCGGTCCGCAAGGTACGCCCAGGATTTGAGCTGTGTGTTTCCTCCCTGGCGTGTCGCTGTATGGCCCCCTGCAGGCAAGCGGGGGGCCTTTTTTTCGTGTGCCGAGCATGTTCGACAGCTCAGGGGTGAAAGTCCCCTTGACAACCTGATGGAGGTGAAGTGGAAGCAGTGGAAACGGGGGCGGATACGGTTCGCCGAGCTTGGCAAACGAGGAGTGGGCAAAGACCTGGCCGCACAAACGGCAGGCAGCGCTCACGGACCGTGGCGGCTGGCGGACAGTCCGGCGCTCGCATTCGCGCTGCCCAATGCCTATTTCGACCCGCTCGGGATTCCGAGATTGGCTGGCGTCACGGGAGGAAGAACAGCACCAAAGCCGCCATGCCGGTCAGGACGCCCCACTGGGTGGCGCGGCTCAGCTTCTGCTGGAGCAGCAGCATGCCCAGGATCACGCCGACCGGGATCACCAATCCGTTGGTGATGGGATACACCACCACGCCGGCCTGCGCGCTCACCTTGCCTACCGCCTGGAGCGCCGCCATGGTCAGCATAATGCCGCTCCAGTGCGTGGCGGCGCCGGCCACGCTCACCAGCGCCATGCCGCGCTCCGGTTTCCAGTTGCGGGCGTGCAGTTTGTAGGGCAGGACCAGCAGGAAACTGATTCCGTAGAAATAGGCCGTGAACAGCGCCCCGTAGCCGTCCGGTACAAAGCGGAACAGGATCACCAGCACGCCGTTCAACAGAAACGCCCCGAAGATGAAGCGCATCCACCGGCTGCCGCCGCTCAGTTGCAGCCCGCGGGGACCTCCGCCAATCAGGACAATCGAGCACAGCGTAAAGACCACCGCCAGCGCCTTGGCGGCGGTGAACCGGTCGCCGAACCAGACCACCGACACCAGGATCGGCAGCGCCACGGACAGATTCAGCAGCGTCCAGTTCGAGGCGATGTCGCGTTCCCGCGAGGCCAGCAGATAGCACACGCAGGTGAGCACATAGCTCGCCGCGCCGATCGAGCCGATCCACAACAGGCGCGGCTCGTAGAGCGGAAGCCCCAGCCCTGCGGTGCAAGCCAACCCCATGAGAAAACCACTGAACTGTTTGTACAAGATCACATCCCAGACGGGATAGCGCCGCTTGGCGGCCACCTCGAAACAGATGCCGAGAAATCCGTAGATGACCGCCGCCAGCAGCGCCAGCAGGATGCCTGAGATCATGGTGTTTGTGCGGGGCTAGTCGAACCGCAGCACCACCCGCGCCTTTCCGGTGAAGTTGTTCACCCGCACCCGCTCGGTGGCGGGGTCATAGACGCCGCCCTCCGCGCGCGACGCTTTGCGCCCCAGCGGATGCGGCAGCCGGATCGCCACCGCGCCCGGTTTCCGGCTGGAATCGCATTCGATCGCGGCTTCGACGAAGCCTTCGTCCAGCCGGCTGCGCACCCGTAAGGACGCGGGTCCGAAGTACGTGGCCACCCGCTCGAGTTCGATTTCCTTGCCGTGCTCCAGGTAGCGGCGCGGGATGCCGGGCAGCAGGTCCAGGGTGTCGCCGCGCTCCAGGTACAGCATCCAGCGGCTCTCCATCAGGAACCAGCCTTCCTCGTGCGTCTTGTGCGGGCTCGCGCCGAAGTAGTGCTCCCAAAAAGTGTAGGTCTGGCGGTCCGCCAGACCAGCGAAACCGTTGTACCAGGATTTGAGGAACGCGTTCACCTCGCCGCGCTGCAAGTGCACCCACGGATGGCGGCTGTAGTACGGCTGGCTAAAGGCGACATTCCGCGTGGTCATCAGCTCGTTGTGAAACTCGAGCAGAAACGTCGCGGCGGGTTCGCGGGGGTCCAGCACCTCCTGGAACACCAGATAGAGCGGCCCCAACAGCGAATCCCGGCTGACCATGGCGCCGTGGGTGAACCATGAGCCGCCGTCGGCATAGAGCGCCAGCGGGCCGCGATACTCCGCCCACGGCGGCAGCGTCGGCGCCCACGAGCCGTCGCCCAGCGGAATTACCGGCGACCGGCCCATCACGGCGAAAGCGGTCGCGCGAATGTCCTGCTTGAGCTCGTCGGCCACCCGGCGCCAGCGCGCTGATTCCGCCGCGTCCACTTTCGCCAGCATCTCGGCCACGCGGCTCAGGCCCAGGTACGCGTAGCCGTTGAGCATGAAGGAGCGGAAGGGATCCTCGGGGTCGGCCGTCTTGCCTTCCAGCATGCCGTAGCCCTTGCCGCGCAGTTCCTCGCGCTGATTGCGCGCCCGCCACTGGCGCAGGTACTCGCAGGACTTCACCAGCTTGGGTTGAATGGAGCGCACCCACCCCTCGTCGCGGGTGTAGCGGTAGTGCTCGCCCAGGCTCCAGAGCGCGGCGCCGGTCTCCAGCATGTAGCCGCCGAAGTTCTGGATGAAGCCGTCGGCGTGTTGCTTGTCGAGGAAGTATTGCAGGCTGCGGCGGGCCACGTCATGCCAGCCCATCGAGTCCATGAACTGCACGATGGGCGAGGTCTCCGATCCGATGGAACTGTACACGCCGATGGTCGCGGTCAGCGTGCCGTCCGGTTCGCGGCCGTAGGTGACCAGATCGAGGTGCAGGAGGCCGGCGCGCAACATCTCGTCAACCCGTTGCTCGGGCAGGCGAATCCGGGCGGCTTGGGCCAGGCGGTCCAGCCAGAAGCGCCGGACCTCGGCATGGCGGGCGTCGAAAGACTGCGCGGCCAGCGCCGCGGCCCGGGCGCGGGAAATCGGCCGGTGCGGCAGCCGGATCTCCAGCGTCGCCCGCCCCCCGGGCGGCACCAGAATCGACAACTCCGGCTGCGTCAGCGGCGCGCCATTCAACCGGGAAATCGCGTAGATCCGGTCCGCCGAGTAAGAGCCCAACCCGGACTCCTTGTCGAACCGCACGTTGCTCATGGCGCGCGGCCACACGGTCTTGAAGAACGCGTAACGCGGCGCCGCGGAGGTGTTGACCGCCGCGGCCCGGAAGTACAGCACGGTCTCCTCCGGCTGGTTCATTTCCTGTTCGCGCACCGCTTCCAGTTGGGTCTTTTGTTCCGGCGTCATCATGCCGCCGCGCCCGTAGCTGTCGGCTACCAGGAAGTGCGTGCCCCGCAGGGTGTCCGCGCGCAGCGGCGACTGCTCCAGCGCCACGAAGGAGGTGATCTCGTAGACGATCTCGTCCTCCACCTGCCGGGCGTGCAGAATGGGAAGCACCCCGTCCTCCAGCCGCCGGACGATCTGTTCGCGCGCGCCCCAACCGCGCCCGATTTGCAGGTTGTACTGGACAACCTTGTTGTCGTACTCGGGCAGAGGAACCTCGTAGCCGTGGAACCGCGGCAGGATCCACTCGAACTTCTCGCTGACGGCGAAGATGCGCATGTCCCGGCTCAGGCCCAGCCAGGTCTGGCAGCGCAGGTCGCGGGTGTGGGCCGCGGCGTTCTCCCAGGTCTCCTCCGGTTCGGAAGCAAGGCGCTGGAGCTTGGTCTGGAGACCGCGGCGGGCGATGTCCGCGGCGATTTCCGCGTACGAGCGCGGGTCGCCGGCCTCGGTCACCGCCACGCCGTAAGCGGGAATGTAGATCGGATGCGCCTGGTTCACCTGGCTGAGGAAAAACGTGAACGGGTTATTCCCGGCCGCCACGGTCACCAACGTCGCCTCTTCGCCGTGCACGGCCGGCGAGCCATCCACCCGCACCGTCAGACGGCAGGCGCCGGCGCCGCCACAGGAGAAGCGGCTTCCCTCCAGGCGCGCTCCGCCACCTGCGTCACCGAGCAGCTTGCCGCGGCTCACTTCGATCGTCCCCGAGGGCGGACCTTCCCGCCAGACGAAGGCGATAGCCTTCTCAGCGGCCAGCGCGGGCCCCGCGCCAAGAGCCAAAACTGCTGCGATCAAAAGCACCATAGGTCAGCAGTCTCATTTGAAGACTGCCCTTCGCCATGCTAGAGGGAAGCCCGCCTGGGTGTCAACGCTTGGGCGCGGACGGCTGTACCTTTGCGGAGCGGCCCCGGTCATACCTCCACGGGGGCTGCGGGCCGCCGCTGCCGCCACCACTCCAGCACGCCTCTCCCTTTGCGCAGCAGCAGTTCGGCCAGGTTCAGCAGCACGGCCAGTCCCAACAGGCCAGGCCATAATTCCATGGTGGCGGCCATCGTCCGTCCTCCCGAGTCGAACACCTCCGCCGGGCGCGGGTTGTAGCGGCCGCCCGTAGCCGCCGCGATCTGGCGCAGCAGGAACTCGTTGGACCCGTGCTCTTGCAGTTCGGATTCCTGGCGATAAAAGCCAATCTCGGGAAAGGCGCGGGATTCGGCGAGCGGACGCAACCGGAACAGCCCCTGCCGCCCGCCCAGCGCCACGCGCGCCCGGTAATGCCGCGGCGCGACCCGCACCGCCTCGACCGGTTGCTGAAAGCCCCCGGGGCCTAAAACAAAAAGGTCCGGAGGCTTCGCCGGTTCCGCTACCCCGCGCGCCAGGCGGTAATCCACCAACAGGACATCATTGGCCGCATCGTAGTCGGCCTGGGCCTCGGCTGCTTCGGCGTGCGGCAGCAAGTCGCGAAAGACGTTGAGCCATAGGCGGTCAAAGCCATTCCAATCCAGCCAGCGCGCGGCCCAGCGGCTCTTGGCGTCGGACGCAAAGACAGCGGCTCTGCCCAAGCCGTACTGCCAGCGCACCAGCAGCGGGTCCTTGGTCTCGAGCGTCAGCAGCGTCTCGGCCGTGGGTTTGGCGAGGAAGCGAATGTATCCCAACAGCGGCGGCGCGGCGGCGAAGTCCACCCCGGTAAGCACCTCTGCCGGTTTTTCTACCCGGACCGAAAGCGGTTTTTCCACCGCGGTGGAGCCAGTGTGCTCCATCACGTCCCGGAGCAGAATTTGTTCCAGTCCGGACGGGTCATTCAGAAAGTACGATTTGCCGCGGGAGTACGAGGCGATCTTCTCGAGGTAGGCCCGGTTGACATCCTGGCCGAGCCCTACCGTCGAAATGGTGACGCTGCGTTCGGCGGCGTCGCGGCTCAGTTGAATACTGTCGCCCTCTTCGGAGATCCCGTCGGTGAGCAGGACGATGTGTTTGTAGACCGCGTTCACTTGCAGGATCTTCTGGTACGCTTCGGCCAGCGCCGGCGCGATCTGCGTGCCGCCGTCGGCGGCGATGCCGGCGATGAGGCGCTTGAGCAACTGGCGGTCCTGGGCGCGCCGGATCGGCACGGTCCACTGGAAAGAGTTATCGAAGATCAGGACGCCCACCAGGTCGATCGGCCGGAGGTTTTCCACCACGCCGATGGCGGCCGAGCGTGCCAGCTCCATCTTCTTGCCTTCCATGGAAGACGATTTGTCCACGATGAGCACCACGCAGGTGCCCTCGGGGGAGCGGGGCGGCGCGATCCTGGCGGGCAGCAGACGGTCAAACGGATCTTCTTCGCCCTTCTTTTCGACGTAAACGTTGCGTTCGCCGGCGACCCAGAGCAAGCCGCCGCCCTGCTTGACGAAGTTTTCCAGGGCGAGCTTGCGGTCCGGCGGGATCGCCTCGAGATCCCAGTTGTTGAAGATCGCCAGTTGCACGTCCTCGAGGGAGTCCGGCGCCTGGGGCAGGCGCCGCACCTCGAATTGGTTGGCCTCCAGCATGCTGATCAGGTGGCGCTCGCCCTCCACCGGATCGAGCGATACCAGCACCGCACGAGGACGGCGCAAGGCGACCGCCTGCTCAAATCGGGTCTCGCCCAGCCCTTCGGCGCGGATGACGCCGGCCAGGTCCACCGCGCCGGTGGAAGCGATGCTGGCGTACACCCGCAGGTGGTTCAGGCCGGATTCCAGCGGCGCGGGATGCACGCCAAGCGAGCGGCCCTCGGCGGTGATCTCGACTTCCACCGGTCCCGCCCGGGGCGCTTCCACGGTAAGGTCGATCGGGAAACGCTCGCCGGCAAACACGCGGGAGGGCAGCGTCACGCCCACCAGGTGCAGGCCGGGTTTCGGCCGGCCGGCCAGCGGAAACACATCGATGGGAATGCCCAGTTCCCGCGCCTGCCAGGCCGCGCGCAAAACGCTGCCCGCGTTTTCGTGTCCGTCGGTGATCAGCGCCACGCGGGGAATCCGTCCGGCGGGCAGGGCGGCGACGGCGTCGCGGATGGCGCGCTCCAGGTTGGTGCCGCGGCCCGCGTCCCCGGCGGTCGCCTGCAATTGCCAGCGGCCGGCACGTTCTTCGCGCCGCGCGAGCCGCGTCGCCGCGGCAAACGGCATGACTTTCGTCCAGTGGCTGCCGCGCGCCGCCTCGATGGCGGTCGCGAGTGCGGAGGCGCGCTCCAGGTCGGCGGGAGATACGCTGGCCGAGGTGTCCGCGAGCACGGCCACCGCCACTTTCGATTCCTGATAGTCGACGCGCGGCTGGGCCAGCGCCAGCAGGATCAGCGTGAAGGCGGCCGCTTTCAGCAACAGAACCGTGCGCCGCGCGGTGCGCGGCCACGCCCAGGCGGCCCAGGCGAGGGGCAGCCAGGCCACCAGCAGCATCCACTCGCGCTCCATGGTCATGATTCGCTCCGCCGGGTCCGCCAGGCGGCCAGCCAGCGAACGGGCTTCCACCCCGCATTGATCCCGCGACGGACGCCCGCGTTCTGACGGCCGTAGCGCAGCCATTCCACCCACAGGACCAGCCCGCCGGCCAAGGCCAGCCACGGCCACAAGTCAAAGGCGGCCGGCAACGGGGCCGCGGCGGGCGGGACGCCCCGGCGCACACCGGGAGGCGGTTCCCAGCGCGCCTCTCCCACCTCGGGCAGCGTCAGCGAGTGGGTCGCCTCGCGGTCGCCCGCGGAAACGGAAACCGTGCCCCGCGTGCCGGAAAAGAACGTCAGCACGCCGTCCTGCAAGGTGAAGGGCAGCGTCGCGCCGCCTTCGTGCGCCACGCGGACGGCCTCGGGCGGCGTGGCGCGGTCCAGCGCCATGCGCACCGTCCCCACGCTGCCGCCGCTGACTTCCTCGCGCCGGAAGACGCCCGGCGCCAGCCAGCGAAAGGCGTTCGCGAACAACAGCGGCGTGGCCAGTTCGAAGCGCAGCGGCGACCGGGCGGGATCGAACCCGAGCACCACGGCTCGCGGCCTTGCCGCCCGCGCCACGATTACCGGGCCCGCCTCGGTTTCGGCGACGCGAATATCCTCAGAACCGGCCACCAGCACGGCGGCGGAAGCCAGGATCCAATCCTTGGAACGCAGACCGGCGCCGAGCGGGTGCGCGCTGTTCCAGCGGACCAGGCGCGCGTTCTGCACGCGTTGACGAAACGCCAGCGGGCCTCCGTCGGGAGGATTGATCCAGATCGCATCCAGCGCCGGCGGCGCCTTGGGTCGGAATCCGTCCACGATCATCGCGTCCGCCTCCGGTTGTGGTTCGTACTGATCCGGACGCCGGAAGGCGGCGGAGAGTCGCGGATCGGCCTCCAACAAGGGACGCAGCGCTGCCGGGTCGGCCGTGTAGACGGCCACCCGCAACCGGCGCTGGGCCGGCAGTTCGAGAGTGACGCGGTCGTCCAGCGGAAATCCGTCACGATGGACCAGCCGCGCCTCCAGGACGCCGGCCGCGGTCGTGCGCAGCGTGAAAGTGGCTTCCGCTTCTCCTCCGGGCGGGAGCGTCAATTGCCGGGAACCGACCGGCGCGCCCCCGAACCCCAGCGTCAGAGGCGTGGTGCGCGGCCGGACTCCGTAGTTCCGGGCGGAAACATAAATCTCCCAGGTATCCGGGGCGGAGGGAGACCTTTTCAACTCGATCCGGCGCAGTCCGGCGTTCTCGATCCGGTCCGCCACCCGGATGAAGCGCAGGTTCGGCGGCGCAGGGTCGCCGCCGCCCGGGCTTGCGGACGCCGCTATCCGTCCGGCGCCAATGAAGACGATCTCGCCCGCCCGGCCTCCTCCCACGCGCTGCGCCTGCCTCGCGAACTCCAGCGCCTGTTGCAGGTTCAACGCACTGACCCCGGCCGCCGACTGCGCGATGGCGGCTTCAATCCGCGCGCGGCTGGATTCGAACGCCGTCGCCGGCGTCGCCAGGGCGTCGGCGCGCACCAGCATCACCCGGTCGTAACGCGGCAGCGCGCGCACGTAAGCCCGGGCCTGTTCCCGCACCTGGTCGATCAACTGGCCCCCTCCGGACCCGGGCTGGCGGGCCGCCATCCAGGATGAAGTATCCAGGATGAGCACGTGGTCGAAAGGCGTCCCGGCGCGCGGGCCAAACTGCAACTGGCCGATCGCCAGCAGCAACAGCGCGATCCCAATCAGTTGCAGCAGCAGCGACCAGGGTTGCTGGATCCGCGTACGGCGATGCGCCGGCGCCGGCTGCCGCGCCTCGACCCAGAAGCGCAGCGTCGCCACCCGGATCTTGCGCCGCGCCCGGTCGAACAGATACAACGCCACCACCAGCGCCGACGCGCCGCTGAGCAGCGCCAGCACTTCGGCCGCCGACAGGTTCAGGAAGAACACGCTACTCCACCACCCCGGCCCGGGACAGGCCGCCGAACATCACCTCTTCGAGCGGGCGGTCGGCCGCCACGCCGAGATAACGCCCCCCCGCGCGCTCGGCCAGCCGTTGGAGGCTGGCCGCGTAAGTGTCGAACGCCTGGGTGTATTCCCGGCGGGCGGCGTCATCCACCTGCAAGCGCACTTGCTGGCCGGTCTCCGCGTCCACCAGGTCCAGCTCCCCGGCCCACGGCGGACTCCGATCCTCTTCCGCCCAGAGCTGCACCAGCACCAGTTCGTGACCAAAGTCGGCCAGGTATTGGAGCGGCTTCTCGCATCCGTCCTCGTCGAGAAAATCCGAGATGACCATCAGCAGGCCCCGCTGGGAATAGCGCGAAAGAAACTCGCGCACGCTTAGCAGGAAGCCGGTGCGGCCCCGCGCTTCCAGTCCGGTCAGATAGGCCACCGCCGGAGAGAACCGGTGCCGTCCGCCGCCGCACAGGAACCGCTCGCCCAACCCGTCCGCGAAGGGCTGGAGCACAATGGTGTCCAGCCGCACCAGCCCGACGTAGCAAAGCGCCGCCGCCAGCCGGCGGGCATACCAGAATTTATCCGGACGCGGCGCCGCCATGGAGGCGCTGACGTCCAACAGCAGCCGCACCGGCACGCGCGGTTCCACCTGGAACATTTTGAGAAACAGTTTTTCCAGGCGCAGGTACGCCCGCCAGTTCACCGCCCGCAGGTCGTCGCCGTGGTGGAAGTGCCGGTGGTCCAGAAACTCCTGGCCCCCGCCGGCGAACTGCGAACGGTTGTGTCCGCCCACCAGCCCGGGGAAAGACTTGTGCCAATGGATGGTCAGCCGCTCCAGCCGCTCCAGGAACTGCCGGTCAAGGAGAGGGGCGGTGGCCATCGCGCGCTCACGCGGCCGAGGCCTGCCGCGTCACTCCCTGAATGATGGTGTCAAGGACGTCATCGGCGGACTTGCCATCGGCGTGCGCGTCGAAGTTCAGGATGATGCGATGCCGCAGCACCGCGGGCGCCACCTGCGTGACGTCGTCCATGCTCAAATGAAAACGGCCGCGCATCAGCGCCAGCACGCGCCCGCACTCCACCAGCGCCTGTGCGCCCCGCGGTGAACTGCCGTAGCGGATATACTTGCGCGCCGCCTCGTGCGCTTCCTTCTGTTCCGGCTGGGTGGCCAGCACCAGTTGGATCGCGTACTCGCGCACGTGCGGCGCCACCAGCACCTGCCGCGCCACCTGCCGCACTTCCAGGATCTCTTCCCGGCTCATGACGGGCTCCACCGCGACATCCTCGCGCTGGATGGTGCGCTCGACAATGCGCGCCAGCTCCTCGTGCGTCGGATAGGTCACCAGAATCTTCATCAGGAACCGGTCGAGCTGGGCCTCGGGCAGGGGATAAGTGCCCTCCATCTCGATGGGGTTCTGGGTCGCCATGACCAGGAACGGCAGCTCAAGCTCGTGCGTGGTGGTGCCGCTGGTCACGGTGCGCTCCTGCATCGCTTCCAGCAGCGCCGACTGCGTCTTCGGCGTGGCGCGGTTGATCTCGTCGGCCAGCACCAGGTTGGCGAAGATCGGCCCGTGCTGGAAACGCAGCGCTTTGTTGCCGCGGTCGTCGGTCTCCACGATCATGCTGCCCACAATGTCCGCGGGCATCAGGTCGGGAGTGAACTGGATGCGGGAGTATTTCAACTGAAGCGCGCGCGCCAGCGTGCGCAGCAGCGTGGTCTTGCCTAAGCCCGGCACGCCTTCGAGCAGCACGTGCCCCGACGACAACAGGCAGATCAGCACGCCGTCCACGACATGCTGTTGTCCGACGATCACTTTGCCGATTTCCTGCCGGACCCGGTTAAGCCGGTCGACGGCGATCCGGACGGCTGCTTCTGATCCCACGCCTCCATTGTAGGCGATCCTTCCCCATGACACCTCACCCGGAGCGGCCACTGCGCTGCGCTACGCTGGTTCCGGGAGCCATGCTGGTGGACCTTGTCCAGATCGAACGGGCTGGCCGCGCCAAGCGGGAAGAAAACCTGCGCCTGCGGATGCACCTGAAGACGCGCAATTTCCAGGAGAAGCGGCTGAAGCGGATCGCCGCCGGCGTCGAGGAGCAGATCGATTGCACCGTGTGCGCCAACTGCTGCCGCAAAGCGACCGTAAGGCTGCAACCGCGCGACGTGGCGCGGCTGGCCCGCCGCCTGCGCCTGCGGGAAGAGGCGTTCGTGCGCGACTATACCGAGCGCAGCAGCGAAGAAGGGCTGATTCTGAAGCGCACCGGAACCGGCTGCGTGTTCCTGGAAGGCACGGCGTGTTCCGTGTACGACGCGCGGCCGCGGACCTGCGAACGCTTTCCCCACCTGACCAGTTCCGAAGGGTCGCTCGTCTCGCGCATGTGGCAGATGGTGGACCGGGCCTGCTACTGCCCGATCGTCTACCACACCCTGGAAGCCTGGAAAGACGAACTGGGCGTGCCGCGGCGGACCTGATGGTACCGTAGGAGGCATGGGGCGCATCCGGGTCCTCCCCGACCAGGTGGCCAACAAGATTGCCGCCGGCGAGGTTGTGGAGCGTCCCGCTTCCGTGGTCAAGGAGTTGCTCGAGAATTCGCTCGACGCGGGGGCGACCCATCTGCGCGTGGAAGTGGAGGGCGGCGGACGCCGCCTGATTCGCGTGACCGACGACGGCGCGGGCATGCTCCGCGACGACGCGCTGCTGGCCTTCGAGCGCCACGCCACGAGCAAATTGCGGGACGTGGAGGATCTGCTCTCGATCGCGACCCTGGGGTTCCGCGGCGAGGCGCTACCCTCCATCGCCTCGGTCTCGCGCCTGCTGATGGAGACCCGGTCGGAGGAGGAAGCCACCGGCGTGCGGGTGGAAATCGCCGGCGGCCGGATGCTGCGCTGCGAGGAGACGGCGCTGCCCCGCGGCACCGCCGTCACCGTGCGCGACCTGTTCTTCAACGTGCCCGCGCGGAAGAAGTTCCTCCGCTCGGAACAGACCGAGCTGGCGCACATCGCGTCCTTGCTGACGCACTACAGCCTGGCGAATCCGGCCAAGACGTTCGAGCTGACTTCCGGCGTCCAGACGCTGCTGCAAGTGACCCCGGCCGGCACCCTGCGGGAGCGCGTCTACCAGATCTTCGGCAGCCAGACGCTCGACGAACTGGTGGAACTGGAGGAACGGGCCGGCCAGTTGCGTCTCCCCCCGCCCGCCGTTGCTCCCTCGGAAGCGATCGCCGCCTATCGTGCGGGGCCCGAGGAGCCGCCCGCGCGCACGTACCGCCTGCGCGGCTTCTTTTCGCGGCCGCAGGTGCAGAAGTCGAACCGCAATTCGATTTTCCTCTTCGTCAACGGCCGTCTGATCCGCGACAAACTCCTGCTGCACGCGATCTCCGCGGCTTACTTCAACCTGATCCCGCCGCACGCGTATCCCTTCGCGCTGTTGTTTCTCGACTGCGATCCGGAAGAGGTGGACGTGAATGTGCACCCTTCGAAAACGGAGGTACGGTTCCGCCACGGCTCCTTTGTGCACGACTTCGTGCGCGACGCCGTGCGGGACCGGTTGATCGAGACGCGGCCGGCGCCGGCGTTCACGGTCAAGCCTTCGTCGCCGCCGCAGGCCGCCGCCGCGCTGCCCTACTCGGAATTCACGCAGCGTCTGGCCGACGCGGTCGGCGCGGCTTCAGAGGAGATTCCCGTGCCCGCGGGAACGTCGTCTGCTTGCGGTGGGGCTGCGCCGGAGTTCGTCCTGCGGGCGTCGCCCGCTCCGCCTCGCCGCCTCGATTTCGGCGGCGGAGCCATCGCCTTTGGCGCGGCGGAACCCGCCGCCGAGACGCCGCGCCGGAAGGTCCCCGACACCCACGGTGGCTTTCCCGCCTCGGCCTTGCCAACGGCGGAATTCTCGCTGGCGGCGCTGGCCGATCTCCGCCCGCTGGGGCAGTTGCATGAAAGCTTCATCATCGCGGCCGGCCGGGACGGGCTTTGGATCATCGACCAGCACGTGGCGCACGAACGCATCCTGTTCGAGAAGGTCCTTCGCCAGCAGCAGGCCGGCGCGGTCGAGACGCAACAGCTCCTGCTGCCGATCGTGCTTACCCTCACGCCCGGCCAGCAGATTCTCTACGCGCAGATCGCGCGGCAGTTGAGCGAAGCCGGCTTCGACACCGAGCCGTTCGGCAACCGTACGCTGGCGGTGAAAGCCGCGCCCGCCGGTCTGAAAGCAGGCGACCTGGAGAAAGCCATCCACGAAATCCTGGATGACCTGGACCCCCACACCCGGGCCATTTCCGTCGAGGACCTTCGCCGCAACATTGCCGCTTCGGTAGCGTGCCGCGCCGCGATCAAAATCAACACGCCGCTCGAGATGACGAAGATGGAGTGGCTCTTGCGCGAACTGGCCGCCACCGCGTGTCCGATGAGCTGCCCGCACGGGCGTCCGATCGCCTTGCGGTACTCCACCCGCGAGATTCTGAAGGCGTTCCACCGCCTATGATTTACGTCAAGGATCTCCGCAAGCAGTACGACGGCTTTCTGGCGGTGAAGGGGATCAGCTTCGAAGTGCAGCCCGGCGAGGTGTTCGGGCTGCTGGGACCCAACGGCGCGGGGAAGACGACCACGGTGGAAATCCTGGAAGGTTTGCGGCAGCGCTCGGGCGGGGAGGTTCGCGTCCTCGGATTCGACCCCGCCGATGACGGGTTGTTGTTGAAGGACCGGATCGGCGTCTGCCTCCAGCAGGCCGCGCTGCCCGACCGCCTCCGCGTGGGGGAGGCCATCGCGCTGTTCGCCAGTTTCTACTCCCGCACCGTGCCCGGAGAGGCGCTGTTACGCCGGCTCCAGCTTTGGGACAAACGCGATGCGTTCTTCATGCACCTTTCCGGCGGGCAGAAGCAGCGTCTGGCGCTGGCTTTGGCGCTGATCAACGATCCGCAGTTACTGTTTCTGGACGAGCCTTCCGCCGGGCTTGACGCGCAGGCGCGCCTGGAGATCCGCTCGTTGATTGGCGAACTCCGGGCGGAAAAACGCACCTTGCTGCTGACGACCCATTACATCGAGGAGGCCGAACGGCTGTGCGACCGGGTAGCCATCATGGACGAGGGCCGCCTCATCGCCATGGGCGCCCCGCGCGAGATCCAGGAGCACGCCCTGGGCGCTTCCACCATAGAACTGCAAACCGCGCAGGCGCTGCCGCCCGGCGAACTGCCCGCCTGGCCAGGTCTGCTGCGCCAGGCGCGCGACGGCTCCGGGCGCGGCCTGACCATCGTCACCACCCGTCCGGCGGCCGCGGTCATGGAGGCGGTCCCCTGGCTGATCGCGCACCGCATCGAGCTTCAGGACATCCGCATCCGGCGGCCTTCGCTCGAAGATGCGTTCATCGAACTGACCGGCAAGAACCTCAGGGATTGACCGATGTGGCGCGCCTTGCCTGCTTTGATCCTGACCGACCTCCGGCTGGCGCTGCGCATGCGCACCGTGGTCTTTTTCAACTATCTGTTCCCGCTGATGTTCTTTTTCGCCTTCGCCGAATTCCTGGACGCCCACGGCGAGGCGTGCGCGCAGGTGGCCGGCATGGTGCTGGTGATCGGCATTCTCGGCAACGGACTGTGGGGCGCCGGCATGCGCCTGGTGCAGGAGCGCGAAGCCAACATCCTGCGCCGCTTCCGCGTGACGCCGATTTCGCCCACGCCAATCCTGCTGGCCTCCGTCGTCACCGGCTGGCTGCTGTACCTGCCGGCGCTGGGGCTGCTTTGCGCGCTGGCGCACTGGATTTACGGGATGCCGCTGCCCACCCGCTGGGTTTCCCTGCTGCTGCTGACCAGTTGCGGGATCTGGGCCTTTCGGGCGATCGGGCTGATTGTCGCCTCGGTGGTCAATGGCGTCCAGGAATCCACGGTGCTGATTCAACTGCTGTACATGCCCATGCTCTTCCTGGGCGGGGCGGCGATCCCCGTGGAGTTGTTGCCGGCCTGGGCGCAGGTCGCCGCGCGTTTTGTGCCGTCCTACTACCTGGTTTCCAGCATGCAGAACGCCTTGGGACACGGAGACCCCGCGGCGTGGCACGGGGCCGAGATCGCCGCGCTGCTGCTGGCGACGGGCGTGGGTTTGTCGATTGCGCGCCAGGCGTTCCGCTGGGAGAAAGACGATCCCCTCTCACCGCGCGCCCGCTGGTACCTGGCCGCGGTGCTGGCGCCTTTTCTGGCGCTGGGCATCTGGCAACTCGCCACGGCGCCGCCGACGGCTGGCACTCGGACACCGACCCATCCGGAACGGATCACCCCGCCGGATACACCATCGTCAGCGGATCCGGCAGCGGGATGCGGACGACGCCCGCCCCGCCGGCCCACTTTTCCAGTTTGAACTGCGGTTTATCGGGATTCCCTTTCAGGATCGCATCGGCGTCCCCCACCGCCAGCACCACCATCTGCTCCGGCCGCAGGTATTTTTGCGCCACGCGCTGAATCTCCTCCAGGGTGACGGCGCGGATCCGCTCGGCGTACTTCTGCCAGTAATCTTCGGGCAGCCTGGTGTAAAAGTCGCTGGCGAACTGCCCGGCTCGCGACGCGGCGGTGGCGAAACGGGTTGGCAGCGCTTCAATGGCCCGCGCTTTGGCCGTTTCCAGTTCTTCCGGCTTCACGCGCTGCGCCCGGATCCTGTCGATTTCCTCGAAGATGATCGCCACCGCCTGCGCTACCGTCTCACTCTTGGACTGAAACGCGGCCGTAAAGGTGCCCTCGTAGTATGTCCCCGGCATGAACATCGATCCGGCCGAGTAGGCCAGTCCTTCGTCCGAGCGCACCCGTTCGGTAATGCGCGACGTGAATGCGCCGCCGCCCAGAATCGAGTTCATCAGGCTGATGGCCAAGTGATCCGGATTGGAAATCATCACGCCCAGGTGCCCCATGCGCACCCGGCCCTGATTCACGCCGGATTTGTGCACCAGGTAGACGCCAGGCTTGGGAGTGAAATTGGGTTTGGGGACCTGCGGCGGCGCGATGCGCGGGCTGGGCCAGTTGCCGAAGGCCTTTTCCAGCCGCGCCAGCATCTCGGCGGTCTTGAAGTCTCCGGAAACGGCGAACACAAAATTGGCGGGAAAGTAGTAGCGCGCGTGGAACTGCGCCAGGTCCTCGCGGGCGATGGACTCGACGGATCCTTTGGTCGCCTGCCGGGTGGAAAAGTGGCTGGTCCCCCGCAGCAGACGTCCCCACTCGCGCTGCTCGATGGAAGCGGTGCTGTCGTTGCGGCGCTCGAGCGACTGGAGAAGCTGACTCTTGGCTAATTGCAACCTTTCGGCGTCAAATCCCGGCGTGCGCAGCATCTCGACAAACAACGCCAGCCCGGCGTCCATGTCCTTGGACAGACAGTTCAGCCCCGCCGAGCCGGAGACATCGGCAATCCCCGAGGAGATGCCGGCGGCCAGAAAATCGGCGGCCTCGTCGAAATCGAGCGGTTGGCGCGCCGTGGTGCCGCCCGCGCGAATCTGGGAACCGGTGAGTTGCGCCAGCCCCGCCTTTTCCGGCGGCTCGACAAACTCGCCGGTGCGGACCGTCACGGCGAGATTGATGAGCGGGAAGTCATGGTCTTCGACGAGGAACGCGGTCGCGCCGTTGGAAAGCTGGTGGCGAAAATCGGCCGCCCGCGGCGGCGTGAAGGTCCGGGGCGCGAACTTCAGCTCCCGGGGATGCTTCACAATGTCCTCGGCGCCGCGGAGCGCCCAGGGAGCGCCCAGCAGTGCGGCGAGCGTCTGGCGGCGGGTGTTCACAGGCCACCTCCCGTCCCGCGCCGCTCACCGCCGCCAGTTTTCGGCAGCAGGTGCAGCACGTTGCGCCCCTCCCGGGGAAAGTATTGCCGGGCGACCCGCTGGACATCCTCCGCGGTCACCGCGTCCAGCAGCGGCGGATCCGTGTTGATCGCCTGCCAGCCGCGGCTCGCTTCCGCCACCAGCAGTTGCTGCATGAGGAAGAAATCCGATTGCAGCCGCCGGTATTTTGACGCCGCTAGTTGGTTCTTGATTTTTTGCAGCTCGCGCTCCGGCGCGAGCTCTTTTTGCAGCTTCTCGATCTCCTGGTAGAGCGCCTGCTCCACCGCGTCCAGCGTCTTGCCGGGTTTGGCGACCGCGCTGAGCTGAAAGAACCCTTCGTACTTGTACGTATTCTGGTCGGCGGACGCGGAGTTGGCCAGTTGCTGCTCCAGCACCAGCGACTTGTAAAGCCGTCCGGTCCGCCCGCTCAGCAGATAAGCCATCACCGAGAGCGGATAGTCGTCCTTGTGCCCGTCGGCCACCGTGTGATGGCGGATCACCACCGTAGGAACCGTTTCGGCGTGCGCGATCAGGCGCCGCTCGCCGTGCTGCGCCTCTTCCACCGTGCGCACCGGTTCGGGCTCCTGCGCGCCGCGGCGCAGCCGGCCGAAGTACTTCCTCGCCCACGCGACAGCCTGCTCTTCGTCAAAATCGCCCACCAGGCACGCGGCCAGGTTATTCGGCGCATAGTAGGTGCCGAAGAACGCCGTGGCCTCCTCGCGCGTGATGCCCTCCAGGTCGCTCGGCCAGCCGATCACCGGCCAGCCGTACGGTGAGGACTTCCAGAACATCGCATCGAACTCCTCACGCTGCTTGCCCGTCGGCGTCGAGTCCACGCGCAGCCGCCGCTCTTCCTGCACCACGTCGCGCTCGGAATAGAACTCGCGGAATACCGGATTCAGCAGCCGGTCGGACTCCATCCAGAACCACAGCTCGAGCTTGTTGGCGGGCACCTGGATGAAGTAGATCGTGAAGTCGTGCGCCGTGCCGGCATTCAGGCCGCTGGCGCCCGCGCTGGTGTAGATGCGGTCGAACTCGTTCTTCACCAGCAGTTCCTTCTGGCGGGCGTTCAGCTTGTCGAACTCCGCCAGCAATTGCCGGTGGCGCTCGCTGCGAACGGCGGGGTCCTTGGCGTTCGCGATCAGCCCCAGCCGCAGCTTGCGCGCCAGTTCCTGTTCTTCCTTGCGCAACTCCGCCTTTACCTGGTCAAGCTGGACATTGATCCGCAGGTCCTCTTCGATGTTCCGGGAACCGATCGTCTGGGTGCCCTTGAACATCATGTGCTCGAACAGGTGCGCCGTGCCGGTGATGCCGGGACGTTCATGCACCGAACCGACCTTGGCCACCCAGCCCGCGGCGATGTTCGGCGCGCCCTTCCGCTGCACCAGCAGGAACTTCATGCCATTGTCCAGCGTCACTTCCCGCACGGGCACCTGCTGGGCCCATGCGGCAAGCGCGCCCATACCGCACAGCAACCATCGAAGAAGCTTCACGCGATCCAAACTCCAATTTCCTCAGGATACCGCTGTTAAAATGAGAGGTCGTTTGGGACATGTGGGAAGCCTACGGCCGCTGGGTGCTGGAGTGGGAGAACCGGCTTTGTTTTCGCGCGACCAATCGCGTGGTGCGCCCTTTTGAATGGGGGCTGGAATGGACTACAGGGTGGCCGTGCGCGCGGCGTTTGCCCCGGAACGGACACCAGCCCGAGGAGTACCTGCGCGAGCTGAACCGGGAAGCGATCCGCGCGAGCGACGAATTCTTCGGCTATGCCCCGCCGCGCAATTTCCACCTGCGCACGTATGAGCACGGGAGGTTCCTGGAGTTCCCGTCCCCGGTGCGCACTCCGTTCCACGAAAACAACACGGTCTATGCCCACTGGTTCCCGGCGAAGAACTCCCGCAAGGCGGTGGTGGTGCTGCCGCATTGGAATTCGCATGCGCAGCAGCACGTGGGCTTATGCAAAGGACTACAGATGCTTGGAATCTCCGCCTTGCGGATTTCCTTGCCGTATCACGACAGCCGGATGCCCGCCGAGTTGCAACGCGCCGACTATGCCGTCTCGTCCAACATTGCGCGGACCATCGACGCGACCCGCCAGGCGGTGATCGACGTCCGGTGTTGTTTCGACTGGCTGGAAACGCAGGGCTTCGAGCGTCTCGGCCTGGTGGGAACCAGCCTGGGATCCTGTTACGCCTTCCTGGTGAGCGCCCACGACCCGCGTCCGGTGGTGAATGTCTACAACCACTGTTCCACCACTTTCGGCGACGTGGTCTGGACGGGGTTGTCCACCCGCCACATCCGTCAAAGTCTGGAAAGCGCCATCGACCGGGACCGGTTGCGGGAAGTATGGCTGGCGATCAGCCCGGTCAGCTACATTGAACGTTACGGCCAGCTCCCGAAGAAATCGCTGTTCATCTACACGCGTTACGACACCACGTTCATTCCCGAACTGTCGCGTGATGTGTTGCGCCGGATCGCAGCCACCGGCGCCGACCACCGCGTTGTGGAATTGCCCTGCGGGCATTACACCATGGGCGAGACGCCGTTCAAATTCCTGGACGGCTACCACATCTGCTCGTTTTTGAAGCGGCACCTGTAAGCGGCCGGCTCGCGTCTCCATCCGCGACGCCGCGCGCGACCGGCAGGGAATGGGCCATCGACGCCGGCCCTGAGCGGGACCGCGCGCTTACGGCTCGCGCGGTTCTGCCGGCGCGGCGTCCGCGCGCCGGGGATGGACGCCGGCCCAGAGCGCCGCACCGGCCAAGGTGCTGGCGACGCCCGCCAGCAGGACGGCGTTCCAATCCTTCCAGGTGTGCAGCACCCAACCCATCAGGGCCGGAGACGCGAAACCAGCCGCGTTGGACGAGCCGTTCATCAGGCCGGCCACCGCGCCGCCGGAACGGCCGCCAATGTCGACCGCCGACACCCAGCAAGCCCCCAGATACAAATCCACGAAGAACGCCGCCACCGCCATCAGCACTGCGGCCAGGCGGGGGCGGGGCGTGAGAATGCCCGCCAGCATCAACGCGGCGGTGCACGCCAGCGCCGCCGAACCCAAGTAGAGGCGGCCGCGGCGCTCGTCGAAGCGGCGGGTGAGATAGTCGGTAGCCAGGCCTCCGGTCCAAGCGGCCAGCACCCCGAACAGAAACGGCAGGCCGGCGTAAAAAGAAGCCTCTTGCAGGGGCAGGCCGCGGGCCTCGGTCAGGTAAGTCGGGAACCACGTGATGTAGAACTGCCACAGGAAGGTGCTGGCGAACACCACCGCCAGCAGGCACCACAAGCGGCGGGAGCGCAGGATGCGGCCCCATCCCGGATCGGACAAAGGTTTTTGCTCGCCGCCGGCTACGCCGCGGCGGATGAACTCCAGTTCCGCGGCGTTGACCTTGGGGTGCCGCGCCGGGTCGTGCCGGTAAACGCGATACCAGACGGCCGCCGCGCCCACGCCCAGCACGCCAAAAACGGCGAACAGCCAGCGCCAGCCGACGCGGAGCATCAGGAAGGCCGCGACGGGCGGCGTCACCGCCGCGCCCAGCCGCCCCCCGCTCAAGAACGCGCCGAACGCGGTCGAGCGTTCCACCACCGGGACCCAGCGGGTAAAGGCCACCGCGATGGACGGGGCAAGCGCCGCCTCCAGCGCGCCAAACAAAAAGCGGATAACCAGCAGCGAGGCGAAGCCCCACGCGGCGCCCGTCAGCGCCGTGAACGCCGACCACGCCAGAATGGCGCCCGCCACCAGTCCCCGCGCGCCGAACCGGTCGGCCAGCGCGCCCCACGGCGCCTGCCCCAGCGCATAGGACAGGCTGAAAATGCTGAACACCAACCCCATTTGCGAGGGATTGAACGCGAACTCCTCGCGAATCTCCGGCGCCGCCACGGCGATCGCCACGCGATCCGTGTAACAGATCACGTTCATCATCAGCGCGAGCAGCACGATGCCGTAGCGGACGCGCGTCGCCCGCGGACTCCCGCTCACGGCCGGTACTCCAGATCGGGATCGAGCGGGTAGATAGGGCGCTCAATGCGCTTCCAGGGCAGTTGGGTAAGGCGCGCCGTGCTCACGCCCGGCGTGTCCACCACGAAGATCTTGCTGGCCAGCGGCTCATAGGCCGCGCGAAAGCCGTTCGGCGATTTGACGACTACGATCTGGCAATGCGCCGGGTCAATGCCGTGGCTGCGAAACAACTCCGGGTCGACCGTCATGGCGGAACGCTCGGCGATCAGCACGCGGACCAGGCCGTTGACGCCGGTTTCCAGCACGGCCGCGCCACCCATGTCGGTTTCGATGCCCGTGTTGTAACCGCGCGCCCGCGCGATCCAGCGGCCATCCGAGATCAGCCGCACGCGGCCCTTCACCTTTACCGGCCGCGAGTGCTTGCGGTCGAACGCGCCGCCGATTTTCAGGCTGACCGTGGCGCCCACGCCCGCCGCCCGCAGGGCGCGGACCGCGGCCGGGTCAACCAGGAAGATGGCCGCCGGCCCGGTCAGCGGCGCGCGCACCAGGTGCTTGAGGACGCCGGTCGAATCCCCCGGCGAGCCCGAACCGGTGCTATCGGACGATTCGGCCAGGACCACCGGCCCCCCTTTTGTCCGGAGCGCCTGGGCGACGGCTTCCTCGGCCGGAATCAAATGCGGTGCGAACTTGCGGCGGATGTCCCAGAATTTCTGCGCCAGCTGGGCGGCGGCGCGGTCCGCGGTCCGCTCATCGTCATTGGTGACCACCACCACCGCGGAGCCCATCTCCCGGATGTCCAGCCAAGGCTGCACAGGAAAGATGGACACCGCTTCGGCGCGGCCCGCGCGCTCGAGTTGCTGCGCGCGCGAGAACAACGTGTGCGCGGGACCATGTGCGGTCTGCTGATTCTCTGCATTCACGATCAGCGGGAGTTTGCGCCAGCGCATGACGGGCTTGACTTCGCCGCGGAGGATGCGCAACAGCAACCGGGCCGCTTTTTGGCCGGTTTCGAACATGTCGACATGCGGGTAGGTGTGATAACCGCAAATGGCGGTAGCCAGGCGGACCATGGCGGCGGTCACATTGGCGTGCAGATCCAGCGTGAGCACGATCGGCACGTCCGGGCCCACGAGCTTGCGGAAGCGGCTCAGCAGATGACCTTCGACGTCGTCCTCGCCCTCGGCGGTCTGCGCCCCGTGCATGGCCAGCAGCACCGCTTCGGGTTGCGGCACGGCGGAGAGGGCGCGGCCATAGTCCTCCATCAATCGGTGAAAGTCGTCCCGCAGCAGGCGGTTCGCCGTGATGGCCCACCCGGCCCCGACCGGCGCGATGGTCTTCCGCGCGCGGGTCAGCACGTCAATGAACCCGCCCATCTCCGTGAGTTTGCCGGCGTGCCGGTCAAAAGCCGCCTGGCCGAATACCGGCGAGAAATCCGCGTACCGCGTGTGAACGGGGGAAAAAGTATTGCTTTCTTGGAGCAGCGAAGCGATTGCGATGGCCACGTCGCCCCGATTGTATCCGGCTTGGGGACTCCGGCGCGGGGGGCGTCCGGTTTCTGATAGCATCAACCCGGATCCCTATGCGTGGAATTCTTCCTCTGCTTTGCGCAGGCTCGCTGGCCGCCCAAACCCTGCCGGGCACCCGGCCGCTGGAACAAACCGGGGACCTGGCGGCGGCGATGGTGCAGGGCATATTTGTCCACCTTCACCGCCTGAACGCCGACGCGGTCGCCAAGCGCAAGCCGACCCCCGACGGTCTGCGCACCATCATTGGCGCGGCTGATGCCCGCGCGCCCTTTTCCGTCCTGGAGTTAGTGGGGACCACCGCCGAGCCTGCCGTGCGCCATGACTCGGATCGGGTCGAGGTCACCGCGGTGCGCTGGCCCGTTTGGGAAGGCGTGCACGGCGAGGGTTTGCGGTTCCGGCCCAAGGGCCGTGTGGCGGCGCGCGTGGTGGCGCTGCCGGACGCTGATCAGGACCCCGAGCAGCTTACCATCGCCTGGAAGCTGGCCCACGCCGGCATAGAAGTGCTGGCGCCGGTGCTGACCGATCGCAAGAACACCTGGTCGGGTAACCCCCGCTTCCGCTTCACCAACCAGAGCCATCGGGAATTCGTCTACCGGATGGCGTATCCGGTAGGCCGGCACCTCATCGGCTACGAAGTGCAAAAGGCGCTGGCGGCGGTCGATTGGTTCGCGCGGCAAGGGAATGCGCCCATCGGCATCTGGGGCTATGGCGAAGGCGGACTGCTGGCGCTCTATGCCGCCGCGCTCGACGTCCGGGTGGACGCGGCGGTGGTGTCCGGCTATTTCACCTCGCGGCAGGATCTCTGGCGGGAACCGATTTACCGCAATGTGTGGGGGCTGCTGAAAGACTTCGGCGACGCGGAGATCGCGGCGCTGGCGGCGCCGCGCCGGATTCTGGTGGAGACGGCCGCCGGTCCCGAGGGGAAAGAGCCCTCCGAGGCCGATCCGCAGCGGCAGGGCGGAGCGCCGGGCGAGTTGAGATCGCCGCGTCCTGACGAGGCGCGCGCGGAAGCCGGGCGCGCCCGCGCGCTGGGCGCCTGGATCGCCGTCCATGCGGACGCGACGAACGCTTTCCTCGAGGCGCTGCGTGTGTCTCCGCCCGCCGCCGTCCCGCCCGCGCCGCCGCTCCGCCCGGTGGATCGCCGCCGCCGCCAGTTTGACGAACTGGTCCACCACACGCAGCGGCTGGTCCGGCAGTCGATGACGGTGCGCGATGCGCGCTGGGGCAAGGCCAGCTTCGATACCCCCGAGCGCTTCCGGGCCTCCTCCGAGCCGATCCGGCGGCTTTTTCAGCAGGAAGTGATCGGCGTGCCGCCGCCCCCTTCGGCGTCCCCCAATCCGCGCACCCGGCTCAGCTACCGCGCCGAAAAATGGGACGGCTACGAGGTGACCCTTGACGTGTACCCCGAGGTCTTCGCTTACGGGGTGCTGCTGGTGCCGAAGGGTATCGCCCCGGGCGAGCGGCGGCCGGTGGTGTACGTCCAGCACGGTCTGGAAGGCCGCGCCCAATCGATGTTCGGAACCAAACCGGAAGAGGCGATCACCGGCCCGCGCGACTATGCGTACTACATCAACATCGGATCGAAACTGGCCGAGGAGGGCTTTGTTGTGTTTGCTCCGCAGAACCCGTACCTGTCGCCTTTCCGGCAAGCCTGGCGGATCGGCAACCCCCTGAAGCTGACCATCTATTCGTATATCTGGGCGCAGACGCAACGCACGCTGGACTGGATCCAGTCGCTGCCGTGGGTGGATCCGAAGCGGATCGGATACTACGGGCTTTCCTACGGAGGAAAGACCGCGCTGCGGATTCCGGCGCTCGAGGAGCGGTTCGCCCTCTCGATCTGCTCGGGGGACTTCAATGAATGGGTGGGAAAGCTGTCCTCGGTGGACCTTGGCTTCTCGTATCTGTTTACCGGGGAATACGAGATGCCCGAGTTCGACCTGGGCGGCGTGGCCAGCCATGCCGAGATGGCCTGGATGATTTTTCCGCGCCCGTTCATGGTGGAGCGGGGCCACCGGGACGGCGTGGGCATCGACGAGATGGTGGCGTGGGAATTCGCCCGCGTCCAGCGCCTCTATGACGAGATGGGGTTGGGCGGGCGCACGCGGATCGAGTATTTCAACGGACCGCACAAAATCCATGGAGTGGGGACGGTCGAGTTCCTCCGGCGTTTCTTGATGGGAAAATGAGGCCCGGCGGCTTCAGGAGCCTGTTGAAAAACCGGGGCAGGCTGCTCTGCCCCGAAGCGCACCCAGCGAAAATCAGTGACTTACGATTCCCAGCGTTTTTTTGAACAATCTCTTCAGTAAGATTAGTGCCCGGCGGCCGGGGAAGAAGGGGTTTCCGGGGGCTTGGCAGGCTTCTCTGCGGCGGAAGGGAGCGCATCGGTTTGGTTCTTGAGGGCAGTTTCCAGGTCGGCTTCCTGATATTTGACGATGACCGAGATCCTCCGGTTGGAGGCATGCTCCGGGTTTTTGGCGTCCCGCAGGGAGCGGTCGGCGAACCCGCGCACCTGGGCCACCTGGCCGGGACGGAGGCCGTCGCTTTCCATCAGTCGGCGCGCCGCGTTGGCCCGGTCCGCGGACAGTTCCCAGTTGGTATACCCGTTGGTGGAAGCGTATGGTCTGGCGTCCGTGTGGCCTTCGATCAAGAGCGAGTTCGGCAGCGCGCCGAGTTGCCTGGCGAGCAATTTCAGGATTTCCTGCCCCTGCGGGCTGGGGTTTGGCCGTCCGCTTTCAAAGAACGTCCCCGTCTCATTTTCGAGCAGTTCGATCCGCAGTCCTTCTCCGGTGACAGTGATCTTCACCTGGTCCCGGATGGCGTCGATTTTAGGGATCTGGCGGATCGCGTTCTCGATCACGTCCTTCAATTTGCTCATGTCGTCGCGATGGATCAGGAGGCCCTCGCCGGCTCCGGCGAGGGTGGAGCCCATGAGTTTGCCGTGCCCGAGCGGATCCTGGAAATAGCCCCCAACGGCCTTTTTGACTTTCTCGTCGCTCGACAGGAGCCACAACACGATGAACAGCGCCATCATCGCGGTGACGAAATCGGCGTAGGCCACCTTCCAGGCGCCGCCGTGGTGGCCGCCGTGCCCGCCTTTCTTTTTGACGACGATGATGGGCGCCGGGCGCTCGGCGTCGCTCATGCGCCACCTCCGCCTCCGCCGCCTTTGACCGCCCCCTCCATTTCCTTGAACGTGGGCCGGACATGATGGGGAATCGAACGGCGGGCGAACTCCAGGGCCAGAATCGGAGCACAGCCCTTCACAAACGAAATCAGCCCCTGCCGCAGCACCTGATAATATTGCGATTCCGCTTCGTTGATTTTGCTCATGTTCGACGCCAGGGGACCAAACAGGCCATAGCAGAGCAAGATGCCGAGAAAGGTGCCCACCAGCGCGGCCGCGACCTTGTGCCCGATTTCTTCCGGCGGTCCGCCGATCGCCCCCATCGTAATCACCACTCCCAGGACGGCCGCCACAATACCCAGGCCTGGCAACGAATCGGCCACCGCGGTCAGCGCCGAAACCGGCTCGCTGGCCTCATGATGATGGACCTCGATATCCGCTTCCATCATCTGGTCGAGTTCGAAATTCCCCACGCCGCCGGTGATGGACATCCGCAAAGTGTCGCAGACAAAGTGCACGGCATGATGGTTTTTGAGAAACTTCGGATACTTGGAGAATACCTGGCTCTTTTCCGGTTCTTCGACGTCCGCCTCCAGTTTCGCCAGGCCGTTCTTGCGCGCGGCCAGGAACAGATCGTTCAACAGTCGGAGGGTTTCCAGGTAGACCGCTTTGTTGAATTTGCTGCCCCCGAGCACGCCCGCCAGTCCCTTCAGCAGGGCGAGGATGGTCTTGAGCGGGTTGGCGATGAAGAGCGTGCCGAGGGCGGCGCCGCCGATAATGACCAGCTCGGCGGGTTGAAACAGCACATGGAGATTGCCGTGTTCGAGCAGGTACCCGCCAATCACCGCCCCGAACACGACCACGATGCCAATGATTGCAAACATGGGTGCGCCGGGGGCTTGCTCGGCCCCCCAATTTCCAGCTATCGGCCGGAATCGGCAACCCTTTAACGGGACAGGGCGTGGCGGTTTGGCGCGGAGGCCAGCCCCACTCTCAATGGGCTCCGCCGCCGCGGATTTCGTATTTTTGCAGGATCTCCTGCCAGAGTCCCTTCGCCTTGAGGATGAACTCGATAGCGTCGCGCACCGCTCCGCTTCCTCCCGGCGCCGCCGTCACATAATGGGCTTCGCCTTTCACCTCGGGGCGCGCGTTGGCGGTGGCGACCGCGAAACCCACGCGATGCATCACCACCACATCCGTCAGATCGTCTCCAATATAGCCAACTTCCTCCGCCGAGACGCCGGCGTCGGCCATGATCTCTTCGAGGATCGGAATCTTTTCGATGTGGCCCTGGTAGACGTAGCTCATTTTGACCTGGCGGCACCGCTCGGCGGTCGCCGGGGAGACCCGCCCGCTGATGACGCCCGTGCGGATGCCTTTCCAGTTCAGCCATTGCAGCGCAATCCCGTCCTGCGAATCGAAACCTTTGGTCTCGACCATCTTCCCGTCCGGTCCCGGAAGGTTGTACAGGCGGCCGTCGGTCATGACGCCGTCCACATCCATCAGTAAGAGTTTCACTTTGGCGGCGCGGTCATCCACGGTCGGGGACAATGCGGACTCCTCAAAGATTTGGGCTTCGGAAAATGTCGGGAACGGCTTGAGCGGCAAACCGACCTCACAGTATACCGCGGCCAGCCGATAGAATCGGAGTTGCAGATGCGGGAAGTGGTGCAAGAGACCATCCGCCGTTATCGGATGCTGGAGCCCGGACAAACCGTCGGGATCGCCGTGTCCGGCGGAGCCGACTCGATGGCCCTGCTCGACGTGATGGCCGGGCTGGCTGCCGATTGGCGGTGGGCGGTGAAGGTTCTGCATGTGAATCACTTGCTCCGCGGGGAAGAAAGCGAGCAAGATCAACGATTTGTAGAGGATCAGGCACGCCGCTACGGGTTCCCGCTGCGGGTGGAGCGCCGGCCCGTGCCCTCGGACCAGAATCTCGAAGAGGCCGCCCGGCACATTCGTCTGGATTTCTTCCGGCGGCTCATCGGAGCCGGCGAGGTGGACCGCGTGGCGACCGGGCACACGCGGTCGGATCAAGCCGAAACCGTGCTGTTCCGCTTGCTGCGAGGCAGCGGCACGGCCGGACTGGCCGGGATCCGCCCGGTGACCTCGGACGGCATGGTGCGCCCTTTCCTCAGCGTGTCGCGGGCCCAGGTGCTGGAGTATTTAACCGAGAGACAACTGCCTTGGCGGGAAGATTCGTCCAATCAGAACGAGGGTTTTGCCCGCAACCGGATCCGGCGGCGCTGGCTTCCCGAACTTGCCGCCGAGAACCCCTCGCTCGAGGAGACGCTGGCGCGGACGGCCGATTGGGCTCGGGAAGAGGAGGGATTCTGGACCGAGTACCTACGCGCGGCGCTGGCCACGGTCGCCCGGGACGCGGCGGGGGCTGCCATTCTGCCTGTCGAAGCCCTGACCGCGCTTCCGCGCGCGGCCGCCCGGCGTCTGGTGCGCGCTACCGCCGCGGAAATCAAAGGCGACCTGCGAGGTCTGACTTTGGAGCACGTCGACCGGATGGTCGCCATGGCCGAGGGACCGGAGGGGCATGACCGCATGCAGGCCCCAGGTCTGGACGTGGTGAGATCTTTCTCCTGGATCCGCTTTGCCAGGCCCGAACCTCCTCAAAGCAGAGACTTTTCCATTCCGCTTCCCGACTCGGGCCGGGTGCCGCTGCCCGGCGGCGGCGTGCTGCGGCTGGAACTTACTGAATCCGAGCGCGCCGGAGATTGCGTCTATAATGATGGCGTGGGTAGGTTGGACTGGTTTCGTCTCGCGCGGCCTCTGCTGGTTCGTAACTGGAGACCCGGCGATCAATACCAGCCAGCCGGCCGGTCTGCGGCGAGCAAGATCAAGTCGCTCTTTCAGGAATCCCGGGTGCCGCTTTGGGAGCGGCGCTCGTGGCCAGTCGTCACCGCCGGACCAGTCATTGCCTGGAGTCGGCGCTTTGGTCCTGAAGCGGGCTGTTGCGCTTCGCCGGAGAGCGCGAAAGTCCTGAAAATCTGGGAGGAGCCGGTTTCCGGGAGAACCGCCCCGGACCTTCTGGCCGCTGGTGAAACGGAGGTTGCGTAGTGATTTCGAATATCAAGACCGGGATTTTCTGGGTCGTGTTGGCTTGCCTCGCCCTGCTGATGTGGCAGGTGATGAAGTCCAGCAAGACGCGGCCGGAAAAAACCCTCACCTTCACCCAGTTCATGGAGGCGGTTGAAAACGACCGCGTCAAGAAGGTGACGATCACCAATGGCGTCGAGGTGAAGGGCCAGTTTGCCGATGGCACCTCCGATTTGCGCAGCACCATACCCGCCGGCTATCCCGATATCTACAAAGAGCTGCGGGAGCGTAAAGTAGAGATCGACATCAAGGAGAACACGGGCGGCGGCTGGATCTCGCTGCTGATCAACGCCTCTCCGTTTATTTTGCTCCTGGCGTTTTGGATTTTCATGATGCGTCAAATGCAGAGCGGCGGGAACAAAGCGCTGAGCTTCGGTAAAAGCCGCGCCCGCCTGCACTCGACGCAGCAGAAGAAGGTGACGTTCAAGGACGTTGCCGGCGCGGACGAAGCCAAGGAAGAACTGCAAGAGATCATTGAGTTTCTGCGCGAGCCGCAAAAGTTTCAGAAGCTGGGCGGCCGGATTCCGAAAGGCGTGCTGCTGATCGGCTCTCCCGGCACCGGCAAGACGCTGCTGGCGCGGGCGATTGCGGGCGAAGCGAGCGTGCCGTTCTTTTCGATCTCCGGTTCGGATTTTGTGGAGATGTTTGTGGGCGTCGGCGCCAGCCGCGTCCGCGACCTGTTCGAGCAGGGCAAAAAGAACGCTCCCTGCATCATTTTCATTGACGAAATCGACGCGGTGGGGCGGCACCGGGGCGCGGGTCTAGGCGGCGGCCACGATGAGCGCGAGCAGACTCTGAACCAGTTGCTGGTGGAGATGGACGGGTTTGAATCCAACGAAGGCGTGATCCTGGTGGCGGCGACCAACCGCCCGGATGTCCTGGACCCCGCGCTGTTGCGGCCAGGCCGCTTTGACCGGCGCGTGGTGGTCGGCCGGCCCGATGTCGGCGGCCGGGAGGCGATTCTTAAGGTGCACACCAAGAAGATTCCGCTCTCCGACGATGTCGATTTGTCGGTGATCGCGCGGGGCACGCCCGGCATGGCGGGCGCCGATCTGGCCAACCTGGTGAATGAGGCCGCCCTGAATGCGGCCCGCCAGAACCGCAAGGTGGTCGCCATGGCGGATTTCGAAACGGCCAAGGACAAAGTGCTGATGGGCGTCGAGCGCAAGTCGATGCTTTTGTCTGACGCCGAGAAACGCAGCACGGCGTATCATGAAGCCGGCCACGCGCTCGTCGCGGTGGCGCTGCCGCATGCCGACCCGCTTCACAAGGTCACGATCATTCCCCGGGGCATGGCGCTCGGCCTCACCATGCAGTTGCCGCTGGACGACAAGCATTCCTATTCCAAGGCTTACCTGGAAGACCAGTTGTCCATTCTGATGGCCGGCCGGATCGCCGAGGAAATGTTCATGAATCAGCTGACCACGGGCGCCGGCAACGACATCGAGCGCGCCACCGACCTGGCGCGCCGTATGGTGTGCGAATGGGGCATGAGCGATTTGGGCCCGCTCAGTTTCGGCAAGAAGGAGGAGCAGATTTTCCTCGGCCGGGAGATCGCCCAGCATCGGGATTATTCCGAGGAGACCGCGATCCGCATCGATGAAGAGGTGCGCGCGATCGTGCAGCGGGCCTACGACCGGGCGCGCGCCCTGCTGGAAGAGAAGCGGGACGCGCTGGTCCGGGTGGCCGAGGCGCTGCTCGAGCGCGAGGTGCTCGATGGCAGCGAGGTCATCGCCATCATGAAAGGCGAAAACGTCGCCGAGCGCGCGGGCGGCAACCGGACCGGCAAGGAAGACACGCAACAGGTGATCCGGCCGGAAAGCGGTCTGCGCGTGCCTGGCTTGGCCGACGGGGAGCGGCCTCAGCCGGCGTGATCCCGCCGTTCCGCTACTACCTGTTCGACATCGACGGGACCCTGCTCGATTCCGCCCCGGATATCTGCGGCGCCATTTACCAGGTCCTGGAGGGCACGCCGCAGCAGGACGTGCCGTTCGAGTTCCTGCGAGGGTACATCGGCCGGCACCTGCGCGAGACCTTCAGCGATCTGTTTCCCGAAGCGCAGCCCGCGCAGATCGAAGAGATGATTGCGCGGTACCGGCAACTTTACCCGGCCCGCAACCATGCCCAAACCTCCGTGTATCCGGGAGTGAAAGAAGGACTGCACGCCCTGGGCGGGCGGAAGGCCACCGCTACCACCAAGGGAACCCCGACCTCCCGAGTGGTGCTCGAAAAGTTTGGCCTCATGCCCTATTTTCATCACGTCCAAGGCACGGACGGGTTTCCCAGCAAACCCGCGCCTGATGTCATCCTCCGCGCCCTCGAGGGGCTGGAGGGCGACCCGGCGGCGACGCTGATGGTGGGCGATTCCGCCAGTGATATGGAGGCAGGACGCCGCGCGGGCGTGCGGATCTGCGCCGTCACCTACGGGTATGGCAAACGGGAAGACCTCGCGAAGTTCGAGCCGGATTATTGGATCGACGATTTGCGGCAGCTCTCCGCCGGCTAGGACCGGAGCGGAGGCCGGTCCCGGGCCCATATTCCTCCGCGATTCATGGTATCCTCAGAAGGAATGCCAAGCCGGGGAGGCTTCGATCTCCCCGAAATTTTTCTCCACGTTTCTCGCTCACCTCGCGCTTGTGAGCTGTGCCGATTCCCTGCAAGGCAATCGTGAACGGTCGCGGATTTGCCGGAATTGTCATCGGCTCGTTATCGGGTTCCTGTTACCGTAGACAAGGGGGAAGGGAAGTTATGCAAGAAGGCTATTTGATCGATATGGATGGAGTGATTTACCGCGGTTCCGAAGCCATTCCCGGAGCGGCGGAATTTCTGCGCTACTTGCAACGGCAGCAGATCCCCCATCTGTTTCTGACCAACAACTCTGCTTACACACCGCTGGACGTGGCCGTGAAACTGAAGAAATTCGGCATTGAGACCACGCCGGAACACGTGTACACCTCCGCCATGGCGACCGCTCAATTTGTCCATCAGCAGCGGCCGGGGGGCACCGCCTTCGTCATCGGGGAGGGCGGTCTGCTGACGGCCCTGGCGGAGGTGAACTACGCGATCAGCCGGGAGCGGCCGGACTTTGTTATCGTGGGCGAGGGCCGCACGTTGAATTTCGAGATGGTGGAGACGGCCCACCGCCTGGTGGCCGGGGGCGCGGGGCTGATTTCGACGAACGCCGACACGTGGTGTCCCACCGACTCGGGTCCGCGGCCGGGTTGCGGCGCCATCGTCGCCCTGCTCGAAGCGGCCACCGGCCGGCGGGCGTATCACGTCGGCAAGCCCAACCCGTTTATGATGCGCGCGGCGCGCAAGGTGATCGGCCTTCGCACCGATGAGGTCATCATGATCGGCGACACCATGGAAACCGACATCCGGGGCGCGACCGACCTGGGCTTCCGCAGCATCCTGGTGCTGACCGGGTCGACCACGCTCGAGAGCCTCGAACAATATCCTTTCCGCCCGACCCGGGTGGTCAACTCGATCGCCGAACTGGCGCCGGAGGTGGAAAAGCCGCGGCGCGGCGCGCGGCTGGCCCTGGCCCGCTAACCCGCGGCTGGTTTGACAAAATCTAAAAAAAGACTTACTCTAGAGGGGTATGGCGGGGGAGCCCGAAATCGCCCAGGCGTTGCGGCAGGCTGGTCTGCGGCTGACGCCGCAGCGCTATGACGTGCTTGCGTTCCTCGCCGCCCGCCGGGTCCACGCCACCGCGGACGAAATTTTTCTAGGAGTCAACCGCGCCCATCCCCGCCTGTCCCGGGCGACGGTGTACAACACGCTGCGCGCTCTGGTGCGGAGCGGGCTGGTGCGGGAGTTGGCCGGGGACGGGGCGGCCGCCCGGTTCGACGCCCGGCTTCAGCGCCATCATCATTTCGTCTGCGACGCTTGCGGCGGCATCGAGGATGTGGAATGGTTTGAACTGCCCCCGGCTCTCCGGCAGCGGGGGCGGGGCGGCGGGACGGTGCGGGAGATTGAAGTGATCTTTCGCGGGTCGTGCCGCCAGTGCGCCGGCAGGGCGCGCCGCGGGGGCGCAACCGGGTCGTAAACTGCAAACAACAAGTCAAGGAGACATCGCAACATGCTAGGAGTTGGACAAAAGTTCCCGGCCTTCTCGCTCAAGGCCACCGTGAGCCTGGAGAAGGGCAAGGAGTTCGCCGACATTACCGGCGACAGCTACCCGGGCAAGTGGAAGTGTTATTTTTTCTGGCCGATGGATTTCACTTTCGTCTGCCCCACGGAGATCGCCGAGTTCGGGCGGATGAATAAGGAGTTCGCGGACCGCGATTGCCAGATCCTGGGCGGCAGCACGGACTCGCAGTTCGTGCACCTGGCCTGGCGCAAGGATCATGCGGATCTGAAAGACCTGCCGTTCCCGATGCTGGCCGACGTCAAGCACGAACTGTCCAGCGCGCTCGGCATTCTGGATCCCGGCGCCGGCGTCTGCCAGCGGGCGGTGTTTCTGGTCGATCCCGACCACGTGATTCGGTTTGTCATGGTGACGGACCTGTCGGTGGGGCGCAATACGAAGGAGGTGCTCCGCGTACTGGATGCGCTGCAAACCGACGAGCTGTGTCCGTGCAACTGGGAGAAGGGCCAGGAAACGCTCAAGGTCTAACGAGATGACCCTCGAGGCCCTCCTGGATACGGTCCCGGATTACGCCAAGGACCTGAAACTGAATCTGTCCAACGTGCTCCGCCAGTCCGAACTGACCCCGCAACAAGCGTGGGGAACGGCGCTGGCGTGCGCCATCGCCTGCCGTAACGCGGAGTTGCGGGCCGCGATCGCCCAGGAGGCGCGACAGCAGTTGACCCCGGCCGCCTATCAGGCGGCCGGGGCTGCCGCCGCGATCATGGGCATGAACAATGTGTATTACCGCTTTCTGCACCTGGTGGACAACGAAAAGTACCGGACCATCCCCGCCCGGCTGCGGATGAATGTGATCCGCACCCACGGCTCCGACCCGGTGGACTTCGAGTTGTGGTGCACGGCGGTCTCCGCCATCAACAACTGCCAGGCGTGCGCGCAGTCGCACGAACGGGTGGTGCGCGAGAAGGGACTGCCGGAGGAGACGATTCTTGCCGCCGTCCGGATTGCGGCGGTGATCCACGGATTGGCCTCGGTGCTTGAGTCGAACGCGGCGCTCGGCGCTCAAGCGGCGCTCCCGGGCGCCTGACCCGTGCCGGTTTTTTCCTCTCCAGGCGGCAACGGCTGGAATCTTCACTAAGGATGATTGAAGCGAATCTTCGCCTGTGGGAAGCCACCCGGGAGGCGACGCTCCGCCGGACCGCGCACCTGACGCCGGAGCAGGCGAGCCTCCGCCCCTCCCCGCAAGCTTGGTCCATCGCGGAAGTCCTGGAGCACCTGCTAATTTCCGAGACCCTCTACCGGGAAACCATCGCCCGCCTGATCGGCATGTATCGCTCCGGCCGCCGGCCATCGATTTCTCAGGGCTTGGCGGACATCGATACGGTTCCCCCGTTTGTACCCAAGGAGTTGCTGCGGCTCATGGACATCCCACTCACGATGATGAACATGTTTGTTCCTCCCTTCCTGCGCGAGCGCATGATGACCATCCGGCTCTTTAAAGCGCAATCTCCTTCGATCGCCCGCCCCAAGGCGGATAAGCCTGTGGACCAACTGCGGGTCGAACTTGCCGAATCCGTTCGCGCCACCGCGCGCCTGTTGCGGGATAACGCGGACGTCGATTTCCGGCGCTTGCGGTACTCTCATCCCGTACTCGGCACGAACAACGTGATGGGCATCCTGCGCATCGTGGCGTTTCACGAGAAAAGGCACCAGCAACAGATCGACGAGATCCTTTCCTCGCAGTCCCGGGCGAGGGCGGCCTGATCCCGAGCCTCTGCATTCGCGCCAGAATGAGGGTGGCGGGCCCGATCGGAAGCGAACCCTGCTGGCCAATGGGAATCCGCATATAAACGTTTTATTATCATCGGTTTATCTGTCTTTTTGGTCAACCAAGACAAACAGGTCTGAAAGTGGTCTTTGTAACTGATAGCACTGTATATAGATAAAATTGTTGACGGGGCCCTATATATTGGGGCATCCTTTCGAAGTGCACTGCCGGACGTAAGACGGTTGTGACAGAAGTCAGGTTGCAGCGTCTGCCTCGATCATTCTTAGCAGAGGAGTTCTCAGAATCATGGGCCAGCTTTCCGTGGACCTCAGCGCCCGCTTGGGCGCTGGGAAGAAGAATCTGCGGCGCGAGGAGCGCACCGGCGTGTCGTTCCCCCGCTTCTTCACCGCGAAATTGGAAAAGGGCAAAACCCCCTACGACGAAGTCATCTGGGAGACCCGCACGGCGACCATTGGCAACGACAAGGGCGCGGTGATCTTCGAGCAGCGCGACGTCGAGGTTCCCATCGATTGGTCCCAGACGGCCACGAACATCGTGGCGAGCAAGTATTTTCATGGAAAGCTGGGCAGCCCCGAGCGCGAGACCAGCATCGCGCAACTGGTTCACCGGGTGGTGGATACGATCACCGAATGGGGACAGGCGGACGGGTATTTTCGCGCCCCCGAGGATGCCGAGAACTTCCGGAACGAACTGGCGCACCTGATGCTGACGCAGAAGGCGTGCTTCAACTCGCCGGTCTGGTTCAATGTGGGCGTCAAGGAAGCGCGCGGCTACGGCTGGTACTGGGATGAACAGTCCGGCGCGGTGAAGTCCTTGGCGGCGGGAATCCGCAAGCCGCAGTGCTCGGCGTGCTTCATCGTCTCGGTGAAGGACTCCCTCGAGTCGATTCTGGATCTGGCGAAGACGGAGGGCATGCTGTTCAAGTGGGGGTCGGGTACGGGGTCGAACCTGTCGGCGCTGCGTGAAGAGAACGCGCTGCTGTCGGGGGGCGGGCGCGCTTCGGGACCGTTGTCATTCATGAAGGGCTTCGACGCGTTCGCCGGCGTCATCAAGTCCGGCGGCAAGACCCGCCGGGCGGCGAAGATGGTGATCCTGAACGCCGATCATCCGGACGTGGAGAAGTTCATCTGGTGCAAGGCCAAGGAAGAGAAGAAGGCGCATACCCTGATCGACTCCGGCTACGACGCGTCGCTCGATGGCGAGGCATACAGTTCGATCTTCTTCCAGAACGCCAACAACTCGGTCCGGGCCACGGACGAGTTCATGCAGGCGGCGGCGGAGAATCGGGAATGGTGGACCAAGTCGGTGGTCACCGGCCAGCCGGTGCACCGCTACCAGGCGCGGGAACTGTTGCGGCAGATCGCGGAAGCCACCCATCAGTGCGGCGATCCCGGCATGCAGTTTGACACCACGATCAATCGCTGGAACCCGTGCAAGAACACGGCGCGGATCAACGCTTCCAATCCCTGTTCCGAGTACATGTTTCTGGACGATTCGGCGTGCAACTTGGCTTCGCTGAATCTGATGAAATTTGTGGGGCCGGACGGGCAGTTCGATGTCGAGGCGTACCGGCACGCGGTGGACACGATGATTCTGGCGCAGGAGATCATCGTGGACAACGCCAGTTACCCGACGGAGCAGATTGCGCGTAACTCGCACGACTATCGTCCGCTGGGCTTGGGCTACGCCAATCTGGGCGCGCTGCTGATGTCGATGGGGATTCCGTATGACAGCGACCAGGGGCGCGACTGGGCGGGGGCCCTGACGGCGATCATGTGCGGACAGGCGTACCTGACCAGCGCGCGAGTAGCGGCCGCCGTGGGGCCGTTCCCCGGCTATGCCCCCAACGAGGAACCGTTCCTGGAGGTCATCCGGGTGCACCGGGAGGCCGCTTACCGGATCGGCCGCGCCAGCGTCCCGTCCGCGCTTTACGAAAACGCGCGCAAATGCTGGGACGACGCCCTGGCCATGGGGCAGCAGACGGGTTACCGGAACGGGCAAGTCACCGTCATCGCGCCCACGGGCACCATCGGCTTCATGATGGACTGCGACACCACCGGCATCGAGCCGGACCTGGCGCTGGTGAAGTACAAGAAACTGGTGGGCGGCGGAGTCATCAAGATTGTCAACAACACCGTGCCGCAGGCCCTGATCAAGCTGGGCTACAAATCCGAGCAGGTGGACCAGATCGTGTCGCACATCGACGCGACGGGAACGATTGAAGGGGCGCCTTTCCTGAAGCCCGAGCACCTGGCGGTGTTCGATTGCAGCTTCCGGCCGCAAAACGGCGCCCGTTCCATTCATTACATGGGCCACGTGCGGATGATGGCGGCGGTGCAGCCGTTCATCTCCGGGGCAATCTCGAAGACGATCAACATGCCGGAAGAGTCGACGGTGGACGATATTATGAACGCCTACCTCGAGTCCTGGAAACTGGGGCTGAAAGCGGTGGCCATTTACCGCGACAACTCCAAGCGGGTGCAACCGCTGAGTTCCGGCACGTCCAAGGGCGCCAAGGCGGCCACGGGCGCAACGCCAACCGCGGTAACCGAGAAGATCGTCTACCGGCCCGTGCGGCGGAAACTGCCGGACGAGCGGCGTTCGGTGACCCACAAATTCTCGATCGCCGGCCACGAAGGGTACATTACGGTAGGGCTTTACGACGACGGGACTCCCGGTGAGCTCTTCATCCAGATGGCCAAAGAAGGATCCACGATCTCCGGGCTGATGGACAGCTTCGCCACTTCGGTCAGCTTCGCGCTGCAATATGGAGTGCCGCTCAAGTTCCTGGTCGACAAATTCAGCCATGTGCGATTTGAGCCTTCCGGGTGGACGGGGAATCCGCAGATTCCCTACGCCAAGTCGATCATGGACTATATCTTCCGTTGGATGGGCGCCAAGTTTCTGGGGCCGGAATACGCGCTCACCGAAGTCGGCGAGACCATGAGGCTCCGTCCGACGGAACCGGATCCGCAGCAGTCGCTGCCCTTCGCGCCGTCGGTGGCGGTGGAGGACGCTCCGCTGTGCGCCGAGTGCGGGTCGATCATGACCCGCAACGGTTCCTGCTATAAGTGCGGGAACTGCGGCGGCACCAGCGGGTGCAGTTAGGCTAAAACGCGATGGGCGGCGCGGGCCGGCAACCCGCCCCGGCCTTGCGCGCCCCGCAGCAGTTCCAGCATGCGCTGATGGTGAGTGCCCGTCCAGAAAACGCGTCCGCAGCGGGGGCACGCCCGAAACGCCGCGTATCGTCGCCAGATGCTGGGAGGAACCCGGCCCGCCGCGGCGCTGCGGTCCAGCGCGTGCAGTTGCTCGTTGCAGCGCAGACAGCGCGCAAATGGTTTCACTGCGTGGTGCAGGTCGAAGCGCTCCAGTACTTCCGCCAGTTGCGTGCGGCTGGCATGGGACCGGACCAAGTAGCCGTGCGTGATCACGTTGCGCATCAACAGCCCCTTGTCACGGGTCAGCAAAATCCGCCGCTCGTCCTGCGAGATACGGGCCAGTGCGGCGTCGGCGAAGTCCGGCCCGTACACCGTGTCAAAACCGGCCATGCGCAAATAGGCGGCCAGCCGGCCCAGATGCACATCCAGGACGAAACGCGTGACAGGCAACGGAGCGGGACGCAGGCGCGCCACGGGCGTGAGGTCGATGGCTTCAAACATGGGATAGACCGCCACGCGGTCCCCGTCGCGCACCGGGTGGCCGAAGCCCGCGGGGGCGCCGTTGATGAGAATCAGGTCCACCTCGGTATGCGGGATGCCCAGCCCTTCCACCAACGCTTTCACCGCCGGACTGACGTCGAAGCGCCAGGCGAACGTCTGGTGGCGGTTTTCCGCCGGCAGGAATTCGTTCAACTCCGCGTAGCAGCGTACCCACGCGCAGGCCACGGTCAGCTCCGCTGGGAATCGGGCTTCAGCACGGCGACGTACGGCAGGTTTCGGTACAACTGGTGGTGGTCCAGCCCGTAGCCGATGACAAAGCGATCGGGGATCTCGAAGCAGCGGAAGTCGACCGGCGCCTGTACGATCCGTTTCGAGGTGCGGTCGAGGAACGTGCACACGGCCAGCGAGTTCGGGCCGCGTCCGGCGAGCGTGCGCAGCAGGTAGCGCAGCGTGAAGCCGGTGTCGACGATGTCTTCCACCAGCAGGACGTCTTCGTCGTGGATCGGATCGTCCAGGTCCTTGGCGATGCGCACCAGGCCGGGCGCTCCAGGTTTGGAGGAGAAACTGGAGATGGCGAGGAAATCGATTTTCACCGGGATCCGGATCTGGCGGGACAACTCCGTCAGGAAGAACACCGACCCTTTCAACACGCCAATCAGCTTCAGGCAGGGCCGCCCGGCGAAGCGTTCGCTGATCTCCCCGCCCACCTCGCGGATGCGGGCGGCGATCTGCTCTTCGGTGAACAGCACGCGTTCGATGCCCGGCGGCAGTTCTCCGTGCGGCATGTTCAGGCGGGCGTCAGGCGCTCGGCGAGACCGTACTTGAACACCAGATTCTCAAAATCTTTCTGATAAAAGACCTGAATCTGGATGCCGGGGTACAGTTCGCGAAGACGCTTTACTTTGCGGTTCTTTTTGGTCACCAGCGACTGCTTCATCGTCGTCAGCTCGACGTACAGGTCCACCTCCGGCAGATAGAAATCCGGGGTGAACGCGAGGGTGACGCGGCCCTGGGAGTCCCACTCGATGGGAAAACTGCGCGGCTCGTATTCCCAGGGGATGCGGTAGTAGTCGAGCAAGTTCGCAAAAATCTCCTCGCTGGGATGGGCGAACATTTTCTGGCGGAGCGAGGGCGCGCCGGTGGGCGTGATCCCGTGGCGGGCCAGGCGCAAGCGCAGTTGGAACTGCAATTGCGCCTCCGCTTCCGCGGACAACAAGGCGGGTTCGTGAAAACCGCGGAGCGCCACGGCGCGTTCGATCAGGGCCGCCATCTGTTCGGCGTCCAGCGATTCGGCGTTCAGCACCAGGTCGAAGGTTTCGAGGGGCGCCGCGCTGCGGCCGAAGCGTCGGCGGCGGAGTTGCTGGCGGCGGGTCTCCCGTTCTTTCAGTTGCCTGGCCGCATCGGCGCGCTCGCACCGCTGCTCCAGCAGGATCTGCCCCACGCGCACCCGCTCGGGGGCCACAATCAGGACGCGCAGGGCCCCGGGGAAGTGTGAGGTCAACAATTCGACGCCGTCCGCGCTCACGACGATGTGCTGCTCTGCCGCCAGGCGCGCCAGAATGGAAGTGAGCACGTCGCGATAGGCCTTGTCGGGAATGGCGGGCGCAAACTCTTCCGCGATCGCCGCTTCCAACCGCGATTCGGTGACGAGGGGGAAACCCAGCCGCGCGGCCGCAATGCGCGCCACCTCTTCCGCCCGGCAACCCACCTGACCCGTGACCGTGAGCACGCCTGTCCCTTGACGAGTAGCATAACAGGAAAGGCGGTTTTTGTTTCGTGAAAAATCCGTGAGAGCCGGTCCCGGTTTACTCTGAGGAGAAGGCATGCCGGTTCTGGGAATTGACATTGGCGGCACCAAGATCGCCGCGGGCCGGGTGGGGGAGCGCGCCGAGGTGCTGGAGACGGTCACCGTGCCGACGCTGGCCGGGGCGGGGCTGGCGGTCTCCTTCGCGCAGGTGCGGGCGGCTATTCGCGCCGTCTGGCGCGCCGACGTCCGCGCGATTGGCATTTGCGCGCCCGGCCCGCTCAACCCGCGCACGGGCGTGGTGCTGAATCCGCCCAACCTGCCGGGATGGCGCGACATTCCCCTGGCCGCGGACATCGCGCGCGAGTTTGGCGTACCGTGCCGCCTGGAGAACGACGCCAACGCCGCGGGTCTGGCGGAAGCGTTATTCGGCGCGGCGCGCGGCTACGAGAATGTGTTCTACGTCACGCTCTCGACCGGGATCGGGACCGGCATCCTGGTGGGGGGACGCATCTATCACGGCAAGAACGGGGCGGCGGGCGAAGGGGGCCACGTCGTTGTCGACCCCCGCGCGGAGGAGATCTGCGGCTGCGGCTTGCGAGGCTGCATCGAAGCGCTGGCGTCCGGGCCGGCGCTCGAACGCCGCGCCGCCCGGCTGTTGCCGGATTATCCGGACTCGGCGCTGCGCGCGCCGGTGACGGCGGTGCAGATCGCGGCCGGCGTCGCCGCCGGCGACCCGCTCGCCGTGCGGGTGCTGGACGAAACCGCCGGCCTGCTGAGTTTATGGCTGGGCAACATGATCACCCTGCTCGACCCGGACATCATCGTCATCGGCGGCGGCGTCAGCCAGCTGGGCGAGCCGCTGTTTTCCCGGCTGCGGGAGCAGACGCCGCGCCATTCGATCAACCAGTTCGCCGCCGCCACGCCGATCGTGCCCGCGGCGCTGGCCGGGCAGGTGGGAATCGTCGGCGCCGCGGCGGTGGTGTTATAACCTGCCCGGCGCGGGCGGTCGCTCCCGCGGAGCGCGTGTGGTATCGTCGAAGCGGGGTTTTCCCGGAACGCCGCCGGGTCCCGGGGCAGTCTCACGACGAAGCTTGCCCGGAAGACGGCGGAACAATCTCATGGACGCCCTCTTTTACGGAGTCAATGTCGCGGCGATCACGCCGCAACGCCCGGACAGCGCCGAAGTGGACCTGGCCGCGGCGCTGGATCTGCTCGATTACCTGGAGAAGGCCGGCGTGGGCGGCATTGCCCTGGCCGGCACCACCGGCGAATTTCTGCACTACTCGATCGAAGAGCGCACGCGCCTGTTGAGTTTTGCGGTCAAACGCGTACGGATTCCGATTCTGGCGGGCGTGACCCATTCCTCGCTGGCCGGGACGCTTGCCCTGGCCCATCAGGCCATCGAAGCCGGCGCGGCCGGCCTGTTGTGCATGCCTCCCTATTTCTTCCGCTACGGGCCGGCCGACCTGCTCGAGTTCTTCCGGCAAGTGGCCGAGCGGCTGGACTCTGCGACGCCGCGTTTCCTGTACAACATCCCCTTCTTCACCTCCCCGATTCCGGTGGACGTTTCCCTCACCCTGCTGAGCGAGGGACTCTACGCCGGCATCAAGGATTCCAGCGGCGACCTGGCCCAGTTCGAGCAGTTGCGGGAACTGCGGGAGCGCAAGCCGTTCACGCTGCTGGTGGGCAACGACGTGATTTACACCAAGGCGCGGCAGCGCGGCGCGCACGGCGTCGTCTCGGGCGTCGCCTGCGCCGTTCCGGAACTGATGCTGGGCCTGAACCGCGCCATCGATCAGGGCCAGGCCGCCAAGACCGAACGGTTGGAAGCGAGGCTGCAGGAATTCATCGTGTGGCTGCACGAGTTCCCCGTCCCGGTCGGCGTGAAAGAGGCGGTCGCGGCCCGGGGCCTGACCGTGGGGCCGCACGCCATCCCGCTACCTCCGGCCACCGAAGCCAAGCGGCGGGAGTTTCGCGCCTGGCTGGAGGATTGGATCCCCACCGTGCTGGCGGAAGCCGTGGCCGCGGAGTGACCTGATCCAGTTGCGACTCTCGTCTCTCAGGTTTTCCCCTTAGCGATACGCTTTCCGAGAACGCTGATAGACTGGCCTGAGGAGCTGGTGAACACGGTCGCCGCCGCTTTTTTTCGCGCGGCTGTCGCCGAGAGGCAGACCATGAAACGACTGGGACGCGTGGCATGCTTGGTCTTTTGCGTCGGCGGCGCCCTGCTGGCGCAGAGCTTTTCCGTTACTCCCACTTCCGCCGAATGGCGGGTGGTGCAGGGTTGGGCGATTGCCCCGCCCTTGTCGTTTTCCGTCCAGGCTCCTGCGGGGTGGACCGCCAGCGTGCAGGGCGCCGACTGGGTGTCCCTGTCGGCCGCCTCGGGCACGGGACCGGCCACCGTCCGCGCCTCGCTGGTGGGCTGGGCGACCCTCCGGCTGGCGCCGGGCGCCTTCACCGCACGCCTGGTTTTCACTCCCGCCGCAGGCCAGCCCGTGACCGTCACGGTCACCTGCACGGTGGTCCCGTCCCTGCCTCGGCCGCGCTTCACCTACCTGAACGGCCCGCATCACTGTGTGCAGACCGCGGGCTATGAAGACGCGGCGAACTGTACCGTTCCTGACGAGCGGCCGCCCGGCAACTTCAAACCTCCCAGGCTGGGTGGGTCCTACTTCGACCCGAACTTCGGCGCGTTGCTGCGCATTGTCACCGAGCCGGCGTGGAATCACTCCTACGCCTCGCCGAGCGCCTTGAGCGCGGAGAACAGGTACCTGCTGGTGACGCGGGCCGGGAGTTGGAACGTCGTTGAGGCTTTGACCGGGAAGGTGGTTCGCGAGCGGGCGCCGGCGCTGGAAGGCTCGATGTGGGACGCCGTCAACCCCGCGGTGTTTTACACCGTCCGGGGCACGCGGATCGAAAGCTATGATGTGGCGGCGGGGACTTCGCGGGTGGTGGTCGACTACGCCTCAGGTACGCCCGCGCTCTCCCGGATTCTCACCGGGGCCTCCAGCGACACCTCCAAGGATAATTGGATTTCTTTTTACGCGCCGACCGAAAAGCAGGTGTGCGTCGTGAACTTGGCGGAAGTCAGGACGTACTGCGCCAGCTACGACAATGTCGGCGGGCTGACGCTCAACCCGGCGAACCGCGGCACGTTCGTCGCCAAAGGAATCGATCGCACTACGCGGAAACGATACGTTCTGCTGAGCGCGTCGCCTACGATGGCGGTGTTCTCGGTAAACCTGGAGGCGGGCAAGCTGGATTTTGAATATTTGGCGCCCGAGCGCCTCGACGGGAACGGCAACAAAAACGGCGTCTGCGAGCCCGGCGAGTCCTGCTTTACCGGCGATCATGGCGACACGCTGGAGGACTCGGAGGGCAATCAGTACATGGTGGGCTCGCTCGAAACGGCCGCGCCGTGCTCGAACGGCATCTACACCTTGCGCCTGAACGCGGGGGAAAAGCTGTTGTTGCCGGTCGAGGTGGGAGGCGGCGCGCGCAAGCAGACCATTCTGCAAAATTGCGGAGGCGTGGACACCTGGACCGACTGGCACTTGAGCTGCGCCAAGCACGCCCCGTATTGCGCCGTGTCCACCACTTACGGGGGCTTCGGCGCGGTGCGCGACCCCGCCGACCGGACGCCGATCCGGCGCACGGCCCATCTGTCTGAGGTGATGGTGATCAAAGACAACGCCACCGAGGTCCGACGGCTCGCCCAGCATCGCAGCGTGCAGTTCTCGACCGAGGAAGCCCGGGGATACTGGTCCACGCCCCGGGCGTCGATCTCGTTCGACGGGGCGTATGTGGTTTTCGATTCGAACTTCGGCGAACCGAACCAGCAGCGCGTGGTGGTGGCCGAGACGGGTTACGGGAAGACCAAGATCGGCGAGTTGCGGGATGCGGCCGCGTTCGGCGCGCGGCTGGCGCCCGGCGGGATAGCGTCGATCTTTGGCGTCAACCTCGCTCACTGCAACCAGGCGGCCGGCAGCTTTCCCCTGCCCACCACCCTGTGCGGGACCTCGGTGACGTTTGGCGAGACGAAAGCTCCGTTGATGTTCGCCAGCACGTCGCAGGTGAACGTGCAGGTGCCGGCTTCGCTCTCCCCGCTGACGGAGTATCCGGTGACGGTGGTCCGCGGCGAGTCCGCCGCGGACGCCGACCGGACGACGCTGGCGGCGTCCGCGCTGGCGCCCTACGCTCCCGCGATCTTTGCCTACGCGCTGGAAGACGGAATCAGGCGGGCGGTGTTGCAGAACCTGGACATCGCCAGCGGGCGGCTGAGCCTGAATGGTCCGGACCCCGCGCTAGGCCTGGAGCCGCAAAGGCCGGGCATGGCGGGAGTGATTTACGCGAACAATCTGGGAGCGGTGCGTCCGGCCGTCGCGGACGGCACGCCCGCCCCCGCCACGCCGCTGGCGTATACGGTGGATCCGGTGGAAGTGTACATCAACGGGACGCGGCAGAACGTGCTGTTCGCGGGCTTGACGCCCGGGTTTTCCGGGCTGTACCAGGTGAACTATACGTTGTCGGAAACGACGCCGGTGTTGCCTGCGGAGCAAAACCGCCTCTGGCTTAAGATCCGCGAAGCGGAGAGCGACCCGCTCGCCGTGAGTTTGGCCTCGCGCCAGTGAGGCGGGGGCCTGCGGCCCGTCGTAGAGGCTCGGTCCCCGCCCGGGCGGAGCCTAATGAAAATCGTGCGAGGCCACCATGGCCGCCGCGGGCAGCGGGGCAACCTTGCGCGCCTTGACCGAGATCACCCCGTCCTGGCGCTGAAGCATACCCTCCACCGCCACAAACGGCGCGCGGGTCCATTCCTCGCGGCTTTGCTCGAAGATGCGGGGTTCCACAATCACGTTGGCGATGCCGGTTTCGTCTTCCAGGCTAAGAAACACAAAGCCCTTGGCCGTGCCGGGACGCTGCCGGACGATGACGCAGCCGGCAACCTTCACCCGGCGCCCGTGGGGCAGCCGCGCCAGTTCCGCCGCCGTGCGCAGGCTTGGGTCGGCGAGTTGCGCGCGCAGGTAATGCAGCGGGTGGCGGCCGATGGTCAGGCCGGTTTCGCGGAAATCGCTCGCCAGCCGCTCGGCATCGGTCATCGGACGGAGCGGCGTTTCCCGCGCGGACGCCGCTTCGAGCGCGGGTTGATCGAGCAGCGGCCCGGCGCGGCGCGCGGCGCGCTCCACCTGCCACAACGCCCCGCGGCGGTGCGTCGCCTCCAGCGTGTTCAGCGCGCCCGCGGCAGCCAGTTTCCGCAGTTCATCCCGGTGCAACTCGGGCACGCGCCGGACCAGGTCGTCCACGCTCACGAACGGGCGCTGCACGCGCTGGCGGACGATCGCCTCCGCCACGGCCGCCCGCAGCCCGCGCAGGTAATTCAGGCCCAGCCGCATCGTGCCCTGGTCGAGCACCGTGCAGCGCACGTCGGAATACGCCACGTCCACCGGCAGCACCCGCAATCCGTGCCGCTGCGCGTCCTTGACCAGCGTGGCCGGATGGTAAAACCCCATCGGCTGGTTGTTCAGCAGCGAGGCGGTGAACGCCGCCGGGTAATACGTTTTCAAGTACGCCGACGCATACGCCAGCAGGGCGAAACTGGCCGCGTGCGACTCGGGAAATCCGTACCGCGCGAACGAACTGATGGACTGCACGATGCGGTCCTGCACCTCGCCGGTGATGCCGTTGCGCGCCATCCCCTCGCGGAGCTTGCGCTCGATTTCCCGCATGCGCTTCTCGGACCGCTTGAAACCCATCGCGCGCCGCAATTCCTCCGCCTCGCCGCCGGTGAAATTCGCCACGATCATGGCCATGCGCAGCAACTGCTCCTGGAACAGGGGCACGCCGAGGGTGCGGCGCAGCACCGGCTCCAGCGAAGGGTGCGGGTAGTCGACCGGTTCCTTGCCCTGCCGCCGGTTGAGATACGGGTGCACCATTTTGCCGACGATGGGGCCGGGCCGGATGATCGCCACCTGCACGACGATGTCGTAGAAAGTCCGCGGCCGCAGGCGCGGCAGGCAGGACATTTGCGCGCGGCTCTCCACCTGAAACATCCCGATGGTGTCGGCGGCCTGGAGCGCCGCGTAGACCTGGGGATCGTCCGGCGGCAGACGCGCCAGATCAACCTCCTCGTGGTGCACGTCGCGAATCACGTGGATGGTGTCCTCCAGCACCGCCATCATGCCCAGTCCCAGCAGGTCGACTTTGATGATGCCGAGGTCGGCGCAGTCTTCCTTGTCCCACTGCACCACCACGCGGCCGGGCATGGCGGCCGGCTCGAGCGGCACCACCGAGTCCAGTTGCCCCTGGCAGATCACCATGCCGCCCGAATGCTGCCCCAGGTGGCGCGGCAGGTCCTGCACGCCCAGGTAGAGTTCGAGAAACTTGCCGATGAGCGGCTCGCGCAGATCGAGTCCGGCGACGGCGAAACGCTTCTCCGGCGTGTCGCGCGGGTCTTTCCACTCCCAGCGATGCGCCAGGTGGGAGAGACGCGCCGTCGTTTCCTCGTCAAAACCAAGTACTTTGCCCATTTCGCGGGCGGCGGAGCGGCCCCGGTAAGTGATGACGTTGGCGGTCATGGCCGCGCCCAGGCGTCCGTAGCGCTGATAAACGTATTGAATGACGCGCTCGCGCTGCTCGCCGCTGGGCAGGTCCAGATCGATGTCCGGCCATTCGCCGCGCTCTTCCGACAGGAACCGCTCGAACAACAGTTCCATGCCCACCGGGTCCACCGCCGTGATGCCCAGCGAGTAGCACACCGCGCTGTTGGCGGCCGAGCCGCGCCCCTGCGCCAGAATGTTCTCCCGGCGGCAAAACTGCACCAGGTCCCAGACGATGAGAAAGTAGCCCGCCAGCCCCAGCTTTTCGATCAGTTTCAGCTCGCGCTCGATCTGCCGGCGCGCGCGTTCGTGAAGCGGCCGGTAGCGCTGCCGCGCGCCCTCCCAGGTGCGCTCGCGCAGGAACGAATCCATCGTCTCGCCGGCGCCCACCGGATAGCGGGGGAACGCGTAACCCAGATCCTCCAGCGTGAACTCCAGCCGCTCGGAGATCTCCCGCGTATTCCGGACCGCCTGCGGATAATCGGCGAACAGGCGCGCCATCGCCGCGGGCGACTTGACGTAGCGCTCGGCGTTGCGGTCCAGCAGGCGTCCGGCTTCCGCCAGTTTGACCTTGTGGCGGATGCAGGTGAGCGCGTCGCAGACCTCGCGGCGCGCCGGCGTCGCGTAGCTTACGCCGTTGGTGGCCGCCAGCGGCACACCCTCGGTCTCGGCGCGCGCCGCCATCCGCTGGTTCCGCGCCTCCTGCTCGCGGGAATAATGGCGCTGGAGTTCCGCGTACACGTTGCCCGGGCCAAACGCCTGCTTCAGGCGGGAAAAATCCACGTCCGGATGCGGCGCCAGGCAAATCAGACCTTCGGCGAACTCGGCCAGTTCCCCGGGTCGCACGGCGCCTTCGCCCTTGCGGGCGCGCAGTTTCATGCGCGTGATCAGGCGGCACAAATTCTGGTAACCGGTGCGCGTGGCGGCCAGCAGCGGGTAGCGGAACCCGTCCGTGCAGGTGAGTTCCGCGCCGATGTGGGCGCGCAGGCCCGCCTTGCGCGCCGCCTGATGAAATCGCGGCGCGCCGTAGACGCCGTCGCGGTCCACCAGCGCCATCGCTTCCAGTCCTTGCTCCGCCGCGGCCTCGACCAACTCCTCGGGGTTCGAGGCGGCTTCAAGGAAGCTGAAGGCGGAGCGGGCATGGAGTTCGACGTACATTTCGCTTTTTATTCGCCTAAAGAAAGGATAGCAGTTGTTTGGGGGGGGCGGAGCCCGCGTCCGCTCACTCCACGGTGACGGTGACCGCCACCCTTCGCCGGGGCGCGTCCCAGGGAATCACCCCGCCGGGCTCGAGCCGCGCGCCGTCGGCTCGCCACTCGCGGACCTGGCAGCCTGTGCCGCTTACGGTCACCGAGAACACTATGTCCCGCAAGTGCAGCCCGGTGACTTCGACCCGCGATACCCCTTCCGGAACGCAGGGGGCGAACCGGACGCCCTCGGGGGCGACGCGCAGTCCGGCCAGTCCGAACAGCACCATGCGGAGATACGCGGTGGCCGCCCAAGTCTGGCGGGGCTGCGCCTGCCACAGCACGATGCCCTGGCCGTCCCGCTCCTGCAATCCGCCGTAGATTTCGCCGGTGAGAGGGTGGTAGATTTCGGCGAAGTGGCTGTCCCGCAGGGCGTGGGCGGCCAAATGGAACAGTTCGTGGCCGAAGAGTGCGGCGCGGCCATGAAGCGCCGCCGCGTGCGCCCACATGCCCTGAATCTGCGGCCAGACCGTGCCCGCGTGGCGGCCGAACGACATGCCGCCGGGACGCTGATAGCGCTCCAGGTTGGGCCAGAGGCAGGGAACGCCGGCGGGCGCGACATGCTGGCGCGCCAGCACGGAGCGCGCCTGATCTTCGTCGGCGATGCCGAACAACAACACGTAGGCGTGCCCCAGCGCCTCCTGGTGGTCGCTGGCGCCGAACGGGCCCGTCAGAAAACGATAGTGACCCGCCTCGACGTTCCAAAAGTGCCGCTGGATGGCCTGGCGGAGCCGCTCCGCTTTGCGCGCCCACGCGGCTTCCTCGGGGACGCCCAACTCCGCCGCCATTTTCGGCAGGAGGCGGTAGGCCTGATAATACAGGCTATTGGTGGACAGCGCTTTCATGGGGATGCCGAAGCCGGGGCGCGAGATCCGGTCCGGATTAAACTCCGGCCAGCGGTTGATCCCGCTGTGTCCGCCGGCGTTCGCATAGGCGTCCGGATACCCGGCGACGCCGTCGCTCCAGCCCGGACCCCGGAACAGGCCGTCCGCCTCGTCGTACTCGGTTTCCTCGTAGTAGCGGAGCGAGTTCCGCGCCACCCGGAAGGCAAGCTGAAGGAACTCGCGGTCGCCAGTGTAAAGGTAGTGACGCCACGCGCCGGTGACCCACACCACCGCGTCCCAATACTGGTCCTCGCCAATGATGCGCGGGCCTTCCGGGTAGCGGGCCACCACGGACCGCAGCGTGTTGCGCGCCACTGCGGGGGCTACGATCGAGGCGCCGTTCCAGGCGTTGATGGCGGCGTCGCGGGTCCAGGGGGTCCGGTAACCTTGGCCGGCCAAAAACACGGGGGCGGGTTCCTCGAGCAAGCCCGCCTGAAACAGCGACACGTTGCCCAGCAGGTCGCCGATGGCGATGCGGTACGCGTTGTTCAGGTCGGGGTGGCTGGTTTTCAGCCAGGGCGTCCGCACGGTGTAGGTGGTCCCGGCGGCGGGCAGAGCCAGCAGGAAGGAAGCGAGCACCCAGACTCGGTATCGTGCGACGGTCATGGCCGGCGGCGTTCCCGTTCAGTATTAGCGATGGCGCGGTCCGCCACAAGGCCCCCGCGCGAGGTCAAAGGACCGCTGCGGCGGGGACGGCCAGCCAGTCACAGAGCACCCGGTAGGTGAATCCCCAAAGGGGAACGCCCTCGAGCATCAGGCCCGGAACCCGGCGGCCATCGGGTATGCCGAGACCGGTTTGAACGCCATGCCGGCGCCCGTCGCGAAATTCGGCCAAGGGGAGCCAGATGGCCGCCACCGCCTCCTCGAGATCCAGGCGCAGCGGCGGCGGCTGGTCCACCTCGAAGACAAACGGGGCGACCACCATCAGCCGCCCGTAGTGCCTCCCCGCGTGGGTGAGCGGAAGCGCCCGCCGGCAAGCGCCGGCTTCGAGGCGCACGCCGCATTCCTCCTCGAGTTCACGCAGGGCGGTGGCCAGCAAATCGCCGTCTCCCGGCGCGCAGCGGCCGCCGGGGAACGACCAGTGACCCGACCAGGGATCTGCCGGGCGGCTGGCCCGCCGGATCAGGAGCACGGACTCCTCCGGCGCGCGGGCATGCACAATGGCGACCGCCGCTTCGGCGGGTTGCAGGAGCGGTTCGGCGTCTTCGGGGAGCATCTGCCGACTAGGTTAGCGAACCTGGCGCGCGGGAAGCAGCCCGCCTGCTCCCGCCCGGGAGGCCTGCCCGATCCCCGGGGACCTCTCCGCTGGCTTGCTCACGGAAGCCGGTTCCCGCCCGCACGCAAAACACGCTACACTAATGAATTGTGCCAGCATCCCGGGGCCAGGAGCGCGCCGTCTGCGGAGCGCCCGGGGTTGTAGTATGTTCCTAAGCGTCAAGCAGTTAGAAATTCGAAAGATTTCCTTTGACGAGTCTTTCGAGCCGGGAGCGCTGGAACTGGCCGGGAGCGGTTTGCGCCAGATCACGCCGCTGACCGCACAAGGGGTGGCCCGTCTGTTGCCCCATACCGGCGGGCAGATCCGGATTGCGGGTTCCTACCAGGTGACGGTGGAAGCGGATTGTGACCGTTGTCTGGGCCCGGCGCAGTTTCGCCTGGACGATCATTTCGATCTTTTCTATCAGCCGCAGTTCGCGCCGGCGGAAGAGGAGATCGAGATCGATGAGGGAGCCGCCGAAATCGGCTTCTACGAGGGCGAGGGGATCCTGCTGGAGGAGGTCCTGTGTGAGCAGGTGCTGCTGGCGATGCCGATGCAGAGGGTGTGCCGGCAGGGCTGCCGCGGGATCTGCCCTTCGTGCGGAGCCAACCGGAACGAGACCGACTGTGGTTGCCGCCCGGGCGGGGAAGAGGAGACGCGCTGGAGCGCGCTGAAACATTTTCGAGTCGCTGAACATTAGTCAGGAAAAAAGAGCATGCCGAATCCGAAACGCCGTCATTCGCAGGCGCGCACCAACAAGCGGCGCGCGCACGACGCCCTGAAGCGGGCGGTGCTGTCCGAGTGCCCGAACTGCCACGAGCAGAAACTGCCGCACCGCGTGTGCCCGTACTGCGGCTATTACAAAGGCCGCGAAGTCATCGAAGTGGCGGAAGAATAGTCTGGCCGGAATGATCACCATCGCCGTCGACGCCATGGGCGGCGACCACGCGCCCAAACCGGAGGTGGAAGGCGCGCTGCGGGCCGCCTCTTCCCTGGGGGTCAAAGTCCTGCTGGTTGGCCGGGAGGACGTCATCAAGCACGAACTTCGCCAGCATCCCGGATGGGCGGACCTGCCGGTCGAAGTAGTCCACGCCAGCGAAGTGATCACGATGGAAGACAGCGCCAAGGCCGTTCGCACCAAGCGCGACAGTTCCATGCGGGTCGCCTCGCGGCTGGTGCGGGAGGGCGCGGCCCAGGGCTTTGTGTCCGCGGGTAATACCGGGGCCGTCATGGCGACCGCGAAAATGACGCAAGGGGTGGTGCCCGGGGTGGACCGCCCGGCGCTAGCCGGACTGTTTCCCACCCTGGCCGGCTCGCCGGTCGTCGTGGTCGACGTCGGGGCCAACGTGGATTCCACGCCCCGCATGCTCGCCCAGTTCGCGGTGATGGGAGGCATCTACTCCCGGGTGATCGTGCACGTCCACAACCCGCGCGTCGGCCTGCTCTCGATCGGCGAGGAGGATCACAAGGGCAACGATCTCACCCGGAACGCGCACCCGCTGCTGCGCAGCCTGCCGTTGAACTTCATTGGCAACGTCGAAGGGCGGGATCTGTACAGCGGCAAGGCGGACGTGATCGTGTGCGACGGCTTCATCGGCAACGTCGCGCTCAAGGTGAGCGAGGGCCTGGTGGAAATCATCAAGCAGATGTTGCAGGAGTCGCTGGCGGCCACGGTGACGCGCAAGATCGGCTATGTCCTCTCGCGCAGCGCGTACGCCGATTTCCGCAAGCGGGTCGACTATTCCGAATACGGCGGGGTGCCGCTGCTGGGAGTCAAGGGCGTGTGCATCATCTGTCACGGCCGCTCGAACGCGAACGCGATCAAGAATGCCATCCGCGTGGCCGCCGAGTTCTCGCGCGGGCAGGTGAACCACCGCATCGAGGACGAGCTGCGGAAGTGGCACGGCGCCACCGCCGCCGCCGACTAACGCGCTCGAGCCGCAAGCGGAAGCGAGCGGGCCGGCCGCGGGCAGTGCAGAATGATCGTTGAGGGCTCAAAAAGGTGTCCGTTCCAGGTTTATGGCACACCCGGAAGCGAACGGGCCTGCCCAGCGTTACCCGCTGCCCCGCGCGGCGTGCTTGACGCCGCGCACGATGGGCGCAAACCCCGCTTCGCCGCGCAGATCATCGAAAATCGGACTCTGCTGGATGAAGATCAGCCAGGGCGAACGTTCCACCAGCGCCTGGCGCAGCGCTTCGAGGGCGCTCACGCGTTCCCCCAGCCCGCAGTAAATCAGCGCCCGCTCATAGCCGCCGACGAACATGGACTCGCCGAGCAGCTCCAATTCCATGAGCGCCTCTTCCGCTTCCCGGCGCCGCCCGGACCGGCCGCACCCGTAGCCGCGTAAACTCACGCCCCGGGGCGTGTCGCCGGCCAGCTCGCGCGCTTCGTCCAGGTGCTGCAATCCTTCCGGAATGCGCCCCAGGGCGAACAGCGGCAGGGCGATCTCCAGCCGCGCGCGGACAAAGGTGGGATCGAGTTCCACCACCCGCAGATACTCTTCCACGGAGAGTTCATACTCGCGATTCAGGTAGTGAATGGCGCCCTTCCACGTCAGGATGGGCAGGGACAGCGGCTCCAGCGCGAGGGCGCGCTGCGTTTCCATGATCGCTTCCGCAAGCCGGCCCTGGGGAGCGAGGCTGGAGAAGGCATAGAAGTAGCGCGCGGTGGAACTGTTCGGATTGATTTCCAGCGCGCGGCGGAAGTGCTCCTCGGCGCCGTGGATGTCGTACTCGAAGTTCGCCTTCACCAGCCCCATGGCGGTGTGCGGTTCGGCCAGCGCCGGCCCCAGCGCCAGGGCCCGCCGCGCCGCCTCCAGGGCCCGCTCGCGCAGGCTGGCCGGCGGTTCGGCGCCATAGTAATTGCAGGTGCTGAAGCAATCCGCCAGTCCCGCGTACGCCAGCACGTACTCGGGGTCGCGCTGGATGGCTTTCTCGAAGTAGGAAATCGCCTGGCGGACCGACGGCATCGTGCGCTTGTTCCAGTGGTAGCGGCCCTGCAAATAGAGCTGGTACGCGCCGGCGTCGGTGGAATGGCGCAACAGCATCCTGGCCGCCTGCGCCCGGTCCAGGTGCAGCCGGAACGTGTCCACGATGGCCTGCGCGATCTCTTCCTGGATGGCGAAGATATCGGCCAACTGGCGGTCGTAGCGCGCGGACCAGAGATGGTAGCCGTCGCGCACGTCGATCAGTTGCGCCGTGATGCGCAGACGGTCGGCATGCGTGCGGACGCTGCCCTCGAGCACGTTGTCCACCCGCAACTGCCGGCCGATTTCCGAGATGTCCGCCGCCTGCCCCTTGAAACGGAACGCCGAAGTGCGGGAGGCCACCTTGAGGTGATCAATGGTGGTGAGCGCGTTGATGATCTCTTCGGCGATGCCGTCGCAGAACCACTCCTGGTCGCGGCCGGGGCTCATGTCGGTGAACGGCAGGACGGCGATCGTATGCGCCGGCCGCCGCCCCGGCTCCACGCGCGCCATCAGGCGGCTGGGCTGGTTCTGCATCGCAAAGCGCAGGTCCTCGAGCGCGCCCCGCAGATCGGCCGCGCGCTGGTAGCGCCGGTCGGGGTTCTTGTCCAGGCAACACCGGATGAGGAAATCGAACCCGGCGGGCAGTTCGGCGGGCGGAGGCTCTTCGTTCAGAATCGCGATGACGGAGGCGAGGCTGGTATCCCGGGCGAACGCCCGTTGCCCGCTCAACATCTCGTAGAGCAGGATGCCGAGGGCGAACAGATCCGAACGCGTATCCACCGGGCGGCCTTCGGCCTGTTCGGGCGACATGTAGGACGGCGTGCCGATCACCATGCCCTCCGTGGTGAGCGCGCCGGAGCCCGGTTCGCCCTCCGGGTGAACCTGTTTGGCCAGGCCGAAATCCACGATCTTGACGAGCCCCGAGTCCAGCAGAAAGATGTTGGAGGGCTTCAAGTCGCGGTGCACGATGCCGGCCTGCTGCGCGCAATCGAGTCCGTCGGCGATTTGAATCGCGATCTTCACCACCTGCCGGGGATCGAGGGGGCGGCCGATCAACTGGTCGAGCGTGCGCCCGCGGAGCAACTCCATAGCGATGAACACCTGCTCGTCCTGCACGCCGACTTCGTAAATGGTGACGATGTTCGGATGGTTCAGGCGGGAGGCGGCGCGCGCTTCCTGGAGCAGGCGCTTGCGGCGGTCGCTCCGCGCCAGCGCGGCCGGGGAGAGCACTTTCACCGCCACCTCCCGGCCGAGGAGCGTGTCGCGCGCGCGGTACACGACGCCCATGCCGCCCTCGCCCAGTTTGTCGAGGACTTCGTAGTGGGAGAGCACCTCGCCCTTCATGCGCGCACCGAACTTCGTATTGTCGCACCCGCTTCAGCCGAGCGCTTGCAGAAAGTCTTCGAGCAGGTCCTCCCAGTCTTCCACGCCCACGCTGATGCGCACCAGGCCGTCGGTGATGGCGAACTGTTCCATTTCCTCCGCCGTGTCGCTGGAGTGGGTCGTGGTTTTCGGATGACAGGCCAGCGTCTCGACGCCGCCCAGGGAAACCGCCAGGCGCGCGATTTTCAACCGGCGCAGGAAGTCGAAGGCGGCTGGCTTGCCGCCGGCCAGTTCCAGGGAAAAAATCGCCCCGGGAAAATCGCATTGCCGCAGGAAGATGCGAATTTGCTCCGGGTCCTGGAACAGCGTCGGATAGATGACGCGGAGGATCTTGGGGTGCCCGTTGAGCCGCTCGGCCAGGCGCTGCGCGTTCTTCGACTGGCGGTTCATCCGGAGCGAAACGGTGGGCAGGCGCCCGTCGAGCATCCAGCATTCGTCGGGCTGGAGGATGTTGCCGAACAGGACCCGGTAGCTGCGCATCTGCTGGATCAAGGCCGGATCGCGCGAAAGGGCGGCGCCCGCGATCATGTCGCTGAAACCGGAAAGATATTTGGTCGCGGAGTACAGCACCAGATCCGCGCCGAGTTTCAGAGGATGCTGGAAAACCGGCCCGAGAAAGGTATTGTCCACCATCACCAGCGGCCTGGCGGGATGCCGCCGGGCGGCTTCCACCGCGCGCGGAATGTCGGTCATCCGCAGGTGGGGATTGGCGGGCGTTTCGATGAACACGATGGACGGCGCGCGGGCGGCGGCGATCGCCCGGTCCAGGCCGTCGCCATCGCCGGCCATTACCGCGACGGTAGTTACGCCGAACGGCTGAAGAAACGCGTGAATCAGCTTGGTGGTGCCTCCGTAGAGCGGCATCGTGTAGATCATGCTGGTGCCGGGGCGCGCGAACGCGAAGAACGCGGTCATGATGGCGGCCATGCCGGAATTGAACACCGCCGCTTCGGTGGCCTCGGCTTCCAGCGGGACCATCTGGTCTTCCAGAATCTCGGCGTTGGGATGGGAGATGCGCGAATAAATCAGCTCCGCGCGCTCGTGCGGACCCGCAGGAATGCGCCCGCCCACGATGTCGAACGCCCGTTCGGCCTCCTCGGGCGTCGCGAAGACGTACGTCGAACTGCGGAAAACGGCGGGGCGCGCCGAGCCCACCGAAAGGCGGGGATCGAAACCGCGCGTCAGCACCGCCGTCCAGGGCCGCAAGTGGTTTTCCAGTTCCACAGACATGAGAAGTCTCCACCCTGAGTCTACGCCCGCGGAGATCGGAAGGCGATGCGGAGCCGGTTGAAAAACGCCGGGACCGGCAACCTGACCCACCCGGGTTGTCGGGCGCGCCTCGGAGCAGTCCCGGTTTTTCCCCAAGCGCTTCGCTCAGGTGAGATGCGCGCCGCGCGTTTCCACATACACCGCGTACAGCGACTGGCTGCCCGTCATGAACAGCCGGTTGCGCTTACTGCCGCCGAAGCACACGTTCGAGCAGATCTCCGGCAGCAGGATCTGGCCGATGCGCTGGCCGTCCGGCGCAAAGATGTGGACGCCATCGTAGCCTTCGCCCACCCATCCGGCGCTCGCCCAGACGTTGCCGTCCACGTCGCAGCGAATCCCGTCGGCGAAGCCGGCGCCCTTTCCCGGCAGCTCCATGGAGCAAAAGCTGCGGCCGTTCCGGAGGGTCTTGCCCCCCGCGATGTCCCAGCACTTGATGTTGCGCGGCGCTTCGGGATAGTGGCTGGCGCCGGTGTCGGCCACGTAGAGTTTCTGGTAGTCCGGCGAAAAACACAGGCCATTGGGCTTGTAAATTTCATCGGTCACCAGGTCCAGTTTGCCCGTCTTGGCGTCCAGCCGGTAGACGGCTTCCTTCAACAGCAACTCGCCCTTGTTGCCTTCGTAGTCCAGCAGGGAGCCATAGCCGGGATCGGTGAACCACACCGCGCCGTCCGGCGCCACGGCGCCGTCATTGGGCGCGTTGAACGGCTTGCCGTTGTACTTGTCCGCCAGCACCGTCACTTTGCCGTTGTACTCGTAGCGCACCACGCGGCGGTTGCCATGCTCGAAGGAGATTTGGCGGCCCTCCCAGTCGAAGGTATTGCCGTTGCTGTTGCCCGCCGGACGCCGGAACACGCTGACGTGGCCGTCCTCCTCCAGCCAGCGCAACTGCACGTCGTTGGGAATATCGCTCCACACCAGGTACTTGCCCACGCCATTCCAGGCCGGTCCTTCCGCCCAGAGGCAGCCGGTGTACAAACGCTGAATGGGCGTGTTGCCGATTTTGTACTTGGCGAACCGCTTGTCCAGCACGACGATATCCGGGTCGGGGTAGCGCTGCGGGCGCCCGCTCGCATAGTCGCGCTGGGCCAGGGCGGAGCCTGCGGCCGCCAGCGCGGGCAGGCCGGTCCGGAGCAGGGCCCGGCGGGAGACGGAAGACGCAAGTGGATGGGGCATGGCTTCGGAGCCTCAGTATACCCCAGCGGCTCGCGTGGCGCCGGCGGGCGCCGCGGTCAGGCAGCCGCCCCCGCCGTGCAGGAGGCGTAGTGCGCTTCAGGCGCCCTCTTCGCGGATTCCTTCGCCCTCGACGCACAGGTAACGCCGCCCGGTGCGGAGGTTCTTGTATTCCTCCTCGCGTCCGCTCGGCCAGAGGATCACGGCGCGCTCGATCTGGTCGCGCCGGCCGACGCCGAAGGTCACCGGCAGTTCCGACTGCGACAGGTAACTGGACCCGCTGCGCACCAGGCGGGAGAAGCGTTCGCCCCCGGCGTACAGGCGGACCGTGGCGCCGATGGCGTCGCGGTTCGAGCGGGTGCCCCGCAACCGGAAACGGATGCCGCGGTTCCCGTTCCGCAGATCGTTGCGATAGAGGTAGGCGGGGCCGTGATTGGTGGTGATCAGCACGTCCAGGTCGCCGTCGTTGTCGATGTCGGCGAACGCCGCGCCGCGGGCGACCTTGGGGCTGGCGAACCCGTCGCCGACTTCCGCCGCCACGTCGCGGAAGGAGCCACCGCCCGCGTTCAGGAACAGATGAGGCGGCTGGGCGTAGCGGATGTCCTCCCGCAGGCGGTCGACGCCTTCGTCAATGTGTCCGTTGACCACCAGCAGGTCCAGCCGTCCGTCCAGGTCCGCGTCGAAGAAGAAACACCCGAAGCCCAGGCTGCGCCGCGTTGACAGGCCCAGTTCGGTGCGCGCCGCCCAGTCCACGTAGATGCCGTTGCCGATGTTGTGATACAGGCCCAGCATCTCGTTCGCGAAGTTGGTCACCGCCAGGCTAGGCAGCCCGCTGTTGTCCAGATCGGCGGCGTCGACGCCCATGCCCGCGCGCGCCTTGCCGTCCTCGCTGAAGGCCACGCCCGCCCGGACGCCGATCTCCTCGAAGCGGCCCCGGCCGGTGTTCCGGTAGAGCTTGTTAGGCTGCGTATCGTTTGCGACAAACAGGTCCGGCCATCCGTCCAAGTCGTAGTCGAACATCGTCACGCCAAGCGACTTGGAACTGGAGTCGAACAGCCCCGCCTGCGCCGTGACCTCCTCGAAAGTCCCGTCGCCGCGGTTGCGGAACAGCCAGCAGGTGGCCCCCCGGTAGGCCTCCGGAGTGCAATAGGACTTCGTTTTGCCGTCCAGCGAGCAGCGCACGTCCAGGGCGGGCGACCACTTCACGTAGTTGCACACGAACAGATCCAGCAGTCCGTCGCGGTCATAGTCGAACCAGAGCGCCGAACTGCTGAAGCCCTCCCGGTTGCCCAACCCGGCGGCGGCGGTGACTTCGCGGAAGCCTCCCCGGCCGCTGTTGCGGAACAGCCGGTTCTGGCCGACACAGGAAAAAAAGATATCGGGAAAGCCGTCGTTGTTGTAATCGCCCACGGCGACGCCGAGGCCGTACATCTCCACGTCCAGTCCCGCCTCGCGCGTAACGTCGGTAAAGGTGCCGTCGTGATTGTTCCGGTACAGCCGCGGCGTCGATCGGTTGCGGGCCCGCCCCGGCCAGTCCATGCCATTGACCAGCAGAATGTCCTGCCAGCCGTCGCCGTCGTAATCGAGGAAAGCGCAGCCGGGGCCGAGCGTCTCCGGCAGGTATTTCTGGCCAAATGCGCCCGAGTTGTGGTGGAAGCGGATGCCGGCGCGGGTGGTGACGTCCGTGAAGCGGAAGCCCGGCCCGGGAGTATTCCCCCGCAGCAGCGCCGGCGCGGCGCCCAGCAGAAAATCCCGGCGTCTCACGTTACCGTAACCAGGCCCTTGCGGATTGCGTACACCACCAGTTCGGCGGTCCGGTGCAGATTCAACGCCTCCATCAGGTTGGCCCGGTGGACCGCGACGGTGTTCACGCTCACGTTCAGGATCGCCGCAATCTCTTTGTTGCTCTTGCCCTGCGCGATCAGTTGCAGCACCTGTTTTTCGCGGGTGGTAAGCACCTCGAAACCGTCTTCGTCGGCGGCGTGATCCGCCAGGCCGGGGCTCTTGTAAATCCGTCCGGCCGCCACGGCCTTCACGGCGGCGGTCAGGTCCACCTCGATGGCGTTTTTCAGCAGGTAGCCGCGCGCGCCGGCGTCGAAGGCGTTCTTCACGTAGCTGTCCTGCGCGTGCATGCTCAACACGAGGATCGCGGTCTTCGGCAGACGCCGGCGGATTTCCCGCGTAGCCTGGATGCCGTCCACTTCCGGCATCGCCAGGTCCATCACCACGACATTGGGCAGGTGCTGTTCGGCCATCTGGATGGCCTGCATGCCGTTGTCCGCCTCGCCGACCACGCGGATATCGGCGTCGTCCTCGAGAATGCGGCGGAAGCCCCGCCGGACCAAATGGTGATCGTCGGCCAGCAGAACCGTGATGGGCATCTATTCCGCGGGCGCGGTGGCGAGCGGAATCTCGAGCACCACGCGCGTCCCTCCTCCCTGCGGACGCTCCCAGCTCAGGCGTCCCTGCAAAATATCGGCGCGCTCCTTCATCGCCACTAATCCCAGTCCGCCTCCGGTGCGGGCGCCGTTCCCCGGCAGCCCCGCGCCGTGATCCTCCACCTCCACGCGCAGCAGTCCGCCGGCGCAACCCATCCGAACCACCGCGTCCCCGGTTCGCGCGTGCCGGGCGACGTTGGTCAAAGCCTCCTGGACGATCCGGTAAATGTGGATCGCCGCCTGTCGGTCGATTTCCGGGCAGGCGCCCCGGCTCTCATATCGTATGACGATCCCGGACTGTCTGGCGAACTGTTGCGTATACCACTCGAGCGTCTGGCCAAGCCCGTAGTCATCGAGCACGGAGGGATGCAGCGCCTGGGAGAGGCCGCGCGTCGTCTCCAGGGCGGCTTGCACAATCTCGCGCACCTCGCCTACCTCGCGCCGGAACAGGGAGTCTTCCGGGAGACCCTTCTGCTCGGCGCGCCGCAGCAGCGCGCCGACGGCGGTGAGGATCTGCCCGAACTCGTCGTGCAATTCGCGCGAGACCGAGTGGAGAATCTCCTCCTGGACGCTAATGAGCTTGCGCGCCAGCACCCGGCGCTGGTCGGAAAGTTCGGCGACCTGTCTGAAGATCCGCCGGTTGACCAGGATCAGATACGAACTGGTGGCGGTGATGAGCGCGACAATCGCCGCCAGGGACCAGTAGGTATTGCGTTCGGCGGCGGTGTAGATCTCCTGCATCATGCGCGCGGCGCGCCGTTCGCCCTCGTTGTTGAGGAGCAGCAGTTGCGCCACCTGGGAGGTTAGGGAAGCCTGCTGCGATTCGAGCGAAGCGCGGATCATCCGGCGCGCCGCCGCATCTTGGCCCTGGTTGGCCAGGGCGAACATCTCGTCCACCGAACGCCAGAACTGGGCCAGCGACTGCTCCAGTTGCGCCTGGATTTCGGGCTGCTGGCTGGCGACGCCGAGCTTCCGTTCCAGGCGCAGGGCGTCCTCCAGGTCCAGCCTGAGGCGGTCGAACTGGGCCCGCCACGCGGAGAGCGGATAGGGTTCGGCGCCCTCCACCATGTCGCGCAACGCCAGGGCGAGCGAGTGGAGGTTGTTTTGAATCCGCAGCAGTTGGAGGGAGTTCCGCCGGTTGCGGTCGAGCACGTTGTCCTGGAGCGACCGTAGCCCTTCAATCTGGGCCAGAGCGTACCACGCCGAGCCCGCGACGGCGGCCAGCGTGATGGCCAGCCCAATCAGCAAATTGCGCGTCGGTGACGAGCGGGCCATGGCCTTCATCGTATAACGCGCGCCCGCCCGTTCATGGTCCGCGGGTGGGTACCTTACAATGAAGGGGCGCATGCGGACGTACGACGTACTGGTCATCGGGTCCGGCCCTGCGGGCCAGCGGGCGGCCATTCGCGCCGCCAAGGCCGGCAAACGCGTGGGGTTGATTGAGAAGCGCGAAGTGCTCGGCGGCGTGTGCGTCAACACCGGCACCATCCCGTCCAAGACGATGCGGGAAGCCGTGCTGCACCTGTCCGGCTACAACTACCAGAGCATCTACGGGATGAGCTACCGCGTGAAGGAAAAGATCACCATGGCGGATCTTTCCTTCCGCGTGCAGCACGTAATCCGGACGGAAATCGACGTGACCAACGCGCAGCTTTCCCGCAATGGCGTGGATGTGATCACCGGCACCGCGGCGTTCCTGGATCCGCACCGGCTCGAGGTGGCCAGTTCGGGAGGCCGCAAGCAATACGAGGCGGACATCATCATCATCGCCTCCGGCACCAAGCCCGCCGTTTCGCCGAAGGTGCCGATCAACGACCGGAACATCATCAACAGCGACCAGGTGCTGGATCTGCCGGCGATTCCCAAAACCATGCTAGTCGTAGGCGGCGGCGTGATCGGGGTGGAATACACCTGTATGTTCGCGACGCTGGGCGTCCGCGTTATCCTGATTGAGCGGCGGCCGCGCCTGCTCGAGTTCGCCGATGCGGAGATGGTCGAAGCGTTGTCCTACCACCTGCGCGACAACCGCGTCACGATGCGGCTGAACGAAGAGGTGGTGTCGGTGGAAGAGACCGCGGACGGCGCCGTGGTGGCGAATCTCCAGAGCCGCAAACGGATTTCGGGCGACGTCCTGCTGTACGCCGTGGGCCGTCAGGGTAACGTCGAAGAACTCAACCTCCCGGCGGCCGGCATCGAGGCGGACGCTCGCGGGCGCATCGCGGTGGACGCCGAGTATCGCACCAAAGTCCCGCATATCTTCGCGGTGGGCGATGTGATCGGGTTTCCCAGCCTGGCGTCGGTGTCGATGGAGCAGGGGCGGATGGCGGCGGGTTACGCGCTCGGGCTGCCGGGCGTCTCCAACCCGGCGCTGTTTCCGTACGGGATTTATACGATTCCCGAGATCTCCTTCATCGGCAAGACGGAGGAGCAACTGACCGACGAGGACGTACCCTACGAAGTAGGCGTCGCCTACTACCGGGAAATCGCGCGCGGCCAGATCCGGGGCGATACCACAGGACGCCTGAAGCTGATTTTTCACCGCGAGACCAAGGAAATCCTCGGCGTCCACATTATTGGCGAAGGGGCGTCGGAACTGCTGCACATCGGCCAGGCCGTCATGACGCTGGGCGGCACGGTAGAGTATTTTATCGACGCGGTGTTTAACTATCCGACCTTGGCGGAGTGCTACAAGGCCGCGGCTTTTAATGGTTTGAACCGCCTCAGCCGGTTATAACCGCCGGGCGCACCGCCTGCGAGAGCTGCATTCGGGGAGGGAGGAGCGTATGCGGCACTTCCTGGGAGTCTTGGTCGCGGAACGCATCGCGGCCGGCGTGGTCGCGGGACATCGGCTGACGGGTCCGGTGAACGCCTGCCCGGTGGAGGGAGACGGCGGCGGCCGTCTGGACTTGGCGCCTGCCGGCGAAATCTTGCGGGCCATCCGCCAGGGGGTGGAGATGGTGGCGCGCGGACGCGCGATTTCGGCCATTGGGGTCGCCGTCCCGGGTATCGTCCTGGACGGAGTGATCCTGGAAGCTCCCCGTCTTCCCCAGTTGAAAGGCGTGGCTCTGCGCGACCGCTTGCGCGAAGCGTGCGGCTGCCCGGATGTCTGGGTGCTGAATGATTCCCACGCGCTGGCGGCGGGAGTAGCGGCTTCCCGCGGGGAAGTGGACCGCGTGGTCCGCGTTTGGAATCTTGGCGACACCGTGGGCTACGGCCGCCATCCGCAGTTGGGCGGCCTGTGGGAAGGCGGCCACTGCACCGTCACGCTCGATCCCGCGGAACGCTTCTGCGGGTGCGGCGGCGTCGGGCACCTGGAAGGCATCCTGGGCGGGCACGCGATGCGTCTCCGTTTCCTCGACCTCGAACCGGAGGAGGTATTCGCGCTGGCTGCGCACGGAGATGAGCGCTGCCGGGCGTTCGCGCGTCTTTGGCACCGCGCCCTGGCCGCCGCCACCGGGAGCAGCATTCACCTGGATGGACCCGGCAAGTTCTACATCACCGGCCCGATGGCGCGCTTTGTCGACAGCAGGGTGCTAAACGATTACCTGGAGGAAACCGTCCAGATGAGCCCCCTGCGAGGCAGTTACGTCGAGGTCGCCGCGGCGGACGCCGAGATCGCCGTACTGGGCGCCGCCATCGCCGCGGGCCGCGCGGCGGGGAGCGGGAGGGAGACGGCGCCGGCGGCCGAGCGCGTCCCCGCGGCGAAATGATCCGCGCTCACGGCGCGAACTCGATCGGGAACTCTTGCTCCAGCCACCGGCCGCCGTCTTCCGCCCGCACGGTCAGGACGTGGCGTCCCGCCGCCATCGATTGGTCGGCCGAGCGATCCTCGGAGAACAGCACATACGGAGGCGCGGCGTAGCGATTCACGCGTTTGCCGTCGACCCACAGTTCGACCGTCTGCGGGCGGAATCCCTCCACCCAGACGCGCACGCGCTCCCAACGGTGGTAAGCCGGGCCCTGCGCGGGTTTGGTCAGGTAGACGCCCTTGCTGTAGCTGGTTTGGAGGCGGTCGCGCTCCTGCCTCCAGCGCCGCAGCGACGCGAGGGAGCCCGCCCGCCGCAAAGCGCGGCGATCCTCGGGCGAGCCCAGCGCGGGCGCGTCCGCCTGGTAGACGTACGCCCCATCGGCGTCCTGCTCGTAGAGATGGAGCACGCGCTCCAACCACAGGTCCGGAAACGGCAACCCCCAGTGCAAGGCGTCCACACAAGGCAGCAGGCGCACGGCCGTGCCGCGCACGGCCTGCCGGTACTCGGCGATGTCGAAGGTCAGGTGGCGCGCCTGAATGTTGCTGGGCGCGAGGTAATCGACCAGCCGCTCCCTCACCCACGCGGCGTAGTCCATGAATTCGGCGCCAGGAACCCCGCGCGCCGGAAAGCGCGTCAGGATCGGGATACGGCGGCCTTGCGTCTCCCCGAAGCGGTCGACCAGCGCCCGCAACTCCCGGAAGAACGTGGTGACGGTGTCTTTGTCCCGAATCGAATGCGGGTAGCGGCACCAATCGACCGAGACTCCGTCCACCCCGATTTCCAGCGCCTCCTCAAACAGCGCGAGCACGTAACGCCGTACTTCCGGCACGTCGTATCGCAACGTGTTGCCGATGCGCCACTCGGGATGGTCGCGGCAGAAATCGGCCTGCAACGGCGAACCCGGATAGCAGTTGGTCGCGCCGAGATTGGCGAAAAACCGCATCCCCAAACGCCGCGCATGGCGCGCCTGCGTAGCCAGCATGTTCGTGTACTGCTGCATCCGGCCCACATTCGACGTACGCGGGACCGCGCCGCGGACCGGGTCGCCCATCGTCTCGGCCAGCAGTTGTTCTCCGGCCCGCGATTCAAACACCAGTTTGGCCCCCGCGCGCCCGAATTGGGTGTCGAGAATGTCCACCCGCGCTTCGGCAAAGGCCAGCAGCGGCTCTACATGCTGCAAGTTGGTGGTGACCTTCTCGTAGAACGCCCAACTGTAGGGCTCGTTGTAGCCGGCCACCAGTTTTCGTTCGCCGGTCGCGGCCGCTTCCGCCTCCAGTTGCGCAACCAGCGCCGGCGGCAGGGGCACCAGGCGCACGTAATCGAGATGAGCGCGGAAGCCGTCTTCGTACTCGTAGACGGTGCGATAGGGCTGCTGGATCACCAGGTGCTGCCGGGTGAGGGAGTCCCACCGCCAGAACGTCTCCGCGCCGGGCCGCGACTCATGGAGCCACTGCGCGCGCTCGTCGCCCGAAAGGCGCAGTTCCACCCCGCCGAGCTTGGGAGGCAACGCGACGAACATCGCGTAGGGTCCTTGGAGGTTCAGCGGATAGGTGAGGGGCGGCAGTTCGATGCGCTTTTCTTTGACTTCGAGCGAGTCGCCGCCCAGGGGCGCGCCGGGGCCTGACTGGCCGGTGCGCAGCCACCACATCGCCGCGCCGGGCGGCGGGTCTGGCGAGACCGCGCCCTGCTGGATCACGCGTTCCCACCGGTCCAGCATCACGACGTCGGAATTGTCGAGTTCCACCCTGGTCTCGCCGCGCCAAAGCGGACCCTCGCCAACGGCGACGCGGAAGTCGACGCAGATCCGGGCGCTGCCAAAGCGCACCGGATTCCATACCAGGGTGCGCCGCAGGCCGGCGGCGAGCCGTTCGGCCAGTTCGCCGCGAGCGATGCCGGCCTCCCATTCCGCGCGCGGGGTCAGGCGCTCCGCCGTGGCCCCCTTCCAGGCCCACACCGGCGCGGGCTGCCAGGTCTGGGTTCCGCAGGCCCGGTGCTCGGCGCGGACCACGACGGCATCCGGAGCACCGGCGGGCACCGGATAGGAGACCCGCACGTACCGCGTCACCGGGTCCACTTCGTATTCCAGGCCGGCGGCTCCCACCACCACCCCGTGAGCGAGCGCGCTGGCGACCGCGCATGTCCTCAGCAAGATCCTCATCTGGATCGCTCCGCCGCGCACGCGGCATCCTAAGCGCCCGCCCGCTTGCGGGCGTCGTTCAGAATCTCGCGCAGGCGCTTGCCCACAATCAGGTCTTCGCCCGGCTGGAGCGTCATCGAGATGATCCGAATCTGATCGGCGCGTTTGGGAGTTTTCTCGTCCCGGCCATGCACCGCGGGCACCAGGCTCGGGTTGGAACGCGTCAGCACCTCGATGCGCGGCTCGCCGTCCCGCAGCGCCTGATCGCAGGCGGAGACGGGGAAATTCCACCCCGCTTCGTCCCAGCTCACCACGAGGGTGGGGTAGCGGTTGCCGCCTGGCGGGATCTCGATCTCCGTCTTGACGCCGGGCACCGTGTCCACCAGTTTCTTGATGCGTTCCACCCGCGCCGCCCACTGTTTGTCGAGCGCGGCCAGGTCGGCGTGCACCCAGGCCTCGACGGCCGCCAGCACGCCCATAATCTCTTCCTTGCCGACCTTCATCGGCCGGCACACGGCGCCCTCCCACGGGCTCGAATTGGCCAGCGCGGCTTCGATGAGATCCTGGCGGCCGAACAGCAGGCCGGAGCACTGCGGACCACACAGTCCTTTCCCCCCGCTGAACGTGTACAGGTCGCAGCCCATCCGGGCATACAGCCGCATGTTTTCGATGGGCGGAATGCCCGCGGCGTCGTCCATCAGCAGCGGCACCTTCGTCCGCCTGGCGATGGCGATGGCTTTCTCCAGGCGTTCCCCGCGATGCGTGGTGTAGATCATCGCAGTCTGGTGGTTGATCGCTTTTTCGAGTTCGTCGTGCGTGGCGGCCAGCACCAGTTTTCCGCCGGCCAGCCGGATGGCGCTGTCGAACGGGCTGCGGCCGCCGAACATGACCACTTCGTGCTTGAGACCCGTGGTGTCGGGCAGTTGCCAGATTTTCTCGGGGTCGCTGCCGGCGATGCAGGCGGCGGTGGCGACGGCCATCGCGCCCGCCGCGCCGGAGGTGACGATCGCGGCTTCCGCGCCGGACAGTTCGGCCAGCCGCCGGCCGACGCCGCGCTGCAATTCAAACATATCCACAAAGTGCTCCGCGGCGGCCTGCTTGGCGGCCTTCACCTCAGGCAGTTCCAGCGAACCGCTCAGGTAGGTCCACGTCCCGCGCGCGTTGATGAAAGGGCGCACGCCGATGCGGGTGTAGATGTTGTTTTTCGGGGAACGGCGCACCGCTCCCCATGCTTTGTGCCAGGCGCCTTGCGCCGCCAGGTAGCCGAGCAGCGGCGCGGCGGCCGCCTGTTTGAGCAAAGTGCGGCGATCCAGCAGGGGCATCCTCGGGAACTCCTTCCAGAATGGCCTCATTCTATCAGCCACGGTCGCGCGCCAGTATCCCGCGCTGCCCCTCTGCGCCGCGGCGACGGGGGCGGCGCCCGCTGCGGTCCGCCCCCGGCCGCCAGCCTGCTAGAATCCCTCCGAATGACGCGAGCGGCGCTAGCGGAGTTCTATCGCCGGCTGTTGTTCGAGGGCTTGCTGCCGTTTTGGATGGAGCACGGCGCGGACCGCGAACATGGCGGCGTGCTGAGCTGCATGGACGAAGAAGGCCGCGTCCAGTCCACCACGAAGTATCTGTGGTCGCAGGGGCGCTGGCTTTGGCTGATGGCCAGGCTGTACAACCGCATCGAAGCGCGGCCGGAGTTCCTCGAACTGGCGCGGCGGACCGCCCGCTTCCTGCTGGACCACGGCGCCGACGCCGAAGGCCGCTTCTTCTACTCGGTCACTCGCGAAGGGCAGCCGCGGGAAGGGCCGCTGAGCGTGTTCGCCGACTGCTTTGCCGTTTACGGGCTGAATGAATACGCCCGCGCGGCGAACGATCCCTCCGCGCGGGACGCGGCGTTGGCGGCCTACCGCCGGATTCTCGCGCGCATCGCTGACCCGGCTTTCGCGGATCTGGCGCCCGAGTCGGTTCCTCCCGGCCGCAAGGTGCACGGCGTGCCGATGATTCTGTCGAGCGTCGCCGACGAACTGGCGCAGACCACGGCAGACGCCCGGATCGAGGCGGATGCGGACCGTTTCGCCGCCGAAGTGATGACCCGCTTCCTGCAACCGCGGCGGCGGGTCATCCTCGAATTCCTCGCTGGCGATTACGGGCTGCTGCCACCGCCCGAGGGAACGCACGTGGTGCCGGGCCATGGCATCGAGTCGATGTGGTTTCAACTGCGCCTGGCGCACCGCCGCGGCGATGCCGCCTGGGTGCGGCGGGCGGCCGAAGCGATGCGCTGGCATGTGGAACTGGGCTGGGATCGCGAATATGGCGGCCTGATGCTGCATCTTGACGCCGACGGGAATCCGCCACGGTTTGGCAATGCGGACAAGAAGGTTTGGTGGGTGCATAGCGAAGCCTTGTATGGGCTCCTGCTGGCGCACGCGCTGACCGGCGAGGACTGGGCCTGGGAGTGGTACCAGCGGGTGCACGAGTGGAGCTTCGCTCATTTCCCCCTGCGCGATTTCGGCGAATGGTGGCAGCGGCTGGACCGGCAGGGAAGGCGGGTGACGGACCTGATCGCGCTGCCGGTGAAAGATCCGTTCCACCTGATGCGCGCCGCGATTCTCACGCTGGAGTTGCTGGGGTGGGAGCGGCGAACGTAGCAGCGGGCGGCGCGCTGGTTGGGCATAAGGAATCACGCATGCGGATCGTAGTTACTCTTCTCTCGGCGGCGGCGCTGGCCGGCGCGGCGCCGGTGTTCGAAAGCCAGTTGATCTTTCCCCTGGAGCACTGGCACAACCACTCCTCTTCCATCGTCGAACTGGCCAACGGCGACCTGTTCGTTTGCTGGTACCACGGTTCCGGCGAGCGCACGGCGGACGATGTCAAGGTGGAGGCGGCGCGCCGCAAGTACGGGACGCGCCAGTGGCAGCCCCGCTACACCCTTGCCGACACGCCGAACTTTCCGGACACGAACCCGATTCTCTTCGTCGACCGCCAGGCGCGCTTGTGGCTGATGTGGCCGGTGATCATCGCCAACCGCTGGGAGACAGCGCTGCTCCAGTACCGGATCGCCGGGCGAGGCGGCCAGACCGATCCGCCCCGCTGGGAAGTCAGCGAAAGCCTGCTCTTCATCCCGCCGAACTTCGCAGCCCGCGTTCGCGCTTGGGTGGAGCCGATGCGGACTGATCCCGCGTTGCCGGCGCAAGTCAGGCAATGGGCCAGCCGCGTGTGGGAGAAGGCCGCCGACAAGTACTTTTCGCGGATGGGCTGGATGCCGCGCGCGCATCCGTTGGAGCTGCCTTCCGGCCGGATCCTGACGCCGCTCTATTCCGATGGGTACGACTTCAGCCTGATCGCCATCACCGACGACGGAGGCCGCACCTGGACCGCCAGCGAACCTCTGCTGAGTTATGGCGGAGTCCAGCCTAGCCTGGTCAGGAAACGCAACGGCGAGATCGTCGCCTACCTGCGCGACAACGGCCCGCCGCCCAAGCGCGTGATCATGGCGGTCTCCAAAGACGAAGGGGTCACCTGGACCCCGGGCGTGGATACCGATATCCCGAACTCGGGGACCAGCGTGGAGGTGATCGCGCTGCGCGACGGGCAATGGCTGATGGTGAATAACGACACCGAGCAAGGGAGGCACGCGCTTTCCGCCTGGCTTTCCGATGACGAAGGCGCCACGTGGAAGTGGAAGCGCCGCATCGAGTGGGACCGGCGGGAAAAGGGCGCGGGTTCGTTCCACTACCCTTCTGTGATTCAGGGGCGGGACGGAATGATCCATCTGACGTACAGCTACTTTCTAAACCATCTGCCCAAGGACGCGCCGCGCAAGTCCATCAAGTACGCCCGGTTTAACGCCGAGTGGGTCCGCGCGGGAGACGGGCCGTGAACCGCCGGCGTTTCCTGGTGGCGCTGGCGGTGTCCCGCGGCGCCTTCGCCGCCCGCCGGCGGACGCGGGTCTCGATCGACGGCGACCGGTTCCTGATCAACGGGCGTCCCACCTACCCCGGACGCACCTACCAGGGACGGCGCATCAAAGGACTGCTGCTGAATTCGCGGATGCTGCAGGGAATCTTCGACGACCTCAACCCCGCCACGCGCTCGCGTTGGGCGTACCCCGACACGGGATGCTGGGACGCGGAGCGGAACACCCGCGAATTCCTCGCCGCCCTGCCGGATTAGCGGAGGCACGGACTGCTGAGCTTCACCATCAACCTGCAAGGCGGCAGTCCGGAGGGCGCGCATCGCCGCGATGGTGCGGGAAACGCGGGCAGTGCCTGGCTACCGGCCCAGGCCGATTCTGTTCAACGAGGACGACCACTTCGGCTTCGACCGGCCGGAGAACAATATGCTGGCGGCGCTGAGCGAATACGCCTCCTGGGGGTACTTCGATCCTGGCCGCAGCGATTACGAAAGCGGCTATCAGTGTCCGCCGGTGAATTGGGGCATCAACACGGAACGGAAGCGTGCGTTCTTCTCCCTGGTGCGCGAGGTCACGGACGAGGGGCGGCTGAGCGGTTAATTAAGCTCCCGCCCTTGTGTTTCCCGCCGCGCGGCGCCTACAGTATCGGTATCGTGAACCATCGTTCGGCATGGCTTGGTGTGCTTCTCTTGGTGCTCGCGCCCGTGGGGGCGCAGCAGGCGGAAACCTACCGGTGGCTGCGCTCCTTCGGCGACGCGGCGGACGGCCCGGGCCAGCTCCGCGGCGCGCACGGCATCTGCATTGACGCGGACGGCAACGTTTTGGTGATCGACAGCCGGCTCTCCCGCATTTTCCGCTTCACGTCGGAAGGTCGCTACCTGGGAGAAATCGGCGAGGGTCCCGGCAGCGGTCCCGGCCAGTTCCAGGCGCCCCGCGACGCCCGAGTCAGCCGCGACCGCAAGATCTACGTGGCGGACGTCGGCAACCATCGCATCCAGGTGCTGACGCATGAGGGCAAGTTCCTCAAATCCTTTGGCAGCGAGGGGCGCGGGCCCGGCCAGTTTCTCCGGCCGCACACGCTCGACTTCGACCCGGCCGGACGCCTTTTCCTGGTCGACGTCGACCGCAGCGTGGTCGACGTTTACGATGCGCAGGACCAGTACGTCACTTCCTGGGGTAAGACCGGCCAGAGCGAGGGCGAGTTCAACGCGCCGCATGGCATCGGCTGCGACCCGCATGGCGACGTCTTCGTGTCCAACTATTACGGCCCGGCCATGAAGTTCACCCCCGAGGGCAAGCTGCTGCAAGTGTTCGCCCGCATCCGCGAAGACGGGGGGCCGTTCCACTATCACAACCTCTCGACGGACGGGGAAGGCAATGTGTACCTGATGGCGCGCGACCGCCAGCGCCGGAGCACGATGGAGAAATTCGATAACCAGGGCCGCCACTTGGCCACCTGGCGGCTGCCGCGCCCCGAGAACTTCATTCAATCGGCCGCCATCGACAAAGAGGGACGGGTCTACGTCACCTATCAGGGCCGGGCGGGCAGCGGCGTCCACGTCTTCGTCCGCGAGTAGCCGTCCCGATGTACAGAACCGCGATTTTGCTGATCGCCGCCGGGTCGCTTCCGGCCGGGCCGCGCACCATCCTGTTTGTGGACGACCACGACATCCTCTACCGCTCCGGCACGCGCCGGGCCGTGCATCCGGCGGTCCGCCATCCGGCCAATCCGGTGGTGCGGGAGGAGAAACCCTGGGAACTGGCGATCGGTTGGACCAGCGTTTATCGCGATCCGCGCCGCGGCCTTTACCAGATGTGGTACCAGAGCTACGCCAAGCCGGCGGCGCGGCGGAAAACGCACCAGTCGCTGGTCTGCTATGCCGAGTCGCGGGACGGCGTCCACTGGACCAAACCGGACCTCGACCTGTTCGATTTCAATGGCGGCAAGCCCACGAACATCGTCATGATCGGCAACGGCGGGTTCAGCGACCGGTACACGAATTCCGTGGTCGTCGATGAGCATGCGGACGCCGCCCACCGGTACCGCATGGTGTTCTACGACTGGTTTCAGAAGGACGGCCGGGAGTATCCGGGATTGCAGCTTGCCTGGTCGCCCGACGGCATCCACTGGACCAAGCCGGAGGGTGGCCCGATGCTGCACACGCTTTACGGCGGCCAGGGGCAACCGCCGCCCTTCGCCGGCGAGGACCACCTCGGCGAGGACCGCACGCGCGGGGGAGCGCCGCGTCCGGCCTGGCGGTTTCCGCTCTCCATGTCCGATGGCGCGGACTTGATGTGGGATCCCATCCGGCGCGTCTGGGCCCTTTACGGCAAAATGTGGTACGACCGTCCGGACGGCGGCCTGGTGTTCAAGCACGGCATGGGCCGCACGGAGAGCCCCGACCTGGTCAGGTGGTCCGCTCCCGAGTTGCTGCTGACCCCGGATGACGACGACTCCCCGGACGTGGAGTTTCACACGACGCCGGTGTTCTACTACCAGAACCGCTATCTGTGTCTGAACCAGGTGCTGCGGCGCGAAGGGGAACGCGGCAACCTCATGATCGACATCGAACTGATGGTGAGCCGCGACGGCCTGGCCTGGGAACGTCCCTACCGGAAGACGCCATTTCTGCCGCGGAACCCGGCCGGCGGCTTCGATGGCGGCAGCATGTTCACCAACGCCAACCCGATTGTGCTGGACAACCAGATCCGCTTCTACTATGGCGCCTACCCGGGCACCGCGGTGGGTGGAACGCGAGGTCCCGCGCGGGATCCCTACGGCGATACCGGCGTCGGTCTCGCCAGCATTCCGCGGGACCGGTTCGCCGGTATCCGCGCCGTGGCGCGCAGCGACCAGCGCTCGCTCGGCGGCGTGCTCGAACACCGCGGCCAGATCACGCTGCGGGCGCTGGACCTGACGGGCGCGCGCCGCATCACCTTCAACGGCGACGCGCGCGCAGGGTGGATCAAAGCCGAACTGCTCACCGAGCGCGGTTACCGCGTGCGCGGCTACACGCAGGATGAGGCAATCCCGCTCCGCGGCGACTCGTTTGCGCACGCCGCCGCCTGGCGCGGGGCGGACGGCTTGCCCGCAGGACGATATCTCCTGCGCATTCACCTCTACCGGGCGGAGGTGTTCGCGGTGACGGTAGAGTAGGCGCGCCGGAGAACCGATCTGGTGCCGTCCGCCCGCCGCTACGGCTGAGCTTCGATCCTGTCGACGCGCGGGATCTGCGTCTTCTCGTACAGCACGCCGGTGACGCGCACCTTTTTCCCCGCGAACGGCGCGGGCAGTTTTTGATCGCTCAGCTGATAGACGTTCCTGCCATCGTATAAGGCGTACTGGGCGCCGTGCCCGCGCACGCAGCCTTGCACACATTCGGGGGCGGACCCCATTGTCATGGCCGAGTGGTCGGCGCCACACATCGAGCAGGTAACCACGCCCGTAAAGGTTCTGGGTTCCGAGGAGGCCGCGAACATCGCCGCAGCCACAAGAAAGATCAGAATGGTTCGCAGAGGGATGGGTTCTCCGGATTCTTGTAATGGTCGAGAATATGCGCCTCGTGCCGCGCTCGGATCCGCCGCCACAGTGAGTCCACCCGAGCCGGATCGATCGGCCGCTTCAATCGGAATTGGAAATCGCGGCGTCCGCCGTAGTGCAGACGCGACCGCTCGAAGGTGGTCAACGTGAGGGCGTAGGGGTCCGTGCTGATCACGTTGTCGATATCGGCCAAACGCCAGTGGCGGCCGCGCCCGGGTTTCGCAGTGCGAAATACGATGGCGTCCTGGTGTAACTCCAGCGTGCCGTGCGTGCCGGTTGTCAGGCGCAGCAGTTTGGCGGGCGCCGCCCACGCAGGCTCTTGTTCCGGCGGGTCGGTGACGACCAGCCGCGTGTCGAGTGGGCGACGAAGCGCCTCGCGGAGGCTGACGAAACTGTTTCCTGGGGCAAGGGAAAAGGAATACGCGCGGTCGGCGCCCAGCCGCAGGACGCGGTCCTCGTAGGTCAGGATGCGCAGCGTGTCGCGGCCGAGGGTGGCCTGTTGGATCTCGTGGTAGGGCCAATGCCAGGTGTGAGGCCTCTTGCGCGGCTGGCCGCGGAGTTCCGCGAACGAGACTCCCGTTGCATCCACCGTCAACCGGCCCGGGCAGCCCTTGCGCCAATGCTCGTGCCGCGCGTCCAGCCCTTGCCCGGCCGCGGCCGCGGCCGCCAGCATCAGGATTGCGGCAATTGCCGTTTCACGTCGAAATGCCATTTCCAAGCCTCATAAATCGCGGGATAGACCAGCAGTTCCAACAGGAACGAAGTAAAGACGCCGCCGACCAAAGGCGCGGCGATCCGTTTCATCACGTCCGCGCCCGTGCCGGTGGACCACATAATCGGCGCCAGAGCAATGAACAGCGTCGCCACGGTCATAAACTTGGGGCGGATCCGCTGCACCGCGCCCTCGAGAACGGCGGCGCGCAGCGCGGCAAGGCTGGTCAGCCCGCCCTGCCGGCGCGCCTTGTCGTAAGCGAGGTCCAGATAGAGCAGCATGAACACGCTGGTCTCCGCGTCGATGCCCACGAGCGCGATGAGTCCCACCCAGACTCCGATGCTCATGTTGTAGTCGAGAAGGTAAAGCAGCCAGATGGCGCCCACCGCGGAGAACGGCAGGGTCAGCAAGACGATCGCCGTCTTCACGATCGATCTGGTGTTCAGGTACAGCAACGCCAGGATCAGGAATAGGGTGAGCGGGACCACCACGAGGAGTTTGCCCCTCACCCGCTCCATCGCTTCGAATTGACCGCTCCACTGCCAGGCGAATCCCGGGGGCAGTTGGATGACGCTGCGCAGGCGCTCGCGAGCCTCGGCGATGTAGCCGCCGAGATCGCGTCCGGCGACCTCGATGAAGACGTATCCGCAGAGCAACCCGTTCTCGTTGCGCAACATCGCCGGGCCGCTGCGCACGCGGATGTCCGCCAGGTGCGAGACGGGAATCTGGATCCGTCCCTCCCTCGCGGGAACCAGCACGCGCCCGAGCTGTTCCAGGTCCTCGCGGTAGTCGCGCAGAAGCCGGACGCTGACTGGGTAGCGTTCTCGCCCCTCGACCGTTGTCGTCAGGGCATCGCCGCCGATGGCCGACGTCACGAGCATCTGGGCGTCGTCGATCGACAGCCCGTAGCGGGCGAGTTGCGTCCGCTTCCAGGCAAAATCGAGGAAATAGCCGCCCCTGGTGCGCTCGGCGAAAATAGTCCGCGTGCCGCGAACCTCACGCAGGGTCGCCTCGATCCGCTGGCCGATCTGTTCGATCCGGGAAGCGTCGTCGCCGAAAATCTTGATTCCCACGGGAGTCCGAATGCCGGTGGTGAGCATATCGACGCGCGCTTTGATGGGCATGGTCCAGGCATTGGAGACGCCTGGGATTTGCAGCGCCTGATCCATCTGGCTGACCAGTTCCGCGGTGGACAGGTGATCCGGGGTCACCCGGCGGAGGGCGGGCTGCAGCCAGTCCGGCGCCCAGTCCGAGTACCAGGTCTCTTTGCGCCGCCACGCAGAGTGAGGTTTCAGCACGATCACGGTTTCCATCATTGATAAGGGGGCCGGATCGGTGGCGGTCTCGGCGCGCCCGGCCTTGCCCAACACGGTATCGACCTCCGGAAAGCGCTTGAGGATGCGGTCCTGCACTTGAAGCAGACGCTCGGCCTCCGTCACCGAAACGCCGGGCAGCGTCGTGGGCATGTAAAGCAGGCTGCCCTCGTCGAGCGGCGGCATGAACTCAGAGCCCAGGCGCTGGTAGAGGGGAACGGTGAGCACGACCAGCGCGGCGGAGCCGCCGAGCACCAGCCACTTCCAGCGCAGCGCCCACAAACAAGCTGGCTGATAGAGACGAATCAGCATCCGGCTGACCGGGTGACGCTCTTCCGGATGGATCCGGCCGATCAGGACGGCGTTCGCCGTGCGGGCCAGCCAGCGCGGCCGGAAGTGGAAGTTGCGAACGTGCGTAAGCAGCACCCGGAGGGCGGGGTCGAGCGTGATGGCCAGGAACGCCGCCACGATCATCGTGAAATTCTTGGTGTAGGCGAGCGGCTTGAACAGCCGTCCCTCTTCCGCCTCCAGCGCCAGCACCGGCAGGAACGACACGGCGATGACCAGCAGCGCGAAGAAACTGGGGCCGCCCACTTCCTGGACGGCGGCGACGATCACCTCGCGAGGCTCGCCCGGGCGCCCGGACCGTTCCCACTGTTCGAGTTTCTTGTGCGTCTGCTCCACCACGACGATGGCGGCGTCCACCAGCGCGCCGATGGAAATCGCCATGCCTCCGAGCGACATGATGTTGGCGGTGATATTCATGCCGTACATCGGCAGAAATGAGATCAGCACGGCGACGGGGATGGTGACGATGGGGATCAGGGCGCTCGGGATATGCCAGAGGAAAAGCAGAATCACCAGCGAGACCACCGCCATTTCTTCGGTCAGCGTGGTCTTCAGATTGTCGATGGCGCGGAGGATAAGGTCCGAGCGGTCGTACGCGGTGACCACGCGCACGCCGTCGGGCAGCCCTGGCTCGATCTCCCTGATTTTCGCTTTCACCCGGTCAATGACGGCCAGCGCGTTCTCGCCCTGACGCATCACGATGATGCCGGAGACGGCGTCGCCCGTACCATTCCAGTCCGCCAGGCCGCGCCGCACGTCGGGACCGAGGGTGACGCGGCCGAGATCGCTGATGCGGATCGGGACTCCGGTCTCGCTGGTGGCCACGGCGATGGCCGAGAGGTCGGCGGCGGATTTCGCGTAGCCCAGGCCGCGCACCATGTACTCCGCGCCGGCCATTTCGATCAGGCGTCCGCCCACGTCGCGGTTGCCGGAGCGGACCGCCTCGAGTACCCGCCCGATCGGGATGCCGTAGGCGGCGAGTTTGCGGGGATCGACCTGTACCTGATACTGCCGGACGAAGCCACCGAGCGCCGCAACCTCCGCCACGCCCGGGACGGCCTTGAGATAGTAGCCGAGATACCAGTCCTGAAACGATCGCAAATCGGCCAGCGAATGTTTACCGCTCGTGTCGACGAGCGCGTATTGGAACACCCACCCCAGGCCCGTGGCGTCCGGCCCCAGTTCCGTCCTGACCCCCTCCGGCAGGCGCGGCAGCACCGCGGACAGATACTCGAGCGTGCGCGAGCGCGCCCAATACAGGTCGGTGCCCTCCTCGAAAATCACGTAGACGAACGAGTAGCCAAAGTCCGAGATGCCCCGCACGTCCTGGACGCGGGGCGCGCCGAGCATGGCGGTGACGATGGGATAGGTCACCTGGTCTGCAATGATGTCGGGACTGCGATCCCAGCGGCTGTACACGATGACCTGGGTGTCGCTTAAGTCAGGGATGGCATCGAGCGCGATGTTGCCCATGGCCCACCAGCCGGCGGCAGTAAGCGCCGCCACCAGCGCGAGCACGGCCAGCGGATTCCTGCCCGCGAAAGCAATTGTGCGGTCAATCATGGTGGTGATGGTGAGGAGGCGAACCGCCGCCGCCGGCCGGCGCTTCGGCCGCGCTCATGGCGCCCGCCGCGGACTTCAGTTTGCTCTCCGCGTCGAGCAGGAAGTTACCACTCGTGACGACGCGTTCGCCCAGGCGCAGACCATGCAGGATGACCACGCGCCCGCCCACGCGTTCTCCCACCTCGACGGTGCGGGGTTCGAAGTAGCCCTCGCCCTGGTCCACAAACACCTTCCGGGTGTGGCCGGCGTCCAGCACGGCTTCCGCCGGCGCGGTCAGCCGGGGCGCTCCGGTAACGCGAAGATCCACCTCGACGTACATCTCCGGTTTCAGCGTCAGGCGCGGGTTCGCCAGTTCCAGGCGGACCTTCAGCGTGCGCGTCGCGCCATCGAGCTCCGGCTGGATATAAGACACCCGGGCGGGGAACGAACGTCCCGGCAGGGAGGGCAGGCTGATCACCGCCGCCGTTCCCACGCCGATGGCGGAGATTTCCGGCTCGTAGATATCGGCAATCACCCAGACTCGCGAATAGTCCACGATGGTGTAGAGTTCCGTTTCTGGTTTCACCCAGTGCTGCGGAAACGCGTTCCGCTGCGTGACATGTCCGTGCGCGGGAGAGTAAAAGGCCAGCGCGCGGCGCGCCTGCCGGGTTACCTCAAGCTCGGCGATCTGGTCCGCGGTGAGGTCCCACAGTTCCAATTTGCGCCGCGCAGCCTCGACCAGCGCCGCGGCGTGGCGGCGGGTTTCTTCGCGCCTGGCGCTGGCCAGTTCATCTCTGGCGCGCAGCGCCAGCAGGTATTCCTGCTGTGCCGCGAGAAGATGCGGGCTGTAGAGACGGAAGAGCAGTTCGCCCTTGCGAACCTGCTGGCCTACGAATCCCACCGCCACGTCCTCGATCCATCCCTCGATCTTGGCGTGGACGTGATGGATGCGCGTTTCGTCCGCCGTCACACGCCCCACGGCGTGAATGGTCCGCGCCACGGAGGTCATCTCCACCGTGCCGTAAGTGACGCCGATGAGTTGTTGTTTCCGCCGCGGCACGCGCAGCGCGCCCGGCGGGGGGGCGCCCTCCTGGTGCGGCGCCAGTTCGTTGCCGGTTTCGGGATTAAAGCCGGGGTTCCCAGACCGGTATGCAGGTTGCTCAGGATCGTAGTAGTAAAGCACCTTGGGCTCCGCGGGCGCCGCGCCGTTCGCGTAGACCGGTTCGAGAGCCATGCCGCAGTCCGGCGCTATCCCGGGGCGGTCGGACTTATAGCTGGGGTGCATGGGGTCAACCCAATACAGAACTGTGCGTTCCGGTTTCGCCGTCCCGGCTCCGCGGAAGAAGTAGCCGGCGGTGAAGGCGCCGGCGAGCAGAAGCACGCCCAGGACGCGCCTCATGGCTCCCACCCTCCCGTGAGCGCCTCCAGCCGCGCCAGCGCCTGATAGTAGGCGGTCATCTCCTCGTAGTAATGGAGCTGGTATTCGAGGGTCATGGAGAAGTTCGAGAAGACCGTGAGGAAGTCCACCGCGCCAGTCTGATAGCTGGCGAGAGACGATTCCAGCGTCAGGTCGCTCTGGGGAACCACGCTTTCTTCATACAGTTCCATCAGCCGGTAGGCGGTCGTGGCGGCCAGATACTCTTCCTGAATGCGGTAAGCCAGGTCTTGCGCGGTGGCGGCCAGCGTCTTGCGCGACGCCGCCAGTTGCCGCGACTGCTCGGCAAGCGCTGCGCGCTGCTTGCGGAAAAACGAGGTCGGCAGCCGAAAGTCCACCCGAAACTCGAACATGTCCGGCATGCGGCCCATCGTGTAGTAGCCGGACGATACGGCGTAGTCGGGGTAGTAATCCTTGCGGGCCAGGTTCACGGCGAGTTGATTGCGGGCCACCTGCTTTTCGTCGCGCCGGAGGGCCGGGGCGCGGGCCCCTGCTATCGCCAGCAACTCTTCCAACGGGGAAATCAGCGGCTGCGGCCGCTGCAAGTCCGGCCTTTCTAAAGGCTCGCCCGGTTTCCGGTTGACCAGGCTGAGGATCTCGGCATGACGTGTGCGCCGCTCGCGTTCCAGTTGCAGGAACCGGGCGTCGAGCAGCGCCAATTGCGTCTGCGCTTGGAGGACATCCTGTTGCGCAGTCTTCCCCACCGCGTAGCGCGCTTCCGCAATCTTCAAAAGAAGCTGCAAGAGTTCGCGGTTGCGCTGGAGGGACTCCTCGGCCAGGTAGGTGAATCCCAGGCGGTAATAGGCCTGCTTGAGCCGTGAAATCACCGAGAGACGAGCCTCCTGATACCGCTGATAATCGGCGTGCGATTCCGCTTCCGCGATTTCACCCCGCAGGCGGCGCTTCCCGGGGAAAGGAAACTCCTGCGCCACCATCACGCCGAGGTTGCTGGTGGGATACACACCCAATCCGGCGCCAGGCCAGGGGCGCCCGCTGCCGGTGTAACCGGCCGACAGCACCGTCTCCGGCAGAGAACTTGCCTGGCCGGGACGGTAGCGCGAGGCCTGATAGCGGTGAAGAGCCGCGGTGACGACTGGACTATGTTCCAGCGCCTCGCGGATCAGGTCCTCGAGCCGCAGCGCGCCTTGCAAGGGCGCGCAAAGTGCAAAGCAAAGCCACAGTTTTCTCATGGGGACCGTTCCTCTTCCGCGCGCAAAGACACCGGGTGCGTGCGCGGAGACACACTCCGGCTATAGCGCCGGGAACGGTCAACCTAGATCAGCAATGCGGAAAAACGGGCGCCCAGGAGGCCTGGGGGAGCGCCGCTGCGCGGCTCGGGCACGGGCGCCAAACTGGCGAAGAGGGCGGGAGCCGGCGAATCCGGAGCGGGCTCCGCGGAGACGGCCGGCGGTGGCGCCTGGGGAGTGACGACATTTTCCGCCGCCCAACCGGTGCGGGCGCAATCGGCCTCGGGCGCCGGTTCGGAGCCTCCGCAGTGGTGTTCCACCTTTGGCGGGCAACAGGCATGCGCCCCGGTCGCCGCGCCGATGGCGCACGCCAAGCAGGGCACGGCAACCAGTGCCGCCACCAGCAAAACCATGAGGCGAAGCACACCCACTGCACCCTTAGTATACACACGGACAAGCGGGCGCTGAAGAGAAGGCGCGAACCGCGAGAACTTCGGAGAAACGGCTCACAACTCCGCGATGCTGCGAAAACTGGGCGCGAGGGCAGGGTAGAGTCCCTGATACACCCGGTGCGCTCGGGCGTAGAAGGGCGCTTCCGCGCCGGGACTGACCGAGTCAACTTCGCGAATCACCGCCCCGCAGACTTCGGGCACGCTGGCGTACGCTCCGGATCCGGCCAAGGCCAGCAGCGCCGCGCCGTAGGCGGAGCCTTCCTGCGTTTCCAGTTGCACCACGCGCTTGCCGAACACGCTGGCCAGCACCTGCCGCCAGAACGCGCTCCGCGCACCGCCGCCGGAGACGCGCACCGCCTCGACCTTGACGCCCAGCGACTCGACAATCTCCAGGCAGTCCCGCTGGCTGTAGGAGACGCCCTCGATCACCGCGCGGATCAGGTCCGCGCGCTGATGCTTCGCCGTTAAACCCAACCATCCGCCCCGGGCGGTGGCGTCCAGGTGGGGCGTGCGTTCGCCCATCAGGTAAGGCAGCCAGAACAAGCCGTGCGCGCCGACGGGCGCGCCGGCCGCCTCCTCCGTCATCTGATCGTACGTCAAGCCCGGCATTAACTGATTCCGCAGCCACTGCAAGCTCAGCCCGGCGCCCTGGGTGACTCCCATCACGTGCCATTTGCCGGGCACGGCATGACAGAACGTGTGCACGCGCCCGGCCGGATCGTACGCCACCTGGTCCATGTGCGCGAAGACCACGCCCGAGGTGCCGAGCGTGCAGGAGACAATCCCGCCCCGGACGATGCCGTTGCCTACCGCGCTCGCCGCCTGGTCCCCGCCGCCGCCCACCACGGGCGTGCCCTCCTTCAGTCCGGTCAACGCCGCGGCTTCCGCGGTCACCGCCCCGGTGATCTGGCTGGATTCGTACACGCGCGGAAGGATAGCCCGGTCCAGGCCCAGCGCGTCCACCATCTCCCACGACCAGCGGCGCCGCACCACGTCGAACAGCGCCGTGCCGGAAGCGTCGGAGACTTCACTGGCGAACTCGCCCGTCAGCCGGAAGCGCACATAGTCTTTTGGCAGAAGCACCTGCCGCACCCGCGCGAAGTGCGCGGGTTCGTGGTCGCGCACCCAAAGCAGTTTCGGCAGGGTGAAACCGGTCAGCACCGGGTTGGCGATGCACTCGAGCACTTTGGCCGGCCCCAATTTGGCGTTGATGGCGTCCACTTGCGGCTGGCTGCGCTGATCGCACCAGATCAACGCGGGACGGATCACCTGGCGGTCTGCATCCAGGATCACTAGGCCGTGCATCTGCCCGGAGAGTCCGGCGGCGCGCACCTGCTCGCCGGAGGCGCCGGCCGCGGCGAGCACGCCGCGAATGGCGGCCGCCGCGGCGTCCCACCAGTTCTCCGGCCGCTGTTCCGCCCACAGCGGCCGGGCCATGGTCATGTCTTCGTGCGGAGCGGTGAAGCCCGCGCGCACGCGCCCTTGTTCGTCCACCAGCAGCGCGCGGCTGCCCCCAGTGCCGATGTCCAGTCCCAGCCAAAACATGAGTGTGCTCCGATGTTTTATTCGAGAAACGGCAGGAAAGCCGCGCCGTACAGGCCCGCCAGGTTGCCCAGCTCGGCCTTTTCGATCCGCGTCCCCGTGGCGCGGTAGACGGGCGAGCGGCGCCGGCATTCGTTGAGCATGGCCGGCGCGAAGAAATCCCACGCGCCGAGCAGGCCTCCGCTCAACAGGTACAACGGGAAATTGAAAATATTGGTCAGATTGGCCAGCGCGATGCCGAGGCTTTCGCCGATGATGGAGAAGATCTCCTGCGCCTTGGTGTCACCCGCGGAAGCCAGTTTGAAGACGTCCTCTGCGCTCAGCGAGTCGCCGAGTCCCACCAGCCGGGCCATCACCGTGACCGCGGTCGCCGAGGCGTGTTTTTCGAGGCACCCGCGGTTCCCGCAACCGCAGGGATTCCCGGTGGGGTTCACGGTGAGGTGACCGATCTCCCCCGCCATGCCCACATACCCGTGCAGGACCCGCCCGCCGCAAATAATGCCGCCGCCAATGCCGGTGCCCAAAGTCAGCAGCACCAGATCGTCCACGTTGCGGCCCGCGCCCATCCATTTCTCGCCCAGGGCGGCGGCGTTGGCGTCGTTCTCCAGCAGCACCCGCGCGCCGATGCGCGCCTCCAACTCGTCGCGAATCGGAAAGTTATGGAAAAACGGCAGATTCGGTGAATCCGTGACGACGCCGGTCTTGATCATGATGAAGCCCGGAACGCCCACCCCAACTCCCGCCAGCCCGGCGCGCCCAAACTCCTCCCGCAACGCGGCGATGGCGTTCGCCATGTCCGCAATCACCGCTTCCCGGCCTTCGCTGAGGTTGGTGCTCCCGGAGACCCTGCCCAGTATCTTGCCCGACCGGTCGATGGCGGCGGCGCGCAAATTGGTCCCGCCCAGGTCGAGTCCGATGGAGTAGTTGCCCATGCCGACCGCAGGATAACACGCCGGATCCAGGGAACTTGTGCCGCCGACTCCCCCGGACGGTTTATGGGGCGGATCAGATCTTTCTGTGCGCCGGGCCGCCCGGCTATGGTAAAAAAACGAGGAATCAACTTTTCGGCGTGATCCGTCGATATAAATAGCAGTGAGGGCTAAGAGGCCATGGGCGAGCGTATTTATCTCGAGATTCCTGGCAGCGGCACTCACCATCTGCCGCCGCTGCTGATCCGGCGAGTTGTGTCGGACGTTTCCCTGGAGTCGATTGTGGAACTGGTCGATGCCGAGGAAATGATTCCGCCCGCCACCCTGGACCGCGAACGGCCGGAACATGTCGAGCAGCTCCGGTACGATCTGGCTACGCAGATCGCCCTCCAGTATCGAGGTTTGGTCGAGCACTGGCATTGGGGCGATTCGGTTCTGGAGTGGATCCGGCAGTGCGAGATCACGTTCGAGGCCAGTTCCGTGCTGCGCCGCTTCCTGCATCCGGACGTATGGCCGAATGCCAACCGATCGAGCTTTGTGGAGCTGTTGCGCGAAAAGGAAGTCCCCACGGGCGGGGTGGGCGTGGAGCACGCGGTCGGCTTGCGCCTGACGTTCCGCCAGCCGCCTCCCATCGACTGCTGCACGAACCAGTTTCTGTTCTTCCTGAACTCGCCCGTGGCCGATTCCGCGTACCATGCCTGGGCGCATCTGAACACGGAAACCCCGGCGAATCTCCCGCCGGATCGTTTCGACTTCGAGGTGCATGAACTCGCCCTGCCGGCGTGACCCGCGCCCGTGCAGGGGAGGGGGCGGCGCGCCCCCTGCCAACTCCGCCGCTGGGCGCCTCCTGTCGGGCGAGCCGCGGGCAACGCCGGCTCTCCGGTAGCGGTCCGAACCGCGAGCAAGGTGCGCGAGGAGTCCCGCAGCTGAGGACGTCGCTGGCTCCAAACCCAATCCCCACGTTTGACCGTCGCAGAGGGGCAAGTCTCCGACGTGCCCCTCGGGTTTCGAGATGCCTCCCCCGTTTGTGAGGCGGCGACGCCGGTCGAAGACCGGCGCTACATGGCCCGGCCGTGCGCCAGGCCAGATGCCCCGTAGTCCTGCGGGCCGCCAAAGGTGAGGGCAAGGAGCGCGAGATGCGGGCATGCCGTCGAGTGCGTGAGGGCGTCGCTGGCCCCGTCTCCAACCCCAGGGTTGATTTTCACAGGAGCGGTCAGATGATCGCTGGGCTTCCGTCGTCAACAGGGAAGTTCAGAGACGAAACGAGGAAGGTCTATCGCTCTACCTCCAAGTCCCAATTTTGGCGAATTCTTCAGGCGTAGTCGCCATCCTGAAGCAGTTGCCGAGATGAGGATGCCGCCGACATGCCGGCGACCGCCCGCGCTTCTTCAGAAGCACCTCGCGAGGAAGGAATGTCCAGCCTCAAAAATGGATTCGGCGCCCCGTGCAAGCGGAGCACTCTGGCGCGTTCCTAGCGCATAGGAAGAAGGCCGCCGTCCCTGTCCAGGACGGCGGCCAATTTTTGGTGCGGAGAGGGGGACTTGAACCCCCACGGGATTGCTCCCGCTAGCACCTCAAGCTAGTGCGTCTGCCAATTCCGCCACCTCCGCGAGTGGCCGCTGGGGTGCGCCCCCACCAACCGGAAACCTATTTCTTCGCCGGGGCCGGTTTCTCGGCCGGCGGCTGTTGCTGACTGGCGGGAGCAGGAGGAATGTTCAGCGGGATCGTCTTCTTCTCGCCAGTCGTTTCATCCATCAGCGTGACCGTCGGCTGCGGCGCAGCAGGAGTGGCCGGGGCCGCGCCTCCCGGCGTGGGGGCCGGCGCGCCATCCTTCTTCGCCGTGCTGCTGGCCGGTTGCGCAGCCTTCTCCAGGATGCTCGACCCGGAACCGCCGCCGGCGTCGCGAGTCTGCACGATCGAAAGCGTCAACGACGTGATCATGAACAGCACCGCCGAGCCGGTGGTGAGCTTGGACAGCAGCGTCGCCGAACCGCGCGGCCCAAAAGCCGTCTGCGATCCCATGCCGCCGAAAGCGCCAGCCAGGTCAGCCGCTTTCCCGCTCTGAAGCAACACGACCCCGATCAGGAAAAGACAAACCAGCACGTGGACAACGGTCAACAGAACGTACAACATATCCGCAACTATTGAGTATACGGGATTTTCGCCCTCCCGGCAAAGAGCTTGCGTCTTCAGTTTCTGCAACCGCAGCCGGACCGGCGGCATCCCATTGACCATGCGTAGGTATCTACTTTTGGGAGCTTTTGCCTTGTCTGCCAGCTTATTCGCCGCCAACTCCGTGCACGAATTCACCATGAAGTCCATCGACGGCCAGGACACGCCGCTGGCAAACTGGAAAGGCAAGGTGATGCTGTTCGTCAACGTTGCCAGCCAGTGCGGCTACACGCCTCAGTACAAAGGCCTGGAGGAGCTGTACCGCAAGTACAAGGACCGTGGTTTCGTGGTGGTCGGGGTGCCGGCGAACAACTTCGGCTCGCAGGAACCTGGCTCCAACGAGGAGATCAAACAGTTCTGCACCAGGAACTATTCCGTGACGTTCCCGATGATGGCGAAAGTTTCGGTGAAGGGTTCGGACACGGCTCCACTTTACCAATACCTCCAACAGGCAGCGGGCGATGTGCGCTGGAACTTCACGAAGTTTCTGGTGGGCAAAGACGGCAAAGTGATCCAGAAGTTCGACTCCGGAATAGCCCCGGAGTCGGCCGAGTTGACGAAGGCAATCGAACAGGCGCTGGGGCGTTAGCCGCTCGTTTGCGCAGGCGGAGAATAAGCAAATTGTCTCCCCTGTGGGCGGGCTGCCGACTAAAACCGTTCGCTCTTGCTGTCGGCTACCGCACCGGCAGCAGTACCGAGTTACTCACCTTGTCGCCGACGCGAATGCGGATGACGATGTCACCTCCGGGCGCCGAATCGGGAACAACGAACCGGACCGCGCCAATGCCGGGGCGGCCCTCGGCGGCGCCGGCATAGCTCGGGTGGATGATGTCCGATCCCGCCTCCACCGACACTGGATCTGCGGTCCGCGTATTGTCTGTTTCGGCCAGCACGCCAAAACCGTCGGGCGGAGACGTCAGATAGGGGCCTAAGCCGGTGGTGAGAATCGTTACGGATTCTCTGCGCTGCACCGGTGAGTCCGGCGTTACGGGAATGCCCCTCGCGTTGAGAATGAGCCCATAGAGTCGATCTCCAATCCGGTTCTGGAAGATGCCGGGCGCATTGCGAACGACGGTAAACTCAGCGGTGGTGTCCGGTTTTCCCTCCCAACGGGCGATCAAAGTATGTCTTCCTTCGCCGAGATCCGCCGGGAGTTGGGCGTTGATCTGCCCTGGCGAGACGAAGTAGAGGGGGAGGATCCGCGATCCCACCCGGACGGTCACGTCGCCAAGCGTCTGGGCCAGAGGATTCTGAGGTCCCACGACGTCGCTGCCCGCCAGGCTGGCGCCGAAGATGGAGACTGCGGAGCCGGCGACCACGCCGGCGTCCGATTCGGGGTCCGCCGCATTGCGCACGCCGCCGCGGGAGATCGAGGGCACGCGGACCAGGATCGCGCGCACACTGCGCGGCGCAAACATGCCGACCGACACCTCCCAGTCCGACCCGCTGGCGTCGCCGTCCCAATAGCTGAAGCGGAAGCCGGGCTCGGCGCGGGCTCTCACCTGCACACTGGTCTCCGCGTCGTAGAATCCCGCATCGGAAGCTGGCGCGACCTCGAAGCGAGCCCCCTCCGGCGGGTCCGCGCCCACCGATAACCGGTACTGGGTTCGATAGATCGCGGTGAGCAGGAGCGGCTCGGCGGAGGCCTGGAACGTGCGCTGCGCCGCTGCGGCGCCGCCAGGATCCCAGCCCGAAAAAATCAGCCGCACGCCGTCGCCTGCCGGCAAGGTTTCCGGCGCGGCCACCACGACGGGACTGCCGATCTGGCGCTCGAGGCTGCACGGGGTATCGCACTCCGCGCCGTCGACCACCACCCGCAGGCCAGGGACGGAGCTCTGTACGGTGATCGGCGCGCGGCCCTCATAAAGCGCGACAAATGTGGAGCCCAGCCCGCCGGTGTCGGAAACCGTGATGCTTTGGGTTTGCTCTCCTCCGTGCGCCCACCCCCGGAATACCCAGATCCGGCCTTGAGCATCCACGTAACGCGGCGGCGCCCCAAGGACATGCTGCGAGCCCACCGCCAGACGGAAGGTGGGATCCAGCGCGGTGGACACGCCATTCAACGTCAAAGGCACTCCCGGCGGCTCGGAGAGAAGCGTCACGCGCTCGCCCCTCACAAACCGCGCGGAAAAGGTGATCGGAGGCTCGCCCTCCGGCACTAGGTACGTATGCCCGCGGGGCGCCCCCGTACTCCAGGAGTCGAACACCCAAATACGGCCTTGGCGGTCTTCCTGAGCTTCGGGAGCGTCCAGATCGTGCTCGGTCGAGCGGCCCCACTCCGTTTGATACGGCGTGATCGCGGGGGCGCGGTCGACGAGAATTTGCAGCCCTGGCGGGGTCGATTCAATCCGCACCTGCCGGGTCATGGCGAAACGGGCGTAGATGCCCATCGGACCCGTCACCTGGATCGAGCCTCCCAGGTAAGGGGCAGTCTGGTTTGGCGTAGCGGAAAAACTCACAAAGGTCCAACCGGGGTTGGCGGTGGCGGACACCGAGTATCTTCCTGCCGCCAGGTAGGTTTGCCCGCTTCTGCTAAAGCGGTTGCCGCCCACGGTGACCGTGCCGGGCGAACCGGGGCACGGCGCTCCGGGCGGCGCCTCGTCGCAGTCATAGAAGGAGACAAACACCTGGAACTGCTCGCTGAAGTTCAAGTTGATCTGAGTCAGCCCCGGAGTGGCGATCAGATTCAGCGTGCGGCCGGAATCGGTGGTCTCGGGCACGCCGATGTTGGTCGACCACCCGCCGAATACGTACCTCACGCGCGCGCGGACGTCCTCCTGCACGGCTTCCGTGGTCAATACGTATTTTGCGCCCTCTTGCCACAAGAACGTCTGGTTGCCGGAGAACACCTGCCCATTCACGTAGTAGAACCGGCTCGGGGGATTGACCACCACGCGAACGCTCGATACGGTTTGCGCCAGTCCTGCCGCCACGGTCCACGCCAGCCAGAAAACCATGCCTCCCCAGCGGCGTGTGCTGGCCATCCGCGACCAGGAAAGAGCGATCATGTTGTCAGTCACCTCCCAGCAGAATCACCCGGCGCATACGGGCCGCCCACGCTGCCAGGCCGCGCCGCAAGGTCGTCTCCAGCCCAAAACCCCGGCCGGGACACCGGTTCCTTCACGCCAAGCCGTCCGGCTCAACAAGCCGGACAAGTCCAACGGTTATTAATCGGCCGCAGGGTTGGTTTTCATTAGGGTCCTTCTTTAGTACTTCGCTTAGTACTCTGCCTCGGCTTGCTGGAGCCCCATGGGCGCTCGCAGGGCCTTTCGGAGGGAGGGTTTGCCGGATCGCGACTTCGCTCCGCCGGGAGCGCCCGCTACCGGCCGGGAGCAGCCGCGGTCAGACTGGCCAGATAGGCCAGCAGGTCGTCCAACTCTTTGGCTGTAAACACGTTACGATACGAAGGCATCAGTGAGCGTGTTTCCGGTTGGATTGACTGGACGTCCTCTTTCAGGAACGAGTGATACTGTTCCTGGGCGTCGAGTAAACGCACGGAGAAGTTGTCCCGCCCGCGTTCGATGCCCACGATCCGGCGTCCGTCGCGCGTGACGACGGACACGGTGGCGAACCCGGCGGCGACGTCCCGGCCGGGATTCTCGATGGATTCGCGCAAGTGCTGAAGGGTGCGAGCTCGGCCGATCCGCGACAACTCCGGACCGAATCGTCCTCCCCGCGTTCCTACCCGGTGACACTGGCCGCAGCCTCCCTTGGTCCAGAACAGGCGTTCGCCTTCGACGCGGTCACCGGGAATGAATGGGGTTCCGGGCTGGTTGACCGACCGGAGGAACGCCACCACCCGCCACACGCCGTCGGCGGTCAGCGCGCCGCCGAAGCCCGGCATCTCCGTGCCGGGAATGCCCGCGGCAATGGCCTGGTAGAGTTCGGCGTCGCTCCCCCCCGTGTGCAGCGTGCCTTGAAGCAGGCTCGGGCCCTTGCCGCCCTCTCCCCGAATGCCGTGACAGGGACTGCAATAGATGCGGAAGATGCCGCGGCCCACCTCGACGGAGGCCGGGTCGCCGGCCACTGGATTGGCCGTCTGGGCCCAGGCGGCCCATGCCGTCCAGAGCGCGATCGCCGTGGCGTTCCGCACAATGCGAGCAGGATACTGCCTCGCCAGGGGAGAGGTCAATCGGGCCAGTCCCGGCGGCCGCGTTATGATAACGGTCTGCTTCCACCCGCGATGGCTGCCTTCCCCTCGACCCGGCGCCGCGCCGTCCTGCTGCTGGCCGCCGATGCGGTATTGCTCTTTGCGTACGCCGCGACGCTGATCTGGCCCGTGTCGCAAACCAAGTACGCCGATCTCTGGGGCTCCATCGAGAGCACGTTCATCGCGGACGGGCGGTTTCTCGCAGCGCACTGGCCGCGCCCGCTCTGGCAGCCGAATTGGTATGGGGGGACGCGGTTCAACTACATCTACCCGCCGGCGATCCGCTACGGCACGGCGACATTGACGAAGTACTACCCCATGCCGCCGGTGCGGGCGTACCACATCTACGTCTCGATTCTGTATGCGTGCGGGATCGTGGGCGTGTACCTGCTTGCCCGCCTGGGCAGCGGCAGCCGTTTGGCCGGATGGATGGCGGCGCTCGGCACGGGGTGGCTTTCTCCCGTTCACCTGTTGGTAGCCGAACTGCGGAACGACACCGCCGATTATGTGACCCAGCGGTTGAAGTCTCTGGTCCAGTACGGCGAGGGCCCGCACATTTCGTCGCTGGCGATTCTGCCGGTCGCATGGATTGCGGCCTGGATCGCGCTGCGGGACCGCAGTCCACGGGCCGCGGCGGTGGCGGCGCTGGGCGCGGCGCTGGTGGTTTCCCATAACTTTTACGGCGCGACGGCGCTGGCGATGGCCTTCCCGTTCCTGGTGTGGAGCGTCTGGCTCACGAGCGGAGACCGGTCGGTCTGGTGGCGGGCGGCGCTCATCGCCGTGCTGGCCTACGGGCTGACGGCGTGGTGGCTGGGCCCGTCGTACCTGCGGGTGACGCTGCGGAATCTGCGGTTGGTCGCGGAGCCGGGGAACTGGTGGTCGCCGGCGCTGGCGATCCTGTTTCTGCTTCTGTACGGAGCGGCGTCGTGGCGCTGGGCGCGTGGCCGCCCGGAGCGCGCGTACGCGGTCTTTCTGATCGGCGCGCTGGGTTATTTTAGTCTCGATTGCCTGGGCAACCGCTTCTTCCACTACCGGATCGCCGGAGAGCCGACGCGGCTGTTTCCGGAGTGGGACATGCTGGTGGCCCTGGCCGGCGCCGAGATCCTGCGGCGGATGGGGCAGGGAAGCCGCCGGCGGGCGGCGCTCGCCCTGGCCCTGTTTGTTGCCGTGTGCTGGCCCGCCAAGAAATACATCTTCCATCCCTGGCGGCTGTTTACGCGCGACGACAGCTACCAGGACCGCGTCGAGTACCGGATGCAGGACTGGGTACACCGGAACGTGCCCCACGCCCGCCTGGTCGCGGCCGGGAGTGTCCGCTTCTGGTACAACGTGTGGCACGATCTGCCGCAACTGGGCGGCGGCTCCGAGCAGGGCGTCAGCAATCTCTACGCGGTCGTTGCGCAGTGGCGGATTCTCCAGGAACCGGAGCCGGATTTGCCCATCGCCTTCGCGCAGGCGTTCGGCGTGGACGGTTTCATCGTGAACGGCCCGGACTCCGAGGAGGTGTATCACGACTGGCTGAAGCCTGATCGGTTCGCCGGGAAGCTCAAAGTACTTTACGACGACGGCCGCGGGAGCGTGATCTATGAGATACCGCGCCGGTACCGGTCGCTGGCGCGCGTGGTGGACAAGAAGGCCCTGCTGGCGCTGCCGGAGATGCCGTTGGAGGGCGACAACGATACGGTGCGCGCCTATGCCGCCTTGCTCGAGCAGGGGCCCGACGCGCCTACCGCCACGCGCTGGCTGGACCCGGAGACGCTGGAAATTGACGCGCCGGTGAACGAAGGGCAGGCCGTGGCGGTGCAGATCTCCCACGACCCGCAGTGGCGGGCGTCCGCGGACGGAACGCCGGCGCGCGTGCGGCGCGACGTCACCGGCCAGACGGTGGTGGAGGCGCCCGCCGGGACCCGCCGCATTCGCCTGGAGTTCTCGACGCCGCTCGAGGACCGGATCGGAGCGGGGGTATCCGTCCTGGCCGCGGGCATCGTGCTGGCGCTGCTTGGGCGGCGGCGCAGGGGGCCAGCCGCGTGAGCGCCCGCCGCCTCGCCCTGCTGGCGTTCTTCCTGTTTGTCTTCAATGTGGCGGTCAACCTGCCGCTGTTCCGCCGCGGGGAATACATTTACCGGGACTCGATCGAAGGCGGCTATGCGTCGATGGCCGCGTTCTTCAGCGCACATCCGAATCCGTGGGGGTGGAACCCCACCTGGTATTGCGGCTTGCCTGCGCAGTTCACCTACCTGCCGGCCACCTCCTACGCGACGGCGGCGGTGGTGCGAGCCGCGCCGTTCCTCGAGCCCTATCACGCCTATCGCATGATTGTCAGCGCGGCGGCATGCCTGGTGCCGGTTGCGTTCTTCCTGTTGGTGTACTCCTTCACCCGAGCCTGGCGGTGGGCGCTGCTCGCGGGTCTGGCGATCTCGGTGTCGTCGCCGCTGTACGACCTCATCACCATCATCGACAAGGACCGCGGCTTTGCCTATCTGCCGTGGCGTCTGCAAGTCCTGGTGAAGTATGGGGAGGGCCCGCATAACGCGGGCCTGATGATTCTGCCGCTCGCCCTGATCGCCTTGCGCTGGGCCGCGCGCTCCGCCGGTTTCGCGCCCTTGCTGGCGGCCGCGGCGCTGATGGCCCTGGTTTGCCTCACCAACTGGGTGGCAGCGCTGGTGCTGGCGTTGTGCGGCTTCTCCCTGCTGCTCACCTTTTTTGATGAGCCGGGGTTCTCGGTGCGCCGCGTGCTGGTGGCGGCCGCGCTTGCCTATGGGCTGGCCTGTTTCTGGCTCACGCCCAGCTTCATCCAGACCACCGCGCTGAACTGGCCAGTGGACGCCTACAAATACCGCCTCGCGGAAACCCAGCGCCTGCTGTTGTTCGGGCTGGCGGCGGGCACGCTGGGTATCCGCGCCGCGTGCTACCGGCTGGCGCGCGACGAGCGCTACCTCTGCTGGGTGCTGCTGGGGCTTTTCCAGTTTGGCTGGATCGCGCTGTGGCACTACGAAGGCGCCACGCAGGTGATCCCGGAAGCGCGGCGGTACGCCGTGGAGTTCGAGATCTTCCTGTTGCTCGCGCTGATGGAAATTCTGCGGCGCCTCTGGTTGCGGCGGGGTTGGATCCCGCGCGCCGCCCTTGCCGGCATCGCGTTGTTGATCCTTTACTCCGCCGCGCCTCAAGCCTGGCGCCTGCTCACCGAGGGCCGCCGCGGGCGCGACCCCATGCCAAAAGATTGGACCATCGAGTACAAACTGGCGCGGAAACTCGCGCAATTGCAGCCCCAAGGACGGGTGTACGTCACCGGGGGCATGCGCTTCCGCCTGAACCAGTGGTATCCGTTTCACCAGCCGGGGGGCGGATTCGAATCCGGCTTGCGCAACCGCCGGCCGATCGACATGGATTACCAGATCCGCACCGGGATGAACAGCAAGCCGGGAGAGGAATCCAAGGACGCCGTGGAAGCCCTGCGCGCGCTGGCCGTGGAATACGTGGTGGTCCACGGCCCCCGGTCCCGGGAACACTATCGCGACGTGAAGAATCCGCGTAAGTTCGACGGTCTGCTGGAACAAGTGCACCGGGAAGAAGACGACGTGATCTATCGCGCGCCTTACGCCTGGGCGATCCTGGCGAGGTATCCGGAACTGATCGAGTGGCCGACGGGTTCGCCGCTGCCGGTTTACCGCAACTGGATCCAGGCGATGGAGGATCCCGCGCGGCCCAAACTCAGGACGACGTGGCTGAACCCGAGCGAGATCGTCATCGAGGGGCCGACGCCCTATGGCTACGCCGTATCCTTGCTGGTCACCCACGACGAAGGGTGGGAAGCCACCCAGGACGGTCGACCCGTGCGGGTCTGGCCGGACAACTTCGGGTACATCCTTATCGAGTCGCAGCACGCTGACCACGCCCGGATTCACCTGCGCTATCGGGGGACGCGGGAACAACGGGTGATGGCCGCGGCCTCCGGGGGCGTGTGGATCTTCGCGCTCGGGATGCTGCTCGGCGAGCGGCGCCGGCGCTACCAGTCGTAACGGCCGCGCCCGCGATCCCAACCGTACCGGTCGCCCACGCGCATCCGCTGAAGCTGGTAGAGATGGCCGCGGAGGACCTTGCGAAAGCGCGGATGAATCTGGCGCGCCTGGGCGAGGTCGCCGAGGTGGTTCATCGCGCGGTCCAGGCGGCCGCGGTCGAAGTGGCCGCGGCTGAGGCGCGAATCGAACTCGTAGAGTGCCTGGAGCGCGCGCCGGAAGTGGTTGGCTTCGTGCCGGTCGACATACGAGCCGGCCGCGATCTGCTCCACGTCGCGGATGATGTGCCGCACCGAACCGCCCGCGCGGACATCGCGAGGACGGTCGCGATACCGCCACTCATCGTCGTGCCCCCAGCCCTGCGCCAGCATCACGCCCGCACCCGCCAAAATCAGCACGAAGGTCCGCATCGGAAGTCCCTCCTGCCCGAGAGACGCGGGTGAGGCTCCGCGGGAGTACAGGCGCGTGGCGCGGGCTGCCGGCGGGATCGCTGATTACTCCGGACGCAGCCGGACCCAGTGGATGTCCATGCGCTCGGCGTCGCCGGCGTAATAGACGACCATCGCGTCGCCATCCGGCAGCGGTTCGACGTACGGCAGACCGTAGGTCCACGAAATCTGTTCCATCAGCAGTTCGCCGGTGGTGTGGTACCCGCCGGAGAGCGGGGCCGCGTCGTACAGGAGAGTTTCCTGGGAGAACGGTCCTTCGAGCGAGGGCGCGACGGCGGCGCGGATCGTATGCGAACCGAAGCGGTCGACCCACGCCAGCAGGACGCGGCCATCGGGAAAGATGGCGGGGCGGGAAGGCTGGTCGGCAAACCCCAGCCGCTCGGGGCGTGACCAATTGGCGCCTTCGTCCACGCTGATCCGCCGCTCGATCGGCAAATACTTCCCCGTCCGCGAGTCGTAGAGCCACGTGAACGAGACGATCCGGCCATCCGGCGCCACGGCGGCGCGCTGGTCCCAGTGGAAATAGCGGCCGGTGAGATCGCCCACGATCCGCCGCGCCTCCGGCCAGGAGCGCCCGCGGTCCCGCGAGTACAAATACTGAACGTGTTGCAGCCAGGGGGAAGGGTCCAGGTAGGTTTTGTTCGATTCCAGGCTCAGCGCCATCCGGCCGCTGGGCAGCAGCAGAATCGGGCTGGTGAGACTGGGCGGGCCGAGCGTCTCCGGTGTGGGCGCCACGCGCCAGGGACTCCAGGTCCTGCCCTGGTCGCCGGACTCGGCCAGCAGCACCCGCAGCGGCAGACATCCCTGCGTCGCCTCGTTGAAGAGGGGTTTACCCGGGTGCGCGCTCCGGTCGACCCACAAAGCCGCGGCCAGCAGCGCGCTGCCGGGTTCGGACGTTACGTAGACCACCTTGAGAGAGCCGGCGACGCCGCCGACTTCGGTGGCGAACGGTCGCCAGGGCTCGCTCCAGGATGAGCCCCCGTCCTCCGACCAGCGGCACTCCACGGTTTCGTCATCGCCGTCCTTGGCCGCGCCTACGCGGTAGGTAGCCAGCAGGCGGTTGGGCGGCAGCCAGGTGACGGTGGGAAACGTGGCGACGGCGGCGGGCGGCTGTCCGGCGTGCAGAACTCCGCGGGCGACGATTTGCATGTCTCCCATCATTCCGGGAGAACGGCCGCGGCGGCAAGTTCTCCGCTTCCGCCATCCAACCCACTGGACCTCCGGCGGCCGGTGCCGCGCGGGCATGTCATGATACTTTCGATCATGCCTTTCGACTGCCTGATCGACGTGCACTCGCACCTCGGCCAATCCAGCATGGACACAATGTCCGCCGATGGAGAGCGGCTGTGCCGCCTCTACCACCAGGCCGGAGTCACCCACGCGGTGACGTTCTCGATCGAGGCCTGCTACGGCGGCATTGACGCCGGCAACGCCTATACGCTCCAGGAAGTCGCCCGGCACGAGATGTTGAGCATGATGGCGGTGGCGCATCCGAACCATCTGGCGGCTTCGGCCGCCTGGGTCCGGCAAGCCGCCTCGGAGCCCAAGATTGTCGGGGTCAAGATTCACCCCGCGCTGGGCGCCTATGACGTGATCTCCCGCGCCATGTTCCGGCTGATGGACGAAGTGATCGCCCCGTCGGGCTTGCCGGTGTTGAGTCACGTGGGCAACGACTCGCCGAACGTGCCGATCGACCGGTTCCTGCAACTGGCGGCCCGCTTCCCGCAAACGCGGTTTATCGCGGCGCATCTGGGCGTGGGAGTCCTAGGCCTGGCCCACGCCGCGGTGGACGCCTGGTCGCGCCAGCCGCTCGACAACGTCTGGTTTGATCTGGGCACGCTGCGGGCGTTCGCGACGGGCGCGGTGGAGACGTTTCTCACCCACATCGGGCCGGATCGCCTGTGCTTCGGCACCGATGCGCCCCTGTACGTGCCGGCGCCGTTCGTGCGGCTGCTGGAAGTTCTCCCGGTGACCGAGGCGGTCCGGCGGAAAATCGCCTATGAGAACGTGCTGCAAGTGATTCCGGCGCTGCGCGGGAGAACGGGCGTCGCAGGGGAATAGGAGAGATGCGCGGACTCATCTTGCTGATCGCGATGGGGGCGCCGGCGACGCTGGTTTGGGAAGAACTGCCGCCCATGCCGCGCGCGCAGGGCGGAGCAGCAAGCGCGCTGGCGGGTGAGCAGTTGATCGCCGCGGGAGGCGCCACGTGGGACGGCGACCAGAAACTCTGGCTGCGGGACGTGCAGATCTTCGACCTGCGCGCGCGCCAGTGGAGGATGGGGCCCGCGCTGCCGGAACCGCTGGCGTACGGGCCTGCCCTGGCGGTCGCGGGAGGGATGGAAATTTATGGAGGCTCCACGGGCGCGCGCAGTTCCCGCGCCATTCTCCGGCTGGACGCGGCCGCGGCAGCCTGGACGGCGGTGGGGACCACGCCGCAGGACACCGTGCTGGGGCGCGCCGCGCGGGTAGGCGAGGACGTCTTCCTGTTCGGCGGATGCGCGGACGCCGCCGACCTGACCACCTGCACCGCGCAAGTCTCCCGGCGGCGGGACGGGCGTTGGGAGAAGGTTTCCGCGTTTCCCGCCGGCGCGGTGGCGCTGGGCGCATCGGCGGTGGCGGGCGGCAAGATTTACTGGTTCGGCGGCTGCTCGATGCCGGCGGGGGGCGTCCTTGCCAACCGCGCCGAGGCCTGGGAATTCGACCCGCGCACGTTCGCCTGGAAACGCTTGCGCGACCTGCCGAAGGCCAATCGAGGCCTGGCGGCTGCCGCGGCGGACGACCGCCTGATCTATTTATTCGCCGGCTACCACGCTTCCGTGGATGAGGCGCGAGGCAAGGGACCCGAGTTCGGCTTCAGCCGGGACGTGTGGATCTACGACGTCGCCGCCCATCAGTATCGCCCCGCCTCGCCGTCGCCCCTGGCGGTCGCCGGCAGCGATTTCTTCCTGCATGGCGACACATTCTACGCGGCGGGCGGCGAGCACCGGATGCGCGGGCGCACGGCGCGCGCGGTGAGCGCCCGCATGCACAGAACAGGAAAATGATTCAAGCCATCATGTACGGCGCGGGCGATCTGCGCCTGGAAGAACGGCCGCTCGATACGGCCAACCTCGCCCCGGGGCAGGTCTATGTGGAAACCGAAGTGACGGCGCTGTCGACGGGCACCGATTTGGGGAACTACCTGGGCCGCTCCACCGATGTGCCGGGCGCGCCGGATTACCCGCGGCCGGTCGGCTACTCGAACGTGGGCGTCGTGCGCAAGACGGCCGAGGACGTCACCGCGGTGCGACCGGGGCAGCGGGTGTTCTCGATGAAACCCCACCAGTCGGCGTATATCGCGAATCGGGGCGACCTGCTGGTGCCGGTGCCGGAGGGCGTCACGCCCGAAGCCGCGTCGCTCGGGTACCTGACGCAATTGGGTGTGGCGGCGATGCGCCAGGCGCATTATGAAGCCGGCGAGCACGTCGCCGTGGTCGGATTGGGCGTGATCGGCTTAGGCACGGTCGCGATGGCGAGGGCGATGGGCGCGCGGGTGACCGCGGTGGCCAACTCGCCCCTGCGCGCGGAGGTCGCCCGGCAGGTAGGTGCGCACGAAGTGTACCTGTCCGGCGAGCCCCACCCGCCCAGGGACGTGGACTTGGTGATCCTGACCGCGAATCCCTGGGAGGCGTACCTCGCTGCGGTGGAAATGGTGCGCTACGCCGGGCGGATCAGCGTGCTGGGATTCCCGGGACGCGGCTATCCGCCGCCGGACTTCAATCCGCTGGATCCGAAGTGGTTCTACGGAAAACAGCTCACGCTGATCGGAGCGGGGTTCTCGCCGCGCGCCGAATGCCCGCCCGGCGAAATCCGCTTCAACCTGCGGCGCAATCTGGAACTCATCTTCCGGTGCGCGGCCACGGGCGCCGCGCCGCTGGACCCGATCATCAGTCACCGGCTGCCCTGGCGGCGCATGCGGGAGGCGTACGAAATGGCCAAAGCGCATGCCAAGGAACTGGTGGCCGCGATTTTCGACTGGAGGGAGTCATGATACGGCGCATCCTGGGCCGCACCGGCCTGGCGGTTTCGGTGATCTCACTCGGCACGGTCGAGATCGGGTTGGATTACGGGATTCCGGTGGGGGGATCGCACGGGCGGCCGGAGGAAGCCGAAGCCGCGCGCCTGTTGAACCACGCGCTGGACATGGGCATTAACTTCCTCGATACGGCCCGCCTGTATGGGGAAGCCGAGGCGATCATCGGACGGGCGCTGAAAACGCGGCGTCAGGAGTATGTGCTGGCGTCCAAAGCCCCGTCGTTTCATCAGGAGGACCTGACCAGCGCCCAGCGCAAGCAGAAGATCGGGGAGAGCGTGAAGGAGAGCCTGCGGCAGTTGCAGACGGACGTCATCGACATCCTCATGATTCATAGCGCGCCGCAGGAAGTGATCGTCCAAGGGGATGCCCTGGAGGCGTTGCAGGCGCTGCGGGAGGAAGGACACATCCGTTTTATCGGGGCCAGCGTTTACGGCGAAGAAGCCGCGCTGGTCGCGATCGCCAACGGCGGTTACGACTGTCTGCAAATCGCTTACAGCGCGCTGGACCGGCGGCCCGAGCGCGCGGTGTTGCCGGAGGCGGCCAGACATCACGTCGGCATCGTGGCGCGCTCGGTGGTGCTGAAGGGTGTCTTGACTTATAGGCGGCGGCACCTCCCGCCGGAATTGCAGCCGCTGGTTGAAGCGGCGGACCGGATTGAGGCGCTGGCGGGGGAAGAGGTGACCAGCCTGCCTGAACTGGCGTATCGCTACGCGCTGGCCCAGTCTCCGCCGCACAGCCTGCTGGTCGGCACCGGCAGCATCGAGGAAATGGAGGCGGCGGCTGGTTTTGTGAAGAAAGGGCCCTTGCCGTCCGGGTTGATGGCGCGCATCCAGGCCCTGCCGGTGGTGGAAGAACGGCTGCTGAATCCGGGCAATTGGCCCGCTCTGTAGATCAGATGATGAGAGTCCTGGGGGTTCTGATCCTGGCGATCCCGCTGTTTGCGGCAGATGCCGCGCAGCGCGTCAGCGGTTTCGCCTCCGAGGTGTCCTCGCCGTTCGCGGAACGGCTGGTGGCGCACGCCGACTTCCGCGGCCGCGCCACCGGTTCGATGACCGCGGCGTGGTGGGCTGCCGGACCGGAAGGCAGGAACTGGGTGGCATGGAAGACCGCTCCGCCTCCGCGCCGGCAGGATACCGACTTCGTCTTCATCGCCTCGAGCGTGGTGACGCCCGCCGAGTTCAGCCGCGGTCCGCGGGCGCGGCTTTACGTAAATGAACAGCGGGCGCTGGACTTCGACCTAGGGATCACGCGGGACCGCGTCTGGGAGGAAAACGGCTACCGGTTGCGGTTCGAAGCGCGGCGCGCCGAATGGCCATACGCCGCGGCGCATCGCCAGTTCGAATTAAACGGCCAGAGCGGACTCTACACGCTCCGGGCGCCCGCCGTGGCCATCCGGCCCGGGGAACCGGTCACCTTGAAGGTGCAGATGCTGCCTTTCCCTTTGTGGAGGAATGGCTGGTTCATGGTGAAACACCGCACGGACGCGCTGGCCAGCGAGACCTTGCCGGCCCTGGCCGAACAGGTTCAGCAGTTGCAGCGGGACGTGGCGCGTCTCCAGCAGGTGGCGCACGTGCTGGCGGCCAACCAATACGCGAACTTGCTCAGCGACCGGACGTTCGAGCATAGCCTGGTCTACACGAACGGCTTTCGCCATGTGTCCCCGGCAGACATCTTGCGGCTGCGGAACGGCGATCTGCCGCTGACCGCGCGGGAAGGCGCCGAGCATGTCTCGCGCGACGGCGACGTCATCCTGTTGCGCTCCCGCGATGGGGGCCGGACGTGGGGCGAGAAACAGGTGATCGCCGGTGACCCGGACCGGGACGAGCGCGAAGCGTGCGGGGTCGAGTTGCGGGACGGCGCCATCGTGATGGCGGTGTTCTTCAACAACCTCTATCGCGAGGACGGACACTACGAGGGGGAGTGGTCTCGCAAGATGGCGTTCGCGCGCGACAAGCGTCACTTGGGAACCATGATCCTCACCAGCAAGGACCACGGCCACACCTGGTCTGCGCCGCGGGAACTGGACACCTCCCGGATGCCCTTCACCGACACCGAGGGACCCGCCGACGCTCCGGTCGAGATGCCGGACCGGCGCCTCGTGATGCCCCTGATGGCGTACCACGTGCGGGGCGACATGCGGAATCGCGCCGCAGTGCTGGTGGAATCGTCCGACCAGGGGCAGAGCTGGCGGTACCTTTCCACGATGGCGGACGACCCGGGCGGCGCGCTGGGCCACTTCATGGAACCCGCGCTGGTGCTGACGCGCAGCGGCCGCCTGATCGCCGCGATGCGGAACCAGGGGCCCGCGCAAGCGCTGTGGACGACGGTTTCCGACGACGGCGGCCAGACGTGGCGAAAGCCGCAGCCGTCGCCGATGATCGGACATCCGGCCGATCTGATCCAACTGGCGGACGGGCGTATCCTGTGCGCCTATGGCGTACGGTCCGGCTACCACGCCGATCCCGGAGGGATCCGGGCGGCGTTTTCTCACGACCATGGAGACACGTGGCGGATCGAGGAAGGAGTTCAACTCCGGCGCGACTTCCTGAACCTCGACGTCGGCTACCCGGAATCCTTGCAGCTGGCCGATGGGCGGGTGATGACCGTCTATTACTTCAATCTGTTCGGACGGTTCTTTCTCGGCCGGACGGTTTGGAAACCTTAGGAGCGTGGTGACCGGCGGTTCCCAGTGGCGGCGCACGTGGAAGCTGGCGCTGGCGGCCTGTGCCTGCCTGGCGGCGGGGCACGGCCAGCGCCCCGACGCGATGGCGAAGGCGCGGCAGAGCTACGAACTGGCGCGCGCGGGCAACCTGGAGCAGGCCGTCGTCGTGATGCGGGAGGCGATCGCTCTCGAACCGGAGAACGCCCTGCTGCACTCCGCGTTGGGCGGCATTCTGGCCCGCCAGGACAAGCCGGAAGAGGCGCGGAGCAGCTTCGCACAGGCGGTCCGGCTGGACCCGACGAACACCGTGTTGCGTTTCCAACTCGCGCGCCTCCAAATGCAGACCGGCCAATGGGAGCCGGCTTACGAGAACCTGCGGCAAATCGCAACGCAGCAGCCAGGCAATCCGGAGGTGCTCGCGCTGTTGGAGGACGCCGCCTGCGAACTCGGCGCCGAATGGGCGCGGGCGCGGCGGTTCAAGGCCGGACAGGCGCTCGCCCGGGACGCGGCGCGGAGGTTCCCGGCTTCGGCCCGCGTGCACGAGATGCTCGGATTGTTTGAAACGCGGAACCAGGAAAATGTGCTGGCGGTGGAGGCGTACCGGAAAGCGCGGGAACTGGCGCCGGATTCGGCGGGGGCCGTCGCCGGACTGGCGATCGCGCAGGCGGCCGCGGGGATGACGGCGGACGCCGCCGCCACGCTGGAAAGCGCGCTGGGCCAGTTCCCCAAGGACGCGACGCTGCGCCAAGTCTACGGCGTGTTGATGCTCAAGTGGAGCGAGACCGAACCCGGCCGCCGCGCGCAGGGCATCCAGGCGCTGGAAGCAGCGTTGCAGCTTGACCCGAACCTCGCGGAGGCGCATTACCAACTGGGAAACGTGGCCCTCGAGGACGGCCGGGCGGAGGAAGCGGCCCGACGCTTCGAAACCGCTCTGCGCTGCGGCGAACCATCCAGCCGGGTCTGGTTTGCCCTCGCGCGCGCGTACCGGCGGGTGGGGCGGGCCGCGGAGGCGGAAGCCGCCATGGAGAAGTTCCGCGCCCAAAAAGCGGAAGAGGAGAAAGCCCGGCCCTGAAGACGGCCGGGCGGTGAGGAGGAACCAACATGCGCGAAGCGGCGATGGGAATTGTTTTGGCCGCAGGCGCGGCGCTGGCCGCCAGTCCGGCGCAGCGGGTGGAGGGATGGACCGAAACGGTGTTTTCGCCCTCAGCCGGCGGGCGCGCCGCCACGCCCTATGACTATCGTGGACCGGCCGCCGGGTCTATGACTGCCGCGTGGTGGGCGCCCGGCCAGGCGGCGCGCAACTACGTGAGTTGGAAGACCGCCCCTTGTCCGGCCAAACAGGACACCGAAGTCGCCTTCATCGCCGCCAGCGCGGTCACGCCGCCCGAGTTCAGCCGCGGGCCGCAGGCCAGGCTCTCCGTCAACGGCCAGGCCGCGCTCACCTTCGACCTGGGTTTGACGCTGGACCGCACATGGCGCGGCAACGGCTTCGAATTGCGCTACCAAGCGCGCCGCGCGGAATGGCCCTGGGCCGCCGCGCACCGGCAGTTCGAGCTCAACGGCCAGAGCGGGCGATACTGGCTGCGGGTTCCCGCGAGCGTGGTCACTGCCGGAGAGCCGCTCACGCTCAAAGTCGAGATGCTGCCCTTTCCGGCCTGGCCCCACGGCTGGTTCATGGTCAAGCACCGTAAGGACGCCTTGGCGGAGACAGCGGAAGCGCTCGGCGGGCAGGTCGAGCAGTTGCAGCGCGATGTACGGCGGTTGCAGGAACTGGTGCACGTGCTGGCGGCCAATCAGTACCACACCCTGGTGGACTCGCGCGACTACGAGCACCGCATCATCCACACGGACGGCTGGCGGCACCTGCATCCGGCCGATCTGATCAAGCTGCACAACGGCGATTTGCTGGTCACGGCCCGCGAGGCCGCCGAGCATATCGCCCGCGACGGGGACGTGATCATGTTGCGTTCGAAGGACGGCGGCAAAACCTGGGGAGGCCGCCAGGTGATCGCCGGCATCAAGGATCTGGACGAGCGCGAGGGCTGCGGCATCCAACTCCGCGACGGCACCATCCTGATGGGAATCTTCTTCAACGACCTTTACCGCGAGGATGGCGATTACGAGTGGAACTGGCAGAAAGCCGTCAAGTTCACGCCGGAGAAACGCAGGCTGGGCACCTACATCATTACCTCCCGGGACAACGGCTACACGTGGTCCGCGCCCAGGCATGTGGACACGCGCGGCATGCCCTTCACCGATCTGGAAGGCCCGGCGGACGCGCCGGTCGAGATGCCCGACGGCAGCGTGCTGATGCCGCTGATGGCGTACAACGTACGCGGAGACATGTTCAACAAAGCCGCGGTGCTGCTGAAGACCGCCGATCAGGGAAAGAGTTGGCAATTCGTCTCGTTCATGGCGCAGGATCCCGGCGGGAAACTGGGAATGTTCGGCGAGCCGGGCCTGGTGCGCACCCGCAGCGGACGCCTGATCGCCGCGCTGCGCAATGAGGGACCGGAGAACCGCATCTGGACCACCCACTCCGACGATGGCGGCAAAAGTTGGACGCCGGTGAAGCCCTCGCCCATGGTGGGTCACCCCGCGGACCTGATGCAACTCGCCGACGGACGCATCCTGTGCACTTACGGCACGCGTTCGCGGCGGCACGCCGACCCTGCCGGCATTCGCGCCGCCTTTTCGCCGGACAACGGCGAGACCTGGCAAATCGAACAGGAAGTGCAGATCCGCCGCGATTTCCTGAACATGGATATCGGCTACCCTGAATCGATGCAACTGGAGGACGGCCGGGTGATGACGGTGTACTACTTCAACCTGTTCGGGCGTTTCTTCCTGGGACAGACGATCTGGAGGCCGTGAGCAGAGCGCGGCAAGGCGGAAGGTGGCTGGGGGCCGCGGCGGCTGCCGTGGTCGCCGCGGCGTCCCCGGCGTGGTTTGCCGATGTCACGCGCGAGGCGGGAATCGTCTGGACGCATTTCAACGGGGAGTCGCCAGACCGGTTCCTGGTGGAATCCACCACCGGGGGGGTCGCTTTTCTCGACTTCGATCAGGACGGCCGGCTGGACATTTACCTGGTGAACGGCGGCGAAACCCGCCGGGGCCGCAGCCGCACTCCCGTCCGGAACGCGCTGTACCGCAACCTCGGCGGCGGAAAGTTCGAAGACGTGGCGGCGCGGGCGGGCGTGGACCGCATCCCGTTCTACGGCATGGGCGTCGCCGCGGCCGACTACGACAACGACGGCTATCCGGATCTCTACGTCACCGGCTATCCGGCGAGCGCGCTGTTTCACAACAATCGCGACGGGACGTTCACCGACGTCACCGCGAAGGCGGGAGTCGCCAACCAGGGCGAATGGGGGTCGAGCGCGGCCTGGTTCGATTTCGACCGCGACGGGCGCCTCGACCTGTTTGTGGCCAATTACGCCGAATTCTCGTATGACGACGCCCGGCGCTGCGAGTTTGGCGGGCAGCCCACCTACTGCGCCCAGACGGACTACCAGGGCCGTCCGCCGCGTCTCTACCGTAATACGGGCGCCGGGTTCACGGAGGTGTCCAAGCAGGCGGGCATCGCCGGGATGGCCGGGCGCGCGCTCGGCGTGGTGGCCGTCGACGCGGACGACGACGGGTGGCCGGACCTGTTCGTGGCCCGCGACGCCTCGCCGAATCTGCTGCTGATCAACCAGCGCGACGGCACCTTCGTGGACCGGGCGATGGAGGCCGAGGTCGCCTACAACATCGATGGCGTGGCCCGCGCGGGGATGGGCGTCGACGCCGGCGACATCGATGGCGACGGGCGGCCGGACTTCGTGGTCACCAATTTCGACACCGAGTATCACGCCCTCTATCTAAACACCGGCCGCTATCCCTATCGCGAATTCACCGTCGAATCGCGCCTGGCGCTGCACTCTAAGCCTTACGTGGGCTGGGGCGTGCGCCTGCTGGACTTCGACCTGGACGGGGACCTGGACCTGCTGATTGTGAACGGCCACCTGCACGAAATGATCGAGCGCTCCAATCGCACGGTGCAATACCGCGAACGCCCGCTGCTGCTGGCCAACGACGGCAAAGGCGTGTTCTCCGACTTGCGGGAGAGCGCCGGGCCGGTGTTCGACACCGGGTACCTGGCGCGCGGGCTGGCCGCGGGGGACTTCAACAACGACGGCTTTCCCGACGCGGTCTTCGTCAACCTGAACGCGCCGCCCGTGCTGCTCCGTAACCAGGCCGTCAAACGCCGCGCCTGGGTGGGCGTCCGCCTGCGGGGTACGGACAGCAATCGCGACGCCATCGGCGCCAAACTCACCGCCACCGCGGCGGACCGCCGGTGGACGCGCTGGATCAACGGCGGAGGCAGCTTTCTGGCCTCGCACGATTACCGGGTGGTTTTCGGCCTGGGCGACCTGCCCGACTCCACGCCGGTCGATCTGGAAATCCGCTGGCCCAACGGCCGCACCCAGTCCGCCCGCGGGTTGCCCGCCGGGCGGTATCACACCATCACCGAGCCAAGGAGAACAGAATGAGCACCCGCTATCCCCAGGCGATTCTCGTGAGCTGCGAGATTCCCTGGGATGAGAACGAAAACCTGCTGGAAGACGTGTTCCGCGAAGAAGTGCGCCACACGCTGCGGAGTGGGTTCCCCCACCTCTACATCTTCGGAACCGCGGGCGAAGGGTACGCGGTCGACACGCCGCGTTTCCGCCGGATCGTGGAGATCTTCCGCGAGGAAACGCGCGGGGACGGCATCCACCCGCAGGTGGGCGTCATCGGCCTGTCGACGGCGAACGTGATCGAACGCCTCCGGATCGCCTACGACGCCGGCTTCCGGACGTTCCAAATCTCCCTGCCCTGCTGGGGCATGCTGAACGACCGGGAAGTGCTGAAGTTTTTCGTGGACGTCTGCGGCGCGTTCCCCGACTGCCGCTTTCTGCACTACAACCTGATGCGGGCCAAGCGGCTGCTCTCAGCCGCCGATTACCGCCGCATCATCGACGCCGTGCCGAACCTCTGCGCCACCAAGAATACCGGGACCACCGTGTACACGACGCGCGAACTGATGACGGTGGTTCCCGAATTGCAGCACTTCTTTGGCGAGGCGATGTTTCCGTACGCCTGTCTGTACGGCGAGTGCAGCGTGCTGAGCTCGTTCGGGCCGCTGTTCCCGCGCAAAAGCCGGGAGCTGTTTGAGCTCGGGGTCACTCGCCAGTTCGACAAGCTGTTTCTGTTTCAGCGCGCGTACCTCGACGCGGTGGAATCCGTAATCGCCCCGCTGCGCCGCCGCGAGATGATCGACGGGGCGTACGACAAGATGCTGGTCAAGCTGGGCGGTTTGGAAGCCATGACCACCCGCCTGCTATCGCCCTATGAGTCGTTCCCGGACGAGGTCTATCAGGAATGCCGGAGGATCCTGCATGAGCAGTATGCGGACTGGCTGGGCTAGCGCGGCGCTCGCCGGATTGCTGGCGGCGGCGTGGCCCGGCAGCGCGCAACCGCCCGCGGCCTTGGACGCTTTCTGGCGGCGCACGCTCACCCGCCTGCGGGAGCAACCGCTGGACGCGCGGGTGGAGCCGGTGGCCGACCCGGCGCCGTACCGCACGTTTCGCGTCACCTTCACCAGTCTCGACGGCATCCGCATCCGCGCCCGGCTGGGCGTGCCCGTCGGGCATGGGCGGGAGCGGCTGCCGGCGATTGTGGCCGCGCCCGGCTACGGCGGCGTGCAGCACGGGATCATGCTGGCCGAATGCCAGCGGGGATATCTGGTGTTGCAGGTGGATCCGCGTGGGCAGGGCGAGTCTGGCGAACTGTTTTCGTTGCGGGGCGCCGAGAAGCTCACCTGGGGAATCGAGCGGCCGGAGGGGTACTATGATCAGGGCGCCTACGCCGACCTGGTCCGCGGCGTCGACTACCTGGTCACCCGGGAGGACGTTGATCCGTCCCGGATCGCGGCGGTAGGCGCCAGCCAGGGCGGAGGTCTGGGGTTGGCGCTGGCCGCGCTGGATCCGCGGGTCCGCGCGGTGGTGGGGCACGTGCCGTTCCTTTGCGATTTCCGGCAGGCCGCGCGCACGCCGGAATCGCTGGTGCGGAAGATCCTGGAGCGCACGGGCGCCGACCCGGAAGCCGCGCAGCGCTCGCCGGACTGCTTCGATCCGCTCCACCTAGCCGGGCGCATCCGCGCGCCGGCGCTGAGCGGCGCCGGCGGAAAGGACAAGACGTGTCCCCCGGACACCATTCGCGCAATCTACGATCGGATTCCGGCGCGGAAGAGCTTGTTTCACGATCCTGGCCTCGAGCACCCTCGTCGAGCGAGTTCTACGCGCTCGTCTGGCCGTGGCTGATGCGGCATCTCCTACGCTAAAAGCCGCACGCGCATGGAAATCACCCCCGCCGTCGAGCGCCGCAACGGCCGCATCTTTCTGATCAACTATGTGCTGGTCTACCTGGCCGCGCCGGTGTTGTATATCGGCGTGGTGCAGGCGGCGCTGTGCGACAAGCTGGGCGCGAGCGCGCTGGTGGCCAACCTGCCCGCGTCCACGTACATGCTGGGCAGTCTGTGCCCGCTGCTGCTGTCGTGGCTGGTGCCGGCGCGGCATTACCGTGCGGTCGTGGTGTGGGCCAACGGGTGCACCGCGGCGTTGATCGGGGGCGTGTTCCTGACGCTGGCGCTGCCGTGTCCCGCGTGGATGCGGATCGCGGCGCTCCTGGTGCAGGGACTGATCCAGGGATGCTGCGCCGCGGCGTCGCACGTGTTCATGATTCACTGCCTGCGCGGCGGCACGACGGCGGAGGGCCAGGCGCGCGCGCTCAAGGCGACCTTCGCCATCACGCCGCTGTTCGCCGTAGCCGGGTCGCTAGGCGCGCAATATGTGTTGGACGCGGGCATCCCCGGCGTGCGCTTCCCTTACGATTTCGCCTTGGTGCACCTGGCCGCCGTGCCGTGCCTGGCGTTCATCGCCTGGAACAGCAGCCGGTTTCAGTTGGTCCCCGCGCCGGAGGAACTGCGGCAGCCGCTGGGCGGGTTCCTGCTGTCGTGCGGCCGCGCTCTGGCCGCCGACCGCACCCTGCTGGTGCTCTGGCTGGGTTACTTTTTGTGGTGCTCCACCGCGAACGTGGTCACCAACTTCTCGTTGTACACCCGGGAGGCCATGGGCCGCGACCCGAACGAGGTCGCCGGCTGGACCATGGCGATCCGCTTCGGCTGTAAAGCGCTGGGCGGGTTCTTGCTGGGCGCCATCGCGGTGCGCTTCGGGCTGCGCGCCAGCGTCATTACCTCCGTGGTGATGCTGGGGGCGGCTTGCCTGTGGGCCTGGATCGTGCCGGGGCCGGCCTACCTGTTCACGTTCGGCCTGATCGGCATGGGCGAACTGGGCGGAGCCTACTTCCCCAACTACGTCGCCGCGATCTCGCCGGTGGCCACCAGCGCGCGCAACATCGCGCTGCTTACCCTGGCGGCGCCCCCGTCCGGCATCGCGCCGGCTTTGCACGGCTGGCTGACCGACCGCTACGGCTTCCCCGCCAGCTTCGCCGCGGGCACGCTGACCGCGCTTCTCTGCCTGGGGCTTTTCCGCCTCGACCGGCCGCGCCGTCAGAGCGCATAGAGTTCGCGCGCGTTCGCAAAGAAGATCTGTTCGATGTCGCGATCCTTGAGTTGCAGGCTCCAACAGGCCAGTTTGAGCGTCCGCAGGGACTCGATGCCGATCAGGGTGGGGAGGACGGCGGCGTAGCCGGCTTCGAACTTCGTGTTGTCCGCCGACAGCCACAGGAACGAGTCGCCCACCGCGACGCAGCGCCCGCGCAGGTGGGACACGGGGAAGTCCGAGCCGTACATCAGCCGGTCCGCGCCCAAGGTGCGGATGATGGCTTCGTAGGCGCCGGCGTCGGTCACGGCGCTGGAATCGCACCACACATTGCGCAGGCCGCGGAGCGCGCCAATTCCCTCGAGGGTGTGGTGTGGATTGAAGCCCCGCGCGCCGTGCGCCAGAATCCACTTCATGTTCGGGTAGCGCTCGGCCCAGACGCGGATCACCTGCTGGTTTTCCGGGTCCGCCATCGCCCGCGGCTTCACCATGTGCAGCGTGATGCTCAGCCCTTCCTCGTGGGCCACGCGGACGTGTTCCTCCGGCAGGTATTCGGGAATCGAGGCGTAGTACGTGTCGGCCCGCGCCGCGTAGACGTGGTAGCACTTCAGGCCCACAAAGCCCTCGCGCCGCACTGACTCCCGGATGAATTCGGGATCCATCTCCGGCCGGACCAGCATGTGTCCCCGGGACCGCGGACGGGTCCGGACCTCATCCGCCAGGAACCGGTTGGCGGCGGGGAAGTCCATCGACGGGTTGGGGAAGCCGAAGAACAGCCCGTCCACTTCACGCCCCGGATGGATTTCGTCCATCCGGCGCAGAAACTCGGCCATGCCGGCGCTCGCCGGGCCACGCTGGATCCAGGCCGGCGGACCGGCGGCGAACTGCGACAGTTCATACAGGTGCGCGTGCGCATCGAATAGGCGCGGGGGCACGAACGCATCGAGTTCGCGGGCGAACAGTTCGCGGTCCGCATCCAGCACCTGCCAGTCAGTAGGAGGAGGCATGGAAAGAGCCTTAAGCGGTGTAGCGTAATTTTCCGGCGTCCTGCTCGGCGGCGCCCAGCGCTTCGCCAATCAGCGAGGCCGTTTGCCGGAGGGCGGCCGCCAATTCGGTCACATTGTGCGAAGTGATCTCGGCGGTGGTTCCCGCCAGGCTCAGAGCCGCGACCGGCCGCCGGTCGGCGCCCAGCATGGCGACGCCGACGCAACGCGAGCCCAGCTCCTCTTCCTCGTCGTCGAGCGCATAGCCCATCGCCACCACCCGGTGCACTTCCTCCTTGAGCCGGCGCTGCGAGTGAATGGTGTTCTCGTTGTGCCGCATCAGCCCGTGATCCCGCACGATCCGCTGCACCAAGGTGTCCGGCAAGTGGGCGATCAGCGCCTTGCCGAGCGCCGTGCAGTGCACGTCCATCCGCCGGCCGACCCAGGTGGTGACGCGGCGCTCGTGCAGCGGTTCGCACTTGGCGATGACGATCGCCTGCCCCTGATCCAAAATGCCCAGGTGCGCGGTCAACTGCGTGCGGGTGACCAGATCCTGCAAAAACGGCCCCGCCAATTGGCGCAGATGCAGCCGGCCTAGCGCGTGGTTCGCCAAGGAGAGCAGCTTGGTGCCGAACAGGTAGCGGCTGGTGCGCTCGTTCCGGCAGATATAACCGCGGCGCTCCAGGGTCACCAGCAGGTAATGCACCGAACTGCGAGGCAGTTGCGACTGCTCGACCAACTCCGGCAAGGTCAACCCCGCACGGGACTGGGCCAACATCTCCAGGATGGAGAGCGCGCGATCCAAGGCGGGTACCGTCTGTGTCTTGATGGCGGCCATCGGTGCCTCCCCCTTTCCAATCCGATTCGAGTCCTACCTTGGCAGAACGATCCCCCCGTCGACGCGGAGGATGCTGCCGGTGATGTAGGCAGCCTGCTCCGAGACAAGAAAACAGACTGCCGCGGCGATTTCGTCCGGCCGCGCCAGACGCCCCAGGGGCAGTTTCTTGCCCTCTTCCCGAATCTGGTCCTCGCTGTAGAACGTCCTCTCGCCGGGAGTATCGGTCCAGCCGGGCTCGATTGCGTTCACGCGGATGCGGTGCGGCGCCAGTTCCACCGCCCACGTGCGCGCCATCTGGTTCACCGCCGCCTTGGCGCCGTTGTAGGACGTGGAGCGCGCGTAGGGTTGCTCGGCGTGCACGGAACTGATCACCACGATCGAGCCGCCCTCCCCCTGCCGGATCATCTGGCGCGCCGCCAGTTGGCTGCAATGGAACACCCCCCACTGCGACACGGCCCACACCCGCGCCACGTCTTCCACTTCCAGCTCGACCAGGGGTTTGCGAATGTTCAGGGCGGCGTTGTTGACCAGCACGTCCAGCCGGCCCAGCCGCGCGATGGTTTCCGTGAAGAACGCCTCCACCTGCGCCCGGTCGGCAACGTCGCATTGCCGGTACCACGCCTGGCGGCCCGCCTCCCCAATCGAACGAATCGTGTCGGGCGGTTCGGCCGTGGGTTGAAGATCGCAAATCGCCACGTCGAAACCTTGCCTGGCCAGCGCGACGGCGGTGGCCTGCCCAATGCCTCGCGCCGCTCCGGTGACCATCGCGACGGGTGTCATCTCAACTGCCTCCCAGGTGAAACAATACGCATGCTTCGGCGCTCCTGGCGCCCTCGCCCCGCAGGAAATCCAGATATTGGCGGTGCTGTTCTTCGAGCAACTGCTCCGTCAGGTCGGGACGGCTCATTTTGTAAACGGAACCGTAAGCGAAGAAGGGAACCAGCAGCGTCCGCAGCGTCTGCGCCAGGCGGGCATTGCCGCTGGCGTCCCAGATCCGGGCGTGGAAGTTCATATCCGCCATCACGCAGTCCGCATTTCTGCCCGCTGCGAAAAGACGGCAGATCTCTCCAATGCCCTCCTCCAGGGCGGCAAGCGCGGAGGGATCCATGCGCTCCCGGGCAAGCTTCAGCGCCAGAACCTCCAGCGGAAAACGCACCTGGCGGATCTCTTCCCGGTCCTGTGCGGTGAGCCGCAGAACGGAAAAGCCGTAATTCTGCGAGTGGGTGACCAACCCTTCCTGTGCAAGCACCAGCAGCGCCTCGCGCACCGGTCCGCGGCTGACATTCATTTCCGCCGCCAGCGCGACCTCGGACAGCGATTGGCCCTGCTCGAAGCGCCCGTCCAGCAGGGCTTGGCGGATCGCCTCCACCACCGTCTGGCGCATCGATACGGCTCGAAGTTGTGGCAGACCCCTCATCAGCGAGCAATCCTGACCGCGTTTGTGAGGAGTATACAGCGATCTCGCTTCGACCGTCAACCGTTTACTGTTTACAGTTCTGAGCCCTGGACCACAGGCTGGCTCGCAAGCTTACCCGAAATTACACGACGTAGGGTTTGCGATAATCGCGCGTCAGCAGGCGGTCGGCTTCGGGATCGCCCACGAACTTCAACCGGGTCCGGTCGAATTGCAGGCGGCGGCCTACCCGATAGCTGATGTTCGCCAGGTGGCAGAGTCCCGCGGAAATGGCGCCAATCTCAATCTCCGCCGTCATTTCCTGATGATTCCGGCTGCGGCAGGCGCTGAGGAAATTCTGCATGTGCTGCCGCGTGGAGTCGTCGCGCTCCGCCTTTTCCTCGATCGCCAGTTCGTGAGATTCGCCCTGGTACACCTTGAACCCCGACCCGTCGACCCACATCCAGCCGTCGGAGCCCAGGAACAGGTTCGCCACGGTGTTGCCCGGCTTGACCGGCAGTCCGCCTTCGGGACCGGTCGGGAGCCCGCGGACTTCGAAGACGATTTCGCGCCCGCCATAGTCGAAGCTGCACAACTGCGTGTTGGGCGTCTCCTGGTCGTCGTCGTAGACGTATTTGCCGCCCGTCGAGACGACGCTGCTGGGCCAGGTCACCTCGCCAAGTCCCCAGCGGCAGATGTCCATCTCGTGCACGCCCTGGTTGCCGATATCGCCGTTACCGGTGTCCCAGAACCAGTGCCAGTTGTACTTGAACCGGTTCTGCGTGAACGGCCGCATGGGCGCCGGACCGAGGAAGAGGTCCCAGTCGACGCCGGGCGGCACCGGTTCGGCGGGCGTCTTGCCAATCGACTTCCGCCGTTTGAAGCAGAGACCTTTGGCTTGGTAAACCTGCCCGATCACTCCCTCTTTCAGCAGCGCCATGGCGCGGATCTTGTGCGGCGTCGAGCGGCTCTGCGAGCCCACCTGCACCATGCGGCGGTGCTTGCGGGCGGTTTCGATCATGCGGGAGCCTTCATAGACGTTGTAACTGGCGGGCTTTTCCACGTACACGTCCTTGCCTGCCTCGCACGCCCAAATGGTGGCCAGCGCGTGCCAGTGGTTTGGCGTCGCGATGGAGACGGCGTCGATGTGCTGGTCGGCAAACATTTCGCGCATGTCGGCGTACTCTTTCGCCTGGAGCGCGCCGGTGGCGGTCAGGCGGGTTTGCGCCCGCTCGCGCGCGGCCTGATTGACGTCGCACAGGCCCCGGATCTGGCACTCGGAAATCGCCGCGTAAGCACTCAGGTGCGCACTGCCTCGTCCGCCAATACCGACCAGCCCGATGCCAATCCGGTCGTTGGCCCCCATGACTCGCGTGGCGGAGGCCGCCAGCGCCGCCCCCTGAAAGAAAGATCTGCGCGTGAGTTTCGACACTCTCGTAATGGCTCCTGCCCGGAGAGTATACCAACGCCCGCGGTGCGGCGCACGAAACGCGGTCCGGGGCGCCGCCGGCAGGAATCGCGAGGCGAAGCGCGAGGGTCGAAATCCGTCCTCGCCGCGGCAGCGGCGGGCCGGTTACTCTTCGGCCGCGGTGAAACTCAGCGCCGCGGAGTTGATGCAGTAGCGCAAGCCGGTCGGCTCGGGCCCATCGGGAAACACGTGGCCCAGATGGCCGCCGCACTTGCGGCAAAGCACTTCGTCGCGCAGCATGCCGAAGCTCGGGTCGGTAGCGACCTTGATGTTCCCTTCGGCCAGCGGCGCCCAGAAACTCGGCCAGCCGGTCCCGGAATCGAACTTTTGCCCCGAGTGAAACAGCGCGTTGCCGCAGCCGGCGCAGCGGTAGATGCCCGGCGTCTGGTGCTTGTGATACCGGCCCGTAAAGGCGAGTTCGGTGCCGTGCTCGCGCAGCACAGAGAAGGCCAGCGGCGTCAACTGGCGCCTCCACTCCCCTTCGCTTTTGACCACGGTTTGCCCGGCCACCTCCCCCACCCGCTCGCCGCGGGCGTTGAATTCGGTGACGGTAACCGGCTTAGGCGGAGGCGTCGGTTCGGACGGCCGTCGCGCAGTGTCTTCAGGCATCTGACATGCTCCCAGCAGCAGGCACGCGGACAGCCACCAAGGGACTTGGGCAACTCCCGGCGCTGGCCGCACGCGGCGTTTCATGACGATGCTCCGAGTGTAGCGCCGGGGCCACAAGGCCGCGGACGCCTTCACGCAATCCGCAACGAAAACAGATCAGCGTCCCGCAACACGAAGCGCAACCGTACCGGGTGCTGCGCCCAGCGCGGCCGGTCGAGCAGACGCACGCTCTTCTCGATGAAGTCGCCGTAGAGTACCGGAGTCTGTTCCAACGCGTAGCCCGGCAGCGGCCGGCGGTTTTCGTCCAGCACTTCATAGCGCACGCTGCCCCACGCCGACGTGGCGAAGTTCAACAGCAGGTTGGTCCCTTCGCAGTAGAACGGCCTGGTGATGAGTTCGCCGCCGCGGTAATCGCCGTGGGCGCTCGCGAACCCGTCGGTGCGGACAGTCATCCGCTCGACGTGGACGCTGGCGAAATTGTAGTGCCGCTGCACGTACAGCGAGAGTTCGCCGTCGCCCGTGGGCAGGATGCCGGTCATCACCATGTTCGTCCGGTGGACCCAGTTGCGCGGGTCGCGGCCCGGGCGGATGAAGGCTTCGAGAAACCGGCGGTCCCAGTGCAGGCCGTCGCGGCTGGTCATAAACACCGTGTCGGAGATGCCGTCGCCGGGCACGTCCGGCACCGGCTTGCGCCAGTAGACGAACCGCTTGGGAAACGCCAGGTAGATCTGCGGCGCGCGGAAATACGGCGTGGTGGCGTTCGTATAAAAGTGTTCTTGCGGAGCGTCGCCGTAGTCGGCCCACTCGCCTTTGGTCCAATTCAGAAAATCCGCCGACTCGGCGCGTTTGATGGTGCGGATCCCCTGGCCGAAGTCGCGATAGATGGCCACGTAACGGCCCCGCAGCGGGTCGAAGAAGGCCACGTTCAGTGAATCGAAAGCGCCGTCGGTGATGATGGGCTCCTTGCGGATCAGTTCCCAGCGCAACCCGTCGGCCGAGCGCCAGGCGAACAGTCGCCGGTCGCCGCCGACGGCCTTGTACCGTTCGGCGGGCGGCGCGGCGGGATTGGTGTCGAGAAACGGCGCGAAGTTGTGCGAGCCCTCTCCCAGCCACACGATGTTGTTCGCCTTGCTGCCGTTGAACTCCAGCAGGTTCAGGGTGGGCTTGGTCCATTGGATCCCGTCCTTGGACTCCGCGTAGCACGTCTGGCCGGCATTCTTCGGATGCAACACCTCATCCGCGCGGAGCAGGCGGGCATTGGCGTACTCGGGCAGCGACCAGCCGCGATAGTACATCCGCATCTTGTCGCCGTCCGGAAACACCGTACCGTAGAGGCTGACGTTGCCCTCCCAGGGCTGGTCGAACGCCAGCACTTTGCCGGCGGAGACCGGCGGATGCATCCGCAGCGTGACGCCCTGCATCGACTCGATGAGGAAGTCGTCCACGAAAAGCTGGAGTTGGCCGCCGATGCGCAGTGGTTGCGCGGGCGCGGCCGGGGCAATCCGCACCGCCAGCGGCAGCGCGGCGGAGAGAAGAGTCCTTCGGGTCATCATGGTTTTTCGCTGTATGGGAGAGGCAGCCTCCCTTGCCGCTACCATTATCAGAAGCAAGGGCGAAATGCCAGTGTCCTCTCGCCGCTCTACTTTCGGCCTCCAATAGGCAGGACTCTCACGGGAACGAAGGCGATCGGTCGCAGGAAGCGAACTCCTCGCCGGCGCAACTTTCTCGGAACCGCGCTGCTGGCCACGGACGCCTCAATCCATACCGGCGCCTTGGCGTCCGGACGTTAATCAACGCGTACGGAACCCGCCCTCTGCAGGGCGAAACGCCTAAGACCGCGAGGCAAGACGGCGCCGACCTCTGGCTGCGGGGAAATGGGGGCAAGCGGGGCGGCCGAGCGCCGCCCCCAGTTCCGTGCAAACCGCCGGCCTACCACATCAAGCGCAACGCAAACTGAATCTGCCGGGGCGGCAACTGGTTTTGCACGACGCCGAATTGCGGGTTGTTGATGATGCGGCCCACCACGTTGTAGTTGGCGTTGTTGAACACGTTGAAGAATTCCGAACGGAATTGCACCTGAAAACGCTCCGCCAGGCGGAAGTTTTTCGCCGCGGTCAGATCCAGATTGACTAGTCCGGGCCCGATGATGGTGTTCCGGCCGACATTGCCGAACGCCGCCGCGGGAGGTAGTACGAAAGCGGCGGTATTAAACCACCGGGAGGTGGTGCGCTGGTCCCCGGCGAGCCGCGAGGTCTGGCCGGGCACGGCGTTGGGCCGGATCAGGATTGCGCCGGTGCCGCCGCCAATGCCCGCGGTGTCTCCAGCCAGGTTGGCGGTAAAGGGGAAGCCGGTCTGCATCGAGTGGATGCCCGACAACTGCCAGCCGCCCAACAGCCAATCGGCGGGACCCCCGGAACCGAGCCAGCGCCGGTTCTTGCCGAAGGGCAGGTCCCACACCATCGTGTTGACCATGCGATGCCGGACGTCGAACGAGGCGAGTCCGCGTTCGCCGCGCAGGAAGTGCGAGTCCTGCGGGGGGGAGTTCTCCGCGCCGCCCGCGCCGCCGGCGTTCCGGAACTGCGGAGCGTTGGTGATAGCCTTGGCCCAGTTGTACGACGTCAGCCAGGAAAGTCCGCCGCTGAAGCGTTTCTCAAACCGCAGGGAGAGGGCGTGGTAGTTGGACTGCGCCGAACGCGGGAGGTAATTGATAAAGCCCACGGGCACGGAATTGCCGCTTACCACGACGTAAGCTGGGAAGCGGGTGCCGGGTGCGAATCGCAGCGCGCGGTAGGGGCGGCGGGGGTCCACTGCTCCCGTCCCGGGCCGCGCGTTGTTGGGTTGCACGTTCTGTTCGAGCTTCAAACCCATGGTGGCCAGATATCCCACCTCCAGCACCATGTCGCGGCGCAGTTCCTGCTGTATGTTGAAACTCCACTGCGTGGAATAACTCGTCCGCTGGTGGAGGTCGATCCCGGCCTGCTGGATCTGCTGCGGGCCGACGATCGCCGGTCCGAAAATGTCGAAGTTGCGGAATTGGGGCGTAAAGGCGTTCGCCGAAAGGGTCTGCGCGATGTTGCCGGGCAGGACCGCCGCGAGCCGAAAGAGCGGGTTGGCGTCCGTGGCCGCGTAGAACAAGCCCGCGCCGGCGCGGATCACGGTGCGCGGCAGGACCGTCCAGGCGAGACCGACCCGGGGCGCCCAGTTGTTCTTGTCCGTATACGCGCAGCCCTTCGGGTAGCCGCTCTGCCCGCAGATGAAGAACGTGGGTTCGTAGAACGCCAGCCGGCCTTCGGCGAAAATGTCGCGCGGACCGGGGACGCCGCCGTAGTCGATGCTGCCCATTTGCTGCCGGTGGTCGTACATCGGCGGCGCCAGTTCGTACCGTAAACCAAGGTTGAGGGTCAGCTTTTGCGTCAACCGCAAATCGTCCTGGAGGTAGAGGCCGAGATACTGTTGCCGGGCGTCGATCCGGCTCGGACCCACCGAGCGCGAGCCCTGCTGGGGCAAGCCAAGCAGCATCGAGGCGAGGATGTTGCCCGTGCCGTCGTTGGCCAGCGTGCGCGAGGTATAGCCCGGAACAAACTGGAACTGCCCGGTGACATTGGCCGATTCGAAGCGGTTATATTGAATCCAGAGCATCTCCCCGCCCGCGCTGATCGTGTGCCGACCCTTCATCCAGGACAGATTGTCGTAAATTTGGAACGTGTTGTTCCGCACGCGGACTTGGCCGCCGCCGGTGGTGCCGGTGAAGCCGCCCGCGCCGCCCATCACCGGGTAGCCCGCCACTACGAAGCGCGGGAGCACCTGCCGCGTGCCATTGACGTTGAACAGGGGCTCCGGCAAGCCGTCTTCGAAGCGGAGCCGGTTGAAGCCGCCGCGGATTTCGTTGACCAGGCTTGGCCGCAGCACCTGCGTCGAGCCGATCACGACATTCTGCGGGCGGCTGCCGCCGATCCGGTCGCGGTCGGGCACGACGTCGGGGATGACATTGCCCTCGTCCCACAAGGAAAACCGTCCGAACAGCGTGGTCTTCTCATTTACCACCCAGTCACCGCGCAAAGAGTAATTGTCGGCATCCTGGATCAGGACTCCCGTGGCGTTGACGTATTGGTTGGTCCCAATGGTGGGCAGGGGCATCGCGGCCTGGGCCGCCCGCGTCAGCGGATTAATGCGCGACTCCGGGATCCGATTGCCGGGGAAGGGTTGACGCACGCCGTTGGCCAGGGTGTCGGGATCGAAAATGCCGGGCGCAAAGCCGCTGAAGTCGCCGGCCCGCTGCGCCGCGGTCGGAACGGCGACGGTGGTCAGGCCGGCGGCCGCCTGCCGGATCCGCAGCCCTTCATACGCGCCAAACACGAAGACTTTGTTCTTCACCACCGGCGCGCCGGCGGAGGCGCCGAACTGGTTCTGCTGATACTTCGGCAATCTGGACTGGTTCAGATTGAAAGGCCGCGCGTCGAAGACCCGGTTGCGGAGAAAGTTCCAAGCCGTGCCGTGGAACTCGTTGCTGCCGGACTTGGTCACCACGTTTACCTGGCCTCCGGACGCCCGCCCGTACTTCGCGCTGAACTGCGCTGTCTGCACCTGGAATTCACCGATGGCGTCGATGATCGGCGAATAGCTCAAGGAGTTGTAATCGGGGTCGGTGTTGGCCGCGCCGTCCAGCAGAAACGCGTTATTGTTGGTGCGCCCGCCGCTGACGCTGAAGCCGCCGGTCTGGTTCAGGCGCACGGCGTTCTGCTGCACCGTGCGGCCGCCCGCGTTGGCGCCCGGCACCAGCAGCGCCAGGTTGATGAACTGCCGTCCGTTCAGCGGAAGGGCCATGATCTTCTCTTCGGAGATCACCGTGCCCTGCGCCACGGACTCGGCCACCAGCGGCGTCACCGAACTCGTCACTTCCACCGATTCGCTCACGCTGCCCAACTCGAGCTGGATGGTCACCTGCGCCGCTTGCGCCACCTGGAGCCGGACGGACTCGTCGCGGAACGTCTTGAACCCGGGCGCCTCGGCGGTGATGGTGTAGGAACCGGGCGCCAGCAGCGGAAACACGAAGCGGCCCTCGCTGTCGCTGAGCAGGCTCCGGCTTTGGGTGGTCGCGTTGTTGGTCAGCGTGATCTTCGCGCTGGCCACCGCGGCGTTGGAACCGTCGCGTACAAATCCCGACAGGGAAGCGGTATCGGTTTGAGCCCAAGCGGCGGGACGGAAACTCGCCGCGGCGGACAAACCCACGAGAAGAAAGAGAGCCTTGCGCATAGAAGCAGACTGTCAGGTTAGCCAGAGGCCGTTACAATGGCGTAACATATGTGTAAATATTTGGTTGCGGGGAGGCTTGCAGCGGGACGTCTGCCCTGCCATGCTGGATCGCGGGGAGACAGAGGCGCGAACTCATGTCTGAGGTTTACCTGGTCGGCGTAGCGGGGCGCTCGGGCTCCGGCAAGTCGGAACTGGCCTACTACCTGGCGGCGAGACTGGGCGGGACGGTCCTCTCGCTGGACCATTACTATCGCGATTTGGCCCATTTGCCGTTCGAAGAGCGCGCCCGCCAGAATTTCGATCACCCGGACAGCATCGATTTCGATCTCGCCGCAAGCCAGTTGGCGCAGCTTAAGGAGGGCGCCGCCGTCTGGCGTCCGGACTACGATTTCGCGACTCACACTCGCCGCGCCGCGCGGCGGCGCGTGCAGCCGGGAGCGTTGCTGCTAGTGGACGGGATCTTCGCTCTTCACCCGCGCCTGCTTCGGTTGTATGACACGCGGGTTTTTGTGGACCTGGAAGAGGCGGCTTGTCTGGAACGGCGTCTGGCGCGCGACACTCGCGAGCGGGGCCGCACGGAAGAATCGGTGCGGGCGCAGTGGCGGGAAACGGTCGAGCCGATGAGCCGCGCGTACGTGCTGCCCTGCCGCGACAGCGCCGATGTGGTAGTCCGCGGCGATGGGCCGCTGGCCCGCTCGGCGGCCGCGGTCGCTGCCCACCTGGCCGCGCGGCGCGAGGCCAGAATGATGGAAACCGCCCGCGGCTGACGCCGCGTTTCCCGCCTCAGCCGCGCCGCTTTTTGGCGCTCATCAGCTCTTCGATGTTGACGAGGTCGGTGGGATACACCCCGCTGTAGCAGGCGTAACAGTACTCCTGATCGAGGTCGTTGACGGCGCGGCGCAGCGACGCCATCGACAGGTAGGCCAGCGAGTCCGCTTCCACAAACCGCCGGATCTCCTCGATCGAATGATTGGCCGCAATCAATTCACTGCGCAGCGGCGTGTCGACGCCATAGAAACAGGGCGACAGGGTGGGGGGGCAGGAGATGCGCAGGTGCACCTCGCGCGCGCCCGCCTGGCGCACCATGCGGACAATCTTCCGGCTGGTGGTGCCGCGCACGATCGAATCGTCCACCAGCACCACGCTGCGGCCCTCCAGCAAATGCCGGACCGGGTTCAGCTTCAACTTGACGCCGAAGTCGCGGATCGCCTGCGACGGCTCGATGAAGGTTCGCCCGACATAGTGATTGCGGATGAGCGCCTGGCGGAAGGGCAGGCCCGATTCGGCCGCGTAGCCGATGGCCGCGGAGACGCCGGAGTCGGGCACCGGCACCACGAGGTCGGCATCGGCCGGGGCTTCGCGCGCCAGCAGGCGGCCCAGCATCTCGCGCGACTCCTGTACCGGCCGGCCAAACACCAGCGAGTCAGGCCGCGAGAAATACACGTGCTCGAACACGCACTGCGCGCGGTCGCGCGCGGGCGCGAACTGCTGGCGGATAACGCCTTCGGGGCCGACAATCGCCATTTCGCCAGGCTCGACGTCATTCAGGTACACCGCGTTGATCAGGTCGAACGCACAGGTTTCCGACGCGAACACGTACGCGTGGCGGCCACCGGAAAGCTCCATCTGGCCCATGGCCAGGGGGCGGAAGCCGTGTGGATCGCGGGCCACGATGACGCGGTCCCGGGCCAGAAAGACCAGCGAATACGCCCCTTCCAGTTGCAGCAGGGCGTCGCGCAGCGCGGCGGGCAGGGTGCGTTCCCGCGATTTCGCCACCAGGTGCAAAATCACCTCCGTGTCGCTGGAAGCCTGAAAGATGGACCCCTCGCTTTCCAGTTCCGCGCGCAATTCGGCGGCGTTGGTGATGTTGCCGTTGTGCGCCACCGCCACTTGGCCCTTGTTGCACGCCACCGCGAACGGCTGGGCGTTTAGCAGCACGGTGTCGCCCGCCGTGGAGTAGCGGGTGTGGCCAATGGCGGCCACCCCATCCAGCCCCGCCAGCACCGGCGGCGTGAAGATCTCCGCCACATGCCCCATCGACTTGTGACACCGGATTTCCTTGCCGTCCGAGGCGGCGATGCCGGCGCTCTCCTGGCCCCGGTGCTGAAGGGCGTAGAGGCCGAGATAGCTCAGCTTGGCGGCTTCGGGATGGCCGTAGATTGCGAAGACGCCGCATTCGTCGCGGAATTTGTCGAACATCCCCCGTCCTCCTCAGCTGGTCTCGTGCGCCGGGCGAAGCGCGCGCTCCAGAGCGCGGTCCCAGGCGACGTACAACCTGGCGGTTTCGGCATCCACCAGCGTCTCGCCCCGCAAGCGGATGGTCAGCCGGCCCGGCTGCGTCCGGCCGATTACGCTGGCTTCCACCTGGTGCGCCCGCGCGACGGCCAGCGCCCGCTCGGGATCAGCCGTGGAGATCAGCACGCGGGAAGGCCCCTCGTGGAACAAAAGGAATTCGGGCCGCAGATCCGCGTCCAGGTCAATAGCTGCTCCGGTTTGGGACGGCCCGAAGCACGCTTCCGCCAAGGCGACCGCCAGGCCGCCGTCGCTCAAATCGTGCGCCGAGTCCGCCAGGCCGGCCCGGGCCAGCTCGCGGGCCGCCGCGTGCACCCGTTTCTCGCGGGCCATATCCAACTCCGGCGGCAGGCCCCAGAGGCCTCTCAGGACGGCCTTCACATACTGCGTGCCGCCGAACCGTACCGCGTCGCAGTCTCCATAACCGCCCAGCAGAATCACCGCGCGCTCCGGCTGCTTGAAATCCACGGTCACCGGCGGGCCGGTGGGCAGCAGGCCGACAATCCCGACCACGGGCGAAGGGAAAATGCCTTCGCCCAGCGTTTCGTTATACAGGCTCACGTTGCCGCCCGTAATGGGCGTTTCGAAAAACGCGCACGCCTCGCCCATCCCCTCGATGGCGGCGACCAACTGCGCCATGATTTCCGGCCGCTCCGGATTGCCGAAGTTCAGATTGTTGGTCGCCGCTACCGGCTCGGCGCCCACCACCGAGAGGTTGCGGCAGCACTCGGCGACAATCAGGCGAGCTCCCTGGCGCGGGTCGAGATAGCAGAAACGGCCGTTGCCGTCGAGCGCCATGGCGACCGACGCGCCGGTTTCCTTGATGCGGACGATGGCCGCGTCGCCGCCGGGACCGGCCAGCGTGTTGGTCCGCACCATGTAGTCGTACTGCCGCCAGATCCAGCGCTTGGAACAGACATCGCCGGAAGCCAGCACCGTCAACAGATCGCGCGTCAGGTCCGGCGAGGCCGGGATGTGCGGCGCCTCGAGAGGGGCGCGCCGGAAAGGCTGAGCATACGGCCGGTCGTACAGCGGCGCTTCGTCGGCCAGCAAGCGATTGGGGATTTCCGCCACCACCCGCCCATGATCCTTCACCCGCAACAGGCCGTCCCCGGTCACCTGGCCAATGGTCGCCGCGTCCAGGCCCCACTTGCGGAATACCGCGAAGACTTCCTGTTCCCGGCCTTTCTCGGCCACCAGGAGCATGCGTTCCTGCGACTCCGACAGCATGATCTCGTAAGGGCTCATGCCGGTTTCCCGCTGCGGCACGTGTTGCAAATCGATCTCGATGCCGGTCCCGCCGCGCGAACCCATTTCGCAGGTGGAGCAGGTGAGGCCGGCCGCGCCCATATCCTGGATGCCCACGATGGCGCCCGTCTTCATCGCCTCCAGACAGGCTTCCAACAGAAGCTTTTCCATGAACGGATCACCCACCTGCACATTCGGGCGTTTCTGCTTGGATTCCTCGGAGAATTCGGCCGAGGCCATCGACGCGCCGTGGATGCCGTCGCGGCCGGTCTTGGCGCCGACATAAATGACCGGATTGCCGACCCCCGCCGCCCGGGCGTAAAACACCTCGTCCTGCCGAAAGACGCCCAGCGCGAACACGTTGACCAGCGGATTGCCGTTATAGGCCTGTTCGAACACGCACTCGCCGCCGATGGTGGGCACCCCGAAACAATTTCCATAGTGCGCGATGCCGGAGACCACGCCCTCCAGAATCCGCCGGTTCCGCCTGCCGTGCTCCGGGTCGTCCAGCGGACCGAACCGCAGCGCATTCAGCACCGCGATCGGCCGGGCGCCCATGGTAAAAATGTCGCGCAGGATGCCGCCGACCCCGGTGGCCGCGCCCTGGAACGGCTCGATGAAACTCGGGTGGTTGTGCGATTCGATCTTGAACGCGATGGCGTACCCGCCGCCGATATCGATGATGCCCGCGTTCTCGCCGGGACCTTGCAGCACCCGGGGGCTTCGCGTCGGCAGCTTTTTCAAATGCAGCCGCGAGCTTTTGTAGGAGCAGTGCTCGCTCCACATCACCGAAAAGATGCCCAGTTCGGTGAGGGTGGGCTCGCGGCCCAGCGTGGCGACAATCTTCGCGTACTCCTCGCCGGTAAGCTGGTGCTGCGCGATCAGGTCGGGGGTGATCGTGGAGGCGCTCATGACCGGGCCGATGCCACGCGGGCGAACGACTGCACCATGGACTGAAAGACGCCGAGTCCATCAGTCGACCCCATCAGCGGGTCCGCGGCGCGCTCGGGATGCGGCATCATCCCGAGCACGTTGCGCTCCCGGTTGAGGATGCCGGCGATATCGCCCAGCGAGCCGTTGGGGTTCTCCACGTAGCGGAAGACGATGCGGTCCTCGGCGGCGAGTTCGTCAAGCGTCCGCGGATCGGCAACGTAGCAACCTTCCCCATGGGCGATCGGCACGCGCAGGATCTGGCCCTTGGCGTAGGTGGAAGTGAACCCGCAGGCGGTCGTTTCACAGCGCAGCTGGACCGGCTCGCAGATGAATTTCAAACCGCGATTCCTGACCAGCGCGCCGGGCAGCAGACCAGCCTCCACCAGAATCTGGAATCCGTTGCAAATGCCGAGCACGGGACCGCCCGCCGCCGCGAAAGCCCGCACCGCGTTCATTACCGGCGAAAATTTGGCGATGGCCCCGCAGCGAAGATAATCGCCGTAAGAAAATCCGCCGGGCAGGATCACGGCGTCGGCATCGCCTAACCGGGTCGAGTCGTGCCAGATGAACTCCGCCTGGTGTCCCAGATTATGCTGGACCGCGAACCAGGCATCGTGGTCACAGTTGCTGCCAGGAAAGACAACCACTCCGAATTTCATGCGCGCCGCATCGTCCAGGTGGGGAGGTATCTAAAGTGTAGCAGTTTCAGACGCCGCGCCGGCGCGTGGTATAACAGCGCCTTGACCTTCTTCGCGACCATCTTCGCCAAGAATTATCTGGCTCACGCCCGGACGCTGATGGATTCGGTCGCCAGGTTTCATCCGGAAGCGCGGCGCGTGGCGCTGCTGGTCGACGAACCCGAGGGTTGTTTCCGCCCGGAGGCCGAAGACTTCGAAATCTTCGGGTCCGGCCGCCTGCCGGTACCCCAGCGCGCTCACTTCTTTTTCAAATACACCCGGCTGGAGGCCTCGACCGCGCTCAAGCCGCTGTTCTTGTCCTGGCTGCTGGAGCGCGAAGGGGCCCGCCGGGTGATCTATCTCGACCCGGATATTGAATTGTATGCGCGCCTGGACCCCGTCGAGGAGGCGCTCGAGCGGCGCCCGTATGTGCTGACGCCGCACCTGCTCCGCCCGGACAGCCCCGGCCAGAGCGAGATTCTGCGTTGCGGGGCGTTCAACCTTGGTTTCTTCGCCGCCCGTCCGGCCCCGGTGACCGAGGCGTTGCTCGGCTGGTGGGCGCAGAAGACCTGCGCTGAGGGCTTCGTGGATTTCGAGCGCGGGTTGTTCGTGGATCAGCGCTGGATGGACCTGGCGCCCGCGCTGTTTCCCGAGGCCGGGATTTTGCGCGATGCCGGCTGTAACGTCGCGTGGTGGAACCTTGCCGAGCGCAATCTTTCGGCGGAGGCGGGTGGCTTTCGCGCGGGGGGCGCCGTCCTCCGCTTTTTTCACTTCAGCGGCTACCAGCCGGGCCGCCCGGACGAGGTTTCGCGGTTCGCGCCGGGGTTGGAAACCGGCCGCGAAGGACCCCGTCGCGCGCTGTTCGACGCCCATCGCCGCGCCCTATTGGAAAACGGCTACCAGAAGGTGTCCTCCTGGGACTATACTTATTCCCGGTTCGCCAACGGAGAGCCGGTGACCGATTTCTGCCGCCGGATTGCAAGGCAGGACGGCCGCTGGCTCGATTTCCCCGATCCCTGGTCGGAACCATCCGCCCAACGTTACTTCGCCTATTGGACCGCTCCGGAAGGTCCGCTGGGCATGTCTCGCCTGATGGGACGAATCTATCTGGAGCGCGAAGATTTGCAGAAAGCCTTTCCGCGCGTTCCCGGCGCGGACGAACGGCGGTTCCGCGATTGGTTCTGGATCCACGGGCGGCGGGAGTACGCCATTCCGGAAAAACTGGCGGAGGGGGCGGTCGTGCCCATGCGCGGGGATAGGGTGAAACCCTTGGGGGGATATTCCCTAAGCCGTCTCCGCTATATGCTCGATGTCCTGGATAAGAGACTGAAAAAAAACAGCTAAGAAGTCTTCCGGGTGGGTCGCTTCAGACAGAAAAGCCGTTGACAGATGGCGAGGACACTGGTAACCTCGATTCTTGAGGTGGGGAGTCTCGCCTCACGGAGGAGAGGATTCATGGTACGGTTCGCGAGCCGCAGTGGAGTAATGTTTTTGGCGCTGGTTTTTGTGCCGGTGCTGATGGCTATTCCGATTCCCTTTGTGAATACGGGCTTGAACGGGGTGTATAGCCCGATCGCAGGGGGAGATGTTGATCCGGATTGGATCATCACGCAGATCATCAACCCGAATCCGGCGGGCGCCATTCCCTCGAACTGCCCGCCAAACACCTCGTCCTGCGCGGCATCCATCGTGATTGACTCCGTGGTGACTTCCTCGGGTTGGCTTGCGAACACCGGAAACGACATCACGCAGACTGGCTCCCGCTGGATTTGGGTGAATCCGGTGGCTCAGCCCACCGGATTTGGCCCGGGCTCCCCCGTCCAGGTTTTGATCCACACCGAATTTACTCTCCCGGTCGCCTTTGATCCCGCCACTGTCGTGATTTCGGGTCGCATGGCATCCGACGATGCGGTCACGCAGGTGAGCGTCAATGGCGTGACGGTTCCCGGGTTGAACCAGGCGGGGTTCGGCGCTTTCGGTCCCACGTTTACCATCAACTTGGGCAGCTTCGGTGGACCCAATCCCTTTGTGGCGGGCACTAACCGGCTTTTCTTCCTTCTGAACGACAATATCGCCGTGGGCGGTTTCCGCGCCGAATTGACGGGCGAGTACCAGTTGATCCCGGAACCGGCGACGTGGCTGCTCATGGGCGCGGGGCTGGTCGGGTTCGCGGCGTATCGCCGGCGCAAGGCGAGAGTGTAATCGTCTGGTCTCTTCCGTTTTGCTGAACCCCCGTGGCCGCTGGGCCTGGGGGTTTTTTGTTATGCGCCGCTCAGCAGCAGCGCGCTCGCCGGTATTTTTGGCGAAAGCGGCATTCGCTAAACTTCCTCCATTCCTCGGGGGAATGCGTTCTGCCTTCCCTGGCTAAGTGGCGCGCGTAGGCCCCCTCATCGGACAACTCCTTCAAGACCGCCCATACGAGGCGCAGGAACCGGCGCATCCACATCAGATTTCCTCCGGCCGCAGTTGCGACAGCACGAACGGCGCTTCATGGGTTTTCACTTCGCGCGTGCCGCGCAGCATTCCCACCCACTGCCGCACCGAATCCACCAGGATGGTGGCGACCAGCACGATGAAAATGGCGCAAACGGCGGCGTCGAGGCGCGCGTTGAAGATCATCGCCTGGGTCTCGGCGATCTGGCCCGCCTCGATGGCCCCATTGCGCAGCGCCTCGCTCAGTGCGCTGGCCTGCGCCAGGAATCCCACCCGTGGCAAGGGTGAAAAGATCTTCTGGTAGGAAGCCGTGAACGTCACCGTGATCAGCCAGGCCAGCGGCACGCAGGTGATCCACATAAAACGTGCGCGATGCATCTTGATCAGGATGGTGGTGGCGACGCACAGCGCGATGGTGGCCAGCAACTGGTTGGCGATGCCGAACAGGGGCCATAAAGAATTGATGCCGCCCAGCGGATCCCGGACCCCCTGATACAGGAAATAGCCCCACGCCAGCACCACCGCGGCGCTCGAAAGGATGACGCCCGGCATCCAACTGGTGCGGCCCAGCGGGGTCCAGACATGGCCCAGCAGGTCCTGGAGCATAAACCGCCCCACGCGAGTGCCCGCGTCGATGATCGTCAGAATGAACAGCGCCTCGAACATGATGGCGAAGTGATACCAGAAGCCCAGGATCGCTTCGCCGCCTCCGCCCGAGGCGAAAATGTGCGCCATGCCCAGCGCCAGCGACGGGGCGCCGCCCGTCCGGTAAAACAGCGTCTCCTCTCCCACCTGCCGGGCGAGCGTTTCCATGGTGGCCACGTCCACCGGGTATCCCCAGGACGAGATGGTGGCGACCGCCGCCGCCGGAGTCGCACCCACCACGCCCGCCGGCGAGTTTACGGCGAAAAACACGCCCGGTTGCAGCACGCAAGCGGCGACGATCGCCATCACCGCGACGAAGCCCTCAAGCAGCATCGACCCGTAGCCCACCGGCCACGCGTGCCACTCCTTGGCGATCATCTTCGGGGTGGTGCCCGAGGAAATGAGGGAGTGAAATCCGCTGATGGCGCCGCAGGCGATGGTGATGAAGCAAAACGGAAAGATTTTGCCGGCGAAGATGGGGCCGGTGCCGTCGACGAACCGCGTGAACGCCGGCAGTTCCAGTTGCGGCCGCACGAACACGATGCCGACGCCCAGCAACAGCACCACGCCGAGTTTCACAAACGTACTGAGGTAATCGCGCGGCGCCAGCAACAGCCAGACCGGCAGGGCGCTGGCGAAAAATCCATAGATGATGATGGCGAACGCCAGCGTCACCGCCGAAAGGTTGAAAATAGGGGCCCAGACCGGCGAATGCGCGATCCACTCCCCGAGGAAAATGCTCGCCATGACCAGCGCGAAGCCGATGACGGAGATCTCGAGCACCTTGCCGGGACGCCAGTAGCGAAGGTACAAACCCATGAAGACCGCGATCGGCATGGTGGCGGCGATGGTGAACGTGCCCCACGGGCTCCCCTTGAGCGCGTTGACCACCACCAGCGCCACCACCGCCAGCAGAATGATCATGATGAGCAGCACGGTCACCAGCGCCGTGAATCCGCCGACGCGCCCGATCTCCTCTCGCGCCATCTGCCCGAGCGACTTGCCGTCGCGCCGCATGGACGCAAACAGGATGATGAAATCCTGCACCGCGCCGCCCAGCACCGCGCCGATGATGATCCACAGCGTTCCCGGAAGGTAGCCGAACTGGGCCGCCAGGGTCGGTCCCACCAGCGGACCGGGGCCGGCGATGGCCGCGAAGTGATGCCCGAAGACGATCCATTTGTTGGTGGGCTCGAAGTCGTGCCCGTTGCGCAACCGCTCGGCGGGAGTGGCGCGGTCGTCGTTGAGCAGCATCACGCGGGCCGCGATGAATTTCGCGTAGAAGCGATATCCAATCAGGAAAATGCAACTCGACGCCACGATCAGCCACAGGCTGTTCACCGGTTCGCCGCGGTTCAGGGCAATGCCCGCCAGCGCTCCCGCGCCGAGTATCGAGATCAGGGCCCACAGCGCGCGCCCCGCGAATGTTCTCATGGACAGCTTCTCCCGTGGGCGGCCCCGGTGCGGCGCCGCCCCGCCAGATGGGGAATCAACTTCTCAGGCTACACGAAACGCGCAGACCCGGGCATTGCCGGCGTTCGGGAGAGCCGCGTCCGCTGGCCGCGGGCGGTTGGGTATGGAATACTCGGGGCATGAACCGCAAAGAGCCTACGTTTGATGGGATCCGCCGCCGCGACTTCCTCGCCGTGCCTGCCGCCTCCGTGGCGGCGCCGGCGGTGCTCCGCGCGCAATCCTCCAGCCGGGAAATCCGGGTCGCGATGGTCGGGGTCGGAAACCGCGGATCGCACCTGATGCGCCACGCGCTGCAAGTTCCCGGGGTGAAAGTGGTGGCGGTGTGCGACCTGTTGCCGGAGCGCGCCGAAGCCGCCGCCGCGCTGGTCGCCAAAGCAGGCGGCTCCGCGAGGACCTATACCGATTTCCGCAAAATGCTGGACGAGCGGAAGGACATTGACGCGGTGATCGCCGCGACGCCGGACTACACGCACCGCGACGTGTATCCCGCGGTGCTGGAGGTAGGCCGCCACTTGTACGGCGAGAAGCCGCTGGCCTTGACCGCCGCCGACGCCCGCATGATCGTCAACGCCTCCAAGACCGCCAAGGGCCGATTTCAGGTCGGCTTCCAACTCCGCCATGACCCGGCGCGCAACGCCGCCGAGAAGTTTATCCATGCCGGCGGGATTGGCAAGGTGCTGATGTGCCACGGCATCCGCCACGGCAGCGACTTGCCGCGCGCCATTCCCTGGTATTTCGACAAGAACAAGTGCGGCGACATCATGGTCGACCAGGGCATTCACATCCTCGATCTGTTCACCTGGGCGATTGGCACGCATCCGGAGCGGGCGATGGGCTCGGGCGGCACGGACCTGTTCATCGACGATCCGCCGGGCCGCACGGTGATGGACAACTACAGCGTCATCTTCGAGTACCCGGGCGGGGTCCGCGTGAACTTCAGCCATCATTACTTTGACCCGCCGCGGTTCACCGGCATTCAGGAGCGCGTATTCGGTTCGAAGGGCGCCATCGATCTGCCGGCCGCGACGTGGCAGCCGCGGGAAGGCAAGGAGACGATCAAACTGGAGGTGCCGAACGAGGGTAAGGACTCGACGTACATGGCGCTGGCCCACTTCGCCGATTGCGTCCGCGATAACCGGCAGCCGATGAGCGACGCCGAATCGGCCTGGGTGTCCACGGTGGTTCCCATCATGGGCACGAAGGCCATCTACGAAAAACGCATCGTGACCTGGGAAGAGGTGGCGGGTTAAATGCGGCCCGCTTGGGGGCTCCTGCTGGCTTGCGCGGTCCCGGCCGGGTGGGCGCAAGCGCCGGTGCAGATCGAAAAGGACGCCGTGGCCGTCATGCGGGACGGAGTCAAACTGAAAGCGGACATCTACCGCCCGGCGGGTCCCGGCCCGTTTCCGGTGATGCTGGCGCGGACGCCCTACGGCAAGGGCGGAGCGAACGGGCGCGGCTTGGCCGAGCGGGGCTATCTCGCCGTGATTCAGGACACTCGCGGACGTGGTCAAAGCGAAGGCGTCTTCCGTCCTTTTCTCGACGATGAGCGGGATGGCTACGACACCGTGGAGTGGGCCGCGGCGCTGCCGGGTTCCAATGGCAAGGTGGGCATGTTCGGCGGTTCCTACGGCGGGGCGACGCAACTGCTGGCCGCCGCGGCCGCGCCGCCGCATCTGGTGGCGGTCTTCGCCGTGGTGCCGGCGGTCACGTTCGGCGCGCACGGCGTCGCGCATGAGGGCGGGGCGTTTCGTCTGCTGCTCGGCGGAAGCTGGGGAGCGATGCAGCTCGTGCAGATGCATCGTCTGAAACTCGGCCCGTGGGCCGCGAGCGGCGAAAAGTTCAGCGAAGTGGCGCGGGCCGGGCCGCCCTTAGGCCTGATGGACCGCCTGTTCGGCAAAGCCCCCGCCTCGTTCTGGCCGGACTGGGTCGCCGAGCCGCCGCTCGGCGAATACTGGCAGCCCACGGATCTGGTCTCCAAAATCGACAAGATTCGCGTGCCCGTCTGCCTGGTCGGCGGGAGCTTCGACCCCTTCGCCGGCGCGACCGTGGGCGTTTTCGCGGCGCTCCGGAAGCGTGCGGCTACGCCCGAGGCGCGCCAGGGCGCGCAGCTCTGGTTTGGTCCGTGGACGCACGGCGGGTCGAAGTTCCCCGCGGGCGATGTCCAGTTTGGACCCGACGCCGCGGTGAGTTTCGGTGAATACGAACGCAAGTGGCAGGACCACTGGCTGAAGGGCGAAGCGAACGAAGTGCCCCGCACGCCGCCCGCGCGGGTCTACCTGACCGGTGAACAGCGCTGGCAGGGTTGGAACGACTGGCCTCCCGCCGAAAGCCGGGCGCGCGCGTTCGCGCTGGGTGCGGAGACGATCGTCATGGCGGGCAAAGCCGCGGGGGGAGTAGCGGTGATCGAGACCAACCCCGCGGACCCGGCGCCGACCCGCGGCGGCAAGCTGTGCTGTCACCCCGGCTTTCTCCCCGGGAGCTTCGATCATTCGGCGCTGTTCGGGCGCGCGGGCGTAGCGGTCTTTCGCAGCACGCCGCTGACCGCGCCGCTGACCGTGATCGGCGATGGCGCGCTCGAGGCGGACCTGATCGCCGACCAGCCCGACGGCGACCTGGTGGCCAAACTGTTTGAGGTGCGGGACGGCAAGACGGTGCTGATCGCCGACGGCGTCACGCGCCTGCGCCATGCCCGCGCGCTCGATCGCGCCGATCCAGTCGCGGTAGGGAAATCGGTCCGCATCCGCGTGGACCTGGGTCCGCTCTCGCACCGTTTCTTGCCCGGCGGCCAGATGGCGCTCCTGCTCGCCGGCGCCGACTTCCCGAACTACGACTTGAACCCCGCCGCCGGTCCCGCGAGGCTGCGCATCCGTTTGGGCGGTCGAACGCTCTTGCGGCTGCCGGTGGTGGAGACTCTGCCCGCGCCCTACGTGCCGGAAAAGGCGAACCGGTAGCCGGCCGTTCTGCGGGAACCAGCCCGGAGGTGCGGGGGCGGCGGGCACGACCCGCTCTGGCACGCTCGCTCCCGAGGCCGCGAAAAAAAGAGAGGGACCGCCTTTTTCGACCAGCGAGCCGTGCGGCGTCCAACGAAGCGTGGCTTGAAAAACGTGTTTGTCCCCCTTTTTTCCCACACCCCGCCGCTCGTGGCTCTGGTGATCCGTTACGGATAGGCGTTCGCTCGCGACCGACGGTACCCTCCCGCGCGCGGCTTTGTTAAGATCCGAACGTCCTTCGAGGAGGATCTGATGCGGCTTCTTTTTTCCGGAGCGGTTCTGCTGGCGGCGCTGCGCGTGGCGGCCCAACCCGCAGCCGCGCCCCCGAAGATTCAGACGTTGATCATCACCGGCCAGAACGGCCACGACTGGCGCGCGGTGACGCCCGTGTTGCGCAAACAACTCGAAGACACCGGGCGGTTCGAGGTGCGGGTCACCGAGGAATTCCGCGGCGCCAGCGCCGACACGCTGGTCCGGTACGACCTGGTGGTGCTGAACTACTTCGACCGCAACCTGCCCGAATGGCGTTGGGGCCCCACCGCCGAAAAGGCGCTGCTCGACTTTGTCCGCGGGGGCAAAGGCGTGGTGGTGTATCACTTCTCGGTGGCGGCCTTTAACGGCTGGGAGGAGTACGAAAAGATGTGCGGCGGCAACTGGCGGCCGAACCAGGGGCATCACTCGGCGCGGCACGATTTCGTGGTCGAAGTGAAGGACCCGGAACATCCGGTGTTGCGCGGAATGAAGAAGCGCCTGCCGCAGTATAACGACGAACTTTATGCCAATCTGCGGTGGCAACCGGCGGGGGCTTATCACGTACTGGCCACCGCGTGGGACGATCACGCCCTGTATTACGGTAAGGCGCGGCAGCCGACGCCCGGCAAGGGTTTGGATCACCCCATGCTGTGGACGGTCCCCTACGGCGCGGGGCGCGTTTACGTAACGGCGCTCGGCCACGACGCCGAGGCCGTGAAGTCGGCGACGTTTCTGGCGACCTTCACGCGCGGCGCCGAGTGGGCGGCTACGGGGCAGGTGACCATCCCGCCGCCAGCGGAATTACGCGAGTGACGCGCCGCCGCGCGGCGTGGCGAAATGGTCGTACCCTCCGGGCGGCAGCGGCTGGCCGCGGAAGGTAATCACCGCCGGCGGGCCACCGCCGATCGCGCCGATGCGCGTCAGGGGCACGTCCTGGAATGCAGACGGGATGCGCCGACCGGGCGGGACGGTGAACAGCAGTTCGTAGTCCTCCCCGCCGTGGAGCGCCTGGGCCAGGGTTGCACCCGGAAAGACGGGCGCGGTGTCGAGCGTGGCGGAGACGCCGGACGCCTGGCACAAGCGCCACAGGTCCAGCGACAAGCCGTCGCTCAGATCCATGGCGGCCGAGGCGCGTGCGCGCAGGTAAAGACCAAGGGCCACCCGCGGTTCTGGGCGCAGGTGCCGCCGCCAGGCCGCGCCGCGCGCACAGGCCAATCCGTAAGCCGATCCGCCCAGCCGGCCGGAGACATAGATCCGGTCGCCCGGCCGCGCTCCCGATCGCAGCAGCGCCGCGCCACGCGGCGCGGACCCGCAGACCACGACATCACATGCGATCTTGTCCGCGCGCGCCAGGTCGCCTCCCAGCAGCGGCATCTGGTGTCGCGACGCCAACTTAAGAAACCCCGTGTAAAAGGCGTCAATCCAGCGCTGCGGGAGGGCAGGGGAGACCGCCAGGGACAAGAGGCAAAACAAGGGCTTGCCTCCCATGGCCGCGATGTCGCTGAGACCCCGCGCCAGCGTCTTGTGCCCCAAGTCCGCCGGGGAATGAGTGCTCCGGCGGAAGTGAACGTCCTCCAGCAGCAGGTCTGTCGTGAACAGCCAGTCCTCGACCGCGCCGCGGGGACGGACGATGGCGCAATCGTCGCCAATGCCGAGCACCGCGTGCCGCCCCGCAGGCAGTCCGGCGCGGCGGGCGATCCGGGCGATGAGGTCCGTTTCGCGGGAGGCCGTCACGGCGCCAAGTAGATGCGCACGCGGTTGCTCTCCTGGCCGTTCGCGGTCAGATACAATTCGGCGGGTCCCGCGTTCACGATGGCAGGCAGCTCGATTTCCACCAGGTAGAAGCCAATGTAGCCAGGGGCCAAAGTGGCGCGGGTCACCGGAACCGCGACGCGGTCCAGGAACACGGCGACGTCCGCCCGGACCCGCGGAGCGCCTTCCAGGGGCGCGGCCAACCCGGTCGGCCAGTCCGGCGAGACGCGTCCCAATCCGGTAGCCAGAATCTGCACGCGTCCGCCGCCGCGGGCGACGTTCGCCGCATCCAGCAGCAAACCGGATTCGCCATCGACCAGCAGCGGCGCGCCATCGGCGTCCACGAAAATCGCCGGCGAGACCGGCTGCATGGGGATGCCGACCGATAGTTGCCGCCCGGGAATGGAGAGCGAGAGCGGCAGCCACTCGCCCGCCGCTTCGAACGGGACCTGGATCTGGGATTCGCCTGGGGAAGACGCCAGCACCGGAACGCTCAGCAGGCCTGCCTGGGCGCGCGTAACCGCCGCGCCTTGCAAGCTGACCAGCGATCCGGGCGCGGCAGGCCGCCTGCTCAGGTCAGCCGCATTCAGCCAGCGCAGCACTCCCGCCCGATGCGGGGCAGGAGCGGCAAAGACGCCCATCTCATCCAGTACGGCGAACAACTGGCCTTTGATCGGGTCGAGCCGGACGTCCCAGGCGCGGTTGGCGTCCAGACCCGGAACCGGAGCCCAGGGTTCGGGAGGCCCGGCGGCGTTCAGATCGGTGCGGCTGAGGAACACGCCGCGGTCGGTGGCGGCGTACAGCGCCCTGGCCGCGCGGTCAAAGGCGACGCCGTGGGCCGAACCCGGCGGCAGGTTGGCGGACAAATCGTCCCAGAACAATCCACCGTTGGTCGTACGCAGGATGCGCGGCCCCGGTCCGGCGATGGCCGCCACCGCGACCCGTGGCTCGTCGGCGTCCACCACGATCGCCTCCACCGGGCCGCGGCCTCGCTGCGCGGCCTCCACCCAGTTCCGCCCGCGGTCCCGGGAAGTCCAGATCCGCCCGTCCGACGAACCAGCGTGGAGCAACTCGCCGCCGGCGGCGGTCGCGGTAATCTCCGCTTCCAGGATGGCCGACAAAGTCCGGCGCCGTTCCAGTTCCTGGGAAAACGCGGCATCACGGGTGGGATGCCACCCCGAGCCCAAACCAGGGCGTAGTTCCAGAACGCCCCCGGTGGGCGCCCAGACGCGAAGCGGTTCGGCGCCGCGCGGCGGGGACAGCACCTTCCGGATCGCGCTGTTGGCCAGCCCTTCGTTCAGGCCAATCCAGGTTCTTCCTCCATCGGAGCTACGCCAGACGCCAAAGTCGGTTCCCGCGATCAGCACGTCAGGATCGGCGGGCGACACGGCCACATCGCGGATGCGGCTGCCGATGACGGATCGCGCCCCCGAGGCTGTGAGATTCAGCCAGGCGCGACCCCCGTCGTCGGAGCGGTAGATGTGGTCGCCCCACGCATAAAGCCGGCCATCCCGCGCCGAGTCCGCCCTGATGGCCGAGATCCGTGCCGGGAGGCGGGACGCGGCGGGGCGCTCGGGCGCCGGCGACGGCGGCGGCTCGGCCGCAGCGGCGGTCCAGGTTTCAAAGTCGCTGGTCGCAAAGACCCTCCCGGCGGCGGTGCGAACAAAGAGTCTTTGCGCTTGCTCGCCGAACCAGACCCGCTCCACCGGGCCCCCGCCTGGCGACGCCAAACCAAACTCGAACGCCGGTCCGCCGACACGCCGCCATTCCCACGGAACCACCTGTCCGTTCAACCCGCTGGCGGCAAACAGGAGCGGCACGGCGGCCAAGGCCGCCCATCTCCACCCCGACGTGGCAATCCGACACATCCGCTGCTTCATTGTAGCCCACCGGCGTGCGCGGCTGAGAGCGCAAATGTCTGATTCCCGGTAGCCTGGAGACCTGATTGCAACTACGGAACCAAACTTGCAGGATCGGTTTAACGGGCTGGACGCCGGATCAAGCTTCGGGTATAGTTGGTCTTTGATCGGCGTTCGCTGAGAACGTTATGGCTAGACGGGGAGCAGGCCGGTGGGTGACCGCGCGCATTGGCGCGCTCGGCGTCGTGTTGGCCTTCTCGGTGTCCGGATTCGCGCAGAGCCCGGATGGTTCCGCAACCCTGATCTTCGCCGAAGGCCGGGTCGATTTGCTCCGGGACGGGTCGGCTTGGGCTCTGGAAACCGGCGATGTGGTGAAACCTCGCCAAGTCGTCACCACCGGGCCGGATGGGTACGCGCAATTCCGCCTTGCCGACGGAAGCACCTTCGAGGTTTTTCCGAATTCCCGCGTGACGTTCCGCGCCAACCTGGGGGACTGGACCGATCTGATCGATGTCTGGATCGGAAAGGTGAAGGTCCACATCCAGAAATTGGGCGGAAAACCGAACCACAACCGGGTCCGCACGCCTACGGCGCTGATCTCCGTGCGCGGCACCGTCTTCCATGTGGATGTGGAAGACGAAGGCGGCACCACGCTGGTCGCCGTGGAGGAAGGCCTAGTTGAGGTCGGGCATCTTCTGCTGGGAGGCCGGAGCATCCCGCTCGCCGCCGGAGAGTCGGTGCGGGTGTACCGGACGCAACCCTTGGCGGTGCGGCTGATTGACCGCGGTTCCATGGCGAAGACTGTCGCCCGTTCCGCGGCGCAGGCCTTAGCGGAGATTCTTTACCGCCGGCAGGTGGGCGGCGGTTCGCCCGGTGGAGGTGGCATCCCCGTTCCGGGCGGCGGCGGTGGCGGAGGTTTGCCCGGCGATGAACGTGCTCCGGATGCTGGCGCGCCGCCTCCGCCGCCTCCTCCCCCTCCTCCCCCGCCGGCGCCGTAAAGAGAGCGTCGCACGGCCGGCTCGCCAGGGAGTCCGAGAACGTCATCCGTCTGCTTGGAGAAGTTAGAGGGCGAGTTCCGCGACGTAGACCTGCGGATGGCCGCTGCGGTCGCTGGCGAACGTCACCAGGCGTTCGTCGGCGGAAAAGGACGGGTGGGGATGCGTCCACTGCGGCCCGTAGACCGTATCGGTGGAAACCTCCATCCAACTGAGCGCGCCTGCCGCCGCGCCGCCGCGTGCCGCGGCGAAGTCCTCGGCCAGGGCGTAGCGGGACTGCCGCCACTGCGTTCCCTGGTTGCTGGACTCGGACAGGCAAACCAGGCGGCGCTCCCCGGTGGCTGCGTCGATGACGAAGATGCCGAGATCCGGATGATTGGTGTCGCAGAGCACCCGCCTGCCGGCGCGGTCCGGCGCGGGGTGCCAGGCATGGAATCGCGTGATCTCCCGGATCGCGCGGGTGGTCCAATCCATCCGGGCCAGGACGCCGGGCCAGACCGTGAAGACGATGTCGCCGGTGCGCCCGAGGAATGTCTCGTGCACCACGAATTCTTCGTTGCCGTGGTCGTACAGGCATTCGAGGCCTGTGCCGTCGCGCCGGACGCGGTGCATGCGCGGCGCGGGATCGCCGGCGAATTCGATCCAGTCCGGTTCCAGCGGGTGAAATTGCGGATGAATCACCGTGCGGGGAAAGGGAATCCGCCGCCAGTCGCGGCCGTCGAGGCGGCCCACCGCGACGCAGTGCCGGCCGTCCTGTTTGAGCGCCGCGGCGATCCACTCGCCGTCCGCCGCGAGCGAGCATTCGCCCAGTTGCCCCCCGGCGAAGTCCACCACGCGCGTCTCCTCCAGCGTCTCGCGGTCCAGCATCCAGATGGCGCCGCCGCGCACAAAAAAGATCCGGCGCCCGTCCGGATGGATGGCCGGCGAAAAGGCGTGTAGGGGCGGCCCGTCGGTCAACTGTCGGATCTCCCCGTCCGGAAACTCCGCTTCATACAGTTGCGCTCGTCCGCTGCGGTACGAAATGAAGACCAGGAAGCGATTGTCCGGCGTAAACGAACACTGAAGGAAATACGTGGCGTGATGGATGGACGGGTGTGCGGTCATCTGGTGCACCCGCGCGCCCGTGACGGGGTCGGCGAAGTCGCGATGCTCGGAGGGAAAGCGGCTGCCTTTCGCCACGCGCGTCAGATCCCCAGATAACGGTTGCGCCCTTCCACCAGGGCGTGAATCTTGCGGTCGGCCACCGAGCGTTTGAGCATCCAGAAGCCGCAATCGGGGTGGATCCAGCCCACGCGGCCCGCGCCGGCCTTGCGCTCGGCCCGTTCGATCCGCGCCGCGATCTCGTCGGCCGTCTCCACGTGGTTGCTCTTGATGTCGACCACGCCGATTCCCAGCTTGATGCGCGGATCCACGTCCTTCAACGCGTCCAGGTCGCTCTCGGGCCGGATCGCCAGTTCCAGCACCACGTGATCGACTTGCAGGGCGTTCAGGAACCGGACCAACTGCGCCCACTCTCCCTGCTGGATGGTCTGCCCGCCGTAGTTGCCGAAGCAGAGGTGCACCGCGCGCTTCACGGTGACGCCTTCGAGGACGCGATTGATGGCCTGCGCGGCCAGAGGCCAGTCGGCAGGGTTGCCGGTGATGTTGGCTTCGTCCACCTGCACGCACTCGCAGGGCAAGCCGGCCGCCTGGTCGCCGAGCACGTCGGCGATCGCCAGGGTGAGCGCCGCGAAGTCGCCGTAGTGGTTGTCCAGCAGGGTGCGCGACAGCATATAGGGGCTGGTCAGCGTGAACTTGAAGGGACCGCCCGCCACGGCCGCGGCCCGCTGACAGTCGGCGTACAAGTTCAGGCCGCCTTCCGAAAGGGCGCCGGTCACCACCCCGGCCGGCTTGCGCCGGAAGCCCATGGGGCGGTGGCGGTTGAACGCCTCCCAGTCCGAGCGGCCCAGCACCGCCCGCACGCCGCCCATGGGCCGGACGAAGTAATCGATCATGCCGTTGGTGTCGGGGTGGTTGATGTCGAACCGGTACAGTTCTCCGTCTGTCGGCAGATCAATGCCGGCCTGGCGCTGAATATCAAAGACGACCCGCGTCGCGTCGATCAGCGCCTGCTCGCTGGGCAGGGCCGCGAGCCAGTCGGGAACGGGGTAGGAACCTACCGTGGTGGTCAAGATCCGGGGAGTATTTGGCATCGGGACTTCAAGAATCGAGTGGGGTAGGCTCTCAGTTTAGCATCGGCAGTCCGCGCCGCCGGCTTCGGCTGCCGCACCGGCGCCGGGAAACGACCCGCTGGCGCGCGGCCCTTTTGACGGCGGCTTCCCAAGTCGGCTATAGTGCCGAAGGTCCCCGCGAGCCCGATCGCGTCCACATCTTCAGATTTGACCGGAGGAAGAACTTACCAATGCCCAATCATGTCCCGTCTGGCGCGGAGTTCAAGGAGCAACTCCGCGGCGGCGCCCCCAAGCTGGGGCTGTTCATCAACTCGCATAGCCCAACCGTGGCCGAGCAACTCGCGCACAGCGGCTACGACTGGCTGTTGGTGGACACCCAGCACGGCCCCATGGGCTACGAACAGCTTTCCGCGATGATCTGCGGCATCTCGAGCGGCGGCGCCAAAGCTCTGGTGCGCGTGGCCGGTTTCGGCGACCGGGGCGGCATCCAGCAGGCGCTCGACCTGGGAGCCGACGGCGTGCTGGTGCCCTACATCAACAGCGCCGAGGAAGCCCGCCAGGCGGTTAGTTGCGCCCGCTATCCCACCGCCGGCACGCGCTCGGTCTATTTTCCGCAGCGCAGCATGAACAAGGCCGGCCTGCTGGGCTACGCGGGCAACGCCAACGCCAACGTCATCGTGGCGTTGCAGGTGGAGACCGCCTCCTGCATCGAGCACATCGAGGAGATAGCCGCGGTGCCCGGCGTGGATATCCTCTTCCTGGGCCAGAATGATTTGTGCATGTCGATGGGACTGTACGAAAAGTATGAGTTTCCGCACATGTACACCTCTCCGGAACTCCAGGACGCGACCAACCGCCTGATCGCCGCCGCGCAGCGGAACCACGTCATCCTGGGCCTGTTCCTGTTTGGTACGGCGCGGGTCGGCGAGTTTCTGGAGAAGGGCTTCACCTTCATCAGCATCGGCAACGACCTGCACCACGTGCTGACGCAGGCCGCAGCGTATGTGAAAGACATGGAATCCATCGCTCCGGCGAAGGGGAAGACCTGGACCCGGCGTCCGACGGCGCTGTTCTGAGATCCCGGCCGGCGTGGTACTTCCGCGCTGACCTGGGGCGCCGGCCTACCTCCACCACCTGGAACCTGGCGGTTTCCAAGGCGCTGCCGGCCAGTTTCGTGCTGGACCTGACCTGCACGCGCGGGAGGCGTTTGACCTGGTCAATCATCACACCTGGAGTCTGCCACCGCTCGACCTGTCCAATTTGCAGTTTGGCAGGGTCAGCAACGCCTTCGGCAACCGGACGATGCCACTTGGTCTGAGGCTGATCTGGTGAGCCGCGAATCGGGGGGGACCGCGCTGCGCGGTCCTCCTGGCAAGTCTCCGTTGCCCGTCGGCGGCTTGAATTGGGCAGTTCCCGGGATAGCCGGAACGTGGGAACCGCCCCCTTCTCTTGCGTCTTCCACGGGCGTATAGTGCCGAGTAGCGATCATCGTTCCCGATCACGGCGCCTGCCCGGGCGCGTCCTGTCGCCACCGGACCGGCGTCAGGAGGCTGTCATGAACGTTCCCTCTTCCGTGTTTACCCGCCGCGAATTCGGCTTTGCCCTGAGCGGCTGGGCCATGGCCGCACGCCTGTTCGGCGCCGAATCCAGCGCGCCCTGGATGCAGCCGGCTACCGTGCGTAAAGTCTTTCTCGCGGTGAAGACTCCTTCCTGGCCGCGGCCCGACCTCGATGTCGCCGCCGAGAAGGCCATGGTCGACCAGCACATTCTCGATGCGGCGCGCCGGAATCCCGACACCGTGAAATTCACCGGCGGCGAACTGATTCGCTCCGCCGAAGACGCCGAGGCGCTGGTGCGCAGCCTCGGCGATGAAGACGCGATCCTGATCGCGGATCTCACCTCCGGCACGGGCCCCCTGCTCAAGCCTTTCCGTGAGGTGAGCAAACCCATGCTGCTGTATTCGCGTCCTTACTCCGGCTGGTCGTACACCGAGGTCGCGCAGTGGGCCCAGAGCGGCAAGAAAGCCGATCTGATCAGCTCGAGCGACCCGGGCGAGCTGGATCCCTATTTCGGCATGTTCCGCACGGTTCACCACCTGCGGACCAGCAGGATCCTGGTGTTGTCTCCCGCCATGGGGAGCGCGATGGCGGACGGCTTCACCAAGCAATTCGGAACCGCCTTCGCGTTTCCGGGTTTCGGCCCGCTCAAGGACGCTTACCACTCGGCCGACGCCGCCCGCGCGGAGAAGGAAGCCGCCGCGTTCGTCCGCCGAGCGCTCCAGATCGTCGAGCCCAGCGCCCGGGAGGTCGCCGATTCCTTCCGCCTTTATCGCGCCATCACGAAAATGCTCGAAAGCGAACGGGCGAACGCCATCGCCATCGACTGCCTCGGCGGATTCCGGCGCGCCGACCTTCCGGCTTATCCCTGTATTGCCTTCACCTTGCTGAACGACGCCGGCATGTACGGCGTTTGCGAGGCGGACATCCCCTCCACCATGACGCAGTTGCTCATCACGTCCCTGACGCGGAAGCCGGGCTTCGTCTCGGATCCGGTCTTTGATACGGCGCGCAATGAAATCATTCACGCGCACTGTGTTTCGGCCACCAGGTTGAAGGGGCTGGATGGTCCGATGGCGCCGTACGTGGTCCGGTCGCACATGGAGGACAACAAAGGCGTGTCGCTCCAGGTGATCGTTCCCGTCAACGAAACCGTGACGGTAGCCAAGTTCCTGAAGCCGGATGTGTTCGGCGTGTCGCTGGGCCAGGTGACCGAGAACGTCGACGAAGCGCGCGGTTGCCGCACCAAGTTCCGCACCAAGGTGGCGGACGCGCGGAAGATGCTGGAGGGCTACACGGGCGGGTTGCACCGCGTGGTGTTCTATGGCGACTACCTGAAGCCCGTGCAGCGCATGGGCCGGCTCATGGGCTTCCAGGTGGTGCAAGAAACCTAAAGGACCGGCCCTGCCGTCGGGGCCAGCGAGCTCAATCCACGCGAATCGTGACGTCGTCGACGTAGAACAAGGCTTCTGGCGCCGGCTCGTCGGCGCCGGGAAGGTCTTTCAAAGTTGGGTCGTAGCGGTCGAGTTGGCGGGAGGGATCGTTCCGGTAGGGGCCCGTGCGGAACGACAGGCGCTCGACGCTCAGCACGGCCTCGGCGAACTGCGCGCCGGGCAAGGCGGAGGCGCCGTCCAGCGTCAGATCGAACCGGCCTCTGCTCGCGTCCACGGCGATGTGGAGATCATGCCAGTGCCCGGGACGGACGCGGCGCACCGGGGTGAGCGCGCCGCCGTTCACCGCGCGGACCCAGCCATCGGTGGCGAAGACGATGCGCACGGGACGGTTGCCATACCGGTCCATCACCTCGATCTCGAACGGATCCGCGCCGGCGGCTCTCGGCAGCACGCGGCAGCGCACTCGGGCCCGCTTGCCTTCGGGGAACACGCGGACCGCGCGGGCGTAATCGTACGGATCGCGGTCGCGCAGCGCCAGGCTCTTGTTGGCGCGGCTCGGAAACTCTTCCACCGCCACCGGGGCCCATTGCGGGGAGTAGAGATTCCAAGCGGGCGCCTCGCCGCCCGCGGGGAGATCGTCGAACCGGTCCTCTACCGGTCCGCCCACGCGCTCGCGAATCGGGACGGGAATCCGGCTGACCCAGATGTCCTCTTTGTTCATGCTGTAGGCGACCCAGAACGCCGGTTCGCCGGGGTCGCCGTTGCCCTCCGCAAGGCCGCGCACATATTGCGAGCCGAAATCCTTGGCGCGGCCTACAAAGCGCCGCGCCGGGACCTCGCCATGCACGAGGTTGAGCGAAGTAAACACGATCCCGTCGTCACCGGCGGCGACCGCCAGCGGCCAGCGTTGCACGCCATACGGAACCGGATTGTAGACCAGCGCATAGCGTCCGTCCGGAGTGCGCTGTCCCCACATCTTGGCGTTGTTGGTGATGAAGGTGGAGGAACGCACGGGCGCCGACCAGGATGCGCCTTCGTCGGTGGAAAGCGCCGCGAAGGCCTGCTTGCACACCCCGGCCACCACGCCGTCCGGCCGGTGAAAGAACGAGAGCGAGGAGCACGGCCCGCGCATGACGGCCGCGTCCGGGTCTTCGTCGCGCCATTGCTCAACCATCAGCCGGTTGCGGAGCAGCGCCTCGCAGGCGGCCACGAAATCCGGGTCCGGGGAGCGCGTGTGAAACGGAAACGCGGTGTTCTGCTCCCGCCAGGGCGTGGCCGTGTTGTAACGGAGGAAATAGATCGGCCCCATTTTCCCGTCGCGGTACATCTCGCGGACCACCCGGCCGATGCCGCTCTGACGAAACGGATGCGGCGCATGGCCGTAAAAAGCCAGCAGCAGGAGACGGCCGTTGGGCGCCACGAAAAAGCCCATCCGCTGGTGCATTATGTAGCCGGTGCTGCCGGGTGGCGGCGCGATTCCCGGCGGAGGCTGGTAAGGCGGGAACGCCACCACCGGCCTGCCCCAGTGGCGCCCATCAGCCGAAGAAACCACCAGGGTCTGGCCGGGAGGCTCGTGCTCACCGACGGGGTTGCTCAGGTACTCGACGTGGAAGTTGCCGTTCCAGTACGCCAGCATCGGCGCGTGGCTATAGGTCCAGCCGGAGCCGTCGCCCAGTTCCGGGCGTGTCCGGTTGGCGCGCATCACCTGGAAACTGGACGCGCCGACTACCGGCCGCAACCGGCCGTCGTGGACATTCTCGTCGACGTACACGCCACCCAGGTAGCGAACCGGTTCGCGGGCGCTGCCGGTCTGCGCGAGGCACGCCGCCCCGCACGCAACCAGCCCGCACCCTGCCCCACCAAGCCGCCACGCCAGTCTTCTCATGAGCGCACCCCGGAAGTGGGCAGTATAGAGGGGAAGGACGCGGGCCGCAACGGGCGTCCCGCGCCCTGCCGCGAGCGCAGGGATCCCCGTTCCCGATGGGGTTCGCGATGCGGCGCGGCCACTCGCGTTGATGGCCAGTCTCTGACGATTGGTTGCTGCGCCCCGGGGCGGCGCCGCCCGTCCCGGTTTCGCACCCGGCTCCTAAAACTGGCGCCGCTCCCGTTCGTAGGGCTTCGCCAGATACTTGTTCGCCTCTTCCAGCGCGCCCTGCGTATTGTCTTTCGTCCGCAACGCCTGCTTGTATTCGTTCACCGCCCGCTCCCGCTGGCCGGTGATGTCGAAAATCTTACCCAGGTTGATGTGCGACCACACTTCCGTCCACTGGGGCTGCAAATCCCCGTTGAGCGCTTCCCGGAACTCATTGGCCGCGGACTGGTAATTGTTTTGCAGGAAGAACACCTCGGCGATACGGTAGTGCGCCAGCGAACTGGCGCGGTTCACTTCCAGGGCTTTCTGGTATTCCTTCAGCGCCTCGCCGAACTCGCTGATCTCGGCGAACTGCTCGCCGCGGCGGATGGCGACGGCGATCCGCATCTGGTTGGAGAAGCGCAGCACCTTGTTGTTCGGGTCGAGAATGACGCGGCGAGGTTTGCCGAAAGTGTCGACCGAGAATTCGCTGGACGTGCCGACCACCTCGATGCGGGTTTCCTCCGGATTGCCCTCGGTTTCAATTCTCAGGTCCACCGGCATGCGGAACGTGTCGAGGTCCTGGGACACTTTCCCCACAGCGCGGAAGCCTTTCTGCGTGCGGAAAATCGTGTATTCGAGTTTGAATTCCGGGGCGCCGCTGGATTCCACCCATTGGATGAAGAAATAGCCAAGATCCTGTTTGGCGCTCAGCTCCATGGCGCGGCGGAAATCATCGGTCGAGGCGGGTTGACCGGCCTTCGACGCCGCGAAATTCTTCAATCCCTCAAAGAACGCCTCGTCGCCCACCACGTAACGCAGCATATGCGCGGTCACGGCGCCCTTGGCTCCGGAGAGAGCATTCAACTCAGGCGAGTAGTCCTCGAGCCGCCCCGCCTGGCTTTGCGGAATATTCTCGATCGTCAAGGCCTCGACTTGTGCGTCGCGCATCTCCCGCTCGAGGGCCTCCGGTCCGTTGATCTGCTCCTGGTAAAGCGCTTCCGCATAGCTGGCCAGTCCGTTGGCCAGCCACAGGTGGTTCCGCGTGACGGGCGAAATCTGCAGCCCCCACCACTGGCGGGACACCTGATTGGCGAGCAGGCGGAGGTTGGGCTGCTGGCCGATGCCGCGCGGGCTCAGGAACAGCAACCCGGGCGCGGCGTAGCCGTTCGCGGCGCCCGCCTCGGTTTGGACCAAAGCCAGGTTCGCGTAGGGTGGGGTCCCGAACTTGGCCGCAAAGTGCGCAACCACCTTGCCCGTCTCTTCCCCATAAGCCTGCGCCACCGCCTGCTCAGCGTCGCGGAAGTAGACAAAGGTCGTCACGCCCGCCGAGCTTACCCGCGTGGGCTCCCCCTTGACGACCGCAAGGCTGCCGGGAAAACCGGGCTTGTCAAACTGAAATTGATAGGCGACCTTGCCGCCAGACTCTTCCTTGGTTTCCAGCCCGCTGGCCAGGACGCGCTCGCCGGGAGCCACGGTCACCCGCATCTCCATGGTGAACCGGTCGGTGGTGTAGCCGCTGACGGGAAACCAGCGCGAGGGATACAGCAGGTACGCGTACTCGTTTTGAATGGCGGCGAAACGGATGCCGTACACCGGAGACTCTTCCTGCCCGGTCAGCTTGCCGTCGTAATAAAACATCACGGTCTGCGGCTGGTCCTTGGGAAGATTCTCGGGGAAGGTCAGGCGGATGGTGAAGTCATCCTGGTTCCGCGAGGCGGAGATCGGTTCGCCTTTTTCGTTGACCACCTTAGAGACGTTGAGGGCGTTGTTCAGCTCGAAGGTGACGGAATTGTTGCGGTCGTCCAGCGAGACGAAGCGGATGGCCGCCACGGCATTGATCGACTGGGTCCGCAGGTTCACGTCCGCCACCAGCCGGTACGCCTCCACGTCGATCCGGGCGCGGCGCTCGCCGGTTTGCGCCAGCAGCGCCGGGCTCCCGGCCAGCAGCGCGATCAGACTAAATTTCCACGCGTTTCGCATTCGCATCGAGATACTCTTCCACTACCTCCGCGGCGCGCGCCATCGGGTCCTGCGCGACCGTCAAGCGGGCCGCCACCTCCCGCAAATCCTGCTTCATCCGGGCGCGGGCCGCGGGGTCGCGCAGCAGCCGAACCGTCTCGCGGGCCAGGTTTTCGCCCGTCATGGCATGCTGCATCCATTCGGTCACCACCGGGCGTCCCGCCACCAGATTTACCATACAGTAAAACGGCACCCGCACCAGCGCCTGGCCGGCCAGCCAGCTCGGCCAAGTAACCCGGTAAAACGTCACCAGGGGAGTTCCCAGCAACGCCGCCTCCACGGTCACGGTGCCGGATGCGGCCAGCGCCACGTCGGCGTGCCCGAGGGCCTCCCAGGTTTCACCCTCAATCACTTGGATGGGCGCCGCGCCCAGGCGTTCCCGAAAAAAATCGGCGCCGGTGTGCGCCGACGCCGGGAGCAGGAAATGGACCGCTTGTTCCCGGTAAATCCGGGCCACGGCGTCGAGCAGCCCGGGAAGATGCCGTTTCGCTTCGCCCCGCCGGCTGCCGGGCAACACTACCACTAGAGGACGATCCAGCGCCATCCGGTGTTTCCGGAAAAACTCTTCGCGCGAGCAAGTCACGCCAATCGCGTGCGCCAGCGGATGCCCGATGTAAGTGGCCCGCACCCCCCGCCGCCGGAAGTAGGGTTCTTCAAACGGGAAAATGCACAGCAGGTGATCGACCACCCGGCGGATGGTCTTGACCCGTCCTTCCCTCCACGCCCAGACTTGAGGCGCCACCAGATAGATGACCGGGATCCCCTGGCGCTTCAGCCTGGCCGCCACGCGAAGGTGGAAATCCGGCGAGTCGGTGAGCACCGCCACGTCCGGGCGCGCGCGTTCGGCTTCCCGCAATAGCTTGCGGTATTCGCCGTAGACGCGCGGCAAATGCAGAACTACTTCCAGCAACCCCACTACGGCCAAGCTACTGGAGTCCACCACGGTTCGCACCCCGGCGGCGCGCATGAGGGGGCCGGTGCACCCATACAGGTCCGCGTCCGGAAAACGGGCGCGCAGGCGGGAGGCGACCGCAGCCGCGTACCGGTCGCCGGAAGCCTCGCCGGCCGAAATCAGGATCCGAAGGGGCACTTCCGTCAGTCTAGCCTGCGGCGCCCAACCCCGGGCGCGGCAATCTGCGCCGCCCCTCCCTGTTCCCTGTCGGGAAGAGAGATGGCGGCTGCGACAATTTGCCGCAAGACAGCCGTACAGAAATCCCGTAAACTCATAGCCGGGAGAAGCCAACGGGCTTTTCCTTCATGCACCTTTAGGCAATCCTGAGACGGGCCGGTTCCGCGGGGTTCAACCTCCTCCTCAAGCCGAAGCGGAACCGGCCTTTGTGCGTTTTGGGAGCCCTCACATTCCGAAATCCCCTCCGCCCTGCCAGGTTCCGCTGCTTAAGGTTGCGCGGCAGCGCGGGAGCTCCGCTTGCGGAGTGCGATTTGTCCCTTGCGCGCGTCGTCGAGGGCGGCAGTGAGCACCCGCATCGACTCCAGCGGAGCGTGGAATCCGGGAAGCGTTAACCAAACTCCAAGCCCGCCAGGGCCCAGACGAGGCGCGCCGGCGCGCCGTAGTCCTCCAGCGGCGGGCCGCGGCGCATGCGCAGCAACCGACGCACAGGCTGGAAGCCAAGTTCGGCCGCCAGCGCAGCGGCCGGGGCGTGCTCAGGAGGCAGGTCCCAGAGCGCGGGTTCAGCCCCGTGGCGGCTGCGGAAATCGAAGGCCAGCCGGCGGGCGGTTTCCTCGCCGCGCGCGACGCAGGGTCCGAAGTGACGCCAGCGGCGGCCAGGGCGATCGAGCGCGTAGCCGTCCGCGCCGCGGCAGCCTTCGCCGGCGGGGCGCAGCAGGCTGAGCAGGGTGGTGCGATCGGCGCCGAACGCCTCACGGTCGAGCGGCAGCAGATCGTCGATGGGTGGCGCCGGGCGCGGCGCCGGCGGCGGGGCGGCGCCGGGTTCGCCTTCCCGCGCCCAGCGTTCCACGAGGTACTCGCCGCGAAACCCCAGCCGCTCATAAAGCGGCCGGCCGGCGTCCGTCGCGTCCAGCTTGACGCAGGCGACGCCGGCTTGCTCGAGATGGTCGAGCGCGCGGCGCATCAGGCGGGTGGCGAAGCCGCGCCCGCGAAACGGCTCACGGGTCAGCACCATGCCAATCCAGGCCAGACGCCCGCCGTAGCGGACTGCGGTGGTGGTGGCGGCCACTTCGCCGCCGCACTCCACGGCGAAGCACCCGGCCGGCTCCAGGGCCAGGAGCCTGAGCCAGTCGCTCGGTGTCTGGTTCCAACCGGCCTCGGTGGAAAGCCGCACTGCTTGCGGGAGATCGGCCGGCGTCAGCAGACGGATCCTTGCGTCAGGCATGCGCAATTCCTATCTTGCGCCGGTTTTTTTGGCCGCAACAACCTTCCCCGTCCGATGAGCAGGAAGCAGGGAGGTCCTGATCGTGACCCGCCTTCGGTTCATGGCGTTCGTCTTCTTCCTGTTGTTTGGTTTCCTGCCGGGTAGCCTCTGTGCGGCGGAGACGCCGGAGGAGTTGCTCTGGCCGCCGTCGGGAAAGGCGCCGGAGCAGGCAGCCCGCCCTGCGGACCCGGCGGGATTGACGGTGTTGCGGAGCCAGACTTGGCAAGTCAATAGGGCGGCTCTGCTCGGCCAGCCCGTGGTCTCCCTGGCGCCGTTCGCGGACCGCCGGTTCCGGGTGATCCGCACCCGCGTCAGTGAATCGGCCGACGGAAAGACGCTGTTGTGGTTCGGATCGCTGGCCGGGGAGCGGCCGGGCGGAGTGGTGCTCGCCGTGACGGGGGAGGTAATCTCGGGAAGCCTGCAACTGGCGACCGGGGAGTTCGTTGAGCTGCGGACCGCAGGTCCGGGCCTGGTCGAGGCGCGCGAGGTAGCGTTTGAAGAAACGTCATCGCCGGAAGACGTGCGCACGGTGAGCCTGCCCGCCACGCCGCCGCCCTTGAGCCATTCCGCGGGCACGGCTCAGATCGACGTCATGATCCTCTATACCGCGACGGCGCGGCAAGCCGCCGGGGGAGAGACGGCCATCCAGAACAAGATTCAGCTGGCGGTGGCGGAGATCAACCAGAGTTACCAAAACAGCGGCATCCCCATCGAGATGCGTTTGGTCCACGCCCGGGAAGTGGTTTACAACGAATCAAGCGGCATCGACCTGGCGCTGAGCCGGTTGACGGACAAAACGGACGGTGTCCTAGACGAGGCGCACACCTGGCGGAACCAGTACGGGGCCGACCTGGTGCAGTTGTGGATTCATGGCCCGGGCGCCGGCGGCGGAGTGGTTGGACTGGCGTGGCTGATGAGCCCGCCCTCGAGCTGGTTTTCCGAATATGGCTTCAGCGTCGTGGAATGGAACTTCGCTACCGGGCCCTACTTTACCTCGGGTCACGAATTCGGCCACAACCAGGGAGCGCACCACAACCGCGCGAACGCTGCCGGCGCCGGCGCGTACTCCTATTCGTACGGCTATCAGCTCAGCGGGGTCGCCTACCCGTTCCGAACCATCATGTCCTATGCGTGTCCCACGTACTGCCCGAAAATCAACTACTGGTCGAATCCGGAGGTGCTCTACCAGAATCAGCCGATCGGCAAGCCGGCAGGGGACCCGGCATCGGCCGACAACCGGGCCACGCTGACCAACACCCGCAGCTACGTCGCAGCGTTTCGCGACGCGGCGCCTCCCCCCGCGCCGCAGCCGCCCGTTCCGGGCGCCCTGTCACCTTCCTCGGGCAGCGGCGCCGCGCAGACCTTTGTGGCGACGTACACGGACGCCAACGGAGCGGCCGACATCGTGGGCGCATACCTGTTGGTGAACTCACAGATCCGGGCGGATCAAGGTTGCTTTCTCCACTACAGCCGCGCCGCCGGCACGTTTCAACTGCTCCACGACAGCGGCCAATGGTCTTCCCCCGCCGCCGCCGGATCCGGCACGCTGGCCAACTCCCGCTGCGTGTTGAACCTGGCCGGCGCCGGGGCGTCTGCCTCCGGAAACACGCTGACGGTGACCTTTCCGCTCACGTTCACCAGTCAGTTCGCCGGGGCGCAGAATCTCTACCTGCTGGCGATTGACGCGAGCGGGCACAACAGCAACTGGTCGCTCAAGGGCGCCTGGACCGTGCCGGTTGGTCCTTCGCCGCCGATTCCGGGGACGGTGACGCCCGCCTCCGGAACGGGCCTGTCCGCCTCCTTCTCGGCTACTTACTCCGACGCTAACGGCGCCACGGACATCGTCGGGGCGTACCTGATGGTTCATAGCCAGATCCGCCCCGACGGGGGCTGTTTCGTCTATTACCACCGGCCCGGCCACACCGTGTACCTGCTCAACGACGCGGGCACGTCCTGGTCGCCGGGTGTCCCGGCGGGCTCGGGCAGTCTGGCCAACGGCGCCTGCACGGTGAACACGGCAGCGCTGACCGCATCGACCAACGGCAACACGCTGACGGTGACATTCCCGCTGGCATTCCAGGCGGCGTTTGCCGGAAGCAAAAACGTCTACCTGCTGGCGATCGATGCGGCGGGACACAACAGCAACTGGTCGGCCAAGGGGGGCTGGACGGTTCCGGCCGCGAATCAGCCGCCCGTGCCGGGCGCCATCTCCCCGGCCAGCGGAACCGGGACGGCTCAGACCTTCACCGCCACCTATTCGGACGCGAATGGCGCGGCGGACATCGTGGGAGCGTACCTGCTGGTGCATTCCCAGATCCGGCCGGACGCCGGTTGTTTCGTCTATTACAATCGACCAGCGAACACGGTGCAGTTGGTCAACGACGCGGGCACGCTCTGGTCCGCGCCGGTCACGGCGGGCGCCGGATCGGTCGCCAACGGCTCTTGCTCGGTCAATGTCGCAGGGGTCAGCGCTTCCACGTCGGGCAATACCCTGACTTGGGTGGTTCCTTTGACATTCACGCCCACGTTTGGCGGCGAAAAGAATCTCTACCTGCTGGCGATCGACGCCGCCGGCGCCAACAGCAACTGGTCGCTGAAAGGAAGCTGGACCGTGCCGTTCGGTCCCCGAACGCCGGCGCCGCAGTCGGTGTCGCCCAACTCGGGCGCCGGACTTGCGCAGACGTTCACGGCAACCTACTCCGACGCCAACGGCGCCACCGACATCGCCGGCGCCTATTTCCTGTTCCACTCGCAAATCCGGCCCGACGCCGGTTGCTTCGTCTACTACAACCGCGCCGCCAACACCGTGCAACTTGTCAACGACGCCGGGCTGCTCTGGTCCGCGCCCATTCCCGCGGGCTCCGGCACGCTGGCGAACTCGCAATGCGCCATCAGCGGCGTGGGCGTGTCCGGTTCGGCTGCCGGCGACACGCTCACCGTGACGCTGCCGGTGACGTTCTCTCCCACCTTCGCGGGAACAAAGAACATCTACCTCCTCGCCATCGACGCCAGCGGCGCCAACAGCAACTGGCACCTGAAGGGCGCCTGGGTGGTGCCGTAGTACTGGACTGTGCGGCCCTTCCTCATGCCCTCGCAGGACGATGCCTTAGTACCTTAGTCCTCCGGGTAGGGTGCCGTAGGTGATCCTTCTGCGCAGAACCTCCTAAAATTCCTATTCCAACTTCTGTACTAGTACGTCTACCCTGAGGACCTGAGGAGCCACTACACGACCACATGCCACTGCACACCCTGTTGAGAGGAATCGGGTGGTCGTTGCTGCTGGGCGGGAGTCTGGCGCACGGTGCGGTCACCGTGACGCTGACTCCGAGCAGCGCCACCCTGCGAGTCGGAAGCCAACAAAAGTTTGATGCCAAAGTAGACGGGGCGACAACCACTTACTCCCTTGTCTGGAGCGTAAACTCGATCGTGGGGGGAAACGCCACGCTGGGAACCATCGCCGGCGACGGGCTGTACACCACCCCCGCCGTTCCCAACTCCCCGGACAACAAGGTCACGGTACGGGTGCAGGTGATGCGCCCCCCGAAACCGCCGGAAACCGCGCCGGTGCAGATCGCCGCCAAGTCGGCGACCGTCTATTTGCAGAACCCGATGCCGGTGGTTTCGGCGCTGGTCCCGGCCGTCATCAAGCCCGGCCCGTACGTGTTGCGGATTCTGGGCAGCGGTTTCCTGCCGACCACCCGGCTGTACATCAACCAGAAGCTCACGGAATTCTCTTTTGTCTCGGGCGGGGAGTTGAGGGTGAGTGGGACCGCCACGGAACAACAGGTCGGAGACCTGCTGGTGGTGAAATTGACCAATCCCAGCCCGGGTTCGGCGACCTCCGCGTTGGCCCTCGCCGAAATCCGGACGTTTGACCAGATGAAAACCACGGTTGCCGAGGCCCACCGGATGCTGCGTGTGGCCACGTGGGGGCCCTCTCCGGCGGCGATGGACCGTGTGCTCGCGTTGGGTGTTCCGGCCTGGCTGGACGAGCAATTCGCGCAGCCGCCCTCTTCGTTTCCGGACACCTTGCTGACGAAGCCGCTGGAATACACGCAGGAATACGCTTACAAACTGGCGCTGGAGGGCCCGGATCAGCTCCGGCAGCGAGTGGCGTTCGCCTTGCACCAGATTTGGGTCGTCTCGGGCGTAGAGGTGGATTGCGCCGAAGCGTACATTCCTTACTACCGGATTCTTCTCAACCGGGCATTCGGCAACTACTACGAGTTGATGAAAGACATGGCGTTGAACGTGGCCATGGGCGAGTACCTCGACATGGTCAACAACGCGAAAGCGGCCAACGGCCGGCTTCCCAATGAGAACTGGGCGCGCGAGTTGATGCAACTGTTCACCATCGGTCTTGTCAAGCTGAACCTGGACGGGACTCCGGTGACGGACGCGGCGGGGAATCCCGTGCCCACCTACGGCCAGGAAGAGGTGATGGCGGTGACCCGGGCGTTCACCGGCTGGACCTATCCGGACAAACGTCCGGGCAATCCCACGCGGTTCAATCCGGCCTATTACGTCGGACCGATGGAGCCGGTGCAGGACCTGCATGACACCGGGGAAAAGATTCTGCTGGACGGCTACCGGCTGCCCGCCGGCCAGAGCGCGGAGAAGGACCTGGAGGATACGCTCCAGCACATTTTCCGGCACCCCAACGTCGGCCCGTTCGTCAGCCGGCAGTTGATCCAGCGCCTTGTCACCAGCAATCCCAGCCCGGCTTATATCGGTCGGGTGGCGGCCGTGTTCAACAACAACGGGCAGGGAGTGCGGGGCGATCTGAAGGCGGTGGTGCGGGCGATTCTCACCGACCCGGCGGCTTCCAGCGCGACGATGAACGCGTCGCAGCGGGCGATCTTCGGCAAGCTGCAAGAGCCGGCCCTGTTCGTCGTGTCGATGTTGCGGGCGCTCAAGGCGCGGGTCACCGACCACCCCTTCGTGGCGGACCTTTCTTCGGAAATGGGGCAGCGGGTGTTCTACTCGCCGAGCGTCTTCAACTACTTCTCTCCCAACTACCGGATTCCGGGCACGACGCTGTACGGGCCGGAGTTCCAGGTTCTCTCGGCGGCCACCGCGATGAATCGCGCCAACTTCGTCGCGACGCTGGTGACCGGCGGATTCGGCAGCAGTTGCAAGCTCGATCTGACCAGCCTCCGCGCGCTGGCTGACGAACCGCCTCTGTTGATCGACCGGGTCAACAGAATTCTCTTCGGCGGCAGGATGCCTAAGGCCTTGGCCGACCAGATTCTGCCGGCCGTCCAGAAGGCGCCCAGCCGGGACGAGAAAGTGCAGACCGCGCTCTACCTGGCGCTGGCTACCGGGCATTACCAGGTGGACAAGTAGGGAACGAGGAGGACAGTCATCATGCGAACGCGACGCGAATTCTTGAAGCAGTGCTGTACGCTGGGCGCCGCCGGCGCTTCGGTGAACCTGACGCGCCTGGGCCTGATCAGCGCGAACGCGCAGAGCGCCAGCGGCTACCGGGCTTTGGTGTGCGTGTTCCTGTTTGGCGGCAACGACAGCAACAACACGCTGGTTCCCACCGACGCGGCGAATTACCAGGATTACGTACGCGGGCGAGGGCCTCTGGCCTTGCCGGCCCAGTCGCTGCTGCCCGTCGCCGACCGGGCGGGACAGCGCACCTTCGGGCTGCACCCGCAGTTGGCGGGGCTTCATCAGCTTTATGGCGAAGGCCGGGTAGCGGCGGTTCTGAACGTGGGCATGCTGGTGCGGCCCACCACCAAGGAACTCATCCGCGCCCGGCAAGTGCCGCTGCCGCGCAATCTCTATTCTCATTCGGACCAGGTGCAGCAGTGGCAGACCTCGAACCCGCTCGGCGGCGGCTCCGGCTGGGGCGGCCGCGCCGCCGACCTGGTCCAGTTCATGAACTCCGCGTACGGGTTCCCCACCGGCATTTCGGTGAACGGCAATACGGCGTTCCTGAACGGCAACACCAGCCGCCCGCTCAACGTGAACCCGGGATCCCGGTTTGGCCTGGACGGCTTCGGCGACCCCGAAGCGGCCAAGGTGCGTCAGGCGGCGCTTCAGCAAATCCTGACGTTCGACTCCGGCGCACAAATGATCGCCGCCGCCAATGGCATCCTGAACCAGGGCGTCGCCAACGCGCAGGCGATCAGCGACGCCATCAATGGAGGCACGCCCTTCGCCACGGCGTTCCCGAATACCGGCATCGGCAACCAGCTCCGCCAGGTGGCCCGCATCATCGCGGCGCGGAACAACCTCGGCATGAATCGGCAGATCTTCTTCTGCGGCATGGGCGGCTATGACAACCACAACGACCTGCTGCCGAGCCAGACGAACCTGTTCGGGCTACTGGCGCCCGCCCTCACCGCGTTCTACCGCGCCACCGAGGAGTTGGGCGTGGCCCAGTCCGTGACCACGTTCACGGAGTCCGAGTTCAACCGCACATTCAACAGCAACACCGGCCTGGGCTCAGACCACGCCTGGGGCGGCCATCACTTCGTGATTGGCGGAGCGGTTCGCCGGGATATCTACGGCAGGCTGCCCGTGCTGCACTTGCAGGGTCCGGACGACGCCGGCGACCGGGGACTCTGGATTCCGACGATCTCGCTCGACCAGTACGCCGCGACCCTGGCGAAGTGGTTCGGGGTGCAACCGATGGACCTCAATACGATCTTCCCGAACCTGACGAACTTCTCAACGCCCGATCTCGGTTTCTTGTCCTGAGCCGACCGGCTGACGGAACGCGTGCGCCGCCGCGGGGGAGGGCCCTGTTCGCCCCCGCGGCGGCAGTCTCCTTTCGTATGCACGCCGGGCCCGCACGGCGCGTCATAGAATGAGAGAAAAGCCATGTCGATTCTTGCCCGTTCGCTCCGCCGACAGCGCGGCTTCTCCCTGATCGAGCTGCTGATCGTCATCGCCATCATCCTGATCATCGCGGCCATGGCCCTCCCGCGGCTGAACAAGGCGCGCATGCAGGCCCAGGAAACGGGCGCGATCAAGGCCATCACCACGATCCATACCGCGCAGGCTCAGTACTACTCTCAATTCGGCCGCTATGCGCAGACGCTGCAGGAGCTGGGACCGCCCGCCAGCGGCAACCCAGGTCCGAATGGCGCAGACCTGATCTCTGAGGATCTCGCCCAGGGCGAAAAGGGCGGTTACAAGTTCCGCCTGCAAGGTGACCCCACCGGTTACACCATCAACGCCGATCCCGTGGCTTTCAACAACACCGGAGGCCGGACGTTCTTCTCCGATCAATCGCTCACTATTCGCCAGAATTTCACCAACGAACCCGCCACCGCGCAAAGCCCGGAGATCAAGTAGAGCCCAGCCGTCCTCGGATCAGCCTGCTGAACGCGCGAGCCCCGGTTCTCGCTTGGGACCGCCAGAGCAGTCAGGGTGCGTTTTGCCGCGTCCTGTCGCATCTGCCTGAATTCACAGCCTGAATCTCACGGCCGTCCAGATGACGGGGGCGGTTGGATACCGCCGCGAAACACTTTTGATCTCGTCTGATGCTATCGCACAACTGGGACGCGATCTAAATGGATTCGCATTGACGAATCCCTCCTGAAGGCCTGGGCGCGACGAGTTCTTGAGGTAAAGCGGGCGGTCGGCTCCGCTTTGGCATGGGAAGAACTGATCGAGGCGCAAGCGTAGCTGTGTTACGTTGACGGGTTATGGCGAAAATCCATCGGGCCCTCCTCAGCGTCACCGACAAGACCGGCTTGGCTGACCTGGCGCGCGCGCTAGCCGCACACGGCGTGGAACTGATCTCGACCGGGGGTACGGCCAAGGCGCTCCGCGACGCCGGGTTGACCGTGCGCGACGTGGCGGAGGTGACCGGCTTTCCCGAAATGCTGGACGGGCGCGTGAAAACGATGCACCCGCGCATCACGGGGGGCATTCTCGCGCGGCGCGACCATCCCGATCACCTGGCGGCTCTGGCCGCGCACGGCATCCCCGCCATTGACATGGTGGTCGTCAATTTGTACCCGTTCGAGAAGGTGGCCGCCCGGCCCGACGCTTCGCTGGCGGACCTGATCGAGAACATCGATATCGGCGGTCCCACCATGATCCGGTCCGCCGCCAAGAACTATCAGGACGTGGCTGTGGTCGTGTCGCCCGCCGACTATCCGGCGCTGATCGACGAGTTGCAAAGGCTGGGCGGCGAATTATCCCCGGAGACCCATTGGAAGCTGGCTTGCGCGGCGTTCGAGGCCACCGCGGCCTATGACCGCGCCATTAGCGCCCGCCTGGCCCGGATCGATCATCCGGGTCCCCTGCCTGCCGTGCTCGACGTCCGCGCGCCGATGCTCATGAATCTGCGCTACGGCGAAAACCCGCACCAGTCCGCCGCGCTGTACGGCGCCGCCGGAGAGGGGATCGCGGGCGCGCGCCAACTCCACGGCAAGGAACTTTCCTACAACAACCTGGTGGACCTGGACGCCGCCTGGCAACTGGTCTGCGAATTCGATCAGCCCGCCTCGGCGATCATCAAGCACACCAATCCTTGCGGCTGCGCCGAGCAGTCTACGCTGGCCGAGAGCTACCGGCAGGCGTTCGCGGTGGATCCTGTCTCCGCGTTCGGCGGGGTCCTGGCGTTCAACCGCGCCGTCGACCAGGAAACCGCGCAGGAGATCGCCAAGACGTTCATCGAGGCCATCGCCGCCCCGGACTATTCCGCCGAGGCGCTCGAGATCCTCGCCGCCAAGAAGAACCTTCGGCTGATGAAGGTGCAGCCGGCGACGCCGGGGCTGGTCGTGAAGAGCATCACGGGCGGCTACCTGGCGCAAACACCGGACCTGCACCGCCTCGACCGGGCGCAATGCCAGGTGAAAACACAGCGGCCGCCGAGCGAGGCGGAATGGATCGCGCTCGAGTTCGCCTGGAAGGTCTGCAAACACGTCAAGTCCAACGCGATTGTTTACGCGCGCCCCGGACAGGTGGCGGGCGTCGGCGCGGGGCAGATGAGCCGGGTGGATTCGGTGAAGATCGGCGCGGCCAAGGCCGTCCTGCCGCTCGGGGGGACCGTGGTCGCCTCCGATGCGTTCTTTCCGTTCCCGGACGGGGTCGAGGAAGCGGCGCGGCACGGCGTCACGGCCGTGATTCAGCCCGGCGGCAGCGTTCGCGACGCGGAAGTGATCGCGGCCGCGGACCGTCTGGGGCTGGCCATGGTGTTCACCGGCGTGCGGCACTTTCGGCACTGATTTCAGCTTGACGGCTATCCGGCGGAAGACTTGCCCCACCGCTCGCGCTTCACGATGCCGGCGCCCTCTTTGATCGTCACCAGGTGATTGGCGGGGACGTTGCGGTAGACGCTGGATTCGCCGTTCGGCCAGCGTACGGTCAGATCGGCGGCGTCCGCCGCGCCCAGTCCGAAATGCAACCGCAGATCATTCACCGAATAAAAACTGGCCTGGGACAGCACCGCCTGCGCCTGCCGCTTTCCGCCATACTCGGCCACCACGGTGGCCCCGATGGCGGTGCGATTGGACACGGTTCCCAGCAGCTTGACCTTCAACCAGTTCCCGCCGCCAGTCAGGTCGTTCCGCAGCAGCGAGGGTGGCTCGTTCATGTTCATCACGAGGATGTCGAGGTCGCCGTCGTTGTCGAAGTCTCCAAAGGCGCACCCGCGGCTGGAGTGCGCCGCGGCGATGCCGGGCCCCGCCTGCTCAATCAGTTCCTCGAACTTGCCGCCGCCCAGGTTGCGGAAGATGACCCGCGGCGTCTTGTACGGGTAGGCGGGCACCTTCTTCTCCACTTCCGGGTAAACGCTGCCGCTCACGAAGAACAGATCGGGCAAGCCGTTGTTGTTCAGGTCGTGAATGCCCGCTCCCCAATTGATAAACCGGGTTTCCACACCGAGGCCGCTGCGAATGGTGACGTCTTCGAAGATGGCCTTGCCGTTGTTGCGGTAGAGCACGTTGGTGTCGTCGGCGAAGTGGGTCTTGAAGATGTCCAGGTGCCCGTCCAGGTCGTAGTCCCCCACGCCGATGCCCATGCCGGCCTGTTCCATGCCATCTTCGTTGAGCGCCGCGCCGCTCTCCAGGCCCATCTCGGTGAAGGTGCCGTCGTGGTTGTTGCGGAACAGAAAACTGGGCGTGGAGTCGCAGGCGAGGTAAATGTCCGGCCAGCCGTCGCCGTCAAAATCGGCGGCCACGGCGGTCATGCCGTAACTGCCACGGGCCTGGTCGACACCGGCCTCGCGGCTGACCTCGGTGAAGGTGCCGTCACCGTTGTTCCGGTAGAGGGAGTGCCGCGCCGGCGGCAGCCCGCGCGGCCCGCAGTTCACCGGCACGCCTTTCCAATTGCAGTTGCCCGTCTCGCCGGGTTTCGGAACCTCATCCAGCCGGAAATCGATGTAGTTGGAGACGAACAGGTCCAGGTAGCCGTCGCGGTTGTAGTCGAGAAAGGTGCAGCCGGCGCCCCAGCGGCGCGGACCGGTTTCGAGCAGGCCCGCTTTCTTTGTAACGTCCGTAAAGGTGCCGTCGCCGTTGTTGCGGTAGAGCACGTTCTGGCCCCAGTACGTGATGAACAGGTCGTCGAAACCGTCGTTGTCGAAATCGCCTATGCAGCAGGCTGACGCCCAACCGCGCCGGACCAGGCCGGCCTGGGCGGTGACGTCCGTGAAGGTGCCGTCGCGGTTGTTCTTGTAGAGGCGGTTGGTGGCTTCGGGCGGATCTGCTTCGAGCCGCGTGCCGCTCAACACCAGGATGTCGAGCCAGCCGTCGTGATCGTAGTCGTAGAACGCGACGCCGCAGCCGATCGCTTCCAGGATGTACGTTTTCCGGTCCACGCCGCCATAGATGACCGGCGCGGTCAGCCCGGCGGCCTTGGCGACATCGGTAAAGCGGGCGTGAAACGGCAGCCCGGACGGCTTGCCTCGCGGTGTGGGCTGGACCCCGCGCGACGCGACGCCCTGCCCCAGCAGTCGCGCCGCCGGAAAGAGACTCAACAGCGCCCGGCGGGATACCATACCCTCATTATTGCGGACGCCGCGGGTCTGGCGAGGTTCAACCTGCCGCCGGACGCACGTACCCGGCCAGCAGCTCCTGGAGCAGCGGCGTTTGCGGATACGGGTGCCCTTTGTAGAGGCGGAATCCCTCGGCGTAGGCGACGCCGCAGGCTTCTCCTTGCTTGCGGGTCCAGGCTTCCATCTGGAGCAGGTAGTCGTCCATGCCGTGGTGTTTCAGCAACCACTCGCGCTGGCTGCGGTGCGCCGCCAGCATGTCGCGCTTGGTCGCGAACGTTTCCGTCACATCGATGCGGAAATCCGGCGGGATGGGCCGGTCGTCGCGATCCACGCCCCCGATCGGGTCCATGAAATAGAGGTGCGGGATCTTCAGCAAGGGCGGCGCGGGTTCCGCGGCCAGCGTCCGGTAATTCCGGGCGGGCGCGCCGAACGCGGCGTCGCGCACCAGTTGGCTGGTGGCCTCGTGATCGTGCATGTAGTCGATCGGCGAGGCGGTGAGGATCACGTCCGGACGGACCTGCCGCAACAACTCGGCAATCCGCCGCCGCGAGGCGTCATCGCTGAAGATCGCCAGATCCCGGAACTCGGCGCAGCGGTATGCGGCGCCAATCAGGCGGGCGGAAGCGGCGGCTTCCTGCCGGCGGATGGCGGCGATTTCGTCCGGCTCCAGTTCCGCCGAACCGCAATCGCCCGGGGTCATCGTCACGATGGTGATCCGGTGACCATGTTTCGCGAGCAGGGCCAGGGTGCCCCCCGCCAGAATCTCCACGTCGTCCGGATGCGCGTGGATCGCCAGGATGTTTTGCGTCATGCCGTGGTTTCAGTTCGCCGGGCGTGCGCCGCGCGCTATGGCTCGGCGTCCATTTCGACGATGGCCTCCATCAGTTCGCCTTCCACGGTATCATCCAAGGGTTCCACCGGTTCCACCGCGGAGGTGAGGTCCGCCAGACCGTCCCACCGAAGCAGTTGGTTTCCCGCGCGCAACCCTTCCGGGTCCACGCCGTTCAGTTCCTGCACCGGCAGGGTTTCGCCCTCGGCCAGCAGGATCTCCACCGCATGTCCGACCAGTGGAAAGGCTTTCTCACTCAGAGTCATCGTAGCAGTCCTCGACGACGGAAATCCGTCATGGCAAATCAGGTGCAAGATAAATGCCAAAGAGCCTGCTCCGCGAAGGAGGGAAACGAGTGAAGAGCACGAGACTTGCGCCGTTGCTGCTGCTGTGCATCCTGCTGACCGCCTGTTCCACCGGACCCACGCCTCCGGCCAAAGGCACGCCCGCGTTCGGGTGGCTGGCCGCGCAGGAGAACATGAAGACCGGCGACTACGTAAAGACGTTGGATCACCTAGAGTTAGTCGCCAAGACGGACAATGAGTATGCCGCCAAAGCCAGGCCCTGGCAGTTGGTGTTGCTGGCGGGCACCGCCGAAGGGTATATGGAAGTGGCCGACTATTACGAATATGGCGCGCGAGCCAACAAGGCCAACCCCGCCCCGTTTCGTAAGCAGGTGAGCGACTTACGATCCCTTGCTTCCCGGCGGGCGTTGCAGTTTGCCGAAAGCTTTGAGCGGTACGAGAAGGGGTTCGCCGCCGCCGAACAGATCCCGGTCTTCTTTGGGACGCTGCGCGGCAGCGCGCTCCAGCCGCCGGCGCTGACCAAGGTGGGCAGCGGTATCCTGCTGGCGGACGCTGAGTTCGACGCGCTCCAGCGAGCCGCGTTAGACCGCGGAATCCTGCTGGCCGCCGGCCGCGCGTTGGGTACCGGCGACGATGCCGCCAAAACCCGGGAAGTGTTAAAGGGTGAAAATGCGCAGGTCCCCCGGGCTACATTCCTCATGGGGATGGCCGAAACGCTCGTCAAGCTGGCCGACCTGTTCTCCCCCATGAAACTCGACCTGCCCGATCGCCGGCAGTATTTCCTCACCCATGCCCTGGAAGCCGTCGAGGGACTGCCCGATTCCAAGGAACTCAAGGAATTCCGGAAAAAGACGGAAGCCGAGCTAAAGAAGATCAAGACCAGGAAGTAGCGCCGTGGTGGCGGACTACCGGGCTACGCTCAGCGCGGGCGGCGCCATCAGTCCGTAGTCCAGAAGGTCATACTCCGCTCCGCCCGGCTGCCGCGCGGGGAACTCGGCCCAGGCGGCAGGCCAAGCGCGCATGCGGGGCTTGGCCGGATTGTGGTACGGCCCAAAGACGTTCCGCGGCGTCGACACCACGCGCACGGCCACCTCGCGCGGGCCGGGGGTCACGTCCACCACGGCCTCAAAGGGCCGCCAGCCAATGGTGGCGGCCGGCTTGCCGTCCACCAGCACCGCCGCGACGCTGCCCGACCAGTGGGGAAGCTCGACTCTCAGACGCCGTGCTGCGGGAGGCACGGTAACCCGGGCCGTGTACGTCACCGCGTCGCTGTAGAAGGGATACCCTTGCGTGCGCCACGGACCGAATCCCAGCTCGCGCGGCGCGGCGATACGGAACCCTTGCGCGGCGGTCTCCACCGCGAAGCGGCCACGCAGGTAGATGTTCTCAAGCTCCATCTTCACGTCGAACGGTTCGCCCGCGATCGTCACTTCATTGACGCCGGTGCGAGCCAGTTTCTCCACCTTCGCGCTGCGCAGGTGCGGATCCATCCACGGCGCGGCCGCCGCGAAACTGACCGGCTGGCCGTTCAGCGAAACCCGGTACAGTTCGGGCGCCTCCACCGCCAGTTCCAGCCCGGCGAGCGCCGCCGCGGCGGCCACTTCGAACCGGAAAGTCGCGGAGAAGCCTGAGCCGGGGCCGAACCGGTTCCGGTCGAACACGCGAGTGCGGAACTGCACGGCGTTATCCCACGCGGGTCTTTCAAAGCCGTGCTTTTGCCAGATGTCCCAATTCGCCGCCCACGTGTTGGCGTCCTTCACTTCGACGCCTTGCACGCGGTAATCGCAGTAGTCCAGGACCATCACGTTGGGCGCGTCGGCGCGCGCCTGCCAGGCGTCCGCCGCCAGCGGCCGGAAGGTCTCGGGCGCTCTCCGGCCCGGTGTGCCGTTGTTGGAAATGAAGAGCACCAGCGAGCCCGCGGGCGCCAGATCCACCTCGAAGGCAACCTGGCCAGGGGCGGCAGCCTGAAACGGCACGGGCGTCATCGCCCCGGTCTCCGTGTTCCACTCCTCCACGGCGCCGCCGGCGAGCGTGGCGCGCGTGCGAACATGCGTGAGGCCGGTGTTGGCTAGCATCACCCAGCGGTCGCCATTGGAGAAGGCTCGGTCGGAGAAGCCGATGCCGCCTGGCACGGCGGGAGAAAACTGGATGCGGGGCGGCAAACGCCGCTGTACCTCAGCGAGGAATCCGGCTAACGATCCTGGTTCCTGCCACTGCGTCGCGTACCTGGTCCGCAGGCGCTTCACCGCGTCGCTCGGCCGGCCGTCCACATACTCGGCGGGCGGAGATAGCGCCAGGATCTCGCCGCCGCCGGCCAGATACTGTTCGAGCAGCGGCAGGGTCTCCTTGCGAAAGTTGGTCAGGTCGGGCGGCAGCGCCACCAGGTCATAGGACGCTTTGCCGATTGTGAACTTCCGTCCACCCGCTTTGCCGAACCACTCGATCATGTACTCGTCGCCCAGATCGAAGTCGATCTGGCGGTCGGCCAGCGCCTGATTCAAGTCGGCGTTGTTTGCCCGCATCTTCTCCATTTCGGGCGTCGGTCCCGCGCGGCGCGCCAGTAGGTAACCACTGGTTGTCTGCTGGAGCACCAGCAGGCGATTCTTCGGCAGGCTGACGCTGGAGAGGTAGGAAACGCGGCCCAGGTGGTCGCCGTGGAGCTTGTAATACGGCCACCAGGCGGAGACGTCGCTGAAGCTCTGCGGGTGGTCCCGCTTGCGAGCGCCGCGGACGGTGGTGAACGACAGGTGCTGGTTCATGAAGTTGACGCCGTGCACCATCAGCCAGTCGCCGAAGCGCTTGTAGTGTTCAAAGGTGCTGTCCCAGCCCGCCACGCCGTAGGCTTCGCAGAACACGCGGCGCTCGAGTTGATGGGACACGCTGGCCACCTGCTTAATAGTGAACAACAGATGCGGGTCTTTGCCCTCCAACCGCAAGCGGGTTCCTTCCAGCATGTCGATGCCGGGCACGTGCTGGTAGGCGTACAGGTTGGCGTCCGCGGGTGTAATCCAGGGGTACGGCCACTCGTGCTCCATCCAGTGGCCGGTGAACTGAAGGTTGTTCCGGTCGCACCACTCGAACATGGGCTTCATGAAGTTCTCTTTCCAGAGGTCATGCAGCGTCTGCCAGTAGTCGAAGCGCACTTTGCGGAAATCGCCGGTGTCCCAGTATAGAGAAGGAAGCTGCCCGGCCAGGTCGTAGCCGTTGCGTCTGTGGAATTCGGCCAGCGTATGGTAGCTGAGCGGCAGCGCCAGGGGCGCGGCGTCATACGCCCCGCCGGTCGCGATCAGCGGTTCGTCGGTGAAAGCCCACTTCACCGTGCGGCCGAATTCATGGCCGACGTGCGTTTTATAGGGCTCGTACGTCGTCTCGAGGAACGCGCCCGCGGTCTGTGGATTCGTCAGGTCGACATAGGGGAACTCGCCGGTCCACGGGTTGCCGCTGGCCCGGCGCAGGCGGAACACCAGCAGCGTCCAGCCCTCGGCGGGCTTTTCGCCAGCCTCCAGGCGGCGTGCCTCCACCACCGCCCCGGCCGCGTCCTTCCGCACGGCGAACGCCGCCACGTACGTGCCCAGCCGGAGATTGGCGGTGCGCGCGACTTCCTGCGCCTGCACGAACTGGGCTGCGGTGTCGGGGTAGCGCGAGGGCACGTGTCCGCCCGCGAACCCGGAAGGATAGCTGTTCTCGTCGTAGATATTCACGAGCAGGCCCAAGCGCTTGCCCTCTTCGAGCGCCGTCTTCCACAACCCGAACCACTCCGGGCTGAGGTAGTCGGTCATCAGGCCGGGACGCGGATGGATGAACGCTCCGCCCATGCCGGCGTCCTTGAACTGCCGGAGCATCTGTTTCAACCGGCCGGGTTCATGCAGGTCGTTCCAGACCCACAACGGCATGGAGCGGTATGCGGGGGCCGGGTCGCGGAATCCCTGGCGGAGTGCGTTTTCCGTTACCGGCGCGGCCTTGGGCAAGGCTTTCGGATTCAGCAGGAGTTCCTTCTCGGCGGGCGTCTGGGCCGCCCACAGCGGCGCCAGTATCAGCAGGAGCGCGGGTCGGGTCATGGTTCTGAACATGAGTATTCGTCGTGCGAGGCCCGGTGGCAAGCCTCGCGGATGCCCTCGGGGGAATCCCCCAGCCGCGCGGCGAACTTTGCTGATGCCGGCGGCGGGAGAGTCCTTGATTGTGCCGCGCACGCGGGAACCCCTATGCTGAAGGAAGCGAAGAGTTGCATGGGCACGCCGAACGCGCATTCCGCGGCGAGCGCGGAACAGCCTTATTACGTCTGGGAGGTTCCCGGCAAGGCCGCCGTGCGTCTGTATTTCGATGTGATCGACCGGGTGCTGCCGGAGATCATGCGAGGTTTCGGCGCGCTGCCGAGGCGCGGCGCGGAGGTGGGCGGCTTGCTGCTGGGGCGCGTGCTCGAGTCCGCTCCGCTCGTGGTGAGCGTCGAGGAATTCGAGCCGGTGCCGTGCGAGTACCTGTCCGGACCTTCCTACCGGTTGTCCGCCGCCGACCGCGAGCGGTTGGAACAGACGCTGGCGCTCTGGCAGGACCGGCCGCTGCGCGTGGTGGGTTTCTATCGCAGCCACACCCGCAAGGACCTGTTTCTGGACGCCGAGGACGTCGACTTGTTCCGGCGCTATTTCGCGGGTCCGGAGCACGTCTTCCTGCTGGTAAAACCGTTCGCCACGCGGGCGAGCGTAGCGGGTTTCTTCTTCTGGGAAGACGGGCGGATTGAGATGGAAGCCCCGTACGCGCAGTTCCCCTTCAGCCGGCGGGAATTAGGCGGGGGGGCGGCGCATCCGCCGCTGCCTCTGCGGCAGGCGGAAGCGCCGGCGCCGAACCTGCCGCCTCCCCGCGCGCGGATGCAGCCGATTCCCATGCCACAGGCCGGCGAGATACGCCGTCCGGCGCGGCAGGAGCCGTTTGCCGAGGACCTGGAGGATCGTTACGTGCCCGCGCTGGAAGAGGCGGAAACGATTCCGGCGGAACTGCCGCCTCCCCCTGACTTGGGGCCGGCGGAGGGGGGATATGCGTTGCCGCCTCCGCCGGGGCGGGAAGCAGCGCCCGAGCGGCCGCCGGCGCGCCGCGGGCGATGGCTCGCCGCGGCGGTTCTCCTGTTGGGGGCCGCGTTCGCCGGGTACCGCTATTGGCCGCAGATGGACGCGAGCCGCGGCGGTGCGCCCGCGGATGCGCTCCGCCTGGCAGTGAACGTCGCCGGGCCGCAATTGGAGATCACCTGGGACCGGGAGGCCCCGGCGATCCTGCGCGCGCAGCGGGGAATGCTGGTCATTACCGATGGCGCGCACCGCGAGCGGGTGCCGCTGAGCGCCCTTCAATTGCGGCAAGGGCGGGTGCTTTACACGCGGGTCACGCGCGAGGTGGCCCTGCGGCTAGAGGTGACCGCCGCGGACACGCCGGCCACGAGCGAATCCACGCGAGTGCTGATTGCGGAACTGGGGAACGCGGCTGCGACTCCTCCTCCGCCGCCTGCCGTGCCCAAGGAAACCGGTCCGGTGAAAGAGCAGGAAGCGGCGCCGGAACCGGCCAGCGCCGCCCCACCGCCGGAGAGGGCCGCAGCCCCGGAGCCGCAGGCGGCGAAAACGGCCCGCGCCACTCGAACGGCGCGACGCCAGGCCGCGCGGCCGGCTCCTCCCGTAACGTCTTCCGTCAGGGAAGCGCCCCCGCCGCCGGAACCGTCCCCCGCCGCCGAGCCGGCGTCACCGCCTGCCGAAGCGCCCCGGGAGGTCGCCCGCCCGCCTCGCCGCCGATAGAGAGCGCCCCGCCGAATTATGGATTCCCGGCGGGATTGGCGCTGGCCAGTCCTTCCACCAGCAGGACCGACACAGCGGAGATCAGGTGCAGTCCGGGATTCTCGGGCGTGTAGTTCGGACCGGGGATGTCCTCGCAGGTAATCGCCATGGCCACCTTCCCCGACTTTGCGTACACGATGCCGATGTCGGCGCGGAGGTGATCGAGCGCCCCGGATTTACTGGCGATCTCCGCGTCCGGCAGGGTGCGGCCAATGCCGTCGGCGTACTGCTCGCGCTTCAGAATCGCGATCATCTCGGCGGAGGCGGCGGGACTGACGGCTCTGCCCTGATCCAGCAACTCCAAGAGCCGTACCATCTCGCGCGGGGTAGACACGCCGATGCCGAAACGCTGGTATTCCTCCCGGCGGCCTTCGCGGCTGTGGCCGCTCGCTACCGCTTTGAGTTTCTTGCCGTCGCCCAGAATCTTGCGCAGGGAACGCGTCTGTTTCAACCCCAGCGCGTCCATGCGGGCATTCACCGCGTCGGCGGTAATGCGGTCGAGCACCAGATTGGTGGCGGTGTTGTCGCTGACAACGATCATCAGCCGCACCAGGTCGCGCAGGGGAATCCGCAGCCCGGGCGACATCTCGCGGAGAACGCCGGAGCCGGAAACCATGTCTTCTTCCGTCAGCGTCATGGTGTCCTGCCAGCGGAACTTGCCTGCTTCGGCCTGTGCGAACGCTTCCACCATGATCGGAACCTTAATGGTGCTGGCGGTGCGCAACCGCTCGTCCCCGCCGATGGAGTAGGTGACGCCCGTGTCCAGGTTTTTGGCGAACAGGAAGACCTTGCCGGGGAACCGCGCGATGCGCTCCCGGATCTTGCGGTCCATTTCGTCCAGCCGGGGAGCAGCGCAGAGGGGCAGGGAACTCAGCAGCAAGCTTGCAACAGCGAGGTGGCGCATGGCGCCCCTATTTTCGCACCCGTGGCCGGCGCGCGAGGAGGCGAAGGAGTTCGCGAAATCAGGATGGGCGCGGTGGGACAAGTCTCCGATTGGTCCAGGGCTGGTCGGAGACCGGTCTCCGACCGGCGCACACGGGCTTACCGCCGGGGGAGGAACGTAGAAACTCGAAGGGCAGCTCTCCGGCTAGCCCGTGTCCAGGAGCAAACCTGTCCAAACTCCAGAGGGGCAAGTCGGAGCGTTGCTCCATGTTTCCGGAACTCAGTACTTGAGCCGGCGCGCCGCAGCCAGCGGATTGCACGCGCTGACCACATAACTGGGCAACTGCCGGTAGCCTTCGTTGACGCACTCGCAGATCCCGCCGCCGCGGAAGTCGGCGAGCAGGTCCTGCCAAACCTGGCGCGCCAGACGGGCATCCGTCCGCGCCAGAGCGTACATCAACCACCCGCTCGCCGTCGCCCAGTACGCCCCGTTCTGATAGCGCTCTGGCGGCACCGGCGCCAGCAGGCGCTGCCAGTATTCGCCCTTGAGCAGATGGCGCACCTGGCCGCGCCAGACGAAATCCTGGCGCCTGCGGAGCAGGAAGTCGAGGACTTTGGCTCGCCTCGAACCCAAGGGAAACTCCAGCCAGACCGCGTAGGCGTTGCCCCAGACGTCGATTTGGCGGCAATCCCGGCTGGCCGCCAGGAACGCGCCGGCCGCCTCGTCCCACAACTCGCCGAGATGGCGCTCCACCAGCGCCGCCCGCCGGCGGTATCGCGCCGCAGCCTCGCGACTGCCGGTGCGTCCGTGCCAGCGCTCCATCCTGCGGCTGGCCGTCCAGTCCAGCAGCGATTCGAAAAACAACGCGCCGGTCTTGCCGACGGTGTCGGTAAAGCCATAAGGCGAGTGGGGCTTGGCCGGGTCATTCCAAACGAGGCCCATCGCGTTGCGGGGAGTCCAATCCATCGTCCGGTCCAATCGCAACGCCCACTCCCGGAACAACGCCCGCGCCGGTCCGCGCGGCAGACGGCGCAGGTGGGAATCCACCGCGATCACCAGAAAGGCCGGGTTGTCGAGATTGGGTTCGCCGAGCGGCCGGTTCACAGGACCGCCGCTGTAGACGGCGAGCCCGTCCGGTTGCACACGATCGGGCGCGGCTCCGTCGGCCCGTATGCCCCGCAGCAGGTAACGCAAACCCGCTTCGACTTCGGCGGGCGGCATCAGGTCGCCCGCGTTCTCGACCATGTAGGCGAAATCCCGCGTCCAGAGCGCGCGGTAGCTGCCCTTGCCGTCCGGCGTGTAGAGCCACGTGCCCTCTCGCGCTTGCACCCGGGAACCGGCGAGTAACTCCCGGGTCCGGGCGGTCAGCCACTCGACGTCAGGATCGGCGGCGGCCGCCGTCCCGAGCAGGGTCAGGCACCACCCCAGCGCCGCCCAAACACGAACGCCCGCGCGCGAAAACACCCTTCATTATAGATAGGAGCGCCGCCGCCGGCGTTACGCGGCCGCCAGCCCCGCCAGCACGCCGCGCATGTACGCGAACGATTGCATCATGCCCGGCACGGGGTTGTCGGCGTGGATCTCGTATTCCAGCATGACCCCGCCCGTGTACTTCATGCGGATCAGTTGCCGGAAGATCGCGGGGATCGGCATCGCGCCTTCCCCGACCGCGCACTGGCTGTCCCGGTCGCGCAGGTCGCGCAGATCCTTGACATGCAGGTCGAACAGGCGTGCTCCCGCGGCGCGGATGGACTCGACGACATCCGCGCCCGTGCGCGTCGTGTGCCCGATGTCAATACACAGTCCCACGCGTGCGTCCATGCCCTTGATCGCGTCGAGCACGCTCTGCGGCGACGGGAAATGTTTGTCTTCGGGACCGTGATTGTGAATCGCCACGCGAATGTCGTAGTGCCTGACGAATTTTTCGATGCGCGGCAGGGTCTGGTGGGTCGGCGCGATCACCAGCATGGGCATGCCGCACCCTTTCGCGTAGTCGAAAAAGAAACGAACGGCCTCGTCGGTATCCTCGCGGATGTTGTTGTTCCCGCCGCTCAGGATCTGGAGTCCCGCCGCTTCAAACGCCCGCCGGCCTGCCGCCCACTCCTCCGGCGTGCCTTTGTAGGGCAAGTGAAACTCCTTGATGCTGACGTAGGAAACGCCCATCTGACGGATGGCGGCGATGGCCTGCGCGCGGTCGAGTTTCCGCAGCGAGTAAGTGGCGACGCCCAGTTTCAGCGGCGGCGCGGAAGACGGGGCGGCCACGGCGGAACTGGCGGCAAACGGAGCCACGGCGGACGCCGCCAGCATCCGCCTCCGGCCGAGGGGGTGCTTGTGCATACCCTCCTATTCTGCCCAAACCGCGCGGACGGCCGCTATTCCTTCACCGCCACCATGGAGATTTCCTCGAGTTTGGGAGAGCGCCCGTCCGGCAGCGGCTTCCGCTCGACCGGCGGCAGCGGCTGCACCGTGGTGCGCGTCGGCGGCGCGGCCGTGAAATACCTGGCGTACACGGCGTTCATCTTGCCGAATTCGTCCAGGTTGTCCACGTAGACGTTGCTCTGCACGGCGTGGGAAAAATCCAGGCCGGCTTCTTCGAGGCCGTCGAGCAGGTTACGCATGCTCTGCCGGACCTGATTTTCGACATCGCTGGCCCAGATGCCGCCGTTCGGTCCGGGAATAAACCCCGCTTTCGCCGAGCAGTAATACGTATCGCCAGCCCAGACACAAGGGCTCGCGGTCGGACTGGGCGGCATATTCTTGGGGCGGACCGCCCGCCGCTGGGCAAGATCCCGGATGCCGACGCCCGTGAATTCAATGTGTGCGCCGCCCGGCAGGCTGTTCACGACAATCGTAGCCCGCGCCGGCGTGTTGCCGAATTCAAAGTGTTTGGCGTACACGTCGTTCATCGTCCCCAGGGGCATTTCCCGCGTCAGGTAGGGGTTGATGAACACCATGTGGCGAAAGTCCATGCCTGCGGCCTTCAGCGTTTCCCGCATCTGGTCGAGCGCCAGTTGCACCTGCGCCGCTGGGTCCGCGGGTTGCCGGCCGGTGCGCGGGTCCTTGCCGTACGCGGCGGAGACGTACAACTTGTCGCCGCCGAACACCGCCGCGGGCACGCCGTTGCGCATCCCGCCCACCGCCTTCTTTTTGGTCAGATCCACCACGGCCACGGCGTTGATCTCCACCTGCGTGTCCGTTGGCATGCGGTAGACGCCCAGCAGCGCGCGGGCCGGGGGATTGCGGGCGAAGTATTGGGCCCAGACCTTCTCGAACTCGGCTTCCTTCGCCATGTCGGCCAGATAGACCTGCGAGTAGACGATGTGCTCGAGCGTCAGTCCTCCCGCCTCGATGATGGCCTTGACGTTCTCGATGCACTGGCGGGTCTGCTCGGCAAACTCGCTGGGCACGGTGCCGTCCGGGCGACGCATTCCCTGCCCGGAGACGTACAGCATCCCGCCCGCGCGAATGCCCGGGCTGTACGGGCCCACCGGTTTGGGGCCGATTTTCGGAACCACCACGTCGCGGCCCCAGAGCGGCGCCGCCGCCAGCATCCAAAACGCCAGAGTACGATTCATGCTTGATATACGCTCCAGAAAACTTCACGGAACTTCGCCATGTCGGCGTCCGTGCCGATCGACACCCGCAGATAGTTGGTGTACGGCGGGAAGGGCCGCCCGACGGCCACGCCCCGCCGCGGCATGGCAAAGATCAACGGCCGGGCGTCCCGCCGCACATCGATCATGACGAAGTTCGCATGCGATTCCAGGTAGTTCAGCCCCTTCTCCTTGAGCCAGGCGCAAAGTTCGGCCCGCGCCCGCAGAACGCGCGCCCGGCGGCCCGGCAGAAACCGCGACCGGTCCGCGAGGGCCGCCAGCACCGCCTGCGCCGTCACGTACGAGATCACATTATTGCGAAACGGGCTCATGGCGGCAATCAGGTCGGGCCGCGCGCACGCAAAGCCCGCCCGCAACCCGGCCATGCCGTAAATCTTCGAGAACGTCCGCGCCACCACCACCGGTCTTCCCTGGCGCACAAATTCCAACGCACTGGCGAAAGCGGGTGTGTCGGCGAAGTCGTGATACGCCTCGTCCACCAGCAGGACCGTCCGCGGCGGCAGGTTCGCCACCAGCCAGGCCAGGTCCGCTTTCGGGGTGACCGCGCCGGTCGGATTGTTGGGGTTGCACAAATACAGCAGCGCGCCCGAGTGACCCGCCGCCGCTTCCGCCATTTTGCGCACGTCAGCGCTATGCGAAGCGGTCAACGGGACGCGCACTACCTTCCGGCCGAGCGCCGTGGCGACCTCGAGCGGGCCCTCGAAAGTGGGCGTCATGGTAATCAGGGGCTTCTCCGGCGCCGTGAACGCGTCCACCGCGGCATGCAACACCTCGCTGGAGCCGGCGCCCACCAGCACCTGATCGCCGGCCAAGTCCTCGCTGCTGGCCACGGCGGCGTAGAACTCGCGAAATTCCTGGTAGTGGTACCGGCCGGCGGCAGGCAGGCTGCGGACGGCCCCTTCGATCGCCACCGGCGGCGGACCTTCGGGATTTTCATTGGCGTTCAGCCACACCATACCGTCCGGCGCCTCGCGGAGCGGTACGGCCGCGCGTTGCGCGTAGGCCATTTCGTTCAGCATCCGCCCGCCTCCCAGGCTGGCGGCGGCGCCCCAGGCGAACTTTCGGCGCGAGATTGGCACGGGTCCCCCTCCTCGAACGCCCTTCATCATATCGCCGCTCCCCGGATCCGCCATAGCGCCGGCGGCGCTCAATCATTCGAAAATTTCGATATATTGAGAGCAAATGGAATGGCTGAACTATCATCACCTGCTCTACTTCTGGGTGGTGGCGCGGGAGGGCAGCATCGCGCGAGCCAGTGAAACCCTGCGGCTGGCGCAGCCCACCATCAGCGGCCAGATTCACGCTCTGGAGGACTCGCTGGGCGAAAAACTCTTTCACCGTTCCGGCCGCAACCTGGTGCTGACGGACGTAGGGCGCCTGGTCTACGGCTACGCCGAGGACATTTTCAGCCTCGGCCGGGAGATGATGGACGTGCTGCGCGGCCGTCCCACGGGCCGTCCGATGCGTCTGCTGGTCGGCGTGGCCGACGTGGTGCCCAAACTGATCGCGTTCCGCCTGCTTGAACCCGCGCTGCGCATGAAGGAGCCCTTGCAGATTGTCTGTCAGGAGAACCGCTCAGAGCAACTCTTCGCCGACCTCGCCAAGCACGCGCTGGATCTGGTGATCACCGACGCGCCCCTGCAGCCCGGCATGCGCGTGCGCGCTTACAACCACCTGCTCGGCGAGTGCGCGGCGACCGTCTTCGCCAAGCCATCCCTGGCCAACAAACTCCGGCGAAACTTCCCGCAGTCGCTGGACGGGACGCCTTTTCTGTTGCCCAGCGCCGGTTCGACACTGCGGCTGTCCCTCGATCACTGGTTCGAGACGCAGGGCATCCGGCCCAACGTGCGCGGGGAGTTCCAGGACAGCGCGTTGATGAAAGTCTTCGGCCAGGAGGGTCATGGTTGTTTTGTGGCGCCGTCAGTGATCGAAGACGAGATCCGTCACCTGTACCACGTCGCCGTGGTCGGCCGGGTGGAGGAGCTGGTCGAGCGGTTCTTTGCGGTGTCCGTCGAGCGGAAACTGAAACATCCGGCGGTGGTCGCCATTTCCAACGCCGCCCGCGAAGGACTGTTTACCGGCGGCGCGCTGCGGCGCACGGCGGCGGCTGATTGATACTAGAGGAATGCTTGCCGCGTTGACGGCCCGGCAGACGCAGGTCCGGGTGGCCGCCATCTTCGGGGGAATCGCCGCCCTGTTCGCGGCCACCGGATTCGCGGTGCGCTGGGAACATGCCGAACGCCACGGCCGCGCGGCGCGGCATTTCGCGCGCGCGAACGCCCTGGACCGCCAGCTCCGGCTCGACGACGCCTTGCTCGAGTACCGGACGGCGGTTCTGATTGACCGCGAGCGCGAAGAATACCAGCTCGGTTTGGCGGACGCGCTGCGCCGCGCCGGCCGGCTCGCGGAAGCCGAGGCGTATTTGCGGTCGATGTTGGAACGCAACCCGGCGCACGGCCGCGCCAACCTGGCGCTGGCGCGCATCCGCGCGCGCCAGGCCGCGGCCGGCAAAGAGCACGCCGCCGCGGCCGATGACGCTTACCGGCGGGCGATCGCGGGCGACTGGCCTCCGCCGGGGCCCGGGCCGGCCCCGCGGCTGGAATGGGTCGCCTTCTTGGGGGAAACCAGCCGGTCGTCGCTGCAAACCGCCCAACTGCTGATCCTGGCCCAGGAACTGCCTGGTCCCGAACCGCGACGTTTGGCCGCGGCTGCGGCCCTGGCGCCCGCGGCTTCCGAGGAACGCCGGCAACTGATCGATCGGTTGCGCGCCGTAGTGCAACCATGACCCCGCCGCCTTTGCTCTCCCGCTTGCGCCTGAACGAGGACCAGCGGGCCCTGTTGCTGTCGGTGCTGATCGGCGTGGTGACCGGCCTGTTGATCGTATGCTTCCATGTCGCCATCGAGCTGATCGGCTGGTACTCGCGCGGCACCCCCGTCGGCGCGCAACCCTGGCGGACGATTCTGTCTCCCGTGCTCGGCTGCACCGCCGCCGCGCTCCTGGTGATGCACGTGTTCCCCCGCGGGCGCGGCAGCGGCGTCATTCAGACGAAAGCGGCGCTGTACATCTCCGACGGCTACGTGCCGGCCAGCGCGGTGGTGGGCAAATTCTCCGCCTGCGCGATCTCGCTGGGTTCGGGCGCGGCCCTGGGTCCGGAGGACCCGGCCCTGCACATCGGTTCCGGAATCGCTTCCTATCTGGGACGCTTGTTCCGGCTCAGCCGGTCGCATTTGCGCACCATCTCGCCCGTGGGTGCGGCGGCGGGCATCGGCGCCGCGTTCAACACGCCGATCACCGCGGTGCTGTTCGTGGTGGAGGAGATCATCGGCGCGTGGAACGCTTCGGTGCTCGGCGCGACGGTCCTGGCGGCGGTCTCCGCGGTGGTCACCGCGCGCGCTTTTTTGGGCGATTCGCCCCTGTTCCGCATCCCCCCCTTCGAATTGCGCCACCCCGCTGAATTGCTGGTCTACGGCGCGACCGGGCTGATCGTCGGCGCCCTGTCCGCGGTGTTTATCCAGGCGATTCGCTGGCTACGCCGGCAGAATGAGAAGCAGCCTCCCTGGATGGCCTACGTCCGCCCGGCGGGCGCAGGATTGCTGGTGGGCGTCATCGGCGTGTGGATGCCGCAGATCATGGGCCCCAGCTACGATGCGGTAGACGAGGCGCTGCACGGGTATTACGGCTGGCAATGGATGCTGGCCTTCGGTCTGGTGAAGCTCTGCTGCACGGTGTTCTGCTTCGCGTCGGGAACACCCGGCGGCATGTTCGCGCCCACCTTGTTCATCGGCGCCACCGTGGGCGGAGGACTCGGGGCGCTGGCGTCGCTGTACTCGCCGATCCCCATGAGCGGCGTAGGCTCCTTCGTGCTGGTGGGCATCGGCACCTTTTTCGCGGGCGTGTTCCGCGCGCCGATCACCTCCATCTTCATGGCGTTCGAGGTTTCCGGCAACTACCGGATTCTGCTGCCGGTGATGGTGGCCAATCTCGCGGCGTACTACGTCTCGCGGAAGCTGGAGCCGGCCGGCTTCTTCGACATGGTAGCCCGGCTGGAGGGGATGGACCTGCCATCGGCCGAGCAACTCCGCGAGCGGGCCCCGCTGCGGGTGGAGCACGCCTTCGAGCCCGGCCCGGCTTTCGCTTTCCCTCCCGGCGCCGCCGCGGAAGCCGCGCTGGCCGATTTGCGCCGCTGTGGCCAGACGCGGCGTCTGGCGATGCGACGCCGAGGCGGTTGGAGCTGGGTCTCCGCCGCGCAGCTGGAGGACTTCTGCCGCCGCGGATTCGGGACCGAGAGTCTGGACGATTTGCTGCCGCAGGGCCGCCTCCCGCACCTGTACCCGGACATGCCGCTCGACACCGCCCTGCGGCTGTACGAAGAAGAGGACACGCTGCCGGTCGCCAGCCGGGCGCATTCCGACCAGTTGCTTGGCGTGCTGCCCCTCGCCAGTATCCTGGCGGCCTATGGCTTGTCCCCCAAGGTGACGCGCGCTTCGGGCGGGCGAAGTTGATACACTACATCCTTGTTGCAGCGGGCGGCGCTGGCGCCCGCGCCTCGGAGTCGGCGCACCACCGATGGACCAGTTCATTTGCATCCACGGCCACTTTTACCAGCCGCCCCGTGAAAACCCCTGGCTGGAGAGCATCGAGCGACAGGATTCGGCGTTTCCCTACCACGATTGGAACGAGCGGGTCACCGCCGAATGCTACGCGCCCAACGCGCGCTCGCGGATCCTGGACGAGTCCGGCGCCATCGTCGGGATCGTCAACAACTATGCCCGGATCAGCTTCAACTTCGGACCCACCCTGCTGAGCTGGCTGGCGGCGCGGACTCCCGCGGTGTACGAAGCCATCCTGCAAGCCGACCGGGAGAGCGCCGAAAGGTACTCGAGACATGGCTCCGCTCTCGCGCAGGGGTATAACCACGCGATCCTGCCGCTGGCCAATGCCCGCGATCTGCGTACGCAGGTGGCGTGGGGCGTCCGGGACTTCGAGCTCCGCTTCGGGCGCAAGCCGGAGGGATTCTGGCTTCCGGAGACCGCGGTGGACCTGGCGACGCTGCGCGAGTTGGCCGGTCACGGCATCCGGTTTACGATCCTTGCCCAGAGCCAGGCCCATCGCGTGCGCGCCTTGCACGGACGCCATTGGAAGGACGTTTCCGGCGGCCGCATCGATCCCAGCCGGCCCTATCTGGTGCAACTGGGTCCGCACGCATCGATCGCGGTGTTCTTCTACGACGCTGCGGTCTCCCGGGCCGTCGCTTTCGAGCGGCTGTTGGACCAAGGCGAGCATTTCGCCGGACGTTTGGCATCCGCCTTCTCCGCCGAGCGCTCCTGGGCGCAATTGGTCAATATCGCAACCGACGGAGAAAGCTACGGGCACCATCACCCGCAGGGCGACATGGGATTAGCCTATGCGCTGCATCACATCGAATCCGAAGGCATCGCCCGGCTAACCAACTACGGAGAGTTTCTCGCGCGCTTCCCTCCAACGCACGAGGTGCAGATCTTCGAGAATTCTTCCTGGAGTTGCGTCCACGGCGTGGAACGCTGGCGCGCGAACTGTGGCTGTAACTCCGGCCGCCGGGAAGCCGGCCATCAGCTTTGGCGCGCGCCGCTGCGCGAGGCGCTGGACTGGCTGCGCGACCAGGTCGCCGACCCGTTCGAGTGGCTGGGCTCGCGCCTGTTCAAAGATCCCTGGGCCGCGCGCGACGCCTACGTCGATGTGATTCTGGACCGTTCCCCGGAGCGCGTGCGGGCCTTTCTGGCGGCGCAGGGGCGGCACGAGTTGACCCGCGATGAAACCGTCGCGGCCCTCAAGCTCATGGAACTCCAGCGGCACGCGCTGCTGATGTACACCAGTTGCGGCTGGTTCTTCGACGACATCTCGGGCCTGGAGACCGTCCAGGTGATCGCGTACGCGGGACGGGTGATTCAGTTGGCGGAGGATCTGCTGGGGCTCTCGCTGACCTCCGGCTTTCTTCGCCGTCTGGAAGCAGCCAGGAGCAACCTGCCCGAGTTCGGCGACGGCCGCCAGATCTACGAGCGTTTCGTCACCCCGGCGCGGACGGATCTGCGGAAGGTGGGCGCGCACTACGCCGTGACTTCCCTGTTCAACGGTAAGGAGCCGCTCCGGTCCATCTATTGCTACGAGGCCGCCCGCAAGGATTACCGCATCTACACTCAGGGCCGCGTCCGGCTGGCGCTCGGCCGGGCGGTGATCCGTTCGAAGGTGACGCTGGAGACCGCCGACGTCAGTTATGGGGTCCTGCATATGGGCGATCACAACGTCACTGGCGGCGTACGCCCCTATCCCGGCGAGGAGGCGTACGGCCGGATCGTGGGCGAAGTCACGGAGGTCTTCGAACGCGGCGAGTTCCCCGAACTGATCCGCACCGTGGACCGGCACTTCGAGTCGGGCGCCTTGACCTTGAAATTGCTGTTCCGCGAAGAGCGCGACGAGATCCTGCGCACGATTTTGGACTCGACCATGGTCGAAGCCGAGGGACTCTACCGCCGCTTCTATCGCGATCACGCCCCGTTGCTGCGCTTCATTACCAGCATGGGGCACGCCGTGCCTGCGCCCATCAAGACGGCGGCGGAGATCGTGTTGAACATCGACCTGCGCCGGGCTTTCGAAGATCCGGACGGCTTGGACAGCCACTGGGTGCAGTCGCTGCTCGACGAGAGCCTCCGGGCGGGCATCCGGCTCGACGTCACGGGTTTGGAATTCGCCTTGCGGCGGACCCTGGAGAAACTCTCCGATGCGTTCCACCGGCAACCGGACCGGCTGGCCTTGTTGCGCCGCCTGGAGTCCGCCGTGCGCCTGACCACCCAGACGCCGTTTGTGACCAACGTGCGCAGCCTGCAAGACCAGTTCTTCGATGTGCTCCAAACCACGCACCCGCGGATGACCGCCCGGGCGGCCGAGGGAGACGCCACGGCCTTCCAGTGGCTGGTGCACTTCCGCGCCTTGGGCGAACTGCTCCGCGTGTCGACGCCGCCCGTCCCTTCCCTGGAGCAGGCGCTCTGAACTGTGGCGTTGAGTTATCAGCAGGAACGGGCATGAACCATCCGACGGTGGCGCGCGGCGCAACCCAGCGACGCCGCAACGCGTGCGCGCCGGTGTTCCGGCTGGCTTTGGCGGTGGCCGCGGGCTGTGGCGCCGCCGCGGGGGACGAACCGCCGCTGAAAATCAGCGTCTTTGCCACCGCGCCGGACATTCGCGAGCACCTCGCCACTCCCGCGTCGCGGGAGCGGACCGCCGCGGCCCTCCGCCCCTTCCGCATCACCCGCATTTTTCTGCAAGGCCGCCTGGAGGACGATGCCATTGCCGCTTCCCAAATGCGGGAAATCCGGGATGACCTGGCCGCCCGGGGTTTCCAGACGGCGGGCGGACTCGACTTCCAGCCCGGCAAACAATTCGGCGTCCGGCACAACGGCAAACTGAACTGGATGAACTACGAGAGCGCCAAGACCCGGGCGGATCTGGCGGCCTTCTTCCAGGAACAGGCGCCCTTGTTCGAAGAGATCATCCTGGACGACTCGTTGTGCACGGAGGATTCCAGTCCCGCTTCCGCCAAGGCGCGGGGGAACCGGACGTGGGGCCCATACCGCCAAGACCTGCTGGTCCGTGTGTTGCGCGACAACCTGCGCGCCACGGCGCAGCGGGCGCGTCCGGGCGCCGGACTGATCGTCAAGTTTCCCCAGTGGTACGACCGTTTCCATCTGTTTGGCTACGATCCGCCGCGGATGAGCGCGCTCGCCAGCCGGGTCTGGGTGGGCACGGAGACCCGCGACCGCACGACCCGGCGGCTGGGCTTCGTCGAGCCCACGCAGGGCTACATCGTGTTTCGCTGGCTCCAGTCCGTGGCAGGGGAAAAGGTGGAGGGCGCCTGGTTCGACCACCTCGACTGCCCGGCGCAATGCTTCGTTGACCAAGCCTACCAGAGCGTGCTGGGAGGTGCGCGGGAGATTACCGTTTGGCGCCTCGGTCCGCTATTGGAAGGGCATCCCGGGCACGCGCGGTTCCAGCGGGCGCTGCCGGAACTCACGGAACTGGCCGCCAGGCTGCGAGGACGCAAGCCCGGCGGCGTGGCATTCTACAAGCCGGCGGGCAGCGCCGGCGGCGACAACATGTTCCTCCCCGACTACCTGGCGATGGCAGGACTGCCGGTCGCTCCGGTAGCCCACTATCCTGACGAATTCCAGACGGCCTTCCTCGGAGTCCAGTCCGCGGCCGATCCCCGCCTGATGGAGAAAATGCGGCATCACCTGTCCCGCGGCGCGACCCTGATGGTGACGCCGGCGCTGCTTCGGGAACTGGGCCGGGCCGGCGCCGCCCTGGCGGGCGCGTCCGTCAGCGCGGCATCCCAGCCCGCCCAGGCCGTGGAAGTGGAATGGGACCGACGCGCGGTGACCCTGGAGGTCGCCCTCGACGTGGACCTGGGACTGGAGGCGGGGGACAGCCAGCCGCTGGCCTGGGTAACCGTAGAGGAAAAACGCGCGCCGCTGGTCACGCTCCGGGAAGCGGGAAAAGGCCGCATCATGGTGTGGAACCTGCGCACCTTCTCCGAGCAGGACTTCGACGCGGTGGAAGAACGGCTGCTGCCGCCGCGCCCGCTGGGACTCGGCGAAATCCCCCGCGAACTGGCTGGCGTCTTGCGCCACTGGGCCACCGGGCGTGCGGGTCCCAGCGTGGATGCGCCCGCGGGCGTGGCGTATTACCGGTTTGGCGATGACCACCTCTTCTACAGCTTTCTCAGCCGGGACGTGGAAATCGCGGTCAACGGCGTCTCCCGCAAACTGGCGGCGAATCGTCTGTTGTGGTGGTAAGCCAACCAGACCGGAAAGCGCCTTTCCCGTTTCCGTCCCGAGTTCCCGACTTCTGCTCATCCGCTAGAAACTCTTCCATTTCGGCAGCCCGGCTGCGCGGCCGGGCTTCGTTTGGCGAGCCGGATGCGGCGATTGAACAGCTCCGCGAAGTACAACTGGTCCTCGGCGCGGTTGAGCGCGAGCGCGAACGTGCCGTGGAACCTGGCCGCGACCGCCGGCCCCCCGTCTCCGGCAAAACCTGGCTGACCGTCTCCCGCGAGGGTTGACACCAGACGGCTCGCCAGGTCAATCCGGCGAATGACGTGGTTCAGCGTATCCGCCACGTACCTCTGGCGGGTTCGCGTGATGACGATGCCGTGCGGATCCCTGAACGCGGCGGCGGCCGGCCCGCCGTCGCCGGAGCAGCCCGCCTCGCCGGAGCCCGCCGGGAGGGCGGTCGCGCCTCCGCGCGTAACGCGCACGATGCGCTCGCCCCTAGGCTCACAGACGAACCAATCGCCGCCGCGCGGGTCGCAGGCGACGGCGAACGGCTCGACCAACTTCACTTGCCGCGCGGCCGCTCGCGCCGGGGAATCGCCGCCGCCGGCCACCCACTCGACGTTCGCGGCGGACAGCGTCAAAACCGCGGCAAGGGCCGCGCCGGCGGCGCGCACCTCAATACACCTCCGCGGGCACGTTGCCGTAATCCCACGGTTTGCCGGGCGGCGCCAGCGGCCGTCTGGGCGCGACGCCGGGTTTCAGCAGCTCGGCCAGTTCCACGCAGGCATCGGCGATCTTCCGCCCGGCGCGCGCCTCCAGGTTGCTGTAGCTGGTCAGGCGCGTCTCGTAGCCCCCGCCGGTTTCGCTCAGCGCCTCCTCGGTGGGGACATAGCCGACGCAGCCGTTGGCTAGTTGCACGGGAAAAGTGTAGGGGAAAGGACTGCGTTTCTTTATCTCCAGCGCGAACTCGACAAAATACTCGGCCGGGTTGGCCAGAAACACCGCCGGTCCCACTTGCACGGCTTGTACTTCGACATCGGCCACGGGCCACTTCGCCAGCAGCGCGTCCAGCATCAGGGTTTCCTTGGCGAAGGTCCACTCGGTGCGGCCTGCCTTTTCCGGGCCCTGCTGGACCAGTTCCCACGCCCGCTGGACGCGCTCGCGGCTGGGCGCCCGCCGGGGAATTTGCAGCACCTGCTGGCGGGCGTCGACGGGTCCGAAAGGACCGGGATACATCGCCAGCATGACCTTGACAGCCTCGGCGCCGACGCGCCCGCCGACCAGCCGCGCCCACTCCTCGGCTCCGGGATTGGCCTCGGGATTCAGGTTATCGACCTGCGTGACATCGCCGTTGGGGTTCGCCAGAAACACCACGGGCACGTGCGCGTCCATGCCGCCGCGAATGACCTGCTCCAGGTAGTAAATCCAGTTCGCCGAAATCCCGCCGGGACTGGTGGTGGCATGGCACGAGAAATTGACGAGGCAGCCCAGCAGCCGGTCCCGCGTATCCCACGCCGCCAACACGCCCACCTGCGGATCGACTGGCCCCGCGTATCCCAGGCTTTCCGGGTTGCGCTTGCCGGGATGCGTGAACGTGCGGCCGTTGCGCATGCGGACCCGGCGGTTGAACGCAACCTTGTCCTCCACGCCGAACCCCGCCGCGCAGCGCGCCGGCTGGCGGGATTCATAGGCCAACCCCAGCGCTCGCACCAACTGTTGCGTCACCCGCTGGGCGTAGCCGGGATCTTCCATGCTCGAGTGCTCATACGCCAGCTTCTGGACCAGCGGCGACGCGTGATCATACTGGTGTGGCTCCACCATGGCGAGCGGGCCCGAAGAATGGGAATGCGACGCGCCGATCAGCACCGCCTCCTCGCCGATGCCGCAGACGTCGCGAATCCGGCGGCGCACCTCCAGCACCATGCGGCGGGAGATGGCCAGGCTGTCGATTCCCACCAGCGCCACGGCCTTGCGCCCGTCATCGAAGACCGCGGCCCGCACCTTGCAAGGATCGTGAAAGGTCTTATGAAACACCTTGCCGTAACCGCCGGGCTGCTCCATCCCGATATCCGGCGTGATGTCCGTTTCGGCGAATCCGGCTTGGAGCAGGGTTTGTTCCTGAGGCCAAAGGCGGGGGACCAGGGCCAAGGGGCCGAAGGCGGCGCTGAGCGTGCTGCGGAAAAACGTACGTCGGTTCATGGTTTGCTCGCTGCGTGCAGAAGTTTCCTTACTGGTCCGGGTCCGAGGGCGCCTCGGGTGAAGCAACCTCGTAAGTAACCGTCGCGGTGACCAGGAGACTGAGCCCGCTGCTGACGACCTCCGGCGCGGAGATGGCTTGCACCCCGCCAAGTTTCTTTTCCAGTTGCGCGGCCAGGACTTCCGCTTTTGCCCGGGCTCTTTCCATCAGGCCAGGCATGGCCTCCCGTACGGCGTTTGCCAGGTCCTCGTCTCCCGGCGTGTACACGGTGCTCCAGCCCACCGCCCGCGAGGTGGAATTCTGGAGGCTGCGCTGAATGGCGAGCAGCCGGTCCCGCGTCGCGGCGAATTCGGACGCCGGCACGCGCACGGAGAAGTTGTACTGCGTGAGGATCAACCCCTGGCTGACGGAGACCACGATCCCGGTCAGCGTAGAGGCCGACGCTCCGGTGTCCTGAAGCGCGCTCAGCGCGCCGTCCAGATTGGCCGTCAAACTGGCGTCGAGCAGCTGGATGGTGAACGTGGCGGCGCCCGCTGTCGCGGGCACGGTCGTGGAAACCGTCGCCGCCACCGTACGGGGTGGGGACGCGGCGAACCCGGATGTGGCGATGAACCCGAGCAGCGCCGCGGACATACCAAGTTTTGTCATGAGGTTCTCCGGAGCGGAGCCGCCGGGCCGAGCGCCGGGATGGGGCGGCCCGCTCTTTTCGGATTCTACCGTTGTCCCACGCTGCTGCGGGACGGTTTTCCTCTTCGTTAGATGTCGCGCGGCCCGCCCTGCTCATTGTCATCACCCCGCCGAACGTGCTATCAATGCAAGTTTCATGGTAAAAAGCAGGGTTCTTCAAAAACTCAGGACCGGCGAGTTCGTGCAGGCGGTCGGCGTCAGCCGCGTCACGGATCCGTGGCTGATCGAGGTGATTGGCAAAACCGGGTTTGATGTGATTTGGTTTGATCTCGAACACCGCTCGTTCGGCTACGACAAAATCGATCCGGTCTCGCTGGCCTGCCGCGCCACGGGCATCGACTTGATGGTGCGCATCCGCAAACACGGCTATGACAGCCCGATGCGGGCGCTGGAATTCGGGGCCAATGGCATCATGGTGCCCCACTGCCGCAGCGCCGCGGAAGCGCGGCAATGGGTGGAGTGGGTGCGCTTTCCCCCGGCCGGCCGGCGCGGCCTGGACGGCGCGGGCGCGGACGCCGACTGGGGACTGGCCGACGCCCGGGAACACATCCGCCACGCCAATGAAGAGGTGTTCCTGGTGCTTCAGATCGAGGACCGCGAAGCGGTCGAGGCCATCGATGAGATCGCCGCGGTGCCGGGCTTCGATGTCCTGTTTGTGGGCCCCGGGGACCTGACGCTGAGTTACGGGGTTCCGCTCGAATTCAATCATCCCCTGATTGAAGAGGCCTACGACCGCGTCGCCAACGCCGCCGCCAAGCACGGCAAATGGTGGGGCACCACCAGCGGCTCGCCCGAGGCGGCCCAGCAGGTGGTGGACCGCGGCGGCCGGATGTTCACCGCCGGCGGCGATCACGGCTGGTTGATCGGCGGCCTGAAACGCTCCTTCGAGGCGTTCCAAGCCGTGAAGATCCGGAAGTAGACCGCCATGGCCGCCAGCGCCCGCTACAAATGGACGCTCGTGTGGTTCCTGTTCTGCGTCGGCGCGCTGAATTACGGAGACCGGACGGCCATCTCGGCGGTGTTCCCGCTGATTCGCTCCGAACTCGGCATGTCCGATGTCGAGTTGGGCGCCATCGGCTCGGTGTTCCTTTGGGCTTACGCGCTGGCGTCGCCGTTGTGCGGCACGCTGGCGGACCGCTTCTCGCGGGCGCGCATCATCGTGTGGAGCCTCACCGCCTGGAGTCTGGTTACCCTGGCCACCGGATTCATCGCCAGCACCGGACAATTGCTGTTCACCCGCGTGCTGCTGGGCTTTTCGGAGGCGGCCTACCTGCCCGCCGCGATTGCCCTGATTGCGGACTACCATTCCTCGAAAACTCGCGCCACCGCGATCGGCCTCCACACGGCGGGGCTTACTTTCGGACTGGTCGCGGGCGGCGCGGGCGCGGGCTACGTCGGGGAGCATTTCGGGTGGCGGACCGGATTCTACCTCCTGGGCGGCGGAGGTCTGGCGTTGGCGGCCCTGGCCTATTTCCTTGTCCGCGACGCGGAGCCGGCCGCCGGCGAGCCTGCCGTCGTCGTTGAGCGCGAATCCGTGCTGGTGAGCCTGCGCAAGCTGGTTCGGGTTCCCAGTTATCTCACGGTGATCGGCGAGGCGATGATCGTGGCCGTCGGCACGTGGATTTTTCTCAACTGGCTGCCTCTTTACTTCAAGGAAACCTACGACCTGAGCCTGGCCGCGGCCGGATTTGCCGGCACGTTCATGTTGCAGGGCGCGGCGACGCTCGGCGTCGTGCTGGGCGGCATGTTTTCCGACAAGGTGGCCGGCCATGCGCCGCGCCGGCGCATGCTGATCCTGATCGTGAGTTACCTGATCTCCGCGCCCTTTCTGCTGCCGTTCCTGGGACAGACCGGGTTGATCACGCTCAATCTGGCGATCTTCTGTTTCTCGTTCTTTGGCAAGGTGGGCGCCACCAACGAGACGCCGCTGATCTGTGACCTGCTGGCGCCCAAGCTCCGCTCTACCGCCATCGGTTTCATGAATGCCGCTAATTGCCTGGCGGGCGGCATTGGCATCATGGTCGCGGGCTTCCTGAAATCCAGCTTGGGGTTGGGCGGAGTGTTCGGCGGCATCTCCGGCATCATGTTGCTGGCCGCCGCCGTCGGGCTGCTCGGCTACGTCTTCTTCCTGAAGCGGGATCTCGCGCGCAGACAGCAGGAGGCCGCCCCCTCCGCCTTCGCCACCCGCAGCGTCTGAGGCCGTGGACACCCGCGAAGCAGGCCGGAGTGGATTGCGCGTGAGCCGCCTGGGGCTGGGCTGCGCCACCTTCGGCCGCGAGATCAGCCAGGACGAGTCCTTCCGCATCATGGACTACGCCGTCGCACATGGCATCACCTTGTTCGACACGGCGGAGGCCTATGGCGGAGGTCAGGCGCAGGAGTATCGCCGGAAAGCTCTCGGCGTGGACGACCAGCGCGAGGTCTCCAGCGAGATGCATTCTTCGGAGAAGATCATCGGGCGCTGGCTGGACTCGCGCGGTTGCCGGCGCCAGATCACGCTGCTGACGAAGGTCACGTCCAACTTCAGCCGCGCCCATGTCCGGGAAGCGCTGCAAGCCAGTCTGGAGAGGCTGCGCACCGACGCCGTAGACCTGTACCTCTATCACTCTTTCGACCTGCATACGCCGGTGGAAGAAGCGGTCGCGGCCTTGGACGAAGTGGTCGCCGCGGGTTTGGCGCGCGCGGGAGGCTGTAGCAACTATACGGGGGCGCAGCTTGCCGAGGCGTTGACCGTCGCGGAAAACCATGGGCGGGCCCGTTTTGAAGTGGTCGAGACCGGCTACAGTCTGCTGGCCCGGCAGATGGAGGCGGACCTGCTGCCGGTTTGCCGCCAGCGTCAGGTGGGGATTCTCACCTATAGTCCCCTGGCGGCGGGATTCCTGTTGGGCAAGTACCAGCCGGGCGCCCCCCTGCCGCCCGGGTCCCGCTTTGACGTGATTCCCGGCCACCGGGACGTCTACTTCAGCGAGCGTAATTTCGGCATCGCCGGCCGCCTCGCCGCCATGGCGGAACGAACCGGACGGTCCGCCGCCCTGCTGGCGATGGCTTGGGTGCTGCGGCAACCCGACATCGCCAGCGTCCTGGTGGGCGCGCGGAACACGACCCACCTGGATAACGCGCTGGAAGCGCTGCGTACCGGACTGCCGGACGAGTGGGCCGCCGAGATGGCAGCCTGGTAACCCTGGGCGGGTCGCACCGCCGTCGTCGTTTGGCCGGGGCGGACACGGCCGCGTCAGGCCGCGGTCAGCGCGCGCGCATGCGCCGCGGCGGCCGCGCCGAGGCCGTGGAGATTGTAGCCGCCTTCCAGCACGGAGACCAGGCGGCCGCCCGCGTGCTGGCCCGCGATCTCCAGGCAGATGCGCGTCAGCTCGGTGAAGTCCGCGTCCGACAGGGTGAACCTTCCCAACGGGTCGCCGTCCCGCGAGTCGAATCCCGCCGAAATCAGCACTAGTCCGGGTTTGAAGGCGTGGGCCGCGGGCAGCAGCTTGTCGCGGAACGCGCCGCTAATCTCGGGCCGCCCCGATCCCGCCGGGAAGGGGCAATTCAAAATCTTTCCTTTGCCCTTGCCTTCGCCGGTCTCGTGGGCGGCGCCGGTTCCGGGATACCAGGGATACTGGTGCGTGCTGAAGAACAGCACGCTGCCGTCGTGATAGAAGATATCCTGCGTCCCGTTGCCGTGGTGCACATCCCAATCGACAATCAGGACACGGTCGATGCCGTGCTTGCGCTGCGCATAGCGGGCGGCGACCGCGACGTTGTTGACGATGCAGAAGCCCATGCCCCGGTTTGGCGTAGCGTGGTGACCGGGCGGACGCACCACACAGAACGCATTCTTGGCCTTGCGCGTGGCCACCAGGTCCACGGCGTTCAGGACTCCGCCGGCCGAGCGCACCGCCACGCGCCAGGAGTGCGGGCCGACGGTGGTGTCGCCAGTCGAGAGGGAGCTGACACCTTGGGTCCGCTCGAGCATGGCGATGTCCTGGCGCGCCACCCGCAGGTAATGCGGCGAGTGGCAGGCGGTCAGCTCGTCCTCGGTGGCCTCGCGTCCTTCCACGGGCAGCATCGCGGCGGCCAGCCCGGTACGGTGCAGCGCCTGGACAATCGCATCAAACCGTTCCGGCCGCTCGGGGTGGTCCAGGCCCGTGCGGTGCTCCTTGCATCCCGGTTCGGCCAGTAGCGCGGATTTCACAGCGGGAGGATCTCCTCCCGGACCGGATCGAACTTGATGCGCCGCTGCTCGAGGTAGGCGATGTTGCCAAGGTGCGACGCCTGCGCGGACCGGTGCCCGATCAGCACGTCGGCATTGGGCAGTTTTCGCGAACGCACGCAATCGAGGAAGTTGGCCACATGCGCCTCGGTGGAATCGGAGATCGGCCGGATCACCGGCGGCTCGCCCTTGGCCGCGGGGTGAAACTCGCACTGGCCGCCGGCGATGAGCAGCCGGCCTTCCGTGCCGCACAGTTCCATGCCGGTGCCGCGCATCCCGGGCGCGAGCGTGGCTTCAAAGGTGGCGGTGAAGCCGCCGGGATACTCGTTGAGCACGCAAATGGTGTCCGGCGCGGTGCGCCCGTCTTTGTAATGATAAATACCCCCCGCTGCCACGGCCGCCACGGGCACGTCCTCGCCGACAAAAAGGTGGACCATGTCTACCCAGTGCGTGAACAGGTCGGTTACCTGGCCGCCGCCAAACTCGAGATACGCCCGGAAATTCCAGTACATCTGCGGATCGTACTCCCGCCACTTCACGCGGCCGAGGTAGCGGCCCCAGTCCAGGTTGTCAGGTTTGGTGCGCATTTCCGGCGGCGCTTTCATCAGGTGGGCGCCGTTGCCATGCCACCAGGTACGGGCCAGCGTGACCTTGCCCAGCTTGGGCATGAAGTCGCGCTTGGCCGCGTGATAGCCTTCGCTGGACCGCCGCTGCATGCCCACCTGGCAGATGCGCTGGTTCACGCGGGCCGCGCGGACGATCTTGGGCCCTTCGTCGATGGTCAGCGTCAGCGGCTTTTCCACGTAAACGTCTTTGCCGGCCTCCAGGGCGTCGATGGTGGTCTCGGCGTGCCAGTGGTCGGGCGTGGCCACCAGCACGCAGTCGAGCTCTTTCATCTCCAGCATCCGGCGGTGATCGGAGAAGCCCCGCGCGCCGGGCGCCTTTTGCTGCACCATGTCCACACGGGCGGAGAACACGTCGCAGGCCGCAGCCACGCGGACCTTGGGTTGCGCCGCGAAGGTCGCGGTGACGTGGCGCCCGCGGCCGCCGCAGCCAATCACCCCCATGGCGATGGTGTCGTTAGCGCCCCACACCCGCCCGTAAGAGAGCGCGGTCATCGCCATCGCGCTTCCCGCGCGCAGCAGATCCCTTCTGGTACCCTCGATTTCCGGCATGTGGAGATTATACTTCCGCGATCAGCGCGGGCAGAACCTCGCCCGCCGGGCCGCGGAGCGAGGCGTCGCAGACCGCCGAGACGGGCGTTTGCTCCCGATTGATTTCAATGACGCGCGCCCCGGCGCGTTTGGCCAGCGGAACGAGGCCCGCCGCCGGGTACACCACCGCCGAGGTGCCTGCCACCAGCAAGACCTCGCACCGCTCCGCCGCTTCCTCCGCCTTCGCCCACACGTCCCGCGGCAGCGACTCGCCGAACCACACCACGCCCGGGCGCGCCAGGCCCCCGCAGTCGCAGCGCGGCGGCAGGCTGGCCAAGGGCGCGTCCCGGCAGGTCCACTCGCGGCGGCAACGCGTGCAGCGCAGCCGCCAGATGTCGCCGTGGACCTTGAGGACGTTCCGGCTGCCCGCCGCGTCGTGCAGTCCGTCGACGTTCTGGGTGATCAAGGCGAAATCCTCTTTCACCTTTTCCAGCGCGGCGAGGGCCAGATGTCCGGCGTGAGGGGTTACCGCCGCGATTGTCCGGCGGCGCCAGTCGTACCATTCCCACACCAGGAGCGGATCGCGCGCGAAAGCCTCCGGCGTGGCGAGTTCTTCCGGGCGGAACTGTTTCCACAGCCCCTCCGGTCCGCGAAAGGTGGGCACGCCGCTCTCGGCCGACATGCCGGCGCCGGTAAGCACGGCCACCACGCGGGCGTCACGTAGCCATTGGCGGGCTTGCGGGAGCATCGGGAACCTCGTCACCAAGGTACGACACGGCGCGGCCGGGCAAATGGGTCCTCACGCCGCCAGGGCGGCTTCGTACATGGCGGCGATGTTTTCCGGAGGCACTTCGGGCTGGATGTTGTGCACGGCGCAGAGCACATAGCCGCCTCCGGCGGCGAGATCGCCGATGCGCCGCCGCACTTCGGCGCGCACCTCATCCGGGCTGCCCCACGGCAGCACCCGCTGGGTGTCGATGCCGCCCCAAAAGGTCAGGTCGCGGCCGAACTCGCGTTTCAGAGCGGCCGTGTCCATGCGCGCCGCGGACACCTGGACCGGGTTCAACGCGTCGATCCCCATCTCAATGAAGTCCGGAATCAGCGGGTACACCGAGCCGCAGGAATGATAGATGATCTTCTTGCCGTACCGCTGGACGAGCTCGGCCATCCGCCGGTGCTGCGGCTTGATCACGCGGCGGTAGAGCTCCGGGCGGACCAGGCAGGCGCGCTGCGTGCCGACGTCGTCCCCGTACCAGACCAGATCCACCCATGCGCCGGCCTCCGCCAGCGCGCGCTCACTGATGGCCAGCCAGACCTCGGTGACGCGCTCGAGCAACGCTTCCGCAAACAGCGGTCGGGCGACCAGGTCTTCCAGCCACTCGGCGTAGCCGCGCAGGAATTGGCATTGGTGCACCGGCCCGACGCCGAGATTCAGGATCACGGCGTAGTGGGTGGTCTCGCGCAGCGCGCGCGCCCGGTCCGCGAGGCCGCGGTAACGCCCGGGATCGGCGGGGTCGGGCCAGGCCAGTCTCTCCAGATCGGCCGGGGAGGGCTCCGCCAGGCGGGAGAACGGACCCTCCGCGGCGAGGTAGTGGCCTCCTTCGGGCCGCGACCAGGTCACGCCCCACTCGTCCAGCATGGCGTCCGGCGACAGGTCGCGCTCGGGCCTGCCATCCGGGGTTCCCAGCAGCACGGGTCGGCAATCCACCCCAAACCGTCGCAGGATTTCCTCGTCCGGCAACACGGTCCCCGCCCGCCGCGAAAACAGCGGCGCCGGTGGCTCGGCGGGCAATCCCAGAAAGGCCCGCAGCCGCTGATGGGCGTGCTCGGTGAGCGTGCTGGCCTGGGTGGCGCCGAGGTCCATAGGAATGCGGTCCGGCTCCTGGTGAGCTAAGGCGGCCAGAATCCGTTCGCGAGGCGTCACTGGTGGTCCTTGGGGAGATTCTAACGGAACTCCCGGGAGAGTGAAACGACCGGGGCGCCGGACCCGACGGCTCCTGCCGAGCCGGGCGGTCCGCAACGTCACCCGGCGTTCCCGCCGCCAGAGGTCCGCCGCGCGCAATCTCGAACGCAAGAGCGTTCTCTCAGCAGCGCTTGAAGACCTTCTCCACTTCGACCGCCGAAGAGAGGAGCGCGTGGTCGCGAGACCACCCGGCCGCCAACTGCAAACCCATCGGCAACGAAGTGCGAACCGGCATGGGCACGGTGATCACGGGGACGCCCAGGCCCGTCCAAGGAGCATTCTGGCGAGGATCGCCGGTGGACGCGAGTCCCCGGGGCGCGGGCCCGCTGGCCGCAGGCGTCGCCACCAGGCCGAACTCCTCGAAGAGCGCGCGTATCGCTTTTCGCTGGTCTTCAACCAGCGTGCGCGCGGCTTCGTACTCCGCCGCGGGCATGGCCAGTCCGCGCTCGATCATGGCGGCGAGCCTGGCGCCCACGCGCGTCCCGTGCTCGCGCCACACCGCCTCCAGGCTGCGCGCGCCCTCGTACGCCTGAATGGCGGTGACCGCCGCCGCCAACCCGCCAAAACCGGGAGGCATCTCCGTCACCGCGACGCGAAACCCGGCCGCGCTGAGACGCCCCACCGCGTCCTTGAACGCCAGCATCATCTCGGGCTCGACTCCTTCGATCCGGTGCGGCACGGCGACCGTCCGCAGCGCTTCCTCCTCCGCGTCCCGGTTCAAAAACCCCCACAGCGTGGCCATGTCCTCGGCGTCCTGGGTGAACAAGCCCGCCGTATCGAGCGACGGCGCGAAGGGCAGCATCCCTTCGCGGCTGAGAACGCCGAACGTCGGTTTGAAACCGGCGATGCCGCAAAATGAAGCCGGGCGGATGATGGACCCCTGCGTCTGCGAACCCAGCGCAAACGGGACCATCCCGGCCGCGACCGCCGCCGCCGAACCGCTGGAACTGCCCCCGGGCGTGTGCCCGGGGTCCCGCGGATTTCGCGTTGGCGCCGGGTCGAAGTAGGCGAACGCGGTCGTGTGGGTTTTGCCCAGCACGATTCCGCCCTCGGCCCGCAGCGCCGCCACCAGAGCGGCGTCGCCCCGACTTCGCCGGTTCGCAAAGAGCGGGGAACCGTACGCCGTCGCCAGCCCCGCCGTTTCATAGATATCTTTCACCCCAAACGGAATGCCGTTCAGCGGTCCGGATCCGGTGGCGGGCTGCGGCGCCACGCTCACCCAAGCGCCGATTTGCGGATCAGCCCCGGCGATGCGCGCCAGGCATTGCGCAAGCGTCTCCGCGGGCTTGCGCTCGCCCTGGTTCGTCAGTTGGTGCAGCCATCCCATGTATGCTCTACTGTCTCACATGAAGCGTTGTCTTCCGGCTTTCCTGGTGGCCGCGCTGCCCTTGCTTGCGCAGGTGGAGATCCGGCAGGGCTCGGACCGCGTTCTGGTGGAAATCGACGGGAAACCGTTCACGGACTTATTCATTGGCGCGGACACCACCAAACCCTACTTTCATCCGCTGCGCGCCGCCAGCGGGAAGATCGTCACCCGCGCTTTCCCCATGGATTTGGTGGAAGGCGAAGCCCGCGACCACCCGCATCACCGCGGCCTATGGATCACGCACGGAGATGTAAACGGATTTGATTTCTGGGCCAATGAGAAATCCCAAACCAAGGCAAACTCCGGCGCCGTGGTCCTGAAAAGGGTGGGTGAACTAAAATCCGGAAAGAAGTCAGGCTTCCTGCAAGTGTTCTTCGACTGGCAAGACCCGCGGAGCAATACGCTGCTGACGGAGGAACGTTGGGTGACGTTCTACTCCGACCCCGTGAACCGCCTCATGGATTTCGACGTCTTGCTCACCGCCAGCACCCGGGTGACTTTCGGCGACACCAAGGAAGGCATGTTCGCCATCCGTCTGGCGGCGCCGCTCGAGGAAAAGCATGCCAAGAGCCTTCCCGATCCGCCGCGCACCGGACGCATGACCAACGCCGAAGGACTCTCCGGAGAAGCTCAGGTCTGGGGCAAGCGCTCGCCCTGGGTGGACTATGCGGGTCAGATCGCGGGAGAGAAACTGGGCGTCGCGATCATGGACCATCCCCAAAGTCTGCGGCACCCGACCTACTGGCATGCGCGCGCCTACGGCCTGTTTGCCGCGAACGTGTTTGGCGTGCGCGATTTTCTGCGCGACAAGTCGCGCGACGGTTCGCTCACGCTTGAACCCGGCCAGTCGATCCGCTTCCTGTATCGCGTCCTCATCCACCCGGGCGATACGGCCGCCGCGAATATTCCGCTGCGGTATGCCGAATACCAGAAGGTCAAGCTTCGCAAGTTGAAGAAGTGAACACATCCGCGGCGGCGCGGATCAACGGCGCGCAGGGGGGCGGCACCAGGTGTTCCCATGGCTCGCCCGCGCGGATGCGGCGGCGGATCTCCGTCGAGGAAATCTCCTGGTAACCGGGTTCCAGTTCCAGGGGATGCACCTTGGCGCGGATGGACTCGGGTGGCTGGAACTCCCCTCGGCGGGCGGCCACCAGCAACTCGAACTCCCGCAATTGTTCCTCGAACGGCGGCAGGCCGCGGTAGTCCCAGCGGGCGATGCGTTCGGCGGCGTCTCTGCCCACCAGCGCGTAGATCTTGGGCTCCGGTCCGTAGAGGGCGCGGGCCTCCCGCGCGAGATCCAAAAATAGGCCCCGGTCGGCGGCGGCCACCGAGCACCGTTCCGCGTCCCCGACCGCCGCCAGCACCCAGGCTAAACGTTGCGGGAAGTCCGCTCCCGCCCACTCTTTGTGCGGAAACACGCGCGGCAGGGCCACCAGCACTTCATCCACCTGCGCCAGGGCCAGGTCGATCAGCCGCCGGTGCGCGATGGTGGGCGGATGGAAGGCGCCGGCGAAGATGGCTAACCGCCGGGGCGGACCGCTGCCGGCTTTGCGGAAGAACTCCATCTCTCTCTTCCCTTTATGCAACACTCCCGGATGCTTCGACGCGGCTGCTACAATCGGCGCATGGGCCTGGAGATCTCCGAGCGCGAGCGGGAGGGGATTCGCATCCTCGACCTGAACGGCCGCATCACGGCGGGAGAAGAAGCCACTAGCTTCCGGGCGGCGGTCCAACGCCTGCAAGGGAACGGTCCGCTGTCCCTGATTCTGAACCTGGCGGACGTCGAGTATATCGACAGCACCGGACTGGGCGCCATCGTGATCGCCTCCACGTCGGTGCGCAAGGGCGGCGGCAACGTCAAGCTGCTGAACTTGAACAAGCGCACGGTGGAACTGCTGGTCATGACCAAGCTGGCGACGATCTTCGAGATCTTCTCCGACGAAACGGATGCCGTCAACAGTTTCTTCCCGGACCGCAAGATCCAAACCTTCGACATCCTCCATTTCGTCCAGCAGAACAAAAAGGACTGATGCGGCTGGTAGTGATTGGCGGGATCGCCGCGGGAATGAGCGCCGCCGCGCGCGCTCGGCGGGTGGATCGCACCCTGGAGATCGTGGTCCTCGAAAAGGGGGCCGAAGTTTCGTTTGGCGCCTGCGGTCTGCCGTACTACCTGGAAGGCCGGGTGCGGCAGCCGCGCGAACTGGTGCATTACCCCGCGGACTACTTCCGCCGGGAGCGCAACATCGACGTCCGACTTGGCGTGGAAGTGACGCGCATCCTGCCCGCCCGCCGGCAGGTGGCCACCGCGGCGGGAGAAGTGATCGCCTACGACCGCCTGGTGGTGGCGACGGGCACGCGCGCGGTCAACGGCCTGCCCGGCGGGGACCAACCCCACGTATTCACTCTGCATGATTTGCCCGGCGCGGAACGGCTGCTGGGGTTCCTGCGCGACCGTCAGCCTCGCCGCGCCGTGGTGGTGGGCGCCGGTCCGCTGGGGCTGGAAGCCGCCGACGCGCTGCGCCGCCGCGGGCTTGAGGTCGCCGTGCTGGACGGCCGCGAGCACGTGCTGCGCCGGGAAGAACCAGCCCTGACCGAGGCTGTGCGGCGTCAACTGGAACGGCACGGCGTCGGCTTCGCTCCCTCCGTGCGCGTCGAGGCCATCGAACCGGAGCGCGTCGCCGGCTACCCGGCCGATCTCGTGCTGCTGGCGCTCGGCGTCCGGCCGCGGGTCGACCTGGCCGCGGAAGCGGGCGTGCGCTTGGGCCGGAGCGGCGCGATCGCGGCCGATGACCGCATGCGCACCAATCTCTCAGACATTTACGCGGCGGGGGATTGCGCCGAGGTCACCCACCTGGTGACCGGGCGCCCGGCTTTCCTCCCGCTCGGCACGACCGCGAACAAGACCGGGCGGGTCGCCGGCGCCAACGCGGCCGGCTTGCGCGAGCATTTTCCGGGGGTCGTGGGCACGTCGATTTTGTCGCTGTTCGGGATGGGCATCGGCATCACCGGCCTCTCGGAGGCCCAGGCCAGGCGCGAAGGTTTCTCTCCCGTGGCCGTCACCATTGAGGCCCGGGCCCGGCCCAAATACTTTGCAGGGAAGACCTCAGCGGTGACCCTGGTGGCCGAGCGCGGCAGCGGGCGGTTGCTCGGGGCGACGGTATGGGGCGAACAGGATACGCTCAGCCGCGTCAACGTTCTCGCCTCCGCGGTGACCGCCCGCCTCGCGGCGGACCAGCTACAGTTCCTGGATCTGGCCTACGCCCCGCCGTTCGCCACCGTCTGGGATCCCGTGCTCGTGGCGGCGCAACAACTGGTCAAGGCGGTCTGAGACGGCCGGCTTCATCCCCGCCCGATAAACGGCATCTTGGTCGCCATCACCGTCATGAACTGTACATTCGCCTCCAGGGGCAGGCTCGCCATGTAGTACACCGCGTCCGCCACGTGGCGCACGTCCATGCGCGGTTCCACCATCCGCGTACCGTTGGCCTGCGGCACGCCTTCCCGCATCCGCTCTGTCATTTCGGTGGCGGCGTTGCCAATGTCGATTTGCCCGCACGCGATGTCAAACGCTCTCCCGTCCAGCGAGATGGACCGGGTCAGCCCCGTGATCGCGTGCTTGGTGGCGGTGTATGGCGCCGAGTGAGGCCGCGGCACGTGCGCGGAAATCGATCCGTTGTTGATGATGCGGCCGCCGCGCGGTTCCTGCGCCTTCATCAGCCGGATCGCCTCCTGCGCGCACAGGAAGGCCCCCGTCAGGTTCACCGCCACCACCTCGCTCCACTGCTCGAAAGTCAACTCCTCCATCGGGACCGCCGGCGCGCCGAGACCGGCGTTGTTGAACAACAGGTCGAGGCGTCCAAATGTCTCCCGCACCCGCGCAAACAGCGACCGCACCGCCTCCGGCCGGCTGACGTCGGTAGGGACCACCAGCAGCGGGCCGCCCGCCGGATCGGCCATCGCCGCGGTTTGGCGGAGCGCATCCTCCCGCCGCCCCGCGAGCGCCACGCCGTAGCCGGCCTGCTGCAACCTCACGGCCACCGCGCGTCCGATGCCGCTGCCCGCGCCCGTCACCACCGCGAATCTGCCGTTTTCCTTCCTCATGCTCTGTTCCTCCAACCCCGCGCCAGCCGCGCGCCGTCCGGGCCAAACTCAACTTCTTGATTGACGAACCTTCCTGCCCGGCGCGGGCCGGTTTGCAACCCAGTAATTGTAGAAACGGCGCAGGGAAGGCACAACCTGACGTCGGCATCGAGTCCGAGCTTTACGTGGATCACGTCGGCATGGTGCGGAGAGTCGAGACGAGCATTGGCGGGCCAGTATCGTTCGAACTCGTCTGCGCGCGGCCTGGCCGTCTGACCTACGAACCGGAAACGCGGGTTGCCTTCCGGGTGGCGCTGCCCAGTTCCTTGGCCGAGCGCGCGGACCCGGCCGCGCGGCCCCTGCTGAAGGGTTCCTTGCGGATCTCCTCCTCCGGGCAACCGGTGACGCTCGCTTACCCGACGATGCAAACCTACGACCTTCAACTGTGGGACCGCCGCGGCAAGGTGCTGGTCACCTGGAGCGCCAATCAGCTGTTCGCGCAGGCGCCGCGCCAGATCCGCGGCGAGGAGATCCGCTGCGACTTCGAGATGCCGCTCGCCGATCAGGGTGGGCAGGCGCTGCCTGATGGAGACGACGTGTTGGCGGCCTGGCTGCCGGCGGATCCGGGGCGGCCGTTCGCGGCGGAGATTCCTATCACGCTTTCGACTCGCCCGTAGGCCGCGGTTCCGTCACCCCTCGAGCGAAAACAGGTACGCCAGCATGGCGTCCATTTCGCGAGGCGTAAACGGATACGCAGGCATGGAAGTGCCGGGCGACATCACCTGCGGCTCCCGGAAGTGGCGTTCCACCCAGCTCTTGGTTCGGCGGCGCGAAAGGCCGTTTAGGGGAGGACCGAGTTGCATGCCCACCCCGTTTACCCGATGGCACGCGCCGCATTGATGGGCCTGGTACAGCATTGCGCCCTGGACCGCGAAATCCGGGGCGGAATGCAAAGCCTCGGCGTTGGCTGGGCTTAGCTTCAGCAGAAACGCGGCCAAGGCGCTCAATTCCTTGTCGTTCAGCCGGATCGGCGGCATCTGGCTGCCCGGCACCAGTTCGCCGGGGTTCTTGAAATGCGCGATCATCCACGCGGCCGATTTGCGCAACTGGGTCCGCGTGAGGTCCGGGCCGAGCTTGCCCGCCTCTTTGCCGGAGACGGGATGGCAGGCAGCGCAGTTCTCGGCGCGGAAGTATCCGATGCCCGCCAGCTCGGCGGGAGCTAGTTGCAGCCACCCGGTGGGCTGGGAGAAATCCACCGCCAGTTCCGCGGGCTGCCGCGGAGTAGTGGCCACGGCCGCGGCGGTGAGTCCGGCCCACGCCAGCGCGCTGAGTCCAACCACTCCCAAGGCTACTGTTCGCTGGCCAAGGCGCACTGCGGGCCCCCGGTCGAGGAACGGCGCTAGGGCCAGGGCCAGCATCGCCAGGCCCGGCAGCACGATGCTGCCGAACACCTCGAGCGGCCCCTCGAAAAACTTGAGCAGTTGAAAGAGGAACAGAAAATACCACTCGGGGCGGGGGATGTAGGTGTTGTCGGTGGGATCGGCGATGCGTTCGAGCGGCACGCGCGCGGCTACCGCCAGTGTGAACAACAGCGCGAACGAGGCAAAAATCGCCACCGTGTCCTTGAAGACCTGTTCGGGGAAGAAGGGCTTCGGGGGCCGGCCCGCATCCTCCGGCGCGGGCGCCACGCCGTGCCGCCGCACCAGGTACACGTGCAAGCCGATCAGCAGCGTCGTGATGGCCGGCAACACGAGCACGTGCAAGGTGTAAAAGCGGGCAAAGGTGACCACCCCGATGCTGCCGTCGCTGCCGAGCAGCCGCAGCAGGTACGGTCCGACGAGCGGCGCCTTCGCCGCGATCTGCGTGGTCACCACCGTACCCCAGTAGGCCCGGTTGTCCCAAGGCAGCAGATAGCCGGTCAGCCCGAACGCCAGCGCCAGTTGCAGCAGCACGACGCCCACCAGCCAGGTCGCTTCGCGCGGTTTCTTGTAAGCTCCCCACAGCAACACCTGCGCCAGATGCAGGACCACCACCACGATGAACATGCTGGCGCCCCAATGGTGCAGGCCCCGCAAGAGCCGGCCCCCGGTCAGTTCCGTGACGAGATAGCGAAGGCTGTTGTAGGCTTCCCCCGGCGTGGGCGCATAGTTCAATGCCAGCAGCATGCCCGTGACTGCCTGGAGCAGGAAGAGAAACAGGGCGACGCTGCCAAACACCTGGCGCCACCCGCTGGAAGCCGGGATCGGTTCGTACAGAAACCCCCGCGCCGCGGATGCCAGGCCGGTGCGTTCCTCCAACCAGGCGAGAACCCCGGAGAACCGCTGTTTCACCATGCGGCCCTCGCCCCCGGAATGACCTCGCTTCCGACCAGCAGACGGTTCTGTTCCAGCCTGGCCGGATAGCGGTCCAACCCTCGCGCGGAGGGCCCGCTGAGCACCGCTCCGTCTAGGCTGAACGCCGATGTGTGGCACGGACACAGGAAATGCCGCTGCTTCTCGTCCCAGTGGAAAGCGCACCCGAGGTGCGGGCACTGGGGCGCGAACGCGACGAACTCGTTCTCGCTCTTCCGCACGACCCAGACCGTGCTCTTCTCGCTAATTACCCGCCAGCCGTCGCGGCGATTGCGCCGGAAGACCAGTTCCACCGGCGAACCGGACGCGAGTTGGCTGACGTCGCCCGCTTCGGTCCATCCCTCCTTCCGGCCCGCGCGTGCCGGAACCAGCAGATACCGCGTGGCGGGAATCGCCACCGCCGCCGCCATCAAACTCCATAAGCCGTAAATCGCCGCCTTGAAAAGCGTTCGCCGTCCAGGGGATTCCGTCGATGCCATGCTTGCTTTTCATTGTAGGTCCAGGACGCGGCCGAGGCTCGCGGCAGGAGGAGCAGGACCGGCACAGACGGGGGGGGGCAGAGGGTGGGGATTGACAGAATTTGCACATTCAGGATAACCTTAGAAGGTTTGGCGAGATTCGCTGTCTGCTCCCATTGACCCCCGTTACGTGTGACGGGCCGAGTGGGGGCCGGCCCCGAGGTTTCCGGCAGGCACTTCGAGCTTCCGGGAGCAAGGGCCGTTCCGAAGCAGGTACCCCTCGCAGATCGAAGTTCGTAACGGCTTCGCTCCGATTCTTTGCGCGCTGCATCCGGTGGTCGCCCGCGTGGCTGGCGCCGGGCGGTGCGGGAATATTTCGGGTTCTCCGTCCGGGCTGGGGTTGCGCCCGGGGGAGATGAGAGAACAGAGGTTTGATTCGTGCCTACGTTTAACCAACTCGTGCGCAAAGGGCGCAAACCGCCTAAGTGGAAGACGTCCAGCCCGGCGCTGCAAAGTTGTCCGCAGCGGCGGGGGGTGTGCACCCGCGTCTACACCTCGACGCCCAAAAAGCCGAACTCGGCGCTGCGGAAGGTGGCGCGTGTTCGCCTGACGAACGGGATTGAAGTGACGACATATATTCCCGGGGTCGGCCACAACTTGCAGGAGCACTCGATCGTGTTGATTCGCGGCGGCCGCGTGAAGGACTTGCCGGGCGTTCGTTACCACGTGGTGCGGGGCGCGCTGGATACGGCCGGCGTCGCCAACCGCAAGCAGGGCCGGTCGAAGTACGGGGCCAAGCGCCCGAAGTCGTAGGGGAAGCAGCATGCCGCGGAGAAGACAAGCTGAGGTTCGTGAGGTGCCGGCCGATCCGGTGTACAACTCGACGCTGGTCGAGAAGTTTATTTGCTCGATGATGTGGGATGGCAAGAAAGCGGTCGCCCAGCGGATTTTCTACGAGGCCATGGACAAGATTCGCGAGCGCAGCGGCGACGATCCGCTCAAGCTCTTCAAGAAGGCCGTGGAAAACTGCAAACCGGTGCTTGAAGTCAAGACCCGGCGGGTGGGCGGAGCCAACTACCAGGTTCCGATCGAAGTGAACCAGAACCGGCGTACCAGCCTCGCCATCCGGTGGCTGATTCTCAACGCGCGGGGACGGGCCGATAAAGGGATGCCGGACAAGCTTGCGAACGAACTGAACGACGCCGCCAACCTGCGCGGGGGCGCCATCAAGAAGCGAGACGATGTTCACCGGATGGCGGAAGCCAACAAGGCCTTCGCGCATTACCGGTGGTGACGCAAGGTTAAACCGTTTCGACGCCTGTATATGCCACGCACGATTCCATTGGAGCGCATGAGGAACATCGGCATTGCTGCCCACATCGATGCCGGTAAAACAACGACTACGGAGCGCATCCTTTATTACACGGGCCGCACCCATAAGATCGGCGAGGTGCACGAAGGCACCGCCACCATGGACTGGATGGCCCAGGAGCAGGAGCGCGGCATTACCATCACGTCCGCGGCCACGACCTGCGCGTGGCGGGACTGCCAGATCAATATTATCGACACGCCGGGCCACGTGGATTTCACCGCGGAAGTCGAACGAAGCCTGCGCGTGCTCGACGGCGCCGTAGCGGTGTTCGACGCCGTGGCCGGCGTCCAGCCGCAATCGGAAACCGTGTGGCGGCAGGCCGACAAGTATGAGGTGCCCCGGATTTGTTTCATCAACAAGATGGACCGCGTCGGGGCGGACTTCTACCATGCGGTGCAGACGATCGTGGACCGCCTGCATTGCCGGCCGGTGCCGATTCAGATCCCGATCGGCGGAGAGGACCAGTTCAAAGGCGTCATCGACCTGATCGAGATGAAGGCGTACATCTGGCTGGAAGAGACGCTGGGCGCCAAGTTCGACATCACCGAGGTTCCCGCGGACTTGTTGGAGCAGGCGCAGCGGTATCGCGAGCAGATGGTGGAGGCCGCCGCCGAACACGACGACGCGTTGTTTGAAAAGTTCGTGGAAGGCCAGGCGCTGACGGCGGAGGAGATCAAGGCGGGCCTGCGGAAGGCGACGATCAAGCTGAAGATCTTTCCGGTGGTCTGCGGGTCGGCCTTCAAGAACAAGGGCGTGCAAACCCTGCTCGACGCCGTGGTGGACTATCTGCCCTCCCCGCTCGATATTCCGCCGGTGCAGGGCGCGGCGATCGATAATCCCGAGCAGGTTTTGGTGCGGCATTCTTCCGATAGCGAGCCGTTTGCGGCGCTGGTCTTCAAGATCATGACCGACCCCTTCGTGGGGCAGCTCGCGTTTTTCCGCGTGTATTCGGGCAAGCTGAGCTCCGGCGATTCGGTGTTCAACGTCGCCAAGGGGCGCAAGGAGCGCATCGGCCGCATTCTCCGCATGCACGCCAACAAGCGCGAGGAAATCCAGGAGATCATGGCGGGCGACATCGCCGCCGCGGTCGGCCTGAAAACGGTGGCGACCGGCGACACTATCTGCGACGAGAAAGCGCCCATCGTGCTCGAGTCGATCGATTTCCCCGAGCCGGTGATCCAGCTCGCCGTGGAGCCCAAGACAAAGGCGGATCAGGAAAAGCTCGGCTTGGCGATTCAGAAGCTGGCCACCGAGGATCCGACTTTCCGGGTGTCCACGGATCCAGACACGGGCCAGACGATTCTGTCCGGCATGGGCGAGTTGCACCTGGAGATTATCGTCGACCGCATGCAGCGCGAGTTCAGCGTGTCGGCGAACGTGGGCAAGCCGCAGGTCGCCTACCGGGAAACGATCCGGAAGAATGCCGATGTGGAGGGCCGGTTCGTCCGGCAGTCGGGCGGGCGCGGCCAGTATGGCCACGTCAAGATCCGGCTGGAGCCGCTGCCGGCGGGCTCGGGTTTCGCCTTTGAGAACGCGATTGTCGGCGGCGCGATTCCGAAGGAATACATCCCCGCGGTGCAGAAGGGCATTGAGGAAGCGCTGGAGGGGGGCGTGCTCGCCGGCTACCCGATGTCGGACCTGAAGGTGACGCTGTACGACGGCAGCTACCACGAGGTCGATTCGTCGGAAATGGCGTTTAAGATCGCTGGGTCGATGGCGCTGAAGGACGGGGCCAAGGCGGCCAAGCCGGTGTTGCTCGAGCCGATTATGGCGGTCGAGGTCGTGGTCCCGGAAGAGTATATGGGCGACGTCATCGGCGATTTGAATTCGCGCCGGGGCCGCGTGGAGGGCATGGAACTCCGCGGCACCAGCCAGATTATCAAAGCGTCCGTGCCGCTCTCGGAGATGTTTGGCTACGCGACCGATATCCGGTCAAAAACCCAGGGCCGGGGTAGCTTCACCATGCACTTCGGGCGGTACGAAGAAGTTCCCAGCGGTCTGGCGGAAGAAATCGTCAGCCGCGTGCAAGGCAAGGTGACGAATTGAGGCTGATTTCGCGTCTCCGCCCCCGCGGAGCGGAAAGTGAGTGAAACGACATGGCGAAAGAGAAATTTGACCGCAGCAAACCGCACGTGAATATCGGGACGATCGGGCACATCGATCACGGGAAGACGACGCTGACGGCGGCGATCACCCGGGTGCTGGCGAAGAACAACCCGAAGGTGAAGTTC
>CALDSU010000002.1 GCA_937924525.1 uncultured Bryobacteraceae bacterium
AGCCTGCGACAAAGCCACGGCGAAAGGTTCTGGTCGAAGAGAAGCTTCACGCGGGTATGCTAGCCAGTCGCCGCTCACGATCCGCCGCAAAGGCGAGGCAAGCCCGGATGTCCTCCCGGGTGAGGTCAGGGAAGTCCGCCAAAATCTCGTCTTCGGTCATGCCCGACGCTAGATAGTCGAGGACATCATAGACGGTGATTCGCATCCCGCGGATACACGCCTTGCCGCCCATCTTTCCCGGCTCGATCGTAATGATCTTGCTGTAATCCACGCGCGGCCACCTCGGACGGGCCTACCAACAAGATACCAGAAGCACGCTTGCATGCCGCGAGCGGATTCCAGCCAATCGCCTGAGGATCCCGCGGTGAATGAGCGATTCGCGGCTGTGCGGTCCAGGGTGCTCGCTCGCAGATTGGGCCGCACTTTGGGCACGATTTGCATGTACAGGGAAACATCGTTTTTCTCCACGAGAGAAACGTCGAAAGGCGGGGACAACCGCGCGCGTGCGCGTAGCATGTGGCCTGCCATGGCCGCCTGGACGGGGCCGTTCGTGGAGTCCGTTTGGAGTCCAAACGCAGAATTCGCCTCCGTGGCGTCCAAATCGTGCGCCACTAAGTCTTTTGTTTCTCGCGTCGATGCCTGTAAGTGATGGATTCCAGGACGATGGCATGGAAGAGGTCTTGATTGGCAAACACAGGCTGGCTCTCTGGCTCACACGCTCCCGCTCGCCAATGGCTTTAAAGACTCGCGGGCATATCATAGGAGCACCTGCTCGCGCGGCGGACGGGCGGCCGATCAGAACCGACTTCGCCGATCTGGCCAGGGAACGGGCCTGTGTTTTCCGGACTACAGGGTTTCTTCAGACCGGAGCAGTGCGCTTTTCCGGCCGGCATCGGGCAAGCCCGTGGGCTGCTAAGGGAATCGCCGGATGACCGCAACACTCGCTTCCGTCTACACTTACATCGAGCCGCCCGCTGGGCGGCTGGGAGCGACCATTTTGGGCGAGGCGATTGTCCATCTCAGCGCCGCGATCCGCGCCGCCGATCAGCCAAAGCAGGAGTCGGCCGCAGACGGCGACCGCTTTGCGCCCGCACCATGCCGGACCCTGGAGGAGACCGGGATCGCGCCGTCGCTGATCGAACAACTGATCCTGAAAACCCTGCACTTCCGCGGCGAACTGATCGGCCGGGAACTGGCGTCCTTGCTGGGGCTGCGCTTCAGCCTGATCGAACCCCTGCTCGAACAACTCAAGCGCGTGCGTCAGGTGGATGTGAAAACGTCACTGGGGTACGGCCCGGTTTCCGCGATCTACGTGCTGGCGGAGAGCGGCCGCATCCGGGCGCGCGAGTGCCTGGAGAATAACCAGTATTTCGGCCCGGCCCCGGTCACCTTGGACCAGTACCGCGACGCCGTGCATCGCCAGCGTCAGCGGTCGGGCTGGCTGACCCGTCCGATGCTGCTCGAGGCGTACCGGCACATGGTGATCACCGACGCGGTGATCAACCAGATCGGGCCCGCGGTGAACTGCGGCAAGTCTTTTCTGCTCTACGGGCAGCCGGGCAACGGCAAGACCTACTTGGCTGAGGCGTTGTTCCGGCTGCAGAGCCCGCCGATCTACGTGCCGTACGTGGTCGAGTACCAGGGACAACTGGTGAAGATTTTCGACCCCGTGTACCACCACCGGCTGGAACCGGAGCCGCAAGGAATTTCCTCGCTGGCCACCGAGCCGGCCCATGACGGCCGGTGGGTGTTGTGCAAGCGGCCGTTCATCACCACGGGCGGCGAGCTGACGCTGGACATGCTGAATCTCAGCTACTATCCCACGGCGAAGATCTACGACGCTCCCTTCCAGGTGAAGGCCAACAATGGAATCTACCTCGTCGACGACTTCGGCCGGCAGCAGTGCAGCCCCGCCGAGATCCTGAACCGCTGGATTGTGCCCATGGACCGCCGTGTGGACTTCCTCAGCTTTGTCACGGGCGGGAAGATCGAGATGCCGTTTGAGACCTTTCTGATCTTCTCGACGAACCTGCGGCCCGACCAGTTGGGCGACGAAGCGTTTCTGCGCCGGATCGAGTACAAGCTGTTGATGCGGAGCCCGGAGGAGGCGGAGTTTCTCGAGATCTTCCGGCGGTACGCCGAATCGCGGGGATTCGCCTTCGACGAGCGACTGGTCCGCCAGTTTGTGGCGCGCCGCTACTACGCCGAGAAGCGTCCCTTACGTCGCTGCCATCCCCGCGACCTGATCACGCACGCGATCGACCTGTTGCAGTTCGAGGGGCGGCCGATGGAACTTACCGCGGAGGCGCTCAACCAGGCCTACGACAGTTGCTTCCTGGCCAACGAAGGCGCCGACGTCTGAGCTGAGAGCCCCCGTCCGCCCCGGGCCAGAAAAACCGCGGCCGGACACCTCTTTCGCTTCTGCACTGCTCGCTGATCGAACGTCCCGATTTCTTCCCAGACCCGGAGGCGAAGGGGCCGCCGCGCGTCTGCCTCAGCTCCGGCGGCGGACCAGGCTGGCAGCCAGTGAGAGCGGCATCGCGGCCAATTGCACGGAAAACAGCAGGAATTGCCCGGCCGCCATCATGCTGTACGAAAAAGCGCGCATCCCGCTTTCCAGCGGATTCCGCCCGAACAGGCGCGCGGGCGGGGCGGGCGATGTTGGTTGGGGCGGCGGGCTGGCGGCCGGTTCGCCGGTTCGGAAGGCCCACCCCGACGGCGCGGGGGCCGCCACCTCCTCCGGAATCACAAATTGGGGCTTAGCATGTCGTTTCCTGGCGGCCATCGTTTCTTCCTTTCTCGACGAAGTCGATGAAGCGCGTGTAGTCCACGGCGGCGCGGCTGCGGGGAGCGTACTCCCAGATGGTTTGGTGGTTCGCGGTGGCATAGTTCAGATCAATGCACTGCCGGATGCCCGGCTGCAACAGAAACGGCCCCATGTGCGGATCGGCGGTAAGGGTTTCCAGCGCGGCGCGGGTGGCGTTGGTGGCGGCGTTCACGAACGTGGGCAGCACGGCCAGGATTTTCAGACCGCGCTCGGGCCAGAGATCGCGAATTTCCTCGATGCCCTTGAGCGTTTGGCGCGCGCCGATGATCGCCATCAGGTCCATGCCGACGGGCACGACCACCTGGTTGGCGAACAGCAGCGCATTGTAGGTGAGCAGGTTCATAGCCGGCGAGCTGTCCAGCACCACGACGTCATAGCCGTTCACGCCGCGCAAGCGGCGGCTGAGGATGGTTTCGCGCTGGGTTTCGCCCGCCAGACGCCGTTCGAGCGAGAAGGCGGAAGGGTGGGAGAGGATGGCGTCCAGCCGGTCGCGGATGCGCGGCACGATGGCGTCGGCGGGTTCCGCCAGGCCCATCAGCAGTTCGTCGATGGTGCGGCCGGCGCGCAAGTGCAGGGCGTGGGCGACGTTGCCCTGCGGGTCCAGGTCGATCAAGAGCACGCGCGCCCCCCGCGCGGCCAGTCCGGCGGCCAAGTGAATTGCGGTTGTCGTCTTGCCGACCCCGCCCTTCATGTTGACGACGGCGATCTTCCGCATGGTTTGTATCAGAACAGCGCAATCAGCCGCGCTTGTCAACTGGAATCGCGGCGCGACGTCCGCACGGCTGCCGTAACATAAGGAAGCGTGGAACATGGAAATCATCAACGGCAGCATGGGTTGGATCGAGGTGATCTGCGGGCCGATGTTTTCCGGCAAGAGCGAAGAGCTGATCCGGAGGCTGCGGCGGGCCACCATTGCCCGTAAGCGGGTCCAGGTCTTCAAGCCCGCCATCGATCTGCGGTATTCGGCTGACGAGATTGTCTCGCACGCGGACCGGCGGATGGCCTCCGAGGTGGTGGAAGACGCCGGTCAGATTCTCCACCGGATCGACTGGCGCACGGAAGTGGTGGGGATCGATGAGGCCAATTTCATGGGGCCGGAACTGGTGGGGGTGGCCGGGACGCTGGCCGACAGCGGCAAACAGGTGATCATCGCCGGTCTGGACACCGATTACCTGGGCCGGCCGTTCGCGCCGATTCCCGAACTGCTGGCGCTGGCCGAATCCATCACCAAGACCCTCGCGATCTGCATGCAATGCGGCAACCCGGCCAAACACACGCAGCGGCTGGTGGAGTCCGAAGCGCTGATCGTGGTGGGAGCGAGCGGCATGTACGAGGCGCGCTGCCGCCGCTGCTTCGAGCCTGGCGTTCCCCGGCAGCGCCAACTTGAACTGATGCCCGCCCCCCGGGGCCCGCAAAACGGCTGAAACCAGAGTTGGTAGAATCTAGGCTGTCAGGGAGGAGGACTCAGTATGCGGAAGTTGGATCCCCGCTCCGAGGCCGGTTCGGCGAATCTGCCGGTCGCCGTTTTGTTTGGCGCGGTCATCGCGTTGCTTTTGGCGAACGTGTATCTTTACATGCAGATCGAGACGGTCCGGGGCGACATGGCGAAGTTACAGGATTCGCTGGTGCGCGAGTTGGGCACGCTGCGGGAAGCCACCGTGGCCACCAGCACGAAGAGCTCGCGCAGCCTGGACGTTTTGAAAGACGAGCTGGAAAAGACGCGTTCGCAGGCCGCCACGGCGGCGAGCGTCGCCAAGACCGAAGCGTTGACCCATGCCGAGAAACTCGCGCGGCAGCTTGCGGCTGAGCAGCAAAAGGCGCAGGAGGTGGTGCGCAGCGAGATCGGCGAGGTCAAGCAGGCGGCCAGCGCGGCGACCAGCCGGATTCAGGAAGTCGACTCCAGCGTTTCCCAGGTGAAGACGGAAGTGCAGTCCACCAAGTCGGAATTGGAAAAGACGATCGCCGAGCTCAAGAGCGTGCGGGGCGACTTGGGCGTGCAGAGCGGGCTGATCGCCACCAACGCCACCGAACTGGCGGCGCTGAAGCGCCTGGGCGAGCGCAATTACTTCGAGTTCAATCTCGCCAAGTCCAAAACGGCGCAGAAGGTGGGGGACATCAGCATTCTCCTGAAGAAGGCGGACGCCAAGCGCAACCGTTACACCATCGAGGTGATGGCTGACGACAAGAAGACCGAGAAGAAAGACCGGACGATCAACGAACCGGTCCAGTTCTATACGCAGCGTGCGCGGCAGCCGTACGAAATTGTGGTGAACGAGGTCAAGAGAGACCTCATTGTGGGCTACCTGTCGACGCCGAAAGAGCAGGTGTCGAGAAACTGAATCCAAGCCACCCGCTTTCCGCGGAGCGGCGAGCGGCAAGCGAGCGGGCCCCGTGGGAACAGCCACGAGCGGACAAAGACCGACGACGGACACTTTTTTCGATCAGCGAGCAGCGCAGAAGCTAAAGGCCGGTGACGCGAAAAAGGTGTCCACACCCGCTTTTTTACCCGGTCCGGAAGCGAGTGGGTCCGCTCCCGCCTGTCACGGCGCCAGTCCCGCCGGGCGCACCGGCACATCCCAGCGCAGTTCCTTCATGAAGCGTCCCCGCAGATCGCCGAGCCAGGGATCGGCGTAGCGCCGGTTGAGATCGATCGTGGCGATCGCGGCCGCGCCAGGTTCGCGCGCCACCGCCAGCAATTCTCCGTCCGGATCCATGACATACGTCGGGTAGTTGTAGCCGGACGCGGCGATAAATACTCTGTTCTCGATGGCGCGAGCCTTGCCGAGCGTCTGATTGCCGCCCCAAATGGGCAACAGAATCAACTCCGCGCCGCGCAACGCCAGGGCGCGGGCCGGATCCGCATACTGCGCGTCCCAGCAGATCATCATGCCGACCTTCCCAAAATCGGTCTGGAAGACCGGGTAATCGATGCCCGGAGTCAGGCCGCCTTCGATTTCTTCGCGGGGCAGATAGACTTTGCGGTACTTGCCGGCCACCTGGCCGGCGCGATCCAGCAGCACCGCCGTGTTGTAGATGGCGGAACCTTCGCGCTCGTAGATTCCAGCCGCCAGGTAGGTCCGGCGGGCGCGCGCCACTTCCGCCAGGCGCGCGGTCGTGGGGCCCGGCACCGGCTCGGCGACCTCCGCGTAGGATTTTCCGGTGCCCACCACCGTAATGCCCTCGGGGAGGAGAATGACGTCCGTGTGTTCCGGTACGGTGCGCTCGATGGCCGCCAGAAACTGGCGGACGCTTTCGGCAGCCGAACCGGTGTGCGCGGGTTTCCCATGGATGGACGCCACCGTGACTGGCCGCGGGGCGGGCGCGGGAATCCGGTCCAGGGCGATGTCATCCCACCAAACCGTAGCCTGGGGAGCATTCTGGAGGTACAACTGGATGACGACGCCGGCGGCTCCGGCGGGCGCGGGTGCTTCCAGGGTGACCTTGCGCCACGGGCCCCGCGGCTCGGTGCGGTAGGCGTAGTCCGGCTGAGCCACCCGCTTGCCGGCGGCCCCCATCCAGTCGAGCCGCGCCAGGATCTGGAGCGCCTCGTCGCGCACGCCCTCCGCGCGGTAGTGCGCGGTGAGCCGGTACCAGCGGCCTCCTTCCACGCCCGCAGTGCGGAACTCCCAGCCTCCACAAGCGGCGGCATTCCCGTTGCCGGAGATGGCCAGCGCGCCAGGCGCACCTAAAGAGTGCGCCGTGTCGACGAACGCGCGGGGCGCGGTTTCCGGGCGCGCTGACCATGTCTGCCACCCCGCGGGCATTTGGCCGGCTGCCGGAGCAAAAGCCGACTGCCGCACCGGCAGGGGCGACGAAGCCAACGCCGTGCTGGCCAGTATGAGCATCCCAATCCTCATCAATCCTCCTGGAACGCGAGGGAGCTTGTGAAGTTTTCACTTTACCCGAAACGCGGCCAGTCTTGAGAAATGGCGGAATACGGGGATGATGGTCGAGGAGGAATTCACCGTAACGAAAGCAGCCATGCTGGGGGAATTGTCGGCGATCAAGGAGTTTTTTGACCGGTCGACCCGCGTACTGGAGGAAGGCGATTCGCAGTTCACGCTCGCGCCGGGGATGGGCGGCATGCCGCGGCTGGCGGTGCTCAGCGCGAGGAATGACCACCGCGCACCACCGGGGCGCCCTCACCGTCGACTCGCGGCTGCGGGGAAAAACTCTCCACCGCTGCCTTACGGCGACATGTGACGACGGCGCGGCTACACGTCGAAAATCGCCAGCGTATCCTCCAACGACCGGACGGGGTCGCGTAACGGCGAATACTCGTGCACGACGTAGCCGGGGAAACCCAGCTCGGCGATCGCGCGCGCGATGCCGCGGTAATTCAGTTCCTGCGTGTCGTCCATCTCGTGGCGGCCGGGATTGCCCGCGGTGTGGAAATGCGCGATCCACTCGATGTTGTCGCGGATGGTGCGGATGACGTCGCCCTCCATGATTTGCATGTGGTAGATGTCGTACAGCAGTTTTACCCGCGGGGAGTTGACCCGCTTGCACACTTCCACGCCCCACGCAGTGCGGTCGCACTGGTAGTCGGGGTGGTTCACCTTGCTGTTGAGCAGCTCGAGGCAAATGGTCACGCCTTTGTCTTCCGCCTGCGCCTTCACGCGGTTGAAGAACGCGACGACGTTGTCCATGCCTTCGGCGTCGGACAGGCCGCGGCGGTTGCCGGAGAGAGCGATCAGGTTGGGCGCGCCCGCCGCCGCTGCCTGATCGATGAGCGGGCGGAGGGCCTTCTCCACCGTGTCGTGATCCTGCTTGTGGTTGATGCCGCCCGTCAGCGTCATAGCGCCTGAAACCATGGTTGGAATCAGCCCGAATTGCTTGAGCGTAGGAAAATCCGCCGGTCCCACCAGGTCGAATCCCACCACGCCCAGGCGGGCGCAGTGGCGGCAGGCTTCTGCCAAGGGCATGCCGCGGCCGAACACGCCGCGGGTGACTCCCTGTTTCAGGCGGCCCTTGCGCGGCGCGATGGGCCCCTGTGCGGCCGCGGCGGACGCCACAGCCGAAACCGCCAGCATCTCTCTCCGAGTCATCGTCGTCTCCTGTTCCAGGCCCGCTCCCGCAGGCCCGTTGGCCTTTCGAACATAGCAACTCGCGCCGCCCGGCGACAGGGCCGCCCGCGAGTGGCGGAGCTCAGCTCCCGGGTCGCGGCTTCTCTCCGGAGGTTGGTTGTTGAACAATGGCACTGGTTGAGGACCTCGCCGCGGGACCTCACCAGAGAGGAAGGCACTCAAACGATGAAGCCGCGTTTCTGGACCGCGGGGCTGCTGCTGGGGCTGCTGGCGGCGCCCGCGCCCGCCCGGGAGATCCACGTCGCCGTCAACGGCAGCGACGCGCACGACGGTTCCGCGGCGGCGCCGCTGCAGACCATCTCCGCCGCCGCGCGGATGGCGCAACCCGGCGACACCGTCACCGTGCACGCCGGCACGTACCGCGAGCGGATCGCCCCGCCGCGGGGCGGGACTGCGGAATCGAACCGCATCGTCTATCAGGCCGCGCCCGGCGAGCGGGTCGTCGTCAAGGGTTCGGAAGTAGTCAAGGGCTGGAAGCGCTTTGCGCCGGGCGTCTGGAAGCTGGTCTTGCCCAACTCCTTCTTCGGCGCCTACAACCCATATAAAGATCGCATCGTGGGGGACTGGTTCACTGACAAAGGGCGGCCACACCACACCGGCGAAGTCTATCTGAACGGCAAGTCTCTTTGGGAGACCAACCTGATTGAGCGCGTGCTTGATCCCCAGCCGTACCCCGAGGGCCGGGACCAGGAAGCCTCCACCTGGACCTGGTTCGCCGAGAGCGACGCCACCCACACGTACCTGTACGCCAACTTCCATGACCAGGATCCCAACCAGGAACTGGTGGAAATCAACGTCCGGCCCACCGTTTTCTACCCCGACGAGCCAGGGCGGGACTACATCACCGTGCGCGGTTTCCATTTGAGCCACGCCGCCTCGCAATGGGCCGCGCCGACGGCCGAGCAGCCCGCACTGATCGGCACGCACTGGAGCAAGGGCTGGGTGATCGAGAACAACGTGATCAGCGATGCCAAGTGCGCCTGCGTCACGCTGGGCAAGGACCGGAAGACGGGCCACAACGTCTGGATCAACGACTTATCCAAGGACGGCGCGCTGCACTATAACGAGGTGATCATCCGCGCGCTGGCGGCGGGCTGGTCGCGCGAGAAGATCGGGTCGCACGTGGTGCGCAACAACACGATTTTTAACTGCGAGCAGGCGGGCATCGCGGGGAGCCTGGGCGCCGTCTTCAGCGAGATCACCGGCAACCACATATATAACGTGTGGGCCAAGCGCCAGTTCACGGGCGCCGAGATGGGCGGCATCAAACTCCACGCCGCCATCGACGTCGTGATCCGCGGCAATCGCATTCACCATGCCGGCCGGGGGATTTGGCTGGACTGGATGGCGCAAGGCACACGCGTCAGCGGCAACCTGCTGTACGACAACACGACGGACGACCTGTTTGTGGAGGTGAATCACGGGCCGTTCCTGGTAGACAACAATCTGTTCCTTTCTCCGGTCAGCTTGCTGGACTGGTCGGAGGGCGGCGCGTACGTCCATAACCTGATGGCGGGTGCGGTGATCAGCCGCCCGGAGCTGCGGCGCTCGACGCCGTATCATCCGCCGCACTCCACGCAACTCGCCGACCTGATCAACACCAAGGGCGGGGACGCGCGGTTCTACGCCAACTTGTTCACGGGCGGGCCTGCCCTGCCGCCCAACACGCGCGATCCGCAGCGCATCGCGGGCTACGGCACCTGGATGTACGACACGCGCCCGTATCCCTCTTTTGCCGCGGACAACGTGTATTACCGCGGCGCGCGGCCCTACGCGGACGAAGCGCGGCCGCAAATCCTGGAGAACGCCGAGCCCGGCGTATCGGTGGTCGAAGAGAACGGCGAGGTGTTTCTGAAACTGCGGCTGGGCCCGCTCCAACCCGCGGCCAGCCTGGTGACCACGCAAACGCTCGGCAGGACGAAGGTCACCGGGTTGCTTTACGAGAACCCGGACGGCACGCCGCTCACGGTAGAAACGGACTTTTGGGGCCGCCGGCGCTCCCGCACCCCCACGCCCGGCCCGTTTGAGAATCCCGGGACGAGCGAGGTGAAAGTGAAGGTATGGTGAGCGGTTCGCCGTGCACCTGCGCGGGTGGATTACCATGATCGTTGCGAAACCCATGATCCGCCTTACCTGTCTCTGTTTCCTCGCGATGCCGGCGCTGGCCGCCTGGGAGGCCGGCGCGGCGAAAGTAGACATCACCCCCACCGAGCCGGTCCCGCTGGCCGGGTACGGAGGGAAGACGCGGATGTCGAGCCGCGTGCTGCATCCCATCTGGCTCAAGGCCCTGGCGCTGCGCGATGAGACGGGCGCGACCTCCGTGCTGGTGACCGCGGACCTGGTGGGGTTGAGCACGAAGATGGTGGACATCATCGCGGGGCGCGCGCGGGCCAGGCATGGCATTCCCCGCGAGCGCCTGATACTGAACTACTCGCACAACCATAGCTGCCCGGTGACCGAGGATGTGCTGTGGCTGTACTACGATCTGACGCCGGGCGAGCGCGCCGCGCGCGACCGGTACACCGCGCGGCTGTACGGCCAGTACGAGCAGGTGATCGGCGAGGCGATTGGGAATCTTGCGCCGGCGGAGTTGTGGTTCGAGCAGGGGCTGGCGGGCTTCGCCGTCAACCGGCGCCGCTCGCGTCCGGGCGGGCGGAAGCTCGGCGGGCAGGTGGACCATGATGTTCCCGTGATCGCGGTGCGCTCCGGCGGCGCGCTCCGGGCGGTGGCTTTTGGCTACTCGTGCCACACCACGGCGCTCTCCGGGGAAACCGTGAACGGCGACTACGCCGGTTTTGCGCAGCTCGAGATTGAGAGGAGCCACCCGGGAACGACGGCGTTGTTTGTGCAGAACTGCGGCGGCGACGCCAATCCGCTGCCCCGCATCATGCGTTCCAACGACCCGCCGGCGATTCAGTTGACGGAAATGTACGGCCGGATTCTGGCGGAGGCGGTTCGCCAGGTGCTGGAACGGCCCATGAAGCCGCTGGCGGGGCCGCTCCGTCCGGCTTATGGCCAGACGGAAATCTTCTTTCAAAAAGGCCCCACCGCCGCGGAACTTGACCGGGAACTGGCCGGCGCGCGCGACATGCGCAAACGCGAGATCCAGCACCTGCTGGACGTCTATCGCCGGCACGGGAAACTGCCGGACCGCTATCACTACCCGGTGCAGGTGTGGCGGTTTGGAGACTCGCTGACGTTCATCGCGCTGACGGGCGAGACCGTGGCCGACTACTGCCTGCGTTTCAAGGCCGCTTACGGCTGGGATCACACGTGGGTGGCCGGATACAACAACGATCTGCTCAGTTATGTGCCGTCGCTGCGGGTGCTGCGCGAAGGCGACTACGAAGGGACCACCGGCATGGCCGAGTACGGCCACCCGGCCCCGTATACGTTCTCCGTCGAGGAGCAGATCGCGCAGCAGGTGGACGAACTGGTCGCCCGGACGCGGCCGTGAGGCAGGGGAGGGGGCGGGGAATCCGGCTGTCGGCGCCTTGGTTTGGTGGGGTCCGAACGGCCGGCCGAGGCCAGCCCGCGCCATGGTATTCTAAAAAAGATCGTCCGCAGTTCCCCCGGGGACAAAAACTGACATGCCGAAGTTGAAGACACATAAGGGCGCGTCCAAGCGGTTCAAGAAGACGGGCACCGGTAAAATAGTCCGGCGTCATGCATTTGCCCGTCACCTGCTGACCGCGAAGTCGCGTAAGCGCAAACGCCGCCTGACCGCCGGCGTGGTCGCCGAAGCCTGCGACCAACCGGTGCTGCGGCAGATGTTGCCGTACTGAACGGTACGGCGTTTCGCGTGGGGACGGTGCGCGGGGCACGTGCCCGATCCGCCGCGAAGAGGGATGCAAGGAGCTAAACAAACGTGCCAAGAGTCAAACGTGGTACCCACCGCCGGAATTCGCGCCGCAAGTATCTGCGCCTCGCCTCCGGCTATTACCTGACCAAGAGCAAGCTGTATCGCGCCGCGCAAGAGGCGGTGGAGCGCAGTCTCCGGTTCGCGTATGTGGGCCGCCGGCAGAAGAAACGGGACTTCCGCTCGCTGTGGATCGTCCGCATCAACGCCGCCTGCCGCGCCCACGGGCTGTCCTACAGCCGATTTATGAACGGCCTCAAGCGCGCCGGCATCGGACTAGACCGCAAAGTTCTGGCTGAGGTCGCGGCGAAGGATGAGGCCGGCTTCCGCGCGCTCGCCGAGAAGGCGAAAGCCGCCTTGGCGGTGGCCTGACATGGACACCATCGATCGGGATGCCGACTCGCTGGCCAGCCTCGAAGAGCGGATCCTGCAAGCCGTGCACCTGGTGAACCGGTTGCGCCAGGAAAAGGACGCGCTGGCCGCGGAAAAGCAGGCGGCTCTGGCCGAACGCGACGCCGCCATCCGTACGGCCGCCAAGGCCCAGGAACAAGCCGCCGGCCTCCAGGAGGAACTCGAGGCCCTCCGGGCGGAAAAGAGGCAGGTCCGTTCGCGGATCGAGAAACTGCTCGGGCAAATCGACCAGTTGAGCGGAGCTTAGGCGCATGGAGCCGGCGGAAAAGCGGCAGGTACGCGTGACGCTGTTAGGTCAGCCGTACACGCTGCTGGCCCGCGGCGAACCGCGCGAAGTGGAATTGCTGGCCCAGCAGGTCGACGAGATCATGCACGAGATCTCCCGGCGCATGCCCAACGCCGACTCCACGCGCGTGGCCGTCCTCACGTGCCTGCATCTGGCCGACCGCCTTCGCGATCTGGAACGGCACGTCCAGAGCCTGCGCGACCGGATCAACCGCAAGAGCGAGGAACTGGGTCTGTTGCTCGATCAGGCGATCGAATCCGACGAGAAATAACCCGGGCGCCGCTGGGCGGCGCCGGCGCCGCCCTTTCTATACTATGAAGATGTTTCTCCGAATTTCCGTTCCGCCGATCGCCGATTCCGCTGGATGGGGTGGCGCCGATGCGGCTCGGCATTGACTTCGGCACCACGCGCACGGTGGTGGCCGCCGTGGACCGCGGCAACTACCCGGTGGTGGAATTTTGCGGCCCGGACGGAGAGACGCGCGACTGGTTCCCCCCGCTGTTAGCCGCGGGGGGCAATCGCCGCCTCTACGGCTGGGACGCCTGGCAGGCGCAGCAGGACGAAGCCTTTACCGTGGTCCGGTCCATCAAGCGCTTCCTCCAGGACGCAGGTCCGAACACGCAGGTCGAGATCGGCGCGCAGCGGCTGCCCCTGCTGACTCTGCTGGTGGAAATGATGGACGCGCTGCGCCGCGCCCTGCTGGAGGCTTCGTCGCTCTCGCTATCCCCGGGCGAACCCCTGGAGGCGATGCTGGGCGTGCCCGCCAACGCCAACAGCAACCAGCGCTTTCTGACCACCGAGGCGTTCCGGCTGGCGGGCTTTCAAGTGATGGGCCTGCTGAACGAGCCTTCCGCGGCCAGTATCGAGTACGGGCACCGGCAGCGGGGCTCGGGCCGCTCCAAGTTCCGCGACCGGATGCTCGTTTACGATCTCGGGGGCGGCACCTTTGATGTCTCGCTGGTGGAGGTGGGAGAACGCAGCCATGCGGTGGTGGCGTCGGAGGGAATTCCCACGCTCGGCGGCGACGACTTCGACCACCTGCTGGCTGAATTGGCGTTGGACGAAGCCGGCTTCTCCGATGCCGTGCGCGAAGGTCTTTCCCAGGGCGAATGGTTCCGTCTGCACGAAGAATGTCGGGAGAAGAAGGAATCGCTGCATCCCAATACCCGGCGGCTAGCGATCGACCTGGAGCGCGTCCGGCCGAGGTGGCCGCAGGTGTCGGTCCCGGTGGCCACCTTCTACGAGCATTGCCTTCCGATGGTGGAGGAGACGCTGCATGCCGTGGAAGACCTGCTGGAATCGCAAGGGCTGCACGGACCGGAGTCGCTGGAAATGCTTTACGTGACTGGCGGCGGCAGTGAATTGCCCCTGGTGACCAGGCGCTTGCGGGAGCAGTTCGGGAGGCGGGTCCAGCGCAGCGTGTACACGCGCTCGGCCACCGCCATCGGCCTGGCGATTCAAGCCGACGCCGAAGCCGGTTACGTGTTGCGCGATCGCTTCATGCGCCACTTTGGCGTGTGGCGCGAAGGCGACGGCGGCCGGACTATGCTGTTCGACCCGCTGTTCGCCAAGGGAACCGAACTTCCCGGTCCGGGCGAGCCGCCGTTGTCCACGGAGCGCGCCTACCGGCCGGTGCACAACATCGGCCATTTCCGCTACTTGGAGTGCAGCCACCTGGACGCCCAGGGGCGTCCGTCCGGCGACCTGATGATGTGGGACGACATTTTGTTCCCGTTCGATCCGCGCCTGGCGAACGGCGCGCCCGTCCAGCCCACCGCGGTGGAGCAGCATCCGGTCCCCTGCTTCGGCGAAGCCGTGGAGCGTTACTCCTGCGACGCCGCCGGGGTGGTGACGGTCTCCATCGCCAACCGCACGCACCGCTATGAACGCCGGTACCGGCTGGGACGCTGGTCGGTCAAGGACGCGCCGCTGGTGCCCGGCAAGCGCGGCCGCCGCCCGGCCCGCAAAGCGTAGCCTTTCCGCGTCGGCGGCTACGGTTTTCCGGCCAGGTAAATGATACCCGGCTCGACCATTTCCGCCAGCGTCATCCCTCCGAAGCCGGTGGCGGCCACGGAGCAGCAAGCCCAGCTTTGCAGGCTGTGGCCGCCCCAGGGCAGAGCGGGATCATCGAGCATCACGCCGATCCTGCGCGCGAATTCGGGCGTGGCCAGGAAGCGGCGCAGGTCCGCGACGCGCGCGCCGTGTTTCCCGCCGTCCTCCATGCGGTCGCGCGCCAGGAACACCAGCGGCATGCCTGCGGTTTTCGAGTTGTCCCACATGTCTTGCAGCGGGAACCAACTCGCCCCGCCCATGGCCTGGAGCAAACCGTGTTCGCCTTCCAGGTGCCAATCGTAGACCCGCCGCATCTTCTCGCGAAACGCCTGGTCGCGCGTCTGATGCCAAACGAAGAGCAGGCCGTCGTGCAGATAGAGGATATCGCCGAACTGGGTGACCGGCTGGACGTAGGGGATCCCATCGTTGGTGCTCTTATCCGGATAGCAGAACGGACGCCCGTCTTCGCGCCAGTTCTCCAGCAGGAAATCGGCGGCCCGCTGCGCGATGCGCAAGTAGCGCGCCTCGCCGCTCACCGCGGCCAGGGCGGCGAAAAAGGCGGCTTCGGTCGCGGTGGCCACGTGGTACGGATTGTCCTGGGGCACGCCCCGTAACAGGCCATTGGTGAACGCCCCGGAAGGCAACTGCCACTGGGCGGCCCAATCGTCGGCATAGCGCCGGGCCGCGCGCAGATACCGCTTTTTCCGCGCGGGATCCACATACCGGCACGAGACCGCCAGCGCGCCCGCGATGGAGCCGACATCGGCCATGTTCAGCCAGTACCGCTGGTAGATTGCTTCGATCTCGGCTTTGGGCAGGGTGCGCACGGGCCGGTCGAGAAACGCCTGCGCCCACGCCCCGTTTGGCAACTGTTCTTCGACCAGCTTGTCCAGAATCGCGGTCACGGCCGCCAGATAACGCGGCTCGCCGAAGAGCTGGTGCCCCGCCAGCAGCACCCGGATCGGGTAGGCCGAAGTGTACCACCAGTAGTTGACCTGCTTGCCGGCGCCCGGCTCGTAGTCGCCCAGGAAACCGTTGGGCAACCGCTTGGCCATCAGCCACTCGCAGAGGTCGCGCAAGGCCTGGCGGGCGTCGTCGCGGCCGGACCGCCGGACCTGCTCCACGGCGGGAAGCTCGTCCGGAGGCGCGCCGGAGAAGAGCCGCCGCGGCGCGCTTCCCCGGGGACCCTCCAAAATCAGCCCGTTGACCACGAAAGTAGCGTCCGGCGCGGCTTCGAAGCGCAGGGCCAGTTTGCCGCCCTTCACGATAACCGGGAAGCGCGGACGCAGGGTGCGGCCCGGTTCGACGCGCACGTCGCGCTGGACAGGTTGCCCCTGAGCCAGCACAGTGAAAGGCCCGTGCGCCTGCTCCGGGTCGCCCATAATCAACGTGACGCGGTAGTCGCCATCGTCGAGGCCGATCCAGAATTCGCCCGCGGCGCCCCACGCCGAATCCTTCACCAGCGGATCCGGGTGCCGCGGGCGGTCCCCGTCTCGCACGGACGTCACCCACAGATAGCGCGGTGAGCGGTACACGCGCGATACCGGCTGGAAGCCCTCGGCCACCGCGCCGAAATCGTTGCCGAAATCCAGGCGCAGGATCGTTTCCGGCGGCGAGGAGCAACCCCCCAGGGCGGCCAGCGCCGCGCCCAGCGCAAAGGGAAGCCCGCTATTTCGCAACACCCCTGTAGCATACCGCTGGCTGCGGCCGGGCGGAAGCTTCTGCTACAAATCAGAGGAGCATGTACTCTCGGGACCGGCTTCTCCGCTTGTACCGCGAACTGCTGCTGGACGGGATCGCGCCGTTCTGGCTGCGCCACGGGGTCGACCGCGAGTGCGGCGGCGTGTTGTCCTGTATGACGGAAGACGGGCGCGTGCTCAGCGGCGACAAGTACATCTGGTCGCAGGCGCGTTCCGTCTGGACGTTCGCGGCGCTCTACAACCGGGTGGACCGCAACCCGGCGTTCCTCGAGGCAGCGCGCAACTCGGTGCGGTTTTTGCTCGCGCACGGCCGGGACCGGGAAGGCCGCTGGGTGTACCGGACCACGCGGGAGGGCGAGGTGATCGAGGGTCCGGTCAGCATTTACGCCGATGCGTTCGCCGTCTACGGCTTGAGCGAATTCTGCCGCGCCGAACCGGATGCCGTCCTGCTGGAACTGGCCCGCACGACGCTGCGCCAGGCCCGTCTCCGCACGGAGAGTCCGGACTTTCACGAAACCGCGCCGTACCGGCTGCCGCCGGGACGCCGCAACCACGGCGTGCCCATGATCTTCCTGGAAGTGGCCCAGGAATTCGCCGCGACCGCCGCCGATCCCTGGGCGGAGGCGTACGCCGGCGAGTGCGCCGGACGCATCCTGGACCATTTCGTCCGCCCGCGCCGCCGCCTGCTCGTGGAATTTCTCTCCGACCGCTACGAAGAACTCCCGCCGCCCGAGGGCACCTACGTCATGCCCGGCCACGCCATCGAGTCCATGTGGTTTGTGTTGCACCGGGCCCGCCGTCGCGGCGACGCCGCCACCATCGCCCGCGCCGTGGAGGTCATTCGCTGGCACCTGGAAGCGGGCTGGGACCCGATTTACGGCGGTATCTTTCTCGGCATCGATGCGGAGGGACATCCGCCCTTCCTGCCGAACGCCGAGGTGAAAGTCTGGTGGCCCCACACGGAGGCGCTTTATGCGCTGCTGCTCGCCTACGATCTGACCGGCGCAGCGTGGTGCCTGGAGTGGTATGAGCGGTTGCACGACTGGTCCTTCGCGCACTTCGCGATGCCAGAGACCGGCGAGTGGCGTCAGCGCCTGGACCGTGCGGGCCGCCCCATCACCGACGTGATCGGCCTGCCCGTGAAAGACCCCTTTCATCTGCCCCGCGCCGCCACCCTGATCGTGCAATTGCTGGCACGCGACGGCGCGCGCGATTTCTGAACCAAGATTATGGCTATCCTACGCACATTTGCTGTAGACCGCGTCCAAGTGCGGATTTACGATTCGAAAACCGCCCTCGGCGATGCTGCCGCTGCGGACGCCGGGGAGATCCTCCGCGCGGCCATCGCCTGCCAGGGCCGGGCGCGCATTATCGTCGGCACCGGCAATTCTCAAAACGAAGTGATCGCGGCCCTGTGCTCGGCTGCGCTGGAGTGGTCCGCGATCGAAGTGTTTCACATGGACGAATACGCCGGCATCCCGGAGGACCACCCGGCCAGTTTTCGCCGCTGGCTGCGGACGCACCTGGTGGAGCATGTTCATCCCGGCGCGGCGCACTACGTCCGCGGCGACGCGCCGGACCTGGAGCAGGAGTGCCGCCGCTACGCGGCGCTGCTGGCTGCCGCGCCGATCGACATCACGTTCTTCGGCATCGGCGAAAATGGCCATATCGCGTTCAATGAGCCGGGGCAGGCGGATTTCGCCGATCCGCGGCGGGTCAAGCGCGTGGTCCTGGACGACCGCTCGCGGCGGCAGCAGGTGGGCGAAGGACATTTTCCCTCGCTCGAGGCGGTACCGCGCGAGGCGCTCACCATCACCTGCCCGGTGATCGCGGAGTCGCGCTATCTCATCGGCTGCGTTCCCGACGAACGAAAAGCCGAAGCCGTGCGGCGCACGCTGGAGGGTCCGGTGGGCGAGGAGTGTCCGGCTACGCTGATCCGGCGCCACCCGGCGGCGACGGTGTATCTGGACCCCGCCTCCGCCTCGCGGCTGGCCGGCGATCGCCGGTAGCTACACCAGGTCGACGGTGCGGAACCAATAGGCAAGCTCGACCGCCGCGGTTTGCGGCGCGTCGGAGCCATGGATGCAGTTGCGCTCGATGCTGGCGGCGAACTGCTTGCGGATGGTGCCCTCGGCGGCGTTGGCGGGATTGGTGGCGCCCATCACTTCGCGCAGTTTCCGGATCGCATCCTCGCGCTCCAGCGCCAGCAGGATCACCGGCCCCTCGGTAATGAACCGGATGAGGCTGGGGAAGAAGGGCCGTTCCCGGTGCACCGCGTAGAACCCCTCCGCTTGGGCTTGCGTCATGCGCACCATGCGCATCCCCGCGATGCGGAACCCGGCCTCTTCCAGCACAGCCAGAATCCGGCCCGCCTGTCCGGCCGCCACGGCGTCCGGCTTGATCATGGAAAACGTGCGTTCGACTTGGCTCATAGACAGCTTTGAACTTTTTCTCCGATTTCGGCGGGGGAATAGCAGACCTTGACGCCGGCGGCTTGCATGGCGGCGATCTTGTCCTTGGCGGCGCCGGCGCCGCCGGAAATGATGGCGCCCGCGTGCCCCATGCGGCGTCCGGGCGGCGCGGTCTGCCCGGCCACGAAGCCAATGACCGGCTTGCGCACCTGCTGCTTAATGAAGGCTGCGGCGGTTTCCTCCGCATTGCCTCCGATTTCCCCGATCATCACGATCGCCCTGGTGTCCGGATCCTCGTTGAACAGGCGGATGGCGTCGACGAAGTTGGTGCCGATAATCGGATCGCCGCCGATGCCGATGCAGGTCGACTGGCCAATTCCCAATCTGGTCAACTGGCCGACGGCTTCGTAGGTCAGGGTGCCCGAGCGGGAAACCACCCCTACGTTTCCGGGCAGATGGATGTGGCCGGGCATGATGCCGATCTTGCATTTGCCGGGAGAAATGATCCCCGGGCAGTTGGGGCCGATCAGCCGCGTGTGGCGGGTTTGGAGGAATTTCCAGACCCGCACCATGTCCAGCGCCGGAATGCCTTCCGTAATGCACACGACCAGGGGGATTCCCGCATCGGCGGCTTCCATGATCGCGTCGCCCGCGAACGCGGGGGGGACGAAAATCACCGTGGCGTTGGCGCCGGTGGCCTTCACTCCCTGGACCACGCTGTCGAATACTGGCAGGTCCAGGTGTGTCGTGCCGCCCTTGCCCGGGACCACGCCGCCCACAATCCGCGTGCCATAGGCGATGGACTGTTGCGCGTGGAACGTGCCCTCCTTCCCGGTAAATCCCTGCACCAGCAGGCGGGTATGCTCATCTACAAGTACGCTCATGGTGTATGACTATTGGGCCAGTTGGACCACTCTGTTGGCCGCGTCGCGCATGCCGTCGGCGACCGTGAAATTCAACTCGGACTCCAGCAGGATTTTCTTGCCCAATTCCACGTTGGTGCCTTCCATGCGCACCACTACGGGGACCTGGATGTGCAGATCGCGGGCAGCCGCCACCACGCCGGTCGCCAGCGTGTCGCAGCGCAGGATGCCGCCGAAGATGTTGATCAGGACCGCCTTGACGTGCGGGTCGGACAAAAGGATGCGGAATGCGTTCTTGACCTGCTCGGCGTTCGCCCCGCCGCCGACATCGAGGAAGTTCGCCGGGCTTCCGCCCGCGTGCTTGATGATGTCCATGGTGGCCATCGCCAAGCCGGCGCCGTTCACCATACAGCCCACCGTCCCGTCCAGCTTGATGTAGTTCAGGCCGTAATTGGCAGCTTCCACCTCGAGGGGGTCCTCTTCGTTCCGATCGCGCAGTTCCAGCAGATCCTTGTGACGGTAGAGCGCGTTGTCGTCCAGATTGATCTTGGCGTCCAGGGCGTAGACCACGCCGTCCGCGGTGGTGATAAAGGGATTGATTTCGGCCAACGACGCGTCCACCGCTTCGCAGGCGCGCGCCAGGGCCAGCATCGCGGTGGCGGCTTTGCCCGCCACCGAACCGGTCAGGCTCATGCCAAACGCCAGCTTGCGCGCCTGGTAAGGGAGCAGGCCGAAGCCGGGTTCGATCGTTTCCTTCAGAATCAGTTCAGGAGTTTTGGCGGCCACTTCTTCGATTTCCATGCCGCCGGCCGCGGAGGCCATGAACACCATCTTGCCGATGCCACGGTCGAGCACGATGCCCAGATACAGCTCGCGGTCGATGGGCAGCGTCTCTTCGATCAGGATGCGTTGGACTACGCGCCCCTCGGGACCGGTCTGGTGGGTGACGAGGGTCATGCCGAGCATCCGCCCGGCAATCTCCCGCGCTTCCGCGGCGTTCTTGGCGAGCTTGACGCCGCCGCCTTTGCCGCGGCCTCCGGCGTGGATCTGCGCTTTGACCACGACGCTCCCGCCGATTTCCCGGGCGGCGGCTTCCGCCTCATCGGCCGTGAAACAAACTTTGCCCCGCGGCACAGGAACGTCGTACCGGGCCAGGAGGGCCTTGGCTTGATATTCGTGGATTTTCATGGAAACCAGCTATGCTAGTAGCGATTGGCTGCGAGCAACACTTCACTATATCATGCCCTTTGTTGAACATCTGCACCGCCTCGTGGACCGCGCGGATCTCACGCCGGACCAGGCGCAGGACGCCATGGACGCCATCCTGCGCGGCGAGACCTCGGCGGCGCAAACGGGCGCGTTTCTCACCGCGCTGCGCATGAAGGGCGAGACCGCCGAGGAGTTGGCTGGATTTGCGCGCGCCATGCGCGCCCGCGCGCACGCCGTGCGCCCCCTTCCGGAGGGACCGCCGCTGGTGGATACCTGCGGCACGGGAGGCGACGCGGCCTCCACGTTCAACATTTCCACAGTGACCGCGTTTGTGCTGGCCGGAGCCGGTCTGCGGGTGGCCAAGCACGGCAACCGCTCCATTTCCAGCCACACCGGCAGCGCGGACGTGATGGAGCGTCTGGGCGTGCGGGTCGCCTTGACCGCAGACCAGATCGCCAGGTGCATCGACGAGGTGGGGATCGGTTTCCTCTTCGCGCCCGCGCTGCATCCGGCGATGAAGCACGCCCAGCCGGTCCGGCTGGAGCTGAAAATGCGGACGGTGTTCAACCTGCTGGGCCCGCTGACCAACCCGGCGGGCGCGCCCATTCAACTGGCCGGCGCCCCGTCGCCCCAGGCCGCGCGTTTGCTGGCGCAGGCTCTGGGGGCCCTCGGCCTGGAACGCGGCTGGGTAGTGCATGGCGCGGACGGTCTGGACGAGATTTCGACCACCGGCGCCACCGAAGCGTTCGAGATCGAACGGGGCGCCGTCCGGCAGCGCATTCTCTATCCGGAAGATTTCGGACTGCCGCGCGCCAAGCTGGCGGATCTGCAATGCGCCGGCCGGGAGGCCAGCCTGCAACTCGCCCGGGCGGTGCTCGCGGGCGCCCCTGGTCCAGCCCGGAACATCGTCCTGGCGAACGCGTCCGCCGCCCTAGTAGCGGCCGGGCGCGCGGACAGCTTTCCCGCCGGCGTCGCACTCGCCGCCGAGGCGATTGACTCCGGCGCGGCAGGGCGCAAGGCCGAGGAATTGGCGGCGTTCACCCAGGCGCTCGAATAGGGCCTTTCTCTCGATTCGCGCTAAGGAATGGGCAAGCGAGTGAAGGCGATGCCTCCCAGCCATCCCGGCGAGACGCTGCGGCAACATTTTTTTCCAACCCCTGGGCCTGACGGCGAACCGCCTCGCCATCGAACTGCGCGTGGCGGAGACCCGCGTGAACGACATCGCGCGCGGAAGACAGGCGATGACCGCGGACACCGCTCTCCGGCTGGCGAGGTTCTTCGGAACCACTCCGCAGTGCTGGACCAATCAGCAGACGAACGATGAACTGGGGTTAGCGAAGGGCGCAGGCGGGGCCGGGATCGCCGGCCGCATGCGACCGTACCGGGCGGCCTGACCGCTTCCCCCGTTCCGCCCGGCAGCGCCGGCAGGCCTGCCCCGCGCGAAACAATTTCCTGCTATTTTGTACACCATGGCGGCGAGCGTCTGGAAAGGTCATCTCACCTTCGGTCTCGTCTCGCTCCCGGTCCGCCTTCACAGCGCGGCGCGGGCGCAAACCATTAGCTTCAACCTCCTGCACAAATCCGATCACTCGCGCATCCGGCAGGTGACTTTCTGCCAGGCGGAGGACAAGCCAGTGCCGCGCAGCGAATTGGTGAAAGGCTACGAGTACGAAAAGGACCGCTACGTGGTCATCGAGGAGGAGGAGATCAAGAAGGTCGCGCCCAAGACCTCGAAGCTCATGGAAATCCTGGAGTTCGTGCCCGAGGCGGAAGTGGATCCGATCTACCTGGAGAGTTCCTACTATCTGGCCCCGGAAGAGGGCGGCGAGAAGCCGTACGCGCTGCTGTTCGCGGCGCTGCGCGCATCCAAGTATGTCGGCGTCGCCAAGATCGCCATGCACAACCGCGAGCACATCGTGATCCTGCGGCCCGGCGCCAAAGGCATTGTGCTCCACACCATGTACTTCGAGGACGAAGTGCGGAAGATAGACGAGTTTCGCACCGACCAGGACCTGGTGAAGGAAAAAGAATTGGCGCTGGCGAAGATGCTGGTCGAGTCGCTGGCGGCCAGCTTTGAACCGGGCAAGTATCAGGACAGCTACCGGGAGAACCTCCAAGAGCTGATCCAGGCCAAGCTGGACAACCGCAAGGTGGTGGAGATCGCGCCGCCGGCGGTCGCGCCGGTGATCGACATCATGGAAGCGCTGAAGCGCAGCCTGGAGATCAAAAAGAAGCCCGTGGCCAGCGCGCCGGAACCGGTGACGGAGATCACGGCGGAAGTCGCCGCCGGCAAGGCGCGCCGCCGGAAGCGATCTACGGCGTAGACCGCGCGCGACCCGGCGCGGCTCTGTTCGTCTATCGTAAGGAGAACCTCGATGCGGGCGCTCGTGCTTTGCTGTCTGCCCTGGTCCCTGCTCGCCAACCCCTGGCCCGATGCGTACGGCGGGCGCGTCTACGACGACCGGCACAAGAGAGCCTCCCATGCCCAGGCGACTCGGTGACCGACGGGGAGGCAGTCTACGCCTACTTCGGCACGGAAGGCTAGTTCGCGTTTACGCTGGAGGGCACGCCGCGGAGGAGAGTGATGCCCGTGGAGATTCCAACCATCGGGCTGGGAGTGGCCAGCTCGCCGGTGCTCGACGGCGGCCGGCTGTTTCTGCAAGGCGATGTGGGCCGTGGCGACGGTTCGTTTCTGCGTGCGCCGCCAGTGGCCTACAGCGGCCGCCTGCTGTTGGCCAGCGAGGAGGGGGAGACGTTTGTGGTGAAGGCCGGGGAGCGGCACGAGGTCTGGCGCGTCAAGGCGGTGGGGGAGGCAGTGTCCGCGTCCCCGGCCCTGGCGGACGGCCGCGTGTAGCTCCGCGGGGAGCGGCAACTATTCTGCATTCGGGAAGCGAACTAGCACCGCGGGCGCACGCCATCTGCGCCACGGTTTACGCAGCGGGCTCCGGGGCTCCCACGGCGAGCAACAACTTTCCGGACGTCTTGCGGCTTTCCAGGTCGCGGTGCGCCTGCGGCGCCTCGTCAAGCGGATAGGTACGGTCGATGCGAATGCGGAGCGTTCCGGCCTGAATCCCCCGCAAGACCTCGCCCGCCCGCCACTGGATCTCCTCGCGCGTGGCCGCATAATGCGCCAGGCTGGGCCGGGTGACGAACAGCGAACCCTTGGGGTTGAGCACGTTCAGATCGACCGGCGCCACCGGGCCGCTCGACTGCCCGAACAGCACAGCCATGCCCCGCGGGCGAATGCAGTTCAACCCTTTCAGGAACGTCGCGGCGCCCACCGAATCGTAAATCACGTCCACGCCGCGATGGGCGGTGAGCCGCTTGGTCTCCTGCTCGAAGTCCTGCTGCGTGTAGAGAATGACCTCATCGCAGCCGGCCTGGCGGGCGATCTCCGCCTTGGCTTCCGTCGACACCGTACCGATCACCCGCGCGCCCCGCGCCTTGGCCATTTGCACAATCAACAGTCCCGCCCCGCCCGCGGCGGCGTGCACCAGCGCGGTCTGGCCGGCTTCCAGCGGAAATGTCGAATGGGTCAGGTAGTGCGCAGTCATGCCCTGCAACATGGCCGCGGCGGCAGTCTTCAGCGCAACGCCCTCCGGCACTTTGACCAGTTGCCAGGCAGGCGCCACGGCGTATTCGGCGTAGGAGCCGCGCGCCATGGCGTACGCCACCCGGTCGCCGGGCGCAACCTCGGTGACGCCCTCGCCCACCGCCTCTACCGTGCCTGCCGCTTCCATGCCCAACTGCATGGGCAAGTCGGCCTTGTACAGACCTGTCCGAAAGTAGATGTCGATGTAGTTCACGCCCGAGGCGGCAATCTTCACCAGCGCCTGCCCGGGACCGGGACGTGGCGTCTCCACTTCGACTACCTTCATCACCTCCGGGGATCCGCAAACACTCACTTGGATGGCGCGCATAGACTTCAGATTGTACTCAACAACAGGGAGCGCGACGAAAGCCGGAGCCGGCGCCGCGCGTGAACCCAGAGCGCGAACCCGCACAGGTACGCGAGCGTGAGGGGGAACAGGAGCAGACGTCCGACGGTGCGCACGGCGCCCGCCCCGGCCAGACCGGCGCGGAACAGCACGAAGTAACGGATCGCGGCCCCGTGCGCCCAGTCCAGCCAGAAGTAGTCGCCGTTTTCGTTGAGGACGAAAACTTTGGCGGGCAGCGCGGCCGCCAGCAGCCATTTCCACTTGGTCATAATCGGCTCGGCTGCGCAAATGATGCCGACAATGGTGTAGCGCCGCGGGCGTACATCCTGAAGCAGGCGCCGCCAGTCGCCCCGGTATTCGTTGACCCGGTAGACGTGGGTCTTCTCTGGGTCCAGCCCGCGCGGCAAACCCGCATAGCAAGTCACCAGATCGACCTGCGCATCCGGTCCATAGCTCTCGCGCAGCCCGGGAACCAGCTCGTTGAACAAATCGCGGGAACCGCTCTCGACGAGCAGGATGCGGGTTTCTTCCGGTTGGCGGCGGGTGAAAAAGTAGCGCAAAGCTATGTCCCTTATTCTACCCGGCGCTGGCTGGGCGGGACGGTGGCCGGGCGTCTCGCGTTTCTGCCTTGCTTGGCGACGGACGCCGTGGAGCGGTAGTGCCGGGCCAAGCCCGTGGGGCAAGTCTCCGCCGTGCCATCCCAGTACCGGCCTGGACGTGCTCGCCTCGCTTGCCTCAGGCAAGGGCCCGAACCAGGAAGCTGAAGCTGCGGTGCGCGGGGACGCGCGCGCCACCGGCGAACGGCGCCGGCTCCTCGCGCCCGTTGTATCCTGAAACCTCATGCGAAGGGGTATTCTTTTCCTGCTCTCCGCCGCCTGGGCCTGGAGTCAGCCGATTTCGAACGCCGAACTGGACCGGCTGATCGAGCCTGACGTGGCCTACCTCGACGCGCTCTACCAGCACCTGCACGCGCACCCGGAACTCTCCTTCCGCGAAAAGGAGACCTCGGCCCGCATGGCGCAGGAGTTCCGGACGGCGGGCTTCGAGGTCACCACCCATGTCGGCGGTTACGGGGTGGTGGCGGTTTTGCGGAACGGTCCGGGCAAAACCCTCCTGCTGCGCACCGACCTGGACGGGTTGCCGGTGGAGGAAAAGACGGGACGGCCGTACGCCAGCAAGGTGCGCACGCAGAACGACGAGGGGATCGATACCGGCGTGATGCACGCGTGCGGGCACGACATCCACATGAGCGCGGTGACCGGCGCGGCGAGGCTGCTGCCCAAGCTCCGCGACCGCTGGAGCGGTACGCTGGTGGTGATCGCGCAACCGGCCGAAGAGCGGGGAGGCGGCGCCCTGGCGATGCTGAAGGACGGCCTCTACCGGCGCTTCCCGCGCCCCGACTTCGCCCTGGCGCCGCACACCGATGCGGCCCTGGAAGCCGGGCGGATCGGTTTCCGCGCCGGCTACGCGATGGCCAATGTCGACTCCGTGGATCTGACCGTGCGCGGCTTGGGCGGCCACGGCGCTTACGCGCACGCCACCAAGGACCCCGTGGTCCTGGCGGCGCAGATCATCCTGGGGCTGCAAACCATCGTCAGCCGGGAGATCCGCGCGGTGGATTCGGCCGTGGTCACCGTCGGCTCCATCCATGGCGGCACCAAGCACAACATCATTCCGGACGAGGTCAAGCTGCAACTGACCGTGCGGTCGTACTCGGAAGCCACGCGCGAACAGATCTTGACGTCCATCCGGCGCATCGCGAATGGCTATGCCAAAGCCGCCGGCCTGCCGGACGACCGCTTGCCGGTGATGCGGGTGTTGAGCGACGACTTCACGCCGGCCACTGACAACGACCCCGCTCTGGTCCAGCGGCTGGTGGGGCTCTGGCGCGGATTACTGGGTGAGGAAAACGTGGTCGAGCGCGAGCCCGAGATGGGCGGCGAGGACTTCTCGCGGTTCGGCCTGGAGGATCCCAGGATTCCGGTCTTCCTCTTCCGGGTCGGCACGATCGACGCGGAACGCATGGCCGCGGCCAAACGGGGCCAGGCGCCGTTGCCCTCGCTGCACTCGCCGCTCTATTGGCCCGCGCCGCACCCAACGATCGAAACCGGCGTCAAGGCGCTGGTCTCGGCGACGCTCGAGCTGCTGAAGAAGTAGCCGGCCGCCCCTTTACAACAGATCCTGCCGATTTTGTTTTTCGAGCAGCTTAACGAGTTCGCCCACGCGCTGGGCCTCGGAGCGGCGAACCACCAGCAGCGCGTCGGGCGTGTCCACGATGGCGAGGTCGTCGACGCCCACCAGCGCGACCAGCTTGCCCGGCGCGTCGATATAGTTGCCGCGGCTGGCCAGCGCCAGCGCCTCGCCGCGGACGGCGTTGCCGCTGGCGTCCTTGGGCCAGAGTTCATGGACGGCGTTCCAACTGCCCACGTCGCTCCAGCCGAAATCGTCGCAGGCAAAGCCGACCACATTGCGCGCCTTTTCCAGCACCGCGTAGTCGACCGAGATGCTCTCGCACCGGGGGAATATCTGCGCCAGCGCACGGCGGAACTGGGTACTGCCGGCCCGCGGCAGCGACGAAAGCAGGGCCGCGGTGTGAGGTAAATGCCGCCGCAACTCATCCAGGAACACGCGCGCCCGCCAAAAGAACATTCCGGAGTTCCAGAAGAAGCGTCCGGCGCGCAGAAAACGCCTGGCTGTGGCCAAATCCGGCTTTTCGCGGAACCGGGCGACCGGGTAGGCCTCCAGCGCGCCCGCCTCAACGCCCTTGGGAAGTTCCACGTAGCCAAATCCCGTTTCGGGGTGGCGCGGCTGAATCCCGAAGACAACCAACTGGTCCTCCGCCGCGGCCCGGAACGCGGCCCGCACAAAGCGAAGGTACTTCCGGGGATTCGCCACCACGTGGTCGGAAGGGAAGACGCCCATGACGGCGTCCGGATCCTCGCTGGCCAGCATGTGCGCCGCTAGGCCGATCGCAGGGGCCGTGTTCCGCGGGACCGGTTCGGCGAGCACTTGTTGGGGGGGCACCTGGGGAAGCTGGCGGACGATGACGTCGCGAAGTTCCGGGCTGGTCAGAATCCACGTGCGCTCGGGCGGAACCACCGGGGCCAAGCGCTCCGCCGTCGCCTGAATCATGGTCTGACGGCCGGCGATCTGTAGGACCTGCTTGGCATGCTTTCGGCGGCTGCGCGGCCAAAAGCGCGTACCGCGCCCGCCCGCCAGAATCAGGGCGTAGACGCTGGATTTGCCCATGCGGCTACAGCACCGGGAAGCCGCGCACCAGCATGAAGGTCCGCTTCCACCGCGTTTTCACAAAAAAGTTCGTCGCCAGGTCCAGGAGGTGATCGAGCCCGATCATCGGGCTGGCGAGGCGCTCGGTGGGCGCGTCGTACGACCAGTAGATGATGAGGGGCTTGCCGATGATGTTTTCCCGCGGCACGAAGCCCCAATAGCGGCTGTCGAGCGAAGAGTCCCGGTTGTCCCCCATGGCGAAGTAGCTGTTGGGCGGCACGACCAGTTCGCCGTTCTCCACGTGGTGATCGAGCATTTCCTGACCGCGCGGGTAGAGCGGGGAATTCGGCTGCGAGGGGAAGTTGTCGCGGTAGGAATCAATGTAGTCCGTCTTGTGATATTTGTAGGGCTCTTCCAGCCGCTGTCCGTTCAGGTACAACTGCTTGTTTTCAATCCGCAGACGGTCGCCCGGCACGCCGATCACCCGTTTGACGAATGTCTGCCGGATGTCGACCGGGTAGCGAAACACGATGATGTCGCCCCGCTTCACCTCCGCATAAGGCAGCAGGTACTTGCTGACCGGACCCGGAGGAGCGTAGGCGAGTTTGTCCACCAGCAGATGGTCGCCGATCAGGAGCGTATCCTCCATCGAGCCGGTGGGAATGACAAACGCCTGCACCAGCGTGGTGGTGCCAAACAGGAGCAGCAGAATGGTCACGGTCCACTCCGCGATCACTCCGCGGGGAATGTCGCCCTTGGGAGGCTTCCCGCTGGCAGGCGGGGCTTCGGCGACGGTTGCGCGATCGGAACTCACGATTTCCCTATTGTACCGTTTGCGGCGCGGCAGGGCGACTGAGGCCGGCGTTCGAGTATGATGAAGATTCGCCGCGGGAAGCGGTCTCGATTCGTCTGTGAGCAGCCCGCTGTATACCTTGTTCGATCCGATCCGGAAGCCGCTTTCGCCGCGGCAATCCGTGGTGCTGGTCTTTTTCTGCACGTTGATCGGGGCGGCGGCGCAGATCCTGATGAAGTTCGGCGCCAACCGCCTGCCGGGGGACATTACGCATCCGGCCGAAATCATCCTGGCGGTCGTCGCGAATCTCTACCTGCTGGGCGGCGTCTCCTTGTACGGGGTGTTCACTTTTCTCCTGATCCTGGCGCTGCGCGACGGCGAACTGTCGCTGTTGTATCCCGTGATCGGGCTGAACTACGTGTGGGTGACGCTCTTGTCGCTGGCGATTTTCCGCGAGACGATGAATCCGTTCAAAGCGCTGGGAGTGACCGCCATCGTCTGCGGGGTGGTGGTCCTGGGGAAGGGCGCCCGGGAATGACCACGCCGGTTTCTTCCATGGTGCTGGTGACGGTCGCCTCGTTCATCGGATCGTTCGGCGCGGTGTTTCTAAAGTCCGGGTCAGCCAAGCTCAAGAAGGGCTTACGGCACGTGGTCAATGTGCGCGTCGCCATCGGCGTCGCCATGTACCTGCTCTCGACCGTGTTCTTCATCTGGGGCATCAAGCACGGCGAACTGACGGTGCTGTACCCGCTGGTTTCCTTGAGCTACGTCTGGACCCTGCTGTGGTCGCGCCTGTTCTTCCGGGAACCGATTACCGGCTTCAAGCTGCTGGGAGTGGCGTTCATCCTGGTGGGCGTTTTCTTGATCGGCTTGGGCAACCGATAGGGCTTGGTCTCCGTACAATAAGGAGCGATATGCTTCGGTGGGCGCTGGCATGGTTGGCAGTAACGGCGGCGCCCCTCTGCGGGCAGACCGCGGGAAAACGGACTCCGGCCAAGCGTCCGGCGGCGAAGCCCGCGGCGGCAGCCCCCGCCGCGCCGAAACCGCCGGTGGACAAGTGGCCGATCGGCCAACTCGCGGTCCAAGGCAACCGGCACTACCCCGGCGAGGCGATCCTGGCGGCGGCGGGCATGAAGACCGGCCAGTTGGCGGGAAAGGCGGAGTTCGAGGCAGCGCGCGAGCGTCTGGTGGCCACCGGCCTGTTTGAGAGCGTGGGCTACCGCTTCGGCCCGGAACCGGGTTCCCACACGTTCGCGGCCACCTTCGAGGTGGTGGAGGTGGAACCGCTCTACCCGGTCCGGTTCGACCGGATCGATCTGCCCGAGGAGGACTTGCGCCAGTGGATGCGGGCGCGTGACCCTCTGTTTCAAGACCGGATTCCCGCGACGAAGGACGTCCTGGAGCGCCACGCGAAGGCCATTGAGGAGTTCGCCGCCAAACACGGCAAGGGCGAGCCGATGACCGGACGGGTGATCGCCGAGAAGCCGGAAGAATTCCAGGTGGTGTTCAGTCCCGCCCGCCGGGAACCAGCCGTTGCCGAGGTCCAGTTCGAGGGGAATCAGGCGCTGCCCTCCCCGCTGCTGCTGAACAGCTTTTCCGGCGTCGCCTACGGCGTGCCGTACCGGGAATCGCGCTTCCTGCAAATGCTGGACGCCAGCCTGCGCCCGCTCTACGAAGCACGCGGGAGAATCCGCGCCCGGTTTCAGGTGCGGAAGACGGAACCGATGACGGAGGTCGAAGGCATCCGCGTGTGGGTCAAAATCGACGAGGGCGAGGTCTACAAAATGGGCGAGGGGGGCATCGACGGCGAGACGCCCGTGGCCGCCTCCGAGCTGCTGCGCGTCCTGGCTCTGAAAACCGACGAAATCGCGAATTTCGACGAGGTCAACGAGGGCATCGAGCGCATGCGTAAACGCCTCCGTCGCGACGGGTATATGCAAGCGGCGATCGCGGTCGAGCGCCATATCTACGACGACCGGAAGACCGTCGACCTGACGTTCCGCATCACGCCCGGACCGCAGTTTCGTTTGGGCGAATTGACGATCCGGGGACTCGACATCAATGGGGAGCACGCGATCCGGAAGCTCTGGAAACCCAAGCCCGGGGAGCCCTTCAACGCCGACTATCCGGACTTTTTCCTGAAGCGCATCCAGGAAGATGGGGTTTTCGACGATCTGGGCAAGACCAGGGCGGTGCTGAAAGTCAACGAGCAGGAGCGCGTGGTGGACGTCACGCTGGAGTTTTCCGCAGCGCCCAGAGAATCTGACGGAAAAGGCCCAGCCAGAGGGCGGCGTCGCCGCTTCTGATGCGCATGCGGTGGAGCAGGCGGCGCAGTTTCAACTCCGTCGACCCCGCGGTGCGCGGCTGAGAGTATCCGCTCCGCGCGGCGGCTTCCACCAGCATGCGGTGGAGTTGTTCGAGGTCGCTGGCGGAGGCCTCCTGGGCGTTTTTTTCCTGAGACGATCCACGCCGCCCGCGCGTAATTTCATAAAGGCAGACCGCCACCGCCTGGCCAAGGTTGAGCGAATCGTTGGTTTCCGCGGTGGGGATCGTCAGGAGCCAGTGACAATGACTGAGGTCGTCGTTGGACAGGCCGGATTTCTCGTTGCCGAAGAGCAGGGCGGCGTGGGACCGCCGGCGAAACCGCCGGGCAGCGGCGGGCAAGGGGAGCAACGGATGCGCCAGTGTCCGCCGGGCCACCCCGGTCGCTCCCACGACCATGGTACAGTCGGCCACCGCGGCGGCCAGCGAGTCGTATACGCGCGCGGCCCGCAGCACCGGCCGTCCCCGCGCCGCCGACCGCGCTTCCCGGAACGCCGGATCGTAGGGGCGCACCAGGCGCAGGTCGCCGAAGCCGAAATTGCTCATGGCGCGGGCCGCCGCGCCGATATTGAGCGGGTTGCGCGGCCCGACCAAAACAATCGACAGAGGTTCGTTCATGAGCACCGCCGGAAAGGTCTGTCCTAGAATAAAGAGAATGACACGGGCCAGCGTCGTGGGAGTTCTGCTGCTGGCGCCGCTGCTGGGCGGCACGGCGCAGGAGTACGTTTCCGCCAAGCGCAAATTGCAGCAGATCGAAGAACAGCAGGCCCGGCCGGGCTCCACCGTGAGGCTCTCCGCCGGTGAATTGAATTCCTACGTGGAGCGGGAAGCGCACCGGATCGAAGGCGTGCGGGCGCCCCGCATCGCGCTGAGCCGCGGCCGGGCGGAAGGCTGGCTGGTCGTTGACTTCCTGAAACTGAAGCAAGCGCGCGGCGAACGGCCCAACTGGCTGATGTCGCAACTGCTGGAGGGCGAGCATCCGGTCTACGTGCGCACACGGCTCGAGTCGGCGGCGGGCCAGGCGGTGGTCTATGTCGAGCGGGTGGAGATTAACGGCGTGGGCATGGAAGGCCGGGCGCTCGATTATCTGATCCGCCGCTATGTGCGGGCCTACTACCCGGAAGCCAAGGTCGGCGAACCTTTCGAACTTGGCTACGGGATCGAGCAGATCGACGTGGCGCCGGAGGGAGTGTTGGTGCGCATCGGCGGCGTCCAGGTGGCCCGCCAGCCCTGATGGCTACTGGGCGCCCCGCGTCAGCAGGATTGTTTTGAAGGTCTGAAACAGGATGTAGGCGTCGAGCGCCGGGGACATGTGCTTGATGTAGTAGAGGTCATACTCCAGCTTCGTGATGACATCCTCGATCGAATCGCCGTATTTATGGTTGATCTGCGCCCAACCGGTCAGACCAGGGCGCACACAATGGCGCTGCCGGTAGTAGGGAATCCGTTCCGCGAGGGTCTCGACGAATTCCGGCCGCTCGGGGCGCGGCCCGACCAGCGACATATCGCCGCGGAGCACGTTGTAAAACTGCGGGAGTTCATCGAGGCGCGTCCGCCGCAGCCAACGGCCCAGCCAGGTGACCCGCGGATCGTCCTTGGCAGCCCAGACCGCGCCGGTGAACGCCTCGGCATTGACGTGCATGGAGCGGAACTTGTAAAGCGTGAACAGCTTTCCGTTCCTGCCCACGCGCGTTTGCCGGTAGAAAATCGGCCCGCGGGAGGTGAGTTTCACCAGCATGCCCACCAGCAGCATCACCGGCAGCGCCAGCACCGCGCCGGTCAAACAAACGGAATAGTTGAGCAGGCTCTGGATCGCCAGAAACACCCGCTGCGGTCCCAGTTCGTCGCTGAAAATCAACTGGCTGGGGCGCAATTCCTTGGTGCAGATGCGGCCCAGCACGGCCTCATAGGTGGTTCCCGCCTCCTGAATGGTGTACCCCGCGAAACGCAATTCGAGCAGGTCATGCACCGGCATCCGGGCGCGGCGCTCGGTCAGACCCACGACGATCAGCGAAGGCTTCACCTGCTCAGCCACTTGCCGGACGTCGGCGACCCGGCCCAGCACGGCGCCGCCCGCCAGGGGCGTACCTTCCGGATCGTCGTCGGACAGGTAACCGGCGATGGCGAATCCCCGGTCGGGTTGCTCCAGAATATGGTTCGCCATCTCCTGCACCAGTTGGTTGTGCCCCACGAAAAGGACGCGCCGCCAGCCCACGACGTCGAGGACCACCGCGGAGTAAAACAGCCGCCAGCACAGCAGCGCCATCAGCGTCAGGGCGCTGCCCACCAGCATGATGCCGCGGCCTAGCCGAGCCGGAGGAAACGCGTAGGAAATCAGCCCCTGCGCGAGCAGCGCGATGCCCAGCACCTGGCAAAGATCCTGCACCAGCGCGCTGCGGGAGGTGACGCGGATGTTCCGGTAGAGGTCGGTCAGGTGCATCCCCAGGATCACGCTGAACACCACCAGACCGATCCGGAACCAGCCGTTCTCCACGTAGAGGTAGGGGATCCATTCCTCGTCGAGCACCAGCCATCCGCCCAGCAGATAGCTGCCGAACACCAGCAGAATTTCGGAAATCAGCAGGAGAAGAACGTTGGCTGGAAAGAAGACGCGAAAGAGGCGAACCATGGAGTTGGTAACGCGATCGCTAAGGGGGTAGTCTAGCACGGCGGCTTCCGGACTGACCGCGCGGCGACGAGGTTCTACCGTCGTTCGGTGACCGCCCGAATGACCCGCAACCAGTTCCCGCCGAGGATCTTGCGAATCCGCGCCTCCGAGTAGCCCAACTGCGCGAGCGCTTTCGTCATCTCCGGGTAGTCGCGCACGTCGCGGATCTGCCTGGGCAGCGGCGGCCCGCCATCAAAATCCGAACCGAGCGCAAGGTGATCCTCCCCTACCAGCCGGACGCCATAATCGATGACGCGGGCCAATTGGTCCGTGCCCATCCAGACCTCATCGGGAATCACGCCCTGGAATACGAAGGGCAGCCCCTTGGCCACTTCCCGGTCGACCTCCGCCAGCAACATGGTGGCGAAGCGGTTGGGAGCGTCCGGCCTGGCGAATGCTGCCTGGCGGCCGCGCTGAGCCCATTCGGCAAACTTGGGGTTGTTGAAGCTTGAGCCGAACTGGATGCCAATCACCCCGCCTTTGGCCGCGATCGCCCGGGCCGCCTGGTCGCTGATACAGCGGGGAGTGTCGACGAAATGGCGGAAGCCGCCGTGACTGTAGACGACCGGATGCCGGCTGGCTTCCGCCGTCTGGAGGATGGCTTCGTCGGAGGCGTGCGCGACGTTGATCACCATGCCCAGGCGATTCATCTCCGCGATCACCGCGCGGCCATGGCCGTTGAGCCCGCCCCAGCGGCGGGCATCGCAACAGGAATCAATGAAGCCGTTGGTCTGGTTATGCGCGGTCAGCATGGCGCTGCGCAGGCCCAACCGGTAAAGCGCCCGCAGCAGGTGCAGGTCGCCGTCCAGATCCCAGCCGCCTTCCAGGTCGAGAAAGGCCGCCATCTTACCCCGGCGGTTCACCTGTTCGATCTCAGTAGCCGTACGGGCCAGTTCGATGAGGCGGTGATTTTTTTCGATCTGGTCCAGGGCGAGCGCGACCACCCGGAATGTGTTGGCCACTGCGTGTCGTCCGGGGTAGTAGGGTTCCGGCGTGTAGACCGTGAAGAACATCGCGTCCAGGCCGCCCTCCCGGGCGCGAGGCAAATCAAAGTGCCCATCCGCGTACCGTTCGCCAATGTCGAGGCCCTGCAATAACTGGCGCGACATCACGTGGATGTGGCCGTCCATGACGAACGCCTCGCGATGCAGTTTCTCAACCTGGGACCGCGCCGGCCAGACAGCCAGGAGGAGCAGACATAGCAAAGCGCGCAGCATACCGGAACGCCCAGTGTACCGCCGCCTGAAGCGAACGGGCGCCTGGTCTTGCATTCGCGGGGCAAAGGCGATAAGAACGTACACATGCTTCGACGAACCTGGTTGACGGCCGGCGCCGGCCTGGCCGCTCGCGCGTGGGGCGCCGCCTGGAATCAGCCGCGGCTCGACGCCGCGGCGGAACAGATTCAGAGGACTGTGGAAACGGGCGACGTAAAGGCCGCCGCGCTCCAGGTCACCCGGGGCGGCCAGCGCTGGGTGAGGACGTTCGGGCTGGCCAAAACGCCAGAGAGTGTATTCCTGCTGGCGTCGATCACCAAACCCATGACTGCCGCCGGGGTGATGCTGCTGGTGGACCGTGGGACCATCTCGCTTGCTGATCCGGTGCGGAACTACATTCCGGAGTTTTCCGGCGGGGACCGGGACCTGGTGACCATCCGGCACCTGTTAACGCATAGTTCGGGACTGCCGGATCAACTGCCGGAAAACGTCGACCTGCGGAAGCGGCATGCGTCCTTGAACGAATTCGTGGCGGGCGTCTGCCGGACCCCGTTGCTGTTCCGGCCGGGCAGCAAGGTCAGCTACCAGAGCATGGGAATCCTGCTGGCGGCGGAGATCGCCGAACGAGTCACCCGCCGGCCCTTCCGCGACTTCCTGCGCGACGAACTGTTTCGTCCGCTGGGGATGAAGCAGACCTCCCTCGGACTGGGCGGACGCCGCATTCCGGACACCATGCCCGCGCAGGTGCAGAGCGCGCCGGCCTTGTACGGCACCGCGGAGAACGATTGGAACTGGAATAGCCAGTACTGGCGCGATCTGGGCGCTCCGTGGGGCGGCGCGCATTCCACCGTAGGCGATGTCACCACGCTGCTGCGGGCCTTCCTGAAGCCGGACGGACGGGTGTTGCGGGTGGCCACCGCCCGGGCGATGGTCACCAACCAGACGCCGGACCTCAACGAGGCCTGGGGATACGGCTGGATGCGGAAACCCGGCGGATTTGGCAAGGCGTGCTCGGCGAAGACTTTCGGCCACTGGGGCGCGACGGGCACCGTCGCCTGGGCCGATCCGGCGACCGACGCCACCTGCGTCCTGCTCACCACCAAGCCCGCCGACCGCAGCCGCGACGGATTGCTTGGCCCGGTGTCAGACCTGGTGGCGGAGGCCGTGGCGGGCTGAACAGCGCCAGCCCGCCTAGCCCCTTCAGAACTGCCGGCTCACCGCAGCCGAACTCCCCTGCGCGTTGCTAAGCACCACTTCCACCGCGCGCAGTTGGGTGGCGTCCCCCTGGACGGTGAACGGTTGCGTGTACAGGAACTGGCTGCCGAACCCGGCGGAGCGGGAGTCGCGGAACCATCCGGTAAACAAATCCGTCACCGCGGGAGAGAGTTCTCCGGTTTGCAGCGTGGCGCCGGCGGCGGCCGTGAAGCGGAACCGCGCGCCGGTAAGAGCGCGGCCCGTCGCGTACCCGGTCACGAGAACCGTAATGGTCGCGCCGCTCCGCGTCACTTCGACCCCGGTGATCACCGGCGCCGACCGGGCGATGCGGATGCTCATCAGCGGAATCGGGGTGGGCGTCAGGTTGACGCCCCCGGACTCCAGCGTGGCGGTGACCTCAATCAACCCTGCCGTGGTGCCTACCTGGATCGCGGGAACCGGGACGCTGGCGGGAAACGCAGCCACCGTCTGTCCCGCGGCCAAGGTGAAGGTCAGTTCGCGGGAATTGTTCGAGAAGCGCACTGCCGGGTCGTCGGCGGGCTGCTCGGCGTCGGGGGCAAAGGTGAGCCGGAGGCGCCCGAGAATGGCGGCCGGGTAGCCGGCGGAGGACTCCAGCGAAACGCGGACCTGATCCTGTGGATTGGCGCTGGAGGGAACGCCGGGCGCGCGCAGCGCAGGCGCCGACGGCGCGGTCACCTCCAGTTCATAGTTGGCCCCGGCCACGCCGGGGAACCGGGAATTGGCGTCCGTCACCTGGACCGCGAACCGGCTGACGCCCGCGCGGGCGGGCGCCCCGGAGAGCACGCCGGTGTCGCTGTTGAACGAGAACCCGGCGGGCAATCCGTTAGGGAACTGGAACCGGTACGGGGGCGTGCCGCCTTCGGCGCGCAAGGTGACACGATAGTCGACGCCCAACCGGCCGGCGGGCAGCGTGTCCGGAAGGATGCGCACCGGGGGCAGTACGGTGATCACTTGGCGGACATCGGCGGTCTGGCCGCCGGAGCCGAAGCGCAGGTGGAAATCGAAAACGCCGGGTTGCGTCGGCCGCGGTCCGGCGATGCATTCGGCTTCGTTCAGCGAGATCCCCGGCGGCAAGCTGCCTGCGGAAACCACGCACCGAGAGCCCAGCGAGGATGCGGGCGGCACAAACCGCCAGGTGAAGTCCGCTTCGGCGGTGGCGTTGGGAACCGGAACCAGCAGCGAGAAGACGCCCGCGGCGGTACTGCGGGCCGCGTCCGTCACCTCGACGACGAACGTCGTGCCTCCGGAAGCGGAAGGTGTCCCGCTGATGCGGCCCGAGGAAGCCAGGTTCAAGCCCGGCGGCAGGAACCCGCTCCGCAGAGCGAACGAATGCGGCGCCGCGCCGCCGCTGGCGGTCAGGGTGAATCCGTAGGCCGTGCCGATCTCCCCCTGGGGCAAGGCGGCGTCGCTCAGCGTAAGTCCGGCCGCCACTACCAGGGAATACTCGCGCGTCAGCCGGTTGTTGGCGCTGTCGGAGACCACGACTCTGACCGTGAACGTGCCCGCTGTCGTGGGGGAACCGCTGATGACGCCAGTCTGCCCGTTGAGGGTCAGCCCGCCGGGAAGCCCTGTGGCGCTATACGCGTACGGAGGCGCCCCGCCGGAGGCGGTGAAGGTGGCGGTGTAGGCGCGACTGAGCGTTGCCGGGGGAAGCGTGTCCGGCTGCAAGGCCAAGGCGGGCAGAATCGTCAGGGCGAAGACCACGGATTGCAGGCGATTCTGCCCGTCGCGGAACTGAATGGTGACAGATGCGGTGGTAGCCTCCGCGGGCGTGCCGCTCAGTTCGCAATCGCCACCTAGGGTCAAGCCGGCCGGCAGGCGTCCGCCAATCAGGGAGCACTGCACGGGCGGCGTCAGGCCGGACGTTTCTAGGCGGTGGCGATACGGCGTGCCGACGACGCCCGTGGGCAGCACCCCGCTTTGCGCCGTGATCACGATCGTAAAGGACCGGGTCGCCGTCTGCTGCGCGGCGTCGCGCGCGACGATGAGGAACGTGAACGTGCCGGCGGCCGACGGCGCGCCGCTCAACAGGCCGGTGTTCACGTTCAGGCTCAGACCGGCGGGCGAAGCGCCGCCGGTAATGTTGAACGAATATGGCGGCACGCCACCGCTGGCGGAAATGCTCTGGCTGTAGAACACGCCCACGCTGCCCCCGGGCAGCGAGGCCGTATCGATCACCAGCGCCGTCGCCACCACCACTACCGTGATCGCCGCGGATGCCGACGCCCCCGCCCCGTCCGTCACCCGGATCACGAAGGCGAACGTCCCGGTCGCCGTCGGCACTCCGGAAAACTCTCCCGTGGACGCGTTGAGGTTCAGGCCCGCGGGGGTGACCCCATCAACGATCGCCCAAGCGTAAGGTGGTTGTCCGCCTGCGGCCGAGAACACGAAGTGATACACCACGCCTCGGGTGGCTTGCGGCAGCGAGGTCGTGGTGATGGTGAGCCCGCTGGCCACGTTCAGGGTGAACGCGCGGGTCACGTTCCCGTTGGCGGCGTCGGTGACCCGCACGGTGAATTGGAATGGGCCGGTCTGCGCCGGCGTCCCGCTCAGGAGGCCCCCTGAAGACAGACTCAGCCCGCCCGGCAAATTGCCCGCAGCCAGAGACCAGAGGTAAGGCTGGACGCCGCCGCTGGCGGTAAACGAGAACGAGTAGGGGACGCCTTGCGACGCCCCGGGAACTGAGGTGGGAACCATGGAGAGATTCGAGCCGACCACCAGGGTGAACGAACGGGTGGCATTGCGGTTGGCAGAGTCGCTGACCCGCGCGAGGAACGGAAATGAACCGGTCTGGGTGGGGGTTCCGCTCAGGACGCCGGTCGAAGAAAGGGTGATCCCCGCGGGCAGCGATCCGGAGGCCAACGCCCACGTGTACGGCGGCACTCCGCCGGTGGCGGCTAACGAAGAGGAATAGGCGGTCCCCACGGTTCCGGCAGGAAGGGTGGTGGAGGTAATCGTCAGGGGGGCTTCCACCTGCACCTGGTAGGTCCGGCTAAGCTGAGTCACGCCGCCGCTATCGGAAACCGCAATGGTGTAGTTGTAATTGCCGGCGGCGGTCGGAGTGCCGCTGAGCACGCATCCGGAGGTGTTGGAGACCAGGGTCATCCCCGGAGGCAGCGACCGGGGCAGGGCAGTGCAGTTGAAAGAAAAAGGCGCGGTTCCTCCCGCGGTTGTATATTGAAGCGGCGCCGCGCTGACGTTGACCTGTAAGGTGGCCGGATTGGTTTCCGGAATCAGGCGAAGCGGCGGGTTGATGGTGAATGGAAATGTCACCACGAGCGGATTCGCGTCGGCGAACGAAGAAATCAGCACGACCCTAGGCTGCGCAGTGTTATTGACGAGCAGGTTGCCGGGTACGCGGATCACCATGGTGGAGGTTGTTACCGAGACCCGTTGCACCAGCACGTTATCAAAACGAGGTTCGTCGTGGTCGTAGAACGTGCCCGTGAGGGTGATGTCAAAGGTGCCGGCGCCCGCGGTCCTTACGCTCGGGTTGGCGCTGGTAATGGCGTGCGCGCCCAGCGAAGCGGCGCAGAGGAACACCAAAGCGAGGACTCTCATTGGGCAGCCTCCTCGGCCGCGGCCGGCATGGGCACGAAACGAACCCCGCCCGTCGCCGCGTTCAGCAGCCAGGCGGGCTGCGCGGTCGCGCCGGTGAGCCAGAAGAGCGAAAACGCCGCCGGTTCCAGGGTGGTGGGCTGGCACTGGCAGTGCGCAAACGCGGCGGGCTCACGCGCTTCGTGATCGATCAGCAACACACCCGCGTCGGTCGCCGCCAACAGACGGTCCGCTGTCGCCGCCAGCCGCCGCGCAGGCTCGACGTTCATCCAGTGCTCGACCGCGCCTGCGGGCCCAAGCCGGTAGAGATCCCGGCCGGCGGCGGCAAACGCCACGGCGGAATCTGGCAGAAACGCAGCCGCGTCGATGGCGGGCAGCGTGACGAGCCGGCCAACCTGGCGGCCGGCGGCAGCACGGTAGAGCGCCCATTGCCCGGCTTCGGGAACCGCCAACAGGGCGACTCCGGTGTCGCTGAGGGCGAGGACCCGGCTCCCCTCGGCGAATTCCCGAACCAACGGTTCGGGGTCGGTGCCCGACCCAGGTTGCGCCACCCGCCAGCCACCGGCGGCGGCGAAGTTCCCCGACGGGCTGAACACTACGGGATCGAGCGCGCCGGCAACCCCCTCCAGTTCCTCGACGTTCACACGCCCTTCCGGCCAGGTCAACCTCGCCGCGAAGCAACGATCGTCGCGCGACACGCGAGCCAGAGCCCAGCGGGAGTTTGGCGCGACCGCAGCAAATTCCAAGTACACGTCCGCTGGGAGGGGGCTCCCGAGCCAGGCGGCCCCGAAAACCCCCCACACCGGCCGCAAAGAGCGCGAATCCTGGTGCCAGACGATGCCGAGCGACGGTCCTTCGATGCGCCCGCTCTGCGCGAACAACGCCGCGGACAAGATCCAGAATGCCAGTTTCCATCCACGCATCACGAAAGCTCCTTTTCGCCCTCGGACAGATGCTCAGCGCGGTGGGCCCACCGAGCCCGCGCCGGGACTGATGACGATTCCGGCCGCCGGCGGCGGACTGGGAGGAGCGGCGGGGTTGGAACTGCCGCCGCCACCGCCCGCCGCCGCGGCGACTCCGCCGGCGACGGCGCCGCCGACGAGCGCCAGAATCAGGAGAATCTTGCCGCCGCCTCCCCCGGCCGCCGCCGCGGCCCGGGCGATATTGGTCATTTTGATTCGGCGGCTGACGCTTTTACCTGCGTAGGATGCCGTGACGTTCATCTCGAACTCGCCGGCGACACTGTTGGTCTGGAAGCCGCGCGCGACGGCCCGGCCGTTGGCGTCCGTGGTGGTGGTGAACAAGCGGCTGCCATCGGCGAAAACGCCGCTGGCGCCGTGGTCGGGCAGGGTGAACGCGACCACCGCGCCCGCGACCGGCCGGTCATCTTCGTCGGTCACCTGGACGATCGGTTCCCGCGCGACGCGCTGCTGAATGTTATTCACCGCGCCATCGCCTTCGACGATCACCAGTTTCAAGCCGCCTTGCGGAAACGCCGCCAGGACGGTGATGAGCAGCCACGCGGCAGCGCGGGCTGTCGTCTGGGGCAACATGATTCCTCCCTTCCGTAGCAAAACGCGGCGGCGGAACCGGCAGTGCGCATGGCCGAAGTACCGTCCGCGCCCGACTCGGTAGTGACCCAGGGGGTAAAACCGTTTCGGAGTTCGCCTCGGCGCCTGCGGGCCGGCCGCAGCCATCGTCACCTGTTTATCGAAACGCCTGCGCGGAAGTTGCCACCAGCAGAAAGATTGCTGGAGAATTGGATGACATCCCTCATGACCAGCAGCGATCAGGGACCAGCCGCGCGCCTGCCGCGGCCGGGAGAGACGTTCGCGAACCGGTACGAGATTCTGGCCGAGCTCGGCGCCGGCGGCATGAGCGTGGTGTTTCAGGCCCGGGACCGGCTGACGGGGGAAATCCTCGCCTTGAAGGTCATTCAACCGGGCGTGGCCAAAGAACCGAAGCTGATCGAAAAGTTCAAGCAGGAACTGCTGCTGGCCCGGCGGATGACGCACCCGAACGTGGTGCGGATCCACGATTTGGGCGATGCCGGTCCGCTGTTTTACATTTCAATGGAGTTCATCGAGGGCGAGACGGTGGCGGGCCGCATCGCGCAGCGAGGCCCATACCGGTTGGAGGACTTCTGGCCGGTGTTCCGGCAGTTCGGTGAGGCGCTCGGGTATATCCACTCCCGCCAGGTGGTCCACCGCGACATCAAGCCTCTGAACCTGATGATCGGTCGGGACGGTACGGTCAAGCTGATGGATTTCGGCATCTCCCGCGACCTGTCTTCCGACCGGACCGTGGGGGTGCTGATGGGGACGCCGGCGTACATGGCGCCGGAGGTCCTGGCCGGACAGCCGGCTACGCCGCAGTCAGACCTCTATTCGGCGGGTGTGCTCTGCTACGAAATGCTGACCGGACGCAAACCGGTTCCCGGGCAGGCGGAACCTCTAGGCGAGCCGGTCCCGGGTTCGCTGGATCGGGCCATCCGGCGGTGTCTGGAGCTGGACCCGGCGAGGCGGCCGGCATCGGTCGCCGAGCTGCTGGAGTTGGCGGGTGGACCCCATGCGCGTGCTGCCGAGCCAGGGGAAAGGTTTGCTTCTCTGATGGGGGACGAGCCGGCGGACCTCAGCCAAGTGATGCCGCGCTTTCTCGGACTGCTCGAGTGGCTGATCGCCAACCGGGAGCGAAGAATGCTGATGGCGCCCCTGACCCCCGCCACGATTCGCATCCGGGAGGGTCGGGTCGACGTGGAGATGCTGGCGGCGGACGGGTCGACCGACGGCGCGGAGTTGGGAGAGCCGAAATACAGCGCGCCGGAGTCCTTCCAGGACGGACCCGCGAAGGTGGAGATCGCGGATCTCTACGTGATCGGTTTCCTGCTTTACGAGTGCCTCTTGGGCCGTAAGCGGTTCCGGGCCGAGTTCGCCGGGGTGCTTCAGGAAGGCGGAGACCTGGCGTGGATGCGCTGGCACGGGGAGACGGGCCGCGAGGCCCGGCCGCTCGACGAAGTGCTCCCGCTCTGGCCGCGGCATTTGTCCGCGACGCTCGGGCGGATGATGCGGAAGAATCCGGCCGAGCGTTTGCAATCTTATGAGGAAGCGCTGGCGGAACTGAAGCGCATCTGGCAACCGGGGACGCTGCTGATCGAACCGTCCCCGGTGACCGCGCCTCAGCCCGCCACTCCGCCGGTGCGGCGGCCGACCCCCTGGGTCTGGCTGATCGTTTCACCGGCGGTGGCCGTGCTGGCAGGGATCGGGCTGTGGTGGTGGTGGCAGTCCTCGTCGCGGGATACTGGCCGGGGCGGTGCGGCAGTCAATCAGAAAGAGGCGCCGCCTCCCCCCTTGCCCGAGCAAATTGAGACGCCCACCGGCGTGATGAGGCTGGTGCCGGCGGGGGCCTTCGTGATGGGCGCTGAGCAAGGGCGCCTGGAGGTGAGCGGCCGGCGGCGGTTGGAGACCGAAGCACCTCCGCGCCTGGTGGATCTCCCGGCGTTCTACATCGATCAGCTCGAAGTCAGTAACGCCGAGTATCTGAAGTTTTGCGAGGCGGCGGGCCGGCCGCCGCCCGGGCCTAACCGTACGATTACCTCCGATTATCTGAAAGATCCGGCCTTGCCGGTGACGGGCGTCACCTGGGCCGATGCGGCGGCCTATTGCGCGTGGGCCGGGAAACGATTGCCCACCGAAGCCGAATGGGAGAAGGCTGCCCGCGGGAACGACGGCAGGCGATTCCCTTGGGGCGATGAGCCGGAAGTCGGGCGCGCCCGGTGGGAAGAAAACACGCCCGACCGGATGCCTCGCGCCGTGGGGAACCAAACCGGCGACCGGTCACCTTATGGAGTATTAGATCTTTCGGGAAACCTGCCCGAATGGGTGGCGGATGACTTTGCACTTTACTCTGGCAACCCGGGCGTGCTGTTTGATGAGCTGCGGGGGAAGAAAGTGGTGAGGGGGGGAGGTTCTTTCCTGCCGGGCGTGTTCAATGCGGCCCGGATCGAATCCGGCTACGGCCGCACCACCGCCAGGGATTCGGCTTTTCCGGAGGGGAAGCCGGGCAAGGTGCTTCCGATTGGCTTCCGCTGCGCCGCCGCAATCGAGGGCGCGCTGAAAATTCAGTTGAAACGTTAGAAACGATTGGTGCACAATTCTAGAGGCTGGCTGCACACGGAATGGAGCGGCTTCCCCTAGGCCAGCCTGGATGTCGCGGAGGACTCCAGGGTCTCATGACTCATTACTCCAGGGCCTTGTTGCGAAAAGGATCAAACTCCTATGGGAAGCGTGCCAAAGCCCAATACGGGCAATCTTGTCGATAGCTTTCGCCCGTATGCCCACGCGCTTGCCGCCGAGATCCTGCGGAAGCTCCCTCCTAGTGTAGAGAAGGATGACGTGGTAGGCGCGGCCGAACTCGGCCTGGTAGAGGCGGCGGCGGCCTTTGACCCCTCGCGCGGCGTCCTGTTCAAGACCTTTGCCTACTATCGGATCCGTGGCGCGGTGTACGACGCCTTGCGAAAAATGGGCTGGTTTTCCAAACCGCTGTACGACCAGATCAAATTCGAAATGGCGGCCAACGAGTATATGAAGGACTACTCGACCGCGCCGCCCGCGGGCGGAGGGCCCGGCGAGGACTTGCAGGACTTGCAAAACCTCACCGGAACCATCGTCAGTTGCTACCTGCTGTCGCTGGACGAGATGACCGGAGAATTGGCGGACAGTTCCGGGGCGACGCCGGAATCCCTGTACGCGCAGCAAGAGGAACGGCAGCGGCTGCGCGAGGCGATCACCCACCTGCCGGACAAGAACCGGCAAGTGCTGGAGGGCTACTACTTTCAGAACCTGAGGCTGGAGGAGATCGGACAGCAGCTGGGCCTGTCGAAATCGTGGGTGTGCCGGGTGCACGCCAAGAGCCTGGAAATGCTCCGCGGATTGATGATTGCCGAGCCGGCGGCGGCGCGGTAGGCAACTTTGCCGCCGGAGCCGCGATAACGAGGATACGTATGGCGAACCCGATCATCAACAAGACCGTCACGCAGGCCGCGCTGCCCAAACAGGAGCTCCCGCAGGCGGAGATCCAGAAGGCCGGCGAGAGCAAGTTTGATCAGATTCGCGCGCGGATGCAGGAGGCCAGCGTCCAGATGCCGCCGGAGGTGACACAGATCTCCGCCGAGCAGAAGCGGCTGCTTGAAAGCAATCTCCGGAAGCAGCTGGCAGTGAACCGCCCTGACCAGATCACCAGGCAAATCTCCCAGGAACTCGGCCAAACGCGCAATTCCATCCACGAGCTGCAACACAAGGTAAACGCCCTGCCGAAGGCGGCCGAGTTTGACCCGGTGCGCAACCGGCTGCAGAGCATCGAGGCGCAGTACGCCAAGTCCGAGGAACTGATGAAGGGGTTGAGCGGGGTCAAGGATCCCCGCGCCCTGCTGCAAATGCAGATGCAGATGCTCCAGTTGTCGCAGAACGTGGAGATTGTCGGCAAGGTAGTGGAACAAGTCAACACCGGCGTCAAGTCGATCCTGCAAACTCAGGTCTAACCGGCGCGGGCATTTCCGGAGATAATTGGACTCGGGGAACGTTGGCCAGAACAAAGCCCATGCGCGCACATTGGATACTGTTGCCGCTGCTGCTGCTGACAGCGGGGTGCAGCAAGCCGCACTTGCAGGGGGGACTGTCCGAACAGGACGCCCAGGAGATTGTGGTCGTTCTCAAGGAGAACGGTCTGGATGCCGTGCTCGAACGTGAAGCCGGGGAATCGAAAGAGGGCCCCAAGTTCGCGGTCAAGGTCAAGGGCGGCGACCAGAACCTAGTGCTCGCCTGGCGGGTGCTGCGGGAGAACGGACTGCCGCGCGAGAAAGAGAAAGGCTTGGCGGACGTGTTCGCCGGCGGCGGCATGATCCCGACCGCGGCGGAGGAGAAGGCGCGGTTGCTGGTCGGGCTGGCGGGTGAAATCAGCCGTACGTTGCGTTCCCTGGAGGGCGTGGCGGACGCGCGGGTGCACGTCGTTTTGCCCGAGAACAGCCCGCTGCTGGAACGCAGCCAGTGGAAGCCGACCACGGCATCGGTCCTGCTGAAGCACACCAGTCCCCAGCCCCCTCTCACCGAAGCGCAGGTAAAAGCGCTGGTGGCTAAGGGAGTGGAGGGCCTGGAGGCGGACCAGGTAGCCGTGGTGTTCAAGAAGGTCGAGATTAAACCCCAGCCGCCGAGGGATGTGGCGTGGTACCTGGGGAACCAGGAAATCCTGATTGCGGCCCTGACGCTGCTGGCGCTGACCAGCCTGACTTCGCTGGCGCTGGTGGCGCGGGCCCGCCTGTTGCGCGCCAAGGTGGAAGCGCTCGAGCGGAGGTTGGAAAGCGCCACGATGGCGCGCTCGTCCGCGCCGACGAGCGCGTCCTGAGGTTCCATGCATCTGCGGGCTTTCTGCTATTTCGGAATCGTGAAAGCCCCAGCGCGGCTGGAGCAGACGCTGCGGCTGCTGCCGGAGGCCGACCGGGAAGCCTGCACGGATTTGATCAAAGGTCTGGCGGGAATGGCGCCTCCCCAAGTGTGCGCCCGCTGGGAGAAAGAAAGGGCGGAGGAGCGGGCGGCGCTCGAGACCGCAGCACAGAAGCGTGTCGGGGGCCGGTTGTGCGCGATGCCGGGCCGCGTACGGACGCTCCTGCTGCGGCGGGCCCGCTGGCAGTCCCAGGAGTCCTAAATGGACGAGAAGATCATCAAGGCGGGCAATCCCATGGCGCTTCCGCTGGGCAGTGGCCGCGTGGTGAAAAAGGAAGTTTACTCGGCTTCCCGGGAAGCCGAGGAGATCGTCGAGCGGGCCCGGGAGGAGGCGGAGGCGATCCGCCGGGACGCGGCTGCGGAAGCCGCCCGCATCAAGTCCGCCGCGCAGGAAGAAGGATACGCCGCCGGGCTGGCGCAATGGAACGAGACCGTCGCCGGCGCGCTCGCCGCCCGCGAGGAGTTCCTCCGCGAATCCGAGCGCGAAGTGGTTCGGCTGGCGGTGCGCATCGCCGAGAAGATCATTGGCGAGCGCTTGGCCGCCGAGCCGGACACCATGGTGGGCATCGTGCGGGAGGCGCTGAAAAGCGTCCATCGCGAGCGGAGCCTGGTGATCCGGGTGCATACCCAGTCCGTGGACTTGGTCAAGCAGCGCCTGCGCGAACTGGCCGATTCTTTGGGAGGTTCGCGCCAGATCCAGGTGGCCGGATCGCCGGACGTGCCGCCGGGCGGGTGCTTGGTGGAAAGCGAGTTGGGCAAGATCGACGCGCGGCTGGAAACCCAACTGCGCGTGCTCGAGGAATTGTTGTTGCGGGCAGGCAAACCATGAGCGCGGGCCGCGTACTGGATTTCGGCAAGTACTTCGAACAGATCGACCGCGCCGTCCCTGTCGAGGTGAAGGGGCGGGTGAAGGAAGTGGTCGGCCTGGTGGTGCGCGCCTCCATCCCGGAGGCGTTCATCGGCGAATTGTGCCTGATTTACAACTCGCGTTCGCAGGTGCCGCTGAAAGCCGAAGTGGTGGGGTTTCAGGACGGCGACGTGCTGCTGATGCCGCTCGGGGACCTGGTCAACATCGGGCCGCAGAGTGAAGTCGCGCCGACCGGCAACTACCTGACTGTGAAAGTGGGAGATGGTCTGTTGGGCCGGGTGCTGGACGGGCTGGGCGAGCCGATGGACGCGGAGTTCAAGGGGCCGCTGGCCTGCACGGAAGAGTACCCGGTCTACGGCCATCCGCCGGATCCGCTGCGCCGCCGCCGGGTGACGCAGCGCATCTCCATCGGCGTCCGGGCGATCGATTCGCTGCTGGCTTGCGGCGAAGGCCAACGCATCGGTCTGTTCGCCGCCGCCGGCGTGGGCAAGAGCACCCTGCTCGGCATGATCGCCCGCAACACGGAAGCCGAAGTCAACGTGATCGTGCTGGTGGGCGAGCGCGGCCGCGAGGTGCGGGATTTCCTGGAGCACGACCTGGGGCCGGAGGGCGTCAAGCGCTCAGTGATCGTCTGCGCCACCTCCGACAAGCCTTCCCTGGTCCGGCTGAAGGCCGCGTACGTGGGTACCGCCCTTGCCGAGTATTTCCGGAATCGGGGCCTGCGTGTGATGCTCATGATGGACTCGGTCACCCGGTTCGCCCGCGCCCAGCGCGAGATCGGGCTGGCCTGCGGCGAACCGCCGGCGCGCGCCGGATACACGCCGTCGGTGTTCGCCGAGCTGCCCAAGCTGCTGGAACGGGCGGGGAACTCGGACCGCGGGTCGATCACCGCGTTTTATACCGTGCTGGTGGCGGGCGACGACATGAACGAGCCCGTCGCCGACGAAGTACGCTCGATTCTCGACGGGCATATCATCCTGTCGCGGGACATGGCCGCCCGCAACCACTACCCGGCCATCAGCGTGCTCGACAGTGTCAGCCGCGTGATGGGCGCGGTGTCGGATCCGGACCACCTCCGCGCGGCGGGCCGCCTGCGCGAGGTTCTGGCCACCTACGAAAAACAGAAGGATCTCATTCTGTTGGGCGCCTACCAGAAAGGATCCGATCCCCGAGTGGATTACGCGATGGCGATGATCGACAAGTGCGAGGGGTTTCTGAAACAGGCCACCAACGAGAAAATGGACGCCGCTGAAACCATCGCCCGCCTGAAACAGTTGTTCCCCGAAAAGCCCGGACGCTAACCGATGGCGAAATTTCGTTTCCGTCTCCAGCCACTTTTGGACAGCCTGCTCGATAAAAAGGAGCAGGCGGCCAAAGCGCTGGCGGAACGGCGCAAGGAACTGCTTGCGGAGCAGCAGATGCTGGAGCAGATGAAACAGCGCGTGCAGGAACTGGCGGCCAAGCGGGAGGATTTGCGGCGCAGGGTGCTGGAAACGGCGCCGGGCGAGCAATTAACCGGCAGCCTGATTCAGCGCCGGCGGGATTACCTGGAGGTGCTGAAGCAGGACCTGGACACCGCGCGCGACGGCGTCTTTTCGCAAAAACTGGCGGTTGAGGAGGCCGAGGAGCGGGTGGCGCACGCCCAAGCCGCCCTGTTGCAGGCGCAGCGCGATGTCGAGGTCTTGAACAAATACCGGGAGCGTCTTGAGCAGCGGCATCGCCGGGAGATCGAGCGCCAGGAAGAACTGGAGCAGGACGAAATCGGCAGCATGTTGTTTATGACCCGGAGGCGAACGTCATGAAAGTGCAATCCCAGCAGCCGGCGGCCCCCACCGGTTCGGCTCCCGCACCCGAGGCTCGGCAGGACACGCCGTCCACGAGTTTCTCTGAGGTGATGGCGCGGAAGAACCAACCCGAAGGGCAAGCGGAACGGGGAATGGACCAGCCGCCGCCCGGCGAACCGGCCCCCGCGCCGCTTCCGAGCGGAACGCAGACGCCGGGTGGCGAAACACCCGTGGCGCCCTACGCCGCTTCGCCGGATGTTGAACGGGGAGCTCTTCCTCCGAAGGCTTCGGGCCTGCCCGTCGAGGTCCCCTTTCCGCACGCGGACGCCAATCCGCTGGGCGGCGGAGCGCCCCTGGCCGAGCAACCGGTCCCTGGGGAGTGGTCTCCTCCCGAAGAAGGCGCGGTCTTTCCGGAGATCCCCGCGCATCCGGAGTCGGAGCTCGCGCCTCCCGGCGAGTTCCCTTTGCCCGTACCCGGCCAGACCGCGCCGGTCGAGAAAGCAAAACTGCCATTTCCTTTGCCCCCTGGGAGCAACGAGCCCGGCGTCCGCTTTCAGGTCCCTGGTGAGACGCAGAAACTACCTCGCGAACCCGGTCAGATGCCTGCGGAGGGCACGCCGCCCGACCTCGGCCCCGCAAAGCCCGGCAAACCTCAGGAGGCGCCGCGGTTTGGAGGAATCGAGGCTCGGGATACGGGCAAGGCATCGGGCGAAGTGGCGGAAGAAGATTGGGACTTGGACGAACGGGCCGAGGATCAGCCCGCGACGGCCGGCACGCCGGCGCCCATCTTTCAACTGAAGACGGAAGCGCCCGCCGCCGCGCAACCCGTCGAGGCGCCCCGGCCCCTGCAGGATTTGCAAAAGATTCGGGCGCTGGTGCAGGAAGTCCGGCTGGCGTCCTCCCCGTCGGGCGACAAAATGCAGATGGACGTTACGCTGAACTCCCAAACGCTGGACGGGCTCCAGATCCGCATCGAGCGCGAGGACGGGCGGATGAGCATCCAGTTCGCCACGCGGAACGACGAAGTCGCCCAACTGCTGACGCGTAACATGCAGAACCTTCAGCAGTCGTTGGCGGCGCACGGTTTGCGGGTGGCCAACCTGCAAGTGGTGAATCCCCTGGCCCAGGCGCAAGCGGCGCCGCAGCAGTTCGCCATGCGCACCGGGGAGGCCGGGCGCTCGGAAAGCGGGCGGCAGGATGCCTCTGACCGGCAAGGCCGGGGAGGCGGACAGGGACAGGGCCAAGGCCAAGGGCAGGACGGCAGGCGTAGAGGACGTCAGTAATGGCCGCCGCCGCGCTACGCAACTTGCCGTCGTACACCCGCGCGGAAGCGGAACTGGTGAACTGGGCGGTGGCCGCGCTGCCGGCTTACACGGAATGGGAGGCGTGGCTGGGCAGCCTTTTCGGTTCGATTCTGGAAACCCCCGCGGGTTTCGAGATTCAACTGATTCAAACTCACTGCCTGGAAGATCAGCCTCCCCGCCAGCACCCGGTCGGCAAGGGCGAGCTACTGATCGGGCGGAGCACGGATTGCGACATTGTGCTGCCCGCGCCTTCGGTGGGCAAGCGGCACGCCAGGCTGCACTTCGAGGAGGATGTCTGCCACCTGGAGGACTTGGGCAGCACATTGGGCACCTTTGTCGACCAGCGCAAGCTGCGGCCCGGCGAATCGCGGAGGCTGCTGCCCGGGGAAGCGTTGACGATTTTCCCTTACCGGCTGGAACTGCGCGTCGAGCGGCGGTGGCAGCCGGAGCGGCACGTGCGCCTCTCCAGGTCCGGGGTGAAGACGGCCACGTGGCGCCAGTTCCGGGACGCGACGCCGGAGGGGTTCGCCAGTTGCGTGCTCGCCTTCCATCCGGATCTGGGTTACGCGCACTTCGAGATCGCCGAGCCCCTGCTGGACGGGATTGTCTCGCGGGCGCTGGCGGGCGCCGGCATCGAGAGCGGCCAGCCCGCGCCGATGGACTGGGGCGTGGCGGAGTTCCTGTTCCTCAGCCTGTTGGAATCGGCCAGCCAAGCGCTGGCGTTTCCGCTGCAGGTAGCCCCGGATTTCCGCCTGGGCGAGCCGGACTTGCACCCTCACGAGCGCGGGCTGGCGGTGGCCTGTTCCCTCGAGTTGACGGCCCTCCGCGGCGGCATCCGCCTCTTCCTGCCGCTGAGCCTGGTGCGGGCGATGAAACAAACTGCCAGCGGCGCGCTCCCTCGCTTCCAGTTGCCCGGCCAGATCGCTTGGCGTTTGCCGGTCTCGGCGGGCTTCACCGAACTGGCCGCCGAGGAGATCGCGCGGCTGGAGTCGGGTGATATTCTGATTTTTTCGTCCAGCCACGAACTGCTGTTTCCAGGCGATTTTGAGCGCGGCTGGAAGGCGGCGGAAGAGCAAGTGGGCGCTGCCCCTCTCACGCTGCGGATCGGACCGTATTTCGAAAGGAGTTTGTCCATGGATTCCAGCGAGGCTGCGGCGACGCCATTGGGCCGGCTGCCGCTGCGCCTGCACGTGGTCCTGGGAGAGAAGGAGTGCACGCTCGCCGAGCTCACCGGCCTGGCGCCCGGTACGCTCATTCAACTTGATCGGGACGCTTCCCAGCCCGTTCGCCTGGCAGTGAACGGCCGGATCGTCGGAGAAGGGGAGTTGGTGGAAATCGAAGGCAAGCTGGGCGTAAAGATCCTCTCCTGGAGCGGAGCGTGAATGTTGGCCTGGCTGCAAGCTCCGGGTTCGCTTGACCAGATCACCGGTGTCGGCGGCCAGATGGTGGACTATTTGAAACTGCTCGCGATCCTGGCCGGGGTCCTGATTCTGGCCTACCTGACGATCCGCAAGGGGGTCCCCGCGCTGACCGGGTTGCGTCCCGCCGAGGGAGGGCCGATTCAGGTGATGGCGCGCTTCCCGTTGGAGCCGCGCAAGACGCTCTACATCATTCGGGCCGGGACGGATTACTACCTGATTGGCACCTCAGAGACGGACATGTTCTACCTGACCGCGCTGGATGGTCCTTCGCTGGAAAGCCAGTTGCGGGCCGCGCCGCCGCCGGCGGCGGCGGTGGACTTCCGGACGCTGCTCGATCGCTTCCGCAAACCGGGAGGCCGTCCATGATCCGCCTGGCCATGCTGGCGCTGGCCGCCACGCCCGCGCTGTTCGCCCAGGCGGCCGGCGGCGGAGCGCTGCTGCCCAACCCGATCGTGATGGTGATTGTGCTGGGGGCGCTGTCGCTGGCGCCCTTTGTGCTGATCATGCTGACGTCGTTCGTCAAGATCTCCGTGGTGCTGTCGATTCTCCGCAACGCGCTGGGTACGCAGCAGGTGCCTCCCAACCAGGTGATCACCGGGCTGGCCTTTGTCCTGTCCATCTTCATCATGGTGCCCGTCGCCCGGCAAATGTATGAAGTGGCGGGCAATGTAAGCAATACCCGGGACATTTTCTCTGAAGCCAGCGTCAAGAGCATCTACGATGCGGCCGGGCGCGGCAAGGAACCTTTGCGCCGCTTCCTGTCCCGGCATGCGCACCCCAACGACCGGGTGCTGTTCATGGAACTGGCTGCGCGCCTGGAGGCGGCGGCGCAAGAGCGGGAACGCTCGGCCCGCGAAGCGCAAGCGGCGCCGGCGCCCGCCCCGGCGCCCGTTCCCGCCGAAGGGGAAGCGCCGCCGCCGGCGGCCGCGCAGCCCGCCCCTCCTCCGGCGGCGCCGGCCAAACCCGCTCCGCCGCCGGTGCGTTTGGATAAGGACGATTTCCAAGTCCTGATACCCGCCTTCGTGACCAGCGAGCTGAAAGAGGCGTTTCAGATCGGCTTTTTGATTTTCGTGCCCTTCATCATCATCGACATGGTGGTAGCCAACATCCTGCTGGCCATGGGCATGAGCATGCTCTCGCCGAGCGTCATTTCCCTGCCGTTCAAGCTGTTGCTTTTCGTGCTGGTGGACGGCTGGTTCCTGATCGTGCGCGGATTGGTGCTCAGCTATGTGTAAGAGTTGCCAGCAAAGGAATCTCGGATGACCGCCGAAGCGATCCTGCGCATCATGCGCGAGGGGTTGCTGTTGATCCTGCTGCTTTCCGGCGGCCCCATGCTGGTGAGCGTGCTGGTGGGGTTCTTCGTCAGCGTGTTCCAGGCCACCACCCAGATTCAGGAGCAAACCCTGAGTTACGTCCCCAAGCTGATCGCGGTCTTTGTGTCCATCGCGATCCTGGGTCCCTGGATGTTGACGCAAATGGTGCGGTTCACCCGCGCGCTGTTTGAGGCGATCGCGCTGATTCACTGACCCGCCATGGGCATTCTGGACGCCATCAGCCGCATCCTGGCCACCTGCGGAGTCCCGACCGACGTCATGGCGTTTTTCGTCGTGTTTGGCCTGGCGCTGATCCGGATCGTGACGGCCATCAGCCTGGCGCCTTTCCTGGGCGCGTCGGTTCCCGGCCGGGTGAAGATCGGCCTGTCGGTCCTGATCGCTGCGATCCTGTTTCCTCAGGTGACCCCGCCCCCGGAAGCACGGGCAGTGACCGCGGTGACGTTTGTGGCGCTGCTGATTAAGGAAGCGATGGTGGGGGCTACGCTGGGCCTGCTGTCTCAGCTTGTGTTCTACGCGGTCCAGATGGCCGGCACCCTGATGGACACGCAGCGGGGGATGAACCAGCTTACCTTCTTTGCTCCGCAGTTGCCGGGACCGTTATCCTCGCTGGGCCAGTTTCAGTTTCAGGCGGCCATCGCGCTGTTCTTCACCCTGGACGGCCACCTCTACTTCCTGGACGCAATCGCCCGCAGCTTTGTCCCGGTGCCGTTGATGGCGTTTCCCACCTTTCACGCGGGGTTGCAGGGCGTGATGGAACAGATCATCCGCTACACGGCCGACGCCCTGGTGATCGCCTTGCAACTCAGCGCGCCGGTGCTGGTGGCCCTGTTTCTGATCGACGCCGCCTTCGGCGCCATGGGCAAGGCGGCCAGCCAGATCAATGTGCACAGTGAAAGCCAGCCGGTGAAGAGCTTGGTGGGGCTGGCCGTGTTCTTTTTTGCCGTGGCCTTTGTGCTGGACCTGACGAAGGGCCATTTTGTCAATATGTTGCAGACCCTGCGGGAGATCGTGCGAGGGATTGCCTGAGCCCGCAACTTTTCGCCGCCGCCGCCCGATAATACGAGTGACTGGCGCGCCCCGCGTCGCGGGGCCGGAACCGAGGAAACCTATGACGCGAATCAATGAGCCCGGAGGAACGGGATTCGGACGCATCGGCCGGGAGTCCGGCGAGGCGGTGCGGCGCACCCAGGTGCAACCGGGGGAGCGGACGCTGGCGCAGGTGGCCCAACGGCTCCGCATGCTCGAGGATTTGCTGCGTTTGTACAACCCGCAGCTCAATCCTTCCGCCCTCGAGCCCGGGCAGGACGTGTTCCTCTCGCGGCGGTTCACCCGCTCGCAGAGCGGCGCCGAGGCGATGGGCGCCGGGCAAGCCGCCGGTTCGGCCGCCGCCGCGGCCCAGGAGCGCAACTTCGAAGCGATGTTCGAGGCCGCGATGCGGAAGAGCGGCTTTCAGCCGCAACCGGGCGCGCAGGACGCTTTCCGTCAGCCCCCGGCGGCCCAGCCGATGTTCAACCCCACCGAACTGACGCTCAAAAAAAGCCTCCCCCCACAGACGGCGCCGCCCCCGCGCTTTGAACCAGAGCCCAAGATCCCCCCGTACGATCCCAAGGTCGGCCCGCGGATCACGCCCGACATGTGGACGATGGAAATGTTGAGCGGCCCGCTCACCCAGGACCTGCTCGCCAACCAGAAGGACCCGGCCGCGTTCCTGAACGCCCGGAAGTCGCTGCTGACCCAGCCCACTCCCGCCCAGGTCGTCAGCCTGCACGACGGATCCTCCAACCCGGTCAGCCCCCAGTCGATGGCGACCATCGCGCAGGCCGAAGGCATGCGTGAGTACCTGGTGAAACAGCTTGGCATGCTGCCGGTGGACATTACCGATCAGGCGCCGGTCGGCGCGTTTCGGGTGGACTGGGGCAATGACCCCCGGCGTCTGCTCGGCATCGGCCCGCTGAGCGTCGGGGCGCTGCTGATGCGCTACGCCACCACTCCGAAAGAGCTCGCCGACCAGCAGACGCGCGAGGAACTGAAGGCGGCGGGGCTCCTCAACACCTGATATGTCCGGCGAGAAGACCGAGCCGCCTACCCCAAAGAAGATCAAGGACGCGCGCAAGAAGGGGCAGGTCTCCAAAAGCAACGATCTGACCCAGGCCTTCCTGTTCATCTCCGGAGCGGGCGTCCTGGCCATGGGCGGACCCCACTTCGCCCGGGAACTCAGCCAGTTGATGGTGGATTTCTTTCAGCCCCACATGCTGACCGGCGACCTGCCGCTGGACCGGCTGCTGCACTACCAGGGCGTGGCCTGGATCCGCTTCCTGCTGCTGTCGGCGCCGCTGCTGGTGGCGCTGTTCCTGGTGGCGGGCGCGGTCAGCTATCTCCAGGTGGGCGCGCTTTTCTCCACCGACGTGATCCAGCCCAAGTTCGAGAAACTGAATCCGATCCAGGGATTCCAGAACCTGTTCTTCAAGGCCAAAACCTATATCGAAGCCCTCAAGAACCTGCTCAAATTCGCCGTGGTGCTGTTTCTGGTGTACAAACTGCTGCTGGCGTCGTTCCGCGACGTGGTGCTGACCGCGCGGACCAGCCTGGCCGACACGGGCGCCCTGGCGGCCGACCTGATGTTCTCCATCCTGTTCCGGGTGGGCGGCGCGTTTGTGGTGATTGGCGCGGCCGATTTCATGTTCCAGAAGCAGCAGTACCTGAAGGGCCTGAAGATGAGCAAGTACGAGGTGGAGAAAGAGTTCAAGCAGGACGAAGGCGATCCCCACATCAAGCACCAGCGCCGGGCGCTGCACGAAGAGATGCTCCATGAGAGCGCCGTGGAGCACGTGCCCAAAGCCGACGTGGTGGTGGTGAACCCCACCCATCTGGCCGTCGCCATGCAGTACGACGAGAAGACCATGAACGCCCCGCGCGTGACGGCCAAGGGACAAAACAAAATGGCGCAAACCATCATCGAACTGGCCAAGCAGCACAAGGTGCCAGTTCTGCGCAACGTCCCGCTGGCGCACAGCCTGTTTGAACTCGAAGTGGGGCGCGACATTCCCGAGGACCTGTACGAGACCGTGGCGGAGGTCCTAAACTGGGTCTACCAGCTTTCGCACGGAGAGGGCTAGAACGATGCGCGTGAACTACACCCTGCCGGGGTTGCAGCCGCAGATCCACAACCTGTCCGGCGCCGCGGCGGCCAGGGCCGCCTCCAGCGCCCGCGCCAGCTTTCGGGAACACGTCCGCCGCTTGTCGGCGGCGCTGCCGGTGTTCTGGAAGGAACTGCTGCGGCTCGATAAACCGCCGATGCAGGCCGGCTACGTGGGACCTCCCCCCCGTCCCGCTTCGCTGGAAATCCATCACTCGGCGGCCGAACGGATCCGCTGGCGTTCGATGCTGGACCGGCGCGCCCAGGAGTTCACCGAAAATCCGCCTCCCGGCCAGGACGGGGTGAGCCTTGAGCGGATGCTGGCGCTGCTGATGCGGCTTCAGGAACTGGAGGACGGCGTCATTTCCCGGCACCTCTCGGAAACCCAGGGGTGAACCGGCATGCCTCGTTACAACTGGACGAGCGAGGAAGTCTACCTGGTGGCCGAACGCGCGTTCGCCATGTACCAGCAGGGGCGCCACCGGGAAGCGGCGGTGCTGTTCGAAGGTTTGTGCGCCCTGGACCCGGCCAACTCGTACACGGGCAACGCCCTGGCCGCGTGCTTTTACCTGCTGGGCGAATACGACAAGGTGGTGGCGTGCACCACCCGGTTGCTCAGCCAGCTTCCCAACGACGGGGACGCGCGCGCCCGCCGCTGCGAGGCGCTGCTTTCGCTGTCGCGTCTCGACGATGCGCGACGCGATTGGGAAGTGCTCCGCGCCGCCAAGGTCTCCCACCACACCAAGCGCCTGGAACTGCGTTTCCGCGCGGCGGGCGCGCCGTTGTTGCCGGCCTGAGGCCGGCGTGAATCGAGCAAGTCGGCCGCGTCAGCGAAGGTTCAGGCCCGTTTCGATGCGGGTGAGCCGGCGGTCCAGGTCGCCGAACCGGTGGAGCATTTCCGAGTGATTCCGGGAGATCTCGGCGCGCAGGAGTTCCCGGGTATCCTCCAGCCGCTTCTGAAAGTTTGTTTCAAGGGCGTTCATCCTGGAAGTCAGATCATTGCGCAGATCCGTCAGCCGAGCATTGTTATAGAGAAAACCCACCAGCACGACGGCCAGCGTGGCCAGCGGCGCGATCGACAGCATCGCCAACTGGATCCACTGCTCCTGGCCCACAGTTTGATGATAGAATCGCCGGCGCCAGGGACGCGGTTCCTTGCCGTTCGCCATCGTGTCGAAGAAGATTCCGCAACGAAGCGGTGAACCTGTAAATGGGGATACGGGAAAGCCAGTTGGCCGCGTACGCTGAAGCGATGATCGAGCCGGCCGCCGCCCGCACTGGGCCAGCGGAGCTGCCACCGGCCGCCATGGGGCAAGTCTCCGACTTGTCTTTCGCGTCTCTCGATACCTCCCCCGGCTCTAAGTTAAGGCGGCGGCGCCGGTCGGAGACCGGCGCCACGTGGCCCGGCATGGTGTTCGCCGCGGTGCGCGATCACGTCCACCCGGGGCGAGCCGGATGCCGCCGCGCGCAGCGTCGCCCAAATGATGCCCCGCCGCGTCCACATGGCCGGCTTAAGTCAATAGCGCGAAGCAAAGGCGTGGTCGTGGCGGCCTTCCAGCACCGCCGCCACCTGCATCGTGAGAAAGTAATGCGGTCGGCTCCCGTACGCCGCGGGAATCCGGCCGTAGAAATTCACCCTGCGCGGCGCCAGGCGCGCGGCGACGTCCGGCAGGTCCGTGTAGCGGAGCACGTTCAGGAAGATCGGCCCCTCGGTGTGACTCGAGGGCGGGTCAAGCAGCAGCACTTGCGGGACGCGCGCGTCGAGCAGGGCAGCATAGAGCGCCAGACCCGCGGCGGCGCCCCTGCCGGAAACCATGATGCGGTTCGGGTCCACGCCGGGTTCGGTGCGCAGCACCGCCACCGCGCGGAGCACGTCCCACAGCCGCATCGAATCCACCGTGCGCCCTACGTGCATCGCATTCCGGAGCACGTCTTTCCAGAAGCTGCGCGGCCAGCCGATTTCATCGACCCCGCGGGGGTAGAACGCCAGCGCCGCCTGGCCCGATAGCAGCGCGAACCAGTCGCTCAACGATTTGGCGTCGTCCCCATCGGAGGCGATGTGGAGCAGCGCGGGACGTTTCTCTTCGCGTTTGGCCGCCGCGCGCAGCAAGCCGCGCACCCGGATCCCCGCTTCGGTGTCGAACGCAAGTTCTTCGAACGGAGGCTGCGGCGCACGAGTCAGGTGCAGGGGCGGCGGCGAGGCGGGAAACGCGCGAAACACCTTGTGCTTCAGCACGTCAGTCAGTTCGCCTTCCACGCGGGGAAACCGCGCCGTGAACGTTTCGTGCACCAGATAGTTCCGGGCGTCGGTGGGCGGGTGGCCGCCGAATACCGCCAGTTCCGCTTCGGGCGCGTTCGAATAGTCCATGTCAAGCCGGCGCCCGGTCACCTGGAGCAGATGCTTGTCGAACCAGCGGATGGCTTGCTCACGCAGATAGTCCGAATCGGCGTGGCCAGTATCCGCCACGATGTGCTCGAAATCCTTGCCGCGGCCGGCCGCCTGATACAGCGCGGCCGCGCGCGCGGCGGACTCCTCGTAGCCCGGCACGGGAAACAGCAGGTCCTGTCTGCCGTGCGCCATCCGCGACGGGCGCGGGAAAACCAGCGCGCCCTGGTGGAGCAGGTCGTGCATCCACGAATTCAGCGGAAACATGCAGTCGTAATGCCGGCGCTGCGTGTTGTCCTTCACGTTGGCGGCATAGGTGCGGATGCCCATGACGGGAACCGCCGCTTGGACGCGCGGGTCCACCGCCGCCGTGAACCAGGTGATGGCCGCGCCGCCCGAGCGGCCCGTCATGCCGATGCGATCCGCGTCGATTTCCCGGCGGGTTTCCAGGTAATCGATGGCTCGGATGGCGTTCCACACTTCCACGCCCGCCGGCGTGTAGCCGCGGGCGTACCAGTCGTACAGATCCTGGTTGTAGACGCCGTGATGCAGCGCGAACGTCTCGGCCACCTGGATGGAGTCCAGCAGCAACGCGGCATAGCCGTTCCGGGCGAACGAAATGCCGTGGCGCTGGTAGGAGGTCTTGTTGCCGTGCGGGGAGAAAGCGTGGCCGCACACCTAGATGATGGCGGGGACGCGCCCGGCGCGGAATTTGGGCAGGTACAGATTGCCCGTGACGTAGATTTTCGGCAGGCTCTCCCACGCGATCTTTTCAACAGCGTACGCGCCCTGGTCGAGCACGCCAGTGATCTGGACATGCAAGGGGGTGCGCTCCGGCCAGGGCAGCAGGCCGAGCATGTCGCGCAGTTCATCCCGGCGGCGTTCCCGCACCGCTTCCCACGCAGCGGGGGAGGCCCTCTCCGCCGCGGCGCGAGCGGTGACCCGGCGGGCTTCCGCTTCCAGGTAGGCGGTGATCTGGCGCTGGCTTTCGCGCATGCGGCGCCAGGCGGCGTCCTCCGCCTGCGCCCCACCGGGCAGCGCCAGCAGCACGCCCGCCCAGATCGCGCCGCGCATGTTCGGTTAACGCGCGCCCATTTTGGCCAGGGCGTTCTGCCCCGCCTGGGCGATCTGGCCGTCCTGTTGCGAAGTGACGCCGCTGACGCCGATTGCGCCGAGCACTTTGCCGTCCAGCATCAGGGGCAGCCCGCCTTCCACCGGCATCGCGCCCGGCAAGCGGAGAATCGTCTGCCTGCCGCCCGCCAGCGCGTCTTCAAACGCCTTGGTCGGGCGCTTAAACTTCACGGCGCTCTGCGCCTTGGCGATGGCCACGTCGACGCTGCCGACCTGCGTTTCATCCATGCGCTGCAAGTAGAGCAGGTGGCCGCCCTCGTCCAGAATCGCGATGACGACGTTCCAATTGTTGGCGGCGGCTTCTTTCTCCGCGGCGGCCGCGATCTCTTTGGCGGCGGCCAGCGTCAGTGCTTTCTTGGTGGCCAGTTCGGCGGCCATGGAGATACCTCCCGCGAGCAGAGTCGCGATCAGAGTGGGCAGGAGTGGGCGAATCATTCCTCGCATGCCGGGGACGCCAGCCATCATGCCACAGCCGTCACCGCTCCATCCAGCGGTAGGCGTCGCGCGCGTTTTTCCAGAAGTACTGGTCCAGCGCCGCCGGGCCCTTGCCGGCGAAGAACTGGCGGACGATTTTCAGCGCGACGCTGTAGGCGGCCAGCCGGTCGCTCACCGGCCAGTTGCTGCCGTAAATCAGACGTCGGGGGCCGAAATTCGCCCACAGTTCCTCGAGCGGCGGGCGGTAGGCGGCCAGGTCCGCGGGGACGCGGCCGCCTACGCGCCGCAGCACGCCCGACACTTTGGCGTAGATCTGCCGGCGCGGCCGGAGATCGGCGAACGCCTGACGGACCCCTGCCTCGCCGGCCGGCCAATCGAGCGGCAGATGGTTCAGCACGATGCGCAAGGCGGGTACGCGGTCGCTCAACGCCCGCGCGGTCGCGTACATCTCGGGCTGGCCGATGAGATCGAGTGCGAGGTCCGCGGCGGCCAGGCGGCGCAGGTTCTCCACATAGTCCGGCCGCGCCAGGCCCGCGTCCACCTGGTTCGATCCCAGGCGGATGCCGCGGAACAGCCGGTGGCGTCCGAAGCGCTCGAGCAGGCGCGGGAAGTCCGCCGCGGCCGGGTCCAGGCGCCCCACGATGCCCACCATCACGGTCTCGCGTTCGGCCAGGTCGAGCAGCCACTGGTTGTCCTCCACCCAGGGACTCGCCTCCACCACCACCGTCCCGGTGACGCCCAGCGGTCTGGTGACAAAGCGGAAATGCTCGGGCAGCGTGGGCCGGTAGAGCAGGGTGTTGTCCTTCGACGGCCAGGGAATGCCTTCCGCGCGGCGCGGATCGTAGAAATGGGTGTGGGTGTCGATGATGCGGGACGGGGCGGCTTCGGTGAGAGTTGCCGCGCTCAACCCGCCCAAGGCGGTGAACAGCGTCCGGCGTGCGAGGGTCACGTCCTCATTCTACCGGGCGCTCGGCATGCGGGCGTCCTCTCCGCCGGTCTCGGCCTGTGGCGGCGAAACGATCATGTCCCGTTTGCCCAAAGTGACGTTTCCCCTTGTCAGCCTTCCGCCTGGGAAGGGGCGGGGAGTACATCTACTCAGGCGCGTGGCCGATGGTGACTGGCTGGTGACGGCAAAAAGGCGGATAGCAGACTGATCCCCCAAGGGCAAGCTGCCGAACGGGCCTGAGCCTCCTGCGCCTTCGCCAGGGCTGGGCGGAAGCGGACATTTCGCACCTTGCCTTGACACGAGTGCGCACCGGCTTGACGCCGCGGGCATGGGGGCCTACTCTGCGGTCGGAGTTCTGCGGTCGGAGTTCTTCCTATGCCTTCCTCTGAATTGGACCTGCTCAGCCGGCGGCGGTTCTTGCTGACGTCGGCCGCGGCGCGGGGCCCGCTGGCGACCTTGGCGGCCCGCACCGAAACCCGCCCGGCCCCGTGGGACGGACCGGCGGTCGTCAAACGCGTTTAGCTGGGGACGCGCCCGTCCTGGCCGCGCCCCGACGTTGATCTGAAGCAGGACATCGCGGCGATCGAGACGCAGTTGAGCGAGATCGAGCGGCGCTATCCCGGTCAGATCCGCTTCACCGGCGGAGAGCACCTCAAGGACGCCGCCGAAATGAGCGCCTGGCTGGGCGGAGCGGACGACGCCGACGTGGTGCTCGCGTTCAACATGGTCACCATCGTGTTCCCGATGCTGCGCCGGCTGGTGGAAAGCGGCAAGCCCGCCTTGCTGTTCTCGGCGCCCTACCAGGGCCACGATTGGAGCCATGCCGCCGCGTACGCGCAGAAAGGCGCCAAGCTCGAGCTGATCGCCAGCAGCGATTTCACGGCGCTCGATGAATACGTCCCGCTGTTCCGGACGATTCACCATCTGCGCCACAGCAAGGTGCTGCTGGTCTCGCCGCCCAAGCACCATCCCCGCAGCGAGGGCTACCACGCGCAGTTCGGCACTTCGTTCGCCTATCCCACTTATCAGGACCTCAAGTCGGCCTTTGAAGCCGCGGATGCGGACCAGGCCACCCGCCTGGCCGACGAGTTCATCCGCGCCGCCGCCAAGGTGGTGGAGCCCACGCGCCCGGAGATCATCGATTCGATGAAGCTGTACCTGGGCATTCACGAAGTGCTGCAGCGCGAGCGCGCCAACGCCATCGCCATCGACTGCCTGGGCGGCTTCGGCCGCAAGGAGTTGCCGGCGTATCCGTGCGTGGCCTTCTCCCAGCTCAACGACGCCGGCTGGTACGGGGTCTGCGAGTGCGATCTGGAATCGACCATGACGCAGTTGCTGATCACGTCGTTTTCGCGCCGGCCGGGCTTTGTCTCCGACCCGGTGTTCGACGCAAGCCGCAACGAAGTGATCCATGCGCATTGCGTTTCAGCCACCCGGATGCGGGGTCTGGAGACGCCGCCGTGCCCCTATCTGGTCCGTTCGCACCTGGAAGATCATCAGGGCGTTTCGATGCAGGTGCTGACGCCTCCGGGCGAACCGGTGACGGTGGCGAAATTCACCAGCCCCCGGGAACTGCTGCTCTCCACCGGCGAGGCGCTGGGTAACGTCGACAACGAGCGCGGGTGCCGCACCAAGATCCGGACCAAGGTGAAAGACGCGCGCAAGATGCTGTCGCAGTGGGCGTCCAATCTCGAGCCGACCGCGGGCACGCGCGACCTGCTGCATCGCGTGGTCTTTTACGGAGATTACTCGACGCAGGTCGAGAGGCTGGCGCAACTCACCGGCTTCCGGATCGTCCGCGAAGGGTAGGCGTCAGGAAACTTCGAGCAGGACCCAGCCGGGCAGCGTCGAGGGCTGGCCGCCTTCGAAAACGATGCGGCGGGTCTTGGGGAAGGGCAAGCCGCTGGCCACGGCCCGGGAATAAAACGGGAGTCTGCCCAGCAGGGCGCGGTATTCGCCGGCGTCCTTTTCGATCCAGGCGGTCTTGCCGCACAGGCTGCCGCCCCAACCGAGCGGCAGCACGCAGGCCTGCTCAGGATCGAGATTGCGCAACCGGTCTTCGAGGGCGGCGATGGCGGCCCGCACGGGCTCCAAGCCGGTTGATTCCGCGTATTGCCTGTGCAGCCGGAGCACCGCGGCCGCGTACTGATTCACGGCCTGGAAGATTTTGCCCCGGGCGCTGGCGCTGCGCTCCTGCCAGGCTCCCTGAAAGGCCGCGCCGGGGACGGCCATTTCCGCGAACCATGGCGTGGATTCCTCGATGCGGCGCGAGTCCACCGCCCCGCGCGGGCTCTGCTTCCAGCCGAGCGTCCACTGGTCGCCGCGCGCTGCGGTCACGGTGGCCAGGCGCAGCAGGTAGACCTTGACGGGGGAGGCGTCGACGGGCGCGGAGTCGCCGGCCCGGACGAAACGCATCCGGCTGTTGCCGGCGCGCCCCAGGACCTCGTCCTCCACGGCTTCGGCCGGGCGCCGGGGCAACCGGTCGCCTGCGAACCGCTCCGCCACGGGCTTGAGCAGACCTTCCCGCAGGGACGCGAACAGTACACCGGTGCGCAGCGCGCCCTTCAGCGCGCTGGCCGGCAGATAGTGCCCATGCAGTCCGCGCGCGAACGTGGGGATATGAATGCTGTCTCCCGTGGCGCGTTCCCAATATTTGGAACACGAAGGATGCTCGAAGGGGATGCGCCGGTCCGCGAAGTTCTGGGCGAATCCGCCCCAAGACGCGAAATCGAGTTTATCGGCCTTCCTCAGTTGCGACAGGTAACCTTCGAGCCGGGGCCCCTTGGCGAGCAGCTTGAAGATCCGGTGCTGGTCGAGCACGTTTACCTGGTCCTTCCAGACCATGTAGTCGATGGGCGAAAGCCGGTGGCCGTCGCCAACCAGCACCGGCGTCAGACAGGTGACGCGGTAGGTCATGCCACCTCCTCGGCGGGCGCCGGTTCCACCGGGACGGCCGCGGGGACGAAAGGTTGCGCCAGAATCGGCGCCGCAACGGCGAAGCCGGCCCGGTAAACCGGATGCGGAAAGCCGTCCGGGGCCACGTTGGAAGCGCGTCCGCGCGGGGGCGCCGCCGCCACCAGTACGGAGCCTTCGGCGACCATGTTCTGAAGTTTCTTCAGCGCGCCGGGCGCCTGGGGGCTTTCCACGCGTCCGCCGCGCGTCACCAGCGAGTAATGTCCGGCGTCCCAGCGCACGGGCTCGCCGGAAGCGGGAATATAGAGCGACAGCAGCCAGTAGCTGCTGTCGGCGGGGGCGCCGCCTTGCGCGGCCTCGGCGGCCGCGAGCAGTTGCGAAGCGCGGGGAAGCAGCATCGGCGCGAGCGCGCCCTCCACCACCTCGGCGATCTCAAATCGGCCCCAGCCGCGGGAACGCTCGCCGCCGACGCCGGTGTCGCCGAGGTAGCGCAAAGCCGTCTGGAGCGGATCCCACCAGCGGGTCCGCGCCTCTACGGTTGCGAACACGATGGCGAACCAGAAGCCGCCGCCCGCGACGAATTCCAAGCACGCCGCGGCGTGGGGTTCGAGGCCGGTCCCGGCCCGGTCCACGGCGGCGGCGGTGCGGACCGCTGGGCGATACGGCCCATACTGGCCGAGCGGCACCAGACACTCGCTGGCGCCATCCACGCCCCAGAGCGCGTCGTCCAGCGAACCGCCGGACAACAGCGCGTCCACCACGTCCAGCGGCACGAAACGCGCCCCCTTCCAGCGCACTTTGGCGGACAGGGAGAGCGGCGGCCAGATCGTCCGCGGCGGCGTCACATAGATCAGGTCGTTGACAAAAGGGAAACAGGACGAGAAACAGACTTCCGCGGCGGGGGCCTGCGCGGTGGCCGCCAGCCACTCGTCCAACTGGCCCAGGCGCAGGAAGGCGAGCGTCACCGCCGAATACAGCGCGTCGCTTCGATAGTGCAGACCTACGCGGTCGCGGGCGCCGGAATCGGTTCCGATCCGCCACGCGCCGGTCGGACGGATTTTGACGACGGCTGCCGAATTCATTCCTGGATATAGGCGGAACCGGAATCCCGCAACCAAGCCTGCACGGTGGCCAGGTCCGGCCCGGCCACCAGTTCCTTCTCCGGCGAAGCGCCCGCATAGTATCCGCGGCTCCGCCAGGCCAGCCGCAGATTGGCGAAGCGGACGCGCCCGCTGCCGCGGGATCCGCCGCCGCCTAGCGCATCGTCTTCCAGCAGACGCATGCCCTCGACGACGAGGGAGAACAGCGGGGCGTCCTCTTCGCACAACACATCCATCGCCATGCGGACCAGGAACCGGGCTCCGGCCGGGACGCGCTCCAGCGTCCGGGGATTGGCCTGGGAGGTGATACGGTCAATCGCGTTTTCGCTCTTCACCTCGGTCAGTTCGTCATCCAGGTTCTCGCGCATCTGCGGCGTGATGCTCTCCGGATCCAGCGGCGCATCATACACGGCGAGGCGGGCGGGCGTGGCGGCGTTTGATTCGATCGGCTCGCCGGATACCCTTTCCATGCGCCCGGGATTCCGCCCGAACAGCAGGCAGATCTCGTCGTCGGGCCGGTCGCTCTGATGGATGCGGACCTCCTGTCCCTTGCGTTTGGACAGGTAGACCAGTTCGGCCGGCGTGGTGAGCCCGTGGGCGTGTTCGAGCAGCGAGCGCAGTTTACCGCGCAGCGAACTGCCCGGCACATAGGGACGTCCGAAAGCGTCCTTGATCACCGGGTTATCGGATCCGCCGATTTCCAGCGACCCCTTGCCGGCGCCCACATGCAAGCCGGTCTCGCAGTGCAATTCGCCCTCGAGAATCAGTTTTCCAATCAACTTGAGCTGAGTTTGCGTCGTATGCGCGCTCATGGAAGAATTCCTCGCATCGGAGAAGGCGGCGGATCCTGGCGCCCGCCTTCAAATCCCGCCGCCCGGCTACTCGTTATAGGCAATGATGGCTTCAAACAGGTCCTTAAAGCGCTCGTAGCCGCGCGGGTCGTTCTTGCGCGTCACTTGCAGCAGGAGTTTCTCGAGCTGGTCGAGGCTGCGCAAGGAATGGCGCGCGATGGTGTAGGCCAGCCGGGCGCGGAGCATCACGAAGCCATGCTGCCGTTCGGCCTCGGGGATCCGGCAGGCCCGGCGGACGGCGTTATAGAACCGCCGCAACTGACTCTTGGTGCCCGAGTCCATGTCGCGCATCCGGCTGACGATCGCATGCGCCTGATTGTCCAGGTACAGGCTGTCGGCGATGAGCTTGTCCAAATCAATTTCGGGCGGCCCTTCCGGGCGGCGATCCCGCCGATCGCGCTCCCCCCGGTCCCGATCCCGGTCGCGGGGATAGCCGCCCCCGGCATTCGCCTCGCGAGGGGGTTTCGCTTTTTTCTCTTGATCGGCCATATGGATTCCTGAACCAAACCTTACGCTTCGTTCACCAGCCGCGCCCATTCCAGCGCGACCAGTCCCGACGGGCGGAGCTTAACGTGGGTGGACCGCCGCCCGGCCAGTTCGCCGGAAAGATGGGTGCGCAATTTCTGAAACTCGCGTTCGCGGCCGCCGCCGAGAATCACGTGGAGGCGGCGCTGAAACCGCCAGACGCGCTCGACCGCGGTTTCAGCGGGCCGCGATCCGGCCGCCGCGATCTTGCCGTAGAGACTCAACAACTCCGGCAGGACGTGGCGGGAGGCACGCTGGTCCGCGATCATCCGCGTGACCGCGTCCTTCAATTCCGCCGCGTCGGCCAGTTGCTTCCACTCGAGCACGCGGCCCAGCAAGTAAATGCAGTCCTTGTCGGCCGCTTTGGCCTGCGCCAGCAGCCGGCCCGCATCCTCGTAGACGGCGGCCAGCGAGGTCTGGCCGGGCTCGGCGACGGCCAGCGCCATCGAAATCGTCTTGCCCTCGGCGCCGGGATAATCTTTCAAGTTTTCTTCGCTGAAGCGGTGAAACAAGCGCTGCATTTCCCGGGCGAGCACGACCAGGGAGTCCCACGCGCCGTACACCGCAAAGTCGTCGCCTCCCGAGTAGAGAATGGTCACGTTCCGCCAGAACTCGGGCAGCGAACAGAGCACCTCCAGCTCGCCGGCGAAGAACTGCTTGTAGAGCACGGAAAGGGGAACGTATTCCTCAATGCTCTGCACGCGGCGCAGGCGGAACTCGAAATCATCGGCGTCGCCGCGGAGCACGCCCCACAACGGACGGCCGGTGGCGCGGCGCGCCAAGGCCGCGACATCCGCGGCGGCGCCCGGGTCGTCGCCCGGCGCGGCGTGGCGGGCGATGGTGATCCCGTCGGCCGAAATATTCGCGGTCAGCCGCCAGGTGTGCTTGCCTTCGCCGGGAACCACCAGTCCCGGGGCGTCAGGAGACCACCCCACCACCGGGGTCTCGCGGATCCGCGCCCCGAGTTGCTCGGCGAAATAGGTCCGCGTATCCGCGGGCGCGGGGGGAGCATACGGAGTAAAGCAATCCTCGGGAGATCCCGCCAGCGGGCGGCCGGTCCACCGCTCCAGTTGCTCGTTCAAGCGCTTGCGGACGGCGGTCCAATCGCCGAGATTTTCCGTCGCCGCCCAGCACAGGCGGAGATGCCCTCCGCTCAAGCGCTCGATGTCGGCCGCGGCTTCCCGCAAAAACGCAACTGCCGCCTCTCGGGAAGCATCAGGCAGGACCAGCAGGAACTGCCCCCCGCCGCTGGAACCAAGCAGGATCCGGGCCAAACCCATTTCAGCGAGCAGCGCGCGGGGCAGGACCTCGCTCAAGAGCGTGATCCATTGGGCGCGGCCCACGACGACCCGTTCGTCGCTTTCTCCCTCGGCAAGTCCGGAGGGAGAAGTAAGGAACTCTTCAATCCCCAGCAACTTGCCTTTCAGCAGAATCTGTACTGACATCGAGAGAAACGTCCGGAAGCGCGGAAGCCATTAGTCTACCAAGCGTTTGGGACCGAGTCAAAAGGAGTTCTGCGGCCGGGCGCAAACCGCGCCCGCGGCAGGCTCGCGGCGGCCCCGCGCGGGTGACCGCCGCGAGCGCCTCCGCCCTCGTCCGCTCATGAGTCGCCGCCGCGCCGGCGACTTACAGTTTCACGCCCGTCTTTTCCCACTTGCCGGTCTTGGCGGACTTGAGCACCGCGTCGCACACCCGCTGCGTCTGGAGCGCGTTGCGGAAATCGGGCTGGGTGGGTTTGCCGGACTCCAGCCCCATCACGAAGTCCGCCAGCGCGTTCAGAAACGTATGTTCGTAGCCGATGCACGTCCCGGGCACCCAGTAATGCTTCATATAAGGGTGCTCGCTGTTGGTGGTATGTATCTTCCGCCATCCCGTCAGGTGCGACTCCGTTTTCTTGCCGGACTGTTTCTGCTTGTACTCGAAGAACTGCAGGTACTCGGGTTCTTCGAGGTCGAAGTACACGCTGCCGTCCGCGCCGTTCAGCTCAAAGGTATTGAAGTTCTTGCGCCCGCGGGCGTAGCGGGTCGATTCGAAGGTGCCGATGGAGCCGTTGTCGAACTCGGCCAGGAACATGCAAGCGTCGTCAATGTTGACCGGTTGCACCTTGCCGGTTTCCTGGTGCAGGCGTTGCTTGACGAAGGTGCGGGTGGCGGCGGTCACGCGCGTGATCGCGCCGTTCAGCCACATGGCGGTATCGATGGAATGGGCCAGCAGGTCGCCGGTGACGCCCGAGCCCGCCACGTCGGCGTCCAGCCGCCACAGGGCCGCGCCGCCTTGCGGCACGTCCTCGGCGATGGTCCAATCCTGGAGGTAGGTGGCCCGGTAGTGGAAAGCGCGGCCGATACGGCCCTCGTCCACGATCTGCTTGGCAAGCGCAATGGCGGGCACGCGCCGGTAGTTGAACCAAACCATATTCGGCACGCCGGCCTTTTCGACCGCCTTTACCATCTTCTCCGCCTCGGCGACGTCCATGGCCAGCGGCTTCTCGCAAACCACCATCTTGCCGCGCCTGGCGGCAGCGATAGCGATCTCGGCGTGGGTATTGTTGGGCGAGCCGATATCGATCAGGTCGATGTCATCGGCCGCCACCAGCTTCTTCCAGTCGGTTTCGACGCGCTCGTAGCCCCAGACCTTCGCGAACGCCCGGGCCTTGGTTTCGTTGCGCGCGCACACGGCCTTCAACACGGGCCGGTGTTGCACCGGAAAGAAATCGTTCAGACGTTTATATGCGTTCGAATGGGCCCGGCCCATGAAGCCGTAGCCGATCATGCCAACTCGCAGTTCTTTCGCCATAGTCTCCTCCGGCGCCGGATCAGGCGCCGTATTTGCGGATCAATTCATCCAGCGCCGCTTTGCACGTGGCGGTCGCGGTCCAGGCATCCGGGTAGAAGCAAAGGTCGATGGTCCACCAGTCGTGCGGACAGCGCGCGGCTTTGACCAGCGCCGGCATGATCTCGTCGAAATTCAGCAGACCGGCCCCGAACGGGGGATGGCTGGACGTTTCGTCGTTGCCCTGCGCGTCCTTGTGGCAGGTGTTGTCCGAATCGATCAGGTGGATGTGGTTGATCCGCCCGTCGAGCATGCGGATGTAGTCGACCTGGCTGGGATAGGTTTCTTTTTCGCCTTCCTGCCGCGCGCCTACGACCGCCACCATCTGGCCGTGGCAGGTGTCGTACTGGATGCCGAAGTTGTCCCGGTGGACGGCGTCGTGGATGCGCACCGCATCGCTGGGCTTGTTAAAGGCGAAGCCGGGTTCGACCTCCCAGGTGACATACTGCCCGTTGCCGGCGGCGATGGCGCAACACTCCTGCCACGTCTTCACGACGCGCTGCATAGCCGTCGCGTAATCTACCTCGCGCAGAATCGTGGGCGGCTGCACGCAGTCCACCCGGATCCCCTGAATGCCGACGTCGCGGCAGAACTCGGAGTTCTTGCGGAACTCGGCGATGTACTTCGACTGGTCCGCGGTATTGATCAGTTTCTCGCCCCACAGGTTCGCGGCGATGCCGGAGAACTCGAGGCCCCACTCCTTCATGCGCGCGCGCAGTTCCTCGCGCTGCGACCGTTCCGGCATGGCGCCGGGCCAGGCGTCGTCGGGCCCGTTCGGGTTGCCGGGGTTGGGGTGGGGAGGAAACGCGCCGAGTTCAACGCCGTCGAAGCCGAGCGCTTTCAGCTTTTCGCACACTGTTTGGAAATCGATGGGATGGCTCGCGTAGGGGCCGATGGTGAACGCCCACGAGCCGATCGAGGTTCGCTTGCTCATAGTCTGGATGCCTCGGAGGAAGTGGAACCGCTTGGTTCTCGCGTCTTATTGTCCGATATCCCGAGGCGTTTTGGGGAGGGGGCGCGTCCCAGCCAGCCGACGGCGCGCCGCGCCCCGCTTCAGGCCAGCAGGCGCTCGGCGTCGCGAAATACGTCCGCACCTGACGAGAAACGGCCTGGCATGGGAATCGCTGCGCGCTCGGTGCGGCGTCTGGGCGGGGCCGCCGCATCCGCGAGCAGCGCCCGCATTTGCAGAGCGTTGACCACGGCCTTGCCCTCCGGCGCATTCGCGAACGCCACGTAGGTATCCTGCGTGAACGGCGCAAACCGGTCCAGCCGCGCTTTCCAGCGGCCCAATTCGGGAGGCGAGTACAGATAGCCGGCCGCTGTCTCCTCCTCGAACCACGCATCTCCGGCGCGGCCGAGCAACCGCACATAGCCCACAGCCGAAGTCACCAGCGCCGTAGGCGGCATCGCTTTTGCTCCCTCCGGCTGGTCCAGGTTGCAGAAGCCAACCCGGTAGTCGATCAGCGTGCCGATCGCTTCGTCCAACCGCCAACTGGCATGCCGCATCTCGGCCACCATCGGAAACTCGTGGAAGGCCCGCCGCACCGCCAGGAACCGCTCCCGGTTCTCCCTGTTGAAACGGAACGACCATGGAAAACGCAGCAGCAGACAACCCAGGCGGCCGGCGCGCCACAGCGGCCAGAGCCCTTCCTTGAAGGTCTCCACTTCCCGCTCCGGCAGCGGCGCATCCGTGACAAACGGAGGCCCCACCTGCACGGTGAAACGGAATCGCTCGGGAGTCTTCTTCAGCCACAAGCGCGACCGTTCAGGACGCAGGGGACGGTCCGGCGAACAATCCACCTCCACAAAGTCGAAGAATTGGGAGAGGTACTCGAGGGGGTGAAAATTCCGAGGGCGCACGAGCGGGTAGACCGCGCCATGCCAGGAAGGGTGAGTCCATCCGGAAACGCCGCAAGAGACCATGGTGAGTCGCCTTATCTTCGATTGATCTTCGCCCTTTATTCTATCTAGACTTCCGGCGCGGGTCAAGTTTTTTGTTTGCACCTGTAACGAACCCCCAACCGCGCGCGCCTAACAATCAAATCCCCGTTACGACAGCGGGCGCTTACACCCCTAACACCCAAAATCGAGCGCCCGCTACCCCCACCTTTCCCGCCGCCCAATTGTGCGTTCTCTTCCCTGTTCTCAGCGATTGACATATTCTAGAAGGTCATGCCATGAAGGTCCTCACCGCGGCCCAGATGCGCGAGATTGACCGCCGGACCATGGAGGCGGGGATTCCCGGACTGGTCCTGATGGAGAACGCGGGGCACCGCGTCGTGGAGGCGATGGACCGCGAGTTTGGGCCGCTGGCCGCTCATCACGTCGTCATTGTTTGTGGCAAGGGCAACAACGGCGGAGACGGCCTGGTGGTGGCCCGGCAACTGCACACCCGCTTCCATCCCCGGCGTCTCGATGTGATCCTGACTGCCGATCCGGCGGCTTTGCAGGGCGACGCCGCCGCGAACTGGCGGATGTGGCGGGCCTGCGGCGGCGAGGTGACGCACGAGTGGACGCCCGAACTGGCCGGGGCGACGCTGGTGGTGGATGCGCTGCTCGGCACGGGCCTGGCGGGACCGGCCGGCGGCGCGGCCCTCGACTGGATCCGGCGCATGAATAGCGGGTTTCCGCATGCGCGGGTGGTCGCCGTCGATATTCCCTCCGGTCTGCCGAGCGACGCGGGCAAACCGGTGGGGGAGTTTGCCCGCGCCGATCTTACCGTCACTTTTACGGCTCTCAAGATCGCGCATGCCTTGCCCCCGAATTGCGACCGGATGGGGAAGGTAGTCGCCGGGGCGATCGGCACCCCCGCGGCGATGCTGGAACAGGATCCGGCGCTGTGGCTTCATCTGATCGAGCCGGATCGGTTCCGCAAGTTCTTCGCGCCTCGGGAACGCGGCGCGCACAAAGGAGACTTCGGCCATGTGCTGGTGATCGGAGGCGCGGAAGGAAAAACGGGAGCGGCGGCGATGGCCGGAGCGGCGGCCCTGCGCAGTGGGGCGGGCCTGGTCACGGTGGCGTGCGCGAATCCGGCGCATCCGGCTCTGATTCCGGAGTTGATGACGGAGCCTCTGCCGTCGGCCGACTCGCTCGCCGGGGTGGCCCTGCGGAAGTCAGTGGTGGCGATTGGTCCGGGTCTCGGCGCCTCGAGCGCGACGGCCGCGCTGGTGCAGCGGGCCCTGGCCTCGCTGTCCTGCCCCGTCGTGGTGGATGCGGATGGGCTGAATGTGCTGGCGGCGGCGCCGTGGCCCGGGGGCGCGGCGCTGCGGGTGCTGACGCCTCACCCCGGCGAGATGTCGCGCCTGACCGGTCTCGATCCCGCGGAAATCCAGGCTCGCCGCATTGACGTGGCGCGGGCGCTGGCGATGCAGCGGTCGGCGGCGGTGGTGCTGAAAGGGCAGCGCACGGTGGTGGCTTTCGCCGACGGGCGCGTCTGGATCAACCCGACCGGCACTCCCGCCATGGCGACCGGCGGCAGCGGCGATATCCTCACCGGCATGCTGGCCGGCCTCTTGGCCCAGTTTCCCAGCGATCCGGAGGGCGCTATCCTGGCAGCAGTTTATTTACACGGCCTGGCCGGCGAGTTGGGCGCGAAATGCCTGGGGGAATTGCCGCTGACCGCCACCAGCCTCATCGATTACCTGCCGAGAGCGATGCATGCCTGCCTTTGAGTACAAAACCAATTCCGAAGAAGAAACGACGTCGTTGGGCGTGCTGCTGGCGCAGCACATCACGCCTCCGGCCGTGGTGGTGTTGATCGGCAAGCTGGGCGCCGGCAAGACCGCCCTGGTGAAGGGGTTTGTAAAAGGCCTGGGCGTGGCGGAGCCGGAGGAAGTCTCCAGCCCCACCTTCCCCCTGATCCACGAATACGGCAAGCCGGTGCGCGTCTATCATGTCGATCTCTACCGCCTGGAAACGGAGGAGGAGGTGGCCGGTATCGGGTTCGAGGAACTCTTCGACCGGCCCGCGCTGGTGCTGATCGAATGGGGCGAGCGGTTCCCGAACCTGATGCCGATGCCGCGGGTGGAGATTGACATGGAGGTGACGGGCGAAACCAGCCGCACGATTCGCGTCCGCACGGTGCAATGAACCCCGCGGCGTTGATCCTCGGCGCGAGCAGCGGCTTCGGCGCCGCGGCGGCCGTGGAGTTCGCCCGCGCCGGCTACGGCATTTGCGGGGTGCATTTCGACCGCCGGGAGAATCTGCCCGCGGCCGAACAGGTGCAGGCGGAGATTCGCGCCGCGGGACGGCAGGCGCGGTTCTTCAATGGCAATGCCGCCGAGGACAGCGTCCGGCAGGAAGTGACGGCGCGCCTGCAACAGGAAGACGCACGCGTCCGCGTGCTGCTGCATTCGATCGCCTTTGGCGTGTTGAAACCGCTGGTGGGCGCTTCCGCCGTGAATCGCAAACAGCTGGAAGCCACCGCCGACGCGATGGGACACAGCTTGGTCTACTGGGTGCAGGATCTGGTGGAAACCGGTTTACTGCGCGCCGGCGCGCGGGTGTTCGCCATGACCAGTGAAGGCGGCGCGAAAGCTGTTCCGGAGTATGGCCCGGTTTCCGCCGCGAAGGCGATTTTGGAAGCCCACGTCCGGCAATTGGCGATGGAGTTGGCCCCGCTGGGAATCACGGTGAACGCCATCCTGGCTGGCGTGACGGACACCCCCGCGCTCCGCCGGATTCCCGGCCATGAACGCATCCTGTCGGCCGCGCGGGGACGCAATCCGCATGGCCGCCTGACTACCCCCCTTGACGTCGCCCGCTGCCTGGTGGCCCTGGCGCACGAGAACACGTACTGGATGACCGGCAACACGATTCGCGTCGACGGCGGCGAAGGCGCGGTAGCGTGAAGCCGGTGCGGGAGAGAAACCGATGACGCCCGAGCGGATCGCCGGCCGGCTCGAGGCCGGCCCTGAGTTGTTTCGCCTGCTGCTGGAGGATTTGACCGAAGCCGACGCGCGGTGGAAACCGTCGCCGGATCGCTGGTCGATCGCCCAGGTTCTGGAACACCTGTCACACGTCGAAGGACACGGCTTCCGGCTGCGGCTGGACCGCATGCTGGAAGAGGACTACCCGTTGCTCGAAGGGTACGATCAGGAGGCGCTGGCCGCGCAGGGGCGTTACGATTCTGGCGACCCCGAAGAATCGTTCGCGCACTTTGAGGACCAGCGCGCCGACAACGCCGCGTTCGTGCGGGACCTGGAGCCGGCTCTGCTGGCCCGGCGCGGGCGGCACGCCCAACTGGGAGACATCACGGTGTCGGACCTGCTGCACGAGTGGGTGTTTCACGATCTGGGGCATCTGCGCCAGGTGGCCGAACTGATTCGGGCGCGGAAGTATTACCCGGAGATGGGAGCCTTGCGCGAGTACTACCACATCGAACCTTGAGCGAGAGCGCGGGGTTGCGACAATGGTTGAGACGATGCGGAATCGGCGTGAACTGCTCGCCCTCGCGGCGGCTCCTCTTCTCGGGCAGGGTCCCGGACTGCCGGTCAGCGGGCGCCCGCGGGCGCCGCACGGCGCGATGGCTGGCGACGTCACCCCGCAAAGCGCAACCATCTGGTCGTGCGCGGACCGGCCCAGCCGCATGCGGGTGACGTGGTGGAGCAGTGCGGCGGGACCTCGGCATGCTTTTCCCGGACCGCTCTGCCTGCCCGCCTCGGCGTTCACCGGGCGCGTCCGGCTCGGGAACCTGCCGCCTGGCGAAACTATTCAGTATGAGGTGCTGTTGGAAGACCTGGACAACCCGCGCGCCGTGAGCGAACCCGTGCGCGGGCGCTTGCAGACGCCCCGCGCTTCGCACGTCCGGTTTTGCTGGTCCGGCGACACCTGCGGCCAAGGCTGGGGAATCAATCGCGAGTGGGGAGGCCTGCGGATTTACGAAACCATCCGCCAGGCGGCGCCCGACTTCTTTCTGCATAGCGGAGACACCATTTACGCGGACGGGCCGATTCCCGCCGAACAGGCGCTGCCGGACGGCGGCGTCTGGCGGAATCTGGTCACGCCCGAGAAAAGCAAAGTGGCCGAGACGTTGGACGAGTTCCGCGGCAACTACCGGTATAACCTGCTGGATGAGCACCTGCGCCGCTTCCATGCGGAAGTGTCGCAGATCTGGCAGTGGGATGACCACGAGGTGACCAACAACTGGTCGCCCGGCAAGGACTTGCGGGACGACGCGCGATATCGCGAGAAGGACATCCGGACGCTGGCGCGGCGAGCCCGGCGGGCGTTTTTCGAGTTCGCGCCCTTGAGCGCCGAGGCGGTGGCCGCCGACCGGGTGTACCGCCGCATTCCGTACGGCCCGCTGCTGGATGTGTTCGTGATCGACTTGCGCAGTTATCGCGGTCCGAATTCAGCCAATCGCCAGGCCCAGCCCGGACCGGAAACCGCGCTGCTGGGCCACGCGCAGACGGAGTGGCTGCTCGCCGAACTCCGCCGTTCTCGCGCCCTTTGGAAGGTGATCGCCTCCGACATGCCCATCGGATTGATGGTCGGCGACGGCCATGACGCCGAGGGCCGCGCGCGCTACGAAGGCATCGCCAACGGCGCCGGGCCGCCGCTCGGCCGGGAAGGGGAGATCGCGCGCCTGCTGCGCGCGCTGAAACGCGACTGTGTGCGGAACGTCGTCTGGCTGACCGCGGATGTGCATTACACGGCGGCGCTGCACTATCATCCGGACCGGGCGGTTTTCCGCGACTTCCTGCCTTTCTGGGAATTCGTCTCCGGGCCGTTGCATGCCGGGACGTTCGGGCCCAATGCGCTCGATGAAACGTTTGGTCCCGAGGTGATCTTTCAGAAGCATCCGCCGGCGGGCCGGTTCAATCTGGCGCCCGCGGAGGGATTGCAGTTCTTTGGCGAGGTCGACATCGACGGCCGTACGCGGAACCTGACGGTCACCCTGCGGGACCTGGAGGGCGCGGCGCTGTTCCGGCAGGTGCTGGAGCCTGGAGGATGCGCATGAAAGAAACCTCCCCTGGCATGCGCATCCTCAATCCCGGGCCTTATCATTTCTTCACCGGGCCCGCGGAAGGCGAACCGATGCCCGACTTCACGCTGCTCTCGCACGAGGGGCGGCTGGTCAACTTCACCGCGGAACGGGCCGGGCGTCCGGCCCTGGTCCATTTCTTCCGCAGCGTGACGTGGTGCCCGTTCTGCTCGATGCAACTGGTCGAATTGCAGCAGGCGATCGCCGGCTACGACGCGGCGGGAATTGCCGTGTTCGCCATCTGCCCCGAGCCGGTGGCGCTGTTGCGAGAATTCGCCGCCGCCCACGGCATCCGCTATCTGCTGCTGGCGGACGAGGAGGCGCGGTACATTCGCCAGGTCGGCGTGCTCAACACTGCGGTAGACCCGCGGGACCCCGTCTATGGGATTCCCCACCCCGGTTCTTTTCTCGTCAACCGGGAAGGGCGGGTGTTCGAGAAGCGCTTTCATGCCGATGTCCGCGTCCGGGAGCCGATGGGCAGCCTCTTGCTGTACTTCCGGGTACGGGAGTTGAACGAGCGGCTGGAAGAAAAGGTGCGCGAGCGCACCCGCGCCCTCGAGGAGGCGCAGATGCACCTGGTGGAAGCCGCGCGGCGGGCCACCCTCGGCAAACTGATTGCGGGCATCAATCACGAGCTCAACACTCCGCTGGGGGCGCTCGCGGGCAGCCTGCGGGCGGTATGGAGTTTCTACGGACGGGCGTGCGAGGCGCTGACTCCCGCGCAGCGCGAAGCGCTCGCCGACCTGCGGCGCACCACCGAGGAGGCCTTTGGACGATTAGAAAAGCTGGCGGGTGATCTGCGCAAGTTCGCGCTGCTCGACGCGTCCGGGCGGGAAACGATCGATCTGCGGGAAAGCGTGGACCTGGTCATGGGGCTGTTGGCCCACGAGTGCGGCCGGCGGATCCGGGTCGTGCGGGACTACCACGAGGTTCCCCGCTGGACCGGCCCGGCGGCGCAAATGCATCAGGTTCTGCTCGAGATCCTGAGCAACGCGGTGGAGGCGATCGACGGCGAAGGGATTATTCGCCTGAGCGTGCGGCAGAGGGAGGACATGCTGGAGGTGGCCATCACCGACAGCGGACGCGGCATCTCGGCCGCGGAGCGGGCGCAGTTGTTCGAACCGCATTTACGCACCAAAGGCGGGCGCGTCGGGATGAGCTTGGGCCTGCCCCTGGCCAACCAGATCATCCGCGACCAAGGCGGTGCGTTGGACGTGGCAAGCGCGCCCGGCGAGACCACCGTCCGCATCACCCTGCCGCTGCGGAGCGGAGAAAGCGCCGGCGTCTGACTGGCGCTCGGGCGGTGAGCGCGGGCGCAGCGCGGGTGCTACCTTTCGTTCCTTCGCGCGCTCCAGCGCCGCCACCGCTCCCGCGTTTACGGCGCGGCCAGGTACTCGCGAATCAAACGGATGTTGCCGGGCGGCGTTTCCAGCGGCAGGCAACCGGTGCCCATCAGGCAGTTCGGCCGGCCCGCGGCGATGGCGAGGATGCGGTCCACTTCGGCGAAGATGGCGGCGCGGTCTTCGCAGGCCACGATGCGCGGGTCCATATTGATACGCACGTTCACCTCGGGGTGGGTTGCGCAAACGCGGTCGACGAACGCCTGCTGGTTGGTTTCGACGTTGCACACCACGTACCCGGTGCCGGTGGAGAGGATGCCGTCCAGAATGAGATAGGTATTGCCGCCCATGATGCAGGGAACCGAGTGGCCGGCGATGGAGGCGGTGAGGGTCATAATGTGGCGAAGCGCCGGCAGCTCGACCTGCTGAAACTGGCGCGGCGACAGCAGGGGCGGCGCGGCCGCCGACTCGAAAAAGGCCACATCCAGCCCCGCAGCCACCACCGCGCGCGCAAAGGCGGCCTGATTCTCCGCCAGGGTCATCAGCCAGGCGGCCACGGCGTCCGGGTCCGCCGCCACATCTTCGCAAAGCTGGTTGATGCCGCGCAGGTTGAACGCGATGGAGAAGGGGCCGGCCAGCGGAATCCGTACGTCCGCTTGCGGGAGCGCAGCGGCCAGCCGGCGGCCGACGTCGATCACCATGGCGATCCGCCCGTCGCGCGCCGGGTCGAAGGGCGGCAACCGCCGCGCCTCGTCCAGCGAGCTGACCAAGGGATCGAAAATGGCCGGGATCCCGTCCGGTCCCGGTACCGCGACTTGGGCTCCGTACGCCTCCGCCTCGAGGTTGTAGATGTCGATGCCGACGACAATCGGCGTGTGGCGATACTCCAGGTAAGCCGCGCGATGTCCTTCGAACATCAAGTCCGGATCCCGGGATACCTCCCACGGCGTGCGGCCCGTGAATCGCGCCGCGTGTTCGTAGACGGAGGGGTTGAATGGAATCTTCATGGCCGGAAGCCCAAGCTCATTACAGCACCGCCGGCGGCCGGGGCAAAGGGAAGGCTCGTGTGCTATGAGAGACAAAGGCGGCAATGTCTATGATGTCCATCCCGAAGATTGCGCGCCTCCGGAGGGCGACGGCTACCTGGCGGTGGGCCGTACCGGCTTTGCTTGCCGCGTGGTGGATGCTGTCTCCAGCCAAACCCGGGGATCCGGCCGGGCTCGGCAAGGCACTGGTGGAAAAGCTTCGTGCGGCGGCGCAGGAGAAGAAAAAGAAAGAGGCAAGCGCGCTGATCGCGGAGGCGCGGGCCTTGGTCGAGCAGGGGGCTGACGTAAACGCCAAAGGCGAACAGGGCCGGACCGCCCTGCACTGGATCGCCATCGGCGCCTTCCGGTGGTCCGACCGCAAGATCCACGAGGACTATCGCGAACTGGCCGAGGTCCTGATTGACAAGAACGCCGACGTGAACGCCGAGGACGACTACGGCAACACGGCGCTCGACTGGGAGGAAGCCAATCCGGAAGAATCGCTGCGCCACGTACTCGAGCAAGCCGGGGCCCGCCGGGGGATCAGCCATGACGACGCCAACCGGATGGTCGATTACATCAACGGACTGCGCGCGCTGGCCGCGCGCAAGGACTTTCGCGGGCTGACCGCGGCGCTCGACGCCGATGTGCCCGCCGGAACGGAGATCTGGGTTCGCCTGACCGAACCGTTCCACAGTAAGAACACGCGGACGGGGGAGCGCACCAAGGCCGTCGTCATCGCGCCGGTGCGAGAGGGCGCGCGCGTGCTGCTGGAGCCGGGAACGGCGGTGGAGGGTACGGTCCTCACCGCCCGGCACGCGCGCGACCGGTTCACCCGCGCCGAGGCGGCGCTGGACTTCACCAACTTCAGGCACGCCGACGGCAACGTCACCCGGTTGGCCACGCGAGTCCTGGAAGTCGACAACGCGCGGGAGACGGTGAATCACGGACGCATCCTCGGCATTCCCTTTCCCAACCGGGCGGTGGGCCGCTGGACCTTGGGTCTGCGCGGCCTGGGTTTCGTGATGCCCGGCTTTTCCGAGGGCCTGCAATGGGCTACCCGCGGGTACAATCTCACGCTTGGCCGGGAGATCGACTACCCCGCCGGCGTCGAACTGATCTTACGCGTATCGGTGCCGGAAAAACTCCAGACGCGAAAACCGCAGAAAGACTGGAATCAGGTAAAGCCGACCCAGGCTATGGTGAATCTCGTCCGCTCCCAACCGCTCCGGGTGAAGACCCCCAGCGGCGAGGACTCCGACATCACCAACCTGCTGTTCGTCGGCGCTGCGGAAGATCTCGAGGCCGGCTTCCAGGAAGCCGGGTGGCTGGAGGCGAAGAGCCTGGGCGTCAAGACCGGATTTCGTACCGCGTTAGCCGCCTTGCGCCAAAAGGGTTATGAGGAGGCTCCCTTCTCCAAACTCCTGCTGGACGGCAAGGAACCTGACTACGAATATCAAAAGGATCTCAACACCGTAGCCAAACGGCATCACCTGCGCATTTATCGCCGTCCGGGGGATTACCAGGGAAAGCCGGTTTGGGTCGCTTCGGCGACCCACGACATTGGCATCGGCATGGGCCGCGCCGGAACGCAGTGGTATCACCTGATCGACCCGGAAATCGACAAGGAGCGGCAGAAAATTGCGGACGACCTTCTGTTCACCGGCGTAGCCACCGGCTATTCGTTGATCGATCGTCCCGCCGCGCCGCGCAAGGCGGGCAACGCGACCGGCGACGAACTGCGGACCGATGGGCACATGATGGTGCTCTATCTGACCAGCGAACCCGGAGGGAAACGCGGACGCCTGGCGCCCGCCGGCGGGTTTTGACGCCCGGTTAAAACCTGCGCTTCGAATGCACTATCATAGGGGCAAGAGGTTGAAGTGTTACCGAATTGTCATCGCTGATTCCGCGTGAGTTCGTCGGGATGCGGGAGAAGGGTGCGATGCGTATTCGGTCGCGGGAAGCGGAGGAGCGGGGCTCCCCGCTGCGAGCGGGCAGTGGAGCCGATTCGGGAGTTCGCTATCGACGACAATGCCAGCCAAAACACGTGGATGTAGAATTGTTCTTGCCGCAAGCACCAGTGAATCCACGGAGTACCAGCGCAGCACCTGGCGGCAGATGCTGCTGGCTACTTTGCCTGCCCAGTATGCCCGCTTCCTGGGCACGGACTGGTCAACCGACGTGGAAGTGTGGCCGGATGGCCGCGCCAAGTTCGTTCCCAACGGCCTGAGGGTGATTGAAAGCCTGCTGCTCCAGCGGTTTCCGCCGGAGGACGTGGCGGTCTGCTACCCGGATCAGCTGGACCAATTCGTAGGAGAAGACACGCGGGTGATTGGCATCCACGCCCACAACCCCCTGGGCATCACCTTTGCGACGGATGTCTACGCGGGCTTCTACGGACGAGAGTGCGAGCCGATCAACGCCGCCGAGTTTCGCCGCCTGGTGCAGCACCCCGCGATGGAAAATCACCGCGAGCACCTGCGGGTCATCGTCGGCGGGCCGGGCGCCTGGCAGATCGAACACAAACAACTGCAACAGGAGTGGCGGATCGACTGCCTGGTCATCGGCGAGGCCGAGGAAACGGCGCTCGACCTGTTCGAGCGCGCGGTGCGCGGCGAACCGCTGCCCCCGCGGGTCGAATGCAGCAGCCCGCGGCTGGAGAGCATACCCGTGACGCGCCATCGTTCGACGTTCGGCGTGGTCGAGATCACGCGGGGGTGCGGGCGCGGCTGTCAGTTCTGCTCGGTGGCGTTGCGAGGAGGCAAGAGCATTCCCCTGCCGCAGATTCTGGCCAACGTCCGCCACCAAGTGGCCGAGGGCGCCGATCACATCACGCTGACCACCGAGGACCTTTTTCTGTACCAGCAAGGCAAGAAGTTCCAGACCAATCGCCGCGCCTTGAAGGAAATGTTCGAGGCGGTGGCCGCGGTGCCCGGCATCCGGTACATTTCGCTGACCCACGGCACCATCGCCCCGGCGGTCGTCGAACCGGAGGTCATTGAAGATCTCTCCCCGGTGGCGGTGGGCTACAGCGTCCATCGCCACGCCGCCTCCACTCATCCGGAGAACCGCTACGCCATGATGTTCGTGGGGCTGGAAACCGGCTCCGTGCGGCTGTTCAAACAGTTTATGAAGGGGAAAGCCTATCCCTTCCGCCCGGAGCAATGGCCGGAGGTAGTGCTGAAGGGCATGCAGGTGATGAACCGCCACAACTGGTTTCCGATGTGCACCTTCATCATCGGCCTGCCCGGCGAGACGCGCGAGGATACGCGCGACTCGCTGGACCTCCTGTTCGCCTTGAAGGATGCCAAATGGTGTGTGATTCCCACGCTGTTCGTGCCGCTGGAAGACACGCGCCTGGAGAAAAAAGAAGGCGCGCGGATCGCGCGGCTCACCGATTTGCAGTGGGAATTTTTCTTCACGTGCTGGCGCTACAACATGGATTTTTTCCGGCGCCAGCGCTCCGTGCAGTGGAAGTTCAATATGGGGATTCCGCTGTATTACTACACCCTGGGACGCAGGCTGTTCGGCAGCGCGATGAAGTACCCGCTCTTCCGGCTGGCGCATTTTCCCGAGTGGTGCCTGCGGCGGAAACTCTACCTCGACTTCAGCGGGCGCATGCACCCGCGTTACCAGGTGAGCGGCGAGGTCGAGATTCCGGCGGAACACCGCCGGCCGGAACTGCCGGTCCTGACCTGAGCCTGCGGGTGTTGTGACAAACTGGGTAGCGGGGTCCAGGAAACATGCCGAAGCTGATGCAAACCTTGGCGGCAGGATTGGCGGCGGCCGGATTGTTCTGGTCCGCAAGGCCGGCGCCCCCGGCCATGGGTGAGGCGGAAGCGCTCGCCGCCGCGCGGCAGGTGGCGGCCGATCTTACCGGGCGCCTGCGCGACCTGTTGTCTCGCGAACTCGCCGCGGGCGGGTTCGCCGGTGCGGTGCGCGTGTGCGCCGAAACTGCGCAGCAAACCACCCAGGAGTTCGCGGCGCGCGCCGGACATTCCGTGCGGCGGGTCAGCATGAAGTATCGCAACGTCCAGGACGCGCCCGACGCCTACGAACGGAAGAAGCTCGAAGCACTCGAACAGTTGCACGCGCGCGGTCAACTGCCCGGGGAGATTGCGGAAGTGGTTTCCGAAGCCGGTCAGGCGTACCTGCGCTACCTGAAGCCGATCACGATCGCCGCCATGTGCCTCAACTGCCACGGGCCGCGGGAAAGCCTCAAGCCCGAGATTCGCCAAGTCCTGGACGACCGCTACCCGGGCGATCGCGCCGTCGGCTACCGAACCGGAGATTTCCGCGGGGCGGTGAGCGTCCGGATCGCCCTGTCGCCCGGCCGGCGGTAAGCAGGGCGCCGTAGCGCAGGAGAAGGCCCGCCGGCTGCCGGTCGCGACTCAGCGACGCGCTGCCGCCATCCAGCACCTGCCGGGCAGCCAAAGCTCGACGGAGGTCTACGGAACCGCGCTCTCCCGCGGGACCATCGCACCGCTCAAGTTTGACGACGGGTCGGGCGTGGTGCGCAGGGACGTCGGCAAGATGGTCAGCATGCCGCCCGGGGCAAACGCCAGCGAGTGACGCGGCGCCCTACGCGGGGTAGAGGTCGATCCGCCGGAACCAGATTTCGGCGCCTTCGCTCTGGATCTGGATCTTGCCGGCTGAAGGATACGCCTGGGCGCCCATGTTGACCACGGTTCCGTTGACCAGGATGGTAATGGTATCGCCGTGGCAGACGACTTCCTGGCGATTCCATTGGCCCATGGGCTTCTCAAGGTCCTGTTTCCCGCGGAAACCGAGCACGTCCTTCCATTCCGGGTCGCGCCCGTACCAATTGAAGCGCCCGCGGGTGCGCGTCATCGGTTCGCCGCCCTTGTGCCAGTAGGTCTCGCCCTTGGCGTCCTTGCGCACTTCGCAGGTCAGCGACGGGTTCACCTTGCCGCCGGAGACGACAATGAAGTCGCCGGCGCCGCCTTCGATGATCTGCGCCTCGATGGACTCCAGCCAGATGCCGCCGTAAGCGCCGTCCTCGCCGCTGGCATGCACCAGGATGCCGCTGTCGCGGGCCGCCTGGGCGCGGTTGCCGTGGGCCGGCCCGCCCCAGCGCCACTCGGTGATCAGGCGGTAGTCGCGGAAGGCGGCCTTGGTGGCGATGCCTCCCCAATCGACGCCAGAGATGCGGAGTTGGCCGTTGACGACGCGGAAGACCTGGTTGGGGTCCTCAGCACGATGTTCCTTCAGCCAGGTGTACCAGCCGTCGAGGTTCCTGCCGTTGAACAGGCGCACCCGGCGGGTGGGGCGGATGGCTTCCGCTTCCGCGGCAGGGAGAGCCGCCAGAGAGGGCAGGGCCAGAAAAGTGCGGCGGAGCATGAACTCGCATCATAACGCGGCGGAGGGCCGCCCGTAGCCCGCGGGTCAGTCGCCCCGCAAAAAGAGCGGTGTTCGTCACGCCCGGACGGAGCCGCGCCACGAGCGGCAAAGCGGTTGGGGGCTGCGCCTCAGGCGCGGGATGCTACGGCTTTTCCGGCCAGGCGTGTTTCGGATAGCGGCGGCAGAGTTCACGCCGGACCTGCGGATAGAGCCGCTCCCAGAAGCCCGCCAGGTCGGTGGTCATCTGGACCGGACGCTGATTCGGAGCCAGCAAATGCACCACCACCGGAACGGCGCCGCCGGCGACGCGCGGGGTTTCCATCAAGCCGAAGAAGTCTTGGAGGCGGGAGGCGATCCAGGGGGTCTGCCCGCGCGCATAGTGGATCGGCACCGTGCGTCCGCCGGGCAGGCGCAGGCGGGACGGCGCCAGTTCCTCCACCAGGCGCGAGCCGCCCTCCGGGAGACGGGCGGCCAAAGCGGCGATCAAACCGCCTTGGCGCGCCAGCGGCTCGAGTTCGGCGAAGCTGGTCAAGCCGCGGCACAGCGCTCGCAACGCCTCTCGCACATCCTCCTCGCCCAGCGCAGGCACGGCCGCGCAGCGGGAGGCGAAGTCCACGCGCGCCAGCCAGCCTTCCAGTTCCTCCGGGTCGCAGAACCGGTGCAGACCCGCTTCCCAGGCCTTGGCGGCTAGCAGTTCCGCCGCTTCGGCGTCCGCGGCCGGGCGGGCCCGGGTTTCGGCGAGCGTCAGAGAGTCGAAACGCAGTTCCTCCACCAGGTCAACCCGTTCGCGCTGCCGGTCCCATTCGAGGCGGGTGTGCGCGGTAACGCGGTGCGGAAAGCGATCGAGCAGCCACTCGGGCTGGATCGCGCTGGCGATGCGGACCAGCGGCAGTCCGCGGTCCGGCCGGTCGTCCACTTCGAGCGCGACCAGGAAGTCCGCCTCCCGCACCGCGCTCTGCGCGGATAACCGCGCGGAACCACCTCCAGCCAGCAGCAGGTCGAGGCCGGCGCGCCGACGCGCGACGCGATCGGGGAAGGCGGCCAACGCCGCCTGGCACAGGCTGTCCCCGCCCTCGCTCGGCTCCGTAACGGCGGAAACCATGCGGTGAAGTTGTTGCATGATGAGGCGGGCGCGCGGGTCCCAATCCGAATCCAACAAGATGTACAGGTCGGTTTCGGCGAGCGGGGCAGGCTGCTCGGGCAGGCGCGCGCCGAGGGAGAGGAGCGCGGCGGCGGCGACGCCGTCGCGGCGTGCCCCCAGCCTGGCTGCTTCCAGCACGAAACGCGCTAGGCGGGGATGCAGGGGCAAGCGCGCCATGCGGCGTCCCAGCGAGGTCAGCCGCCCCTGGGGACCGGTGGCTCCAAGAGCAGCTAGCAGGCCCGCGGCGGCGTCCACGGCCGCAGCCGGCGGCCGATCCAGCCATTCCAGGTCCGCAAAGCCGAGTCCGCCTGCCGCCCGCAACAAGAGCAGCGCAGCGGAGAGTTCGCGGCGTAGCAGTTCCGGCGGGTGCTGAGCCGGGCGCCGCAGGAAGTCCGCTTCCGGATAGAGGCGAATCACCCGCCCGGGGCGCAGCCGTCCGGCGCGTCCGGCCCGCTGGACGCAAGAGGCGCGGCTGACCCGGCCGATCCGCAAGCGCGGCAGGCCGGTCCAGGGTGAATCCGAGGCGATCCGCGCCAACCCGGAATCCACCACTGCCGTGACTCCTTCGATGGTGATCGAACTTTCCGCGAGGTTGGTGGCCAGGATGATCTTGGGCCGCGAAGCAGGAGTGACGGCGCGGTCTTGCTCCTCGGCCGGCAGGTCGCCGTACAGGGGAGCGACCAGCAGGTCCGCGCGGCGGGCCAGCGGCTCGCAGGCGCGGGCGGCGCGCCGGATCTCCGCCGCACCCGGAAGGAAGACCAACACATCGCCATCGAGGCCCTCGGCGAGCAGTTGCTCCACCGCGGCGGCGACCTGCTCTTCCAGCGGCGCAGCGCTGTAGGGCCGATGGCGGATCTCCACGGGGTAAATCCGCCCTTCGACGTGCAGAAGCGCGGCGTCGCCGAGGTAGCGGCGGACGGGATCCGGGTCGAGGGTCGCGGACATGATCCACAGGCTCAGGTCCGGGCGGCGCTTCCGCTGGAGATTCCGCACCAGCGCCAGCGCCAGGTCGGTTTCCAGATGGCGCTCGTGGAATTCGTCCAGCACCACCGCCGAGACGCCCTCCAAGTCGGGGTCGAACGCCATCCGCCGGGTCAGCACTCCTTCGGTGAGAAAACGGAGCCGGGTCGCCGGACCCGCTACTTCCTCGAAACGGACGGCGTAGCCGACAGTTTCGCCCACGGCTTCCCCCCGCAGGGCCGCGACGCGGCGCGCCGCCATGCGCGCCGCCAGACGGCGGGGCTCCAAAACCAGAACCTCGCCGGTGCACTCCTCCAGCAAGGCCGGCGGAACGCCCGTGGTCTTGCCCGCTCCGGGCGTCGCGGTGAGCACGACGTTGGCGCGGGACCGAAACCGGGCGCGCGCCTCAGCCAACAGCGAGTCGATCAGCACCGGACCGCCGGATCAGGACCGGGCGCGCCGCGCCAGCCAGAGCAGCAGCGAGCCAAACGCCAGCATCAGCAGTCCGGACCACAGGTTGACATTGGCATCGGTAAGCGGCGCGCGGTTGCTTGGCTGGAAGAGCGCGACGCCGATCAGAATCACGCCCAGGAGAAAGAAGAAACGCCCGGTGTGCTCGCGAAGGTCGACCATGCAGCCATTAGTGTAGCTCCGCCCGGAAAGTCGGAGACTTGCCCCACCGGGTCGCGGCTTGTCTCGACGCGGCAGACGCGAGAGCTTCCGCCATGGCAGAGGAGCAGGGAGGGCGGATCTCTCTCTGGACGGCGCCGGGACAGGCTGTTACCCTCGAAACTGACGGCCATGAAGCTGCGCCTCGACATCAACGGGCGGAAGTTGCGGTTGCACGTGCCGCGGGGCATCCGGCTGTTGGATCTGTTGCGCGATTACGCCGGGCTTACTGGCACGAAGTACGGCTGCGGCGAGGGGCAGTGCGGCGCGTGCGTGGTGCTGGTGGACGGCGTGGCGCGGAAGTCATGCCTGTTGACGGCGGCCTCGGCGGTGGGGAAGAAGATCGTCACCATTGAAGGCGTCGCCTCGGGCCAGCGCCTGCACGCGGTGCAGGAGGCTTTCCTCGAACACGCGGCGTTTCAATGCGGGTTCTGCACGCCGGGGATGATCCTGGCGGCCGCGGCGTTGCTGGAGCGGAATCCACAGCCGAGCGCCGGCGAGATCGCCGCCGCGCTGCAAGGCCATCTGTGCCGCTGCGGGACGTATCCCCGGATCGTCGCGGCCGTGACGGCGGCTTCGCGGCGAAAGGCTGCCCGCCGTGGGTGACGCGCTGCTGGCCGACTACAAACGCCGCGAGTTTCTCCAACTGCTGGGCGGCGGCGCGACCCTCACGCTGCCGCTGGGCTCGGCGGAGACGCCGGTCCGGGTCCGGCTGGCCGAAAACGGCATCTACGAGGCGTTCACCGGCAAGATCGAGATGGGGCAGGGCGCCCGCACGCTCTTGACCCAGGCGCTGGCGGAGGAGTTGCAAGCCCGGGTGGAGAAGATCCGGCTGGTGATGGGCGATACGGACCGCGTGCCGGACGACGGCGGCACGTGGGCGTCCCTCACCGCACCCGAGACCGTGCCGGCGGCGCGCCGCGACGCTGCGGCGTTCGCCGGCCGGCCGCTGACGGAGCCCGCCCAGTGGCGGGTGCTGGGGACTTCGGCGCCTCCGCTGCACGGGCGCGAAGTGGTGACCGGGGGCCTCCGGTATTGCTCGGACCTCCGGGTGGAAAGCATGCGCCACGGCCGGATCGTGCGGCCGGACGCCTACCGCGCCCGGCTCGAGAGTTACGATGACCTCGCCGCCCGCAAACTGGCCGGCGTCCAGGTGGTGCGCGAAGGCGACCTGCTGGGGGTGGTGGCGCCCGACGCCCAGACGGCGGCGCGGGCCGCCGCGCTGATGCGGGCGCAGTGGAAAGCGGAGCCCCTGCCGGACCGGGACGCGCTGATGCGAAGCCTGCGGGAGACCGCCGTCCCGCCGGTGGAGGTGAAGGACACGCGCTATCCGCCGCTGATCCGCCGGGGAGACGTGGACACCGCGCTCGGCTCGGCGCACCGCAGGCTGTGGTCCACTTACCAGACGGCGCCGATTGCGCACGCCGCCCTGGAGCCGCGCGCCGCGATTGCGCAGTGGGATGGCGGCCGGCTGACCGTGTTTTGCGGCAAACAGGCGCCTTTCCTGATCCGCGCCGAGCTGGCCAAAGCGTTCGGCGTCCCGGAAACGCGGGTGCGGGTAATGGTGGCGATGCCGGGCGGGGCCTTCGGCGGCAAACAGCGGGGAGAATGCGAATGGGAAGCGGCCGTGCTCGCCCGCGCCGCCGGCGCGCCCGTTCGGGTGGCCTGGACCCGCGAGGAGGAATTCCGCATTGCCTACGCCCGCCCGCCGGCGGTGATCGACGTCGAGAGCGGAGTGGACGCCGCCGGGCGGCTCACGGCGTGGCGCTTCCGCAACTACAATTCCGGCGCGCCCGGGCTGGCCCCGCCGTACGCCATTCCGCACATGTCGAACGAGTTCTGGCGCGCCGCATCGCCGCTGCGGCAGGGCTCGTACCGCGCGCTGGCGGCGACGGCCAACAACTTTGCGCGCGAGTCGCAGGTGGACGAGTGGGCGCACGCGCTCGGCCGCGATCCGGTCGAGTTCCGTCTGGCCAACCTCGAGGATGCGCGGTTGCGCGAGGTCATCGAGCGAGGCGCGGCTCGCTTCGGGTGGGGCAAGCGGAAGGCCGGCGCTGGTATTGGTTTTGGCATGGCGTGCAACCTGGAGAAAGCCGCCCGCCTCGCGCTGTTCGTCGAAACCGAAGGAGCGGGACCTGCCTTGCGATTGCGCCGCATGGTGGCGGTGGGCGATTTCGGCGCCGCCTTGCATCCGGACAACCTGCGCAACCAGATGCAGGGCGCGATCATTCAAGGCCTGGGAGGCGCGCTTTGGGAGCGGCTGGAATTCGACGGCGACGCCCAGCGCACGCGACGGCTTTCACAGTACCGTTTGCCCCGTTTTCGCGACATCCCGGACATTGCCATCGAGTTGATCGACCGGCGCGAGATCGCTTCAGCCGGTGCGGGCGAGTCCCCCATCACCTTGCCTGCTCCGGCCATCGCCAACGCGCTCTTTGCCGCCACCGGGGAGCGCCGGCGTTCGCTTCCGCTGGCCGTCGGCTAGACAGCGTTGGCTCGCCGGTCGTCGCCGCCGCCCGCGGCCTCGCCCTCAGATTCGCGCCAGCGCCTGTCCCGCTTCCTGCATCTGCCGCCGGATGGCGCGGAACACTTCCGCCAGGACGGCGGCATGGCGGCTGGCTTCGTCCCACCGCCCGGCTTCGACGGCTTCGCGGACGCCGGGCAGGGTCTTGGCGCTGTAGCCGGTGTACGCGCCCGGGGCGTACAGGTGGTTCTTCATCCACTCGCGTCCGGGCAGTCCCTGCGCCCGCAGAAAAGAGCGCTCGGTCCGCATCAACGACTCGTTGGCCTTGGTCAGGGCGTCCTGCGAGGCAGAGGCGAGCCGGGCCGCCGCCTGCTGGTAGCGCTGCTCGCAGGCTTTGGCTTCGCGCGCCAGCAAGTCCAGCTCCCGCCTGGCGGCGGCCAGGTCTACCTTGTCCGCGCCGGGGAGCTTTTCGAGATCCGTCAGGTACTCCTGGATGGCTCGCGCCAGGCGTGGGAACTCGAACGGCAGCAGCGGAGCATCCGCCATGCGGAGCAGCGAGGTCGCCATCAACTGCGCCATGGCGCGGCCGTGCAGGTAGTCCGGATCGCCGAATCGTTCGAACCAGTCGAACGAATCGTAGATCGAGTGGTAGATTCCCGCGGTGTCGCCATCGCCAAAGGCGAGATTCAGCGAGGATACTCCCAGGTGGTGCAAGAAGGCGGTATAGTCCGAACCGGAGCCGGCGGGCGCGACCCGAAACGCGGGTCCGGCATCCTGCTTGCCGCGTTGCTCCTCGGCCGCCTGGAGCAGGGACTTTGCCTTGCCGGGAGCGCGGACATCCCGCAACACCTCGGTCAGAAACTCTTCGAGCACGGCCGAGCCGCCCGCGCCCAGCGACCCCTTTGTGTTCATGTCGGTATTGAAATAGACCACGGCTTTCCGGTCGAGCTCCGGGGCATATTTCTCCGCCCACTCGGTGGAGCCGATCAGGCCGTACTCTTCGGCGTCCCACAAGGCGAAAATCAGGGTGCGTTTGGGTTTCCACCCGCGGCGCAGCATCTGGCCCGCCGTGCGGGCGGTTTCCAGCAGAGCGGCCGCGCCGCTGCACGGATCGGCTGCGCCGTTCACCCACGCGTCGTGATGGTTGCCGTAGAGAATCCACTGATCCGGCCACTGCGCGCCGGGGATGCGCGCCACCACGTTGTAGACGGGCTTGATGCTCCAGTCGTGTTCGACGCGCAGCCGGACTTTGGCCGGTCCGGGACCGATATGATAGGTCACGGGCAGCGCGCCGCGCCAGCGTTCCGGCGCCACCGGTCCTTCGAGGGCTTCCAGAATCGGCAGGGCGTCCGCATAGGAGATGGGGGCCACGGGTATGTTCATGATGGTGGGCGCTTCCTCGCGGGAAAGGCGTTTGGATCCCTTTTCGGACGCCCACCCCGGCGAGAGCGGGTCGCCGGGGTAGAGCGGCATGTCCATCACGCTGCCGCGCTGCACGCCATCCTTGGGACGGAACGGCCCCTTGGGGTACACATCGCCGGCGAAATAGCCATCCTCCCGGGGATCGGAGTAGATCAGCACGCCCACCGCGCCTTGCTCAGCGGCTACTTTGGCCTTGGTTCCCCGCCAGCTGGCTCCGTAACGCGCCAGCACGATTCTGCCTTTTACGTCCACGCGCATCCGGGCCAGTTCCTCGTAGTCCGCCGGGATGCCGTAGTTGACGTAAACGACGGGGGCGGTCACGTCGCCGTCCGCCGAGTAGGAGTTGAACGTGTCCAACTGGCCCGGGTCGCCCGAAGACCGGTCTTCGGCGAGCGCGGGTTCCCGCATCGCCGCCCGCAGGGATTTCGGCTCGATCAACTCGACGCTGCGGTGGAGCGGCGTGGGCAGGAGCGCTTCGAACTCCTCGATCCGCGCGTCCAGGCCGAAACCGCGGAGCAGTCCCAAGGCGTATTCCGCGACCGCTTTGGAACCCGGAGAACCGGCGTGGTGCGGCGCGGCCGACATCCGCCGGATGTACTCGCGAATGCGGGGAGGATCGGGGATCGCGCGCGCTGCTTCCTCCAGTTTCTGGCGCTCGGCGCCGGCCGAAGCCGGATAGCCCCGGAAGGAAGGGGGCGCGGCCACCAGCGCCGCGGCGGTCAGCCAGATCGACAAAAGCACTTTCATGGTGGATGCGTTCAGGACGCGTCGCCTTTCTTCGTCGCACCCTGATTCAGGAAGTCAAGAAACTCTTCGGGTTTGCGGGTCAGACCGGGGAACGAGGCCACGGTCTCACCGTCGCCATTCAAAATCGCGTAGTACGGAATCGCCACGGTTTGAAAGCGCGATTCCTGCAAGCGCTGGTTCTCTTCCGAGGCCGGGTCCGCGCCGTCGGTGTACAACTCCACCAGGACAAAGCCGCTCATCGCGCGGGCGATCTCCGGACGGGTGAACATGTTCGCCTTCATCCAGTGGCAGTTGGTGCAGGCATAGCCGGTGAAACTGACCAGCACCGGCTTGCCTTCGCTCTTCGCGCGCGCCAGTGCATCGTTCAGGTTGTTTTTCGACCAGGTCAGCGATGCGCCGCCAGCGGAAGCCGCGCTGAAGCCGGCCTGCGCCGGCAGAGGCACATAGGCATCGAGTTCTCCCAGGCGCGCGCCCCAGATGCCGGGAACCAAGCTGATCGAAAACACCAAAAACGCCAGCGCGGTGAACAACCGGCCAAGCCCCACCGGCTCGTCGCGCGAGACCCCTTCCAAACGCACGAAACCCAGCAGATACAACCCCGGCATGGCGAACAGCACGATCCACGCGGCCAAGAAGCGCTCCCGCGTCAGCAGGTTCCATTGCAACACCTGATCGACGCTGCTGAGGTACTTCAGCATCACCGCCAGCAGGATGAATCCCATCACGATCTTGACCCGCGGCAGCCATCCCCCGCTGCGAGGCATCCGCTTGAGATAAGAGGGGAACGCCGCCAGGAAAAAGAAAGGCAGCGACAAACCGGCGGCGAACGAGACCATTCCTACGATGGGCTGCAAACGTCCTCCCTGGGCGCTGGCGGCCAGCAGCGGTCCGACAAACGGTCCGACGCAGGCGAACGAGCTCAGCGAGAACGCCAGTCCCATGATCAGAGTGCCCGCAATGCCCCCCTGCTCCGACTTGCGATTGAGCAAGGTCAGCACGCTGGAGGGAATGCTCAGCTCAAAAGCGCCGAGCAGGCTCAGAGCGAAGACAAAAAAGATCACCGCGATGAATCCGTTTACCCAGGGGTTGGAGCCCACGCGCACTACGCCGAAAGGGCCCAAGGCCGCCGTCACCGCCAGCCCGATCATACTGAACAGCGCGATAATGCCCCCGCAGAACAACGCCGCGTGTCCCAGCGTGCCCGCGCGCCCGCTGTCCGGCCGATTCAGGAAATAGGACATGGTGATGGGGATCATCGGGAAGACGCAGGGGGTGAACACGGCGAGCAGACCGAAGCCGAACGCCACCGGGACCAGCGAGAGCAGGCCCCCCGCCGAAGCGGCGGGCGCGGGAGCAGGCGGCGCCGAGCCGGGCGGGGCGGACGCCGCCGCCGGCGAATAAAGCTGATAGTCCGCGGGAACCGCCGCCGGAGCGGGCGCCTCGGCCGCCACTCGCAACACCGCTTCCGCCGTGCGGCGGGTGGGCGGCAGGCAGCGCGTGTCGTCGCAAGCCTGGTAGCGCACCTCCACGGCGATCGGTATTTCCCCCGCCGCGTCCGGTTTCAGTTCCAGCTCGAGCAGAAACACGGCGCGTTCGTCGTAGGTCTCGGTTTCGGAGTGGAAGTTGGGATCGAGGGCGCGCTGGGCGGGCGGCGTGAAAATCTTCACGCCGCCGATGGCGGGATGATCGGCCAGGGCGATGCGGGTCGGCCGGGGCGGCGGGGGCGTGGTCAGCGAATACAAATGCCAGCCGGCGTCCATGGTGGCGATCAGGCGCGCGCGCGCCGTCCCTCCCGGTCGCGCCGGGTCGATCTCCAAAGCCCATTTGATCGGGTCCAGTCGCTGCCCCGGCAATACACTGCAAAGCAGAAGCGTCAGCGGGAGTGCACGAAACATTCAAAAGCAGTGTAGCGCGAAGTCTGTTTCTATCCGGTTTACTCGGTGTTGCCTCTGCGCAGCCGGTATTCCTTGCCAGGCGCGGTAGGGAACTCGATTTCCCGGCCCGGCGCGCGAACCACCTCCTTCCGCCCGGTCGAAACGACGGCGGTATCCGGCCAGGGATTCGCCAGGCGGCAGGACCGTCCGAGCAGGCTTCGGATCCAGGCGGCGCGGAGGTGGCCGCCGCGAAAGTCGCCGGTGACCAGAAAACCGCCCTCGGCCCGCAACTGGAAAGAGCCCGACCAGTCGGGCGGCGCGGCGGGAAGGAGGCGCAGCAATCCTCCATGGCTTTGCAGCAGCATCTCCTGGAGCGCCGTGGCGCTGACGCCGCCCGCGTCCAGGAAGGGCGTCACCGACAGGCCGTTCGGCCAGTACTTGGAGTCGTTGCTGGTCCAGCCGCCGTAAGGAAAGCGCTGAAACAGTTCCGCGTGGCGGGCCAGCCGGCGCCCCGCTTCTTCGCCGAGCCCCAGCCGGGCGGCCCAAATCGCATCCATGGACCAGCCGTCGCTGAGCGGCCGGATCCGCCGGCGGAACGTCTCGAGGGCGATGGCGGCATCGGGCGCTCCCGCGCCGCTCAATCCAAACGGCGCGACCCGGTAGAGCGCGGGGTTCTCGCGATTGGCAGGCTTCTGGGCGGGGCCGTCTTCGGCGGGCGCCCAAATGGACTCGTCCGCAATCCGCGCGCCGTCCTCCCGCCACTGGCCGCGCGGCGGATCCGGCAGGTTGGCCAGCAGGCGCTCGCAGCGTTCGCGCGCCGCGCGGTCGCGGCCATACGCGCGGGACAGGCGAACAAATTCAGGCAGGATGGCGGCAACGCCCGCCAGCGTGTCCGCCGGGTTGCGCACCAGCCGCCAGGTTTCCAGGGCGTTGGCCGGTTCGAGATACGCGCGGCCCCGCTCGTCGTAGCGGAATAGCGCCGCTACAAACTCGCTGACGCCTTTCAGTATGGGATAGGCCTGCTCGCGCAGGAACGTCTCGTCGCCACTGTAGCGGGCAAAGGTGAGGTAGTGGTGGCACAGTTCGAGCCCGGCGGTGAACAGCAGGCCCACGTACGGGTTGTACGCCGCGAAGCGCCCGAACGGTTGCTGCCGCGGGTCCCAGGGCCGATAGTGGCCCGGGACCGGTACGCCGGGCCGCAACGAGAAATCCTCGGCGTGCCCCCACGGCAGGGCGGTCTCCGGGACCCAGAGGCCGGGGAGTCCCCACAGGCGCTCCGTCTGCCGTTCCAGGTAAGGCAGCATCCGGGAATAGTGCGAGAAGAGCCCGCGCGCCATCTCGAGTTGGTTGGCGGCGTACAGCGGCCAATAGGTGAACCGGATCTCCTGGATCCACTCGGCCAGGCCCCAATGGCGGCGATCTTCGTCCAGCAAACCCGGCCCGCCGTCCCACTTGGCTGGCACGGGACCGCGGTTCACGCAGGCCAGCGTGTAGAGATGCACATAGTAGGCGCGGAGCAGGCGCGCGGCGTCCGCCGCGGGGGATTCCAGGTGCACATACGCGCGGCTCCAGTATGCGCGCCACCAAGCCCGGTGTTCGGCACGAAGCCGACCGGGGGAAACGGACGCCGCGTTCTGCAACTCCCGGAGGGCGGCCCCGGCGGGATCGCCGGCGGGCGTGACCGCGGCGGCAGCCAGGATACGATAGGCGCGCGGGAGGCGGGCCGGCAATCGAAAGCGGGCCGTTTGTCCCGTCGCTTCGGGCGCCAGCGGCCGAACGCCCGCCACGCCCACCGCCACGCCAAGTCCCCGGCCCAGCAGCGGATCGACGGGCCAGTCCTCCATCCCGGTGTTGGCCAGATGCGGCCGGGCCGGCCGCGTGTGGACCTCGCGCGCCGTCAGCGCCGCACCGCCAGCGCGGACCTCGACGCTCGGCCGCCACTCAACGACTTCGACCACAGGCGCATCGAGCAAACCGTGCGGGTCGGTCACCTCCATCACCAGCACCTTGCGGTGCGGGTGTCCCCACACGGCGATCCGGGCGGCTTCGCCTTCGGGGCCGATGTGAACCGAGACTTGGCCGTGATACAAATCCAGCCGTTGGCGGAAACCACGCGCCGCCGCCTCCGCAGCTTTGGAACTGAAGACCAACCGGATATGGCCGGGGCTGACGTTGTTGAAGAACCGCGTGCCGGCGGGCGCGTCCTGCGGCGCCTGAAAGCCCCACGCGTCGGACTTGGTCAGATGCAGCCGCAGCGACCCATCCCAGCGGACCATCGCGGACAGGTCGCCGCCGCCGGTGGGCATGGCTTGCCAAGGCTCGGGCGACGGCGCGGTGTAGATCACGTCGTGCCGCTCCACCATGGCCCGCGGATCGATCCCTGGCCGGATGGCCGCCCTCAGTCCGCCCCAAGATCCCGTGCAGAACACCACGACCGCCAGCCAGCGCATCGCTCCCCAAGGTAGCGTGCCGGGCGAGACGCCGCCAGGCGGCTGCGCCCCTGCCAGCGCTGCGTCCTCGCGCGACTAGCGCAGCGACTGGATGCCTTGCTTCAGCTCGTAAAGAGCCGCCACTTCGCTGTCGGTGAGCGCCCGGTCGAAAATCGCCAGGTCGTCGAACAGCCCCACATAGGACAACCCGAGCCGGATGGTCGCCTCCGCCATGTTCCAGGTGAACGGTTCCTGAATCACGGGGGTCGTACCCTGGAGCTTGCCGTTCAGGTACAACTTTGCGGTCCCCTTACCCGACCCAAGGCCGCGGTGCGTCACCGTCACCTGCACCCAGCGGTCCCGGCCGAATGGGGTCTTTTTCACCACCACCAGCCGGTTCAGGAAATTCGGGTTCTTGTCGGGAGGCAGGTCCTGCGGATTCCAGGACTTCAGATCCCCGAAGACACCCAGCCGGAAATGGCGCGGCTGGTCGTCTTTGGTGAAATCGACCCAGATCGCGGCGTCGTTGTAGGCTTTCGGCGTCAATTGGATGGGATCGCAATAGCCAGGTTCGAGATCCTGGTTCGGGTCCAGTTTCAACCAGAAGGACGTGGTTCCGGTCCAGTTCCGGGGATCGAACACCACGTTACCCGGCGCGGGGTAGTAAATTGCCAGGGCGTTCTTGTGCTTGAACCACAGCGCGTCGCCGAAACGGCCCTGGCCGCGCGCCAGTTCCACTTGGGGGGCATGGAGTCCCACTTTGGCTTCGCCGAGTTTCTGGTAGTCGGGCGCCGTGTACAGCCGTTTGTCGCCCTTGGCGAATGCGGCATCGACGCCGCTGTCGAACGGCGCATGAAACGTCAGCGCCTGTTTCAGATTCGCCTGGGCGGAGAGCGGTCCCGCTCCAGCCAGGAAAAAGAAGACGATCACGCCAGTTCGCATCGTTGCCGCCCCGCGCAATTGTACCCCAACGCCCACGGCTCTCGGATTGGATAATGAAGAGTTGAGCCAGCCAACTCTCACTCTGGGCGAATTGCGCGCCTTGATGGATCAAATCTCGTTCAACCGGTTGCTCGGCTTGCGCCTGACGCGCCAGCATCGGGACGGGGTGACGGTGGAATGCCCGATCCGCGAGGAGTACACCAACCTGCACGGCACGCTGCACGGCGGGGTCACCGCCGCCCTGGCCGACGTCGCGGCGGGCTTTGCCGTGATCGCCCACGCGAGGGGACGCCCCGTCGCCACCGTCGAGCTGAAACTGAACTACCTGGCGCCGATACACGGCCGCCGGGTCACCGCCCGCGCGCACCTGATCAAGGCGGGTTCCACGCTTTGCGTCTGCGCGGTGGACGTGTTCACCGAGCACCGCAGGTTGGCGGCCAAGGCGCTGGTCACGTACATGCTGCTGCCCGCTCCGTTGAAGTGATCGAGCGCCGGCAGGGCGGCAGGAGCACCCCGTGCAGGGCCAGCAGGAAGCTGGGGGCGCGCAAAAAACGATGTGGGGCTTGACACGTGTGGGGGGGTATGGTCGACTTCTTCCGGAGTCCAAAATGGAAATTCCAATAAACTGCTCCGGCCAACCTTCCGCGAGGGTTGGGACTTCCACGCAATCAAGTCGTGGAGAAGCGGCCGGGTAAAGGGAGGAAACATCCTCCATGCGTGCCACACGAAGGGCGATGCTTCTCGCCGGACTCCCGCAACTTGCGCCGGCTGCCAAACATCCTGTCCTCAGGGCTGGGCCGCTTCAAGCGCGGCTCGGCTCCCATGGCGGCCTCAAAGAACTGCGTTACGAACGAGTGGTTCTTTCCGACGCTGCCTGTGGCGAAGGTTGTCCCGAACTGGTCCTGGGCGGCAGGACGTTTCGCTGTGACCAGCCTGTGCGATCACGCCAGTCCGGCCAGGAAGCCGTGTTCGAATACAGGGTCGAGCACCTGGACGTCACCTACACGGTAAGCCTGCGGGAACTGCCGGACACATCCGCCGTGCTGACGCAGCGCATCTCCTGGGCCAGCAGGCAACGCTATAGCGGCCCGGTTGGGCTCAATCTTCCCCGCAATCTCAAGCTTCCGGCTCAATCGCGACGCCTGTTCGTGCCCACAAGGGAAGGCATTGCCCGGCGCGACCCGGTGACGGATTCCGACCGTCCCACTTGGCTATACGCCATGGCGGGCGGATCGGGGGAATCGACGAAGCTCCGGCTCGCCGCTCCGGTTCTCTCGGAGTCTTCGGCCTCGGGCAATCTTCGTCTCACCCTGTGTTCCGAGCCCGGTTTCAGCACGTCGTTCCAGGTGGCGGGCTCTTCCTCCCCAGGACGATTCGGTTGGACGCACACCAGCGGCGGCGACGCCGGATCGACGACAGTGCGGACGTTCTACACAGTGATCCATCGCGGCTCGGACCGCCGCGCCTACGAGAGTCTCTATGACACCGCGCTCGCCGGTGTCCGTCCCGGTCCGGCGTGGCTGCACGACATCACGCTGGTCAACTACGACTACCTCAGCAAGAACGGCCGTGGCTGGTTTGCCGATATCGACGCGCTGGCCAGGCTGATTCCTTTGAAAGAGCGCCATCGTGTCGTTTCGACCCTCCATGGCTGGTATGACTTTGTCGGACGCTATGCCTTCAACCCGGCAACGAAGTCGCTCGATCGCTCCTGGACGGCTTTTCCCAACGTGGGCAGCCCCGCGTTCCTGGCGCACGCCCGCGGGCCCAAATCGCTCACCGCAACGCATTGGGGGTGGCGCAAGATCCTCGACGGGCTTCGGCCGGTCGAGATGTCGGTGGAGGACCTGCGCCGGCGCATGCGCTATGCCCGAGAGCGCGGTTTCCGCTGCCTGCTCTACTTCGGCGACGGTCTCAACGCGGGCGATGGCCTGGCTGGCATCCACGAACCGGAAAAGGTGCTCAAGTGGGGGGGATGGGTCGGGCCCGAGACCGCCGGCAAAACCTATGCGCAGAACCCCTTGCATCCGGGCGTGCGGTCCTTCTTTAAGAACTATCTACGGGCGCTGCTCGAGGAGTTCGGCCGCGAGGTAGATGGCTTTGTCTGGGATGAGACGTTTCACATCGGAGCGGGGCAGATGGGCACGGATGCCGTCCCTGGCTATGCCGATGAAGCGATGATGAGCCTGGTGGACGAGTTGCGCTCCGCCACCGAGCGCCACAATTCGGAACTGGCGTTTCTGACGTCGGATATTGTCGGCCCCAGCTACCAGGCGCCTTACGCACTGGTGGCGCACGGCGCCTACCAGGACTCCATGTCCGGGTTCCATTACTGGCCCTACGGTCTCTTCCCGAATCTGCGCAACTCGTTGTGGTCGTGTAACTGGTATCACCAGTCCACTTGGAATCGCAACGAACAGGCCGTTGCCACGTACGAACTTCCGGTGGCCATCTCGAATGGCTACGGAGACGACCTCGGAGTCGCGGAGATGAATGCCGAGCAAGTGGGCCGGATGATGACGCTTTTTCGCAAACTCGGCGATCGCCGGCTGGAGTTGAGTTGGTTGGAACGAGACGGCGGCGCGACGACCTTCAAGGGGCGTCCTGTGCCTCGCGCCTGAGCGCCGGCGCCTGGATGGCGCTTGGATTTGCATCCCCGACCGCATGTCGGACGCCAACGGCGATTCTCTCTTCTCGCTCCACGGACAGGTTGCGGTGGTGATCGGTGGAGGTGGGGTGCTGGCCGGAAAAATGGCCACCGGACTGGCCAGGGCCGGCGCGGCGATCGCCATCCTGGACGACAACATCGAGAGTGCGCGGGCTCGCGCCTGCACCATCGCTGCGCTCGGCTGCCGGGCGACGGCGATCCCCTGCGACGCCACCAGCAAAACGCAACTGGAAAGCGCACGGGGTCAGTGTTTCTGGCGCAGGACTTCGCGCCTCACGGAGTGCGCGTCAACGCGATTCTTCCGGGATTCTTTCCGGCCGAGCAGAACCGTAAGATCCTCAACCCCGAGCGGGTGGCGAACATCATGCGCCACACCCCAAGGCATCGATTCGGTGAAGCCTCGGAACTGGTCGGTGCGGCAATCTACCTGGTCTCGCCAAAGGCCTCCAGCTTCGTCACGGGCTCGATCCTGCGCGTCGCCGGCGGGTTCCTGGCGATGACAATCTGAGTGAAGACATCCTGAGCCAGCCTGCCGGGCGGCCAGGGCTATCGTACGATGGAGGGGAAACCGGCTCTGCTTCCGGGCGGGCCACGCTGCGAGGAGATGAAGCCACCCAAACGGATTACCGGTCCCAGGGTCAACCGCCGCTACTTTCTCGGCGCGGGCGCCACCGCCTCCGGGCTGGCGGCGCAGCCGGCCGCGACGCCGCTGGTGTTGATCACGTCGGCCGCCCACGCGTTCGCGCAGTCGCTGGCCGCGGGTCTGCAAACTGGCTATCGCATCCGGATGACCGAGCGGACGCGGGTTGCCACGACATTCGATTTCGTCGAATGCCCGCTGGCGAACGATCTGGCCACCCGTTCGCTGGTGCGCGGCGTGGACGCCATCCTGCACGTGGCCGAACCGTTGCCCGAAGACGATGACTGGCGGAAAATCGAGTATCTCACGCGCGGCACGTACAACCTGCTCTCCGCCGCGGCCGCCGAACAGGTCTCCCGCCTCGTCTATCTCAGCACGCTGGAAGTGATGACGCCTTACGATGCGGACTTCACCGTGAGCGAGTCCTGGCAGCCGCGGCCGGCGCCGGTATCGCCGGTGTTGAGCAAACATCTGGGCGAATTCGTCTGCCGGGAGTTCGCGCGGGATCGCAAACTGCGGTGTGTGACGCTCCGCATGGGGAAAGTGGTTCGCCATGGGGAAACCGCCGGCTTCGACCCGCTGTGGGTGGACGAGCGGGACGTGGTCCACGCGGCGGGGCTTGCGCTGCAATTCGTCCTGAGCAGTGCCGGAGCGGCCGCGGCGGACTGGTGGCGGGTGTTGCACATCGCCGCCGATTCCCCCCGCGGCCGGTTCTCGGTTGCGGCCGCCCAGCGGATTCTCGGCTATCAACCCAAGTACGCGTGGTGAAACGATGAAGGTTCTAGTGCTAGGCGCGGCCGGATATCTTGGCCCGCATGTGGCCCGCGCGCTGGCGCCCGAGCATCAGCTACTGCTGACGGACATTCGGCCGCCCGAGCAGAAACCGGCGCACGAATTCCGCCTGGTGGACGCGTCGTCGCTCGACCAGGTGATGCGTGCCGCCGAGGGCATGGACGCCATCATCAACTGCTCGGTGGTCCGGCAGGGCGACCGCGCCGCTTTCGCGGTCAACGCCGGCGGCTGCTGGAACATGATGACGGCCGCCGTCCGGCAGGGCATCCGGCGAGTCATCAACACCGGTCCCCACTTCACGGTAGCGGGACCGAGCTACGAAGGTTTTGACTTTGCGCTCTCGCCCGACGCGCCTCCCCAGCCGGGCACAAACCTTTACGCGCTGACCAAGTCGCTGGGCCACGAGATCTGCCGCGTCTTCACTGAACATCACGAAGTGTATGTGCTGAATTACCTGTTTTATAACTTCCGCGATCTGCGCGGCGTCTCGCCCCGGGATTACAGCTACCTGCGGCCCGGCAGCGATCCGGTGCCGTTCGTCGTTTCGGGCGCCGATGCGGGCGAGGCGTTCCGGCTGGGCCTGTCCGTAGACCTCGAGAAGCTGCCGTCCCGCTGCGAGGTCTTCTTCATCCTCGCGGACATGCCTCACGGCAAGTTCCGGAACGACAAGGCCAGGAAGCTGCTGGGGTTCCAGCCGCGGGACAACCTGTCTGCTTTGTGGCGTAAAACGCCCGCGGGAGCTTGAAGGCGGGCTGGTGAATCGCGGACGCCCAAGGGCGCACGGTACAATGGCGGCGTGGGCCCGCTCTTGCCATGTCTTCGCTTCACCTGCTGAAACAGATCCGCCAGGCAATCTCGCATCTGAATCCGGAGGAAGTGCGTAAGGCGGCGGACCGTCCGCTCGCCATCGGCCTGATTTCGGCGGGCACCGCCGGCTACGAGGCGATGGAGGATTTTCTGGCGCCCACCTCGATCTCGCGCGAGCGCCGGCTGGAACTGATGCAGATGGTCCACCGCGTAGGCGAGCCCGGCACCCCGTCGGAATTCGACCTGGTGTTCCAGGAAGAGCACCTGCCCCGCCGGCCGCAGGCGATTCCCTTCTATGTGGCGCATCCGCAGCGCACGGTGCGGGAGGTGCTGGAGTCCCGCGAGGAATTGGGTTTGAGCCTGGCGCGCTTCTTCCCCGCGTTCCGCCAACCGGTGGTGGACCGGGTGATCCACACCGTTGCCAAGGAGAACGCGTTTTTCGCCTTGGCCACCGCCCTGCCCAACGTGATGCCCAACCTGATCCAGTTGCCCTGGGCGGCCGGCGAGTTCGCTTCGGACATCGCATTCCTGACGATGAACCAGATCCGGATGGCGTTTCTGATCGCGGCCTCCAGCGATGCGCCCGTCGGCTACCGCGAGCAGAAGGCGCAGATCGGATCCATCATCGCGGGCGCCTTCGGCTGGCGGGCCCTGGCGCGCGAACTGGTAGGAAAAATCCCGCTGGGCGGCGGCCTGATCCCGAAGGGCGCCGTCGCCTATGCCGGCACCTATGTGGTCGGCGTCACGCTGGATCGATTCCACCGGTATGGGTATGGTCTCACCCAGGAAGAGAAACGCGAGACCTACGACTGGGCGCTGCGCAAGGGGCGGAATGTCTCCGAGTTGCTGGTCGCCGGACTGAAGAAAGTGGATGCGGCGTAGCCTTCCCGCCGCCCGCCGAATCCTCGAGTCCCTGGTTCGTCCTGGGGTCGGCCCGGCCGCGACGTTCGGCTATTCCCACCGGCCGCGCGATCGCCACGCCGGGTCTGGCTTTGACCGGCGACCTGCCAGTGGGGAGGCCTAGCCCGCGGAGATTCCGCACAACGCGGCGGTCTGCGGAGCCAAGAGGCGCGTCCGCCTCCTTCCTGCGCTCGGACGCACCGCGCCCTGTAAACCGTCACCGGCGTTTTCTCGTCTGAGGGGGGGCCGGGCGACCGCGGTGTCAAGCGGGGTGGGATCGGCAGGAGGAGCTCGTGAAAGGATACCGTTTGCGCCGACGTCTGTGGACCCTGACCACTCTGCTGGGGAGTCTGGCTTCGGCCGCCTGGAGCGGGGAGGGTGTCCTGCTCTTCACCATTGGCATGCACGTGGAGCCGCTGGGAACCACCGCCCAGGGTTTCCGGTCGTCGCCCGCGGGAGCCGACTATCGCCAGCTGGCGCTGTTCGCCCGGCATGTCGAAGACCTCCAGGCCGTGGCGCAAATCGCCGAAAGGTACGGCGGACGTCTGACGATCCAGGTCCAGAGTCCGTTCACTTCCGTGGCTGCCGAATCCGGGAATCCCGTCCTGGCGGAGCTCGCCGCGCGCGGCCACGAGGTGGCGCTCCACTTTCACGAGGATGCCCATCTGGGGCCGAACTCCTCGGCCGTGCCGGAGGACGCCTGGTGCACCGTCATGCGCGCGGAAATCGACCTGATCCGGCAAACCGCTCCGGCGGCGCGGATCCGGTACTGGAGCGGCGGAAATCTCTTCCCGAACGTTTACCGGGCCGCTTCCTGCGCCGGACTGGATGTGAACAGCGACTGGAAGGATCCTCGCTCGCAGCGCACGCCGCTCGACATCGTTGGCGTCCACCCGTGGCGTCCGGCGGGCGGCACCGACGGGAGGGACTTCACCCTGTTCGCCCGCCATGATCCCGCCGGGCCGGTGGTTTTCTTGCCCGAAGGCCAGTACGACTCAACCGACTTCGCCGCCAATCGGCGGTCCGCAAATGCCGGCGGGGATGCCGCGTACTTCGATTATCTCCGGCGCATGCTGCTGGCTTCGCTGGAGACCGCGCAAAAAGACCGCGTCAATGTGTTCCATTTCACGGTGCATCCGGGAGAGTTTCGCGGGAATGCGCAAAGGCCGTTTGCCGTCATCGAGAATCTGCTTGCCGAGACGGTCGCTCCGTTGGTCGCGGCCGGGAAGGTGCGCTGGGCTACGTTATCGGAAATGGCCGACGCGTTCATCGCCTGGGAGCGGGCCAATCCGGGCGCCGACCCGCGGAGCAGCTCACCGCTGCCCGGCCCCGTGTCCGCGAAACGCGGCTACATGACGTTCGCAATCAACGCGCACGACTGGACGCACGCCGGAGAAAGCGCGCAGACGCTCGCGCGGCTGGTGGATCTGTTCGAGCGGCATCAGGTGCGGGGTGATTTCTATTTCACGCCGGAGCTGACGCGGAAGCTCGCCAGCGAACACCCCGAAGTCATCGAACGGCTGCGGAACTCGAACATGACCATCAGCTACCACGTGCGGCCGCCGCACCCATCCTACCCGGGGTTCGACCAGCGGCTGAAGGCGCTTCCGGAGACCGCGCTCTGGCCGGCTTTGCTGGATTTCGAAACGTATGCGCTGGATCCCGCGACCGCAGAATTGGACCGGTCCCTGCCAGGAGGGTATCGCTATGTCGCCGAAGTGTTCGGCCGGCCGCCGGTGGTGGCCTCTTCGCCCACTAACGTCCCGCCGATTCGCGAGGCGGCGGAGCGGCTTTTCGCCTGGCTGGGCGCGAAGATGACTGTCCGCTATCACGAGGAGGGCACGAGGATCGACCGCCCCTTTGAAGAAGTCAACGACCTGCTGATCCGACCGAGCGACTTCAGTATTACGCGCGTCAGCTTGCCGGGCGGTGGCGAGAACTTCTGGTGGAATCTGATCCCTACGCCCGATGCCGAACTTTACCGGCCGGTGCGGCTGCTCCAGGAACGGCTCGCGGCCTGGGAGGAGCGCAAGCCGGGGCGGCTCCCCATCATCACGGCGCTGATCCATGAGAATAATTTCGTCCGGAGCGGTCCGGAGGGTTGGAGTTCCATCTACTTCGCGATGGTGGAGGCAAGGAGGGGTGACCCGCTGCCGCCACCATATGACCTGGGGGCGCCCGATCCATCGAGACCGCGGTCGCCGGAGCAGCAGGAGGCGATCTGGAGCGCCTACGAAGAACTGGTGGCGTTCGCGGCGCGCGAGCTGGTAGTCGTCACTTCCGAGGATCTGGTCGAACTCGCTCGCAGCGGGCTCATGCCCAACCCGCCGGGCGGCAGCCCGTCTTCCGGCGTTTTCGACTCCGCCAAGCTGGGAACGACGGAACGGGATGCGCCGTATTGCTCGCCCGAGGGATCCGCGCTCCGGATGGACGTGTACTATCCGCGTTCGGGGGAGGGGCGCTGGCCGGGCCTCCTTTTCGTCCACGGCGGGGGTTGGACCGGCGGCGACAAAGGACCGGGAAATCCCGACATCTTCGCGCTCCGGGACGCCGGCTTCCTGGTCGCGTCGATCAACTACCGGCTGGCGCCACGGCATCGGTTCCCCGCCATGATCGAGGACGTCAAATGCGCGGTGCGCTTTCTGCGGGGGAATGCGGCCGCCTTCAACCTGGATCCCGGCCGCATTGGTCTGTGGGGCTCCAGCGCCGGAGGGCATCTGGCTGCGCTGGCCGGCGTCGCCGACGCTTCCGCAGGTTTTGACGTGGGTGAGTATCCGGAGGTGTCGAGCCGGGTGCAAGCCGTGGCCGTCTTCTTCGGTCCGACCGACTTCACGGTTCCGTTCCCCGGCGGTTACGAAAACAAGCAGGAGGTATTCGGCTCGTTCGATCCCGCACTGGCGAGTCCCGTCACCTATGTGTCCGCGGACGACCCGCCCTTTTTGCTGGTGCATGGCGACGCGGACTCGCTGGTGCCCCTGTCGCAATCGGAGCTTTTTCTGGAGAGACTTCACCAGGCCGGAGTTTCCGCCAGACTGATTGTCGTCGCGGATGCGCAGCACGGGCTGTCGCCGGCGAGCGGAAAGCCGATTTCTCCCAGTCGGCCGGACATCACCCGCATGCTGGTCGAATTTTTCCGCAACGAGCTGCGCTGGCAGTGAAGCGCGCCCCCTGCTGCCGGCCGCCCGCTGGCTGCACCGGGGACTGGTATAGTGAGGAGCGTGCGACCTGGCGGCCGGAGCAGGGAAGAGGAGCCGGCTGCGGGGGAAGCATGACGGCGAACGTGACCATCCTGCTCCAGCAATGGAGCCGTGGGAACGAAGGGGCTATGGCGCAGCTATTTCCCCTGGTATACGACGAGTGACGCAAGCTCGCCGGCGGCTATCTGCGCCGCGAACGCGCGGACCATACGCTGCAAAGCGCGGCGCTGGTGCATGATTTCAGTCACCGCCGCGCCTGCCGAGCGAAGTCACCCGCGACCGTTCGGAGCTTTTCAAGGCATCGTCGCGGTTCCCCTCGATCGCCAGCTACCTCATATTGCGTCAAGGCGTACTCGGTGAGCGCCGCCGAACGGATAATCTTGAGAATTGACGCGCCGGGCCGTCGCTGAATATCACCGATCTTCATGTAGGCGGCCGCCAGTTCGCGCTGCAATGCGGGGCCGCCGCCCGGTCCATGATCGACGCGCGGATCCGCGTGGAGCCCGGCGGCTCCGCCACGTCCAGTTCGAACAGAAATGAGTTGGCCAGGGTACGAGCCTCCCCGGCGTGGCGCTGCGCCGTCTCTGCGTTGCGATGGGCCAGCCGCGCCTGCCAAAAAGCCACGCCCAGGCCCGCGGAAAGCGCCGGCCCGGCGGCGGCCGCCGCCAGTGCGCCGGCCCGGCGCCGGCGCACGAACTTCATCGCCCGGCAGTCCAGGGTCGGCCGGCGCGCGGAAACCGGCAGCGACTGCCAGTGGCGGCGGGTGTCCTCGGCGAACGCCTCCGCCGAGGAATACCGCAGGTGCGGCTCCGCTTCGATCGCCTTCCGCGCGATGTTGTCGAGATCGCCCGCCAAGGGGCGCTGGCCGAGCGCGATCCGGCGGATGTCGAGGCCCCGCGTCACCTGGCGCAGAGCTACACGTACATGGGCGCGACGTGATGGCATCTGGGAGATTGGGTGGGAGCGTTGGAAGCCCGCGGCAGGCGCTGGTTTTGTGCGAGCGTCTGGTGGGAACGAACCCGCAGGGAGTGGCCGGGCGGCGCGGACTGGCTTTGGCCCAGTCCCGGCTGGGGGCCAGTTTGCCGGAAACGGGCGACGGCGCCGGCGCGATCCGGGCGGCCCAGCGCGCGCTGGCCATGGAAAAGGCGCTGCTCGACGAGAACCCGGGCAATGTGCAGATCCGGGGTTGCTGCGCGACGGCGTTGCGCTCGTTGGGCCGGGGTCTGAACCAGACCGGTTCGCCTCGGCAGTCTTTGGGTTATCTGGAGCAGGCGCGGCAGATCGCTGAGGAGGTGGCGGCGGACCCGGCCGACTGGCGCGTGCGGTCGATGCTGGCGGCGTGCCGCGGCGAGATGGCTCGTGCGCACCTCCAGCTGGGACAGCGTGCCGCGGCCCTGGCGCACGTGGTCTGGGTGTGGCGCACGCGGGAGGAACTGCGGACGAGCCTTCTCCCCGGGGCCGCGATCAGGTCTAATCGGGAAAGGAGGAGCGGCGAGCCATGGATTTTCTCGCACGGATCGCCCAGGGCCGGGTCCTGATCTCGGACGGTGCGATGGGGACTTTGCTGCAAGCGCGAGGGCTCGCGGCCGGCGCATGCCCCGAGGCCTGGTGCCTCTCGCACCCGGACGTGGTGCGCGGCATCGCCGCAGCCTACCTCGACGCCGGCGCCGAGATGATCGAGACCAATTCGTTCGGCGGCAGTTCGTTCAAACTGGCGCCGTACGGGCTGGCGGACCAAGTGCGGCTTCTCAACCGCGCGGCCGCGCGGCTGGCGCGAGAAGCGGCGGGGAGGCGGGCCTATGTCGCCGCTTCGGTCGGCCCGACCGGGCATATCGCCGACGACGAAGGGGGCGACGTCACCGCGGAGCAACTCTACGCCGCCTTTCAGGAGCAGATCCTCGCGCTGGCCGAGGGAGGCGCGGACGCCATTTGCATCGAAACCATGTCGTCGCTGCGCGAGGCGATCCAGGCGATCCGCGCCGCCAAGGACGGCGTTTCGTTGCCGGTCATCTGCACCTTCACCTTTGAAACCGGCGCGCGAGGGTTTCGGACCATGATGGGGGTGAAGCCGGACCGCGCCGCGCGGGAAGCCCTGGCCGCCGGCGCCGATATTGTCGGAGCCAACTGCGGCAACGGCGTCGACCAGATGATCGAGATCGCCCGCCAGATGCGGGCCGCCGCGCCTGCCGCGCCGATTCTGATTCAAGCCAACGCGGGCGCGCCGGTGATCGAGGACGGCAAAGCGGTATTCAAGGAGACGCCGGAGTACATGGCGTCCCGGGTAGCGGCGCTGGCCGAAGCCGGGGCCAGCATCATTGGCGGCTGCTGCGGAACCACGCCCGCGCACATCGCCGCGATGGCTCAAGCCGCCCGCGCGCTTGCCGCCGGGCGGTGAAAGCCGCGGCTCACGCCAGCAGGTCCTGCAACACCCGACCTTCGTCCGTCGGGCCAATCAGGCGCTGGTTCAATCCCTGGTACAGGTACGAGAGGCGGTACGGGTCCAGGCCGAGCAGGTGCAACACCGTGGCCTGGATGTCCCGGGGAGTCACCTTCTTGTCGACCACGTAGTAGCCGATTTCGTCCGTCGCGCCGTAATTCAGGCCGGGTTTCACGCCGCCGCCGGCCATCCAGATGGTGAAGGCATAGGGGTGATGGTCGCGCCCGACGAACTGGCCGTAGGAACCGCCGCGGTTTTCCCGCATCGGCGTGCGGCCGAACTCGCCGCCCCAGATCACCAGCGTCTGGTCCAGCAGCCCGCGCTGTTTCAGGTCGCGGATCAGCGCGGCCATGGGCCGGTCGATCATGCGGGCCTTGTTGGGCAGGTCGTAGCGGATGTCTTCGCGGCGGCTCGAGCCGTGGTGGTCCCACCCCCACTGGAAGAGCTGCACGAACCGCACGCCCTTTTCCACCAGCCGCCGCGCCAGCAGGCAGTTGTTGGCGAAGGACTGCTTGCCCGGTTCGGTGCCGTACATCGTGTGGACGTTGTCGGGCTCCTTGGAGATGTCCATCACCTCCGGCACGGAGACCTGCATCCGGTAGGCCAGTTCATACTGCGCCACGCGGGCGGCGGTCTCGGGGTCGCCGGCTTCCTGCTGTTGCAGTTCGTTCAGATCGCGCAGCGCGTCCAGGGTGTCGCGGCGCAGGGTGCGCGTCATGCCCTCCGGGTCGCTCAGGTACAGCACGGGGTCGCCCTGCGTGCGGCATTGCACGCCCTGGAAAACGCTGGGCAGGAAGCCGCTGCCCCAGAGGCTCTTGCCCGCGTCCGGATTGTTGCCCCCGCCCACCAGCACGACATAACCGGGCAGGTCCTGGTTCTCCGAGCCGAGCCCGTAAGTCGCCCAGGCGCCCATCGACGCCGCGCCGAACCGCGGGCTGCCGGTGTGGAGGAACAGTTGCGCGGGAGCGTGATTGAACTGGTCGGTGGTCATCGACCGGATGATGGCCACGTCGTCGACCACCTGGGAAAACTGCGGCAGCAACTCGCTGACGTATGAGCCCGCCTGCCCGCGCGGGGCGAACTGGTAGGGCGTGCCCATCATCTGGGGCACGCCTTTGATGAACGCGAACCGTTTGCCTTCCAGCAGGTGCTGCGGGCACTCCTTGCCGTTGTACTTGATCAGCTCAGGCTTGAAGTCGAACAACTCGAGCTGCGACGGCGAACCCGCCATGTGGAGGTAAATCACCGATTTGGCCTTGGGGGCAAAATGGGGCGGTTTGGGCGCCAGCGGGTTCTGCGGCGCTTGGGCGCCCCGCGCTTCGGCCAGAAACATGCCCGCCAGTCCAAGCGCGCAGCGCTCCAGGAAGTAGCGGCGGGTGTGACGGAGCAGCAATTCGTGCAACGGCGACATGGTTCACCTCCGGGTCAGCGCTTCGTCGAGGTTTAACAGGGTGTTGGCGACCACCACCCAGGCGGCGCGCGACGCCTGCTCGGCGGTGGGCGCGCCGGGCTGGAGCGGCAAGACGCCGCGCAGGCTCAGGTCCATCAACTGGCCGCCGTTTTCTTTCTCGCGGATGCGGGAGGCTTTCACCGCCAGCACATTGCGGCCAGGCTTCAACGCCGCGGCGCCTTCCGGCGAGACGCGGTACTCGTAGTAGCCGTTGCGGTCCAGCAGACTCGCCGCCGCCGGCACGCCGTTCAGAAACGCTTCAAACGCGCCCGCCGTCCGGACCAGGAACTTCAGATCCTCGAGCGGCTGCGCGGCGTCGAAGGCGAGCCGCATCCACAGGAACTCGCTTTCCCAGTTGGTGGCGACTTTCCACTCGGCGGGCATTTTGGGATGCCAGCCGAACTGGCCGCGGCCCGTATTCCAGCTTCGCGCGTCGTAGTGGGCGCTCTGCCAGCCCTCGCCCGGGTCGTTCACCGTGTAGCGCCACTCGGGCGGGACGCCGCGCGCGTCGTCCACCAGCACCACCTCCCGGTCGCGCGGGTAAATGATCTGGTCGTAGTGCAGCAGCTTGAACTGCTCTGCGGCCCGGCCGTGGAGTTCGGCGGCCGCCTTACGGTGCAGCTTGAGGATACGGTCCAGTTCGGCCGCACCCGGCGGACGCACCAGCAGCAACTCGAACAGGCGGGTGGCGCGGGCCGTGTCCTCGGGACCCGCCTCGCGGAGCGCCCGGAGCGCCAGGTGCTGCGCCGCTTCCATCGAAACCGGATCGTTCAGCGACGCCAGCGCCTGGAGCGGGGTGTTGGTCCGGATGCGGCGGATGGTGCAGAGCTCCCCCGTCGGCGCGTCGTAGGTGATCATGGACGGATACGGCGACGTGCGGCGCAGGAACGTGTAGAGCCCGCGGCGATAGCGATCCTCCCCGTCGCTGGTGATCCAGCTTTCGCCGTTGTAGACCACCATCCAGATTCCTTCGGGCTGCCACGGCATCACCGGGGGACCGTAGAGCTTGCGGCTGAGCAGTCCGCTGGCCGCCAGCGCCTGGTCCCGGACCACCTCCGCGTCCAGCCGGAAGCGCGCGCCGCGCGCCAGCAGGCGGTTGCGCGGGTCCTTTTCCAGCAGCGCCGGCGTGACCGCGGAAGACTGCCGGTAGGTGGCGGACATCGCCATCGTCTTCAGGATGCTCTTCATGTCCCAGTCCGTCCGCATGAACTCGGTGGCCAGCCAGTCGAGCAGTTCCGGGTGGCTGGGCAGGTTTCCTTGCGTGCCGAAGTCCTCCTCGCTTTCGACCAGACCGGTCCCGAACAGGCGCGCCCACAGGCGGTTCACCGTCACCCGCGCGGTGAGCGGGTTCTCCTTCGAAACCAGCCACCGGGCGAGTCCCAGTCGGTTCCGCGGAGCATCGGCGGGCGACTGGTGAAACGCCGAGAGCACGGCCGGTGCGACCTCCGCGCCCGGATTGAGGAAGTTGCCGCGCTCATGAATCCGGGTGCGGCGCTGTTTGTCCGCCGGGAGCTCGCGCATCACCAGGGTGGTGGTCTCGCCCAGCTTGAGCGTGGGAGAATCGTCCGGTTTGTCGTTGTCCTCAGTCTGGTTGAAAAATGCGTACAACTGGTAGAACTCGCGGTGCGAAATCGGATCGTACTTGTGCGTGTGGCATTGCGCGCAGCCCACGGTCAGCCCCATCCACACCTGGCCAGTCACCGCCACGCGGTCCTTGACGGCGGCGTCGCGAAACTCCTCGTCGTCGGTTCCGCCCTCGGTGTTGGTCATGGTGTTGCGGTGGAAGCCGGTCGCCACCAGGTCGGCTTCGCTGGGGTTGGGCAGCAGGTCGCCAGCGAGTTGCAGAATGGTGAACCGGTCGAAAGGGACATTGTCGTTAAGCGCGCGGATCACCCAGTCGCGATAGGGCCAGATGGTGCGCCGGTTATCTTTCTCGTATCCCTGGGTGTCGGCGTAACGGGCGAGGTCCAGCCAGACCCGGGCCCACCGTTCTCCGTACGCGGGCGAAGCAAGCAGGCGGTCGACCAGGCGCTCATAGGCTTTGGGCGATTGGTCGTCGAGGAAGGCTTTCAACACGCCAGGTTCCGGTGGCAACCCTGTCAGGTCCAAGGCGGCGCGGCGGGCCAGGGTATGCCGGTCCGCTTCCGGCGACGGCGTCAGCCCTTCTTGTTCCAGCCGCGCCAGGACGAACCGGTCGATTTCGTTTCGCGGCCAGCGGGCATCCCGGACGGCCGGCGGCGCGGGCCGTGTGGGTTTCACAAACGCCCAATGCTTCTCGTACGGGGCGCCGGCATCGATCCACTTCTTCAGCAGATCGATCTCGTCGGCGGTGAGCCGGGGGCCGGCGGGCGGCATGGGCCGCCGGGGATCCTGGGCGCGCACGATGACCCGGCTGCGGGCGCTGTCGCCGGGCACGATTCCGGCGTGCCCGCCCGTCTTGCCCAGCGCCCCGTCGCGCGTATCGAGGCGGAAATTCGCCTGGCGGGAGTGCTCATCCGGGCCGTGGCAGGCCAGACAGCGCTTGGCCAGCAGCGGGCGGATGTCGCGCTGGTAGTCGACGGCCAGCGCGGCCGGCGGGGGCAGGCACAAAGCCAGCCCGGGCAGCAGAGTCCAAAGCCGCATATCCCGCTATTGTATGCGGACTCGCGGCGCTTGTGCCCGCAAACGGGAAGGTTTACTCCGGGTTGGTCAGGTCGGCGATCCACGTCATCGCGGCGTAGGCCCCCGGCCAGCCAATCGTGGTGATGGCCAAAATGGCGACATGCATCAACTCTTCCGGGGTGACGCCCGCTTCCAGCGCGTGCCGGGTGGCCGAATGCACGGCGCCCTCGTGTTGCGATCCGATCGCCAACGCCAGTTTGGCCAGGCGGCGGGTCTTCTCGTCGAGCGGACCGCCTTTTTCGTGGCAGGCTTGGCCCAGAGCGGCGAATGCGGCGCCCACCTCCGGGTACCGCTGACTGAAGGCTTGGAGCGAAACAGGTTGTGTTTTCATTGCGTTTCCTCTACTGTACAGCAGCTTGACGCCGCTGCGCGTACAGCCATTCCGGCCGCCGGATACCGCCGTTCCGGGATGCGCCAGGCCGCGCCGGTTTTCTACCCTGGAGCAAACAAGCAGGAGAGCTGCCATGGCCGATTTCTATCAGACTGGAATTGTTACGACATTGCACCGGCTCAAGCCCAACCATGTCGAACGGCTTGAAGCAGACCTGGAAAAATTCTCCCGAAACCGGCCCATCGGGTTGGTCCTGCCGGCCCTGTACTCGGAGTTTGAATCCATGGCGATGCAGCGCATTGTGACGGAACTGAAAAAAGTACGTTACTTGCAGCGGATCGTGCTGGCCCTTGGCCGGGCCAACCGGGACCAGTATCTGCGGGCGAGGTCTTTCTTTGCCGACTTCTACACGCCGGTCACCATGCTGTGGATCGACAGCGAGCGCATCCAGGCTTTATTTAACCTCCTGAACGAGCGGGGCCTTTCGGCGGGCGGCGACGGAAAGGGCCGGTCCTGCTGGCTTTCTTACGGCTATCTGCTGGCGACCCGCGATTGCGACGTCATCGCCCTGCACGATTGCGACATCGTCAACTACGAACGCCAACTGCTGGCGCGGCTCTGCTATCCGGTGGTGCATCCGCACCTGAGCTTCGAGTTCTGCAAAGGATTCTATGCGCGGGTGACGGACCGGATGCACGGCCGGGTCACCCGCCTGTTTATGACGCCGTTGATCCGGGCGATGGCGGACATGGCGCCGCAGGCCACGTTCCTGCGGTTTCTCGATAGTTTCCGCTATCCGCTGGCTGGCGAGTTCGCCATGGATATCAACCTGGCGCGCGTCAACCGGATTCCGGCCGATTGGGGGCTGGAGGTCGGCGTTCTGGCCGAGGTCTACCGCAATTGCGCGCTCTCGCGCACCTGCCAGGTGGATCTGACGGACAACTACGAGCACAAGCACCAGCCGCTGTCGAAGGAAGACGCGCAGAAGGGACTGGCGCGCATGACCTCGGACATCGCCAAGTCGCTCTACCGCACGCTGGCGGCCGAGGGGGTGGTGTTCACCGCCGACCACTTCCGCAGCCTGGAAGTGCGCTACGTGCGCATGGCCGAAGACACGATCGCGCGCTATTACGCCGACGCCATGCTGAACGGACTGAAGTTCGACCGGCATGCGGAAGAAGAAGCAGTCACCACGTTCGCGGAAAGCCTGCGGCGGGCGGCCGCCGATTTCCTGGAGGACCCGCGGGGCCTGCCCCTGATTCCCAACTGGAGCCGCGTCCTGGCCGCGATTCCTGAATTCTTCGACCTGCTGACCGACGCCGTGGACCGCGACTCGCGGCAAGTTGCGGCGCGGACCGCGTAAGGAGCCGAACCCATGCCGACCCCGCCGATGCCGGAGGAAGCCCGCCGCGCCGCCGAGACGCTGCGCCGGGCCGACGTAGTCATCGGCATCCCCAGCTACAATAACGCCCGCACCATCACGCACGTGGTCCGGGCGGCATACGCCGGGCTGGCCAAGTATTTTCCTCAGCTCACGGCGGTGGTGATCAACTCCGACGGCGGCTCCACCGACGGGACGCGGGAGGCGGTGCTGTCGGCGCACGTGGAGGACAGCCGCCTGCTGCTATTGTCCACGCCCACCGTGGCGGCCCACCGGCTCTCGCTGCCCTATCACGGAATTCCCGGCAAGGGCAGCGCCTTCCGGCTGGTCTTTCAATTGGCCAAGGAACTCGGCGCCAAGGCGTGCGCCGTGGTCGATTCCGACCTGCGCTCGATCACGCCGGAGTGGATTGATCTGTTGCTCCGCCCCATTCTCTTCGCGAACTACGATTTTGTCGCCCCCTATTACCACCGCCACAAGTACGACGGCACCATCACCAACAGCATCGTGTATCCGCTGACGCGCGCGCTCTACGGGGTGCGCATCCGCCAGCCGATCGGCGGCGAGTTCGGCATGTCGGCTGCGGTCTACGAGCGCTACCTGGAGCGCGATGACTGGGAGACCGACGTCGCCCGCTTCGGCATCGACATCTGGATGACGACGATCGCCGTGGCGGAAGGTTTTCGCGTCTGCCAGAGCTTCCTGGGCGCCAAACTGCACGACGCCAAGGATCCCGCCGCCGATCTGACCGCGATGCTGCACCAGGTGGTGGGCAGCGTGTTCACCCTGATGGAAGAGTATGATCACCGCTGGCGCGCGATCACCGGCAGCGAACCCGCCGAGTTGTTCGGCTTTCGCTTTGATGTGGGCGTCGAAGCCATCCAGGTGAATGTCAAGCGGATGATCGACGCGTTTTGCCGGGGCTCCCGGGAACTGGCCGAGATCTGGGCCGAGACGCTCCATCCGGAGACGTGGGCGGCGGTGGCGGATTTGAGCCGGCACGCGCACGATCCCGGCGTTCCGTTCCACATCGAGGATGAACTGTGGGCGCGAGTGGTGCTGGACATGGCGTGCGCGTATCATCACCACCGGGTCGGCCGCGGACATATCCTGCGTTCGCTGACGCCGCTCTATCTGGCCCGCGTCGCCTCGTTTGTACTGGAAACCGAGAGTCTGTTGTCCGCTCAGGTGGAAGACCGCATGGAGCAGCTGTGCCTGACCTTCGAGCGGATGAAACCGTATCTGGTGGAGCAGTGGAACGGCCGAGCGGCGTCCAAGTCCGCCTCGGCGGAAGGCCGCCACGCCGCTGCTCCCAAAACCCGTCAGGAGGTATGACACCATGGTCGCCACTTTGCAGCAGGTGCTGGAAGGCGTCCTGTTGCGTCTGAAGCATCACATCACGACCTTCCTTCCTTCGTTGTTGGCCGCGCTGATCCTGTTTCTGGTCGCCTACCTGGCCGCGATCGCCGCGCGGTGGATGGTCTACCGCATCTTCAAAGGGCTCACCATCGACCGCTTCCTGCGGCAGAGCGGCGTCGTGTTCATGCTCGACCGTTCCGGGCGGGTGCGGGCCACGCGCATTGTCGCCGAATCGGTGTACTGGGCGATCCTGCTGGCCGGAATCCTGACCGGCCTGAGCGTGTTCGACACCCAGCTCACCACGCAGATGATCGAGAGCTTCGTGTTTCTGCTGCCCAAAATGGTGGTGGCGGGCCTCATCCTGCTGGCCGGCGGCTGGCTGGCCCAGTATCTGGGCCGCAGCATGTTGGTCTGGGCGGTGAATGAGGGCCTGCCCGCGCCGCGGCGCATGGCGGCCGCCGTGCGCGTGGTGATCATGTTCGTGGCGGTGGTGGTCGCCGCCGACCAGTTGAATTTCGCCCGCAACGTGTTTCTGGCGGCGTTCATCATTCTGGTGGGCGGCGCGGCGCTGGCGGCGAGTCTCGCCTTCGGCTTGAGCGGGGGAGCTACGCTGCGGCGCGTGCTGGACGAGCGGCGGGAAGAGGCGGGGGAAGTCCGCGAAGGCGAATCCCGCGACCGCTCTTTGTGGAACCACTTGTGAGCGGCCTACGCGCACCCGCGGCCTGGTCTTCGCGCTCCCGGTCCGCGTGATCAGCCCGCGCCCAGCAGCTCCAGCACCTCCGCGCTCCAGCCCGCCGGACCCGGCAGGCGGGCGATCCGGACGCCCGGCACGTCCTTGCGCAACTCATCGGCCTGGGCGGTAGCCATCAGCACCGGCACATCGACGACCCGCAGAAACGACAGGTCATTCAGGCTGTCGCCCAGGCCGATCGACCGGATTGGCCCCAGGTGCAGAGCATACCAGCGGCAAAGCTCCTTGACCGCCACGCCTTTGTCCGCCGGGCCGCAGATGTGCCAAAAGCGGCCGCCGCGCGTCCAATGCACCGCCTCGCGCCGCAGTTCGTCCACCAGCCGCGACGCCTGGCCGGCTTCGCGGATCAGGAACGGCTCGTCGTATTCCCGCTGGCGGGCCAGCCGGGCGCTTTCGAGCGGAAGACCGCAGGTCTCGGCCACCTCTTCGTCGGTCATGTCGCCGAAGCCGGTCACCTCGCAGCCACTGTGCTGCGCCGCGCGGCGCAAAGCTTGCCGCAGATACGCGTAGGGCCGGCCCCATTCGACGACGTCATAACCGTCGCGCCGCACCGTGCCGGGGATGGAGAATGGGAAGTAGCCATGCGGAAGGAAAGCCGCCGCCCCGTTTTCGACAATGAACGGATGGGTGTGTCCCAGCTCCGCGCGCAGGACCTCGAGCTCCGCGCGGGTCTTGCTGGTGACGGGAATCCAGGGAACCCCGCGCCGCGCCAGTTCCTCCAGCGCGGGCCGCGCGGCTTCCCAGGAGTAGGTGTGATGGTCCAACAAGGTGCCATCCAGATCGGTGAAGATCACGCTCGTCATGATTTCGGTTCCAGGTTACGCTGCGGCGGCCCGCAAGTCGACCGCCCCGGGAGGGTAGGCAGCGGGCGAATTTGCCGCACGCCGCCGGAGAGAATCTCTTGAGATCCAGATCCTGGTTCATTCTCGTCCTCGGCTACAGCGGGCTGCTGGCGCTGATCGTACTGCTCAGCGCCGGCGCGCTGCGCCGCGCCCGGCAATTGCAGGAGCAGACCCTCCGCGCCCATGAAACCTACCTGCGGATCGAAGAGCCTCTGCGCGACGTCCCGCAGGACCTGTATTTGGGCGCCGTGCTGGTGCGCGACTATCTGCTGGATCTGTCGCACCTGAGCGGGCCTTATTACCGCGAGCGGCTGGTCGCTTTGCGTTCCTCGGTGCAGACCCGCCTGGACCTGCTCGAACAGCGGCTGGGTGAGTCGGGTAAGGCCTCGCTGCGCAAGTTGCGCGACGAGGTGGAGGCCTATTGGTCTTCGCTCGACCCGATCTTCGACTGGACGCCCCAGCAGAAGGCGGCGTTGAGCTACGGCTTTCTGCGCCGGCAAATCCTGCCGCGCCGCGACGGAGTGATCGCCCTGGCCATGGAAGTGGACCAATGGAACGCGCAGAACTTCCAGCAGGAGCGCGCCCGCATCCGGAAGCTGCAAGACGAGTTCGAGCGCTTCCTGTTCCGCCTCAGCCTGGTGGCGGTGCTGCTGGGGCTGGCCGTCGCGCTGCTGAGCGCTGCGCGGGTGTTGTTCCTCGAGCGCCGGGCCGACCGCCAGCGGCTGGCCCTGGAGCAGGCCGAACAGGAGTTGCGCCGCCTCTCGCGCAACCTGGTGCAGGCCCAGGAAACCGAACGCAAGTCCCTCTCCCGCGAACTGCACGACGCGGTGGGGCAGATGCTGACGGCCATGGGCATGGAGCTGGCGAACCTGGAAATGCTGCAGCGAAGTTCCCCGGAACGTTTTCACGGCCTCCTCGACGAACTGCGCCGGCTGAACGCCGAAACGCTGCGCACCGTGCGCGACCTGGCGATGGGGTTGCGGCCGTCGATGCTGGACGACCTGGGACTGGGGCCGGCGCTGGAATGGCAGGCCCGGGATTTCTCGCGCCGGAGCGGGATTCCCGTCACGGTGCAGATGGACGGCTCGCTCGACGACTTGCCGGAGACGCACCGGACGTGCATCTTCCGCGTTGTTCAGGAAGCGCTCACCAACTGCGCGCGTCATTCCCAGGCGAGTGCAATCCGGGTCGCCATTCACGGTCGGCCGGACTGGCTCACCGTGACCGTGCAGGATGACGGCATCGGCTTCGAGCGCGCCCACGTTTCCGCCGGGTTGGGGCTGCTGGGCATGGAAGAGCGGGTGCGCGAGCTGGACGGAACCATCGAGATCGCGTCGCAGCCCCACAAGGGCACGCTGCTCAAGGTGGATGTGCCGATTCGCAAGGAGGTGCCCGCATGAATCCGATCCGGATCCTGGTGGCCGACGATCATGGCGTGGTCCGCAAGGGACTGCGCCTTCAACTCGAGCAGCACGCGGATTTCGCCGTGGTGGGGGAGGCGGTGGACGGGCGCGAAGCCGTCCGCCTGGCCGAGGAACTGAAGCCCGACGTGGTGATCATGGACATCGCCATGCCGAATCTCAACGGCATCGAGGCGGCCGGCCAGATCGCGAAGAAGCGGCCCTCCACTGGCGTGGTGATCCTGAGCATGCACTCCGATGAAACCTACCTGGTGCGCGCCTTGACCGCGGGCGCCAAGGGGTATCTCCTCAAAGACAACGCGGACGCGGATCTGGCCCGGGCCGTCCGCGCCGTGGCGCAAGGCAAGCCCTTTTTCAGCCCGGCCATCGCCGAGACCTTGCTCGAGGACTATCTGCGGCAGCTCCAGCAGCGCGGCTTGCAAGACTCCTACGACCTGTTGACCGACCGCGAAAAGGAGGTCCTGCAACTGCTGGCCGAGGGCCGGTCCAACAAGGACGTCGCCACGCTGCTGAACTTGAGCCCCTACACGGTGGAGACGCACCGGACGCGGATCATGCAAAAGCTGAACCTGCATTCCACCGCGGACATTGTCCTCTACGCGGTGCGCAAGAAGATCATCGCCTAGCAGACTTGCCCTCCGCGTCGCCAATGGCGGGCGCCGCGTTGACTTTCACGGGAGCGGCCAGCCGCAGTGGGGCGCGTCTCCGACTTGCCCTTGGAGTTGCTGGATTCCTCCCGTGGCGGGAAGCCGGCCGCGCCGGTCGGAGAGCGGCGCCACGCGGCCCGGCCGTCCGCGAAGGAAGCAGGAGGGCCCCCGGCCCTGCGGGCCGCCAAAAGGGAGGAAAGTGGTCGCGATGCGGGTATGCTGCATTGAGCCAGCGGAGCCGCGACCGGGAGGGGGCGGGCGCGAGGCAGCCGTGGCAAGCCCAACGCCCTTGCCCGCTCGTGGCTCGGAACGGGGCTCGCAAGAAATGCTCCCAACCTCCCCCCAAACTTTCCCGCCGCGCCCCGTCTCGCGGAGTGATACGCTCAGAACGCTATGGGACGTTTCCTTTTCCTCGTGTTCCTCGCCGCCGCGCCGCTGGCCGCCCAGAAATGGACCAGCCTGTTTAACGGGAAGAACCTGGATGGCTGGGTCCAAAAGAACGGGACCGCAACCTACACCGTGGAAGACGGCGCGATCGTGGGCCGCACTGCCGAAGGCAGCCCGAACTCCTTTCTGTGCACCACGCGCAACTACGCCGACTTCATTCTGGAATTCGAAGTGAAGGTGGATCCGGAGCTGAACTCCGGCGTCCAAATTCGCAGCCATCAATACGGCGCGGACGCCGAAGTGCAAACCCTCAACCAGACTACCGAGAAGCGCAAATGGCCGGCGGGCCGCGTATACGGGTACCAGGTGGAGATCTCGAATGAAAAAGAGGGCACCTCGGGCGGCATCTACGATGAAGCCCGGCGAGGCTGGCTGGCCAACATTTCCTCGGATCCGCAGGCGCGGGCAGCCTTCAAGGATAACCGGTGGAACAAGTATCGCGTGGAAGCCCGCGGGCCGCGCATCCGGACCTGGGTGAACGGCGTGCCGTGCGCGGATCTCAACGACTCGATGGATGCCGAGGGTTTTATCGGCTTGCAGGTGCACTCGTTCAAGGGGCCGCATCCGAAGGAAGTCCGTTGGCGTAAGATTCGAATTCAGGAACTCGGGCGCTAAGCCGCCAGGTGGACGTTCGGGCGCGGCCGCGAGGCGCACGTGTCCCTGCGGGAGGGAAGGATGCGAACGAAAGGGATCCTCTGGGCCGCGCTAGGCGTCTTCGCCGCCGTGCCCGCCTGGCCGCAGGCGGGCGTCGTCTCCGAACGAATCCGCGTCGACGGCAATGTCGCCGTCACGATGCGCGACGGCGTCACGCTCTATGCCGATGTCTACCGTCCCGCGCGGGAGGGCCGTTTTCCCGTGATCGTCGTCCGCACGCCTTACGGCAAGCAGCGCGACGGCGCGCACGAGGCGCTGATTCAGTTCGCGCAGCGCGGCTACGCCGTGGTGATGCAGGACACGCGCGGGCGGTTCGAATCGGAAGGCGCGTGGGATCCGTTCCGCGCCGAAGCGCCGGACGGATACGACACCGTCGAGTGGGCCGCCGCGCAGCCATGGTCCAACGGCAAGGTGGGGATGTACGGCGGATCGTATCTGGGCAACGTCCAGTGGCAAGCCGCCGCGCAATCGCCCCCGCACCTGGTGGCCATCTTCCCCACCGTCGCCTCGACCAGCCTGTATCACAACACCTGGTATCACGGCGGCGCGTTCAAACTCGGCCTGGCGGTGGGCTGGGGCGTGGTGCGGAACCCGCGCCGCCAGCTGTACCCGCAAACCTGGCACCTGGCGCCGCTGGGACCCGAGGAGTGGCGCTACGAAAACCTGTTGTGGCATCTGCCCCTCGCCAGCCTCGACCGGCAGTTCGGCTACACCGTGCCGCATTTTCAGGATTGGGTGCGGCACGCCTCCTACGACGGCTACTGGAAAGTGATCAGCGTGGAGGAGAAGTTCCGCCGCGTCCAGACGCCCGTCCACGTGCTGGGCGGCTGGTTCGACCTGCTGCTTGGCGGCGCCCTCAATGGCTACGCCGGCATGCGCCGCGAAGGCGGCTCGGAGCGCGCGCGCCGGGAATCCAAGATGATCGTGGGCCCGTGGGGACACGGACCCAGCCGCAAGTTCGGCGACGTGGACTTCGGTCCGGAGGCCGACCGCTCCGTCTTCGACCGCAACTTGCGCTGGTTCGATCATTACCTGAAGGGCGTCGACAATGGCATCGACCGCGAACCGCCGGTCGAGATCTTCTACCTGGGCGTCAACCGGTGGGTGCGCCACGACGACTGGCCGGTCCCCGGCACGCGATTCACCCCCCTGTACCTGGACGGCAAAGGGCAGGCCAATAGCGCGCGCGGCGACGGGACGCTGCGCTTTGATCGTCCGGCCGCGGCCGTCGCGGACGAGTACGTCTACGACCCCCGGCATCCCGTGCCGACGCTGGGCGGCAACGACTGCTGCGGCGCGCCGATGCCGGTGGGCCCTGTCGATCAGCGTCCCGTCGAAGCCCGTCACGACGTCCTGGTCTATACGGGCGACTACCTCCGCGAACCGCTCGCCATCGCCGGACCCGTGCGGATGAAACTGCACGCCGCGACTGATGGCCCGGACACCGACTGGATGGTCAAGCTGGTAGACGTACACCCGCACGGCTTCGCCATGAACCTGGCCGAGGGCATTTTGCGCGCGCGATACCGCCAAGGCCTCGATCGCCCGGCGCCGCTCGAAGCCAACCGCGTCTACGAGTTCGAAATCGACATGCGCGGCACGGCGCACGTCTTCCTGCCCGGCCACCGGATCCGGATTGACATTACCAGCAGCAACTTCCCGCAGTTCGACCGGAACCCGAACACGGGCGAGGAGGCGGCCACCGCCGTCCGCCTGCGCGTCGCGCGGCAAAGGGTGTGGCATGGCGGGCAGCAGGCGTCGCACTTGGTGCTGCCCGTCGTCGATGCGCCGCGCTGAGAGCTACGCGCCGAGCTGAATGAGGGAGAAGTGCGCGCCCTGCGCGTAGCGCCCCACCCCCGGCGCGGACGTGGGCCCGTGTTTCCGTGCGCCGCCCGCCTCGCGCAGTCGGCGCAAACTCGCGTCGAGGTCGGAGACTTTCCAGTAGATCATCCAGTGCGGCGGGATGCCTTCCCATTGCGCGGTCATCTCCAGCATCCCTGCGGCTTGAACCGCGCCGTTGTGGAACAGGGTGTATTTCCATGGGCCCCATGGGCGCGGTCGCGGCGCTCCACCCGAAGACCTTCGCGTAGAACTCCTTGCTGCCGGCGACATCGCGCGTCGCCAGTTCGGGCCAGCACCAGGTTCCCTCCGCGTCGATCACCTGCGACGCCGGATGCTGTAACGCCTGCCAGACGGCGAAGACCGCTCCCGCCGGATCCTGCAACACCGACATGCGGCTCACGTCCATCACGTCCATCGGCCCCATCAGCACAGACCCGCCCGCCGCCTGCGCCTTCGCGGTGGTCTCGTCCGCGTCCGCCACCGCTACGTACAGCAGCCAGCGCGGCGGGATGCCCATGCCGATTTGCTCGGCGTTGAGCTGGTATATGCCGGCCACGTCGCGCCCTTCGCTTTGCGCCAGCGTGTACCGTTCCTCGCCCTCGGGCACGTGCGCCGCCCGCCACCCGAAGAGCGCGCCGTAGAACTGCTCGGCGGCAGCGGGAGCGGTGGCGCCTAGTTCATACCAGCAGAAGCGCCCTGCATCGTATTTGTCGACGAATTTCATGGAATGGCTCTCCTCGCGATCAAGTTCGATTTGTTGTTGCAGGGAACCGGGCCTGGACCGGATGTCCGAACTTGCCTCCTCCTCCGGCCAAGCCTCCTCAGTCTACACTGCCGCCCGCGGCGGGCGGGTGAAATTTACGTCACGGACGGCGCCCCGCGGACCGCCAAGCAGGCGCGCGAACGCTTGCCGGCACGGCGCGGAGGAGAACCAGTACAAGTGGCCCGGGCACCGGCAGTCTGACGCTCCGAATCCCGGCCAAGCCATTCGCGCGCCGGGGAGCGACGCCATCGCGCGCGCCCAGCGGCACTCCTGCCGCCGGACTCCCGCCCGCCACCACGCCTCCTCGACGTCGGCGCACTCCCGCAGGGAGTCGATGTGCCAGTGTCGTTTCCGTTGCGCTCCCAGATGCCGCCCGGCGCGCGCCGCCAACCCGCCCGGTCCCCACGCGCTGCCTGCATAACCGTACCAGCCGGGCTCGATCCGCACGCGGCCGAGGCTTCCTACCTCGACCCACCGCCGCCGCGAGGCGCGCAGCACGAGCAGATACGTCCCGCCCTGGCGGGGAAGCTCCTTTTGCGCCTTGTCACCGGCCCGCACGATAATGGTGGCGTGACTGCTCACAATTTTCCCGCGCTCGTCGTGCGCGAGCAAGACGGGGCCCCGCAGGCGGCGCTGGAAACTCTTTCCGCCGCCGACCTGCCGCCCGGCGACGTGCTCATTCGCGTCCGGTATTCGAGCCTGAATTACAAGGACGGCCTGGCGGTTACCGGCAAGGGCAAAGTGATTCGCCAGTTCCCCATGGTGCCCGGCATCGACCTGGCGGGCACGGTCGAACAATCGGAATCGCCGGACTGGCAACCGGGGGAAGCCGTGCTGGTGACCGGCTGGGGCGTGGGCGAAGCGCACTGGGGCGGATACGCGGGCTTCGCGCGCATGAAGTCCACATGGCTCACCCGGCTGCCCGCCGGGCTTTCGCTCGAGCACAGCATGACCATCGGGACAGCAGGCTTCACGGCCATGCTGGCGGTGATGGCGCTGGAAGAGCACGGCGTGCAGCCGGGCGGAAAGCCGGTCCTGGTCACGGGCGCGGGCGGCGGCGTCGGCAGCGTCGCCGTGGCATTGCTGGCCGGGCGAGGCTACACGGTGGCGGCTTCCACGGGCCGGGCGGATCTCGAACCGTACCTGAAGAGCTTGGGAGCTTCCCGCATTGTCCCGCGCGACGCGCTCGCCCGGCCCTCCAAGCCGATGGAAAGCGAGACTTGGGCCGGCGCGATCGATTCGGTGGGCGGCCAGACCCTCGCCACGCTTTACAGCCAGATCGAGCGGCACGGCGCGGCCGCGGTCTGCGGCCTCGCCGGCGGCCACCAGCTTCAGACCACTGTTTTCCCCCTGATCCTGCGCGGAGTATCGCTGCTCGGCATCGATTCGGTCTACTGCCCGCCAGCCCGCCGGCAAGCCGCCTGGAGCCGGCTGGCCGCTGAGCTTTCCCCCGCGCGACTAGACGCCATGACCACCCAAATCTCTCTGGCGGACGTGCCGCGCTGGGCGGAAACCATCCTGGCGGGAGCCGTGCGCGGCCGCGTCGTGGTGACCCTGGGCGCGTAGAAACGTGCTTGTTAGAATACAAAGATGTTGACGCCTACCGAAAAAATCTGGCATAACGGCCGCTTGATTAACTGGGACGACGCCCGGATCCACGTCCTCTCCCACGTGGTCAGTTATGGCAGCTCCGTGTTCGAGGGGATTCGCTGTTATGCCACGTCGTCCGGACCCGCCGTGTTCCGGCTGCGTGAGCACATGCGCCGCATGATCGATTCGGCCAGGATCTACCGCATGGACATCGGCTACACGATCGAGCAGCTCTCCGAGGCAAGTCTCGAGCTGGTCCGCGTCAACAAATTGCAATCGTGCTACCTGCGTCCGCTCGCCTTTCGCGGCTATGGGGAGATTGGCGTCAACCCGCTCCGCAATCCGGTCGAGGTCTACCTGGCGTGCTGGGAATGGGGCAAGTATCTCGGCGAGGAGGCGCTCTCGCAGGGCGTTGACGTGTGCGTGTCCTCGTGGAATCGCATCGCCCCCAACACCCTGCCGGCGCTGGCTAAGGCGGGCGCCAATTACATGAATTCGCAGTTGATCAAGATGGAGGCGCTGCTGAACGGCTACGCCGAGGGGATCGGCCTGGACGCGGCGGGTTACGTCAGCGAGGGCTCGGGCGAGAACATCTTCGTGGTGCGCGATGGGCGCATCCACACGCCTCCGCTAGGCGCATCCGTGCTGCCCGGCATCACGCGCGACACCGTCCTCACGCTGGCGCGCGACCTCCAGATCCCGGTGGTGGAAACCATCATCCCCCGGGAGATGCTCTACATCGCCGATGAGGTCTTCTTCAGCGGCACGGCCGCCGAGATCACGCCCATTCGCTCGATCGACAAGATTCAGGTCGGCAAGGGCAGCCGCGGACCCGTGACGGAAGCCTTGCAGACCGAGTTCTTCGGCATCATTAGCGGGAAGGCGCCGGATCGCCACGGCTGGTTGTCGCTGGTGAATGCGCCCCAGCCCGCGGTCCAGTAGGAAGCCCGAGCGTCACAAGAGGCGGGCTTGCGGGCCCGCCTCTGCGGAAACTTCGACTGCGACCGGATTACGAAGCCGAGCTACCTCCCCCGAGATTTACCCGATTCCGCCAGCCGCAGCCGATGCTTGTTTTGTTGTACCGGTTTCGCGGCGGGCGCGCCAGCGCGGAAGAGCGCTGCGGGAAGGCTTTTCAACAAGTTTTTTCTCTTGTATTGTGAGGGAGTTCGCAGCCGCGGGCTGTGACAAACCTGTGTATAAAGCAGACGCGTGATGATTTGTATTGGCAAGGATGTTGCTTCAGGGACCCCGGTGGCGGTCGAGTTCGGAGAGACGATTGAGCAGGTACGGCCTGCCGACGGGCCCGTGGCGTCGTACCTGGCGCCCGGATTCATTGACCTCCAGGTGAACGGCTACCTCGGCGTCGACTTCTGTTCACCCGCGACGCCGGTGGAAGAGATCGGCCGCGCCTGCCGCTTTCTCTATTCGACGGGCGTGACCCGTTGGTATCCCACGGTGATCACCGGTTCGCCTGAGGATATGGCCGGCGCCCTGCGCAACCTGGCGCGAGCGAAGGAAACCCTGCCCGAGGGACCCGCTATGGGCGGGTTTCACGTGGAAGGCCCCTACATTTCCCCGGAGGAAGGGCCGCGCGGCGCGCATCCTGAGCGCTGGTGCCGGCCGCCGGACTTTGACGAATTTCAGCGGTTCCAGGAGGCCGCGCGGGGAAATATCCGGCTGTTCACCATGTCGCCCGAGTGGCCGGGATCGCCCGCGTTTATCGAACGCGTGGTCGCCACCGGCGTCGTGGTCAGTATCGGCCATACCAAAGCCACATCGCAGCAACTAGCCGACGCCGTGGCCGCCGGCGCTTCCCTGTCCACCCACCTCGGCAACGGCGCCCACACCATGCTGCGGCGGCATCCGAACTACATCTGGGATCAGTTGGCCGAAGACCGCCTGACCGCCGGGTTCATTGCCGACGGCATCCACGTCCCGGCGGCGTTTTTGAAGGCCGCGATCCGCGCCAAGGGCGTGGAGCGCTGCTTCGTGGTCACCGACGCGAGCACCCCCGCGGGTTGTCCCCCCGGAAGGTACGCGCTGGGCGAGCAGTTGGTGGACCTGAACGAGGACGACTGCGTCATGCTGGCCGGACAGGACCGCCTGGCCGGTTCCGCGCTGCGCATGGACCGCGGCCTCGAGAATTTGATGCGCCTGGCGGAGATTTCCCTGGCCGATGCCGTGCGGATGGCCACCGTAAACGCCGCGCGGGCGGGCAACGTCGCCGGCCGCAAGCAAGGTCTGGCCCCCGGCGACCGCGCCGACTTCGTTCTCTTCCGGCTGGAAGACGGACGTGTGGTGGTGGAAGGCACGTGGCTCGACGGCCGCCGCGTGTACGGGTAGCGCGAAACGCCCGGAACTCGGCGCGGGGCCGCGACCGGGAAGCCGCGACCGGGAGGGAGCGGGCCCGGCGCCGTCGCAGCCCCCAAAAACGCCGGCCCACTCGCTCCCGCTCGCGACACCTGCGGCCGGCCGTCCGTCGCGGCAAATTTTCACGTCCAGGGCTCAAGTTACCGCTCCATTCAACCGATGGAAAGGAGAGCGCGGAGCCAAACGCGGCGTTCCCTCGAGGCACGCGGGCCGCGCTGGAGCAAACCGCGGTGAACAGCTTGAAGAAGAACCTGGTTCCGCTGTTGGGCATTGCCCTGGTGGTCGCCGTGCTGGCCACTGGCATCTTCTACAGCATCTTTGTGGCGAAGATGCGCGAAGCCTCCCAGGATGGCCCCAGTGTGCCGGTGGTGGTCGCCGCGCGCCCCCTGGGCAAAGGCGTTTCCCTGAAAGCAGCGGATTTGCGTGTGGTTCCCTGGCCGGAGAAGGCGGTGTTGAAAGGAGCCTATCGGGAAGTCGATTCCTTGGAAGGCGCCGTCCTGCTGGAAGCGCTGGAAGAGAATGAACCGGTCCTGAAGAACCGGGTGGCGAGTCAGGACGGCAAGACCGCCGGAGCGGCGGGGGTTCCCGTCGGGATGCGCGCCGTCTCGGCGCGGATTGCCGAGGCCGAAGGTGTCACGGATCTTTTGCAGGCCGGGCATCACGTCGATGTCCAGGTGATCAGTTTGCCCGGCGCGCCGCCGGAACTGCGGACCATTCTGCAAGACGTCGAGGTGCTCCGGGTCGAGACGCCGAAAGACCAGCGCGGCGCGCCGGTGGTGACGTTGCTCGTCAAACCTGAGGAGGCTGATGCTCTGAGCTTGGCGGACGCCACGGCGCGGGTGCGGCTCACCCTCCGCAATCCCTTGGACCGCCAGGCTGCTCCGAGCCAGCGGGTGACCCTGCCGCCCCTGTTCCAGACCGGTCTGACGGCCAAGCCGCAGGGGAGGTGAGTCTGTGCTGATGGCTGCCGTGCTGACGGTGTTCCTCGCGGTGTTCCTGCTCGCGGGATTCGCCGTGGTGGTGGGTTGGCTGCTGTTGGAACGGCGTGGCGACGCCGAGGGGTTGGTGGACTCCGAGGTGGACCTGATGCTGCCCGGACTGCTCAAACGCGACGATTTGAGTTCCATTTCGCTGTGGTCGCGCGTGCTCGAGCGGCTGGACGTGGCCGAGCGGGCCCGGCGCCATCTGGTGCAGGCGGGCATGACGGTCTCCGTCGGACGGCTCAGCGCGATGATGCTGCTGGCCGCCGCCTCCACGTTTTCGGTGTTGAACGGCTTCGCCCCGAGTTCCTGGCTGCTGAATGCCGCGGCCGCGCTCGGGGCGGGCGCCCTCCCCTACCTGATAGTGCTCCGCCGGCGGCGCAAACGTCTGGCGCGCTTTGAGGACCAGTTCCCGGATGCGCTTGATTTCCTCGCCCGCGCGCTGCGCGCCGGCCATCCGTTCCCAGTGGCGCTTGAATTTCTGGCGAACGAAAGCGCGGCGCCCCTGAGCGTGGAAATGCGCATCACCTCCGACGAGCGCCGGTTGGGCATGAGCTGGGACGACGCCTTTCGGAACCTCTCGCAGCGCGTGCCGCTGCTGAATGTTCGCCTGTTCGCCGCGGCGGTGACGCTGCAAACCCGCACCGGCGGAAAACTGAGCGAAGTCCTGGGTCAGCTTGCCGAAACCATGCGCGAAGCGGCGTCGCTGCGCGGGGAAGTGCGCGCCATCTCGGCCCACGGACGGATGACCGGCACCATCCTCACCATCATGCCCATCGCCATTTGTTTCCTGATGACGTCGGTCAATCCCGGATATCTCAGCGTCCTGGTGCACCATCCTCTGGGGCCGCCGTTGATCCTGGTTTCGATCGGGTGCCTGGTCCTGGCGCATTTCGTGATCCGGCGCATCGTGGATGTACGGCTATGAGCACTGGCTTGGTGGCGGGTTATTTCCTGTTCGTGCTGGCGGCGGTGGCCGGAGCGTGCTACGCGTACCTGGCGCAGCGGCGGGAACCAGACGCGGCCGGGAACGCCGTCTCCAGCGCGCTGCTGCACGGTCCCGGTTCCGGCGGCCCGCGCGCATGGTTTCTCGGCCTGTTTCGCCAGGTGGGTGAGCGCGTCCCGGTCGGACAACCCGCCAGCGATCCGCTTCGCCGGCAACTTGCGGCCGCGGGCTACCGCTACCCCGCAGCGGTGACGACGTTCTACGGCATCAAGCACGTCCTGGCCGCGTTGTGCGGCGGGTCGGCCGCCTGGATTTCCTTCGTCAACCGCGGCGACCTTCCGACGGCGCTGATCGCGGGGGCGGCGGTCGGCGGCTTCGCGCACATGATGCCGGATCGCGTGCTGCGCGCGCTGGTGAACTCCCGCTGCCAGCGCCTCCGCCAGGCGGTCCCCGTCGCGCTCGACCTGCTCGTCCTCAGCATCGAGGCCGGCCAGTCTTTGAACCAGGCGTTGATTGACGCCAGCGCCGAACTGCGCGATTCGTATCCGGACCTGAGCGCGGAACTGGCTCAGGTGCACCTCGAGTTGCGCGCCGGCAAGAGCCGCGCCGACGCCTTGCGCCAGCTTGGCGAACGCAGTCCTGAGCCCGAACTCCGGAAACTGGCGGGCCTGCTGACCGACGCCGACCGCTTCGGCACCAGTCTGGCGCCCGCTTTGCGCACCCATGCCCTCTTCTTGAGACGCCGCATGCGGCAGCAAGCCCAGGAGGCTGCCCGCAAAGTCTCGCTCAAATTGGTGTTTCCGGTGTTCTTTCTGATCTTCCCGTCGGTCTTGCTGGTGACCCTGGGACCGGCGCTCCTCAAAATGATGGAGGAATTCCGGAAGATCGTCGGCTCCTGAGCGCCTGGAGACGCGGCGCTGACCCATCGGGCAAGTCGAAGACTCCTTCAGCGCCGGTCCAGGACTTGCCCCAGACGGGCCCTTAGGGCGGTGGCTCGAAAAGCTCTCTGGCCGTGCGGAACGTATTGGCATGCGCCTCCACCGTGTCGCGCAGCGGTTCCGCGTAGCCGCCCCCCAGCGTCGCCACCAGCGGGATGCGGCGCCGGCGCGCGGCCTCCATCACCAGCCGGTCGCGTTCCCGCAATCCGTCGTGGGTCAGCGAGAGACGTCCCAGGCGGTCGGTAGCCAGCCCGTCGACGCCGGTTTGAAACAGCAGCATTTCCGGTTCGAACGCCAGAACCTCGGGCAAGGCCTTCTCGAGCATCCGCAGGTATTCTTCGTCCCCGGTTCCGTCCGGCAGATCGATGTCGAGGCGGCTCCGCTGCTTGCGGAGCGGATAGTTGTTACGGCCATGCATGGAGAACGTGAACACCTCCGGATCGTCCGCGAAGATGGCGGCGGTGCCGTCGCCCTGGTGCACATCCAGGTCGACGACGGCCGCGCGGGCAATCCGCCCCAGGCGGCGCATCTCGTGAATGCAAATCGCCAGGTCGTTGAATACGCAGAAGCCCGCGCCCTCGGCATAGGAGGCGTGATGGGTGCCGCCAGCCAGGTTCCCGCCGAACCCTCTCCTCCACGCATCGTCCGCTGCCGCCAGGCTGCCGCCCACCGATGCCAGGGTGCGCCGTACCAGACCCGCGGACCAGGGAAACCCGATCTGGCGAACGATTTTCGGATCCAGCGTTCCCTCCAGGAAAGCCTGTACGTAAGCGGGGTGATGGGTCCGCTCAATCTGGGCGGCTTCCGCGAGGCGGGCAGGAACGAACTGGAAACCTCCGCTGGCCCGCAGCGCATCCCGCACCATTCCGTATTTCTCCATGGGAAACTTGTGTCCCGGAGGCAAAGGGATGGCGTAGTCGTCGCAGAAGTACAGGCGCAACCGGAATCGCTGGGAGAAAGGGATAGCGGGCGCCGGGGGGCGCCCGCCGGGCTCAGATCTTTTGTTCTTTGAAAACCACGTGCTTGCGGGCTTTGGGGTCGAACTTCTTCAGCTCCAGCTTCTCCGTCTTGGTCTTGGGATTCTTGCTGGTCGTGTAGAAGTAGCCGGTTCCCGCCGTGGAAACCATTTTGATCAAAACGCGAGGCATCAGCCAGCTCCTTAGATCTTTTGTCCTTGCTTGCGCAGGTTCGCGACCACCCGCTCGATGCCGAGCTTGTCAATGGTCTTGATGGCCGCTGCCGACACGCGCAGGCGGACCCAGCGATTCTCGCTGGGCAAAAAGAAACGCTTGTCCTGGAGGTTCGGCTTGAACCAGCGTTTGGTCTTGTTGTTTGCGTGCGAGACGCGCTGACCGGCCGCCGGACGCCTGCCGGTCACTTCACACACTTTCGACATAACCTTTCTATTTTGCCAGAGATTCGCCGGTTTGTCAGCCCGGGAGCAGGTTGGCGAGTAGGCCTCTCGATTTTCCTCGCGTAACGCAGCCCCCCGGGCGGCCGCCCCGGGATCCCCGGGGGCTCCCGCTCACTGCTTTGGGGAGTCCCGGCGCGGTTGCCTGGAACTGCGGAGCCTGCCATCAAAAGACGTACTTCAGGGCGAATTGCAGGTTCCGCATCGTGAGCCGGGTCCCGGTGATCCGTCCGAAATTGGCCGACGTCACGTTCGTGTTCGGATTGCCCCAGTTGGGAGTGTTCGGAAAGTTGAACGCCTCAAACCGGAACTGCAAGTAGCGGCTTTCAGAGGGCAAGCGGAAGTTCTTCAACAACGAAAAGTCCCAGCCGATGATGCCTGGCGAATTGAGGGTGTTCCTCCCCACGTTGCCGTGGGTGCCCGGCGCGTTGGCGAAGAACTGGCTCGTGTCGAAGAACCGTTGCGGATCCTGCCGCCCTCGGGGCAGGGCGGCGCTTCTGCCGGTGGAGTTGGGCCGGTCGAAGAACGCGCCCGTATTGGAAGCGTCCTGCCCGTTGGTGACCGTAACGGGGAAGCCGGTTTGCAGCGTGAGAATGCTTCCAATCTGCCACCCGCCCGCGACGGCGTCGAGGAACGGATGGTCGATGTTCGCCGCCTTCCCCCTGCCGACAGGAATGTCCCACAGCGCCGAGGTGACAAACCGCTGCCGCGTGTCGTGGCTCGAACGCGCCCGCTCGCATTGCCGGCAGTAACTATTCTGAGGAAACAGCGTGTCGCCGCCCTGGTTGCGGATGGCCGTCGCCGTGTCGATCGACTTGGCGTAGGTGTAACTGACGAGATAGGTCACCCCGTTCGAGTAGCGCTTGGTCAGTTTCGCGCCGAGGGAGTTATAGTTGCCATTGCCGCCATTGTCGACAAGCTGGATGCGCCCGAAATTCGGGAACGGCGACCGCTCGAACACCGCCCGCCGGTCCACCCTGGGGTCGGCCGGAATCGCTTCGTTTACCGCCCGCAGGGATTCCAGCCGGTGGCTGACGCTGCCCAGGTATCCGATTTCCAGGAGCGTGTTATTCGGCAGTTCGCGCTGCACGTTCACCATCATTTGCATGGAATACGGTGTCCGGCGGTCATAGGGATTGGCGAACGTGTACGGCCGGGGCACATTGGCGACGCCGCCCGCGATCGAGGCCAGGGCATTGCTCCAGTTCAACTGCGGAAATTGCTGGCTGGCGTTGTCCCGGAGCCGCCCGGCCAGGTTCCGCGCCATGTCAAACCGGGGGTTGCCCGTGTCTTGCGAATAGAACACGCCCGCGCCCGCGCGGACCACCCACTTGTCACCCGGCATCCAGGAAACCCCGAAGCGCGGCGCAAAGTCGTTCTTGTCGACTCCGACCAGCCGGTTGCCCAGCGCGCCGTCGCAACGGACGGCGATGTTCGGCCAGCGCAGATTGATGCCCTCGTAACAGTTTTGCCGCGGAGCGCCCTGCCGCATGAAGAAGGGGTACAGGCTCTGGTCTGCGACCCTCGGCGCCTCCAGCGTCGTCCGCGCGTCGAACGGCACGATTCCATTGAAAAGCGTCCCTGTCTGGTCTTCCCACGGCGGGTTCAGCTCGTAGCGCAGACCCGCGTTGATCGTCACCTTGCGGCTGATCTTCCAGGTTTCGTCGACGAAAAACGCGAGATTCGTGGCGCGAAACTGGGCTCTGGCGATCGATACGGCTGCCTCCGCCTGGAAAGTTTCGCCCAGGAGGAAATCCGCGAACGGATCGCCGGAGAGGCCCGGCAGCGCCAGATTGTTCGTGGCGTTGCGCTGGAAGGTGAACTGTCCGCGGGCGAACTGGTTGCCCACCTGATTGTAGGCGTCGCGCCTGGCCTCGCCGCCGAACTTGATCGTGTGCTTGCCGCGCACGATCGTCGTGTTGTTGATGAACTGAAGCGCGCTGTTGTTGTTCTCGTAGGGTCCTTCCGAGCTGTTGCCGAACCCGGCGTAAACGCCCTGCAAGCTGACGTTCGGAATGCCCCACTGCACGGGAGGTCCGCTGGCCAGCCCGGGAATCTTCAGCTCGCCCACTACGTCCCGCGCAAAGGCGAGCTCCGGCCCCGTCGTGTTGTAAAACTGCGTAAAACCGAAACGCGCTTCGTTGACCACCGCCGGTGAAAGAACCCGGCTGTTGGACACCATGTATTGATTGAAATTCGTCACGATCTTGTCGCCGTTCAGCCTCAGCGCTTCGGTCAGTTGGTTTTCGTCGCCCCAGGAGTAGCGCCCGAACCATTGCGAGGCGGACGATTCGACGAAATCAAACCGGGTCACCAGTTGATCCCGGTTGATCGGACGTCCTTGCGCCTGCTGGAAGTTGTTCCGGAGCCCCGCCTCGGGCACATTCGGAACCGGATAGAACTCCAGCAATTGCCGGCTGACCGGGGCGATGCGGGTGCTGGGAATAATGTTGCCCGGAAACGGCGACGCGACGATCTGCCCCCCCACGCTGGTTCTGCTACGCGGATCGAAAATGCCCGCCGTCCCCAGCGGCAGTTCGCTGAAGTTCCCCTCCCGCATGGCCGGCGACGGAAGACTGGAAATCGCCTGCACGGTCCGCCGCTGGCGGAACCACTCGTAGTTGGCCATGAAGAACAGCCGGTTGCGCCCGTCAAATAACTTCGGCACCGAAACCGGCCCGCTGAGAGTGAAGCCAAACTGATTCAGCCGGAAAGGATCCTTCGGCGGACGGTTGGCCGTGAAGGCGTAATTCTTCGCGTCCAGTTTCTCATTCCGCAGGAAGTGGAACAGCGTGCCATGATAATCGTTCCCGCCGCTCTTGGTCATGATGTTGATCTGCGTCGCGCCCCGGCCAAACTCCGCCGGATAGATCCCGGACTGCACCTTGAACTCCTGGAGGGCATCCACCGACGGAATCACCACGAAGGTGTTGAAGTTCGGATCCGTGTTCTCCACCCCGTCCAGGGTGAAGCGGTTGTATTGCGCCCTTTGTCCGCCCACCGAAATCGACTGGGCGGCGCGGATTCCTCCCTGCCTGGCGTCCGCTTGACCCGCCGCCGGGAACCCGAAGCTCACATTCGGCGCCAGCGCCACCAGTTGCAAAGCGTTGCGGCCGTTCAGCGGCAATTCGATGATCCGTTTGTTCTCGATCACGGTGCCCACGGTCGCGTTCTCCGTTTGCAGGCTGACCGCTCCCGCGGAAACCGAAACCGACTCTGTCACGTCACCCACCGCCATCTCAAAGTCCAGGCGCAAGTTCTGTTGCACCTCCAGGGTCACGTTGCTCCGGATCGCGGTCTTGAACCCTTTCGCCGCCACCTTCACTTCATACGAGCCCGGATTTAGGGCGGGAAACGAGAACACCCCGGCGTCATTGGTGACCGCTTCGCGCGTCGCGGCGGTCGCGTTGTTGCGCACGCTAACCAGCGCGCCCGCGATGACCGCGCCGGTGGAATCCGTCACAATTCCCGTGATTTCCCCCATGGTCTGCGCGAATCCCGGCGCGACCGTTACCAGCAGAGTATAGAAGAGATACAGGCTCTTCCTCACACAAACCTCCTCGTAGGGGGAATCGATCTGCCCCCCTTGGCAACCAGGACCTGCCTCTTGGCAGTGAGTCGTATCTGCCCCCTTGGCAGTCAGTATGATGGATAATTAGCACCGTTGCCGTAAGAATGCAACAAAATTCGTCGGGGAATAGGGTTGGGAAGTACAGGTTGCCGTATGCCCCGCAGAACGGAGTTCTGGTTCCCGGCGCCCCTTCCGAAGGGACCTCAGCTTCTATTCGAGAATGAAAACCGCGCTTAAAGGGAGCTTAGGTTCAGCATTTTCTGCGATTTCCAAGCTGGGGAGTCGGGTCGCGCGCGGCTCGGGAGCAGCCCGGGTTGGGGTGGTCGGAGCCTGAGCGATCGCGCGGCGACGATCGTCGCCGGCTGTCAGACCCGGCGCCGAGGCGCAAGATTCGCTTCTGGCGGCAGCAGGCTGTCTTCCTTACGCCTGGACGGGATCCCACTTTCCGGAAGGATCCCTGCTACCTTCATATTGATGGCAAACATCCTGGCGGGCACTCCCGTGCGCGACGCCATCCTGGCGGAACTGGCGGAGCGCATCCGGCGGCTACCTCGCGCTCCGGGGCTCGCGGTCATCCTGGCCGGGGACAATCCGGCTTCGGCGATTTACGTGCGCAACAAGGTGAAAGCCTGCGCCGAACTGGGCATCGTGAGCGAACAGCGCACGCCGCCCGCATCCATTGAAACCAGTGAGTTGCTGGCGATGGTGCAGGAATTCAACGAGCGGCCCGAAATCGACGGCATCCTGGTCCAGATGCCGCTGCCGCCTCAGGTGGACAGCCGCCGCGTGCTCCAGGCGATCGCGCCGGAAAAGGATGTCGATGGCTTTCATCCCGTGAACGTTGGCTACCTGGTGGCGCAGGTGGAGGGACCGCGGGCGTGCACCCCGGCGGGCATTATGCGATTGCTGGCGCACTACGGCATTGCGGTGGCGGGAAGGCACGCGGTGGTGGTCGGCCGCAGCGACATCGTGGGCAAACCCATGGCGCTGCTGCTTCTTCACGCCCATGCGACGGTGACGATTTGCCACTCGAAGACGCCGGACCTGGCCGCGGTGTGCCGTGGCGCCGACCTCCTGGTGGCGGCCATGGGCCGTCCTGCCATGCTCACCCGCGACTATCTGAAACCGGGCGGCGTGGTGATTGATGTCGGGATGAACCGTCTGGACCGGCGCGAGCAGGTCGCCGGGATCTTCCGCGGCGATCCGAGGAAACTGGAGCAGTTCGAGCGCCATGGCAGCGTCCTGGTGGGCGACGTGCATCCGCTCGACGTAGCCGAGGTGGCCGGCGCGTATACGCCGGTGCCCGGGGGCGTCGGGCCCCTGACCATCGCGATGCTGATGGCCAACACCGTCCGCGCCGCGGAACGCCGTGCATGCTGAAGGTCGGTCTTACCGGCGGCTTGGCCAGCGGCAAGAGTTTCGTAGGCTCGGCGCTGGAGAGTCTCGGCTGCCGCGTCATCCGTGCGGACGCGCTTGGCCACCAGGTGCTGGCCCCCGACGGCGAAGCGTACGCGGACGTTCTGGAGGCGTTCGGTTCCGGCATTCTGGCCGAGGACGGCCGCATCGACCGGCGCAAACTGGCCGCCGAGGTGTTCGGCCATCCCGAGCGGCTGCAACTGCTCAACAGCCTGGTGCACCCCTGGGTGGTCCGGCGGGAAGAACTCGCGATGAAGGAGTTCGCCAGGACGGAACCGGACGGCATCGCCGTCGTGGAGGCCGCTATTCTGATAGAAACGGGTAGTCACCGGCGATTCGACCGGCTCATTGTGGTGGTGTGCAGCCCCGAGGAACAGATTCGCCGGGCGATGAAGCGGGACCATCTGACCCGGGAAGAAGTCGAGGCCCGGTTGCGGCACCAGTGGCCGCTTGCGGAAAAGAAGAAGTACGCCGATTTCGTGATCGACACGTCCGGCGAGAAGGAAGAAACGCTGCGCCAGGTGCGCGCGGTCTACCTGGCGCTCCGGAGTTTACCCCAATGAAAGCTCGCACGCTGATTTTGACCGCCGCCTTCGTGGCGGGTTTCCTCGCCCTCACCTCCACCGGGAGCTGGAGAGTGGCGGATCTGCTGGCGCCGCTGGCGAACACGCGGCTGGGCGCGAAGCTGCGCGGGGCGATCGCGCCGATCGAGACCACCGGCAAACTGTGGACCTCGCCGGAGGTAGCGCAGGGCGCGAACACCTACACGCCGGACGAGCAGAACAATATCGATATTTATCGCATCGCCAACGAGGCGACGGTGAATATTACCAGTGTCGTCTACCGCCAGGACTGGTTCTTCCAGGTGGTTCCGGAGCGCGGCCAGGGTTCCGGATTTCTGATCGACGCCGACGGCCGGATTCTTACGAACCGGCACGTGGTCAGCGGGCGCGCGCCGGAAGTGTGGGTCACCCTGTCGGACAAGACCCGCTACAAGGCCCGCATCCTCGGCCGCGACAGCCGGGCGGATCTGGCGCTGATCAAGATCGAGCCCAAAAAGAAGCTTCCCTTTTTGAAACTGGGCGATTCGGACAAGGCGCGCGTGGGCCAGAAGGTGCTGGCGATTGGGAATCCATTTGGCCTGGACGGGACCCTCACCGTGGGGGTGGTCAGCGCGGTCGGACGGACCATCCGCACCGAGGACGCGATTTTGGAGAACATGATCCAAACCGACGCGGCGATCAACCCGGGCAACAGCGGCGGCCCCCTGCTGGATGGCCACGGCAACGTGCTGGGCATCAACACCATGATTTACGGCGCGCAGGGCAACATCGGCATCGGGTTCGCCATGCCGATCAACCGGGCCATCGCCATGCTGGAGGAGTACCAGGCGCGGGGGCGCGTGGCGCGGCCGGTGCTGGGCATCACCACGTACCCGGTGGCAGGGGACCTGGCGGAGGCGCTGGAATTGCCGGTCGAAGGCGGCCTGCTGATTCAGGAAGTGGCGCCCGGCTCCCCGGCCGAAGTCGCGGGACTGCGCGGCGCGCGGCGCGTGGTCTACGCGGGGAATTACCCGATCGGGATCGGCGGAGACTTGATCATCGCCCTGGACGGGCAGCCGATCCGCACCCAGGAAGCCATGCAGCGGCTGATGAACCACAAGAAGGCCGGCGATCCGCTCGAGGTCACCATCTTCCGGCAGGGCCGGACCATGAAGATCCGGGTGACGCTGGGCGCCGCGGCCGAGGAACTATAAGCGGCGCGCTGCGGGCTGTCCTTCACCGCAGGAAGCCGGACATCCCGGTCTCCCGCGCGCAGAGTTCGTCGTTGAGCGGGTCATCCAGCGCCAGGATCCAGCGGGCCTCCAGGGAGAGCCGCGCCTGCACCTCGGGCGGGAGCAGCCTCTTCTGCCACTGCTGCTGGGGCTTGTCGCGTCGCGTGTAAAAGCCGTGCAGCGCACGCCGTGGTGCGGCCGTCCGGTTGGCGGTTCCCCCGTGCCAGGCATGGGCGTTCAGCACCACGACCGCGCCGGCGCGGCCCGTGATCAGGATTTCCTGGGGGTGCGGGTCCGCGGGATTGTCCATGTCCTGGTGCGGAAGCCGTCCCCAGTGGTGCGAGCCCGGAACCAGGCGCAGGGCGCCATTGGAAGCAGTGAAATCGTCCAGCATCCAAACGGAGTTGGCGACCCAGAACCCCCGTTCGTCGGCCAGCGCGCCGGCATCGGCATGCAGGGGTTGCGCCACCCCGTTATGAGGACTGGCGGAGCGCGCATTGAGGCTGCTCAGTTTGATTTCGGGGCCCAACAGGTGGCGGACGCACTCCAGGACCGTGGGATGCAGCGCCACCTCAAGAAACACGTCGCCCTTGGCCGCCAGGTTCGCCAGGCGCCGGGAACCGGGTTCCTGGCGAAACTCCGCTCCGGCCTGCGCGCCCTCTTCGCGAAAGAGTTCGTCTACCCGCGCGCGGAGCGCCGCCAGCAGCGGCGGCGGCATCAGGTCCGGGTAGATCGCATAGCCCAGCTCATCGAGCTGTCGTTTTATTGCGGCGTCCATAAAGGAACGCTCCCGGCTTCCAGGTCGAGCAGGAACTGCTTCCACGCCATGCCGCCGCCGAAGCCGGTCAGTTTGCCGGTCGAGCCAACCACCCGGTGACAGGGTATCAGGATCGGCAGCGGGTTGCGCCCATTGGCGGCGCCCACCGCGCGCACCGCGCGGGGCTCGCCGATCTCCACCGCGATTTGCAGGTAGGAGCGGCGCGCGCCGTACGGGATTCGCCGCAGCGCCTCCCACACCCGCAACTGAAAAGGGGTTCCCGCGGGGTGGAGCGGCAAGTCGAACTGGCGGAGCGCGCCGCGAAAATATGCCTCCAACTGAGCCGCCGTCTCGCGCAGCAACGGGAGGGCCGGCAAGGGATGACATCCGTCGCCATGGTGGACCCCGAACTCCACGCGGACGAGAGCATCCTCGTCCGCCACCAGGTGCAGCCACCGGCCGCCGTCGCACGCGTAGTCGGCGCAACTGCGCATCGAAGCGCATTGTAGCGCGGGCGCTTCGCGCTGATAGAGTAGGAGCAAATGCGGACCTTCGCTCTTTTCTGCATGATCTCTGGTTGCGCGGCCGGCGGCGTCGACGCGCTGAACGGCCGGTGGAATATCAAAGTGGAGAACGACCCGCGGCATCGCGCCTGGTGGCTGGAAGTCTCCGGCGCGGGCGGCAGCGGGCCGCTCAAAGGCAGGTTCGTCGGGTTTCCCGGCGGGGACATGGCGGAGTTGCCGTCGCCCCATGTCTCTGCCCTCGAGCCCGACGGCGACGCGCTGACCTTCACCTGCACGCGGAACAACCGCCACATGCAATACCGCGTCCGCGCGGTGCACGGACGGCTGGAAGGGACCCTGACGGAGAACGGCAAAGTCACCCGCTTCCACGGCCAGCGTGCGCCCGTGATCCGCGACAAGGATGACGGCACGTGGGTTCCCGGAAAACCGGTGGCGCTGTTCAACGGCCGCGATTTGCGGGGATGGAAAGCGATTGAGGAACGCCCCGAACTCGGCTGGACCGTCAGGGACGGCATCCTGACCAACGTGGCCGGGGCGAACAACATCGCCTCGGCGGAGAAATTCTGGAACTTCATCCTCGAAGCCGAATACCGGTTGGCGGCGGACACCAATAGCGGCATCGGACTGCGCGGACGCTACGAGATCCAGATCTATCAGGATTACGGCCAGCCGCCAAACTTAGGCGGGCATGGAGCGCTCTACAGCCGCATCGCCCCGCGGGTGAACGCCACGCGTCCGCCCGGCGAGTGGCAGCAAATGAAAATTCGCCTGGTCGGCCGCGATCTCACGGTGGAGCTCAACGGGCAACTCCTGATGGAAAAAGTCGAGGTCGAAGGGCTCACCGCCATGGCGACCGATGCGGACGAGGCGCTGCCGGGACCGATTACGCTTCAGGGGGACCATCGCGTGGTGGAAATCCGTAAACTGGTGGTCACTCCCCTGAAGAAGCGGGGCTCCTAAGCTAGGCTGGGGAGCATGTGGAAAAACGCGGGGACAGGCAACCCAGCCCATGCGGGTTGAAGGTGAGTCCCTGATTTGGCTGGTTGCGCCTCGGGGCAGAACAGCCTGTCCCGTTTTTTCCACAAGCTCCCTGGGGTCCCCCCCTTCGACTCTGATAGACTGGACCGGCGAAGGCGCCCGCTTGCCATGATCCATCGAGACAGTGCGGCCGAGGTCCGTATGGGCTGCGTGTCCGGCGGGAGACGACTTTGCGGTGCACGAGCTCGGTCCACGAGCAGATCGACCGCCTTCCGGCTAAAGTCAAGCTCGGCACCATGCCGCGCGCGCCAGTCTGGTCGGTGCTGACGTCGCAGGACTATCACCGGACGCGCCGGTCTTCCGACTACGTCTTTCCGAAGCACTATTTCGGGATTTCTGGCACCGGGGCTTTGATGGCCTCTACGGCGCGGTGGCGCGCTGGGTGGTGACGCTGGGCCAGTGGAATCCTGGCCTGACGGAGGAGGATTGCTTCGCCGTCGTCCAATGCCGGTTCGGACTGGAACTGCTCGGAGTGACGAAACTGGCGGAGCTGGAACACGGCTTCCCGGACGAGTTTTTCGACAAGGTCGTTATGGCGAGACCTGGCGGGCGTGGGAGGCCACGGGCGATCCGGACAAGGTGATCGCGTGGATTTCGACCGGCCGCCATCCACACGCCGGCGCCGCATGACCTCGACGGGATCTTGGCGGCGTCGCACGGGGCGGGGCTGAAACGGTTCCTTTTCCACTCCGACGTCAACCTGGGCGCGGCGGGATGGAAGATCATCTCGCGATTCTGCGGCAAGGAATGGGAGGAAGACCCAAACGGTTATTGGTCCCCGGACACGCCGAAACCGGATACCTGGAACGGGGACCGCCGCCCGTCGGCGCGCTAGGCTGCGCGGGCCGCCTTCTCGCGCAAGGCTTCATCGTAACCTGCCGCCGCGTGATACAGGATCAGGTCGAAGAAGCTGTTGAGCCCGCGGCGCAGTTCCAACTCCCGGTAGAGGTCGAGAGAGTTCTGCGCCGGGCTGGCTTCGGCGGCATAGCGGACGATCTGCTTGCGAATCGAGGTGATCATGTAAATTAACTCCGGAAGGGGCACGCCTTCCCGAAAGCGCCGCCGTCCGAGATCCTGGTAGCAGGCGGCGATTTCTTCGTCATTGCGCCGGGCGAGCCAGTGGCCGAGATTGCGGGCGATGGCGGCCGCCCGCTCGCGGATTTCATGATCGGAGATGGCGCGGTAGTGCGGCAGGCGCGCGTCCCGGTGCACTTGCCGGACCACCTGCGCGGCGATTTGCTCCCAATTGGCTTCCATGCGTTGGATCAGAGTCAGGGCGATCATGGTGATGGTTCCCTCCGGTTCGGAATCTGCGCAAAATTTTGAGTGGCGCGGGATCCGTTCATGGCGGCCGCGCCTTCCGCCTGTCGTGCTGTGCGAAGGGAGATGCGAGGGACGCCCGGACGGTTTCGGGGCCAAACCAAGGAAATGCCGGGGGCTTCCGACGGTACAATCAAAGCATTGTGAGGAAAACGGCTGCTGCCGGGATCGTCGCGGGGCTGGCGCTGTGGTGCGGCGCGGCAGCGGGTCAGGACGCCGCCGGTCCGCCTCCGGCCGACGCCCCTGCCGTGCTCGAGTACGCTGGCAAGCCCCTGGTCGTTCCCTTTACCTGTACCGACGACGACATCAGCTTTGCCGGCATGGCCTGCACCGAGGAAGAGCCCTGCCCGGTATACCTCGAGTTGACGTCGGTGGAGCGGCTCAACCACCGCCTGCTCGTCGTGGGCAACCTGCACTCCTCTAATGTCACCCTGTTCTCGGTGCTGCTGTTGAGCAACGACGGCGGCAAGACCTGGCGCGAGCCGGTCGAGCGGCTGCGGGGCGCCACCCTGGACCAGATCCGCTTTTACGGATTTGACCAGGGTTGGATCTCGGGACAGTTCATGCAGCCATTACCCCGCGACCCGTTTTTTCTGGTAACGCGCGACGGCGGGCAGAGTTGGCGGCGGCGTCCCGTGTACGACGATGAGCGTCCGGGAACCATCCTCCAGTTCTGGTTTGATTCGGCCAAAGATGGGGCGATGCTGATAGATCGCGGGCAGTCTGCCGACGGGATGCGCTACGAGTACTACGAGACGCCGAACGGCGGCGATACCTGGATGGTGCGCGAGTCGAGCAACAAGCCCATCCGCCGGAAGCGGCCGTCTCCTCCGCCGGCGGTGGAAGTGATCCGGGTGCGGGCGGATGAAAAGTTGAAAGCGTACGTGGTGGAAGAACAAAAAGGTGGACAATGGGAGGCGGCGGCCAGTTTCCTGATCGAAGTGGGGAGTTGCCGGCCGGCGGTCAGGGATCTCGAGGAGCCACCTCCGTCTTCTCCCACGGAGACCGCCGAACCGGCCACGGCGCCGGGCGGCGTCCTGGTGATCCCTTCCGAGCCGGAAAGACGACGCAGGCCACGCCGGTGAGGCAGCGCCGGGGCATGTCCCGCAAGCCCGAGTTTTGAGGAAGTGAGCATGGGACGGGCAGGTGTCCTGCGAGGTGGCCGGCCGCGGGATTCGGTCTAATCCCTGCGTGCGAAGCCGCCGATAAGGAGACCAGCGGAGCAAAGCTTCGAGATAGAAACCTTGGCGGCCATACGTACAGTGGCGGGGGAGGGGCTTGACACAACAGCCTCACACCTCAACATGAAGATACAGGAGGGCGGTTTGAGGATTCTCGTCGCCGAGGACGACCCCATCTCGCGCCGGTTGCTGGAAACAGTCCTCAAGAAGTGGGGCTACGAAGTCGCAATCGCCAACGATGGCGAGCAGGCGTGGCGCATGCTGGAAAACGAGGAGGCGCCGCGGCTGGCGATCCTGGACTGGATGATGCCGGGCCTGGATGGCATTGAAGTCTGCCGGCGCGTGCGCGAGCGGAACGCGCCTACCTACACGTATATCCTGCTGCTGACCGCCCGGAGCCAGCGCGAAGACCTGTTGCAAGGGATGGAAGCCGGCGCGGACGACTACCTGACAAAGCCATTCGACGCCAATGAGTTAAAGGTCCGCCTGCGGGCGGGACGCCGGATTCTGGAGTTGCAGGAACAATTGATCAATGCGCAGGCGGCGTTGCGGGACCAGGCGGCGCGGGACCCGCTGACCGGCATCTGGAACCGCTCGGCCGTGTTCGATATTCTCCAGCGCGAGTTGGCGCGATCGGAACGGGACGCCTCGCCGCTGGCGGTGGTGATGGCGGACCTGGATCACTTCAAGAAACTCAACGATACGTTCGGTCATCTGGCCGGGGATGCCATCCTGCGCGAAACCGTGCGCCGGATGGCAGGCAGCATCCGGAACTACGACGCGCTGGGGCGTTACGGTGGCGAAGAATTCCTGCTGGTGCTTCCGGGCTGCGATCTGGCGTCGGGACTCTACCGGGCCGAGCAGATCCGGCGCGCGGTGACCAGCGAGCCCGTCGATACCTCGGAAGGGCGGATTGCGGTGACATGCAGCTTTGGAGTAGCGGCCACCGACGGCTTGAACCACCAGAATTCGGACCACCTGGTCCACCGGGCCGACGCCGCCCTGTTCCGAGCCAAGCACAACGGTCGGAATCGCGTCGAGAGCTGAGCCGCGCCAAGGCCGCGGCCGGATCGCGATGGGTTGGCGTATGATTTGCTAAGGCCTGTTAAGGCATGAGATCGCTTGCCAATCCGCTTCCGATCAAGCTGGTCATGGTCGCCACCGCGCTGGCGCTCGCGCTGATTGCCGGACTGGGTTGGTATGTCTGGACCACCATTACGGTCATGGAGTCGGCCCACGCCTTGACCGAGCAGGGTCTGGCCATCGTCGGCGAGATCCGGTCTCTCCATGACGCCATCGCCGCCTACGCCCGCCTTCGCCTTCGGGAAGGACCGCAGACGTGGCAGGACCGCTACCGCGCCCTGGCGCGCCGCCGGGACGAGTTGTTATCCGCCCTCGATGCGCGGCTGGCGTCCGGTCCTCATACCCCGAGGGTTCGCGAGTTGGCCGAACAGGCTGCTGCGTTACGCAGTCTGGAAGTGCAGGCCTTCGCCAAGGCAACGGCGGGACAGCCGGAAGAGGGCTTGGCGTTGCTTTCCGGCCAGGCGTACGAAACCGCCCGGTCCAGAGCCGAGGAGGTCCTCCGCAGTTTAGCCAACGAAATCCAAGCCGTGGCCGCGCGCGAAGTCCGCCAACAACGTCAGGCCGGCAACGTCGTGTTGGGAGCGGTGTCCATTGCGGTCTTTCTGCTCCTGTTCACCTGGGTGGCCAGCCTGCGGATCAGCGCCAGCCTGGTGGCGCGGCGGCTCACCGAGGAGCAGGAGCGCGCCGAGCAGGACCGCCGGGACGCCTTCATCGCCGAAGTGCGCGAGACGCTGGCCAAGGGCGAACCGCTGGATGGGATCACGCGCGCAATCAGGAAGCACCTCGGCGTTGAGGTCTCTCTGGTCTGGGTCCAGCCGCGGGAAAACCGCCATCTGGAGCTGGCGGCCGCCTCGGCGGATTGGCCTTTATCCCCCGAAGACCAGTCCGCGCTGCGGCAGTGGCTGGAGCAGGAACTCGACGCTCCTGCCCATCTGGGCGCCTCCGGCAAGGCCCAGCCGGTCGTGGTCGGAGACCGGGCGTTTGCTAGCTATCACGTCTTTCCGCTGGTGCTGGGCGAACGCCGCGTGGGGGTGATTGCGTTGTTCGGGCGGGATGCGCTGCCCCCGCACGTCGCCGAGGCCGTCGCCGTGACCACGGATCTGATCGCGCACGGCATCGAACGCGCCAGCGCGGAGGCGCTCTTGCGCCAGTACGCCGCCGAACTGGAACAAGCCAATGCGCGCCTCGAGGAGCAGGCCGCCAAACTGTCCCGTTCGGCCGGAGAGCTCGCCCTCGCCCGCGACGCCGCCCTGGAGTCAGCCAGACTCAAGAGCCAGTTCCTGGCCAGCGTCAGCCACGAGATCCGCACCCCCATGACGGGCATCATCGGGATGACCGATCTGACGCTGGACACGCCTCTCAACCAGGAGCAGCTCGAGTATGTCCGCCTGATCAAGAACTCCGCGCAATCGCTGCTGACGCTGATGAACAGCATCCTGGACTTTTCCAAGATCGAGGCGGGACGCCTCGAGCTGGAGCAGGAACCGTTTCCGTTTCGGGAGACATTGCACAGCGCGCTCAAGCCGCTGGCGCAGCGCGCGGCGGACAAAGGGTTATCGTTCCGCATCGTCACGGCGCCCGAGGTGCCCGAGGTGCTGGTCGGGGATGCGATTCGACTGCGCCAGATCGTGGTGAACCTGGCCGACAATGCGATCAAGTTCACCGAGCGGGGTGAGGTCTCGGTCGAAACGGTGGTGCAGCGTGCGGCCGGCGAACAGGTCATCCTGCAACTGGCCGTCTCGGACACCGGCATCGGGATCCCGAAGGACAAGCACGCGCTCATTTTCCAGCCTTTCGTCCAAGCCGACGGCTCGACCACCCGGAAATACGGCGGTACGGGCTTGGGTCTGGCCATCTGCCAGCAACTGGTCCGGCAGATGGGTGGCGATATCTGGGTGGACGGCGAACCGGGCGCCGGCAGCACCTTTACCGTAGTGGCTCCTTTCGCCCTGGTGGAGAAGGGCCCGGGGGCGGCGCCCGCCGCCGCGCCCTCCGGGATCGAGTCGCGCGAAACACGCTACCGGTTCCTGCTGGCGGAAGACAACCCCGTCAATCAGTTGTTAGTAACCCGTCTGCTGGAGAAGTACGGCCACACGGTCGTCTGCGTCGGTTCGGGCGGAGAGGCTCTCCAGGCGCTGGAGCGGGACGCCTTCGATGCGGTGCTCATGAATCTGTACATGCCGGGGATGGGCGGACTGGAAGCGACCCGCGCGATCCGGCAGCGCGAAAAGGACCGTCCCCTGCCATCGGGTCCCCATATTCCCATCATCGCCACGACCGCCAGCGTGATGGAGGGGGATCGCGAACGCTGTCTGGCGGCGGGGATGGACGCGTACGTTTCCAAGCCGATCCGGCGGGAGGAACTTTTTGCCGCCATCACGTCGGCCGTGGAGCGTTTTCCGCGCGCCAGGTCGGTGAGTTCAGCGGGAGACTAGCGGCGGCGCGGCGCGCGGGTCGCGCATCCAGAGGGCCGTCGCGGCGAACTGCCGGACAAAGCGGAACTCGGCGGGGGGAATCGCCATTCCCCTTCGGGCCAGCGTCTGGCGGACGGACTCTTCGGTCTCTCCCGCGACCAGGATCAAACGACCCTGCGGATGCGGCGGCCGGAGTACGTAATCGCTCGCCAGCCCTCGGGTGGTGAGGTAATGCTGCACCACCCAATCGACCGGCGCGGCGGCGATCACCGCGTCCTGGGGTTGCAAATGCCGGCTGAGGAACAGGGCCGCCTCGGCGGCGCCCGGCCGGTTGCCGCACTCGGGCCAAGCGCGTGGCAAGCCGGACAACGAGACGCGGAGCATGGTGCCGGCGCTGGTCCCGCACATCACCAGCAGCAAGGCGGCAGACGCGCGCCGGGAGGGCAGCCTTTCGGCGAGCCTTGCCCAACCCGCAGCGGCAAAGCTCAAGTACAACGGCAGCAGGTACAGCCAGGTCCGTGCTTCCGGCGCGGCGCGGAACAAGATCATGCAGACGACGCCCGCCGCCGCCAGCGAGCCGGCGAGCGCGGCGTTGGCAAGCCGCCCGGGACCGAGCAACACCGCCAGTACTGCGCCCGCCGCCAGCACCCAGGCGAACCCGGGAGGCCAGTCGAGATGCCAGGCTTGCCAAGTCTCCCGCAAGGAATCGCCCGCGGCGGGCAACCAGGCCCGCCAGGGCAGCGAGGGTGTCCAGCCGTCCATCGCCACCACCGGAAAGCCGCCGAGGATCAGCAACGGAGTGAACACGGCGGCGGCCGCTAAAGCGATCAGCAGGGCAGCCATCAGCGTCTGGCGGAGGAGAAGCGGGTTCCTTGCCCACCATCCGGCGAGCGCCGCCCAGCCCAACAGTCCCGCCACCCCCGGCAGGAGCGACGGCGTCGCCGCGATTCCCGCCGCCGACGCCGCCGAGCAGGGGAACCACCAGAACGCATTGGCCGAACGCGTCGCCTGCACCGCGGTGGCCGCCGCCAGGGCAAAACATAAGGCCGCAAGCGCATAACCCCGGCCAATACCGGAGTACATCATGAGCAGCGGGCTGCCCGCCGCCAGCGCCGCGGCCAGGACTCCGGCGCTCCGGCCGGCGAAACAGATGCGCGCCGCGCCGTAGGCGGCGGCCGGGATCGCCGCGCCCGCCACGAAAGCGGGCAGCCGCAGGACCCACTCGCCGCTTCCCCACTGCGCCACGACGAGCCGCGCCAGCAAAGTCGCCAGCGGCTGGAACCCGCCCTCGCCCACCCGCGGCAGCGCCTCCCACAGCGGGGGGGAGACGTGTCGCACATACATGAATCCTTCCTCGTGGCGGACGGGATCGTCCAATTGGAACGCGCGCAAGATGGCCCCGCCCAGCGTCAAAGCGGTCATGGCCGCCAAAGCGCCACTTTCCTCCCGGAGAGGCGGCCAAGGCGGAATCCGGATCGCTTGCACGAACTCGCTCGCCAGGCGGCGCCACCAAGGCCAACTCTGGTGGACAAGCAGCGCGCCCAGCATGATCAGCAAAGCGGTGATGCGCAAGCGGCTCGCCGCCTCCGCGAAGCTGGCCGCTGGCGGAACGCCAAGCCAGTTTTGAGGAAGCAGGGAGATGCCCGCCATCGCGGCGCCCGTGGCTCCTGCCAGCACGGGAATCGCGCGATCCGGGCGCCATCGCATCCGCATGACGACTCTCCATTCTGACCGGAAGGTCTGAGGGGGGCAACCGGCGCACGGGGCGCCGTACCCTGGAAGCGGAACGGCGGGTCCGCGGACTGCGTCCAACCCGGCGGAATTCACGCGGATCGTGGCCATCCCGCTGCTCGGCGCGCTGGCGCTGCCGGGGCAGGAATTGGCGCGACCCCGCGTTGCCGCCCCGCCGCAGACACCGGCCCCGCCCCTGCCTTCGCCCCGGCTGCCGGGCGGGCGGCCGTCCGCCGCGCCGGCGCATCAGTTGCACCCTAACTGGGCTGGCTGCGCGCCGCCGCCGAACCTCGCCTGTTGGTGGACGTGATCGACGGAGAGCAGGAGGAATTCCAGTTGACGGCGGCGACCTGCTTCTTCGAAAAGGAGGCCGCTTCACCAGCGAGTCCACGGTCTACACCACGGAGTCCGCCATCGAATACGAAAAACCCTCTCCGCCGCGCAAGTAGCAGTGCGTTCGGAGACCGACGACGCTCGAGGGCGCGCGCCACCTGAAACCCGCTGGACAAAAGCGAGCGGGTCATGCCGCGGCAGGGCGCTCACCGAGATTTTTCCCCCTTTTCATTCGCTTGAAATATGCGGGTGCTATTCCTACTGAAGGAACGCGTTCCGCCAGGTGGAATGAACCCTTGCCGAAATCATCTTCCCACGTAGAGGTTCTCGAGAAAGCGGTGAAGGTCCTGGAGACGCTGGCGGCGCACCCGCCGTCCCTGAGTCTCCAAGACTTGTCGGCCGCCGTCGGACTGGCCAAGAGCTCAGTGCACCGGTTGCTGATGACGTGGCTGGAGTTGGGATATGTCGCGCGGCGTCCAGGCGGCGAGTATGGCCTTGGCTTGGCCGCGGTGGAACTGGCGCGCCGCGTGAGCCGCCGGAATCAAGTCGTGGAATTAAGCCACCAGACGCTGCGCCGCCTGCATCGCGAGAGCGGCGAAAGCGTCTACCTGGCGCTATACCGCGCGGGCCGGGTGGTGCTGCTCGACGCCCTGGAGGGCATCCATCCCTTGCGGGTCATCATTGACCTGGGCGAATTGTGTTACCTGCACGCCTCGGCGCAAGGCCGCGCGGTGGCGGCGTTTCTCGATCCGGAAGTTCTTGCGGCGCGCTTGCGGGCTTCGGGAATGCCCAAGATCAACGCCCGCACGCAGACGGGTTGGCGGACCTTGCAGGAACGGCTGCGGCAGGTGCGGACGGAAGGCTATGCGATCAATTGGGAAGAGACGGTCGAGGGTGCGGTGTGCCTGGGCGTACCGTTCTTTGCGGGCCTCCACGGCCCCGTGCTCGGGTCGCTCGGGGCCAGCATCCCGGTGTGCAGAGTGACCGAGTTGACGTTGCAACATCACCTGCGCCTGCTGCGCGAGGCGGGGCAGGCCTTGAGTGAAGTCTTGGCGGATGTTCCCGCCGAGCCCGACGCCTGGACCCGAAGCCAGGCGCTGGAGTTTTGCCCGCTCCCCTCCGGACGGCGCGGGAGTATCGGGGACGGCGTGCGGCCGTCCTGACCGGTTCCAAAAACAGGAATTCCTTTAACAAACAAGGAGACGTATGCGTTTGCTCGCTGTCGTTGTGTCTTTATTGGCGCTGCTTGCGTCCGGCCCCGCCCCGGCGCAGGTGGCGTCTTCGGAAATCTTTGGCGTCGTGACCGATCCCAAGGGCGCGACGATCCCTCAAGCCGAAGTCCGGCTGCGGTCGGTGGATCAGGGCTTCGAGTATCGGTTTCAGACCGCGGAGACGGGCTACTACGCGTTTTCCAACTTGCGCCCCGGATCGTATACGCTGGCGGTGGAGGCGGCGGGTTTCCGCCCGCTGGTCCGCCAGGGAATCACGGCGGTGACCGCGCGCCGCATTCGCGTCGACCTTCAGTTGGAGCTTGGTTCGGTGGCCGAGACGGTCTCGGTGACCGCCGACGCCCCGCTGCTCGACGCGGGCAACCAGGAGATCGGCCAAACCATCGACAACCGGCGGGTGCTACAGTTGCCGTTGAACGGCCGCAGTTACCTCGAGCTGGCGACGCTCGCGCCGAACACCTTGCCTTTCGCCACCGGCACGCGCCAGGGAACCGGATTCGTCCTCGGCGGGAGCCGTTTCAACTCCAACAACCTGATGGTGGACGGCATTGACAACAACACCCACTTCTTCAATCGCGACGTGGTCCGTCCGTCGGTGGACAGCATCGAGGAGTTCCGGGTGCTGACCAACTCGCCCAGCGCCGAGTTCGGACGGAACATGGGGGGCGTGGTCACGGTCGTCACCAAGTCCGGCGGCAACGAATTTCGCGGCACGGCCTTCTGGTTTCACCGGAACAATCATCTGAATGCGCGCAACGCGTTTTCCTCGGTGGCCAGCCCGTTCTTCCTGCGCAACCAGTACGGGGCGTCGCTCGGCGGACCGGTTCGGCGGAACCGGCTGTTCTTTTTCGGCAATTTTGAAAAACTGCGGCAGCGGGAATCCGGGGTCAGCAACCTGAGCGTGCCGCCCGTCGAACTCCGGCAGGGGATCTTCCCGGCGGCGCGGCAGGTGTTCGACCCGCTCACGACGCGGCCGCATCCGACCCAGGTCGGCGCCTTCGTGCGTGATCCGTTTCCCCAGAATCGCATTCCCGAGCAGCGGATGGACCGCGTCGGCCGGCGCATCGCCAACGAGGCCTGGCCGCTCCCCAACATCGGCGCCACGCAGTATCGCCAGCAGGTGCCGCGCAACTTTGACGAGGATCAGTGGATGGTGCGCGGCGACTGGCGCGTGCGCGACACGCAACAGATCGCCATGCGCTACACCACCTACAGCACGTTCACCGACGTCCGCGATGCATTTCCCGTCGCCTATTCCGGAGCGGCAAGTCCGGTCAACACCGGCCACAACGCCGCGCTGTCCCACACCTGGACGCTACGCCCCGCCTTGCTCAACGAATTCCGTCTCGGCTTCAACCGTTTCGTCGTTGACCAGAAGCCGCTTAACTTCGGCACCGACCCGGCGGGAGCCATTGGCCTGACGGGCACCAGCCCCAGCCGCCAGGTTTCCTCCTTCCCGTCCATCCAGACCGGCTACTCCGAGTTCGGCAGCGGCAGTAACCTGGTACTCTCCGCGGAAAACACCTACCAGCTCTCCAATAACCTGACGTGGCACCGCGGCGGGCATACGCTGAAGACCGGCGTCGACCTGCGCGTCCTGCACGCCAGTGTATTCGGTTCGTTTGTCCCCTTCGGGCAGCTTCGCTTCGGCCCGATTTTCTCGAGTAATCCCTCGCAGCCGAACACCGGCGATGTCATCGCCGACCTGCTGCTCGGATACCCGCAGTCGATCCAGCTCAACGTCCAGTTCAGCCCGCTGTACAACCGGCAGTCGCTGTGGGGCGCCTACTTTCAGGACGACTGGCGGGTCAGCTCGCGGCTGACGCTGAATCTCGGCCTTCGGTATGAGTTATTCACGCCGGTAGTGGACAAGTTCGACCGGCAGGGCAACCCGAACACCGCCAATCCGCAGGGTGAGTTCCGCCTGGCCACGCGGGGCGGGGAAGTGCCCTCCTGGGTGCGGCAGGAGATCGATTTGCTGCCGATCCCTCCCGGCGAGCGGAACCGCCTGTTCCTGCCCGGGGATTCGCGCGCTCTCACCCGGACAAACTGGTTTGACTTCTCTCCGCGCTTTGGCTTCGCCTACACCGTGGACAAGGCGACCGTGGTGCGGGGCGGCTTCGGCGTCTACCGCTCGCTCACCGGCGGGGGAACGTTCGTGCGGCTCGGCTTCAACCCGCCCAACTTCATTGAGACCTTTTTCATCGCTCCGGACGCGGTCACCACGGTCGCCAAGCTGGAAAACGGCATCCCCTCGTTTCGGGAGGGCGCGGGGCGGATCGAGGGACTGAGCCCGCGGCATCTGTTCGAACACAACCGCACCCAGTTGACCACCCAAGGGAATCTCAACCTCCAGCGCCAGCTTGGCGCAAACGTCGTCGCCGAGGTCGGCTATCTGGCTTCGCGCGGCCGCAACCTGACGCTGTTTTTGCTGGAGAACCAGATCCGCAACCCGGCCGACTACGGCCGCGGCCAGGCGGCGCGTCCGGTGCCGGTGTTCGGCAACATCTGGGGCTGGGGCAGCGGCGCGCTGTCGCGTTATCACGCGGGCTACGCGCGCCTGGAGAAGCGTTTCAGCCAGGGTCTGGCGTTGCAGGGTTCGTATACGTTCGGCAAGTCGCTCGACAACGCTCCGGGAGACTTCGCGGTCGGCAACCTCGGTATTTCCGTGGCGCCGATCGACAGCTACGATTTGAGCCGCGAGTATGGGCCGTCGGGGTTCGACGCCCGGCACCGCCTCGTCGTCTCGCAGGTTTACGAACTGCCGTTTGGCCGTGGCCGCCGCTGGCTCGGCAACGGCGGCCCGGCGGATTGGGCCCTCGGCGGCTGGGAGCTCTCCGGCATCACGAGTTGGAGTTCGGGCATCCCGGTGGATCCCAAGATGCAGACGACGCGCGTATTCAGCTTCAACAACCAGAACCGCCCCCACCGCGTGGCCGATGGCAACCTGAGCGGCAGCGCGCGCACGGTCGACCGCTGGTTCGATCCCGCGGCCTTCGTCGCGCCGCCGGACCTCGTGCTGGGCAACTCCGGCCGCAATGTCCTCCGCGCTCCCGGGGTCTTCCAGATGGATGCTACTCTCGGCAAGCGTTTTGCGTTCGGGGAAAACCGGTTTGTCCAGTTCCGCGCGGAGTTTTTCAATCTGACAAACACCGTGAACCTGGGGGCGCCGGTGAACTTCATCGGCAACCCCAACGCCGGGAGGATCCTCGGCAGCCGCGCCGCGCGGCAAATGCAGTTCGCGCTCAGGCTACACTTCTAGGCGATGCGGACGGGCCTCGTGGCTGTTCTCCTGCTGGCTGGTCCTGGAGTTCTCCGGGGCCAGCCGGTCTTTCACCCGGTCAGCGAAGGCCCGTACTTTCTTACCGCGGGCGATCTCAACGGCGATGGCGTTGACGATGTTTTGGCGGTCTGCCGCGGCGAGTTGCGCATGCCCGGCGACGCCCGCCCCGGCAACGACCAGATCACGGTCTACCTCTCCAAGCCCGGCGGCGTGAGGCGCCGGCAGGATTTTGGCGTGGGGTTTGGTCCGTACACCGCCGCCATCGCCGACCTCGACGGCGACGGCCGCAACGACGCCGCCGTCGTCAACTTCCAGGACGCCCGGCGTCACCTGTCCCTCCTGTGGGGTCCGCCAGGGGATGCCGTCCACCTCCAGGTGGAAGGCCCGTTCGAGTACGACAAGAGCCGCAACGAGCGGGGCGAGGCGATCTATCCGGCGCCGGGACTCACCTCCCTGGCGATCCGCGATTTCGACGGCGACGGCAAACCGGATATCGCCGCTGTCGCCTGGTCGAGCGACTTTTTCGTGATCTTCCGCAACCTGGGCCAACGCAGGTTCCGCCAGATCCGCTACCCGCTGCCCCCTGGGCCGCGCGACGTCGCAGCCGCCGACTTCAACCGCGACGGTCACCCCGATCTGGCGTTTTCCATTTACTCTTCCAACCTGGTGGATGTCTGGCTCGGAGACGGCAAAGGCGGCTTCCGGCCTCACCAGCGGTTCCATGCGCAGGGGCACATCCCCTATCACCTGAAAGCCGGCGATCTCGACGGCGACGGCTGGCCCGATCTGGTGGTGGGCAATCGCGGACCTTCGGACAATGTTGCTGTATTTCGGAACCGCGGCGGGCGCTTCGGGTTCGTGGGTTCGTTCCGGCCGGGGACAGCCAAAACAGGCGAGGCTACTGCCGATGAGATCCGCGATGTTCTTCTGACCGACGCCGACGGCGACGGCAAGCTGGATCTGGTGGCGGCCTGCCATCTCTCCCACAAAGTCGTGTTCTGGCGAGGCACGGGCAACCTGGCGTTTGGCGCCGCGTTCCAGGATCGCCGGGTGCTTGAATTCCCCGGCAAAGGACCGCGCGCCCTGCACCCGCTCGAGGGCGGAATCGGCGTGGCGTTCTTCCGCGCGAACGAGTTCGCGGTCTTTGGGGTGGAAGCTTTCCAAGCCAGGTAGGCGGGCGTGAACCACCTCGGAAACATCCGCCAGGTCTTCCGCGAAGGCTCGGCCGGCCCGCGCGCCTGGAAGCGGATTGGCATCCGCGGCCGTTCTGGCATACAATCGCTACGCCATGACGCCTCACTGGAACCGCCGCGCATTTTTGCGAACGCTGGCCGGCGCCGCGCTGACGCCGGTTGTTTCCGCCGCCAGGCCTTACGAGGAATGGGCGCCGGGGATCAAACTCTCTTACCAGATGCCCAGCGATATCCCGGACGAGGACCTCGCGTTTGTGAAGCAAATGGGTCTCGAATACGTCAGCGTCTGGACCGGCAAAGACAAGGCGACGCTCGAGAACTTCAAAGCCATCAAGCACAAGGTGGAGAGCGCCGGACTCAAAGTCTGGAATATCGGCAACCTGAACGTGCACAACATGCCTGAGGTCACGTTGAACCTGCCGGGACGCGACCGCAAAATTGAGGAGTATAAGCAGAATCTCCGCAACCTGGCCGCGGTCGGCATCCGCTACACCACGTACGCGCACATGGGCAATGGCATCTGGAGTTCGGAACGGGAAACCACCCGCGGCGGCGCTCCCGCCCGCGCGTTCAACCAGCAGACCGCGAAAGGTTACTGGGACGGCCAGGTCTTTGCAGGGCCGCTGACCCATGGCCGCAAGTACACCAACGAAGAAATCTGGGAGAACTACACCGATTTCATCCGGCAGGTGGCGCCGGTTGCAGAGGAAGTGGGGGTGCGGATCGGCATCCACCCGGACGATCCTCCCGTGCCCGAATTGGGCGGCGTGCCGCGCTGCATTTTCAGCAATTACGACGGCTACGTCAAAGCGCTCGAAATCGCGAACAGTCCCAATGTCGGCGTCTGCCTGTGCTGTGGCACCTGGCTGGAAGGCGGCAAGCACACCGGCAGGGACGTCGTGGAGGCCGCCCGGGGTTTCGCCAAGATGGGCAAGCTCTGGAAGATCCACTTCCGCAACGTCAGCGCGCCCATCCCGCACTTTGTCGAAACCTTTGTCGACGACGGCTATGGGGACATGTGGAAGATCATGAAGACGCTTGCCGAAGTGGACTTTCGCGGCATTCTGATCGCGGACCACGTCCCGCAAATGGTGGGTGACCGCCGGACAAGCTGGGCGTACAATCTCGGCTACATCAAGGCGCTGAAGAACCGCGCCGAAGCGGAAGTGAGAGGGCGGCGGTCATGAGGCGGCGGGAACTGCTGTGGCTGCCGGCGGCGGCGTGGGCCGCGCCGCCGGCCAACTACAACGAATCGCGGGTGCCGGAATACACGCTGCCGGACCCGCTGGTGTTCGCCAACGGCCAGCGCGTGCGCACGGCGGCGGACTGGAGCCGGCGGCGGGCCGAGATTCTGGAACAATTCCGCTCGCAGATGTTCGGGCGGCATCCCGGTCCTCCGCGCCGCGTCACTCACGAGGTGCTGGCCGCCGATCCGACGGCGCTCGCCGGCAAAGCGATCCGCAAGCAGGTGCGCGTGCAGATTGAAGACAAAGTTCCGATGGACCTCCTGCTGTATCTGCCGGCGGGCGCCGGCAGGCCCGTGCCCGTATTTCTCGGCCTGAATTTCCAGGGGAATCACGCGGTCCACCCGGACCCGGGCATCCTGCTGTCGGACCGGTGGATGCGGCCGAACGCCCCGGGCGTGGAGAATAACCGCGCGACGGAAGCCTCCCGCGGGGCGGCCGCCACCCGCTGGCCGGTCGAGTTAATTCTGTCCCGCGGCTACGGGCTGGCTACGATCTACTATGGCGACATCGATCCGGATTTCGACGACGGCTTTCAGAACGGCGTCCACCCGCTCTACTACGCGGCGGGGCAGACGCGGCCCGGTCCGGACCAATGGGGATCGATCGCCGCTTGGGCGTGGGGACTGAGCCGGGCGCTGGATTACCTGGAGCAGGATCCGCAAGTGGACGCCAAGCGCGTGGCGGTGCTGGGGCACTCGCGCCTGGGCAAAACGTCGCTGTGGGCCGCCGCGGAGGATACGCGATTCGCGCTGGCGATCTCGAACAATTCCGGCTGTGGCGGCGCGGCTCTTTCCCGCCGCGCCTACGGGGAGACGGTCGAGCGGATCAACACGGTCTTTCCACACTGGTTCTGCGCGAATTTCAAGCGCTACAACGGCCGCGAGGCGGAATTGCCGTTCGACCAGCACATGCTGATCGCGTTGATCGCGCCGCGTCCGGGGTATGTGGCCAGCGCGCAGGAAGACCTCTGGGCCGACCCCCTGGGTGAATTCCTCAGCGCCAAACACGCCAGTCCCGTCTACCGGTTGTTGGGTAAAGACGGGTGCGGCGCGACGGCCATGCCGCCCATTCACCAGCCCGTGATGACCACCGTCGGCTACCATGTCCGCGCCGGCAAACACGACCTGACCCGCTACGACTGGGAGCGCTACCTCGATTTCGCCGATCGCCAGATGAAGTAACGCGCGCCTGCTATCATTAATAACTGGCCGGACACAAGACCGCCCGCCCAGGCGTTGGCGGCTTGCCGCTGATCCAGGTTCCTGAGGTGATTTCCCGTTGGCTTTGATCGAAGGTTGTAAACACTCGCTCGACATCGTCGTGCCCGTCGACGAGGTGGAGAGCGAAACCGAGCGCGTGGTGGCGGACATCACCAAACGCGCGAAATTGCCCGGCTTCCGCCCGGGTAAAGCCCCCGCGTCGCACGTCCGGCGGCTGTTTGCCGGCGAGATCCGCCAGCAGGTGATCGAAAACCTCCTGCCGAAGGCGCTCCAGCGCCGGGTGGAGGACGAGAACCTGAAATTGGTGGGAACCCCGGACATCACGAACGTGAAGTTCACGGAAGGCCAGCCGCTGGAATTCACGGCGGAATTCGAGGTGGCCCCAGAGTTCGAGCTGGGCGACTACATCGGCGTGGAAGTGCCGTACGACGACCCGGAAATTACGGACGCCGACATCGACTTGCGCCTGGCCCAGATCCGCGAGCGGCACGCCGATTATTCCAACGTCGACCCCCGGCCCCTGGAGGAAGGGGATGTGGCGGTGATCTCGATGCGCAGCGTCAGCGGCGTGGAAGAACCCATGCAGCAGGACGAACTGCTCGTCGAGCTCGGGGCGGAGGATACGATTGCGGACTTCACCGAGAACTTGCGGGGCATGTCGCCCGGGGAGTCGAAGGAATTCGACGTCACCTATCCGGAGGATTTCGGCCGCCCGCAGCTGGCCGGAAAGACGGTGCGGTTCCAGGCCACGGTCAAGGCCCTGCGGAAGAAGGAACTGCCGGAACTGAACGACGAATTCGCCAAGGACATCGGCGACTACCAGTCGCTCGAAGAACTGCGCGAGGAGATCCGGCGCAACCTTTACGCCGAGCGCCAGTATGAGGCGCAGGAAGCCGCCCGCAACGCCATCGTAGAAAAACTGGTGGACGCCCACGAGTTTGCGGTGCCCGAGACTTACATCTCGCGGCAGATCCGGAGCCGCGTGGAACAGACGCTGCGCGGGATGGCCGCCGAAGGCGTGGACATCAGCAAACTCAAACCGGACTGGGACCAGGTGGTGGCCGGCCAGCGGGAGCGGGCGATTCGCGAGGTCAAAGCATCGTTGATCCTGGCGAAGATCGCCGAGCGCGAGGCGATCGAGCCCACCATGGACGAGGTGGATCGCGAAGTGGAGCGCATCGCGCGGCAACAGCGGGAGCCGGTCGCCGCGCTGAAGCTGAAATACCGCAAGGACGGCACGCTGGGGCGCATCGCTTCCCACATTCAGACCCAGAAAACGCTGGCTTTCCTGTTTGAGCGCGCGCGCAAGATCGCAACCGGATAACGGCGGCGTCAGTTCCGTGCGAAGCGCCGGGCAGCCGGCGTAAATGGCACGTCCTCATCCAGCGGGAAGATCGGCCGAGCGCAACGGGTATGGCCCAGGCTCCGGAGGTTGGCGCTGGTCGCCCCGGGGGCGTCGATGTGAATCAGCCGTTCAGCGCCTTCCTCGAAGAAGCGGCGCTGGCAATGCGGCGACTTCACCACCACGATGTCGAACGCGGCCGGGTCCTGACCCGCGGCGAAGAACACCGAGCGGTCGTACAGATGCACGGGGCGGCTCATGATCACCAGCGTGATGCTGCCCACCTCGACGACCGCGGTGGGACCGCCGTCCCAGGCTTCGCCGTGGGACTCGCTTCGCATGCGCCCGTCGCTGAGCAACCGGACGCGGGCGCGCACTTCGAGCCGCCGGTGCCGCTGCGGATCCAGCGCCCCGCCCACCGGCATCGTCACCTCGCTGCCTACCCCCGCGCGAAAGGCCGCTTGCGCGGCCGCGGGATCCACCAGGGGGATCAGCGCCGGGCGGCGGCATCCCGCTTCCACGAGAGCGCGCAGGATCGCGTTGCTGTCGCCCGGCGCTCCGGAACTGGTGGCGTCAGCCGCGTCCACCAGCACGATCCGTCCCCGGGCGGCCAGCGCCTGTTCCACGCCTTCGCGCAGCCCTGTCAACGGCTGCTGGAGATGGTGACGCATGGCCCAGAATTCTTCGGCGATCGAGCAGGCCTCGCGCTCCGCGCGACCGGCATCTCCGTTGGCCACCAGCAGCACGTTGGAGCACAGATCCGGCACGTCGGTGAACGGGTTGCCGATGAACATGCCGCCCGCGAGCCCGTCCAGGCCGTTTTCGAACGCGATCGTCCGCCGGACACAGCGGCCGAACATACCGGTTTCGGTGATCAGTTCGTTGCCGCGGACCAGGGCAGGGATCGGGACGCGCACCGACACGGGCTGCGCGGCGCCGGCCAGGATTTTCAGCAACAGGCGCGCGGCGCGCTGGCCGGTTTGAAAAAAGTCGACGTGGGGATACGTGTGATAGGGCACGACGGCGTCGGCATGCCGCAGGATGCGATCCGTCAGTACGCCGTGCAGATCGAGGGAAGCGACGACCGGAATGCGCTCGCCCACGATGGCGCGGGTGTGCTCGAGCAGATAGCCTTCCACATCGAATTCCTCTTCCGCGGCCAGGGCGCCGTGCAAGGAGTAGTAGATGGCGTCGACCGGGCAAGCCTGGCGCACGCTGGCCAGGAACTCGCCGGCGATGCGCTCGAAATCAGGCTGGGCCAGCGTGCCTCCGGAAGTGCTGGCGCGGGCGCTGTAGCCCGGGACTACCTCGACGCCCGCCTCGGCGTCGAACACGTGGAGGGCGCCACCGGTCTCCGAGGCGACCCCGCGATGGTAGTCCAGAATGTCCTGGCCATGAGAGATGACGAAATCGCGATAGCGGCCGAGGACCGGATTGAAAGAGGCGACTTCCTGTTTGCACTCGCAGATGAGGATACGCGGCATAGGGCGAACGATCTCTCCGACGATCGTCCCACACTTGCCGCCCGCGCGCGGCAGCCAGCTTCAAACGAGGCTGGGGCTGGTCTCGGCGAAGTTCCAGTTCCAGTCCTGGTCGAGGTTCTGGAGCGGGAGCGCCGTGCCCTGCGCCGGCAGCCAGCCGGACCCGGCCGCAAACTGCAAACCCACGACGCACCGGCCCCGGGTCCCGCTCACATACCGGATGGAGCCCATGCCGTACAGCCGGAAGCGGTCGCACTGGAAGCGGATCAGGGAAGAGGATTGAGGCGGCTCGGGCAATTCCAGCGCCACGCCTCCTTCCGAGATGTCGATCAGGCGCGCCTGACCCAGCTTTAACGTGCCGGTGGTGTCCAGCCACGACGCCCGCACCACTGCCCGGTTTCCCGGCAGCCGCGGATGCTTCCGCTTGTCACTGCGATGGTAATTACGAGCTTGCATCTTGTCCCCCGCATTCCTCCGACGTTCGGCTGAAACCCGGCCACGGCGGGCATCAGGTTTCCATAGCCTCAGACCACATCGTGACGCAGATCGAAGCTGTGGAACAGTAACATTTTTTCTGCGCCGCGGACTGGAACGTACCTCAGGCCTTCTCCTGAAGTACAGAGGTTCCAGGACCGCTATCCGTTAAGTACCAGGATTTCGATCTGCAACAGGTGGGACAGGCGTTCGGTCCGAAGCGTCAGCGTGGGATCCACAGACTCGGGCTCGATCGCCAGGCCAGAGCGATAGCGCCCCCGGGCGGCTGTGCACCGTTTGACGACGGCGCACCCTGCGACGGCCAGGCCCGGCGCCCGAAAGCGGACCCTGGCGTCCTCCGGCAGCGCGCAGCGGGTCTCCACCGCGAGACCCCCCTCGGAAAGATTCACAATCGTAGCCGGAATCGCAGCCGAGCCCGACACGGCCAGTTCCAGAGGAGCGAGGTCCAGTTCCACCCGTGGGTGCCGGCGCTGATCCGCCGGGGCCGGTTCGCGCGCTGGCGGGCGCGGCGGCGCGGAAACGCTGTCCCTGCTGGACATGCCTGCAAGTCTACCCTGCGCAGCCGGGGTTGGAAATCCCGGCGCCTGGAAAAGCAGGTCTATGCCGTACTACGACCACGCGGCTTGAAGCCTCGTGATCGAGACGGAAACATGGTAATTTGAAGCCATGCCGGAAGGCTATCTGCCGTTGTTCCTCTTCCTGATTGTGGCCATGATCTTCCCGGTTGTGGCGCTGGGTTTCGCCAAGCTGTTGCGCCCCTCGCTGCCTTCGGGCGCCAAGCTGGAAGCCTACGAGTGCGGCATCAAGGCCGCCAGCAATGCGCGCGGCCGGTACACGGTGCGTTTTTATATCGTGGCGATCCTGTTTGTGATCTTCGACGTGGAAACGATCTTCCTGTTTCCGTGGGCGGTCCGCAACCAGGCGCTGGGATGGTTTGGCGTCGCCGAGATCGCGGTGTTTTTGCTGATCCTGATCGTGGGCTACGTTTGGGCGTACCGTAAGGGCGCGTTCGAATGGGTTTGAGCGGCGCGAATGTGAAGAACCAGCCGCGGCCACGCGCGGAGGGGGCCTGCCTCCGCTGCTGATGACATCCACCTGCCGGGAAGGGTAGCGCCGGCGCGTTCAGTCCCGCGGGATCAAACGCACCATTCCGATAATCACGCTCAGCCGCCGGTCGTCGGGAGGCGCGATCCAGGTGGGGGCGGAGTGGATTTCGATCCGATAGGCGTCCCCGTCCGGCAGGTCTGCTTCGTACACGAAGATGCCCGGCCGTTCCAAATAAAGCACTGGGAGATCGACGCCGTTTGCCCGCGCACGGACGTGGACGCGTTCTCCCTGCTGAAAAGACCGCTCGTGAGCGTGGCCGCGCACGCGCAGGCGAAGCGGTCCGGTCCGCACGCGACGTAACCGCACCGTGGCCTGCGCGCCCATCCAGCGGTACCTGGCGCCGAAAACGCCCTCGAGTTCGAAGAAACCGCTCTCCAGGCGCGCCTCATGCCCGGGCAGCGAGAAATCGGCAATGTCTTCGCGGTCGCCGGGGTACAATTCCGCTCGCTCGCGGGACGGCAACAGGTTGTAGACGCCGCCTTCGTTTGCGGCCTCGTATCCGCACGCGCAGCGCAGCACGTCCTGATGGTCCCGAGTGAGCGGTCCGCGGCAATCCGGGCAGCGGAGATAGCATTCGAACCTGGCGACCGGCGGGAAGGAGTCCGGATCGCGCTCCCCCGCCTTTTGGCACACCGCGGCGAGGGTTCCGCCCAGCAGGTGCGCCGCCCGCCAGAGGGAGCCATGCGGGTCCAGTCGGACGGCCAGGCGCTTCACCCATCGCTCGCCCCAGCCGCGCTCGGGTACGAACACCTGGTACGCCGCACGCGCAAAATGCTTTTCCAGCAGCTTGCGCCAGTCCCGGAGATACATCGAGTGGTTCTGCCGGATGCCGAAACCTTCTTCCTGCGCGGCGCCGATCACATCTTTCACCAGGTAGCCGAGCATGCCCCAATCGTAGAGCTTGCGCTCCCAGGGCTTCATCAGTTCGCGATAAGGGGCGCGATACAGGCGAAGCGAGAGCATCCGCAGGAGGGGTTCTTCGGCCAACAGGAACACGCCGCCCGGGGCCAGCACCCGCTTTGCCTCCACCACTACTTGCTCGATGTCCAGGAACTGGCTGAGCGTCTGGTAGGTCATCACCAGGCGCAGCGAGCCGTCGCGAAACGGAAGTTGCAGCGCGTCTCCGGCTACGCGCACGGGCGCCCGCGCCAGTCCCCAGCGGTCCATCAGCGCGACGCCATGCCGGAGCGCGTCCACCGAAAGATCCAGCGCGAAGCCGTCCGCGCGGTATTCGTTCACCAGCAAGTAGCTGGTATGGCCGACGTTCGCGCCGATTTCGAGAAACGGCGTCATAGAGCCAAGGAATGCGCGGTGGGCATTCAACAAGGCTGACCGCCGCACGTTCTCCTCGGCGTATACCGCCAGCGCCCGTTCCGGATCGCCCAAGGACGCAAAATTGTGGAATTCGACCTGTGCCCGTTTGACGGAAGCCGATTGCGCTTCCTCGATTCTGCTCATGTCTGTGCGCGATTGCAGCCGCTGCCGGCTGCCGTCCCTCACTGGCCCGCATGCGCCCCCGCGCCAGGCCAGCACACCCAAACGGCCCCTTCCCCGGCCTGCGGCCGGCGTTTCCGGGACTGCTGCTTATGGAGTGAAAGCAGTATACCAAAAAGGGGTCATCCGGCAACCGCGCGACGAGCGCGCGGGCTTCATGCGGGGCTTTCGTTTTGCGAAGACGCAACGGACTTCGACTTCTGCCCGGGGACCCGGCTTGACCCCATGTCCGGCGCGTGCCATCTTGACCGAGGGGTGCAGAACGTGGAACGCAGCGCGCGCGCGGCCGGCAAATTGCGGCGGATGAATGCCGCGCTTGGCCACCAGGAGGCGGATCGCGTCCCGGTGAGCGATTTCTTCTGGGGATCGTTCCTGAGGCGCTGGCGCGAAGAACTGGGCCTGGCCGCGGACACGGACATCTATCGTTACTACGATCTGGACTGGGTGGTGACCATCCCCAACATGGACCCCTGGATCCGGCCCTTTGAAATTCTGTCCGAGACCGCCGAAGACGTGACGGTGAGGACCGGTTTCGGCGCCACCATTCGCAAAAAGTTCGGCCAGGCCATGCCGGGCTTCGTGGCCTTCGAGACCGATACGCTCGACAAACTGGAAGCGCTGAAGTTCGACGATCCCTGGGATGAGCGCCGCTATTTCCGGGAGGGCGATAACCAGATCGCCGGCGTCGGCGATGGGTTCGAGCGCAACTCCCCCGCCTGGATCGATACGGTGAAAGAGCGCTATCCGGATTTCCCCGTCTATGGGAGCGTGTGCGAAGCGCATGAAATGGTGTGGCGGATCGTCGGCAGCGAAAACGTGCTCACCTGGATCGGGGAGGCGCCGGAGCGCTTCGGCCGGCAAATTGAGCGCGTGGGCGCCTATTGCCTGGAGTTGGCTAAGGCGCAGGTGCGCGCCGCCGGAGGCCTGCTCGACGGCATGGTGATCTGGGGCGATGTGGCCTACCGCAAAGGCATGCTGTTTTCCCCGGCCTACTGGCGGAAGTATTTCAAGCCCACCGTCCAGGCGCTGACCGGCTACTGCCACGGCGAGGGTTTGCCGGTGATCTACCACGGGTGCGGCAACGTGAACCGCATCTTCGCCGACTTCGTCGAGTTGGGCGTGGATGCATATAATCCGCTGGAAGCCAAAGCCGGTCTCGACGTGGTGGAGTTACGCCGCCAGTACGGCCATCGCATCGCCTTCTGCGGCAACATGGACGTGATGACCTGGGCCCGGGGCGACGAGGCGGAACTTCGCGCCACCGTGCTTACCAAGCTCAACGCCGCGAAAGGCGGGGGATATATCTTCCAGTCCGACCATTCGGTGCCCTCCAACGTATCCGCCGCCAGCTACGAATACGTACTGAACCTGGTGCGCCAGGCGGGCCGGTATCCGCTCGCGCTCGGTGAATACGATCTGGCCGACCTGTCCTAGCCCGGCGGGCCGCCTTAGCTGACCGTGAGTCGAAGCTACAGTCCTGCCGTTGCTGTCACTAAATAGCCGAGAAACATGCGTTTATAAACGCTAACCAAAATTAATCTTGACCTTTTCCGCCGACTGTATACAATACATCTATTCTTTGACCTTAGGTCAGGCTCGCCTTACCTGAGTAGGGTTATGGGGTAAAAATGTCGAAACGACCACTAGTTCTCTCGATTACGCTCTCACTCTTGCTTGGCGCCTTGGCGGTGATGGCGCAAACGACCTCGACGGAGGTTCTCGGCACGGTTACCGACGCGACCGGCGCGACGGTGCCGGGCGCCAAGGTCACGCTCCTCCGCGTCGCCACCGGCGAACGGCGGCAGACCGAGACGGATACGTCGGGCAATTACAGTTTCCCGCTCATCGAAATCGGCCAATACACGGTGACCGTGGAAGCCCAGGGCTTCAAGACGCAGACGCAAACGAATATCGGGGTGGCGACCAACCAGAAAGCACGCGTCAACTTTTCGCTGGAAGTCGGCGCGGCGAGCGAGCGCGTCGAGGTGGTCGCCACCGGCGTTGAATTGAAGACCGACGACGCCGCGATCAGCACCACCGTCGAACGCAAACGTGTGCAGGAACTGCCGCTGCTCGGCCGGAACTTCGCCAGCCTGGCGATCCTGACCCCCGGCGTGCAGTACGGCACCCGCATGGGACAGGACGTGACCGCGCCGACGGCGTTCCCGTTCCCCGGCGCGTCGACCACGCTGAGCGCAAACGGCCAGCGGGACGCCAATCAGAACATTTCCATGGATGGCGTGGTGGCGACCGAACCGTTGGTGAACCAAGTGCTGTTCAACCCGTCTATCGACGCGATTGAGGAAGTGAAGATCCAGACCGGTTCGGTATCCGCCGAGTATGGCCAGAATAACGGCGCGGTGGTTCAAATCTCCCTGAAGAGTGGCACCAACAATCTGCACGGGACGTTTTTCAACTTCATGCGCAACAACGTGCTGGACGCGCGGGACTATTTTCTGAACTTCCAGGTGCCGCCGGGCACGCCGGAGCGCAAGAAAAACGCCTTGCGGCGCCATCAGTTTGGAGCGTGGCTGGCCGGACCGGTGATGCTGCCCAAATATAACGGAAAGGATCGAACCTTCTGGAGCTTCAACTACGAGGGCGTCCGGCAGACCCAGGAGGCAGTGTCGCAAGCGTTTTGGTTCCCGGAAGAGTTCCGGCGCGGCGACTTCTCCGCGCTGCTGAACCCGGTGATTCGCAACGGCGCGCCGATTCGCGCGCCGATTATCATTTTCGATCCCACCACCGGCGAGCCCTTCCGCGACTCTTCGGGAAGGATCACCAACATCATTCCAGCGAGCCGCATCAACCGGAACGCCCAGAACTTCATCAACACCTATCTGCCGCTGCCTCAGTTCCGCCCGGAGGACATCCTGGACATCAACGTGATCGCCAGCGTACCTACCAAGCTGGACCAGAACCAGTATTTCGCGCGCATCGACCACAACTTCGGCGCCAACGACCGGGTGTTCTTCCGCTACGCCGGGCAGCGGACTACCTTTGACCAGAAACAGTTGAACCCGAACTTCGGAACGATTTTCTCTCTGCGTCCGAACAACATCGCCTCGCAGTATCTGCATTTGTTCCGGCCCACGGTGATCAACGAGTTCCGCTTCGGCTACAACCGTGTGGACCACGATCAACGCAATCCGCGCACGAACACCAACTTTGATGTCGATAGCCTCGGCATCGGCCAATTCCGGGTGGCTGTGGACAACAACCGCAAGTTCACGCCGCTGGAAGCGGCCATTCCGCCTACCGGGGTGTTGCAAGGCGACTCGGGAGCGCGCATCGACTTCAACGATACCTACCAGATCTCGGACAACTTTTCGATCATCCGGTCTGGCCACCATTTCAAGATGGGCATGGAATATCGACGTCTGACCATTGAGCGGGCCGCGGCCAACGTGCCGTATGGTAGTTTCGGCTGTTGCGAGGGCGGCTACAACTTGGCCGGTTTCCTCATGGGGTTCCCCAGCAGCACGACGACGGCCGAAGGCTTATTGTTGCAAAAGCCGCGCCAGCACCGCTGGAGCGGCTACTTCCTGGATGAGTGGAAGGTCAACCGCAGACTCACGATGAACGTCGGCGTCCGCTGGGACTATTTCGGCTTGGCCACGGACCTGAACCGGACTTGGCGGTCGCTGCGCCTCGATATCCTGACGCAAGCCAGCAACGGCCAGCTCTTGCCGACCGTGGTTCCCGAACCGCGGCAGAACTACCGCTTCTACGATCCGGAGAAGCGCTTCTTCATGCCGCGCGTCGGAATCGCGTACCGCGCCACCGACAAATGGGTCATCCGGACCGGCGCGGGCTGGTACGCCAACGCGCAGCAGTTGAACAACTTCTCGATTTTGAACTTGCAGCCGCCACTTTCGGGAACCTTCGGCTTCTTCGCGGTGACCGACCCGGCGCAGATCATCGCGTACGAGTACGCCGGGCGGACCTACAACCTGCAAACCCGCCGCTTCCGTCCCGGCTCTCAGGTGCTGACCTTGGACAACGCCTTCCCTGGCCAGGGCACGGCGGCGGCGCGCACGAATGTGCTGGCGATGATTCCCGACAACAAAGCCAGCAATTATATCCAGTGGAGTTTTGACATCCAGCGCCAGCTGCCCTGGAACACCATTCTCACTGTTGGCTACGTGGGTTCCAAGACCAGCCATCTGGACAACACGGTGACGAACTTCAACGCTCCGGATCCTTCGCCCGATACCGACATCAACCGGCGGCGGCCCTGGCAGGCTTATGTCAGCGCGGGCGAAGGGAACACCGCGCGTCTGCTCGGCAACATCCGCTATCTGGACAGCTACGCCAACGCCACCTATCACGCCCTCCAGGTGCAGGCGCAAAAGCGGTACAGTTATGGCCTCACCATGGGGTTGGCGTATACTTACGGCAAAGCGTTGGGCGAGGGCTACGGCCGCAACGACCCGGCGGGCGACGTGGAAGCGTTGTATCAGAACCCGCGCAACCGGCGGGCCGACCGCACCCGCTACGGCTTCGACATTACGCACAACGCGGTGACGAATTTCGTCTACGACCTCCCGGTCTTCAAGAATTCCACCGGGGTTACCAAAGCCGTGCTGGGCGGCTGGCAAGCCAGCGGCATTGTCACGCTTCGCACCGGCTTGCCGTTCGCGGTGCTCGGCGGCAACCTGAATACGGGCTTCGGTACGCGGCCGGACCGCATCGCCGACGGGCGGCTGGGCGGCGCGGCTACGCGCCAGTTGTGGTTCGATCCCTCGGCGTTCCGCCGCACGGACTGCAACATCCCGACCCGTCCGGAACTCTGCCACTACGGCAACGCCGGCAATGGCATCCTGGTTTCGCCGGGGATGAAGACGTTTGATCTCTCTATCGGGAAGAACTGGGCCCTGCCGATGCTAGGTGAACAGGGCCGGTTGCAATTCCGCGGCGAAGCGTTCAACGCGTTCAATACCCCGCAGTTTGGGCGGCCGAACGGCCTCGGCTGGGCTGGCATCGACTCCATCGTGCCCGATGCGCCGCGCGTGGGCGAAATCCGCAGCTTGCGCACCAACATGCGGATCTTCCAGTTGGCGCTGAAGTTGTACTTCTAACCTTGTCACTGGCGAGCCGTGGCGCGAAAACAGTGGCGTTTCGCGCCGCGCCCGCCCGTTTGTTGCCGCCACGCTCCCTGCCTGGAGTTCCCCCCGGCTCGCGCCTACGGAATGACGGCGTGCGCCGACTCTGCGAAACTACTACCATGCGCGGATGGTGGCAGCGGCTGCTTTTTCTTCTTCTCGCGGGGTCCGTTTGCCCGGCCGCCAATTACACCATCGCGCCGGCGCCGCAGGCCGAGTTCAGACTGGAAGTGCACAAGACCGGATTGATGTCCGGCAAAGTGCACATCTTCACCTACGAACGCTACCGGGGCAACGTGAACTACCTGCCGGAGGCGCCTGGCGAATCCTCGGTCGCTTTTGAAGTGGAGGCTGCTTCCTTGGTGTGCCGGGACACCTGGATCGGCGACAAAGACAAGGAAAAGGTGACGGCCATGGCGCTCCAAATGATGGAGAGCGAAAAGCACCCGCGGCTGAAGTTCGTCTCGCAATCCGTCGCCCCGCGCGGGCAGGGGGAGTTTGACGTCAAGGGCGCGTTGACGATCAGGGGCATTACCAAACCCGTGACCGTGCGGGTGAGGATCCAGCCGGAGGGCGACGCCCTGCGGGTGCGGGGAAGCGCGATCGTGCTGCGTAAGGACTACGGCGTAAATCCTCGCGCCGCGGTGCCCTTTGGCCTGATCGGCAATAAGGAAGAAATGCCCGTGACGTTCAACCTGCTCGCCACGCCGGCAAAGTGAGCCCGGACCCGCTACAGCCCGCCGCCGGCTTGCGCGCCGGCGGGCGTCCAACGCTCACTGGGGGGGCCGACATGCACGTGTGCGCCGGTTGCCTTTCCGGCGACCGAACCGCGAAAGGCGAAATAGGGGACCCCGTTCTCGCGCAGGTAGTTCCGCAGCCAGACGCCTTCCGGGTGGTCCGGGTGCACGGCCACGTCCAGCCGGTCGCGGTGATCGAATCCGAGCGCCCGGTGCAGAGCCGTGTCGCCGCGGGCGCTGACCGGCAGCGGCTTCAGGAACCGGGCCTGGTACGCCTGCTCGATTTTGGCCAGATCGCCCGACCGGAACCGCGCCCCGTCGAACCGCTCCACCAGGGGGCCGGCCGCCTCCGCCACGGGTGGTTCGGATGCCAGAGCCGCGTGTTCGGCGCGCGCCATTTCCGCAAGCTCGGCCACCAACTCCGCGCGCTTCCGCGCAAGCTCGAGTTCCCTTTCCGCCCAGGCCAGTTTCTCGGCCGGCTCCCGCAGACGATTCCGGGCTAACGCGCCCAGTTCCACCAGTTCGCGCGTCCACTCGGCTTCCTGCTTCCGCCTCTCAATCCGCCGCTCCGCCGCCTGGACCATCTCGGCGCAGCGCTCCTCGGTAAGCTCGGAAGTGATGGAGGTGTATAACGTGTGCTGGAGGATGAGGCCGTCCCGCAAGTCGTTCGGGTCGTCTTCGGCTCTCCGCAGCCGTCGCGAACCCAAGGAGCCCTGGGCCTCCGCGGATCGCCACGCCGGACCGCCCGCGGCGCTCGGGGCCGGCGGCGCGGGCTCTACGGTCTGCGCCCCAGCCGCCAGCGCCAGTCCGAGCAACCCGGCGGCAAGAGTAATCGCCATGAAACCTCCATTGTAGTACGATGCCATCAGGGAGGTTTGTTTCCCTGAATTTGTTGACCAGCTTGCCCAACGACGAACCCGCCGTTTCCCCCGAGCCCGCGTGGCCGGTTGCCGTACGCGCCGCTGAATCAAAAAAAGCCCAGGACATCAAGGTGCTCGACCTGAGCGGAGTCTCTTCGTTCACGGATTACTTTGTGATCTGCACGGGCTCGAATCCGAAGCAAATCCAGGCGATCGCCGATGAGGTGGAAAAGGAACTCAAGCTCCTCGGAGAACGCCCGTTGAGCATCGAGGGCTACCAGCAGGCGGAGTGGATCCTGGCCGATTACGGCGATTTCATTGTCCACATCTTTTCCGAGCACGCCCGCGCCTTCTACGATTTGGAAAGGCTGTGGCGGGCGGCGCGCGCCGTGCCCCTGGCGGGTGAACCGGCCGCCGCAGTGTAGCGGGCAGGGTGCGCCTCGCGATCCTGTTCGTCGGCAAGCCGCGCGATGCGCACGCCAACGCGCTGGCGGAGGAGTTTGTCTCTCGTGCGGCCCATTATGCCCGCATCGAGATGCGGGAGATCAGACCGGATCGCTACGATCCGTTCGCGCGACGCCCGGCGGCCTTCGTGGTGGCGCTCGACGCCGCCGGCCAGTTCATGGACTCCGCCGGTTTTGCGCGTCTCATCGAGCGAGGCGAACGGGAAGACCGGGAGTACGTGTTCCTGGTCGGCGGGCACGACGGCCTCCCCGCCGCCTGGCGCGAGCGCGCGCACCTGCGCTTGTCGCTTTCGCCCATGACCTGGCCTCATGAACTGGCCCGCGCCTGCCTGGCGGAGCAGATCTACCGCGCCTTCGCCTCATTGCGGGGGCATCCGTACCCGCGCTAACGTAAAGGTTTATGCCTTGGTTCCGCCGCGATAAGCCGCTCGCGAAAGGAGAGGAGGGGGAAAAGCACGTCCGTACAGAAGGCCTCTGGCTGAAGTGCGAAGGCTGCCGGCAGATCATCTGGAAAAAAGACCTGGAAGCCAACTGGAACGTCTGCCCCAAGTGCGGCGCCCACGCCCGCATCGACGCCGCGGCGCGGCTGAAACTGCTGTTCGACGGTCCTTACGAGGTGCTGGACGCGAATCTGTGTTCTTCCGATCCGCTGGGCTTCGTGGACGCCAAGCCCTACGCGGAACGGCTCGCGGCCACCCAGGCGGCCACGGGGTTGAGCGACGCCTTGATTTCCGCCGCGGGGACTCTCGCCGGCCGGCGCGTCCACATTTGCGCCATGGAACCCAAATTCATCGGCGGCAGTATGGGTTGCGTCGTCGGCGAAAAGATCACCCGCGCCATTGAACGCAGCCTTGAACAGCGGGTCCCCCTCATCGTGGTTTCCGCCTCCGGCGGCGCGCGCATGCAGGAAGGGGCCATCAGTCTGATGCAGATGGCGAAGATTTCCGCCGCCTTGATGCGCTTGGATGAAGCCAAGGTGCCCTTTCTAAGCGTCCTCACCGACCCGACCACCGGGGGCGTCACCGCCAGTTTCGCCATGCTGGGAGACCTGAACATCGCGGAACCGAAGGCGCTCATTGGTTTCGCGGGTCCGCGCGTGATTGAGCAGACCATCCGGCAGAAACTGCCGGATGGATTTCAGCGCTCCGAGTTTCTGTTGCAGCACGGGATGCTGGACGCCGTCGTGCCGCGGGTCCGGATGAAAGAGTATCTGGCCAACGCCCTGACCTTCTTCTGCGGCCCCGTCACCTGAATGAGCTACCCGGATTCGGTCCGGTATCTGTACGCCCTCGGCAACGAGATCCGGTCGGTGAAGCTGGGGCTGGACCGGATGCACATGCTGCTCGAGCGGTTGGGCCATCCCGAGCGGCGCGGGCGTGTTGTGCATGTGGCGGGCACCAACGGCAAGGGTTCCACCTGCGCGCTGATCGAGGCCGCGCTGCGCGCCGCGGGATATCGCACCGGGCTGTTCACTTCGCCGCACCTGATCGAGCCCACCGAGCGCATCCGCATCGCCGGCCGGCCGGTCTCGCCTGCGGATTTCGCCACAGCCTTCGACCAGGTGCACGCGGCGGCTTTGGCGCTGCTCGCCGAGGGACGGCTGGACCATCATCCCAGCTATTTCGAAACCGTCACGGCCATGGGATTCCTGCTGTTCGCGGGGGCCGAGACCGGCTATACCGTCCTGGAGGTCGGTTTGGGCGGAAGGCTGGACGCCACCAATGTGGTCCACCCGGCGCTTTGCGTCATCACCCGGATCGACTACGATCATCAGCAATTTCTGGGCGACACCATCGAGCAGATCGCGGCGGAAAAGGCCGGCATCCTGAAGCCGGGGGTGCCGGCGGTGTTCGGTCCGCAGCGTCCGGAAGCGGAGGCGGCGCTCGAGGCGTGCGCGCGCCGGTTGCGGATCGCGCCCGCGCGGGCCGCGGCTTTGCCCCTGGAGATCATCGAGGAATCCGCCGATGGCACGCACCTGATTGTGGATGGACTCGAGGTGGTCTGTCCTCTGGCTGGCAGGCATCAGGTGGAGAACGCGGCCACCGCCGTCGCCGCGCTGCGCCAGTTGGGGATTTCCGGCGAGGCTATCCAGGAGGGATTTCGCGCGGCGCGGTGGCCGGGCCGTTTGCAACGCATCTGCCGCACGCCCGAAATCCTGGTGGACGGCGCGCACAACCCGAACGGCGCCGAGGCGCTGGCCGCGCACCTCGGCCGTTTTTACGCCGGCCGGCGGATTACCCTGGTGTATGCCTCGATGCGCGACAAACCCGTGGCCGCCATCGGCCGCATCCTGTTTCCCCTGGCGGACACCGTGATCCTGACGGCGCCCGAAACCGACCGCGCCCTGCCTCCCGATGAACTGGCGCGCCTCGCGCCAGGATCCCGGCTCCTTCAGGCGCCGCATCTGGACGCGGCATGGAAACTGATCCGCGATCCCGACCTGGTGGTCGTCACCGGCTCGCTGTTTTTGGCCGGAGAAGCCATCCGCCGCTGGGATCCGGCCCGGGGAGGTTTCGCGTGCTAGCCCGGTTGCGCGCCCTGCTGCTCAGCGACCCCTGGATTCTGGCGTGGACGGCGTTGATGGGGCTGCTCTCCTTTCTGGCTTCGTTCTTCGACCGGACCGGCGTGACGCAACACCGGCTGGCCTGCATCTGGGCGCGCTGGCTGTTGCGTGGCGCCGGTGTCCGCGTCGAGGCCCGCGGCCTGGAGCACATCGACCCCCAGGGCAGCTACGTGTTCGTCGCCAATCACGCCAGCTACCTGGACACGCCCGCGATCCTGGCGAACATTCCCGTGGAGTTCCGCTTCCTGGCTAAACGGGAACTGTTCAAGCTTCCCGCGATCGGCACCCACCTGGATCGCGCCGGACACATCCCGGTGGACCGGGACGACCCCCGGGCTAGCGTGCGCACCATGACCGAAGCGGCCCGCATCGTTCGCGAGAGGGGAATTTCCGTGCTGATTTTTCCCGAAGGCGGACGCAGCGCCAGCGGACAGTTACAGGAGTTTCGTGACGGCGCGGCGTATATCGCGATCAAGGCGGGCGTCCCGCTGGTTCCCGTGGCGATTGCCGGAACCCACGGGCTGCTGCCCCCGGGCAGCGCGCTGGTGAAGGCCGGCGCCGCGGTGATCCAGGTCGGTCAGCCGATTCCGGTTCGGGATTTCTCTTTGAAGGATCGCGCCGCTCTCACCCGGCGCGTGCAGGAGGCGGTGGCCGGACTCTTGAAAGGCTCAGTCGCCGAAGCGCAGCAGACGCGCTAAAGACTTGGGCGCCGGATTGGATGCCTCCCGCATTTCGATGCGCATTTCCTGCCAGTTGTAAGGAAATTCCCGGCCACAATCCAGGCACGCGACATACGTTTGCCGCCGCGCGCCGGCGCGGGCCGCGCGCCGGGTCAGCGGAAACGTAGTTCGCTGATGTGAACACCCGAAAAGAAATTCGATCAACTTGCCCATTGCCTTAACCCCCTCCTCATAGCGTTGGATGGTGAAAACGGGATCCGGGTTTCTTGTTTCACACGGGCGGCTCGCCGGCGGTTTGCACGCGTCCCGGCGCCGCGGTATGCTGGCGCTGCGCAAGTGTTTGAAAGGATGGAGGGGAGAACCGATGGACACCGTGCGAATCGTGGTGGCGGGGGCTGGCTGGTGGGCGGCGGAGAATCACCTCCCCGTGTTGCAATCGTTGCCGGGAGTCGAGGTGGCGGGCGTATGCCGCCTGGGGCGGGAGGAACTCGCCCGGCTCCAGGAGCGCTTCGGCATCCCGTTCGGCACGGAGGATTACGCCGAACTGTTGCGCTTGCCGGATCTCGACGGCGTGGTGGTGACGTCCCCTCATTACCTGCACTACGAGCACGCACGCGCCGCGCTGGAGCACGGCCTGCACGTGTTGTGCGAAAAGCCGATGACGCTCCATGCCGGCGAGGCCGCCGTGCTGGCCGCGCTCGCCGAGGCCCGGCAGCGGCACTTCTTGATTCCCTATGGCTGGAACTACACGGCGCTCGCTGCGGAGGCCCGCCGACAGGCCGCGTCCATCGGCCGCATCGAGCACGTCATTGTGCAAATGGCCAGCCCGCTCCGCGACCTGATGGGCGGCCAAGGCGCGTGGTTCGCCAGGGAGGCGTTCTGCCAACCGCAAATGGATACGTGGAGCGACCCGGCCAAGGGCGGCGGTTACGCGCATGGACAGCTTACCCACGCGCTCGCGTTCCTCTACTACGTTACGGGACTCGAACCGGCGGAGGTGTTCGCCTGGACCGGCGCTTCGCCCACGGGCGCCGACTTGTACGACGCCGCGGCGTGCCGCTTCCGAAACGGCGCGACGGGCGTCCTGAGCGGCGCGGGCACGCTGCCGCCGGCGATGAGCTTCCAGGTGGATTTGCGCGTGTTTGGCGCGCATGGCGTGCTGCTCGCGGATATCGAGCGGCCGCGCGTGGAAGTGCTGCGCGCCACCGGGGAGCGGGAGACCGCAGCCATCGAGTGGGCGCCCGGTGCGTATTCCTGCGTCGAACCGGTCCGGACTTTCGTGGAATTGATCCGCGGCGGCGACGTCGAGAACCGGTCCGATGCGCGGCTCGGCCAGCGCGTGGTGGAGACGCTCGACGCCCTGCTGGCCTCGTCCCGTAGCGGCGCGCCCGCGCCCTGCGGAGCGGACGCCTGACCCGCGCCGCCGACCTCCGAAGCTGACCTGCGACGCCGAGCCGCGAGCGGGCGCCGCTGGTCCGGGCCTCGCCCTCGCTGCGGCCCCCGGGGCTAAACCCGCTGAATCAGCTCCCAGCAGCGCTCGACATCCGCCTCGGTGGTCGCGTAGTTGCCAATGGCGAGCCGCAAGACGAATCGCCCGTTCAGCACCGTGTGCGAGAGAAATGCCTCGCCCGTCGCATTGATGCGGTCGAGCAGCGCGCGATTGTCTTCGTCCGTTCCCTTGCGCCGGAAACACACGAGCGACATTGGCGTCGGGGCGCAGACCTCGTAGTCCGGATGGGCCGCGATCCGCCGGGCCAGATTCTGCGCCCAGGCGATGTGCGCCCGCACCTTCGCCACAATGCCTTCGCGGCCGTAGGAGCGCATCACGAACCACAGCTTCAACGCGCGAAAGCGCCGCCCCAGGGGCAGGCTGTAATCCATGTAGTTGAGCGCCCGCGCGTCCTCGGCGGTGCGCAGATACTCCGGAACCAGCGCGAACGCGCGCCGCAACACGTCCGGACGCCGGGTGAACAGAACGCTGAGATCCACCGGCGTGCCCATCCACTTGTGGGGATTCATCACCAGCGAGTCGGCCCGCGCGCAGCCTGCCAGGTAATGCGCGTACTCGGGCACGAGCCCGGCGGCGCCGCCGTAGGCCGCGTCTACGTGGAGCCATAACCCGTAGCGTTGGGCGATGTCGGCCACCGCGGGCACCGGATCGACGCTGGTGGTGGAAGTGGCGCCCACGGTGGCCACCACGCAGCAGGGCCGCAGGCCCTGGGCCAGATCCGCGCGAATAGTCTCCTCCAGCGCGTCCGGCCGCAGGCGAAAACATTCATCCACCGCGATCTTGCGCACGTGCCGCTGGCCGAGGCCGATCGCGATGGCGCTTTTTTCCACCGAGGAGTGCGCCTGCTCGGAGGTGTACAACACCAGGCCGCGCGCCACGCCGTGCGTCCGCGCCGCCGGATCCGCTTGCTCGCGCGCGGCGGCCAGGCCATGCAGCGTGCTGTTGGACGCCGTGTCGTGGATCATCCCGAAAAACTCTTCCGGCAGGCCCAGCCACTGCCGCAGCCACCCGGTGGTCACCTGTTCCAGTTCGGTGGCTGAAGGCCCGGATTTCCAGACCATGTGGTTGATATTCAAACCCGCCGCCAGCATCTCGGCGAGCACGCCGGGCGGCGATCCCGTGACTGAGAAATAGGCGAAGAAGCGCGGGTGATTCCAGTGCGTCAGCCCGGGCACGATCAGCCGCGTGAAATCGGCGAGAATCGCCTCCATCGGTTCGCCTTGTTCGGGCGCGCTCGGTGGCAGTTGCGGCGCCAGAAAACCCGGCTCCACCTTGGGGAGCACCGCGTGTTGTTCGGGGTGCGCGAAGTAGTCCGCCAGCCAGTCGACGACCTCGTGGCCGTAGCGGCGGAACTCGTCGGGGGTCATGCCTGTATTGTCGAACGCCGCGGCCGCGGGAAAAAAGGCCGCGCGGCGCGTTCGTCGTGATGCTAAACATGGAGAGACATGCGATTGCTGGTTCTCGCCCTGCTTGCCGGCCTTGCGCCGCTGGGCGCGGAGGTGCGCGCCGGCGCGGCCCGCCGCGACATCACGCCCGATTTTCAACGCCACGGACCGGTTTATCTGGCTGGCTTCGGCCAGAACCGGAAGGCCACCGGCGTTCACGACCCGCTGTTTGCCCGCTGCCTCGCCCTGGCGGCGGACGGCAAGCCGCTGGTCGTCTGCGGCGTCGACTCGATCGGTCTGTTCTACGAAGACACTTACAAGATCCGCCAGCAGGTGAACGCCGACGTCGTGGTCGCCTCCCTGCACGACCATGAGGCTCCCGACACCATGGGGCTGTGGGGCCCGCGCTTCTTCACCAGCGGCATTCAGGAGGCCTACAATGGGCACGTCATCACCCAAACCGCCGCGGCCGCGCGCGAGGCGCTCCACGCTCTGCGTCCGGTTCAACTACAGCTCGGGCGCATCCACCGGCCCGAGTTGGATGTCCTGATTCACGACAACCGCCCGCCCGTCGTGCACGACACCGAAGTGATCCTGCTCCACGCCCGCACCGCGGCCGGCGAACCCATTGCGACGCTGGTCAATTGGGCCAACCATCCCGAGACCGTGGGTTCGAAGAATACGCTGATCACGTCGGATTTCGTGGGATATCTTTGTAGCCGCCTCCAAGCGCGAGGCGCGGGCCAGGTGGTGTTTGTCAATGGCGCGGTGGGGGGCATGCAATCGTCGCTCGGCGCCCAGGTGCCGGACCCGGACACCGGCCGCCCGGCGCCGGCCAACAGCTTCCGCAAAGCCGAACTGGTCGGCTGGACGGTGGCGGACCTGGCGGCCGAGGCGCTGGCGGATGCGACGCCGGTGGCGGTCGACCGCATCGAGTTCCGCGAACGCCTCGTCCCGCTGCCGATCGACAACTGGCGTTTCCGCCTCGCCGCCTGGCTGAATCTGTTCCGCGGAAGGAAACCGGCCTCCGGAGGCCGTGGCGAAACGTGGGTGGGTTTTGTCCGGCTTAGCGCGGCGGGCCGTCCGCAACTGGAGGCGGCGCTGGTGCCGGGCGAACTCTATCCCGAACTCAGCGTCGGCGGCGTGGTGCGGTACCCGGGCGCCGACTTCCCCGAAGCGCCTCTCGAACCGGCGCTGAAAACCCGCATGACCGCGCCCTACCGGATGCTGTTCGGGCTGGCCAACGACGAGATCGGCTACATCATCCCCAAAGCCGAATGGGATAACTCCAGCCCCTGGCTCCAAAACGCCACGAAGCGCTGGTACGGGGAGATCAACTCGCCCGGGCCGGAGACCGCGCCCGTGCTGATCCAGGCTTTACTGGAGCTGATGCGGTAACGATCAGGGGCCGTCGCGGCAGGAGCCGTGCGGCCGGGCGACGTTTCGCGTCGCCCGAGGCGAGCCGGGTTTGCAACCTGTGCTCTCCGGGAACTCCCACCTCACGGGAACACCAGCGGCGCGATCCGCTCCAGCGCGGCCATGCCGTCGATGTCCCGCGCCAATTCCGGTAAGGCGCGGATGACGCCGAGGCGCCCGCCGAACTCGCGCTGGACGGCATCGAGCGCTTGCCGGTGCGCCCGGCTCACCGCCCGGTACCACTCCAAGGCCTCGCCCGCCAAACCCGGCGCTTCGATCCCCTCCGCCGGCAGATCCCATACGCGGTTCACCAACAGGCCGCCGGCGCGGAACCGCCGCTGCTCCAGCGCGTGCACAAAGTAGCGGGCGTCGCGCTGCGCTTTTTGCGGCGTGGTGACAATGCGGAACTCGGTGACGGCGGGATCCTTGAGCAGGGCTACCGTCTTCTCCGCCCGCGCGGCGTAGCCCTCGGCGATCGACACAAAGATCGAATAGAAATCCAGCACCTGCCGCACCAGGTTCGCGCCCAGAATCGACTCGACGCGCTGGTAGAAATCGATCGATTTCCGCCCCAAGCTGGCCAGCCCCGAGCCCGCGACGAACTTGTAGGTGCGGCCCACCAGCCGCACCCAGTTCGAACTCACCAGATCAGCGAAAAACATGGGCTTATCGAGAAACTCCAGCGCATGCCGCGACGGGGCCGTGTCGACGACAAGGTTCTCGAAGCCCCGGCGGGCCAGTTGGTCGATGCGCTCGACGGCCATCAGCTCCTGCATGCCGACCAGCGAGTCCGCGATCGTCGCGTAGATCGGGTGCCGCAGAATCGGCTGCACCAGCGCGGCCGGAGCGTACAGGTGCACGGCTTCGTCCAGCGTGGCGCGCACATCGAGCAGCGCCGCCCACAGCTCGCCGGTCGCCGCTGGTTCCAGATCCACCTGCTGTTCGAGGACCCCCTCGCGCAGGCGCAGCGCCGTTCGCAACCGCAGCGCCGGATCGATGGTCAGCACCAGCGCCTTGTGCCCCGCGCGGGCTTGCGCCAGCGCGCTCGCCGCCGCCACGGAGGTTTTCCCCACGCCCCCCGTGCCCAGGTACACGGTGATCCTCATAGCCAGCCGGGCAGCCCGCCGAGCGCCTCGCCGATCTGGTGGAGCGCGTCCAGGTCGTTGCGGGAGTAGCGGATCCGCTCCACGCCTACCAGCGGCCGGTCCAGACGCCGCCGCAAGGCGGCGATGCGCTCGCGCTCCAGCGCGCCGCGGTCAAGGGCGAAACCCAGCGCTCCCTCCCCCTGCGCCGGCAGGCTTTCCCACTCCGCTTCCGACGCCAACGCCAGCGGCGATATCAGGTTCGCCACCACCCCCCGCGGCCGCAATTGATAACCCGCCGCCAGTTTGTCACACAGCTCCAACGTCTCTTCGATCGCCATCTCCTCCAGGGTGGTCGTCGGGAACACCGCCACATCCGCCATGTTCGAGAAGAACCGGTGCAACTCCCCGCCCGCGGCCGCCAGCGGCCCGGTGAGAAACGTCTCGAAGTTCCGCGCCGAGGCGAGCGTGCTCAGGAAATGTCCCGTCGCCGGCGCGTCCCACAGCAGCGCCTCGTAGCTGGGAACCCCCTTGGCCGACCGTTCGGCCAGCGCCTGCAACCGCGCCAGGAAGTAGAATTCCTTCAGGCCCGGCGCGACCTCGACGAGGTTCTGATAAATGGAACTATTCAGCACCGCCCGCGCCACCCACTCCACCGGGAAGTTGCGCTCCACAACCTCTTTGAGGAGTTCCTTCGGATCGATGTGCACCACGAACAGGTTTCGGGCGGCCACCGGATAGTGCGTCGCCAGGCCGTCGAGTGAAACCGCGATGGCCAGCTCCGGCAACGGATGGGAACTCACCACCAGCACCCGGCGGCCCTGCCCGGCGAGGCGAAGGCCCAAGGCCAAGCTGAGCGTGGTCTTGCCCACGCCGCCCTTGCCGCAGAAAATAGCCACCTTCGCTTGCGTCACTCTCTCTACGCTAACAGCCCCGCAGGCGGGCCTGCCGGAATTTTCGCTTGATTTTCCCTTTTTATTCGCCAACAATGGAAGGAGACGAGTTTGCCATGGCAGTTACCCGACGTCAGAAGGAAGTCCTCGACTTCATCGCCCAGTTCATCGAGCAGCACGGCTACAGCCCCAGCTACGAGGAAATCGCGCAGGGGTTGCAACTGGCCTCGCTGGCCACCGTCCACAAACACATCTCCACGCTGGAAGCCAAGCAATACCTGAAGCGCGGATTCAACCAGAGCCGGTCGCTGGACCTGGGAGCGAAGTATTTCCAGGAAGTCCGGCGGGTGCGGACCGAACCGGCGGGCGTGCCGCTGGTGGGCCGGATCGCGGCGGGCGCGCCGGTGGAAGCCATCGAACAGCGGGAAGCGCTGCGCTTCGGCGATTTCACCGACAACCCCAACGTCTTCGCCCTGGAAGTGCGGGGCGACTCGATGATCGACGATCACATCTGCGACGGCGACCTGGCCCTGATCGAAAGGACCTCCACCGCCCGCGACGGAGAAACCGTGGTGGCCCTGGTGCGCGGCGCGGAAGCGACGTTGAAGCGCTTCTACCGAGAGGGAGATATGGTCAGACTGCAGCCGGCCAATGCGGCGCTCGAACCCATCGTCGTTCCCGCCGCCGACGTGGCGGTGCAGGGCAGACTGCTCGCCGTGCTGCGGCGTTACCGGTAGGGGGCCAGCATGCGCACCAGCGGAGCCTGCGTGCGGTAAGTCTGCGGCTTGCCCCCGGCGACGCCGATTTCCGGCCGGCGCGCCCGGTTGAAAAGCGCCGCGGCGCCGCTATCATGGGAGGCGCGGTGGCTGCCTTGAAGCTCGACTACGACAAGCTCGCGGGAACCTACCAGACGCGCTACCAGCCGAAGCCTCTGCACGGGGTCGCCGAGGCGCTCCGCGCGTTGGCCGGGCGCGGACCAGCCCGCAGGATCCTGGAGGTGGGTTGCGGGACGGGACATTGGCTGCGCGGCTGGCCGGAATCCGTCTGGGCGGTGGGGTTGGACCGTTCCCTGGGGATGCTCGCACAGGCCCCGGCAGCATCTCCGCGCGTGCAAGGCGACGCAAACCGGTTGCCTTTCGCGGCAGCCAGGTTTGACTTGCTTTACGTGGTGAACGCGCTGCACCACTTCGATGATCCGCGCGCCTTCGTGCGCGAGGCGGCCGGCGCGATCGCCCCCGGCGGAATCCTAGCCATCGTCACCCTGGAGCCGCGCCAACTGCGTCACCGCTGGTATCTTTACGACTACTTCCCCGGCGTGTGGGAGATGGACCTGGCCCGGTTTCCCGCGCTTGCGGACATCGCCGACTGGATGGCGCAGGACGGCCTGACCGCCGTGGAGCGCCGCGTCGTGGAGCGGATCACGGACCACCGGCGCGGCCGCGGTATCTTCGACAGTCCTTTTCTCGCCAAAGAAGCCTGCTCCCAGTTCGCGCTCTTGTCGTGGGAAGCGTACCGGGAAGGGCTGCGCGGGATCGAGGCGGCCTGCCAGGCGGCCGAAGACGCCGACCGAGAGATCGTCTTCCCCACCGAACTGGCGCTGCACCTGGTGAGCGCGGCAAAACCATGAACAGCCCGGCGCCGTTCCCTCGCGTCGCCCGCGGCGACCGCACGCTCATCCAGATTGTCGACGCGGCCATGGCCGAAGCGGTGCGCAGAAGTGGGCCGTGGATCGCCTGCCGGCAAGGGTGCACGCCATGTTGCATCGGGCCGTTCCCCATTACGCAATTGGACGCGCTTCGCCTCCGCGCGGGATGGCGGGAACTGGCCGCGCGCGACCCTGCGCGGGCTGACGAGGTGCGGCGTCGCGCCGGACGCTTCCTGGCGCGCTTTGCCGCCGAGTTTCCCGGTGATCCCGCCTCGGGCATCCTCGACGAATCCGAACAGGCCGAGGGGCGGTTCGCCGCTTTCGCCGAGGACGAACCCTGCCCGGCGCTGGACCCGGCGGCGGGCGTCTGCGACCTCTATGAGGCCCGTCCGTTAACTTGCCGCACCTTTGGCCCGGCGGTGCGCCTGGGCGGCGAAGCCGTGGGCGTTTGCGAGCTGTGCTATCAGGGCGCGACGGAGGAAGAAATTGCCGCCTGCGAAGTCGATCCCGATCCCGATGACCTGGAAGGAGCTTTGCTCGCGGAACTGGCCGAGGAGGGCGGTCCGAGCGGACAGACCATCGTCGCTTTTGCGCTGCTGGAGGAGCGCCCTAGCCGCGGCGGCGGCGAGTCCTGAGTTTCCCGGCAGCGCGGTATGCGACAATCCGGGAAACTCCATGCGTAGCTCCATCGTTGACGCGCGCAACCGCGGCGGAGAATACCTGGCCGCCGGCGTGCGTCAGCGCTTCACCAAACTGGTCGCGGCAGTTCACGAATACTACAAGCTTCCCGCGGCGCTGCTGGTGTGCGGGCACACGGCGGAAGCGGCCGCGCTGGTGGACTGGATTCGCGATCACGGCCTCACCCCGGACGGCGACTTCGGCCCGCGGCCCCCGCAGGCCACCGGCTACTACCACACCTATTTCAATGCCTGGCTCATTCAAGGCGCCCATCGCCTGGGAGCGTTTGACCTGTCCCAGACGGGCGCCAGCTTTCTGCTGCGCTCCTGGGATGGCGACAGCGGCGGGTTCTTCTCCAGCGTGACGGAGACCGCGCCGGAAACCTTGGAAGACCTCTGGATCACGTGTGGCGCCGCGCTGGCGCTCCTGTATACCGGCCACTTGGTGGAAGCGCGCGGCGCGGGCGGATGGCTGGAACGCCTCCTGCTGCTCCAGCCCAACTACCCTCGGCAGATGTTCACGGTGTACAGCCGCGCGCGGGGACTGCACACCAGCTATCCGCCGGAGGAGGAAACCCGCTATGTCCTGCACCCGGACCGCGAGGGCGATGAGTTCTTTTTCAACCCTGGCATCGCCGGCGGCTTTCTCGCAAGTCTGTATTGCGCGACGGGCGAGCGGCGGTGGCTTTCGTTGGCGGAGCAATACCTGCGCCCCGTCGAGCTGGCCAGCGACGCGCAGTGGCGTTCGCTCCGCGCGGGCAAGGTGGGTTGGGCCGCGGCGCAGCTTTACCGGCTGACCCGCTTGGGACGATACCGGGACGTCGCCGAAAGGGTAGCCGCGCACCTGATCGCCCAACAGGCGGAAGACGGCGCCTGGAGGCCGGACTTCATGAGCTGGAATGACGCCACCGCCGAGATGGTGGTCTGGCTGGACGAAATCGCTCAGGCGCTGTCACGCCCGCGGTAGCGCCCCCCACCCTTTTCCCCGCCGGCCGTTAGTGGTAGCGTACTCCAAGGACCGCGCCCTATGAAGAACCATCTGGCCGACATTGCGGCGTTCTTGCGATTGAAGCGCATTGCGCTGGTGGGCGTGTCCCGCCAGGAGCGGGACTTTAGCCGGGTGCTGTGGAAGGACCTGCGTGAGCGGGGCTACGACGTGGTGCCGGTGAATCCGCAGGCCGAGGAAATCGACGGACAGCGCTGTTTTGAGCGGATCGGGGCGGTCCAACCTCCCGCGGAGGGCGCCTTGATCATGACGCCGCACGACCGGATGGCGGCGGTCATGCGCGAGTGCCTTCAGGCTGGCGTCCGCAACATCTGGTTGTACAAGGGCGCGGTCGGGTCGATGGACGCTGAGGCCGTGGCCAGCGCCCGCGCGGAAGGCGCCCTGGTGGTCGCCGGCGAATGCCCCTTTATGTTCCTGCCGGACGCCTCCTGGTATCACGGCGTGCACGCTTTTGTCTGCAAGCTTTGTGGGGTCTACCCGGAAGCCGGTTGACGGGAACCCCCGCGGGCCAGAAGAATCCAGATGCGGTTGCTCACCATGTCGCTCCTCGCCATGCTTGCTTCTGCGGCGGGCGCTGCGGAACCCGCGTTCCTGATCGTGGAAAAAGTAGCCAGCGCGGTGGGTTTTTATGCGGCGGACGGGCGACGTTTGACCGGTTTTCCAGTGGGCAAGACTCCGCATGAGGTCGTCCGGTCCCCGGACGGCCGGCTGGCCTACGTCTCCGACAACGGCATTCTTTGGATGACCGATCCGGGTCAGGGCGGGAATACGATCTCCGTCGTCGACCTGCGGGCGCGCCGGAGCGCCGGGGTGATCGAGTTGGGCGCTTACCGCCGGCCGCACGGCATGGATGTGGATCCCCGCACCGGGCGCCTGGTGTGCACCATCGAGAATCCGGACGGCTTGCTCCTGATCGATCCGGCCGCCCGGCGCGTGCTGCGCAAGTACGATGTGCAGGGCAAAGCTCCGCATATGGTGGTGCTCGGACCGGGAGCCGAATACGCCTATGTCAGCAACACGGGGACTCACACCGTCGCGGCGGTGCACCTGGCTTCGGGCCGAGTGAAGTTGATCCCCACGGATGAGGGTCCTCAGGGCGGCGTCCTGTCGCGGGACGGGACGCGTATCTACCTGACCAACGGGAAGGGCCATTCGATTTCGATCATCGACACGGCCCGGCACGAGCGCGTCGGAGTGATCCGAACCGGCCAGGGGCCCAATCGGATCGCGCTGACGCCGGACGGCGGGACGCTGGTCTATTCGCTGGGTGAGGGCAAGGGCGTAGGCTTCGCCGACGTTGCCCGCGGCCGGGAAACGCTCCAGCTTGGCATCGGCGGGCGCGCCATGTCGCTCTCGCTGTCGCGGGACGGGCGTTGGGCCTACGTGGGCGTGCAAGATCAGGACCAGGTTGTCGTCATTGCGGTGCCGGAGCGCAAGGTCGCCAGGGTGATCCAGACGCCGAAGGGCGCGGGCCCCGATCCGGTGCTGCCCCTCGATTGAGCCAGTCTCGATACACTCAAAAGGATGACCATGCATGGACGCGCCGGCAGGCCGGCCGACCCTTCGTCGCTTGTCAACATCCCGAAGCTGATCACCGCGTATTTCACCGAGAAACCCGATCCCGCCGAACGCGCCCAGCGGGTGGCGTTCGGCACCTCCGGACATCGCGGTTCCGCCCTGGCCGGCGCGTTCAACGAGGCGCACATTCTGGCCATCACCCAGGCCATTTGTGAATACCGCCGGGCGCAAGGCGTCAGCGGTCCGTTGTTCCTCGGCATGGACACGCACGCCCTGTCTCAGCCGGCGTTCGCCACCGCGCTCGAGGTGCTGATCGGCAACGGCGTGGCAACCATGGTGGATGAGGAGGGCGGTTACACGCCGACGCCCGCCGTTTCGCACGCCATCCTGACCTACAATCGCGGACGCACCGAGGGACTTGCCGACGGCATTGTGATCACGCCGTCGCATAATCCGCCCGAGGATGGCGGATTCAAGTACAACCCGCCCCACGGAGGTCCGGCGGACACGGCGGCGACCAAGTGGATTGAAGACCGCGCCAATGCGTTGCTGTCCGCCGGACTGCGCGGCGTCGAGCGCGTCTCGTATGCGCGCGCGCGCCAGGGCGCCCAGCCCTACGATTACGCCGGCGCCTACGTCGAGGACCTGGCGCAGGTGGTGGACGTGGGCGCCATCCGCGGACTGCGGCTTGGGGTGGATCCGCTGGGCGGCGCGGGCGTCGCCTTCTGGCCGCGCATTCGCGACCGCTACGGACTGAACCTGACGATCGTCAACGAACACGTGGACCCCACCTTCCGTTTCATGTCCGCGGACTGGGACGGCAAGCTCCGCATGGACTGCTCCTCGCCGTACGCGATGGCGGGGCTGATTTCCCTGAAGGATCACTTCGACGTGGCCTTTGCCGCCGACACCGATCACGACCGGCACGGCATCGTCGCCCCCAGCGTGGGTCTGTTGAATCCCAATCACTATCTCGCGGTCTGCGTCTGGTATCTGTTCCGTCACCGCCAGGGCTGGCGCGCTTCCGCCGGCGTGGGCAAGACGCTGGTCTCGAGCAGCCTGATCGACCGGGTGGCGGAGGGCATCGAACGCCGGCTGGTCGAGGTGCCGGTCGGCTTCAAGTGGTTTGTGAACGGTCTGCTGGATGGCTCGCTGGGCTTCGCGGGCGAAGAGAGCGCAGGCGCCTCATTCCTGCGCCGGGATGGCGTGGTCTGGTCCACCGACAAGGACGGGCTGATTGCCGGACTGCTGGCGGCCGAAATGATGGCGCGCACCGGCCGCGATCCCGGCGAACTCTACCAACAGCTCACGGCCAAGTACGGTGCGCCCGTCTATCAGCGCACCGATGCGCCCGCGACGCCCGAGCAGAAGGCGGTGCTGAGCAAGCTATCGCCTGCGCAGATCACCGCGACCGAATTGGCGGGAGAGCCGATTACGGCGATTCTCACCGAAGCCCCGGGCAACGGCGCTCCCATCGGAGGGGTCAAAGTGACCACGCGCAACGGGTGGTTCGCCGCGCGCCCCTCGGGGACCGAGGACGTGTACAAGATCTACGCGGAGAGCTTTCTGGGCGAGGACCATCTCCGCCTGCTCCAGGGCGAAGCGCGCCTGGTGGTGTCGCAGGCGTTCGCGGCCGCCGGAGTGTGAGCGGGAGATCCCGGCCACGAAGATTTCGCCGGCCCTCAGGCCACCCGGATAAGAGCAGCAGGCTACGCCGGCGGCGGGCGCCGCAGGATCTCGCGGATGACGTGGCCAGGGACGTCAGTCAGGCGGCGGTCGACGCCCTTGTGGCGGTAGGTGAGGCGCGCCCGGCGCATGCTCGACGGCACCGAGCAGCAGGCTGGTGGCCGGATCGCCCGCCGCGGGTCCGGACCCGCGGCCGCGGCGCGTTCCTTCATGGGTGTCCAGCGCCAGCCCCGCCATGGGCGTCTTCTGGCGCGACGAGTCGCAGGCGCAGCACTCCCGCGCCAGCAGCGGCCGGACGTAGGTCTCGAAAAAGTCGACCCCGGGCGTGGCAGCATCCCTCGGCGCGGGCACGGCCAGCGCCAGCGCGATCAGCTGGAGCGCTTGCGCGCCCCGGCGGCCGGCGGCAGGCAGCCGATTCTCTGGCGGCGGGCCGGGCCGACCGGTTCGCGGCTATGTTTCACCATCTACCAGATCCCCGCCGCGGTCCGGCCATGACGATCTTGCGGCGCCAGGCTGGGCGCGCTACGCTTTGCGTTCAGTGTGCGCGAGATCTTCCAGGATGGGTTTGACGAGTTGCTGTAGCTCGCCGAAATCGTGGAGGTACTGCTGAAACCGGCGATTGAGCTCCAGCGCGTGCTCGGGGGTGAGCTTGGCGCGCACGATCATGTCCCGCAGGCGGACCGGGTGCGGCAGCACCGCTTCTTCGGTGAGTTCTTCCAAGGCTTGGGCGGGATCGTAGTGATCCATGCCCCTATTATAGGTTTGCTGGCCCGTACCTGCGGAGAGGCGGCGAAGGTGAGAAGCGCCAAGGGGGTGATTTGCCCGAGTTGCCGCTGATCCTGGCGGGTGGATTGCTGCCGTTGCTGGCTGCCCACGGCTTGGGGCGACGCCTCACGCGCGGCCGGGCCTGGCCGGAAGTCCTGCGGTTCGCTTGCGGCGTACCTTTGCTGAGCCTGGGGATCTTCCTTCTGATGGCGGCGGGTTTCGGGAAGCCCTGGGTGACCCTTCCGCTTTGCGCGCTCGCCGCAGCGCTGCTTTGGCGGGACCGCCCGCCGCGGCGCGCTCCGCGCCTCGAGGGCGCCGCGAAATGGGTGTGGGCCGGCCTCGCGCTTGCCTATGGCGGATGCTACGGCCTCCACGCGCTGGCGCCCGAGATCCAACCCGACGGCATGACCTACCACCTTGGCCTGGTCCGCGAGTACGCCCGGACCGGCGCGCTGCCCGCCCAGGTGGCCTTTTTCGATGTGTTGCCGCACGGCATTGAGATGCTCATGGCCGTGGCGCACCAGGCCGGCGGACAATCGGCGGCGAAACTGGTGGAGTTCGGCTTTCTGTTGGCGCTGCCGTGGGCGCTCGCTGAGTTGGCGGCGGCCCTGGGCTGGCCGGCGCTGCTGGGCTGGGCGGCGGCGGGACTGCTGGTGGCGGTTCCCGTGGTGGGAGTCACCGCCACTTCGACCTACAACGATGTCGCGCTGGTTTTTTTTGCGGTCGCGGCGTGCTGGTTGCTGTGGCGGGCTCCGGCCGATGCCCCGCTGGCGGGATTGGTCGCGGGGTTCTGCTTCGCCATCAAGATGAACATGGGACTGGTGGCGCTGGCCGGAGTGATTTGGGTTTGGCGCGCGGGCGGGTGGCGCGCCGCCGTCCGCTTTGCCGCCGGGGCCGCCGCCGTGGCGCTGCCCTCGGTGTTGCGCAACGCGATCGTGGTGCGCAATCCGTTGGCCCCTCTCGCCAACCGGCTGTTTCCGAATCCGTACTTCCACCCGACGATGGAGCAAGCGCTGCGTGAGAACTGGAGTTCCTGGCAGGGGCTGGACGGCGCCGAGATCCTGTGGGCGTTGGCGGCGGGCGGCGAGTTGCAAGGAGTTCTGGGGCTGGGGTTCTTCCTCCTGCCGGCCGGCCTGCGCGCGCTCGGGGAAAGGGAAGGGAAGTGGCTGTGGGGCGCTGCGGCGGTGGCCGCCCTGCCGTTTGCGCTGAATCACGGCGCGCGTTTCCTGATGCCGGCGCTTCCGTTCGCGTTCCTGGCGCTGGTGCGGAGCATCCCCCGCGCCGCCGTCTGGCCGCTGGTGGCGGTCCACGCGGTTCTCTGCTGGCCGGAGCTGCTGCCGCGCTACGGTGGCGACCACGTCTGGCGGCTGGAGGGGATGCCCTGGCGGGCGGCGCTGCGCCTCGAGTCGGAGGACGCCTACCTCAAACGCACACGGGACGAATACCAGGTGGCCGACATGATTCGCGAGTCCGCGGCTCCCGGTGAGCGCATTTTCGCGCTGATGGACGCGCCCCGCGGCTGGCTCGACCATCGGTTCGTCGAACTCTGGCAGTCCGCCGAGGGCGAGCGTTTCACGGACACGCTGCGCGTCGCCTCGCAGTACCGCGGCGACCCGCTGTTCGAGGTCCGGACGGAGATGACGCCGGTGCTGGCGCACGGGGTGCGGGTGCGCCTGACGGAGGTCGGAGGTTCGGCGCGCGGCAAGGAGTGGTGCGCGCACGAAATCCGCCTGTGGCTGGGTGACGCCCGCATCTATAGCAGCCCGCAGTGGACCGTGACGGCGCGTCCGAACCGCTGGGAAGCGCCCGTGGCTTTCGACGGGAACCTGGCCTCGCGCTGGCGGACCTGGGAGCCCATGCGGCCCGGCATGAGCATCGAGGCGCGCTTGGACCGCCCGCAGCGCATCTCGGCCGTCGAGATGATTTCGCACACGCCGGTCTTCCCGGTGCGGTGGGAATTCTCCGTACTCGACGGAGGTGGCGCATGGCGTCCGCTTGAGGAACCGCAGGCGCGCCGCCGCGCTCCCGAGGATTTGCGGCACGCGGCCGTCCGCTACCTGAGCCGGTCGGGCATCCGCTATCTCCTGCTGCCGGTGGCCGAGACCGGCGGCTGGCAACTGGCGCGTTTCTTCGAAGGCCAGGAAGCGGAGTGGGGAATGACCCTGGTGAACCAGCGCGGTTACGCGCGGCTCTACCGGTTACCGTAGTCGCGTCTGCGCACTCGACCATCCATCTTTGGGCGGTTGCGCGAACCCGCTCGCCTGACCCGACTCCCGAACGAACCCCTCCCTGTCCCTCTGGCGCCGTTCGTGTCATCAGTTTGTGCGGCAAGGGGGCCATAATGACAGGAGGGAGGAACTCCGTAATGACGAAACGATTGGCAGCTCTCTTGGTGGCCGGGATCCTTCCCCTCCTGGGGGCGGACAAGAAGAACCAGAACCGGCTCGAAGATGCCGCCATGGTCTTCGAAGAAATCATGGGCATCAAGGACCGGGCGATTCCGCAGGAGCTGCTCGACAAGTCCACGTGTGTTGTCGTGGTGCCCGGGATGAAGAAGGGTGGCTTTATTCTCGCCGCCAAGTACGGCAAGGGTTACATCAGTTGCCGGCAGCAGGACGGGACGGGCTGGAGCGCCCCTGGCGCGATCCGCATGGAAGGCGGCAGTTTCGGCCTGCTCATCGGCGGCGCGGAGACGGATATCGTGCTGCTGGTCATGAATGAGCGCGGGGCCGACAAGCTCCTCTCGAGCAAGTTCACGCTGGGCGGAGAGGGCTCGGTAGCCGCTGGCCCGGTGGGCCGCGATTCCTCGGCGCAAACCGATGCGCAGATGCGGGCCGAGATTCTTTCCTACTCCCGTTCGCGCGGGGCATTCGCCGGCGTGTCCCTCACCGGTTCCACGATGCGCGAAGATTCGTCGGACAATGAAACGCTGTACGGCAGGCGGCTGACCAATCGCGAGATCGTGCGGGGCAAGGTGGCGCCTCCGGAGTCCGCCAAGCGGTTCATTTCGCTCTTAAACAAGCACTCTCCGCGGAAGAGCGCGTAACGCTCGCGGTTTGACAGCGCCCCGCGGCATAAAGGAGAATCCCTGTTCATCTCCCCATGCCGCCCGCACCTGAGCCCGCCGCCGGCGCTGACCGGCCGACTCGCGTCCGCCACGTGGTGCTGTGGCTGACCGTGGCGGCATACATGATCACCTACATGGACCGGGTGGTGATCTCGTCGGCGGTGCCGGTCATCCAGGAGGAATTCGGTTTCTCGCTGATGACCATGGGCTGGATCCTGGCCGCGTTCCGGTGGGGCTATGCCTTGTTTCAGATTCCCGGCGGGTGGCTGGGTGACCGCATCGGACCGCGCCGCGCGCTGACGCTGATTGTCTCCTGGTGGTCGGTTTTCACCTCGCTGACCGCCGCGTCCTGGAATGCGGCGTCGATGGCCGCCTTCCGGTTCCTGTTTGGCGTCGGGGAGGCCGGGGCCTTTCCGATCGCCACCCGCTCGCTGTCGCGCTGGATGCTGCCCGAGGAGCGCGGGTTCGCGCAAGGCGTCACCCACGCGGGGTCCCGCCTAGGGGCGGCGGTGACTCCCGTGGTGGTGGTCTGGCTGATTACGCATTATGGCTGGCGCGAGACCTTTGTCGGGTTCGGGTTGCTGGGCATCGGTTGGGCCGGCATCTGGTTCTGGTATTACCGCGACACGCCCGCCGAGCACCGCGCGGTGAACCCCGCCGAACGCGAACTGATTCACCGCCACCTGGGCGGCGCGCGGTCGCGGACCACGCGCCATGTGCCGTGGCGGCAGATTCTCCGCAACCGGTGGTTGGGGACTCTGTCGCTGATGTACTTCTGCTACGCCTATTGCATCTCGGTCTACCTGGATTGGTTCCCCAAGTACCTCAACGATCACCGCGGCTTCAGCCCGCGCGAAATGGGCTCTTACGCCAGCCTGCCGCTGCTGGCGGGCGCCTTGGGCGACCTGTGCGGCGGGTGGGCTTCCGATATCTGGGCCAAGCGGAGCGGCAGGTTGACGGTGGCGCGCCGCGGCGTGGCCATCGCCGGCTTGCTGGCGGCGGCTCTTTCGATTCTGCCCGCCGCCCTGACGCCCGACCCGGTGGCCAGCGTCTGGTTTACCTGCGCCGCGGTATTCGGCCTGGAACTGACCGTGGGAGTGTCCTGGGCCATTCCGCCCGACATCGGGGGGGACTTCGCCGGGTCCGTGGCCGCCGTCATGAATACCTGCGGCAACATCGGCGGCGCGCTCTCCCCGGCGGTGCTGGCCTACCTGGTCGGCGGTTTCGGATGGGAGGCGCCGTTCCTGGTGGCCGCCGTCATGAGTTTGCTGGCCGCCCTGTTGTAGCTGAAAATAGACTCTACCCAACAGGTGATCGCGGCCGGGTGAAACCGGACGAGAGGCCGCAATGTACATCAATCCGAACAAATGCGTGGCTTGCGGAAACTGCACCTACGTCTGTCCGATGGGCGCGATTTATGTCGACCCCGCCAGCCGGCGCGCCACGGTCGACCGCAACGAATGCGTGGAGTGCCACGCGTGTTTCCATGGCCTGAGCCAGGAACACCTGAATCCCACGCTGGTTCGCCTGCTGAGCAAGGCGTTTGAATACGCGCGGCTGCGCTTCGACCCGGAGCCAGACGTCTGTCCGACCGCGGCGTTTGAACCGGACAAACTGGAATGGCCGCGCGCGGTCCGGCGGGCCTTCTCCGATCCCCGCGTGCCCCACGAATCTACCGGGGTGGTGGGCCGCGGCACCGAAGAGGTGAAGACCAACGACGTCACCGGCCGGGTGAAGCTGGGCGAGTTCGGTATGACCGTCGAGTTCGGCCGCCCGGGGGTCGGCGTGTGGTTCCGGGATATTCAGCGCATGGCGTGGGCGCTCGCCAAGGTCGAGGGGGTGACGTTCGAGAAGAAGAACCCCGTCACCAGCCTGATGACGGACGTGGCCACCGGCACGCTGCGCGACGACATCCTGGAAGAAAAAGTGATGTCGGCGATCATCGAAATCAAGTCCACGGTGGACAAGCTGGAAGAAGTCATCCGCGTGGTCCGCGAGACGGAGAAACACCTGGATACCGTCGTTTCTTTGGGGGTGGGAGTGCGATGCGACGATCAGGGCGAAGATCCCCTCGTGCTGCCGCTGCTCGAAAAGCTGGGCTACCGGGTCCACCGCGGGAAAACGAATGTGGGATTGGGCAGGGCGGCGGCCGCGGAAACCGCTCCGCCGGAACCGGCGGTGACAGCCTGATCCCGGAGGATGGAACCCCATGACGAACACGCTGCACCGGTTCGGCGACGCCGACAGTTTCCACGACGATTACATCGTCTTCGCGATCCCGGCCAAGGGGAAAAACGACGCGGGCAGCCTGCCCAAGCTGCGGAAGTTTCTCGAGATGGCGCTTGCGTTCCACCCCATCAACCTGGGTGACGCGCGCAACGGGGGCGCGCTGCGGCCCCGCCGGGACATGGATCCGACGCAACACTGGCGGCGTTCCCACCAGCCGGATTTCCAGGCGGTGATCCAGGGGCTGGACGCGCCCACCACCGTCTCCGCTGTCTTCGACAACCGCGAAGCCGCCGAGGGTTTTCTGAAGGCGGTGAAAGAGGCTGATCTGGGCATGTGCGTCACCGTGTCGACGTCGCTCGACGGCGCGGAGCAGATCTGTTGGGCGGCCAATCAGCCCCGCCACAGCATCAACTACTCGCTCGGGTTCGAAGGACGGACCGACCAGCTACCCAACCGCCAGATCCTGATGCTCTCCACCATGTGTGGCCACGGCATGGTCAGCCATAGTCTGTGCAAAAAGATGGTGGACTGGGTGAAAGAGGGACGGCGGTCGCCCCCGGAGGCCGCCGCGTATCTGGCCCGCTTCTGCTCCTGCGGCATCTTCAACACCACGCGGGCGGCGCGCATCATCGACGCGGCGCGGCGGCGACAGGAGTAACAGAGAAACCGGGCTCAGTGGTCGCGCTCGGTCACCAGTTCGGTGACGGCGTACAGGGCCCGCTGATAGGGGGACTCCGGGAATTCGCCAATGAGGGTCCGGGCTTTCTCCGTGTATTGCTCCGCGCGCAACTTTGCGCGCTCGAAACCGCCATGGCGTTCGATCATGCGGCGGACGTCGGCAAACGGCGCCGCAGCGTAGGAACGCTCGCGCAGGATTGTCGCCACCATGTCCTGTTCGGCCGGCGTGGCTTGTTCGAGGGCGTAGATCAGCGGGAGCGTGACTTTTCCTTCGCGCAAGTCGTTGCCGACGGGCTTGCCCAGGACCTGCTCGCGGGCCGTGAAATCGAGGACGTCGTCAATTAACTGGAACGCCATGCCAAGGTTCCAGGCGTAGTCGCCGAGTTTCGCTTCCAGGGACGGGTCGGCGCCGGCGACCAGCGCGCCCAGCCGCGCGCAAGTGGAAAACAGCGCCGCGGTCTTGCGGTCGACCAAGTCCATGTAGTCGGCTTCCGAGACATCGGCTCTGCCCAGCCGCTCGAACTGGATCAGTTCGCCTTCCACCATCATCTGCGTGAGGGAAATCAGAATATCCAGAATGCGGAAGTTGCGCTCGCGGAGGGCGATCTGGAACGCCTGCATGTAGAGCCAGTCGCCGGCGAGCACGGAGGTGTGGTTTCCCCACTGGGCGTTGGTGGACACGCGGCCGCGCCGGGTAGACGCTTCATCGATCACGTCGTCATGCACCAGGGTGGCGCAGTGGATGATCTCGACAACGGCGCCCAGCCGGATGGCGCTCTTGCCGCCCCCGCCTAACAGCCTGGCGGAAAGCAGCAGCAGCGCGGGACGGAGACGCTTGCCGCCGCTCGCCTGGAGATAGCGGGCGATCGAAGTGATCGTATCGACGCTGGCGACCGATTCCAGCGCGATCTCGTTTTCCACCTGACGCAGATCTTCCCCGATCAGGTTGAAAATCTCGCGCGCGGTCAGCGCTTGCCCGATTCTGCCAATGGCCATGAGAAATCACCTAGTGTATCGCAAACACAGCCGTTCGAAGTTCGCCGTGGTGGCTTCCGCCAGCGTCTCCACCGGCATTTGACGCTCCTCGGCCACCCGGCGGAGCGTGTCGGCGGCAAACGCGGGTTCGTTCCGTTTGCCGCGATGCGGAACCGGGGCCAGATAAGGGGCGTCGGTCTCCAGCAGCAGGCGGTCGAGCGGCGCCAGCCGAGCCGCCTCGCGCAGAGCGTGTGCTTTGGGAAAGGTGATCACGCCGCCCAGACCGAGGTAAAAACCCAGCTCCCACGCATCCTCGGCTTCGGCGGGTCCTCCGCTGAAACAATGAAACACGCCTCCGGCGGGAGGACGCACCTGCTGGAGCAGCGCGATCGTGTCCGCCCACGCCTCGCGCGTGTGAATGACCACCGGTTTGTGCTCCTCCGCGGCAAGTTCCAGCTGGCGCAGGAAGACTTCGCGCTGCGCTTCCGGCGGAGAAAAGTTATAGTGGTAATCCAATCCCATCTCGCCCAAAGCCACGACGCGGGGATGCCGGCTGCAAGCGCGCAAGGCATTCGCCCATCCTTCCGCCACCCGGCCGGCATGGTGCGGATGCACCCCGACGCTGGCGTAGATGCGGCGATCGGCTTCGGCCAGCCGGATTCCCGCCGCGAAGTCCGGTGGACCTTCTCCGGTGCCAATCGCCAGCAGGGAAACCAGACCTGCCGCCCACGCCCGATCGAGCACCGCTTGCCGGTCCTCATCGAAGCGGGGGTCATCCAGATGGCAGTGCGAATCGACGATCCGCATCACTTTAGGCGCGCGCCCGGGGCAATCTCCTCGTGGAAGCCAGCTACCACCGGCGGGCCTCCCTCCACGCTTGCCGCTACAATCATCCCTGACGATGTGATGCCGCGCAGCTTCCGCGGCTGCAAATTCGCCACAATGACCACCTTGCGGTTCAGCATCGCTTCGGGCGAATAAGCCTCGGCAATGCCGGCGACAATCGTCCGGGGTTGGGCCTCGCCGATATCCACCTTCAGGTGCAGCAGCTTGTCGGAGCCCTTCACCCGTTCGGCGGAGACCACCACGCCCACTCGCAGGTCGACTTTGGCGAAATCGTCGATAGTGATCTCGGGCGCCAGCGGCGGGTTCAGCGCCCCCGGCGGCGGGGCGGCCTTGCCCAGCAGACGGTTCTGTTCGGCCACCACCTCGGCTTCGAGTTCCAGCATCCTGGGCACGGCTTCCTTGGCGTCGACGCGCGGAAAAACGCCAGCGATCACGCCGATCTTCTGCCCGGCGGCCAGCTGGCCCCACCGCAGATCGTCCAGCCGCACGGCGGTCACCTCGCCCGGCATTCCCAACTGTTCCCAGATCTTCGGCGCGGACTCCGGCAACACCGGCGCCAGCAGGGCGGTGGCGATGCGCAGAACCTCCGCCGAAGTGTAGAGGGTCTCCTCCAGGTCCCGCCGCGCCTCGTCGCCTTCGGCGCGGGCGAGTTTCCACGGAGCTTTCTTGACGATGTACCGGTCGACCTCCGATAGCAGCCCCCACAGGGCGTCGAGTCCGCGCGAAAAACCAAACTCATCGAAATGCGCAAAGTACGCGCGGATCACCTTGCCGGCTTGCTGGGCGATGGCCGGGTCGCCCGCCGCCGCGGGAATCGCGCCGCCGCGATACTGCTGGAGCATATTGAGCGTGCGGCTGGCCAGATTGCCGAGCCCGTTGGCCAATTCCGCGTTGTAGCGGGCGATCAGCGCGTCGTAGGAGAAACTGCCGTCGTTGCCGAACACCACTTCCCGCAACAGGAAATAGCGGAGCGCGTCTGCTCCCACCACCCGGCGGATGGGGTCTGGCCGGACCACATTGCCGCGGGACTTGCTCATCTTGTCCTGCTCGAACAGCAGCCAGCCGTGCGCGAAGATCTTCTTCGGCAGCGGCAAATCCGCCGCCATCAGAAACGCCGGCCAGTAGACGGCGTGAAACCGGATGATCTCCTTGCCGATCAGGTGGACGTCCGCGGGCCAGACGGGCTCCCCGTTGATGGTCTGCTCCCGCACCGCCGTCAGGTACGCAATGAGCGCGTCGAACCAGACGTAGATGACGTGCTTGCCCTCGACCGGCGCAGGGATGCCCCATTCGATCGTGGTCCGGGTGATGGAAAGGTCCTTCAGGTCTCCCTGCACAAACGCCAGGACTTCATTCCGGCGCGTCTCCGGCTGAATGAAATCGGGCTGCGCGGCGTATAACTCGAGCAGCCGGTCCCGGAACGCGGAGAGCTTGAAGAAATAGTTCTCTTCGGTGACCGTCTCGGTGGGACGGCCACAATCCGGGCAAGGGTCGCCGGGTTTGGCCTCGTTGACGTAGAGATTGCAGAACACACAGTACTGGCCGGTGTACTTGCCGGGATAAATGTAGCCGTTCGCCCGGCAGCGCTCGAACAGCCACTGCACGGTGCGGTGATGGGCGGGGTCGCTGGTGCGGACAAAGTGGTCGTATTGGATCCCGAGCCTGTCCCACTGCTTGCGCCACTCCGCGGCCAGGATGTCGCAGAACTCCTGGGGCGCCTTGCCCTGGTTGCGGGCGGCCCGCTCGACGTTGACGCCGTGCTCGTCGGTGCCGGTGGTGAGCACGGCGTCGTAGCCGCGCATGCGTTTGTAGCGGCGGACCAGGTCGGCCACCATCGTGCAGTAGGTGTGGCCGATGTGCGGCGTCCCGTTGGTGTAGTAAATCGGCGTGGTCAGGTAGTATTTCATTGCGAGAGCGTGTTCAGATACTGGCGGGCGGCTTCCGCCAGAACTTGTTTCAATGGCACTTGGCTCTGTTTGGCCAGGCGGCGGCAGTCTTCATATTCCGGAGCGAAGTGGCCGCCGCCGGAAACCTTGATCCGGACAGGCCCCCAGGGGGTGGCGACTTCCCGCCACTGGCGGGCCTGCACCCGGCGTTCGGCGGAGTAGAAGCGCAAGCCGAGGGTGCTGGTCTCGGCGAAAACCAGGTGCGCCATCCGGTCGCGGTCCTCGGGATCGCACAGCACGCGCAGGAGATGGCCGGGACGCCCTTTCTTCATCTGGAGGGGCTGGACGGAAACGTCGACCGCCCCAGCTTCCGCCAGCCGGTCCATGGCGTACGCCAGCACCTGGGGGCTGAGGTCGTCCAGATTCGCTTCCAGCACGGTGATGGTGGTGGATTCCGCGGCGCCGGAGCGCTCCCCCAGGACCGCGCGTAAGACGTTGGCCTGCCCGGAAAAATCGCGCGTGCCGGCGCCGAATCCGCTGGCCAGCAACGTCATCGCCGGCATCGCGCCGAAATGGCTGGCGAGAGCCGCCACGACGGCCGCGCCGGTAGGCGTCGTTAGCTCCATGGCCGGACCGCGCGCGTAGACCGGCTTTCCCTCCAACAGCCGGGCGGTGGCGGGGGCGGGCACCGGCAGCAGGCCGTGTTCCGTCTCCACGGTTCCGCTGCCGACGTTGATCGCAGAGCAGGCGATCTCCTGAACCCCCAACAACTCCAGCGCGTAGCAGGCGCCCACGATGTCCGCGATGGAATCGAACGCCCCGACCTCGTGGAAGTGGACCTTTTCAAGCGGAATATTATGAACGGCGGCCTCCGCCTCTCCCAGCCGCTGAAACACGGAGAGGGCGTTTTGTTTCGCCCGTTCCGGCAGGGCCGCGGCTTCAATCATCCGCTGGATCTGCGGCAGGTGCCGGTGCGCCTTCTGCTCTCCGCCAGCGACGTGGAAGCGCGTGGCGGCGATTCCCCGGCGCTTCACCTTTTCGAACGAAACGGTCGCCCCCGTGCCCAGGGAATGGATCGCCTCCGTGAGCGCTTCCTGGCTGGCCCCGGCATCCGCCAGGGCGCCTACCAGCATGTCGCCGCTGATTCCCGAAAAAGCGTCGAAAAAACAAATCCTTCCAGACAAGCGGATACCCCTTGTGCGGCGGGCCAGCGCGCCGCGGTTACTGGCAGCCAGAAACGGAGGAGCGCGGCGGAGCGGAGCAGACGAGCGCCGGCGAAGATCCGTGTATACGATAATAACAATATTGTCCTTATCACCCTCCGAATCAGCAGCCATGCAGGAAATCAAGCCGACGCCGCCGCTCGCCGCCTTGCGCGACGTGCGCCTGGAAAAAGTGAAGGCGCTCCGCCAGTTGGGGCTGAACCCCTACCCGGCCAAAGCGTCCCGCACGCATTACGCCGCGCCCATTCTCGCCGGCTATGAGCAACACGAAGGCCAGACGGTCACGGTGGCCGGGCGGCTGATCTCCTGGCGGAAGCAGGGCGCGATGGCCTTCGGCCACCTCCTGGACCAGACGGGCCAGATTCAACTGGTCCTGCGGCGCAACACCCTGGCGCCGACCGACCCCACCACGGGCAATCTCGGCTATGCCGAACTGCACCTGCTGGATCTCGGCGATCTGGTGGAAGCCACCGGCGTGGTCGGCAAGACCCAGCGTGGCGAAACTTCAGTGATGGCCGAGTCGTTCCGGATCCTGACCAAAACGCTCCGCCCCCTGCCCGAGAAACACGCCGGACTGAAGGACCGTGAGTTGATCCTCCGCAAGCGCTACCTGGATTGCATCGTGAATCCGGAGTCGAAGGAGCGCTTCGAGACGATCGCGCGTATGCTGTACGGGGTGCGGGAGTTCCTGCACGGGCGCGGCTTTCTGGAGATTCCCACGCCGATCATTCAGCCGCAATACGGCGGCGGGACGGCGCGTCCCTTCCGGGTGAAGGTGAACGCGCTGGGGGTCGACATGTACCTGTCGATCTCGCATGAACTGTATCTGAAACGCCTGATCGCCGCGGGATTCGACAAGGTCTACACCATTGGCCGGTACTTCCGGAACGAGGGCATCGACAAAACGCATCACCCAGAGTTCCAGATGATCGAGACGATGACCGCCTATGAGAACTACGAGTACAACATGGCGCTCGTCGAGGACCTGTTCCGCCACCTCGCCGTGCAGGTGTTCGGGCGGACGGTGTTTCCGGTGCGTGGCCACGAAGTGGACTTCGGACCGGCCTGGCCGCGCCTGCGCATGACGGACCTGGTGCGGGAGAAAACCGGCGTGGATTTTCTCGCGTGCGCCAGCGTGGAGGAAGCCAATGCCCGGCTGGCGATGTTGCACCTGCCGGAACCGCAGACTTCCCTCGGGCATGCGATCGTTTACGCGTTTGAAGAAAAGGTGCAGCCGCTGTTGATCCAGCCGACCATCGTGTACGGGCACCCGGTGGAGATTTCGCCGCTGGCGAAGCCCATGGACCGCGATCCGCGCTTTGCCGAGCGGTTCGAGATCTTCATCGCCGGCATGGAGTGCGGCGACAACTGGAGCGAGCAGAACGACCCGGTGCAACTGCTGGAACGGTGGCGCGAGAACTACCGCGCCGAGGCGCGCGACGAAGGTGAGTTCCATCCGCTGGACTTCGACTTCATTGAAATGCTGGAGCACGGCATGCCGCCCACGACGGGCATCGGCCCGGGCATCGAGCGCATGGCGATGATCTTCACCGGGCAGGAGGACATCTACGACGTGATCTTCTTCCCGCTGATGAAGCCGCGGATCTCGCCGGTGAACCGCCAGATCTTTGGCATCACCGGCGGGGAAGCGGAGGCGGGCGAGTCCGACGAGTGAAGAGGCGCGGTCTGGGGCTTCGGGCCTCGGGCGTTGGGCCTCCACGCGGGCGTCCGTGCCCAGACCGGGAAGCGGAATGAGCCCCTCGCCGTGACCGCGCACCCAAATCGGGACGGCGGCTCCGCCCGGAACCCGACGGGTCTCCGCGACCGGCGCCCAGCCGATTTGCGCGACCAGACCGTCCACGAACACGGTCCGGCGGCCATCGCACGGTTGTCCTTGCCAGCAAATGACGATTGGACGGCCGGGCCATGTGGCGCCGGTCTCGGTCCGGCGCGGCTGGCCTACCTTCGGGAGAAGAATGCGGAAACTGGAAGGGCCGAAGTCCGCAAGCAACCCGCGTTCATCCAGGTCCGGCGCCTCGCTGGGAGTGGAACGCCCGGCCGGCCGGGATCGGCAAACCGTTCACGGCCGGCCGGGCGCCTTCCTTCGGACTGGAAAACTTGCGATGCTGGCAATCTGGTAGCTGACCGAGCCGGACCTGCCATGCCTCGAACGTTGAGACTTTCTGCTCTTGTCTTTGTTGTTCTGCCTGCCGTGCTGCCCGCCGCGGAGGAAGCGGCCGCGCGCGGCGAAGCCATTTTCCGCCAGCGCTGCGCCGGCGCTCCGTGTCACGGCGACGCGGGAGATGGCGGCCGTTTCCGCCTCAAGGACCGCGGCCTCAACCGGGGCGTCGTGCTGCGGGCCGTGCGGGAGGGACTGCCCAACTCCACCATGCCCGGTTTCCAGGACAAGCTGGACGCCGCCGCGCTGGCGGAAGTGACGGCCTACGTCGTCCGCCTCATGCAGCCGCCGCCGAAGGGCGAACGCACGCACACGGCTTCCGCCACGGCGTCGAGCCCGGAAGCGCTGCTCTTCAAGTCCAACTGCGGGTTCTGCCACACCGAGCACGGCGCGGGCCCCTGGATGGACGGGCTCGACAAGTCGGCGGTGCTGCGCGGCTTCGCCACCAACCGCGTGAAGCGGGTAAAGACGATCACGCTGAAAGACGGCGAGACGTTCCCCGCCCTCATTGTCATGGAGGATGAAAAGGAGATGGAGGCGTGGGACCTGACGGATTCCCCGCCGATCAAACGCTCGCTGGAAATGGCCGAGATCGAATCCATCACGCCCGCGAAAAGCTGGTCCCACCCGAAGGTGCGCAACGCCACGGTGCTGAGCCGGATCGCCGAATATGTGGCGGCGTGGTGAAGCGCGGCTTACCTGGCCGGCACCAACCGCACGCAGATCGGCGTGGGCGCTTCCACCTGATTCCCGGTGGGCGCGAGCATCCCGCTGGCCGGGTCGACGCGGTAGATCACCACATTGTCCGTGTCCTGGTTCGCGGCCAGCAGCCACAATCCCGAGGGGTCGAGGTTGAAATTGCGCGGGAACTTGCCCTGCGTGGAGATGGTCTGGATGGGCGACAACTCGCCGGACGCGGGATGGATGGCGAACACGGCCAGACTATCGTGGCCGCGATTGGAACCGTACAAGAACCTGCCGTTCGGGTGGATGCGCACCTCCGCCGTATAGCTGGTGGCGGTGTAACCGGCAGGCAGCGTCGTGATGGTTTGCATTTCCGTCAAGACGCCGCTGCGCGCATCGAAAGCAAACGCCGTCACCGTGTTGGCCAGCTCGTTGATGGCGTAGCCGTACTTGCCGGAGGGGTGAAAAGCGAAGTGGCGTGGTCCGGACCCGGGCGCGACGCGCGCGGCGGGAGGGGTATTGGGCGTGATGGTTGCGCGGGCGGCGTCCAGACGGTACACGCGCACCTCGTCGGTGCCCAGGTCGGCGGCCACGGCCCAGCGGTTGTCCGGCGAAATGTTGAACGAATGCGGGTGCGGCTTTTCCTGGCGTTGCGGGTTGGCGCTGCTGCCGGTGTGCTCGATGACGGAGGCGGCCTCGCCCAGCCGCCCGTCCTTGCCGATGGGCAGAGAAGCAACGGTGCCGCCGCCATAGTTGGCCACTAGGGCGCAACGCCCCGTGCGGTCGATGCTGATGTGGCATGGCCCGGCGCCCTGAGAGGAAACCTGGTTGAGCAGAGCAAGCCTTCCGGACGCAGGGTCCAACGCGTACGCCATCACGCCGCCCTGAGTCTTGCCGTCCGGCGCGGGAATATTGCCCACCGCGTGGAGGAATTTCCGGCTGGGGTGGATTTCGAGGAAGTTCGGGTTATTGGCTTCGGCGGCAAGTTCGGCGCGCGTGGTCTCACCGGTGTTCGGGTCGAAGCGGAAAACGTAAATGCCCTGGCTCTTCCGCCCCGTGGAGGTGCCGAGGAAAACCAGGTATTCGCGCGGGAGTTTCGGCGCGGCCAGCGTGGGCAGCGCCGCCGCGGAGAGATGCAGCAGAAAGGCACGGCGGTTGGACATGGGCTTGTGCGGCCATGGTACGAGAGCGGGGCTGCGGGTGCAACCGTCCTGCCGCGCGCTGACGGGTAGGTGAAATAACCGGGGCCCGACACCTTTTTTCGAGCCACCCACCGTGGCTGCTGCACGGCTCGCGGATCGAAAAAGGCTGTCTGGTCGCTGCAAATTCTCTCACCCTGGCGTCTGGCGGCCGGGGATCGCTAAGCTGAAACCAGAGCGATGCGCACGCTGGGCTTGTTCGAGATCCTCCTGATTGCATTTGTGGTCCTGCTTCTGTTTGGCGGGCCGCTGATTCCCCGCCTGGCGGCGTCGCTGGGCCGCCGCGTACGGACGACCGCGGATCAGGCCCGCTGGGTCTACGAGTCGATGGCCGGGAGCGAAGAAGACGAGATGGAGGCGGAAGCACGGGTCGGCAGGCAACTGGCGCAGGCGTTTCGCGAACAGATGCCGCCCGACCCGGACCCGGAGGCCGGCCACCGCGTCGCCCGGCTCGGCCGCCGGTTGGCGGAAACGGAAACGGCGCGCCAGCGCGCATTTTCTTTCGAGGTGGTGGGTGGCGCGGCGGCGAACGCCTACGCGCTCCCCGGCGGTCATGTCTTCATCACTCGCCGCCTGTTAGACCTGTGCGAGGGGGACGACGAGGTGGCCTTCGTGCTGGCCCACGAAATGGGCCATGTGCTCTGCCGCCATTTCGTGGCGAAATACACCCTGGAGATGGCGCTCCAGCACCTGCGGGCCGGTCAGCTGATCGGCCAGTTGTTGGGCAAGGGGTACAGCCGGGAACAGGAGCATGAGGCGGACCGCGCCGGCGTCGCGCTCGCGCAGGAGGCCGGGTTCGGCTCCGGCGGCGCGCCGCGCTTTTTCCGCAAGCTCGCCGCGCTTTCCCGCGAACACTCTTTTCTGGCCGAGTACCTTTCTACCCACCCGGCGCCCGCCGAGCGCATGGCCGCGCTCCGGCAAGGCTGACCTGAGCACCCCGCGCTCTCCGCCGGTTGCATTTCCCGGGCGAAATGCGTCACAGTAAGAAGTTTTCCCCCGGGGCTCCATGCGCTTTCGCGTCCTCTATCACGACCACTGCTTCGACGGGGCGGCGTCGGCCGCTTTCTTCACGCGCTTCGTCGAAGGCGCGCTCGCTCCGCGCGCGGAATTTGCCTTCACGGGGCTCGCCCACCGCGCCTCGCAGGCGTTCGAGGAATCTCTCTTCGATGGCGACGAGAACGCCATCGTAGACTTCAAATATTGCAGTTCGCCGCGTCTCACCTGGTGGTTTGATCATCATCAGAGCGCGTTCCTCTCGCCGGAGGACGCCGAACATTTCCGCCGCGACCGCAGCGGCAAGAAATTTTACGATCCCAGCTTCAAATCCTGCACGCTGTTTATCGCCACCATCGCCAAGAGACATTGGGGCTTTGAGGCGCCGGACCTGAACGAACTGGTGAAGTGGGCCAATATCATCGACGGCGCGCAATACCCCAGCGCGAAGGTGGCCGTTGAACTGGCAGAGCCGGCCATGCAACTCACGCTGGTGATTGAAGCGGCCAAGGGCAGCGCCATCGTGCAGCAGATTATCCGCTGGATGCGCCAGCAGCCTCTGGGCGCCATCATGCGCGAACCCGAGATTCAAGCCCTCTATCAGCCGCTGTACGAACGGCACCTGCGCTCAGTGGACACGATTCGCGAGCGGGCGGCGCTTGAGGCCGGCGTGTTGTACTTCGACCTGACCGGATGCGAGCTGGAAGGCTACAACAAGTTCATCCCCTACTATCTGTTTCCCGACACGGTGTACACGGTGAGCGTAAGCCCTGCGACGTTCCGCACCAAGATCTCCGTGGGGTCCAACCCCTGGGCTCCGCGGGAACCGGAGCACAACCTGGCCACGATTTGCGAGCGGTATGGTGGCGGAGGGCATCCGCGGGTAGGCGCCATCAGTTTCGAGCCGGGGGAAATCGAGCGTGCGCGCCAGGTGGCGCGGGAGATTGTCGGGATTCTCCAGCGGCCGCCGGAGGAAGGCCACCCCGCGTGAAGGCCTGCTGCGGGTGGCGGTGGGCGCGGTTGGCGCCACAAGGTTCCCGGCCCGCTCGCTTCCGCTCGCGGCTCCGGCTGGCGGGTAAGGGTGGCGATTGGTCAGCGGGGGCCTTGGGGGCGCAGAATCTCGCCCCAGACCACTTCGTAGGCTTCCACTTCATCCCACAGGTTCTTGCCTGCCCGCACGAACACGCGCGTCTGGGTCGGCAGCGCGGCGCGTTCCGCCAGCCGGCCCTCGCCGCGGAAGGTGGTGTCGTAGCGCAACTGGAACGTCTTCTGCTCGCCGTTGCGCAGGCGGAGCACCAGGCGTTCCTCGCTCACCTCGGTCACGATGCCGGTAAAGGTCAGGTTGCCCCTCACCAGGAGACTGGAGGAAGAGCTCAGTGACCGCCACGACAACGCCGGCGCGGCGCGGGGACGGGTCAACACCAACTTCACCAGTCTGGCGTGCGGCGGGGCGGGTTCCCGAGCGGAAACCACGTCGACAATGTCGCCGCGTTGCAGCGCCTGGAAACGAATCCGCTGGTTCTCGCGCTCAATCCAGGTCTGTTCGTCGGTGCGATAGCGATGCACGCGGTAATCGGCGGTGCGAATGGAGAATTCGCGCCCTTCGATTTGGACCACCTCTCCGCGCAGGAGCATCAGCGGCGCTTCCTCCTGGGCAAAGCAGGCCGGCGGCAGAATCGCGATGACCAACCACGCGTACCGCATCTGCCTCCAGGCTACCACCGGGAGCGGGTGTTAGACTGGAGGTTTCATTCGTCAGCAAAAGGATTCGCATCGATCTTGGACATAGAATCGTTGTTGGCGCGCGCCGGCGCGTGGTTTCTGCATTCGGGCATTCAGGAGCCGGAAGGAGGCGTGGCGCGCTTTTACCTTGCCGACCGGCAGCTCAATCGCCCGGTGTCCACCGAAATTACGGGCTACGCCATCAGCGCGCTGTTGTACTTGGCGGCGCGGACCCGGCAGAGCGAATATCGCGCGCGCGCCGAGCAGGCGGGACAATTCCTGGTTCACCGGGCGTGGGACCCGGCGTCCGCGATTTTCCCCTTCGAGTGCTCCCCCGAGCGGCCGCTGGCGTACTTTTTCGACTGCGGCATCATTGTCCGCGCGCTTCTTCAGCTCTGGCGAGCCAGCGGCCGGGAGGAGTATCGCCAGTACGCCGTGGCCTGCGGCCAGGCCATGGCGGCGGACTTTCCCCGCGCGGAGAACGGCGTGGAGCCGATTTTGGAGCTGCCCGGCAAGCGCCCCCTGGCGCGGGGCGAGACCTGGTCCCGGCAGCCGGGCTGTTATCAGTTGAAGTCGGCGCTGGCATGGTACGAACTCCATGCCGCGGCTGGGGCGGAGAGCTTCCGGGAGGCGTATGAGGACATGCTGCGCCGGACCTTGCCCACCCACGGAGACTTCCTGCCCGGATCGCCCGATCCGCACCGGGTGATGGACCGGCTGCACGCGTACTGTTACTTCCTGGAAGGACTGCTGCCTGTGGCGGGGCGGGCGGAGGCCGCGGAAGCCTTGCGCGCCGGCATCGCGACGGTCAGCCGGTTGTTGCGGGACATCCGCCCCGAGTTCGCCCGCTCTGATGTCTACGCCCAGTTGCTGCGCCTGCGGATTCTGGCGGAAGCGGCGGGCGCCGCCGCGCTGGAGCGCGACGCCGCCGGCGAGGAGGCCGCCTGCTTACGCCGCTTCTCCATCGACGATCCGGACCCGCGCCTGCGGGGCGGCTTCTACTTCGGCGCGCGCCATGGATCCTTTGTGCCGCACGTCAACCCCGTCTCGGCCAGTTTCGCGGTACAGGCGCTGGCGCTCTGGGATGACTACCTGGCCGGACGCCGGGACGCGTCCTGGCAGGCGCTGATCTGAAACGTGGCTGCCCCGCCGGTCAAGGTCGCCTGCTGTTCCGGCACTGAGGAGTTGAACGCCGAACTGGTGCGGCGGGTCGCAGAATTGTATCCGGACTTGCCGCTGTACGTGGTCGCCGAGTTTCCGCCCGAGCGCGGCCGCTGGATTCCTTATCATCCGGCGCGCAGCTTCGCCGAGAACCTCGCGCGCTGCCGGGCGGCGCTGGCCGGCAAGCGCATCCGGATCGCGGCCGTCCTGCTGGTTCCGAACCTGCCGTACCGCCGCCTGCGCTGGATCGCCTGGTGCCTTTCGCCGCGGGGGTGGCTGGCGTATAACGAACACTTCGGGTCGTTCATGTTGCGGCCCCGCTGCCTGGGAACCATCGTCCGGCACGCCCTCTGGCGGACGCGCAATTTCCTGCGCTGGCAAACCAATCCCGGCGGACCTTGGTACACGTTCTGGTGGAGACTGGCCCGCCCGGCGGAGTGGCGCCTGCCGCTGGCGCTGGCCGTGGCGCGAAGCGCGGGCTTGCTCGCCTGCTTGCTCAAAGGGGTGTGGCCGCCCGCGGCAACGCCGGAGGACTCCGCCGTGCTGGCCGAGGGCGTTACGGTGGTGATTCCTTCCCGCAATGGCCGCGACCTGCTCGCCAGCGCGCTGCCGCCCGTGCTGGAGGACCTGCCGGAGGCCTCCGAAGTGATCGTGATCGACAACGGCTCACAGGACGGCACGGAGGTAGTGCTGCGCGAGCGCTTTCCCAAAGTCCGGGTAGAGTGTTTTGTCGAACCCCTGTCGTTCGCGCGCGCGGTGAACCGGGGGATCCGCCTGGCCCGATTCTCCCGCGTCTGCCTGCTGAATAACGACATGCGCGTGTTCCCGGGATTCTTCGCCGCGCTGCAATCCGCGTTTGAGAGAGTTCCCGATCTGTTCTGCGCGACTGCCCAGATTTTTTTCGAAGCGGGCAAGCGTCGCGAAGAAACCGGCAAAGCCGTTTGGGCGCGGGAGGGCCCGGCCGATTTCCCCGTCCGGTGCGAAACGCCGCTCGCGGGCGAGGATGGCGCGTTCGTTCTCTATGGCAGCGGCGGATGCTCCCTGTACGATACCCGCAAGCTGCGCGCTTTGGGCGGCGCGGACGAAGCGTACGAGCCGGCGTACGTCGAGGATTTGGACCTGGGTTATCGCGCCTGGCTGCGGGGATGGCCCAGCGTCTTCTGCGCCGAGGCTCGCGTCGAACACCGGCACCGCGCCACCACGGCCCGGTATTATTCGGCCGCGCAACTGGCGGAAGCGCTCGAGACGAATTATCTGCGCTTTCTGTGCCGCGCCGTGGCGCATCCCGACCGGTTCCGGAAGTTGTGGCGGGAGGCGTTACGCCGCCTGCACCTGAAGGCGGTCGCAGGGCACGCGGAAGCGCTGCCAGTGCTGAGACGGGCCGGGCGCGCCCCCTGGTGGTTGCGACCCGCGCCGCCGGAGCCGGGAGACGAAGAAGAAATCCTGGCGCTGGGCAGCGGTCAGGTGGCGGTGTTCCCCGGCCGGGCGCCGCGCGGACGTCCGGTCGTGATGATTGCTTCTCCCTATCCGCCGTATCCGCTCGCCCACGGCGCGGCGGTGCGGATGTACAACCTGATGCGCAGGGCGGCGGAGGAGTTCACCCAGGTGCTGATCTGCTTTGTCACCGAGTGGGCGCCCCCGCCGCCCGAACTGCTCGAGATCTGCGCGGAGGTGATCTATGTGCTGCGGCGTGGGGCGCACAACCTGCCCCCGTCGGCGCGTCCGGACACCGTGGAGGAGTTCGCCTCGCCGGCGTTTCGCGCCGCGCTACGACAGGCCGTTCGCCAGTGGCGGCCCGGCCTGGTCCAACTCGAATTCACCCAGATGGCCCAATACGCCGCCGCGGCGCGGCCCGCGCGGACCCTCCTGGTGGAGCACGACATCACCTTCGACCTGTACGAGCAGATGCACCGGCTGGAGCCGGATTGGGAAACCCGGCGGCAACTGGAACGCTGGCGACGGTTCGAGACGCAGGCCTGGCGGGAGGTGGATGCGGTGGTCGTCATGTCGGAACGGGACCGCCGCCGCGTGCGCGGCGCCCCCGCCGAGGTGTTGGAGAACGGCGTCGATTTGGAGCGGTTCCAGCCCGGCGCGGAACCGCCTGCGCCGGGAAGGCTGCTGTTCATCGGATCGTTCGGACACCTGCCCAATCTGCTGGGTCTGGAATTCTTCCTGAAACACATCTGGCCGCAACTCGAGCCCCTCCACCCGGTGCTGCATGTGATCGCCGGCCGGACGCCCGCATACTTCCTGGACCGCTATCGGGACCGCGTGTCCCTGGACTTGTCGCAGCCGGGCATCGAGTTGGAAGGGTTCGTGGCCGACGTGCGTCCCGCTTACCGGCGCGCGGCGGTCGTGATTGTCCCGCTGGTGGCTTCGGCAGGGACCAACATCAAAGTGCTGGAAGCGATGGCGATGGGCAGGGCCGTGGTCAGCACGCCGGCCGGGGTGAACGGTCTCGAGCTGGGCGCCGAATCAGGAGTCGCGATTGCCCGGGATGCCGAGGCGTTCGCCGGCGCGGTGAGCGACCTGCTGCTGAGCGAGGAAGCGCGGCGGGAAGCGGAGCAGGCGGCGCGGCGCGCCGTGACCGCCCGTTTCGGCTGGGACGAGATCGCCTGCCGGCAGAGCCGCTTCTACCGCCGCCTGTGGGGTGGCCCGTGATAGGTTGAAGGGGTGGTGCCCGTCCGCTCCTCGCTCGTGCTGATGGCGTCGCTCGTTCGGGACGGCCAGATCTCTCCCGTGGAACTCGTGGAGGCTCACCTGGAGCAGATCGAACGACTGGATCCGCGCCTGCGCATGATGGTGCGCGTGTACGCCGACGAGGCGCGCCGGGCGGCGCGAGAAACCGAAGCCCGGCTGGCGCGCGGCGAGGCTATCGGCCTGCTGCCCGGATTGCCCCTCACCGTGAAGGACAGCTTCGACGTGGCCGGCTCGCCGACCTGGTGCGGCAGCCGGACCCGGCGCGATCACCGTGCCTCGCGCGACGCCACGGCGGTGGCCCGCCTGCGGGCCGCCGGGGCGATTATCCTGGGCAAGACCAACACCGCCGAGTTTCTTTATCACTATGAAACCGAGAACTGGATCACCGGCCGCACCGTGAATCCCTGGGATCCGGAGCGCACGGCCGGCGGTTCCAGCGGCGGGGAGGCGGCGGCGATCGCGGCGCTGTGTTCGGGGGGAGGCATTGGCAGCGACGGAGGCGGATCGATTCGCGTTCCGGCCCACTGCTGCGGGATTGCGGGCCTCAAGCCTACGCCCGGCCGCATTCCCGCTACGGGGCATTTCCCGGAGATCGGGCACCCCGGCGGGCTTCTCGGCGTGGCCGGACCCATGGCCCGCCACGCGCGCGACCTGACGCTGCTGTTCGCCGCGCTTTGCGGCCATGACGACCAGGATCCCTTTTCCGCGCCGGTCCCCTTGCGCACTCCCGAAACCGCCGGTTTCCGCATTGGCATGGCGGAACAGTTCCCGGGGGTTCCGGTCCATCCGGAGATCCGCGCGGCGGTCCGCATCGCCGCGGGACACCTGGAGACCGCGGGATTCCCGGTGGAACCGTTCGATCTGCGCCCGGTGGAGCGGGCCCCGCGCCTCTGGTGGTTCTTCTTCGGCCGGCTGTTCGCCCAGGTGCTGGGACCGGTGGTGGATGAGCATGCCGAGCAGGTGCACCCGCTCGGGAGGGAATTGGTAGACCAGGGCCGCGCCGAGCCGCCGCCCACGGCGGTGGAGATTCTGGAGGCGTTGGCCGCGCGGGACAAGTTACGCGCCGGCCTGCTGCGACGGATGCGCGACACCCGCGTCCTGCTGTTGCCGGCCTGCGGCGTGGCCGCGTGGCGGCCCGGCGAGCGCCGGTGGGAGACGCCGGACGGGCCCCTGGCGTTTCTGGACGCCATGGCGCCCTCGGCTGCGTTCAACCTGCTGGGACTTCCGGCGTTGACGCTGCCGGCGGGCCAGAACAGCGACGGCCTGCCGCTGGGCATTCAACTCGTCGGCCGCCCTTATGAAGAAGAATTGATACTGGAAGTGGGCGAGCGGTTCGAAGAGGTGCGGGGCGCTTATCCCGCGCCACCGCTGGCCTGGGCATAGGCGATGGCGCACCAATTGCCCTTCTGCCGCTCTTCCAGGATCGGGTAGCCCAGCGCCGCCACCGCCGACAACACCTGGCCAAGTTCGGGAGTCTCAAAACCTGACAGTACGGCAATGCCGCCGGGCGCCAGCGCCCGCGCCAGTTCCGGCGCCAGCGCGATGTCCGCCTCCGGACTGATGTTGCAAAGGGCCAGATCGAAGGACGCGGTGGGGGCTGCCGTGGTCGAACCCAGCACGATCTCCCCGGCCACGCCGGCCTGCGCCAGGTTCGCGCGCGCGATCTCCACGGCTTGCGGATCCAGGTCGCAGCCCCACACGCGGGACGCGCCCAGCAGGGAGGCCGCGATGCAGAGAATCCCCGAGCCACAGCCGACATCCAGCAGGCGGGTCCCGGGTTTCACATACCGTTCCAGCGCCTCGAGACACAATTGGGTGGCCTCGTGCGCGCCCGTGCCGCACGCCAGGCCGGGGTTGAACCGAATCACCCAGCGGCCCGGCGGGGCGGAATCGTTCCGCCACTCCGGCACCAGGTAAAACCGCTCGCCCACCGCAAAGGGCTCCCAGAGGGCGCGGGAAGCGGCCACCCAGTCCTGGGCTTCGTGCCGGACCAGGCGCGCTCCGCGCCGCGCCAGCAGGTCCTGCGCCATCGGCGGCGCCGGCTCCTCGAAAAACACCCGCAGCCAGACGCCGTCTTCCGGCAAATCCGTCTCCAGAATGCCGGTGCAGCCGGCTTCCCCTAAGTCCGCAATCAACCCGTCGCGTTCGGCCGCGGCGGCGGGAAATTCGATGGAAATCGTGTCGCCCAAAACTGCCTTGAGTATCGCGCACCCCGGCCGCGGGCGCAAAAGGATCGCGGCGTTATACTGAGGGTGCAATCCCGACCCTCCGATCATTTCCATACCAGAAGGATTCTCCATGCGAATCGGCGTTCCGAAGGAAATCAAGGATCATGAATCGCGCGTCGCCCTGGTGCCTCATGGCGTGACCGCGTTACGAGAAGCTGGCCATGAGGTTTTTGTCGAGGCCCTGGCGGGAGCGGGCAGTTCGTTCACCGACGAAGAGTATGCCGCCGCCGGCGCGGTGATTGTCCCCACCGCCGCGGAAGTCTGGAAGGCCGCAGACCTGATCGTCAAGGTCAAGGAGCCCCAACCGGCGGAGTACCGTTATTTCCGGAGCGACTTGACGCTATTTACCTACCTGCACCTGGCGCCGCTTCCCGAGTTGACCCAGGCCATGCTGGACAGCGGGATCACCGGCATCGCGTACGAAACCATTGAAGAGGCGGATCGCTCGCTGCCCCTGCTCACGCCCATGAGCGAAGTGGCGGGCCGGATGGCGGTGCAGATCGGCGCCCAGTACCTGGAGGCGCCGAACGGGGGACGCGGCGTTCTGCTGGGAGGCGTGCCGGGAGTGGCGCCCGCCAATGTCGCCATCATCGGCGGCGGGGTGGTGGGAACTAATGCCGCCAAAGTCGCCATCGGCATGGGCGCGCACGTCACGATGATCGACCGCAGCCTCAATCGTCTGCGCCAGTTGGACGATATCTTCAACGGGCAGGTGGTCACGCTGGCGTCGAATCAATGGACGATCCACGAGACGCTGAAACTGGCGGATCTGGTGATCGGCGCGGTCCTGGTGCCTGGGGCGTCCGCGCCCCGCCTGGTGCGGCGGCCAACCCTGGTCGCCATGAAACAGGGCGCGGTGATGGTGGACGTCGCGATTGATCAGGGCGGATGTTTTGAAACCTCCCGGCCCACGACCCACAGCAATCCGGTGTATTACGAGGAGGGCGTGCTCCACTACTGCGTGTCGAACATGCCTGCGGCGGTGCCCCACACCTCGACGTTCGCGCTGACCAACGCGACGTTCCCCTACTTGCAGGAAATTGCCCACCAGGGCGTGGAGCGCGCCATCCGCGGCAACGCGGCGATCCGGCTGGGAGTGAATATCTACCAGGGGAAAGTGACCTACCGCGGCGTGGCGGAGTCCCAGGGTCGCCCCTATCACGAGATTGTCTAGCCGAGGGCGCGAGACCGCGCCGGCGCCCAACGCCGAAGCGACTGCCGCCTGTCTTATTCCGGAAACGCGCCGGATTCGGCCTGCATCCAACCAAGTGACGGGATTCATCCGGGAGTAGCCTGTGTGAAACCGGCTCCGTCGCCAAGCCCGGTCCGAGGCGTGAGACGGGAGACTTTCGCTGCCATTTCCCCCGTTTTATTGGTTTGCCCGCCTGGGGGCCGGGTTTGGTTTTTCTGCTCCCGCCAGTGAACGGGGAGCGGCAGGCGGTTTCGCTTTCACGGCGTGGCCTCCAAACATCCGCGCCAGCGCCGCCAACGCCGCTTTCTCACGCCGATCCACCGTCACCACCCCGTAAGGGCCAAAGGCCGCGTAAACGATGAAATTCCGGCGGTGATAGTAATCCGCCCAGGACCACAACACTCCCCCGGACACGTCCGGGCAGCGCCGGATGGCGCCCCAAACCGCCTCGATCACGGCCGCCTGAAACTCCTCGGTGTACTGGACATCCCCGTGGATCCCGCGCACGCCCGGCGTGCCGAACTCGGCGACCAGCAGCGGCTTGTCCGGGTAAGCCGCCAGTTGCCGGCGCAGGTACTCCTCGGCGCCGCGGCCGATCACCTCCTCGGCATCGGCGACGCGGAGCGCGGGCCGCTTCTGGCGCCCGCCCAGGTAAACGTTCACCGCCACCAGGTCGGCGTCTGCGAAAGCCTTGTGCTCGGCGGCCTCCCGCGTGGCGATCACAAAAGTAGCCGGACGGGTGGGGTCGAGTTCCTTGGCGCGGCGGAGCAATTTGCGCATCACAGCGATGCCGACTTCCGTCTGAGTCTGCGATTCGTTCGCCATGCTCCAAAACGCGACGCTCGGGTGGTTCTTGTCCCGCCGGATCATCCCTTCGAGCATGGGCATGGCGTATTCCAGGATGTCTTCCTTCATGACTTCGCCGCCGGCGCCGGAGAAGCGATTCCCCCACCAGTTAAGCGGGACCTCCTCCATCATGAGGAACCCCATTTCGTCATAGAGGCCAATCAACGCGGGCGACTGGGGATAATGAACCCGGACGAAGTTGACGCCCGCGGCCTTCATTCGGCGCAGGTCCTCCACCACCAACTCCCGCGGCGCGTTCGGCCCATGCCGCGCGTACTCGTCGTAGCGGTTCACGCCCTGCACCCAGAGCGGCTCTCCGTTCAGGAGGATCTGCCGGCCCCGGATCGCAATCGCGCGGACGCCAAAACGCACCGTGGACTCGTCCCGGCCCGGCAGCGCGGCGCGCAGCGTGTACAGATTGGGCGTCCGTGGCGACCAGCGCCGCGCGCGGTCCCATGCGAGCGCGACGCGGTGACGCGACACGCCGGGCGGCGCCGGGACAGTGGTTTCCTGAACGGCCCGAGGCACGCCGTCCACTCCCACTCGCAGGCTTACCGTCTGCTCCGCCGCTTCCGCCGAGGTGATCTCGAGCAGGCATTCGGCCTCGGCGCCGCTTCCGCGGGGGACCGCGCGGACCGTCAGGTCCGACAGGTAGATCCTGCTCCTCGTCTCCAGCGTCACCGGCTCGAGAATGCCGCCAAACTGCATCCATTCGATCTGTTTGGCCCCCGGCGGCCATTCCAGACGGGGACGATTGTCCACCCTCAGGACCAGGAGGTTGGGCTCACCGGGACGGAGTTTGCCCGTGACGTCGAACTCAAACGGCAGGTAACCACCTATGTGTTCGCCCAGCGCTTCGCCATTCAGCCATACCTTGCTGTGGTACATCACGCGCCCGAACCGGAGCCTTTGCACCCGTTCGGGCCGGGACCGGGAGCCGCTGATCGAGGCGACATACCAGCCGATTCCTTCAAAGCCCCAAAGCCCTTCGTCATAGGTGTCCCAAGCGCGGGGGACGGGGACTTGCGACCATCCCGAGTGATCGAAACCCGGCCGGAACCAGGCCTCCTTCTCGCCGATTTCGGCCATGTCCATCTGAAAACGCCATCCGGTCGCAAGCGCCACCGACTCGCGGACCGTTTGGGCCGGGCCCGCGCTGGACCACGCCAGTAGACACAGCAGGAGAAAGGAACGCATGGGGAATTCGCCGGAACTCATCATAGGCCCGCAGCGCGCGGCGGGTAAGCCCGCGCGACAACGCTTGCCGGGCTGTCCGGGCTGATCGCGACTTGCCGTTCTAATACCGGGTCCGCGGCGCCGTCTTCGCGGTACGGAGCCGGTGTACCTCGCTGCCCGCCAGCAGGTACGCTCCGGTCCCCCAAGTTTGCGTGCCGAGAGGGATCTTTTTGTAGTCGTCGCGCGTGCCGGGATCGGTGCCGGCGGATACGCCCAATACTTGCCCCTGGCGGACATTCTGGCGATTGACCGTAGTCCAGGCGCGCAGGGCGGCTTCGCGGCAGGGCTCGTCCAGAATCCCCAGCCGGGCCAGTTTCAGGAAGCCGTACACCATCATGCACGTCGCCGAAATCTCGGGATAACTGGCCGGGTCGTCCAGCACCGTGTGCCAGAGGCCGGAGGAGGTCTGGTATTCGAGCAGGCCTTTCGCCATCCGCTGGACGAGGGAGGCCACCGAAGCCCAATGGGTGTCGGACTTCTGCATCACCTCGAGGGTGTCGGCGGCGGACATCAGCACCCAGCCATTGCCGCGGCCCCACGGATCGCGCGTGCGCATGTTCATCTTCCAATCCCACATGTGGGCGAACAGGCCGGTGGCGGGGTCCTGGAGATGCGCGGCATACACCAGGATCTGGTGCGCGGCGTCGTCGATCAGCTTCGGACGCCGCTGGATCCGGGCGAGCGCCGCCAGCAGCGGGCACGCCATATAAAGCGTGTCCACCCAAAGCTGGTGGCTGCCGGTCCAGTGTCCCAGCGCCCGTTCGGGGCTTCGTTCGGCGTGGTGCTCGATGTAGTCGGTCACCTGGACGGCCATGCGGAGATAGGCAGGTTTGCGCCGGGCTTCGAACAGGAGCGCGGCGGCCGTCGCCGGGCTCCAATGACCACAGTAGCCCGGCTTCGTCGGCGGCTGTTTCAGACCGTCGCGCAACAGGCGCGGCAGATCCTCAGCGAGGTAGGCGGAAAACCAGCGTTCCAGGTAATCCGGGTAGCGCGGGTCCCCGCTCTGCTCATACGCCTTCATCAAGCCGATCCACTGGACGCCCTCCCCCCAGTTCCACGGGTAAGATTCCGGGGGCGTGGTGATCAGCCGGTTGGCGACGGCCAGCCACTCATCGACAAACAAGTCCGCACTCCAGACGGACGGCGCGGCCGCCAAGGCCAGGAACCCGCGGCGGGGGATGCGCAGCGGCGCCGGGACGGCTCGCGCTGTCCGGCTGGCGGCTCGGCTTGCATGGCCCGCACTCACCCGTTTGCGGCTCAGGGTTTTCATCGTTGTCAGACGCCCCGCGTCGCCCGGCAGCCCTCGCGACGCGGCTCCTAACCGTGACCGAGCTTCATCACCCACGCCAGGCCGATCAGCGTGGCGACAAAGCACCCGAACAAGTACAGACCATAGGAAAGCCGCTCCTTGTCCGTGCGCTTGCTGGTGATCGCCATGACGATCGACGCAAATAGCGCAAAAAGAATGGCTGCCTCAAAATGGCTGAGGTTGACTTTTGGCATCAGTCCTTCTTTCCGGAAGCGATTTCGTAGGCGTCCACCATGCCCAGGATATTCAGCAGGCCCGCCGAAACCAGGAACTTGGTGCCGTAGTCGTGGACGTGACCGGCCAAGTCGGGCTGGTCGTAGCCGAGCCAGGTGGCCAGAAAGTACAGCAGGCCCGTGCACAGGTTGCCGACAAAGCCGCCCACGTTGATCAAGGTGGTCAGCAGGTCGCCGGTTTGGGGCGTGAAGAACGCCCCCCGCATGAACAAGCCAAACAGAAACATCAGGATGACGCTGAGCGAGATCATCCAGGCGCGGCCGCGCCGCCGGAGCAGAAAGTGGCCCCCGCCGGGAATCAGCCACCCCAGCAAGACCACCGGGAGCCAAGACATCAGGCCGGGAGCAGGCTTAGACTCGGCAGGCATCATGCATTCTCTTTTCTCCATCCTATCATCGGCGGACGGGAGGCTGACTTGTCAGTTCGAGGAAGGCGGCGAGAACTCGCCGGCGTTGCGCCGCCGACACAGTCAGATAGCGGTGCGGACCCCGGCGCCGCGGTTCCAGCCGGGTGCGGCCCTGGTCATCCACCACAATCCGCCCTGGGGCCGATAGACCGAAATACTTCCCCGCGGGCCGCGCCGCGTACAGCACGGAGGTCAGGTCCCAGGTTGGCCGGTCGTACGGCATCTGTTGATAAGCGCGATACGCCTCAGCAATCGGGTGATCCGGCGCGTAGGCGAAATCCTGTTCGATGCTGGAAGCCGGGTAGAGAATGGACTCGCCGATTTCGAACCCGCTCGCCACGATCGGGGAAGGCCACTCCGCGAACAGTTTTTGGGCGGAGGGGATATCCATCTTGATGTTGTATTCCGGCTTGCCGGCGGGAAACGCGCCGCCCATGAGGGAGAGAAGCCGGACCTTGCGCGCCGCCAGATCGCGGCCGCCGGGCGCGGCCAGCAGGCGGGCGAGGTTGGTGCTGAAGCCCACCTGAATCATCACCACCGCCCCATTCGCTTGTGATTCCAGGACTTGGCGAAGGACAGCGACCGCCTCGGGGGCGTCGGCGCCGGTCGCCAGCCGGCGCGGGTAAACGTACTCCCCGGAGGGCCGTTTGCGGTCCACGGGAAGTTGGATCATGGGAGTGTCGCCTGGGGTTTTTCCGTCGCGCACGACGCCGACAGGAATGCCTGGGCGGCCGTAGAAGTGATTCACCAGATCCACGAAGGGGGCTGCGGACCGGCAATCCTTAGTGATCGTGACCGCCAGGAGCCGCACCTCGCCGCGGCTTTCCAGGGCGTGGAGCATGGCCAAAGCCAAGGCGTCGTCGATGTCGTTGCCCATGTCGGTGTCGAAGACGACAGGGACTGGTACTGCCGCGGCGGGCATCGCCAGCACCAACGTAAAGAAAATCAAAAACATACCGATATTGTAAGGGGCGGCGGCCGGGAATGGTTCGTAGGACAAAAACAGGGAATTCCTTAGCACTCGTAGAACTTAAACCCGATTGATCCATCGCCGGCCGGACCATAGAATTGGGTTGACGTTTCTCGAAGCGGCGCGGCGCGCGCGGAGAAAACGTCCGGAGGAACACGGATGCTCCCGCCAAGGATTCGACAAAACAACCAGCGGCGCGGTTCGGCGGCGGTCGAGGCGGCGCTGGTGATGCTGCCGTTTTTCGCGCTGTTGTACGCCATCATCGACTACTCGGTGGTGTTCTTCATCCAGGGCACGTTCAAGCATGCGGCGCGGGAAGGAGTGCGGTTTGCGATCACCCAGCGGGGATTGGGCACGATGACCCCGAGTCAATCCATCAAGAAAGTCGTCCAGGATCACTCGATGGGCTTTCTGAGCGGGACCTCAGGGCTGGAGAAGATCTCCATCAAATTCTACAACCCGACGACGCACGCCCAAGTCAGCGGCCCGGGCATGAACGCGGCGGGCAACATCGTGGAGGTGACCATTTCGCCGTGCGAAAAAGCGGATGGCAGTGACTGTTTTCGCTGGGGATGGATGGCCCCTTTGCAGGCCGAACCAGGAGGCAACAGCGGCCGCTCCAACCCGATGGTGATCCGGGCGCGATCATCGGACCTGATGGAAGCCCCGCGCGGGGGCATTCTGCCGGTATTTTAAGGAGGCCAGCGCAATGAAGAATCCAGGCAGGCGCCGCCAGTCCGGTAACGTCATGATCGAGTTCGCCCTGTCGAGCGTGGTGGCGGTGCCGTTGATGCTGGGCATCGTGTTCGGAGGCATTACGCTCGGCCGGGGGATTCAGGCCAGCCAGGTCGCCCGCGACACCGCGCACATGTTCGCCAAGGGGGTGGATTTCGCCAAGCTTAACTGCGTCGAAGGCGACATCACCAGTTGTAACCAGCATTTGATTGTGCGACTCGCAGAAGGCACGGGCATGACCCTCAACGGAGGCAACGGCGTGGTCATCCTGTCCCAGGTCACCAAGGTGTTCGCCGAGGATTGCGAGGCCGCCAGCCTGAGTGACGCCGACTGTAGGAACAAAGGTCAAGCAGTGTTCCTGTTTCGCACTACGGTGGGCAACGAGGGGTTGCGGTCCAGTAATTTCGGCACTCCCGCGGCCAACCTGATTCAGGATGACAACACGGTCAAGGATTACCTCAAGGATCCAGGCGCGCAGGCGAGCGGAATCCTCAATCTGATCGACCTCGGACGCGGTGATGTGGCGTTTGTGGTGGAGTGCTACTTGCAGACGTCGGATCTGTTCGGCGGCGGACGGGGCATCTACGCCTATTCGATCTTTTGACGCGGGAGGAGATGAGCATGAAACCCGGACTACCTTCCCAACGGCGGCGCGGATTCGTTCTGCTGCTGTTCATCATGTCGAGCGTCGCCATCTTTCCCATTACGGGTCTGGCGGTGGACGTGGTGTTGCTTTATTTCGTCAAAGCGCGGTTGTCGGCGGCGGTCGACGCCGGCGCGCTTGCCGGCGCGCGGTCGCTGTCCCGCGGCGGGGACTTCGCCGCGCAAAAAGAGAGCGCGATCGTCACCTCCACCAATTACTTCAACGCCAATTTTCCCAGAGGTTACCTGTTGACGTCCGCCGCGGGGCCCTCCATCAGCGTCGATGTGAACCAGACCATGGATCGCACCCGGACGGTGACGATCAATGCGACGGTGGAGGCGCCGCTGTATTTCTTGCGGCTTCTGCGCTTTGACCGCACGCCGGTCGCGGCCATGGGCCAGACCTCGCGGCGCGACGTCAATATCATGCTGGTGATTGACCGCACGGGGTCGCTGGAGACCGCCGGCGCCTGCGGCGCAGTAAAGGCCGCCACCATCGGCTTCGCGGAAAAGTTCTCCGAGGGTAACGACTATCTCGGCTTGGCGACGTTCGCCGTCGCCTCCCGGCCGGACGTCCCTGCCACCAACACGAATTTCAAGCAGTTGGTCCGCACGGTGATGGATGCCATGGTATGCAGCGGCTGGACGGGTGGCGCCCAGGGCCTTTCGATCGGGTACAACGAACTCAAGCGCCTCAATGACCCTGGCGTGTTGAACGTCATTCTGTTCTTCACTGACGGCCAGCCCAATACCCTCACCGGCAGTTGGCCCATCCGCAAACCTCCTTACTACCCGGATCCTCCGGGCAGCGGCAATTCCGCGATGAGTCCCTGCTCAAACCGGGATGACAAATTGGGCGCCATCACCCCGAATAGTCCGGTACGTGGCTTATACGGCTGGGTATCCACGGGATTCCCCCGCCCGCAGGATCCCGGAGTCCTGACCACGTCCGTCTATAACAACTGTTCGTTCCGGACAGCCGGCGTCAACACCGTGAACCTGGACGTCTCCCACATCCCCGATTACGACTACTTCGGGAATTACACACGGTCGGGGTGGGGCGGTGCGCCGTCACTGAATAGCACGACCCACCGCAGCTACAACTATCCTCCGGTCGGCCGCAAGATCGCTCTCACCACGTCCAATGTCGAGCGGGTCAGCATCAATGCCCTGGATAACGCGGCCATCCGCATCCGCAACGACGCAACCTTGAATCCGGTCATCTACTCTGTTGGGTTTGGCGACGTTGTGGACGCGCTGTTGCGGCGCGTGGCCAACGACCCGCTGGCGGATAACTACGACCCGACCAAGCAGACGGGGATGTACATCTATTCCCCGACGGCGGACGGCATCAGCTTGGCGTTCAGCCGGATCGCTGCCGAGATTCTCCGGATTTCGTTGTAGGCGTAGCCCCCTCCCTGCCGGTCGGGGCGCGGTTCGGAGCGGAGCGCGTTGACACCTACGCGAGCAATTCCCGGACGACATGGCCGTGGACGTCTGTCAGGCGGAAGTCGCGTCCGGAATAGTGATAGGTCAGCCGCGTGTGGTCCAGACCCATCAGGTGGAGCAGAGTCGCGTTGAGATCATGCACGTGCACCGGTTTTTCGACCGCCCGGTAGCCGAAATCGTCCGTCGCCCCATGGATGGAGCCGCCCCGGACCCCGCCGCCGGCCAGCGCGATGGAATAGCCCAGAGAATTGTGGTCCCGGCCGTTGTGCAGTTTGAGAGTCGAACTGTTCTGCACGGCTGGCGTACGGCCGAATTCCGTCCCCATCACGACCAGCGTCTCCTGCAGCAGCCCCCGCTCGTGCAGGTCATCGACCAGCGCCGCGATCGCCGGATCCGCCTGCGCCGCCAGCCTGCGGTGGCTCAGGATGTCCTCATGCGCGTCCCACGGCTGGCTGTTGCCGAAGTAGATCTGCACCATCCGCACACCGGCCTCCACCAGGCGCCGGGCCAGCAGACATCCGCGTCCGAAGTCGCTGTCGCCGTAACGGGCCCGCGTGGCCTCGCTCTCCTGGCGGATGTCGAAGACTTCGGGCGCTTCGGTCTGCATGCGGAAGGCGGTCTCCATCGTCTCGATGGCCGCCTCCAGTTGCGAATCTCCCGGCCGGCCGCGCAAATGCTCGCGGTTGAGCGCGTTCAGTAGCGCGAGTTGCCGCCGCTGCACCGCCCGGTCATGCCGGCCGTTCTCGATGAAGCGGATGAGCTTCTTCGGGTCGATCTCGGTGTTCTGAAAGTAAGTGCCCTGGTAGACTGCAGGCAGGAACGCCGATTCCCAAAGCGGCGGTCCCACGACGGGCGTTCCCGGACAGAGCACCACAAATCCCGGCAGATTCCGGTTCAGCGTTCCCAAACCATACGTCAGCCAAGAACCCAGCGACGGGCGTCCGGGCTGGATCGCGCCGCAGTTCATCATGAACAGGGACGGTTCGTGGTTCGGCACGTTGGTGTGCATCGACCGGATGACGGCGAAGCGGTCAATCCGCTGGCCGATTTGCGGAAACAGCTCGCTCACCTCGATGCCGCTCTGTCCGTACTTGCGGAACGAGAACGGCGAACGCATCAGACTGCCCACCGAGCTTTCCGTTTGCGGCGCGCCCCCCGGCACCGGCTGGCCGTGGTATTTGTCCAGCGCCGGCTTCGGATCGAAGGAATCCACCTGCGACAACCCCCCGTTGAGCACCAGGTAGATCATGTTCTTCGCCTTGGCCGCATAGTGCGGCGGTTTCGGGTCGAAGGGGCTTGCCGACGCAGCCAGCAGCCGTTCGAGGGCCAGCAGCCCGAAGCCGCTGCCCATCCGGGCGAGCGCGGCGCGGCGGTGGATTCCAGGCAAAGGCATAGGCGTCAATCCAGGTAAGCGAATTCGTTTGAGCTGAACAACACCTGCGCGTATTGGCTCCACGCCCCCGGACCCGCTTCGGCCGCGTACGCCTTTCCCAAGCGCAGTTCCGTCCCGTCCGGCGTGCGCCCAAACAGAAGCCGGTAGGCCTCCCGAACCCGCGCCTCCGGATCCGGCCCCGCGCCAGCTAGGCGACCGGCCAGTGCGTCCGCCTGCGCCATCACAAACTCGCTGTTCAAAAAGAACAGCCGCTGCAAGGGCACGTTGGTCACCACGCGTTGCTCGTTGGTGATGCTGGCGCTTGGGAAATCGAACAGCGCCAGGGTGGGTTCCTGCCGGAAGCGGCCCACGCGGGCATAGATGGATCGCCGGGCCAGCTTGTCGTCCAGTTCCGCCGACGGCCCGCCGACGGTACCGTCGAGCCGTCCCGCGGCCGCCAGCAGGGAATCCCGCAGCGCTTCGGCGTCCAGCCGCCGCCGGTTGGCCCGCCACCACAGCCGATTGTCGGGGTCGCGCCGGGCATTTGCGGCGTGATGTGCGCTGGATGCCTGATAGGTCGCTGAGAGCACAATTTCCCGGATCAACTGCTTGATCGACCAGCGCGCCGCCACCAGTCTCGCCGCCACATACTCCAGCAGTTCCGGCTGCGCCGGCCGGTCGCCGGTAAACCCGAAATTGGAAGGCGTGCGGACCAGTCCCGCGCCGAACAAGTGCAGCCAGATGCGGTTCGCCATCACGCGCGCCGCCAGCGGTTGCGCCACGATCGCCTCGGCCAGTTGCAAGCGGCCGCTGCCCCGGCGCAGGTCCGCCTTGCCCAGCACCGCCAAGAACCGCCGGGGCACGATCTCCCCCAGGTCCTGCGGATTGCCGCGCACGTTCAGATTCAGGTCGATGGGCTGCTCATGTTCGGCCACGCCCATCACAAACGGATACGCCGGCGGCGCGGACTTGCGGGCCTCCTCGAGTTCCCGTTTGAGATGCGCCAGGTGCGCCCGCCACTCGCCGTGCAGGAACCGTTCGATCTTTTCGCCGTCGAAGCGCAGCACGCCGTCTTTCGGGGCGAACAGCGCCCGCCAGAGCACGAACCGGTCTCGCTCGAGGGAACGTGTCGGTACATCGGCGCCGGGGTTGAAGTCGTCTTCGGAGTCGTAATTGCCGGGCAGGATGGTGCGCCGCCGCCCGGCGGTGCGGGGCGGCCTGGCTTTGGCGACCAGGATGCGATTCTCCTCGTCCAGGTTCTTCTTATCCTCCAGAATGCGGAGCAGTTCATCCTGGAATTCCGCCGCGAGGCGCTCCCGGTCGGGAGCCGCAGCCTGCTGCCACGGCGTCAGCAGCGGCTGGTCCTGTTTCTTCGCGAAGGCGATCCACCGCTCGAGCACTTCTGGATCCAGCCCCCGCCGCGCCGCCTCCTCCGCGGGGTTCTCCGCCGCAGTCGCGGCGGCGGCCAGCAGGTATCGCGCCGCCTGCCGCGCCAGGATTTCTGCAAGCTGTTCGCTTTGCCGGTTGCGGAACTCGTCGAGCGCCTTTTCCGCCCGCCGCATGCGCTGCTGCGCCGCCTCGTGCGCCGCCACCTGTTCCGCCGGCGCCAGCGGATATTCCTGATACTTCGTGCTCGCGAACACCCCGGCCAGGCCGTAGTAGTCCTGCATCGAGACCGGGTCGTACTTGTGGTCGTGACAGCGGGCGCAGGCGACGGTCAGCCCCAGGAAACCCCGCGTCACCATGTCCACCCGGTCGTGGCGCTCGTCCGCCCGGGCTTGGACGGGCTGCGCAATACCGTAATACCAGGGACCGAGCCCGAACAATCCCAGCCCGCCAAAGTCACGTTGCCCTTCCGGCAGAAGGTCTCCGGCGATTTGTGCTTTGACGAACCGGTCGTAGGGCAGGTCGCGATTGAAGGCGTTCACCACCCAGTCGCGATAGCGCCAGGCGTTCGGGTATGGCTTGGGCTGCGTGCCGGTGTAGTCGTCCTCGCCGTAGCGCGCCACATCCAGCCAGTGGCGTCCCCAACGCTCGCCGAAGTGTGGCGAGGCCAGCAAACGGTCCACGAACCGTGCGGTGGCATCCGGGCGCGGGTCGGCGGCGTACTGCGCCACTTCGTCGGGGGATGGGGGCAGCCCGGTCAGGTCGTAACTCAACCGCCGGATCAGCACCGCGCGCGACGCGGGAGGATTCGGCGTGAGCCCCTCCTTCCGCAGACGCGCTCGCACCAGGCCGTCGATGGAGGCGCCTGGCGGGGGATGCAGCGGTCGAAACGCCCAATGGTTCTTTTGTTCCGGTGTGGGCTCCGGTTCGGCGGACTTGCGCAGCGCGGCGGCCTCCTTCGGCGGCCAGTACGCTCCGGCGCGCACCCAAGCCGCGATCGCCTCCACCTGTTCGAGCGGCAGCTTGCCCTGCGGGGGCATCCGGACGCTGTCGTGCGCGTGACGCAGCACCTGCACCAACAGGCTCTTCTCCGCGTCTCCCGGCACAAGCGCTGCGCCGCGATTGCCGCCCTTCAGCAGCGCCTCGCGCGAATCCACGCGCAGCCCCGCGGTGTTCATTTCCGCGTGGCAGGAGTAACACTTCTCGGCCAGCACGGGCCGGACCTTGTTTTCGAAGTATTCGGCCGTGTTCGGCTGGCCGAACGCGCCCAGCGCGACACAGGCGAGCGGGAACAAGCCTATCCTCGGCATGGCAGGACTAATCTTTGCAGTCTATCAAGGCCGGCTGACGCCGCGCGGCTAACGCGGCCGGCTGGTCGAGGTTTCCTCGCGAATGATGCCGCTCATGGCCGCCAGGCGCGCCGGCTTGGGAGTATCCGGTCCACTGAGCGTCGCGTAAAGCGCCAGCGCCTGGTCGCGTTGACCTTCCGCCAACAGCCGCTCAGCGCAAATGAGCGCGGCGTCCGCGACGGCCAGCTTGAGCGCGCCGCTCGCCTTGGGCAGCGCCGCGGTCAACTCCTTGGCGGATGCCGGCCCGCCAATGTTTCCCAACGCCGCCGCGGCGGCGCGAGCCGCCTCCGGGTCGGGGCCGCGCATCAGCCGGATGAGCGCCTGGCTCGCCTTTGCGTCCCGCCGCTTGCCGATCGAGTTGATGACGCCAACCAGCAGGTTGCCTTTCAGTTTCCCCAGCGCGGCGCGCAGCGCCTCATCGGCCGCCGGGTCGGCGATCGGTTCGAGGCCATAACGGGCGTACGCGTTCAGATGTTCATCCGCCAACAGAGCCGCCAATAAGGGGACGGCTTCCTTGACCCCCAGCTCCCCGAGGCGCACGCAAGCCTTGGCTTTTTGAAACTCCGAGGAGCCCGAGTTCTGTAAGATACCCATGAGCCCCGCGCCGTCCATGGTGGCGATGGCGCCCTCCTGGAGTTCGGGGGGAGGAGCCGGAGGCTTCGGCTTGGCAGGTGTGGCCGCCGGCGCGGGCGTAGTGGTGGTTTGCTGCACGGTGCGTCTCCTCTCCTTCAAATCCGCCACGGCTCGCGCAGAGAGCGCGCGCGCATGCGGTTGGCCACGTCGTCGTTGGTGAACTCACTGCGAGCCGGGTCCCAGGTGAGCGTCTTGCCCCGCTGAAACGCGATGAACGCCGCGTGGCAGGCGACGTGGGAATTGGCTGCCGCGGCCGCGCTGGCGCTCGGCTGCTGGCGCGTCCTGATGCAACGGACAAACTCTTTCACGTGGTTCTCCAGCGCGAGGCTGGCGGGCTCGGTGGGCCGCAGCAGCGGCCGGATGTTGTCCGAGCAGGCGATGGTCGTCCGATCCCCGGTCTCCACCCAGCCCAGATCGCCCTCGATGCGAAAGCTGCAAGAGCCCGTATGGAGCGCGCCTTCCCAGCCGTTGTCGCGCATCACCAGCTTGACGCCGTCGGCGTATTTGCAGTTCACCGCATAGGGACCGGTGTTGCCACCCACGGGTTCGTATTCCACGGGCTGCGTGTGATCGTAGCCGGCCGCCCAGTGGCAAAGATCCACGGTGTGCGAACCCCATTCGAGGATCCCGCCGCCGTGGAAGTCGTAGTAGTTGCGCCAGCCGCCGCGCACGTAAGAAGGATGGTAAGGACGCCAGTGCGCCGGTCCCAGCCACCGGTCCCAATCGAGCACTTGCTTGGGAGGCGGATCCTCGCCCGCCAGCCAGTCGCGGCTGGGAATGGGCGGCCAGTTCACCGACGGACCGACGTTGGCATAGAGGGTTTGGAGCTTACCCAGCGCGCCGGCGTTCAACAGTTCCTTACAGAGGGCGAAGTTCGCGCCGCTCCGCCGCTGGCAGCCGGCCTGATACAGGCGGTTATAGCGGCGGAACGCGTCCGCCAGCGCCCAACTCTCTTCGATGGACATCGAGCACGGCTTTTCGCAATAGACATCTTTGCCGTGTTGCGCCGCGATGATCGACAGCGGGGTGTGCCAGCGGTCGCCGGTGGCGATCAGCACCGCGTCGATGTCCTGCCGCGCCAGCAGTTCGAACTGGTCGTCGTACATGCGGCAGTCGCGGTCGCCGTAGTTCTGGTCCACCGTCGATTTGATGGTTTCCCGCCGCTCATTGCGCACGTCGCAAATCGCGATGAACTTGGTTTCGGGGAGTTTGAGCAGCTTGCTCAGCACGTGCGCGCCGCGCCCGCCAATGCCGATCCCGCCGAAAAGGATCCGGTCGCTTGGCGCCACGTGGCCGGCGCGCTGGCCCAGCACCACGCTCGGAACGATCATCGGCGCGAGGGCGCTTTGCAAAATCTGCCTTCTGGTAGTCATGCCATTATCCAACCGGATTCTACCAAGTGCCGCAGTAGATCTCACCCTGCCGCGGCGGCGCGTCTGCGCGAAAATGGAGGGTGCTGCCCCGAGAGCGAGTCTTCGCCGCCCTGGAGTTTCAGCCGCCGGATGTGGTTCCGCTCGAATACCATCCTTCTCCGGCGGGAACGTATGAACACGGCCGTAAACTGCTGGAGCTCTTCGCGCGGTATCCGGGTGATTTCGGCGACCCGCGGGAGTTCGTCCTGGCGGCGCCGGAGCCGCGCTGGGTGGACGCGCACGGCCGCTATGAAGAACTGCGCCGGGATGAATGGGGCGTGCTCTGGAAACACTTGATCTTCGGCGTGGCCGGCCATCCGGTGGAACGTCCGCTCGACGACTGGTCGCGCCTGGCGAGTTTTCAACCGCCTCCGCCGCCGCGCATCGAAGGAGAGGCGTTTGCGGCGGAGCGCCAGCGGGCGGAGCGCCACCGCCGGACGTGGTTTCTCAAAAGCGGCTGGATCAGTCTGTTCGAGCGGATGCATGCGCTGCGGCGCTTTGAGGACGTGTTTTTGGATCTCGCCGCCGAGCGCCCGGAACTGGAGGCGCTGGCGGACCTGCTGGAGCGGCACGAAGCGGCCTGCATCGACTACTACCTGCAGCGCGGCGTCGACGCGATTCAGTTCGGCGACGACTTTGGCACCCAAACCGGCATGATGTTGTCGCCCAGGATCTGGCGGCGTTTCTTCAAGCCGCGGTATCGGCGCCTGATGGAACCCGTTCACGCCGCGGGAAGGAAAGTTTTCTTTCACACCTGCGGACAGGCGCGCGCGATCTGGGAGGATCTGGCCGAACTCGGCGTCCATGCGCTGTGGCCCCAACTGAGCCTGTACGACGCCGGGACTTTGGCCCGTGAATGCCGCCGGTTGCGGATGGCGCTGGCGCTGCATGTGGATCGCGGCGACCTGATGACCAAAGGCGCTCCGGAGGAAGTCCGCGCGGCAGTCCTGCGCGCGGCCGAGGATTTTCGGGTGGCCGAAGGCGGCGCCTGGTTTTACGTCGAGATCGACAGCGGATTCCCGTTTGCGAACGTGGAGGCTTTAGTCGAGACGATCAGCGAACTGAGAAACATCTGATCCGCTTTGTAAGGCCCCGAGCCTCGGGCGGAAGCGAGTAGGCCGCCGTCAGGCGGGCCGCGGTGCGGAATCAACCTGACTGCGCGCCTCCCCACTCGTGCACCGCCTCATACAAAGCCAGGATGTTCGCCGTCGGCGTGTTGGGTTGCAGGTTGTGACACGGCGCGACGATGTAGCCCTTGCCGCTCCCGAAGATGCGAAGGTTGTCCCATACTTCGCGGCGCACATCCGCGGGCGAACCGAAGGGCAGCGTACGTTGGTCGCCACCTCGCGGGTCCCGACGCGCCAGATGCTGTACAGCGAATTCAGGTACCAGTTGGTTTCGCGGGCGCGGGGGTGAAGCGGCGCGACGCGGACCAGGCGGTCGACGCCGAGGCGGCGCCACAAGTCGCGTTCCGCCGGGCAATTCAGCTCTCGCTGGAGCCGGGCCGTCACCTCGGCCGCACCCCAGTAATCGCAGGGGACGCGGTCGGGCTGGCGGCCTTCGCAGACCGCCAACCAGCGTTCGCGCGGCGTCACCGGCGGTCCCTCAGCATCAGGTTCACGGTGAGAGCGGCGATGGGGTGCAACGCGCCGGCCAGCATGAACGCCGCGGGATAGCCAAAGGCCGTAATGACGAGCGCGAGCAGTTGGGCAAACAGCGCGCCGGCCAGGCTGCCGGCTGTGCCCATCATCCCGACCACGGTTCCGGTGGATCCCGCCGGCGACACATCGGCGGCCAAAGTGGCGATGTTCGCGGCCCAGCACTGGCTGAGCAGCGTGGCCAGGCAAGTGAGCGCGATCGCCAGCGCCACCGAATGCACCAGGCCCACCAGCGCGCCCAGGGGAGCCAGACAGCCAACGCCCGCCAGCACCAGCAAACGGGCGCGCTTGGCCGGCAATCCCCGCCGGACCAACCCATCCGACAGCGCCCCGCCGCCGACCGCCCCGAGGTCGGCGAACAGGAACGGAATCCAACCGTAGTAGGCGATTTCGGTCAGGTTCAGATGCCGTTCGCGCTGCAAGTAGTCGGGCAGCCAGAACAGGTAGAAATACCAGACCGGGTCGCTGGCCAGCCGGGGCAGGACCAAGCCCCAGACCTCGCGCCGCCGCAGCAAGCGTCCCCAGGGTTCCCGGGCGGGTTCCGCGGCCGCCGCCGGCTGACCGCCGCCGTCCCCGGCGCTGGGCGAGCGGTACGCCCAGAACCAGAACGGCAGCCAGACAAAACCGACCAGCCCGGGAATCACGAAAGCCCAGCGCCAGCCGAAGTGCAGCGTCAACAGCGCAATCATCGGCGCGGCAATCAGCGCCCCCACCGCGCTGCCCGAGGAGAAGAAGCCCGTGGGCAGCGCGCGCTCCTTGGGAGGGAACCACTCCGCGCACGCCCGCACGCCCGCCGGAAAGATGGCCGGTTCGCCGACTCCCAGCAAGAAGCGGAACGCCGCCAGTGAAATCGCGTTGCGGGACAGCGCCGTCAACATGGTCGCCGCCGACCACCAGGCGATCGCGAGCGCCGCGCCGAGCCGCACGCCGATCCGGTCGATCAGCCGCCCGCCGAGCGAGTACATGATGGTGTACGGCGCCAGAAACGCCGTCACCACGTTGGCGTAGTCCTGCTCACTCAAATTCAACTCGCGGCGCAGCAGCGGACTCAGGACGGAGAGCGTCTGCCGGTCGACGTAGTTGATGGCGGTGGCCACAAACAACAGCGTGGCCACCACCCAGCGCAACGAGCGGTATGACATGGCTCAGAGCGCCAGGATCGCACCCTGGGCGGCCAAACGGTCCTGCACGCGGGCGATGGGGAGGCGGCGCGCAGCCAGCCCGGAATCGTGCGCCAGGGCGGCCAGGGTGCCCGCGGCCTGGCCGAGAGCCATGGCGGTTCCGCTGACGCGCGTCGAGCCATGCGCTTCGTGCGTCGCCGAGATGCAACGCCCCGCGGTGAGTAGGTTGTCGAACCCGCGCACCATCAGGCACCGCGCCGGAATCGGATACGGGGCGGGCGGCTCGTCCTTGTGGGGATGCACGCCCACCCGGCCGTCGGCGGGATGGATGTCGATCGGCCAGCTTCCCAACGCGATGGCATCGGCGCAGGGGCGGCCCTCCCGCACATCGGCGGCGGTGATCTGGTAGTCGCCCAGGATCCGGCGCGTCTCCCGCACCCCGATCTGGCAGGCGGACGCCAGCAGGTACGCGTCGCGGAACGGCGGGCCGGCCTCGCGCAGAATGTTGAGAATCGAGATCATGTCCCGGCGGCCCTGGCGCTCCGCGCGGGACAGGTCGGCGGTGTTCGTGCCGTCGCCATAGAGCCGGGTGCAGTTGGCGCTGACTTCCCCGTCGCGGATCCGGATGATCCACGGGCCGCCGTACTTCGGCGCCAGCCCGGCGGCGTAAGCGGCGTCCATGGCGCGCCGCGCGGCCTGCTCCAGTTCATCCCAGGGCACGCCGGGCTGCACGCCGCCGATCCGAAAGTGCATGGACATGGTTTGGAGCTGGCGGTCCATCTCGAATTCCGCGCCGGCGAAGGCGGAGACATCGCCGTCTCCGGTGCAATCGACGAACTGGCGGGCGCGCAACCGCCACAAGCCTTCCTTACCCGCCGCGATGACGGCGGTGACGGTGTTTCCTTCCACTTCCGCCGCGGCGGCCATCAGGTGAAACAGCACCTCGACGCCAGCTTCTTCCAGCAGGCAGTCGGCGGCCAGCTTGAAGGCCTCAGGATCGAACGTGACGCACTCGGGCGGGTTGTCGGGCGTCGCCATGCCGCCAGCCGCCAACATCCGGCCGACGATCTCGCGGCCGACGCCGCCGACCACGAACTGGCTATAGTTCCGGCAATTGCGCAGGCCGTCCAGCGTATGAACCAGCGAGCCAACGCAGATGCCGCCGCAGAATCCGTAGCGTTCGAGCAGCGTCGTGCGCGCGCCATTGCGTGCCGCCGCCAAGGCCGCGGCGACGCCCGCCGTACCTCCCCCGCACACCAGGACGTCGCATGCGTGTTCTTTCCCCACGCGCATGGTGGATGCCTCCTCAAGGGTAGCCGTCAACGCGCCGGCGTAGTGGCCTGCGCGAGCGCGGAGCGGGTCTGCCGGTGGCCAGCCCAGTCTTCGGAGAGAACCCGGTAATAGTAAGTCCTCCCGGGCACGAGACCCGTATCCATGAAGGTCTCCAGGAAGTAGCCGCTGGGACGAACGACAGCCACCGGCCGCGCCCCTTCCATCGCAAAATCGGGACGCTCGCCCCGGAATACGAGAAAGCGCGCGAGGTCGGGGTCGGGGCTCTTCCGCCAGTAGACGATCAGGCGGTCCGCCGCGCGCCGCACCACGCCCAGCTCCTCCACCGGGCGCGGCGGCGATGTGTTCGCCTGCGCGGTGCGCGCGCGCACCTTTCCGGAAACCGGACCCTGCTGGTTGGCCGGCGTTACCGCGGCCACAACATAGTGGTATTCGGTGTCGAGTTTCAGCCCGGTGTCGGTGAAGGTCGGGTGGGTGGCGCGGGCGGCCAAGGAGTAAGCGGTGGGTGGCGCGCCGGGATCTTCCGAGCGATAAATGTTGTAGACTGAGCCCGGCACGGGTTTCCAACGCAGGCGGATGCTCTGATCGGAGACCGCTTCCGCCGTGACGCCCTCCACCGCCGCCGGACCGGGACCGCGGTCGAACAGCCGGACCGTGGCGAACGCGAAGGGGCCAAGGTCCAAAGTCACCGAGCGGTCCCGGACCTCAAGCGGCTGCTGGTCGTTCTCCACCAGGTCGCATTGCATGGCGCCCGTGATCGGGAAGCGGGGTAGCTGCACCCGCACCGGGCCGGCTTTTCCTTCGGTCTCCACCAACCGCAGGATCCAGCCGCGGCCGGGCTGTTCGCTCTGCTTGAACGTGACCAGGTGCACGTGCGGCACGCTGACGGAAGCGAAACTCGCCTGGTCCGCCGGCAGGGCGCCCTGCTGACCGGCCGGGAGCCGCCGCGCCGCCAGCGGACTCGCCACCGACCAGCCTAGCCGTGTCGCCGCCCCGCTAGTCCAGTCACCCGCATGCGAAGTGAACGAATACCGCAGCGTCGCGTGGTAGTCCTCCGGCTGCAAGGCCAGCAAGCTGGCCATGCGGTTGGAGTACGCGTAGCTGTACAGATGGGAGTTGGCGGGCTGATAGTCGATCGAGAACCGGTTGTACCGGATCTGCCCGAAGTTCACCGTAAACGCCTCGACCGGCGCCATCGTCACGCCGTAGTCGCGGTTGCTGACATCCACCCAGCGATTCACCATCAGGTAGTCGTGCGAGCCCCAGCGCAACTGGTCGTGGTAGGGACGCACCACGCCGCCCGGGGCCTCGGCGCGCGCCTGGAAGCTGTCCACGCGGATCGGGAAGGCATAATACAGGTTGTCGCGGTAGCGATCTTCATAGCGGTCGGAGTAGAGCGCCTGCATGGCGCGCAGGTCGTTGACGATATCGATCCGCTTCAATCCGTCATACAGGATCACGGTCTGGGTAATGCGGCCGCCGATCTTTGGGTCTTCAATCCGGGCGGTCATCTCGGCGCGGAGCGGGCCGACGCGACCTTCCAACGCCTGGGCCGCGGCCGGGGAGTGCTCGAAATCTCCCGGCTGGGGATGCAGACCCGGGTAGCGGTAGAAATCCGGATCGCGATCCTTGTGCACGTAGACGATTTGGTTGAAGCGTCGGCTGGCGTTCTGATCTACCAGTTCGCGCTTCAGTTCCTTGTCGAAGATGCTGCGGATCGTGCCGGTGGCGCGGTCGAAAGCGATCTCATAATACTGGTTGGCCAACCGGTCCGCAGCCGCGGTCAGGGCTGGGGAGGCCGGCGGCGGCGCCGCGGCGCCGCCGCCGATGCGGTACACCTTGTAGCCGAATGCCGGCACGCGCTCGGCCACGAAGACCGTCCGGCCGTCCGCCAACTCCTGGGTGACCACCGCTCTTCCGGTGGCAGGATCGACCAGACCAGCCACGCCCGATTCCACTTCCACCAGGTCCGTGCGTTCGTGCGCCAGCGGATTGAAGACCGTCAGCACGGGCTGCGCGCCGGTGCGGATGTGCCGGGCGAACGCGGCGAAACCGCGGTCGAACGCTTCCCTCGCGCCGTCGAGCGCGCGCCGCGCCTCGTGTTGCTTCACCCACTGGGCGTTGAAAACTTGAAAGTCGTTCGCCCGGGGCAGCGTCGGCCAGGAGTGCTCGTCGTAGTCAAACAGCCGGGTGAACGTCCGCTCGATCAGCGCCGCCGGAGGCAGAAACGCCGGGTCCAGCAAGCTGGCGATGGCGGCCAATCCCTCCGCCAGCGGCAGGAGCCGCGCCGCGCGCCGCTTCCAGCCCTGCGATTCCGGGTCGATGGAGGCATAGTCGGCGGAGAAATTGTTCAAGTCGCCGGTGAGCGACGGAATCTCCGCGCCGTACTTGTGCTCCAGGTACTCGAAGAACCGCTCGGGGTGGTCCGTACGGATCTCGGGATAGCGGTAACGGCTCGCCCAGTCGCGCAGGGCGCCGGCGTTTGAGAAGGGAATCTCGTGATCGGTGTACTCGGGATTCACCAAAGCGTCGTAAGGATACGGCCCCAGCGTGGCGCCGGTCTCGATGCCCTTCAGGATGCGATTCACATTGTCGGCGCCTGATTCCAGCAAACCTCCATAACCACGCGCCTGGCCAAACCAGAAACTCATGCCATATCCGCTCCGCCAGGCGTAGAGCACGCGGCTCTTGCCGTTGGGCGCCACCCACCAGAAGATGGCGGGCAACCCGGTAGTGCGATAGTCGTTATTTCCGCCGGTCCGCCAGCTTTGCCCCCAGCGCGCCAGGTACCGGAACCCCGCGTCCGCAATCGCCTGGCAACCTGCCCAGGACATGCTGGGGTTGTCGACGATAAGGAAGGTTTTCAGGTCGAGCCCGAAGCGATCCTTGGCTTCGCGCCGGCCCGGGTAAGTCATGCGGGCCAGTTCTTCGTAATCCATCCAGTGCGCGTGGACGCCGTGCGGAGTGCCGAAGATGCCCATGCGCCCCGTTTTGAGGCGCTTTTCCACGATTTCGCGCCAGGCGGCCTCCGAGCGCTCTTCCAGGTAGTTGCGCTGAAACAACAGACTCTCCATCATGTAGTGGTAACCGGGCGTGGCGCCGCCGCCCGGCCCGCTCAGGCCGCGCGCCAGGTCGATGAAGGTGGCGATCTCGCGCTGCTTGTGGAAGATGTAGTTCTCGTAGCCAAGGTCCTCATGGGAGGACTTCATTAGGTAGACCTTCCAGTGGCGCTGCGGCTGCCAGGACTGCTCCCACGAGGCGAGCACGTTCCCCTCGCCTTCCACCAGCGAAACCGTGACGAAGCGGGGTGATGAGATGTCCGGAATCAGCGCCCGCACGCGCGTGACGCCCGGCGCCAGCGTGACCTTCTCGCGGTCTCCGGTGTCCGCGCCATCCACTTGAACGCGCACCTCGCACGCGAGCGGCTGGGCGCTCCGGTTGACCGCCTGCACCCAGGCGATCTGCCGCAGCGGTTCTTGTCTTGGGAACAGGACCGTAGGCTCGACGGAGAGGATCTCGAGGGTGGCGGCGGGGGCGAGAACCGCGCACGCCAGCAGGATGTTAAGCCGAAAGAGGGAAAGCATGGAGGATGTCCTGGGGCTCGCTGCTTGATTGCCAAAGATCGGCAAGGCGCCAGCCGCCGGACAGCCAGCCGCCGCCGCGCGGCGAACGCCGCGTCTGGATTCGCATGTCACTGCGTCAGAAAATGACCTTCAAACCCAACTGTCCTTCGCGGTTCCCGCTCTTGGCCACCACGCGGCCAAAGTTCGGCGTGTCTACCGTGGTGCCGGGATCGTTCCACATCGGGTGGTTGAGGAAGTTGAAGAACTCGGCGCGGAATTGCAGGTTGACGCGCTCGGTGATCAGGGTGTTTTTGAAGAACGACACCGTCCAGTTGTTGGTGCCGCGTCCGCGGAGGTCCGGCGAATAGCGGGAGATGTTGCCGAAGGTGAACGGTGCGGGTTGGGAGAAGACGCTGGTGTCAAACCAGCGGTCCGTGGTGCGCTGGCTCTTGGGGAGCTTGGCCGATTGACCGTTGTTCAGTGGCCGCGAGCCCGCGCCGAAACCGATCTGGTTGGCCGGGTTAGTGATCTGGAGCGGCAAGCCGCTCTGGAACGAGGTGATGCCATTCACCTGCCACCCGCCGAGCAAGAGGTCGGCGGCCCGGGGGATGGAGTTCAGGTACGGCTTACCCCTGCCGACCGGGAGTTCCCACAAGTACGAGATCACCAGCACGTGGGGCACGTCGATCGGCGACAAGCCGCGCTCGGCACGCAAGTTGTAAACATTCGCCACGCCTGCGCCGCGCCAGTAGCGCTCCCCGACATTGCCGATGTTCTTCGACCAGGTGTAGTTGGTGAGGAACGCGATGCCATTGGCAAAGCGCCGCTCGAGTTTGGCCTGCAGCGAGTTGTAGCTCATGCTGCCCTGGGTGGTGTAATTGTTCTGTACCCCGGTGAAGTGAGGGAAGGGGCGCTCGAGCTGACCGCGGCTGAGCGTGGCGGCGGCGAAGGGTCCCCGGTCGACCAGGCCCCGGAACGGGTTGGGCACCTGGCTGTTCAAAGCGGCGCCGGCGCTATACTGCTCAGGCCGCAGTTGGTTCAACTGCAAGTCAATCGCCTGCTTCACCCCATGCGAACCGACATACCCCACGTCGAGCAGAAACGACCGGATTTGATACTGGAGGCCGACATTGTATTGCTGGCTGTACGGAATCACGATGTCGCGTAGTTGCGAGGTCACGCTCTGGCCGATTAGCGTGTCGGCGCCCAGCGCGTTGCCAACCGGTTGGTTAAAGCCGTCCGGGAAGGGATTCCGCAGAAACCGGTAGGGCGTTAGCCCGCCATCGATGGTAGCGACGAATGGCGTCTCGCCTTCGTAGCCGGCCGCGCCGAACACCAACTGTCCATAGCCATTGACCAGCGAGGGCTGGTAGAAGATGCCGTAGGCGGCGCGCAGCACCAACGATTCGCGGAACTTGTAGGCGAGACCCACGCGCGGGCCCCAGTTGTTGCGGTCGACCGGGTTCCGGTACCGCGAGGCGATGTCCTTGCCCATAAACTGCAATCCGCCCACCGCGCTCGCCAGGCGCGGCGTCGCGGAGTTGCGCACGGTGAGGTCGAAGGTCGTGGTCCGGTTGAAGCGCTCGGTGAAAGGAGTTTCCAGATCATAGCGGAGTCCCAGGTTCAGAGTCAGGCGCTGATTGACCCGCCAGTCGTCCTGGAGGTAACCGCTGGTGTAGAAAAATTGAACCGCCACCGAGGCCGGAATGCGGTTGGTGCCGCTGGCGGGCGTTCCCAGCAGGAACGACGCCATGCTCCAGCCTTCCAGCGCGTTGGCCGAGAACGGGTCGCGCTGAGTCCAGGTCTGGTTGAAGCTGAACGAAGGCGTGATGTCGGAAGCCTGAATGTCGAAGTAGCGGAACACGCGGAAGTCGCCCCCGGCCTTGATCGTGTGGCCGCCCATCATTTTCGTGATGCTACCTTGTCCTGCGTGCGTGATGTCGCCCCGCCGCAGGTAGTCGCCGTTGGATCTTACTCCCAGCCCCTGGTAGTTTTGGATGGTGAGAGGCGGAAAAACCGCGTAGAAGACGCTGCTGGCAAGTTCGCGGGGCCAACCCAAGCCCACCAGATCAAAGCCTCCGGACTGCGGCAGGCGGCTCAGCAACTGGCGGTTGACCGAATAGCGCATGTCCAACAGCGTCGTGGGGGAGAGCGTGTGCGTGTACCCCACCACCGCATTCTTCGGAAAAATGAAGAGATCGGATCCACCACCCCGCGGGGAGAACGATCCGGCGGGGTTTCCGGGCCTCAGGCAGGTCTGGCAGGCGGGGGTGGCGCCGAAGTAGTTCGACGCTCCGCCTCCCTGCTCGCTCTGCGAGTAGCGGGCAAACAGGCGCCGGTTGTCGCCGATGTTCTGGTCGATCTTGACAGCCCATTGATTCTGAATATTCCGGGCCGAGTCCGCCGACAGGAAGTTCTGGATGTTCGTGAATGAGTCGGCGGGGGCGACGTTGGGATTCGGGTAGTAACCCACCGCGTTGCGCGCCACCGGGTCGAGGCGCGAAGCGGGAATCGTGTTGCCCGCAAACGGCGCCCGCGCGTACCGGTTGGCTTGTCCCGGCACCGGAGCGGTGGATAGGGGATCGAACACCTGGATCAGGCGTCCGCTACGGTCTCGCCGTTCGGAAAAGTTCCCCGCTTTCTCCAACTCCGTGGGCACGGAGAGCAGATTGCGCGCAGGCATCACATCGCGGTATCCCTCGTAGTTCGTGAAGAAGAACGTCTTGTTCCTCCCGTCGAACAGCTTGGGAATGAACACCGGTCCGCCGGCGGAGTACCCAAAGGTGTGCACGTTCAGGAAGTCGCGCGTGACGCCGTTTCGGTTATTGAGCCAGGTGTTCGCGTTGAGAACCCGATTCTTCCAGAAATCGTACACCGTGCCGTGCACCGCGTTGGTCCCGGACTTGTACGTCGCGTTGATCACCGCGCCGCCGGTCCGGCCGAATTCCGCGCTCATGGCGTTGGTGTGAATCTTAAACTCTTCGATCGCGTCGATCGTCGGCACGATGGACGCGGCGTTCATGTTGGCCAGAATCGCCGTAGCGCCGTCGAGCATGAATTCGTTCGAGTTGGTCATGCCGCCATTGGAACTCCAGCGCCCGAACGCCACGGAACCCGAGCGCGCCGGAGCAACGCCCGAACCGTGGTCGACTACGCCCGCCACCAGTCCCACCAGTTGCAGGACATTCCGGTTCGAAAGCGGAAGGTCCACGATCTTCTTGTTGTCTACTACCTGGCCCACGGAGGACACTGTGGTCTGAAGCAGAGGAGTCTCGCCGGTCACCTGGACCGTCTCTACCACGTCGCCGGGCGTCAGGATGATGGTGACTTCCAGGCGCTGGCTGATGTCCAGTTTCAATTCACTGCGCCGGAAGCGCTTGAACCCCGCGGTTTCCGCGGACAGGTCGTACGTGCCGGGCGGCAGCAAGGGGACTTCATAGAAGCCGCGCTCGTTGGACACGGTGAAGCGTTCCGTGTTCGTGCGGACTTCCCTTAGGCTGATTCTCACGTTGGGGACTACGGCGTCCGTCGAGTCTTTCACCGTGCCCAGAATCGTTCCGGTGAAGGTCTGCGCCGCGCCGTTCAGCGCGGCAAGCGAAATCAGACAAGCGACGCAGCCAAGGCGTTGACCAAGCGTCATCATGGACGAGCCTCCTGACCCAGGGGACTGGGACCGTTATCAGCGCAAATATATACCGGTTAATTACCGGAGTCAACAATGATCTTGCACTTTTCTTCCCGCCGGGTACAATGGCAGCTTGGAGATATGCGCAAGAGTGCAGCGGTGCTGAAACGGGAACAGATCACAGCGCAGCTTGCGTCCCGTTTGGAGAAAGGCGTTTATCCGGAGGGGAGCTTCTTGCCGCCGGAGCGCCAACTAGCTGAAGAATTTGGGGTTTCCAGGCCAACCCTGCGAAAATCCATGGCTCCGCTCTTGAAGGCCGGGCTGCTGGTCAACCAGCAGGGCGTCGGCACCAGAGTGGGTTCGAAAGCGGTCGAAGGCAGCTCGGCCCAAGCCGTACGGGACGGCTGGCGGGTGATCGCCCTGCTTTTACCAGACATTACCAATCGCTTCTATGTCGAACTGACCGAGGCCGTCGAGTATCACGCCCTCCAACGGGGTTACCAGTTGCTCCTGTGCAATTCCCGCCACCAGTTAGCGGTGGAAGAAACGCACCTCCGGCAACTCGCCCAGCGGCGGGTCGACGGCGTCATCCTGGCGCATGATCCCCACCTGGCCTTTCCGACGGCCATGGCCGTGCTACGCGAGGCGAGGATTCCCTTTGTGCACCTGTTCAGTTCGCCGGCGCACGCCTTGGCCGATACCGTGATGCTGGATGAGCGGGACGGCGCGGCGCAGGTGATGCGGTACCTGTTTTCCCTGGGCCACCGGCAGATTGCGTTCTGCCAACCGGTGGCAGGGGAGAACCCGCATCCGCGGGAGCGCGCCTACCGGGAGTTGATGGCGCAGCAGCAGTGCCCGGTTCTTCCGCACTTCGTGCTGCCGTATCGCGATTGGGATGACGCGGCGTGCGCCGCCGCTCTGGAACGTGTCTTTGCAAGTCAGCCGGCGCCCACCGCCTTTTTCGCCGGCAATGACCGTGTGGCGCTGGTGCTGCTCAAGAATCTGTCGATTATGGGCCTCGATGTTCCGAACGATGTTTCCGTGGTGGGATTCGACAACCTGCGATTCACCGAACACCTGCCGGTGCCGCTGACCACCGTCGACCAACCCAAACGGGAGATGGGCCGGCGTGCGGTGGAGTTGCTTGTCGAGCGCATCGAGATCAGTCAGGACCTTGCGCCGCGCACCGAGGTGTTCCGGCCGCACCTGGTGATCCGCAGTTCCTGCGCCATCGCGCCGCAGCGCGAACGCCACGTCGCGCTGGCCCTCCGGTAGACTCGAAGACGTCGGCATGCGCGGCGGTGGCCCTGGCGCCCGATGATCCCGTTTGGCGCACGCGCATGGCGACCACCGCCGCGTGTTCCGAGTACTGGCTGGCGCGGTAGCCCGATGGCCGTGTCCGCTTTCGCAGTTCGTGGTGCAACTGCCGTGAGGCGGACCTGTTGCCGGCCCGGAGCGTGGACGTGTTCATGAACGTCCGGGCGATGTGCTGGAGACGAACGCGGATGTGCTTCGCCTGCGCGCGTCCAGCTTCGAGGCGGAGGAGCGGGAAATCCCGCTGCGGATAGGGCAACTTTCGCCCGGCGAGTATAGGTGGCGGGCGGGCTCCCGCCCCGGCCGGGTCCGGATCGCAAGCCCGGCGCAGACCATCACGCTGCCGCTTCCTCCGCGGCGGGAAACCGCCATCACGATTTCCCGGGCGCGGCAGGACCGTTGACGGAGCGCTGCCTCACCCCCGGGGTGGAGAGAGCGCGTGCTGGCGCCCTACATCATCGCGGTGGGCGGCGCGGGCTCGTCCGGGCTGCCTGCCTTGGACAGCGGCACCTGCACCATCACCCAACCGATCAACCCGAGCACCGCCAGCCCGAACAGGTACGACGGTTCCTTAAAGATCTCCGGCAGCGGCCACTCAAAGAACCGGAAGGTCGCCACCAGCAGCCCGGTCAGCGCCTCGCCGGCGATCAGGCCAGAAGCGGTCAGCACGCCCGCGTTCTCGACGCGCGCCTTCTGCGCTTCATTGAAACCTTTCTTTTCCCGCAGCGAGTCCGTGATCCAGCGGATGACGCCGCCGACGAAAATGGCCGACGTGGTTTCCAACGGCAGGTACATGCCCACGGAGAACAACATGGGACTGCGCACTTGCACCATGATGAGCGCGAAGCCCATGAAGATGCCGACGACGACGAGCGGCCATGGCATGTCGCCGCCGACGATGCCTTGCGCCAGCGACGCCATCAGGCCGGCCTGCGGCGCGGAAAGTTGCGGATCGCCAAACCCGGTGCCCCCCGCCTTGATGTTGCCTTCATGGAGCACCAGCAGCGGAAAGTAGAGCAAGGCGCTGGCGAAGAAGATGCCCATGAAGTCGCCGATCTGCATGCTGCGCGGCGTGCCGCCGAGAATGTGGCCGACTTTCAGGTCCTGGAGCATTTCGCCGGCGACGGCGGAGGAAACGCACACCACCGCCGCCACGCCCAGCACGGCCGCGACGCCGCTCATGCCGGAGACGCCGATCGACACCATCAGCAAAGCCGCCACAATCAAGGTGGAAAGCGTCAGGCCGGACACCGGGTTATTGGACGACCCGATCATGCCCACGAGATTCCCGGACACGGCGGCGAAGAAGAAGCCAAGCACGATCATGACCAGCGCGGCCGCCACGGCGCCGGAAATGGTCCCCGCGAAGTAGTAGTACAGCGCCACCATGCAGACGAACGTGACGCCCAGGCCGCCGAACACGGTTTTCGAGCCGAGGTCGCGCTCGGTGCGCGACGCGGTCGCGCTAACGCCGCCGGCCTTTTTCAGATCGGAGACCGCCCGCCGCATCCCCACCGCGAGATTCTTGCGCATGCGGAAGAGGGTGTAACCCGCGCCGACCAGCATGCCGCCCACGGCGATGGGTCGGACGATGAAGCGCCAGACGGCGACGCTCAAACCGGCCCAGGTCTCCGCGCCCGCGTCGGCGGGCAGGGTGGCGCGCAACTGCGGACCCAGAAAGTAAATCAGCAGCGGCACCATCAGTCCCCACGCGATCACCCCGCCCGAGAAATTCAACGCGGCCAGGCGCGGGCCGATGATGTAGCCCACGCCCACGTAAGCGGGAGAGATGCTCGGCGCCGATGCGGTGGTGACCCCCCCGACGCCCAGGTTGCCGCGGTCGCCCATTTTCACCACGCTCTGGCCCAGCTCGCCCAGGTGCACCACGAAGTCTCTGGCCGCGGCGAAGAGCTTGACGACGCCCAGCAAATACACCGCCGCGCCAAACGCCATCGCGTTAAACAGGATCTTCGCCGCCCCGCTGCCGGACTGACCCGCTTTGTGGATCTCGGCCGCGGCGACCGACTCGGGGAAGGGAAGCTCGCGATCTTCCACCATCACCCGCCGCAAGAGCGTGACGAACAAGATGCCCAGCACGCCTCCCACCGCCATCAGCGCGCTCGACTTCCAGTAGGCATGCTCAAAATCGAACGACGGCCAGGCTTTCGCGATGACAAACGCGGGGATGGTAAAGATCGCTCCTGCGGCCACCGACTCACCGATCGATCCTACCGTGCGCGCGATGTTCTCTTCCAGAATGGAGCCCTTCATCAGGCGCAGCACGGCCATCCCGATCACCGCCGCCGGATAGGTGGCGGCGATGGTCATCCCGGCCTTCAGGCCCAGATACGCATTGGCGGCGCCCAGCACCACCGTCATGATCAGCCCCAGGATCACGGCCCGCGCCGTGAACTCCAGCATCTGGACGTCCTCGGGAACGTAAGGGCGGAACTTTCTTTCGCTCATGTAACCCCCAGGCCGGCCTGGAGGCCGGCCAATCCTCTCACCCCGGTAGCAGTCCCGCCAGCCGGGCGCGCACCTTTTCGCTGAGCGCCTTGCCGTCGACCCGCTTGCCCGCAAGTCTGGCCTGTGCGGCTTTCATCACCGCCCCCAGCTGCTTTGCCGAGGCGGCGCCGGTCTCGGCCAGCGCTTCCCGGATGGCGGCGTCAATTTCCGCCTCCGTCGCGGCGGCCGGCATATACGACTCGATCAGCGCCCGCTCGGCGTCCTCCTTGGCGGCCTGCGCCTCCCGGCCGCCTTTCCGGAACATTTCCGCTGCGTCGGCGCGCTGCTTGATCAGGCCTTTCAGCACCTGCATTTCCGCCGCTTCGTCCAGGTCCTTCATGCTGTCGACCTTGTGTTTCATCAGCGCCGCTTTGACCATCCGGAGCGCGCTCAGGCGGGCCTCGTCCTTCGCCTTCATCGCGTCCACCAGGTCCTTCTGGAGGCGTTCGAGCAATGCCATGATCTGCTATTCTAGAGAATTCTCCCGACCATGTATATCAAGAAACAACGTCTTTTGACCCCCGGCCCGACCCCTCTCTACCCGCCGGCCCTTCACGCCATGATGGCCTCCGACCTGCATCACCGGACCGAAGACTTCCGGAATGTGTACAAGTCCGCCCTCGCCGATTTGAAGGAAGTCATGGCCACCACGCATGACGTGCTGCTGTTCGCCGCCTCCGGCACCGGCGCGATGGATGCGGCGGTCTCGAATCTGTTCTCCGCCGGCGATAAGGTGATCGTATGCTCGGCGGGCAAATTCGGCGAGCGCTGGGTGGAAATCGCCAAGGCTTACGGGTTGAACGCCATCGTATTGCAGAAAGAATACGGCGACGTGGTTTCGCCGGACGAGGTCGCCGAGACACTGCGGCGGGAAAGCGGCGTCAAGGGCGTCTTCTTGCAGGCTTCGGAAACCTCCACGGGCGCGGCGTTTGATGTGGAAGGGATGGGCCGCGTGGTTTCGCCCTCCGGCGCCCTGCTGATTGTGGACGCGATCACCGGGCTCGGCACCATGCCGCTGGAGATCGATGAGTGGGGCCTGGACGTGGTGATCGGCGGCTCGCAAAAGGCCTTTATGATTCCGCCCGGCCTGGCGTTTTGCTCGGTAAGCCCGAAAGCGTGGAAATTCTACGAGACTTCCACGCTGCCTCATTTCTATTTTGACCTGAAAAAAGAGAAAAAGAACGGCGACAAAGGGGAGTCGAGCTGGACGCCGGCGACTTCGCTGATCCTGGCGCTGGGCGCCGCGTTGAAATATATCCAGCAGGTCGGCATGCCCCGGCTGGTGGAAAATGCGCAACTGCTGGCCCGCGCCACGCGCGCGGCGGTGCGGGAACTGGGCCTGGAGCTGTTCGCCCGCCGGCCCGGTGCTTCGGTGACGGCCGTGCGCGCGCCGGCAGGCATGGATTCCGGCGTCATCGTCAAGGAGTTTCGCAACCGTTTTGGCGCCATTATCGCCAACGGCCAGGGGACGATGAAAGGGCAGATCTTCCGCATGGCCCACTTGGGTTACTTCGACATCGCGGACATGTTCGCCATCATCGCGGGACTCGAGGTCATCCTGCATGCCAACGGGTATCCGGTCGAGTTCGGGCGCGGCGTCGCCGCCGTGCAGCGCTTATATGCAGAAGCCGCGGTGGCCGAGCCGGCCGGAGCGAGGGCGTAGGACCGACCATGAATATTCTGATTGCCGAAAAAGTTTCCGACGCGTGTCTTCAGATCCTTCGCCGCGAAGCCGGCTGGAATGTAATCTGTTCCACTCCCAAGGAGTATCGGCAGCACCTGGCGGATGCCGACGCGCTGCTGGTGCGGAGCGCGGTCCAGGTGACCGCCGAGGTACTGGCGCAGGCGCCGCGGCTGAAGGTGATTGGCCGGGCCGGTGTGGGGGTGGACAACGTCGACCTCGACGCCGCCACCGCCGCCGGCGTGCTGGTGATGAACACGCCGGGCGGGAATGCGGTCTCGGTGGCCGAGCACACCCTGGCCCTGATGCTGGCCATGGCGCGGCAGATTCCCAAGGCGAACGCGACGACGCGCGCCGGCCAGTGGGAGAAGAAAAACCTGGTGGGCAGCGAACTGCGCGGCAAGACCCTCGGCGTGATCGGCCTGGGCAGTATTGGCCGGGAGGTGGTCAAGCGGGCGCGCGCGTTCGCCATGAAGATTGTCGCGCACGACCCGTATGTGACCAGCCAGATCGCCCGCGACCTCGATGTGCAGCTGGTCGCGCTGGAAGAGCTGTACGCCCAGTGCGACTATATCACCCTGCACCTGTCGCTGACGCCGGAAACACAGGGGCTGATAGGACGGGAGGCGCTGGCGCGGATGAAGACGGGCGTGCGCCTCGTCAATTGCGCACGGGGCGAACTGGTGGATGAAGCGGCTTTGGCGGAGGCCCTCCACGCTGGCAAAGTGGCGGGCGCGGCCCTGGATGCTTTCTCGATTGAGCCCCCGCCCGCCGGGTTCCCGCTCTTCGCTCTGGATCAGGTCATCGCCACGCCCCACATCGGCGGATCTACCGAAGAAGCGCAGGAGATCGTGGGCGTTCGCATTGCCGAGCAGGTCTCGGAATACCTCAGGAGCGGTATCGCGATCAACGCCGTCAATATGGCCGCCGTGCCGCCGGAACAATACCGCGCCATCGGTCCCTACATTGCTCTGGCGGAGCGGCTCGGCATGGTGGCCGCCCACGTGGCGGCGGGAAATCCCAAAGCGGTCCAGGTGGCCTATTGCGGCAAGCTGGCGGACCTGAATACCACCCTGATCCGGAACGCGGCGCTGGCGGGCTTGCTCCACCGCTCCACGGAAGGCCGCGTGAATCTGGTCAATGCCCGGCAAGCCGCCGGGCAGCGCGGCTGGGAAATCGCCGAGCGCCATGAAGCGCGCGCGGCCTTCAGCGACTCCGTGCAGGTGGAGTTGGAAACGGATTCGGGCCGCGTGAGCCTGGAGGGGGCGGTGCTGCTGGGGCAGCCGCGGCTGGTGAACGTGGACGGCATCTACATCGAGGTGCCGCTGACCGGCCACCTGCTGCTGATGCGGAACCATGATGTCCCCGGCGTCATCGGCTACGTAGGCAGCACCCTTGGCCAGCACGGGGTGAATATCGCCAACTTCTCCCTGGGCCGGCGCGACGCCCCGCTGCATCCCGGAGCCCCCCTGGAAGCGATTTCGGTCGTGACTACTGACCAGCCGGTGCCCGAAAGCGCCGTCGCCAGGCTGCTTGAAAATCCCGCGGTGATCACCGCGCGGCTGGTGACGCTTCCGTAAGGGGTCAGACGCGCGTGTCGCGCCCGGCACGCGCGCTACACGATCTCCCGGATCACCTGGCCTTCGATCTCCGTCAGCCGCTCCTTGCGGCCCAGGTGCATGTAGCTCAACGCGTTCTGCTCCAGGCCAAGCTGGTGGAGGATGGTGGTGTGGATGTCGCGCAGGTGGTAAGGCTTTTCGATCGCCCGCAGCCCGATGTCATCGGTGGCGCCCACTGCCTGCCCGCCCTTGATGCCGCCGCCAGCCAGCCACATCGTGAAGCCCAGGTTATGGTGATCGCGGCCTTGGGCGCCCTGCGATTCCGGTGAGCGGCCGAACTCGCCGCCCCACAGCACCAGGGTCGAATCGAGCAACCCGCGCCGCTTGAGATCTTTCAACAGGGCGGCCACCGGCTGGTCGGTCTGCGCCGCCATCCGCTGATGGTTTTCTTCAATGTCGCTATGGGCGTCCCATTGCAGGTCGCCGGTGCCGCCGCCCGACACCACGCAGACGAACCGCACGCCTTTTTCCACCAGCCGCCGGGCCAGCAGGCAGCGCCGTCCGAAATCGTCGGTGGGCTGCTTGCCGATGCCGTACATCTCCAGGGTTGCCGCCGGCTCGTTGCGCAAGTTGAAAATCTCCGGCGCCTCCGTTTGCATGCGGAACGCCAAGTCATAGGCATTCAAGCGCGCGTTGAATTCCGCATCATCGGCCGCCATGTTGGCCTCGTTGAGTCCCCGGATCAGGGCCAGCGTGTTTTTGCGCTCCTCCAGCTTCACGCCGGGCGGAAGGTCCAGATTCAACACCGGACGCCCACTCGGACGGAACATGGTTGGCTGATAGACCGCGGGCAGAAAGCCCTGCGCGTACATCGGCTGGCCGGCTTCCTGGGCGCCGTGCGGATCCGGCATCACGACGTAACCGGGCAGCGACCGGCTCTCCGCTCCCAGTCCGTACAGAAGCCACGATCCCACGCTGGGGAAACCCGGGATAATCCGCCCCGTGAACAACTGATACTGCGCCGCCGAATGCACCACCATATCGCCGTGGCAGGAGCGGATCACCGCGAGGTCGTCGATGCATTCGGCGGTGTGCGGCAGCAGGTCCGACACCGGCAGGCCGCACTTGCCCGCCGGCCGGAACGAGCGCTTCGTGCCGAGCAACTTGGCGTCCGCGGTGACGAACTGATACTTGACCTCGCCGAACTCCTTCGGCCGGGGCTGGCCGTGCAGTTTGTTGAGCAGGGGCTTGGGGTCGAAAGTCTCCAGGTGACTGGGGCCGCCCGACATAAACAGGAAGATCACCGCCTTGGCCTTGGCGGCGTGATGCGGGGGCTTGGGGGCCAGGGGATCGGCGGCTCCGGCGCGGGCGCGCTCCTCGGCCAGCATCGCAGAGAAAGCCAGCGAGCCAAAGCCGCAAAAGGCGTCCGTCAGGAACTCGCGTCGATTTCGGGTGGGGCGGCAGTGGCGGGACATAATCAATTCACGTACAGGAATGCGTTTAGGTTGAACATGGCGAGGGCGAACTCGCGCCGTGAGCCCGTGGCGAGGTAATTCCGCGCCAGCGCCAGCTCGCGAGGCGCGGGCGGCCGGCCCGTCACCAGCCGAAAGGCCAGTTCGGCCTGGCGGTCCGCACGCGTTCCCGCCTCTCGTTCCAGGCGCGCGGCAAGGCGTGCGGCCTGCTGGTTGGCGAGCGCGCCGTTGAGCAGTTCGAGCGCCTGCGGCGCGTGGGTGGAGGATTCACGGCGCGGGCAGCTCACCTGGAAGTCGGGCGCGTCGAACACTTCCATGAACGGCAGCCGCAAGTTGCGCTTGGCGATCAGGTAAATACTGCGCCGGTCATGCTCGCGCGGATCCTTGTGGACCTGCCACTGCGCCGGCTTGTACAGCGCCGCGACCAGCTCCTTTTCAATGGGCACCATGACGCTGGGACCGCCCGCTTTCAGGTTCAGGCTGCCGGAAATCGCCAGCATGGCGTCCCGGATCTCTTCCGCCTCCAGGCGGCGCCGGCTGAACTTCCACAACCATTTGTTCTCCGGGTCCTTTTCCTCGGCAGCGGCGTCGCGCGTGGAGGAAGCCTGACGGTACGCGCGCGTGTTCAGAATCAGCCGGTGCATGTGTTTGACGCGGAATCCGGAACGGACAAACTCGTTGGCCAGGTAGTCGAGCAGCTCCGGATGAGTGGGGCGGGCGCCCATGCGCCCGAAGTCGTTCGGCGTCGAAACCAGGCCGCGGCCGAAGTGGTAGTGCCAGATGCGATTCACCATGACCCGCGCCGTAAGCGGGTGATCCGGATGGGTGATCCACTTCGCCAGTTCCAGCCGCGGGGCGGGCGTATCCTCGGGCAGTTCCGGCGCACCATCAGGCAGCAGCACTCCCAACGGGCGCATCCCCACGCGATCGCCCTTGTGTTGATAGTCGCCCCGCGCGAGCAGGTGAATCGCTGACTTTTTCGCCGGGTCGTTGGCGACCGTGTAGATGGCCGGCAGCGGAGGCGGCATCTTGTCCTGCATCGCCTCGATCTTCATCAGCCACTGGCCGCGCTCCTCGCGCGGCGCTTTGTTCATGGCTTCGCGCAAGCGTTTGATTTCCGCCTCCACCGGTTCGGCCTGAACCTGCCACGCCTTGCGCTCCTCGGGACTGGCCTTGTCGATGTCGCGGTCGTGCACTGCCGCGAAGTAGGCCTGGATGCGGTAGTAGTCGCTCTGGCGGATCGGGTCGAACTTGTGGTCGTGACAGCGCGCGCAGCCCAGCGTGACGCCCAGCAGCGCCGCGCCCACCGCGTTGGTCATCTCCGTGAGCACTTCGTTGCGGCTGGACGCCACCTCCTGGTTGCCGGCGTTCTGGCGCAGCGGTCCCAGGCGGTTGAAACCCGCGGCCACCAGCGCCTCGTCGTCCTGCGGACTCAGTTCGTCGCCCGCCAGTTGTTCCTGGATAAACCGGTCGTAGGGTTTGTCGTCGTTGAACGCCCGGATCACGTAGTCGCGGTAGCGCCACGCGTCCTGCCGGTGAGTGTCGTACTCGAAGCCGTCGGTCTCGGCGTAGCGCACCACGTCGAGCCAGTGCTGTCCCCAGCGCTCTCCATACCGGGGGCTGGCCAGCAGGCGGTCCACCAGGCGGGCGTAAGCGTCCGGCGCGCGGTCCCGCACGAACGCGTCGACCTCCGCGGGCGTGGGGGGCAGACCCCAGAGATCAAAATAGACCCGGCGGACCAGGGTGGCGCGGTCCGCAGGAGGGGAGGGACGCAAACCTTCCTTTTGGAGCCGGTGCAAGATGAAGGCGTCAATCGGTGAGGCCGCCCACGCCCGGTCGCGCGCGTCCGTAAAGCGCGGAGGCGGGATCTCGGAGCGCGGCACAAACGCCCAGTGACGCCGCTCCGCCGGCCGGTACGTTCCCAGCGGCGCGACCGGTTCCGCCGCGGCCAGCAGCGATGCGGCCGCCAAGGCCCCTATCCACGGTTTTCCCGACAACCCTCCCTCCGGCTGAATAATTTTCGCTTATTGTATCCCAGCCCGCCGCGCGGCCGCTGCCGGACGGACTGACAGTATCCTGAAAGGTCAGGCCAGCGGCGGCGGCATGGTTTTTTCCCGACCGAACATCCTCTATTTCACTTCCTTCGCCACGGATTACGCTTATTTCGCGTTCCTGTTCGTCATCACCCGCCTGCTGGCCGAAACGGGCTCGTCGCAGTGGCACCTGGGCGTGTTCGGGGCCTGCACATCCATCTGTTATGCGCTGAGCGGGCCGTGGGCGGGCGCGCTCTCCGATCGCATTGGCCGCCGGCGGGTGATCCTGTCCGGGGCGGCGGGGGCTATGGCCGTACTCCTGATCTGCGCAACATGGCGGTCGCGGCCGCTGTTCTACATCGCCGGCGCGCTGTGTGGCGTCGCGGCCGCGCTCATCTATCCCCCTTTGATCGCCTGGCTGACCGAAGATGGCAGAGACACCAGCCGCCGCCTGTTCCGCTTCTGCGTTGCCTGGAATAGCGGGGTGATCGCGGCGCAGATCAGCGGGGGTGGGCTGTACGCAGTTCGCCCGCCACTCCCCCTGCTGGTGGCGGCGGTTCCCATGGCCGGGGTCCTCGCGCTGATGCTGGCGTGGAAGCCGTCCGCCCTGTCCGGATCAGGCGCCGCTCCCGCGGTTGGCTCTCCGCCGGCGACCCACGATGCCGCGTCGCGCGCCCGCGTGTTCGTCTACCTTGCCTGGCTGTCCAATATCGCCGGCGCGTTTTGCTTCAGCCTTCTGGTCCACCTGTTTCCCTACCTGGCGCACGAGTCCGGCATCAGCCCGCCGGTGCACGGCCTCATGCTCGCGCTCAACCGGCTGGGGGTCATCGGGACGTACGTGCTGATGTACCGGTTCGCCTTCTGGCGCTATCGCCTCTGGACCGCGGTCGCCTCCCAACTGCTGGCGATGGCGGGCTTGAGTCTGCTGGGCTTCGCCGGCTCGGCGCCCGTGCTGACGCTCGGCCTTGTGCTCACCGCCTTGATGCTGGGCTATAACTACTTCGCGAGCATTTACTACAGCACGATGGCGTTCGGCACGGAACGAAAGGGAGCCGCCAGCGGCATGCATGAAGCCACCCTGGCCATGGGAAGTGGCCTGGGCGCCCTGGGCGGAGGCATCTGGGGAACGGTGTATGGCGCGCGCGCGCCGTACCGCCTCTGCGTGGTTCTGCTTGGGGTGTTTATCATCCTTCAAGGGGCGATCCACCGCTGGCGCCGGGAACCGCCACGAGTGTGACCAGCGGACGCGGACACGCGCGGTCGATCTGCCTGGCTACTTCTTGCTGACCAGCACCTTCACTCCCGAGTCCAGCCGCGGCAGGCTGGACACGGCAATCATTTCGCCGGCGGCGAGCCCTTCGACGATCTCGACGTGATCGCCCAGCCGGTCGCCGAGTTTCACGTCGCGGGCTTCGATGGCATCGCCCTTGACGACGAACGCCTTGTTCGTGCCGAAGACATACAGGATACCCAGGACGGGCACGGTGCGGATCGTGTCGATCTTGGTGGTCTTGATGCGCCCCCGCGCGTAAGAGCCGGGCTTGAGCAGATTCTCCTTATTGTCAATCAGCGCTTCGACCACGAAGGTGCGCTTGGCTGGGTCGACGGTCGGGGAAATCCGCCAGACCTTGCCGGTGAATTTCCGCTCTGGATAGGCTTCCAGGCTGACCTCCGTGAGCTGACCCACCTGAATCCAGGGAGCCATCCGCTCCGGCACCTCCAGGCGCAAACGGACGGGGTCGGTCTTGACCAGTACAAACACCGGCGTATTGGTGCGCACATACTGGCCGACATTCACCAGGCGTTCCTTGACGTGGGCCGTGAAGGGCGCCAGGATGCGGGTGTCCTGGAGCTTCTTGCGTTGCAACTGGACCGCGGCACGGTAGCGTTCCACCTCCTGAATCAGATTGCCGGCCTGATGCAGCGCGGAATCCACCGCGGCCTGCGCCGCCTGGTAGCGCGCCTGGGCTTCGTCCAGGTCCTGGCGGGAGCCGATGCCCTGATCCACCAGGTCGCGGACGCGTTTGAATCGCTGCTCGGCGTCGAACAGGTCGGCGCGGGCCCGCCGCACCTCCGACGCCTGGTTGATGTCCTGAATGCGGTCATTTTCATTGCGCAGCCCGAGTTTCTCCAGAGCCTGCCGAAGCTGCGCCTCATCGCCGGCCAGTTTGAATCTCTCTTCTTCCTCCGAGATCCGTACCAGCACCTGGTTCTGCACGACGCGGTCGCCCAGGTCCGCGTTCACCTCCGCCACCCTCCCGTCGATCTCCGAACTGATGGTGACCTCTTCGAAGGGGAACAAGGAGCCGACCGATTCGACCTCCCGCTGGATCTGACGCGTGTTCACTCGCGCCACCTTGACGGTGACCGGCCCGCCATCTTCTTTCTTCGCTGCCGGCGCGGTTGTCCTTTGGCAGGCGCTCGTGGCCAAGGCCACTACCGCGACCCAGCCCGCCCGTCTTTTCCACAGTTGTTCCACTGGCTCTTTCCTTCTCCCGGCTTGCCTTTTGAACAAAATCGGGACACCTCTTTCGACACACCATGCGTTGATTCCTCACACCGGTTGGCTTGCGACACGGGCTGCTAGCGCCCGCGAAACCGGCGATTCAAGGCCGCCACCTGGTCGTGCAACTTCACCGGTTTGGGTTTCTCCCGGGGCCTGGACGGCGCGGCCGTCCGCTCTTCCAGCGCCTTGAGCGAGAGCGCCACGCGCCTGGCCTTCGCGTCCACCGCCAGCACTTTCACCCGGACGATCTGCCCCGCCTTCACCACCTGCTGCGGATCCTTGACGTAACGCGAGGAAAGTTCGCTGACATGGATCAACCCGTCGTGGTGGACGCCGATATCTACAAAGGCGCCAAAATTGGTGACGTTCGTTACCGCGCCTTCCAGAATCATCCCGGGCTGCAGATCGCGCAACTCCTTCACGTCGTCGCGCCACTGGGGCGCGACGAACCGGTCGCGCGGGTCGCGGCCGGGTTTCTTCAGTTCCTCCAGGATGTCTCGCAGCGTGTACTCGCCGACTTCCAGGCCGGGGATTTCTTCGATGCGGACCCGCGTCACCACTTCGGGCTGAGCGATGAGGCCCGCCACGGTCACGCCCAGCGCCGCGGCGATTTTGGCGACCACCGGGTACGACTCGGGGTGCACGGCGGTGGCGTCCAGCGGGTCATCCCCACCGCGGATACGCAGGAAGCCCGCGGCCTGCTCGAAGGTCTTGGGCCCCAAGCCCGGGACCGCCAGCAACTGCACACGCGAGCGGAACGCCCCGTGTTCGTTCCGGTACTCCACGATGCGCCGGGCCGTGCGTTCCTGAATTCCGGCCACGTACTTCAGCAGGGAAAAGGAGGCGGTGTTCAGGTCCACGCCCACCCGGTTGACGCACGATTCCACGGTGCGCTCCAGGCCCTGCTTCAGTTTCTTCTGGTCGACGTCGTGCTGGTACTGGCCGACGCCAATCGACTTGGGGTCGATCTTCACCAGTTCGGCGAGCGGGTCCTGCAAGCGCCGGGCGATGGAGATCGCGCCGCGGACCGTGACGTCAAGCTGGGGGAATTCCTGGCGCGCCACTTCGGATGCGGAATAGACCGAGGCGCCGGCCTCGCTGACCACCACGCTGAAAACGCGCCGCTGGCCGGACTGCCGCAGGAAGTCGCGCACCAGGCCGGCCACCTCGCGCGAACCGGTCCCGTTTCCGATTGCGATCGCCTGCACCTCGTGTTTTTGAATCAGTGAACACAGCGTTTGCAGTGAGCCCGCCAGATCGTTCCGCGGCTCCAGCGGGTAAATGACGGCTTCCTCCAGAAACTTGCCGGTGGAATCCACCACCGCCAGCTTGCAGCCGGTGCGGATTCCCGGATCCACGGCCAGCACACGGAGGCTGCCGGCCGGCGGCGCCAGCAGCAGGTTCTCGAGATTCTCCCGGAAGACGCGGATGGCCTCCTCGTCCGAGCGCTCTTTCAGTTCCAGGCGCACCTCGGTTTGGATGGAAGGGTTCAGCAGGCGCTGCCAGCAGTCCTCGACCGCCTGCTCGAGGTGGGGGGTCCATGCGCCCGGCTCGCGGATCACCTTGTTCTTGAGGTAGACCAGCGGCTTCTCCGGCGGCAGTTCGATCTCAAAATGCAGCACGCCTTCCTTGGCGCCGCGGCGGATGGCCAGCATGCGATGCGAGGGAATGCGGGCCGCGGGTTCGGCGAAATCGGCATACATCTGGTACTTGCCTTCGGGGTCCGCCGCGCCCTCGATTTTCCGGCTCATCACCACCCCGTCGGCTAGCATCATCGCTCGCAGCGCCTTGCGGAACTCAGCGGTTTCGCTGATCCACTCGGCCACGATGTGGCGCGCGCCCTCCAGCGCCTCGTCCGGATCCGGCAGAAACGTCGCCGCGTACTCGCCGAGCGGCATGCCGTTCCCCTGCTGGTCCCACAGATACCGGGCCAACGGTTCCAGCCCCTTTTCCCGGGCGATGGAAGCCTTCGTCCGGCGCTTGGGTTTGAAGGGGAGATACAGGTCTTCGAGTTCGTTCTTGTCCAGCGCCGCGGCGATCCGGGCTTTCAGTTCCGGAGTCAGCTTCCCTTGCTCGCGAATCGTCTTCAGCACCGTCTGCCGGCGTTCCTCGAGTTCCCGCTGATACTCCAGCTTTTCGAGAATCGCCTGAATCTGAACTTCGTCCAGATTCCCGGTGGCCTCCTTCCGGTAGCGGGCGATGAAGGGGACCGTCGCGCCCCCGTCCAGCAACTCGATGACGGCGACCAGAGAACGTAAGGGAATACTCAGGCTTTGAGAAAGGTGAAGGAGAACTCCAGTGGGCAACGGCGCGGGTTGATCCATGCGAAGACTCCTTCAATACTATCAGCCTCATCCGCCTCGGGCTCGAGTTGTCCCGCGCCGGCTCACCGCGCTTCGAACCGCGCCTGGAAGAACCGCAGATACTTCGGCTCGTAGACCATGCGCAAGCCTGGAACCTGCTCCCGCCGCTCGTGGACGAGATACACCGACTCGGCGACCACGTCCATGTGCGCCTGCGTATAGACGCGGCGGGGAATGGTCAGGCGCACCAGTTCCAGTTTCGGCCGGTATTCCTCGCCGGTCTCCTTGTTGCGGCCCGCGGAGACCGCGCCGCGTTCCATCGCGCGCACGCCCGAGTCCAGGTACAGCGCCGCCGCCAGGGCCTGCGCTGGATATTGTTCCTGCGGCAGGTGCGGCAGCAACGCCCTGGCATCCAGGAAAACGCCGTGCCCGCCGATCGGCTGCACGATCGGAATGCCCCAGGCGAGCAATCGGTTGCCCAGATACAGCACCTGGCCCACCCGCGCGCGCATGTGATCGTCCTGCATCGATTCGGCAATCCCGCGGGCCACCGCTTCCATATCGCGCCCGGCCATGCCGCCGTAGGTGTGCAAACCTTCGTAGACCACCACCAGGTTGCGCGCCTCCTCGAACACCTCCCAGTCATTCACCGCCAGGAAGCCGCCGATGTTCACCAGCGAATCCTTCTTGGCGCTCATGGTGCAGCCGTCGGACTGCGCGCACATCTCGCGGACGATTTCCGCGATGGAACGGGCGGCGTAACCGGGTTCGCGCTGCTGGATGAAGTAGGCGTTTTCGGCCAGGCGGGTCGCATCCAGGATCACTTTGATCCCGTGCCGCGCGGTGAGCGCCCGCACCTGCCTCAGATTTTCGAGTGAGATCGGCTGGCCGCCCGCCATGTTCACGGTTCCGGCGATAGACACATAGGGAATCCGCGCCGCGCCGTGGCGCTGCATCAGATCCTCCAGTTTGTTCAGGTCGACATTGCCTTTGAACGGATGCAGACTGGCGGGGTCATGGGCTTCGTCGATGATCACGTCCGCGAACGTGCCCCCGGCCAGTTCCTGATGCAGACGCGTGGTCGTGAAGTACATGTTGCCGGGGATGACGTCGCCCGGCTTGATCAGTACGCGCGAGAGGATGTTCTCCGCGCCGCGCCCCTGGTGCGTTGGCACCAGGTATCGGTAGCCGTAATACTTCTGCATCATTTCTTCCAGGTGATAGAAGTTGCGGCTGCCGGCGTAGGCTTCGTCGCCCAGCATCATGCCCGCCCACTGCCAGTCGCTCATGGCGGAGGTGCCCGAGTCGGTGAGCAGGTCGATGTAGACGTCTTCGCTCTTGAGCAGGAACGTGTTGTAGCCGGCCTCGCGGATGGCCCGCTCCCGCTGCTCCGGCGTGGTGAGGCGGACGGGTTCCACCACCTTGATGCGAAACGGTTCGGCCCAACTGCGGCGGGCGGGATCCGGACGGGGCGCCGGGGCGCGGTGGGAAGAAGACGACGACATGAAAACTCCTGCTGGTGAGGCTTTCTTTTTATTATCCAGGGCGCGCGGCGCGGAGAGAAGGCGTCCGGCGTCTCATCGCGGAAGAGACGGACGCCGGAAGGCGGCATGTTATTCTGAGGGGTGGCCAGCGCATCGCCGGCCTGCTCGTCAACCCGGAGAGATGGCCGAGTGGTTGAAGGCGCACGCTTGGAAAGCGTGTATAGGGGAAACTCTATCGAGGGTTCGAATCCCTCTCTCTCCGCCAGCTTCGTCAAGATCGGGGGCCGGCAGCGTGGTTCTTGCCCTGTTGGTCCTCCTGATGCGGGTCCCCGCTCCCGCCCTCGCGGCGCGGGTGGCCCCCTTCGCACATCTTCCGGAAAGCGCCGCGATCCGGGCGCTGAAGAGCCACGGCGGCAACCTCTACGCCGCGGGGGATTGGAAGGACGACGCGTTTATCGCCAGGCTCAGCCCCGCCGGCGAGCTGCGCTCCTGGACGGTGATCGGCGGGACCGGCAGCGAAAGCGCCTCGGCGCTGGCGGTCGACGGACCCGGATTCCCGGCAACTCCCGGCCCGGCGTGGAGCACGGATGTCACCAACGCGATGTACACCATCAAGATCGACGCCTCCGGGACCGCTCTGCTGGCCGCCGTGCGCGGCCTGGGAGTCGGCCGGATGGCCTACGATGCCGGCGGCAGCTGGTAAATCGCCGGCGTGGTGCTGGGCGGCGACGAAATCCCAATCAGCTCGGGCGCGCTCCAAATCGCGCACGGCCAGGCAGCAGGCGGAGGCACGGCGTTTCTCGGGGTTCCGTGCAGCTACGGCTTCGTCGCGAAGCTGAACCCCGGCGGTACGGAAGTGATTTTCTCCACCTGGCTGACCGGGCGGCACGGGTCGCAGTTTCGCGGCCTGCACGTGGATGCGGGAGGAAACGCGCTGGTGGCCGGCGTGACGAATTCCACGGACTTTCCCACCACCGCCGGCGTGCTGCTCGACCGCCATATCGCCAACGAACCTTATCCGTCGGATCCGAACCCCCTCCGCCCGGCGGTCCGCATCCCGCGTGCGTCCGGCTTCGTCGCCGGACTGAACAATACGGGCACGGCCCTGCTGTTCGCGACCTATTTCAGCGGAACCCGGACCGACACGATCAGCGGGATGAGGGTGGATGCCAACTCGATCTACCTGGCTGGCGCGGCGAGCTCGCTGGACCTTCCGGGACTGGACGCGCCGCCAGATACGTGTCGCGGATCGCGCTCGACGGCTCCGGTCTGGTGGGGACGGAGCTGTTGGACGGGGACGCAACGGGAGACCTGGTTTTCCTGGCAGACCAGGGCCCCTACCTCGCCAGCGAACCGGCAATTCTGCGGGTGGACTTCTAGGGGCCGCGCTCCCGTGTCGCCTGCGTGACTGACGCCGCGACCGGAGGGCGCGTCGCCGCGGTCACCCCTAGCCAACTTCTTACGCTGTTCGGCGAGGATCTGGCTGAACAAGAACTCATCGGGGTGCCCTCCGGGTCTGGCTTTCTGCCGTTCGCCATCGGCGGCTTCACGGCGGCCTTCAATGGAACCTCGGCCGCGCTGCTGTACGTTTCGGGGCGGCAGGTGAATCTCCAGGCGCCTTACGAAATCGCGAAGGACGACACGGTTGTGGTGTCGAAGCTCGGTGAATCGCGAACCTACCGCGTGCAGGCGTGGCAGCCCGCGCCTTTCCTGCGGGGAGACCCGGAGCTTACCTGCAACGGGGCCGCGCCGGCGGCGCCGGGCGGTGTTTCCTATCCGCGGTGTTTCCTATCCGTTGGCGCTCTCAATGACGACGGCGCTCTGAATACCTGCGCGACGCCAGCCGCCCCGGGCTCGCTGGTGACCGTGTTTCTGAATGGCGTGGGCGTGGCAGGCACTTCTCTTCGAAGCGGGTTCGTGACGCCAGGGGACGCAATCATCCCGCTCGCTTTGCCGGTGGCTCTCGATCCGCCGGTCGGATGGGACTCGGCGCAACTCCAGCCGGGCGCTGTTTCCAGCGTTTGGGCGCTGCGGATCCGCGGGCCCGGCACGACGGCGGGTTTTTCCTCGGTCAGGGTGACGGTGGACGGAGTGCCTGCGGCCGGAGGCCCGCTCACCGTATGGGTGCGGCGGTAGGGGCCGCGGGCTTCGCGCCCGCGCCCTACGTCACGAGGAGTGCGAGAACCCCATGTTACGCTGGCAGAGAATGACCTTCCCGGACAGCATCTTTGCGACGCGCTTTGGCATCAGCGGCCGGGATCTGGAGCGCTACCTGGGCGAGGCGCTCTCGCGCGGCGGCGACTATGCCGACCTGTACTTCGAGTACTTGGCCACCAGCATGGTCAGCCTGGACGAGTCCATCGTGAAGACCGCCTCCCAGGGCGTCTCAATGGGGGTCGGCGTGCGGGTCATCGCCGGCGAACGGACGGGGTACGCCTACAGCGACGACCTGTCGCCCGAGCGGATCCTGCACGCGGCGCGCGTGGCGGCGTGTATCGCGGAAGGGCCTGCCAAGGTGGACAAGTTCGGTCTCCAGACGGGACCCAAGCGAAACCTGTACCCGGTGGTGGCGCCCTCGACGGAAGCCGAGTTCGCGGCGAAAGTCGATCTGACGCAGCGGGCCGACCGCGCGGCGCGGGCCTATGATCCGCGGGTATTCCAGGTGCAGGCCGTCTTCGCCGACAGTCTGCGGGAGATCCTGATCGCCACCAGCGACGGCGTGGTCAACTCCGACCGGCAGCCGATGGCCCGGCTCAGCGTGCGCGCGCTCGCGCGCGAGGCGGACGGAGCGCCGCAGACGGGGTTCTCGGGCGGAGGCGGACGTGTCGAACTGAGTTTTTTCCTCGACGAAAAGACACCGGAATACTTCGCCCGGGAGGCTGCTCGGCAGGCTATCGTGCAATTGGACGCCGTGGAAGCGCCCGCGGGGGAGATGACCGTGGTGCTGGGTCCGGGCTGGCCGGGCATCCTGCTCCACGAAGCGGTGGGCCACGGCCTGGAGGCGGACTTCAACCGCAAGGGCACGTCCGCGTTCACCGGTCGGGTAGGACAACGGGTGGCCAGTGAACTGTGCACCGTGGTCGACGACGGCGCCATCGCCAACCGGCGCGGCTCGTTGAACCTGGACGACGAAGGCTTCCCCACGCAGCGCAACGTGCTGATCGAGCATGGCATCCTGCGCGGGTATTTGCAGGACAAGCTGTCGAGCCGCATTATGGGAGCGGCGCAAACCGGCAGCGGGCGCCGCGAAAGTTACGCCCACATTCCGATGCCTCGCATGACGAACACGTTTCTGCTGGCCGGCGACAGCGATCCGGAAGAGATCATCCGCGGCGTGCCGCGCGGCCTCTACTGCGTCAGTTTCGGCGGCGGCCAGGTGGATATCACCAACGGCAACTTCGTCTTCTCGGCCTCGGAGAGTTATCTGATCGAGGACGGCAGAATTACGCGGCCGGTGCGCAACGCAACCCTGATTGGCAACGGGCCGGAGTCGCTGAAGTACGTCAGCGCGGTGGGGCACGACCTGAAACTCGATGAAGGCATCGGCACTTGCGGCAAGGAAGGCCAGTCCGTGCCGGTGGGCGTGGGCATGCCCACCATCCGGATCGACCGCATGACCGTAGGAGGCACGCATTGAGCGAAACGCTGACGCCGCTGGCGGCCGACATGGTGCGGCAGGCCTTGGCCGCCGGCGCACATGACGCCGAGTGCACCATCGCGGAAGGCGAGGAATTCTCCGCCAACATCCGCATGCAGGAAGTCGAGAGCCTGAAGGAAGCGGGTTCGCGCGGCGCCGCCCTGCGCGTGGTGATTGGTCAGCGCAGCGGCTCCTCCTACACCTCGGATCTGTCCCCGGCAGGGATCGCGAAGATGGTCGCGTCCGCGGTGGAGATGGCCCGGTTCACCACCGAGGACCCCCATTGCGGCCTGCCGGAACCGGAGGAACTGGGCGCGCTGAATCAGGATCTCGAGACGTTTTTTGACGATGTCCGCCAGTTGGACACCGAGGAGAAAATCGCGCGGGCGAAGCGGGCCGAGCGGGCGGCGCTGGACCTGGACCCCCGCATCGCCAACTCCGAGGGGGCTTCGTTCGACAGCCACCTGGGCGCGCAGGCCTTCGCCAATTCGCGCGGCTTCGCCGGCGCGTACCGCACCAGCTATGTCTCGCTGGTGGCGATTCCGCTGGCGGTGGAGGGCGAACACCGGGAGCGGGACTACTGGTTCACCATGGCGCGCTCGGTGGCGCGGATGAAGGCGCCCGAGGAGATCGGGCGGATCGCCGCGCAACGGGCGCTGCGCCGCCTGGGCGCGCGCAAAGTGGCGACCCGGCGGGCGCCGGTGGTCTTCGAACCGCGCACGGCCCGGGCGCTGCTCGGCGCGATCCTGGAAGCCGTGAACGGCGAAGCGATCTACCGCCACGCGTCGTTTCTGGCCGGCAAACTGGGCGAACGCATCGCCAGCCCGGCGTTGACGGTGATCGATGACGGCACCATTCCCGGCTTGTTCGGTTCCGCTCCCTTTGACGACGAGGGCGTGCCGACCCGCCGGAGCGTGGTCATTGAGAACGGCGTGCTGAAGAACTACCTGCTGAACACCTATACCGCGCGCAAGCTGGGCATGAAGACTACCGGGAACGCCTCGCGCGGTTACGGCGGCAACACCGGCATCGGCCCGCACAACTTTTTCATCGCGGCCGGGGACCGGACGCCGGAACAGATCCTGCGAGGCATTGCCGACGGCTTCTACGTCACCGAGTTGATGGGCTTCGGCACGAACATCGTGACGGGCGATTATTCCCAGGGCGCGGCGGGCCTGTGGATCCGCGGCGGCGAACTGGCGTTCCCCGTCTCCGAGGTCACCATCGCGGGTAACCTCAACCAGATGTTTCAGGATATCGTGGCAATCGGAAGCGATCTCGAGTTCCTGTCCTCGTCAGCGGCGCCGACGCTGGCGATTGGAGAGATGACCGTTGCCGGACACTAAACCCACTCCGTCTCCATCCCTGCCCTGGCCGCTGATCAGCGTCGTCACGGTGCTCGTGCTGGCGGGCGCCGGAGGCTTTTACTATCTCGACCGCCAGGCCCGACGTTACGTGCCGCCTCAGCCGGTGCTGACTGCTGAGGCCAAAGCGTACGTGCGCAATCTGGCGTTGAGTGAAGTGGAGATGAAGGCGGCGGAAAGCTATCTGAAGCAGGACCTGGTCGAAATTGAAGGGAAAATCACGAACAACGGCGACCGCACCGTGGCGCTCGTCGAGGTCAACTGCGTGTTTCGCGATGCGTACACGCAAGTGGTGCTGCGGGAACGCTCGGCCATCGTCGGCCGTACGTTCGGCCCGCTGGCGCCCGGGCAAACCAAGCGCTTCCGCCTGGCCTTCGATAACATCCCGGAAAGCTGGAACCGGATGATGCCGGACCTGGTGATCGCGCAAATCCGGTTCGCGTCGTGAAGATCGCCCGCCTCTCCGTCCACACCGCGCCCATGGCGTTCTCCTGGCTGACCGACAGCCTCATCGCGAATCCCCTGTCCGCCTATGCCGCCTATCGCGAGCGGCGCTCCAGTTGGTTTGGCGCCATGACCGCCGCGGTGGTCGAGATCGAAAGCGACACCGGACTCACCGGACTCGGCTACGCGGGCGGCGGCCGCGGCGGCGCGGTGCGCGAAGTGATCGAGAGCCACCTCGCAACCTTGCTGACCGGCCAGGAGGCGTTCGACCTCGAGTTGCGCTGGGAGCAGATGTGCCGCGCCAGTCTGATGTACGCCGGCGGTCTCGCCATGGAGGCCATCAGCGGGATCGACCTGGCGCTCTGGGATCTGCTCGGCAAAGCGCTCGGCCAGCCGGTGTATCGCCTGCTGGGAGGCAAAACCAAAGAACGAATCCCCGCTTACGTAACCGGCAACCTCACCGAGAGGCACCTGGCCGAAGGCTTTCGCAGCGTCAAAATCGCGCTGCCCCACGCCCCCGCCGGCGGGCGGGAGGGCTTCCGCCAGAACGTCGCGCTGCTGGAAGCCACGCGCCGCAGAATCGGCGACGAAGGCGACCTGATGGTGGACTGCTACCAGGCGCTGGACGTGCCGTACGCCATCGAACTGGCCCGCGCCGCCCGCGACCTGCGCGTGCTGTGGCTGGAAGAGCCGTTCGCCACCCGGGACGTGGATTCGTTGCTGCGGCTGAAGGACGCCGTGCCGGAGGTGTTGTACGCCGCGGGCGAGCATCTGTACTCACGCTGGGAGTTCCGCGACCTGGTCGAGCGCCGGGCGGTGGACGTTCTCCAGCCCGACATCTACCGCGCCGGCGGCATCACCGAACTGCGCAAAATTGCCGCCTACGCCAGCGTGCACCACCTCCCGGTGATCCCGCACGGCATCGGCGCGCCCACGTACCACTTCGTCGCCGCGACCAGCAACTCGCCGCGCGCCGAGTTTGTCGACGTGTTCGCGCAGGGAGGGGAACTGCTGCTGGAAGGAGAGCCTCAACCGGCGGGCGGCTGGATCGACCTCAGTGACGAGCCCGGCTTCGGGTACCGTTTGAATCAGCGGGCGTTGCGCGGCCAGACGGCGATCGCCCCGATTTGGTGAGTTTTCCGTTCCCGCCGCAGGCGCCAGCCTGCGGCCTGGAGGACAGGCCCTCCGGCATCCTACAGTGCCCCGAAAAAACTGGGGGGATACACCTGCTTCGAGCCGCCAATCGTGAATTCTGCACGGCTCGTTGATCGAAAAAGGCTGTCGATCCCTCGGGTTCACAGCCTCTGCCCCTCGCGGCTCGGAACGATCACGCGGAGCCGCGACCGGCAGGGAGCGGGCCTGCGGCAGTCGCAACCGACGGGAGCTGTCGAGAGTGCGTGAGGAGCCGCTGGCCTCATCCCAAACCCAGGGTTGATGTTCACGGGAGCGGGGGGACGGCCGCGGTGGGGCAAGTCTCCGCCTTGCTCGAGTTTCTGGATTCCTCGCCCGGGTGTAAGGGGGCGGCGCCGGTCGGAAACCAGCGCCACGTGGCCCGGCCGCCCGCCTGCCATTACCGTTCAGCTTTCTTGCCACCGCAGCCCCTCCGCCAGCCGGTGCGCGTCCAGCGTGGTTCCTGCTTTGCCCGGACCGACGCGCGAAATAGCTTGCAAGCGAGAAGAGTCTCGGATATAATTTTTTTAATCCTGGAGTTCCAGGGGTGCACAACTGGTCCTCCAAGCAGCGGTCACCCCGTACTGAGCTCCCATCGAGCCGGCCAAGACCCCACACTTGGCCGGCTCACTCTACTCGGAGCTGGTGGTTACACTCGAAGGATGCATCGCGCCTAGTTCCTCGCGAAGCATCTGCAACAAGGAAATCGTCACCGCCAGCACTACTGGCCCGAAGAACAATCCCAGCAGCCCGAACACCTGCACGCCCCCCAGCAGCGACAAGAACAGCGGCAGCGTGTGCAGGCGCACCTGTCCGGCAATCAGGAAGGGCCGCAACACGTTGTCCACCGAACCGACGACGAGGCCGCACCACAGGGCGAGAACGATGGCCTGGACCCAGTGCCCGGTGGACCAAAGGTAGATCACCGCGGGAATCCAGATCAGGCTGGTCCCGACCAGGGGCAGGAGCGAAAGCAGCATGCCGGCCAGTCCCCAGAACAAGGGCGCGGTGATGCCCAACACCCAGAAGGACAGACCCAGCAGTGTGCCCTGGACCACCGCCACGGCAAGTCCGCCGTAGATGGTGGCCGCCAGGGTCGCCGAGAAGCCGGCGAAGAGGTGATCGAACTGCTCGCGGCGCAAGGGCATGAACTCCGCCACGGTATCCCGAATCCGCGTCCCCTCCCGGAAGAGGAAATACAGGGTGAAGAAGGCAATCACCATGTCGACGACGAAAGAGGTCACGTTCCCCAGCAACGCCCCGGCCCGGCCGACCACGAACGCGCTGAACTGCTGGAGACGGGCCACCGCCTGCGCCCGCAGATTCAAATCCGAAAGGTCCACCCAGCGGCTCACCCACTGCTCGGCCTTCTGCGCCAGTTCGCCGGCATACCCGGTCCAGCCGCCCGGTCCGAAATCGCGCTCGGAGAGAATCTGGCGGAGGAGCGAGACTTCGTAGACGATGCCGCGCGCGATCGCCACCAGCGGCACCAGCAAGATCACGACCACTAGGAGCGTGGAAATCAGCGCCGTGAGCGACGGACGCCGCAAGCGGGCCAGCAACCTGACATGCAGCGGATACCAGACCACCCCCATCATCACCGCGTAGACGATGGCCCGCAGGAACGGCTCCGCGATCAGATAGCAGAAGTAGAGCGCGACCGCCGTCAGCGCTACCAGGAACAGGATTGTCAGCCGCCGTTGGTCCATGGGATTTCCGGATCGATCACTGAACGCCCCAGAGGTTCGGCGGCAGGTTCCGGTAGCGGAAACGCGCCGGGTTCACCGCCGTCGAGCCGGGGGAATCGACAAACAGGACCTGCGCCGACACCGGCGCATACGCCGCCAACGGCGCAATCGTTCCTTTGGCCACCAGAATCTTCTGCCGGGACGGATAGATGCCGCAACTGATCAACTGGTGGAGGCTGGACGGGAAGACCCGCCGGGTGGTGAGTTGCAGCAGGTTCAGATCGTCGGGCGTGGAGCCCTCGACTTCGATCACCGCCGTCGGCCCCATGCTGAAATAGCGGCCGCCGCCGTGCCGCGTTTCCGTTTCCAGGTACTCGCCGTCATGGAGCGAGCGGACGCGCCCGCGCACGCGGACGGGCCTGCCGTGCAGATCATCGGTTTTGCCGCCCACCGGCTGGTCAAATGCGGCGCCGATCCCCGCGCGGATCGCGGCCTGGACCGCCGCGGGATCCGCGATCGCGATCACCCAGCCTACGGCCTTCTGTTTCAGGAACTCGGCCAGCAGGAAGGTGCTGTCGCCCGCCGAGCCGCCGCCGATATTGTCGCCCGTATCCATGAGGGACACCGGGAAGCGGGCGGCGCGCATCGCTTCCCGGACTGCCTGGGCGGGATCCGGGAGGCGCAGCACGATCTGCTCGCGAGTCTGCCACAGCAGGTCCGCCAGGCGCGCCGCTTCCCGCTCGGCCAGCGCCGGGTCGCCATCGGTCACCACGATCGCCGCCGGTCCCATAGCCGGCGTGTCGCCCCACTGGTATCCGCCCACCACGCTGGCGGCCAGCACCTTGGGGTTCGTCTCCAGCTCCAGGCTGGCGCGCGTGACGCGGGCGAACGGACCCTGATAGGTGTTCTGGAAGATAAGGTTGAAGGCCATGGGCGGTTTGCGCGCCGCGTGCACGGGCCGGATCTCGCCGCGCACCGTGCGGGCCAGGATGCGCGCCGCCCGCTGCCCGCGTTCGCGCATGTCCAGGTGCGGGTTCTGCTGGTAGCACACCAGCGCGGTGCAGTACCGGAGCATCGCGGGCGAGACGTTGGCGTGGAAGTCGTGAGTGACCACGATGGGGATCCGCGGCCCCACCGCCTGGCGCACCCGCCGGACGATTTCCTCATCTCCCAAGGGAAACCCTTCCGCGATCAACGCCCCGTGCAGCGCCAGCAGCACGCCATCCAGCCGCGGCGCGGCGCCAATCCGCGCCATCATGCGGCCCAGCAGCGTCTCGAAGGTTTCCCGTGTCAGCGGTCCCTTGGGCATGGCGTTGGCGAGCAGCGCGGGGAAGATCTCGAGTCCCTCCTGGTCCGCCGCTTCGAGGTACCCCGTAAGTTCAGTGTTGGAACTGCGCCAAACTTTCAGAATGTCCGGCGTGGCCGCCGGTTCCTGTACGGTGAAATCTTGGAGACGCGTGGGAGCGGGATTGAACGAGTTGGACTCGTGCATGATCCCGGCCACCGCCACCACCGGGCGCGTCTGCGCCGCCAGCGCGCCTGCCGCCGCCAAGCCTGTCCACAGAAGTCTGCGCATGGGGAACCCTCAGTATAGAACCGGTTCGGGTACAATTGCGGATTGCGCGCGTCCGATCCGGCCCTGTCTGCGTTTACCCGCCAGGAACTCTCCCTGCTCCGAGGATGGAAGAAGCCCTCGCGCATCCAGCGCTTCCTGGACGAGGAACTCGGCTACAACAAGGAACCGGACGGCCTGACGTGCTACTCGCCGCGCACGGTGCTGCGGCGAGGCGTCGCCCATTGCATGGAAGGCGCGCTGCTGGCGGCCGCCGCGCTGCGCGCGCTCGGGTTTCCCCCCTTGCTGGCGGACCTGGAAGCGGTGCGCGACGACGATCACGTCCTGGCGGTTTTCCGGCAGGACGGCCTCTGGGGCGCGATCGCCAAATCCAACTACGCCGGCCTGCGGTTTCGGGAACCGGTCTACCGTTCGCTGCGGGAGCTGGCGATGTCCTACTTCGAGCACTACTACAACCCCGCGGGAGAAAAGACGCTGCGCGCATACTCGCGACCGGTGTCCCTGCGGCGTTTTGACCGGATCCACTGGATGACGTCCGCGGAGGACGTGTGGGCGGTGCCCGAATACCTGGCGGCGGCGCCGCACATCCGCCTGCTGCCGCGTTCCCGCGAACGCTCGCTCAGCCGGATGGACAACCGCCTCTATCAAGCCGGCCGGTTCGGCGCGGTGGAGCCGTGACGTTCTCGCGCCCGCGCCCCTTCAGAACATCTTTTCCTGTTTGCGCAGGGTCCCGAACGAGCCGAGGTTGGCGACGGCGAACGCCACCCGGAACTGGTTCTCGTTGCGGGAGCCGAAACCGAAACGGCGGTATTGAATGCTCAGCCCGCAACAGTCGGTGTTGTAGGCGACCTCCGTCGTGGCGAACTGCATAACGCCCAGGCGGAAGTCGTAGATGGAGGAGAACGCGGCGTTCCACCCTTTACGGCTCGGCATGCCGATGCCAAGGGCAGTGCGGAGCTGGTTCGCCTTCGGTGTGAGGACCTCGGTGCTGCGAACGTAGCTGTGGCCGATCGAGGCGAAGTACGCGCCGACGCGGGCGTCGCCGGTAATGCTGCTGTTTACCCACTGGCGCAGCAGCGGATCGTAATCCGAACGCCACTCGATGCCCACGCCGGCGCGGGGAACGGCGCGCAGCGCCGACACAACCGGGGAGTAGCGGCGCACGCGGTCCAGGAACGTATAAGCGGTCAATTGAGTGGAACTAAGCAGCACGTTGCGGGTCCCGTCGACGATCGCGCCGCCAAAGTCCGGGTCGAAATACCGGCGCTGCCACACCTGCCAGGTGAACGCTTCATAAGCGACCCCTCGCCGCTTGATCCAGATCCGGTTGATCAGCGCGGCCTCGGCTTCCGTGGTGTTGGAAAGCAACTCGGTTTCGTCGAAGCGAATGATCCGGTTGAAATCCGCCACGCCGGTCGCGTGGCGGAAACTCAGGCGCGGTTCGATGATGTGCTTGACCTGGTCGCCCAGCAGGGATTTGCGGCGGAAGGTACGCGCGAGCGAAGGGGGTACCAGCTCCACGGTGAATTCCCGGGCGCTGCGCAGCAGACTGCCGTTGCGCACCACGCCGCCCGCCTGGGTCTGGCCGTAGTAGGTCTCGCGCAGGGAAAGGCTGGGGATCAAATGAAAATCCTTCCAACGGAGCGCGGTGGTGACGCGCGGGGAGGCGTCCACGCGGGAGAGGAACTGGGCGGTGCGCAGCCGTTGTGTTTCGACCGTGAAGCCTTCCTCGTCCTCGCGGAAACGTTCCAGCGCAGGCTGGGAGCGATGCAGCAGGGCGGTGCTGGATTCCAGGGAAACCCATACCGGGAGAATCCGCCGGGAGACCTGGCGGTCACGGGAAAGCAAGGACACCTCGGGCAGACGCCGGATCAGGATCTTGTCGTCCGGGAGGATGGTCTGGAAGTTTTCAATGCGGGTGAAGGCGAAATTCAGGCTGTACGTCTCCCAGTGACGGCTCAGATACGCGGTGGAAGCGGTCTCGGAGAAGACGGCTTCCTGAAACGATTCCGTGAAGGCCTGACGGAAGAGCAGCGAGCTCAAGTAATTGATGTCGGCGCGTCCCTCAAAGCCATGGGCCAACTGGGTTTGGAGGCGCGAAGAGATCATCACTCCGCCCTCTTTGCGCCGTTCGCCGCCCCCCAGGTCCAAGCCCCGGTCGTTCACCCCGTAAATGATGGTGTTGAAATCGGTTCCGGCCCGGGGTTTGCCGCGGATGTCCACGTTGTGGGCCAGACCGCGAGCGGTGAACAACTGGGCGCGATAGGTGAGATCGTAACTGCGGTTGATAGCCCAGTAGTAGCTGGCGCCCAGCATGAGGCCGCGGCGCGAACTGTTGCCCACGTTGGGAGTGAGCAGGCCGCTGCGCCGGGGCGCGCGTTCGAGGGATTTGTAAAAAGCCGGAGCATAGAAAATAGGAACCTTGCGGACCCGGAACATGGCGCGCTGGGCGATCGCGCGGTCGCCCGGCGCGATATCGAAGCGGGGCGCGCGCAGCGTCCACCAGGGCCGGGGCAGGCGGCAATTCGTGATGAAGCCGTCGTGCAAAATGTAGCGTTCGCCAAGTCTTTCCGCCCACTTGCCTTGAAAGTAAAAAGGATTACTGGTTGCGAGCACTCCAGGCCGCGTCTCAATTTTTGAGCGCAATTCGCCGCGGATGTTAAAAAAATTTCCCCGCTCCTCTTTGAGGAAGTACTCGACGCGGTCGGCCTCCAGGCTCTCTCCCCGCTGGAAATGCGTAAAGCGGACGTTGCCGCGCGCTTCGGCGTAGTCGCGTTCCTGATCGTAGTCGACCTCCTCCGCCTGTAACTCCATCTCATCGGTGGTGATACGGGCGTTACCCCGGAGACGCCGCCACGGTCCCTCGGTGAGTTGCGTCACGGCGGAGACGTCGACCCAGCCCGGAGGAGGCAGGCTGGCCCGCCGGACCAGCGCCGCCGGGGCGGCCACAGACGGATCTCGAACCGGGGCGGCGCCGGGCGAGGTTCGGGATAAATCAGGTGGCGCCTGGGAGAATGCCAACTGTATTTGTATCGTTGCAAAAAAGAAAAAACCGCCGGTAATCCGAATTGATCGTGACAAATAACCGGACTTCTGATATGAAAGAAGTGAGAACCCCAAGGTCCGGAGTGGTGGCAGCCCCATTGGCGTTTCGCCAAACGTAGCATGGTTGCCTCTGGGGGAGCAACCCGGCCCGCTCCGGTGAAAGCGAAACCGCATGGTTTGTCCGCACTGCCACTATCCGCAACTGGAAGAAGACCACCGCTGCACGCATTGCGGACGGCGGCTGGGGGGTCCGCTGCCGGTTTTCCAATCCGGCGCGGCCGCCCTGGCGGTCGAAATGGTCCCGGACGCCGCGGCGACCGCCACCGGAGTGAAGCCCCGGAGAAAGCCCGTGGATTTCCGCCGGGCGCGCCAGCAGTCGCTGTTTGAAGACACCTCGAAGGTGATCGCGTTCCCGACGCCCCTGGCGGGGCCGCGCCCGGCGCCGTCGCCGCGAACCACCGGGGAAACGCCGCCCCCAGCGCGCCGCGCGCCGCGCCGGCCCCGCGTGGATCCCGACACGCAGCCGATGCTGGATTTTTCGCTTCCGCAACCGAATACGCCGCGGATGCTGGATACGCAGGTGGAGGCCAGCATTTACTGCGACTACCGGGTAGCCACCTACCCGCATCGCTTGTGCGCCGCGGCGGTGGATGGCTGTGTGCTGGTGTTTGCGGCTGCTTTGTTCGGCGTGCCGTTCACGCTGCTGGGGGGCGTGATGGTCTGGAATCCGGTGACCGTCGTGCTGGCGGCGGGCGTCGTGACGCTGCTGGCGATTGCTTACGGCGCGTTTTGGGCCGTCGTTGGGCGCGAGACGCCGGGGCGGCGAGCAACCGGGCTGCGCCTGGTCAACTTCGAGGGGCAGCCGGTCGAGTGGCCGCAGCGGCTGGGGCGGGTAGGCGCCCTTTGCATCAGCGTCTTCGCGGTCGGGGCCGGCTTGTTGTGGGCTCTGGTGGACGAAGAACAGCTTGCGTGGCAGGACCACATGTCGAAGAGTTTTCCGACAGCGGGGGAATAATCTGCCCGCCTACGCCGGATCCCGCAGGGCCACCGCGCCCAGCCGCGGCGAACCGAGGTGAATCAGTGCGATGCCGGCGAGGTAGACCAGGCCGGCGACGAAAAACACCGGGGCGTACGACCCGGTCCACTCGAGCACGAGTCCCGTGGAGGAGGACGCCACCATCCCGCCCAGCGAACCCGCCAGTCCGCATAAGCCGACCATGGTGCCGACCGCGCGGCCCGGATAGACATCGGAAAGAATCGTGAAGATGTTGGCGGCCCATCCCTGATGGCCGGCGGTGGCCATGCCCAGCAGGGCCACGGCGACCCAAACCTGAGACACCCAGCCGAGCGCGCAGACCGGCAGGATGCAGGCGATGCAGACGAGAATCGCCGTTTTGCGCGCACGGTTCGGCGACCACCCGCGGCCCAGCAGCCAGGACGACAGCCACCCGCCGCCCACGCTGCCCACGTCCGCAATCAGGTAGATGACGACCAGCGGCAGACTGGCGCCTTCCAGCGTCAGGCCAAATTTGGCGTGCAGGAACTTGGGAACCCAGTACAGGTAAATCCACCACGCCGGGTCCGTGAGGAACCGCGCGAGGGCGAAGCCCCAGGTCTCGCGACGCTTGAGCAGTTCCCGCCATCCCGGGCCGCGGGCCGCCGCTTCCGGCTCGCTCTGGATCCACTGCCGTTCCGCCGCGGAGACACGTGGATGTGATTCCGGAAGGCCGTACCAGCGCCGCCAGACGGCCACCCAGACAAAGCCCAGAGCTCCCGTCAGAATAAAGGCCCACCGCCACCCGAGCTTCACCGCGATCGAGGGCACCGTCAGCGGGCCCAGAATCGCGCCGACATTGGAGCCCGCGTTGAAGATCCCGGTCGCCAGCGCGCGCTCGCGCTTGGGAAACCATTCGGCCACCGTCTTGACCGCGGCGGGGAAATTGCCGGCCTCCCCGAGGCCCAGGGCGAAACGGGCCAGTCCGAAGTGGAACGCCGAGCGCGCCGCGCCGTGGACCATCGCCGCCACGCTCCAGGCGGTCACCGCTACGGCGTAGCCGAGGCGCGTCCCAAAGCGGTCAATGGCCCGTCCCGCCAGCAGCAAACCTATGGCGTAGGCGCACTGAAAGGCGGTGACGATAAATCCGTAGTCGGATTCGCTCCAGCCGATCTCTTGCTCGAGCACCGGGGCCAGGATGCCGAGCACCTGCCGGTCCACGTAGTTAAGCGTCGTGGCGAAGAACAGGAGGGCGCAAATCACCCACCGGAACCGCGTGGGCCGGGCCGGCGGCTCAGTCGCGGGCGATGGCAGAAAGCACCCCCTTGAGGTAGCCGAGCGCGAACGCCATGCCCGCGTGCCAGGGCGCGCCGCAGGTCATCTGCGGGGTGTGATCGGGGACGAAGACGCCGTCGTACCCGTTTCGCTGGTAGATGCGCAGAGCGCGCACCATGTCGACGTCGCCCTCATCGATAAAAACCTCATAGTAGCGGGGAACCTTGCCCTTCACGTTGCGCAGGTGCACGTAGGCGATCGCGTGCTGGCGCGTGTAGCGATCGATCGCTTCGTAAACGTCTCCCTCGGTCATTTCGGCGATGGTGCCCTGGCAGAACTCGAGCGCGTTGGCGCGGCTCGGATAAAGATCCAGCAGCCGCTGGTAGAGATGGGGTTGGTTGACCAGGCGCGCGGCGCCTCGCAGCGCCGGCACCGGCGGATCGTCTGGATGCGCGGCCAGGCGGACGCCGGCCTCCTCGGCGACGGGCACCACTTCCCGCAGGAAGGCCCCCACGCGCTCCCAGAGTTGTTCGGTCGTCACCGGCTCGCGAGTTCCCGGCGGCGCATCCGGGTCGTAGGTGACGTTCCAGACTTCACCCAGCCGAAGCGGCGTTTCGCGCGGACCATCCGGTCCCAGGAAGGCCACCGTTTCCGCCCCGCCGCGCGCGAACGGGCCGGTGACGTGCCCCCACACGCCCGCCACGCTGAAGTTATAGCCGATCACCGGGATGCCAGCCCGGCCCACGTTCCGGATGATGGTCTTGATCTGCTCGTACTGCTCATTGCGGCGCGGGCCGTCGAGCAGGATGTCATACCAATGGGACGGGTCGAAGTTCTCAATGGCGGCCAACTCCAGTCCCTCGGCGTTGACCGCGCGTTTGAGGTCCGCCAACTCTTCGTAGTCCCAAAGACGGCCCCGGTTGTCGATCACACCCCAGTTGCGTTCCCCGTCTGTCGACGGTATCGAGGGGCCGTGTGGGAAGTAGTCCACCCAGTGCGCCACCAGGTGCGTCGCGCCCGCCTGGCGTGCGAAGCGAAAGTTGTCGCGGGTCAGCATGTGGCGGTAGAGTCCCAAGCCAAGTTTCAAAGGAAAGCCTCCTCTTGCATTAGAGCGGAATTCGGCGCGAGTGACGAGGGGCGGCCCGGGCCCGAAACGACACGCCGTCGGGGAGCCGCCCGCAGGCTTTCAAAGGGGGCGCTTCACGAGAAGAGTTCGTGCACCGGTCCGTACAGATCGCGGTCGGAGAACGGCACGTATTCAAAGCCCCGGCCGAGCGGGTCATCGCGGCGGATCGTGGTCCAGTCGATGCCTAGCGCCGAATAGATTGTAGCCTCCAGGTCCTCGGCGAAAATGTCGCGGTCGCGGCTCCAGCCGGGCGAGACGGTGAGGCGCCCGAGTTCGTCGGTGGCGCCGATGGCCCGCCCGCCGCGCACGCCGCCGCCGGCGAACAGGGCGGCCTGCTGCGGAAAGTGGTCGCGGCCGGCGGCGGCGTTCAGCGGACCGACGGTACGGCCAAATTCGCCCAGCGCCACGATCAGCGTCTGGTCGAACAGCCCGAGTCGCTTCAGGTCTTGGATCAGGGCGGCCAGTCCATTGTCGAAGGTCCGGCACAGCGCTTGCAGTTGCGCATTCGCCGCGTAAATGTTCTGGTGGTGGTCCCACCCGCCCAGGTTCACTTGAATGAAACGGGTTCCCAGATCGGCCTGGAGCAGGTTCCGGGCGACCAGACAGGCGTTGCCGAACGCCGTGTTGCCGTAGCGCTGGCGTTCGTCGTTGTTCAGCAGGAAGATGCTGTCGATCGCGCTGTTGTACATCATCTGGCGGGCGCGGGCATGCCAGGACGACATCTCGGCGGCGCCCGGCCCGAATGCGTGGGACGCGCGCATCTCCGCGTCCATCTCCTCGAGCAGGCTCAGCCGGGAATCAAAACGGGCCTGGCCGTCGCGGTGCTGCGTATTTGGTAGCGCGCCTCCCGCGGTCACCTGGAACGGGGCGTGCACGGGAGGCAAGTAGCCCGCGCCGTTGGCAGGCGTGCCGTTGAGCGCGACGAACGCGGGCAATGGAGCGCCGGGATCCGTTCTCTCGATCGAGACCACGCTGCCGATATGGGGGCTGATCTTGGAGAGCGCGCTGGTCGGGTTGCGCCCGATCTGCACCCAGGTTTGCATCAGGTCATGCACGACCGCGCGGGCGCGGATGGAGCGCACCAGCGCCAGGTCCGGCATTTGCTCGGCCAGATTCGGCATCAAGCCTTGCGGGAACCGGATGTCGCCGTAACTGGTGGGATTGAACGTCCGCGGGGTCCACGCGCCTTCCTTCAGGTCGAACGTATCGACGTGACTGGGCGCGCCCCCCAGGAGGATGAAGATGCAGTTGCGCGCGCTCGCCCGGGGCGTCGCCGCCGCCCGCCCCACGGTTTCCAGCGGACGCCCCGGCAGCAGAAAATAGCCCCCCACCAGGCTCGACAGATGCCGGAAGAACATCCGGCGGCCCAGCAGCGGCTTCGCCCAGAACGGCTGGGCGGGCAACCCGAACCCGCGAAAGCCAAATCGATTCTTCGTCACACGCTGCTCCTGTCAATAACTGAAGAGAAACTCGATCTTGTTCACGCAAACCCAAGCCAAATCCTCCACCGCGGCGTTCCGCTGCGCGGCGGACGTGGCCTTTGCCAGGTGCGCGGCGCCGGAGGCCAGCTCGGCGCGGGAAGGCGCGCGGGAAAGGAACGCCAGGTACAGTTGCCCCACCGCCTCCTCGGGCGACGCGATCGCCGCGATCCGCCGCAGGACGGGCGAAGCGGCGACCCGCAGGCGGTTGAGCACGAAAAGATCGTTCATCAGGGCCAACTGCTGCTGAATGGAGCCGTCCTGCCGCCGTGCGGAATTGTCGCGATTGCCGCGGAAGAACGTGTTCATGAACGTGACCGCGTTGCCGGGATTCCCGCGCGGTTCGTTGGGTTCCGGAAGCTGCATGGCCCACGCCACCGGGTTGGGAAACCCGTTGACCGTATAGGACGCCGGCACGCCGGTCGCCTGCACGATGGCGTCGTGAACCTCTTCTCCCTCCAGCCGGCGCGCCAGGTGGCGGGCAAACAGCGGCGTCAACGCCGGCGACCACTCCGCGTCATAGCGCGAACTGAGCTGATAGGCGGAACTCTCCACCAGCAGGCGGAGGAAAGGCTTGAGCTGGAAGTTGACATCGCGGAGATACTGCGCCAGTTGTTCGAGCAGCTCCGGATGAGTCGCCTGGAGATCCCATTCGCCGGAGGGCGGCTGGGACGGATCGAGCCGCGCCGGATCCAGCGCGTCCACCGGTTCCACCAACCCCAGGTTGAACACCGCTTTCCACAACCGGTTGGCGAGATTGCGGGCAAACATCGGGTCTTGCACCATCCGTTCGGCAAATTCCTCGCGCCAGAAGGGAGTACGCGGGCCGATACCCGTGCCGCGATATTCGGGCGTCAGTTCGCGGGAGTTGCCGATGGCAGTTCGATTCGGACGGTTGCCAAAAGTGGTGTTCAGGCCGTAGGCGCCGGTCACCCGGTCATCGACGTCAAAGCTGTTGTAATAGAACATTCCCTGGCAGGACTGGGTAGCCTCGCACAAACCCGCTCGCTGGCTCCGCACCGCGATCCGCTGCCGCGAAAAAAACGCCGCGGTTTGCATCGCTTCCAGCCGCGTGACCGACTTGCCCCACAGACTTACCTCTTCCAGGTGCCCGCGGCCGTTGTGGCACAACAGGCAGTCGTAATACGCCAAGCCGAGGAAAGTGGACGCCGCGTTGGCGAAGGCCGTGTCGTACTGGTCCTGAATCGGCCCCATGGGCGTAATCGAGGCCACGATGAAATTGACCGCAGCGCTCGCGTCGTCAAAGTTGTTCCCGCGCGCCGTGAGGGCGTCGTAAGCCACATCGCGCAGGGACTGATCCCGCTCGACGGCGGCGTACAGGTAGCGGTAGAACGCATTCCGGCCGTTGGGCTGGCGGTTTACGTTGGTGGAGGCGGCCGTGTTCTTCAGCCACTCGCCCATCCACATGGTCCACTTGTCGACATATTCGGGAGTTGAGAAAAGTTCCTCGATCAGCCGGTTGCGCTTGTCCGGCGAGGCGTCGCGCAGAAAGTTCCGGACCGCTTCCGGCGTGGGAAGCCGTCCGGTCAAATCCAGATGGATCCGGCGGACGAACTCCTCGTCGGTGGACAGCGGCGCCGCCGGAATGCCCTCCTGGGCGAGGCGGCCGAAGATCTCTGGGTCCACAAAGTTGCGCACCGGCAAAGACGCCGCCGCCACGGTCTGCCGGGGCGCTTCCTTCCAGCCGGCGTGCAGCATTTGCGTGCGCCGGAAAATTTCGCGGTACACTCCCTGTTCCGGTCGCAGGAACTGCGCCGGATTAGCCTGGAAGCTGCAATCCGCGGCTCCAACTTGTTTGAGTTCAGATGCGATCCCCAGGGCGAACGCCATCGCACCCAGCAGGACGGCGCCGGTCCCCGCCAGCGGCCATCGGTAGCGTCTCTTGCGATTCCGCTTCACGCTCAAGAGCCCTCCCCGTGAAATACTCCTACCATAACTCGCGAACGGCGTAAAAGTTGCTGCTGAAGCCAGAACTTGCACGGTCAGCGCGGCATCAGCAATGTTTCGAGCAAAGCCATGGGGACCGCGCCCTGCGAGAGCGCCTGCCGGTGGAATTCCGCCAGTTGGAACTTCGGCCCCTGCGCGCGCTGGTATCGTTCCCGGAGCGCCCGCCAGGCGCGCCATCCCACCAGATAGGTCGGCAGTTGACAAGAAGAGAGCTTGGCGCGCTGGAGTTTGGCCACTGCTTCCTCCCGCTCCTGAAACGTTTCCTCCATCATCAGCCGGAGCGCTTGTTCGTCGCTCATCTCCCGCGTGTGCAAACGGATATCCAGGATGGCGTTGGCCAGCACGCGGAGTTCTTCCTTGAGGAAGGTCAAGCGCAGTTCCGGCGCGTTGCCGAGGTAGCCCTCGTCCAGCAGCACCTCCGTGATGTATTGCGCCCAACCTTCAATATAGGGTCCGTCCCCGTACACGGATCGCACCAGCCGCCGCGAGAAGGGCTGCACGTCGTTGGCGTACTCGAATTGGACGTAATGGCCGGGCATCGCTTCGTGAATGGTGAGCAGCTTCAGCTTATAGTAGTTGTATTCGCGCAGCTTGGAATCGATGCGGGCCCGGGGCCAGTCCGGCGGGATCGGCGTCAGCCAGTAGAAGGCGCCCAGTTGGGGCTCCAGGGCGGGCGCCGGGTTGAAGCCGCCCACGGCGTAGATTCCCCGCATGAACGCGGGCGTGTCGATGACTTTCAGGTTGTCGCGCGGCGGCAGGGGGAGGATGTTCTTGGCGCGAATGAACTCCCGGGCTTCGGCCAGGTCGCGCTCGGCGTCGGCTTTGTACCGTTCGGGTGTGGCGTGGCGTTCGGCAATACGGTCCAGGACGGCGCGGATGAGCTGCTTGCGGTCGGCGGGCGCCTGCCGGCCGGGAAACCACTGCCGGTACAGCGGCGCGGACAACTCCGCCATCCGGGCGTGCACCGCCGCCAGGTCCTGTTCCGCTTCGGCGAGCACCACGGCCGGCGGGCGATCCGTCGCAAACACCAGGGCGAACTTCCGGCGGTAGTTCTCTTCGCCTAACCGCCAGGAGATGTCATTCCTGCCGGCCAGGTCCGTTTTCAGAAAGGTTTCAAAAGCGCGGGCCGCTTCCAGGGCCGCGCTGGCGGCGGCATCGTAATCCGCGCGCAAGCCGGGCGGAACTTGCCCGCGGATCTCCCGGCCGATCAAGGCGAGGTTCCCCTGGTTCTCCTCCATGGCTACCTGCGTCCAGATCGCGGGGGAGGTCTGGAGGTTGGCGCGTGCCTGTTCGAGGAGCCGCGGCAGGCGTTTGAGCCGCTCGATGATGTGCCGGAAGCGATCCGCCTCCGGGGCGTATTCCAAGGTGAGGGGCGTGAACAAGGCGTTGCCGGCGAGTTCCACGTACAGCGTGGGGTTGTGCCGCCAAGTCTGGAGGACGTCCAGTTCCAGAAGTCCCAGGGCAACCTGATTGGCGACGATTTCCCGGTCCGCGCGCTCCTGGGGAGACAGCCCGGCGGCGGGCAGGCGCGCGAGGCGGTCGCGGAAGCGCAGCAGAAAGGCGCGGCTTGCTTCGATCCCGGCGGGCGAGTAGTCGTCCAGCAGTTCGTCCAGCGGCTGGCCGCCGTGTTGGTGATAGCCCGCGCTGGTGGCGCTCACCGGGGACTGCGCCAGCGCCCCGTAGACGAACTCTTCGCTCGCCTTCGCCACGGTATCGGCGGGAGGCGTGCGGTCGCCGCACCCCGCCAGCAGGGCGACGGCCGCCCCGGTCCACCATCGCTTCCACATGGCGCCCAGTATACGGCGCTGTATGATGGCAGGAAAGAGCCGTGATCTTTCATCCTGAAACACACTACGTCCGATTCGCATCGCTCGCGCTCGACTGCGGAGCGGCGCTGGCGCCGGTCGACGTCGCTTACCAGGCTTACGGGCGTTTGAACGCGGCGCGCTCGAACGCGATTCTGATTTTGCACGCGTTCTCGGGCGACGCGCACGCCGCGGGCATCAACCCGCAAACCGGGAAGCCAGGCTGGTGGGACAGTATGATCGGGCCCGGGCGCGCCTTCGACACCGATCGATATTATGTGGTGTGTTCCAACGTGCTGGGCGGCTGCCGCGGCACCACGGGGCCGTCGTCGATCAACCCCGCCACCGGCCAACCCTATGCCATGACGTTTCCCGTGATCACGATCGGCGACATGGTGCGCTTGCAGAAGATGCTGGTCGACCAGTTGGGAATTGAGAGGCTGCTGGCGGTAGCGGGCGGCTCGATGGGAGGCATGCAGGCGCTGCAGTGGGCCGTTTCGTATCCGGACCGGGTGGCCGGCGTGATCCCCATCGCGGCCACGGCGCGGCATTCGGCCCAGCAGATCGCGTTCAACGAGGTGGGCCGCCAGGCCATCATCGCCGATCCGGACTGGAACGAAGGCAACTACTACGCCACGGACCGCAAGCCGGCCCGCGGCTTGGCCGTCGCCCGCATGGTGGGCCACATCACTTACATGAGCGACACATCCATGCGCGAGAAGTTTGGACGCCGCCTGCGGGCCAAAGAAAAGTACGGCTACGATTTCTCCGCCGAATTCGAGGTGGAGAGCTACCTCCGTTACCGCGGCAGCGAGTTCGTCAACCGCTTCGACGCCAATTCGTACCTGTACATCACCAAGGCCATGGATTACTTTGACCTGACCAACGGGAGCCACTCGCTGGCCGGAGTCTTCGCTCGGGTGCAGGCGCGCTTCCTGGTGCTGAGCTTCACCTCCGACTGGCTGTATCCGAGCTATCAATCCCAGGAGATCGTCCGCGCGCTGCGCAGCCGGAATCTCGACGTCGCCTACTGCGAGCTTCCTTCCGCGTACGGTCACGACGCGTTTCTGGTGGAGGTGGAGGAACAGGCCGAGCTGGTCCGCGGTTTTCTGGCCCGCACCCTGCGGATGCAGGCGGCGGCATGAGCGCCGCCAGCGCGTTGGACCCGCCGCGCCCCCGCCGGCGGCATTCGGTGCGCGAAATCCTCGGCCGCTCCGACTACGCCATCATCAGCGAACTGATCGAGCCGAACTCCCGGGTGCTGGACCTCGGCTGCGGCGACGGCGCGCTGCTGGCCTGGCTGGCGGACCACAAACGCGTGGACGCGCGCGGCGTCGAGATCGACGGCGAAAAGGTCAAACGGGCAATCGCGCAGGGCGTGTCCGTCTACCAGGGAGACATCAATGAAGCGCTGGCGGACTACCCCGACCAGTGTTTCGACTACATCATCCTGAGCCAGACGTTGCAGGAAACCCGCCAGCCGCTCCAAGTGCTGCGCGAGATGCTGCGCGTAGGCCGCCGGGCGGTGGTCGCCTTTCCGAACTTCGGACATTGGAGCGTGCGCCTCGCGATGCTGTTTTTTGGGCGCGCTCCCAAAACCCGGCTGTTTCCGTACGAGTGGTACGACTCGCCGAACATCCACTTTTTGAGCATTGACGATTTCGAACTGCTGATCGCCCGGGAGCGTCTCGCGGTGGAGCGCGCGTACTTTCTGGCCGGGCGCCGCACGTTTCGCGTGTTGCCCAACCTGCTGGCGGAAGTGGCTGTCTATCTGCTTCGGCGGTGACGCCGCGAAAGGCCCCGTTAAGCCGCTTTTTGCAGGGGGACTTCGCCTTCCGCCGGAATCAGTTCTTGCGAGGGATCGATCTTCAGCCAAAGCAGGGTGCTGACGGCGAGCATGAGGGCCATCGGAATCAGCGGGACATTGTAAGCATCGAGGGGCGTCATGCCTCGCTCCAGCGCGGCCTTGACGAAGTAGCCGAAGGCGACCGAGGACAGGAAAGACCCGACCTGGCCCGCCGTGTTCATGGTGCCGGTCACCGCGCCGGCGTACTTCTTGCCGATGTCGAGACAGACCGCCCAGGCCGAAGGCAGCATGAAGTCCGAACCGGCGTAACTCAGCGCGAGAAACACCAGGGCAACGTACTTGTCGGTGCTCAGAATCGTCGCGACCGTAAAAAGGGCCGCCGAGCCCAACCCCATCATCGCCACCGCCCGCCGCCCGGTTTTCAGCCCGAACTTTTGCACCAGCCGGTCGCTGGCCCAGCCGCCGGAAAGGTTCGCCATCGCGCCCAGAATAAAGGGCAGCGTGGAAAAGATCAGTCCCTGCATGGTGAAGCCGCGGCCCTTCACCAGGTAGGTGTGCAGCCAGGACAGAAAGAAGAACGATCCCCAGCAATAGGTGAAGTACATGGCCATGATGGCCCACAGATTGCGGCTGCGGAAGGCCTGGCCCCAGGGGAGCGGGTGATGCGCTTTGCTGGCCGGCGTGCCGATTTCGGCGATCTCTTCCGGCGTGACCCCAGGCTTATCCGTGGGGCGGTCGCGGTACCACCAGATCCAGATGGCCGCCCAAATCAGACCGACAAACCCGAAAATAAAAAAGCCCGCCCGCCAGCCAAACGCGGTTTGAATCGGGACCACCAGCACGGGCGTGAGCGCCCCTCCGATCCGGCTGGCCATCCACACAATGCCGTGCGCCCGCGCGCGCTCCTGCACGGGAAACCATTTCGAGATGCTGCCAGAGGTATTCGGATACGCGCCCGCCTCGCCCGCGCCGAACAGGAAACGAATGGGCAGCAGCATCGCCAGGCTGTTGGCCGCGCCGGTCGCGGCCGTGAAGCCGGACCACCAGATCACGATGCGGGTGAGCACCTTGCGCGCCCCGATGCGGTCTCCCAGCGCGCCGCTGGGGATTTCGAACGCCGCATAGGAAACCGCGAAAACCCCCACCACCCATCCCCACCACTCGGGCGAAATGTCGAGATCGCGTTGCATCTCCGGGCCCGCGACCGAAATGCAGACTCGGTCGAGGTAGGTAATGATCGAAAGGAAGAACAACAAGATGAGGACGCGGTGGCGATACTTCATAAGCTGGCATTATGTCACATCGCCCTGGCGCGAACCCCGTGGCAAGATGGCGCGGGGCCGGCAGGAGCCGCCGCGCCGCGTGGCTCCCGCCATCGCGAGTGAGAACTTTGGCGGCCTTGCGGCACTAGTTCAATAAAGGCATCCGCAAAGCCTCAAGTGATCGTGAATGGCGCGGGCAGCCTGGGGCGGATGCCCGCGTGAAACTTGGCGGCTGGCGAGCGCCCGCAGGACCGATGGAGGGACGGATGCACGCCGTGCGCAGGCAGACCCTTTGGCTGATGGTGGGGCTTCTCCTCGCCGCCCGCTCCGCCGTGTTTGCGGCGGAGCGCAGCCTCTCTTTCGTGGTGGACACCATCGCCGGCGGGGACGCCGTGGGTGACGGTTTGCCGGCTGCGGCCGCCCAACTCAGCGACGCGCAGGGAGTCGCCGTCGATCTGGCAGGTAATCTGTATATTGCCGATCCGGACAACCACCGTGTCCGCCGCGTCCGTCCCGACGGCATCATCGAAACCGTGGCGGGCACGGGCACGGCGGGGTTCTCGGGAGACGGCGGACCGGCGGCGCGCGCGCGCCTGAATCTGCCCTACGGGTTGGCGGTGGACGGCACCGGCACCCTCTACATCGCGGATCTGGGAAACCACCGGGTCCGCCGCGTGACGCCTGACGGCATGATTCAAACGATTGCGGGCACCGGCGTAGCGGGCGCTTCCGGCGACGGGGGCCAAGCCGCGCGCGCGGAACTGGTCGCGCCGCGCAACCTGGCGCTCGACTCGCTCGGCAATCTTTATATTGCCGACTTCGGCGGCCACCGGATCCGCCGCGTCACCATCCACGGAATCATCTCGACCCTGGCGGGAACCGGCGCGTGCGGCAACTCGGGCGACGGCGGTCCGGCGGCGCAGGCGGAACTCTGCTTTCCCGCCGGGCTGGCCGTCGACCCGGCCGGAGCGCTGGTGGTGGCCGATTCGGCCAACAGCCGCCTGCGCCGCATTCGCGACGGGCTGATCACCAACCTGCTGGGCCATGCCGAGGATCCCACGCGCTCCCTGCTCTTCACGCCCACGGGACTCGCCTTTGGCGGGATGGGCAACCTTTTTGTCGCCGACAGCGGCAACCGCCGGATTCTCCGCCTGGACCCCGACGGCCAGGTCCGCGTGGTCGCCGGGCGCGATGCGGCCGGCGCGCTCCGGAGTCTGGACGCGGCCCGTGACGTCGCCCTCGACGCGGCGGGGAACCTGTTTATCGCCGACGGACGGCGGGTGCGCCGCCTCGCCGTTTCCGGCGCGGCGACGGTGGCGGCCGGAGACGGCACGTTCGGGTTTCGCGGCGACGGCGGAGCGGCGACGCTCGCCCAACTCCACCAGCCGAGCGGCCTCGCCATCACGCCCGGCGGCCTGCTCATCGCCGACGAGAACAACCATCGTCTGCGCCGGATCGACGCCGCCGGCATCATCACCACCGTGGCAGGAACCGGCGCGCCTGGCTTCGGAGTGGACGGCCAGATTCCCACCGAGACTCCCATCGCCCACCCGACCGGCGTTTCGGTGGACCCTTCGGGCTCGGCTTGGTTCGCCGAGGCATCCGGGCACCGCGTCCGCCGTCTCCCTCCTTCCGGCCCGCTGGTGACGGTGGCCGGGACCGGCGTGGCGGGTTTCGATCCGGGCGAGCCCTCCGCGCGAAACGCCCGCCTGAACTCGCCGGCTTTCGCCCTGGCCGACGCGCAAGGCAACGTATACGTGGCCGACGCCGGGAACCACCGTGTCCGCCGCATCGACCCGGCGGGAAGAGTGACCACCGTCGCGGGCAACGGCATCCAGGGTTACTCCGGCGACGGGGTGCCGGCCACGGCAACCCAACTCAACCAGCCTCGCGCCCTGGCGTGGGACGCGTCCGGCCGGCTGTACATCGCCGACAGCGGCAATCACCGCATCCGCAGGGTGGAAGCCGACGGCACGATCGTCACCGTGGCGGGAGAGCTGATGCCCCTGCGGACGCCCCGCGGCATCGCCTTCGGGCCCGATGGCACGCTGTTCATCGCGGATTCCGGCAATCACCGCATTCTAGCGATGAGCCCGCAAGGCGAGTTGCGCGAGATTGCCGGCACGGGGAACCCAGGATTTTCGGGCGACGGCGGTCCGGCGCGGGAGGCGGAGTTCCATCTGCCTACCGCGCTCGCGGTGGATGCGGACGGGACGGTGTATGTGGCCGACCAGTGGAACCACCGCATTCGCCGCCTGCGGCCCGCTCCGGCGACGCCTCCGGTGGCTCCTCCGGCCAACGAGCCGGATCCGCCGGGCGGCGGCGCCGAACCGGTGAAACTGCTCGAGGCGCTGCACGCGGCCAGCCGCCTGCCCGGGGGAATCGCCCCGGGCCAGTTGGTCCTGGTGCGCGGGGAGCAGATCGGACCCGCGCAGTCCACGGTGGGATCGCTCGGCCCCCGAGGCGTCCTGGCCGACACGCTAGCGGACATCCGGGTGTTGTTTGACGGACGCGCCGCCCCGATTTTCTCCGCCGTCGAGAACGCCATTCAGGTCCAGGCCCCCTACGCATTGTCGGGCCAGACGAGGACGGAAGTGGAAGTGCACCGGCAGGGGAAGAAGATCGCCGCCGGGGCGTTCGATGTCGTCCGCGCCGCGCCGGGCATTTTCACCGTGGACGGCTCCGGATCGGGCGCGGCGCTCGCGCTGAATCACGATGGCAGCCTGAACGCGTCCTGGAACCCGGCGGCGAAGGGGATGTCCGTCACGCTGTTCGCGACCGGGGAAGGGTTGCTGTCTCCCGCGGCGACGGAGGGCGTACCGGCCGCTCCCCCGTTTGCCCAGCCGGTCCTGCCGGTTGCGGTCTCCGTCGCGGGACTGGCTGCCGAGATCCTGTACGCTGGCAGCGCGCCGGGCATGATCGGCGTGCTCCAGCTGAACGTCCGGCTGCCGCTCGGTCTGGTTCCGGGCGCGGTTCCCGTGGCGGTGACCGTGGGCGCGGCCGCCAGCCAGGCCGGCGTGCTGCTGCACGTTCGCTGAACGAAAGATCTGGTTGAATAACCCGGACAGGCTGCTCTGCCCCGAGGCGCGCCAAGACAAAACCAGGGACTTACGAGCAACCCGCGTGGGCAGATGGCTGTCCCCGCGTTTTGCAACAAACTCCTCCAAGCAAAGGTGCGCCCGGGCGCTGAGGCGCCCGCCGGGCCACGATACACTGAGGGCGTTATGTTTGATCAAGCTCGCGCTCTCCTCCGCCAGTTCAAAGGAGACTCTTACGTGTATGGACTCGGGGTGCTGCCGCAGGCGGGGCGGCTGGCGGCGGAACTGGGCCGCCGCGCGGCGCTGATCCGCGACCCGTTCGCCGGATTCGCTCCCGCCGTCGAGGCGCTGACGGCCACGCTGCGCGCCGCCGGTGTCGACGTGGCGGCCGTCATTCCGGGCGCGGCCCCGAACGCGCCGCTCGAAGACCTGCATCGCATTGCCGGGGAACTGCGCCGGCTACAGCCGGAGGTGCTGGTGAGTTTTGGCGGCGGCAGCACCATCGACTGCGTGAAAGCCGCCGAAGTTCTGCGCACGCTCGGAGGCGACATCGACCAGTATTTCGGCACCGGCCTGGTGACGGCTAGACTGCAGGAAACCGGCTTGCGCCTGACCCCGCACCTGGCCATCCAGACCGCTTCCAGTTCCGCCGCGCACCTGACCAAGTATTCGAACATCACCAATGTGGCTTCCAGCCAGAAGAAACTGATCGTGGACGAGGCGATCGTCCCGCAGCGGGCGCTGTATGACTACGAAGTGTCGTTTACGTCGCCGGCGTCGCTGACCGCCGACGGCGCGCTGGATGGTCTTTCGCACTGCCTCGAGGTGTATTATGGCGCTACGGGAAAGGAGAACTACGCCCAGGTGGAGCAGGTGGGCCTGGCGGGCATTTCCCTGGTGGTGGAGCACCTGCCGCGAGCCATCGCCGATCCGGCGGACCGGACGGCGCGCGAAGCGCTTGGCCTGGCCACCGACCTCGGCGGCTACGCGATCATGCTGGGCGGCACCAACGGGGCGCACCTGACCAGCTTCTCGCTGGTGGATATCCTGTCGCACGGGCGCGCCTGCGCCCTGATGAATCCGTATTACACGATGTTTTATTCGCCCGCGGTGCAGCCCCAGTTTGGCGCCCTGACCGGCGTGCTCTGCCCGGAGGCTTCCGGACGGGAGGGGCGTCCGCTGGCCCGCGCCATCGCCGAAGCGATCATCCGGCTGGAGCGCGCGGTCGGCAACCCCGCCACGCTGGGCGAAGTGCCCGGCTTCAGCGATGCCCATATCGCCCGCGCGTTGACCGCCGCCAAGAACCCGCAGCTTCGCATGAAGCTTGAAAACATGCCCGTGCCGCTCACCGCCGAACTGGTGGACGACTACATGGGCCCCGTGCTCGAAGCCGCCCGCGACGGAGATCTCGAGCGCGTGCGCGAGTTGGCGTAAGCCGTCGCCGCGCCGCCGCGCGTCGCCACGGGAATTCCGTGCCAGAATGCGCACGGGCGGATCTTCGCCGCAAGGTGTCGCGCGGTTCAGCGCGCGGTAACTTCTCCGTGCGGGCCGTTGCCTCAGTTGAGATGCAGGCGCACTCAGGCCGGGGAGGACGGCATGCGGAGGGCGCTCGATGAGCAAGCAGGAACCGCGCGGTGAAATCGGGGGCGGCGGCGGGCCGCGGTTGGGCGGCGCGCGCCCTGAAGGCGCCCTCCTTGGAGCGGGGCGCTGCAGCGCCCGGGCACGCCAGGAGCGCACGCCACCTTGCCGATGCACGACATGTCAGCAGACGCCCCCCAACTGTTTTGTTTGCGGCGGCCCGGTCGCTTGACAGGTGCGCGCCGCCTTCAGGACGATCAAAGTTCCGAACCCCATGCGCATCGCCATCGTTCCCGCTTGGTTACTTTTGGCGTTCGCCGCCCGGGCTGGGGAGGTGACGATTCCCAGTTCCTTGGACGGCGCGCCGCAGGCCGCGATCCTGGACGTCCCCGCTGGGACAGATCCCAAGCCGCTGCTGGTGCATGTCCACTCCTGGTCCAGCGACTACCGGACTTCCAGCCGTTTCGCCGAACTGCGGGAAGCGTGCGCGCTCAAGGGGTGGGTCTTCCTTTCTCCGGATTTCCGCGGGCCCAACCAGCGCCCGGAGGCGTGCGCCTCGGACCTTGCGGTTCAGGACGTGCTCGACGCGGTGCTGTATGCCTTTCGCCGGGCCGCGGTCGATCCCGCGCGCGTCTATCTGACCGGCGGTTCCGGCGGCGGCCACCTGAGTCTGGTGCTGGCGCACCGCGCGCCGGACCTGTGGGCCGCCGTGTCCGCATTCGTGCCGATCACCGATCTGGCCGCGTGGCACCGGTTCACCAAGGAGAAGGGGCTGCGGTATGCCGCGATGATTGAGGCGTGCGCGGGCGGCCCGCCCGGAGCATGGCAACCGGACGCCGAACTGCGCCGTCGCTCGCCGCTGTTTCACCTGGCTGCGGCGCGGGGCGTGCCCATCGACATCCAAGCCGGGATCCGGGACGGGCATACCGGGTCGGTGCCCGTGAGCCACTCCCTGCTGGCGTTTAACGCGCTGGCGGAAGCCAACGGCCTGCCGGAGCGCAAGCTGGATGAGGAAGCGATCCGGTTCGTTACCCGCGAAGCGCGCATCCCGCCGCACCTGGCGGCCGAACGCGAGGATGAGCCCGGACGCCAGCATCGCGTGTTGTTTCGGCGGGCGGCCGGACCCGCGCGAGTGACCTTGTTCGATGGCGGGCATGACACAGACTTCGGGGCGGCGCTGCGGTTCCTCGAAACGCATCGCAAACGTGGCAGGGGCGCACTCGCCGTGCTCGGCGGCATCGAACACGATCGGGTGTTTCAACGGGCGGGAAAACAGGCCGAGACGCGGATCGAGGGCGTGGCGGGCGTGACCGGGGTGCTGGAGATGCGCGCGGCGCACGGTCCCTGGCGGCGCGTGGCGGAAATACAGCCGGGCGCCTGGTCCATCACCACCACGGTTCCGGTGGGGGGGCCCTATCCGGTCGAGCTGCGGGTGCTCGCGCGCGGCGGCCGATTCGCCGGCCACGCCCGCTTCGAGCGCATTCTGGCGGGGGACCTTTGGATTCTCGCCGGCCAGTCCAATATGGTCGGACGGGCGCGCATGGAGCGCGAGGAAGCGCCAGACCCGCGAGTGCACCTGCTGCGGCGGGAAGGCGGATGGGCGCTGGCGCGTCATCCGCTCCATGAATCCCGCGCCCCAGGATACGGGCATGGTTTGGGTTTGTCCTTCGCCAAAGAGATGGTGCGTCGCACTGGCGTGCCCATCGGGTTGATCCCCACGGCGGTAGGCGGCACGTCGCTGGCCCAATGGGATCCGGCGGGCAAACCGGAGGGCCGGCGGTCGCTCTACGGCGCTCTGCTTTCCCGGTTCCGCGTAGCGGGCGGGCGGGTCGCGGGCATCCTGTGGTACCAGGGCGAATCGGATGCGGGCAAGGAAGAGGACTCCTCCAGCTACGGTGAGCGCTTCGCCCGCTTGGTGCGCGAATTGCGCGCGGACCTCGGCCAGCCGCAATTGCCTTTCTTCTTCGCGCAGCTATCCCGCTATGCGATTGGCGGCCGGACGGCTGGTCCCTGGAATCAGGTGCAGGAAGCGCAGCGTGCGGCCGAGTCCAGCATCCCGCACTCCGGCCTGATCGCGACCGTCGATCTGGAACTGGGCGACCCGATTCACCTGGACCAGGATAGCCTGTCCCGGGCGGGCGTCCGGTTCGCGCGGCGGGTGCTGGACGGTCCCGGGCCGCGTTTGGGACAGGTCCGCTGGGAGAGTTGGAATCGGCTGCGGGTGGAAGTGAAAAATCTGGACCCGGCCGAAGGCCGCATTCTCGGGTTTCAAATGAGCACGGGGGACGGCACTCCCTATGGGGCGATCTACCGCGCGCGGTGGGACGGCGAGCGCGGGGAGATGGTGCTCGAGTTGGGGGACACGCAACGCGCCGACGCCCTCCACCTGTGGTACGGCCGGGGGTTGGACCCTGGGTGCACGGTGCGCAGCCGCGACGATCGCGCCCTGCCGGTGTTCGGACCGCTGCCCCTGCCTCCGCGGCCTCGGGAGTGAACGAGTGATTTCCGCGATCATCCCCACCCTGAACGAAGAGGCCGAGATTGCCGCGACGGTGCGCGCTGTCCGCTCCCAAAGGAGCGTCCTGGAGGTCCTGGTGGTCGATGGCGGGAGCAGCGACGCCACGGCTGCGCGGGCGCGGCGAGAGGGCGCGCACGTGATCCTGGCGGAGAGGGGTCGGGGGAGGCAAATGCACGCAGGCGCCCTGGCCGCGCGCGGCGGGGTCCTCTGGTTTATTCATGCCGACACGCGGCCACGCGGCGGCGTGTCGCTCCAGTTGGCCGAAGCGCTGGTTTCCCCCGCAGTGGTGGGCGGCAACTTCACGCTGGTTTTCGACGGAGAGACGCTTGGGGCGCGCGTGTTGAACCTGGCGCAACCGCTGATGCAACGCATCGGCTGCTACTACGGCGACTCGACCATCTTCGTGCGGCGCGACGCGTATTTCGCGGCCGGCGGGTTCCCGCCGTACCCCGTTTTCGAGGATGCCGCCCTGATCGCCCGCCTCCGCTCCCGCGGGAAGTTTGTCTCGTTGCCCGGCCAGGTGATCACCTCCTCCCGCCGGTTCGAACGCCAGGGCTTGGTGCGCACCTGCGCGCGCTGGTCGGCTTTGCAATGCCTGTTCTGGCTTGGCGTGCCGGCGGAACGGCTGGCGCGATACTACGCGCCGGTCCGCCGGGACGGGGGTGAAGAGGCGGTGTAGCGGCGGGGGTCCGCTCGGACGCACCCGCGACGGTGGCCGCTCGCGTCCGGACGAGAACCTGCGGAGGACCGCTCGTCCCCACGCGCGGCTCCTGGGGGAACGGTCGGGTCGGCGGCGGATTCCTCTCGCGGCTGAATGGCTTACGTCTGGGCCCGAAAATCGTGACGGCGCGTGACGATGGTGGCGTGCTTCTCCGCCTGCGTGACGCGGTCGGTGGCGGAGACCTTCAGGATGCCGTTCTCGTCGATGTCGAAAGTGACTTCGATTTGCGGCACAGCCCGGGGCGCGGGCTGAATCCCGCTCAATTCGAACAGCCCCAGCCGCTGGTTGTCCCGGCAGAAGTGGCTTTCGCCCTGATAGACCCGAATTTCCACGGCCTCCTGGTTATCCGCCACGGTGGAGAACGTCCGGGTGGCCCGCGCGGGGATCGTGGTGTTGCGATCGATCAGGGGCGCGAACACCCCGCCTTGCGTTTCGATGCCGAGCGACAGCGGCGTCACATCGAGCAGCAGCACTCCTTTGAGGTCGCCCGCCAGCAACGCGCCTTGCACCGCCGCGCCCATAGCCACCACTTCGTCCGGGTTCAGGTTCTTGCGCGGCTCGCGCTGGAACATCTGCCGGACCATTTGCTGGACCCGGGGCACCCGGGTCGATCCGCCCACCAGCAAGACTTCGGAGAGCTGCGAGGCGGAAAGACCCGCGTCGGCCATCGCCTGACGGCAGGGATCCACCAGCCGTTGCAGAATGTCGTCAATCAGGCTCTCGAACCGCGGCCGGTTCATGTGCAGCTCCAGGTGCTTGGGCCCACTGGAGTCCGAGCAGAGGAACGGAACATTGATGTCGGTCTCCTGCAAGGTCGACAGTTCCTTCTTGGCCGCTTCCGCCGCTTCCTTCAGGCGCTGGATCGCCATGGCGTCCTCATAGAGTTCAATGCCATGCGTCTTGGCGAACGCCTCGATCAGGCACCCCAGCAGCCGGTCGTCCAGGTTGTCGCCGCCCAGCCAGGTATCGCCATTGGTGGCTTTGACTTCGACGACGCCGTCGCCGATTTGCAGGATCGAGATGTCGAAGGTGCCCCCGCCGAAATCGAAAACGGCGATGGTCTCGCTGCGGTGGTTGTCGAGCGAATAGGCCAGCGCGGCGGCGGTGGGCTCGTTGATGATGCGGCGGATGTTCAAACCCGCCAGCTCGCCCGCTTCCCGGGTCGCCTGTCGCTGCCGGTCATTGAAATAGGCGGGCACGGTGATCACGGCGTCCGTCACGCTCCCGCCTAGGTAATCCTCCGCGCTTTGCCGCAGCCGGTCCAGGATGATCGCGGAAATTTCCGGGGGAGTCAGCAGACGGGTCCCGATTTGCACGGCGGCTTCGCCGTCCTCGGTCGGCACCACCGGAAACGGCATCGCCGCAGCTAGGGTCTCCACTTCGTCGAACCGGCGGCCCATGAGGCGCTTGATCGAGAAGATGGTCCGCTCCGGGTTGGTGGTGGCCTGCCTTTTTGCCGTCTGCCCCACCAACAGCTCGCCAGCCCGGGAGAAGGCCACAACGGAAGGAGTGACCAGATTTCCTTCCCGGTTGGGGATGACTTTGGGCCGGCCCCCTTCCACCACCGCCACCACAGAGTTTGTGGTGCCTAAGTCTATGCCGATCACGCGATCCATAACGCAAAGAGCGTCCTGTCATTCCTATATCGTCAGAGAGCCGCCAGAGCATCACCCTGTTGTTACGCTTCCGATAACCTGTTTTTTTCTAGTTGGTTAGAATCCAGCCGACGGAGGCCCGCCAGCCGCCCGGCATCCACCGTTCGCCTCAACGAGCGAATCTCGGGGAGTTCGCGAAAACACAGCGGCGCGCTCCCTTTCTTGAAACGGACGCGCACGAAGGGCTGAAGCCGACTCTCTATGTGAGCTACGTTGTTGAACACACAATACAAGCAGCGTTCCTTTCGGCGTCCGCGAATCAGCCCCACCGGCCTTCGTTTTCAAGCCAGGGGCAAGAACCTCCGGTTCGCGCTTCTCTTCTAAAGAAAAAGAAATCGAAGGCCGGGCGCGTGACCCCCGCCGCGACATCGATTGATCCGGCAGCGGCTGCGCGAAGCGGAGCACCTTGCAAAGGGGAGGGAGGGATGACTCTCCAGAAACTTAACCGGCAAATTCTGTGATGGGAACAAGTTGCATATTGAGCCCGGCGGCCTGTTTGGCCACCCATGGTAGTGGCTGCTGGCGGTCTTTGGTTTCGCAGTGTTCCATTCCCTTATCTACGTACGCGTGACCGAACTTGAGCATGCGCACGGCCGCTGCGCTTCCTGGTGGCGCTCAATCACGACGTCGAGAACGCCCTCCGGCCTCACCGTAGCAGCAGTGATCGGGCCGCCCTGCCTGTGTCCTGAAGGCGCAGCCGGCTGAGGTCGCCTGCCTGTCTCGCGGACGTGGCAGGCGAGGCAGAGCGTGAGGTGTTGGTGTCCGGCGATCTGTGCCAAGCGTAGCCGATATCGTGCAAAGTTGACCGGGTTCGCGCCCAACCGTTACTGTAAGGAATCGTCTCCGCATGGAGAATCGCCGATGCTTCGCCGCGCGCTGTTTTGGTTGACGCTGAGCGTGGGCGCCCCGGTAGTTTGGGCCGCGCCGGTGTCCACGTGGATCTTCGTTGACGGGGTCGACTACTCCGATCACTTGCGATTGTCTCGCGAGGGCGCCCTTTACCGCTTCCAGGGAACCATCCTCGGACCCGGTTTCCGGCTGAGCGCGGACTTTCTCATCAATCCTGACCCATTTGTCGACTATGGCCTGGAGTTTGTCAGCGATGACTGTCCGGGCGGCAATTGCTTGATAGTCCCGCCCAACATCATCACCGTCGTCGAGTTCGAGGATGGGCCGTGGAGCGGCCTTTACAGCAGTTTCTACATGTTTGTGCGGGACGCGAACAACGACGGGCGGGTCTCCGCCACGGGAATGCTGCCGGGCGGGCGCATGATGTACACGAGCGTGGAAGGCACGCCGTACCATCAATTAGGGAACGGCTGCTCGTTTCAGGACGTCACTGCTGGTTTCTCATCGGTCTGCGACGATGCAACGTTGTACTCGCTCATCCCCGAGACGGGAACGAACGGTCTGCTGATGCTGCAAATCAGCTTCCTGCCCTCGCTCGGCGATGCGTTCAGTTTCCGGGGCACGGCCGCGTTGGTGCCGGAGCCGGCGACTTGGTCGCTGCTGTTGCTGGCGGTGGTTCCGCTGTGGCGCTGGCGCCGCCGTCCATCTGGTCCCGATGCACGCTGAAATCGCTCAACTGTTCGATCTGCATGGCCGCGTCGCGCTGGTGACCGGCGGCGCGCGCCACCTGGGATACGACGCGGCTTCGATTCTGGCGGCGGCCGGCTGTGATGTGGCGATTACCTCGCGGGACGGGGACAGCGCCGAGGCCTCGGCGGAGCGACTCGCCGCCGCCTACGGCGTCGAGACGCTGGGCCTGGCGCTGGACCAGACGCGTTTTGCCGCCGTGGCCGCCGCCGTCGACAAGGCGGTTGCCTGGAAAGGCCGCATCGACATTCTGGTGAACAACGCGGGCGGAGGAGTGGGCGCCAGTCCCGCCAAATTGCTCGAGCGCGATCCGGCGGACATTCAGTTGCTCATCGACACCAATCTCACCGGGGTGCTGTACTGCTGCCGCCAGGTGGGGGCTTCGATGGCGGCCCGGCGCTCGGGGAAGATCATCAACATCGCCTCGATCGCCGGCATGTGCGGCCGGGACCGCCGGGTGTACGATCGCACCGGGCTCAGAGGCCAGCCCGTGGAGTACGCGGCCGCCAAGGCAGGCGTCATCGGCATGACGAGGGACTTGGCCGGCTACTTTTCTCCCATGGGCATTTGCGTCAATGCGATCTCCCCGGGAGGTTTCGAACGGGGGCAGCCCGAGGCGTTTATCCGCGAGTACAGCGATCGCACCCCGCTCGGGCGGATGGGGCGCGACGGTATCGATCTGAAAGGCGCCATCCTGTTCCTGGCCTCACCCGCCTCCGACTATGTGACGGGTCAGAACCTGGCAGTGGACGGTGGATTTGTCCTCTGGAAGTAGAAAAAAGAAGTACAAAAGCGTCCGCTACCCTTTTTTGCGGGCCTCGATCATGATGGTGGATCCGGCTCGGCAGGCGGCCTCCATCAAAGTGAAAGGCAGGGCGGCGAGCACCAGCGAGAGGTAGAGCAGGTTCCTGGCGAGGCGGCCGGGCGTGCTCTCGGGATTCCGGCGGACCCGGCGCGCCATCGGGTCGAGTCCCGGCACAAGGCTGGTGGCGAAGCCGGCCGGATTGTCGCGCAGGGAAAAAAACTTCCGGCGCAAGACGGTAAAGCCGCAAGCTTCCAGCAGCGTCTCCAGATCCGACGCCCGAAAGTGGAACAGATGCCGGGGCACGTCCAGGCCGTTCCACGACTCTCCAAACAGAAGGAATTGCCAGCAATCGGCATTCGGCACCTGCACGATGAGGCGTCCCTGCGGGCGGAGCAAATCGAAGGCCACCCGCAGATAGACCGCCGGGTCATACAGGTGCTCGAGTACGTGGAACATCGACACGGCCGCGCAGGAGCCCGGCGGCAGGGGGGCTTGCGACAGGGTGCCGCAGATGGTGGGAACGCCGTTCGCCCTCCACGCCACTGTCGCGGCCGCCAGGGAAAAATCCAAACCCAGCACCGGAATCCCGCGCTCCTTCAGCAGGCGCAAGAGCAACCCGCCGCCGCAGCCCACGTCCAACAGCAGACCGCGTTCCTCCGAATCCCGGAACGCGCGCTCGACGAAGCGGACATGATCGAGCAGCACGAGACGCCGGTAACGCTCTTCCAGCCAGCCGGCAAGCGTCTCCCCCGCCGCGTGCCAGTACTCGTCCGGGTAATAGCGCCCCAACTCCTCCGGGGGAGGGGGCGGAGACAGGCGGCTCAGCCCGCATTGCTGACACGCGACGATCTGAAACTGGTCGGAGGTCGTCTGATAGAGCCGGTCCCGGGCGGTAAACAGCAGGCGGCTTCCGGGATTTCCGCACGCCGGACACGGTTCGGCGCGCCTCACCAGGGAGCCGCCTGCCGGCTGAGCTGGCGGAGGCAGATCCGGTGACGCCAGAGGAGTTTCAGGATCTGGCTGGCCGTCATCCGCCGGATCAAAGAGCGACGTTTGGCGATCATCTTCGGCACGAGGGGCAGCGCCTGAAGGCCGCCCCGCAGCAGCGCGCGGGCGACCCGCAGCTTGCCCGCCAAACCTGGAAACCGGGCCGCCTCGCCCTGTCCCTGGGTCGCCGCCCAGGCCCCGGCCGCGATCCTGGCCAGGTAAAAGATCGCGTTCAGCCATAACAGGCTCCAAGGGAAAAGTTTAGCTACCAGCCAGATTCGATTGCGCTCGATCAGCTCGATCCGGCGCAAATTGTCGAGTCCCAGTGTCGCGCCTCGCCGGTGACGGACCACCGCGCCGGGCGCGTACCAGCACGTCCAGCCCGCCAACCTGGCCCGCAAGCCCAGCTCGGCGTCATCGGCATAGGCGAAAAAATCCTCATCAAATCCGCCCAGCTCCGCCAGCAACTCGCGGCGGTAGAGGGCGGCGCAACCGTCCGGCCAAAGCACCTCTTCGGTGTGGTCGTATTGTCCCTCATCCCGCTCGCCGGCGCCACGCCCCCGGTTCTGGCCGTCCCAATAAATGACATGGCCGGCTTTGTCAATGATCTCCGGTTGGTCGTGGACCACGATCTTGGCGGCGATCATGCCCGCCTCGGGATGCTTGCCGGCAAGCTCCACCATGGCGCTTAACCAGTGCGGATCGGCCACCGCGTCGTTGTTCAGCAAGGCGATGTACGCCGACGCAGAGGCGGCTTGAATTCCCTGATTATTCGCGGCGCAAAAGCCGCGGTTCTCTTGGTTTCGCAAGAGCCGGACCTGGGGATACCTGCTCGCAACCAGTTCGGCCGACCCGTCATCCGAGCCATTATCCACGACGATGATTTCTACCGCTTCCGCCGGGTAGTCCTGGCGCAAAAGGGAATCCAACGCCTCGCGCAACAGATCGCGGCGGTTCCAGTTCACTACGATGACCGCTACCCTTGGGAACAAGTTAATGAACGGCACGTCTTCCGCCGCCGGCATAGGCGGCGGACGGATCCTCATCCGATCTCCCGCACCCGGTGTATTATACAAGAGTAGAAGTATGCCGCCGCATCCGTGGTCGTAGTGTCTGTCAGACGAGCCCAGATCCGGCCCGAGCGGCGGAGTGGGACGCGGAAGTTATGCCCGAAAACGCCACGATCGGCGAAAGCCTGCGCCAACTGCGAGAGGAGCGGGGCTTTTCGCTCGAACAGATCGCCGCTGAGACCAAGATTCGCTCCCGGCTGCTTCGGGCGATCGAAGAGAACGACTTCGACCAGCTTCCCGGAGGAGTCTTCCGCCGCAGCTTTGTCCTTCAATATGCGAAATATTTAGGCGCGGATGCCGAGGAAGTGGGGCGCCAGCTCGGCGAATTGCGCCCGTTCCAGGAAACCCCGCCGGTCCCGGGGGAGGTTGCCGGCCACGTCGCTCCCGAGATTTCTCCCCTCACGCCGGAACGGGACTGGAGCGGGCTGCGCACGTCTTTGGGGTCGTTTCTCGCGGTGGTGGGGGTCATCTTGGTCTGCGCCACGATGTACTCGTGGTGGCGCGCGGAGAACCGCTCGTCGCTGACGGGGGCGCCGCCGGTGGCGTCGTCGGCGCCCGAGGGGTCCCCCGAGCCGCAGCCCCCCGCGGCCGCCGCGCCGGCAGCGAATGCTGCCGCGAAACCCGAACCATGGCCGGCGCCGCCTTCCCCCGCCGCAGGAGAAGCCATGCCGTCCGCCGCTTCGGTCCAGGTCGGGCTGGTTGCCGAAGAGTTGACGTGGATTCAGGCCACCAGCGACGGCAAACGGGTGTTCGCCGACGCGCTGCAAGCCAATCAGACCCGGACCATCGAAGCCGCCGATCGGGTGCGCTTGCTGATCGGCAATGCGGGCGGCGTCAAGATCCAACTGAACGGCAAGGAGATTCCACAGGTGGGTCCGCGCGGACAGGTGCGCGTGGTTGAGTTGCGGGCGGACGGCTATGAGATTGTGCCACGCACGCCGCCTACCCCCGAGCCGCTCTGAGACATCGCGGCCCGCGCTTCCCTGCGCCGACGGCGTTCCAGCAGCAGCAACTCCCGTCTGCGCCGGTTCTTGATCCGGTCGTCGATCCGCCTCCAGAACTTCCGGAAATAATCCACGGCCGACGCGGTCGCGAAGATCACCACGGCCCACATCAGCCCGTGCGCCCAACTTTGCAGTTCCGGATGCCGGATGGACGCCATAATGAGGGAGATGGCCAGAACCTCCGCGACCATCTTGGTCTTGCCCAGTTCGCTGGCCTTGATCGTGTAGCCCTCGGCGGCGGCGATGCTGCGCAACCCAGAGACCGCAAATTCCCGTCCGATAATCAGGATCACCATCCAGGCCGGAACCGCCCGCACCTGCACCAGCGACACGAGGGCCGCCGAAATCAACAGCTTGTCGGCGATGGGATCCAATAGCGTTCCGATGGTGGTCACCTGCCCCCAGCGGCGAGCAAGGTATCCGTCCAGCAGGTCGGTGGCGGCGGCCACCAGAAAGATCGCCAGCGCAAGCCACTCGTTGGTGATCTCAATCCCCCACGCCTCGAACTGAAGCTGTTCCTGAACCAGCGCCGCCACCAGCAACGGAACGAAGAAAATCCTCGTCAACGTAAGGAAATTGGGCAAGTTTACCCGGCGCGACGCGCGATCTGGGGTTTGTTCCACCACCATACTGACTATAATCTCGGGGGACCGGAACCGACAACTCCAGGCGCGTGGCCCCGTTCCAGCTTGTGCGCCCTGTGGAAATGCCCAGAGCCTTAAGATCATCTCCTCGCGGCGTTTAGATCGTAACGGACGACTCGTTATCCACAGCTTCTTCCACAGGCGGGCGGGGTTCCCCCGCTACCTCCCAACGGGCCAGACGACGCCTTAAGGACTGGGGAACCTCCACTTCGAACTCGCAGCATTCGCCCGTATACCGGGTGTGGAGAACGCGGGCGCACTCGTGCAACAGGTGAGCGGTAGCCCCATCCCCTGCCGGCAGGCGGAACACGGTGCGCACAAGGGGATCAAATGCCAGGACTTGGTCGATGACTTCCAAAAGGCGGTCTACCCCGCGGCCATCCACCGCGGAGATGGCGGCCGCCCCCACGAACCGGGAGGCCTCCGCTCCCGGCAGAAGACCGCGCCGCAGACCCTCGACGTCCACCCCCGGCAGGAGGTCGATCTTGTTCATCACCAGCACCTGCGGCGTCCGGCCCGCGCCGATTTCATCGAGCACGTCCAGGACATGCGCCACGTGCGCCGGCGCCCGTGGCGCGGCGGCGTCCACCACGTGCAAAATGAGCGCCGCGTCCGCCACTTCTTCGAGCGTGGCGCGAAACGCCGTGACCAGCGTGGTGGGCAGATTGCGAATGAACCCGACGGTATCGCCGAGCAGCACCCTCCGCCGGGAGGGCAGCGCCAGTGCGCGCACGGTCGGATCCAGGGTCGCGAACATGCGCGCGTCGCTGAGCACGCCGGCGCGCGTCAGCGAGTTGAACAGAGTGGATTTTCCCGCGTTGGTGTACCCGGCCGTCACCAGCGTCGGCAGCGGCGCCGCCGCGCGTTGCCGCCGGTGCAACAAGCGGCTTCCCCGCACCGCTTCCAAATCCTGGTTCAGCTTGCGGATCCGCCGGCCGATGCGGCGGCGGTCGGTCTCCAATTGCGTTTCGCCGGGACCCCGCGTGCCAATGCCGCCGCCCAGCCGGGACATCGCGACTCCCCGGCCCGTGAGCCGGGGCAGCAGGTAGTTCAGTTGCGCCAGTTCCACCTGCAAGCGGCCTTCCCGCGTGCGGGCCCGGCTGGCGAAGATATCCAGAATGAGCTGCGTCCGGTTGATCACCTTGACGTCCAGAGCCTGTTCCAGATTCCGCTGCTGGGTGGGAGTGATTTCCGGATCGAAGATGACCACGTCCGCGCCGGCGCCCTCGACCAGCGACCGCAGTTCCGTCAGTTTTCCGGCTCCGACCAGGGTCGCCGGGTCCGCCGCTTCGCGAACCTGCAACAGGCGGCCGCAGACCTCCGCGCCCGCACTCGCGGCAAGCTCCGCCAGTTCGTCCAAAGACTCCTCCGGATCGTCGCTGATCCCCGGCGGCCGTCCGCGGCGGCCTGTCCAGCCAAAGCCAACCAGCACCGCCCGCTCCCGGCGCAGGCGTGGTCCGCCGCTATAATCCGGAACGATTTATCCCTCCACTGCGTCCGCGTGGGCCGGCGCCGCGCTCTGCGGCGGGGGTGGCCCGGGAACATGCGACCCCGTCTGGGGCGGATGCGGATGCGCGTGCGCGCTCTTCATCGTCACCACGGTCGAGATCGCGTGCTTGAAGATCAGTTGCTCCTGGTTGTTGGTCTCCAGGATCAACGAATACTTGTCGAAACTCTTGATGCGCCCTGACAGCTTCACCCCGCTCAGCAGGTAGATCGTGATGATCCCCTTTTCTTTGCGCGCATTGTTTAGAAAAGCATCTTGAATGTTTTGCGCTGGCTTATCCATGCTGTCCCCCCATCACCGGGCGGCCCGCCGCTCCGCAGGGAACGGAAAAATCCTGGCGGCCCACTAGATTGTACAATTCCGCCGCCCCGGGGCGCGAGTTCCGCATGGCTCCCGCGCAGAGAGACTACGGCAACGAACGAACCACCTCCACCACAAACTCGGCGCAATACTGGCCGGCGATGCGCTCGAAGGCGGGGTGGTGATACTCTGAATCGGACACGATGCGAATGGCGACATAGGGCACGCCCAAGGCTGTGGCGGCGCCCGCGGCGAACGCGCTCTCCATATCTTCCGTGTCGGTGCCCAACGTCCGGTGCATCCAGGCCAGGTAGTCGATCTCGCGGTTGAACTGGAACGCGGATCCGACGTTCCCTTTCCGGACGCGCCCCCGTGCGTAAGGCGTCCGCAGCGCCGCCTCCACCAGCCGCGGCTCCGCCGGGAATGAGCGGAACTCGGTCAGTGTCCGCCCGTCCACTCGTAACCGGTGCGGCAAGGGCGTCCACCGGCGGAGATCCACGCCGGCGCCCGCTTCGCCATGGGTGCTTTTGAAGGCCCCATAATCGGTGGTTTTCTCACTGACGACCATGTCCCACAGCGCCAGGTCGGGATTGTGCGCGCCGGCGGTGCCCTGGTTGATCAGCGCGGCGGGCCGGAATCGCTGGATTCCCAGCACGGTGGCCGCGACCGCGTTGATCGGCCCGACATCGGTCCGGCAAACGGCCACGCGCTTCCGGCCGATGCGGCCGGTCCAGAAGGTCCAGGCTTCCACCCGGATTTCCCGCTTGCCCTTCAACGCCGCCAGCAAGGGCTGCAGCTCCGTATCGACCGCGCCCTGGACCAGCAGGTCGTAGCGCGCCGCGGCGTCGGCGGTCGCGGCCAGCAACAATAGCAGGAGCACTCGCATCGGGTTAGCCGCTCCCGAGGTAAAGAAAGCGTAAGATCAACAGCGCCGCCAGCACAAAGACAAACGGGTTGGTCTGGCGGATCTGGCCGCGCACGGCGCGCAGCACGGCATACGCGACAAACCCGAACGAAAGCCCATTGGCGATGCTGAACGTCAGCGGAATCGTCACCAGGGTGAGGAAGGCGGAGATCGCCACCACCGGGTCCCGCCAGTCAATTTCGGCGACCGTGGTCATCATGAGGCTGCCCACCAGAATCTGCGCGGGCGCGGTGGCCGCCACCGGCGCCGCCCCCACCAGCGGCGCCAGCGGCAGGGCAACCAGGAACAGCAACCCCGTGACGATGGCGGTGACGCCCGTGCGTCCTCCCGCCGCCACTCCCGCGGCGCTCTCGATGTAGCTGACCACCGTCGAGGTGCCCGCCACGGCGCCCACGGTGGTGGCGCAGGCATCGGAGAACAGGATGCGATTCAGCCTCGGGATGCGATGGTCCCTGGTGAACAAGCCCGCCTTCTTGCCTACCGCCACCAGCGTGCCGAGGTTATCGAACAGGTCGACGAACAGAAAGACGAAGACGATCTCCAGCAGTCCCAAGCGTAGCGCGGGCCCCACTTCCAGCGCGAAGAATGTCTGGCTCAAGTCGGTCACCGAGTACGCCGTGGGCGACCACTGGGCCACGCCGGTGACCACGCCCACCGCCGTCGTGGCGAGGATGCCCAGCAGCATCGCGCCGCGCACTTGCCAGGCCAGCAAACCCCCGGTCAGCAGGAGCCCGCCCAGAGCCAGGCGTGCGCCGGGCGCCGTCAGGTTCCCCAGCCGCACGAACGTAGCCGGATCCGCGGCGACGATGCCGGCGTTGCGCAGGCCAATGAACGCGATAAAGAAGCCGATGCCCGCGGCCACGGCGGCGTACAATTCCCGCGGCACCGCGGCCACCACCAGTTGCCGGATACCCGCGGCGGTCAGCATCAGAAACGCGATTCCCGAAAGAAAAACCGCTCCCAGCGCCGTTTGCCACGGCACGCCCATGCCCTGGCAGACCGCGTACGCAAAGTAAGCGTTCAGTCCCATCCCCGGCGCCAGGGCGATCGGGTAGCGCGCGAAGGCGCCCATCAGCAGGCTGCCCACCGCCGCCGACAGGCAGGTGGCCGCCGTCACCGCCGACACCGGCATCCCGGCGTCGCGCAGAATCGCCGGGTTCACGAACACGATGTAGGCCATCGTGACGAACGTGGTGCAACCCGCCAGCACTTCGGTGGACCACGTGGTCCCGAGCGCGGCGAACTCGAAATACGATTCCAGGCGTTGGCGGAGCGCGGTCATGCGCTGGTGGCCCAGTGTACCCCGATGCCCCCGAAAATGAAGCGCCGCGCCTCCACTTGCCGGTAGCCCCGCCCCTCCAGCAGCCGGGACAGTTCCTCCACGGAAACAAACGTCCGCAGCGACTTGGGAATGTAGGTGTACACGCTCGGCCTGCCGTGCAGCAGCAGTCCCCAACAGGCGCCCTGCGCGTAAAGGTAGCCGAGGTAGATGCTACGGAGGATGGGATTGCCGGGCAGGAAGAAGTCGAGACTGACCAGTACGCCGCCAGGACGGGTGACGCGGCGGATCTCCCGCAGGGCGTTCTCGAGATCGGGAAAGTTGCGCAGACCGTAGCCCACAAACACGGCGTCGAACGCGCCGTCGGCGAAGGGCAGACGCATGGCGTCGGCGCACACGGCCGCGTCCAAGCCGGACTGGCGCGCCAGCTTGACCATGTGCAGGGTCAAGTCCACGGCCACCGGCAGGGCGCCGGGACATTGCGCGCGGACCAGGTGCGAAAAGTCGCCCGTGCCGCACGCCAGATCCAGGACGACCGGTTGGGCCGGCAGGCAAGCGCGGCTCACGCCCAGGCGCTTCCATCCCATGTCCATCCCGTAGGAGAACAGGCGGGTGATCAGGTCGTAGCGCGGCGCGATGATGCCGAACATCTCGCGCATCCGGTGGGGACTCTGTTTTTCGATGGGAACCGCAGGCATGGGGAAAACCTTATTATGCGTGTTTTTCGCGCTCGTGTCGGCCTGGGATAGAATGGCGGCATTATGACGTCACGCCGGCGTTTCCTCAAGGCCACGGCGGCCTCCGCGGTCCCGGCCGCTCTTTCCGCGGCGCAGGCCGCGGGCAAGGGGCCGTTGATCCGCAAAGTGGAGGTGTTTCCTACCGCGGTGCCCTTCGCGCAGACCTTTGTGATCGGAAGCGGTCCAGTGGGCAGTTCGGGCGGCGCGGGCCGCTATGCCTACGTGCGCGTGGAAGCCGAAGACGGACAGGTAGGTTGGGGCGAAACCAACACGCTCCCCACCTGGAGCTACGAGACGCTGGAGAGCGTGGTCAGCACCGTGCGGCATCATCTGGCGCCCGTGCTCATCGGCCGCTCGCCGTTCGACCAGGCGTACTTTCAGAAGCAGTTCGACGAGCGGCTGATGCCCGCGATCAGCCAAGGCTTCCCGTTCGCCAAGAGCGCGGCGCTTACCGCCACGCTCGACTTGGCCGGCAAGATCGCCGGACTTCCCCTGCACCGGTTTTTCGGCGGCAGCATCCACGACAAGATCGGGCTGTGCTATGCGCTGTCCATCGACACGCCGGAAGCCATGGCCCGTTTCGCCGCCCAGTACAAGTACGTCAAGTGCTTCAAGCTCAAAGTGGCCGGCGACGCCGGGTTGGACGACAAGCGCGTGCGCGCGGTGGTGGAAGCGCGTCCGGACGCGGACATCTGGCTTGACGCCAACCAGAGCTACCGGCCGATTCACCTGGAGAGCTTCCTGAAGAAGATCGCGGGCATCGCGCAGATCAAGTGCCTGGAGCAGCCGGTAAAGAGCGTGGACTGGCTGGGCATGAAGCGCGCGCGCGACCGCAGCCCGCTGCCCATCGCGCTGGACGAGGGCTGTTTCTCCTCCTACGATGTGGCCCGCCTGGCGCGGATGGAAGCCGGCGACCTCGTGGTGTTGAAGGTTGCCAAGAGCGGCGGGTTGTGGGGCTGCCAGCGCAGCGCCACGGTCGCCGAAGCGAACGGTTTGGGGCTGCTGGGCAGCGGGCTGACCGAATCCGGCGTGGGCCTGACGGCGGCCATCCACCTGTATTCGACCATGGATCTGCTGCTGCCCCCGGAACTCAACGGACCGGAGTTTCTGGCGGATCTGATGGTAGACGGGTTGACCATCGAAGGAGCCACGGTGACCGTCCCCGACGCGCCCGGCCTCGGCGTGCGCGTGAAAGAAGACCGCATCCGGGCGGCCGCCATCCAACTGGGAACGTAACGGCTCGCGCCGCCGGATCGTTTTTGCGAGGATCAGACAAGACGAGGAGTTCTTCAGCATATGCACTCAACTGACGGCGAAGCGGGCGCCAGCCGGCGCGGGTTCCTCAAGACTACCGGCGCGGCCGCCCTGACCACGAATTTGTTCACCGGCCGCGTACGCGGCGCCAACGACCGCATCGCGGTGGGGTTCATTGGCATGGGCGCCATGGGCATGGGCAACTTAAGCATGGCCCTCAAGCTGCCGGAGATGGCCCAGGTGGTGGCGGTGTGCGACGTCTACCAGCCGGCGCTCGAGAAGTCCGAGGCGGCCGCGCGCAAAGGCGGCGCCAAGGTCAAGGCCTGGAAAGATTTCCGCGAGCTGATCGCGGACAAGTCCATCGACGCGGTGTGTGTCTCCACCCCAGACCACTGGCATGCCTACATGACCGTCGAAGCCTGCAAGGCAGGCAAGGACGTTTATGTGGAGAAGCCCGCTTGCGTCTACATCGAAGAGGGCCAGAAGATGATTCAGGCGGCGCGCAAGTACCAGCGGGTGGTGCAGGCGGGCACCATGCAGCGCTCGGGCGGGTACTTCCTGAAGGCTGCCGAGATTGTGGGGCGGGGCGACCTGGGCGACATCACCTTCTGCCACACCTGGCAAGCAGGACTGGCCAAGCGCGAGGGCATCGGCAATCCGCCCGATAGCGCGCCTCCCCGGGACCTGGACTGGGACCTGTGGTTGGGCCCCGCTCCCAAGGTGCCCTTCAACGCCAACCGCTGGGGCGTCGCGCCAAACCGCTTCTCCACCTTCCGCAACTTCTGGGATTACGCCGGCGGCTCGATGACTGACTGGGGCGTGCACCTGATCGACCCCTACCACCAGTGCCTCGGCGAACCCATGGTGAAGGCGGTGCTGGCCACCGGCGACCGGTTCCTGCTCCAGGACAACACGGAAACGCCCGACTCCATGATGGCCACCTTCCACTACCCGCGCTTCCTGGGCACCTACCAGAGCCGCACGTTCAACCCGATGCCGATGTTCGGCCAGAGCTACGGCACGTCCATCCACGGCACCCGCGGCACCCTGGTCGTCAATCGCGGCGGATGCTGGTTTACGCCCGTCAAGGGGTCGCAACTGCCCGCGATCGCCTATGAAGACAACGACGACATGCGGCAGATGAATCTGCCGCACTGGAAGAATTTTCTCGAGTGCATCAAGACGCGGCAACGGCCCATCGCCGAGATCGAAACCTGCGTGCGCTCCTCGTCGGTGTGCATTCTGGCCAACCTGTCCATGCGCCTGAAGTTGCGCCTGGATTGGGACGAGGCGAACTGGACCGTGACCCAGGACGCCGCCAAGCCATACATCAAGGCGAAATACCGGGAGCCCTGGAAACTGGAGGTGTAGGGGCGCGGCTGGCCCGATGTCCGGTTCGCCCGCCATGAACGGTTGCGCGGCCTGACGGGGATGAAAGTCCCCGCGAAGAAAAGGATCTGGCAGGCAACGGCACGTTCCCATGAGCCTCTGCGTGAAATGACCGCTTTTCAGCCGCGCAAGGCGTCTCCCTTGCGTTCAACCGCCTTCGGCCACCAGGCGCCGGGCAGGAAGAAATCGCGCCAGTCCAGGCCGCAGTGTGCCACCATCTGGAGGCCATAAGCGGAGCGGCCCAGGTCGTCGGGTCCGGTGTTGTTGGCGCCGAACGCAAACTTGCAGCCGGCCTCTTTGGCCATGCGCAGGAACGGAGCGCGGGGCAGCCGCAGTTTGTCGTTGATTTCGATGGCGACGTGATGGCGCGCCGCCGCTTCAATCACCCGACGCATGCGTCCTTCCGTCCACAGCCGGTCGTATTTCGCGGCGATTTGCGCGGGGAGGAACGTGGGATTGACGTAGATGTCCACCGGTTCGCGTTCGAGGATTTCCACGGTACGGTCCACCAGGGTGTCCACGAATTCCTCCGGATCCGCGATGGTCCCGACTTCTTCAGCGATCCAGGTGCGCATGCGCCGGCCGCGGCGGTCGGTCCACGTCATGGAGTCGGTGAATACGTAGTCGAACTGCGCGACCGCCCGGCGCGAGACCATGTCCATCCACTCCCGCCCCTCGGCCTGGAGCGCCAGGAAAACGGGCTGCCCGCGCATCGTCTCCAGAAATCGGCGCAGACCGGCGTCGTCCTCGACGGGAAAGCCTTTGCCGCAGTTGAGCGCGATGCCGTACTGGATGCCGTCGCGGCGCGAACGGGTGAGCGCCTGCGCGAGGGTCAATCCCGCTTTGAGGTGCACGTGGTAGTCCACCACCGGAAGGTTGCGCGCGGTGTACGCCACGATGGCCCGATCCACCTCATCGGCGGCGCGCAATTCCGTACCGGGCGCGCGGGCGTCATCGGGCAGCGGGCGCACCCGAAGCGAGCGGAACCGGGCGCGGGCGCCGGCGCCCGGGCTCTGCAAGGCGAAGGTTCCGGAGTCGAGGAACCGCCCGCGCGGAATGCCGGGCGGCATCGGCGGGGGTATGGGCTCGGTGTAATCCACCAGCAGCATCCCGTCCAGCCAAACCTGGATCGTCCTGCCGCGCACCGCAACGCGCAGCCGGAACCAGTCGCCGCCGGCCGCCAGAGGCTTGTACACGCCCCGGAGACCATACAGCGAGCCGGTCTGCTGTCGCTCCGCCCCGCCGCCGCGGGGGTGGATCATCTGTACGGCAAAGCCCTTTTCGGGCGGCCCCGCGCGGGGGATGGCGGTGTGGAAGAAAACGGCGGAGTTTGCGCGCGGGTCCAGTTTGGCTTCCCACTCGAGTTCAAAGTTGCGGAAGCGGGCTTCCCGGACGGGGCCCGCGTAGAAGAGATGCGAGCCAGGGCCCTCAGCCACCAGAACGCCGCCTTCGACCCGCCAGGAGCCGGCGGGCCCCGCCGTCCGCCAGCCAGCCAGGTCTCGGCCGTTGAACAATTCCACCCACTCTCCCGCGACCGCGCGTAGGGGAAGCGCAGCCGCCAGCAGGGTCCGTCTGGTGAAGGGTCTGGTCCGCACGAGAGATCTCCGGCCTCAGTATAGAGGCGCGGCGCCGCGGTGACTACGCCTCGCATTTCCGCTCGCGGTACGCTTTGGTACGATCGGGTCGTTACCGCCATGTTGAATCGCCGGGAATTCCACAGCAGCCTCCTCGCGGCGGGGGTCGCGAGAGGCGCGGGCAGGCCGCTACGGATCGCCACCTTCCGGGTGGACGCCACCCCGCCGCTCGGCACGCCGCTTTGCTTCGCCATGGTGCCGGACGGCAAGGAGGTTGTCGACCGGCTGTCGGCGCGCGGCGTCATCCTGGCGGGTGAAGATGCCCCGGTGGTGCTCGCCGTGCTGGACTGGCTGGGCATCGGCAATGAAGGCCACGATGAGTGGCGCGCGGCATTGGCTAAAGCAGCCGGCACCTCGCCCGGCCGCGTCGCGGTGCACTGCCTGCACCAGCATGACGCGCCGGGCTACGATCCCACGGGGCAGCGCGTGTTGCGCGATTACCGGATCCCGGTCCCCCTGTACGACGAGAACTGGATGCGCGAGGTGCTCGGACGCGCGAGCGAAGCGACCCGGCAGGCCACGCGCCGGCTGGAACCGGTTACCGAGATCGGGCTGGGCAAGGCGATCGTCGAGCGCGTCGCTTCCAACCGCCGCCTGCTGGGGCCGGACGGCAAGGTGCAGCACTCGCGGCTCAGTTCGTGCAAGATCGAGGCCGTGCGGGCGCTGCCGGAAGGCGCCATTGATCCCGCCGTGCGGCTGATCTCCTTCTGGAGCGGGGCGCGGCCGCTGGCCTCGCTGACCTGGTATGCGACCCATCCGCAGAGCTTCTACGCGCAGGGAGGCATCAGCTCGGATTTCCCGGGACTGGCGCGGGCGTTCCGCGAGTTGGCGCTGCCCGAGACGGCGCACCTGCACTTCAACGGCGCGGCCGGCAACGTGGCGGCGGGCAAGTACAACGACGGGTCGCCGGAGAATCGTCCGGTGCTGGCGTGGCGGTTGGCGATGGGGATGAAGCAGGCCTGGGACCGCCAGACGCGCCACCCGGTCAGCGCTGCGGACCTGCGCTGGCGGAACGTGCCGGTGGCGCTGCCGCTGCGCCGCGGCTTTGACGAGAGCGCGCTGAGCAAGGAACTGGTGAAGCCCGAGCGGACGCGGGCCGAGCACTCGCGCTATGGCCGCGCGATCGCCTGGGCCCGCCGCGTGGCGGCCGGCCACCGCATCGAACTGACGGCTCTGCAACTCGGCCCCGCGCGGGTCCTCCACCTGCCCGGCGAATTGTTCATTGAGTATCAACTTGCCGCCCAGCAGCTGAAGCCGGATGAGTTTCAGGCGATGGCCGCGTATGGCGACTACGGCCCCAGCTACATTGGCACGGAGATCTCCTACGGTCAGGGAGGCTACGAAACCAGCGTGGTCTCGTTCGTCGGGCCGGCGGTGGAGCAGGTACTGACCGACGCGCTGCGCAAACTGGTTGCGTAAATCCCCGGGTGCGGCTGGCCGCGCCCCGGCCTCGACTTGACTCTCCGCACTAGCCCGAAGATCGGCCGTCAGCGCCGCGCGCGGCGGGCGTTTTATGATAAAGCTTCCTTTACGCCATGTGGCAACAAGACTACACCCCCGTGGGAGACAGCCTGGGGCTGTCCGCCCTGGCCGCGGCGCTGCCGATCTTCGTGCTGCTCTATTTGCTGGGATTGCGGCGTAAGCCGGCCTGGGTGGCGGCGCTCTGCGGGCTGGGCGCCGCGGTGGTGGTGGCGGCGATCGTTTATGGCATGCCCGCGGGCCGGCTGGTGAGTTCCGTGGCCTACGGCGCGGCGTTCGGCCTGTTCCCCATCGGTTGGGTGGTTTTCACCGCCATTCTGCTCTACAACGTGACGGTGGAGATGGGCAAGTTCGAGATCATCAAGGACTCGATCGGAGGTCTGTCGGAGGACCGCCGTTTGCAAGCGCTGCTGATTGCCTTCGCGTTCGGCGCGTTTATCGAAGGCGCGGCCGGGTTCGGCTCTCCCGTGGCGGTGGCGGCGGCGATGCTTACCGGACTGGGGTTCTCGCCGTTCTATGCCGCCGGCATTTGCCTGCTGGCGAACACCGCGCCGGTGGCGTTCGGCTCCATTGGCACCCCGCTGTTGACGCTGGCGGGCATTACGGATCTGCCGCTCGACCGGCTGAGCGCGGGCGTGGGCCGAATTTGCGCGCCGGTCTCCCTGATCGTACCGGCGTACCTGGTGCTGGTGATGGGCGGTTGGCGGGCGCTGCGCGGTGTGCTGCCCGCCGCGGCGGCTTGCGGCGTGAGCTTCGCGCTGACGCAGTTGCTGGTCTCCAACTATATTGGCCCGCAACTGACCGACATCCTGGCGTCGCTCGCCTCCATTGGCGCGTTGGTCGCGTTGTTCCGCGTCTGGCAGCCCCGCGACAGCTTCACCCTGGAGGGAGAACACCTGGAGCCGCACACGCCGCGCAAACATCCCGCGGGGAAAGTGTTCATGGCGTGGCTGCCCTACCTGCTGCTCATCGTATGCATTCTGGCTTTCCAATGGAAGCCGTTCAAGGCCCTGCTGGATTCCACCACGCTGGTGTTCCCCTGGCCGGGACTGCACCACCAGATCGAGCAGGTGGCCCCCGTGGTGAAGAGCGCGTCGCCGTATCGCGCGCTGTACACCTTCAACTGGCTGACGGCGCCGGGCACGGCGTGCCTGATTGCTTCCCTGCTGGCGGCTTTGTTTCTGGGGATGTCGCCGGCCCGCTTCGCGCGGGTTTTCTGGCAAACCGCCCGGAAACTGTTGCTGGCGGAATTGACCATCGCGTCTGTGCTGGGCCTGGCGTTCCTGATGAACTACTCGGGCGCGACCGCCACGTTAGGCCTGGCGTTCGCCGCCACGGGCGTGCTGTTCCCCTTCTTCAGCGCCATGCTCGGCTGGCTGGGTGTCTTCCTCACGGGCAGCGACACGTCGGCGAACGCGCTCTTCGGCAACTTGCAGGTGGTCACGGCGGGCCGCCTGGACCTGAACCCCGTCCTGATGGCGGCTTCCAATTCGTCCGGCGGGGTGATGGGTAAGATGATCAGCTTGCAGAGCATCGCCGTGGCGGCGGCGGCGACCGGGATGGCGTCCACCGAAGAGGGCAAACTGTTCCGCTTCACTTTACGGCACAGTGTCCTGCTCGCGTCTGTGTTGGGCTTGCTTGTCGTGGTCTACGCGTACGTGCTGCCGCAGTTTGCGCCCTAGCCCGATGCGCGGCTTGACCATGGCGGGCGCGGTGGCGCTGGCGGCGGGCCTGGCAGGGGGGCAACCTGCGCCCGAAAGTCCGGCGGGTCTGGTGCTGATGCCGGGGGGCGGACAGTTGCTGCGCGCGGGCACGCAACTGCCCCTGGCTGCGAAGACGGGGGACGTGCTGTTTCCCGGCGACCGCTTGCGGAGCCAGGGGGGCGCGCTTACGTTGATCCATTGCGGGCGGCAAGAAACGGTCACCCTCGCGGCGCAGGCCGCAGCGGAGGTGCGGCCGGAGGATGTACGCCTGCGCGCCGGCGCGGTGGCCTCGCGCCAGCCGCTCGGGTCTTCCTGTTACTTGCCGCAGATGGTGCGCTTGTTGCCCGCCAGCCAGCAGCAGTACGGAGTGTCGCTGGTGCGGCCTTTGCCGGGAGCCGGCGACACGCGGGAAGAGCGTATCGCGGCGCTGCCGCCGGACCGTCGCGACCGCCTGCGCGCCGAACTGGCCGCGCTCGCCGGAGACGAACCGCTCGCTCGCGTCCAGCGCGCGGGGTTGTTCGAGCAGTACGGCTTGAAGGCGGACGCAGCCGCCGAATACCGAGAGGCCCTGCGCCAGTGGCCGGACGCCGCCTGGATTCTGACGCGGCTGTTCGCTCTTGAGGATCCGCCCCCCGCCGAGCGGGTTCGGCCGGCCGGCGCCGGCAAGACTTATGCGCTGGTCATCGGCATCTCGAAGTATCGCCACGAACGCGTGCCCACGCTGCTGTATGCGGACCGCGACGCCGAACTCATCGCCCGCTTTCTGCGGAGCGAGCGCGGCGGCGGCCTGACCGACGCGGAGATCCTTGTTCTCCTGAATCAGGAAGCCACCACGGCGGGCATCCGGCTGGCCTTCGAGGAGTTTCTCAAGACGAAGGCCACGGCCCAGGACACGGCCATCTTTTACGTCGCCGCGCATGGCACCGTGCGGGCGGCCGACGGGCAGGCTTTTCTGGTTACCCATGACACGGATCCCGAAGACCTGTCCGCGACCGCGCTGGCCATGGCCGACCTGCAAAGGCTGTTCCGGCGGGAACTGACCGCGGCGCGGCGCGTCATGGTGATGATGGATGCCTGCCATGCCGGCAAACTCGGGGAGCTCCCCGTCAAGTCCATCAACGACGCGGTCGAGAACCTGACCGAAGGCGGCTCCGGCGCGTTGTTCAGTTTCCTGGCGGCGGGCAAGGACGAGACCGCAGAGGAAGGCCCGCAATACGGCGGCGGTCACGGGGCGTTTACCTATTTCGTGGTCGACGGCTGGAACGGCGCGAGCGACCGCAACGGGGACGGCAAGGTCGAATTCCCCGAGTTTGTCCGCTACGTCCGGCGCATGGTGGAGGACGCCACCGAGGGCAGGCAGAACCCGAAGGATCGCGGCGACCTCGGCCGCATCGTGCTGGCGGAGACGGAAAAACCAGGCCTGGAACTCGCCCAATACGAACCGGGACGCCCGTTGGTGGCGCAAGCGCGGCCGCCTGTCCGCTCGCTGCCCGCGGAGCCGGACGTGGCGCGATTTCGCAAAGCACTTGAGGAAGGCAAGCTGCTGCCCGGGGAGCCGGGCAGCGCCTTCGACCTGCTGGCGGCGCTCCGGGCGCGCTTGAGCGCGGAGGCCTACCTCAGCGAGGAAAACCGGCTGCGCGCGGCGTTGGATGCGGCGGGACAGCAAGTCTTGCTGCGGTACCTGGCGGGCGAACGCGCGCCGCAGCAGGCGTCGGATTTCTCGCGCGGGGCGGCCTGGTTTGCCGCCGCGCAAAAGCTGACTCCGGAGTCCGTGCTGCTGGAAGCGCGACGGGTGTTTTGCGAGGGCCGGGCGGCCATTTTTGGCAAGGACTACCCTCGCGCCACCGGCCTGCTCGAGCGCGCCGCGCGGCTCGACCCCGCGGCGGCCTACTCCTACAATGCGCTCGGCATCGCCTATCTGGAGCAGGCGCGCTACCCGGAGGCCGCCCTTGCTTTCCTGGACGCCGTGCGCCTGGCGCCCTACTGGACCTACCCGCGCCACAATCTCGCCTTGACCTATACCCAAGCCGGTGATTATCGCGAGGCCCTTGCTGCGTACCGGGCGGCGATGCGGCTGGACCCCGGCGCTTCGTACCTGCCGTACAACCTCGGACTGTTGTATCAGCGTCTGGGACGCCGCCGGGATGCCGAACAGATGTACCGGCGCGCGGCGGCGCTGGAGCCGCGGAGCGGCCAGCCCGAGAACGCGCTCGGCAGCCTGTACGCTTCCGCCGGACGGACCCGCCAGGCCGAGGAGCGTTATCGGGCGGCGCTGGCGAAGGATGCGGGGCTGGCGTCCGCGCGGCACAATCTGGCGGTGCTGCTGGCGTCCCAGCGGCGGGAGGCCGAGGCGGTCGCCTTGTTGCGGGAGAATCTGGCCGCGAATCCGGACCATGTGGCCTCCCATCTGGCCCTGGCGCGCACCCTCCAGCAAATGGGACGCGCGCCGGAGGCGATCGCCGCCTACGCCGCCCTCTTGGCGCAGCGCCCGGACTATGTGGCCGGGCTGCTGGCGCGGGCGGCGCTGCTCCGGAAAGCGGGCGACCTGGACGCCGCCGAACGCGACGTGCGGGCCGTGCTGAACCGCCAGCCCGATCATGCCGAGGCGTGGGAACAATGGGGAGATGTGCTCGCAGCTCGCCGCCAGACCGTGGAAGCGCGCGAGGCTTATGCCAAAGCCCTCGCGTTCGCCGCCGGACGCGAGGCGCGCTCGCGCCTCCAACGCAAATTACGGCGGTGACGCCCAGCCTGGCAGCCCGGGTCTCGCAGCGCGGTGCCGCGCGAGACCGCTCCTCAGCCACGGAAACGAAGAGCCGGGACCGGCAGGGAGCGGGCCTCCATCCCCAACCCCCGGGGTTGACTTTCACGGGAGCGGGCATTTTCGGGCTGTCGATACGGGTTGCTACAGCGTCGCCGGGTTCACTGCGTCCGGATCGATCCCCAGTTCCGCGAACGCCGCGCCGATCCGCGCGAGGTCGAAGCCGCCCTCTCGGCTCAGGCGAGATAAGGCTGCGGCGGCGATCGCCTCGGCGTTCACTTCGAAGAAGCGGCGCAGATGCTCGCGGTTGTCGCTCCGGCCGAAGCCGTCCGTGCCGAGCGAGGTCAGCCGGTCGAGCAGCCAGGGAGACAATTGATCGGGCACGATCTTCATATAGTCGCTGGCCGCGATCACCGGTCCGCTGGTTCCTTCGAGCGCTTGCAGAATGTACGGCCGGCGTGGGGTCTGGCCGGGATGCAGGCGGTTCCAGCGCTCCACTTCGAGCGCGTCCTTGCGCAATTCGTTGTAGCTGGTGACGCTCCACACGTCGGCGGCGATGCCGTACCGGGAGGCCAGCAACGACTGCGCCTTCAGCGCCTCATTGAGAATCGGGCCGCTGCCGAACAGGTGCACGGCGGCGGGCCCCGCGGCGGCGCGGAAGCGGTAGATGCCGCGGAGGATGCCCTGCTCCACGCCCGCGGGCATTGCCGGCATCTCGTAGTCTTCGTTATAAATCGTGATGTAGTAAAAGCGGTCCTCCCGCTTGGCGTACATCCGCTCGATGCCGTCCTGAATGATCACGGCCAGTTCGTAGGCGTACGCCGGATCGTAGGACGCGCAGGTCGGGATGGTGCTGGACAGTACGTGGCTGTGCCCGTCCTGATGCTGCAAGCCCTCCCCCGCCAGCGTGGTGCGTCCGGCGGTGCCGCCCATCAGGAAACCCTTGCCGCGCGAGTCGGCGAAGGCCCACATCATATCGCCCACGCGCTGGAAGCCAAACATCGAGTAATACGTGTAGAAGGGAATCATCTCCACGCCGAAGTTGGCGTACGCGGTGCCCGCGGCGGTAAACGACGCCATGGATCCGGCCTCGGTGATGCCCTCTTCCAGAATCTGTCCGTCCTTGGCTTCTTTGTAGTAGAGCACCATGTCCAGGTCGTGGGGCTTGTAAAGCTGGCCTTGGCTGGCGTAAATGCCCACCTGCCGGATCATCGACTCCATCCCGAAGGTGCGCGCCTCATCGGGGATGATCGGGACGATGTACTTGCCAATGCCCGGGTCCTTCAGCAGATTACGGAGAATGCTGACGAACGCCATGGTGGTCGACACGGCGCGGCCGCGGGAGCCTTCCAGCGAATCGCGAAATGCGTCCAGGCTGGGCACGCGGAGACGCGGACCCGGATCCGTGCGCGCCGGCATGTAGCCGCCGAGCGCTTCCCGCCGCTGCCGCAGGTACACCATCTCCGGCGCGTCCTCCGGCGGCCGGAAGAACGAGACGTGCTGGGCCACCTCATCGGGCACATCGATCTGGAAGCGCCGCATAAACTGCGCGATCGCCTCGTCGGTGAGTTTCTTTTCCTGGTGGGTCGGGTTGCGCGATTCGACGTTGGCGATCCCGTAACCCTTGACGGTCATCGCCAGGATCACAGTCGGGGAGCCCTTGTGCTCCACCGCCCGCAAGTAGGCGTTGTAGACCTTCTGCGGGTCGTGTCCGCCCCGCTTCAGCAACGCCAGTTCCTCATCCGTTTTGTCCTTCACCAATTCGAGCAGTTGAGGATACTTGCCGAAGAACTCGCGGCGAATATAAGCGCCGCCCTTGGCCTTGAAGGCCTGGAACTCGCCGTCCACGCATTCTTCCATCCGGCGGAGCAGCAAGCCGCTGGTATCCCGGGCAAACAATTCGTCCCATTCGCTGCCCCACAGCACCTTGATCACGTTCCAGCCGTTGCCGCGGAACGTGGACTCGAGTTCGTTGACGATGCTGCCATTGCCGCGCACCGGCCCGTCCAGTCGTTGCAGATTGCAATTTACCAGGAAAATCAGGTTATCCAGCTTCTCGCGCGATCCCAGGGACAAGGAACCCAGCGTTTCCGGCTCGTCGGTCTCCCCGTCGCCGATGAAGCACCAGACCTTGCGGTCGGTGACCGGGATCAAGCCGCGGTTCTCGAGGTACCGCATGAAACGCGCCTGATACAGGGCGTTGATGGGACCCAGCCCCATCGACACGGTGGGAAAACGCCAGAAATCCGGCATCAGCCACGGGTGCGGATAGGAGGGGAGGCCGGGCCCCTCCCGCAGCTCATGGCGGAAGTTTTCCAGATGCTGTTCCGTGAGGCGTCCTTCCAAAAACGCCCGCGCATAAACGCCCGGGGAGGCATGACCCTGAAAATAGACAAAGTCCCCGGGCTGATCGCCGTAGGAGGCGCGGAAGAAGTGGTTAAAACCTACTTCCAGCAGGGTCGCCAGGGACGCATAGGTGGAGATATGCCCGCCAATGCCTTTGTCCCGCTTGTTCTGGCGGTGCACCATGGCCATCGCGTTCCAGCGCGTCAGGCTCTTGATGCGCCGCTCCAGAGCCCGGTCGCCCGGATACGGAATCTCGTCCTCGGCCGGGATGGTGTTCACCCGGGGGGTATGGAGCGGAATGGGCAGGTCGACGCCCCAGCGGCGGGCCCGGTTCGCGAGCGATTCCAGCAACTGGGTGGCACGTCCTGCGCCGGAGCCTTCGAGGATTTGGTCAAATGCCTCGATCCACTCGGCGGTTTCTTGCGGATCCGGGTCTACCGGAACAGACAGGTTTCTGTGCATGTCGATTCTTCGATTATAATCGAGCCGTGACAACACTCCGGTTACCAATGAGATGGCCGGAAGCGTGGACCACGGCTAGCTTGGTTCCAAGGCTCCGTGAAGCGGGCGTCGACGCCATATTTTTAGATGCCCAAAAACTCCCGGAAGTCGCGGATGCCGCCCGCGGCGCCGGCTTGGCCATCCTGCCGCCCGGCGAGCCGCCCGCCGGCGTGGCGCTGATCAAAGGCTCCTGGCCGGGTGTGAAAGGCGCGAACGACGCCGGAGGCGTCGATGCGGGTCCGACTGGGGCGCCCTGGATCGATGCCAACACCTGGCTGGTCCAACTCGAACGGGTGCGCAGTCCCGGCAAGGCGATCTGGGTGGACACCGAACTTCCCAAGGATCTGAAACCCGGGTTTCCCCTGGAACTGCCCTTCGCGGACGCGGCGATGTGTGGCGGCCAGTGGATCGTCGCGCTGCCCGAAACCATGGCGCGCGCGCTCATCAACGGTGACGAGGCGGCGGTGGCGGCGGGAAGGCGCGTGTCGGCCGCGGCTGCCTTCTTCCAGGAGCACGCGGCGTGGCGGACCTATCCGCCGGTCGCCCGGCTTGCCGTCCTTTCGTCTTTTTCCGGCGAGGGCGAATACCTCAGCACCGAGATCCTCAACCTGACCGCCCGGCTGAACCAGCCGTTCCGTCCGGTGCTGCTCGATTCGTTCACGCCGGCGTCCCTGGATGGCATCCGCGCCGTGATCTACGCCGAGCCTGGCGAGCCGGCGCCGCCGGTGCGAAAGGCGCTGCTCCGCTTCGTCGAACAGGGAGGCCTCCTGCTGCTGGGGACGCCCTGGAGCCAGCTTGGGGGCAAGCCGCTGCCAGCGCTGTCGGAACAGGACGGCGCGTTCCGGCGCTACCGTTTTTTCCAGGTCGGCCGGGGCCGCGTGGCGGTGTCGAAGGAGGAGTGGAACGATCCGTACCTGGTGGCCCATGAGGCAAAGGTGATCTGCACCGGAGAGATGGACCTTTTCCGCTGGTGGAACCTGAGCGCCTGCGGTTCGTACCTGACGCGGTCCCCCGACGGAAAAACGCTGCTCCAGGTGGTGAATTACGTCACGCACCCCAGCCGGTACGCTCCCACGCTGTTCGTCGCCGGTTCCTTCCGCGAGGCCCGTCTCTGGGGGCTGGGCGACGCCGCTCCCGCGGTTTTGAAACTGATTCCGGTGCGAGGCGGCGTGGAGATGGAACTGCCTCCCATACCGGTCTATGCCGCCGTCGAACTGGCGTGACGAGCCTGCCGCCGGCGCCGCCGAACGGGAAACGCTGCTGATCCGCCTCCGCGAAAGGATCGTCGCTTTCGCGGCATCACAAACAGGGAGGGAAAACGCCGAGGATCTGGCCCAGGAGGTGCTGGTGCTCCTCGAGGAGAAATATCCGCACGTTACCGCGCTGGACGAACTCGTGCCCCTGTCTCTGAAGATCGTACGGTTCAAACTGGCTGGGTGGCGGCGGAAGGCGCACCGGCGCGGCGAATTTTCCCGTGTGCCGGTGGAAGATCTTCCGCTCGCCGATGGCGGGGAAAGCCCGCTGGACGCCGCCGAACGGAGGGAGATGCTGGACCGTCTGCGGCGCGCGCTGGCCGGTCTGGGCGCGCGGTGCCGCGAGCTGTTCCGGCTGAAGCTGGAGGGCCGCACGTTCGCGGAAATCCAGGCGCATTTCGGCGCTGCGACCCTCAACACGGTGTATACCTGGGACTTTCGCTGCCGCAAGGAATTGTTGGATCGGATGGGAGGAAAATGGGAGGCGGAGCCGTGAAGCCCGACGACCTCCAGAAACTGCTGGGCGGATACGCGGCCGGCGCCCTCACGCCGCGGGAGCGGGAAGCATTGTTTCGCGGGGCGCTGGAAGATCAGGCGCTGTTTGACGCGCTGGTGAAGGAGGACGCGTTGCGCGACCTGCTGTCCGATCGCGCCGCGCGAGCGGAACTGCTGGCGGCCCTCGAGGAGCGGCGCGGTCCCCGGGCATGGCTTGGCTGGCTGCGCCGGCCGGCCGCCGCGCTGGCGACGGCGGGCGCGCTGGCCGTCGCCGTACTCGTCCTGGTCACCGCGCCAAGGCCCGCGGGACGCATCGAAATGGCCAAGGTAGAGATTCCCGCGCCGCTTGGAGCGCAAGAAGACCGCGTCCCTTCCAGCCTGTCGCCGGCGCTGGAGGACGAAGGCGCGGCGGGCAAGAGGGGGGAGCCGCAAAAGCAGACACGCTCGCGGGCCCTTGCGACGCCGCCAGCGCCGCCGCGCGAGCGGGACGCGGCGCCGTGGTTTCCATCCGTGTCCGGCCGGGCTGAACCACCGGAGCAGAAACTTGCCGAGGCCCGCGAGCAGGCGCTGTTGGAACCGAACCGGGACAGGCCCGGCGCTCCGCTCGCGGAAGGCCCGCAAGCCGCGGCCTGGGGCGCGCAGGAAGGCGCCCGGTTGGAGCCGGAAACGCGCCGCGAAGCTGTCATGGTCGGTCAAAGGACGCCGCCACCCGCGCCGGCTTCTCCCGCGCCAGGCGTCGCCGGCGGGCCTCCGGCAGGACATCCACCGCCAGAAGCGGTGAGCAAAGCGCCGTCGGGCGTTACCCTTGCCGGCGAGGTGACCGAACCGCGCGAAGCTACCGAGCGATACCAGCCCAGAGCTGCCGCCGGCGCGGAGGCAGTTCCCATGAAGGAACAGTTGGCGAGGAAGAAGGTAGAGCCGGCCTCCTGGCGCATTCTGGCGGTGTCGGGAGACACCGTGACGATCGAGCCGCTGCCGGACCGGCCGCTTGCCGTGGGCGTCCGGCTGGGCGTGTGGAGGGGCTTCACCCGCATTGGCGAATTGACCGTCAGCCGCATCGCGGTCTCCGGTGTGGAGGCGCGGTTCACAGGGTCCAGCCGGCCGCGCCCGGGGGATTCCGCCAGACCGCTCGAGCCGGCCGGCAGCGGATATAATCAACGATAACGCTGCCCGATGCCGGAGGGCGTGTCGGCGGTGTTCTCGGGGATCTTGTTGGGGGCGGAACCAATCCTGCTAGGCCGGTCCTCCGGCGCCACGCTGCACAAAAGGAGTGACGCAAGCAGACATGAATTCGCACGAATCCGCCACCGTCCGCGCCGGGCTCCGCTGGCCCTCGACGGACGAGTTGACGGTTGTTCACGACCGCGCTCTCCGGACTTTGAGCGACGGCGCGCCGCTTTGGGCTGCCTTGCGGATCGTCATGGAGTGGTGGGCGGGTCACCTGCCGGGATGCTGGGCCGTCATGCTCGCCCCGGAGGAAAGCGGCGGCTTGCAGGTGGTGGCCTCCCCCGGACTCCCGCCGCCATTGGCGCAGGCCGTGACCGCGCATCGCGAGCGTCTGCTTGGCGTGCGCGCCGGTTTGCGCCGCCCTGAATCTGCGGCTGGGGACGCCGGGACGGGCGCGCTGGCCCCGAATCAGGATTTGCGTCAGGCGGCTGCGGCCGCTGGATGGCGGCTGGTCGCGGCCCGCGCCATTTGGGATATGGAGGACCGCTTCCTGGCCGCCATCATGGCGTTTTCCTCGCCCGATGCCGCCCCTCCCCCCGAGCCGGTGGTCGAAAGCGGCCTGCTGTTGACGCGCTGCACCTTGCTGGGCTGGCGGGAAATGACCGAGCGGCTGGCGGTGGAGCAGCGCCTGCACGCGCTCGCCGACAGCCGCCATGAGTCGGTCGCCATCATGGATCGGGATGGACGATACGAATACATCAATCACTCGGTACTGGGTTATGACACAAGCGAGATTCGGGGCCGCACGTTCTGGCAGGTGCTGCATCCCGGGGACCGCCCGGCCGTCGAGAAGGCCGTGGAAACCCTGCTTGCCGAATCCGGCGCGGCGATCCTGCTCGAGGTGCGGGCCCGCCACCGCGACGGTTCCTGGCGCACGCTGGAGGTGCACGCCCGCAACCTGCTCGATCACCCGGCCGTCCGGGGCATCATCCTGCGAACGCGCGATATCACCGAGCGCCGCAGGGCCGAGGCCGAACTGGTGGCCAGCGAAGAGCGATTCCGGAATCTGTTTGAGTACGCCGGCGATTTGATTTTTACGCACGATCTGAGCGGGCTCATCACCTCGTTCAATCAGACCGCGGAGCGCGTGACCGGCTACAGCCGCCAGGAAGCCCAGGGTATGCCCTTGGCGAGCCTGTTGAGCGCCGAAGATCAGGCGGCTCTCCAGCAGGCGATGGATTGCCTGCTCGGCGGCCAAAATTCGGTGAAGTATCGCCTGGATCTGATCGCGCGGAATGGCGTGTCTTGTCCTACGGAAGTCAGCTCGCGGTTGATTTTTCAGGACGGACGGCCCGCCGGCGTGCAGAGCATCGCCCGGGACATTCGGGAGCGGCAGCGGCTGGAATCCCAGTTGCTCCAGGCCCAGAAGATGGAGGCCATCGGCCGGCTGGCCGGCGGCATAGCCCATGATTTCAACAATCTGCTGACCGTGATCACCGGGTATACCCAATGGATGCTGGACGAGCTGCCGCCTGATCATCCTCTCCGGCCGGCGGCCACCGAGACGCTGCTGGCGGCGGATCGCGCCAGCGCGCTCACCAACCAACTGCTGGCCTTCAGCCGCAACCAAGTTTACCAACCGGAACCGGTGGACCTCAACGTGATCGTGGCGCGGCTGGACCGCATGCTCCGGCGGATCATCGGCGAGGACATCGAACTCTCCGTATCGATGGCGCCGCAGCTTGGGCGCGTGCGCGCCGATGCCGGACAGCTCGAGCAGGTGCTGCTGAACCTGGTGGTGAATGCCCGCGACGCCATGCCCGGCGGGGGGAAGCTGTTGGTGCAAACCGCCGATGTCGACGTCCGCGAGAGCGACTCCGCCGAAACAGGGTGCCCGCCTGGATCATACGTCATGATTCTGGTCGCCGACACCGGCTGCGGCATGGACGCCAAGACCAAGGAGCGCATCTTCGAGCCTTTCTTCACCACCAAGGAAAAGGGAAAGGGCACCGGTTTAGGCCTGGCGACGGTTTATGGAATTCTGAGCCAAAACCGTGGGCACATCACGGTGGAGAGCGCGCCGGGGCAGGGAAGTGTGTTCCGGGTGTATTTGCCGCGGCTGGCCGAACCTGCGGGCGGCGCATGGGCCGCACCCCGCGAAACCGGGCGGGCGGCGGGCGGCGAGACCATTCTGCTCGTCGAAGATGAAAGAGGGGTCCGCCGCGTCATCCGCGAAATGCTCGAGCGCCACGGCTACAAAGTGCTCGAGGCCGCCGACGGACACGCGGCGGAGTGGACCTTCCGCGCTCACGATGCCGCCATCGATCTGCTGATCACCGACGTGGTGATGCCGGAGATCAACGGCCGGGAACTGGCTTCGCTGCTCAAGGCGCTGCGGCCGGATCTGAAGGTCCTGTTCATTTCGGGCTATACCGACGACGCGATTCTCCAGAACCACATTATGAGTCCCGGGGTTTCTTTCCTACAGAAGCCGTTCACGCCGGATACGCTGGCCCGCAAAGTCCGCGAAGTGCTCGACGGGGCGTGAGAAATCCGCCGCTGGCGACCCTTCCCGCGGAGCTTGACAGCGGCCGCGGAGGCGCCAGAGGGGCGGCTTTCCCGGGCGCGCGACGCTGCCCAGACTGGACTCGTCTCATCGTCCAAACAGCTTGGCGGACTGAACCGCGAACTCCAGAATCCGGGACGGGAAGATGCCCAGCAGCAACACGCCGGCGGCGGAGGTGAATAACGCCGTTCGCAAACCAGCCGGCAAGGGCTCCAGGTTTTCGGTCGCCTCGCCCGGTTCGCGCATGTACATGACCACCAGCATCCGCAGGTAGTAATACGCCGCCACGGCGCTGTTGAGCAGCCCGAGCACCGTCAGCCAGATCAGCTTGGATTCGAGGGCCGCCTTGAAGATGTAAAACTTGCCAAAAAAGCCGCCGGTCAGCGGCACGCCGATCAGCGAGCACAGAAAGATGGTGAGCGCGGCCGCCACCGCGGGCCGGCGCGAACCGAGGCCGGCCAGGTCGTCGATGCCCACGTACTTCTCGCCTTTGCCGCAGATATAAGCCACCACGGCGAATGCGCCGACGTTCATCAGGGCATACGCGGCCAGGTAGAACATGGCCGCGGCCGTGCCAATGTCGGAACGGGCGCAGAGCGCCACCAGCACGTAGCCGGCGTGCGCGATCGAACTGTACGCCAGCATCCGCTTTACGTTCGATTGGGTCAGCGCGGCAAAGTTGCCGATGGTCATCGAGGCCAGCGCGAAGACCCAGATGATCGGCTCCCAGCGGTCGCCAATCGGCTCGAAGATGGTCACGAACACCCGCAGGAAGATGGCGAAAGCGGCCGCCTTGGGGCCCGCCGACATGAACGCGGTGACGGGCGTCGGCGCGCCCTGGTAGACGTCGGGCGCCCACATCTGAAACGGCGCGCTGGAGATCTTGAACCCAAAGCCCACCAGCATCAGCGCGGCAGCCAAACCCAGCAACAGGGGCGAGGGTCCATCCGCGCGCAACACGGTCTCCCGGATGGCGGTCAGGTTGGTGGTCCCCGTGGCGCCGTAAAGGAAGGCGATTCCGTAAAGCAGAAACGCGGTGGCGAACGAGCCCAGCAGGAAGTATTTCAGCGCGGATTCGTTGGCGCGGGCGTCGTCCCGCAGCAGGCCCGCCATTACGTAAGTCGCGATCGAGGAGATCTCCAGGCCGATGAAGATCATGATGAGTTCGTTCGCCGTCACCATCACGCCCTGTCCGGCCACCGAGAACAGCACCAAGGCGTAATATTCGCCGGTGTTGGCGCCTTCGCGCGACAGATAGCGGTATGACGAAAACACCGTGAGGATGCCGACCGCGATCACCACGACCCGGAAGAACGTGGCGAAACCGTCAACCAACAGCATCGACGAAAAGGCGGGGCCCGGACTGCCGTGCACGGCCACCGCCGCCACCAGGGCGGCGAACAGCGCGGCCAGCGACACATGGCCGAGCGCGTTCTTCGGTTGCCGGTCGCCAGTGAGGGCCTCCAGCACCATGATCAGCGTGCCCCCGAGGGCCAGGATGATCTCCGGCAGGAACCGGAAGATTTCCACCGGGGCGGGGAACAGGTTAGCGGGCATCAGCGATCTCCTTGGCCGCGACGTCCGGGCGCGGGGCCGGGGTTTGGACGTTGAAGGGCACGTTCACGGTGGTTTGCTGAAGGATCAGGCGGTTCGCGGCGCTGATGCGGGGTAGAAACGTTTCGGCCGCCGTGCCCATCCACACCATCAGCGCCAGCAGGGGAAGAATGGCCGCCCACTCGCGCCCGTTCAGATCGGTCATCTGGTGCGTCACCTTCTCCGGCGTTTCCCCGTAAAAGGTGCGCTGATACATCCACAGCATGTAGCAGGCCGAGAGAATGACGCCGGTCGCCGCGAAAACGGCCCAGCGGAAGTCCGCTTGCGCCGCTCCTTGCAGCACCAGGAACTCGCCGACGAAGTTGTTCAGCGTCGGCAGCCCGATGCTGGCCAGCGTGGTGATCAAGAATACCGTGGAAAGCCACGGCGCAGGCGTCGAGACGCCGCCATAGTCCTGGATCTCCAGCGAATGCCGCCGCTCGTACAGATAGCCCACCAGCATGAAGAGCGCGCCCGTCGACACGCCGTGGTTCAGCATCTGGTACACCGCTCCGTCGAATCCCTGCTGGTTGAACGAAAAGATGCCGAGAATCACAAAGCCCAGGTGGCTGACGGAAGAGTACGCCACCAGTTTCTTGACGTTGGGCTGGACCATCGCCACCAGCGCCCCGTACACAATGCCGACGATCGCCAGCACGGCGATCCACCCGGCGTTCTCGCGCGCGGCGGTGGGGAACATCGGCAGGCAGAAGCGCAGGATCCCGTACGTGCCGAGTTTCAGCAGGACGGAAGCCAGCATGACGGAACCGGCGGTGGGCGCTTCCACGTGCGCGTCCGGCAGCCAGGTGTGCAGAGGGAACAGCGGCACCTTCACCGCGAACGCGACGAAAAACGCCAGAAACAACAGCGTTTGTTCGAGGCTGGTAAAGGTCAGCTTGCCGCTGGCCAGCATCGCCAGAATGGCCGGGTAATCGAAGGTGCCGGCCCGCTGGTACACATAGATGATGGAGGCCAGCATCAACACCGAGGCGGCCATGGTGTAGAGGAAGAACTTGACGGCGGCGTAGATCCGCCGGTCGTGCCCCCAGATGCCGATCAGGAAGTACATCGGCACCAGTCCGACCTCCCAATACACGTAGAAGAGAAACAGGTCCATGGCCGCGAACACGCCCAGGACGCCAAACTCGAGCAGCAGCAGGAAGGCGTGGAATTCCTTCACCCGGCGGTCGATGTACTTCCACGAAATCAGGATCGAAATAGGCGTCAGCAACGTGGTGAGCAGAATCAGCCAGATGCTGAGTCCGTCCACCGCGACGTGGTAGCGGATATTCAACTCGGGTATCCAGGCCAGGTCGGTTTCGCGGGGTTCGCCCGCAAGCAGGCCCAGAGAAAGCCCGAAGATCGCCAGCGACAAAGCCAGCGCCGCCACGCGAATCGTCTTTTCCTGTTCGCGCGGCAGCAGCAGGAGCAACAGAAACGCCGCCAGAGGAGTGAGGAGGAACCAACCCAGAAAACTCACCGCGCACCTCCCGCCGCCGTGTTCACCACCAGCAGGCCCATGGCGACGATGAGGAACAGGGAGCCGAACACCACCCAGGTGGCGTAACTGCGGATATTGCCGGACTGGATCAGTTTCAGCACGCCCCCGGCGATCCGGGCTACCGCGCCGACGCCGTTGACGATCCCGTCAATCACGCCGACGTCCACCTGCCGCCAGAGCACCGTGCGGGACCCGGTGACCGTGGGACGCACGAACACCGCATCGTACAACTCGTCGACGAAGTACTTGTTGTACACCAGGCGATACAGGCCGCGGAAGGATTGCGCCAACTGGTCGGGGAGGGCCGGTTTCAGGACGTACAGGTAATAGGCCAGCGCAATGCCGATCAGTCCGGCGGAGGAGGCAATCACCACCAGCGAGAGGTCGTGGGCGGTCTCTTCCCTCGGCAGCACCGGTTGCAGATACTGGGGAATCTTGATGAAACCGCCGCCCAGGGACAGCAGCGCCAGCACCGCCAACGGTCCGGTCATCACCCACGGTGATTCGTGCGGATGATGATGGCCGCGATAGTCGCCGAAGAAGGTCAGGAACAGGCACCGGAAGACGTAAAAGGCGGTCATGCCCGCCGTCACCACGCCCACCCAATACATCCACGGGTGATGATGATGCGCGGCAAGCAGAATCTCGTCCTTGCTGAAGTAGCCCGAAGTAAAGGGGAAGCCGGCGATCGCAAAGCCGGCGCACATCAGGGTGGCGTAGGTCACGGGGATTTTCTTCCGCAGTCCGCCCATGTGGCGGATGTCCTGTTCGCCTTCCAGCGCGTGGATGACGCTGCCGGCGCCGAGGAACAGCAGCGCTTTAAAGAACGCGTGGGTCATCACGTGGTAGATACCCGCCGAAAAAGCGCCCACCCCCGCCGCCAGAAACATGTACCCCAACTGCGAGACGGTCGAATAGGCGAAAACCCGCTTGATGTCGTTTTGCAGCAGGCCGATGGTAGCGGCGAACACCGCCGTCGCCAAGCCGACCAGCGCCACCACCTCCATCGCCAGCGGCGCAGCCTGGTAAAGCGGAGCCGAACGCGCCACCATGTATACGCCCGCCGTCACCATGGTGGCTGCGTGAATCAGGGCCGAGACCGGCGTCGGACCTTCCATGGCGTCCGGCAGCCAGACAAACAGCGGGATCTGCGCCGACTTCCCCGTCGCGCCGACCAGCAGCAGCAGGGCGATCAGATTCAGCGTCTCTTCCGGCTTGCCGGACACCGCCGGCAACACCACCGAGAATTCCAGCGAACGGAAGTGGATCACGATGAGGAAGAGGGCCAGCATAAAGCCGAAATCGCCGATGCGATTGACGATAAAAGCCTTGTTGCCCGCGTTGGTCGCGCTCTGCTTCAGGAAGTAGAACCCGATCAACAGGTAGCTGCACAGCCCCACGCCCTCCCAGCCGACAAACATCAGCAGGTAGTTGGCGGCCATCACCAGGATGAGCATGAAGAACATGAACAGGTTCATGTACGCGAAGAAGCGAGCGTAACCGCCCTCGTGGGCCATGTACCCCACCGCGTAAATGTGAATCAGCGTGCCGATGCCGGTCACCACCATCAGCATCACCGCGGTAAGCCGGTCCACTTGCAGGTCAAACCCGAAGCGCAAGTCGCCGCTCTGGAACCAGGTGAAATACTGCTCCACGTGTGGCGTATCCAGGCTGCCCAGCGCCGCCAGGACCTTCACCGCCCAGAGCAAGGACAAAACCACCGATCCGACGGCCACGGCGCTCACCGTGGATTTCGGGAATCTCTTCCCGAAAATCCCGTTTACCGCGAACCCGATCAGCGGGAGAGTAGGTATCAGCCAGAGATGCTGCATGTCATTCCGGTTTTTCGCCGCGCTTGGTTCCTTCGCGGCATCAATACTTCAGAGAATTGATTTCGTCGATATTCAGGGTGGCCCGGTTACGGAACACGGTCAGGATGATGGCCAGACCCACCGCCGCTTCCGCCGCCGCCACCACCATGACGAAAAACGTAAACAAGTGCCCGTCCACCTGTTTGAATTGATACGAAAACGCTACAAAACTCAGGTTCACCGCGTTGAGCATCAATTCGATAGACATAAACACGGTGATAATGCTACGGCGAAACAGAAAGCCCGCCACGCCCAGCGCGAACAGAATCGCGCTCAAAATCAGGTACCACGAGAGCGGCACGCCTTGCATATGCTTAGTCCATCTCCTTGCGGGCCAGGACAATCGCGCCCACAATCGCAATCAGGATCAACACCGTCACCACCTCGAAGGGCAACAGGTATTGCGTAAAAAGCGAGCGTCCCAGTTCTTCGGCGCCGGCGGAGGTGAATTCGCCAAAACGCACCCGCGGCGCGTTGGGGAATAACCGCAGGATGCCGAACGCCAGCACCACTAGCAGCGCAAAGAAGCCGGGAATGCCCAGAAATTGCGCCACCAGGGATTTGGATTGCTTGGATTCCTCGCCCGCGTTGAGCAGCATGATGACGAAGATGAACAGGACCATGATGGCGCCGGCGTACACGATCACCTGCGCCATGGCGATGAACTCTCCGCCAAGCAGCAGGTAGAGGACCGCCAACGCGCCCATCACCCCCACCAGCGACAGGGCGCTGGAGATCGGGTGCGTCTGCACCACCACATTCACCGCGCAGATCACGGCGATGGCGGCAAACAGGAAGAACAAGAAAACATCCATCGCTTCAGACCACCTCTTACGTCAGCGCCACCAATAGGCTGGTCAGCAGCAGGTTGGCCATCGCCACCGGGAACAGGAACTTCCAGGCAAAGCCCATCAACTGGTCGAACCGGAAACGGGGCAGGGTTCCCCGAACCCAGATAAAGAGGAACAGAATCAAACCGGTCTTCGCGCAGAACCAGAAGACCGGCAGCAGCGCGTCTTTCCACGCCGGAAAGGCGAAGACTCCGCCGATCCCGGCGAAGACCAGACCCGCTACCGGGAGCGTATATCGGTCCAGCCTCCGGGCCGGATTCAGCCCGTGATAAAAGCAAATGGCGGCGCCGCCCAGAAAAATCAGCGGCGCAATGAAGTCCGAACCCCACTCCCGCGGCAGCGGCGGGTGCCAGCCGCCGAGGAAGAGAATTGTCACCAGGGAAGCGGCGGTCACCATGTTGGCGTATTCGGCCATGAAGAACGCCGCAAACTTCATGCTGCTGTATTCGGTGTGAAAGCCCGCCACCAGTTCGGTCTCCGCCTCCGGCAAGTCGAACGGGATGCGGTTGGTTTCGGCGAACACGGCAATCAGGAAGACTACGAAGGCGATGATCTGAGGGAACGGGCCCTGGAAGATCGTCCAGTTCGGCAGGAAACCGAAAAGGAAGCCCTCCTGCGCTCGCACGATTTCGCGGAGACTCAGCGTATTCACCAGCAGCAGCGGCGACGCCACGGCGAGCGTGAACGGGAGTTCGTAGCTGATCATCTGGGCGGAGGACCGCAGCCCGCCCAACAACGAATACTTGTTGTTGGACGCCCACCCGGCGAGGGCGATGCCGTACACCCCCATCGAAGACGCCGCCAAGATGAACAGGACCCCCACGTTGATGTCCGTGAGTTGCAGCCACGTGCGATAGCCTGCGATTTCCACTTCATCGCCAAACGGGATCACCGAGATGGCCAGCAGGGCGAACGTAACGGCCACAAACGGCGCCAACAGGTAATACAGCTTATTCACGTGGGGGGGCACCACCCCCTCCTTGGTGATCAGCTTGAGGACGTCCGCCAAAGGTTGCAGCAGCCCGTGCGGTCCCACGCGGGAGGGACCCATGCGGAGCTGAATATGGGCGATGACCTTACGCTCGACCCATTGCAGATAAGCCAGCGTGGTCATGAAGACCGCCATGACCACGCCCAGCTTGATGAGGGTGATAATGATGAATTCCATTACGGCTGCCGGCGACCTTCCAGAACGGAGTGAAGCACGTTCGAATAGCGGCCCAGGGTTCCCGAGGAGAACAGGCCGTTCCGCGCGGACCGGATCAACTCCGGCCGCGCCGGCGCCTCCACCCGGCCGTTCACCGGACTGGTCTGCGCCGCGCCTCCCGTCAAAATGACCGGTAACGGAACATTGTAACCGGGAACGGTGGCGCGAATCTCCGCAAAGACCTTGTCCGCCGACCAGGGGCCGAGCTGGGCCGCCTCGCCCATTTCGCGCGCCAGCAAACCAATGATCTCCAGATCCGGCTTGGTGCCCATCGCCTGCACGGCCCTCTTCAGGCGTTGCACCTCGCCGGTGACATTGGTCACGGTGCCGTTTTTTTCATAGGCTGAACAGGCGGGGAACACCACGTCGGCAGCCTGCGCCGTCTCGGTGAGAAACAGATCCTGCACCACCACAAACGCGCCGCGGGCGGCGAGCGAGGCGCCTGCCAGCGGGTTGGCGCCCACCACCCACAGCACGTCCAGATCTTCGGCGGCCAGCATTTCCGCGATCGTCAGCCCCGGCATCCCGCTCGCGCGATACCCGGGCAGCAACTCCGGCGTCAAACCCATGTCCATTGCGCCGCGCGAATTCGCGTAATCGACCAGGCAAACGTACTTCACCGGTTTGCCGAGCGACGCGCCGAATTCGACCAACTTGCGGACCTTCTCACCCTTGATCGTGTCGCCGAACACGAAGATCAGTTCGGGTTCGTCCACCAGTTGCGGGCGCAGCGCCTGGAGGGTTTCCAGTTCCTGACCCGGTGCGCAGCGCGCCGCGTTCACCGAGTACTTGTCTTCCCGGACCGGCTCCGTGGTCACCACGTAAACGTGGGCCGCATGGTGCCGCCAGTTCGCGCGAATCTGCCAGGAGAGCAGAGGATGTTCCAGGGCCAGATCGGCGCTGATCACCACGACCGCCTTGGCCTGGTACAAGTCCGCCGTCGTGGCCAGCGCCGTCTGCTGTCCGTGCAGCGCGTCGAGCAGGCTGACGATGTCGCCGGAACGGCGGTGGTCCAGGTTGTTGGTGCCCAGCACCTGCCGGGCGAATTTTTGGAGGTAGAAGTTCTCTTCGTTGGTCGTGCGATTGGAGCCGATGACGCCGAAATTTCCGCCCCGGGCTTTCACGTCGCTGAACTTCCGCGCGACCGCCGCCAGCGCCTGCGACCACGACACCGGTTCTAGCTTGCCGTTCACTTTCATCAGCGGCGCCTGCAACCGGTCCGGGTGGTCGTAGAAGTCGAACGCGTAGCGTCCCTTGATACACAGGAACTCGCCGTTGATGCCGGACGAGTCGCGGTTGTTGCCGCGGATAATCTGGTTGTTGCGCACGCCCAGCGTGGTCCGGCAGCCGTTCGAACAATGCGTGCAGATGGTGCCGACGTGCTCCATCTCCCAGGGGCGCGTCTTGTAGCGGTAGGCGCCGGAAGTCAGCGCGCCCACCGGGCAAATGTCGATGCACATGCCGCACTCGTCGCACTCGAGGTGATCGCCGTGGTTGGGCGCGATCTCCGCAACCACGCCGCGGTTGACCACGCCGAGCGCGCCCACGCCCATCCCTTCGTCGCACACCCGCACGCAGCGGTAGCACAGGATGCAGCGGGGCGCGTCGAAGTAGACCACCGGCGACCATTGCTTCTCGTCGACGTGGTGCTTGATCTCCGTAAAACGGCTCTCCCCGGCCCCGTACCGGAACACCATGTCCTGCAATTCGCACTCGCCGCCCTTGTCGCAGACCGGGCAGTCCAGGGGGTGATTGGTCAGCAGGAATTCGAGCGTGCCTTTGCGGGCTTGCGCCACCTGCGGCGTGTCGGTCCGCACCACCATGCCTTCGGCCACGGGCAGGGTGCAGGCGGTCTGGAGCTTGGGCATGCGCTCCACCTCCACCATGCACATCCGGCAGGCGCCTTGCAGGCTGAGTCCTTCGTAATAGCAGAAAGCGGGGATTTCGATGCCCGCCCGCTTCGCCGCGTCGATCACCAGAGTTCCGGGGGCCGCCTCGAGCTCCCGGCCGTCAATCGTAAATTTCACCAGGTTCGCCATGGTCGTGGAATGGAAGCGTCTGCTGCGTTGTGGTTCTTGCCGGACCTAGCGCCCCACTCCCAGCGGCGGGGGATCGTTCAGCACCGGGAACGGGCCGGGAGCCGGCACGGGGGCGGAAACTGCGTTCAACTTTCGTTCGAACTCGTCGTAAAACTTCTCCACGATGGAAATGGTGGGCAGCGCCGCGGCGTCGCCCAGCGCGCAGAACGTCCGGCCAAGCATGTTCTTCGCCAGCTCCCCGATCATGGCGATCTCATGACGCCGGCCGAGACCCTCGTCGAAACGTTGAAGCATCTTGCGCAGCCAGGTGGTGCCTTCGCGGCAGGGGATGCACCACCCACAGCTTTCGTGCTGGTAGAACCGCATGATGCGCAGGGCGACCTTGACCATGTCCGTCGATTCGTCCATCACCACCACGCCGCCCGAGCCCAGCATCGTGCCGCGCTTGGCCATCGCGTCGTAGTCCATGGTCAGCCCCTCGCATTCCTTCGCGGTCAGCACCGGGCAGGACGAGCCGCCCGGAATGAAGGCCTTCAGCTTGCGCCCTCCGGGAATGCCGCCGCCTACGTCATGGATCAACTGGTCCACCGGGAAACCCAGCGGCAGCTCGTAAACTCCCGGCTTGTTCAGATGGCCCGTCAGACACGTCAGCTTGGTGCCGCCGGCTTTTTCCACGCCGAGATCGGCGTACGCCTTCCCACCCATCTCGACAATGTAGGGAATACTGCAAAACGTCTCGACGTTGCTCAGCATGGTGGGGCACTGGAACGCGCCCACCTGGGCGGGGAAGGGCGGCTTGATCCGCGGCACGCCTCGCTTGCCTTCCAGCGATTCGAGCAGCGCCGATTCCTCGCCACACTCGTACGCCCCCGCTCCGCTGTGCGTGTAGGCGTCGAAATCCATGCCCGTCCCCAGGATGTTCCGGCCGAGGTAACCGTGACGATAGGCTTCTTCAATGGCCCGGTCCAGAATGTGGATCAGGTAGCGGTATTCGCCGCGGATGTAGATATACCCTTTTTTCGCGTCGATCGCCCGGGCGGCAATCAACATGCCCTCCAGCAGGGAGTGCGGATCGTACTCCATCAGGAGACGGTCTTTGCAGGTGCCCGGCTCGCTTTCGTCGGCGTTCACGACGATGTACTTGGGTTTGGGGGAATTCCGTGGCACGAAGCCCATTTTCAGGCCCGTGGGAAAACCCGCGCCCCCGCGGCCGCGCAAGTTGGAGGTTTTCACCTCGGCGATGATCTCGTCGGCAGTCATCTCCAGCGCCTTGCGGAACGACCGGTAGCCGCCGTGCGCCAGGAAGGTGTCGATGGACGCGGAATTGGGCAGCCGGAAGCGCTTGGAGAGCATGATCACTTCCCGGGGGTGCGGCGGGTTGCTGAACAGCGGCGGATGGCTCGCAAACATACCTATTTCGCTTTCTCCACGTAATCGCCCTTCCGGCAGGCGGCCAGAATCTCATCGAGCCGTTCGGGGGTCACGAGGTGTTCAAAATCGTAGTTCACCTGAAGCGCCGGCGCCCAGGAGCAGGCGCCGATGCACTCGACCTCCTCCAGCGAAACCATGCCGTCGGCGCTCACCTGCTTGTGGCCCAGCCCGGTCTGCTCGCAGGCGCGCTTCCACAATTCCTCGCCGCCGTTCAACAGGCAACTGATGTTGGTGCAGATCTGCACGTGGTATTTGCCCAGCGGCTTCTTGCGCAGCATGGAGTAGTACGTCACGCACTCCTCCACTTGCACGGGCTGCACCCCGCAGCGTTTGGCCACTTCCTGCACCAGTTCCGGAGTGATCGAACCCACCTCGTCCTGCGCGAAGATCAACATGGGAACCACCGCCGAGCGTTGCCGACCGGGCGGATAGCTGGCGAGCATCTTCGCGAACCTCGCCTCCAATTGTGGAGAAAACGTCATCGCTCCATCCTGGCTCCGCGACCCCGGGCGCTACCGGTCCGTGTCGCCGAGCACGAAATCCATACTACCCAGGCAGGCAATTACGTCGGACACCAGGCCGCCCTGAATCATGGAGGGCAGCGCTTGCAGGTTGCCGAAACTCGGACCCCGCACGTGCACGCGGTAGGGTTTCGCCGTGCCGTCGCTCACTAGGTAATAGCCCAATTCGCCGCGGGGAGATTCGATGGCCTGGTACACCTCTCCCTCCGGGACCCGGAAGCCTTCCGTCACGATCTTGAAGTGGTAGATCAGAGCTTCCATCTGGGTCTTCATCTTTTCGCGCTCCGGCAGCACCACCTTCGGCGCATCGGCCGTGAAGGGACCATCCGGCATGCCTTCGAGCGCCTGCCGGGCAATCTTCACGCTCTCCCGCATTTCCTCGATGCGGACCTGGTACCGGGCGTACACATCGTTCTCGGTGCGCGTCGGAACCCGGAAATCGAACAGGTCATACCCGGAGTACGGCTCCGCCTTGCGGATGTCATAATCTACCCCGGCGGCGCGCAGCATCGGGCCGGTGATGCCCAGATCCAGCATGTCTTCCACGGGCAGAATGCCGATGCCCTGCGTCCGAATCTTCCAGATGCGGTTGTTCGTCAGCAGGTCCTCGTATTCGTCGATCTTGCCGGGCAGTTCGTCCAGCAGCTTGGCGACCCGCCGGCGCCAGCCGCGCGGATGATCCAGCGCCAGGCCGCCAATGCGGAAGTAGCTCGTCATCATACGCTGGCCGGAGAACATCTCGTAAATGCGCAGCAGTTCCTCGCGCTCGCGGAAGCAGTAGAGGAACACACTCATGGCGCCGAGATCGATGGCATGGGTGCCCAGCCAGACCAGGTGGCTGGAGATGCGCGTCAGCTCCGTCAGCATCACCCGGGTGTAAACCGCCTTCGGGGGCACTTCAATGCCCAGCAGTTTTTCCACCGCCAGCGCGTAGCAGAGGTTGTTGGAAAGGTTCGCCAAGTAGTCGATCCGGTCGGTCAGCGTGACGCCTTGCTGATAGGTCTTGGCTTCGAACTCCTTCTCAATGCCGGTGTGCAAGTAGCCGATATCGGGCTTGGCGGAGAGCACCCGCTCGCCGTCCAGTTCCAGCACCAGGCGCAGAACCCCGTGCGTCGAGGGATGCTGCGGGCCCATGTTGAGGGTCATGGTGCGGCGCCCGGCGGTGGCCGCGTCCGGGCCGCCGGGCAGAGTCAAGGTGTCCTGGCTGCTCATGATTTGCCTACTTGTACCCTTCCACCGGATAGTCCTTACGTAAGGGATGACCAGACCAGTCGTCGGGCATCATGATGCGCCGCAAATCCGGGTGGTTCGCAAAGCGCACGCCAAACAGGTCGAACACCTCCCGCTCATACCAGTTGGCGCCGCGCCAGACGCCCGTAACCGAATCGAGCTCCGCATCTTCGTTTACGCGGGTCTTGATCCGGATCCGTTGGCGGTTCCGGACCGAATGCAGATGATAGACCACCTCGAAACGCGGGGAAGACGGGAACCGGTCCACCGCGGTGATCGTGCTCACCCTTTCGAAACCAAGGTCGTGCTTGAGAACCCGGCAAGCCTCCACCAGGTTGCGGGGCGCAACCTCCACGGTCAACTCGCCAAAGCGCGTCTGGCTGGCCAGAGCGAATGGCTGCAACAGTTCTGGGATGTCCATTAGCGTTCGTTTGCCGGCTTCTGCGACCAGTCCAGCGCTCCCTTCTTCCAGATGTAGAAGTAGCCCGCGAGAATCAGAACAATGAAGATCAGCATCTCGACGAACGCAAACAGCTTGAGTTCGCGGTAGATGACCGCCCACGGGTACAGGAAGATCGCTTCAATGTCGAAGAGGATGAACAGCATGCCCACCAGGTAGAACCGCACGCTAAACCGTTCCCGGGCGGAGCCGGTGGGGGTAATGCCGCATTCGTAGGGTAAGTCTTTGACCTCGTTTCGGACGCGCTTGCCAATCAGGTAGGACAGCAATACCAGCGCCGCGGCCAGCACCACCGCCACTCCCGCCTGCAGAAGGATGGGAAAGTATAGCTCAGTATAGGACTCGGGCATGGATTGCGCCAGAATTGAAGGAAGCTTAAATTTGAATATAATGGCTCGCGAATCGGAGTGTCAACCAAGCGCTGGAAGCGTGTCGATCGCCGTGAATGGCGAAACACGCAACGTCCCGGCGGGTTCCAGCCTGCTCGACCTGGTGGAGTCGCTGGGACTGGACCCGGAGCGGGTGGCGGTGGAAGTCGACCGGCATCTTGTCCGCCGCCCGGACTGGCCGCGGCGGATCCTTTCGGAAAACGCACAAGTGGAGATTGTGCAGTTTGTTGGAGGAGGATAATGCAAGTACTGGTTTGACCCGATGCAGATTAGGCCTTGACTCGGTCGGCGGCTCGGGTACAATCCAGAGTTGTCGGCAGTCCGAAACGAAAGCGGGGCAAAATGTTCAAAACAAGAAAAGCGAAGCCTGCAGCGCCGCCCGCGGGCGAGACCTTCTCGTCGAGCGAGGTCTCCCGCATCTCCGGAGTGAGCCTCCGGCAGCTTCAGTGGTGGGATGAGCGCAACGTGGTATCGCCCCGCCACGACGGCCACCGGCGCGTGTACTCGGCCTCCGAGGTGATTGAGATTACCGTGATTGCCGAGTTGCGGCGCAAGGGCTTCTCGCTGCAGAAGATCCGGCGGGTGCTCCGGTTCCTCCAGCGGGAGATGAACAAGGGGCTGGCCGAGATCCTGGCCGGAGAGTCGGAGGTTCACCTGCTGACGGACGGCAAGTCGATCTATCTGGAAGAAAGCAAAGAGCGGATTATCGATATCCTCAAGGCGGCCAAGCAGCCGATGTTCCTGGTCTGCGTGAGCGACCAGGTTCGCCGTCTGGAGACGCCCCAGCGCAAACCTGTCCGAGCCGAAACGGCCACCTCCGCCCGCAAGGCAAGAGCGGTTTAGCCGCCCGTTTCCAAACCGCTGGAAGCCCTGATCCGCGGCGCCGAGTCGCAAGCGGCAGGGAGTGCTTTAGCAAGGGCCCTGACTGAAGGCGATGAAAATGGGCTCGAGCTGCGGCCCGCAGCCGTCGAGTGCGTGAGGGCGAAAGCTGGCCTCATCCCCTTGATTTTCACGGGAGCGGCGGGACAGCCGCAGTGGGGCAAGTCTCCGAATGGCCCTGCGAGTTTTGGATGGTAAGCCCTCCGCGCCGCCCGGAGACCGGCGCCACGTGGCCCGGCGCTCCGCCACGTAAGCAAGAAGGAGAGCCTGATGGCCCTGCGGGCCACCAAACGTGATGAGAAGGGGCGCGATGCGGGCATTCTGCAAGGGACCAGTGGGCGACCCCAACGCCCGGCCCACTCGCTCCCGCTCGTGGCTCGAAACGACGGACCCCCTCGGCGAGCGCGGCTCCGCTAAGGCTGCCCCGCGCGCTGCTTGAAGCGTTTTTCTTCCTCGAGGATTTTCCCCGGCACGCTGTTGAACTCGCCGCTGCCCGGCTGGAACGGGTAACGATTCTTGATCTCGTCCGTCAGGACGATGCCCAGCCCCGCCGTCTCCGGGGGCAGGACGTAGCCGTCTTTCATCACGAACGAATCGCCGACCACCTCCGAATGCAACCCGGCGTAGTCCGGCGGGATCTCGAGGATCCGCGTGTTGGGCACGCTGAAGGCGCAATGGACGTTCTGCATCAGGGCGCCGCCGGCGCCCCAGCAGTGCGTGGCCAGTCCGCGGCCGCGCTCGTGCAGCATGGCGGCGATGCGCTGAAACTCTCCGAAGCCTCCTGAATAAGACGCGTCCGGCTGGCCGATGTCGAACGCGTCGATGTCGAGATACGTCTTCCATTCGCAGAAGCCCGTGAGGCATTCGCCGCCGGCGATAGGAATTGGCGTGAGCTTGCACAACGCCGCGTAGCTGGCCGCGTCCAGATAGGGCAGCGGTTCCTCGAAGAAAAACAAGCCATAGGGCTCCACAGCTTTCATCACCGCCGCGGCCACTTCCAGATTCCAGGTGTTTCCGGGGCTGTTGCCCATGTGGCCATCGAGCATCACTTCCACGCCGCGTCCGAAGCGGGACCGGATGAAGTCCAGTTTGGCCGCTTCGAAATCCGCCGCGGCGGCCGGTTCGCCCGCCACCGAGAAGCCTTCCTCGGCCGAGTGGCTACCGGCGCCCAACTTGAACCCCCGGAAGCCCAAAGACAGGTAGTACTCGACCTTGGCGGCCAGCTTCTCCAGCGGGTAGTTGCTGGGACCGCCGGTGGCGTACGCCAGCAACTGGTCATGCTTCAACCCTCCCAGCAGTTGGTGCACCGGTACGCCGAGGTGCTTGCCCTTCAGATCCCACAGCGCCGCTTCGATGCCGGTCAGCACGGAAATACCCATGCCGACGCGGCACCAGAAATTGCCGCAATGGTACATGCGGCGCCAAAGCTCGGGGATGTCGTCCACGGTCTGGCCGATCAGCACGGGTGCAAAGAAGTCGACGATGCCCGGCACCGCCTCGGGAAACGCGTAGCCGACCATCGTCTCGCCCCAGCCGGTCAGCCCGGCGTCGGTGTGGATCTCGATGAAGGCAGCGCTGCGCCGCTTGCGGGCTTCGCGGAGAAAACGATCATTGGTGCAAGGTCCGGTGAGCAGGACCGTACGGACATCGGTGATGTGCATGCGTCTTGGGTTCCCTTGGGGAGAGTGCGGGCGGCGGGCGCCCGCCCGTTGTTGCCGTCTTCTAGTATACTCGCGATATATCGTGCATATGCAAATTAGCCGCTTCCCGCTGGCGCTGCTGGCCCTTCTGGCCGCGCCCGCTCCGCCGCAATTCACGGAGCAGCTCATCTCGAGGGACTTCACCTATCCTTACGGCGTCGCGCTCCACGACCTGGACGGCGACGGCGACCTGGACGTCACCGCCTCGGACGCGCGCGCGAACAACAACCTGTACTGGTTTGAGAACGACGGCAAGGGCGGGTTGATCCGCCACGTGATCCATCACCAGCCGATGTCGGGCTGGCGGCTGGAGCGCCACGCCTTCGGCGACTTCAACCGCGACGGGCGTCCCGACATCGTCATCGTCGAAAACTCGATGGGCGACCTACGGTGGCTGGAGAACCCCGGCCCTGAGAAAATCCGATCGCCCTGGCCGGTGCACTTCATCACCCGGGCGGATGCGGTGCCCGGCGCCTACGACGTCGCCGTGGCGGATTTCGACGGCGACGGCGACCTGGACGTGGCGGCGTCCAGTTGGAATCGCGGCAACATGTTCACCTGGCATGAGAATCCGGGCGTCTCCGGACGGCTTTGGCGGCAGCATCACATCGCCGCCAACCTGGCCGAGACCCGAACCGTGCGGGTGGCCGACTTCGACGGCGACGGGCGCCCCGACGTGTTGGGCACCGCTTCCGGAGATGGACTCGTGCTCTGGTTTCAGAATCCGGGACCGGGCGGCGGCGAATGGCGTGCCCGCGTGATCGACACCGCGCTCCGGCCCAGCCATGGCGAAGCCGCCGACTTGGACGGCGATGGCGATCCCGACGTGGTGATGGCCTTCGGCATGGGGGCCGAGTACTCCAGGTTGCAGCCCGTGTCCAGCCGGGTGGTGTGGTACGAGAACCTGGGCAGAGGCGCGGCGTGGAAGCGCCACGTGGTTCAGGAGCCGTTTCCCAACGCATTCGACGTGGTGGCGGCCGACTTGGACGGCGATGGCGACCTCGACCTGGCGGCCACCGCCTGGAATAAAGGCACCGGCGTGGCGTTGGCCTGGTTCGAGAACCTCGGGCGCGGCCAGTGGCGGCAGCACGTGCTCAAAGAGAACTGGCCGCGAGCCGTCCAGTTGGCCGTGGGCGACCTCAATGGCGACCGCCGCCCTGACCTTGTCGCCGGCGCGGAGGACGGGTCGAGGGAATTGCGCTGGTGGCGCAACCAGGGAGGCGGGCGATGAACCGCCGCCGTTTCCTCGGGTGCGTGCCGGCTGCCGCGCTGGCGCAGACCGGCAAGTGGGTGACCCCGGCGACGCGGCCGTCTATCGGACTGCACGACATCGCCGATCGCAAACAGCTTTTCCTCGATGATCTGCTGCTCGATCAGATGACCAGAGTCTCGCTGCTGCAAGGACGGCCGGACAAATACCCGCAAAACCCCGTCATCCAGCCCGATCAGCCCTGGGAGCAACTGACGCAGAAGGATTGGGGCGGCGTCCAGATCAGCGGCCAGAGCGTCCTGTATGACGCCGAAGACAAACTGTTCAAATGCTGGTACTGGATTTCGTTCACGGGAGGCGACGCCGCCAGCGGGCGGCTTTGGGCATACGCCACCTCGCGCGATGGCTACCGTTGGGAAAAACCCGCGCTCGGGGAAGTCGCCTGGCGAGGAACCAAGCGGAATAACCTGCTGGTGCGGGAGAACTGGGGCAGCGGCGACGGCTACTTCAATGTCTTCAAGGACCCGCGCGAACGCGACCCGGCGCGGCGGTACAAGGCGCTGGGTTTCACCTGGGGCGCGCTGGGCACGAAGGCGGGCGCGACCGTGGCCTTCTCGCCCGACGGCATTCGCTGGACCGAGCATCCGGGGAACCCCGTGGCGCCGCAGGGCGTGGAGATCGTCGACGTGCCGACGATCCTGGGCTGGGACGAGCGGCGGGGGAAATACGTGGCCTACCCGCGGCCCGGCCATCCCAAGGCCCGCAAATTCTCCTCCGGCGAGCCGATTCCGAACTCCAGCACCGGCGATCTCCGCGCGATCGGCTACGCCGAAAGCGATGATTTTCTCGCCTGGTCGCCGACCCGCGTGATGCTGACGCCCGACGCAGAGGACCGCGTCGATTATCAGTACTACCAGATGGTCGCCGCCCCGTACGGCGAATTCTATGTCGGTCTGCTGGCGATGCATCAGACCCATGAGCAGACCTTCGAGAATTTTCTGCTGACCAGCCGGGACGGCTTTCACTGGAACTGGGTGGAGCGCAAGACGCCGTTTCTGGAGCGCGGGGCGCTGGGCAGCTACGACGCGGGGTACGCCACGCCGTCCGGACCCATGGTCCACGACGGAAAGATCTGGATCTACTATGGCGCTTACAGCGGCGCGCACAGCCTGCGCTTGAGCCGCCTGGGCCCGAACATTTTCACCATCGCGCTCGCCACGCTGCCGCTGGACCGCTGGGTGGGTATCCTGGCCGGGCCCGCCGAAGGCATGGTGTTGACGAACCCGTTCACCTTCCGGGGTTCCCGGCTGATGGTTGACCTGGATTGCGCCATGCCGGTGGTCCGGGGGCCGCGTCCCTATGAGCGCTGCCTGGTCCGGGCCGAACTCACCGACGCGAACGCCACGCGGATCGGAAAATTTTCCCTCGAACGCTGCGAGGCGCTGTCGCAATCCGGCCGAACCGAATTGCGCTGGCCGGGCGCGGATATCCGCGAACTCGAAGGGAAACCCGTCCGCCTGCGGTTCACCTTGCGCAGCGCGGCGTTGTATTCTTTTCAATTCATCCTCTAGGAGCCCGTGCCTGATTCGCGATGCAGAAGGATCATCGTTCCGAAACCGGCGAACAGACGGAGCCGCGGGCGGAAACGTGGGGGAACAAGCCGGGGACAGGCACCTTCTTCGCGCTCTCAAGGGTTGATGCCGCACTGCTCGCTGATCGAAAAAGGCTCTCTGTCCCGGGTTTTTTCAAGGCCGCGGAAACGAGCGGGCCTCTGCGGTTTGAGACAGGCGCTGACAGGAAAACACACATGATTCGAATCGACTGGCAGGACCTGACGCCGCTGCCGCGGCCGGCTTCCGGATGTATGGTCGCCTTGGCCGGAGGCGGTTACTGCGCCGCCGGAGGCACGGTGTGGCAGGACGGCGTGAAGACCTTTCTGCCTGACGTGCAAATGTACGACTTGACGGCCGGCCAGTGGCGGCCGGGGCCGTCGCTGCCGGTTCCCCTCGCCTACGGCGTGGCTGTGCCCGCTCAGGGCGGGATGGCGATTTACGGCGGCGCGGATTCGGGCAAGACGTACCGTGGGGGCTGGCGCTGGCAGACTGGCGCGGACGGCTGGACGCCCGCCGAGGACCTGCCGGAGGCGCTCGTTCTGGCGCGGGCCCTGGTCCTGAGCGGCGAAGTTTTCGTGTTCGGGGGCGCGCCGGAGGTGGCCGATCTGACCGCTGCCTCGGCAAAGGTGTGGCGAGGGTCTGCGGGCGCCTGGGAACCGGCGGCAAACCTGCCCGGCGGACCTTTGGTCATGATGGCGTTGGCCGCCAGCGAGGGGCTGATCTACTGCTTCGGCGGCTGTTCCATGCCTGCCGCGGGCGTCGTCGAGAACTCCGGGGCGGCGTGGGCTTACGACCCGGCGGCGGGAACTTGGACGGCGCTCCGGCCGCTGCCCGCGCCCGTGCGCGGCGCGGCCGCCGTGACGCTGGCCCCCGGTCGCATCGCCCTTCTTGGCGGCTACGCCGGCGCGGGGGCGGGACATGGCTTTTCCGGAAGCGTCTTCGTCTACGACTGCCGCGCGGACGCGTACACCGAAGCCACGCCGCTGCCCGCGGGTGTTTCCGGCATCGAGTTTGTCCTCGCTGGTGACCTATTGCTGGGCACGTGCGGCGAGGACGGCGTCCAGCGTCGCTTCGGGCGGCTGCTCGCCGGGCGGGTCGCGCCATGAATCCCACCGGCGCTATGGACCGCCGGAACGGGCTGATCTTCCTCGCCAACTTCATCCTGGTATTCCTTGCCGCGCCCGTCATCTACATCGGCGTCGTGCAGGCGGCCCTCTGCGACAAGCTGGGCGCGGGCGCGCTGGTGGCCAACCTGCCGATGGCCGCGTACCAGTTTGGCCAGGTGGCGCCATTTCTGCTTGCCTGGTGGGCGCCGCACCGGTGGGAAAAGAACGTGGTGGTGGCGGCGAACCTGGTGACGGCTTCCCTGATCCTGGGGGTGTTCGTCTCCCTGGCGCTGCCGTTTCCTCCGCCGGTGCGCATTGGCGCGGTGCTGATCCAGGGGCTGCTCCAGGGTCTCAGCGCGTCGTCCTCCCAGGTGTTCATGATCCAGTGCCTGCGCCGCGGCACCACGCCCGAGGGGCAGGCCCGCACCTTAAAAATGACCTTCGGCCTGACCCCGTTTTTCGCGGTCGGCGGGTCGCTTGGCGCGCAGTATGTACTGCATCCCGGGATCCCGGGCGTGACTTACCCGTACGATTTTGCGCTGCTGTACCTGCTGGCGGCGCCGTGCGTGTTAGGGGTGGCATGGCTGAGCAGCCGCTTCGACCTGCCGCCGGTGGAGGACGAACCGCGCCAGCCCCTGCGCGAATACGTGGTGGGCAGCCTGCGCCAGTTCGCCGCCGTACGGCCGTTTGTCCTGCTCTGGCTGGGCTACCTGGCGTGGAACTCGACGCTCGGCGCCACGACGAACTTCTCGTTGTACACCCGCGAAGCCGTCGGCCGCGACCCGAAGGAGTTATCCGGCTATATCCTTGCGCTCCGCTTCGGCTGCAAAGCGCTCGGCGGTTACCTGCTGGGCTGGCTGGCGGTGCGCCGCGGGCTGCGCGCCGCCGTGATCGCCACCTGTGTATTGATGGGCGCGGGATGCGTCTGGTCCTGGGTGGTTCCAGGCTATGGATATCTGTTCGCGTTCGGCCTGCTGGGCGTCGGCGAACTGGGCGGCGCGTATTTTCCCAATTACATGGCGGCGCTCTCGCCCGTGACGGAGGGCGCGCGCAACGTGGCGTTGCTGACGATGGCAACCCCGTTTTCCGGCTTCGCCCCGGCGTTCCACGGCGCGGTGACCGAGCGCTTCGGGTTTGCATACAGTTTCGCCGCGGGCCTTTTGACGGCCGCGATCGCCGCGGCGCTGGTGGCCGCGATCCGGCGCAAACCCCAGGAGGAACACGAGCGATGAACCGGCGCGCATTCCTCAGCGCTTGGCCGCTGGCCGCCGGCGCCGCGCAGCCGCGGGGCGCCAAGCCGCTCGAACAACTGGACACGCGGATGCCGCTCGCGGAGCGCATCCGCATGATCCAGACGTTCGTGCACGAGCGCCACTACAGTCCGAAGGGCCTGCTGTACTCTCACATCAACTTCGCCGAGGAGCGGCCGCACCGGCCCGGAGAACTTGCCGGCGCCGATCCTAATCCCCTCGGCGTGCCGCAGGAGGATCACTACAACTTCGAGAACAGCCCGATGAACTCGGGGATCTTTCTGGCTGGCCAGTGTTACCGCTACCTGGCCACGCGCGAACCGGAGGCGCTCGACTACGCCGCCAAGGCCTTTCGCTCGATCGAAGTGAATTACGAACTGGCCGAGCAGGCCGAGGGACGCGCCGTCGCCATCGACGGCGCCGAGCGCGCCACCGCCCGCGCGGGATGGATCTCGAAACCGTACGGCGAAATGCTCACCAACCAGACCAGCACCGAGCAGAACTTCGGCGCGGTGTGGGGGATGTTCGTGTATCGCGGCATCGCGCCGGCGGCGGTGCGGAAGCGCATCGACGGGATGATCGTGCGCCTGGCCGACCTGTGGCGGGAGATGGGCTACAGCGTGAACTTCTTCGGCGAGCGCTGGGACTTTGAACGCTCCATGCCGCGCGCCCAGCGGCACATGCCCGTGTGGGCGTGGATCAATCGGGTCGCCGCTGAGGTCAGCGGCGAGCCGCGCTTCCGTCGCGAGTTCGAGCGGCTCGACGCCCTGTTCGGCGCGCTGCCGACCCCCCGCCAAACCAACCTTGGCATGGGCCGCGAAACGTATGTCAGCACCGAAGATCGCACGTTCCACGACAAGGAAGTGATCACCGGCGACATGCTGATCGACCTGGAGCCCGGGTCCGCGCCGCGCTATCTGCGCGGGATGACCAACTGGTGGCGGTTTGCACAGATCGCGCTGCGCGAGGATTTTTTCACGCCTTACTACATCGAGTTGAACACGGTGACCGGGCAGTTCCGGCCGCTGCCCAAGTCCATCAAACCGCGCCCGCGCTGGAGCAGTCCCTCGCTGTGGGCCAACGGCGTGTTCCCGGTATGCTGGAGCGAGAATGCGGCGAGGCTAGCGGTGAGTTCGGCGGTTTTGGCTCGTCGCAACCCGGCCGGGCGAGATGCGGCGATGACCCTGTTATCGCGCTTACACGCTAGCTTGGATAAGTCTCTGCTGCGATACATGATCGACCCGGAGAACGCTCTTGAACCGACGCAGCGCTTCCTGACCAACCTGCTGAGCGGTGACGCGCTGGCGTACCATCCCACCGGATATTGGTACGGCCGGCTGCACGGACTATGGTGAGCCGGGGTGCGTACAACGCCGGCGTCAGATGGTCGAGATGCGGTGGTTGACCAGCGACAGGAACTCGTCGCGCGTCTTCTTCCGGGTGCGGAAGGCGCCGAGCATCGCGCTGGTGATGGCGCCCGAATGCTGCTTTTCCACGCCCCGCATCATCATGCAGAAGTGGCGGGCTTCGCAGACCACCCCGACGCCCAGCGGTTCAATCAGGTTCTGCACCGCCTGCGCGACCTCCTGCGTCAGCCGCTCCTGGATTTGCAGGCGGCGCGCGTACACATCCACGATACGCGGAATCTTGCTGAGGCCGATGACCCTCTGCTTGGGCAAATACGCGATGTGCATCTTGCCGAAGAACGGCAGCATATGGTGCTCGCACAGGCTGAAGAACTCAATATCCTTGACGATCACCATCTCGTCGTACTTCACGCTGAACAGCGCGCCATTGACCACCTTCTCCAGGTCCATGGCATAGCCGCTGGTGAGGAACTGCATCGCCTTCCCGACGCGATGCGGGGTGCGAACCAGGCCCTCGCGCGTGGGATCCTCGCCCAGGTGGACGAGCATTTCCCGCACGATATCTTCCAGGCGATCTTCTCCCGCTGCGGCCCCTTCCTCTTTCGCCGCCGGCTTGACCGACGGCAACACCTGCACGTTAGCGCGATTCATTTTGAGAGCACCCATCCACCTCAAAGATGTTCCGCTCGGTTTCCGCGATGCGGATCTTTTCGAGCCGCGGCCACCCGGCGGGCCACTGCTCCCGCAGCCGCCGCTCAGCCACCAGCGCGACGTTTTCCGTGGTCGGCACGAGCGAGGCGAACTCGGCGACCTGGGTGTTCAAATGGCGGTGGTCGAAGGGCTCGAGCACCACGCGCTGGACGAGTTGGTCGAGAAGGGTCAGGTCCACCGCGCGTCCGGTCTCCACATCCACGGGACCGCGCACGCTGACCTCGAGGACGTAATTGTGGCCATGCCCGAACGGATTATTGCACTTTCCGTAGATGCGCTGGTTCTCTTCCGGGCCTAGCTGCGGAGCATGCAGACGGTGGGACGCGGCGAAGGCGTAACGCCGGGTAACGCGAACCATAGCTATTCTCCAAAGTAATCCGCGAACAGATCCGGGGTTTCGTACACGCGGACGCGATGCAGGCGTCCCGGACCGCCGGACAGCGGCGCTTCCAGGCGCCGCCAGATCTCGATGGCCAGATTCTCCACCGTGGGCACTACGCGGTCGAAGGGGGGCACCTCGCGATTCAGCAGGCGGTGGTCCATGGGATCGACCACCTCCCGGTTCAGGATCTCTTTCAGTTCCTTCAGGTCGATGACCATGCCGGTGACCGGATCGGGCTGCCCGTCGAGGGTGACCTCGATCACGTAGTTGTGTCCATGTCCGTGCGGGTTGGCGGCTTCGCCATAGAGCCGGCGGTTCTCCTCTGCCGTCAGGCGGGGCAGCGCGCAGACGTGCGAGGCGGAGAATTCGACTTTGCGGGTAATCAACATGCCAAGCGTAGGGATGCCCTGCGCCGCGCAGAGGATACACTAAGATTATAAACTTCCATGCAAAGCGGGATGTTGGACCGGGTTTTAAAGGGCGCGATCGCGCTGCTGGTGATGGCGCTGCTGTGGGTGATCTCCGGGGCGTTCCGGGAACGGCTGGTGGTGGTGGGGGATACCGCGCCCGATTTCTCCGTGGTCGCCGAGAACGGGAAAGCGATCCGGCCGAGGGATTTCGGGGGGAAGCTGCTGCTACTGAACTTCTGGGCGACCTGGTGCCCGCCCTGCGTGGACGAAATGCCCTCGCTTGAGCAACTCCATCGCACGCTCGGACCCAAGGGACTGGTGGTGTTCGGCCTGAGCGTCGACAAGGACGAACAGGTGTACCGGCGGTTTCTCGAGCAGGCGAAGATCTCCTTCCCCACCGCGCGCGACAACGGCCAGCGGATCAACCTGGAATACGGCACCGTCAAATTTCCGGAAACATATATCATCAGCCGGGAGGGGAAGGTGCTGCGGAAGATCATCAGCTCGCGCGATTGGATGGCGCCCAACATCCTTCAGGATCTGGAATCCCTTCTCTAGAGAAATGCCCATGCTCTCTGCCGAAGCGAAGCGCAAACTGGCGGCCGTGGTGGGGCCGCAAGGCTATCTCGACCAGCCCGAGGACCTGCTCCTTTACGAGTACGACGGCGGCGTGGACAAGGCGCGGCCGGAAATGGTGGTGTTTCCGCGCTCCACGGAGGACGTCGTCGCAATTGTCAGGATTTCCAAGGAGTACGGCTTTCCCATCGTCGGGCGCGGCGCGGGCACCGGGCTCAGCGGCGGGGCCATTCCGCGCATGGGCGGGGTGATTATCGGCTTTTCCCGGATGAACCGCATCCTGGAAATCGACCTCGCCAACGAACGCGCGGTGGTGCAGCCCGGGGTGGTGAACCTGGACCTGACCGTCGCAGTGCAGGGCGATCAGTATTTTTTTGCGCCCGACCCGTCCAGCCAGAAAGCGTGCACGCTGGGCGGCAACGTGGCGGAAAACGCCGGCGGTCCGCACACGCTCGCTTATGGCGTGACCACCAATCATGTACTGGGCCTGGAATTCGTCACGCCCGACGGCGAGGTCTTCACCACCGGCGGCAAAGAAGCGGACCTGCCTGGCTACGACCTCACAGGGTTGCTCACCGGCTCGGAGGGCACCATGGTGTTGGTGACCAAGGTGGTGGTCCGCCTGATGCGCCAGCCGGAGATGGTCAAGACGCTGCTGGCGATCTACAACTCCACCGACGACTGCGCCAACACCGTCGCCGAGATCACGGCGCGGGCGATTACGCCGGTGGCGGTGGAAATGCTGGACGGCGTGATGCTGCGCATGGTGGAGGAAGCGACTCACGCCGGTTTTCCCCTGGACGCGGCGGCCGTGCTGCTGATCGAGTTGGAAGGGCTGTCCGAAGCGGTGCTCGAGCAGGTGGAGCAGATTCGCGAGGTCTGCCTCGCCTGCCAGGCGCGCGAGGTCCGCGTCGCGAAAAACGCCGAGGAGCGAGACCTGCTCTGGAAAGGCCGCAAGAACGCGTTCGGCGCGGTGGGCCGGGTGAGTCCCACCTACTATGTGCAGGACGGCGTGGTGCCGCGGACCCAGATCGCCCCGACGTTGCGCTTCATCGGGCAGACGGGCGCCAAGTACGGACTCACCATCAGCAACATCTTCCACGCGGGCGACGGCAATATGCACCCGATCATCCTGTTCGACCCGCGCCAGCCGGGCGATCTCGAGAAAGCCCAAAGAGCGGGCGAGGAAATTCTCGACTATTGCATCTCGGTGGGAGGCTCGATTACCGGCGAGCACGGCGTGGGCATGGAGAAGACGGAATTGATGCCGCACCTGTTTACCGAGGAGACCTTGGCCATGATGCGGCGCTTCAAGGAATTGTTTGATCCGGAGGGACGGTTGAACCCGGGCAAAATGCTGCCTACGGGGAGAGGCTGCCTGGAGATCCGCCAGCCCGCCCTCGGCCCCTCCTCGATCGTCTACTAGATGATTTCCAAGCGTCAGATGGTGGCGTGCCGGCGCTGGCTCTTGCACGGCATCGACCAGCCCTCCGGGCCGCATGGGCGCGCGCACGGCACCCACCCCTGGTGGCAGGTGATGTGCCTCACCGGAGTGGACTACTTCTCCACGCTGGGATATCAGCCAGGCATCGCGTACCTGGCGGCGCACTCGCTCTCGCCTTTCGCCACGCTGATTCTGGTGCTGGTTACCCTGTTCGGGGCCTATCCGGTATACGCGCGGGTCGCCCAGGCCAGTCCGGACGGCCAAGGCAGCCTCTCGATGCTCGAACGCCTGTTCCCGCGCTGGCGAGGCAAGGCGATGGTGCTCGCGCTGCTGGGGTTTGCCGCCACCGATTTCGTCATCACCATGACGCTTTCGGCGGCCGACGCCACCGCGCACATCCTCGAAAACCCCTTCGCTCCCGCAGCGATGCAGCATCCCGTGCTGATCACGCTGGTCCTGCTGGCGCTGCTCGGGGCCGTGTTTCTGAAAGGGTTTCGCGAGGCCCTCGGGCTGGCCGTCGGCCTGGTGATCACTTACCTGACGCTCAACCTGATCGTCGTGCTGGTGGCTTTGGGCGAGGTCGCCACCCACTTGGAAGTGTGGGGCGGCTGGGAGCGGCTGCTTTGGAAGGAACATGCATCCGTATGGGAGATGGCGGGAGTGGCTTTGATCCTGTTTCCCAAGCTGGCGCTGGGCCTTTCCGGCTTTGAGACCGGCGTGACGGTGATGCCCCTGGTGCACGGACCCGAGGCGGAGCGGGTCCGCGGAACCCGGCGCCTGCTGCGCACCGCGGCGCTCATCATGAGCTTTTTCCTGCTGACGTCCAGCCTGGTGACCACGGTGCTGATCGAGCCCGCCAAGTTCGAACGCGGCGGCGAGGCCAATGGTCGCGCGCTCGCCTACCTGGCGCACCGTTACCTGGGGGACTGGTTCGGCACGCTCTACGATGTCTCGACCATGGCGATCCTCTGGTTCGCCGGCGCTTCGGCGATGGCGGGCTTGCTCAACCTGGTGCCGAAATACCTGCCGCGCTACGGCATGGCCCCGGAATGGGCCAAAGCTTCGCGCCCGCTCGTGCTGGTCTTCATGGCCATCAGCTTCGCCGTCACCATAATCTTTGAAGCCTCCGTGGACGCGCAGGGCGGCGCCTACGCTACAGGCGTACTGGTGCTGATGTGTTCGGCGGCCATCGCGGTCACGGTCAGCCGTCCGCCCGGCCGGTCGCGTTGGCCGTATTACGGCATCTCGGCGGTGTTCGTCTACACCACCATCCTGAACATGGTGGAGCGTCCCGAGGGGATCAAGGTCGCCTCCGTGTTCATTTTCCTGACCGTGACGCTCTCGCTGATCTCCCGGGCGGCGCGCGCCACGGAACTGCGGGTGGTGCGTATCGAATTCGACGAAGAAGCCTGGCGCATCCTGCGCGCGCATGCGGACCAGGTAGTGCGAGTGATCGCCCACCGCCCCGGCGAGGGGACGCGGGACGAGTACGCGCGGAAGGACCGTACGGCACGCGAGTCCCACCATCTGAGCCCCGCCGATGACCTGATCTTTCTCGAAATCTACCAGACGGACGCCAGCGACTTTGACGCGCCCCTGCACGTGCGGGGCGTGCACGTAGGGCCCTATCGAATCCTGCGCGGCGAGAGCCCCGCCATTCCCAACGCCATTGCCGCGCTGCTGATCCAAATCGGCCGGATGACGGGCAAACTGCCCCACGCGTACTTCGGCTGGACGGAAGGCAACCCCATCGGGTATCTTTTCCGGTACCTGTTCTTGGGCGAGGGCGATGTCGCCCCGGTCACCCGGGAGGTGCTCCGCCAGCGGATTGCCGACCCGGCCAAGCGCCCGTACATCCACGTAACCTGAACCCGCGAGCCGCACGATGGTCCAACTCGAGTCTGCCGCCAAATGGTACGGAGCCAAGGTGCTGTTCGAAGACGTGCAGTGGATGATCACGCCCCAGGACCGCGTGGGATTGGTGGGCGCGAACGGGACGGGCAAGTCGTCGCTGCTCAAGGTGCTGGGCGGCATGGAGACCCTGGACCGCGGCGCCTTGCACGTGGCCCGCGGCGTCACGCTTGGTTACCTGCCTCAGGATGGGTTGACGCTCTCCGGCCGCACGGTGTTCGCCGAATGCCTCTCCGTGTTCGACCGCCTTCGGGCGCTCGAGCGCGAGCAGGAGGAACTGGCGCGGCGGCTGAGCGAACTGGATCCTGCGAGCGCCGCCTACGCCGAGGCGGCCGAGCGGTTTCACCATGCCGACACCGCCTTTCGCGGCCACGGCGGCTACACCATTGACGCGCAGGTGGGTGCGGTGCTGACCGGACTCGGCTTCGCGCCCGCCGACTGGAACCGGCGCACCGAGGAGTTCTCCGGCGGCTGGCAAATGCGGATCGCCTTGGCCAAGCTGCTGCTCGAAAAGCCCAACCTGCTGCTGCTGGACGAGCCGACCAACCACCTCGATCTGGAAGCGCGCAACTGGCTGGAATCGTACCTCTCCGCTTATCCGCACGCCTTCGTGCTGGTTTCGCACGACCGCTACTTCCTTGACGTCACCGTCAAGCGCATTGTCGAACTCTGGAACAAAAAGCTGCACAGCTACCCGGGCGGTTACTCCGACTACGAGCGGCAAAAAGACGAGCGGCGCGCCCAGTTGCTGGCCGCTCACGCCAGCCAGCGCGAGCGCGCCGCACAACTCGAGGCATTCATCAACCGCTTCCGCTACCAGGCTTCGAAGGCCAAGCAGGTGCAAAGCCGGATCAAGGAACTCGAGCGCATGGAGAGAATCGAGATTCCCCCGGAAGAGAAAACGATCCACTTCCGCTTTCCCCAGCCCCGGCCGAGCGGACGCGTGGTGGCCGAGTTCCGGGACGTCTCGAAGAGCTATGGCGCCAAGTGCGTGCTTTCCCACGTGAGCTTTCTGATCGAACGCGGCGACCGGATCGCCCTCGTGGGCGTGAATGGGGCGGGGAAGTCGACGCTCATCAAACTGCTGGCGGGAATCGAACCGCTGACCGCGGGCGAGTACGCCCTGGGACACAACGCCGATCCGGATTACTTCGCGCAGGACCAGTACAAGGAACTCGACCCGGCGGCGCGCATGATTGATGATCTGGGTTCGGTGGCGCCGCGCGCCACCCAGACGGAGTTGCGTTCCATCCTCGGGTGTTTTTTGTTCTCCGAGGACGACGTGTTCAAGCAGATCGGTGTTCTGTCGGGCGGCGAGCGCAACCGGTACGCGCTGGCCAGAATGCTGATGCACCCGTCGAATTTCCTGCTGTTGGACGAGCCCACCAACCACCTGGACCTGCGCGCCAAGGACGTGCTGCTGCGGGCGCTGCTGGACTACCAGGGCACGCTGGTCTTCGTGTCACACGACCGCTACTTCATCGACCGGCTGGCCACGCGGGTGTTCGAAGTGGCCGGCGGCGGTGTCGCGATCTATCCGGGTAACTACGAAGAGTACCTGTGGAAGAAGGAGGCGGAGGCGCAATCCGCCGCCGGGACGCCGCCGCCGGTGCCTTCGCCTCACGTCATCGAAACGCCCGCCCCCGCTACCGCTCCGGAAGCCAAGGCGAAGCGTTTGAATCCCATCAAGCTGCGCCAGATGGAAGCTCGCTGCGGGGAACTCGAAGAGCGGGTGAGCGCATGTGAAGCGGAAATCGCGCAACTGGAACGAGAACTCGGCAGTTTCCAGAGCATGGATCATACGCGCTCGCTGACCGAAGCGCTCGCCGAACGCCGCGCGGCGCTGGAAGCGTTGTTGCGCGAATGGGAAGAGCTGTCCACGGAACTGGAAGCGAACCGGTAAGCGCGGCGCCTTACAGGTGCACCTCGGTGTCCCGCCAGACGCGCCCGTGGGGGACGCGACGCCCGTCACGATCCGGATTGGCGGCCGGTCGAGCCCATCCGGTGTAACGGTGGCGGTCCGGTAGTCCCGTTCCCGCGGCAACCAGCGCTTAACTCGCGTTCTCCCCCCGGAACGGTCCCGCATGCTGCCGGTCGAGGATGTCGCGCACGTCCCGTCCGTGGATTTCCTGCGGTGTCTTGCCCTTGGCGCAGCAGAAGGCGGCGGCGGCGCCGGCGGCCTGCCCCATCGCCATGGCGGTGACGGTCACCCGCGTGCTGCTGGCCGCCATCCGCGTGGCCGAGTGGCACCGTCCGGCCACCAGCAGATTGCTGACCTTGCGCGCCAGCAGCGACCGGTAGGGGATGTCGTAGTGATCCGGCTGAAAGCCGTCGAGTCCCCCCAGCGCGCCGGGGGCCACGTTGGCCGTGCCCGCGGTGGCGTAGCTGGGGTGCAGATCCAGATACCAGCAGCCGGTGGCGACGGCGTCGTCAAACGATTTCTGATCCTTGATGTCGTGCTCCGTCAGCACGTACTCGCCGACGATGCGCCGGGATTCGCGGATGCCGAGGTAGGGGCCGCTCGAAATGAAATAGGAGTTCTCGAAACCGGGCACCCGCTTCTTCCAGACTTCCCACATGGCGTAGGCGTCATGCCGCCCCTGCATTTCCGCGCGGGTCAGGTCGAGCGGGTCCGTCGCGTCGGCCGTCACGCGCACGGCATGCACATATGCCTCATCGTCGGCGAAAAAGAACGAGAGCCCCGGCCCGTAATAGCTCTGGTAAAGACCTTCCTGGTGTCCTGCGGTGGTCGCCTCGCGGGCCAAGCGCCGCAATTCGGGATGCTGGCGCACATTGCCAATGCGGAAGTGCATGGACATCGGCATGTACTCTTTTGATGCATCGAGCGGGACCTCCGCGCGCGCGGCGACGTCGGCGTCGCCGGTGGAGTCGATCACCACCTTCGGTTCGATGCGGAGCAGTCCCGCCTTCGTGGCGACCACGACGTGGCTGATCCGGTCTCCGCGGCGGCCGACATCCACCGCGAAGGCATGAAACAGCGTTTGTAGTTTGGGCTCCGCGGTGAGCAGGCGGTCGGCGACCAGCTTGAACCGCTCCACTGAGTGGATCGGCGCGTTGTGCCGGGCCACGTGGGTATCCGACATCTTGGCGACGCCGAGTTCGGTGAGCAATTCGAGCGCAATGCCCCGCACCACGATGCGGTTGTCCTGCTTGCGTGCGATGCCGTCGAAGTAGGGCAGCCCGGCGCAGGTGATGATGCCGCCCGCGAAAGGAGCGCGCTCCACCAGCAGCGTCGACGCTCCCTGGCGCGCGGCCGCCAGGGCTGCGCCCAAACCGGCGCAACCTGCGCCGCACACCAGCACTTCGGGACTTAGTTTCAGCATGGGTGGTGACTCAATCCCCAGTATCCCCCGAGTACGTCCCGCCCCGCACCAGGCGCTTTCGCGCTCGCGCGCCGCGCCTGCTCTGGCAACGACGCCGCGTCCCTGGTGTGCTAGCTTAAGTCCCATATGCTTCGATGGGTGTTTCACGTTGTCAGTTTTTTTCTCTGCGCCGGCGTGCTCCTGTGGGGACAAGGTACGACTTCTCGCGCCGTTGGCATCGTCACGGATTCCACCGGCGCCGCGATCGCCGGAGCCAAGGTGACTCTCACGAATGAGGCTACCGGCGCGGCGTTCTCGACCGTCACCTCCGAGTCTGGCAATTACCAGCTCGAAGCCATTCAGATTGGCGTGTACCGCCTGGAAGTAGAGTCCGCCGGCTTTCGCAAGTTTGTCTCGCCGGGAAATCAGGTGACGATCGGCACGCCGATGACCTTGAACGTCTCGCTGGAGGTTGGCCAGGTGACCGAGACGATCGAAGTTTCCGGCGCCGCGGAGTTGGTGCAGACCTCGCAATCCGGCAACCTGGGGCCGGTCATCAACGAGCGGCTGATCAAGGAAATGCCCATTGTGGCCACCCGCAGGCGAGATCCTACCTCCATTCTGGAGTACGTCCCCGGCATGAACAACGGGGCCAACACCGGCAGCGGGGGGCATTTGAACGGATCCCGCGACCGCGCCTGGAACTTCACCTTGGACGGCATTGACATGAATGAGGTGAGCGCCGGCGGCGGGGTGGGCAACAACCCCATCCGCGTCAACCCGGACTCGGTGGCGGAGATGAAGATCGTCACCAGCAATGCCTCCGCCGAGTTCGGCCGCAACAGCGGCGGGCAGGTGGCTCTGGTCACCCGCTCGGGCACCAACGAACTGCACGGGAACCTGTTCTGGTTCTACCGGACGCCCGGTCTCAATGCGAATCGCTGGCAGGACAACCTCGATCGGGTGGGCAAGCAGAAGTTTATCCAGCACATTTTCGGCGGCAGTGTGGGCGGGCCGATCGTGAAGAACCGGACCTTTTATTTTGGCAACTGGCAGGAATTAAGGGCCATCCGCTCGCTGACGCAGACGGCGACCGTGCTGACGCAGCAGGCGCGGAACGGGATTTTCCGCTACGCGCTGAGCGGACAGAACCGCCCGGCGGGGACGGCCAACGCGTCCGTGGACTTTTCCGGCAACCCGATCGTGCCGGTGGGCAGCTACAACATCGTGCAGAGCGATCCGCAGCGGCTGGGGATCGACCCCGCGGTCAAGGCGCTGATCGACCTGACGCCGCTGCCCAACCGCTTCGACGCCGCCGGGGATGGGCTGAATTTCGCCGGACTGGTGTTCCGGCCCAACGAAACCGAAGAGCAGCGCGACTTGACGGCCAAGTTCGATCATATTCTCAACGATCGCAACACCATCTTCGGGCGGATCTATTGGGGCAAGCAGAACACCCTCTGCGACGGCGTCAATTCCGGTCTGCCCCGCTACCCGGGCGGGCCGTGCCTGGTGAACACCTACCGCCTGCCGCGCAATTACGCCGTGAACTGGCGCAGCGTGCTGACGCCATCGATCACCAACGAGTTCGTGGCGGGATGGAGCGAGTTCTTCTTCGACTTCCCCAACCCGGTGCGCGACATCACCCGGCCAACGTTGCTTTCGCCGCCGGGCACGGGACTCACGATCCCGGTCGAGTACGTGTTCGCCAACACCCGGAAGCTTTCCACGCTCCAGTTCGTCGAGAATTTCTCCTGGCTCCGCGGCCGGCATGCCATCAAAGTGGGAGCCAACCTGCGGCTGACGCGGCACGAAGACGACCGGGGCAGCATCGGCGGCCAGAATGCCGGCATGCGCATCGACTTCGACCCGGCGATCAACGCGGTGAGTCCAGATGCGTTCGGCTTGCCGGCCGGCATCAACCAGAGCGTGGACCGGCCCGCGCTCGAGTCCACCATCAATTTCCTGCTGGGCCGGGTGGGCCGGTTCAACCAGGGTTTTGTGGCGCAGGGCGATCAGTTCCGCGTCGGCACCTTTCAGTTCGATTCGCGCTACAACGAGATTGATCTGTACATCCAGGACACCTTCAAAGTCTCCAAGCGCCTGACTGTCGATCTGGGGTTGCGGTTGGATGCCCGGCTGGCTCCATCGTCGGCGGGGCAACAACCCATCCTGACGCCGAACCAGGCGGTCGCCGTGGGCGCCGCTCCGTCGAACACGCTCCGCTGGGGTCCGGGACGCGACCTGTACCGCAGCGACTGGAACAACTGGGGACCCTCGGTGGGGTTGGCCTACGACCCGTTCGGCGACGGGCGGACCTCCCTCCGCACCAATTACCGGCTGGCATACGATCGGATGCCCACGTTTCTGCTGAGCTCGGCGGTTTTTCCCGCGATGCCGGGCAGTGTGCTCGGCGAGGTCAATCAGACCTTCGGGGCACAAGGGGGGCGGCTGCGCAACCTGCCGTCGCTGACCCCGACGCGGCGTCCTGCAGAACTGGCTCAACCCGCGCCGTTCACCGCGCAGAACAACACCGTGGTGGATCCGAACCTGGAAACGGCGCAGACGCACATGTGGTCGTTCGGGGTTCAGCGGGAAATCGTGAAGAACACCGTGCTGGAGGTGAACTACCTGGGCCGGCGCGCCACGAACCTGCTGGGCGCTTATAACATCAACCAAGTGGACATCTACGGCAACGGTTTCGCGGACGCCTTCCGGACGGTGCAGGCGGGCGGCGAAAGCGCCCTGATGAATCGCATCTATGCGGCGGACTCCCGGCGGCGCGCCGGCGAGACGGGCGCGCAGTTTCTCCGGCGGCAGTTCGCCACCCAGTTGCGCAACAACGACGTGGCCGGCCTGGCGCTCCAGACCGCGCAGCGCCCGCAGTCGGGCACGTCGCTGGTGGAAGCGTCCGGTCTTTCACCCTTCTTTTTTATCCCCTACCCGCAGATGGCCGGCGGCCTCACCGTCATCGACTCGAACGACTTCTCGACGTATCACGGGCTCCAGATGACGCTGAACCGCCGGTTCGCCAACGGGGCGAACGTCAACGTGGCTTACACCTGGTCGAAGTCGCTGGACACTCGCTCGTACGATCCGGTGTTTACCGTTGCTCCGGCGGGCAGCGCGCAGAGCGCCTCGAGTTCGCCGCAGGACATTTATAATCGCAAACTGAATTATGCGCTGTCCGATTTCGACCGCACGCACACGCTCAACGGATTTGGCGTGTGGGAACTGCCGGTGGGTCGCGGCAAGCCGCTGGCGCGAGACGCCGGTCCCGTGCTCCAACGGCTGATCGGTGGGTTTCAGGTCTCTGGTTTGTTCCGCGCCACCAGCGGCCGGCCGTTCAGTGTCTTCGCCGGAGCCAATACCTTTTTCAACGGCCCCCAGGCGTACGCCGATTGCAGCGCCTGCACCCGGGCTTTGGGCCAGGTCCGCGAGGAGCAGGGTCTGAAGTGGTACTTCGATCCCACTGAGCGGGCCAAATTCAGCATCCCCGCCGCCGGAACGCAGGGCAACACGGGCCGCAACTTCTTTCGGGGCGACCGGTTCATCAACCTGGATTTCAGTCTGTCGAAGAAAACGCAGCTTTCCGAGCGGATGCAACTCGAACTGCGGGCGGATTTCCTGAACCTGACCAACACCCCGTCGTTCGGTTTCCCGACGGCGGTGGTCACCTCGGGAATCTTCGGGCGCATCCGCGCCGACGTGGTGAGCGTTTCGCGCCAAACCATGCTGGGGGCCAAGCTCAATTTCTGACCGGGCTGCTTCCACCCGGGAGTTCGCCGCTGCACAATGGAGAGCGTCATGGCTCTGGTTGTGTTCGCCCTTTTTTTGGCTTTCCCGGTTTCTGCCGCCGATGCCTCCGCCTGGGACCAGGCGCGGGGGAACGGACGGCAAGCCGCCCAGGCGGTGCAGGCCATGCGCCGGCTGATGGACGCCTGGCTCCGTCACGCTGACCCCCGGACTCTGTTGTTGCCGGATCGCATACCCGGACGGCGGGGCTTGAAGGATGGGGACTCCAACCGGCTCTACACGCCCCATAACTCGGGCGCTGACCTGTACCCGTACCTGATCCTGACGGCGCACCTGACCGATCCGGAGCTGTACCGCGGCCGGATGATGGAAATGCTGCGGAACGAGGTGCGGTATACCACGGCGCAGGAGTCGATTCCGGGCAACCTGGAGATGTCTACCGGCCAGTTGGGCCCCCCCAGCATGTTTGGCGCCGGTGAGTACGCCAAGGATGGCCTGCTGGCGGTGACCGAATACCTCGGCCGTACGCCCTGGTTCCACCGCATGGTCGACATGACCGCCGACGCCATGGAGCGGGCCGCGGTCCGCACGCGCTTCGGCAATCTGCCCGCCAGTGACGCGGAATTGAACGGCGACTTCCTGCAAACGCTGGTGCGCCTGGCCACGATGACAGGCGACCGCCGGTTCCTCGCGTGGGCGCGCCGCATCGGCCAGGCGTATTTCGAGGAAGTGCTGCCCGGCAATCATGGGGTGCCCAGCGGCAAGTGGGACTTCGACAAGCATACTGGCGACGGTCAACTGCGGTTGCGGGACCATGGGAACGAAACCGTGGTCGGATTGACGCTGCTTTATGCGCTGGAGCACGACCTGGAATCGCCGCTGGCAGCCAAGTATCGGGCCACCGTCGCGCGGATGCTGGACCGCATTCTGGACTCGGCCAACGAGGACGGGATGCTCTACAACACGGTGGACGCGGCCACGCTGAAGCCGCTCAACACCGGCCTTTCCGACAACTGGGGATATGTCTACGGCGCGGTGTACACCTTCTATCAGGTCACCGGCGAGACCAAGTACCGCGACGCGGTGCGCCGCGTGCTGCGCAACCTGCCGAAATACCGGAACTACGATTGGGAGCGCGGCTCGTTCGACGGGTATGCCGACTCGATCGAGAGCGCGATCTACCTGGTGAATCGCGAGCCGGAGCCCGCGGCCTTCGACTGGATTGAGTCGGAGATGAAGGTGATGCTGGCCATGCAGCAACCCGACGGAAACATCGAGAACTGGTACGGAGAAGGGAACTTCAACCGGACCGCCATGCTCTACGCGCTCATGAAAACCCAGGGTTGCCGGCCGGAGCGATGGACCGTGGGTCTGGAGATTGGCGCGGTCCGGCAGGGCCGGCAACTGCATCTGACTCTATCGGACGTAGCCCGCGTCCGGTTCGATTTCGCGCGCCACCGCCGCGTCTTGAACTTTGCGCGAAACTACGTGCGGCTGAACGAATTTCCCGAGTGGTACACGGTGGACGAGAACACGCTGTACCGCCTGCGCCAGGGTGGCCAAGCGCACATCCGCCTTGGCTCGGAATTGATCGCAGGCGTGTTGCTGGCGCCCGGCCAGTGGCTGGTGGAGCCTGTCGGCCCGCCGCCTTACGGCCCGGCGCAGCGTTAGCGCAGTAGCCGCGGGAATCATGCCCAGGCCAGCGGCCCTGGCGAGACGCGGCGGCGGCCGGGCGGGAATCTCCGCCGCCAGCTACCTGTGCGAAACCATGATCGCTTCGGGTGCGCCCTCCAGCCGGTGCATTTCGTTGCGCGCAAACCCCGCGTTCCTGTACATCTCGTCGTACTCGGCGAAGGTGTAGGCGTCGCCCTTTGCCGTCGTGGCCAGCATCATCATGATCATGGCGAACGCCGCCGGTTCCGGCGGCGAGATTCGTTCTGCGGCGGGGACGAACTCCAGGGTCACCACCAGGCCTTCCGGATGCAGCGCGCTGTGCACCTTGCGCATCAGGGTCTCGATGGTGGCGGGGTCGAAAGGCCCCACCGGTTCCGGTCTTGACCGCCCGCGCCGTTTGCCGCTAGAGTGGGGAAAGCGGCGGAAGGGCCGCCGCGTCCCGCGAGCGGGAGTAACTCAGTGGTAGAGTCACAGCCTTCCAAGCTGTTGGTCGCGGGTTCGATTCCCGTCTCCCGCTCCAGTTGTCCGGCCAAAGACCGGCGCTCCCCGCCCAGGCTGGTGTAGCTCAGTTGGTAGAGCATCTGACTTGTAATCAGAAGGTCGTGGGTTCAAATCCCACCGCCAGCTCCATCATTCCCAAGATTCTTTGAAGCGCAAGGGGAGGGCGGACAGGGACCCTCGAGCTGGGGCGATGCCACCCCTGCGTGGTTTGCGGTCACTGCCGAGGATAGTTCTTCAGAGACCACGACGAGGCTACCGTTGAGCCTGACGCTGGGCACGGGTCATCCGGTTGGCGCGGTTCGGGCCGGCTGCGCTGGAAACGGCGTCCTCCACCAGGCGCTTGGGAGCGGTCCACTGCACGCGGGCCCTGCGCACGGCGCGCCAGGTGGCGGGCATCACCGTTCCGGTGCTGATCAGCGACTCGCGCGGGCTGATGGCGGCGGTATGGAAATTGCCCTGGTGTTCCACTTCCGGCCACGGTGTCCCAGTAGCCCTCCTCGACGCCGTCCGCATGGGTGTGCCGTGCCATGCCCGGGACAAGCTGCGGCTCGGTCCAGGTGCGTCCCGCGTCGCCGGATTCGGACCAGTGCACCGGATGGAAATCATCCGAGCCGGTGATCACTTGCATGGTCATCAGGCGCCGCCCGCCTTGCAGGCGCCAGATCCGGGGACAGAACCAGGTGGGCCTGCTGCCGTCCAGGTTGTTCCAGTGCGGCGTGTGCTCGATGCCGCCGATCAGGCTCCCGGCGGCTCGGGCGGGAGCGGCGGCGGCGAGCGCCGCCCCGGCAAACCTCCTTCGCGTCACAAGTTCCTCCTTCGCCGGAATCTCCCTGGCGGGATCGCCGGCGCTTTACCTTCCAATCTCCACTGTCACCGGCACCACCTGCGCGTTGCCGCCGCGCACCAGCACGGAGATGGCGCCGGAATACGTGCCGCGCCGCAGGCCGGTGGAATCCACCTCCACCCGGACCGAACCGGGCGTCAGGCCCGTCACCGAGCTCAGCCGCAGCCAGCGTCCCGAAGGAATAGCCGTAAAGCTGAGATCGTAGTTTACGGGATCCCCCGTGCTCCGCAGTTCAAGCGCTTGGGAAGCGGTCGCTGAGCCTTCTGAAGAAAACCGGAAGGTGAGGGCATTGGGTATGACGGTCACCAGTGGCCGCAACTGCGCGTCGAGCGAGACCGGAATCCGGACGGTGGCGTCCGGCGCTTCGGGGGACTCCAGCAGGACGAAGCCGGTGTGACGGCCGCCGCCGGCGGGCGGGCGGACCCGCACGGTCAACCATCCGGGCGCCAGCGCCTGCGCATCCGCATCCAGCCACGCGCCGGGCGGCGCGGTCCTCACCCGGTAGGACACGGTCTCGTCGCCGTCCACCTCCAGCCGCACCCGGCTTTCCAGCGAGGGGTTGTTCGGCGCGCCCGGCTGATAGAAGAAATCAAGCTGCGGCGGACGCGGGCGGGCCACGGGCCCCTGGCGGACCAGCAGGACCAACGGAACGCGCCGGACCCAGGGCGAAGCGCCCGAGCGGATGACCACGTCCGCGGGGTAGCGGCCAGGGGGCAGCGAGCGCGCAGCCTCTTTCAGCGTGACCGACACCGTACCCGGCGTGACGCCGTGCACGGTCGCGACGGCGAGCCAGTCGCCGCCGGCCTTGGTTTCCGGGTGCGCCCAGAAGCCCAGCCCCGGCGCGCGGCTCTGGACGGCGATCACCGCCGGCGTGGTGGGGCGTCCGCCGGGGCGCAACGAAAAGCTCAGCGAGTTCGGCTGCGCCTCCAGCAGCGGATCGCCGCTGAGGCGGAGCGTCACCGGCACCTGGAGGGGAGCGTTCGCCGCAACGCCGCCCAGCGTTACCCGCCCGCGATAGAACCCCGGCGCCAGGCCCTGCGGATGGATGCTGACGCGCAGTCCAAGCGGGGTGACGCCGGAGAGCGGGGCGGCCGCCAGCCAGATCTGGTCGCGGGAATAGCCGGCTGCGCTCACGATCACCTCCAGCGGTCTGCCGGCCGAGCGCACCCAGAGCGTCTCCTGGGTGCGGCAGTCGCTGCCCAGATAGCAATCGAACTCAAGCGCCGCCGGCTCGGTGCGAAACTCGGCCTCGCGGCTGACGGCGAGCCGCACCGGCAATTCCACGTTGCCCGCGCTGGAGAGCAGGGTAATCGTGCCCCGGTACTCGCCAGGCTGCAAGCGGGCCGCGTTGACGTTCGCCACCAGGGAGGCGGGCGCGAGGCGCGCGCTGTCACCCGCCGACAGCCAGGCTCCCGCGCTGCGGGCCATCGCCCGGAAGGGAACGGCTTCCCCGCTGGTGGTGGTGACGGAAATCTCTCTGGTCCCCGTAAGGCCGCCCGGGCTCCAGCGCAGGTTCAGCGAAGCGGGTTCCACCACCAGCCGGGTCTCGTTCGTAATTTCCAGCGTGACGTCGAGCGGCGACGCCTGGCGTCCTTCGGCGGCGATCCACAGGCGCGCGGTATATGTCCCGGGTTCGAGCCCGTCGGGACTGGCGCCGAAATTCAGGGTGGCGGGAGTATCCGGCGTATCGACACTCACGTTCAGCCAGGATGGCGCGTCGCTGACCAGGACGGGCAGACTCTCGTCGCCCGTTTCGACCGTCACGGCTTTGGTGGGCGGGGAGGGGCCTCCAGGTTTCGTGAAGAAGCGCAAGCGGTCGGCGCTGAGCGTCACACCGGCAGCCTGCGCGGCGGCCGCGCCCAGCCAACTCCACGCCGCGATCAACCACCAGCGCCGCAACCGCGCCTCCCGCTCTCAGGATGCCATGAAGTCCTCACCGGTCCCACGGCGGCAGCAGCGTGGGGGGGTGAGCGTAGCGTTTCATCCGGAAGACCAGTTGCGCTCCGGAGCCGGGCGCGAGATGGATCGTGAGCGCGCGGGCCGCCAACGGGGTCGTCCTGCCGTTCCAGGCGACGGAGGCGAATTCGTGTTCGGCGTACCCGCCGGCTTGGACCACCACCGAGCGCTCCGCCGCCTGATTGACGTTCACCAGCGTGACCGTGGCCTCGCCCGCGCCGAGTTTTTCCACCAGGGCCGCCACGTCCGCCGGGAGCCCGGCCCGGCGGCGCGCGGGATCGAAATACCGGAAGCGGGCGTGCAGCGACCAGATGTTGCCGTTCAGGTAGGCGCCCATCGTCAACTGGGTCAGCGCCGTGATCGCAGCCGGGTTGAAGCCCATCAGATAGTCGGCCAGGCGCGTGTCCGGCGTGGTGACGTCGCGCCGCATTTCCTCAACGCGGGAGCGCACGAACTCCAGGTCGCGCCGCAAGGCCTGCTCGGGATATCCCGGTTCGGCTCCTTCCAGCCAGCCGATAAATCCTTTCCGCGGCAGCCGCTCCAGATCCTTGCGATCCATGGACCAGAGATAGATCTCCGCCAGACGGTCCTGGTGCAGGTTGGGCGTATAGTGATACCACTCTTCCCGTCCGCTTTCCTTGTGACCGCGCGGGTCCCCGTACATTTGCGGCAGCATTTCCTTGCCGTCGATCACCTTCTTCTGCGCATAAATGTTGTCCATCTGCCGGCGCAGGACGGCGATGTAGGAAGGGTCGCCGGTCATCAGGTAGGCGTTGGCGAATCCCGGCCAGCTGCCCGCCATCACGGTGTTGCGGTGCGCGATCTGCTCGATCTCGCCGTCGTAGATCGTGAAGTTCCAGCCGTAGGTGCCCTTATACCATCGCCCGCCGTACTCGCCGCCCGGCTTTCCGTCGAGGCCGATGTTGGAAGGGATGTTGCCGCCCGTCAGCGCGATCCGTTCTTTCCAGGCGTCCGCGTATTCTTTCACCCAGCTGCGGTATTTCTCCTGGCCGGTCAGCGCAAAGGCATTCAGGGCCAGGGAAGTGGAGGCGAGATTGAGCGGATGGTCGCCGACGCTGTCGAGATAGTCGGCGCAATGGGCCAGCATCTTGTCATAGACCTTCATCAGGTCCAGCATCTTGCCGCGCCCCTCCGGCGAGTGGAGCAGGTGGAAGGTGCCCGGCACGGGATCGCCCACCCAATCGTAGGTGGTCGCCTTGCGGAGCATGGGCCCCCGCGAGCCGGTCCAGATGCTCTTGATCAGCTTCTTTTCCGGATCGTAGTTGGGCGCTTCGGGGTCTTCGTTCATGTACATGCCGGCGAAGGTGGTCATGCGGGCGACCAGCTTTTCGTCGTAAGGCGCCGAGAGCCCTTGAAACAGAATCCCCCGCATGCCCTCGCCGGTGTGGAACCAATCCGACTGCGTGATGAAATCCTTGTGATACGCGCCATGCTCGGCCAGTTTGGTGAGCGTGGTGCGGAGCTCTTTGTATTGCAGATAATGGCCATCCAGCGCGCGCTGGAAGTGATCCAGCAGCACGTCGCCGCCCCCCAGGGCGTGCAGCATCGTCCAGTTGTAGAACGTCTCGATCGCGTCGTCGGGGCCGTCCAAGGTGCCCCAGCGCGGCGTATGCAGCAGGTAACCGCGGCGGTCGAGATACTTCCGCGCAAAGCGGTCGCAGGCTTCCGAACTGGACTGGAGCAATTGCCGTTCGAGCAATGCCCAGGCGGGGGAAGGCATGGGCTGGCGGATCCGGATGGTTTGTCCGGACAGCGCCCCCGCCGCCAACAACCACGGCAGCCATCTCATCGGTCCGATCTCCTTGGGAGCATATGTGCTCGACGATCATACTACGCGGGGCGTGTCGAGAATATCGCGCCAGGGCGCTGGCGCCGTTCGCCACGCGGCAGGCTCACCACTTCACGCCGCGCATGTCGCCAGTTTCCATGAACTGCAAGTGCATCTTGAAAGCGGCGCCGAGGTGATGGGGGGTGTGCTGCCCCTTCGTCAACCGCAGGTAGTCGCGCAGCGACTCGCGGAAATCGGGGTGCGCGCAGCGGTTGATCAGTTGTTCGGCCCGTTCCACCGGCGACAGGCCCCGCAGGTCCGCCACGCCCCACTCGGTCGCCACCACCTGCACCGAATGCTCGCTGTGATCCATGTGGCTGACCAGCGGCACAATCGTCGAGATCTTGCCTCCTTTCTGGGTCGAGGGACAACTGAACAGCGACAGGTAGGCGTTCCGCGTGAAGTCCCCGGAACCGCCGATCCCGTTCATCATCTGGCGGCCCATGATGTGCGTCGAGTTCACGTTGCCGAAGACATCGACCTCAATGGCCGTATTCATCGAGATAATGCCAAGGCGCCGGACAACTTCCGGATGATTGGTAATTTCCTGCGGGCGGAGGATCAGCCGCGGGCGGAACCACTCGAGCTGCGCCGTCACCTCGCGGATCATCTCGGCGCTCAGCGTCAGCGAGCAGGTAGAGGCGAAGGTGACGCGCCCGCGTTGCAGCAGCGGGATCACCGAGTCCTGCAACACCTCGGTGTACATTTGAAAGTTCGGGATGCCGGGATGCGCGCCAAGCGCCCCCAGGACGGAATTGGCGATGTCGCCCACGCCGGACTGGATGGGCAGGAACGTCTTGGGAATCCTGCCGGCCTTGATCTCGGAGGCGAGAAACTCCGCGATATGCATGCCGATGCGGCGCGTAACGTCGGTAGGCGGAGCGAAGCCGACGGTTTCGTCGTCCAGGTCGGTCTCCACGATCCCGGCGATTTTCTCGGGAACCACCGTGCAGAGCGGACTGCCTACGCGGTCCACCGGGGAATAAATGGGCACGTCGCTGCGATGCGGCGGGTCCACCGGCTGGTAGATGTCGTGCATGCCCAGCCAGGAAGGCGACTGCCGGCGGTTCACCTCGACCAGCACCTTTCCGGCCTTTTGCAGGAACGTGGGCGCGGCGCCGACGGCGGTAGTCAGCACGATGCCGCCGCCCGCGGTGACGTCGGAGGCCTCGACCACGGCCCAATGAATGGGACCGAGGAAGCCGTAGCGAATCATCTGCGGCATCACCGAAAGGTGCATGTCGAAGAACTTCGTTTCGCCCGCATTGATTTGGGCGCGGAGCGTGGGGTCGGACTGATAGGGCGCGCGGAACGCAATGGCCTTGGCGCGGGCCAGGGCGCCGTCGAGAGAATCGCCCGTGGAGGCGCCGGTCAGCACGCCGATCCGGAACGGGCGTCCGGCGGCGTGCTCGGCCTCCGCCTGGGCGGCGATGGCCATCGGAATGGCCTTGGGACAACCAGCCGGGGTGAAACCGCTGAATCCGACGGTCTGGCCGTTCTCGATCATGGCGGCGGCCTCGGCGGCGGAGAGAATCGGAAACGGAAGAGGCATGAGGGCTAACCCTTTCTCTGGGAGCGGTAAAGATCCAATACTTCGCGCGCGGCTCGAAACGGGCTGAGCCGGCCGCTATCGACCGCGCCTTCGAGCGCGGGCAGATGCCGCTGCACCTCCGGGTTGCGCTGGAAGTCCTCGCGCAAGCCGTGCTCGATGGCTTCGTTCAACCAGCGCCGGAGTTGCGCCCGGCGCCGCGCGTCAAAGTAGCCATTGCCGCGCGTGAACGCGTGGTGTTCGCGCACCATTTCCCAAACAGACGCGATGCCCTGGCGGGTCATCGCCGAGCAGGTCACCACGCGCGGCGTCCAACCGGAGGCGGCGGGCGGAAACAGGTGCAGCGCGCTGGCGAATTGCCGGCGCGTCTGCTCGGCGCGCAGGGGGTCCATGTCCGCCTTGTTGATGGCGATCGCGTCGGTCATCTCGATGATGCCGCGCTTAATGCCCTGGAGCTCGTCGCCGGCGCCCGCCAGCATCAGGAGCAGAAAAAAATCGACCATCGCGTAGACCGCCGTTTCCGACTGCCCGACGCCCACCGTCTCGACGAGGATGTTGCCGAACCCGGCGGCTTCGCACAACAGCATGGTCTCGCGCGTGCGCCGCGCCACCCCGCCGAGCGAGCCCCTCGCCGGGGAGGGCCGGATGAAGGCGCGGTCGTCGGCCGCCAACTGTTCCATCCGGGTTTTGTCACCGAGGATGCTGCCGCCGGAGAACTCGCTGGAGGGGTCCACGGCCAGCACCGCCACCCGCTCGCCGCGGTCGCGGGTCAGGTGCGTGCCCAGCGCCTCAATAAAGGTGCTCTTGCCCGCGCCGGGCGCCCCGGTGATTCCCACGCGCAGCGTCTGGCCGGCGTGGGGCAGACAGCGCTCGAGAATCTCTTGCGCCAGTTCTTCGTCGCGCGGCCGGGTGCTTTCGATCAGCGTGATGGCGCGCCCCAGAATGGCCCGGTCGCCGCGGAGAATCCCGTCCACGTATTCGTCCGGCGTGAGCGCGGGCCGGCGCCGCCGCTGGTATAGCGCCGCCTGGTGCGGATCGACCGAGCCCGGGGAGTCCACCGGGGGAACCACCAACAACGTATCGGGTCGATCCTCGCTCAAGCGTCAGGGCCTCTCCGGCACGGTTTGGCGCAATAAAATGCCCAAGATCTGCTGCGCCGCTTTCGAGATGACCGTGCCCGGCCCGAAGACGCCCACCACTCCGGCTTGATACAGGTGATGGTAATCCTGCGGCGGAATCACGCCACCCACCACCACCATGATGTCCTCCCGCCCCAGCGATTTCAACCCGGCGATGACCTGGGGCACCAGGGTCTTATGCCCGCCCGCCAGCGTCGAGATGCCGAGCACGTGCACATCGTTCTCGACGGCGTGCCGGGCCACCTCGCGCGGCGTTTGAAACAGCGGGCCGATGTCGACGTCGAAACCCACGTCGGCAAAGGCCGTAGCGATTACCTTCGCGCCGCGGTCGTGGCCGTCCTGCCCCATCTTGGCGACCAGGATACGCGGCCGGCGTCCCTCCAACCGCGCGAACTCGTCGGCCATCCGGCGGGCAGCCTCGAATTCCGGGTCCTGGCGGCTCTCGGAGGAGTAGACGCCCGCGATCGAACGAATCGGCGCCTGGTAGCGCCCAAATACTTTTTCGAGCGCCAGGGAGATCTCGCCGAGCGTCGCCCGGCGACGGGCCGCTTCCACCGCCAACTCCAGCAGGTTCCCCTCTCCGTTCTCCGCGCAGCGGGTCAGGGCCGCCAGCGCTCTGTCCACCGCCGCGGCGTCGCGGCTGGCCTTCAGCTGCTGGAGGCGCTGGAGTTGCACCTGGCGGACCGCGCTGTTGTCCACCTCCAGCACTTCGAGCGGCGGCTCCTTGAGCAACCGGTAGGCGTTCACGCCCACGATGACCTCTTTGCCCGCGTCGATCCGCGCCTGCTTGCGGGCGGCGGCTTCCTCGATGCGCAGTTTCGGCAAACCGGCCTCAATCGCCTTCACCATCCCGCCCATCTGCTCCACCTCCTGGATCAGCTCCCAGGCCCGATGCATCAGTTGGTGCGTGAGCATCTCCACGTAATAAGAGCCGCCCCACGGGTCGACCACGTGGGTAATGCCGGTTTCTTCCTGAAGGTAGATCTGCGTGTTCCGCGCGATCCGCGCCGAGAAATCCGTCGGCAGCGCGATGGCTTCGTCGAGCGCGTTGGTGTGCAGCGACTGGGTGTGCCCCATGGCGGCGGCCAGCGCTTCCACGCAGGTGCGCACGATGTTGTTGAAGGGATCCTGCGCCGTCAGGCTCCAGCCGGACGTCTGCGAATGGGTGCGCAGCGCCATCGACTTCGGATTGCGCGGCTCAAACTGTCTCACCAGTTTGGCCCACAGCGCCCGGCCCGCCCGCATCTTGGCAATCTCCATGAAGTGGTTCATGCCGATATCCCAGAAAAACGAGATGCGCGGCGCGAAGCTGTCCACGGCGAGGCCGGCCCGAATTCCCGTGCGCAAGTACTCCAGTCCATCCGCCAGCGTGTAGGCGAGCTCGAGGTCCGCTGTCGCTCCCGCCTCCTGCATGTGGTAGCCGCTGACGCTGATGCAATTGAATTTGGGCATCCGCTCGGCGCAGTAGCGGAAGATGTCGCCGATGATCCGCATCGAGGGCGCCGGAGGATAAATGTAGGTATTGCGGACCATGAACTCCTTCAGAATGTCGTTCTGAATCGTGCCGGTGAGTTGGTCGGGGCCTACGCCCTGTTCCTCGGCGGCGACAATGTAGAACGCCATGATCGGGAGCACCGCGCCGTTCATCGTCATCGACACGGACATCTGATCGAGCGGAATCTGGTCGAACAGAATTTTCATGTCGACGATCGAGTCGATGGCCACGCCGGCCTTGCCGACGTCGCCCACGACGCGCTCATGATCGGAGTCGTACCCGCGATGGGTCGCCAGGTCGAAGGCGACGGAGAGCCCCTTCTGGCCCGCCGCCAGGTTTCGGCGGTAGAACGCGTTGGACTCCTCGGCGGTCGAGTAGCCGGCGTACTGGCGGATGGTCCACGGCTGCATCGCGTACATGGTCGAGTACGGCCCGCGGAGAAAAGGCGGCAGTCCGGCAGCCCACTCCAGATGCTCCATGCCCTCCAATTCCTCCCGGGTGAGCACGCTGGGAACTTCGATGTGCTCGGGCGTCAGCCAGCGCGTAACGGCCGGGGCCGACGCGGCCGCTGGCCGCGACGCGGGCCGGTAACCGATCGCGGAAAAATCAGGACGTTTGGCGCTCATGCCCGCACCCCTAGACGCTCCTGCCAGCCGGCAAGGAACTCCAGCGCATGGCTGCGCAGATGAATGAAGTCCACCACGCCGCTGGCGCGCAGCCCGTCCACACTATCTTTCGGGAAACCGGCGACCAGCACGGGCAGGGTGGTTGCCGGGCAAACCTGTGCGGCCAGCGCCGGATACTCGGGGTCGGAACTGCACAGCACAATCGCGTCTGCCTCCGCCGCCTGCGCGGCGGCCAGCGCGGCCTCGACCGTCTCCACCGGACCGCTCTCGACGGTCTGAAAACCGGCGCACCCGAGGAAATTCGCCACAAACCCGGAGCGGGCCTTGCGCATTTTGACGTCTCCTATTTCGAGCAGGAAGAAACAAGGCGTCTTGCCCCCCGCCGCCGCGTGGCGCTCGGTGCGCAGCCGCAGTTGTTCGAACGGCGTCGCGCCTCGCCAGGGCGAGAGGGGCTCGACGCGCAGCGCCGCCTCCGCGGCGGGCGGGGGCGTCTCCGCAGGCTCCTGGATCTGCCCCAGCATGCGCTCCCCCGGATTCGGGTACTGGTTGGTTCCCACCAGTACCCGCCGCCTGGCGGCGACCGCCGCACGCTTGGCCTCCGCCGCCCGGCCCACCTGCTGCTGGATCCACCCCGCCTCGAGCGCGGCGAGGAAGCCGCCCGCCGCCTCCACCTGCTGGAACACCCCCCACGCTTCGCGGGCGATCGCGTCCGTCAGCACCTCCAGAAAATAAGACCCGGCCGCCGGGTCGACGTGGCGATCCAGATAGGCCTCGTCGCGGAGAATGATCTGGGTATTGCGCGCCAGGCGCTCGCTGAATTCATCCGGCGTCTGGTAGACGGCGTTGAACGGCGTCACCGCGAGCGAGTCGCAGCCGCCGATCACCGCCGACATGGCCTGCGTGGTCGCGCGCAGCACGTTGACATACGGGTCGTAGATGGTCTTGTCCCACCGCATGGTCGAGCATGCCACCACCGCCCGGCACGATTCCTCGGCCACCGGGCCGAACGCGGAGACCATCTGCGCGTACAACATGCGGGCGGCGCGCAGTTTGGCGATCTCGAAGAAGTAATTGGCGCCCACCGCGAAGTGCAGGGTAAGCGCGGCCGCCGCCGCGTCGGCCGTCACTCCGCGCGCCGTGATTTCCGCCAGATAGTCGGCGGCATGCGCCAAACCCACGCCGAGTTCCTGCACCACCGTGCCGCCCGCCTCCGCGACGAGTCCCGCGCGCACCGCGAGGGGCCGGAAGCCCGCCGGCGCCTGCCGCACACACGCCGCAGCCTGGTCGAAGAGGGCCTCGCGCCCCAGCGTGGAGAAACCCGTCCGCGCCAGCTCTCCCAACGGATCGAAATCCGCCGAGCCCCGCGCCGGCAGTTGGCATTCCGCCAGCAGCGCGAGCAGATGCGGAGTGTGCGCGCCGCAGCGGAAGTGGATGGCCGCCGTCTCCAGCGGGAGGTCCGCCAGCAGAGTCCGCAGTTCCCGAGCGTCGGCGGGAACCGCCGCGAACGCCACTTCGGTGGCGCCGGCCCGCACGCTGTCCTGCGCGCGACGGTTGGCGTCAGCCGGCGTCGCGGCGAGAATGTCCTGCCGGATCGCCCATAGGTTACGATCGGCGCGCGCGCCCCGCAGATACGGATACGCGCCGGGCGGCGTTTCCCGCAAATATTCCAGTCCGGCGAGATGCTCCTGCCGATAGTAGGGACGGACGTCGATGCCTTCTTCAGTCTTCCAGATCAGCTTCTGGTCGTAGTCCGCGCCCTTCAGGTCCCGGCGGATCGCCTCTTCCCACTCGGTCGTGGCGACCGGCGGGAACTCTGCAAACAGTTTCATAGCTTCGGCCTCACGCCGCGGCGCGCGAGTCCTGGACGACCTCGATCAGGTAGCCGAACGGATTCTCCGCCCGCGACTTGGGATGCATAAAGAACACCGTGGTGCCGCGCGATCCCGGACGCGGCGCCGCGTCGATCAGTTGAAAGCCATGGCGTTTGAGATAGTCAAACGCGGCGTGAATGTCGCGCACGCGAAAGGCCACATGCGCGAAGCCGCCCCGGCCGCCGTTGCGGTCGATCAGCTTCTGCACCGGAGAGTCGGGACTGAGCGGTTCGAGCAATTGAATCAGGTTCGGCCCGCCGCCAATCTGGAGGAGCGCCTCGCGCACCTGATCCGTGCCGAGCACCTCTTCGCGATGGATCTCGCGGAATCCCAATAGTTCATAGTTGGCCACCTGGGCGTCCAACTCGCCCGGCTTGACGGCGATGGCAATGTGATCGACGAACAAAAAGCCGGGGATTTCCAGCAGTTCTTCTTTCCAAAGATTCGACACGAGCTATCCTCTGGTCAGGCTTGCCGCCTCGCCCTATTCAAACTCCACGAGCACCTGGCCCATCTGGACGCTTTCCCCGGCGCTCACGTTGACGCTCTTCACCCGGCCCGCGACGGGCGCGGTGATATTGGTCTCCATTTTCATCGCCTCGAGCACCATCAGCGGGTCGTTGGTCTGGAGGCTCTGGCCGGGTTGCACATTGATGCGCACCACGGTGCCGACGATGGGGCTGCGGCAGACCTTGTCTTCCCGGGCGTGGGTTCCGCCGGTGGCCCCCGCGGCCGCCAACGGCGCCGGAGCGGGCAGGGAAACGCTCTGCGGCTGGTACACCGGGTAAGCCGGCGCGTCCTCCTCGGCGACTTCCACCTCCACTTCGTACAACTTGCCGTCTACCGTGATATTGAGTTTCACCGTGCTCCTTTAAGTATGGCGGGTCAGCATGTGCGACGCCTGGATGAAGACGCGCCCCTGCTGAGCCCAAGGGTTGAACTCCGCGGTCGCCGGCCGCACGCGGCGGGCCTGGCGGACCTTCACTTTCTTGCCCAGGAAGGCGGTGACGGCGGCGCCGATCACCAGAATCACCTCGGGAGGAATGACGTCTTCCTCCGGAACCTCCGCCGCAACGGGCTCGGCGGGCCTCGCCGCCGGGGGCGCCTCGGGCGGCGGGGAATCCGCCTCCAGCCGCGCCAGGCGGGCCGAAAGATCGCCCAGCAACTTCTGGAGCTCTTCGATTTGCGCCCTCAGGGCGCGGGTTTCCGTCGTGTCCATCAGTCTGCCTCGCGGCTACAGCGGGATCAGCCCGTGCTTTTTCGGCGGGCGCAGTTCGCGCTTGGTGTGGAGCGCCTGCAACGCCGCCGCCAGGTAGCGCCGGGTCTCCGCGGGTTCGATGATGTCGTCCACCAACCGCCGGGCCCCCGCCATATAGGGTGTGGCGAAGGTCCGCCGGTACTCTGCAATCAGCTCTTTCCGCCGGGCCGCTTTATCCTCGGCCTCCTGGAGTTCCTTGCGGAAAACCACTTCCACCGCTCCCTCCGCGCCCATCACGGCGATTTCGGCGGTCGGCCAGGCCACGACCCGGTCCGCGCCCAGATCCTTGCCGCACATCGCCAGGTACGCGCCCCCATAGGCCTTGCGCATCACCACCGTGATCTTGGGGACCGTGGCCGCCGAGTAGGCGAACAACATCTTGGCCCCGTGGCGAATAATGCCGCCGTATTCCTGCTGGACGCCGGGCAGGAATCCGGGCACGTCGACCAGCGTCACCAGCGAAATGTTGAACGCGTTGCAGAAGCGAATGAAGCGCGACGCCTTGGTCGACGCATTGATATCCAGCGATCCGGCGAGGACGCTCGGCTGGTTCGCGATGATGCCCACCACCCGGCCCTGGATGCGGGCGAAACCGATGACGATGTTGGGGGCGAATCCCGGCTGCACCTCCAGGAAATCGCCGAAATCCACCAGGCGGACAATGACTTGGCGCACATCGTAGCCCAGTTTGGATTCGTCCGGAACGATGTAATTCAACTCCGGGTCGAGACCGACCGGCGCGTCACCAGCGACCAGCGGGGGATCCTCGAGATTATTCGACGGCAGAAAGCTCAACAAACGCTTGCACAACAAAACGGCATCCTGATCGTTCTGCGCGACGAAATGCACCACGCCGGAATGATTCATCTGCGCCTGCGGACCGCCCAGTTGCTCGGCGGTCACGGTTTCCCCGGTCACCTGCTTGATGACGTTCGGACCGGTGATGAACATCTGGGCGCCCAGGGTCTGAATCACGAAGTCCGTCAGCGCCGGACTGTAGGCCGCGCCGCCCGCGCAAGGGCCGCAGATCAGGGAGATCTGGGGCACTGCTCCGGACAGCATCACGTTGCTGTAAAAAACCCGGCCGTAGCCGGCCAGGCTGTCGATTCCCTCCTGCACGCGGGCGCCGCCGGAATCGTTGACGAAGACGAACGGCGAGCCGGTTTTCAAGGACAGCCGCATCGCTTCGGCGATCTTGTCGCTGTGGACCTCGCCGGCGGCCCCTCCGCCCACGGTAAAGTCCTGGCTGGCCAGATGCACCAGTCTTCCGTCAATGGTGGCCGCCCCGGTGACGACGCCGTCGGCGGGCATTTCCTTGCCCGCCATGCCGAAGAACGTCGCGCGGTGCTGGGCGAACAAGCCGATTTCCTGAAAACTGCCCGCATCCACCAGCGCGGCGATGCGTTCGCGGGCGGTGAGTTTGCCGCTGGCGTGCTGTTTCTCGATGCGTTCCTTGCCGCCGCCTAGATACAGCGCCTCTTTTCTGGCCTTGAGCGTTTCGATACGCTCGTCGATCGCCTTCGTGTTTTCCGCAGACATAGTTCTCCTGCCGTCTCCCTCGACCCGAGGCGGCTAGGCCACGGGCGAGACGGTTACCTTGTGAGTCTTGCCGTTCAGCGTGATGTTGTAATGGACCGGGCCCGCCGCCGCCGGGGCGGAGGGTGGAGCAGGCGCCGCGGGCTTCGCCGCCGGATCTTTCCCCAGATTCTTCGGCCCCTGGTCGCGGGTGGAGAAAAACTTCGGCGCCACCTGCGGGAACATTGCAAAGGTCAGCACATCCTCGTCCGATCCGTTGCACCCCTGCAAGGACAACGCCTGCCCGCGCAACTGCTCCCACTCGGGCTTCAGCAGGTCCGCCGGGCGGCAGGTGATGGGATCCTTCTTGGCATGCGCCACCGCTTTGGTCACGACCTCGGCGTTCTTCACCCCGAGAGTGTTGCCGTAATAGCCCAGCATCAGGTCCGCGAACTCGCCGGTGAGCACCTTGTAGCGGCCCATCAGCACGTTGAAAACCGCCTGCGTGCCCACAATCTGGCTCGAGGGGGTGACCAGCGGCGGAAAACCCGCGTCTTCGCGCACGCGGGGCACCTCTTCCAGCACTTCCCGCACCCGGTCGCCCGCGCCTTGCTGCTTCAACTGGCTTTCCATGTTCGAGATCATGCCGCCCGGGATCTGACTGCGGAAGATTTCCGTTTCCACGCCGGTGATATCGGAAAGAAACTCCGCATAGCGGGGGCGGATCTTCTTGAAGTGGTCGCGGACCTTGAGGATTTTCTCCAGGTCGAGCCGGGTCCGGTAGGGCGTTCCTTCCAGCATCTCCACCAAGCTCTCGGTGGGATTGTGTCCCGGTCCCAGGCTAAGCGCGCTGATGGACGTGTCCACGATATCGGCGCCCGCTTCGATCGCCTTCATCAGGCTCACCATGGTGACGCCGGTGGTGGCGTGCGTGTGGACGTGCACCAGCACATCCTCTCCGCAGGCCTGTTTGATGCCCTTCACCAAGTCGTACGCCGGTTGCGGCTTGAGGAGCGCCGCCATGTCTTTGATGCAGATGGAATCGCAACCGAAGTCCACCAGTTGCTCGGCCATCTCGATAAAATCCCCCACAGAGTGCACCGGGCTGACCGTATAACAAATGGTGCCCTGCGCGTGCTTGCCGGTCTTTTTCACCGCCCGCAGCGCGGTGCGCAAATTGCGCATATCGTTGAGCGCATCGAACACCCGGAATACGTCCATGCCGTTTTGCGCGGCTTTTTCGACGAAACGCTCCACCACGCCGTCCTCGTAATGCCGGTATCCCAGCAAATTTTGCCCGCGCAAAAGCATTTGCAGCCGCGTTTTTGGCATCAGTCGCCGAAAGGTGCGCAGCCGCTCCCAGGGGTCTTCGTTCAAGAACCGGATACACGCGTCAAACGTCGCGCCGCCCCAGCATTCCACCGACCAATACCCGGCGTTGTCAAGGTCCTCGCACACCGGGACCATGTCTTCCAAGGCCATGCGGGTCGCCATCAGGCTTTGATGGCCATCGCGCAAAATCAGTTCCGTCACTTCCACCAGTCGGGCCATAAACCGTATCGCGAGGCGCCGCGCCCTCGCGCAAAAAGGGTTCGAAGGAGAACGGCAGCGGGGCCGGCAGCTTCCGAACCTTCACCGTAGCACACCCGCGAATGACGAGTCTGTTACGGGAGAAAGCCGGGCCTCACTCTTTCGGGGCGATGCCGAGCGTTTTCATCTTGCGGTACAGGTTACTGCGTTCCAGGCCCAGCATTTCCGCGGTGCGGCTGACGTTGCCGCCCGCCTCTTCGAGTTTCTTCAGGATGTAGTCCCGCTCGGCCGCCTCGCGGACTTCGTGGAGGCTGCCCAGACGCACGGGCGCGGACAGCCGCCGCGTACCCGTCACCGGGAGATGCCGCACATCCACCCGCGGCTGGGGATACATGATGACGATGCGCTCCATCAGGTTTCGCAATTCCCGCACGTTCCCCGGCCAATGGTATTCCTGAAGCACGCGGCAGGCTTCCGGCGTGAGTTCCTTGGGTTTCCGGCCGTAGGCGGTAGTGAATTCCCGGAGGAAGAATTCGGCCAGCGCCGGGATGTCCTCGGCGCGCTCCCGGAGCGGCGGCACATGGAACGGAATGACGTTGAGGCGGTAAAAGAGGTCCTCGCGAAAATTCCCGCGGTCGATCTCCTCGTCCAGGTTCTTGTTGGTCGCCGCCACCACCCGCACGTCCACCTGTACCGAGGTGCCCGAGCCGACCGGCTCGAACCGTCCTTCGTCCAGCACCCGCAGCACCTTCGCCTGGGTCCGCAGGCTCATGTCCCCGACCTCGTCGAGGAAGAGCGTGCCCCGGTGAGCTTTCTCGAACTTCCCCGTCTTGTCTTCCGTCGCGCCGGGAAAACTGCCTTTGGCGTGGCCGAATAACTCGCTCTCGATGAGTTCCTCGGGGATGGCGGCGCAATTGACCACCACAAACGGTTCGGCGGCGCGGGCGCTCATGGCGTGCAGCGCGTGGGCGACCAGTTCCTTGCCGGTCCCGCTCTCCCCGTAGATCAAAACGCGCCCGTTGGTGCCCGCCATCAGCGCAAGCTGCTGGCGCAGCGCTTTCATGGGGACGCTGTCGCCCAGGATCTGATAGCGGCCCGCCTCCGCGGTCCGCAGGCGCGCATTCTCCTGCTGGAGCCGTTGTTGCTCGAGCGCGTTCCGCACCACCAGCGTTACTCGGTCAATCGAGAGCGGCTTTTCGAGGAAATCGAAGGCGCCCAGCTTGGTGGCGCGCACGGCGGTTTCAATGGTGCCGTGGCCGGAGATCATTACAACGACCGGTCTTTGCCCGGCGGGCAGCTCCTGAATCCGCGCCAGCGTAGCGAGCCCGTCCATGCCCGGCAGCCAGATATCCAGCAAGACCACTTCGAACGGCGTAAGCGGCAACGCGGCTAGCGCCGCTTCGCCACTGTCCACGGCGGTGACGTGGCAACCCTCGTCCTCCAGCACGCTGCCGAGCGACTGGCGGATGCCAGGCTCGTCGTCCACGATCAGAATGCGGGCGTCCTTCATGCAGGCTTGCCCGTCGCCCCGCCGGCGACCTCGGCCGGCTCCGGAAGGTCGGAATCCAGCAGCCCGGGAATCTCGACGATGAACACGGCCCCAGCCGGCCGGTTGTCTTCCACCCGGATCGTGGCCCCGTGCTCGGACAGAATGTGATTGACGATCGCCAGGCCCACCCCTGTGCCGCGTCCTTTCGTGGAAAAGTAGGGCAGAAACAGCTTTTCCTTGTCTTCGGGCGAGATGCCGCAACCGGTGTCGGCGACCACCAGGGTTACCACGCCGGACGTCTCGGCGTGGGTGATCACGGACAGCTCCTTCACCAAAGTTTCCTGCATCGCCTCGGCGGCGTTGTCGATCAGATTGACCACCGCCCGCTTGAATTGCTCCCGGTCCAGGAATACGGGCGGCAGTCCCGCGGCGAGCTGGGTGTGGATCCGGATTCCCTCCAGCCGCCCTTCGAACACCGCCAAGGCGCTTTCGACGACCTCGTTCAGCCCGGCGCGGACCGGATTGGCGGCGGGGAACCGGGTGAACTGCGAAAACTCGTCCACCAAGGTCTTCACCGAGTCCACCTCCGCGGCGATGAGGGCGGCGCACTCGCGGGCGATCCGGCACATGTCTTCCAGCGCGCGGGGGGCGTCGGCGCGGGCGGCCAGCCGCTCCGCCTGCCGGCTGAGCCGCTCGGCGGACAAGGCGATGGGCGTCAGGGGGTTCTTGATTTCATGGGCCACCCGGCGGGCCACTTCGTGCCAGGCCGCCGCTTTCTGGGCGCGCAGCAGGTCGGAGAGGTCTTCCAGCACCAGCACGAACCCCGACGACTGCCGCTCGTCCAGTGCCGCTACCGTGGCCGACAGGTGCAGCGTCTGGCGGCCGTTGTTGAGGGAAAGCTCCCGCGCCGCCGCACCCGTGCGGCGGGCCCGCTTCATCAGGTAGCGGAGCTCCGCGGTGTCCTCCCTACCGAACAGGTCCTCCAGCCGGCGCGCACGCCGCACCTGTTCATCAGGGAAAAGCTGCTTCAAGGCGCGATTGACCCGCTGGATGACGCCGTCCCGTGTGAGCGAAATCACCCCCGTCGGAATGCTTTCCAGAATCGCCTCGGTGAAGCGCCGGCGCGCGTCCAGTTCCCGGGCGTTGGCCTCCAGTTGCGCGGTCATGGCGTTAAACGCGCGCACCAGCCTCCCCAGTTCGTCGATCGCGCTGACTTCCACCCGGTACTGAAAGTTTCCCTCTCCCACCTCGTCCGCCGCCTTCAACAGCGCGGAAATCGGCGTGCTGATCTGCCGGGCCAGGAACAGGGCGATCCACGTCGACAGGAACAGCACGAACAGGGCGATGAGGGCCTGCATCAAGATATAGAACCAGCGCAGCGATTTCTTTTCCGCGTCCAGCCGGTCGATTTCGGCCACATAACGGGCGATGCGCTGGCCGGCGGCGGCGAGGTCGAGAGGCCGGAGCGCCCCCAACGCGAGCCCCACCGTGCGTCCGTCGGGCAAGGTGAACGCCAACCGCGAAACTACCGCTTGCTGCCGCGGGCGCTCCAGGATGCCCGCGTCGCCCCACGCCGCCAGGATCTGCCCCCGCGGGGCCTCCCGCGCTTCGATGGCGACCAGATTGTGCCTGCGGGCGAATTGAGCCAGAAAGCCAGGATCCCCGCTCCCGTTCACGACTGCCGCAAACTCCGTGCTTCCCGACAGCAGTTCTCCCAGCGCCCGCAGCCGGCCTTGCGATTCTTCTTCCATCGCGTTGGCCAACGCAATGTAGTCGAAGCGCAGCTTCTCGCCCGGCCGGCTGAACCACTTCTCCAGGTTGCGGTTGAGCAACGCGTAGCTGAAGACCACGAGAAAGCAGACGGGCAGAAAACTCAGCAGAAACGCGCCCCAGAACAGGCGCGACTTGATGCGGGAGCCTTCCCGGTCGCTGCGCCGGTCCACGAACAGCCGCAGACCGGTACGGAAGAGGATGAACCCCAGCGTGACGGTCAGCAGGAAGACCAGGGTGGATACCGCCCAGAACAGGAAGGTCTGACTCAGGTCCGCCGGGGCGTATTCGCCGAAATCGAACGAAACCTGCCACACGATCAGGCCCAGGAGCACCAGCAGGGCCAGGATGCCGGAACCAAGCAGGTAACGCCGCTTCATGTGCGCGGTTTCTCCCTGCGATTATAGCCGCTGGCCGGGCGGAGGCGCGCCGCGGCCGGCCCGGTTTACAATCGAGACATGGCGGCGGCGCCCACTCCCCGGCTGACACCGGAGCAGTACCTGGAAATCGAACGCCAGGCTCAGGCAAAGAGTGAGTACTACCGCGGTCAGATGCATGCCATGGCGGGAGGATCGGCCGATCATGCGCTGATTGCCGTGAAGCTCTCCGCCGGGTTGGACACGCGCTTGCGCGGCAGGGGCTGTCTGGTTTTTTCCAGCGATCTTCGCCTCCGGGTGTCTCCCGAAGGCCTCTATACCTACCCCGACGTGACCGTCGTCTGCGGCGTCCCGGCATTTGCAGACGAGCGCCGGGACACGCTGCTGAACCCCGCCCTGATCGCCGAGGTTCTTTCGCCATCCACCGAGGCGCAGGACCGGGGCTTCAAATTCGCCCAGTACCGCACGCTGGATTCCCTGCGCGAATACGTCCTGGTGGCTCAGTTTGAGCCCCGCGTCGAGTGCTACCTCCGCCAGGCTCGAGGCGACTGGCTGCTGAAGGAATTCGTTGGGTTGGACGCTGTTTGCCGGCTGGAAAGCCTGGGGATCGAAATCCCCTTGCGGGAGTTGTACGAGAACGTCCAGTTTGGCGAGACCTTGCCGGGGCCCGTGGCGTCCGGCGGATAGCGCCGGGGCGCGGGCTCTCGAACTAGCGAAGCGAGTCTTCGGTTTCGCGCAGCCAATCGGGGCGTTTCAGCACTTCCCGCGGTTTGCTGCCGTCGGGCGGGCCGATGATCCCGTCGCGATGCATCATGTCCAGAATGCGGGCGGCGCGGCCATACCCCAAACGCAACCGCCGTTGGAGCGTGGAGGTGGAAGCTTTGCCCATTTCCAGGACCACCCGCAGCGCCTCCTCGTACATCGGATCCTGCACGTCGGTGGCCGGATCGCCGCCCTCGGTTTCCTCACCGTCCTCCGAGGGCGGCGCGATCAGGTAGGACTGGTCGTATTCCGGCGTGCCTTGCCGCTTCCAGAATTCCACCACGCGGTTGATTTCCGTTTCCGTCACCAGGGCGCCGTGCACCCGAATGAACTGCGACGAGCCGGGCGGGAGGAAGAGCATGTCCCCTTTGCCGAGCAGGTGCTCGGCGCCCATCCGGTCAAGAATGGTGCGGGAGTCGACGCGCGTGGCCACGCGGAAACTGATCCGGGCCGGGAAGTTGGCTTTGATCAATCCCGTGATAACGTCCACGCTGGGGCGCTGGGTGGCCAGCACCAGGTGCATGCCCACGGCGCGGGCCATTTGCGCCAGCCGGGTGACGGACTCTTCGACGTTGTGGCCTTCCAACATCATCAGGTCGGCCAACTCGTCGATCAGAATCAGGATATAGGGAAGCGGACGCAGGTCTTCCGGCGAGCGGGGCGCGGCGTCCTCCTCGGGGAACAACTCCAGAGGCTCGGCGCGCAGCGCCTCCAGCTTGCGGTTGAACTGGTCAATGTTGCGCACGCCGTGTTCGGCCAGCAGGCGCAGGCGGCGCTCCATCTCCAGCACCGCGTTCCGCAGCGCGTTGGTGGCTTTCTTGGGATCCGTAATCACCGGGGTCAGCAGGTGCGGGATGCCCTCATAAAGACCCAGCTCGAGGCGCTTGGGATCCACCATAATCATGCGCACCTGGTCCGGCGTGGCTTTGTACAGGATCGACATGATCATCGAGTTGATCATGACGCTCTTACCCGAGCCCGTGGATCCGGCGATCAACAGGTGCGGCATCGATTCCAGCGCGGCCACTTTGATACGGCCGTTGATGTCCTTGCCGAGCGAAATGGTCAGGTAGGAAGACGACTGGCGGAACTCCTCCGACTCGAGCACCTGCCGCAGGCTGATCACTTCGCGTTTGGAGTTAGGAACTTCAATACCGACCGTCGGTTTTCCCGGAATCCGCTCGATTCGAATCGATTCGGCCTGCAAGCCCAGGCACATGTCTTCGGTCAGCGTTGTGATGCGGGAGTACTTCATGCCCGCGTCCGGCTTGAACTCGAAGGTGGTGACGACGGGACCAGGATTGATTTGCACCACGTTCCCGCGGACGTTGAACTCTTCGAACTTCGCCTTGATCCGGCCGGCGGTTTCTTTGAGTTCCTGTTCGTCGTAGGGGTTCCGGCCGGGCGGTTCGTTCAACAACCCGGTCTGCGGTGTACGGTAGGCGCGCTCGGGGGCGGACACGGCGCCGGCGCGTCCCCGCGCCGGCGGCGGAGCAGGCGCGGGCGCGGGCTCCCAAGGCGGCGCGCCGTCCGGGACTTCCGGCTCGTCAAGCGGCACAATCGGGATCTCATCGAGCGCAGCCGGAGCCTCCGCGGGTTCTTCTTCCTCTTCTCGCTCTTCTTGCGCAGCGGGCGCAGAAGGTTCCAGGGGCAGGGGGTCCGGAATGAGCCGGTCCCCGGTCTTCCTGTTCGTCTCTTTCCGCACCGGGCGAAGGGTGCCAAACCAACTGCGCAGACCGCCGGCGGCCGGCCGGGGCGCCCGCTCGGCCAGGCGGCTCAGGGAAAAACTGGTGAGCAGGTACAGGGCCAGAATCATCGTGGTGGCGAGCGCGATTACGGCGCCGGCGAGATTGCCAAGATCCATCAGAACGTTTGCGACCAGGATTCCAAGGATTCCCCCTGGGTGGATGGCGTCCCCGTACAGCCGGAGACCGGGGTGCAAGGCCAGCGCGCCGGCGGCGGAAACAGTCACCATCAGCCCGCCCGCCAGTTTCGCGGCCGGGGCGTCAAACGCTTCCGACCGCAGCCATTTCCAGGCGAGCAGCAGAGTCAGGACCGGCAGCAGAAACGCCGCCAGCCCCATAGACTGCAACAGAAAGTCCGCCAGGTAGGAGCCGATGATCCCGACCAAGTTATGAGCTCGGATGCTGCCGGTGGCGGTATTCCAGGACGGGTCCTGCGGGTTGAACGAAAGCAGGCTTAGCCAGAGCGTGGCGGCGATGGCAAGCAACACAAAGCCCACGGCTTCGTTGAGCCTGCGGTAGGGAGTCGGACTGATGAGCTTCATTCCGCTGGCCGACGGAAGAAAGCCAGAGCAAGAATTATTATGCCAAAAATGATGCGGTAAGAGATGAACAATCGCAGTGTATGCCGCTCCAGAAAGCGCAGGAGGAAGGCGATGACGAGCCAGCCGGTGGCCGCGCTGAGGGTGATGCCAAGGACAAACGCCAGACCCGTGCCCGGCTCGATGCCCCCGGCCTTGTGCAGGTCATAGAACGCCTTAGCCGCCGCGCCGGCGATCGCCGGGGTGGACAGCAGGAACGAAAAGCGGGCCGCAGTGGGCCGGTCCAGATGGCGGAACAGCGCCGCGGTGATGGTGATGCCGCTGCGGGAGGTGCCCGGAATAATGGCGATTGCCTGGGCGAGTCCGATCCACAGGGCGTCCGCCAGGGTCACCTCGCCCATGCGGCGCCGCGCGCGGGTGACCTTCTCGGCTACCGCCATCAACACGCCCACCCCCACCAGCATGCCGCCAATCAGCAAGGGGTTCCGCCAGGACTCGGCGGCGTCCTTGAGGAGGAAACCGGCCACGCCGACGGGGACGGAGCCCGCGGCCAGATGCCACAGCAGGGCGCGGTTCCGGCGCAGTTGCGCGTCCGCTCCCCAATTCAGCCCGAAGGCCTGAGCCACCACTTGCGCCCAGTCCCGCAGAAAATAGCCGGCCACGGCCAGCAGCGTGCCCAAGTGCAGGGCGATGTCAAAGGTCAGACCCTGGTCTGTCCAGCCGAGCAGCCAGGGCGCCAGCGCCAGATGCGCGGAACTGCTGATCGGCAGAAACTCGGTGAGACCCTGCACGATGGCCAAAACCACGACTTGAAGGAGGGGCATGGTGGAAAATGGAAGAGGACCGATCCCCTATTATGCCGAATACAAAGATTGTGGCGACACTCGGACCGGCCAGCGACGCGCCGGAAATCGTGCGGCGCATGCTGGAGGCGGGGCTGGATGTGGTGCGCCTGAACGCTTCGCATGGCACCCAGCAGGAGCACGCCGCGCGGATTCGCACGGTGCGGCAACTGGCCGCGGCGTGCGGCAAACCGGTGGCGATTCTGCTGGATCTGCAGGGCCCCAAGATCCGGTTGCGGAAGTTCGCCGGCGGCAGCGCCGACCTGGAAACGGGCGCGCCCTTTACGATTACGGTGGAGCCGCTGCTGGGCAACGCCACGATCGCTTCCACCGGTTACGCCCGATTCGCCGAGGACGTGCGACCGGGAGACCGGGTCCTGCTGGCCGATGGCGCGGTGGAACTGCGCGCGTTGAAAAGCGACGGCGTTTCCGTGCGTTTCACCGTCGTCTCGGGCGGGCGGATCGGGGATCACAAGGGCATCAACCTGCCAGGGGTCGCTGTGTCGTGCGATGCGCTGACCGAAAAAGACATCGCCGATGTCCGCTTCGGGCTCGATCACGGCGTCGATCTGATCGCCCTGTCGTTTGTCCGCACCGCCGACGATGTGCGCCGCCTGCGCGCGCTGCTGGCGCAGGAAGCCGCGGTCCGCGGCGAGTGGGTGAGCCGCGTGCCGATCGTCTCGAAGATCGAAAAACCCCAGGCTTGGGAGAACATCGGGGCGATTCTCGAAGAAACCGACGGCGTGATGGTGGCGCGCGGCGACCTGGGCGTCGAAATGGCCCTTGAGAAGGTGCCGCATATCCAAAAGACCATCATTCGGCGCGCCCGGCAGCGGGCGCGCTTTGTGATCACCGCCACGCAGATGCTGGAATCGATGGTCGAGAATCCCTCGCCGACGCGCGCCGAGGTGAGCGACGTGGCCAACGCCATCTACGACACCACCGACGCCGTCATGCTGTCGGCCGAGACCTCGATCGGCAAGTATCCGGTCGAGGCGGTCAAAGTGATGGCGCGCATCGCCGCCGAGACCGAAAAGCACTGCCCCCCGGGTGAACTGTTGCACCTGGCGAACCCGACGCACGCCGAGATCATCGCCCAGGCGGCGCATCACGCTTCGCTCGACGTCAATATTCGCGCGATCGTCGTCTTCACCGCCAGCGGTTCTTCGGCGCGGTTGATCTCGCGGTTCCATCCCCCGGACCGGATCTTCGCCGTGACCCCGAACGAAGCCGTCGCGCGGCAGTTGAGCGTGGCTTACGGAGTCACCGCTTTCCTGGGACCCGACGCCGGCTCCACCGACGAAATGCTCGAGTTGACCGACCGGATCCTGCTCGAGCAGGGAATCCTGAACCGTGGCGACAGCGTGGTGTTCGTGGCTGGCGTGCCCGTCGGGCGCCCGGGCTCGACGAATCTGCTGAAACTCCATCGGGTGGGAGAAGCGCTGCACGGGACCTGATCCGCCCCGCCATCGGCTTGCATGCGCCCGCGGTACGGTGGCGCCTTGGTTTGGCGCGTCCTCGGACAGCCTGCCCTCGGGTATACTGGAGCGGAACGGAATGGCCAAACGCGGTTGGCGGCCCCGCCGGATGGACACCATTCTGGTGGGCCTGGGTTGCATGCTGGCGCTGGTGATTGCCATGGGCCTGCAAATACGGCCTTTTACGTATTTGTGGGTCTCGCTGTACACGGCCGTCGCCGTGTCCACGCTGGTGATCGGGTTGACCGCGCGGCTGGAACGGCAGTACGAAGAGGAGCATGACCAACTGCTGGCGGCGCGCAGCGATCTCAAACGCCTGTCGGCGCGTCTGGTCGAAGCCCAGGAGCAGGAGCGCCAGACGCTGTCGCGCGAACTGCATGATCAGGTTGGCCAGACGCTCACCGCCATCAAGATTGACATCGCGCGGGCCGAGTCCCGCCTGGAACCGGGGCAAACCGACATCGCCGAACGGTTGCGGCGCGCCCGGCTGGGCGCCGAAGAAACGTTGGGGATCATTCGCCGGCTCTCGATGCTGCTCCGCCCCTCCATGCTGGACGACATCGGGCTCAGCGCGGCGCTGAGCTGGTACGCCCGGCAATTCTCCGAGTCCACAGGCATCAAGGTTCACCTGACCGACGACGGCAGCGCCGACCACCTGCCGGACTCCCACAAGACCAGCCTCTACCGCATTGTCCAGGAAGCGTTAACCAACTGCGCCCGGCACTCCGGGGCGCGGCAGGTGCACATCCACCTGCATTCGGCCGACGATACCTACGAACTGCGTATCGAAGACGACGGCCAGGGGTTTGAACCGTCCCGCCGCGCGCGGGGTCTGGGCCTGATTGGCATCCAGGAGCGGATCGAAGAGATGCGGGGCCGGCTGGTGGTGGACAGCGCCCCGGGCCGGGGCACGCGCCTGCAAGTGAGCATTCCCGTGGCCCCCACCGCGGCCGCGCCCGCCAGTTGACCGGAAGGAATCCATGCGAATTCTCTTAGCCGATGATCATAAAGTTCTCCGCAGCGGCCTCCGGCGCATTCTCGAAGAGCAGCCCGACCTGGAGGTGGTGGGAGAGGCCGGGGACGGCCGCGAAGCGGTCGACCTGGCGCATGCGCTCCAGCCCGACATCGTGGTCATGGACATCGCCATGCCCCAGATGAACGGCATGGAGGCCACGCGGCAGATTGTCGCCAGAAATCCCAACATCAACGTGCTGATCCTGAGCATGTATTCCGACGAGAACTACATTGTGCAGGTGTTGCGGGCCGGCGCGCGGGGGTACCTGCTCAAGGATTCGGCCGAGGACGACCTGATCAGCGCCGTGCGCAGCGTCAACGCCGGACTGCCTTTCTTCAGTCCGAAAATCGCCCGCCTGCTGGTCGGCGACAGCATGCAACGGCTCCGGGACGAAGCGGCGACCGATTCGTATGAACTGCTCACGCCCCGCGAGCGGGAGGTGCTGCAACTGATCGCCGAGGGCAAGTCGAACAAGGAAGTGGCGGCGCAGTTGTTCGTCAGCCCCACCACGGTGGAGACCCATCGAGCGCGCATCATGGATAAGCTCGACCTGCACAGTACGGCGGAGATCGTCTTGTACGCCGTCCGCAAAGGGATCATCAAGCTCAAGTAGAATGGCGGTTTCATGCGCAATCGGCGGATATGGTTGGTCGCGGGGCTGACGGCGATTCTCGGGGGCTGCTCGTCGGGCGGCGGCGGAAGCGAGGCGGGGCAGGAGATCATCCCGGCGGTGTATCGGGCCCGCTTCGAAACCTCGAAGGGCGATTTCGTGGTGGAAGTCTACCGGGAGTGGGCGCCCGAAGCCGCGCTGCGCTTTCACCAGTTGGTGGCGGAGGGTTACTTCAACGGCAACCGCATCTTTCGCGTGCTGCCGGGATTTGTGGCGCAGTGGGGCATTAACGGCGACCCTGCCGTCACCGCCCAGTGGCGGACGCGTTTCATTGCCGACGACCCCGTACGCCAGTCCAACGCCCGGGGTTACGTGAGCTTCGCCAAGTCGCAGGCGCCGAACTCGCGATCCACGCAGGTTTTTGTGAACCTGGCGGACAACCCTAAGCTAGACACCATGGGCTTCGCCCCGTTCGGCAAGGTCATTCAGGGAATGGAAGTGGTGGACAGTTTTTATGCGGGATATGGCGAAGGCCCTCCCGCCGGGAACGGTCCCCGGCAGGATCTGGCGATGGCCTCGGGCAACGCTTATTTCGTGAGCCAGTTCCCGAGTCTCGACTTCATCCGGCGGGCGATGCTGGAAAAGTAAGGGGAAAGAGCGCGCGCCTTGAGGTGAGAACCCGCCCGGGAACCGTTTGGATGGGTAAGGTATAGGGGAAACACTGCGATGCAAGCCGAGCGCAAGCCGGCCTTCAGCCCTTTCCTGCGCTACGTTGAACTGAGGGCCAGCCGGATCGAGGATCCGGTGGAGCGGCTGAAGTATCTCCGCCGGATGATGGCGCTGCCGGCTCTGGGGTGGAGCCTCTCGCCGAGGCTGCTGCTGGGGTGGACCGCGCCGGCGGCGGCCGTGGTGATTCTGCTCGCGCTGCCCTGGCGGACGGCGTTCCGGACCCCGCAAGGGCCCACCGCGCTGGCCTCGCGTGCGCGGGCCGAGCGCCCGGCGGGAGATCCGCCGCGTCCCGCGAAAGGTCCGGTCTGGCAGGTGGATCGCCAGAGCGGCGCCGAATTGTATTCCAACGGCTTGCGCATCGAACGCCGCTATGAAACCCGGTATCTGCCCCGCAAATTTCTGGCGTTTCCCCGAGCGCCCGGGAAAGAGCCGGAACCTCGCAAAGAGCCTGTGGGCATTGTGTTTCACACGACGGAAAGCGCGGTCGCGCCCTTTGAGAGCAAGCACAACCAGTCCTTGCGGCGCTTCGGCGAAGGGTTGCTCAGTTTTGCCCGGCAGGAGCAGCTTTACCACTTTGTGGTCGACCGGTTCGGCCGCGTCCATCGCATCGTGCAGGAAACCGATGTCGCCAACCACGCCGGCCATTCGGCCTGGGCAGATGAGGACTACCTCTACGTCAAGCTCAACCAGAGCTTTCTGGGCGTGGCCTTTGAGGGCAAGAGCGCGGGCAACGGCGACGAGCCGATCATCAACGAAGCCCAGGTGCACGCCGCGCGGCTCCTGAGCTGGATGTTGCGCGAGAAGTATCACCTGCGCCCGGAGAACTGCGTCACGCACGCGCAGGTCTCCCTGGCTCCCGTGGCCCGGCGAATCGGCTACCATACGGACTGGGCGGCGAATTTTCCTTTCGGTGATGTCGGACTGCCGGACAACTACCGGTTGCCAGTGGCGGCCCTGGAATTCTTCGGTTTCGAGTATGACCCCGACTACATGGCCCTGGCGGCGCCCGAACTGGCCCTGTCCATGAAGCAGACGGATGCGCGGCTGGCGAAAGCGGCCCGGGAGAAAGGGTTGACCCTGGCGCAGCACCGGGCGGCCCTGCAAAAGGATTTTGTGCGATTGAGCGAGGCGATGCGGCAATTCGCGTTCGCCAAGGAGACAGATTGAATGGCATCGAAGAAAGAGGAGTATCTGGGAGTCGGTCTGGACGTGGGCACCAGCCGGATTGTGATCGCCCGGCGCAATGAGAGCGGCTATGAGTTCCAATCCCAGCTCGACGCCTTCGTTGAAGTGCCGAACTCGCGGATGACAAAAACGGTGCTGGAAAAAGAGGGCATTCCCCACCTGATCCGCGACAACACAATCCTGGTGTTCGGCAACGAAGCGCAAACCTTCGCCAACCTGTTCCATTCGGAAACCCGGCGGCCCATGCGGCAGGGGATGTTGAACCCGGACGAGCCGGACGGACTGAACCTGATCAAGCACATCATTCAGGCCCTGGCCAGCACCAGCCGCACCGACCGCGAGAAGCTGTGTTTCAGCGTTCCCGCCCCGCCGCTGGGAGGCGGAGACACGCACTCTTACCATCAGGCGGCGCTGCGGCAGATTGTGACCGACCTTGGCTATGAGGCCGAACCGGTGGACGAAGGCCTGGCCGTGATTTACAGCGAGCTGGAAGGCAGCAATTTTACCGGCATTGGCATTAGTTGCGGCGGCGGCATGTGCAACGTCTGCCTGGCCTACCTGTCCGTTCCCATCTTCAGCTACAGCATTGGGAAGGCAGGCGACTATGTGGACGAGCAGGCGGCCCGCGCCTCGGGCGAAATGGCGACGCGCGTGCGAACGATCAAGGAAGAGCAGTTCAAATTCGCTGCCCAGTACGAAAACAACATCCTCCAGGCGATCGGCGTGTACTACGAGGACATGGTGAACGCTCTGGTGGACAGCCTGGAAGAAGCGTTCACGCGGACCAAGAAGGTGCCGCGCATCGCCAAGCCGATTCCCTTGGTGCTGAGCGGCGGCAGTTCGGTGCCCGAGGGGTTCGTGGATCAGTTCAAGAAATCCCTGGAGTCGCGGAAGCTTCCGGTGGCGATTTCCGACATCCGCCAGGCCGCCGATCCGTTAAACGCCACGGCCCGGGGCGCCCTGGTGGCGACGCTGAGTTCCATGTAGCGCCGCCGATGCCAGGCGAAACCATCCCGCCGCGCGACCCGCTGGATACCGCGGCGCTGGCCGCGTTCCTGCAGCGTCACGGCTGGCCTGTGGAATTCCGGATTACGCAGTACGCGCCGGGACATTCCAACCTGACTTACCTGCTGGAAACGCCCGCGGGCGACGCCGTCCTGCGGTGTCCGCCGCGCGGCCCGCTCGCGCCCAAGGCCCACGACATGGCGCGGGAGGCGCGTTTTCTTTCGGTGCTCCACCCGCGCTACCCTTTGGCGCCCCGCCCCCTGCTGATTTGTGACGATCCATCGGTCTGGGGCTTTCCGTTTTACCTGATGGAGCGGCGGCCGGGCGTGGTGCTGCGGGCGGCGGGAGAGCCGGCCGATCCGGCGCTGCGGCCGCGCGTGGCGGTGTCGCTGGTCAAGGCGCTGGCGGAATTGCATGAAGTGGATGTGCGCGACCCGGCGGTCGCCGCCCTCGGCCGCCCCGAGGGCTTTCTGGAGCGCCAGTTGGCGGGCTGGTCGTCCCGCTGGGAGCGCGTGCAAACGGCCGACGCCCCGGGCATGGCCGTCGTGCAGCGGTGGCTGGCTGACCACCTGCCCGCATCCCAGCCGCCCGCCGTGCTCCATAACGACTTCAAGATCGACAACGTGGTCCTGTCCAGCCATGACCCGGGCCGCGTCGTGGCCGTCCTCGACTGGGAGATGGCGGCGCTGGGCGATCCCCTGATCGATCTGGGCATCCTGCTGTGCTATTGGCCGGAACCCGGCGATCCGCCCGCGCGCCGCGATTCGGTCTGCCCCGTGACGGCCGCGCCCGGCTGGCCTTCCCGCGAGGAACTGGCCCACCGCTACGCTCTCCTCACCGGGCGCGACGTTTCGGCGGTCGCCTACTATGAAGTGTTCGCGTTGTTCAAACTGGCCGTGGTGCTCCAGCAGATCTATTACCGCCACTCGCTAGGCCACAGCCGCGATCCGCGCTTCGCAGCGCTGGGCAAGCGGGTGCACCACCTGATCGAATGCGCGAGGGAATGCATCGGCCGCGCTTGACTCGATGAGCGACCTCTACCTGATCCGCCACGGGCAAGCCGGATCCCGCGCGGACTATGACCGCCTTTCCGATACCGGACGCCTCCAGACGCGGCGGCTGGGGAGGTATTTTCGCGCGCAAGACACGCGTTTCACAGCCGCGTTTTGCGGCACGATGCGCCGGCAGCGGGAAAGCGCCGAGAACGTGCTGGCGGAACTGCGCGACGCACCCGCGCTCCAGGTGGACGAGCGCTGGAATGAGTTCAGCCTGGAAGGCTTATGGGAATACCTGGCGCCACGCCTGATGGAAGAAGACGCGGGATTCGCCCAGCAGTACGCCCGCGAGCACGCCGGCAATCCCGAAGTCGAGCGGACCATCACCAGTTGCGATATCACCTTGATTCGCGCCTGGGTGCGCGGGGCTTCCCACCCCAAGGTCGAATCGTGGCGCGGTTTCCGCGCCCGGGTCGAAGCGGCGCGCGATACGCTGGCCGCGCTGCCCGCGGGTTCCACGGTCGCGGTGTTTACGTCCGCCACTCCGACCGGCATCTGGTGCGGCAACGCCTTCGGTCTTCAGCCCCGGGACATGTTGCGCATCGCCGCCGTGCTTTTCAACAGCAGCTTTTCTACGCTGCGCCTGCGCCCGCACGAATTGACGCTCCAGAGCCTGAACCAGACTCCGCATCTCGATCCGGCTCTGCGCACGTACCGGTGAGGCCGATTCTATTCGCGGGCGAGCGGCCAGGGGAACACCAGAAAATTCCGGCCCGCAGAGTGCATCGCGACCAGCGCCCCGCGCGGAAAGCGCGCTCCCAAAGCCACCGACGCGACCTCGATCCCGTCGGTGGAATCGGCCCCGCCGCGCAACACGGCGATTGGCGCAGCCTGGTCTCCGCTCCGCCGGAACACCCGGTACTCGCTGCCGTTCGGAATCTGGTCCGTGCACACGACATAGCCCTGGCCCCCCGCCTCGCGGTAAATGGCGATTCCTTCCCGGTTGCCCCGGAAGCCCTCCCGGCCGAAAATGCCGATCTCTTCGCCGGCCTGCGGATGGTCCGGATCGGCATGCCACTTCCGGATGCAGCAGTCTTCATCGGCGTAGTAGACGATGCCCTGCTCGTCGTCCACCGCGATCGCCTCGATCTCGCCCGTGCCGCTGAAATTGCCGAACTCGCGGACCTTGGTCGCGCGCAGACTGCCGCCGCCGGTTTCCAGGCGGTATTGCCAGAGGTAGCCTTTCGCCGGACCTGTCTTGCGCCCCACCACCGCGAAAAGCGCGCGGTCCCGGGGACGCTGGTACAGCGCAATGCCCATCGGCGCTCCCGCGTTCCCCTCCTGCCCTGCGAAGACCGCGAACTCTCCCACGCGGCTCACGCCGCTTTCTCCGACCCGGAACACGACTACTTGCCGGCGGTAGCGTTCCGTCAGCGCCGCGATGGAACCGCGGACGTCCACATTATTCGGGCGGTCCAGCGCGCCGACGCGCTGCACCACCTCGCCGCGCAGATTAAACACCACGAGCGCGCCGTCCGGCGCCGCAGCCTTGTTGGTTCCCAGGATCAGGCTTCGCTCCGGATTCGCCGGATGGAGCCAGAAGGCAGGGTCATCGGCGTCGTTCCCTACCGGCTGCGTGGCCACGGCGGGCGTCATGTCGACCAGTCGAGGGGCCGCCAGGAAAAACAGGAGCAGGAAAGGCATCCAAGCGGGCATCTTTTCAGAGTATACGTTCGCCGCGCGGGTGCTCCGGCCCACGGAGCGTTTCTTCACGAAAATGTAACCGTTATGTAACGGGAGCCCGCGTATCCTACGCCTGTGATGTCTTGCTTGCTTCGGGGTCGGAACGCGATTGCGTTCGCTGTTCTCTTCGTGCCTGGCGCCTTGTTCCCGCAGGTAGACCGTGCGGTGCTGACCGGTCTGGTGACGGACGCGTCGGAGGCCGCCATCGGCGCCGCAGTGGTCACCGTGGAATCGGAAGCCACCGGCTTCCGAAGGCAAACGCAAACCACGGCGGAGGGGTTTTACCGGTTCCCGGCGTTGCCGGTAGGGGCGTACGAACTCGTCATCGAAGCGCCTGGCTTCAACGCGGTGCGCTTCTCGAACGTCATGCTCTCGGTGGGACAAGCGCGCACCTTGAACGCGCGGCTGGAGGTCAGCACGGTGACCTCCACGGTGGAGATTTCGGCCGAGGCGACGCCGCTCGAGCAAACCAACGCCGAGATTGGCAGCGTCATCAGCGAAAAACAGATTCGCGAGCTGCCGCTCAACGGCCGCCACTGGGCGACGCTGATGATGCTCGCGCCGGGCGCGGTGAACGTGGGTGAGGGGAATCAAAATTCCATCCGGTTTTTCGGCCGCGCGCGCGACGACAACAACTGGACGTTCGACGGCGTCGACGCCACCGGCATCAAGGATCCGCGGCAGGAGGGGAATCTGCGCCTGGTGATGTCGGCCGACGCCATCGCCGAATTTCGTGTGAACGCGCTGCCTTTCACCGCCGAGAGCGGCGTGGGCTCCGGCGCTCAGGTCAACCTGGTGTCCAAAAGCGGCACCAACGCCTTCCACGGCACCCTGTACGAATACTTTCGCAACAGCGCGCTCGACGCGCGGCGTCCGTTCGACGGCGAAACGATCCCCCCCTTCCGGCTGAATCAGTTCGGCGGCAACCTGGGCGGTCCGGTCGTGCGCAACCGGACATTCTTCTTCGTCAACTACGAAGGCCTGGTCCAACGGCTGTCGATCACGCGGGCGGACGGGTTGGTTCCCAGCGCGTCCTTCCGGGCGCGGACCCCCGCCGAGTTGCGCCCGCTGATCAATGCTTACCCGCTGGGCAGCGGCGCCGGTCCGAATGCGGATACCGACCGCCTGGTGATCGCCACTCCGGAGTTCCGCGATGAACACAGCGGCCTGGCGCGGCTTGACCACCGGTTCAACAACCGGCACAGCGTCTTCTTTCGTTTCCAGACCACGGACGGAAAAATCAACGAGATCCGCAATGCGCTGCTGGAAACCCGTGAGTTCTTCATGCGGCCGTCCAACTTCACCGCGCAATGGCAACAGGTGTGGTCGCCCACGCTGCTGAACGAAATCAAGTTGGGCGTCAATCGTTCCGCGCTGAACCGCGACCAGGTGGGTCTGACGCCGGAGGGACTGAACCTGCCCGGCTTCTCCACCCGCCAGGCGACTTCGTATATTCAGGAACTGCCGACCGCCTACTCGCTGGTGAATAATCTGTCGTGGATACGTGGGCGGCACACCGTGAAGACCGGCGGGGAGGTGAGGCGGATTCACCTCAACGTGGGCAATGGCTCGGCCACCACGCTCCGCTTCGCCAGCCGGGACGCCTTCTTACGCAACGCGCTCGACCGGATCGACGTCAGCGGCCGGTTGGACATGGTCGGCGTCCGCCGGACGTTCTGGTCCGGCTACGTGCAGGATGAGATCCGGATGACCTCGCGCTTCACTCTCAACCTGGGCCTTCGCTACGAGTACTACACGGCGCCGAAGGACGTCGCGGGGCGGGGCCGGGTGTTTGACATTGTCCGCTGCGCGGGTTTCTGCCCCGATGGCGCGCCATGGATCTTCCCGGACCGCAACAACATCGCTCCTCGCATGTCGTTCGCCTGGTCGCTCGGCAGGACGGTGCTCCGCGGCGGTTACGGGCGCTATTTCGGTCCGGGTCAGAACGACGACGTTACGGCAGCCATCGACAGCGTCCCGGAGAATTTTCAGTTGACCGCCGCCGACGCGCCTGGTTTGAAGTATCCGATAACTCCTTTTTTGGGTCAGCTCCGGTCTCAGGGTCAGACTCCGCGCAGCGTGCAGCGGGACCGCCAGGAACCGGAAGCGCACCAATGGACGCTCTCCGTGCAACGCCAGTTGCCGGCCAGTTTCGTGGCGCAAGCCGCCTATGTGGGCAGCGTCGGCCGGCACCAGTTCACGCGCACCTACGTCAACACGCTGGATCTGGTCACCCGGCGCCGGCCATTGCCGGCTTTCGGCCAGGTGGACGAAAAGCGCTACGACGGCAACAGTAACTTCCACGGCATGCAGGCGTCGCTCCAGCGGCAGTTTACGAAGGGCTGGCTGTTCCAGGGCCAGTACATGTGGTCGCACTCGATGACCGACAACTCCGGTTCGGGCGAAAGCAGCCAGATCATGAACGTGCTGTGCCGGGCTTGTGACCGCGGGCCGGCCGATGCCGACATCCGCCACACCGCCACCTTCCACTCGTTCTACCAGCTTCCCTTCGGCGCGGGACGCAAGTACGCTTCGAACCTGCGCGGCGTGGGTGGAGCCCTGCTGGGCGGGTGGGACCTGGGCGCCATCTTCACGGCGCGGACGGGCCGTGCGGTCAACGTCCTGGTCGATCGCGCCTCGAGCGCGGTGCCGACGGGGCAGACCCAGCTGCAACGGCCCAGTATCCGTCCGGGAGTGAATCCCTACGCCTCCAACCGGACGCCGGACTCGTGGCTGAACCCGGCTGCCTTCTTTGTGCCGGCGGCCGGAGAGTTCGGGAACCTGGGCCGCAACGCCCTGCGCGGGCCGGGACTCTGGCAAGCCGACGTCAGCCTCACCAAGCGGATCCCCCTGCGGGAAGGCGTGAACCTCGACTTCCGCGCCGAATCGTTCAACCTCTTTAACCGGGCGCAATTCGGCAACCCGGTGAACAATATCTCCAATCCGCAGTTTGGCCTCATTTTGTCCACCGCCAATGACGGCGCCACGGGAACGGGAACCTCGCGGCAGCTTCAGTTCATGTTGCGCCTGAACTTCTGAACCTCGGCGGCAGAGACGGCAGTTTCTGCACCTCTAGCGGCCGGCCTCTGCAAAGGCTGCGCCCGGCAAGCCCCGTCCCGGCGCGCATCCTGTTGCGCCGCCGGACCCGGGCGCGCTGGCCAAGCGGTTGCACTTGGGTTCGGCGGAGGGTTTGACCATGCGAAAGATGCTCTTCTGGGCCGCGGTGGGAATGTTGGGCGCGGCGTTGGCCGCTCCTGCTCAGACGGCAGACAAGGACGCCAAGCCGACGATGGGGAGAGGCCGCGGCGCCGCGCCCTACGCCTGGTGCGACAAGGACCAGGACGGAATGTGCGATGTGACCGGCAAACCGGTGGGACAGGGACGGGACGCCGCGCTCCGCCACGGGCGGGGTGGGCGAGGCCATCGCTGGGCGCGGGGTGGGCGCTGTTGCGCGCCGCAAGCCCAGGCGCCTTCCGCGCCCGCGCCGCCGGCGGAACCCGCCAAGTAGAACACTGCTTTAACGTGCCACCCGCGCGCGCCGTCCGGCGACGGCCTTCGCCCCTCCCACCCGGCGCGCGCGTTTCGCCTGCTGGACAAAGCGGGCCATCGCTTTGCTGACATTGTCGAGCACGGTGGCCCATTCCTGAAGGTGCTGCTCTCCGTTCGCGGTCAGCCGGTAGACCCGCCGCGCCGGACCGCTTCCTTCCGTTTCCCACTCGGAAGTCACGTTCCCGTTGGCCTCCAGTTGCCGCAGCGTCCGATAAAGCGCGGCGCGCTCGATTTCGGCGTCCGTGAGCGCGTAGGCTTCCAGGTCTGCAGACAGATCATAGCCATACGACCGGCCCTTCTTTTTGAGCAACAGCAGGACTACCGGTTCCACGAAGCGGTAGAGGTTTCCCATGGCGCAGGTGCACGGGTAGTCCTCGTGCCGGGGGCAGATTCTCTTCGCCAAACGCCTTCCTTCCTGACCCCCGGAAACGTCGGGCCGCCCCGGGAGCCTCTCTGAAGCATAACACGAGTCCCCGGTCGAAGACCTCTAGATGCAACTTTCTCTTATAACGACGTCTCCGTCAGTCCGGCGGCGCGCCCAGGCCCGCCAGCAGGTCCTGCAAGGCGGCCCGTTCCGCGTCTTCCAAGTCGTCGCCGGGCCCCCGCACCGGACCTCCGGCCAGACCCTGGATCTCCAGCGCCGCCTTGAGAATGCCCACGTAGATGTGTCCCGAAGCATAGCCGGGCAGCACCCACGGGTCGCGGCCGCGCCGGCGCGCGCACCTGCCGACGAAATCATAGAGTTGTCCCGTGCCGGCGATGATCCGGCGCACCCGGGCGAAATCGCAGGCATCGGCGGCGTCCAGTAGCGCCAGGGACCACTCCGGCAGGATGTTGGCCGTCCAGGTGACAAAGCCCGGGCAACCGAGCGCAGCCTCGTAGGAGAACTGCAAGTCGCCGAGGCCGCAGAGCACCGTCATCTTCGCCGGGTCGATGGCCTGGCTCATCGCCCGGTACATGGTCACCTCCGGCGTGTTCTCCTTATCGGCGACGATGTGCGGATGCTCGGCGCACCGGGCCATCAGGTGCGGCGGCATCCAGAGTTTCGAGACGGCTTGAACATGCTGACCGCGGCGAACGAGCCCAGACAACCGGGAATGAGCCCGAGCACGGCGGCCGCCAGGTAGACTCCGCCCGGCAGTCTGGCCAGGCGCCGCGGCCACGCCCCGGCGGTGAGCACGTTGACGTACTCGATCAGCAGCATCATCGCCGCGACGAAGGCGGTGATCGTCAGCGCGGTCTGGATCACCCCCGTCATCGCGCGCGGCGCCAGTATCTGTGTGATATGTGCATCTAGCACATGATTACATAGATCAGCGCCGGAGAAAAGCGGCCGGCCCGGAACGCCCGATCAGCGATACCCGGCGGCCTGCATCTCGAACAGCTCCGCGTATCGCCCGCGGCGCGCCAGAAGCTGCGCGTGGGAGCCCTGCTCGGCGACCGCGCCGCCGGCGAGCACGACGATCCGGTCCGCCATCCGCACGGTCGAGAACCGGTGCGAGATCAGCACCGCCGTCCGCTGGCGCGTGAGGTCCGCGAACCGCTGGAACACTTCGTACTCCACCCGCGCGTCCAGCGAGGCGGTGGGTTCATCCAGAATCAGCACCTGCGCGTCCCGCAAGTAGGCGCGCGCCAGCGCGATCTTCTGCCACTCGCCGCCGGAAAGTTCAATGCCGTTGCGAAACCGGCGGCCGATCATCTGCTCGAAACCGTCCGGCAAGCGGCCGACCACGTCCAGGGCGAGGCTCTTTTCCGCCGCCCGGCGCAGCGCGGCTTCGTCGTCCATCCGGTCCAGCGAACCGAAGCCGATGTTCTCCCGGACCCGCAATTCGTACTTGACGTAGTCCTGAAATATGATGCCGATCTCGCGGCGCAGATCCTCCAGCGAATATTCCCGCAGGTCCCGCCCGTCCAGCAGGATCCGCCCCGCGGCCGGATCGTACAGGCGGGCCAGCAGTTTGACCAGCGTGGTCTTGCCCGCTCCGTTCTCACCGATGAGCGCCACGCGTTCCCCGGCCCCGATCCGGAGGTTGATGTCGCGCAGAATGGCCCGGTCCGATCCCGGGTAGGCGAAGGAAACGTTCTCGAAGGCGAACCCCAGGCGGATGGGGCGTGGCGCGGGCAGGGCCCCGGGCGGCGAAGTCACGCGCGGCTGCATCCGGAAGAACTCGAACAGATCGTCCAGAAACAGCGCCTGCTCGGTAATGTTCGCCATCGTATTGAAGAGGTTTTCGATCAACGCGCGCGACCGGGCGAAAGAGCCGGCTAGAAACGTGAGTCCGCCCACGGACAGCGCGCCGCCCAGGGTGCGCGTCAGGATGATCACATACGCCCCGTAGTAGCCGGCGGCGCCCGCTAGGTGCAACAGGCTGCCCAACCCCGCCCGGCGCACCGCCAAGCGGCGGTTTTCGCGGAAGAAGCGCTCTGCCAGGGCCTCGTGGCGGCCGGCCAGATACTCGCCCAAGCCGAAGATCTTCACCTCTTTCGCGGTCTGGTGGCTGGCCCCGAGCAAACGCAGGTAGTCGAGCTCCCGCCGCTGCGGAGTCCAGCGGTACAGCAGCGAGTAAGCCAGCGAGGCAAAGTGGGTTTCGCCGAGGAAGGCGGGGATCACGGCGACCACCAACAGCACGACCAGCCAGGGCGAAAACCACAGCAGCCCGGCGGTCAGGCTCGCCAGGGTGATGGCGTCCTGGGCCAGACTCATCAACGCCGCCGGAACACCCAGGCGGCCGCTCGACTGCCGCCGCGCGCGTTCCAGCTTGTCATAGAACGCCGGATCCTCAAAACTGGCCAGGTCCAGCCGGGCGGCGTGCTGCATCAGCCGGACACTCACGCGGTTGGTAAACCGGTCGGCGAGCAGGCTGTCGGCTAGTGCGATGCCGCGCCCCAGCAGGTCGCCGAGGACCGCCAGCGCCAGTTCGATCGCCACCAGTCTCCACAGCGGGCCCGGGTCCGCGCCGGGATGCGCAAGCAAGCCGATGACGGTGTCGATGATGGCCTTGCCCACCCACAGCATGGCGAGCGGGACAAACGCCCGCCCCAGGCGCAGCGCGGCCGCCGCCATGGTAAGCGGCCGGCTGGTCTCCCAGACCAGGGCGATGAGCGGAGGAATGTTGCGCAGCGCGGCCAGCCGCTCCCGCCAGGAAGGTTCCGGACCAGGGCGTCCGGGCAGGGGCGGGTGCATACCTCCCCCAGTGTAAGGCAGCGCGTCGGCGACCGGCAGGGAGCGGGCCTGGTGCACGCGCACCCCCAACGGTGTGGCTGACTTGGATCCGCTCGTGGCTCGGAACGTGCCTCGGCATGATCGAACCCCGCGTGGTGTGACTTTCAACGGAGCGGCGCGCCGGACTCGGTAACTTCGTTGGGGGGGCCAGGCGGAGCAGGCGCGCTTTGCGGCGATTTACACCGTCTTCCGGCGGAAGTATGCCGCAAGCTCCTCCTGCACCGGCTCGGGGACCGTGGGGCGGTAGTTGCGAATGAGTTGCTCCACCTGCTCGTGCGCCATCGCGACCGCGCCCGGGGTCGGGCGCTGGTCGCCGACGCGGTCGAAGTGGGGGCTCTCGAAGAACTGATGGCCGCGGAGGTAGGCGAGCGTCAGGTCGTCTTCCAAAAAGTGCCCGCCCGGTCCCGCCTTCCGGATGGAGGCAAGGCCGAGTTCGTGGTCCGTCAGGCTGACGCCACGCGCCAGGTATTCGGCCTGGTCGATCATGCCGCATTGCAGCAGAATCTGCTCGGCGCTCATGCCGACGGCGTTATACATCGAGCCCAGGCCGCCGAACAGGTTCTGGCCGCCCGCCACGGAAGCCAGAATGTACAACATCCCTTCCGCGCCATTCTGTGGATCATAGCGCCAGGTCATGGCGCCTCCGGTCTCGCCTGCCACGGGCAACCCGTAGAACTTGCCCATCTGGATGCCCATCAGCTTGAACAGCATCTTTTCAGCCTTGTAGTAGAGGTCGTGCCCGGAGCGAAGATCGGTGACCGAGGGCCCCACGGCGTAAAAGACCGGGTATCCGGGTTGGAGGGCCTGCGCCACGATGACGGGGAGCAGCGCTTCCACGTTGGATATCAGCATGGTGCCCGCCATGGTGTAGGGCGAGGTGCTTCCCGCCATCGGGCAAACGGTGGAAATCACCGGCTGCTGATACTGCACCGCCAATTCGAGCAAGTCGCCGTTCAGGTCAGTCAGCGTGAGAGGGCTGGTGATCGCGACCGACATCGTGTAGAGCGGCGTGCGGGTCAGGCCGGCGCTGCCGGCGAGGATCTGGCCCGCCTCGATCCAGTCCCGCGCGTTTTCCACGTCGGTCGGGTAGATGGGAATGTGCTTGGTGGTGTGGCAAAGGAAGACCTCCATCGTCTTCCAGTAGCATTGGGGCTCCGGAAGATCGGCCACCGGATACTGCATCCGCATCATTCCGGAGACGCGATCGAGAGACTCGCCGAGGATGGTGTGCCTGCGGATGTCCTCCAGCACCGGACGCCGGGGTCCGGTTTCGTAATCGATGATCCAAGGGTCGGTCACCAGGGAGTGATAGAACCGGTGGGAGCCGCCGGCCTCGAGCACGCGGCCGTGGAGCCCGGTCTGCCGGACCACGGGCGGCGCCAGGCGTAACAACTCCTCCACCATTTCCCGCGGGAAGCGGACGATGTGGTTCGCTTCGGCGACGTGCGCGCCCGCCTTCGCCAGGCGGACGCGAATCCCGGCATGACCAATCCGGACGCCGGGATCTGCGAACACTTCCAGGGTGGCTTGGTGCAGCCGGGCAATCTCTTCTTCGGTGAGGACGCGGAGTTGGAGCTGGCTCATGGAGGTTTCGCGTTCCAAACTATCGGATCGGCGCGGCGGTGTCCAGGCCGCTGTTCACCGGCGGAGGAGACGAAGCGCAAGGTCTTCCGCGTACTCGGGCGACGAGATAAGCCGCGCGCCGCCCGCATGGCGGAAGCGCTCGCGCCCCGCAGTGCGGCCGGCGGCCGGATGCAGCCAACTCGCCTCCCAGCGGCCTGCCGGGAGTTCGACTTCCAGCGTCGCGCGCTGAGAACGGCCGTCCACCTGGTAGCGCGGCTTGGCGTCTTTCACCAGGCGCCCGTGATGAAGATACGCCGCGTAAACGGCGCCGCTAGCGGCCAGCGCCTGCACGGAAACGCCTTCGGGCACGCCGCGAATCCAGTCCCGGTCCGGCCGCAGAGTAACCAGCGGGAGTCCCTCCAGAAAGCGCTTGAGCACGCCAAGCTGGGCCCGCAGCCGGGCGGAACCGCCGCCCGGCGTTTGCGGCGGATACGCGTAGTCGCCCCGTTCCTGTCCGCCGGCCGCGAAGGAATAATCGAGGTTGTTGTAGAGCGCGCCCCCGGCCAGCAGGAATTCCCATCCCTGAATGCGGTACGTGGCGTCGGCTTGCCCGTCAAACCCGGTCTCGTTATTGCCGATCGCCCGGTTCAGGTGGTAGTTCATCGCGACGCTGTCCGGCGGCCGCGAATAGTGGAAGTTGAAGAGCGAGACTTGCTCGAACGGCTGCTCGATCCGCCGGGAACCGTTGGCGATGTTCTGCGAAATCAGATGGCGGACGCCGAGCCGGTTCTCTGCTTCCGCGATCACCCGCGCGATGTGGCGCTGCCATGCCAGGGTCACGCCGCCGAAATAGGGCTCGTTGGCGATCTCGTAGATCAGGTTGTCGAAGCCGCGCAGTTCCTCCACCACCTTCCGGACGAACGCCTCCTGCACGGCGACCAGCGCGGGGTGCTTCAGCGTGAGGACCTCCGTGCGCGGCACAGCGCCGATGCCGTTGACGTTGTTGCGGGCGTTCATCGGATTCACGTGCCACATGGAATCCTCGTAAAGCGGGCAGAACAGGGTGAGCTCGACCACGACTCCGCGGCGGGCGGCTTCCCGGAGGAAATCGCGCAGGCGGGCGAAGTAGGCGGGGTTCCATTGGCTCAGGTCGAATTTGGCGCCGCCATCCGCCGCCCCGGGTTCGGCGGATCGGGGCCAGGGACAAACAAACTGGTCCGGTTCCGGCGCCAGGGTGTTCCGGGTGATGTGGAAGTTGCCCTCCACCTCGCGATACGTGCCAGCGAAGGTGCGCGTCAGGTTCAGCCCGTGGCGCGCGAGTTCACCGAGGTACACCCGGTAGTCGAAGGCGCCGTGGAGGACCGCCCCGTAATGTTCGCCGGATGTCACCAGCACGGTGGGTTTGCCGCGGTAGAGAAAATAGTGGGGGTTATCCGGATGCAGGCGGATCGGCTCGGCGACGGCCAGCCAGGGCAACGCGAGCAAAACAGGCAAAGCGAAACAGTGCGTCATCGGTTCGTTAAGGCGTGGAGAAAGCGCGGTATCGATCGCAAGTCAGAGTCTCCGAAGGCCGGGGCCACGATGCTGCCTCCGGTTCTCTCTGCATGTACCACGGTGGGAGGACGAAGCCAACCCACCCCGTCCGCATCCCAGTCTGTTAGGCTATGGGTCGACCGGAGGCTTCCATGCACAAAGTGTTGTTGCCCGTCTTGCTGGCGGCCGCGCTTCCCGCGCAGCCCCCTTACGACCTCCTGCTGAAAGGAGGCCGCGTGATCGATCCCAAGAACGGCGTGGATGGCGTCCGGGACGTGGCAGTCGCCGGCGGGAAAGTCGCGCGCGTGGCCGCGGCGATTCCGCCGGCGGAAGCGAAACAGGTAGTCCACGCGGCGGGTCTGGTGGTGACGCCTGGCCTGATCGATATTCACGTCCACGTGTATCCCCGCCCCGAGATCCAGTCGATCGCCCAGGACGGCAGCGTTCAGCCGGATGCGCACTCGTTCCGCGCCGGCGTGACGACCATGGTGGACGCCGGCACGGCGGGGGCGCTCAACTTTGCCGCCTTCAAGGCCCGGGTGATCGACAAGGCGCGCACGCGCGTGCTGGCGTTCCTGAACATCGCCACTGCCGGCATGGGCACGGGCAAGGAGGATGACCTGGCCGGTTTGGATGCCGACTTGGCGATCCGCACCGCCAAAGAGCATCCGGGCGTGATTGTCGGTTTCAAGTCCGCGCATTTCGCCGGTCCGGGGTGGGAATCCATCGACGCGGCGGTGAAGGCGAGCAAGGCGACCGGTCTGCCCGTGATGGTCGATTTCGGGTATCTCAACGCGACGCGCAATCTGGCCACCCTGCTCGAGGACAAGTTGCAGCCCGGAGACATTTACACCCACTGCTACGCCGGCCACCGCGCGGAATTGACCGAGGATGGCAAAGTGAATCCCGCGATGATCCACGGAAGAAAACGGGGCGTGCTGTTCGACGTCGGCCACGGGGCGGCGAGTTTTTACTGGTATGTGGCGGCGCCGGCCATGCGGCAGGGCTTCCCGCCGGACATCATTTCCACCGACCTGCATGGGGGCAGCATGAACGCTGGCATGAAGGACATGACCAACGTGATGGCGAAGATCCTGAACCTGGGCGCGACGCTGCCGCAGGTCATTGCCATGTCGACGTGGAAAGCTGCGCAATCCATTCACCGCCCCGACCTCGGTCACCTGTCGCCCGGCGCCGAGGCCGACATCGCCGTCCTGCGGGTGGACCGGGGGACCTTCGGCTTCCTGGACTCGGCGGGGGCGCGCTATCCCGGAACCGTCCAGCTGGCCGCGGAGTTGACGCTCCGCGCCGGCAAAGTGGTCTGGGACTTGAACGGTCGGGCGGGTCAGGACTGGCAGACCTTCCCTTACGACAAGAAGGTCTGGACCAAGTAGCAGCCGACCTACCGCTGGGCGGCCAACGCGGTGATCTCCCTGGCGCTCAGGGCGCGGGAGTAAAGCCGGATGTCGCGCAGGCGGCCGCGGAACGGCTGGTGGTCTCCCGAGCCGAGCAACAGCGGCCCCCGCACCGATAGATCGTAATCGCGCGGCGCGAAGGGCGTCGAAACGGCCACCTGCCGGCCGCCGGCGTAGAGGCGCAGGCGGCCGCCCTCACGCACCGCGGCGATATGCCGCCAACCTGCAGGCCACGGGTGATCGTAGGTGGCGTTGCGGCCTGCTTCCATGGCGTAGACCCGCCCCGACGGGAGCGTCCCGCAGAACAGTTTTCCCTGAAAGACCGCCATCGACCAGGCGCGGCGGTACTTCACCTCCGGCGTGCGGTCGAGCTGGGCGAGACGGGTCCAGCGCGTGCCGCCTTCGTAGCGGTGCACCTCCGCGAGCGGCAGCGTGCCCACATACATCTTGCCGTTGTACACGGCCAACGCCATGGATTCCTTTTCGTCGCCGGGCTGGCCCACCGGCGTCCACTCCCCGTCCCGTTCGTAGCGGAAGACCGTCGCGCCCGGCCACGTCGACACGTAGAGCCGGCCCTGGTAGACCGCAAAGCCGTAGGTCTGGGTGGCGCCGGGCAAGTCGCCGACGATGGCCCAATCGCGGCCGCCGAGATACTTGTAGACTTGGCCTTTGTCGTAGCCGGCGCCGAAGAGCTGGTCCTGGTAGACGGCCATCGCCTCCACGCGGAGGCCCTGGGGCGCGCCGCAAGCGGCCCATTGCTGACCGCCTGCGTAGCGAAACACGCCCGCCGGCGCGTACAGGGAACTGCCGTAGAGCTGACCGCGATAGGTGGTGAGACAGCCGAGGGCAGGGGACTGGCCGAGGCGGCCGCAATCGGTCCAGCGGCTGCCTCCGTCGTAGCGGAAAACCTTCCCGCCGAGGTGAGGGTTCTCGGACTCGTTGAGGGCGGAGCCCGCCAGGCGGTACTTGGCCGTGCCCGCATACAAATGCCCGTTCCAGGAGGCCAGCGCGGAAACCGCGTTGCAGAGATCCGGCGCTCCGCAGTCCTCCCAGCGGCTGGCGCCGGCGTAGCGATAGACACGGCCCTGCTGTTCCGGCCCGGGCTCACAGACGCCCACGTACAATTCGCCATAGTGCACGGCCAGCGCCATGTCGAACACCGATGCTCCCGGCCGCCCGCAGTCCACCCAGGTTTCGCCGCCGCGGCCCTGATCGATGCCGAAGTGCAGGTTTCGGTAGTTCGACTGCGCCGTGGTCACCGAGTTGGTTTTGATGTTCAGCGTGAAGCCGCGCCGCGCGTCCGCATCGTAGCGGAACGCCAGATCGCCCGCCACGTCTCCGGGATGCGCCGGGGCATCGGCCCAGAGGGCGATGGTAAAGTCGCTCGCGCCAAAGTTCAGGGCGCCGGCCCCCGGCACCTCGATGACGGAGGCGCGTCCATCGAATTCCGCTCCCCCCGCGGTGAAGACGACGTGGCGGGCAATGCCGTCGCGCCCATGTCCGGAGGCGTCCCGCGCGTCCGTGGTCAGGGGCCAGTGGGCGATCAGCCCGCGGTCGGCCGAGGCGGAAAGGGGGCCGGCCGCCAGGCCAGCGAGGAATTGGCGTCGTTGCATGTCGTTCAACCCTTCAGCAGCTTCTCCAGTCGTTCCATGGCAGACTCGAGCGTCTGCGGCCTCTCCAACACGCCGGCGAACAGGTCGCCCACGCGCGCGAACCGCTCGGGCGCGTTCCGGATCTGAAATTGCGAGGGCCGCAGCCCCTTGCGGACTTCCCGCCATTCCAGCGGCGTCGCGACGGGCGCGCCCGGGTAGGCGCGCACTACGTACGGAGCGGAGATCGTCTTGCCCTTCCCATTCTGAAGAAAGTCAAAATAGACGCGTCCCTTCAGCCGGCGGGCGACCGCCCGGGGCGCGGTAAACAAATCCGGCCGCTGCGTGGCGACGATGGCGCCCAGCAGTTCGGCGAATTGCCGGGTCTGCTCGTATGCGTAGCGGGGCTCCACGGGAATGTAAATGTGCATGCCGTCCCCGCCCGTGGTTTTCGGATAGCCTTCCAGACCGATCCGCTCCAGCAGGGCGCGCACCAGTTGCGCCGCTTCCACGATTTGGTCGTAACCGCATTCATGCGGATCCAGGTCGATCAAAACAAAATCCGGATGGTCGAGCGAGCCCGCCCGGCTCATCCAGGGATTGTGATCGATGCAGGCCAGATTCGCCAGATAAATCAACGCCGAGCGGTTGTCGGCCAGCACGAACCGGGTGGTTTTTTCGTCGTCGGTGATTTCCAAAAAACGCAGCCACGCGGGGAAGCTCTCCGGGGAGTCCTTCTGAAAGAAATAGTCGCCGTGAATCCCGTTCGGATAGCGCTTGAGCGATAACGGCCGGTCCCGGAGGTGGGGAAGCAGCAAGTGCGCCACCGCGTCGTAGTAATTGATCAGGTCGCGCTTGGTGTAGCCTTCGTCCGGCCAGAAGACCTTGTTCAAGTTGGTGAGCTTTAGGCGGACGCCCTCGAGCGAGACGAAGGTCTGATCCTGCTGGCCCGCGACGAGCGGCGGCCGCGCCGCCGGCTTGGCGGATGCCTGCTCCGGCGGGGACGGGGTGGAATCGAGGAGGCACTCGGCAGGTTCGACGTCGGGCCGCAGGCCGAGGAACACCGGGGCGCGCAGGCGGTGCTCGTGGGTCCAGGACGAGTACTTCACAGAGCAAACCACCTCCGGCCGCAACCAGGTGATCTCTCCCGGCAGCCTTGGCACACCCGCCAGCGGCGGCTCGACTGCGCGCAGCGGCTCCAGGATGCGGTAGACCTCGGCGATCGATTTCTCCGTAAAGCCGCTGCCCACATTTCCGGCGTAGACCAGTTTGCCGCCGCGGTAGGCGCCCAGCAAGAGGGAACCAAAGTACGGGCGCTCTCCGGAGAGCCACCCGCAGATCACAAAATCCTGTTCGGTCAACGTCTTGAATTTGAGCCAGGCGTCGTGGCGGCGCGGGTCGTAGGGGCTGTCGGCGCGTTTGGCGACAATGCCCTCCAGGCCCTGCTCGCTGGCCGCTTCCAGCAGCAGGGCCCCCTCCGCAAAGTCTTCGGAAAGCCGGATTCGCTCCGTGGGGTTGACAACGTCGCGGAGGAGCCGGCGGCGTTCTTCCCAGGCGGCGTGGCGGAGGTCGTACCCGTCCAGATGGAGGAGGTCGAACAGGAAGAGCGTAGCGGGGTGGGCGCGCGCGAGGTTGGCAATGGCATGCGGATCGCTGGCCATGATGCGCGGTTGGATGAGGCCGAAGTTCGGCCGTCCGTGCTCGTCCAGCACCGCGATCTCGCCGTCCAGGATCGCCGCGCCCGCCCGCACAGCCTGCGGCAGGTCACCCAACTCGGGATATTGCCGTTCGCAGGGCTTGCCCCGCCGGGAGTCGATGCGGAGCGCGCCGTCGCGGAGGAAACAGATCGCGCGGATGCCGTCCCACTTGATCTCAAACCGCCAGCCGGGACCGGAAGGCAAGGTGGTGCACCAGGTGGCCTTCATCGGCACCACCGCGTCGGGCATCGGCGCGGCCAGCGCGCCGGGCGGCAAGGGACGGGGAGGGGCGCCGCCCGGCGCCGTGCGGGCCGGCAGGTCCGCGGCAATCTCTTCCTGCGTGCGTCCGGTGAGCACGCTCCAGGCGTGGTCCTCCGGATCCCAGGCAGGATCGCTGGCCGCATCTTTTTTCTTGAGCAGCAGCCACTCGTCGGCCTTGCCGCGAGCCTTCATCCGCACCAGCGCGAATTCCCCCCGCAGCTTGACGCCCGCCAGCCGGAACTTGAAATCGCCGCGCTCCACCTGCCGCGCCGCCGGCACTCCGTCGCCCGCCACCTGGTAGGCGCCGCGATCCCACAGCATCACGCTGCCGGCGCCATAGTTGCCCTTAGGGATATTCCCCTCGAAGCTGCCGTAGTCGAGCGGGTGATCCTCCACGTGCACGGCCAGGCGCTTGTCCCCCGGGACCAGCGTAGGTCCTTTGGGCACCGCCCAGGACACCAGCACGCCGCCAATCTCGAAGCGCAGGTCGTAATGCAGGCGCGTCGCGTCGTGGCGTTGCACGCAAAAAAAGTCGCCCCCGCTGGTGGCCGCTTCGCGCGGAGGAGGCTCGGGCGTGCGATCGAACGCGCGCTTCTCTTGGTATTTCTTGAGCGGCACCGGAGATCAGCCTTATTATAGGCGGGCGGCCGAGGAAACCCGGCGGGCCGGCCGGCCCGTCACATAATGGAGGAGGCGGAGGGAGATTTGACGCGGACGCGACGTTGGGTCATCGCCCTGGCGCTGGCGGGCGCGGTCCTGCCCGCCTGGGCCCAGAAAACGAAGAGAATTCAACTGGAAATCCGCGGCGGTCAAAGTTGGACCGACACGGGCCTGGACGTCGCGCCCGGCGACCTGGTGAGCATCACCGCGTCCGGCACGTTGCGCTACCCCAAGTCGCCCGAGAACGGGCCGGAGGGGCTGGCGCGGGGCTGGCTCGATCTGCTGCGCGCCCTGCCGTTGAACGACGCCGGACGCGGCGCCTTGCTGGGAAGGTTCGGCGACCGGGCGGGCTCCCGGCCGTTCCTGATCGGCGCCCGGAGCGAAAGCAGAGCAACGGCCGCGGGCCGCCTGTTTGTCGGCATCAACCATGGCGGGAGCGATCTGCCCGAGGGCGCCTTCCAGGTGGTGATCGTGCACACTCCCGCGGGGCCGACCCAAACGCAGCCGGCGTCCGCCGCAGCCTGGCCCGAGTTCACGCAGCAGATGCTGGAGCGCGTTCCGCTGCGCGTCCAGGACCAGGACGGCAACGCCGGCGACCGCGTGAACTTCTTCCTGATCGGTGCGGAGGAGCAGGTGAAGCGGACCCTGCAAGCCGCCGGCTGGGTGGTGGTCGACCGGTCCGTCAAGGACAGCGTGCTCCGCGGTGCGCTGGCTACGCTTTCCAAGCAAGCCTACGTCACGCTGCCGATGAGCGAACTGTATCTGTTCGAGCGCCCGCAGGATTACGGGTTCGCGATGGGAGATCCGCTGCGGGTGGTCGCCTCCCGGCACCATTTCCGGATTTGGAAGGCGCCGTTCACCGCCGGCGGGCAGACGGTGTGGGCGGGCGCGGGCACGCATGACATCGGCTTCGACCGCGATCAGCGGACCGGCGGCCTGACGCACCGGATCGACCCGGACACCGACAAGGAACGCGACTTTATCGGGCAAAGTTTGCAGGAGACCGCGGCCGTCGCCAAGCTCGAGTACCTGACTCCGGCCAACCCGCTCCGGCAGGCCCGCACCGCCCACGGGCAGGAATTCTTTACCGACGGGCGCACCCTGATCGTCTACCTGCAACCGGACCGCAACGATGTGCGCGCCAGGTTCGGCGACTATTTTTGCTCCGTGCTGCGCGCCAACCCGGACGGCGGCGAGTGGGGTCCGTGTCAGGAGTATCTGGAGGATCCGGGGCGCGACGACCTTTCCTTCGGGGAGATTCCGAACCGGTACCGGGTGCTGATTGTGCCGGGGATCTTCAGTTCCTGTCTGGCGGACGTGCCCGCGTTTCTGGAGGGGATGCAATTGTTCCGCGACCAGGGTCTGACGGCGGAGTTACTCGAGGTGCCAAACGAGTCCAGCGAGGCGAATGCCCAGCGGATCGCGCAACATCTGCGCGAGCAGAGCAGGAAGGACAAGCGCAAGTTCATTCTGGTGGGCTATAGCAAAGGGACCCCCGATATTCAGGTAGCGCTGGCCACCGAACCCGGATTGAAAGAGCTGGTGGCCGGGTTCGTGGCGGTGGCCGGCGCTTCCGGCGGCTCGCCGGTGGCGGACGCCCTGCCGGGGCTGATTGACCGCTGGGCCGACAAGGTGAACTTCGGTAACTGCAAAGGCCGGCTTTCCACCGGCATGCGCAGTCTGCGGAAGGAAGTGCGCCAACGGTTCCTGGCCAGTTATCCCACGCCGGTCGTGCCGACTTACTCGCTGCCGGCGGTGTCGGACGAGAGCAACACCTCCCAGGCGCTGATGCAGGGCTGGAAACTGATGCAGGTGTTTGACCGTTTCCAGGACAGCCAGCTCACCAAGAGCGACGCCACGGTGCCCGGCTCGAAGTATCTGGGCGCCGCCCGGGCGGATCATTGGGCGGTGGCGCTGCCGTTCGACAAAGCCGGGGATGAAAGGCTGCGGCAGCAGGTGGACAAAGCGCGCTACCCGCGGGCGGCGTTGTTCGAGGCTTTGGTGCGGTTTGTTATCGACGATCTGGAGGGGCGGTAGAAGACCGTTCGAGAGAGTCCAGTTCCAGACGCTTCACGGGGAACCCGAGGCCGTGCTGGGGCAGGCGGCGTCCATCCCTTTTGAGCGTCTGGAAGAGGAGCCCGGTATCCAGCAGAAGCTTTAGGAATTGGTCGCGTGGGGTCCTACCAGGATGGTCAGGTCTCCGAATTCAACATCGGCCTCCGGGGTCGGGCCTACGTGGGTAAGTCGCAGCCGCTCGACACGCATCCTTCGTCCGTTCACCGTTGCAGTTCGGCTGCCGGCCACTTCATCCAGACCCATCGCTTCTTGCGGCCACCTCTATCCGCCCGCGCAAGATGGCCCGAGATACGCTCCATACCGAAAACGCCACGAAGCCGGATCGATCTCGATCGCAGATGCACAGCATTCCGGCGTGCGATTTGACCTCCGCGCCACGATCCTGTAAGGTTGCCGGTACCATGCGCGTGGTCGTGCTGATGGCAGGCGCGTTGGCGGCGCTGCTGGCGCAACCGGTGGATTTTGTGCGCGACGTGGAACCGCTGTTCCAAAAACGGTGCAGCGGATGCCACGGCGCGGCCCGGCAGTTGAGCGGGCTCCGGCTGGACCGCAAGGCGGACGCGCTGCGCGGCGGATACTCGGGCGCGGTGATCGCGCCCGGCAACGCGCAAGGGAGCCGTCTGTTGCGGCTGGTGACCGCAGCCGAGGGCGTGAAAATGCCGCCGGCCGGACCGCGCCTTACCGCCGCCGAAGTGGACGTGCTCCGGCGCTGGATCGACTCCGGCGCGCCGTGGCCGGAGCGGGCCGAGTCCGCCGCCAAGGCCAGGCCGCGCCCGGCGCATTGGGCGTTTCAGCCCGTCCGGCGGCCCGCCGTGCCCGCCGTGCGCAACGCAAACTGGCCGCGCAATCCCATCGATCGGTTTGTGCTCGCCAGGCTGGAGCAGGAAGGCGTCGCGCCGTCTCCGCCGGCCGATTCCCGCACGCTGATTCGGCGCCTGCATCTGGATCTCACCGGACTGCCGCCCGCGCCGGAAGCAAGTTCCGGGGCGGCGGAGGAAACCGCAGCCCGCCTACTCGATGCGCCGCATTTCGGGGAAAAATGGGCGCGCCACTGGCTCGACCTGGCGCGATATGCCGATTCCGACGGCTATGAGCAAGACCAGTTCCGCCCCCACGCCTGGCGGTACCGCGACTGGGTGATTCGCGCGTTCAACCGGAATCTGCCGTTTGACCAGTTCACCGTCCAACAGATTGCGGGCGACCTGCTGCCGGGCTCGACGCTGGATGACAAGACCGCCACGGGCTTCCACCGGCAGACGCTCACCAGCCGCGAAGGCGGCCTGGACACCGAACAACTGCGCACCGAGCAAGTAGCGGATCGCGTCGCCACCGTGGGCGCGGCGTGGCTGGGCCTGACTCTCGAATGCGCCCGCTGCCACGATCACAAATACGACCCCATCTCGCAGCGGGATTTTTATCAGCTCTACGCGTTTTTCAACTCCGCCGACGAGGTCAACCACCTGGCGCCGGCGGAGGGGGAAATGGGGCCGTACCTGCAACAGCGTCCGGAGTATGAGCGCCGTTTTCGCGGCATCCTCTCCGCTTACCGGGTGGCGGAACTCCAGCCGCCCTGGGAGCGCGAGGTACGGGCGGCGATCGCCGACCCCGCCGCGCGCCTCGAATGGACGCAGGTGGCTGATTACGTAAAGGTCTACCAGGACCACGGTCACGCGATCCTGCACACGCCGGCGGAACGGCGTACTTTCCGCCAGGCGCACGATCTGACCCGCGTGTTTTTGAAATACCCGGGACCGCTGGCGAGCTGGCCGGAGGCCAAGGGGGTGAACTTTTCCCAGGGATTCGAGAAGCTCGAGCAACTGGACGCGGACCTGCCGGGATTGAGCGAGGTCCCCGCGCTGGCTGAGCGCGACACGCCGCGGCGGACCCATATCTTCCTGCGGGGCGATTTCCGCTCGCCGGGAATCGAAGTGGGCCCGGATGTGCCGGCGGCATTGCCGCCGCTGCCGCCGGGCGCGCCGCGCAACCGGTTGAGCCTGGCGCGGTGGCTGGTGGGGCGCGACCAGCCGCTTACCGCGCGCGTGACAGTAAACCGGGTGTGGCAGGAACTGTTTGGCCGCGGGCTGGTGGCCACTTCCGAGGATTTCGGCACGCGGGGCGATCTGCCCTCGCATCCGGAATTGCTGGACTGGCTGGCAGCGGAGTTCATGGACTCGGGTTGGAACTTCAAGCGCCTCGTCAGGCTGATCGTGGAATCGGCCACGTACCGCCAGTCGTCGCGCACGCGCGAAGATCTGCTCAGCCGGGATCCTGCGAATACTCTCCTGGCGCGCCAGCAGCGGCTGCGCCTGCCGGCCGAATTGATCCGCGACAGCGCGCTGGCCGCGTCCGGACTGTTGCACCCGTCCATCGGCGGGCGCAGTTTTTTCCCGCCCATGCCCGTAGGGCTGCTCAAGGTGGCGTACCGGTCGCGGGAATGGCGAGTCTCGGAGGGGCCGGAACGGTATCGCCGGACGCTGTACGCGTTCTTCTGGCGCTCGGTGCCGCATCCGCAGCGCATGAACTTCGACGCTCCCGATACGCTGACCACGTGCAGCCGCCGCCAGCGCTCCACCACGCCCTTGCAGGCGCTGAACCTGCTCAACGACCCCGAGTTTCACGAGGCGGCTCAGGCGCTGGCCGCGCGCGTGATGCGCGAACGGGCGGAGCTAAGCGCGCGGCTGACGCGCGTGGTGGAACTGGCGCTGTCGCGTCCGCCGCAAGCGGACGAAATGGCCCTGCTCACGCGCTATTACGTGCGCAAGCGCCAGCGTCTGGAACAGGACCCGGCGCTGGGCGTCCGGCAGTTTCCCGGCGCCGCCGCGGCCGATCTGGATCCGGCGGAGGCTTCCGCCTGGGCGGGGGTGGCCAGCGTGGTGCTGAACCTGGACGAATTCATCACGCGGGAGTGAACCAGATGTCCCCACTCGATCGCCGCCGGGATTTTCTGCTGCGCGGAGCATGCGGCCTTGGCTCGCTGGCTCTGTGGGATCTGCTCGCGCGCGACGGTTATGCGCAAACGGCTCCGCCGCCGCTGCCCGACGCCCGGCCGCTGGCGCCCAAACCTCCGCACTTCGCCGCCAAGGCGCGCAGCGTCATCTTCCTGTTTATGGAAGGGGGTCCCAGCCAGATCGATCTGTTCGATCCCAAGCCGGAGATGGCGCGGTGGGACGGCCAGATGCTTCCCGAGTCGCTGCGCGCTCACCTTCGCTTCGCGTTCATCAAGCCCACGGCCAGGGTGTGGGCCAGCCGGCAAACGTTTCGGAAGCACGGCCAGTCCGGTCTGGAGTTCTCTTCGCTGCTGCCTCACATGGCCAGCGTCGCCGATGCATGGTGCATGGTGCGCTCGGCGCACTCCAACCAGTTCAACCATCACCCCGGGCAATTACTCATGCATTGCGGCAGCCCCATGGTCGGCCGCCCGGCGATGGGCGCGTGGTTGTGGTACGGCCTGGGCTCCGCATCGCAGAATTTACCAGGCTTTGTGGCGCTGAACTCCGGACGCGGCGGCTTCGCCAGCTCCGGGCTGTTCACCAGCGGCTTTCTGCCGTCCATGTATCAGGGCGTGCCGTTCGCCACCTCGGGCGAGCCCATTGCTTACCTGTCGAACCCGCCCGGGCTGGGTTCGGACGAGCAGCGCGAACGCCTCGAGGCGATCCGCGGCCTCAATGAACTGCATTACCAGCAAACCGGCGACCGCGAGATCGCTTCCCGCATCGCGGCGTACGAACTGGCCTTTCGAATGCAGACCGCGGCGCCCGAACTGCTCGATCTGTCGCAGGAGTCAAAAGAGACGCTGGCCTTGTACGGCGCGGATCAGGACAACGCCTTCGCCCGCAACTGTCTGCTGGCGCGCCGCATGGTGGAACGCGGAGTGCGTTTTGTGCTCTGTTCGCACGCCAGTTGGGACGACCACGGGAGCCTGCTGAGCGGACACCAGAAGAACTGCCGGCTCGTCGACCAGCCCAGCGCGGCGCTGATCAAGGACCTCCGGCAGCGCGGCCTGCTGGACGACACGATCGTCATCTGGGGCGGGGAATTCGGCCGCACCCCTTTGGCGCAAACCCTCGAACCCGGACGCGAGGAGGCCACCGGGAGGGACCACCACCCGGACGCGTTCACCATGCTGCTGGCGGGCGGCGGCATCCGGCCGGGCACGGTAGTGGGGCGCACCGACGACCTGGGCCTGTCCGTGGCGGAAGATAAAGTGGAAGTGCACGACCTGCACGCGACCTTGCTCCACTGCCTTGGCCTCGAGCATACGCGGCTTACGTACCGTTTTCAGGGACGCAACTTCCGGCTGACCGACGTCGCCGGCCAGGTGGTCAGGAAGATGCTCGTATGAAACGCCGGATGTTCCTCTCCGCGGCCTTCGGCGCGGCCGCCGGGGGGTCGCACCTTCGCGCCCAAAGCGGCAAGGCCCGCATCGCCATCACCTTCGATCTCGAGATGAGCCGCCACTTCCCCACCTGGGAAACGACGCACTGGGACTACGAGAAGGGCCATCTGAACGATCACGCCCGGCGCTACTCGCTGGAAGCCGCGCGGCTGGTGAAGGGGCGCGGCGGCGTGCTGCATTTCTTTCTGGTCGGCCGGGTGCTCGAACAGGAGAACGTGGACTGGCTCAAGGAAATCATCGCCATGGGCCACCCGATCGGAAACCACACCTATGACCACGTGGACGTGCTGGCCACGCAGCCGAAGGACGTCCAGTTCCGTTTCCAGCGCGCGCCGTGGCTGATGCGGGGCCGTCCGCCCGCCGAGGTAATCGCCGATAACATCCGCATGACCGCCGAGGCGATGCGCGAGCGCCTGGGCATCGGGCCGAACGGGTTTCGCACGCCCGGAGGATTCGCCGAAGGTCTCGCCGGCCGGGCGGACGTCCAGCGGATGTTGCTCGATCAGGGCTACGCGTGGTGCAGCGGCAAGTACCCGCGCCATTCCACGCACCGGCCGGACGCCGAGTATCTGGCCGCCGCGCTCGAACAGGCGCAGCCGTTCCGGTACGCCGAGACGGAACTACTCGAGATCCCCATGAGCCCGGTGAGCGACATTCACGCGTTCCGCTCCGCGCGGTGGCCGCTCGCCCGGTTCCTGGAGGCGACCCGCTACGGAGTGGAGTGGGCCATCCGGAATCGCGCGGTGTACGACTTTCTGGCGCACCCCTCCTGTCTGGGCGTAGTCGACCCGAAATTCGCGGCGCTCCAACTGATCTGCTCGCTGGTGGAACGCCACGCGGACCGCGCGGAGATCTGCGGCCTGGACGCTATCGCGCGCGCCCTATAAAGCGCGGACTGCGCGGCTACTCCGCCCGGCTGGCTTCGGCTTCCTGCGCCATGGTCTTGAGGGCCAGGTAATCGAATTTGCCGCTGCCGAGGCGGGGCAGCTTGTCCAGGCAGTGAATGCGCCGGGCCACGGCGACCTCCGGCAAGCCTAGGCGGCGCGCGGCTTCCATCAGGTCCTCCCGGCGCAACCCCCTGGCCTCGGTGAACAGTACGATCATTTCGCCGCGCCGACCGTCGGCGACCATGGAGGCGGCGTGGGCCTTGCCGGGCGCGGCCGCGGCCGCGATCCGTTCCACCACCTCCAGCGACACCATTTCGCCGGCTACTTTTGCAAAGCGCTTTACCCGCTCCAGAATGGTGACGTAGCCTTGCGCGTCGATCTCGACGACGTCTCCCGTGTCATACCAGCCTTGGCCGAACTCGGAGCAGGGAGGTTGCAGCACGCCCGGCTGGTCGTGCTTCAGATACCCCAGCATCACGTTGGGGCCGCGCACGTGCAGCACCGCGCCGCGCGCCAGTCCTTCCACAGGCGCGAGGCGGTGCTCGAGGCCGGGCAGGATGCGCCCCACCGTGCCCAGCCGGCAGAACAGGGGAGTGTTGACCGAAATCACCGGACTGCATTCGGTGGAACCGTAGCCCTCGATGATCCGCAGCCCGAACTTCTCCATCCACACCTGGCGAACCTCGGGGGCCAGTCTTTCGGCCCCGCAAATCGCGTACCGCACGTTGTAGAAATCGTAGGGGTGGGCAAACCGCGCGTAGTGGCCCAGGAAGGTCCCGGTGCCGAACAGGACCGTGGCGTCGCGGTCGTAGACCATCTCCGGCACCAGGCGATAGTGCAGCGGCGACGGATACAAAAAGAGGCGTGCGCCGTGGAGAATCGGCGTCAGCGTGCCCGCCGTCAGCCCGAAGGAATGAAACATGGGGAGCGCCGTAAAGAACTTGTCGCGGTTGGAAAACTCGATGACGGCGCGAAACTGCTCGATGTTCGACAGGATGTTGGCGTGGCTCAGCACCACGCCTTTGGGCTTGCCTTCGGAACCGGAGGTAAACAAGACGATGGCCGCTTCCTCCGGCCGGACCGGGCGCCGTACCCGGCGCGGATTCCAGAGCGCCCACAACAACAACCACAACTTGTCGCCGAGCCCGAACATGGGCCGCAGGTCCTCCAGCGGGACGACGCGCACGCCGCGCAACTGCGCCACCTTCGCGGTAAGGCGGGCTTTCTCAAGGAACGTGCGCGAGGTGAGCAACACGCGGATCTGGGCGGTCTCGAGGGCGCTCTGCATGCCGTCGACCCCGGAAGTGTAATTGAGCAGCGCGGGAATCCGCCGGGTAGCGAACAGGCCGAACAGCAAGCTGACGGTGGGCCCGGCGTTGGGCATCAGGACGCCGACGGTCTCGCCTTCCCGGGTGAGCTTGCCAGCCAGGCGTCCGAGCGCCAGCGACGCTTTTACCAGGTGGCCGTAGCTCTCCGGTGTGAAGCGGATATCCTCCAGGATCCGGTAGCCGCGGCCGTGCAGGGCCACGGCGTCCAGAAAGGCATCGTAGAGACCTTGCACAGGCTGGGCGCGAAAACACCACTCTTCGAAGTAGCAGCGCAGTTGTTCGCTGGCCTTCCGCCGCCGTTCGCGGCCCGTGCGCCCTTCCGGCATGGCGAGCTGGCGCATCGGCAACACCGTGACGCGCACCCGCGGCCGGAGCTTCTTGGGATAGGGCGGCCGGGTGCGCCCGTAATACGAATGGGCCGGCCCGTCGATGTACACCGGCAGCAGCCACGCGCCGGTCTTGGCCGCCAGAAACGCCGGGCCGTCGTACATCTTCATGAGGCTCCCGGTTACGGTGATGCGTCCTTCCGGAAAAATCGCCACCGGCTTGCCGGCTTCGATGGCGTGCACCATCGCCTTCATGGCCAGGGGACTGGCGGCGTCCACCACCACATAGTCGATCAGCCAGAGCAGATATTTGAACGGGAACTTGCGCGCGATGGTGGTGTGGACGATCCAGGTCGGGCGGAACGGGAACAGAATGCCCAGCAAAATGCCGTCAAAGAACGATTGGTGGTTTGCGACGATCAGCGTGCGTTCGGGCAGTTGGGCTGGCAACTCGCCGTGATACGACAGGCGAAACAGGATGCGAACCAGCACTCGGGCAAGCAGCTTGATCATGATGAAATCGTTCCGGCGCAGGATAGCACGCGGGCATCCCCGCGCTCAGACCGGGCGGACCCAAACCCGCGCGGCGACCCGGCAGCCCAAGGGCAGTTCCCGCCCGCCGACGCGCAAGGTGAGCGTGTCGTCGTAGTTCCGCGCCACCACTTCCACATCCACTCCCGGACGCAGGCCGACGCCGTCGAGAAACTCAAGGAGTTTCCGGTCGCGTTCGAACACGCTGGTCACGGCGGCGCGCTTGCCCGGGCCCACTTCCGCCAGGGGCCGCAAACCTCGCTGCCGGCGGAGTGCGGGCGTATCCCAGCCCAGATCGTTGCCGTGCGGGCAGGCGCCGTTGCCGCCCAGTTTCTCCTTCAGCCGCTGCTCAAAGTCGGCCGAAACGGCGTGTTCCAGTTGCTCGGCCTCATCGTGGACTTTGTACCACTCCATGCCGAAGATCTCCGTCAGCATGCGCTCGATCAGATGATGCCGGAAGAGCAAGCGGTTGGCGATCTCACGGCCCGCGGGCGTCAGCGTGATTTGGCCGTCTTCGGCGGCATCGATCAGCGCGTCTCGCTTCAGCCGCTTGATGGCCATGGTGACGGCGGGAGCGCTCACATTCAGCCAGCGGCTCAGCGTCGCGGCGATGACGGTTTCCCCCTCCGCTTCGGCCTCGGCGATCGCCTTGAGGTAGTTCTCCTTGGAGATGGTGATCTTCACGCCTCCTCGATTGTAACGCGCGCGCCCTGCATGTTACGGTGATCTGCAAGATGCTCAGAGTCGTTCTGCTGCTTGCGTTTGCGGCCGGTCTCGCCGCGGAAGAGCAAGTGGACCTGGCCGCCATCCACCGGATCAAACAGGAAGGACTGAAGCGGTCGCAAGTGATGGATCACGCGTTTTACCTGACCGATGTCCACGGCCCGCGTCTCACCGCGTCGCCCGGGTTGCGCGCCGCGGCCGAGTGGGTGCTGGGCAAATACCGGGAGTGGGGTCTGGCCAACCCTCGCCTGGAGCCGTGGGGGCCGTTCGGGCGCGGTTGGTCCCAAGTGCGTTTCAGCGCGCATCTGAAAGAACCGCGCTATGCGCCGCTGATCGGATATGCGCGGCCCTGGTCGCCGTCCACGCCCGGCCCCGTGAGCGCGTCGCCTATTCTGGCTGTGATCAAGACCGCGGCCGACTTGCCGAAGTTCCGCGGCAAGCTGCAAGGGCGGATCGTGCTGCTCGAAGAGCCCCGGGAACTGAAGCCGATCGACACGCCTCTCAACCGGGTGCTCAGCGCGGCGGACCTCAGCCGGTTGTTCGACGTGGTGAATCCGCTCTCGCAAGCCTACCACGACGAGGTGTTCCCGCCGCGGAAACCGGCGCCGCCCTATAGCTCGGAGAAGGGGAGGCGGCTGGCGAACCGGATTCACTGCTTTCTGAAGGAAGAGGGCGCGGTGGCGGCGTTGATCCCCGGCGAGCGGATGGACGGGGGCACCGTCCGCGCCACCGGCCCTGCCTTCCTCCGCGATGAACGCAACCCCGCTCCTCCCCCGCTGGCCGCGCTGACCCCTGAGGACTACAACCGCATCGCGCGCCTGCTGGAAAAGAAGATTCCCGTCACGGTGGAACTCGACATTCAGACGCGCTATCACACCGAATCCCCGGACTCGTTTAACGTGATCGCCGAACTGCCCGGCGGAGACAAGGCGGACGAAATTGTGATGCTAGGCGCGCACTTCGATTCCTGGACCGGCGGCACCGGGGCTACCGACAACGCGGCGGGCTCGGCGGTGGTCATCGAGGCGATGCGCATTCTCAAAAGCAGCGGCTTAAAACCGCGCCGGACCATCCGCGCCGCGCTGTGGAGCGGGGAAGAGCAAGGCCTGCTCGGGTCGAAAGCCTACGTCAAAGAAAACTTCGGCGACCCGGCGGACATGCGGCTGAAGCCGGCCCATGGCAAGCTGGCGGCGTACTTCAACCTCGACAATGGCTCGGGCATGATTCGGGGCGTTTACCTGCAAGGCAACGATATGGTGCGCCCGATCTTCGCCGCCTGGTTGAAGCCCTTTGAGGACCTGGGCGCGAACACGCTGACGATTCGCAACACCACGGGCACCGATCACCTGTCGTTCGACGCGGTCGGGCTGCCGGGTTTTCAGTTCATTCAGGATCCGCTCGAATACGCGACCCGCACCCATCACACCAACATGGACGTGTACGATCGTCTCCAGCCCAAGGGGCTCCAGCAGGCGGCGGTGGTGATGGCCTCGTTCGCCTACCATGCCGCGATGCGGGACGAGATGCTGCCACGCAAGCCGCTGCCGGAACCCCGCGGCCTGGAGGGATTCCACGAAGACATCCTCTACTCGGAAGCGCACCAGTTGAAGCTGGACGCCTACGTTCCGCCGGGGGACGGTCCGTTTCCCGCGGCCGTGGTGGTGCACGGCGGGGGTTTCGCGCAAGGCGACAAGCGCACGGATATGGGCCCCGTCCTCGACACGCTGGTTGAAGGCGACTTCGCATTCTTCGCGATCAACTACCGGCTCGCGCCGCGCCACCGTTACCCGGCGGCGCTCGAGGATGTCGAGTCCGCCTTCGCGTGGGTGCAAGCCAACGCCGGGCGGTACAAGATAGACCCGAAACGCATGGCCCTGATCGGCGGCTCGGCGGGCGGCTACCTGGTCTCCATGGCAGGCGCGCGCGGGAAGGTGAAGCCGCGCGCGGTGGTGGCGTTCTACGCGGTGCACGACTTCGCCAAACGGGTGCGCGACGCCGGCAAGGTCAACGAAAACCAGGAGGGCTTTTTCGGCTTGACCGATATCCGCAGCCCCAGGTGGGGCGAGGTGTCGCCGGTCAACCTGGTGCATGCCGGCCTGCCACCTTACCTGTTGATCCACGGAACCCGTGACGAGCAGGTGCCTTTTGCGCAGTCGGAACTGATGTGCGCAGCCATCAAGAAGGCGGGGGCCTCCTGCGAGTTGTTCAGCGTGGAGAACGGAGGACACGGCGTGAACGGCTGGGAGAAGGACCCGGACTTGCTGCGCTACAAGCCGCGGCTGACCGAGTGGCTCCGCGAGGCGTTGAAGCCGTGACCCGGCGCGCCTGGCTGGCGGCAGTCGGCGGCGCGGCGCTGCCCCTGCGCGCCGCCGAAACCATCGAGGCGTTCGGTTTGCGCTGGACTGTGCCCGTGGCGGCCGACTGGCGGGTGGAATCAAGCGAAGCCGGCGAGGTTCTTCGGCTGCGGGTGGCCAGGCCGCTGACGCAGCCGCGCCGGCCGACCCAGTTCGCGCTCGCCGACACCCCCGAGTTCCGGCAGGTCGAGCTCGAGGTGGAGGCCCGGAAAGAGGCCTTCGCCGAGCGGCGGCGCCGCACTTCCCTCATCCTGGTTTACGCCTGGCAGGCGCCGGACCGCTTCAATTATGTCCATCTGTCGGTGGACGCCGCCTTGCGCGCGCCGCACCACAACGGGGTGTTCCACGTCTTTGGCGGGGAGCGCGTACGCATCAGCCCGCTGGAAGGGCCGCCGACGCTGCGCGAAGGCGTCTGGCACCAGCTCCGGCTGACGTTCGATGGCGGCGCGGGCAAAGTGCGGGTTTGGGTGGACGGCGAAACCTCGCCTTCGCTCTCGGCGAGCGATGAGAGTTTGAGTCACGGACGGGTGGGGCTGGGCAGCTTTTTCGACTACGGGGAGTTCCGCCGCTTCCGCATCATAAAATCAGGGGCTGCCTGACGGCTTGGCGACTTCGGCCGGGGGGGCGACTTCAAAGCAGAACTCGCGCTCCCGCGGACCGCCGCCCGCCGCCCGCGTAACGCGCACTTTCTTGCCCAACTCGATCTCCAAGGCGGCTTCGGCGATCTCCGGACCGTAGGCGAAACAGCCCAGATGCAGGCTGTCCCGCGGATAATCCCGCGCGAATTCCAGCAGTCGCTGAGTGGGCGCCGCCCGCTCGGTGTACTGGTAGTGCTTCCTGGTCCAGAGGTAGGAAACGTGGGCAATCACCAGCACCACGGCGGCGGCGACGGCATACGCTCGGCGGGGAGCGCGCTCCTCGAGAGCCATCAGCGCCGCGGCCACCAGAAACGCCAAGCCCACGCTCGCCAGATAGGTATGCCGGCTGGGCACGAACGGCATGTAGAGCAGGAACGAATACGGCAGAAACGTGATGAGGGACCACACCATGGCGCCGGCGACGAGCGGCAGCCAGCGCCAGGCTCGCGCCCACGCCAGAACGGCCAAGCTCAAAAAACCCGAGACCCACAGCAGCCGCATCATACTGCGGGCCAAGACCTGCCACACGGGCGCGGCCAGCGAAAACGTGCCGTCCTTAAAGTGCAGGTGCGTGTCCCGCGCCAGGTATGCGGTGAGGAAATAGACCGCGGCGGCCAGCCCCATCGGCAAGGACCAGGCTACCGTCTTCCAGTCGCGCCGCTCCACCCAAGCCGTCAGCGCCAGCAGGGGAACCAGGACGACGCCAGACTCCTTGGAGAGCAGCGCCAGCACAAAGCAGCACGCCGCCGCCGCATAAAACCGGCCGTCGCGCCGCTCCAGCCAGGCCAGCCAGCAGAGCAGGGATAGAAGCACAAACGTGAACACCAGCAATTCCGGCAATGCGGCGTACCAGATCACCGCTTCCTGATGGCTGTGATGGACCGCAAACACGCCGGCGGCCACCGCCGAGACTTTCCACCCGATGGGCCGCCACAATCCCAGCGCGAAGACCAAGAGGCAGTTCACGAAGTGAATTGCCAGACTGCTGGCGTTGAAAATCCACGGCTGGATGCCAAACAGGCGCTCGGTCCAGAAGGTCAGGACCAGCGAGGTAGCCCGGCAGCGGTACAGCGGATCCCGCAACAGATCCAGCCACCCCGCCACCGGACCCCACTGGCGGGCCAGCGAAATCTGGATGTAATCATCAGCAATGAGCGGCAGAGCAAGGCTCCGCCCGTAGGCGGCGAGGCACAAGGCCAGCAGCCCCAGGATGACCCAAACACCTAAGCCCAAACGGCGAGCGCCAACACCCATGCCACTCTCCGTGATTCGGAAGCGCTCTGTCCCCGTGACGACAGCCTTCCCGGCACAGAAACCGAAATTAGAAAAGTATACCCGATTCGGGAGGCAATAGGGAGGGTCCAGGAAGACCGCAAAGGGACCGCAGTGCCGTACTAGGCGGTTACGGTCCCGTAGGGTGAGTCGCAGAGAGGCTGATTACGCCTTCGGAAGTAGCACGCGATCGATCACGTGGATCACGCCGTTGGTGCAGAGCAGGTCAGCGTTCAAAACCTTCGCGTCGCCTACGGCGAGCCGGGCCCGGAACTCGGGACCGGCCTGCCCGCGAATGTCGAACGACACGGCAAGCTCTTCTCCACTCAACGTTTTCAGGGTCTGTTGCCTGGCCAGATCGGCCGCGCGCAGCCGCCCCGGAACGACATGGAATTGCAGAATACGCCGGAGTTGCTCGCGCTGATCCGGTTCAAAGAGTTTATCCGATGCCGACGGCGCCAGTTTCGCGAATGCGGAATCGCTCGGGGCGAAGACCGTGAACGGTCCCTCGCCCTTGAGCGCTTCAACCAGGCTGGCTACCCGGAGAGCCGCCAGCAGGGTTTGAAAACCGCCCGCCCCGGCCGCCGTGTCCACAATGTCCTTTTCTTCCGCGGCCATCGGGGTTTCGGCCATGGCCGCCGGACGGCCGGCGCTCCCGCACATCATCGCCAACATCATGTTCCAGGGCAGCGTCATCATGCCCCGCCCGCAGGAACCTTTCCGGTACCACATGCTTACCTTCCTCCTGCGCTTAGGATGACGGCGGCACGCCGGAGGGAGCAGATCCTTGCCAACGCTCGAGGATCTCGCTGGCGTACAAAACCCCTGCGGGCGTCTCTTCGTGTTTGAAGAACAGGTACAAATCCCGCCCGCCGGCCAGCCAGCGTTCCGCCTGCTCGGCGATCCGCGCGCGATCCCCTGCGGTGTACTCGGGCATCCGCAACCGCCAGTAGACAAAACCGGCGGTCAAGACCTGCGGGATTTCTCGTTTCTCGCTCTCGGCCAGGCACAGGGCCGCATCGTGCGCTTCCAGCAGGGAGTAGGTCTCGGCGCTGAGCCAGGACGAATGCCGAAACTCGAAGGCATGCCGCACGTCCCGCGGCAGCAGCGCGAGAAACTCCCGGAGCAGACCAGGATCGGCTTTCAGGTTCGGAGGCAACTGGAACAAAACCGGACCCAGACGGCGCGCGGAGCGTAGGGGATCCACCGCGCGGAGGAAGGCCTCCGTCGCTTCGGCTGCGTCCCGCAACCGCCGGACATGCGTGATGCGCTGGTGCGCCTTCACGGCGAAGACGAACTCGGGCGGCGTCTGCGCGGTCCAGCCCTCCAGGGTCGCCAGATTCGGCGTGCGGTGGAACGTATAATTGATTTCGACCGCGTTCAGCCGGGTAGCGTAGTGCTCCAAAAATCGCTTCGCTGGCAGCTTGTCCGGATAGAAGGCGGGCTTCCAGGTCTCGTAGGCAAAGCCGGACGTCCCGGCGTAGAGGCGGGCCATGACCGGCGAATGTAGCATGTCCCGCCGTGGCTTCGCTTCTGGCAGAATCGAAGAGACATGGTGACCCGGCGAAACCTGCTGGCCGGCGTGGCGGCCACCGCGCTCGCCTCCCCGCCCAAGAATCTGTCCATGAAAGCACGCTTGGCTCAATACGCGACGGTCCGTCTGGAGGCGGATCTCAGCCGTCTCTCCGCCCAGGAGCGCCAAATGCTGCCGCTCCTGCTCGATGCCGCCCGGATCATGGATGATCTGTTCTGGCAGCAGGCGTACGGCGACAAAAGCCAACTGACGGCCGCGCTGCGCGATCCGGACACCCGCCGGTATGCGGAGATCAACTATGGCCCCTGGGACCGCCTGGATGACAACCGCCCCTTCGTCGCCGGCGTCGGCCCCAAGCCCAAGGGTGCACAGTTCTATCCGCCGGATATGACGGTCCAGGAATTCGAAGCCGCGGCGGCGGAACAGCCGGCGCTGAAGGACCTGTACACCCTGGTGCGCCGCGACGCGGCAGGCAAACTGCGGGCCGTGCCGTATCATGAGGCCTACGCCGGGCCGCTCCGCCAGGGGGCGGAAAAGCTGCGCGCGGCGGCGGCGCTCGCCGAGGACGAGGGACTCCGCCGCTACCTCAACGCCCGCGCCGTGGCGCTCGTCACCAGCCACTATCAGCCCAGCGACTTCGCCTGGATGGACATGAAGACGAATACGCTCGACGTCGTCATCGGTCCCATCGAAACGTACGAAGACCGCCTCTTCGGGTACAAGGCTGCGTTCGAGGCATATGTCCTAGTCAAGGACAAGGAATGGAGCGCGCGGCTCGAACGGTACGCCGGCCTGCTGCCCGGTTTGCAGAAGCAACTTCCCGTGCCGGAAGAATACAAGCGGGAAACCCCGGGCTCGAACTCGGACCTGAACGCGTATGACGTCCTGTTCTACGCCGGCGATTGCAACGCCGGCTCGAAGACCATTGCGATCAACCTGCCCAACGACGAGGAAGTGCAACTCAAGAAAGGCGCCCGGCGGCTCCAACTGAAGAACGCCATGCAAGCCAAATTCGACCGGATCCTGATGCCGATCGCCGAGCGGTTGATCGCGCCGGCGCAGCAGCGGCACGTCCGCTTCGACGCGTTCTTTGCGAATGTGATGTTCCACGAAGTGGCGCACGGCCTCGGCATCAAGCAGACCCTCGGCGGCGACAGCGTCCGCCAGGCGATGAAGGACTTGGCGTCGACCCTCGAGGAAGGGAAGGCAGACGTCCTCGGACTTTTCCTGGTGGAAGAGCTGCGCCGGAAGGGAGAAATCACCGGCCTGTCCCGTCTGGACTTTTTCGTGACATTCCTGGCCGGCATCCTGCGTTCCATCCGCTTCGGCGCCTCCAGCGCGCACGGGGTCGCGAATGCGATTTGCTTCCGCGTTTTTCAGGAGGCCGGCGCGTTCTCTCGCGCCAGCGGCCGGTATACCGTAGACGAGGCCCGGATGGCGGAGGCGGTCAACCAGTTGGCCGGACAAATCCTCCGTCTCCAGGGCGACGGGGATTATATCGCAGCTTCTCAATTCGTTATTGAATATAAAGATATACCGGATTTCCTAAGGCAAGACTTGAAGCGCCTGGCGGCCGCCCAAATCCCGGTAGATATCGTGTTTGACCAGGAATTGAACCGCGCCGAGCGTTAATCCGGCCGCGCAACAGCATCCACAATGTACGACTCCACCCGCGCCCACACCTCCGGGTCGAACTCCATTTTGATGTGACCGCGCATGAAGACCCGCCGGATCCACGCATCCTCGCTGGTGTCGATGTGCTTGCCGTCGTAGGAAAAGCGGTGATTGCCCAGAATCCGGGTGCGGGACGGATCTTGTGCCCGAATCTCCTGTTGGCCGTTGATCGGCCAGCTCTCGCGCTGGTATAGGTTGGCCGCCTGGCGCACGTTAGGAGGAATGGTACTTGCCCCGATGCCAATGGAGTCGATCACCACCGCCAGGTGCACAGGCAGCGCATGGCGTTCGTGCAAGTCCCGCGCCAAGCGTACGGTGGCGGCGCCGCCCAGGCTCTGCCCGTACAGGATCAGTCGCGCGCGGGCGCGCTCGGCTTCGTCAATCCGCCCGTCCCGATCGCGGTCAAACGCCTTTTCGATCAGCTCGTGGGCTAACTCGATCCGGTGGTTCTCCACGGTCTCGATCCAAACATTTGGCAGACGGCGTTCGCGCAGACGCAGCGCGATCCGGCGGACGATGCGCTGCGGGGCGTCCCAACGCTCCCAGCCGCCGACCACGCCCACCACCAGCGTGCCGTCCTCCGGCAGGGGAAGCGGGGTGGTGAAGTCGCTGAACTCCTGATATCGGCTCGATCCGGAGGCGGGCAGCGCCGCCAGGCAGCAAACCGCCAGGAACCAGACAACACGCATACTTTGATTGTGCCGCAGAGTTCGGCTACGCTGGTCGCACCGGGGAATGCGGACCACGGACTTCATCCTGTACTCGCCCGCGCACTGGGCGATCCTCGCCGCCACCCCGTTGCTCGCGTGGTTCTTGGTGCGCCTTGCGCGCCGGCGCCTTCGCCCCGTCCGGGTGGCGCTTGGCTGGTTCCTGATCGTCAACGAGCTGACCTGGTATGCCTACCGCTTGCGCTTGGAGGGCTTCCGCTTTCCCGAAGGCTTGCCACTCGAATTATGCGACGTCACGCTTTGGCTGACGGCCGCCGCGGCGCTCACCCTGAACCGATGGGCGTTCGAGGTAGCCTACTTCGCCGGCGTGGGAGGCGCGGCGATGGCCTTGTTGACGCCGGACCTTTGGGCCCCGGCGTGGTCTTATCCGACCTTCTATTTCTTCGCCACGCACTCCTTCGTCGTCATCACGCCGGTTGTCCTGGCCGCCACGGGCGCTCTTCCGGTGACCGCCTCGTCAATGGGTCGCGCACTCGCCATGGTAAACCTTTATGCTGCCGCGGTTGGCGCCTTTAACCTCGTGTTTCACACCAACTATATGTATCTGTGCAGCAAGCCGGATGTGCCCTCGCTCCTCGACCTGTTTGGTTCCTGGCCGTGGTACCTGCTGGGCGGGGAACTCGCAGCGCTGATGGTGTTCGTGGCACTCTATCTTCCGTTCCACTTGGGGAACCGGTATGCGCCGCAGGGGTAGCAGTTCGAGCCACCAGGCTGGCCCACCTGAGGTGGTACATGAAGCCCGAAGCCGTCAGAACCGATTCCGGTACCTCAACTAACCCGTGCAGGTTACGGAGGAAGTCTGAAGCGGTTGTTGAGCACCGCGGGTAGGGAGAGCAGCCGGTTCTGCCAAAGGGTGGTTACGGTCCGGGTGCATACTAGTTTACATAATACACGTTATCAGCACTTTCACGCCGCTCTATTTTCCGCGTTCGCCGTCGAACGGGTTTCGCACTGGCGTACGGCGTGCCCGCTACTTTAGCCGAGGACAACAACGTTTGACCAGGCTGCGTGATCAAGTCGCGTGAGTTGGGTGGGCAGAATTCGATTTGCCGCTGGGTTACGCGTAGAGCGGACTGGCGACGCTTCCGAAACCTACCAGAGACCCGTATCGCCGAACAAGTGGAGCCGAGGTGCCGCTTGGACCGCAGCACTCCGACGCTTCACTGGAGAACCTCTCGATCCGAGCCGCGCGCCCGCGTCATTCGCGCAGGCGTTCGAGCAGTTCGACCCCCATGCGGATGTCCTTCAGCCGCTGGGCGTGATCCGGGATTTCGCGCTCGATGCAGAGCGGGCCGCGGTAGCCGATCTCCCGTAACTTGGCCACAAACCGCTCCATGCCGACGGCGCCTCGCCCTAGTGGTTGCTCCACGCCCAGCGCGCCCGGCTTCGTCTTGTCGGGCCAGTCGCCATCCTTGGCGTGCACCGAGACCACGTGCGCCGCCAGCATGCCCAGCGCCTCGATCGGGTCGCCCGAACCGTACAGGATCATATTCGCCGGGTCGAAGTTGATCGCCAGGTTCGGACGGTCGACGCTCTGGAAGAAATCGAGGAGAACCGCGGCCGGTTCCTGCCCCGTCTCGAGTGCGAAACTCTGCCCGTGCTTGGCGGCGTGGTCACAGACGCGGCGGACCATGTCACGCACCGCCACGAAATCCGGGTCCGCCGGATCGTGCGGCACGAATCCGATGTGCGCGGCCAGCGAGCCGACGCCGAGCGACGCGGCGAAATTGCTCAACGCGAGGGTTCGCGCCTCGCGCTCCTGCCGGGTGGCGGGCGGGATGAAACCCACCGTGCGCTGCACCGTGGGAATGTCGGCGTAGTCCTCGCCGACGAACGACGCGAACACGGTCACCACGGTGAAGCCTTCCGCCTCCAGCGCCGATCGCCAAGCCTCCACTAACTCCGGCGTCAGTTCCAGGTCGCCGGGCACGCCCAGTTGGCCGCAGACGACGCCGAGTCCTTTGACTTCCCGCAGCGTTTCCACGGGGTCGCGCCCCGCCCAGAACATCACCCCGATTTCCAGATCTTTCAAAGCTGGCATGGAATTCTCTCTCCGTTCCGATCTCTGGACTCCACCAACGCGAGCGCCACCTTGACGGCTGCGGCGGATTCGGCGGGCGGACACCGCTCCGGTGGGCGGTTGGCCGCCGCGCACTCCAGGAAATACTCAATCTCGGCTTGAAACCCGTCCTGCGCGGGCGGGTTCAGCGCCTTTTCCTCGCCTGCCGCCGAGTACAACGTCAAAGGCCGCCCCGCTGAACTATACTCCAACGTGCCGCCGTCCGCCACCAGGGTGAACTCCATGGAGAACGGGTACGCCTTCGGATGGTGCCACCCGCCGGTGATCAGTACGGAAAGCCCGGTCGCATAGTGCAGGTGCGCGGAGATCCAGTCGATGCCCGCCGGGAGGTTTTCGTAGCCCACGGCGGACACCGCTTCCGGCGCGCCGAACAGGTGCAGCGCGAAGTCGACGTCGTGAATCAGCAGATCGAACACGCCGCCGCCGGAGACCGCCTTGTCGGCGATCCACGCCGTCCAGAACGGCGCGGCGCAGCGCCGGCGGAACAGCGCGCTGCGCGCGGCGCCCAGCGCCTTCAACTCGGCCGCCGCCGCCTGGTATTCGGGGAAGAAGCGCAGCACTTGCGCCGTCATGAGGATCTTGCCGGAAGCGCGGGCGGCGGCGATCATGCGGTCGCAGTCGGCGCCGCTGAGCGCCATGGGCTTTTCCACCAGTACATGCTTGCCTGCCTCGAGGGCCGCGATCGCCGCGGGCGCGTGAAGAGACGTGGGCAAGCAGACATCGACTGCTTCGACGTTGGGGTCCTTCAGCGCCTCCTCCCAGCGGGAGTACTTGGCCACGCCGCTGAAGTCCATGCGCTCGCCGGCGCCGCCGAGATTGCCCTGGATTCCCGACAGGTCGCCGCTGAGTTGCCGCTCGTCGGCGGAGGCCACCGCCGTCAGGGTGGCGCGGGAGATCTTGCGGATGGCTTTCAAATGGGTGCTGCCCATGAAGCCCAAACCGAGGACTGCAAGTTTCATCGTTTTGCCTTTTTTGCGGATTTGCCCGTATCCGGGCGGTCGTCGGGGATGAAGCCGTCGCGATTCGGCATCTTTATCTTGAGCAGCGACTGCGCGTCCAGCCGCTGGCCCGCGGGAAACAGGCCGTTCAGATGCAACACGTACGCTGTCACGGCGTACACTTGGTCGTTGGTAAGAATACCCGGCTGGTTGAACGGCATCGCGCGCCGGGTGTAGTCAAACAGGGTGGTGGCGTGGGGCCAATAGCTGCCCACCGTCTTGAGTGGTTTGGGGGTTGCCAGGCTTCCCTGCCCCCCGGCTAGCGCCGGGCCTTCTTCCCCGCCCTCGCCCTTGGCGCCGTGGCAGCGCTGGCAGCGCCGCTGGTAGACGTCCGCGCCCTGGCCGGCCGTGCCGCCGCCGGGCGGCAGGTTGACGCCGCTGGGCGACACGGAGATGTCCGCCGCCTGGATCTCCGCGGGTGTCGCCGCGCGGCCCAGGCCCAGGGTCGCGGTCTGCGCCCCCGCCGCGCCGGCGCCGAGCAACGCCGCCATCGCCAGGCGGACGAACAAGGAGTTATGCGGCTTCCACGCTGCCATCGGCGGCCACCTTCCACGGTTTGATGCTGTTGTTGTGATAGTTCGAGTTCATGCCGCGCACGGCAATCAACTCCTCGAGCGCCGGTTGGGTATAGCCGGTTTCGTCCGTGCAGCGGGATTGGAGGACGGCTTCCCCGCCTTCCCACTGCCAGGGATAACGAAACCGGGTAAACGCCATCCGGTGGCGCGGCTCCTGGAGGGCGGCGGGCCGCCAGGTCTGGCCGCCATCCACTGATACTTCGACTTTTTCGATGCGTCCGCGGCCGCTCCACGCCAGCCCGGTGATCTCATGGAACCCGGGTCCGCTCAGCTTTTGCCCGCCCGAAGGGTACGTGATGACCGACTTGGCGTCCATCTCGAAGGTGAACAGGCGCGCCTTGCCGTCCGGCAGGAGGTCCGTGTATTTGGATGTCTCGTCCTTGGTCATATAGGGCTCCGGCGTCAGCTTCAGGCGATGCAGCCACTTGACGTTGAGGTTGCCTTCCCAGCCAGGCACCACCAGGCGCAGCGGGTAGCCCTGCTCCGGGCGGATGGCTTCGCCGTTCTGCGCGTAGGCCAGCAGGACGTCATCCAGCGCTTTTTTCCGAGGAAGCGACCGTGCCATCTTGCACGGGTCCGCGCCTTCGGCGATCACCCATTGCGCTTCCCGCTGGACGCCCAGTTCGCCGAGCACCAGGCTCAACAGCACGCCGGTCCACTCGCTGCAACTGGCCAGTCCGTGGCCGCGCTGGACGTCGGGCGCGCGCTGCGGTCCCCAGTCGCCGCTGGAATTTCCGGAGCACTCCAGAAAATGCACCCGCGACACCGACGGCATCCGCCGCAGATCCTCCATCGTGAACACCGTCGGCCGCTCGACCAACCCGTGCACGAGCAGCCGGTGTTGCTTGGGATCGATTGCCGGCACGCCGGAGTGATGCCGCTCGAAGTGCAACGACGCCGGGGTGAGGATCCCGTGGCAGTCCTGGAGCGGCGTGAAACTGGCCGAGGCTTCCGGCGTCTTCGACTCCCGGAACTTGCGTGCGGCCTTCTCAAACGGGGAGCGGCGCCCGTAGTCGGAAACCGGTTTGCCCAGGCGGTTGGGTTCCTGGTCCGCCGCCGAGTCCCCGTCCTGCTTTGCGCAGGCCGCCAACGTGCCGCCCAGCGCGGCGGTTTGCAAGAAAACCCGGCGGCCCGGCCGGCGGGGAAGATCGCGTTCTGGCATAGTTCCGCTTCCCTGGTATTGTAATCCGGCGCTCCCGGGTGGACGGAGGCCCCGCCGATTGGCGACAATCGAAGGTTCGCATGTCCGCCGAGTATTCTCGCCGCGAGCAGTGGGGCTGGTACTTCTACGATTGGGCCAACTCGGCGTTCTCGACCACGGTCGTGACGCTGTTCCTGGGACCCTATCTCACCGCGCTCGCCAAGGCCGCCGCGGACACGGACGGGTTTATCTATCCCCTGGGCATCAAGGTGGATCCCCGCTCCTACTGGAGCTACCTGGTATCCCTCTCGGTGGCCAGCCAAGTGATCCTGTTGCCCCTGCTGGGGGCGGTCGCCGACTACGGGAGACGAAAAAAACAATTCCTGGCGATCACCACCTATCTGGGCGCGTTCTCCACGATGGCGATGTTCTTCGCCAGCGGCACGGATTACCTGTTGGGTGGCGCACTATTTCTGGTAGCCAACCTCTCTTTCGGCGGCGCGGTGGTGCTGGCCAACGCCTTCCTGCCCGACATCGCGCCGCCGGAACAGCGCGATGCCGTGTCCTCAAAAGGCTGGGGGCTGGGCTATCTGGGCGGCGGCTTGATGCTGGCGTTGAATCTGGCCTTGTTCGCGCGCCACGAAGCGCTTGGGCTCAGCGAAGCCATGGCCGTCCGGCTGAGCCTGTTCGGCGCCGGCGCGTGGTGGGGAGGATTCGCGCTGATCACGTTCGCCCGCTTGCGCAGCCGCGGCGCGGCCCGACCCCTGCCCGAGGGCGAATCCGTCTGGGGCGTCGGTTTCCGGCAGTTGTTCCACACCCTCAAGGGCATGCGCGCTTATCCGCAGACGCTGCTGTTTTTGGTGGCGTACCTCGTCTACAACGACGCGATCCAAACTGTCATCGCGCTGGCAGGCCAGTTCGGAGCGGACGAGCTAAAGATGCCGATGTCCCAACTGACTCTGGCCATCCTGATGGTGCAATTCGTGGCCTTTGGCGGGGCGCTGGCCTTCAACTGGCTGGCGGCGCGCATCGGGGCCAAACACGCGGTGATGCTGGCCCTGGTGATCTGGACGTTGACGCTCGTTTACATCTACCTGCTGCTCCGGACCGTGCCGCAGTTCTTCGCCATGGCGGCCATGGTCGCGCTGGTCATGGGAGGAAGCCAGGCGCTGAGTCGCTCGCTCTATTCCCTCATGATTCCCCGCGGCCGCGAGGCCGAGTACTTCAGCATCTACGAGATCAGCGACAAAGGAACCAGCTGGTTGGGTCCCTTGATCTTCGGACTCGCGCTACAGTACACAGGAAGCTACCGGACGGCGATTCTTTCGCTGGTCGTCTTCTTTGTCGCCGGGCTGTTGCTGCTGGCGCGCGTGGATGTGCGCCGGGCCGCGGCGGAGGCGGGCAACGAGGCGCCGTAGGGAGGTCACCATGCGAACGGTCTGCCTGCTGGCGGCATGGGCGCTGGCGCCGGGTTGGGCCGCGCCGCCCGCCGCGATCGAGCTGCCCGCCCCTGCCCTCGAAGGTGGCCTCACCCTGCGCCAGGCGCTGCGCGAGCGCAAAAGCCACCGCGCGTACTCTCCCAAGAAGCTTCCGCGGCAAATGCTGTCCAACGTGTTGTGGGCCGCCTACGGCGTCAATCGTCCCGCGGAGGGCGGCCGCACCGCGCCGTCGGCTCACAACTGGCAAGTAATCGACGTGTATGTCGCCCTGGAGGAGGGCCTGTTCTTGTATGACGCCCGGGGACACCGCCTGGTCCTCGTAAACGCCGCCGATGTGCGCGACCTCACCAGTACTCAGGAGTTCACCCGCGACGCGCCGTTGAACCTGGTCTACGTGGCGCGCATGGAAAAGATGACCGCCTCGCCGGAAGACAGCCAGGAGGATCTGCTCGCCTGGGCGTCGATGGAGGCGGGCGCGGTTTCCCAAAATGTCTCCCTCGCCTGCGCCGCCGAAAGGCTCGCGACCGTGGTGCGGGCGGGCGTCCAGCGCCCCGCCTTCGCCAAAGCCGCCCGCCTCGCGCCCACGCACCGCATCCTGCTGGCGCAGACGATCGGCTACCCGCGCTGAAAGGCGCAGGGGGCCGAGACCAGCTTCGGCGTAGTCACATGCGCAGGAGCAACTGCTCGAGCGAACCCGCCCGCTCCGCAAGACCGCGCGGACTTCGCCACGGCCATGAACCGCCGCTCCTTTCTTGCTTTGCTCGCCGGCGCCCAGCACCTGGGCGGTTCCCAGGGCTCTCCGTATCCGGCGCGTTTCATGGACGTAGGCAAGCGGGCCGGACTGGGTGATGTGGTCTATTGCGGTGGCGTCGAAACGGTCCGGTACATCGTCGAGGCGAACGGCTGCGGCGTCGCGTTCTACGACTACGACCAGGACGGCTGGTTGGACATCCTCGTGCTAAACGGTTCGCGGCTGGCAGGATTTCCCAAGGGCGAGGAGCCCACCAATCACCTGTATAAGAACAATCGGGATGGCACGTTTCGGGACGTCACCCGGGGGGCGGGCCGGCTGCGCTCCGGCTGGGCGCAAGCCGTGTGCATCGGCGATTACGATAATGACGGCTAGGACGACCTGTTGATCACCTGTTGGGGCGGCAACGTTCTTTATCACAATAACGGGGACGGCACCTTAACAGACGTGACCGCTCGCGCCGGGGTCGGCGGCGATCCGCAGCGCTGGAATTCTGGCTGCGCATTCATTGACTACGACCGGGACGGTAAGTTGGATCTGTTTGTGGCCAACTATGTCGACGGGAACCTGGCGGAACTGCCGCTGCCGGGCCAGGGCGTTCATTGCACGTGGAAAGGGGTGCCCGTCATTTGCGGTCCGCGCGGTACGGAAGTTAGCGAGAAGGCCGGCTCATCGTCGTCCGTGAAGGAGAGGGAATGATCGAATCGAGCTATCCTCTTGCTTCCGGTAAGTGAGGGCCCGGATGCTTTGGGAGGATTCATCGCTGGGTCCGGCGAGCACATCGTTGTCAGCGGCCCAGAAACCGCTCCAGGTACACTACGTCGCGCTCCGCGTGGGCCATCTGCTGCGCCGCGCGGGCGATTCGTGCCTCGCGGAGGGCGGATTCGGCTTCGTCCATCGCATACTCCAGACGGTGCGAGGCGGCGGCGATATCGGCGCGGAGGCCCACGCCTTGGCGGGCTTGCTCCTCCCGCAAACGCTGGAGGCTGGCGCGGATCGCGGCGGCGCGCGCCCCGAGGGCCATCAGGCGGTCGCGGAGGCCTTCCTCGGATACCGCCGCTGACGGCGCGTCGGCCGCGCGCGGCGATGGCGCCGGCGCGGGGACTGCGGCCGCCGTGGCCGTGGGCAAGGGTTCCAATTGCAAGTAGTAGCGGCCTACCACATTGTCATAGGTGAACGGGTTTTGGCGTTTTCCGGAAGCCAGGTACACCTGCTCCTTCACGCGTTTAAATACTTCCTCGATGCTCACGCCCGGCGCGGCGAGTTCCTGGATCAGGTAGCGCGTGAACAGGCCGTTGCCTTCGCCGCGGTTATCGTCGGCCACGTTACCGTCGCCGGTGGCGAACGCGATGAGCGTCCCTTCCGCGTCCGAACGCATAGCGGCCAATCCGCCGCCGGCGGACCGGACGCCCCGGAACGGATTGTTCCGGCACGCGTCCAGCACCAGTAGGCGGAGGCGCGCGCCGCTGGCTTCCATCTTGTCGCGCATCCGCTCCGCCGAGTAGGCCTCATACGGCGCGTCCGCCTCCGAGGCTGCTTGAAAATCCACCGGTATCAGGTAGTTCTCCTGCCGCACCTGCATGCCGTGACCGGCAAAATAAAACAAAGCTAGGTCGCCCGCCCGCAGTCCGGCGGCGAACTGGTCGGCCAGCTCGCGCATCTGCCGCTTGCCCGCATTGTGCGCTTCCGTGACCGCGAAGCCAAGGCGGCGCAGGAGCGCGGAGACGGCGCGCGCGTCGTTCACCGGGTTGGCGAGGGGCGCCTGCGGATACGCCGCGTTGCCGATCACCAGGGCCACCCGGCGCTGGATCGGCATCGGCTCTATACGGAGATCGCGAGCGGCCGCGGGCTGCGCGGAGCCCGGTGTCGCCCAAACCGCAAATCCAACGACTAGCCAGAAGGATTTCATCGTGGCCTGCCTGCCGCCGGATTACGGTTCCGCGGAAAGCGCGGCGTCTCCAAGCTTAGCCGAGCCGGAGAACTTCGCGACCGCGGAAATTTCATCGGCTTCCGTCACGACACACTCGCCGACGGTTTCGAACAGGCGTCGGATCACCTGTCCCGTGGCCGGGTCCTTGATTTCGCGGGTCAAGCGGCGGATCGCCAGGCGGTCGCCCGCGCGGACGCCGGCTTTCGCGCCCACGTTCAACACCAGGGTGTCGCTGGAGACGTCGGCAACCAGCCCTTCGACGCGCACGGTCCGCGCGGGAATGCGCGCCCCATGGATTTCCATCTGCCGCGCCACTTCGCGGGCCGCCTCGCGGGTGGCCTCGCCGAGGATGGTGGCGCCGAACCGGGAAGCCGTTACCTCGGCGGCGCCACCCCCGAAATTCCATGAGGAGCCGCCGGAGCCCAGCAGCGAAGCGCCGGACCGGGAAGACTCTCCTTTGCCCGAAGCCACCGCCAGAATCTCCGCCGTGTCTGTACTCACCAGGCGGGCGCTCAGACCGACGACGGCTTTAGCCTCGCGTACGCCCACGCGCCCCACGCCGTAGCGGCCGGCCCAGTGGTTCCAGGCGCCGGCGCCGATGCTATTGGACCGATCGTCGCGGCCGAATTGCGTGATGCTGCCAATGATTACCGCCTCCACGCCTAGGACGCGGCCCAGTTTGGCGGCGGTGGCGGCGTCCACGCGGTCGCTGTTGGAGAAATTCTGCTCGGCCAGGACCTTGTCAATTGCTTTCCGCTCGATGACGGCGAATCGCCCGCTTCGCACCAGTTGATCGACCATCAGGTCAGCGACGCCTTTGCCGACATCCGCGTTGGATCCGAAAATCGCCGCCACGTCGCCCTGCACTGTAGCGTAGTCGAAATCCAACACCGCCACCCGCCGCCGCGATTCCGCCGCCGGCATCACCAGGCTGATCAGTCCGATCATCGCCACCACTACCGTCGCTCGCTTCATGTTGTTCGGCTCCGGTCAACCGCAAGGCACGGCGTATGCCAAACTTCATCATCCGCGTAACTCATCCCCTTACAGGCGCTTTGGGAGAAGCGGACCGAAGCAGGGATGTCCACGCGCTGTACAATTCCACAAGGGGACTACCCTTCCCCGCACACCGTGTGGACGGTGGCCAATGGTCGTTGTGAAGTTCCCGTTCAGCTCCCGGTTTCAAAAGCCACAATCTCGTGCAGGGCGACCTGCCCGAGCGCGCCCGACCAAACGCCGTTGCTCCAGTCCCCAGCCAGCGGCCGGCCACCCGGCTCGAGGGTGACCCGGGCGGGCCGCTGGTCGAGGGCCAAGCGGATTTCGACCGGTCCGACCGGAGGGATGAAGTCGGTCACCGCGAAGTCGCCCGCCACCTGCATCTCGGCGAAATTCAGCAGGTGCACGAGCAACCGCCGTCCTTTGCGCCGCAGCGCCACCTCCACCGTGCGGGGGGCGGTCACGCGTAGCTTGGGCGTGAACACGCGTTCCACGGCCTGGCGGACCACCTGGCGCGTCGCCGGAGCGTGCGTGGCCGCGAAGATCGCCCCCACCGGCCCATAAATCGCCACCACGCTTCCGGACCCCAGTTTGGAGAAGGTGGCGGCGCACGTTCCGTCGCGGGCGCCGTCGTAGGTCGGGTAACGCGTGAGCAGGCTTTCGGCGCCGGCCGGGTCGACCTCCTGCCACAGTCCGTACACGTTCGCGAACACCTCTTCGCCTGGAAGAAACGCCGCCTGCTCGGCCGCGTTCCCCTTCATCCGGACCGGCAGATCCGCCGAGAACAACTCCGCATTCTCCGCGCCCGCAATCAGCAGACTCCCGCCGGCGCGAGCATAGCGGACCAGCGCGTCTTTTACCCGCAGACCGGCGTTGGGCCAGTCCGGCAGCACAATCAGACGATAGCTGGCGGCGAGTTCTTCCAGCCTCCACTCGGGAATCACATCGACCGAGTAGTGGTTTTCGACCAGCGCGTCCACCCAGCCGCGCGCCGGATCGGTGAGCGCGCCCCACCCGCCGAACAATTTGTTCGACGTGGAGTACAGACTGGTTTTCGAGAAGACGACCCCGATCTCGGGAACGTTTTCAGTCTGATGACTGAACTCCTGCCGCTCGCGGCAGAAGCGGGCGACGCGCGCCATGACCCCGATGTGGCGATCGTCGATCCAGCCGGCCCGCGTCGGCTGATAGTAGATCTGGAAACCGCCGCCCTGCGCCAGCACAACCGCCGCCTCCTGCTGCAACTGCACGGCGTGCTTATGGCTGAAGCCGATCTTTGACTGCGCCGCCCGCTGGAAACCCCACGCCATCAGGTCCCAGGGCTGGTTGACGGCAGACAGATACCGCGCCTCCAGCCGGGCGGTGGAGATGCTGGCGTTGCCCAGGTAGTCGCCGGAGATGAAATCGACGGGCAGCTCAGGCTTTTCGGGGACGAAAGTGGTGTACAGCCAGTTGCTGGCCACCTGAAAACCCGGGCGGAAGCGGTGCAGTTCGTCCAGGTAGTGCTTCAGGTAGGCGCGGAATTGCTCGCGTTGCAGTTCCAGAAACTCCTGCCAGCCGCGGCTTCCCGGACCAGGAGGGAGTTCCCGCATGCCGGTCGCCTTGCGGAACGCCTCGGCGGCCGCGGGGCTGTAGTCGGGCCGCACGGCCCAGCATTCTCCGTCGACCCAGGCGCCGTCCAGGTCATATTTGGTGGCGGCTTCCTTGAGCTGAGGCAGCATCCGCTGGTCGACGTAGGGGCCGTAGGTGCTGGTCGCGTTGGGGTCCGGCGAGCCATCGGCCCGGACGCATGCCCACTCGGGGTGTTGCTTGATCGCCAGCGAGTCCCACACGCCCGAGAAGTGGATATACAGCCCGACGCCGCGCCGCGCGGTCGCCCGGCGCCAGATTTCGAGCGAATCCTTGACGATGTTCGCCGCCGGTGTGGAGACCGCCGAGGGGTAGCCCAGATAACCGACGTGTCCTTTGCAGTCGTACTGAATGTAGTCGGGCTTTACCTGCTCGAGCAGGCGGTCCGCCATTTCGTCGGTCAGGTCGCGGCCGAGCGCGACGTCCCGGTCGTTGGGATGCAGGTCAAAGTGGAGGCCGAAAAAACAGTCCTTGCGGCGTAACCGCGGGGGCTGGCCGGCGGCGGACTGCGAAAAGGCCAGTGGCGAGGCCATCGTCGCCATCCAGGTTCTGCGCGTGATCTTCATGGAGGGGAATCTCTCTAGCAATTCGGATTCCAGCCTTTTCTAGAGGAGCGCCGTCCGTCCCGCTAACCCTCTCACACAAATGGGGCTAGAGATCGATTCGTAGGCAGCGGCGGAGGGGCGCGGCGGGCCGAAACGGGGTGGACCTCACCAGGTTCCCGCCGCCGGGTCGGCCAAAATGCGCACGTTGTCCATTTGCGCTATAGTCCGGCCATTTCCCTGCCGATGGGAGGAATGGGTGCCGCAGTGACCTACTACGAACAGTTCGGGCTCGCCCCCAACGCCAGTCAAGAGGAGATTCATCGGGCCTACCGCCACCTTTGCCGCATTCTGCACCCGGACCAGCATCAGCACGAAGAACTCCGGGTAGTGGCGGAGTCGCAGATGCGGTGGGTGAACCAGGTATTCGAGACCCTGCGGGACCCGGAACGCCGACGGGTTTACGATGCCACCCTGAAGAGTGGAGATGCCAGCCCGCCGCACCGCTTCCCTCTCCGCTTTGAGAGGCTCGGCTGGCGCACAGGTTTGTGGTATGTGGGTGCGGCGGCGGCGGTCGCCGGCATCGCGTGGCAGATATCAGGCGCGCGGGCCGGCATTCCCGCAACTCCGCGCCGCGAAGCATCGAACTCTTTTGCCGCCCCTGGCGTGCACCAACCTCCCGCGCCATCCCGCGCTCCCGCGTCACCAGTTCAAGACCTGACGCCGGTTTCCGGCGCTGCGCGCCCCGCGCCGCTTGCCGGCCAAGTCAGGATCGCGACGCCGCCCCGGCGGCCCGCTGGTGCGTCGCCCGCTCCCGAGACGATCTCCGCGCCCCCCGTTGCCGACTGGGCCGCGTCGCTTCCCTCGCTTGCCGCCGAATCGCCGGCCGGCTGGTTGCATTCCGGACCCCTCCCGCCCGCGCTTCCCGAGCCGCCTGCTCGGTTTGCGGGCACATGGTATTACGTCCCGGACAATCGATCTCCGCCTCCGGCGACGCGGTCTGCACCCATGTACGCGCCCGAGTTCATTCACCTGGTGGTGAGCGAGCGAGACAACCTGATCGAAGGCCACTACCGGGCGCGGTATCGCGTCACCGACCGGGCCATCTCCCCGAGCATCGCGTTCCGGTTCCGCGGCCAGGTCCAGCAGGATTTCGCGCAACTCGCATGGGCGGGTGAAGCAGGGGCAGCCGGCGAAGCGCAAATCCGCTTGCTCTCCGCCGACCGCCTGGAAATGAAGTGGTCCACGACGGTCTTCGGCGACGCGCCGCAGTTGGCGGCGGGACGCGCGGTGCTGGTCCGGCGGTCCGCCCCGTGAGCTCTCGTCGTGACGGAGGAACTCCCCAGCCCGGGCAAGCCGGAACGGGGCAAGCCAGAGAGTCGCCCCACGGCGCCGCCGGTCTCCGACGCTTCTTCCGAACCGCGGGTTGGACCTTTCCGTTCGCCCGTTCTCGCTCAGGGACCCAAGAAGTCCGCGCGACGACCAGGACTTCCGGGGTAGAATGACGCTGGCGTGCATACCCGTCCTGGCTTGGTCCTTGTCCTGCTGGTTTTTTCCATCTTCATCAACTATGTCGACCGCGGCAGCCTGAGCGTAGCCGCACCGGTCCTGTCGAAAGAGCTCGGCTTGAGTTCCTCTAGCCTGGGCTTGCTGTTTTCCGCTTTCTTTTGGACCTACGCCGCATTCCTGGTCGTGGCTGGCTGGTTGGTGGACCGCTATTCGGTCAAGTGGGTGTACGCCGCGGGTTTCTTCGTGTGGTCGGTGGCCACGCTGGCCACCGGGTTTACCCACGGCCTGATCGCCTTGTTGATCTGCCGCCTGCTGCTGGGCGCGGGGGAAAGCGTGGCCTACCCGGCCTGTTCGCGGATTCTGGCGCGGCACGTGCCGGAAGAACGCCGCGGCATGGCCAACGCCTGGATCGACTTGGGATCCAAAGCCGGGCCGGCGCTTAGCACGCTGATCGGCGGCTTGATCGTGGAGCGGTTCGGCTGGCGGGTGCTGTTCTGGGGCGCGGGCGTCGCCAGCCTGCTGTGGCTGCCCGCTTGGCTGGCCGGCTTTCGCGAAGAGCCGCACCCCAAGGAAGCAACCGCGACCATCCATTCCCCTTCGTTCGGCGAGATTCTGGGCCGCCGGGAGGCGTGGGGCACCTCGCTGGGGATGTTCTCGCTCGGCTATGTCTGGTATTTCCTTCTCTCCTGGCTGCCGTCGTACCTGGTGCAGGAGCGTGGCTACGACCTGCGGTCGATGGCGATTCTGGGCGCGCTGCCCTTCGCCGGCATCGGTGCGGCCACGCTGGTCGCCGCCTGGGTTTCCGACCGCTTGATCCGCCGTGGCCTCTCCCCCACCCGCGTCCGCCGCACTTGCTTGATGGCGGGCCTGGTGCTGTGCGGGTTCTTCCTGGTGCTGGCGGCCGCGGCGCAGGACCGCGTCGTATCGCTGGTGCTGCTGGTGGTGGCGCACCTGGCGCTGGGTGTGTACACCGCGAATGTCTGGGCGGTGACGCAAACGTTGGCCGGCGCCGGCGCGGCCGGCCGCTGGTCCGGCATCCAGAACGCCGTAGGCAATCTCGGCGGCGTCGCCTCGCCCCTGATTACGGGCGTGGTGGTCGACCGCACGGGCTCCTTCTTTTTGGCGTTCTGCGGCGCGGCGGCGGTGGGCGCGCTCGGCGCGCTGGCTTACTGGTTCTGGGTGCCGCGCGTCGAGCCTATTCGCTGGCGCTCCGCCCCCGTCGCCGCCGCTGTGGAATCATAGAGCGAAGGCAAACTCATGTCCGGAATCATCGACGCCCATGTCCACGTGTGGACTCCCCGGCAGGACGAATTCAAACGTCTCCCCGGCGAGCAGAACTACCCCCCGGACAGTTTCACGCCGGAGGAGTATCTGGCCCTGGCCCGGCCCGCCGGGATCGACCGCGCCGTCCTGATCCAGATGAGTTTCTACGGCTTCGATAACAGCTATATGCGGAAGGCCATGCGCGACTATCCGAGTGTGTTCTCGGGAGTCGCGGTAGTAGACGCGCGCGCGCCTGACGTCGAGGCCACCATGCGCGAATGGAAACGCCAGGGGGTGCGTGGTTTTCGCATCGTTCCCGGCGCAGCGCCGCAAACCTGGCTGGACGCCCCCGGCATGGTGCGGATGTGGCGATGCGGAGCGGCGGAGCAACTCGCCATGTGTCCGCTCATCAATCCCGACGCGCTCCCGTCGGTCGACCGGATGTGCCAGCGCTTTCCCGAAACGCCGGTGGTCATTGATCACCTGGCCCGTATCGGCGTGGGCGGGCAGATCCGGGACGCGGATGTGCGGCAGTTGTGCGCCCTGGCGAAACACCGGCACGTGTATGTGAAGGTATCCGCGTTTTACGCCCTGGGCGCGGGCAAACCGCCGTACACAGACCTGGCTCCGCTCATCCGCCGGGTCTTTGAAGATTACGGTCCACGGCGGCTGATGTGGGCCACCGATTGTCCGTTCCAGGCGCAGGGCGTCCACACGGTACAGGCATCGGTGGATTTGGTGAGGCGTCATCTCGATTTTCTCGGCGACGAAGACCGCGCCTGGATGCTCGAACGGACGGCCGCGCAGGTTTACTTTGCGGGGATTTGAGGGTTTCCGGAGGAGGCAACGATGAAGATCATGATTACGGGCGGCACCGGTACGGTCGGCTCCGCCACGGTGCGCCGGATGTTGCAGGCGGGGTTGACGCCCCACGTGCTGGTGCGATCGCCGGAGAAAGCCGCGGCGCTGCCGGCGGGCGCGGTCGCCGTCGCGGGCGATCTGCAAAAGCCCGACACGCTCGCCGCAGCTTTCGCGGGCGTCGACCGTCTGTTTCTGTTGACCGCCCTGGCCCCGGACGAAACGCAGCAGGGTCTAAACGCGGTCGCGGCGGCGCGCCAGGCGGGCGTCCGGCGTCTGGTCTACATGTCCATTCACCGGCTGGAATCGGCGCTGCAGATTCCCCACTTCGGCTCGAAGAAACCGATCCAGGACGCTATCGCCGCTTCTGGGTTGGAGTATACGTTCATCCAGCCGAACAATTTCTTCCAGGTCGACCACTGGTTCCGGGATGCGATCGTGCAGTACGGCGTCTATCCCCAACCGATCGGTTCCATCGGCATGAACCGTGTGGACGTGCGCGATATCGCCGACGCGGTGGTGAACGCGCTGACGCAAGAAGGACATCACGGGGCTGCCTATCCGCTGATCGGCCGCGACGCGCTGAAGGCCGGCCAGGTGGCGGAAATCTGGTCGCGGCATCTGGGGCGCGACGTTCGCTACGCGGGCGACGATCTGGACGCGTGGGCGGCCCAGTCCCGCCCATACCTGCCCGAGTGGCTGGTGCACGACCTGCGCATCATGTACGACCACTTTCAGAAACACGGCCTGCCCGCGGCGGAGGAGGAATTTGCTTGGCAGGAAAAGGTTCTCCAGCATGCGCCGCGCCGGTTCGAGGATTTCGTAGCGGAGACGGCGGCGGTATGGAAGGGCTGAGCTTGACCCGCCGCGCGTGGCTGGCCGGCCTCGGACTGGGGGCGGCTTGCCACGCCCCGCCCCTGAGTTTCCGCATTCAACGCGAGATTCCGCTCCAGCACGCCAGCCCGGAGTTCTGCTGGTTCCATCCGCGCACCGCCGCCGTGCCAGGGGCCGGCCAGTCCGGCCACCCGCGCGTGGTGATGACGCTCAGCCAGCACCTGGACGCTGACGATCATTACTCCGGTCTCTGGTACATGTACACCGACGACCTCGGCAAGAGCTGGCAAGGGCCGTTCGAGCCCAGGCATCTGGGCGCCCAACCCGCCGAGGACGGCCTGCACGCCTCGGTGCACGACGTGACCCCCGGATACCATCCGCCCACGGGCCAAGTCCTTGCCATCGGCGGCAAAACCTACTACGACGCCACGGGAAAGCATGTCAGCGGCCGGTTACGCAAGGGCGGCACCTCCTACGCGGTCTATGACGCCCGCGGGGACCGGTGGAGCGGGTGGCGCACCCTCGAATTCCCGGCCGATCCCATGTTCGCCAATTGCCGCAACTCCTGCGCGCAGTGGGTTACCCGCCAGGACGGCGCGCTGCTCGTGCCGGTCTACTTTCCGCAGCCCGGATTGCCCTATGACGCGGTCACCGTGCTGGAGTGTCGGTTCGACGGCGAAACTTTGCACTACGTGCGCCATGGCGAGGTGTTGAAGGAAGACACCAAGCGCGGCCTGGCCGAGCCGTCGATCGCCTTCCACCGCGGCCGCTACTACCTCACCATCCGCCACGACGAGCGCGGCTACGTCACGGTGGGGGACGATGGTCTCCATTGGAAGCCGATGAAAGTCTGGACGTTCGACGACGGCGGGGACCTGGGCAGCTTCAACACCCAGCAACACTGGGTGGCGCACGCCGACGGGCTGTTCCTGAGCTACACGTCGCGCCGCCCGGAAAATCGCCACATCAACCGCGCCCGGGCGCCTCTGTTCATCGGCCAGGTGGATGCGGAAAAACTCCACGTGGTCCGCGCCTCCGAGCAGGTCCTGATTCCCGAGCGCGGACTGATGCTGGGCAATTTCGGCGCCAGCGCGATTACGCCGGAGGAGAGCTGGGTGACCGACGCGGAATTCCTGTGGTATCGCGCCGGGTTCCAGCCCACGCCTCAGGGCGGCAACGGCAGCGTCTGGGTGGCGCGCGTCATCTGGTCGCGGCCCAACCCCCTCGTCCCGGCGTAGGACCAGGCGGATCGCCGAATCGCGCTATCATGGCCACCGCGATGGCGGGCCAGCTTTTTCTGATCGACACTTACGGGTTTCTCTTCCGCGCCTACCATGCGCGCGCCCGCACGGCGGCTCCGCCCATGCGCACCGCCTCGGGCCTGTCCACCGAAGCGGTGTACATCTTCAACAACATGCTGCGCAAGCTGACCAAGGCGTACGCCCCGGCGTGGCTGGCGGCGGTCTTTGAGAGCGAGGGGCCCACCTTGCGCGAGCAGGAATTCGCGGCTTACAAGGCTAACCGCGCGGAAACGCCGCCCGACCTGATCGAGCAGATCCCGTACACCCGCCGCCTGCTCGAAGCGATGCGCATCCCCATTCTGGAGTTTCCAGGCTATGAGGCGGACGATGTGATCGGGTCGCTGGCGCGCCGCGCGGCTGACGCGGGCGTCGCGGTGGTGATCGTTTCCAGCGATAAGGACCTGTTGCAACTGGTGGACGAGCGCATCTCGATGCTCAACCCGGCCAAGGACGACACCTGGTACGATCCGGCGAAGGTCAAGGAATTCCTGGGCGTGCATCCTCACCAGGTTCCCGACCTGCTGGCGCTGAAGGGCGATGCGGTGGACAATATTCCCGGCGCGCCGGGGATCGGTGACAAGGGCGCGCGGGACCTGATTGCGCAGTTCGGCTCGGTCGAAGCGGCCCTCGCCCGCGCCGCCGAGGTGCAGCGCAAGGCGCACCGCGAGAGCCTGCAAACCTATCGGGACCAGATCCTGCTGAGCAAACGCCTGGCGACCGTCGCCACCGGCGTGCCCATCGAGGTGCCGCTCGAGTCTCTCCGCGTGCGCGAGCCGGACGTCGCCGCGCTGAAGGCGCTTTACAAAGAGCTCGAGTTTCACAGCCTGCTCCGCGAACTCGGTCCCGGGGAAGACACGCGGCCCAAGGACTACCGGCGCTTGGCGGACAGCGCCGCGGATAGCTGGGCGGCGGCGCTGCCGCCCGGCGTCCCGGTCGCTCTCGTATTCGCCGCGGCGGGCGAGGATCTGCTCCCGCCGCCCATGCTGGCCTTCAGCGCCGCGCCGGACAACGCCGTCGCCGTACCCGCGCCATTCCCTCCGCGCGTTCGCGCGCTGATCGAAGACGCCACCCGTCCCAAGATCACTGCCGACTGCAAGTCGTTATACCTGGAGCTCAGCCGGCAGGGGCTCGCGCTGCACGGCGTCGCCGATGACGTGGTTCTCTACGCCTTCCTGCTGGACGCCGACCCCGCCGCCTGTTCGCTCGAGGCCCTGGCCCAGCGCCGTCTGGACCTGAAACTGCAACCCGCGCCGGAATCCCGCGCTGACTGCGTGCGGGAACTCGCCGAGCCGTTGCGCGCCGAAGTTGAGCGGCGGGGATTCCGCGATCTCTACGCTACCGTCGACCTCCCCCTCGCCTCCGTTCTGGCGCGCATGGAAGAATGGGGCGTGCTGATCGATCCGGAGGCGCTCCGCGCCCTGGGCGCGCGGATGGAGGAGACGATTCACAGTCTCACGGCCGAGATTCACGAGCTAGCCGGCAAGCCGTTCAACCTCAATTCCCCGCAACAACTCGGAAAAGTTTTGTTTGAAGACCTGAAGCTGCCCGCGCCGGCGCGCTCGGGCAAGGGGAAGGCGCTCTCCACCGCCGCGGATGTGCTCGAAGAACTTGCCGGGGACCACGCGATCGTCAGCAAGGTGCTGGAGTATCGTCAGCTCGCCAAACTGAAAGGAACGTATGTGGACGCGCTGCCCGCCCTGATCCGCCCGGACACCGGCCGGCTGCATACGAGTTTCAACCAGACCGGGGCCGCCACCGGGCGGCTCTCCTCGTCGAATCCGAATCTCCAGAACATCCCCATCCGCACGGAACTCGGGCGGGAGATCCGCGCCGCGTTCGTCCCCGAACCGGGTTGGATGCTGATTGTCGCCGACTACTCGCAGATCGAATTGCGCCTGCTGGCGCACTTCTCGCGCGACCCGCTGCTGGTCGAGTCGTTCCAACAGGGGGAGGACATCCACACCCGCACGGCAAGCGAGGTATTTGGCGTTGCGCCGCCGCTGGTGACGCCCGAGTTGCGCCGTGCGGCCAAGGCGGTGAACTTCGGGATCGTATACGGCATCAGCGGTTTCGGTCTCGCGCAGCAGTTGGGAATTCCCCGGGCGGAAGCCGAGCGCTACATCCGGGGCTATTTCGAACGGTATGCGGGCGTCAAGACGTTCATCGCGGAAACCCTGGCGGAGGTGCGCCGCACCGGCGTCAGCCGGACGCTGTTCGGCCGCGAGCGGCCGATTCCGGACATCCACAGCCGCAACCCCAACGCGCGCGGCTTCGCCGAACGCACCGCGGTGAACTCGCCGCTCCAGGGGACTGCCGCGGATCTCATCAAGCTGGCCATGATCCGCGTGGACGATCACCTCCGCCGCGAAAAACTCGCGGCGCGCCTGCTGCTGCAAGTGCACGACGAACTGCTGCTGGAAGCCCCGCCAAACGAGGTGGAGCGCGTCTCCGCCATGGTCCAGCGCGAGATGGAGCAGGTACACACCCTCGCCGTCCCGCTGGTGGTGGAGGTGGGCGTGGGCCGCAACTGGCGGGACGCCAAATAGCGCGCGGCCGCGGCGGACCCGGACTGTTACACTCAATTCCGTGGGCAAATTTTATGACCGCGCGAGCCTGGTCGCGGCGCGCCAGCAATGGAAACGCGCAGGCAAACGCGTCGTCTTCACCAACGGCTGCTATGACCTGCTGCACCCGGGACACATCCGATTGCTGGAGCAGGCCCGGTCGCTCGGGGATGTGCTGATTCTGGCCTTGAACTCCGACGCGAGCGTGCGGAAGATCAAGGGTCCGCTCCGTCCCGTGCTGCCGGAACAGGAACGGGCGGAGGTGGCCGCGGCGCTGGCGGCGGTGGACGCCGTCACCCTGTTCGACGAGGAGACGCCGCGCGAGCTGATCGCCGAAGTGTTGCCAGACGTCCTGATCAAAGGCGCGGATTGGGCGCATTTCATCGCGGGCCGTGAGGAAGTGGAAGCCGCCGGCGGCCAGGTGCTCACCGTGGCGCTGGAACCGGGTTACTCCACCACGGGCATGGTGGAACAGATTCTCAGCCGGCCTTGATCCATCCCTCGATTCGCGACCTGTTTCTGGGCCTGGCCAAGCATCCTGCTTTCCAGCAGGCGCTGGCGCAGCTGCGCGGGGAATCCGTGTCGCTGTCCGGGCTCACCCTCACGGCCAAGGCCCTCTACACCGTGCTCCTGTGGCAGAACACCGAGCGCCCCGTGGTGGTGATTACCGACGGCGCCAAGGAAGCCGAAGATCTGCACGAAGCGGTGGAGGCGTTCTACGAGCTGCTGGCTTCTTCTCCTGGAGAGGCCCGTCCGCCGCAACTGTTGCCGGCCCTGGATGTGATGCCGTGGCAGGGCCTGTCGCCTCACGCCGAGGTGCTCGAGCGGCGGGTGCTGGCCCTGCTCCGGCTGTCGGCGGGGCGCGCGCCGATTACGGTGGCGCCCGTTGGCGCGGCCCTGTTGCGCGTCAAGCCCGCCGAACATTACCGCCAGCTGGCGCTCCACCTCCGCCTCAACGAGGAGATGCCCATCGAGGAGATCACCTCGCACCTGGAATCGATCGGCTACCAGCGCCGCGAGCCGGTGGAACTGGTGGGCGAGTATTCCGTGCGCGGCGGCATCCTGGATGTGTATTCGCCGGAAACGCCGCAGCCGGTCCGGCTGGAGTTTTTCGGCGACCTGATCGAGTCCATCCGGCGTTTCGACGTGGCCACGCAGCGTTCCGTGCTGAAGCTGGAATCCTGCGCACTGCTTCCGCTCACTGAATTCCCGAAGCCGCGCGGGAAAGTGATGGAGCCCGGCTGGGAGTTCCGGCTGGCGCGGGAGGAGCCGCGCGAGCGTTCGGTGCTGGCGCTGGCCGCGCGGCCGATCGTAGTCTGGGACGAGCCGGAACAGATCCGGGGCGCGGCCGAACGCTGGTGGAAGCGTCTGGAGCAGGATGGCGCCGCGCTCGCCGAAGGATCGCGGCGGATCTTCTTCACCTGGGAGGAACTGGCCGCGGAGGCGGGCCGGCACGCGGCGCTCTCCCTGCGGCAGCTCTCGCTCGAAGAAGGCTCCCTCCATATCGCCACGCGTCCCGCGATGGCCTTTCACGGGAGCATGCAGGTGGCTATCTCCGAGGCCAAGGGCCTGGTGGCGGCGGGCAACCGCGTCGTCTTTTTCGCCGCTTCGGCGGGTGAAGTTGAGCGGCTGGCCGATGTCCTTAACGAATACGGCATCCCCTACCAGCTTGGGCTGCACCAGGCCGGCTCGACTCCCGAGTACCTGGCGGAACGCGCTTACTACAGCGGCGCCGGCGCGTCGACGTTTATCGTCAAGGGAGGCATCCGCCGGGGCGCTTTCTTCGCGGACGAGCGGCTGGCCGTGTTCGGGTCCGAGGATCTGTTCGAAACTTCCGAGCTGATCGCGCGGCCGCCCTCGATCACCCAGCAACTAGCGGCTTTCTCCGCCGATGTCATCGACCTGGCGCCCGGCGATTACGTCGTCCACGCCGAGCACGGCGTCGGCCGCTTCCTCGGCCTGCGCGAAATCGTCCAGGGGGAAACCCGCGGCGATTTCATGCTGCTCGAATACCAGGACGGCGCCAAGCTGTATGTGCCGCTCACGCGCCTGGACCTGGTGCAGCGCTTCCGCGGCGGCGGGGGGGAAGCCAAGCCGGCTTTGGACCGCCTGGGCGGCGTCACCTGGGCGCGCACCAAGACGCGCGTCAAAGCGAAAATGCGCGACATGGCCGAAGAGCTGCTCAAGCTCTACGCCCATCGCCGGATGGCCGAGGGTTTCGCCTACCAGCCCGATTCCAACTGGCAGCGCGAGTTCGAGGACGCCTTCGAGTTCACGCCCACCCAGGATCAGTTGACGGCGATCCGGGACATCAAGCGCGACATGGAGCGTCCGCAGCCCATGGACCGCTTGCTGTGCGGCGACGTCGGTTTCGGCAAAACCGAGGTCGTGATGCGGGCCGCTTTCAAGGCGCTCGGCGATGGCAAGCAGGTGGCCGTGCTGGCGCCGACCACGGTGCTCGCCTTCCAGCATTTCGAAACCTTCAAACGGCGGTTCGCGCCCTTCTCGGCGCGGGTCGAGATGCTCAGCCGTTTCCGCTCCGCCAAGGAGATCAAACAGGTGCTGGCCGACCTGGCGGCGGGCCGCGTGGATATCGCCATCGGCACGCATCGCCTGCTGTCGAAGGACGTCGAGTTCCGCGACCTCGGGCTGGTCATCGTCGACGAAGAGCAGCGTTTCGGCGTGAAAGACAAGGAGCGGCTGAAGCAGCTTCGCAAAAACGTCGACTTTGTCTCGATGAGCGCGACGCCCATTCCGCGCACGCTGCACATGTCCCTGCTGGGCCTGCGCGACCTGTCGGTGATCGAGACGCCCCCCAAGGACCGGCTGGCGATCCAAACCACGGTGACCAAGTTCCACCCCGAGCTGATCAAAGCCGCCATCGAGCTGGAACTGGCCCGCGGCGGCCAGGTGTATTTCATCCACAACAAAGTGGACACAATTTGGATGCGCGCGGCGTCATTGCAGGAGTTGGCGCCTCAAGCCCGCATTGGCGTTGGCCACGGCCAGATGGGGGAGGCGGCGCTCGAAAAAGCGCTGCTGAGCTTCATGCGCCACGAGTACGACGTCTTCGTCTGCACCACCATCGCCGAGAACGGCCTCGACATCCCCCTGGCCAACACCATCTTGATTGAGAACGCGGAACGCTACGGCTTGGGCGAACTGTACCAGCTGCGCGGGCGCGTCGGCCGCTCCAATCGCCGGGCCTATGCGTACCTGCTGGTCCCTCCCGATACGGAGCTGACCGAGGTGGCGCGCAAGCGGCTGGCCGCGCTCAAAGAATTCAGCGACCTGGGCGCCGGGTTCAAGATCGCCGCCCTCGACCTCGAACTGCGCGGCGCCGGGAACCTGCTGGGCGGCGAGCAGCACGGTCATATCAACGCGGTCGGCTTTGACATGTATGTCAAGCTGCTCGAGGAGACGGTGCGCGAACTCAAAGGCGAGGAGCTCCCGCTGGAGATTCACACTTCGCTGAACCTCGGTCTCGACCTCCGCATTCCCCCCGCATACATCGCGGACGAAAACCAGCGCATGCGCGTCTATAAGCGCATCGCCAGCGCGGAGCCCGACGAGCGCGAAGAACTGGCCCGCGAACTCGCCGACCGCTACGGTCCCCCTCCCGACGGCGTGCGCAGCCTGCTCGGCTACAGTGCGGTGAAGACCCTGGCGGAGAAACTCGGCGTCGAGGCGATCGACCGGCGGCAGGGCATGCTGAACGTCAAATTCCACAGAGAAGCCCGCGTGCATCCGGAGAAGCTGATGCGCCTGGTACAGTCGACGCCGGGCGCGCAATTCACGCCCGCGGGGGTCTTGCGGTTGCCGGTCGACGGGTTGGAAGATCCGGCCGGCTTCCTGGACCGTCTGCGCGAGCGGCTGGCCGAGCTGTCGGTTTGAGCCGGGCGCCGCCAGTGGCTGAGTTTGAAAGCCGAGCGAGAGGGAAAAACCGAGGGCGGACACCTTTTTCGAGCCAACCATCGTTGATTTTGCACCGCTCGCTGATCGAACAAGGTCGTCCGTCCCCGGTTACTTCCACTCCCTATCGAGGCCGGACCCAATGCAAGTACGGCAAGCGCTTGGACACAACCAGATACTCGCCGTCCGCCCCGTGGACGGCGCCCGGCCGCGACTCCAGCTACGACGCGGCATCGACGGGCGTCCCGTGGCCCGCATTCCGGTTGAGCACCCGGAACACCGTCCGGTATTGTCTCTTGCTTGATTGCGGCACGGCTTCTGCGTGTTGGTAGCTTGCGTAGACTTCGCCGGAGGGCAGGAACGCAACGCCGGTGGCCCGGACGCGATTTGGGTCGGCGCCCTCAGGCAAGTGATCGCGCGTCTTCCAGCGCCCCGCCACTTCGCCCGCGGCGGTGACCTCCACCCACTCGGCCTCGTTGACGCTACAGACGCCAATGCGGGAGCCATTCGAGACCAGATGCGCCAGGTAACTCGCCGGGAAGGGCGACGGCCCTCAGAAAGAGTCCTTGGGCAGCGCACTCTGCACCAGTTTCCCTTCGGCGTCGTAGTGGCGCAGCGTGTCGGTTCCGTAGCTTAGCGTCAGTAGGACGGCCAAACATGGTAGGCAGTGTTTCGCCATGGAGTTATCCTAAGTCAAAGCAGCCACGCTCCTCACATCGACAATCATCAGGACACGTTTCGAAGTCAGTGAACTGGTAGCCGGCATCATCAATTCCCTTGGGAACTTGCCGATACCATGTAGGAGAACACCCCGATTTGGCCCGGGACGCCTACAACGTGGGATTCCAACCGAGCGGCGCCTCCAAACCCTCCAAGAGAGAACGAGCCTCCGACCCATTCTCCAGCATTATCTTTGGAGCCGCCGCTGGCTGCTTCGGCAAAACGAGGAGCGCAGCAGCGACTCCAGACAAGCAGAGCGCTTTTCTCAATGCCCCGGACCGTCTTACCAAACCTACGGCCCCAGGATAATGTCCTCTTTGCGCTTAGTCAAGACAAAGATCCAATGAAGATCGTGGAGCGCTCGCCCGAGGCGTACAAAGGGGGCAAGCGAACCAGGCGCACAGGCTGAGGGTGGGAGGGAATCGCGTATGCTGAAGAAGCCATGGACTGCTCATCGGCCGCCGCGCTGCCGCTCCTGTCGCACACCCCCGTGGAATGGGCGCGCCACGTGTTGCAAGAGCCGCTCGCCCTGCTAGTGGACCACGCGTTCCTCGAGAAGAAAGCCGCGACGAACGCCTTGGAACTGTTGACCCGCTGGCCGGAGCCCGGTATCGAGGGCTGGGTGCAGACCATGGCCAACGTGGCGCGCGACGAGACCGCGCACCTGGCGCAAGTCACGCGCCTGCTGCACCGCCGCGGCGGGCGGCTCGACCGGATTCACAAGAACCCTTACGCCAACGCGCTCCGGGCGCGAGTGCGCAAAGGGACCGGCGCCGGGGAGATTGTCGACCGGCTGCTGGTGTCGGCGCTGATCGAGGCCCGCTCCTGCGAGCGCTTCGCCGTGCTGGCCGCCGCGGGGGGTGACCGCGAGCTCACGGCGTTTTACCAGCGGCTGGGCGCGTCCGAGATGGGGCATTATGCCGTTTTCGTCAAACTGGCGCGGCTGGCAGGACGGCCGGCGCAGGTGGACCAACGGTGGCGCGAGTGGCTGGCCCTCGAGGCCGAGACGCTGGCCGCGCAGCCGCCCGGACCGCGCATTCATTCCGGAATCGCGTAGAGCCGGGCTGCGCGCACGAGTCCCCCCGGAGGCCGCTCGTCGCGGCTGCGTTCAAAACCGCCAGGAGAAACCCAGGTAAAGATGGAAGCCCTGGGCGTCGATGCCGGATCCGTGCAGCCGGTAATTGCGGTCCAGCAGGTTGAGCACCCCGAATTGGAGGTCCACATCGTCCCGCAGGGAAAATCCGCCCTGGAGGTCCACGCGAGTCCAGGCTGCGGTCGACAGAAACAGCGGAACGCGCGTCGCGTCGTCAGCGATGCGCACCCCGTTGCGCACCTCGCCGAGAGGCAAGACGCGATTCTGGATCTCCAGCAGGGTTTCGCCGGTGGGGAGAAAGCGGTTCCCTCCAGGGGCGGCTGCGATCCAAGGCGCGGCCCGCCCGCCCGCGAAGAAGTCGGCGATGTCCCGCCGGCGCCGCGAGGCGCCGATGCGCTCGTCGTCCAGGTCGCCGCCGCTGAGCCGCTCCTGCGCGCCCGCCGCCAGCAGCGACGCTTCCGCCCACCAGCGGCCCCGGGCTCTCCGCACTGCCGCATATCCTTGCTGCGGAGGCAGCCGGCGAATGTTCCGATTGGGATTCAAGTCGCGGCCGGCGATAAAGGAGTAGCCGGCCCGGGCGCTCCAGCCGGAAGCCACCTGCCACTCCAGCAGCGATTCGACGCCTTCATAGCGCGCGCGCCCGTCGTTGACGAACGACTTGACCGCCCGGGGATCGAACGCCGTGGCGACGGTGACCACGCCCTGCGCCCGCTGCGCCTCGGTCTGCGCGAGCGGGACCACGGCCAGCGCCCCAAGCTGGGCGGGCGCCGCGCCGGCGGGAAACAGCAGCGTCCGCCGCACCACCGGGTCGTACAGCTCGGCTCGGAAAAACTGCGCACGCGCGTAAAAGCCGCCCCCATGCAGTTTCAGGCCCGCTTCGTAGTTCCATAGCCTCTCCGGTCCCAGCGAGCGCAGCGGCCTTCCCTGGGACAGCGCTCCTTCGCCGGCGGACGTGGCCAGCAGCGCGCCGGCGGCGACCCCGTCGGCGGACGGCACTTCGTAACCGAGGTCGTTCAGGCCGACCGCGCCCAGATCGTTCATGTTGGGAGCGCGGAAGCCGCGGCCCACGGCCCCGAACAGCGACAGCCGCGAGTGCAGGCGGGCGGCAAGGCTGCTCTGCAATGTGGCGTCGCGGAAGCTCTGGGACGAATCGGCCACGCCCAGGTCGCGGCCCGCCACCACATTTTTCCGCGCGAACGTGTCGAATCCCACGAATGTGCCGCGCACGCCGGCCATGGCCCGTAAACGTCCGCCCCACCATTCCGCGGTGTCCTGGCCGTAGACGGCGGCCGTCCGGTACTGCGAGCCATTAGGATACAAGGGACGCACGGGTGGACCGTACCCTCCGGCGGGAAAAAACTCCGTGCGCGACGCGAGGATCTCCTCACGGTAAAACTCACCGCCGAACACCATGACCTGCGAACGCGCCACATGCGTGGTTGCCTGTAACGAGGTCCCCCACACATCCACCCGGCTGCGGTCGGTCGTGACCGTATCGGCCGGCCGCAGACCCTGCCGGACCGTTCCGTCCCCCTGCCGGTTCCACGATAGCGTCGCGGCCAGTGAGTCCAGCGGGCCCAGCGCCAGCTTTTCCCAGCGGGCGTAGGCAAAGTCGAGCCGCTGGGGAGTCAGCGAGGACTGCAAGCGGCCCAATCCCCCGTCCAAGTCCTTATAATTTTCCGCGCCGCGCTGTTCTGCCCGTTGATACCACAGCGTAAGCAAGTTGCGGTCGGGCAGGCGCAGAGCCAGCTTGGAATATTGAGACTCCTGCGAAAAACCGGTCTCCCTCAGGCGGCTACCCACCAGGCTCCGGATTTGAGCGGCATCCAGGCCGAACAGGCGCGCCAACACATGGCGGGAATCCATCGCGTTCCCCGTCCGCAGGTTCCCGTGGCGGCGGTACGAACCGCCCACCAGCCACGCGGTCCGCTCCGTCAACCGCTGCGCCTCGACCGCGCCGCCGGCTAACGCGTCTGCTAATCCCGCGTTGCCCCGCACGTTACCGTGCCATTCCGCGCGGCCAGCGCCGAAAACCGTCGTGGGCGTCAGGATCTGGATCGCGCCCCCCATGGCGTCGCTGCCGTACTGAGCGCCCGCCGGCCCCAGCACCGCCTCCACCCGCTGCGCCTGGGAAGGGTCCACGAACGCAAGGTATTGATTCGGCCCCGAGCGGAAGGTCGAATTGTTGAAGCGGATGCCATCGACCAGGTTCAACACCTGGTAACCGGTCAAGCCTCGCAAGAACGGAGAGACTTGCGACGGACCGGTCTGCTGAAGAAGAATTCCCGGCGACGGCTCCAACGCCTTCCCCAGATTCGTCAGGGGGCGCAGTCGAACCGTGCGAAGATCCACCACGGAAACCACCTGAGCAGCGTCTGCGGAAGATACCGGAAGACCGCGCTCGGCCGTGACGGTCACGAGCGTCCGGATAGGAGCAGGCTTGAGTACGATCACGGGCCGGCGATCTCCGGCAAGGACGGAAACCGTTGCTTCCATGCCATTTCCCCGCACTTCAAGAACCACCGCGCCCGCCGGGGCGGGATGCAGACGAAAAGTCCCGTCCGGCCCCGTCACGGCGCTACCCGCCAGGCTGCCCGCGGGAGTATAGGCTCGCACCTGGGCATCCGCGACGGGTCTGTCCTCGGAATCCTGCACCAAGCCCTCCAAGGCGAAGGCGTGGGACGCCGAAAGGACCATGAGGATAATGAAACCCAAACTTCTCGAGAGCCCGAACATGTGAATTCCGCAGTATATCGAACAGGTGTGACAGCCGGATTGAAAGCCAGATTGAAAGTACGGCCCAGAAGTTAGATATTAACGAACCTTAACAACGAAATTATCTTATTGTGCAAAGATCTAAATATTTCTATTCTGAAAGCAATCAGTTGGTGTTCACCGTCGCACCCCGCAGCCCGCAAGAGAACGGTGAACCCCTTATGTGGCTCTTCCCCTGGCGGGGCTGCCCGACCGCCCCGCCAGTCCACGTTTCCCACTCGCTTGAAAAGTATGGTTTTTCGGTCGGATGCCTTTGGTACAATCCTTGGGTGTCCGCTGGTGGGTTTCCGGCGCGGAGTGCTGGTTCTTCTCTAAGCCACTGAGTTTGCGTAGACGCGAGTGGATTACGAGCAGGCCTCCTCGGGACTCGGCCTCGGACGACAAGGAGACCCCGCTTTGATGACGCGTCGAAACTCGCTCATGGCGCTTGTGGCCAGCGGTATGGCCGCTATCCCCGCCTTTTCCGCCTCGTCGGCGATTCATTTGCATGTGGACCTCTTCGTAGACCCGAACCGGGAGCAGGAGATGGTGGACAATTTCCACAAGATCTTCAAGCCAACCATCTCCCGGCAACCCGGCTTTGTGGAAGTGCGACTGGTGAAGCTGCGGGAAGTGAAGTTCGGCCAGCCGCCGGCCCCGCCGAAGTACCGGCTGCTGATCAGCTTCCAGACCGAGGAGCTTCGCGAGAAGTGGGTCGCCAGCGCGGATCACCAACGGGCGTGGCCCGCCATCGAAAAGACCTTGACGGGGCAAAAGTTCACCGCCGTCCTCTTTGATGTGCAATAGCGCAGCCGCCGCCGGCGACCCGGTGGAGCGCGCCTCAGGACCCATGGAGGTTTGAGCTTCCCGCCCCGGGAGGAGTGCCGCGAACCTGCTGAGGTCGCCAAGAGGGGGAAGCCTCCAGCCAAGGCTGTGCCCTCGCGACGGCACGGCCGGCTCACGAGCGGCTGCCGGGTTTGTGGCAGAATTGAATATTCCCGTTCCAGATCCATGAGCCTCCATCGATCGTTTGCCCTCCTGGTCGCGACGGCGCTGCTTGGAGGCTGCGCCAGGCAGCAGGAAGCGTCCCGTTTTCGCGTGCCCCCCGGCTTTTCGGTAGAGACCGTCGCCCCTCCGGAACAGACCGGGTCCCTGATCGGCATCACGTTCGACAGCCTTGGCCGTCCGCTGGTCTCCAAGGAGCGCGGTCACCCGACGCTTCTCCTCGATCAGGATGGGGACGGAGTCTTCGAGACCGAGAAGGTGTTTTCCTCCAAAGTGAAGCAGGCCCATGGCATGTGGTTCGACGGGCGCGCCCTGTACGCCGTGGCGAACGATGAGCGTGGCCAGGTGGGGCTCTACCGGTTGGAAGACACCTCCGGCGACGACACCGCGGACACCTTCGAGCGGATCAGCACGTTCCAGGGAGGCATCGGCGAGCACGGTCCGCACGACATCCGGCGCGGTCCGGACGGACGCCCCACGATCCTGCTCGGCAACCACACTTCGGCGCCGCAGGAGATGCTGGATCCCCGTTCCCCGCTGGCCAACTACGACGAGGCGCAACTGCTGGAACCGTTCCCGGACGCGCGCGGACACGCCGCCGGTGTCCGGGCGCCCGGCGGCACGCTGGTCCGGCTCGACCGTGACCAGCGGCGCTATGCGATCCTCGCGGGCGGCTTCCGCAACGCCTACAATCATGCCTACAACGCCGCAGGCGAGGTTTTTACTTTCGACAGCGATATGGAATGGGATATCAACCTGCCCTGGTACCGGCCCATTCGTACGCTGCACGTGGCGGCGGGCGGCGACTACGGCTGGCGAACCGGATCGGGCAAGCTCCCGGCGGACATGCTGGATACCCTGCCCCCGATCGAAGAACTGGGGCGCGGCTCCCCGGTGGGCATTGAGTTTTATGAGCACGACGTGTATCCGAAGGAGTATCGCGGGGCGCTGCTCCTTGGAGACTGGTCCCGGGGCAGGATCATGCTCACCACGCTCCAGCGGCAGGGCGCCACGTACCGGCCTGCTCGGCCGTCGGTGGAGTTCGTGTACGGCGAACCGCTGAACGTCACCGACTTGGAGGTGGGTCCGGACGGGCTTATCTACTTTACCTTGGGGGGCCGCGACACGCAGGGCGGGCTCTACCGCATCCGGTGCCAGCCGGGCTGGTGGGAGCGCTGGTTCGGCGCGCGCAAGCCGCCCGAGGGCATTCTGGCGGCGACGCGGCAGCCGCAGCCGCTTTCTAGTTGGGGACATGCCGCGCTGCTGCGCAGGAAGGAAGCCCTGGGCGAGCAGTGGGGCGCGGAACTGACTGCGGTGGCAACCGACCCGAACGCCGGCGCCGCGGACCGCGTGCAGGCGCTCCTGCTGCTGGAGCGGTTGGGACCCCGGCCCCGGGCGGATCTGCTCCGCACGCTGCTGGCGGACCAGGACCCGGAAGTGCGCGCCGCGGCAGCGCTGGTGGTCGGCATGCACGGCAGCGACCGGGCGAAGGCCCTGGCGGCAGGGGCGCTCAAAGACCCCGACCCGTTCGTGCGGCGGAGAGCCGCCGAGGCCGTGGTGCGCATGGGCCTGGATCCTCGCCAGCCGAGTTTTGCGCCCGTGGGCGACGTGTACGCGCTGCTGGGTGACGCGGATCGGTTTGTCCGGTACGCCGGCCGCCTGGCGCTTGAGCGGATTTCGCCTGAGCAATGGCGCGATCGCGCGCTCGCCGAGAGCCGTCCGGCCGCCGCACCCGAGGCTTTGCTGGCTCTGGTCCGCACTGCCCAGCCTGCCGGGATGGAGCCGTTGTTGTCCCGCGCCGCTTCCCTGCTGGCTTCAACCGAAACGAGCGGCGAAGACGCGCTCCGCTTGCTCCGAGTGTGGCAGGTGGCCGCTATCCGCGCCCCTGGCGGCGCTTCGCCGGCGGCGCGCCGGCACATCGCTCAAGTGCTGCTGGCGCGATTCCCCGCCGCGCAGGAATCACTCAACCGCGAGTATGCCCGCACGCTGGCCTACGCCGGCTCGCCCGAAGCCATCGGGAAGATCCTCGCCGCCATGCCCCGAGAGGAGGAGAACCAGCCGCTCCAGATTCACTACGTCTACTGCCTGCGCGCCATCCGGCAGGGCTGGACCGCGGAACAGAAGGCGGCTCTGGCCAACTGGTTCGCCAAGGCGGTGGAATGGCGCGGCGGCGCCAGTTTCACCGGATATCTGAACCTCCTGTTCGATGCGGCGCTTGAATCCTTCACTCCGGAAGAAAAACAGCACGCCTACGCCCGTGTGCCGGCGTTCGCGCCCCTCGAAGCCGGCGCCCCAGCCGCCAGGACTCGCGGCGGCTTGATCCTGCCGCGCGTGCTCGACCGCCAGAAAGGCGTGAAGACCGTCAGCGCGGAGGAGATCTTCGAGTTCCAAATGTACGATCCGATGACCCTGAAAGCCGATCCGGAGAAAGGCAAGGAGGTTTTCGAGAAAGAGTGCGCCTCCTGCCATCGCTTCGGCTCTCTCGGCAAGGACTTCGGCCCGGATCTGACGACCGTGGCGCGCCGCTTCCAGAAGAAAGACATCCTCGAATCCGTCCTGTGGCCCTCCAAGACCATCTCCGACCAGTACGGCTCCCTGATTGTGGAAACCCGGGAAGGCGACGTGGTCAACGCTCTGCTGGTTCGGGAGGATGCGCAGAAGCTGGTATTGAAAACCGCGGAGGTGGAACGTCCGATCGAGATCCCGAAGGCCATGGTGCGGGACCGGCGCCCCTCGCAGATCTCCATTATGCCGGAAGGGCTGTTGGACAGTTACTCCATGGACCAGATCAGCGATCTGTTCGCGTTTCTGCTGCGAGGCCAAACCTGAATTCGCCCACGCTTCGCGAGCCCGAGTCCGGGACCACGCCCAGGGGGACCGCGTCGGCCGTGCGCCTTTACGCTCTATTCCGAGCGCAGAGCGGCCAGCAGCGGTTCCCGCCGCAGGACCTGGAGGGCGATCCAGGCGGCGGCCAGGCCCGCAGCCAGGACGGCAAACGGGGCCCAGGCGACGGCCGGCAGACGCGCCGCGCCGCCGCGTTCCGCCAGCACGGGCGCGATCGCCACTAGCGCGGCTACGACGCCGATGCCCGTGCCCAGGACCAGCAACAGCAGGTTCTCCGCCACGACGATGCGGGCCAGGTGTCGGGGCTGGTAGCCGACCGCCTGCAACAGCGCCAGTTGACTGCGCGCCTCCAGGACGTTGCGGATCAGCACCGCCGCCAGACCCAGCGTGCCGAGCAGCAGCCCGAGTGCGCCGAGCGCCTGAAAAGTGGACAGGTAGGCGTTCTCGACGCGATGGAACTGCGCCAGGCGTTCGGAGGCGGGCCGCGCGTCGAACCCGTAGTCGCGCAGGCCGTCTTCGAGCGCGTCCGAGACGGCTTGCGCGCGGCTGGCGGGCGCCTCGATGAGAAACACGCGATACCCCTGGCGCTCGGGAAACCAGCGTTGGAAATTCGCTTCGGAAATCAGGATCTCGGATTGAAACAGGCTGTCGGCAAGTGAGGCGACGAACTGCACGCGCAGCGGACGGCCGCGGCCGTCCCCAATGTCGTAAAAGTCGCCGAGCTGGCGGTGCAGCACATACTGGAGCGAGTTGGCGTCGGCGATGGCGGGAATGGCCCCGCCTGCGGGCCGCCGCTCCAGCAAGAGCCAGGGATTGGCTTTTTCGCGGTCCGTCCGCGCCAGCGATGCGCGAAAGGGGAAACGCCGGGCGGCCAGGAAGTCCGGCGTGGGCGCCAGGATGCGAGGGTTGCGGGGCTGGTAGAGATTGAGGCAGCTTGCGTCGTCGCCTGGTTTCAGACGGAAGCGAAAGAGCGTGACGCCGGCCAAGGGGGCTTCGTCCAACGTGAGACTGGCGCGGCCGGCGGGCGTGCCAGGATGGAAGTAGACCGGCAGGGCGGATTCGGCCAGCAGCGCGAAGCCACCTTCGCCGGGCGCGCCGTCGCGCGCGTCGCGCCGGAACGATTCGAGCGACAGGATCAGGAACGTCGCCAGCGCGATCAACGTGATGCAAAGGAGGCTGCGGCCGCGCCGATAGGCGGCGCCGCGCACACCCAGGGCGGCGACGGAGGCAACTCGAGCGCGGCGGGCGTGCAACATCCACCATCGCGCGGCCAGCAGCGCGGCCGCCAGCACCAGCGCGCCGGAACCAAAGAAGGCTCCGGCGGGCGGCACCCGGCCGGCTAGGGAAGCGGCGCTCAGGCCGCAAGCGGCGCAGGCCGCGGTCACGGCGGCGCCCAAGGCAAGCCGCGGCCGGCCCCCGCGCCGCGAGGGCGCGTCTTCCGCTCCCGCCAGCAAACTGCGCGGCGACCGTCTGCGCAGCGCCCGCAGCGCGAGCGCCGCCGCGCCGACCGCCGCCAGCGTTCCCGCGCCGAATCCGATCGTCAGCGCCGCCGCGGAAGGGTGCAGCGCCAGCCGCCGGGTTCCTACCGCGTCCGACCACCAGGTAGTCAGCCCGAAGAGAATGCCCCCCGCGTACAGGAACGACGCTACGATGCCGAGCGCGCCCCCCGCCAGCGCCAGCAGCAGACCTTCGCCCAGCAGCAGCCTGCGAACGGCCGCGCGCGCGTAGCCCAGCGCCGCATACAACCCGATCTCCCGCCTCCGCTGCTCGATTCCCAAGCGGAAGAACAGCCCCGCCAGCAGCAACGCTGCGACCACCAGGAAGAAGCTGAAGTACAGGAAATATTGGCCAAAGTCCGTAACGCCCGCCGAAGCCGCCAGCGCGGGATCGCGGACGGGCAGCAAGGCCAAGCCGTGTTCGAGCGGGTTCAGGCGGGCGCGCAGCGCCGATCGGAACGCTTCCACCTTGCCCGCATCGTCGCCGGCTTCCAACCGGATGGCGGTCAGTTTTCCAAAGCGCGATCGCCAAAGCGGCTGCGCGAGCGCGAGCGGCAGAAATGCCTTCGGCGTAGTGCGATACCGCTCCCAGTAGGCTTCATCCTGGGGGCGGATCCGGCCGAGGTCGATCGGAAAGGGCGGGTCCCAATCGCGCAGCGCCTTTGCGTCCGTGAGTCCTTTGTACTCGGGCGTCAGCTCGGGGTCGGCGGCCAGCCCGCGTATGGGCGTCACCTCGGCGAGCGGGAAGCTGACGTGGCGGGTCGCGAGAACGCCGCTCGCGTCCCAGACGTAAAATTCGAGTTCGATGTCATCGCCGGGCCGTGCGCCCAGTTCTCTTGCCGTCCAGTCGTTCAGCACGATGGCGTCGCCAGGCTCGACGTCCGCGCCGAGCCATTCCAGATCCAGCGCGGCGGCCAGCGAGTACGGCACCTCGCGCCGGCCGCGGCGGATCGTGTTGATCACGTAGGTGAAGACCGGATGGGTCGTCAGCCCCGTTGCCGCGGCGGCATCCCGGACGGCGGCCTCGACTGCGTCGTTGAGCAGCGCTCCGGCATGCTCGACCGAGACGACGCCGCCGGCCAGCGGCCGCAAGCGCAGATTCAGGTCTTCCAGGGTGACGCGCCGTTCCCACCCGGCTCCCGGCGGTGCGGCGAGCAATGCCGTATTGACCTGCGCGGCGCGGTCGAGTTCCTGCTGCAAACGCACCAGGGGCACGAACACGGCGCGCACGTCGGCCTGCGACAGGCGGAGGGAGAAGTCGCCCATCCGCTCCGGCGGCAGCACGCCTTCCACGCCGTAACGGACCGCGCGCCCGGGTTGATCTCGCCGGCCATGGAGGAACTCCGGCGGAATGTCCGAGGGCTGCTCCATCCGCACCAGTACGGAGTCGCCGGCGTCCACGCCGAGTTCTCGGGCTAGGGCGGACGAAAGCCACACGCGGCGGCCGGCGGGCATCCGGAAGTTCGGGACGCCGTGAAAGGCGAAGAAGCGCGCGTCCACGCCGTAGACCGCCACGCCGCCGGCAGTGCGCTTGCCCGCGGAGGCTACGCCCTCCAGCGCGATCAGCGGACAGGCGCCGATTTCTCTGGCCAGCGCCTCGCGAAAAAAGTGCGCGCCCGCCAGCGCCGTGTCGGTGCGGCCGATGCGCTCCAGAGCGAGAGCGCGCAGGCTGCCGCGCACCGATTCGCCCACCAGCAGCGCGCCGGCCAGGACCGCCACGGCGATCGCCGAGCCGGACACCACGGCCAGATGCGTTCGCCAGAAGTGGCGCAGGCTGCGCCGGAGAAGCCGGGTGTAGGTCATGACGCGGAAAAGACCAGCCGGTGATCCCGCAGGCGGGCCTGACGCGGCAAGCGCGCCGCCAACTCGGGGCTGTGCGTCACCACGATCAGGATGCCGCGCTGGCGCTGGTGCAGATCCACCAGCAGGTCGGCGACGGCGCGCGCGGTGTCCTGGTCCAGGTTGCCAGTCGGCTCGTCGCAGAGCACTAGGGCGGGCTCGAGCACCAAGGCACGGGCCAGTGCGGCCCGCTGTTTCTCCCCGCCGGAGAGTTCGGCCGGCAGGTGGTCGAGGCGCGCGGCCAGACCGACGCGGTCCAGCAAGTCGCGCGCCCGGGCCTCGTGCGCCGCGTCAGGCGGCGCGACCAGCGTGGGCGCCAGCACGTTCTCCAGTACCGTGCACTGCGGCAGCAGACAATGGTCCTGAAACACGAAGCCGATGCGGCGGTTGCGAAACGCGGCCAGTTCCCGTTCGGGCAGCGAAAACGGATCCACCCCGTCCAACGACACCGCGCCGCCCGAGGGGCGTTCCAGCGCCCCCAGCAGGTAGAGCAGCGTGCTCTTCCCGCTGCCCGAAGGGCCTACCACCGCCAGAGCGTCGCCCGCCTGCATTTGGAACGTCACGTTTTCGAGAATGGGTAACGGGCCGCGAGCGGTGTCGTAGCTCTTGGCAAGGTTCTGAACGTCGAGCACGCGGGAGTATTGTAACGCGCCGATCGTGGTGTGGGCGGCATTGTGCGCGCGTCGCTCACCGGCCCGGCAAATCCTCCGCTGCCCCGGGGTAACCGCCGCCGTCCCTCCCCTTATTTTCGTCGCTCTCGGCGCCCTTACCTTTCGCAACAAACACCGATTTCGACCGATTGCCGGGGGTCGAAAGGATGTTTCAGGTATGAGAACCAATCCCATTCACGACGGTTCAGCCGGCTTTTTGCCAGCCACTGTCCTCTGCCACGCCTGTAGAGCGGCGTCGGCCATCGCCGCGACCGTGTAGTGGCGGCGGACGCCTTGCGCACCCGCTTGGCCCAGCGCGCGGGCGGCGGCTGGATCCCGCGCCAACTCCTGAAGACCCGCCGCCAGGTTCGCCGGCCCAGGGTCCACGAGCAATCCGCCTCCCGTGCGCTCCAGCATCTCGGGAAACGCGCCCACCCGCGGTTGCACCACCGGCACGCCCGCCGCCAGCGCCTCCAGCACGGAAAGCCCCTTGGGCTCGCCATAAGTGCACGGCAGGGAGAATGCATCGATTGACCGGAAGAACTCGATCTTGCCCGCGCGGTCCACTTCTCCCACGTAGTGGAAGCGGTTCGCCAGGCCGGCATCGGCCACACGCTTGAGGATGTCGCTCAAGTAGGCGCGGGATTCGGGCGGCAAATAGCCGGCGGCTTTCACCACGCCGGAAAACTCTCCGCGCTGCGCGAGATGCAGGAAAGCTCCGGCCAGCACGTGCAGCCCCTTCTCCGGGGCGACCCGGGCCAGAAAGCCCACGGTGAAAGGACGGCCGCCGGGCTGCGGGGCGGCCGGGAAGTCCGCGGCGTTCACTCCCAGCGGCACCACCCGCATTTTTTCCCGCGGGATCTCCAGATACTCGGCCATGAAGTCCGCGTAGAACCGGCTCACCGGCAGGAACGCGTCGACGTGCGGCAGGTGGCCGCGCATCAGGTCGAGGGCGCGGGTGCGATGCGGTTCCGGCAACCCTTCGAGGAACAGGTCCTCCCCTTGCAGCGTGCAACACACGGGCCGTCGGAGCGCTTCTTTCAGCGGAGCCGCCAGCGCGATCAGCAGCGAGTTGGGCAGGTTGACGACATCGGGCGGCGTCTCGTGGCGCAGCCATTCCACCAGCTTGTCCACCTCGCGGGCGTGGATGCCTCCGGCGCCTTCCAGCATCGACACCGTCAGTTCCCCGAGCTGCTTGGGCGAGACCGGCAGGCTGCTGCGGGAGGCCAGCTTCAGAGCCCACGGTGCATCCCACAGCCGGTCCAGCAGGCGCGGAGTACGGCGGAAAACGCCGGAAAGCTGCTGGAGATAGATGCTGATGCCGCCGAAAAAGACCTTACGATGGGCCACGCTGGGCTCGTCGGTGCGGAGGGGCGTGTACAGAGGCAGCAGGATGACATCGTGCCCGCGGCGCAACAGTTCCGCGGCCAGAGCGTTGTCGCGCAGACAACTCCCGCAATACATCCCGGCCGCGCCCGCGGCGAGGGAGAGGATCTTCATGCGGCCGCGCGTCCCCGTTAGACCGCGGCCAGTTCCGCCGCGTACGCGCTCTGGAAGGCGCGCCGGGCGAACAAGTGGTCGAACAGATTCCCTTCGTGCGGCTGATCCCATTGGATGCGCATGGTAGGAATCGGTCCCAGATTCAACCGCCCCACGTGCGGCGACGAGAGCAACCGGCGGGTGAGGGCCGGGTCCCGCGTAATAGCGGTCACCACCAGGGTCGGCCCGAGCGCCTCGGGCAGATGCTCCTGGGGTGTTTCGACGACGCTGGCGTAGGGGAACAGGAACTCGCGATTGGCGAGCGGGTGCTCCGGATCGTGGCAGCGGATCACCGTGGGCAGCAGGTACGTGCAGCCCTCGAACTCGGCGATGCGCGGCGCGCCCCGCCGGCGGGCGGTCACGTCCGTGGCGCCCTCCCCGTACAGATCCTGGTCGATCATCTGCGAAAGGCGCCGGGCCACCTGCGCGTCGGCAAACGGCGCCAGCAGGGCTTCTTCATCCTCGGCGGGGCGCGGGACGATCCGCGCCAGCCTTTCCGCCAGCGCTTCGGCGATCGCGTCGGCATGCCGGGGAACCCAAACGCCCGAGGCGTTGACGCACGAACGGCCTCCATTGTCGACGATGGACGCCACCATCACGTCCAGATACTGTTCCCACTCGCCGATCACGTCTTCGCCCAGCACGATCTTGCTGTATCCCGGTCCGTGCAACTCCACCCGGGGATCGGCGCGCCAGGCTTTGGTGGAACCCACGTCGCCGAACAACATGCCGCGTCCGCACTGCCGCAGAATCTCGTTGGCGCCGGCGTGGTCCGTGGGGTAGTAACTGAAGGCTTCCGGCGGAGCGCCCGCCTGCATCAACGCTTGGATGATCCGGTAAGGAGTCCACGGCTCGGCGCTGCCCGGTTTCAGCACCAGGCCGATCTTCATCGCGAAAGCGGGAATCCAGAGCGAGTGCACGCCGGGGGAATTGTTCGGCAGCACCACGCCCAGCGCATCCCCGCGCGGGAAGAAGCTGACCGCGTGTCCGTCGGCTTCCCCGAAACCGCGGTCCAGAATGTCGAGATCCAGACCTCGCGTGAGCCCCGCGAGCACGCTTTCCATCTCCGCCAGGACGCCATGGATCTTCGCCATGTTCTTGCGCACCAGGACATGCGGCATGCCGGTGGTCGCCGACAGCGCCCGGACGTACTCGTCCGGCCCCTGGCGCTGCTCGCCGAGCGGCAGCGGATCGTGGAGAAAATGGCCGGCGGCGCGGCGGCAGAGGTCGAGCAATTCGCGCGTGGAAAACCGCGCCAGCAGTCTCCGCGGCGTCTCCTGGTCGAGCAGGTCCCGGCGGATCAATCCGACATTCGCCTGGCTGATCTCGACGAACGGCTCCCGCGTCCGGTGGTGGACCGTGCGGGCGACATCGACGGAATAGTACGGCTTCCCTTTACGCAGAATCGGAATGTGCAGCATCGGGTCAATACACTCCTTCGACCACGGTGGAGGAAAAGCGGCGGAACGGCCGGACATTGCGGACGCCGTCCCAGGGATACAGATCGACGGGCGCCTCGCGCTCGCATTCGTCACGCTCGAGGAAGCGGGGAATAAAGGTCTCCCGCGTCAGGGTGGTCAGGCGCGCGCGCCCCGTCTCCCCGTAGCCGACGACGCGGGTGGGTTCGTCCGGGTCTACCACCTCGATCATCGCCCGCGGCGAGGGCGGATAGTAGATGATGGCGTAATTGTCTTCCGCCGAAAGCGGCTTGTGGGTCGCCAGCCCCATCAGCGTGTTGCCATACGTGGGCGCGAAGTAGACGCCTTCTAGCAATTCCTCCACCGCGAACCGGCAGAATTGCGGCGTCATTTCCGTGCCGCCGCAAAAGACGCCAGTAATGCCGAGTTTTTTCAGCGACACTTTCTCGCACAGCGCCTCCAGCAGCTTGGGCGTGATGAAGAGGCACTTGATGTTCGGATGCGCCTTCAGCAGGATGAGCGCCTGGTCGATCACGTGCTGCTTGTAGCGCTCGGCCATTTGCATTTCTCCCCACTTGATCAGTTTGATCACCCAGCGGGGATCCAGGTCGACCATAAAGCAGATGCCGCCGCGATGCTGCGCCAGGTGCTCGACGGCCAGCCGGAGCCGGCGCGGTCCGGTAGGTCCGACCTGTAGCCAGTCCGCACCTTTGGGAAAGGCGTCGTCCGGCAGCGTGCGGGAGAACTGTTCGTAGTCGATCCGGAAGTCCTCGATGTTGATGCGCGACTTCGGCACGCCCGTGCTGCCGCCGGTTTCAAACACCGAAACCGGCCGTCCGGCGAAGCCTTTGGGCACCCAGCGCCGGACGGGGCCGCCCCGCAACCACTCGTCTTGAAAAAACCCCAGCTTGTCGAGGTCGGCGTAGGTTTGAATTTCCCTGCGCGGGTCCCAACCCAGGTGGGCGGCGTAATCGAGCCAGAAAGGGCACCCGGTTTCCGGACTGAAATGCCAGGCGACCATCTCGCGCGTCCAGGCATCGAGGCGATCGCGGGCTTGTTGGACGCGGGTGGCGAGGTCGGGGGAGAGTTGCGGCGCGGAGACAGCAGTCACGAGAAAACCCTTTCCGGGGATTGAGATACCCTTAGTGTACAGCGGCCGCGCGCAGTGCGGCGGGCGCTGCGCATTCTGTATAGTTGACAGTCGAGACGCGTGCGTATGCGCAAAAAAAGAGCGGTATGGTGGATGGCGCTGGCGGCGGCTGGCAGCGGACTCGCTGCGGCGGCAGAGAATTGGCCGCAGTTCCGAGGTCCGAACGCGGCCGGCGTGTCGGAATCGGTGGGGCTGCCGGAGGAGTTCGGCCCCGGCAGGAACGTCGTTTGGAAGACGCCGGTTCCCCCCGGCCACTCTTCCCCGGTCTTTTCCCGGACCCACATTTTTCTGACGGCGCACGAGGACGGCCGCCTGTACACCCTCGCCCTGGACCGCGACAGCGGACGCATTGCCTGGCGGCGGGAGGCCCCGCGTGCCCGCATCCAGGAACTGCACAAAGCCAATGGACCCGCCTCGCCCAGCGTGGTGACGGACGGCAGCAACGCGTACGCCTTCTTCGGCGACTTCGGCCTGCTTTCCTACGGGCCCGACGGCAATGAGCGGTGGCGCGCGCCGCTGGGCCCTTTCAACAATCCCATGGGCATGGGCGCCTCGCCTGTGCTGGCCGGCAATACGCTCCTGATGATCTGCGATCAGGAGAGCGGTTCTTTTCTCACCGCGCTGGACAAGGATTCGGGTAAACCCCTCTGGCGAGTGGACCGCTCCGAATACACGCGCGGTTTCTCGACTCCCGTCCTCTATCAACCGCCGAACGGGCCGCTCCAGGCCCTTATCGCCGGTTCCTACCAGTTGACGTCGTACGACCTGCGCACCGGCAAACCCGTGTGGTGGTACCGCGGTCTCACGTGGCAATTGAAGCCGACGCCCGTGCTCGGCGAGGGGCTGGTGTTCGTCCAGGGGTGGGCCGGCGGCTCCGACACCGGTCAACAGGAAGACGTGCCTGCTTTCGAGCAGGTGCTGAAGATCAGGGACGCCAACGGCGACGGCAAACTGGCGAAAGCGGAGGTGACGGACGAGAAGCTACTCAAGGACTGGCGTAGTCTCGACCTGGACGACGACGGCGCCCTCGACGCGCGGGACTGGAAGCTTTATCAGGCGCGCCGCAAAGCGCAGAATGCGCTCATCGCGCTGCGCCCGGGCGGCCGGGGCGAACTGCCCGAAACGCAGGTGGCCTGGCGTTACACGCGCTCGCTGCCGAACGTTCCCTCCCCCTTGTACTACCGGGGCATTCTCTACATGCTGAAGGAAGGCGGTATCTTCACCTCCTTCGAGGCGGCGACGGGCAAGGTGCTGAAACAGGCGAGAATCGCGGGCGCCCTGGATCCGTATTTCGCCTCACCGGTCGCGGCCGACGGCAAAATCTTCACGCTGAGTCAGCAGGGGAAGGCGGCGGTCATCTCGGCCGGGCCGGAATGGGAGGTGCTCGCGGTGAACGATCTCGGCGAGGAGTGCCATGCCACGCCCGCGGTCGTCGGCGGCAAACTGTACGTGCGAACCAAATCTGCGCTGTACTGTTTCGCGCGGCCCGGGGCGGAGGCGGCAAAGAGGTAAGCCATGGACACGCGGATGATTGGGCGGTACGCCGTCTCCGAGGTGCTCAAGGACGGCGCCTATAGCGTCACCTACAAGGCCATCGACCCCAGCCAGGAAAGCAAAGTGGTGGTGCGCTGGTTCAAACCGGCCGCGCTCGAACACCCCGAACGCTTCGCGCGCCTGAAGGAAGATGCGCAGAAGGCGTCCGCGCTGAACCACCCGAACCTGCTCTCCATTCTGGAGTTCGGTGAGGCGGAAGGCCGCCCGTTCGCGGTGGCCGAATACATCGCAGGCGAGAGCCTGGCCGCGGCGCTGAAACGCAAGCGGCTGCGTCGCAAGGAAACCATCAGTTACGCCCAGCAGATCCTCAGCGCCATGGAGGCGCTGGAGGGCGCCGGGCTGGCCCACGGCGATTTGCGTCCTTCCAACGTCCTGATCGCCTCCGACGGGCACGTCAAGGTGGCCGATGCGGGCCTGGCGAGACTGTTCGAGGGGTTCCGCTATTCGGCCACGTCACAGCCTCCGGGGACCACCGCGGAATCGGTGGCCTACCTGGCCCCGGAAGTGATCGAAGGCCAAAGCCCGGACACGGTCTCGGACATTTTCTCGTTCGGCGCGATTTACTATCAGATGGCCAGCGGGCGTTGGGCGTTCCGACGCGAGTGGGCGGTGGCCACGCTGGACGCGATCCTGAAGGAGGAACCCCCTCCGCCCGAGAGCGTTTCCAGCCACACTCCGAAAGGCAGCGACAAACTGGTGGCGCGCACGCTCGAAAAGGACCGCGACAGGCGCGCCCAGTCGTTCGCCGAGGTGCGGCCGTTGGTTGAAAAACTGCGCATCGACTACGTCTCGACCGGCACGCGCAAACGCGCGTTCCGCGTCGAGAATTGGGAGCGGCTGCTCCGGATCGTATTCGCCGTGGTGCTGGGGCTGGCGGTCATCGTGGGCGCGGTGGCGTGGTGGCGCAGCCGCCCGGATGACGGCGGAGCGGCGGCCGTCGCCGAAGTCACCGGCGCCGGAGGTCTGGACGCCGAACCCGCCGTCTCCCCGGACGGCAACTGGGTGGTGTACTCCTCGGATCGCACCGGAGAGGGACACCTCGATCTCTGGCTGCAGCGGATCGGCGAAAGGAACGCCAAGCGGTTGACCACGAATACCGCCGACGAGCGGGAACCCGCCTTCTCGCCCGACGGCAAGTGGATCGCGTTCCGCTCCGAGCGGGAACCCGACGGCGTGTACGTGATGCCCGTAACGGGCGGCAACGAGAAACTGGTGGCGCCCGGCGGGCGGCGGCCTCGCTTTTCGCCCGACGGCAGCCTGATCGCCTACTGGACGGGACCCGCCGGGCTTTCGCCCGAAATCATCGGCGACTACCAGGTCCACGTGGTCCCGGCGCAAGGGGGGGCTTCGCGGCGGCTGCTGGATTCCTTCGCGGCCGCGCGGTTCCCCGTCTGGTCCCCGGAGGGGAACCACCTGCTGGTGTTGGGCAAGATGACCCCCGCGGTGGACGCGGGCCGGTCGGATTGGTGGCTGGCCCCGGTGGACGGGGGCGCACCCCTGCGGACGGATGCCTGTGAGGCGCTGGCCGGATTCCAGTTGCTGGAGGCTGGACAATGCTCCATTCCCGGCGACTGGCGCGACGGGCAAGTCATCTTCTCGATCCCGGAAGCCGGGGGAGCGCACCTGTACCGCGCACCGTTTACCGTAGCCAATCCCCGCATCACCCAGAAACCGCAACGCCTCACCGCCGGCGAGCGCCTGGAGATCCAGCCTTCCTTCGCGGGGAAAGGGCGTTTTGTCTTCACCGCGCAACAGGTGACGGTGGGCATCTTCAGTCTCGCGTTGAACGCCGACGAGGGGCGGACCTTGGGCGAATTGCAGCCGGCGATTCCGGGTTCCGACCAGCGTTCCTACCCGACTTTGTCGGCCGACGAGCGCATCCTGGCGTTCCTGACCTCTCGCGACGGTTTGTTCACCACCCGCATCTGGAATTTCGACACCGGCCGCGAGTCGCCTGCCACCAGCGGCCGGCAGGATGAGTATTGGCCGCGCGTAAGCCCGGATGGGACCAAAGTGGCGTTCTCGGAGCGGCGCATCGGCCGTTATGAACAGTTCGTCGCGAACCTGGGACAAGCGAGTACGCAGTTGGTCTGCCAGGATTGCGGCGGCGCGATCATCTACGACTGGTCTCCCGATTCGCAGCGCCTGCTGGTGGACTACCATCCGCCGCAGGCTGCTTTCCGGGGCGTGGCGCTGATTGATTTAGCCAGCGGGAGGCGCACGCCGCTGCTCCAGGACGAGTTGCACGCGCTGACCCAGGCCCGCTTCTCTCCGGACGGCAAGCGCCTCGCCTTTGTCAAACGGCTGCCTTCCGGCCGGTCCCAGGTGCAGGTGGCGCTCTTCCGGGAGGGTTTGATTCCCGCCGCGGAGTGGATTCCGGTTACCGACGGCAAGGCGTGGGATACCTCTCCGCAGTGGGCGCCCAGCGGCAAACTGGTGTACTACATGTCCAACCGGGACAGCAACCGCTGCGCCTGGGCGCAGAAGCTCAACGATGCGTACCGCCCGGAGGGCGTGCCGTTTGTCGTCTACCACTTTCATTCCGCCCGGCGTGCGCCAACGCTGACCGCTTTCAATGGGCTGGACCTGTTTGTCACCAAGAACAAACTGTTGATCGGGCTGGGAGAGGTGTCCGGGTCCATCTGGAGCGGAAAGCTTTCTTCCTGGAGCAGAGAATAGCGTTTTCCGGGCGTCTGGTCAGAAGCGGTAGGTCAGCTCGACGTAACCGAAACGGCCATTCGGTCCGGAGGGGTAGATGCGCCGCAAGGCGCCTTTGCCAGCGGCGTAGCCGAGGTACCCCGTCAGGGTCCACGCCGAGCGCGGATTCCAGTCCAGGCTGGCGTCGTACAAGTTCGCCAGGGCGCGTTCGCCTGAGGTGTTGCGGCCGATGTAGCCGAACGTCCAGGGCTGGAACGCGCCACCGCCCAGGTACCAGAGGTCGTTGCGGTTCGCCAGCCGCAACGCGTGCGCTTCTCCCCGCACGGTGACGGTCTTCTGGGGGCGGAGCATCAGCACTCCCTGAAAGTCGTCGTTGTTCACCATGTTATAGAAGGGGAAGCGCGCGAAGGGGCGCGGCGTAGGCAGCAGTTGAAAAAAGGAGCCGTGCTTCCGGTCATTGGGGTCGTGATCCCCCGAACTCAGATAGAAGCCGCCCCGCACCCACGGCTTGAAGCGCGGGAGCGCTTTCGGCTGCCAGCCCGCCTCGGCCAGCGTCGACCAGCCGCGGTGGTCGAGCTTGCCCCAGCGCCCGGTCTGGACCACTTGCCAGAGGACGAGATCGATGGCTCCGGCGGGGGAGCTGAAGCTGGCCAGCAAATGCCCGCCGAAACTGGTGATCCCAATGTTTCCCAGGTCCTGCTGGCGGACGCGCAAAGGACGCGAATCGGTTTTCACCACCCCGCGCCAATCGTGGTAGTAGCTGCCGAACAGCCGCCAGTCCAGCGCGGCCGCCTTCCGGTTCATCTGTCCGTTCGCCGCCAGGTAACCGAGCCCGATGTGCAGGTTACCCCACCCGTCCACCTGAAACACGCCCCGGGTGGGAACCGCTGCGATAAGGGTATAGTTCACCCCCGCCCGGTCGACCGAGTAATGCACGCCGTCGAAACTCCTTCCCACGTGCGTCCACACAAACCCTCCGATCAGGCGCTGCATCATCCGGTCGCGGCGCAGAAACGCCAGATCGGCGTGCCGGGGAGTAAACTCAGAAGCGTCGTTGAACTCAAACCGGCCCAGACGCAGCGACTGGCTGGCGGCGCCAAGCCTTCCCTTCCAGCGGATGAATCCCTGCTTGGGGAACGCCAGGGCGGCGTGAGCCGCATGGCGATTCGCTGCGAAGTAGTTTGCGCCGAGGCCAAGCTGCAACTGGGGCGCGGGCGCGACAGCTCGTTCCGGCAGGTTCAACAGAAGCGGCGCGGCCAATTCCACCTGCCAGTCGAAGGATTTGCCGTTGCGTCCGGCCGCGACCCGCAGAATGTTGCCGGAAAATGTGTACGCGGAGTCTCCCTCCCCGCGGAACCAGCTCCAACTCTCCAGGCGGGTCCGGTAACTCCCGGAGATTTTGATGGCGGATCCGCGCTGTTCCGCGGTCGGGGCCTGCGCCTCCCCGGCGGGCGTCAGACAGCACAGGATGGTGATCACAGGACCGAGGCGTTGCGTCATCCAGACGTCCGATCCCAGTGTGGACCCCTGTCCCGGCGTCCTTCTGTGATCTGCGTCACGGGGAGGCGGAAGAACCGGCGCGCTTAGCCTGCGCAGACGCGCCTGCGCGGGGCGCCGGGCGCCACGTCTCGCAGTTCGGGTCCACAACCCAAAAATGCCCGCTCCCGAAAAATCAGCCCTGGGGGCTGGGATGGGGTCAGCGACTCCCTCCCGACACTCGACGGCGCCAGAGCGGAAACGATCTCTTCCGCCCCGGTGCACGGTACCCGCACGTCGACCTCGTTTTCATGACCTGTGGTGGCCCGCAGGGCCATGAGGCACTCCCTGCCGTTCGCGGACCGGCGCGTTCAGGCCTTTAGCCAGCGGTCAAACCAGGCGAATGCTTCGTCCTGCATGTCCCGGTCGAATTTGTGCGGACCCGGATAGAAGGAGGCCTTGTAGTTCTCGGCCGCGTTCGCTTTCCTGTAGACCTCGGTCAGGATCCGGTCGGCGCGTTCCATCTCCGGCAGGGTGAAAAGCTGGTCCTCGCGGTCGTTCAGCACCAGCACCGGATTCGGCGCCGCCAGCCCGAGGATCTCCGGATAATCCAGTTCCCAGGGCAGCCCGGGAATGTAAATCATCCAGGTGTGCGTGTAGCACTTGTTCAGCAGGTAGTCCCGCCAGGTGGTCATCATGCCGACGCAGCATGCGCAGCGGATGCGCGGGTCGAGACCGGTCAGATAGACGGTGCGCAGGCCGCCGCCCGACAGGCCGCAGCAGCCCACGCGCGCCGCATCCACCTCGGGACGCGAACAAAGATAGTCGAGCGCGCGCTGATCCTCAGCGGTGAAGACGCCGGGCCAGGTCGTGCCGGCGCAGAACAGGCTCTTGGCGATCAGGTGCTCGTGGCCGCCGGCGAACTGGTTGTAGCGCTGAATTCCCTCTTCGGTTTCCGGATCGCTTTCCGTGAGATCTCCCTTGATCACCGGCGGCAGGTCCGCCGGGCGCATGCGGCGGCTGGCGAAGGTGAACGCGTCGTGCACCAGCACCACATAGCCACGCCTGGCCAGCGCATTGGCCCAGGCGACGCCGCCGTAATAACGCTCCTGATGGCTGACCATCAGGGGGTGCGGGTTGTCCCCCGTGCGGGTGATTTTCTGCCAGCCAAAGTATTTGTTGCCGCCATGATCGTGAAGGGCGACCACGCCCGGCAGCGGCTCGCGAGCCTCGGCCGGCCGCAAGAGCACTGCTTCCGTGGGAGGGCCATACGGCAGTTGCCACTGCAGCGGCTCAACGCGCAACCCCTCGAATTCGAAAGGCTCCTGGCGCGGCACCGCCCGCGGCGGTCCGCCGGCGTAGGGCTGCATCAGCCGGTCGCGGAGCCGGGCCCGGGCCGCCGTGCGCCATTCGCGCAAGTCGGTCCACTCCGGGCGGCGGAACGAGAAGCGGGGCGGATCCTCCACCAGGCCCGCGGCCCATGCCCCGTACGCTCCCAACATGTTCTCGGACGCCATCGTTCCTCCTCGCGGCGGATCTCCTCCATCATCGTGCGCGGCCGTCAGCGGCCGGGCGGGGGTTCGGGAATCGCCGCGCCGTCTTTCCGGGCATCGGAGGCGGCGTAGTTGACCTGGCGCTTCGCGTCGTGCAGCACGGCCTGTCCGCCGCCCATCGCCATCGAGTAGGCGCCTACCCGCTGGAGTTGGTGCCCGCGCTGTTCCAACTCATTCAGCACCGCCGCCGGGTAACGGTTTTCGATCAGCAGGTCGCAGCCGCCGAAGGTGAGCTTGGTAAAGCGCGGAGCATCCATCGCCTGCTGGATGTTCATCCCGTGGTCGGCTAGGTTCGAAAGATATTGCGCGTGCGCCTGCGCCTGGTTGAAGCCGCCCATAATGCCGAAACCGAGGTAGAGCTCGTCCTTTTCCGCGAACGCGGGAATGATGGTGTGAAAAGGCCGTTTCCTGGGCGCCACCACGTTCGGATGTGCCGGGTCCATCACGAAAAGAGCGGCGCGGTTCTGCAAATGAAAACCTCGCCCTTCCACCACCACGCCGGAACCGAAGCTCTGGTACAGGCTCTGAATCAGCGAGACGATGTTGCCGTCCCGGTCAACGACCGACAGGTAGATGGTGTCGCCTTCGGCCTCAGGAGGCGTGCCGGGAGCCGCCTGGCAACTGGCGCGCTCGCCGATCAACCTGGACCGTTCTCGCGCGTAAGCCTTCGCCAGCATGCCCGCCACCGGCACCCGGGCGAATCGGGGATCGCCTACATACCGCATCAGGTCGGCGTAGGCCAGTTTCTGCGCTTCGATCTTGGTATGGAGCGTCCCGGCGCTGTCGTGGGGGCCGATCGGAAACTGTTCCATCAGGTTGAGCATCTGGAGCGCCGCGATGCCCTGCCCGTTGGGCGGCAACTCATAGACCTTCCAACCGCGATAGGTCACCGCGATCGGGTCGGTCCACTCCGGTTCGAACTCGGCCAGGTCGGCCGCCGCCAGCGTTCCTTCCAGCCGGGCGGAGGTCTGGAGGATCGAGCGGGCGATGCCCGCCCGGTAGAAGGAAGCGGCGCCCTGGACGGCAAGCTCGCGGAGGGTGGAGGCCAAGTCCGGGTTCCGGAACCGCGCGCCCGTGACGGGGGCCGAACCGCCGGGCAGGAACAAGCCCGGCGCACCATCGCTCCGGCTGAGGACCCCGTACGCGTTCCGCCACTGTTCCGCGATGAGTTCCGTTACCGGAAAGCCGTCGGCGGCGTAGTGGATCGCGGCGGCGAACAACTCTGCCCACTTGAGCCGGCCAAACTTGCGGTGCAGCCGCTCCCAGCCCAGGACGCACCCGGGGACCGACACCGAATGGATCCCGGTGTGCGGCATGGCGGAGTGACCTTGTTCCTGGAGGAACTTGAGCGTCATGCCGCGCGGCGCCCAACCGCTGGCGTTCAGCCCAGTCAACCGGCGCGTCCGGGCGTCCCAATGGATGGCGAACAGGTCGCCGCCGATGCCGCAGCTCATCGGCTCGACCACGCCCAGCACCGCGTTGGCGGCGATGGCGGCGTCCACGGCGGAACCGCCGCGGGCCAGGATCTGGGCGCCCGCCTGCGAAGCGAGCGTCTGGCTGGTGGCGACGATCCCATGGCGGGAAATCACCATGGAGCGGGCGTGGGCGCGCTCGGGAGCTTGGGCGGTCATCAGCGGGGCGAGTCCAGTTAATACAAGTCCAACAACAACGGCCGGAACAGAAGGCGGCATGGCGAACTCTGGATTATACCGGTAGGCGGATCCCGCCGCTACTGGAACTCCGCCCGTTGCCCGAACCGTCGCGCCAGAAACCGCAAGTAGCTGTCCACGGCGCGGCCATGGCCGACGATATATTTGGCCACAAACCGGAAAAACGGGTTCGGAACTTCAGCCGTTTCCTTCAGGTCGATCAGGGTGCCGGAACCGGCGGGCGTCAGGCTGAGCGTCCAGGTGCCGCGGAACGGGGCGCGCGGGTCCGCCACGCGCCGCTCCCAGCGGCGTTGCGGGATCAGTTGAGAAGTCGCCAGGACCAGGCTGCGGCCATTGCGGTAGCGCTCCCGCCACACCGGACCGTCCGTGCGGGAGGGCAGCACGTCGATCCGCCGGATGTCAGTCCGCCACTCCGCCTGGGTGTCGGGGTCCAGCACCGTCCGCCACACCGCCTCCGGCGGCACCGCTTCCAGGACTACCCGGCGACTGGCCGCATGTGCGGCGGGCAAGCAGAGCCCGATCACCGTGCCGCTCAAATAGAGCACGAGCACCACGACAATCGCCACAAGCGTCCAGCGCAGGAAGCCGCTCTGAAGCATACGGTCTCCTCTTAGTCTAGGCGCTGGGGACGGCCGACAGAAGATCGCGCCCGCATGCGGGGTCAGCGCTCCCGAGATCTATAGCTCGGAAAACGGGATCGCCGTGACTCCTCCACCGAGCGGCAAACGCACGTCGCCGGCGTGGACCAAGAAGCCCGGGCCTGCCTTGCCCTCGAAATCTTCCCGCAGCGTACGGATGCCCGCGGCCATCGGCGGCAGCGGCGTGGACGAGAGCTTGATCTCGACGGGATCCAGTGTGGCTGCGGTCTCCACCAGCAGGTCCACTTCCACCCCCGCAGAGGTGCGCCAGAAGTAGATCCGGGGCTCCTCCCCCCCCCTGGCGGCAAGCGTCTTGTAGATTGCCAGCAAAACGGCGTTCTCAAAAATGGCGCCGCCCAGCGGGCCGGCGCGTGCATGCTCCGGATCCTTCAACGCCACCAGGTGGCAAAGCGTGCCCGTGTCGGTGAAGCAAACCTTCGGCGACTTCACCAATCGCTTGCCGAGGCTGACATGATAAGGCCGCAAAACGATTACCTGATCGGTAGCTTCCCGCACTGATAGCCAAGCCTTGACGGTGTTTACGGCTACCCCCAGATCGCGAGACAGGCCGGCCAAATCGAGCAACTGCCCGGTCCTCGCGGCGAGGGCGCGAAGGAAAATGTGGTACTGCGTGAGATCACCGATCTGGCGGAGCGAGCGGAAGTCTGTTTCGAGGTAAGTCTGCAAGTAGCTCTGATGCCAGAGGGAGACGTCCCGGTCCGGGTCCGCGACCAGTTCCGGGTACCCGCCCCGCAGGAATCCGTGCCAGGGTTCCTCGGAAGGCCGGCGGCTAGCGGCCTGTCCAAAACCTGACTCCCAGGGCAAAGGCCGCTCGCAATCGCCCTGTGCTTCCCGATGGGAAAGCGGCATCAGCCGCAACATGGCCGCCCTGCCGGCCAGCGATTCCGTAACGCGAGCCGCCAGAAGCAGATTCTGCGAACCGGTCAGCAGATACTGCCCGCGGCTGGCCCGACGTTCGTCAATTCGCTCTTTGACATACGGCAGCAGGCCGGGCGCGTATTGCACCTCGTCGAAGATCACGGGAGGTGGGTTCGCTTTCCGGAAGCCGCGGGGATCCGCCGCGGCCGCAGTCCGCACGTCGAGCGGTTCCAGGGACACCTAACGCGCAGAGGCGCCGAACACGTGCTTGAGAAGCGTTGTCTTCCCGGACTGCCGCGGACCGGTCACCACCACGGCTGGAAACTGGCTGGCCGCTTTCCGCAGCACAGGTTCGATCGCCCGGACGACGTAGCGGCCGTTCATCCCCTCTTCCTGCAAATTTGCACAAGAAATGCAAATTTGCAAACTAGTCAGCCGTCACCGGCTGAACTTGCCGACCCACACCTCGCCGCGATGGCGGGCCAGCGAAAGCACCAGGTGCCGGGGAGTCACCGTCATCGTGAAGCTGGATTCCGGCAACTGATACAGTCCTTTGGCGGGACTGTGGAAATGGATGATCGGGATGGGCTCGCCGGCTGGCCGTTGCGCGCCGTCCAGACGCCGCGCCCAGATGCAATCGAACCCATCGCGCCGTGAGCGGTAATACACCAGGCGGCCGTTCGGCGACCAGGCAGGCGAACTGCCTTCAGAGTCGGAGAGGGGAATCCACTGCTCGGGCGACACCACGATCTGGCGAAAGGGCGCGATGAACACCTTGGCCGTGCCGATCGTCGGGCCGGCGGTGAAGGCGATCCACTTGCCGTCCGGCGAGAAGCGGGCGTGGAAGATGCCCAGTTTCGGATGCCACAGGATCTCCGAGCGGCGGCCGCTGGGGATTTGCATCAGGTGGGCGGCGCGTGCGCCCACGCCGTCGGGGTCAAAAAAGAGGACGTGTTGCCGGTCGGGAGACCAATCCCAGATGCCGGCGCAGCCCTCCAGGGCGAGTTCCTCCCGCCGCTCCGCAATTTCGGCGACGACGACGGAACACTTCTTCCCTTCCACCGTCGACAGAATGAGCCGCGAACCATCGGCGGACAGCACCGGCCGGTAGGCAATCCTGAGATCGGTGGTGACCGGAGTCTCCGTGTCGCCGGTCAGATCGGACATCCACAAATCTTCCACGCCTGAGCGGTTGGAAAGGTAGACCAGATGGGAGCCCTGCTGATCGACGGACGGCAGGTGGGAGTAATTGGCGGCCTTGGAGACGCGTCGCAATTCGCCCTGCACCCGGCCTTCATCGCCTTGGATCTCAGCTACCCAGACATCGATCGTCGTACGGGAATTCGCATACGCCGCGGTTTGACCGCCCGCGCGCAGTTGGCCGAACTGCGCGCCCCCCGCGGTGATCATCTCCGGGTCGCCCGCCACCTTCCACGTAGCGGGAGAGAGAGGGATGGCCCACACGTGACGTTCGTCGCCTGCCGAACCGGAAAAAAACACCTGGGATCCCAGCACCTGGTCCGGACCGGCGATGGACCAAAACGCTTGCTGGAGCAGGCGCAGCGCGCCGGTGGCGACCGGCGGGCCGTTCTCCACCGGCGTCACCCACCAATCGGTCACGCCCGCGGGACTGGTCCCGTCAAACACGAGGTGTTTGCTATCCGGAGTCCACACCGGCATCTGCGCGACCGGAAAGTCGGCGCGAATCTGGCGGGGCGCACCTCCCTCGGCGGGGATCACAAACATGCGCGCGCCGGAACTGGCCGCGCTGGGGCCATTCTTGTCGTAGTAGGCCACCCACTTGCCGTCGGGCGAATAGCGGGGCCGGCGCCCTTCTTTCACCAGCAGTCGCGGCGGATCGCTGGACAGGAGGGAAACCACGTAAATCCCGCCTCCCTCCCGCTCGGACCGGAACACCACGTGCTGGCCGGAGGGATCGATATCCGGTTCGGAATCGTGCGCCTCGCTGCGGGTGAGGCGGGCAGGCTGGCTGCCATCAAGGTGGTCTACCCAGATGGAAAGGGTGTCGCCCCCCCGGTCGGAGGCGTACGCCACCAAGCGGCCCTGCGGGTCGATCACAGGATCCATGGCCAGACCGCCCTCCGGGGTGAGGCGGCGGCTTTCGGTGAGCCGGCCGGCCGCAACCCCTTCTGCACTGGTCCGGTCATAGAACACCCAGCCGACCAACCCGAGTACCACGGCGGCGATTCCGCCCACCAACCATGGCCGCCGAGGCGCGGGCGCAGGGGGTTCCTCTTCCAAGGGATAGCCGCCAACGGGTGGCCGCGGCGCGGCGATTTCCGAGGGCGTCCGGGCCGGCGCCGGCGGCCTGACGGGCACTACGACGGTTTCCTGGCTCCGCGCGTCCGGCGCCACCATGGACTCCTCATCCAGAATGGCGGTGGGCTGGTCCCAGCCCGGGGCGGAACCCGGAATCACCGGCGCTGGGTGTGTCTGCGCGACCAGGCGGTCGTGGACCTCCTTGACGGTGGGCAGGCCTGAAGGGGACGCTGCGGGCGCCTGTACGGAGGGCAGATCCAACCCGAGCACCGTCCGCGGAGGCGCTTCCGCGGGCCGCTGCCGACCGCGCCGAATGATGATCCGTAAACGCATCCCGGACAGTCTGTCGCTATTCGATAGTCTACCCTTTTACGCAAACGCTGGAAAATGTTTTAAGGCGGATCGGGCAGGAACGGTCGGACAAGCCCCGAAACTTGCCCCACCGACTCAAAAATTTGGGTGCTTGCTCCCCTGCGCCGGGTCACGGGAATCAGCGGGCTTTGACCTCCGCCGGCGGGCGGCGCGCCTCGGCCGCCTGGTTACCGAGCTAGCCCCTGGGGCGTCAAGGCAGCAACGCGCTGCGAACGTAGGCGAAGTTACCCAGAAGACGCCTCAGGAAACCCTCATGGGCGCCACGATCTCCGTCCACGGTGCGGGCAGCAGCCGGGCCCTGGGCGCCGGCCCGCGCCGCTTACCGCGCCCCCCACACGCACCGAACCAGTACCTTCCAAGAATCCCGCAGAAAAGCAACCACCACCCGGGGAAATTCACGGACGTCGTCCGCGAGGGGGCGTCCCTCGTCCCCCACCAGCAAGACGCCGCGCCGCATCGCATACCAGTTGAATAGGGAGGAGACCGCTGTGAAGGCGGCCGACAACAGAACGCTGGCCAGCAAGTGGGGGGTTCCGCCGGCCCAGTGGACGACCAACTCGAGCAGTTGGAGCGCGGCCGGGAGCAGAACCACGATTACCGCCGCAGACAACCACCAGGGAGTGGCGTGCCGCAGCGCCTGGGCGAAAGCGCCATGGACTCCCGAAACGAAAGCCCGGTAAGCGGCTTCCGCGATCACCGCAGCCGAGGCGGCCTGCCATCCGGCACGGTGGTTGGCGGCCAGGAAAAGCGCGCCGCGCCACAGCGCGCTCCACAGGGCGGACTTCCAGTTCCATCGGCTGAAGAGCAGATCCACCGGGTGGCGGACCAAGTGGGCAAGCACCTCGCCCACGGGCTGCGAGGGGGAAGAAGAAAGCTGCGTCGCCGAGGCCAATACCGCAACTATAATACCGGCGCCGCCACGCTTGCGTGAACGCGAGGTTACGAAAAGGGCGGAGGCCGGCATCAACAACGCGCCCGGCGGGCTAAAAACAGAATCACTCAATTATGTTTTCTCCCTGTTGTCATCCTCTGTTCATCAAGCGAGGTCATGCTGGCGTGGTAAGGTTGCGAGTTTATGATTCCGGTTCTGGAAATGAGGATGGCGCGCGCGTCCCGTTGGGCGGCGCTGGGCGCGCTGGCGATGATGGGGACGCCGTGTCTGGCGGCGGCCGTGGACGCGGTTTCGCCCGCGGCGCCGGCGGCCGGGGGCGGGCGCGAGGTGGAGCAGGCCTCGCGGCGCTACCGCGCCGACGCGGTGATCACGTTCCTCGGCCTTCCGATTTATTCCCGGCAAGGCGTCGGCAGCGGCTACGCCATCGTGGAGCAGTGGCGCGAGGGGGCTTCGCGGGTGATGTCTTTGCAGTTCGCCGCGGGTTCGCTTCCCAAACGCGCGGCAGGCTTGAACCGGCTGGGGTTCTTGCAAGAGATGGTCAAGTGGGACGGCTCGGGAGCGGTGGAAGTTGGCTACTTCGGATTTATGACGCTGTCGAAGGAGGAGAGCCTGGAGGAGGGCCGCAGAGCCTTGGCGGAGGGCGGCCGCGGGGAGGGATTGTACAAAGTGGTGGTGGGCGGCATCGAGCGCGGGCAGGCTCGCAGCCGGACGTTGGACCTCCCGGGCGGCGGGGCGGCAGGTTGGGCCGACTGGAGCCAACTCTTGCCGGCGCTCCGGGGGCAAGTGCGGGAAACCAAACTGTATGAGGCGCCCGAAAGCGTGCAGGGCGATATTCCCGAGGGCGTGAGTTCCTTCCTCTCGACGCTGGTGCGCGAGTTTCACGGCAAGCCGGGCAGGGCCGAGAGCCATTTTGTGTACGGCAAGGGGCGGCACCGCCTGGAGGTCGAGCGCGTACCGGACCCCAAAATGGGCCGCTCGCTCGTCTCCCGGTCTCTGGCGGGCGACCCGGAGCGCGTCGTGCGTTTGCAAGGCGCGGTGCGCGACTCTCGCACCGGCAAACGCACGAAGTTTCGCGTCTGGTTCGAAGCCGGCGGCCGCGCCGCGCTGCCCTTGCGCTTCGAATTGCAGCCCCGCTCGTTCCTGCAACTGGCTTTCGAGTTCGATCCCCAACTCGATACGCCCGCGTTCACCTTCACCGCGCGGCGGTGACGCGGGCCGGCCGCGCTACAATCGCGAGGCAGGTATGTCCATGGAACAACGCCTTCGTATCGCTGCAATTACCGATGAATTCTCCCCCCACCTGGATACCGCCACGCAAGCGATGGCCGCGATCGGCATGACCGGCGCGGAGATCCGCATGGTGAACGGCAAGAACATCATCGCCTTGACCGACCAGGAAGTGGACGGGGTCCGGCAGCTATGCGCTTCACGCGGACTGGAGATCATGTCCGTCGCCTCGCCGCTGCTGAAATGCGTCCTGCCGGGCGCGCCGCCGGTGGACGAGCGCTTCCAGCAGGACATGTTCGCCGCCCAGTATGGGTTCGACGATCAGCCCAGACTGACCGAGCGGGCTTTCGCCATCGCCGAGCGGCTCGGCGCGCGGATCATCCGGGTCTTTTCCTACTGGCGGTCGGTGGAGCCGGAGAAATGTTTTCAGGCCATTGTCGACGCCCTCGGCGCGCTGGCGGAGAAAGCCGCCGGGCGCGGGTTCATCATCGGCCTGGAGAACGAACACGCCTGCAACATTTCCACCGCCAGCGAATCGCTCCGCGTGTTGCAGGCGGTGACGCATCCGAGTCTGGAATTGGTCTGGGATCCCGCCAATTGCCTCATCTCGGGCGAAGATCCCTTCCCTCGGGGCTATCAGTTGCTTCCGAAGGCGCGCATCGGGCATGTGCACGTGAAGGATTGCTATGCGGTCGGACACAAGCCCTGGTGGGGTCCGGTCGGCACGGTGGGCGTCGACTGGCGCGGCCAGATTCACGCGCTCGTCGAGGACGGCTACCGCGGCTGGCTGAGCCTGGAAACACACTGGCCGGGTCCGAACAATGACAAGCACCTGGGCAGCGTGATCTGCGGGTGGAATCTGAAGTCGCTGGCGACGTTCTGACACGCCCGCGCCAGCGCTCAGCAGAGACCAAACAGCCGGCGGTACTTCGCCGGCAGCCGGCTGGGTTTCAGGTCCCGGCCGCAGAACACATGCCGGGTTTCGCCGGAGGCCAGGGCTCTCCCGTCCGCGGCCGACCGCATGTGATAAGCGAAATGGATCATCCGCGGGTGCACGTCGGGCACGGTGGTGGCGACGATCACTTCCTGGTCGTAGCGGGCCGGGTGCGCGTAGCGGCACCGAGCGTCGACGACCGCCAGCAGCACGCCGTCCTCAACTTCCATCTGCTGGTAGCTGAATCCGATGGAGCGGCAATACTCGACGCGGGCCACCTCCATCCAGACGAAATAGTTCGCGTAATAGACCACCCCCATCTGGTCGGTTTCCGCATAGCGGACCCGCAAGCGCGTCTCGGACGTATACATGTCTCTCCATCATAGCCAGCGGGCAACCGCGGTTCGGCAGTTCGCGTCTGATAAGCTGAACAACGGATTCATGCAGATTCGGGTGCTGTTTTTCGGCATGCTTAAGGATGTCGTTGGCCGGAGCGTCGACCAGATCGAGGTCGCGCCTCCGGTGAGCGTGGGCGCCGTATTCGAGCGGTACGCGGCGGCGACGCCCCGGCTCCGGGAGTTGGCGGGCAGTATCGTGCTGGCCCGCAACCAGGAGTTCGCCGAGCCGGCGACGCTGCTGGAGGAAGGAGACGAGGTGGCGTTCCTGCCGCCGGTCAGCGGCGGCGCCGGCCCGTACACGCACGTGGTGGAAGAGGCCGCCGGGCACTTTTTCGCGCTCACCCGTGAGCCGATCGACTCTCGCGCCCTCGCGGACCGGTTGCGCCAGGCCAGGGACGGCGCGGTGATCACGTTCGAAGGCGTGGTGCGGAACAACAGCCAGGGCCGCGCCACCCGCTATCTGGATTACGAATGCTACGAGGGCATGGCCGTCAAGGTGATGGCGCGCATCGGCAACGAGATCGCCGCGGCGTATCCCATCAGCCGGATGGCGCTGGTGCACCGGCTGGGCCGCCTTCAGATCGGCGAGGCCAGCGTCGCGGTGGTGGTGACCGCTCCGCACCGCCGTCCGGCCTTCGAGGCTGCGCTCGAAGGCATCAACCGGCTGAAGAAGCTGGTGCCCGTGTGGAAGAAAGAATACTTTACCGACGGGGAGGTTTGGGTGGAAGGAGACTGGGACGATCATGCTCCGAAGGTGGCTCCTGGCGGCGAGCCTCGGCGCCGCTAACCTCTGCGCCCAGGAGACGGTGATCCGCGTCGACGTCAACCTGGTGCGCATCCTGGCCACCGTGAAGAACGCCAACGGAGAGCTGGTGGGTTCGCTCGAGAAGGCAGACTTCTTCATCGCCGACAACGGCGTCCCCCAGGAAATCGCCGTCTTCGAACGCCAGACCGAGCAGCCTCTGCGCATTGCGTTGCTGGTGGATGAGAGCGCCTCCACCGCGAAAGACCTGCGCTACATGCTGGACTCGGTGCGCATCTTTCTGCGGACCCTGCTGGCCGGAGGCAACCCCAACGACACCGTGGCCCTGTACAGCTTCCATTACGAGGTGCGCAAGCACAATCACTTCACGCGCAATCTGGCGACCTTGGAGCGTTCGCTGAAGAAGCTGAAGCCCGTGGCGGGAACCTCGCTGTATGACGCCATCTTCCTCGCCAGCGAGGAACTGTCCGGGCGCGACGGCCGCAAGGTGATTCTGGTGGTGACCGATGGAGGCGACACCACCTCAACCACGGATTTCCACCGCGCGCTCGAAGCTGCGCAACTGGCCGACGCGGTGATCTTCTCCGTGCTGGTCACCCCCATCACCAGCGACGCCGGCCGGAACGTCGGCGGCGAGAACGCGCTGATCACCCTCGGACAGCGCACCGGCGGGCGAGTGTTCACGCCCAGCCTCGGTCCCGCCCTCAACGCCGCGTTCGCCGAGGTGCTGAAAGAACTGCGGACCCAGTATCTGCTCGGTTTTTATCCGCGCAACGTCCCGCCAGGCAAGGATCGCTTTCACCAGCTCACCATCCGGGTGCGCGGCGAAGGTTTGCGGGTCTCCGCGCGCAACGGCTATTATGGAATTTCCGAGCCGCCCGCGGAACCGGACCGAGGCCGTATCTCCATCCGGCCGGACGCCTCGCGGAAACAGGTGCTTCCTTGAGCAAAAAGCGTAAATCCGCAACCAAGGCCCCCGAACAAACGCTGGAAGAGGTGAAATACCTCAAGCGGCTGATCGAGCGCGGCACGCCCATCCGCGTGAAGCTGATTGACAACGAGGAAGTCAGCGGGGTGGTGGAGTACTACGATCATTCGTTCATCCGCCTGACGCGGGAGGACGGACCCAACTTGTTCGTCTATAAGCACGACATCAAGTACTTCTGGGAAGCAGAGGACGCCTGAGTGGCCTCTTACCTGGAAACAGCGGCCGAAATCGCCCGCGAGGCCGGCGCGCTGCTGGCGCATTTTTTCGAGCGGCGGGTGGGTTTTGAGTACAAGGGCGAATTCGATCTGGTGACGGAGGCCGACCGCGCCGCCGAACAATTGATAGTCGAGCGTCTGCGCAGCCATTTTCCGGCGCACGCCATCGTGGCCGAAGAAAGCGGCGCGCATCATGGCGCGGGCGAATTCCGCTGGTACGTGGATCCCCTGGACGGAACCACCAACTTCGCCCACGGCTTCCCGGTGTTCAATGTCACACTGGCGCTGGAACAGGCGGGGGAGGTGATCTGCGGTGTCGTGCACGATCCGCTTCGCCAGGAGATGTTCACGGCCGAGCGCGGCGCCGGCGCCTATTTGAACCATCGGCGGATGCGGGTGTCGCCGTGCGCGAAACTGGCGGATGCCCTCATCGCGACAGGCTTTCCGACCCGCCGCCGTCACGCAAACGTGAACGTACACTTTTTTCACCAGGTGGCGATGGTGACGCACGGCGTGCGGCGGGCCGGGTCCGCCGCGATCGACCTCGCCTACGTGGCCTGCGGGCGCCTGGACGGCTTTTGGGAGTTCGGGTTGAACCCCTGGGACATGGCGGCCGGACTGTTGATGATTCGCGAGGCCGGGGGATCGATTTCCGATATGCACGGAGCGCCCCATCAGCTCTCCTCGCCGCACCTGGTGGCTGACAACGGCGCGATCCACGCCGAACTCATCGGATTGTTTGGGGAGGTATTCGCGGGGCGGTATCGTTTTCCGCTGCCCGGTCTGACTTAGAACGGCAGCGCCCCCGCCGATTCGTGGACGCTCCTGTTTCCAGCGGTCTCCGCGCGCACTCCGCGCTCTGTATGGTTAAAACTGGAGGCGCAGAGCGAACTGAATCTGTCGCGCCGGAAACGTGCTGCGAATAGTCCCGAAGGTGGCTACCGAGCGGTTGATTTGCGGGTTGCCGAAGTTCGTCCGGTTGAAAGCGTTGAACGCTTCCCCCCGGAACTGGAGCGCCATACCCTCACGCCAAGGCAAGACAAAGGACTTCTGAATCCCTAAATCCAACTGCGCCAGTCCGGGACGGCGGGCGATGTTCCGGCCGGCGTTACCGAATGGCTGGCTCGGATCCGTCGGAATGACCACTTTCGCCGGGTCCAGCCAGCGATCCTGATTCCGCTCGCCCTTAGGCACCATCACCGGGCCAAGCACGTTCGGCCGGTAGCTGATGCCGCCCCGCCAGTCCGGCAGAGTCTGGGAGACCTGGAATTGCAGCGGAGCATTGTAGGTAAGGTTGACAGGCGTACCGCTCCACAACGAATTGATGGCGCTCAATTGCCAGCCGCCCGCCAGCCACTCCACGGGCAGCGGCAAGGAGTTGGCAAAGCGACGGCCGCGGCCGAAGGGCAATTCATAGAGGACGGCCGTCGTGTTGTTGAACGGCTGGTCGAAATCGCTCACCGCGCGCTCCGCTGCGAGATTGTAGAAGCTTTGCGGGGAACTGCGCCCGCCGGAGCCCCCTTGCGCCTCCAGGGCCTGCCCGGTCGTGTCGATCGTCTTCGACCAAGTGAACGAATTCAGGAACGAGTAGCCGCCGCGGAATTTGCGCTCCAGGCGGAATTGGAGGGCGTGATAGTTGGCTTCCGCCTCGGGCCAGGTCACCGTGATGGCGCTGAACGCTTGGTTCGGACGGCGCGCCTGAATCGAGAGGTTTTCGCCTGGCCGCTGCGGACGCGCCTCGTTGAAATCCGCGAAGATGATCAGGTTCGATGAACTGCTTCCGACGTAGCCCAGATCCGCGACCAAGGCCCAGGGCAATTCTCTTTGGATGGAGAAAGACCAGTTCTGCACCATGCCGGAACGCGTGTCGCGCGGAATGTAACTGATATTGGCTCTCAGCGGGTCGAAGCGGCTCGGATCGGTCAGTCCCAAGGGATAGCCGTCCTGGGTCGGCCGGAATTGGGCGTCGGTGGGACGCTGAGCGATCACCGCGATGACCACTTGCGGGCCGTTGATCCCCAAGATATTGCCGCCACCGGCACGGTTGAAGTGAATATAGCTCGTGCCATAAGCGCCCCGGATAACGGTCTTCGGGTTGAGGCTATACGCCATCCCCAGGCGCGGGGCGAAATTGTTGCGATCGGGATTCACCTGGGCCCGGTCCGCGATCGATCCGTTCTTGGCCGGAATCAGCGCGTTCTTCGCGGGGTCAAAGTTCGAGAGCACGTTATCTCGTTCCCACTGCGGCTGGCCGTACTCATAGCGCAGACCTAGGTTCAGGGTCAGCTTCGTCGACACCTTCCAATCGTCCTGAACGTAAGCGAAGTTCATCATCTGGCGGTATTGAGCAATGTAGAAGTTCACCAGTTGGTATTCGCTGCGCAGTCCGAACATGAAGTCGGCGAGGTTGCTGCCGCTGAAGTTGCCATTGTAGATGTCCAAACCGTAGAGCGGGTTCACATCCTGAATCTCGGTATGGATGCGCTGGAACTCATAGCCGGCTTTCATCGTGTGGCGTCCGCGGATCAATGAATAGTTTATTTTCGGGTTAAAGACGCTGGGATGTTGCCATTGCGGATTGGTGGCCTGGCGGCCGAAGGCAGTGAACCCGGTGACGCGCTGCGGCGTCAGGCCCCCGGTCAGGCGGGGATCCTCACTCAGTCCGGTGATGCCATAGAGCGTCCTCATGCTGGGGCCCCCAATCGCCGGCGGCTCTTTGCCCGCTCGCGTGCGGGACTGGCCATAGCGGACCTCGAGGAGCGAAGTCGGCGAGGCTGTCCATGTCCAGCCGAGCGCCATCTGCTGGTTCAGGATGCGGATGAATCCGTTCCCGTCGCCGCCGGAAGGACCGGGGATCGGCGGGGCCTGGAAGTAGTTCTGCTTGCGGTGGCTGAGCCGCACAAAGGCGGTCATGGACGACTTCACTTGACCATCCAGTTTCAGGTCCATCTTGTCGCTGTTGTTGCGGTCGGCGCGGAGGTGCCGGAAATTGTTGGCGCCAGAAACATTCGGCTCAGGCAGCTCATCAAGCACCTTGCGGGCGAAGGGCGTGATGGCGCTCGCCGGCAGAGGAGTATTCGCCGGATATTCCGCGCCTATACGAGGATTGCGGATGACCGACGGGAAGATGCCCCGCCGCTGGTCCATGGTCGGCAGGTTCGAGAAAACGACAAATTTCTGCCTTTCCCGAAAGCCCTCGTAATCGGAGAAGAAGAAGGCTCGGTTCTTCACGAGCGGACCGCCGGCGGTGAAGCCGAACTGATTCCGTTGGAAGACCGGCTTGCCCGTGGCCGGCCGGAAGAAGCCGACGGCGTTCAACTCGGTGTTGCGCAAGAACTCCCACGCTGTGCCATGGAACTCGTTGGTGCCACTCTTCATCGTCGCATTGATCACCGCGCCGGAACTGCGTCCATACTCGGCGCTGGCGTTGGCCGTCACCACTTTGAACTCTCCGACGGCATCGGGCGTCAACTGAACTACCTGGTTGGAAAAGCCCTGATTCGAGGTGCCATACGAGTTGTTGTCGACGCCGTCCATGAGGAAATTGTTGAAAATGCTTCGCTGGCCGTTCGCGTTGAACGAACCCTCTCGGGGAGGGTTGGCAAAGGCGTAGTCGGACTGGCGAATGCCGGTCGACAGCAGGGCCAAGTCCGCGTAATTGCGCCCGTTGAGGGGCAGGTCGACGATCTGCCGCTGGACGACCACCAAGCCGCGGTCGCTCGAATCGGACTCCACCGCCACGATGCCTTCGTTCACTTGCACGGTTTCGCTGACCTGCCCAATTTGCAAGTCAACGTCCACGCGCTGGCGGGCGCCTACTGCCACGCGAACCGGCTCCACCGTGGCGGTCGCGAAACCGGTCTGTTCCACCGTCACGCGGTAGGTCCCGATGCGGACATTCAAAAATATATAGTCGCCGTTTTCGTTCGTCAACGCTTGTGACTCGATGCCGGTGCCCAAATTGCGCAGTTTCACGCTGGCACCCGGAATGGCCTTGGACGCTGGATCGCGGACAGATCCCAGCACCACACTGGTATCGAACTGCGCGTGGATTCCAGAGGCAAACGCAAGAAGGAACACCGAGACGCGAAACAGGATTGTCATATTGCTGAACGGTTCGAGGAGAATTCCGATTCCGAGCACAGGAGAGGATAACGCCTAGACAGCTACAACCCGGTGACGGAATGGTGAACCTTTTGTTCTTCCCTCTGGCCGGCCGATCTGCTCGATATTTGGGCTGGGGATGTAACCTTGGGAGACCGCGCATGCCTCTGGCGGTGACGCCGTGGCGGTCGGGCGCCGATCGACTTTGCTGCTCTCCCGGGCGCCCCTGTTGGGGCAGGTCTCCGGCCTGCTCCGGATAAACCCTCCCGCTGCGGCACGCGTCCATCAAAGAATGGAAGAACGAAAGGCCATGCTGTCATCAGAAACAACTCCCGCCGCGCCTCCGCCGGGTGGAACTCGGGCCTGGCTGCCTGCTGTCCTGGGACTCCTGCTGGCCGCGGTGCTGGGGGGGCTGCTGTGGAAGTCTTCGCGCGAGGCCGACCAGCGGTTTTCGGCCCTTTCCACCAGCCTCGAACGGTTGAGCGGCAAGCAGGAGGAGCTGGCCCAAGGCCTAGCGCAGGCCGTCGAGCAGACCGCCATCGCTCGCGAGCGCGCCCAGGCCGCCGAAGCGCGAGCGGAGGAACTCGAGGCCGCCAAAACCGAATCGCAACAGCAGGCCAGCGAGGCGGAAGCCGCGCGCGCCGAGGCGGAACGAGAGGCCGAAACCGCCCGCCGGCAGGCTGAAGAAGCCGCGCAGGCGCTCGCCGACCTGCGCAAGGTCCGGGAGGACGAACTCAACCGGATGCATGAGGCGCTCTCCAAGGTCGCCGCCACGCAGCGTACCGCTAACGGCCTGGTGATTGACCTGACGAACGACTCCTTTAAGTTCGATTTCGACAAGGCCACCCTGCGGCAGGAGAACCGGGAGCTGCTCAGCCGCCTGGCAGGCATTCTGTTGGCCTCGCACGGCTACCGGCTTTACATCTACGGGCACACCGACGACATCGGCACGGACGACTACAACCTTAGCCTCTCCGAGAAAAGGGCGAAAGCCGTCGGTGACTATCTGGTAGCCTCAGGACTGCCGCCGGACATTCTGGTCGTGAAAGGAATGGGCAAATCCAGCCCGCGGGTCCAGGCCGCTACGGCGGAAGCGCGCGAGAAGAACCGGCGCGTCGAGATCGGGATTGTCGACACCGTGATTACCTATCAGGGAGAGCAACGCCCTGGAAGCCGGCCGTAAGCAGAACAGGAGTCCCGCAGGCCACTGCCCTCCCAATCGACATAGGTAGGCGGTCGCCCGCTTTCCCTGTCACACCACCGTACATGCGGGTCCGCATACGGCGGTTCGGCGGGTTTAGCTGTCGGCCGCCAGCCAATCTCGGAATCCCGAGCGGGTCGAAATAGGCATGGGGCAGCGCGAATGCGAGCGCCGGACTGTCCGCCAGCCGCCACGGTCCGTGAGCGCTGCCTGCCGTTTGTGCGGCCAGGTCTTTGCCCACTCCTCGTTTGCTAAGCTCGGCGAACCGTATCCGCCCCCGTTTCCACTGCTTCCAGATCGCAGACCGCAGCCTACGCCGAAACCACTTCTCAAGGCTTTCCAGCACCGATGGCGTTTCGCACTTCCCGAAGTATCCGATCCAGCCTCGTAAATACCGGGCCAGTTCCTCGGCCATCCGTTCGATGCTCACTCCTCGGGTCCGTCGCGTCAGTTCCCGAACCCGCCCCTTGAACCGGTCCACCGCTTCCGGCGCAATACGCCGTTTCGGCGACCCGAGCGGAACCTGCATCACCGCCTGCTGGACGAATCGGTCCAGCACCGTCGGAATGCCAAGCTTTCGCATCCCCCCATCCGGCTTCGGGATTTCCACCCGTTTCACCGGCGGCGGTTTATAGGTCCCACTCAGCAGATGTTCCCGGATTGCCGGCCAGTGCTGTTTCAGGTATCCCGGAAGTTCGTGGACCGTCATGCCATCCACGCCGGGACTCCCTTTGTTGGCCTTGACTCGTGCCAATGCCTGCTTGCAGTTTTCCCGCCCGCAGACTTCCTCCATCAACTGTTCGCCAATGGCCGGGCTTGCTGTCGCGCGCTTCGCCCCCGCCGCTTCGGTCCCTCCGTCGAGGCCGTTCGGGGCTTCACCCCTATCCTCCTCGTCGAAGGCCAGCACTAACTGGATTTTCTGCCGCTCGTCGACCATGAGTCGCGACGTTTACTCGCCTCTCCCATTAACCCCTTTCGGGGAACCGTCCGGGCCTTCGCCGCTTCCGCGCGGCTACTACGCCCTCTGCTGACTTCTGCCGCCCGGTCAGGACCGATCGCTCGGCCCTCAGTCCCGATTCCGGGACAAACGGCAGATCTCCCGAGGTAAGCTCGACCGCCTGCAGCGCGCAACCGCCGGATTTACAACCAGCGCCCTTGATGGATAGGGGCTTCGCGGTCATCTGCCCGCTCGCCCGACGCCGTATGCCTCTTATCCGGTTTTTGTCCATCGGCTCGCGCCTTTGCTCTACGCTTCTTCCAGACCCCGCCTCGCGGCGACGCCCTTGCGCTTCGCTATGACTTCACCTCCATCAGGTTGTCAAGGGGACTTTCACCCCTGAGCTGTCGAACATGCTCGGCACACAAAAAAA
>CALDSU010000003.1 GCA_937924525.1 uncultured Bryobacteraceae bacterium
GAACTTCACCTTCGGGTTGTTCTTCGCCAGCACCCGGGTGATCGCCGCCGTCAGCGTCGTCTTCCCGTGATCGATGTGCCCGATCGTCCCGATATTCACGTGCGGTTTGCTGCGGTCAAATTTCTCTTTCGCCATGTCGTTCGCCTCTAGCCTGGGTTGCGCAGAGTCCCGTTGCGCGGAAACGTGGACGCACGCGCCCCGCGTCTGCGCCCACGTTCCCGCACAACCCAAGGGGATGGAGCCGATGACCGGGATTGAACCGGTGACCTCGTCCTTACCAAGGACGCGCTCTACCAACTGAGCTACATCGGCTCGTCACGAACCGCAAAGAACGTGGTGGACGGGGGAGGATTCGAACCTCCGTAGCCCCGAAGGGCGGCAGATTTACAGTCTGCTGCCATTAGCCGCTCGGCCACCCGTCCGGACGTTGTCTTCACGGAAACGGCCCGCCGCCCCGCGGCAAGTTTCCTTCCGCGGAACCCGCAGGCCCTGTTAGGTAAGAGTACCATGCCGGAAGATCCCCATGCATCTCCGGCGGAAACAGTGCGGTCTCCGGCCCGCGGCAAGATACCATTCGGCCATGTTGACCCGGCGCGCCTGCGCAACCGCGCGGGCGGGCCGCCTGTTCGCCCAGCGCGGCGAACGCCTGCCGCACCTCGTCCTGACGCTGACCGTCAACCGAGGCGCCTGAACTGGCGGCTGCCCTGCCATGGCGTTATCACAAGGCCCAGCATCTGCTGCTTTCCCCGCCGCGAGATCATCCGCCTTTCTGGAACTTCCCCTGCGGTTCGGGACGAACCGACCCGCTGACAGCGAACTTTTTGCTTATCCACACCGGCCCCGGCGGTCATCGCGACGGAGGCGCCGTTGCTCGAGGCCGCGGGATTCGAACAGGTTGCGTGCCCGAAATCTATATAGACTGTTCGATAGGACCGGTAATCGAAAAGGAGAACCTCTCGAGATGGAGCGCCGTAATTTTCTGCAATCCGCCCTTGCTGGATCGGTGGCCGCGCGCCAGGCGGCCGCGCGAACGGACATCCCCAAGCGGATCTACCGCGGCGAGGTCAAGTTGTCCATCATCGGCTTCGGCGGCATCGTGATCTGCGGCATGGACCAGGACGCGGCCAACCGCACGGTCGCGGCGTCCTGGGACCGGGGCGTGAACTACTACGACGTCGCCCCCACCTACTTTGACGGCGAGGCGGAGACCAAACTGGGCATCGCGCTGAAACCCTACCGCCGGAACTCGTTCTTGGCCTGCAAGACCACGGCGCGAGACGCGGCCGGCGCGCAGCGGGAACTCGAGCGGTCGCTCCGCCGGCTGCAAACCGATTCTTTCGACCTCTACCAGTTCCATGCCGTCAGTTCGCTTGAGGATGTCGACAACATCCTCGCCCCCGGCGGAGCGGCGGAACTGTTCGCCAAGGCGCGCCAGCAGGGCAAGATCCGCTACCTAGGCGCATCGGCCCACCACGCCGGCGCGGCCATCGCCCTAATGGAGCGCTTCCCGCTCGATTCGATTTTGTTCCCGGTGAATTTCGTCTGTTTCGAACAGGGTAGTTTTGGCCCGCAAGTCCTTGCCAAGGCAAAGGAGAAGGGCGTGGCGCGCCTGGCCTTGAAAGCGCTGGCCCACCATCCCTGGCCGCCGGGGAGCAACCGCCAGGAGTCCCCGTATCCCAAGTGCTGGTACAAGCCCGTCGATGACCCGGCCCTTGCCCGCCAGGCGCTGCGGTTCACGCTATCGGAAGATATCACGGCCGCGGTGCCGCCCGGCGACGAACGCATCTATGCGATGGCGCTCGACCTTGCCGCCTCGTTTACGCCGATGACGACCGCGGAACGCCAGGCCCTGCTCGCATCGACGCGGGGCACGGCGCCGATTTTCAAGGTGTCTTGATCGCAAGGGGCGGGGGTGTCGCTGCTCAAGGCCAGAGAGAGAGAATCGGCCTCTGTTTCCCGATTTCACATGCAACCGGAGTGCAGCCGCCTACCCTGTTCGCAATCGTCCGCCGTACTCGACCCCCTGGACTTCTCCAGGCGCCTCGAAGATCCCGCACTCCAGCACGGCCATGACGGATTGGCCTGGGCCGAGAACACGGGCGCGGCCCTGGTCGGCCAGGTTCGCCAGCGGTTCCACCGGCCCGTTGAACGGTTCCAGCGCCAGGTTGTACGTGCGCCCGTAGTAGGGATACCCGAATGCGCCGCCGTAGACCTGCCACATCCAGAGATACGGAAAGACGGCGGTGTCCCACACCAGGCCGACGGCCAGTTTGCGCGCGGGGTTGCGCAGCGCGCACCAGTTGCCGGTCAACTGACTGGCCACCACCACATCCTGGGTATGGCTGGCGGGGGAAGGAACTTCGTTCATGGGCTTCCGGTCGCCCCGCAAATCTGCCAGGAAGGGAAAGCGCGACGGCTGGCCGACGGCGAACCGGCGGGCGAGCGCTTCGGCGTAGGGAGGCTCCACGACTTCGCAGACGGGCATTTCGATGCGGCAGCCCGCTTCCAGGAAGGGCGGGCCGAACGCCGGGTGATGCCCCCACGCGTAAGGCAGTTCCTGCTCGCCCAGGTTGATGGCTTCTTCCTCCAGGCGCAGCGCGGGGGAACCGGTGGACAGGATCATACGCCGCCGCAGGCGGAACGGCATCCGCACGGTTTCCACCACGAAGTCGACTTCCAGGCGGCTGGCCGTGTCCTGGCGCACGTCGACATCCCAAGGCAGCAGCGGCGTTTCTCCGTGCTGGCCGAGTTCCGCGCCCGCAATGACCGTCTCCGGTCCCGCGCTTGGAAACACCTCCTGCCACCCGCCGGGATAGTAGTCCAGGAACGCGCCCGCCGGGCGGGCCGAGGTGGGAATGAAGTCTCCGGGCAGGAGGCTGTGCGGCGAGTGCCACATCACATCCAGGTCCCGCGGCTTGTAACGAAATTCGATGATGTCGGCGCCCTTCGACGCCAGCACCCCGACACGCAGGAGCTCATTTTCAAGGACGATCAGCCGCTGGCCCCGCCAGGTGAACTCCTCTACCCGGCACCCGTGCCACCGCTTCCCGTACCGTTTCATGCCAGCCTCGCGAAGATGCGCCGGATGATGCCGAGCGTTTCTTCCACCTCCCGCTCGGTGTGCGCGGCCGAAACGTAAATCCGGCCTTCGGGCAGCAGCCACAGGCCCTCGTCCAAAGCCTCGCGCAGATACTGTTCCAGGCGCGGCTTGTTGTCCTGATGCGTGTCGCGGTAGTTGCGCAGCGCGGGCAGTTCGGTGAAGTGGATGTGGAAGCAGGCGCCGAAGCCGGTCACCTGGACGGGAATGCCGCAGTCGCGCGCGGCGCACCGCACGCCCTCCATCAGCTTAAGACCCATCTGGTTGGCATGGCGGAGGGCCGCGCCGTCCCCTTTGGCCAGTTCGTCAAGCGTGGCGTTGGCGGCCGCCAGCGACAGCGGGTTGCCATTGAAGGTGCCGCCAAAGGCCACGCCGCCGGTCATGATGAGTTCCATCACGTCCCGGCGTCCGGCGATGGCGCTGAGCGTGACGCCGCCCGCTACCGCCTTGCCGAACGTAGCCACGTCCGGAGTGACGCCGAAATACTGCTGCGCGCCACCCAGGGCCATGCGGAAACCCGTGATCACCTCGTCGAAGATCAGCAGCGCGCCGTGCGCGGCGGTGACGCGGCGTAATCCCTCCAGAAAACCCGCCCGGGGCATCAGGCTGCCGCTATTGCAAAGCACGGGCTCGGTGATCACCGCCGCGATCTGGCCAGGATGTTCCGCAAACGCCCGCTCCACCGCACCCAGGTCGTTCCAGTCGCACACGACCACGCTCGCCAGCGACTCGGGCGTCTGGCCCTTGGAGCCCGGCACTTTGTGCGGATGGTCGAGCGGACCCATCTGGTCGAGCGAAGCGCGATAGCTGATCAACACCGAATCCAGCCACCCGTGGTAATGGCCTTCGAAGCGCAGGATCAGGTTGCGGCCGGTAGCCGCGCGCGCCAGGCGCAAAGCAAGCTGCACCGCCTCACTGCCACTGGAGGTGAAGCAGACGCGCTCGGCGCAGGGCACGGCGCGCTGGAATTTCTCCGCCACCTCGATTTCCAGTTCGTGCTGCGCGCCGTAGGTGTGCGGGCGGTCCGCCGCCTGGCGCATGGCCTCCACCAGCGCGGGATGCCGCTGGCCTAGAATCAGGGGGCCCCACGAGAGGGTGTAGTCGATGTATTCGTTGCCGTCCACGTCCCACAGGCGCGGTCCCCGCGCGTCCTGAAAGTACAGGGGCGCGGTCATCTTGGCCCGGAACGGGCTGCTGACGCCGCCGGTCAACGATCCGCGCGCGCGCTCCAGCAGCGCGCGCGACTTCTGGTAGCGCTCCATTTCTGCTCCTTGCCGGGCGGCCCGCCCGGTAAACCGCCATCGTATCAGGCCGCGCCGCTGCGCGAGGCTGGACCGCTCAGTACATCACCCAGCCGCCGTCGACATTGAGGGTTTGGCCCGTCATGCCATCGCTCAAGGGGCATGAAAGGAACAGGCACACGCGCGCCAGGTCAAGGGGCAGCAGACGCCGCTTCAGACTCTGGTAGCCGAGGATGGCCCGTTGCTGCTCCTCCGAAACGAAGCGCTTCTCGGCTTCCACCTTGATCGCGCCCGGCGTGATGCAGTTGACGTGGATGTTGTGCGGACCAAACTCGCGGGCCAGCACCCGCGTCAGGCCGATCACCCCGCCTTTGGCTGCGACGTAGTGCGTCAGGCGTTCGAAACCCAGAAAGAAGGTGACCGAGGAGATGTTGACGATCTTGCCCGAACCTTGGCGAATCATGTGGGGCAGCGCCAACTGGCAGGTATGCATCAAACTCTTCAAATTGATGTCCTGCATCTCATCCCACTCGGCTTCGGTCATCTCCAGGAATGCTTTGCGCGGATAAATGCCGGCGTTGTTGATGAGGATGTCCAGCCGGCCGTGCTCGGCGATGACCGAGCCGACCGCCTGGGCGAGGGCGGCGCGGTCGCGCACGTCGGCGGCGGCGGCTTGCGCCTGCTGGCCGCGCGCGCGAATCCGGGCGGCCACCGCCTCGACCCCCGGTCCGTCGCGGTCGAGCGCCAGCACGGCGGCGCCCTCCGCGCAAAACAATTCCGCCACCGCCTCCCCGATGCCCGTGGCGGCGCCGGTCACCAGCGCGACTTTGTCCTGAAGGAGAGCCATAGGAATTCCGCAGCAGACGATACCGTGCCTTGGCCGGCGGTGTCAAGGTTTATGCGCCTTGTTTATGCGCCTTCCGCGGCGTCCCAACCCAGGCGCCGGCGGACCCCTTTTGGGGTTCCAGGCGCAGCGCTGCAACGCCGCTACGGGGGTGAGAGAGTGCGGTCCACGTTGCGGCGGACGCTTCTCGCCGCCACCGCGGCCGCCTGGGCCGCGCCGCGGCGCCTCCCGAACTTCGTCTTTTCGGTTCACCGCCGCCGCCATCGAGACGACTGGCGCGGCTGTTTGGCGAAGTCCGCACGGACGCCGCACGGAAAGACATCGCCCCCGCATTGAGCGATTTGTAATCTAAAACCCATTCTCCTGTAACAGACACTGCCTACCCTGACGGGTATGCGTGTTCTTCTTTCCTTCTTAGGGAGTTGTTTGTTGGTTGGGAACCTGTGGGCGCAAGGCGCGATTGGGAGCGTGACCGGACTGGTGCGCGACCCCTCCGGCTCCGCGGTGCCCAAAGCCAGGCTGAGTCTGAAGAACCTGGCCACGCAGGAAGAGGTCTCCAGTCTGACCACCGATGCGGGCTCTTTCAATTTCCCCATCGTCAAAATCGGTCTGTATAACCTCACGGTGGAAGCGGACGGTTTCAAGCGATCCGTGACCGAGAACCTCCGGGTGGAAACGGCGACGGCTACCCGCATCGACGTAAACCTGGAGCTCGGCGGAACGGCCGAATCCATCTCGGTGCAGGCCGAATTGCCCCTGCTGCAAACCGAGACCTCCTCGGCGGGCACCGTGGTCAACCGCTCGTTACTCGACAAAGTTCCGTTCCAATTGGCAGGCACCAATCGCGATGTGAACAGCTTCATCCGGCTGGTGCCGGGCGTCGCTTCCAACGCGGGCAACTTTTCGATCCTGATCACCGGCGGCCGCCAGCACACGACGGAAGTACTGGTGGACGGCGTCACGAACGTCTATCGGGGGGCGTTTGGCTCGCCCTTCTCAGTCCGCCCCAGCATGACCAGCGTGAGCGAATTCCGGGTAGAGACCGCGGTGCCGCCCGCCGAGTACGGGCGCACCTCGAGCGGCGTGGTCATCATGACCACCAAGAGCGGCACCAACGAGTTGCACGGCAACGGCGAATTCCTGTTGCGGAACAACGTACTGGACGCGCGCCGCTTCAACGCGCGGCAGGCGGACATCACCCGGCAGGGCGAAGGCGCGCTCTCGCTGGGGGGACCGGTGTGGCTGCCGAAGCTCTACGACGGACGCTCCCGCACCTTCTTCTTCACCGACCTGACCGTGTTCCGGCGCATCAATGAGCCGCAGGGAGTGGTGCGTACGGTGGGCACCACGGCGATGCGGTCCGGCGATTTCTCCGCCGTGCCGCAGGTGATCTTCGATCCCGCCACCGGCGGCGCGGGGCAGGCGCGAACGCCTTTTGCCGGGAACCGGATCCCCGCCAACCGGATTAGCGTCTTCAGCGGCAATCTGCTGAACGTGATTCCCGCGCCCAACCTGCCTTCCCTGGCGGACAACTTCACCGGCGCGCAGCGCAATATCGAAAAGATGACCGTGCTGCTCCTCAAGCTTGACCACAGCTTCAACGAGCGCCACCGCACCACGCTGATCGGCCGCCCGAGCTGGAACGTGCGGGACAACTACAACGGACCATGGGGGCCCTCGCGCCTGGAGGGCTTTTACGACAAGCCCTACGCACCGCACATCAACATGAGCTATGACTGGATTGCGACGCCGCGCCTGTTCAATCGCGTCACCGTGGGCTACACCAACTGGTTCAGCCTCTTCCTGCAAACCCCCATCATCGACTATCAGGTGCCGGGCGCTTTCGGCAAGGGTTTTCCCGTGCTGCTGTTCAGCGGGCAGGGCCTGTCCCGCATCGGGGAGAACGTGGACCGCACCGTGGGTTCGAACCTGATCAACGTGCAGGATGCGGTCAGCTACAGCCGCGGACGGCACAACTTCAAGTTCGGCTTTCGGTTTGACTGGCTGGAAGACAACACGGAAACCTTGGGCAACCGCAACGGCACCTATACGTTTTCGCCGGTCACCACGTCCCAGCCCGGCCAGGCCAATACCGGACACGCCTTCGCCAGTTTTCTGCTGGGAGCGCCCGCGACCGCGGCGATGCAATTCGGTTTCCCGCTGCTGGGCCGATCCACGGCCTGGGGCTTCTACGCGCAGGACGACTGGAAGGTGTCCTCGCGCCTGACGGTGAACTATGGCTTGCGCTACGAGATTCAGCAGCCGTGGTATGAGCGCGACGGCAATGCGAGCAATCTCGACCTGAACCTGGCGAACCCTGCCGCCGGGGGACTGCCGGGCGCTTACGTCTACGCCGGCCAGGGGGAGGGGCGCACAGGCCGCAATCGTTTCGTCGACAACTATTACGGAGGATTCGGTCCGCGCCTGGGCTTCGCCTATCAGCTCACCTCGCGCACCGTGTTTCGCGCGGGCGGCGGCCTCTTCTACGCGCCGCGCCGCGGGGCACAGGTGATTACGGAAGGATTCAGTTCCAACCCCTCGGTGTCCAGCCTCGACGGCGGGCTGAGCCCGGCGTTCTATCTGGATTCCGGCTGGCCGCAGGCCGTCGCGGTCAAGCCGCCGTTCATCGATCCGGTGCGGCTGAACGGGCGCGCGGTCTCCTACCTCAATCCGGACGCGCGGCACGGCTCCGGGCGTCTGCCCCGCACCTACCAGACGCAGGTGAGCGTCCAGCAGCGGGTCGGCAACGCGCTGCTCGAAGTCGCCTGGGTTTCCACGCAGGGACGGCACATCCCCAACAACACTCTGGAAAACCCCAACCAGGTGGACCCGCGCTTCCTCTCGTTGGGCAGCCTGCTGACGCGCAACATCAACGATGCACAGGTGGCGGCTGCCGGTTTCCGGCCGCCTTATGCCCGCTTCTCCGGCACGCTGGCGCAGGCGCTGCGGCCGTATCCGCAGTACCAGCTCATCAACTACCTGGATTCGCCCAGCGGCAATAATAACTACCACGGGCTGCTGATGAAGTTCGAACAGCGCTTTTCCAGCGGCCTGGCCGTGCTGGCCTCCTACACGTTCTCGAAGAACATCACCGATGTCGACCAGATGCTCGGCGGCACCACGCGTTTGCAGAACAGTTTTGACCGGCGCGCGGAGCGCACGGTGGCGGCGCTCGACGTGCCGCACCGTTGGATTAGCAGCATCGCCTACGAACTGCCGTTTGGCAAGGGCAAGCGCTGGTTCACAACGGGCGTGGGGCGCTACGCGTTGGGAGGCTTCTCGGTGGCGGGCATCTTCTCCTACGAAAGCGGAACGCCGCTCACCATCACCGTGCCGAATAACCTGCCGCTTTTCGGCGGCCAGTTGCGTCCGAACCGCGTCGCCGGCGTGGACCCGTTCCTGGCGAACCGTCATGGCGAGTTCCGCCCGTTCAATTCGCTCACCGGCGACCGCGGAGACGTACGGCTCAACTCCGCCGCCTTTGCGGCGCCCGCCGCGTTCACCTTTGGAAACCTGGCGCCCTTTCTGCCCACGGTACGCAGCTTTGGATTCTCCAACGAAGACATTACCCTCGCCAAGCGGTTCCCGATGTTCGAGAAACACTTCCTTGAGTTCCGCACCGATTGGTTCAATCTGGCCAACCGGCGGCAACTGGTGGCGCCGGTCACGGATCTGACGAGCCCGAATTTCGGCCGCATCACGGGTCAGCGCGCGGCCCGGGTGATTCAGTTGGGCATTCGCTACTCGTTCTGACCAGGCGCGCCGCCGGCCCAGCGCGCGGGGCGGCGGCCGCGAGCTCCCCCCGGGAAAGTCGGAGACTCGCCCCGACGCAGGCGCCCGGAGACGAAGTTCTTACCTTCGCGCCAACGCCCCTCCCCGCGCCTCCGTCGAACCGGAGAGAGCGGGGGGGCTGGTTCCCGCCCGATCTTCCTGCTCCCCAACCGAGACGGGGAATGCGGTTGGCCGCGTGGGCGGCCCGCGCCTTAAAGAAACCAAAACCCGGAGGCGCTGAAAGGAATGCCGGTGTCAAAGCATATAGGCGGCAGGAGGCCGATATGCGAAGACATTGGATTTGGATCGGAACCCTGGCCGGCGCGGGCTTGGCCCTGGCGATCCTCACCGGGGCGCTCTGCGCCAAGCCGCAGACTGCGGCGGGATCTGGCTCCGCCGGCGCCCTGCGGGTGATCGGACCGGACGGCGGCGCTTGCCCGCTCCAGCACACCGCGGTGCGGGCGGCGATTTCCGGGCCGCTGGCGCGGGTCACCGTGGTCCAGCAGTTTGCGAACCCCTACCCGGACACGATCGAAGCAGTGTACATCTTCCCCTTGCCGCACCGGGCGGCGGTGGACCACTTGACCATGCGGATCGGCGACCGCACGGTGCGGGGAGTCATCAAGCGCCGCGAGGAGGCGCAGGCGATCTACGAACGCGCCCGGCAGGCAGGCCGAACGGCGTCCCTGCTCGATCAGGAGCGGCCGAACGTGTTCACCCAGGCGGTGGCCAACATCCGTCCGGGCGAGCAGGTCCGGATCGAAATCAGCTATGTCGAGACACTGCCCTATGACGACGGCAGTTACGAGTTCTCATTCCCGATGGTGGTGGGACCGCGGTATCAGCCGCGGCAGGTCTCCGAGGCCCCGCGCGTCACGCCGCCGGTGACGCCGGAAGGCACGCGCGCCGGGCACGACGTGTCGCTGGAAGTCGCGATGGACGCGGGAGTCCCGATCCAGTTTCTGCGCTCGCTGACGCATGAGATCGATGTGGAACGGCCGGACCCGCGCCGCGCGACCGTGCGTCTCCGCCAGCAGGCCGTGATTCCCAACAAGGACTTCGTCCTGCAATACGACGTCTCGGGCGCGCGCCTGGCCGACGCGCTGCTGGCGCATCGCGGACCGCGGGGCGGCTTCTTCACCTTGCTTCTGCAGCCGCCTGCTCAGCCCCGCGCGGCGGAGATCTCTCCCAAAGAGATTGTGTTTGTGCTCGACACCTCGGGGTCGATGACGGGCTTCCCCATCGAGAAGGCTAAGGAGGCGATGAAACTGGCGCTCGACGGCCTGCACCCGCGCGATACCTTCAACCTGATTACGTTCTCCGGCGATACGCACCTGCTGTTTCCGCGGCCGGTTCCCGCCACGGCGGAGAACCTCGCGCTGTCGCAAAGGTTCCTGGCGGACCGGCGAGGCAGCGGCGGAACGGAAATGATGAAAGCCATCCGCGCCGCACTCGCGCCCTCCGGCGCGGAGGGGTACGTGCGCGTGGTGTGCTTCATGACCGACGGCTACGTCGGCAACGACATGGAGATTCTGGGCGAAATCCAGCGGCATCCGCACGCGCGCGTGTTTGCCTTCGGCGTCGGCAGCGCGGTCAACCGCTTCCTGCTGGACGGCATGGCGCGGGCCGGACGCGGCGAGGTGGAGTACGTGGGCCTGGAGGACGACGGCTCGCTGGCCGCGCGGCGTTTTCACGGACGCGTGCGCAGTCCCCTGTTGACCGACGTCGCGATCGACTGGAACGGTCTGCCGGTGTCCGAGGTGTATCCGTCGCGCATCCCCGACCTGTTCAGCGCCAAACCAGTCGTCGTCACCGGGCGCTACGGCGCCCCCGCGCGCGGGACGCTGCGGCTGCGCGGCAAGCTGGCGGGACAGCCCTACGTGCGCGAGATCCCCGTCGTCTTTCCGGCGGCTGAACCAGCGCACGACGTCGCCGCGACGTTGTGGGCGCGCCACAAGATCGAAGAGCTGATGGCCAGCGACTGGAAGGGCATGCAGCACGGCCAGCCCGCGGACGATCTGCGCGAACGGATCACGCAACTCGGCCTGGAGTTCAACCTGATGACGCAATTCACCTCGTTTGTCGCCGTGGAAGACCGGATCGTCACCGAGGGAGGTCAGCCGCGGCGGGTGGAGGCGCCGGTCGAGATGCCACAGGGCGCAAGCTACGAAGGGGTGTTCGGCCGCGACCGCGCGGAAGCAGGAAGCGCCGGCCGCTACAAGGCCCCCGCCGTGGCGGGAGGGATGATTGGCGGAATCCCGTCTCTCCCGAGTTCCGCTCGGGTGTCCGCTGGCGTCCCCCCGCCTCCCCCGGCGGCCGCCCGCCTGGCCGAAGTCCTCGCCCACGAGGCGACCGACCTGACCGCCGCCGGAGCCGCGCGCAAGATCGACCCGGGGTTGCGCCGGAAGACGGGAACGGTGGAAGTGAAGATCTTCCTTACCAGCGTCTCGCCGGAGACGCTGCGGCGGTTAAACGAACTCGGCGTCGAGGCGCTCACCCTCGTCCAGCCGGGCCGTTTGGTCACCGGGAAAGTCGCGGCCGCCAAGCTCGAGGCCGTGGCCAGATTGACGGAGGTGCGCTACCTCGCTCCCCGGTGACCGCGCGGCGCCGGCATGCGGACCACGAGGCTCGCGCGAGGGCGTGCGGTGGGCCTTCGCGCCTCAACACGGCGCCTCCTGTCGCGAAAGAGCGCCACCCACGATGCCCGCGATGTCGATCAGGTGAATCTGCCGCCCGCCCGCGTGCGGCGAATCGATCGTCACCCAACGCCCGTCCGGGCTGAACCGCGGATGCGTGTCGCAGCGCCACTCGCCGGCGTACTCCTGTGGGGAAAGAAAAAGCCCCAGCGCGACACGCCTCCCCGTGGCGACATGGAAAAGGTATGGACTCTGCTTTCGCTCTTGGTCCGGGTAGCTGTCGTTCAGAATCCACTGGTTGCCCGGCAGGTAACTACAGTGTCCATCGGCCGTCATCACGTCCTTGCCGACCACCTCGACGTGCTCGGACTGATCCCGCCACAGATAAAAACGGTCCTGGTGCGACGGGTGCCGCGACCAGGCCAGGATGTGCTGAGGATCCCGCCAGATGAAATGCGAGCACATGCCGTACGGCATCAGCTCGAAGACCTTGCCTCCGGCCACATCCATCGTGAACAGGCGCGTAACGCGGCCCGGCTTGTCCGGCCAGCCCCAGCGGTGCAGGAAGCAGAAGCGTCCGCCGGCGGGGGCGAACAGCAGGTGATTGAACCAGTGCTTGGCGCCTTGCCAATCGCCGTGGCGGTAAGGAACGGCGCAGACGTCGGCGAGAGAGAAAATCAACTCTGTCTTGCCGCTCCTGAGATCCATGCGCCAGATGCCCGTGTCTTTGGGCGCGGCGATCTCGCGGTGCGGATCCGGAAGGCCGCAGTATCCGTAGCCGGGGCGCGTATCGTTCAGCCGCCGGAAGTCGGGGTAGACCGCCCAGCGCGCGTCGGCGCTGACGGCGTAGATGGGCGCGGGCAGGGTTCGCCGCCGGCCGCTGCGCACGTCCAGGATATGCGAGACGAAGCGCCCCTCCACGCGGTCGTTGTAAATCACCTCGCGGCGGGACCCCGGCAGCCATTGCAGCATGCAGCCCTGCTGCCAGCACCAGGCCCGGGTCTCACCCAGGTCGATCCACCGGTCGCCGTCGCGCGTGTCGACCATGCCGATGCGAATCGAGTCCTCAGGACGCGGCGAGCGGTGCTCGAAGTCCACCTCCATGCCGAGCGCGTAGCGGCCGGTGGGATCGAATTGCAGCTTGTCGTAATAGCCAAACCAATGAAACTTGGGTCCTCGCGTGAGGGCGCGCACCGGGGGGAGATCGTCGGCGGCGCGGGCCGCGCGCGCCGCCAGCGCGCCCACCCCGCACAACACCTGGCGCCGGGACGGGAAGTCAGCCATGACCCCAGCATACGCTCCGGCGCGCGCGAGTCACCACGCCGACAGCAACCGGACGCTGCGGCGGTCGAAAAAAGCCGCGTCCGCGGCACGGAAGTAGCGGCGGATTTCGGCAGGTCCGATATTCACGCTCGTGTGGTCCCACTCGCAGCGCACGCAGTGCGGCGCGCCGGCGGCGGGCGTGACGCCGGTGGCAAAGAACGCCCGCGCGGCACGGTACTGCGCCGCGTTGAACACATCGCCGTCGCTCGGCCACCGGGCAAACACGAGATTCGCCTCCGGACCCGGCGCGCCGCAGCAGGACAGGATCCGGCCCCCCGCGTCCATCACCATGTTTTGATACAGCCAGTGGCACGTGTGGCCCGGGCCGGGCGTCTTCTCCGCGCCGGCCACCCCGCGCCAGGGGCGCGCAAACGCGTCTCCGATCGCCTCCGCCGCCAAAGATTCAGGAAAGGGGTTCCAGTTCTCCGGCGAATAGTGCAGGGACCGCCAATCCAGCCGATATACGCGGGGTTCCACCGCCCCGGGCTGGATTCCCGGATCGTCCCACGCCACCGGGAACGGCTTCACCACGCGGAACTGGTTTACCCCCAAGTCCCGCGCCAGACGCCGCGCCGCGGGAATTTGATGCACATTGTGAGCGAACGCGAGGAAGTTCCAGGCGAGCAACGGCGTCCGCCGTCGCAACCGACGCTTGGCCAGCACTAGGCGGCGCAGGTTGTCGAGCGCCAGTTCGAGGCTGCCCCCGCGGCGGAATTGCTCATAGATGTGTTGTGTGGCGCCGTCGATGGACAGCACCATCACGTCCAGCCCCGATTCCACATAAGCCTCGGCGTCGAACCGTTGTACCGAGAGGCTGGTGGACAACGCCGTGCCCAGCAGATAGCGCTTGGCCAGGCGGATCAACCCGGGCGTGCGCACGTTCAGGAGCGGTTCGCCGAAGTTGCAGAAATAGACGCCCACGGCGTAAGGTCCGTACGTTCTCAATAGCTCCGCGAAAAGGTCGTCCGGCAGCGTTCCGTTCGGCCAGAAAAACCGCGGTGCGGTTTCCGCCCCCCTGGAATGGACGCATCCCGGGCAGGCGAGGCGGCATGTGTTGGAGGGGTCCACCACCAGTCCGACGGGCCGCGACCCCAGCCAGGCGTCGCGGGCGCGGAAGTGGAACCTGGCCAGCAGCAGATTGAGAATCTTGGTCGTGAGCGCTTGGGCGGGAACCATTGGAAATCGCGCGCCAAGATTCGCGTAAAGGCCAGGCTTGGCCCCCTCGACCGCCTCCGCGGCTTCCTGGGCGGAACGGCACGCCTCCAGGCGGCGATCGATAGCCGCCAGCGCCGGATACGCCGCCGGCACGCCAAACCAGAGCGGCGGCCGGAGTAGATGGATTGCGAGCCGTGAGAACACTCGTCTGCAAAGACCCTCCGCGCGGTCGTTCCACGACAGGCGCCGCGCCCTTCCGCTGTGTGCCGGCGCGGGCCGGGCTCGCGCGGGCCCCTCTATAATAGAGGGACCCGTGCGCAATCTGGCCGATCGCTCCCCGCTAACGCTGCCGATCCACCCCTCGGTTGGGCCGCCCGCCGAGGCGCGGGACCAGACCACGGCCGGGAACTACTTTGTTTCCAACTATCCGCCGTACTCGTTCTGGTCTCCCGAGCGGACCGGCGAGGCGGAAGCGGCGCTCGATCGTCCGCCGGCGGCGGACACGCCCCTGGGGCTCTATCTACACATCCCGTTTTGCCGTAAGCGTTGTCATTTCTGCTACTTCAAGATCTACACCGGCAAGACTGCCTCGGAAGTGGACGCCTATCTCGACGCTGTGCTCGCCGAACTCCGCCTGTACGCCCGCCGGCCCCTGGTGGGCGGGCGGAAGCCTTTGTTCGTTTACTTCGGAGGCGGCACCCCCTCGTTTCTGTCCACTCGCCAACTGAGCCGCCTGGCCGGCGGCATGCAGGAAACGCTGAGCTGGGATGCGGCCGAGGAGATCACGTTTGAGTGCGAACCAGGCACTCTGACCGAAGGTAAACTACGCGTCATCCGCGACATCGGGGTGACCCGGCTCAGCTTGGGCATCGAGCACTTCGACGACGAACTGCTCCAAGTCAACGGCCGCGCCCACGGCTCCCGGGAAATCCACCGGGCGTATGCGTTCGCGCGCTCCATCGGTTTCCCGCAGATCAATGTCGACCTGATTGCGGGCATGGTGGGCGAGACCCCCGCGAAATGGCAGGATTGCGTGGAAAAAACCATCCGCCTGCGGCCGGACAGCGTCACCATCTATCAAATGGAGGTTCCCTACAACACGACCCTCTACCGCGAGATGACGGCGGCCGGCCGGACCGCCGCCCCCGTTGCGGATTGGAGGGAGAAGCGCGGCTGGGTGGATTGGGCCTTCGGCCAGTTCGAACAAGCCGGCTACCAAGTGGGGAGCGCGTACACGGTAGTCGATGATGCGGCGCGCACCCGCTTCCTGTATCGCGACCTGCTCTGGGCGGGCGCCGACTTGGTGGGCTTGGGCGTGGCTTCCTTTTCGCATGCCGGCGGGACGCATTTCCAGAACGAAGGGGACTTCGCCGCGTACCTGAACACCGTCGAGGCGGGAAGGTTGCCCATCCACCGCGCCCTGACCCCGTCGCTGCGGGAACGCATGGTGCGCGAGTTCATTCTGCAAATGAAGCTGGGCCGCGTGCTCTTCCCGTATTTCACCCGCAAGTTCGGGCTCGACCCGCGGGAAGAGTTCGCCGGGCCTCTGCGCGAGCTGGCGGCGCAAGGTTTGCTCTTTGTGGAGAACGAGGCATTGCGTCTGACCCGCTCCGGTCTCCTGCAAGTGGATCGCCTGCTGCCGCGTTTCTATCTGCCGGAGCACCGCAACGCCCGGTATACCTGATGCCCCCGCACCCGCACCAGGCCTATGACGCGATCGTGATCGGCGGCGGGCCGGCCGGCTCGACGGCTGCCACCGTCCTGGCGCAGCGGGGCCGCCGCGTCCTGCTGCTCGAGAAGGAAAAGTTTCCCCGCTACCACATCGGCGAATCGCTGATGCCCCACTGCTATTTTCCGCTCCAGCGGATCGGCATGCTTGACTGGATGAAGGCATCACACTTTCCCCGGAAATACAGCGTGCAGTTCGTCGGGCGCAGCGGGAAGGTTTCGCAGCCTTTTTACTTCTTTGAGCATTGGGACCATGAAGCGGCCTGCACTTGGCAGGTGCGGAGGAGCGAGTTCGACCAGGCGTTGCTCGAGAACGCCCGGCGTCATGGCGTCGCGGTGAAGGAAGAAACGCTGGTGACCGGTTTCCGGACGGCGAACGGCGTGGTGGTGGGTGTCCAGGCCCGCGAGCGCAAAGGATTGGCCCACGACTTTCACGCGCCGGTCACCATCGACGCCAGCGGGCGCGACGCGTTCGCCATCGCTCGTGCCGGCTGGCGGCAGCGGGATCCCGAACTGAACAAGATCGCGATCTGGACCTATTACCAGGACGCGCTCCGCGATCCCGGCCTGGACGAGGGCGCGACGACGGTGGCCTACCTGCCCCAGAAGGGCTGGTTTTGGTACATTCCCCTTCCCGACGCGCTGGTGAGCGTCGGCATCGTGGCGGAGAAAGAGTACCTGTACCGTGACGCCCGCGATCCGGCCGCCATCTTTCACCGCGAGGTGCGCAAGAATCCCTGGATCGAACAACATCTGGCCCCCGGCCGCCAAGTGGGCCGCTTTTGGGTGACGGGTGAATACTCGTACCGTTCCCGCTATTGCGCCGCCGACGGCCTGGTGCTGACGGGCGACGCCTTCGCCTTCCTGGATCCCGTGTTTTCGTCCGGCGTCTTTCTGGCGCTGCGCGGAGGAGAGCTTGCGGCGGACGCCGTGGACCGGGCGCTCGCCGCCGGAGACGCCGCGGCTTGCCGCTTCGCCGGGTACGGCCGCGAGCTCCGCCAGGGTATGGAAGCCATGCGGAAACTGGTCTACGCGTTCTACGACGAGCAGTTTCACTTTCGCCGGTTGATCGATCGCTTCCCCCACCTCCGCGGGGACCTGACCGAGTGCCTGATCGGTAATCTGTTCCGCGATTTCGGCGCCCTCTTCGCCGGCGTGTCCGAGTTCGCCCGGCTGCCCGAGCCATTGCCCTACGGGACTCCCCTTATCGGAGCCGCTGAACCGTGCCCTGCGAGTACAAGCTGATCCGGCGGGTCGAATTCTCCGATACCGACATGGCCGGCATCGTGCACTTTTCCAATTTCTGCAAGTACATGGAAGCCGCCGAACACGCCTTTTTCCGGTCGCTCGGCTACTCGGTGCACACGACGGGGTTCGGCGAGGATCTGGGCTGGCCGCGCGTGCATGTCGCGCTGGACTTTCGTGCGCCGCTCCGCTTTGAGGACCAGGTGGAGATTCATCTCCGCGTCCGCGAGAAACGCCGGAAAAGCCTGGTGTACGATTTCGTGTTCCGCAAGCTCCACGACGGGCCGCCCGTAGAAGTCGCGCGGGGCAGCCTCGCCGTGGCGTGTGTGCGCAGGGATAAGGCCACCGGCGCGCTGCACGGCGTGCCTATCCCTCCGGAAATCGCCGCCCGGATCGATCCGGCGCCGCCGGAGGCGGAGGATCGTGAATCGCGCTGAGATCGAGGCTTTGCAATTGGACCGGCTCCGCGCGATGATTCCCCCGCTGCTGGCCGGCAACGCGTTTTTCGCGCGCCGGCTGCGCCAGGCCGGCATTGGCGAGGAGTTGGCCAGCGTGGGCGAATTCCGCCAGCGGTTGCCGCTGGTCGACAAACGCGAGCTGGCCGACGACCAGCGTCGCCATCCGCCGTATGGGTCGAATCTCACCTACCCCCGGGAGCGCTACACGCGGTTCAGCCAGACCAGTTCCACCACCGGCACGCCGCTCTACTGGCTCGACACGCCGGAAAGCTGGGAGTGGATGCTGGGTAATTGGCGGCAAGTGTTCGCGAGCGCGGGCGTGACCGCGGCCGATCGGATCTTCTTTGCCTTTTCCTTCGGTCCGTTCCTGGGTTTCTGGACCGCCTTTGAAGCCGCGCTCCGGCTGGGCTGCTTGTGTATCCCGGGCGGAGGGATGAACAGCGCGGTCCGGCTGCGCGGCATCCTCGACCAGGAAGCTACAGTGCTGTGCTGCACGCCGACCTACGCCCTGCGGCTGGCCGAAGTCGCCGCGGAGGAGGGCATCGACCTCCGCGCCGCCCGCGTGGCCCGAATCATCGTGGCCGGCGAGCCCGGCGGCAGTGTGGCGGGAACCCGCGCCGCCATCGAGCGGCGCTGGAACGGCGCACGGGTATTCGACCACCACGGCATGACGGAAACCGGGCCGGTCTCCTACCCTTGTCCCCGGTTGCCGGATGTGCTGCACGTGATCGAATCTTCGTTCATTCCCGAGGTGATCGACCCGGCCACAGGACAACCCGCACCGCCTGGCATGCCCGGCGAACTCGTGCTGACGAATCTGGGCCGGATCGGTTCGCCGCTGCTCCGCTACCGCACCGGAGATTGGGTTCAGCCGGCGGCCAAAGCGCCCTGCGCCTGCGGTTCCCACGAGATGGCGCTGCAAGGCGGCATCCTGGGACGTACCGACGACATGATCGTGGTGCGCGGCGTCAACATCTACTCCAGCGCGCTCGACGATATCGTACATGCCAGCCACGAGGTGGCCGAGTACCGGGTAGAGGTGCACGCGGAGCAGACCCTGCCCGAGCTGCGGGTGCAGGTGGAACCGCTGCCATCCGTCGCAGAGCCGGCGCGGCTGGCGGATCATCTGCGCGCGGCGTTTCGCGCCGCCTTCTCCCTGCGCGTCATCGTGGAAGTCGTCGCCCCCGGCACGCTCCCCCGCTTCGAGATGAAAGCGCGGCGTTGGTCGCGGATCCCCTGAGGCCGGGCATGGGAGGTGGCGGCGGCATCCGGCGCGCTCCTTGCCGGTCGCGGCTCCGCGCGGGGTTCCATCGTTCTGAACCACTTCCGCGCCACGAGCGGAAGCGTCTGAACCCGGTTTTCGCGGGAGCCTCCCGTAGATCTTCAGAGAGGGCACGGAGCAGTACGCCAGGCTCCGCCTCCGGCGCCGCCCGGATCGATCCGGGCGGCGATTTCCGGAGGGATAGGCACGCCGTGCGGCGCGCCGGTGGCCTTATCCCTGCGCACACACGCCACGGCGAGGCTGCCCCGTGCGACTTCTACGGGCGGCCCGTCGTGGAGCTTGCGCTGCTCCGGATGGGCGGGGCAAGATGATGGGCGTCGATCATAACCGGGATCTCGAGTGGGTCGGCGCATCGGCCGGACTAGTCTTGGCATGATGGGGAGTACGATGCATGCTACCTGGGATTACCTCGCCCGGAATTGGGAACAACTGCTGACTCCTTTCATCGTTTTCGGCGTGGTGCTTGCGCTGGGCCTCGTGTTTCGCTCGGTGATTTTGCGGGCGCTAGCCCGCCACTCCCGCCAGACAGGAAGCCGCGTCAGCGCGCTCCTGCGCGGCACGGTGTCCAAGCCGTCGGTGATCTGGATCCTGCTGTTGGCGGTGCTGATCGCCAACGAGTTCCTTCCCATTCGCGCGGTGGCGCAAAAGCGGATCGACTACTATGTGCTGGCCCTCTGGACGCTGTCGGTGACGTTCGCCGCGGCGCAATTCGCCCGGCAATTGGTGCGCCTGTGGGGCCCCGACCTGGCGGGTGAAATCCCGGTCACCAGCCTGACAGAGAACGTCGCGCGCATTGTCATCTTCAGCGTGGGCGGCCTTGTCCTGCTCAACCAGTTGGGCCTGTCGATCACCCCCATCCTCACGGCCTTGGGCGTCGGCGGTCTGGCGGTCGCCCTGGCCTTGCAGCCCACGCTTTCCAATCTGTTCTCGGGCATCTGGATGAGCGTCTCAGGCCAGATCCGGCCCGGCGACTACGTCCGCCTTTCTTCCAACGAAGAAGGCTTCGTGCAGGATATCACCTGGCGCAGCACCACTATCCGCGCTCTGGCCAATAATCTGATCATCATTCCCAACGCCAAACTGGCCGACGTCATCATCACCAATTTCTTTCTGCCGGAGAAGCGCATGTCGCTGCTGATCCCGATCGGGGTCAGCTACAGCACCGACCCGGACCACCTTGAGCGGGTCCTGCTGGAAGTGACCCGGGGCGCCTTTGGCGAGATTCCCGGGCTGCTCTCCGAACCGGAGCCCTTCGTGCGCTTTATCCCGGGTTTCGGCGATTTCTCCCTGAACTTCACCTTGATCGTGCAAGTGGCCGAGTTCACCGACCAATTCCTGGTGCAGTCGGAGTTGCGGCGGCGGATCCTGAAGCGGTTCCGGGAGGAAAATATCGAGATCCCGTTCCCGGTGCGCACCATTCGCATGGAGCCCCCCGCGCTTCCGGGCGGAAGCGAGATCCGATGAGGTCTGTCGGATTGGCCACGCCGGACGCTGCTCTGGCCCGCCCGTGGGAAAGCCTGCTCGCCGCGGGGGTGGTGTTCGGAGTGGCGCTGGCCGGGGGCTTGGCGCTGCGCTGGTGGATTCTGCGGACCCTCGGGCGGCGGGACGGTCCGGAGGACCACCGCATCAGCCGCCTCCTGCGGGCTTCCATCGACAAGCCGTCGATCGTGTGGGCCTTGCTGCTCGCGGCGCGCCTGGCCAGCGAATCTCTGCCGCTCCGGGAGAGCGCGCAGCAGCGGATCGGCCGCAATCTGCTGCTGCTTTGGATCATCTCCGCCACGCTGGCGGCGGCCGCGTTCGCGCGGCGGTGGGTTCGGATGTGGGGCATGGCCTCGCCCGGCCGGATCCCGGTGACCAACCTCACCGAGAATGTCGTCCGGTTGGCCGTGCTCGGTATCGGCTTGTTGGTGCTGCTGAAACAGTTGGGGATCCCGGTCGCGCCGATGCTCACCGCGCTGGGCGTGGGCGGACTGGCCGTCGCCCTGGCGGTTCGCCCGACGCTGTCCAACCTGTTCTCCGGGATCTCGGTGAGCGTGGCAGGACATGTCCGCCCCGGCGATTACATCCGCCTTTCTTCCGGCGAGGAGGGCTTCGTGCAGGACATCACCTGGCGGAGCACTACGGTCCGCGTGCTGGCCAACAACCTCGTGATCATCCCCAATGCCACGTTCGCCGATGAGATCGTGACTAACTTCGATCTCCCGGACCGGCGCATACCCGTGCGGATTCCCGTAGGCGTTGCTTACGGTGAGGATCCGGAAAAGGTCCAGGAAGTATTGTTGGACGTCGCCCGCGGGGCAGTCGGCGCCATCCCCGGCCTGCTGGAAGAACCGCCACCGGCGGTCCGCTTCAACCCCGGCTTCGGCGAGTCCTCGCTGGACTTCACGCTGGTAGTGCACGCCGGGCAGTTCACCGACCAGTTCCTGGCGCAGTCGGAATTGCGGCGCAGGATTCTGAGACGGTTCGGCGAAGAAGGCATCCAGATTCCTTTTCCGGTACGGACTTTACAAACCGAGCCTGCGTCTCCCGACCTTCCCGGCGGACCGTCGCGGCGGACAGCGCTCTGAACCGGAAATCTTGCCCGGCGCGAAAACAAGCCTTCCCCCAAAAACGCTGTCGCCGGCTTCCTCAGTATACTGATCGGCATGAGCTGGCATCCGTGTTCGGTCTTGTTGGTGGGAAGCGTCCTGTGGGGACAGGTCCCGCAGGACATGAAGCCGAATTCTCCCCCGGTTCTTCCGGAGAATGTCACGGTAGAGGCGAACGTCCGCTATGGGACTCACGCGGAGAATGTACTCGATATTCTTCAACCGAAGGGAGCGGCGGCGGGCAAACGGCCTGGCGTGTTGCTGATTCATGGCGGCGGCTGGACGGGCGGCACGAAAGAGCAGCGCGTCGAATACGCCGCGATGAAGTATCTGGAGAAAGGTTTCGTGGTGGCGAACGTGGAGTACCGGCTGGCCAAGACGGCGCCGGCGCCCGCCGCGGTCGAGGACGTGCTGCAAGCCGCCCGCTGGTTTCGGCAGCACGCCCGCCGTTACGGGGTCGACCCGAACCGGATTGTGGTGACCGGCGACTCGGCGGGCGGTCACCTGGCGCTGATGGTGGGCCTCACGCCGAAATCGGCCAAGCTGGGTCCGCCCGCCAAGGTGGCGGCGGTCGTCAATTTTTACGGCATCACCGATGTGGAAGATCAATTGTCCGGTCCGCACCAGCGTCCGTACGCGGTCCAGTGGGTTCCCGAGCAGGAAGGGCGCAGCGCGCTGGCGCGTCGGGTTTCTCCCATCACCTATGTGCGCAAAGGCGTTCCGCCGGTGCTGACGATTCACGGCGACCAGGACCAGACCGTGCCTTACGAACACGCCACAAATCTGACGAGGGCGCTTGAGCGCGCCGGCGCCGACGCCAGCCTGCATACTTTGACCGGCCACGGGCACTCCGTCCCGAAAGCCGTGCTCGACGCCGAATACGAAGAAATCTTCGTCTTTTTGCGGCGGAAAGGCATCCTGAAATAAATACTGCTATGACCGTCTACGACGAGCGCCGCGAAGAACTGGAAAAGCATGCATTCATGATGGGGAAAGCCCGGGGGCACCTGGCGGTGACTCTGGACGTGTTGACCGATGCGCTGGTGCTGGTGGGCCAGCATGGGGTGTACTGCCAGAGCGCCCGGCAGCCGGGCAAGCCGGCCATGGACATCCAGATCATTCTGAAGTCGCTGAATGACGCCAAGGAACTCATCAGCGGCGTCATGGCGGAATTGAAACGAACGAAGGAAAACGCCGCCCTCAATACGCAGGCGTGAGGCGCACGAACTCGAAACGCGTGGGATCCAACCCCCGCGCGCGAAGCTGGGCGATGCATTCCGCCGCCGAGGGGCCGACCGCCTCGATGCGGCGCAGCGGCAAGGTTTGCGGCGTGTAAATTTCCAGCGCGGCGTAGCGTCCCGCGGCCGCCTTCCGTTCGTCAATCGAGAGCGAATCCAAAGGCCTTCCGATCAAGTGGGAGAGCTCCTTTTCTTTCGCAGGCATTTCCTGCTGAAGTGTAGCATTGCGCCCCGGCCTGGACAGTCCTGCTATCGCGAGCGGCCCTGGGTGGGGCGCTCGGTCACCGTCAGCGTGCGGAAATCCAGCACCCGTTCCTCCCCTCCGTGGCTGATCTTCAGCATGCGGGAATCCACCGGGGCGTTGAGGAACGGGCCGCCGAACAGCGGCCAGGCCGCGAAATCGCGCCGGCGTCCGTCGACGGCTGGCTCGGCGTCGTAGGCGAACTCCAGATGCCGGCCGCGGAGGGAACGGAACGCCACCGCCGGAACCGGATCCGTGCGCAGGCGCAGCGGCAGGGCGAGAATCGCCTGTTGGAACGCGCGCAACGACGGGTACTCGCTCGCCGGCGCCGCCTGCACCACAAATCCGTTCTTCAAATAAGGACTGAACAGCCGGCGGCCGCCGCCCTCGATCGGCTTCCAGAAATAGGGCTGGAGCGGCCGGCAGGCGATCCAGGCGTCCCCGCCGCGCGCAAAAATCCAGCCCGACGGGTGTTCCTCCACCAGCGCCAGGTCCTTCGAGAAGAAGCCGTTGACATGCGGAAACCGCGTGCCCGGCGGAATGTCGTAAAGCGCAATCACCGTGTCCTCGTCCTGAAAGATCCGCTCGTGCGGAGACCCGCCCAGGAGTTTGTCCGGCGAATCATACGTCCGCTTGGAGCGCACCACCTCCTCGGTGACCGAATCGGGTCCCATCGTGAAGTAGGTTTGCAATTCAAACACCGAGGAGTACGGGTGAACGGTGAAAAAGGTATTGTGCACCCCGCGGGGGTCGGGGACGGACCACGTGATGTCCCAGGAGTGCTGCTGGACGGGTTGCAACACGCCGCCTTGATCGGAGCTGACCGCATACTCGCGGCGCAGGTAGGTGGTCTTGTACACGGGCCCGTGCAGCTCGTCGTGGTAGCGCCAGCGGTTACGGGTGCGCTTGCGCTCCCGGTGCGTGAAGGGCCGGTCGCGGTCCGCCGCGATGCGTTGCAGGATCGGCGGCGGCTCGTAGGCGCTCGCCAAAGAATAAAAGAGCGCGTAGCCGGCATGCGGTTCCAAGGGGTAGCCAAGGCCGAACAGGAGCCAGCCGAAGTCGCTGGACACGCCGCCCCATTTCTCAACCACCTGGCGGTCGTCCGTGCGCGCGTGGGAGCCCACGTAGATTCCCTCCAGGTTCTCCGCGGCGTAATCGGCGATCAGGTAATCCAGCATGAGCGAGGCGCGCTTTTTCATTTGCGGGTCCTCGGCCCAGGCCGCCAGGTACGACATCGGCAGCAAGAAGACGCCAAGGTAGTGGGTGCAATCGTACTCGCCCTGGCCGCGCGTGGTCGTCAGGTCCACCCACGAGCGGATCCAGGCATCCGCCTCGCGGAAGTTCTCCGCGGAGGACTTTCCGCTGAACCAGGTTTCTCCCGGCTCGTTGGGCCACTTCTGCGCCATCAGGTAGAGGGAGGCGTAGTAAAGCAGCCAGTGGTTTTCGGTGTCGCCGCGGAACGGCATGTAGGTGCGCCACGCGCGCCGGAGAGCATGCCGCGCTTCGGGAGACAGTTGGCCCTGGTCGAGGTAGGCGATCGCGGTCACCGGAAACATCCAGAACATATCCCCGGTAGGTCCCTGGTCGAGAAGTTCGATCAGGCGGCGCGAACACCAGGCCGGATCGGCGCGCCGCTTGAGTTTGGCGGCGATGGTGGCGTAGCCGGCATCGGCGCCTTTGGGATACGCATAAGCGTCGATCACCTGCCGGACGCGTTCGGCAAAGGGGGGCGGGGACGCCGGCGCCAAGGCGACGCCCAGGATGGCAAGCACACCGCAAGCGGCGAGCCTCTTCATCGGCCGCCTCCCGCAGGGATAAACGTCAAGCGGTAGATGACGGTCCCCTCCAAGCCCTCTTTCCGCCAGGACAGTCCGGCATCGTCGGAGACGAACAGCGCTTCCTCATGCACTCCCGCATACAGCCTGCCGGGCCGCGCGGGATCGAACGCCAGGCTCCAGACATCGGGACGCGGCAGGCCGGCGTTGCGAGCCGTCCACGTCTTGCCGCCGTCGGCGGAAACGGCCACCCCCACGCTCCACCCGCCGACGGCGATCCGCTCCGGCGCGGTGGGATCGAACGCGACGTCGTACAGATTCCGGCCGGCGCCGATCGCGCCCAGGTTCTCCCAACTGGCGCCGCCGTCGGTGGACCGGAACAGTCCGCCCAACTGCGTCGCCGCCAGCCACAGTTTCGGGTCGTGCGGCGACTGCTGGATGCGCATGACCTGAAATCCCGCCGCGCCTGCGGGCGTCCAGCTTGCGCCACCGTCCGCGCTGAAGAAGAGTCCGGTTTCCGTGCCCACCACCAGGTGACCGGCGCGCGTGCGATCGAGGGCGACGCTCATGGTGAACTTGCGCGGGATGCCGCGGGAGGCGTCCTGCCAGCTTGCGCCTCCATCGCGCGAGACGCGGATCCCCGCCGGGTGGGCAATATACAACGTCCCCGGCGTCAGCCGGTCCACGGCGACGTCGCGCAACTCGGTCACCTCTTCGCCGGTGAGGATGCGCCAGTCGCGGCCACGGTTGGCGGCGCGAATGCAACCGTTGCCCGCCGCCAGGTAAAGCGTATCGGGTTGGCGCGGGTCGTAATCCAGCGCGGTGACCAGGGGGTGGTTAAACCCGGTGTGCCGCCAGATGCCGGCCGCGTCGCGCACCGACAATCCGCTGGCGGGCAAACGCGCTCCCACCACGTAAGCGCGGGAATTCACCATGCAGGCGGTCAGCAGAAACTGCGCCGGCAGCGGGGCCGAAGCCGCCAGCGCTACCCAGAGAACCCGAATCCAATCGGCCATACCCCTTCAGTGAAGCGCAGTGCGGGGGCGGCGGACAAGTGGGGGAGGGTGCGCCGGGGTGCGCCACGCCCGCGAGCTTTTTTATTGCCCAGAAACTGACGCCGGGGTGCAGCGTCGCCGGCCGGCGGCGTATGGGAGGGGAGGCGCGAGGTGGTTCCCCCGGCCGCAGCGCTCTGGTAAGCTGCGGTCGAAACCCGAGTTCCCCAGGAGCTGACGCATGCTGCTTTCCGAGTTCCGCAACGAGCCCTACACGGACTTTTCCGTGCCGGAAAACCGCGCCGCGATGGAGTCCGCGCAGGCCCAGGTGCGCGCCGCGTTCGGACAGGAGTACGCCCTGTTCCTCGGCGGCGAACAAGTGCGCACCGCCGCGAGCCGCCCTTCGCGCAACCCGTCCCGCCCGGACGAGATCGTGGGCGTTCACTGCCAGGCGGACGCGGAACTGGCCCGCCGGGCGGTGGAGAGCGCGCACGCCTACTTCGCCGAGTTCGCGCGCGTTCCGGCGGCCGAACGGGTCGCGATTTTGCGCCGCGCCGCGGCCGGGCTGCGCGCGCGCAAGCACGAGTTCAACGCCTGGCTGGTCTACGAGGCGGGCAAGACCTGGGTGGAGGCCGAAGCCGACACCTCCGAGGCCATTGATTTCTGCGACTACTATGCCTTGGCCATGGAGAAACTGGCCGGTCCCCAGCCGGTATCCCAGATTCCCGGCGAACGGGACGAGATGCGCTACCTGCCGCTCGGCGTGGGCCTGGTGATTCCGCCGTGGAATTTTCCGCTGGCGATTCTGTGCGGCATGACCGTGGCGGCGCTGGTGACGGGCAATCCCGTGGTGCTCAAGCCCTCGAGCGAAACGCCCACCATCGCGGCCCAGTTCTGCCGCCTGCTGCTGGACGCCGGATTGCCGCCGCGCGCGATTTCCCTAGTCACCGGCAGCGGCGCGGTGGTCGGCGATGGACTGGTGCAGCATCCGCTGACCCGCTTCATCGCGTTTACGGGTTCTCGGGACGTCGGGCTGCGGATTAACGAACTGGCCGCCCGGCCTCAGCCCGGGCAAATCTGGATCAAGCGGGTGATCGCCGAAATGGGCGGCAAGGACGCTATCATCGTTGATGCCGAATGCGATCTGGATCAGGCGGTGCAGGGCGTGCTGGTCTCCGCGTTTGGCTACCAGGGCCAGAAGTGCTCGGCGTGCTCCCGCGCGATTGTCCACACCGGCGTTTACGAAGCCTTTCTGGAGAAGCTGATTCCGAAAGTGGAGGCGATCCGCGTGGGACCTGCCGACGACCCCAGCCACTACATGGGACCGGTGATCAGCCAAAGCGCCATGCAGTCGATTCTCCGCTATATCGAGATTGGCCGCGGCGAAGGTCGCCTGCTCACCGGCGGCGGTCGCGCGGACGGCGCGGGGTACTTTGTGCAACCGACCGTCATCGCCGATGTGCTTCCGTCCGCGCGAATCTTCCGAGAGGAGATCTTCGGACCGGTGCTGGCCGTTTCCCGCGCGCGCGATTTCCCGCACGCGCTGGAACTGGCCAACGACTCCGAGTACGGACTCACCGGCGGCGTGTACTCCACCAACCAGCAGCATCTCGAGCAGGCGCGGGACCAGTTTTTCGTCGGCAACCTCTACCTGAATCGCAAGTGCACCGGCGCCATGGTGGGCGCCCATCCGTTCGGCGGCTTCCACATGTCGGGCACCGACTCCAAGGCGGGCGGACCCGACTATCTGCTGCTGTTCGTGCAGGCCCAGTCCATTGCGGAGAAACTGGGCTGACGCCCCGGCGGCGCCCGGGCTGCCTACCAATAACACCGCACCTTGACCCCCGCGGCGCGAGGGGCCACCAGTCGCGTGCCGACGAACACCGACTGGAAATTGTACAGGGCGGTCCGGTTGAATGCGTTAGTGAGCTGGAACTGGACATCCCACCAGCGGCGGTCCGCCCGCCAGGCCTGATAGCTCACCGCGAAATCCGTCATCGTGCGCGGGCGGACCCGCGCCGGATTGCTGGTCAGGTTGACGTACGGCAGCAGGTCAAAAAAATCCGGATCGCGGGCGACCTCTTCCGGGTCCGAGGGATTCGCCACCAGTCCGCTGTCATATCGCACGGAGGCGCTGAACCACCAGCGCCGGCCTCGCGCGTACTGCGCCGAAGTTTGCAGGCTCAGCTTCTGATCGTGGTCGATCAGGAAGGGACCTTCGCTGAGCAGGTCGATGGCCTCCTGGCCGAGGAACAGGCCGCCGGTGAACGGCGGGGTGGAAACGGCCCGGGCGTGCGTCGCGCTCACCATCAACTTCAACCCCCGGTAGTCGGGAAGCGTCAGGCGGCCTTCGGCGCCGTTCACGCGGATGCGCGCCAGCGTCACGGGAAAGATGATGCCGGTGTCGAAAAAGTTGTTGTTGTCCTGCTGGTCGCGGGAATTCTTGTGATACACCGCGGCGTTCAGAGAGGCGCGCCCGAACAAAGCTTGCTGCACGCCGGCCTCGAACACGTTCTCGCGCTGGGGCACGATGGGCACGAAAGTCTGGCCTAACGCCTCGCGGACGCTCGCGGGCGCCAGGCGGCTGGCCTCCTCGCTGCTCGACAGCAGCAGGTTTTCGTTCGGCGGAGTCTGGTAGTTGCGGTTATAGGAGGCGCGCAGGACCGTGCCCGTCTCGCGGAGGTGAAACGCCACGCCCACGCGCGGCTGAAGTTGGCGTCCCTGCACCAGGAACCGGTACTCGTCGTGGCGCGCTCCCAGCGAAAAGGCGAAGCGGCCCCACCGCACCGCGTCCTGAATGAAGCCACTGAAGAGATTCCCCGCGCGGCGGCGGGTGAAGCGGAACCAGTCGCCGCCGCGCGTCAGATCGTGCGCCGCCAGCGCCGGATTGTAGTTCGAGGCGGCCGGATCGTTGAAGGCCGGGTCCGTGATCGCCATCGCGAAGTTTTCGCTAACCGGAAAGCGCTGCCAGTCCAGGCCGCTCCGGATGGCGTGCGCGCCGCGCAGCCAGTTTAGCCGGTTGGCGCTCGTCACCGTGGTCAGATGCCGAGCTTGGGCCGCCGTGACTGGCGTATCGCCGGCGCTGGGCATTAACTGCCCGATGGTCGGCCGGTACCCCAGCGTGGACTCCCAGGCCGCGGAAGGCGACAAGATCCGGTTCCAGCGCAGCCAGAAAGAAGCGTCCCGCAAGAGTTGCCGCTGGTCCATGCCCGCCTCGTGCTGGGATCTTTGATTGGCGAGTTGGAAACTCGAGCGGCCCAGCATCGCGTGCAGATGCAGCGCATCCTGTGAGGAGAGCCGGTAGTCCAGCCTCAGGAACGCCCGCTGCGCATTGCCGCCGTTGTGCAGATTGTCAAGCGATACCTGGTCGAGAAAACGGTTGGTGCGGGTAGCGAAGAGCGAAGCGAAATACGCCAGGCGCCCCTGTTCTCCTCCCGCCTGCGTGATGGTCTGCAAGGTGTCGAACTGGTCGGCGCCCGTCTGGGTGCTGCCGAACAACTTCCTCCCCGACCCGGCGCCGCTGCGCGTGGAGATCGCCGCGACGCCCGAGATCTTCGCGCCGAACTCAGCCGGGATGTCTCCGGTGAACAACTCCAGGCCGTCGACAATATTGGGATCTAGCGCCGTGGCGAAGGCCCCCGTCAACTGGTCGTTGATCGGCAAGCCGTCGATCACAAACGTCATCTGATTGTGCGCGCCGCGCGGATGAATGGCGCCGTTGGCGTTCACCGCGAAGCCGGGAAAGCTCACCAGGTAGGTCTCCACTCCGCGGCTGCCCAAGGGCGCGGGGGTCTTCTCCAGCACCTCGGAAGACAGCGCCGTGCGGGTGCCGGTCGCTGAAACGTCGATCAGTTCCGTGGTTTCCGCCACGCCCACATCGATGCGGGCGCGCACCTCGGCCAACTCAACCGTGAGGTCGAGCGCCACGGGTACATTCGCCCGCAGGACCACCTCCCGGGAGATGGGAAGGAATCCTGGCGCGTCGACATGCAGCCGATACGTTTGCGGCGGCGCTTCCCAAAGTACGAACGCGCCGCCCGCATCGGGCGTCAGCCTGCGTTGAAACCCGGTCGCCCGGTTCTCGATCGTAACCTCGGCAGCCTGCACGACCGCGCCGCCGGCGTCCGTGAGGCGGACCGTCAGGACCGCGGTCGTTTGAGGTATCACCGGCAGACAACCTAACCCGAACAAAAATAGAATGGCTTTCTGGCGTGCGAGGATCATGACAGTGATGGCCTAAGCTGTAGTTTATCTTATAAGCTAAGCTGCACTTAAGCCGGGTCCCTCTGATTTTTCGGAAGAGTACGGCCGATTGTCAACATCACAGATCCATAGGACGTATGTCAGCACTGAACGAATACCTGGATCGCGTCCGGAACTGGGGGGCGAACCCGGAGGCGAGGAAACTCCAGGGCGACTCGATCCCTACCCCCGACGGATTGCCCGAAGACGTCATCGTGAGCCCGGATGCGCTCCGCCCGAACCGAATCCCACCCGGCCAGTCGCGGACGAAGAAGTGGCCGGTGCTGGATGCCTACGGCCCGCCACGCATCGACCTCAACGCCTGGCGCTTCCAGGTCGGAGGGCTGGTGGAGAAGCCGGTTACGTTTACCTGGACCGAGTTTCTCGAACTTCCCCGTGTGAAGGTCTTTGCCGATTTCCACTGCGTGACGCGCTGGTCGCGTCTCGGGAACCTGTGGGAAGGCGTGTCCACACGCCTTTTGCTGGAGCGTGCGGGAGGGGTGCGGCCGGGGGCGCGGTTCGTCTTGGCGCACGGCTACGACCACGGTTACACCACGAACATGCCCCTCAATCCGTTTCTGGCCGACGACGCGCTGGTGGCCATCTTTCACGACAACGAGCCGCTCACGCCGGAGCACGGCGGTCCGGCGCGGCTCATCGTCCCGCGACTGTACGCCTGGAAAAGCGCCAAGTGGTTGGCGGGCGTGGACTTGCTGGCCGGCGACCAGGCCGGTTTTTGGGAGGACAATGGCTATCATATGCGCGGCGACCCCTGGAAGGAAGAGCGTTTCCGCTGAAGGCCGCGCCCGGGGACGTGAGGACGCGCCGCCCTTCCGTTGTACACTTGCCTCATGTCGAGCGGCCTCGTCCTGATCGAGACCGGCCAGGAACTGCGCGAACGCCCCGGTCCCGCGCCCAAGATTACCTCGCTGTTGATCAAGCCGGCCTCTGCTGTTTGTAACCTCGACTGCGCGTATTGTTTCTACCTGGACCGCGAGGCGGACCCGTACAAGTCCCTGCCGGCGCGGCGGATGACGCTGGAAACGTTGGAACGGCTGGTCGATACCTATCTGTTCTACTCCTTCCCGAACAGCGTGTTCGCGTTTCAGGGCGGGGAACCCACTTTGGCCGGCCTGCCGTTCTTCCAGAAGCTGTGCGACCTCCAAAAGCAGTATGGCCGCCATGGGCAAAGCGTGTCGAACGCTATGCAGACCAACGGCATCCTGCTCAACGACGACTGGTGCCGGCTGTTCCACGACTACAACTGGCTGATTGGCGTCTCCATCGATGGTCCCGAGGAGATCAACGACCTCTACCGCTTTAACAAGCAGGGACGGGGCACCTGGAAGCAGGTGATGCACGGTATCGAGACCATGCAGAAAAACAAGGTCGAGTTCAACGCGCTGTGCGTGCTCAGCCAGGCCAACGTGGAAAAGCCGCGCGAGGTGTATCAGTTCTACCGCTCGCTGGGGATCGACCACGTTCAATACATCCCCTTGGCGGAGTTTGACGCCGAGGGCAACCCGCTGCCGTTCACCATTTCTGCCGAGCAGTACGGGCGGTTTCTGTGCGAGACGTTCGACCTGTGGTGGCCGGACCGGCGGAAGGTGCGCATCCGGTTCTTCGACAATATCGCCGAAGCGCTGGCCGGGCATCGACCCGGCAACTGCACCATGCACGAAACCTGCGACAGCTACGTGGTGGTGGAGTACAACGGTGACATCTACCCCTGCGATTTTTTCGTGGAGAGCCACTGGAAAGTGGGTAATATCCATATGGACTCGTGGACCGAAGTGGCGCGGCGGCAGCGGCGGTACAACTTCGCGGTCACCAAGACGCTGGCGCATCCGGAGTGCGAGGTTTGCGAGTACCAGTCGATCTGCCATGGCGGCTGCCCTAAACTGCGCCACGGGCCGCACCGCCGCTTTGAGGACCTTGACTACTTCTGCAAGGCGTACAAGATGATCTACGCCAAGGCGACCGGTCCGTTGCGGAAGGAAGTGGCAAAGATTCTCGGGCAGATGCAGATGCAGCCGCAGGCGCAGGCGCTGGTGAATCCTTCCTGAGGGGGCGTGGATGCCGGCATGGCTGCGGGCGGCGCTGGCAGGCGCGGCCTGGTTTTATCCCGCGTATTGGACCGCCATGTTCCTGGTGCGCGCCGCGCCCGCGCTGCTCACCGCCGCGGTAGTTCCGGAAGAAAAGGTTCTCTGGTTTCAGGCGACGCCCTGGTATGTGGCGGCGGTCAGCCGTCCGGACCCGCTGCTGGCGGACGCGCCGAGGAGCGCCGCCGCGCCATCCCCCGCTGCGGCTTTGGTGCTCGTGGCGCTCCTCTTGCTGCTGTTGATCCGGACGCCGCCGCGTCTGAGGCTGTTGGCGGGTCTGCTGGCGGCCTGTGCAGGACAAATCGGGATCGGGCTTCCCCTGGCGCGCTGGTTTTTCTCTTCGCCCACGCCGCCGGAGGCCCCGGCGACCGTGGCGATCTACGCCGCGGCGCTGGGCGGCGGGGTGTGGCGGATGCTGCAAGCTTTCTCTGGGACGGGGATTCGGCTGGGAGTGGCGGCGGTCGCCTTTGTCCTGCCGCTGACGGGTTTTCTGCTGCTGGCGGGACGGGCGATGGACGTGCGGTTCGCCGTGTATGGACTGGGTCCGGCGCTGCTGGTCGCGGGCGTCGTGGCGGCGCTGCCGGGGGGCGGGACGCCGCCTCAGCCAGTCTCCTGGCGGGGGGCCATGGCGGGCGTAGCCGCGGCCGCGCTGGTGGGCGGTGCGGCGCGCGCCGGCAGCGGATGGATGGCGCAGCGGCTTGCCGAGGAGCGAAAGCGGATGCGGGCGGCGGCCCCGCTGCTGGATGGCGAGCGGCCTTACGACCGCCTCTTTTTTCAGAAAGGCGTCAACCTGACCGCCGAGGGTCCGGCCGGCTACGCGCCCGGCGCGGCGCGCGAAATGCTCGACCACCTGGTCCGCAACGGGGTGAACGCCGTCGCCCTGGTTCCTTACGGGTTCAGCCGCGCCGGCGAGCCATCCGTGCGTTTCGGCGGAGCCTGGGAACGCGATGAGGACATCGCCGCGCTGGCCGCCCTGGCCCGCCAGCGCGGGATCAGAATTCTGCTCAAGCCGCAGATCTGGGTACGGCCGGGCTGGCCCGGCGACGTTCACTTTGACTCCGCCGCGGACCGCTCCCGCTGGTTCGCCGACTACGAGCGCTTCCTCGAGCACTACGCGCGGCTGGCCAGCCGCGTGCACGCCGATTTGTTCTGCGTGGGCGTGGAATTTGGCCGGATGACCGGCTACGAGGCCGAGTGGCGCCGCCTGATTCAACGCGCGCGGTCGCTCTATGCAGGCCCGCTGGTCTACGCCGCCGCGCAGGGCGAGGAGTTCGAGACCATCCGGTTCTGGGACGCCCTCGACTACATCGGGCTGAATAACTATTACCCGCTACCCGACGACCTGCGGACCGACGAGGTGGTCCGCAAGGTGGAAGCGGTGCACGCGCGCTACCGCCTTCCGGTGATCTTCACCGAGGCCGGGTTTGCCAGTCTGCGGGCGCCGCACCGCGCCCCGTGGGATGAAACGCCGCGCGAGTTGTCTCCGGACGAGCAGGCGCGTTGCTACGAGGCGCTGCTTCGCGCGTTCTATCATCAGCCCTGGTTCTCCGGGGTGTACTGGTGGAAAGTGGGCGCCAACGGCTACGGCGGGCCGCGCGACCCGACCCACACGCCCTGGGGCAAGCCCGCGATGGAGGTGGTGGCGCGCTGGTACACGCAGGGAGGGCGCTAGCGCGCCGCGCGTTTAGTCCGGAATCACCAGCACGTCTCCCGGGTGGATCACCGACTTCTCGTCCTTCAGCTTCCCGGGATTGGCGGCAATGATCTTCGGATACTGCGCCCCGTTGCCGTAGAAATGGTTCGCGATCTTCCACAGCGAATCGCCCTTCACGACCGTGTAGGTCCGGACCGGCGGCGGAGGTTGCGGCAGCGTCTCGTCCACCGTCAGGTCGCAGGTCAGATCGCTGTAGGTGGGATCCACCTGCTTGATCTCGTCCCAGATGCGGTTCTTGATGGCCGCGGAGGGGGCTCTTCCTTTCAGAAACAGCTTGTCCTTTTCCAGGTGCAGGTGCGCCAGCACCACTCCCTGAGCCTTGATCAAATCGAGCACGCGCTGGTATTTCTGTTTCAGTTCTTCAAGTCGATCCATCATGTCCTCTTGTCCTCGGCTATGCTAGCAGACCCGCGGGGCCCTTCCGTTTTGGCGGAGGCCTGGTGCGCGGGGAGGATCGTTTTCAGGTAGAGTCAAAGGAGAGGCGCGGCGCGCAGGTCGCCGCGCGGAGCGAGCGCGTTCTGACTTCGATGAAAGTTTCGCTGGGAAGTTGGGCGTTTTCTTTCGGGCCATTCGTCGACCGGCCCATCCCCTTCGAGCAGGTTGCCCGCCGCGCCGCTCAGGCCGGCTATGACGGCATCGAAATCTGCGGGCACCCGCCTCACCTCGCGCCCGAGTTGTACCCCACCCCCACTTCGCGCCGGGACTTGGCCGCCTTGCTGCGTGATTTGCGGCTGGGGGTCTCCGGCTACGCCGCGGATTGGACCCTTGCCAACCCGACGATTCCCGGGAACCGGCAGCGATACCTGGACCTGTTCCGCCAGAATCTGGAGATGTGCGCCGATCTGGGCAGTCCCGCCATCCGGGTGGATTCCGGAGCGGCGCCCGGTTGCCTGAACGATCCCCAGTATGAAGCCGCGTTCGCCCGGCTGGCCGATTTATGGCGCGAAGCCGCCGAACTGGCGCAGCCGGCCGGCGTGCGCCTGGTCTGGGAATTTGAACCGGGCTTTGTCTTCAACAAACCCGCGGAGATCGCCGCCCTCGCCGAGCGCGTGGATCACCCCAACTTCCGCATTCTGTTCGACACCTGTCACGCCTTTGTGTGCTCGGTGGTGGCGGCCCGCCAGCACGGCGAGCGCGAAACCTTGCCCGGCGGCGTTGAGTCGCTGCTGGCTCGCCTGTCCAGCCGCATCGGCGCCATCCACCTCGCCGACTCGGATGGATCGCTGTTTGGCGACGAAACCAGCACCCATCTGCCGCTCGGCGAGGGGTTGATCGATTTCCCCGCTCTTGCGGCCAAACTCCTGGCTTTGCCCGTGGAGTGGTGGTGCGTCGATCTGTGCTTCTGCGAGAATGCCTGGGACCTGGTCGAGCCGAGTTTGGCCTACGTGGACCGGCTGCGGGCAGCTCATTCCACCCCGGCGCGGTCTTAGTCACGCGGCTGGTGTGCAAAGCCAACGGCCCGTGCCGCTCGCGGTTCGGCGGGGAGTGCGCTCGTTCCGCCACGCGCTGAGCCACCCTCCGAGCCACGAGCGGCGGCAAGTGGGCCAGGCGTGGGGCGGCGCTACCGCAGCAGGTCCGCTCCCTGCCGGTCGCGGCTCGGCGGTCGCGGCTCGGCGGTCGCAGCTCGGCGGTAACGGCGTGGCGTGGTTTCAGCTTCGGGCGGCGGTCCGCCGGACGGCGCCCAGCGCCTTGCGTGCGATGGTGCTTACCGGCAAGATTTGGCGCTCTTCAGGCGTCAGCCAGCGGAAGCCTTCCGGCGTCTCCCGGACCGTCGCGGTCATCACGCGGAACCGGTAGTGGTGATGCGTGATGGTGTGGCGAAATTCCCCTACCAGTCTGCCGGGCCGGGCGGCAGGCAGTTGCTCGCGATACGGCAGTTCCCAGAAGCCGTACATCCGCTGCGCCGGATCGTTCTGCTGCCACATCAGCAACGCGCCGTTGCGTTCGATGCGCAGCAGCGTGTGCTCCAAGCGCTCGGCGCGCGCCCGGCGGAGTTTGACGGGCAGCTCTTGCTGAGTCCCCGCCGCGCGCGCCGCGCAGTGCGCCGCGACCGGGCACAGCAAACAATTCGGCTCCCTGGGCAGACACACCGTGGCCCCCAGTTCCATGAGCGCCTGGTTGAAGGTTCCCGGGTCCGAGACGTCCAGCCAGCTTCCGGCCACCGTGGCGAAACGCTTGCGCGTGCTGGCTGAAGCAATGTCGCCAGGATCGTTGGAGATTCGCGCGACGACGCGGAGCACATTGCCATCCACTACCGGATAAGGCAAGCCGAACGCAATGGAAGCGACGGCGGCGGCGGTGTAGTCGCCCACGCCCGGCAGCCCCCGGATCGCATCGAAGTCGGCGGGGAACGCGCCCGCCGCAGAGATGCGCCGTGCCGCCTTTTGCAGATGGCGGGCGCGGCCGTAGTAGCCCAGCCCCGCCCAATGCGCCAGCGCCTCCTGCGGCGACGCCTCGGCGAGCGCCGCCGGGGTGGGAAAACGCGCCAGAAACCGCTCGTAGTAGGGCAGGACAGCCTGCACGCGGGTCTGCTGCAACATAATCTCCGCCACCAGGATCCGCCAGGGGTCGCGGGTCCTGCGCCAGGGCAGGTCGCGGTGAGCCGCGCGGTACCACGCCACCAGATCGCGCCCGATTTCACTCATCGGGGCCGAGCTCCGCAAGGCAGACGGCATGGCTCCGGCACCTGCGGGCGGAGCGCCGCCAGGACGGCCGCCGGCATCGGAAAGCCCGCCACGCTAGGCATATCGAGATTGTATGACCGGCCCGGGCGCGCCAGAAGCCGTGCCGCCGGCGTACGCCTGCCGCCGCGGGCGTGTTTGGCCGATAATGAAGGGCCATGCCCCTGCGTGTGCTTCTGTCCGAGGCTCAGATCCAAGCGCGCATCCGTGAGCTTGGCGAGCGCATCACCCGCGACTATCCCGAAGGCCCCCTGCACCTGGTGTGTATTCTCAAGGGCGCCTGCATCTTCCTGGCCGACCTGGCGCGGGCCATTCAGCGCGACGTCTTTATCGAGTTCATGGGCATCTCCAGTTACGGCGCGCGCAAGTCCAGTTCCGGTGAGGTGAAAGTCACCAAGGACCTGGACACCTCGCTCGAAGACGCGCATGTGCTGGTGGTGGAAGACATCGTCGACAGCGGCGTCACGCTCCATTACCTGACGCACCTGCTGGAGCAGCGCCGTCCCAGGTCCGTGCGGATCGTCGCGCTGCTCGACAAGCCCGATCGCCGCGTCCGCCCCATCGACGTGGCCTATGTTGGCTTTCAGATCCCGGACGAGTTCGTGGTGGGATACGGCCTCGATTATGCGGAAAAGTACCGCAACCTGCGCGACGTGTGCGTCCTGGCGGAATAGCCGCCGCCGCGCGGCCGGGTGCGGGTAGAATAGGGGTTTCCTGATTCCACGCCGAAAGGTTTTTGCATGAGCGATTCTGAACGTCAACTTGGCTTTGCCACCCGCTGCCTCCACGCCGGACAGAAGCCGGATCCCGCCACCAACGCGCGCGCGGTGCCGATCTATCAGACCACCTCCTACGTCTTCAACGATGTCGACCACGCCGCGGCGCTTTTCAATCTGGAGCAGTTCGGCAACATTTACACGCGCATCATGAACCCCACGACGGGGGTGTTCGAGGAGAGGATCGCGAACCTGGAGGGAGGGATCGGCGCGTTGGCCACCTCCAGCGGCCAGGCCGCGCAACTGCTGGGCGTCATCACCATGCTGAACGCCGGCGATCAGATTGTCTCTGCCAGCACGCTTTACGGCGGCACCTACACGCAGTTTGACATCAGCTTCCGCAAACTCGGCATCGAGACGGTGTTTGTCGAGCCCGACGACCCGGAGAATTTCCGCAAGGCCATTACGCCCAAGACGAAGCTGATCTACGGCGAGACCGTCAGCAACCCGCGGATCAACATCCTGGACATCGAGGCCGTGGCGAAAATCGCGCACGAGGCGGGCGTGCCGCTGATGGTGGACAACACCTTCGCCACGCCCTATCTGTGCCGCCCGTTCGAGTGGGGCGCGGACATTGTGGTCCATTCCACCACCAAATTCATCGGCGGCCATGGCACCTCCATCGGCGGCGTGCTGGTGGACAGCGGGAAGTTCCCGTGGAACAACGGCAAGTTTCCCCAGTTCACCGAGCCTACCAAGGCCTACCACGGCTTGAGGTATTGGGATGTGCTGGGCGGTTTGTCGTACATCATCAAAGCCCGGGTCGAGGGCTTGCGCGATATGGGCCCTTGCATGAGCCCGTTCAACGCCTTTCAATTCCTGCAAGGCCTCGAGACGCTGAACCTGCGCATGGACCGTCACGTGAGCAACGCCCTGGCCGTGGCCAAGTTCCTGGAAGATCATGCCGATGTGACTTGGGTCAATTACGCCAGCCTGCCCTCCAGCTCGTATTACGCGTTGGCGCAGAAGTACATGCCGAAGGGCGCGGGCGCGGTGATGACGTTCGGCCTGAAGGGGGGCATGGCGGCGGGGCGTAAGTTCATTGAGGCGCTCAAGCTGTTCTCGCACCTGGCGAATGTGGGGGACGCCAAGAGCCTGGTGATCTATCCGGCCCTGACCACCCACCGGCAACTGAGTGAAGACGAACTCAAACTGGCCGGCATCCGCGACGACATGGTCCGGTTGTCCATCGGACTGGAAGACCTCGACGACATTCTCTGGGATCTCGACCAGGCGCTGAGCGCGTCGCAAAAATAACCAAGGAGCCCGGTTGAATCGCCGCACCTTCCTGGAAACGATGGGCGGGGGGCTGGCCGCGGCCTCTCCCGCGCTGGCTGCGTCGAAACCGAATCTGGTGATCCTGTTCGCGGACGACCTCGGTTACGGCGACTTGGGCTGTTACGGCCATCCGACCATGCGCACGCCGCACCTGGACCGCATGGCGGTCGAGGGCGTGCGATTCACCCAGTTCTACGCGGCGGCCCCGGTGTGCACGCCCAGCCGCGCTGCCCTGCTCACCGGCCGGCTTCCCATCCGCTCCGGCCTGACGCGCGTGCTGTTTCCGTATTCCGATGGCGGCATCCAGGACAACGAGGTGACGATCGCGGAGGCGCTCAAGCCTGCCGGCTACGCGACGGCGTGCGTCGGCAAATGGCACCTCGGCCACCTGCCGCAGTATCTTCCCACGCGGCATGGCTTTGACCGCTACTTTGGGATCCCTTATTCCAACGACATGGCGAGGCCGTTCGCCACCGGACCGCGCTACAACCCCGGGCCGCCGCTGCCGCTGATGCGCAACGAAGAGATCATCGAAACCAATCCGGACCAGGCGGAATTGACGCCCCGCTACACCGCCGAGGCCACCGCTTTTATCCGCGACGCGGCGCGCGCCCGCAAGCCTTTCTTCTTATATCTGCCCTACACCTTTCCGCACGTGCCGCTGTTCGCCAGCGCGCGGTTTCAGGGTAAGAGCGCCCGCGGGCTCTACGGCGACGTGGTGGAAGAGATCGACTGGAGCGTGGGGGAAATCCTGGGCGCGCTGCGCCACAACAAAGTGGACCGTGACACCCTGGTGATGTTCACCTCCGACAACGGGCCATGGCTGATCAAAAAGGAGGAAGGCGGCTCGGCCGGCCTGCTGCGTGAGGGCAAGGGGAGCACGTGGGAGGGAGGCATGCGGGAGCCGTTTCTGGCGAGATGGCCAGGCCGGATACCCGCCGGCACGGTCTCGGCCGAGTTCGGCTCCACCATGGACCTGTTCCCGACCTGCCTGGCAGCAGCAGGCCTCCCGTTGCCCCCAGGCATTGCGTACGACGGCCAGGACTTGGGGCCGTATCTCCGGCGGGAAAAGAGCGGGCGCGAGGCGCTGCTTTACTACTACTCCGACACCGAGTTGCGCGCGGTCCGCAAAGGCCCGTGGAAACTGCACGTCGCCTCCAACGCGCCGTGGGACGGCCCGCCGGGCGTCCAAAAACATGATCCGCCGCTCCTGTTTCATCTGTTGCACGACCCTTCCGAGCGCTACGATCTCGCGGCGAAGCATCCGGACGTGGTGCGCGAACTGCTCGGCGCGATCGAGGAACACCGCCGGACGCTCACGCCGGGGGCTCTTCAGCGTTGAGCGTCAGCCGGGCGTAGGCACTGGTGACCTCCGCCCCCAGAAAGAAGATCTGCGCCGAGTAGTAGATCCAAAGGAGGAACACCGCTAGCGAACTGGCCGCCCCGTAGGCCGAGGCCACCCGGGATGAAGTCAGCAGCGCGGCAATCGCCGACTGGCCGAGCGTGAACAGCAGCGCCGTAACCGTCGCGCCCAGCCACGCCACGCGCCAGGGACTCTTCCGGTCGGGCAGGAAGTGATAGATCATCGCGAATAGCACGGTGATCAGCCCAAACGAAATCGCGAAGTTCACCGCCTGGAGCAGTCCCGCCGGCATCGGCAGCGTGCTCCGGAGGTAACTGGCGCCCAGCGCGAGCAGCGTGCTGGCAAGCAGCGAGAACAACAACAGGAACCCGATCGCCACGATCATCAGAAACGAAAACAGCCGTTGGCGCAAGTACACCTTGATGAACGAGCCGATAGACGCTGGGGCGGGCGGCACGCGCCAGATTCGGTTGAGAGAAGTGCTCAATTGCGCGAAGACGGCGGTGGCGCTCACCAGCAGCGTGACCGCGCCCACGACGGTAGCCAGTCCCGCGCGCTGGCGTGCGCCGGACAGGGCGGCTTGAATCGCGCCCGCGCCGGCGGGGCCCATCAGGCCTGAGAATTGCGCGATGATCTCGCCCCGGGCCGCGCCTTCGCCGAAGACGAAGCCGGCGATGGCCATAATAAAGACCAGCGCGGGGGCCAGCGAAAGCAGGGTGTAGAACGCCAGCGCGGCGGACCATTCCGAGGTGCTGTCCTCCTGCCAGGCTCGCCAGGCTTCCTGAAGCACACGCGTGAGCGAAACAGAACTGGCCACGACTCCATCGCCAGCATAGCGTGGACGAGCGCCGGCGCGGGACATGGAGGCTGCGGCCCTGCCTTCGGCCTTGGACAGCAGGTCCAACGGCGGACGTGGCAAGGCGGCATTCGGGTCGCCAGGAGTCGATGGCCCCCCTGCGTTAGGCAGAGGCGCTGCCGCCCGTCCTCACCCGGGCCGCGCGCGACGGACGTCCAACCGCAAGCGCTCCTGTGTGCATCCGGATGACGCGGGTTTGGCGCAACGGATCCCTGCCGGTTTGCCCGCAGACCGGTCGGGCAGATTGATCCGCGTAGAGCCGACGCCAGTCTGATGGCGTGCCCGGTCCTGCCGCCCGGGCCGATCCCGCTCAAGAACGCCCCAAAAGAAACCGGACCGTCTCCGGCACAATCCGCTCGACGCCGAGGCCCATTAAGGCGTGCCCTCTCCCTTCGAAGCCGCCGCGCGCGCACGGCGCTTTCCATAAAGGCGAGCGCGCAGTCCATGATCAGGCGCGAATGGTCACCCAACAGCGGCCGGGTAAACGGCCGCCCGTTCTCCCAATCCTCCGCCGAGGGCGGGTCCACCGTGGGCACTTTGCGGACGGTGGAGAACCAGTCGTCAAAGCCGGCATCGGCGGGCGAGGACTGCCGCGGTCCCGCGAAATCGCCCAGGCGCCATTTGCCGAAGTGGCCGGTGCGGTAGCCGAGCGGCCGCACCAGTTCGGCGATGGTGATCTCCGCGCCGGGCAGCGTGTATTCCGAAGGGTCTGGCGGCCCGCCGGCATTCGCGAAATAGATCCCGTCGCGGAAGGGGTGGCGGCCGATCAGGCAACTGCCGCGCGTCGGCGAGCAGACGGGCGGGGCCGCGTAGAAACGGTCGAAGCGGACGCCCTCTCCGGCCAGGCGGTCCAGGTGCGGCGTCAGGATGGGGCGCCCGTTATCGCCGGCATCGCCCCACCCCTGATCGTCGGCCAGCAGAAACACCAGCTTTGGGCGCCTCTCCGGCTGAGCGGCCGCGGCGGCGGAGGCGAGCGCCCCGGCCAGCAACTGGCGTCGTGTCCGCGCCGGCGCCCCGGGAACTCTCACCGTTTTCCCTCCCGGTCACCGGCCAGCGACGCGCGGACCCGCATCGTTTTCAGAACAGCGGACTGCCGCGCCGGACCGGGCTCAGGCAAATCGCAGGCTGGGCGGACGCGCCTCCCTATAATGGAAGAATGCCTGCCGTCATGGATCTGGTCACTCCGGAACTGCTGGCCAAGTACGAGCCCGTTATCGGACTGGAAGTGCATGTGCAGCTTGCCACCCGCACGAAGATCTTCTGCTCGTGCCCGACCAGTTTCGGCGCTCCGCCGAACACCAACGTCTGCCCGGTGTGTCTCGGACTGCCCGGCGCGCTGCCCGTCCTGAGCAGGGAGGCCGTCGAGCTGGGTGTAAGAGCCGCTTTGGCGCTCAACTGCCACGTCCGCGCGATGTCGCGCTTTGCGCGGAAGAACTACTTCTATCCGGACCTGCCGAAGGGATATCAGATCTCGCAGTATGACGAGCCGCTGGCGGAGAACGGCTGGGTGGAGATCGCCGGGGACGGCCGGCACAAACGCATCGGCATCACCCGCGTTCACATGGAAGATGACGCGGGGAAAAGCATCCACGACGGCTTCCGCGATTCGGACCGGTATTCCTATGTGGATCTGAACCGCTGCGGGACGCCGCTCATCGAGATCGTCAGCGAGCCCGACCTGCGGTCCGCTGACGAGGCGTACGCCTATCTGACCGAACTCAAGCAGACGCTGCAGTTCGCCGAAGTCTCCACCTGCGACATGGAGAAGGGCCACCTCCGCTGCGACGCGAACGTATCCGTGCGGCTGCGCGGGGCGGAGAAGTTCGGCACCAAGGCGGAAGTGAAGAACGTCAACTCGTTCCGTTTTGTGAAACAGGCGCTCGAGTACGAGATCGCGCGGCAGGTGGCGCTGTTGGCCGGCGGCGGCAAGGTCGATCAGGAGACGCGGTTGTTTAATCCCAACACCGGCGAGACGGTGGGCATGCGGTCCAAGGAACATGCGCACGACTATCGCTATTTCCCCGAACCCGACCTGGCCCCGCTGCGGATCAGCGAATCCTGGCTGGCCGCGATCCGCGCGTCCATGCCCGAACTGCCCGCGCAGAAGCGGGCGCGCTTCATCGAAGGCTATGGCCTGCGCGACTACGACGCCCAGGTGCTGACGTCGACCCGGGAAGTGAGCGAGTTTTACGAAACCGTCGCGCGCGTCTCGGGCGACCCGCGCACCGCGGCCAACTGGGTGAGCACCGAGCTGATGGGGCTGCTCAACGCGGAAGGAAAGCCGGTTACCGAGTCGCCGGTGTCCGCCGAGCGTTTAGGCGAACTGGTGGGACTGATCAAGAGCGGGGCTATTTCCAACAAACTGGCCAAGGAGATCTTCCCCAAAATGTTCTCCACCGGCGAAGCGGCTTCGGTCATCATCGAACGCGAAGGGTTGAAGCAGATCAGCGACGCCGGCGCGCTGGAGCAGATCGTCGATGGCGTGCTGGCCGCCAATCCTAAGCAAGTGGAGCAGTATCGCGGCGGCAAGTCCACCGTGCTGGGCTTTCTGGTGGGCCAGGTCATGAAAGCCTCCCGCGGCCAGGCCAATCCGCAGAAGGTGAACGAGCTGCTGAAAGCCAAGCTGGGCTGAAACGGCTGCCGTGCAACAGGAGAAACGCACATGTTGAAAGAAGGAGACGCCGCTCCGGACCTTCGCCTGCCAACCGACTCCGGCGAACCATTCCGGCTTTCCGCGCACCGCGGCAAGAAGGTGGTGCTGTATTTCTACCCGAAGGCGGATACGCCGGGCTGCACCACCGAGGCCTGCGAGTTCCGGGACCTGTCCGCGCAGATCGCCGCCAAAGGCGCGGTGATTGTGGGCATTTCCCCGGATCAAGTGAAGGCGCAAGCCAAGTTTAAAGAAAAGTACGAACTGCCTTTCACCTTGCTGGCGGACGCCGATCGCGCCGCCGCCGAAGCCTACGGCGTCTGGAAAGAGAAGAATATGTACGGCCGGAAGGTGATGGGGATCGAGCGCACCACTTTCGTCATTGACGAAAAAGGCCGGATCGCCAGGATTTTTCCCAAGGTGAAGGCAAAGGGTCACGCGGCCGCGGTGTTGGCGGCGCTCTGACGCGCGCCGGCGCGGGCGCGGGGTTTTCACACGTTCCGACCCACGTCTGAACCTCGAGCGGAAGGGAGTGGGCCAGGCGGTCAGGTTGCGTTTGCTCTCCTGGCCCGCTCCTTGCCGGTCGCGGCTCGGCGAGCTCGGGGGAGTTGTTCCTTAAACTGGCGCGTTCCACCCGGGGGGCTTGCGGCCAGGATGGAAATCGGCGACAACGGAGAAACGCCGCATGACGCCCGCCACTTTGCCCGCCCTGGACCGCGGAAGCCGCCTGTATGTCTACTTGGTGTCGATTGTCGCCGCCACCTCGGGGCTTCTCTTCGGCTTCGATATCGCCGTCATCAACGGCGCCATTATTTTCCTGCGCGAGCAGTTTTCCCTTACCGAATTCCAAACCGAGTGGGCGGCCAGCAGCCTGCTGGTGGGGTGCGTGGCCGGCGCCAGCATCGCGGGCTGGCTGAGCGACCGCCATGGCCGGCGCAAGATCCTGGTGCTGGCGGCGCTGTTGTTTGCCGCCTCGGCGGTGGGGGCGGCGCTCCCGCGCAACCTGCTGGACTTCACCGTCGCGCGTTTCCTGGGTGGCATTGCGGTCGGGGTTGCCTCGATGCTAGCTCCCTTGTATATCGCCGAGGTCGCCCCGCCGGAGATCCGCGGCCGGCTGGTATCGCTGAATCAGTTCGCCATCGTTTCGGGAATTCTGCTGGCCTACTTTGTCAACTGGCGGCTGGCCATGTTGGGTCCCGAAGGCTGGCGCTGGATGTTCGCGGCGGCGGCGGTCCCGTCCGTGGCCTTCTTTGTCGCCTTGTTTTTTGTTCCGGAGAGCCCTCGCTGGCTGACGCAGCAGGGACGGGAAGACGAGGCCCTGGCGGTGCTCACGCGGGTGGGCGGAGCGGAACGGGCCAGGCGGGAACTGGTTGAGATTCGGCAGACCATCGCCGAGGAGTCGGGCACGCTGGCCGAGTTGCTCGAACCGGGATACCGCCGGGCGCTGCTGTTAGCGATCGCCCTGGCCGTGTTGCAGCAGATCACGGGCATCAACACGGTGCTGTTCTACGGGTCCATCATTTTCAAAGAGCAGGTGGGCAACCACTCAGAGTCGGCGCTGGGAGCCAACGTGATGGTGGGCGCGATCAATTTCGTCGCCACCATCGGGGCGCTGTGGGCCATCGACCGGTTGGGCAGGCGTCCTTTGCTCATGCTCTCGGCGGGGTTGATGGGGCTATGCGAGATCGCCCTGGCGGGCGCGTTCCTGATCCAGCCCCCGCCCGGCGCGCTGGTGCTGGGATTGATTCTGCTGTGCGTGGCTTCTTTTGCGGTTGGGCTGGGACCGGGCGTGTGGGTGGTGCTGGCGGAGATTTTTCCCACGCGCATCCGCGGGCGCGCCATGTCGCTGGCTACCATCGCGCTCTGGGTGGCTTGTGTGGCGCTGACGATGACGTTCCTCTCGCTCGTCTCGGCGATCACCATTTCCGGAGCGTTCCTGGTTTACGCCAGTATGTGCGCCCTCACGGGGGTTTTGGTCTGGCGGTTCACCCCGGAGACCAAGGGCCGGACCCTCGAGGAGATTGAACACCTCTGGCGACCGCGAGAGGCGGTGAGCGCGGGAGAGCGCGCCCAGCCCCGCTACCGGATTGGCGAGTAGGGCATCGGACGAAGCAGGCTGCCCGAAATATTCGAGACGATCTCGGCGTCGCTCAACCCAGGCTTCACCCGCAGTTTCTGCCAGTCCGGATCGTTGAGGAAGGTCTTCCAGGCTTCCTCGCGGGCCGCCAGGCTGTCGAACGCCAGCATGTAGGTCAGATTGGGCAGGTTCGCGCCCGCGATCGCGTCCCCAAAAAACACGGGGGTCATTTTGCACTTGCGGAAGATGTCGATCTCGCCTTCATCAAACATGCCGATCTTGCGCTGCGACGCTTTGGCATGGTTCGCTTCGTAGGTGCGCAGCTCGAACACCCGGGGCGGCTGGCCGTCATTGACGGGCGGGACCTGGATGTTGGGGAACGTGCGGAATCCCCGGAACAGCGCACTCTCCATGCGGATGTAGCTGAGTTCCGTCATCGAATCGAACGCATCCGCCCCCTTGCGAAACTCCGGGTCGGCGAGCATCTTGTCCATTGCCGCTTCCATGGCGGCGAGACTGCGGAAGCCGGTCAGCACCAGCACGAAAGGCATCTGGGGCGCGACCAGCCCGCCAAAAAAGCCCAAGGGACCGGCGCCCGCGCGAACGGCGGCGGGCAGGTAGGTCTTGCTCAAGAACTGATTGGTCCGTTCAACCTGCGGACCGTTGCGCAAACGGTAATACCGCAACTCAAAGAAAGATGGATGAGAAGGAGCGGCCGTCATCGGTGGAGATGCTGCGAGCGATGCCGCGGAACCTGTCAGGAAATGGCGGCGGTTCATCCCTTTGAGGGTACCGCAACCGGCGCGCCGTCTTGCGGGCCACGTCAACGTCACTCGCGCGAGGGAGCGCCGCATTCGCGTAGAATCCAAGACAGAACCTGGAACGCTCATGGCGCCACGCATTCTCCTTTCCCTGGCAATCCTTGCCGGCGCGTTCGCCGCCTGCGCGGCCAACCCGCCCCGGGTCATCGCGCAAATGGATCACAGCCCTATCGTGGTCCGCCTGCCCGGACGAACGCTGGCCGCGTGGCTGATCCAACCCGCGGGCGGCCGCGACGGACTGTTCGAGCTGCGGTCGGCGGATAACGGGCGCAGCTGGAGCGCGCCGCGATCCGTTCACGAGTTCCCCGACCAGGCCGGCACCTGGGGCGGTCCCGAACCCCTGGCCGGCCGCCACGGCGAGATCCACCTGTTTCTGCTGCGGTTCTCCAAGTACACGCTCGGCGACCGCGGAGAAGGCGACCGCCCGGTGTTCGATGACTATCGCGGGAACCGGATCGACATCTGGCACATGAAATCGAACCGGGAGCGCACGGCCTGGACGCAGCCGAAGGAAATCTGGGCGGGCTATACCGGGGCGCTGAACTCGGTGTTGCAGATGCGGAACGGGCGGATCCTGCTGCCGTTCTCCTACCACGTGAAACGCTCCTGGCGCGACCGCGGCGTGGACTTCGCGGCATTTACTTTTTTCGGTCAATTCAACTCGACGCTGCTTTACTCTGACGATGACGGAGAGACGTTTCATCTCTCGCCGACCCCGCTCGCCGTGGAAACGCCGGACATCGTCTCGTCCTACGGTGCGGTGGAACCGGTGGCGATCGAACTGCGCGACGGCCGCGTCTGGAAGCTGATCCGGACGCAGCGAGGCCGCTTCTACGAATCGTTCTCCCCCGACGGCGCGCACTGGAGCGAACCGCAACCTTCGGCGATCGTCAATTCGGATTCGCCGGCCGGGCTGGCGCGCACGGACGACGGCAAGCTGGTGCTCGTCTGGAATCACTGTCAGCGCTATCCCTACGCGCACGGGGGAAGGCAGGTGCTCCACGCGGCCATCTCGGAAGACGAGGGGAAGACCTGGATCGGATTCCGGGAAGTACTTAAGGATCCCAAACGCCATGAGCCGCCGCCGCCGGGGGGCGATTTCGGCACGGCGTATCCTTTCCCCACCACGGTCTTCGACGGCGAGATTCTGATTCGCTCAGGACAGGGCAAGGGACGGCACGCGCTGGTGGCGCTGGACCCACGCTGGCTTTACGAGACGAGCCATCGTTCGGATTTCTCCCGGGACCTGGAGGACTGGACGTACTTCGGGACTAAAGGCGTGGAGCGGGTTCCGCATCCGGACCAGCCCGGCCGGCACGTCCTCCAGGTGGCGAAGACCCATGCCGCCTGGCCCGCCGGCGCGGCGTGGAACTTCCCCAACGGAGTTTCCGGCACGCTGACGGTCCGCTTTCAGCTCCGCCCAGGCTTCCGGGGCGCGAACCTGGCGCTCGCCAGTCACTACTCAGTCCCGTGGGACAAGGAAGACCATGTTCACGCGGCCTGGAACCTGCCCATCGATGGCGCCGGACGGCTGCTGGGCCGAACGCCCGTCTCTTCGGGGTCCTGGCGCACGCTGCAAGTAACCTGGAGTATGGCGCTGCGCAGCGCGCAAGTCTGGCTTGACGGCAGACACGCCGGCAGGCTGCCGCTGCGCACCGAGAGCCCGGGGGTCAACTATTTCCGCATTCGGGCGACCGCGGCGGAGCCGGACCCGGCGGGGATGCTGGTCGAGTCGGTGGAGGCGTCGGTAGCCAACCGGTAACCACACGCGCCGGCTCGCGATCCGAGCGGCTATGCTGGAGGATCGGGCCGGATGGCGCTCCGCCGGCCCTGCCACGGCGTCCGATGCAACGTCTGCCCGCCCCCGTTCTGCTTCTGCTGCTGTGTGTGGGCTTCTATTGGAAGCTCGCGCTCACCGACCAGTACGTCTGGTTCGATCACCCGGATATGTGCTACATCGAGATCCCGCGCCTGGCCTTTCAAGCGCGGGAGCTCCACCTGAGGCACTTCCCGCTGTGGAATCCGCATATCTGGGCCGGCCAGCCGCTGATCGGGCAGACGCAACCCGGGCCGCTGTTTCCCTTGGGGCTCCTGTTTTTGCTGCTGCCGCTGCGGGACGGCTACCTGCGCCTGGAGTTCGTGAACTACTACTACGTGTTCGTGCATTTTCTGGCGGCCTGGTTTGCGTGGCGCGCTTGCCGGGACCTGGGCTGCGGCCGGGTAGGATCCGTGTTCGCGGGTTGCGCGTTTGCCTTAGGCGGATTCGTCGGCACGGTGGCGTGGTGGGATGTGTTGAACGGGGCGCTGTGGACGCCGCTCGTGTTTCTCTACGTGTTCCGGGCGGCGCGGGGCATCCGGCCCTGGTCGAGCGCGGCGGTGGCAGGCGCGTTTCTGGGCCTGGCCTGGCTGAGCGGGCACCACGAGATTCCGCTGCTGGTCTCGGCCGCCACGCTGGTGTGCTGGGCGTTTTTGGCGTGGCGAAACTGGCGCCTGCTGCGCCTGGCCGCGTTGTGTTTCCTGGTGGCGGGGCTGGTGGGCGCACCGCAGCTCTGGCCAACCTACGAATTCGGCAAACTCTCCAAGCGGTGGGTGGGGGTGCACGAACCGGCCGCCTGGAACGACCAGATTCCGTACACCGTGCACTCGGTCTACTCGTTACCGCCCGGAGGCATGCTGGCCACCGTGCTGCCGGGTGAGCGGGCCTACGCCGACACCACTTCGTACATGGGCTTCACCGCGTGCGCGCTGGCCGTACTGGGACTGGTCGCCTGCTGGCGCGAGCGGCACGTGCGGGTGCTGGCGGTGGTGGGCCTGCTCGCGGGGCTCTACGCCATGGGGGCTTTCACCCCACTGCACGGCCCGCTCTACGCGCTGGTTCCAACCCTGGCCAAAGCCCGCATTCCCATGCGGGCGATCCACCTTTGGAATTTCGCCATTGCGTTGCTGGCGGCCTTTGGCTTGGACGCGCTGCGGCGCGGCTTCGGGGGAGCGTGGCCGCGCCTCCTGGCCCGGATCCTGGCCGCCGCCTGCGCGCTGACGCTGGGCGCCGCCTTGGTCTTGGCGTTGCGCCACGAGGCGCTCGACAACCGCGTGCTGTGGGCGGGCATGATGGCGGGCGTCACCGCCGGCGGGCTGGCGGCGTTCCGCGCCGGACGGGTGAGCGCCCGCGCGTGCGGCGCCCTGCTGCTGGCCGTGATGATTCTCGAACTCTACCCCGTGGCCACTCAAACCTACGCCAACCGCGCCCATCCTGACGAGTTCCACCACGTCCGCAACATGACGCAGTACGGCGACGTGGCGGACTTTTTGCGGGCCCAGCCCGGACCGGTCCGCGTGGCGGTGAACGATCAGGACGTGCCCTCCAACTTCGGCGACTGGCACAGCATCGAGATGCTGCAAGGCTACGTGGCAGGAGTGCCGGCGAACCTGCTGCGCCTGCCGTTCCATACCCGGCGGGTCCAGGAATTGCTCGGCGTCACCCACGCGGTGGCCAAGCAACCCTTCCGCGAGGATCAGACCGCGGTCTACGAAAGCCCGACCGGCGTGAAGGTGTTTCGCAACCCGGGCGCGCTGCCTCATGCGTGGAGCGTCCACCGGGCCATCGCAACGCACACCCACTTCGAGTTCCTCACCACGCTGGAGAACCCGGAAGTCGACTTGCGGCGGACGGCGGTGATGCTGGGGCCCGCGCCGCGGCTGGAGACGTGCGCGGGCGAGGACGCGGTGCGCATCGTGCGGCATGGCACGGACCGCGTGACGATCGAAGCCGAGATGGCCTGCCGGGGCATGGTGGTGCTCGGCGACACGTACTATCCGGGCTGGCGGACCCGGCTGGACGGCCGGAGGGTGGAACTCGTCGAAGCCTACGGCGCCTTGCGGGGCGTGGTGGTGGAGCCGGGCTCCCACACGATCGACATGATCTACCGGCCGCGGTCCATTCTGGGCGGCGGCGCGCTCTGTCTGGTGGGCCTCGTGCTGACGTTCGGACTGATGGTTCGTGAGCGGAGGGCCGGCGGACCCATCCCGGCGGGTGGCCCCAGTTAATCCCTACCCCTGCAAAGAGATGCGGGCGAATTTCCCAGATGGGCCGCAAATAGGGATCTTGGCGCGGCGCCCGGTTCGCGCCCATCCTGTGCCGGCGGGCAGCGCCTCCACGATGTTGCGTCCTGCCGTAGAGTGGAAGCGAGGTTAATGGGCGTGAGCGCATCCCCATTCACCAGACGGAGGTTCGTACGATTCTGTCGCCAGCAATGGGGCCAATAGCGCGGACGAGCCCGTGCGGCGCGATCCGCATCCGCAAGTCTCAACTCCAGTAATTCCGGTCCAGACTACGGTACTGCACCGCTTCGGCGACGTGCTTGGCCTGCACGCGTTCGGAATCGGCGAGATCGGCCAGCGTCCGGGCGACCTTGAGAATGCGGTCATGCGCGCGGGCGGAAAGGCCCAGCTTGCGGACGGCGGTCTCGAGCGTGCGCTCGCCGGCGTCGTCGAGCACGCAGAGTTTGCGCAGCGCCTGGGTGGGAAGGTGGGCGTTGGTGAAGCCGCGCCGGGCCTGGTGCTGCCGGGCGCGAATCACGCGCTCGCGGATGGCGGCCGAGCTTTCCGCCTCGCCGCCCGGAGTGCGCAGTTCCTTGAACGCCACCGCGGGCACTTCCAGGTGCAGATCAATGCGGTCGAGCAGCGGCCCGCTGATCTTGCTCAAGTAGCGCTGGATGATGCCGCCCGTGCAGCGGCACTCGCGCGTAGGGTCGCCGAAATAGCCGCAGGGGCACGGATTAATGGCCGCCACCAGCATAAAGCGGGCGGGAAAGCAGAGCGTCAGGCTGGAGCGGGCGATGGTCACCGACCCGTCTTCGAGCGGCTGGCGGAGCATCTCCAGCACGTTGCGCGGGAACTCGGGCAGCTCGTCCAGGAACAGGACGCCGTGGTGCGCCAGGCTGACCTCTCCCGGGCGGGGCATGCCGATCCCGCCGCCGATCAGGCCGGCGTCGGACACGGTGTGGTGCGGGGAGCGGAAAGGGCGCACCCGCAACAGGCCGGTGTGGGACGGGAGCATGCCGGCGATGCTGTGAATCTTGGTGGTCTCGATGGCTTCCGCGAAACTGAGCTCGGGCAGAATGCCCGGCAGGCGCTTGGCCAGCATCGTCTTGCCGGATCCCGGCGGGCCGATCAACAGGATGTTGTGGCCGCCGGCGGCCGCGACTTCCAGGGCGCGCTTGGCGCTGCTCTGCCCGCGCACATCGCGGAAGTCCGGCACGCTGAAGTCATCGGGGGGAACGGGCGCGGGTTCGGGCTGCGCGGGCGCAAATTCGTCCGGGCGGCTCAGAAAGTGGACCACTTCGGCCAGATGCCGCATGCCGAACACCCGGATGCCCTTCACCACGGCGGCCTCGGCCGCGTTCTCGGCAGGCACGATCACCGTCGGAATGCCCTCGGTCTGGGCGCATACCGCCACCGAAAGCACCCCGCGCACCGGGCGCACGGTGCCATCGAGCGACAGCTCGCCCACCAGCAGGTGCTGATCCAGGCCACGCACGGCGCCCATCGCGCCCAGGATGCCGAGCGCCATGGGCAGATCGAACCCGGCGCCCTCTTTCCTCACATTCGCCGGCGCCAGGTTGATGGTCACCGATTTGCTAGGGAAGCCGAAGCCGGAATTCATTAGCGCGGACTTGATCCGCTCCCGGCTCTCTTTGACTGCGGTGTCGGGCATGCCGACGGTGATAATGTCGCGCGCCGAGCCGGACGGGTACAGGTCCACCTCAACATCGATCAGATGAGCATCGATGCCATAAACGGCGGCGCTGCGGGTTTTGAACAGCGCCATGAATCCGCCGTGTCAGCGTTCCCAGTATAGCCCGCCGCCACGGGATGGCGAAACGGCCCGGCCGGCGGCATTTCCGCTCATCTGCGGTTTGCGGGGCGAAGAACGTTCCGCTGGGCGCTGGAGGACGGCGCAGGGCAGCGCTACCGTCTGCCCAAGGCCACGCCCGCGATGAGCCACGCGTGGCAAACCGAGTGGATGCGCATCCGGGAAGTGGAAACCGAACATTACCTCAGGGACATCCAGGGCATGTTCTATGAATTGCAACCGGTGGCCTTCGAAAACCGGATTTGGGGCGTCAAGCCGGTCTGCCAGCACCTGCGCATCATTCCCGACTATTGCGCTTTTCGCGGACTGCTGGCGCTAGGCGGCAATCAGACTTCTCCCAACAACGACAACAACGCGGTCGCCGGCCAGCCCCAGGCCGGCCTGCGGTTCGGCAAGACCGACGACCTGTGGGCGTGGGGCAAGCCCGCAGGCTGGGGCGGACCCTGAGGGAAGACTGCCGTCCGCAAGGGGGTCCCCTCCGAGCCGTTTCTCTTCCTCGGCTTCGACCGCAAGATGCTTCACGTTCACGCGGCCAAACCCGGAATGGTCGGCATCGAAGTCGACTTCATGGGCAACGGGACCTGGCGCGTCTACGAGCGATTGAGAATCCCCGCAGAAGGCTACGCGCGTCATGTGTTCCCGAACGCGTTTGCCGGGCATCGGGTCCGGCTGACCACGCACATGGACTGCCGCGCCACCGCCCTTGTTCTTCTTCAGCTAGGCGGGAGGCGCCGGCAGGCAGTTTCCACGCCGCCCGCCAGCCGTCTCAGTCCAATTCGCAGAGGGGAGCGAGCATGGGATTGAGGCTGCGGGCTCGTTCCAGCAGCACGACCGCTTCGTCGCGGAGTCCCTGGGCGGCCAGCAGCCCGCCCAGGTTCACCAGCGCCTCCGGCAACACTGGCTGCTGGCGGGCGGCCTCGCGGTACAGGCGTTCGGCTTCGCCGGCGAGGCCCGCTTCATGAGCTTGCAGCGCCAGGTTGAAGCATAGCTCGGGACAACAGGCCCGCATCTGCTCCAGTCTTTCGGACGCTTTTCGCGCCGTCTCCCAATCCCCCCGGTCGATGGCGACCGCGGCCAGACCGCGCCACGCCTCCGCGTAACCCGGTTCGGAAGCGACCACCGCCTCGAACTGCCGAATGGCGGCTGTCAACTCGCCCATGCGGTAGCGGGCAATCCCCAGGTTCAAACGCGCTTCGGGCCAGTCTTTCCGCAACTCGAGGCACTGATCGAACGCGCGCGCTGCTTCCGCGTAGGCCTCGCGGTGCAACAGCGCGAGACCGAGCCGGAACCACCCCTCGGCCGAGTCGGCCTTGACTTCCACCAGGCGCGCGTACAGTTTTTCGGCTTCGTCGACACGGCCGGTGTGCTCCAGGATCAGTCCGTAGTTCCACAGGGCCGTTTCGCGGCGGGGCGCCAGCCGCAGGGCGTTCCGGTAGGCGTCTTCCGCGCCGGCCAGGTCTCCCAGTGAATGCCGCAACATGCCGAGATTCAAGTACGGCTCCGGCTGGTTGGGGCGGAGCCGGATGGCCTGATGATAGGCGAATACCGCGTCCTCGGTTTCGCCCACGCGCTGGCGCGCCACGCCGAGGTTCAGCCAGGCCTCAAAATGCGTAGGCTGCTGCTGGACCAGCCGGGAGCAATGCCGGATCGCCGCGCGGAAATCGCCGGCCGCAAGCGCGGCCGCGGCCGCCTGCTCGTCTTCGGAGAGGTCGGCGGCCGGCGGGTGAGCAGGCGTCGCCGAGCGGGACATCTGCGACAGCCCGGCGAGGCTGGCCACTTCCCTCTGCCGCCCCAGAAACTGGAGCGCCACCGATTTCCCTACCAGCGCAACCTGATCGTCCGGGCGGCGGGCCAGGACCCGTTCGAAGATTTCCAGCGCTTCGGCCTCGCGCCGCAGGTGCAGCGAACAGATGCCCAGCCCTAGCTGGGCTTCCGTACGCTCCGGATCCACGCTCAGCACGCGCGTAAACTCGTCGGCCGCCTCCGCCCAGCGGTTGGTTTTTTCCAGGCAGATCGCCAGATTCAACCGCGCGGCATGGTCGTCCGGCGCGAGCGCCAGGATCTTGCGATAGGTTTCGACCGCATTGACGTAGTCCCGCTGCCGGAATTGCAAGGCCGCCAGCGTGCCCAGCAGCAGCGCGCTCTGTTCTTCCACGCGCCGGGCTTCTTCCCCGTCCGGCGGTTCCACAGCGGGCGAGGACTTCTCGGCGGCGACGGGCAGCAACGGTTTGCTCTGGAGCTTCATCGTTGTTTGACCTTGACGAGCGGCGGCGAGCCGAACTCACAGCCTATGGGTTCCCATTTCGGACTCAGCGCGAGATCGCGGGCTGCCAACGGGATGGAAACCAGCTTCCGCAAGCGCGGGCGCAAACCCGGCGGAGGGGGCGGGGGGCCGGGAGCAGCGGTCTGGAGGCGCTCCAACCAGTCCTGCCAAGGTTCGGCCCTGATCTCGGCAGCCATCCGCCCAGCCTGGGGAGGCGGAGTGGAAAACTCGGTCCAGGGCTCGGCCCGACAAGCGGGATCGACAGCTCGCACCGCGACGGGAGTCGGATAGGCGTCCAGCGGCGCTGCCGCTTTCGAGCCGCCCAGCCAGATGGGCACGCCTGCGCCGTCCGCCCGGTGCACAGGCTCGGCCGGGCGGAGTTCCACTGCCGGTGCGATGCTGGCCTCTGCGGCGCGTGGCTCCGTGTCGCCGGCGGCCAGGAACGCGACCATCGCGCAGGGCCCTTCCATCCGCAGGGCCGCGGGTTCCAGGGGCGGGATCGCGGCGACCGGCAGCACGGGGCAGATCGGGAGATCTCGTGGCGTCCCGCTGGCTTGCGCCGGAACTGGCAGCGCTTCCGCCGCGGGAGGGGGCCACGGCAGCCAATCCGCCGGTTCCACACCGGCCGACCCTTGCGCCGGCTGCGAAGCTTCCAGCAGGCTTTCGACGTCGGGCCCCACTGGCGCCAGCAGCGCAAACCGGGCCACGTCCTGGCGCGCGCTTTCTCCGCTCCCGGATCGCCGGGCTTCCACCGGCAGCGCCACCGATGGAGCAGCCTGCTCGATCGCGACGCGCCTCTGCGTCGGCCGGGCCGAGCTCAGCCGGAACGGCGCCGGTTCCACCTGCAACGGCGGGATGGCGGGCGCGGGTGGAGTAAAGGCCTCGCACGCCGCAGGTCCCGTGAAGCAATCCGGTTCCGGAGGCGTCCGGCAAACCGGCGCTTCCGGGAGCCATCCCACGGGCGGGACGGGTTGGGGCGCCGTGAACCGGTCGAACTGCGGCTGCGGCTCCTGCGGCGGGGACGGCACGCCGCGCGCCTCGCGCGCCCGGCGGGATACCATCGCCGGCACCTCGATCTCCTCGCTTTCCGGAGTTCCGGCAGCCCCGGAAACCACTCGGCTGGCGGGCGGCGGACTCGGCCTAACCCCTCTGGTCACGAACGGGGGCAGGCGCACGTCGTCCACGTCGCCGAGCATCAAACGGTCCAGCCTCCGGGGCGCAGCCTTCGCCGGTGCAACCCGCCGTTGCCTGAGAAAACTCGGCAACTCGACCTCTTCCTCGTCGCCCGGTGGAGCCGGCGGGGCTGGCGCGGACGGGGGCGGAACGGCTCTTACCGCCTCCGCCGGCGTCACCGCTTCCGGTTGACGCGCGGCGGCGCTGGTGGCGGACCCCGGAAGAGGTTTTTCCTTCACTACGATCGGGGAGGCGGGGTCGGCGGATGCGGGCGGTGCGGCTGGTGGGATAGCCGCCTTGACTTCCTCGGCGGAGGCGGCGGATACCACGGGCGGAGCTGCAAGGTCGCTCTCCGCCACCCCGGCGGCGGGCGGGTTCTTCATCGCCTGCAACCGTTCGATTGCCGCGCGCTCCAGTTCCGCCTCGTGCATCCGCTGGTGGTCCTGCGAACAGTACGACTGCCCCTTCATTCGCTGAAGGAAGCCAAGCGGCTTTTTGCAGTATCGGCAGACCATGAGATGCCGCCAAATGCGCCAGTCCGGCCACGCCGGACGCACCCACTCTGATTATAGGCGGGGTGGTAGTACTCCGCCAGATCTGAACCCCGAAAATCCTGTCCTGACACCACGCTGCGGCATTCAGCTAAGCATTTCAACTTAAACAGCTTATGGAACTAAAGTTCAGGTAAGCGTACCGCCCCGGCAGGACGGTTACCCCACTTGGGCCAATTGGGGTAAGCTTGGGCATGCTGGTTCGCGTGCTGACGCTGTTCATGACGTTGCCGTTGGGGTGGGCGAGCGGCCCCTCGAAACCGGTTCAGGTTGCGCAGGTGAAAGTGCTGTCCACCATGGTTGCCGACCCTGCGGGCCTGGGAGAGTGGGGGTTTGCCGCGGTGGTGAATGTGGACGGTCAGCGCCTGCTGGTGGACACCGGAGCGCGGCCGGAGACGGTGCTTCGCAACGCGGCGGAACTGAAAGTAGAACTTGCGAATATAGCCGATGTTCTATTGACTCATCACCATTTAGACCATACCGCCGGCCTGTTGACCCTACGCCGCCAGTTGACGAAGTCCAACCTTGCGGCGCTTTCGCGAGTTCATGTGGCGCGGGGGATGTTCGATTCCCGCCGCGACCGTCCCGGCGGTCCCGAAGCGAATCCGATGATCGGCGTTCGGGCGGAATTCGAGGCGACCGGGGGCCGTTTTATCGAGCACGCCAGCCCTGCGCAAGTGTTCCCGGGGGTTTGGATCACCGGTCCCGTCCCGCGAGTGCATCCGGAGCGAAACTGGAGCGGTTCCCGCCAGATCCGGGGGCCGGATGGCCGCTGGCAAGAGGATACCCTGCCCGAGGATCAGTCGCTGGTGCTCGACACTCCGCAGGGACTCGTGCTGATCTCCGGATGCGGACATGCCGGAATCATCAACACGCTGGAACACGCGCGCCACTTTCTCCGCCCCGCGCCCGTGCTGGCGGCGGTCGGAGGATTCCACCTGTTCGCCGCCTCGGACAGTCACCTTGAATGGACGGCCGCTAGACTCAGGCAGTTCGGCCTTCGCCTGTTCCTGGGCGCGCACTGCACGGGAATTGAAGCTACGTACCGGTTGCGGACGCTGACCGGACTCAACCGAAAGTCGGCTGCGGTCGCCGCGGTCGGAGCCGAGTTCGATTGGAAACAGGGCCTCCGTCCTGGAGTGATCTCGCGCTAAAGAACGGCCGGCGCTGGGAGGGTCGAAAGAGGCAGGGACAGGAGCACCCCATCGGCCCATGGGCCCGCAGACCCGCGGGCCATGCTAATGGTGATGAAAATGGGCACGAGTTGTCCGGCAGGTTCCCGGCAGTCATGCGGGCGCTGGGCACTGGCGCCCGTTCCGGCTTGCAGCCGCAGTCGCTGACCCCGGCGCCCCATGGTGGGGAAAGTCCCGACTTGCCCCGAATGGAGACGCGCATCGGCAAGGTGGCGCACTCTCGGCAACTCAGGCGATTCGCAGCCGGAAGGGCGCTCCGGCGCGTTCCAACCGCCGATTCATCTCGGCCACTGTTTGCCGCACCCGCGCCAGGGCCGCGGGCGTGGCCCGCAGGCCGTCCAGGCGTAGCAGCATGGGCGGAGGAGCCGCCGGGAGAGCCTTCCGGCCTTCCCCGCTCCATTCAGGCCCTTCCGGACGGCGCGCCGGATTCTCGATCCTTGGTTCCAAAGCAGCGGCATCGTTCTGCGGATTCCACAAGACAGCACCTCCCGGGTCTTAGGGCTTCGCGAACTCACCAGTTGCACCGGTTCGGACATTGCCAGTAACCGGCCGGGAGGGTGGCGTCCGGCCTCAGCTTAGGAGCCCAGGCGGCCCCGCATGTCATGCACTGCAGCAGGACATCGTACCGGTTCAGTCGCGTGACGCCTAGTTTTTCCAGGTGCAGGCGGGAAAGATACCGCGGATCTTCGCGCAAGGTGTGTTCCGAGTGCATCGTCTGCTCCATGTATGGCCTCCCTTCGAAAACGGCCGGCGGCCGGCCGCGCGCTTTTTGGGGCGCCCGCGCGTTGTTCGACGCGGTGAATCGCACCCTCACTGGGTGACGGTGCAACTGGCCGGCCAAACGGCAGCCGCAGACCCGACACCGGCCCCCTGCACGCAAACGCTGGGAATGGCATCGTTTCCAGGACCCGTCGCTCCGGGCTTCCACGAGCCAGGAAGAGACGGGCCCACGCAAAAGGGACAGCGCTGGCCGTTTTGGGACAGCACCCATCCCGGCGCGGTGGCGGCGCGCCACCCGGCTCCCGTCTCCTAGGACTCCGGTTGCTCGCCAAAAAAGCGCACCCGGTCTCCGACGAGGCCGTACGAGCGCCGGTAGATGCGTCCGTCGCCCCTCTCAATCCGCAAGGTGAACCCGGGCGCCGGACCACTTCCCCGCGGACCGCTGACTGGTCCCACCACCACGGGAAACAGGCCTTTCCAGTTACGATCGATAAAACCCGTTTCGTAACGCTGCCGCCGCTGGTTCCACACAAAGACTCGCGCCGAATCGAAATCGTAGTCGCTCAGCCGGCGATCCACGGTGGTCCAGAGCCACACCGGCCGGACGTGCTCGCGGTCGCGCGTCTCGCCAATTTGAAAGAACGACGTAATGCGTTTTCCTTCGGCGTGTTGGAGGATTTCATCTGGCAGGGTGAGCACCAGGCGGTTGCGCAACACCCAGCCGCATTGGCCGCTGCGCGTGCGAATGAGCGTCCATTCGTCGCGGGGCGGAGGCGGCGGCGGACCGGGGGGCTTGCGGCCCTTCCGCATTTCCGGCGCCTCGGCAGGCGCGGCGCGGCGGCTGACATCGGCCCAACCCTCCGGCGGCGGCGGCGGGCGCGGCGGCGGAGGCGGCGGAATCTCCGGTTCCTCGGGCCGCAGCCGCCCGAGTGGTTTCGCTGGCGCCGGTTTGGCGGGCGACAACAAGCTCTTGCGCGGCGGCGGCTCGCCGCGGAGCACCAGCTTGTGCCGCAGCATCTCCACCTTTTCCCCCTCCTGAATCTGCGTAAAAGAGGGAGAGGAGCGGTAGGGTTCCGTGTGCACGTTCAAAGGGCCGAACGTGGTCGCCTCGCCGTGGCTCGGCCACTGCTCCGCCTGCTCGCGCAGCTCCCGCAAGCTCTCCATCTCTTCCCTGGTCAGCAGCGAACGCTCGTGCGTCCACCCCTCGGCGCCGCCCGCGGTGCGGACTTTCACGAAACGCCGCCGCGTGCCGATGATGTCGAGCTTGTCGCCGTGTTTCACGGTGGCGACCGGCGGGGACTTCAACGAGATCGCCTCCCGCAGGGTCAAGGTCGCCGGACCCGCATATGCTTCGCCCAATACTGCGGAGCGCGGACGGTCCGTGCGGCACGCGGCCACGCAAAGGAGCAGCGCCGCCAAAGTGATGCTCGTGGTTTGCATCCGGCGCTGGGACGGCCGAGCCATTCTTCCCCAGTGTAGCCGTGCCACCCGCGGGACTGGCTCAGCCTGGCCAGCGCGGCGGCGTTCGGGTCAGAAGAACGCCTTCAACAGCCGCGTCTGGATCTCCCGCAGATTGGAATTCGCCATCGCCAGTTCGTTGATTTTGTCGCGCAGGTCCCGATATAAGTTAGCCCGCTCAATCGCCGCCTGAATCACCAGCAGCAGTTGCGCATTGTCCCAGGGTTTTTCCAGGTACTGGAACAGCGCCACCTCATTGATCGCCTGAATCGCGCTTTGCTTGTCCGCGTGGCCGGTCAGCAGCACACGAGGCGTTTCCGGCTGTAGTTCCTTGGCCCGGGCAAGGAGCTGGATGCCATTCATCTTGGGCATCAGGTAGTCGGAGATGATCACGTCCGCGCGCTCGGTGCGCAGGCGGTCGACGGCCTGTTCGGGGTCGGCGAACGTGGCGACACGGTAATCCGTCTCCAGGCTCAGGAAGGCGCGAATCGAAGTCAGCACCATCTCCTCGTCATCCACCAGGAACACAGTGGGGGTCATTCCATTGGCCACCTTAGGTTGGTTCTCCTTCTCCGGCCGCCCCGCGGTCGGGCGGCTGCTGTCTGACGGGCACCAGAATGTGAAACGTGGTCCCGGCCCCCTCGGCGCTTTCCACTTCGATGCGCCCGCGGTGCTTGTCGATGATCTGCCGGGAGATGGACAGACCGAGCCCGGTCCCGACTCCCACCGGTTTGGTGGTGAAGCCGGTTTGGAAGATCTTGGCCATGCGGTCGGGAGGAATGCCATGGCCCGTGTCGCTGATCGACACCCGCACCATCTCTCCCTCCCGGCGCGTGCGCACGGTCACCACGCCTTCGCCTTCGATGGCCTGGCCCGCGTTGACCAGCACATTCAGGAACACCTGGTTTAGCAGTTGTGGATAACACTCCACGGGGGGCAGGTCGCCGAAGTCGGTCTCCACGCGGATCCGCTGCCGGTACTGGCAGGACACCAGCTTTAGCGTGTCGCTGATCTGCTCGTGCAGGTCGGTCTCGCGCGGCTGGCCGTCGTCGGCCCGCGAAAACGTCTTCAGCCCGCGCACCACCGAAGAGATGCGCTCGCAGGCGATCTTGTCCACCGAGGCCAGCCCGCGCATCATTTCGATGATCGACAACGCCTTCTGCAACCCCGGGCTGTCCGCATCCGGGCTCGCCGCGATCTTCTGCTCAATGGCGTTCAGGGACCGCAGCATCACTTCGTTGTTCGACAGGATGGATCCGATGGGCGTATTGATCTCGTGGACGATGGAAGCCATCAGCCCGCCCAGCGCGGCCATGCGGGAGGCGTCCACCAGCTTGGCGCGGATCCGCTCCACCTCCTCCCGGTCCAACTCACAGGGTGGCGTCTTTTCGGTGGCCATCGTCGCCGCTTCGGACTCCGCCTCCATTATCCACTACCGCCGCGCCGCGCGCGGCTCAGCCCTCCACCAGCTTCCGAAAGCGCTTCACCAGCGTCGAGAAAATGCCGGCCGCGATCTCGATATTGTCCGCAAGCAGCTCGTAAAAGTCGCTCCGGCTGATTTTCAGCACGCGCACGTCCTCGGCCGCGGTGGCCGTGACCTGCATCGGTTCGTCGTCAAACAGCGCCCACGCTCCGATGACTTCGTTCTGCTGGGCGTGCGCCAGCACTTCCCCGCCCCGGCTGACCGCCACCGAACCATCCAGGACGACGTACAACGCGTCGACGTCCTTGCCCGCCTCAAAGATCACTTTACCCGGGGGAAAGTGGACTTCCTGCGCAATCGAGGCCACCCGCGCCAACTGGTCTGGCGACAAGCTCCGCAGCAGTTCCACGGCCTCCAGCGCGATGACTTTCTCGACCAGGTTCCGTTCCGCCATGCTTCGCCTTGCCTCCTATGCCAGCGCCGCCAGCGCGGTCCGGGCCACCGCGCCGACCTCCGCGCCCGCGCTTCGCTGTGCCTCGCGGATCTCCGGCGCCAGCGCCTTCAGGCCCGCTTCCCCGGCCGCCGCGATCGTGCAGGCCACCAGCCAGGGATCCTTTGAGCGGACCAACTCTCGCAGCGCCTCGGCGGGCGACGGGTATTCAATCCCGAACAACTCCTTGGCCTTCTCCGCCGGGTTGGCCGCCGGCTCGAGGATGGGAACCACCACCCGCCGCAGCGGCCGGTCTAGCACTCCCTCCAGGAACTCCACGGCCGCCGCCACGTCCTCCGGACTCTGCCGGACCACCGACCGGTAGGCGGCATAAATATCCTGGGGAGGATACCGCAAGCCCAGCAACCGGAACAACCGTTCCACGGTCCGTTGCGTCCGTTCTTCCAGCGTACGCCGCAACAGCCGCACCGCCCGGTGCGCGTCGTCCTTGCCAAGCGGGGCCAGCACGGCGTGCAGTTGGCAGAAATGCCGGGCTTCCTCCAGGATCTGCCGCGTGACAAATTGCGGGCCGAAGTCGAGGTGCGGCGCATCCTCCCGCAGCCGGTTGAGGGCGCGCAACACCGCCGCCCGCACGCTCACGTCGCGGTCGCCGATGGAGGCCAGCAGCACATCCACGCTCCGCTGTTCCCGGATCGAGCGGAGCACCCGCGGAATCTGCCGCCGCAGCGACGGCGGCGCGGTGTCGTCTTGCAGAATGTCCCCGAGAGTGCCCGCGATGCGCACTCCGTAAGCCGTCAGCGCTGCCAGCGCGGCGGCGCGTTGGCGCCAGTTCGCCAGCAGAGTCAACAGCGCGGGCAGATACACGCGGTTCTTCAGTTTACCCGCCGCGGCGCACGCCGCCTCCAGCACGCGCGGGTGGCTGTCCTCGAGCAGCCGCCGGAGCAACTCGGTCCCCTGGTCGCCCCGGATCCCAAGGGCGAACGCAGCCAGCCGGCGCTTGCCGGGATCGGGCGCGCCCGCCAGCGCCGTGAGCCACTCGACCGTGATCAAATCCTGCGCCAGTTCCGGAGTTTCCCCCAACCCTTCCAGCGCGCCCTCCACCGCCAGTGGGTTTGGATGCCGCAGCCAGCGCGCGCCCGCCGCCCGCCGATCCTCCGCGTGAAGGGTCGCGTACCACGCCGCAGCCCGGACCGCCGCCTCTTCGCCGCGCTCCACCTGTTGCTCCGCCTCCCGGACCAGGCTGCCGATTCCCGCCCGATGCGCCACCTCGAATGCCTTCGCCACCACCGGCGGCGGCGCGGATGCGGCCAGCGAACGCAACAGCGGCTCCAGCTCGTAGCCCGGCGACTCGGCCAGCAGCGACAGCGCATAGATCGCTTGCGGCGCCGCCGGACCGCGCGCCGTCTCCTCGAGGAAGCGCAGCGTGGCCGGATCGCTCACCGCCACCCGCGCGTCGATCAGGTCCAGCCTCCGCCTCTCCAACCGCCGCCGGATCGTCCGCGCGTACTCGCGGTGCGCGAGGCGCGCCAGCACGACCCACACGGCGCACAACGCCGCCACCACCAGGGGCAACTGTTTCGGGCCCACCCCCAGCCAGGTCAAACCGACCAGCGCCATCCCGCCTATTCCCCGGCCCGCCCGATCGAAGGCGATATCCACAAACGCTTTCGTGCGGTTGCGCAGTTCGGTGGGCAGCGGCAGATACAGCAACTCCATCCCCGCCCGGTTGAACGAGTAGCGGCTGGAAGCTTCCACCATGCGCACCAGCGCCGCCGCGTAAATGCCGGACAGAAACAGCGCCCCTAAGGAGGCCAGCCCGATCGACACCGGCATCACCAGCAGCGTTCCGCCCACCCCGAACGCCCGCACCATCACGCTTGTCAGAAACAGTTGCAGGAAGAAGGTCGCCAGGTTCTGCCAGAGAAAGTATCCGCCCATGAAACGGGTAATGCCGCTCGCGTCATCCCCGTATTCGATCTTCGCCGCCGCCTGGAGCTGATACTCCACCATCACGTCCACCAGGAACGTGATCAGCACGATCAGGATGATCACTTGCAGATGGCGCGTGTGGACGATGTCCCGCACCATGCCGCGCGCCGTGAAGGATTCTGCTTCCCCGCCGGAGGCCTCGGCTCGCACCCCAGCCAGCGAGACGCCCTTTTGCGCAATCGCGATCCGGAACGCCCCGTACGCCAGCAGCATCAGCGTCGCGCAAACCAGCAGCAAGGTCGCCGGCGCCAGGTGCTTCACCATAAACGCCGTGAAGCCGCTCCCTGCCCAGGCGCCCACCACCGCGCCCAGTCCCACCAGCCCGTACAATCGCTTGGCGGCGCGCGCGTCGAACACGTTCGCCGCCACCAACCACCCCTGCGCCACCGTCACCACGCCAAACAGGCTCGCCCAGATGTTGAACACGTACAACATCCAGGGAATCTTCATTTGCAGAATCCACCAGAACAAGATCAGGCAGCCGATCGCCGCCGCTGTCGTCCAGGTGACCGCCGCCCGCAGAGACCACTTCGCCGCGGCCTTGCTGTAGTAAGTGGCGAAAATACCGCCCACCAGCGCGATCAGAATGTGCAGGTACGGCACGCGGTCAATATCAAACCGCGCCAGAAACAGCGCGCGCGAAACCGGCTTGAGAATGTAGTAAGCGAACAGGACCAGCAGCAGATAAGCTGCCATCGAGAACGCGCGGCCCGCCTCCCCCGTCCGGATATCAAACACCTGCCGCCAGTATTTCGTCATGGGTTAGTTGGGCTGCCTTCGCGGACTGGTCCTTGCAGAGCTGCGAGGCAAAAAAGACGTTCCCTCCCCGACGCAGCCCGCGCCACCCGGGCGGATGGAGCGCCGCGAACAGAAGGCGCCCGGCGCGCCGTCCTTCAGCCTAGCATACCCCTCGCCGCGCACCTTCCCGCCATGCTGATTGTGAAGACCCGCGGCGCGGTCCCCTCATCCCTCGTGGTACACTCGCTTTTGTCGGCGAACGTGCGATCTGGAAAGCCCCTGGCCGACTTGGCGTCGCGCTTCTTGCATCAGGGCCGGTTTCGACGGTCTCCGCTCGCCCGCGAGTTTCTTTGGGCTCGTAGCTCAGTTGGTTAGAGCGCCTGCTTGACACGCAGGAGGTCTGCAGTTCGAGTCTGCACGAGCCCACCACCTGACCCCACTCCGCGCTTTGCTCCCCAAGGCGGGTGCGCCGCTGCTGCCCCGAACGTTCATCCCTGCCGGAAGGCTCCGGCGGCGCGCGGGGAAGCGATCTGCCCGGAGTCAGGAGAAGCCGGGGGCGTGCAAGCCCGAACTTGGTTTTGATCGAGTCATCGTCCGCGATGCACGGGCTTGACCGAAGGACCGCTCTCCGCAGACTGGCGGGCATGTTCGGCGCCGCGCCGCTCGTCTGGGCGCAGCAGGACGAAGACCGGCACGATCCGGACGATCCGCTTTATGGACCGGCCAACGTGTTCGATTTCATGCCGCTGGCCCGCGCCAAATTGGACCCCATCGCGTGGGACTACTTGGAAGGCGGCGCGGAGGACGAAGTCTCGCTCCGCGACAGCAGGGAAAAATTCAACGACATCATCCTGCGACCGCGGGCGCTCGTGGATGTGCACAAGATCGACCTCTCGCTCGAGCTTTGGGGGATCCGGCTGGACTATCCCATCCTGCTCGATCCGGCGGGCGGCAAGAACTGCTTCTATCCGGACGGCGAGAACGTAGTAGCGGAAGCCGCGGCGCGCGCCCGGGCGCTTCACATCGCCAATGGCGGTATCCCGAAGACGATCGCGGCGGGGAAGGCTCCCGTTCTTCCAGGTGACCACCGGAGGCGAACTGCGCAATGCGCAATCCATGAAGGCGTTCGTCCGCCGCCTCGAGGACCAAGGCTGTTCCGGCATCTGCTTTACCCCCGACATTAGGTACGTCTCGCACCGCGAGCGGAACATTCACAACCGGTTCGAGCGCAGGTGGTGCGAAGTGGGCATTCCCCGGCGTGACGCGCAAGGGAACCTCCCGAAACCGAAGAGCCCCAAGCGGGCGGGCATCTACCCGTCGCGGCCGTTTCCCACGCCGACCTGGGATACCGTGGCCGAACTCTGCGCGCTGACCAAGATGCCGGTGGTGCTGAAGGGCATCCTGATCCGGGAGGATGCGGAAAGGGCGGTGCAGGCGGGCGCGGCGGGCATCATCGTCTCCAGCCACGGCGCGCGCCAGCTCGATCACGTGGGCGCCACGGTGGAAGCCCTGCCCGAGGTGGTGGAAGGCGCGCAGGGGCGGATACCCGTGCTGGTCGACGGGGGGATCCGGCGCGGGACGGATATCCTGAAATGTCTCGCGCTGGGCGCCAAGGCGGTGTGCATCGCGCGGCCTTATCTGTATGGGTTGACCGCCGTCGGCGGCCGCGGCGTCGAACGCGTCCTGCAGCTGATGAAGACCGAACTGGCGCTGGACCTGGCGTTGGCCGGCGTGCCGAACCTGGCCGCGATCGACCGGTCGCTGGTGCGCATCCGGGGCGAACAGCGGAGGAGCTGATGCGGCGCGTCGCGGCGGTCGCCTGTCTGTTGTTACCGGCGGTCTTGACGTCGGCAGAAGACCCGGGACCGCGTTTTTTCCGGCCTCTGGACAAGACTGCTGTGCCGGCCGGACCGTTGTCGATCGTCGCGCGCGGCGGAGCAGCGCATTGAGTTCTTTGCCACGAGCGCCGGCGCGCCCCCCGCCCCGGCGGGCTTCGCCGCGTTCCGCGCGCATCCTCCCGCGGCTGCTTGCGATGTCTGCCATGTGGCGAACCAGGACAGGTGGGGATTCAAGGGGCCGGCGCTGAGCGAGTCCTGTCATGGCTGTCATGAAGCGTCCCGGTTCCCCGAGTTCCACCAGCATACGCCCGACACCCTGCCCGATTGCCACTTGTGCCATCAGCCGCACGGCGCGGCGGCAGCCAAACTGCTGAAGTTCGGTAAGGACGTGGCCTGCAAGCAGTGCCCTGGATAGCGGCCGCCCACGCGGCGGTGGTCCAGGAACTGGCGGCAGCCTACGAGGCGTGGGCCCGCCGCGCCAACGGAATCCCCAAGCCCTCGGCTTGAGGCAGCCACCGTTCCAAGCCGGGGGGCTGCCGCTCCCCGCCCCCGCGCAGCGCGGTACCTTGGGGGCATGCCGGACGCGGTCGGGGGAATGTTGGGCAAGGTGTTGGGCTGGGTCCTGACCGCGGCTGTCCTTTACGCGCTGCTCGCGTTTCTGGCGCGTCGCAGCGTGTTCTACCCGATGAAGTATCCGAGGGGCTTCTGGGAATCGCGGGAGCGATTCGGCGCGGAGGACGTGTGGCTGACCGCGAGCGACGGCGTCCGGCTGCATGCCTGGTGGGTGCGCCGGGAGGGCAGCCGGATCGCGACGCTGTTTCTGCACGGCAATGCGGGCAACGTCACGCACCGTGTGCACGCGCTCGAGGCGATTCCCGCCGCGGGGTCGTCACTGCTGCTGCTGGACTACCGCGGCTACGGGCGCAGCGAAGGCTCTCCCGCCGAGCAAGGCGTATATCGCGACGCGGAAGCCGGCTACGCATGGCTCCTGGCGCGCGGCTACGCCCCGGAGCAGATCGTGCTGCACGGCGAATCGCTCGGGACCGCCGTGGCGGTCGAATTAGCCAGCCGCCGCCCGTGCCGCGGACTGGTGTTGGAGGCGCCCTTCTCTTCCGCCCGCGCGGTGGCCGGACGCGTGCTGCCCTTGTTGGGTCCCACCTTGATTTCCGGGTTCGATTCGGCCCGGCGCATCCGGGAGGTGCACGCCCCCGTTTTCATCCTGCACGGCGATCGCGACGACATCATCGACATCGCGCTGGGCCGCGAACTGTTCGCCGCCGCCAACGAGCCGAAGACTTTCTGGGAAGTGCCGGGAGCGGGCCACAACGACCTGCCGGCGGCGGCGGGTCTCCAGTACGAGCAGCGTCTCGCGGCGTTCTACGCCGCCTGGCGCCAGGAGAATGGACGATAAGCGGACGCCGGGGCGCAATGCCCGGCCGGCGGACCGGCGCCGCCGCCCACGGGGGCTTCCGGTTCGCGGCGTGGGTTTCAGCGGAAAACTCTTGGCCGCCGGGACGCTTCGCGCTACAAACAGAAGAAGGAGGTTTTGTGCTGGTCCCGACGCGCCGCCTGTGGATTGTTTGCGGAAAAACCATCACCGCCGGCCGCCCGGGGGACGGGAAGCGTTGTCCCGCAGAACGTTAACCCTTCGCTGGTCCCGGACGCGGACGACGCCAATTGTGCACAGGACAAGGCGATGGTTGCAAAGAAGTTAATTTTCCCATTCCCGGCGGCCCGTCCGGTTGTAGAACGTTAGATGGATTTACGATGGCCACCCCCAGTCTTGCGCTTGAAAAAGGTCTGCCAGCCAATCTCGACGCGGAACGGTACGTGCTGGGAGCGATCCTCCTCGACGATACCTACTTCGTCCAGGTCGCCGGAATCCTGGAAGCGGAAGACTTCAGCATTGAGAAGCACCAGCGGATCTTCGCCCGCATGGCGGAACTGCACGAACGCGATGAGCGGATCGATCGCGTCACCGTGGCCAACGAACTCCTCCGGCACAACCAACTGGAGGCCTGCGACGGCCTGGCCTACCTCGTTTCCCTCGACGACGGCCTGCCGCAGATCCTGAACATCGAAAGCTACGTCCGGATTGTCAAGGACAAAGCCATCCTGCGCCGGATGATTTTCACGGCGCAGAACCTGATGAACCGGTGCATCAACGGCACCGAGTCACCCCACGAGATCCTGGCCACCACGGAGGACGCCCTCATCAAACTGGGCGAGGCGCAGGTCCGCACTGCGTTCGCGACGCCGGCCAAGATCGTCGAGGAGTACGAGGGCGGCCTGAACGCGTTCCTGGATCCTTCCAAGCGGATCAAGGGCGTCTCCACCGGTTTCACCAAGCTGGACGAAATGACCAGCGGGCTGCACGGCGGAGAACTGGTGATTCTGGCCGCGCGGCCTTCCATGGGCAAGACCGCGCTGGCGCTGAACATGGCGCAGCACGTCGCGGTGCGGCTGAACCTGCCGGTGGCGGTTTTCTCGCTGGAAATGTCGAAGGAGTCCCTGCTGACGCGCCTGCTGTGCGCCACGGCCCGGGTGGACAGCCACCGTTACCGCACCGGGTATCTCAACGCCGAGGAGCGGCGCCGGCTCCAGGCCGCGCTGGTGCAGCTTACGGAAGCGCCGCTGTTCATCGACGACAGCGCCGGCGTCAATGTGATGGACATGCACGCCAAGTTGCGCCGCCTGCAAGCGGAGCACAAGCTCGGTCTGGTGGTGGTGGACTACCTGCAACTGATGAGTTCCCCCCGCCGCGTGGAAAACCGCGTCCAGGAAGTCAGCGCCATCTCGCGCGGCCTGAAGCTGCTCGCCAAAGAACTGGATGTCCCCATGCTGGTGCTCTCTCAGCTCAGCCGCGCGCCCGAAACGCGCCAGGGCGACCACCGGCCCCAGTTGAGCGATCTGCGCGAATCGGGGTCCATCGAGCAGGACGCCGACGTGGTGATGTTCATCTTCCGCGAGGAGGTTTACAAGCGCGACCGCGAGGATTTGCGTGGGCTCGCCGAGTTGCTGCTGGCCAAGCAACGGAACGGTCCGATTGGTAAGATTGATCTGGTTTTTCTTCATCACCTGACCAAATTCGAGAACCGCGCCGAAGACCTGGGCGAACTGGCCGAAGAATAACCGCCCCGCCCGGCGTGCGTCGCGGGGAGGACCGATGGGATGGGAAGCGAAGTGTACGGCCCGCGTCGGGCGGGAGTCCGGCGCCGGCAAGGCGCAGTTGGAGACGGCGGCCCTGCTGTTCCGCGGGCCGTTCCGGCTGGACATTCCGCTCGCTGAGATCCAAAGCCTCTCTGTGCAGGACGGCGTGTTGGAAGTCCGTTTCGGCCGCAAGGTGGCGCGCTTCGATCTTGGCGCGGCAGCGGCGAAGTGGGCGGACCGGATCCGGAATCCCAGATCGCTGCTGGACAAGCTGGGTGTAAAGCCGGAATCCCGGGTTTCGGTGCTGGGTTTGCGGGATCCAGCCTTCCTGGCCGAACTGGTGGCGCGGGGCGCCCGCGTCGCCCGCGGCCGCCTGCTGCGGAACTCCGACCTGATTTTTCTGGCGATCCGGTCGCCGTCCGATCTCAACCGGTTTCCGGTCCTCCGGGCCAGCCTCCAGCCCGCCGGCGCAATCTGGGCGGTGTGGCCGAAAGGCAAGGACCAGCTGGTGGGGCAGCTCGAAGTGATGGTGGCTTGCCGCCTCGCCCGCCTGGTAGACACCCAGGTGGTGAGCTTCTCCGACACCCACACGGCCTTGAAGATGGTGATCCCGCTCGAAGAGAGGAAGTGAGCGCCCGGCGCACTACTTGCCCGAGATCAGCAGCCCGCCGTCCACCACGAGGGTGGTTCCGGTGATCCAGGATGCGGCGTCGGAGATCAGAAACAGCACCGCCTCGGCGATGTCGCGCGGCGTGCCGATGCGCCCGAGCGGATGCCAGCGCAGCACCTCCTTCATGGTCGCCTCGGGGTCCGCTTCCCCGGCCAGCCATTTGTCAAGCAGGGGCGTCTGGATGTAGCCGGGGCAGATTGCGTTGACGCGGATGCGGTCGCGCCCGTGATCGAGCGCCATCGTCCGCGTCAAACCGAGCATGCCGTTCTTCGACACGTCGTACGCGAGCGCGCCGGCGTAAGAGGCAAACGCATGCACCGACGCAATGTTGACGATCGCTCCGCCGCCCGCCGCCCGCAGGTGCGGCACGGCAAACTTGGATACGAAGAAGGCTCCGCGCAAATTGACCGCCAGTTGCCGTTCCCAGCCCTCCGTGGTCAGCTCTTCCGCGGTTCCGTAAACCGCGATGCCGGCGTTGTTGACGGCCGCGTCCAGCCGGCCAAAGTGCGCGGCGGCGACATCCACCGCGGCGCGGGTTTGTTCCTCGTCCACCAGGTCAGCGGGCAGCGCCAGCACGGCGCCGTCTCCGCCCGCCAGTTCGGCGTGCTTCGCGCCCAGCGCCTCCCGGTCCACGTCCAGCAGCGCCACCCGCGCGCCCGCCTCCACCAGGCGCCCGGCGATTCCCGCGCCGATCCCTTTGGCCGCGCCGGTGACCAGTACCACTTTCCCGTCGATTCGCATGTCTGGACACCAAAATAGCCGATCGGACCGGCGCGGCGGAAATGCCCCCAGGGCGCCGGACGCACCCCGCGGTTTACTCCTGGGTGGCCGCCTGGTCGAGGAAGGTCTCGTTAGAAACCATGGTCTCCTTGCCGTCGGCATCCAGCACCAGGTGAGTCGCGGTGATCGCCCGCAACACCCCCCGCCGCCCGGCCACCTCCAAGGGCCTGCCGACCACCAGCAGCTTGCGCGCGTAGAACCCGGCGGCGATATTGCGGACCACGCCGCGGGTTCCCAGACCGAACGACAACCCGAAGGCCAGCGCCGCACCGCCCAGCAGGAAGCTGGTCACAATGCGCACGATGTCCGTGTCGATCTTCAGTTGCGCGATGGCCATCATCGCGCACACGAACAGGATCAACCCCGACACCAGCTTGCCCAAGGCCGGAGCAAACTCGATGCCGGAAGTTTCCGCCGATTGCGCCACCGTCTGCCCCGCGAACTGGCCTACCGTGCTCCCCAGAATCAGCAGCAGCAGCGCCGCCACGATATTCGGCAAATACCCGAAGAACGCGCCGATGGCGTCGGAAATCGCGGTCAGTCCCAGCGCGTCGACCGCGGTTTTCGCCAGCAGCAGCAGCACGAGGAAATAGACGAGCCGCGGAATGAGCAGCGCCAGTTGCTGGCGGATGCCCAGGCGCTGGAGCGCCCGGTCGATGCCGACCTTGCCTACCAGGGCGTCGAAGCGCAGCTTGGTCAGCGCGTAACGCAGCAACGTCTCCATGATGCGGGCCGCCAGCAGCGCGGCGATAACCAGCACCAGGCCCAGCGCCACCTTGGGAACCGCCGCGATGACGGAGTCGGCCAGATTGCGGAAAGCCAGGACGAGTTTCTCTTTCATAACTGCGATCCCCTTCTACCGCCGAGGGCGGTGAACAGGTCCCTCAATATTTCCCCCATCTCCCGCAGGACAAGCTTGGGTATGTGCCAGGAGAACGACGCCAGTTGGCCCGCCGCCGTCCGCCGGTGAATCCTCCGGCGGACCCTGGCGGCGAAGCCGGGCGCGGGCTCCCGTTCCTGTTCGAGCAGCAGGCGAATCGGTTCGGAGGTCTCTGGTTCGCCGCCGGCCGGCCCCGGCCCGTCCGGACTCATCGCGCGGCCCCTCCCTCCCGCGCGCCGCCGGCCTCGTAAAGCCGCCGGAACTGCTCGCGCGCCCGTTTCACCCGCATCTTCGCCGCCGAGAGGCCGATGCCCAACTCCGCCGCGATCTCCTCGTAGGTCAGTTCATCCATGTCGCGCATCACCAGTGGCACGCGGAGCAGCGCCGGCATGGCCCGCAGCACGCTCGAGATCCTTTCCTGCCGGCCGCGCGTTTCCAGGTTCCGTTCTGCGGCCGGGGGCGTCTGCAATTGCTCGAACATCTCTCCGGCCTCCTCGTCGAGCGCCAGGGCTTCTTTGCCCTCGCGTTTTTTCAGGTGGTTCAGACAGTGGTGGACCTTAATGCGCTGGAGCCAGTGGCGGAACGAGGAGCGGCCTTCGAATTTCGCCAGGCCGAAATAAGCCTTGACGAAGACTTCCTGCGCAAGGTCCTCCGCGCCGGCCGGGTCGCGCGTCATGAACTCGCAGTCCGCCAGAATCCTCCGCTGGTGCGCTTCCAGCAGCCGTTCGAACGCCCGCAAGTCTCCCTCGGGCGCCGCTTGCGCCTCACGCACCAGCGCTTCATCCGGATCCGGGAGTGGGTAAGCCATCGAAATCCAGAGGATCGCATAACCAGGGACCGCGCGCATCCCGCCCGAGTCACACGACCCGGGGGGGACGATTTTCCGTCCGGCATGTGACTCGGCAGGAATCCCGGTTGTCCTAGACTTTGAAGGGCTCCAGCGGTCCGCGGAGGAGCGCGGCGTCCCCGGCCTGGAACGGGCCGGAACGCCGCGCGGACCGCGGGATTGCGGGAAGCCGGAACGGGGAACCAATATGACCGATCGCTATCCTCCACGAAGTCTCTCCTCGCGCCGTCCGCTCGGGACGGCGGTCGCGTTGTTGCTGGCTTTTTTTTCCGTACCCGCCGTTCGCGCGGACCAGATCCTGCTCAAGGACGGCGACCGGATTACCGGCCGCATCGTGAAAAAAGACGGCCCCACCTTGACGGTCAACAGTAAGAACTTCGGCGTGGTGACGCTGGCGTGGGACGCCGTGGCTTCCGTGAGCGCCGACCCGCTCCACGTCGTGCTCCCTGGAGACCAGACCGTGAAGGCCGCCCTCCAGAGCCGGGAGGGTCGCCTGGAGTTGACAGGCCCGGGCGCCCCTCCCCAGGTGGACCCCGCCGAGGTCCTGGCCTTGCGCAATGACGCCGAACAGAAGATCTATGAACGCTACCTCCGGCCCGGCTTGTTCGATCTGTGGACGATCACGGGAAGTTTGAACATCGCCGGCGCCACCGGCAACGCGAAGACATCAACCTTCACCACGCCGGTCCAGTTCCTGCGGGCGTCGCGCACCAGCCGCACCACCGCGTATTTCAACTCGATCCGGTCGACGGCGACGGTGGGCGGGGTCAGCGCGGCGACCGCCAAGGCGGTGCGCGGCGGGTGGGGTTATAGCCGGACGCTGAGTGGAAAGCTGCTGGCGAACGCATTCAACGATTACGAGTACGACCAGTTCCAGTCTCTGGACTTGCGCGTGGTGCTGGGCGGCGGTTTGGGCTACCAGGTTTGGGCGAGGGAATCCGGACGCCTGGCCGCGGTGGCGGGCGTCGCCTGGAACCGCGAGACCTTCAGCCCGGCGCAACTGGCTTCCTTTACCCGGAACTCGGCGGAAGGATACTGGGGCAACGACTTCAACTACCAGCTGAGCGCCCGCACCAGCCTCTCGCAATCGTTCCGGATGTTCAACAACCTCACCACCACCGGCGAGTACCGCGTCAACTTTGACGCTGGCGCGGCGACGCAGTTGACCAGGTGGCTGAACTGGAACGTCTCGCTCAGCAACCGCTACCTGAGCAACCCTGTTCCCGGGAGGAAAAACAACGATTTGCTCTACACCACCGGCCTGGGCTTCACGTTCGCCAGGTGAGGCCTGGGCGCGATTCGCGAGGAAAAGCGCAGATGATCATCAGACGGATCGAATTGACAGAAGAACTGGCCGGCGCACTGGACACGTCGCGGCAGGAGGCGCGCCTGCTGCTCGAAGCCATCCTCGAGGCCATGACGCGCGCGTTGAAAACCGGGGAATCGGTCAAGATCCGGGGATTCGGCACGTTCAGCGTGCGCCGGCGCGCGGCGCGGCAAGGCCGAAACCCGAGGACCGGCGCGGTCGTGGCGGTTCCCGAACGGCTGGCGTTCAGCTTTCGGCCGGGCAAGGAGTTGAAACAGTTGTTATCCGAGCCGGCTGGCGGCGGGCACGACCCGGGCGGAGCGCCCGCGGGCTGAAGAGTACACTGTCTTTATGGCCGAGCCCCTTGCATCCAAAGCCTGCCTGGTCCGCCACGAGGGGGCGGCGCCGCGCGAGCGCTCCACTTGCGGCTGGCGGGATCTGTTGATCAGCCGCTGCGACGCGGACGTGGCCGCCTGGGCTCACGCGGTCGATATTGACGGCGCCCGCCCGCACTATCACAAGCTCGCCACCGAGTTGTATTACGTGCTCGAGGGCGAAGGCGTCATCGTACTCAATGGTGAGGAACACGGGATCAGGAAGGGCTCCGTCGTGCATATCCCGCCGGGCGTGGTGCACGGCGCCAAGGGGCGGATGCGCGTCCTGGTGGTCGGCATCCCGAACATGGCCGAGGACGACCTGTTTTTTCCGGAAGGCGCCTAGCGCGCCGCCCGGATCTTTCGCCAGAAGCCTACAACCGCGGCACCTCGACTTCCGCGCCCTTGCGCGAAGCCGAAACGTAGCCGGCGTAGATGGCCAGGGTGATGTCGATCGCCAGCTCCAGGTCGCACTCCGGCTGCCGCCCCTCCCGAAAGGCGTGCACGAAGTCGCGCATCTCGTAATACTGGCCGTTGCTCCAGCCGTATTCCGGGTAGACGGGGATCCAGCCTTCGTTGGAGCTGATCTTCTCCATCAGGTCCAGGTCCGCAAATTCCCGGTGGCTGGGACTGTAAAGATCGACTACCTTCACCGGCTGGATATGGCAGCGGGTGCGATGATTGTTGGCGAAGACCTCGACGAAGTCGTACACTCCGCCAAGCACCAGTTCGGAAGTCATGACATCGGCGACCATGCCGTCTTCGAAGATCACGTGGATCAAGGCGTAGTCTTCGGTGTCCTGGTAGTCGGTGCGCAGGTATCCCCGGTCCTCGAACAGCGGGTTCCTGGTGATGGAGTGGGTCCGGCAGGAGACGGCCGCGGGGCGAATCGGGCTGCCCCGCCGGGCGAGGCCCTCCTTGCGCTTCAGGTACAGCACGCCGCCGAGCGGATGGCAGCCCTTGCCGATCAGCGATCCGCCGCCCTGCTCGGCCCAGATGCCGTAAAACGGCGAGTGCGAGCCGCGATGGGATTCCTCGGCAGTCATGCGAAGAATCTGCGCCTTGGTGGCCTCCAGGAGCTGGCGTTCGCGCTGGATGGATGGAGCGTAGATATAGTTCTCGGCGTAGCCCAGCAGAATCCCGCTTTCGGCCACGGTCCGGCGGAGGGCGCGCAACTCGTCCCCGACCGCGGCCAGCATTTCTTCTTTGGAGTACGTTTCCGGCGAACCGAAGAAGCCGTGAAACGGTTTCTCCACGATGACGTGCTTGCCGGCCTGAGCCGCGGCGCGGATGTAGGGGGCGTGGGACGAGGGCGGGGTGCAGATGTCCAGCACGTCGATATGGGGCAGCATTTCCTCCACCGAGGCGTAGGCGGCGACGCCGAATTCGCGCGCGAACGCCTCCCGGCTCTCCGGGCGGAGCGAGGTGACCGCCGTCGTGGCGGCGGGCAGGCTGCGGAGATTCTGATGATGGAAGCGGGCGGCGAAACCGGATCCCGCGATGCCGATGCGCAGGGGCGTCATGCTTCTTTTGTTACCACGAGCCGGGCCGCGACGAACTCCCCCGGACGCCACCCGCTCAAGCCGCGCGCGAACGGGTCGATAAGCCTGCGTATGGCGGCGCCGCGAGTAGTGATCCGGATACGGCTCGGCCGGTGGGGGTACGGGCGTTGCTGGGAACGGCTGACGGGTGAAGCGGCATTTGCCGCCTGGTTCCTGTTTGGCCTTTCCGCCGTCGTCGGCCTGGTGCTGGCGGCGATGCCCCGCTGGTTGTGGTGGCGATGACCACGCCGGCGCCACTACGAAACTACCGTCGCGCGCGGTTTTCCGCACGCCGGTGGCGCGGCGGCGCCACCGGGAAGCCGGACGATGAGGCTCTCTCTGACCCACCCGGACCCCGCGCGCTAGCCCCTCAGCGCCAGATTCCCAGGCGCACCAGGGCGCGGTCGTGCGCCCGGCGCAGCGAGAGCTGGGCCGTCACCGCGCCGATGCCCGCCACCGCCATGTCCTTCTGCGTGTCCCACGGGTCCCCTTGCGTGCCGAGGAAATCGGCCGCGGCGTCCCCGGTGAGTTCCGCCGCGAGCCACTCGCTGACTTCGTAGACTGCGCTGATCGCCAGGCAGACGCACACCACCAGAAAGAACAGCATGCGGCCGCGTTTCAACGGCGTGGTCCGCAGCAGAATCTCGCGCGCGAGCATCGCCGGCACGAAGCCCTGCGCGAAATGGCCCACGCGGTCGTAATGATTGCGTTCGAGTCCGAACGCGTCGCGTACCCAGTCGAACCACGGCACCCGGGCATACGTGTAGTGGCCGCCGACCAGCAGGATGAGGGCGTGCGCCGCGATCAGCACATAGAGGATCGTGGTCAGCCGAAAACGGAAGTACGTGACGCCCAGCAGCGGCAGAGCGATCAGCACCGGCGCCACCTCCAGAAACCAGACGTACCGGTCGTAGGGTCCGATGCCGGACCACACCAGCGCCAGGAGCACCGCGGCCAGCAGTGCGCCGTGAACGTGAAACGGAGGCATGCCCGCCGCCCATCATACCGCGACCCCCTTGTTATGCTGGATGGTTTATGCGACTTACCCGTTTGTCCACGGCGGTGCTCGAAGCGAATTTCGACTGGGTCTTTGTGCGCATCGACACCGATGTCGGCGTCACCGGATACGGCGAGGCTTTTCTCGGCCCCGGCGTCACCGCCGTGATTCGCCAATACCAGCAGGTGCTGGAGGGCGAAGAGATCACCTCGCTCGACCGGGTGCTGCGGCGGTTGCGCAGCGTCTGTGTCCACGCCTCGCCCGGCCTGTGCTATCACGCCATCAGCGGGATTGAAGCGGCCATCCTGGACGCGTTGGGCAAAAAGTGGGGCCTGCCGGTGTGGCAGATCCTGGGCGGCAAGTATCGCGATTCCATCCGCATCTACGCCGACTGCCACGGCGGCGAGGCATTGGAAAGCATCACCCCCCTGCTGGTGCCGCGTACGCCGCAGTGGATGCGTACGCCGGGCGAGCCCGAGCGCAAGGGCAAGGTCAGCCTGAAACACCATGGCTGGGACGCCTCAGAAGACGATCCCACCAGCCCGCACGCCTATCAGGAACGGGCGAAGGCGATGGTGGCGCGCGGCTTTCACATCCTGAAATTCGACGTGGACGTGCCCACGCCCTACGAAACGGACGAGTACAACCGGCACCTGTCGGCGCCGGAGATCGAGCACATGGCGTCCCTGGTGAAGGCGACGCGCGACGCGGTGGGTCCGGAGATCGGCCTGGCGATCGACTGCCACTGGAACTACAACGTGCAATCGGCAATCGAGATGGCCCGCGCGGTGGAGCCGTATCGCCTGATGTGGCTGGAGGATCCGATTCCGCCCGAGAACATCCCCGCCATCGGGCAGGTGCAGGCGAACACGCGCACGCCCATCGCCACCGGCGAGAACCACTACCACCGTTTGGATTTCGAGCGGCTGATCACGGAGGCGCGCCTGCGCGTGCTCGCGCCGGACGTGCAAAAGATGGGGCTGTGGGAAGGGCGTAAACTCGCCGACATGGCCGAGATGCACTACGTCAACCTGACCCTGCACAATATCGCAGGACCGCTGGGAACCATGGCCGGCGTGCACCTGTCGGCGGCGATTCCCAACCTGATCGCCCTCGAATGGCACGCCGCCAGCGTGCCCTTCTTCGACAAACTGGTGAAAGACGCCGAAGGTCCGATGATCCGGGACGGGCTCATCGCGGTGCCGGACCGGCCGGGTTTCGGGATCGACCTGGACCTCGACGAAATGTACAAGTACCGGAAACCGGGCGAGCCGTTCTTTGAGTAAGCGGCGATGCGGGGTGGGGTTTTGCAAGGAGAGAGCGGACGGTGACCGGGACAACGGCGAAGCGGTGGTGGCAGGAAGAGGACTGGCTGGCGGTGATCCTCGGGTTCGCTCTGATTGCGGCCACGCTGGCGGGAGCCCGCTGGCTGGCGCCGCGGTTCAGCTGGTCGGGCTGGACCGATGCGGGCGCGCTCGTCTCCGGGCAAAACCTGGCCGTGTCGCTGCAATTGGGCGCCATTCTGCTGCTCGCGTCGCTGCCGGGAGTACGGGCGTTGGGCGGCGACCAGCGGCGTTACGCCGCGGCCTTTCCCGTGGTGTTCGGCCTGGCCTGGTTGGCGCAGGCGCTGTCCGGACACCGGACGATGGCGTTCTGGGGCATCGAGTACATCATTCCCGCGCTGCTGCTGGGGCTGCTGGTCAGCAATGTGCTGGGGCTCCCCGCGTGGCTGCGGGAGGCGGTCCGCACCGAGTATTTCATTAAGACCGGCATCGTCATCATGGGCGCCACCATGCTCTTCTCCGACCTGCTGGAGGCCGGCGCGCTGGGCATGCTGCAAGCGGTGCTGGTGGTGGCGGTAGTGTGGGCCGCGGCCTTCCGGCTGAGCAAGCGCCTGCGGCTGGACGACGAGTTCGCGGCCATGATTTCCACGGCGGTGGCCATTTGCGGCGTCTCGGCGGCCATCGCCGCCTGTGGCGCGATTCAAGGCGACCGGCGCAAGCTGAGCTACGTCGCCTCGGTGGTGCTGATCGTGGCGATTCCGATGATCGTCCTGCAACCGTGGCTGATCCGCGTCCTGGGTCTGCCGGATGCGGTGGGAGGCGCCTGGCTGGGCGGCACGCTCGACACGACGGCGTCCGTGGTGGCCGCGGGCGCGTTGGTCAGCGAGCAGGCCATGAAGATCGGCGCGATCGTGAAGTTTGCGCAGAATCTGCTGATCGGCGTGGCGGCGTTCGCGCTCGCCGTATGGTGGACCATGCGGGAGAACCCGGGCGGCGAGCGGCCGTCGGCGCGGGTGATCTGGGAGCGCTTCCCGAAGTTCGTGCTGGGCTTCCTGGCGGCTTCGCTGTTCTGCTCGATCTGGGTGACGCCGGAAGCCGCCGCGGACGCCAAGAGCACGTTGTATGGCCTGCGGACGGCCTGGTTCGCGCTGGCCTTTACCTGCATTGGCCTGGAAACGCGGTTCGCGGACTTGCTGACCATGGAGGAAGGGAGGCCGCTGGCGGCGTTCGTAGGCGCGCAGGCGGTGAACGTCGTCTGGACGCTGATTCTCGCCCTGCTGATTTTCGGCGGCTGGTTCTGGGCGGCGCCGCAGATCTGACCGCCGCTACCCGCGCAGGCGGAGCATCTGGCGCGCGCAGTTGTAGCCGGGCGCGCCCATGACGCCGCCGCCAGGGTGCGCGCCCGAACCGCACAAGTATAAGTCTTCGACCGGCGTGCGATAGCGCGCGTAGCCCGCCACCGGGCGCAGGACGAACATCTGGTCGAAGCTCATCTCCCCGTGAAAGATGTTGCCGCCGGTGAGCGCGAAGCGCCGCTCGAGGTCGAGCGGCGTCAGTACCTGGCGATGCTCGATCAGAGACCGAAAGCCGGGCGCGTATTCTTCGATCAGGTCGAACACGCGCTCGGCGAAGGGCTCCCGCAGCTCGTCCCAGTTCCCTTCCCGCAACGTGTAGGGCGCGTATTGCAGGAAAATGCCGAGGATGTGTTTGCCCGGCGGCGCCAGCGACGGGTCGTAGAGGGTGGGGCAGGTCAGCTCGAGCAGCGGCCGCGCGGAAGGCCGGCCGTACTTGGCGTCGTCCCAGGCCCGTTCCACGTACTCAATTGACGGACAAATATGCATCGTGGCGCGGTGCTGCGGCGCCGGCGCGCCGGGCAGCGCACGAAAGTCCGGCAACCCGCGCACGGCCAGATTGATCTTGAGCGAGGTGCCCTCGCACCGGAAGCGGCGGATGGCGGCGACGAAGTCCGGCTCGAGATGGGCCTCCCCGACTAGGCGCAGAAACGTCACGTGCGGGTCCGCGTTGGACGCCACGGCGCGCGCGGCAATTTCCTCGCCGCTTTCGAGCACGACCCCGGTGGCCCGTCCGCCCTGGATGCGAATCCGCGCCACGGGCGCGTCCACGCGGATCTCCACGCCGCGGGCGCGCGCCGCGGCCGCCAGGGCCTCCGCCACCGCGCCCATGCCGCCGCGCACAAATCCCCACAAGCCCCGCTTGCCGCCCACGCTGCCCATGCAGTGGTGCAGGAGAATGTAGGCCGTGCCGGGCGAACGAGGCCCGCCGTTGGCGCCGATCACCCCGTCGGTGACCAGCGTGACTTTCAATTCGGGCGATTCAAACCACTCATCCAGGTAGTCGGCGGCGCTCTGCGTGAAGATCTTGACCAGCGCCGTGAGGTCCCGGCGGCCCAGGCCCCGGGCGCGCGCGGCGATCTTCAGGTAGTCGAGCAGGTCGCCGGGGCCGCGCGGCGGAAACTCCGGCGGAGCCGTCAGCAGCAGCGATTCGACGAACTGCGCCAGCCGCTCGAGCTCCTCTTCATAGCGGGGAAAGGTCTCCGCGTCGCGGCGGGAGAACTTGGCGATCTCCTCCAGCGTCTTCCGGCCGTCCTGCCACATGAACAGATACCGGCCGTCGGGAAAGGGCGAAAAGAACGCGGGATCTTTCGCGTCGACGTGATAGCCGTAGCGTGCGAGCTCCAGGTCCCGGATGATCCGCTCCTGGAGCAGGCTGGAGAGATAGGAGGCGGTCGAGACACGATAACCCGGCCAGATCTCTTCGGTGACCGCGCATCCCCCGATCAGGGAACGGCGCTCCAGCACCAGCACCCGGCGGCCTGCGCGCGCCAGATACGCCGCGGCGACCAGGCCATTGTGGCCGCCGCCCACCATCACCACATCGTAGGCGCCCGCCATCGCGCTACCCCCGCTGCTTGCGCAGCACCAGCACCGCCAGCGGCGGCAAGGTGAGCCGCAGGCTGTACGGACGGCCGTGGCGCGGTTCCGGCCGCGCCAGCACCCCGCCGCCGTTGCCCAGGTTGCTGCCGCCGAAATACTCGGAGTCCGAATTCAGCAGTTCCTGATAAAATCCCTCCTCGGGGACGCCGATTTCGTAGCGGAACCGGGGGACTGGCGTGAAGTTGCACGCCACCAGCAGGAAATCTTCCGGGTTTTCCGCCCGGCGGAGGAACGAAATCACCGAGTTGTCGGCGTCGTGGAAATCCACCCATTCAAAACCGGACCAGTGATAGTCGACTTCCGACAGCGCGGGCTGCTGCCGGTAGAGCCGGTTCAGTTCCCGCACGTAGGCTTGCAGTTTCCGGTGGTAGTCGTATTGCAACAGATCCCAGCGGACGCTGGCGTCGTTGTTCCACTCCTCGTACTGGCCAAGCTCCGAGCCCATGAACAACAGCTTCTTGCCCGGGTGCGTGAACATATAGCCGAGAAACGCCCGCACGTTGGCGAAACGCCGCCATTCGTCGCCGGGCATCTTGCCGATCAGCGAACCCTTCCCGTGGACCACTTCGTCGTGGGAGACCGGCAGGACGAAGTTTTCGGTAAACGCGTACAACAGGCTGAAGGTGATGTGGTTGTGGTGGAACTTACGGTAAATGGGGTCCTGCTGGAAGTACGCGAACATGTCGTGCATCCAGCCCATGTTCCACTTCATGGTGAAGCCCAGTCCGTTCAGATAAACGGGCCGGGAGACGCCCGCGAAGGCGGTGGATTCCTCGGCGATGGTCACCGCGCCGGGCACGGTGTGAGCCAGCTCATTGAAGCGGCGCAGAAAGTCGATGGCCTCCAGGTTCTCGTTGCCGCCGTACTGATTGGGGACCCACTCGCCCGGCTGGCGCGAATAGTCCAGGTAGAGCATCGACGCCACCGCGTCCACCCGCAGGCCGTCGATGTGATACTTCTTCAGCCAGAACAGCGCGTTGGAAATCAAAAATTGGCGGACTTCATTGCGGCCGAAGTTGAAGATGAGCGTGCCCCAGTCGCGATGCTCCCCCTTGCGGGGATCCATGTGCTCGTAGAGCGCCGTGCCGTCGAACCAGGCCAGGCCGTGCGCGTCTTTGGGAAAGTGGGCGGGGACCCAATCCATAATCACGCCGATCCCGTGCTGGTGGCAGCAGTCGATGAAGTACATGAAGTCTTCCGGCACTCCGAAGCGGGAGGTGGGGGCGTAATAGTTGGTGATCTGATAACCCCACGAGCCGGAGAAGGGGAACTCCATCACGGGCATCAGCTCGATGTGGGTGAAGCCCATCGCGCGGACATACTGCACCACGGACTCGGCCATCTCGCGATAGGACAGCGAGGTGAAGTCCGGCTTGCGCAGCCAGGACTCCAGGTGCATTTCGTAAATCGACACCGGCCGCTTCAGCCAGTCGGTGGCCGCGCGGCGCTCCATCCAGGCGTGGTCCTGCCATTGGTGCTTGTCGAGATTCCAGAGGATGGAACCCGTGCGCGGCGGGGTTTCGCAAAAGAACGCGTAGGGGTCGGTCTTCTCCTGCCGGTACCCGTGGTAGCGGGAGCGGACGTGAAACTTGTAGAGGGCGCCCTCGGTCAGATGCGGGATGAAAAGCTCCCAGACGCCGCCGGTGCGAAGGCGCATTGGATGACGCCGGATGTCCCAGTCATTGAAAGACCCCATGACGGAGACGACTTCCGCGTTCGGCGCCCATACCGCAAAGCGCGCGCCGGGTACGCCTTCCGACTCGGTGAGGTGGGCGCCCATCTTGCTGTAGGTTTCAAAGTGAGTGCCTTCACCGTGGAGGTAGAGGTCGAAATCAGACAGTTGCGGCGGAAAGCGGTAGGCGTCCTCGAACTCTTCCACGGCGCCGTGCCAGCGCTCGATGCGCAAGCGGTAGGGCTGCGGGCTGCCGTCCAACTCGGCCAGGAAGAAACCCTGGTCGTGCAGGCGCTGCATCGGCAGGACGTCGGCGCCAAGAACAACAAACGCGTGACGCGCCTGGGGCAGAAACGCGCGCACCTCCCAGGAAGGCTTGCCGCGCACCTTGCGGACGCGGTGGGGGCCCAGAATACGGAACGGGTCGCCGTGATACCCTCCGACGATGGCTTCTAAACCGGAAACAGAGATCATGAGAAAGAGCCGCTAAATGATTAGTGTAGCGGACCTGCCCAAGGCCGAACTCCATGTCCACCTGGAAGGCGCGGTGGAGCCGGACCTGCTGGGGGAACTGGCGCCGGGGCTGACGCCTGCGGAAATCGACGCCCGCTACCGGTACGCGGATTTCGCAGGCTTTATCGAAAGTTTCAAATGGGTGACTTCGTTCCTGCGCACGCCGGAGGACTACGCGCGGGTGGCCCGGCGGCTAGGCCAGCGGCTGCGGGAACAGAACGTTTCGTACGCCGAAGTAATCCTGTCGGCGGGGGTGATTCTGTGGAAGAAGCAGGACCTGCCAGCCGTGTTCCGGGCGGCGCGAGAGGCGATGGGGGAAAGCGGAGTCGAAGTGTGCTGGATCTTCGATGCCGTCCGCCAGTTTGGCGCGGGACCGGCGCGGGAAGCTTTCGAGATGGCGGCGGCGCTGAAACAAGAGGGCGTGGTGGGGATCGGCCTCGGCGGAGACGAGTCGCGCGGACCGGCGCAATGGTTCCGGGAAGAGTTCGCCTGGGCCCGCGCCCAGGGCCTGCGCCTGAGCGCGCACGCCGGCGAAACGACGACGGCGGGTTCGGTGTGGGAAGCCCTGGACATCGGCGCGGAGCGGATCGGCCATGGGATCCGCGCCGTGCACGACCCGCGTTTGCTGGCGCACTTGCGCGACCGCGACCTCCCCCTGGAGATCTCCATCAGCAGCAACGTGGCGACCGGCGCGGTCCGCTCGCTGGCCGCGCACCCGGTCCGGGCGCTGTTCGACGCCGGCGTGCCGCTCATCCTCAACACCGACGACCCCGCGATGTTCCACACGACGTTGAACGGCGAATACGAACTGGCGCGGCGTCACTTCGGCTTTTCCGACGGCGAACTGCGGCAGTTGGCGGAGAACTCGTTCCGCTACCGGTTCACGCGTTGAGCGGCTTGCTGCAAGGCGCGCAACTGCGCTTCCACTTGTTCCACGCGCCGGGTCAATTCCTCGATGGCCTGCCCTTCGGGATCGGGGAGTTTGCCATGTTCGAGCACGCCGGTCTCGGCTCGGGCGCGGACGACCCGCCCGGGAATGCCCACCACCGTGGAATGGTCCGGCACGGGGTGGATCACCACCGAGCCCGCACCGATACGCACGTCGTTGCCGATGCGAATATTGCCGAGCACCTTGGCCCCGGCGCCGACGACGACCCGGTCGCCCAGGGTGGGGTGGCGCTTGCCCTTCTCCTTGCCCGTGCCGCCGAGCGTGACGCCCTGATACAGGAGGCAGTTGTCGCCGATCTCGGTGGTCTCGCCGATCACCACACCCGTGCCATGATCAATGAAGAAGTTCCGGCCGATGCGGGCGCCCGGGTGGATTTCGATGCCGGTGAGGAAGCGGCTGAGCTGCGACAGGAAGCGGGGCAACAGCGGGACGCCCGCCCGATAGAGTCGGTGGGCCAGCCGGTGGAGCAGGATGGCGTGAAAGCCCGGATAGCAGAGCACGATCTCCAGCACGCTCTTGGCGGCCGGATCTTCCTGAAAGATCGTGTCCAGTTGCTCGCGAATCGCGCGGAACATAATCAAGGACCGGGCGCCGGACTTCCCCCGTGCGCCGGAACTAGAGTTATGGTGAGCAGGGGCGGGGAGCTTTGTCAACAGTGAGAGCGGCGGGGAGCGCGATGCGGAGCGCGGCGGGCGTGCTGGCGGCCAGCGGGGGACTGGTCTGGTGGGCGGGCCTGAACGCACTCGACCCCCTGGTGCTGGTTCCCTTTGCGTGCCTCTCGGTCGTGTGGGTTGCGTCGTGGGCGGCGACGCCGCTCGCCGGGCCGGAAGCCAGGCGGATGCTGGCGGAAAGCGGCAGGGAGCCGGCTGCTTTGCCGGCTTCCGTGGCGCTGCCGGCCGCGGGCGCAGGTTGCCTCATCGGTCTGTTGCTCACCGCGTCCGCGGTGGGCCTGGTCAACGTGACCAACTGGCACGGCCACTGGCTGCTGCCGTCTCCCTTCACGGCGGCGGCGGCGGGCCTGGCCAGCCTTTCGGCTTCGCTGCTGGTGGCCTGGTGGAGCATGTTGGTGGCCATGGACAGCCCGGACGCCCACGGGGCGCGTGTGGCGATGCGGGTGCGGTTCGCCATCGGCTTGGGCGTGTGGGTCGCGGCGCGCGAGTACGCGCCCGTCGAGTGGACCGAGTGGCTGGCGCGGCAGGCGACGACGCACGGCATCGCCCGGCTCACGCTGCTGGGCGCGTTGGCGGCGCTGGTGGTCTCGTGGTGGCTGTCCAAAGTGGCGGCCCGCCGGGTGGTCGGCTGGGCGGCCGGGCCCGGCGGCGGTTCGTGATGCTCAACTCGCCGGCAGCGCCTCGACGACGGTAGCGGCTTCTTCCGGGCTCAGGTAAAAATGCGGCGACAGGCGGACCCAGCCATGCCGTTCGGCCGCCAGCATCCGGCGCGCGCGCAGCGCCGCGACCACCTGCTTGCTATCCAGACCCGGCTTGCGAATAGACACAATGCCGGAGCGCCCGCGGCCGGTGACGGGTCCCAGCACTTCGTAACCCTTCTGTTGTGCACCCTCGGCAAGCATGCCGGCGAGGCGCAGGACCACCTCACTGACCGCATCGATCCCCGCCTCCAGCAGCAAATCGACCGACGCCCGCAATCCGAAACAGCCGATGGTGTTCAAGGTGCCGCACTCGTAACGGCCGGCGTCGGGCCGCAGCGGCGCATCCCGCACTTCGTAGTCCCAATAGCGCGCCACGTTGGTCCAGCCAAACTCTACCGGCGCAATCTCGTCCTGAACCTCGCGCGCGATGTACAGAATGCCGCACCCTTCCGGACCGAGCAGCCACTTGTGGCCATCCGCCGCCAGCGCGTGAATGCCGGCGCGCCGGACATCTACCGGAAATACGCCCAGTCCCTGAATCGCGTCCACGAAAAACAAACAGCCGTGGCGCAAGCAGATCTCACCGATCGCCTCCAGGTCCGTCCGCCATCCGCTCAAGTATTGGACGAAACTGACCGCGAGCAGACGCGCGCCCCGCGCCGCGGCGTCTACCTTCTCCAGCGGATCGGCCGCCGAGAGCCAGTCGATCCGGACGCCTTGGGATTCCAGCCGTTTCCAGGGCAGGATGTTCGCCGGGAACTCCTCGCGAAAACAGATGATCCGGTCTCCGGCCCTCCAGCGGATGCCCAGCGCCACGGTCGCGATTCCTTCCGAGGTGTTTTTGACGATCGCAATCTCCCGTGGCGAAGCGCCGAGCAGGCGGGCCGCCGACACGCGCAGCCCCTCGTAAGTCGCGAGCCAGCGGTCATAATGCAGGCTGCCATAAGCAGCCACCTCCTCCGCCAGACTGGCCATCGCCTCAGCCGCGGGACGGCACAAGGGGGCGACCGCCGCATGATTAAGATAAATCAGGTTTTGCGTGACGGGGAAAGCCGGCCGGTAGCGCCGCCAGAGCGATTCTGTCATAATGCCAGCATAAACACTTTTTATGAATGTTGGCTCTTGCATTTGACATTCTTTCAGGATACACTTTCGACTATACGGCAATGAGATCCGCGAATACAGTTCGGCCCTTCGGATTCGGCGCCGTTACGTCTGAACTCCTTGTAGACATCGTAAGCATTACGGTAGTGGTCATCGTAGCCGGCCCCGCGTGAGGCCAAGCGGCGAGAGGTTCCGAGGCCACCAGCGGGGTTAACCGATCCGGCTGGTGGCCTTTTTTATTGTTTCAGACGAATTTTCAAAACTTGGACGGACCAACAGAAGACGGAAAGCATATGTCGACCCAGTTGATGAACGGCGCAACGATGTTGTTGGAGTGCCTGGTGCGGGAAGGCGTGGAGTGCATCTTCGGCTATCCTGGCGGCGTGACGCTCCCCTTTTATGACGCTCTGTACGATCATCCGATCCGGCACGTGCTGGTGCGGCATGAAGAGAACGCGGCGTTCGCGGCGGAGGGGTACGCGCGGGCGACCGGGAAGGTAGGAGTCTGCTGCGCGACGTCCGGTCCGGGCGCGACGAACCTGGTGACGGGCCTGGTGGACGCGATGATGGATTCGATTCCGATCGTGGCGCTCACCGGGCAGGTCTCGACCAAGCTCATCGGCAGCGACGCGTTCCAGGAGGCGGATACGTTCGGCATCACCCGTTCGTGCACCAAGCACAACTATCTGGTGAAGAAGCTGGAGGACCTGCCCGCGGTGGTCCACGAGGCGTTCTATGTGGCGGCGTCGGGGCGGCCGGGGCCGGTGCTGGTGGATATCCCCAAAGATGTGTTCCAGGGCAAAGGCCACTACCAGCCGGTCGGCGCGATTCATCTGCCGGGGTACAAGGTGTTCACCGAAGGACACGCCGGCCAGATCCGGCGCGCGGCGCAGATGATCTGGGAGTCGAAAAAGCCGATGGTGTACGCCGGCGGCGGCATCATCGCGGCGAACGCCTCGGAAGAGTTGCGCGAGTTCGTGGAGCTGACCGATTTCCCCGCGGTGAACACGCTGATGGGCCTGGGCGCGCTGCCGGCGGAGCATCCGAATTTCATCAGCATGCCGGGCATGCACGGCAGCTACGCCGCCAACATGGGGATGTACAACGCCGACCTGCTGATCGCACTGGGGGTGCGGTTCGACGACCGGGTGACCGGGCGCCTGGCGGCGTTCGCGCCGCACGCCAAGATCATTCACGTGGACATCGACCCGGCCGAGATCGGCAAGATCCGCCAGCCGGACCTGCCGATCGTGGGAGATGTGAAGCGGGTGCTCCAGAAGCTGAACAAGCTGCTGGCCGAACTGAAGCCGGAGCTGGAGCCGATGTACGCGGCGGCCCGGCGCGAGTGGCGGAACGAAATTCAGAGTTGGAAGGAGCAGTACCCGCTGGCCCCGGTCTACTCGGATACGGAGATCAAGCCGCAGCACTTGGTGGCGGAAATCGACCGGCTGTCCGGCGGCCGGGCGATTGTGTGCGCCGACGTCGGCCAGCATCAGATGTGGGCCGCCCAATTGGTGCGCTTCAACGAACCGAGGCTGTGGATCAACTCCGGGGGGCTGGGCGCGATGGGCTTTGGCCTGCCGTCGGCCATCGGCGCGCAGTTCGCGCGCCCCGACAAGCTCGTGTTCGCGCTGGTGGGCGACGGCGGCTTCCAAATGTCGATTCCGGAATTGGCCACCATTGCCGCTTACGGACTGCCCGTGAAGATCGTCGTACTAAACAACGGCTACCTGGGGATGGTCCGCCAATGGCAGGAGTTGTTCTACAACAACCGGCTCTCCTCGGTCACCTTGGACTGCTTCCCCGAAGCCGAAAAGCTGGCCGGGGCGTATGGCTTCAAGGGGCGGACAGTGGAAAAGCCCCACGAGTTGCGCGCGGCGATGGAAGAGTGCGTGAACGAGCCGGGACCGTACCTGTTGAACGTCAAGGTTTCGCCGTACGAGAACGTCTATCCCATGGTGCCGGCCGGGGGCGCGATCAACGAAATGGTGATGGGCCCGCCGCAACCGGTGAGCGCGTAGGCCGAGGGGAGTTCCCACATGCTGCAGACCATTGCTTTACTCATGGAGAACAAGCCGGGCGCGTTGCTGCGGGTGACCGGCCTGCTCAGCGCCCGCGGATACAATATCGAAAGCCTGACCGTGGCGCGGACCATCGATCCGCAGCTTTCGCGGATGACCATCGTGGTCGATGTGGACGCGACCTTGCGAGCCCAGGTGATTAAGCAGATGAACAAGCTGATCAACGTGCTCCAGGCCACGGACGTGACGGATGCGCCTTCCATTTGCCGCGAGTTGTTGCTGCTGCGGGTGCGGGCCCAGCAGGAATCGCGGACGGCGATTCTGAAAGAGGCCGAGATTTTCGGAGGCCGCGTGGTGGACTCGTCCACCGAAGGTTTCGTCATCGAGGTGACCGGGGAGGGCGAAAAGCTGGACGAGTTTGTCGACGTGATGCGCAGTTACGGCGACATTGAAGTGGTTCGCTCCGGCGCCACGGCCATGCCGCTCGGCTCGAAAAAACTCAAGCTTCAACCGCCCGTGCCAACCCGGGCGGAACTGGCCCGCGTTTGATTTCTCGCCCGCCCGCCACTGCCGGCGGGCGTGATGATTTGTACGGAACGGAGACAGAGATTTAAGATGCCCAGACGCTTTTATGAGAAAGACGGCTCGCTGAAACCGTTGGAAGGCAAGACGGTGGCGATCATCGGCTACGGGAGTCAGGGTCACGCCCATGCATTGAACCTGCGCGATTCCGGGGTCGAGGTGGTGGTGGGCCTTCCGGCGAGCAGCCGGTCGATTGGCAAGGCGCAGTCCGCCGGGTTGCGGGTGCTGTCCCCCGCCGAGGCTACGGCGGCGGCGGACTTCCTCATGATCCTGGTGCCGGACCACGTGCAGGCCGATCTCTACAATCAGGAACTGGCGCCCGCCATGACGCCGGGCAAGACGCTGATGTTCGCCCACGGGTTCAACATCCACTTCGGCGAAATCAAACCGCCCGCGGGCGTGGACGTGTCCATGGTGGCGCCGAAGGCCCCCGGCCATCGCGTCCGCGAACTGTTCACCGAGGGCGTGGGGGTGCCGGCCCTGGTGGCGATTCACCAGGACGCGACCGGCCGCGCGCTGGAGAACGCCCTGGCCTACTCGATGGCGCTCGGCTGCCTCAAAGCCGGCGTGATCGAGACCACCTTCAAGGAAGAAACCGAGAGCGACCTGTTTGGCGAACAGACGGTGCTCTGCGGCGGCGTCAGCGAACTGATCCGCGCGGGGTTTGAGACGCTCACCGAGGCGGGCTACGCGCCGGAGATCGCTTACTTCGAGTGCCTGCACGAGCTCAAGCTGATCGTCGATTTGATTTACGAGGGCGGCTTGAGCTACATGCGGTACTCGGTCTCCGACACCGCCGAGTACGGCGACTACACGCGCGGACCGCGCCTGATCAACGATCAGACCCGCGCCGAGATGAAAAAAATCCTGGCCGAGGTGCAGTCCGGTGAATTCGCCCGCCAGTGGATGAACGAGAACCGTACTGGCCGGAAGAACTTCCTGGCCATGCGCGAAGCGCAGCGGCGCCAGCCGATTGAAGAAGTGGGCCGCGAACTGCGCGAGATGATGACGTTCTTGAAGCGCAAGAAAAAAGAAGCGGGCGTGCCCGAGGATCAACCCGCGGCCGCGGGCAACTAAGCGAATTGCGCCGCGGGGACGGGATTTCCTCCCGCCCCGCGGCGCGAGGAAGGCAGGGACAGGGACAGGTATGAAGATCTTTACGCTGGATACGACACTGCGGGATGGCACCCAAGGCGAAGCCGTCTCCTTCTCGGTGGACGACAAGCTGGTCATCGCGCAGAAACTCGATGAACTCGGGATCGATTACATCGAGGGCGGCTGGCCCGGCTCCAATCCGAAGGACGAAGAGTTCTTCCGCCGCGCCCGCGACCTGCGGCTGAAGCACGCGCGCCTGACCGCGTTCGGTTCCACGCGCTTCGCCCGGAATCCCGTGCACGAAGACCGGAATGTCGCCAAACTGATTGAGGCCCAGACCCCGGCGATCGCGGTGTTCGGCAAGAGCTGGGACCTTCATACCAGCCGCGCCTTGGGGGTGACGGAGGAACAGAACCTCGAACTGGTCACGGACACCGTGGCCTACCTGAAGCAGCACGGCCGCGAAGTGATTTTCGACGCGGAACATTTCTTTGACGGGTATCTGCACAATCCCGATTTTGCCCTGCGCGTGCTGGAGGCCGCGAAACGGGCCGGCGCCGACGTGCTGGTGCTGTGCGACACCAACGGCGGCACGCTCCCGGCGCGCCTCAGCGAAATTTGCGCGGAAGTCCGCAAACGCTTCGACGGCGTGCTGGGCATCCACGCGCACAACGATTCCGACGTCGCCGTGGCCAATACCCTGGCCGCGGTCGAGCAGGGCTTCACGCACGTGCATGGCTGCATGAACGGCTACGGCGAACGGTGCGGGAACGCGAACCTATGTTCCGTGCTGGCCAACCTGGAATTGAAGTTGGGCCATACCACGATCGGCGCGGAAAAGCTTCAGTCGCTGGCTGCGGTGGCGCGTTTTGTCGCCGAACTGGCCAACCTGCCGCTGCGCCGCGATCAACCCTACGTCGGCCAAAGCGCTTTCGCGCACAAGGGCGGGATTCACGTTTCGGCGGTGTTGAAGGACTCGGCCACGTACGAGCACGTTTCCCCGGAAGCGGTGGGCAACCGCCAGCGGGTGCTGGTCAGCGACCTTTCCGGCCGCAGCAACATCGTTTACAAACTGCAGCAGCACGGCCTGGCGGACCGGCTGACGGAGGACGCCCGCCGCATTCTGCTCGAGCGGATCAAGCAGATGGAGTACGAGGGCTACGAACTCGAAGCGGCCGAAGGCACTTTTGAACTACTGGTCCGCGAGGCGCTGAACCCGGGCGTGCATTTCTTTGACGTGGAAAGCTACGAGGTCACCACGCGGATGCAGGCGCCGGGGTCGCGCTCCAGCGCCTCGGTCACCATCCGGGCGCAGGACGGCATTCATACGGCGACGGGCACCGGCCACGGCCCCGTGCACGCCCTGGACGTATGCTTGCGCAAGTGTCTTTCCAAGCTCTACCCGCGCATCGCGGAGGTGCGGCTGACCGACTACAAGGTCCGCGTGCTGGACTCGAAGAAGGGCACCGCGGCGCGCGTGCGCGTGCTGGTCGAGTGGTCCGACCACCGGAAGAGCTGGTCGACCGTGGGGGTCTCCGAGAACGTGATCGAAGCAAGCTGGAGCGCCCTGGTGGACGCCATCCGGTTGGAACTGATGCGGCTGACCGAGCAGGACGATTCCATCGAGAAAGCGGTGGAAGACTACTGCTGGGGAGTTTAGGCTACGGCGGAGCCATCGAACGCACGCCCCTCCACGGCGCCCGTGTTTGGCAGCCGGACCAATCCCGTGGCGGCCTGGCCGGCGCAGGCGGATACCGCGCTGTCGACGACGGCCTTGGCGCCAGTCATCCTCGCCGCGCCGTTCCTTTCGGACCCGGCGGGTAGTCTTCGCGGCTAGTGCTGGTGCTTGGGGGCGTCAAACGGCCACTCGCCGCGCCCCCGAACCTTTTCCCAGACCTTGCAGCACGGCGGTTTCGGCCACGCGCACCTGCGTGATGCTGCCCTGCCACTCATCGACCCGCACCTCCAGCAGCGCCTGGAACCCCTCTTCGGCGCGTCCAAACTGCGCCTCCGTTGCTGCCAGCAGGGCGGCCATGCCGCTCTCCACCGTCAGCGCCTGCCCGGCTCCCTCGATCGCGGCGCCATGATTGGCGCCGATGAGCAGGATGATGCTGCCAGTGGTGGGATTGCGGAAGCGGGTCAGCACTGCCCAGCAGCGGAGGAGGTCTTTAGAAGGGCCCGCCAACCGCTGGTCGCACAGGCTGCGCGGCCCGGGCAGCGCCACCGACGTTGCCGTTACCTGCATGGGCAGCCCCTGTTGGAGCTGATCCAGCAGCGGATTCGTGCGCGGGCTGCCAAGCAGGATGACATGGTTGTGAGGCAGTTCCCCCTCCGCCAAATGCCGCAGATTCCGGAAATCCGCAGGAACACGTAGTTCCGCCAAGTACCTGCTCAGGGAGAGCAGACACCGCACTTCGCCCGCGGAGAGGTAATGATAGGTAGGTTCGAGAGCAAGGCCAGCCAGCGCTGGCGCGCGGGTAGTCAGATCCCGGAGGCCGCCCGGGGCCCTGTTCACCTGCCAGTGCCGCACATAGCAGCCCTGACGGTCAGTAAAAAACAGTGGCTCCGTGTACACGATCAGGGTGCTGGCTGCATCGCCCCGGAACCCATTCCAAAAAGTTTGCAAGGGGCCGTCACCAGCGCTAGCCCGACTGGTAGATCGCTTGACCCGCACCTCATAGCGTCCCCGAATGATCTCCAAACGGTAGTTCAAGTGCGCCCCCTCGCTGCGGAAAAAAGACTCCAGCCGCCTCCGGATCTGGCTAATGGTCACCCGCACGACGGGGTTCGTGGCGGGGTCGAAGGACGCCGGGCGCCGCATCGCCGCGACGGCGATTTCGTATTCCTTCGGAGGACGGCCTCCGGGTTGCCAAGAACGTTCGCAAAGATACGCGAGCACGCGCTTGAGCACGCCCGCGTGTGCGAAGTGCCGGCTGGCCAAAACATGATTCAAAAGCTCCTGCCGCACGGAGCAGGGCAGTTCCTCGAACACTCTCACCAAGAGTTTAGCATCGGCCCGTCACAAACCGATGACGGGCGAATCAGAAGTCGACGCGCGCCGCCAAGCGCGTGGTGCGCGCCCCAGCGGTGTCGATGAACTGTGTGGAGGTGATGCGTCCAGCCGTATTGGGGTTGGCTAGGTTCGTCGCCGGCTGGCCGAAGTTCGGGGTGTTGGTCACGTTCGTGAAGGTCGCTTCCAGCCGAAGCCGGAGGCGCTCGCGCAGGGGGAAGCTGCGAAACAACCCAGCATTCCACAGCTTGGTGCCCGGACCCTCGAGGATATGAATTCCGGAATTGCCAAACCGGCCGCTCGGCGGCGGCGCAAAGGCTGTCAGATCGAACCACATGTTGATGGTCGGATTTTCCAGCGCGCCGTTGCGTAGGCGGTCGGGGCGGCTGCCGGTGATGCCCACATTCGCCGGATCGATGCCCGCAATGGTGGGCGTGAACCACGGTCCGGTCTGAAACACGAGGGCGGAAGCGATCGTCCAGTCGCGCGCCGTCCAGCGCAGCCAGGCAGGAGCCCCCCTAGGAGAGGGAATCTCGTACTGGATGTTTCCGGTGAACCGATGACGCCGGTTAGTGCCGTATTCCGCCCAGTCGGCGCGGCGGTTCCGGATGTCCTGCAGGCGCCCGCCATCGTCGGTTTCAAAGTGCGCGTCGGTGAGGTTGCGCGACCAAGTGTGGCCAAGCTGGAACACCAGTCCGTTGGCTAGCCGTCGCTCCGCCACCAGCAACAGCCCGTTGTAGTAGGCGTTACCCATGTTTTCGCGATAGTTCGTTACGCCGAGCGTGGGGTACGGACGCCGGGCGGGCGTAAACGGAATCGTGGACGGGGGAGGCTGGTTCAAGTTGCGGAAGATCTGCAACCCGTGCGCCTTCATGGCCAGATAGGTAGCGCGGAACACGATGCCGAACTGCTGCCGCTCCAGCGTGGCGTTCCACTGTTGCAGCATCGGGTTGCGGTGGTTGGGATCGATGCCGCCAATCGTGGCCGTTGGTCCCAACGCCAGGTTGGAGGGAAACAGGTCGGGAAGCTGCCAAGCTGGCGCGCCGTTTACAATTTGGTTGGGCGGCGAACTTTCCGTGCCGGTGAAGGGTCCACGCGCCAGCGCGTTCCACATCTGCGCCGTGTAGAGGTGATAAAAGATGCCGTAGCTGCCGCGGAAGACAGTGCGGCCGTCCTCGGTCAACCGGTAGGCGAAGCCGAAACGCGGGCTGACATTGTTCCAGTCGGGGCGCACCAGTGTCCGCTCGGGCAAACCGGCTTCCCGCGCTAACTGCAGCGCCACCGCGCCGCTCGCGACAAACGCTTGATTTAAATAGCGAATGCTGTTTTCGTTTGGCAACACCAACCGATTGGTGAACGGGTTCCAATTGTAGATGCGGTCCTGGGCTTCGGCATAAGGGGGGTTCGCGCTGTAGCGCATTCCGGCGGAGACCGTCAGGCGCGGGGAGACTTTCCAGTCGTCCTGCGCGAAGAAATTCCAATCCACGTTATGGCGCCGACTGCGCCACAGTCCCGCGGCGCCCCGCGACGCTTGCCGCGGAATGCCGGTCAGGAAATCCGCATAGGGATTCCCGGTGTAGCTACCATTGAACAGGATGTTTCCATAGGCGGCCGAAGGCGCGGTGGGATGGTCGGCGCTCAGGTTGCGCCAAACATCTACTCCCGCTTTCACCGTATGCCGCCCGTGATACCAGGTCAAGTTGTTCTGGATCTGGGTGATCTGGTCACTGGTTTCGCGAAACTCCACCATGCTGATGGGCGTGAAGCCCGAGATATTGAAGGTGGGGATGGCGGGCACGTTGGGCGTGCCGGGCGCCAAGCCGGTGAGTCCCAGCTCGCGCACAATGTCAAAGCCTAAGATTGGTCCGCGCGAGGGTAGGTTTTGGAAGCTCAGCCCGGTGCGGAATTCGTTGATGAGCGAAGAATGGAAAATGTGCGTATCACTTACGACCGCATTCCAAGTACGTCGGACCACGTCCCGGGACCCAACGGTGGGGAGAGAGGAAGCCAGCCGCTCATCCGGATTGCGGCTATAGGAGCCCCGCAACCACAACATGTTCATGCGGCTGAAGTGGTGATCCAGGCGGAAATCGATTGTCTGCCGTCCCTGGCGCTGTTTGATATAGTCGCGGTAATTGCCGGCTAGCAGGCTGGCATCGCCGAAATTCGGCTCCGGGAAAAAGCGGTTTTGTGCACGCAATGCCACTGGGTTGAGGCGCGAGGAAGGAATGATATTACCGGGAAAGGGCTGCCCGATGAGCGGGTCGCGCACTACGCCCGGCAGCGCCGAGAAGTTCCCCTGCCGCAGGTTCACACTAGGCACATTCAGGTTCAGGTTCGCCGCCGTGCGATCCTCAAAATACTCGTATGCTCCGAGGAAGAACGTCTTTTCACGAACCACCGGACCCGAGACGCTCCCGCCCGCGTTTTGCAGCAGCGCGAAGGGATTTGGCGGAGAAAAATACGGGCGAGCGTTTAGCCCGGCGGTGCTGTAGTACCAATAGCCGCTGCCGTGAAATTCGTTCGTCCCCCCGCGCGACACGACGGTCACCTGCGCTGGAAAACTGTACTCCGCCGAGTTGCCCGAAATGTTGGTGCGCACTTCCTGAATGCTTTCCATGCTCGGAAAGGCTGGCCCGTTGACGTTGCCGAACGTGACGCTCCGCGAACTGATGCCGTCCACCGTGAAGTTGTTGTGCGCGCCGCGGGTACCGGAAAACATCAGGTTGAACTGCGAGGTGGACGGTTGCGCCCCTGGCACGAACGACATGAAGCTAAACAGGAAACTGTCCCGGCTGCCGCGGGTGTTGATGGGGGTATTCAGATACTGCTGCTGCGTACTGACGCTGGTGACACTGCCCGTTTCCTCGGAAACCGTGGTGGCTTCCGCGGCCACCGTGACAGTCGAGGCCACGTCCCCCACCGTAAGGCGCACGTTGTAAATCGTCACGCCGGAGGCTTCGAGCCGGATTCCGGTGGCTTGAAACCGCTGAAAACCCGCCTTTTCCGCCGCGATTTGGTAGATGCCGGCTTGCAGGTAGCCGATCTCCCAGACGCCCTCCTTCGTGCTCGTCGTCTCTCGGGTGATGCCGGTCTGCTCGTTGCGCACGGTTACGAGCGCCTCGGGAATCGTGGCGCCTTGCGGGTCAAGCACAAATCCCCGGAGGACGCCAAACGTCGACTGGGCCGTAGCCGGAATCACACACAAAAGTAATAAAAGCGCCACAAATGTGAGAGGCATAAGATTTAGGTTTGGACTCTATTCTCTTGTTAAGCCCGCACGGGGCCTGCGGTCAATCTTTTTACGGTAAACCGCTGCGAACTGGTACGGATTACTCGGACGGCGCTTCCTCGCCCGCTCGTCGGGATGAGCGCGCGGATTACCGGCTTTTGCGTCGAAAGAGGACCCGCGGCGGCACAAACATGTGTAGCAGCGCATGTTCCGGGCGATGGTGCGCTTCGGCCCCTCCGGTTGGGCAATGGCGGCCACCGACATTGCCTGCTGGGACCTGTAAGCCCGAGCGGAAGGAGTTTTTGTTTACGAGCTGCTGTTCTTCCGTACGCAGAACCGCGTACGCTGCTCCGCGAGCCGCCTGTGCGCGCTCGAAGACCTGGACGAACTGGCGCGGGGCTTAGTGGCGGAGGGCTTCACCACGCTGAAGCAGCGCTTCGGTCTCGGTCCGGCCGATGGCCCGGAGCCAGTCGAGCCCGACCAGGGCGGCGCAGGTGTGCGCCGGGCGGCTGAAGATCACCGCCAAGTTGTGCCACGCCCTGCTGGAAAGTCTTTGGGGGGATCCCCAAGGTAGAGAATGGCCATCTACGGCCTTCGGGCGCGCCGGGGTTGGTTATTTCGGTGGTGGAGGAAGGGGCGGCGCGGCGGGCGGCCCCCGCCGCCGCACCGCCTTTGGGTTGAAATGCCCGGCTCCGGCAGGTCCTCCCCGAGTCTCGACCATCAGTCGGAGCCCAAGACGTTAATAGTACAGCTTGAGCGCGAACTGGATCTGCCGCGGCGGAAAGTTGGCTGTCACTTGGCCGAAGCTTCCGGACGAAACGTTCGAGTTCGGTTCCCGGAAATTGGTCCGGTTGAGCAGGTTGAAAAATTCGCTGCGGAACTCCAGGCGCGATCCTTCCCGCCAGAGCGGAAACTGCTTGTAGAGCCCGAAATCGGCTTGCGCAAAACCCCGGGTCCGCGCGATGTTCCGGCCGGCATTGCCGAACGGGAAACGCACGTCCGTCGGTTGGCTGATATTGGCGCGGATGAAGTGTTGGCCGATGTTGCGGTCTTCGGTCTCGACGGGACCGGAGATATTGGGCCGGGGACTGCCATTGAAGACTTGAAACGCGGCGGGCGGCGAGTAAATCAGGTTTACGGGGATGCCGCTGCGCAGGTTGTTGATCAGCGTCGTGCGCCATCCGCCCAGCAGGCCGTTGAGGACCGGCGGGAGTCCCCTGCCCCAGCGCCGTCCGCGCCCGTAGGGCAGGTCCCAGATCACCGCGCTGACGTTGTTCAGCCGCAGATCGTAGCTGGACAATCCGCGCTCGCTCGCCAGGTTCTGCAAATTCACTCGCGAATTATCGCCGTTGTAAGTTTCCAGGTGGCCGGGGGCGTTGTCCATCGCCTTCGACCAGGTGAACGAGTTCAACAGGAAGAAGCCCTGCGCATAACGCTTTTCGATCTTCGCTTGAAAGGAATGATACGAGGACTCGCCGATATTCGTCGAGATCTGAATCTCCGAGAAGCCCGGGATGGGACGGCGCTGGTTGATCCCCAGGCTTTGGCCGAGCTCGTTTGGCCGGGCCTGGTTAAAGTCGCCGAGGATCATCAGGTTTTGTCCGCGATTGCCCACGTACGCCAAGTCTAAGGCCAAGTCCGAGGCTAATTGGCGCTGGATGGTGACGTGCCAGCTTTGGACGGAGCCCGTGGGAAGCTCGCGCGGCGTATAGTTGACGCGGGACCGGCTGGGGTCGTACTTCGACTTATCCAGAAAGTCGGCGGGGAAACCATCCTGCGTCCGGACGAAACAGTTGCGCGTCTGGCCGCCGGCGCACAGCGGCTGGCCGCCGCTGGCCACGCCCGGCGCGATTTGCGGTTGAGTGACCCGAATGACAAACGGACCGGTGAACCCGAGGATATTCTCGCCGCCCATGCGGTTGAAGTGGATGTAACTGACGCCGAAACCGCCCCGCACCACGGTCCTGGAAGAGAGCTGGTAGGCGCCGCCCACACGAGGGCCAAAGTTGTTGAAATCGGGATCGACCAGCGCACGGTCGAAAAGCGAGCCGTCCTTTGCGAAGATCAGGCGCGGGCCGGCTGGATCGAAGTTGCCCAGACGATTCTGCGCGTCCCACTGCGGCGTGGCGAATTCGTAGCGCAGCCCAAGATTCAACGTCAACTTGGGGAGGACCTTCCAGTCGTCCTGGAGGTAGAGGAAGTGCATGCGCTGGCGATAATCCAGGACCTCGAACGAGGAGAGCTGCAGTTGGCTCTGGGCGCCCACCAGGAAGTCCGCCAGGTTGTAAAGTTCGGTGGCCGCCGCACCGGGCGCGCGGCTGAACTGTCCGGCATAGTTGCTCTGGCCCAACACCGGGCCGAGATCATTGATCTCGGTGGCGATGCGCTGGTGCTCGTAACCGAACTTCAGGGTATGCGCCCGCACAATGGTGGACAGATTGACCCGCGGATTGATGACGTCGGGGTTTTGAAACTGAGGATTGGAGGACTGCCGGCCGAACTGCGAGTAACCCGTGACTGCGTGGGTATTCAAGCCGCCGCCCACCCGCGGGTCGCGCGGCACGCCGCGAATCCCGTAAGTCTCTTCGAGCGGCGGGGCGCCGGCGTTCACCGGGCTCTTGCCTCCGTCCGTCTGCGTAACGCCCAAGCGGAACTCGGCCAGGGTGGACGGAGTCAGCGAGTAAGTGGCGCCCGCCGCAAACGCCCGGTTTCGCACAAATACATTCCCATTGCTGTTCCCGCCGGAAGGCCCAGGAATGTTCGGCGGCTCAAACTGGTTCAGCTCCCTTTGGCTATAGCGGAAGAAACTGGTCAAGCGCGACGAGAAATAATGATCGACCTTGAAGTTGCCCTTGTCGTCGGGGACCCGCTTGGCGGGAAGCGACTCAAAGTTGCTGCCGATCCCGAGACGTCCCACTCCCGGACGGTTAGGCTGCGGCAGGTCGTCGAGCACGCGCCGGGCAAACGGCGTCACCTGGCTGGCCGGCACCCTTCCGCCCGGTACAGGCGCGCCACTGTAGGGATCCACCAGGGCGACGCCGCTGAAAATTCCCTGTCTCATCTCGGCGGTCGGCAGGTCGGCGAATACCAGCGATTTCTCCACCCGCCGCAGCCCTTCGTAGTCGGCGAAGAAGAAGGTCTTGTTCCGGACGATGGGTCCGCCGGCCGCTGCGCCAAATTGATTCTGAATCAAGCTGGGTTTGCCGAACTGCGGCTTGAAAAAACCCACCGCATTCAGTTTCGTGTTCCGCAAGAACTGCCAAAGCGTGAAATGCAGATCATTGGTGCCGCTGCGCAGGCTGGCGACAATCACCGCGCCGCCCGCGCGCCCGTATTCCGCGCTGAAGTTGTTGGTCGTGACCTTGAACTCGCCCACCGCGTCGGGGGAGAGCTGCACTACCTGGTTCGAAAAGCCTTGGTTCGAAGTGCCGTACGCATTGTTCTCCACGCCGTCCAGCGTGAAATTGTTGTAGGAGCTGCGGAGACCGTTGACGTGATACGAGGCGTCCCGCCCGTCGCGGAGACCGCGCTGGGCCTGCGACGTACCCGGGGTGAGCAACGTCAAATCGGCATACGCGCGGCCATTCAACGGGAGGTCCTCAATCTGTTTGCGGCCGATGACGGTGCCGCGCGCACTGGTGTCGGTCTCCAGCAGCGCGGCTGCTTCCGTGACCGTCACGCTCTCGGCAACGTCGCCCACCTCCAAGCGCAAATCAACCCGCTGGCGCGCGCTCACCGCGACGGCGAACGTTTCCGATGCCGCGGTCTTGAATCCGTCCCGTGCGGCCTGCAACCGATAACGGCCGATCCGCACATTGAAAAATTGGTAGTTGCCATCCCCGTCCGTCAGCGTCCGAACGCTCACGCCGGTATCGACGCCCTCCAGCGTGACCGAGCAGGAAGGCACCGGCGAACCCGTCGCGTCGCGGACGGTGCCTAATACCGTGGCGGTTTCAAATTGGGCCCTCGCGAGCGACCAGCCCCACGCGCCGACTAGGCACGCGAAAACAAGGAAGCGAGACACGCTTTACTCCTCTGACTTGATTTAAGACGAGACATTGCTGAAACGTACCAAACGCGTGTGAATTCCTGATGACAGGATTCGGGCGGCGCCACGGAGGCCGAACCTTGGCCCCGCGTGCAGCTCGCTTTATGATGAAAAGGATGTCTTTGCGGGGATGGATGGTTTGGTTGTGGGTCAGTTATGCGGCTTTTGGTCAGGTTGCTGAACCGCGGCGCGAGTCCGTGGTGGTGACCGGCACGTTCGAACCGTTGGATCTCGAAGAGATGGACCGGGCGGTGCGCCGATTCGAGGTCCAGGACTGGGCGCTGGTCGCCAACACTCCCATCGATTTCCTAAAGCTTGATCCTTCGCTCGATCTCCGCCAGCGCTCGCCCAACGGGATCCAGGCGGACCTGTCGATTCGCGGCGGCACGTTCGGCCAGACGCTCGTGCTGATCGACGGCCAGCGCGTCAACGACGCCCAATCCGGGCACCACCATCTCAACGTGCCGCTGCCGCTCGCCTCAATCGAGCGCATCGAGGTGCTGAAAGGCTCCGGCTCCACGCTGTACGGCGCGGACGCCGTCGGGGGCGCGGTCAACTTCATCACCCGGCGCGGCGAGCGGAGCGAAATCCGGTCCCGCGCCTCGGCCGGGAATTTCGGCGTCAACCAGCAGCGCGTGACACTGGACTACCTGCGCGGCAGGCTTTCGCAAAGCCTGGCGGCGGACCGGGATTTCTCTTCCGGCTTCCAGCCGAACCGCGACTACCGCAATCTCTCGCTGCTGTCGCGCACCAACCTGACCAGCGGCTGGGGCGCCAGCGACCTGACGCTGGCCTACACCGACCGACCCTTCGGCGCGGACCAGTTTTATGGCAATTTCAATTCCTGGGAGCGGACCCGCGCGCAGTTGGTTTCGGCGCGGCAGGCCCTGGGGACGCGCACGCAAGCGGGATTCACCTGGCGGCGACACACGGATCTGTTCGTGCTGTACCGGGACCGGCCGCAGGTGTTCACCAACCGCCACGCGGCCGAGAGCTACGTCGGTTCCGTGCGGCGGACGGAAACGCTCGGGGTGAACGCCAAGCTGTTCTACGGCGCGGAAGGCATCCGCGAATCGATTGTCAGCAACAACCTGGGGACGCACGCGCGGGCGCGCGGTGCGGCGTACGCCTCGTTGGACGTGCGGGCGCTGCGGCGCTTTTCGTTTTCCGCCGGCGCGCGCGAGGAAAGCTACGGCGCGGGCAAGCGGCAGTTTAACCCCTCGGCGAGCGCGGGCGCCTGGCTGGGCCCGCGGCTCAAGCTGCGGGGCGGAGTCAGCCGGGCGTTTCGGGTGCCCACCTACACCGACCTGTTCTATCACGATCCGGCCAACCGGGGGTCCCCGGATTTGCGCCCGGAGACCGCGTGGAACTACGAGGGCGGCGCGGACTGGAACGCGGGAGGGCGCTGGCGAGCCACCGCGACCGTCTTCCACCGCCGGGAGCAGGACGGCATTGACTATGTACGGGCCCACCCCGCCGACCTGTGGCGGGCCTCGAACATTCAGCGGTTGCGGTTTACGGGTCTCGAGACGGGGTTGACCTTGCGGGCGCGCCGGACCCATCAGGTGGACCTGCACTACACGGGTTTGCGGGGCGCGCAAACGGCCCTCGGCGACCTGCAATCGAAGTACGTGTTCAACTACCCGGTCCACACCGGCATCGCCTCCTGGATGGCCGCCTTGCCGGGGCAATTTTGGTTTCGCACCCGCCTCGGCGCTACGGAACGGCTCCGGCGCTCGCCTTACGCCGTGTGGGACGTCTACGCGGCGCGCGCCGGCAAGCGGCTGCGGCCGTTCCTTCAGTTCAGCAATCTGAACGATGCCCGCTACCAGGAGATTCCGGGCGTGGCCATGCCGGGACGCTCGGTGGTGGGCGGCATCGAGTGGGTCCTGTTCTCCGCGCAATAGCGCTGCCGGAGATTCGCTCAGGCGAGCACTTTGATCGCGGCGCTGACCGGTTGAGCGCCCACGGGGATCATGGTGAACAGCGGGGGAGGCGCGGGGCGTACTCGGCGGTTGCGCAGCGCCTCCAGCAGCAATACCGCCACGTCGCCGCTCTGGCGGTTGAGGACCAGCGCGTAGCGGTCGTCCGGAGTCACGGCGATGCAGGCGGGCTCCTGGCCCACGGCAACCGCCGCAATCACCTTGGAAGTGATCACATCCACCACCGTCACGTCGCCGGACTCGGGGTTGGCGACGAACAGCAAGGGCTCGGCGCCGCCCGAAATCGCCATGGCCCCCGGCGCACGCCCCGCCAGAAACGTTTCCGCCACCACGCCGCGATACGGGAAAACGCTGACGACGGCGTCCCGTCCCGCGCCCGTCACGTACAGAATGCCTCCGTCGGCCTTGAAGCAGAACTGTTCGGGTTCAATCACCAGGGGTAACCGGGTCACGGTACGTCCTGACTCGACATCGGCGATCAGCAGCGTTTTCTGGCCGGTTAAGCCCGCCAGGGCCTGCCGCCCGTCGGAACGAAAACGCACGACGCGCGGCGTCCCGCCCGCCTCCGCCAGGTGCAACCGCCTGCCCGAGTCGAGGTTCCAGTAACCGAGAAGGCCGGCTTCCGGGAAAGCGATTGCTGCTACCCCCTCGCGCGACAGGTCGAAATCTTCGGGAGTTGCCGGCAGCGAGATCCGACGTCCCAGCCGCCAGGTGTTCAGATTCCACTCGAGCAGCCGGCGGTCGTCCCGGGCCAGCGCCCACAAGGCCTTTCCATCCGCCGCCATCCTCACCGAGTGCAGCGAACCGGCCAGCCGATGCCGGCGGTTCACAGAGAGACTGGGAATGGCCAGCTCATAAATCGCGCCCGAGTGCGGCGTCAGCACGTAACCGGCGTCGCGCGCGGGATGCGTAACCACGGCGCTGGGAGCATCCGCCAAGGTGACGTGGCGTCTCACGCTGAGGGTGCCCAGGTGAATCGCGGCGACCGATCTTCCTCCCTGGTTGGCCACCAGCGCATAGCCCGGAAGACCGCTCGCGCTGCGGCGGCGGCACCCTACCCACCCGAGGACCGCCGCCAGCCAGACCCGGCGAGCTACACCGCAGGGCGCGGCGGCGGCCCGGTAAGATGAAGAATACGGAATGAGGCTGCTCCTGAGCGCTTATTTTACTCTGGCGGCATTCGCGCCAGCCGCGGACGGCTCGCTGGAACAGTGGCGGCGGGAAATCGAGGCGTCGGGCGTCAAGCTCGCGGTGGTGCGCGTCGCGACCGACCCCGCCCGGCGGGAGATGCGGCTGCTAGGCGATCCGCCTCACCGGCCCATCATCGTTTCTTACCTGATGAACGATCGCTTCCGGGCGGAACTGCTTGGCGCTCACGCTCTCACCGTCACGCACCGGGCGGGAGAGCGGACCTACTCGTTCGTCGTGCTCAACCTGGCGCGCGAGGCCGAATGGCGGCGCTACGCATCCGGCCTGATGGCCCACGAGCTGGGGCACGTTTGGCTGGAAAGCCAGGGGTACCCAGGCCTGCCGTTTTCCGGGGCGGAAGACGCCTGCGTGGCCGTACACGCCAACGACATGGTGCAGCACATTCTGATCCGCGCCGAAACCCGGCGGCGGCAAATCGACGCCGTCGACTACTGGCTGGCGAAGCTCATGCCCCTGATCCAGGATCTGGAGGAAGACAGGCCGCGGACACCGCTGCCGGCGTGCGCCGAGCTGGCTTTGCTCAGCCATTGGCTCGACGCGCGGCTGGGGGTCGCCGCGGAGGACTGGCTCGCGTTACATCCCGTCGCCGCGCGGTTCGCTTCCCGGTATCCGGACCTGGCCGAAGTGGCGGAACAATTGGAGACCGTTTTACGGCCGGCGAACCTGACGGACCGGGACGCCTACCGGGCCGCGCTCCACGCCACGTACGAGCACGTGCAAGCCCTGTACCGGCGGCTGGCGGCAAGGTCCGCCACAGCGCAGGCCACGCCCGAATCGGGTGCGCGGCCCGATTCGCCGTCCAGCCCGTAATCCGGAAAACCGCGGCAGGCTCACGCCGCGGGCTCCGGCTGCGCGGGCGCGCTCAGGCGCCGTAATACTTGCCGGGCCATCTCCGTGCCCATGATGACTTCTTCGTCGATGGTTTCCGCCGCTCCGGCGCTTTTCAGCATGGCCGCGTACTGGTGATAGCGGGCCCGGGCGATCACGGGCACGTGCGGCGCGATGCGCCCCACTTGTTCGATGATGACGCGGGCGGCGGCGGGGTCCGGGATGGTGATGACCACGCCGCGGCTTTGTCCCACCCCCACGTGATGGAGGATCTCAGGCTGCGTGGCGTCGCCCAGCTCGATGGGAAGGCTCGCGCTGAAGGCGGACACCGTGTGTGGATTGAACTCCAGCACCAGGAAGGGCGTTCCCTCTGACTGGAGCGCCTCCACCACGCGCTGCCCCGCGGGCCCGTAGCCGACCACGATCACGCGGTCCCACCGCTTCTCCTTCGTCTTGGCCTCCAGCCCGCGCCGCTGCCGCGCCGGCACCTTCCGCACCAGCAGCGCCGAGAGCCGTGGCGCTACGCCAATCATGTACGGGGTGGCGATGAGGGTGATGAGCGACACCGCCACCAGGAACTCCAGGTCGGCGGCGCTCACCAGCCCGCGACGGTTTCCGTTGTCGGCCAGGACAAAAGTGAATTCGCCCACCTGCGAGAGGGCGAGTCCGGTCGCCAGGGCGACGCGCACGGACCGCTGGAACGCCCAAACGACCACCGCGGCGATGACCGTCTTCAAGAACAACACGGCCGCCGCGGCCAGCAAGACGCTGCCGGCCTCCATCCCCCCCGGCAGGTGGACAATGGCCCCGATCGAGGCAAAAAACGTCGCGACGAAAACCGCCGAGAGCGGCGTCAGGTCGGCGCGGATTTGCGTCGCAAAGGGAGACTCGGCCAGCACCACGCCCGCGCCGAAGGCGCCGATCGCGGGCGACAGCCCCACGGCGTGCGCGCCGACCGCCGCGCCCAGGCTGGCGCAGGCCGCCACCAGCACCGGCAATTCCCGGGTGCCGGAGCGGAGCGCCCGGGCGAACAGCGCCGGCGCGGCGAACTTCATCGCCACCCACATCAGCCCGCCCGCCACCGCAAAGCCAGCCAGCTTGAGGCCGAATCGGGAGAGGGCCTGCGGACCGCTGAGATCTTCCGCCAGGGCGTCGGTGGCGAGCAGCATGGGAACCACCGCGACATCCTGCGCCAGCAGGATGCCGACCGCCGTCCTCCCGTGCCGGCTGTCCAGCTCGGCATTGTCCATCAGGACGCGCAAGACCACGGCCGTGCTGCTCATCGCCAGCGCCGCGCCCACCACGGCGGACTCCGCCAGGGGGACGCCGGCCACCTGGAGAATTCCCGCTACTACCAGCAGCGTCACGGTAATTTGCGCCAGTCCCCCGAAGACCGCCACCCGGCCGATCTCGCGCAGGCGGGCGAAGGAGAACTCGAGGCCGATCGAGAACAGGAGCAGCGCCACCCCGATTTCGCTGACGTCGCGCAAGTGCTGGCCGCTGCCGATGAACCCGAAGCCGGTCGGGCCCAGCAGCACCCCCGCGAGCAGATACCCGACCACCGGATTCTGGCCAAAACGCCGGACCAGCACGCCCAGCGCCGCCGCGGCGCCAAGCAGGAGGACCACCCGAGTCAATGCGTGCCAATTGTCCATGAGGATGCCGCCGCCGGTCCGCGCGCCCTGCGGCCCGCCCGGTTAATCTCCCAGGTTACAGCCTTTCGGCTGGGCTTTCGCGGCGGCAGGGGCGGCGCGTCGCGCGCATCCGCCGAACTAACGGCTGGCGCCCGCAGCGCGTTCGCGGGCTTCGCCCGCCCACCGGATCGCGTTGATCACCAGTTGCTGGTAATGCGGATGCCGGTGCGCCTCGCTGCCGTGGCCAAGCTGGATCACCACCACGCGCGATTTGCGGTACGGACTAATCCAGACCAGCGGACCATCGCTGGTAGCCTCGTCCGTCGTCATCAGCACCTGGTTGTCCGGCGAGAACCACATGCCTTTGTATGTCTCGTCCAGGATGTACATGGGCGGAATGCCCTTCACCACCGGATGATCGGCCACCGGCCGGGCGGTCAGCGCGACGTCATGTTGGTAGGTAGATGCCGGCATGCCGCCGGCCGGCTTCAGCAGGTACCGGACGCCGGTGACTTGCTTCCACCAATCCCAATCGTTGAACGTCGCGACGGCGTGATGGAGAACCACGATGCCCTTCCCGCTTTCGGCGAAGCGCACCAGGTTTTGCTTCTGCTCCTCCGGCGCGGACTGCGCCATGTCGTAAAACACCAGCACGTCGCAGCGTTTCGCCAGGTCGCCGCGGAACGCCACCGGGTGCGGATTGATCATCACCCGCACGTCCCGCCGTCCTTCGAACATCGCCGGAAAGGAAGGCGCATAGTCATGTCCGCCCGTGACCACCATGACGCGAACGGCGCCCGGCTCGGGCTGGTCCAGGGAGATCGCCGGCGGCAGGGAGACCTGGCCGGTGGCCGCCCACTCCACGGCGCGCGCGAACGAGACCTGGTAGCCCGGCGCCTGCATGGCCGCCACGTCGTGGCCCAGCGCCGAGAACACCGCGCGGCCTTTGCCGTAGGAGACGGTCCAGACGATGGGCTCGTCCTTGCCGGTGCCCTTCTGCGCCGGGTCGTCATACGCGGTCGCAATGACGCGGATACCGGGTTGGGTGCGCAGGTTGTGATACAACTCATCGCTGATGAGAAACGACTCGTCCAGTCCCGCGGCGATGGGATGCGCGCGGTCGGTCCATTTCACGCGAAAGACGTGACGCCGTCCGTGACCGCTGGGCGGCGGGTCTGTCTCCCACGCCCCGCCGATCATCCTGGCGAACTCGGTCCAGGGCGGCTCCGTCAACCCGAGGCTGACATGCCGGTCGCCCAGCACCGGCATGCGGCCGAAGCCGTAGATTGCGGCGTGCAGTCCCACCATCCCTTTGCCGGCGCGCACGAACTCTTCCACCGCGCGCTCGGTGGCCGGGCTCCAGCGCGGCCCGTTGTAGTCGAGCACCAGCACGTGATATGGCTGGAGCGCGGCTGCATCCAGGCCCGCCGGTTCCTCGTTCACCCGCACCGCGAACCGTCCGGTGGATTCCAGAATCTGGCGCAGGTACGGCGTGGTGGTCCGCCAGTCGTGATTGTTGCGTCCGGAGAGAATCAACACCCGGAGCAGCCCGGGCGGAAACAGCTTATCCACCACCTGCCCGCACGCGAACGGCGTCAGCAGGAGCAGGAACCACGCCGCGCTAGCTCCGCGCCGCATGTTCGACCTCGGCGGGCGTCGCCAGCAGGCTTTGGAGATGACGGAGGCTGCGCGCGGCCTGCTCCGGCGTGCCGCACTCCACAGATAAGACCCCCTCGTAGCCGGCCTCACGCAGAATCGCGATGACGCGCGCCCAGTCGATGACGCCGTCGCCGCAGGCGCAACCTACCGGCGTGCCGGTCACCTGTCCCCGTTCGGACTCCGACTGAACCATCGAGATGTCCTTGGCGTGGACGTGCACCAGCAGGTGCGAGACCGCCTTCAGTCCTGCGTACGGGTCTTCGCCTCCCAGGTAGGCGTTGCCGGTGTCGTAGTTGACCCGCAGCCAGGGCGATTCGACCAGCGTCGCGATCTGGAGCAGACCTTGCGTGGTCTTGGACAGGCTCTGGTGCGGTTCGATGCCGATGTAAATGCCGTAGCGTTCGGCCACGCGCAACGCCTGCGTCAGCGTGTACGTCATCAGGACCAGCGCGTCTTCCAGGTCCATCCCGGCGGGGTAGATGCCCTCGTCGGTGTTGACCACCGGCGCGCCGACGCCATGCGCGAACCGAATGGCGCGCTGCAAATACGGCACGCTGATCTCCGGACGCATCAACGGGCAGTGCGCGCTGAGACCGGAGGCCTTCAGCCCGTTCTGTTCCAGCAGTTCCCTGATCTCCAGCGGCTCTTCGTCCATGGAAACCGAATGGAAGTAGCCCGCTTCGCTCAGCAGTTCGCGGCCGTTATGCACCATCGGCTCCACGTAGCGGTAGCCGATTTCGGCGGCGCGGCGGACGCCCGCGGCGAACGGCCTGTCCTGCGAGCGGATGAACTCCAGGTTGACTCCGACCGCAATACTCATAGATCCCATTCCTTTCTCCAGGTCACCCTGGCTTTGTCCAGATAAGCTTGGTTGCCGATGTGGCAAGCCATGGCGGCATAGTGGCCATCCACCGCGTTCGCGTTCGGCGTGCGGCGCGAGCGCATGCACTCCAGCCAGTTCGCCATGTGCGCGGTCTCGGACGAAGGGCCGGCGGTGATTTCCTCGGCGCCTTTCGCCCCGGCGGGCAGGAAGCGATAGCCGTAGCGGAAGATGTTCAGCCGGCCGCCGGAACCGAAGAACACGATCTCGGCGGACTCCTTGGGAATCAGATCCGTGATCGTGGCCTCAAACGTGACGTTGAGTTTCTCCGGGTAGTCGAGGATCAAGTTGACGTTGTCCGGCGTGTCCCGCCCGTCGTGGTGCTGGTAGATTCCGCCCAGGGCCACGGCCGATACCGGCTTGCTGATCCCCAGATACCAGTGGACGACGTCGACCATGTGGACAAACAGGCCGCCGGTCTGCCCGCCCGTGGCGAAATCCCAATAGGCGAAACGGTTGAAGTATCGCTTGGGATCCCAGGGAATTTTGGGCAGCCAGCCCAGGCAGGCGTCCCAATCCAGCCCCTCGGGCTTTTTCTCCATGCCGGGCGGGACGGGCGTCAGGTAGCCGCTGTTGGCGTTCCAGACCGTCCGCACCATGTGGACCCGGCCGATGAGGCCGGAATCGAAGAAGCGCTGTTTGGCCTCGACGAAGTGGGCCAGGCTGCGCTGCTGCACCCCGACTTGCACCAGTTTGCCGGTGTCGCGGGAGGCTTTGACGATCTCATGGCCTTGCCTGGGCAGCGAAGTCATGGGCTTCTCCACGAAGACGTCTTTGCCGGCGCGCAGCGCGTCGACGGTCATGGCCGAATGCCAGTGGTCCAGGGTCGCCACGATGACGCCATCAATGTCCTGGCGGTCGAGCAACGCGCGATAGTCGGCGATGCTGGCGACGGGCGCGCCGATGCGGTCCGCGGCTTGCGCCCGCCGCACGTCCCAGGCGTCGCAGACGGCGGCGAACTCGGCGCCGCCGGCCTGTTGCACCATGCGCATCAGGTGCGACCCACGGCCGCCGCAGCCAATCAATCCCAGCCGGATGCGGTCGTTCGCCCCAAGCACCCGGGCAGAGGAAACCGCCGTGGCGGAACCGGCGAGGAAGGCTCGCCGGCTGACGGAAGAGTGCATCACACGTTCTCCACGGACGGCCGGATCACCTTCCGGCCATTCCGTCTGAAGTATAGTGCCCCGCGTGGCGGGGAGGAAGCCCGCTCCCGATTTGACACGCGCGGCCGGTTCTGCCTTAGAATCGATCCCATCCGGAGGGCTCGCCGCGAGCGGGCCTCGAACACCCCCAAGGAGACCTGACCATGTCGCTGCGCATTAACGACGAAGCGCCCAACTTCACGGCGGAAACCACGCACGGAACCATCAACTTCCATGAGTGGATCGGCGACAGTTGGGCCATTCTGTTTTCGCACCCCAAGGACTTCACGCCGGTGTGCACCACGGAACTCGGTTACATGGCGGGGCTGGAACAACAGTTCGCCGCCCGCAACTGCAAAGTGATCGGCCTCAGCGTCGACCCGGTGAGCGATCACGCCCGGTGGGCCGCCGATATCGAAGAAACGCAGGGCCACAAAGTGAACTATCCGATGATCGGCGATCCGGAACTGAAGGTGGCCAAGCTCTACAATATGCTGCCGGCGGACGCGGGAGATTCTTCCGAGGGCCGCACGGCCGCCGCGAACGCGACGGTCCGCACCGTGTTCATCATCGGTCCGGACAAGAAGATCAAGCTGATGCTCAGCTATCCTATGAGCACGGGCCGCAACTTCGACGAGATCCTCCGCGTGCTGGACTCGATGCAGCTTACCGCCCAACACAAAGTGGCGACCCCGGTGAACTGGAAGCCGGGCGGCGATGTCATCATCCTGCCCGCCGTCAGCGACGAAGAGGCCAAACAGCGCTTCCCGGAGGGTTGGAAGGCGCCCAAGCCCTATTTGCGCATCGTGCCGCAGCCGAAGTAGCGGCGCGTGAGCCAGAAAATGTCCGCTTCCGTGAAAATCAACGCTGAGGGTTGGGGATGGGGCCCGCCATTCCCTCCTGGTCACGGCTGTTTGTTTCCGTGGCCGAACTGACGGCGAGCCTCGCGCGGCTGCCAATGACGAGCCAGCCGGCGCCGCTATCGCTGGACCGCGCCATAGCGCTTCAGGATCTTTACCGTCCGGCCAACGGGCAGCGCTTCGAGGCGGCGGCCGAGGTAGCCGGTCATGGAAACGGCTTGAAACAGGGAGTTGTACACCGCTTCTTCGACGGCCTCGATCGCCGCGAGAAACAGGGGCGACCTCGCGTCGTGGCCCAGCAGTTCGAGTTGCCGGCGGGACGCGCTGTGCCGGCCAGCGGCGGGGTTTCGGGCGCCGGGCGCGGGCGCCCACCCGCTTCTGGCCGCCCCCTCAGCAACTTGGTATACCAAAAGAATACGGCGTAACCACGGTGAAACGATGCAACGCGAGATTCTGACCGTCGCGCCAGCGTTGGCGCTGGCCCTGCTTGGCGCGGCCGCGGAGCTGCCGCCCCCGGCGCCCCGGCCGGTCGACTTTGCCAAGGAAGTAGGTCCGCTGTTGCGGAGCCGCTGCCAGGGATGCCATGGTGCGGCGCAACAGTTGAGCGGTCTGCGCCTGGACTCGCGCGCGGGCGTGCTCCAAGGCGGATACGCGGGACCGGCGATCGTGCCCGGCAAGAGCGAGCAGAGCCGCCTGATCCACCTGGTGGCGGAGCTGAAACCCGGCGTGGTCATGCCGCCGGCCGGCCCGCGTTTGACCGCTGAACAGATCGGCGTCTTGCGGGCGTGGATCGATCAGGGGGCGCAAATGCCCGAGCGGCCCGCGGCCCGCGCCGCCCAACCCGCGCCTCCGCCAAGCCACTGGTCGTTTGCGCCGCCCCGCAAGCCCACGCCGCCGCAGCCTCGCCAGGCCGCGTGGGTGCGGAACCCGATCGACGCGTTTGTGCTGGCCCGGCTGGAGGCGGAAGGGCTCACGCCGTCGCCGGAAGCTGAGCGCGCCACGCTCATCCGCCGTGTGAGTTTCGACCTGACCGGTCTGCCGCCCACGCCGCGCGAGGTGGCGGACTTTCTCGCCGACCCGCGGCCGGACGCATACGAGCGTCTGGTGGACCGCTTGCTGCAATCCCCGCACTACGGCGAGCGCTGGGCCCGCCATTGGCTGGACCTAGGCCGTTACGCCGATAGCGACGGCTACGAGAAAGACCAGCCTCGTCCCCATGCCTGGCGCTACCGGCACTGGCTGATCGAGGCGTTGAATCGCGATCTGCCCTTCGATGAATTCACCATCCAAACCATGGCGGGCGATCTTTTGCCGCAGGCGGCGGCCGGCCCGCAGATCGCCACCGGCTTCCACCGCAACACGCTGACCAACCGGGAAGGCGGCACGAATCCCGAGCAGTTCCGCTTCGAGCAAACGGTGGACCGCGCCGCCACGGTCGGCACCGTCTGGCTGGGATTGACGATGGGTTGCGCGCAGTGCCACGACCACAAATACGATCCCATCTCACAGCGCGACTTTTACCAGCTTTTCGCGTTCTTCAACACCGCCGACGAGACCTATTTGGACGCGCCGCTGCCGGGCGAGGAGGGGCCCTACTTCCGCGCGCTGCCCGAGTACCGCAGGCAGCGCGAAGCCCTCTTTCGCGAGTACCGCGTGCGTGAATTGCAGGCCGAGTGGGAGGCGGGACTCCGCGAGGCGATCGCCAACCCCGGCAAGTCGCACGAGTGGGATTTCGCGCTCAACGTGGCGCGCGTGATGGGGGACTACGCCGACCGCCGGATCCTGGCGGGTCCCGAGCGCCGCACGCCGCGTGAGAACGAGGAGATGACGCGGCTTTTCATCCAATATTACGGAGGCGCCATCGTCACCAAGGAGCGCCTGAAGGAACTGCGCTGGGAAGAGTTCAAGGAGAAGTTCAAGAAGCTGGACGAGACGCTGCCCTGGTACAGCCAGGCGCCGGTGCTGTACCCGAGCCCGGAGGCGCGGAAGACCCATATTGCGATTCGTGGCGACTGGCGGGAGCCCGGCATTGAGGTGCAGCCCGCGACCCCCGCCTCCCTGCCGCCGCTGCAAGCCGCCGGTACGCCGACCCGGCTGGACTTGGCGCGCTGGCTGGTTTCCCGCGAGAATCCGCTGACGGCCCGCGTGACCGTGAACCGTTTCTGGGGCGAGTTCTTTGGGCGTGCGCTGGTGCGCACCACCGAGGACTTTGGCAGACAGGGCGAGCCGCCTTCCCATCCGGAACTGCTGGACTGGCTGGCCACCGAGTTCATGGACCAGGGCTGGAGCATGAAAGCCATGCACCGCCTGATGGTGACGTCAGCCACGTACCGGCAGTCCTCGGCGGTGCGGCCGGAAGTGCAGGCCAAGGACCCGGCGAACGTGCTGCTCGCGCGGCAGGCGCGTCTGCGCTTGCCCGCCGAATCCCTGCGAGACGCGGCGCTGGCGGCCAGCGGCTTGTTGAACCCGGCCATTGGCGGCAAGAGTATCCGGCCGCCCCAGCCGGCTGGCGTCACCGCCCTGGGGTACTCCGAACAGGGCAAGTGGGTGGAGACGGAAGGGCCGGAACGCTATCGCCGCGGTCTTTACATCCAATTTTTGCGCACCACCCCCTATCCCATGCTGATGAATTTCGACGCGCCGGATTCCAACGTGGCTTGCACGCGCCGCCAGCGGTCGAACACGCCGCTCCAGGCGCTCAACCTGCTGAACGACCCGGTGTTTTTTGAAGCCGCCCAGGGACTGGCCAACCGCCTGCTCCGGCAAGTGCGGGGACCGGTGACCGAGCGGATCAATTATGGCTTCCAGCTTGCCGTCGGCCGCGAGGCGACCGCGAGCGAGAAGGATAAGCTGGCGGGCTTCTTCGCCAAACAGAAGCAGGTATTCGCGCGCGACGCCGAAGCCGCGCGGCAGGTGTACCCGCTCGAGCGGGAGGACGCGGACCCCGCCGAAGCGGCGACCTGGGTGGCGTTGTCCCGCGCGCTGCTGAATCTCGATGAGTTCATGACCAGGGAGTAATGGCGATGGAACTGCGCGAATTTTTGCGAATCCAATCGAGGCGCGATTTCTTCCGCCAGTCCACGGGACTGGGGACGATGGCGCTGGCGCACCTGTTGGCGTTGGAGGGTCGCACGGCCGACATGCCACGCACCGACCCGCTGGCCCCCAAACCGGCGCATTTTCCCGGCAAGGCGAAAGCCGTCATTTTGCTGTTTATGGAGGGCGCGCCGAGCCAGGTGGACCTGTTCGACCCCAAGCCGGGATTGCAGAAGTGGCACGGCACCGCGCTACCCGAGTCGATGACGAAGGATCTGAAACTGGCGTTCATCAAACCCACCGCCAAAGTGATGGCCAGCCCGCGGGTGTTCACGCGGCATGGCCAGTGCGGGATGGAACTCTCCGATTTTCTGCCGCACCTGGGCACGGTGGCCGACGAGATCTGCCTGGTGCGGTCCATGGTGACGGATGCGTTCAACCATCACCCCGCGCAGTTGATGCTGATGAGCGGAACGATGCAGTTTGGCCGTCCGAGCATGGGCGCGTGGGTCACCTACGGCCTGGGCAGCGAATCGCAGAGCCTGCCCGGATTTGTCGTACTCAGTTCCGGCAAAGGCACCAGCGGAGGAGCGACGAACTTCACCAGCGGATTCTTGCCCTCCACCTACCAAGGCGTGCCGTTCCGCTCGAGCGGCGATCCGGTGCTGTACCTGTCCAGTCCCCCGGGCATCACGGCGGAAACCCAACGCAACACGCTGGACGTGCTCGGCCAGCTCAACGAAGAGCACCGCCTGCGCACGGGCGACTACGAAATCGCCAGCCGCCTGGCGGCGTACGAACTGGCGTTCCGCATGCAAGCGGCCGCGCCGGAACTGCTCGATTTCTCGAAAGAGTCGCCGCGCACGCTGGAGATGTATGGCATCCACGACGAGAATAAAAAGGCGTTCGCCACCAATTGCCTGCTGGCGCGGCGCATGGTGGAACGCGGCGTGCGCTTTGTCCAACTGATGCACGCCAGTTGGGACGATCACACGCAGCTCAATAAGAACCTGAAGAAGAACTGCGACATCACCGACCAGCCGGTGGCGGCGCTGATCAGAGACTTGAAACAGCGGGGTCTGCTCGATTCCACCCTGGTGATCTGGGGCGGCGAGTTCGGCCGCACGCCCATGGTGGAGATCCGCAACACGAACGAAGAGGGCAATGAAGGGCGCGATCACCATCCGCTGGCGTTCACCATGTGGCTGGCCGGCGGCGGCATCAAGCCGGGCACGGTGGTGGGCAAGACCGACGACTTGGGCTTCCACGTCATTGAGGACAAGGTCCACGTCAACGATTTGCAGGCCACCATTCTGCATTGCCTGGGCTTTGACCATACCCGACTGACTTTCCGCCATCAGGGGCGCGATTTCCGCCTGACGGACATCCACGGGCACGTGGTCAAGAAGATGCTCGCATAAGAATCGAGGACCTGTGTTTCGAGGCGTCATCCCTATTCTGCACACCCCGTTCCGGGAAGACGGCGAGCTGGATTTGGAATCGCTTGCTCGGGAGGTGGACTTCGCCTGCGCGGCAGGGGTGGAAGCGATGGCGTTTCCTGGTTTCGCCAGTGAGTGGTGGAAACTGTCGGAGGAGGAGATCGACCGGGCGGCGGCCGTGATTCGCGAGCGCAGCCGCGGGCGGGCGAGGGTGATTTTCAACGTGACCGCGCAGGCCACCGTGCGCGCGGCGGCGCAGGCCCGCCGTTTCACGGAAATGGGGGCGGACGGGCTGATGTGTCTGCCGCCGTTCATCGTACCCGCCGGCCAGGCCGCGTTGCGCGCGCATCTCCGCGCGGTGATGGGCGCATCCTCGTTGCCCCACATCTTGCAGTACTCGGCTTCGCTGACCGGCATCCGGATGAGCTCGGCGGAGATTCAGGACCTGCACCGCGAGTTTCCGCACTTCGTCTGCGTGAAGATCGACTACATTCCGCCCGGACCGATGGTGACGCAACTGGTGAACGATCTGGGGACCGCCGAGTTCACCTACTTGATTGGCTACTCCGGCTTGCAATTGGCCGATGCGCTGCGGCGCGGCGCGCACGGGCTGATGGGCGGCGTAGGACACCTCGCCGAAGACCTCCACGTGTTCCGCGCGCTGCGGCGGGACCCCTCCGGCGGGCTGGAATGGTTCCACCGCCTGCTTCCCGTGCTCAACTTCGAAATGCAAACCGTGGACACCACGGTGGCGGTGCACAAGCAGTTGCTGTTTGAGCAGGGCGTGTTCGCCAGCCCGCACGTCCGGCAGCCGGGGTGGATGCTGGACGCGGCGGGCATTGAGTACCTGCGGGAGTTGATGGCGGTGGCGCGGACCGTGCGAGAGGCGCCGTAGCCGCGTCGGGGCCTGGGCCCGTCGGAGCCTTGCCCCACGATTCTCGAGACCTGGAGACGGGTCGCCCTGCGGCACGCAAGCGTGCCTGCGCCATAGGAGGGCTCAGGGCCGGAGAAACATGGCGCTGTAGATGTGATCCCAGTCGGCTTCGGGTTGGGCCGTGGGCAGGTCGTCGACCAGCAGGCCGCCATCGGCCAGGGTCGGCCCGACCGCCGCGGGCGCCAACAAGCCCTGCAAACGTTCGAGTTCGGACTGAAACCAGGCGGCGACTTCGGGTCCGTGCAGCAGGTGGCGTAAGTCGAGCTTGCCTTCCGGCCGGATGCGCAACAGCCAACCCTGCTCGCGCGAGCCGGTTTCCTCCACACGTCCGGCGATGGGAGCCAGGACGCGGGCGACGGCGCCTTCCCGCTGGACCTGCCACGCGATGGAGTGCGTGTCCAGCACCGCGCCCGGCGGCGGCAGTTCCACCGTGGCGGCGGGTCCGGCCAGGCGCTCGGCCAGCTCGTCCATGCCGACCAGCACCGTCCCGTCCGCTTGCGGCTCCACCCAGGCATGGCCGCGGTGGTAGAAACGGTCCGGCGAATGATCGATGCCGTTCGGAACGGCGACCAACCCCTGCGCCTCGCGCGCGGCAAAGGCAGGGTGCTCGGCGCAGGTCCGGCAGTCGAACCCTCGCTCGCACAGCCGCCCGGGCGCGGTCCCGGTCAGCGCATGGCGGCACAGGCGTTCGGCCGGCGGGAGTTCTTCGAACTCCGCGTGCCAACGGATCGCGGCGGCGCGGCGTTCCCGCCAGGCCCGAAGATAGCGGATAGCCGCCGCCGTCAGGCTGGCGAGAATCACGACCAAAACCGTAAAGAAAGCGCCGAGAAAAATGACGTGCGCGACACTCCATTCAAAACCACTAACGCCCGGAAACATGGATCTCCTCCTGTTGCGGCCCTCTTGCGGTGGCGCGGGCCAGTTCTTTCTCCTGGGGGAATAACGTCAAATAGCGGAAGGAAAGCGAGTACACGATCACCGCGTACGCCACCACGCCCAGGAACGTGGCTACTTCCACCCAATTGGGAAGGTACGTCCGAAATTCGTCAAACGGCAAGGTGGGCAGCGCCAGCGTCTGGATCGTGAACACCAGGCGGTTGACCACGATGCCCGCGCAGGCCAGCGCCGCTCCGCACAGCAGCCAGCGGCGCGGCCCCTCCTCGCTGGCGCGGAGCAGGATCAAGGCCGGCAGCAAGCCCAGCACCACGATCTCCAGGAACAACACCCACGAGCCGAACGGGGCCCAGGCATAGAATTCCCACGGACGGAAGCCCGCCTGCTGCGAGGTCGAGTTCAGCCAGATCACCGTGTCCACGCACTTGAAGAACACGTACGCGGTCAGCAGCACGCCGGAAGTGCGGGCCATCAACCGGTAGACCGAGCCCCGAACCAGGCGGTGACCGGAGATCTTCTCCGTCAGCCAGGTGGTCAGCATCAGAAAGGCGGGCCCGGCAGCGATCGCCGAAAGGATGAACAGGAAGAACGTGGCCGGCCAGATGCCGAAACCTTCCCGGTAGGCGAACGGGCGGCCATACATCACGCCGAACAGCCCGCCGAGCGAACCCTGGTGGAAGAACGACAGAAACGTGCCCACGCCCGCCAGCACCGGCATCACCTTGTGAAGCTGGAATTCGAACACCAGGAACGACGGGATCTGCGACAGCTTCCTGTTCTTCAGGACCAGCGGCAGGTACTCGATGGACAGCACGATCAGGTAACAGGTGATGCAGAAAGTCACCTCGGCCAGCATCGAGTGGGTGTTGGGATGCCAGAAGGTGAACCAGGCGCGCAGCGGCTGGCCCACGTCCACCATCAGCACCACCACCGCGCCGCTGTAGCAGAGGAAGCCCAGCACGACGGCGCTGCGGATGACGGCGCCCATCTCGTGCCAGCGCAGGATATAGAAAAGGAAGCCGCTGAAAAAGGCGCCCGCGCCCAGCGCGATGATGGCAAGGTCCAGGAAGATCCACAGCCCGAACACGAACCGGTGGTCCATGTTGGTGTGGTAAAGACCGTCGCGCAGGCACATCCATCCGGCGTACAAGCCGAGGAGCAGCAGCGCCACCCAGGGTGAAAGCCAGCCCAGGAACTGCGCCGTCGAACAGCGCGAGACGCCGCGCGGGATCCAGCCCTTGTCCAGAACGGCAGGCTCGGGGAAACGGGAGACGGCCATGTCAGCCACGGGTCACCTCCTGATTGGGGGCCGCGCCGCCCTGGCGGGCCAGATCGCGCACCCAGCGGCGCCGGGTGCGGTAGTACACTTTGGGTCCGGTGCCCAGGCGTTCAAGCCAGCGGAACGACTCCGGCTGGGCGGCCAAGCGGCTGACCTCGCTGGCCTTGTCGGCCAGATCTCCGAACACGATCGCCTGCGTGGGGCAGGCCTCGACGCACGCCGGCACGTACTCGCCCGGATTCAGGTCGCGGCGGCCCTCCGCCGCTGCCCGGTCTTCGGCGGCGTGCAGCCGGGAATGGCACAGGTCGCACTTTTCGACGACGCCGCGCATGCGCGGCGCGACGCCTGGATTCAGCGTAGTTTCCATCCCCGCCGGCCAGGCCGGGTCCCACCAGTTGAAGGTCCGGGCCTGATAGGGGCAGGCGGCCATGCAATAGCGGCAGCCCAGGCAGCGTTGCGGCATCTGCTCGACGATGCCCGTGAGCGGATCCACTTCCACCGCCTGCTGCGGGCAGACCGTTTCGCACGGCGTGCGGTCGCCGCACTGCATGCACAGGATGGGGATGAAGGCCGTGCGCCGCGAGTTCCGTTCCCGCACCGTAAAGACGCGCATCAGGTTGATCCCCTTGCGCTCGTCGGCTTCCGGAGGTCCCGAGGGCACGTTGTTTTCCACGGCGCACGCGGTCATGCACGCGCCGCAGCCCGTGCAGCGGTCCAGGTCGATGACCATGCCATAGCGCCGCTGCTTTTGGGGAGGCGGAGTCGGGATCTTCGCTTGGGCTGCCATGTTCATGCTCTCCTCAGTTGGGCCGGCGACCAGCGCCACGCGCCGTCCCTGCTTACCGGAAACAGCGCCAACGTCTCGGCGCCGCGATCGCCTTCGATCGCCACCTCGACGAAACCGTCCGCCATGCCGGGGTCCGTGCGGACCACCACCGCCGTTTCACCTTTGGGAGTGGCCAGCACGGCGCGTCCGCGATGTTTCAGACCCAGCGACTCGGCCGTGCGCGGGTGCACGCGAACTTCACCCGCGGCGGGCTCCAGATGCGACTCGCGCGTCAACTTGCTGGCCAAGGGCGGAGAAGGCATCGAGCCGGCGCCCCCGCGGCTTCCCGCCGGCGTCGCCAGCAGCGGGAATTGCGCCGTCGACGCAACCTGGGGAAGGTCCGGCAGGTCGGGGATGGCGGCGCGTAAGGGACGCGGGGCTGGTTCAGGATCATCGACCCAAACGGCGCCCTCCGTGAGCTGGTCCCAAAGGCCCTCGCCCACGGGGGAGGATTCGTCGGGCTCGGCCAGCGGTCGCACCACTCCTCGTCCCGCCTTCTCGATCGCCGCAGCCTTGGCTTGCAGCAGCGCATCCAGCGTTTGGTCTTCTGGCAAGCCGAAACGGTGCAGTACCGCCTCTGGGGAAATCGCCCCTTCCGGCATCGGGAACAGCGGCTTCGCCAGCGACCAGGAAGCCAAGCGGGAACCGGGCGTCTCGGGAATCTCTTCCCACGCCTCGAAAGGCGCCGGAACCGGCAGCGTCCAGGTGGCTTGGGCGGTCCAGGCGGTGCGGAACGCCGACAGGTGGATCGTGACGGCGTCCGGAGCCAGTTTGTCCTGGATCAGTTCGAGCGGCCAGGCGCACCCGGAGGAAGCCGAATCTACGATCAGCACGTCGATCGAACGGGCTGGCGCCCGGGCGAGCGTGGTCTCGGCAGGCAGACCGGGCGGGAGCGTGGGTTGCGGGACCGGGCGGCGCTCGACGATGCCGCCGGGCGTGCCCAGCGCGCCGAGCAGTGCGTTGAGCACGGACAGCGCCTGTTCCGTCGCCGCAGGAAGGGGACCGGCAACCGGATCGCCGCCGCCGACTGCCACGGCCGGCCGGGCCGTGGCCAGCTCCCGGGCAAGCTCCTGAATCTGGGCGAGGGGTACGCCAGTCCGCGCGGCGGCTTCTTCCGGAGGGAACGCACTGAGGCTGGCGGGCAGCGCCAGCCCGGCGCCCGCGCCGTGCTCGCGGATGAGAATCGAAATCAACCCGCGCACCAGCGCGTGTTCCGAGTCCGGGCGAATGGCCATCCACCGGTCGGACAGCGCGGCGGTCCGGGAGTTGCCGGACGCGGCGTGCCAGAAGCGAATCTTCCGTTCCGGAGCGCCCCACAGGCGCAGCAGCCGTCCGGGCGCTCCCCAATGATCCAGTAGCGGCGCGCCGACGCTGAAGATCGTCCGGGAGCGTTCGAAATCGTAGCCGAGGGAACGGGGCGGGCGGCCCGTCAGTTCCGCCACGGCGCGCAGGGTGCCCTCTTCGGGCGCCGGCAGCGTCACATACTGCGCGCGCGGAAAACCGGCGAGAAATTGGCGGTACAGCACGGACACCATGCGTCCAGGCCGCTGGTCCAAAACCGCAACGACGGCGCCGGAACGGCGAGCCCGCTCGACCGCCGCCGCGGCGTCTTCGAGCGCTTCCGCCAGCGGCGCGGCCTTGCCCCGGTGGAGAGCGGTGCGCAGGCGGCTCTGGTGAAACGGCAGCTGATGCCCGGCGAAACCGCGGGCGCACAGCGCGCCTCCCGGCGTGCTGGACACCGCGAACGGCGCCTCGTTGACGCGGCGCACCTTCATGCCGCAACCCGCCGGGCAGAGCGGGCACACCGTGTGGGTGATCGTGATCTCGCCGCGGGGGTGTTTCGGAAGCCACGACCAGTTCTGCGTCCAGATGGAAACGTCGTCCAGCAGTTTCCACGGCACGGGGGTGAACACCATCCCCACGCCCGCGCCAGCGGCGGTCATCAACAAGAGATCTCTTCGCGTGGCAGACATGGTTCTTCCTCGGTTCACTTATGGCAGCCCAGGCAGCCCGCCACCACCGAGCGCTGGCGGTGACAATCTTCGCAGTCGCTCATCTTCATGCCTTCGCCGGGTTTCCAGCCGATCCGCAACATGCGGGGGCCCCAGATATCCCGGCTGTAGCCGCTGATCCGGTTCCGCTGGAAATCCTTCAGCCGTGCGCTCTCGCCCACCGCCCCGTGGCAATCCTCGCAGGCCATCTCGCCCACCTTAACGTGGCGGGCGTGCGAGAAACGCACGTTGTCCGGCTGGCGGGAATAGACCAGCCAGGGCACCTCCCGATGGGGCGTCACGAACGCTTCGATGAAGTGTTTCTCCTGGGGAGTCTCCCCTGCCGGTTCGGTATGACAGGGCAGACAGGTCTCCAGGCGGGGAATGCCGGCGAAAGACCCGTCGTCGCGAAACGCGTGACAATCGGAGCAACTCATGCCGGCTTCGCCGGTATGTACTTGGTGACTGAATTGCGCCGGTTGGGGAATCCGTTCGTACAACACCGCCGGAAACACCAGCCAGCCGAGGGCCAGCATTCCCGCCAGCCCCGCGAGAAACGAAAAAACGGATCGCAGGTTCATCACTCGTGCATCCAGCCCCGTTGCGGGGAAAAGAATTCGTGAAGAACTTCCAGGATTTCGTCGCGGGACAGCGCGCTGGCGAATCCCGGCGCGAGCGAACCTCCGTCGCCCGCTAGTGCAAACACTCCCGCGTGGCGCGTTCCCGCCAGCCGGTGCACGCGTTCATTCAACCGCTGCACTTCGGCGCGCATCCAGGCGGCGGCGCGCGCGCCGCGCATCAGGCCGGCATCCCGTCCGTTGTCCGCGGGCAACTCCCAGCCTTCGAAAAGCCACCCGGTGCGATAGCAATCCCGCAACAGCCGCCCGGGATCCGCGCGCAAATACAGGTTCGGCCGCTCCAACAGAACAGTCTTGGGAAACGTAACCGGCCAGTCGACTCCGTGGGCCGAGATCACCGCGCTCGGCCGGCACGTGCCCCGTACCGTAATGAAGTGCACCCGGTCCACCTGGGCCAGGACGCTCGCCAACAAACCGTCCACGCCGATGTGGCACATCCCGTCCTCTTCCACATCGAGCCAGAGGTGATTCGGCGTATAAGACAGCCTCTCCGGCAGGTCGATTCCATCGATATTCGCGACTGCATCCGGCCGGTCGAGCGAAGGGCGGGCCAGCGACAGGTACATCTCGCAGTAGCGGTGAGCGCTCGAACCGCAGCGCGTAATCTGCGACTGGCTGAAAGGGATGTACTTCGGCGTCTGGGCCGCGGCGCAATACTGGACGAGAGTCTCATCCAGCAGCGGGCAACGCCCCGTGGGCGACGGGCTCACGTTCCGCTCCGCCAGCACCGGGCAGGTGGCGTGAGCGGCCGTCAGACATTTGTCGGTAGCTGCGGCCGTCGCCTCGCAGACAATTCCCCGCCGCGCAGGCATCGCGCGGCAGTTCCTCGTCCGGGTTTCTTTCAAGAAAGGGCAGCCCATGACCAGCCTCGCTCCCCTAGCGGGTCTTGTTTGGCTTGGAAGCCTCGGCGCTGTTCGGCGTGTCGGCCGGCTCGCCGCCGTCGGCCATGGTCAGGCCCAGTTCGGGAACATGCAACGTGTGCGGGTCACTCCTCCCAAAGAACTGCCCGACTTCGCGGTCGATCTCCATGCCGCGCGCATGCAACTGCCAGCGCCGGCGGATTTCGACCAGGAAGCTACCGCCCAGCGCGGCCAGGCAGGCCAGCATCACCAACCCTAAGGCGACATTCGTCAGATTCAACCAAATCGTTTGCGGATCGCTCCAATCGATGCCAAACATGGCGTTCTCCTTTTCTGGGGGATTTCTTCGTGTGCGGGACAATCCCCAACCTGCCTACAGCACGCGGGTCGCCAATCGGTGAAGACATCTTAAAAGAGGCGCCTAAAAGATTGATAAAAATGAGTTTCAGATCCGCGCGGAGCGCCGCAGGAGTCGCTCGCCACATGCCGTCCGTCTGAGATTCCCACACGGCTCGTCTGGAAATCCGGCACGAGCCCCCCCGACGAGGCAGTTCCTGCCTGCGGGGAGGTCGCGCAGGCGATTTGCTCCCGCTCGAAATTGGGCCTGCCGGATCGCGCTTCTACTGCTGCCGGGCGACCCGAATCGGAGATCTCGGACGAGATTTCGGCACGCGATGACGGGGTACGCTGCGGTTGCGCTCAGCGTTTTCCGTTAGAAAATCCCCGGCCCCTCAGCGCTTCAGGGAAGCCGGCAGACAAACGACACGCGAACCTCGGGGACGACGGTGTCGGTCCGGTCCCACTCCGTTCGGGTATACGTATCGCGCTGGCGCTCCGATCCGTCGGCGGCCAGCCAGACGCGGGTAAAGCGGATATTCGAGACGTGGTTGTTCGCCTTTTCCCGGTACGCGCGGAAATCGAAGATGGCGCACCCGCCGCCGCCATCCCGAAAGCCGGCGGCTTCCAGGTTATTCACGTTGTACGAGATTTCCGTCCACTGGAGGCCGCTGCGAGTGGTCGTTTTCGAGCGAAACGTCCCGCTGACAATCTTGGCCAGATCCGGACTGATTTGTCCCTTCATGGAGAACTCGACGGTATCGCCGCCGGAAGTCGGGCACTTTCCGGAGAAATCGAAGTGGGCGCCGTTCCAGGCGGTCTTCGCAGAGCACGCTCCAAAGCGGAGGGTGGGCGTGCGGAACGAGTTTCCGTCCTCGGTAAAGCGGCGAGGCTGGGTTCCGCTGGAGACATAATGCTCGCCGATCACGTCCGCCACCACGCCGATCGTCGGATGGATCTGGCCGAGCTTGTCCTGTCCCTCGACGCGAACCTCCACGGACCTACGCAACTCCGGCCACCCCGGGCCGGCCGCGCTGCCGCCCAGCAGCAGGTCCCAACGCGTCTGCCCGGCGGCGCGCCCCGTGAGCGTCACGGTGGCGCCCCGCGTCAACTCAGCCACGCGCGGTTCCGCAATCGCCATGTCGAGACATTCGCCACGGCCGGTCAGATCCGGCCAGAAACGCTGCTCCAGCCGGCCGCTCACGCCGATCACCCGGAGACCGCTCAGCGACTGTCCCACCCGCAGACTGATCGGCGACTCGGAAACGCCCTGGATTTGAAAGCCCTCGATTTCGTTCATGAAATCGTTGGTGACCAGAACCCCCTCCGTGGTTTCCCCGTTGCGTAGCCGGATCCGCAGTTCCTGGATCCCGACGCGGCAGGTGGCCACCCATCGCACCACCGGAGAACTGCTGCCCGGGGATCGCTGGAAGCGATCGAGGATGATGTCAAGCCTGCTCTCGTCGCTCTCCACCAGGTAGGTGACATCCACGGGCAGGTAGAACACTCCGTCCCGCACCTGCCCGCCAACTTTTTGAATGAACGGGATCGCCGGAGAATCGGCGTCGAACGCGATCTCTCCCGCCACCTGCAGCGAGATGGTTTGATCCAGCACCGCCGGCGCCGTTAGCCGGATTTGCCCGACCGGCGTCCCGTAGCTGAACCGCGCGGGGTCGCCGGCTTCCGGTTCCACCTCCACCCCGGCCGGATTACTGAACAGAATGGCAGTCCCTTGGTAGAACCGGGGATTCACCTTTACCTTCGCCAGCTCAAGCTGCTCCAGCAACGCGCGCACTTCGTTGAGGGCGCGAGCCAGTTCCAGGTTGTAGCCCAATTGCTCGAGCGATGCCTGAATCATGTCCGCCTGGCTATCCAGGTGAGGGATCGGCTCGGTGGCAATCTGTATCAATCCGACGCCGACTTGCTTCCACTTCAGCAGCCCGATCCCGGTGAATCCGTTCTTCCAGGATTCCTTCACCGCCGCAATCCCGTTGTCGAGCGTATCGTAGATCTGGTAGATATTCGCAACCAAATCGCCGAACACCGGGATCTTGCCGACCGCTCCGAAGTAGATTGCCAAGAGCAGTTTTTCCTCGTCGACATGCCCCTGCCGGAGCGTCTCGTTGATCAACTGGTTCAACCGTCCGAGGTCGACGACGCCGGCAAAGCGGGCGGAAGCGGAGGCTTTGGCGACGCCGCCGGTCTCGAAGATCTCCCGATTCAACAGCTCGTCGGGGGTGATGTTCAGGATCTTCCACGCGCCGCCCTCTTTGCGCAGATACGCCAGCAAGCCGCACGTCAGCGCATGCCGCTCGACGCGCGTGGTTACGGTGTAGCTGACCACCGCGCGCACCACGGCCAGCGTGCCCTTGTCGCCCGGCGCGGTGGCCAGGTGGGTGAACCGGAAGTCGGAGAAGGTCGCGTTCCGCCGCACGGTCTCGAAGATTTTCGCCGCCGCCTGCTTGCCCGCCTCCGAATAGCCTTCCTGCGCCGCGTGACCCAGCAACCCCGTCATGTCGCCGCGCGCCTGCGCCTCCAGCGCCGCCCGCACCACCTCTTCCGGCTTGCCGCCCGCCGGCGGCCCCACATAAGCGGTCACCGCGCTCTGCGACGCCTGCCCGCCGCACCGGATGACCACCGCGTGCGCCCCTTCGGCCAAACCCGCCGGCGCTTGCAGGTTCACCTGGTACAAGCCCATAAACCCCGGCGCCAGCCCCGCGAAGTGCACCACCGCGTCCCGGCCCCCGATCGTCGCCGTCACCGTCTCAGTCACCCGCTGGAGCGCACCCAGCGCCCCGCCATCGCCCCCCGGACGACCCGCCGTCGCCTCCGGCGTCACCGCCCCCAGCCCCGTCAGGTACAGCACCAGGTACTCGTTCGGCTGCGCCGGCCGCTCCCGGCTCACCAGCCCGTAGTCCGCCGCGTGCAGCAGGATCGCCTCCCCCTTGCCGTCCTGCGTCCGGGTAAACAGCCGCGGCGCCCGCGCCCGCACCGGCACGGTCACCGCCTGGCTCACGCCCCCCGCGTTCCGCACCCGCACGCTCACCGACGCCCCTTGCAAGCCGAACGGCAACTGCGCGTTGATCTGTCCGGCGGAAACAAAAAACAGGGGCGCGGGCAGCGTCCGCCCGCCGTCCACTACCTCCACCGACACACCGTCCAGCGTGGTGGGCAGCGGCGCGCCCGACGCCTGCCGCGTCGCCCCCGCCAGGTTGCTTCCAAACAGCGAAATCATCGCCCCCGGCGCCAGCGCCGCCGTGTAGTCCGCCGTGTTCACCACCCCGCCGGAGGCCAGCGTCGGCGCCAGCCCCGTGCTCCCGGGCAGCGAAATCGTGTACCGGATCTCCGCCAGCGTCTGGTTCTTCCACTTGATCAGCACCCGCCAGACGCCCGGCATCGTCGCCGGCGCCGCTCCCGCGATCCGGAACGCCAGGTCGGTGAAGCAATACGTACCCGGCGCCTCCACTGGTTTCCAAGGTCCGCTCGCCGGCGCGTACACCTGCCCGCCGGGCGTGTAGTACTCGCTCGCCGCCACGTCGCCCGCCTTGGCGTCCCGCACCGCGAACCACAGGTAGAATTCCGGGTCTGTGGTCAGGAACGCCGTCACCGCCGCGGGCGGATTGGCCAGGGCGTCATCGCACGCCGGCGGCTTCGTCACCCAAAGCTGGTGTCGCAACAACTCGGCTGCGGGAGCTCGCGAGGGCCCCAGCCCACTCAATGCGAACAGAACGGCGCAAACCGAAACCCCGCTGCGAACTAAGCGAGGGACTCGGCCATGGCCTCGTCTGTCGCGAACAACGAAGTTGATCATCACTTGAGACCTCCCGGGGTGGAAGGCGCTTCAGGGTACGAATCATGACGTCGGGCTAAGAGAGGAGAACGGAGCAACCGGCGGCCTTGCCGGGCAAGGCCGGGAAACATGGCGAATACGGGCGCCAACCCGTCACCCGCCTTGTCTTCTGGTCGTCTTCTGGCCCCTCGGACAGAATTTGACATGAACAAACGATCATCCACCCAGCCTCGAGAGTAGCGTTGGGACTCGAGGGAGGCAATCGGGTTGCACCAGAGCTGGCCTGGGGCTGGCTTCGGTTGCTCGATGACCTGGCGCAGACGCGAGGAGCTGGTCAGGATCCCTGCGCGAGGGGCGACTGCCGGGACGCTACCCACTCGGCGAGCCATCCGACCGGGAGACCGAACTGCTTGACGAACTCCGCCCGGCGGGCGCGGCTCTGGACTTCGGTCTGAGCCGTGCGCACCTCGCGCATCAATTGGTAGATCCGATCCCGGTCCACAACGCGAAACGCGCCGCTCTCGAGCGTCCGGTGCAGTTGCTGCCGAAGAACTTCGATGCGGGCTTCGTCCACCGGTCGCCCAGCCCGCCGGCGCGAACCCAGTTCCCGCAACTCTCCGCCCTGCTGGACAAAGGCTGCCTTCTGCTCTGGCGTCAGGCGCGAGCGGTCGAGAGCCGCCAGGATCTCGCCATGCAATCGCTGGCGCAACTCGTTGGGGTGGGGCGCCACCGCCCAACCGCCGCCGCGATCGAACGCCATCAGGATGGCCAGGACCACCACTGCGGCTGCCGCGCTTTGCTGGACTCCCTGATACTTCATCCTGGTTCTTAATACGCGCCGGGATCCGGCTAGGTTATGGGCGTCCGGTAAAGTTTTTGTAAAGGCCGGGCGGGTCCGGGCAGGCAGGCCCGTTCTCTATATACTCATAGGGAAGCGAATGTCTCGCGACTGGCGCGATGAGATCGGCGAACTGCGCAAAGAGCTTCGCCGGCACGAGTATCTGTATTACGTCCTAGATCAGCCGGAAATCAGCGACGCGGAATACGACTCGCTGATGCGCCGCCTGCAGCAACTCGAAGCGGAGCATCCGGAGGCGGTGACTCCGGACTCGCCCACGCAGCGCGTTGGCGGCGCGCCGCGCGAGGGCTTTGTCAAGGCGCCGCATTCCTCGGCGATGCTGAGCCTGGACAATGCCCTGGATGAGGGTGAACTGCGCGAGTTTCTGCGCCGGGTCGACACGCTGCTGGGCGGCGAACCCGCCGCGTATGTGTGCGAGTTGAAACTCGATGGCCTGTCGCTGGCGGTCCACTACCGCGACGGCGTCCTGGCGCAGGCGGTGACGCGCGGCGATGGCGCGGTCGGGGAAGACGTTACGGCCAACGCGCGGACCATCCGCTCCCTGCCGCTGCGCCTGCCGGAAGGCGCGGGCAACCTGGAGATTCGAGGAGAGACCATCATGACGCGGCGCGCGTTCGAACGGCTGAATGCGAGCCGGGACGAACAGGGGCTCTCGCGCTTCGCCAACCCCCGCAATGCGGCGGCGGGTTCGCTCCGCGTGCTGGATCCCACGATCACCGCGTCGCGCCAACTGGATTTCTACGCTTACGCCCTGCTGGCGGACGGCGAGCCTCTGCGGGCGACGCACTGGGAGGCGCTGGCCGAACTCGAGCGTTTGGGATTCAAGGTCAATCCGCACCGCCGCCGATGCACCCAGGCCAGCGAGATCTTTGCCTTTTGCGCCGAATGGGAAGCGCGGCGCGAACAACTGCCTTACGCAATCGACGGGGTGGTGATCAAGGTCGACGCGATCGCCCAGCAGCGCCGCCTGGGCTGGACCGCCAAGGCTCCCCGCTGGGCCATCGCCTTCAAATACGCCGCCCGCCAGGCGGTGACGGTGGTCGAGACCATCGAGGTGCAGGTGGGGCGGACCGGCGCGCTGACGCCCGTCGCGCACCTGCGGCCGGTCGAGGTCGGCGGCGTCACCGTCTCGCGGGCGACGCTGCACAACGAAGACGAGATTGCGCGCCTGCAGCTCCAGATCGGCGATGAGGTGGTGGTGGAGCGCAGCGGAGACGTGATCCCCAAGGTCGTGCGCGTGCGCGCTCCCGGCCGGGAACGGCGTCCTTTCCGCATGCCCGCCGCCTGCCCGGTGTGCGGGGGCCACGTCCGGCGCGAGGAGGACGAAGCGATCTGGCGCTGCGTCAACTCCAGTTGTCCGGCGAGGCTCAAGGAGTCGATTCTGCATTTCTCGGCGCGCCCGGTGATGAACATCGACGGTTTAGGCGAAGCGCTGGTGGACCAACTGGTGGACCGGGGCATGGTTCATAGCGTCGCCGATCTCTACGATCTGACGATCGAACAGGTGGCCGCGCTGGAGCGGATGGGCGAGAAATCCGCGCGCAACCTGATCGCGAATATTGACCGCTCCCGCGCCAACCCGCTGCCCCGGGTGATCAGCGCCCTGGGGATTCGCATGGTGGGAGAACGCACCGCCCAACTGCTGGCCGACGCGTTCGGCAGCCTGGACGCCATCGCGGCGGCCGATGTGGAGGAGTTGCAGCAGGCCGAGGAAGTGGGACCCAAGGTCGCGCGTTGCATCCGCGACTTCTTCGACGAGGAACGCAACCGCGAACTGGTGGAACGTCTCCGCGCGGCCGGCCTACAATTCACCCAGGAGCGGCGGGCCAGGACCGGCGGTCCGCTGAACGGGCGCACGTTCGTGCTCACGGGCACGCTGGCTTCCCTGACCCGGGAAGAGGCCAAGCGCCGCATCGAGGCCGCGGGCGGCAAGGTGAGCAGTTCCGTCAGCAAGAAGACCAGCTACGTGGTCGCCGGGGAGGAGGCCGGTTCGAAATTGGACAAAGCGCGGCAACTGGGCGTGCCGGTGATTGGAGAGACCGAACTGCTGTCGATGATCGAAGCCCCCGGAGAAGCCTAGGCGCGTCTCCGTTTCCACGCGGGCCGCAAATCGGCGACACTGGAACGAATACCTATGCGCTCCGCCGCTCCCGCTCCGCCGTCCGCGCTGCTCGATGAATACGCGGCGCGGACGCCCGCGTCGGCAAAGCTCTACGCCCGCGCGGAGGGGCTGTTCCCCAGCGGCGTGACGCACGTGGCGCGCTATCTGCGGCCGCATCCGATTTACGTCACGCGGGCGCAGGGCTCCCGCAAGTGGGACGCTGACGGGCGCGAGTATGTCGATTATTTCGGGGGGCATGGCGCGCTGCTGCTCGGGCACGGGCATCCCGCCGTGGTCGAGGCCGTGGCCGCCCAACTCAGCCGCGGCGTGCATTTCGGCGCGGCGCATGAACGGGAGGTCGAGTGGGCGGAGCTGGTGCGGGAGCTGGTCCCGTGCGCCGAACGAGTGCGCTTCACCAACTCCGGAACCGAAGCCACGCTGCTGGCGTTGCGGATCGCGCGCGCCGCCACCGGCAAGCGCGGCATTGTCCGTTTCGCCGGGCATTTTCACGGCTGGCAGGACCATCTGGCGCAGGCCGCGCCCGCGCCGGAACCGCCCGCGGGCATCCTGCCCGCCGTGGCGGACCACGTGCTGATTTCTCCTCCGAACGACATCGCGGCCGTGCAAGCGCTATTCGAGACGCGGGAAGACATTGCGGCGGTGATTCTGGAACCCACCGGCGCCACCTTTGGGCAGATTCCCTGTCCGCCTGCTTTTCTGACAGACCTGCGCCGGCTGGCGTCCCGGCATGGCGTGCTGCTGATCTTCGACGAAGTAGTCACGGGGTTCCGCTGCGCGCCCGGCGGCGCGCAGGCCGCCTATGGCGTCACGCCGGACCTGTGCACGCTCGGCAAGATCGTGGCGGGCGGCCTTCCGGGCGCGGCGGTGGCCGGGCGGGCGGGGCTGTTCGAAGCGTTGGCGTTCCACGCGGAAGGCTCGCGGGTCCAGCCGCCTGCCATCGCGCACCAAGGCACCTGCAACGCCAACCCGCTGTCGGCGGCGGCGGGCATCGCTACGCTGCGCGTCCTGCGCGATGGCCACGCGCACGCCCGCGCCAACTCCGTGGCGGCGGCGTTGCGCCACGCCCTCAATGAAACCCTGCGCGCGTGCGGGGCGCCCTGGTGCGTGTATGGCGAATTCTCCGGGTTTCACCTGTACCCGAATCCGACCGGCGAGCCGGTGACGCCCGGCGAAATTCTGCAAGGGAAGGTGCCCTGGATGAAGCTGAAGGGAGCGACGCCCGCCCCGCTGCTGCACAAAATCCGCGCGGGTTTCCTGATCCACGGAGTGGACCTGGCGCCGTGGCCGGGAGGGTTGCTCTCCGCCACGCATGGCGAGGAAGACCTGGAGCGAACGGTGGCCGCATTGCGGCGCGTGGCGGCTCGACTGAAGGAGGAAGGCGACTTGGGGTAGCGATCCTGGTGTGGCTGGCGGCTGCCACCGCCTGGGCGCAGTTGCGTCCGGCGGCGCCCGCCAGCGTGGGCATCTCCGCGCCGCGGCTGGAAACCGCGGCGGCGCTGCTCGAACGGGAAGTCCAACAAGGGCGCGTGCTGGCGGCGTCGCTCCTGGTGGCGCGCCGCGAGCGCGTGGTGCTGCATCGCGGCTATGGCAGACGGCACCCGCGTGCGGGCGCACCGCCGGCCGGACCGGATACGGTTTACCTGCTCGCCTCCATCACCAAACCGGTGACGGCGTGCGCCTTGATGCTGCTGGTGGAGCGCGGGCTGGTGCTGCTCGACGACCCCGCGGCGAAGTACCTGCCGGAACTGAAGGACGGCGGCCGGGACAAGATCCGCGTCCGCGATCTGCTGACCCACACCTCCGGGCTGCCGGACATGCTGCCGCAGAACGTCGAGTTGCGCCGCGCGCACGCCCCGCTCAGCGAGTTTGTCAAGGCGGTGTTCACCACTCCCCTGCTCTATCCGCCGCGCACCGGGTTCCGCTACCAGAGCATGGGCACGCTGCTGGCCGGCGAGATCGTCGAGCGCGTCAGCGGCATGCGGTTGCGCGACTTTAAGCAGAAAGAGATCTTCGCGCCGCTGGGCATGCGGCAGAGTTCGCTCGGCATGGGCGGGCGTAGGATCGAAGACACCGCCTGGTGCCAGACTCCGGACGGCGACCCGGCGGACCTGGAACGCTTTGGCCCCAACAGCCCCTACTGGCGCGACATGGGCCACCCGTGGGGCGGCATGCACTCGACCACCACCGACCTGGCGATTCTGCTGCAAACGATGCTCAACGGCGGCGTCTATGCGGGACGGCGCGTCTTCAGCGCCGCCACGGTGGCGGAGATGACGCGGGACCAGAACCAGGCCGTGGGCGCGCCGTGGGGACTGGGCTGGGGGCTGCGCGATTCCCGGTCCTGGGCTTATTTCGGCGAGCTGCCGTCCCCGCGCACGTTCGGCCACAGCGGCGCCACGGGCACCGTGGCGTGGGCGGATCCCGAACGGCAGATGCTGTGCGTCATCCTGACCACCCGCCCCTCGGGTGAGGACGATGGCCGGCTGCTGCGGCTGGTCTCGAACGCCGTCGCGGCCGCGGCGGAGTAGCCACGCCGCCCGAGCTACATGCCCGAACTGCCCGAAGCCGAATACATGGTGCGCCGCCTGCAGGAGTGCGCGCCCCACGCCCACATCCGTCGCGTCCGCATCCTGCGCGACAGCCTGGTCGCACCGCAGGGCGTCCTGCACGTGCGGCGTTACGCGCGGGGCACGGTGCAGCAGTACGCCCGCCGCGCTAAGAACGTTCTGCTCCACCTGGACACCGGCTGGACTATCCGCATCCAACTCGGCATGACCGGGCACTGCTACTGGATCGCCAACCCGTCCGCGCCGCCCGCGCATACCCGCGTGCTGTTTCTGCTGGCGCAGGGCGGAGCGCTCGCCCTTGAAGACGCGCGCACGTTCGGCCGTGTCCAGGTGCACCGCCAAGCCGCACTCGGGCAGGTGTTCCGCGCCTATGGCCCGGAGCCTCTGGACCCGGAATTCCGCTGGACCGACCTGCGAGACGCCGCGGCCGGGCTCCGCCTCCCGCTGAAGTTTTTTCTGATGGACCAGCGCCGGATCGCCGGACTGGGTAATATCTGGGCCGCCGAATCGCTGTTCGCCGCGCGCCTGGCGCCGCAGCGTGGCGTCGATACCCTGGCCGATGCCGAGTGGAGGGCGTTGCACGCCGCGATCCGCCGCACTCTGCGCCGGGCGATTCAGCATACCTTCCGCGTCACTTCGCGACCGGAGGAGTTCCCGGAGGCGGATCTGCTGCGGCTGAGCGTCTACGGACGCGCCGACGCACCTTGCCGCCGCTGCCGGACACCGGTGCGGCGTCAGGTGGAAGGCGGCCGCGCCACATATTTCTGCGCGGTGTGCCAGCACTAGCAGGCCATGTCCAAAGCTGCGGCGGCCCGCTCGCTTGCCGCGCGCGGCTCCGCTCCAGCGAGGGACACAAGGAAAAGCCGGGGACGGACACCTTTTGCGAACCAGCACTCGCTGATTGTTCATTTCTGTTGAGGCGAAAAAGGCGATCCGTCTCCGGCTTTTGCGCAAGGCCGGCTACGGCCGCGCCTGCGCCTGATCCTTGTATTCCTTGATGCCCGCCTTCTTCAGCCAGGTCATCATCGGACACCAATCGCTGAACGCGGACTGAAACAGGTTCAAGCCGACAAACGCCGTGAACAGGAACCACGCCGGATGCACAAAGTAACCGAGCGCCAGGCTGATGAGCACAAACGCGCCGGCGATCATACGCAAATACTGATGGACTGTCATCTGTTAAGCCTCCTCATTAGGCCGGTAAGGATGGAAGATGAAGTACAGGATGGGCACCGTCATTCGCGACAGCAGCAGCGAAGCGATTTCGCCGGCCATCAGCGCGATGGCGAGCCCCTGAAAAATCGGGTCGAACAGAATCACAATGGAGCCCACCACCACCGCCGCGGCGGTGAGCATCATGGGACGGAAGCGCACCGCGCCGGCGTCGATCACCGCCTGATCCAGCGGCATGCCCTCTTGGAGGCGCAGTTCAATGAAGTCGACCAGGATGATGGAATTGCGCACCACGATACCCGCGCCCGCGATGAAGCCAATCATCGAGGTCGCCGTGAAGAACGCATGCAACAGGCCGTGGGCGGGCAGGATGCCGACCAGCGAGAAGGGAATCGCCGCCATGATGAGGATGGGCGTCAGGAACGACTGGAACCATCCCACCACCAGCACATAAATCAGCACCAGCACCGCGGCGAAGGCGGCGCCCAGGTCGCGGAACACTTCGTAGGTGATGTGCCATTCGCCGTCCCACTTCATGGCGTAGCGCTCGTCGCCAAACGGTTGGGTGGCGGTGTATTGCTCGATCGCGTAACCCTCCGGGATCTTCAGTTCGCTGATGCGGGGACCCAGCGCCAGGATGGCATACACCGGGCTTTCCATGGCCCCGGCCACGTCGGCGGTCACATACGTCACCGGCATCAGGTTCTTGTGATAGATGCTGCGGTCCTCCAGGAGCGATTCCACGCGGACCAGTTCGCCGAGCGCCACCGGCGGAGCGCCCGGCAGGCGAGGGCTTTGCACCTTCAGGTTCTGGATTCGCTCCAGGTCGGAGCGCGTGGCGCGGTCCAGGCGGACGACGATCGGGACGTCCTCCTTGGCCGCCTCCACGTGGAGCAAACCGGCCGGCGAACCCGCGGCGGCGATCGCGAGCGTTTGCGCGATGTCGGCTTCCGTAATGCCGTGCAGCGCGGCCTTCTCCCGGTCCACCACCAGGCGGCGCTTGGGCTGATCGTCCTCCACGTACCAGTCGACGTCCACGACGCCGTCGGTCTGCTCCATCAGTTCGCGGATTTGGCGGGCGATCCGCAGCCGGCCCTCTTCGGCGGGGCCGTACACTTCCGCCACCAGCGTTTGCAACACGGGCGGTCCGGGCGGCACCTCGGCCACCTTGATGTTGGCGTTTAGCTTACCCGCCAGCGGAAGCAGCCGCTGCCGCACCGCCTTGGCGATCTCGTGGCTTTGCTGGTCGCGGTCGTGTTTCGGCAGCAGGTTGACTTGAATGTCCGCCACATTCGAGCCCCGGCGCAAGAAGTAATGCCGCACCAGCCCGTTGAAGTTGTAAGGCGCGGCGGTGCCGACGTAGGTCTGCACGTTCACCACTTCCTTCTGCTCCAGCACGGCCGCGGCCAGCGTGCGGGTGACGCGCGCCGTCTCCTCGAGGGTGGTTCCCTCGGGCATGTCGATCACCACCTGAAACTCGCTCTTGTTGTCGAACGGCAGCATCTTCACCTTGACGAACTGGATGTAGACCAGCCCCATCGAGCCCAGCAGCAGCACGGTCACCAGCGCCAGGAATCCCCAGCGCAGCGGGAACGAGTGCAGCACCGCGTCCATGAAGCGGCGGTAGAGGCGCGTGAACCAGTCTTCCTGCTCGTGGTCTCCGTGGCTGGCGTGGCGGCCCAAAATCCGGATGGCCGCCCACGGCGTCACCAGAAACGCCACTATCAGCGAGAACACCATCGCGGCCGACGCGCCGATCGGGATGGGCCGCATGTAGGGTCCCATCAGCCCGCCGACGAAGGCCATCGGCAGGATGGCGGCGATGACGGTCAGCGTCGCCAGAATGGTGGGGTTGCCGACTTCGTCCACCGCTTCGATCGCCACCTCGCTCAGGGAGCGCCCGCTGTTGGCCGGCATGCGCGCGTGGCGGACGATGTTCTCCACGACCACGATGGCGTCGTCGACCAGGATGCCAATGGAGAAGATGAGGGCGAACAGCGTGATCCGGTTGAGCGTGTAGCCATACAGGTAAAACACCGTCAGCGTGAGCGCCAGGGTCACCGGGATGGCGATGAACACGATCAGCGACTCGCGGATGCCCAGCGTAATGCCGATCAGCAGGCTCACCGAGCATACGGCGATCGCCATGTGGAACAGCAGCTCGTTGGATTTTTCGGCCGCGGTCTCGCCGTAGTGGCGCGTCGTAGAAACGCGGACGTCGCCGGGGATGAGCGGACCTTTCAGCGCCTCGACGCGCTGGAGCACCTGCTCAGCCACCGTGATGGCGTTGGTTCCCTTGCGCTTGGAAACAGCGATGGTGACGGCGGGCTCAAAGCCCGGTCCCGCCGCGAACTCCACCAGCTCGACGGGTTCCTCGCCGCCGTCGGTCACCTCGGCGACATCACGCACAAAGACAGGCTTGCCGTTGGCGACGCCCGCCACGACGTCGCGCACGTCGGCGGCGCCGCGCAGGAAGTCTCCCGTCTCCAGAATGAACTCGCGGTTGTCCTGCGTGAAGCGTCCGGACGGCAGCCGCCGGTTCGCTCCGCCAAGGGCCTGGTGCACGCTCAGCGGCGTCAGGCCGTAAGCCGCCAGGCGGGCGCTGTCCAGGGTGACTTTGACTTCCCGCCGCATCCCGCCGATGATCTGCACCGCGGAAACATCGGTCACCTGCTTGATGGCGTCGTGCACCTGGGCCGCCAGTTGCCGGAGTTCGAAAGGCGAGTAGCGGGTGCTGGAAAACGTCAGCGCCAGGATCGGTACGTCGTCAATCGACCGCGGCTTCACCAGCGGCGGGCTCGCCCCCTGCGGGATCAGGTCGAAGTTGGCGTACATCTTCTGGTTCAGCCGGACGATGCTCTTTTCCTCGTCCTCGCCGACCTTGAAGCGCACGATCGCCATGGCCTGCCCGGGCTGCGATGTGGAGTAGATGTACTCGACGCCCGGGATCTCCCAGAGCAGCTTTTCCATGGGCCGGGTGACGCGTTCTTCCACCTCGCGGGCGGAAGCGCCCGGCATCTGGACGAAGATGTCGATCATCGGGACGATGATCTGGGGTTCCTCTTCGCGGGGCAGACGCCACACGGAAAAGGCGCCGAGCAGAATGGATGCGCCGATGAACAGCGGCGTCAGCTTGGAATTGATCCAGGCGTGCGCCAGCCGGCCGGCAATGCCGCGCTCTTTCATTGCGCCTCCACGGTGCGGCCGTCGGCGATCTCCGCGGGCAGGGGCGCAATGATGCGTTCGCCTCCCCGGAGACCCGACAGGACCTCCACCCACTCCCCGTGCGGCGCGCCGGCGGTGATCAGGCGATGCCGCGCCCGGCCCCCCTCGACGACCCAGACGGACTCCATCTGTCCCTGCCGGCGAACCGCCGCCGCCGGCACGGCCAGCGCGCTTTGCGAACCCAGGGTGAAGCGGGCCCGGCCAAACAGCCCGGAGCGCAGATGCGGCAGCGGGGCCAGGCGGATCTTCGCGGTGAAAGTGCGCGCGGCGGGATCGAGCGCGGGAACAATTTCGGATACTTTTGTTTCGATCGGTTTTTCCAGCGCGTCCAGCACCACGGTGACGGGGGCGCCGACCCGGATGGCGGCGATGCGCGATTCCTCGATGGCGGCTTCCAACTGATATCCGCCCGCCTGTTCGATGACCAGCAGGGGCGCCCCCGGAGCGGCCACGCTGCCGGCTTCCGCCTTGCGCTCGATCACCACGCCCGCAAACGGAGCGCGGAGTTCGGCAAAATCGCGGTTGACGGACGCCGCGCGGACCGCGGCCTCCGCCTGTTGGATTTTGGCGTCCAACTGGGCGCGCCGCGCCAGGGCCATGTCGTAACTCGCCCGGGCCACGCGGACGCGGGCGGAGGCTTCGTCGAATTCCTGGTTCGAGATCGACTTCTTCTGAAACAGATCCTCCATGCGCCGGAAGGTCACCTGGGCCAGTTCCAGCTGGGCCTTGGCGGAGGCCACGGCGTTCTCCGCCTCGGGGACGCCGCTGCGGGCTTCATGCAGGACCGCCTCGGCCTGCCGCTGGCCGGCGTCGAGGTCCCGCGCGTCCAGCACCACCAGCACCTGCCCCTGCCGCACCGGGTCGCCCGCCTGGACGCGCACCTCCTGGACATAACTCATGATCCGGGCCGACAGCGTCGAGGTCACCCGCGCGCGCACCGTGCCCGTCGCTTCATAGACGGAAGGCCAGTCCTTCCGGACGACCTCAGTGGTCTGTACCTTCAGCGGCGGCAGTTCCTCCGCCTTGGGCCGCGCCGGTTCGTGGCGGCCGCAGGCCGCCGTCAGCAGCGCGGCGAACAGGATTGCCTTCTTCATCGCAGCACCTCCGAATCACGAGTCAACACCCCGGACACCAACTCCAGCACCACCGCAGCCATGCGCTGGTCGTGGATCGCCGCCAGACGCCGCATGCGCGATTCGAGCAGCGCGGTCTCGTTGCGCAACAGATCCGTCACCGTCGCCAGGCCGGCCTCGTAACGGTTGCGGGTGATCCGCAGGCTTTCCTCGGCCATCGCGACGGCGGCCTCGGCGACCGCGATGCGTTCGGCGGCGGCTTTGAGGTCCGCCTCGCCCTTGCGGATCTCGAGAGCCACGCCGGCTTTCACCTGGCGCTCCTGAGCCGCGGCGCTCTTGGCCGCGTGTCCGGCCTCGTCGATCCTGGCGCGCGTTTCAAAACCGTTAAACAGGTTCCACCGCAGGTTGGCGGCCACCAGCCAGTTGGCGCCGCCCTTGGTGACGAAGTGCTGCCGGTCGGCTTCAAACGCGGTGCGGAAACTCAACTGCGGCAGCAGTGCGGCCCGCGCCGTGGCGCGCTGGGCTTCGGCCAGTTGCGTGGCCAGACGCGCCTGGCGAACTTCCGGGCGGCCCACCAAGGCCGCCTGCTCCCGTTCCGCCATGGCTTTGGCCGCCAGGGCGGCCGCGGTCAGCGGCGTGGTCAGGCGATGCGGCGTGTCGAGCGGCAGCCCCAGCGCCTCGTTCAACGCCGCGGCGGCCACCTGCAAATCCGCCTGCCCGCGGATCTCCTGCTCGCGCATCGCCGCCAGGTGCACGCGAATGGACAGGACGTCGGCGTCGGTGGCCATGCCCGCGGCCCGTACCGTCTCGGCGCGTTGCAGATCCGCCTCGGCCGACTTCACGGCCTCGCGCGCCACCTGGACGGCTTCCGCCGCCAGAATGTTGCTCAGGTAGGCCCGCACCACGCCCGCGATCACCTGCATTTCCATCCGCCGCCGGTCCTCTTCGGCCAAGCTCCGACCCAGCTCCGCCGAACGGGTCTGCCCTTTTAACTGGCCGAAGTCATAGATCAACTGGTCCACCGTCAGCAGGCTCTGAAAGTTGTTGAGGAAGTCCGGCCGGTTCAGCGGACCAATTTGAAAGTTGCGCTCGGTGAACCGCCGCTGGGTCAGCAGCGAACTGAACACGAACACCGGGTTGTTGCTGCGCGCCCAGCTTTCCGTGTAGTTCAGCCGCGGCAGCCACCCGCTCCGGGCCTGCTCGATCCGGCGTCCGGCGGCCAGCACTCGCTCGGCGCCGGCTTCGAGAGACGGATGTTTTTCCAGAGCGATCCGGACCGCGTCAGGCAAGGAAAGATCGGCCTGTCCCCACAGGGGGAAGGCCAGCAGTCCTGCGCACACGAGGAATCGTTTCATGAAAATCCTTCGCCAATAGTGGATGCAGATTCGGCGCGGCCGTAACGGCTGTCACTCCCGCCGGCGAACCGCATCTTCGCATGGGGAACACAAAACAATGGAAGCAAACATCTCCTACCTGGGAATGAGCAAGTTCGCGGTCGAGGCGCGCGGCCACCGCGTGATCTGCGATCAGCCGGTGGACAACGGAGGCGGCGATGAAGGTCTGACTCCTCCCGAGTTCCTCCTGGCCTCCCTGGGGACTTGCGCGGGATTCTACGCCGTCCAGTATCTGCGGACCCGGTCGCTCCCCACCGTCGGACTGGCGGTGCGGGTGACCGCGAGGAAGGAGAAGCCGCCCGCGCGTCTGGCTGCGTTCCGCATCGAACTGCGCCTTCCGCCCGTGGACGAGCGCCATCAGGACGGCGTGGTCCGGGCGGTGAAAAGCTGTCTGATTCACCACACCCTCCTCCATCCTCCGGAGATGGCCATCGCGGTGGAAACGGATGTTCCCGCTACAGTCTAAAACGAACCGCTACAATCGGCTAGGGGTTGCGTCTCGCCCCTGGCCCCATGAGCAAGGAAAACGAAGTCGATTTGGCGCGGCGGCTGATGCGCGGCGACGCGGCGGCCTTCGAGCCGTTCCTGGAACTGTTTCGCGGCAAGGTCTTTCAGTATGCCTTTCTGATGTGCGGCCAGCGCGAGGACGCCGAGGAAGTGGCGCAGGAGGCCCTGCTGAAAGTCTTTCAGAATTTCGACCAGCTTCGCGAGCCCGAACGCGTGCGCCCCTGGGTCCTGCGGATCGCGAGGAACGCGTGCTACATGAAGCGGCGCAAGAGCGTGTTCGCGCCGGAGGAGGAGATTTCGCTGGACGCGCTGCTGCCGGAGTTGCAGCAGAACGGCGGACAACGGCGGCTCGAAATCGCCGACTGGAGCGCCCTGCCGGACTCGCAGGTCTTGCAGGGTGAACTGCGGGAGGCGCTCGACCGGGCGATCCGCGAACTGCCCGAGATCTACCGGTCGGTGATTTTGCTGCGGGATGTCGAGGAACTTTCCGGTGAGGAAGCCGCCGAGGTGCTCGACGTCAGTCTGGACGTGGTCAAGACGCGCCTTCACCGGGCGCGCCTGATGGTGAGAAAGAAGCTGGATGCGTACCTGCGCCGGGTACAGAAAGGGTAGCGAGGCGATGCCGGACTGCAAGGAAGTATTTGCGCTGCTGTCGCAGTACATCGACCACGAACTGCCGGAGGGGCTTTGCGAGGAGATGGAGCGCCACATCGCCGGCTGCGCCCCTTGCGTGGAATTTGTCGAGAGCCTGCGCCGCACCGTCGCGCTCTGTCACCAGTTTCGGGCGGAGGACCGGCCCGGCCCCTTGCCTGCGGACATCCAGCAGGAACTGCTCGCGGCGTACCGGCAGATGCTGGCGGCGCGGGGATCGTCGTAAAGTGGCCGGCCGGAGAGACGCTAATCCACGTAAGCGATGCATCCCATCTGCAACAACTGGCCGCGCCGGCGGAAACCGGTGACCCCCCAGTACGAGCGGGCCGGCCGTAGCTTGGGAAAAAACTTGTTGTATTCCTGATCCATCGGCTCCCAGTTGTTCTCGGGGTCGACCAGGGCGACGTCGACCTTCAAAACATGGTCCAGCGACGAACCGGCTTTCTCGAGGTTGGTCTTCATGATGGTGAGCGCGTCGCGGGTCTGCTCGCGGACGTCGCCAGGCTGGGGGCGGCGTTCCGGATACCAGCCGCCGATGCCGCTCAGAAACAACAGGTGGCCCGAGCGAATCGGCCCTCCGGCCGAAGCTTTCTTGGGGTTCCAGTCTCCGGATTGAGCGGAAGCGGCTGACGCGCCGCCTAAAAGAGCCAGTCCGGCGGCTTCCATCGCGCGCCGCCGGTTGGGATTGGTCGGGTTGGACATCGCGCCGATTGTATCGCAGCGCGCCGCCCGCTTAGTACTTGGGCACCGACGGGTCGACCTGATCGCTCCAGGCGAGAATGCCGCCTTTCATGTTGCGCACTTTCCGGAAGCCGGCCTGCCGCAGGAAATCCGCCGCCTTGGCGCTGCGCATCCCGCTCTTGCAGTGCAGAACGAACTCGTCGGCGCTGTTGAGTTCGTGAACGCGGCGCGGCAACTCGCCCAGAGGGATCAGCCGCGCCGCCGGAATGTGGCAGATCTGGTGCTCGTGCGGCTCACGGACGTCGATCAGGACGAAACGGTCGCCGCGATCCAGGCGGGCCTTCACCTCGCGCGGATCGATGTCGCCGTCCTGCGGCGCGGCTTCCGCCGCCGGCTGCGCGGGCACGCCGCAGAACTGATGGTAGTCAATCAACTGCGTGATGGTGCGGTGGTCGCCGCACACCGGGCACTCCGGATTCCGGCGCAGCTTCAGTTCGCGGAACCGCATCGCCAGCGCATCGTAGAGAAGCAGGCGGCCCACCAGGGGTTCGCCCTGGCCGAGGATCAGTTTCACCGCCTCGGTGGCCTGAATCAGGCCGATCACGCCCGGCAGAATCCCCAGCACCCCTCCCTCCGCGCAGGAGGGCACCAGCCCCGGCGGAGGAGGCTCCGGGTAGAGGCAGCGGTAGCAGGGGCCGCCTTCATAAGCGAACACCGTCGCTTGTCCCTCAAACCGGAAGATGGACCCATACACGTTCGGCTTCCCCAGCAGGACGCAGGCGTCGTTTACCAGGTAGCGGGTGGGGAAGTTGTCCGTCCCGTCCACCACCATGTCGTAGTCTTTAATGATGTCCAGCGCGTTGTCGCTTGCCAGCGCCACCTCGTGTTTCACGATCTCGACGTAGGGGTTGATATCCTGCATGCGGTCGGCGGCCGAATCGAGCTTCTTGCGGCCGACGTCCTTGGTGCCGTGGATCACCTGGCGCTGGAGGTTGGTGAAATCCACCACGTCGAAGTCGACCAGGCCGATCTTGCCGATGCCGGCCGCCGCCAGGTACAGGCCCAGCGGCGCGCCCAGCCCGCCGGTGCCGACCAGCAGCACTTTCGCCTGCTTCAGCTTCAGTTGCCCCTCCATGCCGACCTCCGGCATGATCAGGTGGCGGGAATAGCGCAGCACCTCTTCCTTGGAGAGCGTGACCGGCGGGGCGGAGGTCTCCGCCGCGGCCCCGCCGGCGATGCTGGGCACGATCGAAATCACGTCGTCTGCGTGCACCGGCGTCGCGTCCTTGCCGAGGTAGCGGATATCTTCGTCGTTGACGTACACATTCACGAAACTCCGCAACTTGCCTTCCTCGGTGTAGAGGTGCCGCCGCAAATCGCCGTACTGCGTGGTGAGCGCCCCGAGGGCTTCGCCCACGGTCGCGCCGGCGACTTCCACGGCGTTTTGCTGGCCGGTGAACTGGCGCAGCGGGGTAGGAATCAAAATCTTGGGCATATCCGTTTCAATAACTCAGTTCTTCGCGGTCCGCCGCGGTCTGGTCGAAATTGGGCAGGAAACTGCTCGCGTGGTCGAACTGGCCCTGCTTGACCGACAGCACCACAAACGAGTACCAGGGGCACGAGTGTTGCAGATCCGTCTCGGAGAAGTAGGCGTCGCAGTCGGGATGGGAGTGGTAGATGCCGATCAGGTCGAGACCGCGGGCGCTGGCCTCGCGATCCGCCCGCAGCAGATCCTCGGGGCGCACTTCGTAGCGCGACGCCTGCGGCCCGGGAGAGACGTTCTCCAGCTCCAGGGCGGCGGTGACCGTTTTGCCTTCTCCATGGCGCACGCCAAACATGGCGCCGCAGCACTCGTTCGGGTAAGTGGCCCGGGCATGCGCAATCATGCGCGCCCAGGGTTCCGGTTCAATGCGAATCATGCTCTTCCCAGAAGTGCTCGCTCAGGTATTTCTCCGCGCCATCGCACAACACCGTAACGATGACGCCCTCCTCGCCGCGCCCGGCCAGGCGGCGGGCGATCCGCGTGGCGGCCTCGACGTTCGCTCCCGCCGAGATGCCCACCAACACGCCCTCCTCGCGCGCCAGCCGCCGCACCATCCGGTAGGCGGATTCAGTGTCGATCCAGAGATTCTCGTCCGCCAGCGTCTCATCGTAGATCGCGGGCACCAGCGCGGTGGGCATGTGTTTCATGCCTTCCAGGCCATGAAACGGCGAGTCCGGCTGGACCGAGTAGCAGCGCACGCCCGGCAGTTGCTCGCGCAACCGCCGCGTCGTCCCCACAAACGTTCCGCTGGTCCCCAACCCGGCGGCGAAATCCGTAATCCGGCCTCTGGTCTGTTCGATGATTTCCAACGCCGTCGTCTGATAGTGCGCCTGCCAGTTCGCGGGATTGCTGTACTGGTCCGGATAAAAATAACGCTGGGGATCCTCGCGGTAGATACGCTGGCACTCGCGAATCGCGCCGTCGGAACCTTCGGCGGGATCGGTCAGCACCACCTCCGCGCCATAGGCGCGCAGGATGCGCTTGCGCTCCGGAGAAGCGTTGGCCGGCAGACAAAGCTTCACCCGATAGCCCAGCGCCGCTCCGATCATGGCGTAAGCGATGCCGGTGTTGCCGCTGGTGGCGTCCAGGATCACCTTGCCCGGATACAGCAGACCGGCCCGCTCCCCTTCCCGGAGCATATTGAGCGCCGGCCGGTCTTTCACCGACCCCCCCGGGTTGAAGTATTCCGCCTTCCCGTAGATGGCTACGCCCGGGAACTCCGCGTCAATCTTCCCCAGGCGAAACAGCGGAGTGCCGCCAACCTTCGAGAGAATCGACTCGGCGGGAGACGGACTGGTCGCCGTGGCTAGCATCTCTTTGAAAACTGGCGAGTTACCCCGCTATTGTAGCATCCCCTCATACTCTGTCAACATTCGGGACTTTGCGGAAACCAGATTGCGCTGCTATAGATTGATGAAGAAACCCCTGAAAAGGTCTCGGGACTTGTGATGAGCGCTCCGACTCCGGCCGATCCCCGGTCTTCCCGGGAAGACGCGGTAGTCCCCACCATCGCATGTCCGCAGTGTGGCGAACACAAGAGCCGGCCGTCCCTGAAAACCGGAATTGTGGAGCACGCGGGCGCCTGGTTTGGGCTGCGTGTGTATCGCTGCCGGGGTTGTCGGCACCGGTTCTACCGCTGGGGACCTCCGCCAGCGGAAGTGGAGATTGTCGGGGCAGACGAAGCCGAACCGCCGGAAGACGGAGGCGCCGGGCGGCGATAGGAAGGTCGCTGCCGCAAGGCGGCGGAAGCATGGGCTCCCCGCGTTTGCCAGTGTTTTGGCTTGACGCAATGGGTCTCGGGGAGAAAGAATAGCGGAGTCGTTTCTTTCCCGAGAACTCATGGCCGAAACGCAACTTACGGCACAGGACCAGTTTCTGATCGACCGCACGGAAGAAGCCGTTCGCGACGGATTACAACTGGAACGCTGGTTTCGCGAGCGCGATCAGGCGGGTGCGCTCCCGCTGTTCCCCCTCGACCTGAAGCGGCGTTTCGCCCTGCCGAACGTGGCGGAAGGCTTTTTCGATGAGCTGCCGATCAACGGCGTACCTCACTCCGTGATGGGGTGCGTGCAGACAATCGACTTCGCGCCGGCGCCTGCCGGCGACGTCGCCGCGCGGCTCCGGGAGTTCGTCTACGCCGAGTTCTTGCCGCGCGCCCACTGGACCTATCCGGACGGCCACCGCGGGGGCTTCGACCTGGTGCAGTCGCTCTACCGGACCACGGGCGGAGAATACGGGAAGTTTCCGGAGTCCGAGGCGGTGGGCTGCGTTGATTGGCGCGCGCTGGGCGTCCGCTACGACTGGGTGCTGGTGACCGTCCGCATTCATGATTTCGTGATGCATTTTGGCCCCTTCGTCCAGCGTTTCCCTGAAGCGGCCGCCGTGGCGCCGAATCCCCACTTCGTGCATGAAGAAGAGCGCCTGCCCGCAGACTGCGTGTTTGGCGTCACCGTGGGCTATCCGTTCATCAAGTTCGCCCCCATCCCGAACAATTTCGGGTTCGGCCCGGGCAAATTCGATATCGCGATCAAGACTTACAGTTTCTTTCTGACGCGCGCCGGTCGGATCCGGGCGCGCATGTACTTCGCCGCCGCGCCGCGGTGCCAGAAGGTATTCGACTTCGGCAAGTCGACGCCGGACCCGGTGTACGGCGGCGCGGCGCTGCTCCGCCGTTTGACCTTTGGGCTCTTCAATGACCGCCCGTTGCACGACGCGCTGGACGCATTCATGCTGGGGCAGCATTGCCGTGTGCACCAGGCGCTGATGGACGGCACGCGGAAGGTTTGGGATGACTGGATTGCGGGAGGTGGGTCCTGAGTCAACGAGTAGGTGTGGTGCTGTCGGGTGGAGGCGCCCGGGCGGCGTATGAAGTCGGCGTCCTGAAGTCCATTTTCGAGGGGACCTGCCCGGCGGCCAAGGAGTTGCCGCTGCCCGAGGTGTTCTGCGGCAGCGGCGCCGGGGCGTTCAACGCCGCGGTCATTTGCAGCCGCCTGCCCGGACAATTCCCTTCCCCGATCGGTTACTTGCAGTCGCTCTGGGCGGACGAGATCCCGCAGGAGGGCCGGATGCGGCACAACCGCGTCTACCGCCGCCGCCTCGACTGGCTGCAATTCTTCGATCTGCCGTTTATGTGGCGGCGGCCGTTGAAATCGTGGATCCAGTTCTTCGGCGACGCGGCGCTGGTGCTGCCCGAACTGGCGCGGCGGACGGGCCGCGCCCTGAGCGGTGGAGGCATGGCCTCCTGGCTGGATCTTTCCATCTGGCACGACATCTCGCCGATGCGCCGGCTGATCACGGAAAGCGTGAACCTGGGGGTGATCCGCGACGGCGAAACCGACACACGGCAAAAACGCATCCTGCGCGTCGTCGCCACCGAACGCGGTTCCGGCCAGCCGAAAATCTTCACCAACGCCGAGTTCACCGAGGAGGTGGGGTACCTCGCCATCCTGGCGTCCTGCGCCCTGCCGGTGATCTTTCCCGCCGTCACGATTCAGGGCAAGGAGTACATCTATGGCGGCCTGGTGATGCAGACGCCGCTGCAACCGGCGATCGACGCGGGCTGCGACGTGATCTACGTCATTCACAACGAGCCGAAGTTCGATCCCCGGGGAGATGAACCGGCCAGCGCGCTGGATGCGATCAACCGTTCCATCACGGTGGCGCTGGCCTCCGCCATGGAACGCGATCTGGATGCCCGCCGGCGGATCAACGCGCTGGCCGAAGGGTTCGAGCGCATCCGGCAAACCACCGGAGTCGATCCCCGCGCATACCTGCCCGATCCCGGCCAGTACCGCCGCGTGGTGGTGCACCAGTTCCGTCCCAAACGCGTGCTGGGCGGCCGGGGCAGCTTCCTGAACTTTTCGCGGGAGAACATCGAGGCCGCCATCGCCGAGGGCGAGCGCGACGCCGCCAACTATGACCTGTCGGAGTCGATCCTATGAGAAACCGCACGGTTCTAAAACTGTTCGGCTTCATCGCGCCGATCCTCACCTACCTGTTCGCGCTGCTTTGGCCAGGACGCAAGGCGCGCGTGGCCGCCGTCGAGTGCCGGAATAAGTGCAAGATCATGGCGCTGGTGCAGAACCTGGAAAGCTACATGGACCCGGAGGGGAAGACGCCGCTCGAAAGCATTGTGGAGCGGTGTTACAAACTGGGCTCGTTCCCGGCCCTCTGGGCGATCGAAGGCGTGGGTAAAGATCTGGCCGAATGGCACATGGCGCGCAACGAGAATCCCACGCGCCTGCTGATCGACGCCCAACTGGACCCCAAATGGGACGGCGCCTGGCTGATGCTCCACGCCGGCATCGGCATCGGCTTTGCCAAATACTACATGGACCGCCTGCCGCGAAACTGTACCGAAAAGGACATCCAGCACGTGGTGCGCCGCACGGTCGACCTGTGCCGCGCCAACTCGCGCGAAGGCTACTACGGGGCCGCCATCGAATCGCTCGGCCTGGTGACGCGCTTTATGCAGAACGCGGCGTTCTGCCGGCACGTGCACCACGCGCTGCTGGAGTACGCGCCCGATTCGGTGGGCTTCTACTGGCGCGGCGTGGGCCGCAGCGTGTACTTCCACCCGATTAACTTCATCCCCGGTCTGGTGCGGCCCTGTCGCGCCATCCACATGTGCGAAGTGGAAGCGCCGACCCCGGAACTGAAGGAAACCATGCTATCCGGCGTCGCTTGGCCTCTGACCATCGTCAACATGACCCATCCGGAGGTGATGGAGTGGACGCTGGAAAACCATGACGACTATTTCTCCGGCAGTCCCGGCTTCTTTAACGGGGTTGTCTCGACGGTCGTGATGCGTTACGACACCACGCCCGACGATCCGCTGATCGGGAAGTTCATGAACCACCGGCCGGATCCGAAAAACCGCACGCTGAGCGGCCTGTGGAACTCCAAGATCAAAGGTTCCCTGGAAACCGCGCTCCAAACGATTTATCCGATTCTGAAGAAGCACAACCAGCTCGACCAGGTATTCCGCTACCAGTCGCTGCCGGCGCTCGCGGCGCGTCTGGAGCAGCAGACAGGCGGGTAGCGGTGGGCTACGCGTTGTGGATCGACCACGACCTGGCCTGGGCGCAGGGCACCAGCGAATACCGGGCGCAGGGCGTGGCGGTGGTCGCCGCCACGGACCTGTTTCACGCGCGTGACTTTAGGGCCCGCCGCCGCCTGCCGCGCCTGCCCGCGGCGGCCTACCAAGGCATGTTCGCGTCGGTCGGCGCGCTCAATCTCTATCTGCGCGGGCGGCGGGCCGGGATGAAGCGCGCGACGGTGGCGGCGTCCGGGGGCCGGGTGGCCAGCGAGACCGCCCACATCAACAATCCCGAGATCAGGGTCATCGGTACGACGGGCAGGTAGCCGAATACCGTGGCGCCGCCGGGCGTGCGCGCAAGGGCCGCCGCGCCGCCGATTTCCCAGACGACCGTCTGGCCGCTGGCCGGCGGCGGCACAAACGCCTGAAACGCGGCGATCGCCGCTACCGCAGCCAGCGTCCACACGGCGACCGCCAGGGCGCCCCACCGGGTGCTTCGCCGCCAGTACAGCGCCCCCACCAGCAGCGGCGTCATGGCGGCAAAGCCGCTGAACGCGTACTGGACGGCCAGGTCGAAGATCCGCGCCGGCGCGTCCAGCGCAATCAGGTAAGCAACCGCCGTGACCGCCACCACGAAGGCGCGGCCGGTATTCACCTGCGCCGCTTCGCCGAACCGTTCCTTGCCGCCGTAATACGCGAACACGTCCTCGGTGAACATGGTGGAGAGCGCCAGAATCTGCGAATCGCTGGCCATCACCGCCGCCATGATGCCCGCGCCGAGGACGCCCGCCACCCAGACCGGCGCGTAATGGTTGAGCAGCACCAGCAGCACGTCATCGCCGCCGGCTTGCCGCCGCAGGTCCGCGCGTTGTTCGGGGGTGAGCTCCGGCTGCGCCAGCCGCGCGCGCGCCTCGAGTTTCCGTTCGATCGCCGGTACGTCGCGGGCGTGATTGGCCGCCACCCCCAGGAACACGCTCGGCAGCCACACCGCCACCATGCAGATGGGGTACAGCATGACGGTGGGCTTGAACTGCGCCATCCGCCGCGCGGTGAGGCAGAAGATACTCATGTGCGGGAACGTGATGGAAGACAGCGGAATCAGCGTGTAGCTCAGAAAGAACTCGGGCGTGAACCGCTCGCGCGTCAGCAGCGCCCGGGTTTCGGGGGCGGAGGCCAGCGACGCGACCGCTTCGCCGAATCCGCCCATGCCGCGGCCGATCAGCGCGAACGCCACCGCGCCGAAAATCAGAAACAGCGCCGTCTGAAGCGTGTTCACCCAGGCGGTGCCACGCATGCCGCCGTAGAACACGTAGCTCATCACGACCACCGCCACCACCGCTCCGCCGGCCCAATAGGGGATCCGTCCGCCGGAAATCGCCGCCAGCGCCGTGCCGCCGCCCATGACGCCGATGATGATATAAGGCACCAGCAGGACCGCCTGCACAATAAAGATCACCGTCCCGATATCGCCGCACTGCCACCGGTCGCGGTACATCTGGACCGGCGTCAGATAGCCGTTCTTCTTGCCCAGCGCCCAAATCCGCGTGCCGAACAGAAACAGGCACAACGGGATCACCAGCGCCGAGGACGAAGCCATCAGCCCGTAGGTGACGATGCCGTTCTGGAAGGAAAAGCCCGACGCGCCCAGGATGGCGAACGCCGTCATGTTGGTGCCGAACAGCGACAGCAGAAACACCAGCGGTCCCAGTTGCCGGCCCGCCACAAAGAACTGCTCCGCGCTCTTGCTCCGCCCGCCGTGGCGGAAGGCGAAGACCCCGATGTAAACAACCGTGGCCAGGTAGGCGAAGACGATCAACGTGGGGATCAAGCGTCGCGCTCCTCGACCGGATGCGCGTGCCGCCCGGCCTCCTCTTCCAGCCACCCCGGCCAGGCGCGCCACACCAGCAGTCCCATCAACGCCGAGACCGCCAGCGTGTAGCCCACGTGATACCAGAGTCCTGGGGGCAGGAATCCGAACAGCATCGGCCCGGTCTCGCGCCACCACCACACATCCTGGTGCGCCGCGTAGACGAGCAGCACCAACCCGGTCAATCCCGCGCGTCGCATCGTGAAGTAACGAGTGTAGCGGACCGCTCCCGCGTCCCGCAGCGGGAGCCGGGAAGGACGAAGACGCGCCTGACGCCAGCCGTCCGCGGGATGGATAATCGGAGCACCCCCGAGGAACAGGATCGGCAAAACGATTGGCTGACAAAGACCACCAGACAGGTTCCGGCCGCCGGACCGGACCTCGCGCGGACTCCCGAGGCCGGGGTGAAGGAGAGGAGGCTGATCGATCATGGCAATTCCAAGATCGCCCTGGAATGCGCCAAGGATTTGCACACAGCCCGGCAGCCCCCCGAGTCCGAGGCGCTGCTGGTGGAGGCCTACAAAGCGCGGATTCAGGAACTCTTACGGCAGGGGATGGCCATAGAAGCCAAGGCCTTGCTGGCGCTCGTACGCAAGCGCTACCAGGGCAGGGGGGACAAGCCGGACGATTTGGCCGCGCGAGTGCCTCTCCGGTCGGGCGCGCTGGACGAGATGGTTCGCCCATGGGGCGACGCCGGCCTGCCGCCCGAACGGCGCGCGGCAGTGGAGCGCTATCCAAACGGAGATTTGGGGGATCTGGCGGCCCTGGCCCGTGATGCTCGGGCGGCTGCGATAGCACATTTCGGTCCGTTGCGCCGTCGGGGGGCTGGAACGGTCCGGCGTACTGGCCGCGCTGGGCGCGCCCGCGCGGCACGCGGCGGATCGCGCAGGCGCAGGCGGCGAGCGACGAAGCCGTTCTCCACGAGTCCGCCCAGGCGCTCAAGGAATTGCTGTTCTTTGTGAACGGCGAGCGGAAATCGCTCGGTCCGCGCTTGGCTTCAGCGGAAACCGAACTTGAAGCCGGGCACGTCCGTCTGGTGCGGGACACCCGCACCCGCTTGAGATGGCGCCGCCGGCGACGTTATCATGCGGAAGCTTGTCATGCGCAAGAATCTGTTACCCCGCCGGGATATGCTCCGGGCCGGATTGGGCGCGGCTGCGGCGCCCCTGCTAGGGCAAACCGCCCGCTCCATCCGCGTCGCCGCGGTCGTCACCGAGTATCGCCACTGGTCCCACGCCGATGTGGTGGTGGGCCGCCTGCTCGGAGGGTATTCGGTGAACGGCCGCCATCGGGAACCGCGCAGCCGGGTGGTCTCGATGTTTACCCACCAGGTACCGCAGGGCCGCGACATGAGCCGGGACCTGGCCGCCCGCTTCGGTTTTCAGATTTACCCCACCATCCGCGAAGCGCTCACTTTGGGCGGCGATCAGCTCGCCGTGGACGCCGTCTGCTTTGTCGGCGAGCACGGCGACTACCCCTCCAACGAGCTCGGCCAGAAACTGTATCCGCGCTACGAGCTGTTCATGCAGATTCTGGACGTATATGAGAAGTCCGGCCGCGCCGTGCCTACCTTTTTCGATAAGCACCTGTCGTATTCCTGGCCCAAGGCGAAGGAAATCTACGAACGCGCCAAGCGGCTGCGGGTGCCGTGGATGGCGGGTTCCTCGATTCCGGTCACCATCCGGGTTCCGCCCGTGGAGATCCCGCTGGACACGCCGCTGGAATCCGCGATCGGGATCGGCTACGGCGATCAGGACGCCTACGGGTTCCACACGCTGGAGGCGTTTCTGTGCATGGCGGAGCGGCGGACTGGCGGCGAGACCGGCATGCGGGCGGTGGAGTTCCTCTCCGGGGACGCCGTCTGGCAGTGGCGCGACGGAGAAGGAAGCTGGAGCAAACCGCTGCTGGAGGCCGCGCTCTCCCGCTACCCGGAGCGCAAACCGGGCGCGCTCGAGCAACTAGTCCGCCAGCCGGTTTTGTTCCGGCTGGAGTTCCGCGACGGGTTGAAGGCGGCCTGTTATCTGCTGAACGGAGCGGTCAGCAACTGGTCTTTCGCGGGCAAGCGCAAGGACCGGGACGAAACGTATAGCTGCTATTTCGGGCTGCCGGACCGGTCGCGCCCTCTGCCGCATTTCGACGGCCTGGTCTACTGCATCGAGGAGATGTATGCCACCGGCAAGCCGCTCTATCCGGTGGAGCGGACGCTGCTCTCGACCGGGGCGCTGGCCTTCCTGTTCGAGTCCAAACGCACGGGCGGCCGCGTCGAAACGCCCGAGTTGGCGATCTCCTACCGCGCGCCGGCCAGCGCGTTTTTTCAGAAGACTTGAGGGTGCCTGCGACATCAGGTCTTCTGCTTTTCGCGCCCCGCTCCGCCCGGCGCTGTGAGACAATAAAGGTTCCGGTTACAGTTCAGCTGGCTGGGCATCCAACTGATTTAGAGGAAAGCGCTGTTCATGCGTTTGGCAGGGTCAATGGTGGCGGTGTGGTTGGCTCTTTACGCCGCGGGTTGCGGGAGCAATCCTCCCGGCGCCGGAACGGCGAAAGAGGAAGCCGCGGCGGACGCCCGCCCGACCGCCGTGGTGGATGAAGCGAACGGGGGCACGATCGCGGGCAGGGTGGCGTTCACGGGTCCCAAGCCCGAGCGCAAGGTGCTGAGCATGGACTCGACCCCGAAGTGCGCCGAGCAGCACAAGGAGCCGGTCTTGTCGGAAGACGCCATCATCAACCCGAACGGAACGGTGAAGAACGCGTTCGTCTGGGTGAAGGCGGGCCTGCCGGAGGCGCGCTGGCCGATGCCCGCCGCCGCCGTGCAGATCGACCAACGGGGGTGCGTGTATGTTCCGCACGTCGTCGGCGTCCGCGTGGGTCAGGACGTTGAGTTTCTGAACAGCGACCCCACCAATCACAACATTCACCCCATGCCGCGCGCCAATCGCGAGTGGAATGAATCGCAGCCGCCGCTGGGTGAAAAGAAGGTCAAGCAGTTTTCCAAGCAGGAAGTGATGGTCCCCATCAAATGCAATGTCCATCCCTGGATGAAGGTTTGGATCGGCGTGGTGGACCATCCGTTCTTCGCGGTGACCGGCGACGACGGGTCGTTCACGTTGAAAGGCCTGCCGCCGGGCGAATACACGGTGGAGGTCTGGCACGAACGCTTCGGCGCCCAGGAAGCCAGGGTGAGCGTCGGGGCGGGCGAGACGAAGACGGCGGACTTCACCCTCAAGGGCTAGGCGCCCCAGAGTTTTTATGGAACCAAACGGTTCGGTACGCACTCCCTGTTTTCCCGGGGCGCGGGATTTCATCGAGCTCACCAAGCCGCGGATCACCTGGCTGATTCTGGCCAGCACCGCCGTGGGCTATTACTTCGGCCACGCCGGCGGGACGCCCTGGCTCCGCGCGCTGTTGGCGACGCTGCTCGGAACGGGGCTGGTGGCGTCCGGTACGGCGGCGCTCAACCAGTGGTACGAGCGGGACGCCGACCGGAAAATGCGGCGCACCTCGCAGCGGCCGATCCCGTCAGGCCGGGTGACCGCCGCGCAGGCTTTCTGGTTCGGCGCACTGCTGTCGGTCCTCGGAATCGGCATGCTTTGGCTCAGCGTGAACGGACTGGCCGCCGGTCTTTGCCTGCTTACGGAGGTGCTGTACCTGGCGGCGTATACGCCGCTCAAGCAGCGCACGCACCTGTCTACGGTGGTCGGGGCCGCGCCCGGAGCCATGCCTCCGCTGATCGGCTTCGCCGGCGCCCAGGGCGCCCTTACGCCCGAGGCGTGGATCCTGTTCGCCATGCTGTTCCTCTGGCAGTTCCCCCACTTTCTGGCGATCGCGTGGATGTACCGCGAGGATTACGCCCGCGCGGGGATCCGCATGCTTCCCGTGCTTCAGCCAAGCGGCGAGGCAACTTCGCTGCAAATGGTGCTGTATTCGGTGGCCCTGATTCCCGTGAGTCTGGGGCCGAGCCTGCTGGGTATGACCGGCAAGGTGTACCTGATCGGCGCGTGCGTGCTGGGCCTGCTTTTTCTCTACTCCGGCATTCGCGCGGCGGCCGAGCGGACGATTCTCCGGGCCCGCCAGGTGTTGCTGGCGTCAGTGGTTTATCTTCCGTTGATCTTCGGGCTGATGGTTCTGGACCGGCCGGGCTGGTAGCGGGCGGCGTGGCGAATTTGCCAGGGGAATGGCGCGGTTCCTGATTGCGTTGATGCTGGCGGCGGCCGCGCAAAGCGGGTGCCGCGGTAGGGACGCTCTGCCGGTGCTGGGAGAGGTGGGCAACTTCCGGCTGGTCGCGCAGAGCGGCGAGCCATTCGACTCGTCCGTGCTGCGCGGCAAGATCTGGGTCGCGGACTTTATCTTCACCAACTGCCAGGGTCCGTGCCCCCGCATGACCACCCTGATGCGCCGCCTCCAGGAGCGCGCGCCCGACGCCCTGCTCGTTTCCTTCACCGTCGATCCCGCGCGGGACACGCCGCCAGTGTTGACCGACTACGCCCGCCGTTTCCAGGCCGACACCCGCACCTGGCACTTTCTTACGGGCGAACCGGCCGAATTACACCGGCTCAGCCGCGAGGTCTTCAAACTGGGCAACGTCGACGGCCAACTGGACCATTCGACGCGCTTCGTGCTCGTCGATCGGGCGGGGCGCATCCGCGGCTATTACTCCACGCAGGAAGAATCTCCGGTCGGCAGGCTGGTGGAAGCCATCCAACAATTGAAAAGAGAGGACCCATAGTGTCGGCGGCGGATTTGCCCACGGTGAATGCCAGCCTGAATGCGCTGGCAGCTATTCTTTTGATTCTGGGCTACATACTCATCCGGCAGGGGCGGCGCGAGGCGCATCGCCAAGCCATGCTGGCGGCCTTCGCCACTTCGGTGGCGTTTCTGATCTGTTACCTGGTGTATCACTTCCAGGTCGGGTCGGTCCGTTTCTCGAAAACCGGCTTGGTGCGCAGCGTGTACTTCACCATCCTGATCTCGCACACGATGCTGGCCGCCGCGGTGCCGCCGCTGGCGATCATCACCCTCAGCCGCGCCCTGAAAGCCCGGTTTCCCGCGCACCGCGCGATTGCCCGGTGGACGCTGCCGATCTGGCTGTACGTGAGCGTGACGGGCGTGGTCGTGTACTGGATGTTGTACCGGATGTAGGCTCGGAGCGGGACCGCTACCCGCGTTTCGCCCGGCGGCAGCCCCTCCCCCTTTGCTTATTCCTTGGCGAAGTACTGTTTCAGGGGCGTCCAGTAATAGTCCATCCAACCCTGCGCATACGAGGGGGCTTGGTCGGCCGGCACCTGGGAATGCACCATCGCCACCTCGGTGCCGCCCTGCTTCGCCTTAAAGGTAAACTCCAGACGCGAGGGCGGCGCGCCCTCCGGCCACTCCGAGGTCACCCATTCCTGGACGATCCGGTGGGGACGGTCCAGCTCCAGATGCTTGCCGGAGATGTAACCGTCCCACGCGGTGAATTTGCAACCTGCCCGTCCCAAACCGGTTGCCTTGCCACCCGTGAAGGCGCTGTGTTTCCGGGCGTTGACAAAGCAATCGTAGACGTCCTCCGGTGGAGCGGGAATGAACTCCCGTTGGCGAATCGTCTTGGTTTTGGCCGCCATGGCTAGATGGGGCGATTGCCGAACTGGTCGGAGTAGACTTCCACGTAGACCGTGCCGAGCAGATTCCCCTTGGCCGGATTCGAGCCCAAGCCCTTGCAGGGGAACTTGCGGCCGACCAGGTAGCCATACTTGCCCGTGGCGCGGATCACTTCGTAAGTGCCCGTGTAGGGCCCGCCGAGTCCGAACACGATCCCGCTGGGCAGCGAGGCGTCGCCGAACGCTTCGAGAAAACGCCCTACGACCCGGACGCGGAACAGAATCTGGTCGCCGTCCAGGTCGGAAATGGCGCAGAGGTCATCGGCGCGAAACTCCGGCGGGGGGACCGGCAGAAACTGGAAGTTGGTGATGGAAGTGCCGGAAATCGCCCCGGACACCGTGCCCACCCGCACACCGTCGCCGGTAGGGGGGAACGACAGGACGTTGTCCTGCTGCACAAAGATCACACGCGCCCGCAGCGCGTCGTTGTCCTCGCGGGCGGCCTCCGCCGCCTTGCTGAATCCGGCCAGCCCGAGCAGGCCGGCTAACATCTGTCTGCGTTTCTTCATTCGAGGTGCTCCTCCGTGGCTGTGATTTCGAAATTCTAACCCGGCCCGATCAAGGCAAGGGCTTATCCCGAGGTTTCGTGTTGGCGCTGGACAACACCACGTTGTCCTCCGCGTCCGGGGTCTTGTACAAGAGAATGCCGACGTACGGATAACTCGGCGAGGTGGAGATCTGCACGGTCACCAGCCGCGGGTTGTCCGCGGGATCATCCTTGCTCCACTTGCCGAAGGCCGAAAACGTGATGGTGTCATAGTCCCCCGGAGGTAATTGGGATCCGCGGGAGTTGGTGCAACTGACGCTCGCCAGACGGGTCAGCCGGAAGACGCCGCCGGAAGCACCGGGGTTGTTGTTGGTGTACTCAAACGCCGGCCGCGCCGACTGCCCGTCGCAGGGAATGGTATACGAATAGGAAAAGCGATCGCCCAGCGAGGATTCCACGTTGGACGCCCCCCCGGACTTTACCGCGCGAGGCGCGTCGTTGATCTTCATCGCCTGCAGCCGCAGGAACAGGTTCAACTTCGACCCGGGCCCCGAAATAAAGCTGTTGGCCTTGTTGAAGTCCGGCGACGGAAACCGGTACGTCGCGAACGAGCGAACGTGCTCGCCGCTCAAGCGAAAAATCGTCTGACCATTCACGCCTCGTTCAAACAGGGCGAACTGCTCGTCCGGGAACTCCGTGCTTTTGGCAATGAGATCAAAGGGCTTCTTCTCAAGGCGGCCGTCGTTCTGCTCGAACAGCACATCCGCCAGCGACTGCCCATAGAACGAAGGGTAGACGAATTCGCCGATCACGCGGCCGGTTCGCAGGTCCAGCACGCCGTGGTTGATGTTGTACGGCTCATCGACAAAGACCACGCGTTCCAGTTTGTAGGTAAGCCTTGGGAAGCGGAGGAACTCGACTTGGCCGAGCAGGCCCGGCGACGGGCCGCGCCCCAAAATCGGGCTCTCGGGGGGATTGGCCAGCAGCCCCTCGGGCACCAGCGACGTGATGGTGAACGGCACGGTGTCCTCGGGCGTGCGAGGACCGAACTGAATCATCAGCCGGCCCTGCAAGTGACTGCGTCCGGCGCCTTCGCCGCCCAGTTGCGGAATGTTCAATTCAAAGTCATCGCCAAAACTGGAGCTGTGCGTGAATACCGTGAACTCCTGAATGGCGTTCGAGGGAATGTCGGGGCAATTGGGCGCGCAAGGATCGCCGCCCGGCGCCTTGGTGCTGAGCGTCAGGTGCGGGTGGAGCGCCGTGCCGCGGGCCAGGATGCTCGCGCACGTCAGGCGCGGGCCACAGAAGGGCATCGGCCACCGCACGGGGTCGCCGAGCACGTCCTTGCCCAGCGGCAGGAACGTATTGCCCTGGAAGGTGAAATCCAGCAACCCGTCCGGACGCTGCTCGAAACGGGCCCACGCGTGACCGCGCACGCCGGGGAACTCGATCACGGGCGCTTCCAACTTCGGGTTTACCGAGCCCAGCGCGAGCAGCGCGGTGTTCAGGAACTGCACACGGTACTTGATGTTAGTCACGCCGCCAGTCGTCAGATCCAGGTCGCCCTCCGACAGGATGTGGGGCGCGTCGCTGACCTGGTTCAGCAGCACGGGCAATTCGTAACCCTGCGGCGCCACTAGCCGGCCGTCGTCGCCGCGCAGAACGCCGTGGATCACTTCAAAGTGCGCCACGTTCCTCACCGGAGGGTAAAACTGAATAGTGATGTCTCCGCTGAGGTGAGACGTAGTCATGGCCACACCGCCGAACAACAGATTGCCGCAGGTGCCGAAGATGACGTCCCGGTCGTCGGTGCAATCCACCGCGCGCAGGGTGTCGCCGAAGAAACTGTGGCGCTTGTGCAAAGGCAGCGTTTGCCGCAAGCCGGGCGGCAATTTCAGCGGCGCGGGCAGCGGCCGGAAGATCAGGGTGGGCTCCTCCGCGCTGGCGGGCAGGCCCACCGCCAGAGCACAGGACAGCAGCAAAAGGCGTTTCATTCGATCGGCTCCTGCACGGGGCGCACGAAGTCCAGGTCCGCCTCCGTGTAGAACAACGCGGGGGCCTGCCGGTCCTGAAAGACCGCGTCCTGCGCGGCGATTTGCGCCAGGTTCAACAGCGGGAACGACCGGGAGTAGGTTCGATTGAGCAACGCAAGAATCTCGTTCGCGATGATGGCGTGCCCGGTGATGCCGGGGTAAAAGCCATCCAGCGAATAGAATCCCCCGAGGTACTCGCCGGTGACGCGGCGGGCGCCCACCTGCACGCCCTGCGTCTTCACCCGCGCAAACAAAGCCGCCAGATCGTAGACCTGCGCGCCGGCATCGCGCGCCGCGGCGGTGATTTCCGTGTTCAACGCGCGCACCCGCTGGCGGATCTGCGCCGCCACCGCCGGGCGGAGGAATGATCCCGCGGGCAATGGCTCCAGTTTGCGGCGGATGAGTTGATTGCCGATTTCGTAAAGCGCGTTCCGCGAAACGAAATCTTCCACCGTGACGCCGTATCCCAACAGCACGACGTAGGGAGGAGTCCGTAGGAAATTGGCCGCCTCCACCGCCGGAGTCCAGTAAGCCGTATCCATCGGGTCGGGAATCGTCGTCACCACCACTTCCGAAAAGTTCCGCCGCAGCCGCTGCAACACCTGGTTGTAGTTGGCGCGAAAGGCGGCCGGCTCGGGAATCCGGCTGGGATCGCCGCTGACCGCCGCTTCCAGCGCCTCGTAGTAACCCAGTTCCACCAGCGCCAGCGTCGGGTTCATCGCCTCGGCGTACTCAACCTGAGTCCACAGCGGCACGTCGGCGTCGAACAGCATGTTGGGGAAGCCCAGCAGGAGATTCAGCAGGGTTTGCTGCGTGTGGTTCTCGTGGATGAGCGGAAACACCGGCCGGCGCGACAGAGCGTGTTCCAGGCGGTGGTTGGGAACCGAAACATTAAAAATGAATAAACTTGGGCCCTCGTCGCGCTTGGGCGGGTTGACTTGTACGAACTCACGCACGCTCCCGGCGGGGTACGCCGGTATCCGCGCAGGCAGCGCCTGAACGGCCAGGGCATCGCCTGCACCGGGCGCCAGCAAGATGGGCTGAGGAAACAGGGCGCCCATCTGCCGCGCCATCAATGCCGGGAAGTTTTGCCGCTGCCCGACCTCGCTCAGCGTGTAGTTGCTCTGGCCGGCGGCCAGCCCCTCCCCTAAAACGATGAAGTTCGTTACGTCCAGCCGCTGCGCCAGCAGTCCGGGCGCAAGCGTCAAAGCAGCCAGCAAAGCTCCTCCGGTGCGGCTTTGTCTGCGGCTCCTCATCGGTTTGCGCAAAGAAGACACCTGATGACGTTATCAGAAAGCCATGGGATTTTTCAATTGTGGATTTCTTTGGAAGGCACTTCACACCCGATTGGCGGGCTCGTCATTTACGATGAAGTCATGACACCTGGGTTCGCAACCGGTGCGGGCACGGCCCGTTATGCCAGGCGATTTCCCGCGCAGCAGGGGCAGGGTTTCTACCGTCCGCTGGGTGAATGGACCGCCGCCACGCTGGGGTTGGGAACCTACCTGGGCGGCGTGGACGAGGCGACGGACGATGCCTATGCCCAGTCCATCGTCGCGGCGGTCTGCGGCGGCATCAATGTGCTTGACGCCGCCATCAATTACCGCCACCAGCGCTCGGAGCGCTCGATCGGCGCCGCGCTGGATTACCTGTTCCGATCCGGCGAGTTCCAGCGGGACGAAATCATCGTCTGCACCAAGGCCGGGTTTCTGACGCCCGGAGCGGTGAATCCTTCCACCTTGCGCCCCGAGGAGGTGGTGGGGCAGATGCACGCCATGACGCCCGAGTTCCTCAGCGATCAAATGGACCGCAGCCGCGCCAACCTGGGGATTGAGACCATCGACGTGTTCTACCTGCACAACCCCGAAACCCAGCTTGGCTACGTCGAACGCGCGGAGTTCGAGAAGCGCATTCGCCAGGCGTTCGCGCGGTGTGAACAGGCGGTTCAGGAGGGCCGGGTCCGGTGGTATGGCACCGCAACGTGGAATGGCTACCGGGCCAGGCCGGACGCGGACAACGCCCTGCAACTGGAGCGCCTGGTGAAGTTGGCCCGCCAGGTGGGCGGCGAAGAGCATCATTTTCGGTTCTTGCAATTGCCGTTCAATCTCGCCATGACCGAGGCCTTCAGCCTGCGTAACCAGCTCTGGCAAGGCGAGATGCTGACGCTGCTGGAGGCGGCGCGCCGCGCGGGATTGCAGGTGGTAGCCAGCGCTTCCCTACTCCAAGCGCGGCTGGCCAAAGACCTTCCCGACGGCGTGCGGAGCGCGTTGAACGGTCTGGAGACGGACGCGCAACGCGCGCTTCAGTTCGCGCGCTCGGCGCCAGGCATCGGCGTAGCCTTGGTGGGGATGAGCAGCCCCCGGCACGTGGAGGAGAACCTGCTGGTGTCAACCGTGGCTCCGTTGACGCCGGAGGCGTTTCGCGGCCTGTTCGCATGACACGCCTGGGGTGGGACACGGATCCGCCGCAGTTGGTGCTCGACGCCACCGACGCCGGGGCGCTGGACGAGAATCTGGCCGCCCTGCCCAACCGGCCGGCGGTCTTCCTCCTGTGGCCCGGCGAGGGTGCGCCGCATCTGGCCCGCACCGGCCAACTCCGGCGGCGGTTGCTCCGCCTGCTGGGACCGCGGGCGTCCCGGCTGGCGAACTTGCGGGGCGTGGTGACGCGCGTGGAATGCTGGTGGACCGGGTCGCTGCTGGAGGCATGGCTGCTGCGTTACCGGCTGGCCAGACACTGTTATCCGGAAACGTACCGCCAGTTGATCAAGCTTCGTTTTCCCCCTTATGTGAAGATCACGCTGGACAATGCCTTCCCGCGCACGCAAATCACCAGCCAGTTGGCGCGGGGGCCGGGGCTCTGGTTCGGTCCCTTCCAGTCGCGCGCCACGGCCGAGCGGTTCGAGGCGCAAACCCTGGATTTATTTCAACTCCGCCGTTGCCAGGAGGATCTGACGCCGAGTCCGGACCACCCGGGCTGTATTTACGGAGAGATGGGCCGTTGTCTCCGCCCTTGCCAGCAGGTGGTCGGGCCGGATGAGTACCGTCACGAAGCCGAGCGCGTTGCGCACTTTTTCCAGTCCGGCGGCAGGTCTCTCCTCGAGCCCACCGCAGCGGCGCGGGACCGCTTCAGCGCCGAGCTGGATTTTGAACAGGCTGCCCGGCAGCACCGCCTCCTGGAACGAATTCAGGCCGTGCTGGCCCTACGGGACGAGCTGGCCACGGACACCGACCGCCTGCACGGCGTCGCCGTGACCGCGTCGCACCAGGAAGGCGCGGTCGATCTCCGCCTGGTGTGGCAGGGCGTCTGGCAGCCCGTTTGCCGCTTTCCGGTAGCGGATGCCGGAGGGCAGAACCTGTCTCTCGACCGGCGCCTCCGCGAGCTGTTGCAGGATTTTCCTGTCCGCGCCACCTCGGTCCGAGAGCGGCAGGAACACCTGGCCCTGCTGGCCCGCTGGTTCTATTCGAGCTGGCGCGACGGCGATTGGATTCCGTTCCCGTCGCTGGACGCGGTCCCGTACCGGAAGCTGGTGCGCGCCATCTCGCGCGCGGCCGCGAGGCGCACGCCATGAGGGCATGGGCGCTGGGTTGGCTGCTGGCGACCGCGCTGGGCGCGCAGGTGGTCCCCGAACCGCTCACCCGCGCGGTGTTCGGCGAGATCTCCGCCCGCGACGCCATCGCCCATGCCCGCGCGCTGGCCGGGTATCACCGCCTGCCCGCCTCGCAAGGATTCCGCGACGCCGCCGACTACATCATGGAGCGCGCGAAGGAACTCGGCCTGCGCGGGGTGCGGCTCGAACAGTTCGCCTGGGACGAACCGGCGTGGGAACCCCTGGACGGCGAGATCGACGTACTGGCGCCGGAGCGCATGCGCCTGGCTTCCGTTTCCGGCAATCCCTTGATCGCCATGACGGGCAGCCGCGCCGGCGAGGTGGCGGCCCTGTTGGTGGATGCCGGGGCGGGAGAGGACTACGGCTCGCTCGACGTGCGCGGCAGGATCGTCCTCACCCGCAAGGTTCCTTCCCGCGGGCAGTGGCGCCGGCTGGCGGAGCGGGGCGCAGCAGCCCTGTTGTGCGCCGAATCGCTCGCGTTCTTTGGCCGCCAGACTCCTCACGAATCGGTTTCGTGGTTGGCCGCTCCGCCGGGCGCGCTGGCGATGGCGGTGAGTGCCGCGCAAGCCGGCCGCCTGGCCGGCTGGTTGCGCGCCGGCAAGCCGGTGCGGCTGCGCCTCCGCTTGCAGGTCCGCCAGACCCGGCCAGGACGCCTGATGCAGGTGACGGGCGAGATTCCCGGCGCGGTCCCGGACCGGGACATCGTGCTGGTCGCACATCTGGACCACCCGCGGCCCAGCGCCAACGACAACGCCTCCGGCAGCGGAGCGCTGCTGGAGTCCCTGCGCGCCTTGCAGGCCCTGGTCGCCAAGGGGGCCGTACCTCCGCCCCGCCGGTCCATCCGCTTCTGGTGGTCTACGGAAATCCTCTCCGAGCAGCGCTACTTTCAGCGTTACCCCGAGCAGTCCAAGCGCATCCTGCTGGCCGTCAACCTGGACCAGGCCGGCGGCGACCGCCACGCCGAGAACCATTTCATCGTCATCGGGGGGCCGGAATGGCTGCCTTCCTGGGCCGACGACCTGATCCACAACCTGGTGGAGGACGTGGCGGCGCGCTATGCGCCGGCGGAATACGCGCCCAGCGCCCTGGCGTTGGCGGAGGGAGGCGGCGCGCAGCCCTTGCGCCCGCTCTTCTGGCCGTACGCCGAGCTGAGCGATCACGTCGCGTTCGCCGCCCCCGCGGTGCGCATTCCCGCCATCAGCCTGGCCGTGCCGTCCTTGCACGTCATCCACACTGACTTTGACACCGCCGACCGCCTGGACCCCACGTGGATGAAGCGCTCGGCCGCCTTGGCTTTGACCGCAGTCCTGTTCACGGCGAACGCCGGCGCGGCGGAAGCGCAGGCGCTGCGCGAGGTGGTCTTCCGGCGGGCTGCGGCGCGGCTGGCGCAAGCGCCCGAGCCTTCCCGGCAGTTGCGGCGGGAGCTCGAGCGGCTGGAGTCGCTAAAGGCGCTCGACCCGCATCTTGCGGTGGCCGAACACGCCGAACGGCTGAAGCGGATCGCCGCCGCGCTGGCCGCGCCGTGATGTCCGGGCCCAGGCCCGCCAGACCCGCTCGCTGGCAGAGGCAGCGTGATAAAAACCGGTGACGGACATCTTTTTCAAGCCACCCATCGTTGTTTTAAGCCACCCATCGTTGATTCCGCACTGCTCGCTAAGCGAAAAAAGCTGTCTGTTACCGGGTTTTTCACGCGGCCCGCCGGCTGCGCGGATCACCCGGTCACGGACGGATGGGCCAGCGCCCGCCGCTGGCGCATCAGGTTCTCCATCAGCCGCAATCCGCACTTGTCCTTTGCGCTCAGAATCGATTCCGGGTGAAACTGGACGGCTTCAATCGGCAGGTCCCGGTGACGGACGCCCATGATGACCCCATCGTCGGACTCAGCCGTGATCTCCAGGCACGCAGGCAGTTTTTCCTTGATGGCGTAAAGCGAGTGGTATCGCCCGACGGTGAACATCTCCGGCAAACCGGCAAACACGCCCTGGCCGGTATGCCGCACCAGGGAAGGCTTGCCGTGCATCGGGTAGCTCAGCACTCCCAACTCGCCGCCGAACGCTTCCACCGTGCCTTGCAGTCCGAGGCACACGCCGAAGGTGGGAATCCCCTGCGCCGCCAGGTAGCGGACCAGATCCGGAACGCCGAAATCCGACGGGCGGCCCGGTCCCGGCGAGATCAGCACCACGTCCGGCGCAATTTGTCCGAGCAGTTCCCAGGGGAAACCCGTGCGGTAGGTGACCACTTCCGCGCCGGTCTGGCGGGCGTAATTGGACAGCGTGTGAATAAAACAATCGTCGTGATCCACCAGCAGCAACTTCAGACCCGTACCCGGCCGGTCCTCCTCGGCGGCCGCCACGGAGGCGGTCTGCCGCGGAGCGCCCAGGATTTCGAAGAAAGCCGTCGCCTTCATCCGCGTTTCCTGTTCTTCGAGCGCGGGCACGGAATCATAGAGCAGCGTGGCGCCCACCGGGTAGCTGGCGAAACCGTCGCGCAGATAGGTGGTCCGAATAGTGATCCCGGTGTTGATGTCGCCATTCAGCGAAATCATGCCGACCGAACCGCCGTACCAGCCGCGCGCGCTCTTTTCCAGGTCTTCAATGGCCTGAGCTGCCGCTTTTTTTGGCGCGCCGATCATGGTCACCGACCACATGTGGGTGAGAAACGCATCCAGCGCGTCGAAGCCTTCGGCGAGCGTGCCCTCCACATGGTCCACGGTGTGAAACACGCCGGCATAGGATTCAATCAGCCGGCGTCCGATCACCTTCACCGAGCCCGGCACGCAGACGCGTGATTTGTCGTTGCGGTCCACGTCGGTGCACATGGTCAGCTCGGACTCCTCCTTGGGAGAAGCCAGCAGGTCGCGGATGTTGTCGGCGTCCTGCATCGGGTCGCCGGTCCGGCGCGCGGTGCCCGAGATCGGGCAGGTCTCGACCCGCCGCCCCTCGACCCGCACGAACATTTCGGGCGACGCCCCCACCAGTTGCTCCTCCCCGAACTGAAGGAGGAACTCGTAGGGGCTGGGGCTGCGTTTCTGCACCCGCGCGAAGAGCTCCGACGCCTTGCCGCGGTAGGGCGCGCGGAAAGTCTGCCGCAGCACCACTTCGTAATAATCTCCGCGGCGCATGCCCTCCCGCACCCGCTCGACATTGGCCATGTACTCTTCCGGCGTGTGGTCGCTGACGATGGCGAGGGGTTCGCCGCCTTCTTCCGCCGGGGCAGGCGCCGGTTCGCCGGTGCGCGGCAGAGCCAGGGTGCTCAGGTGATCCTTCTCGAAGTCGTAGGCGTAGTGCTCAATCTGCTCCTTCTTGCGGTCCATGAAGTAAATGTCGTCACAAAGGAACAGATGCAGGTCTTTCTGCCCGTGGCGGGGGTGCCTCTTCTGAATGGGCTCAAACTGGAAGAGCAGGTCGAAGCCGAACGCGCCGATCAGCGCCAGGCGCGCGTCCTGGCCCGGGCGGAACTCCGCGATCAAGGTGCGGAGCACCGAAAACGCCGAAGGCTGCTTGCTGCGCTCTTCCTCCGGGAACAGCTTCGGCAGGGGACGCAATACCCCGTGCAGCAGCGGGCCGCGCCGCTCGAAGGAGTCCCAATAGGCGCCCTCGGCCAGGATGGGCGCCAGAAGCTGGTTCAGGATTTCGCCGCGCACATTGAGCGGGCGAAATTCCACCACGCGGTCCCAGGCCACAATCTCCAGCGGCGGCCGCACCGAAGCGACATCCCAGCGCGAGTACCGCCCGGGGTACTCGTAGCCGGAGGAGAGATAGATCCCCCGGTACGTATCCAACTCGCCGAGCAGCCGCTTCAATCCGCGTTTGTAGGGGATTCGGGAAATGGTGCGCAGAACGGTAATTCCGCTCCGCGTGGTGTACTGCGCGGTCGGCATGCTTGGGAACCCTCGGATTGCCTCAGGATATCACGCGCCTTCCGGACGGCGTCCGCGCCGGACGCCGCGGCGGCCCAGGGCCTTCAATTTCCGGTACATCGTGGTTTTGCCGATCCCCAGGAGGCGCGCACTCTTTGACTTGTCAAAGCCGGTCACCTGGAGCGCGCGCAGGATCGCCTGGCGCTCGAGCGCGGCCAGATTCAGTTCGCTGGTCACGAATGGCGCCGGCGCCGGCGGCGCGGCGTCGCGCCCTTCGATCCACGCGGGCAGGTGCTCGGGCAGGATCAGTTCGTCCGGACAGTGCAGCACGGCATGCTCGACCGCGTCGCGCAACTGGCGGACATTGCCCGGCCAGTGATACCCGGTCAGCGCCTGCATGGCTTCGGGGGAAATCGCCATCTGCCGGAAGCTGGTGTTCTGCCGCGTCAGAAACAGGCGCGCCAGGGTCGGGATGTCTTCGATACGCTGGCGCAGGGGCGGAATCTCGATCGTGAGCACGTTCAGCCGGTAACAGAGGTCTTCGCGAAAGCGTTTCCACTGGGTCAGTTCGTCGATCCGCCGGTGCGCCGAGGAGAGGAAGCGGACTTCCAGAGGACCGCCGTCGGGGCCGGCGGGATGGTCCAACAGCCGCACGAACTCCTGCTGGACCGCGTATGGCGTCTCGCTCACCTGGCGCAGGTACAAGGTGCCGCGATGCGCCTGGCGGAGGAGCGGGCCGCGTGGGTTGCCCGGGCCGCCGAGCAGCGCCCGCAGCACCTGCGGCGACAGCGACGCGCAGTCCACGGTTAGAATCAGCCCCTCGCGCTGCTTGCTCAGCAGGTGCAGAGCATGCGCCACCAGCGCCTTGCCGGTTCCGCCCTCCCCGAAGATGTGCACGGCGCATTGCAGGCGGGCCGCATGACGCACTTGCACGAACAGGTCCTGCATGGCGGGGCTCTCGCCCACCAGCCCGACCTCGGCCAGCGTGGCCCGGGCCTCGGCGCGATCCGAACGCCCGGCGCGGAGTTCCTCCACGCGGCGCCGCAACGTCTCCAGCAGATCCCCCACCTCGCTGGCCAGGGGACGCTCCGCCGCCGCTTCGACCACGTCGTAAGCGCCGGCGCGCATCAACTCGGTCAGCCCGCGGGTGGGCGGCGCTTGCCGGAAGACGAGCAGCACCTGAAGTTCCGGCTGCCAGGTCAGCCAGGAGCGCACCTGGCTGGGCAGCGTCTCGTCGAACTGCCCGGCCACCAGCAGCAATCCTTGCGCCCGGGAGTCGCGCAAGGCGTCGGGGACTTGCTCCGGGGCGCAGCACGTCAATCCCGCCCCGCCGGGCGGGGAAATCAGGCCTGGTTCGCTGGCGACAACGATTTGCGGAGTCGGGCCCTGCACGTGAACGCTCTATTCTCGCGCAACCGCCCCTGCCCGCGCCAAGCCCTTCCTTTTACGGTTTCACCCGCGCCGACTGGATCATCCCGTACTGCTCGGCATCCGAGATGCCGATGTCGGCCCACACCACCACCAGCGTGCCCTCCGGCAACTGCGCCACGGAAGGATAGCTGACCTGCCGCCGCGATTCGCGGCTGCCCGGTGTCCACGCGGGCGCGGTCGCAAGTTCGAGGGGCGGTCCCCAGCTTTCGCCATCGTCCTCCGACCAGCGGATCGTCAAGGGCGTGCACACTCTGGGCGAGGCGTTGTGCGTGAGCGCAAGGCGCCCGTCGCGCAGGCGGAACGCGCTGTGAGAGGAGGCCGGCGCTTCCACCGCGGTTTGCTCCGGCGCGGACCACGTCTCGCCCAAATCGAACTTCTTCGTGCGCCACAGCCGCCCGCCGCCGGTGCGGAGCAGCATTAGCACCGCGCCGGAGTTGAGTTCCACGACGGCCGGCTCATCCTGCCCCATGGGCGTCGTGACCACGCCGCCCCCATCCGCCAGCTCTTGCCGCGATCGGTGGAAACCAGCAAGCCGGCGTGATTGCCGCGCAGCCTGGTGACCGGCAGGACGAGGGCTCCGCTCCGCAACCGGATGCCGTCGTTGCGGCAGTCGAACCCGCGCTCAGTTGCAGCTGGGAGCGCCGGCGACCACGTCCGCCCGGAAAACACGGACCGCGCGCCGCGGGCAGTGAAAGCTCCGACGCCCGCCGCATCCTCCGGCCGCCGGGCCCGCCCGCTTCCTCCGGGGCGCGCGGAAACCTCAGGTCACCGGACCCGGATTGAATGGGGCCAGGTTATTGTGGAGTCCCCAATGGTCGGCCCAGGTTCGCTTGCGCCCGCTGGCCACGTCGAGGATGAACCGGAAGAGTTCCTCGCCCACCTGCGGGAGAGAGGCTTCCCCGGTGGCGATGCGTCCCGCGTCGAGGTCGATCAAGTCCGGCCAGCGTTCGGCCAGCGCGGTCCGGGACGATACCTTGATGACAGGAACCATGGCGAGGCCGTAGGGGGTTCCTTCGCCCGTGGTGAATACGTGCAGGTTCATCGAGGCCAGTTGTTGCGTGCCGCAGATGAAGTCGCTGGCGGGCGTAGCGGCGAAAACCAAGCCCTTCGTCCGGACTCTTTCGCCGTGGGTGGCCACCGCCATGAGCGCGGAACTGCCGGCCTTAGCCACCGAGCCGAGCGCTTTTTCGACCACATTGGCGAGTCCCCCGCGCTTGTTGCCCGGGGTGGGGTTGGCGCTGCGGTCCGCCCCGCCGCGGGCCAGGTAGGCGTCGTACCAGCGCATTTCGCGGATCAGATCCCGCGCCACCTGCTCGTTCACCGCCCGGGGCGTCAACAGGTGCGCGGCGTCGCGGACCTCCGTCACCTCGGAGAACAGCACGGTCGCGCCGGCGCGCACCAGCAGGTCGGCGGCGTGGCCTACGGCCGGATTGCAGGTGACGCCGGAGAACGCGTCGCTGCCGCCGCATTGGAGACCAACGGCGAGTTCGGAGACTGGACAGGGCGTGCGGCGGCGGCGGTTCAGTTCTTCCAGGCGGCGCTCGGCGGCGCGCAGAATGGCCGCCACCATCTCCCCGAAGCCGCGGAAATCCGCATCCTGGAGTCGCACGACGTAGGGGCTGCCGCCGGCTATGGGCAGCGGACCCGCGCCCACGCGCGTCAACGAGCGCTCCGGGAGCAGGCGTCCGGGTTGCAGTTTCTCGCACCCCAGGCTCACGACCAGCGGCGCGCCGCCGAAATTGGGATGCAGGCTGAGATGGCCGAGCGTGCGGATCGGGATCGCGGCGTCCGGCGCGTCGATGGCGACGCCGCACCCATAGGTGTGCGTGATCGCCGTCACGCCGTCGACGTGCGGGAAGCGCGGCAACAGTTCCTCGCGGATGCGGCGAACCGCGTATTCCACCACGGGCGCGACGCACTGCACGCTGGTCGTGATGCCCAGCAGGTTCTTGGTGCCCACGGCGCCGTCGGGGTTGCGGTAGCCGTCAAACGTCAACCCTTCGAGCGGGGGCAGCGGCGCCGGGATGGCGGTGGCCAGAGGCAACTGGTCGAGCGGTGGGGCGGGCGGCAGGTCGATCCACTCTTCGCGAACCCAGTCCCCGGGATGTATCTCGCGGTTGGCGAAACCAATGGTCTGTCCGTAGCGGAGCACGGGCTGCCTGGGCTCATGGCGGGTAAGCGCGACCTTGTGCGCTTGCGGGATGGCTTCGCGCAGAGCCAACCCGCAGGGGAACGTAGCGCCGGCGGGGAGTCCTTCAGGGTTCACCACAATGGCCACCGAATCGGCCGGATGGACGCGGACGTAAAGAGGCTGCACGCTTACGAGACTATCAGCACGGAATCCCGAGGTTGGCGTTCAGCCATCCAGCCTCGCCGAAGCCATCACCACGGGCTGCATCGCGGACGCGGGGGCCGCGAAGCCGGGAGGCCGGTGTCCGGGCTTGATCGATTGGTACAGCAAATCCACTTCCACCCGCACGGGAGAGGAGCCGCCGGACCAGGGAATCCGGTAGTGCGTCGTCGCCTCACCGGCGCGGAAAGCGCCATGGGCCGGGACACCCACCGTTCCGATCGCAAGCGGGCCCAGCCCCATTTCGGCCAGACGCGCCGGACGGAAACCGGCCGGAGGAATGCGGTTATCCTTCAGGTAGGTGACGGCGTCCAGCAGCGACGCCGTTTCCTCGCCGGCACCATCTCCGTAAATGCTTTCGAAGACCTGCACCTGCCCGGCGCGGTCGATGACGGCGTAGTGGGGTTGGGTCGCCTCCCCCGACTCCAGCGCGCCCGATCCCGGGTCCCAGCGGCCGGACTCGAACAGGATCCGGCCTTGCCAATCGTGGACGCGCACGCGCAGCCAGATGCGCCGGCTCGGATACGCCGTGGGCAGCTTATGGCCCGTCAGGTTCAGAACCCGAACGTCGAGCACGAGCGCATCGGGCGTCCGCCGCGGCGTGACCTCCAGGCGGGCCGCCCGTTTCAAATGCTCGTGCGTGTGGCCGGCCGCCTCGCGCAAGTCCGGCTCGTTTTCGATCTCCGCCAGCCATGCGAGCGCGCGGACATTGGCGCCCGCGAAACGATGCAGGCCGAACGGCGAGCGCTCTCCGGTCGGCGGGAAGGGGCCGCCCGGCGGGCGGTGCGCGATGAACTGCGCGGCCAGGTTCCCTTGCGCATCCCGCAGGAGCGGCAGGTGGCACGACTGGCACGTGCGCCCCTGGCCGGGGTACTCGCTCGCGAGCCACTCCAAGAAAGGGCCCTGTTCGACGAAAGCGCGGTCATCGCCGGCGGGATGCGTGAGCACCGTATGGCAGGTTCCGCAGAGCGCGGCATCCAGCACATGACGGCCCTCAGCCGGCGTCAATCCCGTGTGATGCTCCATCGGCATGCGAAACGGGCCGGCGTGCGGACCGTAGATCTCCCCGCGGTCGCCAACCACGAATCGGCCGCTGAAGGAGTCCGCCTTGCCCAGATGGGCGGGAGTGATCTGATGGCAGACGGTGCAGGTCACTCCGTCCCGGCCAAGCGAATCGAGTCGGGCCACGGCCAGCCGGCGGCCGGCGAGGCGCAGGGGATACTGTTGGGCTGGCGCGTGGCAGCGGAGGCAATGGTCTTCAATTTCCGCTTTCGCCGCCGGCCGGCGCGCGACCTCGAAGGCGACCTTCGCTTTCCAGTAAGGGTCCACCGCCGCGTGGGCCATCATGCTGTTCCGCCAGAGGTGGAAGGGGCCGATGAAGCCCGTGTCGCGGTCCCAACCCGCACCCGGTTTGGGAATCCGGGTGTGGCACATGGCGCACTCGCCGGCCTCCAGAAAGCGGGGCGTTGGCGCGAATCCCAACCCAGGCAGCAGAATGAACAGGCCCAAAGCGCGCACGCGAAATGGCTAGCATGCGGTTCGCCAAACTACGGGAGCGAGCCATGAGGAAGACCGGTCCGGCAACACTTGCGCCAGCCGCCAGCGGAATCTGCAAGAACCGCAGAGGTCAGCCCGCCAAGCCCGGCAGGCCGCCCAGCGACTTGGCCAGCAAGGCGGCGCGCACCACCGCCTGCGCGACCGATTCGGCAGCGGCAACGCCCAGCGCATCCAGCGGAGCCCGCTCCTTGCCGAGCGAAAGCGCGAACGCCACGTCGCCGTCGGCCATGGTATGCACCGGAAAGATCGTCCGGGCAAGACCCAACTGCGCCAGTTGCGCCAGCTTGGTGGCCTCGACTTTGGTGAGCGCGGCATTGGTGGCGACCACCGCGAGCGTCGTGTTCTCTCGGCTGAACGGAGCGGACGCGGCGCCTCGCTTGATCACCACATGCGCCCCGGCAAAGTCGCGCGCATGCGGCGAAGTCCGCGCCCCGGCCAGGATGCGTCCGGTGGAAGGATCGCGGACATCGCCCCAGGCATTGAGCACCACCAGGCTGGCCACCACCACGCGCGGAGTCAACTGCATGGCATGCGAACCGATGCCGGACTTCATGGCGTGTTCGATCCCCAACACCTTCCCGACGGTGGCGCCCGTGCCGGCTCCCACGCAACCTTCCTCCACCGGCCCGGCGTGAGCGGCCTTGGCCGCGGCGTGCCCCATCTCGCGGGTGGGACGGCTGCGGCCGTTTCCAATGGCGAGATCGTAGATAATGGCCGCCGGCACGATCGGCACTTTCGCCGCGCGGGTGGGGAACCCGATGCCCTGCGCCTCCAGGTATTGGCGGACGCCCGAAGCCGCCTCGAGGCCGAACGCGCTGCCTCCCGCCAAAGTGATGGCGTGAATCTGCGGGACAACGTGGCCGGGCTGGAGCGCGTCGATCTCTTCCGTGCCGGTGGCCGAGCCCCGCACATCCACTCCCGCGACCGCTCCTTCGCACCGGACCACCGTGCAGCCGGTGAGCCCTTCGAGGTCGGAGACATGGCCGACACGAATTCCCGGGACCGCCGTCAAGCCGTTCATCGCACTGCCGTTTCCGGCTTGTATGGTAGCATCGAGGGGTCGGAGACACGGGGCATTGCTCGATTTCGCAAAGGGTCCGATCCTGGCCATTCAGGAGTTTTTCATCCTTGCCGGGCAGGCCGTCCGGAACGTCTTCCGGCGGCCCCACTACGGCGCCGATATCGCCTTGCAGATGGACACGATCGGGTTCGGCAGCCTGCCCATCGTGATTCTGACGGGATTCTTCAGCGGCGCGGTGATGGCCTTGCAAATGTCTCGCGCGCTGGCCCAGTACGGGCAGGTGGGACGCACCGGCACCGTGGTCTCGATTACGCTGGTGCGCGAGCTGGGGCCGGTGCTCACCGCCCTGATGGTGGCCGGACGGAACGCCTCGGGCATGGCCAGCGAGATCGGTTCGATGAAAGTCACCGAGCAAATCGACGCGATGCGCGCTCTGGGCACCGATCCCATTCAGAAACTGGTGACGCCGCGCATGATCGCCACCGCGGTGGTGCTGCCGCTGCTGACGATCATCGCCGATTTCACCGGCATGTTCGGCGGTTTCATCGTGGCGTATTATCTGCTGAACCTGACGCCGGCACAGTATTGGCACACCGTGTGGACCGCCCTGGAATGGAACGACGTTTCCCAAGGGCTGCTGAAGCCGTTTGTCTTTTCGTTCGCCATTTCGCTGGTGGGCTGTTATTACGGTTTGCAGACGACGGGCGGCACCCAGGGCGTGGGCCGCGCCACGACGCAAGCCGTGGTGGTGGCGTCCGTGCTCGTCTTCGTGCTGACCTTCTTCATCACCAAGATCTTTGTCGGGAACGTCGTGTCGTGAACGGCGACGAGACGATTCTCCGTTTCGAGGGCGTGACCGTGGAGTTTGCGGGCGTGCCGGCGCTGAAGCGGGTTTCCTTCTCGGTGCCGAAGGGGGAGACGCGCGTGCTGTTTGGGGAGGCGGGCTCCGGCAAGACGGTGGCGCTGAAAACCGCGCTGGGGTTGATCCGGCCCGTGGAAGGCGAGGTGTACCTGTTCGGCCGGGAGATCACGCGGTTGAGCGAGGAGGAACTGTTCGATCTGCGGAGCCAGGTGGGCATGCTGTTCCAGGAGGGCGCGCTGTTCGACTCGCTGACGATTGAGGAAAACGTGGCGTATCCGCTGATCAACCAGAAGTCGATTCATGCGCCTCCCGAGGAAGTGGCGCGCCGGGTGCGGGAAGCGCTGAGTTTCGTCGAACTCGAGCACACCCTGGAGAAGTATCCGTCGGAGTTGTCGGGCGGCATGCGGCGGCGGGTGGCCATCGCCCGGGCGGTGGTGACCGAACCGCCGCTGGTGCTCTACGACTCGCCCACCGCGGGACTGGACCCCATCACGTCCACCACGATCTGCGCGCTGATCATGAAGAACCGCGACCTGCGCCATACCACCACCCTGCTGGTGACGCACCGCTATCAGAACGGCAATCTCCTGGCGAATTACCGCTACGACGAGGCTTCCGGCAAACTGGTTCCCGCCACGCCGGACCGGCCGGCGCCCCGCACGATCTTCCTGGGCTTTCGCGGCGGGGAGTTGGTTTTCGAGGGCACCCAGACGGAGATGGAGGCGTCCTCCGATCCGTATGTGGGAAAATTTGTGAAGCACAACGGATAAGCCATGCCTTCACCTGCGAAAGTCGCTTGGGCCCAGCTTCGCGTGGGCATCATGGCCCTGGTGGCTCTGACGATCCTGGCCGTCCTGATCTTTCTGCTGACGGGGAGCGGCTCGATTTTCGAAGACAAGGCGACGCTGAAGACCTACATGCAGGATTCGGCGGCGATGGCGGTGTCGTCTCCCGTGCGGTTGAACGGCATCCTGGTGGGAGAGATCTCCAAGATCGAATTCACCGGCTCGCGCGAACCCGGGAAGGTGGTCGAGATCCAAATGCGGATCAAGCGGTCCTACCTGAAACAGATTCCCGAAGACTCCGAAGCCGGCGTCAGCGCCGCGAACCTGCTGGGAGACAAGTTCATCAACATCACCAAAGGGCGGAGCAGCCGTGCGATTCGGGACGGGGGCACGCTCCGCGCCGAGTCGGTGCAGGACATTCCCGAGCTGATGGCGCGGGCCGGGGATCTGCTGGGAGCCTTGCAGATCTCGCTCAAACGCGTGGACGCGCTCCTGGAGGATGTCGAGGAAGGGCGCGGCAACGTGGGCAAGCTGCTCAAGGACGAAGCGCTCTACGACCGGGTGAACGCCACCATCGAGGAGACCCGCCGCGCCATCCACACGCTCAACACCAATCAGGGCACGCTGGGCCGCCTGTTGAACGAGGACGCGCTCTACCAGGACGTGCGGCAGCCGATCCGCCGCCTGGACAACCTGCTGGCCGCGTTGGAACGGGGGGAAGGATCCGCGGGGAAGCTGCTCAAAGAGGACGCCCTTTACGAGGATGTGCGGAAAGCGCTGGGGGAAATGCGGACGCTGCTGGCGGACGTCAACGCCGGCAAAGGCACGGCGGGCAAGCTGCTCAAGGATGAAGCGCTGCACCGGCAGATCACCCAACTGCTGGCCCGAGTGGACTCGACGGTGGAGAAAATCAACACGGGCCAGGGCACGCTGGGCCAGTTGATGGTGAACCCGCAGTTGTACGAATCGCTGCACGGGTCGACGCGCGAATTGCAGAACCTGCTGAAAGACATTCGCGCCAATCCCAAGAAGTTTCTCCGCGTCAAACTGGCGATCTTTTAGCCGCGGTGCTGCCCGCTCCCGCCATTCCGCTCGGCCGGCGCCTGATCGTGAACGCCGATGATTTCGGCTTCACGCCGGACGTGAACCGGGGAATCATCCACGCGCATAGGGAGGGCATCCTGACCGCGACGACCTTAATGGCGAACGGGGACGCTTTCGAGGACGCGGTGCGGCGAGCGCGGTCGTGTCCGGCGCTGGACGTGGGATGCCACCTGGTGTTGGTGGGCGGCCGCGCCGTGGCCCCTCCGCACACGCTGCTTCCCCAGTCGGTGCCGGAACTGCTGGCGGCCATGGTGGCGCGCCGGATCCGGCTCTACGACGAGCTGGCCGCGCAGGTCCGGCGCATCCTGGCGGCCGGCCTCCGCCCCACGCACCTCGATACGCACAAACACACGCATCTGGCGCCGCCCGTGCTGGACGCCGTCGCGCGCGTGGCGCGCGACTTCGGCATCCCCTGGATCCGCCGGCCGTTCGACCTGCCGCGGACCGCCGCGCGCGGCGCCGCGCCCTGGTTGAAGCGCGCCACCGCGGGCGGATTGCGTTTCCTGGCCGCGCGCTTTGAGCAGGTCCTGCGGCGCCACCATTGCCGTTCCACCGATCACTTCGCCGGCTTTCAACTCACCGGCCGCTTTCGCACGCGGGAACTGGTGACGCTCCTCGGGCAGTTGCCGCCCGGCCTCACCGAGTTCATGTGCCATCCGGGTTATTGCGGCGCCGAGTTGCGCGCGGCGCGCACCCGCCTGAAAGAAGCGCGCGAACGGGAACTGGCCGCGCTGGTGGCGCCCGAAACCCGCGCGGCGCTCGCGGCGAACCGGATCGAGCTGGTCAGTTATCGCTCGGTCTAGCAACGCCGCATGCAATAATTAAGCTAGGGTCGCACCTGGCTCCCAAGCTGCGTTGGCGGCCCGGCCCTGTAAGGCCGCACACCTTGCAGGGCCTTCGTTTGCCAGACCGGAAGATGACCGCTGACCGCGAAAGAGCATTGCTGCGCAAAGTAGGCGAGGCCATTCACCGTTTCCGCATGATCCGGGACGGGGATCGCGTCGCCGTGGCGCTGTCCGGCGGCAAGGATTCGCTTACCTTGCTGGAAGCGCTGTTGCGGCTGGCGCGGAAAGCGCCCGTCGAGTTCTCCGTCTGCGCGTTTACGGTGGAGCAGGGAAAATTCCTGCGGCCCATCGAGCCGCTGGGCGAGTGGCTGCGGGCGCGCGGCGTCGCCTGGACGTATTACCGCGACGCGCCCTCGTTTCGGCTGCTGGAGCAGGAACCGGACCACGGCTGCGACCTATGCAGCCGTTATCGCCGCCGCGCGGTTTACGAGATCGCCCGCGAACTCGGCGCCAACGTGATCGCCTTCGGGCACACTGCCGACGACTTCTGCGAGGCGCTGCTGCGGAACGCGCTGTTTACCGGCAAACTGAGCGCGCTGCCGCCGGTCGCCTGGTCCCGCCAGAAGGATTTCCGGCTGATTCGTCCCTTGGTGTTCGTCACCGAACAGCTCACCGCCGCCTTCGCCGGCGCACTCGGCGCGCCGGTGATTCCTTGCGGCTGTTCCCAAAAGACCGGCACCGTGCGGCGCTCGATCCGCGACCTGTTCGCCGACCTCGAACAGGACTATCCCCACCTGAAGGAAAACCTGCTGTCGGCCATGGGCAACCTCGATCCGAACCGGCTCCTCGACAACCGGTTCCGGGAAGACGGGGACCAGGCGCGCCCCGCGGCGGCCGCCGAATTGCTTCGCGTCGTCACGGATTTGTAGTTCTTCCGCTGCTACAATATGGGGTCCTGGTAACCCGCCCATGGTCTTTCCATCTGGCGATTCATTATGAGACTGCTGCCCCGCGAGGAACGCTTCTTCGCCCTCTTCCTGGACCAGGTCGCCACCATCCGCAAGGCTTCGGGCCTGCTGGCGGAGGCGGTCACCGCCGGCCACTCCAAGCTGACCGAAGCCAGCCACACCATCCGCGAGCTGGAAGCGCGCGGCGACGAAATCATCCACGACGTGTTCGTGCGCCTGAACCAGACGTTCATCACGCCGCTCGATCCGGAGGACATCCACTCGCTGGCCTCGCATCTGGACGACGTGCTGGACGGCATCGAAGACGCGGCTTACCGCATGGTCGCCTACCGGCTGGAGCCGATCCCGCCCTCCGTCGTGGAGCTCTGCCGCATCGTGGACCTGTGCGCGCGGGAGCTCGAAGGCGCCTTTCGCGCCCTGAACAGCCAGGAGGCGGTGCTGCCGCACTGCATCGAAATCAATCGTCTGGAGGACGAGGCAGACGCGATTCTAAGGGCGGTGGTCGTGGATTTGTTTGCATCCTCAACCGATCCGATCGCGCTGATCAAGCAGAAGGAAGTGCATGAGTTCCTCGAACAGACCACCGACCGGTGCGAAGACGTGGCCGACGTGCTCCAGGCCGTGGTCGTCAAGAACAGTTGAACCCGCATGGACCCGACGCTGGCCCTCGCGATCCTGATCATCACGATCGCGCTGATTTTCGATTATATTAATGGCTTTCACGACGCGGCGAACTCGATCGCGACGATCGTGGCGACCCGTGTCCTCACCCCCTTGCAGGCCGTGGCCTGGGCGGCGTTCTTCAACTTCATTTCCGCGTTCAGTTTCGGCACCGGCGTGGCGACGACGGTCGGCTCCGGCTTTGTCGACCTCACCCTGGTAACGCCGTATGTGATTCTTGCCGGGTTGATCGGCGCCATCGTGTGGGACCTGCTGACGTGGTGGTGGGGGCTGCCCACGAGTTCCTCGCACGCCCTGATCGGCGGTTACGCGGGCGCGGCGGTGGCGCGCTCGGGTTTCGACGCGCTGATCCTCGGCAAGTGGCCGATGACCATCGCTTTCATCGTGGTGGCGCCGGTGATCGGACTCGTCACCGCCTACGGGATGATGATTGCGGTGCACTGGATCTTTCGTAACGCAACCCCACGCAAAATGGATGTATGGTTTCGAAAACTCCAGCTGGTTTCCGCGGCGGCGTTCAGCTATTCGCACGGCACCAACGACGCGCAGAAGACCATGGGCATCATCGCCGGCGTGCTGTTCTCCTCCGGGTATCTGAAGGAGTTCCAGGTGCCGGTGTGGGTCATCTTCGCGGCGCATGGCGCGATCGCGCTGGGCACGCTGAGCGGCGGCTGGCGGATCGTCCGGACGATGGGCTCCCGCCTGACTAGGCTGAAACCGCGCAGCGGGTTCTGCGCGGAGACGGGAGGCGCGATCGCGGTGCTCACGGCCACCGAGTTGCATCTGCCGGTGTCCACCACGCACGCCATCGCCGGGGCCATCGCGGGGGTCGGATCGATCCATCGCCTGAAAGCGGTCCGCTGGGCCGTGGCCACCGACATCATGTGGGCCTGGGTGCTCACCATTCCGGCTTCGGCCGCGGTCGCCTGGGTCGCGTTTTGGTTCATCCGGTTGTTCTTCGCCGCCGCGTGAGCGCGCCGGGGCCGGACGGGTGGCATACGATAGAAAACGTATGCGGCTCGCTTCGCTTTTCCTCCTGTCCTGCGGACTCTCCGGATCGCTGGGCGCGCAGACCCGTTACCAGCCCACCTGGGAATCGGTGGACAGCCGCCCGACGCCGTCGTGGTTCACCGACGCCAAGTTCGGGATCTTCATCCACTGGGGTGTGTACTCGGTCCCGGCGTACGCCCCCGTCGGCAAGTACGCCGAATGGTATTGGAACGCCCTCGCCAAGGGGCCGAAGATCAAGGAGGAGCCCAACCCGACCTGGCAGTTCCACGCCCGGAACTACGGCGAGCGGTTCGCCTACGCCGATTTCGCGCCTTTGTTCCGTGCCGAGATGTACGATCCGGATTACTGGGCGGAGGTCTTCGAGAAGTCCGGCGCGCGCTACGTGGTGCTGACCTCGAAGCATCATGACGGATTCGCCTTGTGGTCGAGCGCGCATGCCACCGCGGCCTGGAGGCGGCCGTGGAATGCGGTGGAGATTGGCCCGCGCCGCGACGTGCTGGGCGACCTGACGACGGCGGTCCGCAAGCGCGGCCTCAAAATGGGGTTCTACTATTCGCTGTACGAATGGTACAACCCGCTGTGGCTGACCGACCGCCCGCGGTACGTGGCCGAACACATGCATCCGCAGTTCAAGGATCTGGTCAGGCGGTATGCGCCGGCGTTGATCTTCTCCGACGGGGAATGGGAGATGCCGGGGGAGGATTGGAAATCGCCCGAGTTGCTGGCGTGGCTGTTCAACGAAGCGCCCGGACGCGAAGAAGTGGTGGTGAACGACCGTTGGGGCAAAGGGTCCCGCCACAAGCACGGGGGATACTACACCACCGAGTACACCGCCGGACTGGAAGGGACCACCAAGCCGTGGGAAGAGAGCCGCGGCATGGGTTTCTCGTATGGGTACAACCGCGCCGAGCAGATCGGGGACTACCGCTCGGACCGGGAACTGCTGCTGATGCTGATCGACCTGGTGAGCCGGGGCGGCAATCTGCTGCTGGACATCGGCCCCACCGGCGACGGGCGGATTCCCGTGATCATGCAGGAGCGCCTGCTGCAACTGGGCAGATGGCTGCGCATCAACGGCGAGGCGATTTACGGCACGAAGCCCTGGCGGCGCACCCGCCAGTGGAGCGCGGGGGAAGTGCCGAAACTGGAAACCGGCGAGTACATGACCCGGTACGAAGTGACCGACTACCTCGAGCCCCGCAAGCCCGGGCAGGCGGTGATCGAGGCGTTCTTCACGGCCAAAGGCAGCGACTTGTATGCGATTACGCCCCGCTGGCCGGGCGCGAAACTCACCTTGCGTGACTTCCAGCCGGCCCGGACCATGAAGGTCACGCTGCTGGGAACGCCCGGCGCGTTGAAGTGGAAGAGCGCAGGCAAGGATGTGGTGGTGGACTTGCCGCTTCCTCCGGGCGACGCTTCCCGGGCCCAGCATGCGTATGCGTTCCGCCTGGAAGGTCTTGCGCGCTGATCGCCGGGCTTCCCCGCGGGCCGGCTACGACTAGAAGAACGCCACGTTCAGAATGATGGTGAGCACCGCGACGCCGAGGGCCAGCCGGGCGGGGCTCCAGCGCGGATCGCCGCCATCCGGCGGCAGGGCCGTCACCCCGTAAACCAAGCCGCGCAGTTCGCTGACGGGCCGCGGCCGCGTCGCCAGACTCACCAGGATCGTGACCGCGAAGCAGGCGGACCAGGCGACGATCGCGATCCAGAAGTTCTGCGCCATCGTGGAGGGGAAATGGTGAAGCTGCGCGACCCAGGCGCCCTTGCCTTCCGCAGACGTAAGTCCATGGGTGGCCGCCGCCGCAAGCGTTCCCGCCACCAGGCCGGCGAAAGCGCCGTGTCCCGTCGCGCGGCGCCAGAACATCCCCAGCAGAAACGTCGCGAACAGCGGCGCGTTCACAAAGCCGAACACCAACTGGAGCAGGTCCATGATGTTGTTGTAGCTGCGGGCCAGAAAAGCGGCGCCCACCGAGGCGGCCGTGCCCAGCACCGTGACGGCGCGGGCTACCCGCAGGTAGTGGGCGTCGCTGGCCGAACGCCGGAAGTAATTCTGGTAGATGTCGTACGTGAAGACGGTGTTGAACGCGGTCACATTTCCGGCCATGCCCGACATGAAGGACGCCATCAAACCCGTCAAACCGACGCCGAGCATGCCCGAGGGATAGAGTTTGGCCATCAGGGTGGTCAGCACTTGGTCATAGTCGTAAGAGTCGCCCTTGACCGGCAAGGAGTACCCGATGTCCATCCCGGCCAATGCCACCGCTGCGATCCCCGGAACAATCACTACGAACGGAATCAGCATCTTGGGAAGCGCGGCCACGATCGGCGTCGACCTGGCGGCGGACATGCTGTTGGCGGCCATGGCGCGCTGGACTACCAGGAAATCCGTGCACCAATAACCAAAGGAAAGCACAAAACCCAGGCCGGCGACCAGGCCGAAGATTTCCACCCCCATCGGGTTCTGGCTGGCGTCTCCGGCGTAACGCCAGGCATGCACCATGACGGGATCCACTCGCGCGCCAATCGCCTGCCAACCGCCGGCGCGCGAAACGGCCAGGTACGCGAGCGGCGCGAAACCCAGCACAATGAGGAAGAACTGGAGAACCTCGTTGTAAATGGCGCTCGTGAGACCGCCCAGGAAGGTGTAGACCAGCACGATCGCCGCCGAGAGCAGAATCGAGGCCGGAAAACTCCATCCCAGCACCAGTTGCAGCAGCAGGCCCAGCGCGTACATCGAGATGCCGCTGCTGAAAAGCGTCATGGACGCGAAGGTAAGAGCGTTGAAGGCGCGGGTCTTTTCGTCGAACCGGAGCTTGAGGTATTCCGGCACCGACCGGGCTCTGCTTCCGTAGTAGAAGGGCATCATGAACAAGCCGATGAACAGCATGGCGGGAATCGCGCCCACCCAGTAGAAGTGGGCGGTCATGATGCCGTACTTGGCCCCGGACGCCGACATGCCGACCAGCTCCTGCGCGCCCAGGTTGGCGGCCAGGAAGGCCAGGCTGGTGATCCAGAGCGGGACCGACCGGCCGGAGGTCAGAAACTCCGAACTGGACGAGACGGTCTTTTTCAGTTTCCAACCAATGCCCAGGACGAAGAGAAAGTAGAGGATCAGGATGAGGTAATCGACAGGAGCCAGCGTCAAGTTGGGATCTCGCTAGGATGAACTGGAAGGCGGCGACCTTCGATTTTGGCACGGCGGCAGAGCCGCTGTAAATCAGTGGACACGAACGCACCGGGCCAGTTGGATACACTTGGCGGTAGCGGCTTCTTCCGAATTCGGTATGGAGCGCATGGACCAGCAGCCAAGTATAAGAAAAGAAAAACGAATTCGGAGAGGCACCCGGCGTCCCTTCGTTGGCAGTAAACTTGCTGTTAGTGGTATTCCGCGGTGGTTCCGCGGAGCGGGCGCAAACGGAGCGCCCAAGTCCACCCGGCCATGTTGCAGGAATTGAAGTTCCAACTGTCGACCGCGATCCTCACGGTGCTTACCGTCGCGGCGGCGTTTTGCGCGGCAGTGAACTTCAATCAGCAATTGAAATTCGGGCTGCCGGACGACGGCGTCAGTTGGGGCGATGTCGGTCCGAGCGAGGTGGCCACCGAAGTGAGGGCGCTGCGCGTGATGCCGGGCAGCGGAGCGGCCAACGCCGGGTTACGGGCCGGCGACGTGCTGCTGAAGATCAACGGGCAGCCGATCGGACGCGCGCAGGAGGTGACCGCCATCTTGCTGGGGGTGCGTTCGTGGAACCGGGCCGAGTATCTGCTCTCGCGCAACGGCGTCGAGTTCAAGGCCAAGGTGATTGTGGGCGACGTGGTCCCCGGGCGGGCCATCTACTATCAGTACCTGGTCGGGATTGCGTACCTGATGATTGGCCTGTTCGTCTACTACCGCCGCGGCTCGGCGCAGAAGGCGCGGCATTTCTACATTTTCTGCCTGGTCTCCTTCATCTTCTGCACCTTCCACTACACCGGCAAGCTGAACCTTTTCGACAAGGTCATCTACTTCGGCAACCTGATCGCCGGAGCGCTGGCGCCGACGATCTTCCTGCATTTCTGCCTGACCTTCCCTGAGCCGCGCCGCTGGCTGAGGGCGAACTGGCGGCAGGCGTTGCTTTACCTGCCGGCGCTGGTGCTGATCGGCCTGTACTTCGCGTTTACCTCCGGCGTTGCTAAGGCGCGCGCTCCGCTGGTGGAACTGCGCTGGATGCTGGACCGGCTGTGGCTGGCGTACCTGACCGGCATGTATCTGATCAGCGGAATGGTGCTGGCGCTGGAACGCCGCAAGGCCGAGGATCCCATCGTGCGCCAGCAAATGAAGTGGCTGCGCAACGGGACCCTGTCCGGCGTGCTGCCGTTCGCCCTGCTGTACGTGCTTCCCTACACCCTTGGCATTGTCCCGAATGAGTACATGAAGCTCAGCGTCCTGACGCTGGGGCTGATCCCGCTGACGCTGGCCTGGGCGGTGTTGCGCTACCGGCTCATGGATGTGGATATCCTGTTTCAGCGCGGTTACGCTTACACTCTCGCTACCGTCAGCGTGCTGGCCTGTTTTTACGGGATCATCTTCTTCCTGGCCACCTTCGCGCAAAAGGTGTTCAAGGAGGAATTGGGTCAGGGCGGGCTGGTCGTCATCATGCTGGTGGCCGCCTTCCTGTTCCAGCCGGTGCGGAACTGGATTCAGGAGAGGCTGGACCGCTACTTCTACCGCGACCGGTACGATTACCGCAGAACCCTGGTGGAGTTTGCGCGCGAGTTGAGCGCCGAAACGAACCTGGAGCGCATGCTGACCCAGGTGGCCGAGCGCCTGCGGCACACCTTGGCGATCCAGCATCTGGCTTTCTTTCTCTTGGAAGAGACCGAAGCGGGCGAGCGCCGGTTCCGGCTGAAGAAGGGCGTCGGGCTGTTCGACCGGCAGGGGCGTCCGATCGAGTCCGATGCGCAATTGGATTTGAGCTTCCTGGACCAGCACGTGCGGTCAGGCGAACAAGAGGACACGCCCCGGCGTCCGTACCTGTTCTTTGAGAGAACCCGCTACCTGGTGGACGCGGTTTCGCGGTCTATGCCGCTCTCGATGCGGCAGACCATCGCGGATCTGGATCTGACCTATTACCTGCCTTGCGAGGTGCGCGGGCGTACGATCGGCTTCCTGGGGGTAAGCCGCACCGAGGACGGCGATTTTCTCTCCACGGTGGATGTAGAGCTGCTGCAGACGCTGTCGGGCTACGTCGCGATCGCGATTGAGAATGCGCGCCTCTACGAGTCGCTCGAGCGGAAGGTGGAAGAGAACGAGCGCCTCAGAGAGTTCAACGAGAACATCGTGGAGTCGCTGAACGTCGGCATCCTGGCGGCGGACCACGACGACGTCGTCTCGAGCTGGAACACCCGCATGGAGGAACTGACCGGCGTTCCGCGCGACCTGGCGGTGGGCCTCAAGCTGCGGGACCTGCTGCCGGCGGAACTGAATGAGCAGTTCGAGCGCGTCCGCGGAGAGAGCGGTATTCACCACATCTACAAGTTCGCCTTCCGTCCGCTGGCGATCGGTCAAGGTCTGGCTGAAACCGGCGTCCTCTTGCCGGAGCCGGAAAACGGCAACGGGAACGGCGCCGGGCCCTCGGCGGCGGTGGTGCGGGAAGCGACGCTGAACATCGCGATTGCGCCGCTCATTTCCCGCGATTTGGAACAGATCGGCCGCCTGATCATCTTCGACGACGTGACCGACCGGACCGAACTCGAGCAGAAGCTAATCCAGGCGGACAAGCTGAGCAGCATCGGCCTGCTGGCGGCGGGAGTGGCGCATGAAGTCAACACCCCGCTGGCCGTGATCTCAACTTACGCCCAGATGCTGGCCAAGCAGGTGGCCGACGACGAGCAAAAGACGAAACTGCTCGAGAAGATCGCGCGCCAGACCTTCCGGGCCAGCGAGATTGTGAATTCGCTGCTCAATTTCTCCCGGACGTCGACTACGGAGTTTGGGCGCGTGAACGTGAACCGCGTCATCCAGGAAACCCTGTCCCTCATCGAGCACCAAATGCAAAAGGCGGGCCTTCATCTGGCCGCGGAACTGGATCCCGAATTGCCCGACATTCAGGGCAACGGAGGCAAGCTCCAGCAAGTGTTCCTCAACCTGTTCCTGAACGCCCGGGACGCGATGTCGGCGGGGGGACGGCTGACGGTGCGCACCTGGAGCCAGGACCGGAGCGTGCACATCGAGGTGTCCGACACCGGAAAAGGGATGGAGCCGGAAGTGGTGCAGCGCATTTACGATCCCTTCTTTACCACCAAAGCGGCCAAGAAAGGCACCGGGCTCGGTCTGGCGGTGACCTACGGGATTATTCAGGAGCATGGCGGGTCCATCCGGGCAGACAGCCGCCCGGGTGAAGGAACGCGTTTCCTCCTGGAATTCCCCAGCGTGGCCGCCCGGGCGCGAAAGCCAGTCCATGCCTGATCTTCCTCCCGACCAGTGGAGTGCGGCGGACGCACCGGTGCGAATTCTGGTTGTCGACGACGAACCCGACATCCGCGAAAGCCTGGATACCCTGCTCACCATGGAAGGCTTCCTGGTCGACCTGGCGCAGAACGGCGCCGAAGGTCTCGAACTGTGGAGCCAGCGCAGCTACGACCTGATTCTGCTCGATCTGATGATGCCGGACCGGTCGGGCATGGAAGTGCTGCGTGAAATCCGGGAGCGGGATTCCGACACGCCGGTGGCGCTGATCACCGCTTACGGGTCCGTCGAGGTCGCCGTCCGGGCGCTGAAATCCGGCGCGAACGACTATTTCTCCAAGCCCTGGGACAACGAAAAGCTGCTGCTCGAGATCCGGCAGATGATCTCGGCGCGGCGGCTGGAGAGCGAAAATCGCCACCTGAAGCGCGCGCTGAAACAGCGCTATGCCTTCCCGAATATCGTCGGCAAGAGCGAGCGCATGGTGCGCGTGTTGGACCTGGTGGCGCAGGTGGCGCCCAGCCGGTCGACGGTGCTGATCACCGGCGAAACCGGTACGGGAAAGGAGCTGATCGCGAAGGCGATTCACGCCAACTCGCCGCGCGCCGAGCACATGTTCGTTCCGGTCAACAGCGGGTCGCTGCCGCCGGAGCTGCTCGAATCCACGCTGTTCGGGCACGTCAAGGGCGCCTTCACCAGCGCGGTGACGTCGCGCAAGGGCTATTTCGAGGTGGCCAACCGCGGCACCATTTTTTTCGACGAGATCGGCACCATCGGCGCGGAGACCCAGGCGAAGCTGCTGCGGGTGATCCAGGAGCGGGAGTTCATGCCGCTCGGCTCGACCGACGTGATCAAGGTGGATGTGCGCATCCTTGCCGCCACCAACGCGGACCTCAAAAAGATGGTGGAAGAACGGCGGTTCCGCGAAGACTTGTACTACCGGCTCAACGTGATCAACATTCCGCTGCCGCCGCTGCGCGAACGGAAAGAGGACATTCCCCTCCTGGTGGAGCACTTCTTCACCAAGTACTGCCGCGAGAACGAAAAGTTTCTGGACGCCGACAAGAAATCGGTGCTGCGGTTCCATCCCGAGGCCATGCAGATCCTGCTGGATCACCAGTGGCCCGGGAACGTGCGCGAGCTCGAGAACGTCGTCGAACGGGCGGTGGTCCTGGCCAACGACGCGGTGGTGCCCGTGGATGTGCTGCCGGAACCGCTGTTGCAGGCCAGCGGGGTGCGGACCCATCGCGGCGGTCCGCTGGGACCGGATGCGTCGCTCTACGAGATTGTGGCGGATTTTGAGCGGCGGGTGATCGCCGAGCGGCTGGAAGCCTGCAACTGGAGCCAGACCGAGGCCGCCGACGCCCTGCACATCCCCCTGTCCACGCTGAATCAGAAGATCAAGCGGCTGAACATCGAAGTGAAGCGGCGGGCCGAGGCGCGCAGCGACTAGCGTTTGCCCGTACAATAGGCGAAAACGTTCATGGGCGTCGAGACCCGCGCAACCGGCGTGCGGCAGTTCTTCTCTCCCCGGGGGCCGTTGGCCCAGCGGCACCCGCAGTACGAATTCCGGCGCGGTCAAATCGCGATGGCCGAAGCGGTGGAGGCCGCGCTGCGCGATCGCCGCCATCTGATTGTCGAAGCGGGCACCGGCACCGGCAAGACCCTGGCGTACCTGGCGCCCGCCATCCTCTCCGGCTGCCGCATCGTGGTCTCCACCGGCACCAAGAACCTGCAAGAGCAGCTTTTCTACAAAGACGTCCCGTTTCTGGAGGGCGTCTTCGGCCGCAAACTGAACGTCTGCTACATGAAAGGCCGGGCGAATTACGCCTGCCGGCAAAAGATCTACGACGCCGAGCGGCAAGCCGTGCTGGAGGGTTTGGAGGAGGTGGCGGACTTTCAGATCATCCGCGCCTGGGAGGCGGTGACCGAGTTCGGCGACCGCGCCGAAATCCGGCAGTTACCGGAGGACAGCACGGCGTGGGCCAAAGTGGACGCGCGGCGCGACCTTTGCGCCGGCCAGAAGTGCCCGCAGTTCGAACGCTGCTTTCTCACGCTCATGCAGCGGCGCGCCCACGAAAGCGACATCATCATCGTCAATCATCACCTGTTCTTTGCCGACCTGGCGCTCAAGGATGAAGATTTTGGCGGGATCCTGCCGGAATGCCGCGCCGTCGTCTTTGACGAGGCGCACGAACTCGAGGAGGTCGCCGGACAATACTTCGGGGTGTCGCTGAGCAACCTGCAAATCCAGGAGCTGTGGCGGGACATCGCGCGCATTTCACGAATCCGGAACTTCGGTTCGCCGGAACTGGACCTGGCCATCGACACGCTGGGACAGGCCACCGAGGCGCTGTTCGCGGCGCTGCCGCAAGGCGAAGGCCGGGCTGGCTTTTCCGGACGGGAGGCATTTGTCAAGCGGCACCGTGGCAAGTATCGGGCGGTCGCCGAGGCGCTCGAGCTGACGGCGGCCCTGCTCCGGCTGGTCGAGCAGGCGCCGGAGGAACTGATCCCCCTCGTCCGGCGGGCGGGCGAACTGGAACAAAAGATCCATTTTCTGTTTCAGGAGACCGACCCGCGCTTCGTGTACTGGATGGAGCGGCGGGGGCGGGGCTGCTACCTGCAGGCCACCCCCATCGACGTCTCCGCCATTCTGGCCGAGCGCTTGTTCGGCCAGATGGACACGGTGGTGCTAACCTCGGCCACCCTGGCCGTCGGCGGTTCGTTTGATTTCGTGCAGCGGCGGCTGGGGCTGGAGGGGGCCCGCGCCCTGATCGCGCCGGACAACTTCGACTATGCCCGCCAGGCGCTGCTCTACGTGCCCCAACACCTTCCGGATCCCCGCGAGCCAGGCTTTTTGGCCGCGGCGGCCGAGGAGGTCCTCCGTTTGCTGCGGCACAGCCGGGGCAGAGCGTTTGTGCTCTTCACCAGCTACCAGCAGATGCGCGCCATGCACGACCGGATCGCGTTCGCGCTGGACTATCCCACGCTGTTGCAAGGGACGGGCCCGCGCAGCGCCCTGCTCGAGGAGTTCCGCTCCACACCGCACGCGGTGCTGTTCGCGACGGCTTCGTTCTGGCAAGGGGTGGACGTGCCCGGCGATCAGTTAAGCTGCGTGATCATCGACCGGCTCCCCTTCGCTGTCCCCAGCGATCCGGTGGTGGAGGCGCGCATCCGCCTCATCCGGGAGAAGCAAGGCAATCCTTTCTACGAGTACCAGCTCCCGCAGGCCGCGATCGCGCTCAAGCAAGGCTTCGGCCGGCTGATTCGCTCCAAGGCCGACCGCGGCGTGCTGGTTTTGTTGGACAATAGAATCACGAAGCAGCGTTACGGGCAGGTGTTTTTCGACAGTCTGCCCGCCTACCGGTTCACAACCGACATCGAGGAAGTGGAGCGATTCTTTCATGTTTGAGGTATCCGTCGAAGAGACCTTCGCCGCCGGGCACGCCCTCCGCGGCTACAAAGGCAAGTGCGAAAACGTCCACGGGCATAACTACCGGGTCCGCGTGACCATCGAAGGACCCGACCTGGATGAAATCGGGCTGCTGGTGGACTTCGGCGACGTGAAGAAGAAGATCCGGGAAATCGTCGCCCGCCTCGATCACAGGTTCATCAACGACCTGGAACCCTTCGACGTGATCAACCCGACGGCGGAGAACATGGCCAAGTACTTCTACGACGAGATCATGCGCTCCCTGCCGGAGGATCTGCGGCTCGGAGGCGTGACGTTGTGGGAGACAGACACGACCAGCGCAACCTACCGGGACTAAAGCTCAACCCACCTCAATTTTTCATTTCAGGAATTTAGGGGAACCAGCGCCACCGGCTGGGAGGGGAACCGCCGGGTCCGGGTTCAACCGCGGCGGCTTCCCTGCTCCGAGACGGCGCGATCAGGCGGCCAGCGCCTTGCGCGGCTCACCGGCCTCAATCGGGATCCGGCGGGGCTTCATCGACTGGGCGATGGGCAACTGAATGTCCAACACCCCATCATGCAGGCGGCACTGGATTCGCTCGTGTTCCAGACCGTCCGGCAGGTCGATGACCCGGCGGAACTTCCCGTAGGCAAGCCGCCAGGAACCACCATTCGCGGCAAAGTTCTCCGGGGCTTTTCGCTCTCCCTCCACCACCAATTGGTTGCCCTGCAAGTTGACGGTGACGTCCTTTTCCGCAACCCCCGGCAGGACAACGCGCAAGTTCAGGCTGTCGTCATTCCAGCCGGTTTCAACGGCGGGTGTGAAGGTCCAACCACTGGCTTCGGGGCTCGATCCGACCAGGCCCGCCGGCGCAAAGAAATCGTTGAACGCCTGATCCATCGTACGACGGAAGTGCTCCAGAGTCTGTTGGATATCACGAGACAGCAACGTATCGAACATTCGACTTTCACCTCAATCTTGAGAGATTGTGGGCTGGAAGGCCCGATGGAAGCTGCCAAGGAACTTCCGCTAAACAGAGATGTAGCAGACGGGCTGGAGGTTACAAAGAATTCCGATGAAGCTCATAAAATCTCAAATAGCAGCAGCAATTCTTTAAGCACTAAATTTAGTGTTCTGTGCTAAGATCTCTTGACAAACTTTGGATGATCTGGTAACCTTGAAGTGGTTCGGCGTTAGGTCGAGCCTCTCTCCGCTCGCCTTCTCTCCCCGAACCAAATTCATCGTGGATCTGCTCGTTGACCGGCGTCAGGTCGTTCCAGCGGGTGGAAACCGACGGCGGCCGCCAGGCCGGTCATGGGCGTTTCGACAAGGAGGAAACGAACGACTATGGCTAGCTTGATTCGTTGGGGTTGGGATCCCTTCAAAGACATGGAAAAGGAAATGCAAGAGTTGACTGACCGCTTCAGCCGGATGCTTTCCCGCTGGCCCACACGGGCTTCGGGGATGCGTGAGGCGCTGACGGTCGCCGACTGGGCTCCCACCGTAGATATTTCCGAGACGGACGCCGAATACCTGGTCAAGGCGGAGATCCCCGAGGTAGACAAGAAAGACGTCAAGGTGACCGTGCAGGACGGTCTGCTGACGATCCAAGGGGAGCGCAAGCGGGAAAAAGAGGAGAAGGGCCGCAGGTATCATCGCGTGGAGCGCTCCTACGGCACCTTCATGCGGACCTTTGACATTCCCGACGGCGTCGATGAGGACAGGCTCAAAGCCGAGTTCAAGGACGGCATGCTGTTGGTCCATCTGCCCAAGACCGAAAAGGCCAAGAGCCGCGCCATTGAAGTCAAAGTGGAATAAGCCGACCAGCCACGGGCGGGCGTCCGTGAAGGCGCCCGCCCGTCTTCCCCTCCTCCGGACGCCATGTCTGGCCGGAAGTCCCTGCGGACGGCTTGCCTCGATTTTCTCCAGCCATCCGGCCACGCCATCTCCGCCGATTCGTCGTAGGATGAAAGGCAGGACCTCGTGGTTATGCCTGCCGGGCGCAAACGAGGGAACAGCCCGATGACGTTGTACGAAGTGCTGGGCGTATCTGTAGACGCCGACGAACAGGAGATTCGCAGCGCCTTCCGGAATCTGGCGCGCCGCTACCATCCGGACGCCGGCGAAGGATCCTCGCCCGAGGAGTTCCGGCGGGTAGTGGAAGCATACGAGACGTTGGGCGATCCCGAACGCCGTCGCCAGTACGACCTCTCCCGAAGCCGGCTGTCCGGCGCGGCGCGGCCCGCCGGCTTCGGGAAAGAGCACTGCGCTTTCACCGTACGGCCCGAGCCGATGGTTTCTGCTACGGGCCCCTTCCGTCAGCGCCCATCCGAACGCGCGCGTTACTCCGCGGCGGAGCCGATGGTTTCCGCCACGGGCCCCTTCCGCCGGCCTTTCAGGCCCGTCCCCAGTCCGCGCGGGTGGGCTGCGGACGGTCTAGTGGAAGAGATGCTGCGCTTTCTCGACGCCTGCTTCCCCGGCCGACCGTTACGCTGGTGATCCGGCCGAAAGACCCGCCTACGCCAGAATCGGGTGGACCACTTCGCCGTGCACGTCGGTCAGGCGGAAGTCCCGGCCCTGGAACCGGTACGTCAATCGTTTGTGATCGACCCCGAGACAGTGGAGGATGGTGGCCTGGACGTCGTGCACGTGCACCGGGTCTTTCACCACGTTGTAGCTGTAGTCGTCGGTTTCGCCGTACACCAGACCGCCTTTCACTCCGCCGCCCGCCATCCAGATGGAGAAGCACCGCGGGTGATGATCACGGCCGTAATTGGTGGAAGTGAGCTTGCCTTGACAATACACGGTGCGCCCGAACTCGCCCGCCCAGATCACCAGCGTCTCGTCGAGCAGGCCACGCTGCTTCAAGTCCATCACCAGCGCCGCCGAGGGCTGATCGGTGGCCTGGCATTGCAAGGCCAGATCTCGGGGCAGGTCGTTGTGCTGGTCCCAGCCGCGCTTGTAAAGCTGAATAAAACGCACGCCGCGTTCGGCCAGACGCCGGGCCAGCAGGCAATGCTGGGCGTAGGTCCCGGGCTTGCGCGCATCGGGACCGTACAGATCTAACGTGGCCTCGCTCTCCTTCGACAGATCCATCAGCTCCGGCACGGAGGCTTGCATCCGGAACGCCATTTCGAACTGGGCGATCCGCGTGTCGATCTCCGGATCGAGATACTCCTGGTAGTGGCTGCGGTTGACGGCATTGACCGCGTCCAGCATCCGGCGGCGGGTCTGCCGGTCAATGCCGGGAGGATCTTCCAAATACAGCACCGGCTCGCGGCCGGAACGGAAGCGCACTCCCTGATAGCTGGAAGGCAGGAAGCCAGGCCCCCACAACCGCGAAAACAGCGGCTGGTCGACGTTCAGGGCGCTGGACTGGGAGAGCATCACCACGTAAGCCGGCAGGTCCTGGTTCTCGCTGCCAAGGCCGTAGGACACCCACGCCCCCATGCTGGGGCGGCCGGGCTGCTGGCTGCCGCTCTGAATGAACGTGATCGCCGGGTCGTGGTTGATGGCTTCGGTGTGGGTGGTGCGAATGATGCAGAGCTCGTCGACGATCTTCGCCGTCCAGGGCAGCAATTCGCTCACCCAAGCGCCGCTCTGGCCGTGCTGCTTGAAGGAGAACAACGACTGCACGCAGGGAAACGAATCCTGGCCGGACGTCATGCCCGTAATGCGCTGCCCGCGCCGGACCGAATCCGGCAGTTCGGTGCCGTGGAGCTTGCGGAGCTGCGGTTTGTAGTCGAACGTGTCGATCTGGCTCGGCCCGCCGGACTGATGCAGGAAAATCACCCGCCTGGCTTTCGGCGCAAAATGCGGCAAGCCGGCCAGCCCGCCGGTCTTGGGATCGCGCTCCGCGCGGGCGCCGAACAAGCTCGGGTTGAGCAGAGAAAGGAGCGCGGCCGCGCTCAAGCCTGAACTTTGCGTGAAAAACCGACGCCGGCTCCACGCAAGCTTTTCCTCACGAACGTCCATGGCGACGCACCTCTGATGACCAAACTTGATTCTGATGATAACTCGAGACGGGGCCCGCCCGCGGCCGCCTCAGGGCGCCGGCCGGCGGCCGGCGGGACGCGCCGGAGGCGGGCAACAGTCGGGCCGGCACGACCGGGGAGGCAACCGCCCGCGCGCCGCCGGCGCCGCGCCGCGGGTATGTTCCTCGACCAATTCCACGATCATCCGCACAAAACGCGGGTGGGCGCCTACGGTTGCGGCGCGAATCAGGCGCAAGTCCAACTGCCCGGCTAGCAGCCTGGCTTCTTCGTCAAGGTCGTACCGCACCTCCATGTGGTCGGAGACGAACCCGATGGGCGCCACCACTACGTCGCGGCTGCCGGGAGAGGAGGCCGCCAGTTGCCGGAGCCAGTCGAGGATATCCGGTTCGAGCCAGGGCTGCGCGGGTGGCCCGCTCCGGCTTTGGAAAACCAGCGCGTGCCGCGGATGGCCGCAGCCTTCCGCCACCAGGCGGCAGGCTTCCTCCAGTTGCGCGACGTAGTCAGAGGTTTCGGCCATCGCCAGGGGGAGACTGTGGGCGGTGAACACCAAGTGCGCGGCGGCGGCGGCGCCGCCGGGAAGCTGCGCCAGGGCGGCGCGCACCCGCTCGGTCATGGGTTCCAAAAAACCCGGATGATTGAAGTACGCGCGCAGCTTGATGATCTCCGGAGCGCCTTGGCCGGCTTCCGCCACGGCGCGCGCAATGTCTTCGCGATACTGGCGGCACCCGGAGTAGGAACTGAACGCGGACGTGGCAAACGCATAGGCGCGCCGGATGCCGTCGGCCTGCATTTGCCGCACGGTGTCGGCCAGGAAGGGATGCCAGTTGCGATTGCCCCAGTAGACCGGCAGCGCGAGCCCGCGCTGGTTCAGGTGCTCGCGCAGCGCCCCGATCAACGCGCGGTTCTGGTCGTTGATGGGGCTCCGTCCGCCGAAGTGGTAGTAGTGCTCGGCCACCTCCCGCAGGCGCTCGGGCGGGACGCCCCGTCCGCGGGTGACGTTCTCCAAAAAGGGCAGGACGTCCTCGGGCTTTTCCGGCCCGCCAAACGAGAGGATCAGAATCGCTTCGCCCATTGCTCGACTCATCTTGCTCCCTCTATCTGATCACGTCCGCGGGGCCGTGGCTCGAAGAATCTCGCGGTGATAGAGTAAGGATTCGAAGGAGACAATCCCCGCATGGAATCGACCCGCCGTGACTTTGTGACCGCCGCGGTTGCCGCCGCGCCGCTTTTTGTTCCGTTCCGCGCCTTTGGAGCCAACGACCGTCCGACCTTCGGGGTGATCGGGGCCGGCGGCCGCGGCCGGTACCTGGCCGACAAGTTCCAAAAGCAAGGTACGCAGTGCGTCGCGATCGCCGAGGTGTACGAACCGAATACGGACGCGGCGCTCAAGGTGTCCCCGGACGCCAAGGCCTTTGTCGACTACGACGAGATGCTGGACGCCGTGCCCATGGATTTCGTGGTGGTGGCGACGCCCGACCACCAGCACTACCCGAACCTGCTCGCGTGCCTGAAGCGCAAGAGAGACGTGTACCTGGAGAAGCCCATGTCGCTCTCGCTCGAGGAAAGTGAGTTGATGGTGAAGGCGGTCCGGGCCTCCCGCCAGATTGTACAGATCGGAATGCAGCGGCGCAGCGCCGAGGCGTTGCACAAGGCCAAAGCGCTGGTGGATTCGGGCATGCTCGGCAAGATCACCATGGTCAAGCCGATGTGGAACTGGAATATCGCCCGCCCGATTGACAATTCGCCGTTGCCCGGCAAGCTGGACTGGAAGCGGTTCCTGGGCTCGGCGCGGGATCGCGACCTGGATCCCGGGCGGTTCCGCCGCTGGCGGTATTTCTGGGACTACTCGGGTGGCAACATGACCGACCAGGGAACGCACCTGATGGATGTGGTGCAGTGGTTCACCAACACGCCGCGCGCCGTGTCGGCGATCTCCTACGGGCAAGTGGCCAAGATGCTGGGCTCGGAAACGCCGGACGTGTTCTGCGCCGTGTTCGAGTATCCGAACTTCATGGCCACTTGGACGCTGAATTATTGCAACTCCTATGACAACGGCTGGTCGATCCAGTTCCAGGGCGACGAAGGCACCATGATCCTGGACGAAGCCGGCTACCGCATTTGGAAAGAACCGTGGCCGAAGAATCCGGACCCGGTGGAGCGCGTGGACGCGCCGGTCCCGATTGAGTCGCACATCCAGAACTTCCTCGACTGCATCAAGACGCGGCAGGAGCCCAACGCGCCGGTGGAAGTCGGGGCGAGCGCCGTCAGCGCGCCGCACCTGGCCAACCTGGCGTTCAAACAGCAGCGCCAGGTGCGCATGCCGAGCTTGTAACCCCCGGCCTGAGGCGAGAGCGGGAGTCTAGCGAAGGCTGGTTTGCGCCAATTCGTTTCCATGATCCCTAGGATGATTTACGGTTTCGCGGCGGTCGTGCTGGGTCTGGCGGCGGTGGCGTGCTCGGGAACCCGTCCCGCCGCTCCCCGGGAAGAGCCGCTTCCCGTCCGCATTCGCACGCCCGCGCGGGTGCGGCAAGCCGCGCAGATCGCCGTGTCCGGGTCCGTGGAACCCCAACGGACCGTCGACCTGGCCTTTTCGGTGGCCGGCCGGGTCGCGCGGGTCCTGTTCGACGAAGGACAGGAGGTCGGGGCGGGCGCGCTGGTGGCCGAGATCGATCCCGCGGACTATCAGTTCGGCGTGGAGGCGGCCGCCGCGCAAACCGCTTTGGCGCGCGCGGCGTACGAAAAGGCGCTGCGCGGCGCCCGCGCGCAGGAGTTGGAACGGGCGCGGGCCGCCTACGTCCAGCGGGAAGACGAGTACCAGCGCCTCCGGCAACTGTTCGAAAAGAAGAGCTTGGCGCCGGCCGATTTCAAGAAGATCGAAGCCGCCTACCTGGCCGCCAAAGCGCAGTGGGAAGAAGCCCAGGAGGGCGCGCGCCAGGAGGACCGGGCGGCGGCCAAAGCGGCCGTCGAGCAGGCGGAAGCCGCCGAAAGGGTCGCCCGGAAAAAGCTCGCCGACACGCGCCTGGTGGCGACGGCGCCGGGCACGGTGGCCCGCCGGGGCGTGGATCCCGGCGAGGTGGCGGCCGCGGGGTTTCCCGTTTTCACCATCGTCGATTTGGCCACCGCGCATGTCCGCGTCGCGGTGCCGGAGTCCGACATCGGCCTCGTGCGGGCAGGCCAGCCGGCCACGGTGTTCATCCCCGCCTTGCCCGGGGAACAGTTCACTGGCCGGGTGGACCTGGTGGGCGCGGCCGCCGACCCCGCCTCGCGGGCCTTCAGCGTCAAAATCGCCGTCCCGAACCCGCGGCGTTTGCTGCGAGCCGGCATGATCGCCGAGGCTCGCATTCAGAGCGACGTGGAAGTGGACGCGATCACCTTGCCGGTCGACGCGGTGGTCCGAGATCCCCAGGGGGCGACCCTGGTTTTTGTCTATTCCCCGGCGCAGCATCGCGTCTATGGCCGGCGCGTCGAACTCGGGCCGGTGCGGGGACGCGAGGTGGAGATTCAAGCCGGCCTGTCGGCGGATGAACCCGTCGTGGTGGCCGGCCAGCACCAGGTGCGGGAGGGCATGCGCGTGGACGCGGCCGAGGCCCGCCCATGAACCCGGTGCGCGCCTCCCTGCGCTATCCGCAAGTCACCCTGGTGCTGACGGCGATTCTGTTCGCCGTCGGCGTGCATGCGTTGCTGACCATGCCCCGCCGCGAAGACCCCAAGATCACCATCCGGGCGGGACTGGTGGTCGCGGTCTATCCGGGCGCCACCGCCGAACAGGTGGAAAAGCAGGTCACCAAGAAAATCGAGGAACGGCTTTTCCGCTTCGAAGAGGTGCTCAAGGCCAAGACCTACTCCACCAGCCGCACCAACCTGGCGGTCGTGCACGTCGAGTTGGAAGGCTGGGTGAAAGACACGGACAAATTCTGGGCCAAGCTCCGCCACGACCTGAATGAACTGCGGGTGCGCGAACTGCCGCAAGGCGTCCGTGGCCTCACCGTCAATTCCGATTTCGGTGATACGGTGGCTTTATTGCTGGCGATCCACGGCGGCCGCTACGATTACCGGGCGCTCAAAGCTTACGCTGAACGGATCGAGGACGAGCTGCGCTCCATCCGCGCCGTCTCGAAAATCAAACGGTACGGCGAGCAAAAAGAGCAGATCCTGCTCACCAGCTCCCTGGAGCGGATGGCGCAGTACGGAGTCGATCCGCTGCGCATCATTGGCGCGCTCCAATCCCGCAACATTATCGCCTACGCGGGCGAGTTCGACGCCGAGGCGGCGGCGGTGCCCATGACCGCCTCGGGGCTGTTTCAGACCGAAGAGCAAATCCGCCGCGTCATGGTCGACGTGTCGCGGACGACGGGACAGCCGGTTTACCTCGGAGACTTGGGTTCGGTGTCGCGGCGGTACCAGGATCCGGAGTTTCTCACGCGGTACCAGGGCGCGCCCTGCCTGATGCTGTCGGTGGACATGCAGGAGGGCAACAACATCGTGGATTTCGGCCAGGCGGTGCGGGCGAAGCTGGAGGCGTTGCGCGACACGCTGCCGCCCGACCTGCAATTGGACGTCATCGCGGACCAGCCCCGCGTGGTGGAGGAACGCATCCGCCATTTCATCCGCGAATTCGGGATCGCGATCGCCGCCGTCATTCTGGTGACGATCCTGCTGCTGCCCCTGCGGGTGGCGGTGATCTCCGCGCTGGCGATCCCGGTGACGGTGGCGGTGACCTTCGGGGTCCTGGACGCGCTCGGCGTCGAATTGCACCAGGTCTCGATCGCGGCGCTGATTGTGGTGCTCGGCATGGTGGTGGACGACGCGATTGTGATCGCCGACAACTATGTCGAACTGCTGGACCGCGGCGTCGCGCGCGCGGAAGCGGCCTGGCGGTGCGCCACCGAACTGGCGGTGCCGGTCCTGACGGCCACCCTGACCATCATCGCCTCCTTCCTGCCCCTGCTGCTGTTGTCCGGCTCGGTCGGCGAATTCATCTCCGCGCTGCCCATCGCCGTGGCGGTGGCGCTGGGCTCTTCGTACGTGGTCGCGATGCTGCTGACGCCGGTGTTGTGCCGCTTCTTCATCCGCCGGGGACTCCATGCGCGGGCAGGCGGCGAGCCTCCCAAACCTGCCGCGGACTTCTCCGGCGGGAAACGCCCCAGCGTCTTGGACCTCATGCAAAGCGGCTACAGTTTGGCGATCAGGTGGGCCCTGCGGCGGAAGGCGGCGGCAGTCGCGGTCGGCATCGTGGCTTTCGTGGGAGGCGTACTGCTGGTGCGCGCCGCTCCTGAGCAATTCTTCCCTTCGGCGGAACGCAATCAGTTTGTGGTGGATGTCTGGCTCCCCGAGGGCGCCCGCCTGGAGGCGACCGACGCGGCGTTGCGGCGGATCGAGGAGCACTTCCGCCGGCAAGCTTTCGTCACCGCCTACGCCACGTTCCTCGGGGCGAGCGCGCCCCGTTTTTACTACAACGTGAACCCCGTGCCGCTCACCGCCAATTACGGCCAGTTGCTGGTCAACACCGCGTCGGCGCGCGAAACACCCGCCTATGTGGCCGCCCTGCGGCGCCAACTGCCGCGGCTGGCTCCGGAAGCGCGGGTGATCGTCAAGGAACTGCAACAGGGCACCGTGCTGGAAGCGCCGATGGAAATCCGCCTCATCGGCCAGGACGTAGCCACGCTGAAGCGTCTGGGCGCGCAGGTCGAGGATATCCTGCGCGACACGCCGGGCGCCCTGTTCGTCCACCATGATTTCCGCGAGGACAGCTTCCAACTGCGCATCCAGCCGATCGAAGAAGTGGCCAACCGGATGGGACTGACCAATTCCAGCATCGCCCAGCAACTGGCGGGCGCTTTTTCGGGCGCGCCCGTGAGCACGTTCTGGGAGGGCGACCGTGCCGTCGACATCGTGCTCCGCCTGGAGGACGATCGCCGCCAGTCCTTCGAGCAGGTGCGCAACGCCTACCTTTTCTCGCTGCTGACGGGAGCGCGCGTTCCGCTCCGCGAGGTGGCGCGGCTGGAAAACGCCTGGCAGCCGAGCCGGATCGTGCGGCGGAACGGCCTGCGCACGTTGACGGTCCGCAGCTTCTTCAGCGACGGGTATCTGGCTTCGGAGGTGCTGCGGGAGGCGAAGCCGCGCCTGGGCGCGCTCGCCTTGCCGCCCGGCTACCGGCTGGCCTATGGCGGCGAGGAGGAGAGTCAGGCCGAGACCTTCGGGGAGATGCGGCGCGCGCTGGCAGTCAGCTTAGTGGCGATTTTCCTCATCTTGTTGTTCCAGTTCCGCTCCGCCTGGGAGCCCCTGCTGGTGATGGCCGCCATTCCTTTATCGTTGCTGGGCGCCGGCGCCGGTCTGCTGCTGACCCGCAATCCGTTCGGCTTCACCGCCTTCATGGGAGTGGTGAGTTTGTCCGGCATCGTGGTGCGAAACTCGATCATCCTGGTCGACTATCTCAACGAGCGGTTGCGCGCGGGAGACGACCTGGACACGGCGGCCCGGGAAGCGGGAGAGCGCAGATTGAGACCGATCTTTTTGACCACCATGGCCGCGGCGGTCGGGGTGACGCCCATGATCCTGTCGCGCTCCAGCCTGTGGTCGCCGCTGGCCAGCGTGATCGCAGTGGGCTTGATCTGTTCCATGTTTTTCACGCTGGTCGTGGTGCCCGTGCTGTTTGTGCTGGCGCGGCAGCGGTTCGCGGCGCGGCAAGCGGAGGGGAACCCGTGAGAATCTGCATCCTAGCCATGATCCTGGCGCTGGCGGCTTCCGGCGAGTCCGGCCAGGCGCGGCGCATGACGCTCACCGAGGCGGTGGACCTGGCGCTTCGCGACAACGCGCTGCTGAAAATCGCCCGGTTGAAGGTAGGGGAACACGCCAGGCGCAGCCAGGCGGTGCGGGCGGACACCTATCCCCGGCTCACCAACGAAGCGAATCTCTGGCAGACGCTGAACCGGCAGCAGGTCACCATCCCGGCGGGGATTTTCGGGCGGTTCCCCGAGGAAGCGCTGCTGCCGCCTTCGCCGATTCGGATCGAGCAGGGGGGAAACTCCTTGTTCTTCACGTCGACGACGCTCGGCCAGCCGCTTACCCAGCTGATCAAGCTTCACCACGGGCGCCGCATCGCGGCGCTGGACGTGGATCTGGCCGCGACGGACGTCCGGCGGGCGGAAAACGAGATCGCTCTGAAGGTGCACGAACTCTACTTCGCGATGCTGATCGCCGAACAGCAGCGGCGCGCGGCGGAACTGCTGGTGGCGGCGGCCGGCGAGCGCCTCGCCGATAGCCGCCGAGCGGTGGAGGCGGGCCAGGTACTCGAGGTGGCGGCCATCGGCAGCCGCGCGAGCCTGCTCGAAAAACGCCACGCGTTGCTGGCGCTCGAAAACCAGCTTTCCGATCTGGCCGTGGAGTTCAACGACCTGCTGGGCCTGGCGCCGGATACCGCGCTGGAGGTGGTTCCGCCGCCGCCCCTGGAAGCCGCCGAGGTTTCCCCGCGCGAATATCTTGAGACCGCCCTGGCGGCCAGCACCGAGGTGCGGGCCGCGCAACAGGCGGTCGAAAAGGCCCGCAGCGCGGTGCGAGCCGCCAAGACCGACTACATCCCCGAACTCAGCGTGTTTGGCCAGCACATCTACCAAAGCGGCGTGCCGTTCCTGGCCCGAAACAATGGCATTGTCGGGCTGCGGATGAACTGGAATGTATTCGATTTCGGCAAGCGCGGCGACATCGTGGGCGAGCGAACCGCCCAGTTGGCGCAGGCCGAAGAAAACCTGCGGCGGCTGCGCGGCCGGCTGCAGGTGGAAGTCGAAAAAGCGTGCCGGAAAGTGGAGCGCTCCCGGCAGATGAGAGACGTGGCGCGGGAGGCGCTGGCCCTCCGGCGCGAGCAGGAGCGTCTGAACCGCGACCAGCACGAGGCGGGCCTGACCGTCCTGGCGGCCTACCGCGAATCCTCGGCCGAACTGGCTAAGGCGGAGGCTGACGCCCTGGCGGCGGACCTGAGCTACCGCCTGGCCCGCGCCGAGCTCGAACGGACGATCGGCCGGTTGCCCCGGTAGGCAGCCGGCCGCCCTCCGGTTTGCGGGCCAACTCTCGATGGAAAAACCAGGACCGGCTGCTGTGCCCCGAGGCGCACCTGCGAATCTCAGCGACGAACGCCCAAACCGCGCGGGCGGAGTTGCGCGGTTTTCCCCACGCTCCCCGGCCTAGGCCAGCGCCGCCCGGCAGTACTCGTAGCACTTGCGCACTTCCGCCACCGCGTCGGCGCCTTTGTACTCGTACTCGATGTTGGCGGGAATGCTCAACCGTTTGTCGCGCAGGACGCGCAGGACTTCCTTGATCGGGGTGTCTCCCTGCCCGAAAGGCACGTTTTCTCCCTGGTTCTTCTTGCGGTCCTTGATGTGGAGCGTCACGATGCGCCGGTGGTTCTTTTCCAGGTACTCCACCGGGTCGAAGCCCGCGGCCAGGAAGTGGCCGATGTCGAGGTTGACCGCGATGTACTCGGACATGCCTCGCATGGCGTCGGCGAAGTTCTGCGGCGTGGCGAATTCGTTCGGGGTGATGCGCGAGTGATTATGCATCCCGACCCAGATTTTTTCCTTCTTGGCGTAGCGGTCAATCCGGCGGGCGGTGGTCACGTTCGAGGATGCGGTCAGCTTCCGGATGCCCAGCGCCTTGGCCATTTCAAAGCCCCGCGCGACCTCGGCTTCGGAAAAGTCCTCGCGGAAGCTGTAGTTGTAAGCGTTCAGCTCCACGCCCGCGGCGTCGAACTTCTTGCGCACCGCCTCGAATTCCTGGAGGTCGACCGTCTCGCGCCACTTGGCGATCTCCTGCCGGCTCAGGCCCTGGGGTTCGAGGTGCCCTTGCCACAACTCGCAGGAACTCAGGCCGATCTCCCCCATGGCGGCGAGCAGGGCATCGAGCGACCGGTCGCGCAAGCTGTACGATTGCAGACCGATGGTGACGCCCCGTACCCGCGAGTCGGGTTTGGCGAAAGCGGCCGCGGGCAGCGCGGCCAGCGGCAGAGAGGCAAATTCCCGGCGGCTGAACATGGTTCTGATTTTCGCACGGCCCGGACACGGCCCGCCGCGGCGGCTACAATGGCGTTTCTAAGGAGAGTGTGATGCTGCTCGGGGCCGTGACCTACAACGTCCTCAAGGACTGGGACCTGGAGACGATCATCACCAAGCTGGAACCGCTCGGATTCGAAGCGGTGGAACTGCGCACCACGCACAAACACGGGGTGGAGCCATCCTTGTCCAAAGCCGAGCGGGAGCGGGTGCGGGAGCGGTTCGCGCGCAGCAAAGTCCGCCTGTTGAGTTTCGGCACCACCTGCGAGTTTCACTCCCCCGATCCGGCGGTGCGCGCGCAGCAGGTGGCCACCGGCAAGGAATTTGTGGATCTGGCGCACGACACCGGCGCGTGGGGCATTAAGGTCCGTCCGAACGGGTTGCCCAAGGAGGTGCCCGAACAGACGACGATCGCCAACATCGGTGCGGCCTTGCGGGAACTGGGCGATTACGGGGCGCGCATGGGCGTCGAGATCTGGCTGGAAGTGCACGGGCGCGACACGCAGAACCCGCCGGTGTGCGCCGCCATCATGCGGGCGGCCAATCACCCGCAGGTCGGCCTGTGCTGGAATTCGAATCCGACCGACGTGGTGAACGGCTCGGTGCGGCAGAGCTTCGACTTGCTCCGCCGCTGGATCAGGAACGTGCACATCACGGAATTGGCCAGCGCGTATCCCTACCGGGAACTGTTCGCGCTGCTGCGCACGAGCGGCTATAACCGGTACACGTTGTGCGAAGCGCAGGCAAGCTGCGAACCGGAGCGTTTTCTGCGCTGGTACCGCGCGCTGTGGGTCGAGTTGAACCGCGCATGAGGCTGGCCGCCGTCCTTCTGCTGGGAAGCGCCTGGGCCGCCCTGGCTCAGACCCCGCCGCCGCCCTCCCCCGCGCGGCACTTCGGTCATGAACTGACCGAAGACCGCAAGCTGCTGGATTGGGACAAGGTGGTGTCGTACTTCGAGACGCTGGCCCGGACCAGCCCGCGCCTGAAGATGGAGGTCCTCGGCAGAAGCGTGGGAGGCCGTCCGTTCATCGCGGCGTGGATCGCCAGCCCGGAAACGCTGGCCCAACTCGCCGCCTACCGCAACATCCAGGAGAAGCTGGCGGATCCGCGGATCACGCCCGAGGCGCAGGCCGAGGCGCTGGCGGCGCGCGGCAAGGCGGTGGTGATGATCACCTGCTCGATCCATTCCACCGAGGTGGCTTCCACCCACACCGCCGCCTTGTTCGCGCACCGGATGCTGACGGACGAATCCGCCCGCTACCGAGCCATCCGGGAGAACGTGATTTTCATTCTGGTTCCCTCGCTGAATCCGGACGGCGTGGACCTGGTGACCGCCTGGTACCGGCGGACCCTCGGCACCCCGTTCGAAGGAACTTCGCCGCCGGAGCTGTATCACAAGTACCTGGGCCACGACAACAACCGGGACTGGTACATCTTTTCCCAACCCGAAACGCGGTTGACCATCAGCAAACTGCATAACCAATGGCATCCGCAGATCGTCTACGACGTCCACCAGCAGAGCGAAAACGGTTCGCGGATGTTTGTGCCGCCGTGGCTGGATCCGATCGAACCCAACGTCGACCCGCTGCTGGTGCAACAGATGAATCTGTTCGGCCTGGGCATCGCGACCGACCTGACCGCGGCGGGCAAGACCGGCGTGGTGGTGAACGCGTCGTACGATTTTTGGACCCCGGCGCGCGCTTACCAGGCGTTTCACGGCGGCTTGCGCGTGCTTACGGAGACCGCGAGCGCGCGGCTGGCCTCCCCGGTCACGGTCCCGGCCGAACGGCTCGAAAATCGCGCCCTGGGCTATGATCCCCGGCGCCGCTCGTGGAACCACGTCGAGCCATGGCCGGGCGGCGAGTGGCGCCTGAAGGACATCATCGAGTATCAGTTGATCGCGTTCGAGTCCGTCTTGTACCAGGCGGCGTTGCGGCGCGAGGATCTGCTGCGCAACTTCTACCGGATTCACCAGCGGCAGATCGCGCGGAAGCGCCCGTACGCGTTCGTGATTCCCGCGGCGCAGCGCGACCCCGGCGCGACCAAACGGCTGATCGACACGCTGGCGTTCGGCGGCGTCGAAGTGGAAATCGAGACCGACGGCGGCCACCGGATCCGCATGGAGCAACCTTACAGCGGCTGGGCGAAAGCGCTGCTGGAGCGGCAGGAGTACCCGGACTTGCGCGAGTACCCCGGCGGACCGCCACGGCGGCCCTACGACGTGACCGCGCACACGTTGCCTCTGCTGATGGGCGTGGACGTGCGGGTGCAGGACCGCCCGTTCGCCGTGGGCGCCGTGGCGGCGCGCGCGCAGCGCCGGGACCGGCTGTCGGCCTCCGACACGGACTCCTGGCCGGCCATCAACCGCATCTGGAACTCGGGCGGCGTCGTCTGGCGCGACCCGCGCACCGGCGACTTTTCTCCTTCCCAGCTCGACGAGAACTGGGTGGCGCTCCGGCGCCCGCGGTTGGGACTTTATCGCAGCCACCTGCCGCAAATCGACGAAGGCTGGACGCGCTGGATCCTCGAACAAATGGGATTCTCGTACTCGAGCGTCCGCAACGCCGACATCCGCGCGGGCGGGCTGCGCAAACATTTCGACGTGGTCCTGTTTCCCGATCAGAGCAGCGAGTCCATCGAACTCGGTTATCGGCCGGGCGCGATGCCGGAGGAGTTCTGCGGCGGCCTCGAGGAGGAGGGCGCGCGGGCGCTCCGGGAGTTCGCTTCCGCGGGCGGGACGCTGATCTTCCTCAACCGTTCCACCGAGTATGCCGTACGCCATCTGGGCGTGGCGGCGAAAAACGTGCTCGAAGGCGTCTCCAGCAAGGACTTCTACGCGCCGGGCTCCCTGTTGTGGGTCAACCTTGATCCCGGCCACCCCCTGGCGTTCGGGCTGCCGGAACGGATTCCCATCTGGTCGGAGCGGAGTCCGGCCTGGGAAACCGGCGAAACCGTGGCGGCGCGCTACGTCAGCTTCGATCTGCTGGCTTCCGGCTGGCTGCTCGGAGAGCGGCGGATCGTCGGCAAGGCGGCGCTGGTGGATGCGCGGCTGGGCCAGGGGCGCGTCATCCTGATGGGGATGCGCCCGCAGTATCGCGGGCAGAGCTACCAGGCGCTGAAACTTCTGTTCAACGCATTCTTTCTGCCATGAAGTTCCTGGTCGCCATCGGAGGATGTCTGCTGGGCGCGGTGGCGGCTGCGGCGGACGAGCGGGCGGCCGCCGAGTGGGTGATCCGCCAGGGCGGCCACGTGCTGCTCAAAGGCCGCGCCGCGCCGGTGACCGATCTGCGCGAGTTGCCGCGCGAGGCGTTCGCCGTGACCGGCGTCAACCTGGTCGGCACGCTGATTGAACCCGCCGAACTGGCGCGCTTGGCCGCGCTCGCCAGCCTGGAGGAACTGCATCTGCCCGGCCCGATCTGGAATCCCGGGGCAGGCAGCAAACTGGACGCCAACGAGGAGTTCCGCCACCTGGCGGGCCTGCGCAGCCTGCGGGCGCTCTCCTTCAGCATGCACTTTCTCACCAACATCAACGTGCAGGACAAAGGCCTCCAGCACCTGGCCCCCCTTACCGGTCTGCGCGAACTGCGGCTGGCGCAGACCCGGGTGACCGGCGCCAGCCTGGCGCCGTTTGTGAACGTGGAATCCCTCGACGTCAGCTTTACTCCGTTCGACGATCAGGGCCTGGCGGCGCTGGCGGGCATGAAGCGTCTGGCGCGCCTCTATCTCCGCGACACGTTCGTCACCAGTGCAGGCTTGCGGCGTCTGGCGGGTCATCCTGCGCTCGAAGAACTCGACCTGCACGGCATCAAGGCGGACGATGCGGGCGTGACGCACTTGCGCGGGCTCACCCGCCTGCGCCGGCTGATTCTGCTGGGCGGGCAGATCAGCGACGAAGGCGCGCGCGCGTTGAGCGGCTTGCGCGCGCTGGAGGAACTGTCGCTTTACCGGAGTCCGGTCACCAACGCCGGCTTGGAGCATCTGACACCGCTCACGCGCCTGCGCTCGCTGGATCTCCGCTACACCCGGGCTACCCGCGCGGGCGTGGAGGCGCTGCGGAAGGCGATTCCCGGGTGCGCCATCGCGTTCCTGGACTCGGCGCCGGGTTCCGCGGTGAAACCCGGGGAGCATCGCTCGCTGGGGGAGTGGGTGCGCGCCGTGGGCGGGCGCGTCGAGGAAGACGCAGGCCGCGTGCGCGCCATCCGGCTGCGGGGCGCGGCGCTGAGCGATGCGGCCCTAGCCCGGCTGGCCGAAGCGCCCGAAATCGAGGAGCTGGACCTGAGCGCCACGGAGACGGGCGACGTGGGAGCGCGCCACCTGGCGAAACTTACGCGGCTGAAGGCGCTCGACGTCTCGCACACGCTAGTCTCGGGCGCGGGACTCCAAGCGCTGGCCGGACTCTCGACCCTGGAGCGGCTGAACCTGGCCAACAGCCTGGTGGAAGGACGCGATCTGCCGGCGTTGCGCGCGTTTCCGCGGCTTCAGGTCCTGAACCTGTCCGGCACGCCGGCGTCAGACGAGGCGCTCGGGGCGCTGGCGGGTTTGCCCGGCCTTCGCCATCTCGACCTGAGCTACACGGACCTCACCTCTGCGGGCCTCGCTGCGCTGGCGCCGCTGCGGGAACTCCAGCACCTGGATTTGTCCAGCACCGACGCCGGCGACAACGGCATGCACCATCTTCGCGGCCTGCCCAAACTCGAATCCCTGGCCCTCAACTACCTGCCGGTGGGCGACGCGGGCGTCGCGCACCTGGCGACGCTGCCCGCGCTCCGCCGCCTGTCGCTGGTCCGTACCCGGATTACCGACCAGGGCGCGCAGTCCTTGGCCGGCATTTCCGGCCTGACCTATCTGAATCTGGACTATACGAAGATCGGAGACGACGGTCTGGCGCATCTCAAGCGGCTGCCCGCGCTGGAAGAGTTGCGGCTCGATAGCGCCACCATCACCGACGCGGGCGCCGAGCACCTGCTGGCGATGAAGCAGTTGCGGCTGTTGAACCTGTATCACACCCTGGTGGGCGAGGCCGCCTACCAGCGCTTGCAGCGGGAGCTGCCCCGGTGCCGGATCATCTGGGACCGCGACTCCAGCCTCCCGAACCGGAGGGGTTCGTGAACACCTGGCCCGGTCTCATTTTGTTGCTGTCGCTGGCCGGGTTCGCCGCCGCCGCCGACCTGGAGAGGTGGCTGGCGGACACGGGCGCGGCGGTGGAGCGCGACAGCTCCGATCGTATCAGCGGCGTGTCCCTGCGCGCGCGCTGGGTTTCGGACCTCGATCTCGAAAATCTTCCGCGGCTGCCCGCGCTCGCGCGCCTGGATCTGTCCTACACCCGCATTACCGACCGGGGGCTGGAACGGCTAAAACCGCTCGCCGGCATCACCGACTTGAACCTTCGGTACGCAGAACTGGTGACCGACGAGGGACTGGCGCATCTGAAGGGATGGAAAGCTCTCCGCCGGATCAACGTCCGCGGCGCCAAGATCACCGACAGCGGCCTGGAGCATCTCTCCCAGATCGCCACGCTGGAAGAGATCGATGCGGGTTTTGCCGAGCTCACCAGTAACGGATTCGATGTTTTGGCGGCGCTGCCGCGTCTGCAACGGCTGGCGATCGGCGGCAACAAGCTCAGCGACGCCGCTGCCCAGGCCCTGAAGAACCTGCCGCATCTCCGCGCCCTCGACCTGAGCGGCGCGCAGCGCACCGACTCCGGCTTGTGGTCCGTGTCGCTCACCGACACTGGCATGGAGGCCATCGGTGGGCTGGCGGAACTGGAAGAACTCAACCTGGCAGGCATCCGGATCCAGGATCTCAGCCTGCGGCACCTGGCGCGGTTGAAACGGCTGCGGTCGCTGGACCTCAGCCGCACGCCCGTCACCGCCGCGGGCCTCGAGCATCTGAAGGCGCTGCCCGTCCTGGAACGGCTGACGCTCTGGAAAGCAGACCGGCTCGCCGACGCCGCCGTGCCGGTACTGCTCGGCTTGCGTTCGCTGCGCGAACTCGATGTGGCGGAAACGGGGCTGTCGCCGGCGGCGGCCGAGAAGCTGCGGGCGCGCTTCCCATGAAGACCGTCTTCCTCGGCCTCGGCTCCAACCTGGGCGACCGCCAGGGCGCTCTCCAGGAGGCGCTGGAACGTCTCCACGGCCCCGACCTGCGCATCCGCCGCGTCTCTTCGCTTTACGAAACCGAGCCGGTCGATTGCGCCCCGCAAGGCTGGTTCTTCAACGCGGTAGCGGAAGCGGAAACACGCCTGTTTCCTGTGCAACTGCTGCAACGCCTGCTGCGCGTCGAGGCGGAGATGGGCCGCCAGCGCGCCCGGGGACGCGTGAAGGCCCCGCGCGTCATCGACCTCGATCTGCTGTGCTACGGCCACTGGGTGATCCACACCACGGCGCTGACGGTGCCGCATCCGCGGATGCATCTGCGCCGTTTCGTGCTGGAGCCGCTGGCGGAACTGGCGCCGGACTGGCGTCACCCGGCGCTGCGCCGCAGCGTGGCGGAGCTGCTGCGCGAAACCGAACTACAGCGCGTCCGCAAGGCGGCGGGCCTCCTGCGCGCGCCGGACGCCTTTTCTCCGTAGCCGCCCTGTGCAAAAATCTTGGATTCATGCTGGCCTACGTCTTCTGGCACCATCCGCAGACAGAAGTGGCCGCGGACCGCTACGAAGAGTCGGTGCGCATTTTTCATGAGGCGCTCCGGGAGCATCCGCCCGCCGGCTTCCGCGGGTGTGTGAGTTTCTCTATCCCGCCCACCCCCTGGATGCGCGTCGCCGCTTACGAGGATTGGTACCTGCTGGAAGACTTCGCCAGCTTGGGTACGTTGAATGAAGCCGCGGTGTCAGCCTTCCGCAAGCTGGCCCACGATGAGGTGGCGCGCCTGTCCGACCAGGGCGCGGGCGGCGTCTATCGGCTGGTCTCCGGCCCCCTGCTGCTGGAACACATCCGGCGCACGGTGTGGCTGCGTAAGCCGCAAGGCTGGTCGTATCCCCGTTTTTATGAAACGCTGGACGCCAAACTGGCCGGCGCGCATGTCAATCTGTGGCAGCGCCAGATGACTTTGGGGCCGGCGCCGGAATTCTGCCTGCATAGCGAAGAACCGGTGGAACTGGCCGGCGTTTTCGAGCCCCTGGCGCTGGGCGTGACGCCGCTCTAATGTGTCATCGGTAAGAAGCTAGCGGCGGGAGCCGCGCCGGGGATTCTTCAGGGCCTCCTGGCGCGCCTTTGTCTTCTTGCGCTTCGGCTTGCTGATCAGGAAAGTACCACTGCCCAGATATTCGGCTTTCCAGACTTTTTCTTCGGCCAAACGGGTTTCTCCTGCGTGAGTTTGTCTTTCGATTATACCGCGCATTATCCTGAGGACTGCGCATGTCTCGCCGCGGATTCCTGATCCTGATTCCGGTGCTGGCCTGGCTGGCGCCCCTCGAGGCGGGCCGCCAGGAGAACGTCGCCGACATCGCCCAGGCCCTGGAAGAACTGGCGCAGGTCACCGGTCTGCGCGCCAGGCGTCCCATCCGGCACGAGACGATCCGCCGCGACCAGGTGGAAGGGTTTCTGAAGGATCGCGTCAAGGAGGCGATCAAGCCGGAGCAGCTTCGCGCCGAGGAAATTACTTTGAAGAAGTTCGGCCTCGTCCCCCCGGACTTTAACCTGGAGAAAGCCACCGTCGAGTTGCTGACCGAGCAGGCCGCCGCGTTCTACGACTACCGGAAGCGCCGGCTCTATCTGATGGAAGCCTCGCCGCCGGATCTGCACGAAATGGCCCTGGTCCACGAAGTCGCGCATGCCCTGGCCGACCAGCATTTCCATCTGTACCGGTTCATCAAGGGAGCCGGGCCGAGCGACGACAGCGCGCTGGCCCGTCTGGCCGTGATGGAGGGGCAGGCCACCTGGCTGACCGCCGAAGTTCTGGCGCGACGCCGCGGCCAGTCGCTGCGGACCAACACCGCGCTGCGGGACATGCTGAGCGGCGCCGGCGGACTCAGCACGGCGGGCTACCCGGTGCTGGCTAGCGTCCCCCTCTATCTGCGCGAGACCCTGGTCTTCCCCTACACGCGCGGCATGCAGTTCCAACACGCCGTCTACGAAAAGGAAGGCGGGGCCGCGTTCGCGCGCGTCTTTCGCTCTCCTCCCGTCAGCACCCAGCAAGTGCTCCATCCGGAAAAATACTTCGCGGGAATCCGTCCGGCGGATCCGCCGCTGCCCGACCCGCCGGACCGGAGCCGATACGTCACGCTGGCCGAGGGCATGATCGGAGAACTCGATCACGAGATCCTGCTGCGGCAATTCGCATCGGACGCGGAGGCGGCTGAGATCGCGCCCCGCTGGAGGGGAGGCCGTTATCGGGTGCTGGAACGCGGGGCGCGGACCATCTTGAGCTACGCGGTCAACTGGGACACGCCCGAGACCGCCCGCCGCTATTTCGGTCTGTATCGGGGAGCGCTCCGCGCCAAATGGAAGCAAATGCGGGTGGAGAGAGAGACGGCGGAGGAGTTTCACGGAGAGGGCGACGATGGATCCTTCCGCGTGCGGGTGGGCGGCGTCACGGTTTCCAGCCTGGAAGGGATGCCACTGCCAAAAGCGACAGGCAGTGGTCGCTAAAGCAGTCTGCGATGCGTCTCCACGGAGAGTAGCTCTGGGACCGCCCACTGAAGTCCGGAATCGCTGGAGAAGCAACACGGCGACGCGGATCGGCCAAGTGATTGCAATGCCCTGACCCAGGCTCTCCCATAGCCATGTTCGAGTTCACGGCGACAGAACCTGGCGGGACGAGGCTCTTTCCGAACCACTCAACCAGATTGGGTCAGGATGGCCGAGACTCGGCGTCCCTTGACTTGCTGAAAAAAGCCAAGAATTTTGCTCAGGGATTGCATCGAAAGTGTGGCTGGGAGGCAGGGATTCGAACCCCGATACGCAGATCCAGAGTCTGCAGTCTTACCGTTAGACGACCTCCCAACGGGCTGCTTTTTTTATAGCACGCGCCATGCCTTCTCGACAAGGCATCGCGCCGCTCGCCTGCCGCCGGCGAACCTCGGTTGACAAACATCCGGAGCGCACGCTATCTTGAGTCTAATCGCCTGATCTATCAGTGGTTTAATGACGGCTTTCCAAAGAGAACAGGAAGGCGTCGAGCAGCCGCGACGGGTCAAGGGGGCGCTTTCTCTCGCACGCGGAGAGGCAGGAGGCCAGAGCCAGGGATGGCCAGCAACCAGAATCAAGAACCGATGGATCGCGATGCGTTGCCGGGCGAGGAAAACTACGAGCACCTCCTAGAAGACTACAGCCACCTGGCCCCGCCTGCCCACGGCGAGATCCTGCAGGGGACCGTCCTCTCCATCACCGGTAAAGACGTCATCGTGGACATCGGCTACAAGTCCGAGGGCATGGTTCCCTTGGAGGAGTTCGCCGGCCCGGACGGCGAGGTGCACATCAAACCGGGCGACGCGATCGAGGTCATGATCGATCACGGCGAGCGGCCCGAGGGCTACCTGCCGCTATCTTACCAGAAGGCCTTCCGGGTGCGGGTGTGGGACCACCTGGAAGAAGCGTTCCAGCAAGAGCTCACCATCAGCGGCCACGTGGTGGAGCGCACCAAGGGCGGCCTTTCGGTTGATGTGGGAGTGCTGGCGTTCTTGCCCGGATCGCAGATTGACCCCCGCGCGGTGCATAACCTGGACGTGTTCATCGGCCAGGACATTCCGGTGAAGATCATCAAGCTGAACCGGCGCCGCGGGAATGTGGTGGTGTCGCGGAAGGCGGCGATCGAAAAAGACCTGGAAGCGCGCAAACGGCAAACGCTGGAACAGCTCCAGGAGGGGGCCGTGGTGACGGGCGTGGTCAAGAACCTCACCGACTACGGAGCCTTTATTGACCTGGGAGGCGTCGACGGGCTGTTGCACATCACCGACATGTCCCACGCCCGCGTCACCCACCCTTCGCAGGTGCTCGCCGCGGGCGAGACCGTCACGGTGCAGGTGCTGAAGTTCGACCGCGAAAAGGAGCGGGTCTCGCTGGGCATGAAACAGTTGCAGCCGGACCCGTGGGAGAGCGTGCACGAGCGCTACCCCCTGCACAGCCGCGTGATCGGCAAGGTGGTCAACATCACCGATTACGGCGCGTTCGTTGAGTTGGAGCCCGGCGTGGAGGGGCTCATCCACATTTCCGAGATGACCTGGTCGCGCCGGATGAAGCATCCTTCCAAGGTGGTCCGCAAGGGTGACGACGTCGAGTGCGTGGTGCTGGACGTGCATCCGCGGGAGCGCCGGATTTCTTTGGGGCTCAAACAGCTCGAACCTGATCCCTGGACCACGCTGGAAAACCGTTACGCCGTGGGCTCCGTCGTGGAGGGGCGCGTGCGCAATATGACCGATTTCGGCGCGTTCGTGGAAATCGAGGAGGGCGTCGACGGGCTGGTGCACGTCTCCGACATGTCGTGGACCCGGCGCGTCAAGCACCCCTCGGAGATGCTGCGCAAGGGCCAGGTGGTGCAGGCCGTGATCCTGGCGATTGATTCGCGCAACCGGCGGCTGTCGCTGGGCATTAAGCAACTCCAGCCCGACGCCTGGGAAGTGTACTTTCAAAACCACCAGGTAGGGGACATCGTCTGCGGCAGGGTTTGCCGCGTCGCTGCCTTCGGCGCGTTCGTCGAACTGGCGGAAGGCGTCGAGGGGCTTTGCCACAATTCGGAGATCCCGGGATACGTGCCGCGTAAGATGGAAGAACCGCCCATTCACGTGGGTGAGGAGTACGAATTCAAAATTATTAAGATGAGCGAGGCGGAGAAGCGGATCGGGTTAAGTCTGCGCGCGCTCGCCGACGACGAAGAGCGGACCCGCCTGGAAGATTACCAGCGGCAGGCGGCGGCGGCCACGACGACCATCGAGGAGGTGATAAGCCTCAAGGACCGCGGCAAGGAAGGAACGCCCGACTCGTAGCGCCGGCGCCGCGGCCCGCGGCCTCGCTCGTGAAGGAAGAAGGTGACCGATGACAAAAGCCGACCTGATTGAAGAAGTCGCCCGTGTGGTGGAGATGACCCGCAAGGAGGCGGAGGTGATCGTGGAGGCGATCTTCTCGAGTGTGGTGCGCGCCTTGCGCTCGGGCGATAAGATCGAGATCCGCGGGTTCGGCAGTTTTCGCACTCGCCAGCGCCAGCCCCGCGTGGGACGCAACCCCAAGACCGGCGAGCGGGTGGAGGTGCCGGCAAAGAAGATTCCTTACTTCAAGCCGAGCAAGGAACTCAAGGATTTGGTGAACCAGTCCGCCCCGGAGCCGCCCGCCGACGCAGCCGGGCCGCCACCCATGATGTGATGGACCGCCTCTGGAGCCCCTGGCGGTATCAATACGTGACGCACGCGGCAGGATCCGGCGGTTGCATCTTTTGCGAGAAAGCCGCGGCGGGCCGCGACCGCGAAAACTTGGTCCTTTATCGAGGCCGGTTGAACTACGTGCTCTTGAACCTCTACCCGTATACCAACGGGCATTTGATGGTGGTCCCGTACCAACACGTGGCCACGCTCACGGAGACGCCGGAGGAGACGCTCACCGAGATGATGCAGCTAACCCGGATCGCCGAAATGCGTCTTCGCGAAGTCTACCGGCCGCACGGCGTCAACCTGGGCATGAACCTGGGCGAGTGCGCAGGGGCGGGTGTGGCGGGACACATCCATATGCACGTGCTGCCCCGCTGGATCGGTGACGCAAATTTCATGACCACCATCAGCGAAACGCGCGTCTTGCCGGAGGACATTGCCACCACCTATGAGCGGCTCTACGCCGCCTTTCAGCGAGGAAGCGGTTCCCCTCCGGCCTAGCGCCTGGCCGGTTTAGCCTCGGTTGCCATGAAACCCACCCGGCGAACCCTGCTGACGATTCCCCTGGCGGCGCCCGCCCTCGCGGCGGGGGGCGGGATCCCGGACTTCGCCGCGCTGGGCCGCTGGCTCCGCACGTGGATCCAGCCGGATGGCGCGATTCACGGCTTTCACAACCATTCCGTGTGGGGAGACAATCCGTTCCGTTACGGAGACTTCACCTGCGGCCACTCGACGTTCGCCTCACCGCTGCTGGCCGCGCTGGCGCGCGCCTGGCGTCTGCGGCCCGACCCGCGCGCCGCAACCCTGCTGAACACTTTGGCCGACTTTCAGGTGCGGGCGGTGCAAGCGGACGGCCAGTTTGCGCACATCGGCTTCCAGGTGGGCGAGACTCTGAAACATGGCTTGATCCATAACGTGGTGCCCTGCGTCGCGCTCTGCGAAGCGGCGCGCTTGGCCGGAGACGCGCTTGGCGCCGAGCGCCGGGCCGCCATTGACCGGCGCGTCCGAGCGGTGTTGGAAACCTGCGGGCGGCTGTACGGAGAGCAGGTGACCCCCCGGGGCACCGCCAACCAGGAGTATTGCCGTCTGTGGGCGCGTCTGGCCCATATGCAGGCGTTCGGACACCACGAATGGGATGGGCGGGTCCGGGAGGACCTGGCGCGGCTGGCCAAGGACTTTCTGGTGGCCGGAGTGCCGGACCAGGAGAGCGCCGGCGCCCTGCGCACCGCCGCCAACCGCGAATTGATCGAACCGGCGGAATACTACGGGCTCATGATCCATCCGCTGGTCCTGGCCTACGAACGCGATCGCGACGCGGCCTGGCTGGACCAAGCGGCCCGCCTCGCCCGCCACGTCATCCGCAGCGCGTGGATCGATGCGCGGCAATGCCGCCGTGTGCACCGGCTCTGGTCGTTTCTCTCCGGTGAGTGGCGGCGCGCCGACGAGCCCATGCTCATCGGCGGCATCGGCATGACGCTTTCCTCTATCGCCGCGCTCGACCGCATCCGGCCGGATCCGGAATGGCGGCGCTTTCTCGACGAGATGGACCGCACCTACGGGCATTACCAAACGCCCGGCGGATTCTTTCTGGCCGCCTCCGGTTGGCATGCCGAACCGGACATCATTCCGTCCTCGGCCTGGCAGTCGCATGACCTCGACTACGGCATTGCCCGTCACGGCGTGCCCGCCGGTTTCTGGGATGCCTTTTTCGCGCCGTTCGCCGGGGCGATCGCGGTCTTGGGCGACTCGATGATCTGGGTCGAGACGGCGGAACATTGGTCCGTGCGGGGCTACGACACGGCGCACGGGCTGGAACTGGTGGGCCGCAAGGACCGGGCGCGCTTCGCCGTGGATCTTCCCACTTGGATCCGGGACGCCCGTCACGCCCCGCGGGAATTGCTGATGCCGGAAGAGCCCAGATTCGCCCGCGCCCGCGACGGCGTTTATCAGCTGCGCGGCCGCCGCGATGTGCGCGTGTTCTCCACCCTGCCGGTGAACGTGCACCTGCTCGACTCCGCCGGACGCGCGCCCGCCTAGCTCCGCTGCGTGCGGGAAGGACCTGGCCGCGCGCGTCGTTCCGCCGGCGTCACCGGTAGCCAAACAGAGGCGGAAACCCCGCCACCACCAGCGCGGCCCATCCGGAGTACACGGGCAGATAGGCGACCTGCCAGCGCTCCACGGCGGCAAACGAGCCGCGGCCGCGCAGGAAACGCGCGTAGAGCCACGCCGTCCACGCCAGGTTCGCGAGCAGAATCAGATTCTCGCCGAGGGCCGCGACCCGGTTGGCAGTGAAGCCAAACTCGGAGATGCGGCCGGCGATCGCCGCCAGCGCCGCCACATCCACGGCCAGGGCGCTGAGCACCAGCAACCATTGCAGGCCGTCACACCAGCCGGGCGGCGCCTGCGGGTCACGCGCCGAGGCGGCATACAGCACCAGTCCCACCACCAGCGCCAGCAGCAGGTCGAAGGCGATCAGCACCTCGCGCCTCACGTCAATCGGGCTGCCCGTCCAAGCCATCGTCGCCAGAAACGCCAGCAGCAGCGCCGTGAACAGCGGAGTAAACAGCCGGGTCAGCACCGGCGCCATGTTCTCGATGACGCTCTGCTTGGCCTCCACCAGCCAGGAACCGATGAGCACCGCCCCCGCCGCCCCGCAGGGAAGCAGCCAGCCCGCGGTCAGCCCCGCGGCGTTCATCCCGATGGCGTTGAACAGCAACATCGTGAAAGCGGTGAACACGCCGCCGCCGAGCGCGATGAGCACGTAATAGACGACCAATTCGCCCGAGAATCGCACGAAGTCCATCCGCCCGCCGTTCGAAAACCAGCGACCGCGTACGTAGGCGACGCCAACCGCCAGCCAGAGGGCGATGGGCAGGTGCAGAATGGCGAGCGCCTCCGTGTCGCCGCCCGTCCGGAAAGGATAGACGTTGGCGAAAAACGCCCCGGCCGCGAAGGGCAGCGCCAGCCAAAGGCCGCGGCCCGCTTCCCACCCGCGCTTCCACAGAAAGTAAAGGGTGAGCAGCGGGAAGACGAACAGGCTGGCGTTCCGGGCATAGAACCGCGGCAGTTCTTCATTCGGGTGGATCCGGATGCCGAACAGCACCGGCGCCTTGACCGCCAGCGCGGCGGCGACGGCAAGGCTCAGGACCACGAGTGTTTCGGCGCGCGCGGCGGCCGCAGACGCCTCGGGAGCGCCGGGCGTCACCACCAACTGCTTCCACAGGCGTTCGGAGTGCGCGCGCGCAAACTCGCGGGAGAGCGCGTCGAGGTCGCCCATGCGCTTGACCGCCACCAGGAAGGCTTCCTCCGCCGCCAGGCCCGCCTCCATGAGCGCCGCAAGCTGGTCCCGCAAGTGTCCCTCGAGTTCTTCCACGTCGGCATCGTTGAGGACTCGCCGGCGGCGCACGTAGGCCCGCCACTGCGCAATCTGCTCTTCGAGCGGTTGACCGGCGAACGGCGTCACGCCGTGCTCTCTTTCATCCAGAGCCCCCGCAGCGTTCCGTCCACCACCTGCCATTGCCGGCGCTGGGCGGCAAGTTGCGCCCGCCCGTCTCTGGTGATCCGGTAATATTTCCGCCTCCGGCCATTGCCGGCCGCGCGCCACTGCGAGGTCACATAGCCCTGCCGCTCCAGGCGGTGCAGCACCGGGTAGAGCATGCCGTCGGTCCATTGCAGGCGTCCGCCCGATAACTCGGCGACGCGCTTGATAATAGCGTAGCCGTAACTGTCGCCTTCGGCGAGCATGGCGAGCACCAGCGGCGTGGCGGACGCGGCGACCAGATCCTTATTCAGCTCCATGCCTAGAAGTACAATACATAGAAGTGCTACGCATGGCAAGGAGCGGGCAAACTCGCAGACTTTCCGCGGGCAGGTCGTGGGGAAAGTCTCTGACTGGACCTGGATTCCTAGATTTTTCCCCCGGCTGTAAAGTCGGCGCGAGCCGGTCTCCGACCGGCCTGACGGCTGTCGTCAATCTGCTCCGGGCGGCCGACCACGTCGTCCGGCGCCCGGGCAAAGGATTCCTTGCTACAGCCGTGTCATTCCGTACGCCATCACCGCCAGGCCGGCCACCAGGTCGCCCCAGGCGGCGACCCGAATCGCGCGCTGTTTTGGCTCCGGTTCGGCGGCGGCAATGGAGAAAATCGTGGCCGCGCCCATCAGCAGGAAAGCTGCAAGGATGAACAAGGTGTTCGCGGACATAGCAGGTTCCTTTCCGCCAAACTCCGGCTACCTCAAACGTACCCCTTTTCAGCGATCAGGAAAAGCCCTGGCGGGCGGCGCACGCGTTGGCCGACAGCTGGATTGGCGCCCCCCCCCAAACAAACACCCAGCCGCACCTCCTATCCTGGATGCTACGGGAGGTCCGGGTGAGACGACTGATTCCGATGCTGTTGCTGGGAGCGGCTCCGGCGTGGCCGGCGTTCCGGGCTGGGGCGCACGCGGTGGATGCGACGCCGGAAACCTTTCCGGTGGTCGTCAGCGGCGGGTTTTTGCCACGCTACGCGGAAAGGGTGGTCGCGCCGTTGTCCATCCGCGCTCTTGTCCTGGAGGACTCCCGCATCCGGCTGGCGATCGCGGTCGCCGACACGCTTTTCGTTCCCCGCGAGCTGGCCGATCGGGCCAAACGCCGCGCTTCCCTCCAGACGGGCATTCCACCCAGCCGGATGCTGGTGGCGGCGACCCACACCCATGCGGCGCCGTGCATTGCCGGAGCGCTGGGCGCCGACGAGGACGCCGCCTATGCCGCGTACTTTGAGGACCGCTTGGTGGAAGCCGTCGTGGGAGCGGCCGCGCGGCTGCAACCCGCAAGCGCGGGCTGGACCGCCATCGAAGATTTCGCCCACACCTTCTGCCGCCGGTGGATCCTGCGCCCGGACCGGGTGCGCCGGGATCCCTTCGGCGATCCCACGGTCCGCGCCAACATGCACCCGGGTTATCAAAACCCGGATTTCGTCGGTCCATCCGGGCCGGTCGATCCCGGTCTGTCGATCTTCTCCGTGCAGACGCCGGACGGGCGGCCGATCGCGCTGCTGGCCAACTATTCGATGCACTACGTGGGAGCCGAGCCGGTGTCGCCCGATTACTTCGGAGCCTTCTGCCGGGCCCTGGAGCGGCGGATCCGTCCGGAAGGCGACCGGGACTTCGTAGCCATCATGTCGCAGGGCACCTCCGGCGACCAGATGTGGATGGATTACGGCCAGCCCGCGCGCAAGGTGACCGCCGAGGAGTACGGCGAGGAATTGGCGGCGGTCGCGCACACCGCGTTCCAGCGAATCGCCTACCGCGCGGACGTGCGCCTGGCCATGGCGGAAACCAGGCTGCGTCTGCGGCGGCGCTACCCCGATGAGCGGCGGCTGGCTTGGGCGGCGAAGACCCTGGCGGCCTTGCACGGAAAACCGCTCTCCAACCAAGCCGAGGTGATGGCGCGGGAGCAGTTCCTGGTGGCCGCCGCGCCGGAGCGCGAACTGATTTTACAGGCGATCCGCGCCGGCGACCTGGGAATCACGGCCATACCAAACGAAGTTTTCGCGCTCACCGGTCTGAAACTCAAGGCGCGCAGTCCGCTCGGGCAGACCTTCCACATCACGCTGGCAAATGGCGCCGAAGGATACATCCCGCCGCCGGAGCAGCACGAACTGGGAGGCTACACGACGTGGATCGCGCGCAGCGCGGGCCTCGAGGTGGAAGCCGAGCCGAAGATCGCCGAAGCCGTGCTCGGTCTGCTGGAGCAGGTAGCGGGCGCGCCGCGCCGTCAGGAGTCGCACGCCAACGGGCCGTATGCGTCGGCCGTGTTGCGCGCAGGGCCGGCCGCGTACTGGCGCGGCAGTGAAATGGAAGGAAGCCGGGCGCACGATTCCAGTCCGAGCGGCAACCACGGCAAATACGAAGGCCGCGTCGCGTTTTACCTGGAAGGCCCGCCGGGGGCCGGGTTTTCGGGAAAGGAAATCAACCGCGCCCCGCATTACGCCGGAGGACGATTATCCGCTACGTTGCCGGGACTCGGAAGGGACTACACCGTCGAGATGTGGGTGTGGAATGGACTTCCCGCCGAGGCTCGGGCGGTCGCGGGGTGGTTGTTTGCTCGCGGCGGCGAGGCGTTGGGAATCGGGGGCGCCGGGGAGTCTCCGGGCAAGCTGTTGTTCAGCGCGGGGGGCACGCAACTCCGGGGCAGGACCGCGGCGCCGGGGAAGTCCTGGGCGCACGTGGCCCTGGTTCGGCAGGGCCAGAGCGTGCGGGCGTATCTTGACGGAGTCCTCGAAATCTCCGGGGAAATCGCCGCTCACGGAGATCCGCTCCCCACGGCTCAGGTGTACGCCGGAGACCGTCCGGGTCACGCGGAGAGCTTCGCGGGAAAGCTCGACGAGATTGCCGTCTACGCGCGGGCGTTGTCCGCCGGGGAGATCGCCGCGCATGCCGCGCTCGGCCGGAAGTGAGGGGCGCGTCCGGATACCCCGGCCCGCCTGTCAGCGAACCGGCGGAACGGATCCGCCGCGGGCTGATCTAGCGCCCGAAGCACGCGATGGGGTTGTCCATCAGCAGGGCTTGGACTTCGCCGGGTTCCAGGCGCGGGACGAAGTCCCGGAACAGATACGCATAGCCGCGGAAGTCACCCCCGCCCGGTTCTCCCACGTGGTACCAGCCCGAGTCCTGGGAAATCAGGGTGCGGGCGCGGCCGCCGGCCGCGGCCAGTTTGCGCACGCAGGTCAGGTGCCAATCCGCCGATGCTGCCTGGATGGCGTCGAACTCGACCCAGGCGCCGGCCTTGGCGGCGCGGGCATGGAGCGCGTGGTCGCGCTCGTTCTGCGCGTGCACCCAGACGAAACGCCGCGCCTCGACGCCGGCGGCGTCCAGCATCTCCAACTGCTCGAGGGCGGCCGCGCCGCCGCCGGTGTGGGAAGCGATCGCCAAACCCGTCTCGCGCGAGGTTAGCGCCGCCGCCTGGACCAATTTGCGGTCCAGCGGATGGAGCGGCGCCTGGTTGACGCCGATCTTGATGAAGCGCGGGCGCAGACCACCCACTCCGTCCCGCGCTTCGGCGATCCAGCGCCGCGCCAGTTGCGCGGCCGTCTCGGTGCGAGCGTAGCCGGGCAGAAAGATATGGTTGCGCGCGCCGTACAGGCCGGTGTTGGTCCAGATCTCCAGGCCCGCCGCTTCGGCGAGGCGGGCGAGCAGGCCGGGATCGCGGCCGAGGAAGTTCGGCGTGCACTCCTGCAAGCGCCGGCAGCCCAGCGCCGCGATCTCCTTGAGCTTGGGCAGCGCGAGGCGGAACACCTCCTGGCGATCGTAGCGGTGCGGTCCGGCCAGGTCCGCGCCCGCGAAATCCACCAGGATGTGTTCATGCACCAGGATCCAACCGGAGATGCGGGGAGCGGCCGCCGCCGGAACGGCGCCCGCCAGCCGCAGCCACTCCCGCCGGGTCATCCGACCGAGGGCAGTCCCGCCAACGCCAGCGCGATCTCGTGGTCGGGGTACTCGAAGTTCTGGAGTTTGCCCGCGGCGAAGTCCGTGTAGGCTTGCATGTCGAAGTGGCCGTGCCCGCACAGATTGACGAGAATCGCGCGGCTGACGCCCTCTTGCTTACAACGCAGCGCCTCCGCCAGCACCGCCGCCACCGCGTGGTTGGCCTCCGGCGCGGGGACGATCCCTTCCGCGCGGGCGAAAGTGACGCCGGCCTGGAAAGCGTCCAGTTGTTGCACCGAGGTCGCCTCGATCAGCCCCAAATCGAGCGCATGGCTCACCAGGGGCGCCATGCCGTGGTAGCGCAGGCCGCCGGCGTGAATGCGCGGCGGAACGAACGTGCTGCCGAGGGTGTGCATCTTCACGAGCGGGGTCAGGTGCGCCGTGTCGCCGAAGTCGTAGGCGAAGCGCCCGCGCGTCAGGCTGGGACAGGCCGCCGGCTCGACGGCGACGATGCGCGTCCGGCCCTTGCCCGCCAGGTTGCGGCCAAGGTAAGGGAACGCAAGACCCGCGAAGTTCGAGCCGCCGCCCGTGCAGCCAATCAGCACGTCGGGCGCGTCGCCCGCCAGGTCCATTTGTTCGATGCATTCCAGGCCGATGACGGTCTGGTGCAGCAACACATGATTCAACACGCTCCCCAGCGAGTAGCGCGTGTCCGGATTCTTCGCCGCCACCTCCACGGCTTCGGAGATCGCGATGCCCAGCGAGCCGGGCGAACCGGGATCTTGCGCCAAAATGGCTTGTCCGGCTTCCGTCTCGGGGCTGGGACTCGGCGAGACGCTGGCGCCGTAGGCTTCCATCATGGCGCGCCGGTACGGTTTCTGGTCGTAGCTGACCCGCACCATGTACACCTTGCACTCCAGGCCGAAGAACGCGCAGGCCATCGCGAGCGAGCAGCCCCACTGCCCCGCCCCGGTTTCGGTGGCAAGGCGCCGCGTGCCCTCCTGCTTGTTGTAATAGGCCTGCGCCACCGCGGTATTGGGCTTGTGCGAGCCCACGGGGCTGACGCCCTCGTACTTGTAATAGATGCGCGCCGGCGTATCGAGCGCCCTCTCCAGGCGCCGGGCCCGGAACAGCGGCGACGGGCGCCACTGTTTCAGGATCTCGCGTACTTCGCCCGGGATCTCAATCCAGCGCTCCGTGCTGGCTTCCTGCGCAATCAGCCCCATCGGAAACAGCGGCAGAAGGTCGTCGGGAGTCACCGGCTGTTGGGTGCCCGGGTGCAGCACCGGCGCGGGAGGATGAGGTAGGTCGGCCACCAGGTTATACCAGGCCTGCGGGATCTTCTCTTCGGGGAGGAGGTATTTCACGGTTTCCATGAGAACCGTCCATTATCCGACAAAAACGGGCGCGCGGGGGCATGAGCCCTCCTCATCGCGCGCGGGTCCATCAGAGACTGGCAGCGCAGACCGCCTCCCGGATCAGCGAGCGATCTCCCCGAAGCGATCCGGGAAACCGCCGGCGCTGCGCGGTCTCCCTGGGCATCCGAACCCTTGAGGGTCCCTAGCCGAGGCAAGAACTGCCGGGCGGTCCAAGACCGAATCATCACGTCACCCTGACCTTCCCAGGTTGAATTCAGATTCTTGCGAAGATTTATTCAAGAGTTTACAAATTCCTGCTTTACGAACGCCACAGTTTCGGTTAACATTCCGGGCAACGGGGATTTCCATGTCTTGGTTCCATGTAAGAACTTTGATTGCCGTCTGTCTCGGCACCGTCGCGGCGATGAGCCAGGAGTTCCGCTCCACGGTTGCGGGCCGGGTAAGCGATCCTACGGGCGCTGCTGTTCCGGGCGTCAAGGTGCAGGCGGTCGAAAGCAATACCGGCGCCCGGTATGAAACAGTAGCGGGGGCGGAGGGGGAATATTCATTACCATTCCTGCCTCCCGGGGCATATGCCGTCTCGGCGGAAGCCAGCGGGTTTAAGAAGTTCATCCGCGAGGGAATTCAGGTCACGACGAACCAGCGAATTGCGCTGGATATCGTCCTTGAGTTAGGCAGTCAGACCGAATCCGTCACCGTGACCGGGGATGTGGCGATGTTGCAGACGGCGACCGCGTCGGTGGGTCAGGTGATCGCCGAGAATCAGATTTCGGTGCTGCCGATGAATGGCCGCACCCCACTGACTCTGGCGCAACTATCGTATGGCGTCACTCCCTCCTCGGATCCGCGTTTCACCCGGCCCTTCGACAACGCGGGTCCTTCCGGGTTTTCCATGGGAGGCGGGCAGGCGCAGGCCAACGAACTGCTGCTGGACGGCTCGCCGGACATGACGCGCAACCGCCGGGTAGCGTATAACCCGCCCGTGGATGCCGTGCAGGAAATCAAGGTCGAGGCGTTTCAGCCGGACGCGGCATACGGAAATACGGGCGGGGGCACGGTCAATGTCGTCTTGAAGAGTGGGACCAATGATCTGCACGGTTCGCTTTACGAGTTCCACCAGAATCAGCGTTTGAAAGCGACACCGTTCTTTACCAATGCCGCCAGCCAAACCAAGCCGGTGACTCGCTTCAACCAGTATGGTCTGACTGCCGGCGGGCCGATCGTGCTGCCGAAGCTTCTGGACGGGCGCAACCGGCTGTTCTTTTTCTTTGCCGCCGAAGGCATCCGCCAGTCAGAGCCCGAACCGACGTTTTCCACAGTGCCGACCGAAGGTCAACGCCGCGGTGACTTTTCCCAACTGCTGGGCGTCGGAGGCAGTTACCAGATTTACGACCCCGCGACGGGCGTGGTGGAAGGGGCCCGGATCCGCCGTCAGCCTTTCGCCGGCAACGTGATTCCCGCCAGCCGGCTCAACGCCGTCTCGCAGAACTTTCTACAGTTTCTGCCGAATCCGAACGTCACCGGCGGCGCGGCGGATGGAACCAACAACTACTTTAGCAACGCCGTTCGCTCCGATGTCTTTTCGTCTTTCATGGGACGAATCGATTGGAACGTCAGCGATGCGCACAAGCTCTTTCTCTCGGGCCGGTACAACGACCGGGTCGAGAACCGCGGAAACCGATTCTCGAATATCGCCACAGGCAACAACCTGTTACGCCAGAACTGGGGAGTCACGCTGGACGATGTTTACACCTTGTCCCCCACGTTGTTTCTGAACACCCGCTTGAACTGGACCCGGTTTGTGGAGGGAAGCATTCGTCCTTCCGATGGATTCGACTTCACCTCTCTCGGCTTGCCGCAGGCGTTGCGCAGCGCGAGCACCAAGTTGGTGCTGCCTCGCATCGACTTCGCGAACTTCCAGGACTTTGGCGACAGCGGCGGCGACCGGACGCCGTTCGACAGCTACCAGATCTTCATGGCCGCCACCAAGCTGGTGGGCAAGCACACCTTGAAGTTCGGCACGGATCTGCGCACCCAGCGGGAGAGTTCCAACAGTTTCGGCAATTCTTCCGGGATCTACGTTTTTAACCAGAACTGGACCCGCGGGCCCCTGGACAACGCCCCCAATGCGCCCTTGGGGCAGGATCTGGCGGCGTTCATGCTGGGTCTGCCCACCGGAGGCAGTTTTGACGTGAACGGATCGCGCACCCAAAGCGCGAAGTACTTCGCGTTCTTCTTGCAGGATGACTTGCGGCTGACCAGCACCTTCTCTCTGAATCTGGGGCTGCGCTACGAGAAGGAAACCGGCACCATCGAACGCCACAATCGCGCGGTGCGTGGGTTCGATCCGGCGGCGCAGCTCCGCATTACGGCCGCCGCGCGAGCCGCGTACAGCGCCAACCCCATCGACCTGCTGCCTGCCGCCCAGTTCAACCCGGTCGGCGGCATTCTGTATGCCGCTCCGGGACAGCGGGAAATCTATGGCACCGCCAACGACGCGGTGAGCCCGCGGTTCGGCTTCTCCTGGGCGCCGCGCCGTCTGGGCGGCAAGACCGTGCTGCGCGGCGGGTTCGGCGTCTTCTACCAAACCTTCGGCACGAACGTCGCCCTGCAACAGCCTGGTTACAACCAGACCACGCAACTGGTGGCGACGCTGGACAACTATCTGACGCCGGCGGCAACGTTTTCCAACCCGTTTCCCGGCGGGATTCTCCAACCGGTGGGCAACACCGACGGCGTGAACACGTTCCTGGGCCAGAGCGTCCGTTACGTTGCGCCGCAGTTGGATCAGCCTTATACCTGGCGGTGGAATTTCAACATTCAGCGGGAACTGGGCCGGGACCTGCTGCTGGAGCTGGGGTATATGGGATCGGCGGCGCGCGGTCTGCCGGTCGATCAGGCCAATGCGAATGCTGTTCCGGAGCGCTTCCTTTCCGCCTCTCCGACTCGGGATCAGGCGACGATCAACCGCTTGAGCGCCCTGGTGCCCAATCCGTTCCGCGGTTTGTTGCCGGGCACCGGCCTCAACGGAACGAACATCTCGGTCGAGAACCTGTTACGCCCGTTCCCGCAATTTAGCGGCAACAGCGGCGTGCGCCGCGATGGCGATACCATCGGGTACTCCAATTTCCATATGTTCCAGCTCCGGCTGGACAAGCGCTTCTCGAATGGCCTCCAGTTCCTCAGCAACTTCCAGTGGTCGAAATTTCTCGAGGCCACCAATTACCTCTACCCGTCCGCGCCGCAACTGCAATACCGCGTGGCGGGCGAAGACCGTCCCTACCGGTTCGTGTTTTCGAGCACGTACGAACTGCCCGTCGGCCGGGGTAAGACGTTCGCCTCGGGCGCCGGACCGTGGCTCGACCGCCTGGTGGGGGGCTGGCAGCTCGCCGGCATTTTCAACCTGCAATCGGGAGCGCCAGTGGAGTTCAACAGCACCGGCATCATCTACTACGGCGGCGACCTGAACTGGAACGCGCGCAATCTGGGGCGGGTGTTCGACATCACCCGCTTCGAGCGGAACGCCGCGCTGCAACTCGACCGGAACGTCCGGACATTTCCCCAGGCGTTCACGGCGTACCGTTCCGACCGGATCAATAACATCGATCTGTCCGTCATCAAGAACATCCGGCTGGTGGAGCGGGTGAAGCTGCAATTCCGGGCGGAGAGCTTCAACCTGTTCAATCATGCGATCTTCAATGGGCCAAATACGGATCCGGTGAACCGGAACTTCGGGGTCATCACGTCGCAGGCGAATCTGCCGCGCACCATCCAATTGGCGCTGCGCCTGACCTATTAAGCGAGGCAACCGGGGCGGCTTAAGCGAGGCAACCGGGGCGGCCGCCCGCTTCGGCGCGGGCTCTGCCCGCCGATTGGGAATTTCCTCCACCTGCACCGACAGCCGCGAGTGGCAAGCGAGCGGGCCACGCAAAGCAGGCCCAGTCAGCCGCCCTCGAGGCTGACGCCCGGACCCCGCACGAGCACGGTTGTGCCGGTCGCGCCGCGATCGGTTCCCCCGTTCCGCGCCACAGCCGGAGCGGGACGGCAGCGCCCGCCAGCCGTGAAGTCCAGATCCTGCGTCCTCACCTGGCGGCGAAGGATCACGGTGGTGTCTGGGCCCGCCGGGTGGGCAACGCCCGGCAGCGGCAGCGCCGCTCCGGCATCAGGCCATGGCCGGCCGTGAAACGGGAGATGGCCTGTCATCAAAGAGGCGATCCGTGCTGGATCGCGACGACGATGGTCGATTCCCGTCAGACTAGGGGATGCTCGCCACCAGCTTGGCCAGCAGCGCCGTCCGGTCCGCGATCCGGTCGATAAGGATGCTCTCGTGGGAGGCATGAGCGCCCTCCCCGACGGCGCCCAGTCCGTCCAGCGTGGGCACGCCGAGGGCGGCGGTGAAATTGCCGTCGGAGCCCCCGCCGGTCGAGGACTCTTCCACGCGCACACCCAGTTCACGCCCCACCTGCTGCGCGAGGCGGAAGAGCGCGACGACGCCAGGCGTCCGTTCCATGGGCGGGCGGTTCAGGCCGCCCGCCACCTGGATCCGGCAACGCTTGTCCACCGGGCGCAGCGAAGCGAATTTTTTCGCCAGCGGGGCGGCGTCCCGGAGCCGGGAGATGCGAAAATCCACCTCGGCGCGCGCTTCGGCGGCGACCACGTTCGAGCGCGTGCCGCCGGCGACGACACCCGGATTCACCGTCACGCCGCGCGACAGGTCCGTGAATCCCGCGATCCGTTCGATCTGGCGCGCGAGCTCCACGATCGCGCTGGCGCCGGCCGAGAAATCAACGCCGGCGTGCGCGGCTACCCCCTGCACGCGGATCTGGAAGGAGCCGACGCCTTTCCGGGCGGTCTTCAGCCGCCCCTCAAGTCCGGCGCCCGGCTCCAGCACCAGCACCGCTTTGCTCTGCCGCGCCGCCTGCTCGGTGAAGGTCCGGGAACTTTCGCTGCCCACCTCCTCGTCGGCGTTCACCTGGAGGACGACCCGGTGGGGCACGGGGATCTCCAGTTCCCGCAGCGCCCGCATGGCGAAGACCAAGAAGGCCAGACCGGCTTTCATGTCGAGCACGCCGGGCCCCCACAAACGTCCCTTGGCCCGGCGGAATGGCATCGTTTCCAGCGTGCCCGCCGGCCATACGGTGTCGTAGTGGCCCAGCGCGAGAATCTGCCCGCGTTTTCGGTCACCCGGCAGATCGAACTCGCAGCGGAGATGACCGCCGCGCAAAATCCGGAACTTGCCCAAGGGCGCCACGACGTCCGAAAACAGGTCGAGAAAACGCTGCCCTGCCGCCGCGTCGAGACTCGGCGACTCGACCTCCACGAGCGCCTGAATCAGCGCAATGATCTTCTCGCGCTGCGCGCGCGCAAACTGAAGTACGGCATCCACGGCTGATATAATAGCGGCTTTCCATGGACATTCTGGATATCAATGAGATCCGGCGCATCCTGCCGCATCGCTACCCCATGCTGCTGGTGGACCGGATTCTCGAACTCGAGCCCGAACGCATCGTCGGCATCAAGAACGTCACCGCGAACGAACCTTTTTTTGACGGCCACTTTCCGGATTTCCCGGTCATGCCCGGCGTGTTGATCGTGGAGGCGATGGCGCAGACGGCCGGCGTGCTGGTGTTGCAAAGCATTCCCGACCGCGACCAGAAACTGGTGCTGCTGGTCTCGATCGAAGCGGCGCGGTTCCGCAAGCCCGTGGTGCCCGGCGATCAGTTGCGGATCGAGATGACGCTGCTCAGGCGGAAAGCCAGCGTGGCGAAAATGGCGGGCAAGGCCACGGTCAACGGCGTCGTGGCGGCCGAGGCGGAAGTGATGTGCAAGCTGGCGGAGAAGGGCGAAGCCGGCTTTCCGGTCTGATGGCGATTCATCCCACAGCGCTGGTGGATCCTGGCGCGCGGGTCGCGCTGGACGCCGAGATCGGTCCGTTTTGCGTGCTCGGCGCGGACGTCGAAATCGGCGCGCGCACCCGGCTCCTGGGGCATGTCTTCATGGAAGGTCCGCTCGCCGTGGGCGAGGACAACATATTCTTTCCGTACTCCACCGTGGGGGTGGCCTCCCAGGATCTGAAATACCGGGGAGAACGGTCGGAAACGCGGATCGGCCACCGGAACCGTATTCGGGAGTTCGTCACCATCCACCGCGGCACCGAGGGCGGAGGGTGGGTGACCTCGATCGGCGACGACAATCTGCTGATGGCTTATGTGCACGTGGCGCACGACGTGCGCATCGGCAACCAGAATGTGCTGGCGAACGCGGTGACGCTGGGCGGACACGTGGTGGTGGCCGACCAGGTCACCATCGGAGCTTCTTGCGGGGTGCACCAGTTCTGCCGCATCGGCCGGAACGCCATCGTCGGCGGCTACAGTGTGATTACCCAGGACGTGTTGCCCTACTCCAACACGGTCACTCCCCGGGAAGCGCGGGTCTACGGCGCCAATCGCATCGGGCTGGAGCGCCGGGGGTTCGCGTCGGCCGCCATCGAGTCGTTGCAAACCGCGTTCCGGCTGCTGACCCGGTCGAATCTGAATACCAGCCAGGCGGTGGCGCGCATCCGGGCCGAGGTGCCGGCCACCGCGGAGGTGGAACATCTGCTCGAATTCATCGCCACGTGCGAGCGCGGTTTCATCAAGTAGGGTCCCATGGCGCGCCTTGGCATGATCGCGGGCAACGGGCGCTTCCCTATCCTGGCGCTGGAGACCGCGCGGACCCTAGGACAGGACGTGGTGGTGATCGCCCTCAAGGAGGAGGCTGCCCCGGAAGTGGAGCGGCTGGCGGCCCGCTGTTACTGGATCTCGCTTGGCGAACTGAGCCGCCTAATCGAAATCTGCAAACAGGAGCAGATCGCCGAATTGATGATGTGCGGGCAGGTGAAGCACGTCCAGATTTTCTCGGCCATCCGCCCGGATTGGCGGCTGGTGAAGTTGCTGGCGTCGCTGCCGCGCAAGAATACCGACGCGCTGATTGGCGGCGTGGCCAAGGTGCTGGAGGACGAAGGCATCCGCCTGGCCGATTCCACCCTGCTGCTCAAGCCGCTGCTGGCGGGCGAAGGCCCGCTGACGCGCCGCAAGCCCACCCGGGACGAGCAGAAGGACATCGCCTACGGAAGGCGGATCGCGCACGCGCTGGCCGGCTTCGACGTGGGCCAGAGCGTGGCCATTTGCGAGCGCGCCTGCGTGGCGCTGGAGGCGATGGAAGGCACCGACGCCATGCTGCGACGCGCGGCGGGGTTGGTCAACGGACGGCCGCTGACCCTGGTGAAAGTCGCTACGCGGCGCAAGCACCTGCTCTTCGACGTTCCGGTCGCCGGGCCAGGCACCGTGCGCACCATGCGCGAAACTGGAACCACCGCGCTGGCCGTGGAAGCCGGCCGCACGCTGCTGCTGGACCGCGAGGAGATGATCGCGCTGGCCAATGAAACGGGACTCGCCATCGCGGGGTACCCGGCGGCGGACGAAGGAGGAGGGCGCTGATGCGCGTGGCGGTGATTGGCGCGGGACAGTTCGGGCAAAACCACGTGCGCGTGGTCGCCCAATCGCCGAGGGCCGAGTTGACGGCCGTGATCGACCTGGATGCCGGCCGGGCGCGGCAGGCCGCCGCGGAATTCTGCCCTTCGGCCGCGGTGCTGACCGACTACCGGGAGGCCGCCAGGCTGGCGGATGCCGCCATCGTGGCCGCGCCTACCTCCGCCCACGCGGAAATCGGGTGCGCGCTCATGGAGCAAGGGCTCGATGTGCTGGTGGAAAAGCCGCTGGCCGCCACCCTGGCCGAAGCCGAACGCCTGATGGACACGGCGCGCCGGACCGGACGGATTCTTCAAGCCGGCCATCTCGAGCGTTTCAATCCGGCGGTGCGGGCGCTGCGGCAGGCGGTGACGCTGCCCTTATTCTTCGAGATCCACCGCCTCAGCGTGTTCTCGCCCCGGAGCCTCGACGTCGACGTGATCCTGGACCTGATGATTCACGACCTGGACATTGTGCTGGACCTGGTGGGCGGGGAACCCGACGAGATCCACGCGGCCGGGATTTCCATCCTGTCCGAGAAAGTGGACATCGCCAATGTGCGCCTGCAATTTCCGGGAGGGTGCACGGCCAACTTCACCGCCAGCCGGGTGTCCACCGAGCGGGTCCGCAAATTGCGGCTGTTCCAGCCCAGGGAGTACATCTCGCTCGATTACACCAGACAGCACGCGGTGCGCTTCCAGGTGGATGACCGGCGGCGGATTTCCTCTGCCGAGCTGCCCGCGACCAAGGCGGAACCGTTGCGGGTGCAGTGGGAGGCATTTGTGGACGCGGTGGAGCAGCGGCGTCCGCCGCTGGTGGACGGTGACGCCGCCGCGCGGGCGCTGCGGGTGGCGCAGGCGATCATTGATAAAATTGAAATGCACAGGAAAATCGTCGAAGAGACGGTGCGTACGCGCCGGTCTCCGTCCGGAAATGAGGCGTGAAAGCAACGGTCCAGGCGCCAGCAGGGTCTCCTCCAAGACTCGAGTTCTTGGTGGACTGGGAAGGCCTGGGCCTGCGCCCCAAGCGGTCGCGCGCGCTGCAACTTTCGGCGGCGCTGCATGTCGCCGGCGTCCTGGTGCTGCTGGCGTTGCCTGATAGCGTCTACGCACCGCGGCCCGCCCCGGAGTGGGCGCCGCGGATTGTCACGCCGCTTTACCTGCCGAGGATGCCGGAACCGCCGCCCCGCGCCGAAGTGACCCAGCGCGCGCCGAATACGCGCAAACCGTCGACCAGCTTCGAACTGGAGGACCTGCTTCCTCGCCCGCGCATCCCTTTGGAGTTGCCGGCGGCGCCGCGGCGGACACCCGGTCCTCCTCCCGGGTTGCCGGAACCTCCGCGGATCGAAACCGCCGAGACGGCGCCCAAGACAGCGTTGCCGCCCGCCGCCCCGGGCCTTCCCGTTCCGCCGCCGAAGGAGCCCGCCTTGTTGGCCGCGTCCGGGCCCCCGCCTCCTTCCCACTCGGGTGAGTCCGCCAAACCCAAGCTCGCCTTTGAAGACCCGAACAAACAGCCCCTGCCCGGGACGCCCGGAGGGACGGGCCGACTGGCCGTGCCCAGCGCGTCCGTGGAGGAGGCCGTGCGCAGCGTCGCGTCAAGCGCCGCGCGCGGCCCGTCGGGGGGGTTGATGGTGGGCGACGCGGTGGGCCAGGTCGGCGGGATTGGGGAGATGGCGGCGCTTCCGCCCTCGCCGGCGAAAAGCGCGCTGGAACTGCTGAGTGACCCGCAGGGAGTCGACTTCAAACCTTATCTGGTGAAAGTTTTGGCCAGCGTGCGCCGGAACTGGTACGCGGTGATGCCCGAAAGCGCCAAACTCGGCCGCCGCGGCCGGGTCGCCATCCAGTTCGCGGTGGACCGCACCGGGCGCGTGCCCAAACTCGTCATCGTGACTCCTTCCGGAACCGACGCCCTGGACCGGGCGGCCGTCGCGGGCATCAGCGCCTCCAATCCTTTTCCCCCGCTGCCCTCCGACTTCCGCGGCGACCAGATCCGGCTCCAACTGACGTTCCTCTACAACATGCCTTCCAACTAGTGGTGACCGCACGGAGCAAAATGTATCCTCCCCGAGCGCATCTTGCGAGCCGCCGCCAGGAGATTGCTTGAAGAGCCCGTTCTCTCTTTCGACCGCGCTGGGTCTCTATGCGGCGCTGGCAGTCATGGCGGGATGGCTTCTGTCCGGAGAAGTCCGCCTGGCCATCTGGATCTTGCTGGGCGGGCTGGCGGTGAAGACCTGGATCGCCTGGAAGCGTCGCGCGCTCGAAGACGGGGAAGATTGCGGCGAATGATGCGCTACCCGGCCTGGGCGCGATCGAAACGCCGGAGCTTTTCGACCAGCGTGGTGCGCTTGACGCCCAGCAACGCGGCGGCGCGGCGGCGGTTGCCTCCGGCCTGGGCCAAAGCTTGCTCGATCAGCGTCCGCTCAAACCGCGCGACCGCGGCCCGGAGAGTCTCGCCCTTGGCCGGCCGGGTCGCGGCCGTCGGCAAAACCGGCCTCTCCCGCGGCCCCAACGGGAAATCCTCCAGCAGTAACTCCCGGCGTCCTCCCGCCCGCAACACCGCGAACTCGACGGCATTGGAGAATTCCCTCAAGTTTCCCGGCCAGGACTGCTGCATCAGGCCCCGCACCACCTCGGGTCCCACTGCCGGCTCGGCCAGCTGGTCGCGCTGGCAGATGCGCTTCAGGAAATGATCCAGCAGGGCGGGCACATCCTCCAGGCGCTCCCGCAGGGGCGTCAGCACGACCGGGTACACCGCCAACCGGTAAAGCAACGGTTCCAGAAAACGGCCTTCCGCAGCCCGGACCTGCAAGTCCACGGACGTCGAAGCCATCCACCGCGGACCGCCGCCCGCTTCCCGTTCGAGCAGGTGCAGGAGCCTGTTTTGCTCCTCCCAGGAGAGATTCTCTACCGCGTCAAGGTACACGGAACCAGCGGGAGGACGGCCCGGTTTCGGAGCCGGACGCGCGGATTTCGGTCCGGGCGCCTCCCCGGCCAAATCGATCGGCAGTCCGCCCAACTCTCCGCCCCGGCAGAGCACGACGTGGAGTTCTCCGGCCTCCGGCCCCCTCAAACGGTGAATCAGCGCCGCCAGGTGGCTCTTGCCCGCCCCGCTCTCGCCGGTAATCAGGACGGGCGCTTGGCGAACAGCCACGGCTTCCACCAGTCTCACCAGGTTCTGCGCGGGGGCCGAGACGCCCGGCAGCCAGTCCGCCGCCCGCGGAGGTGGCGCAACGAGCGGAATCGCTTTGGCTAACCGTGCGCCATCCACCGTTCCCCGGTCTACCCAGTCGGCCAGCCGGGCCGCCTCCTCCGGAATCCGCGATCCGATGTCGGATTGAACCACCAGCACGAGATCGGGATTGGATTTCCGGGCAAGGTGAACGCACCGCTGCCAGCCCTCGCGCCACTCCCGCCCGAGGAACTCGACTTCCAGGGTGCGCCATTGCAGGACCAGGGCGTCATACGCCTTCGCCGTCAGCCTTTCCATCGCGTCGGCCACCGATCTGGCAGTCTCCACGGACATTCCATGGCCGAGCAGCGTGCGCCGCTGCTCCTCCGCAAAGAGCTTTCCTGCGGCGACCAGCAGGATGGCAGGCCGGTTCCCGGATGGACGATCAGAGAGTTTCGTATCGAAAAGGGGGGGAGTGGTCTGCTCGCCGCGCATTAGGGTGCTAAGGGAAGGCTAAGGCAGGAAAAGCAGCGCCCTACCGCCCTTCGTCAATATTTTGACAGAGACTCACAGGAGAGCAAAGGTTTATTTTTAGTCACTTAGGCCCCGAAGATAGACTTGCTAATAATTTGACACTGCGGCCGCGAATTATGTCGATCCTCACCTAGGGTCATACCCGGCTCCTGCTTAGACCCGTACTGTTCCATGTTGGAACTTCTGGTTCAGATTGGAACAAATGTCCTGCTCCGGGATTCCACTTTGGCACACAACTGCGTACAGCATGTGCTCGACTGGTACTAGAAAGGTAATAGTACTAGGGGAAAAAGTCCTTGAATGACAATCGGTTGTCGGGCATACTACCAACTTCGGATGAACTGCGGGGCGCCAATCGCCCAGCGCGTTTCCGGGCGCCAGCTTGTGGTTCTGTGCTTGCAACCTGATCTCGTGTTGGTTGCTGCGAAGCGAATGCAACGGTTCGAGGAAACATGGAAACACTGAACGCCACATCAGGCAAGCATGGTCACGAAGGGACGATCCGCCGCAGGTTCAAGGTGGCCAAGGCGCTCCGGGACCGGATCGTTTTGGACCATTTGCCCTTGGTGAAAGCCATCGCGATTCGCGTCCACGAGAATCTGCCTGTCCATGTGGATTTAGACGATCTGATTCACGCGGGCGTCCTGGGCCTGTTCGACGCCGCCACCAAGTACAATCCGGAAAAGAAAGTCGTTTTCCACAGTTACGCCAAGCACCGGATCAAGGGGGCCATTCTGGACAGTCTCCGGCAGTTGGATTGGGCTTCGCGCGATCTCCGGCGCCGGCACAAACAGGTGGAAGCGGTCACGCGCGACCTTGCGAACGAGTTGGAGCGGGCGCCCACGGAAACCGAGATTGCGCAGCGCATGGGGGTGGAAGTAGACCGCTGGCGGCAGATGGTCGTGGAACTGCGCACGGTCGGGTTGATCTCGGCGTCGGGTCGCGGGGAGCGGGACGCGGGGCAGGTCCCCGAATTTCCGGGCCGCCGGGATTCTCAGCCGGACACGATGTGCGCTCGCGAGGAACTTCGTTCCATGCTGTTGGAGGCGATGCGGACGCTGCCCGACCGCTACCAAAAGGTCGTGTTGATGTATTACACCAATGACATGACCATGAAGGAGATCGGCGGGCTCCTCGGCATCAACGAAAGCCGGGTTTCGCAAATCCACAAGACCGCTCTCGAGAAGATGGCGGTGGTTCTTCAGGCCAACGGGATCCATTCGAGCGGCGCGTTCTAGGAGCTTGTTGAAAAACCGGGACAGGCTGCTCTGCCCCGACGCGCACCAACCGAAAATCAAGGATCTACGATCAACCCGAGGGGGCAGCGTTGCCTGTCCCAGCGTTTTTCAAAGAACTCCTAGCCAGCGCCCGCGCGCTTACCAAGAGGCAGCCCGGCCAGCGCACGCACGCGTCGGTGGTTGTTCTTCCCGTGGAAGCGGGCTCCGTTTTGCGTCTGCGCGCCTGCGCTCCCCTTGTGGCTTGCCCGCGGGAGCCTTCCGGGTCGAGACCATTCATCGAGCGACGGCTGAGAACGGTGGCTCTCGCCGCAGACCGTCGCGCACGCAACCGCCCCGGCGCGTCTCGACGGTCCGGGAGCGCGAGGGCACAGGCAGTCCCTCGCGTAGTGTCTTCAACCCGCGCTTCCCGGCGTTCAGCGCGTGGGGCCTCTCCGGGATGGACAACAAGAGCGTCTTTCTATGCGTCATCCGCCGTCAAATAACGACTGAAGCCTGCGCCAGGTGCGCGCGGACAAACGCGGTCAGTTCGGGAGTCGCGTAGGCGGGCGGGCGAACGGCAAAGGCGGGTTTGCTCCGCCACAATCGCTCCGCAACGCCCTCCCAGACGGGGCGGCTCTGCTCGCTCACCAGCACCACCGCGGTGGCGCGGTCCAGGTAGCGCAGCGCGGAAGGCTTGAAGTCCGCGACCCCGAAATCGAGCACGGACAGGTAGAGATCGGGGCGGACAAATTGCAGCAGGCTGTTCGATTCAACCATCAGGTTGTCACTGGCGGCCAGCAGACGCCGCACAACGGGCAAGGCGTGTCCTAACTGCCCCGCCGGCGTGCGCAGCCAAAACGCGCGGCGCGCCCCGGCCGCGAGAAACCGGGCGCTGTCGGTGCCGGCGGACGGATCGCGCTCCTCGGTGAGCGCGTAAGGATGCGCGTATTCCACGGCGCAATCGCAGGGTTCGCCCGCCGGCGCGCAGATCCCGTGGCCGTGCTGGGTGACCTTCACCGCCGTCCACGCGAACTCGCGTAGCGAGGAGATCAGTCCTGCGGCCACTGCGGTTTTGCCGATGTTACGGGAATGCCCGCCTACGACGACGAACATGAGGATTGCTTCTCCACCTTGGCTTTCAACTCGGCCACCGCGCGGCGCAACTCGGGCAGGCGCGCCAGATTCGCCAGTTGCTCGAGATGCTCTTTGAGCGGCCGCGCGGGCGTGCCCCAGACCACCTGGCCGCGGCGGACGATCTTCGAGGTGAGGATGCCGCAGCCGGAGCCGAGCACCGCGCCGGCTTCGATGCGGGCCTTGTCGCCAATGCCCACCTGGCCGCCGATCACCGCGTAGTCTTCCACCACCACGCCACCCGCCAAACCCGTCTGCGCAGCGATGAGCACGTGCCGGCCGATCCGGCAGTTGTGGCCGATGTGCACCAGGTTGTCCAGCTTAACGCCGTCCCCGATCACGGTGACGCCCAGCGCGGCGCGGTCAATGCAGGTGTTGGCGCCCAGTTCGACATCGTCGCCGATCTCGACACGCCCCAACTGGGGGAATTTTTCATACCGCTCCCGTTCGAGGACGAAGCCGAATCCATCCGCGCCCAGGACGCACCCGCTATGCACGATGCACCGGGCGCCCAAGGCGACGTCCGGATAAACGGTGACGCGGGGGTGCAGGCGCGAGTCGTCGCCGATGACGACGCGTTCGGCGATGGAGCAGCCTTCACCGATTTGCACCCGCTCGCCGATGCGCGCGCCGCGCCCTATCGTAACAAAGGGACCCACCGCCGCCGAAGCCGCCACTTCGGCGCCGACCGCGACGACCGCGCTTGGATGAATGCCGGGCGCCGGCGGGCGCGGCGGGAAGAACCATCCGGCGGCGCGGGCGAACGCGTTCCGCGGGGCGGGAACCCGAATCACGGTGCGGGGCCCGCAATCGACGCCGGGGGCGGCCAGCAGGCAGCCGGCCGCGGACTCCCGCGCTTGCGCGGCGGCCTTGGGATGGCCGACAAAAGCCAGATCTCCGGGGCCGGCCTGTCCCAGATCGGCCACGCCGGTCAGTTCGCGATCGCCGTCGCCTTCCCAGGGCGCGGTCAGGCGCGCCGCGAGGTCACGCACACGCATGCCTGTATCATAACTAGTGCGGGCGCGCGCCAGGCCGCCCGCGGCGTCCCATGCCTGTCGATCCTTCCGCTCTGGTCTCCCCCACCGCGCGCGTGCACCCGGAGGCGGTGATCGGTCCGCACTGTGTCATCGGCGATTACTGCGTCATCGAAGCCGACGTCGTGCTGGGCCGCGCCTGCCGCCTGGAACCTTACGTCTATGTCAAACGCTGGACCACGCTCGGCGAGGAGAACGAAATCTCCGCCGGCACGGTGCTGGGCACCGACCCGCTCGACAAGGGATTCACCGGCGCGCGGAGCTACCTCACCATTGGCCACCGCAACAAGATCCGCGAGCACTACACCATCTCGCGCGGCACGCAGCCCGAATCGGTCACCACCATCGGCGACGACAACTACATTATGACGTCCGGCCATATCGCCCATAATTGCCGCATCGGCAGCCAGGTGGTGATTTGCAGTTGCGCGCTGGTGGCGGGGCACGTGGAGGTGGAGGATCGGGCGTTTATCTCGGGCGGCGTGGTGATTCATCAGTTTTCCCGGGTCGGCCGGCTGGCCATGATCGGAGGGAACACGCGCGTCAATTCGGACGCGCCGCCCTTCTTTCTTTACGCCGGGTTCAACATCGAGGCGCACGGGTTAAACCTGGTGGGGCTGAAGCGCGCGGGACTCAAGCGGGAAGAGATCGTGGAACTGAAGCGCGCCTACGCGCTGCTGTACCGCTCCGGCCTGCGGTTGCAGGAAGCGCTGCAACGGATCGCCCAAGAATGCCCGGGCGAGCACGCCCGCCACCTGGCGGACTTTATCCGCCGCAGCGAACGGGGCATCTGCCGCGAAGGGCCGCGGCGGAGAGGCGCGCCGGCCGGCGAATAGACAGCCCGGAGGAATCGCCGGCCTGGGCGTCAACCTTCGCCGCCGCTAGCCGCAGGACGCCGCCAGCGGGCGAGGTAGAGATCGGTGGCCAAGGTCTCCTGTTCGCGGGCGAAGGCCGCCGCCCACTGGCGGCGTTGCGCCGCCTCGAGCCGCTCCAGCAGACGCACCCGGCGGCGCGCCTCCAGCAGCCGCTCGCGTTGCGCGGCGATGCGCGAGCCGCACTGTTCGCGCTGGCGCAACAGCTGCGCGGATTTTCGCCGCAGCACCTGCCGGTAGTCCGCGGCCGCGGCCAGTTCGGAGGCGACGTGACTGCCGTCCTCGCGCGGTTCGGCGCGCAGGCGGCTGGCCTCGCGCTCGGCGTCCTGACGAGCCTGGTCGAGCGCCTGGCGCTCGGCCAGCAGCGCGGCGAGCGCCTCCTCTTCGATCTGTTGCTGCCGGCGGCGCCAGTCGAGCACGCGCGCTAGCGAAAAGCGGTACGGCTGCATTTCTCCTCACCGCCGTCAGGGCGCTCCCAGGCGCGCCGCCAATTCGCCCAGTTTGCGCAGCGTCTCCTCGCGGGGCGCGCTCTGGTCCGCCGGCTGGGCCAGGAAACGCTGAAGCTCGGGCCAGATCTCCACGGCGGCGTCCACCCGGGGATTCGAGCCCGCCGCGTACGCGCCCAGGTTGATCAGGTCCTCCGCGCGGCGGTAGGTGGCCATCGCCTCCCGCAGCCGGCGCGCGTGGGCGAGTTGCTCCGGCCCGCAAATCTCGGGAAAGACGCGGCTGACGGACTGCAAGACATCGATGGCCGGGTAATGCCCCGCCGCGCCCAACTCGCGGGACAGGACGATGTGTCCATCCAGAATCGAACGCACGGCGTCGGCGATCGGCTCGTTGAAATCGTCCCCTTCGACCAGCACGGAGAACATGCCCGTAATCGACCCTTTGCGGAAGTTGCCGGCCCTCTCAAAAATCTTGGGCAGCAGATGGAAAACGGAGGGAGGGTATCCCTTCTGACTCGGAGGCTCGCCCGCGGCCAGGCCGATTTCGCGTTGGGCCATGGCGAGGCGGGTGACCGAATCCATCACCAGCAGCACCGAGGCGCCCTGATCCCGGAAGTACTCGGCCACCGCCAGCGCGACAAAGCAGGCGCGGATCCGCAAGAGCGCCGGACGGTCGGAGGTGGAGACCACCACCACCGAGCGGCGCATGCCCTCCGGTCCCAGGTCGCGTTCGAGAAAACCACGCACCTCGCGATTGCGCTCCCCGATGAGCGCGATCACCGCAACGTCGGCTTCGCAGTTGCGGCACATCGCCCCGAGCAGCGTGCTCTTGCCGACGCCGCTGCCGCCGAACAGGCCGATCCGCTGGCCCCGGCCGCAGGTGAGCAACCCGTCGATGGCGCGGATGCCGGTGACGAGCGGTTCGCGAATGTGCTCGCGCTCCAGCGGACCGGGCGGAGCCGCGTAGAGATCATAGAACGCGGCCGGCTCGAAATCCGGGGACGGAGCCGCGCCGGGAAATTCGACCAGACGGCCGAAACCGTCCACCACCCGGCCCAGCAGGCCCGGTCCGACCGGTACGAGCGCCGCCGCGGGCCGGGCGAAAATCGGATCTCCGAGGCGGATCCCCCCGGGTTCCTCGAGAGCCAGCGAGAGCACCCGCCCGGCCCGGAAGCCGATCACCTGCACGCGGACCTCTTTCCCTTCCCCGGTGCGAATGACGCAGAAATCCCCCAGGCCCACCGGGGGACCCGCTGACTCAATGGTCAGCCCGACCACCTCGGTAATGACGCCGGAGAGGCGCAGCGGCTGGCCCCGCTCCAGCCAGCGGACATACGGACTGAAGTCGACCCGCTGTTCCAGACCGCTGGTTCCGGCGCGCGTGTTGCGGTTCACCGGCGCGCCTCCCTGGGAAGCAATTCCGTAAAGCCGCGTTCAATTTCGTCGAGTTGGGTCTCGACCCCGGCGTCGACGGCGCCGCGGGCGGTTTCAAAGACGAGTCCGCCCCGGCCCACCGCCGGGTCGGCATCGACTTGGACGCCGGCTTTCCAGCGCTCCAGCCACTCGCCCACCCCGGCCGCGAAGTCGGGGTGAACCCGGACGCGGTGGACTTCCTGGCGATCCAGCCGCTCGGTGCAGGCCTTCACGACTCCCGCCAGAGCGTGGGGATCGACGCTCGCCTCGCGGTGCAAAATCCGCCGCGCGATGGCCAGGGCCAGTTTGATGAGATCGCCCTCGGCTTCCTTCCGGATGCGGGAGCGCAGGGTGGCGAGACCTTCGATGGCGCGGGCGAGCTGTTCGAGTCTGGCCTGCCAGGCGGCGCGGTTCTCCCCCTCGGCCGCCGCGCGGCCCTCCCGCAGGCCGCGCTCATACGCCTCCTGGACGCGGCGCTGCGCATCCTGTTCGAGTTCGCAGAGCGCCGCCCGGGCGCCGGCGTCGTCCCCCGCCGGTTCCTGCCGGGACGGGGGCGGCTGGTAGTAGAGCGGAACGCAGTCGGTTTCTCCCTCCGCTGCCGGGGGCGGAGCTTCGTTCCACGCGATCGGACGAAGTCCTGCGGCCTGCTGCCGGCCAACGATCTTACACGACATACTGCTCTCCTACCGCCCCGCGCAGACTGATGGTCCCCTCGCTTTCCAACTGCCGCACCACGGCAATGATCTGCTGCTGGGCGGCTTCGACGTCCTTGATCTTCACCGCGCCCAGCGCTTCCATGTCCTCCTTCAGCATTTGCGCGCCCCGCTGCGACATGCAGCCCAGGAAATGTTCCTTGAGTTTCTCGCTGGTGCCCTTGAGCGCCACCGTCAACAGCTTACGGTCGATCCGGGACAGGATCTCCTTGATGCCGTTCTGATCGATCATGAGCAGATCCTCGAACATGAACATCAGGTGCCGGATGGTTTCGACCAGCACCGGGTCGGTTTCCTCGATCTTTTCGAGGATCTCCTTGTTCGTCGCCGAGTCCAGGCGGTTGAACATCTCCGACACCGCGCGCACGCCCCCGTAGGACTCCCGGCTGAATTCGCCGAGCGCTTTCAGTTTTTGCTCGATCACGCCCGCGATCTTGCAAATGATCTCTGGGGAAATCTGGTCAAGGTTAGCCATGCGCAGGGCGATATCGGGCCGCATCTCGGCCGGGAGCGAAGTCAGCAGGGCGGCGGCCTGGGTGGGATTCAGGTGGGAGAGCACGAGGGCGATCGTCTGCGGATGCTCGTTGTGGATAAACTTGGCCAACTGCTGCGGATCCGCCTTCTGCAGGGCGTCGAAATTAATCATCTCCGGTCCCATGCTCTTCATCAGCCGGTCCAGGATCTTCTTGGCATGTTCGGGACCGTACGCATTAATGAGCAAACGGCGGGCATATTCGATGCCCCCGCGCAGCATGTAATCCTGCGCCAGGGTCATCTGGTGGAACTCTTCGAGCACCGCCTCGGCCTGTTCGGAGGTGATGGAACTCAGCCGGGTGATTTCGCGGCTGAGGGCCTGCACTTCTTCTTCTTCGAGGTTGCGGAGGATTTCGCTGCTGGACTCGTCGCCCAGGACCAGGAGCAGGATGGCGGCCTTGCGGATCCCGGGCAGCGGCGGGAGCGGCTTGTCCAGATTTTGAATCATCGGCGCAGCTTCCTTTCCCTGGACACGTCACCGCTCCGGCTCGTTCAGCCATGAGCGCACCAGCTGCGCCGTGCCGGCAGGATCTTTCTTGCTGACTTCCCGCAGGTGCTTCACCAGCACTTCGGACTTCTTGGTGTCTGGAGGGGGTAACCGCAGAGCCGCCAGAGCTTCCTGTTCCAAACGACCGCGTTCGGCTTCGCGGGCTTCCAATTGTTCTTCCAGCGAGGGCCCGGACGGGAGCTGGTGGTCTTCTCCGCCGGGGCCCACCGCCGCGCGGGCGCCGACGGAAGGGGCCGAGCGGCGCTTGCGCAGCCACAGGAACGCGGCGGCCAACACCACGAAGAGCAGCGCCATGGCCACCCCCGCCACCACGGCCGGAGGAAACTGGCGGAGGATCGCGGGGACCCAGCCGGGCCAGGAGAAGCCCGGCGGCGGAGCGTCCGGACCGGGCGGAGGTTCGGCCAGCAGCAAAGCCTCGAAGGGGAGGGACTCCACCGTCAACTGGTCGCCCCGTTCTTCGGAAAGACCGAGCACGCCCGCCACCAGGGTGCGAATGGTTTTCAGCGTCTCGGCCGGAGGAGGCTCGAAGATGCGTTTGGCCGCGCGGCCCGAGCCTTCGAACCGGACTTTCTGGTTCACCAGCACGGCCACGGAGACCCGCCGCACCGTGCCTTGCGGAATGCGCACGCGGCGGACCAGGCGGCTGGACTGGTAGGTGATGTTTTCCGTACGGCGGGTGGCGCCGGTTGCGCCGCTGGCGCGCCGCGCCTGGGGCCGCGGGAGGTTGGACGCGGTGCCCGGTGCGCCCCCCGGCTGGGCGATTCCCGACACGTCCTCGGTGCGCTGCGAAGTCACCATGACCGACCGCGCGGGATCGTAAGTCTCCTCGCTCTGCTCGCCGCCGGCGAAGTCGCACTCGACCGAGACGCCGGCGCGGAAGTTTTCGGCGCCCAGCAGCGGTTCGAGCGTCGCTTGCACTTTTTGCGCCAGGTCCTTCTCCAGGCTGCGGCGGTATTCGAGCGACGCCTCGGGCGGGTCCTCCCCTTCGGCGGAGCGTTTCGGCGGGCGCGCCAACAGGTTCCCGTTCGAGTCGATCAAGGTGACCGCTTCCGGCGCCAGCTGTTCCACCGCGCTGGAAACCAGATGGCAAATGGCGGCCGCGTTCGCCGGGGACAGCCGCTGGCCAGGCTTCAGCTTGACCATCACGCTGGCTTTCGCCTCCCGCCGGGCATCGACGAAGACAGACTCGCGAGGCAGCGTGATGTGGACGCGCGCGCTTTCCACCTCGCTCAGCGAAGCGACGCTCCGCTCCAGTTCTCCCTCGATCGCCCGCCGGTAGTTCACCTTTTCGGCGAATTCCGTCAAGCCGAAGTTGGTCTGATCGAAAATTTCAAAGCCGATGCGCCCGGATTTGGGGACCCCGGCCGCCGCCAGCCGCAGACGCACGTCGGCGACGCGATCGGCGGGCACCTTGATCGTGCCCGGTTCGTCCAAGCGGTACTCGACGCCTTCTTCCCGCAGGCGCTGGACCACCGCGCCGGCGTCTTCAGCGGAGAGCGAGGAGTACAGCGGCCGGAAATTGCGTTCCCGATTCCAGGAGGTGAACGCCCAGAGTCCCACACCAAACAGGACTGCGGCCAGCAGGATGGTTGCCTGCTGGCGCCGGTTGAGGCTGCCCGCCAAGCGCTTGATCTGGTCCCACATGCGGACTTCTCTGGTTCTGCGGCCTCAGCTCCGGACGCTTAGAGAGGCTGTCTCATGACCTCCTGATAAGCCTGCACCACCTTGTTGCGAACCTGCTGGAAAAGCTCGAAGGTCAACTCGGCGCGCTGCACCGCCATGGCGGTGGTATGAATGTCCTCGTTCTCGCCGGCGAGAAAACGTTCGATCTGTTGCGAGGCATTCTTTTGGAACTCTTCCACCTGCCGCACCGCTTCCTGCAACATGCCGGCGAACTCTCCGCCCGCGGCACGGGTCCCGCCCGCGCGCATCGGAGCCGGCAACAGGGATTCCACCCGTACCGGGTTGATGGGCATGGCCATCTTCTCTGCACTCCCTTTAGCGCAACAGATCCAACGAGCGCTGAATCATGTCTTTCACCGCCGCCATCGCGGCAACATTCGCCTGAAACCCGCGGCTGGCGCCCAGCAGGTCGACCATGTCCTCGACCGGGTTGACACGTGGGAAAGCGACGTATCCCTGGGCGTCGGCGTCCGGATGGCCGGGCAGGTAGCGACGAACCGGTTCACGGTCATCCACCGTGATTTCCTCCACGGTCACGCCGGTGGAGTACGCAGAAGCTTCCCGCTGAAACACGGCGGCAAAAGGACTGCCCACGGGCTGGCTGGCGAAAACGGCATCCTTGCGCCGGTAAGGGCCTCCCTCGGGCGTCCGCGTGGTGTCGGAGTTCGCCATGTTTTCCACCAACAGTTCGGCGCGCTGGCGCTGCGCCGCCATGCCCGAAGCGCTCACCGACAAGGCTGCGAGCAGACTCATCCGTTTCTCCCTTCACTCAACGCCTGGCGCGTTAACCGCACCTGGGCTTTCAACAAATTCGCGGCGATATGGAACCGCAACGCGTTTTCCGCCAGCATCCGCGCTTCCCGGTCGGTGCTGACGTTATTGCCGTCATTCTTCACCGGCAGGTCCGGCGTCTCGATCACGCGCGGCGCAGCGCCCGGCGTGAGAGAGACGTACTCGAACTGGAAGTCGAGATCGCGCGTGCGATAACCCGGCGTATCCGCGTTGGCGATGTTGGCGGCGGTCAGCCGCTGCCGTTTCGCCACCAAATCCAGGTAATGCTCGATCCGGTTAGCGATCGGGTTCAACACGACAAGGCTGCTTGCAAGAAGGGTGCCAAGTTTCGAAGTCACCCTCCCGCCCGCTCTTTTCGGCTGAAACGGGCGAACCTTGAACCACCCTGCCTCCCGTCCCCAGCCAAAATCCTGACAGCGCCAAATTCTTGCCACCCCGTGGCTCCACCTGCACTCCCCAAAACCTGATACGTTGAACGCATGTCTCTCATGCAAGACATCCAGGCGTTTCCGGTGCCCAAGAAGGCGGTCGCCATCTGGTGGCTGGGGCAGAACGGGTATATCTTCAAGACGCCGGAAGGAACTTTGCTGTCCACCGATTTATACTTAACGAACGCTTGCAGCTTCATTTACCGCGATGCCGGACTTAATCTGGAGCGGCGGGTGCCGGTGCTGATCGAACCGGACGCGCTCGAAGTCGACGTCTTCACCTGCACCCACAACCACGCCGACCACACTGATCCGCAGACCATCCGGGGCCTGCGTCACAAGGACACCATGCAGTTCGTCGGCCCGCACCCCAGCTGCGAGGTGTTTCGCGCCGAGGGGGTCGAAACGGGACGCATTCAGCCCTCCTGGCCGCAGTGCGTTCTGGAATGGAAAGACGTAACCATTTACGGAACCTTCGCGTTGCCCACCGACGATACCGATTTGAACCACATGGGCTTCGTGTTCCAATTCGGAAACGGCCCCCGCGTTTACGTCACGGGCGACACCGACTACACCGAGCTATTGACTTCGGCGGGAAAGCACGAACCCGACCTGTTGATCACCTGCATCAACGGAGGGTTTAACAACCTGTCGCACTGGGAGGCGGCGCGGCTGGCCGGCCAGCTTAAACCGAAAGCGGCGATTCCGTGCCATTACGACATGTTTGCCGATAACGCTGTGGATCCGAAACAGTTCCGCGCGGCGCTCAAGATGCAGGCGCCGGGCGTGGTCTACCACGAAATGACGCACGGAGAGCCGCTCGTCTTTCCGGCGGATTGATCAGACCGGGCGCGATCGGCTCCCGAAGACGTCCGCGGTGAAGACGAACACATCGCTTTCGGGGGCGCGCCAAGCTTCCGGGTCCAGACCCGCCTTCCGGCAGCAGGCGCGGAGGAAGCCGGTGCGGTCAAGGCCGTGTTCGGCGGCCACCTGAGGCAACAGGATGCCGTAGCGCCGGCCCTGCCGGACCACCAAGCCATGGCGGCCGATCTCGATTTCCTCCACTTGCGCGACGCGTCTCAACCGGGAGAGAACGGAAATCTCGACCGACAGAAGCGGAAGTTCCTCCTCCCGAACCGGGGGGAAACGGTGGTCCCGGGAAGCGGCCGAGCTGGCCATCTCCCGGACCGCCTCAGCGAGCGGACGCTCGGGCAAGATGCGGCCGACGCAGCCGCGCAACTCACCGAGGCAGGTTAAGGTAACGAAGACGCCGGCGCGCGGGGCAGGCGCCGGCGGAGCGTCCCGCGGGGGCGCGGGCGCGCCTCGCACGGTCGCTTCCACGCTTTGCCGCGCCAAGCGGAGCAGCGCCTGCCGCTCCTCATCCGTGAGGGGCGGAGGCGCGACCTCCGGGGCGGGCCCCGTGCGCGGCAGGAGCACCGCGCCGTAGCCGACGACGGAATCGCGGTCGCCGCCCGTGTCTCCCGAATTGGCGTAGCGCAGCACTCGCGCCTGCCGGACGCCCGCCGCTTCGGCGGCCATCAACAGCGCCACGATCGGGCCGGCGCCGCACGCCTCGTGCTGGGGCACGGTCAGGTAGTCGCACGCCTGCACCGCGGCGAGGGTCTCGGCGTCCAGCCGCCGCGCCTCTGCGTAGGGGTGGTAGTGGGACAGGTCGGAACTGGCGACCAGCACCGTTTTCTCATCTCGTGCAAGCTGCGCGAGCCCGCGGGCGAGAGCGCGGCAGAGGGAGTAGTCGGCGGCGCCCAGGACCACCGGCAGCAACCGGAATTCGCCCAGCACGCGCTGGAGAAATGGCAATTGCACCTCGAGGGAATGCTCGCCCCGGCCCCCGGACCATTCGTGTCCGCGGCCGGAGACGCGGATCACCGCATCGGAGCCGGCTAAGAGGGCACGCGCTGCGGCATCCACCGGGATGACGCCGAGCGGTGTCGCGTAACCATCGCCGGCGTAGACGGAGGCGAACGAAAAGGATTCGAAGTGGGAGGGGGCCAGCACCACGACGCGTTCAATCCCCTGGCCGCGCAAAGCGGCGTAAGCGTGCGCCGCCACGCCGCCGGAGTAGACATAGCCCGCATGCGGCGCGATCAGTCCGAGTACGCCGCCCGCGGGCCCTCCCGCCGCGGCGGCATCGCTCAGGAAGCCATCCACCATGGTGCTCAAGGCAACCGGGTCCTGCGGATAGAACGCGCCGGCCACGGCCGGCTGGCGAATCCGCCCCCCGACCGGGGAACCGGAGAGATTTGCGAAGAGCGACCGAATGTTATGGGGTTTCATAGCGGCAAACCCAACACCCGCGGGGCCGATCCGGCCCCATTCGCCGCGGCCTTTCGGGAGGCCGGGCGGAAGCCGGAACGTCCCCCCTCCTCCCTACCACAGCATGGCGCGGCCGGCGGAACAAGCGTGGCGCTCCCGATGGCGCCCGGCCCCCGCCGCGTTATAAGCTTCGTCTAAAGTGCCGACGTCGATCCGCGCCGCCATCCTCGCCGAGACCGAGTCCGCCCACGTGGAGAACTACGTTCGCGCCGCGGCGGCGGCCACCGGGGTCGAGCAGGTGGGCATGGTCGATCCGGCGGGCGCGTGGCTGGCGCTGGGGAATCAGCTCGCACCCGGCCGTTTCCACGGCTTTCGCTCGGTCCCGGACCTGCTGGCCCGAGGCCGGCCGGACCTGGCGATCGTCAGCTACGCCGCGGACCGGAGCCCGCCGGCCATTGCCGCCGCCCTGGAAGCCGGCTGCCACGTGCTGGCCGAGAAGCCCGCCTGCACGCGCCCGGCGGACTTCGCCAGACTGGCGCGCACCGCGGATTCCAAGCATCGCCACCTGCTGCTGGCCCTGGCCCACCGCGCTCACCCGCTGGTGCGGCAGGCGCGCGAACTGGTGCGGCAGGGCGCCATCGGCCGGCCCTACGCCGCGCACCTGCATTTCATCGCCGACCAGACCCGCCTGCGCGACCCTGCCTACGCCAGGTCGTGGTTTGCCTCGCGCGCGCGCGGCTTTGGCGGTTTCCTGGCTTGGTTGAGCATCCACTACCTTGACCTCCTCCAGTTCCTCACGAGCGGCCGCTACCGGGAGGCCAGCGCGATGATCCGCAACGCGAATCGCATGCCCTTCGACGTGGAGGATTCCGTCGCCGCGACCTTCGCTATGGCTGACGGCCTGGTCGCATCGCTGCACGGCGGCTACTACCTCGACCGCGGCTACCAGGCCGCCCTCCTGCTTTGGGGCAGCGGCGGCTGGCTACGCCTCGCCCTGCGCGGGGCCATGCGGCGGGTGCTCGAGTGGCGCCGCTACCAGGGGGAGGGACCAGCCGAATCCGCCGAGATGGAGGGTCCCGACGCGTACGCCCTGCTGGTGCAGGCGGAGGTGGACGCCATCGCGCGGAACGCGCCGCCGCCGGCCTCCTCCGGTGAATGCCTTCATCTGCTGGAAACGCTCGCGGCGGCCTATCGCGCCGCGGCGGAAGGAAAAACACAAAGGATCTGAACGAACATGGAAACTTCTTCCCAGACTCTCGGGCGGCGCTCCTTTCTGGGCGCGGCCGCGGCGTTCACCATCGTGAAGCCGCACCTGGTGCGCGGCTCGGCCCGCAATTCGGCCATCCGCTTCGGACTGCTGGGCTGCGGCGGGAGGGGCACCGGCGTGGCCGAGTCCTTCACTTCCACGACGCCGGCGCAGTATGTCGCGCTGGCCGATCTGTTCCAGGAGCAAACCGAGAAGACGCAGGCGCGGCTGAACAAGGCGGCCGAGCGTCACCAGAAGGCAGCCATCGGCAGCGGCATGCTGTTTCACGGACCGGACGCGCTGGAGCGCCTGGCCGCCGCCGGGCTGGATGTAATCCACATCGCCACCCCGCCTTATTTCCACCCCGCACAACTGGAAGCCGCGGTGGCCGCAGGCAAACACGTGTACCTGGAAAAGCCCGTCGCGGTGGATGTGCCCGGCTGCCGGCGCGTGATCGCCGCCGGCCGGCGGGGCGAAGGGAAGGTGAGTATCGCGGTCGGCTTCCAGTTGCGGCACGCGACGCCTTACGTGCAACTGGTGGAGCGGGTCCATCGCGGGGACCTGGGCGCGCTCGTCTGCGGGTTGTGCAACTATTACGCCGGCGCCATTCCGCGGCCGCCGTTCCCCAGCGATTCTCCCCAGGCGCGCCGCCTAAAGAACTGGGTGCATGACCGCGTGCTCTCCGGGGACATCCTGGTGGAGCAGAACATCCACCTTATTGACGCGACCAACTGGGTGCTGCGCGGCCGTCCTGTGCAGGCGCAGGGGACCGGCGGCCGCGCGGGACGCGTGGACGCGGGCGACTGCTGGAGCCACTTCAACGTAAACTACACCTATCCGGGCGAGGTGCACGTGACCCTGACCTCCACCCAGTTCATTCAGGGCGCGTGGGACGTGGCGATGAAATACTTTGGCGCGGGCGGCAACGCCGAGATGCGCTACGACGCGCCGGTGCGCATCACCGGTCCGAATCAGTGGGAATTTCCCGGCCTGGGCAAGCCCGGCCAGATCTCCGACACGCAGGCCGCGGTGGCGGGGGCGTTCCAAGGCGCGCTGGACGACGCCGACGCCCAGCGGCAGAAGCATTTCATCGAGAGCATCGCCAGCGGCCGCTACGTGAACGAAGCCGCGCGGGGCGCCGAGTCGACGCTCAGCGCGATTCTGGGCCGCCAAGCTGCTTATACGGGACGTCCGTGGACCTGGGACGAGCTGTTGCGACTGGAGGAGACGTGGGACGCCGGCATCGATTTGCGGCGCCTGTGAGGCATCGCCGGCCGGGCCTCCGGACCAAGCGAAACGGAGGCGCCGGATATCCTTCCCGGTCCGGCGCGGCAGGGCATCTCTGATGCGCAGTGCAGCCATCGGGTGCGTCGTCGCGGCGCTGAGCGCGGGCGGCTGCGGTCCGCGCGGGCCGCTCCCAGCGCCGGGCGCGTGGGCAATGCACACCATCGACCGCTCCTCCGCCGGCGCGGACGGAGTGCGCCTGACGGACGTCAACGGCGACGGACTCGCGGATATCGCGACCGCATGGGAGGAAGGCGGTCGCATTCGCGTGTATCTGCACCCCGGTCCGCGGGCGGTGAAAGAACCTTGGCCCGCGGTGACGGTGGGGGAGGTGGAGTCCCCGGAAGACGCTGTGTTCGTGGATCTGGACGGCGATGGCGCGATGGACGTGGTGAGTTCCTGTGAGGGAGGCGAGCGCAAAGTCTATGTTCACTGGGCGCCTGGCGGGAGGGATGCGTATCGCGACACCAAGGCTTGGAAGACCGAACCTTTGCCCGCTTCCCTGGGGAGGATGCAGTGGATGTTCACCACCCCGATGCAGGTGGATGGCCGTCACGGCGTCGACTTGGTCTCCGGCGGCAAGAACGCGGGCGCGCAGGTCGGCTGGTTTGAAGCGCCGGCGGATGCCCGCGACCTGGCCAAATGGCGCTGGCATCCGGTCTACACTGCCGGGTGGATTATGTCGATCGAGGCCGTGGACATGGACGGCGACGGCGACCGGGACCTGCTGATCTCCGACCGCCGCGGAGCGCGCGCGGGCGTCAAATGGCTGGAGAACCCCGGCAAGGGGGAACAGCAAACGCGCGACTGGCCCGAGCACGCCATCGGCGCCGCCGGGCGGGAGGCGATGTTTCTCACCCTGGCAGACCTGGACGGCGACGGTTTGGAGGACGTCATCGCGGCTGTGCGCGAGAAAGCGATCTGCTTTTTTCGGCGCACGAGCCGCGACGGGCGGCGGTGGGAGGAACATTGGATCGAAGTGCCCGCCTCCGCCGGGACCGTCAAGAGCGTGGCCGCCGGCGACATCGACGGGAATGGCCGCATGGACCTCGTGTTCAGTTGCGAGCACGCCCGGGAGAAGGCGGGCGTGATGTGGTTGTCGTACCGGGATTCGCCCAGGGAACGGGTTTGGATGGCGCGCGACATCAGCGGCGCACCGGGAACCAAGTACGACCTGGTCCGGCTGATCGACCTCGACGGGGACGGCGACCTGGACGTGCTCACCTGCGAGGAGGCGGAGAAGCTTGGCGTGATCTGGTACGACAATCCGCTGCGCTGAGTTTTCATGCTTCCAGGCAACTTGCCCGCACAACGGCCCCGCTCCGCGCGGCATTGCTGGCATTGCTCAGGGGAATTGGGGCCGCGCTCCGCGGCGGGTGTGGGTTAGCGTGCGCCCATGGCGAACAGGTTTCTTTGTCCACGCCAATACGGCGTACTGTCCATGGCCAGCGCGTTAGCGTGCGCCGATGGCGAACAGGTTTCTTTGTCCGCGCAGGTACAGCACGCCGCCGGCGATGGCCGGGGAAGCCATCACGGATTCTCCCAGTTCGTTTTCGGCCACCGGCCGGAAATCCGGCCCCAGGCTGAGCACATACGTTCTGCCGTCCTCGTTGGTAAGGTACAGGTGGTTCCCGGCCGCCACCGGAGAGCTGGTGAAACCGGTCCGGCCGTCGCCGAGACGCTGCTGGTAAATCCGCTTCCCCGTTTCGACTTCAAAGACCGACAGGACGCCGTTGTCAAAACAGAAATAAGCGAGTCCGTGGTGAGCGAGGGGCGTCTGCATGTAGTTGCCCGCGCGCGCATGCTGCCAGGCGATGGCCTGGCTCTGGCCGCCGAGGGCGCCCGCCGCGTGGGTGCGCACCGCGTAGATCGGCCGGCCGGGACCGTGCGCGCTGGTCAACAGGACCAGCTCGCCCGCCACAATGGGCGTAGGAACGGGGATATCGCCGCCGCCACGCATCCGCCAGAGTTCGCGGCCGGTAGAGAGATCGTAGCCTCCCATGTGTTTCCAGCCGTTGACCACGACCTGCTCGCGCGGTCCGCCGGGAGCGGCGTAAGGCGCCACCGTGGGGGTGGACCAGGTGGGTACGTCGTTTCGCGGCGTCTTCCAGATCTGCTGGCCGGAGGCGGCGTCGTAGGCGGCGAGAAAGGAATCCCGCTGCACATCCGCCTGGATGATCACTTTGCCGTCATGAAGCACAGGCGAACTGGCAAAACCCCACTGAGCGGATGGAACCTGGAAAAAGCCTGCGTCCAGCGGGCCGAGGTCTCTCTCCCAAAGCAGTCTGCCGGTGAAGTCGAAGGCGTACAGGCCCTCTGCTCCGAAAAAAGCGATCAGCCGCCGTCCGTCGGTGGCGGGCGTGGGATTGGCGTGCGTGGCCTTAGGGTGGCGCTTGAAGCGAGGCGGCCGTTTGACGGCCGTGCGCTCCCAGAGAATCGCCCCGGTTTTTCGATCGAGGCAAAAGACCTTGAACGCCTGCGCGCCCTCCGCTTCGACGGAGCGGATGTCGCCGTAGAGGCCCAGTTTCAGCCCGGGGTCGCCTTTCTCTGGCGCCGCAGAGGTGACGAAAAGGCGATCGCCCCACACGATCGGGCTGGAGTGCCCAAGCCCGGGGATTTCGCGACGCCACAAGATGTTGCGGTTCTGCCCCCCATTCCACTCCACCGCGACGGGCTGAGCGGCCACGCCGGAAGCCCGCGGGCCCCGGAACTGCGGCCACTCCGCCCCGGGCGCCGCGGACGCGAGGAGGAGCAAGGGCCACGCCACGCGTTTCATGGACCCAATTGTATGACGCGCGTCCGCTCGAAACACCCCTTTCACTCCGCGGGGCGAAAAGCCGAACCGTGGGCTAGGGCGCCGCCGCGGGGACCCGCTTGACCTGCGGGCGGGTGCGCGCAAACTTTTCCCCTGCACGGCGGCGGGCGGTTTCGCTGATTTCGATGCGGTTATCCACCGCCCGGGCGCCGGCGGCTCTGGCCATGCGCGTGGCGGTTCCCTTGTGCTGGATGATCTCGGTGCGTCCGGTCAGGGTGGCCGTGCCGTTGACGACTTTGACTTGGAAATTATTGGCCGCGATCTTGGACTTGGCGAAACGCGCGCGAATCGCTTTCTCCAGTTCGGCGTCGGGCAGCGCCGGCGCGGCGGCCTTTCTTGTTTCGGTGCGGGAGGGCTGAGCAGCCGGAAGAGCGGATCCTGCTAAAGCGGCGAGCAGAATCAGCGCGAGCGCGAAAGATCGCATCGCGGACGACCTGTTCGGTAGGCTATCACGGATCGGACTCGAGCGGAATCGTCTCCGAGGCTATCTCCGCAGAGCCGGCCAAGTATTGCAGGCCCGGGGTGAGGAAACGCAAGCGGTAGCCGACCACTGCCACCCGGATGCGGGGCGGTTCGCCCGGCGGGCGGAGCGTTTCGACCACAATGTGTGACGGCTGCAATGCGGGATAGAGACCGGCGCCGCCCGGTCCGTCCAAAACGCGCCGGCGGACGGCGTCGGCATCGGCAGGGTGCACCGCCGCCCAGCGCGCCGTCTCGCGGACGTGCTCGGCGAGGGTCTGTTGCACGAATAGCGCGTAAGAAATATCGATGATGGCCAGCAACAGCGTGACCAGCACCACGGTGGCCAGCGCGGATTCGAGCAGGCTCTGCCCGCGCTGCTCATGCCTCGGCCTCATGGCGGGCACCCATTGGGGGCGTAACGGCCCGCAAACGAAGCGGCCGCGGCCGGGGTCCCGTCCAGTTCATAGGTGGAGAAGACCGATGCGAGACGGAATCCCCGGATGGCTACTTCGACGGAAACGGGAACTCCCTTGTCGTCGGCGTGGTAAACAACCTCGACCTGCTCCGGCGACAAGCCCGGCACGCAGCCGGCGCCGCCAGGCGCGGACGCCGGATCGCCACAGACGACGAAACGCCGGACGCGCTCTTTTTGGCGCTCGAGACAGGCAGGCGTCCGGCTCTGATAGGGTTCGAGCGAGGCAAAGCGTGCGCCGTTACGAACGGCGCGTTGCAGGCGCCCGTAGGAGTAGAACGCGTAGCCGAACTGGAGCGCGCCGGCGGTCATGAGGATCAGGACGATGACGGAAAGAGCAAGTTCCAGCAGCACGCTGCCGCGGCACGGGCGCTGGGCGCAAGACTTCATTGCAGGAGCCTCGCCACGAAGAGGGATGAAGACCGATCGGCCGGGCGAACCCATTCAGCGCACAACGGCTGGGAATCTTCTGGGGGCGGATCCACCGGGAGAAAGACGAGCCCGAATCCCACGAGCCGTAGTTGTTGAGCGGGGTCGGCTACCGCGACCACGCCGATGCGGCGGCCGTTGCCGGGCGAGCGGGCGTACTCCGCCCAGGAGCGGGCGCGGAGATTGGTGTCCTGCCGCGCGCGCCGCGCCAGGCTTTCGGCCTGGAGCGATTTTTCGCCGCCGGTCATCCGCACTGGTTCCCCGACGCGCAGGGGCCGGAAGACGCGGTCGTCCTCGATCGCCTCTTGGATCGCGTCGCGTCCGGGGTCCTGGACATAGCCCGCGCCGTGGGGGTACGCACCCACGGCCGCTTCGATCAGGCGGGCCTGGCGGTCCGCCGCGCAGGGCGTTACCGGACCGCTGCCCGAAGGAGGCCAGCGCAGCGTCACCTGATCTCCGGGCCGGTAACCGAAATCCGGCGGGGAGCGGTCGTGAGCCAGAATCGCGAAGGGCAGCAATCCAGCCTGTTCGACGGAGGATGGCCGCGATTGCCCAGCCACCGCCTCCACCCGCACCCGGGCGGTGCGCCGAGGCAGCACGGCGGGCAGGAAGAAAAGTTCCACCTGGTCCAGGGCGGCGGTCACGCGGACGAACCGTAGGCCGTCCGCCGTGCGCGGCTGTTCTTCCCACTGGCGTTGGTCGGAGCTGAACTCAACGCGGACCGCGGGGAAGGCCGGCGGCGCAAGCTTCCACCGGGAGGCTGCATAGTCCCGGACCCGTTCCCGGGCGCGCTCCGGTCCGCTCGGCGATCCATCCAACTCCCGGACCGCCGCCAGGGCGCTGAAGTCCACCAAGGTTTGTGCTTCCTCTTTCACCACGTAGAGATGACCAATATCGATGGCCAGCCCGGCCACGCCCGCCAAAGCCAACAGGCTGACCGCCAACACGATCAGGACGAATCCGGAGTGGCGCGGGCGCCGCACGTAGGTACTATCGGCGGTTTCCCGCTTGGGCTTCAGGGCGGCGCGAGGGGCCGAGCCGGTTACTTTACCGCCAGGAACCGGATACAGACCGGCGCCGGGGTGTCCACCTTGTCGCCGGTGGGAGTCAACGCGCCGCTGGCGGGGTCGATGCGGAACACGACGATCGAGTCCGAGTCCTGATTTTCGGCCAGCAGGAACTGCCCGCTGGGATCGATCACGAAGTTGCGCGGAGTGCGGCCCTGGGTGGGTTCAATCTCCACCAGGGTAAGCGTCCCGTGCGCCTGGTCGACCGAGAATGCCGCAATACTGTCGTGGCCCCGGTTAGAACAGTAAACGAACTTGCCGTTGGGATGGGCCAGCACCTCGGCGGTGTGATTCACTCCCTGGAAACCCGGCGGCAGGGTGGAAATCGTCTGCTTCTCGGTAAACCTTCCCGCCTTGGCGTCGTAATCGAAGACGCTGATGGCCGAGCCCATCTCGTGGTTGGTGTAGCCGAAGCGGGCGCTCGGATGGAAGGCGAAATGGCGGGGACCGCCCCCCGGTTTGACCCGGACGAAGGGAGGATCGTTCGGCGACAGCGCGCCGGTGCGCGAGTCGAAGCGGTACACCAGCACCTGGTCAAGGCCGAGGTCGGCGACCACCACGTAGCGGAAATCCTGAGAAAAGTTCACCGAGTGCGCGTGGGGTCCCTTCTGCCGGCGCGGATCGACGGAAGAACCGGTGTGCTGCATCACCGAGACCGCCTCGCCCAGTTTCCCGCCGGCCAGAATCGGGAAGGAAGCTGTGCTGCCGCTGCCATAGTTGGCCAGGACGAGGTACTTACCGGTCTTGTCGACCTGCAAATGGCAAGGGATGGTCCCCTTGGTCACCACCTTGTTTAGCTCCGTCAGCTTTCCGGAAGCGCGGTCGATGGCGAAAGCGGTGACGGTTCCCGTGGCTTGGTCGCGATACTGGCCGATCTCGTTGACCGCGTAAAGGTACTTGCCATTCTGGTGAATGGTGAGAAAAGAGGGGTTTTCGGTCTCGGCCACCAGTCCGACCGGCGTCAGCTTCCCGGTCCCGGTGTGGAAGCGGAACGCGTAGATGCCCTGGCTCTTCCCCTGGCTGGTGTAGGTGCCAACGTAGGCGAAGTATTCGGGGCCGGCGCCGGGCGCGAGGCAGGCGGCCGCAAAGCCGCAGGCGAGGACGGTTGGGAGGCGCATCCCCTCGATCGTACATCAGGTCCACGGCGGTGGGGAGCGCTGAGCAGGGAGAACCAGCACAACCGGCGGATCGCGGTGTTCTGCATTGGGCCAGCAGAGCAGCGACTATGAGGGCGCCGCTGGCCTGATCCTCAATCCCCCAATTTCCTCAATCCCCCAATTGATGTTCACGGGAGCGGGTCCGAGGACCAGGGCGAGGGCGCGGGGGGGGCCGCAGGAGAGGCGGAGGACGGCGGCCCGGGCCGGTCAGGGAAGAAGCCGAGGCGGGTGCGGGCGAAGGTCACGGGGTCGGCGGCGAAGGCGAAATCGGAAGACATACGGCGGAATCCTGAAACGAGTATCGGGCGCGAGACGAGCTGGGCCAGGAAGGGGTGGCGGGCAAGCAGATGAAAAAGAGAGGCGGGGCGGAGAAAAGTGTGCGGTGAATGAGCCAAATGGGCCGGATACGGTCCGAATCTGGCTTTTTGGTTCGGATAGGGGGCCGGCCTGGAGGGGCGTCGTAGGTTCAAGCGGCCCAGGGTGTATTGAAAAGACGGGCTTTAATGGTTGATAGCGGGCTTATCCGGCCCAAGCAAAAAAGGTGCTTCGGGCTTAAGCGGCCGATAACACGTGGGATAACACGAGATTTAGACAAGGAAGCGGGCCGGATCAGGGTTGAGTCCGGCAGGGCGGAAACGGCGGGGCATCCACAAATGGGGAAGGCGGTGTGCAGAGGCAAACGGCATTTGTGTTTTTGGGATCGGGGACAGCCACCAGCGCCCCCTTTGGCCAGGGTGCAGGGTGTGGGCGCAAGCGCGGGCGATGGTCGCCGAGGTGGTGGGGAAGTGGTGGGAGGAGGGTGAGAAGGTGGCGTGAGCAGGGGGCGGTGGGAGAACAGCGTTGGGTGAACAAACGGGCTTGGGTGCAAGGGTTGGCGCAGGGTGCGGGATGCCGGTGGCTGTTCGCTGATCGCCTGTCCACCGGACCGGACAGAAGACTGCGCAGTGGGTTCTCCGCCGCAAGCTTGCGGGTGGATCTTCGGCGCCAGGCAAGTGATAAATTCGTCGTCAGGAATCCTTTCGCACAGAGTTCGGGCGGAAAGCGGAAGACCGAAGGTTGCTGACGCTTTTTTTGTAAGAATTAGATATTACAAGGAAGATTCGCAGGCCGACGACAAGCAGGAACGAGCATCGCCGGGTAGTTAAGTAGATGAGGGACGAAAAGCCGCGAGGCCTCCCCATGGCGCGATACAGGCTGGCGTTCACCGGCTGCAAGGTGAGGGCGCGGGGGGTGTTCTCAGGCTCAGCGTGGCGCGGCGCGTTTGGGCACGCGTTGAAGCGCCTGGTATGCGTGACGCGAAACGAGCGATGCGACGAGTGTCTGCTGTACCGTTCCTGTGTCTACCCTTACGTTTTCGAAACGCCGCCGGCGCCGGGCGAGCATTTGCTCAAGAATGCCAGCGCCGCACCGCATCCGTTTGTATTGACGCTACCCTTCCCCGCGCGAGACACGGACGGCGACGTCGAGTTGGGGATCACCTTGTTCGGCAAGGGCAACGCCCAGCTTGCCTACCTCGTCTACGCCTTCCGGCAGGCCGCGGAAGAAGGAGTGCGGCCGTACGGACCGCTCAAGCTGGAACGGGTGTTCCAGGAGCAACCGCTGGGCGCGGGCGAATGGAAGAGCATTTTCGTTGCGCCCAGCCAACTGATTCCCTACGCCCCCACGCCAGTTCCCGCCGCCCCCCCGCCGGCGATCACGCGCATTGTGCTGGAGACCCCGCTGCGCCTCCGCCACGAGGACCGGTACGTGGCCGCCGAGCAGTGCGCAGCCGGGGATCTGCTGCGTAACGTGATCCGGCGGATTTCGCTCCTCAGCTACTTTCACGCGGGGGAGTCGTTGGTTGAAGACTTTCCTGCTCTCACCGAACAGACCCGCCAGGTTCCCATGCTCGAAAAGGAGGTTGTCTGGCGGGATTGGACGCGCTTTTCCGGGCGGCAGCAGACCAAATTGAAGATGGGCGGGCTGCTGGGCTGGATGGTGGCGGATTTCCGTGCGTTTCCGGACTTGTGGAGGTTTCTCTGGCTCGGGCAATACACCCACGTGGGGAAAGGAACCAGCATGGGACTGGGGCGGTACCGGCTGGAGTTGGCAGACAGCCAAGGAGGCCGGGGGTGATCAGGACTCCGGCGGAGTTTCCAGAGCGGGTTTTGCTTGCCGTGACAGGCCTTTCACCCCAAGTAGTGACCGAGACACTGTATGGCTTGGCGGTGCAGAGGAACCCGCCGTTCGTGCCCACGCGGGTGGTGCTCCTCACCACGGTGGAGGGAGCCGAGCGGGCGCGGCTCACCTTGCTGAGCCGCGAACCTGGCTGGTTCCGGCAACTACAGGACGAATACGGTTTACCTAGCGTCGCGTTCGAGGACTCCGGTATCCGGATTCTGCGGTCGGACGGAGGGCAACCGCTCGCCGACATCCGAACCGAAGCGGACAACCTTGCGGCGGCGGACCAGATCGCGGAGACCATCCGGTCGCTGACCCAAGCCGCCGATACCGCATTGCATGTTTCCGTGGCGGGAGGGCGCAAGACGCTGGGTTTTTTCGCGGGATACGCGCTTTCGTTGTTTGGCCGCGAGCAGGACCGCCTCTCGCACGTGCTGGTTTCCGCGCCCTTCGAATCGCATCCGGGGTTCTTTTATCCCACGCGGACCAGCCGAATTATCTACACGCCGCCCCCCGACAGCCGCCCGCTCGACACTTCCCAGGCGGAGGTCACGCTGGCGGAGATACCTTTTGTTCGGCTGCGTGGTTTGCTTCCGGTCCGCCTCTGCGAGCAGGGAGGATCGTTCGCCGCGGCGGTGGAAGCGGCGCGGGGCGCGCTGGAGGATCGGCGCTTGGTGATTGACCTGACCCGCGGCTGCGTGCGCGCCGGTACGGCCGAGTTTTCCCTGCCGGCGGCCGAGCTGGCGTACCTGGCGTGGTTCGCGCGGCGGCGGCGGGAGGGGCGGGAACCGTTGCCATGCCCCAGCGAAGGAGCGCCGGAGCCCGCCTACTCGCGCGCATATCTGCGCGAATACGAAGCGCTCGGCGCGAATCTGAGGGAGAGTCGCACCGCCCGGGCGTTGCGCCACGGCATGGAAAAGGCCTTTTTCCTGGAGAAGAAATCCCGGCTGCACGCCGCGCTGCGGCGAAGACTGGGCCCCCTGGCGCGGCATTATGAGGTGCAGGCGTTCGGACGCCGTCCCGCCACCCGTTTTGGGCTGGGACTGGCGCCGGAGCAGGTCAGTTTGGAGGAAGCGAGGAAGCCATGAATCCCACGGTTCCACCCGCCACGCTCGACGAGACAGCGCTCGGCATTTTTCTGCATGACATCGGCAAGTTCCTGCAACGGGCGCACGGCGCCAGCCGCCACCTGGCGCCGGAAGTCAAGGCGCGGGAGTCCCTCATCCTGCCGGTGCACCAGTCCAGGTATTCGCATGGGCACGCCTTGTGGACGGACCAGTTCTTTGACTGGCTGGAGAAAAAGGGTCTTTCTTTCCCGGCGGGCATCAATCGTAACCGCGTCCGGGACATCGCGGTCTATCACCACCAGCCGGAAGGAGCCAGAGCTTCGGTGGGAGCGTTAGGCGATCTCGCCGCCGAGGCTGACCGGCTCTCGGCGGGCATGGACCGCAAGCCGCGTGACGAGGAAGAAGAGGCCCACCCGCAGCCCCAGGGACGGGACGGGTATATCAAGACGCCGCTGCGCAGTCCTTTCGCAACCGTGCAGATCGGCCTGGGAAAAACGCGGGCAGCGCACGTTCTGTTAGGCAAACTCGAGCCGGGCGAGGATCTGTTCCCCCGTGCTGACATCCGCCAGGACGAATACCCGGAGCGCTATGCGCGGTTGTGGCAGGATTTCCAGCCGGACTGCCTAACAGTCTTCCAAATCGGCCAGCCGGCCGTTTTCTGTGACGCGCTGCTGTCGCTTTCGGAACGATACCTGTTCGCCGTGCCCTCTTCCACGAAAGACCAGCCCGATGTTTCTCTCCACGACCACAGCCGGTCGGCGGCAGCGCTGGGCGCCGCTCTGTATCAGTGGCACCGGGAGGATGGCAGTCTTCATGATCCGGCCCGCATCCGGGACCGGAAGACGGCCAAGTTCCGGGTCGTCACCGGTGATCTTTCGGGCATTCAGTCGTCGCTATTTCTTTTGGCCAGCCAGCGGGTCAAGGGGGTCAACCGCATTCTGCGGGCGCGCTCGTTTCTGATGGGAATGTTGCTGGAGGGCGCACTGATGCGCTGCCGCGAGGAGTTGCACCTCCCGGTGTTCAGTGTGCTGCAGAACGCGGGCGGCCGTTTCCTGCTGCTGGCGGCCAACACCGCGGAAACGGAAAGGGCGGTAGAGCGGGTCCGGAAGGAGGTGGAAGGCTGGCTTTACGCCCGCTATCTGGGCGAGCTGGCGCTCAACCTGGCCGTGACGGAGCCTTTCAGCGGGGAGGACCTGATGCAGCGGGAGTTTCCCCGGGTCTTGGACAGGATCTCCCAGGCGGCCGAGACGGCGAAGCTGCGGGCGTTCTCGACTTGCCTGGAGCCAGCGCACCGCAACGCTTTTCTCCTGGGACCGTGCGGGGCGTGCGGGGTCCGCCCGGCGCGGCACAGCAGCCCCGACGAGGACGGGGAACAGATTCACCGCTGCGCCGCTTGCGAAGACGAAGCCCGCCTGGGCGGAGGGCTTCCCCGAACGGGGTTCCTGGCCTGGAGTCGCCAGCCGGCCGAGGGGCCGCATCTGGAACTGTTCGGCGGCCTGCGCCTCTACTGGCTGGAAAAGGCTCCCTTCAGCCTGACGCCCTTCGTCTCCGTCATGCGGCTGTACCGGGGCGCGGACACCCCGGGGGGACCCTTGCCAATCCGTTTCGTCGCAAATTATGTGGCGCGTTTTCGGGACGGCGAGCCCACCAACCATTACGCCGGATTGAGCGCCGCCGCCGCCGGCGATCTGAAAACCTTCGAGCACCTCGCGCGCGATGCCTGGACCCCCACCGACCGCGGCTTTGAGGGCGAAGATCACCTGGCGGTGATCAAAGCTGACGTAGACCGCCTGGGCGCCATTTTCAGCCAGGGCATTCCCCACCCGAGCCTGGGCGCCTTCGCCGGGCTCTCCCGGATGATGGACTTCTTTTTCACGGGTCAGCTTTCCCACCTGCTCGAGCAGGAATTCCCCAGCACCTATACGGTTTACGCCGGCGGAGACGATCTGCTGCTCATCAGTCCGTGGCGGCAAGCCCTGGACCTGGTGGTGCGCCTGCGCGACCAATTCGGGAAATGGACTGCCCAAAACCCGAACGTCACCCTCTCGGCGGCGGTTGAGCTCATCAAGGCCAATCATCCGCTCAACCGCGCCGTCTGGGCCGCCGAGGAGCGGCTGGCCTCGGCGAAGGAGGCGGGGCGCGATCGGGTGAGCGCCATCGATGCGCAATCCCTGGCGTGGAGCGACTTCGCCGATCAGGTCGACCTCGGCAACAAGCTGGCCCAGCGAATTCGCGCCGGGGATCTCACGCTCGGCTTGGTCCACCAGATCCTCTGCTTCGCCCAAGAGCGCCTGCGGGCGGAGGCGCAGCCTTGCCCCGCACCGGGAACCCGCAAACTCGACCTTCAGGCCGCCACCTGGCGCGCGCGGTGGGGGTACCAGGTGGCCCGGCATTTGGACCGGCGCAAACAGCCGGACCTGGTGAGCTTTGTCAATCAATTGCTCGGGCTGGACGGCGACCTGCGGAAGGCGGGCCCGTTTGTGCCGCCGCGCATCGCGGTCACCCTGGCGTTGTATTCCGTCCGGAATTCACAGGAAAGGAGATAACAGGAGTGTCGTACACAGGCGGTCGTTCCGTCGGGGGAGCGGGCCGGGGCAGTGAGGAACCGCCTCGGGTGCCGAGTCCTCGAATCGTAAAGTACTTTGAAGGAAAAGTCCTCAACGACAAATTGCTCGACGAGGAAGCCGAGCGGGTGGCCGGACAGCTACGCGGCGTGGCGTCCTCCCAACTGCGCCGTTTCTACGAGGACGTGCTCAGCCTCTCCCGCCGGCTGGCGCTCGAAGCCGAGCGATCCGGCAACGCGGCCCGTCAGCAGGCCTTCGCGCGGCTGCGTCCGGAGTTCAAGATGCTCAAGGCAAAAGCTGTCTACACCTACGGCCGCGCAGACAACAAAAGCAAGCGTGATTTTCAGCCGCTGATGCAGTTTTTCGTCGATCATGTGGCCGCCGTGAAGTCCGTCGAGGACTTTGACGCGTTCTGCAAACACTTTCAAGCGGTCGTGGCGTTTCACAAGTTCCTCGGAGACAGCCGTGGGAGGTAAACAAGACATGTCAAGCCAGATCTCGTTCCGGAAGGTACACACGCTGAAGGGCATTGTCGACGTGAAGACCGGACTCCGCGTCGGGGCGGGCAAGGACACGGTGGAGATTGGAGGAATTGACAGTCCCGTGGTCAAGCACCCGTACACCCAACAGCCTTACATTCCAGGCTCCAGTCTCAAGGGTAAGCTGCGCTCGCTGCTGGAGTGGACACTGGGCTACATCGAAGACGACGGGCGGCCCTACGGGAGCCAAGCAAAGGGGAAGTATCCCCCGGAGAATCCCATTCTGCGGATCTTCGGCACCTCCGCCGAAAGCTGGCAGGCAGGTCCAGGGCGGGCGATGTTTCGGGATTTGCCCCTGGTCGAGCAGTGGGCCCAGCAGACCATCGAGCAAGGACTGCCGCTGACCGAGGAGAAGGCGGAGGTCACCATTGACCGGATCAAGGGCAAAGCCCACGCGATGGGGCCGCGCACCATGGAACGGGTGCCGGCGGGCGCCCGGTTCGAACTCGAAATCCTCTTCAAGGAATATGCCGTCGGCGCTGATGAGGGCTCGGTCGACCGGCGCTGTCTGGAACGTCTGATTGAAGCGCTGCGACTGCTCGAGCAGGACGCCCTGGGCGGGTGTGGGTCACGCGGTTACGGGCGGGTGAAGCTGAGGCAACTCGAACTAAACGGGACGCCGATCCAGGATCGCTTCGAGGCGATTCGCGCCGTCGATCCGCAGGGTCCCCCTACCCGTTTTCTGGAGGAGTGAAGGGCCGATGAGTTTCTACCGGGTGACGCTGAAACTGGAGGGGCCGCAGGGGACGCGGCTGCATAGCGGCACGCTGTTTGGGCACCTTTGCTGGGCGTGGCGCGATCTGCACGGAGAGGAGTCGCTGGTCCAGTGGCTGGCGACCCTGCCCGAGCAGCGATTTGAGCTGTCCGACGGAATGCCGGCGGGGTACCTGCCGACGCCGCTGTTACGGCCGGCGCCGCGGCGGGAGCGGGGCGCGGGGGAAGCTGCCGCGCGGGCTGAGGAGGAGAAAAAGCTCCGCAAACGAGGCTGGATCTCGCTGGAGGGTTTTAAGGCGATTCGCGGGTGCGCCAGCGCGCGCGCCCTGGCGGCCCAATTGGCCCGGGAAGCACCGCCCCCCCTGCCGCAGGCGCGCCGCATGGCGCATAACACCATCGACCGGCGCACCGGGCGCACGCCGGAAACCGCCGGGCTGTTCTTTCTGGACGAAGCGTGGCCGGACCCGGAGCATGGCTGCCGCTGGGACGTCTACGTGTCCACCGATCTGAGCATCGGCGCGGTGCGGGACCTGTTTCAACACGTAGGCCGCATGGGCTTCGGGAGGGACGCGACCGTGGGCAGAGGCCGCTTCCACGCCGAAGCCGGCGCGGCGCCGAACGGCCTGTTCGAGGCGCCGGGAACGCGGCGACTGAGTCTGTCGCACGGCTCGCTTTCGGCGAACATGGCGGAACCCTTCTACCGCGTGGAGACGCACTACGGAAAAACGGCGGCGATGCTGGGGACCGCGCGGAGCCCCTTCAAACATCCCCTGACCCTGTTGCGGCCCGGCGCCACGTTCACCGCCCCAGGGGCCGGGCCCTTTGGCGCTCTGCTCTATGGTGTCCACCCGGAGCGCCCGGAAGTGGTCCATAACGCCTGGCACCTGACGGCGCCATTCACTGAAGAGGAAGCCCATGGCTGAAATCCGCGCCTTGCGCCTGATGCCTCTGACGCCGGTGCACGTCGGCTCCGGCGACCGTTTGGCGCCTGAGGAGTACGTCCTCGATGGCCAGGAATTTGTTCGGCTGGATACGCGCGCCATTCTCCGCGCGCTGGGGACCGGCGAACGGGCCCAGTATGAATCGGCGATCGATAGCGGACGCTTGCGGGATGCGCAACAGGTGATCCGCCGCTTTTGGCAGAAGTCGCGGGGGCCGCAAGGCCGCTCGCCGTTTGAGCGCTTCCGGGCCGCCGTCGGCCAAAGCTCCTACAGCGAACTCAACCAGATTATCGAACAACCGCACCGCCGGGGGGAGGTGCTGGCGCTCCCGCGCAATCCCTACACCGGCGGGGTGGTGATTCCCGGGTCTTCGATCAAGGGCGCCATACGGACCGCGCTGGCCAGTTGGCGGGCCAACACCGACTCGGGGCGGCAGCGCATCGACCAAGCGCGCCAGATCTACCCACGTGACTTCGATGGCCGCCGCATGGAGGAAGCCGTCTTCGGCTACACGCACCGTGAGATGGAGGGCGACCCCCTCCGCCTGCTGCACGTTTCGGACGCCGAGTGGCCTGCGTCGGACGTGCAGGTGGACAAGCCGGAACTCACCAAGCTGGGTAGGGACGGCGACACCGCGCAGGGTATCCAAATGCACGTGGAAAGGCTGGTCAGCCGGGGCGACCGGACGGAAACGCCAGCGGTTGAGGTGACTATGCGGCTGGAAACGCCGCGCAAAGGCCCGCGATCCGGCTGCGGCTTTGCCTGGGAAGAGATCGTGTTTGCCTGCAACCAGTTCTATGCCAACCGCCTGAACGCAGAACACAAACGGTTCCCGTGGGTGGCGCGCGAGGGTCGCCGGTGGCAGCCGACACAGCAGGAATTCGAGCGCGGCCTTCTGCTCCGCCTCGGCCGCTTCAGCCATTTTGACTCGATGTCCATCGATCGGTACCGGGAGGGATGGAACGCCGCCCGGCAGGAGCCGATCCGGGAGATTGGATCGACGCGGACGATGTGCCCGCTGAGGGAGGGCGGCCGGGCCCCCTTTGGCTGGGTGCTGCTGGAACCCATACCATGAGTTCGCACTTGGTAAACTGTCCGGCCCGGCGGATAATTTGGGAGACGGGTCGCCAAGTTATACCCAGAAAGGAGGTTATCGACGACGAGGAAATCAAAGAGGACCTGAACCAGAAGGGATTGAAACCTACATCCTACCATCTTCTTCCTCCTTCTCAAATCAAAGAGGACCTGAACCAGAAGGGATTGAAACTCCCCGTGCGGCGGTATCCGCACGGGGTTTTTCAAATCAAAGAGGACCTGAACCAGAAGGGATTGAAACGCGGGCTCCAGGTCCGCCTCGTCGGGTGGCAGTACAAATCAAAGAGGACCTGAACCAGAAGGGATTGAAACATGTAGTCGTAGCATACCCCGCCCGTAATGGCAAATCAAAGAGGACCTGAACCAGAAGGGATTGAAACGCTAAGCCGTCGCCAGGAACTTCTACCCACTCAAATCAAAGAGGACCTGAACCA
>CALDSU010000004.1 GCA_937924525.1 uncultured Bryobacteraceae bacterium
CGGCACCTTCGCCAGCCGCCGCCGAGCGGTCGCCAGTTCATTAGGGGTGTTGACGTTGGCGAGGGCGGGGGCGACGTCGGGCGGCAAGTCCGGGGTGAGGACCTTAGGGTGGGGGGCCACCAGCCGGGGGGCCACCTCGCCGCGCAGGAGGAGGTCTTCCAGCAGCGGTGCGGCCTGCGGTTCCCACAGGGCGGCCAGGGGCTCCAGGTGCCCCTGGCAATCGCGGGGGATGACCGCCCACACTCCGGGCCGGCGATGGGAGAGCACCCAGGCCAGCGCCTGGGGCGTCAGGGCGGGCATGTCGCAGGCGGCGATCAACCAGGCCGCCGTGGGGTGAGAGCGCAGGGCGGCGAGGATCCCGGCCAGTGGACCGGCTACCCCCGGCGCGTCGGGCACCCGGAGGTGGGAGGCGGTGCGCGGCGCTTCACCCAGCAGCACCACTCCCTGCGCATGGGGGGAGAGGGCGTCTGCCACCCGTTGCAGGAGGGAGCGCCCGCCGACCCGGGCAAGGTGCTTGGGTCTGCCCATGCGCGTCGAGGCTCCCCCCACCAGCGCTCCCCCCAGCAGCGGGCGGGCGGCGAAGTGCCTCTGGACCACCTGCTCCGCCAGGTTCAGGAAGACGGCCAGGCGGCCGTCGTCATCGGGCAGGGTGGCCAGGAGGTGGGTAAGGGAAGGGGGTGGCGGCGTTCCGTCCTCGTGCTCTAGCCACACCTTGGGCAAAGGGGTGTCCTTGTGTCCCTCCACCAGCACCAGGTCGTGGGTGGCGGCCAGGGCGCGCAAGGCCCGCTCCAGGCCGGTGTCACTGCCGGCGGGCAGGCGGGCGAAGCACTCCGAGGGGGAGCGCAGCACGACGCTGGCGCCGGCGCGGAAGAGGCGGTCGGAATCCTTGCCGGGCCGGTCCACCTGGACGCCGTGGGCGTCGTGTTTGACCGCGGCCACCCGCAACCCCGAGGCGAGAAGCCGCGGGATGGCGGCCTCCAGGAGGGTGGTCTTACCGGCGCCGCTCCAGCCGCAGGCGGCCAGCACGGGGGCGGGAAGGAGATCACATCGCACGGCGGCAGTGTACGTTTTTCCGCCCTCCGCGACGCGACCTGGCGGTTGCGGAGCGCAGGCCCTTAGGTGCTGGGGCCCGTCGCTTTGCGGGGGCGGATGGCGATGGTGCAGCGGGCGGCGCATACCAGGTCGCCGCTCTCGTCGATGACGTCGATGGCGTAGACGTGGGTGGTGCGGCCGCGGTAGAGCGGTCGGGCGGTGGCCACTACCGTGCCGGTGCGTTTGGCCTTGAGGTGGGTGGCGTTGAGGTCCACCCCGGCGACGATGGTGCGGGTGAGGTCGACGCTCATGGCGGCGGCGAAGGAGGCGGCGGACTCGGCCAGCAGCGCCGAGACCCCGCCGTGCAGGATGCCGAAGGGTTGCCGGTGGCGGTCGTCGATGTCGAGGGCGACCTGAAAGTTCTCGGGGTCGTAGCACTGTACGCGGATCCCCAGGGGGGCGAAAACCGTGTACGGCAAAAGCTGCTCGGCGTGGCGAATGAAGATGTCGCGGTCCACCGCTGGCCCCTTTTCCAGGCGGATCGTAGCACCACCGCGGATTGACGAGCGTGGGTGCGCCTCCTAAAGTGCTGAGGCGATGAGACGGCTCCTGACGAAACCATGGATACCGGCGATGCTGGCGTGCGCGGTGGCGTGGGCGGTGCTGCTGGTGGCGCTGGCCTGGGGGAGGTTCGACGGAGATGCGCGCGGGTTCATCTTCGCCGGTGCCGCCTTCCGGCGACCGGCGGTACTGGCCGATGTGCCGGTGCTCTCCCAGTACGGCTACGACGGTCAGTTCTACGCCGTACTCGCCACCGATCCGCTGCTCCTGCGTCCCGCGACCCCGGGGTACCTGGACACGGCGGCCTACCGGGCCGCCCGCGTCGGCGCGCCGCTGGCGGCGTGGCTGCTGGGCCTGGGGCAACCGGCAACGGCGGTGTGGGCATACCTGCTGCTGTGCTGGGCGGGGGCGCTGGCGCTGGTGGGGGTGCTGGCCGCCTGGCTGGGCGAGCGGGGCATCTCACCGTGGTGGGCGGTAGCCATTGGGGTCAGCGGGGGCGTGGCTGCCTCGGTGCTGCGCGCCACGCCCGACGCCCTGGCGGTGGCGTTGGCGCTGGGAGGGTTGTGGGCGTTGGAGCGGCAGCGACACGGCTGGGCCCTGGGGCTGATGAGCGCGGCGACGTTGACGCGGGAGACCATGGTGTTGGTGGCGCTGGGGGTGGCGGTGGCCGAACTGGTGGCGGGGCGGCGCCGGCACGGGGCGTTGTACGCCCTGATTCCTGCCGGGGTGTACGGCGTCTGGCGGGGGGTGCTGGCGCTGATGCTGGAGGACGCAGCACTGCTGGCGGGGGGGAACTTGGGCTGGCCGCTGGCGTGGCTGGCCGGCAAGTTTGCCAGCCTGGGGCGCGGCGGTGCGGGGGCGGTGGGGATGGAGTTGTGGGGGGTGCTGGCGATGATCGCTGGGTTAGGGGGGGCAGTGGTACTGGCCCGGCGCGCCCTGCGGGAGGCACCGGCGGCCGCCTATCTGCTGTTCGCCCTGTTGGCGGTGGTGCTGTCGAGTCAGGTGCTGGTTGAGGCCTACGCCTATGCGCGGGTCCTGTTGCCCATGGCGGCGCTGGGGCTGGTGCTGGCTTCGGAAGGCAAACCACTGTCAAGGCTTTGGTTCCATTTCCAGGCGGGCTTCCAGGCGCTGGTGGGCCTCGCCATGGTGCGGGTGGAGCTGGGCGCCACGTTTCCGGCCCTGGCGAACCTCAAGGGATATCTTTTCGGGTAGCTCGGCCGCCTGGAAATCGTAGGAATCTTTTTCTTCCTTCTCAACGTCGAACTAGGCGCGAACGGCCAGCGATGAGGGTGGCACGTGCAGCTCGGCGGTCTCCGCATCACAGCTATACTGCCCGCCCGTGACCAAGGTCTCGACCGGGCTGGATGTGTTGTGCCGCGATCCGGCGCTGCTGGCGGGTCGTCGCTTCGCGCTGCTGGCCAACCAGGCGGCGGTGACCGTCGAGCTGGAGCCGGCCTGGGAGGTTCTGACGCGGACGGCGGGGCGGCTGGTTCGTCTTTTCGCCCCGGAACACGGGCTGTACGGCGTCGCCCAGGACATGGAGGCGGTGGGCGACGAGGTACTCGCCGGGGTGCCGGTGCGCTCCCTCTACGGCACCGATGAATCGACGCTGGCCCCGCCCCCGCGGGAGTTGGAGGAGGTGGAGGCAGTGGTGGTGGATCTGCCGGACATCGGCTGCCGCCACTACACCTTCGCCGCCACCATGGCGCACATGATGGCGGCGTGCGAAGCCGCAGGCGTGGAGGTGATCGTCTGCGATCGCCCCAACCCGCTGGGTGGCCTGGCTCTGGAGGGCGGGCCGGTGGAGGAGGGGTATCGCTCCTTCGTCTCGGAGCTGCCGGTGCCGGTGCGCCACGGCATGACCCTGGGGGAGCTGGCGTTGCTGCTGCGCGAGGAACGCCACCCCGATCTGGCCCTGACGGTCGTGCCGTGCCAGGGGTGGCGGAGGGAGTGGTGGTGGGACGAGACGGGTCTGCCGTGGGTGGCGCCCTCGCCCAACATGCCGACTCTGACCACCGCCGCCGTGTACCCGGGGGCGTGTCTGGTGGAAGCGACGGATCTCTCGGAGGGGCGGGGGACGACCCGGCCGTTTCAGCTCATCGGCGCCCCCTGGCTGGACGGCGAGGAGCTGGCGCGGCGGCTGAACCGGCGCGAGCTTCCCGGTTGCCGCTTCCGCTCCTGCCGGTTTCGGCCGGAGTTCGGCAAGTGGGCCGGGACAGTGTGCGGCGGGGTGGAGTGGCATGTGCTGGACCGCCCGGCAATGCGCCCGTTGGCCACCGGGGTGACGCTGCTGGAGGAGGCTCGCGCCCTGGCGCCGGAGCGCTTCGCCTGGCGGCGGGAACCCTACGAGTTCGTGGCCGACGTGCCGGCCATCGACCTGCTCACCGGTTCGCCCGCGGCGCGGGCGGTGGTGGAAGGACAGGGGGACGCGTCGGTACTGTTTTCGCAGTGGGATGAGTACTGTCGACGGTTTCGCCGCCGGCGCCGTGCCTATCTCCTGTATCCGGAGGGGGAATGACCGAGTCCAGGTGGCCGGAGGCGGTGCTGTTCGATCTCGACGGTACGCTCGCCGACTCGTTTTTCGGCATTCAGGCGGCGCTGGCGCGGGCGCTGGAGTCGCTCGGATTGCCGCAGCGCGATGTGGACTGGGTGCGGCGGCACGTCGGACGGGGCGCCCGCCCGTTGCTCGAAGACGCCCTGGGCGGGGAACACGCTCACCTGCTGTCGGCGCTGGGCGAAAGATTTCAGCGGCTGTACATCGCCACCTATCTCGACAACACCCCGCCGCGGCAGGGTGCTGCCGAGCTGCTCGCCCTGGCCCATGCCAACACTTCCGGACGGGTGGCGGTGGTGTCCAACAAGGTGGCGCCTTTGTGCCGCACTTGGCTGGAGCATGTGGGACTGCTGCGCTGGGTGGCGCTGGTGGCGGGCCCGGACACCTACGGGGCGGCCAAGCCCGATCCGGCCGCGGTGCTGCCGGTGCTGGAGGCTTTCGGGGTACCGCCGGAGGCCGGGTTGCTGGTGGGCGATATGCCCATCGACGCGGAAACCGCGGCCAACGCCGGGATGGCGTCGCTTTTGGTGGAGGGCGGCGCGGCGGACCGGGACGAGCTGCGGCAGGCGCATCCCCGCAGCGTCGTCGGCGACCTCGGCGAGGTCAGGGAGTGGCTGCTGCAACATGCTCGCGGGTGGGGCTACCATGTGTCCTCGGAAGGGAGAAGCGGCGAATGATCGATCGGCCCAGCGACAAGGAACAGGAGTACTTCATGAAGCAGGAGCTGGAGCGCCTCGCCAAGCTGCGCGAGGAGCACCGCAGGAAGCTGGAGCAGGCCGAGCGCCAGAAACGCAAGGAGTTGTTCTGGATGCACTGCCCGAAGTGCGGCGACGATCTGGAAGTGACGCAGCTGGGGGGCGTGGAGGTGGACGTGTGCCCCGACTGCGGCGGCCTCTATCTGGATGCCGGCGAGCTGGACAAGATCCTCGAGGAAAAGACCCGCGGCCCCTTCGCCAAGGCGCTGAGATCGCTGCGCTCGGTGTTCGGTGGCTGAGTCCGACGCCCGGGGGCAGGGGGAGAACATCCCAACGGCGGGCACCGGCCGGCAGCGCCTGCGGGTGGCGCTGGTCTTCGGGGGGCGCTCGGGGGAGCACGAGGTGTCCGTCGTGTCCGCGGGCTCGGTGGCCGCCGCCCTGGACCCGCAGGAGTTCGAGGTGGTGCCCATGGTCATCGATCGGGCGGGGAGGTGGACCAGCCCCGAAGAGGCGTGCCGGGTGCTCGCGGCGGCGGGCAGACGCAGCGATCAGGTACCCGACGTGCGCGGCGAGCTGGGCCTGGATCTCCGCCTGGTGGCTCGGCAGGTGGACGTGGTGATGCCGATCTTGCACGGGCCCTTCGGCGAGGATGGCACCATCCAGGGGCTGTGCGAGATGCTGGATCTGCCCTACACGGGGTGTGACGTGGCCGCCTCGGCGGTGACCATGAACAAGGTATTGACGAAGCGGTTGCTGCGCGAGGCGGGGCTGCCCACGCCGCGCTTCGTCGCCGTGGCGGAGGCGCAGTGGCGGGCGTCTCCGCAGAAGGTTGGAGAGGCCTGTCGCCAGCTGCCGTTGCCCGTTTTCGTCAAGCCCGCCCGCCTGGGGTCGTCGGTGGGGATCAGCAAGGTGCGGGAGTGGGAAGGGCTGGCCGCCGCCCTGGAGATCGCCTTCGGCTACGATGAGTTGGCGGTGGTGGAAGAGGGGATTCCGGCGCGGGAGATCGAGGTGGCGGTCCTGGGCGGGGAGCCTCCTCTCGCCTCGTTGCCGGGGGAGGTGGTGCCCGGCCGGGAATTCTACGACTATGTGGACAAGTATCTGGCGGACTCCTGCCAGCTGTTGGCCCCGGCCCCGCTCGATGAAGGCCAGGTGGAGCGGGTGCGGGAGCTGGCCCTGGACGCCTTCGCGACGTTGGGGTGCGAGGGGATGGCCCGGGTCGATCTGTTTCTCGACCAGCGCGACGGTTGCTTTCTCGTCAACGAGGTCAACGCCATCCCGGGCTTTACCCCGATTTCCATGTATCCGCGGCTGCTGGCCCTGAGTGGGGTGCCCTACCCCGAGCTGCTCCGCCGCCTGATCGACCATGCGCTGACCCGCCACGGAAGGCGGCGGCGCACCGCCGACGCGGCGCTACGTCCCCTCGCCCAGCGTGCCGGGTTCGAATCGGTGGGTGCGGAGTAAGAGTTTCGGGGAACAGGGTTTAGTTTCCTTGGAGGTTGACCGGCGGGGAAAGGGCGAAGTAGGATGCAGCTTGTGCTTTTTTTCATTTTACCCCTCGACCACAGGTCGGGGGTGCGGAGGACGAGATGACCATGAAGAAGATCACGCGCGAGGAGGCCCTCGCCTACCACACCGGGAAACGCCACGGCAAGCTGGCCGTGGTGCCCACTAAGCCCTGCGCCACCCAACGCGATCTGTCGTTGGCGTATACGCCGGGTGTGGCGGAACCGTGTTTGGAGATCCACCGGGACGCCGCCCTGGCCTACGAGTACACCAACAAGGGCAACCTCGTCGCGGTGATTTCCAACGGCACGGCGGTGCTGGGACTGGGCAACATCGGGGCGCTTGCCGGCAAGCCGGTGATGGAGGGCAAGGGAGTCCTCTTCAAGCGCTTCGCCGATATCGACGTGTTCGACATCGAGGTGGCCAGCGAGGACCCCCAGGAGGTGATTCGCTTCTGCCAGCTGATCGAGCCGACCCTGGGCGGTATCAACCTCGAAGACATCAAGGCGCCGGACTGCTTTGTTATCGAGGAAGAACTGCGGCGCACCCTGCGAATCCCCGTCTTCCATGACGATCAACACGGTACGGCCATCATCTCCGGCGCCGCTCTGCTCAACGCCTTGGAACTGGCCGGCAAGAAGATCTCGGAAGTCCGGATTGTCTTCAATGGCGCCGGAGCCTCGGCGATTGCTTGCGCGGAACATGTGGTCCGCCTCGGCGCCCGCCGCGAGAACATCCTGATGTGCGACTCGACCGGGGTCATCTACGAGGGCCGCGTCAAAGGCATGAATGAGTACAAGAGGAGGTTTGCCCGGGAAACGGACGCCCGCACGCTCAGCGACGCGTTCCGCGGCGCTGATGTGTTCCTCGGACTCTCCGTGGCGAACTGCGTAACTCCGGGCATGCTCAAGACGATGGCCGCGAATCCGATTGTTTTCGCCATGGCGAACCCGGACCCGGAAATCCCCTACGACGTCGCTTTGGAGGCTCGTCCCGACGCGATTGTCGCCACCGGCCGCAGTGACTTCCCCAATCAGGTGAACAACGTCCTCGGGTTCCCGTTCATCTTCCGCGGCGCGCTGGACGTCCGGGCCACCGCGATTAACGATGAAATGAAACTCGCCGCTACGCACGCACTGGCCATGCTGGCGCGCCAGGACGTGCCGGACTCGGTGCGCCGGGCATACGGCGTCGAGGATCTGCGCTTCGGGCGCGAGTACATCATTCCCAAGCCGTTCGACCCCCGGGTGCTGATCTGGGAGGCGTCCGCCGTGGCCCGTGCGGCCATGGAAACCGGAGTCGCGCAGCAACCCGTCGACCTGGAAGAATACCGCGACCAACTCGACCGGCGCTTGGGCCCCGCGCACCACATCATGCGGGTCATGATCCACAAAGCCCAGCGCAAGCCGATGCGCATCGTTTTCCCGGAGGGAGACGAGGACAAGATCCTACGCGCCGCGCAGGTCATCGCAGACGAGAAGATCGGCGAGCCGATCCTGCTCGGAAGCGAGCCAGTGATTCGTGAGCGCATGGCCGCTCTCCGCATCTCGGCCAATGGCATGCGCATCGTCGATCCCGCGGCGTCGCCGCTGATGGCGCGCTATGCCGAGGAACTGCACCGGATGCGCTGCCGCAAGGGGGTCACCCGGCAGGAAGCGCCCGAATGGCTACGCAACGCCAACCTGTTTGGCTGCATGATGGTGCAGATGGGCGACGCCGACGCTCTGCTCGGCGGCTTCACCCATCATTATCCCGACACGATCCGGCCCGCGCTGCAGGTGATCAAAGCCCGGGAGGGCCTGCGCAAGGTTTCCGGCATGTACCTGTTGATCACCCCGCGAGGAGATCTGTACTTTCTGGCGGACACGACGGTGAACATCGAACCCACCGCCGAAGACTTGGCCGAAATCGCCCTGGAAGCGGCCGACACCGCGCGCCGGTTCGATGTGGAGCCGAGGGTGGCGATGCTGTCGTTCTCGAATTTCGGCAGCACGCCGCATCCGCTGTCGCTCAAGGTGAAACGCGCCGTGGAGATTGTGAAGGCTCGATCTCCCCAGCTGATGATTGACGGGGAAATGCAGGCCGACACGGCGGTGGCCCCCGCGATCCTGGAGAACACCTACCCGTTCAGCACCCTCAAAGGCGGCGCCAACGTGCTGATCTTCCCCAACCTGGAGGCGGGCAACATCGCTTACAAACTGCTCCACCACTTGGGAAACGGCGAAATCATCGGCCCCATTCTGATGGGTCTGTCCAAACCCGTGCACGTACTGCAACGGGGTTGCGAGGTGAACGACATCGTCCACATGGCCGCCATCGCGGTGGTGGACGCGCAGGAGGCAGCCCGGCAAACGGGGAGCAAAGCACCCGCGGCCGCCCCCGCGGACGTCAGTCTTGCGCCGGCGACGTGAGGATGCGGCGCGCCGGGCGCCCGCGCCCGGCGCGCGACAGGACGATACGCTCGAGGTCTCAGCAAAGGGCTCCGAGAGGCCTACGGCTGAGGCGCCTCCCCGCAGATTTGGACGCCATCAATCATACCCGGGTCGGCGTGCGCCCTGGAAATCCGTGGCTAGACCGAAGCTCACCGTCAGATTGAACCGAGTCGCGGCGGGGTAAGGTCACACGCCGGGGTAGCTGGAGGAATGACCTTCCGCCCTCGAAAGTCGATCGGGTGAATGGGCGAGGCGCACCAGCACGTCCGCTTCAGAAAAGGGGCAGCAACGTCAGTCGAACACCACCGTCTTGTTCGCGTAGCAAAGGATGCGGTGTTCCAGGTGCCAGCGCACGGCGCGCGACAGGACCATGCGCTCGAGGTCGCGGCCCTTCTGGATCAGGTCTTCCAGGCGGTCGCGGTGGGAGATGCGGGTCACGTCCTGCTCGATGATGGGGCCGTCGTCGAGCACCTCGGTGACATAGTGACTGGTGGCGCCGATCAGCTTGACGCCGCGCGCGTAGGCCGCGTGATAGGGCCGCGCGCCGCTGAACGCCGGCAGGAACGAATGGTGCACGTTGATGATCGATTGCGGGTAGGCGGCGACGAAGCGCGGCGAAAGAACCTGCATGTAACGGGCCAGCACCACCAGGTCCACCTCGTGGGCCGCGAGCAGGTCGAGTTGCGCCGTTTCCGCTGCCTCCTTGCGGGCGGGGTCTACGGCGATGTGATGAAAGGGAACCTCGTAAAAGCGCGCGAGCGGTTCCGCGTCCGGGTGGTTGCTGACGATCAAGGCCAGGACGCAAGGTAATTCTCCCGTCTGGTGGCGATGCAACAGGTCGGTGAGGCAGTGCAGATAACGGGACACAAACAGCGCCACACGCAACGGGCGGGACGAGTCTTCCACCCGCCAGCGCATTCCGAACTCGCGCGCGAGGGGAGCGAAGGCCGCCGCGAACTCGCCCAGGCTGAGCGCGAAATCGTCCAGCGCCCACTCGACCCGCATGAAAAACAATCCCAGCCCGTCGTCCCGGTGCTGGTCGGCGTGGATGATGTTGGCGTTGTGACCGTACAGAAAGTTGGCCACGGAGGCCACGATGCCCTTGCGGTCCGGGCAGTCGAGCAGAAGGATGGCCGTGTTCATCGCAGTGCAACCCGCATTTCCGCAGTGTGCCACAGCGGCCGCCGCAGTGCGCGACAATCACTACGTGTCCGGACCGCAACCCGGTCCGGGAGGCAACCATGAAATTTCGCCTTCTCCTGTGTTTGGCGGCAACGATCGCGTCGGCCCAGACCAGCCGCCTGACCCTCGCCGACATCTTCTCTTTCGAAATCGCGTCCGACCCGCAGGTTTCGCCCGATGGGCGGCGGGTGGTCTATGTCCGGCAGTACGCGGACGTGAGGACCGACAAGCGGTACTCGAACCTGTGGCTGGTGAACCGCGACGGCAGCGGGCACCGCGCGTTGACCAGCGGTTTGTCCACCGACACCGCGCCCCGCTGGTCGCCTGACGGTTCCCAGCTTCTGTTTCTGTCCGACCGGGGCGGCGCCCGGCAGATTTACCGGCTGTGGCTCGACAGCGGCGTGAGCGCGCGGGTGACCGAGTCGGCCTCTCCGCCCTCCGGCGCCGCCTGGTCGCCCGATGGGAAGTGGATTTCCTTTACCGCGCTCGTTGCCGAGGACCCGCCCCAACTGGCGGCGCTGCCGAAAGCCCCGGAGGGCGCAAAGTGGGCCAGCCCGGCCAAAGTAATCGACCGCCTGGTCTACCGCTTTGACGGCGCGGGCTACCTGAAACCGGGCTACACGCAACTGTTTGTCGTGCCGGCCGAGGGCGGCACGGCGCGGCAGATTTCCCAAGGCAAGTTCGACCACGCCGGGCCGATCGTGCGGGCGAGCGAGCCGGTGTGGACGCCGGACGGCGCGGCCATTGTGCTTTCGACCAACCGGCATCCGGACTGGGAGCGCGCGCCGCTGAACACGGAGGTCTACGAGTTTCGGGTGGCGGACGGGACGGTGCGGGCGCTGACGTCCCGCGCTGGTCCGGACGGCAACGCCGTGGTGTCGCCGGACGGAACGAAGATCGCCTACACGGGGTTTGACGATCGCCGCCAGGGCTATCAGGTGACGCGGCTATACGTGATGAATCGCGACGGCAGCGGCGCCCGCGTCCTGACCGCCAGCCTCGACCGCGACGTCCATCAGCCCCGCTGGGCGGCCGATTCCCTGGGGATTTACTTCCTGTCGGACGACCGGGGCAATACGGGCATTTTCTATTGCGGGCTGGACGGAAGGATCCGGAGCGTCGCGCGCGACTCCGGCGGCGGCGTGTTCGCCTCGGGCGGCGGGTCGTTCAGCGTGGCCCGGGACGGCGCCATCGCCTATACCTATACGCGGCCGGACCGGCCGGCGGACGTGGCAGTGGCGCGGGAGGGAGCGCCCGTCCAGGTGCTGACCGCGCTCAACGACGACCTGTTCGCCGGTAAGACCCTGGCCGCTCTCGAGGAGATCTGGTACAAGTCCGCCAAGGATCAGCGCGACATCCAAGGCTGGATTCTGAAGCCGCCCGGGTTCGACCCCGCCAAAAAGTATCCGCTGATTCTTGAAATCCACGGCGGGCCGTTCGCCAACTACGGCGACCGTTTTGACCTGGAAAAACAGTTGATGGCGGCGGCTGGTTACGTGGTGCTCTACACCAACCCGCGCGGCAGCACCAGCTATGGCGAGGAGTTCGGCAACCTGATCCACCACGCCTACCCCGGCGATGACTTCTACGACCTCAACTCGGGAGTCGACGCGATGCTCGCCAAAGGTTACATCGACCCCGAGCGGCTCTACGTCACCGGCGGCAGCGGCGGCGGCGTGCTCACCTGCTGGATGATCGGCCGCACCACCCGGTTTCGCGCCGCGGTGACGGTGTATCCGGTCGTAAACTGGTACAGTTTCATCCTGACCTCGGACATTGGCAACTGGACCAGCCAGTACTGGTTTCCAGGAATGCCCTGGGATCACGTGGCGCATTACGAGCAGCGGTCGCTGTTGTCGGTGGTGAAGAACGTGAAGACGCCCACCATGGTGCTGACGGGCGAAGCCGACTACCGGACGCCGATGTCGGATTCCGAGCAGTATTACCAGGCCTTGAAGCTGCTGGGCGTGGAAGCGGCCCTGGTGCGCCTGCCCGACGAACCCCACGGGGCGCGGGTGCGGCCCAGCCATCACGTCAGCAAGGTCGGCCACATCATCGGTTGGTTCGACCGCCACCGGCCGGGACCGCCGGAGCAGCGCTGACGGCGGCCAGCGCCTCTTCCAGATACCGGTTGACTTCGCGGGCGTGCGTGAACGTGATCAGGTGCTTGGCGCCCGCCAGCAGGCGGTCCGGATGGCCGGGATGCGGCGGAATGACCCAATCCGCCGCGCCGTGAATCTGGAAAATGGGTGCGCCGAGGCTCTGGGCGTCGGCCGCGGTGAAGCGCCAGGCGGAGGCGGCCTGCGCGCCCCACCGCAACGTGCCGATGTCCGCTTCGGCGGCCATCTGTTCGAGCATCCGGCGCGCTTCCGGGTCCAGTCCTTCGCGGAGACCGAACAGTGCTGCCAACCGGCGCAGTCCGAACCGAATCAGGGCGTGCGGCAACCGCCGGCCGCGCGCCTGCTGACTCCGGAAGCGGGGCGGGATGGAATCCGAAGTGCGATTCGAGGCGATCAGGACGATGGCGGCCGGCTTCGCCTGCGCGGCGCGGGCGATCTCCAGCGCCACTTGCCCCCCGAACGACATCCCGCCCAGCACCAACGGCGGCGCCAAGAGACCTTCGCTTTCCAGCAGCGAGGCCCAGCGCGCCGCGTAAGCAGGGAGATCCTCGCTTTCGCGCGGCCGAAGCACGGCGGGAGTGATCAGGCGCGCGCCAAAGTGCGCCTGCTGGCGGAAGAACAGGCGGGCGTCGGCGCCCAAGCCAGGAAACAGAATCAAACGGGAACCAGCGGCGGACATCACCGGGGGGATGCCGCGGTCCCGGCGCTGGATGGATTTGTTCGCCGCGCCGGGCCGTTCAGCGTCCGGCCAGGACCCGATAAGCCCGGCGAGCCACGATGCGCTCTTCGTCCGTCGCCAGCGTGACCACCGCCACGCGAGCGCCGGTGGCGGAGACCACCCGGTCCCCCGCGCCGCCTTCATTGGCCGAGGCGTCCAACTCGACGCCCAGGAATTCCAGCCCCGCGCAGCAGGCCGCGCGCAAGCGGGCCGAGTTTTCGCCGATGCCGCCGGTAAAGGCGATGGCGTCCAGGCCGCCCATCGCGGCCGCGTACGCGCCGATGGCCTTGCGCACGCCGTAGGAAAACACGGCCAGCGCCAGGCGGGCCGCGGGCGTATGGGCGGCTTCCAGGTCCCGCACGTCGCCGCCGGGAATGCCCGACAGGCCCGCCAACCCCCCGCCTTTCGCCAGTTGCTCGCTGACCTCGGCGGGACCCCATCCTTCCCGCTGCATCATGAAGAGCACTGCGAAGACGTCCAGATCGCCGTGCCGGGTAGCGTTCTCCAAGCCGGATTGCGGAGAGAAGCCCATGGTGGTGTCGACACTGCGGCCCCGTTCGATGGCGCACAGCGAGGAACTGCCGCCCAGGTGGCAACTGACGATCCGCAGTTCGTCGGCGGCGCGGCCGAGCAGTTCGGGCACGCGGCCCGCCACGAATTGGTGCGAAGCCCCGTGGAAGCCGTAGCGCGCCACGCCGCGCTCGCGCCAGGCTTGCGGCACGCCGTACTCGCGCGCGTAGTCCGGTATGGTGGCGTGGAATTCGGTTTCGAAGGCCGCCACCAGCGGCACGCCGGGCATCGCCTGACGGAACGCCCGCATGCCGGCCAGGTAGATTGCGTTGTGCACCGGCGCGGCGGGCAGGAACTCTTCCATCGCCCGGAACAGCTCATCATCGGCGAGGAACGTGCCGCGGTACCGCGGTCCGGCGTGCACCGCTTTGAACGCCAACGCGTCAATGCGCGCGTCGCCGGTCTGGATTTGCTGGATCGCGGTGGCGTAGTCCGTGACCCGTTCCAGCCGGCCTTTGGCCAGCGTCCGTTCCGCCGGCATTTCCAGAAGCTGATACTTAAGTGAAGTGGACCCGAGATTCGGTACCAGAATGTTCATTTATTTTCCCGCGCGGATCAGCGCCACGTTCTTGGTCGCGGTGGGCTGAAACGGGCTCTTGATTTTCGCGCACTGCTCGTTATACGCCAGCGCCGCCTTGCGGTTGCCCATCTGGTAGTTCGCCAGTCCCAGGTAGAACAGCACGGCGGCCTTCAACTGGTCGTTGGCGTCCACCGAAGGAAGCGCCGCGCGCAGCGCCTCGTCGGCCTGCTTCAGCTTTTTCTGGTTGAAGTAGGTGGTTCCGATGAGAAAATTGGCCAGGCCGGAGAGTGACATTTTCTTGTTCGTCCAGGCGGCGTCGTCCAGGCCTTCCGGTTTCGGCTTGGTGTTCACCAACTCGACCACCTTCTGGGAATAGGCGATCACTTTGTCCGGCTCTTTCTTCTGCTGCATGTAATGATCCGCGAGAAAAATCAGCATGTCCTCGCTGGACTGGTCCGTGGCGACCACGCGTTCGGCGGTCGCCAGGGCGGCGGCCTGGTTATTCAACTGGCGGTGGGCGTTGAATTCGAATTCCGCGGTTTTGGGCAAGTATTGGCTGTCGGCGTTCAACTGCCGGAGTCCGTCGATCAAGGCCAAACGCTGGGTGGGATCCGCCGTTTGCAGGATCTGCGCGAACAGAGCGTACTCCGCGTAATTGTCCACCTGCTTGGCGAAATCGACGCGCGCCTTCCAATCATCGTCCTCGACATCCTCCGGCTGGGGGCCGGTGGCGATGGCGCGGGCCAGTTTGGAGGACTGTTGGGCCCACTTGAGCACCAGCGCCGGGTCTTTCTTGCCTTCGCTGGCTTTCAGCGTCAGGTGCGCGGCGGCCAGATCCTGCGGATCCTTCCCCAGGATCGCCTCGCCGGCGGCCAACGCCTGGTCAAACGCATTCGCCTTCAGGTAGAGGTCCTGAAGTTGCGAACGCACCCACAAGACCGCGTCGTGCTGGGCGTGGTTCGTCACAAACTGCTCATACAGAGCGGTCTTCTTGGCCGGGTCGTCGGCCTGCGCGGCTTCCTGCAAAAGCTGGCCTTCCGGGGTTTCGGCATTAACGACGGCAAGCTTCTGCTGCGCCGCCGCCGGGAGCCAGGCGGTCAGGGCAAACCAGGTGATCATCAGCGCTGTTTTCATCGGAGGGCTCCGTTCGATGAGGGATCTTACCACACGCCCGCCGCTGCTGGATAGCGAAGCCACCCGCCGTCCCGCGGGACAGGAGAAGCCACCGGCGCGACCTGTCATTTCGCGCGTGAACGCGCTCGATCAACCAGCAGAATCCACCACACGGAAATCGCGCAGTAACCGAGGACCGGCTGCCATGGGAAAGTCCGATCGGTGAACGCAAGGCCCAACGCGTAGAGCGCCGCGGCGCCCGCCAAGCAGAACACTCCGACTCCGAGCACGAGCGCGATGACCAGGCCAAACCAAGTGCCGGCGACGAACTGGAAAGCGGAGACAGGTTTGTTTCCCACGATGGCGGCGTTTCCGGCTTGACGAAGGTGCGCCGCGACGATCGCAGCCAGCTCTTCGACATCGGGACGAAAACCGTTGACCTGTAAGCTGCGCCGCCGCGCCTGGATCACCAGCGCGGCGTCTTCCGGCGCGTGGGCGACCGACACTATCTGTGCGCTGAGTATGTCGTCCCAGGGCAGGAAGGGCGACAGCCCAGGGATCAGTTTGACAGAGCGCATCACCTGGAAGCGCAGCCCCTCGGGCTCGACGGTGACCACGACCGGCACCCGTGAGAGCCACGCCCCGGCGACTACGCCGGCCATGTACAGGGCGGCGACGCCCACCACGACGGTGGCGTCGCTCAGCGGGGTGAACTCCAGCCCGGCAAAGATGAGCGGCACCGCCAGCATCGCTCCGATCAGCAGCGCGGCGGGCAGCGCGGTGGGATGCTCGTAATGGAACGGGCAGCGGAAGGGCATTCCCGGAGGATACCAAGTAGAGGAGGGACGCTGCGGGAACCACGCCGGCGCAAGGCCGGTCAGTCCGCCCCGGAGAACCCGACGGCGGGTTCGCCCAGCTTGGGCGGCGCCGTCGTGCCGGGACCCTCCTCCGTACGGCTTCGTCGCTGCTCTTCCAGTTCGGCCAGACGCCTGCCCAGCGCGGCCACCTGTGGGTCGGGCGCGAAGCTGGGCAGGAGTTGTTCGGCGCGGGAGCGCAACTCCCGCGAGATCACCTGCGAGGACATAGCCAGGCCCAGCGGGAGGTTGGCGTCTTCGTGGCGGAACCAGCAGTCCACCCATTCTCGCTCGCGGACTGGAATCCGCAAGTGCGGAAGGTTCTGCCCGGGGGCCTCGGGCGCGCCGAAGGTCTCTCCCGCCAGATACAGCCGCAGCTTGACGACACCCAAACCCGGGGCCGCGTCACGCAGCGCTTGCCAGCACTCGAAAGGAGTCCGGGCGGCGCGGATCGATTCGCTCAGTTGGGTGAGGTGAATCTGCTCGGTCAGCAGCCGGCGCCACGCGCCGCCCCAAAGCACGCGGTGCGCTGCCGCGAATTCGACGTAACCCAGTTTGCGCACTCCCCACCAGGCGCCCAGGCAGAAGATCACGAGGATCAAGCCCGAGAAACGGTTGTCCGCCAGGCTGGCCAGCAGCGACAGCGCCGCGCCCATGCCGCAAAGGGCGTACAGCACCAGGGCGGCCCGGCGCGGGGACAGGCCACGATCCAGCAGGCGGTGATGGATGTGGCCGCGGTCCGCCCCGAAGATCGGGAGCCCCCGGAGAAAGCGCCGGCAAATCGCCAACAAGACGTCCAGGATGGGAATCGCCAGCACCATCAGCGGGGCGGTCATCCCGAGCGCGGTGGCCGACTTCTGGCTCCACAGCGCACCGTAGCAACCGAGCAGAAAGCCGATCAGCAGCGAGCCGGAATCCCCCAGAAAGATCGATGCGGGGTTGAAGTTGTAGCGTAAGAAGGCCAGCAGTGCGCCGGCCAGCGGCGCCGTGGCCAGCGCGAGGGAAAGGCTGCCGTGCAGCAGCGCCGCCGCCAGCATGGTCAGCGTGGCGAAAAACCCGATGCCGGCCGCCAGTCCGTCAATCCCGTCGATGAGATTGAAGGCGTTGGCGCAGCCAGCCAGCCAGATCAAGGTGAGCGGCAGGCTGAGCCAGTCGGGCAACGCCCATCCGGCCACGGAGCTCACCTGCACGCCGCCTGCCCAGGCCAGCAGCGCTGCGGCGATCTGTCCGCCGAGCTTCTGCCAGGGACGCACGTTCCATAAGTCGTCGCATAAGCCGGTCGCAAAGACCACGCACGCCGCGGGCAGAAGCCGCAAGGCGGCCGACAGGTGCTCGCCCACGATCGCGCCGCCGGACAGGGGCGTGGCCAACAACAGCCCGAACGCACCCACATAGGCGATCGCCAGCGGGATGCCGCCCACCCGCGGCACCGCGCGGGTGTGAAGCTTGCGCACCCGGTCCGGCTGGTCTACCAGCCCGAGCCGGAGACAGCCCAGGCGAAACACCGGCGTCAGCGCCAGGCAGAGCAGGAACGCGACTGCCGAGAGGAAAAGCAGGGAGAGCATAGAATCACCCGACCGCTGGTTTGTGCCGCTGGTGTGTCCTGTTCATCGGCGCCTCCACGGGACCGCCTCCTACTTTCTCTATCGTCGGCTCGCCCGGCGGCCAACAGGGCGGCGCGGCGGGTTGTGCCCCGTCCGGGACGCCGGCGCGCCCTGCTACGAGAGCGCTCCCCGGCGCGAGGAATTTTGACGGAGCAACCGCCCGCGCAAGGTCCAGCACGGAAGCCGCCCACGTGGACGCGGCGCCCGCTCCGCGACGGCGGGCCAGCAACTCCGCGTACAGCCCCTCCAGATCGTGCACGAGACGCTCGAAATCGAAGCGGACCGCGAACGTCCGGCTCGCCTGGCTCATGCGTTCCAGCCTTTCCCGGTCCTCGGCCAGCGTGTGCAGGACTCGGACGAACGCCTCGGGGCTGGGCGGGCACAGCACCGCGTTGCGGCGCCAGTCGCCGCCGGGTGGACCGGCAAGCGGCGCGGGATCCACCAGATCGACGACGCCGCCGGCAGGCGTCGACACGAAGGTTCGTCCCGCAGCCATCGCTTGGATCAGCGCGACGGGCGTGCCTTCGTTGCGGGAGGTAAGGATCAGCGCGTGGCACTGCCGGATCACTGCCCGCACGTCCTGCTGCCAGCCGAGAAAACGGCACCGCCGCTCGCCGGTCTCCGCGACGAGGCGCTCCACAAGCGGGCGTTCCGGGCCATCGCCTGCGAGCACGAAGCGAATCCGTGGAATCTCGCGGACCGCGGCGCGGACCACCGCGCAAAGCAGGGGGATATTTTTGACCGGCACCAGGCGCCCGAGCCAGCCGACCACCAGGTCCGGGCCGGGTGGCGGAGGCGCCAGGCGCCTCCACGGCTCGAGGTCGATGCCGAGGGGGAGAATGCGCACCCGGTTCGGCGGGGCGATGCCGAACCGGCGGGTGATTTCTTCGGCCTGTTGAGGCGAAAGCACGCAGATCGTGTCGGTGATCGCCGCCAGCGCCCGCTCGACCCCCCGGAGAAGCCAATTTACTGGCCGGGGGAAATATGCCGACAGCACATTCCCATGGAAAGTGTGGAGCACCACCGGCACGCCGGCCAGACGCGCCGCGACGCGCCCGAGGACACCGGCCTTCGCCGTGTGCGTATGCACGACGTCGGGGCGCAGCCGGCGGAACAGGCGGTAAAGGCGCCAGAGTGCGGCGGCGTCGCGCCACGGAGACACTGCACGTATCATCTCGGGTACGCGCACGATCGGATCGCCCGGTTGAAGCAGGTACGACATTTCCTGCTCGCCGGCGGCGCAGGACCCGGTCACCAGCGACCAGGCGTGACCACGCTGGCGCATGCGCCGCGCCACCAGCACGGCTTGTATCGGAGGTCCGCCGGCGCCCAGGCGCGTGAGCACCGCGCAGACCTGCGCGGAACCCGGCGGGCGCGGGCCCGCGCCGGAAGACACTCGGGATTCTAGCGAACGAGGCTGCATATGCGAGTCTCCTGCGAAACCTCTCTGTCTCGAGTCAGGCGCCGGTAAAGCCGTTCGTACTCCCGGGCCACGGCTGGCAGCGAGAAGTGGGTGAGGATGCGGTCCCGGGCGAGCAACCCCAGCGCCCGGCGGCGCTCCGGACCGGCGCTGATCAGTTCCTGGCACGCCGCGGCCAGGGCTTGCGGATCCTGCGGGGGCGCCACCAGGCCCGCGCCGCCCACCAGCAACGGGGCGTCGCCGGCCCGCGTCACCACGCAGGGAACGCCACAAGCCATCGCCTCGCCGATGCTCAGCGGAAAACACTCCGAAACCGATGACGAAACAGCGATGTCCAGCGCGGGCAGCAAGGCGGGCAGGTCCGCCCGCTCCCCAAGCAGGTGGACACGGCCCCGCAACCCAAGCCGCTCGATCAATGCAGACAGCGCGGGGTTGGCCGAGTCCACCCCGCGGCCGGCGAGGACGAAGCGCACGCTCGCCTGCGGGATCCGCGCCGCCGCCTCCAGGAAGTTCCGGTGGTCCTTCACCGGATGGTAGCGCCCGATCATCCCGACCAGCAGCGTTTCCGGCGCCGCGCCCAATTCCTCGCGGACGCGCAGGCGCGCTCGCGCGTCCGGCGCGAACAGCAACGGATCGAAACCGTTCGGGATCCGCTCCCAGCGGGCGCGGCGGTAGCCCAACGCCTCGGCGTGGATGGCGGCGGCCGCCTGCGTAGGGGCCACCACGGCGCCTACGGTCCCGGCCAGAAGGCCGCCGAGGCGGATGACAAGGCGCGTGCCGGGCTTCTCGCGGCGAAGGTTCCCGTTCATGCCGTGCACGCTCCAAAGTACGGGAATCGGCGGCCGCTGGAGCCGGCCTGCCAGCCAGGCGGCGAGGTTGCCATGGTACAGCCAGCCGTGCAACAGGCTGGGACGCAGTTGCGAAACAATCCGCAGCAGACGCGCCACCGACCGGACGCCGGGAGCCGGCTTCGCCATCCGGCAGGCAAACACCGGGACGCCTAACTCCCGGATACGGTCGCCGAGGGGGCCCTCTTCGGCCGTGAGGGTGACGACGGCGTGGCCGGCGTCCGCCCGGCGCCAGTGGCGGAGCAACCGGTACAGCATCGTCTCGGCGCCGCCGGTGAGCAGATTGGGGATCACGTGGCAGATCAGCATGGCGAACCCTCTCGGGCGCCGCGCAAGATCCGGGCGAGGCGCGGAGCCAGCGCCGCCACGCTGTAGCGTTCTTCCACCACCCGGCGCGCGGCCGCGGCGCGCGCCCGCGCCTCGCCGCTCCGCAGGATCGCCCAGTCCATCCCTTCCACCCACTGGTCGAGCGAAGAAGCCGCGACGCCGCCGGTAGCCTCCAGCACCTCGCGATTCATCCCGACCGGCGACGCCACGGCGGGCACGCCGCATGCCGCGTAGCAGAGGAGCTTGAAACTGCACTTGCCTCGCGACCACTCCGAGTCGTCCAGGGGCATCAGGCCCACCGTCATCTGCTGGAGCGCGGCGACCTCGCCGGACTCGGACCACGGCACAAACTCGATCCGCTCCGGTGGCAGATCCAGCGCCGGCGCCCGGTCAGAAACGATCCGGAGCACCGCGTCGCGCCGCCGGTTCAGGATCTCCCGGAGGGCGGGCGCGATCAAACGCAGGTAGCGAAACCCGCTGCTGCTGCCCGACCAGCCCAGGCGCGGCCGGTCCGGAGGCGTCGGAGCCGGCGCGAACCGCGTCGTGTCGACCGCCGTGGGCAGCACCGCCACCCGCTCCGACCAGCGGCGAAACCGCTCGGCCAAAAATTCACTGCCGCAGACCACCCAGTCGCACAGCCGCGCCAGTCGCGGCGCAGCGATCCCCCGGCCATGCAGCCAGATGGCGTCGTCGACGTCCAGCACGCGCGGACGGCGGGTGAGCCATTCGGCGGTGAGCAGCGAGGAGACCATCTCCCGCTGGATCAGACTGACGTCGGCATCGCGCGCGCGCACGGCCGCCCCCGCGCGCTCGGCCGCCGCGGCCACAACCCAGAAGGGGCGTTTCCATGCCGCCGCGGGCGGAAAGCTTCCCAGCGGGTGGGGGTACTCGCGGATCCGGACGCCCAGCGGCGCCAGGACGGGAGCGTACTGCCGCACCCGGAAGCGCGCGCTCGGCGTGTTGCGCCCCCCCGTGAACGCCGCTACGGTCAACGCGCGGGCCATGCCGCCCCCCCCGGCCTCCACCCCGCCCGGGCGGCTGCGCCCGCGGTCCGTTGCGCGTGGAGGAACTCGACGCCGTTCAGGAAGATCACCATGAACGGCAAAAACAACATCGTGCGCGGGTAGCGCAGGTTCGAATACCCGATCTCAAATCCCAGGTAGACCAGGAACAGGATCCAGGCGTGACGCGAGGACCACAGGTTTCGCCGCAGGAACACGAACAAACCGGCGTACACCGCAATCAGCAGCGGAAACGAGCCGCGCATCAGATAGTCGACCGGCCCGGAATCGGCAAAGAAAAGCTGGTCTGAAAAACCCAAGCCGATGGGCGAGAACGGATGTTGCGCGATGAAAGACAGGTTCGGCGCCAGCGCGCCCGCGGCCGAGTACCGTCCCAACAAACCGTTTTCTGAAGACTTCATCACCGCCGACAACTGCTCCACCAGCCCGGCCGCCGCGCTCAAGTCGTGGCCCGCCCAGGCGTACAGACAAACGCCGGCCGTCGACAGCAGCGCCGCGCCGAGCCGGTCCGCCCAGCCGGCCGTGGCCAGCAACTGCGCCAGCGCCACGCCCGCGAAAATGTACGAGGTGACCGAATTCAGCGCAACCATCAGCGGAATCCAAGGCACGCCGGCCAGCAGCACCGCGCGCCGCCGTGTGGCCCGGTAAAGCTCCAGCGCCAGCAGGAAGAAAGCGTAAAAGAAGAACCCGGCCAGCGAATGACTCCCAAACATCAGCACGGGTTTTCCGCTGGCGAGCATGGACGGCACCAGTTCCGGGTAGCCCATGGAGTAGTTCTCAATCACAAAATCGACCAGCCACGGCGTCCGAAACGTCAACAACGCCGCCGCGGCCAAGTTCACCAGGTTCACCAGGAAGAACAGCCGGAACACCGCCCGGCCGGCGACCAGGTCGCGGAGGCGCACGCAAAGGAGGACCGAGAGCAGCACAAACGAGATCCCGGCGCCCCAGGCGTATTCGAGCAGCGGCGACAACAGCGTGCAGGTGAGCAGCACGGCGTGGGTGGCGGCGGCCAGCAATAGAGGAACGCCGCCGAACATTCCCGAGCGCCGGCACAGCAGCGCCGCCAGCACGATGAAGCTCACGGCCGAGTGCGCAAAATAGAGCGGCATCGAGATGGCGCCGCCGCGGGCGGAGGGGAAATAGAGCCCGCCGAGCAACAGCGCGGCGGCGAGCCAGGGCGAGATGGTGCGCAGCGTGGCCAGCGGCGGCATGGGTTCCTCCGGAGCAGCCGGCGCTTACCGCGCGACGGCGTTCCTAAGCTTCGGCGCCGCGGGGACGGTAATACTTGCGGTAGTGGCCGTAGTAGGCATAGCTGTCGCTCATCTCCTTGTGCACTTCGTTCAAGACCAATCCAATGACGTTCGCGCGGAGCCGGCTCAGCGTACTCAGCACCGCCCCGATCGCCTTGCGGCTCGTCTGACCCGCGCGACCCACCACCACCACGCCGTCCACGGAGGTGGCCATGTGGAGGCACTCGGCGAAACCCAGCAGGGGCGGCGCGTCCAGAATCACCAGATCGTATTCTGCAGCCGCTTCTTCGAGCACGTGCAACAGACGCTTCTCAAGGAGTTCGGAGGCGCGTCGCATCAGCGGACCGGCGGTGATGACGTCGAGGTCGGGCAGGTGGGGGGGCCGGGTAATGGCTTCGCGCCAGGGCATCTCGCTCGACAGCAGGTTGGAAAGCCCCACCGCTGGCGTCAGGCCCAATTGCCGGTGCACGCTCGGACGGCGCAGGTCTCCGTCAATGAGCAGGGTGCGGCGGCGTTGCCCGGCGTGCGCCAGCGCCAGGCGTACGGCGATGGTGGACTTGCCTTCCGCCGGCGCCGCGCTCGTGATGAGAATGGAGCGCAGCCGCCGGTCGAAATCCGCCAGCAGAATCGAATTGCGCAACGTGCGGATCGCCTCGTCGTAGCCGGCCGCGTCGGGCTCGACGGAAGGCAGCGCCGTCAGCTCCTGGCCTTTGGCCGGCGCCGGCAGGCTCCGCCATGGCTTGACCGCGGGCAGCGTGCCCACCACTTCCGTAGACAGGATCCGCGCCGCCTGCTCAGGATCCCGGATGGTGTCGTCCAGGTAATCGCTGAGCAGGGCCACCGACACCGCCAGCAGCAAGGAAGCCAGGAACGCCAGCATCAAGTTCAGCGGAATGCGGGGATAGACCGGGCGGTCCGGAGGCCGGGCCATGTCGGCGATCCGGATGGCGCTGTTCTGGAAACTCGCGTTGATGCTCGCCTCTTTGATCTTCCGCACCAGTTCCTCATAGAGCTTCTTGTCGGCCTCGGCCTCGCGCTTCAGAATCTGATATTCGAGCGAGCGCGCGTTCAAGCGGTCGAACTCCGCTTTCTGCTCGGCCACGGCGGTGCGCAGCATGTTCTCCCGGTTCACCGCCTCACGGTATTCGACATCGACCCGGCGGGCGATGTTCTCCCTGGTCTGCTGAAAGAGGCGTTCGGCCTCGGCCAGTTGCGCCTGCGCCTTGCGGTATTCGGGATGGTTCGGCCCCAAATGCGTCCGGACCTCCGCAAACCGGGCCTGCGCGTCCTCCACCTTCTCCCCGAGGCGGCGGAGCGACTCCCCTTGGGTGGATACCTGGGCGGCTTCGAGAGAACCCGATCGCACGGACTGATAAGCCGCCTCCTTGCGGACGCGATCGGCCTGGGCGGCCGTGTATTCGGTATTCAACTGCAGCAGACGGGCCGAAATGATGCTGGTCTTTTCTTCCGGGTTGATGACGTTCAACTCCCGCTCGAATTGCAGGAGCGCGGCCGACGAGCGGTCGACGTTGCTTTTGAGCTCCTCGAGTTGGCGTTCCATGAAGGACGACAGACCCAGCGTGGACCGGTAGCGAATATGAAAGGTGTGTTCCAGGTAGGACTGCGCGACGGCATTGGCCACGTCGGCCGCCAGGCGCGGATCGGTCGAACGGTAACTGACCAGCATCAGGTAGGTGTTCCGGGGGCGCTCCACTTTGAGCCTTTTGAGCACGACGGGCGCCTCCCGCGCCTCGCCGGAGACCGGCGGGCCGCCGGTCTGCTCGGCCTCGAGCAGCCGGAATTTCTGCGCGACCGGCCGGAGCACCGAATCGGATTGAATCAACTTGATCTGCGTCGCCAGGAACTGGTCGCTGTCGTGGGTGGCCGTGCGGGTGGCATCCTGGCCGATCACCCCGGTCGGCATCTGCCGGTCGACGTCGATCGTCGCGGTCGCCTCATACACGGGCTGCAAACGCGAGGAGACCAGCAGGGTCGCCAGGACGCTGGCGGCGACGAAGGCGGCGATCCGCCAGCGGTGACGCTTGCACACCCAAAGCGCATGTTGCAGCGGCAGGGCCTGATCGCCGTAGTCGGGCTCAAAGCCGCCCGGGCCCGGAAAGCGCACCGGTTCCAGGCTGCGCCCGGCGTCGGCCAGAGCGGGGAGGCTGCGATGGAGATCTTCTTGCATTGGGAGATGGAGGACTGTTTCAGTGAGCCAGCGTGCTGCCCTTCGGCGTCGCTAACGGAAAATCAACGCCGTCGCGCCGGCCGTGCTGCCGAACAGCACCATCCTTTCGAGCGCATGGAGCGCCACGCGGCGGTTGGTGTTGTCCGGCACATAGAGAATATCGTTCGCCTGCAAGGGCACGTCGGGCGCCTTGCGTTCCAGGATGCGGCGCAACTCGATGGGGATTTCATGCTTAGACCCCGCTCCCCCCTCGCGACGGTAAATGTAGGCCTGTTTGCCCGCGAAGGGCGCCAACCCCTCGGAGAGCGCCAGCACTTTGAGCACGCTGGTCTCGGTCTCGTCGTGCAACCGGTAGGCGCCGGGCTTGCGTACGTTTCCCACTACGAACACGCGGCCCACCTCGGGCACCCGGATCTCCTCGCCGCCCGCCAGCCGCAGGTTCAACTCCGGGTCGGCCGCGTCGATCAGCCCTTTTACGGGAATGCGCTGCACCAGCGGGGGCCGCGTCTGGCCGGTGCTGTCGGGAGCCGCCGGCCGCGTCACCAGGATTTCCGAACCCGCATCGGCGCTTAGTCCTTCCGCGCGCGCGATCGCTTCCAGCAGCGTCACCGGGCCCGCCGCCTGAAAGGTCACCGGGCGTCGCACAGCGCCGGCCACGCTGATCGGCCGGCTATGGTACTCGATGATCGTCACCGTCACCACCGGGTCCACAATCAGCCCCTCGTTTTGCAATGCCTGCGCGATCGAGGATTCCAACTCCGCGGGAAAAAGGCCGCCGGCGCGGATCCGCTGCCGCAGCATCGGCAGGCGAATGGCGCCGTCCGGATCGACGCGCAGCGTGCGGCTGAACTCCGGAGCATCGTAAACCGCCACCGAGAGCAGATCGTTCGCTCCGATTCTTTCCACCGGCAGATTCGCCGGCAGGCTACTCGTTGTGATCTCCGGGGTGACCGCCGGACGCGACTGCGGAAAGCCAACCGCAGTGAGCGCAAGCACGAGCCAGAAGCGCGCCATACTCACTTAGTTCATCGGCGGAACCCGAAAAAACTTTTGGGTATCTGTTCGGCCAGCTTGGGCTACCCCTCCCGCATGTCTGGTCCAAGCGCCAACCCCGCCGGCCTGGGGCCGCGACCGGCAGGCCCCAAGCCGACGTTCCGTATGGTGGATCTGGTCGCCGAAGATTTCCGGGCAGTCGTCCAGTCCGAACCTCGCCACAGGGCTTCCGGCCGCCTCCTCGAAGCCCACGCGCAGATTCCCAGCGGCGGACGTGGCGGAGGTGACGATCAGCCGGGAACCGGTGAACCGGACTGGCTTGGTTCGCGCCGCTCCGCTTTGGTAAGAAGCCCGCAGCGACACCAGGCCGTCCTCGCGCGAGACCGCCCGGCGCGCGGAAGCGCTCCGGCGGGCTGTTGATCGCCGGTCCCCAGGGGAATCGTGTCGTGGCCGGTTTAACTGCTCGGAATCGGATCGGCGGCTAAGCCATGGAGCAGGAAGCAGAACGTTCGGCGAGTTGCCCGGCGTTATTTCATTTTTCGGTGCTCCCCGACGATTTGCCCCTTGGCGTTGACTCCGGTGAAAGTCGTGGCGTCGCGAGCCCCGCAGGATGCTCCCAGGTGAGGACGGATCCGAACTTGTCGCGCACGAACCCGCGGGGGCGGGGAATAGACCTGCACTCTCCCGCGGTGCAGGAGTAGCCAACCACGGTTCCGTTGGGGGCGATGCCACTGGCGAATGTCCGGCCTTCGGCTCCACCGAGATCGATGGTTGGATAGTCGCTCAGGTCACGCTTCTTGCGGGCTCCGGGCGGGTCGGCCGCGGCCAGTCCGACGGTTCCGCGCCGCGTCGGCGGGTCCGAGGGGCTACTCCCAGCGGAGGTGGGGCAGGTGGTGATGGAGGGGCCGCAACCGGTGGAGCGCGGCGAGCGTGATTTCCGCGGTCCGCCGCCAGGAAAACTGGCGGGCGCGGGCGGGTCCGGCGGCGGCCAGGCGGGCGCGCAGCACGTCGTCCCACAAGACGCGCCGCAGGGCCTCGGCCATCGCCGCCGGATCGTCGGGCGCGAATTGCCAGGCGGCGTCGCCCGCGATGGACTTGACCGGCTCGATATTCGAGCAGGCCGTGGGGATGCCCGCCGCCAGCGCTTCCACCACCGGAAGCCCGAAGCCCTCGAACCGCGTCGGGTAGACGAAGGCGCGCGCCCCGGCGAATCGCTCGTATAACTCCTCCCGCGGCAGCCAGCCCGTGAACTCCACGGCGCTGTCCAACTCCAGCCACGCGCGCAACTGCTCCAGTTGCCGGGCGGCGAAGCCGCGCACGCCGGTGACCACCAGCCGCAACTCCGGCGCCTCGGCCCGCAAGGCCGCGAACACGCGCAGCAGGCCATCCAGGTTCTTGTGCGGATGCAGGGTGGAGGCGGCCAGCAGGTAGGGAGGATGCGCCTCGCGCCGCCGCAGCGCAAAGAAGCGGGGGTCCACGCCCAGCGGCGCCACGGTGACTTTCTCCGGAGCCAGGCGATAGAACTGTAGCAGGTCGTCCCGCGTCTGCTCTGAATCGGCCAGCAACGCCTGCGAACGGCGCGCCGCGGCCCAGAGCAGCAACCGCCAGAAGGGCAGATCGAACCAGCGGAAATTCTCCGGCTGGCGTTTGTGCTGCAAGTCGTGAAACACGGTGAGCTGGGGACAGGGCGGCGCGACGGGCGCGGTGAAGCCGGGATTTAGCAGCGCGTCCAGCCGCAGCCGCATGCACTCGGCGGGCAGCACGGATTGCTCCCACAGAATCCTTGCTGGCCGGAGGACGGCGCGTACCGGCTGCGGCACGGTGGCAAAGCGCGGATGGGAGGGCGTCAGCTCACCGCCGGTTTCGCGGTTGGTGAAGACAAAGAATTCGTCTTCCCCCTCGATCTCCGCGAAGGCTTCCAACAGATGGCGCAGGTAGATTTCCGTCCCGCCCACGCCGCCGGGAATCAGGTACAGAGCGTTGATGCCGATCCGCATGGACGCCTAGCGGGGCGCCGGCGTGGGCGTGATGGTGACGCCCGGCGCGGGCGTCTGCACCTGCTGCCGGATCCGCTCCTCGGCCTGCGCCAGAAACTGCGGCGCCACCGGGTTGCCCGGATTCAACTCCAGCGCCTTCTTGTACAGCCGCGCCGCTTCCCGCGGGTCGTTTTGCAGCGAGAAATGACCCAGGTAGACATACGTCATGTCGTAGTTGGCGTCGATCCGCTGCGCCTCCTCCAGCGCCTGGCGCGCTTCGGCGGCGCGATTGGCTTTGCCGTAAGCCATCGCGATCTGGGTGTAGACGTGGGCAGTGGGCTCCAGCGCCGCGGCCGCGCGCAGCTTCTCGACCGCCTGCTCCGTCCGGTCCAGACACACATACGCCAACCCCCAATCCACCAGGAGCCGGTGATCGGGCTTCTGCAACTGGGCCACCCGCTCGTAGGCGGCGAGCGCGTCGAGGCAGCGGCCGGCGGAATAATACGCGTGCGCCAGCTGGAAATGCGCCCGGGCGTTGTGCGGCGACTTGCGCACGGTGTCCTCCCACAGCGTCAAGGGGTGGCCCCACACCTGCGCCCGCTGGTACGTCCCCACCCCGAGGACCGCGGCGGCCAGCGCCATCGCGCCGCCGAGGGCCCTGCGGTCCACCGGCAGCCGCCGCAGCCCGTCGATCACCATCAGCAGCAGGCCGAGCATCGGCAGGTACAGGCGACGGTCAACCAGCGGATCCTTGATGGGCATGATCGACGAGGTCGGCGCGAGCATCAGCAGAAACGCCAGCCAGCCGAACGCCGCCAGGGGCGCGCGCCGCGCCGCCCACACGGCCGCTCCGGTCGCCGCGATCAAACCGCCCAGACCCAGCAGCACCGCGGGTTCGGCCAGGCTGCGCGCCACCGGATAGTCGTAGTCAGCCGATTGTCCCACCGGCAGCAGGAACATCCGGACGTAGATCCAGATGACTTTGCACTGGGTGAACAGGTACTCATACCAGCGAATCCCCTCCGTCGAGAAGCCCGCGCTGGTATCGCCCAGCGTCCGCTTCAGCAGCAGGATCGCACCCGCCAGCGCGCCGGCCAGCACCGGGGCGTGCAGGCGCCAGTTCCGCCGGATGCCGGCGACCGAGAAGCCGGGGTTGAAAAAATAGTCTGTCAGCAGCAGCAGGAGCGGGAGCGTGACCGTATGCTCCTTGCAAGCCAGCGCCGCGCCGAGCAGCAGAAAGACGCCCGCCGCCAGCCCCCACGTCACGGCCTCCGTCCGGCGGTACAGGAACAGGGCGAAGGCGGCAAAGTAGCAGAGCGCGCTCAGCGTCTCCGAACGCCCCGCGATGTAGGCCACCGCTTCGGTCTGCATCGGGTGCAGCAGAAAGACTGCGGCGGCGAACCAGGCGAAGTCGGCGCGCGCGCCTGCCCGCTGGCACAGGCGCCGCGTGACCAGAAACAACAGGAAAGCATTGGCGACGTGAAACAGCACGTTCCACACATGGAAGCCGAACGTGCTGGTCCGGGCGATGGTGTGGTTCAGCCAGTAGGTGGCCATCAGCAGCGGCCGCACCCCGCTGACCCAATCGCTCAAGCCCTTGTCCGCCAGTTGCGGACTGTTCATGGGCAGATAGGCGTCGTCAAACACGAACGGGCCGTTCAGGGCCGGGGCGTAAGCCTGAAACGCGACGGCCAGCGCCAGCGCCGCCGCCAGTCCGTAGCGCCAGACATTCCCGCCGCTCGCAGACGGCGGGGCGGCCGCCGCGCGCTTGCCGTCCTTGCGTTTGCCCTTCATTCCGGGATCCGCGATTGCGCCTGGAGCGATTGCAGATGGAACTCCAGAATCGCCACCCGTTGCGCCAGGGCGATGTTGTCGTCTTTGAGTTGCGAGATGATCACCGAAAACCGGAACAGAATCACCAGGAGAAGACAGCCGGCCACCAGGACCAGCGCGAGCGGTGCGTCGGCCAGCCCGATCCAGCCGGCCGCGCGCTCCAGCAAGGCGGGCGAGCGCGAGACGGCGAACAACGCCAGCGCGCCCGCCAGCCAGCTCACCGAGTACTCGACCCGGATGTGCGCGCGCCGGATGGAGGCCAGCACCAGCGCCCCCAACACCACGCTCAATCCCGCCGTGAGGTCCAGCAGCCGGTCCATAGCAAACTTCTCCCTCTCAGAGAAAAAAAACGGAGAGCGGCAAAAATGTTTCCGGCGCCGCCCGCCGTTTCTCTTATCCTAGCAGCCGCGCGGAGCGCTCCCCCCAACGCGGGACCGGCCGTCACTCGCCGATCAGGCGCATCGCGCGCCCCACGGAGCGGAAGATCTCCAGGGCGCGGTCCAGATGCTCCCTGGTGTGGGTGGCGGTGACAATCGTGCGCACGCGCGCCTTGCCGTGGGGCACGGTCGGATAACCGATGCCGGTGGCGAACACCCCCGCGTCGAACAGGGCGCGGGAAAACGCGTGCGCGGCCGCGGCCTCGCCGACCATCACCGGCGTGATCGGCGTCTCGCTGAGACCGGTCTGGAATCCGGCCGCCGCCAGGCCCGCTTTGAAGTAGCGGGTGTTCTCCCACAGCGCCTCTATCCGCTCGGGCTCCTGTTCCAGGATGTCAAAAGCGGCCAGGCAGGCGGCGGCGACGGCCGGCGGATGCGACGTCGAGAACAGAAACGGCCGTCCCCGGTGGTGGAGGTATTCGATCAGGTCCCGGCTGCCGCACACGTAGCCGCCCAGCACGCCAACCGCCTTGGACAGCGTGCCCACCTGGACGTGCACCCGGCCGTGGAGTTGAAAATGATCCACTGTGCCGCGTCCGTTGCGTCCCAGCACGCCGGAGGCGTGGGCGTCGTCCACCATCATGATGGCGCCGAACTCCTCGGCCAGCGCGGTCAACTCGGGCAGCGGGCCAATGTCCCCGTCCATCGAGAACACGCCGTCGGTGATCAGCAGCTTGCGGCCGGGCTGACCGGCCAGGTCCGCCAGTTTGCGCCGCGCGGCGTCCACGTCCTTGTGGGGAAACACGTGGATCTTGGCGCGCGACAGCCGGCACCCGTCGATGATGCTGGCGTGATTGAGTTCGTCCGAGATGATATGGTCTTCGTGCATCAGAATCGCCGACACCGTGCCGGCGTTGGCCGTGAATCCGGACTGGAACACCACGCAAGCCTCCACGTTCTTGAACCGCGCGATCCGCTCCTCCAGGTCGAGGTGCAGGCGCATGGTGCCGGAAATGGTGCGGACCGCGCCCGAGCCGACGCCGAATTTCCGTGTGGCTTCGAGCGCCGCCTCGCGCAGCTTAGGGTGTGTGGTCAACCCAAGATAGTTGTTGGACGCCAGGTTGATCACCTCGCGCCCGTCGACGCGCGCCACCGGCACGCACTCGCTTTCCAGCACGCGCAGCCGCTGATAGGTGCCGGCTTCGCGCCAGGCCGCCAGTTGTTCGCCCAGATATGCGAGAGGATTCATAAGGTCTCGGAGAAGCGGGAGTTGCTCTTATGGTAACCCGCGCCCCCGGGCCGAGGGAACTTTTGCGCCCGTGGCGCGTATCCTTGGATCGAGATGATCAAGTTCCTGTTGTGGTGCATCCTGCTGGCGCTTTGCTGGCCGCTAGCGCTGCTGGCCTTGATCCTGTACCCGGTGGTGTGGCTGCTGTTGCTGCCCTTCAAGCTGGTAGGTATCGCCGTGGGAGGGGCGCTGGCCCTCCTGTGGGCGGTGGTGACGCTGCCGCTCCGGATGGTGCGCGCGATCGGCTGACCCGCCGGGTCAGGGTTCCGGCGTCAGCGTGGCGTAGCCGATCTGGCCGTTGACGCGCTCATCCGGCCGCGGGGCGTCGCCGCCGCCGAACCAGACGCGCCATCGGCCGCCGGCGTCGGGGAGGACGGTGGCGTCGCACACCACGGCGTGATTCCAGGGCTGTTCGCCGGCAATCGCCGGGGGAACTTTGCGCCAGCGCACGCCGTCGGCGGAGCGCGCCATACCTATCCGGCGCGTTTCGTCCCGGGCGCGTCCCGTGTAGATCATCCAGTACTCCCCGCCCGCCGCGAAGACCGCCGGTTCACCCAGCCCGTTTTCGTCGAACTGTCCGTAGTCGCCGAGTTCCAGCACGGGATTGGCGCGCAGTTTCTCCCAGCGCACGCCGTCGCGTGAGCGGGCGACGCCGACGCGCTGTCGCCGGGCGCGATCCTGACCCAGGTAAAACAGGTACAAGGCGCCCTGCGTTTCGAGGACATACGGATCGGCTACGCCCCGCTCGTCCCAACTTCCGCGCGGGCCCGGCGCGAGCGCCGCTTCCGGATGTTTCCGCCAGTTTCGGCCATCGGTCGAGGTGGCCAAGCCAAGGACGGGCCGTTCGCGCGGTCCCGTCTGATACCAGTAATGCAACCGGTCTCCCGAGGCGAGCGCCGCGCCGTTGGCCGCGATATAGGCGCCCTCCCATCCGCCGCCGGGCGAGAGGATGCGCCCCTGCTTGCGCCACGCGCGCCCGTCGGCGGAGACGGCGACGCCGGTATGCCAGACCGCGCCGTCGAATCCGGAATAGAGGTTCCAGTATTGTCCCTGGAAGCGGACTACGGACGGGTTCAGGACGTCGACGCTGTCCCATTCGCCGGCGGCGCCGCGGCCCAGTACGGGCAGCGCTTCGGCGGTCCACCGGAAAGACGCGATCGCGGGCCCGGCCGGAGGCGGCGGCAGGGTGAAGTCCGCGTAGCGCCCGCAGGAGGCGGCGCACGCCGCCACCGCCGCCAGCAGCGCCCGGCGCACTAGACCGGCACCCGCAACTTCAGGCCCGCGCCCCGCCCGGGCCGCGATTCCAGCAGCATCTCCGCGCCGAGCGAGCGCGCCCGGCGCTTGAGGCTGATGGGCCCCAACCGCAGCAGATCCAGCTCATCGAGCGAGTAGGTGCCCGAGAAATGAAAACCCACGCCGTTGTCGTCGACGGAGATCTCCAGCAGCTTGCCCACTTTCTCGAGCGACACGGCCACGCGCGTGGCTTTGGAATGCTTCTGCACGTTGTGCAGCGCCTCGCGGATCATGTACAGCACGTCGGTGCAGGTTTCCGGCGCGGCGGAAAACGTGCGGTCGCCGCCCAGGAACGTCACGGGAATGCCGCTCTCCTTCTGGAAGTCGTCTAGCAGACGCCGGATGGCGGCGGTCAAGCCGGCGCCGTCCACGTCGAGCGGCCGCATGTTGCGTACGAAGGTGCGCATGTCCCGCACCTGCGTCTTGGCCATCTCCTGGAGTTGCTCGAGTTCGCGCAAGCCCGCGTTGCGGTCGCGTTCGAACAGCTTGCGGAGGATCTCCAACCGCATCTGGATGCTGATCATGCTTTGCAGCGGTCCGTCGTGGAAATCGGCGGCGATGCGCTGCTGTTCGGCTTCCCGCGCCGCCGCCGCCACGTCTTCGGACTGGTGCGCCTGCTCCATCAGTTCCTCCAGGCGCTGTTCCAGGCGCCGCTTCTGGAACGAGAACGCGCAGGCGAACGCTCCCGCCACCAGGATGGTCTCACGCAGCACGAATTGCGGTCCGGGGTGCGTCGTGGCGAAGAACAGCGTGCAGCCGACGCACACAATCAACACCTCGCGGGGCGTGTACAACGACACCGCCGATAGCAGAAGATAAATGTAGAACAGCGGCGCCAGCCACAGGGTTTCCATCGAGCCGTAACGGGCGAGGAGGATGAAGAAGAGAGTATCGACAAAAAGAACAAAAGCGCCGAAGCGTCCCTCCAGGCGATGCCGCTTCCGGAGCGCGTAGTAGCTGAGGACGGCGAACACGCCGATGGAGAGCGTGACCAGCCAGGTGCCCACCGGGGCGAAAAACAACTGAATCAGCAGGCAGGCCGAGGCCAGAACCAGCCGCGCGACCGACAGATACCGGGTGGTCTGCGCCCGGTTCAGCGAGAAATCCATCGTCCACATACCGCCTGCCTCCACCGCCGCCGGGGCGGTCCGGGCTCACCGGACGTACAGATACAGGGTGTGGCTGCGGCCTTCGCCGTCGTCGTCGATCGTCTCCACTTTCACCGGACTCCAGTCCCGGAACTCGAAATCGTGGGCGACGACCCGCGCGCCCTTGCGAAGCTGCTTTTCCAGAATCGGCCGGACCTTGTCGTTGGACAGCGGCAGCAGATACACAGTGACCACGTCCGCGGAAGTGTAGTCCTGCGCCAGAATGTCGCCGTTGATGATCCGCGCGGTTTTCTGGAGCCGCAGTTCCTGAATCCGGTCCAGGCTCTGGCGGTAGAGGTCCCTGTCCAGTTCGACGCCGATCGCCCGGGCGCGGAACTTCTCCGCCGCCATGATGACAATCCGACCGTCGCCGCTGCCCAGGTCGAAGAGGGTCTCTCCCGCCTTGACGCCGCCCAATTGCAGCATCTTCTCGACGATTGTTTCGGGGGTCGGATAGTAGGGCGCCAGTTTCTCCGGCTCCCTTCCGTTCTGCGCCAAGAGCAGCGGGAGGAGGGCGATCGACAAGAACAGACTCTTCTTCATAACAAACAAGGCCGGCCCACACCCGGCGTCCCTACGATCGTAACACTCCCGCCGGGGGGGGCCGGACCGTGCGCCAAGCGGTTAATTGGTGATCTGATGCGACGTGCTCTGCTCGCGGATGGGGAGGTAGATCTGCTCCCAGGCGCGGTGCGCCGGATGATCCACGTAACGGTCAGCGGCGGCCTGGTCTTCGAACTCGATCACGAACGCGGCCTGATAAGGCCGGCCGGGTTTGCCGTCGCGCGCCGGTCCCCGGCCTTGCACTTTGGTCGCCTTGATCCACACATTCTTAATACCCGGAATCTCCGCCGCCATCTTCTTGACTCCCTCCAGCGCGGCCTGTTGCTGCTCTGGCGTCGAGTCGGCTTTCCAGAGAATGGTCACCACGTGCACGATCGATTTCGGCGTGCCGTACTGGTTGGCGGCCGGCGCGCTGGCGCAGGCCAGCAGCGCCGCGCCCGCCAGCAGCAGGGTCCTGGTCAATTTCTTCATGCGATCTCCTTTTCTTCTTCTTCTTTGCAAACCGAGCGGAGGGCGGTCCGCAGACCACTCCATTCTTCACACAGCAAAATCGAATTCGCCGGATTCTTCGGATGATACTTGATCGCGGCCTGTCCGATGAGACTTGCGGGGTCGGGCGGCAGCCAGGGCCGCAACGCCGTCACCTGCTGCGACGCCACGTACGCGACGCCCCGCACCTCGTACTCGTAATGCAGGATGTCGTCGCGGTAATCGGTGACCACCGCCTCGCCCATGCGGCCGTGCCGGTGCACCATCAGGCGGCGATGCCGCTCGCGCTCTTCCGGAGTCCGCCGGCTCTTCCACAGCATCCACGCGCCCAGGGCCGCCGTCAGCAGTCCGATGCAGCTCAGCAGCAATTCCGGCATCGCTCCTCACCCGGCATGCGCGGAATCCCGTGCGGCCTAGCCGACGGAAGTCTCCTGGAACACCTTGGCGTAATCCTTGAGGAATTGCTCCAGCCCTTTGTCCGTAAGGGGGTGGTTGAACAGTTGATCGAGCACCTTGAAAGGCAACGTGCCGATGTGTGCGCCGGCCCGGGCCGCTTCGACCACGTGGATGGGGTGCCGGATGGAGGCCGCGAGAATCTGCGTCTTGAAACCGTAATTCCGGTAAATCAGCGCAATGTCGCGGATGAGATCCATCCCGTTGCTGCCGATGTCGTCCAGGCGGCCGACAAACGGGCTGATAATATAGGCTCCCGCCTTGGCCGCCAGCAGCGCCTGCGCTGCGGTAAAACACAGCGTGACGTTGACGCGGATGCCTTCCTGCGCGAAGGTCTTCGTCGCCCGGATACCGTCCCGCGTGAGCGGACACTTCACCACGATGTTCGGATGGAGCTGGGCCAGCGCGCGGCCCTCGCGGAGCATGCCTTCCGTGTCGGTGGCCAGCACTTCCGCGCTGATGTCGCCGTCGACGATCTCACAGATCCGCCGGATTTGCTCCTCGAGCGGCCGCCCCTCCCGGGCAATCAGGGTGGGGTTGGTGGTGACGCCGTCGACAATGCCCCAGTTGGCGCCTTTCTTCAACTCGTCCAGGTTCGCCGTATCGAGAAAGAACTTCATGGCTGGTTTCTCCGCAGGATCAGTGGGGTGGCGGCTGCCCGGTTCGCGGCCGCTGACTCTCTATCTTAACAGCCCCGCGTCCCAAATCGCGATCCTTCCTCTAATACTCTCAGCAAAGCGCCGCGACCGGGAGGGAGCGGGCCGCCTACGGCCGCAGGAGTACCCCCATGGTCCTGCGGGCCACGCTGACCGGCTTTTTACTTTTCTCATGGGAAACGACCGGCGGAAGGGCGCAGCTCATCAGGTCTTCCGTCCGCGCTGCCACTCCTCGCGCAACATCGAATAAATGTGCAGATCGACGGGCCGACCCCGGATCCGCTGGCCGTGGCGCAAAACGCCTTCCCGCACGAAGCCGAGACGCTCGGGCACCGCGCAACTGCGCTTGTTGCCGGCCGCGCACCGGATCTCGACGCGGTCGAGGCCCAGGCAGTCGAACAGATAACTCAGCACCGCGCGGCAGGCCGCGGTGACCAGGCCTTGGCCCTGATGACCGCGGTCCACCCAATAGCCGATGCTGGTGGAGAGGTTGGGCCAGTCGATCCGGTGGATGCCGACCGCCCCGGCCAACTCGCCGCGGTGCCAGATGCCGGCATGAAAGCCTTCGTTGCGGGCGTGCTGCTCCAGCGCGTTTTGAATGAAACTGGCGGCGTCCGCTTCGGATGCGGTGTGCTCGGCCCAGGGCAGCCACTCCGCCAGGTAGTCGCGATTGTGCTCGACCAGGCGGAACAGTGCGGCCGCGTCCCGCTGGTCGAACAGGCGCAATTCGAGCTTCTCGTTGATCCGATGACTGAAGGTCAAACCCAATTATGCCGCAGTGGACAACCGGCCGGGCGATCGGATACAAACATAGGTCGTTACCCATGCGAAGGACGCTACTGCCTTGGATTGCTTTCGTGGCGGCGGCCGGATACGTCCCGGCCCAGGAACCCACGCTGGTCGAGGTCCGCAAGATCTGGGATCAGGGACCCCATAACGCGTTCACCGACCTCATCCGGTTTCGCGGGAAATTCTTCTGCACGTTCCGCGAGGGGGAGGGGCACGTCGGCGGCGACGGGACGATTCGTGTGCTGTCGTCGAAGAACGGGCAGTCGTGGCGGTCGGCCGCGCTCCTCAAGGAAGACGGCATTGATCTGCGGGATCCCAAATTCTCGATTACCCCCGACGGACGGCTCATGATCGTCGCCGGAGGGTCGGTCTACCGCGGAGGACGGAAACTACTGGGGAGGCAGCCGCGCGTGTCCTTCTCCCAGGACGGATCGAGCTGGTCAGCGCCGCAGCGCGTCCTGACGGAAGGCGAATGGCTCTGGCGCGTCACCTGGCGCCAGGGAAAGGCGTACGGCATCAGCTACCACTCGATGCTCGGGGAAGACCGGGATTGGGGCTTGAAACTCGTGGTTTCCGACGACGGAATTCACTACACCGATGTCGCCAGGCTGGACGTGCCCGGGCGTCCCAATGAGACGACGATCCGGTTCCGGGACGATGGAACGATGGTGGCGCTGGTGCGGAGGGAAGGAACCCCGGAGCACAAGCCCATGGCGTGGATCGGGGTGAGCCCCCCGCCTTACACCGAATGGACCTGGAAAGAGACCGGCATGCAGGTCGGCGGACCGAACTTCCTGATTCTGCCGGATGGTGCGATGTGGGCGGTCACGCGCGACTATACCCGTAAACCGCAGTATACGACGGTTCTGGCGCGGATGGACCTCGCCTCGCTCTCCCCCGTGCTCACCCTGCCGAGTGGCGGGGACACCAGCTATGGGGGCCTGGTCTGGCACCAGAACCTGCTGTGGATCAGCTACTACTCCGGGCACGAGGGCAAGGACAGCATCTACCTGGCGAAGGTGCGCCTGCCAAAGTAATCTACCTCTACTATTGACGAACCACCACCGAGGTTCGGTATACTCGCGCCGTGTCGGTTGCTTCCGAATCTCGCTATGACGTGGTGATTGTAGGCGCCGGATTAGCCGGGTTGACCCTGGCGAGGCATCTGCTGCTGTACACGGACAAGACGGTCCTGCTGCTGGACAAGCGTGCGGATCCTCCGGGACCTTCGCAAAAGGTCGGCGAATCGCTCGTGCAGCTGAGCGGGTATTACTTCTCGAAGGTTCTGGACCTGGAGGAGTACCTGCTAAGAAATCATTACCTGAAGTACAACTTGAGGTTTCACTGGCCCACGAGCGGCAAAGCCAACCAGGCTCTGGAGGACTACAGCCGCTCGTTCATCCGCTTCAGCTCGAATCTGGCGACGTTTCAGCTTGACCGGAACAAGTTCGAGGAGCACCTGCTGGCCACCGCCCGGGAGCACCCCCGGTGCCGGTTCGTGGGCGGCGTGCAGAATCTGGACGCGAAATTGAATCCGGGCGGGCCGCACCGGATCTCCTTCAACGGCAGCGCGGCCGAGTGCTCCTGGGTAGTGGACTGCTCGGGGCGCGGGGGATTCCTCAAGCGGAAGATGGGGCTGGCGCAGAGCAACAACATCCGGCACGGGTCTACCTGGTGCTGGGTCGAAGGCCTAGTCAACATCGAGAAACTGACGGACCGCTCGTGGACGGAAGTACGGCTGAGCCGGGATCGGATGAAGCAGGGGAATTTCCCTTTCTTTCTGGCCACCAACCACTTCTGCGCCGAGGGCATGTGGTTTTGGATCATCCCGCTACACGGCATCACGAGTTTGGGCTTGGTGTATGACAAAGCGGTGCTCGATTCGGACCGTGTCTCTACGGCCAGGAAGATGCTGGAGTTCGTCTGTGAGAAATGGCCTGTCTTCCAGCGCGACCTTCCGCAGCGGAAGGTCGTGGACGAAGGGCGCTACTACGATTTTTCCTATGACGCCCGCCAGACCATCAGCGCGGAGCGCTGGGCGATCAGCGGCGAGGCGGGCCGCTTTTCCGATCCGCTCTACAGCCCGGGAAGCGACCTGATCTCGATCTACAACACGCTGATTGTGGATGCGATCCAGGCCCGCCCTGCGGACCTGAAGCGGAAAGAGAGCGTGTACGAACTCGTGATGCGCGTCATGTACAGCGCCTACGTGCCCTCGTATGCGCTGAGTTACGACTGCCTGGGCGACCGGCAGGCCTTCACCTACAAGTACGGTTGGGAGCTGGCGATCTATTTCGGGTTCTATGTCCTGCCGTTCATCAACGACTTGTTCACGGACGAAGAGTTCCTGCCGCACTTCCTGCGCAAGTTCGGGCTGTTGGGGCCGATCAACCGGAACCTGCAGAACTTTCTGAGCGATTTTTACCGTTGGAAGCAAGCCCACGTGCCGCCCGAAACGGAGACAGGCATGAATGATTTCTACGAAATGCGCTGGTTGCGCGAGTCCGAGAAGCTGTTCTACCAGGTAGGACTCACCCGCGAGGAAGCGATCGAAACGCTGGACATGCATTTTCACCATCTGCGCGAGTATGCGCGCTGGATTGTGGCGCAGGTGTACGCGACGGTGCTGGGCAAGCCGGAGATCGGCGGCGACGCGGCGTTCCAGGAGCGGGTCAAACTGCGCGACCTGGCATTCGACCCGGAGAAGATGCGCATGGATTATGAAGCAATGCCGTCCCGGGCGGAGGCGGTGGCGGTATGAGCGCCCCGGCGGCGGTGGATCTGGCGCCGTTCCTCGAGCGGGCGTTTTTTTTTGATGCGGTCGAGGACTCCTACCGCATTACGGGCATCCAGGGAGACGTGCCCGCGGCGGTGCGCGGCACGTACTACGTGAACGGCCCCGCCCGTTTCACCCGCGCGGGCATGCAATATAAGCATTGGCTGGACGGCGACGGCATGGTGTGCGCCGCGCGATTCGACGACGCAGGAGTCACTTTCACCAACCGGTTTGTGCGCACGGCGAAGCTGAGGGACGAAGAAGCCGCGGGGCGTTTCCTGTATCGCGGATTCGGCACGGCGTTCGCCGACGACCGTCTCCGGCGCAACGTGATGCTGGAACCGCCGGTCAACGTGAGCGCCTATCCGTTTGCGGGCGTGCTGCTGGCTTTCGGCGAACAGTCGCTGCCCTACGAACTCGACCCCGTCACGCTCGAGACGCGCGGCGAGTACGATTTTCACGGCAAGCTGAACGGCTTGTCGCCGTTCGCGGCGCACGCCAAGTTCGATCCGGCGAATGGGCACATGCTGAACTTCGGGATTTCCTACGCGGCGGACCATCCCGTGGTCAACATTTACGAGTTCGCGCCGGACGCCTCGCTGATCCGCCGCCGGCGGCACCCGATCCGGATGCCGCACTCGAATCATGATTTCGGCTTTACCGCCAACTGGACCTGTTTCTTTTTGAGCCCGCTGCTGATGAACTTTCCCAAGTTCTGGAACGAGCGGGTGAGCGTGATGGAGTCGCTGACGTGGGAGCCGGAAAAGGGGTCGCGCATCCTGCTGGTTCCCCGGCAAGCCAGGGACGCGGCGGCCATCGAAGTTCCCGCCGGCTGCGGCTACTGTCTCCACCTGATCAACTGTTTCGAGACCGAAGGCCACCTGGTGATGGACATTCTGGAACTGGAGGCTCCGGTTTATCCCGAGTACCAGCCGGTGCCGGATCTGTTCCCCACCGTGACGCCGTGCCGCCCGACTCGCTACGTGGTGGACCTGGCCAACGGCCAGTTGGCCGAGCGCCGCGTGATGGCGTACGATTGCGCGCCGGACTTTCCGAACATCGACCCGCGCCTGCCGGGTCAGGCGTATAGCGACTTCTGGATGTTGGGCATCTCGCACTCCGGCAAGCCGGGGCGCAAATTCTTCGATCAGCTTGCGCACGGCTCGTGGAAAAAGGGCGAGGTTCACGACCTCTACCAGACCGAGCCGGGCGTCTATCTGGGCGGAGAACCCAACTACGTGAACGGCTATATTCTCGTCGAACAACTGGACGCGCGGTCGCGCGAGGCGTCGCTGCTGCTGTTCGACGCCCGGCAGGTCGCCAACGGTCCGGTGACGCGCCTGCCCCTGCGGCATCCCATCCACCTGGGTTTTCATACCAGTTTCGCGCCCGCTGAGTAGCCCTCGCTTGGCAAAACGCGGGCCTCCGCCGCGCCGCGACTGGGAGCGAGGGGACCCTTACAATCCCGGCAGTGCTCTTCGCGCGCCGCCGCTCGCGGTTGTGGCGAAGACCCGGTTGTTGCGGTGGTAAACGCGCTCACTTTCGTTCGCGGCTCGGAGCATGCAGCATCGGTTGACGCTAGATCAGACGGGGACGCTTTCGGGCGCGTGTTTGCGCAGCAGCCAGGTCGCCGTGAGCGCGAGCGCCACGAAGCAGGTCGCCACCGGCACGCCCCGCAGCGGCGAAGGGTGAATGGCAAATTTGAGCAGCGCGTCGCCGACGGCGACCCACGTCAGCAGGAGAAACGACCAGGCCACCATGGAGAGGCTGCGGCGATATCGCCGCCACACCAGGAACCAGATCGCCAGCGAGGCAGCCGCGGCCAGCGTCCAACCCATCCACTCGGGCCCGCGCCCCCACTCGCGGTGGTAGTACCGGCTCCAGTCGAAGAAGAAGGCGCAGCAGGTGAGGGTGATCGCGATGTGCCAGGACAGGCTCCGCGAACGACTGGCTGCCCACAACAGGAAAGCCCCGACCAGGGTGTAGGAGTACCGCACTGGGAAGAGCGGGTACGTGAACACCGTGACGGTGGCCAGGAATCCGACCGCCGCCAGGGTCAGCCAAAAGCCGGAAGGAGGCCGCTCGACGGCTGATTCAGGCGCCGCGAGCGCGTCGCGCACCAGCCAGGCCGCCCAGCCCAGGGCCCAGCCGAAGCAGAAGCCGAAGGTGAATTCCATGGTCTTCCACCAGTCGGACCAGATGGTGATCTTGGCCTGCTGAGCTAGCCCGAAAATCAACCCCCCGAGGCCGAAACCGATCCCGCCCCCCAGCAAGCCCAGGTAGGCAAACCAGGCGGGCGCGGGCCCGGCGCCGATCCGCCAGAAATACACGAGCAGCAGCAAGGCGCCGAGCAGCAGGCCGGCCCACAACTCCTCGCGCGGCCGGTCCAGGCGATGCGAAAAGTAGATCAGCTTGGGCTGATTCACCAGTTTCCAGCCAAGGTGCGTGCCCAGTATCATGAGCCCCACCGCGGCCAGGACATGGCGCGAGCCGAGGCGGTCGAGGCGGAAGGCGGCGCCCAGCACCGCCCCGCCGAGCAGTCCCCAAACCGCGCCTTTCAGCGCTAGCCCGAGGACTCCCCACCACATGGTTTCCGCCTCGCGCGTAAAACCCACCGTCTGGCCGTACGTCTCCTGGCCGCCGAAGCCAATGCCGACCGCGCCGAAGGCGGCGATGATGGCGACGTCCGGATCGCGCCGCCCAAGGGCAAGACACAGCGCGAGGGCGACCATCGCGCCCGGAATCATGGCGCCGAGCGGTCCACCGCCGATAAACCCGCGCAGTCCCCACCCGAGCGACATGGTCACGGCGGGGAACAGCAAGCAGCGAAACAACGGGGGCATAGAGGGACTACTGTCCCACAGGCCCGAGCGCGGTGTCGAGGGCTTCCACGAAGAAGTGCTCGCCCCACATCACCGACTCGTTCACCCCCAGCCCCTTGTGGATGTGGTAGACGCCCCCTTTGAGGATGCCTTCCCACTCAGGGTCGTCAAAGGCGGCGTACTTGGCGCACAGGCTGGTCAGCACATGCCGCGCCACCGCTTCGTAATAGGCGCCCTTCACGGGGTCGGGCGTCAACCGGGCCAGCCGCAGCAGTCCCGAGGCCGCAATCGCGGAGGCGGACGTGTCCACCTGTTTGCGGCTTTCCTCCGGCGCGTCGTAATCCCAGGGGGCCACGCCGTCGGCGGGCGTATGCAGAATGAAGAAGTCCGCGCAGGCCTGGGCCGTTTGCAGGAACCGGGGATCGCGCGTGTAGTGATAACAGGTGCCGAAGCCGTAGAGGGCCCACGCCAGGCCGCGCGACCAGCAGGAATCGCCGCGATAACCCTGATGCGTGGACTGCCGCAGGAACTCGCCGGTTTTCAGGTCAAACAACCCTTCGTGCGCCGTCGAGCCGTCGCCGCGCACCAGCACCCGCCGCGACGTCAGCGTATGGCGCATCGCCACGTCCATCAGCCGGGCGTCGCCGGTTTCCCGCGCGGCATAAAAAATGATGCCCACATTCATCATGATGTCGATGAACAAAGAGTCGTCGCTGACGAACGAGCGCAGGTAGGCGCCCTTTTCCTTAAAGCGCAGAGCCATCGTCTTGCCCGCCTCGACGAGCACGGCTTTAAGGGTGGGATCCTGGGTGAGCTGATGCCAGCGGTAGTACGTGGAAATGAAGATGAAGCCCAGGTCATGCACGTTGCGGTCGAGTTTGCGGGGCTCGAGAGGTTTGGAGTAGCGGATCGCCTGTTCGCGCCACCAGCGGTTCTCCTCGCTGCCGAACGGCGTGCGCTGGTGCAGGATCCACATCATGCCCGGCAGGAAGCCGTCGCACCAGTGGGTCCAGGCTTCGCCCTGGTGCTTCCATTTGCCCTGCCGGGTATACATTGGGTAAAAATCGGGATGCCGCTGGATCAGGCCGCGGATCTTCTCGCCCGCCAAGCTGAGCGTGCGCAGAAACAACTCCCGGGAAGAAGAAGCAGTTTGAATTTCGATCACACCATGCCATTATATTGGTTCGCCTCCCCCGTTCCGCTTGTGTATGCCTCATGCGAACAACGGCTCTAAGCCCACGATCGACCCGCGGTACGCCTGTTTTCGCCTCCTGGTCGGGCCTTCCCGGATTCACCGGTGGGGTGTCTTCGCCGGAGAGGACATTCCGAAGGGCCGGAAGGTGATCGAGTATACCGGCGAGAAGATCAGCCGGCGGGAGACCAAGCGCCGCTCGGAGAACAGCCCGCTGATCTACCTGTTCACGCTGGACAAGTATTGGACCATCGACGGAGCGGTGGGAGGCAGCGGCGCCGAGTACATCAATCATTGTTGCGACCCGAATATCCGCGTGTGGATTCACAAAGGCCACATCCTGTACATGGCCAAGCGGGACATCCGGCGCGGGGAAGAGCTGACCGTGGACTATCACTTTTCCAAGGACGTAGAGATTGTGCCCTGTAGCTGTGGCGCGGCGAATTGCCGCGGCACGATCAATTTGAAGGAATAGCCGGGCGGCGGGCGGTTCGCGCAAGCGGTTCTCCACCTCCTAGACTGAAAGGGTGAAGATCCTGGTTTCCGATTTCGACGGCACCATCACGCGCCGTGATTTCTACGCGTTGCTGGCCGAGCGCTACGTGCCGGCCTCCGCCCCCGATTACTTTGCCGAGTACCGCGCGGGCCGGCTGAGCCATTTCGACGCCATGGCCGCGTATTTCGCGCACGCGCCCACCGATGAAGCATCCCTGGAGGCGTTGTTGCGGGACACGGAGCCGGATCCCGGCTTCGGCCAGGCGGCGGCAAGATTAGCCGCGGCGGGCTGGGAACTGGTGATCGTCTCGGCGGGTTGCCGGTGGTATATCGACCGGATCTTGCAGGCGCATGGGGTCCAGGCGGCGGTGCATGCGAATCCGGGGCGGATCGTGCCCGGGCGCGGACTGGTGCTGGAGCGGCCCGTCGCATCGCCCTTCTTTGCGCCGGACGTGGGCATCGACAAAGCGGCGGTGACGCGGGATGCGCTGGCCCGCGGGGAGGTGGTGGCGTTCGCCGGGGATGGCCCGCCGGATGTCGAGCCGGCGCGGCTGGTGCCGGCGCCGCGGCGGTTCGCGCGCGGATTTCTGGCGGAGGAATTGCGCCGCCGCGGCGAGGGTTTCCGGTGGTACCACCGCTGGCCGGAGGTGGTGGAGGCGTTGCTGTGAGAAAGCCGCATATCCAGGTGCCGGAAGTAGTACGGATGAAGCCGGGGGCGCTGGCGCGGCTGGGGCTCTATCTGGCGCGCCCCGGCTTGCGCCAGGTGCTGCTGCTGCACAGCCAGGGGTTGCGATCGTCCATTCTCGATCAGGCGCGGCACAGCCTGAGCGCCTATGGGGTGGAGTTGCAGGCCGCGGCCGAGGTCACCGAAGCCAGCGTCGAGAACGCCGTCGAGCGGCTGGGAGCGCTGCCGAAAGGAACGCAGGCGATCGCCGGCCTGGGCGGCGGCAAAGCGCTCGATGTCGCCAAATATGTCGCCGCGCTGGCGGGACTGCCCTACTACGCCGTGCCGACTTCGGTGTCCAACGACGGGTTTTGTTCGCCGCAGGCGAGCCTGACGCTGCGGGGCCGCCGGAAGTCGCTGCCGACGGGTCTGCCCTACGCCGTGATCGTGGATCTGGAGGTTTGCGCGGGCGCGCCCGTGCCGCTCTGGCACTCCGGCGTCGGCGACCTGATCGCCAAGCTGACCGCCGTGACGGACTGGAAGCTGGCGTTCCATGCGCGCGGCGCCCCGGTGAACGACCTGGCGGCGTTGCTGTCGGACGCGACCGTGTACCAGTTTCTGGCCAGCCCGACGCGGGATGAGGAAGGCATCCGGCTGCTGGCCACCGCCCTGATGCTGAACGGGGTGGCCATGGAAATTGCCGGCTCGTCGCGGCCGGCGAGCGGTTCGGAGCACCTGATCTCGCACGCGCTGGACACGGTGGCCGCGCGGCCGGCGCTCCACGGCTTGCAAACGGGCACAGCCGCCTATCTCCTCAGTCGCATCCAGGGCCGCGGGCAGCACGAGCGGATCGCGGAGGCGCTCGCGCGTACGCGCTTTTGGGAGTCGGTGCGGCAAGCTCCGTTTTCGCTGGCCGATTGGCGGGCCGCGGTCGCGCTGGCGCCGTCGATCAAGGACGATTTCTACACCATTCTTTCCGAGCGGGATTGCTGGCCGGAGATGGAGGCGTGGATCGCGGAAGATCCGCACCTGCGGGGGTGCTTCACGCCGTAGGAGGAGATTCCGCACGCGCGGCCTTGGCCAGATCGCGCGGCAGGATTCTCCAGCAGGCGAACAGCAGCAGCAACGAAACCGCGACGACCACTACGGTCAGGCTGGAGAACGAGCGCGCCAGCCCGACGTCGCTTTTGAGCGCGCCGGCCAGCAGCACCCCCGCGCCGCCGACGATGCAACTGCTCATATTCATGATGCCGATGGCCGTGGAGCGGACGCGCACCGGGAGGAACTCGCACAGCAGCGGCTGGGCGTTGACGTAGCCCATGCCGACCAGGAGGTTGTAGAAGAAGATCGCCGCGGTGACCGCGACGAACGAGTTGGTGGCCTGAAAGGTAAGCAGAATGGGCGCGGCGGCCAGGTAGAGAGTGGCCATCAGCAGCATGCGGTGGCGAGGGTTGCGGCGCGCCAGACGGTCGGAGGGCAGCCCCCCGAGCACGGTGCCGGAAATGCGGCCGCCCTGGATCCAGAGGGTGCCGTGGAGTCCCGCCATGGCGAGGCTGAGCGAAAACGTCTCCTTGAAGAACAGGGGCAGCCAGTTGATGAAAACCCAATTGGCGGTGCCGGAAAGCACCAGTTCCACGGTGAGTACGACGAAGGAGGGGACGCGGAGCAAATCCCGGAGCGTGGCCCACAAGGAGGGGGCGGGCCCGGCCGGTCCGGCGCCGGGGATCGGTGCGGCGTCGCCGAGGGTAAGCAAGCACAGGACGCTGAGGCCGACTCCGGCGGCGCCCAGGATGGCGAACGAGGGGCGCCAGCCCACCAAGTCGCCGAGGTAGCCGGCCAGCCATCCGCCCGCCACCATGCCGAAGCTGAAGCCGGCCAGATGAATCCCGATGGCTTTGGCGCGGGTGTCGGAGCCATGATGGTCGGCAATCAGCGCGGTGGCCGCCGGAATGTAGGCCGCCTCGGCGACGCCCAGTACGACGCGGAGCGCGAGCAACTGGGTGGCGTTGGCGGCCAGCGAACTGAGCAGCATGACCAGACTCCAGGCGGCCAGGCTGAAGCTGAGCAGCCGCGCGCGCGAAACGCGGTCACCCAGAAATCCCGCCAGCGGCGACACGACAGCGTAACTCCAGAGGAAGAGCGTGCCCGTGGCCGCCAGCGCCATGTCGGACATGCCCAGGTCGCGGCGCAGCAGGGGAAACACGGCCGTGACCGCCGTGCGATCGCCGTAGTTGAGGGCCGCGGCCCCGAACAACAGGGCCATGACATACCACTTGTAGCGGGAGGGGGACATGACGGGAGAGGACGGAAGGGGCAGTATATCGCGGACCGGATCCGGTCCGCGGGCCTAGCGGTCGAATAAGGTGCGGAAGCTGAACCAGCTCTTGCGGGCGGACGACCCGGGCTTGACGCCGCTGAGGCGGCTGGCCAGATTGCCCAACCCCTTGCCCAGGGGGGAATTGGGCAACACCGGTTTGCCGTCGAGCAAGGACTTCTGAACCGAGTCATAGTCGTTCGGCAGCACCTCGTACACGTCCAGGTGCAGCGCCATTTCGATGGCTTCCCGCCCCAGGCCCGCCTCCGAGTTATGGCGGTTGACAATCAGGCGGATGCGCGAACGCTCGATGCCGGACCGGTCCAGGTGGGCAATGGCCCGCTGGGCGGCATGGAGCATGGGGAGTTCATTGGTGGTGACCAGCAGGATCTCGTCGGAGTTGCGGGCGATGGTCAGCCCCCACTCTCCATAAGGGCTTTTCGAGTCGAGGACGACCCACTGGTAGCGTTCGCGGGCAAAGTGAATCAGGGTGGCGACCTCGCGCGACTCGGCCAGCGAGTCGACCGGAGATTCCGGTGACAGCAGGATGTCGATGCCTTGGTAGGAGGCCACCACCGTGCTCCAGATGCTTTCGTCAAGGTTGGAGGAATTCGACAACACATCGACGAAGCTGTACTGGGAGCGGAGCTTGAGTTGAAACGAGATGGTTCCGGTGGTGGGGTCCAGGTCAGCCAGCAGGACTTTTTCCTCAGGCTTGAGACGTTTCAGGTGATAAGCCAGCCCGCAGGCGACGGTGGAGGCGCCCGACGCGCCCTTGCCGGGGATCACGCAGAAGACCTTGGCTGACGGCACGGCGGCGGGGACCGTCAGGAACCTCGACAGCCGCTCGAGCGCCCCGGCGATCTGGTCCGCCGAGAACGGCGTGAAGAGGAATTCGCGGGCGCCCTGACGCAGGCAAAGCAGAATGAGATCGGGATGATTGGAATGGTGCAGGGCGACGACTGGCAGATCAGGTCGGAGCTGGCCGATTTCCTGCAAGGCGGCGAGGGCCTTGTCGCGGTCCGAGGCGACGTCGAGGAAACAGAGGGTGGGGGGCTGCACGGAGAGGAGGTCTTGAAGCGAGCGCCGCTGGGGGTAGGCGGGCAGATCGACGACGGCGGCGGTGGGGATTAACTCGGAGAGGTGGCCGGTAACCTGTTGAAAAAGTTCGCGGTCCGGGCAGATGATGAGAAGCTTCCACTGGCCGGCATGGCGAACCTGAATTTGACGCATTTCCGCAGGCAGGACTGGGCACCCTTCCACGTAGAGATCGGCGCAGCCTAAGAAATTATGAGAGTACCACAGATTCTTCCCACTAAATCTCTGAGGATCGGTATCCGATATGGGGAAAGAAGGGTGCGCGGCTCGGCGGTGGCTGGACGATGAGCGCGGACGGAGGCGCTAACGTCGGAGGCGCGAAGGAAGAAGAAGATGGCGACCTGGAAAGGGATGGAGACCGTATGCGAGCCGGCGGTTGAGGAACTGGCCGGGAGGCGCCCGGTGCTTCGGCCGCAACCGGAAGAGAGGCCTTGGGTGGCGGCGGCGCCGGGGCTGAAGACGGTGCTGGTGTGCGAGACCCAGCCGCTCACGATGGAGGGCGTGCGCAGCCTGCTGCGCACCACCGGCGACTTGAAGCTGATGGCGGCGATCACGTCGCTGTCCGCCTCGTTCGAGTTGTGGCGCGAACGGCGGCCGGACGTGGTGGTGCTGGACAAGGGATTCGGGCTGCCGGCGGTGATGGACTGGATCACGGCGGCGCGCGCGCGGGAGACGCCGGCCCGGGTGGTGGTGTGGGGCGTATCGGTCAGCGAGGCGGAAGCGGTGCGCCTGGTGCAGACGGGCGCCATGGGAGTCGTACGCAAGTCGGTGGACAGCAACGAGTTTCTGGCCTGTTTGCGGGCGGTGGCGGCGGGGCGGACCTGGATGGAGGATGCGCTGCTGACGGCCACCGAACACCGGACCCGTCCGGGGCGGTCGAACCTGACGGCGCGCGAGCAGCAGGTGGTCGAATTGGTCGAGCAGGGCTTAAAGAATAAGGAAATCGCGAAGGAAATGGGGATTCAGCCGGGAACGGTAAAAATCCACCTCAAGCATATTTTTGAGAAAACCGGCGTGCGGGGGCGCTTTGGGTTGGCGCTGGCCGGTCTCCGGGAGAAAGGGTTCTTGTCTTACCCGCCGGCCTGAACGGTCCGGGGCGGGAAGGCGGGGCCAGGGCGCAGGGACACGGGGCGCGGGGACGCGAGAAGAGCGGGACAACCATGGATCGCCGGACCCAGGAGAAGCTGCCGGCGGAGACTCCCGCGCGGCTCGACCCGCTGGCCTACGTTCGCGAACTGGCGCTGGCGCGCGAGGCGCAGGAGCGCATCAGCGCCGAAAAAGATCGCCTCCTGGACGCGCTGACCCGGGAGCAGCGCCGGGCGGAAGCAGCCACGCGGGCCAAGAGCGATTTTCTCGCCTCGATGAGCCATGAGATCCGGACGCCCCTCAACGGCATCCTGGGCATGACGACGCTGCTGCTGGATACCGCCCTCAACCCGGAACAGCGCAGTTACGCCGAGACAGCGATGCGCTCCGCCGAGGCGCTGTTGTCGATTGTGAACGATATCCTCGACTTCTCCAAGCTGGAAGCCGGGAAACTCACCCTCGAGCGGATTCCCTTCGATCTCCGGGCGCTGCTGGAGGATCTGCTGGACTTAACCGGCGTCCAGGCGCTCGATCGCGGACTGGATTTGGTTCTGGCCTATCGCCCCGGCACGCCCCGGCACGTCATCGGCGATCCGGGACGCGTCCGGCAGGTGGTGTTGAACTTTCTGAGCAACGCCATCAAGTTCACCGAGCAGGGTTATGTCCGGGTGGAGGCGCGTCTGGAGGAGGAGAACGGCCCACAGGTGCAGGTGGCGATCTCCGTCGAGGACAGCGGCATCGGCATCGGGCCGGAGCAACTTCGGCATCTCTTCTCGCGTTTCACCCAGGCGGATGCTTCCACCACGCGCAAATACGGCGGCACGGGGCTCGGGTTGTCGATCGCCAAGCAACTGACCGAGTTGATGCGCGGCCGGGTCTACGCCACCAGTGAAGCCGGGCGAGGCTCGCGGTTCGGCTGCGTGCTCCCCTTTGATCGCGCTCCGGAGCCGCGGATCGCCGAGGCGGGCTTTCCCGGCCGGCGGATCTTGCTGGTTGACGATTGCAACGTGCGGCGGCAGGCCCTGGCGGAACGCTGCGCGGAGTGGGGTATGGAGACGACAGCCCTTCCTTCGTCCCTGGCGCTGCCCTGGCTGGCCCAAGCGGACACGCCGGCGCCCGACGTCCTGCTGGAGGGGCCTTTGGTGGATCACGACGCCATCGCCGCCGCGCTCCGCCCCCGGGCGACCCCGCCTCGAGTGGTGATCCTGGATGCCCAGCACCGGCTTCGCCAGCCCGTTTCCGAAAACGAGCGAACCTGGCGCATTGCCCAGCCGGTGAAAGACGCGGTGCTGCGGAAGGCCTTGGAAGAGGCGCTGACAGCGCCGGCAGCCGGCGCACCCGGTCCGGCGGCCGCCTGTCCCGCGCCGCCCCGCGTGCTGCTGGCGGAAGACAACGTGGTCAACCAGAAGGTCGCCTCCCGCCTGCTGGAAAAGCTCGGCTGCGCCGTCGAAGTCGCCGCGGATGGCCGCGCCGCCATCCGCATGGCCGCCGCCGGCCGGTACGACCTGGTGTTCATGGACTGCCACATGCCCGAGGTCGACGGACTGGCCGCCACCCGTGAAATCCGGCGTCACGAGCCACCCGGCCTCCATACCCCGATCATCGCCATGACCGCGCTGGCGCTGGCGGAAGACCGCACCCGGTGCCTCGCCGCCGGCATGGACGACTATGTGTGTAAACCCATCCGGCCCGAAGTGTTGCGGGAGTTGTTGCAGCGCTGGCTGCCGCTCCGCCCTCGCGCCGCGCCGCCGTCGTGACCTCGGAACGCTCGCCAAGCCCCGGCGTTCCGCGAGCTGGTCTTCCTCGCTCCTCTTGCAGCTCGATGCTTTCGACGCGAATCGTCTCGCGATCCAAGCTTCCGGACACCTTGGCTTTCAGGTGCTTCTCTTTATTCGTAGCCTTCAGCGGCGCGAGCGCCTTGGCGTACCCGCCCTCGTTGAACTTCACGAACTTCCCATCAGCAAGCACCAGACCAAATCCCCCTTTGGCGCAGGCGAGCGCGCATTGGGTGGTGTGGCTGGCCAGATCCCCTCCCTTGTACATCACATCCACGAGGGTTCCCGTCCCGGTTTCCGCATGAACCAGGGACGTCACGAGCGCAAAGAATAGGATTTTTCCACCGGATTGGAACAAGTTTGCGTGCCTCCTCGCCCATGATGGTATGCAAGGGCCGCGACGGGCAATTTCGGAACAACGGGGCGTTTCAAAGCGGAACGCAATGTGCCGGAAGGAAACGCCGGAGGGGCGCACCGCACGGTTTTGGCCAGGGTTTCGCCCACTGGTTTCTCGCGTGCAAGCGAACCGGTTGTGATTTGGGAATCCCTTCTTACTGGAGCCGGCGTGACCGTCGCGGTACTGGTCTACCGGCTGTGGGCTCAGCGCAAGGCCCGGGAAACGCGGCTGATGATCAAACGCATCGCATACCTGGAATGGCCAGGCAGCGAGGGAATCGAATGAGCCCTCCCGGCTGCGGCGCGGGCGGAACCAACTTCACGGCGCCGGGATGGCGACGGGTTCCGAGCGGTCCCCTTCGTTACCGGCCTCGTCCACCGCGCTGACCGCGTAACTGTAGACCGTTCCCGTCTCGACGCTCTGGTCGCGGTAGGCGGGCGACTCTGGTTCCGCGATGGGGACCCAGGACTGGCCGGCAGTGGAACGATAGAGGCGATAGCGGGACAGATCCGGCTCGGGCGAAGGTTCCCACGCCAGTTCAATGGCGCCCAAACCGCCCACCGCCCGCAGTCCGCTGGGGGCCGCTGGCGCCGCTACATCTGCCGCCAGGAGCTCGACGGTCGCCGACAACTCGCTCTCCGCCTCTCCGGCGCCAGCCTGCTGGACCGCCTGCACCTGATACCGGTAGCGGCGGCCAGGCAAGGCCGAGGCATCGGCGTACTGCGTACCTTCCACCGTGTCGAGCAGCGTCGCTTCCTGGTTGTGTGGTTCTTGGCGGAACACCCGGTACCGAGTAGCGGCGCCTTGCCAGCGCACCTCGATCCCGGCGGCGACATTCCTCGCGGCGAGATCGACTGGCGCAGCTAACGGAGGGACTACCGTGAGCACGGCGAACGGAGACCAGCCGGCGTCGCGGCCGTTAGCCCCGATGGCTTTCACCGCCAGGATAAGTTCCCGTCCGATCCATGACGCCGCGGGAATCTCGGCGCGCATGCTGCCATTCTCGCCCGGTTCCACCGGATAGGCCGGCGCGCTCGCGGCCCACACCTGCGCATCGAATGCGCCCGCCGGACCCGGACCGGCCCGCAACTCGAACCGCACCGGACGCCGGATGGCCATGCCTTCCGTGGTGAAGACGGGTGGCGCGAACGAGACGAGAATGCGATCGCCACGCTGGACGGCTTGCAGCCCGCGGACGGGTTCAGGAATGTTGACCAGGGGCGGCTGCGGATCGCCCACGTACCCGCAAGCCGCCAGGAGGGCGGCGAACACGGCCGGCACGGCGGTCCGAAGCATTCGATTGCGCCAGCGCCGGCCGGTCACAGAATGTAACGGCTGAGATCCTGGTCCTTGACGATATCGGCAAGCTGCTTGCGCACATACGCCGCGTCGACCCGGACGGTCTTCTTCTTCAGATTCGGCCCCTCGAAGGAGATTTCTTCGAGCAGCTTCTCCATGATGGTGTGCAGGCGGCGCGCGCCGATATTCTCGCTGCTCTGGTTGACTTCCGCCGCGAACCGCGCCACTTCGGCAACGGCCTCGTCGGTAAACGTCAGCTTGATTCCTTCGGTCTCCAGCAGCGCGGCGTACTGTTTTACCAGCGCGTTCTTGGGTTCCTTCAGGATGCGGACGAAGTCTTCCACCGTAAGCGATTTCAACTCGACGCGAATCGGGAAACGCCCTTGCAGTTCGGGAATCAGATCGCTCGGTTTGGAGACGTGGAAGGCGCCGGCGGCGATAAACAGGATATGGTCGGTGCGGACAAAGCCATGCCGTGTATTGACGGTGGTGCCCTCGACAATGGGCAGGATGTCGCGCTGCACGCCTTCCCGGCTGACGTCGGGCCCATGGCCGCTTTCGCGTCCGGCGATCTTGTCAATCTCATCTAGGAAGATGATGCCGCCGGATTCGGCCCGCTCGATGGCGATCCGCACCACCTGGTCCATGTCGATGAGCTTTTGCTCCTCTTCCTGAACCAGGTAGTCCAGGGCGTCGGCCACCCGCATGCTGCGCCGGCGGGTCCGGCCGCCAAAGAGGTTGGGCAGCATCTCCTTGATGTTGATATCCATCTCCTCGATGCCCGTGCTGGTGGCGATTTCGAAGGTGGGACCGCGCTCTTTGACGTCGAGTTCGACCATGCGCTCATCCAGTTTGCCGGCGCGAAGCCTTTCGCGGAGTTTCTCGCGGGTGCGCTCGGCGCTTTCGGTCTCCTCGGGCTGCGGCGGCATGAGCAGGTCCAAGAGGCGTTCCTCGGCGTTGGCTTCCGCCTGGTCGGCTACTTCGTCCAGGCGCTGTTCGCGGACCATGTCAATGGACAGGTCGACCAGGTCGCGGATCATCGATTCGACGTCCCGCCCGACGTAGCCCACTTCGGTGAACTTGCTGGCCTCCACCTTCATGAACGGCGAGTTGGAGAGCTTGGCCAGCCGGCGGGCGATTTCGGTCTTGCCGACGCCCGTGGGCCCGATCATGAGGATGTTCTTGGGCATGACCTCTTCGGCCATGGCGGGCGGCAGTTTCTGGCGGCGAATCCGGTTGCGGAGGGCGATGGCCACGGCGCGTTTGGCCTCGGCCTGCCCGATCACGTGCTTGTCCAATTCCGCCACGATCTCGCGCGGCGTCAACTCGTCAAGCAGCGGCGACTCGTCTTCGGGGGGGCTGGGCAGATAGATCACCATGGCTTAGCCGAGCTCCTCATAATTGACCTGGTCATTCGTAAAGATGCAGATGCGGGCTGCAATAGCCATCGCCTCCTCGGCGATCTGGCGGGCGCTCAACTTGGTGTTCTTGAGCAGCGCGGTCGCCGCCGCCAAGGCAAACGGCCCGCCGGACCCCACTGCGGCGACGCCTTCATCCGGCTCGATGACGTCGCCATTGCCGCTGACAATGTAAGTGTTTTTCACGTCGGCGACCAGCAACAGGGCTTCCAGGTGCCGCAGCACCTTGTCCGTACGCCATTCCTTGGCGAGCTCGACCACCGCCCGCGAGAGGTTGCCGTTGAACTGCTCGAGCTTGGATTCGAACCGGGCGAACAGGGAAAAAGCGTCGGCGGTAGACCCGGCAAAACCCGCCATAATCCGGTCGTTGTAAAGACGGCGCAGCTTTCTGGCCGACGTTTTGACAACTTCATGGCCCATGGTCACCTGACCATCGGCGCCCATCACAACTTTTCCATCCCGGCGGACGCACAACACCGTCGTCGAGCGGATTTCCGTTTTCATAGATCCAGCGTTCCTCGCAGCCTGTCCGCCCTCGCGATCCGCCACTTCCTCCAACTCCCGAATCGATCTGTTGTCGGAATGCAGGCGCAGAACCGCGCCGGGCAGCGGGGTGCGCCCTTATTTTAGCGCAGGGCTGGCGGCCTTCCCGGCGCCTGCTGCGGTTCGGCCACGCGCGGACCTAACGGCTTCCGGACCGGGTTTAGGCGCTGTCCCCCCTGCGGCCTCCTTGCGGCTGCCCGTCGCTTCCGGCGTCGCCGTTGGATGGCTCCATCCACAGCGAACGTACTTGCTCCACGGCGCTCCGGATCTGCTCATTGATCGCCAGATCGCCTTCGACAAAAGCCAAGCCCTGCAACAGCCAGTGCGCCATCGCCGGATGCGCAAGGTGATAGAAAACATGCCGGCCGTCGCGCCGTTCGACCACCAGACGGTGAGCGCGCAGTCCAGACAGGTGTTGGGAGACCCGGGAATGGCTCACGCCGAGGGCAGCTTGCAGCGAGTTTACATCCCTTTCGCCATTACGCAGTTCGGCCACGATGCGGACCCGGTCCGGATGCGAGAGAATCCCGAAGATACTGGCGAGTTCCTTGGCGACGAAAGCTCGGCTGGGCATCCGGCCTAGAGTTTACACCAGTTTCATATTCAAGACAACGCCAAGTGCGAATGATCGTTGACAAGCACGTGGGAATCCTCTAAATTTAGCGATTGGGAATATGCGAATATATGAAACGGTTGATGGGATGCCCGCGTACTTCCCAAGGCGAGGCTAATGGCAAAGGACTTCGATTCGCACGTCTCCCCTGACCATCTGGACATTGAGGGTCTGGACCTCCTCCGCTCCGAGCAACTGATTGTCGTGCTGGAGTCTTTGGTGAGAGCGGCCGAAGTGGATGAACCGCACAGCGCGGTGGTCCGGGCGTTAAGGCTGGCCGTCCGGGAGATCAAGGGCGTCTTTGAGGAGCGGGCGGAGGAGTGGCTGGTCCGGGCGGGCTCGGAAGTAGGACTGAACATCTTCCGCATCGAGCGGCGGCTGTCGGAAGTCCTGCCGGCGGTGACCCCGAAAGCGCCGTGGGTGGCGAGGACGCCGAATGGGGGCTGGCTGGCCGTGCTGGAGCGTCGCGCCTTCCGGACCAAAGTGCGGGATCTGTCTCCGGATGGCGCCGAGGAATGGGTCGGCAGCCGCGAATTGGCCCGTCGCTTAGGGATTGAAAGGCCGGGCCAGAGGATCGAATGGATTGTGGCGGAAGCCTCCGCTCCGCTGGCGGCGATGGAGTCGGGGCATGGGGACCGTGGGCACGGGCATGGCCACGCCCACATGACGCCGTTCGAGCGCGTTCGTTCGCTGCTGCGCGCGGAGAGAACCGACGTCTGGGTCGTGCTGATCTACTCCCTGTTCATCGGGCTGCTGTCGCTGGTGGTGCCGATTGCCGTCCAGTGGCTGGTGAACACGGTGGCCTTTGGGACGATCCTGCAGCCTCTGGTCGTGTTGACGGTGTTTGTCTTCGTGGCGCTGGGATTCTCGTCCGTGCTCACGGGGCTGCGGGTGTGGGTGGTGGAGTTGATCCAGCAGCGGCTGATGGTGCGGGTTTCCACCGATGTCGTCTACCGTTTGCAGCGGGCGAGGCTGGACGCGTTCGACCGCACGCACGCGCCGGAACTGGTGAACCGCTTTTTCGACGTAGTGACCGTGCAGAAAGCCGGCGCCACGCTGCTGGTAGACGGCGTGTCCATCGTCATGCAGGCGACCATCGGGCTGCTGCTGCTGGCCACTTACCACCCGCTGCTGCTGGTGTTCGGGTTCCTGCTGCTGGTGCTGGTGTTGCTGATCCTGTTCGTGGCGGGGCGGGGCGCCCAGCGCACCGCGATCGAGGAATCGATCTGCAAGTACTCGATTGCGGCGTGGCTGGAGACGGTGGCGGCCAATCTGATCACGTTCAAGTCCGGGAGCGGATCGGCTTTTGCGATTGAACAGGCGGATATGTTGGTGCGCAACTACCTGAGCGCGCGCAAGCGGCACTTCCGCGTGGTGATGCGGCAGATCGGGGGCTTTCTGGCATTGCAGGCGTTGGCGAGTTCGGTCCTGCTGGGGGTCGGCGGGTGGCTGGTGATCGAGCGCGAGCTGACGCTGGGGCAACTGGTGGCCGCGGAACTGGTGGTGACGCTGGTAGTGGGCGGCCTGGCGAAGTTTGGCAAGCACCTCGAATCCTTCTACGACATGCTGGCGGCCATGGACAAGTTGGGGCACTTGGTCGACCTGCCGCTGGAGCGCCACGGGGGCGAGTCGTTGCCGCCCCTGACGCGTCCGGCGGCGATCGAGATGCGCGAGGTGAGCTTTAGCTTCGGACCGAAGGCCAAGGTGATCGAGAAGGCGTCGTTGTCGATTCCGGAGGGAGCGCGCATTGGCCTGGTGGGTCCGATCGGCTCGGGTAAAAGCAGCGTGCTCGATCTGCTGTACGGCTTGCGGACGCCGGCAGCGGGCTCGATTGAGATTGACGGATGGGATTACCGGGAGATTTCACTGCATGATCTGCGGACGCACGTGGCGCTGGTGCGCAATAACGAGATTTTCGAAGGAACGGTGATCGACAACGTGCGATTGGGCCGGCACGATCTGGGTTCGGCGGGCGTGCGAGAGGCCCTGGAACAGGTGGGACTGCTGGAAGAGATCCAGAACCTGCCGCAAGGGCTGAAGACGGTGCTTTCCACCGCGGGGCGGCCGTTATCCCCGGGGCAAGCCGGGCGGCTCATGCTGGCGCGGGCGATCGCGGGGCAGCCGCGCGTGCTGATTCTGGACGAGACGATCGACTACTTTGACGATGTGCGAGACCGGGAATTCCTGTTCCAGACCCTATTTGGCGAAGACCGGCGCTGGACCATCGTCATCGCCTCGTCGAGTCCGGAGATTCTGGAACGTTGCGACCATGTGTACATGCTGGTGGACCACAACCTGGTCGAAACCGACGCGTTCCGCCGGCCGCGGAGATAGGAAAGGAAGAGAGCGGGCAGGGGGAGAGAAGTGGTATGGCGACCGCAGTAGGACATAAAGTACGAGAGACCGCGCGGCCGGTGCGCTCGAGCGTGGACTTAACGCTGCCGGCGATGCGCCTGGCCCGTTCGCCGCGGACGGTAAGGGTGCTGGGCTGGATGCTGGCGTGGTTCCTGATCGCAGTGCTGGTGGCGCTGATCTGGACGCCGTGGCAGCAGAGCGTGACGGGTACCGGCCGGGTAGTGGCCTTTGCGCCCATTGAACGCCAGCAGGCCATTGACGCGCCGGTGGACGGCCGGGTGGTGCGCTGGTACGTGGTGGAAGGCCAGCAGGTCAAGAAGGGCGACCCGATTGTGGAGATCTCGGACAATGACCCGGACATCATGACCCGGCTGCGCAACGAGCGGGAGGCAGTGGAGGGCACGATCCGCGAGTCCACACGGAGAATGCAGAGCCTCGAGGACCGGATCAAAGGCCTGGAGGACACGCGGACGACCGCCGTGGCGGCAGCCAAGATGCGCGTGCAGATGGCGATTGACCGGATCGCGGCGGCCGAGCAGGCCTTAGCGGCCGAGGAGGCCAAGCTCGAAGCGGCCAAACTGAACATCGACCGGCAGAAGCGCCTCGGTTTGAAAGGCTTGACATCCACGCGAAACGTCGAAGTGGCCGAGGCGGAAGCGCGGCGGGCCGAGGCGGACGTGCTCCGGGCGCGGGCGCAGTTGAACGCGGCGCGCGCTGAGAAGATCTCGCTCGAATCGGAGCTGCTGCGGATCGACGCGGACGCCAAAGCGCGGCTGGACGAGGGCTGGGCGGCGCACGCGTCGGCGGCTTCCGACGTCGCCAAAGCCCAGGCCGAACTGACCAAGCTGGAGGTCCGGATTGCGCGGCAGTCCACGCAGTCGATCACGGCGCCGATCGACGGCACGATTTTCCGCGTGAACGGGCGGCTCGGCGGCGAGTTCGTGAAGGCGGGCGAACCGTTGGCCACGCTGATTCCGGTCTCGAGCAGCGATGTGGTGGAACTGCTGGTTTCCGGCAACGACGTGCCGTTGATTTCCGAGGGACGCAAGGCCCGCCTGCAATTCGAGGGCTGGCCGGCGATTCAGTTTGTCGGCTGGCCGGCGGTGGCCGTGGGCACCTTCGGCGGCGAAGTGATCCTGGTGGACCCGACCGACAATGGGCAAGGGCAGTTCCGCGTGCTGATTCAGCCGGACAAGGACGACGAGCCGTGGCCCTCCAAGCGGATCCTGCGGCAGGGGGTGCGGGCGAACGGATGGATCCTGCTCAACCAGGTTCCGCTGTGGTTCGAGCTGTGGCGAACGTTTAACGGATTCCCGCCGGTGGTGGCGCTGGCGGACCCGACATCGGGAGAAAAGGGAAAGGGGAAGTAGGAAGAAGGCCATGATCCGTCACGTGGTCCTGATCGGGAGTTTGTCCGGGCTGGTGTGGGCGCAGACGCCCGCCGCAGGGGTGGCTGCCTCTGCGGCGGAGGCGCAGACGGCGTCCCAGCCCGCGCCGGTCAAGCCGGCCTTGGTGCTGACCCTGGATCGCCTGCTCGAATCGGTCAACCGCCACTATCCGTCGCTGTTGGCCGCGCTCAAAGAGCGGGAGATTGCCGATGGAAAACTGCAAGCCGCCCAGGGCGAGTTCGATCTGAAGCTGAAATCGCAGGGTCTGTTTGATCCGAAGGGCTACTATACTCACCGGCAATACCTGATCGGCCTGGAGCAGCCGACGCAGCTCTGGGGCACGACGTTCACGGGCGGCTATCGCCTGGGGACGGGCACTTTCTCCACTTCGGACATCACCAAGCTGGAAACGCTTTCGGCGGGCGAATGGCGGAGCGGAATCCGGGTGCCCCTGCTGCGGGATGGACCCACGGACCGGCGGCGGACCGACCTGAGGCTGGCCGGGGTCGGCCAGCAGTTGGCGGACCTGACGGTGGCGCAGCAGCGCATCATCGTCACCCGCGCCGCTTCGCGCCGGTATTGGGACTGGGTAGCCGCTGGCAGACGGTATGCGATCGCCAAGGCGCTGCTGGACCTGGCCGAAGCGCGCGCGCAGCAGATCAAAGACTCGGCCGACGCCGGCCAGTTGGCGCCGATTGAAGCGGTCGAGAACGAGCGGCTGATCCTGAATCGTCAGGGCACGCTGGTGCTGGCCGACCGGATTCTGCAAGCGGCGGCGATTGAGCTGTCGCTCTACTGGCGGAACCACGCGGGGGATCCGCAGGTGCCGGGGCCCGAGCAGTTGCCGGCCGACTTCCCCGAGGTGGCGAGCTTTGACCTGAAGCGGCTGCGAGAAGACGTGGACCTGGCGCTCCAGCGGCGGCCCGAATTGCGGGAGCTGGAGGCCGAACGTGAGCAGTCGCGCCTGGAAGCCCGGCTGGCGCGCAATCAACTCCTGCCGAACGTGGATGTGTTCTTTGGTTTTTCGCGGGACGTGGGTTCGGGCAGGCCGATCCTGCGTCCGGCGGAAGTCGAGACCGGGGTGCTGCTGGAAATCCCGCTCCAGCGGCGGAAGGCGCAAGGAAAGTTGCGCGCCGAGCAGGCCAAGATCGAGCAGATCGATCAGAAGAGCCGCCTGGCCCGGGATCGCGTGGTGGCCGATATCCAGGATGCCTATTCGGCCATGCAGGCCGCGTACGAACGCGTGCAGGTGGCGCGCCAGGAAGTGCAGGTGGCGCTGCGCCTGGAGGACGCCGAGCGTACGCGGTTCGAACTCGGCGATTCGACGCTGTTTGTGGTGAACCTCCGCGAACTGGCGACTGCGGACGCCGCGTTTTTGGAAGTCAATGCCGTGGCGGACTATCACCGGTTTTACGCCGACTATCTCGCGGCCATCGCCGAGGCGGCGCGTTGACAGAGAGGAGAGGATCGTGGACGAACGAGCGGTAGTCAAGAACGAACTGGCCCGCCTGCTCGGCGTGTTGTCGCATCCCCACCGGATCCGGATCGTCGAGGAGTTGCGCGACGGGGAAAAGGACGTCAGTGGATTGCAGGCAGCACTGGGAGTAAGCCAATCGGTGGTGTCGCAACACCTGGCCACGTTGCGTGCCAGCCGGATGGTGGCGGAGCGGCGCGAGGGCAGGCACGTGTTCTATCGCCTGGTGCAGCCGGAATTGTTCGCCTGGCTGGCGGACGGGCTGGCGTTTGTCTCCGGAGAGGAGCGGCGATTGGCCTCCGGCAGAAACGCTGTGGAGCAAGTGCGCGAGTTGTGGGCCGAACCGGTCAGCGGCGACTAGCCCGGCCCGGCCTGCGCAGCTCGGCTCCGGCTACCGCCGCTTCCTGGACCGGTCTCCGACCGGCGCAGTGAGTTTTGCGCTGGCGCTGCGAGTTTATGAGGCCAGGCTATCCCGGCTTGCTCGTCAGGAGCCTCGCCTGCAATCCGGCGACACGCGTCCCAAAGCTCTCCCAGAGAAGCACCCGCATCGCCTTCGCGCGCGCTCTGGCCCTCTTCACCAAGGGTCTCCAGAGCCAGCAAGGTCCGCGCGACCCGCTCCGCCGCGTTCGCGCCTGCCAGTCCGCCGTCCGGTTGCAATTGAGTCGCGAGACTGCTTTTGATTCGCCATGGCGAATCCAGGGGAGCGCCGTAATATGAAAGTGGCAAGTGCGGTCAAACATAAAAACGGCTTGCACGGAGGGCGGGCGCGGGGAATGTCCGGCGGGGGCTGGAGAGCCGATCGGGCGGGGAAGGGAGAGCTTCTCTGCGCGGCGAAAGCTAACTGACGCGCGCGCCGCGGGCTCAGCAAATCGTCCCGGCGGCGCGGACCAGTTTGGCGGCGCTGACGGCCTGTCCCAGGTGCCGGAAGGCGTGCTCGGCGATGTGGAAGACCAGTCCCACGACGGTGGTGGGCAGGGCTTTGCGCCCGACCGCGCGCGGCTCGGTTAAACTGGCCGGATCGAGCGAGCGGAAGAGCGCTTCGGCCCGGTCGAGCGCGGCGTTGACTTCGGCGAGCAGTTCCTCGCGGGATGCGCCAGGTTCGCCTTCACGCCGCATCGCGGCCAGCAGCGCCTCGCTCAATGGTTCGCCGCGCAGGTAGGCGCTGAGCCGGTCGGTGCTGCCCGCAAGGTGACGCAAATGGAAACCCAGGGACGTCAAGCCGTGGGGGCGGGCCCAGATCTGCTCGGAGGTCAGTCCTTCCGTGCACGCGGCCAATTCTTCCCTCACCTGTTGCAGGGTGCGGAGAGGCGGGGCGAGCAGCGGATGGACGCCCGGCAGCGGTCCGCGCAGCCACGGTTCGGGCGCCGTCACGCCGGCCTCACTTTCGACCGCAGAAACCGCACGATGCGGGGCATCGCGGTCTGAATGTCTTCGCCGGGATGGTTCGTGCGCCGGTCGCCGGGCTCGTAGACGATGTCGATGATGCCCTGGTAGTGCACGCCGTCGAGGATGCGGAAGACCTCGGCGTAGTCGATCCAGGGCTCGCTGCCGTCCGCGGCCGGGTTGTAGAACTTGACGCGCACGTGTTTGGCCAGCGGCGCGCACATGCGGATGCTTTCCAGGTAGTTCTCGTTGGCCAGTTCCGGGGGAACGTCTCCGCTGGCCCCCTTCGAGCCCGCGAACTGGCCGGTGTCGAGCAGCACGCTGAGGTTGGGATGATTCACCGTGCGAATCATCCGTAGCACTTCCTCCCCGGTGCGGCAGAGCGCGCCATGGTTGTGGTTCTGCAAACCGACCGGGAGGCCCCATTCGGCGGCTTCTTCCACCACCTTGTAAACGCCCTCGGCGGCGCGCTGGAAAGCGGCGGCGCGATCCGCCTCGTTCCTGGGAGAGCCGGCGAAGACGCGGAGAATGGGCGCCCCCAGGAACATGCCGACCCGGATGGCTTCCAGCGCCCGGTCGAATTCCTGCCGGAGCGGGTTCCGGCCGAAGTCGGTGGTGACCGTCACCATGGACATGGAAAGACCCCGGTCCAGGTATGCGCTGCGGAGTTGTTTGAGGTACGCCGTGCCCACGTCCGGCAAGTCACGCAGATGCAGGCTGGCCGCCTCGACGTTGAGCTGCCGGCAAACGTCAAGGAACTGGAAGATCGTCAGGGAGCCTTGCGCGAGGGACCGCGCGTAATTGAGCGAATAGTTGCTGATCTTGATCATGGCCGGGTCCGGGAGCTTTTCATCTTATAACAGCGCCTGAACGGGTATAATGCTGCGGATGAAGCGCAGCATACTGGTGGTGCTCGTCAGCGGCGCGTTATGCGGGCTGGCGTGCGCAAGGAAGCCCATGAAAGAGTTCCTGAACCTGGACGACAAGCGCCCACCGGGGTACACCCACGTGGTCACCTCGCCGCCCGGCAAAATGGTTTTCTTGTCGGGGATGGCGGGTGCGAATCCCGACGGGTCCATGCCGCCGGATTTCCGGACGCAGGCGGACAACACATTTCGGACGATCGGCCGCGCGTTGAAGATGGCCGGCGCCGACTTCCAGGACATCGTGAAGATCAACTACTTCCTGGCGGACATGAAGTACATCGGAGAACTGCGGGAGGTGCGGGCCAACTACCTGAACATGGAGGCGCCGCCGGCGGCGACGGCGGTGCAGAGCGGCCTGACCGGGATCTTGTTGGAAGTCGAATGCATCGCAATGATTCCGGAATGAGCCGGCGGACCTGTGTGGGGGCGGCGGTAGCGGCGGTCCTTTCCGCCGACGCGCCCGTGCCGATCATCGATATCCATCAACACACGCCCTACAGCACGCGTACGCCGGAAGAACTGGTGCGCCATCAGCAGACCATGGGTGTGGCCAAGACGGTGCTGTTGCCTGCCGGGCGGGCCTATTCGCTCGCCGTCGGCATTGGCGGCAACGAGGCCGCGCTGGCCCTGGCGCGGCGCTACCCCGGCCAATACTATTTTTTCGCCAACGAACTGCCCGACATTCCCGAGACCAAAGCGACCCTGGAAAAGTACTTGAAACTGGGCGCCATCGGCATCGGCGAGCAGAAGTTTCACGTGGCGTGCGACGGCCCGGCGATGCAACTGGTGGCGTCGGTGGCGCAGGAATTCAACGTCCCCGTGCTGATGCACTTCGAGCACGGGGCCTACAACCTGGAGTACGAGCGGTTCCCCAATCTGCTCAAGCGCTTTCCGAAGGTCAACTTCATTGGTCACGCGCAGACCTTTTGGGCCAACATCGACCAAGGCCACATCCAAAGCATCCTCTATCCGCGCACGCGGGTGACGCCGGGAGGGTGGACGGACCGCTGGCTGGCCGACTACCCGAATTTCTATGGCGACCTGAGCGCTGGTTCCGGTCTGAACGCGTTGCAGCGCGACGAAGAGCACGCACGGGAATTCCTGAAGCGCCACCAGGACAAACTACTTTACGGGAGCGACTGCAACGACCGGATGGGGCGCGGCGGCGGCTGTTCCGGCTGGCAACAGATGGAAATGATCCGTAAGCTGGCGCCCGACCGGGGGGTGCAGCGGAAGATTTTCCACGACAACGCGGCGAGGATCATGCGCTTGAGTTGAGGGTTGGCTCCGCGGCGCCCTTGCCGACCGGTTCGTCCGGGGCAGCGCCCGCCGCGGGCGCCCAGCGGTGCAGCGCGCCCCACAGATCCTCGGCCGTGACCGGCTTGGTGATGTAGTCGTTCATGCCCGCCTGCAAGGCTTTCCGCCGGTCGGAGTCCATGGCCGCCGCCGTGATGGCCACGATGGGGATGTCCCGGTTTGGTCCGGGCGTGTCGCGGATCTTCCGCGCCGCGCCGCAGCCGTCGAGCACGGGCATGAAGCAGTCCATGAAGATGACGTCATAACGCCAGGAAGCGGCTTTCTCTACCGCCTGCTGTCCGTTCTCGACGACATCCACCCGGCAACCGGCTTTCTCGAGAAAGCGGCGGATGACCATCCGGTTCGTCGGGTTGTCCTCGGCCAGCAGCACCGATTTCGGTACCGGCGCGGCCGGCCGGGCGCCGTTCCCGCCGTGCTCGCGCGCGGGCGGCGGCGCGGCCCCTGCCGGCCAGGGCAGTTCGAACCAGAAGAGGGAACCGACGCCCTCCTGGCTCCGCACGCCAATCCTGCCTCCGATGGCCTCGACGAGCGCTTTGCATAACGCCAGCCCCAAACCGGTGCCGCCGAAAATACCCGTTACGGAAGGCCCGGCCTGGACATACTTTTGGAACAGGCGCGGCAAAAGGCCGGCGGCGATGCCGATGCCGGTGTCCTCGACTTCCACGCGCAAGCCGTTGCGCCACATCGCCCGCAAGCAGACTTCGCCCCGCACCGTGAACTTCACGGCGTTGCTCATCAGATTCCAAGCCAGTTGCCGGAGGCGGTCCGCGTCGCCCCGCACGACTTCGGGCACGCCGTCGTCCACCTCCATGCGGCAGCTGATTCCCTTGATGGCAGCCGCGGCCTGAAAGGCGTCCACCACTCCTTGCAGCACCGGACGCACCGGGAAATCGCGCGCATTGATAATGAGGCGGCCGGCTTCGGCCTTCTTGAGATCGAGCAGGTCGTTGAGCAAATGCTGCAGCGATTTGCCGCTGTCGAGGATGATGTCCACGTACTGGCGGGCCTCGTCGTCCATGCGGCAGCCCTTCATCAGTTCGGCGGTGGAAAGCACGCCTCCGAGCGGAGTGCGGATTTCGTGGCTGACGGCGGCGATGAACTCCGATTTGGCCTGGGCGGCGCGTTCGGCTGCTCTCCGCGCCAACGCGATGCGCCGGTTCATCAGCACCAGAGCGAGCAACAGAACCCCCGCGCCGGCGATGCCGAATCGGAGCGTGGCGATCTGCCAACGGGCCTCCTGCTCCTGGAGCATCAGTTCGGTATCGCCGAACCACAGCGGCTGCCAGCGTTTGATAGCCCGGGCCAGCGTTCCATCGGCGCGCATGTCGGAGATCCGTTCCCGGAGGTCGGCCAGCACCGCGGACCGGTACTTGGGTCCCGCCAATCCTACCTCGACCGCCGCGCCGCGCAGGACTTCGGCGTAAAGGGGGATTCCTTGGCATTCCGAGGGCCGGGTCAGCAGAAGTTGCTGGAACAGCACCGCATCCAAGACCGCCGCATCGGACTGCCCGCGGCACATGGTCAGGACGGCGTCCAGGCGGCTCCTGGACGGCATCTTCCGGACTTGAGGCAATCGCCGCTCCACCAACTGGTTCGTCACGGGTCCGTTCACATGGCTGACGGTCGTGCGCGGGGAGACCTCCTCTTGCAGGACGCGCTTTTCCGCCCGGCTGACCAGGCAGAAGTCGGTGCGCAACCAGGGCTTGGAAAGGTAGAATTCTTTCTGGCGCTGCGGCAAAGCGCCGACGGCGGGACAGAGGTCAACCTGCCCGTGGCGGATTGCGGCATCGCAGCCTCCGGGGAAGGTATGCATGTTCACCCACTGCAAACGGTAGCCGCCCCGGCGGGCCGCTTCCTCAAGGACATCCACGGCCAGCCCCCGCGCTTTCCCGTCGGGTTTCCAGGTGGTTTCGGGAGGGGATTCCGCAGCGCCTACAATCAGTTGCAAGGGCTCCGTGGGCCGGAGCCACAGCCACCGAGAACCGGTGGCCGCTGCTCCGAGCAGCAGGACGACGAGCAAAGCCGGAGCGGTTTTCATCTGATCGGCCTACCGTCCGTTATCGGCATGTTTGTTCCCCGCCTGTAGGCGGCTTTTTGCCCGGCATTCCCTTGCAGCCGCCAGCCCGCTATACTCGACGCCGTGACCTTCCCGCGATGCCTTCCGCGCCTGGCGACCCTGCTGGCGGCTGCCACCGCTGCCGGATTCCTGGTGGCGCAACCGCTTGCAGAACGCCAGGATTGGATCCAACTGTTCAATGGCCGGGATCTGACCGGCTGGAGCCCTAAGATCCGTGGCTACCCGTTCGGAGAAAACTTCGGCAACACCTTTCGCGTCGAAGACGGCGTACTGCGCGTCGCTTACGACCAGTACGAAACTTTCGACGACCGGTTCGGCCACCTTTTCTACCGCGACAAGTTCTCCTACTACATCCTTGCCGTCGAGTACCGCTTCACCGGGGAGCAGGCGCCGGGAGGCCCGCCGTGGGCTTTCCGCAACAGCGGCATCATGGTGCACTGCCAGCCGCCGGAAACCATGTTTCGCCATCAACGCTTCCCCGCCTCGATTGAAGTGCAGTTGCTGGGCGGGTCCGGGACCGGCGAACGGCCCACCGCGAATGTGTGCTCGCCCGGCACGCACATTGTGATGAACGGAGAACTGGTCACGCGGCACTGCAACCCGTCGCGGTCGCCCACGTTTCACGGGGACCAGTGGGTGCGCGTGGAAGTGATCGTACATGACGGCCAAACCATCCGGCACCTGGTGAACGGGGAAGAAGTCCTCGCCTACGAGAAACCTCAGATCGGAGGAGCCACCCCGGCGGATTTCGGAGAGGTATCCCAGCGGGAGGGAGAGCTGCTCACCGAAGGCTATATCTCGCTGCAAAGTGAGAGCCACCCCATCGAGTTCCGCAAAGTCGAACTGCTGGATCTGGTAGGGTGCATGGATCCGCAGGCGAAGAACTACCGGAAGTATTTTGTGAAGGCGGACCGGTCGCGGTGCCGGTACTAACGGGGCGGCGGTCTCCGCGCGGCGGGCAGGTCGGAGAGTCGCCGCGCGGAGACCGGCGCAGCGGCTGGCGTAACCGCCTTGTAAGATAGAGGATTCTATGAAACTCCAGAGCTACACGATCACCCAGGGCCGGGATCGCGCTCCCGCGCGCTCGTATCTCAAAGCGATTGGCTATACCGACGAAGATCTGAAGAAGCCGATTATCGGGATCGCCAACACCTGGATCGGCACCATGCCGTGCAACTTTCTGCTCCGGGACCTGGCGCAGGACGTAGCCCAGGGCATCCGGGAGGCGGGCGGAACTCCCATGGAGTTCAACACCATCGCCATCAGCGACGGCATCACGATGGGCACCGAGGGCATGAAGACGTCGCTGGTGAGCCGCGAAGTAATCGCCGATTCGATCGAGCTGGTGACGCGGGGCCATATGTTCGACGGCGTGGTCGCCCTGGTCGCTTGCGACAAGACCATCCCGGGCGCGGCGATGGCCTTGCTGCGGATGAACATCCCCGGTGTGATCCTGTACGGCGGGTCGATCCTGCCCGGCAGATATCGCGACCGGGACATCACCATTCAGGACGTATTCGAAGCGGTCGGCGCCTGCGCGGCGGGCAAGATCACCGAGCAGGAACTGCGGGAGATCGAGGACGCCGCCTGCCCGGGCGCCGGCGCGTGCGGCGGGCAGTTCACCGCGAACACGATGGCCACCGTGATGGAGTTTATCGGGCTATCGCCATTGGGCACGGCGGCGTCGCCGCAGGTGGATCCGCTCAAGAAAGATGCCGCCCGGTATTGCGGCCGGGTGATTCTGAACGCAGTCCGGAACAACCTGCGCCCGCGCGACATCTGCACCCGCCAGGCGTTTGAGAACGCGATCGCCTGCGTCGCCGGCACCGGGGGATCGACCAACGCGGTGCTGCATCTGCTGGCGATGGCGCGCGAGGGGGGCGTCGAACTCAAGATTGACGACTTCCAGGCCATCAGCAATCGTACGCCCATCTATGTCGATCTCAAGCCCGGCGGCAAATACGTGGCCCTGGATGTGCACCAGGCGGGCGGCATCCCCGTCATCGTCAAACGCCTGATCGACGGCGGTTACGTGGACGGGAAACAACTCACGGTGACCGGGCGCACGCTCGGGCAGGAAGCAGCGCAGGCCAACGAGACGCCAGGCCAGCAGGTGATCCACCCGCTGGACCAGCCGCTCAAGCCGTCGGGCGGGCTCGCCATCCTGCGGGGCAACCTCGCGCCCGAAGGCTGCGTGATTAAACTCTCCGGCCACAACCGGAAGAAGCACACCGGTCCCGCGCGCGTCTTTGAGCGGGAAGAGGACGCCATGGCCGCCGTCACCGCGGGCCAGATCCACGCCGGGGATGTGGTGGTGATCCGCTACGAGGGACCCAAGGGCGGGCCAGGCATGCGCGAAATGCTGGGCGTGACCGGCGCGATTGTCGGCAGAGGTTTGGGGGATAGCGTGGCGCTGGTCACCGACGGACGATTCAGCGGCGCGACGCACGGTTTCATGGTTGCGCACGTGGCCCCGGAGGCGGTGGTGGGCGGGCCCATCGCCGCGTTGCAGGAGGGCGACCCGGTAACCATTGACGTAGAGGCGGGCGAAATGAATATGGAAGTCGCGCCGGAGGTGATTGCCGAGCGCCTCCGCGCGTGGACGCCGCCGCCGCCCCGCTACCGCAGCGGAGTGATGGCCAAGTACGTCAAGCTGGTCGGCTCGGCGTCGGAGGGCGCGATTACGTCCCAGGTGTTTTAGATGGACCAGCGCATCGCCGTTTTGGGCGCGGGAAACATGGGCGCCGCCCTCATCGGCGGCATGTTGAAGGGCGGCGTGGCGGCCCCCGGACAGGTGGTCGCCACGGTCCGCTCCGAAGAGCGCGCCCGCGCGGTCTCCGAGAAGTTCGGCATCCTGACCCTGGCCGGCGAGAACCGCCGCGCCGTGGAAAACGCCGACGTGGTGATTCTCAGCGTCAAGCCGGGTACGCTTCCCAAGGTGCTGGCCGAGGTCCGCGAGGCGCTGCATGATCGCCAGGTGCTGGTGTCGCTGGCCGCCGCAGTGCCGATCGCGCTGATCGAGCAAGTCGCCGGCAAACACCTGCCCATCTTCCGCGCCATGCCGAATATCCCGGTGGTGGTGGAAGAAGGCGCCACGGCGATCGCCTGCAATCCCCGCTGCTCGGTGGAACACCGCCAGATGGTGCGGAGCATCTTCGAGGCCGTCGGGGTGGCGGTATTCGTCGACGAAGAGTTGATGCACGCGGTCACGGCGCTGTCCGGCAGCGGACCGGCCTATGTGTATATGGTGATCGAAGCGATGATCGCGGGTGGGTTGAAAATGGGCCTGTCCCGGGAGATCGCCACGCGCCTGGCCGAGCAGACCGTGCTGGGCGCCGCCAAACTGGTGCGGGAAACCGAACTGCACCCCGCGGTCCTGCGCGACCAGGTGATCACGCCGGGAGGCGTCACCATCTCCGCCATTCACGAACTGGAACGCCACGGCTTGCGCGCGATGCTGATCTCCGCCATTGAAACCGCCACGCGTCATTCCGAAGACCGCATGCGCGCCCTGCTCGAAAAGAACCGGACATGAGAATCCTGTTCATCGGCGACATCTTCGGCTCGCCCGGCCGGAACGTGGTGGCCGACCACGTGGAGGACATCGTCCGCCGGGAGAAGGTGTCGCTGGTGATCGCCAACGCCGAGAACGCCGCCGGGGGGTTTGGCATCACCCCGGGCATCGCCGATGACCTGTTCGACCTGGGCATCGCGGTGCTCACGTCCGGCAATCACATCTGGGACAAGCGCGAGATCTACGATTACCTGGACCGTCATCCGCGTTTGCTGCGCCCCGCCAACTATCCGGCGGACTGCCCCGGCAAAGGCGTCTATGTGGACCGCACCAAGACCGGCGTCGCCTACGCCGTGGTGAATTTGCAGGGACGCACCTACCTGCCGGCGATCGAGTGCCCGTTCCGCACCGCGGACCGGCTGCTGGCCGAGATCGGAGCGGACGTCAAGGTCCGATTCGTGGATTTCCACGCGGAGGTCACCAGCGAGAAGATGGCGATGGGCTGGTATCTGGACGGACGGGTCAGCGCCGTAATCGGCACCCACACGCATGTGCCCACCGCCGATACGCGCCTGCTGCCGGGCGGCACCGCCTACCAGACCGACGTGGGCATGACGGGGCCCTACGATTCGGTGATTGGCGTCGACAAGGACCTGGTGTTGAAACGTTTTCTCACCTACATGCCCAACCGCATGGAAGTGGCTCGCGGGCGGGTGGAGTTCCACGCGGTCATCGTCGACGTTGAGGACGCCACCGGGCGGGCCACCGCCGTACGCCGCTTCACTTTGGCGGGCGACTGAGCCCTCTGGTATGCCAGGCGGATCGACCATGCTCATGCGCAACGCCTTTGGCGAGGGCGCCGCTGCCGTGCTCGACGGCGACCGGCTGATTCTCGGCTTCGATCAGGAGGAGAATTCCCACCTGCTGGCGCTCGACAAGCGCACCGGCAGCAGATCTGGCGCGCCGACCGGGACGAGGTCAGCGCCTGGTCGCCGCCGCTGGTCACCGCCGTCAACGGCAGGAAACAGATCATCGTCAGCGCCACGCGGCGGGTCCGCGCCTAACGAATACGACACGGGCAAAGTCATTTGGGAGACCGCCGGGCTGGGCACCAACGTCATCCCGGCTCCCGCGACCCGAACCTGCTCGCCATTCGCCTGGGCCGCACGGGAGATCTGACCGGCTCGGACGCGATTCTCTGGACCAACCAGCGAGGCAATTCGTATACCCCTTCGCCGGTGCTGCACGAAGGCAAGATCTACTTCGTCACCGATACCGGGCTGGTGAACTGCTTTGACGTGCTCACCGGAGAAGCGCACTACCGGCAGCAGCGTCTGCCGCAGCCGTACAACTTCAAGGCGTCGCCGGTGGGCAGCAACGGCAAGCTGTGCCTGGCCACCGAGCAGGGCGATGTGGTGGTGCTCAAGCTCGGCACGGCCTATGAAGTCCTGGCCACCAACACGCTTTCCGGGCAGATGTTCATCGCATCGCCGGCCGTGGCCGAAGGCGACTTGTACTTGCGGGGGCAGAACACGCTGTGCTGTATCCGGGAGGGCGGACGTTAGGCGCAAGGCCGGAACATGCGCTGGGTAGCCGTTCTTCTGCTCCCCCCCTCACCGCGGCCGCCGCCGGCGAACCGGCCGACTTCTTCGAAGTGCGCGTCCGGCCGGTGTTCGCCCGGTATTGCCACGCCTGCCACACGCGGTCGAAACTGGGCGGGCTGGAGATCACCTCGCGCGAGGCGCTGTTGCGCGGCGGCAAACGGGGCGCGGCGATTCTACCCGGCAATCCCACCGAGAGCCTGTTGATTCGCGCCGTGCGCAAGAACGGGGACGTGAAAATGCCTCCGCAGGGGCGTTTGACCGACCGCGAAATCGAAAACCTCGAACTCTGGATCAAGGCCGGCGCGCCGTGGCCGGAAACACAGGGGACGCCGCCGCCGCCGACCGGCGGCGAGTACGTGATTACGGCCGAGCAGCGTGCGTTCTGGTCGTTCCAGCCGATCCGGCGGCCGGCAGCGCCCACGGTGCGGAATCGCGCCTGGCCCCAAACTTCGATCGACGCGTTCGTGCTGGCCAAACTGGAGGAGAACGGTCTGACGCCCGTCGCGCCCGCCGACCGGCGCACCTGGCTCCGCCGCGCGACGCTGGATCTGACCGGCGTGCCGCCCACCCCGGAGGAGGCGCTGGCGTTCGAGCGCGACACCGCCCCGGACGCGCGCGCCCGGGTAGTGGAACGGCTGCTGGCCTCCCCCCGCTATGGCGAGCGCTGGGCCCGCTACTGGCTGGACGTTGTGCGCTACGCCAACGACACGATGTTCGGCAAGCCGCCCGCGTTCGACCGCTACCGCGACTGGGTGATTCAGGCGCTGAACGACGACCTGCCGATGGATCGGTTTCTGAAGGCGCACCTCGCGGGTGACCTGCCGCGGGACACCGGCCGCGATCTGCGGCCCGCGCTGACGCCGTTCGTCGATACTTCCAGCGGATTCGCCGATGACGATCGCGTCGACCTCGTGGGGCGCGGCTTCCTGGGGCTGACCCTGCAATGCGCCCAGTGCCACGACCACCAATACGACCCCATTCCCACGCAGGATTTCTACTCGCTGATGGGCGTGTTCCGCAGCACACGCCCGCGCGAAATTCCGCTGGCGCCGGCCCCGGTGGTGGAAGAGCACCGGCGTCTCCGGCAGGCCGCCGATGAGGCTGCGAAAGCGGTGAAAGAATTTGTCGACGCCGAGAACGCGCGGGTGATCGGGAGCCTGGCCGGCAAGACGGCGGCGTACCTGCTGGCGGCGCGCGAGGCGGGCCCGGCCGGGGGGCTGGACCCCGAGACGGTCGCCCGCTGGCGACGCTACCTGCGCCAGCCGGTCAAGCCGCACCCGTTCTTCCGGACCTTTGAGTCCCTGCCGGCGCGCCAGGCGGCCGCGCCGCGCGCCGAAGCCCTGCGTCTGGAAAAGCTGATTCTCGAGGCGCTGGCCGAAAAGGGGCGCGTCGACGCATACAACCGTATGCTGACCGCGGGCGTGGATGTGCAGCGCATGCTCGGCGAGGTGGAAGGGCGCACCATGGCGCGCGACCGGTACATGTTGTGGCAGGACCTGTGCGCGCGCGGCAATCCGCGGGCGGCGCTGTCCGGTCCGGACGCGCGGGTGGACGGCGTGCTGTATTACCGGCCCGAAGCGCTCGGCCGCTTTCTGTCGCCCGCCCGGGCGCAACTGGCGGCGCTCGGCGCCCGCGCCGCCGAACGCAAACAGCGCGTGCCGCCGCCGTATCCCTACCTGAGCGCCATCGCAGATCTGCCCACGCCGCTGAATCTGCGCGGCCACGTGCGTGGCAGCGCGGAGAACCTCGGCCCCGAAGCGCCGCGGCGCTTTCTGCGCATTCTTTCCGACGGCGAGCCACCGCCCTTCCGGCACGGCAGCGGACGCCTGGAACTGGCGGAAGCGATCGCCAGCCCGCGCAATCCGCTCACCGCGCGGGTGCTGGTGAATCGCCTTTGGCAGTGGCGGTTCGGCCAGGGACTGGTGCGCACGCCGGCTAACTTCGGCCAAACCGGCGAGCGGCCCACGCACCCGGAGCTGCTGGACTACCTGGCGGGACGCCTGATCGATCAGGGCTGGTCGCTGAAGAGGCTGCACCGGGAGATGCTGCTTTCCTCCGTCTATGCCCTGAGCGCGGCGCGGAGCGCGGCTCATGACGCCGCCGATCCGGACAATCGCCTGCTGGGGCGTTTCGCGCGGCGGCGCCTGGACGTCGAGGCGCTGCGGGACTCCATGCTGGCGGTGAGCGGGACGCTCGACCCGGCGGCGGGCGGTGCGCCCTTGCCGCTCGACGCGGCCACCAACCGCCGGCGCACCGTGTATGGCTTCATCAGCCGCCAGCGTCGCGATCCGCTGCTGGCGGTGTTCGATTTTCCCAATCCCAACCTGACCAGCGAACAGCGCGTACCCACCACGGTTCCGACGCAGCGGCTTTTCCTGTTGAACGGCGAGTTCATGGAGCAGCAGGCGAAGGCGCTCAGCCGCCGTGCGAAAGCCGAAACGGACGGCTCGGGGCAAGCGCGGCTGCACCGGATCTGCGCGCTCGCCGACCAGCGCGCGCCCGAGCCCGGGGAGGTCGCGCGCGGGCTGCGCTTCACTGCCGCGGGCGAAGAGGCGTGGGCGCGTTTTGCCCAGGTTTTGCTGGCGGTGAACGAATTCCTCTATATTGAGGAGCATCCTCATGCGACGACGCGACCTGCTTGGCGGCCTGGCGAACGGATTTGGCCTGTTCGCTTTCTCGCAGGTGGCCCCGCGCGCCTCGGGCGCCGGCCCGCTCGCGCCCAAAGCGCCCCACTTCGCGGCGAAGGCCAAGCGCGTCATTTTTCTATTCCTGAATGGCGGGCTGTCGCACGTCGACTCGTTCGACCCCAAGCCGCTGCTGGCGAAATACCACGGCAAGCCGAGCCCTATCGGCAATCTGCGCACCGAACGCAAGACGGGCAACCTGATGGCGTCGCCCTTCGCGTTCGCGCGGTACGGGCAGGCGGGACTGGAGGTGCGCGAGTTATTCCCGCAAGTCGCGCGCCATGCCGATGAACTCTGCCTGATACGGTCGATGCACACCGACATCCCGAACCACCCGCCCGCGCTGGTGATGATGAATTGCGGGCGCAACGTGATCGGGACGCCGTCGTACGGATCGTGGATTACCTATGGGCTCGGTACGGAAAATCAGAACCTGCCTGGTTACGTGGTGCTGTGTCCGGGCAAGCCCAACGCGGTAGGCGCGCAACTGTGGTCGTCGCAGTTTCTGCCCGGCGTTTACCAGGGCACGCACATTCAGAATGACGAGCGCGCCGCTGACCCGGACGGGCTGATCCCGTTCCTGCGCCCTTTGCGCCTGTCCGACGCGCAGCAGCGCGAACAGGTGGATTTCCTCACCGAGATCAACCGCGAGCACCTGCGCCGGCGGGAGGGGGACGCCGAGCTCGAGGCCAGCATTCAGGCGATGGAGATCGCCTACCGGATGCAGGCGGAGGCCACCGACGCCTTCGACCTGCGAAAGGAGAAGCCGGCGACGCATGCGCGCTATGGCGATTCGAATTTTGGCCGCGGCTGCCTGCTGGCGCGGCGGCTGGTGGAGCCCGGCGTGCGCACGGTGCAAGTCTTCTTCGAAGCCAGCGACCCCTGGGACCACCACGCCGACATCATGATGCACCAGCAGCTGGCGGCGATGGCCGATCCGGCGATCGCGGCGCTGCTCGACGATCTGCGGGTTTCGGGCTTGCTGGCCGAAACGCTGGTGCTGGTGGGCTCCGAGTTCGGCCGCACGCCGACGGCGGAGATCAGCGTCCGCCAGTTCCTCCAGAATGGGCGGGATCACAACCCCTATGGATTCACGGTGTTGCTGGCGGGCGGCGGCGTCCGGGGAGGCTACGCTCACGGCGCCACGGACGAATGGGGCTGGCGCGCGGTGGACAAACCGGTGCACGTCCACGATCTGCACGCCACCCTGCTCCACCTGCTGGGGTTCGATCATACGCGGCTGACGTATCATTACAGCGGTCGCGACTTCCGGCTGACCGATGTGGAAGGAAATGTGGTGAAGGAGATTATGGCGTGACGCGAAGGCAGTTGCTGCGCTCGCTCGGCGCGGGCGGCGGATGGCTGGGTTTGCAGGGGATGTTGGGCGCGGCCACCGCAGGTTCCCCCTTGGCGCCGAAAGTCCCACACTTTCCCGCCAAGGCCAAGCGCCTGGCGTATCTGTTCCTCAACGGCGGTCCGTCGCACGTGGACACCTTCGATCCCAAGGCGCTGCTGACCAAACACCACGGCCAGCCGATCCCCAGCGGCAACCTGAAAACGGAACGGCGCACCGGGAACCTGCTGAAGTCGCCCTTCACCTTCCAGCGTTACGGCAAGAGCGGCATCGAGGTCAGCGAGATCTTCCCCGAACTCGGCAAGCGGATCGATGACATCTGCGTGATCCGCTCGATGCACACCGACCTGCCCAATCACGAGCCGTCGCTGCTGATGCTCAACTGCGGCGACCGGCTGCCTGGCCGCCCGTCAATGGGCTCCTGGCTGACATATGGGTTAGGCACCGAGAACCAGAATCTGCCGGGTTTCGTAGTGATGTGTCCGGGCCTGCCGGTGATCGGACCGGAGTTGTGGACGTCCAGTTTTCTGCCCGCGGTGTATCAGGGCACGCACATCCCGAACCACGAAACAGATCCCGAAAAACTCATCCAGCACATCCGCGGCGCCGCGCCGCGCGAAACGCAGCGCGCCCAGCTTGACCTGCTGGCCCGACTGAACCGCCGCCACCAGGAACGCGAAGGCGACGACCCCCAACTGGAAGGCGCGATCCAGGCCATGGAGATCGCCTACCGCATGCAGACCGAAGCCCCCGACGCGTTCGACATCGGCCAGGAGCCGGAAGCGGTGCGCGCCCGCTACGGCGAAGGCGACTTCGCGCGCGGCTGCCTGATCGCGCGCCGGCTGCTCGAGCGCGGCGTGCGCATGGTGCAAGTCTATTTCGGCAACTCCCAACCATGGGACAACCATGACGACATCCTTATCCACCGGAAGCTGGCCGCCCAATCCGACCGGCCCATGGCGGCCTTGCTCCAGGACCTGAAGGCGTCGGGACTGCTGGACGAGACCATTGTGTTGATCGGCGGCGAGTTCGGGCGTACCCCGTCGGTCGAAACCAGCGGGCTGGTGTATGTTCAGAACGGCCGCGACCACAACAATCACGGCTTCTCGGTGCTGGTGGCAGGCGGCGGCTTCAAGGGCGGCTACGTCCACGGCGCCACGGACGATTTCGGTTTCAAGGCGGTGGAAAAGCCGGTCCACCCGCACGACCTGCACGCCACGATTCTGCACCAGATGGGCTTCGACCATACGCGGCTGACCTACCACCATAGCGGGCGGGACTACCGGCTGACCGACGTGGCAGGCAACGTGGTGCGGGAGTTGCTGGCTTGAAGGGGTCGGCGCGAGCTTGGTCCAGGGCGCAAGAAGCGGGCCACGCTGGCGTAAAATAAGGGCGTCATGCATACGCTGGGCCGCCGGGCGTTGTTCGGGATTCCTTTCCTGGCGTTTGCGCAAGGCAACGGGAAGGACGCCCGGGCGGTGGAGGAAGTGCGCGCGGGCCGGCGCAAGGTGGCCAACGCTGCGTGGTGGGGCTTTGACCCGCAGGATTCCACCGCGGCGTTGCAAGCGGCGCTCGATTCGCCAGCGCCGGCGGTGGTGGTGCCGTACATGGGCGCGCCGTGGGTGGTGACGCCCCTCCAACTCCGCAGCCACCAGGAACTGCTCTTCGAGCCGGGCGTTCTGGTCCTGGCCAAGAAGGGCGAATTTCGCGGACGCGGCGACAGCCTGTTCACCGCCAGCGGCGTCGAGAACCTGACCATTCGCGGCTACGGCGCCACCTTCCGCATGCACAAGCGCGACTATCAGAAAGCGCCCTACGAGAAGGCGGAGTGGCGCATGGGCCTTTCGCTGCGCGGCGTCAAGCACGTGCGGGTCGAGGGACTCCGCATCGAGAGCACGGGCGGCGACGGCTTCTACATCGACGGCGGCGCCGGACGGGCCTGGAGCGAAGACATCGTGCTGAGAGATTGCGTCGCACACGACAATCACCGGCAGGGGCTCAGCGTGATCAGCGCGCAACGCCTGCTGGTGGAAAATTGCCGCTTCTCCGCCACCAGCGGCACGCCTCCGGAGGCGGGGATCGACCTGGAGCCCGACACGGAAGAGCAGCGGCTTTCCGATATCACCATTCGCAACTGCGCCTTCGAGAACAACCATGGCCACGCCTTGCTGGTCTACCTGCGGCCGCTCAGCCGCCAATCCGCCCCCGTTTCCATCCGCGTGGAACGCTGCCTGTCGCGCATGAGCGCGGGCGAGACGCACGGGTGGGCCGGTTACGCCATCGGGACCGCGAAGGACGACGGGCCGCCAGGACTGATTGAACTGGTGGAGTGCGTGGCGGAGCACACGGGCCGGGAGGGCCTGAAAGTGTTCGACAAATCGGCCGGGAGCGTCAAGGTGCGCGCCGAGCGGTGCCACTGGAACAATCCCTGGAACGCGCCGGTTCCCGAATACGGGGGCCCGCGGGTGCCGGTGCTGGTGGAATTGCGGCGCGCGGAGCTGACGAAAGAGCCGGGAGGAATCGAGTTCGCCGACTGCTATGTCTACGATTCGGCGCCGCGGCCGGCGGTGCAGTACGAGGACGCTACGGAGAGCGCTCCTCTGGTGGAGGTGGCGGGCAGAATCCTGGTGCGCGATCCCGAAAGGGCGCGTCCTCGGCTCGGAACGCGGACGCGGGGGGTGAACCTGCGAGTGGAATCGCTTAGCACCACGTAGGCGCGTGACGGCGGCAGTAGCCATGGATCCGATGATTCTTCTGCGGGCGTTCGGAGTGGGGGCCGTCGCGATCTGGATCACGCTGGGGATCGCCGGGTGCGCGGGGGATGCCCGGCGCAGGGAGAGTCTGCCCTTCTGGTAACCCTGGCGGTGCTTGTGTTCTTCCCGTTGGGCCTGCTGGCTTGGCTGGTCTTCCGGCCGGGGCGGCAGCCGGCCGGCGGGCGGGTCAGGCCCGGCGAGTTCCCCGGCTTCCCGCCGCGCGGCCCGCTTCCACCGCGACGCTTCCCGCCATCCGCGCCAACTGCGAAGTGAACGACGAGCCGATCAGTTGGGTCATGGCGTACTCGGGCAGGTCCTCGGCCTCCTTGGTGAACACTAGGCGTCCGGAGGCGTGGTCGTAGTCTACCCGCACCATGTCGCGGGCGCGGATCTGTTCGGTCGCAATCAGGTTCGACAGCGGGTGAACCAGGTTCCGCTCGAGGACACGTTTCAGATGGCGGGCGCCGTACTTGACGTCGGTGCCTTGCGCGAGCAAATGCTCTTTGGCGCCCGCCGTGAGCGAGAAGACGAACGGCACGTTGACCGGAGATTCGAAGACGCGCCGCTGCACCATCCGCAACTCGATGTCCAGGATTTTTCGCAGCTCCGGCTCTCCCAGGGGCCGGAACACAACCATTTTGTCGATGCGGTTCAGGAACTCCGGGGTGAATTTCTTGCGGGCCGCTTCCAGTCCTGTGCGGGCGATCTTGCCGTCCAGTTGCGGATTGGTTCGCGCGGTTTCCCGGCTGTCGGGGGAGGCGCCGAAGCCCAGCCGGGGACGCAGCAGCGACTCCATCTCGGTGGCGCCCAAGTTGCTAGTCATGAAGATCAGGGTGCGGGAAAAATCCACCCGGCGGTTGTCGCCCAGCGTCAGCGTGGCCTTGTCCAGGATGCCCAGCAACAGATTCCACAGCGCGTCGCTGGCCTTTTCGATCTCATCGAACAGGACAAAGCTGAGTTTGCACGTCTCGGTCTGGAACTGATTCAAAGCTTCCTGGCAAAGCATGGGATGGGTTTCCCGGTGTCCCAGGTAACCCGGAGGCGACCCGATCAGCTTGGCGATTTCGTGGCTGTGCTGAAATTCGGCGCAATCCACCTTGATCACCGCCTGGGCATCGTTCACCAGCGCTTCGGCCGTGGCTTCCACCAGCCGCGTCTTGCCGGACCCGGTGGGCCCGAGGAACAGGAAATTCCCCACAGGCCTTCCGGGCTGGGTCATCCCGGCCAGATAGGTTTGATAAATGTTTACGATATGGCCGATCGCCTCGTCCTGACCGACGACCCTTGCTTTCAGCTTCGCCTCCAGGCGGTCGGCATGCTGTCCGGTGAGGGTAGGATCCAGCGGCTGATTGGTGCGTGTCATGGGCGTCAGTTCCAAAAGCGGGGGATGCGCCTGAACCTGCTGGCGCACCCTCCGGGATTAGCTCCAGCATGCGCTGTGCCAAGATTCCTTATCGGCCAATGACGGCCCCGTCAGTTGCCCGCCCGGGGCGGTTTCGAGGGGCGCATCTCCACGCGGCTGACCAACGTCCGCTCCGGCATCCGCAACAGCGACGTGACCACCTGCGCGACGTCTTCCGGCGCGATTTTCCAGCTTGCCGCGCCGGATCGGGCCGAAAAGTCCGTGTCGACGCTCCCCGGCATCACGTAGGAGACACGGATGTTGTCGTAGCGGAGGTCCTGCATCATCGCCTCGCTGAAACCGTTGAGGCCAAACTTGCTCGCGTTATACGCCGCCCCGCCGGGGAACGCGTTTTTGCCCGCTAAACTGCTGATGTGAATAATGTAACCGCCGCCGCGGGCCTGCATCAGCGGAATCGCCAGCCGGGAGCAATAGAACACTCCGTTCAAGTTGAGGTCAATAACTTGGCGCCATTGTTCTACGCTCAGCTCGGCAATGCTGCGAAAAATGCCAATGCCGGCATTGTTGACCAGGATGTCAAGGCCCCTGAACCGCTCGCGCACTGTTTCAAATAGGTGCTCCGCCGATTCCCAGTTTGAAACATCGGCGGGTTCGCCGATCACGGAACCGAACACGGATAGCTCCTCGACGGCTCGGTGGACCGCGTCCTTTGTCCGCCCGCAGATGGCCACTTGGGCGCCCGCGCGCAACAGGTCCTCCGCGATGGCCCGGCCGATGCCCCGGGTGGCGCCGGTGACTAAAGCCTGTTTCCCCGACAAAAAAGTGTCCATAGCCTCCGATAATAGCGTGGCGCGGGGAGCCTGCCGGAGCCGGAATGTTACACTCGAATTGAGTTGGAAACACGGGATTTTGTTCAAGCGCCAGAGCCCGTAGAAGCCGGGGCGGGGGAACTGCCGCGGCGTCTCCGGGAGGTGCTGGAAGCCGAGACCGGCTGGCTGCGGCAGGAGTTCGTCGAACGCTGCGCCCCCCAACTCGCGGCCTTGGCGGCCGATGCGGAAGCGGCCGGCCGTGCCGAGGCGGCGCGGCGGGCGCGCGCCGGACTGACCTCGGAATTGGCCCAATCGTTGCGACGGTTGCGGCAGGCGGTCACGCCCGAGCAAATCGCCTTCTGGCTGGTCGATGCAGCCGCCTCCGTTTGCCCCCGGGTGGCCCTGCTCTCCGTAGTGGACCCGGTGGTGGAAGGGGTCCGGCTTCGGGGCGTCGATTCAGACGCGGCTCGGGCGGCTTTCGAATCCTTAGACCTGGTGCTGCCCGAGGCGCCCGCGCTCGCCGAGTGCGTCGGCAGCCGGGAAATGTTGACGGCCGTCGCCACGCCGCGCGAGGTTTCGCCACAACTGGCAGGGGTGTTTGGCCACGTTCCGGGAGAGAAAGTCTTTCTGTTCCCCGTGGTGGTGCGAGGCGATGCGGCCGCCATCGTGTATGCCGCTCCCGGTCCCGCCGACGCCGATGTGGAGGCTCTGGAGCTGTTCGTGCAATTGGCGGCTATGGCCACCGAGGCCCTGCTGGGGAGGCCGGCGCCTGCTTCGGAGGTTGCCCCGGAGGAAGCCGGCGCGGGCCTGATTCAAATCGCGGGCGCGGTGCAGCCGGCGGCGGCGAGTCGTGCTCTGGAAAGTTTGATCTGGCTGGAATTGAGCGAAGAAGACAAGGAACTGCATCTGGGCGCCCGCCGGTTTGCCCGGGTCAAGGTGGCCGAGATCCGGCTCTATCAGGCCGAAGCGGTCGAACAGGGCCGGCGGCGGCGCAATCTGTACGGCGTGCTGAAGGAATCGATGGATGAGGCTCGCGAGGCGTTCCGCCAGAAGTTTGTGAGCGCCTCGGAAACCATGATCGACTACTTGCACCTGGAGTTCGTGAAGAGCTTGGCTCATGACAATCCCGCGCTGCTCGGTGCTGGCTATCCTGGTCCGCTCGTTTAGGTTGACGGCGGCGATCGCGGCAGCGGTCTGGCTGCATGGCGCTCCCTCCGCCGCCAGCGCGGCCTCGCCGGCCCAGGCGACCGCGAAGAAGCCGGCTGCGAGCAAGACCAAAGCGGCGTCCCAGGCCAAGGCCGCGCCGTCCGCGCCGGCAAGAAAGGCTTCCGCCCCGCAGCCCAAAGCGAAAGCCGGCCCCGCGACGGCATCCGCCGCGCAACGGGCCGCCCGGGCCCTCAGTCCTCTCCACGCGCGCCTGGCCTCCGGCATCGAAGCCTATCACGCCAACCGGATGGCGGACGCGGCGCGCGCGCTCGAGGGGCTTGCCGGCAAGTTTCCCAAGGTGGACGACTATGTGCTATTTCACTTGGGCGCCGCGCGTTTGAACCTGGGCGACCCCGCCACCGCCCGCCAGTTGCTGCACCGCGTGGTGACAAGCAGGCCCGAATCTCCTTTCCTGCCGCAGGCAATTTTGCTCGAGGCGAAGGCTCTGACCGATCTCGGCGAGCCCCGCGAGGCGCTGCGCCTGCTGGAAAGCCGCCAAGCCAGTGTGCCGCCCGCGTCGCTGGCCCTGGCTCAAGGCAAGGCTTGGGAAGCGCAAGGAGAGAACCAGCGAGCGGTGGCCGCGTATCAGCGGGTCTACTACGGCTTCCCGCTCGCGGAGCAGGCCTCGCGCGCCGCCGAAGCGCTGGCTGCCCTGCGCCGCGCCATGGGCGCCAGCTATCCGGAACCGGGACCAGCGGAACTTCTCGAGCGCGCCGGCAAACTGTGGGACGGGCGCGAGTACGCCCGCGCGCGAGACGAATACACTCAGATTCAGCCCCGCGTCACGGCCTCCGGGCGGGAGTTGGCGATTCTGCGCGCGGCGGCGGCGCTCTACCACCTGCAACAGGTTCCCGCCGCCGAGCGCGAGTTGAGCCGCCTGCGGATGGAAACGCCGGAAGTCGAGGCGGAGCGTTTGCACTATCTCTATTTGTGCGCGGCTCGCCAAGGTCAGGATGCCGAGGCCGAACGATTGCTGGAGGTGCTGGCCCGTGAATATCCCTCTTCGCCCTGGCGTTTGCGGGCTCTGCTGGCCTTTCAGGGGCGCTACCTGATGCGTGACGAAACCGGTGTCTACGGCCCCCGTTATCAGGCGTGCGCCGAATCGTTCCCGGATGCGCCCGAGGCGGCGAACTGCCACTGGCGGGTAGCGTGGCTGGCCTACCGCCGCCGCGACGCTGACGCAGCCGCGCGCCTTCGCGAACACGCCGTCCGGTATCCGGGCTCTCCCAAGGCGAGCGCTGCCCTGTACTTTTTCGCCCGCCTGGAGGAACAGGCCGGACACCGGGGGGTCGCCCGCGCGGTTTACGAATACGTGGAGAGCCAGTATCCCCATTACTATTACGGCCTCCTGTCGCGCGACCGGCTTCAGGATGCCGCGCTGGCCAAAGCGCAGCCGGATTCGGCGGCGCGTGAGTGGCTGAGCCGCTTGCCCACTCCGCAGCGGCCGCCGGTGGACGTGCGCATGACTCCGGCCACCGAAACCCGGATCGCGCGTTCCCGCGTTCTGCGCGAGGCAGGCCTGAAGGACCTGGCGGTGCTCGAACTGAGGGTGGGCGCGCGCACGGACGCGGCGCCGGCGGCCGTGGCTTTGGAACTGGCCCGGCAGGCAGATACGCCGGCGCAGGGTTTGCGCTTCATGAAGAGCCTGATCAGCGATTATTTTGGCCGCAACCTGGAGGAGCTTCCCGAAGCGGTCTGGCGTCAATTGTTTCCGCTGCCCTACCGGACCGAGCTGTGGAAACACGCCGGATCCCACGACTTGGACCCGTATCTGGTGGCGGGCCTGATCCGGCAGGAATCGGAATTCGATCCGCAAGCGCGCTCCCGCGCCAACGCCCGCGGGCTGACCCAAGTGCTGCCTGCCACGGGGCGCGAGTTGGCCCGGCGCGCCGGCATCGCGAAGTTCCATACGCAGATGCTGCACCAGCCGGACGTGAGCCTCCGCTTGGGTGCGCTGATGCTGCGCTCCATGCTGAATTCGTGGAACGGGAAGTGGGAAGAGACGCTGGCCAGCTACAACGCCGGCCGCTCGCGCGTGGTCAGTTGGCTGACGTGGGGTGACTTTCAGGAACCAGCCGAGTTTGTCGAAACCATTCCGTTCACCGAGACGCGCGAATATGTCCAGGCGGTGATTCGGAATGCTCGCCTGTACCGGCGGATCTACGAATCGGGCCAGACGGCGCGCGCCGGCGGCTCGGATTCCCGGCCCGCCACGCCGTAAGCCGGCCCGCGCCTTCCCGTCCGAGTGGAGAGCGCGGCTTACAATCTCAGAGAGGGAGGGACGCAGAACCTGCCGGGAGGGGTAAGGCGCTGGAGGGTGTGGCTGCTGGTTGCCGGCGGCGTCGCGGCGATCGGAGGCGGACTCTGGCTGATCAACCGAGCGAGGCCGGATCGCGTCTACCGCTTGGGCTACCGGGAGATGCCTCCCTATCAGTTCACGACCGATGCGGGACTGGCGGATGGTTTTGTGCCGGAAGTGGTTTCGGAGGCGGCGCGGCGCACGGGACTCCGTTATGAGTGGGTCGCGGTCCGCGGCAGGCTCACCGAAGCGCTGCGCGCGGGAGCCGTCGACCTGGTTCCCTTATGGATCGCCCGGCGTACCGGAGACCCGCCCCCTGGCGTGACGGACCGGTGGATGTTGCTCCAGTACGGGCTGGTCGTGCGCGCGCCTTTTCGCGGCAGTGTGGAGCCGATTCCGCGCCACTGGCGCGTCAGCCACGATGACGCCGGCGGCAGCGCGGCGCTGGCCGGGGAGATCCTTTCCGCGGTTGCGCGAGCGCCTCGTGCAGGCTCCGCCGAGGCTTTTCGCGCGCTCTGCCTGGGCGATGCGGAAGCCGCGTTTTTGGAGGTCCGCGTCGCCGAACGCTGGCTGCTCGAACGTCCTCCCGGTTGCGGAGACATCCCGCTCCGCTTTGTGCCGCTGCCTTCCGCGTCCGCGCCGGTGGGCTTCGCGTACGCGACCTCCGCTCGTTCCGCCGCGGTTGCTCTCCGGCTGGAGGTGCTCGAGATGGCTCGCGATGGCGCCCTCGCGTCTCTCGCTACGCGTTGGTTTTCCTTTGGTCCGGATGAAACCTCGTGGCTGTCCGGCGAGGCCCAGGAGCGCCGTTTCCAATGGGTTCTGTTCTCGGGGATCGCCGTCCTGCTCCTGGCCCTGGCGTTCAGCCTGCGCCAAACCCGCCTGATGCGCCAGGCGCAATTGGAGGCGAATCGGGCCAATGCCGCCAAGGGAGAATTTCTGGCCAACACCAGCCATGAGATCCGCACTCCGATGAACGGCGTGCTGGGCATGAGTTCGCTGCTGCTGGATACCCCGCTGACCCCGCAGCAGCGCGAGTATGCGGAGGCCATCCAGCGCTCCGGCCAGAGGTTGTTGGAAATCATCAACTCCATCCTGGATTTCGCCCGCATCGAGTCCGGACGGCTCGAACTGCGCGCCGCTCCGTTTGATCTTCGCGCCGAGATCGAAGAGGCCGCCTGCCTGCTGGCCGAGCAGGCGGAACAGAAGGGATTGGAGTTAATCGTGCGCGTGAGCGCCGCCGTCCCGGACCAGGTCCGCGGCGATGCGGGGAGGCTCCGCCAGATTCTGCTGAACCTGTTGGGCAACGGGATTAAGTTCACCGCGCGCGGTGAGGTGGAAATCTCCTGTTTTCCTGAGGAAACGCCGCCGGGCCAGACTCCGCGGTATCGCTTCGAGGTGCGAGACACCGGTCCCGGCATCGCGGAGGCCACTGCCCGGCGGCTTTTCAGGCCGTTCGTTCAGGCGGACACCTCAACCACCCGCCGCTTCGGCGGCACGGGACTGGGCCTGGCGATCTCGAAGGAACTGGTGCAATTGATGGACGGTGAAATCGGGGTCCGGAGCCGGCCCCACGAGGGTGCGGTGTTCTGGTTCACCGTGCGGCTCGCCCCGGTCCCGGCCCGGCCCGAATCGTGGGAAGGGCTCGGGGTGGGGCGTTCGGTTCTGCTGGTTGAGGGCCATGCGGCCCAGCGGCAGGCGATCCGGGAAGCGCTGGAGGCGTACGGTTTTGCGGTGCGGGAAGGCGCTTCGTGGGAGGAAGCGCGGGTGGTGCTGGCCGAGGGTTGGCCGGTTGCGGTGGCGGTCATCGACGATGGCCTGCCGGAAGGCGGCCTGGCAATCGCCCGACGCGCGCAAGAGGTCGGCCTGCCGCCGGAGAAAATCCTGCTGGTGACCTCCTTTTCCCGCCGTCCGGCTCCGGACGAGCTGGCCGCCGCCGGCATTCGCGCGTCGGTAGCCAAGCCATTACGCCGGCGGGCCTTTGCCGCCGCGTTAGCCCGCCTGCTGGGTTCGCCGCCGCAGGAAGACGGGATTGCCGCTTGGACCGTGCCCCCGCGCGTGCTGGTGGTTGACGACAACGCGGTCAATCAAACGGTGCTGCTGCGTCTGCTGGAGAAAATGGGAGTCCACGCCGACATGGCCGCGGACGGCGCCGCCGCCGTCGAAGCGGCCCGGGCGCGGCGCTACGATTTGGTCCTCATGGATTTGCACATGCCGCGCCAGGACGGCCGTCAGGCGACCAGGAACATCCGGGCGCTGGAATCCGGCAGGCGCGTGCCTATCATCGGCATCACGGCCAGCATGGCTACCGACGAGATGGACCGGTGTCTTCAGGCGGGCATGGACGATTTTCTGTTGAAGCCCATCACGGCGGAGAGTGTGCGCGCCGCCATTGAGCGGTGGACAAGCGGCGGAACAGACTCCTTGGCGTAGCCCGGCGGGGGTCGTGATCCCCCGCCGGAAGCGCATCGTTACAGGCTGATATCATAACTATTTCGTCCCCTCATGCTACGTTTTGAAACCGCCGGCGAATCGCACGGCGAGTGCCTGGTGGCTACGCTGACCGGTTTGCCGGCGGGAGTGCCGGTGTCCGTCGCTCAGATTGATCGCGAACTCTGGCGCCGCCAGCAAGGTTACGGCCGCGGCGGCCGGATGAAAATTGAAACGGACCGGGTCCACCTGGTGGCCGGGGTCCGTCATTCGATCACCATCGGCTCGCCGGTCGCCATGCTGCTCGCCAATAAGGACTGGAAGAACTGGACCGAAGTGCTGCCGGTGGAAGCGGCGCCGGACAGCGAGGAGAAAAAGAAGCAGGTTACGCGGCCCCGTCCCGGGCACGCCGACCTGGCCGGCGCCATCAAGTACAACTTTCACGACGCGCGTTACATTCTGGAACGGGCCAGCGCCCGGGAGACCACCGCGCGCGTGGCGGTGGGCGCGCTGTGCAAACAATTCCTCGCCCAGTTCGGCGTCGGCATCCTCAGCCATGTGATTCAGGTGGGCAGCGCCACGTTGGGGCGTCCGGCGGCGTGGGAGGAACTGGTGGCGTTGCGCGAACGCGACGAGGTCCTGTTGGGCTGCGTGGATCCGGAGGCGGAGCAGCGCATGAAAGAGGTGGTGGACGAGGCTTACCGCACGGGCGACACGGTGGGAGGCGTCTTTGAAGTGGTGGTGCGCGGCGCCCCCGTCGGGTTGGGCTCGCACATCGCCTGGGATACCCGGTTGGATGGACGCCTGGCGCAGGCGATCGTGTCGATGCAGGCGGTGAAGGGCGTCGAAATCGGTTTCGCCGCGGAAGGATCCGCCCACTTTGGTTCGCGCGTGCAGGACACCATCCACTATCGCCGCGAGGAGCGCCGCTTCACTCGCGGAGCCAACCGGGCCGGCGGGTTGGAAGGCGGCATGACCAACGGCGAAGACATTCTGGTGCGGGGGATGCTCAAACCCATCTCGACGCTGCGCCGGCCGCTGGAATCGGTGGACCTGCTCACCCGCGAGCCATCCCCGGCCGCCTACGAGCGCTCGGACGTCTGCGTGGTTCCCGCGGCGGGCGTGATCGGGGAAGCGATGGTGGCGTTTGTGCTGGCCCAGGCCTTGCTGGAAAAATTCGGCGGCGATTCCCTCGCCGAGACGCGGCGGAATTTCGAGGGCTACCAACGCCAGGTGCAAGAGTTCTGACGATGACCTATCCGATTGTGAAGTACGGCGACCCGGTTCTCGAAAAGCAGGCGGAGACGGTGACCGAGTTCGGCACGCCGGAACTCGAGAAGTTTCTCGAGGACATGTTCGAATCCATGTACGCCGCCAAAGGGGTGGGGCTGGCCGCGCCGCAGATCGGCGTTTCCCGCCGCATCGCGGTGATCGATTGCTCCGTGGGGGAGAATCCGGCGGAAAAGATCGTCCTGATCAATCCCGAGATCATCCGCGTGGAAGGCAAGCAAAAGGGGGAGGAAGGCTGCCTGAGCATTCCCGGCTTTCGCGAGGAAGTGGTGCGCGGCCAGAAGGTGACGGTGCGCGCGCAGAACGCGCGGGGCGAAACGTTCGAGATGACCGGCGAGGATCTGCTGGCCCGCGCGTTTTTGCACGAAACCGACCATCTGAACGGGCGCCTGTATATCAGCCACCTCAGCGCGCTGAAGCGCGATCTGATCAAACGCAAGGTCCGCAAGCTGCAAAAAGCCGGCGAGTGGGCCTGACATGCGAGTGGTGTATCTCGGTACGCCGGAGTTCGCGGTGCCGCCGCTGGAGCGTCTGCTGGAAGCCGGCTACGACGTGTCGCTGGTGGTGACGCAGCCCGACCGGCCGAAGGGGCGCGGCCGGCAAGTGGCGGCTTCTCCCGTCAAGGCGTGCGCCGAACGCCACGGCTTGCCCTTGTTTCAGCCGGAGCGGATCCGCCGGCCGGAGTGTGTCGAGCGCCTGCGCCAGGAGGGCGCCGACGTCATGGTGGTCGTGGGCTATGGGCAGATCATTCCGCAGGCCATCATCGACCTGCCGCGCTTGGGCATCATCAACGTGCACGCGTCGCTGCTGCCAAAGTACCGGGGCGCGGCGCCGATCCAGTGGGCGGTGGCGCAGGGCGAGACGGTGACGGGCGTCACGACCATGCGGATTGACGCGGGCTTGGACACCGGGGATATGCTGTTGAAGGCGGAGGTGGAGATCGGACCGGAGGAGACCGCGGCGGAACTCAGCCCGCGCCTGGCCCGGGCGGGCGCGGAGTTGCTGGTTCGCACGCTGGCCGGCCTGGAGGCGGGGACCATCGCGCCTCAGCCGCAAGATCATGCTCAGGCTACCCTGGCGCCCATGCTGAAAAAGGAAGACGGCCTCATCGAGTGGTCCTGGCCGGCGCGCGCCGTCCACAACCGGGTGCGGGGCATGCAGCCGTGGCCGGGCGCGTACACCACGTTCCGCGGACAGACGCTGCAGATCTGGCGGACACGCCTGCGGGAAGATGCGGCGCCGCCGGGCGTGCTGCGGAAGATCGGCCGGACGCTGGTGGCCGGCTGCGGCGGAGGCGGCGGCGTGGAACTGCTGGAAGTGCAACTGGAAGGCAAGAAGCGCATGTCCGGAGAGGCGTTCGCCAACGGACAGCGCCTGATGCAGGACGAACAGCTAGGAGCATAAGGGTGGAGATACCGCTCGGATACCGGTTCGCGGCCGCCTACGCCGGCATTCGCAAAGTAGCGAAAGACGATCTGGCTCTCATGGTTTCGGAGCGACCCGCCGCGGCGGCGGCGGCATTCACGCAGAACCGGGTGCAGGCGGCCCCGGTGCGCCTGTCCCGCAAGCATTTGGCGTTATCGGGCGGGCAGGTGGCGGCGGTGCTGGTCAACGCGGGCAACGCCAACTGCGCCACGCGAACCGGAGACCGGGTGGCGCGGGAAACCTGCCGCGCCGCGGCGCGGGCGCTGGGCGTCGCGCCGAGCCACGTCTTGCCCGCATCGACCGGGGTGATCGGCGTGGAACTGGATCCCGGGTTGATCACCCGCGCGCTGCCCGCTTGCGTGGCGGCTCTCTCTCCCGCCCACTTCGCGCGGGTGGCCGAGGCCATCATGACTACGGACACGCGGCCAAAGACCGCTTTCGCGCAACTGAAGACGCCCGGCGGCGTCATCCGGATCGCGGGCATGACCAAGGGCGCGGGCATGATTCAACCGCTGATGGCGACCACGCTGGCGTTTGTGCTGACCGACGCGGCGCTGCGCCCGCGCGCGCTGCGCGCGATGCTCCGGCGCACGGTCGAGACCAGCTACAACCGCCTGTCGGTGGACGGCGACACCTCGACCAACGACACGATGCTGCTGCTCGCCAACGGCGCTGCGGGCGTGGCGCCTGCCGGCAAAACGCTGGCGCGCTATGAAGGCGCGGTCAGCGAGGTGATGCAGGACCTGGCCCGCCAGATCGCGCGCGACGGCGAAGGCGCCACCAAGCTGGTGACCGTAGAGGTGAAGGGCGCGGCGACGGAACGCGACGCCGTGCGGATCGCGCGCGCGATTGCCAATTCGCCGCTGGTGAAGACCGCCATCGCCGGCTCCGATCCGAACTGGGGCCGCATCCTCTGCGCGGCGGGCAACGCGGGCGTGCCGTTCGATCCGGCGCAGGTGGATATCGCGATGCAGGGGGTCAAAGTGTGTTCCGCGGGGCTGGGCGCCGCTTTCTCCGAAGACGAGCTCAAACGGAAGCTGGACGGCCCCGACTGTCTGATTGAATTCCGCATCCGCGGCAAAGGCAAAGGCGCGACCCGCTTCTGGACGTGCGACTTCACCGCGGAGTACGTGCAGATCAACGCCAGCTACCGGACGTAGATGGCTTCGCGGCGCACGTTCGTGCTGGGTTCGTTGGGCCTCCGGGCGCTGGCAGGTGTGGACCGCGGCATTCTGGACCTGCTCGAGACGGTCGCGGCCGCCCTGACCGAAGGCGAACTGCGGATTTTCCTGGGCTGTTTTGAAAAGGAGCTGGCGGAACGCCCCGCACTCGAGCGCGACGCCGCCGCCTTGATGGAACAGCACCTGATCAGTTGCTCGATCGAGGTGCTGGCCGAAGTAGGCGAAGGCGACCGCCGGCGGCTGGAGTTGGACTGGATGATGGACCTGAAAGCGCGGATACCCGGGGCGCCGCCCACGTCGGCCGCGCCCGGCCGTTCGGTCCGTCGGCGGGAGCAGGTGCGCGTTGAGGTTCGCCGCCACGGCCGCCGGTGGCGGTTTGCGGCGTTCGAGCCGCTGCGTTTGTTTGCGCCGTAGGGGATACCGATGCGAGTTTGTATGTTCGCGATGCTGACCTTGCCGCTGGGGGCGTGGGAAGCGGACCTAGCGATCGTGAACGCGCGGATCCGGACGATGGATCCGGCGCGGCCGCTGGCGGAAGCGGCGGCGGTCGTCCACGGACGGATCACCGCGCTGGGAACCAGTTCGGAAGTACGGAAATTCGTGGGTTCGCGTACCCGCCTGATCGACGCGCGCGGGCGCCTGGTGCTGCCTGGCTTCAACGACGCCCACGTGCACTTCCTGAACGGCGGTTTTCAACTGGCCAGCGTCGACCTGCGCGACGCGGATTCCCCGGAGGAAATGGCGCGGCGGATTCGCGCCTTCGCCGCCGGACGGCCGAAGGGCGAGTGGATTGTGGGCGGCAGTTGGGATCACGAACGCTGGCCGGGCGCGCCCCTGCCCACGCGCGAATTGCTGGACCGCGCGGCGCCGGATCATCCCGTGTGGGTCCGGCGGCTGGATGGGCACATGGGAGTCGCCAGCAGCGCCGTGCTGCGGATGGCCGGCATCACGCGGGACACGCCGGATCCCCCGGGCGGTCTGATCGTGCGCGACCCGCGGACGGGTGAGCCTGCCGGCGTGCTGAAAGACGCCGCGATGGATCTGCTCAGCAAGGTGCTGCCGGCTCCTTCTCCTGCGCAGAAGCGGGAGGCGGCGCTGGCCGCCACGCGACATGCCGCTTCGCTGGGCGTGACCAGCGTCCAGGACATGTCCGCCGGGGCCGATGTGGGCGTGTATCAGACTTTGCTCGGGCAGAGGGAACTGCGCACCAGGGTGTATGCGGTCTCGGCGCTGCCCGAGTGGGAGCGCCTGGCGCGCACGGGAGTCCGGGCGGCTTTCGGCAGCCCGTTCCTGCGAATCGGCGGGCTGAAAGGCTTCTCGGATGGCAGCCTGGGATCGACCACCGCCTGGTTTTTCGACGCCTACCTGGACGCTCCGGATACGAGCGGGCTTCCGGCCGGAGAAATGTTTCCGGAAGGGACGATGCTGGCCCGCGTGCGTGGCGCGGACGCGGCCGGGTTGCAGGTGATGATTCACGCTATCGGCGACCGCGCCAACGACGCCGTGCTGACGCTCTATGAACAGGTGACCGCGGAGCGCGGCCCGCGTGACCGGCGGTTTCGGATCGAGCATGCGCAGCATTTGCGCCCCCGCGACATTCCGCGCTTTCGAACGGGCGAAGTGATCGCTTCCATGCAGCCCTATCACGTGATCGATGATGGCCGCTGGGCGGAGAAGCGTATCGGCGCCGAACGGGCGGCGGGAACCTACGCCTTCCGGTCGCTGCTGGATTCCGGCGCCCGGCTGGCGTTCGGCTCCGACTGGCCGGTGGCGCCGCTGAACCCGCTGGAAGGCATCTACGCCGCCGTCACACGGCGCACGTTAGACGGCAAGCGCCCGCACGGGTGGGTGCCGGAGCAGAAGATTTCCGTCGAGGAGGCGGTGCGGGCTTACACCTCGGGCTCGGCGTATGCCGAGTTCGCCGAAGACGACAAGGGCGTCCTCCGTCCAGGGCTTGTTGCCGATCTGGTGGTGCTTTCCGAGGACATCTTCACCCTCGATCCGGTGCGCATACCCGAAGTAAAGGTGGACCTGACGATTGTCGACGGGCGCGTGGTCTACGAACGGGGACGCTAACCGCCCGTGTCTGCCATCGCGGATGCCGCCGGAGGCTCGCCCGGAAGCCGCTGAAACGATGAGCCGCGAACGGCAGCGCTGGAGCATGGTCGCGCTTTGGACACGGGCTGATCGGCGCGGCGGATGGCCCTTGGCGTGCGGATTCGAAGGTGGCGAATGCGCCGCCGATGGAGTTTGGGGCGGCCGGCCAAGCACTTACCTATGGGAATCCGTCGGGGCTGGGCGCCCCTGCCCAGGTTGGCCGCGCTCTCGGTGGGCGTTTCCGCGCTATGCGGAGCCGCCGAACCCGTTTCCGGCGAGCCCGGGCAAGCTGCCCGGCCTGCGGGGCGCTGGACCGCCACCTGGCAGAGCGGACTGGCGCAGCGCATGCAACTTTCGTTAGGTGGCGCCTTCGGGCAAGGCCCTGCTCAGCAGAACCGTCTTACAGCCACCCGGTCAGGTGTATTGCGCGCGAACGACTCGTTGCAGTTCTACGGCTGGACGACCACCGACCTGCGAGAAGGCGCCACGGATTTCGAGACCGGAGTCCGCTACCGTGCGCCGCTGCGAAAGATGGCCGGCGGCGTCTGGATGGCAGGGGGCGGGCTGGAGCACTGGAACTTCCCCTCGGTGTTGGGCGGCACGCGCGACCTGACGCTGGACACGTACCTGGGCTGGCACGGCGGCGAATCGTTTCCCGTCACGTTCTCGGCCAACGGGAAGACCTTGCTGGTGTCCGACCTCCCGCTGGGCACGTTCGTTTGTTTCCAGGCCCAGCATCTGGTGAAGCTGTTCCGTGCGGGCGGCGTAGATTTCCGCCTCAGCCATGGCCCGGCGTACGTCTACAGTTGGGACCTGTACGCGGCTGGAGGACATCGGGTGCTGCGCTATTACGGTACGGTGACCGCCGCGCGGGGGCGTTGGGCTGTGGAGTTGATGTTCCGCCCGCAGGCGGGCCTGCAACCCGCGATTCCGGACAACCGGTTCTGGGGAATCTCCTTGCAGCGGCGATTCGGGCGTTAGGTACGGTCGCGCATGGAAGGCGCGACTAATCTAAACAAAGACCTAGCCCGGCGTTTCGCTGGCAAAGCCACGACGCGCCGGCGGCGGTCCGGTTAGGGCGCGGAGGCGGGACACGGGCGGGCGGCGACCTCTCCCTCTTTTTCCGTCAGCAGCCAGCAGCCGTCTTTTTCCAGGCTCAGTTCGTTACCGTTCCAGAGCGCCTTGGCGGGAGCCCAGTCGCGCGGCAACTGGAGCCGGAGTTGGCTCACCGCCCGGGTGATGAGGAGCAGTTCGCGCGACTCCGGGAGCCAGGCGCCTTGCACCCGGGCCGTGACGGTGGTTTCCAAAGCCGGCAGTTTGATGGCGGTCTCAAGGCGCAGGCGCTCGTCGCCGCGCAAGACGGTGACGGCGGTCAGCTTTGGTTCGATTAGTTCGTCCATGAAATCGGCGTACGCCTGGCCGTCTTTGATGTCGGCGCCTCCCACGGCGACGATCCGGTCCTTCAGCCGGAGCGGTCCGGAGTACCTGTCCGGCAGCCAGACCACTTCCACGCCGGGGCCGGGGTCTTCGGGCCGGTAGCCGAAAGGTCCGATCTCAAGGGCCGCGCCCGAACCGGGCTTGACCCGCGTTGGGGGGACGGCATCATTTCTCCGCCGCGGGTTGACGTTGACGATCTCCAGCCAGTAGCAGCGGGCGAACGCCAGGCTGTGGGTCTCGCAGTCGATCTGGAAAGGCGCCGCAGGGCGGCGGCGCTGGCTCAGCCACTCGAGCACCTGGTCGCGGGTCCAGCGGTGGGCCGCCGCAAATTGAAATCCCGCTGCTTTCAGTTTGGCCTGCACCTTGGCGGTGTAGGCGGGCGGGTCCAGCCAGAGCAGGGGAGTGGTGGACGTACCGGCGGCGTACAGCTTGTTGGTGTTGATGGCGGGGGCGGGCGTGCCCTCGATGGCCAGGCCGGCGGCGAACTCATCGGGAATGCGGGCCAGCGTATAGAAGATCCCCGGCGTCGAGGCGCCTGCCAGGTAGACGCGGCTGCGATCCACGGGCAGCCGCCCGGCAGCGTCGTGCATGGCCATCTGCACGGCCTTCACCTCGCCATCATGCAAACCGGAGACGGGCAGCGTCATCACCAGCCAGTCCGCGGGAAACGTGGCGGTCCAATGCCGCCAGGCTGGTTGCGGATCGCCCTCGGCCAGGATCACGGCCAAGGGCCGCGGAGCCGCGCCTTCCGGAGCGGCCGAGTAGACATAGCGCAGCGCGGCATTGCCGACGCGCACCTCCGCTTCCCGCGCTTCCTGCGCGGCCAGCAGCGTCGCCCATGCCCACAGCAAACCCGCGCTCCGCACGCGACCTACTTTCGGATCCGGTTCCGGATGCGCTTGGCCAGCTTCTCGATCTCCTCGGTTTTCTTCAGAGCCGACAGGGAGAGCACGTGCCGGTCGTTCTTCACCAGTTCGTCTTCCAGGTCCTCGGCCAGTTGGCGCAGCTTCTTAACCTCTGCGAGGGACTTCTCGTGCTCGGCCTTCAGGATCTCCTCACTCTGCTTCTTGCCGCCGGGCAGGCGAACGGTGGTTTCCTTGGTGGGGTCGGAGTCGGGCAGGCGAGGCCAACGGTCCTGCCAGGACTGCGCCTGGAGCGCACACGCCAAAGCGATGGCCATTGCGGCGAGACGGAACATTCGCGATACCAGCTTTCTCTATCTTACTGACGGCTGCCGGCGGCGCCCGGTGACGGAAACATGTGCCGGCGGTGGTAGTGGCGCGGCCATGGACAGCGGCGCTTAGCCATCAGGATCTGATAGACGTCGGTGAAGCCGTCCTCGAAGTTCGCCGCGGAGGCCGCCAGGTAAAGCAGCCAGGTGCGGTAGACGCGCGCCGGGACCAGGCGGAGACAGACGTCCTGGCGGGCCTGAAGGCGCTCGACCCAGGCCCGGCACGTGAGGGCGTAGTGGGGACGGAGGTTTTCCACATCGAGAACCTCGAAGCCCGCCTGCTCCGCCTGGTGGATGACGCCGGAGAGCGGCGGCAGGTCGCCGCCGGGAAATACCTCGCGCTGGACAAACCGCCACGCGACGCCCGGCCGGACCGACTCCGGCCGCGCCAGTCCGTGGTTGAGAAAACGGCCGTCGTGGCGGAGCAGCGCCTCCATCTGGCGGAAGTACTCTCCCAGCCGTCTTACGCCGACGTGCTCGAACATGCCGACGGAGGCAATCTTATCGAACGAGGCCTGCAGATCGCGGTAGTCCAGATAGAGAATCGACGCCTGGACGCCGGCGCCCAGGCCGGCAATCATGCTGGAGGCCGCGTCGAATTGCCGGCGGCTCAGCGTGCAACCGGTCGCGTGCGCGCCGTAGGCCTCCGCCGCCCGGGCCACCAGGGCGCCCCAGCCGCAGCCGACGTCGAGAAACCGGTCGCCGGGACGCAGTTCCAGCTTGCGGCAGATCAGGTCGAGTTTAGCCAACTGTGCGGTGTCGAGCGGCCACTGGGGATCCTCAAAGTACGCGCAGGAGTACACCATGCGTGCATCGAGGAATTGGCGGTAGAACTCGGTGGGATGGTCGTAGTGGTGTTCGATATTGGCGCGCGCGCGGGCGCGGCTCTGCCACCAGCGCTCGGGCCGCAGGGGTTCGGCCCAGGCGGCCAGCCGCGCCAGCAGACGGAACCAGCCGCGCGGCTGCCGCGCCTGGGCGGCGCGCAGGGCGGCGACCAAGTCACCGCGCACTTGGATGCGCCCGTCAAGGAAGGCAAGCGCCGCCCGGTACAGATCGCCGCGTTCGAGCAAGGCGGCTTCCTTCGGGCCCTGGGCGCAAATCGTGAACGAAGGCTGTTCCCGGCCTGACGGCGCACCCGCTCGCGGGGGCGAATCCACGGGTTGCGCCGGAGAAGGGGAGGCCAGGGTGACGCTTTCCATGGCTGCACCTCCCGCCGCGGACGGCACGCCCGCCGCTGCCCGGCGTGCCCTGGCCGCACCGGCCTCAGCTCCGCCAGGGAACGCCGGCGTCGGCAAGCGTCCGTGCCGCGGCCTATTCCCTAGCTGTAGGCTAATCCCGCCTCGCCGCCTTGGCAAGCCCCCGCGCGCCCGCGGAACCACGCCTGGCACGGGAGGCAGGTCTCAGGCTCGGCGCAGGTCGAGATCTCGCAGGATCGGCGCCAGATGGGCGTACGCTAAAGCGGCTGCGCGAGCACCGTTGTAGCCGGGTTGAGTTTGCACTTGCCGGGACACTTCCACCAGCACCCACCCGCGCCAGCCTCTCCGTTTGACCAGGCTGAAGTATTCCACGTAATCGATGCTGCCTTGACCGGGCAAGAGAAACTCGACCTTCCCATCCGAGACGCGCGAGTCCTTGACGGTGAGGAACGAGGCGCGGGGCAGGAGCGCGTCCATGGTGGCGGCCAGCGTCAGGCCGCGCAACTGAAAATGACCGTAGTCATAGATGGCCGTGAGCGCGGGATGTCCGACGTCGTCCAGCAGGGCGAGCAGTCGTTCCGGAGTGTCGACGGCCTGGCTGACGTGGGCTTTCACCGCCAGCGTGATCCGCGCCTCGTGCGCCGCGCGCGCCCAGTCCACCAGGCGGGCGGCCATGCGGGCGCGCACTTCCGGCCACTGGCCCGGACGCCCACCCAGCACCGTTTGCAGCAGCGGCGGCCTTGCGGGCGCAACGTCATGCGCCAGTTGGGCGTCGGCGCGAATCCGGCCGAGGGTAGCATCATGTTCGGCCTCCGCGGCCAGCAGGTTGAACGAGTCGATGATCGTGGGGATGGGGAAACCGGTGGCGCGCAGAGCGCGGCGGGCGCTATCGGAGAGACGCGCCGGCGCGCTTGGCCAGTCCGGCATGGCGCACAGTTCCATGCCGTCGTAGCCGAGCCGGCGAATGACCGCCAGGGCGTCTTCGACCGGCAGGGTTTGCAGGCCGTAGTTGCTGGCGTGGAGGCGAATCGCCGGCGCCGGCGTCGCCGTGGCCGCGCCCGCCAGCCAGGCGGCAAAGCTTCGCCGGGTCATGCCGGCTCCGGATAGTTTTCCCCGGTCCCCTCGTAACCGGGCCGCGGCGGGGCCTCCGGCAGGACCTGTTGCGTTTGCGGATCAAAGGCGAACATGCGCCGCAGCCGGTAAGAGTCGGCCGCCAGCTTGATGGCCACCATGGTCTGGTAGCCCAACGCCGCCGGCAGCACGGGCGGCTTGCGGGTGCGCATGCAATCGAAAAAGTTGCGCGCGTGATTGACGCGGATTTCAGTGAGATCTTTCGGCGAGGCTTCCAGGTGGAGTTCCGCCTTGCCGGTCCGGGATTGGAACTTCGCGCGAAACTGCCGGTCCGGCGTGACTTGAATCGCTCCGGGATGGAAACTGATGGTCGCCTCGTGGCCGTAGATCGCCGGGGCATGAAAGCGCTCGGGTCCCGCCGACGCGGCCGAGGAGGCGATGTTGATGTGGAAGTCGCCGTATTCGGCCGTCATGGAGAAGGTTTCGGGCGCTTCACGGTCCTTCCACTGGTAGATGCCGCCGTGCCCGCTGACCAGACGTGGAAAGCGCCCTCCCAGCGTCAACAGCAGCGGCGCCAGCCGGTGATAAAAGAAATCGGAGACGACGCCGTTGGAATAGTCCCAATATTTCCGCCAGCGGAAGAAGCGCTCGCCGCTGAAGGGACGTTTGGGCGCGGGGCCCAGGAACGCGGGCCAGTCCACCGTTGCGGGCGTCGCTTCCTTCTCGATCTCGTACTGCCATAAGCCGTACACGGAATTCATTGAGTAGGTCGACTGGGCGAAGAGCACGTTGCCGATCCAACCCTGTTCGATCACCTCGCGCGCCAGGGTGTAGCGCGGGTCCGAGCACCACTGCGCGCCCACCTGCAAGACGCGGCCGGTCCGGGCCACCGCGTCGGCGATCTCCCGGGCTTCGGCCAGGTGGTAGGTCATTGGCTTTTCCAGGTAAACGTCCTTGCCGGCGCGGAGCGCATCCATGGTCATGCGATAGTGCCAGTGCTCGGGCGTGACGACCAAGATGGCGTCGATGTCCGGGCGGGCGAGCAGCTCGCGGTAGTCGTGATGGACCTGGCGTTCTTCCAGCCCCGCCTGCTGCCGGGCGCGTTCCCGGGCGAGGGTGTAGATGTCGCTCACGCCCGCGACGCGCACCTGGCCGGCGTCCACCATCGGCTTGAGGTACAGGCGGAGGTGGCGCATGCCCAGGTTGCCGCAGCCGATCAGTCCCGCCTGAATGCGGTCGTTGGCGCCCAGCACGCGGGCGTAACTGGCGGCGGTCGAGATCAGCATGGCGCGGCGGCTGACGGCGGTCATCCCTTTTTCCTCCTCTCCGAGCGGAACCGCGTCTATTTTACTGCGAACGGCCCGCGCCCGTCCTTCGCCCGCTTGCGCGGGAGGCCGCCGACTGGCGTAGGCTGGAAAGGTATGGACTCCGCGCTTACCGTCCACCGGTTGCAGTTTGCATTTACTGTCACTTACCACTATCTCTTCCCCCAGCTCACGATGGGGCTGGCTCTGTTGATCTTCTGGTTCAAGACGCGGGCCTGGCGTTACGGCGATGCGCACGCGAACGCGGCGGCCCGCTTTTGGATTCGCATCTTCGCCATCAACTTCGCCCTTGGCGTCGTGACCGGAATCCCCATGGAATTCCAGTTCGGGACCAACTGGGCGCAGTTCTCGAAGGCCGCCGGCGGCGTCATCGGCCATACGCTGGCGATGGAAGGCGTGTACTCGTTCTTCCTGGAATCTACGTTCCTGGGACTGCTGCTAGCCGGCGAACAGCGCGTCGGCCGCTTTGTGCACTGGCTGGCGGCGCTGTGTGTATTCGTGGGCTCCTGGTTGTCGGGTTTCTTCATCATCGCCACCGACGCCTGGATGCAGCATCCGGTCGGCTACCGTCTCGGACCGGACGGGGAAATCTTGCTGGACAGTCTTTGGGCGTTGCTCACCAATCCGTGGCTGTTCTGGCAGTATTGGCACAACCAGATTGGTTCCGTGGTGACCGCGAGTTTCGTGATGTGCGCGGTAGGGGCGTACTACCTGCTGCAGAAGCAGCACGAGGAATTTGGGAAGACCTTTCTGCGCTTGGGGGTGCCGGTGGGCCTGGTGGCGGCGTTGTTGATGGCGTTTCCCACCGGCGACGGGCAGGGGCAGATGGTGGCCCGCCATCAGCCGGTGACGCTGGCGGCCATGGAAGGACTGTTTGACACGGAAAGAGGCGCGCCGATCGCGCTCATCGGCCAGCCTGACGTGGAGAAGCAGCGGCTGGACAATCCGCTGCTGATCCCCAAGGCGCTGAGCTTTCTGACTTACAAGCGCTGGAATGCGGAGGTGCGCGGGCTCAACGCCTTTCCCCGCGACCAGTGGCCGGACAACATTCCGCTGCTTTACTACAGCTTTCACATCATGGTGGGGCTGGGCACGCTGTTCATCGCACTGATGGCGCTGGCCGGCTATGCGTTATGGCGCGGCCGGCTGTTTGCCTCGCGTCCCCTGCTGTGGGCGCTGATGCTGGCTTTTCCTTTCCCCTATATCGCCAACACGGCAGGTTGGATGACCGCCGAGATCGGACGCCAGCCCTGGCTGATCTACGGTTTGATGCGCACTTCGGAGGGCGCCTCCCACCTGGTTTCGGCCGGCAACGGGCTGTTTACGCTGCTGGGGTTCATGGGGCTCTACACGGTGCTCAGCATGCTGGCGGTGTTCCTGCTGGTGCGCGAGATTGAGCATGGTCCGGAGGTCGCCGCGCCGGCGCCGGAACCCGAAGCGGTGGCGGCGTAGAAGGAGAATGGCCATGGAGACGTTCTGGTTTTGCGCGGTCGCGGTGATGGTGGCGATGTACGTGGTGCTGGACGGCTTCGACCTGGGCGTGGGCGCGCTGCATTTGTGGGCGGCGCGCACGGAGCCGGAGCGGCGGATGTCGCTGCGCTCGATCGGCCCGGTGTGGGATGGCAATGAGGTCTGGCTGCTGGCGGCCGGCGGCGTGCTCTATTTCGCCTTTCCGGCGCTGTACGCCTCCAGCTTCAGCGGCTTTTATCTGCCGTTGATGGTGGTGCTGTGGCTCCTAATCCTGCGCGGGACCGCGCTTGAGCTGCGCAACCACCTTGGCAACGCCGTGTGGAGACCCTTCTGGGACGTGGTGTTTTCCGGCGCGAGCGCGCTGCTGGCGGTCTTCTTCGGCGCGGCCCTGGGCAACGTGGTGCGCGGCGTACCGCTGAGTGCCGACGGTTATTTCTTCCTGCCGCTCTGGACGCATTTTGGGGTGCGGGGGGAAGTGGGGATTCTCGATTGGTACACCCTTCTGGCGGGCGTGGCCGCGCTGGTGACGCTGCTCAGCCACGGCGCGCACTGGCTGGCGCTGAAAACGGCGGGACCGCTCCACGAGCGGGCGGAGAAGGCCGGGCGCGCGCTGTGGCCGGTGCTCCTGGCGGTGACGGTCGCGCTGACGGCGGCCAGTTTCGCGGTGCAGCCGCGGCTGGGCGCGCGCTTTACCGAGGCGCCTGGCAACTTCGTGTTCCCCGCGCTGGCGGTGGCGGCGCTGGCGCTGATGCGCGTGTGGCGGGACGAGTTGAAACGCTTTCTGGCCTCGTGCGCGTTCATCATCGGCATGCTGACGAGCGCCGCCGCCGGAGTCTATCCCTACGTCCTGCCTTCCCACCAGGACGCCGCGCGCGGGCTGACCATTTATAACGCCGCCGCGCCGCAGCCAGGCCTGACCTGGGGGCTTTATTGGTGGGCGCCGGGCATGCTGCTGGTGACCGCCTACTTCGTGTTCACCTATCGCAACTTCGCCGGCAAGGTTTCCGGCGAAGAAGGCGGGCATTACTGACCGGAAGGATTTGCGCCGGCGCGCCGGTTCGTGTCAGAATCACGCCTTCGATGGACGCACCAACGTACGAGCTGCTTTTACGGGGCGGGACGCTGATGGATCCGGCGCTGCCTGTCGACCGGCGGGCCGACCTGGCGGTCGCGGGGGGCCGCATCGCCGCTATCCTCGACCCCGGAACCGAAGCGAGCGCCGCCCGCACGCTGGACGTGAGCGGGTTGCGGGTGACGCCTGGATTCATCGACCTGCACGTGCACGTGTTCTCGGGCGTCACCCATTACGGCGTCGACCCGGACCCCACCTGCCTGGCTCGCGGCGTCACGACGGCGCTCGACGCCGGTTCCAGCGGCGCGCTCACTTTTCCCGGCTTTCGTAAGTTCGTGATCGACGTCAGCCAGACGCGGGTGCTGGCGCTGCTCAACATTTCCGCGCTGGGTATGGTGCCCGGCCAGGAGACGCCGATCGAACTGGGCGAACTCGAAGACCTGCGTTTCTGCGACGTGCCGCTGGCGACAAAAATCATCGAGGCCAACCGCGACCGGATCATGGGCGTGAAGGTCAGGCTCTCGCATTTTCTCGCCGCGGGAGGCAAGAACGAAAAAGGAGCGCTGTTGCGGGCGCGCGAGGCCGCCGACGCCGTGGGGCTCCCCTGATGGTGCACTCGCCCTGTTCCAGTCTGTCGATCGGCGAGGTCCTGGCGGAGATGCGCCCCGGCGACATCCTCACCCACTGTTTTCACAGCCACGCCTGCGGCATCGTCGGCCGCGACGGCCGGGTGCCGTCCGTGGTGCGGAAAAAAGTGGAAGAGGGTCTGCGGCTGGACGTGGGTCACGGGCGGGGCAGTTTCACCTTCGAGGTCGCCCGGTCGTGCATGGGGCAGGGCGTGCTGCCGGACACGATCAGCAGCGATCTGCACGTGTACAACCTGCATGGGCCGGCATTCGACCTGGTGACCACGATCAACAAGTTTCTCCACCTGGGCATGGAATTAGGAGAGGCGCTGCGGCGGGTGACCACGACTCCGGCCCGGGTGCTGGGGATGAGCGGCGAAATCGGCACGCTGCGGCCCGGCGCGTGGGCCGACCTGGTGGCTCTGGAGCCGTGCGAGGGCGAACATGCGCTGACCGATAGCTCTGGCCGCACCGAGGTGGCGCGCCGCTGGGTGGCGCCGCGCGTCGTGATCCGCGGGGGCGCCGTGGTGGACGTGCTGCCCCGGCCGGAATCGTCGGGCGACTACTTCGGTCCGCCGCGGGTGCCGCCGCAACCGGAGACCTCAGGACAGCGATGACGGGCCGCTGCGGGTTCTGGTTGCTGCTCGTGGCCGGCGTGGTTCACGCCGAAGTGGTCCTATCGCCGCTGTTCGGGGACCACATGGTTTTGCAGGCTGGCGTCCGCGTCCCGGTGTGGGGCTGGGCCGCTCCCGGCGAAGCGGTGACCGTGGAATTCCGGGGTGAGCGCCATACGGTGCGGGCCTCGGCGAGCGGCGAGTGGCTCCTCCACCTCGGACCGCTGCCGGCTGGCGGTCCGGACGAAATGCGCATTGCGGGAGAGACGTGGCGCCATTTCAGCCGTGATCACGACTCCTGGGCGCCGCCGGAGCAACTACGGCTGACCCACCTGCGCAACACGGGCGTGAATGACCTGATGATTCGCGACGTGCTGGTGGGGGAGGTGTGGCTATGCGGCGGCCAGTCAAATATGGAGTGGCCGGTGGCGGCCATGGCGGACGTGGCGCGGGAACTGGCCGGAGCGGAGCGGCCCCGCCTGCGGCTGTTCACGCAGGACCGCGTGGTGGCCAGTCAGCCGCAGCGGCTGGCCGCGGGCCGGTGGGTGGCCAGCACGGCGGATACGGCGCGCGATTTCTCGGCGGTCTGCGCGGTCTTCGGGCAGCGGCTTCAGGATGTGCTGGGCGTGCCGGTGGGGCTCCTGGACAATTCCTGGGACGGCACGTACCTCGAATCCTGGCTCCCCCGGGAGGCGCTCGAGCGCATTCCGGAGTCGCGGCCGTGGCTCGACTTGTGGAAACAATATGCGCGCGACTCTCCGGCGGCGCGGGCGGAGTTCGCCCGGCGGTTGGAAGAATGGCAGCGGCTCGCCGCGGCCGCGCAGGCCGAAGGCCGCCCGACCCCGGTGAGCCCGGGACAACCGCGCGGTCCGGGGCACAAGTACAGTCCCTACGGTTTGTTTAACGGAATGGTTGCTCCGCTGGCGCCCTTTGGTTTGCGCGGCGTGGCCTGGTACCACGGCGAAGGCAACGCCGAGCGGGCGGCCGAATATGAGACGCTGCTGGTCTCGCTGATCCACGAATGGCGTGCGGCATGGCGCGCGCCCGACCTGCCCTTCCTGCTGGTCCAACTTCCGAATTACGCCCAGCAGTATGCGCCCGCGGGGGCCTGGTCGGCGATTCGGGAAGCGCAGGCCACGGCGGCCGGACGCACCGGCAGCCACCTGACCGTAACGATCGATTTGGGCGACCCGGGCGACATCCATCCGCGCCGCAAGCGGCCGTTCGGCGAGCGGCTGGCGACGACGGCGCTGGCGCGGGTCTACGGACGGCCCGGCTTTCCTTCCATGGGTCCCGAGTTCCGAACCACGACCGTGGAGGGATCGCGCGCCCGGTTGCGTTTTCGCCATACCGGCGGTTTGCGGCTGCTTCCTCGGGAGGACGGACGCAGCGGATTCCTGCTGGCGGGCGTGGATCGGGTCTTCCACCGCGCGACCCGCGCCCGGCTGGAAGGGGAAGAACTGGTGGTCGAGAGCGCGGCCGTCTCGCGCCCGGCCGCCGTACGCTACGCGTGGGAAGATGATCCGCCCTCCGCGTTGACAGATGCCACGGGCCTGCCGGCGCCGCCGTTTCGCACGGACCAGTGGTGAAGACTACCGGAGCGCCAGAGCCTTGGCTTCATCCTGAGCCGCGCCGGCCGCGTCTCCCATTGCTTTGCGGGCGACGCCGCGATTGTGATACGCGTTCGCATAGCGGGGGTTCAGACGGATGGCCTCGGAGAAATCCTCGATTGCCTTCCGGTAGTCTTTCAGGCGCAAATAGGCGAAGCCGCGCGCGTTCCAGGCTTGCGGAAGGTCGGGTTGTAATTTCAGAGCTTCGTCCAGCGCCGCGATGGCCTCGCGGAGCTTTCCGGACTGGAGCTGTTGCCGCCCACGCGTATGCCATTGTTCGGCGGAGAGTCCCGCGTCGCGCCTGGGACGGGCCGGTTCGGCGGGCGGTGGCTGTTCGGCCGCAGGCGCAGCGGCGCGTTCGGTCCGCGGCGCGGGAGGCGGGGGCGGCGCGGAGGCCGGGGGGCGCTCGGGCGCGGGTTCCGCCGGGCGCGGCGCCGCGGCTGCCGCCGCGGCCTTCTGCTGTTCTTCCAGCGCCGCCTTGGCGCGTTCGAGCACGCGGCTGGCCTCGGCGTGATTCGGGTTCAAATCCACGGCGCGTTGAAGGTCGAACGCCGCTTGCGCAAAGTCGCCCAAAAGAAAATACGCGCTCCCCCGCGCGAACCAGGCGTCGGCGTTTTGCGGATTCAGTTCGATCGCTTTGCTGCGGTCAGCCAGGCCCTCCTCGTGACGGCCCAAAAAGTGATACGAACCGCCGCGAGCCAGATAAGCCTCGGCGGAATCAGGCAGGAGGCGCACGGCCTCATTGCGGTCCGCCAGCGACGCGGCGTACTTCTGCTGCTGGACGTACACGGAGGCGCGCGCCAGGTAAGCGGCGGGGTTCGACGGGTCCAGTTTGAGCGCCGCCGTGAAGTCCGCCACGGCGTCTTCGAGCCGTCCCACCAGCCGGTAGGCCTCCCCGCGCAGGACATACGCGCGGGCGGAGTTCGGATTTAATTCCAACGCGCGCGTCAGGTCGGGGACGCCGCGGTCGAAGCGGCCCATCTGGCCATAGGCGAACCCGCGTTCCAGGTAGGCCTCCGCCGTATCGGGCTCGATGCGGACCCAGGAATCGAAGTCGTCGACCGCATCCTGGTAGCGGCCGAGCGCGGCGTAAGTCAGTCCGCGCTCGCGGTACCCTTCCGGGCGATCCAGACGGAGCTTGATCGCCCGCGTGAAATCTTCGAGCGCGAGCTGGTTTTCGCCAAGCTGCCGGTATGCCTTGCCGCGGCCCAGGTAGCTTTCCGGGCGCTCGAACTTGAGCCGGATGCTGGCGGCGAAATCTTCCACGGCTTTACCGGGGAGTTGGAGAGTTAGGTAGCATTCTGCGCGCGCGGCGAGGGCGGGCGCATCCTCGGGACGCAGGTCGAGCGCTCGGGTGAGGTCTTCCACCGCGCGATGGCAATCGTTCTGTTGCGCGTACAGGCGGCCGCGCTGCGACCATGCGGGGGCGTAGGCCGGATCGGTCTGCGCCGCCTCGCCGTAGCGGGCCAGCGCGGAGGCGGTGTCCCCGGCGGCCTCCAGTTTTTGGCCGGCCTCCACCAGTCGCGCAGCCCGGCGCGAATCGGCGCGCTGCGCCAAGGCAGCGCCGGCCATCCCCCCGAGACACAGAAACAGAATCGCCCTGCGCAACGTGCACCCGTCCCGGCGAGCCACGCCCGGAATCAGAAGTGGACGATGGAGGCGAAGGAAACCGGGTCGAGGCTGGCTCCGCCCACCAGTCCGCCGTCGATTTCCGGCTGCGCCATCAATCCCTTGATATTGTCCGGCTTCACGCTGCCGCCGTAAAGGATGCGGACGGCGCGGGCGGCCTCCGCGCCAAACTTGCCCTCCACCTGCGCGCGGAGGACCCGATGGGCGTCGGCGGCGATCTCCGGCGTGGCGGTGCGGCCGGTGCCAATGGCCCAGACGGGCTCGTAGGCGATGACAATCCGGCTGAACTCGTCGGCGGTGAGCGGAGCAATGCCGCCCTGGAACTGGCCGGTCAGCACGGCTTCCGTCTGGCCGGCTTCGCGCTCGGCCAGCATTTCGCCGACGCAGACGATGGGAGTCAGGCCGGCCTCCAGCGCCGCGCGGGTGCGCTTGAGCACCGTTTCCTCCGTCTCGCCGAAGAACTGCCGCCGTTCGCTATGGCCGATGATGACGTGCGAGCAACCGCTGGCCTTCAGCATCGGCGCGGACACCTCGCCGGTGTAGGCGCCTTCCTTGAGCCAGTAACAGTTCTGCGCGCCCACCTGGACGCGGCTGCCCCGCGTGGCGGCCACGGCCGCCGCCAGGTTGGTGAACGAGGCGCAGATCACCATCTCGCAGTGCGCCGCCGAGGCGACCAGAGGCAGGAACTTCTCGAAGAAAGCTGTAGTTTCGGCGGGAGTCTTGTACATTTTCCAATTGCCCGCCATCACAGGGGTTCTCATAGGATTTCGGGTAAAAAGCTGGTTCCTTTCGCGATTTCGGTTTGAAAATTCCGGGCTACAGTCTGGCCGATGTCGGCCAAGGAGTCGCGGGTGTCGAGATCGGCGGCGCGCGCGTTGGGCCCATAGGCCAGCAGCGGGGTGTACTCGCGGCTGTGATCGGTGGACGGGGTCGTGGGGTCACAGCCGTGATCCGCGGTCAGGATGGCCAGATCTTCCGGACCAAGACGGGCTTCCAAGACAGGCAGCCACGCATCGAACTCTTCGAGCGCCTGCGCGTAGCCCTCCACGTCGTTCCGGTGGCCGTAAAGCTGGTCGAAATCCACCAGGTTCACCCAAACGAAACCGTGGGGAGTGCGGTCGAGCGCCTCCAGCGTGCGCGCCATGCCCTCGGCATTGTTCTTCGTCGGGAAAGACAGGGTGAGGCCACGTCCTGAGAACACGTCGGCGATCTTGCCGACGCCGGTGACGGGGACGCCGCGTTCAGCCAGGCGATCGAGCAGCATGCCTCGAGGGGGCGGCACGGCGTAGTCGTGGCGGTTTGCGGTCCGCACGAACCGGCCGGCGGAACCCACGAACGGGCGCGCGATCACGCGGCCGACTTGGTGCGGTCCGGTCAGCAAGCCGCGGGCGATCTCGCACATCCGATACAGTTCCGGGACAGGGATCACCTCTTCGTGAGCGGCGATCTGAAACACGCTGTCGGCCGAGGTGTAGACGATGGGACGCCCGGTGCGCAGGTGTTCCTCCCCCAATTCGCGGATAATTTCCGTGCCGGAGGCCGGCTTGTTGCCCAGCACGCCGCGGCCGATGGCCTGCTCGAACGGTTCGATGATTTCCTGCGGAAAGCCCTGGGGGTACAAAGGAAACGGCCGGTCCAGATGAATGCCCGCCATCTCCCAGTGCCCGGTGGTGGTGTCCTTGCCCGGAGAGGCCAGGGCGCAGCGGCCGAAGGCGGCCAGCGGACGCGGGGCGGGCGCGATGCCGGGCAGACTTTTCAGATTTCCCAGACCCCAGCGGGCCAGATTCGGCAGGCGCAGCGGGCGCCGGCGGGCCAGGTTGCCCAGCGTATCGCTGCCCGCGTCCCCATAGGCGCCGGCGTCGGGCATCTCGCCGACACCGACGCTGTCGAGGACAACGACCGCGATGCGCCGCCACATGCTTCGAGCGTAGCACGGCGGGTTCGGCGGGCCGCCGGCGGCGGTGTTAGCATAAGAGCTTACGCGCAAATCGCGGAGTTTGCATCGAGTATGCAGTCCCGACGCAAGTTTCTCGGTGGGGTCGCGTCCGGTTTGGCCGGCACGCTGGCGTCGCCCCCCGTCCTGGGCGCCAATGAGCGCATTCGCCTGGGCGTCCTGGGCGCGGGGGAGCGCGGCATGGTCCTGCTCCGCGAGGCGATGAGCTGTCCGCACACGGAAATCGCGGCAGTTGCGGACGTCTACTCGCGCCGGGCCGAGGAAGCGGCCAAAATTGCGCCGGCAGCCAAGCTTTACGCGGACTTCCGCTCGCTGCTGGATGAGACGGCCATCGACGCGCTGCTGATCGCCACGCCGCAACACCTGCATGCGGAGCACTTTATCGCCGCGGTTGCAGCAGGCAAACATATTTACCTGGAGAAAGCCATGGCCTTCACAGTGGACCAGGCGAAACAAATGCGGGCGGCATACCGGAACGCGGCGGGCAAGCTGACCGTGCAAATCGGCCACCAGGGCTGTTCGTCCGGGCTGATGGAAGATGCGCGAAAGTTCGCCACCGCGGAGAATCTGGGCAAGGTGTCGGCGATTGTCGCGCGGATGTTCCGCAACACGCCGCACGGCAAGCCGCAGTGGTCGCGGCCGGTCTACCCGGACATGACGCCGGAGAACATCCGGTGGGAGCAGTTTCTGGGGGGCGCGCCGGCGCGTGAGTTCGACCCGCACCGGTTCGCCAACTGGCGGCTCTACTGGGATTACTCGGGCGGCAACGTGTTCGAGAACATGAGCCAGCAGCTTTGTTTCTGGACGAAGGTGCTGGACTTGGAGATTCCCGCGCGGGCGAGCATGACGGGCGGGGTGCACGTGTGGCAGGACGGGCGGGAAGTGCCCGACACGATGCAGGTCACCCTCGAGTACGCGGGCGGGTTGATGTTTTCATGGACTTCGGGGTTCGGCAACAACCACCTGGGCGTCTCCGAGGACGTGCTGGGCACCGACGGCACGCTGTCGAAGGGGCAGCAGATCCGCTACTACCCGCAAAAAGTGAACCGGCCGCAGGCGAACGAATTGGCGGGCATGGAGCGGACGCCGCCGGCGGCGCACCTGCGGAACTTTCTCGACAGCGTCCGCGGGGGCGCGACGCCAAACTGCCCGTTCGAGACCGGCTACCGGGTCTCGATCGCCTGCCGGATGGCGGTGGAGAGCTACCACCAGCAGCGTCCGGTGTGGTGGGATGCGGCGCGCGAAGAGATTGTCTGAAGCACCGTGAAGGCGCAAGCGTGGCTGGACTGGTTGCGGAGCGGAGATCGCCGCGCTGTGGCGAAAGCGATCACGGCGCTGGAGGACCGCGAGGCGGAGGCGCTGGAGGCCCTCGGCCGCCTGCCGCGCGGCGGCGGGTGCGTCGTGGGGATTACTGGCGCGCCCGGCGCGGGCAAGAGCACTCTGATTGCCCGCCTGGCTAAGGAATTCCGGTCGCGGAACCAAACCGTCGGTATTCTGGCCATCGACCCGTCCAGTGAACGGACCGGGGGCGCGGTGCTTGGCGACCGCATTCGCATGCAGGACCTGTGCACGGACCGGGGCGTCTTCATCCGCTCGATGGCGACCCGGGGCGTGCATGGCGGTCTGGCGCCCGCCGCCGCCGACACCGCCCGCCTGCTGCGCGACACCGGGCGCGATTGGGTCCTGGTGGAAACCGTCGGGGTAGGGCAGTCGGAGGTGGACGTGGCGCGCCTGGCGGATCTGACCCTTGTGCTGCTGGTGCCGGGCATGGGCGACGAGATCCAAACGTTGAAAGCCGGCATTATGGAAATCGGCGATCTGTTCGTGATCAATAAAGCGGACCGTCCCGGGGCCGGCCAACTCGAGGAGGAAATCCGCGCCTCGGTCGAGCACGCGGTGATCTTCCGGACCATCGCCGCCGACGGAACGGGCATCGCGGAACTGGCGGACGCCATTGCGCGCGTCCACGCTCAAAACAAGGAGAATCATCGTTGAACGCACCGATCGGCGTCATAGGTGGAAGCGGGCTCTACGCCATGCCCGGTTTCGAAGCGCAAGAGCAGCTTTGGGTGGAGACCCCCTGGGGGCGGCCCTCGGACGTCGTGGTGGCGGGCACGCTGGCCGGCAGGCGGGTGGCGTTCCTGGCCCGCCACGGCCGGGGCCACCGCGTCTCGCCCTCCGAGCTGAATTTCCGCGCCAACATTTACGCGATGAAGACGCTGGGCGTTGAGCGCATCATCAGCCTCAGCGCGGTGGGCTCGCTCAAAGAAGAACACCATCCGCTCGAGTTCATCATCCCGGACCAGTTCTTCGACCGGACTCGCGGCCGGGTCTCCACGTTTTTCGGCGAAGGGCTGGTGGCGCACATCAGCTTTGCCGACCCGGTTTGTCCGCAGCTTTCACGGCTGGTGGCGGACTGCTGTCCGGCCGTGGGGGTTACGGGCAAACTGGGCGGCGTCTATCTCTGCATGGAGGGGCCGGCCTTTTCCACCAAGGCGGAGTCGAACATCTACCGCTCCTGGGGCATGGACGTGATCGGGATGACGAACCTCCAGGAAGCCAAACTGGCGCGCGAGGCGGAGATCTGTTACGTCACCGTGGCCATGGTCACCGATTACGACTGCTGGCATGAGGACCATGACGCGGTGACCGTGAACGACATTCTGGCGAATTTGACGAAGAACGCCGAGAACGCGGCCCGCCTGGTGGCCGAGGTGGTCGCCCGCATGCCCGAGACGCGCGAGTGCAAGTGCGGCGCAGCGCTGGCCCATGCCATCATCACGGACCGGAACCTGGTTCCCGCGGAAACCTTGAAAAAACTGGGGCCGCTCGTTGCCAAGTACTTCGTTTAGCGCAGCCGCGCAGCGGCTGCTGGAGAGCTGCCTGCGGGGCGAAGAGCCGGAGGCAGCGTGGCTGGACGAGCTGGCGTCGCCGGAGGGCTCGCGGGAGTTCTTCCGCGTTGTGGTGGAGGGTTTGGCGGACCGCTTCGAGCCGGAGGGCGTCGAAATTTACGCGCGGCTGATGGCGGCCGTGCTGGCGCGGCGCGACCACGGCCTGGACCCGGGGGCGCTGGTGGCGCGCTACGCGCGGGTACGCGCGGTCCGGCGATACGAGGGGCCCGATCCGCCCGAGGTGGTGGTGCTGTCGCGGGTCACCCTGGGCGCGGATGTCGCCATTACGAGCCGGCTGCTGGATGCAGCCAAACGGCGCTTTCCTCGCGCCGTCCTCCGGCTGGCCGGCAGCCGCAAGGCGTGGGAGTTATTCGCGGGCGATGAGCGCATCGGGCATCTGGAGATTGCCTATCCGCGCGCCGGATCGCTGGAAGAACGTCTGACGCCGGCGGCCGAACTGCGCCGCAAACTTCCGCCGGAAGCCCTGGTGCTCGACCCGGACTCGCGGCTGACCCAACTGGGCCTGCTGCCGGTTTGCGAGGACGGGCGCTACCTGCTGTTTGACAGCCGGTCGTTTGGCGGCGACGGCCAGGAAACGCTCGGGGCGCTGACCTCGCGCTGGTGTGAACAGACGCTCGGCGTCAAGGGCGGAGCGTTTCTGCGGCCCGCTTCCGTCGCGGCCCGGCCGGCGGGGAAGGTCTGCACGGTCAGTTTGGGCGTAGGCGAAAACCCGGCCAAACGCGTGCCGGGCGGCTTTGAAACCGACTTGCTCCGCCTGCTGTTGGCGCGCGGTTTCCATGTGCTGATCGACAAGGGCGCCGGCGGCGAGGAGGCCGAGCGCGTGGAGCGCGCGCTCACCGGCGCGGGTCACCGGAACCGGATCACCGTTTTCGACGGGGCCTTCGCGCCGTTTGCCGCCGCCATCATGGCCAGCGATCTGTATGTGGGCTACGATTCGGCCGGACAACACGTCGCGGCCGCGGCGGGCGTGCCGCTGGTGAGCATCTTCGCCGGATTTCCCTGTGACCGCATGTTCCAGCGCTGGCGGCCCAGCGGCCGCCGCGTGCAGGTGATCAAGGTCGATCTTGCCGAACCCGCTCTCGTATTGGACCAAGTACGGCGCGCGCTGGACCGCCTCGCGTTATGATGGGTTCTCGCCATGCGAACCCTGTCTGTTCTGCTCCTGTCCGCGGGCCTCGTGCTGGCCCAGTCCAATCGCCTGACCCCGCAGGAAGCGGCTGACGGCTGGATTCTCCTGTTCGACGGAGAAACCACCTTCGGCTGGACCGCGGAAGGCGACGCCGTCTGGAAGGTAGCCGACGGCGCGCTGGTGGCCGACGGCAGCGCCGCGGGCTGGCTGCGCACCAACAGCGAATTCGCCGACTTCGTGCTGAAGGCCGACTTTCGCACCGCCGCCGATGGCAACAGCGGCATCTTCCTGCGCTCGGCCAGGCGGGGCGCTCCCCACGAAACCGGGTACGAACTCCAGATCTTCGACCACCAGCCCGCCGGCTTCCACACCGGGTCCCTGGTGAACCATCTGAAGGCGAAAAAGCCGGTCCAGATCAAAGACAACCAGTGGATGAGCTACGAGGTGGAGGTGCAAGGGAATCATTTTCTCGTCAAGCTGGACGGCGAGCGGGTGCTTTACGGCCGGGACAACAAGAGCCGCGTCGGGCACATCGGCCTCCAGATTAATAAAGATAAGCCGGTCCAGTTTCGCAACCTCAAACTGCGGCCGCTCGGCCTTCAGCCGCTCTTCAATGGCAAGAACCTGAAGGGCTGGCAGGAAGTGGACGCGCCGAAACCGAAGGAGAAGCCTGTGTGGACCGTGACCAACGGCATGATCCACGTGGAGAAAGGCCCCGGGCAACTGGAGAGCGAGCGGGCCTTTCAGGATTTCATTTTGCAGCTCGACATCCGGACGAATCCGCAAGGCCCGGATCACCATCCCAACAGCGGCGTCTTCTTCCGGGGGTTGCCGAAGACGTTCTGGTCGGGTTACGAGGCGCAGATCCGCAACGAGTACAAGAACAACGACCGCGCGCAGCCGCACGACTTCGGCACGGGAGGCTTGTATCACCACCAGCCCGCGCGCCGCGTGGTGCCGAACGACGGCGAGTTCTTCACCATGACCGTGCTGGCCCGGGGACGCCACCTCGCCACTTGGGTCAACGGCTACCCGACGGCGGATTGGGAGGATACGCGGCCCGAAGGAACCAACGCGCGCAAGGAAGCGGTGACGCTGCCAGGCGTATTCAGTCTCCAGGCTCACGACCCAACGACGAACCTGGACTTTAAGAACATCCGGGTGGCGGAAATGCCGAAGGCGAACTGACTTCTTTGCGACGGGCGGGACGCGGTCAGACCTTTCCGGCCCGCAGTTCCTCCCGCACCGACCAGACGTAGCCGCGGACGTTCGGCGAGGGGCTGCGGGCGGCGGCGGCCTCGGCTTCGTGGAGGTAGGCGAGGGAGGCCGCGAAATCGCACAGCGCGTGCGACACGCGAGCCAGTTCGCTGCAGGTATACGCGAGCCCGGCGGGTAAGCGGTTCTTCTCGTAAAGTTCGCGGGCGCGGGCATACCAGTCGGAAGCGGCCGTGAAGCGGCGCCGGCCGCGTTCGAGGTCGCCCAGTTTCTGGTACACATTGGCCAAACCCATTTGATTCCGCTGCGCTTCGTAGGCGGCGGCGGCTTCCAGGTACAGCTCGCGCGCCAGGCCGGTCTCGCCTGCGGAGGCTTCGAGGTCGCCGAGGCTCTTCAGCGCGTTGGCTTCGCCGACGCTCGCCCGCAGTTGCCGGTAGATTTGCAAAGCCTGGCAGATGCGGTCGCGGGCTTCGGCGGCGGCGCCGGTCTGACGGTGCAGTTCGGCCAGGGCGAGCAGGGCGTTGGCCTGGCCGACGCTGTGGTAGAGGCTGCGGTAGGTTTCCAGGGCTTGGGTAAACAGACGGCGCGCGCCCTCCTGGTCGCCGCGACGCCGGGCGGCCTCTCCCAGGCCAAGGGAAATGCTAGCCAGCCTGCGGGGACTGTTGGCAAGGGTGGCGGCGGCCAGGGCCTCTTCATACTCGCGCGCCGCGGCCTCGAGATCGCCGCGGCGGAGCGCCAGTTCCGCCAATCCCTCGCGCGCCGCGGCCGCGCCGTCCCGCTCGCCGCGTTCGATGAACAGGTCGAGCGCCTCGCGGTAGCACAGTTCGGCTTCGGCAGGGCTTTGGCTGCGGCCGATCCGGGCGAGCCCCAACAGGGTCCGGGCGCGTTCGGCGGCGTGGCCGTTGCCGGGCAGCATGTCCAGGCAGCGGCGATACTGGCGCGCGGCATCCTCGAATCGCCCGTGACGCCGTTGCAGGTCTCCGAGGGCGCGCAAGCAAGCCGCCAGCCGGCCGGTTTCCCGTTCCAGTTCGAAGATGCCGGCGGCGCGGCGGAACTCGGTTTCGGCCCGCTCGGGGTCGGAGGCGCTGTCCAGGGTGGCCAGCTTTTCGCAAACCAAGGCGGTCCCGAGGCGGTCGGAGTCCGCCTCGTAAATGGCGAGCGCTCCCTGGTAATGCGCGCGCGCCGCGTCGCCGCGCGGCAGGGCCCGTTCGGCATCTCCCAGCGCCACCAGCAGGCGGGCGCGCCGGATCGGCGGCAGGGTCTCGCCCGCCAGGGTGAAGGCTTCGCTCAGGCAGCGCCAGGCTTCTTCCGCCCGGTCCTGCGCCAGTTCAAAGCGGCCGAGGTCCTCGAGGAGCGAGGCTAGGCGGTCCGGCGCGGCCAGAGTCCGGAGCAGGGCAAGCGCCTGCTGAAAGTAAGCCCGGGCGTCCGCCGCGTGTCCGGCGCGCGCCTCCAGACCCGCCAATTGTTGCAAGGTGCGGGCGAGGCGATCGCTGTCCCGCTGCGCCATGCACTGCGGAATGCGGGCGAGCAACCGCGCTTCCGCCTCCCGCGGGGCCAGCCATTCGCCGTCCACTTCGACGCAGCCGGAGGCTTCGTCGGCAGTCGCCCAAGCCGGCGCGGCCGAGGCGATCCGGCGGGCCAGTTCCGCATAGGCGCGCCCCAAGGGCGTGGGGTGCGTTTCGTCTTCCACGGCCGCGGCGAGTGCTTCGCCAAAGCCATAGCGAGGCTGATGCGGCAGGGCGCAGGCGTTGAAATAGGCGTGCAGGTGACACGCGGACAACCCAAAGAGCTCGCGGAACACCGCTTCCCATCGCTCCTGGTAGCCGGCGGGATCGGGTCCGAAGCGCCACCGGACGGCGAGGGCCGTCTCCGCGCCGTCTCCGCGGGAGGGAACCGGCAACACCACGAAGGGGCGAGTTGGTTCCTCCCCGTCACGGTAGCCGTGCGCCAGGCGCGCAACCTCGATCGTTCCGTCCAGGCTCGCCCCAGCGGGCGTGAACAGCATGACCAACTGATCCGGCAGCATCATGGCGCACATGCCGCTCATTTCGTTGACGCCGCTTGGAGAATCGATCAGCACGTAGCGGTAACGACCTCGCCACCACGCCGCCAGTTTCTGGATCAAACCGGGCTGGCGCTCGTCCAGGGAGCGCCATGCAAGGCCGGCCACCCGCGCGGCATAGGATTCGTCGAAGCGGCCGGCAGGCAGGAGGCGGAGGTTATCCCAGCGAGTCTGCTGCACGAAGGGGGCGGGGTCGGTGTCCGGGTCCGCCGCCAGCGATTCGAACAGGTCGATCAGACCCGGCGCCTCGCCGGCGCCGGTCTCCGGGAAGTAGCGGTGCAAGGCGGGCGCTTCCAGGTTCCAGTCGATCATCAGCACCGCGCCTTGCCGCGCCAGCAGCGTCGCGACGTTGGCCAGCGCCATAGTGCGTCCGGTCCCGCCGGTGTACGAGTAAAACGTGAGGATTCGCCCTTCGGCCAATTGCGTCTCTCCCGGTTTGCCACCCATTGTAGGGCAGCAGGGCGCCCTGACCGTAGAGGGAATCCTCCTAGTCGCCCGTGGGAAAGTGCTGGCCGGGAAGTTGTTTTTTCAACGTTTTGCGGCCTCTGCCCCGGGACGCGCGGATTCTTGCATCTTCCCCCCGCAGGTGTGGCATCATCCATAACGGACGAACAGGACTTGTTTCCTCCCCTATTGACGTGTTTATAATGAGGCTTACCCCTGCAAGTTGAATTGTTGAGGAGGCGGCGACCATCCGCCGGCTTCTTGGGGGAGGAGAGTAGTCTAGGCCATACGAATCCATGCCGCAGATATTTCACCGCAGCGCGAATATCTATTCCAAGGCGAGCATCGTCGGGGGAGTGTTGTTCGCCGGTTTGGCGTTAACGTTGATATTGACCATCAGCCGGTCCTCTTACGCTACCCAACAAAACGTCAACCGCGACCAGCCTGTCCCCTTCAGCCACGCCCACCACGTCGGCGGCATGGGGCTCGACTGCCGGTATTGCCACAATTCCGTGGAGATCTCCAGCAGCGCGAATGTCCCGCCGACCAAGACGTGCATGAACTGTCATTCCATGGTCTGGAACGAGAGCCCGACGCTGGAGCCGGTACGGGCCAGCTTCCGCACCAACGAATCGATTGCGTGGACGCGGGTCCACGATTTGCCAGACTACGTTTATTTCAACCACAGCATCCATGTCAACAAAGGCGTGGGTTGCCAGACCTGTCATGGCCAGGTCGACCGGATGGCGCTGATGGCGCAGCATTCCCCATTGACGATGGAGTGGTGCCTGGATTGCCACCGCCAGCCGGAGCGCTATGTCCGCAAGCGGGAAGATGTCTTCCGCATGGACTATGTGCCGCCATCCAACCAGCTCGAATTGGGGAAGCAGTTAGTCGCGGAGTACAAAATCGCCAAGACCGAGAACCTGACCAGTTGTTCCACCTGCCACCGGTAGGGGTGCGGGGGATCGGTCAAGGATTGGCAAGCGGGAGGCCGGCGGTTGCGCCTCTCGAAGAGGGTAGACGTGAACGAACTTTATCAGATCCGAACCTCTGGCCTGGACCTGAAAACAATTCGGGAAAAGCTGGTCACGGCGCGGGGACCGCGCTTCTGGCAGAGCCTGGAAGAGTTGGCGGAAACCCGGGAGTTCAAGGAATTGCTGTTCCGCGAGTTCCCCCGCCAGGCTTCCGAATGGGTGGACGACGAGCCGGGACGGCGGCGGTTCCTGAAGTTGATGGGCGCCTCGCTGGCATTGGCGGGGGTCACGGCCTGCACCCGGCAGCCCGATGAAAAGATCCTGCCCTACGTCCGCCAGCCGGAGGAGACGATTCCCGGCAAGAGCCTCTACTTCGCCACGGCCATGCCGTTGAGCGGCGTGGGCGTGGGCGTGCTGGCGGAGAGCCACCAGGGACGCCCGACCAAACTGGAGGGCAATCCGGAACATCCTGGCAGTCTGGGCGGCGCCGACGCATTGACCCAGGCCTCGGTGTTGCAGCTTTACGATCCCGACCGGCTGAATACGCTGTTGCACTATGGCGAAGTAGCCACGTGGAACCAGTTTTCGCAGGAAATGACCAAGGTGGTGGCGGCGGCCAAGTTGAACAAAGGGGCCGGCCTGCGGATCCTGACGGAAACCGTCGGCTCGCCGACGCTCGGCGCGCAGTTGCGCCAGTTTCTGGCGGACTTCCCGAACGCCAAATGGCACCAGTGGGAGCCGGCCGGGGCGCATAGCGCGCGGACGGGCGCCGAACTGGCTTTCGGCAAGCCGGTCCACACCTACTACAAGGTGGATAACGCCGAGGTCATTCTGACGCTCGACGCGGATTTCCTCACCACCGGTCCGGGGAACGTGCGCTACGCGCGCAACTTCGCCTCGCGCCGCCGCGTGTACGAGAACGGCGGCAAGATGAACCGCCTCTACGCGGTCGAAAGTTGCCCCTCCGGCACCGGCACCATGGCCGATCATCGCTGGCCCATGCGCGCCGGCGAGATTCAGAATTTCGCCGCCGCGCTGGCGCAGGCGCTGGGCGTGGAGGTGGGCGGACTGGCCGGCGGCGCCTTCCGGGGGGTTCCGGAAGCCTCGATGAAGGCGCTGGCGGCTGATCTGGGGGCGCACAAGGGGACCAGCCTGGTGGTGGCGGGCGAGCAGCAGCCGCCCGAAACCCACGCGCTGGCGCACGCCATCAATGCCGCGCTCGGCAATATCGGCACCACGGTGCTGTACACCGAACCCATCGAAACCATGCCGGTGGATCAGGTGGCGTCGCTCAAAGAGTTGGTGGCCGATCTGAACAGCGGTAACGTCGAGACCATGTTGATCCTCGGCGGCAATCCGGTCTACAACGCTCCCGCGGACTTGGATTTCGCCGCGGCGATGAAGAAAGCAAAGCTCCGCATCGCCCTTTGCTACTACGATGACGAGACTTCTTCGCTGTGCCACTGGCAGGTGCCCGAGGCGCACTACCTGGAGGCTTGGGGCGACATCCGGGCCTATAACGGCGCCGTCTCCATCCAGCAGCCGCTGATTCAGCCGTTGTATCGCGGCAAGTCCGCGGTCGACCTGATGACGTTCTTCGGGCCTGTGCCGGAACAGCCGGCATATGAGGTGGTCCGCGCTTACTGGCAGTCGCGGACCAGCGGGGATTTCGAAGCGTGGTGGCGAAAGGCGGTACACGACGGGGTAGCGCCCGGCGCCGCGTTTCCGGCGGTCAACGTGACGGTCAAACCCGGGTGGGCTTCCGCCCTCCGTCCGGCGGCGCTGCCCGAAATGGAGCTGAATTTTCGTCCCGACCCGACCGTGTACGACGGGCGCTTTGCCAACAACGGCTGGCTCCAGGAATTGCCCAAGCCGCTGACCAAGCTGACTTGGGAGAACGTCGCGCTGGTCAGCGTGGAGACGGCTCGCGAGTTGAACGTGCAAGCCGGCGACATCGTGGAGTTGCGCTCGGGGGGACGGTCGGTGCAGGCGCCGGTGTGGATCCTGCCGGGCCATGCCAACCGGTCGGTCACGGTGCACTTGGGCTACGGTCGCACCCGCGCCGGCCGGGTAGGTAACCAGGCGGGCTTCAACGCCTATTGGTTGCGCGCTTCGGCGAGACTGTGGTCCGGCGAAGATCTCGAAATCCGCAAGACGGGCGGCCGCACGGAACTGGCCTGCACGCAGAGCCACTGGAAAATGGAGGGCCGGCACCCCGTGCGGGCCGGCACGTTGGCGCAGTACGAAAAGGACCCCGCTTTCGCCAAAGCGATGGCGCACGAGTTCCCGCCGGAGATCACGCTCTATCCGGAGCGCAAGTACGAAGGCTACGCCTGGGGCATGGCCATCGACTTGGGTTCCTGCAACGGCTGCAACGCCTGCGTGATCGCCTGCCAGGCGGAAAACAATATCCCGGTGGTGGGCAGGGAGCAGGTGCTGGCGCAGCGCGAGATGCACTGGATTCGCGTGGATCGATATTTCGAGGGAGACCTGGACAACCCTACGGCGCATTCGCAGCCGGTGCTGTGCATGCATTGCGAGAACGCGCCCTGCGAGGTGGTCTGCCCGGTCGCCGCCACGGTGCACTCAGCCGAAGGCCTCAACGATATGGTCTACAACCGCTGCGTGGGCACCCGATACTGCTCGAACAACTGCCCGTACAAGGTTCGCCGGTTTAACTTCCTGCTCTACGCGGATTTTGAAACCGAGATCTCGAAGATGCAGCGGAACCCGGACGTCAGCGTCCGCAGCCGCGGCGTGATGGAAAAGTGCACCTATTGCGTCCAGCGCATCAACCAGGCGCGCATCGAGGCCAAGCGCGCCGATCGCGAAATCAAGGACGGCGAGGTGCTGACGGCCTGCCAGCAGACCTGCCCGACGCAGGCCATCCACTTTGGAAATCTGAACGATCCCAACAGCAAGGTGGCCAAGTTGAAGCAGGAACAGCTCAACTACAGCCTGCTGGGCGAACTGAATACGAGGCCGCGGACCACCTACCTGGCCTCGCTGCGCAATCCGCATCCGGCCCTGGCGCCGGCGGGCGCGCCTGAATCCAAGAGTCACGGATAAGCGGGAAGCGGCATGGAGAACACATCAACCGTGAAAGAACTATCCCTGGCCGAACGGGAACGGGCCGCGGTCATTGGCCCGGGCCATACCTTCGCCACCATCACGGACAAGATCGCTTCGATCGTGTTGCATGAGCCCTCGCCGGCGTCCTGGTGGCTGGGGCTGCTGATCGGTCTCACGCTCCTCAGCGGGCTGGGCCTGTCGGTCGGCTACCTGTTGTTCAAGGGCACCGGAATCTGGGGCATCAATATTCCGGTAGGCTGGGGCTTCGCGATCATCAACTTCGTCTGGTGGATCGGCATTGGCCACGCCGGCACGCTGATCTCGGCGATCCTGCTGCTGCTGAAGCAGCGCTGGCGAACGTCGATCAACCGCTTCGCCGAGGCGATGACGTTGTTTGCCGTGGCCTGCGCGGCGATCTTCCCCGTCATTCACACCGGGCGTCCCTGGCTGGCGGCCTACTGGCTGTTCCCGTACCCGAACACCATGGCGCTGATGCCGCAGTTTCGGAGTCCGTTGATGTGGGACGTGTTCGCGGTGTCCACGTACGGCACGGTTTCCCTCCTGTTCTGGTATGTCGGGCTGATTCCGGATTTGGCGACGCTGCGCGACCGGGCCACGGCGAAGTTTCAAAAGATCGCCTATGGCATTCTCTCGCTCGGTTGGCGGGGGTCGGCGGTGCACTGGCACCGCTACGAGACGGCATCGCTGCTGCTGGCGGGTCTGGCGACTCCGCTGGTGCTCTCGGTGCATACCATCGTGAGCTTCGACTTCGCTGTGTCTGTCATCCCGGGCTGGCACGCCACCATCTTCCCGCCGTATTTCGTCGCCGGCGCGATCTTCTCCGGATTCGCCATGGTGGTGACGCTGTCGATCCCGATCCGGGCGATCTACGGCTTGCAGGACTTCATTACGCTCAAGCACCTCGAGAACATGGCGAAGGTGATGCTCGCCACCGGGTGGATTGTCTTTTATGGATATCTGATGGAGATCTTCATCGCCTGGTACAGCGGCAACGAGTACGAGCGCTACATGATGATCAACCGGCAGATGGGTCCCTACGCGCCGTTCTACTGGGCGCTGATCTTCTGCAATGGGATCGCGCCGCAGATTTTCTGGTGGAAGAAGGCCCGCACCAGCATTCCCATCCTGTTCATCATGTCGATTGTCATTAACATCGGCATGTGGCTGGAGCGCTTCATCATCGTGGTGACCAGCCTGCACCGCGACTTTCTGCCCTCCTCGTGGGGCATGTACTGGCCGACGATTTGGGACTGGATGACGTACGCCGGCACCCTCGGCCTGTTCCTGACTCTGTTCTTCCTGTTCATCCGGGTGTTGCCGATGATTTCGATCTTTGAAATGCGGACCATCATCCCGCAGGCCAAAGTGGCGGGGGTGCATAAGTAATGGCGGGCGAATCGATGCACAGCGTGGAGACGGCCGACGCCGGGCCGAGCCTTTACGGGCTGCTGGCCGAGTTCGACAATCCCAACGACCTGGTGCGGGCGACCCGCCAGGCTTACGCCGCCGGGTACCGCAAGCTGGATGCGTACTCGCCTTACCCGGTGGAGGAAGCCTGGGAGGCGATTCCGCATCACTCCAACCGGGTGCCGCTGGCCGTGCTGTGCGGCGCGCTGGCCGGCATGTGCGCCGGTTTCGGATTACAGACGTGGGCCTCGACGATGTACTATCCGATGAACATCGGCGGCCGGCCGGACTTGAGCTGGCCTTCCTTCATCCCGATCACCTTCGAGCTGGCGGTGCTGTTTGCCTCGTTTGCGGCGGTGTTCGGCATGCTCATGATGAACGGGCTGCCGCAGCCTTATCATCCGCTGTTCAACTCGCCGCGTTTCGCGACCGCGTCGCGCGACCGGTTTTTCCTGTGCATCGAAGCGCAGGACCCCCTGTTTGACCGCCAGGACACGCTTCGTTTTCTGGCTTCCCTGGAACCTCGGGAGGTAGCCGAAGTTGAAAACTGAATCCCCCCGCCGTTCCCGCTGGCTGATGGCGGCGCCGCTGGTGTGGCTGGCGGTCACCGGCTGCCGGCAGGACATGCACGATCAGCCGAGGTATGAGGCGCAGGAAGAGAGCAGGTTTTTCGAGGACCGGCGCGCGTCCCGCCCGCTGCCCGAAGGCGCCTTGGCCCGCGGCTTCCTCCGCCAGGACACGAAATTCTACCAAGGCAAAGACGGCGATCAGATGGTGAAGGAATTTCCCTTGCCGGTAACCGCCGCGCTGCTCGCGCGCGGCCAGGAGCGCTACAACATCTACTGTTCGCCATGTCATGGCCAGACGGGGGACGGCAACGGCATGATCCCGAGCCGCGGCGCCAAGCACCCGCCGTCGTACCATCTCGACCGGCTGCGCGAGGCCCCGGTCGGCTATTTCTACGATGTGATTACCAACGGCTTCGGCGCGATGTATGACTACTCGGCGCAGATTCAGGACCCGCAGGATCGTTGGGCCATTGTGGCCTATATCCGCGTGTTGCAGCGGAGCCGATACGCGCCGGAAACCGACGCGCCGGCGGAGGAACGCAACCGCCTGGGACCGCCGCCCGCCAAGCCAGTGGTCCCAGCCGCCACCACGGGAGCCGCCCAATGAGCGCCATACCATATAACACCCCCGCCGAACTGCTCGGCGAAATGGACCGCACCCGGTCACGCTGGCTGCTCGCCGGCCTGCTTGGACTGGCCGCCGCCGCGGGCGGCTATTTCGCCGATCCGCAGCGTTTCTTTCAGTCCTATTTGTACGCTTACGTCTTTGTGTTCGGTTTGGCGATGGGCTCGCTGGCCCTGACGATGTTGAACCACCTGACGGGCGGCGCCTGGGGCATCATGATCCGCCGGATCCTGGAGGCCGGCTCGCGGACCTTCCCGCTGCTGCTTATCCTGTTTCTGCCGATCGCGCTGGGCGTGTTCCAGATCTTTCCCTGGGCGCCTCACGAGGTGGCCGAGCAGGACCACCTGATCCACGAGAAGTCCGCGTATCTCAACGTGCCGTTCTTTTTCGCGCGGGTGGCCGGGTACTTTCTCATCTGCCTGTTTCTGTCGTTCCGCATCAGCCGCCTCTCGGCCCAGCAGGACGAACACGGAGCGGAACCGTACTACACCAAACTTCAACGGTTGAGCGGGCCGGGGATCCTGCTGTACGGGCTTACCGTCACCTTCTTTTCGATCGACCTGATCATGTCTCTGGATCCCCACTGGTTCTCGACGATCTTCGGCATTTTGCTCCTGGGCTGCCAGGGCGTGAGCACATTCGCTTTCGCGATCATGGTGCTGGTGTGGTTGATGCGGCAGCGGCCGATGTCGGAGGCCGTGCGCTCGGTTCATCTCCATGACCTAGGCAAGCTCATGTTTGCTTTCGTCAACCTCTTTGCGTATTTCAACTTCTCGCAGTTCCTGATCATCTGGTCAGGCAACCTGCCGGAAGAGACCACGTGGTATCTGAAGCGCACCACCGGCGGCTGGCAGTACGTGAGCATCGCGATCATGGTCCTGCATTTCTTCGTGCCCTTCTTTCTCTTGCTGTCGCGGAATCTGAAGCGGACACCGGGTAAGGTGAGCAAAGTGGCGGGCTGGCTGATTTTCATGCAGCTCGTGAATGCCTATTGGCTGGTGATGCCGAGTTTCCATGAACGCGGTATTCACCTCCATTGGCTGGACGCAGCCACGCCTTTGGCGATTGGCGGGCTGTGGATGTGGGTGTTCCTGGGCCAGTTGAAGCAGCGGCCGTTGCTGCCGGTCGGGGACCCGATGCTCGAGGAGGCTTTGCACAGTGGCGGACACTAATTTCGAGTCGCACGTCGTACGCGGGGAACACGGGGCCCACGAAGCTTCCGACATCAACGTGATCTCCATTTCGCGGTTTGGCATCTGGATTTCCGCCGTAACGCTGGCGTCGATGTTCGGGATGTGGTTTCTGCTCCAGTACCTGACCCACCGCGAAGAAGCGAAGAGCCCGGCGGCGCGCCCGATGGCGGCCGAAAATCCAATGAAGATGCCGCCCGCGCCAAACTTGCAGGGGACGCCGCGGCCGGACCTGAAGCAGTTTCTGGCCGCCGAGCAGCGGAAGGCTGCGGAGTACAAATGGGTGGACGGCGAGAAACGCATGATCCAGATTCCGGTGCAGCGGGCTCTGGAGTTGGTGGCGAAAGAGGGGCAATTGCCGGTCTGGACTCCGGCGGCGGTTCCGGCCGCCAAGGCGCCGGGGGGCGCCGCGCGATGAACCTGGGGCGGCTAGCGGTTCTCCTCGCGGCGGGCGCGGGTGCGCTGGTGGCGCAACGCCCGCCTTCGAACTTCTTCCGCGAGCCCGTGGGGCGTCCTTCGACCATGAAGGATCCGCAACTGGAGGGCATCGGCATCGAGCAGCGGCTGAACGCCGCCCTGCCGTTGGACCTGGAATTCCGCGATGAAAACGGCGCCACGGTGACTTTACGCCGGTATTTCGGCGCTCGCCCGGTCGTGATCGCGCCGGTCTACTTCGAGTGTCCCATGCTGTGCACCCAGATTCTGAACGGGCTGGTGAGCAGCTTGAAAGCAGTGACGTTTGTATCCGGCGAAGATTTCGACGTGATCGCGGTGAGCTTCGACCCGGCCGAAGGTCCCGAGCTGGCCAGGAAGAAAAAGAATACCTACCTGACGCGTTTTGGCCGGAAAGGCGCGGAGCGGGGCTGGCACTTTCTGACGGGAGACGAAGCCAACATTAAGACGCTGATGGATGCGCTAGGTTTTCGCTATAAATACATACCGGAATCCAAGCAGTTCGCCCACGCCAGCGGAGTGATGGTGGCGACGCCCGATGGGAAGCTGTCGCGGTATCTTTACGGCGTCGAATACGAACCCCGGCACATGCGACTGGCGCTGGTGGAAGCCTCGCAAGGCAAGATCGGCTCACCCGTCGATCAGTTCCTGCTGTTCTGCTACCACTACGACCCCGCCACCGGGAAGTACAGCGCGGCGGCCTTGAATATCATCCGTTTGTTGGGGGTGCTCACGCTGGTGGCCCTCTTTTCGTTCATCTTCCTTAGCGCGCGCCGCAGCCCGGCGCAGAAGACGGCATAATTCCCATGGGCTCCATACCTTTCCTTCCTCCGTCGGCGTCCTCGGTCTCAGGCGAGGTGGACGCGTTCTACTTCTTCATGGTGGCGGTGACGGCGTTCTTCTCGCTGTTGGTGTTTGGCCTGGTGGTTTTCATGGCGGTCAAGTATCGCCGCAAGTCCGACCAGGACCAGCCCCGGGCGATCCTGGGCAGCGTGCCGCTGGAAATCGTCTGGACCGCCATTCCGTTCCTCATCGGCATGGTGATGTTCGGCTGGAGCGCGAAGATCTTTTTCACGATCATGACGCCCCCGGAGGACGCCATCGAGATGTACGCCACCGGTAAGCAATGGATGTGGAAGATCCAGCACCGCAACGGCAAGCGCGAGATCAATGAACTGCACGTCCCGGTGGGCCAGGCGATCAAGCTCAAGATGACTTCGGAAGACGTCATCCACAGCTTTTTTGTCCCCGCCTTTCGCACGAAGATGGACGTGCTGCCCGGCCGCTACACGACCACCTGGTTTCGGCCGACCAAGGTCGGCAAGTATCACCTGTTTTGCACCGAGTACTGCGGCACCAAGCACTCCGGGATGATTGGCTGGGTATATGTGATGCAACCCGAGGACTACCAGAAGTGGCTGCAAGGCGACTCCGGGGAGGGGACGCTGGCGCAGCGGGGAGAAAAGTTGTTTAACGAACTGGGGTGCGCGAACTGCCATCGCACGGATGGCAAGGGGCGCGGCCCGTCGCTGGTGGGCGTCGCCGGGGAGATGGTGGAACTCGAACGCGGCGCTAAAGTGCTGGCCGACGAAGAGTACTTGCGTGAATCCATCCTGAATCCGCAGGCCAAGCTGGTAGCCGGCTACCAGGGCATCATGCCGGTCTTCCAAGGCCTGGTCAGCGAAGATCAACTGCTCCAGTTGATCGAGTATTTGAAATCGATTGGCAAAACCCAGAAGGCGCCGGCCGCGAAACCCGCCGCGCCCGCCAGCCGCACCGCGGCGACTGCCGCCACTGTACAGGGGAAGGGATTATGAGCACGGTATCGTCGACGATTCCCGAGGCGAAGCCGAACTATTTGACCTCGGACTTTAGCATCAAGTCCTGGCTGTTGACCACCGACCACAAGCGGATCGGGATTCTCTACCTGATCTCGATTTCGCTCATGTTCCTGCTGGGTGGGATCCTGGCCGGGTTGATCCGCCTGGAACTGCTGACTCCCACCGGAGACGTCTTCCAGCCGGAGAATTACAACAAGATTTTCACCATGCACGGCGTGGTGATGATCTTCTTCTTCCTGATCCCCTCGATCCCGGCGACGCTGGGGAACTTTCTGATTCCGCTGATGATCGGCGCGCGGGACTTGGCGTTTCCGCGTATCAACCTGCTGAGCTGGTACATATACCTGGTCGGTGGCGTCCTGACGCTCAGCGCGATGGCGCTGGGGGGCGTGGATACCGGTTGGACATTTTACACGCCCTACAGCAGTACGTACTCCAATACGTACGTCATGTTGACCGCGCTCGGCGTGTTCGTTTCCGGGTTCTCGTCGATTCTTACGGGCCTGAACTTCATCGTCACCATTCACCGCATGCGGGCGCCGGGGCTGACGTGGTTTCGGCTGCCGCTCTTCGTCTGGGGTCACTACGCCACCAGCCTGATTATGATCCTGGGCACACCGGTGGTGGCGGTGACCATTTTGCTGGTGGCCCTCGAGCGCGGATTGCGGATCGGCTTCTTCGATCCGGCGCTAGGTGGCGACCCGGTGCTTTTTCAGCACTTGTTCTGGTTCTACTCTCACCCGGCTGTCTACATTATGATTCTGCCGGGCATGGGCGTGCAAAGCGAGCTGATCGCGGCCATGTCCCGAAAGAAGGTCTTTGGCTACGAAGTGGTGGCCATTTCCAGCGTAGCAATCGCCGTCATCGGTTTTCTGGTTTGGGGACACCATATGTTCGTCTCCAGCCAGAGTTGGTACGCAGGTCTGGTGTTCTCGTTCCTCAGCTTCCTGGTGGCCGTCCCCTCGGCAATCAAGGTGTTCAACTGGACGGCGACGCTTTACCGAGGATCCAACGCGTTCCTGACGCCCATGCTCTACGCGTACGGGTTCATCGGCCTGTTTACGATTGGGGGTTTAACGGGTTTGTTCCTGTCGGCGATGGGCCTGGACGTGCACATGCACGACACCTACTTCGTGGTCGCCCATTTCCATTACGTGATGGTCGGGGGCGCGATCATGGCGTTCCTGGGCGGCTTGCACTTCTGGTGGCCGAAGATGACCGGCCGGATGTACTACGAACCGCTCGCTCGGCTGTCGGCGGTGCTGATCTTTGTCGGATTCAATCTCACCTTCTTTCCGCAGTTCATTCTGGGGTACCTGGGCATGCCGCGGCGTTACCACGCCTATCCGGAGGAGTTCCAGGTGCTGAACGTGCTCTCCACCGCGGGCGCGACTGTGCTGGCCATCGGCTACCTGTTCCCGGCGACTTACCTGCTCTATTCGCTGTTCAAGGGCGAGAAGGCGCCAGCCAATCCCTGGAACGCCAAGGGGCTGGAATGGGAGCAGGCCCCTTCGCCACCGCCCACCTTTAATTTCGACCACACCCCCGAAGTGCACGAGCCGGCATACGCCTACGCCCCCGAGAAGGAGAAGGAAGTTGTCCACTCATAGTGTGACGGCGGGGAACCCCGCCGCGGTGTTGCACCATTTCGACACCGCCGAGCAACAACGGGACGCCGCCACGCTGGGGATGTGGCTGTTCCTGATTACGGAAGTCATGTTCTTCGGCGGGTTTTTCACCGCCTATATCTGCTATCGCCATTACTACTACGACGCGTTCGTCGCGGCCAGCCACACCTTGAATATTCCGCTTGGGGCGTTTAACACCGCGGTGCTGATTTGCAGTTCGCTGACGATGGCCATGGCCGTGCACTCGGCGCAACTGGGCCAGCGGAAGAAGATCGTCACCTATCTGCTGCTGACGATGCTGCTGGGGGCGACCTTCCTGGGCGTCAAAACCATCGAGTACGCCGACAAGTTCGAACATCACCACGTTCCGGGTCCGAACTTCTCGTTCCCCGGCGTCGAGAACGCACAGTTGTTCTTCTCTCTCTACTTCGGTATGACAGGGTTGCACGCGGCGCACATGGTGGTCGGCATTGGAGTGATGATTCCCATGCTGCTGGCGGCCATGAAGGGCAAGTACACCTCCGATTACTACACCCCGGTCGAGAACTTCGGGCTGTACTGGCACTTCGTCGATATCGTTTGGATTTTCCTGTTCCCGCTGCTCTACCTGCTCGGCGGCCATTTGACTCCTGGAGGAGGCGCGCACCACTGATGTCGGCTCAGAATGGTTCGGGCGAAACCCACCACATCGTCCCTGTAAAGGCCTATCTCGGGGTGTTTGCTTTTCTGATGGTGATGACCGTCGTCACCGTCGTGGTCTCCTGGGTGGACCTCGGGATCTTCAACACGCTCGTGGCCATGTTGATCGCGGTGGCGAAAGCGATCGCGGTGGTCATGATCTTCATGCACGTGCGCTGGGCCAATAAGCTGGCGCGCCTGTTCGTCGCCGGGGGCTTCTTCTGGCTGCTGCTCCTGTTCGTGCTGGTGATGATGGATTACTTCCAGCGCGCCACGCTTGGTTTCTGACGGCGCATCGTGAATAGGGAGGCGACGGGTATTCGATTCTGTGCCTGGGGGCTGCCGTTTGCGCCCTTGGTCGGCGTGCCGAACACGCGCGACTCCGGTAACGCCGCGGCTGCCGGGACAGATGCGGGAGTTCCGTGCCGATGACCTCGGGCCGGAGCGCCGCCGCGGCGGTTCTTCTGAAATTCGCACTGGCGCTCCTGGTGGGGCTGATCGCGGGCGCAGCGGGCATGCAGCGCTACCTGAAGCAGCCCGACCGTGTGGTGGAGCGTTTTCACCGCCTGTATCACGCACGTGGCGCGCAGACTTTCAATAATACTTTCTGGCTGGGAGTTCCCACTCAGAAGCTGCCGCTCGACCTGTGGGTGTTTCAGGAATTAATCTTCGCGTTGCGCCCGGACGTGATCGTCGAGACGGGCACGTATCACGGCGGCAGTTCGTACTTTTATGCGACGCTGTGCGACCTAATGGGGCATGGGCGCATCATCACCGTGGATATCGAGGACTATCCCAATAAACCCAAACATCCGCGAGTGACGTTTCTGCACGGTTCTTCCACCGACCCGCGCATCGTGGAGCAGGTCAGGAGCCTGATTCATGCCGGGGAGACGGTCATGGTGATGCTCGACTCCGACCACCGGGGATCGCACGTTGGCGAGGAACTGAGACTTTACGGTCCGCTGGTGACGCCGGGTAGCTACCTGATTGTCGAAGACACACATTTCAACGGGCATCCCATTCTGCCGAAGTTTGGACCGGGACCGTGGGAGGCGGCGCGGGAGTTTGTCGCTGCCAACCCGCAATTCCAGGTTGACCGGACGCCAGAGAAGTTCCTCTTCACCTTCAACCCCAGCGGGTATCTCAAGCGAACCGGGCGATAAGCGGCACGGGCCGGACACCCTCATGCGGACGACACCACGATTCACGCTGCTGGCAGAAAACGGTGAGGAGCAGCTCCCCTTGGCCGCTTCCTGAGGAAAACCACTACAATGGAGGAGGAAGACAGAAAAAGGCCTGGTGGACGGCATGGGATTCGAACCCACGACCCCGGCGTTGCGAACGCCGTGCTCTCCCAACTGAGCTAGCCGCCCACGCTTCTTCCTACTTATAACATAACCCGCGGCATGTCTGAAACGGATCTTCGCAAAACCCTCGAGCGGATGCGGCAGGACTGGGATGAGCGCGCCCGCCAGAACGCCCGCCATTTCGTGAACACTGAGAAACAGGTCTGGACCGACGAGGAATTCTTCCGCTCGGGCGAACAAACCGTGAAGGAAGAGATTCTCACAGACATGATCAACATCTGCCAGGGCAAGGATCCCAAACAGATGCGCGTGCTGGAGATCGGCTGCGGCGCCGGACGGATCACGCGGGCGCTCGGGAATCTGTTCGGCACGGTATACGCGGTGGACGTCAGCGGGGAGATGATCCGGCAGGCGCGCCAGGCCCTGGCGGACATGCCGAATGTCCAGCTTTTCCAGAACAATGGCGTGGACCTGGAGGTTCTCGGCCCAATCGAGGTGGACTTTGCCTTCTCGATGATCGTGTTCCAGCACATTCCCAGCCGGGACGTGATCGAGAACTATGTCCGGGAGACCGGCAAGCGCCTGCGCCGGGGAGGGCTGTTCAAGTTTCAAGTCCAAGGGGACACCTCCATCCAAACCAGCCCGGACGATACCTGGCTGGGCGTGCCGTTCTCCGAGCAGGATGCCATCGAGATGGCCGAGCGGTGCGGATTCGAGAATCGGTACCGGCACGGGGCGGGCTCGCAGTACTTCTGGCTCTGGTATTTCAAGCGATAGCCGGTGTGAGGGCAACCCGGGAACACCGGTGCGGGTGGTGGCGTCTCATCTTCAGATGCACCGCGTCCTCCTGCCGCTGCTGCTCTTGGCGGCGCCGCTGCCAGCCCAGGTGATCGGCGGCCCGGACGTGCGCGACTGGCAGGAAGCGGCGGACCTCGAGCGCCTGCTGGAATCCCGTCCCGCGGACACCGATGCACGCCGCAAACTGCTCGCCTGGTACACGGTGCATTACCGCGACTTGCGCGCCGGACGCAGGGTGGAGCACATCCTCTGGACCATCCGCTATCAACCCGAGCTACGGTTGAGCGACAGCCGTTCTCTGCGGATTGACGAACGCGACCCGGCTTTTGCGGACGTCACCGCGGCGTGGGAAGCGCAACTTCGCAGGACGCCGGACCACCCCATCGTCCTGCTCCGGGCCGCCGAGCACCTGCTGCGCACCACGCCCGGGCGCGCGGAGGCGTGGCTTCACCTTGTCCGGACACAAGCGCGCGCCCGGCTGGAGCCGGACGGGCAGGATCCTCCGCCACGTCCCGGCGGGCGCTGGTGGACATGGTCTTGGGCGGATGGGGAAGTCACGGGCTTGCAGGCACGGCTGTATGTAGATGCAATCTTGGGCGTGACGGCGCGCTCGCCGTGGGAAGCGCCCACCGGCTACGATCCCTCCCGGGCGCAATCGCAGTTCGCCCGGGAAGCCCGGCGGAAGCTGGACGGATCCGGGGACGCCCGCCTGCTGGCCGAGGCAGCCTGGTGGCTCCACCTGGCGGAGCAGGCGAGACCGCAGCCCTCGCCGTGGGGCGTAACAGTGGCGTGGTCGTGGTTCCAGCGGGCGGAAAGACTCGATCCCGGCTGCCACGCCCTGGCGGCTTACCAGGACGCGTTTCAGCAGCACTGGTCCCGGCAACAGCCGCCGCGCCTGCCGCCGCCGGTCCGCCGGGTGCGCCGAACGGCCGCGGACGCCCCTCAACCAACATTCACCGTGCGCGTGGCGTGTCCGGATGCCGCGCGTGCGGTCGCGCCTCCGGAAGGGCTGGACGCAAACTTCCGGCTGATTCTCCGGCCGGACGGCACAGTGCGGTTTGCGCTGTTGGAGGGATCGCACCCCGCCGCCGTCGGCCCCGCGGCGGTGGCGGTGCGGCAGTGGCGGTTCGCGCCCCAGTCCGACGGCTCCATCCCGGTGGAGACGGAAACGCGGGTGCGGGTGCGCGTCTGCGGCCCCGAAACCGGTGAACAAAATCTGTCCCCATAGGCTCCCGGCTCGTGTGATCCGCTCACGACGAACCATGCGGGCTTCCCTGCTCATCGTCCTGCTGTGCGCCGTGGGTCCGGCGCAGAGCCCGCCAGGATGGCGCCCCTACGAGGGCGGGCTGCTGAAATACCGGGTGCAGATCCGCTTTGGCGAAGAACCCAACACCATGCCTGAGGGGTGGAAATTCGGCCGGGTTTCGGCGGTTGCGGCAAGTCCCGACTCCGCGTCGACCGGCGGGGACATGTGTGGGCGGTCGACTATGGCGGGCGCCAGGTGTTCGAGTTCACGCCTCGGGGGAAACGCTGCGCATCCTGGGCGTGAACCGAAAGTCGGGCGCGGACGAGCGGTCGTTCAACCGGCCGACCGACATCGCGTTCGCCCCCAACGGCGATTTCTCCGTGTCGGACAGCTACGGCAACTCGTAGCCGCGTCTGGCGCCGGCCGAAAAAAGCGTCGCCGGGCGCCACTCCCGCGAACTCTGTCAGAGGGCTTTGGCGACCGCGGCCTCGAGCTCGCGGAGTTCGACCTCGCCGAAGAAGGAGCGGACTTTCCGCCCCTTGCGATCGTAGAGGAAGGTGGCGGGGAGTTCGCCGCTCCAGGCGGGGTCGAGGGCGCGGATGAAGGCGTCATCGTCGCGTGCGCGCTTCAGGAAAGATGGGCCGGTGATGCCGCTTTGCTGAAGGAAGGATGCGGCGGCAGGCGCATCCTCCGGTTCGTCGGCGCTGATGGTGACCAGGACCATGCCGCGGTCCGCGAACTTCCTCGCGATCGCCGCCAGGCCGGGCATTTCGTTCCGGCACGGGGCGCACCAAGTGGCCCAAAAGTTGACGAGGACCACTTTGCCTCGCTGCGCGCCGATCGTTTTGGCGTACCCGGTCTCATCCACCTCCGGGAGCCCGGCGGCAGTCGCGCTGAGGACGGCGCTGAGCGCGAAAAAAATCCACCGCGCCCGCATCAGGAGATCTTCTTCACCCTTTTGATGGTGCAACCGAAAGCTTTGTGTTCCTTTACGGGCGCCTCCTTGCCGGCCAGGACGGCCTCGAGGGCATCGCGCAAGGGCCGTTTGGTGATCTTCGCGGCGTTGCGGGAATCGTCGATGGCGCCGTGGTAGACCACCGTGCCGATCTTGTCGAACAGGAACACCTCCGGCGTGACCGCGGCGTGGAGCAGATCGGCAAGCTTGTTGTGAGGGTCCTTGTAGACCGGGAAGGTGAAGCGGTTGTCCTGCATGTGTTTCCTCACTTCCGCGGCCGGTTCGGTATCGTTGGAGTTCACAAACACAAAGGCAATGCCCCTGTGTTGATAGTCGTTTACCAGCGCCTGCATCCGCTCGTTGTAGTCGTTCGAAATGGGGCATTGGGTGGCGATGAAAAACAGGGCGGTGATTTTGCCCGCCGTTTCCATGGTTACGGGCGCCCCATCCAGATCTTCGAGTGAGAACTTGTCGAGCTTCGAGCCGGGCTGGCCCATCTGCTGACCAAAAATGACAATCGCATTCAGCGCCAGTATGGCGCCCAATCGGGTCATCATCGTGGTTGTCTCCTAACCTAAGAAATAGTTGAAAAACCGGGACAGGCTTCGCTGCCCCGGGGGCGCACCAAACCTACATCAGGAACTTGCGACAATCCGCATGGGCAGAGTGGCTGTCCCAGCGTTTCTCAACAAGCTCCTATTCAATTCTACCGGCTTCACGGGGGGCCCCGCTGCCCATCAACTCCGTCACGGGCGTGGGCGGGGGCGCAGCGACGCCGGATAGCACAGCATGGACTCCGGGCGGAGCCGGAGCTTGCCGCCACGAACCCACTGGTCGCCCCGCGGTTCCAGGTGGGCGATCAGGCGTTGACGCCACGCGCGCAGGACCGGTGTGCTGGCCGGGTCCCCTGCGAAGTCGCGCCGGTTTCCGGGATCGCGTTCCAGATCGAAAAGCTGCTCTTCGCCGCTTTGGGCGTGGAAGATGTTTCCCGTCCGCGCCCAGGCAATCGCGGTGATGCTGATCCGTCATGAGCCGGAGGATGTGCGGGCGCGTCCGCCGCATCTGGGCGCGAATCGAAGCCGGCGCGCTGACGCCGCCGGCCGCCAGGAAGGCTCTGCGGCTCCACATGCGAGGAAGTCTCCTTTACGGTGCTCTTTCAGCACAGTCGACGGCGGGCGCGGCGTCCGCCGATAATGTGGGAGGTGCCTTCCATGCCTGAACAAACTCCGGCCCCGCTTCCTCCCGAGGACCTGCGCCGCGTCTGCGACCCGGCCTCGTTCGACTTTGAGACCACGGAAAGCCTTCCGGCTCTGCAAGAGGTGTTGGGCCAGCCGCGCGCCGTGGCGGCGCTGGAATTCGGCGCGGGCATCGCCAGCCACGGATTCAATCTCTTTGCGCTGGGTCTGCCCGGCTCAGGGAAGACCACCCTGATCCGCGGCTACCTGGAGCGGAGTGCCGCCGGCTTGCCGGCGCCTCCGGATCTTTGCTACGTGAACAACTTTGCGGACCCGCGCCGACCCGTGCCGCTGCGCCTGCCGCCCGGCATGGCCGTGCAGCTCAAGAAAGACATCGCGGCGCTGATCGACGAGCTAAAGACCGCCATCCCGCGGGCGTTTGAAGCCAAAGAATATATGGTCCAGCGTGACCGGATCGTGCGCGAACTCGAGGAGCGCCGCCGCGAAGAGTTCGCCCGGATGGAGCAACGGGTCACCGCCTCCGGGTTGCAGTTGGTGAAGACGCCGGGCGGATTGATGCTGGTCCCGGCGACCGACGGGCGGCCGATGACGGATCAGGAGGTGGAAGCGCTTTCGCCGGAGCGCAAAGAACAGTTGCTGGCCGCCCGCCAGGTGCTGGAACGCGAGATTGAGGAACGCGCGCGGGCCATTCGGGAGATCGAAAAAGGGGCGCGGGATGCCCTGCAGGCGCTGGATACGGAGACGGCGGCCTTCGCGGCGCGGCACGTGATGGAGGACTTGCGGGCCCGCTACCGCGAGCAGATCGCCGTGCTGGAATTTCTGGAGGCCTTGCAGGCCGACATCATCTCGCGCGCCGACGATTTCCGGAAAGGGAAGGAGGCGGAGGCGCAGACGCCGCAGCCCCCTTCGCCCCTGGGTCCGGCGCCGCTGATCGCGGAGCCGCTGAGTTCCCGCTACGAGGTGAATGTGCTGGTGGACAACTCGGGGCTGGCGGGCGCGCCGGTGATCGTCGAGTCGAACCCAACCTATCACAACCTCACCGGGCGAATTGAGCACCAGGCCACCTGGACGGGGGCGGTGACGCACTTCACGATGATCAAGCCCGGCGCGCTGCATCGCGCCAATGGCGGCTACCTGATGATTCCCGCGCGGGAGTGCCTGTTGAACCCCTTCGCCTGGGAGGGTCTCAAACGCGCGCTGAAAGACCGGGTGTTGCGGATCGAGGAACTCGGGGCGCAACTCAGCCTCATCAGTACGGTGACGCTGGACCCGGGCCCGGTGCCGCTGGACGTGAAAGTGGTGCTAATCGGCAGCCCGCTGCTCTACTATCTGCTCTACGCCTATGACGAGGACTTCCAGAAGCTGTTCAAGGTCAAAGCGGAATTTACCACCCACATGGAGCGCACGCCGGAAGCCGAACGCGCCTACGCCCTGTTTGTGCGCACCATCACCGAACAGGAACGCTACCTGCCGTTCGACCGCGGGGCGGTGGCGCGCGTGGTCGAATACGGATCGCGGGCCGCGGCCGATCAGGACAAGCTGTCGACGCGCTTTGGCGATATCGCCGACCTCATCCGGGAAGCGGCCCACCGCGCCGCGCGGAACGCCCACCGGGCCGTGACGGCGGAGGATGTCCGCGCCGCCGAGGAAGCCCGGCGTTTTCGCGACAGCCTGCTGGAGGAGCGCATGCGGGAAGCGATCCTGAAAGGCACGGTGCTGGTGGATACCGAAGGCGCCGCCGCCGGCCGGATCAACGGGCTTACCGTCCTGAGCCTGGGGGATTACGCCTTTGGCTCGCCTACCCGCTTGACCGCCACGGTCGGGCCTGGCCGGCGGGGCGTGGTCAGCATCGAACGGGAGGTCAAACTCAGTGGGCCGATTCACGGCAAGGGGGTGCTGATCCTCAGCGGGTATCTGCTCCGGCAATACGGGCAGAGCGCGCCGCTCAGCCTCTCGGCCAGCCTGGTGTTCGAACAGTCTTACGGGATGGTGGAAGGGGACAGCGCGTCGCTGGCGGAATTGTGCGTGCTGCTGTCGGCGGTTTCCGGCGCTCCACTTCGCCAGGACATCGCCGTCACCGGTTCGGTCAACCAGCACGGGGAGGTGCAACCGGTCGGCGGCGTCACCGAGAAGATCGAGGGCTTCTTCGAAGTCTGCCGGGCACGCGGTTTCACCGGCACTCAGGGAGTACTGATCCCCGCTCCCAACCGGCGTCATTTGCAGCTTCGCGACGAAGTGGTGGCAGCCGCGCGGGCGAGGCAGTTTCACATCTGGGCGGTCCGCACGGTCGACCAGGCCCTGGAACTGCTCACCGGCATGCCCGCGGGCGTCCTTGCGGAAGGGGGCCCGTTCGCAGAGGGAAGCCTGCACCGCGCGGTCGCCGACCAGCTCCAACGCTACGCCGACACGCTGAAAGCAGGCGCGGGCGGCGAGGAGAAGAAGAATGCGACCTAGCCGTCCGCCCAGGCGGAGACCAGGCGGGCGGCGGGGCGGCGGGTGAAAGCGGCGAGCACCAGATCTGCCGGGTCTCGCCAGTTTACGGTACTGGTCCTCAGGGGTTTCCCCGAGCGCCGCGCCGCGCGTTCGTAGCTACGATACAGATAAGACAACGGCCCCGATCCTGGTTATGGCGCGCCCGCGGTTCGAGGACATCAAGGCAAGGCTGGACGCCTGCAAGCGGGAAGATCCTCCCGACAGGGAAAAATTTCTGGAGGAGACCTGCGCGGATGATCCGGAGCTGCGCGCACAGGCCAACTGGCTGTACGAGCAGCGATTCGGCGCGCGGCGGCCGGCGCTGGCCAAGTTCGGCCCCTATGAACTCGAGCGCGAGATCGGCCGCGGCGGGATGGGCGTCGTCTATCTGGCCGCCCGCGCCGACGATCAATTCGAGCGCCGGGTCGCGATCAAGCTGCTGCATCCGGGCGCCGATTCCGGCGGCCTGATCGAACGGTTTCGCAACGAGCGGCAAATCCTGGCTCATCTCGATCACCCCAACATCTGCCGGCTGTTCGATGGCGGCGTCACGGAACTGGGCGAGCCGTACCTGGTGATGGAATATGTGCGGGGCGCGCTGCCGATCGACGAATACTGCGACCAGCAGCGGCTGACCGTACGCGAACGCGTCCGGCTATTCCTGCAAGTGTGCGACGCGGTCCAGCATGCTCACCGGTTGCTGATCGTGCATCGCGATCTGAAGCCCGACAACATTCTGGTTTCCAGCGAAGGCCACGTCAAGCTGATGGATTTCGGCCTGGCCAAGAATCTGTTCGAACCGCTGGCGGTGCGCCGGATGATGTTGCAGACGCTGGACGGATCCCAGCCGATGACCCCGGCGTACGCCAGCCCCGAGCAGGTGCAGGGCGGTCCGATCGGCACCAGCACGGACGTCTACTCGCTCGGCGTGATTCTCTATGAGCTGCTGTCGGGCACGCATCCGTTTGACCGGCACGACCGGGGCAATTTGCAGACGCTCCTCGAAGCCATTCGCAGCGAGGAGCCGGAGGCGCCCAGCGCACGGCTGCTCGAGCGGGGGCGGCATCCGTCGCCGGAACTGGAGCGGATCGCCGAGCAGCGCCGGGCCGAGTCGACGCGGACCCTGGCCCGGGAACTGCGGGGGGACCTCGACGCCATCCTGCTGACGGCGCTCCGCAAGGATCCTGAGCGGCGTTACGGCTCGGTCAGCCTGCTGCGCGACGACTTGCAGCGGTATCTGGACGGCGCGGCGGTGCGGGCGCGTCCCGATTCCTGGGGCTACCGCACCGGCAAGCTGATCCGTCGGCACCTGGCGCTGGCGGCGGCGGCCTTTCTGGTGCTGGCCATGAGTTTGGGGTTCGCCGTCACGATGGCGTTTCAGGCGCGCCGGCTGGCCGTCGAGCGCGACAGCGCCGAGCAGGTGGCGGCCCTGCTGGTGAGCCTCTTTCGGGCTTCCGACCCGGATGAGGACCGCGCGGGGGGCGCCACCGCGCGGGATGCCCTGGATCGCGCCGAGGAGAAACTGGGCACGCTGGACCAGAGCCCCGAGGTGCAGTCGCGGTTGCTGCTGGCTCTCGGCTCGGCCTACCGGGGGCTGGGCGAACTCCAGCGGGCGAAGGCGCTGGTCGTGCGCGGCCTGCATTTGCGGCGCAAAGCGTTTGGCGACGCTTCGCTGCCTGCGGCCGAGGCGTACCAGTTGCTGGCCGAAGTCGGCTATGACCTGAGCGAATACCAGGAAGCCGAGCGCTCGGCCAGACGCGCGCTGGAGATCCGGCGGCGTCATCTGAAACCCGACGACGACCGGATCGCCGACGGATTGAATACGCTGGGCATGGTCCTCGACCGGCGCGGCGCTTATGCGGAGGCCGAACAGGTGCTGCAACAGGCGATCGGGCTTCGCCAGCAGCATCGCGGCGGGCAGCACGAATACACGCTGCGCGCGTACTCCAATCTGGGCCTGATCTACTTGCACCGCGGCGAATACACCAAGGCCCGAACGGTTTTCGAGCGGGTGCTGGAGCAGCGCCGCCAGGCGCTCGGGCCGCGCCATCACCGCGTGGCGTTAACGCTCAACCGTCTGGGGCAGATTGCCAACGCCAGCGGCGACCTGGATCACGCCGGACAATTGTTTACCGAGGCGCTTTCCATTGAGCAGGAGAAGCTCCGGCCGGGCCATCCGCGCATCGCCGAGACCCTCAGCAACCTCGCGTCGCTGCTCCAGGATCAAGGCAAGTACGAAAGGGCGGGGGAGCTGTATCAAGCGGCGTTGGACATTCAGGTCCAGAACGCGGGACTCGAGCACGCCCAAGCGGCAGTCACGCTCAACAACCTGGCGACTCTGCTCGAAGACCAGGGCCGTTACGAGGAAGCCGTCCGCATGCACCGGCAATCGCTCGCGGTGCGCCAGAAGGTGTACGGCCCGGAACATGCCGCGACGGCGCGCTCGATGCATAATCTGGCCCGGGCGCTGGGCCGCGCCGGCGGCCGGTATGAGGCGGAGGACCTGGCGCAGCGCGCCCTTTCGATCCGCATCGCGCAGTTTGGCCCGCGGCACGCGGAAACCGCGGCGAGCTGGCATGGCCTGGGCGCGCTGGCGGAGTGGCGGGGCGAGCTCAACGAAGCGCAGCACTGGTTCGGGAAGGCGTTGGCAGCCCGTCGCGAACTGGGTTTGCCGCTGCCCACGGCCGATTCGGCCGCGGCCTTGGGCAGCCTGCTCTTGCGCACTGGCCGGGTGCAGGAAGCGGAACCGTTGCTGCGCGAGGCGCTGGAGATCCGGACCCAGCGGCTGCGGGGCGACCATCGGCAGGTGGCGGAAGCCGAAAGCCTGCTGGGCGAATGCCTGATGCGGCAGAAGCGCTATGCCGACGCCATGGGTTTGCTGACCCGCAGCGATGCGGTCCTGCGCAGACAGCCGGTTACTCCGGAGATCCGGGCGGCGCTCGAACGCTTGCCGGAATTGAGACGCCGGTTCCGGTAAAAGGGGCTGCCCGGCATCAATCCGGGGATTGGGTGTCGGCAACCTCTGTCTGGGACGCGGACTCGGGCCGGAAATGGGCGAAATAATCCCGTTCCGCCAGTTTCCTGTAGAAGGCGCCCGCGATGCCCGCGGCGGTGGGACCCACGCTCGGCCGTCCTCCCGTCAACAAGACCACAGCTACCAGCCGGCTGGGCCCGGCATCCAGAAACGAGGCGAACCAGCCTAAGTGAATCCGGTCCTCGCTGCACGTACCGGTCTTGCCCAGGATGGGCTCTTCCGTGATGGACAGAATCCGCCTCGCGGTGCCAAACTGTACGGCGCCCGCCATCCCCGGCAGCACCTCGGGAATGTAATCCTGAATCTCCAATTTGCGTTTGACGCGAGGGGTAAAGTGGTCGATTTCTTCCTGCGAGCGAGGGTACTGAAGGTAATATAACGTTCCGCCGTTCGCGATGGCCGCCGTGATGGCGGCCAGTTGCAGCGGCGTCATGCGTATCTGCTCGCCAAAGCTGGTCAGCATGCCCATCCCGCCGGATTTCGGAGGGGCCGGCGGCCAATAGCCAGGTTGTTCGCCCGGGATGTCCCAACCCGCCTTCTCGCCCAGGCCGAACAGCCGGGCATAATAATCCATTCGCTCATAGCCAAGTTGGGTTCCCAGCACCGCGAAGTAGGGATTATTCGATTTCGCCAGCGCCTCCGTCAAATCCATGCGCAGGCGCCCGCCGACCGGAACCCTCGTTTCGCGGTTGTCGATCACGCCCTCGCGGAGCGCCGCCAACGCCACCGGAACCTTTATCGTGGAGCAAGGCTGGAACCCTCCCGCCAACGCGAGTTTCTGATTCACGATGCTCAGGATCCGGCCGCTGTCCGGGTCAACGACCACCACGGAGCCGTTGAAAGGCCCCAGGGCCTCGACGGCCGCGGCCCGGACCTCGAGGTCCTCACCTTCTGTACTATCGCCCAGCGTCGAATCGGCATAGGTCGGTTCGGTCCATGGGCTGGCCACTCGCCGGGAACGCCGGCGGGTGGCGGGGTTTCGGTGGCTAGCCGCCCGCGACACGGCGGGCTTGGCCGCGGATGCCTTCACGGCAGACGCAGGCTTGCGGGCAGACGCCGGCTTGGCGGGAACAGCCTTCCTGCTCGAAACCGAATTCGCCGATTTGGCGGACGCGCGCCGCACGGCGGGCTTCTTGCCGGAAGCCTGAGCCGCCGCTTCCGCAGGAAGGGGAGACCAAATGGGTACCAGCAGCGCCGGTAAGAGGAGGGACAACGCCCGGAGGAAATCAAACCCAGTTTTCGCCATCGACCTTTTCGCCACTCTATTGATCGAAAGAAAAGGCGCAGACCACCAGCCTCATCGCCAACCGTGGCGACGCCACGCTGATCCGGAGCACTTTCCAGTCTGCCACAAAGCCTGCATCCCCGTCAATAAAAAGGGGATCGACTTGCCACTAAACTTAGGTGGTAAATCTGGAGAGGGGCGTTTTGCGTCCCGGCGCCTCCCTGGCCGCGCCGATAACGGCGGGGTTTCGCGGAAAAAAGATTCCCTGGGCAGAGCCAGCAACCGGTTCGGCGGCGGCGGTTCCGGCGTTTGGATGCGCCGTCCGGGAATTCCCGCGCAATGCGGGCGGAGGGAAGGGACCCAGGGGCGGAATTCGGGAGGCATAGAACCCTGTTCTGTTTTTGGAACAAGAAATTGTTGAAATCCCGGTGGATGTGCGGTAGAACTGCATTGAGTAGGCCAGTTCCGTGAGATTGTTCCGAATTCAGAACGGAATCGCCCTTCCGATTTTGCAGGGGGAGATATGGACATCACGAAGATCCTGACGGAATTGCGTCAGGAACGAGAACAGCTCGAAGAAGCGATCATCAGTTTGGAGCGCCTGGCGCGAGGCAGGGGCAAACGGCGGGGCCGGCCGCCCGCCTGGCTGGCGCAACCCAAGCGGCGGGGCCGTCCTCCGGGCAGCAAGAACAAGAAAACAACCTCGTCTACAAACACCGAATAGTCTGCCACGGAAAAAGGAGTCCCTGGCCGCGGGTGGCCGCTAGCGGTAGAGCAGGTATTTTTCCCGGACGCGGAGAAATCCGCCCAGGGACTCTTCCCACTCCTCGACGATCCTCGCGGGGTCGCGACCCGCGCGGAGCGCGTCCATCGTCTTGCGGCTTCCGATCAACCGCGCGTTGGTTTCCAGATCCAGTTTCCCCGGGTACAGTTTGAGCAGCGCCGCCGCGATTTCCAAACCGAGCTGGACGCTGTGGAGCTCCTCGCGGCCGGTCACGAGGATGCGGATCCCTTGGATCCACTGTCCCGCCAAGCGCGAGGACTCGGGCCGGAAACGAGTGGGATAAACCCGCACGCCCGGGATCCGGCGAGCGTTCAGGTGGCGGGCCAGCGCGGGCCCGTCGACGAAATCCGCACCGGCCAACTCGAACGGGCTATCCGTGCCGCGGCCCACCGAGTAGTTTGGGGAGCTCTCCAGCAGGGCCACACCCGGATAAAGGGTGGCTGCGGTCAGGGTGCGCATGTTCGGAGATGGCGGGATCCAAGGCAGTCCCGTCGCATCGAACCAGTCCCCGCGTTCCCAGCCCTCCATCGCCACCACCTCGAGGCGCGCGCCCCAGCGTTGTTCTCCGTTCAATAAGCGGGCCAGTTCGCCCAGGGTCATGCCGTGGCGCACGGGCATCGGAAAGCAGCCCACGAACGAAATCAGGTCGGCATCCAGCATCGGCCCTTCCACGTGGACTCCGGTGATCGGGTTTGGCCGGTCGAGCACATAGAAAGGAATCTGGTGGCGCGCCGCTTCTTCCAGGCAGTAGGCCAGCGTGGACACGTACGTGTAAAAGCGGGCGCCGATATCTTGAATATCAAACACCAGCGCGTCGAGCCCCCGCAGCATTTCCGCCGACGGACGCCGGTTCTCGCCGGCGTACAGACTGAATACCCGGATGCCTGTTTGCGGATCGCGGGTGTCGCGAACGTTTTCCTCGTCCGCGGCGCCGAAGAAACCATGTTCGGGCGAGAACAGCGCCGCGACCTTCACCCCGGCTTCCCGCATCAGATCCAGGTTGCGCCGCCCTTGCCGGTCGATGCCGGTGTGGTTGGTGATGAGCCCGACCCGGCGGCCTTGCAGCGGCGCGAAGCGGCTCCGCACCCAGACGTCCAGGCCCGTGCGCACATCTCCATCCCGGGCGACCACGCGGCGCACGCCCGGGCCCAGCATGGTTTCGTTGTATCCGGTCAGCGTAATGCCCGGACCCGTGACGCCCAGCGCCGCCGCTACGATGGTGGCGACGCGGCCGCGCAGCGAGGTGATGGGACCGCCGCGGTAAACCGGATGAACGGCATTGGTCAGCAGCACGACGAACGCGGAGGAATGGGGGTCGAGCCAGAGCGACGTGCCTGTGAAACCCGTGTGTCCATAGGAACCAACCGGAAACAAATCGCCGCGCGCTCCCGAGAACGGAGAGTCAATATCCCAGCCCAACCCGCGCAAAACCGGCTGTCCGGCGGGCGATTGCGGCGTGGTGAATTTGTCCACCGTCGCGGCCGCATACAGCCGGCGGCCCTGCCATTCACCGCGGTTCAGCATCATGTGGGCGAACCGCGCCAAGTCATCCGCGGTCGAGAACATCCCGGCGTGGCCGGCCACGCCTCCCATAAACCGCGCGGTCGGATCGTGCACCACGCCGCGCAGCGGCGGACCGTTTCGCGGCGTTTGCTCGGTAGGCGCGATGCGGTCCTTCCATTCCGGCGGCGGCTGAAACAGGGTGTCGCGCATGCCCAGCGGATCCCACACCGTCTGCCGGACGAACTCCGGCAGGGGCAGACCGGAAACCCGCCGCACGATTTCTCCGAGCAGGACGAAATTAATGTCGCTGTAGACAAACCGCTGGCCGGGGCGGTACCGAGGCTTGTCGCTCAGGGCCAGCCTGATTCCCGTTTCGTATCCGCTCCATTCCGGCTTCAGGTCCACGTCAGGGCGCAGCCCGGAGAAATGCGTCAGCAAGTCCCGCACGGAAATGTCGCTCTTGCCGTTCTGGAATTCGGGCAGGTACTGGGTCACCGGGTCGTTGAGGCGGATCTTTCCCTGTTCGAATAGCTTCATCACTGCGGCGGAGGTGGCCACCACCTTGGTGAGCGAGGCGCAGTCGAAAATCGTATCGACGGTCATGGGCTCGCGCGCGGGAAAGAGCGCGCGCGCGCCGTAGGCCTTGCGATGCACGATCGAACCGCGGCTCCCGACTACGACGACCGCGCCGGGGATTTGCCGCTGGGCGATGGCTGCCTCGATAGCCGCATCCAGGTCCGCCGCCCCGGAAAACGTCTGCGCGCCGAGCGCCGGAACCAGACCGGCCGCCAAAACGAGCTTCCACATGGAGCACTCTACGCCGAATTAGTCCATCAGCCGTCGCGCCAGCGGCTCGAGTTTGCGCGCCAAGTCGACGTCTTTCGCCGTAATGCCCCCCGCATCGTGCGTCTGAAGATCGACGCACACCCGGTTCCACACGTTGCTCCATTCGGGATGGTGGTTCATGGCCTCGATCGCCACCGCCGCCGCGGCCATGAACCCGAAGGCGTGCACAAAATCGGGAAACTGGTATTCGCGGTGCAGTTTGCCGCCGGCGACCGTCCACCCGTCCAGCCCCGCGAGGGCTTCGGCGATTTCCTGGCTGCTCAACAATCGTTCTTTGGGCATTTGCTCTTGATTCTCCCACAATGGCGCGCGACTCCTTCCCGCGGGGAAGAAAAGCGGACGCACGGCGCGGGCGGGCTTGGTAGAGTATGGAGCATGATGCGAACCGCAATTGTGATCCTGGCCGCCGCGGCCACCCTCCAGGCTCAGTCCCGGCCAAAGCCACCCGACCCCGGCTGGGTCTCCCTTTTCAATGGGAAGGACCTCACCGGCTGGGTGAAGGTCGGCAACGAGAAGTGGGACGTGGTGGACGGCGTCATCCACGGGCAGGGAATCACCAAGGAGTACGGATACCTGCGTACGGAAAAAATGTACCAGGACTTCCACATGTCGCTCCGCTTCAAGTGCGAGGCCGACGGCAACAGCGGCGTCTTCTTCCACGTGGACTTCAAGCCCGGCACCGCCGATGTCTCCCAAGGGCTGCAGTTTGAAATCGACCGGACGCTGAACCATCACACGGGGGGAATTTACGGCGATGGCCGGGGCTGGATTGCGTGGCCCGCGCCGGAATTCGAGACCGTGATCCGGCCCTACGACTGGAACGACATGCTCGTCAAGGTGGAAGGGAACCGCTACGTGGCCCGTTTGAACGGGGTGGTGGTGTTGGACTTCACGGATCCGACGCCAAAGTCCTTCGATGGGTACATCGCGCTGCAACTCCACTCCGGAGGGCAAGGCAACATGAAGTTCAAAGATCTCTATGTGCGAGATCTCAGCCGGCGATAGCCCTGCTGGAAACCGCCGTCCGGCGCCGTCTGGGGCGCGCCGAAAGGGGCAGCAAACGTGGCTGAGAGCCGCAGGGCGAGCCGGTAAGCTGCGCGCCGCAAGCGTTGGCTCCGCCCGCGCCGGGGGCCCCATGGCATCCCAAGACTCGCGTGGGGCGACTCTCCGTATTGTCTCGTGGGCGCATCGGCTGGCGGCCCGTGGCTAAGCCGGAAAATGCCCGTTCCCGTGAAAATCAAGCTTGGCGGAGGACGTGGCCAACGATTCCCTCACACTGGCGGCTGCGCTGGTCCCATGCGGAATACTCGCATCGCCAACGTTGAACTCGCAGCGGCGGCGGCGGTTGATCCTGGGATTTTGCGGTGTTGACGGGGAGCGGGTCCTTTATTATAGTTAACTCAGTCATACGAACTATGCTTAGTTCGCCCTCCCGGTCTCTTTCCGACGTCCATTCCAGCGTTTCCACCTCCTACCCGACCTTATGGCGCAGGATGTTCGCGTTCGCCGGTCCGGCTTACCTGGTGAGCGTGGGCTACATGGACCCCGGAAACTGGGCAACCGACCTGGAAGGCGGCGCTCGTTTTGGCTACCAACTCCTGTGGGTCCTGGTCATGTCGAATGCCATGGCGGTGCTTTTGCAAACGCTCAGCGCCCGCCTGGGGATCGTGACGGGGCGGGATCTGGCGCAGGCCTGCCGGGAGGCGTACCCGCGGCCGATCAGCCTAGCTCTGTGGTTTCTCTGCGAAATCGCCATTGCGGCCTGCGACCTGGCGGAAATCCTGGGAGCGGCGATCGGCCTGAAGTTGCTGTTTGGGATTCCGCTGCTGGCCGGGGTGTTGATCACGGCGTTCGATACGTTGTTGCTGCTCTATTTGCAGCGCTTCGGAATGCGAACCATGGAGGCGTTCATCCTCGTCCTCGTTTCGACGATCGGCGGGTGTTTTCTCATCGAGATTGCGCTGGCGCGTCCGGACGCCCGCGAGTTGGCGAGCGGGCTAATCCCTCGCCTGAACCGCGAGAGCCTGTACGTCGCCATCGGGATGCTGGGCGCCACCGTGATGCCGCATAACCTGTACCTGCACTCGGCGCTGGTGCAAACCCGCCGGATTGGCGCCTCCTTGGAATCGAAGCGAATGGCGTGCCGCTACAACCTGATCGACTCGGTGATCGCCTTGAACGGGGCCTTGCTGGTAAATGCCGCGATCCTGATTGTGGCGGCGTCGGTGTTTTTCAAACGCGGCATCGTGGTCACGGAAATCGAGCAGGCCCACCTGCTGTTGGCGCCTCTGCTGGGGACCACGGCCGCCAGTATTGCGTTCGCGCTGGCCCTGCTTTGCGCCGGGCAATCTTCAACCATCACAGGAACCCTTGCCGGCCAAATTGTTATGGAAGGTTTCCTTAACTTTCGCATGAGGCCGTGGCTGCGCCGCTTGATCACGCGCTTGATCGCCATTGTTCCGGCTGTCCTGGTGATCACCTCCTCCGGGGAGCAGGGTACCTACCGGTTGCTCATCTTCAGCCAGGTGGTCCTCAGCATGCAACTGCCCTTCGCGGTAATTCCCCTGATCCATTTCACCAGCGACCGGACGAAGATGGGAGTGTTCGCCAACCGCTCCTGGGTTCAAGTTTTGGCTTGGAGCAGTGCCTCGATCATCATCACTTTAAACATGGTTCTGCTGGTCTCCACTGTGCGTGAGTGGCTGGAGGAAGCGGGCCGGTGGCGCTGGCTGGTTTCTACGCTCGTCGCCGTGGCAGGGTCGGGATTGGCGTTGTTGCTTGCCTGGATCCTGATCGAGCCCTTACTTCAGAAATGGCGCGCGCGTCCCACTCGCAGACCGATCTCCCTGCCGCCCACCGAGGTCGAGACCTTGGCGGTCCCGGTCTACAAGCGGATTCTGGTTCCGCTGGATCACACGGCCCTCGATCAACACGCCCTGCGACATGCGGTTTCCCTGGCCCGGCAGCACCAAGCCAAGTTGTTTCTGCTGCACGTCGAGGAAGGGGTGACGAGCCAAGTCTACGGTGAGATTGCTTCGACCCTGGAAGTCACCACCGGAGAAACTTATATTGAAGAGATCGCACGAGGTTTACGAGCGCAATCAATTGAAGTGGAGACGTTTGTCGCTCATGCCCCGAACCCCAGGGTGCAGATCGTGCGGTACGCGCGCCAAGTGGAGCCGGATTTGCTCATCATGGGCGCGCATGGGCATAACCGTCTGAAAGATTTGATTTTCGGCGACACCATCAATCCCGTGAGGCACCAGTTACAGGTTCCGATTCTGGTGGTGAGGCAGTAGCGGGAACCTGCGGAACACGCTGCTGTGTCGATAGGATACAGGCAGGGGGGGCTGGGCTAGCCTAAGTTCGTGAGGGAATAAGTCGCCGAATTGGCCCCTGAAATGCATGTCGGAGAGGTGAGATGTTTTGCCGCACGCTTGTCGTCGCATGCGCCGCGCTGGCTTTGCCGGTGTCGGCGACCACCATCGCGCGGGCGACGCTGGATGAGCTGATTGAAAAATCGACCTCGATTGTGCGCGGCAAGGTGTTGCGCGTGTATGGCGTCCGGAACGGTGGGTTGGTGTCGACCTACGTCCGGGTGGGTGTCATCGAGCGCCTGAAGGGTCCGGAAGCGGCCGAGGTGGAAGTGGTGCTTCCTGGAGGAACAGCCGGCGGTTTGATTCAAAAGGTGAGCGGCGTTCCTCAACTCGTGGAGGGCGCCGAACACGTGCTGTTTCTTTGGACAGGCCGCAGCGGTCGGACTCGGCTGCTCGGCTTGGGTCAGGGTGTGCTCGATTTGGGCAAGGGTCCCGCCGGCGAGTCGATGGTGACCCGTCAGGCGATGGATGCGTACGTCGTGGATCCCGCCTCGGGGCGGGCGGCCGAACCCGAAGCAGTATCGTTGCGTTACGCGGACTTTGCCGCGCGAGTGAAGCGCGTGCTGGCGTCGGCCAGCCGCACGGAGGCCAAGTAATGCGGCGGGCGCTGGCCATGGTCATGCTTTTCGCGGCCGGCGCCGTGCATGGATGGGCATACTACCATTTCGTCCGCTATGTGGGCCCCGCGGGATTCACCCAGACGGTTCCCGAGAAGTTCGATCTGGCGGCGCTCCCGAATGGCACGGTTTCCTTTTTCGTTGCGGAGGACGCGGCGGCGCTCCTTTCGGACCCGGGCGCGTTTCCGGCCGTGCTCAACCTCGTCCGCGAAGCGTGCCAGACCTGGAATGCGGCGCCCACCTCGGCCCTGCGAGTCGCCTTTGGCGGCCTGTTCCGCCCCGGCTCGCCCCAGACGACGCCCGGCGCAGAGATCTATTTTGAAGAACTGGATCCCCTGACCCTGGGCGTCGGCGGACCCACCAGCCGGGGCACGCCCGTAGCCGGTCCCGGCGGACTGTTCGTTCCGATCACCCGCTCCGTGGTCCGGCTCAACCAAAACCTGAGCTTATGGTCCGGCCCCAGCTTCGCCGAGGCCTTTTACCTGACGGTCGCGCACGAATTGGGGCATGCGCTTGGGTTGCAGCACACGTTTACCGCCGCGACCATGTCTACCGAAGTCACCCGCTCGACGTCGCTGGCGCGCGCGCTGGACGACGATGACCTCGCGGGGATCTCGGCGCTTTATCCTGCCGCGGGATTCGCCGAAAAAACCGGAACGATCACGGGGCGCGTGGTGTATGAAGACGGCTCTCCGGTGCATTTGGCTTCCGTGGTGGCCATCCGTCCGTCAGGGTCCGCGGTCAGCGCGCTGACCGATTTGGAAGGACGTTATCGGATTGAGGGCGTGCCCCCTGGAACGTACCAGATTTATGTGCATCCGCTTCCTTCTTCGGGGAGGGCGAACGCGGGTCTGGGCGACATTGTGCTGCCCCGGGATGGGCAGGAGCGGCAGATAGAGGCCAGTTCGCCGTTTGACACGGTATTTTTATCGGGAAACCAGACTACGCGCGATCACCGCCTCGCCGCGTTCTTTCCGGTAGCGCCCGGCAAGAGGGAAGAGAACGACACCATCACCGTCCGGCGCCGAAGCGGGTATCGTTTTTCTCCGCTGACGACGTATTCATTCTTTGGACAGACCGCCGTCCGGCCTGCGATCGTGAATGCCGCCGAGGCCAGCGTCCGCACCGTGGCGGCGTTTTCGCGGGGCTTGGCGGCCAACAACATTCCCGCTGCGGGTTTGCAACTGGAATTTCTGGGCGGAACGCCGCTGATCGCTCCCAACGGAGTGCGGGCCTACAACGGGGAATGGCTGGCGGTGGACCTTCAGCCCACCTCTTTGTTTGGCGCTTCCGGGGTGCGGCACCTCGTGGTCAGTCTGGGGGACGACATCTACGTCCGGCCGAACGCGGTGCGCCTGGTGAGCAGCGACCCGCCTCTGGTGGAAACGCTGGCGAGCAATCCGGACGGGTCCGTCACCGTGCGCGGCCGGAATCTCAGCGCGTTTACGCGGTTCCTCTTCGATGGGGTGCGGAGCACCATTCTGTCGGTGGATCCCGAGTCCGGCATTCGGCTGGCGCCGCCGCCGGGCATTCGGGGAAAACAGGCCGTCCTCACGGCGGTGAACCCGGACGGGCAGAATTCGGCGTTCCTCCGGACCGCCCAGGCGGGCGCGGTGCACTCGTTCACGTACGATTCCGGCGAGACCGGGATTCTCCAGGCCGTGACGCCTTCGATCGCGGCGGGCGCGGAATCGATGGTGGAGGTGACGGGTATCGGCGTCCAGTTTGATGCGGCGGTCACCACGATTGGATTCGGTTCCAGCGATGTCCAGGTGAGGCGTTTCTGGGTCACCGAACGCAACCGGTTGCTTGCGAATGTGTGGGTCGCTCCCGAAGCGGCTCTCGGACCGGTCACGCTGACGGCGGTAAATGGTTTCCGGGTGTTATCGCAGCCCGCGGCAGTGGTGATCCGGCCTGCGGATCCGTTGGCGGTTACGGTGAGCTCGACGGTGGTGAACGCCGTACCGGGCCAGAGCGGCGTATTTCCCGGCGCGCTGGTGGCGGTCGCGGGCGCCAACCTGACGGAGGCGACGGTTTCGATCGGGGGGCAGTCGGCGGAGGTGGTTTCTGCGGAGGCGCGGCGGCTGGTGGTTCGAGTGCCGTTGAACCTCCCGGTCGGGCCGGCGCTGCTGCGGGTGAGTTCGGCTCAGTCGTCGGCTACGGTGGTGGTAGGAATTGAGCCGACGCCGCCGGAGATTGTCGCGGTGAGGGGCGCCGCTGGGGAAGCGGTACGCGCATTTCGGGCTGGCGACTCCATCGTGGTGGAGGCCACTGGCCTGGTGGAACCTTCCGGCCCGGTCGCTCTCCCGCGCTTGCGCGTGATTTGCGGCGGAATCGCACATCCGGTGATCGAATTGACGCCGGTAGCCGGAGAGCCCGGGGTCGCGCGCGTGCATTTTGTGCTCTCCGCGCTGGTTCCGGCCGGCGCTCAGGTTCCGCTCACCATCGCGGTCGACGGGCGCACCTCGCAACCCGCGTTGCTCACCGTGCTGGACTGAAGCGTGTCTGGCGGGGCCTCCTTCTAATTTTTTAATTTAAGAGCTTGTTGAAAAACGCCGGGAAAGGCAACCCGCCCTCTCGGGTTGATCGTGAGTCCCTGATTCTCGCTTGGTGCGTGTCGGGGCAGAGCAGCCTGTCCTTAATCTAAAGCACTTCCTGGTAGATCTCCATCAACTTGCGTAAATCGTCCAGGTCGCCGGGGCGGAGCGGGCACAGCGGCGGCCGGACTGGGCCTGCCCGCCTGCCGAGAAGCTCCAACGCCTGCTTCATGGCGGCCACTTCATAGCCGCGCAGCCGTTCGCGGATGGCGAACAAGGGATCCACGTACCGCGACATCAACCGGCCGAGCGCCGCGAAGTCTCGCCGCAGCCCGGCTTCTGCAATGGCGATGGCAAGCTTCGGCGCGATGGCGGAAATGCTGGAAGTGTACGCCTGAACGCCAATGGCGAAGTACGCCGGCGCGTTGTCATCGCCCGAGCCGCCGAACCAGGCCAGCCGCTCGCCGCAGTGGCTCATGATGCGCCGCAATTTGCGGACGTCTCCCTGGCCGTCCTTCCACCCGTGCAGGGTAGGCACCCGTTCGGCGAGGCGCTCCACCATCGGCGGCGTAAACGCAGCCCAGTCACGGGAGTACAGCAGGAGCGGCAGGTCCGTGGCCCGCCCGATGGCTTCGTAATAGCGGAACAGACCTTCTTCCGGGGCGTTGGGGTAATAGGGCGGGAATACGAGGAGGCCCTGGGCGCCGGCGCGGGCCGCACGCCGGGCCAGGTCCGCGCCCAAAACGGCGTGATAGCCCGTGCCCGCCAGCACCGGGATGCCGCGGGCGTGCGCCACGGTCACCCGGACCACCGCCTCCACTTCCTCGGGAGACAGCGAGTACAGCTCCCCCAATCCGCCCGCCGGAATCAGGGCGCAGAACGGATGCGCCGCCAGCTCCTCCACATGGGCGGCCAGCGCCTCCAGGTCCAGCGTCAGATCGTCGTGGAAAGGCGTGACCGGAAAGCCGAACACGCCGCGGAAACCGCGCACCAGGTCGCTCATGCGGTTCCAAGCTACCATGCCGCCGCCCGTTTTTTCTTCCCATCCGGGCGGCTTGGGGCTAGGATAGGGCCAGGAGGGAGCTTGCCATGACGCAACCACCTGTCCTTACCGCGGAAGAATGGGTCCTGCTGCAGGAGTTGCTGGATCACGAACGGGTGAAACTGCTTACGGAAATCCGCCGTACGGACACGCATACGTTCCGCGACGAATTGCGCGCTCGCCTGGCGATGGTCGAGCGGGTGATGGAAAAGACCGCGGCGGCCGTGCAGCCCGCGGCGTAGGCCGGCGCGCCCGCCATTACCGATAGGTCACGGACTCCAGGAAAAGTCCTGACGCCGGCGCCGTCCAGGCGGCGACGTCCAGGCCGGTGTCGGCTTGCGCAGCGAGCAGGCGGTCAAAATCCTGCCCGGCGATTTCCCCTCTGCCTAGTTTCACCACCACGCCAACAATCCGCCGGACCATGCGCCACAGGAAGTGCGAAGCCTCCAGGCGGATCAGGAGCAAGGGATCGTCTTGCTCCACGGTTGCCGCATGCACCACGACTATGGGAGATTCATCGGGCTTGGACGGGTCGACGGCGCGAAAGCAGGAAAAGTCGTGCCGCCCGCGTAGCCTTTCGACCGCCCGGGTCATGGCCGTCACATCGAGCGGTTCTTTGATCCACCAGACGTAGCGCTTGGAGAAGGCGCTCTTGCGGGTGGCGATCTGGTAAACATAGGTACGGGCGACGGCGTCATGACGGGCGTGAAAGCGCGCCGGCGCGGGTTCGAGGGCCAGGACCGCGATGTCGGCGGGCAAGCGGTCATTGAGCGCATCCCGCAGGGCCGAGGCGGTCCAGCGGCGCGGCGACGCCGCCCGGAGGTGCGCCACTTGTCCGGCGGCGTGAACGCCGGCGTCCGTGCGTCCCGCACCCTGCAACTCCACGCGACTGCCCAGCAACGCTTCCGCCGCCTGGCGGATCGCGCCGGCTACCGTGCGGGCGTTCGACTGTTCCTGCCAGCCGCGGTACCGCGTGCCGTCATACTCCAAAGTCAGCTTCCAGGTCATGCCGTCCGGACTTTACGGCAGCGCGAACGCAAACAACGCCGAGTCGCTCGCGATGGCGATGTACTGCTTGCCGTCGACGGCGTAGGCGATCGGCGAGTTGCGAATCTGGGCGCCCGTCTGGTAGCGCCATAATTCCTTGCCGGTCCGGGCGTCGAGCGCAAAAATATACCCGTCGCCGGAGCAGCCGAAAACAACGCCGGTGGCGGTGCTGAGGACGCCCGCCGCCACGTTGCCGATGTGCAGGGGAAAACTCCAACGGATGTCGCCGGTGAGCGCGTCGAGAGCCCGAATCGCCCCGGCGCCGCCCATGCGCGGGTCCTCCTGCTGCCCGGATCCGGTGTAGGGCTGTCCCGGTTCCGGCTCCTTGAATTTGCTGAAGTAGGTGGCGCAGGATTCGCGCACGGCCACGAACAGGAACCCAAGACGGGCGTCGTAGGAGGGCGCGGCCCAATTCGCGCCGCCCGAGGCGTCCGGGCAGACATAGTTGCCTTCGGGCGTCGGATCGGTGTGGGGAATCACCAGCGGCCGGCCTTTGGCGTCCAGACCCGTCGCCCAGGTGATTTTGACGAACGGCTTCCCGTGCAGAAATTCTCCCGTGAGCCGGTCCAGCACGTAGTAGAAGCCGTTGCGGTTGGCCTGGATCAGCAGTTTCCGCGGCTGTCGGCGAAAGACGGCGTCGATGAGCACCGGCGTCTCATTGGCGTCCCAGTCGTGGGTGTCGTGCGGCGTGAACTGGAAGTGCCACTTCATGCGTCCGGTGTCGGGATCGATTGCGAGCACGCTGCACGTGTACAGGTTGTCGCCCAGGCGGACGGAGCCGTCATAGTCGGGCGCCGGGTTGCCGGTCGTCCAGTACAGGGTATGGGTTTCGGCGTCGTAGGTTCCGGTCATCCACGTCGGCCCTCCGCCGGTGTCGGCGGAGTTGCCGGACCAGGTGGCGCGGTTCGGGTCGCCGGGCTGCGCGATGGCCCATAGTCTCCACAGTCGTTTGCCGGTGGCGGCGTCGTAGGCATCGACGAACCCGTTCAGCCCGCACTCGCCCGAGGTGACGCCGACGATGATCTTGCCGTCGATCGCCAGCGGCGCGTGCGTGATCGAGAAACCCTTTTTGTAATCGTCGACGGGAACCTCCCAGATGCGATTGCCCGTCTTGGCGTCCAGCGCGACCAGGAACGCGTCGAGCGTCGCCATGTAGAGCCGGTCGCCCAGGATCGCGAAACCGCGGTTGGTCATCACGGTGCAGAAGCTATGGACATCGTCGGGAATGCGCCGCCGGTAGGTCCACAAGGTCCGGCCGGTGCGCGCGTCCAGGGCGGCTGCATCGTTGTTCGGACCGGTGACGAACATCAGGCCGTCCACCACGATGGGCGTCGACTCATTGCGCGGTCCGCCGAACTGATAGGCCCAGACGCCGCGCAGCGCGCCCGCGTTGGCGGGAGTGATCTGGGTGAGCGCCGTCGCGTGCGTGCCGCGGTAATCGCCCCAGTAGGTGAGCCAGTTTTGCGGCTCGCGCCCGGCCTGGCGGATGCGCGCGAAGGAGACGTTCAGATCCGCGGCGGGCGTCCAGCGCGAGAAATCGCGCGCGGGTTTGGAACCTAGGTACGCCAGCAAGTCGTCCAGGTCCGTCGCGGCCAGTTTGAAGGCGGGCATGGCGGATTCTTCGACGCGTTCGACCGCGCGCACCTGTTTCTTGAGCAGCAGGTGGATTTTCTCGGTTTCGTCCATCAGTTGGACGGAAAAGGTGTCCTCGTTGCGCTTGACGCCCCGGAGCACAGACCCGTCGGCGCGCCGCACCCGCACGCTCTGGAAACCGGGGTGGATGGCGGCGCTCGGCTCCAGAATGGCGCGGCGGAGTTCGGCGGGCTTCAGCTGCTCGGTGATGGAGGACAGGTCGGGACCCAGCCGTCCGCCCTGGCCATGAAACATGTGGCAGCGGGCGCACCTTTGTTCAAAGATTCGTCCGCCGGCCGCCGCGTCGCCGCGCACGGTTTCGCCGGGTTCGGCCGCCGACAGCGTCCGCAGAAAAGCCACCATCGCCCGCCCGTCCGCTTCGCCCACCGGGAAGGCCGGCATGGAAGTGCCGGGAATGCCTTTCAGGATGTTGCGCAGCAGATCGTCGTCCGACCCGCCCCACTTCCAGTTGCCGGAGGTGAGGTCGGGGCCGCGGCCGCCCTTGGCGTTCTCGCCATGACAGCCCGAGCACATCTTGCTGTAAAGCACTTTTCCTTTGTCTTCCAGGCGGGTATGAGGGGACTGCGCCTGCGCGAGCGCCACCGAGCCGAAGCAAACCAGGAGCCAGCGGGACATATTTCGCCAGTATAGTAAGAGCGGCGCGCGGTTCGCCGCCGGGCCGTGCGCCGGCCCTGATTGCGGCGGAGGCAGGCTGCCAGGTGAGGTCAGGGCGCCCGGACCACCACGGTGTGGGCGCCACCGCGTGGCAGGTCGATTACCAGCCTGCCTTCCGCCGGTTCGGCGTGTCCGTCCTTGCGATACGGATTGTGCGGCAGCACGGGCCACAGGAGCGTGGCCGTTGGCGGAAACTCCAGGCGGAAGGCGGCGTGCGCCAGCCATCCGGTGACGCCCGGCGCGATGGGAAACGGAGCCGCTTCCAGCCTGGCCCAACGCTTGCCCTCGATGCGGAGCGGCGCCGCCGGGCGAGGCAGCACGGTGACGTGTCCTTGCAGTGCCGGCGCGGCATGCCAGGTGAGGTCCGCGCGCCCGGCGTCCACCACCCGCACCGTGACGCGCCCTGGCGCGCCGCCGTAGTCGAGTTCGACGCCGAAGTCGTCGCCCGTCAGCAGACGCGCCGCGGAGGGCACATGCCGCAGTCCCGGCGGCGGGAGGAAGTCGGGATTCTGGTCGCCGGGCCGGTGGTTCCACAGGCTAAGGTCGCCTCGGGTGAAGGTGCTCCACCGGGGCTGCAACTTGGTGTTGCCTCCGCCGAGGATCAACCCGGCGCGATCGTGGAAGACGCTGAGAAAGTTCTGGCGGTCCTGCTGCCAGCGGGTTGCGGGCACGGGCGCCGTAAACGCGGAGGCCACCAGCGTCCACGGTCCCCGCCGCCTGATTGCCGCTCCGCCGCCGGGCAGCGAATAGTCAAAGTCCGCTCCGGCGGGGTCGAATCCGGCGGCCTCCCCTTCGGTTCCCCACAGCAGCAGCGCCGCCGCTTCGTCCCACGGCAGGGGCTGCGAGTGCCGGCGCAGTTGCCGTGCCGTGTAGGCGCGGCCTTCGGGAGTTTGCGGGAAGCCCGCGTTGGGAACCCGCACGGTTTCCTGATAGGCGTTGCGTTCGTCGATCGTTTCGACGTCGGTCCCGTTGGGATAGGTGAAGTAGGCGTGAAAGCGCGCCGCTCGTTCGAGCGCGGGCCGCACTTCCCGGTCGCCCGACACCGCGTAGTAGATGCCCAGCGCTTCCACGTAGACGGTTCCATACCGCACGACGGGACCGGCATGTTCCGACCAGTAGCCGTCCGGGTGTTGATGGGCGGCGATCCGGCGCAGGAAATCGCGCGCCTGGTCCGCCCAGGAAGGTTCCCCCAGCGCCCGCGCCGCGAAGTACAGGCCCATGGCGTGGTGCGCCGGAATGTTGTGCAACCGCCCGCCGGCCAATTCTCTCGCGATCCCGGAATAGCCGAGGCGAAGCGCCCGTTCCCACCTCGCGCGGCGGGGCGCGGGCATCGCCTCCCGCACCAGGTGGAAGGTGCGGATCCAGCGGGAGTAGGTCCACGGCATGTAGATTGCGCCCCAGGTGGAACCGTCCTTCTTGCGGAATTCCCACTTGCCGCTGGCGTCCTGATCGGCGATCAAGGCGTCGCCGGCGGCCATGATCGCGCTCAGCAAATCCGCCGCTTGGAAGTAGGGATTCTCCTCCGCTCGAGTAGCCCAGAGGGCGGCCAGCGGGAGCATGGCGTGCTGGTCGTTCACGATCCAGATGCCTTCGCCGAAGCGTCCGGTGCGCTTGTCCTGCGAGGCGAGGATGGCGGGCGCCTGCGCCACCAGGTCGCGCAGACAGCGGTCTTTGAAGGTGATCCGCGATGCCGCAGCAAGCGCGTGGGCCAGCGTAACCACCAGGACCAGGGGCGTAAGGAGCGATCTCATCGTTGTCCGGTAGTATACGTGCGCGAGCGGCCGCTGCCTATGGCCCACCGAAATTCCGTTCTTAAGCTCTCAGCCAAGCGGACGCCATTTCGCCAGGCTCCTTGGGTTTCGCCGGCTCGCGTTGTATAGTTTAGAAATGCCTTGGCGAAGCCGGTTGCAAAAGGCTGGCTTTCGCGGGCGGGCAAGCGGACTGAATCCCCTTGTCCTGCGCTCCGCAACCGGCCCCGATCCCTCCTCGCCGGGTTTCCTGATCGTGGACGTTGGCGGCGCTACTTTGGTTTGGGGGGGGCGATGAGATTGTCTTACGCACACGCTGGGGCCCGTTCCTTCCGGCTTGCCATCCTGCTGCTGGCGCTCGCCGCGGCCCCGCTGTGGGCGCAACTGGCCATTACCACCCCTTCGCCGCTTCCGCCCGCTACGCTGGGTCAGCCCTATGAAGTTGTTCTTGCGGCGAACGGAGGTTTGCCGCCCTATTTCTGGTTTACCGAAGCGCCGCTGCCGTCGGGTCTGGAGTTGCTCTCCGATGGGAGACTGACCGGCACCCCGACGGTGAGCGGAGAGTTCTCTTTCTGGATTGCGGTCGTCGACGAATACATGGGGTATGACCAAAGGGATTTCGTCCTCGTCGTCGGATCCGGAGTCACGATCAGCCCCGCCGGACCACCGCCGGGCACGGCAGGCACGCCGTACTCCCCCTTCTTTTTCACCGCCAGCGGAGGATCGTCTCCGTATACCTGGTCGCTGGTGGGCGGCTCGCTGCCGGAAGGAATGACGCTGTTGCCCACGGGAGCACTCCAGGGCACCCCCGCGCTCCCTGGTCTCTACCCGATCACGGTGCGGGTGATTGATGGGTTTGGAAGCCAGGCGCAGCAGGATTTTCTGCTGACCATCGGCGCGCCCACGCAGCCCTTGACGATCTCTTCGACCTCCCCATTGCCTAACGGTGTGCAGGGCACGCCCTACAGTTTCGCCTTGCAGGCCACCGGCGGAGCTCCCGGCTACACCTGGTCGCTCCAGGCCGGCAATCTTCCGCCGGGTGTGAACCTGACCATCAGCGGCACGTTGACCGGCATCCCTACCTCCGCAGGGACGTTCAACTTCACGGTGCGCGTCACCGACGCGGCGCAGAACAGCGCGACGCGAGCGTTCACCGTCAACATTGGGGGTCTGATCACGATCACGAGCGATCCTCCCCTCCCTGAAAGCATGGTGGGCCTGGCGTACAGCTTTGCGTTTACCGCCACGGGCGGTACGGCTCCCTATCAGTGGAACCTGACTGCGGGCCAACTGCCTCCCGGATTGACTTTAGGCGCCGGCGGCGCGCTGAGCGGGACGCCCACCACCCCCGGTACGTTCCACTTCTCGGTAACCGCGGCGGCGGGCAATGTCACGTCGCCGGCGAAGGCTTTTGCGATTACCATCGTTCCGCCGCTGCAAATCACGTCGACGTCGCCCCTTCCGGCTGGTTTGCAGCCGCAAGCCTACGCCTTCACGTGTGCGGCCAGCGGAGGGTTTCCGCCTTACGCGTGGGCGCAGACCGGCGGCGCGTTGCCGGCCGGGTTGATCCTGAATGCGGCCAATGGCGTGCTGTCCGGCACGCCCGCCACGAGCGGTCAGTTTACTTTCGAGATCCGTGTGACGGATGCGCGCGGGAACCGCGTGACGCGCGCCTTTACGTTGAACATCGCCTCCGCAGTGACCATCACCACGCGCTCGGCGCCGGATGGCAGGGTAGGCCAGCCGTACCGCCAGATCTTTGCCGCCGCAGGCGGTGCGCTGCCATACGCGTGGCGGCTCACCGGCGGGATTCCGCCTCCCGGCCTGACGTTCACCGAGGCCGGCGTGCTGGCCGGGACTCCGACCGGCGCCGGGCCGTACATTCTGACGATCCAGGTGCGCGACGCGCAGGGCGCCACCGATTCGGTATCGGTGTCGTTCCGCATCGCGGCCGCACCCCTGACTTCCGGCACGCCGGCGCTGCTGCCACAAGCGATCCTGAACCAGCCCTATTCGCAAACGCTCGTCGCGCAGGGCGGGATTCCGCCCTACACGTGGACGCTCGCCGAGGGCTCGCTTCCGCCGGGATTTACCCTCACGTCAGGCGGCGAAATCCGCGGCACGCCAACGGCGCTGGGCGTTTTCGACTTCACTGTCCGTCTCACCGACATCGATCCGGAACTCGCCGAGTCGGGGCCGGCGCTCTTTGCCGCAGCCTTCAAGGGCGGGGAGCAGATGGCGAGGGGCGGGGAGCGGCTGGCCACCGCGACGCTGCCTTTCCGTCTGGTTGTGACGGCGCCGCCGATCGCGATCGCGACGACTTCGCCCCTGCCGGAAGGGCTGGTGGGTTCGCCCTACTCGCTGACCATGGTGGCGACCGGCGGCCGGGCGGCCATCATCTGGGCCGTGACCTCCGGCGCGCTGCCGCCCGGCCTGAGTCTGGCCTCCTCAGGTTTGCTCTCGGGCGTTCCCAACGGCCCCGGTACGTTCACGTTCACGGTGCAGGCGCGCGACGATCTCGGTCCGTCGGCGCTGCGCACATTCACGCTGGTGATCCGCGCCGATGCCGACCTGGTGCTCTCTGCGACGGAAGCCCGGTTCCGCGGCTTCGTGGCAGGAGGGACGCCGCCGGCGCAGTCGATCTCGGTCGTGTCCCGGTTTAACCAGTTGACTCCCTACCGGGTCACAGCCGAGCCGGCTTCCTGGTTCACGCTGATTTCGGGAGCGGAGGCCTCCACGCCGGGACGGTTTGTGTTCGCGGTCAGCCCGGCCGGACTCCAGGCGGGAACGTACCGCACGAACCTGCGCGTGGAGTCCCTGGGTTCGAATCAAGTGCTGGTGGTGCCGGTCACGTTCGAGGTGGCTCAGGCGGCTCCGCAAGTCATCGCGGTCCCCGACCTGGTTCAGGTGAACCGGCGCGCGCCCGATGAGAACCTCGCGCCGGACGTCGTGCTCCGGAATACTGGTGGCGGCGGGCCTCTCGCGTTTACGGCGGCGGTGATCCAGGGAGCGGCCTGGTTGCGGGTAGATCCGGCCAGTGGCGCCTTGCGGCCGGATGGTTCCGTGCCAATCCGCTTCCACGTCAACCCCGCGAACCTGGGCCCAGGGTACTCCCGCGGACTAGTGCGGGTGACCACCGCGGCCGGAACCACCGACGTTCCCGTAGTGGTCGCCAATCCGTCCGCGCCGCGGAACCTGCGCCTGGATCCGGACGGGTGGTTTTTCCTGGCTCGCCAGGGAAATGGCGCCCTGCGGGGCGAGCGGTCCTTCAGCGTGCTGAACAACAGTCTGGAGACGATGCCGTATACGGTCGAAGTCGTCTCCGGCGGCGATTGGCTGCGGCTGAACAAAACCGGCGGCACGATTCCGCCGGGGGGCGGCGACACGATCGGTTTCCGGGTGGAGCCGTCCGCGCTGACCACGAACAATTACTATGGCCGCATCGCCGTGACCGCTCCGGGCGCGCGCAACAGCCCGGCGGACTTCGTGGCGGTTCTTCAAGTAGTTCCCGCCGAAGAAGCGCCGGCGCCCGACCTCTGGCCGTCCGGCCTGGTGTTTGTCGCGGCTGAGGGCGGCTCGGCGTCCGCGGCGCAGACCGTGCAATTGTACGCCAGCAGCAACATCCCAGTGTCTTATCAGGCTTCCACGGTGACGGAGGACCGGACCGGCTGGCTGTCGGCGTCGCCCGCGATTGGCGTCACCTCCACGGACACGCCGGCCAGCCTGCGCGTTACGGTGAATCCCGGCAATCTGAAGCGCGGCGTATACACAGGCCGCGTCAACGTATCGCTTTCCAGTACGGTGGTGCGGTCCGTGCAAGTCACCGCGATCATCACGCCCGCGGTTCCTGTCACGGCGGCGGCCGCCGGAGAGCGGAACCTGACCGGTTGCACGCCGTCGCGGCTGGTGGTGACGCACACCGGTCTCACCGGGAATTTCTCCTCCCCGGTGGCCTGGCCGACGCCGCTGGCGGTCCGCGTGGCCGACGACTGCGGCGAGGCGGTGCGGTCGGCGCAGGTAGTGGCAAGTTTCTCGAACGGCGACCCGCCGCTGCCGCTGCGGCTGGCCGATCCGGCGGCTGGCGTTTATTCGGCAACCTGGGCGCCGGTGGGCTCGGCCCGGCAACTGACGATCACCGCGACGGCCAGCGCGCCCGACTTCGCTCCGGCCACCGCCGAACTGATCGGCGCGGTGACTGCCAATCGCGCGCCCGCGGTGGGCCGCAGCGGTGTGCTGCACGCGTTCTTCCCGCAGGTCGGGGGCCCGGTAGCTCCGGGCGCCCTGGTCGAGATTCTGGGCCAGAATCTGGCCGCCAGCGAGGCCACCGCTACTTTACCGGCGCCCGACACCTTGAATGGCGTCACCGTGCTGATCAGCGGCCGTCCCGCCCCGCTGTTGTTCGTAAGCCCCACCCAGATCAACGCGCAGGTGCCCTTTGGCCTCGCGCCGGAAACGCCTCACACCGTGTTGGTCGCCACCGGCGCAGCTTTGGCCATGCCCCAGCCGCTACCGCTGAATGCGGTGCAGCCGGGGATCGCCTCCGAAGCGGACGCGCTCGCGGTCGCGCTGCGCGCGGACGGCACCCCGGTTACTAGGGCAAATCCGGCGCGGCCGGGCGAACTAGTTTCCCTGTTCATGGCCGGTCTGGGAACGACCGAACCCGAGGTCGCCGCTGGGGCTGTGTCGCCGGAAGATCCGCCGGCGCTGGTCGTGACGCCTGTCACGGCGCGGGTGGACGGCCGCGAGGCGGCCGTGTCGTTTGCCGGTCTGGCGCCTGGACTGGTGGGCGTGTACCGGGTCACCATCGAGGTGCCTGCGGAAACCTCGGCGGGTGTCCACGAAGTCGCCATCGAGCAAGGCGGAATTGTCTCGAACGTGGTCCGGCTGCCGGTCGCGCCCTAAACTCATGGCCGCCCGGCCTCTTGTGCGGGCGGCCTCCATCTGGTTCAATCGGACCTGATGGATTCGTCCTCCCGCCTGGCGTCGCTGGATGCCTTCCGCGGCGCAACTATCGCCGCGATGATTCTGGTTAACAACCCAGGGAACCGGACCTACACTTACGCACCGCTGCTGCACGCGGAATGGCACGGGTGGACGTTTACCGACCTCATCTTTCCCTCCTTCCTGTGGATGGTCGGCGTGGCTTTGACACTCTCGTTCGCCAAGCGCGTGGAACGCGGGGAAGACAGGAGACGGCTGGCCATCCACACGGCCCGCCGAGCGGCGCTCCTGTTTCTGACGGGCCTCTTCCTCAACGCCTTCCCACACTTTTCTCTGGCGACCCTGCGCATTCCGGGCGTGCTCCAACGCATTGCCGTGTGTTACCTGATTGCGGCCTTGCTGTACCTGTACTGCTCGCGCCGCGCCCGGGTCTTCACCACCTGGGGGCTGTTGGCTGTCTATCCGGCGCTCATGGCGCTGGGACCGGGCTGGGACATGGGCGACAACTTTGCCGCTACCGTCGACCGGATGTTTCTTACGGGCCACATGTGGTCGGCGACTAAGACTTGGGACCCGGAGGGCATCGTCAGCACGCTCCCGGCGATCGCTACCGCCCTGTTCGGGATCTTCGCCGGTGAGACCCTACGGCAGCGGCGGCCGCCCGGGGAAACCGCCGCCAGCCTTTTCACGATGGGCGTCTCGCTGTTGGTGGTCGGCAACGTCGCTGGCCTCTGGATTCCCATCAACAAGAGCTTGTGGACTTCCTCCTTCGCCCTGCTGATGGCGGGAATCTCCACGCTGGGCTTCGCCTGGTGCTACTGGGTGATCGATATCCGCCAGTGGCGAAGCTGGGCCCGCCCGTTCGTCATCTACGGATCGAACGCGATTGGCGTGTACGTGCTTTCCGGACTGCTGGCCAGCGCCCTGGGAATGTGGAAGCTGGATGGCGTGTCCTTCAAGCGCCGCGCCTGGGAGGCGCTGGCGGACATAGGCGCTTCCGCCCACCTCGCGTCCCTGCTCTACGCTTTGGCGAATGTGCTCGTTTTGTACCTGGCCGCGTGGCTCCTCTGGCGGAAGCGCTGGTTTTTGAGGTTTTAGCTCTGGACTACCGTCCCCTGCACCAGGCGACCAACGACGCCGGCCGCCGCGCACCGCAGCGCCGCCCTAAAAGCCCGTAGCGCGAATCCAAAAGCTCTCCCGCCACTCTTCGCCCGGCGGAACGGTTTGCAGGTCGCGATAGACTCCCGCGTGCGCCAGGTTGAACGCGTTCGTAATCGCCGTCATCGGTTCGAAACAGATAAACTCGCGCCCGGGCGGGGCATAGACCACCGCGACGGGGTATTTCGGCCCGTACGACACCTGAAGCCGCTGCGCCTTGCCCGTTACCCAAAACTCCGCCCGGCCGTCCGCTCCCCGCACCAAGTCGCCGAACACATCGTCGAGTTGGCCGCCTTTCAACGGAACTGGGTCCGGAAACTGCACCGGCTCGGTTTCCCCGGTGGGAATCAATTGTTCGGAGAGCTTGTAGCGGCTCCGCGCGGCAAGGTGCACGGTCCATGCCTCGCGCGGCGCGTCGTGCAACCGGAAGTAGGGGTGGTAGCCGATGGCGACGGGCATGGTCTCGGCGGACTGGTTGCGCAGCACCGTCTCCACTTCCAGCACGCCCCCGGACAGCCGGTACGTCATCTCAATCGTGTGGGCGAAGGGAAACTGCGCCATCAGGTCCGGATATTTCCAGTAGTCGAGGCGGCTGGTGACCTCCGCGCGCGATTCACTGGCGTGCTGGCGAATCACCTCCCAGAGCGGCGAAAACATCAGCAACCCGTGAATGGGCTTCTGATTGCCGTCGCGGCGGACATTGCCCAAATCCGCATTTAGCAGGTACTTTCTGCCCCCCACGAAATACGCGTCCTGATCGATGCGGTTGGCCCACGGCGCCAGAAACGGGTTGCCGCACAGCGCGGGTTTGACCTTCAGTTCTCCCAGCGGCGCCGGCGTCCAAAAGACGTTCAGGCCCTTCACCTTCATCTCGTAAGCAAGGTTGCCGACGGAGGGAGCGATCGAGACTTCGACCTGGGCTTCGCGGTCGGCGAGTTGTACGACGGGCACTCCATCGAGCTGCGTCGTGGTAACGGAATATCGGGCGGCGGTAGCAGCAGACATGGCAATGGTGAGGAACAACGCGGAGAGCTTCATGGGGATTCGTCGCTGGGCAGGGATTCCCGCAGATCCAACGCGGTCTCTTCCTGGCAGCACCAGCAGATGCCAGGCGTGTAGGTACGAATGGAGCACACGTCGCACCAATACGTGACCAACAGTTTTTTGCCGTTCCGGCGCACGTGCACGGCGCGGGTGTGGATGGGACCCACCGTAAACCCGCCCTGCGAATCGAACTTGCCCTGTAACTCGAGCGTGGCGCCGGCCAGGCGTTTGTCTTGCAGAACGCCCATCGTGTCGGCGTCGCCGGAGAGCGGTACGCGGCGGGTACCGGTGTCCAGGACAGGCGGCTTACCAGGGATCTGGGCGAGCTTTCCCTGGATGGCGACGTCCTCGGCAGCCCGCAGCGCCGGGGCTGCGGAAATGCCTAGAAAGCCGCTCAGAACGCTGCGCCGGGAGTACACTCTGTTCTCAGTTTATCCCTCCGGGGACCTTTTTGGGTTTACGTTCGGCCGCTAGGAATCGTCTATCCTCCAGGAAGGGAGCCAGAGCGATGCGGCGATGGATTTGTCTGTTGGCGGCGGGGGTGCTGTGGGCGCAACCCCCAGGAGGAATGCGGCAGCGTCCAGGGGGATTGGGCGGCTTTGGCGGAACGCCCGGCGTCCGTGGCGGCCCAGGTCAGGCTCAAACCGCGGCGGGCGTCCCCAGGGAACAGGAGGAAAAACCGCCCACGCCTCCCGAGGATCTCTGCCGGATCGAGGGACGAGTGACGGTTCAGGGCTCGGGAGAGCCCCTGCGCAAGGCGACGGTGATGCTGATGCCCCAGGAGCGGCAACCTGGCTGGACACCGTATACCGCGAGCACGGGCGAGGACGGCAGCTTCGCCATGAAAGACATCGAGCCCGGGCGATACCGCCTGTCGGTCATACGCAACGGCTATGTCCGTCTGGAATACGGGGCGCGCGGTCCGGGCCGTCCGGGCGCCACCCTGAACCTGAACCGCGGGCAGCGGCTCACGGAACTCAACTTCGCCCTCGTAAGACAGTCGGTGATTACCGGCCGAGTGGTGGACGAAGACGGCGAACCGGTCTCCCGCGCGTCGGTGTTCGCGTCCCGCTATGCGTGGATCCAGGGCCGCAAAGTCCTGCGCCCGTATGGGTTCTCGCAATCCGACGACCGGGGCCTCTACCGGATCCACGATCTGCCGGCGGGCAAGTACCTGGTGGCGGCTAGCCCGACGGCCATGGGCTTCGACTGGATGGCGCAGAGCCGCTCGGCGCTGGAGGAACCGGAGGAGTCCTACACGCCGACGTATTATCCGGGCACGACGGACGTGGCCACGGCGGCCCAGGTGGAAGCCGGCGTAGGCACGGAAACGCAGGGCATTGATATTCGCCTGATCAAGGCGCCCACCGTGCGAGTGCGCGGCCGGGTGGTCAACCCGTTCTCCACCCGGCCAGGACGCACGATGGTCACGCTGCTGCCAAAGGGGGTGCACGTGTTTTCCTCGGCGGACCGCCGTCCGGCGATGGTGGACCGCCGGGGCAACTTCGAGTTTCGGGGAGTGACACCTGGCGCGTACATCCTCAGCGCCAATTACTTCGAAGGCGGTAACCGCTACGCGGCTCAGGCGACGCTGGACGTCGGCCGCTCACCGGTGGACGGCATCACGCTGACCATCGGCCCCGGCGCGGTTGTGGAGGGCGCTGTCAAACTCGAGGGCGACACCCCCCTGCCGGCGGGTACGGATTTGCGCATCGCGCTGGAGAACCGCGACGCCCCGATGTTCGGCTCCGCGATGGGCGAGATCAAGGACGACCTCTCATTTAAGGTGTCCAACGTGCAGCTGGGGGTGGTGCAGGTGCGGCTCTTTGGATTGCCGAGCGGGTATTACCTCAAGGCCGCCCGGTACGGCCAGGAAGACGTCCTCGCCCATGGCCTCGATTTGACCCAAGGTGCGGCGGGCAAACTGGAAGTGACCCTCAGCCCGGCGGCGGCGCGCGTGGAAGGCGTGGTGCTCGATGCGAAACAGCAGCCCGTCAAGGGCGCCAGCGTGGCGCTGGCGCCGGACCTTGCGGCTCCGCCCGCCCGTGGCGATCTCTTCCGCAGCGCCACCACCGATCAGAACGGACAGTACCGGTTGGAAAGCCTGCCGCCCGGCAAGTACCGGCTTTTTGCCTTTGAGGACCTGGAGGAAGGGGCCTACCAGGATGTGGACTTGCTCAAGCAGCACGAGACGAAGGCGGAGAAACTGGACCTGGCCGAGCGGGACAGCGCCACCAGGCCATTGACCGTCATTCCCGCCGAAGCTTTGGCCTCGGCTGCGCCATAATGAATCCGGGCGGCGTTCCGGCCGCCCCAGGAGGCTCATGACCCGCCGGAATCTCACCGCCCTGCTCGCCGCCCCGCTTTGGCTGCGCGGCGCCGACCGCGTGCCGGCCATCGCCGCGACGCGCCGCCAGGCCCCTCCCGCCTGGGCGCTGCTGCAACGCCGTCTGATGCGCGCCATCGAGGAGGCCGCGCCTGTCTACTGGGACGCGATGACCGAGCGCGGCGGCACGCTGCGCCGGGGCGGCAAGGTGGACGACGACTACGAATCGTTCGCAAGCTGGCCGTTGTTCTATGCCATCGGCGGTTCGCCCTGGATTCTTGACCGGTCGATCGAAGCCTGGAACGGCATCACCCGCCAGTGGACCGAGCGCGGCAGCCTCCGCGGCGAGTTCGTCAGACATTACGACATGCTCCACACCAGCGAGGGGTATGTCGGTTTCCAGTACTTTGCCCTGGCCGATCCTCACATCAGCGAAAACGTTCGCCGCGCCCGCCGCTTCGCGGGTTTCTACCTGAACGAGGATCCGGAGGCGCCCAACTACGATCCGGCGCTCAGGCTGATCCGCTCCCCCCTGAACGGGAGCGCCGGGCCGCAATTTTCCGCGGACGCCAAGTATATCCTCGACTATGGGCACGCCAGCCTCTATCCGCTGGTCGAGCGCCTGGAACTGGGCTGGGACCGCGATCCGGTCGCGCGGGAGCGTATCCAGAAACTCTACGACGACGTCGTGCTGCGCGGCGACGTCCCCATGAACCTCGCGGTGTGCGGGCTCATCGCCCATGCCGCGCTGCTCACCGGCGAAGCCAAATACCGGCAGTGGATTGTCGACTACACCAGCGCGTGGCGGGAGCGCATCCAGCAAAACCAGGGCATTCTACCGGATAACGTCGGGCTCACCGGAAAGATTGGCGAGTACCGCCGCGGCCAGTGGTGGGGCGGCTTCTTTGGCTGGAGCGGCCGTTACTCGGTCGAGATGATTTTTAATGCGCTGATCACGGCGGCCGAGTGCGCCCTGCTGGTCACCGGCGACGCCGGACACCTGGAGATGCTCCGTTCCCAGGTCGATATGCTGCTGGCGCGCGCGGTCATGCGCGACGGCGACCTGCTGGCGCCCTACAAGATGAGCCCCGCCGGTTGGAGCGACTTCCGTCCCCTCGAACCGCACATTCTGAGCCACCTGTGGCACGCCTCGCTCGACCCGGCGGACTGGGCGCGCCTCGAGCGCGTGCGGGAGGGCAGCAAGCACGGCCCGCGGCCGTACGCCTATGCCGATTCTCCGGAACCGCCCGCGCCCGGGGCCGAGGTCTGGCGGCCCGACGGGTCCCTGGTGGACTGGACGCAGATCTTCGAGGATCCGCCCCACCGCAACCAGTACCGCCACAACGAACCGCCGCACCTGATGTACCTGGCGGGCCGGAATCCGGACTGGCCGGTGCGGGTCCTGGAAGCCGAGTACCGCCAGGTGCTGCGCTGCGTCGCGCGCATCCGCGATCCCGCCTGGGAGCATCGGTGGAAGAGCCAGACCGTCACCGAGAAGAACCCGGTGCTGACCACCGGTCTGGCCCAGGCGACGATGGGCGCGCCGTTCACCGGTTTCAACGGCGGCTTGTTGCAGGCCGTGGTGCGGTACTTCGATGACGAAGCGCGGCGGCCGGGGTTGCCGCTAGACGTGGCGGCGCTGGTGGAATCCATCCAGCCCCGCAGCGTTGTGGTGCATCTGGTCAATCTTCACCCGGCCCAGGAACGGACGGTGGTGATGCAAGCCGGGGCCTTCGGCGAGCACCGCTTCACCACAGCGCAGCCGCTGCCGGAGGAAGGGCCGGCGCGCGACGTGGAGGGGAAACTCCTGCGCGTCCAGCTCCCCGCAGGAACGGCGCTGCGCCTGCAACTGGGCCTCCGGCGGTTCGCCAACCGCCCCTCGTACGCTCTGCCTTGGGACGGGTAGCGTGCGGCGCCGCGCCGCTACCATAGTGAAGAATGTCCGTCCTGCTGCTGACCGAGGTTGAGGCGCGCGTGCTGGGATGCCTGATCGAAAAAGACCTGGCTACGCCGGAGTACTACCCGCTCTCACTGAATGCGCTGGTGAATGCGTGCAACCAGAAGACGAACCGCGAACCCGTGCTGCACCTTGAAGAAGAGACCGTACGGGACGCCGTCGAGAGCCTGCGCGCCAAGCAACTCGCCTGGGTGATTTCCGGGCGCGAGATGCGGGTGCCCAAGTATTCGCATCGCGCCGCCGAGACGCTCGACGCTGGCAACCGCGAGTTGGCGGTGCTGGCGGTGCTGTTGCTGCGCGGACCGCAGACCGTGGCCGAAATCAAGGAGAGAACCCAACGCCTGCACGAGTTCGACGACGCCGAAGCGGTAGAGGCGTGTTTGCGCCGGCTGGCGGGACGCGAGTCCGCACCGCTGGTCCGGCAACTGGCGCGGCAGCCCGGCGCCCGGGAACCGCGGTGGGCGCACCTGCTGTGCGGCGAGCCCGCCACGGCGGTCGCCGCCGCGTCTTTGACGGAACCGCAGGAGGTCCTTACGGAGCGAGTCGCCCGCCTGGAAGAAGAGATTCGCCAATTGCGCGCCGAGGTCGCGGACCTGCGGAGAATGTTCGAGTAAACAAACAAACCCGGGGACAGACGGAACGTTTCGGGGTTTCGCTCCCGGGTGGGCGGACCTGTAACCGCATGGGCTGGCGATTCACCCGTCGCCCTAGTGCAAAACCAAGCGACGCTCGACGCCAACGCCGGGGCCGAATGCGAAAGCCGAACCAGTCGCAGGGGCGGGCGGCGGTCACCGCGTGCGTACGGAACCCAGTCCTCCATCGACGCCCAGCACTTGGCCGGTCACCCAACTTTGCGCCGGATCGAGAAACCAGGCGATCGCGGCAGCGACCTCTTCGGCGTTGCCGATGCGACCGAGGGGGTGGAGTGCGATCGAGGCGTCCAGGGCCGGCTTTGACGAGGTGACGCGTTGCGCCAACGGAGTCGCCACCAAGCCGGGCGCGATGCAGTTCACCCGGATTCCTTCGCGGGCGTACGAGGCTGCCGCCGAGAGGGTCAACCCGATGATGCCCGCCTTCGCCGCGGCGATCGCCTCATGGTTAGGCAGGCCGACTCGGGCGGCGGCCGAAGACATCAACACCACCGCACCCCCGCCGCCGCGCATCGCTCTGGCGGCGCCGCGCACGACGTAGAAGGCGCTCGTCAGATTCAGTCGGAGCGTCTCGTCCCATTCCGCGTCGGACGTGCGGTCGGCAGGCTTGAGCAGGATCGAGCCGACGCAATGCGCCACCGCGGAAACGCGCCCAAAGCGTCGCGAGCCTTGCGAGAAGGCCTCGGCGACGGCTGAAGAGTCAGTGGCATCGGTCGCGACGGCCAGGGCGCCCAGCTCACCCGCCAGCGCATCCAACCGCTCGCGCCCCCGCGCGGCCAGCACCAACGGGCGCCCGGACGCCGCCAACTGCCGCGCCAGAGCGGAGCCGATCCCACCGGTTCCGCCGAAAATCAGAGTTGCTCCCTCAGATGGAGTCATCGCCGATTCCTTCTTGGAAAAACAATAGGGCGCTTAGCCGGTCGGCCGCGCGCCCTTTCCAGAGCCTCTTTGCGAAACGTTACTTCACAGCAGGCAAGATCACGGAGTCGATTACGTGGATCACTCCGTTCGAACCCATAATATCCGTCTTAATGACCTTGGCGCCGTCAACCATTACATTGCCATTGCGTACCGCGATCTTTATACTCTGGCCCTGCACAGTCTTCGCTTCGGTCAGGTTCACCACCTGGTTGGCGGTCACCCGCCCGGGCACCACGTGGTAGGTCAGGATGGCGGTGAGCTTCCCGCGATTCTCCGGCTTCAACAGCTCTTCCACCGTGCCGGCCGGCAACTTGGCGAACGCCTCGTCGGTGGGGGCAAAGACAGTAAACGGTCCCTCGCCCTTCAGCGTATCCACCAGGCCGGCAGCCTTGACGGCGGCCACCAGTGTATTGAAACTACCCGCCGACGCGGCGATGTCCACGATATCCGCATTCGCGGCCTTGGCACTGCCACCAAACGTCGAGACAGCCAGGGCTACGGTGAGAGCGACGACAAACTTGATTCGGTTCATGTTTCGAAATCCCTTTCGCGTGATATGCCTGCGCGTTTCGTCGAGCTTGGCGTCGATCCGTATATCGCGCGGCATAAGGAGGGATTCGGGTCGCGGCGCGGGCGGTGCACGATTTTCGATGAAAAACAAATTCCTGCCGCACCGTGCGGCCATCATCTAACCGAAGGTGCGGAACCTCGTCTTAGTCCTGGGAGACCAACTCAATCGCGATTCTGCGGCCTTCGACGGTTTCGATTCGAGGCAAGACGTGGTCTGGATGGCGGAGGCTGCGGAAGAAGCCCGGCACGTCTGGTCGCACAAGGCGCGCATCGCCCTGTTCCTGAGCGCGATGCGGCACTTCCGCGAGGCGCTGCTGCGAGAGGGAATTTGTGTCGAGTACCTGGCCCTCGACCGCAACGGGGGAGCGCGGAGCCTGGCCGAAGCGCTGGCGTCGTCCGTGGGACGCCTGGGTCCGGATCGCCTGATTGTCGTCGAACCTGGCGAATGGCGCGTGGAACAGGCGTTGCGGGAAGCCGCGGTCCGGCTGGGCCGGCCTCTCGAGATCCGCCCTGACCGGCATTTCTACTGCTCTCGCGAGGAGTTCGCCGCGTATGCGCGCGAGCGCCGCGCCCTGCGGCTGGAATTCTTCTATCGCGCGCAGCGGCATAAGCATGGCGTGCTGATGGATGGCAGGGATCCCGAAGGCGGGCGGTGGAACTTCGACGCGGCCAATCGCGAATCTTTCGGAAAAGACGGACCCGGCGCTGTGCCGCGCCCGCGGCGGTTCGCGCCCGATGGCCTGACCGCCGCGGTGCTGCGTCTGGTAGAGGAGCGCTTTCCCGAGCACCCGGGCGACCTGGACACGTTTGCCTGGCCGGTGACGCGGGAGCAGGCGCTCGAAGCGCTGGACGATTTCATCATGTACCGATTGCCGTGGTTTGGCGCGCATCAGGATGCGATGTGGACCGGCGAACCGTTTCTTTCCCACTCGCTGCTGTCGGCGGCGCTCAATCTCAAACTGCTGGATCCCAGAGAAGTGGTGAGCGCCGCTGAGTTGGCCTACCGCGACGGCTACGCGCCCTTGGCCGCCGTGGAAGGCTTCATTCGCCAGATTCTTGGCTGGCGGGAGTACGTACGGGGCATTTATTGGACGTTCATGCCGGAATACCTGCACCGCAACCATCTGGACGCCCGCCAGCCTTTGCCCGGCTTCTATTGGACCGGGGACACCCGGATGGCCTGCCTGCGGGAGGTCGTTCGTCAGACGCTCCGCTACGGTTACGCACACCATATTCAGCGCCTGATGGTGACCGGCCTGTTTGCGCTGCTGCTCGGCGTCCGTCCCGCAGAGGTCCACCAGTGGTATTTGGCGGTGTATGTCGATGCGGTCGAATGGGTGGAGTTGCCGAACACGCTCGGCATGGCGCAGTATGCCGACGGCGGCGTGATGGCGTCGAAGCCGTACGCAGCCTCGGGCAAGTACATTCAGCGCATGTCCAACTATTGCGCCGGCTGCGCGTTTCGTCCGGAAAAGGCGGCGGGCGCGGACGCGTGCCCGTTCACCACGCTGTACTGGGATTTCCTGATGCGGCACGAGGCGCGCCTGCGCGCCAACCCGCGCATGCGGCCGCAAGTAAATAACCTGGCGAGGCTGGACGGCGCGTTGCGCCAGGCGATTCAGGAACAAGCGGCGCGAATTCGGGAAGAGTGCCGTTCGGCGCCGGCGGCGCCCGTTCTCGATTGAGCGCCATTTCTCACACCAGCCCCAACTCGACGTATGATGTAGCGAATGCCGCAGGTCATCTACGATCCGGGGCGGATTGATTTTACGCGGCCCGGAAAACATCACTACCAGGTCGCCTTCGGGTACGACGGCGCGTGGGGATTCGCCCTGGTGCCCCTTACGGTCATCAACGGGACGCGCCCGGCGCCGGAGGGCGCGCCGGAACCGCCGGGCGTCTACATCAACGGCGGAAACCACGGCAACGAATACGAGGGGCAGGTGGCGGTCAAGCGCCTGGCGCACGACCTGGATCCCGCCGCGCTGCGGGGGCGCGTGATTCTGATCCCGCAGCTCAACCAGCCGGCTTGCGTGGCAGGCACGCGCGAATCGCCGCTCGACGGGGTGAACATGAACCGCGCGTTTCCGGGAAATCCGCGCGGCTCCATCACGTCTCGCATCGCGCACTTCGTCAAGACTCGGGTGTTTCCGCAGGTGCGCGTGGTGATCGACATTCACTCCGGGGGCAGGGAAGGCGCATTCGCCATGTGCACGTCGTTTCATCCCATGGCGGACCAGGCGCAGCAGGCGGAAACCGCGCGCGTGGCGAAACTGTTCGATACGCCGGTGGTGATGATCTACTCGCGGTCGCTCCATGCCGGGCTGCTGCCCGATGAGGCGGAGGACGAAGGCAAGATCACCATCGGGAGCGAATTTGGCGCCGGCGAGACCACCAGCATTCCAGGTGTGAAGTTCGCCTACGAGGGCTGCCTGAACGTGCTGCGGCACTACGGGCATCTGGAAGGCGAGATCCAGCGGATCGATCCCGCACGTCCGCATCCGCCGCGGCTGATCGCCGCGCCCACCCTCGACTACTACGTTCCCTGCCCGTCCGGCGGCGTCTGGGAACCCGTTGTGCCGCTGGGCGCGGACGTCCGGCAGGGGGACCTGTTGGGGCGTATCCACGATTTCGACGATCACACGTCCGCGCCCGTCGAAATCCGCTCGCCGCGGGACGGCGTCCTGATGATGGAATACCTGGGCGCGGTGGTCCGCAAGGGCGCGACGCTGTTCGTCATCGGGGAGGAGATCGAGCTGTGAAGATCACCGCGGTGGAGGCCCTGGTCCTCAAGTCCGAGGGCCTCTACCAGAGCCCGGAGGGCAGCGAAGAGCCGCCCGGCGCGACCTACCTCGGCCTAGTCAAGGTGTCGACGGACGCCGGCATCTGTGGGTATTCCGACGTGGAAACGTCCGCGTTCGTGGCCAAGGCCGCCATCGAAGCGCCCCGGTGGAGCGAGCCCGGCATGGAATGCTTCGACGGACTGGCCTCGCTGGTGGTGGGCGAGAATCCGCTGGAGGTGGAAAGGCTCTGGTACAAGATGTGGCGCGGCAGCGTGTACTACGGGCGCCGCGGCGTGGCCATTCAGGCGATTTCCGCCATCGACATCGCCCTGTGGGACATCATGGGCAAGTTCTACGGGCAACCGATCCACATCCTGCTTGGCGGCAGCAATTGCACGCGCGTGCGCGCCTACGCCAGCACGCTGTTCCGCCCTACGCCGCACGCGATGCGCGAAGCCGCGCGGCGATACCTGGATGAAGGGTTCACCGCGATCAAATTCGGCTGGGGCGTTTTCGGCCGCGACGCGGATCACGATGTCCGCCTGGTGGAAGCGGCGCGCGAGGCGATGGGGGATCGACGGGACCTGCTGGTGGATACCGGCTGGTTCGTCGAGCGCACCCCGAAACAGGCGATTCAACTGGTCCACCGGCTGGAGCCGTTCCGGCCTTTCTTCATTGAGGAACTGCTGCATCCGGAGGACTACGACGGCTACGCGCGCGTCGCCGAGGCGGTCGATACCCCGGTGGCGTGCGGCGAGCAGGAGGGAACCGAGTGGGGGTTCCACGAGCTGATTTACCGCGGCAAGGTGGACATTCTGCAGCCGGACCTGACGCGCTGCGGCGGCTTCACCGCGGCGCGGAAGATCGTCCACATGGCGGAACTGGCCAACCGGCTGGTGATTCCGCATTCGTGGTCGTCCGATCTGCTCACCGCCGCGTCGCTGCACCTGAACGCGTTTCAACGCCGTCCCGTCCTAATTGAATTCAATACGTCGCAGGGCCCTTTGAGCCGCGCCATGGTGCGCGAGCCGCTGCGGCTGGAGGACGGCCATGTCGCCGTGCCGCAGGGTCCGGGACTGGGAGTCGACGTCAATGAAGACACTGTCCAGCGCTACCGCATCGCCTGAGTCCCCGGCTTCCGCGCTGCCCTCCTGGCGCGCCTGGAGCGTCGTAGGCCTGCTGTGGGTGGCCTTCCTGATCAACTACGTCGACCGGCAGGTGGTGTTCTCGATTTTTCCCGTGCTGCGGCGGGACATGGGTTTCACCAATGAGCAGCTAGGCCTGGTCGGCACCGTTTTTATTTGGGTTTACTCGCTGGGCAACCCGATTGTCGGGCGGCTGGCGGATTTGTTTTCGCGCAAGCTGCTGATCCTGTCGAGCATCGTCCTGTGGAGCCTGGCCACGCTGGGGACGGGCTGGAGCCAGAGCCTCGGGGCGTTTCTCGGCTGGCGCGCCATGATGGGCATCACCGAGGCGATGTACGTGCCGCCGGCGCTGGCGGTGATCAGCACGCTGCACTCGACGGCGACGCGCTCGACGGCGCTGGCGCTACACGGGACGGCGCAATTCGCCGGCATCGTGCTGGGAAGCTGGTTTGGCGGCTGGATGGCCGACGTCGCCGGATGGCGGATGGCGTTTGTCGTGCTGACGGTGGTGGGTCTTGCCTATACGCCCGTGCTGGCCTGGGGACTGCGGGGCGTCAAGGTGCAGCCCGCGGCCTCGGAACGCGGAGCCAAGGCGCCGCCGGTGTCGGCCCTGTTCCACAATGCCACCTATCTGGCGCTGGCGGCGGCTTTCTTCTTTCTGTGCGTGATGCTGTGGATGATCTACGCCTGGCTGCCGAATCATGTGTACGAGAAAATGGGGCTTTCGCTGGCCGAGGCGGGGTTGACGGCGACCTTCTGGGTGCAGTCCGGCAACATCATCGGCAACCTGGCCGGAGGTTTGCTGGGCGACCGCCTGTCGGGGAGAATTCGCGCGGCGCGCTTCCTGATGATTTGCGGGGGACTGGCCATTTGCGCCCCGTTCGCCTGGGCGGCGCTGGCTACCGCGTCGCTCGCCACGCTGAAACTCACCGCGTTCGCTTTCGGCCTGTTCGCCGGTTTCATGACCGGCAATGTCTTCGCCGCCTGCTGCGACGTCAATCCGGTGTCGGCCTACGGCTTATCGACGGGCGCGCTCAACATGGTGGGCGGACTTTCCGGCGGCGCGGCGATTTTCGTAGCCGGCCGCCTGAAAGACACGCTGGGAATTCACGGGTTGATGGCTTGGGCCGCCGCCTTCGCCGTGGGCGCGGCCGTGCTGCTCGCTTTTACCGTGCGGGTGCGTTTCGCCCGCGATTACGCCTCCGCCCGCGCGGGACTCACCTCATGAAAATTACCGAAATCGTTGCACAACCGCATACGCTGACGGTCGATCCGTCGATCGCCATTCGCAGTTCCCTGGGCTTTCACCGGGTGTCGCGCTACGTGCTGGTCACGGTCCGGACCGACGCCGGCGTGGAAGGGTATGGCGAAGCCACGGTCATGCCCGTGTGGAGCGGCGAAACGCAGGAAAGCGCCCTGGCCGCGATCCGGACCATACTCGCCCCCGCGCTGGTGGGCGCGGATGCGCGGGATCTGACGGCGGCCATCGCCACCATGGACCGCATCCTCTATCAGAACTGGTTTGCCAAAGCCGCCGTGGAGATGGCGCTCTGCGACGCCGTGGCGCGCAGCCTCGGGGTCGGCGTCTGGCAACTGTTCGGAGGACGGCGGCGGGAGCCGGGCATCTGGCTCAAGATGTCGATCGGCGCGTTCTCGCCCGAGGACGCCGCGCGGATCGCGTTGTACGCCAAAGCGGCCGGACTGCGCTCGTGCAAGGTAAAGGTGGGCACGGGCGTGGCGGCCGACCTTGCGCGGGTCGCCGCGGTGCGCGACGCGGTCGGCCCCGACTTTCGCGTGGGCGTGGACGCCAACGGCGGCTGGTGCGAGGCCGAGTGCGTCGCGGCGCTGGCCGGCCTGGAGAAACTCGGCGTCAACATGATCGAGCAGCCGCTGCCGCGCGGCGGTGGCGAGTTCCGCGCCTGCGCGCGCATCCGCCGGCGCACCTCGATTCCGCTGATGCTGGACGAATCGATCTTCTCAATCGAAGAGGCCCTGGAAGCCATCCGCGCGGACGCCTGCGACATCATCAGCATTTACCCCGGCAAGAATGGCGGCATGCACCGGTCGGTGCAGATCGCGAAGATGGCCGAGGCCGCCGGCCTCGAGTGCGTGATCGGCAGCAACCTCGAGTGGGACCTGGCCAGCTCCGCCATGCTGCAAGTGGCGGTGTCGATTCCCAACCTGTCCGAGCGCGTGGACCACGACATCATCGGCGCCTTTTATCATCAGCAGCCGGTCACCGAGCCCGGCTTGCGCGTCGAGAGCGGCCGCGCGTGGTTGCCGGAAGGGCCAGGATTGGGCCTGAAGCTGAAAGCGCTCGCGTAGAGCATTGCCGTGCGGGCCCTGTTTCGCGAACACCGGCGCGCCTGGCAAGTGGTCGGCCTCCTCGGGGTCGCATTCTTTCTCGCCTACGTCGCGCGGCAGTCCGTGTTCTCCATCTTCGGGGTTCTGCGCGCCGACCTGGGCTTCACGGAAACGCAGCTCGGTTTGACGAGCACGGTCTTCCTGTGGGTCTACGCCTCGATGAACCTGTTCGCCGGGCAGATCGGGGACCGGTTTCCCAAGCACCAGGTGGTGACGGCCAGCGTGGCGCTGTGGGCGCTGGCGACGGCATGGATGGGGGCGGCGGCTTCGCCGGTGGCGCTGCTGGCGGGCCGTGCGGTCCTGGCCGTCACCCAGGGAGTCTACGCACCCACCGCGGTGGCCTATATCTCCCAGGTGCACTCACCGGCGACGCGCGGCAGCGCCATTACGGCCCACGGCACCGCGCAATACCTCGGCGTGATGGTGGGCGGCTGGTACGGGGGGTATCTCGCGGAAGCCTGGAGCTGGCGCTGGATGTTTTGGCTGGTGGCTTTGGCCACGTTCGCCTACGCGGCGGTGTTGTACTCGCTGCTGCGGCGGAATCCGGCGGCGGCTGCCGCCACCGGCGCCGCGAGCGCCTCCGCCCGGGTTTCCTCTGTTTGGCCGATTCTGCGGACGCCTTCCTACCTGACGATCTCGCTGGCGTTTATTGCGGTCAACGCGATGCTCTGGATCGTCTACACCTGGCTGCCGGACATTTTGCAGAAGAAATACTCGCTGTCGGCGGCCTCGGCCGGTTTCAACGCCACGGCTTACGTGCAGATCGCGATGATCGCGGGACTGGCGGCGGGCGCGCCGCTGGGCGACTGGCTGACCCCGCGCCGGCCCCGGGCTCGGCTGTGGCTGATGGCCGCGGGACTGCTGGTGAGCTCCCCCTGCGTGTACGGCGTCGTCGCGGCGGACACCCTGGGCGAAATGCGCCTGGCGGCCCTCGGCTACGGTTTCTTCAAAGGCGTGTTCTCCGGCAATGTGTGGGCCGCCCTGCTGGCCGTAGTTCCCCATGACCGGCGCGCCTTCGGCGTCGGCTTCACCAACGCCTTGGGCGGAATGGTGGGGGGCGTTGCGTCGTACCTGGTGGGCTACTTCCGCGGACACTATGCGGTGGAGACCATGCTGGGCGCGGCGGGCGTCCTGGGCTGGGTCGCGACGCTGGCGCTCGGCTATGCCATCCGCCGCACCTACCTGGCGGATTGCGCCCGCGTTTGCCAGCGCGCTTAGTTTCGGAGAGACGAGCCGCGAGCGGGAGACGCCGGCGGCTACCCTGCAACCCGTTCGAACCGCAGTGGTTGCGGGCCCTCCAGCCGCACCCGGCGGCAAGCGTCGGCGAACGCGACCCAGTCCGTTTTCCAATCGCCCGGGATGCGGGCGAACAAGCTGCACACCGTGTTCTGGCCTTCCGGCCCGCGCAGTGTAACGCCGCGCCCGTAGACCAGACAAATTTCTCCGATCTGCCTCCGTCCGGTGGTGACGCTGCCTCCGCCGTCGTAAAAGTACAGGATCTCGCCCGGCAGCGGCAGCGTGACCAGGTTCTCATGGGGCATGGGCTTGGCCTCCGGCGTCAGAACAAAGATTTCCTGTCCGGAAAACATGCCATGCTGCGGCTTCAGTTCGAGCGGCAGCATCTCCCAGACGAGCTGCGCCGTATGGGGCGCTTCGTCATCGAGCAGATCGGCGACCACCGACTCGCCGGTGACTGCAAACGTCACGCGCATGCTCCGTTTCGCCATGGCTATTCCTCCACGGTCCACTCCGCCAGGACCTCCTCGTTCAGCGTAACCCCGAGTCCCGTGCCCTCGGCCGGGTACAGGAACCCGTTGTCGATGCGCGTAGCGGGCTGGACGATTTCCCTGGTGTAGCGGAGCGGACCGAATGTCTCCCAGGCGTGCGTGAAGTTGGGCACGGCGACGCCGAGGTGCGCCGCCGCGGCCGTGCCCACGCCCATTTCGGCCTGGCTGCCGAGGATGCAGGGAATGTCCAGCGCCGCCGCCAGCGCGAAGATCTGCGCCGCCGCCAGCAGACCGCCGGCTTCGCAAATGTAGACGTTGAACACGTCGGCGGCCTCGGCGCGCGCGATTTCGTAAGCGTCGTGCAGCGTTTGCAGGCTCTCATCCACCATCACGGGCGCGATCGCCTGCTGCCGCAACAAACGCAAGCCGGATAAGTTGTTCCGAGGGAGCGGCTGCTCGAACCACTCGACGGCCGCCTCCGCGGCGAGGGCGCGCATCGCTTGGGAGGCCTGCGGCACGGAGCGCCAGGCCTCGTTGGCATCCAACCGCAGCGGGGTCTGGCGGCCCACGGCGGCGGCCACTGCGCGCACCGCGGCGACATCGTCGTCAAGCGCCCGGCCCACTTTCAGTTTGATCGCGTGAAAGCCCGCCGCCAGCCCTGCCCCCGCGTCCCGGGCCATCTCCTCCGGCGTCTTCTGGTAGATTCCCCAGGCGAGCGGAACGCGTTCCCGCGCCCGGCCGCCGAGCAGTTGCCACACGGGGACGCCATAATGCTTGCCTGTCCAGTCGAGCAGCGCCATTTCGAACGCGGCCCGGAGGTAAGGCGCGCTGAGTTCGCCCGCCAGCGTCGCGTCGATCAGGCTCAGTAACTCGGGGAGGCGGCGCGGGTCGCGCCCGACCAGACGCGGCACGATCAGACGCCGCGCGGCGTGGCACAACGTGAACCCGATACGCGGATAGGTGATCGAGATCTCGCCCAGACCTTCGCGGCCGTCATCCACGCGCAGGCGGACGATCCCGAACTCCGACACGCTGACCGGGGTGGCCCCGGTCGTGCCCGAGCGGACCGCCTCCTTGCGAGGCCCCCGCACCGGGCACACGTCGATGGCTTCGATGTTCATGCCGGAAAGGCGATAGGATATACCATTCATCCCGCTTCTGGAAAGGCTGCCGATGCTGGTCGGATACGTCAGTGACGAAAACTATGTCGCCTTGGGCGACGTCCTGGTGGACTTCGAAAGCGGCGGGCGGATTGTCGCGGCGGTGCGCTCCACCGCCCGCGGCGCCGTGCTCGCCGACGTACCGCCCGGCGAGTACCGGGTGTCGCTGGTCAAGGCCGGCTTCGGCTCCAAGAGCGTGATGCTCAGCGTGCCACACGCCGAGCCGTACCAGTTTCGCCTGCTGTCCGACCGGCTGCTGGGTTATGTGTGGCCGAAGTGGGTCCGCGCCGGCGAGCGCGCCGAATTCCGGGTGCACGCGGTAGAGCCGTACCGGCTGAGCCTGTGGCGCTACGGTCTGCGCAAGGAGTTTGTCAAGCTCTGCGGCTGGTTCGACGAGCCCGGGCCGCGGGCCGTGATGCAGATTACCCCGGACGGCGATTACACGCAGACGGGCGTGCGGTGGAACCAGGTAGGTTACGGCAGCAAACACCATACGCAGTTCGCCACGGGTCCCGAGCGCTCGGGTCTATACTACTTTCACGCAAAAGCGGAGCGCTCCGGCGAATTCTTCTCGTTCCCGTGGATCGTCGCGCCGGCGCAGCCGCAAGCGCGCATCGCGGTGCTGGCGTCCAGCAACGACTGGAACGCGTACAACAACTTCGGCGGCCGGAGCAACTACGTGAACCCCATCGGCCTGCCGCCGACCCCGACGGTCAACGCCCGCCAGGACCTGCCGCGCTACACCGGCGGCACCTTCGGCGCGTGGCAAGCGCCGGATGAAATGTACCTGCCCCTCTCGTTCGACCGCCCGGAGCTCGGCAACCACGTTCCCGAGCACGTGGAAGCCGGCGACCCGGTGGAGGGACGCCTGGCGTGCGGCCAGGCTCCCGCCGAGTGGCGCTTGCTTGCCTGGTTGGAACGCGAAGGCTTCGCCTACGATTACTACGCGGAAGCGCAACTTCACGACGGCACGCTGGACCTGGACGCCTATCGCGTGCTGATCCTGAGCGTGCACCCCGAATACTGGTCGCGGACGATGTACACGCGGGTCAAAGAGTGGGTGTTCGCGCGCGGCGGCCGCCTGATGTACCTGGGCGGCAACGGGCTGAACTGCGAGATCGAATTCCTGGACGCGGCGACGATGCGCTGCAAGTCCCAACTGGTGAGCATGAGCGACGGTTCGCTGGCGATGCGCGACCCCGAGAACCCCGAGGTGATCTGGGAGAGCCGCTTCCACCGCACCTTTGAATCGGAGGCGAACCTTACCGGGGTGGTCACCACGGACACCGGCATCATGACCGGCGCGCCCTACCGGTGTCTGCGTCCGGAGCACTGGGTATTTGCCGGCACCGGACTGGCTCGGGGCCAGTTGTTCGGGGAAGCCAGCCAGCACGAGCGGTGCCACGGCGGCGCTTCCGGGCACGAAACCGACAAGATGAGCCCCCACACACCCAAGCATGCCGTACTGCTGGCTAAGGGCGCCAACCCGGATGAGGGCGGCGCGGAGATGGTGCACTTCGACACGCCCTCCGGCGGCGCGGTGTTCTCGGTTGGTTCGATCAACTATGTGTTGTCGCTGCTGGTGGACCGGCACGTTTCCCGGGTGACCGCCAACGTGCTAGGCCGTTTCCTGAGCTGAAGGATACGCCGGGGAGCGGCCTCGGAAGCGAACGAGCCTCCGGGGAAGAGGGTGCGCCTTGTCCGTTGTTCCGTCACGCCGGGGACGGTTCCGTAAATCCGCCCGCATGCGGCTGCCTGCGCCGCCCGCCGGGGCCCGTCAGCCAGCGTTTGGGATTCCGCATGAAAACAAGGTGATTGGGGCGCTCGGTCCGGCTCTCCTTACGCTTGTCTCAGAAAAACGTTGACATTCGTGAAACGTGAGCCTAGCATGAATCTAATCGATATCGATTATTTGCATCAGGAACGTATCGCCCATGTCTGGCACCCTGCTTCGCCTTTGCCTGCTGACCGGCGTCCTCGCGGCCATCCTGCCGGCACAAACCACCACGGGACGCATCGTGGGAGTGGTCCGCGACTCCTCGGGCGCCGTCATCCCGAACGCGACCGTTCAGGTCCGCAACCTCGGCACGAACGTCGTCCGCGAGACATCCACGAGCGCCGCTGGCGACTACGTCGTCACCAACCTGCCAATCGGTACGTACGAGGTTTCCGCCTCGACCCCCGGATTCAAGCGGTTCGTCCAGGGCTCGGTGCCGCTAGCGATCGAGCAGACCGTCCGCGTGGACGTGACTCTTCAGCCGGGAGAGGTCACGGAAAGCATCGCTGTCACCGCGGGAGCGGCGCTTATCGAAACCGAGCAGTCGAGCGTCTCGAAGGTCGTCGACAATCAAACGATTGTGCAACTGCCGCTTACCGCGCGGAACTTCATCTCGCTAGGCAGCCTGGTGCCGGGGACGACGGCGGGCGCGCCGGGCAACAGCATCGTGCGCAGCCGCCAGGAAGGGGTGGCTCTGACCGCGAATGGCCAGCGGGCGGAGAACAACAACTTCCTGCTCGACGGGGCGGACAACACGGCGAACTTCGTGGGCGTCGTGGTGGTGGTGCCGTCGATTGACGCGATCCAGGAGTTCAAGGTTCAGACGTCAAACTACTCGGCCGAGTTCGGCCGCGCCGCGGGCGCGATTGTGAACATCGCCATCAAATCCGGCTCGAACAACTTCCACGGCACGGCCTACGAGTTTCTGCGCAACGACAAGATGGATGCGCGGGACTTCTTCTCCCCGGAGCGGAACCCGCTGCGCCGAAACAATTTCGGCGGGTCGCTCGGCGGACCGGTCCTGCGCGACAAGACATTCTTCTTCGTGAACTACGAGGGGCTGCTGGAACGGCGGTTCTCCTATCCAGGCTCCATCGTGCCGACGCGCGCGCAGCGCCAGGGCGACTTTTCGGGAGGTCCACCGATCTTCGACCCGCTTTCGGTCACCAACAACCAGCGCGCCCCGTTCGCCAATAACCGCATTCCGGCCGATCGCATCCACCCGGCCTCACAGCGCATCATCCCGATCTGGCCGGAACCCAACAATCCCGGCGACCCGGCGCGCAACTTCCTGGGCAATTTCAATAACCCGCTGAACCGGCATCAGTTTCACGTCCGCGGCGACCACTACCTCACGCAGCGGGACCAGATCATGGCCCGCATCTCCTGGACCGGCACCGATGACATCTCCCGCGCCGTCGCTCTCGGGGGGCAGACCACCGAGAACGCCCACCAGAGCGGGGTGGTTGGCTGGACGCGCATTCTGTCGCCCGCGATGCTGAACGATCTGCGCTTTTCCGCGATGGATTACAACTTCAACCTGCTGCCTGAAGGTCTAGGGACGGACTACGCCTCGCAGTACGGTCTGCCTAGCTTCGCCAGCCGCGAGGACATCCAGCGCCACCCCTCGATCTCGGTGCGCAACATGGTGGGAGCGGGTGGCGGAGATACCACTCCGTTGTTCCGCCGGGAGGTCTTCTACCAGGTGGTGGAGCAGTTTACGGTTACAAAAGCCCGCCATACCGTCAAGATGGGCGGCGATATCCGCCTGTACCGTTCGAACAACTTTCAGCCGCAGAGCGCCAGCGGGCTGTACAGTTTCACGGGCGCGTATACGGCGCAGCGCGGCGGTCTCTATCCGCACGGTTTCGCCGACTTCCTGCTGGGCGTGCCGCAATCGCAGCGGATCCTGATCCCCATCAGCTATGACGCCACCCGTATTCACAATGGCCGGGTGAACCTCTACGTGCAGGACGACTGGCAGATCCACTCCCGCCTGACGATGAACATCGGCCTGCGCTGGGAACGCGACGGCAATTGGTACGAGACCCAGGACCGTTGGGCGTACATCGACTTCCACAAGGGCGACATGGTCTATCCCCGCACTTTCCGCAACCCGTTCACCCTGCCGTTCCGCCACCGGACCGAAGAGATCCGCTCGATGAAGCCGCCGACCAACAGGGCGTTCGCCCCGCGCATCGGCTTTGCCCTGCGGCCCTTTGGCGACAACCGCACCGTCCTCCGTACGGCGTACGGCATCTTCTGGGGCGTGCCCCAGGGCTTCATCCTGCTCAACAGCGCGTCGACTCCACCTCCGTTCTATTTGCGCTCGGAATTCAACAGCGGCGCCACCGATCCGGAACTACGGTTTGGGGTATTTCCGGGCGTGTCGGCGGAAAACTTCATTCCGCGCGTCCCGGCCGTCTTCACGCATGACCCGCGGAACTTCTCGAACGGGTACACGCAGCAGTGGAACTTCGGCATCGAGCGCCAGATCGGACGGAACCTGGCCGTGTCGGGATCCTACGTGGGCAACAAGGCGACTCACCTCGACCGGCGCTGGGAGGGCAACCCCGCGCTGCCCCCGGGGCCCGGCGCGATCCAGGCGCGGCGCCTGTTCCCGCATCTGGGCGCCACGGTCTACCAGGCCTCGAACAGTTTTTCCACCTATCACTCGCTTCAGATGTCGGCCGAGCGCCGGTTCAGCAAGGGCTTGCAGTTCCTCGCCGCGTATACGTGGTCGAAGTCGCTGGACGACACCTCGACGTGGAGTGGACTCGGCGGCCAGGAGAGCCAGTTCGCGCAAGATCCGCGCCGGTTCGATCTCGAAAAGGGGCGGTCCGGATTTGACCTGCGGCACCGCTTCACGCTTTCGTATGTGTATGAACTGCCGTTCCGGTTCCGCAATCGTTGGTTGCACGGCGTCCTCGGCGGCTGGCAGCAGGCGGGCATCGTGACGCTCCAGACCGGGTTCCCGCTCACCGCGACCGTGGGCGGCGACATTCCCAACGCCGGCACCCGGACGACGCGGCCAGACCTCAACGGGCCGGGCAACCTGCCTCCCGGCGAGCGCCACATCGACCGCTGGTTCAACACGGCGGCCTTCACGCAACCCGCGGCCTTTCACTTCGGCACGGCGGGACGCAATCTCATCGACGGTCCCGGGACGCGGGCCTACACGGCGTCGCTGATGAAGATGTTTGAGATCACCGAAGGCCACCGCCTCCAGTTGCGCGGCGAGTTCAACAACGTCCTGAACCACCCGAACTTCGGCCTGCCCAACGCGTCTTTCGGCAACGCCGCCTTCGGATTTATTCGCTCGGGCGGCGGCGGACGCGAGACGCAGTTGGGATTGAAGTACATTTTCTAGTCCTGGGATGACCGCCCTCGACTACACGATCCTTGCGGTCTATCTGCTGGGGGTGATCTCCCTGGGCGGGTACTTCTGCCGCGGCCAGAAGTCGCTGCGGGAGTACCTGTTGGGGGGGCGGTCGATTCCCTGGTGGGCGGCGGCGTTTTCCGGCATCGCCACGATGGCCAGCGCCGTGGGCTATCTCGGCGCGCCCGGCCAGGCGTTTCACTCGGACCTTACCTACTGGCAACTCCGCCTCGCGATTCCGTTTGCGATCCTGGCGCTGTGCCTGCTGTTCATTCCGATTTTCTACAAGCTGGACGTTTATACGGCGTACGAGTATCTGGAGCGCCGCTTCGACCTGAAGACGCGGGTGCTGGCCGCCTCGCTGTTCACGCTGCTGAAGTGCGGCTATCTGGGCATCGTGATCTTCGCCCCGGCGCTGGTCCTGTCGCGCATGACGGGCGTCTCCGAGGTCTGGATCGTGCTGATCACCGGCGCCGTCACCACGCTCTACACGATGCTCGGCGGCATCCGCGGCGTAGTCTGGACGGATTCGCTGCAACTGGGTGTCCTGGTGGGGGGCGCGGTGGCGGCCTTCTGGATTGTGACCTCGCGGGTGCAAGGCGGCGTGGCCGCAGTCTTCCGCGTGGCGGGCGACGAAGGTAAACTTCGCATGGTGGATCTGTCGCCGAGCCTCACGGCCGAGTTCACGTTCTGGGGCGGCATGATCGGCGGGACGTTCCTGCTGCTCAGCCAGTACGGCGTCGACCAGGCGGAGCTGCAGCGCTTCCTCACGACGACCTCCGTCCGCCACGCGCGGCTGGCCGTCAGTTGGACGATCGTCGCTTCGGCCGTGTACGGCAGCCTGCTGTTCCTCATCGGCAGCGCGCTCTATGTCTTCTATCTCCAGCATCCGGACAAAGGGGGATTGGCGCTCAAACCGGACCAGGTGTTCCCGAAGTTCATCCTCGACGAGATGCCCCCGGGGCTGCGAGGGGTGCTGATCGCGGGCGTGCTGTCGGCGGGCATGTCGACCATCAGCTCCGTGCTGAACTCGCTGACCACGGTCGCGCTGCGCGACTTCCACCACCGGCTGTCCGGGCGCGAGGGTTCGGTCCCGATGGCGCGGGCCTTGACGGTCGGGTTCGGCGCTCTGGGGACGGGGGTGGCGCTGTTCGGCGACTGGTTCGGAGGAATCCTGGTGGCGTCGGGAAAGATCGCGAACTTCTTCGGCGGCAGCCTGGTGGGGATTTTTCTGTTAGGCATGCTGGCGCCGCGCGTCAACGGGACGGCGGCGTTCTGGGGCGCGCTTACCGGGTTCGCAGGCGTGGCCTGGGCTGGGTCGCAGACCCAGGTCTCGTGGCTCTGGTACGGCGCGATCGCGGCCGGCGTGGCGTTCGGCTCGGGTCTGCTGTACAGCCGGTTTCTGCCCGCGCCGGGGTCCGCTCAACTATACGGTCTGACGTGGCGTCACCGGCGCCGTTTGGCGGCCAGGGAGGCATCATCATGAACCAGAAGCGAAGAGAGGCGCTGACCGCGCTGCTAGGCGGCGTGGCTGGTGCTGCCTGTCGCACGGAGGCGCCGCGCGCCCAGCCGATGAGAGAGATCCCCGCCGCGGCGCGCTTTACGGCGGCGGAAGAGGAAGGTTGGTATCTCTCCGTCGCCGGCATCGCCGAGGCGCAGGGAAACCTGATCGTCACCTATCGCCGGTCCGATGCGCATCGAGCTTCCGACACCTCCATCATGACGGCGCGCTCGGAGGACGGCGGTCGAACCTGGAAGGATCACCGCCCCATCCACCATCTGAGCTGGGAGAACCACCGCGCCTGCTGGGTCGCGCCGCAGCTTACCGCCTTACGCGACGGGAGGATGGTCCTGGTGGCGGACCGCGGCGCAAAAATCAACAAGGACGACTGGCCGATGCTGAGCCGCTGGCAGCAGAAGCCGCTCGGCATGTCGAATCATCTCTTCTGGAGCCGCGATGGAGGCCAGACCTGGGACGGTCCGCACAAAATCGACGACTGGGGCGGCGAGCCCGGCTACATCCTCGAGCTGGCCGACGGTACGCTCGTCTTCACCCGCACCGAAGCACAGCGAACGGAGAAGCTGGCCCATCCGCTGCCGCAGTGGGGCGAATACTACTACCGCAACACGGCTGTCTTCTCGGACGACGGCGGGAAAACCTGGAGGCGGACGGCGATCGTCGCCGACGACCCGTATTACTCGGACTGCGAAGTAGGGCTCGCCGAATATGCTCCCGGCAAGCTTCTGGCGGCGACGCGCTGCGGCGATGCCGGCGCGCAGTTCGGGCAGCCGAGCCGCCTCATCTATAGCGGCGATGCGGGGCGCACGTGGGGCAAGCCGAAACTGGCGCCTTTCTACGGGCATCGCGTGATTGTCGGCAAGCTGCAATCGGGCCGGCTGCTGGCGGTTTTCCGCAATGCGTGGGGCACGACGAGCAGCTATGCGTTCGTCTTCGACGCGGAGGAAAGCTTCGACTATCAGCCCAACTCCTGGATCTGGGAGGAATCGCGCTGCCGCCTGCGGGACGGCGTGATGGAACTGGACACCGCCGATGGCCGGCAAGGCGCCGCCGAGTTCACGCTGTACCCCTGCGAGTCCCTGAGCAGCCCGGTCGAAATCGAAGCGGAACTGGCGGTGCGCGAGGCGGGCGCGGAAGCGTGCCAGATCAGCGCCGGCTGCTGGGTCCGCTTCCGCCCGGACCGCGTCGAACTGGCCGACCGTCCCGAGCAGGGCTTCGCGATCGACGCCACGCGGTTTCACCGCTACCGGCTGGTGCGGCAAGGCGGCAAACTCACGATTCTGGCCGATGGAGAGACGAAGCTGGAAGCCCCGGTGGAAGGGATCGCCGTGCGGCAGGTCCGCTTCGGGAACCGTTCCTCGGCGCGCGGCCCCCGCGCCGCGCCCGAATGGTCGAACGGCGGGAACTCCTCGTGGCGGGCGGTCTCCGCGCGGGTGCGCAATCCCAATGATCACGCCATCGAGTGGGCGTGGCAGGCGACGCGTGGCTTCCCCGATCAGTTCCGGCGTGACCGCCTCGTCCTGCTCGAGCGCAACGGCAGCTTCTCCCCCGGGAACAATGGCTACCCCGACTGGATCCAGCGGCGCGACGGGACCATTCTCATCGCCGACTATACGAGCTCCGAGCCGCCCCGCGCGCGCCCGATCCTGCGCGTGTATCGGGTCCGCGAGGAGGAGGTGCGCGGGTGAACGATTCCGCCCCGGTCAGCCGCTTTCGTGAGCGATGTTCGCTTCCGCCGCTTTGGTTTCGACATTCGGATGGCCATCATGATCTGCCAGAAGAAGGGCGACGGCCGCGCCTGCGGGAGGGAGACGCTCCGGCCTCCTGTTCAGGCGAAGCGCGGCGCCGCACGCTAGGAGAGAAATTGACATGCTGACCACAGACCGCAGATTCCCTGCGATGAAGGCCGGTCCGCTGCGTTCCCGCGTCGTCAACCTGCTCAAGGACGCCATCTTCTCAGGCAAGCTCGAGCCAGGCGAGGCGCTGCCCGAAATGCGTCTGGCGCGGGAATTGCAAGTCAGCCAGGCCACGATACGCGAAGCGCTGGTCCAGCTCGAACAGCTTGGGCTGGTGGTCCGGGAGGCCAATCGCGGGACGAACGTCACCCGGTTCTCCGCCCGCGAGATTGAAGAGCGGGCGCAACTGCGCATTCTGCTCGAAGGCGAAGCCATGGAGCAGGCCGCCCGCCAGCTCACCGAGGGCGACTACGCGCGGCTGGCCGCACTGCAGGCCGCCTTCGAGGAGAAGATCGACGGCGACGATCATTTCGGCCGCATCGAGGCGGATCTGGCCTTCCATCGCTACATCTGGGAGCGCAGCGGCAACACGACGCTGCTGCGCCTGCTGGAGCAGTTGACCACACCTTTGTTTGCGTTCACCTGCATGCTGCGCAGCCGGAAGATCGTCACCTCGCGGGTGGTCGTGAATCCGCATGAGCGCCTGATTGAGGCGATGCGCTCGGGGGACCGCGAATTGATGCGGAAGCGCATCCGTGAGCACATTGAGACGTCCTCCGCCGCCTTCCTGCGCGCGCAGGCCGGGCGCTAGGCTAGGAGACCCATGATCCGCAACCGCCTGAAGGAGAAGCTGGACGCGGGAACCACGGCGCTCGGCGCCGCCATTTCGATCCCTTCCACCGAAACCGTGGAGCTGCTGGCGAGGATGAGCTTCGACTGGCTGTTCGTCGATACCGAGCATGCGCCGCTCAGCCCGGAGTTATTGGGACCGTTGCTTCAGGTGGGGCGCCTGGGCGAAGCGACGCCGGTGGTGCGCGTGGCGTGGAACGACCCCGTCGCCATCAAGAAATGCCTGGACGTGGGCGCCCAGGGCATCATCGTGCCGTGGGTCAACAACCGGGCGCAGGCCGAAGCCGCCGTGCGCGCGGCACGCTACCCGCCGCAGGGGCTGCGCGGTTTCGGACCCCGCTGGCTGGTGCTCGCCGGCGAGGACCTGATGACCTACAACCGCGAGGCCAACGAACAGATCCTGGTCATCGTACAGATCGAGAGCCTGGAGGCGGTCGAGAACCTCGAAGCCATCCTGTCGGCGCCAGGAGTCGACGGTTTCATGATCGGACCCGCGGACCTCGCCAATTCGATGGGGTTCCCAGGCGAGTTCGGCAATCCCGCGGTGGAGGACATGATCGCGCAGATCGTCGAGCGCGGGCGCCAGGTGAATGCGCTGGCCGCTTACCCGCCGGCGCCGCCGGCGGTCTGTCAGCAGCGGATCGAGCAGGGCTTCCGCATGGTCTGCCTGGGCAGCGACCTGTCTATGCCGCGGACGGGCGCACGGGCGGTGCTCGAGAGCAGGGGGAGACCGCTCTATGCTCCGCGCGGCTGATCTGGTCGTTTGCGGCGGGGGCGTGGGCGGATGCGCCGCGGCCCTCGCCGCCTGCCGCGCCGGGCTGCAAGTCGTCCTGACCGAGGAGTTCGCCTGGATCGGCGGTCAATTGACGTCGCAGGCCGTTCCCCCGGACGAGCACGGCTGGATCGAGCGCTTTGGCTGTACCGCATCCTACCGGCGCTTCCGGGACGGCGTGCGCCGCTACTACCGCGAGCATTACCCGCTCACGGACGCGGCCCGCGCGCGCGCGGCGCTGAACCCAGGCAACGGCTGGGTGTCGCCGCTGTGCCACGAACCGCGTGTCGCGCTGGCGGTCATCGAAGCGATGCTCGCGCCGTACGTGGCGTCGGGACGGCTTGTGATCCTGCGCCGCCACCGGCCGGAATCGGCCGCCACGGCGGGCAACCAGGTCCGGAGGGTGACGCTGCGGAATCTCGACGCCGGCGACCGGGTGGCCATCGAAGCTCCCTGGTTTGTCGACGCCACCGAACTCGGCGACTTGCTGCCGCTCACGGAGACGGAATTCGTCACCGGTTCAGAAGCCCGTGCGGAAACCGGCGAGCCCTCGGCGGGTGAGATCGCGCGTCCGGACAACACGCAGGCCTTTTCCGTTTGCTTCGCGATGGAGTATCGCGCCGGCGAGCACCACGTGACGCCGCGTCCGGAGCGATATGCTTTCTGGCGGGACTATGTGCCGCGCCTCACGCCGCCGTGGCCCGGCAAGCTCCTGAACTGGGACGTGCCGCACCCGCGCACGATGGAGAAGCTCCGCTACCGCTTCGACCCCACGGGCGAAGACGGCAAGGCATTCTCCGGGCTCTGGACCTACCGCCGCATTCTCGACCGCGCCAACTTCACGCCGGGCTTTTTCCGGAGCGATGTGTGCCTGGTGAACTGGCCGCTGATCGATTACCTGGAAGGCGACCTTTGCACGGCGGACGCGGCGCGGCGCGGACGCCTGATCCAGGAAGCCCGGCAGATGAGCCTGTGCGTATTCCACTGGCTGCAAACCGAGGCCCCGCGGCCGGACGGCGGCGCGGGGTGGCCGGGACTGCGGCTGCGGCCGGACTTGCTCGGCTCGGCCGACGGCCTGGCCCAGGCGCCGTACATCCGCGAGTCGCGGCGCATCCGCGCGCTCTACACCGTGTCTGAGACCGATGTGTCCGCCGCGCACCGTCCGGGCCAGACGCTCGGCCAGCGCTATCCGGATTCCGTGGGTGTCGGCTACTACCGGATCGACCTGCATCCGAGCACCGGCGGCGACAACTACCTCGATGTCCCGGCGCTGCCGTTTGAGATCCCGCTGCGCGCCCTGGTCCCCCGGCGGATGGAGAACCTGCTGGCGGGAGCGAAAAACCTCGGCGTGACCCACATCACCAACGGCTGCTACCGCCTCCACCCCGTGGAATGGAATATCGGCGAGGCCGCGGGAGAGCTGGCCGCTTGGTGCCAGCGCCGAAAAATGCGGCCGGCCGACGTGGCCGAACGCCCGCGGGATTTCCAGGAGGCGCTCCGGTCAGCCGGCTTCGAGTTGCACTGGCCCGACGGCCTCCGGCTCGAAGAAGGCGACCCGCACATGCACGCGCGCTGACCGGCCAGCGCGGCGTCGCTTCCGGCATCGCCGCCGCATTCCCTGGTTAGGCCCGTTTGCTGCGGCCCGCGGCGAGGCATCTTCCTACGCCGTCTGCCGCCGCAGGTGATACACCGCGGCGCCGAGTCCGATCACCCCCAGTGCGGAGAGCGAGGCCACCGGCTGAAACAGCACCCCGTAGGTGGTCATGCCCAGGCCCACCAGCACATAGAGGACCGGGATCAGCGGATAGCAAAAACTCACCGCGCGGAGGCGCTGCCAGCCCGGACGCCGCCGGAACACGAACAGCGAGCCCACCGCCAGAACCGTGAAAATCGTCAAGCTGAAGCCGATGAACACGAATAGGTCCGGGATGGGCGTCAAGGTCATCAGGATGGAACAAACGCCCTGGCTGACGATGGCGAACACGGGCGTCCGCCACTGGGGATGCACGCGCGCGGCGGCGGCAAAGAAGGCGCCGTTCTTCGCCATCGCGTAATAGACCCGCGGGCCGATGGTCACCATCGCGTTCACGGTGGACATGATGGAAATCGCCATCAACGCGCTAAACAGCGCCGCGCCGGAAGGCCCGAATAGATTCTCCGCGCTCAGCCTGCCGACGGCCACCACCCCCTGCATTTGCGCCACAGGCGTCGAGTAAATGAAGATCATGTTCAACCCGACATACAAGGCCGTCACCACCGCGGTGCCAATGGCCAGCGCGGCGGGCAGCGTCCGCTCCGGATTGCGAAGTTCCTCGGCGATATAGGTGGCGGCGTTCCAGCCGCTGTAACCGACCATGACCCAGAGAAGCTGGATCATGAACGACACTGGCAAAGACTGCGACGTATCGCGGGGCGCCGTTTGCGAGAAGTGTTCCCAGCTGCCCTGTCCCAGCCAGAACCCGAACACGATCAGGGCGACAATCACCAGCACCTTCGCCGCGGTCAGCGCGTTCTGGATGCGGGCCACGCGGGCCACGCCGACCAGGTTCAGCAGCGTGAACGCCGCGATCAGCGCGGACGCCAGCAACTGCGCACCGCCGAGCTTGATGGTGAACGCGCCGCTGCCCGCCGCGTAGATCACGTTCGAGGAACTGACCGCGGGGAAGAAATACGCGACGTAGTTGGCGAAAATCAGCGCCGCCGTCGCGACGGGCGCCGAAAACCCCGAGAAGAACGAGACCCAGCCGGTCATGAAGCCCCAGGCCGGCCCATAGGCTTGCGTCAGGTAGACGTATTCGCCCCCGGAACTAGGGAAGTTCACGCCCAGTTCGGAATAGCTGAATGCGCCGGCGAGCGCAAACAGGGCGCCCAGGAACCACGCCAGCAGGATCAGCATGGGATCGCCCAGCGCCTGGGCCATGAATCCGGTGGCGCCAAAAATCGCGGCGCCGATCATGTTGGACACCACCAGGGCGGTGGCGCTCACCAGGCCGAGTTGGCGGAGCAGGGCGGGGGACGCCTCGCCACGCGGGGAGCCGACGCTGCCGGAAGCCATGGCGAGTGACGGGCTACAGCTTTTCGGCGGTGCGCTGTGCGACCAGGTTTTGCGCGCCTTCCTTGCCCTTGGTGGTCCGCGTGAGCCGCAACGTGTCGCCCTCCAGCTTACCCGTAAAGACCATGGTCTCCGGGCGGTAACCTTCGTCGTACTGGAACACCACTTCAAAGGAGACGCGGTTGCGTGCCACCTTGCCGTTCTGAATATACAGGTCGGCGGCAGGGCCGATCCGCACTTTGCCGGTCAGCTTCTCCTTGACCGTGGCGAACTGAAACCACATCTCGCGCGAACGGCCCTGGCGATCCTGATACTTGGCCAGCCAAATCCCATCCAGAGACCCTGCCAGCAATGGCGCGGACAGCAGCGCCCAGGCGATGAACGCGCACAGCCGTCGGGAAAAACGCATGACACTGAAATTGTAACCGATGGCGGACGCTCAGCAGCCGTTTGCCCCCTGCCCGTTCGCGCGCCCCAGGGAAAGGTACCGCGTCACGTTCTCCCACAGCAGCCGGCGGAAGGACTTGTCCAGATTTGAACGGATGGCGACGTAGCACTCGTCGCACCGGTTATGCCGGGTGAACTCTTCCACCATGCGCCCCTGTTCGTGCAGTTCGTAGCGGTGGAACTGCATCGAGCAAGGCTGGAGCTTGCCGTCGGCGGTCACCACCAGGAACCGGAGGCCGGCTTTACAGCCAGGCGCGCCGCCGGTCTCAAAATAGCGGCGGGTGGCTTCCAGCGTGCTGGGCGCGCTGACGATGAAGCGCCCGCCGTTGCGCCGCTGTTCCAGCCTCTCGAACTGCTCCCGCAGGACGCGCAGTTGCTCCGGGGTGTTCAGGAAGTAGGCGCGGTTTCCGGTGCGGCGCGGCGAGTACGCGCTGTAACAGATGTTGACGCCCCAAGCCTTCGCTTGGTCCGCCGCCGCGTTGATTTCGTCGACGTTGACCGCCGTGATGCAGGTGTTCAGCACGATGTCGTCGTAGCCGTGGGCGGCGCAGCGCGGAATCGTGTCGTTCAAATGCGCGTACAGGCCGGGATAGCACCGGAACTCGTCGTGGCGCGCATCGGGAAAATCCAGGCTGACGGAGAACTGATCGACTCCGGCGCGGCGCAGCTCCAGGTAGCGCTCCTCAGTCATCAGCGACCAGGAAGAAACCAGCAAAATGTAGGGCAGGCCCGAGCGGGACTTGATGTTGCGGACCACGTCGGCCAGATCGTCGCGCAGCAGGGGCTCGCCTCCGGAAACCTGCACCACGCAGGGGCGCAGCGTCTCCATATAGCGGCGGTAGTCCGCCGGCTTCAGGTTGCGGGATTCGTCGCGCGGACCGCCGTGGTCGCAGTGGCGGCAATAGCAGGTGCACGCATCGGTGACCTCGAAGGAGACCACGATGGGCCGCTCGGCGATCCAGTTATGGGCGCCCCGAGCGATGATCTGGAGCGATTCCCGCAATGGCACTTTGCGCATGAAATTGCGTTTCCTCTCCTGCGCTCCGTTTTTACACCGCCGGCCCGCGCAGCGGTCCCCAGGCGGCGGCCATCTGCTTGCCGCGCGCCGCGGCGTCGCTCAATTGCTGAGGCTCCAGCGGCCGGAAGGCGCGGGCCGCCGCCAGTCCCTGGCGCATTTCCGCCGGCGTTCGGAAGCCAATGATGGCTACCGAGACACCCGCCAGGCCCCACACGTAGCGCAGGGTGGTCTCGTAGTCGGCCGGGCTGGCCAGACGCGCGCCCCCGGGCGCCGGTCCGCCGAGCACCTTCATGGCAATCACGCCGATTTGCCGCTTCCGCGCCTCGGGCAGCACCTTTTCTTCGAAACCGTAAATGTAGCGCTCGACAAAGTTCAGCGTGCACATCAGCAGCTCAAACTCTCCTGTCTCCAGGGCCGGCAGCACCCGCGCCGGCCGCAGGTGGCTGGTCAGACCAATATGCTTGATCATGCCCTGCTTCTTGGCCTCGCGGAGGCCTCCCAGGGTGCCGGAATCGGACAGGGCCAGTTCCAACGTGGGGTACCGGTCGTCGCGGCTGAGATTGTGAATGTGGACGCAGTCCAGGTGATCGGTTTGGAGTTTGCGAAGGCTGTCGCGGATCTGGTACAGCACGTCGCCCTTTGTCAGGGTCTGCACTTTCGACACCAGGAAGACGCGATCACGGCGACCCTTGAGCGCAATTCCCACCTTTTCCTCTGAGAGCCGGTACGTCGGCGCGGTGTCGATGTAGTTGATGCCCTGGTCGATGCCTTCTCGCACCACCTGATCCACCGTGGCCTGCGGAACGTCCTCGTTGCCCAGGTGCTGTGCGCCCAAGCCGAGAATGGAGGCCTGGAACGGAATTTTGCCAAGCCGGCGGGTGGGCAGGGGAGCGCTTTGGCTGAGTCCCACGCCCAGCGAGCCCGCCGCAGCCGAGCGGGCGAAACTTCTTCGCGTCATCGCATCCATGCCGTCATTCTAGGCCGCTCCTGCCTGGCAGACAACCCCGAGCGCAGGAGGGCGCTCGGCGCCCGCGAGGTCGCGCCCCCTTTTGGTAACCCAAGCCCGGAGCGCCGAATCCTACAATGAAGAGGTTGATGTCCAACCGGTTTGCCCTGATTTTCCTCCTCGCCCCGATGCTGTGGGGCCGCTCCGCGCCGGAAACCTGCGGTACAGAACCGACGACGCGCGCCGAGGAATTGTTCCTTCACCAGCGCGCGGAGCAGGCGCCCTTGCGCAAAGCTGCCAGGGCCGCCGGACTCCCCCGCTGGACACGGGCGCCCCGCGCCGACATCGGCGAGATCGCCATCGTCGAGGATGCGGACGGCGTCGTGGCCCGCCGCAACCCCTTCAACCTGGACGAGCGGACGCTGGCGTTCCTTCCCGCCGAAGCCGGGGCCGCGGCCTACCGCCTGCACGTCTCCGCCGGAAGCTATGACGCGCCAGCCTCGGCCGCAGCCACCCCCGTCACCGGATTGGGCGATGACGACACACGGCCGCACCCGCTGCCGTTCGTGTTTCCATTTTTTGGTCGTCAATACGACCGGCTTTTTATCAACTCGGACGGAAACCTGACGTTTGGCGAAGGCGACGGCGCGACCGCCACGCGCTCCCTCGGCCGCCTGACCAGCGGGCCGCCCCGGATTGCGCCTCTGTTCACCGACCTGGACCCCAGCCGGCGCCCCGATTCGGTGCGCGTGCTGGCGGAAGCCCAGCGCTTTGTGGTCTCCTGGGACGGCGTGCCGGAGTATAGCGACTTCGGACTCGCGCCGCGGCACACCTTTCAGATCCGCCTCTATCCGGACGGACGCATCGAGATGGCGTACGCCGGCGTGCCGATCCGGGAGGCCGTGACCGGCATCTCCCCGGGCGGGCTGGGAACGCCTGTGAGCGTGCTGTCGTTTGTGGAGGGCAGCGCGGAAACCTTCCGCGGCGCGGTGGCGGAACGCTTTTCGGCCTCGGAGGCCTTGGATATGGCCACCGCCGCGCAGAAGTTCTATCAGAATCACGACGATGCCTACGACTATTTGATGTTCTTTAACGCCCTGGGGCTGCCCACTCGTCCCGGGTCTTCCGCCGTGGCGCTGGAAGTGACGGTGCGCAACAACCGCACGGGCTACGGTGACCCGTTTGTGGAAATCGGCCAGCAGTACGGATCGGCCCACCGGCTTCAAGCGGTGATCAACATGGGTCCGGTGGGCCAATATCCCATCAACCCCAACGGGTTTGTCGCCTCGCGGGGCACCACGCGCGACACGCCCGTCACCATCATGGCGCACGAAGCCGGCCACCTGTTCCTGGCCTTTGCCAGCGTACGCGACCAGGTGGGCGGTCTGCCCATGCTGGGCTTCCAAAGCGCGCACTGGGCTTTCACGTTCAACTCCGAAGCCTCGGTGCTGGAAGGCAACCGGATCCAGGACCTCGGTCCGGGTGCGTTTCCGCGTTTTCTCACCGTGGGCGTGACGGAGGGGTTTTCCCCGTTGGATCAGTATCTGATGGGGCTGCGTGCGCCGGAGGAAGTGCCCCCATCGTTTTACGTGGCCAACGCGGGTCCGCGCTTCACCAATCGTCTGCCCCAGTTGGACGTGGCGTTTGATGGACAGCGCGTGAACGTCCGCGTGGAGGAAGTCATTGAGGCGGAGGGGAGGCGGACGCCCGATCACACCGTTGCGCAGCGGAGGTTTCGCTTTGCCGTGATTCTGGTGGTCGCTGCCGGGACCGAGCCGACGGCGGAAGTGATCCAGCAGGTGGACGGCTACCGGCGCGAGTTCGAAGCCTTCTACCGGCGGGCCACCAGTGAGCGCGCCGTGGCGGACACTTCCCTGCGGCGGGCGCTGAAGCTGAGCGCCTGGCCTGCCGCCGGGGTGGTGGCGGGCTCGGCGGCGCCCATGACGCTCTCTGTGGAGCGGCCGCTGGAGGCGCCGCTCGCGGTGGCCCTGCGGATGCTGTCCGGCAACGCCTCGGCGCCCGCCACGGTAACGATCCCTGCGGGCCAGTCCCGGGTCTCGTTTCAGGTGGCCGGCGTACGGGCGGGAGTCGATGAACTCGCAGCCGAGGCGGCTGATCCGCGGTTTGGGCAGGCGTTCGCCCGCCTGCAAGTCATCGGGAACGCCGCCGAGCTACGCCTGGCCACGGTGTCGGGCGACCGCCAGCGTCCCGTTCCCGGCCAGCCTTTGGCGCAACCGGTCGTGTTCGCCGTGACGGACATCAACGCCCTCCCATACCCCGGTATCCGGTTGCAGGTGGCCCTCGCCGGCGGCGGAACAGTGGAGCCCGCCACGCCGGTGACCGATGCCCAAGGCTTGGCATCTCTCCGCTGGACCCCGGGAGCAGAAGGGCCGCAAACGCTCACCGTCTCGCTGCCGGGAGGCGCTTCGGCCAGGGCTTCCACCGCCGCGCCGCGCCTCTTCCGCAGCGTGGTGAACGCGGCTTCGTTCAGCCCCGCCCTGGCTCCCGGGACCATCGCGACCCTGTTCGGCTCGGGCATGGTGGACGGCGCCCCCACTGCCGCGCGCACTGCTAACTGGCCCGTCGTGCTCGGCGAGGTTCGCCTGTTGGTGAATGACACCCCCGCGCCGCTGCTGTACGTGTCGGCGTCGCAGATCAATTTCCTGGTGCCTCCGAACACGCCGGTGGGAACGGCCCGCCTGACGCTGCTGCTCGACGGCTCGCCGGCCATCGCGCTGCCGGACGTGACCATTGCCGCCGCTGCGCCTGGAATCTTCTTCGACGCGGTGAGCGGCTATGGGGCCATCCTGAACGCCGGCGCCACGGAAACGACGTTCGACCGCCCGGCGGCGCGCGGCGGCGTGATCGAAATCTACACCACCGGCCTGGGCGCCACGCGGCGGGAAGGCGCGCTCGCGCCGACGCTGGCTACGCCCGAGGTGACCGTCGCGGGCGCGCCGGCCCGGGTCTTGTACAGCGGCCTCGCGCCCGGATACGAGGGCCTCTACCAGGTGAACGCGGAAGTCCCCGCCGCGGCCGCCACGGGCCCCCAGCCCTTAAGAATCTCGATCGGCGGCGCGGTCAGCAACATCGTTACCGTGGGAATACGTTGATGCTGGATTGGTGGTACGGAGAACTTTTGCCGCCCGGCGCCGCCGCGCCGGATTTCTCGCTGCTGGACGACGACGGCAAACGCTGGACGCTCTCGGCCTTGCGAGGACGGCATGTGTTGCTGATCTTTTATCCCGGCGACAGCACGCCGGGATGCACGAAGCAATTGTGCGAAATCCGTGACCAGTCGGCTGCCTGGGACGCCGCCGGCGTGCAGGTGCTGGGCATCAACCCGATGGGCCCGGCAAGCCACGCCCGCTTCCGCCGCCGTTATGCGTTCCCTTTTCCCCTCCTGGCGGACGCGGGAGGAAAGGTATCGCGGCAGTATCACTGCGGATCGCTGGTGGTGCGCCGCACGGTTTATCTGCTCAGCCCGGACGGCCGCATCCTGTACGCCCGCCGCGGCATGCCCCTCAGTCCGGACATCCTGCGCGAAGCGGGCTTGCGCGCGGGGTAGACCTGCGGCAACGAAAATAACTGGCGGCCTGGACTCACCGAAGTAAAGACATGCAACGTGGACGATCGAGACGCCTCGCCTCCTGGCCGCGCGCTGGCCGGCCCAAGCTTTGCGGGCGTTCCACGGCCTGGAAATACGGCCGGCCGGCGGTGCCGGTGCGGGGGCTGGCGGTCCCCCGGCTCGAAGAGTAACCGAAGGATCTTCGCCGACGCGGGACTCCCTCCAGGACGAACACATCCTCCGTTTCCCCAATCTCCAGGGCCAACACCTGGCTTCAAGGCAGAGGAGGACACGCTTAGCTTTCGCTGCTTCGACGCGGGGGACGGATCCGCAGGGACAAAGCGGGCGCGTGGGGAACTTGCCTGCGATTTCCGGCCCGCCAGGCCTCTCCTTAAGGCAGGCGAGCGGCGGCGTCCGACGCTTTCAAGACGACAGGAAAGATTAAAAAAGTTTCTCTTGACACGCGGACAAATCGGGACCATTGTTAGTTAGGTAAGTTAACGTACTTACTCAGGGATCCTATGGCCGACCCCAAGAGACTGCCGCGTATGGGCGCCTCCGGCATGCGCCGGATGAACGAGGCGCTGCTGCTGGAGCTGATACGGGAGAAAGGGGTTGTTTCCCGCGCGGAACTGGCCCGACTGAGCGGGCTGACCAAGCCGACAGTTTCGAGCCAGGTGGCGGGGTTGTTGCAGCGCGGGGTGGTGAAGGAAGAAGGGGCGGGCGAACCGGACGAGCGGGGAGGCAAGCCGCCCACGCTGCTGCGTTTCAACGCTGAGTGCGGGCTTTTGATCGCCGCGGAGATCGGGTCGCTGGCGACCCGGGTCTGGCTAACCGATCTCGACGGACAGCGGCTGGACTGTCAAAGCCGGAAGACGCGCCCGGAGATGGGCGCGGCGCAGGTTTTGCGCGACACGCAGACGGCCATCGACGGGGTGCTGGCGCGGGGCCGAGGCCGCAAGGGAAAGCTCGTGGTGGCGGCGATCGCCGCGCCGGGCCGGGTGGATGCGCGGACGGGCACTGTGCTCGAGGCCGGTAACGTGTTCCACTGGCGCAACGTGGCGGTGCGCCAGTTCTTCGAGAGTGAGCTCAAGGTGCCCGTGCTCGTCGAGAACGACGTCAACCTGGCGGCGTTGGGCGAGATGCATGCGGGGGTAGCGCAGGGAGTGCCGGACTTCGTGCTGGTCCGGTTAGGCACCGGCGTCGGCGCGGGGCTGGTGCTGGGCGGCCGGTTATATGCGGGACACCACTGGGCGGCGGGCGAGATCGGGCACCTGGTTTTCGACCGGGCGGCGGCGGAGCGCGCCGACGACCGTGGATACCTGGAACGCTCGATCGGCAGCGACCAGGTGCGAGAGCGGCTCAAGCCGGCTCTGCCGGAGGCCGACCACCATGACTTGGCGGGTGTTCTGAGCGAGGCCATGCGGCGTCGGGACCCGGTGGCTTCGGCAGTGGTAGAGGACTTGGCTTGCCAGTTGGGCGTGGCGATCGCCGACTTGGCGGCTGTGGTCGATCCCGCGCTGATTGTCCTCGACGGAGAGATGTTCGAACTGGTGCTGGACCAGATTCGGGAGGTGGTAGGACGGGTCGTCACCTGGCCGGTTCGCGTCGAGCGGTCGGCGTTGGGAGACGACGCGGCGTTGTTGGGCGCCCTGGGCATGGCGCGCAGCGCAGGTCATGAGATCGTTTGCGGCCACGGCCGCGGCGAGATGTAACCCAAGACGAGGGAGAGAGGCGACGAAATGACTGCTTCCGTTTTCCGGGGCGCCACCATGCTGGGAGCGGCAATGGTGTGCTCTGTTGTTCTCCATGCGCAGATCGGCACGGGCGTGATCCGGGGCACGGTGTTCGATCCGGCGCGCGCGACGATTCCCCATGTCAGACTTACGCTGACGAACACAGCGACCAACATTTCCCAGGAGGCGTCCTCGAACGAGGCGGGGCTGTTCCTCTTCACAAGTTTGCGCCCCGGGGCGTACCGGTTAGCCGCGGAAGCAGCGGGATTTAAGAAATGGAGCGGCGCCCTGACGCTGGTGGCCGGCCAGACCGCGGTGGTGGAGCCCACCCTGGAACTGGGCAGCCTGGAAGCGGTGGTGGAGGTGTCCAGCGCCGCGCCGGTGATCACCACCGAGAGCGCGGAGATCAGCGACGTCAAAGACAACGTGCGCATTCAGCAACTGCCGTTAAATGGCCGCTCGATCACGAACTTGTTCGACCTGACTCCGGGCGTGGTGGGCGGTGGCAATCCCCGCATCAACGGGCTGAAAGTCGGTTCCGCCGAGATCAATCTGGATGGCGTCTCGCTGGTGGACCGGTTTGGCGGCGGCATGGCGAGGGTGCAACCCGGCTTGGACACGGTGCAGGAGTTCCGCATCGAGACCGTGGGGAGCGGTGCGCAGTTTGCGCGCCCGGCGACCGTAACCGTGGTGACCAAGGGCGGCACCAATGAACTGCACGGCACGCTGTTCGAAACGTTCCGCAATAACGGCGGGGGGCTGCGCGCGCGGAAACGGCAGGAAGGCGACAAAAGCGCGTTCCTGGCGCGCAACGAGTTTGGTGTCTCCGCGGGCGGACCGGTTTTTCTGCCCAAACTGTTCGACGGCCGGAACAAGAGCTTCTGGTTCGTGGCCTTCGAGGGGCTGCGCCAGCGCGAGAAACAGTATTACCAGGACACCGTCGCCACGCCCGAGATGTTCGCGGGCAACCTCAGCAACGTAACCGACCGCAACGGAACGCCGTACTCAATCCTCGATCCCCTGTCGACCGGCGCCGATGGAAGGCGGGTTCCGTTTGTGGGGAACATCATTCCCGCCAGCCGGCTGGCGCCCTTCCTGGCGACAATGAAGTCCGTCACCCATGAGCCGACCAATAGCGTGAACCCCTACCTGGGTTACAACATGCAGACGTTCTACCCGGTGAGGACCAACATGGATAACCTGACCATGCGTGGCGACCATCACTTCAACGAGAAGAACACGCTCAACGGCCGGCTCACCCACTCCCAGCTTGCGTTCAGACAGGCGGGCGGGCGGTACGGCGCGCCGCGCGAGGACATCCCGGATGGATTTGGCACCAGCCGCAACGATGCGGAAGTCTACAACGCGAATGTCCGTTTCACCCACACCTTCAAGGCATCGCTGATCGGCGAGGTAATGGCGGCGGTCCACCGCGCTCCCAAGAGTTCCGGCACGCTCGCCGACAACACCGACTGGGCGAACCGGCTAGGCCTCCCGAACCCGTTTGGGGAGAGGGGGTGGCCTACCATGTACGCCCACAATCCGGACTGGTCGACGTATTTTTCCTACAATGCCGACAACCGCAAGGACGAGATGCTGACCGCGTACATTTTGCAGCCCAATCTGACTTGGGTGAAACGCGCGCACACCTTCAAGTTCGGCGGGCAGTACCGGCAGGAGCAGAACAACATCCGCGAATTGCAACAGGCCATGGGAGAACACGACTTCGGCCATGAGTGGACGGCGCAATACGATCCTGCCACGGACGATGTCCGGTCGTTCACCGGGGACGGCTTCGCCACGATGGCGCTGGGATTGGCCAGCTACTACTCCGCGCAGTACAACCGCGGCTATTTCTATTTCCGCCAGAAGGAAATCGGTTTGTATGCCGAGGATACGTGGAAAGTCACGCCAAGGCTGACGCTTACGCTGGGGCTCCGTTATGACCGCTGGACGCCCTACAAGGAAAAGTTCGACCGGCTGGTGAACGTGGACCTGAACACCATCGGGAGTGTGTTTCAGGTGGTGACGCCTTTCAACACGGCCATGGAGTCGATCCCGGGACTTCCGCCCTCGCTGCTGGCCAGTTGGGCGGCGCGCGGCCTGACCTGGAGGACGGCGGACCAGGCCGGTCTGCCTGGATCGCTGATCCCGGCCGACAACAACAACTTTGGCCCGCGGATCGGTTTTGCCTACAAGCTGACCAGGAATATGGTGGTGCGGGGCAGTTACGGCGAATATTTCTGGACGATGCCGCTGTCGCAGATCCTGCAAGCGTCGCGGACGAACCCGCCCTTCAATCTGCGATACGAGAACCCGGTCGCGTATCAAGACGGGACCGGGAGCTTCGGCGTGCGGACCAGGCCAGCCGAGAATTTTTTCATCGGCAAGGCGTCGATCGACACCCAGGGGACGGTCAAACTGCCGCCCAGCGCCCGCCCCGGGGTCCCTTGGGACTTCCGGGACTGGCGCGACGGCCGGGCCCAATCCTGGCACTTCACCATCGAGCGCGAACTGATGAACATGACGTCTCTGCGGCTGAGCTACATCGGCACGCACGCGACGGGCCTGGAGCAGAAATTCAGCGCGAACTCGCGCGAGGCGGAGTTCAACTACGTGGCGCGAACGGGGCAAGCTCCTCCGGGCAACCGCGACCTGCTGCGCGTCAACCACAACTGGGCTCTGAACAACGCGACCAACAAGACCGGCTTCTCGAACACGAACTCGTTCCAAGCGGAGGTGGAACGGCGCTTCACCAAGGGAGCCGCGTTCCAGTGGTTCTACGTGTTTACGCGATCATTAACGACCTCGGACGCCGGGGGCTTCCAGAGCGGTGGCGGCAACATCAACTCGACCAACGGCGTTTCGCAGGTGCCCGAGAACATCCAGCTTCTGGGTGGCGGCGATTTGAGTTATGACCAGCGGCTGCGGCTTGGCTACCAGAACTCAACCAACGTTCCCCCGCACCAGATCCGCTGGAACGGCATTTACGACTTGCCGTTCGGGCGGGGCCAGAAGTTCGGGGGCAGCGTGTCGCGGGCCGTGGACGCGTTGATTGGCGGCTGGCAAATCGCGGGCATCGGCCAATGGCGCAGCGGATTCTGGGCGGGCATCAGCCCGAATCTGTACCTGTTCGGCAACCCGTCGTTATCGTCCCGCGAGCGGATCGAGTTGACCTTCGGCGGCCGCCGCCAGATTCTCTGGTGGGCGGGCGACTTTAATCCGACGCTGGCCACGGGGGTGGACCAAACGGCGCTCCAGCGTCTGGTTCCGCTGAATCGGGCGCAGCGGCTGGCGCGTCCGCTGGGAGCCAACTTCGACAACCGGTTGCCGCAGACCTTGGCTAACGGCACGGTCCGCCAGACCAGCGTTACCGAGACGGTGAACTGGAACGCCCGTGCCTTCTTCCTCGGGCCCAGCGCCTTTGGCCAGGACTTGTCCGTGTTCAAGAACTTCTCGCTGACTGAGCAGATCCGACTGCGCTTTACGGCGGACTTCTTCAACGCGTTCAACCACCCGTTCAACAATCCTGTACCCAATACCACCACTGGTTTGGTGGACCTTTCGGTGCAGAACAACGATCCGCGCATCATCCAGTTCTCGCTCCGGCTTTCCTTCTGAGACACCCCGGGCGGGCCGCCGCGGTGCGGTTCGCCCGTTCCTCAGCGGAATGGAACTTGGCGCATGACCCTCCCCAGTCCCCACAATCATGGGATGAAGATGCGGCCCACCTTAGCCATTTTCGTTCGAAAGCAAGCCCGCTTGGCCCTGCCGGCGAACCGTTCGTTCGCGCGGGCGGAGACTCAGGACCGCCGCGTGGCAGGAAGGTCAGGCCGGCGGCGTCCGAGCTGCGAGGGGCGCTCCGTTCTGAAGCCGGTTCCGGCGGGCGGGCCCCAAGTCCGGGGGCGCGAATGGGTTTTCCGGGGAGGCCGCTCCCTTGCCTGAACCGGGTCCGGCGCGGCTTCGCCGCGTGCTGACGCGGCGCGACTTGGTGCTCTACGGATTGGTCATCCTGACGCCCACCGCACCCTATCCGGTTTTCGGCATCGTCCAGCAAGTTTCTGCCGGTCATGCGGCGCTCAGCTACCTGGTGGCGATGACGGCCATGCTGTTCACGGCGGCCAGCTACGGCAAGATGGCGGCGGTGTTCCCGTCCGCCGGGTCCACCTATACCTACACGCAGCGCGGTCTGAACGAGCACGTGGGATTCCTGGCCGGCTGGGCGATGATTCTGGACTACTTCCTGATTCCGGTGCTCAGCGTGATCTACGCTTCGCTCACCGCAGCGCGGCTGGCGCCTCAGGCGCCTGCAGCCGGCTGGGCCGTTCTCCTTACCGCCGCCATCACAGCCGTGAATCTCCGCGGCATCAAGATGACCGCGCGGGCCAGCGGATGGCTGATGGCTGTGATGACTGGCTGCGCCATCCTGTTTATCGTGCTCGCGGCGAGTTACGTCGTTCGCGGGCAGGGTTGGCCGGGTTTGCTGGCCTGGCACGGTATTTTCCGCCCCGCGGAGTTCGCCTGGCCGCCGCTGCTGCTGGGAGCGGGCGTCGCCACCCTTTCGTACATCGGATTCGACGCCATCTCGACGCTCGCCGAAGACACCTTCGACCCCGTGCGCGACGTGGGATGGGCGACGGTGGCCGTGTGCTTGTTTCAGGGACTGATTTGCGTGGTCACGGTGTACCTGGCGGCGCTGGTGTGGCCGGATTTCCGTTCGTTTCCGGAGCCGGACACCGCCATTCTGGATATCGGGGTGCGCATCGGAGGGCAGGCGATGTTTGGCGCCTTGACGTTCATCCTGTTGGTGGCTGGCCTGGCCAGTGCGCTGACCGGACAGGCCGGCGCGTCGCGGCTGTTGCTGGGCATGGGCCGCGACGGAGTGATCTCGCCGCGGATTTTCGCCCGCATCGATGAGAAGCGTGCGACGCCGGTCCGAGGCATTCTTTTCCTGGGGACGGTGTCGCTGGCCGGCGCGATTCTGCTTCGCTTTCAACTAGCCGTGGAACTTTTGAATTTCGGCGCGCTGGCTGGCTTTCTGCTGGTGAATCTGAGCGTCGTGCGCCACTACTATTTCACCTTGCGCCGGCGGGGCGGATGGGAGATGGTGCATTCTCTCCTGTTCCCGTCGGCGGGAGCGCTGGCCTGCGGTTTTGTGTGGTTGAACCTTACGGCGAAAGCCAAGCTGGCCGGCTTCGCCTGGCTGGCGGCCGGGGTGCTGTACCTGGCGATGGTGACGCGCGGATTCCGGCTGGCCCCGAGCGCCTTGGACAGTCTGAAGGGAAACGCAGATGCCGACTGATCTTGAAATCGCGAAAGAAATTTTCGACTATGTGGACGCGCGGCAGGAAGCATTGCTGGAAACACTGCGGACTCTGGTCCGCATGCCCTCGGAGAACACGCCGCCCACCGGCGGGGAACTGGCGTGTCAGCAATACTGCGCGGACGTCTTGCGATCCCAGGGCTACGCGGTGGACGTTTACTCGCCGGACGAGGTGGCCGGGATGCGGGAGCACCCGTTGTTCCGTCCGGGCCGCGACTACCGGAACCGGCCGAACGTCGCCGGACGCCTGCCGGGGGCGGGCGGCGGAAGGTCGCTGATTCTGTCGGGCCATATTGACACGGTGCCTCGCGGGACGTTGCCTTGGACGCGAGATCCGTTTGGGGGCGGCCGCGACGGGAACCGGCTCTACGGCCGGGGCGCCAACGACATGAAAGGCGGTATCGCCACCAACCTGTTCGTGGCGGCCGCGGTCCGCGAGTTCGCGCTGCCGCTGCGCGGGACGCTGACCATCGAGTCGGTTGTGGACGAGGAATTCGGCGGGGTGAACGGCACGCTGGCCGGCCGCCTGCGCGGGCACCTGGCTGACGCCGCGGTCCTGGCGGAGCCTTCGTTTCTGCGCGTCTGCCCGGCGCAGCGCGGCGGGCGCACCGCCCACCTCACCTTTCAAGTTCCCGCCACGGGCATTCTATCGGCGGGGTTGGAAACCGGTGTGGCCGGGCAGGTGGCGTGGTTCCTCTCCCGCGTTCCCGATTTCGCGAAACTGCGGCAGGCTACCGCTCCCCGTCACCCACTGTATGCGGCCCTCGAGAACCCCGTGCCGGTCTCCGTGCTGAAGATCTACACGGGGCCTTGGGGGCCGGGCGAGCCCATGACCACGGCGGCGACCTGTCAAGTGGAGCTTTGCTGGCAAACGATGCCCGGCGAAGAACGGGACGCCATCGACGCCCAGTTTCGCGATTGGCTGCGCGGCGTCGTGGACAGCAGGCCGGAACTGTTTCCGGTTGCGCCCAGGGTCAGCTTTCCTATTGAGTGGCTGCCCGCCGCGGTCACGGACGGGTCCAGCCCGCTGGTGCGCGACTTCGCCGCGTGCGCCCGGGAGGCGGTCGGCGCGGAGCCTGTCATCGCGGGAATCGAGGGGCCTTGCGACCTGTTCTTGTTCAATCAGGCTTTTGGGATTCCGGCGCTCCTGTGGGGGGTGCGGGGCGGCAACACTCATGCAGCGGACGAATACGTCGAGGTCGATAGCGTGATCGCAGCCGCTAAGACGTTGCTGTTGTTTGTTTACCGGTGGTGCATGTGAGAAAAGCCAGTTTGTCCTTCGTGGTCGCGCTGAGCAGTGGCTTGGCGGCGGAGATCGGGTTGCTTCCGGAGTATGTCCGTCCCGACCCGTTCGGCGGGGTGGTCGCCGCCGACGCCGAGGCCGGGGTGAAGCCGTCTGCGCACCAGGTGTTGGATGCGGCGCGGGGAGGGTATGTGTCGTGCCATGTGGTGGTGGCGATTCCTCGCGAGCAAGCCGGCGCTTACGCCCTTGAAGTGTCCGGACCATTGCCGGTCGATCTGTATCGCGAGTGGTTTCACCGTCTGCGCGCCAGCCAAGCCTATTATCCGGACGCGCTCATCCCGGTTCGGTCTCCGTATCGCTCGCGGCTGCCTGAACCGGACAACGTCATTCCCAACCAGACCGCGCAGTCGTTCTGGCTGGACATCTGGACGCCGCCAGACGCCGGGGCCGGCGAGCGGACCATCACGGTGTCGCTTACCGCCGGTAAGGAGGTCCGCCGCGCGACGATCACGGTGCGGGTGCTGGGGGCGTTGACGCCAGCCGCGGATGTGGTCACCATGGACCACAATTCGTACGGCACGTCCTGGCTGAGCGCACAATACCCGAGTCTGGCCGCGCGCGGGGGACTCCGGTTTCACTTGAGCGGCGAATTCTTCGCGCTGATTCATTCCTATCACCGGCTGTTTTACGAACATCGCGGCGTGTTTCATCAGCTTGGCTACGGACATGGCGGCAAAGTCGGCCCGGAGTTCGCGCCGCGCCTGGCGGGGACGGGCAAGACGAAGCGCATCGCCGACTGGACGCTCTATGATCAGCACTACGGCCCGCTGCTGGATGGTTCGGCGATGGCGGGCACCCGGCGCGGACAGGCGCCGATCCCTTTTGTGTACTTGCCGATAAACCCCGAGTGGCCGGCTTCCTACGTATGGTGGGACGAGCCCGGCTACGAACGCGAGTTCGTCAACGTGGTGAGCCAAATGGAACGTCACTTTCGGGAAAAAGGCTGGACTCGCACCAAGTTCGAGATGTTTTTCAACCACAAGAAGCGCTACAAGGCCTTTGACTGGGACGGCGACGAGACGCGGTTTCCGGACGACTTTCCCTACTTTCGCGAGTACGCCCGTTTGCTCAAGCTGGCCGTGCCGGCGGACTCCCCTGTCCAGTTCGTCTACCGCGCGGACGTGAGCTGGCAAATGGAACGGCAGTTCCGGGAACTCGCCAGTGCGATTAACTTCTGGGTTTGCGGGGGCGGCATGTTCGGCTGGAATGCGGGGTACGCGGCGGAGCTGCGGCGGCGCGGCCACATCGTTTGGACGTATGGCGGCACGCCGCCGGTGGAGTCGTCCGCGTCTTCCATCACGTTGGAGGTGCTGCGGCCCTGGATCCTGGGGATCGACGGGTTTGTCCGCTGGCAGACGGTCCAGTCGGGCCCCGATCCGTGGTTCCACTTTGACGGTGGCGGCGAAACGATGGTCTATCCCGGCGACCGGTTTGGCCTTGACGGACCCCTGGCGTCCATCCGGCTGAAACTGGAGCGGAACGCGCTCCAGGACCTAGCGCTGCTGGATTCATTCGGGACGAGGCGTTCTCCGGAGACGCTGCGCGCGGAGGCGGCGCGGCGCTACAACGGCACGTTGCCGCGCGACTGGCGCGCCCCACGGCCCGCGCTGGCCGAAACAGATCCGCTGGAGTGGTCCAACGCCAGCATTGAAGAAGCGATCCCGCGAGACGCGCGATTTGAGAAACTTGCTCCGGGAGCGTGGCAGCGAGTGAGAGACTATGCGCTGGAGCTCGCGCGGGAGGTGCAACCATGAGGTTGCTTTTGCTGCTGTGGGCGCTGGCCGGACCGGCGGCGGCGTTCACCCTCGACGAGGTGGCTGCCATCGCGGAAGTGATGGTGGACGGCGATCTGGCGAAGCGCATCCAGACGCCGCGCTCGCTGGCCAAAATGGTCACCGTGGATCCGCGCGATGAATGGGCGCCCGGCGACAATTACGCTGTCGATCATGCATCGTTTCTGCGGATGAAGAAAACGCTGGTTCGCTTGGCGCGCCTGTGCCCATCGGCGTGCGACGTCAATCTGTGGAAGCCGGTGCCGGGCCTGGCGGATCGCATTCAAATTCTGGTCCGCAACGTCAATGAGATGAGCCAATTCTGGCCCTGGGGCGCATTGCACCAAAAGACGCCGCCGGAGATGCGGCGGGTGCTGGAAACCGGCCGCCGGGAGCTCGTCCGCCGCCGTCCGGGCATGACGTCCGTGCTGGCGCCCGTCTCCGATAGTCTGGGGGACGTCGTGGCGCTGGTGGAGGTGGTCAGCCAGGACCATCCCGATCCGCAGGAAAACGTGAAGTAAGAGGGGGAGGCTGGCTTGCAGTCCCGAGCGCGCTCTCTTGTCCGCGCTGCTGGGGCCACGCGTTCACCAAAGGCGTTTCAGCGTGATTGGTTGTCTGGCGTCGCTTCTGGTCTGGACGCCGCCCGCATTGCCGGCGTTGGTGGACGATTCGCGCTGGCGGGTCAGTTCCAGCGTCTCCCCCAAGAGCTTTCCTTCGAAACGGAGACGGGTGGTGTTGAGCTGATTGCCTGCCTGTTCGGAGGTGATGACGACGAACCAGAGCGTATCGCCAGTCACCCGGCCCTTGGCGATGCGGGTGCTGCCGGAATCGCCGTAGAGCTTGCCGGTGAGCTTCTCGCCCCGCTGCTGGAACTGAAAGGCGATGTCCTGCTCGAGGCCCTCGCGCACCGTGATGCGGCCCACCCAGATGCCGGTCAGCGAGGCCGCCGAAGCGGCCGGCGCCAGCAGCAGCCACGCCACCATGAGGAATCTCGGCATCTTACGACCGCAGCAAACCCGGGAGTTTGCCGCTGCTGTCGGCAAACCGCTCGACCGGCGCGCCGAAGGCGTCCAGCATCGACAGATAGAGGTTGGCCGCCGGAGTGTCCTCGGGGAAGACCAGGTGCTGGCCTGCGTCGAGTCGGCCGCCCGCCCGGCCGCCGAGCACGAGGGGCAGCTTGTGCGGGTCGTGCCGGTCTCCGTCGCTCAGGGCGGAGGCAAACAGCACCATCGAGTTGTCCAGTATGTTCGACTCGCCCTCCCGCAGGTTGCGGAGCCGGCGGAGCAGGTAGGCGAACTGTTCGACGTGCCACCGGTTGATGAGGAAATACTCGCGCAGCTTGGCGGGATCCTTCTGGTGATGCGAGACGTCGTGATGGCCGGCGGTGACGCCCTCCAGGAACCGGAAGCTGACGTTGCTGACGGCGTTGCCAAACATGAAGGTGGCCACGCGCGTGGTGTCGCTCTGGAAAGCCGCCGCGATCATGTCCAGCATGAGCCGGACGTGTTCGGCATGGCCGGCGGGATGCGGCACGGGGGCCTGCTTGGGGTCGAGGGGCGCGCGGGGACGCCATCTCGTCTGAGACGCGCTGTTGGAGCGTTCCACCCGCTCTTCCAGCGAGCGCATCACGGATAGGTATTCGTCCAGCCGGACCTGGTCAGCCGCGCCCACTTGGCCGCGGAGACGCCGCGCATCGGCCAGCACCCGGTCAAGCAGCAGTCCGTCCAGGCGCGCCGAGTGCGCGGGAGTCCCCGCGGCGGCGCGAAACAGGCGTTCCCACACCAGCCGAGGATTGATTTCCCGGGCGAGCGGCGTGGTGGGGCTGCTCCAGGCGATGTGCGAGCCGTAAATCCGCGTGTAGCCCACCACCAGATCCACGCCGATGGCCACCGGCGTGACGCCCAATTCCAGGGAGGGCAGCGGCGTTCGCCGCGCCACCGCCTTCGCCGCCACCTGGTCCATCGAGACGCCGTTGGCGATGTCCGCTCCGGGTGTCTTTTTGATGGTGGCGCACGTGAGGATGGCGGACTCCTTCACGTAATGGCCGTCGCCTCCCTTGGTAGCCTCATTCCACAAGTTGGACACCACCGTGAGGTCGTCGCGCAGATCCGCCAGCGGCTCGAGCGCGGGAGACAGCGCGAAGCCGCGGCCGGCCTCGGGAGGCGTCCACATCGCGGTGTTCACCCCATTGGGCATGTACAGCACGGCCAGCCTCACCGGAGGCTTGGCGGACGCCGGCGGCGTCCGGGCGGCCATTGCTTCCAGCCAGGGAAGGCCAAGCGTGACGCCGGCGCCGCGCAACACGGTTCTCCGCGAAAGGGGATGACTCACCGGACCGAGGACTCCTTTCTCGATATCGACGCCGCCTGCGAGGGCGCCTGCATCCGGAACGGGATGCTCCCTACGATCCCATCAATCAAGGCCTGCGCCCGGTAGTCGTGGGCGCGCACATGCTCCACAATCTGCTCGACCGCGCAGGCGTCGGTGAGCGTGAGGCCGCGGCCCAGGGCGTATCCCAGCATCTTCGCCGTGAGGTTGCGGACGAAGGCGTCCTTCCGCTCCAGCAGGACTTTCTTGAGCTCGGCCGGCCCGCGGAAGCGAACGCCGCCCGGCAATTCGCCGGCGTGGTCGATGGGTTTGCCCCCTTCCTCATCGCGCCAGCGCCCAAGGACATCGTAATTCTCCAGCGCGAAACCCAGCGGATCGATCCGGCTATGGCAACTGCCGCAGGCGGGATCCGCGCGGTGCCGCTCCAGCCGTTCCCGCACCGACGCCGCCGCCAGGATCTGACCGGGCTGGTCCAAAGGAGGAACGCCGGGCGGCGGGGGGGGCGGGGGCTCGCCCAAAAGAGCTTCCAGGATGAACGCTCCACGCAGCACCGGGCTGGTCCGGTAGGGATACGAGGACACCGCCAGCACCGCCGGCATCCCCAACAGGCCGCCCCGATGCGAGCCCTCCGGCAACTCCACCCACTGGGGCTGTTTTCTCCGGTCCTTGCGGACCGCCAGTTCGAAACCGAATAGTTTCGACAGATTGCTGGTGCCCACCGTATGTGGCGAGTCGAGGAAATCGGTGAGCGGCAGGTCCCGCACGAAAACCTCCTGGAAGAACAGCACCGGCTGGAGGCGGATGTCGGACCGCAGTTCTTCGTCGGCGGCGTACTGCGGAAACAGCTTGGCATCGGGCGCCTTGTCGGTGAGCAGCGCGCGCGTGCCGAGCCACTGTTCGACGAAACGCTGCGCGAAGCCGAGCGCGCGGTCGTGCCGCAGCATGCGCCGCGTGAGGACGCCCAGCACTTGCGGATCATGCAGCTTGCCGGCTGCGGCTACGTCGAACAACAGTTCGTCGGGCATGCTGCCCCAGAGGAAGTACGACAGACGCGAGGCCAGCGCGTAGGAATCCAGCGGGCGGGGCTCCGGGGAGGAATGGGGGGCTTCCACGCGGAAGAGGAACGACGGGGAAATCAGCGCGCCGCGCAGCGCGAAAAATACCGCCCCGTCGTACGGCTGCCCGAGCCGGCGGGCGGCATGAAATAGCCCCAGGTAGGACGCCACCTCGTCCGCCGTCACTGGGCGGCGGAACGCCTTCGGGAGAAAGTCCTCGAGAACCGCCCGCGCCGCCTGGCCTTCCGTCAGGCCGTTCCCGGGTGAGGCGATCAGCACCTTGAGGCGCGACTTGTGCTCCTTGGCGGCGTAGTCGATGGCAAACTTGGCCACCTCGAGATACTTCTCGGCCAGCAGCGGGGAGAGGAACAGCGTCTCCGCCGCGTTGTCGAATCCCTCGCCGCCCGCGCCGTCGGCAGGCAGGGCGCTGGCGATGTCGAGATGGATGTCCAGCAGGTCGCGCAGGGTGGCGGCGTACTCGTCGCGATTCAAGCGGCGCACCACCGCGGGACCCGGCGCCGGTCCCAGGGCGCAAATTTCCCGGCGCAGAGCCTGCTCGGCCCATTGGGAGAACCGCTCGACCTCGTCGAGAGACGGCGCCAGCGCGCCTCGAGGGGGCATTTCGTGGTTCCGCACGCGGCGAATGAGGGAGGTCCAGGTCTGCGCTTGGGAGCGGAGACTGGTCTCCGCCGCGACTGCCTCCACGCGAAAGCCTCCCGCGGCGCTCCTTCCCTGGTGGCATGCGCGGCAGTATTTGCCCAGGAAATGCCGGCTTTGCCCGAACGAGTACGGTGACGCGCAAACCGGCGCGTTCAGCAGAGCCGCGAGCAAAAGGCGACGGGCCAGAAGGGAAGACATGTCTTGCGCGCAAAACCGGTCTGGAAACGGTTTCTCCGAGATTCTACCCTTTTTGCGCGTGCGCCGGACGATTACTGGCGGTAGCGGGTCCAGAGACGAAGCTGGGCCTGGGCTTCGGGCTCCCGCCCCGCGCGGCGCGCCACTTCGGCGCGGAGTTGAAACAGCCTGGGGAAGCCCAGGTGGGCCAGTACGGGCATCCCGGTGGCGGGAATCAACGGGGTGGTCGCAACCAGGGCCGGAACCTCGTCCCAGCGGCCCGCCTGAGCCAGGGCCCAGGCGCGGTAGACCTGGACGGGGTCGCCCGGCTGCCCGAAGCTCTGGGTCATCCACTCTTGCAGGGGCGTCTCGGCTTCCGCATAGTGGCCATGCAGGAGCAAAGCGACGGCCAGGAAGGTGGGGCGCAGCGCCGCGGCGCGGGGCTGCGCCGCGAACCACTGGTCCGCCCGGCGGAACCAGTCGCCAGGCCCCGGCGCGTGCTGTGTCGCAAAGGCCGCCAGCGCGATAATCGGGCTTTGGGCGCCCAGTCGCCCGGCGGCCTGCGCATGGGCGCGGGCGCGCGCCTGCTCGCCGGATTCCCAGCGCCAGAAGGCGGCTTGGGCGTGCCCGATCGCGCGCAGCACCGGCGGCAGCGCGGCGCCGTGCAACGCCGTTTCCAGACGCGCAAGGCCCGCGGCCCGGCGTCCGCTCAAGTACTCCCATTCCGCCCGCCGAAGCGGCGTCTGGCGATCCTGCCTTTCTTCGCGCGCCCGGAGATATTCGGCGAACGTCCGGTCGGCGGCATCCCGGTCGCCGTCCCACAGCAAGGCGAAGGCCGCCTTGTAGAGCGCGATCGAGTCGGCAAAATCCGGGTTCATCCGGAACGCCTCGCGATAGTCAGTGGCCGCCTCGCGGTAGCGGTTGTGCAGGTAGAGCACATCGCCGCGGGTGTCGAGCGCGTTGGGATCATCCGGCCGCAGCCGCCGATAGCGACCGGCGGCCTCGAGCGCGGAGGCCACGTTTCCACCGTACGCGCGGGCGTACGCAAGCTGGTTGAGCACCTCCACGTTGTCCGGATAAAGTTCCAGCGCGCGCTCAAACAGCTTCACGGCGGCGGTCACCTGGCCGGCGCGCAGGCGCGTTTCGGCGGCGCGCGCCATCAACGCCGGATCCTGGAGCAGCCCGGCCAGCGTGCTCAGCGAGTCGGCTTGCAACTTCCGGTCGGCGGTCAGACCGGCGCCTTCGACGCCGATCCGGGCGGCGTCGATTTCGTCGCGCACCGCCAGGCTGCGCGCGCGCTCCAGCACCTCGCCGGCCCAGGCGCGATCGCCGGCGGCGGAGGCGAGCTGAAGCGCGGCGACGTACGGCAAACCGAATCCGGGATCCAGTTCCATCGCCTTTTGCAGGCGGAAGCGTCTGTCCCCCGGAGTTTGCTCGAGCAGGCCGCGGCAGTATTGCTCGAGGGCCGCGAGGGAATCGGTGGTGAAGGGGCGGGCGGCGGGATCGATTGCCCGGGCAATGGCTCCCGTCACGGCGAGCAGGTCCCGCCCGGTCCCCTCGGCTCTCACCTCCCGCATCTCGCCAGGCGCGGCCGGGGTTTCCACCGTCGCTTCCACCGTCAAACGCCCCCCCGCCATAACGAACGATCCCGAGACGATCCGCGTGGCGCCGCTGGCGATGGCCTGGTGCCGCTGGCCGCTCACATCGTCACCGGCGAGCAGCAGGATCGTCCGGCCAGGTCCTCGCAATTGCACGTGCAACTGTTCGGGAATCGCCCGCTCGATCCAGCGGTGCGCGTCGTCGGCGGAGAGATCGTCAAAACGCAGCAACGCCAGCCGCTCGGGCGCCGGGGCGGGCGAACGCTGGCATCCGGCCAGAACGGCGCAGAGCGCCGCCAGCAGACCAGCCCTTCTCACAGCACCCGGGGCTGGAAGGCCAGCAATTCCTGAAATTCCGGCGACTCCCGGATCGCGGCAAACTCGCTGTCCTCCATCAGCTTGTGGCGATCCTTGAAACCCTCCTCGAGCGCCCGCCGCAGGTATTGCAGCGCGCGGTCCTTGAAGCCCGCCTGCGCATAGGTCTTCGCCATGTAGTAATGGAACTTCGCCTTTTCCTCGACCGACCGCTCCTGGAGGACGGTGCCATACCCGCTGCGGTGCTCGAAGACCTCGGGATCGAGCTCCAGGGCCTTCTGATACGCCGCCATGGCTTGCTTGTATCGCTTGCGCGCAAACTCCGCCGTGCCCAGATTGCTGTAAATGGAAGCCGAGTTCGGCGCAAGCTTCAGCGCGCGCTTGTAGTGCGCGACCGCGCGCCGGTAGCTCCTCTCGGCGTAGTAGACGGTGCCGATGTTATTAATCGCCTCCGAATAGTTCCGGTCCATTTTGACGGCCTGCTGGTAGTAGCGCCGGGCCTGCACCAGTTGCAACATTTGATGGTGAGCGATGCCGATCTTGTTGATCACTACCGCCGTCTGGGGTTGTACCTGGCGATACGTTTCGATGGCTTCGCGATACATTTTTCGCGCCATCAGGATGTCGCCGCGATGTTCCAGGGTAAGCGGGGCGGGCGAAGGCGAAGCAACGGACGCGGGGGGCGGGACCGCCGGATTGCCCGGAACGAGCGCTTGTTGCGCGGTCGCGGGCTGCGGCACACCCACGCCCAACGCCGCCATGAATCCGGCCAGCAAGCGTGCGGTGACCATTTCGATTCCCCGCTTTTATTTGAACACACGCAGCAGCCGCTGAAAAATCCCCCGCCGTTCCTTCTTCGGTTCGGGCGCCGGCGCCGGCGCGGCCGCAGCCGCGGGCTCCTGCTGCTGCCGGGCCAGCAACTCGACGCGTTCCTTGCCCGCGGCGTCAGAGGTTTCCGCCACGGTCGGTCCGGGCGCCGGCTGATCCCAGCCGGCTACGTGCGTGACGGACCCGTGCCCACCCCCGTGCAGGAAGCAGCGCCGGCCGACCGGTTCGGTGCCGGCGATGAACACCTCGGTGCGCGTGGCCGGGCAATTTGGGGTCGCCGGTTCCCCAGACAGTGGATCCACCTGGATCGTCGTGACGCCTTCCGGCGCTTCGAACGGCTTGGCGTCGCGATACTCTTTGAGCTGAAGAGCGCGCTTCATGAATTCCGCCCAGATCGGCAAGGCGGATTTGGCGCCCTCCAGGCCCAGGTCGCGATTGTCGTCGAGGCCCACCCATACCACGCACAGCAGCTTGGAGGTGAATCCCGCAAACCACCCGTCATGCGAACTGCCGGTCTTGCCGGCGACCGGCACGGTGATGCCGCGCGAGCGAATCCCCGCCGCCGTGCCGCTGCGCGTGACCTCCTCCAGCATGTTCACCATCATGAACGCTACCCGCGGATCCAGCACCTGCTGGGTTTCGGGTTGATGAGCAAACAACACCTGGCTGTTGGTGGCCTTCACCAGCGAAATCCAGTGCGGTTTTACCCACATCCCCCGGTTGGCGAAGATCGTATAAGAACCGGCTACCTCGATCGGCGTCACTTCGTAAGCGCCCAGCGCGATCGCCGGCGTGGGCTTGATCTGATAATTCATGCCTGCCCGCCGCGCGAGATCGGAGACCTTTTCGTAGCCCACCATTTCGGCGATCTTCACGGTGGGGATGTTCAGACTTTTCGCCAGGGCCTGGCGGAGGGTGACTTCTCCATAGTACTTGTCGCCGAAATTACCCGGCTCATACGGCTTGTCGTCGAACCAGAAGGTGGTTGGCTCGTCCATCACCCGCGTGGAAGGAGTCAAAACCTCCATCCTCCCTTCCTCCAGAGCCGTGTTGAGCGCAGCGGTGAAGACGAAAGGCTTGAAGACGGACCCGGGCTGGCGCTTGGCCAGGGCGCGGTTCAGTTGGCTGACCCCGTAGTTGCGCCCGCCCACCAAGGCCTTGACCTCGCCGGTATACGGGTCCAGGGCTACCAGCGCGACCTGCGCCTCGGGCGGCGTCACCCCTTTGAAGCGCCGTTGCTTGCGCAGCTGGGCGTCCACCAGTTGAATTCCCGCCTGGACCGCCTCGACCGCCGCCTGCTGGAGTTCCAGATCCAGCGTCGTATAGACGCGGTAAGCATCCGCCCGGAAGTCACGGTCCTGAAAACGCCGTTCCAGTTCGGCATTCACCAGGTCCACAAAGTAGGGCGCTTCGCTGGATTCGACCGCGCCAGGGGCCAGTTTGAGGGGCGCCTCGACGGCCAGGGCGTACTCGCGGTCGGTCAGAAAACCGTTCTGGCGCATCAGCGACAGCACCACATTCCGCCGCTCGCGCATGCGTTCGGGGTGGCGGAAGGGATTGTAGTAGCTGGGCAACTGAATCAAACCCGCCAGCATCGCCGCTTCCGGCAGGTCCAACTGGCGGATGTCCTTGTTCAGGTAGGCTTGCGCGGCCTGGCCAAAGCCGGCAATCGCGAAACTACCCCGGCGTCCGAGGTCGACGTGATTGGCGTAATACTCGAAAATTTCCTTTTTCGTCAGCCGCTGCTCCAGTTGCAGGGTGATCATCACCTCAGCCAGTTTCCGCTTCCAGCTCTTGCTTGAGTTCAGCCAGAAGCCGCGGGCCAACTGCATGCTGAGGGTGGACGCGCCTTCTTTCTTGTAGCCTTCGCGCAGGTCGACGTACGCCGCCTTCAGAATTCGGAGCGGATCGAACCCGGCGTGCTGAAAAAACCGCTTATCCTCGGCGGAAATCACCGCCTGGACCAGCACCGGCGGGATGTCCTCGAAGGCGACGAGGCGCCGCTTTTCGCGCTTGCGGTCCGACAGGTTGGTGATGAGCTCCGGCTCCAGCAGGTAGCGAGTCCGGCGGGTGTTGTCCTGGGTGGAGACGATCTCCACGACGCGGTGGTCGCGCAGCTTGATGACCGCCGCCTCCTGTTGGAGGGCGTCGGGTCCCGGGAAGATTTCGACGGCGTCCGGGCGCACATGGTGCCAGCCGGTGCGATTGGTCCGGGCCGCGCCGTACCCGGCGCGGCGGAGCATGGTGACCAGTTCCTGGGCCGCCAGTACGTCGCCCACCGAGATCACCCGCGGCGCGGCATAAATCCGGGAGGTCCTCGCAAAGGGGCCCTGGGTGAGCTTCTGGTCGATGAGCCGGGCGTATTTGGTGTAGTAGAAGGCGAAGACGCCCGTCCCGGCGAGCAGGAGCAGCACCGCAAGCGCCAGGACGGTCTTGCCGACGGGGCCGAGCAGAAGCCGGGCCAGCCACGTGCCGGAGCGCACCTTCCAACGTTTCCCGGGCATGCCAACCCCCTCCATCTTCGCATAACCGATTCCGGCGCACGGCCGGCGGTTACTGTCCTCCCGCTCCAGGATAGAAGTGCAAATCGACCCGGTAGGGACCCAGTTCGACCGGCACCCGGTAGCGCACCTCGACCCTCATTCGGTCTCCCGAACGGTCGATTCGCACATCGTTGGCCTTTACGGGCAGTCCCAGGTTTTGGGCGGCCTGCACGATCTGAATCCGCAGCATCGCGTCGGGACGCGTCCGGCTGTCCTCGCGTTGCGCCAGTTCCGCCACGTACCGTTGCAGTTCGAGGTTGCGCGCGTACACGGGGAGGATGGCCGCGCTGATCGCCACCAGAACCACCGCCAGGACCGTAGCCGCGACGAGGCGGATACGCTGTTCCATCTCTTGAAGATTGTAGCCCTGGGTCTGGTCTGGCGGAAGCGCGCCCGCCGAGGCGAGGCTCAGCGGAGGCTGAGGCGAACTGCCGCTTTCGCGAGGGTGCGGGAGGGACGGTGGAGTACACTGAAATAGTGGGAAGCTGCCACCAAATATGATTGACGCGATTCTGGCCAAGGTGTTTGGCACCAAACACGAGCGGGAAGTCAAGAAGATGCTCCCGCTGGTTGCAGCCATCAACGACTGGGAGCCGCGTCTGGAACGGCTCTCGGACGCCGACCTGGCCGCCAAGACCCCGGAGTTCAAGCAGCGGATCGCGAACGGCGAACCGCTCGACGACCTCCTGATCGAGGCGTTCGCCGTCTGCCGCGAGGCCGCCCGCCGGACCGTACGCATGCGGCACTTCGACGTCCAGTTAATGGGCGGCATCGTGCTGCACCGCGGCAAGATCGCCGAGATGAAGACCGGGGAAGGGAAGACCCTGGTGGCGACGCTTCCCGTGTATCTGAACAGCCTGGCCGGGCGGGGCGTGCACGTCGTGACGGTCAACGACTACCTGGCGCGCCGCGACGCCGAATGGATGGGCCGGATTTATAAATTCCTCGGCTGTTCGGTCGGCACCATCGTCCATGACCTGACGGACCAGGAGCGGAAACAGGCGTATGGCTCCGACATCACTTACGGCACCAACAACGAGTTTGGCTTCGATTATCTGCGCGACAACATGAAGTTCCGCCTGGAGGACTGCGTCCAGCGCGAACATTATTTCGCGATCGTCGACGAAGTCGACTCGATTTTGATCGATGAAGCACGCACGCCGTTGATCATTTCGGGCCCAAGCGAGGAATCGACCGACAAGTATTACAAGGTGAACCGGATCATTCCCAAGCTCGAGCGCGGCGAGGTGCACGAAGGCAAGGAACCGGGCCAGAAGTGGACGACGGGGGATTTCACGGTCGATGAGAAGCACCGGACCGTGGCGCTCACCGAGCAGGGCGTCTCCAAGGTCGAAAAACTCCTCAACATCCCCAACCTGTACGATCCGCAGTACATCGAGATGAACCACCACGTGCAGCAGGCGTTGCGGGCGCACGTGCTGTACCACCGCGACAAGGACTACGTCGTCAAGGATGGCCAAGTCATTATCGTGGACGAGTTCACCGGGCGCCTGATGCCCGGGCGCCGGTGGTCGGACGGGCTCCATCAGGCGGTGGAGGCCAAGGAAGGCGTCAAGATTGAACGCGAGACCCAGACGCTGGCCACCATTTCGTTCCAGAATTACTTCCGCATGTACAAAAAGCTGGCCGGCATGACGGGAACCGCGGATACCGAGGCTGCTGAATTTCAGAAGATTTACAACCTGGACGTGGTGGTAATTCCTACAAACCGGCCGCTGCGGCGCAAGGAATTTTCGGATATCGTCTACCGCACCGAGGAAGAAAAATTCCGCAACGCCGCCCGGGAGATCAAGCAGATCCACGAGACCGGGCAGCCTGTGCTGGTCGGCACCATTTCGGTCGAGAAGTCCGAGCGCCTCTCGAGCCAGTTGAAGCGCATGGGCGTGCGTCACGAGGTGTTGAACGCCAAGAACCATGAGCGCGAGGCGTTTATCGTGGCGCAGGCGGGGCGCAAGGGCGCGGTCACCGTCTCGACCAACATGGCCGGACGCGGCACCGACATCCTGCTGGGCGGCAACCCTGAGTTCATGGCGCAGGAAGAGTGCCTGAAGCAGAAGACGGCCGAAACGCTGCTGACCGAACCGGAGACCGTCACGGCGGACGATCACTACTACTACTTTCAGCGCATGGGCGCCCACTACCGCGTGGCCCGTGAGCGCTGGGATCCGGTGTACGCCAAGTACAAGGCGATTTGCGACGCCGAACACGACGAGGTGGTCAAACTGGGCGGTCTGCATATCGTGGGCACCGAGCGGCACGAGTCGCGGCGCATCGATAACCAGTTGCGCGGGCGCTCCGGCCGCCAGGGCGACCCGGGCAGCGCCCGCTTCTTCCTCTCGCTCCAGGACGACCTGCTCCGCATTTTCGGGGGAGAGCGCATGCAGAACCTGATGCTGCGCCTCGGCATGGAAGAGGACGTGCCCATCGAGTCGAAGCTGATCACCAAGCGCATCGCCGCGGCGCAGAAGGCCGTGGAGACGCAGAACTTCGAAGCCCGCAAGCACCTGATCGAATACGACGACGTGATGAACAAGCAGCGGCAGGCCATCTACGGGATGCGCCGCCAGTTGCTGGAGGGGCAGGACCAACGCGAACGCGTGTTCGAAATGGTCCGCAACATCCTGGGCTCGTTCATCGACATGCGCTGCCCGGAAGACGCCCATCCCGACACCTACGACCTGGAGGGGCTGCGCAACGACGTCCTGACCCAGTTCGGCCACAAGATCGACGTGGGCGCACTCCGGATGCAGAGCCGTCTCGACATCGAGGACGGCATCTTTGAATTGCTGGAGAAGAAGTACCAGGAGAAAGAAGATCTTGTCGGCGCGGAGGTTTTGCGGCAGACCGAACGCATCGTCATGCTGCAGGTGATCGACGACCAGTGGAAAGACCACCTGCTGTCGATGGATCACCTCAAGGAGGGCATCGGGCTGCGGGGTTACGGCCAGAAGGATCCGCTGGTTGAGTACAAGAAAGAATCCTTCCAGATGTTCCAGGATCTGATGGAACGGATCGAAGACGAAACCGTGCGGTACCTGTTTTTCCTGCGTCCGGTGCAGGAGGAACTGCCGGTGCTTCCGTTCGAGGATGAGGAACCGGAGGAACCGCCTCCGGCGTTGGTCACGCCGCAGCGGCACGCCGCGCAATCGCAGTTCGAAGATTTTACGCGCAACATCCACCGCAAGAAAGAGAAGGAAATGGCCGAGTTGCAGATGGTGGGCGGCGACGGCGGAGCGACGGGGCCCCGGCCGGTGATCGCCGGGGCCAAAGTGGGACGAAACGATCCCTGCCCGTGCGGCAGCGGCAAGAAATACAAGAAGTGCCATGGCGCGTAGCAAGGGCCCTTTCCTGCTGCTGCTGTTCGCGCTGTCCCCGGCGCTGGCGGCGATCCTGCCGGAGCAGTGGGCCGGCGCCACCCGTGGAGCGGTGTCCCGCCCCGCCTTGACCGACCGCAAGATCTGGGATGAATACGGCGTCCTGGATCTGGAGCAGGCGGAGTATGCGCCGAGTGGCGGCGCGACCGCCGAGCCGGCCACCGCCGGCGGCGAACCCGAACCTCTCACCGCGACCAAGCCGTTTACCATTCAGGCGTTCCGGCTGCGCGATGCGACGTCCGCCATGGCGGCGTTTCAGTGGCAGGTGCCCGCCGGCGCACAGATCCCGAACCCCGACCAATTGCTGGCCCGGATGCCGGATGGAGGCGCGTGGGCCGCCTTCGGCAATTACCTCCTCCGCTTCGCGGGCATCCAGCCGGCCATGGCGGACGTGACGAGTCTGGTGGCAGTCCTGCCCCGATTGGAAGACGCTCCCCTTCCCGTCCTGCCAAGCTATTTGCCTGCCGACGGGTTAGTGGCGGGCAGCCGGCGTTACGTTTTTGGCCCCGACGCACTGGCGGCCTTTGAACCCAAGATCGCCCCCTCCCTGGCGGCGTTCCACACCGGCGCGGAGGGACAGTTGGCTGACTACCAGTTCGAGAAGGGGCCGGTACGGTTGGCCATCTTCAGCTACCCGACGCCGGCGATCGCCAAGGAGCGTTTCGCCGAGTTCTCCAAACTGCCCGGAACCCTCACCAAGCGCTCTGGAACCCTGGTGGTCGCCCTGCTTGATCCGCCCGACCTGGACGAAGCCGAGCGACTGCTGGCCAAGATCCGGTTTCAAGGGCACATCACCTGGAATGAGCGGACTCCCACCCGGCGGGACAATCTGGCCGACCTGATCCTCAATGTTTTTCTGCTGGTCGGCGTCCTGATGGCGTTCTTCCTCGTGGCGGGTCTGGCCTTTGGCGGTGTTCGCACCTTCCTGCGCCGGGGTGGAAAAGGGGGAGAGGACGAAGCGATGATCACTCTCCACCTGAGCGATCGGTAAACCATCCCGGATCTATACCTTAGATTCGAAACCAGGGTGTCGAAAGGACCTTCTTGTCCGGTTTTGAACAGGTTGTGGAAATTCTGTGGAAAGTATAAGTACTATGTTATGAATGGATTAGCCTCCGATAAAACGCGTGGGCTTTTTGCTTGACTTCACCCCTGCCCGGAAATTAGTATCCAATTACCAAAAGTTTTTGACGGTTGCGTAGTCCGTCGAAACTGATTCTCCCATAACATCACCCCAACGTAAGGGGTGGGAAGAGGCCTGCCAGTGATGGTAGGCCTTTTGCTTTGTTGGGGTTGACAGGTCAGCGGCGCAAGATTCCGACTGGGCGCCTGCCCGGGGTGCGTCCCTCTGCCCGGCGGCGGCTGACGAAGGCTCGGCGCCGAGCTGCGGGGTCGTTTACGGCGCCGGGCGGACGAAGCCAAAGGTGGCGCTTTCTTCGATGCGGCGTCCCGCTACCGTCTCGACTCTCAAGCGAACCTCCACCTGACTCGTTCGAGCGAAGTAGTAGACGCTGCCCTGGCGCAGTTCGAAGGGTTCCAGCGAAGTGGTGGCCAGCGCCTCCCCCTCCCGGATTTCGACGATCCCTCCCCGGATCTCCTCCAGGATAGGGGCGGCGCGATTCCAGTCAATGCGCACGCGGCCGTCGCTGCCGGTGACGCGAAGACCTAGCGTTTGGTCTTTGGGCAGCCACAGGGCGCCAGCCAGCATCGCGACGACGACGACGAGGAACAAGCCCCATGCCGCGACGTGGTGGGAGCGCCGCTCCCGGGGGTTGGGCGCCCCGGGTTTGGCGTTCGGTTTCGGCGGCGCCGGAAGAGGACTCGCCGGCGCGTCGGAACGCCTTTCTACAGGGTCCAGGACCGCCTTGGCCAGTTCGACCTCCGCGAAACCCGAGTCAGGGTCCAGTACGCCATCGACGGAGGGGAAGAACACCTTGGCCCGAGTGGGTGAACCTAAATCGGGCTTCAGCACCAGTAGGAATTGAAAGGCGTCAGGAAAATACTGGCTGTGGAAGGTGATATCTTCGGCGGCGGGCAGCAGCGGCCCGCGGGTCCGCGAGCGATACCAGCCCACCACCACCATTCCGTGCAGCAGCGGATCCAGCCGCCAGTCGCCCATCTGCCGGGATAGGAGGGAGTGGTCCGCAGGCGAGAGCACAAAACCGGGCCCCTGGGCGTGTTCGCAGAAAATCGGCCGGTGGGCCAGCAGGTCGACCTGGTTGCCGATCCGCTTTCCGAACAGGAGACCGCCGATTTCCAGTCCTCCGCGCCGAAACGTCAGGAACGACTCGGTCACGGCAAGGTTGATTTGTTCCAGCAGCCCGGCGGAGGTCCGAATGGCGAACGGACACCTCGGGCTGGACCAGAGGGTGGTAGAGGCCGCCTCCGCCACTGCCTTTATTCTACGCCGTCGCCCCCCCCCGTTGCCTAGCAGCCGCGGCGACTTCAAGAGTGCCGCCCGTTTTTTGCGCGGAAAGCCTGCGGGATTTTCATGGGTTGGACGGGCGGAGGAAGGCCTATAATAAGGGGAGTGTCCAAGCTGAAAGACCTCGAGCAGCGCCTCGAGCGTGCCGAACAGCAACTACGCCTCTTCCAGCGGGTTAGCCGGTTTCTTGTAAAGGACATCAGTCTCCCTGACGTTTTGCAGGGCATCGTGTCGCTGGTGGTGGAGTACATGCAGTGCGACTCCTGTCTGATTTACCTCAAAGACGGAAACGAACTCGTGCTGTGCGCGTCGAGCCATCCCAACCCGGGCGCGATTGGCCGCGTCCGCCTGCGCTTGGACGAGGGGCTCACCGGCTGGGTGTCCCGGGAGCGCCGTTTGCTGGCGATATCCCGGGAGGCCTACAATGATTCGCGGTTTAAGCGGTTCAACGAACTGCCCGAGGATACCTACGAGGCATTCCTTTCCGCTCCGGTGATTGCGCGCAACCGGGTGGTGGGTGTGATCAACGTGCAACATCGGGCGCCGCATCCCCACACGGGCGCGGAGATGGAAGCGCTGACCACGCTGGGCGAGCAGATCGGGTGCGCCCTGGTGCTGGCGCGGCTGGATTCGGAGTCCCTGGCGGCGGCGAACCACGCCGAGTGGGTGCTCGCCGCGGTCCGCCGCTGAGCAGAAGGATGTGCGTCCGGCTGATCGCGGGGCCGTTGCTGGCGGCGGCGTTGCTGGCGGCTCAGCCTCGCTGGGAACTGCAATACTTCCACGACGAAGACGAGGCCAGCCTCGCGCTCGCCGATTTACAGTTTCCTTCGAACCGGCGGGGCGTCGCCGTTGGGGTACTGACCGCCAAAGGACGGACTCAGCCGGTATGCCTCGTCACCGCCGATGGCGGCGTGAAGTGGAGTACGGTGCGACTCCGGGCCGAACCCGTCTCGCTTTTTTTCCTTGATGACAGTTCGGGCTGGATGGTCACCGGCGATGGGCTGTGGGTCACCGAAGAGTCTGGTCTCACTTGGCGGAAGCTTGGGGCGCCGAAGGATCTGTTGCGGGTCCACTTCTTGGATTCACAACGGGGATTCGGCGTCGGATTGCAGCGGAAAGCCTGGCGGACTACCGATGGCGGCAAGAACTGGGAACGCATCCGGGAGACCGTTGAAATGAGCGGGGATCCCAATCGCGTGGTGCTGGGCTGGATCGAGTTCCTGGACCAGCGGCGCGGGCTCATTACAGGTTGGAACCGCTCCCGCAGCGAGGAGAGCGATCTCCCCGACTGGATGGACCCCCAGCGTCCCAAACGCCGCGTGCGACCGACTCTAAGTGTGACGCTCGAGACCAACGATGGAGGACGGACCTGGACCCCGTCCAGTTCATCCATGTTTGGCAGGGTCACGCGGACGCGCTTCGACCAGAGGGGAACTTTGTGGCTGGTCGAATTCCCGAGCCACTTCGACTGGCCGAGCGAGGTGTTCTGGTCGCAATGGAGATCCTCAGAGGCCAGCAGAGTTTTTCGCACCAAAGAGGTGCGGGTCACCGACGTCATGTGGCGCCAGGAGTACGCCTATGTGGCGGGCGTGGCGCACCGCGGCCAACTGGCGGAGTCACCGGTGCCCGCGCCGGTTCGCGTGCTCCGGAGCAGGGACCTGAGCCATTGGGAAGACATGGAGGCCGACTACCGGGCGGTGGCGAGGCGCGTGTTTCTGGCGGCGAGCCGAGAGGGCGGATTGTGGCTGGCCACGGATACGGGGATGATCCTGCGCCTGGCGGAGCGCTGAAACGTTTTCCTCACGCTTTGTTTTTTCCACACCGGTTCCACGGGAGATGCTTGCTATGTATCTCAAAAGAAGCCCTTTATTTCTTGAGGAAATCGACACGAAATTGTCATTTTTCTCTTGAACTTCCGCCGCGGTTGAGCCATGCTGGAGACGGTTCCAAGAGGTTCGAGGAAGCAACGAGCCGCGGGGGACGTAACGAACCGGAAGCGTTGAAGCTGCTCCCGAGCATTTCGATGAGCGGGGGAGGCGGAGCAACTGGGAAACGGGCGTACTTCGACGGCGGGCTTCCGGAGGACGGTTGGGAAACCGTGATGAACTGGAGGGGTCGCCAGGCCCCGAAGGGGAGCGGGAGCCCGATCTGAATTCGGACCGGGATCGAACCGGGGAGCAACGGAAGCCGGGACCCCTAGCGGCTCGAGAGCGAAGGGAAACGGTCTCGAACGGGCTCCAACGTCGGACTCGGGAGTCAACCAGACGCGCCGGGAACGTTGACCTCGCGCCGGACGCCGGTAACACGGCGGCTGACGTGGGCGAGCGAAAGGCGTGCTGGAAGAATCGGCCCCGGACGTTCTGGATTTGCTGAGGCGCCTGGGAGCGTTGAGCCGGCTTTTCGTAATCAGTAAGGCCGGGGAGCGAGCAGGATGTCTTCCTTCCGGAACGCACCGCACCGTCCGGACTGAGCTAGCCGGTGGCGGGCGGAGTTGGGGACTTGGGTCACTTGGAACCACTTCCGTTTTTGAGAGCGCTTTCCGAACCGGCTCGATTCCTTGGCGGGAAAACGAGCCGGTTTCGTGTTTTTGCGGTCCCCGCTCCTCGCTCGATTGCGGTTACGTAGGCCAGCGGATACGGCGCCAGGCATGCGTACATCGCCAGGATCTTGCCGAATCCCCGTCCGGCTCGCGCCTCTCCGCCAAAAGACTCCATATTCTCTAGCGCCCGCTCCGCCGCCTGGCGCAGCACGGCCTTCAGCCGATCGCCGCCGGCACGCCGGTGCGCGAAAACCATGCCGTCCAGCAGCAGGAAATTCAGTGCATCGGCGGCTTCCAACGCGCTGGCCCGCGGGCAGGAACTGTACTTGAAGCGGCCCGCCTCCGGCACCCACAGGTGGTTTAACAGAAACTCCGCCCCGCGCTCGACCGCCTGCGCGGCGCGTTCATCGCCCGTCAGCGCGAAGTAGCGCCGCAAGCCGGCCAGCATCACGCCCTGCATGTAGCCCAGCTCTCCGCGATGTTCCGGTTCGTTCGGATGCGAGCAGATATGCAGGCGGTTCCAACCGCCGTCGGCCTCCTGTCTTTCCAGCGCCCGTTCCACGATCAGCCTGGCGGCGTTCAGGTGGACCGGATCCCCCGTGGCCTGGTAGACGGCGGTGGTCAGCACCAGGTGCCAACCGGCGATGCGAGCGTCGGCGAAGTCGTAAGCGCGGGTTTCGTAAATGCCGTAGCGGTCCGCGACTTTGCGGCTGGTCTCGAGCGAGCGGCGGTCGCCGGTCAGGTAATAGTAGTTGAGGTGGCCGTCCACGAACACGTGATCGACCGTGAGAATTCCCACCGCGATTCCCTGGTTCGGCACGGGGCTTTGCGCCCAGTAGCCTCCGGTGTGCCCGATGGCGTGGTGGTAGGCGCCGCCCACGCGGGACCCCTCGCGATGGCCCTGAATGGTGTCTACATCGCGATGGTGCCACTCGGCCTCCTCGGCGATCCGGAAAAAGCGCATATCCCCCGTGCGGAGGAACTGAAGCAGCATGGCGTTCGCCATATCGTATTCGCAGTTACCCCAGTTGATCCCGCGCTCGCCCCACCAGTCGCCGAAATTCAGCATGCCGTAAGCGCGGTCCCGCTCGCGATCCTCCAGGTAGTCGTCAACCGCGCGGGCGATAGCGGCGTCGTACCGCGCGGCCAGGCCCGGAGCGCCCGGCGCGGGCATCTCGCCAAACACGCGGCTTCCCACGTACCAGGCGGGTGAGGCTAACGCCAACAAGGGCGCGCGCTGCGTCTCTACCGGCGAGGTCACGGGCTCGGCCGCAGGCCGCAAGTCCAGCCAGAATTCGTGTGTCTTGCTCATCCCCTGGCGGATGTCATACCGGCCGTGCCGCAGGTAAAAGTACAGCCGGTGTTCATCCACCGTGCCCCGCGCCGCTGCGTAGGAATCCGCCGGGAGTTCCGGGCAAAGGCCAAACTCGATGCCGCGGGGCGTCACGGCGATCTCTTTGGGGTAGTTCTGCCAGAAGTCTCGGGCGGCGAGCGCGACCCGGTAGCGCGGGTTGGACCACTGGGCCCAACCGTTGGCGCGGCGGCCGGTTTCCCGTTCGCCGGCGCCGGCAAGGAAAGTATACCGGTCATCAGTGTCCTGGCGAAGGCGGGCGGTCTCCGCGGGCGATTCGCCGCGCCGCCCTTCCAGGTTCCAGGCGGTCCGTTCCTCGCCCAGCGGCAGCTGGAGCATTAGTTGGCGGATGCGCGTGAACTCCGCCGCCCCGTGATCGTTCTCGAAGGTGTAGCGCACACGCAGAAAAGGCTGTCCCGCGTAAGCGTCCAGACGAAGGACGTAGCCGAACAACGTCTCGCCGGCGGCATTCCGGTGGTGTCCGCGCACCAGGACGGAGGCGCGCACTGGACCTCGTTCTTCGACGGCGACCTCGTCTGGCGGGCCGAGGGTCCGGAACGGCTGGCCCTGCTCATCCCGGAGCACGAATTCGGCAGGGGCGGCGGGCGATAGGATCCGCTCCCCTTTGCGGAACACCCCGTCCCGGTTGGCGTCGAGCCACAGAGACTCCAGGAAACCCGAGTTCCGCCGCGCGATGGTAAAGCGCAGCGGGCCGGTGGTGATGTCGACCTGATCGGGAGTTTCGTTGACCCGGAGCGGGCCTGCCGGTGCGCGCCGGCGCACGGCCGAGCCGTATTCCAGCCGGTACGCTCCGCTGGCTTTGCCCAAAAAGTCCACCAGCGCCCACTTCACCGCGCCTCCCGGCCAGCGAGCCAGCACGGAGGCTTGCAGCGGCGTCTCCCGGCCGGCGGCGTCCAGCAGACGGAGACCCGCCGCCGAGCCCAGCGCGCCTTCCGGGAACGGAATCCCTGAAGACACCGGAAACGGCGCATCCGGAGCCCTGGCATCGGAACTCTGGACGGTGAGCGGAAGACGCGCCCGCCGGACCGTGCCAGCCGGTTCGCGCGGCGCATCCAACCGCACGGTCTGCCATGGCGTTTCCGCCGCTTCTCCAGACCGGGCGCCCGCGCGGATCCGGAAGCGGTACGTGCGCCCCCACTCGAGGCCGGACCGGATGACGCGGTGGTTGCGCACGGGTGTGTCTTCCGCCTGAGTCTCCACCTGCTGAACCCCAGCCGCTTGCCACTCCAGGGTTGCGGCGGCCGGCCAGTTGGTCAGCCAACCCACGGTCACCCGGCGGCCGGCGGCGTCGGGCACGGCCATCACGTGACGGATGGTCAGCTCCGGACGCCGGGGCGCGGGCCGGGCGGCGAGCAGGTACATCGCTTCGATGCGATATGCGCCCTCCCCGGTGAGCGTCTCGAAGTGCACCATTTCCCCGCCGCGAAATTCGACGGGTTGCGTCAGGAAAAACAGCCGCTCGCGCCGGTCGTCCAGGTTGGCGAAAGCGGCGCCCTGCTCGCGATCGTCCACCGAAATGCGGATACGCTCATCGCCCGGCCCGTCGTAGATCTGAATCGCGGGATGGTAGCTTCCCGGTGTGCGGACGCTGACGGACAGACGCCCCCTGCGGTCACTCAGCCGGACCGACGGAACGCGGACGGGCGACCGGTCGTCGGTGAACCCCTCGCGCTGGGCCTCGTGCGGCGCGAAGCGAACGTTCTTCGGGTCCGCGGCGATGGCCTCGAGGACGTCCAATCCCCAGGTGGACTCGACGCGGTTTGGCGGATCGGCCGCCGCCGGTGCGCCGATCGCCAGCATCGACCATAGGGCGCCTGGCGCCCACGCGGTCCGCATGCGTTTCCTCCTCGCCTTTCTCCGCCGGTTGCCCGCCGAGCGCCGCCCGGCCTTACCCACCCAGCGACCGCAGCGCCGCCAGGGATTCCGCGACGGCCGCCGCTCCGGCATCCCGGGTGAAGGGAAGCTCGCGAATCGCTTTCGGGACGTGCAGGGAAGCGTAACTCATGCGGTCGACTTCGTAGGCGTCGGGCAGGTAGCTCACCGACCCGTTCGCGTAGCCAAGGATCAGCAGGTCTTCGTGCGGCCAGCCCTGGCGGATTTCCAGCGCCAGCGTGCTGAAGAACTCGGCGGGGTTGGTCACCACCCACGCGTCGCCGATCCGCATCGCCTGGAAATGCGCGCGCCGCGTCTCCGGCTGGGTTTCGAGCAGCGGCAGCGCATGCTCGCCCCACCGCACCGCGAAGCGGGAGACCGCTTCCACGGCGCGTTCCACGCTGCCCCCGTAACGTTCGGGCAGCCGGTGAGGGAAGCAGACCACCTTGCTGGCGATGCCGTTGACCCAATCGGTGGTGTCCCCCGTCGCCAGCCGGTGCTTGCCCTCGTCGTACATGCTCAGGACTTCTTCCCGCGTCCAGCGGCGGACGGGCAGCAGTCCCTCGCGTTCCACCGCCGCGATGCCCGGCGTAGTGATCTCGCGGGCGGATTCGAGCGCCCGGCGCGCGGCTTCGAACACGATCGCACCCGCCTCGCGATAGCGCTCCGGGGTCCAGTAGGCGAGCTTCGGCTGCGAGTCGCCGCACGATCCTTGAAGATAGAGGGCGGTGACGCCCGGCCAGGTTTCTTCGATCAGGTCTACGACGTGGCCAGGCCAGTCGCGGGAGACGGAACGGGGTTCCACCTGCCAGAACACCGTGGGGTGGGTATGGAAGTTGATGGCGGCCGCCAGCGGACTGCCGTCCGCGCGGATGACCCACAGCGCGCCCAGCCGCTCGTCCACCGGCCCGCCCTCGCGCGTGCGGTTATAGCTGAACCCCGTCAGCCTGGCCGCTCCCACTTGCAGGCGCGCGGGTTCGCGAGCGCGCCACGCTCCGATGATCGCCTGCGCCGTCCTGGCGATGGTCTGTTCGACATAGTCGCCGCTGACTTCGCCGGCGCCGTCGAACAACGCCATGGTCGGCGCATTGTGGCTATGGGAGCAGTTCACGCAAATCGCTTCCGGGCGCAGGCCGGTCTCGGCGGCGGCCCGCGCGCGAATCGCCTCGACCGCCGGCCGGTCCGCATAGAGCACATCGAGCGCGGTCAAGGCCACGCTCTGGCCGCGCTCGTCGCTCAGCACCAGCGCCGTGGCGTGCAGATCGTCATGCACGCGGTCCCAAGTGCGGTTCAGGTAATAGCCGAGTCCCGCCAGTTCGACGCCCGGCGGAGGCGTAATGATCGTGCGGGCGACTCCGGCTTGCCACATCGGGGTTTGCTGCGCGGACATGGTCCCATTCTCCTGCCCTGCGCGTCGGGGAGCAAACCCCGTTCTGCCGCCGGCGGGGAATGCGGGTATGTTCCGCCCAGTCGACGGCGTGGCGAAGCGGCGCCAGGCGACGTAGCTGATCGCCCGGTGCGGGCGGAGGCTCTGGGCATCTGTGATTCCGCACTTCCGCTATCTGGCCACCCTTTTCTACGATCGGGCAGGCGCTGACGGGCGGATTTGTGATCGTCGCGCCAGCCCCCCTTCGAGCCTTAACCCGTCCGGGTGACGTGGTAAAGGTTAGAGGTCAGCTCGTCAGCTTCCGGTGCTTGCGGCGCGAAGCTGGCTGCGATGACCGGGCTCGGATCGGCTCCCCTGTCCTGGTGACCAGGCGCGACCGAAGATCGCCGTCAGATGCCTGCCAGGACCGAGGTTGCTTACCCGTTTGCCAGTCTTATGGCATTTTGTAATCAGTATATGCCATCATGATAACAAATGGTCCGGACACAAATTCAGATCACCGAAGAGCAGGCCGCCAGTCTGCGGTCTATGTCCGCAGAGCGCCGTCAGCCTATCGCCGAGCTGATTCGGACGAGCATCGATTTATTTCTTCAGAAAGAAGTGGGCGTCAGCCGTGAGCGGAAACGAGCCAGGGCCAAGAGCGCCGCGGGGCGGTTCGCTTCTTCGTCTGCGGATGCCAGCGCGGAACACGACAGATACCTGGCAGGGGCTTTCGGCGGGCAATGACCTTTGTAGATACATCCGCAATCTACGCCATTCTCGACCGGAACGACGCAAATCATGATGTCGCCAAGACCTGTTGGTTCGCTCTCCTCGATTCCAACGATTTGCTCTTCACGACGAACTACATTGTTGTCGAGAGTTGTGCGCTGGCCCAGAGCCGGTTGGGGTTGGATGCCGTACGTGCGATCCAAGAGGACCTTCTGCCGGTGATGGAGATGGTCTGGGTGGATGAAGCCACTCACTCTTTGGCCATGACCGCGCTGCTGGCGGCGCAACGGCGAAAGCTGAGCCTGGTCGATTGCGTCAGCTTCGCCGTCATGCGGGCGAGAGGCTCGCAAGTCGCGTTCGCATTCGACGAACATTTCGGGGAGGAACGCTTCGGGTTCCCCACAGGATGATGGCGCCAACGGAGACGGCGCCGCACAGCTGCAAACCGTTTCCGGGTTGCTGGACTGGGGAGAGGCCCGTTTCCCGCTCTCTCCCGTCCGCGTGGCCTCGCAGAGGACTTCGCCGATCGGTCCCGCGTCGGCCATATCTCGGCAGGTCCGCGCCCTGCCGCAAAACTCAGGGAACCGCCGCCGGGTCCGCGTGGTATTCTGAAAAGGCTACCGGAGGGGTAGTGTTTCCGCTTGCTACGTTCGTCCGCTGAAGATCCGGCCTAGACTAGCTCGCCAGTGTAAGTTCGCCCGCAAGGGACAGTGAAGGAGTTCATTCAATGACCAACATCTTTGTAGGAAACCTCTCCTACCAGACCACGCAAGAGGAGCTTGAGGCTGCCTTTTCGGCGTACGGCGCCGTAGATCGGGTCAGCGTGGTCCGCGACCGCGGCACGGGGCAGTCCCGCGGCTTCGGGTTTGTGGAGATGCCGAACAGCGACGAGGCCTCGCGCGCGATCACCGGCTTAAACGGCCGCGAGCTGAACGGCCGGGCGTTGAGCGTCAACGAGGCGCGGCCACGCGAGGAGCGCCGCGGAGATGCGCGTTTTGGCGGAGGCCGCCCGTCGGGCCGTCCCGGCGGGGGCGGATTCGGGGGCGGCCGCAACCGGCGTGAGCCCCGCTGGTAGTCTCCATCCGCCCCAGACTGGAGTTTGAAGAGGAGCGCCGTTTGGCGCTCCTGTTCGCTTTTTGGGGGCGGAGTTTGACGCCCGCCCCCGCGCTTCGCTATCCTGAAACGTCTGATAGAGGCGCGGAGGCGAAGAGTACCCTGGCTGCGGTGACCGCCCGTTCGGGAGGCCGGGGGAAAGGCGCCTGGGAGTAGTTTCCGCCGAAGCCAGGCCAGCGACGGGAGCGGTCAGGGCTGGGGGCCTGTGGCGAAGAGCCGGGCCACTGTCATCCGCGGTTCGCCGCGGATGGAGCGCTATCAGGAAGCGCCCCATCTCCGCCTACCCGCTCGAGAGCAGCCTTCCTGCCCGCTCCCCATCACGCTTATGGACCTATTCGCACTGACGCGCACGCTGGTCGATATCGAATCGATCACCGGCAACGAAGAGCAGGTGGGGTTGTTCCTGCTGGATTACCTCGGCGCTCTCGCCTCGCGCCATGGCGGGCGGGTGGAACGCCTGGAGGTGGAACCCCGCCGGTTCAACGTGCTCGCCACCTTCGGCGAGAAACCGCTGGTGACCCTCTCCACCCACTTCGACACGGTGCCGCCGTTTTTCCCGTCGCGCGAGGACGAGGAGTTTATCTGGGGCCGCGCCGCCTGCGACACCAAGGGCATCATCGCCGCGATGATCAAAGCGGCCGAGGCGCTGCTGGAAGCCGGTGAAAACCGCGGCCTGGGGCTGCTGTTCGTGGTGGGCGAGGAGCGCAACAGCGCCGGCGCGTTTGTGGCGGCGCGCAACCCGCGCGGTTCGCGCTACCTGATCAACGGAGAACCTACGGAGAACAAACTGGCGCTGGGCTCGAAGGGCGCCCTGCGTTACGAGATTCTGGCGCGTGGCAAGATGGCGCATTCGGCGTACCCGCACCTGGGCGATTCGGCCATCGATAAGCTGCTGGACGCGCTGGCGGCGCTTCGCGCCATCGAACTGCCCGTCGACGAGGTGCTGGGTCCCAGCACCTTGAACATCGGCACGCTGGCCGGCGGGCGCGCGCCGAATGTCATCGCCGACGAAGCCAAGGCCGAGGTGTTCATCCGGCTGGTAGGCGATTCGGCGGCGACGCGCGCCGCGGTGGAGCGCGCCTGCGCCGGGCGGGCGGAAGCTCGCGTCGTGCTGGAAATTCCCGCCGTGCGCCTCGGTTCGCTGCCGGGGTTCGCCACCGACGTGATGGCCTACACCACGGACATCCCGGCGTTTGGGACCAGTTGGGGGCAGCCGTTCCTGATCGGTCCCGGCTCGATCCACGTGGCGCACACCCTCGAGGAGCGCGTGCCGAAGCGACAGCTCCGGGAAGCGGTGGAACTCTACAAGGACCTGGTGAGAAGTTTATGGAACCGAGAATCGAATGCGGCATTTTAGGCGCCACCGGCATGGTGGGCCAGCATTTTGTCAAGTTTCTGCAAGGCCACCCGCAGTTCGCGCTGACCTGGCTGGGCGCCAGCGACCGCTCGGCGGGCAAAAAGTACAAGGATGCCGCCAAGTGGCATCTGGGCGGCGTCACGCCGGAATCGGTGGCGGATTTGACCGTCGAGGAGTCGAAGCCGGGAAACGCGCCCAAGCTGGTGTTCTCGGCGATGGACGCCTCGGTGGCGACGGAGATTGAGCAAGCGTTCGCGCAGGCGGGCCACGTGGTGGTGTCGAACTCGCGCAACCATCGCATGGAGCGCGACGTGCCGCTGCTGGTGCCCGAGATCAACGCGGACCATCTCAAGCTGATCCCGGTGCAACAGCGGCATCGCGGCTGGAAGGGGCAGATTGTGACCAATCCGAACTGCTCGACCGTAGTGCTGACCATGGGTTTGGCGGCGATGAAGCCGTTCGGAATCCGGCGGGTGATGGTGACCACGCTTCAGGCCATCTCCGGCGCCGGGTATCCGGGCGTACCGTCCATGGACATCAACGCGAACGTCATTCCGTTCATCGGCGGCGAGGAGTCCAAAATGGAAACCGAGACCCAGAAGATCCTCGGTGACTTCGCCGGCGACCATATCGAACCGCTGCGCGCGCGCGTGAGCGCGCACTGCAACCGCGTACCGGTGGTGGACGGGCACCTGGCCACGGTCTCGGTCGAGTTCGAGAAGAAACCTACCGAAGCCGATCTGATGGCGGCGATCGAGGGGTTCACCGGCGTGCCGCAGCAGCGCAAACTGGCCAGCGCGCCCGCGCGGCCGGTGATCTACATGCACGAGGCGGACCGCCCGCAACCGCGCAAGGACGTGGAGCGCGAGCGTGGCATGGCGGCGTTTGTCGGCCGGCTGCGGCCTTGTCCCGTGCTGGACTGGAAATTCATCGCGCTGGGTCATAACACCGTCCGCGGAGCGGCGGGCGCGGCCGTGCTGAATGCGGAATTGATGGTGGCGGAGGGACTGCTCGACTAAATGATTGTCATGAAGTTCGGCGGTTCGTCGGTGGAATCGGCGGCCGCCATTGAACGAGTCGCGGCGATTGTCCGGGCGCGGCTGGACCGCCGCCCGGCGGTGGTGGTGTCGGCGATGGGCAAGACCACCAACAAGCTGCTGGCCATGGCCTCGACCGCCGCCGCCGGCCGGCGCGAGGAGGCCCTCGGGCAGCTTCAGGATCTGCGCGAGTTTCACCTGCGGGAATCCGGCCTGCTGGTTGCCGAAGCAGGCCGCGGCGAAGTTCATGCCGCGCTGGAAGAGCACTTCCAGGAACTGGCCGAACTGGTGAAGGGGCTCGCGATTCTCGGAGAACTCACGCCCCGCTCGATCGACGCGATCTCCAGCTACGGCGAACGCCTGTCCAGTTTCATTGTGACGCACGCCTTCCGGGCGCTGGGAATTCCCGCGGTACATCTCGATTCCCGGAAGGTGATCATCACCGATCGCCGCCACACTCAGGCCGCCCCGCTCTACGCCGCCACCTACGCCAGGCTCCGGGAAACCGTGCCGCCGTTGCTCCGCGACCGCGTGGTGGTGATGGGCGGTTTCATCGGCGCGACGGAAGACGGGGTCACGTCGACGCTCGGCCGCGGCGGCTCCGACTTTTCCGCCTCGCTGGTGGGGGCGGGCATTGGCGCCGAGGAAATCCAGATCTGGACCGATGTCGACGGCATGTTGACCGCCGATCCCACCGTGTACCCCGGCGGCTTTCGCCTGAAAGCGATTTCGTTCGCCGAAGCTTCCGAACTGGCCTATTTCGGCGCCAAGGTGTTGCATCCGTCCACGGTCCTGCCCGCCATGGACCGAAAAATCCCGGTGCTGATTCTGAACTCCCGGCGGCCCGATGTTGCCGGGACGCGCGTGGTGGCCGATGCGGTGCCATGCCGGAATGTCGTCAAGTCCATCTCCTGCAAGCGCGGCGTGACGGTGGTCAACATCGCATCCACGCGCATGTTGATGGCGTACGGCTTTCTGAAGCGGATCTTCGAGGTGTTTGAGCGGTACGAAACCCCGGTCGACATGCTGGCCACCTCCGAGGTCAGCGTTTCGCTGACCATCGACCACGCGGCGCGCCTGGAGGCCATCTGCGAGGAACTCCGCGGGTTCTCCGAGGTCGCCGTGGAGACCGGCCAGGCCATCATTTGCGTGGTGGGCGAGAACATCCGCCACACGCCCGGCGTCGGGGCGCGGGTGTTCAAGGCGCTGAACGGCGTCAACATCCGGATGATCTCGCAAGGCGCTTCGCGGCTGAATCTGGGCCTGGTGGTAGCGGAAGCGGATCTCGGCGCCGCGGTAGCGGCGCTCCACCAGGAATTGTTCGACGACCCCGACCCGGAGGTGTTTGAGGCGTGAAGCTCGCGCTGGTAGGGTACGGCAAAATGGGGCGGATGATCGAGAGTCTCGCCCCGGAGTATGGCGGCTGCGTGACGCTGCGGCTGGACGAGCATAACAACGCCGGTTACGAGGGGATCACGCGCGAGAACTTCGCCGGCGTGGACGTCGCCATCGACTTCTCGACGCCGGCGGCGGCGGCGGAGAACATCTCGCGGATCGCGGCGCTGGGCGTGAACATCGTGGTGGGCACCACCGGCTGGCTGGAGCACCTGGAGGAGATTCGCCAGACCGTGGCCCGAACCGGCATCGGCTTGGTGTGGAGTCCCAATTATTCGATTGGGGTGCAGATCTTTTTCCGGCTGGCGGCCGAAGCCGCCCGGCTGCTCGCCCCGCACCCGGCCTATGAGGCTTGGGGCTATGAGATCCATCACTCCGCGAAAAAAGACGCTCCCTCCGGCACCCTGCTCAAACTGGTGGAAGAGATGCGGCGCGCGGGGTACGATCGAAGGATCGACGTGGCCTCCAACCGCGCGGGCACGATGGCCGGTACGCACGAAATCGGCTTTGACGCGGCGGCGGACACCATCACGCTGCGCCATACGGCGCGCAACCGGGAGGGCTTTGCCCGGGGCGCGCTGCACGCCGCCCGCTGGGTGGCCGGCAAACAGGGCTTTTACGAGTTTTCGCAGGTGCTGTTCGGCTAGCCGCGCAGCCAGGCAGGAGGAGGAAACGATGTTCACAGGATGTGGCACCGCGCTGGTCACCCCGTTCTCGCGCGACCGAATGCTGGACGAAGAGGCGCTGCGGCAACTGATCCGGCGTCAGATCGAGGCGGGGATCAACTTCCTGGTGCCGTGCGGCACCACCGGCGAGAGCCCGACCCTGAGCCGCGCCGAGCATCTCCGCGTCGTGGAGATCACGGTGGAGGAGACGCGCGGAAAGGTGCCCGTGCTCGCGGGGGCGGGCGGCTACAACACCGCCGAGGTCATCGAACTGGTGGGCGACCTGGCGGACCGCGGCGTGGACGGCATTCTTTCCGTAACGCCGTACTACAACAAACCGACGCAGGACGGCTTGATCCAGCACTACGAAGCCATCGCCGCCAGCACCACTTTGCCGATCATCATTTACAGCGTGCAGGGGCGGACCGGCGTCAACGTGGAGCCGTCCACGCTGGCGCAACTGGCCGAAATCGACAACATCATCGGCGTCAAGGAGGCTTCCGGGAGCATTCAGCAGATCGCCCAGGTACTCCAGAAAGTTCCCGACGATTTCCTGGTCCTATCCGGTGACGACGCCCTGACGCTGCCGCTCATGGCTTTGGGCGGCAAAGGGATCATCTCGGTGGTGTCCAATGAGATCCCGGCGGAGATGACGGCCCTGGCGCAGTGCTGCCTGCGCGGGGATTTCCTTTCCGCGCGCGCCATCCACCGCCGGTATCACTCCCTGATGGAAGTGAATTTCGTCGAGTCGAATCCGATCCCGGTGAAAGCTGCGTTGGGGCTGATGGGCTTGCTGGATCCGGTGTACCGCCTGCCGCTGACGCCGCCCCGTCCGGACAGCCTGCAAAAGATCCTGCGGGTGCTCGAAGACCTCGAACTGGTCCGCACCCGCAGCGCGCCGGTGGCGCACTAGGGTTTCCATGCCTCTCTCCACGGAAATCGAAGCTTTGTTTGACCACCCGCCCGAGTCCTACACGGCGGAGCATTTTCAGATCTTCCAGGCGTTCAAGGAGGAGTTGAACGCGGGCCGGGTCCGCGCGGCCGAACCGGACGCCGCTGCGCCGCTCGGCTGGCGGGTGAACCGTTGGGTGAAGAAAGGAATTCTGCTGGGCTTCCGGATGGGCCAGGTGGTCGACATGTCCGCCGACCGCGCCCGCCAGCCGTGGTTCGACAAGGCCACCTACCCGGTGCGGCAGTTCCGCGTGGACAGCGGCGTGAGGATCGTCCCTGGCGGTTCGAGCATCCGGGACGGCTGCTTCGTGGCGCGCGGCGTGACGTGCATGCCCCCGATGTACATCAACGTGGGCGCCTACGTGGATGCCGGGACCATGGTCGATTCGCACGCGCTGGTGGGCAGTTGCGCTCAGATTGGCAAGAACTGCCACCTGTCGGCGGCCGCGCAAATCGGCGGGGTCTTGGAGCCTGTGGGCGCGCTGCCGGTCATTATCGAGGACGACGTGCTGGTGGGCGGCAACTGCGGCGTCTATGAGGGAACGATGGTGGGGCGGCGCGCCGTGCTGGGCACGGGGACCATTCTGAACCGCTCGACTCCGGTCTACGATCTGGTGCGCGGGGTCGTGCACCAGGCCACCGATGATCAGCCGCTGGTGATTCCCGCGGAAGCCGTGGTCGTGGCGGGTTCGCGCGCGATTTCCAGCGGCAAAGGTAAAGATTGGGGCATCTCGCTCTACACGCCCGTGATCGTCAAGTATCGGGATGCGAAAACCGACGCCAGGATCCAACTGGAGGACCTGCTGCGGTAACGATTTGGGCTTTACGGCCGCCTGTACTGGCGTAGTAGTCTTAGGATAGAGAGTGATGCAGGCCAGCAAGGTATTGACCGCAGGCGGGCTGTTTGCTACCGCCGCCGCACTGGGCGGCTGGGCGCTGACCGCTTTCCTGGGTTCCGGTTCCGCTCAATCTCCGGCCAGGCGCGGCCCGGACTCCCCATCCGCGCTGGTGCAGACGGCCGCCGTCGACCGCGGGCCGGTCGAGCGGACGGTTCGCGTCGCCGGTCACACCATGGCGCGTAACTTCGTCTCGATCACCGCCCTCCGGATGCGCGGCCCGGATTCCGGCCGCACGCTGGTCCTCATTTACCTGGCCGAAGGCGGCAAGTTTGTCAAGAAAGGCGAAATCGTAGCGCAGATCGACGCCCAGAGCTTGAAGGACCACGTCGACGATGTGCACTCCCAAGTAGTGCAAGCCGAGGCCGACATTATCAAGCGGAAAGCGGAACAGGCCATCGACCGCGAGAACCTGCGGCAGAGCCTCCGCCAGGCGAAGGCGGAATGGGATGCCGCGAAACTCGACGCCAGCGCAGCCGAGATCCGGACGCCCATCGACCGCGAACTCCTGCAACTCTCGGTGGACGAAGCGGCGGCGCGGTACAAAGAACTCGAGCAGGACGTGAAAACGCAGGAAGAGGCTTTCCGGGCGGAAATCCGGATCCTGGAGCTCACCAAAGAGCGCCACGTCCGCCATCGGGACCGGCACGCGCACGACCTGGAGCGCTTCACCATGCGGTCTCCCATCGACGGCGTGGTGGTGCGCGAATCGTTCTGGCGCGGCGGCATGCAGCAGGGTCAGTTTGACACGGGCGACACCGTCACGCCTGGCACCACCTTCCTGAAGATCGTCAATCCGGGCGACATGCAGATGATGGGCTCCATCAGCCAGACGGTCGCCGACGAAGTGCGCATCGGGCAGCCCGCCTTGATTCGTTTCGATGGCTACCCGGAGCTGCAACTGCCGGGCCGGGTGCGTCTGGTCGGCCAGATGGCGTCGGGCGGCTGGCGGCAACAATTTTGGACGCGCTGGATGTCGGTCACGCTGGACATTCTCGGCAATGATCCGCGGGTGATTCCCGACCTGTCGACCAGCGCCGATATCGTGGTGGGGCGGAAGGAAAATGTGCTCCGCGTGCCCATGGCCGCGCTGACGAACGAGGGGATCCGCACGTTTGTACAGGTTTTTGATGCCGGACGGGCCGAACGGCGGGAAGTGGAAGTCGGCCTCCGCGGGCAGGATCATGCCGAGATCCTGAGCGGCTTGAAGGAAGGCGAACGCGTCCTGGTGCAACCCACGGAGGTTCCGCCGGACGCCCGCCCGGCGACTTAAGAAACTGACGCCTTGTTCCCGTCCGGCATTTCCCTTGGGGGCGCGCGGGACGCTACCCTCAGGCGAGGAGCACTTCGCCATGTACGCCCCCGCCATCCTTGGTCTGCTAGTTTCGGCCGCATCGATTGCCGCCGCTGCTTCTCCCGGCGCCAGCCGGGCCGCGCGCTACGGTCTGGATTTCGACACGCCCGTCTCCACGTGGGATGAAGCTCTGCCCCTGGGAAACGGTCTGTTGGGGGCGTTGGTCTGGGGCGACGGGCAGCCGCTGCGGATTTCGTTGGACCGCTCGGATCTGTGGGACCTGCGGCTGGTTCCGGAATTTCAATCCGAGGAATACCGGTTCAGTCTGCTGCGCGAGTGGAAGGAGGCGGGGCGCTGGAAAGACATCCGCCGGGTATACGAGGAGCCCTACCACCGGCCCGCGCCGACGAAGATCCCGGCGGGACGAATTGAAGTCGCGGTGAACGGGGCGGGAGCGTTTCGGGACACCCGCCTGACGCTGGTGGAGCCGGAAGCTTCGCTGCGCTGGACCGACGGCTCCAGGGCCGCCGTCATGGTGCACGCCGTCGAACCGGCGGGCATGATGCGCTTCACGGGCCGCGCCGCGCCCGCCTTCCGCCTGGCGCCGCCGCCCTTCTCTGGAACCGTGAAAAACGCGGCGAAAGGAAGCATCGCGGCAGGCGACTTGGCGCAGTTGGGTTATCCCGCACCCATAACCCGCGTCGGCGAACACTGGCAGGGGTATGAACAGGAGGGCGCGGAGGGATTTCGCTTTGCGGTGTACTTGACCTGGCGGAAGCAAGGCGACGCCTGGGAGGCGGCCTGGTCGATCGCCTCGAGTTTCGACGGGCCGGATCCTTACGCCCGGGCCAGGCGTCAGGCCGAGGGAGCGCTCGTCCGGGGCTACGCGGGTATGTTCGCGTCGCACCGGGAGTGGTGGAACCGCTTCTGGAGCCAGTCTTCCGTCGAAGTTCCGCAACCGGCCGTCGAGCGGCAGTGGTATCTGGACACCTACAAGTTCGGCGCCGCGGCGCGGCGGGGCGCGCCTCCGATTACGCTCCAGGCCGTGTGGACGGCCGACAACGGCCAGTTACCGCCCTGGAAAGGCGACTACCATCACGACCTCAACACCCAACTGAGTTACTGGCCGTGCTACAGCGGCAACCGCCTGGAAGACGGTCTTGGGTATCTCGACTGGCTCTGGCAAACGCGCCCGGCGGCATTCGCCTGGACACGGCGCTTCTTCGGCCTGCCCGGCCTCAACGTGCCGATGACCGCCGACCTCAACGGGAACCAGATCGGCGGCTGGGTGCAGTACACCCATTCGGCGACCACCGCCGCCTGGCTAGCGCACCATTTTTACCTGCACTGGAAGTACAGCGCCGACCGCCAGTTCTTGCAGGATCGCGCGTATCCCTATCTGCGTGACGCCAGCGAGTTCATCGACGCCTACACCGCCGAAAAAGACGCAGCCGGCAAACGGCGCCATCCGCTGAGTTCCTCGCCCGAGATTCATGACAACAGGCTGCAAGCGTGGTTTCCCACCATCACCAATTACGACCTGGCGCTGAATCGCTGGCTGCTGGCCGCCACGGCCGAACTGGCGGAGGAACTCGGCCGGGGAGCCGAAGCGCGGCGCTGGCGCGCCGTCCTGGCGGAAATGCCGGAATTCGCGCTGGGCGACGACGGGCGTCTGCTGGTGGCGGCGGGGCATCCGCTGGCCGAGTCCCACCGCCACCTGTCGCACCTGATGGCGATTCACCCGCTGGGCTTGATCGATCTGGCCGGGGGAGACCGAGCCGCGCGCACCATCCGCGCCACGCTGGCCGACCTGGACCGCTTGGGCACGTCCCAATGGTGCGGGTACACCTTTGCGTGGCTGGCCAGCGTAGCCGCGCGCGCCCGCGACGGGGCAAAAGCCGCGCGGGCGCTGGAGATCTTTGCGACCGCGTTCGTGCTCCGGAACGGCTTTCACGCGAACGGCGACCAGTCGGGCAAGGGCTATTCGACGTTTACCTACCGCCCGTTTACGCTGGAAGGCAATTTCGCCTATGCGGCCGGCTTGCAGGAGATGCTGCTGCAAAGCCATCGTGGGGAGATCGACGTGTTCCCCGCGATTCCCGCGTCTTGGCATGACGCGGCCTTTGCCACCCTCCGCGCACAGGGAGCGTTCCTGGTGTCGGCGCGGCGGACCGGAGGTAGCGTGGAGTGGGTCGAGATTACGGCGGAACGGGGCGGCGCGTGCCGGTGGCGGTCGCCCTGGACCGGCCGGGTGGAAACGCTGGTCCTGACCGCGGGCGAACAGCGGCGGCTCACGCCGGACGCCCCCGGAGTCCGTCCTCGTCGGGCGCAGAGGAGATAACTCGATTCAGACGCTCCGCCGCACGCTGGCGCTGCGCAAGACGTCGCGCTTTCCCGCGCCGCTGGTCGTGGCGGCGAAGAGCGCCCTCGTCGTAGCCGGGGAAGCCGCCGGCCCCGCGGCGGGTTGACGTGGGACGCCCAACAGCAGAAAGTAAAAGGGACGTGTTCTTCGGAGTGCGGCTCCGGCGCCGGTCCGCAGACAACCTTAGGAATCTGGCAGGTACCTGGATGGCCTCGTTACGCCTTTCGTGTCTCCTCTTGACTTTTCCCTTCGCCACGGCGGCTATCGCCGCCGATCTCGCCCAGTGGAGCGCCGCCGCGCCCGCCAAGGCCGCCGGCGTGCAACTGCTCAAGCAGGGCGAAGCGTGGACCCTGGAATCGTCCCCCGCCGGGGCGGTGGCGGCGATCAAACCCCTTCACGACTACTACCGGCGCGCCACTTACGCCCTGCAACTTGCGCAGCCCTCGCCGGATGGCGCGTGGCTTGTCCTTTCCTATCTCGACAAAGGCTACGGACTGATCACGCTCGGCACGCGCGCGGGACGCCGCGGCGGCGGAGGCATCCGCGCGCAGGACCAATGGGGCGTCGCCCGGCTCAATACCGGCAAGATCCGCCGCGCGGTGTTCCGCCTGCCGCAAGGCTCCACCGAACTCCACTTGGCCGGGATCACGCACTTGTCCGGGGTGACGGTCACCGACCAGAAGCCTCCCTATGAAGCCGCGCCCAGGGTGGAACCCTTTTTCAAACCGGATCGCCCGATCGATCTGGTCATCAACTCCGGCGCGGACGCCAGCACGCTGGACGGCCTCGAAAACTCGCTCGCGAACCTGCGCAACCTGCTCCCGTTGGGCCGCGCCCTCGGATTTAACGGCGTGGAGAGCTACGTCAAGTGGAACTTCGTCGAGCGCGAGCGCGGCGTGTTCGACTGGAGCTTCTATGACGCCGTGGTGGCCGAATGCCAGCGGCACGGCATGCGGTGGTTTCCCCTGATTATCGTCGGTTCGGCCTACGCCCTGCCGGACTGGTTCTTCAACTCGCCAGAACACTTCCGGTACCAGTGTCTGGAGCATGGTTTGGAGACCGACATCCCCACCATCTTCCACGATGCGCAGGTGAAATACGTCCGGCGTTTCTTGCAGGAGTTCGGCAAGCACTACGGCGCGAACCCCGCGCTGCAAGGCATCCGGCTGGGCCCCACGGCGAACTACGGCGAAGCGCAGTACCCGGCGACGGGCAACTGGGGCTACAAAGGCCAGCCGCTCCACACGCACCTGGGCTACTGGGTGGGCGACGACGGCGCGGCGGTAGCCTTCCGCGAGCGCCTGCGCTCGCGCTACGCCACCATCGGCGATCTGAACAAGGCTTGGGGCGGCGCCCGGTACCCGTCGTTCGAAGCGGTAAAGCCCTTCCTGCCGATTACCGCGCTGAACCAGCGCATGCGGCAGGATTTCTCCACCTGGTACATGGACGCCATGACCGAATGGTGCGACAAGTGGGCGAAGTGGGCGCGCGCAGCAATGCCGGACATCCCGATCTACCAGTCGTCGGGCGGCTGGGGCGCGGTAGAGATCGGCACCGACTATATCGCCCACACCAAGAGCATCGCGGCGCTCAAAGGCGGCATCCGTCTGACCAATGAGAACGACAGTTACGTGAACAATTTCTGCGTCACGCGGCCGGCGGCCTCGGCCGCGCGCTTCTACGGCGCGATGTTCGGCACCGAACCGGCGGGATTTGGGAGCCGCCGCGGCGTCATGAATCGCCTGTACAACATCATCACCAACGACGGGCGGCATTTGTTCTTCTACCAGGGCAACCTGTACGACAACGACCAGGCGATCGATGGCTGGGTGGCCAATGCCCCGCTGCTGAACCAGCGCGCCCGGCCGATGGTGGACGTCGGCGTGTTTTACCCCGACACTGCCAATAAGCTGGACGACGCCATCATGCGCCACCTGCGCGGCTCCACGTTCTTCCACGCCGCTTACGCCATGCGCTCGGTAATGGACTACGACTTTGTCGGCGAGCAGATGATTCTGGACGGCGCCCTCGACCGGTTCAAAGTGCTGGTGATTCTCGAGGGGCGCGTGACGGAGCAGGCGGTCCTCGAAAAGATGGACCAGTGGATTCGGGCGGGCGGGATTCTGATCTTCCCCTTGCGAGTCGGGTCCCGCACGCCGCCACTGGCGAGCGTGGAAGAGGATGCCTCTATCTTTGAGCGCTGGAAAAGCGGGGACACCGGGAAGGGGCGCCTGATGATCTACGAGTGGCATCCGGAGTTGAAGTACTACATGGCGTACCTGCGTAAGACGCTTCGCGACCTGCCCGCAATCCGGCCCGAGATCCGGCGAGCGCTCGCCATCGAGAAGCCCGAGGATACCTACTGGAGCGTGCTGGCCAACGGAAAGCTGGTGCTGCTCAGCTACGGCGACGATCCGGCCATCGTCCGCCTGCCGGGCGGGAAGACGCTGCGCATGGAGCCGTACACGATTGCGATCAACTAACCGTCATGCGAGCCACGAGCGGCGGCGAGCGGAAAAAAACTTCGAAACACCCTGATCGAAAGAGGCGATCTGTCCTTGGTTTGTTCACACACCCGGCAGCGAGGGGCCTCTGCGCGCGCGAGGCGGGCGAGCCGTCGCAAGCAAGGCAAGAATGAGGCGTCCGTAAACGCCAGCGGCTCGCCCGCTCGCTCCCCCGCGGGAGGCTCAGGGAAAACGGCTGAGGGTTTTCCGTCGCCGGCCGCCCGCGCCAACGGTCAGGCGCGTTTGCTCTCCAGTTCCGCCCAGCGCGCATAGAGCAGGTCCACCGCGGCTTTGGCTTCCTCAAAAGCGCGATAGGCCCGTTCGAGTTCGCGCGGGTCGGAGACGACGTCTGGGGCTTCGAGGCGCGCCTCGCGCACGGCAAGTTCCGCCTCCGCGTCCAGGATGCGCGCTTCCATTTGCTCGTACTCGCGCGCTTCCAGGTAGGAGAGTTTTCGTTTTGGGGGAGTACCCGCGGGGGCGCGGGCGGGCGCGCTCTCTTTCGGCTTGGAGACGCGCCTGGCCGCCTGCGCCTGCTGCCACTGCGAGAAATCGGCGTAGAACTCGCCGCCACCCTGGCCGTCCAGCGCGAGCAGGACGGTGGAGACGCGGTCGAGCAGGTAGCGGTCGTGTGTCACCAGGACGAGCGCGCCGGGGAAGTCGAGCAGGCTCTCCTCCAGGACCTCGAGCGTCGGGATATCGAGGTCGTTGGTGGGTTCGTCCAGCAGCAACAGGTCCGCGGGTTGGAGCATCAGGCGCGCAATCAGCAGCCGCGCCTGCTCTCCGCCGGAGAGCGAAGCGACGGGCTGCTCGAGTTGCTCGGGTCGGAAGAGGAACCGCTTGGCCCAGCCGTTCACGTGCAGCGGGCGCTCGCGGTAGAGCACCGTGTCGCCCTCCGGACACAGGGCCCGGCGAAGGGACTGGGTCGGATCGAGCGCGCGGCGGTCCTGATCGAAATAGACCACCTTGAGCTTGTCCGCGCGCTCGATCTCGCCCGCATCCGGCGCCGCCTCACCGCTGAGCAGGCGCAGCAGTGTGGTCTTACCGCATCCGTTCGGGCCGAGCAACCCGAGGCGGGTTCCGGGCCCCAGTACGAAGCTGAGATCGCGAAACAAGAACCGGCCGCCCAGTTGTTTCGAGACGCCACGCAGGGCTAGCAGCCGCCTGGTCTTGCGGCCCGTCGCCAGGAAATCGATCGCCGCACTGCCGCTCGCGCTCCGCGCCTGGGCGTCCGCGAGTTCCTCCATCAGACGGCCGGCGGACTCGATGCGCGCCCTGGACTTGGTGGTCCGCGCTTTGGGTCCGCGCCGCAACCACTCGATCTCCCGGCGGACCAGCGTGGCGAGGGCCTCGCGCTGTCTGGCCTGCGCCTGCAAGAACTCCTCGCGGCGCTCCAGAAACTCGCTGTAGTTGCCTTTGGTCTGGAACGCGCCGTCCGGGTAGGCGCGGTTGACCTCGATCAGGTGCGTGGCCACGTTCTCGAGGAAATAACGGTCGTGGCTAACGGTGAGTGAAGCAAAGCGCGCCCCGGTGAGCAAGGCTTCCAGCCAGAGAATGCCGGCCACGTCGAGATGGTTGGTCGGCTCGTCCAGCAGCAGCAGGTCGGGTTCGGCCATCAGGGCTTCCGCGATCGCCAGGCGTTTCCGCCACCCCCCGGATAATTCGGCGACGGGTTGGTCGCCGCGCGTGAAGCCGCCGCGCCCCAGTCCTTCGGCCAGGCGCGCGAGCCGGCCTGCTTCCTCCTGGTTCGGAGGCAACGCGCGCTCCAGCACCTGCGCGACCGTCAGTCCGGCGGGAAACGATTCTTCCTGCCGCACGTACGCCACGCGCGCCTGCTTGCGGAGCGAGACCGTACCCTCGTCGGGGGTATCCTGCTGCGCGAGAATGCCGAGCAAGGTTGATTTGCCTGCCCCGTTCGGGCCGATCAGACCCACGCGGTCGCCGTCAAAGACGCTCAAAGACACGTTCTCGAAGACGGTGCGCACACCGAAGCGCTTGGCCAGCGACTGGCAGTTTAAGACAAGAGCCATGAGAGAGCTTTCTTACGATCTTAGCGGCCAACCGTACAATAGCGGAGTGAGCCGTCCTCTTGACGTGGTTCTCGTCGGCCTGATTGCGCGCCTCGGCCGCGACCTCCTGGCCTCTGCGGTGCAGACGCCGGTTACCCTGCGCGAGCATCCTTGCGACCTGGCTGAAGCGGAAGTGCTGATTGGCCAGCCCATTACGCCCCGCATGCTCGCCCAAGCGCCCAAACTGCGCCTGGTGCACGCGGCCGGGGCGGGATGGGACGCCATCGCTACCTGGGAGTTGCGGCCGGGAATTCCCGTCTGCAACGTCTACCACCACGAACACGCCATCGCCGAATACGTGATCATGGCGATGCTGGCCTTGGAGCGCGATCTGCGCGGCCTGCACGAGCGCACGCGCCGGGGCGACTGGACCGGCAGCGCCGTCGGCAGCGCGCCCCGGGCCCGCGAACTCGGCGGGCTGACGCTGGGTATTCTTGGCTTTGGCCACATCGGCCAAGAGGCGGCCCGCCTGGCCGAGGCGCTCGGGATGCGCGTCCGCGCGCTGCGAAGCGGCCATTCCCGCGAGGAGTTTGAGGACCTGCTCCGCACTGCCGATCACCTCCTGCTGGCGTGCCCCCTCACCGACGCCACCCGTAACCTGATCGGTGAGCCGGAACTGCGCATGATGAAGCCGGACGCGTTCCTGATCAACGTGGCGCGCGGCGAGATCGTCCGGGAGGAGGCGCTCTACCGGGCGCTCAAAGAACGATGGATTCGCGGCGCGGCGCTCGACGTCTGGTACCGCTATCCCAAACCCTCCGAACCCAATCGCTTGCCCTTTACCGAGCCGTTCGGCGAACTGGACAACGTCATTCTGAGCCCGCACAGTTCCGGTTGGACCAGCCGCACGCTTGAATTGCGCATGCGGGACATCGCCGCCAACCTCGACCGGCTGGCCCGCGGGGAGCCACTCGAGCGCGTCGTCTTCCTGAAGGAAACGTGACGGGGAGCCGCGACCGGCAGGGAGCGGGCCGGATGGACTCGCAACCCCAACGCTCGGCCCACTCGCTCCCGCTCGTGGCTCGGCATGATGGAACCCCGGCCTGAACGGGAAAAAAGCCGCCAGCGCCACCGGGCAGCCCTTCTGCCTGTGCGCAACTTCCCGGCGGCTCCAAGGCGGCTGGTATAGTGGAAAGCAATGTCTCCCGTCCCGCCCAGAATACGGCTGCAAAGCCGTGGCGACTACCGCGAGCACTACGCCAACAGCGTGCAGATCCGGCTCAACCTGTGGGATTTCTTCCTGCTCTTCGGCACCGTCCAGCAAACGCAGCCGGATGAAGTGGAAATTCATAACTTCCAGGGAATCTATCTGAGCCCCCAGCAGGCCAAGGCGTTTCTGAACGTGCTGCAACACAACGTGCAGCAATACGAACAGACCTTCGGAGAGATCAAACTGGAGCCCGCGGCGCATCAGCCGGACCGCACCTTGCAGTAATGCCCTGGAAGCGGAGGAGGCGTAGTTCTCGCCGCCCGTGGCGCGTGGCCGGACTCGCCGCCGCCCTGGCGATGCTCGTGCTCGCCTTGCACCTGCCCTTTCTCCATCTGCCGTTTCACTGGGATGAGGCCGGGCAGTTCGTGCCGGCGGCGCTGGACCTTTACCGCTACGGCGACCTGATTCCGCGGTCCGCTACGCCGAACGTGCACCCGCCCGGAGTTATGCTCTACCTGGCGGCGGTGTGGAAAGTTTTCGGGTTCTCCATTCCCGCCACGCGGATCGCCATGCTGCTGCTCGCTGGGACGGGCGTCTTTTTGGCCTTTCTCCTGGCGGTGGAACTGTGCCGCGCCACGCCCGGCGTGCCGGCTTTTCTGGCCGTCGTGTTCCTGCTGGCGTCGCCCATCTTTTACACGCAGGCCATGATGGCCCAACTCGACATGCCCGCGATGGTGTTCACCCTGCTGGCGTTCTGGTTGTTTTTGCGGGACCGCTGCGCCCTGGCCGCGGCGGCGTGCGCGGTCCTGGTGATCGTGAAGGAAACCGGATTGCTGGCGCCGCTGGTCTTCGGCGCCGTGCTGCTCTGGGAAGGACGCCGCCGTGCGGCGCTGTGGTTCCTGCTGCCTGCCATCCCGTTGCTCGCCTGGGTGGCGTACGTCCGGTCGCGAACCGGAAACGCGCTCGGCGATGAGTACTTCGCCACCTACAATCTGCAATACCTCCTGCACCCGGTGCGCGCGGCGGTGGCGTTCGTCCGCCGGATGTATCACCTGTTGTTCGAGAATTTTCATTGGCTCGGAGCCCTGAGCGTGCTGGCCGCGGTCTGGTACGCGAATCCGTTCCGCACGCGGGGATGGGCTGTGGCGGGGTTGCTGACGGCCGCGCATGTGGCGGCCTTCAGCGTGTTCGGTGGGGCGATCCTCGAGCGCTACCTGCTGCCGGTCCTGCCGCTGGTGCTGATCGCCATCGCCGCAGCGCTGAGCGCCTTGCCGAGCCTGGTTTCCGCCGCCGGAAGCGCCGCGCTCACGGCGGGCCTGGTCCTGTCGCACTTCTGGAATCCGCCGTACCCCTTTCCTTACGAAAACAACCTGGCCATGGTGGATTTCGTCGAACTCCAGCAAACCGCGGCGCACTACCTCGAACAGAATTACGCCAACGCGCGGATCGCCACCGCCTGGCCGATGAGCGAGGCGCTGCGTAATAAGGACCTGGGCTATGTTTCTTTCGGCCACCCGGTGATTCGCCTGGCCGACTTCTCCCCCCACTCGCTGGATCGCGTGCCGCGCGGCGCGGCGGATGTTTTCGTGGTGTTCTCGCGCGAGTGGAATCCGCCGCACAACCTGCTGCGGATTCCGGCGGTCGAGAAATTCTGGCGGCGGTTCTTCGGATACCAGGGTCAGGTGTCCGCCGGGTTGATTGAAGCGCGCCTGGGGATGAAACAGGTACAGATGTGGAGCCAGCGCGGGCAGTGGATCATCATCCTGGCGGCGCGTCAGCCCCGCCCTCCCTTGCATCTGCCCTACTGACTATGCGCCCTTGAGTTTGCGGATTTCCGCGGCCAGCGCCGGGACCACCTGGAACAAGTCGCCTTCGATGCCGTAGTGCGCCGCCTCGAAGATGGGGGCGTCGGGGTCCTTGTTGATGGCCAGAATGCACTTGGAACCCTTCATGCCCACTAGGTGCTGGATGGCGCCCGAGATGCCGACGGCGACATAGAGCTTGGGGGCCACGGTCTGCCCGCTGGAGCCCACCTGCCGTTCCATGGGCAACCAGCCGTTATCGCAAATGGGACGCGAGGCGGCCAATTCGGCGCCCAAGGCCTTCGCCAAGTCCTCGACCACGGGAAGGTTGCCGGCCTCCTTGATGCCTCGCCCCACCGAGACAATGATCTCCGCCGTGCTCAAATCGACCGCGCGCGCGGTCTCGCGAAACCGCGGCTCCGGCCGGGTCCGGATCGCCGCGGGATCGAGTTCGGGCGTGAACACCTCGACGGCGGCAGCGCCGGAAGCGACCGCCTCAGCCCGGTAAGCGCCTGCCTGAAGCGAAACGAACGCCGGCGGCGGCGCCGTAAAACGGACATCCGCGTACAGTTTGCCCTGGAACAACTGCCGCACCGCGACAAGGCCGTTCGCCTCCGCCCGGAGGGCCACGACATCGCTGACCAAAGCCCGCCCGCACGCCGCGGCCAGTTTCGGCGCGAAGTCGCGCACCTGGTAAGTATGGGGAAACAGCACCAGGCGCGGCTGCACCCGGTCCAGCAACTGCCGCAGCGCGGCCGTGAACGCGTCGGGCGTATAGTCCGCCAGCAGCGCGTGGTCCACCCGCCAGATCGTCTCCGCCTGCCGGGTGGCCGCCTCGCCGGCCAGCGCGGAAAGACCATGCCCCAGCACCGCCGCGGCTGCCGGCACGCCCCATTCGCCGGCGACCTGCTGGGCCGCCGCCAGGGTCTCCCACGCCTGCCGGTGCCAGGCCCCGTCCTGCTGTTCCAATACCGCCAGGACGCTCATAGCACGCGCGCCTCGAATCGCAGCTTTTCCACCACCCGGGCGGCCGCTTCCTTCGGATCGCCCGTGAAGCGCTGGCCCTGCTTGGATTTTTCGGGCAAGTACACGCGTTCGAGCGCAATGCCGCCCGCCCCCGGCTCCCCGCCTAAATCTGCGGCGGCCAGCCGCTTGATCTCTTTCGTCTTGGCCCGCTTAATGCCCATCAGCGTCGCGTAGCGCAGCTTGCGGATGCCGGACTGAATCGTCAGCAGCGCGGGCAAGGGCAGGCGCACGCGCTGGAACCAGCCGTCCTCTAGTTCCCGCTTCACCACCAGGGAGGAACCATCCCATTCCACCTGCATGATGATGGTCGCGTGCGGAATGCCCAGCAGTTCCGCCAGCACCACGCCGGTCTGTCCGTAGCCGAGATCGTCCGATTGCAGGCCGGTGAGGATGATGTCAGGCTGCTCGGGCCGCAACGCCGCGGCGATGAGTTGCGCGGTGGCGAGTGGATCCACCATCACCGACTCGGATTCGATATGGATGGCGCGGTCCGCGCCCTTGGCGAGCGCCTCCCGAATGGTTTGCGCCGCCCGCGCGGGACCCAGGCACACCACCACCACTTCACTCCCATGCTGATCCTTGAGCTGGAGCCCCTCCTCCAGCGCGTAGGCGTCCGGCTCGTTCATCTCAAAGGCCAGGTCGGTTTCCTCGATCCACGCGCCGCCGCGGGCCGGGCGCAACCCCGCGTCGCGCGCGGGCGACTGCTTGATGCAAACGGCGATCTTCATTTCCAGTCAGGCGCTGTACTGCCGGAACACCACTGCCGCGTTGGTGCCGCCAAAGCCAAAAGAGTTCGACATGGCCGTCCGGATGGTCATCGGACGCGCCCGGCCAGGAACGTAATCCAGGTCGCACTCGGGCGAGGGCGTCTCCAGGTTCCTCGTGGGAGGCGCGATCTGATCCCGGATGGCGAGCACCGTCAAGCCGGCTTCCAGCGCCCCCGCCCCGCCGAGCAGGTGCCCGTGCATGGACTTGGTCGAACTGACGGCCAGCCGGGAGGCGTGCTCCCCAAAACAGCGCTTGATGGCGCGCGTTTCGATCAGGTCGCCGATTTCGGTCGAGGTGGCGTGCGCGTTGATGTAGTCCACCTCGGAGGGCTCGACGCCCGCGTCCCGCAGAGCGTTGCGCATCATCCGGAAAGCGCCGTCTCCGTCTTCGGCCGGGGAGGTCACGTGGTAGGCGTCGCCGCTCATGCCATAGCCGATCATCTCGGCCAGGATCTTCGCCCCGCGCGCCTTGGCGAACTCCAGCTCCTCCAGAATCAGCACGGCCGCGCCCTCGCCGACCACGAACCCGTCGCGCCCCTGGTCCCAAGGCCGGCACGCCGTCTCGGGCGAATCATTCCGCGTCGAAAGCGCCCGCATCGCGGCGAACCCGCCGATGCCCATCGGCGAGATGCACGCCTCCGCCCCGCCCGTGATCATGGCGTCGGCATACCCATGCTGGATCAACCGGAACGAATCGCCGATGGCGTGCGAACTGGTGGCGCAAGCCGTGGCGGTCGCCGAATTCGGCCCCTGCGCCCCCGTCCGAATGGAGACATAGCCGGAGGCGAGGTTGATGATCGTGGCCGGAATAAAGAAGGGCGAAATACGGCGCGGACCATGTTGCAGGAACGTCTTGTGCTCCCGCTCAATCACGTCGAAGCCGCCAATGCCGCTGCCGATGTACACGCCAACCCGCTCGGCGACCTCCGGGGGAAACGACAGCGCGGAAGATTGCAGGGCGAACTCCGTGGCGGCGATCGCCATTTGGATGAACCGCCCCATCTTCTTGATTTCTTTCTTTTCGATGTAGAGACTCGGGTCGAAGTTCTTCACTTCCCCCGCAATCTGGCAGGCAAACCCCGTCGTGTCGAACGATTCAATCCGGGTGATGCCGTTGCGGCCTTCCCGGATCGCCTGCCAGGTCTCCTCGGTTCCAATGCCGACCGGAGACAAAAGCCCCACGCCTGTGACTACTACCCTGCGCGCCAAACCGCCCCTCTTTCGGAATGTATCGAAGGAAACGAGGAAGGAAGCCTACTTCTTGGCGGCCTTGCTCTCGATGTAGTCAAGCGCATCCTTGACGGTGCCGATCTTCTCGGCGTCTTCGTCCGGAATCTCTAACTCGAAGGCTTCTTCGAACGCCATCACCAGTTCGACAATATCGAGGGAATCCGCTCCCAGGTCGTCGACGAACGAGGCATCGTTGGTGACCTGGTTCTCGTCAACGCCCAACTGTTCCACAATAATCTGCTTAACCTTCTGCTCCACGGGGGATGCCATGATTCCTCCTAGAATGCGTCCAAACTCATCGATTGTACAGACTGTCGGCACGCACCGCAACTGAACCGGGGAGGCGCCGGATGTGCCGCCCGGCCGCAACTCGCTAAAATCAAAGGTTGGACACGTTCGAACCGATCGTAGCGAATCCCCACTTCCTGACGATCGCGGGCAACTTCTGGCCGCGCCGCCTGGACACCCGCCGGTTCCCCGTCGACCATTGCCTCTACGATACCGCGCCGGGCATCCAGGTGCTGGTCCAGTCGCAGCGCCCGCCCGAACCGGTGGGCGGCGAGGTGATTCTGATCCACGGGCTGGAAGGATCGGGGGAGTCCGGCTACATGCGGAGCCTGTCGCAAGCGGGCCTGGAAGCGGGCTACGCGATGCACCGGTTTCACATGCGCTCCTGCGGGGGATTGGCCGCTGCCTGCCGGACGCTGTACCACGCCGGTTTGACGCACGATTTGCGCCAGGTGATCCTGCGGTGGCACGCCGCAGGCCGGACGCCGGTCTACCTGGCGGGCTTTTCCCTGGGCGGAAACGTGGCCCTGAAGCTGGCCGGCGAACTCGGCGAGGAAGCGCCGCGCTACCTGGCCGCGGTGTGCGCCGTGTCCACCCCGATTGACCTCGGAGCGTCGGCGCGGCGAATCGGCCGCCGCGACAACGCGCTCTACGAACAGCGCTTCGTGCGCCGCATGCTGCGGCGACTGGCCGAGACCGGCCTGTACCAGCCCGCCGACTTCCAGGGCATCCGCTCGATCTTCGAAATCGACGAACGGATCACCGCGCCTTATTTCGGATTCCACGGTGCAGGCCACTATTATGCGACGCAAAGCGCCGTGCGGTTTCTGGACGCCATCCGGGTCCCCACGCTGGTCATCCAGGCGGAGGACGATACGTTTATCCCCTTCGAGATCTTTCACCACCCCGCCTTCAAGAGCAATCCGCATTTAAAACTGCTGGCTACGCGGCGCGGCGGACATCTTGGCTTCATCGCGAGGCAGCGGCCGCGGTTCTGGGTGGATGGCCAGGTGCTGCGTTGGATCGAGTCCCACCCGGTGCGCAGGGTCACGCTGGCGAGCCGTTGACCCAGCCACTACCCTGGTGGGCGGTCCTGCGCCCGCCGGGCGAAACACGGGCCCAGGGAGATGATCACGTGCCTTCGTCCCGCCGGCAGTTCCTGACGGCTCTCGCCGCCCCCGCCCTGGCCGCGCCCCGCCGCCCGCCCAACTTCGTCTGCATTCTGATTGACGACTACGGCTGGCGCGACTCCGGCTACAACGGCAGCACGTTCGACGAAACGCCGTACCTCGACCGCCTCGCGCGCGAGGGCATGATCTTCACCAACGGCTCCTCGGCCAGTCCGGTGTGCTCCCCGACCAGGGCCGCCATCATGATCGGCAAATACCCCGCGCGGCTGCACCTGACGGCCCACCTGCAAGGCGCCAGCAACCGCTTTCCCTTCACCAAGGTTTTGCAGCCCAACGCGCGGCTGGAACTTCCGTTGGAAGAAGTCACGATCGCCGAACTCCTGGGCCGGCGCGGCTACCGCACCGCCAGCATCGGCAAATGGCGTCTGGGCAAGACCGGGTTTCTGCCGCGCGACCAGGGCTTCGATCTTTCCTTGGCGGGAGACGAGGCCGGATCCACCAGCAGCATCTTCTTTCCGCAGTGGCGGAAGAGAGTCCCGCTCGACGGCGCCGCCGGCGAGTATCTGACCGACCTGGCGGTGGACTTTATCGAGGAAAACCGCGACCGCCCGTTCTTCCTCTACCTGCCCCACTTCGCGGCGCACACGCCCATGGAGGGCAAACCGGACAAGGTGCGGAAATACGACGCCAAGTCCCGCCCGGACAACCCGCAGAACTATGGCGAGTACGCCGCCATGATCGAAAGCGTCGACGAAAGCGTGGGCAGGGTGCTCGACGCGCTGCGCCGCCTGTGCATCGAGGACAACACGCTGGTCGTGTTCACCGCGGACAACGGCGGAGTGACGTCACGCGAATGGAGGAACCGGCCGATCACGTCGAACCTGCCCCTGCGCCTGGGCAAGGGGCACTTGTATGAAGGCGGCATCCGCGTGCCGACGGTGGCGCGCTGGCCGGGAGTTACGCGCGTCCGGGAAGCGTCTGCCACGACCCCGTCCTCAGTATCGATTACGCGCCGAATCTGGCCGAACTGGCAGGCGTCCCGCGGGCAACTCTGCCGCGCATGGACGGATGCAGCCTCACGCCCCTGCTGCGCGGCGCGGCCAGCCTGGGCCGAAAGGAAGTTTTCTGGCAGTACCCGCACTACAGGCCCTAGCTTGGCAAGCCTTCCGCCGCCATGCGCCGCGGCGACGACAAGCTGATCCTGTTCTTCGAGGACAACCGCGCCGAGCTCTACAACTTGAAACAGGACATCGGCGAAACCCGGGACCTGGCCGCCGAGCAGCCGGAGAAAGCCCGCCAATTTGCGCCGGCGCCTGGAAGCGTGGCTGCGGGAGACCAACGCCCAACTGCCGGCGCCGAATCCGAACTACGATCCCGCACGCGAGCGGGAGCCAGGACCGCCCTCCGGACCGGTGACGGCGAAATAGCCCTTGCCGCACGAGCCGCGGGCTCTACCGGTCCAGTTCGGGCAAGTTCTCGCGGTAGATATCGATGTCTTTATCGCCCCGGCCGGAAAGATTAATGACGAATACCTCGCCGGCCGCGCCGGGCGCGTCTTTGATCGCTTGCGCCACCGCGTGCGCGGATTCGAGGGCGGGGATGATGCCTTCCAGGCGCGACAGACGCTGGGCCGCGTCGATGGCCTCGGCGTCGGTGGCCGAGACGTATTCGGCGCGTTTGAGTTCGGCCAGACGGGCGTGTTCCGGCCCCACGGAGGCGTAATCGAGCCCGGCCGACACTGAATGGGTCAACGCAATCTGGCCGTCGTCATCCTGGAGCACATAGCTGTAACAGCCATGCAGCACACCCGGGTGTCCGCCCGCGAAGCGTGCGGCGTGCTGGCCGAGCTCCGGACTGCGCCCCCCGGCTTCCACGCCGACCAGGCGCACCCCCGCGTCGCCGAGGAACGGATGAAAAATGCCGATGGCGTTGCTGCCGCCGCCCACGCACGCCAGCACGCGGTCCGGCAGCCTTCCCTCCGCCTCGAGGATCTGCCGGCGGGTCTCTTCGCCGATCACCCGGTGAAACTCCCGCACCATCCAGGGATAGGGATGCGAGCCCAACGCCGAGCCCAGCAGGTAATAAGTGGTGGCCACGTTGGTCACCCAATCGCGCATGGCTTCGCTGATCGCGTCCTTGAGGGTGCGGCTGCCTGTGGTCACCGCCTCGACGCGCGCGCCGAGCAGGCGCATGCGGAAGACGTTCAGCCGCTGCCGCCGCATGTCCTCCTCGCCCATATAGACGGTGCAGTCCAGCCCAAGCAGGGCGCAGACGGTCGCCGTGGCCACGCCGTGCTGGCCCGCCCCGGTCTCGGCGATGATCCGCCGCTTCCCCATGCGGCGCGCCAGCAGGCCCTGTCCCAGCGCGTTGTTGATTTTGTGCGCCCCGGTGTGCAGCAGGTCTTCCCGCTTGAGGTAGATACGCGCCCCGCCAAGCGCTTCGGTCAGCCGCCGGGCGCAATACAGCGGCGTAGGCCGGCCGGCGTACTGCGCCAGCAGTTGGCGCAGTTCGGCCTGAAAGGACGGATCGACGCGCGCCTCAGCAAACGCCTGCTCGAGTTCTTCGAGCGGCGCCATGAGCACCTCGGGCACGTAGCGCCCGCCGTATACGCCGAAATGTCCGCCGCGATCGGGTTCAGAAGTCGTCATGCTGCTTTCACCGCCTGGAGAAATGCGGCCATCTTCCGGAGATCTTTGTACCCCGGCTGCGTTTCGATGCGCGAGCAGACGTCGACGCCCCAGGGTTGCGCCAGCCGGATGGCCTCGGCGACGTTGCCGGCATCCAGACCGCCCGCCAGAATGATGCGGTGCGGCAGGCCGGCGGCGCGCCGCCAGTCGAACGTGCGGCCCGTGCCGCCGTAGGCGTCGCCCGCCGCGGCGTCGAGCAGGAAGGCCTCCGCCGGATAGTCCGCGAGGCGCCCGGCATCGAACGTTTCATCCACCCGGAACGCCTTCCACACGCGGAGACCGGCCGGAACATCGGCCGGCTTCTCGTCGCCGTGTAACTGTACGATATCCAGCCCGGCCTGTCCGGCGAGGTCGGCGACGCGCTCGGGCGGCTCGTTGACAAACACGCCCACTTTCCACACTTCTTCCGGCAGGCGAGAACCGATGGCTCGCGCCGCTTCCGGCGGAACAAACCGCGGGCTTTTCGGAAAGAAATTGAACCCTACGGCCTGCGCCCCGTAAGAGGCCGCCGCCAGTCCATCGCGAAGACTGGTGATGCCGCACACCTTGACGATCATGGCGCGCTCCGCAGGCGCCGCAGCGCGTCCGCCGGGGCGCCCGACCGCATCAGGTGCTCGCCAACGAGAAACGCCTGGAAGCCGGCGTCCATCAACCGCCGTACGTCTGCGGCGGATTCCATTCCGCTCTCGCTCACCTTCACGACGTGGTCCGGGATGCGCCCGGCCAGTCGGAGCGACGTCTCCAGCGTGACCCGGAAGGTCCGCAGGTCGCGGTTGTTCACCCCGACGATCTCCGCGCCCGACGCCAGCGCCACCTCGAGTTCGGCGTCGCTGTGCACCTCGACAAGTGCCGCCATGCCGTAGCGGGCGGCCAGTTCCCGGTAATCGCGCAACTGGCGCTCCGTAAGGATCGCCACAATCAGCAGGATCGCGTCCGCCCCGTGCGCCGCCGCCTCCAGCACCTGCACCGGGTCGATGGTGAAATCCTTCCGGAGCGCCGGCAACTCGGTCACGGCGCGCGCCGCCGCCAGATCGGCGAGGCTCCCTTGAAAGAACGGGCCGTCGGTGAGCACTGATAAGGCCGCGGCGCCGCCCTCCTCGTAAGCCTTTGCCAGGCGGGCGGGATCGAAATCCGCTTGCAGCACGCCTTTGCTGGGCGAGGCCTTCTTCACCTCGGCAATGATCGCGGGACGGCATGCCGCCAGCGCCGCGCGGAAGTCGCGCCGTGCCGCCTGGGCCTGCGCGGCGCGCGCTTCCAGCCCGTCGCGGACCAGCGTATCCACTTCTTCCCGTTTGCGGGAGACAATGCGGCTCAGGATATCGGGAAGCGCGGTGACCAAAGCTGGAGCCCTGAAAACTCTATGCTACCAAACGCCACCCGCGCCGCCGAGCCGCGACCGGCAGGGAGCGGGCCGGAAGGCCGCCACAGTCCCCAATGCCTGGCCGACTCGCTTCCGCTCGTGGCTCGGAACGTGGTTCGGAACAATCGAGGCCCGCGCCGCGCGCGCGGCCGCGACCGTGACGGAATCGCTGGTCTGACCCCCAACCCCAAGGTGGACGGCCGCCGTGGGGCAAGTCTCCGACTTGCCCTTTGAGTTTCTGGATTCCTGTCCCGGCTGTAAGTCGGCGGCGCCGTCGGAGACGGGCGCCACGTGGCCCCGCGGGCCACTCCGCGATCCGCGTACTCCGCATTTCCCATCCCCAAAAGAGGTTTCGTGGCGCTGCTATCATTGCGGAGACATGATTCTTCGCGACCCCGCGGCGCGGGCGGTTTTCTCTGCGGACAAGATGGGCAAGGTTACGTTGGGCGCCGGTGAGCGGCTGTTCGTTGGACTGAATTGCTTCGAGCCTGGGCAAAGCCACCAGGCGCATGTGCACCCGGATCAGGATAAGTTATATGTGATTCTGGCGGGCGCGGGCGAGGCCGAAGTAGGCCAGGAACGCGCTCGGGTCAGCGCGGGGGACGTGATTCTGGCCCCGGCGGGCGTGCCGCACGGCCTCGCCAATCGCGGCCCGGAACGGTTGACGGCGCTGGTGGTGTTTTCTCCTCCGCCGCGTTGATTTGCTATGACTTCGCGGAGAGGCTTCCTGCAAACCCTGGGCGGCGCCGCCCTGGCGGGGTGCGGCAAGTCGAAGGGGCGGCCGCCGAACCTGATTCTGTTCGTCGCCGACGATCTCGGTTGGGCGGATCTGGGCTGCTACGGCAACCGGTTTCACGAGACTCCGCACCTTGACAGCCTGGCCGCGCGCGGCATGCGCTTCCAACAAGCCTATGCGGCGTCGCCGGTGTGCTCGCCGACCCGGGCCAGCATCATGACCGGCCGCCACCCGGCGCGCCTGCGCATCACCAACTGGCTGCCGGGACCGCACCAATTCCCGCACTCGAAGTTAATCCCTCCGGCGAACCTGCGGACGCACCTGCCGCTGGCGGCTACGACACTGGCGGAAATGCTGAAGAAATCCGGCTACGCCACCGCGCATGTAGGAAAGTGGCATCTGGGCGGCGAGGGCTTTCTCCCCGAGCAGCAGGGTTTCGATTTCAATGCGGGCGGCGGCGAGTGGGGCGCGCCCGCCAGTTACTTCTATCCGGCGTGGGGAGAGCGGCCCAAATTGGCCGCCCGGCCGGGCGATTACCTCAATGACCGGTTGACCGAGGAAGCGCTGGGCTTTCTGGACCGCCGCGGACGGGAACCGTTCTTTTTGCACTTCGCCTTCTACGACGTGCACATTCCGTTGGAGGCCAGGGAGGAGCGGGCGCGTTATTTCGCCGCCAAACTGCGCCCGCAGGACCGTGCGCGGAACGCAACCTACGCCGCCATGCTGGCGGCCGTGGACGACAGCGTGGGCAAGGTCCGGGAGAAGTTGCGGGCGCTGGGCGTGGCCGAGCGCACCCTGATCGCGTTCACTTCGGACAACGGCGGCCTGCACGTGCCGGAATCGCGCTGCGCAATTGCTACCAGCAACGCCCCGCTGCGCGCCGGCAAGGGGCACTTGTACGAGGGCGGCATCCGGGTGCCGCTGCTGGTCGAGTGGCCGGGCGTGACCCGGGCGGGGTCGGTCTCGGACGTGCCGGTGATGAGCACGGATTTCTTCGCCACCTTCGGCGAGATTGTGGAGACCAGCGTGCGCATTCCGCGCGACAGCGTGAGCCTGACGCCCCTGCTGCGGGGCGGCACATCTTTGCCGCGCCAAGAACTGTTCTGGCACTACCCGCACTACAGCAACCAGGGAGGCCGCCCTGCGGCGGCGGTGCGGCAGGGCCGCTTTAAACTGGTGCGCTTTTTCGAGGATCAGCGGAGCGAACTGTACGACTTGGCCGCCGACCCTGGCGAAGTGGTCAGCCTGGCGAACCAGAACCGCCCGCTCGCCTCACGCCTGCTGCTGCGGCTGAACGGCTGGATGGAAGAAGTCGGGGCGCCGCTGATGGAGCGGAACCCGGACTATGATCCGCGGGTTCCGGTCGAGTTGCCTTGGCAGCGCAACTGCCCGGCCAGTTGAGCTAGTTGCGGAGCGGCAGCGGAGCGATGTAGCAACCGACCGCGGTCGTGCGCGCCACCGAAACGGGGCGCCCGGCGAGGATCTCGTCCAGGGCGAGGCGCAGGTCGCGGCGACGGGGCGCGGGACGCGTGCGCAGCCAGCCCGCGTGCCGGTCGTCGATGCGGCCCCGATAGAGCACGCTGCCTCCCGGTCCGACCACGGCCACCTCGGGCGTCCGGGTGACGCCGGTGCGGGCGACCCAGCGGTGCGCGCGGTCGTGCGCCGCGTCCAGTTGCTCGAGTCCGAAAGCGGCCTGATGCGACCTGCGGTCCTCCTCGCTCAGCAAGGAATCCGGGTAGAGCAGGACGCAAGCGACTCCCCGCGGACGGTATGCGGCGCAGATGCGGCGAATTTCCGGCGCGTACCGGTTGGAGATCGGACAATCGGGGGCCACGAAGAAAAGCACCCGCGCCCGGACGCCCTCCAGGTTGAACCAGTCGGGTTCCGGGCCCTGGGCGCCGGCCGGGAAACCGCAGGCCAACGCCGCCACGGCCAAGCTCATCCGCACGTTCGCCACGCTCTTCCATTATGGTTTGCCGCTGTCGCGAGCGGTGTGTTACGGTGAAAACTTACATGGAGGAATGGATGGAGGCGTTAGGCCTGATCGAGACCAAGGGACTGGTGGGCGCCATCGAAGCGGCGGACGCCATGGTGAAGACCGCGAACGTGGTGTTGCAGGGCAAGGAGTTCACGGGCGCCGGCTACGTGTGCATCACCGTGCGCGGCGACGTGGGCGCGGTGAAGGCGGCCACCGACGCGGGCGCCGCCGCGGCGCGCCGGGTGGGGGAACTGGTGGCGGTTCACGTGATTCCGCGCCCGCATGACGAAGTCGCTAAGGTGCTGCCCGGCGCGAACAAAGCCAAGGGCTCTCTCGGATAGGCCGGGCTGCGCGCCTGCCCGTTCGGTGACTCATGCTGCAAGATAAAGACCTCCTTTCCATTCAAGAGGTCCGCACCAAAGTCGAAAAAGCCCACGCGGCCGCTCAGAAATACCGGCACTTCACCCAGGAGCAGGTAGACCAGATCGTGGAGCGGATGGCGGCGGCCGCCCGGGCGCAGGCGCGGCGGCTGGCGGAACTGGCGGTGCAGGAAACCGGCTACGGCAACGTGCCCGACAAGATCGCCAAGAATTTGCTGAACGCGGACATCTTGCCGCGGCGGATGCGTGGCATGAAGACCATCGGCCTGCTGCGGGAACTGCCCGACGAAAAAGTGATTGAAGTGGGCGTGCCGATGGGAGTGGTGGCTGCCATTCTGCCCACCACCAACCCGACCTCCACCGCCATTTTCAAGACGCTGATCTCGCTGAAGGCGGGCAACGCCATCGTCCTCAGCCCGCATCCCAACGCGAAAGAGTCCACCTGCGAGACGGCGGGTATCCTGTACCAGGCGGCGCTGGAGGCGGGCGCGCCGGAAGATATTATTCAGTGCATTCTGACGCCCACCAGTGAAGCCACCCACGCGCTGATGCATCACGAACGCGTGGGCGTCATTCTGGCCACCGGCGGTTCGGCCATGGTAACCGCGGCGTACTCGAGCGGCACGCCCGCGCTGGGCGTCGGGCCGGGGAACGTACCGGTCCTGTTCGAACGCAGCGCCGACGTGGTGGACGCGGTGCGCAAGGTGGTGGCCGGCAAGTCGTTCGACTATGGCACGGTGTGCTCGAGCGAGCAGGCGATCGTAGCCGAGGAGGTGCTGCGCGACCAGGTGATTCTCCAACTGAAAGCGGAGAAGGCGTATTTCTGCAACGAGGCGGAAAAGGACGCGCTGCGCCGGATTCTGCTGACGCCGCGTTGGACTGTGAATCCGCAGTGCGTCGGGCAGTCGCCCACGCGCATCGCCGAACTGGCGGGATTCCGGGTGCCGGACGACACTCGGATCCTGGTGGCGGAGATCGCGCAGGTGGGCAAGAGCGAGCCGTTGTCGGCGGAAAAACTTTCGCCGGTGCTGGCGCTCTATTTTGTGAAGGACTTTGCCGAAGGCCTGGCGCGGTGCGAGTCGCTGCTGCGGTTCGGCGGGCTGGGCCATACCTGCGTGATCTACTCGAAGGACGACGCGAAGATCCGCGAGTTCGGGATGCGCATGCCGGCGTTCCGGGTGCTGGTGAACACGCCCGCGCCGCAGGGTTCCACCGGCATCACGACCAACGTGTTCCCCTCGATGACGCTCGGCTGCGGCGCGCTGAGCGGCAACAGCACCAGCGACAACGTGGGCCCGCAGCACCTGTTCAACATTAAGCGCATTGCGTACGCGGTGCGCTCCGCCGAGGAGGCGTTTGAATACAAACCGGAGCAGGCGGCGGCCCCGGCGGCGCCCGACCGGGCCGCCGTGGCGGCGGCGGTGGACCGGTTCCTGGCGCAACGCGGCCTTTCCTTGAGCGCTGAACCGGCGCCGGCGGCGGCCATGGCCACCGCCGCGCCCACGCCGGCAACCAGTGCGGCGGTCGGAACCGTCGCGGCGCAGGTGGTGGACCGGTTCCTCGCGGCACGCCAGGGCGCGCCGCCGCCCGCGCCCGCCGCCCCCACCTGCGGCTGCGAGTTGAAATTCGCTTCTCCGGCGCCTGCCGTGTCCGCCGCCGAGCCGCCGGCCGCAATTCCCGCGCCGCCGCCGCCGGCCATCGTGGATTTTGTCTGTGAGGACGATGTCCGGCGCGCGCTGGCCGGCGGACGGAAAATTTTCATCGGCCCCCGGACAATCGTCACGCCCAGCGCTCGCGACCTGGCAAATCAGCACGACGTGCTGGTGGCCGCCCAGAGATAACCCGTGGATCTTAATCTTGACAGCTTGAAACAGGAAATCCTTGACCAGCTTGCGGCCGAGGAGTTCACGGTCTTTCGCGCCAAACCGGGCGGCAGCGAGGATGTGCCGGTCCTGATGTGGGACGTCGAACGCCATCCGGAGTTTCAGGGATTTCTCAACGCGGCCAAATCGGTCAACTCACGCCTGATCTGCTTCGCGACGCGGGATTTCACCATGGAGCAGATCGAGGAAGCCCAATACCTGCTGGAATCCAGCGCCCTGGCGCGCGACGAAGTGCGCTCCATCGCCAAGGGGCTGGAAGAACTCAAGGTATTCACCGGGTTGACTGCCTCCGTGGAGTTGAGTTTCCACTACCAGGGATTGATGTACGTCTTCGAGGCGATCGCCGACTGGTATGAGACCTACCTCAACCTCACCGACGCCATCGAGTCCTCAGACTACCTGGGAGGGGAAGACGACGAAGAGGACGAAGAGGGACCGCTCGGCGGCTATTACTCGAAGAACTGAGTTCGGATTTCCCGGAGCGCCGTGAAGTGAGATATTTGCGCCAGCCAGGCGCGGGCGCGGCCCGCTGGAAGTTTGCGCCGATTCCCCCCGGGGCGGCGGAGCGGCTGGGCGCGGTGCTGGGCGTCGCCCCGGTGACCGCCCGTTTGCTTGCCGGACGCGACTTACGGGAGGCGGCGGAGGCAGCGCGCTTTCTGGACCCATCCCTGGACGACTTGCACGACCCGTTCCTGATGCGCGGCATGCGCCCCGCGGTGGACCGCATTCTCGGCGCCATCGCACGGCGGGAACGCATCCTGATCTACGGCGATTACGACGTCGATGGGACCACGTCGATCGTCATTCTGAGCAAGGCGATCGAATTGGCGGGCGGGCGGGCGGAGTTTTACGTGCCCCACCGGCTGCGCGACGGCTACGGGATGCGCGGCGAGGTGATCGAGCAGGCGGCGCGGGACGGCGTCAAGCTGGTGGTGAGCGTAGACACCGGCATCCGCGCGGCGGAGGCGGTGGCGCGCGGCCGGGATGCGGGCGTGGACATCATCGTGACCGACCATCACCTGCCGGAAGCCGAGTTGCCGCCCGCGCTGGCGGTGCTCAACCCCAATCAGCCCGGCTGCGCGTACCCGGAAAAGAACCTGTGCGGCGTGGGGGTGGTGTTCAAACTGGCGCAGGCGCTGCTCGAGTCGCTGGGCTGGCCGCCGGCGCGCCTGCGGCGCGTGCTGGCGTCGTTTCTCAAGCTGGTGGCGATCGGGACGGTGGCCGATGTGGTGCCGCTGACCGGCGAAAACCGCATCATCGTCAAACACGGCCTGGCGGGGCTGCAAAGCGTCAACAATCCCGGTCTGCGGGAGTTGCTGCGCGTGGCCAGCTTGGCCGAGGGCGTCCCGCCCACGGCGGAGCAGGTGGCGTTCCGGGTGGCGCCCCGCATCAACGCCGCCGGGCGCATGGCAACGGCCGACGACGTGATCGAGCTGTTCACCACCGCCGGGGAGGCCCGGGCGCGGGAGATCGCCGAGCTGCTGCACGGGCTCAACGCCGACCGGCGGCAGACGGAAACGGAGATCGTCCGGGAGATTCTCGCCGAATGCGAGAAGACGCCGGTCACCACGGAGCAGGCCGCGCTGGTGTTCGCGGGCGAAGGCTGGCATCGCGGAGTGCTGGGCATTGTCGCCTCGCGCCTGGTGGAACGGTTCTGCCGCCCGGTGTTGGTGCTCGGGATCGAGGACGGGCTGGCGCAGGGCTCGGGCCGCAGCGTCGAGCAGTTTCACCTGTTGGAAGCCCTGGAAGCGGTTCGCGACCTCTTCGTGAAGTTCGGCGGCCACCAGCACGCCGCGGGCGTGACGTTGGAGTCGGCGCGCGTCGGCGAGTTGCGGAACCGGCTGAACGCTTACGCTGCCGCACGGCTCACGCCCGACGACTTCGTGCCCGTGCTCGACATCGACACGCACGCGGGCCTGGCGGAGTTGAGCTCGGAGACCATCGAGGAGGTCATGCGGCTGGCGCCGTTCGGCCATGGCAACGATGCTCCCGTGCTGGTCTGCCGCGGCGTGGAGGTAGCCACGGCCCCGTCCATCGTCAAGGAAAAGCATCTTCGGCTGCCGCTGCGGCAGGATGGCCGCCTGCTGTGGATGAACGCCTGGAATGCCGTTGAGCATGCCGGCGCGTTCCCGCCCGGCCAGCGGCTCGATGTCGTGTTCCGGCTGGACGAGGACCCCTATTCGCGCTCCCGCGGCTTCCCGGGCTGGTCGCTGACGGTGGTGGACTGGCGGCCGGCGAGCAGCTAGCGGCTAGCGCGCCCGCCATCATTCCACCTCGACGATCAGGTCGAACCACTCGCCATAGCGCTTGCCGTCCAGGGTGACATCGAATGCCACGATGGCCACGCCCGCGGAGGCCGACTCCGGCGCGCGCAGCCGCACCGGGAAACCCTTACGCCCGGCCGCTTCCAGCGCTCCTTCGACTGCCGCCGGGGTCGCGCTCCATCCCTCCGGCGCATGCACGGCGATGCGGTGCGTCTGCTGGGCCGGGCGGAAATTGCGGACGTGCAGAGTGACGTTCGCCTCCTGGCCGCGGCGCAGCTTGAGGCGGTACGGCTCGGCGCGTACCCAGTAGGGGTCAAACCAGTAACGGTAATCGGGATCGCTGCTCAGGTCGGCGAACGCGGCCCGCAGGTCGTAAGCCCAACTCCGGTAGCGTTCGATCAGGCCGGCGGGCTGATCCATCACGTAGGAGTGGCCCCCCAGAATCAGATCAGGCTGGATGCGGCGCAAGTACTCGGCGCCGTAAATGTAACCTTCCTCGAGGATGCCGCTGTTGCGAGCGACGACGGCCTCGTGCCCGCTCTGCGCCGGGTCGAGCGGATCGCCAAAGAGGTTGTCGCCGGTGAAGACCACCTGGCGGCCGTCGATGTGGCCGCGCAGCGCTAGGGCGAACTCGGTCTGGCCCGGCATCCAGTCGACGGTCAGCGCGTAGCCTTCCCACGTGAACGCCTCCCCATCGCGGAACACGCGGTCGATTTTCAGCGCGGCGGGAGCGCGCGGGTAGGCGGGAAGGGCGGCGGCGTAGTCGTAGCGCTCCGGATGCTCGACCGGCCCCACCATGCGGTCGAGGGCCCAGACCTGCGCGCCCCATTTGGCGCGCAGGTGCTCGGCTTCCAGCATGTGGTCGCCGTGCATGTGGGTGATCACGCAGGCGTCGATCTGCTTCAGGCCCACTTGGCGCTGCATGCGCTCGATCGCCTGGTCGAGAAAGCCGTGGTCGAGCAGGCCGCAATCGATGGCGAGCGCGCGGCCGCTCGGGGCCAGCAGCAGGTAGAAATTGGGATAGAAGTTTGGGCCCTTGAATTTGTACAGGTGGGGCGAGACCTGCCAGACGTGGGGGATCGCGGTGGGACGCGAGACGCGGTCCTGCATGGCGCCGGAAAACCGGAAGACCGGATAGCCGCGCACGTACAGTTTTTCGAGCGCCTCCAGTTTGCGCCGGAAGGCGGCCAGTTGGGAGGCCGGATTTGCGATGGGAGGACCGTGGGAGGGAAACAACCAGCGCGGGCCGTAACGTTCCAGCAGCGCCGCCGATTCGTGCAGCGCGTAAATGCCGGCGGCGAATCCGTAGTCCCACTCCGTGTCGAACCAGTTGTGCATCCGTGCGCCCTCCAGCATCACGTCGCCGGAGAAGGCGAGCCACGCGCCGGCATGAGGCAGCAGGTACGACAGCGAGCCGGGGCTGTTGCCCTTGGTTTCGACGACGTGCAAGGAGAAGCCGCGCCAGGTGAAGTCGTCCATGCGCCCGAAAGCGCGGTCGACGGGGATGGGCTCCACGCCGGGCCGGACGTAACTGGCGCCGTGCACGGCGAAATGATCGCTCAGCGCGGGCTTGACTTTGCGGAAGCGGGACGGGCTTTCGAACAACTCGCGCTCGGCCAGGGGAGCGCCGATGCGCGCGCCGGAGCCCCGCAGACGGCGGTAACCTTGGGTCTGCTCGCGGTGGTGGTGCGTGAACAGCACCCACTCCACCTGCCGGACCCCGAGCGAGGGAAGGTGATCCAGCACGCTTCCGTCGCCGAGGTCGACGAGCAGGGCGCGGTCGCCGTCGCGCAACACGTAGACATTGGCCGTGTCGGACCAGAGGTGAAGGTCGGCTTCGCCGCTGGGCGTCAGGGTGAGCAGTTTGCGGAAGCCGGGGTGCGGCGTCTGGCCGGCCAGGGGCAACGCCAGGACGAAAAGCAAGAGGGAGCGGACACGGTGCATGCCGGTTCCTATTTTGCTCCACCGCATCCGCCGGCGCGATTACCGCGGGATCACCGGCAGAAGAATGTGCGAGGCGCGCCGCGCGTCGTGATAGACCGTTTGCTGCGCGACGCGCACCGCGGCCGACGTGCCGAACGGTTCGCCCGTGTTCGGGTTGCGGTCGAATTGCGGGAAGTGGCTGCTGGTAAGGTCGACCCGCAGGCGGTGGCCCTTGCGGAACAGGTTGCTGGTGCCGACCAGGTCAATCGTGAACTCGTAGATCTTGCCGGGCTCCATCAGTTTCGGCCGGCTGAGCGACTCGCGATAGCGGGCGCGGACGATGCCCTCGGCCATCTGATAGGCGTGGCCGTCGGGATAGACGTCCACCAGTTTGGCGACGAAGTCGGTGTCAGGCGCATCGGACGAAGCGTGGAGGACCACCTTGACCGGGCCGGTGACTTCCAGATCCTCCGTCAGGAAATCCGAGGTGTACACGAGGACATCGGGACGGGCTTCGATCGGACGCTGGTCCATGGGACCGGCGGGCGTCGGGGTGCCGCAGCAATTGTTGCCGCCGATGCTCGGCACGGGGTGGTCGGGGTCGTAGCGAAAACGGTCGGCGGGCGAGGAGGCAGGCGGGAGGTCCCAGGAAAGCCGCCCGTCGCCGCGATCGCTGTTGGCGCGTCCGCTGGAATGGAAGTACATCTTGCGGTATTGGGTGCGCGCGAGCGGATATTCGTTTTCCTGCCGCCACACGTTCTCGCCCATCACAAAGAGGGTCACCGGCGGTTCCCCGTCGAGGCCGTTGCGCACCCCTTTCAGCCAGTAGTCGAAGAAGCGCAGCGCCACCGCGTCCACGTCCACGTGGGCGGTGGGACCGAAATCCAGGTCGCCGAACTTGCGCGAGGAACCGTGACCCCAGGCGCCGATGAGCAGACGGCTCTGGCGGCGCGCCGTTTCGGACTTGCCCTGCTGGGCCATCCCGGTGTAGCCGTTCAGCGTGCCCTGGCTGAAAATGTCGAACCAGCCGCCCGCCGAGTAGGCCGGGATCTCCAGCTGGTCGAACACCTCCTCGACGTTGATTTTCTTCCAGTAGTCGTCGTAATCGGGATGGGCGATCCAGTCGCGCCAGAACTGGGCGCGCCGGCCGAGCAGTTCCTGCATGTGCAGCAGGGGCAGGTGCCAGAGCACTTTGTCGTAGCTCAAGCTGGCGGGTCCGCCCGGCAGCGTGTGGGGGCCGGTGTTCTGCATCACGCGCGACTCTTGGCGGACGGGTCCCCAGCCGAAGTTGAACGAAAGCCGCCAGCCGCCGTTGAGCGTGATCCAGTTGTGATAGAGGCTGGTGGAGGCCACGCGCGGGAAGATGCAGACCAGGTGGGGCGGCTTGGCCATCGCCGCGCGCCACTGCACATGGCCGAGGTACGAGCCGCCTTCCATGCCGACCTTGCCGTTGGACCATTCCTGCTTGGCCGCCCATTCGACCGTGTCGTAACCGTCTTCGATGTCGTTGCGAAACGGTTCCCACTTGCCTTCGGATTCGTGGCGTCCGCGGACGTCCTGCAAAACGAAGACGTAGCCGCGGCGGGCGTAGAACACCGCGTCGGAAAAAGCGCTGGGATAGCGTTCCGAAGAATACGGCGTGCGGCTGACCAGCACCGGGTATTTGCCCGGCTGAGCCGGCCGGTAGATGTCGGCAAAGAGCTTTACGCCGTCGCGCATCGGGATGGGCGCCAGATTTTCCATGACGACATCGTTGGTGGGCGGATAAGCCTCGGGGAACCGGACGGGCGCGGCGGCCCAGGCCACCGTGGAGACAGCGACCAGAACAGAAAGGCGCAACATAGAAGAGAAAACGCTACCAGACGCGGGCCTGCCTCGGCAACTCCCGTTGGCTAGCCGTGGCGAAGGTGCATGGGCATCCGCCGGCCCTGGGGAAGCAAAGGGGAAAGACGCCGCGGAGGCGCGCCAAAGCGCTCATGCTATACTCCGGGCGAGGTCGCAGACGCTCGATGCAGTGTTCGCAGTGTGGAACGGTTTCGACGCCTGGGTCAAGGTTTTGTGAAGGTTGCGGGAGCAAGTTGGAGGCGGCGAGCGCACCCTTTCCGGCGAAGCCCGCCGCCCCGCCCGGCGGTGTACCGGCGCCTCGTCAGGCGCCGGGCGTTCCGAAGGCTTTGGTCGTTTCCATTCTGTTCCTCCTGGTAGGCGGGGCGGCGGGCTATTACGGCTACCAGGTGTATCGCACGCGGCTGGCGAGGCAAGCGGCGGAACCGACGCCGCCCCCGCTGGCCGTGGCGGAACCGGTCGCTCCGGCGGCGGAAACTCCCATTCCAGCAGTCCCGGTTCCCGAAGCGCCGGTGACCGCGGAGGCGCCACCACCCGCTCCGCCTCCGGTTCGCGCTCCGGAACCGGCCCCCTCCCGGCCTGCGCCGTCACGACCGAGGCAGCCCATGGCCTCCGCGCCGGCAATCCCGGCGGTGGCGGGGGCGGTGGCTGATGACCCTGAGCCGGCGCCGGCGCCACAGTTGCCCGCCGTTGCTTCGCCTGCTCCCGCGCCCGCCCCCACCCGGGTGGAAATCCTCAAACCGGATCCCGGCAGCCAGAGTCCGGCTCCGCCTCCCGTTACCCCTGCGCCGCCGAAGCCCGCTTACACCGGGCCCCCCGCAGGAACCATCATCTGGTCCGGCCGGGTGGACAAGGGAGAAACGATCGAGATTAGCGGCGGTCAGGCATCGTCCGGGTCCGTGCATGGAAAGCTTCCCGGCGTTCCGGTTTCGATCAATCTGGATGTCCGGGAGTTTGCGATCGCGGAAGCGCCCGGACCTCGCAACAACTGGTCCAAACTGGTGTTTCGCAGCCGCAACCGCCGTCATACCGTCGTGACGGTGGAGTGGAAGGTGCTCAACTGATACCAAAGGAAACGTGATTATGGCGTGGAAATATGCAATCGCGCTGGCGGGCGCATGGCTGCTCTGGACTCCCGGAGTCCGCGCGGCGGACCTTTCGCAGGATACCGCCTTCCGGGTGAAACTGCTGAGCCCCATCAGCACGGAAACGAACAAGAAGGGCGACCGGATCAACGCGCAGGTGCTCAGCCCGGCCGAATTTCAGGGCGCTATTCTGGAGGGCGAGGTCAAGGAATCGAAGAGCGGCGCCAAGCTCAAGGGCACCTCGGTGCTGAACTTCACCTTTGACACGCTGAACCATCAGTCGCAGGCAATTCCCGTCCGTTCCACCATCACTTCGATGGTGAACTCCAAGGGCAAAGAGAACGTCGACGAGGAAGGCCGGGTGATCCGCAAGAAGAACAACCTGGGAAAGGCGGCCGCGGCGACTGCGGGCGGAGCGCTGCTCGGAGCCATCATCGGCGGCGGTAAGGGCGCGGCGATCGGCGCGGGCGTGGGCGCGGCGGCATCCATCGCCCTGATTCAGTTCGGCACGCGCGGGCCGAACATCACCTTCGCCGAAGGCAGCGAGTTCCGGCTCATGGTGCAGGAAATCAAGCGGTAGCGTCAACCCCGCCCGGCCCGCCGGTAACGGCGGCCGGAGCGGGTAACCAGCGCCGCTCCATGGCAGAGACCGGGTCGGCTCGGGCGCTTCCCCGGACCTCTCCGCTATGCTTCCTCGGCGACCACCGGGTTGGAAAGCCGGCCCAGCCCGGCGATTTCCACCGTCACGGTTTGTCCTGGACGCATGGGTCCGACGCCCGCCGGTGTACCGGTCAGCACCAGGTCCCCAGGCTCCAGGGTAAGGAAAGCGGTCATATACGCCAGCACGCGCGGGACCGAAAAAATCATATCGGTTACCGGCCCGTCCTGTTTCACTTCCCCGTCCAGCAGCGTGCGGACCCGCAGTTGCTCGAAGGGCACCTCCTGCCGGCGCAGGATTTCCGGACCGCACGGGCAGAAGGTGTCGAACCCCTTGCCGCGGGTCCACTGGCCGTCCTTGCGCTGCAGGTCGCGCGCGGTTACGTCGTTGGCGCAGGTGAATCCCAGAACGAAGTCCCAGGCCTCTTCTTCCCGGAGTTTCCGCGCCCGCCGGCCCATCACCAGCGCCAGTTCGCCCTCGAAGTGGACATTCTCTGAGAGACGCGGCGCGACAATGGGATCGCCGTCTCCGATCAGCGAAGACGGCGGCTTCAGAAAGATCAGCGGCTCCTCCGGCACCGGATTGCCCAACTCTTTGGCGTGGTCCACGTAGTTGCGTCCCACGCACACGATTTTGGAGGGGGCGCAGGGCGCCAGCAGCTTGACGTCGCCGAGCGGATGGGCCCGCCCGCGGGCGGCCGCCAGCAGCGATGCTGTTTCGTATACGGTATTTCCCTCGCGTACGCCGAAGCCTTCGTAACCGGCGGTGCGGAAACGTACCAGTGATTCCATACGGGTGTTTGCTCTCCTGGCCACAACGGGTATCCGCCGGCCGGTGGCCCGCGGAAACTTCCATGCTCGCACGGTTCGAGTGGACCTTAGGAGCTTGTTCAAAAACGCGGGGACGGGCAACTCTGCCCACTCGGGTTGAGCATAGGCCTCTGATTTTCGCTTGTTGCGCCTCGGGGCGGAGCATCCTGTCCCGGTTTTCCACAAGCTCTTAGAATGGGGTCATGGGGCGGATGTTGATAACCGCGGGAATCATCCTGGTGATCATTGGCCTGATTGTCATGTTCGGCGAACGGCTTCCCCTGCGATTGGGCCGCCTCCCGGGCGACATCGAAGTGCGGGGCAAAAACTCGGTTTTCTATTTCCCTCTCATGACCTGCGTCCTGCTGAGCGTGGTGCTGTCGGTGGTGATGTGGCTGCTGCGCAAGTTCTGACCGGCGCGGCCGGCCGCGTGATAGCTTAGTCGAAGCATGACTCGCCGCACCGTTCTCGGCACGCTTGCCGCAGCATCCGCCATGGCCGACTCCAAACCTGCTTACCGGATTTACGATCCGCACGTGCACATCTGGGTGCGGAGCCCCCAATACCCGTGGGCCGAGGAAACCACGCATCCGCCCACCGAAGACCGGACGCCGGAGATGCTGCTGGAGTTGATGCGCGAGAACGGCGTGGCCGGCACCGTGCTCATCCAGGTGATCCATTACCGCTGGGACAACCGCTACGTCGCCGACACGCTGAAGAAGTACCCCGGGCTGTTCCGCGGCGTGGCCCGCGTCAATCCGCAGGACCCGGCCGCCCCGGATCATCTTTCCCGCCTGGTGGAGGAGCAGGGCTTTCACGGCGTGCGCATCAGCCCCGGCGCCGACGCGAGCGGCGACTGGATCCGCGGTCCGCTGATGCCCCCGCTTTGGCGGCGCTGCCTCGATCTCCAAACGCCCATGACCGTGCTGGCGCCCGTGGTCCGCATGCCCGACGTGGAGAAACTGATCGAGCGCTATCCCGAGCTCACCGTGGTGATCGATCACATGGCCGACTCGCCCGTGGACCGGCCCGCCGAACTCGACAAACTGCTGGCCCTCCAGCGCTACCCCAGGGTGTTCGTCAAGATCTCGCACACCTGGTCGCTGTCGAAACAGGCATACCCCTGGCGGGACACCCACGCCCAGGTCAAGCGGCTCTATGACACGTTCGGGCCGCAGCGCCTGATGTGGGGCACCGACTGGCCCGTCAGCCTGCGCCACGCCACCTACGCCCAGACACTGCACCTGGTGCAGAAGGAACTCGCCTTCCTCAATGAAGACGACAAGGCGTGGATTCTGTCGAAAACCGTAGAGCGGGTCTGGCCGTTCTCCTGAGCGGGCGAGCGATCCGCTCTGACTCATGATGGTCGGGTGGCGCGGGCGCCTAAGCCCTCCCGTGGGGCGGGTCTTGCCCGGCGGAGCGGCAGGGCTACGCTACAGCACCACGCGGGCGTCGCCGTCGCGGCGCGTCACCCGTTCGCGGTCCAGGTATTCCAGCAGCGGGATGGCGTACTTGCGCGAGATTCCGGTCCAGTCCTTGAACTGGGGCACCAGAAACCGTTCTCCTTTGCGCCCGGCCAGCAGCGCTCGCAGGGAGGCGATCGCGGTCTGGTGAAACACCAGGTCCTCGCTGATTCGGGTCAGCCGTCCCTCGCGGATGAGGATTTGCAACAACGACCGCGCGCGTCCGGACTCTACACCGGCGGCGGCCAGCACTTCGGCGACCGGAGGCACGGCCAGCCCCGCCGACCGGAAAGCCTCTTCGATAGCGGCGCGCGCTCGCTCCTCGTCTTCCCTCAAGACCAGTTTGTGGCTCGCCAGCCGGACCAGATCGCCGGCGGCGACTACGTGGTTCGCCGCCGCCAGCAGGGCGTCGACTACGAAAAGGGGCGCGCCCGCCAGTTCCCCGGTCCGCACTTCCTGCTTCGGCATCCCCGGCAAGAGGGGGTTGGCCCGGTGGAACGCGCTCAGCGCTTGGGTAATCCGCGCCGCCTGCGCGCGGAACCATTCCGCGTCCAGCAGCCAGAACTCGGGTTGCCTGAGGCAAACCACCGCGGGCGAGGCGGCCGCCGCTTCCAGTTCACGCTCCGTCATGCCGGTGCGGGCGATCAACCAGGCGCGGCCGCAGCCGAACTTCGCCTCCCGCACGAGCAGCGCAGCGCGCTCAGCGGGCGTGCCGGTCCGCAGCGTTCGCAGCCGCGCATCGAGATCGTCGGCGCGGCGGTAGCGGCGGACGCCCAAATCCACCACCACGCCGCCTCCGATCGTGACGACCGGCGAAAAGCGCCGGATGATGAAGCGGTCTCCGGGGAGCAGCTGGGCCGGGTCCCGCAGCACCAGGCGCGCGAATGCGGACTGGCCCGGCTCCAGCGCCGTGCGCCCCCGGAAAAACCGGACCTCCGCCTCAATCTCGGCCGCCGCGGCGTGCAGGTGGACCGGCGTCCGGGAACGCATGGCTTTGCCCGCCGACGGCAGCAGGTGCAACTCGGCTTCGAACGCCTGCACGGGCGGGAACAGCCCGACGTGCGTCAGCGTCATGCCGCGGTGGAGTTCGGAAGTCTCGACGTCCGCCAGGTTCAAGGCGGTGCGTTGCCCGGCGACCGCGCGCGCAGCCGCCTGCCCGTGCACCTGGATCCCCCGCACCCGCACCCGCCGGCCCAAGGGATGGATCTCCACCTCGTCGTCCTTGCCCACCGAGCCGGATACGAGCGTGCCGGTCACCACGGTGCCGAAACCCCGCATCGTGAAGGCGCGATCCACCGGGAGGCGGAACCACCGGGAAGCATCCTTCTCGCGAACCTCGCCCGCCAGGCGAATCAATTCCGCGCGCAGGCGGTCTAAACCTTGGCCGGTGATTGCGCTGACGGGCACCACAGGCGCGCCCTCCAAAAACGAACCGGCGACGAACTCCTCCACCTCCATCCGAACCAGTTCGACCAGTTCCGCCTCCACCAGGTCGCACTTGGTCAGCACCACCACCCCGCGCTGGATGCCGAGCATGCGGCAGATCTCGAAGTGCTCGCGGGTTTGCGGCTTGATCGATTCATCGGCCGCCACCACCAGCAGCACCAGGTCGATGCCGCCCGCCCCGGCCAGCATGTTCCGGACGAAACGTTCGTGCCCGGGAACATCGACGAAACCGATGCGGATCTCCGGCGTCAGCTCCAAGTGAGCGAAGCCCAAGTCGATGGTGATGCCCCGGCGTTTCTCTTCTGCCAGGCGGTCCGGATCGATTCCCGTCAGCGCCCGCACCAGCGCGCTCTTGCCGTGGTCGATGTGCCCGGCGGTCCCGGCGATAATATGTTTCATGCCCGTCGTCCTCATGCTACTACTGGCGGCCGGCGCCGCTCGGGCGCAGCCGCCGGAGGAGCAGGTTCCCGTCTTCCGCGCGGGCGTCGCCCTGGTGCGCGTGGACGCGCAAGTAGTGGGGAAGAACGGCCAGCCGCTGGCCGGTCTCCGGCAGGAGGATTTCCTGGTGGAAGACGAAGGCCAGGCGCAGCGCATTGCCTATTTCGGCCGTGAATCCGACCCGCTGGACGTGCTGCTGCTGTTGGACGTCAGCGGCAGCATGCGGAAGTCGCTGGAGGAACTGGCCGGCGCGGCGCACGCGGCCCTGCGGGCCCTCCACCCGCAGGACCGCGCCGCGGTCATGCTGTTCTCCCGCCGCACGGAGGTGGCGCAGGACTTTACCGCGCAAACCGCGGCCCTCGAGCAGGCCCTGCGCTCGGCCTTGCGCGAAGGCCGGCTCGGTGCGGGAACCCTGTTGAATCCCTGTCTGCGGGAAGCCGCTCGCTTCATGGCGGACCAACCGGTCCGCGGCCGCCGCGCCATACTGGTGGTCACCGACAACGAGGGTCTGAATTACCAGAGTCCCGACGAGGAGGTGATTGACCAACTGCTGGCCGCCGACACGGTGCTGAACGCGCTGGTCGTCCGGAACAGCAAACCGTCCAAACCCCGGACCATCGTCAATCCGGACTTCACGCCAGCCAATGTCTTCGGCATCGCCGAAGCGACGGGCGGCGAGGCGCTGGCGGCGCGGGCCGGGAGCGCCTTCGCGCCGCTGCTTGAGCGGATGCGAACCCGCTACCTGCTGCAATACCCCGCGCCTCAGGCCGAGGCGGGCGCGTTCCGCCGCATCCGCGTCGATCTGTCCCCCGCGGCCCGCCAGCGTTATCCCGGCGCTCGCGTGCGCGCCCGCTCGGGATACTCCCTCCGCGCGGCATCATCGGGACCGTCCCCGCAGAGCCCGCCGCCATGATCGAATACCTCGAAAGCCGCATGGTCTATGAGAATCCCCGGCCGCACGTGCATAGCCGCCATGGCTACTTCCCCGGCATGGTGCACCTCGGCGGCGACGAACTGCTCTGTCTGTTCGTCCGCTCCGCAGCGTTCGAATCGCCCGACGCCACCACGTGGATCACGCGGTCGCGCGACCTGGGCCGCTCCTGGACGCTGGTAGGCCCTCTCTATGACAAGCGCGCCGTGGGGTTCGAAACCAGCGACTCTTTCAAGGCCACCCGGCTGCGGGACGGTTCGCTGGTGGCGATGGGCTACCGGTTCCACCGGCTGGACCCGGAACAGGGGATCGCTCTGGAAGAGACCGGCGGCATCCTGCCCGGCGATGTCGTGGTGACGTTCTCCCGCGACCAGGGAACCACCTGGGAGACACCCGCCGTCGTTCCGCGCTCGCGGCCGGAACTTTACGAGGTATCGGGCCCGTGCGTGGAGACTTCCTCCGGCGCGCTTCTCGCGGTGGGGGCGCTGTTCAAACTGCCGGACGGGACCAACCCCTCCGGACAATGCGGCGTCCTGCTGCGCAGCCTGGATGGGGGGCGCACCTGGGACGATCGGACGGTGTATTTCCGCGCGCCGCTCGGGAACCTGACCCCATTCGAGGCGCGGCTTTGCGAGATGCAGCCTGGACGGCTGGTGGCGTTGGTGTGGGCCTACGACTACGCCACCGACCGGCATCACCCCAATCACTTTGCCGTCTCGCACGATGGCGGAGCGACGTGGTCCGCTCCCATCGACACCGGCAATCCAGGCCAGGCCTCCGGCCTGTTGTACGCGGGCGGCGACCGCCTGCTGACCATCCACGCCCACCGCGGCAGCGAGGCCGGGATCTTCGTCAGAGTGGTGGATCTTTCCGGCGACGAGTGGCGTCCGGTGGAGGAGTTTAATCTGTTCGGCGCCAACCTCCGCCAGACGCGGGAAGGAATGTCGATGCGCGAGATGTTCTCGTCCCTGCGCTTCGGGCAGCCGTCGCTGCTGCGCCTGGAAGGCGACGAGTACCTGGCCACCCACTGGAGCGTCGAGGACGGGCAGGGGAAGATCCGTTCCCACCGGCTGCGAATTCGCTGGCGTTAGCCGGCTCGTTTCACCGCGCCCGCCGCCCACGCCGCGGCCTGCGTGGAACGGTAGTAAGCTTGCGGTGATGAAATCTCTGCTCCTGTCGGTTCCTCTCCTGCTCCATGCGCAAGCGCCCTTGGTGACCGTCATTCCTTCGCCGGAGCCCACGCAGCACCTCGCCTACCGGCGCACTTTGGTCGGTCCCGGCGTTAACCAACCGGCCGCCTACCCGGGCTATCTCGGCTTCGTCGGATGGGAATCGGTGGTGCGGACCCGGACCGGCGCGCTGGTGATGACCTTCACTTCCGGGTATTGGCACGCCTCCTTCCCGACGCCGTATCGCGGCGTGGATCCGCGGGACATCGAACGGTACCTACAGATGGGCATGCCCGAGGTGGAGGCGCCGCGGGGCGGCCGCGCCGAAGTGATGCGTTCGGAGGACGGAGGAAAGACGTGGAGCAAGCCGGCGGTGATGATCGACACGGAGTTTGACGACCGCTCGCCTGCGGCCGCGCTGCTGCCGGACGGCACACTGGTGGCGACCCTGTTTACCTACCCGCACGACGGGTGCGGGCGCGCCGGCGTGATCCGCTCCTTCGACGACGGGCGCACGTGGGAGCAGACCGTTCGATATCTGCCGGGCTTTGCCTGCTCTTCGGGCGACGGTCCCCCTTTAGTGATGCCCGACGGCTCGATCCTGGTCGTCATGGAAGGCGCGAACCGGGCCCGCGGCGACAACCGCACGATCGGAGTCTGGCGTTCGCGGGACAAAGGCGCAAGCTGGGAGCTGACCGGCGTCATCCGCGCCGAATTCGAACAATACGAGCCCAGCGTCGCCCGCCTGCCCGACGGCAAGCTGATCGTGATTACGCGGCGCGAAGGCGCCTTGTCCTGGTCCAGCGACGAAGGCGCGACGTGGACGCCGCCGGTCAGATTGCCCTTCAAGATGTTCGACCCCTGGCTGCTGCTGTTGCGCGACGGCACGCTGCTGTGCGTGCACGGCTCGTATCACCAGAACAAGCGCGGCGTGCGAGCGATCCTGTCGCGCGATGGCGGCAAGAGTTGGAGCGCCGCCGGCGAAGACTTCGGGTTCGGCATCGATCCGTCCACTTACGGTTATTCGCGCGGCATTCAACTTCCGGACGGGAGCATCTACCTGGTGTATATCCACACCGGAGGCCACAAAACCGAGGACGCGAAAAACCAAGCGATCTTCGCCTTGCGCTTCCGCGTGCGGCCGGACGCGTCCGGCGTTGAGTTGCTCCCGGCGCCGGGCGGCGCCAAGCCCGGCAAGCCACGAAGCGCCACGCTGCCCAGCAAACATATCTGAACTCTCCTCACCCAATCAGACCGAGCCGCGAGCGGAATAGGCTGTGAAAACTGAGGACCGAGGGCCTTTTTCAAGCGGCGAACAGGCGCGGCAGCAGCGATGGGTGGCTCGAAATAGGTGTGAGTCCCCTCACCTACCCGGAAGCGGGCCGGCCGCTCCGGCCGTGATCTACTGCCCGCCCTCTGCTTCCCACTGACCCCCAGAAGGCGGCTACGCGGCGACCGGATCGCCTTCGCGCATCCACAGCCACAGGGCCGCCGCGCCCAGCGGTTCCAGCAGCAGGAACGCCAGGAAGACCAGCCCGTACTGCGCGTTCGCGCTCCAATGGCCGGCGAGGCTGTTGAAGAGCAGCCCGCCGATCGCGCCGGCCGATCCGGCCAGGCCGTACGCTGTTCCCACGCCGCGCGGCGGGAAGGCGTCGGCGGCCAGGCCGTGCAGGTTGCCGGCCCAGATGCCCACTCCGAACGCCGACACAGCAAGGATGGACAGCACCGCCCACGGCCGCATCACGAACAGCGACCCCGCCCCGGTGGAGACGATGACCGCCGCGGCGCTCATCAAAATCTTGCGGGCGCGCACGGGATTCCATCCGCTGGCGGCCAGGCGGCTGGCCAGCCAGCCGCCCGTCACCGGACCGGCGTCGTAGGCCAGGTAGGGAATCCAGGCCAAGGTGCCCAGCATGACAAAACTGAACTGCTTCACCGAGGTCAGGTAATCGGGAATCCAAAACAGAAAGAAATACCCCGAGCTGTCGCCGAAGAAACGGACCAGCACGTAAGCCAGGACGCGCCGCTGGCGGAGCAGCGGCCAGGTTTCCTTCCAGCTCAGGCGCGGGACGGCCGCCGGCGCCACACGCTCGCGCGTGGCCGCCAGCCACAGCGGCAGCCAGAGGAAGCCTGCCAGGCTGGGAACCAGGAACGCGAGGCGCCAGCCGTAGTGTACGCTCAAGAACACCACCAGGGGCGGCGTGAGAAAGGTGGCGACGCTCGCGCCGCAGGTGAAGACGCCGGCGGCCAGCCCGCGCTGCACCGGAGTGAAGCGCTCGGAGATCGTCTTCACGGCGCCGGTCCACCCGCCCGGCTCGAAGAGGCCGAGCAGAAAGCGCAGGGCGGCCAAGTCGGCCAGGCCGCGAATGCCGGCGTGCGCCGCGCTGACCAGCGACCACCCGGCCAGAAAGAACGCCAGCCCGGCGCGCGAGCCCAGCCGGTCGAGCACGACGCCGGAGCCCACGTACATCAGCGCATACGCCGCCAGGAAGGCGTTCACCGCCAGGGCGTAGTCGCTCTGGCTGAGGCCGATCTCCTGGCGCAGCAAAGGCGCGAGAATCGAGAGCACCTGCCGGTCGACATAGTTGAGCAGCGCCACCAGAAACAACAGCGCCATCAGCGCCACTTGCCTGCGGGAAAAACGCATCGGATTGCTCAGTGTATCGGAATGCGGCGCCCGCCGGGCTCCGGAGGGGCGGGGACCACGATATATCCCTCCGCGCGGCTTCCCAGCAGGCGATTGCGCGCCCTTCCCCAGCGCCACCAATGCGCGGCGATGTACGCGCACAACAGGGCGTCAAGCTGGTCTTCCAACTCTTTCAGGCGCGGCCCGGTGTCCGGAATCGGGGGCAGGGAAACCAGGCGCAACCGCGGATCGCTTCGCGGCAACTCCGTCAACAGCAGCCTGCGGAACCGCGCCAGTTCGGATTTCCGGGCGGCCACGCGGCCCTTCTTGTAGCGCAGGATCCGGTCCAGCCGGAACAACTCGATCGCCGCGGCGTGCGGATACACCTCGATCTGAAACCGCGCCGGCGCGCCGGGCGCGAGCGCCTCGCCGTGCGAAAAGCCGAGGTTTACGAGAGCGCGGGAGAACGCCAGGACGCGCGCGGCGAAAGGCCGGCCGAGATTTGCCGGGTAGCAGCCGGCATGGCGCTTGCCATAGAGCACATGGGTTAGCCGGTCCGCCTCGCGCATGCCGGTGGGGTTGGGAATGACCAGCGGCGCGTCGACAGCGACGCCCGCCGGACGCCCGGCCGTGCGCGCCGCGATCCAATCGGCGGCCTGTGCCGGTTCGGCGACCCGGTCCAACTCGCGCAAGTGCAGCGCCGCATCCTCCCAGTCCACCACCGCCAGGCCGGTAGGCTGGGACTGCCATCCGAAATCCACGCCGATAAACCGCATTGAGTTTACGGATCGAACCGCTTGGCGAAGCCCGGCGGCAGCACCGGGCAGGATTGCCGCGGGCGGGCGAACAGCCGCCGACGGGCGCGGGCCACGGCGTCGTAAACTGCGTCCCGCACGCCCGCCGGCATCAGCGCCCCGGCGCGGGCCAGCAGCGCCCAGCCGCCTCCCAGTTCCCGCAGGGCGCGCAGGACGGCCGCGGAGCGGACGTACAGGCCGCCGTCCTCGGCCAGCAGCACGAGACTGTCCGGCAGGCGGCCGCGCGCCTCGGACGGGACCAGCGCCGCGAAGGTCTCCCCGCCCAAGGGCGCAAAGCGCAACCGGCCAGCGCGGTCCCGGCGGACCAGGAAGCGAACCGCGCCGTGGCACAGGCCGCAGTCGCCATCGTAGAAGATCCGCGCCGGCGCCATGGGTCCGGCTAGACGCCGCGGAGCCGCGTGGCCTGGTGCACCCGCGATACCGCCAGCACGAACGCCGCGGTTCGCCAGTCGCAGCCCCGAGCCGCGCGAGCCGCCCGCAAATCCGCATAGGTGGCGCGCATCCGGCGGCGCAACTCCCCGTTGACCCGCTCCTCGTCCCAGGCGTAGCTTTGCAGGTTCTGCACCCACTCGAAGTAACTGACCGTGACGCCGCCGGCGTTGGCATAAATGTCCGGCAGGACCGTGACGCCGTTGCGCGCCAGAATCTCGTCGGCTTCCGGATCCGTGGGATGATTGGCGCCCTCGATCACAAAACGCGCGCGCACCTCGCCGGCCGTTTCCTTCGTCAGTACGCCGCCCAGCGCCGCGGGAATCAGCACGTCGACGTCGGCGCTGTAGAACGCGTCGCCCGGCGTGGCGTCTCCGCCCGGAAAGCCGCGGACCCCGCCGTGCTGGCGAACCCAGGCGGTGAGCGCCCGCGTGTCCAGCCCGTCGGCGCGCGCGACGCCGCCGGTCACATCGGTGGCCAGCGTCACCTTACCCCCCGCCTCCTCAATCAGGCGCCCCGCCCAGGAACCGACGTTGCCGAAACCCTGAATCGCGTACCGGAAATCGCTGATCCGGTGGCCCAGATCCTCGAACAGGCACTCGGTGGCGTAAAGCAGGCCGCGCCCGGTGGCGGATTCCCGGCCGAGCGATCCGCCCAATTCAATCGGTTTCCCGGTGACTACGCCGGGCGCCCAGCCGTGGAACTTGGCGTACTCGTCGACAATCCAGCCCATCGTCTCTGCGTTGGTGCCCATGTCCGGCGCGGGAATGTCCAGGTGCGGCCCGATCACGTCGTGCAACCGCTGGACGAACACTCGTGTCAGGCGCTGTTTCTCCCCGGTGCTCAACCGCGTGGGGTCGCAGTGGATGCCGCCCTTGGCGCCGCCGTAAGGCAGATTCACCACCGCCGTCTTCCAGGTCATCAAGGAAGCCAGCGCGTTGACTTCGTCCGGGTCCACCTGGTGGTGATAGCGAATGCCCCCTTTCATCGGTCCCCGCGACTGGTCGTGCTGCACGCGATAGCCGGTGAAGGTTTCAATATGGCCGTCGTCGCAGGTGATGGTGCACTCCACCTTGATCTCGCGGAAAGGAGTCACCAGTTGCTTGATGGTTCGCGAATCCAGGTTCAGAATTTCGGCTGCTTTGTAGAAAAAGTAATTGGTCGCTTCGGTTGGATTCATACCTTCGTCTTTCCGGCCACCGGAAGGGTTGCGCCAGACTTTCATGGTAGCGAACCGCCGTGGGCGAACCCTGCGGCCGTGTAGTAGGGTGGGAGCGGCGGGCGGCCGCTTCCGGCATGCCTCGCACCAAAAGGAGAGTAACCGTTCTCATGGCCGATAGAACCCAAATCGTTCGTCTATTGAAAGAGACTGGAGTGGTGGCGGTCATCCGCGCGGATAAGGCCGACGACCTGGTGGACGTCGGCCGCGCCTTGCGGGAGGGCGGCGTGAAGTTCATCGAGATCACCATGACCGTGCCCGGCGCCCTCGCCGTCATCGAGAAGGCCACCTCCGCCCTTCAGGGCGATGACGTTTACATCGGCGCCGGCACCGTGCTTGACGCCGAGACCGCCCGGCAAGCGATTCTGGCAGGCGCGAACTATGTCGTTTCGCCGGTCTTCCGGCCTGGCATCGTCGCCCTGTGCAAGCGCTACCGCGTGGCGGTGACGCCCGGCGCGCTGACGCCCACCGAAGTGCTGAACGCCTGGGACGCCGGCGCGGATATCGTGAAGATTTTTCCCGCCGGCGTGGGCGGCCCGCAATTCTTCAAAGATCTCAAGGGGCCCTTCCCCCACATCGAGATCATGCCGACCGGCGCGGTGAACCGGAAGACGTGCCCGGAGTTCATTCAGGCGGGAGCGTGCGCGGTCGGCGTGGGCGGCGAACTGGTGGGCAAGCCGCTCATCGCCGCCCGCGATTTCGCCGCCATTACCCGCAACGCCCAAGATTTCGTCGCGCTCGTCGCCCAGGCGCGGAACCGGTAGCCGCTCGAGTCTGCCGCGCGTGAAGCCATCACACTCGCTCCCGCTCGTGGCTCGGAACGTACGAAACTCCACCGCGCGCCGCGACCGCCAGCGAGGAGCCCCAACAGGCCCAAGACACACTCTGCTAGCCTAGCCCTGGAGAAGAGGCATGAATGGACAGAAGAGCGCTGTCTTTTTTGGAGAACTGCTCATGCGCCTGGCCACCAAGCGCTACGAGCGCTTCGTGCAAGCCCGGGAATTCGAGGTTGCCTATACCGGCGCGGAAGCCAACGCCGCCGTGTCGGTGGCGAACTTCGGGCTCGGCGCGTGGGTAGTCTCGGTAGTGCCGGACACGGAGATCGGGCAGGCGTGCATCAATTTCATCCGCCAGTTCGGCGTGCACACCGAGTTTGTGCTGCGGCGGGGCAAGCGCCTGGGCGCGTTCTACCTGGAAACCGGGGCCTCTCAGCGTCCTTCCAAGGTCATCTACGACCGCGCCGGCAGCGCGATTACCGAACTGGGCCCGGGCCAGGTGAACTGGGCGGACGTGTTCGCGGGCAAGCACTGGTTCCATTGGTCGGGGACCGCGCCCGCGCTCAGCGACCAGATGGCCGCGACGACCCGTGAAGCCTGCCAGGCCGCCCGCGCTCGCGGTCTCACCGTAAGCTGCGATCTCAACTACCGCCGCAAGCTATGGTCCCCGGAAAAAGCCCGCGCCGTGATGACCGACCTGATGCAGTACGTCGACGTGCTCATCGGGAACGAAGAAGATTCAGCGCTGGTTCTCGGCGTGGAAGCCAAGGGCGTGGACGTGGCCCAGGGCGCGCTGGAAGCCGCGCGCTATGAGGAAGTCGCGCGGGAACTCCAGCGCCGGTTCGGCTTCCGGTACGTGGCCACCACGCTGCGGGAGAGCATTTCCGCCTCGGAAAACGGCTGGTCCTGCCTGCTGTTCGACGGGCGTCAATGCCACGTGAGCCGGAAATACCGGATCTGGATGGTCGACCGGGTGGGCGGCGGCGACTCGTTCGCCGGTGGCCTGATTTACGGCTTGCTGACCGGGATGGGCGGCCAGGAAACGGTGGAGTTCGCCGCGGCCGCTTCCTGCCTGAAACACTCGATCCACGGCGACTTCAACCACGTGTCGAAGGAGGAAGTGCTGGCGCTGATGGCGGGAGCCGGTTCCGGACGCATCCAACGGTAGCCCGGCGCCCGGGAGGCCGCCCCGGTCTCAACACCCTTCCGCCAGCAGCGCCCCCCAATGAAAGCCCGCGCCAAAAGCGGCGAAGACCACGGGCTCGCCGTGGCGGAATCCGTGCGCATCGCTCCACTCCCGGGCCGCGATGAGCAAGGACGCCGAAGAGGTGTTGCCGTACAGATGGATGTTCGAGAAGAACCTTTCCGGCGGGACCGCCAGGGCTTCCGCGATGCGGACGATCAGGTGCTGGTTGGCCTGATGCATCAGGAAACAAGCAATCTCCGCGGGAGCCCGCCCGGCCGCGCTGAGCAGTTCCTCGATCGCGCGGGGGACCTTGCGCGAGGCCTGCAAAATGACGCTCCGGCCGTTCATCTCGAGCGGCTTGCCGAATTCGAGGCGGAGATCTTCGGCGTAAGCGCCATCGGAGTGCAACACGGAGGAGACCACCCGCGCGATGCCGCCGGCCGCCGACAGCAGCGCCGCCCCCGCGCCGTCGCCGAACAGCATCGCCGTGCCTCGGTTCGTCGCGTCGAGCTGCACGGCGGAGGACATCTTTTCCGCGGCCACTACCAGCACCGTGCCATAGGCGTCGCATAATTGCGCTCCCAAGGCGAGCGCAAACAGCGAACCGGCGCTTGCCAGCGGCACGTCCAGCGCCGGCGTTTCCCCGAGGCCTAACGCGGCGGCGACCGAAGCCGCCGGTCCGGGAAACCGGCGTTCCGCCGAACCGCTGGCCACCAGCAGGAGTCGCACCTGACCGGGCGCCACCCCGCACCGTTGCAGGCAATCCTGCCCCGCGCTTACCGCCAGCGCCGCCACCGTTTCCTCCTCGGCGGCATAGCGGCGCTCCTCGATGCCGGACACGTTGCGGATCCACTCTTCGGTGGTCTCCATCAACGGAGCGATCTCCGCGTTGCGGACCACGCGTACGGGAGCATAGGAGCCAAACCCTCGGAAAAAAGCCACGATTTACCGGCGCGACTCCAGATAGGCCTCAATGCGCGCGAGCGATTCGAATTTCCGCGGCGCCAGGTCGGCGTCCGGTATGGAGATGCCGAACTCCTTTTCCAAGCGGCTCACCAGATCGGGGAGCGCGAACGAATCCAACACGCCGGAGTCGAACAGCGACTCCTCCGGGTCCGGGGGAAGCGGCTTCTTGGCGACCTGCTTGACGATCTCACTGATCTGCGCTTGGGGGTTCATCGACGTCCGCCGGGTCCTGCGGAAGAGGAAAGGCCTGTCCCAACCGCTCTTCGCGAACCTTCAGGAATCTCCGATAATTGTACATCAGGTCCTCGAAAAGCGCCGCGCCGATGCGGCGGTAACCGGCCGAGGTGAAGTGCACATGATCGCCCTGCGCCAAGCCCGCGTATACCCAGGAGCGCATGGCGCCTGCGCCGCCCATCTTTTCGCGCAGATCCCAGAACGCGCACCCGCTCGCCCAAGCCGCTTCCCGCTGGGCGGCGATGATGCGGTCGACCCGGGCATAGGGCGCCCAGCGGCCGCGCACCCGGGAATAACGGTCCGGAGGCCCTATCACCAGAATCGAAGCCGCCGGCGCGGCGGCGCGGAATTTGGCCAGCAGCGCGGCGAACATCTCGCGGTAGGTCTCCTGCGTCCACTCGGGATTGCCCGCCTCGTTGGTGCCATAGGCGAGCACGATCAGGGCCGGATTCCGCCGCGCCAACTGGCTGGCCAACAGATCGGCGTCCCACCGAAACACAATAGAGGCTTGCGCCCCGTTGATCCCCAGCGCCTCGTACGTCACGCCGCGGTCCTCTTCGGTAACCCAGCCAAACAGCCGGACCGGCGCCGCCTGCACAGTCCGCAGCTCGAACCGGTGCCAGCCGGGCTCCACGGCCAGCGAATAATAACCGGGGCCCAACTCCCCGGCCGTTTCCACCGTGCCGGCCTCCACGCCATTGTCGAACAGCGTCAGAGCGCCTCCGCCGGGCTGCCGCAAGTATAGAATTTCGAGCCGCGCGCACTCGGCTTCCAGCGTGACGAATTCGTGGGGCCGCGTCGTTGAGATGCTGACCCCGCCCAGCCCCCAAAGTCCGTCCCCTTCCCGCGCCAGCAGGCCTTCGGATTTCCAGTTGCGCGAAGCGCCGGTCTTCAAATCCCACCGGCGGTAGCCCGCAAAGGGGCGCCCGGCCAACGAGAAGCCGCTGCCGCCGCGGCCGAACTCTGCCTGGAGCAACTCCCGGATCTGGTGCGTCCAGTCGTCGGCGGCGGTATGCGAATCGCCGTAGTGAAGAATCCGCAGCGGTTCGCCGCCCGGCGTTTGTTGCGCGCGGTAAAGCTGCTCGAAGAAAGGCACCAGGGCGCGCGGGTTCTCGATCGCTACGGTTTCGCTGGTCCGTTGCAAGGTGGCCGCTACGGCCTCAGCGGCTTCCGCGCGCTGGGCAGCCGCTACGCGCACGGCGGGCGTTCGCCGGACCAGGCGGGCTCTGCGTTTCACAGCGGCCCGGCGGGGATTCTTCGCTGCCGGCTGCTTCGCGGCGGCGGGCGCCGCCGAGGCCCTTCGCGCCGCAGTGCGGGAGGCTTTCTTTTTGGCCGCCGTCACGGCTTCTCCCTGAGCCACCCAAACAGGCAGGATCGCCAGCCAAAAGCCCACCGCCTGCCTGCGCGCAAACCTCATCGGCTACCGGCGCCCCGTCCTTTCGGCCGGCCGAACCCCGGCTTGGGTGAACCGCTGTTGCATCTTTCGCACCTTATATCGATTGAACCCTTCGAGCAGCGCTTGGTACATCAGCTTGCCGACGATGCGCGCCCCTGCCGGCAGCGGGTGGATGAAATCGCCGGCTACCAGCCGCGGCTCCGCCTCGTACCAGCGGCCCATCGTGCCCGGTCCTCCCATCGCCTGGTAGGTGTCGAAGAAAGCGCAGCCGGTTTCCAGCGCCACCTGCCGTTGAATCGCCGCCAGTTTGGGGATGCCCGGGAGCGTCCCGATGGCGCCGCCCGGCTCCCGCTGGCCCCGGTCCATGGGACTCATGATCAGAATCGAAGCTTGCGGCGTCGCAGCGCGCACGCGCCGAATGATCTCCTTTAGCTCCTTAGTGTAGTACTGATCAATATACGACAGATAGCCGCTCTCATTGGTGCCGTAATTGATCACCACCAGGTCCGGCCGCGCCCGCGCCAGTTGGGCCGCCCAATGCCGCTCGTGGAAAATGCGCGCCAGGATGTACACGGAAGCGCCGTTCAGGCCGATACTGTCGTACATCACACCCGCGTTCTGCTTGCGGAACACCGCGCCAAACAGGCGGACCGGCCCTTCGGCGTGCGCCTCGAATTCCCGCGCTGGCCGGGGCGTCCGCAACTCGGTGAAACCGGGGGAAACCGCCGCGGACGCGGTCTCCACCTTCCCCAGCATCTGCCCGTCGGCCACGATGCGCACGGCGCCGCCGCCCGGCTGGGTCAGGTATGAAAGTTCCAGCGACGTGTGGCCCGGATCGCGGAAAGTCCAGCGCGCCCATGCGCCCGCGGCTCCGCGAAAACTGACGCCGCCCAGCCCGTAGAACCCGTCGCGGGTCCGGTTCATCGTCGCCGCTTCCATCTCCCAGCCCGCAGCACGTAAGGTGACGCCCGCGTGGTCGTACCAGGCCCATGGCTTCGCCAGCAGGCAAAACCCGTGCCCCGCGTCGCCAAACTGGCGTTGCAGCAGACGGCGGACGTCCCCGGTGATCAGGTCGGCCGTCGTGGGCGAGTCCCCGTAATGCAGAACGCGCGCTACCGCCCCGGGCTGGCGTAATTCAGTCTGGTGCAACGCTTCGTAGAACGCGTCCAGGGCCCCTTCCGCTCCCGTGATGCGGAACACGGGAGCGCCGCCGGCGACGCGCTCGGTGGAAACCCGCGGTTCTTCCTCTGCCGCCGCAGCCGCGGGGTTTACCCGGGGCTGGAAGTCCACCACCGCCGGAATCCTCCGCCAGTCCAGCAACTGATAGTCCTGCAATTGCTCCACCTGGTGCGGCACGGCGAGTAAGACGGCCAGCGTCAGGATAACCAGCGACGGCTTGGACGGGGGCAGGCGCATGGACCTTCAGAACTGCGTGTAAATGAACGGGGCGGCCCCCGTCCCGGCCACGTGTTGCAACGCCATGGCCAGCAACATGAGCGTAGCAGCCTGGGCGTAGAACGGGATGCGGGCGTACTGGCGCTGCGACCACTGATACCAGCCCGCGGGCAGGTAATGCGCCACGGCGGCGATCGCCATCACCAGCGCCAGGCCGGGGGAAATGTTGGCGAACGAAACGGTGGCGGACCCGATCTGCTCCAGGATCGCTCGCGCCGTCGCCAGGTCCGGCGCCCGGAACGGAATCCACGCCAGCACCACGAAGTGCCCGGTAAGCAGCGCCGCTGCCAGTTTGCCGGCGCGGCTCGTCGGTCCTTCGCCGCGCCACGTCCGCCATGCCCGCTGCACGGCCAGCGCCGCCCCGTGCAGCGCGCCCCACAGCACAAAATTCCAGCTTGCCCCGTGCCACAGCCCGCCCAGCGTCATGGTCACCAGCAGGTTCACGTAGGTGAAGATCTTGGACGGGGAACGCAACCCGGGCAGGGAGAAATACAAGTAGTCCCGCAGCCAGTTGGATAACGTAATGTGCCACCGGCGCCAGAAATCGGCGATGTTCGCCGCGGCGTACGGCCGGTTAAAATTGGCCGGCAGCTTCAGCCCCAGCAGCAGCGCCGAACCGATCGCCAGGTCGGTGTATCCCGAGAAATCATAGTAGAGCTGCAGCGCATAACCGTACACGCCGATGGCCACCTCCGTCGCCGCGTACAGCTTTGGCAGGTCAAAAACGCGGTTGACCAGGTTGTCCGCCAGGTAGTCCGCAATCAGCAGTTTCTTGATGAGACCCAGTGCGATCAGGAACAGAGCGCGGCCGCTGTCTGCCGCGTCCAGCGTGCCCCCGGTTTTCTCGAGTTGCGGCATCAGCACCGCCGGCCGCGTGATCGGACCAGCCAGCGTGGTGGGGAAGAACGACACCGCGCTCAGGTAGGCCAGCAGGCTGCGCGCCGGCGGCGCGTCGCGGCGGTAGACGTCGATCGTATACGTCAGCGACTGGAAACAGTAAAACGAGATGCCCAGCGGGAAGGTCCAGTGCCAGGCGGGCGCCGGTTGCCCGGTGAGCGCGGCGTAGTTTTCCAGCAAGAACGCCATGTACTTGAACGACGCCAGCACGCCAAGATTCAGCAGCAGACTGGCCACGACCAGCGCCCGCCGGACCAGCGCCGAGCGGGTAGCCCCCATGCCGCGCGCGAGCAGGTAATCGACCGTCGACGCAGCGGGAATCAGCCCCAGGTAGAACAGGTCCCACTTGGCGTAGAAGAAATAGTTGGCGAAAAGGATGACGGCCAGACCCGCCGCCCGCCAGCGCGACAGCGGCCAGTAGAGAAAAAATACTCCTGCCAGGAAGATGAAATAGGCGCTTCCGGAGAGGACCATCGAGGCCGGCTTCTCATTATACTGGGAGCGGGTTCCCCTGCGCCGCGTGCGCGGCCGCGCGACCCCTCGCTCGCATGACGAAAACCAACGCGGTCCGGATGCTGGACCGCCTCCAGATCGCGTACGAGTTGCGCGAATACGCCGTCGACCCCGACGACCTCAGCGCCGAAACCGTGGCCGCCAAAATCGGTCTCCCGCCTGGGCAGGTCTTCAAGACGCTGGTCGCGGTGGGCGACCGGCACGGCGTCTGTCTGGCGGTTATCCCCGGAGACGCGCAACTGGACCTGAAAGCGCTGGCCCGCGCCACGGGCGACCGAAAAATCGACACGGCTCCCCTCAAGGAAGTTCAGCGCTTGACCGGTTATGTGCGCGGCGCGGTCACGGCCTTGGCTGGCAAGAAAGACTATCCGGTGTACGTCGACGAAACAGCGCAACTCTACGAGGTGATCTCCGTGTCGGCGGGCCAGCGCGGGATGCAGATCCTGCTGGCCCCAGACGATTACCTCCGGGCGGTGGTCGGCCGGTATGTTCCCATCGCCAAACCCAAGTCCTAAGACCTCCGCACTCCTCGCGGAGCCGCGACCGGCAGGGAGCGGCCCGGATGCGGGGGCCTGAGGCGGCCGCCCCCCCCTGCCCGGCCCACTCGCGACCGCTCGCGGCCGAGACAAGCTGGTCACGGGCTGCCAGGATGCCGCTCCTTGCCCTGAAAACTGATAAGCTGTCGGCGCAGAGGGAGGAGGCGCTCATGGGCCATCATCGTCATCTCAGCCGCCGCGAGATCTTCGAACGGATCACTTTCCTGGGAGCCGGCTCGCTCCTGCTGCCACTGGGCGGAGTGCGCGGCGAGAAGCCGGACACCAGCGCCCCGGCCATCATCCGCGGACGCTTGACCGACTCGGCCGGCCGGCCCGTTCCGGCCAAGGTCCGTGTGGTGGACACGGCCACCGGCCGCGCCTGCTTCCCTGAACGCGCCATCCGCACCATGCCGAAAGTCGAGGGGCCGCACATCCGGCACTACTTCTACGCGCGCGGCCAGTACGAGATCGCCGTCCCGCCGGGCCGGTATTCCATCGAGGTGGTGCGCGGACTCAACTGCGAGACGGTGACGGAGTTCACCGAGGTCGGCAGCGGCATCACGCACGTCCACGACTTCACCATCCCGCCGCTGGGTAAGTGGCGGGAACTGGGCTGGTATTCGGGCAACACTCACACGCACTACCATCTCCAGATCGACGAGGATCCCGACGAGCGGCTCCGCCTCGTCCCGCCGGCGGAAGCCTTGGATGTCAGCGTCATCAGCTACCTGATCCGCAACGATTCGCCCTATATCACCAACCGGTATCCGGTCGGCCGCCTGCCGCAGTTTTCGCGCGACGGCACCATCATGGACATGGGCGAAGAGGCCCGCAACAACCGCACGTTCGGCGACTTCGGCTACGGGCACTGCCTGTTTCTCAACATCCCGCGGGCGGTCGAGCCGGTCTCGACCGGGCTGCTGTCGAAGGACGGCAAGGCGCCGGATTTTCCCACCCTCTCGATGTTGTGCGCCGAGGCGCAGCGGATTGGCGGCACCACGGTCTGGTGCCACAACGGCGGCGGCATGGAACTCCCCGTGGCGGCGGCGCTCGGCAACCTCCACGCGTTTAATCTCGCCGACGGGCTCGACGCCGACTATGCGCGCTATTACGACTTGCTCAACTGCGGATTCCGCATGCCCGCCTCCAGCGGAACCGACTGGTGGATCTACGACCACAACCGCGTCTTCGTGCAGGTCGCCGGCGACTTTCATTACGACTCGTGGATCGCGGGTTTGCGCTCCGGCCGCACCTTCGTGACGAATGGCCCGCTGCTCGATTTCAAGGTGGAGGGCCAGGGTCCGGGCGCGTGGGTGGCGCGGGACGCCCCCACCGTGGCGCGCGTCGAAGTGCGGGCGCTGTCGCGCGTGCCCTTCGACACAGTGGAGGTGGTGCAGGATGGCGTGGTGGTGGCGGCGCAGCCCGCGGTGGGCGGCCGGGAAGCCCGCCTGGAGCGCGAGATCCCACTGTGGCGGGGCGGATGGCTGGCGGCGCGGGTGCAATCGAGCGCGAGGTCCCACGGCGGGGCTCGCGTGTTCGCCCACACCAGCCCGGTCTACGTCCGCATCGCCGGCGTTCCGGCCCGCCGTGCGGAAGCCGCGGGCCGCTTCATCGATGAACTCGAGGAATCGCAGTCCTTCATCCGTAAGAGCTACCGCTTTGCTTCCGACGCGGACCGGGCCGTTGCGGTGGGCCGCTTCGGCTCGGCGCTGGCCATCTACCACAAAATCGCCGCGGCGTCCGAAGCGTAGCGTGCCCGGCGATACCCTGGCGTCCCGCACGCTGCCTCCCTACACTGAAGCTGACCAAGCGATCCAAGGAAAACGCATGATCAGCAGAAGGGTTTTTCTGGGCGGCGCGGCCGCCGCGGCGGCCGCGGGCAAGGCCTTCCTCGCCGAGCACGGTTTCTGGGACTACACCACTCCCGGCGCGGGCGGCATGGAAGCGTATGGCCGGGACGACTATGCCTGGCTGCTGGACGATATGGCCGAAGCCGGCATGAACTCCCTGCTGGTGTGCCCGCGCTGGTTCACCACCGGGTACCGCTCCCGGCTGCCTTACCTGGATCAGCTCTCCTCGAACAAGGTGATCGCCTCTGGCAACGAACTGCTGCGGTGGACGCTCGAGGAGGCGCGCCGCCGGAAAATCAAAACGTGGCTCAGCGCCTTCGTCTGCGGTTTCGAGCCGGGGGCGTACGGCCAGACCCCCTACCGGACGGTTGAAGTCCCGGTCGAAGGCGGGCCCCTTCTGCGGATTGGCCTCTACGACATCGACACGCCCGGGTTAGAAGAGCGCGCCGTCGAGATCTTCGATGAACTGGTCGGCGAATTCCCGATGGTGGACGCGCTCGACGTCGAACTCGAAGACTCCGGCATCGAGCGCCCGCACCGCGTCCCGCTGTACGAGAAATGGGCTAAGGAAAACGGTCGGCCGCCCTTCGCCCAGTTGGGCCGGCCCCTCAATCCCCGCCTCTACGACATCCCGGCTTGGCGGGACTTCAATACCCACCGCCGGATTCAGATCCTGCGCCAGATCGAAAAGGCGGTGCGTGCCCGGGGGTTCCGCGGCAGCCTGGCGATGATTTGCGAAACGGCGAATTCCCGTTTCAGCATCACCCAGGAGGTCAACTTTGAGGAGTTCCGCGCGCAGCTTCCCCACTGGATCGCGGTCACGTACGAATACGACAAGTGGCGGCACCGCTATGGCGTGATGGATCTGTCGATCGCCACGCCCAAGCAGTACGGGGTGACGGTTTACTACCTTCCCCGCGGCGTCATGACCTGGGGTCGCTGGCCGCTGCCCATCACCCTGGAAGAAAGCTGGCGGATGGACCTCGAGGATGTGGAGACGTTCCAGCCCAACGGACTGTGGTGGTTCGGCTCGGGCGGGAACAACGAAGGTTTGCACGTGAGTCGGAAACGGCTTCGCGAGGCGGGCTACGCCGACGGGCGGCAGGCGCGCCGGGCGCTGCTTGCCAGGGTGAAGGGGCTCCGCCCGGGTTGAGGTCTCGACAGGAGGGGAACCGTGGGGCAAGTTCCCGGCTGGCTCACGTGTGGAGAGGCGTATCGGCAAGGTGGCGGACGCTTCCAGGCGCAAAGGAGGGTTCGCTCCCCCGCTCCGGCGTCACCCGGGACGCTTCCCCTGCACCCCCGCGCGTGATAATTTCTCAGGGTTTCCAGGAAGGGAGGTCCGCCATGAAAGACACGTTCACCCGCCGCAACGCTCTGCGCGCGAGCGCCGGCGCGGCCCTGATTGCCGGCCCCGGCGCGCACGCCGCGGGCACGGCGTGGCCGGTCCGCGAAGGGGAAACCACGCCCAAACTGTGCCTGGGAGTGCCGCTCCAGATCGAGGAGGCGCGCCTGCGCCACCTCAGCCAGATCGGCGTCGGCTATGCCCTTTCCGGGGGGCCGCCAATCCCCTGGCGCGAGGAGGAACTGCGGGCGCACAGGGAGCGCTTCCGCGCCCACGGACTCGAGCTTTGCAATCTGATGATCCACGGTTTCCCCAACACGATTTACGGGAGGCCCGGCCGCGATGAGGAAATCGAAAAAGTGGTCCAGTCGATTCGTGCGGCTGGTGCGGCCGGCCTGCCGGTGGTGGAATACAACTTCTACGCGCACCGCCTGGTGGAAGGCTACTACGAAGAGAAAGGCCGGGCGGGATCCGGACTCACCGCGTTCACCTACAGCCGGGTGAAGGACCTGCCGCCGCTGCCCGGCATCGGGGCGCACAGCCTGGAAGACCAATGGAAGAACATCACCTACTTCCTCAAAGCGGTCGTCCCCGTGGCGGAGAAGGCGGGCGTGCGCCTGGCGCTGCACCCGAACGATCCGCCCGCCCCTCTCAGCCGCGGCTCGGGTCAGATCATGAGCACCCTGGCCGGTTGGAAGCGCCTGATCTCCATCGTGGACAGCCCGGCCAATGGGATCACCTACGATTGCGGCGTGACGCGGGAACTGGGTGAAGACCCCGTGGAAGTGGCGCGCTACTTTGGCTCGCGCGACCGGATCAACCACGCGCACTACCGCAACGTGCGGCTTCGGAAGCCCTACGAGGATTACACCGAAGTATGGCTGGACGAAGGGGAGGTGGACATGTTCGCGGTCATGCGCGAACTGGTCCGGCTCAAGTATCCGCGCTACCTCTATCCGGAGCATCCGCGCGCCATCGACCTCGATCGCGCCTGTTCAAGCGCCAAACCCTACTATCCAGGCGGAGGAAGCGTGGCCAGCGAAGTGTACAACGTCGCCTATGCTCGCGCGATGCTGCAAGCGGCGCTCTCGCAGTAGCGTGGCAGAACCGTGTGCGCCGTCCGAAAACGCTCAGCGGTGGACCCCTGGGCGCAAGCCCGGAAGCCGGAATGAACCGTCGCGCCTGAAAACAGGGCGCTCCGGTTGGCCCTTCATCTCAGGCCAGCGGGATGCCGCGTTTCCAGTGGTCTTCAAACAGCCCGCTCATGGCTTCGCCCATGCCTTCGTGGTCAAAGACCACCGCGGTCCAGGAGGGGCGCGTGAGCACCGGGTCGAGCAGGGCGATCATGCCGCGCCGGCCATCGAACACCGCCAGTTTCATCGGCAGGGACTCCGCCTGGCGCACGTCGACGCCGGCGGCGATGTACTCGCCCAGGCGCAGGCGGTGCGCTTCATCCAGGGCGCCGGCTTCCATCAGCAGACGGCACGTCACGCCGCGGGCGCGCGCCAGTTTCACCAGCTTTTCGTCCAGCGGGTCGACGGCGTAGGGCGGGCGTGAAAACTCGACGTATTCGCGCTCGACTTCCCCGAGCATCCGCCGGTATTCCGCCGCGGTCTGCGACGGTTCGGCCACGATGCGCAGAAAATCCAAGGTCCCGCGGCCGCCCTGCCCGTTGGCGAACAAGACGCCCAAGTCCTCGATCAAACCGGTAGCGTAACGGTGCTGGTCGGTCAATTCCTGCTCCAGCAGTTGCCGGCGCCGCGCCAGATAACCGGGGATCGCCAGCGTGGGCTCCACCGCGGAAAACAGCTTGGTCTTTTCCTGGATGACGCGCGCGAAGCCTTTTTCCACCAGACTGTCCAGCACTTCGTAAATCTTCTGCCGGGGGACGTGCGCCCGCGCGGCCAGTTCCAACGCCTTGAAGCGCGGATGCCCAAGCAGCACCAGATAAGAACGCGATTCGTAAGCGTTCAGGCCCAGGTTCTGCAACCGCCGCCAGGAACGCTCGAATTCCACTCCGCCGATATCATCCCCCATGTCCCCGCCTCCGGATCCAATCCCGTGACGAAACCGGAACCCAAAGTATATACTGAACCACCGTGTTTCGTGATCGCATTTTCCAAGACCAGGTGGCCGTCATCACGGGGGGAGGCACAGGACTGGGCCGCGCCTTTTCCCTCCGTTTCGCCGAGCTGGGCGCGCGGGTGGCGCTCGCCAGCCGCAATCCCGAGCATCTGGCGGCGACGCGCGACGAGATTCGCCGCGCGGGCGGCCAGGCGCTTGCCATGCCCGCCGACGTCCGCAAGCCCGAGGACGTGGAGGCAGTGATGCGCGCCGCCAAGGACGAGTTCGGAGGCATCGACATGCTGATCAACAACGCCGCCGGCAATTTCCTGTGCCGCGCCGAAAAGCTCAGCTACAACGGTTGGCGCTCGGTCGTCGACATTGTGCTGAACGGAACCTTCTATTGCTGTCGGGCCGCATTTCCCTACCTGCGCGAGCGCCATCCCGGACGCATCCTGAACATCCTGGCCACCTACGCGGAGGGCGCCAGTCCCGGCACCGTGCATTCGGCGGCGGCCAAGGCCGGCGTGCTGGCGCTGACGCGCACGCTCGCGGTCGAGTGGGCCGAGTACGGTATCCAGGTGAAGGCCATCGCGCCGGGCCTGTTCCCGACGCCGGGAGCGGCCGAACGCCTCTGGCCGGGCGACCCGGCCGGGCAGGAGGCGCGCATGCGGCAGATGATCCCCGCCGGGCGCGCCGGGCGTCACGACGAACTCGCCAACCTTGCGGCTTACCTTTGCTCTCCCTACGCCAGCTACATTACCGGGGAGGCCGTCGTCATCGATGGCGGCATGAGCTGGAATCACCCGTTGTTCGATTGGCGCAGCGTCTGAATGCGGTCCCGCAGACACGCGAGCGCCGCTTCCAGTTGCGCCGGGGGGACGCTCCCCTGGGCCAGGCGGGCGTTGCCGCCGCCCCGGCCGCCGGCGGCTTCGAGCGCGAGTTTCAAGATTCGTCCGGCGTCCAGGCCGCTGTCGGCGGAAGCAGCCAGGAGGATCGCGCCCGTCGCCCGCACCGCGGCCAGCGCCACCGCCCGGCTTCCGGCGCAGAAGCTTTGCGCCACGGCCCGCGCCTCATCCACGGAACCGTCCGCGGCGATCGCCTCCCAGCGCCGCACCCCATGCTCGTCCGGGATGGCCGCCTGGTAGGCTTCGCGTCCGCGATGCCCCGCGATGTCCGCCGCCAGCGTCCGCGCTTGTTTTTCCGCCGCGCGCAGAGCGTCGTGCTGCCGCCTCGCCTGCGCGGGGACGTCATCGAGACCGCAGGCATAGAGCTGCGCCACCTGGCCCAGGGCCTCGGCGTCCGCCCGCGCGCGTGCGAGCGCGCGCCCGCCGCAGACGAATTCCAGCCTCACCAGGGCGCGGATTTTCTCCTGCCGCCGCAACAACACCAGGCCGATTTCGCCGGTCGAGCGCACGTGCGTGCCGCCGCAGGCGCTGCGATCCAGCCCTTCGATGGCGACGATGCGCAGCGTGCCGGCCCGGGCGGGCGCCTTGCGTAAATTCAACTCGCCAGCCGCGTCGGCGAACTCGATCCGCAACGGGCGGTTCTCCCAGGCCAGTTCGTTGACCCGCCGTTCCAGCCGCACCAGCAGGGCGGGAGAGATCGCGGCCGTCTCCAGGTCCACCGTTGAGACCGTGTCCCCGAGATGCACGCTCACGGTGGCCCAACCGAACTCGTTCGCGCACACCGCCGAGAGCAGGTGCTGCCCGCTGTGCTGCTGCATCAGGTCGTAGCGGCGTTCCCAATCGATCCGGCAGGCGGTGTCCGCCGAGGTCAGCGGCGCGGCCAGCAGATGCGCAACCCGCCCATCTTCGTCCTCCTGGACGTCTTCCACCGCGACGCCGTTGATCCAGCCCCGGTCCGCCGCCTGTCCGCCGGATTCCGGGTAGAAGGCCGTCCGGTCCAGGTAGACCCGGCGGCCGTCGTCCGCCACTTCCGTCACCCGGGCGGTGAAGTCGCACAGGTAGCAGTCGGTGTAGTAAAGCCTGGCGGTCATTCGATGGCCAGCGTTACCTGGTTGCTGAGGGCGCCCACACCTTGGTCCAGGCTCAGCGGCACCGCCCGCCCGGTGGGGGCCTCCGGGGGGACAAATACGTTGATCTGGTAAAGTCCAACAAATCCGGGCGTGAGCCCGACGAAGAATGGTGTGACGGCTACCGGCGTGCCGCCAAAACCCCCGCCAAAGACGACTTGCGGGACGGGATCGACACGCGCCAGCGGTTCGGCGGCGGGCGCCGCGGTCCCGGCGGTCACGGCGGGAGTGGTCTGTCCGAGCCCGATGGCATAGACGGTGAGCGCGTCGCCGGGACGCGCCGGCCGGCTGGCGATGCCTGGCGTCGCCGGCAGGGGGAAGGTCCCGTCCTGGTTGACGATGATGCCGTAGTCCGCGATGCCGAGCCGCAGCAGGCGGGGCGCGCGTTCCACTACCTCTACGGCCACGGCGTTCCCCCTTTGCCCCTCGCGTTCCACGCGCACCTCCACCACTCCGGACGGCGTGTCATAGGGAATCTGAAAGTTGATCTGGTCGTCCTGCACATAGTACACCGGCGCCGGCCGGCCGTTGAGCAGCACCCGCGCGCCGCCCAGTTCGGTTCCCAGCGGCAGCGAGGGCGCCAGCACGGGGTCGCCGCTCCGGAACTGAAGTCCGAACACCGCCGCGATCGCGCCCCGCGCCAGCGGCGCGCCTCGGGCGAAGGTCGCATTGTCGAGCACGCCCTGATACGTTACCTCCGGCGCGCCCGCAGCCACAACTTCCAGCTCCACTTCAATCGGTTGCGGCCCGTTGGCCGCGTTGCTCACCGCGTTCACGCGGCCCCGGTAACGCCCGGGGCTCAGTCCGGTAGCGTCCACCGTCACCGGTACGAAACCGCTCACCTGCGGACCGGTCTTCAACCAGTTGCCCCCGGAAACCGTCGTGGGATCAGCGCCGCCGGTGACCGTGAGCGTGCCCAGCCCCGCGTTTTCCAAAGCCACATACCGTGTCGCCGGGCCCGAATTCGCCACGCGCCGGACGCGAACCGCCGGCGTTGTGAGCCGGGCGATCGGTTGCTCCGTCACCACCAGGGAAACCGCGATCGCCCGGTTGTCCGCCGCAAAGGTGGACCCGGAGATCGTCAAGGCGCCACTGTACGAGCCCCTGCCGAGGTCCGCAGGGTTGGCGCGCACCCGGTAACCCCGCACGAAATCGAAACTCCCACCCCCGTCGACCGCCAGCGAGAGCCAGGGCTGATTGGTCAGAGCCTGAATCGGGCTGTTGGTGGTGAAGCGGCTCTCGACGGGCAGTCCGCCCGGCGTGGCGAACAGCTCGACGCGGGCCGGAACATTCCCGCCAATCGCCACGGTGACGGTGATGCTCTGGGGCGCATCCACTGCGTTCGGATCGCGCACGGTCACTTCCGCGGTTTGCAGACCCGCTGGCAGCGAGCTGGTCTGGAGCGCGAGCGTGATCGGCAGGCAGGTCTGGCCCGGGTTCCAGTTCCCGCAAGGCCGGGCGGCCCCCGCCGATGCCGCCACCCAGGTAGCCGAGGAAGTAAACGAGAGGTTCAGGGCGCCATCACCCGCGTTGGCCGCCTCCACGATTTGCGAGGGTCCGTTCTGTCCGGGCGCGATGGAAACCGGACCGGCCACCGCGGTCTGCAGCCGCAGCCGCGGAGCAGCCAACCCGCTTGTAACAATAACAAAATAAAAGAGTAATAGGCCAAAGCCGCGGGTGCAAAACATGCTCTTACTATACCATCCGCCGGATCCCGTCCCGTGAATGCATAACCATCCGCCATCCCGGCTTTGATACAGTGAAACGGTTCGCAGCGACCTCGAGGAGGACAACATTGAGGCAGGGCAGCGACCGAGGGACGTGTCTCTTCATCGCGGGCTGGGCGATTGTCGCGCTGGCCACTGCAAGCCAGGCGCGAGCGCAGCTGTCCCCATCGCCAAGTTCGCTGACGTTTTCCAACTGCCGGGGGGGAGGCGGGATTCTTCAGCAGACGCTGAACTTGAACACGCCGGGCGAGAAGATCCCGTTTGCAGCGAACGTCATCGAGAATCAGGGCAGGGGGTGGCTGAGCGTCACTCCTGAAAGCGACTCCGCGCCGGCATCCGTGAGCGTGCGGGTGAACACCAACGTTCTCGCTGGCGGGGTGTTCACCGGCGCCGTGCGGTATTTTTACCAGGCAGGGGGCGTCGACCGGCTGTTGCAGGTGAACGTGACGGCAATCTGCGCCACCGAGCCGCCCCGCCTGACCAGCCTGAACCCTGCCAGCGGCCTGCCGGGACAGAGCTTCACGCTCACCGTGACAGGCTCAAACTTCCTGCCCGGGATCGTGGTCTTTTTAAACGGGCAGGCGCTCGCCACGACGCGCGACTCCACCACGGAGATGCGGGCGCAGGTGCGCGGCGATCTGATTCTGACTCCGGGCGCGTACGCCATTACCGCGCAGAATCCGGGCAGCGCGCTGTCGAATCAGCTGAACCTTCCCGTGGCCGGACCGTCGGCGCGCATCCTGACCAATGCGCCTCCGGAGGGATTATTCTTCAATGCCTTGGCCGGCAGCGCCTCGCCGCAAACGCTTTCGCTCAGCTACGCCGCCTCCGACGGCAGCAACCGCGCGCTGAGCGCGCAGGCGCAGAGCTCCGGCTGGCTGGCAGTGGAGCTGAGCGCGAACCAGACCCCCGGGACGGCGCAGGTCCGGGCGAATCCGGCAGGCTTGGCGGCGGGGAACTACAGCGGCGCGGTGATCTTCACGTCGGCGGTGGTGATCAACAGTCCGGTGATCGTCCCGGTCACGCTGACGGTGACCAATGTGCCCAACCTGACGGCGAATCCGCCGCACATCGAGTTCAGCGTCCAACCGGGCGGCGCCGCGCAGACCGCGCGGGTCAGCCTGGCCTCCGGCGGCACTTCCTTGCCGCTCCAGGCTTCCGCGCAGAGCCCCGGGTGGCTCGGGGCGAACCTCGGCGCGGGCGCCAGTCCGGCGACGCTCACGGTCACCGCCACCCCCGGCACGCTCGCGGCGGGAGTCTATCCAGCGTCGGTGCAGATTTCGGCGCCGGGCGCCGCCAACAGCCCGCTGACCATTCCGGTGACGCTGACCGTGGGCACGCAGAATCACGTTTCGGTCAGCGAACCGGCGCTGGCGTTTTCGACCGCCGCCGGGCAGAGCCCGGCGCCGCGGGCGCTCGCCGTTAGTTCGACGATCAGCGGGCTGCCATTCACGGTGCGTTCGGACGCCACGTGGCTGAGCGCCGGCTCCGGAACCACTCCGGCCAATGTGCCCGTCGCGGTCAACATGGCGGGGCTTACGCCGGGCCAGTACACCGGCTCGCTGTCCATCTCCGCAGCGGGAGCGGCGAATAGTCCGGTGACGGTGAACGTGACCCTCACCGTGTCGCCGGCGGGCGCCCGGCCGTCGATCGCCGCGGTGGCGAATGGGGCCAGTTTTGGCGAGGCCATCGCGCCTGGCATGTGGATCACGATCCGCGGCGCGAACCTTTCTCCGGTGACGCGAGAGATTCGCCGTGATGAATTCGTGGGAGGGCGCCGTCCGACCGAGGCGGACGGCGTGAGCGCGGAGGTGAACGGCCGCCCGGCCTTCCTGCATTTCTTGAGCCCCACGCAACTCAATGTGGTCTCGCCGGACGACAGCGCGACCGGACCGGTCAACGTCACCGTGACGGTCAACGGCCAGGCCAGCGCCGCGTTTACCGCCACGTTGCAACGCGTTGCTCCCGCGTTTTTCTTGTGGCCGGACCGCCAGGTGGTGGCCACCAGCGCCGATTTCCAGTGGCGGGTCCGCAACGGCACCTTCCCCGGCGTAACGACCACCGCCGCCCGGCCCGGCGAGGTGGTCATCTTGTGGGGCGCCGGCTTTGGTCCGGTGTCGCCGCCGGTGCCGGCAGGGGCGGTAGCAACCGGCGCGTCGCTGGTGGCGGGCGCAGTCCGCGTCACCGTTGGAGGCGTGGAAGCGCCGTACTTCGGGGGAGCGCTGGCGCCGGGTTTCACGGCCCTTTATCAGCTCGCCATTCAGATCCCGGCGAATGCGCCGGAGGGCGACCTGCCCGTGATCGCGACCGTGGATGGCATATCATCCCCCGCGACGGCGGTGATTTCCGTCAGACGCTAGCGCCGCCGAGCGCTTCGTGACGGTTCCGGGAGCCGCCGGGTCCGCCCGGCGGGCTTTGATAGAGTGAGAGAATTTGCGGGTCTTGCGAGGAGGAGATCGATGCGGCGAGGCGGAATCCACGGTCAGGGTCTCTTCATCGCGGGCTGGGCGATCGGGGCTCTCGCCTTCCCAACAGGGGCACAGGCGCAGCTTTCCGCGTCACCGAGTTCGCTGAACTTCTCAAATTGTCAAGTTGGAACCGGGAACATCCAGCAGACCCTCAACATCAACAGCTCCGCGGGCCCTATCAACTTCACCGTCGCAACCGGCGTGAATCTGGGCAGCGGCTGGCTCAGCATCAGCCCGACCTCCGCCGTTGCGCCGGCTTCGTTGACGGCAAGGGTCAATACCAATCTGGTTCCCGTCGGACCCGCCACCGGATTTTTCCTGTTCCGTTACGTTTTCGGCGGGGTAAACCGGCAGTTCGCGGTCAACGTAAACGTGAATTGCCAAAGCGAACCGCCGCAACTGTTCAGTCTCGACCCGCCGAACGTGCCACCCGGGCTGACCTTTTTCCTGACGATCCTGGGCTCGAATTTCCAGAACGGAGTGGTGGTTTTCCTCAATGGTCAATCCTTAAGCACGACGCGGGACAGCGCGGGGCAGGTGCGAGCGACCGTCCCGGGAGGGCTGATTGCCAATCCAGGCGCGTACACGGTTACGGCGCAGAATCCGAACAGTCCGCTTTCGAATGCGCTTGGCTTAGGCGTGGGACCGATCGGTCAACTCGTGACGAGCGCGCCCGCCCAAGGTTTGTCCTTCAGTGTGCCCGTCAACACGGGAACGGTGCGAACGCTTTCTTTTACCTACGCTGCGTCCGATGGCAGCAATCGCGCGGTGAGCATCCAACCGCAAGGCGGCGGGTGGCTGTCCGTCGAAGCCAGCAGCAACCAGACGCCCGGCGCCGCGCAGGTGCGGGCCAATCCATCGGGGCTCGCGGTTGGAAATTATAGTGGGTCGATCACGCTGGTTTCGCCGACGCTCACCAACAGCCCGGTGGTGATTCCGGTGACGCTGACGGTGACGGCTGTCATCAACCTGACCGCGAATCCCGCGCAGATCAACTTCGCGACGCAGCCAGGGGGAGCCCCACAGACCGTCTCGGTGAGTTTGGCGTCAGGCGGCGCGCTGTTGCCCTTTCTGGCCTCCCCGCAGAGTGCGGGCGGGTGGCTGACGGTAAGCCCGGGCTCCGGCACCACGCCGGCGACCCTCAGCGTGACCGCCAACCCGGGACAACTGGCGGCTGGTGTTTACAACGGCTCGGTGCAAGTCACTTCCGTCAGCGCCGCCAATAGCCCGCTCTCGATCCCGGCGACGCTGACCGTCGGCACAGCGAACAGCCTCAGCGTGAACCCGCCGTCGCTGTCGTTCTCGGCCACGGCGGGACAGAACCCGGCTCCGCAGCCGTTGAGCGTCGTCTCGACCACCGGCGGACTGGCGTTCAGCGTGACTTCGAATGCCGCGTGGCTCAGCGCGGGATCCGGCTCGACCCCGGCCAATGTATCGGTGTCGGTCAACGCGGCGGGACTGGCGCCAGGCCAGTACACGGCTGCCCTGAGCGTTTCGGCCGCAGGCGCGACGAACAGTCCCGTGACGGTGAACGTAACGCTCACCGTGAGCCAGGCGCAGACGCCGTCGCTGCTGGCGCAGCCCGGTTCGTTAAGCTTGTCCGCGCAAGCCGGAGCGAACGCGAGCGCCGCAATCAGCGTGACCTCCCGCGGCGCCGTGCTTACTTTTGCGGCATCCGCCGGCGCGCCCTGGCTCTCGGTTCAGACCTCCAGCAACACGACGCCCGCCAACGTGACCGTCGCGGCCAACGCGGCTACTCTCAGCGCCGGCGCCTATCACGCGGCGATCACCCTGACCGCCCAGGGGGTCGCGAACAGTCCGGTGACGGTCCCGGTGACGTTCACGGTCACCGGCGCGGCGCTGCCCACCCTGTCGGTAAGCCAGAACCCGGTAAACTTCACCCTGGCGCCAGGCGGCAATCCGCAAGCGCAGACCATCGCCGTGACTTCGAGTGGCGCCGCGCTTTCGTACACCTCCACCGTGGGTCCTGGGGCGAACTGGTTGGCCGTGTCCGGCGGCGGTTCGGCGCCCGGGCCCTTGACTCTCACTGCGAATCCGGGGGGACTCGCGCCGGGTTCCTATGCGGCCACGGTAACCCTCAGCGCGGCCGGCGCCGCGAATAGTCCTGTTACCCTCAGTGTGAACCTGACGGTGACCAGCGGAGCGACGCCCGCCCTGAGCGCCGCGCCGCCAGCGTTGAGCCTGACAGCCGCCGTGGGCGGACCGCCTGTTTCCCAGAACGTAACGATTTCCTCGAGTGGCGCCCAGGTCGCCTTCGTGGCCACCGCGACGGCAGGCTGGCTGAGCGTGTCCGCACCGGGAGGCACGACGCCCGCCACCCTCGCCGTGACGGCCAATGCCACGGGTCTCGCAGCCGGCGAACACAGCGCCGCGCTCACCGTAACGGCGCAGGGGACCGCCAACTCGCCCCTGACCATCACGGTGCGCCTGACGGTTTCCGCCAGTGGCGCCCGCCCGGCCGTGTCGCGCGTCGAGCATGGCGCCAGTTTCGCCGATGTCATCGCTCCCGCCTCCTGGATCACCATTCGCGGCGCCAACCTCTCGCCGGTGACCAGGGAAATCCGCAGCGGTGAATTTGTCGGAGGGCGGCGGCCGACGCAGGCCGAGGGGGTCAGTGTCCAGGTGAACAACCGTCCGGCGTTTCTGCACTACCTCAGCCCCGCGCAACTCAACGTGGTTTCTCCGGACGATGATGCGGTGGGGCCCGTCACGGTCACCGTGACGGTGAACGGCCAAACCAGCGCGTCGTCCACCGCGAGTCTGCGGCGGGTGGCGCCCGCGTTTTTCCTGTGGCCGGAGAATCAGGTGGTGGCCACCAGCGTGGATTTCCAACTGCGGGCGCGTAATGGCACGTTTCCCGGCGCGGCCACTAAGGCGGTCGCTCCCGGCGAGGTCATCATCCTTTGGGGAAGCGGGTTCGGCGCCGTGAGCCCCCCCGTGCCCGCAGGCGCGGCGGCCGTGGGCGCCTCGCTCATTACCGGAACCTTGCGCGTGACCGTGGGCGGCCTCGAGACGATCCACTTTGGCGCAGCCCTCGCCCCGGGCTTCACCGCGCTTTTCCAACTGGCAATCCAAATCCCGCCGGATGCGCCCGATGGCGAACTACCCGTCATCGCCACGTTGGATGGAGTGGCCTCGCCGGCGAACGCCGTGATCTCGGTCCGGAGGTAACGGCGCGGCTAGCGCGCCGGAATCCACACCTGCATGGGCGTGGCCTCGCGGTTGGCGAAGGTGTAGTACGGGATGAGCGTGATCCGCCCGGGCGTCGCCTTGGCGGTCGTCCACATCGGGTAGGCCGCGTAAAGGGGCTGGCGCGCGGGTTCGCCGGACGGCCGCACGGCGTTGGCCTCCAGCCGGGTGATGCCGCCCAACTGCGCGGCTTGCCAAGCTTCGCGCCACTGCGGCGCATCGGCCCGCAGATACCAGTCGAACGCATGCGTTCCCGGCGGCTGGTCTAAGCCTTCCATGCAATACACCAGCGGTCCACGCTCCACCGCGACTTTGCCCAGATTCTCCCGCACGCGCGGATTCGCCTGGGTCAGCCTCGGCGCGACGTTGAGTGTCAATCGCACCCGGTCGCCAGGCTGCCAGGTTCGCTTCAGGGGCAGATAAGCGCCTGGCTTCACCGGCTCCCGCCAGGGCGCCCCGTTGACCGTTACCGACGCGGGCGACGCCCACGCGGGAATGCGCAGGTGCAGGGTAAATGCCGCGGCGCGCGCCGGATGAACGGTCAGGTCTACCTCGCCTTTCCAGGGGTATCCGGTCTGCTGGTCCACGCGCAAGACCGTCCCGTCCTCCAGTTTCCAGTCCAGTCGCGAGGCGTGATAGAGGTGGACCCACAGGCCGTCCCGCGAAGTCGAATAGACATAGCCGGGCAGCGACGCCAGGATGCGCTGGAGGTTCGGCGGGCAGCAGGTAGTGTCGTACCACGGGTTGCGGATCTGGTCTTCCGGATTGCCGGTGAGCTCGAGCGGATTCCGGTAGCAGTACAGCCGGCCGTCCAGCGACAGGCCGGCGTTGGCGCCGTTGTAGAGCGCGCGCTCGAAATTGTCCATGTATTTCGCTTCCGGCCAGGCGTGGACCATGCGCCAGTTCCAGAACATCGTCGAAATGGCCGCGCACGATTCGGTGTAGGCCTGCTGATTGGGCAGTTCGTAGGGTTCGCCGAAGGCTTCCCCCTGCGCGCGGGAGCCGATGCCGCCGGTCAGGTACTGCTTGCGCGCGGTCATGTCCTCCCACAGCCGCTGCAGCGTGGCGGCGTAGGCCGCCTCGCCGGTTTCCAGATAGTAGTCGGCGGCGCCCGAGCAGGCGTAGCCGGCGCGGACCGCGTGCCCCTCCATCCGCGTGCGCGAGGTGAACGGTTTAATCGTGAACAGGTACACGAACTCGCGCGGCGGCACGTCCGCTTCGTTGCGCGGATCGCCCTGGAGCAGATAGGCGGCCAGCGCGAGATACTTCCGGTCGCCGGTCGAGCGGTAGAGCTCGGCCAGCGCCAATTCGATCTCCGGGTGCCCTTCGAAGATCGGCCGGCGGTTCGGCCCAAACTCGCGGTCGACGTAATCGGCCATGCGCCGTCCTACTTCGAGCAGCCGCGTCTCGCCCGTCGCGCGCTGCCAGGCGATGCCCGCCTGAATCAGGTGGCCCAGGCAGTACAACTCGTGCCCGTGACGCATGTTCTTGTGCCTCTCGCCGCGGTTCTCGCGGGAGTAGTAGGTGTTCAGGTAGCCGGAAGGTTCCTGGGCGGCGGCAATCTCCTGAATCACCCGCGCGGCCGACTGCCGCAGCGCGGGATGATCGCGTTCCTGGAGGACGAACGCCACCGCCTCGAGCCACTTATACACGTCCGAATCGGTGAACAGCGGCCCGCGGCGCCGGACCTCCTTCTTCCCGGAAAGGCGGCGGAAGTTGTCGATGATCCCCTTCTGCTCGAACAACTCCAGCAGCGTGGGCAGGCTGACATCCACCACCGCCTGCCGCCGGGGCGCCCAGAAACCATCCCCGAAGCGGACGGCGGAGATTGGCACTCCGCGGAGCGCCGCGTGAGGAGATCGCGCCGTGTCGAGCACGGGCCGCGATCGCTGATCCTTCGCCAGCAGCGCCATAGCCGCCGCCAAGACAATCAGAAGCGACCGTTTCACTTGTTCCTCCTTGAGCTGCCGGTTGCGCCGGAACCCTCCACAGTATAGAAACCGCCGAAGGCGGGCTCAATCCCGCAAACGCCGCGGCGGGACGGCCAGGCTGTTTCGAACCCTCTACTCTGCTTCCCTGCGCCGGAGTCGATGGTTCGCCGGAGCGCTCTGGATACCGGCGTCGCCGCTTTCTCACGGGGCGATGCCGGGCCGCAGGAGTGCGGGAACCTCGCGCGGCCAGCGAGATTCGTAGGGTGCGGTGGAAAGGGCGGGAGTTCTGCGTAGGGAGTTGCGGAGAAATGCCTTCCTGCCTGATTCCAGACGAGAGATTAACCCGCGCCGCCAGGGCCTTTCACGGCTTTGACCCGCGGGATGCGCTCCGCTACCGGCGGCAGCGGCGGGAAATCCGTGAACGGCTCGCGCTGGTACCAATACGCGCACGAATAGAAATTGTCCGCCCGATGATTGGCGTGTCCATGCTCCATGGTGTGCTTCAGCGAGCGCGTGAAGGTGACCGGATTGTCCGCGTGCCAGCGGTAGAGCACGTACCGTCCCCCGGTATGCTCCGGCAGTTGCATAAATGAGGCGCCGTTGTAGAGGTGAGCGAAAGCGGTGGCGCCTTCCCGGCCTCCAAAATTCCAGGCCCCGCAGAAGTAGTCCTCCGAACCGGTGCCGATGATGCTGGGCTGGGCTTCGCCGTCGATGAAGATCATGTCGTCTCCTTCGCCCATCCAGAAATCCTGGTTTTGGACCACCCCCAGCGTCACGCCCAGCAGATGCCCCTGACCGCGGGTTTCCAGGAACACGTAGTTGCCCTGGCCCGTTGGATTCTTCAAGCGGTTGGCGTCGCCATTGTGCCGCCAGTCGAAAGTGGCGGCGGGGTTGGGCGCGGCCTGGCGGTACTGCGCGTGGAAATACATGGCGTCGGCGGGAAGCGCCGGCGTCTGCTGATAGTCGGTATTGATGTAGAACGCCCGGACTTCGTCGGCGCCCTCGTTGGTGGCCGTCAGCAGCGCGGATTTGCGGTACGGCATCGCGAAATAGCAGTTGAGCGCCTTGACCGCCGAGCAGTTGAGAAATGCCGATTGATAAATGAAATAGTGGCCCAGGTTCAATCCGAAAAAGTCCCCGACCGGAACCTCAACGCTGGGCCGCGCGTTGCCATCCCAGTACGCGCGGAGGACGATCTCTTTGAGATGATGCAAACTTGCGGCGCTCATCGTAATCCAGATGTGGGTGATGACGCCCGGGCCATCCGCGCGAAAGATTTCCTGCGTGGCGCCGCCGGGAATCCGGTAGTAGTCGGCATTGCCGCCGTCGCGCTGGTGGCTCGACTGTTTGCGCGACTGATAGTGCTGAAGCCGCGCATAGGAGGGCAGAGTTCCCGTCATGCCCGCATCCCGCGTTTGGGCCGCGCCCGCAGCGGACGAGGCGGCGGCCAGGCCGCCCAACTCCAGAAAGCGGCGCAAGAAACCTCGACGTTTGTTTTCGGCCATGTCACTTGCTCCTGAAGGGGCAGTGTACCCGTTCCGCGGACGGAGCGTCATCCCCCCGGCGGGTGGCTACCAGCCCGCGGAGCCGGGACCGCCTTTGAATGGGCCCTCGATCCAGGACGTGATCCAGCCGCCGTAGAAGTCCCCAGGCTGTGGCCGCACCCGCTCGCCCGCGACAGAGCAAGCATCCATCCGCCCGGCGTAGAAGGCGAAGTGATCGCGAATGCTCGCGAAGGCCGGCCGCGGGTTTGGGTAACTCCAGGCCGCATGAACCGCGGCGCGATTCCCGACGCGCACTGTCCAATACCTCGCCTCTCCCTTGAATTCGCAGTACGAGCGCCCGGACCCGGGCAAGAGAAACGCCAGCGCGACGTCGGCCGCCGGGATGTAATACACCGGCGGATGGCTGGTTTCCAGCACGCGCCAGGCCCGCGTGGTTTCCGCGATCACCTCGCCGTGAAACTCGACCCGGATTAGGTCCGTGGAGGGTTCCACGCGGGGCGGACGCGGATAATCCCAAACGGACTCACGGCGGCGGTCAGGATGGCTCTCCATACATCGGCGGATGACGGCGGGCAGGCGGACGGTGCAGAAGGTGACCGTTCAAACCGTCCAGAGCGTCAGGTGATGCAGGTCCTTGATCAAAATCCCTTCCGGAAGCACGAGCGGATGCGCCCAGGTTTCGGTCTCGGCCACCGGGTACGTGCGGACGATCTCCAAGCCGTTGGGCGAGCAACGCGCGATGGTGAGCTCGCCGCTCGTGTGGAGCGAAAACAGTTGCCCGCCGGCGAGCAGGAGAGCCGCGTTCTCGCCTTGCCGGCCCGGACCGCTCCACAGCAGTTTTCCAGTGCGCGCGTCCATGGCGAAGTGCATCCCGCGATTCCGGTTGCTGAAGCCGTAGAGCGTGTCGCCGGCGAGTACCGGCGAACTCATGTACAGGCTGAGCTCCTTGTTGTGCCAAACCGCGGGCGCGGCGACGCGGGCCCCGGCGCGCTCCGGGCGGAGCGCCCAGATGCCGTTCGCCAGCCCCGAACAGATCAGCAGGTCGCGGTACAGCAGGGGAGTCACCGCGTTCTGTACATAAGGCGTCACCAGCGGAGTCTTCCACAACAGTGCGCCGTCCTTCCGGGCCACACTCACGATGAACTGCTGGGTGGGCGTGACAACCTGCCGGACGCCGGCCAGATCCGCGACCAGCGGCGAAGCGTACCCCGGCCCGTCGCCCTCCCACCGCCAGCGCACTTGTCCGGTGGAGGCGTCGAAGGCGGCCAGCGCGCCCTGGTCGTTCCCGCCCACGTGCGCGAACAGCAGGCCCTGATCCGCCGCCGGCGACAACGCCGTTCCGTAGAGAGGCGAAGTTTCCCGGTACTGGCGGGAGAAATCCATGCGCCAGAGGGCCTTCCCGGACTGGGCGTCCCAAGCGGACAGCAGGCCCGAGATGCCGAACGTGAACAGACGTCCCTCGGCGAGCAAGGGCGTTGACTTGGGGCCCTTGCCATGATGCGTAGCCGCCGCGTTCATCTGATACGGCGCCGGATAGCGCTGGGTCCAGAGCGTCTTGCCGGCGGCGGGATCGATCGCCCGCACCGTCTCGTCTTCGCCTTGCCGGGCAAAAACAAAAACGCGCCCGCCGCCGCACACGGGAGAGGCATGGCCGGCGCCGATTTCCACGCGCCATTTGCGCTTCAGCTGCGCCGGCCAGGGGTCCGGCAGCGGGAAATCCGGCAACACCCCATCGCGCTGCGGACCTCGCCACTGCGGAAACTCGACCGCCGCCCCTAGCGGCGACCCGGCGAGGGCAAGCAAGAAGCGGCGGGTGATCATGTCCTGATGGTACGACGGAGGCGCGCTCAGGCGGACAGGGCCACCTGCCGTCGGAATTCCTCGATCTCTTCGTAGTCTTCGTCCGGCAGGCGAAAATGGAGCGCACCGATCACCCCGTCCACCTGCTGCGCGTTGCGCACGCCCACAATAGCGCCGGTCACCGCCGGATGCCGCAGGGTCCATGCGATCGCCACTTCACCGGCGGAACGTCCGTGCCGCCGGCCGATCTGGCCAAGCAGGTCCGCATACGCCAGGTTGCGCGAAAGCAGCGGCTCCTGGAAGTGCGGATTCCGGCGGCGGAAATCCTCTTCTGGAAGCGCGGCGATCCGCTCGCGCGTCATCTGGCCGGTCAGCAGTCCGTTCTTCATGGGCGAGTAGACAATCACGCCGATGCCGCGCGAAAGAGCATACGGCAGCACGTCCGCCTCCGCCTCGGGCGACGCCAGCGAGTAGGGCGGCTGCGTGGAGGTCACCGGAGCGATCGCCTCGGCGCGCTGAGTCTGCGCCACGCTGAAATTCGACACGCCGATATAACGGACCTTGCCCTCCCGCTGCAATTGCGTCAGCGTGGCCCAGCCTTCTTCAACGTCCTCATCGGGTTCCGGCCAATGGATCTGATAAAGGTCGATGACGTCCACCCGCAGACGGCGGAGGCTGTTCTCGCATTCCTGTCGGATCGCATCCCGCTTCAGACATTTCACAATCTCGCGCTGCGGGTTCCAATTGCGGCCGCACTTGGTGAAGACGTACGGGCGGGGCGAAATCCCTTGGAGGGCGCGGCCCACCACTTCCTCGGCATGACCCAAGCCGTAGACCGCCGCGGTGTCAATCCAGTTGACGCCGCGGTCGAGCATGGCGCGGATGGCGGCGATCGAGTCGGCGTCATCCTGGGGTCCCCAGGAGAAAGCCCACCCGCTGCCGCCCATCGCCCACGCGCCGACACCGATGGGAGTGATCGCCAGATCGCTGTTTCCTAAGTTCCTGGTTTGCATAGGGACAGGTTCAGGACTTAGGATAGCGCGGGGAATCCGAGGAGCGCGCCGGCGGGCGGTCAACCGCGAGGAAGCGACGGGTGGGGCTCGCCGGACGAGGTGGAGGGAGGGCGGGCGCCAGCCATGGTTTCCAACTGTTCCGCCAGCTGTCCCAAGGATTCCTGTTGCGCAGGAGTTTCCGTCAGGCCGCTGGTAGCCGGCGTGGCGGGCAGCAAGCCGAGCCATTTTTTTGCCGTGCGCACCAGGCTACAGGTGACATCCCGCTGACTGGCGAGCGTCGTTTGAGTGGCCAGCGCCAGTTCGTCGTTCAGCCACTGCACCCGGCGCACGTTGCCGGTCAGGCGGGCGTGTACGAAGAAGCGCTCGCGTTCCTGAAAAAGCTGCTGGGAAACCCGTTGGCAAAACCGGCGCTCGAGCCAGGAGAGAAGCTTCTTTCGGACGCGGGCTGCCACCAGGGTGGCCCAGCAGCCACCGTTTTCCATCACGCCAATGACCTCCTTGTTCCGCCCTTCGGGCAGGCCGCTGCGGGCTCATCCCGAGAGCCAACCCTTGCTGTCTGTTATCGGCTCAAACCGCGGCGATTTGAGCGTGGGATCCGAGTTGTTGGATGAACGCAGGTAAACTTTTCTGCGCCGCGCCACGTCCCAATCAAGTAGGTGGGCGAGGGCCGGGACCGAATCCAAAACCGCGCGGGAGGCTATCCTGGAAGCGTAACGCCATGAAGATCCAGACCTTTTGCTGGCTGATCGGGCTGTGTCTGCCCGCCCTGCTGTCGGCCAACGGAAGCGGCTGTCCAGCGGGCCGCCCGATCGGTGAGTTTCGCCTCGCCGCGGTGCCGCCCGGCGGCGGGGTGGCCTTGCCCGTGCAAACGCTGCAAACCCTGCCGGGCGGCGCGAACCTCCTGTACTTCCCGGGCAGCACCCTGGCCCCGCAGGAGGGACAGGTCGCCGTGCTGGTCGCGCCGGAAGGCGATGCTCCTCTGCAACTGCTGGAACCCCGGCAGTTGAATCAACCCGCCTCCTGGACGACGCCCTACCCGGTCACCGCGCTGGCGCTGATCTGGGGTCCGGACGGCCTCGACCGCGAGAAGATTGTGGCGTGGGGCAAACGCGACCGCGAAGTTATCGACCACCTGGCGCGCTATGCCGAGCAGACCGCGCAGACCGAAGCGCTGATTCAGGCGCTGTCGGGTTCGCACCAGGATCTCGGGCGGGACCTGGACGTGGCCATCCGCAGTTTCGCCAACCAATACGGGGCGGGGGGACGGTTGAACCGGGACGCGCCGATCGACCAGCAGACCCTGACGATGCTGCGGGCGCTGAACCCTGCGCTGGCCACCTACGATCCGCTGCGCAAGGACAGCCGGGAGCGGATGCAGCAGTCGGCGACGCTGGCCGCGTCCGTCGCCGGGCTGTTTTTTGGCAGCACGGTGGGACTCGGGGCCGGCGGCGCGGCCCTGCTGATGAACCTGCGCACGCTGGCGTTTCCGCGGATGGAATTGCGTTCCACCTTCGCCCGGCTGGAAGCCGGCGACCGCGTCTCGCTCTGCGCCCGCCCCGAAGCGCGCGATCCACGGACCAAGCTGGCTTACGTCTGGGCGCGGAGTTTTTCCTCCGGACCGGCGCCCCGGATCGAAGCGGCGGCGCCGCGCACGGTCCCCTTGGACGTGCGGTCGGTGCTGGAAGTCGAGACCAGGCAGCCGGCGCAGCTGGCGCAAATTCGCCAATGGCGCTGGGTGGCGGAAGACGGGAGACGGATCGCCGCTCAAGTCCGTCCGGTGCCGGGACAGGCAAAGCTGGAGGTCTTGTTGCCTGCGCAGGACATCGCCCCGGGGAGATATCAATTGGAGGGCTTATGGGACTGGACGCCGGTATCCACTCCGGTGGAGGTGACCGCCCAGCCGCTGCCGGACCTGCGGTCGGCCCAGCTCTCGGCCGCTTCGCGGGATGCGCTGGTGGCGGGAGGGGGAAAAGTGACGGTGGAGCTGGAAGGGGCCGATTTCCAGTTTGTCGAAGGGATGGAACTGGCGGGGCAGAAACTGCCCGTCCGGCTGCCGCGCGGCTTGGGCCAGGGCCCGCAGGAGAAACTCGAAACGGAGGTGGATGTCTCGAACCTGACGCCAGGATCGCACCGCCTCGCGTTCCTCCAGAGCGGCGGCTCGCGGCAGGAGATTGACCTGCCCGTCCTGCCCCCGCCTCCGGTTCTGACCGGGCTTCCCGTCCGCCTGAATTCCGGCGAGCCCGAGCAAACGCTCACCTTGCGCGGCGAGCGGCTGGAGCTGGTGGAGGGCCTTGCCGGAGAAGGCTTCGCCTTCACCGTGGAGCGGCAGGAGGAGATGGCGCTGCGCGTGCGCGCGCGAGCGGACCACACACCCAAGCCCGGGGTGCGCCTGGCGCTGACGCTTCGCTTGCGGGACCGGGAAACTCCGGTCGAGGTTCCTGACGCTTTAGAGATGGTGGGACCGCGCCCGCGGATCCTCGCGGTTCGCCCGTCCCGCCCCGCCCGGACCGGCATCGAACTGGCGGAAGGCGAACTGGCTTCGCACGTGCCGTCCAGCTTCGCCGTGTCCGTGGCGCATGTGAACCCGCGGTCGGAGATCCAAGTGGGGTGCGAGGAAACGGCGCTCGAGCTAGCCCCGGCGCGGGTCCGGATCGGCGGTCAGGCTCCGGGGTTGCGGGTGGAACGGTCCCGTCCGGACAGTCTGTTCGTGGTTGTCGAGCCCGCGCGGCTGGCGCAGCCGGGATGCCAGATGACGCTGCGGGTCGCCAACGACGTGGAGGGCGCGTCTGCCCCGGTCGTTTTGGGCCGCGTGATCCGGGTGCCCTCGGTGACCCGCTTTGAGTTGACCGACGAACCCGCGGAGGAGGGATTCGCGGGCGTGCTGGAAGGGACGGGACTCGAGTGGATCGACCGTGTCGGCTGGGACCCCGAGCATGGGGTGCCGGTGCGCGACCTCCCCGTCCCTGCGCCGGATGGGCGGCAAACGCTCCGCGTCGTTGCCCCGTGGCCTGCTCCGGCGCCCCACGCGCCGCTCTTCCTCTGGCTGCGCGGGGAACCGCACGGGCGAAAAACCACCGTCCGCTGGTGAGCGTCTTCCGATTTCGCCGTCCCGTCGGCGCGCGTTGTGGCATCCTTGCGATATGCGCATTCTCCTGACGATCGCGAGCGGGCTGCTCGCCGCGGGTCTCGTCGTGGCAACGGATCCGGCCGGGAGCAAACCAGGAAAAGTGCAAGAAAAGAAGCCCAGCGCGGCGGCGCAAGCGGCGAAGGACACGGTATCCGGCCAACTCGACCTGAACTCCGCCACGGCAGATCAACTGAAGGCCTTACCAGGAATTGGCGATGCCTATGCGGCCAAAATCATCCAGGGACGCCCGTACCGGGCCAAGAACGAATTGGTAAGCCGGAAGATCATCCCCGAAGCGACCTACGGGAAGATCAAAGACCGGGTGATTGCCCGGCAGAAATAGGGGTCGCGCGAACGGCCAACCGCGGGGACCAGGCAGAAGCGCTGGCGTTGCGCGAGGCAAAACTCGACCAGTTCCGGCGGCGGTCCTATCCCGCCGCGGCGGCCGCAACCGGCAGCGAGCAGTTCCTCGAGGTCACCGGCCGATCGGCGATCGACGACGGGTCACTCCTGGGCGCCCTCCGGCCGGTGTGCCGCGATCTACTCTGCTCTCCGGACGAACGCCGAGGCTGATCTCATCAGCCCGCGTCGTGGGAGCCGTCCCCGCCCGCCATCTGGGCCGGCGCCGGCCCCTTGGGCCGCGCCACAAAGAAGAACTGGTAGCCCAGCAGCGTCGGCCAGAGCACGGTGCATGCGTGGAGGATTCCGGTCAGCAGCCGCATCAGCGGGTTCTCCGCCGGGATGCCAAGCACCAGTTCGAGCGGCATCACGGTGGTCTTTTCGGTCACCGCTTCGTAGTGCTGCCCCGCCAGCAAACGGCGCGCGGTGCGGCGGGTGTAGAAACGCAGGTGCGTCCGGTCGAGTATGCCGCGGTCGGCGTACTCGAAGCGCCCCATGAGCAGCCCCAGCCGCACGGTGATATTGGCGACGTTCGGCAGCGAGATCAGCACCCTTCCGGCGGGCGTCAGCAGCGCGGCGCACTCCCGCAGCAGCCGTTCCGGTCGCGGCAGATGCTCGAGCACGTCCATCAGCAGAATCAGGTCGAATTTGACGCCGGTCGCTTCCACGTACTGCCGGACTGCGGCCAGGCCTTGGTCGAGATCCCCGGCAAAGTAAGCCTCCATCGCGTCCTGGCGCCTCGGCTCGGCCAGGAGATCGACGCCCACCACCCGGTGGCCCATCTCGCGAAGCCGCGCCGCCAGGAATCCTTCGCCGCAGCCCAATTCGAGGATGCGCTGCTCCCGGCCGCAGTACTTCCAGAGGTAATCATGGCTGGAATAGCGGCTGCTCTTGATCGGATAGTGGACCCAGTATTCGGCGAATTCCGGCGCCTTTTCGATGGAGTTGATGGTGCGCCGGTAGCGCAACACCGCGCGGGCCACGTCGCGGGCGTACTTCAGGCCATTCACGTAGCAGATCTCGCCGCCGTAATAGGTGGGGATCGCGACTTCCCGGATGCGCATGCCCTGGTGGTGCAGCTTAATGATGATTTCCGTGTCGAAGTGGAAATCGTTGGTCATCCGCGACAGGTCGATCTGCCGCAGCGCCGCCAGGCTGTAGGCGCGATAGCCGGAGTGGAACTCGGTAAGCCGCATGCCCAGCAGCCGGTTTTCGAAGAAGGTGAGAATGCGGTTGCCGATGTATTTGTAAAGCGGCATCCCGCCCTTCAGCGGGCCCCCGTAATCGGGCATCATCCGCGAGCCAAAGACCGCGTCGGCCTCGCCGTCCACGATCGGCCGGTAGATCTGGGCCAGAATTTCCGGAGCGTATTGCCCGTCTCCGTGCAGCAGAATCACCACATCGAAACCCTTGCCGATGAAGTACTCGTAGCCGCGCCGCTGGTTGCCGCCGTAGCCCTGGTTCCGCTCATTCCGCAGGACGGTGAGTTTCTCCGCGGCGCGCTCGTTGGCGGCTTTGAAACCCAGCGCCAGCTCGTAGGTATGGTCCTGGCTGGAATCGTCAAAGATCGCGACTTCCGCGACGTTGTCCCAAACCTCGGGGGGGATTCGCCGGAGCACCTTGTTGACCAGCGTGGTGACGGCGTTGTAGGCCACGATGAGAATGCCGATCTTCTTGCCTTTGGCGTCGGCTAAGGCAGCCGGGCTGGCCGCGGCGCGGGCGGCGTGGGCGACAGCGGCGTTCATCGCGGGGAACTCCTTGAAACCTTTCCCGGTAGTGTAGCAACCACCCCGGGACGGCGGCGCTCGCCGGCCTGTAGGCCGACGTGCCTCGCGCAACCGCGCGCCGCCGTTAGACGAGAACCGTGAACGTCGCCTCGCTGCGCTGGACGGGGCGGTACAACGTGTCGCGCTCCACAGGTTCGCGGCCGGCGCGCTGGATCAGGCGGAGCAGTTCCTGCCTCCGGAGACTCTGGCTGGTAGTGGCGCCAGCGTCGTGGTAGATCTTTTCTTCCACCACGGTGCCGTCGATATCGTCCGCGCCGAAGCGCTGTGCAATCTGGGCGATCCGCGGCGTCATCATGATCCAGTAGGCCTTGATGTGCGGGATGTTGTCGAGCAGCAGGCGCGCCGCCGCGATGTTCTTGAGATCCGCGAACCCGGTGGTGCGCGCGATGTGCTGCAACGGCGTGTTGTCCGGGTGGAACGCGAGCGGGATGAACGTGACGAACCCCCCGGTGTCGTCCTGCACCTGACGCAGGCGGAGGAGATGATCCACGCGGTCCTCGTCGTTCTCCAGGTGCCCGTAAAGCATGGTGCAGTTCGATTTGAGTCCCAGGCGGTGCGCGATGCGGGCCGTCTCCAGCCACTCGTCGCCGTCGATCTTGTGATCGCAGATGATGCGGCGGACCCGTTCGGAGAAGATCTCGGCGCCGCCGCCCGGCAACGAGTCCACGCCGGCGTCGCGCAGGCGCCACAGCACCTGTTCGGTGGACATCCTGGCGCGGCGAGCCAGGTAAGCCACCTCGACCATGGTGAACGCCTTCAGGTGAACCTGCGGAAAACGCTCCTTCAGGCCGCGGAGCATTTCGCAATACCAGTCCAGCGTCAGTTCGGGGTGCAACCCGCCGACGATGTGGAACTCGGTCACCGCTTCGCTCCAACCCTGGCCGGCGGTTTCCCAAACCTGCTCGAGCGACATGGTGTAGCCGCGCGGGTCCTTGGCCTTCTTGCCGAAGGCGCACAGGCGGCAGCTGGCCACGCAGACGTCGGTAGGGTTGATGTGCCGGTTGACGTTGAAGAAGGTCACGTTGCCGTGGAGGCGTTCCCGCACCAGGTTTGCCAGGTAGCCCACGGCCAGCAGGTCGCTGGTGCGGTAAAGGGCGAGCCCATCGTCGAACGTGAGGCGCTCTCCGGCGAACACCTTGTCGTAAATCGGCTTCAGGCGGCTGTCTTCAATGACGACCGGCATAGAAAATGTCCGCTGCCCAAAAGAGGAAGAATAACACGCTGACATATCCATTGATGGTGAAGAAGGCCGCATCGACTCGGGATAAATCGTCCGCTTTCACCAGGCGATGTTCGTAGGCCAGCAGCGCCGCCACCACCGCGACGCCCGCCACCGCCAGCGGCCCTAAAGCCAGCGCGTGGACCAGCGCCAGCAGGCAGCCCAGCATGGCCACGTGCAGCGCCCGCGAAACGCGAAGCGCCCCCGCGATCCCCAGCCGCCGCGGCAGGCTGAAGAGCCCCGCGTCCCGGTCGAACTCAAAATCCTGGCAGGAGTAAATGATGTCGAACCCCGCGGTCCAATAGGTGACCGCCGCGGTCAGCCACAGGATGCGCGGGTCCAGTTCGCCGCGCAGGGCGATCCAGGCCGCCGCCGGCGCGATGCCCAACGCAAAGCCCAGCACCACGTGGGAAAACGAGGTGAACCGCTTGGTGAACGAATAGAAGAAGACGACGCCCAGCGCCACCGGCGCCAGCAGGAGGCAGAGCGGGTTCAGCGCCTTGGCCGCCAACACGAACACCGCCGAAGAGACGGCCACGAAACCCCAACCGAAGGCGCGCGACAGCACGCCGGCGGGAATGTGGCGGTTGCGGGTGCGGGGGTTGCGCGCGTCGATACCGGCGTCCACTACCCGGTTGAACGCCATGGCGGCGGAGCGCGCCGCCACCATGGCCACCACAATCCAGGCGAACTTGGGCCACGCCTCGGCCAGCGTGGCGCCTGCGTCCCGCATGGCCAGCAGCGCCCCGGTCAGAGCGAACGGCAAGGCAAACACGGAGTGCTCGAACTTGATCATTTCGAGCGTCAGACGCACGCGGGTGAGAAAACTCGCCATAAGTGGGGACTGCTTTCATTGTACCGGCGCGCCCAGGGTATGCCTGGTTGCACCCCGGCCGCAGGGCTACCTCCGCGCGCCCGCGCCGGTGGCTAACCACGCGGCGCGCCGTTCAAGGCGACTGCGCGTCAATATAACTGCGCTCGAAGTAGTAAAAGAATCCGTCCTCGGCGCCGACCAGCAGGTCGAGCCTGCCGTCGCCATTCCAATCGGCCGCGTTGGGCGTCGGATTGTGACCGGAAAGTTTGGCCTTCAGGATGGTCCCGCGATAGGTCATCACCGGCTTGGCTTGGGTGCCGGTGTTTTCGTACCAGACGGGACCTTCGTCGGAATCAGAGATCAGGTCCAGGTCGCCGTCGCCGTCCCAATCCACGAGATCCACTTTGCGCCGCCCGCTACGTCCGGCGCGGCCGGCGGCCATGTTCAGGAAGCGGCCGTTCGGTTCCAGGAAGATGCGCTCGGGCGGCAGCAGGACCAGGTCGCCGCTCCGCCGGGCGCGCCGGAACAGGGTGAGGTAGCCGCGCCAGTCGAGCATGACCAGGTCGGGAAGCCCGTCGCTGTCCCAGTCGACGATGCGCGGCGTTGTCCGCCATTGGGTCACCAACTGCCTGCCCACGGGCTCCCACCAGACCCACTCGGGCTTGGGCGCGCGCCCCTCCCATTCCACCTCGACCGGCCGCGCCGCTCCCAGCTGGGGCCGCTCGCGCGTGCCCACGTTGGGATACCAGACGACCTCGCCGCGAATGTCGTTCACCATCAGGTCCAGGACGCCGTCCAGATTCCAGTCCGCCACCCACGGATTGGTGTAACCCCACTTGGCTTCCGCGGGCCCTTGAATCGAGCCGTTTTCGCCGGCCAAGTGGCGGATCGCCCGGCCTGCCGCGGAAAGGTAGCCGCGATCCGCAAAGGCGGGGTCCTCGCGCGTGCCGACGTTCTCGAACCACTGGATGTAGCCCGCCGAGTTGCCGGACACCAGGTCCAGCTTGCCGTCCCCGTTCCAGTCGACGGCGACCGGGCGGGACAAGGCCCCGCTCTTCACGTACGGATCCACCTGAGGCAAAAAGCGGCCGGCGGCCAGCCGGGGCGATTGTCCGATGGGGGCCTGGTTTTCGAACAGCGTGACGCGCCCGTCTTCCTCGGCCACCAGCAGCGAGGGCCGGCCGTCGGCGTGCCACCGCACGACGCGGGGCTGGATCATACAGAGGTCCATCTGGATGGGCCGGCCGCCGGCCGCCAGCCGCACCGGGGCGTCCAGGCCGCGCCCGTTGTTTCGGAACAGGTAGATTTTGTCCAGAAACTCGCCTGCGATCAGGTCGAGCCGTCCCGCACCAAACCAATCGACCGGATTGGGCGCCGGGCTGCCGTACTGGTCAATCACGCGGCCGCCGGCCTCCAGCCTCACCGGCGGCGCGTAGCTCGGCGCTTGATTGGAGCCGATGTTGCGATGGAACCACACGTAGCCGTGGAGCGGGCCGCGGGTCCAGTTGCCGCGCGCGTCGAAGGCGTCATCCCATCCGTACTCCCGCCAGTCGCTGACGCCCGCCAGCACGTCGATGCGCCCATCGCCATCCCAGTCCGCCGGATACCAGAGGTCGTCGCGGCCCGCGTGGTAGTCGCGTGGCAGGTTCACCCTGACGAAGTCCGCCATCCGGTTGCGCCGCACGTCCCGGTAGTAGCCGCCGCTGGTGACCAGGTCGATGGCGCCGTCACCGTCAAAGTCAGCGGCCACCAGGTCGCGATGCCCGCGGCCCAGCCACGCGCCCCGGTCAAACAGAGGCTCGCCGGCCGAGCCGAGGTTGCGGAACAGGTAAGTGCCGTTGAACGGGCGATCCGGACAACTGACGATGACGTCCACTTGGCCGTCGCCATCGAAGTCAAACGCCGCCGGGTGCCCCCACAGTCCCACGGCCAGCGGCGCGCGCACGCCCGGCCGTCCGAACGTGACCCGGTCGCCGGCGCCGATCATGGCTGGCTCCACAAGCCGGGTCGTTTCACCCGCTGCGCCATGATCGAAGTAGACGTGATAGCGGCGCGCGCCGGTGGAGCGCCAGGCGATGCGGGCGCGGGGATTTCGCCACTCGGTTTTGGGGGACGCGGCCGTTCCATCTTCCGCGAAGACGCGCACCGAGTCCGGCTGAAACGCGGCGGGTAGTTCCAGGTCCACCCAAACCGGACGGCCGCGTTCGGCCGCCGCATCCCAGCGGAAGCGGTAGTGATTGCGCGTGGGCCACGCCGCGTCCCCCCGCGCTTCGATGGTGACCGCGAGCAGCGGCCAACCGCACAGCAGCAACGCCAGAACCCGGGACATCGCCCTCTATCGTATCCCGCGGCCGCGAGAGTTCGTGGACAATCCACGCGGCGCCAGGGTTTCGCTCGCGCGTTGGGGTGGCGGTCCAAGGAAGGCCGGCGCGCGGTCCCGGCGGTAGATCTCGAGGGCGGGCGCGTTGGGGATGGCGATCCGTTTCTGGAGCAGATAGCGAGGCCCGGCGGACCACGCCTTTCGCAGGCAGGCGTGCACGGGATCGCCGGCGAAGGCAACCGCCCACTCCTCGCGCAGAAACAGGTCGGGGCGGTGGATCGCGGCTTGCCAGTAGGGCTGGTGGTCCCAGGTCAGGGTTTCCCGCAGGGGGATGCCCGCCTCGCGAAAGACGCCGGTCACATCGCCGAAAGTGGTGAAAATACCCGTCCCGGGGCGATAACGCCCGCGCAGCCAGGCGGCGGCTTCGGCCGTCCACGCGCGGCGGGCTTCCGAGTTTACGCGCGACTCTTTCCATGTGATCCAGGCCTCCGGGGACGGGCGCAGCAGCCAGGGCGCGGCCGCGGCCAGCGCCAGGAAACCGCACAATCCCGCGCGCCAGCGGGCGGGCAGGCGAGCGACGCCCAGCGCCCCGGCGACCGCCAGCAGCGGCATCGCCGCCACGCCATAGCGCGTGTTGTAATAGCTGTGCGGCCAACGGTCCGGAACAAAGATCGGTGTCCCGCCGCTGTGCAGGCTCCAGAGGTAAAAGGCCGGGACCAGGGCCAGCAAGACCAGAGCCCCGAAGCTGCGGGCCAGACGGCGGGGCGCGGTCAGGTGGAGGCCGAGGCCCGCGGCGGCCAAAGCCAGCAGCGGTTCCCCCGCGCACCCGCGCACGGCGGACGAGTATTGCAGCCAAGCTTGCCGCCAATTGTGATCGCCCGGATAGCTCGACCCGCCCTGAATGGCCTTGGCGGAGTAAGATCCACGGTAGAATTCGAGCCAGTCGCCGAAGTAGTACGCATTGTGCGCCAGCCAATACAGCGGCCCGAGACCGGCGATCCCGGCGAAGAGCAGACCGGCCCTCCAGCGCCGGTCGCCGCCGGCCAGCAGGAAATACAGCGCGGCGAACGGCAGGACGAACCAGCCCTCGTAGCGGGTCAGCGTCCCCGCCAGCGCCCACAGACCCGCGCCGGCGACATACCAGAGAGACGGACGCCGCGCGAACAGGACGCAGCACCACCAGGTCCCGGTGAGGCACGCCGCGAACAGCATTTCCGTCATCGGGATGGATTGAAGATACAGCACGTTGGGATTCAGCGCGAACAGGGCCGCCGCCGTGAGCCCGGCCCAGCGGGTCTCCGTCAGCGCGGACGTCGCCAGATAGAGGAAAAGCACGGCCAGCACAAACGCGGCGGCGTTTGGCAGCGCGCCCGCGAGGCCGCTCCGCCACCAGGCGTCATGCGCCGCGGCGGGCGCCATCAACAAATGCGGCAACGGCAACCAGACCGTGCCGATCTGGTCGTAGCCCGGCGTGCGCGAATCGACCAGACGCCGGGCGATGCCCAGGTGCGCCTGCGCGTCCCCGTAATAGAGCGTGTAGCCGCGCGCGAGGCAGAACCAGGTAGCCGCAGCGCTCAGCGCAGCGGTGGCCAGCACCAGCGCCATCGCTGCCCGTGCGCCGCGCGGCGGCCGGTTAGAAGCGGGTGAAGCCCTGGAACTCGTTGAAGCGGGCATCGATCTCGGCGCGGGTCAAGGTGCGGAACCGGTCCACGCCGAAGTTCTCGCAGCAGAAGCTGCCCATCACCGAACCGTAGATTACCGCACGCCGCAGGTCCGCGCTGGTGACGCCGGCGCGGGGCTTGCCCAGACCCGCCAGCCAGCCGATGAACCCGCCCGCGAAGCAATCGCCCGCGCCCGTCGGGTCAAACACTTGATCGAGAAGATAAGCCGGCGCGACAAAGTGCTCTTCCGGCGTGAAGAGGAGGGCGCCGTACTCCCCCCGCTTGATGACGACGTAGCGCGGGCCCAGCGCCAGAATGGCGCGCGCGGCCTTCTTCAGGTTCGTTTCCCCCGACAGCATGCGCGCCTCGCCGTCGTTGATCAACAGGAAGTCCCACTCGCGGATCGCCGCCAGCAGTTGCGGGCGAAAATCCTGAATCCAGTAATTCATGGTGTCGCCGCCCACCAACTCCGGCGCGCGCATCTGGCGGCGGACGTCGCGCTGGAGGTCCGGCTGTATGTTGCCCAGCATCAGAAAGGGCTGTTCCTTGAACGCCTCCGGCAATTTTGGCTGGAAATCGGCAAACACGTTCAGGTCGGTGCGCAGCGTGGTGCGGTCGTTCATATCGGCGGAGTACACGCCCTGCCAGAAGAACGTCTTGCCCGGCGCCCGCTCCAGTCCGCTGACGTCGATGTTGCGGCTGGCAAGCAACCCGACATCCTCCTGGGCGAAATCCTCACCCACCACCCCAACGATCTTGACGTGCGTGAAATAACTGGCGGCCAACGAGATATAGGTACAGGCTCCGCCCAAGATGCGCTCCGCTTTCCCATGAGGCGTTTCCACCCCATCATAGGCCACCGATCCGACGACGACGAGCGACATAAACTGGGCATTGTAGCAGCCTCCGCCCGGGAGCCCCGGCCCGTTCGATGATGCTGAAAGGCGCGGGCCACAGCGGTGCGGCCAAGTGGTCAAAAGCGCGTCTTCAGGATACAATACAATCTTGATCGACATTCAAGAGAATCAAGCCCCATCCATGAAACTCGACTCCCGGACGGTCAGCCACCTCCGCGCCCTGGAGGCGGAAAGCATCCACATCTTCCGTGAAGTGGCGGCGGAGTTCGCCAATCCGGTGTTGCTCTACTCGGTTGGCAAGGACTCGTCAACGCTGGTGCGCCTGGCGCAGAAGGCGTTTTATCCGGGGCCGATTCCGTTTCCGCTGCTGCACATCGATACCAGCTACAAGTTCAAGGAAATGATTGAGTTTCGGGACCGGTTCACGGCCCAGATCGGGGCCCGGCTGATTGTTTACAAGAACGAAAAAGCGCTCGCCGACGGCGCGAACCCCATCCGGCTGGGCACGCAGAAGTGCTGCGGGTTGCTGAAGACGCGGGGCTTGCTGGACGGTTTGGCCGCGGGCGGATACGATGCGGCGTTTGGAGGCGCCCGGCGCGAAGAAGAAAAATCGCGCGCCAAGGAGCGCGTGTATTCGTTCCGGGACAAGTTTGGCCAGTGGGATCCGAAGAACCAGCGCCCCGAGCTTTGGAATCTCTATAACGGGCGAATTGACCGGGGCGAAACCATCCGGGTGTTTCCGCTCTCGAATTGGACCGAGATCGACATCTGGCACTACATTCACCTGGAACAGATCCCCGTCGTGCCGCTGTACTTCGCCAAAGAGCGCGAAATGATTGTCCGGGGGAATCTGCTGATTCCGGTGGAGCAGGATTTTGTCCGTCTTCCGGGCGAAAAGCCGCAGTGGGTGATGTGCCGGATGCGCTCCATCGGGTGCAGCCCCTGTTCGGGGGCGATCCGCTCGGAGGCGGACACCGTGCCGAAGATTATCGAAGAAATGATTCACGCCCGGCGGTCGGAGCGGGAGAACCGCGTCATTGATTACGACGAAGAGGGGTCGATGGAGATCAAGAAGCGGGAAGGGTATTTCTGAGAGGCCGGGGATGAGCGCTGCTACGCCGATGACCATCGAGGAATTCCTGGCGCAGGACGAGCGGAAGGAACTGCTGCGTTTTTCGACCGCCGGCAGTGTGGACGACGGCAAATCCACGCTGATCGGCCGCCTGCTTTACGACTCCAAGGGCGTTTACGAAGACCAGATCGCCAGCGTCGCGAAGGCGTCGGTAAACCAATCGGCGGGATCGTTCGATTTCGCCCTGCTGACGGACGGGCTGCGCGCGGAGCGCGAGCAGGGCATCACGATCGACGTGGCGTACCGGTATTTCGCGACCGCGCGGCGCAAGTTCATCATCGCGGATACGCCCGGGCATGAGCAGTACACGCGCAACATGGCGACGGGCGCCTCGACCGCGGATCTGGCGATTGTGCTGGTCGATGCCCGCAACGGGGTGCTGCCGCAGTCGCGGCGGCACGCCTACATCGCGGCGTTACTGGGCATTCCCCATCTGGTGGTCTGCGTGAACAAGATGGACCTGGTGGAGTTCCGGCAGGACGTGTTCGAACGGATCTGTGAGGACTTTGCGGCGTTCGCGGCGAAGCTGGACCTCAAGGACGTCCTGTACATCCCGATCAGCGCCCTGCTGGGCGACAATGTGGTGTCGCCGAGCGCCCGCACGCCGTACTATCGCGGACCGAGTCTGCTCGAACATCTGGAAACGGCGCCGGCGGGCCGGCGCTACAACACCGCGGATTTCCGTTTCCCGGTGCAGTACGTGCTTCGTCCCAACCTGGATTTCCGCGGCTACGCGGGGCAGGTGGCCTCGGGAAGCGTGCAGGTGGGAGATCCGATCATGGTGCTGCCGTCCGGCCGGCTGAGCCGCGTCTCGTCGATCGTCACCTACGATGGCGGGCTGGCCGAGGCTTACCCGCCGTTGTCGGTTGCGCTTTGCCTCGAGCACGAACTGGATATCAGCCGCGGCGACATGCTGGTGCATCCGTCCAGCGTGCCCTACGTCTCGCGGCGCTTCGAGGCGATGATGGTGTGGATGAACGCGACGCCGCTCGAGGTGGACAAGACCTACCTAGTCAAACACACCACGCATCAGGTGAAGGCCAACATCCGCGCGATCCGGCACCGGGTGGATGTGAACACGCTGGAGCACGTGCCGGCGGTGCGGCTGGAATTGAACGAGATCGGGGCGGTGCTGGTCGAGACCGTCAAGCCCTTGTACTTCGACGCCTACGAGCGCAACCGGGTGACTGGGGCGTTCATCCTGATCGACCCCATGACCAACGAGACGGTGGGCGCCGGGATGATTCGCGGGGCGCACGGCCATGAGCCGCCGCGCAAGCAGCGGGAAGCCATCGAGTTCGAGTTCACCCGCGTGACGCCGGTCGAGCGCTACGCGCGGGCGGGCCATCGTCCCGCGGTCGTTTGGATGGCGGGGGACGCCGAGATCGCCTTTGTCGCCGAGCGGAAACTGTTCGATCGCGGCTGTCTGGTGCACGTGCTGGAGGAGGCGGCGCAGGGCGAAGGGATTGCCCGCGTGGCCGCGGCGCTGGCCGAATCCGGTCTGCTCGTGCTCTGTGTGGCGCCGGAGACCGCCGGAGAGCAGGCCGCCGCAACCCGCCAAGCGGCGGGCGCGGAGCGGTTTCTGACCAAAGATTATCGGGAACACGCCGGGGAACCGGAGCAGGCCGCCGATGACCTGGTCCGGACGCTGGAAGAAGCCGGGTTCCTGCCGGTGACTTCGTTCGGCGCCGGTGAAGGGATTTAATCCGCGGCGCGCCCGGCTATATACTTGCCGGTGAGCCATGCTGAACCGGCGAACGTTTTCCGGCGCGCTGAGCGCCGGTCTGCTCCGCGGCGCATCCGCCCCCGCGCCGCCAAACATCCTCTGGATTACGGCGGAGGACATCGGGCCGCAGCTCGGCTGTTACGGCGACCGCTACGCGGTGACGCCTCAGCTGGACCGCCTGGCGGCGCGCAGCCTGCGCTACCTGCATTGCTGGTCGAACGCCCCGGTGTGCGCGCCGGCGCGCACCGCCATCATCTCGGGAGTCTACCCGCCCAGCACCGGGAGCGAGCACATGCGCAGCCAGACGCGCATGCCGGCGTTCATGCGGATGTACCCCCAGTTGCTGCGCGAGGCGGGTTACTACGCCACCAACAACTCCAAGGAGGATTACAACCTGGACAAGCCGGAGGGCGTGTGGGACGATTCCAGTCCCCGGGCCCACTGGCGGAACCGGCGGCCCGGGCAGCCCTTCTTCGCCATCTTCAATTTCACCAGCACCCACGAGAGCCAGATCCGGCGGCGTCCGCACACCCTCACCCACGATCCGGCCGGGGTGCGCGTTCCGCCGTATCACCCTGACACGCCGGAGGTCCGTCACGACTGGGCGCAGTATTACGACAACCTGACCACGCTGGACGGACAAGCCGCGCACGTGCTGGCGGAACTCGAAGCGGACGGCCTGGCGTCGGACACAATTGTCTTTTTCTACGGCGATCACGGTTCGGGCATGCCGCGCCACAAGCGCTGCCCCTACAACTCGGGGCTGCAGGTGCCGCTGCTGGTGCACATCCCGGACAAGTTTCGCCGCCTGGCGCCCAACGACTACCGCGCCGGGGGCCAGACCAAACGCCTGGTGAGTTTTGTCGACCTGGCGCCCTCCGTGCTGAGCCTGGCCGGGATCCGCCCGCCGGAGTGGATGCAGGGACATGCCTTCCTGGGCCGTTACGCCGCGCCGCCCCAACCGTACGTCTACGGTTTCCGCGGCCGCATGGACGAGCGGTACGACCTGGTGCGCAGCGTGCGGGATCAGCGGTACGTCTACGTGCGCAACTACATGCCGCACCTGCCGTACGGCCAGCATTTGGCCTACATGTTCGAAACGCCGACCACGCAGGTCTGGAAGCGGCTCTATGACGAGGGGAAACTGACGCCGGTCCAGCGCCGTTTCTGGGAGCCCCGCCCGCCCGAGGAGTTATACGATCTCGAGCGCGACCCGGATGAGGTGGAGAACCTGGCGGACTCGCCGGCGCACCGCGCCGTGCGGGATCGCCTCCGGGCCGCGCAGCAGGATCTGGCGCGGCGCATCCGCGATGTGGGGTTCCTGCCCGAGGACGAAATCCATTCCCGGGCGGAAGGCTCGACGCCATACGAGATGGCGCGGGACGACCGCCGCTATCCGTTCGCACGGGTGTTCGCGGCGGCGGAACAGGCGGCCTCACGCGAGCCGGCCCCGGACTATGCCTCTCTGTTGCGTGATGCCGACAGCGCGGTCCGGTATTGGGGAGCGATGGCGCTGCTGATCCGGGGCGGCGAGGCGGTGCGGGCGGGCAGGGAACTGCTGCTCCGGGCGCTGGACGATCCGGCCCCGGCGGTGCAGATCGCCGCGGCGCGGGCGCTGGGCCAGTATGGCGGACAAGACGCGCTGCAACGGTCGCTGGCCGTGCTGGTCGAGCGGGCCGACGCCAGCCGCAATCCCTACTACGCGGCCGTGCAGGCGCTCAACGCGCTGGATGCGCTGGACGAGCGGGCGCGGCCCGTTCTCGCGCGGATCCGGCAATTGCCCGACACCAGCCAGGACGCCTCGCGCAACCCGCGCACGCGGGATTACACCGGGCGATTGCTGCGTAAGACGCTGGCGGACCTCGGGGGAGACCGGTAGCGGAAGCGCTTACGTTTCTTCCGCGGCGATGGTAAAGCCCGCCGGGGCGATCTGCGCGTACAGAACTTCGGATTGGTGCCCGTGCAGCCGGAACACCTGCCGGACCAGGTCGCAGACTTGGGCGTAGCCGCGCTCGTAGAACACCAGGATGGACGGTCCGGCGCCGCTGAGGGCGCAACCGAGCAGGCCGGGAGCGCGCAGTTTGAGAATGTCGGCAAGGCCGGGCACCAGCGGGGCGCGATACGGCTGGTGCAAGCGGTCTTCCAGGGCGGCGGGGAAGGCGTTGGTGGCGCCCGCCGCCAGCGCGGTGATCAACAGGGCCGCCCGTTGGATGTTGAAGATGGCGTCGGCGCGGCTGACCTGCTCGGGCAGCACGGCGCGCGCGGCAGAGGTGGGCAATTCAAAGTCCGGCACCACCAGCGCGACATCGAACCGCGGCGACAGTTCCAGCCGCACGGCCCGGGCGGTCCCCCCGGCGTCGATCGCGCTGGCGACAATCGAGCCAAGCACGCAGGCCGCGACGTTGTCGGGATGGCCTTCCAGGCGGGCCGCCGCGTCGAGGATGCGGAGCGGCTTCCAGTGCAGCCCCAGCAGGTGGTCGGCCAGGATCACGCCCGCCGTCAGCGCCGCGGCGCTCGAACCCAGCCCCTTGCCGAGGGGAATGCCGTTGTGGACCTCCAGCTCGACCGGCGGCAGGTCCCGACCCACTTCAGCCGCGATGGCGAGCGCGGTCTGCCAGATCAGGTTCTCCTCCGTGGCGGGGATGCGGGCGGCGTCGCGCCCGGTCACCGCGATCCGCAGCGCCGCGCTCGGCCGGAAGCGGCACTCCAGGTAGATGCCGATCGCCAGACCCAGCGCGTCGAAGCCGGGTCCCAGGTTCGCGCTCGACGCCGGAACGCGGACCCGCATCCACTCCCCCATCGCGTCAGCTCAGGTTGACGGGCTGGCCCGAACGGCAGGAGTCGTACACGCCCAGCACCACCGCCAGCGCGTCATATCCGGCCTGGCCGTCCACCAGCGGCGGGCGCCCGGTCCGGCAGGCCTCGGCGAAGTCCTGGAACTGACGCTCGAACGGCGTCAGCGAAATGGCCATCGGATCCGACGCGCCGGAGGCTACTTCCCGGGCCAGCGGCGGCGGATCGCCCTGGTCGTCCATGACGTCCCAAGTGGTCAGTTTGTCGCCCGAGATAATCGCGGTGCCCTTGGTGCCGTGAAACTCCTGGCGTTCGGTGAAGCCGGGCCACATGGCGGTAGAAGCCTGGATCACGCCCGTGGCGCCGCTGGCGAAGCGCACCACGGCGTTCACCACGTCCTCGCTCTCGATCCGGTGCAGGGCCCCCAGTTGCCAGTAACCGAACAACTGTTGGACGGGGCCGGCAATCCAGCGCACCACGTCGACGCCGTGGATGGCCTGGTTGATCAGCGCGCCGCCGCCCTCGGTCTGCCAGCTGCCCTTGATCGGGCGCGCGTAGTATTCGGCCGTGCGGTACCACTTCACGTATACGTCGGCTTGCAGCAACTTGCCCAGCCGCCCCTCGCGAATCGCGCGGTGGACAAACTGCGTGGAATCGTCGAACCGGTGCTGGCTGACCACGCCCAGCGTGATTCCCGCCCGCGCCGCGGTCTCCAGCATCTGCGCGGCGGTGGCCAGGTTGGTGGCGATGGGCTTCTGCACTTGCACGTGCTTCCTGTTCGCTGCGGCCAGTTCCACCGCTGGCAGCCGGAAATCGGGGAACGTGCAAACGTCCACGAAGTCCACCCGCGGGTGACGGCACAGTTCCTCCAGGGACGAGACGAATTCGCAGCCGTATTGGGCGGCGAACGCCTTGCCCACTTCGGGGAAGTGATCGGTGCACCCGGTCAGTTCAAAACCAATGTTCCGGTACGCCTGGGCGTGCTTATGGGCAATGGCGCCCGTTCCGATGAGGCCTACGCGCATAAAAAGTTCCTCGCAGGGAGTGGCAATAAAGTATCAGCATACCAACCGGGTTCGCGCGGCGCGCCGGTGCCGTATGATATTGGGTTATGAAATCATTGGCCGTGCCGGCCGCGGCGCTCTGCGCGATGGGCCTGCTGGGGGTGGGTTCCTGCAAAAAGACGATCCCGGTCAACGTAGCCGCGGAGGTGAACGGCCGCCCGATCACGTTCCAGGAACTCGACAAGCAGCACGAGTCCCGTTTCGAGCCCGAACAGGACAAGCCGAGCGAAGACCAGGTGTTGTTGCAGAAGCTCGAGATTCTCCGCGGGCTCATCGACGCGGAGATCATGTTCCAGAAAGCCGAGAAATTGGGCTTGCTGGCCGCCGACGCCGACATTGAAACCGAGCTCAACAAGCTCAAGGCGCCGTACACGCAAGAGGAATTTCAGAAACGGCTTGCCGACCGCAAGCTGACCCTGGACGAACTGAAGACCCAACTGCGCAAGGACCTCAGCATCCAGAAACTGGTGAATAAGGAGATCACTTCGCACATCGCCATCACGGACGCCGACGTCGCCAACTACTACAACGCGAACAAAGCCAGCTTCAACTTCGCCGAACCGCAGGTGCACCTGGCGCAAATTCTGGTGTCGCCGGTTCCGGACCCCAATGTCCGCAATCTGAAGAACGACAAAGCGCAGAACGAGGACGAAGCCCGGCGGAAGATCCAGATGCTGGAACGGCGTCTGCAACAGAACGAGGACTTCGGCATGCTGGCGCAGAACTACTCGGAGGATCCCAACACGGCGCCCAACGGCGGCGATCTGGGGTTTGTGCCGCAATCGGCGTTGGACAAGGCGCAGCCGGAACTGCGCAAAATGATCATGGCGCTGCAACCGGGGCAGATCTCCCCGATTATTCGCACGCCCGCCGGCTACAGCATCCTGAAGGTATACTCGAAGGAACCCAGCGGACAGCGGGAACTCAACGACCCGCGGGTGCAGCAGACGATCCGGGAAACGCTGCTGAACCGAAAGGACAACCTGCTGAAGGCTGCTTATTACGAGGCCGCGCGCAACGAGGCCAGAGTGGTGAACTACCTGGCCCGCTCGATCATCGAAGGGGCCAACAAAGGTGGCAAGTAGCCGGGAGGATTACGGCTCGCGCTCTCCGTGCGGCCGGCTGGCCTCGTAAAACAGCAACCCCGCCACCAGCGCGGGCAGGGCCAGCAGCGCGCCCACCTGCAGGAAATGGCTGAGGCCGTGGTAGCCCCTCATGGACCAATAGGCGCCGTAGATAAAGAGGCCTGCGAAAAGGAACACATAGCTGCCGGCCCGCTCCTTCCACCAGGCGAATGCGGTAATCCCCAGGAAAAAGGCGCCGGGCAGCGCCGCGTGCAGCAGCACGCCCGGAAGAGCCAATCCCTCGCCGATTCCCGACGCGATTCCGAACCACAACCAGAACAGCGCCCAGATCCCGGAAACCGCGCGGGCGAGGAAACGCTCCCAATCCATGATCTGCCCTAGCGAAGGCCGAACCAGTTGCATCGGCGCACCTCCGTGGGGGAGATTGCTACGCCCTCAGTATAGTGCCAGAGAAGGCGGGAAACACGGGTCCGGTCGCTTCGCAGCGGATCGCCAGCTTCCCAGGGACTGCGGGAAGGGCGTCCAGCCGGGCGTCCGGGGACCGGCGACGCGGCCGCGCAACGGGGGCGCCCATTTCGGCGAGCGGCGCCGGGATGCCGCAAGAGACTGCGCCGCCGGACGGGGATCCCCGGCTGCGCGCTTTGTGCCGTGAGTGAGCGGCACTCTATGATTGAAGAGCCGCGCCCTGTTCCGGCGCGGCGAAAACGAGAAAGACGCTCTTTATGAAATTCGCTCTGAAACAAAGACTGCGGCAAGGCGAAACCCTCTTCGGCTGTTTTCTCCATCTGGGCAACGCCGTGGCCGCCGAGATCATGGGCCGCGCGGGATATGACTGGGCGCTGGTCGATCTCGAACACGGCTCCGGCGGCGAGCAGGAGGCGCTGGACCAGATGATGGCGCTGGCCGGCACGGGCGCCGCGTCGCTGGTGCGCGTCGAATCCACGCACCGCCAGCGCGCCCATCGGGTCTTGGATTACGGCGCGGAAGGGATTGTGTTCCCGCATGTCGATACGGAGGAAGAGGCGCGCCAAGCCGTGGCGGCCATGCGCTACCCGCCCGAAGGCGTGCGCGGCGTGGCGTTCTCGAACCGGGCTTGCGGCTTCGGGTCGGACTTCAAAGAGTATCTGAGCCGCGCCCACCAGGACCTGCTGTGCGTGGTGCAGATCGAAAGTCCGCTCGCGGTGGAGAACGCCGCGCGCATGGCCGCGCTGGATGGAGTGGACGTCCTCTTCGTGGGACCGACCGATTTGAGCCAGAGCATGGGGATGCTGGGTGAGTTCGGCCGGCCCGAGTTCCAGCAGGCCGTGGCGCAGGTGGCCGGCGCCGCGCGGCGGGCAGGCAAGTACGCGGGGCTGCTGCTGCCGAAGAAAGAAGACGTGGCCCACTACTGGGAGTTGGGCTACCGGTTCATGATCAGCGGTTCCGACGGCGTGCTGCTGAACTTGGCCGCGCGCGCCAACGTCGCCGCGTTGCAGGCGGCCCGCGGGAAGCTGCCCGCGTCATCGGCGCCGGCGGACGATACAATACCCGCGTGAACCGGAGACGCTTTGTGCAACTCAGCGGGGCGGCCGCGGTCGCGGGCCTGGCTCAGCCCGCCGCGCCGCCGGTCCTGGACACGCACGTCCATCTGTTCGACCCCACCCGTCCGCAGGGCGTGCCGTGGCCGCCGGCCAGCAACCCGAAGTTGCACCAGCCGGCCTTGCCCGCGCGGCTGCGCCGCCTCGCCGCGCCGCTCGGCGTGGTGGGCGCCATTGAAGTCGAATGCAGTCCCTGGTTGGAGGATAACCAGTGGGTGCTCGACGTGGCGGCGGACGATCCGTATATCGTCGGCATGATCGGCAACCTCGAGCCCGCGGATCCCGGCTTTCCGAAACACCTCGAGCGCTTCCGGCGGAATCCGTTGTTCCTGGGAATCCGGTATGGCAATCTCTGGGGCCGGGACCTGGGGGCGCAACTGGCCAAGCCGGATTTCGTCGCCGGCATACGGCTGCTGGCGGAGGCGAACCTGACGCTGGATTCGGCCAATCCCAATCCGCCGCTGCTTGAATCGCTGCTGCGCCTGACGGATCGCGTGCCCGAGTTGCGGCTGGTGATCGACCACCTGCCGCAAATGCCCATGCCGGCCGACCCCGCTCCCCGCCGCGCCGTGGAAGCCGCCATCCGGGAATTCGGCAAGCGCCCGTGCGTGTACCTGAAAATCTCCGAGGTGCTGCGGCGCGTCGAGGACAGGATTCCGGAAGATGTCGAGTTCTATCGCGCCCGCCTGGACGAGTTCTGGGAGATCTTTGGCGAAGACCGCGTCGTCTACGGCAGCGACTGGCCCAATTCCGACCATTGGCTGCCCTACGCAGCCGGCCTGCGCCTGCTGCGCGCATACGTGGCGGATCAGCCGCCGGCCGTGGCCCAAAAACTGTTCTGGAAAAACTCCGTGGCGGCCTATCGCTGGAAGAAGCGCGACCCTGCCCAACCGGGCGGGTGAGGTGGTGGCGGGAGCGGGGGTCGAACCCGCATGTACAGTGAAGTACGCCAGATTTTGAGTCTGGTGCGTCTGCCAGTTCCGCCATCCCGCCGGAACCTTTCTGAGTCTAGCACGGCGACGGTAGCGCCTACCGCAGGAACACGCTGCGGACGGGCGGGGGCGGGTCCTGGCCGCGCAGGGCGCGCCACAGGATCGCGTTGAGCACGGCGTCGTCCATCGCGTCCGGGCGCGAGAAATCGAGCCCCGCGGAGTCGCCTCGCGGGGGATTCAGGGTGGTGAGGGGAACCTGCGCCGGCCGCGCGGTGTAGGGGCGCGGGTCCGGGCGCGCGCCGAACACCTCTACCATCAGCGGCGCCTGCGCGTCGTAGTGCGTCAGCGGGGACAGGCCGAGGATCCACTCGATGGTGCGCAGCATGGAGGTGGTGTTGTAGAAAGTCGAGTCCACCCGCTGCCCGCGGGTGTATGGCGAAAGCACGTAGGCCGGCGCGCGGTGCGAATCCACGTGGTCCGGCCCGTTCTGCGCGTCGTCCTCGAGCACAAAGATGGCCGTGTTGGCCCAGAAGCGGGAGCGGGAAACGCCCTCGACAATCCGGCCGAGCGCGAGGTCGTTGTCCGCCAGGGAAGCATAGGGCGTGAGCTTGCCGGGCGCGGTGCCCCAGGTGTGGTCATTGGGCAGGACCATCACGACCAGGCGCGGCATGGCGCCGGCTTTCTCCCATGCGGCCAACTCGTCGAGAAAGACCCGTGCGCGGTCGACGTCGGGGAAATCCGGGTCGTAACCCGCATAGCGCGGGCAGGTGTATGGCGACAGGGCCGGATCCGCGACGCCGGCCACGACCTCGTCGCCGAAACGCGCGCCCGGTCGGTTGCGCACGAAGAAACCGAAATTCCGGAACGGGATGCCGCGCCGGATCGCCTCGGTCCACAGGTAACCGGCCGGGGGGCGCGTGAGCGGGTCTTCGCGGTCCATGGGTTGCGAGGGCGCGGAGGGCAGCGGACGGCGGCGGCCGGCGTAGGCCGCAGGCCACGAGCGCATGAGGTAGTACGGAACGATAGCCGCCGAACTCCAGTGCCATCCCTCCGCGCTGACGTCGGCATTGACGTAGAAATTGTCCAGCAGAGTGAACTCGCGCGCCAGCGCATGATGATTCGGGGTGATCTTCTCGGGGAACAGGCAGAGCGACGGATCGCCGTTGCCGATTGCCAGGTCGCCGAGCACCTGGTCGTAGGTGCGGTTCTCCTTCATGATGTAGATCACGTGGCGGATGGGAGAGCGCCCGCCAGGCCGCGCGGGGAGCGGGTGACCCTTGGGGATCGCCGCGCGGCGGGTTTGCACAGGTGCGTTGGTTTCGCGCACCTCCCGCGTCGCCGCTTCGAGCGCGCGGGCGCCGAGTTTGGGCAACCACTGCGCGCCTCCCAACTGGACCAGCGGGATATATTCGATGTCGCTCGGGGGTTGCGGCGTCATGGTGCGGTGGCGTGTCGGGTCCGGTCCGCGCGGGTTGGGCCGGGACCCGAATCCCTTCGCGTTCAGGACCAGCAGCCGCCCGTCGGCGAACGGCGCGACGCCCGTCGGATACCACCCCGTGGGAATCAGCCCTTGGATGCCGCCGCCGCGCGGATCGAGCAGGGCGATGGCGTTCGCATCCGAGAGGGTCACATACAGCGTGCCGGCATCGGGAGACAGCGCCAGCCGCGACGGGCTGACGTTTTCCGGCTGGCCCGGCGTCAGGGCCAGGTTCCAGCGCTCCCCTGCGCGCCATGGCTGGCCGGGTTCGGCGGGGAGCACGTCCACGAAGTTCGAGTTGGCGCAGGCCACGTACAGACGCCGCTCGTGAAGCAGCAGATCGCTGGGCCCGGCCGCGACCGGGGGGCCGGATTCGGCCACGCCGGTGTCCAGGTCGAGGCGCGAGACGCGGGGACCGCCCGCTTCCGCCACGTACAGGTGACGGGCATCGGGGGAAAACACCGCCGCGGTGGGGCGCGCGAGTCCCGCGATCCGCCGCAACAATCGCCGCTCCGCCACCGCGTAAACCGCAACCGCATCCTGGAGCGTTTCGATGACGGCCAGCCGGGCGCCATCGCCAGAGAGCGCGACACTGGCCACCATGCGCCGGGGGGCTGCCGGCTCGCCGGCGATTTCCCAGGGTGGCAGGGTGGTGAGGGTGTTCCCGCTCCACTCGAGCACCTGGACGCTCGATGCGTACCCGCCGGCGACGTAGATGCGCCGCCGGGCGGCATCCCAAGCCATGGCATACCCCGCGTCCGCCAGCGGCACGCGGGCCGTGATCTGGCGCGTCTTCAAGTCGAGCAAGTCGAGCGACGGAGGCCGATAGCCGCTGTGCAACACCAGCGCGGCGTGACGGCCAGGGAGCGCGATCGCCTGCCAGGGAAACGTGTCGAGGGAAATTCGTTCGCCCGCGGGCCGGATGCCGCGGCCCGTCGGCAGAGGCCCAGCCGCGGCGCCGGCGGCGCACAGCGCCAGCAGCAGGCTAAGCGGGAGCCGCCGTCTGCCAGCCATAGGTTTCATAGCGCCAGGTGATCTCTTCGCCACGGACGGTAAGCACGCCGAAGCCTTCGTCGAAGCCCAGCCGCTTCCCCTTCCACCAGTTGCCGGACAGCGCCCCCGACGTGATGAATTGTGTGCCGTGGTAGTGGATGGTCTCACAGATGTGGGTATGGCCCTGAAGCACCGCTTTTATCTTGTAAGGCGCCAGGATTTTGAGCACGTCGCGGACGTTGGTGACCAGCATGCCGCGGGTCGACGCGCCCGGCGGCGCGACGATTTGCGGGAACGCCGACAGCAGCGGAATGTGCGTCGCCACCACGACCGGGACGCCGGTTCCCGCCGCCGCCAGGTCGTGGCGCAGCCACTCGAGCTGCTCGTCGTCGATCTCGCCGATGTACTGGCGGTCGGCCGTCATGCCGATGGAGTCCAGCACGACGAAACGCCAGCCTTTGTGCGGGAATGAGTAGTAGCGCTTGCCGATGGTGTCCTCGTACATCCGCTTGCCGTACTGTGCGTCGGCGGGCGCGACGCCGCTCCTGGTGTAGAGGCCGAACACATCGTGATTGCCGATGGTATTGTGGAGCGGCATCTCCAGGTGCTTGACGTTCTCGCGGTAGAGCTTGAACAGCGTGTCGGCGCGCGGGCGGTCCGCGGCCAGCACGTCAAAGACGAGGTCGCCGCCCGACAAGGCGAAATCCGCCTTCAGCCGGTTCATCTTGCGGAAAGCCTGGCGGCAGCCTTCCTCGGCCTTGAGTTCAGGCTGGATGTGCGGGTCGGTGAAATGGATGAAGCTCCACGCCGGCTCGCGGGCCTTTCCCGAGGCCGCGGCGGTGGCGCCGGCGGCTATGGTGCGGAGAAACTCTCTTCGGCGCATGGTTCTCCTTCGGATCGGATCTTTACTTATGGTACGCGCCCGCTGAGGGTACGCGCCCGGGCGGGTAGGATCGGCGTCAGCCCTGTTTGGCGCGTTCCACGGCGGACTCCACCAACCGGCGGTATTCGTTCAGTTGCTCCGGCGTCGCGGCCTCAAAGCGGAGCACCAGCACCGGTTGCGTATTCGAGGCGCGCACCAGCCCCCACCCGCCCGGAAACAGAATCCGGGCGCCGTCCACGTCCACGACGCGATGCGTTTGCTGGAACTCCCGTTTGACCCGCTCGACCACGCCGAACTTGGTCTCGTCCGGGCAGTCCACCCGGATCTCCGGAGTGGCGAACGTGCGGGGCAGGTCCGCAAGCTGGTGCGACAGCGGCCGGCCCGAGTTCGCGACGATCTCCATCAGCCGGCAGGCGGCGTACAGCGCGTCGTCGAAGCCGTAGTAGCGGTCGGCGAAGAACATATGGCCGCTCATCTCGCCCGCCAGTTCCGCCCGCTCTTGCTGCATCTTGGCCTTGATCAACGAGTGGCCGGTCTTCCACATGATGGCCCGCGCGCCCCGGCGCTCCAGGTCGTCGTACACAAACTGCGAACATTTCACCTCGCCGATGAACGTCGCCCCGGGTTTGCGCGCCAGGATTTCCCGGGCGTAGATCAGCAAAAGCTGATCGCCAAATACGATTCTGCCCTGCTCGTCCACCGCACCGATGCGGTCGCTGTCGCCATCGAAGGCGATGCCCAGCTCCGCACCCGCGCGGCGCACGGCGTCGATGAGGGCCGCCAGGTTTTCGGGCAGCGTCGGGTCGGGATGATGGTGCGGAAAGCGGCCGTCCATCTCGAAGAACAGTTCGGTCGCCTCCACGTTCAGCTTCTCAAGCAAGCGGTGCATCACGGGACCCGCGGTGCCGTTGCCTGCGTCCAGCACGACCCTGAGGCGCCGTGGCCAGGAGAACTGCGCGGCGATTTCGTCGACATACGGCGTCACCGCGTCCACCTGCTCCTCAACGCCGTCTCCGGCGGTCAGGTCGCCTGTCTCGATCAGCGCGCGCAGGTGCTGGATTTCCTCGCCGTGGATCGTGGACGGTCCCATCATCATTTTGAATCCGTTGTACTCGGGAGGATTGTGGCTGCCGGTGATCATCACCGCGCCGTCGGTCTGGAAACGGAAAACCGCATAGTACAGCACCGGCGTCGGAACGGCGCCCAAATCGAGGACCAGGCATCCGCTGCTCCGCAAACCCGCCACCAGCGCGTCACGCAGCCGCGAAGAACTGAGCCGGCAGTCGCGGCCTATCGCGATCCGGCGTCCGTGGCGGCGCTGGAGGAGCGTGCCGATGGCTTGGCCAAGTTGCCGAATCCCCTCACTGGTGAGCTCGGTATCCGCGATTCCGCGGATGTCGTACTCGCGAAAAATGGTGGCCTTGAGCATCCAAGGGCCAGTATAGCCCGTGGTTTCCCGGACGTCGCCGGAGCCCGCGGCCCCGCTTCGCGCCTCCGGAATTTCCTTGATGACCTTGTGCATCCGGGCGGTTCGGTAGTATAACCGAAGGGTTTCGCCTCTTCGGAGGCTGCCGCCCGCGGAGGGAGGGGCAGGTCGGACCGGCTGGCGAAGGGCGCTGGCGCACCGCGGGATACTACGCGGAAAACACGAGTTTCTGGAGAATAAAGGACCGCGCGTGAATCGACAACCCTGGATCAGACTGCTGCCGGTGATGGCCTTCATTGCGGTGACGCCCGCCTTGTGGGGTTCGGCTTTCGCCATCAATGAGCTGGGCACGCGCGCGCAGGGCATGGGCGGCGCATTCACGGCCATCGCCGACGATGGCTCGGCGCTGTTCTTCAACCCTGCCGGCATTGCCTTTCAGAAGGGCTGGCAGTTCCAGATGGACAACATGGCGGTCATCGGCCAGTTCCGGTTTTTTCCCTCCGACCCGCCTCCGGGTCAACAAATCCCGGAAAAAGGCTTCCACGGCTCCGTGAAGCCCAAGTTCATTCCGGTGGCCAGTATGTACATGACGAAAGACCTCACCAAGCGGTGGGCTTTTGGCTTCGCTGGCTACTCGCCTTTCGGGCTGGCTTCGAACTTCACAAATTTTAATGATGGTGATCCCGCAAACACCAAGTACCCCGGCCGCTTTGCCGGCTCGCGGGCCAAGCTGCTGTCGCTGTGGATGCAGCCGACCTTCGCGTTCAAACTCACCGAGAACTCGGCCATTGCGGGCGGCATCGCGTTCGTGCACACCTACATTTTTCTGGAACAGAGCATCCTGAACCCCTACGCCGTGGACGACCCGAACCAGCTTAGTCTGGACTTGGCGCGGGCCGTGTTTCCCGGCCAGGACCCGCGGCTGGCTTACCGCTCGTTCGCGCGTTTGCTGCCGGAGGGCCGGCTGCGGGCGGCCGCCACCGCCAACAGCCCGGGCTTTTCGCTCGGCTGGCTGCACAAGGTTCCGGACAAGAAGTTCCAGGTGGGCCTGATGTGGCGCAGCGCGGTGGTCAACCATCTCCGCGGCAAGGCTTCCTTCGCCTTCAACCGGGACGGAGCGTTGCTGCCCTTCCTGCCCAGCGACCGGGGCTTGGAGGTGCTGTTTCCCAACCAGGACATCGGCGGCAATTTCGTCACGCCCGGCACGTTTGTGGCCGGCGTCTCCACCACCGCGATTCCGAAGACCACGCTGGCTTTCGACGCCCGCTTACAGGATTTCCGGCGCTTCGTGGATTTCCCGATCAACTTCACGAAGAACGTCGACGCGAAGGGACGCCCGACCGCCACCGAACCGGAGCAGCGCCTGAACTTCAACTTCCGGAACTCGATTCTGCTCCACGCCGGCATGGAGCGCCAACTCAACGAACGCACGTGGTTCCGCGCGGGTTACAGCTATGACCGGACGCCGGTGGTCGACGAGTCCGTCGGACCGCTCTTCCCGGACAACAACCGGCACAATTTCACCGTGGGCGCCACCCGGCGCGTAGGCTCCGTCGAATTTTCGATGTTCTACCAGGCGATGCAGATGGTCAACCGCACGGTGAACGTGCCCGCCAACCGCAACGACTTCACCAACGGGAACTACAACACCTTTGTCCACCTGGCCGGCGCGGGCCTCCGCATCGTCACGGGCCAGCCGAAGTAGGGCGCTCCGGCTTTCGATACAATACCGGCTGTGATCCGCGGACTACTGATATGCTGCGCGGCCTCCCTGGCCTTTTCCCAACCGTATGACCTGCTGCTGAAAGGCGGGCGCGTCATCGACCCCAAGAACAACCTGAACGCGCGCCTGGACGTGGCGATCGCCGCCAAGAAGATCGCGCGCGTGGCGCCCGACATTCCGGCTTCCGAAGCCAAGCAGGTGGCCGACGTCACCGGCCTGTACGTGACGCCGGGCCTGATCGACATCCACGTGCACGTATACGCGGGCACCGGTTTACCCGGCGTGCTCACCGGCGACCACAGCGTCTACCCGGACGGCTTCAGCTTTCGCACTGGGGTCACCACCATGGTGGACGCCGGCACTGCCGGATGGAGGAACTTCCCGGATTTCAAACAACGGGTCATCGACCGCGCGCAAACCCGGGTGCTGGCCCTGCTGAATATCGCGGCCGGCGGCATGGGCCCCTCCGACGAGAGCGACCCGAAGGAGATGGGCGTGGAACCCTGCGTCGAGATGACCCGGCGGTATCCCGACCTCATCGTCGGCGTCAAGACCGCCCACTACGCGCACCGGGACTGGACCGCTGTCGAAAACGGCCTCAAATGCGGCGAGGCCCGCCAGATTCCGCTGATGGTCGACTTCGGCGCGAACCATCCCGAACGGCCCCTCCGCGACCTGCTCCAGGACAAGCTGCGGCCGGGCGATATCTACACGCATTGTTTCTCCGGTCTGCGCGACGAACTGCTGGGCGACGGGGGTCTGAACCCGGCGATGTCCTCCGGACGCCGGCGGGGCGTGCTCTTTGACGTTGGCCACGGCGGCGGCAGCTTTGTCTGGAAAGTCGCGCTGCAAGCGATGAAGGAGAACTTCGTCCCCGACACGATCTCGACCGACCTGCACACCGGCAGTATGAACGCCGGCATGAAGGACATGATCAATATCATGGCGAAGTTCCTGAACATGGGGGTCCCGCTCGAGCAGGTGATCCGCATGTCCACCTGGACGCCCGCGCAGTCGATCAAGCGGACCGAACTCGGCCACCTGACGCCCGGCGCGGGGGCGGACGTCACCGTGCTGCGCATGGACAGCGGCAAGTACGGCTTTGTGGATTCCCGCGGGGCGCGCTATGAGGGAAGCCGCAACCTGACCGCCGAGATGACGGTGCGCGACGGCCGAGTCGTGTGGGACCTGAACGGTCGCGCGGCCCCGGATTGGCAGAAAGCCTACGCCGTGTGGCCTCCGCCTCGCCGACAGCGGCAGTGAAGCGGCCTGCGCCGCCGCATCACCTTCGGCGCTTCAGGGTCCGCGGTCCGGCGATCGGCGCCGCGCCCCCGCCGCGGCCGTGACTTTCCGCCACCCCCATTCCCTTTCCGTGGGAATTGTGTTGGGCTGGTCATGAGTTCACCAGATGGAGAAGTTATGTGCTGCTCTCATGTCAATCGCCGCGACTTTCTGAGCGCCGCCACCGGGGCCCTGGCGGTAAATGCCTGGCTTCCGGCCTCCGCGCTGACGGCGGCCAAGGCTCCGGCCTGGGACCGGTCGCGGTGGGATCCCGACCAGCCTCTGCAACAACCCGGCCGGCCCTTGCGCGTGCAGCCGATGCTCATGTATCAGTTGCCTACCCGCAAACACGCGACCTCCTGGAAGTCCTGGGGCGGCGTGCAAACCGCGCAAGCCGCGGCCGAGGAAGCTGCCCGCATCCAGACGGAACTCGGCGCGCTGGCCAGCCGGGCCGAATTCCGCCTGGAAATCCTGCCCGTCGCGCACGTCACCTCGCCGGAGGAGGCGGCCCAGGCTCGCCGTTCGGCGGCGGACGTCACCGTACTCTACCCCGCCACCGGTTCCGGCACGCTGTTGCGAGCCTGCGTGGGCGAGCGCGGAGACGGGTTGATCTTCCTGCGGCATCGCTCCGGGCCCGTCTACTACTGGTACGAAGCGCTCAGCGGTCGTTACCTTCGCACGCATGGCGCGGCGGCCTCGGCCGGCGGCCCGCGACTGTCCATTGACGATGTCGTGGTGGATGACCCGGCCGAACTCCACTGGCGGCTGCGGGCGCTCTACGGCGTGAAGAATCTGCTGGGGACCAAGATCGTCGCCCTGGGCGGCGTGTGGGGGAAATACGCCGAGGAGGCGCCGCAAATCGCGCGCGACCGCTTCCGCCTGGAAATCGTCGAAACCAGCTACGACGACCTCGACCAGCGGCTCCGCGCCGCCTTCGCCAGTCCCGCCGCCATGGCGCGCGCCGAGGAATGGACCCGGCGCTATCTCTCGCTGCCCGGCACCACGCTGGACACCGAGCGCCCGTTCGTGGTCAACTCCTTCCTTCTCTACGGCGTGTTGAAGGACCTGCTGGCCGAGCATCACGCCACCGCGTTCACCATCCGGCAGTGCATGGGAACCATCATGCCCATGGCGAAAACCACCGCCTGCCTGACCCTCGGCTTTCTGAACGACGAGGGGCTGCTCGCGTTCTGCGAGTCCGATTTCGTCATCATTCCGGCCGGCGTCCTGCTCCGCCACATCGCCGCCAAACCGGTCTTCCTGCATAACTCGACGTTCCCGCACAACGCCGTGGTGACGTGCGCCCACTGTACCGGGCCGCGCCGCATGGACGGCGTGCGCTACGAGCCCACGCGGATCGTCACGCATTACGAATCCGAATACGGGGCCGCGCCCAAGGTTGAGATCCCTATCGGGCAGGAAGTGACGTTCATCAACCCCGAATACGCCACGGGGCGCTGGGTCGGAATGAAAGGCATTGTGGAAGCCAATCCATTCTATGAGATCTGCCGCTCCCAGCAGGATGTCCGGATTCTGGGCAACTGGAAGAAGCTCCTCCACGAGGTCCGGGATTCGCACTGGGTCATGGTCTACGGCGATTACCTGCGGGACATCGGCTATGCCGCCGAACGGCTGGGTTTGCGCTGGGACCCGTTGGTTGAAAGCTGACCCATCGGTATATCAACGATATAGGCGGTACAGTCTGAATAAGTAGTTGAGGTTGAGGCGGTCGGCCCGTTAAATCCCTCGAACGAAAAATCCTGTCTCGACAGTACGAAAGTACTGCTTGGCGGGAGGGTAAATCCCTTAGTATCCTGGGAACGTGGTACGGTACTGAGCCGGACATGACCCTCAACCTCCTCCACTACGTCTACCTCCAGGTCCTCGATCTGCTCACCACCGTGGCTTTCCTGATTCACGGCGTGCAGGAGGGGAATCCCGTCGTGCGCATGGCCATGGAACAGGCTCCCAATCCCTTGCTGGGATTGGTGGGAATGAAGTTGTTGGCCATCCTGCCAGGCATGGTCTGCTGGTGGACGGGCAGAGCGCGGCTGCTGAGCCGCGTCAATCTCTTCTTCGCCGTGGTGATCGCGTGGAACCTGTGCGCAATCATCGCCGCCGCAGTCGCCAAGGGTTAACCCTGACAAACTGACCTCTGAGCCGCGAGCGGCAGGGGCCGCTCTGCATTGGTCGTCGGGTTTTTGATTGGTCATCCCGCAGAGGCCGGGCAACGGCGTGCTATGCTGCCTTCCAATCTGGAAGGAGATTCCGATGACGTTGAAGACATTCACCCTGTTCGCGCTTTGCGCGGCGCCGGTGCTGGCGCAGAACCCGGTCAGCGCGGGACAGAAGTTTCTTTACGAGATGGTGAGAAACAACATTCTGCGGTCGGCGGAGAAGGTCCCCGGGGAATGACGGACGTCGAGGCGGTCAGGACGCTCAAGTTCTTCAACCGTGAGATGGCGAAGGCGACGGTGCTCGGTTTCAACGCCTTCCACACGATGGAGCACTACGGGAACCTGGTGACGTATCTGCGGCTGAAGGGCATCGTGCCACCGTCGAGCGAGCGGCGCTAGAGATGCTGTACGAGGAGTTCGACCCGCCCGCGCGTCAGCGGGAGCGGGTAGTTTCGTACTGGCATTTCGCGGAGCGGGAGGAGGATCCGCCGGCGTTTGAGCATGTGATTGTGCCGGACGGGACGGCGTCGCTGGCGTGTGCGTGGATCGCGCCCGCGGGGCGGGCAATGGCCTCGCATGTCGGACCTCGGCGGACGGCGCTGCGGCTGATGGTGTATCGGGACTCCCGGTATTGGGGGGTTCGATTCCAGCCGGGGGCGGCTCCGCTGCCGGGGGTGGAGCGCCTACTGGACAAGTCCGGAGAATTGTCCAAGATCTTCCCAGGGGCGGACATGGGCTGGATTGAGAAGGTGAAAGCGACTTCGGCGGCGGAAGAGGTGCTCGGGTTGCTGGAGGTGCTGGTGGACGGATTGACTGCGGGTGCGGCAGAGGCGGATGAGGCGGTGGCGCGGGCGGTGGTGCGCTTGGAGGAGGCGCGCGGTCTGGTGAGCGTCGAGGATCTGGCGGCGGTGGCGGGGTTGAGTGCAAGGCAGTTCCTAAGGCGGTTCCGGGCGGCGGCGGGACTGACGCCAAAGGAATACGCCCGGATGCGAAGAGTCCGGTGGGCGTGCGTGCAGGCGGTGCTGGGGGAGGAATCGGCGGGATGGGCGGGAGTAGCGGGGCAGAGCGGTTTCGCGGATCAGGCGCACCTGAGCCGGGAATTCCGCCGGGTTTTCGGGTGGACGCCGCGGATGACCGAGGAGTACCTCAAGCGGATCGAGCACCGGCGAGTGCGAGGGTAGGGCCGGTGTCCGAAAAGTACAAGACCGGAGGTCGGCAGGGCTTCTACGATGAAAAAGCATGAAGCGATTCATCTGGGCAATGACGCTGTTTTCCGCAATAGGCGCCGCGCAGATGCCGGGTCCGGAGGCGCACGTGGAGGCCATGAAGAAATTCGCCTTCCTGGCGGGCGAATGGAAGGGCGAGGGCTGGGTGGAAATGATACCGGGGCAGCGGCACGAGTACGAACAAACAGAGCGGGTGGAGTTCCGGCAGCGGGGGACCATTGTCTCGATCGTGGGGCAGGGCAAGGACAAGGCGACCGGGCAGTTGGAGCATGATGCCTTTGCGATGCTCTGGTTCGACCCGGCGAAGGGCCAATATGGGATGACGTCGTGGGTGTTTCCGGGGCGGCGGGGGTCGTTTGAAATCAGGCCGGAGGGCGATGGTTTCGAATGGGGGATGAAGAGCGGCCCGGCGACGATCCGCTACCGCATGAAGTTAACGGCGGAAGGAGTCTGGCATGAGACGGGAGAGATGATGGTGGAGGGGCAGAACTGGCGGCGGTTTCTGGAATTCAAGGTGAGGCGGGTGAAGTAGACAGGAGGGCGACGCTGGCGGCTCCGGCGACGCCAGCGGCAGGTCCCCGGGGACGCGCGGGGCAGAAGCTGTTTCAATGTGAAACAGCTCTTCCCAGCGCGGCGGTGTTAGCTTCGGGAGTATGGGACGCGCGGTGCGCCGGCGGATGGTGCTGCTCGTGGCAGCCTGCCACCTGGCCGCGGGCCAGCAGGTGATCCAGCGGCCGGAGTACAGCGCGGAGAGCATCGTCAACTCCGCGGATTTCCGCGCCGCTTACCTTGCCCCCAATACGATCGCCACCCTCTATGGGAAGAACCTGTCGTGGGTGACCGCCGCGGTGAGCTTCGGCGACATTCGGGGAGGCTACCTGCCGGACAAGCTGGGCAGCGCGCGCGTCGCGGTGGGGAATCTGCGCGCTCCGCTGCTGTACGTTTCCCCCACGCAGATCAACTTCGTGATTCCGTACCCTCTGCTGCCAGGCATCGTCGAGGTGCGGGTGGACCGCGACGGAGTCGCGGGACCCAACGTCAAAGTGGAATTGGGCGCGTCCGCGCCGGCGGCTTACCAGCTTGACGAAACGACCGTGATCGCCACGCACGCCGGCGGCGAACTGGTGGACCGCGCGCACCCGGCGACGGCGGGCGAGATCATCGTGCTGTATGTCACTGGTCTCGGATGGACCTCGCCGCCCGTGGACACCGGGCAACTGGCGCCGCGCGCCGCGCAGAGCCAGTTAGCGCCGAAGTTGCAAATCAGACTGGACGGCGCCGAGATTCCCCGGGAGGACATCTTCTACGCCGGCGTCACACCGGGCTTTTCCGGTCTGTATCAGATCAATTTCCGCCTGCCCGCGTCGTTGCCCGCAAACCCGGAAATCCGCCTCGCGATGGAAGGGCGGGAGAGCGCCCCCGGCCGCCGCCTGCTGACGCAGCCCGCGCCGTAAGCGGCGAGTCGAGCGGCGGCATCATCAGCGCGCACTGCTCTCGACGCTCGCATGCAGGACTGAGGGGAGCGCTCTCTCACGCGACTCAGGCAGCCAGGCTGCAGCCGGGAACAAGTCTGGCGCCTGCAAACTGCCAAGGCTCCTGGACTTCAAAACCGCTGGCGACGCAGGAGCGTTCGTCGCTTGGAAACGCAGGATGAGGAATCGGTCGAATTCCGGCGCCGCAGCCGCCGTTGTGCCGCTGAGAGTCCGTCCTCGACTTCCAACTGCATCCGAAATGCCCTCCCCGAGTTGCGCGCTAGGACGGAGTCGTGCGGGCAGAAGACGCAGGAAATTTGCATTCCAATGGACCCCGCCGGGGCGGCCGGACTGCGGCGAACGGGGTAGGATATGAAAACTGTGGGCGATTTCGGCCTTGACGAGTTGGACACCACGATCTCGAACCTCGATGTCGCGCTCCGGCGGGAGTGGCTGGAAGCCAACGGGCTAGGCGGCTTTGCCTCCTCCACAATCACCGGACTGAACACGCGGCGTTACCACGGCCTGCTGGTGGCGGCCACGGTACCGCCGGTCGGCAGGGTGGTGCTGCTCTCGAAACTCGAAGAGACGCTGGTGGTGGGAGGCCAGAGATTCGAACTCTCGTCCAACCGTTATCCGGGCGTCATCCACCCTTCCGGCTACCGGTTCCAAAAGCGCTTCCGGCTGGCCCCATTCCCCGTTTTCACTTACGAGGTCGGGGAGGTCATGGTCGAAAAGTCTGTATTTCTGGTGTACGGGGAGAACACGACCGTGATCGAGTACCGGCGGGAGGGCCCGCCGGCGCATCTCGAAGTCCGCCCGCTGATTGCGTTCCGCGACTATCACAGCCTGACGCGTTGCAACGGCGCCTTGGATCCCGGCGTCGCCCTGGAGCCGGGGTTGGCGTCCGTCTGTCCCTACCAGGGCTTGCCCCCGCTCCACTTCGCCCACGACGCCTCGGAAATCCGCCTCACTGGCGACTGGTACTACAACCTCGAATACGACCGCGAGCGCGAGCGCGGCCTCGATGATCAGGAGGATCTGTTCAATCCATTCGCGCTCACGTTTTCCGGCTCCGGACACCTCATCGCCTCCACCGTCCGGCGCGACGCACGGCAGGCGGACTCGCTCCGTCGGACGGAAATCGAACGCCGCCGGCAGGTAGAAGACGAAGTTCCGGTAAAGGATGAGTTCGTTCGCCTGCTGACCGGCGCCGCCGACAAGTTCCTGGTGGTCCGCGATGGCGGCAAGACGGTGATCGCGGGTTACCCTTGGTTTTCCGATTGGGGCCGCGACACCATGATCGCGCTGCCTGGACTCACGCTGGAAACCGGCCGGACCGAGACCGCCAGGACCATTCTGACCGTGTTCGCCCGTCATGTGGATCGCGGCATGATCCCCAACCGATTTCCTGATGAAGGAGGAACCCCGGAGTACAACACCGTCGACGCGACACTGTGGTTTTTTGAGGCGGTCCGGGCCTTGCTCGAACGGACAGGCGATTTCGCCTTCGTCGCGGCAAACCTCTACGCGACGCTCGCCGACATCATCGCGTGGCACGAACGGGGGACGCGCTACGGGATTCGCCTGGACGCCGACGGACTGTTGCTGGCCGGAGAGCCGGGAGTGCAGTTGACGTGGATGGACGCCAAGATTGGAGATTGGGTGGTTACGCCGCGGCATGGCAAGGCGGTGGAGATTCAGGCTCTCTGGTACAACGCGTTGCGGATGATGGAAGAGTTGGCTCTGGAATTCGGCGACGGCGACGGCCGCGCGCACTACCGGGCTTTGGCGGAAGCCGCTACGCGCAGCTTCGAGCCGCTGTTCTGGAACGGCGAAGCGGATTGCCTGTTTGACGTGGTGGATGGCCTCAGGCGGGACGCCTCCATTCGCCCGAACCAGATCTTCGCGGTCAGTCTGCCGCATTCGATGCTCTCTTCCGAACGGGCCGCGCGGGTCGTGGCGACGGTCGAGCGCGAACTTCTTACCCCCTACGGACTGCGGAGCCTCGCGCCGGGCGACCCGCAATATCAGGCCCGGTACGAAGGCGATCCCGTGAGCCGGGACAGCGCCTACCATCAGGGGACGGTCTGGCCGTGGCTTCTGGGGCCTTTTCTCAGGGCCTATCTCAAAACCCACCACGGAACGCCCGCGGCGCATCGCCAGGCGGCGGAGTGGCTCAACGCGCTGCGGGACTATGCGCTTGGCGAGGGACTCGGGCAGATTCCGGAAGTCTTCGACGGCGATGCGCCGCACCGGCCCGGAGGCTGCATCGCCCAGGCGTGGAGCGTGGCGGAGTTGCTGCGCGCCGCGTTGCAGGCGGCCGGCGCCCCGAGCGCGCCCGCAGCGGAAGCGGCCAGGGCCTGATTCTTCGCCGGGCGGAGTGGCGCTCCAAGGTCTCCGCCGCTTGGGTCCGGCCGCGCACGGCGAGAGTTTTCATGGGACTCAGCGCTACCGGTTCGGCCATCCGGGAGCTTCTGGACGCGGCGCTGTGGAGACCAACCTCGGCGGCGGAGACAAGAAGCAGAGTAAAATCGAGAGGGAACATTCGTGTCCGCGGTCGTCGCCGCGGCACGGATCAACCAGCCACGCGGGCGTGGCGGAACCGGCAGACGCAACGGACTTGAAGGAAACTTGAGTGCCCGCCGGGAAACCGGCGGTGCAGAACTGCTCAAATTCGGGGAACCCTGTAACATGGCGATCCCGAGCCAAGCCTGGCCCCGGAAAACGGCCGGGAAGGTGTAGAGACTAGACGGGCAGCGCCTGACCCCGGACCCGGGTCCGGACACGGCGAAGGGATAGTCCAGACCCCAAACCCTGGCAGGACGGCAGGGGCGGCGAAAGCCGTAGCGGGTAAGAAAATCCGTTGGGCCGCAAGGCCCGTGAGGGTTCAAATCCCTCCGCCCGCACCAATCACTCGAAGCAACTGGGCGCGCAGAAATCTCCCACCCGCATCAGCGCCAATAAAGATGGCGCGGAGCGCCGCGTCCGGCGCACTTCAGGCCGGGGCCGCGAGAGCGCACCTCGCGGTACGAACCGGCTGTAGAATCTGAAAATGACTATGCGTTGGCTACTGCCGCTGGGATTGGCGCTGGCCCCGCTGGCCGCGGGAGCATCCACGCCGGCGCCCACGTTCAGCAAAGACGTGGCGCCCATTTTCTTCCGGCATTGCGCCGGATGTCATCGTCCGGGCGAAATCGCGCCGATGTCCCTGCTGGACTATCAGTCGGCGCGGCCCTGGGCAAAAGCGATCCGGGAGTCGGTGGCGGCGGGCCGCATGCCGCCCTGGTTTGCGGACCCGCGCTACGGACGATTCTCCAACGACGCGCGGCTGAGCCCGCAGGAAATCGCGACGATCAAAGCCTGGGTCGACGGGGGCGCGCCGGAAGGCGACCGCCGCCATCTGCCGCCCGCGCCGGAGTCTGGCGACGGCTGGAAGCTAGGCCCGCCAGACATCGTGATCGACATCGGGCGGGACTTTCGCGTGCAGCCCGGGCAGGACGCTTACGAGCATTTCGTGGCCCCCACAAACTTCACGGAAGGTAAGTGGATTCGCGCGGCCGAGATCAAACCCGGCAACCGGCGCGTGGTCCATCATGTGCACGTCAGCATGGTGCGCGATGAGGGCGAGGCGGGATCCACCTCGATCGAAGCCATGACCGACCTGACGCGCTTCATGATTCGCGAGGGCACGCTGACCCGGGTGCGCGCGGACGCGCCCGTGGTCAATGACGCGTGCGCTCCGGACACGCCTCCGCTGCCGTATCTGCGCGGTGCGCAGGAAGGCGCGCTGGCGTCGTTTCTGCCGGGGCGGCAACCGGACGTATTTCCTCCCGGTACGGCGAAATATATCCCTCCCGGAACCAAGTTCGAGTTTGTGGTCCATTACGCGCGCATCGAAGAAGAAGGCCAGACGGACCGGACGGCGGTGGGCCTGTACTTGGCGCCGGGTCCGCCCGCGCGGGTGCTGCGCCGCATGGACCTGCGCAACTTCTTCTTTCAGATTCCGCCCGGCGCGGAGCGTCACGCGGTGCGCCGCTGCTACGATTTCGAGCGCGACCAACTGCTGCTCTCCTTCACGCCGCACATGCACTTTCGCGGCAAGGACGTGACCTACGAACTGGTCCATCCCGACGGGCGGCGGGAGATCCTGCTGGCCGTGCCGGACTACCACTTCGACTGGCAGTTGGTGTATCGCCTGCGAGAGCCGGTGCTCGCCCGCAAAGGCAGCCGCCTGGAAGTCACCACGCACTACGACAACAGCGTGAACAACCGCGCCAACCCCGATCCGCGCGCGACGGTCCGCTGGGGCGACAAGAGCGAGGAGGAGATGATGTCGAACTGGATCGAGTGGCTGGAACCGGAGCCGCAGCCTGCGCCGGGCAACGCCTCAGTGCGCTGAGGCTGCTGCCGGCTTCCACAGGAGCACGCGCAAGACCAGCCAGGCGATCAGGTGCATGCCGCCCATCAGCACGAACATCGGCGTATAACCGAAGTGGCTCACGACGAAGCCGGGCAGAATCGCGGAGAAGAGAAATCCGCCGACGCCCCCGGCGCAGCCGCCGATGCCGGTCACGGACGCGACGGCGCCCGAGGGGAAAGCATCGGAGGTCGTGGTAAACAGGTTGGCGGACCAGCCTTGGTGGGCGGCGGTCGCCAGGCTGACGAGCGCGATCGCCAGCCAGGGCAGCGCGGTGAACACCGATGTGGCGGCGATGGGCATCGCCAGGGCGCACACGAGCATGGCCCACTGCCGGGCGCGGGCGACCGGCCAGCCGCGGCGGATCAGGCGTCCCGGCAGCCACCCTCCTCCCACGCTGCCAAAATCGGCCATCAGGTACACCACGGGCAGCGCCCAGCCGATCTCGGTCATGTTGAACTGCCGTACTTCGTAGAGATACTTCGGCAACCAGAACAGATAGAACCACCACACCGGATCGCTCAGGAATTTGCCCAGGGCGAAGGCCCAGGTAGCGCGGTAGCGCAGAGCTTGAGTCCAGCCGATCTGCTCTTGGGGGTGCGATTCTTCCGGGTCCACGACCGCCGGCGGATGGCGGTACATCAGCAGCCACGCCACTACCCAAAGGAAACCGGTTGATGCGGTCCACAGGAAGCAATTCCGCCAGCCGTAATGAGCGCTCAACCAGACAAACAACGGCGGACCAATCATCGAGGCGACGTTGGTGCCGGCGTTGAAGATCCCGGTAGCGAAGGCGCGGTCCTGACGCGGGAACCACTCGGCCACGGCTTTGATCGCCGCCGGGAAATTGCCGGATTCGCCGAAGCCCAGCAGCGCCCGCCACACTCCCAGCGCGAACGCGCTGCGCGCGGTCACGTGCAAGGCGGCGGCGATAGACCACCAGACGATGGCGGTGGCGTAGCCCGCTCGCGTGCCGAAGGCATCGATAAACTTGCCCGCCACCAGAAAGCCAACGGTGTAGGCTGCCTGGAATGCCCCGGTAAGGTAGCCGTAATCCTGGGTGGAAAGCCCCAGCTCTTTCTCAATCACCGGGATGAGCACGGAAAAGACGATCCGGTCGAGGTAATTGATCGTAGTCGCAACAAACAAAAGGATGAGGATCCACCAGCGCCAGGGCACCCCCGGATTATATCCGCGGAGAGGCGGCGGCCGCACCCCCGCCCAGGAAGGAGGGCGGCACCCCCAGAAGAGTTCCCGCATACCCCCGCTTCGGATGACCGAAATTGCATCTGAAGCGCCTTACAATGGGTGGGGGGAGCGGACCAACCATGCGCCAACAAGCGCCCTGAAGCTTTGAGGTCACGCTGGCTGCCAGCTCCCCCCGGAATTCTTCCGCTCCGGGCAGGCTTGGCCTCAGTCTCGCAGCAGCGGACCGCGCCCGGACGTCCGCTTCGCCGGGCCGGCAATGTGGTATCCTCCAGCGCAATGAGTGTTGAGCAGCAACTCGCCCCGGCGGACCTCCGCGCCCTTGCGCTCCAGGTGATGCGGGACGATCCGTTTCCAATGCTGGCGAGCATCGACGGCGACCAGCCGTCGGTGCGGCCGGTGTCCCCTGTCCGCACCGAAGGATTCCTGGTCTATGTCGCTTCCATGCGCAGTTCCGGGAAGACCTTCGAGTTGCAGCGCAACCGCAAGGTGGAACTCTGTTACCTGACGCTGGCTCACGACCAGGTGCGCATCACGGGCGAGGCTCGGCTGATCACGGATCCGGCGATCCGGCAAGAGGTCTGGGACGCCAACCCGCTGCTTCGCGCGTATCTGCAATCGATCGACAACCCCGAGTTCATGCTCTACGCGATCGTGCCCAAGCGGGTGCGGTACATGAAGGAATGGGCGCTTGAGTATCAGGAAGTCCCGCTGGAAGCGGACGCGCCCCTATAGGCGCGCGATCACGGCGTCGGTGAACTGCGAGGTGGATACCGAGCCCCCCACGTCCGGCGTCAGACTCTTGCCCTCCGCATAAACCGCTTCGATTCCGGCCTGGAGCCGTTGCGAGGCCTCCCGTTCGCCGAGATGCGCGAGCATCAGCACCGCGGACTGCATCAACGCCGTGGGGTTGGCGATCCCCTTGCCGACGATATCCGGGGCGGTGCCGTGCACCGCTTCGAAAACCGCGTGCTCCGTACCCAGGTTGGCGCCCGGCACGATTCCCAGTCCGCCGACCAGCCCCGCCGCCAGATCGGAAATAATGTCGCCGTAAAGATTCGGCAGCACCAGCAAATCGAAAGACTCCGGCCGCATCACAATTTGCATGCAGGCGTTGTCCACGATCAGCTCCCGATATTCGATATCGGGGAACTGCTCGGCCACCTCGCGGCAGCAGCGCAGAAACAAGCCGTCGCTCAGCTTCATGATGTTGGCTTTGTGGACGGCGGAGACTTTCTTGCGGCCCTCGCGCCGGGCGTATTCGAAGGTCGCCTGCGCAATGCGCAGCGAGGCCGTCCGGGTGATCACTTTCAGGCTTTCCACCACGCCGGGCACCACTTCGTGCTCGAGCCCGGAGTAGAGGTCCTCGGTGTTCTCGCGGAAGATGGCCAGGTTGATCGGCAGATCGTGGAACCGGGTATAGAGTCCTGGCAGCATGCGGATGGGCCGGAAGTTCACGTAAAGATCGAGGCGCTTGCGGAGCGCCACGTTCACGCTGGCGTGGCCGGTGCCCACAGGCGTGGTGGTCGGACCCTTCAGACCCACCCTGGTGCGTTGGAGCGACTCGACCACCGCGTTGGGCAGCACCGTGCCGTACTCGGCCAGCGCGGCCGCCCCCGCCTCGGCAATCTCCCATTCGATGTTCACTCCCGTCGCCTCGACGGCCCGCACGGTGGCGGAAGCAACTTCCGGACCAATCCCGTCGCCGGGGATCAGCGTGACTGAATACGCCATCAACGCTATTATACTGGCGGGCTGGCATGATCCCCGATTGGACACACGAACGCCAACAGATGGTGGAAGAACAACTCCGGCGGCGGGGAATTCGCGACCCGCGCGTGCTGGCCGCCATGGCGACCGTGCCCCGCGAAGCGTTTGTGCCGGACGAGCAGCGCATCGCCTCCTACAGCGATCAGCCCTTGAGCATCGGTTACGGGCAGACCATTTCCCAGCCTTACATGGTGGCGCTGATGGCCGAGGTCTTGCAGCTTCAACCCTCCGACCGGGTGCTGGAGATCGGCGCCGGTTGCGGCTATCACGCGGCGGTCCTTGCCATGCTAGCGGGTCATGTGTACACCGTCGAGGTCGTGCCCGCTCTGGCGGTGCAAGCGCGCCAGAACCTGGAGCGCGCCGGTTTCGGCGGGCGGGTAACCGTCTTGATCGGGGACGGTTCGAACGGCTGGCCGGAGTTCGCCCCCTACGACGCCATCTCCGTGGCCGCTGGCGCACCGGAAGTTCCCGACGCGCTGGCCGCGCAGCTTGCCGACTGCGGCCGCATGGTGATTCCGGTGGGGGAAATGGACTACCAGGAACTGCGCCTGATGACCAGGCGCGGAAGGGAATTGGACTCCCGGACGATCACCGCGTGCCGGTTCGTCTTGCTGCGCGGGCAGGCCGGTTGGCGTTAATCGACAATCGCGCCGGTGGCGCCTCTCACGGGTTCATCGCATCCGCGTAAAGCGCCATGGCCACTCGGTACGTCACCAGGCCCACCATCCACAGCAGCAGCCCGGCGGAAGCCGCCGCCAGCGCTTTCACGAAGGGGTTTAACCGGTTCAGCCGCGATTGGAGCAGTTGCTGTTCTTCCTCAAAACGTTTCTCGATACTGTCGAGGAATAACTGGTCGTCCTCTTTCATGCCGATCACCGACCGGTAGATCAGCAGCAGAGCCAGGATTCCCGTCACCACTCCCCAAGCGAGGAACAACCAGCCCAAGAAAGTCAGATTGGGCATGCGCACCCCCTTTCCAACCGCTGTTGATTCTATACAACAGACCGAGCCCGAATTCCAGGGCGGCCCCTTTCTCGATCACCATGAAACGGAGCCGCACGCGGCAGCGAGCGAGCCGCTGCGGCCGTGGGCACGGGCTGCCAGGGCGGCGCGAAGCGTGTACCTTGGAAAAGAACACCGCATGGCCGATACCAAAACGTACAAGATCGCCGTGATTCCCGGCGACGGGGTTGGGCAGGAGGTCGTGCCCGAGGCGCGGCGAGTCCTGAGCCGCGCCGCCGAGCGGCACGGATTCCAACTGCAGTTCGATGAGTTCGACTGGGGCGCCGATTACTTCTTCCGGCACGGCACGATGATGCCGCCCGGGGCGTTGGATCTGCTGACGCCCGCCGACGCGATTCTGCTGGGCGCGGTCGGTCATCCCGACATTCCCGACCACGTCACGCTGAACGGTTTGTTGTTGCCCATCCGGCGCGCCTTCGACCAGTACGCCAACATTCGTCCGGCCTGTCTGTACCCGGGCGTGGCTTGCCCGCTGGTTGGCCGGAAGGGCGGCGACATCGACCTGGTGGTGGTTCGGGAGAATACGGAAGGCGAATACGCGCAGGTGGGCGGGTTCCTCTACCACCACACGCCCGAGGAAGTGGCGATTCAGACGTCGGTCTTCACCCGGCGGGGTTGCGAGCGCGTGATCCGCGCTGCTTTCGAACTGGCCGTCCGCCGCAACAGGAAGAACAAGGTCACTTCCATAACCAAGTCCAACGCGCAGGGGTATTCCATGGTGTTGTGGGATCGGGTCTTCCAGAGCGTGGCGGCGCAATTCCCCGGCATCCGCACCGAATCGCTCCTGGTGGACGCGGCCGCGATGAATTTCATCCGGCGTCCGGAAAGCTTTGACGTGGTGGTGGCCTCGAACCTGTTTGGCGACATTCTGAGCGACATCTCCGCCATCCTGGTGGGCAGCATGGGGATGGCGGCCAGCGCCAACCTCGACCCCACGCGCCGTTACCCGTCGATGTTCGAGCCGGTGCACGGCTCGGCCCCGGATATCGCAGGCAAGGGAATCGTCAATCCCATCGCTACGATCCTGAGCGCGGCCATGATGCTCGAGTTCCTGGGGGAAGAACCCGCGGCGCGGGAGATCGAGAAGGCCGTGGCGGCGACGCTGGCCGAAACCAGTGTCCGCACCGCCGATCTGGGGGGCGCCCACTCGACCCGGGAGATGACCGACGCGATCCTGGCGCGGGTGGGGGCGGCTTAGAAATTCACCAGGTAGTGGTCCAGCTCCCAGCGGCTGATCGTCTGGTGGTAGTTGCGCCACTCTTCCAACTTGACGCGGACGTAATAGTCGGCATAACCGTTGCCCAGGGCGCGGGTGAGCACCTCATCGTGTTGCAGGCAGTCGAGCGCCTCGCGGAGTGTGGTGGGCAGAAAGCCGATGTTTCGCCGGCGCAACTCCTCTTCGGGGAGCTCATACAGATTGTCGTGATTGGCCTCGCCGGGGTCGATGCGATGGTCGATGCCGTCCAGGCCGGCTGCCAGCAGCGCGGTGCAGGCAAGATACGGGTTCGCCGCGCCGTCGACCGCCCGCGCCTCGATCCGGCCGGGGCCGGGAATGCGGATCATTTGCGTGCGGTTGGACCGGCCGTAGGTGACGTACACCGGCGCCCAGGTAGCGCCCGAACGCGGGGCGCCGCGAATCAGTCGCTTGTAGCTGTTGACCAGCGGAGCCACGATCGCCGAGAGCGCCCGGGCGTGGTGGAGCAGTCCCCCCATGAACCAGCGCGCGGTTTGGGAGAGGCCCAGGTCATCCTTCTCGTCGAGGAACAGATTGCCGCCGTCCTCCCCGGCCAAGCTCATGTGAAAGTGGGCGCCGTTGCCGGTCAGGTGCGCGAACGGTTTCGGCATGAACGTCGCGTAGAGCCCGTGCTGTTCGGCTACGGTCTTTACCATCCAGCGGAAGAACACGTGGCGGTCGGCGGTGGTGATGGCGTCGGCGTAGGTCCAGTTGATCTCGAACTGGCAGTTGGCGTCCTCGTGATCGTTGGCGTACGGTCCCCAGCCGAGCTCCTGCATGTATTCGAGCAGGGTGGTCATCACGTCGAGGTTCCGGTAGAGCGCGCGGAGGTCGTAACAGGGCTTCGCCGCAGAGTCCAGCGGATCCCAGGGGCGGAATTCCTCGCCGTCTTTCTTGAGGAGCATGAACTCGGGTTCGACGCCCACGTGGAACGTGTAACCGCGCTGCCCGGCGGCCTCCAGTTGGCGCGCGAGCACCGTGCGGGGGCAGTAAGGCCAGGGGGCGCCGTCGACGTGCAGGTTGCCCGGCACCCACGCCACGTCCTTGCGCCAGGGCAGCACCATCGCCCGCTGCATATCGGGCATGGAAATGACGTCGGGGTCATGCGGACCTTGGTTCAGGTCGCCCGCGGCGAAGCCGGCAAAACCCGCGCCTTCGCGCACCAGATCCTCAAAGTGAGTCGCCGGCACCAGTTTGGCTTTGGGCGCGCCGGTCAGTTCGACAAACGAGCAGAGCAAATACCGGATCTTGCGGTCCTGAATCAGCGTGCGAATATCCGCCATCATGTGCGCACTACCCCTAATGCGATACGGCCGCGGCCGCTTTCTCTCCCACCAGGCGCCCCTGCCGGAAGCGGCCGGGCGCGAACGGCTCCAGCAACTCGGGCGCGCGGCCGGTTGCGATCAGCGCAGCCAGCAATTTCCCCGAGCCAGGGGCCGCCTTGAAGCCGTAGGTGCCCCATCCCACGTCCATATAGAAGTTCACGACGTCTTCGGCCCGCCCGATGATGGGCGCGAAATCCGGCGTGATGTCGCACACGCCCGCCCATTGCCGCAGCACCCGCAGGCCATGCAACTGCGGAAACAGCTCCAAGGTATAGGTGGCCATTTGTTCGAGCGTGGGCAGCGTGCCGCGGAAGCTATAGGACTGGTAGGGGTCGATCTCCGCGCCGATGACCAGTTCCCCCTTGTCCGTCTGGTTGACGTAGACATGCAGCGTCGCCGAGACGATCACATGATGGAGAAAAGGCTTGAGCGGCTCGGTGACGCAGGCTTGCAACGGGTGGGTGACGATGGGCAACGGCACGCCCGCCATCTGCGAGACGGTGCTGGCCCAGCCCGCGGTGCAGTTGACCACGGCGCCGGCCGCGAGGTCTCCGCGGGTGGTTCGTACGCGCTCGACGCGCCCGCGGGCGGTTTCCATCCCGGTGACCTCGGTGAAGGGGTGTATCTCCACGCCCAGCGCGTCGCAGGCGCGGGCGTAGCCCCAGACCACGGCGTCGTGCCGGATGATGCCGCCGGGCGGATGGTAGAGGGCGGCCAGGATTGGCCAGTGCGCGCCCGACGAGACATCCAGGGCCGGCACCAGCCGGCGGATCTCCGCGGGGTAGATGATCCGGCTGTCGACGCCCAGCAACTGGTTGTTTTCCGCGCGCACCCGCAGACCCGCCACTCCGGAATCGTTATGCGCCAGAGTGAGGTGCCCGCACTGGCTGAAAAGCACGTTCCAGCCCAGCTCCGCCGACATCTGCTCATAGAGCTTGAGCGAAAGCTCGTAGAAGGGAATCCCTTCGACGGTGCGGTAGTTGGAGCGGAGGATGGCGGTGTTGCGGCCGCTGCTGCCGCACCCGAGATAGCCTTTTTCGAGCAGGGCCACCTTGCGAACGCCATGTTCCTTCGCCAGGTAATACGCCGTGGCCAGGCCGTGAACGCCCGCGCCCACGATCGCGACATCGTAATGCGGCTTCAACTCGTGCCGCCGCCACATCCGCCGGCTCTGAAACAGTTCGTCCATTTACTCTTCCAGCCTTGCGGCGGCCTCCCCTCCGATGGGCGCGAGGCCGTACTCCTGGCCTGCGTGCAGGATGGCTTCCCACAGGTGCCCGGCGTAGTCGCGCGCGGCCAGCAGGAGAAACGCCGGGAGTGTGCGGCGGTCCTGCCGCAGGATCGTCGTGTGCACGTGCGCGACGCTGGTTTGGGTGGCTGCGCCATTCGGGAAGCTGCGGTCCGCCAGAGGGACGGAACTCAGCTTGCCCAGCACGTCGCGGCTGCGCGGTCCGATCAGCAGGAAGGCGGCAAACACCGAGGTGACATCGATGCCATGCTCGGCGAGCGCGGCGCGCTCTTCCGGGGGGCCAGTCAAGAGGTAATGGCGATGCCCCAGGACCCAGCAGGTGGCGGAAGCCGCAGCGGGCGGCGCGGTCGCGCAGACATCCACCTTGGCGAGATTGCTGAGGTCGGCCAAACCGGCGCCCGCCCGCGCGGCGGCGGCTTCCGGTTCCGGGTCACCGTAGTGGGCGGGCACCTGCCAGCCGGCGGCTTCCAGGAACTGCGCCTGAGCCGCAACATGCCAACGATGCAACGCGGATTGCCGCATGGTTCAAGCGCGCAGGCGCGCGCCCTCCGGGTCGTAGAATGCTTCCAGGGTCACGCGCGCCGTTACGGCGCGTCCGCGGATGCGCACCTCCACCCGCGCGCCCTCCACCGCTTTGGCTTCTGGCGCCCAGGCCAGCGCGATGGGCGCGCCCACGTGCGGCGAAAATCGCGCGCTGGTCACCCGGCCGGCCGGCCGGCCGTTGATCATCACGGCGGAGCCGTCCTCCGGCGTCTGCTCGCCTTCCACCACCAGGCCGACCAACGACTCCCGCCGCGGACTTCGCGGGCTGCCCGACAACGCGTGCCGGCCGATGAAGTCTTCCTTTTCCCGCCGCACCACCCAGTTCAGGCCGGCCTCGTAGGGCGTGGTCAGCGCGTCGGTGTCCACCCCGATGATCACGTGCTTCTTTTCCAGGCGGAGCAGACGTTGCGCTTCCACCCCAAACGGGCGGATGCCAAACTCCCGGCCGGCGTCCAGGAGCGCGTCCCAGAGATCCGGGCCGCACTCGGCGGGAACATGGATCTCCCAGCCGGTCTCTCCCACAAAACCGATGCGCAGCAGGATCGCCGGAATGCCGGCGACCTCGGCTTGGCGGCAGGCCATGTAGGAAAAAGCTTGGGATCCCAGGTCGAGCGCCGTCAGTTTGCGTAACGTGTCGCGGGCGAGCGGACCCGCCAGATTCACCGCCGCGAGTCCGCCCGTGACGTTGGCGATGTGCACGTGCTGACCGGTCCCCGCCAACCACCAGAGCAACCACTGCTCGACAAAGTCGAGGTTGCCGGTGGTGGTGGTCAGGAAGTAGCGGTCTTCCGCCAGGCGCGAGATGGTGCCGTCGTCGAGCAGGATCCCGTGGTCGTCGCAAAGCGTGGCGTAGCGGGCTCGGCCGACGGCCAGATCGGAAAACCGGTGCGTATAGACCTTGTCGAGCAACCGCCCGGCGTCGCGGCCGCGCACTTCGAGTTTGCCGAGCGTGCTCACATCGATCAGGCCCACGCGCTGGCGGACGGCCGCATACTCGGCGCGCACGCAGGTGGTTTCGTCGCTTGATGCGGCGGTACGGTAGTAGCGCGGGCGCTTCCACTCGCCCATATCGAGCCACACCGCGCCGCGGTCGGCGTGCTGGTGGTGCAGGGGAGTCCGGCGGATGGGGTGATGCCGGGGGCCGGCGAGCGCGCCGAGCGTCACGCCGGGATTCGGCGGACGCGAGGTGGTGACGCCGGTCTCCTGCATGCCGCGCCCCGTCTGGCGCGCGCACACGGCGATGGCGTTGAGCTGGCACATGCGCCCCTGGCAAGGGCCCATGGTGGTGGTGGTATAGCGCTTCAACGTTTCCATGTGGTCGAAGCCTTCGCCGAGCGCGTCGCACAGGTCCTGCGTAGTGGCGTCGGTGCACACGCAGACGAACGCCCGCTTGTGCGGCGCCACCGGGGCGGGAAGCGGCGCGGCGGCGGAAAGTCCCGCGCCGGTGACTTCTCCGGCCGCGCTCATGGTGGGCGGCAAACCGGCGGGACAAAACGCGCCCACCTGGGCGTTCCAGTCCAGGCGGGCGCCGGCCTGGCTGAGCAGGCCCGCGTCGGGAACCAAGTGGCCGCAGACCACGACGACATCGCACGGGAACCTCTCGCCGCGGGCCCGGAGCGCGGAAACCGACGCCGCGCCCTCGGCGCGCTCCACCTCCTCGGGCGCGATCAACAGATGGGTCTCGACGCCCGCGCTGCGGAGGTCGGCCAGCACTTCTTCGGCGCGTACGCCGCGCCCGATCACGGCCGCGCGCTTTCCGGGAGGCAGGCCGTGGAGGTGGATCAGCCGCTGGGCCGCGGTGGACAGCATCACGCCCACCAGGTCGTTGTTCGGAAACAGCAGCGGCGCTTCATAAACGCCGGTGGCCACGACCACGTGCGCGGCGCGCAGGTGCAGCAGCCGCTCGCGGCAGCGCGCGTGCGGAGCGGGTTGCACGACACCCAGCAGGTTGCCTTCATACAGGCCAAAGCAATACGCGCCCGCGAGCACCGAGATCGCCGGGTGGCTCCGCACCCGCGCGATTAGGTCCGTCGGTTCCGGTCCGGCGCGCTTCCGATAACGGCGATGGCCGCCGAGTTCGGGCTGATCGTCCACCAGCACGACCTCGCTGCCCGCGCCGGCGTGGGCCAGGGCGGCTTCCAGACCGGAGGGCCCGCCGCCGATCACCGCCACATCGGCCTGGCGGAACGCGTGCTCGTATTCGCCGGCGGGATCGGCGGGGACCACGCCCAGTCCGGCGGCGCGCCGGATGAAGGGCTCGGCGGCGCGCCATAGCGCGTGGCTGCGGAAGGTCTTGTAATACCATCCCACCGGCAGGAACGCGTCGAAACGTTGCGCCAGCGAGAGCCAGTCGAAATCCAGCGAGGGGTACGCGTGCTGGTGGCGCACCACCAGGCCGTCGCGCGCGGGCGTCACGCAGACGCGCACATTGGGAACGCCGTCCACCTGCATCAGGCAGTTGGGACATTTGCCCGCGCCGCACAGCAGGCCGCGCGGACGGTGATACTTGAAGCTGCGGCTGAAAACGCGCTGGCCGGCGCGATACAGGGCGGATGCCACGGTGTCTCCGGGGCGGGCTTCCACCGGCGTGCCGTTGAACTCAAAGCGCATCGCGGCCGGTTTCCTCCTCCACGCGAAACGCGCGCCGTACGTGGTTGGTCACCGTGTGGCGTTCCGCCTGAAACCATTGCCGGCATCCGGCGCGGTGAAACCACCACTCCGTCTGCACGCCGGCCGCGTTGCGGCGGACGTGCAGATACTCAGCCCACGCGGCGGCGTCCGCTTCCGGGGCGGGACGCTTCCGCGCCTCACCGCCGAAGCGGAATTCGTACACGCTGCGCGGTCCGCAGTGCGGGCAGGGAATCAGAAACGACATCAGCGGCCGAACACCTTTCGCGCGCCCACTAGCGGCAGATTGCAGATGGCCGAGGCTTCCAGCGTCAGGGCGGCCATGTCTTCCGGCTCGAGGTGGCGTACGTCGGACTTGCCGCAGGCGCGCGCGAGCATCTGGATTTCCAGCGTCATGGCGCGCAGCAGGTTGGCTACCCGCTCAGCGCCCTCGTCGATCTCCAGACGCCGCATTAAGTCTTCGTCCTGGGTGGTGATGCCCACGGGACAGCGTCCGGTGTGACAGTGGTGGCAGGCATGGGGGGCGGCGCCGATCGCGGCGTAGTCTTCCTCGTAGATGGGCTTGTTGCAATTGAGTGCGATCAGCGCGGCGGTGCCGATATAGACGGCGTCGGCGCCCAGGGCGATCGCCTTGGCCGCGTCCACGCCGTCGCGGATGCCGCCCGCGATGATGAGCTGCACCTCGCCGTAAAGGCCGATGTCCTCGAGCGCCGCCCGCGCCTCGCACACCGCGGCCAGGGTGGGCACCCCGGTGTGCTCCTGCAAGATGGCCGGCGAAGCGCCGGTGCCGCCCTCCATGCCGTCCACCACCACCACGTCCGCGCCGGCTTTGGCCGCCAGTTTGACGTCGTCGAACACCCGGCTGGCGCCCACCTTGATGAAAATCGGCACTTCGCCGTCGGTGGCCTCGCGCAGTTCCTCCACCTTGATGATCATGTCATCCGGACCCAGGAAGTCGGGGTGGCGCGCCGGGCTGCGCTGATCGACCCCGATGGGCAGGTCGCGCTGCTCGGCGATGCGGTCGGAAACCTTCGAGCCGAGCAGCAATCCCCCGGTGCCGAGCTTGGCGCCCTGGCCGATGGTCAGTTCGATCGCATCGGCCATGCGCATGTGATGCACGTTGATGCCGTAGCGCGAGGGCAACACCTCGTAGATCAGCGAGCGGCTGTGCTCACGCTCCGCCATCAGCATCCCGCCGTCGCCCGTCGTGTTCGACGAACCCACCGTGGCGGCGCCCTTGGCCAGCGCGACCTTGGCGTGGTACGACAGCGCGCCCCAACTCATGCCGGTGATCATGACCGGGATGTCGAGCGCCACCGGCTTGCGGGCGAAACGCGTGCCCAGCCTCACCTTGGTGTTGCACTTTTCGCGGTAGCCTTCGAGGGGAATCCGCGTAAGCGTACAGGGCAGGAAGGTCAGATCGTCGAAGGTGGCCCACCGCCGCTCGCGCAGCGTGCCATAGCCGCGGATCTGGTAGAGGCCGGTGGCCGCCTTGCGCTGGATCTCCTCGATCACGCCCGGCGCGAAGATGCCGCTCGGTTGCCGCACGGACATGGCTAAAGGGCCTCCTGCCAGGTCTTCCAGTCGCGGTGACTGAAGTTCCAGAGTTTCTTGCCCGCCACCACCTTGCGGAAGGCGTGCGCGGCGGGTTTGGTCGCGCGGACGGCCTCGCCGAGGTGCGTCCGCAGCGAAGACTCGACCAGCGCCACGTCGTCGTCGGACATCGGTTCAATCACCGCGTCGTTGCCCAGATCGGCGATCCGCCCGCCGACGTAGCACACGGTGGAGTACATGGAATCGGCGAACGCCTCGCCGGCGTCGCCACAGATGATCATCACGCCTTTCTGTCCCATGAAGCCGGCCATGTAATCGCAATTGCCGCCGACAACGATCAAGCCGCCCTTCATGGACACTCCCAGGCGGGAAGCGGCGTTGCCGTGAATCACCACGGTTCCGCCCCGGATCGCCGCCGCGGCGCCGTTGCCGGCGTTGCGCCGCACGGTGACCATGCCGCTGAGCATGGACTCCGCCAGACCCCATCCCGCGCTGCCCTCGATGTGCACCGTAGCCCCGTCCATCAATCCGCCGCAGTAGTAGCCGACGCTGCCGCGGATCCGGACGGCGCCCGGTTGCAGCAGCGCCACGGCGAGATTATGCCGCGCGTCCGGGTTCAGCACTTCCACTTCTCCGGACGCCAGGCCAGCCCTGATCCCGCGGTTGATTTCGCGGATTTGTTTTCCCCGGCAATCAATCGTCATCATTGCTCAGACCGTCCAGACCCTGACGTCGCGCACCGAAGCTTCCACCACTGCGTAGTCTCCGGGCAACGCGGACCGGATGGCCACCTCTTCGGTCGCCACCGCCACAAACCGTTCCGTCTCGGCGTAGACGAGGGGTTTGAAGGCGTACGGATCTTTTACGAAGCCGAGCGCCCGCGAGGTCGTGGCAAGGCAACTGAAGCTCCCGTCGAGATCTTCCAACATGCCGTGCAGCGCGGCCGCGAGCGAGTCGCCGCGCCGAAGACGCTCGCCCAGGTACACGGCGATCACTTCCGAATCGTTTTCGGTATAGAAACGCACGCCGCGCTGTTGGTAGCGGCGGCGCAACTGGTGATAGTTGGTGATATGGCCGTTGTGCACAATCGCCAGGTCGGGGCAGCCGTGGGCCCAGAACGGCTGCGAGTGGCTGAGGTCGACGCGCGATTCGGTGGACAGACGGGTATGCCCGATGCCGTGCGACCCGCGGAAGGCGCGCACGCCGAACGCGGCGTCCAGGTTCGCGGGCGAACCCACCTGCTTAGCGATCTCCAAGGAGTGACCGGCGCTGAGCACCTCGATTTGCGGCGCGATCGCCTCCAGTTCCGCGGTCAGCGCGGCCAAATCCTCGCTGGACGGGACGGTAAAGCGGGCGTAGGCGCTTCTCGTCGAGTACTCCGCGCCCCGGTGACGCAGGGCCACGGCGCGCACCTGGTCTCCCCGGCCTTCGTCCGTGGTCTCGCCCAGTTTGACGCGCAACGTCCAGACGTCCGGGCGCGGCGCCGCTTGCAGCGCCACCCCCGCCGAGTCCGGCCCGCGGCAACCGAGCGCCTGCAACATGCTCAACACAACTTCGCCCAAGGGATACGGCGCTTCCCCGGTCCGGTCCAAATAGCCAGCGATTCCGCACATGCAAGGATTGTTGCAGTGTAGCCCAACGCGCCCGGCGTTTGCAGGGCGCGGCGCGCGTGCCCGCTCGCTCGTCGCTCTGGGCTACCCTGAAAGGAGACGCGCGGCGCAAAGCCGCCGCTTCCCCTAGGAGGAGAATACGCTGGCATGGCTCGCTTGACCTGGGATCACGCGGAAGACATCGGTTTGGCTCTCTACGATAAGTTCCCCGACACCGACCCGCTGACGGTGCGGTTCACGGACCTGCACAAATGGGTGGTCGAACTGGAGGAATTCGGCGACGACCCGGCCAAGTCCAACGAGGGCAAACTGGAAGCCATCCAAATGGCCTGGTACGAGGAGTGGAAAGACAACCAATAATGGCCGGTTAGTCCGAACGCCGCCTCCGCGCGGGGCGCGCCCGCGGAAAACCCGATATGCTGAGGGTCAGAGGCGGTCCTGATGACTAAGTTTCTGATCGGTCTTTTCACGGGCGTTGCGCTGACGATCCTGACGGCCGTGATCGTGGTGTTCGCGCTGGCGCGGGCGGGGGGCGAGCGCCAACCCGCGGTCGAGCAGGGCTCCATTCTCGTCCTGCGCCTGGAAGGCGAGATCCCCGAGAAGGCGCCGCTCCAGGTTCCCCTGCCTTTCTTCGAGCGGCAAGCGCCGCCGACGGTAAAAGATGTGTGGGACGCCCTGCGCAAGGCGGCAGTGGACCCGCGCATTCGCGGTGTTTTGCTCGAGCCGCGGGGCGTGCAGGCGGGTTGGGCGAAGTTGCAGGAGATCCGCGCGGGAGTGGAAAATTTCCGGAAATCCGGCAAACCCGTGGTGGCTCATCTGGAAGCGCCGGGCACCCGCGAGTATTACCTGGCCTCCGCCGCCGATCAGGTGTTTATGCCGCCCGAGGAACTGCTGAATATGAAGGGACTGCGCGCCGAGATGACGTTTTTCCGGCGCACCTTCGACAAGCTGGGCGTGCAGGTGGAGATTCTCCACGCCGGCAAATACAAAGACTTCGGCGACATGTTCGTTCGCGACAAGATGAGCCCGGAAACGCGGGAAGTTCTGGATTCGCTGCTGGATGAGATTTACGGACACCTCGTATCGACGGTGGCGGCGGCTCGCAAGAAGACGCCCGAGGAGGTCCGGGCCATGATCGACGAAGGGCCGTTTCTTGCCAAGCGCGCCAGGGAACTGGGCCTGGTGGACGACTTGATTTACGACGACCAGGTCGTGGAGTTGCTGAAAAAACGGACGAATTCTTCCGAAATCAAACAGGTGTCCCTGCGCGATTATGCCAAGATCCCGGCGGCTTCCCTGGGACTGGAAGGCGGGTCGAAGATCGCGCTGGTAGTGGGTCAGGGATCGATACTGCCCGGAGAAATTCGGGAGGATCCCTTCACGGGGGACAGCGGAGGCATCGGCTCCCTCACGTTTAACAAGCTGCTCAAGCGCGTAGCCGACGACGCTTCCATCCGCGGGGTGATCGTTCGCATCGATTCGCCAGGCGGCGACGCGATGGCCTCCGACGCCATCTGGCGCGAAATGAAACGGCTGAGCCGCAAGAAGCCGCTGGTGATTTCCATGTCCGATGTCGCCGCCTCCGGCGGATACTACATCGCGATGAGCGGCGACGAGATCCTGGCCTATCCCGGCACGTTTACCGGCTCGATCGGCGTGGTGTTCGGCAAAGCGAATCTGCGCGGGCTGTACGACAAGCTTGGCATTACCAAGGACTTTCTCACACGTGGCCGGAACGCCAACCTTGATTCGGAGTACTTGCCGCTCAGCGAAGAGGGACGCCGCAAATTGCGGGAAGGAATCGACCATACTTATCAGACCTTCGTGACCAAGGCGGCCGAGAGCCGGAAACGCAAGGTCGAGGAGCTGGAACCACTCGCGCAAGGCCGCGTGTGGCTGGGCGTACAGGCGAAGGGGAACGGTCTGGTGGACGAGCTGGGCGGGCTGGATCAGGCGCTGGAGCTGATTCGCAAGAAAGCGAAGCTCGCCGCCGACGACAAGCTGACGCTGGTGATGTATCCGCCGCGGCGGAATGTGTTCGACGTGCTGTTCCGGGAGAGCAACGAGACGGTGCTGGAACTGGGAGTCGCCCGGCGCTGGGCCGAGCGGATCGGGATTTCCTGGGATCAACTCCAGCTTTGGTCGCAGGGCGGGATGCTGGCGGTGATGCCCTTCGACCTGGCGGTGCGGTAGGAGCGAAGCCCGGCCGTTAGGAAGCCAGCGCTTCCTTCTGGCGGATCATGCGCAGCAGCAGGAGGTCCGTCGGGCGGTAGCAGGCGACCGCGCCGTCGCTGTCGGGGTCTCCCGACACGACATGTTCGCGCACGAGCGCGCGCAGTTCCTCGATCGTCACACCGAGCAAGGCGGCCGCTTCGTTTTCGGTGTACTCCGTCTTGCCTGCTTCCCAAGGGATCATATCGCCCACCTCGCTGGCGTTTGGCTTCCTTATAGATTGTATGAAACGGGCCAGTTTCGCCCAATCGGGCGGAGCACCTAAGCCTCTCCGTGCCTCACCTGAGGGAGCGGAAATAATCCTTTGACGAGATGGGACTTACGGGCAGCGCGTTGCAGTACCAGGCGGCTAGGAATGCGGGGGCCCGCTTACCCCTGTTTGGGGGCTAGCGCAACAAGTCCCGATAAGCCTCTTCCAAGCCCGCCCGCTCCGCTACCTGGCGCGGGAAGTTCGCGTCGCCGGGCTCGACGCCAAACCAGTTGCCATGTTCCTTGCAGGTCGCGATGCGATTCTGAGCGCGGTTGTTGTAGTTCAGGGGACGCGCCGGATGGCGGTCGTCGAGTGCTTTGACGCCGTGCACCAGGTTGCCGGTAACTTCGATGTGGCCGCTGCCTTCGTCGAGATAAATGCCGCCCGGCCAGCCGGGGTTGTCGTGGACGTAGTTGCCGCGAATCACCGTGCCAGGCTGGTTGCCGAGGGTGTAAATGCCGCCCCCATCCCACAGGGTGCGGCAGACGCGGTAAATGTGATTATATTCGATCACGTTGTCGCGCGCGGGCGTGGGAGTGGAATAGCGAAACGGGATCCAGTAGGCGCCTCCCCCCTCGTCGGTTTCGCCCCAGCCCCAGCCCACGGAGATCCCACTATAGGGCAGGTCGCGGATCTCGTTGTGCGCCAGCCGCGTGCCGGCGGTGTAGCCGGCGAAGATGCCCACGCCCGCCAGGTAGTAGTTGGCGGCGTCTTCGATCAAACAATTCACTACGGAATTGTTCCGGACCACGGCGCGGGGATCGGCCGGGTGGTGGTCCGTCACGTCGCCGATCTGAATCGCCGTGCCCGCGATGTCGCGAAACACCGAACCGGCAATGATATTGTGCGCGGACCCGAATTCCAGGTCGACGCCCGCGCCGCCCAGGTGGACGAAGCGGCAGCGTTCAAAGCGGATGTGCTCGGCGGCATGCAGCAAAACGTGCGCCGGGCTTTTGTGCGCCTCGCCGAACAGGGGACTGAACAGGGCTGGTTCGGCGCCGGTTTCCGCGCCGCCGTGACCGCTGCGGGCGATCAGGTTTTGCGGCATCACACGGAAGTTCGCTTGCAGATCGACGTGTCCAAGGCGGCTGGGCTCGGTCCACCCGGCGTGCGCGAACGTGATCCCCTCGAAACGGAGATGCCGCACGGGGGCGTCGAGCGAGCCGCGGACCTCCAGCAGGCGCTCGAGGCGCGGCGCGATCACCTCGGCCGACGCCATCGCCTCCCCATCGCGGGGCAGGTAATACAACGCGCGCGCGGCCGCGTCGTGATACCATTCGCCGGGTTCGTCGAGCAGTTCCAAAGCGTTTTCGAGGGCGGTGGGCAGGCCGATCTGTTTACCTTCTTTCAGGCGCGCCAGCGTAAACCAGGGCTCGGCCATACGGAGCAGCGTCGCCTCGCCCGAGCGTGCGGCGGCGTGGACCTTCAGGATATTCCGCTGCCACTGGAGGTCGTAGATCAGTTCCAGGGCGTCCACGTTCTTCCATTGCGCCAGGGCTGCTCCTGGCACGCGGTAAGTATTGGGGGGCAGCAGTTCGATGCCCGGGGGCGCCGGTCCGCGGGCGCGCTGCGCCAGGCGGCCATTCACCCAAAGCTGGCGGAAGGCGCGCAGCGGCGCGGGAGCGCGCCACCACCGGCCTTCCTGTCTCCATCCCGTGATGCGGATGCCGCCGCTCAGCACGGGTTGTTCTCCCGGGTAGGCGCGATAGACGATCTGGCGTTCCCGCACTCCCGAATCGGCGGCATCGAAGACGAGGGGACGTTCCAGCGGGTGGAGACCGCCGCGGAGGAATACGACGACGTCTCCTCGAGCCTGCGGCAAGGCGGCGCGCGCCGCCGCGCGCGCCCGATCGACGGTGCGGAACGGCTGCTCGAGGGAGCCCGGAGCCAAGTCATCGCCTTGGGGGGATACGTAGAAGGGCTGGGCGAGAACCCAGAGGGGAGTCAGCAGAGCAAAGCAAAAGCGGAGAACTCGCATCTTTGATTTATGTCCCATGCAAAAACCGGACCGACTGCGCGCCCGCATTGCGGAGCAGGCTTTGGATCCCGGCCTCGACGCTGCGCCGGGCATGATCGAGAATACCCATCTCGAGCGCGGCTTTCTCAATGGCTTCACGCGCGGCCAGGCGCGCCTGACGCTCCAGGTCCGGATTATAGGGGACCCAGGGCGTCCACCAGGTGATCTTCCGGTCCCAGACCTGGGTGTGGCGGTCGTCGATGACGATATGAAGAATGCGCGGCGGCGGCAGGCGAATGGCCCAGGCGCCGGGGCCCTCGCGCCGCACGTCGACTTCCGACAGCGGAGTCAGGTCCACGCCGGCCAGGACTTCGGCCTGCACGATCAGGAGAATCTTCTCCGAACCGACCGGGATCTTCTTTTCCTCCAGGCCGATGACCTTCTGCACCACGTACTTGACGGAGACGATTTCCTGAAGTTGCTGAATCTGCCGGACCATGGCCGGCGGATCGGCCATGGGAGTGCGGGCGCTTCCCGCCGAGGAGCGCCGCAACCACACAAACACGCCCGCCGCCAGCAACATGCCGGCCAAGGCGCCCGCCAGCGCCCACCGCATTCGGGTGATCAGCATCATCTCCCATGCTAGCCCGCACCGGCCGCGAAGCGGGGCCCCAGGCGAAAACTGCGGCGCCGCGTCGAGCCGCGGTTTGGTACCCTAATCCAAGTCAGGTCCGGCCATGAGGATGAGAAGAACCATTGCCGTCGCGTTTGTTTTGGTGGGCTTGTGGCTTTCCGCCTGCGCGGAAAGGCACGTGGTGCAGACTCCGGTGCCGCCCCCTCCCCCGAGGACGAACTGGAACGGCCGGTAGGAGCCGGTGAGACTTTGGCGCCTAAAATTGAGACTTTGGCGCCTAAAATAAAGCGGTGGCCATGAAACCAGGGCTTTCGCGGAAACGGAAACGCCTGGCGGCGTTGACCCTAATCGTGCTGCTCAGCGTGGCCGGGACGGTTTCCGCGGCGAATACTCGTCTGTTCCAGTTGGTGCAACTGAAGTTTCAGGATCTCCATTTCCTGGTCCGCGGCCGGTTGCCGGTGGAAGACATCGTGCTGGTCACCATCGACCCGAAGACGCTGGGCAAGTACAAGGAATTGCTGGTTTTCTGGCACAAATACTACGCTCGCGCCATGGAGGCCGCGGCTCAAGGCGGAGCCAAGGTAATGGGCTTGGACGTCGCCTTTGTCGTGCCGGTGGATGAGACGTACCACGTGGACCACGACAGCCGCCTGGCGGCGGCGCTGGTGGCCACCGCCCCAACGATGCCCGTCGTCGTCGGGTACGTGCCGGAAGCCATGCAGAAGCAGCAGGAATGGCCGGTGCCGGTCAATATGCTCGCCAACGCGCTGGGTCTGGCCGGATATGCCAATCTGACGGTGGACGAGGATGACTTTGTCCGCACGCAGGAGTTGACCGAAGAACCAACGCCGGGCGCCGAGGAGTTGGGCGCGCGTTCGCTGGCGATGCGCGTCGCGGAAAAGTTCCGAGGCGAGGACGCCCGCTGGCAGGGGGAGGAGTTGGTCTGGCAGGGTCGGACGATCCCGGTGCTGCGTGGACAGAGGAAGATCTACATCAACTATGCCGGACCGCCAGGAACCGTGCCCAGTGTCTCCCTGGCGGACCTGATCGAAGCCGCCGACCGGGGCGACTGGCCCCAGGTCGAACGCTGGGTGAAAGGCAAGGCGGTATTGCTGGGTCCCGATTACGAAGAGGACCGTCACGCCACGCCCTACTACACTCTCTTTGGCGGCTCCCAGCGGGACGAAACAGGCCGCCGGGTCTTCTGGAACACCGCCGGCGTGGAGATTCACGCCAATACGCTCCGCACGCTGCTCACCGGCGAATACCTGGTTCCCGTCAAGGGCTGGATTCACCTGCTGATGCTGTTCGCGGTGACCGTTTCGACCGTGACCATTGTGGCGCGCTACCAGGCGGTGCGGGGCGGCATTGCCTTGGCGCTGGCGATCCTGGTCACCGGCGGGGTCACCCACCTGTTCTTCCGGCAGGGCGTGCTGATCTCCACATCGCAGTTGCTGCTGGCCTGTCTGCTGGCGCTGATCGGCACCTCCATCTATCGCATGCTGACGGCGGAGAAACGTGGCGCGTTCTTCCAAAGCGCGATTCAGGTGTTCGTGGGCAAGCAACTGGCGCGCAGCCTCTCGGAAAGCGAAGCCATCTCGCTGTCGGGCCGCCGTCAGAATGTGACCATCCTGTTCACCGACATCCGGGGCTTCACGGCGTTCTGCGAATCGAAAGATCCGGCGGCGGTGGTCGATTTATTGAACGAATACCTGGGTGAGATGGTCTCGCGCATTGTCAAATATCGGGGGCATGTCAACAAGTTCATTGGGGATGGAATTCTGGCGATGTTCACCGATGAGGATGAAGGCGCCGAGCCGGGCGACCATCCGGTTCGCGCGGTCCGTTGCGCGACGGAGATGGTGCAGGTGCGGGTAGGCAGTTTCCGCACCGGCGCGGGTCTGCATACCGGGGACGCGGTTGTCGGCAACGTTGGCTCGCGGGACAAAATGGAGTACACCGTCCTGGGCGACACGGTGAATCTGGCGTCGCGCCTGGAGAGCATGAACAAGGAAATGAAGACCCGGTTGATCCTCAGCCAGGCTACGTACGAGGGGCTCAAGGGCCAGGTGGAAACCGTCCTCTTGGGGCAGGTGCCCGTGCGGGGCAAGACGCTGCCGCTCAACGTGTACACCGTAAAGGAGTTGGTTGCGTCCAACGTCCCGGAGGTGGGGGCGGCCGCCGCGAAGCACTGAGCGAATGATGGGGAATCGGAAAAGACCAGTTGGTTGCGCTCTGCTGGCGGTCTGGATTGCCGCGGCGGCGCTGGCGGCGGTGCAGCGCGAAGAGCCGGTGGGCTTGGTGCTGCTGCCCGGCGGAGCAAAGCTGGTCCGGGCGGGAGTCGAGACGCCGCTGGCGGCCAAGGCCGGGGATGTGCTGTTTGCCGGGGACGCCTTAAGGACGGAGACCGGCCCAGCGTCCTTCCTGTTTTGCCCGCAGAAGTCCTCTCAGAGTCTGGCTGCCGGCGGCGAAGTCCTGCTGGAGTCCAAACAACTGAAAGTGAAAGCCGGCAAACTCACTGATCAGAAGTCCGTGAACGCCTGTTTTCTGCCGCCGGTGGTCCGGGTGGCGCTGGCGAGCCAGCAGCATTACGGGGTGAGCATGACGCGCGGCGGCGCCGAGGAGCCGCCGTTCGAAGCCACGCCGCCTGAGAAATGGCCGACCGGCCTGGCCGCCGAGATGAAGCCCATGGACGACGCCCTGGCCGCCGACGCCAACGATACCGCCGCCCGCCTGGCGCGAGCGGCGCTGCTCGAGAAATACCAACTCTCCGCCGACGCGCTGGCCGAGTATCGCAAGGTGGCGCCTGCCTTGCCGGACGCGGTGTGGATCAAGGGCAAGATCTTTGAACTGGCCGAAGCGGTGACGAACGCGGCGGCGTTGGCCAAGGCGCGCGCGCCGACGGGCGGGCAGACGTACGCGTTGCTGGTAGGCGTTTCGAAATACCAGAAGCTGCCGCAGGACCAGTGGCTGCAATTCGCGCACGCCGACGCCACCGTGTTCGAGCAATATCTGCGCAGCCCCCGCGGCGGGGGATTGCCCGCCGAGAATGTAGCCATTCTGACCGACGAGAAAGCCACCACCGCGGCCTTGCGAAACGCCTTCCAAACTTTTCTGAAAGGCCGGGCGGGGAAGAACGACACCGTGATCGTGATGCTGGCCGGGCACGGCACCGTGGAGGTGCCGGGCAGCAGGGGCGCGTTCATTCTGACGTACGACTCGGATCCGCAGGACCTGTCCGGCTCAGCCCTGCCGATGGAAGAAGTGCAGAAACTGGTTGAGGAAGAACTCACGCAAGTCGGACGCGTGGCGTTGTTTGTCGACGTGTGCCGCGCCGGCGTGATCGGCACCATCAGGAACACCAACGTCAACCGGATGGTGGAGCAACTCGGCGATGCCGAGGGGCAGATGTTCGGCCTTATGGCGAGCCGTCCGCGCGAACTCTCAATCGAAGGCCCGCAATTCGGCGGCGGCCACGGCGCCTTCAGCTATTTTGTGCTGAAGGGGCTGAACGGCGAGGCGGACAAGAACAGCGACCAGATCGTGGACGTCAACGAGCTGATCTCCTACGTGCAGACCAAGGTGCCCGAGGCCACGCAAGATAAGCAGCATCCGCGCGAGTTCGGCACCTTCGATAACGCGCTGCCGCTCGCGGACGTCAACAAACCGGGGATCAACCTGGCGCGGGCGCGCTTCCCGCTCGTTTACGATTCCGCGGGGGAGGCGCTCTATCTGGCGGCGGCGCAGGCCGCGCCGGGAGCGCTGAGTTCGGAAACGCAGCGTGCCGTCGCCCGCCTCGACGAGGCGATCGCCGCGGGCCGCTTCGAGCCGCGGCAGGCGGACAGTGCGTTCGCGGCGCTGCGCGAACTGGAGCGTCTGCTTCCGCCCGAGCGGCTGCTGCTCGCAAAGAACAAAGTCCGCGTGGCGCTCGAGGACCGCGGCCAGCAGGTGATCCTGCGCTATCTCACCGGCGACCAGGCGCCGCAGACCAGGGACGACTTCGCGCGCGGGGCTACACTCTACAGCCATGCCCGCCTGCTGACCCCGGAGTCGCTGTTTCTGGACGCGCGCGAATCCTTCTGCCGGGGCCGCACGCTGCTGTTCGACAAGCAATTTTCCCAGTCGGTGGATCTGCTGGAGCGCGCGGTGCGGCTGGACCCGCAGGGAGCGCAGTCGTACAACGCGCTGGGCATCGCGTATCTGGAACAGGCGCGGTACCAGGAGGCGATCCCGGCGTTTCGCGACGCCATCCGCCTGGCGCCGCACTGGTCGTATCCCCTGCATAACCTGGCGCTGGCGTACACCGAAACCGGCGACTACCAGGCCGCGATTCGCTCCTACGAACAAGCCATGCGCCTGACGCCACAGTATGCATATCTGCCCTACAACCTGGGCCTGGTCTACCAGCGGCTCAACCGGCGCCGCGATGCCGAACGGTTCTACCGGAGGGCGATCGCGCTGGCGCCGGATTCCGGCGAGCCGTACAACGCGCTGGGTTCGCTGAAAGCGTTCAGTGGAAAGGCGCGCGAAGCCGAAGGGCTGTACCGGACAGCGCTCGAGAAGAACCCGAAGTTGCTGCCCGCGCGCCACAATCTGGCCCTGCTGCTGGCCGGGGAGCGGGACCGCCGCGGCGAGGCGATCGCGTTGTGGCGGGAAAACCTGCGTCTGGACCCGGCGTTTCTGCCCTCGCGGCTCAGTCTGGCGGAAGCGCTGGATGATCCGCAGGCGGCGGCGGCCGAGTACCGCGCGGTCCTGCGCGAACGGCCGGAATACGTAGCCGCACGGCTGGCGCTGGCGGTGGCGCTTGCCAAGGCGGGTGACGCGGCGGCGGCGCTTGCCGAATTGCGGGAGGCCGAGCGGCTCGAACCGGACAACCCACGGGTCGCCGAACGGATCGCGGACCTGGAGCGCAGCCTGGGGCACACGGCCGAAGCGACCGCGGCGTACCGCAAGGCCCTCGAGCTGAGCCGGGATGCGGAGACGCGCAAGCGGCTCCGGAAGAAGGCGGACGCCCAGTGACGGCGCGGCTGGTCCGGTTGGCTGGGGTGGTGGGACTGGCGGCGCTTCCCGCGGCCGCGCAGACGACGCAGGGCCTCATCGCCGGCAACGTGCGGCACGCGCGCACCGGCGCGCCCCTCGCGCAGGCCACGGTCGCTTATGTCCACCAACGTACGGGAAACGGCGGTACGGCGGCGACCGACGCCGGAGGCGGTTACTTCCTGCCGCTGCTCTCGCCGGGCGTGTATCGATTGCGGGTGACCGCGCCGCAGTTTCAGCCGCAAGAGGTGCAGGAATTGGAACTGCCGGTGGCCGGGCGTCTGGAGGTCAGTTTCGCGTTGCGCCCCCTGAACGATGTCTGGGAGAGCGGCCAGTATCGCAGCGTGTTCCTGCCGGGTTCGCGTACCATCGTCACTTTCTTCGGACCCGACGTGGACTCCAGCCGGTCGGGGACGTTCGAAGCCGTGCGCGGGCAGCGAGGCGCGCTGGAATCGACGCTGTCGGAAGTGATCCACCCCCAACTGGTGCGCGACCTCCCGCTCGCCGGGCGCGACGTTTACACGATGCTGGCTACCCAACCTGGCGTCACCGCCGACGCCGGCACCTCGCGCGGGCTGGGGCTCTCGGCGATGGGCCAGCGTCCCTCCGCGGCGAATTTTCTTTTGGACGGCCTCGAAAACAACAACTACCTGGTCAGCGGACCGCTCACGGCCGTGGCGCCCGAAGCGATCCAGGAATACCGGGTCTCGACGAATAACTTCTCGGCCGAATACGGCCGCACCGCCGGGTTCGTCGCCAACGCCGTCAGCAAAGCGGGCGGGAATCAGTTCCACGGGCTGGGCTACTTCTACCTGAAGAACGACGCCCTGAACGCCAACGGCTTCCAGGAGAACCGCGCCGGCCTGCCGCGTCCCCCCGCCAAGGAGCGCCAGATGGGGTTCCAGGCGGGCGGACCGATCCTGCGCGACCGGCTGTTTTTTTCGGCCGCCTTCGAGCACCTGCGGAGCCGCGGCCGCCAGCAGGAAGTCACGCTCCGCCTGCCTACGCCCGATTACACCCGGTTTGTGTTTGCCGCTTCGCCCGGCGCCCGGCTGTTCCAGCAGTTCGGCACGCCGGCGCCATCCAACGGGGATTTCCGGATCGATCTGCCTTTCGCGCCGCCCGTCTCGATTGATCGGCCGCTCTCGATCCTGCGCGTGGACTCCGCGCCGCGTTCGGGGCGGGACCGCTGGATGGGCCGCTATTCACTCGGCCGCATTAGCCGCCCGGATTTCCTCTGGTCACCGTACCCGGACTTCGTCTCCGGACTGAACCAGGACATCGACAGCGGGGCGGTCAATTACACGCGCACCCTGCGGCCCGGTTTGTTGAACGAACTGAAGGCCGGCTACAGCCGGGACAAGCTGGGGTGGGAACGCGCCCGGCCGGAAATTCCAACCCTGGACGTGATCGATGGCAACAGCCGGGTGATCATGCCGGGCAGCCTGGCGGCGTACGGATACCGCAATCGCAGCCGTACCTGGGAACTGCTGGACAGCCTGACCTGGGTCCGAGGGCGTCACCTGGCGACGTTTGGCGGAGGCCTGTTGTGGCGTTCCACCGACGGTTACCTGTCGATCGGGCGGGACGGCTACTATCAGTTTGGATCCAGCGTCAGCAACGGCCTGATCGATTTCGCGCTGGCCACTCCCCGGCAGTTTCTTGCGGCCGTGGACCTGAATCCGAACCCGCTGCGCACGCCGGACTTTTCCCGCGAATACCGGTATCGCCAATCCTCGTTCTTCGCGCAGGATACCTACCGGCTGTCCCGGCGCCTGACTCTGAATTTCGGGCTGCGGTACGAAAACTTTGGAGCGCCGCGAAACACCGGCGCGGTCAAGGACGCCATCCTCCGACCGGGTCCCGGCGTCACCTCCGAACAGCGGCTGTTGAGCGGCGGCGTCGAGTTTCCCGGCGGAGGCAGCCAGCGCCTCTATGCGGGCGACGCCAACGATTGGGCCGGGCGCTTCGGCTTCTCGTATGACCTGACGGGACGGGGGCGCACGCTGGTCCGGGGCGCGTTTGGCGTCTTCTACGACCGCCCGTTCGACAACCTTTGGCAGAACGTGCGGGCAAACCGGGTCAGGGTCCCGGTGTTTATTCCCAGCGGCACGGTGGACTTCCTGGAGCCGATTTCCCAGGCGCTCGGCCGGTATCAGCGCCAGGCCGAACTGGCGGTGAGCGGGGCGCTGTTCCCTGGGGCCACCTACTTCCGCCCGGAGATCCGCACGGCTTACGCGCAGACCTATTTCTACGGCGTGCAGCATCTGCTGGCCGAGTCGTGGAGCGTCGAAATCAACGGCGCGGGCTCGCTCGGGCGAAAACTGCTGGTCACCGACACCTGGAACCGCAGCCTCGCCGCGCCGTACGGCTACGTGGCCTACCGCGACAGCCAGGGGCTCGCGAACTACCAGGGGCTGACCGCCATCGCGCGGTATCGCGGGCGGCGCGCGCAGTTCCAGGCGGCGTACACGTTCAGCCACGCCATCGACCACCAGAGCGAACCGCTGCAGGGCGACTTCTTCAACCTGAGCTTTACCGGACTTTCCGGCGGCGGCGGGCGGGCGCTGCGCGCGGCCTTCCTCCGGGAAGGCGACCTGCGCCGGGAGCGGGGCTCTTCGGATTTCGACCAGCGGCACAACCTGGTCTTCTTCTCGGTGTGGGAACTCCCGGCGGCGTCAGGCTCGCGCTGGCATGTGCTGCTGCGCGACTGGCGCGTGGCGCAGCTGGCTGCGTTCCGCTCCGGTTTTCCGTTCTCCCTGAGCGCGCCCTCGACGCCGGATCCGGTCACCGGCGAGCTGTTTTTCAACAACCGCCCGGACGTGGTGAACCCCGGCGCGGTGTGGCTGGATCCCGCACCGAACGTCGCCGGCGGCCGGCTGCTGCTGAATCGCGCCGCCTTCCGCGAACCCGCCGGGGCGGGGAACCTGGGACGCAACGCGCTCCGCGGTCCGGGGCTGTATAACCTCGACCTGTCGCTGGCGCGGTCGTTTCCGCTGCGCTGGATCGGCGAGGCGGGGCGCCTGACCGTCCGGGCCGATGCGTTCAATGTATTCAATCACGCCAACCTCAACGCTCCGGATCAGGACCTGACCAGCAGCACGTTCGGGGTGGCGCTGTTCGGCCGCCAAGGCCGCGACGCTGGCTTTCCCGCCCTGACCCCGTTTCGGGAAACCGGCCGGCAGATTCAGTTGATGCTGCGGCTGGAGTTTTAAGCCTTCGCTTGGCGCCGCCTGACCCCGCCGGACAAGGTCAGAAAACAATCCGTCCCGCCAACGGAATCTGCCGCGCGGTCTCAGCTTCCACCAGGCCGACGGACTCCGAGACGGTGATGCTCTCGGTGACGGCGCCCACCGCCAGGGTGAGGTTGACGGTGGGGTTGGACGCGGCGGCCACCACGACGTTCGGTTGGGTGGTGCGTTGGAAGCCGCTCCGGTGGGCGGTGACCGAGTAGGTTCCCGGCGGCAGGAAGCGCCCGGTGTAGTCGCCGTCCACGGTGGTGGCGGCCGTCGAGACCAAGCCGGTTCGGGTGTGGGAGATGGTAATCGAGGCGTCGGGAATCGGAGCCTGCGAAGGATCCGTGACGCGCCCGCGGATGGATCCCAGCGCGGCGGCTTGACCGGAAGCGGTCTGCGGCAAGAGGAGGAAAAGCGCGGCGCCCAGCGCGACGGCCGGAGCCACGCGCGTACCGCGTCGTGACCTTTCTTGTTGGCCCCGGAAGGGTTTGGCCTCAGCGAGGCGGGAGAAACTCATGCGGCTCGAAGTCGGCTAGCTCTTTCCGGCCGAAAATCGACCGCTCCGCGGGCTCGGAAGCAAGGCGCATGTAGGTGCGGATCACAACCGGCGCCTTTCCGCCGGCCGGACCGCCTTGCCGCCGGGCCAGATTTGACTCGTTCGCCGGCGGCGCGGTATGTTCAAGTGGTACCGGCGCGGTAGCCAAGTGGTAAGGCAGAGGTCTGCAAAACCTTTATTCGGGGGTTCGATTCCCCCCCGCGCCTCCAGCCCGTCTCTCGAACTGCCTCGCGCGGCGGCGGCGCGGTGGCGGAATAGTTCACTTGGCGAACTCTTCGGCCACCTCCATGGCGATCGACGCCCACTCCCATAACGCCTGCGGCCGGTAGCGCACGGTGGAGATGTCTTTCATGATCAGTTCCACGTGGCAGTCCTTGCCGGCGCGCTCGAGGAAGTTGCGCAGCTCCTGGCGCGCCCGGGTGGGATCCCAGGCGTCACCGGCGAAAATGGCGGGCGTCGGCTTGTGGCTGAGCACCCAGCGGCCGCCGACCTGCTCGACCAGGCGCTCGGTCCGGTTCCAATAGCTGGCGGAAATCTTGCGGAGATTGGGGATCCTTCGGAGAATGTCGATCTTGCGGTCCAACGGCTCGCAGCAGCCGTAGTAGACCAGCCCCCAGCGCGAGAGCCACCGCAAGTCGTGCTGGATCGCGAACTCCCAGTGCATCTCCGGTGAGACGTCGGCAAAGATCTGCGCGTTGGAGCAGCCCCACATGTTGTGGGGCAGGACGCGGTCCGGATCGAACGGCTCGCCCGGCAGGGCGGAGACGTAGCCGTAGCCGCCTGAGCCGACGCGGGTGTTGTTGCAGTCCAGCGAGAGCAGGTTCTGGGCGACGAACTGGTCGAGCTCGATCATCCAGGCATCCACCATGCGGGCGACGGCGGCGTGCACCAGCGCAGGGCGCTCCTTCAGGTCGATCATGGCCTCTTCCAGCCCCCACCACCGGATCAGGTAGTCCCACGGCGTAAACCAGATGTGCGTCTGCCCGACCTTCTGCACGGGCAGAATGCCGCGATAGACGTCGCACATGGCCTGGTAGCTGAACTCGGTCGCCTGTTGGTTGTGCGTGACCACCGGCATGCGGATCTTCTCGAGATCGGCCTCGTCGCGGATTTGAATGTGGAAGCGCCGCGAGACGATGTCCGTGGCCGGATCGGTGGAAACGATGTCAACGTCCTCGATAATGCCGAAGTCGGTGCTGTGAATCGCCAGCGGGCAGGCGAGGAAATCGCTGACGATCATGTCGCCGGGCAGGTGGCGCCACTGGTACAGGGTGCGGCGCAACTCGCGTTCCTGCTCCTGCGCCCACGGATGCGTGGCGCGAAGCGTCAACTCCTCGTCCACGTTCATCTCGTGCCAGCAGATCTCGTTGATCCAGACCATCGGCCGCTCGGACTCCAGGTCGTTGAGTTTCCGCCACAGGCGGGCTTTCTCGCGATGCACCGGGAGAGCCGCGATGTCGGCGATCTCGCCTGCCAGACGGCGGAGGATGTCCCGGTCCGCGGGCGGCAGGCGAATCTCCGCGGCGACGGGGAGCGGCGTACGATGGCTCGGGTCGTGCAACATGAGGGAATCAACTCCTCTGCGGGATGACGGCGTCCCAGCCGAGTCCGCGATAGAAGCGCGCCATGGCCGCGATGTTGCGGTCGTTCGCTCCCATCCGGTCCGTGCCCGTGAAAGAGGAGAGCGGACGGGCCAGGTATTCGCTGACCGGCAAGGGCAGGGAAGTCTCCCGCGGCTCGGCGAAACCGTACAGGTCAAGCGAGCGGTTTGCGGGGTGGCTGAGGAAGGAGCGGGCGTCGTGGTTCACCCACCCGGCGACGTTTTGAATCAGGCGCGTCTTGGCGCCCACCATCGGCCGCGCCGCCTCCAGCAGGTCGCGGCTGGGGGCTTCGTTCATCACCCAGTCGCACTCGCGGAGCAGGCTGGAGCCGGCCACGGTGGGGTCGTTGAGCCGCGCGCAGGCGAGCCAGAGGATGCCCCGCGGATTCGCGCGATCGCGCGCCTGCCGGATCCGCTCCCAGCAGCGCTCGATCGCTCTCCGCTCGTAGGCGAGCTGGTCTTCCGGCCCCGGCGCGCCCGAGGAGGGAAACGGCCGGCCGGTGAGCTGGGTGTAGAGTTTCTGCTCTGCGGGGATCCAGCCCTGCGCGCGCAGTTTGGCAGCCGGGTTCCAGACCCAGTCGATCATGGCGCCGTCGATGCCGGTGCGGCGAAAGGCGTCCGCGATGGCCTCCCCAAGGTAGTCGAGGTATACGTCCGTCAGCGGAAGATGATAGACGTTGGCGGGGGCGCCGTAACTGTCCGCCGGGTGCTCGCGGGCCCATCGGGTATTGGCGCCGATGCAGAAGTAGCCGAACACCAGCATCCCGCGGCGGTGGCCCAGGCGCACCAGGTCGGCGAGGAAATCGTGGCGCAGACCAGGCTGCGGCGGGACGACGCCGCCCCGATACCAGGCGTAGCCGTTACAGGAAACGCAGAAGGTCTGAATGGTGTTGGCCCCGAGCGCCTGATACCAGTCGGCATGCTGCTCCGGCGACGCGTCGGCCCAATGTCCCGGCGGAGCGAACGCGCCTTTCAGCCAATTGAAGTCGATGCAAAAGGCTTTGACCTGTCGCGGGAGCCCCGCGGTCTGCGCCCGGCCGGCGGCCGCCAGCGGCGCGGCAAGAAAGATACGGCGGGAGATCGCCATGACATCACCTGCTCTGCTGGCATGTAAGCATTTGGCCCGCGCGAACACAACCGGGGGGGCGCCGCCGTCCTGCCCGCGCTTCCCGAACGCCGGGCCGCGGGATACACTAAATCATCCATGCCACATCCGAATGAAGCCTTTTTGCCAGGTCTGTTCGAGTTCCTCCGCATTCCCAGCATCAGCACGCTGCCGGAGCACCAGCCTGACATCCGGCGCGCGGCCGAGTTTGTCCTGGCCGAGTTGACTGCCGCCGGTCTCAGCGCCCGCATCATCGAAGGAGAGGGCCACCCGCTGGTATACGGCGAATGGCTGGGCGCGCCCGGCAAGCCGACCCTGCTGCTCTACGGCCACTACGACGTCCAGCCCGTGGACCCCGTCGACGAATGGATCTCTCCCCCGTTCGAGCCTACCGTCCGCAACGACAACGTCTACTGCCGCGGCGCGGTGGACGACAAGGGGCAGACCTACATTCTGCTGAAAGCCGTCGCCGTGACCATGCAACGGCATGGCCGCCTGCCCGTCAACGTGCGGGTGCTGATCGAGGGCGAGGAAGAGTGCGGCGGCGGACACATCTCCCGCTACGTGCCGGCGCACGCAGCGGAACTCAAGGCCGACGCGGCGCTGATTTGCGACACGGAGATGTTCGCGCCCGAGTTGCCCACGATTTGCACGGGACTGCGCGGCATCGTGTACGGCGAAATCCACGTGACGGGGGCGCGCACAGACTTGCACTCGGGGATTTACGGTGGCGCCGCGCCCAACCCGCTCCAGGCCATGGCGGAGATCATTTGCGCCATCAAGGACCGCGACGGGCGCATTCAGATCCCGGGCTTTTACGATCCCGTGGCGCCGCCGAGCGAGGCCGAGCGCGCCGCCTGGGCCCGTCTTCCGTTTGACGAAGCGCAGTATGCGCAGCACGAACTGGGCGCGCCCGAACTGGTGGGCGAACCCGGCATTCCGGTGCTCGAGCGGCTGTGGGCGCGCCCGACGTTCGAAGTCCACGGCATCCGCGGCGGCTTTACCGGCGAAGGCGCCAAGACGGTGATCCCCGCCCGCGCGGTGGCGAAAGTGAGCTGCCGCACGGTGAAAAACCAGGTTCTCGAAACTGTCGAACGCCAGTTGGCCGAGGCGGTGAAAGCCGCCTGCCCCCGGGGCGTCACGGCGGAATACCGCCATATCCACTCCGGAGACGGCGCGCTGGTGGACACCCGCCATCCGTGCGTGCAAGCCGCGGCGCGGGCGCTTACCGAGTGCTTCGGCCAGGAAACGGTCTACGTGCGGGGCGGCGGGTCCATTCCCATCGTGGCGATGTTCGAAAAGCACCTGGGCATCCCCAGCGTCATGATGGGCTTCGGCCTGCCCGACGACAATCTGCACGCCCCGAACGAAAAATTCCACCTGCCGAATTTCTACCGGGGCATCGACGCGGTGATCCGGTATTTCGAAATGCTGGGCGAGTAGCGCCGGCGCGCCGGTGGTTACCTGGGCGTGAGGTGGCGCTGGACCTCGCGCACGAAACTGTTCAGTAGGGAGCGGTCGGCGCTCGCATACCGCAAGATCACGAAGTAGCGGTCGACGTGGAAGGCGACGGTATTCGGTTCGCGCCGCCACGTCTGCTCCAGCTCCAGCCCGGCGGCGCTCGAGGCGAGTTGATAGGCTTCCGCGCGAAGCGTTTCACCGCCCGGCGCGGCGTAGTCGGCGAGTTCCACCTGCTGGACGCCGAAGCGGGCGATCCCTGCGGGCGCCGAACCGGCGGGGGCTTCCCGGTGAGTTTGCCGGGTCCACTCGCCGGCGCGCTCGGGCAGCGCCGGTCCGGAAGCCGGAGGCGGCGCGCACCCGGCCAGCATCGCAAGCAACCAGACCACCAAGCCGCGCGGAGGCATCGACAAATTGTAACGAAGTGCAGTACAACTTGAGAAGCGCACCGCCCCGCCAGGGACGGTCGGCGCTGAAGAAGAAAGCATGGCGAAAGTCAAAGCGGCGAAATCAAAGAAACCCACCTTCGCCCCGAACGGCCTGCCGTGTTTGATCCTGATTATTGTGGGGATCATCCTGCTGTTGGTGCTGTTCTACGTGAGCATGAAAGCGAGTTGACGATGCGGCAGGACGGAAGGCGGAACGATCAGGGGCGGCCGGTCCACATTGAGACGGGATACCTGATGACGGCGGAGGGGTCGGCGCTGATTCACGCCGGCCATACCCGCGTGCTGTGCACGGCCAGCGTGGAAGATACGGTGCCGGCGTTTCTGCGCGGCTCCGGGCAAGGCTGGGTGACGGCGGAGTACGGCATGCTGCCGCGGTCCACACAAACGCGCACGCCGCGCGAGGCGGCGCGCGGCCGGGTCTCCGGGCGGTCGCAGGAGATCCAGCGGCTGATCGGGCGGTCGCTGCGCGCGGTGGTGGACCTGAAGGCGCTCGGCGAGCGGACCATCACGCTGGATTGCGACGTCCTGCAAGCCGACGGCGGCACGCGCACCGCGGCCATCACGGGCGCCTGCGTGGCGCTGGCCCTGGCCTGCCGGCAACTGGTCACCTTCGGGGTCCTCCCGAAGACGCCCATGCGGGATTATGTCGCCGCCACCAGCGCCGGCATCGTGGGCGGGGAGGCGATGCTGGACTTGTGCTACGAGGAGGACTCGCGCGCCGACGTCGATATGAACATCGTGATGACGGGCGGCGGGAAGTTCGTCGAAGTGCAGGCGACCGGCGAGCACGCGGTGTTTGACGACGCGCAACTGGCCAGCATGGTGGCCCTGGCCCGCCAGGGGCTGAGCGAGTTGCTGGCCGTGCAGCGCGCGGCGGTGGCGCTCGAGTGATCCTGTATTGCGCCACCAGCAATCCCGGCAAACTGCGCGAGTTCACGCTGGCCGCCGAACGCTTGGCGGCCGGGCGCTTCACGGTCAGGCCGCTGACCGGCATCGAGCCATGCGCCGAGGATGGCGTCACGTTTGAAGAGAACGCCTGCCGGAAGGCCATCCATTACAGCCGCCACGCGCCCGGGTTGCTCTTCGCCGAAGACTCGGGACTGGAAGTGGAGGCGTTGGGCGGCGCCCCCGGCGTCTATTCCGCCCGCTTTGCGGGTCCGCAAGCCTGTGACCAGGACAACAACCGCCTGCTCGTCGCCCGTTTGCGGGGAGTGGCCGATCGGAGGGCCCGCTACGTCTGCGTGGTGGCGCTGGCCGAGCGCGGTGAAGTGCTCGCCACCTTCCGCGGCGAGGTGGAAGGCCGCATCGTGGACGAACCGCTGGGGGCGCATGGCTTTGGCTACGATCCGCACTTTTTCTACGAGCCCTTCGGTTGCACCTTGGCGGAGGCGGCGCCCGAGGAGAAACTGCGGGTGAGCCACCGCGGGCGCGCCGTGGGCGCCATGCTGCGATATCTGCTCGGCCAGGGAGAAGGCGGGCGGCAAATCAACGCGTCGCCGCGCTGACCTTCCGGAAGTAGGCCACGGTCTCCGTCAGGCCCTCTTCGAGCGAAACCTTGGGCGTCCAACCGAGAATGCGCTTCGCCTTGGAGATATCCGGGCGGCGCTGCTTGGGATCGTCTTCCGGGAGCGGGTGGAAGACGATTGTGGAGTTGGCGCCGGTCAGCCGGCGAATCCGTTCGGCGAATTCCAGGATGGTCAGTTCGATGGGGTTGCCCAGGTTGACCGGGTACCGCTCGTCGGAATGCAGCAGGCGGTAAAGGCCTTCCACCAGGTCGCTCACGTAGCAAAAACTGCGTGTCTGGGAACCGTCGCCGAAGACGGTCAGCGGTTCTCCGCGCAGCGCCTGGTCGAGAAACGCGGGCACCACGCGGCCATCATTGAGTTGCATGCGCGGACCGTAGGTGTTGAAGATGCGCGCAATGCTGGTGCGGACCCCGTACTTGCGGTGGTACGCCATGGTGATCGCCTCGGCGAACCGTTTGCTCTCGTCGTAACAGGAGCGGGGACCCACGGGGTTTACGTTACCCCAGTAGGTTTCCACCTGGGGATGCACGAGCGGGTCGCCGTAGCATTCCGACGTGGAGGTGAGCAGGTACCGGGCGTCGTCTCGCCGGGCTACTTCCAGCAGGTTGCGGCTGCCGGCGGACCCCACCATCAGGGTCTCGATGGGATTCTCGAGATAGTCCTTCGGGCTGGCGGGGGACGCCATGTGCAACACGGCGTCGAAGCGCCACGCGGTGACCGAGTCCGGCAACGGTTCGCTGACGTCATGTTCGACGAAACGGAATCTCGGATGCCCTCGTAAACTTTCGAGGTTTTCCGGCGAGCCCGTCAGAAAATTATCCACGCCGACCACTTCATGGCCTTCCGCGACCAGCCGGTCGCACATGTGGGACGGAATAAAACCCGCCGCCCCCGAAACCAAAACCCGCAATCCAACCCTCCGCGGCGATGTTACAAAGCCTCTCTTTCAGTGTAACGGACGCCGGGCCATTGGCCCCGGGCAGCCCGCCCGGGATTTCCTACAATAAGGCGTGATGACCGACTACGAAAAGCTCGGCGTCTTTTACCTGGGCCAAGCCTATGATTTGCGCGCGAGGCAGCGGGAGGACGCGCTGCTGCTGTATCGCGCAAAAGATCTGGTGACCCATGCCGTCTGCGTGGGGATGACCGGCAGCGGCAAGACCGGGCTCTGCGTGGGACTGCTGGAGGAGGCGGCCATCGATGGCATTCCCGCCCTGATCATCGATCCCAAAGGCGACCTGGGCAACCTGTTGCTCACCTTTCCCGCGTTGCGCCCGGAAGACTTCCGCCCGTGGATCAACGAAGAGGAGGCGCGGACCAGAGGGATGGATCCGGACGCCTTCGCCGCGGATGAGGCCGCCCGGTGGGCCAGAGGGTTGGCCGAATGGCATCAGGACGGCGCGCGGATTCAGCGCTTGCGGGACAGCGCGGAAATGGCCATCTACACCCCGGGCAGCGAGGCGGGCATCCCGGTGTCCATCGTCAAATCGTTCGCCGCGCCGGAAGCCACGCTGCGCCAGGACCGCGAGTTGCTGCGCGAGCAGATCGCGACTACCGTGACCAGCCTGCTCGGCCTGGTCGGCGTGCACGCCGACCCGGTGCAGAGCCCGGACCACGTGCTGCTCTCCGCGATTCTCGACCAGGCCTGGAGCGCCGGACAGGACCTCGACCTGGGCTCGCTGATCCTGCATGTGCAGCGCCCGCCGTTCCCGCGCATCGGCGTGATGGATATCGAATCCTTCTATCCCGCCAAGGATCGGTTCGCGCTCGCCCTGAAACTGAACAGCCTGATGGCCTCGCCGGGATTCGAAGGCTGGCTGCACGGCGAACCGCTCGAGATCCAGCGGTTTCTCTACACCCCGGAAGGCAAGCCGCGGCTGGCCATCTTCTCCATCGCGCACCTGGGCGACGCCGAGCGGATGTTCTTCGTAGCGCTGCTGCTCAACCAACTGCTGAACTGGGTGCGCAAGCAATCCGGGACCACCAGCCTCCGCGCGCTGCTGTACATGGACGAGATTTTCGGCTATTTCCCACCGGTGCAGAACCCGCCCGCGAAGAAGCCGCTGCTCACGCTGCTGAAACAGGCGCGCGCGTTTGGCGTGGGCGTGGTGCTGGCCACGCAGAATCCGGTGGATCTGGACTACAAAGGGCTGGCCAACTGCGGCACCTGGTTGATCGGCCGCCTGCAAACCGAACAGGACAAGGCGCGTGTGCTGGACGGATTGCAGGGCGCGGCGTCGGAGGCCGGCCAGGAGTTCTCGCGGCGGGAGATGGACACCCTTCTTTCGAGTCTCGGCAGCAGGGTGTTCCTGTTGCACAGCGTACACGAGCAGGCGCCGGCGGTATTCCAAACCCGGTGGACGCTCTCCTACTTGCGCGGTCCGCTGGCCCGGCAGGAGATCCGGCGTTTGATGGAAGGACGCAAACCCGCGGCCGGACAGGCGGAGACGGCGCCGGCGCGGAAACCACTCGGCAAAGCGTCGACGGGCCCGCCCGTGCTGCCTCCGGGGATCCAGGCGCACTTCCTGCCGGCGGCCACCTCGACCGTGATCTATCGTCCGGTGCTGATCGGCGCGGCGCGGATGCACTTTCTCGACGCCAAGGCAGCCGTGGATCAGGTACGCGACGCCGTCTTCCTGACGACGTTTGAAGACGGGCCCGTGCCGGTGAACTGGGACCAGGCGGACGAAGCGCGGGTGGCGCTCGAAGACCTGGCGACGCAACCGGTCCCGGACGCCGAGTTTGAGGAACTGCCGCCCGCCGCGGCGCTGCCCAAAATGTATGCCGCCTGGGCCAAAGACTTCGCCGACTGGCTGTATCGTTCGCAGACGCTGACGTTGTACCGCAATGCGGCCACCGGCTTGACGTCGGCGGCCGGGGAGAGCGAAGGCGCGTTCAAGGTGCGGGTGCTGCAGGCGCTGCGCGAGAAGCGCGACGGCCAGGCGGAGACGTTGCGCCGCAAGTACGAGCCGAAACTCCGGGCGCTCGAGGAACGGCGGCGGCGCGCGGCGCAGGCGCTCGAACGGGAGAAGGCGCAGTCGCGCCAGGCGGGCCTGCAAGCCATGTTGTCGGTCGGGTCGACGCTGTTGGGGGCGTTTCTTGGGCGCAAGGCGGCGAGTTCCGCCACGCTGCCGCGCGCCGCCGGCGCCGCGCGCTCCATTGGACGCACCATGCGCGAGTCGGGCGACATCGGCCGCGCGCAGGAAAACATCGGCGCGATCGACGACCAGATCGCGGCGCTGAACGCCCAATTTGAAGCCGACGTGGCGGCGCTGCACACCGACGGCGCGGAGGCGCTGGAGACGATCGCCATCCGGCTGAAGAAGACGAACCTCAGCGTGCGGCTGGTGGGGTTGGGGTGGATGCCGTAAAACCCGGCGGGCGTTACCGCAGCTTCTCGTTCAAGGCCCGGATCGCCCCGTAATCGAACTTCGGCTGGCGATCGTAGGTGAACAAGCCGTTCACCTCCTGCTCGACGTCGGTGAGCTGGGTGTAACAGATGCCGATGATCGCCGGAATGCGCGCGATCGCCTCGTAGAGGCTGGCCAGGCGCTGGAGGGCGTCTTCGGGCGTCTTCTCGACGCCGGAGTAGCCCCATGATTCGGGCGGAACCTGCGTGCCCGGCGGGATGTAGGCAATGCCGCCGAACTCGCTCAGAAACACCGGCGCACCGTTGTAGGCGAATCCCGGCGCGAGCGCCCGCCGGGCGTTGTCCGGCACACCCATCCCGGGCTTGCCCAAGTCCTTATACTTTTCCCACAGCAACTCGCCCGAGCGCGCGTAGTCGTGGATGCCAAACAGATCGGTCAGGTCGGTGTGTTCCCAGCCGTCGTTGTCGATCACCAGGCGCGTCGCGTCCAGCGAGTGCGTCAGGCTGTACAGCGCGCGCAGGTGGGCGGTCTGCCGCGGATCGTTCAGGTTGTCGACGCCCCAGCTCTCGTTGATGGGCACCCACAGGATGACGGAAGGGTGATTGTAGTCGCGCGCCACCGCTTCCATCCATTCGCGGGTGAATCGCATGGCGTAGGTCTCGTCGAACGCATACGCATTGGCGATCTCTCCGGACACCAGAAAACCGAGCTGGTCCGCCCAGTAGAGGAAGCGAGGATCCTCCACCTTCTGGTGTTTGCGCACGCCGTTGAAGCCCATCGCCTTGGCCGCTTTGATGTCAAACACCAACGCGTCGTCCGAAGGCGGGGTGAGCGTGCTCTCGGGCCAGTAGCCCTGGTCGAGCAAAAACTTCAAGTACGTCGGCCGTCCGTTCAGCGTCACCCGTCCGCCCTCGACGGCGACCCGGCGAAAACCGAAATAGGACCGGACGCGATCCAGCACCACGGCGCCCTGCCGCAGTTCGAAGGTGACGTCATAGAGATTTGGCTGCGCCACCGACCATAACTGGGGGTTTCGGATCAGCACCGCGGCCGCCGCGCGGGGGCCCTCGAGCGCGCCGGACGCCGCGCCGCGCGGTTGCTGCTGATAGGACACCATGGCATGAAATTCCACTCCCGCCGCCGGGCGCGCGATCCGCGCCTCGAAGCGGGCCAGGCCGTCCACTGTGGGCGTGATGCGCACGGACTCGAGGTAACTGCTTCCGGCCGCCTCCAGCCACACGGTCTGCCAAATGCCCGTCGTGCGGGTGTAGAAAATGCCGCGCGACTGGGGTTCCCAGTACTGTTTGCCCCGGGGCTGGTGACGGTCGGTGGGAGAGTCTTCGGCGCGCACGACCACCGCGTTCGGCGCGCCGGTCTTCACGAGTGGGGTGATGTCCAAGGCAAACGGCACGCTGCCGCCTTCGTGCTCGCCCGCCCGGCGGCCGTTCACCCACACGGCGGCGTGATAGTCCACCGCGCCGAACTTCAACAGCACGCGGCGCCCCTGCCACGCCGGCGGCAGCGCGAAGGTCCGGCGGTACCAAACCCAGGGGTGGAACGAGGTGTCGCCGATGCCCGACTTCGCCGTCTCGAAGGCGAAGGGGACGAGAATCGTCCGGGAGAACCTGGTCCGGGTGTTCGCCCAGTCCTCCTCCAACCCCTTGTTCGCGTCGTCGAACTCGAACTCCCAGGTCCCGTTCAGGTTCAGCCACAGTTCCCGTTCGAACTGCGGTTGCGGGTACTCGGGGCGGGGGATTTGCTGGGCGGCAAGCAGGAGCGGGAAAACAACCAGAACGAGGCGTTTCATGAGGATCAGTACCGGATGGCCAACTGGGGCGTCTCGATCCACTTTTGGCCTTGCAGGCGCGAGTCGAGACCGAACAGCAGCACACCCGTGGCCAGCAGGGTGCGCTCGATAAAGGGATTCCCTGGGGTCTGCGTCAGGACGAGTTCCTCGAACTCCCGCACCATGAAACCCCAGTGGTTATGGACATAAAGCTGGATATAAAAACAGGTAGCCAGAGGTTGCGGGTCGCCTTGCACGCGCGCCGCGAACAGATAGTCGCGGGTGTGGCCGTCCAGATTCAGCACGGTCGCTTTCAACCCGTCACGATAACGGATCTGGATGGCGTGGGGCTCGGAACGCGACTTTTGGGGCGGCGGGTTGACCCGCCGTTGCAGGGCGGCATCCAGCAGGTCGCGCGACCACTCGCCGCGCTCCGCCAGGCGCCACACTTCCTCGCCCTCCACGCAGCGGACCCGTTCCACACCGGTTTCGCCGCCGGCGCGGCGTTCCGCCATCGCCTGCAACAGTTCGATGGCGTGGTAGGCGTGTTCCTCCAGGTCGCTGAACGACACGGCCAGGACTTCTTCCAGCTTGACTCCTCCCGGCAGCACCAAGGGCGGACGCCGCCAGGTGAGGGGCAAGGTGGAACCGCACAGGAACGGGATCCGCATCCGGCGCACCGTATCGTACATGCGCCGGGCGTCTTCCCACTCGTAGGCGAAATACTTATCGTTGAATACCGGCGCGACGCGGCCGGAGCGTTCGAATACGCGGACGACTTCCTGAAAGCGCTGAAAGCGCGGATACCTCACGTTGCCGCGCTCGGTCCGCGGGTACTCGCCATGCTCGCCGATGATGGCCACTCCGTCCACGGCAAGCTGCTCCCCCCCGAGGCACAGCGCCTGATCCACGGTCGGGTAGATGGTGACGCCGTACTCGGCGGCCTGTTCCCGCGCCATATCGTTGACCGGGAACTGGTCGACGTAGAACGAGGCGACGTCCGCGCGGGGCCGGTGACTTACCCCGTTAAGGCGATAGCCCTCCAGCAGCCGTCCCAGGAAAACATCGGCGTGCGAGTTGGGAAAGTAGGCGTTGAGCAGGCACGCCACCCGGGGGCGGCGGGGGGGCGGCGCGGTCTGCCCCGCCAGCGGCAGGGCGGCGGCGGACAGCAACTGGCGGCGGGTCATACGGCTCGCGTACTGTTATAACAAAGCGCTTCCTGATATGCTGAAGCGAGCATGGGATCCGGATGGCGGCAGAGCGTCAAGCAGTTTGTGCTCTGGGAATACGAGCGGGGTTCCTGGCAATACGACGTGATGGTCAGTGTGATCCTGGCGTTTGTCTTTCTGACCCCGCGCGAATGGTTCCGCGATCAGCCGCGCATCGCCAATCCCAGTCACGTGGTCAAACTTCCGGCGGAAGCGGGCTTGGAATCGTATTGGTTGGAAAGCGGGCTCTTGGCGAATGTCCCCGATGAGCGGCGCGCCGAGCGCGCGGCGGAATTGATCACCGCCCGCACGGGTAAGAAACCGCAAGTGGTCCGGGTGAGCGCGGTGCGTGATGAGGCCGAGGATGAGTTGAAGGGCTACCTGGTCTCCACCCGGCCTTAGGGTTGTACCTTCGCCCGTGCCTGTTCCGTCGAATGGATTGAGGAAGCTGGTAGTGAAATTTCCGCAAATCGCCCTGGCATTGTACTGGGCGGCCGGCCCGGCGGCGGGCGCCGTCTCGTTGGAGCAGATCCTGGCCCGCATGGACGCCGCCGCGCGGGGCTTCCAGGCCATGACGGCGGACATCCGCAAAGTCCAACACACCCATGTGATCAACGCGGACGACGAGGAAGAGGGCCGCGTGATGGTTAAGCGCTCCGGCAAGAAGGGCCTGCGCATGCTCACCGAACTCACCAAGCCCGACGAGAAAGCGGTGGCCTTCGACGGCGCCCGGCTCGAGCTGTTCTACCCGAAGCTGAACAAGGTGGACGTGTACGACGCGGGACGGGGCAAAGGCTTGGTGGAACAGTTCTTCTTGCTGGGCTTTGGAATGCCGCGCGCCGATCTGGAAAGGGACTACGCCGTCACGCTCGGCGGGGAGGAGACCGTGGCGGGACAGACGGCGGTGCGGCTGGAGTTGATTCCCAAGTCCGCGGAGTTGAAAAAGCACATCCGCAAGGCCGAACTCTGGATCGTGCCTTCCTCCGGCAACCCGGTCCAGCAGAAATTTCACCAATCGGGCGGCGACTATCACCTGGTGATGTATACCAACCTGAAGATCAACCCGGCGCTCACCGACCAGATGCTGCGGCTGAAACTGCCCAAGGGCGTCGAACGAACCCGCCGGTAGCCGCGGACCTCGTATTACACTAAAGGGGAATCCACATTCCTTAGGCTGGTAGCGTTGCACACGTCTGCTCTGTCTGCGAATACGGCAGTCCGCCCGCAGCCCGCGAAAGCAAACCGGTTGCTCTACCTGGACTGGTTTCGCGGGCTGGCAGCCGTGATCATGTTGCAGGGCCACACCTTCCACGCGTTCACGAAGCCTGAGTTGCGGGACCAGCCGGCGTACGTCCTGTCGCAGTTTGTGGGTGGGATGCCTCCCGCGGTGTTTCTGTTCCTGCTGGGCGTGACCCTCGCCTTCCGCCTGGATGGCGCGGAGCGAAAAGGGCTGCGGCCCTGGCAGCGGGTGCGGGAGGGCTGGAAGCGAGCTGCCTACCTGCTGTTGCTGGCGTTCCTGTTCCGGCTGCAAATGTGGGTCTTCGGCTGGCCCCATAGTCCTTGGACTGACCTGCTCCGGGTGGACATCCTGAACGCCATGGCGCTGGCGGCGGCGGTGCTGTCTTTGATGGCGCTGGTCCGGGCGGCGGACCGGATGCGGCTGTGCGCGGTGCTGGGTGTAGCCATCGCGGTGCTGGCTCCCGTGGCGTCCGCCATCGATTGGTCGCTGACCCCTGCTTTGATCAAGAGCTACCTGGCGCCGGATTTCAACTCTTTTGGCTTCTTTCCCTGGGCGGCATTTTTGGCGTTTGGATTGAGCATGGGCAGCATGCTGCGCCGCACTCCCGAAGAGCAGATGGACCGGCTGATGCAGTGGTTCGCGATTGCGGGGGGCGTGCTCATCGTGGGCGGGCGCTATTTCGCGGCGTTACCGTACTCGTTGTATGCGCAAAGCCAGTTCTGGCTGGACAGCCCGCTGCTGGTTTTCATCAAGCTGGGCGTGCTGCTTTGGATGATGACCTTCGCGTTCATCTGGACGCGGTACGCCACGCCCGGCCGGTGGAGTTGGATCCGCCAGTTGGGCACCACGTCCCTGCTGGTCTACTGGGTGCACGTGGAACTGGTTTATGGACGTTGGCTGTGGTTCTGGAAGGAACGGCTGGAGATCGGGCAGGTGATCGCGGCCAGCGTGGGCGTCACGCTGCTGATGCTGGCGCTTTCGATCGCCAAGACCTATCACTGGAGCGCGCGGCCGGCCGCGATGAGCTGGTACCCCTTCGTCACGTCGCGGACGCCCGCGCCCGTCCCGGCGGAATCCTGAAAGTCGCGGCCCTCGCGCGTTTCCACCCGCGCCGGTTGACAGAGCCAAGGCGGGCGTAGTGAACTGGAGCCGGTGCCCACCCGCCGCGCGTTTTCGCTGTCTTTGCTCTCCGCCGCTGCGCTAGCGGCGCCCTGGCGGAGGATCCGCGCGGCGGTCTACGGCATCGGGCACGCCCATGCAGCCGGCAAGGTCGCGGCGCTGCGCGCGCTGGAGGCGTTCGATTTTGTGGGCGTTTGCGAGCCCGATCCACAGACCCCGCGCGCCGCGCCAGCCTATCAGGGCGTGCGCTGGCTCTCGGAAAAAGAGCTGCTGGAAGATCCCTCCCTCGAACTCATCGCGGTGGAGGCTGCGGTGGACCGGAACTTGGAGTACGCCCGGCGCTGTGTTGCTGCTGGCAAGCATGTGCATCTGGACAAACCTCCCGGCGAGGACCTGGGCAGACTGCGGCGAATGCTCGACGACGCCGCGCGGCGCAACCTGCGCGTGCAGATGGGCTACCAATGGCGCTACCAGCCGGGCATCCGGGCCGTGATCGAAGCCGCGCGGCGAGGCTGGCTGGGAGAGATCTACGCGGTCCGGGCTGTGATCAACAAGCCGACGCCCGAGGCGGAGCGGAAGCCGCTGGCCCGCTTTCGCGGCGGCATGATGTTCGAGCTGGGCTGCCACCTGATTGATGGCGCGGTAGACCTGTTGGGTAAGCCGAAGCGCGTAACCGGATTCTTGCGCTCGGACGGAGCCTACGCCGACGGGTTGGCCGACAACACGCTAGCCGTTCTGGAATTCGACCGGGCGCTCGCCGAGATCTACGTCGCCGCGATGCAACCCAACGGGAATGCGTACCGCACGTTCGAGGCGCTGGGTACGAATGGCTCGCTGGCGGCGCGCCCCTTTTCGCGGTCCAAGCTATACGGCGATCTCAAGGATGCCGCCGGGCCGTACCGGGCGGGGCCGCAAGTCCTGGAGGCGCCCCCCGATCCCACGCCGCCCTATGCGCCGGACTTTATGGACCTAGCGCGGCAGATTCGCGAGGGAGCGCCGCCGTTGTGGAGCCGGCAGCATGATCTCGACGTGCAGGAGACGCTGCTGCGGGCGTGCCACGTTCTGGCGTAGGACTTCTGTCCCGCCGCGCGGCGCCCCTGCTGCGAGATTCCCTGGCGCATGTTTCGCCTCCGCGGCGGTGGCGCACCCTTCAACGCGCCAGCACGCTTTAGCTTCCCCGTATCGGGCCATTGCCTGAGGGCGGCGACGCGACGGGGGACTGGGGAGCGAAGGCTGCGATGCACGCTGGGAGGCGTGCGCCACATATGTCGTCATTCCGTGCGGCCGGCTTTTGGCGAGCGGGACGGCGCCGCGCTGCGCGACACTATCGGCAAGATGCTGAGGATCACGCTGCGCTTTCTTCCCGCGCTGCTGGCGGCGGGCGCCGCGTTCGCCGCCGATATGGAGCACGTCCCCGTTCTGCGGGACGACACGCTTTACTACATCACTCCCTGGCTGGCGCGTCTGCGCAACGGGGACTTGGTGGTGACCGCCCGCGAAGCCTACGCCCGGGAGGCGCCGCAGCGCGGCCACCTGGATCCGACGGCGCGCGGCGTGATGGTGCGGTCGCGCGACGGAGGCCGCACGTGGTCGCCCAAAATCGTCTTCGACGACGAAACGTACCGTTTCTCGCAAACGCAGGATCCGCCCATCATGGAAATCTCCGACGGGACGCTGCTGGTGACGTTGTATAGCTGGTCCGTCAGTCCGTTGCCCATCGGTTTTCCGTCGCCGCGCCGGGCGTTTGTCGCTACGTTTGACGGTTTGTGGACGCGGGCCTCGAGCGATGGCGGCGTTACCTGGACTGCGCGGCGGCCCGTGTCGGTGGCGGGTCTCCCGCCGCTCTCTGCCCGCGTGCCGCCGGTCGAGCTGCCCGGTGGGACGCTGGTGATGGCGGTTTACGACGAAGGGCCGAAGCGGAGCGGGCTGGAGTGGTCGCGGTGCTGGTCGATCCGCTCGGCGGACCGCGGCGTGACGTGGGGCGGCGCGGCGCTGATCGCGGAAGATGACCAGCACCGCCGCAATTTCGAGGAGCCGAGCCTGCTGCGCCTGCGCAGCGGCAAACTGCTCGCCATGATGCGCATCACCGCCGGCCGCTCTCCGTTATGGCCGGACGAGAAGGAAGGCTACCTCTGGCAGAGCGAGTCCGCCGACGAGGGCCGCTCGTGGTCCCCACCGATAAAAACGGCCATCTGGGGCTATCCGGCGGACGTGATCGAACTCAAGGACGGCCGCCTGCTGTGCGTGTACGGCTACCGGCGCAAACCCTATGGCGTGCGTGCGGTGATCAGCCGGGACGGCGGCCGCACCTGGGACCTGGCCCGCGAGATCGTCCTGCGGGACGACGGCGGCGACCGCGACCTGGGCTACCCGAGTTCGGTCGAATTCTCCGATGGCCGCGTCCTGACCGTGTACTGGATCCACCACGAGAAGCCCGGCGACCCAAAGTCCGCGACGCGCTACGTGGCGGGCACGTTCTGGCGTCCGTAAGGCGGACAGGGCCGCGGATTACCCCGCCGCCCGCATGGACGCCGCGCTGAACCAGCGCTGGCGATCTTCGGCGGTGAGCAGGGCGCCTTGCAGGCGCTCGGTGCGCCCGACGTGCCAGAAAAGCAAATCGCCGTGCCCCAGCAGGTTCTCGGCGCCGGCGTCCAGGATGACCATGCGCGATTCGATTGGGCTGTTGGTTTTCAGGCTGACGCGCGCCGGCAGATTGGCGACCAGCGGCCCGCCGATGATGTTGCGGCTGGGATGCTGGGTGGCGATGATCAAGTGGATCGCCGCCGCACGCGCTTTGGAGCCCAACCGGGCGATCAACCCCTCGATGCGCTGGCGATCGGCGCGGTGGGCCAAAATCAGGTCGGCATACTCGTCGCAAACACAAACGATCCGGGGAAGCACCTCGCCAGTGCGGCGGGCGTACTCCCTGATCGAGGCGTCACCCGCCATGAGCGCGTAGCGCCGCTCCATTTCCCCCACGAGTTCTTCGAGCGCCTGCGCGGCGGAGTGTTCGGGCGGCAAAACCAGCGGCAGGTGGAGAAAGGGGGATGCCGCGAGCTCGGAGAAGGCGTTGCGTTTGGGGTCGATCAGGAGCAATCGCAAAGTGCGCGGGGTGTTGCGGGCGATCAGGCCGGCCAAGGCGGTGCGCAGCCACTCGCTCTTGCCGCTGCCGGTGGTGCCCGCCACCAGCAGATGTGAGGTTAACGCGTCGCTCAGGTCCGCGGCGCGCAGCTTGCCGCTCAGATCGACGCCCACCGGCGTCCAGGCGGAGCCGGTGAGCGGGTCCGCGGGCGGCAATTGCGCTTCCACCTCGGCGAACGAAACGACGCGGCGGTCCTCGCGTTGCACATCCACCACCAGGCAGCCGTTGTCGATCTGCACAAACGGCGGGGTGGGCAGGTTTAGGCGCAGTTGAAGATCGGCGGCCAATCGAAGCACGCGCCGAACCGGCACGCCACGCTCGGGCTCCACCTGAAAACGCAGGTATGCGGGACCGGCCACCGGCTGGCGGTCCACGCGAGCCGGCGCGCCATGGTCGGCCAGGGCCTGTTCCAGCATTTCCGCCAGCCGGAACCAGGCCGGGGAGTGCGCGGCTGGGTCTGCACGCGCGCCCGGCGGGACCGGTTGACCCGGCAGCGCGCTAGCCAGCCTGGCGGCAAGTTGCCGGAGTTTGCGCCGTGCATCCTGAAGCTGGACAGCGGTGTAGAGCCGTTCTTCCAACTCGGGACGGAAGTGGACGAGGGCCAGCGCGCCCCTCGGATCCTTTCGGGCGAGCAGTTCGTAGTACAAAGCCGCCTGCGCCAGGTCGGCTTCCGGCGTCCCGCGCCCGAGTTTGTATTCGATGACGCACCATTCGCCGGAGGGTTTGCGGAGCACCCCGTCGGCGATGCCGGAGACACGCACCGGATGACGCCAGCCGGGCTCGAGGAACTCGGCCTCGATTTCCTGCTCGACCAGGGACAGCCGGTCGGCGCCTTCCCAGCGCTCGGTGCGGGCGTCGTACCGGAGCAGCCCGGCGTCACGCGCCGCAGCCAGCAGCCCATGAGACCAGCGGCAGAAGGCTTCCGCGGCGGCCCAGAATCGAAGCGCCTCGCCCGCGTAAGCCTGGAGTGCGGCCTGCAACTGGCTGAGTCCCGGGCCGGCCCACGCCTGGTAAACAGCGGACGGCAGCCGCACGGCGTCGTCCAGATTTCCATCCTGGTAGATGCGCTGCCAACCCTCGCCGGGCGCGGGATTCCACAGACCGGCGCAAACTTTGTGAAACAGATCGCCCAGCCGGGGGAGGGACGGCTCGCCCTCGCCCGCGCTGGCAAGGCGCGCGATTTCCCGCCGCACTTCCGCCACCTTTACGGTCACCGCCTCGCGCCTAATGGGATTCATCCGCAAAGCCCTCAGCAACGAAAGCAAACAGGACCGCAGGCGGCCCGGCCAGGACTCCGAGTTGACCGGAACAATGACGCGCACAGTTAAGAATTTCCTCCTCGGAGGTCTGCAAGTACGCCGCGGCCTCGCTGGCCAGGATCACGTGACGCTCCGCTACATAATCCAACAGATTCCGCGCCCGCGCCGGGGAAGCCGGCGTTTGCTCCGGCACTTCTCCGGCAAGCTCGTCGAGCAAGCGGTGCAGCGGCTCGGGCAGGGTTTCCGTTAGCCACTGGGCTACGGTCGCGCTTTCCAGCGTCTGCCCGGCGCAGGCCAGGTCGCCGCTCTGGGCGTCGGCGAGGAGTCTGCGGAGCGCATCGAGGGCGGCCAGCGCTTCGGCCGGCGGCTGCACCAGGCGCGCGCCCCGCTCCTCCAGCATCGTCAAATATGCACGCGTTTTGAGAGCGTGCGCGCCAATCGCCAGCGCGGCGGGCCGGAGCAAAACCACCCGCGGGTAAGCCCCGGTGATATCTGCATCAAGGATGCTTTTCAGGCGCCGCGGCAGCCTCTGCGGGGATTGGTGGCAGAAGCTTACCGCAGTAGCTTGCCGCCCGTCGCCGAACACCAGGTCCACCGAGCGCGCGTGCTCCGGGCGGCGCTCCCGCTCGTGCACCTCGGCCAGCGCCAGCAGTTTGGGCAGTCCGTGCGCGAGCACGGTTTCCAACGCTTCCGTGCCTTTGCGCAGGGCCTCGTCGCACAGCGCCTCGAACCGGCGGGCCAGAAAGCGCGCCGGGCTTTCCGGCGCCGGCAACGCGCCACCGCGGCGGCGGCTCTCGAAGACCTGTTCGGCGTGGTGGATCACGCGCCGGGCCTCGCAACTGTCCAGCTTCTCGAATAGCGGCCGGAAATCCTCATCCTGCAAAGGCCACAGCGACCCTCGCGCCGCGCTTTCCGCCAGCGTCGGCACTAAGGCAAGCCGGGCGCGCAGCAAGGCCCGCGCCTCTTCCCAGTTCAGGGGACGCAGGTTTGCGCGGTACTTCCAAATGCGATCTTGAAACTGCCGGAAGAAAACGATCTTCGCGTCCCCGTCCCTCGACAGTTCTTCGTAGTACGCAGACTGGATGCAGGAAACGACCAGGAGATTCGGCTGCATGTCGTGGAGCATGGCGGCGATCCGGACATACGCGTGGAGTCCGCGCAGGTCGCCCGGGTAGGCTTCTAAAGATTCCACTTGATCGCAGCAGAACACCACCGGGTGGGGTTCATTAAGGCGAACCAGCGCGCCGATGACGCGCAACGACTGGTCTTCTAAAGAATCCTCGTCATCGGTGTCTTCGGCGATTCCGAGGGAGTTCAGCGCATGCTGCGAAAGCGCGTCTCCGGCCAGCCAATGGGCGCAGAGATTGCGGTGTGTCCCCTGGCGATATTTGCCGAGCACCGTGCGGAGATTGAACGAGAAAACTGCGCGGTCGAGGTAATCCTCAAACGCCTGGTCGTCACCTTTCGCGGCGAGAATCCTTTGCAGTTGCGGAACCCCCCCCGCCGTCGGGCGGCGAAGATCGTGGACAAAGCGCTGCCGGAGAAAGCGGCACAAGTGGGCGGCGGACGATTCCAGCCGGGTGTACACGAACAGTACTTCGGGACGCCGGGCGATCAGGTGAGCGCGCAGCCGCGCCAACAGGTGGGTCTTGCCCGAGCCAGGATAGCCGGTCACCATCAAACCGGCGCCGCATCGGTTCGCCTCTACGGAATCCAGGAGCCGGAGGCATTGCTCAAAAGGCTCCCGGTTGATCTCGGCAACGTCGCCTTCGGTTTCCGTCCAGGCATCGGGGATGACGGAACGCGCGAACGGGTTACGCAGCGTCGAGAGGTCAATCGCGCCAGGAGAGTCCGCCATAGTAAACGCCGTCCTCGTCGCGGGGAAGCAAGTCCCGTTCCTCGGGAGTCAAATGGGCCGGTGAGGGATGCGGGGAAATGTAGATCCTGCGCTCTTTCGCCAAACGGAAAATCGCTTCGTCAAACTGCGCTTTGGACACGCCCTGAAGCGCAGACGATTTGCGGAGGTGGGGCATGGTGACCAGCAGGCCTTTCTGGGGCTCGATGCGGAGAATCGCGTCGAGGATCAACTCCGCGACGCGGGAAGCCTGCGCTCCCGCGGACACGCCGAGCACCGCATTCCACTCGTCCCTCGCGCGCTGATAGGCGCGCTCGGCCACGCGGCGGACAAACGCCTCCAAGTCCCCGGGCGGCGCGAAGAGCAGCTTCGCGGCTTTGTGTTCGCGCAGCGCGCCGGTCCCCCGCAGGTATGCGATTTCCTTGTTCGCCTGCGCCGGCGTATGCCACGGCAATTGCTCGACGGCGCGGGCGGCGAGTTCCTTGCGGGTGAGCGGCAGGTGGGCGGCGGCGTCCAGCAGGACTCTGGCGAGCGAGGGCAGCGGCTCCCGCGAGACCAACTGCCGCGCGCCGGCGCCGGCCAGATGGAGCTTGCCCGCGGCGGCCAAGGCAGGCAACGCCTTCCTGAGCGCGGCGGGTTTGACGCCAGCGGGCGCCAAGCGCCCCGCGAGCCCGGCCACATTCTGCCGGCCCTCGGCGAGGGCCGCCAGAATCTGCCGCTCGACAAAGGCGCTTTCGGGTTCGAGCGCGTACCGCTTTCCTGACCAAGCGTGGATGCGGCCCGCGGACACCAACCCGGCCAGAGCTTCGGCGAAGGCTTTGGGCTTGACGCCGCGGCCGGCGCCGCGCCGGCGTAGTTCTGCGCCGGGAAGCGGCGTCCCGGCGGCCCCGAGTTCCGCCAGCAGCGCGTCCGCGGCCGGGGCCAGGAGAAAGTCGCTCAACGACCGCTATTGTAATGCACTCGTCAGCGGTGGTAGTTGGGCCGCGCGCCGCGCAGTTTGCTCCACACGCGGTCGCATGCCTGCACCGTATCGTCGGAAAGCGGCCCTTCGGCCAGGGCGCGCACGTTCTCTTCCAGTTGTTCCAGGCGAGACGCCCCCAGAATCACCGCGTCCGCGGGAGTGTGGTGGAGCAGCCAGTTGAGCGCGAGACTGATCAGGGAGCGGCCCGCCGCCGCGGCGATCGCCCGTAATTGTTCCACGGCGTCAAAGGCCGCATCGTTCCAGTAGCGGTCCAGGTACATCTGGTTGCCGTCGAAGCGGGTGCCCGCCACGGGAGCGCTGCGCTGCTGTTTGCCGGTGAGCATTCCTCCGGCGAGCGGATTGTACACCACGGTGGCGACGCCGAATTCGCGGCACATCGGCAGGTATTCAGCTTCGATGCCCCGCGCGATCAGGTTGTACATCGGCTGCGTCACGGTGATCGGCACGAAACCGCGCCGGTCCGCGATCCAGTGCATTTGACACACCTGCCAGGCGGCATAGTTGGAACAGGCCGGATAGCGGACCTTTCCGGCTTTCACCAGTTCGTTCAGCGTGGCCAGGGTTTCTTCGAGGGGAGTCGAGTAGTCCGGCTGATGGAGGTAGTAAAGGTCCAGATAGTCGGTCCGCAACCGGCGCAGAGAGTCGTCGACGGCGCGCAGGATGGCGGACCGCGAAAGGCCGCTTTCATCCGGGCCCTCGCCCATCTTGCCGCGCACTTTGCTGGCCAGGACCACCTGATGCCGGCGCCCCTGAAGCGCGCGGCCCAGGATTTCCTCGCTTACGCCCTGCTGGTAAATGTTGGCCGTATCCAGGAAATCAATGCCGAGGTCGAAACAGCGGTGGAGGATTCGGCCTGCGTCCGGTTCGCGGACCTGGCCGCCGAAGGTCATGGTCCCGAAGCAGGCGCGGGACACGGTCAAACTGGTTCTGCCGAGGGTGGTGCGTTGCATCGGCCCGATTATAACCGGGCGCTCGTTATAACCGGGCGCTCGCCCGGCGCCTGTCCGTTCTTCGGCGGGAGGCGGTCCGCCTGCGGCCCACTCGGCGCGCGCGTCACCCTGGCGCGGGAGCGAAAGCGAATGCTCCGGATGGCCGATTCCCCGCGCTTACCCGGCGAAAGCGCAGGCAAAACCGGTTCCTGATGTTGACCGCAGGCCCGCGATCGATCGGCAACGACGCCGGTGGCTCCAACGAGCGGCGCCGCGCCTGGACAATCTGCCTGTTTTTGTGTCGCTCTGGTCCCCCACCGCCGGGCGCCGGGTCAGGCAACCCGGCGGGGCGTGGTGCGCAATTTAGCTTGCTCCTGAGCGTACTCTTCCAGCAACTGGATAATCTGGTCCAACCTCTCGCGCCGGGCATGCAGCAATGCCAACCGGTCGTCGAGGGATCTTGCAGGAAGGGGGGAGGTACTAAGGTTCTGCATGCTTATATTACTACTAGGACCGCAATATCCCTACAATTCCCCCAAGGCAGTGATTCTCCAACAACGTTGCGGGTTTTATGCCGCGGCAAAAGGGGGGTGACGCGCCTAGGACGGTGGAAGCGAAGAGCTCATGGTAGGATTGCAGAAAGAACCTCACCCGGATACCATGGACCTCCTCCAAGGGCTGAACCCGCCCCAGCGCGAAGCGGTAACGCATGTCGATGGGCCGCTGCTGATTCTGGCGGGGGCGGGCAGCGGAAAAACCCGGGTCATTACCCACCGCATCGCGTATCTGATCCGGCATCACCAAGTGCCCCCTTCCGCGGTGCTGGCGGTGACCTTCACCAACAAGGCCGCCCGCGAGATGAAGGATCGGGTGCGGGCGCTGGTGGAAGGAGTCGTGGTTCCGTCTCAGCTCCGGCTGTCTACTTTTCACGCGTTTTGCGTACGCCTGCTGCGCCAGGACGGCGATCCGCTGGCGGAGATCCGCCCGGGCTTCAACCGCAGATTCACCATCTACGACGAAGATGACCAGCTTTCCGCCTTGCGCGCCGCCTACCGCCGCCTGGGAGTGGACGAGAAGTTTATGAAGCACCGGGCGGTGCTGTCGCTGATCAGCGGCGCCAAGAACCGCAAGCAGTCGCCGGAGGAAATGCACCAGAGCGCCAAAGACCCCCGCATGGCGCGAGTAGCGGTGCTTTACGAGGAGTACGAGAAGACGCTGCGCAACGCCAATGCGCTCGATTTCGACGACCTGCTGCTGGAAGCGGTCCGCCTACTCCACCATGACGAGGGAACCCGGCAAATGTACAACCGCCGGATCTCGTACCTGATGATCGACGAGTATCAGGACACCAACCGCAGCCAGTACGAGTTGATGCGCCTGTTGAGCCAGGGGCACGATAACGTGTGTGTGGTCGGCGACGAGGACCAGTCCATTTACAGTTGGCGCGGGGCGGACATTCGGAACATCCTCGATTTCGAGCACGATTACCGCAACGCGGCGGTGATCCGCCTCGAGCAGAACTACCGTTCGACGCGGAATATCCTGGCGGCGGCGGGCGCCGTGGTGGCCCACAACACCGCGCGGAAGGGCAAGACGCTGTGGACCGCCGCCGAGGAAGGGGAGCGGATCACGCTCTACGCGGCCTTCGATGCCGAAAACGAGGCCCTGTTCATCGCCGACACCATTGCGAACACCGTGCGGCAGCAACCCGGCCAGCACGTGGCGGTGCTCTACCGCACGAACTCGCAGTCCCGGCAGATTGAGGAAGCGCTGCGGCGCTATAACCTGCGCTACACCGTGGTGGGTGGCTTCAGCTTCTATCAGCGATCCGAAATCAAGGATATGCTGGCGTACCTGAAGGTGGCCTTGTCGCCGGCCGATTCGATCAGCCTGCTGCGGATCATCAACACGCCGGCCCGCGGACTGGGCAAGAGCACGGTCGAGCAGATTGAGCAGTACGCGTTGGCGAATGGCCTGTCGGTGTGGTCCGCGATCGAGCGGCTGGTGGAGCAGCAGCACTTTGCGGCGCGCGCGCACGCTTCCCTGGTCGCATTCCGGCAGCTCATCAGCGACCTGTCCGCGATGGCCGCCACGCGTCCGCCGCACGAGGTGCTGGGCTACCTGCTGGAGCGGACCGGGTACCGGCGCACGCTGGAGCAGGAGGGAACCGAGGAAGCGCTCGGGCGCATCGACAATCTGGACGAACTGCTGAACGCCGCCCTGGAGGCGGCCGAGCGGGGCGAAACGTTGGCGGACTTCCTCGATCACGCCGCGCTGGCCGCCGACGCGGATCAGGTGGATGAACGGTCGCAGATCAATTTGCTGACCTTGCACAACGCCAAGGGGCTCGAGTTTCCGGTGGTGTTCCTCGCGGGGATGGAGGAGGGATTGTTCCCGCACGTGCGCTCGCTCGATTCGGCGGCGATGCTCGAGGAAGAACGGCGCCTGTGCTATGTGGGCATGACGCGGGCGGAAAAGCGGCTTTACCTGAGTTGGGCGCGCTACCGGCGGAGGTTTGGGGGCGGAGACCAGGAACGCTCGCTGCCCTCGCGCTTTATCGAGGAAATCCCCCCGCACCTGCTGGTCCGCGTCAACGCCGGTGAACCCCAAGCCGAAGCGGTGGATTTGACCAGCGAACGCCACGCCGTGCGCGAGAGCGTCAAGCGGAATCTGTTCACCGGTAAGACCTATAATTCAGTAGAGAACATCGCGCACTTCTTCGCGGAGCGGGGAATGGCGCTGGGGGGCAAGCGGCCGGCGGCGTCCACGAATGTAACCGCACCCTCCCTGGAGTCCTCTGCCGGCGTCGCGCGGCATCCACCGGCGGGCGTCAAGCCGACGGCGCCCCCCCCGCCGCCTGCGACGCCGGCGCGCGTGGGTCCGGCAGCATCCCGGAAAACCGTCGGGCAGCGCCCCGGTGCGGTGGTTGACCATCCCAAGTACGGCCGGGGCACCATCGTTCGGCGCGAAGGACAGGGGGAGGACGCCAAACTGACCGTGAGTTTCCCCGGGTACGGTCTCAAAAAATTGATCGCGAAATACGCAGGATTGAAGAACGAATGAACACCAAGCACATCACGGATCGGGAAGAGCGCAAGGAGGCCAAGCGCGCGGCGCGGAAAAAAGCGGCCCCCAAGGCCAAACGCGCTTCCGGAGTCGCGCGCGGCTCGATGAAGAAGAAAGTCAAGAAGATGGCCAAAGGCCAGCGGAAGCGCTAGGCTGGCAACCGAGATCTGAGGTCAAATCAATAAGGAGCCGCGACCGGCCAGGAGCGGGCTTGATCCTAACCCTTAGGGCTGCAGGCCGCAGTGGGGCGAGTCTCCGACTTCTCCTTCGAGTTTCTGGATTCCGCTCCCTGTTGTAAGCCGGAGGCGCCGGTGGGAAACCGGCGCCACGTGGTTCGCCTGATCCCCAACCCCCAGGGGTGATTTTTAGGGAGCGGGCAATCTGGCGCATGGGACATGGGCTGCGATCAAAGCCGCCCGGATGGACGCGGCGCGCTGCTACGATAGCGGCACCGCAGCCTGATGTCTTACCTCCGCACCAAGAGCATCGACAAGCTGATCGCCGCCGCCGAGATTCCCGAAGCGCGGCTGGCCAGGACGTTGGGTCCGTGGAGCCTGATCGCGCTGGGAATCGGCGCGGTGATCGGCTCGGGCATCTTCATCCTCACCGGCACGGCCGCGGCGGGGGAGACCCTCAGTTACCACTCGGTTCTCCACGCGCCCGTGATGGACCTGCTCCGGCACGGCGGCGCCGCGGTGTCTACCATCGGCCGGCCCGGAGCGGGACCCGGGATCTCGCTCTCTTTTCTCCTCACGGCGATCGTATGCGGTTTCGCGGCGCTCTGCTATGCCGAACTGGCTTCGATGATCCCCGTGGCGGGCAGCGCGTACACGTACGCCTATGCCACGCTGGGAGAACTGATCGCCTGGATCATCGGCTGGGATCTGATTCTTGAATACGCCGTGTCGAATATGGCGGTGGCGGTGGGTTTCGCCGCCCACGTGAATGACGTGCTCGACAGTCTCTTCGGGGTGCGCTTGCCCGAGAAACTCTCCGGGCCGGTATTCGCCAACGGCGCGCTCACCGGGAACTGGTTCAACGTCCCGGCGCTCCTGGTCCTGCTGGCGTTGACCTATCTGCTGGTCACCGGCATCCGGGAGAGCGCGCGGGCTAACAACCTGATGGTGATCGTCAAGGTGGCGGCGATTCTGGTTTTTATCTTCGGCGCGGCCCGGGCGGTGAATCCGGCCAACTGGTCACCGTTTCTGCCGAATGGTTTCTCCGGGCTGCTGACCGGGTCGGCCATCGTGTTCTTCACCTTCATCGGCTTCGACTCGGTGTCCACCGCCGCCGAGGAGTGCCGCCGCCCGCAGCGGGACTTGCCCATCGGCATCCTGGCGACGCTGTTCATTTGCGCGGCGCTGTATGTTTCCGTGGCGCTGGTGCTGACCGGCGTCGCCGATTACCGGACGCTCGATAACGCCGCTCCCGTGGTGAACGCGCTGAAAGAGCTGGGCTTCGACAATATTCGCCGCTGGGTGGGCGTGGGCGCGCTCATGGGGATGGTTTCCTCCCTGCTGGTGTTTCAGTACGGGCAAGCGCGGGTCTGGTTCGCGATGTCGCGCGACGGCCTGTTGCCGTCGGTGTTCTCCCGGGTGCACCGCACGCACCGGACGCCGCATGTGAGCACCTGGATCGCCGGCCTGTTTGTCGGGATTCCCGCAGGGGTTTGGGATATCGGCACCTTCGCGGACCTGGCCAACATCGGCACGCTGTTCGCGTTTGTGGTCGTGGCCGCCGGGGTGCTGGTGCTGCGCCGGACCCAGCCGGAACGTCCGCGCGCGTTTCGGGTACCTTGGTCGCCGGTCCTGCCGTGCCTGTCCATCGCCGCCTGCCTGCTGCTGATGCTGGGTTTACCGCTGGAAACCTGGGTGCGGTTCGTCGCGTGGCTGGCCGTGGGGCTCGGCATCTACTTCGCCTTCGGCCGGCGGCACAGCAAACTGGGACGCGAAGGCGACTAACGAACGGCCTTTTCCTGACGCAGCGCTTGCCAGCACGCCGCTAGCCGCGCTATCCTAAACTTTGCGCCGTGACATTGCGGGGACGTAGTTCAGTTGGTTAGAACGCCGGCCTGTCACGTCGGAGGTCGCGGGTTCGAGCCCCGTCGTCCCCGCCACTTTGCCCGAATTCCTTCCTTACGCTACGGACGCCTTAGCCCCTCGCGGCATTGCGGCGGCTGCGGTTGATACAATCAGCTACCGGATGTTTGCTCTTCTGGGCCTCGCTTTCGCCGCGCTTCCCCTGGCGGCGCAAACCGTCACCCTCGTCGATGTGCAGCGGGTTCCCGCGCTGGGCGATTACCGTTCCGCTTTACGCTCGGTAGCGATTTTCCCGTCCGCGCCGGAAGAGCGCTGCGGCTTGTTGATCGCCGGGGCGGGAATGGGCGGCATCGCCGCGGCGCTGAGCGGCGCGCGGCGCGGGCTCGACGTCTGTCTGCTGGAAGAAACGGATTGGGTGGGCGGCCAGGCGACCGCCGGCGGCGTCCCGGCGCTGGACGAGAACAAATTCATCGAGATCGCCGGCGGCACGCGGTCGTATTACGATTTCCGCGAGCGCATCCGGCGGCATTATCGGGAGAACAGAGCGCTCAAGCCGGAGTTCGCGGCTTTCCGCGCGTTCAACCCCGGCGCCTGTTACGTTTCGGCGCTGTGCTTTGAACCGGCCGCCGGCGTATCCGCGCTCGAGGCCATGCTGCGTGAGCAGCCTCGCGTGCGGACGTTTCTTCGCACCCAGGTGATGCGGGTCGGCATTGAGGGCGCGGACATCGCGTCGGTGTGGGCTTACCAGTGGCAGCAGCAGCGGGTGTTGCGCTTCCGCCCGCGCTTCGTGCTGGACGCCACGGAAATGGGCGACCTGTTGCCTCTGGCCGGGGTTCCTTACGTCGTGGGCTCGGAAGCCAAGGCCGAAACCGGCGAGCCCCATGCGGCGCCGGAGCCGAATCCCGCCTGCGTCCAGAGTTTTACCTACCCGTTCATCGTCGAGCACCGGCCAGGGGAGCGGCATGCCATTCCGAAACCGCCCGATTACGAAAAATGGCGCGACACGCAGCCGTTCTCCTTCCAGCTGAACTACGCCCCCGAGTACGGTTGGCGAGGCGCGTTCACCTACTCGATGTTCGGCGACGATCCGCCTATCCCGAACAATATGTCGCCGCGCCCCTTTTTCGCGTGGCGGCGCTTGCTGGCGGCGCGCCACTTCGCGCAGGGGGCGCCTCACGACGTGGCGTTGATCAACTGGCCTCGCCAGGACTATCACAGCGAATCGTTGCTGGATCGCACCCCGGAAGATGCCGCCCGCGTTCTTCAGCAGGCCAAACAGGTTTCGCTGGCGTTTCTGTACTGGCTGCAACACGACGTTCCGCGGGACGGAGGGCAGGGAACGGGCTACCCTGAGCTGAGGATGCGGCCCGACCTCATGGACACGGCGGACGGGTTCTCCAAATACCCCTACATTCGCGAGTCCCGCCGCATCCGCGCCCGCGGACGGGTGGTGGAACAGGACATTGTCGCGGAGTATCAGACCGGTCCGCGCGCGCGGCATTTCGCCGATGCGGTAGGAGTGGGTTTCTACATGGTGGATATTCATCCCTGCGGCGCCCACGAGCGTGGCCGCATGATGATGCCGAAGCCGTTTCAGATCCCGATGTCCGTTTTGCAGCCGGCCGGAGGCCCGCGCAACTTTTTGCCCGCGGCCAAGAACATCGGGGTCACCCACCTGACCAATGGCGCGTTTCGGTTGCATCCGGTGGAGTGGAACGTGGGTGAAGTCGCGGCTACCATCGCGGCGCTGCACCTGGCGGGCGGCGCATCCCCTTCGCCGGAGCAGGTCCAGTGGGAGCTGGTACAGGCGGGCGTGCCGGTGTTCTGGTTCGACGACCTGTCGCCCGCGCATCCCGCGTTCGCCGCGGTGCAATGGGCGGCGATGCGCGGCTGGTATCCGGTGGACGCCCAGGGCTTGCATGCCTCGCCGGAAGCCCCCATCACGCGCAAAGAGGCCGCGCGGGCGCTGTCCGCCTTCTTCGGCGTCGGGGCGGAGGACCCGGTCCAGCTGGCTGTCCACCGGGGCTGGATGGCGGTGGACCACCGCAACTGGTTCCACCCGGATCTCCCGCTGCAATGGCCGGATATCCGCGCGCCTCTGCCGGAGTTCGCCACCGCGAACCAACCCGGCCCCGTCACCCGCGGCGAGTTCGCCCGCCGTCTGGCCGCGCGCGGTCGGTGACGTTCGAGCCCGACGGCATCCGGGCAGCAGCCTTGACGATCCGCGGGGCGACGGCATCCACCCCGTTCAGCGCGGCCGTGTGCAGCGAAGCCTTGGCGTCGGCCAGGTGCCGCACCATCGCCGCGCGCGCCGCCCGCGGGTCCCGCCGGTCGATCGCCTGAAAAATCAGGCGGTGCGCCTCCAACGTCGCCTCCTGCTTCATCAGGCGGGCCGAGTGCTTCATGCTTTGCAGCACGGCCCGCTGGATGACGGTGAAGATGAGGAGACACAGACCGTTGCCCGCGGCGCGAAAGATGGCTTCGTGAAACGCCAAGTCCGCGTCGATGCGTTGCTCGGTGGTCCGGCTCCGCTCCAGGGCGTCCACGGCGCTGAGCAGTTCCACCAGGTTGGCGGTCGAGGCTTTGACGGCGGCGGCCGCCGCCAGTTCCGGTTCCACAAACAGTCGCAGGTCAAAGAGTTCGTCGTTCGAAACGCCGCTCATCAACAGAAGGAAATCCATCGGTTCGCGCAAGATCTGACGTGCGTCCGCGCAAAGGTAGGTGCCGTCCCCCACCCGCTGCGACAACACTCCCATCACCTGAAGCACCTTCAAGGCTTGCCGCAGAGAACCGCGGTTCACTTTCAACTGGTCCGCCAATTCGCGTTCCGGGGGAAGCCGGTGGCCCGGCTGAATCTCTCCCTGGCGAATCAAGTCTTTGAAATGGGCAATGAGCCGGCCGGTCACGTGTTCCCGCGCGGCTTGGCTCCTGCCGGAAACAGAAGGCATCTCTTTTTCATTGTCAGGCATTCACTTTTCCATTGACGGAAGCGCTCCGTCCGGAGTATAAAATGGTTGAGCCAATCGTACAATTGGTTGAAGCAAGGGAGTTCCCATGTTGCGACTTCTCTTCCGTGTGATTTTGATGCTGGGGGCGATCTCCGCAGCTCGCGCGCAAGGTACGGGGTCTTTGTCGGGTACGGTCTCCGATCCCAGCGGCGCGGCTGTGGCGGGCGCCGCGGTTCGGGTCACCAACGTGCTGACCGGCGCCGCGCGCCAAGTGGCGACGAACGAGACAGGCTTCTACCTGGTGACAGCTCTGCCCCCAGGCGCCTACCGGGTGGAGGTGGAGGCGGCGGGTTTTCAGCGGTTTGTGCAGACCGGCATCCAACTCCAGGTGGACGAACGGTTGCGCGTGGACGCGGTGTTGAAGGTCGGCGCGGTCAGCGAAGTCGTGGAGGTGACCGCGCAGGGCGTCGCGGTGAACACGCAGGACGCCGTGCTGCGCAACGTGGTCGACCAGAAGCGCCTGGTGGACCTGCCACTGAACGGCCGCAATGCGCTCCAACTGGCGACGCTCACCCCGGGCGTGCTGCCGATCCGGGCCGACGTGGGCGGGTCATTTCAGCCGGCAGACCAGGTGTTCGTCTCGGTCAGCGGCAGTCGCAGCAACGGGATCAATTACGTCATGGACGGCGGCGACAACATGGACACCTACCGCAGCGTCGCCAACGCGTTCCCGAACCCGGACCTGTTGCAGGAATTCAGCGTGCAGACCAATAGCTACTCGGCGGAATTCGGCGGCCGGGCCGGCGGAGTGTTGAACGTCGTGACGCGCTCGGGCACCAACGACTATCACGGCACCGCTTTCGAGTTCCTGCGCAACTATGAACTCAACGCGCGCAACTTCTTTGCGGCGACGCGTGACGGCTTGAAGCGCAACCAGTTCGGGGCCACGTTCGGCGGGCCGCTGCTCATACCGAAGATCTACAACGGCCGCAACAAGACTTTCTTCTTCGGCGGATTTCAGAAGACCATGGTCAGGTCGATCCCCAACACCCTCACCACCCGGGTGTTGACCGCCGGGCAGCGCCAGGGAGATTACAACGGGGTACGGGACGGGCGCGGGAATCCGATCGTGATTCGCGACCCGGACGCCAATCAGCAACCGTTCCCGGGCAATCGGATTCCGTCGGCGCGTCTCGATCCGGTGTTCCAGAGATTCCTGGAACGCGGCGTGCCCGTGACCAACGACCCGACCGGGCTGCTGCTGTACGCGCGCTCGAGTCCCTCAGACAACACCGAGTGGAGCCTGCGCGCCGATCATCATTTCAACGAGCGCCACCGCATCTTCGGACGCATCTTCCGCGAGGACAACACCAATCCGAACGTGGGCACGCCGGGCAACATCATCAGCTTCAACAACTCGCTCGTCCAGTTGGCCACCAATGCCGCGGTCAATTACACGCGCGTCTTCCGGCCTACGCTGCTCGGCGAGTTCGGGATTACGTTCAATCGCTCGTTCGGCGTCCGGGCGCAGGTGGCGCCGTTCACCTGGCCGGAACTCGGCGCGCGGCTGACGCCGGCGGCGGCGTCGAGCGACTTCATTCTCAACAGCGTGCCGGGCTATTTCGCCATCAACCTGTTCGGCGACACCACGCTGGTCCGCAACAACTTTCAGTACAAGGGAGCCTTCACCTGGATCCGCAGCCGCCACACTCTGAAGTTCGGCTACGACTTCATCCGGCGTCAGTTCAACCTGCCGCACGTGAATCTGAGCGGGAATGGCGCGTTCGCGTTTGGTCAGGTAACCGGCGACGGCGCGGCCGACGCCCTGCTGGGCCGGCCCTCGAGTTTCAGCCAGGCTGACGGGTTCCGGGTCGCGGTCCGCCAGACCGACTGGGTGGGTTTTCTCCAGGACGATTGGAAGGTGGCCCGGCGGGTCACGCTCAACTTCGGTCTGCGTTATGAGCCCTTCCGGCCCTGGGAGGATCAGTGGCTGGACATTCCGCAGGCCGCCTATTTCGTCCCCGGCCAGAAATCGAGCGTCTTCCTGGACGCGCCGGTGGGCATGATCTTCTACGGCGACCCCGGCGTGCAGCGCCAACTGGCGCCCCAGCGCAACTTCCGTCTGGCGCCACGCGCGGGCGCCGCCATCGATCCGTTGGGCGACGGCAAAACCAGCGTGCGGATCGGCTACGGCATCTTCTACGACACGCTGCTGCCCACCGAGCAGGTGCAGCAGCCGGCCAACCTGCCGATGTTCGCCACGGCGATTACGATTCCGTTCCCGGCCAGCACCGGCGACCCGTACCTGGGCCGGCAGAGTCCTTTTCCAGGACCCTATCCGAAGCCCCCGAACTACATCATTCCCCGGCCCCTGGGTTGGAACGCTATGGCATTGGACTTCAACAATCCATACACGCAGCAGTGGAACGTCACGATCGAGCGGCAGGTATTCGGGCAGGCCAATGTCCTCCGCGCCACGTATCAAGGATCGAAAGGCACGCGCTTGCCTTTGGTATACCGGGAGAACGTGGCCATCTATATTCCAGGCCAATCCACCAGGCAGAACTTCAACCAGCGACGGCCGTTCTGGCCCGATTTCGGCGATATCCGCATGCTGACCAGCGTGGCGAATTCGACGTACCACGCCGCGATCGTGAATTTCGAAAGGCGCTTCAGCCGGGACTGGACGGTGAACGTTTCGTACACCTTCTCGCGGGCCATTGACTCGGCGGCCAACGCCGCTACCTCCAATGCGGCGGTGATCAACAACCCTTACCACTGGAACAGCGACCGGGGGCTGTCCGACACGGATCGCACCCACAGCTTCATCTTGTCCTACCTGTGGGATTTGCCCAGCCTCCGCCAGTCCCACCCCCTGGTGCGCGCGGTCTTCGGCGGTTGGCAGAACAACGGCATCGTCACCGCCTACTCCGGATTGACCTTCAGCGCGGTGAGCGGCATTGATCAATCCCTGACTGCGAATGGCGCCGACCGTCCGGATGTGGTGGGCGACTGGCGTCTGCCGGACAACCGGCCGAAAGCCGAGCGCATCGCACGATGGTTCAATCCTGCCGCCTTCGTGCTCCAGCGGGAAGGCACCTTTGGCACGGCGGGCCGTAACATCCTCCGAGGCCCCGGTTCGGTCAACGTGGACTGGGGACTGTTCAAGCGGATTCCCCTGTTTGAGCGGCACACGCTGCAATTCCGGGGCGAGTTTTTCAATTTATTCAACCGCGCGAACTTCGGTTTACCGAACAACAACCTCCAGTCGCCGCTATTCGGTCGGATTACCAGCGCCGGGTCGCCGCGGATCATCCAGTTTGCGCTGAAGTACGTTTTTTAAGTTCAAACCAGGATTCTCGCATGAACTTTACCTGGGTGATCTGGGCAGCCGCCATGCTGCTGACCGCGTGCGCCGGGTCTCCTCCCGGCGCGCTTCCTCCTCAAGATAACGCGCACCGCCCCTCTCTTTTCCTGGCGCTGCCTGCCACGTGCAACACGCCGGATGGCATGACGCTCGACGCGTCCGGCAGCATGATCCTGTCCTGCCCCAATTTCAACGAGCCGCAATACCCCGGGGTGTTGATGCGGATCGATCCGCAGAACCGCCTGACTGACTACTTCGCCGCCCCACCCCACCCGGACACCCAACGCGCCTGCCCGATGGGCCTCGAATTCGGACCCGACGGGCATCTTTATTACGCGGACAACCAGTATTTCAATGACAAGAACTACAAGTCGCGCCTGGTCCGGGTGGTGCATGAGGATGGTAAGCCGGTTCGCGCCGAGGTCGTGGTGGATGGGTTCAAGCTGGCCAACGCGGTACGGTGGCAGGGCAACCACGTCTTTGTCAGCGACACGTTCTTCGACGTGCCAAGCCAGCCCGGGCTGAGCGGCGTGTACCGTTTCTCGCTGGATGAGTTCCGGGGAAGACCCCTCCGCCTGCGGCCCGCGCCAGTCGACCCGCACCTGATCGCGACCTTCACCACCGTGCCCAACCACCGGAACGACCTCGCTGGTTCCGACGGGTTGGCCTTTGATCTGAACGGGCGGCTCTTCACCGGAAATTTCGGCGATGGGGTGCTCTCGCGCCTCACCTTCGACGCGGCGGGCAAGCTCATCGCCAACGAGATCATCAGCCGCGCCCTCACCTGCACTGACGGCATGGTCTGCGACCGCAAATCCGGAAACATCTACATCACCGATTCGGAGAAGAACGCGATTCACGTGCTCAGCCCGGATGGCGCGCTCACCAAACTGTGGGAAAACGAGGATACGGACGGCGCGGACGGGCTGCTCGACCAGCCGTGTGAGCCGATCGTCCGCGGCGACGAGTTGATTATTGCGAACTTCGATATGCCGTTTCCCGGGCTGAAGAACACGGCCTACGATCAGCACCATACCTTGTCCGTGATTCGCCTGCGGCGATGAGCTTCCTGCTGGGCATCGATAACGGAGGCACGGCGACCAAGGCGGCGCTGTTCGATGCCGCCGGAAGGGTGCAGGCAGTGGCGTCGCGCGCGGCCGACCTGCACGAGACCCGACCGGGCTGGGCCGAGCGGGACATGGAAACCTTGTGGCGGTCGACCGCGGCGGCGGTGCGAGAGGTGCTGGAAGCCGCCGGCCGCCAGCCGGAAGCGGTCGCGTGCACCGGACACGGGAACGGATTGTACCTGATCGACGGCGAGGGCCGCCCCGTGCGGCCGGCCATCGGTTCCGGCGACACCCGCGCGCACGGTTACATCGAAGCGTGGCGCCGCGATGGAACCGCCGAACGGATCCGGTCTCTGACCACGCAGAGCCTCTGGCCGGGGCAACCCAACGCTCTCCTGCGCTGGCTGGCGGACCACGAACGCCAAGCGCTGGAGCGCACGCGCTGGGTGCTCATGGCAAAGGACTACATTCGGTTCCGGCTGACCGGCGAAGTATGGGCGGAACGGACCGATTTTTCAGGCGCGAGCCTGGTGAACGTGCCAGCCGGGCGCTACGATACGGCTTTACTTGCGGCCTTCGGGATCGAAGCCTGGCAAGACCGCTTGCCGCCCTTGCGAGGTTCGCTGGAAGTGCTGGGCCATGTGACGCAGGAAGCGGCAGCGGAGACGGGCATCCGCGCCGGGACACCGGTGGCGGGAGGGATGTTCGACATCGACGCCTGCGCGCTGGCGTCGGGCATGCTGGATGACAGCGTGGTCGCCATGGTGGCTGGCACGTGGGGCAATACGCTTTTCCTTGATCGGACGCCGGCCGCCGACCCGGAGTTGTTCATGAGCTCCTGCTACGCGTTGCCAGGCTGGTTTCTGATGCTCGAAGGCAGTCCCACCTCGGCGGCGAACCTTGACTGGGTGATGCGCGAGTTCGGCGTAGCCGATTACGGCGAGGCCAACCGGCTGGCCGCCTCAAGAGACGCCGCCGCGGACGACCCGTTGTTTCTGCCGTTCCTGCACGGGTCCCACGCAGGACCCCACGCCCGGGCGGCGTTCCTCGACCTGCGCGCGCGGCACACCCGGGCGCACCTGGTGCGGGCGGTATTCGAGGGCGTGGCCTTCGCGCAGCGATGGCACTACGAACGCGTGCTGCGGCTACGCCCGCGGCCGGCACGCATCCGCCTCAGCGGGGGCGCCGCGCGCAGCGCGCCGTGGGTGCAAATGTTCGCCGATGTGTTGGACACGCCCGTGGAGATTCCCGCCGGCGAGGAGTTGGGCGCGCTCGGCGCGGCGATCGGGGCGGGAATCGCGGCCGGGGTGTTCGCCGATGCCCCGCGGGCGGTGGCCGCCATGACGCGCGTGGCGGCGCGTCGTGATCCGGATGCGCGCCGCGCGGCGGTATACGAGGAACGCTACCCCCGGTACCGGCGGGCGCTGGCCGCCTTGCAACCTTATTGGAATTGGAACCCCCATGTATCACGCTCATAAAGTCCGCATGCATCGCCTGTTCCGCGCGACGGGCAAGTGCCTCGACGTGGCGATCGATCACGGCGTATTCAACGAGGGCAGCTTTCTCGACGGTCTGAAGGACATGCCCGCCGTGGTGACGGCGCTGGTGGAAGCCCGGCCCGACGCCATCCAGATGAACTACGGGCAAGCCGAGTTGTTACAGAACATTCTCGGCAAGGAAAAGCCCGCGCTGGTGATGCGCACGGATGTGGGCAATCCCTACAGCGCCATCACCCACCAGGCGATGTTTAACATTCTGGCGTGCGAGGAGGATCCCGTCCTACCCGCCGTGCGCCTGGACGCCGCCTGCGTGGTGGCCAACCTGCTGCTGCTGCCCGGCGAGCCCGACCTACACCGGCAAACCATCCGGAACATCGCCAGGCTGCGCGGCTTCTGCGACCGCTACGCGATGCCGCTGATGATCGAACCGCTGGTGATGCGGGTCAACGACGCGCGGGGCGGCTACCAGGTGGACGGCGACAAGAACCTGATCGTGCCGCTGGTCCGCCAGGCGCGGGAGTTGGGCGCCGATATCATCAAGGCCGATCCCACCGACCACCCCGAGGATTACCACGAGGTCATCGAAGCGGCCCGCTGCCCCGTGCTGGTGCGCGGCGGCGGCCGGGAGCCGGTCGAGACCGTCTTCGCCAAGGCGCACGCCTACTTGCGGCAGGGCGCGCACGGGCTGGTCTATGGGCGGAACATCTACCAACACCCCAACCCGGCCCGCATCGTGCAGGCGTTGCTGGCGATGATTCACGACGGGTTCACCGATCAACAGGCCTGGGAGCTGTATTCGCAATGAGGACCGTTTGGCTGGTTTTCGCCGTTGCTGCCGCCGCGGGCGCCCGGTCGCTCGACGCGGACCTGCTGATTGTGGGGGGCGGCGAGTCCGCGGTGGCGGCGGCGGTGCAGGCTGCCGACCTGGGCGTGGCGCGGATCGCGCTCGTCAACGACATCGAATGGTTAGGCGGGCAGTTCAGCGCGGAAGCCGTGGGCGCGGTCGATGAGTGGACGATTTACCGCAGCCGGCGCGTGAACTTTCCCCGCTCGGGTCTGTTCCTGGAAGTGATGCGCCAGCTCCGGGCGCACAACGGCCGGAAACACGGCGTGGTCTCGCCCGGCAACGCCTACACGGCCCTCGACACCATCGAACCGCGCGACGCAGCCGAAATGTTCGCCGGCCTGATCGAGCCCTACCGCGGGCAGATCACCTATCTGCGGCCGTACCAGCCGGTGGCCGCGCTGCGCAGCGGAAACCAGGTGCAGGGATTCATCTTCGAGCACCCGGGCGACCCTCAGCGGCGCCTGACCGTGCGCGCGCGGCTCACCATTGACGCGTCGGACTGGGGGGACGCCATTCGTCTTTCCGGAGCGCGTTACCGCGCGGGACCCGACCTGCGCAGCCGCTTCGGCGAGGAGAATGCTCCGGAATCGTTGCAGGGTGAAGAGGCCAACGAGATGAACCCCATCACGTTCTGCTTTGTCTTGCGCGACGCCGGAAGACCTTCCATCGTTTCGCCGCCGCCCGACTACGACGCGCGCAAGTACCAGGGCTCGAACGGCAACACCATGGCCGCTTTCCGCAAGGCGGGCTGGCCGAAGGGCGTATGGACTTCGCTGTCGCCCATTTTCGTGGACTCGGACTATCCCGAGGGCATGTACTCGGGCAACCAGAGCATTTACACTTTTCGCCGCCTGGTCGACCGGTATCACCATGGGCTTCCGCCCGGTTCCGAGAGCCTGCTGATGAACTGGCCGGTGCAGGACTACCCGCTCTATCGCTACCCGCAAAGGGTGGTGGACGAGCTGGAAAGGATGGAGCAGGGCGCCTCGCGCAAGAACATTGTCGAGATGAGCTATGCGCAGCGGCGTGTGGTGTTCGAGGACGCCAAGCGTCATTCCCTGGGTTTTCTTCACTTCCTCCAGACGGAGGGGCACGAGGCGACGGGCGATTACCCGCAGAGTTTCCGGTACATGGAACTTTCGACCGAGTTCGGCACGCCCGACCGGTTTCCCTTCAAGCCTTACATCCGCGAGGGCCTGCGCCTGGAGGCGCTCTACATGTTGCGCGAGCAGGATATCAAGGCCCGGCACAATGTGCAGGCCGCAAGCGAAATGAAATTCGGAGACTTGGGCTGGGCGCGGGTGATGCCGCCCGACAATGTGTTCGGCTTTCAGTTCAACATCGACTTTCATCCCACGCGCCGGCTGTTTTTACATGACGATCCCAACGGCCCGTGGATGCTGGTCCAGACGGCGAACCGCAACTGGTCGACGCACACCGACCGAGGGGGATTTCCGCTGCGGGGCCTGATTCCGGTCGAGGTGGACGGCATGCTGGGCGCGGGCAAGAACCTGGGGGTGAGCAGCATTGTCAGTTCGGCCATCCGCCTCCATGGGCAGACCATGATGGCCGGGCAAGCCGCCGCCGCCGCGGCGTGGCTCTGTCTGCGCGAGGGGATCGAGCCGAGGGCGCTGGCGGCGCGCTGGGCGCTGGTGCGGGAGTTGCAGCTCAAGCTGGTTTCCGGCGCGCGCGGGCGGCCGGGCGTGTTGCTATGGCCTTATCACGACCTGCATCCCGACGACCGGCATTTTGTGGCGGCGAACATGCTGGCCGTGCGCGGCATCTGGACGGGCGACGCCGACAGCCTGGATTTTCAGCCCTGGCGGACGGTCTCGCGGCGGGAGCTGGCGCGCGCTTTGCGGCGTGCGGCGCGATCGGTGGGCGCCGGTCCGGGACCATCGGGGCAGGGCGGCGAGGAGCCCGCGACCTGGGCGCATCTCTACGAGGCGTTGCAAACCCTGGGGTGGCCGGCCAGCGCCGGTCTGACGAAGTGGGACCGCCGCCTGAGCGCCTCCAGCCCGCTGCTCAACCGCGCCGAGCTCGCCCTTCACCTGTGGGCGGCGATCCGCGGCTTACCGGAAGTGAATCCGCTCGCCGCTCGTTACCTGGAAGCAGGCCACGATCTGGACGGCGATGGCATCCCCGACCGGGAGGACGGCTTACCGTTCGACCGCAACCATGACGGGGCGCCGGATTATTTGGAAGACCGGCCAGGAGGAGAGTAACCATGCTATCCCGGCGAGCGCTGATGCTGTCGACCGCCGCAGCAACGGCGGTGACCGGGCTGCGGGGCCAGGCCAGCCGCGGAAATCCCGACGAAACCTTGAAGACGGACGTGTGCGTGATCGGCGGCGGCAGCGGCGGCGCCGGTGCGGCGCTGGCCGCGGCGCGCGGCGGCGCGGACACCGTGCTGGTCGAGTTCGAATCGATTCTGGGCGGCACGTCCACGAACGCCTGGGTGAATACCTGGGAGCCGGTCTCCGGCGCGGACGGTTTGCCGCGGGAGATCTACGCCGCTATGCGGCAGGACCCGCTGGGCGTCACCTACGCCGACTATTCCCGCGGCGCGCACCGGGTCGTCTTCAAGGACGGGAAGTGGCAGCGCGGCGGCCATCACCGTCTGCCCCGGGAGCCGCGCGCGTTCAATTATTTCGTTCGCGAGATGCTGGAAGCGACCGGCCGTTGCCGCGTTCTGCGGAACACCATCTTCTACCGCGCCCACCGCCGCGGCGACACGATCGAAGCGGTGGAGGCGTGGTTCTGCGGACGCCGCCTTCGCATCGAGGCGCGCATCTTTATCGACTCCACCGCCGACGCGGAACTCTGTGTGGACGCCGGGTGCGATGTTCATATGGGCGAGGATCCCCGCTCGCGCTACCAGGAACCCACCGCTCCCGAGACCGCCGAAATGCAGTTGAACGGCCTCACACTCTGCTATCGCATCAAGGATACCGGCGTGAAGCAGCCACCGTGGCTGCCCAAGGAGATTCCCGAGGGGGTCTGCCGCAAGCCCGTCCATACCGTGGTGCTGCCGAATGGCGACCATCTGCTGAACGCGGTCGGCATGATTGACGGGAACGCGGTGCTGGAAATGGAGTACAGCGAACTGCCGCGCGAGGCCTACCGCCGCGTGCTGGAACACTTCTACTGGCTTCAGCAGCTACCGCCGGGCGACCGGTGGAACCGCTGGGCGCCGAAGGGTTACGGGACCTGGGCCATCGCCGGGGTCGCGCCGCGCATCGGCGTGCGGGAGTCGAGGCGCGTGCTGAGCGATTAGGTGCTGACCGAGAACGACGTGCGCGCGGGCGTGAAGGGTCAGACCCACCCGGACATCATCGCGATCACCGATCACGCCGTGGACGTCCACGGACGCAAGGGACGGCTGTATGAAGTTTCGAACGGCCCGTACGGCATCCCGTACCGCTGCCTGTTGCCGCGTGGGGTCCGGAACCTGTTCATCGCCAGCCGCGCCGCCAGTTTTAGCCACATCGCCGCTGCCTCCTGCCGCCTCTGCCGGACGATGATGACGTTGGGCCAGGCGGCCGGGAACGCCGCCGCGCTCTGTGTGCGCGAAGGAGCGCCGCCGCGGAAAGTGGATGTGGCGCGACTGCGGGCGGTGCTGGTGGAACAGGGAGTGGCGGTAACGGTTTCGTGACTTGGCCGCGCGGCATCCAGAAAGCCGTGGGGCGCAGGGTGCAGGGTTGAGTTGGGGGCGTTTCGGATCATCCAGGCGAATGACGGATTCTAAAAACCGCACCCTTTGCCGTGGGTGCGACATTAAACGGGATTAAGGTGTGAAACCAATAATTTCGTTGCCTTTCCGAACAAAGCTGCCATAAACTGCGGCAAATGACTTTGCTTCGGACCTTCGCCGTAGTCCTCTCTCTGTTTCTGCCAGGGTTGCCGCTATTCGCGCAGACCGGCACGGGCAGCATCCAGGGAACGATCCGGGACGCAACGGGTTCGGTCATCCCGAACGCCAGTGTAAAGCTGCGACAGACGCAGACTGCTCAGGAATTCAGCGGCAGCACGAACGAAGCCGGGTTCTATGTGTTTCCTGCGGTGCAGCGGGGTCCGTACGAACTCACTGTGGAGGCGCAGGGCATGGAGACTTGGAAGGGAAGCTTGACGCTCGCGGTGGGCCAGACGGCGCAGGTGGACGCGACGCTGAAGGTCGGGCAAACGGGCACCAGCATTACGGTAGCGGGCGATGTCACCCCGCTGGTGACCACCACCGGTCCCACGCTGGCGAATGTCCTCGAACGGGAGCGTATCGAGCAGTTGCCGATCAACGGGCGCTTCCTGCAAAACCTCGTGTTGATGACCACCCCGGGTCTGGAAAGCGGCTCGGTGCCGCGTTTGTTCGGTCTCCGTTACGCCATGGAGTACGTGCAGGACGGTGCGCTGCTGGCGAATCGCGACTGGGCGTCGCTACCCAACCGTCCGCCCGGCATCGACACCATCGGTGAGTTCCTGGTCGAGACGAATAACTCCTCGGCGAAAATGCCCCGGCCCGGTTCGATCGTCCTGACAACCAAGGCGGGCACCAACCAGTTTCACGGGTCGGTGTTTCAAACCCACCGCAACAGCGGTTTGGGGGTGGCGCGGGCCCGGCAGGACTTTTTCACGAAGCCGCCGCAGTTGATCCGTAATGAATATGGCGTCTCGGCGGGTGCTCCCGTGATTTTGCCTAGGATATTCAACGGCAAGGATCGTACATTCTTCTTCACGGCCTATGAAGGGCTGCGCTTGCGGTCGGCCACGACGCGCGCCATTACCATGCACACCGCGGCCATGCGCGAGGGCGACTACAGCGGATTGGTGGACGGAGCCGGACGCCGATTCACGCTCTATGATCCGTGGAGCACGGCGGGCCGCGACCAGAACTGGAGTCGGGCGCCGTTCATCGGGAACCGGATTCCCGCCAACCGCCTCAGCCCGTTGGCGCGCTCCCTGTACGCCATCACGCCGCTGCCTACGCATCCTGACGTGAACCCGCTGGTGGCCGAGAACTGGTTCGGCACGGGCTTCAGCAATCGCAACGACTGGACCTCCACCACGCGCGTGGACCATCGGATCTCGGATAAAGACTTGCTGTTCTTTCGCTATTCGTCGAATCGCTCTTACGCCTGGCGGACGTCGAGCGGCATCGACGCCGGCACGCCCACGTCGCTCGACGGGCGCGCCAACGGCGCCATTGACGAAGGGCAGAACGACAACGGCGTGGCGTCCTGGACCCACACCTTCTCGCCAACGTTCTTTAGCGAAATGGTCGTCTCCTTCTCGCGGGACTACCGCGGCCAGATTCCACTCGGCGGCCTTTCCAACATCCCTCAGGAACTCGGCCTTCCCAATCCTTTCAAGGGCGGTGGCTTTCCGCGTATCCAGCAGGCCGGTTTCCGTATGAACTGGGACACCGGCATCAACTACACTTTGAACTACGCGAACGTGTTCATGATTGATGAAAACCTGACCAAGGTGTATGGCCGGCATGAATTCCAGTTCGGCGGGCGGTTCCGGTACGAACGCCTCGATACCCTCGTGGATCAGACCGAAGCGGCCGGAAACCACAATTTCTCCACGAATGCGACCGGGCTTTTCGATCCGACCACCGGTTCTGCGTACGGCGCCGCGCCGTTCACCGGCCACAACGCCGCCAACTTCCACCTGGGCCTGGCGAACTACAACGCACGGTTCAACCGGGGATGGTTCCGGATGCGCGCCGGCGAGCGGGCTTTGTACTTCCAGGACAACTGGAAGGTCACGCCGCGGCTGACGCTCAATCTGGGCGTGCGTTACGAGTACAACGTGCCGCCCTTCGAGGCCAACAACGCCCTGATCGGCTATCACCGCGACGCGCGCACGATTGTGCTCGGGCGCCCCATCGAGGAGTTGACGCGGCTGGGCGTCACCCTGCCCGCCATTGTCCAGGGGTATAACGCGATTGACGCCAAGTATCAGCCGCTGGAGCAGTCGGGGCTGCCGAGCCGTTTTGTCAATCCCAACCGGTTCGACTTCGGGCCGCGCGCCGGCTTCGCCTACCGCCTGGATGCCTTCGGGCGTCCCACGGTGATCCGGGGCGGATACGCCATCTTCGCGTTCCCCGAGTCGCTGCGCCTGTACAACGGCACGATGGCGCAGAACGCGCCTGGCCAGGCGATTCTCCAATACAATCCCACGGCGGCCCAGACGAGTCCGGACGGCCTGCCCAACTACCTGTTGCGCTCGGTGCCGACGGTGATCGCCGGGCAGAACAGCGCGAACATCATTGACATCAACCAGCGACTGACGATCGCGCGCGGCGCGGGGGTGATGTACCACTTCGATCCCAACCAGCCGACCGCCCGCGCCCACGAATGGAACCTCACGATCGAGCGCGAGATTCTCGCCGATACCAGCGTGC
>CALDSU010000005.1 GCA_937924525.1 uncultured Bryobacteraceae bacterium
CGGCTCGCGCCTTTGCTCTACGCTTCTTCCAGACCCCGCCTCGCGGCGACGCCCTTGCGCTTCGCTATGACTTCACCTCCATCAGGTTGTCAAGGGGACTTTCACCCCTGAGCTGTCGAACATGCTCGGCACACAAAAAAAAGGCGGGGCCGAAGCCCCGCCTTTCCTACTGCTTCGGAACTACGAACGATTACTGACCGAGTTGCTCGCCGCTGAGCACGCAACCGGCGATCGTGGAACCACCGCCGCACGGGAACGGAGCGGGCGAACGCGCCGGATCCGGAATCACGAGAGCCAGATAGCCCATCGCGACGTCCACTGCGCCGACCTTCGTCACGAAGGCGAAGCCGTGGGCATACTGGAAGCGGCACTGCGCGATCAGGTAGCCCTGGAAGTTCGGCATCAGGCTGGAGGCCAAGCCGACCCAGGACGTGCCCGCCGCAACCGTCGGCGTGGTGATCGCGGCCACTTCGTTCGCCCCGTAGGAATTCACCGTGCAGGTGCCTTCCTGGGTCGAAGTCGCGAACGGATCCTTCGACGTGTTGCTAATCGCGATGCCCGTGTCGAAGCCAGCCTGGCTGGTCACGAACGGGAAGAGCAGGTTCGTCACGCAGGGATTGATCGTGACCATGTTGGACGCCGTGCCAGTGTCGACGAAGCGCGGAATCGGGCTGGAGGCCACCGCGACCGTCGTGCTGATCGGCGCGTACGAGCCGGCCACCGTGCCGGTACCCAGAGCCGGCGAGCCGGCGCCCGGGTTGGCGGTGTAGCTGACATGTACGTTGAAGGTCAACGCGGCGAAAGTGGTCGAGCTGGACTCGGTGACTTCCCAAACCGCGACGCCCGCACCGCCCGTCAGGGTGATTTGGGCGACATCGGCCGGAGCGCCAGAAGCCAACGACGCAGCGCTGAAGGCGCCCGTCTCACTGGTTACCAGGCGTGCCCGGTCAACACCCGAATCGGTGTTGGCCCGGCTGACGAAGAGGCTCACGCCCGAGGGAATGTTCGCGAACGTCGCCCGGAGGCGCGTGCCGAACGTCGGCAGACCAGCGACATTCAATCCGTTGGTGCTCGGGAAGTTTGGATTGTAGAAGCCGGTCTCCGTGTTCAGAGCCGGGCTGAAGTTGTTCTGCGCCACCGCCGTGGTCGGCGAGGAATCGCTGGAGCCCACATTGTACTTCTTGAAGGCCGTCGCGAACAGCTCGCGATAAGTCAGGGTGTTGACGAGCCGGTAAGACTGCGAGAAGCACTGCTGGAGCGTCGTCGCGGACGAGGCCGAGAACTGGAGGCCCTTCTGGATCAACGCTACGGTCTGAACCGGGTTGTTGATTGGCACCGAGAACGTGCCCGTCGCCGAGATCAGCGTGGTGATCGCGGTGGGAACGGTGCTCCCCGCGCCAAACTGCGCGGCATAAGCACGTACGTTGGTGATGCGGATAATGCGCGTGCCCACCGAGCCCGGAGGATCGATCGGTACGCCAATCCACAACAACGAGTTCGGGTTGCCGGCGACGGTCTGCGCCTGGAACACGTTCTTGTTGCCAAGGCTGCCCGGCTGACCGGTGTAGTAGCCCTCACCCGTTCCGTTGCCAACATTCGTGCACACCGTGGTGGTGCAGGGATCCTGCACGAGGTTCGCCAAGTTCTGCGGCCCCGGATCATCCAGGAACAGAAGCGCTTCCGTCAGCGTGCTCCCGCTCACCAGCTTGCTGGTAATCGGGGTGTTGAGGAAGATCTGAATATTGACGGCCGGGATCGGCTGACCCGCTGGGGTCGGCGTCCCGCCGGTGCAATTCAGAAGAATGTCTCCGACCAGTTCCGTAATGCCCTCGGCCCGGACGATGGGAGGCACACCCGCGTTGGCGAAGCAGCTAAAAGCTGGCCCCTGCGCATTCGCCGAGACGGCTGACATCAGCATCAGGGCGAAAACGGCAAGCACGGGAAGACTCTTGCGAAAATCTGCCATTTCCTTCTCCTTGTGAATAAGCGAAGTTGAATCGGTTGAAGTTCCTTTTTTAACCTGAACCTCTAACGGCACTTCAAAATCTCTACGGTCTCAAAAGCTGTCACTACCTTGGGGAATCTCCGTGTCGGGCGGAGGCCCGGACTCTGGCATGGTGAATCGGAAGCCGCCAGGAACCGGATAGAAGCCTGCGATGGCACCGTACTTGTTTCCACTCTTTGTTCGGTTCTTCCAGCAACCGTACGTCGTGCTCGCGGGATTGAAAACCTAAAATTGCGGTACCCTCCAGAAGCGGTACATCCCATTCTCATTCAATAGCCTCCCCCTGTCAAGCAGGAAGATGCATGATCTTTCCCGCCCGGCGCGGCAGCGGCATCGAATCGTCGTGATTAGATCACGGCGGACCCTTCGGCGTCAATAGCCCCTGGCCTCCCCGCAATGTTTTTTTCACGGATCAATGGTGGCCGGGGGCGCTCAGGCGGGAGGAAAGCCGGGAGCCCCCCGCCAGGGCCGGCTAAAGTCCGCGAACCGCGTACGCCGCGTCGGAACAGGCGCCTGCCGCACGCTTCCACCACACCCGCGGGAGCGCCGCCGGCCTGACAGGACGGCCTTCCGCGCAATCAAATTGCTATTGTGGGGAGAGATCGCAGAACCTGAGTAAGCAGATGCGGAACTTCTCCCGGAGAAGCTGGATCGGAGCTTTGGGCGCGGGGGGCTTGGCCACACCGTCTCGCGGAGCGGCCCGCGCGGGACTGGCCGTCGAGATCCGCCGTCTGAAGTTGCGGCACACCTGGACCACAGTCATGTCCTCGAGCGACTACCGGGAGACAGTACACGTCGCGTTCACGCGGGACGGCATGACCGGACGGGGCGAGGGCGCGCCCATCCCCCGCTATGGCGAAGACCCCCCATCCGCCCGGTCGGCGATCGAAGCTTTGCGGCCCTTGCTCGCCTCCGCCGACCCCCGGCGCTTTCAGCCCCTGCTGGCCATGATCTTTCAGCGTCTGGAAGGCCAGTGGGCGGCCAAGGCCGCGATCGACATCGCCCTGATGGACTGGGCGACCCAGAAACTTGGTGTGCCCCTTTATCAGTATTTCGGTCTCGACCCCGGGCAAGCGCCAGTCACCACTTTCTCCATCGGCATCGACACACCCGAGATGACTCGCCACAAGGTGCGCGAGGCGGAAGCCTTCCCGGTTCTCAAGATCAAAGTCGGGCTGGACACCGATGAGCAGACTGTCGCCGCCGTCCGCGCCGTCACCCGCAAGCCGCTGCGCGTGGACGCCAACGAAGGGTGGAAGGACAAACACGAAGCGGTCCGCAAAATCAACTGGCTCGAACAGGAGGGCGTCGAATTTGTCGAGCAGCCCATGCCGGCCGGCATGCTGGAGGAGACGCGATGGGTGCGCAGTCGCGTCCGGCTGCCCATCATCGCGGACGAAGCGTCCCTGCACCCGGAGGACGTTCCCAGGCTGGCGGAAGCGTATGACGGCATCAACATCAAGCTCGACAAGTGCGGCGGCATCTGGGAGGCGTTCCGCATGATCCAGTTGGCGCGGGCGCTGCGGATGAAGGTGATGTTGGGCTGCATGATCTCGTCGTCCGTGTCGATCACGGCGGCGGCGCACCTTTCCCCGCTGGCAGACTACGCCGACCTGGACGGCAACCTGCTGATCGCCAACGATCCCTACCGCGGCGTGGAGGTGCGCGGCGGCAAGCTGATCCTGCCGGACCGTCCCGGGCTTGGCTTGCTGCCGGCCGGGGGCGCTTGAGGCCCAACGCCCGTCAGGGAACCAGGATCCGGCGGAGCGGGCCTTCCATGACGTCCGCCATGCGCAGCAAGCCGAGGTCGGTGGGGTGGATGCCATCCACTGTGCCTTCCCCGTCCACGCCGAGCAGCGCGTGGCCAGGGAGATAGTACAGGCGGCTGTCGCCCTCCGCGACGGCCTTCTGATACAACGCCTGCGCCACGGCATTGGCCTCTTCGTATTTCCGCCGGCGCGCGGCGAGGAAGGGCGCGTCGGCGAGATACACGTGTTCGACCAGGACAACCGGCGTGAGCGGGCGGGCCTTCCGGATGGTCCGGTAGAAAGGCTCCAGCGGCTCGGCGGCTTCCTGCGCGCTAAGGTTCGGAAGGCTGTCGAGGACATAGACCGCCGGATCGAGTTCGGCCAGCAGTTCGGCCAGTTCGGGCTCGGTCTTGGCGTTGCCGGAGAAGCCGAGATTGATCACGGGCCAGTCCAGCCGCCGGCCGAGGATCGAGGGGTACGTCATGCCCGGCCGGGACGCGCAACCTCCCTGCAAAATGGAGGTGCCGTAAAACACCACGGGCTTGCGGACCTCGCGCGCGGCGGGCTCCAGGGCGGCGCCTTGGGGCACGCCGATTTCCAGCGTTGCAATGCCGTTGTAGAGCGGGAGGTAGAGCAGATATTCGCGCCGCGCGCCGTCCAATCCCTGCGCCAGAATCCGGTCGCTGGCCTCGGGCCGCTCCGGGAATGCGCAGGCCACCCACTTCCACGCGCCCGCGTCCCGCGCATACAGATCCAGACCGCTGACGCCCGTGGCGGGCATGTGGAGCAGCGCCAACTGTGGCTTGCGCAGCGTCCAACGGACCCGGATCCAGCGGGCGTTGGTGACGAAGCGCACCCGGAGCCCGGCCGAATCCTGGGCCAAATTCCAGACCGGCGCGCGGACCTTGCTTTCGGCCTTCGCCGGCAGCCGGTCAAACGGATGCTTCGTATGCGTCCATCCTTGGCCTTCCACACCCAGAGCGCCTGCCGGCTTCCACACCGGCGGCTCGGACAACAGCGGGTCGGTTTGCGCGGCCAGAACGACAGACGCCCAAACACCGGCCAGCACAACCCAACCAGGAGAACGCACGCCAAGCATTTGTTCGGTATGGTCCCGTTTTCCGTAACGCGCAGTCAAGCCTGCACGTCGCCTTGGTAGAGGGACGGGAGACCGGGCAACCGAATCTCGTCCGGCCCTCTTGCCTTGAGTTCCGGCGCGGACCGCCGCCTGCGGGCGCGCCAGCCTTCCGATCGAAAACCCGCGGCCGCCAAGTGCGGCGGCAGAAAGGAGACCGGGTTCGTGCGGAATCTCATCCAGTCCTTCCTCAGCTCAGCTTCCGCCAAGCGGAGGCGGTCCCTTTTCCATTGCTCCCAGCCGGGACACCCTGGGGCATGCGGGTGCGGCAGGGAGCCAAGTTGCGCGGATCGTCTGGCCTTCTACGGGGTATGGTGGCTGGTGTCGATCGCGATGTGCGTCAGCTTGGGCATGGGCGCGCAATGGTTTCAGCGGACGCTCGCCGCCGCGGATGGCCCGGCGAGACAGGAACGGCAAGCGGTTCTTTCCGGGGGCGCCGCTGAACCTCCGAGTTTGGCGCAGGACGCCAGAGTTATTCCTCAGGGCGGTTGACCAGGAAGGTCGCCACCTGCTGGAAGAAGACCCGCAAAGTCGCGGCCGCGGGTTCGGGCAGTTGGGTTTCGGCCATGGCGGCTTCCATGAGCGACAACCAGCGGTCGCGGGCCCGCCGCCCGATCGGGAACGGCCGGTGCCGCATACCTAGGCGGGGGTGGCCACGATACTCGAGATACCTTTTGGAGCCGCCGAACCGGAAGATGAGGAAATCCCGCAGCCGCTGTTCCGCTCCGGCCCAGTCCTCGGCCGGATACATAGGTCCCAGGACGTCGTCATCCGGCACGCGGCGATAGAACGCAGCCACCAGGCGGGCGAATCCGTCTTCCCCGATCGCGGAAAAGACTTCGTCTTCGGGTAAGGCCCCCATCAATCATCATCGTAAAACCGGCGGAGGTTCACGCGCAGCCGATCACCACGCCGCGTTTTGGGTAGGCGTTCTGGCGGGCGCGCGAAAGGGCCGCTTCCAGGTGGTTCCCGTCCGGATCCAGCAAGGCGCAACCGGCGGCCAGCGTCGCGCCGGGGTGCTCTCCCCACCAGGGAATCCGGGTCTGTTCCAGCAACCGGAGCAGGCGGCTCACTTCTGCCTCCAGGGGAAAACCGGGAACGCCCGCTACGACGGTGACGAAGGCGTGGTTGCCCCAGCGGGCCACGGTTCCGGCCCGCCCTACGCAATGGAGCAGCGTCTTGGCCACGGCGCGGACCAACAGGCGAGCGCCGTCGTGACCGTATGTATGAAGAACCCGCTCCCAGGCGTCGATTTCGAACCAGATCACGCCGTACGCGTTGGGGGGCGGAGGCGGCTCCGCCGGAGCCGCGTGGAACACCTCGATCGCTCCCGCAATGCTCCCATCCGGATTCAGGAGCGGCGCCGCGCGGACCAGGACCGGAAGCCGGTAACCCTCCGCGTGCCGCAGGTAGACGCGCTGCGCCCGGCGCCGCCCGTCAGCCAGAGTGCCGGCCAACGGGCAACCGGCGTGGCACAGATTTGCCCCCGCGTCATCGCAATGGACCAGCAGGTCTCCATCCGCGCAAAATCGTCCTAATATCTGCTGCCGCAGGAAACCAGTGAACTGTTCCGCCGCGCGATTCCAGAAGACAATCCTGCGCGCGGGATCCACCAAATAGGCGGGTTCCCCCGCGCCGTCGAGCCAGCACCGGAACTCGGCATCATCGACGGCGGCGCTCATTTCCCACAGAGAGTCCTCGGCATCCAGTCCTGCCGATGGCGAAGTCAGCATGGGAGCACCTTGCCAGTCTTATCGGCAGACACGCTCCGGCCTCTCGAAGAATCCGACTTGGCCGACATGAACTACCTCCAAAGCAATAAGCCATTTTGCGGGTGGTTGGAGGGGTGAATCCGGTGCGTTTACGCTCAGTCACCCTTCGCCAGCTTCGCACTCTTCGCTGATTTCCCAAATTCCACCGGCCGGCGTTCCCTGGTATAATGTGCCTCATGTGCGCCCGTTGAACCTTCACTCATGATGCCGTGAACCCGCGGGGAGCCTTTCACGAAAGGCGGGGTTCCGCGAGACGAATTTTCCGAACGAAGGGATCGATACGGAACAGAAATGAGGTTGTTTGTTTCAAAGGGGCTGGTGCTGGTAGCGGGGCTCGCAGCGGTTCCCGCCACCATTTCGCGCGCGGAACGGCATTGCGCCCGCGTGGATCCGCGCCTCGAGACGCTGGACCGCTTCTTCGAGCAGGCGGACTGCCCTGCCCGACAGTATTCCCATGAGTTCCTGCGCGTCGCTGACGAGTACGATCTGGATTGGCGGCTACTACCCAGCATCTCCTGGGTCGAATCCACCGGAGGACGCGCCGCGAAAAACAACAACTATTTTGGCTGGAAGAACGGGAAATCAGGATTCCCTTCAGTGCCCGCGGGCATTCGCACCGTAGCCCGCACGCTGGCGGAATCAAAGCTGTATCGAGGAAAGGACTTGGAGGAAAAACTACTGCTTTATAACGGATTTGCACACTACCCCGCGGCGGTGAAATCCGTGATGAAACGGATCCATCCCACCGAACAGGTCAGGAGCTATCACCGGTCGCCGCCCTTCATTCGAGCAAGCGTACGCCGAAGTACAGCCCGCCAAACACAAGCACTGCAATGACGGCCGCGGCTGCCCACCGCAGCATGACTTCCGCCGTGCTGGACGAAGCCTTCTCGTCCGCTTTCATCTGATCGGAAAGGCTATCGAACATAGACGTAACCCTCCTGGGTAAGGATGTAAAGAGGATTGCCGAAGAACGCCGATCAGCCAACAGTAGTGTACCCGAAGACGGCGGAGACTGCAAGAAATAGCGGAAGACCTTCATCGTGAAGGTCTTGGGAGAAGGCCGCCGAAGGCAGCGGCTTAGCGGCGGCGGAAGATGAACGCGCCCAACAGCCCAGCGCCCAACACCAGCGACCAGGACGCGGGCTCCGGGATCTCCGAGGACTGCTCCCGCACGTCCAACCGGACGGCGCCCAGAAAATCGATGGAGCCGTTCCCGCTCGGAACGTTGTTGAATCCACTCACCACGTTTGCGAACGTGTCGCTGCGGTTCCAGGAAAAGACGCTCAACGTCACCAGCAGCCCGGCCTGGGTGAACGAGAGGGTGTTCGCCCCCGGCACCGTCGAGATGCCGTTCAACTGGAGCGTGCTCGAGGAAGCATTCGGGGAGGGAGAACCTACGCCGCCGAATACGTTTACCGCGGAGATACTGGGAACGGCCGACACGCCGTTAAAGAACAGATTCAAGCCAACGTAACCTTGCGCCGGCACGAGGCCCGGTTCACCGAAGATGTTGTAGGTGTAAGCGCCAGGGCTCAGCGTCACGTTCAGCGCGGTGCTTGCTACGGTGTTTCCTGAGTTCACCCAAGCCAAGCTGACGGCATCCTGGAAATAGAGGTTGAACAGCCCATCGCCTCCCAACGTGTTCCACCGGACGCCGCTTCCGTCATAGGCTCCGGCGGGCGTGGCATTGAAGAGAACCCCGCCGGTGAGAACCGGCGCAGCCTTCGCCGGAATGAGGATCCCAACCGCCAGCACGCCGACCACCAATCCTGATTTCCAAGTGCTCACACTACCCTCCTTCGCGCTCTATCTCTTGTTGTACTGTACCAGAAGCATCGGGACTGGGAAAGGAGAAATCGACCCTACGTTTGTTAAGGTTTCAACCTGAGGATGAGAGCAGGCGAACCGGCCGCCGCCGTCAGATGCCCTTCGCCAGGAACCCGCCGTCCACGCAAATGGTTTCACCTGTCACGTACGACGACGCGTCCGACGCCAGAAAGATCGCGGCGCCCACCAGTTCCTCCACTTGTCCGGTCCGGCCCATGGGCGTGCGGGCGGCGATCGCCGCGGATCGCTCCGGAATATCTAACACATGCGAATTCAACGGAGTACGGAACACGCCCGGCACAATGGCGTTCACCCGCACGTGATGCCGCGCCCATTCGCACGCCAGGCTTTTCGTCAGCAGCAGCACCCCGGCCTTGCTGGCCGCATACGGGGCTACTTCGTTAAAGCTTACGAAGCTGGTCAGCGAGCAGGTGTTGATGATGCAACCCGAGTTTTGCGCCAGCATCTGGCGGCCAAAAATCTGATTCGCCCGGAACGTGCCGTTGAGATTGATGTCGATGATGCTCTGCCACTCCTCCTCGGTCAGTTCCGCGGAGGGTTTTTTGTGCAGCACCCCCGAGGTCACCACCAGGATATCCACCCGGCCGAAGGTTTCCACCACGGACCGGCAGAGAGTCTCCAGGCTGGCCCGGTCCTGCACGTCGCTGGCGGCGCGCAGGGTGCGGGCGCCCAGGGCTTCCAGTTCGCCGGCCATTTTGTCGACTTTCGCCGGATCCCGGCTGCTGGCAATCGTGATTGCGCCGGCCTGCGCATAGCCGCGCGCCACGGCCTGGCCAATGCCGCTGGTTCCGCCAAGCACCACGGCCACCCGGCCTTCCAAAGAGAATAGAGAGGTGATCATCTTGCTTTGAAGGTTCCATCATATCGTGACCCGCGCCCGCGCTGCGCCTCCCCGCGTTTCCCGCGCGGCAAACCGGCGCGTTTCGCGCGTTTTATGATAGTCTTATCGGAGACGCCGTCGACCGGCGTTCCCTTCCGAGAGGTTCCCATGTCAGGTCATTCCAAGTGGGCGACGATTAAGCACAAGAAGGCCGCCCTCGACGCCAAGCGCGGCAAGGTGTTCACCCGGCTGATCAAGGAAATCACGATCGCGGCCCGGGGGGGCGGCGATCCGGACGGCAATCCTCGCCTGCGCACGGCCATCGCCGCCGCCAAGGCGGTGAGCATGCCGGCGGACAACATCAAGCGCGCCATCATGCGCGGGACCGGCGAACTCGAAGGCGCCCAGATCGAAGAGATCATGTTCGAAGGTTACGGTCCCGGGGGAGCGGCCGTCCTGGTGCTGTGCGCTACCGACAATCGCAACCGGACGGTCAGCGAGATCCGGCACGTCTTTTCCAAGAACGGCGGCAATCTGGGCGAACAGGGCAGCGTCGCATGGATGTTCGAGCGCAAGAGCCAGATCCTGATCGCCAAGGAACATGCGACCGAAGAACAGTTGATGACCTTGGTGCTCGACGCCGGCGGAGAGGATATCCGCGACGACGGCGAGAACTGGGAAGTGCTGTCCGCGCCCGAGGCGCACGAGGCGGTTGTCGAGGCGCTCCAGCGCGCCAACATCCCCACCATCCAGGCTGAGATCGCCATGGTTCCCAAGAACCTCGTCAAGCTGGAAGGCAAGAACGCGCAGGGCATGCTGAAGCTGAGCGACGCGCTGGAAGACCACGACGACGTCCAGAACGTCTATTCGAACTTCGACATCGACGCCGGCGAACTGGCCGCCGTCAGCTAGAGGTGGGAATGGTCGTCCTGGGAATCGATTGCGGTTCCGAGCGCACCGGCTACGGCGTGATCGACAGCGACGGGACCACGCACCGCCTGATCCGGGCGGGCGTGGTCCGCACTTCTCCCAAGGAACCCTTCGCCGAGCGATTGCGGCGGATCGCCGTCCCCTTGCGCGAGGTCATCGCGGAGACGCGGCCGGACCAGGCGGCGATTGAGGAAGTGTTTCACGCCGCCAACGCCAAAACCGCGCTGAAACTGGCCCACGTGCGCGGGGTGGCGCTGCTGGTGCTGGCCGAAGCGCGCCTGGCGGTGGGCGAGTATTCCCCTCTCGAAGTAAAGTCCAGCGTGGTGGGTTACGGCCGAGCGGAAAAGCACCAGGTGAGGCTGATGGTGCACTCGCTGCTCGGATTGCGGGAGGCGATCGATTCCGAGGACGCCTGCGATGCCGTGGCCGTGGCGATCTGTCATGCGACGCACGAATTGACCCGCCGCCGGATGGCGGCCGCGTACGTCTAAGGCGGCATGAGGCGGGCGATTCCATGGTTGCTCGTTCTGGCGGCATCGGCCGCCGCCGAGCCCCGGATTTTCTACTCGAAGGACTTTCCGGGCAGCAGTCCGGCTTATGTCGAGATCACCCTGGCTGCCGACGGGGTTTGCGAGTACCGGGAAGGCAAAGACGACGACCACCCGGTGAAACTCCAGCTTGCCCGGGCCGACGCGCGTGAGATCTTCGCGCTCGCCGACAAGCTCGACCGCTTCTCCCGCCCCCTCGAATCGCCCCTCAAGGTCGCCAGAATGGGGATGAAGACCTTCCGCTTCGAGGAAAACGGCAGGCAGCAGGAGGTGGCGTTCAACTTTTCCGAGGACCTCGACGCCCGCGCTCTGGCTGACTGGTTCGAGAAGATCGCCGAGACCGGCCAGCACTACCTGCTGCTGGAGCGTTCCGTGAAATTCGACAAGCTCGGGGTCAACAAGGCGCTGCTGCTTTTCGAAGCCAGCCTCAGCCGCGGCAGGGTGGTGTCGGCGCCGCTCTTTCTGCCCCTGCTGGACCGGGTGGCGAAAAACGAAAGCTACCTGAACATGGCGCGCACCCGCGCCGCCAACCTCGCCGATCTGATCCGGGCCGCCCACAAATGAAGAAACTCACCGCCGCCGCGCTTTGCTGGACGTGTCTCTGGGCGCAGCCCCCCGCCGCCCCGGAAGGGGAGGACTTGGCGCTCCGCACTGCGCTGAGCGAAGCCGGCTCGAGCGCGGTCGATTTCATTCGCGCCCTGGAACAGCACCTCGAACGTTTTCCCGAGACCGCCAAGCGCGCCGAACTGGAACGGGCGCTGGCCAAGGCGGCGCTCGACGCGAAGGATCGCGACCGCATCGTCCGTTATGGGGAACGGGCGCTCCGGCGCGACCCGGACGATCTGCACCTGCTCGAGCGGGTGGCCCGGGCCCTGCTCGAAACCGACGACGCCGCCGCCGCGGAGCGGGCCTTGCGTTATGCCCGCCGCTACCAGGAAACGGTCGACACGATGCGCCGCCAGGACGCGCCGGGCCGCGTTCCGGCCGGCGAATGGCAGGACGAACTCGACCGCGGCGCGGCGCGCGCCCTGTTGCTGCAAGCCCGCGCCAGCGGCGTCACCGGCAAGGCCGCCGAAGCCGTCTCCCTGGCCCGCTCCGCCTACGAGATGTATCCCTCCGCCGAGGCCGCCCGCGAGATCGCCCGCTGGCTGATCCGGCAGGGCCGCGAGTGGGAAGCCGTCGAACATCTGGCCGACGCATTCACGCTGGCGGATCCCAAAAACACCGAGGCCGACCGCCTGCGCGACCGGCAGCGCATGGGCGCTCTGTTCAGCAAGGCGAAAGGCGGCGAGCAGGGCCTGGGGGACCTGGTGCTCCGCTCGTTCGACCGCACCAGCGCCCTCCTGGAAGCCCGCCGCCAGCGGGCCCGCGCGGCCGACCCGAATTCCGGAGCGCGCGAGGTGCTGGACTTCACTCTCTCCGGACTGACCGGCGGCAGCTTGAAGCTGCGGGAAATGCAGGGCAAGGTGGTGGTGTTCGATTTCTGGGCCACCTGGTGCGGTCCTTGCCGCATCCAGCACCCCCTCTACGAGCAGGTCCGGCGCAAGTTCGCCGGCCGGCCCGAGGTGGTGTTTCTGTCGGTCAACACGGACGAAGACCGCGAAGCCGTGGAGCCGTTCCTAAGGGAGAACGGCTGGCAGGTCGCCGTTTATTTCGAGGACGGGCTCAGCCGGGCGCTTGAGATTTCCTCCATCCCCACCACGGTTATCCTCGATCAGCAGGGCAAGGTTTTCAGCCGGATGAACGGGTTTCTCCCTGACCGTTTCGTCGCCATGCTGACCGAGCGCATCGAAGACGCCCTGCGGCGCCGGTGACCGTTTGCGTGAAGAAGCCGGCGGCCGGACCGCTAAACTGGTGAGGTGAGCTGGCTGCGGCTACTCGTCGGTACGGGTCTGGTCATCCTGGGGATCATCGGACTGATTCTTCCCATCATGCCGGGCTGGGTGTTCCTGATCCCTGGACTGGTGATCCTCTCCGAGCGGTTCCCCTCGGTGCGGCGCCTGCTCGAATGGGCGAAAAAGAAAGCGAACCTGGGCTCGATCAAGTAAGGATTCCGAAGCTATGTCGCAAAGTCTGATCGGTACGCGCGGCGAAGAGAAGTTGCTGGTCACCAGCGACGTCGCGATTGATTTCATGGGCATTGAAGAAGCCCGCGTGCTTTCCACGCCGCACCTGGTCTGGTACCTGGAGATCACCGCCCGGAACTCGGTGGCGTCGCTGCTGCCGGACGGTTACGACACGGTGGGCACGCACCTGGACATCCGCCACCTGGCGGCCACGCCGATCGGGATGACCGTCACCTTCCGTTCCGAGGTCGTCGCGGCCGACGACAAGCGGGTGACGTTCCGCGTGGAGGCGCACGATGAAAAGGAAAAAGTCAGCGAGGGCCTGCACGAGCGGTACATCGTGAACAAGGCGCGGTTCGCCGCCCGGGTGCAGGCCAAGCGGCAGGGCTGATCTGCTCACCGCACCCGGTATCGTTGCCAGGCTTCCCGCAGATCGCGGCCCTGGTACCGGATGGTGCGGTCATCGACGATTTCGACTCCCGGCAACACGGCGAGATCGGGGTTGAGGGAATGGCGGGTCGTGTACTCGATCTCCAGCGTCACCGGGCCCTCCACGCGGTAGGGCCGGATCCGCCCGATCTTGGCGACCGCGCGCTGGGCGGCCCGCCGAATGGTCTGCTGCGCGGCTTCCGCCGACAGGCTGATGCACGCGTAGCGCGCCAACCCCTCCTTAACCACCGCCAGTTCGGCCTCCGGGACCAGCGCTTTCAGTTCGTCCGCCGCCGCCTGGTCGCCCGTCAGCAGGATCACCGGAATCCCCCAGGAACCGGCGAGCGCCGCCCAGACCCCGATCTCCCCGACCGGCCGGCCGTTGATTTTCATGTACTGGATGCCGAGTGAACTGAAACTGTGCGCCATGATGCCCTTCTGGACATTGCCCATCGCGTGCTGGCCCAGGAACGCGATGGCCGCGTAGCCACGCTCCAGCGTGCCGGTGTAGCCCACCGGTCCGATCATCAGCCTGGCGCGCGGGTGGATGGTTTGCGCCGACAGGGTGCGGGACCCGTCGTGCCCATCCCAAACGATTACTTCGTCCGCGCCCCCTTCGAAGAAACCCTCCACGGCCGCGTTGATCTCCCCGGTCAGCAGCGCGCGCAACTCGGGGTTGGTGGGTTCGGTCTGCTCCTGGCGACAAATGCCCGCCACGCCCTCCGCGTCGGTAATCAGCAAAATTCGTTTGGGGGGCTGCGCCGCGGCAGCCGCCGGAAGAAGACACAAACAGAGCCAGAATCTCATTTGGAGAACCACGGTAGCCGAAGCCAGGATTCCGTGGGAAGCGTCTCACCGGGGCGCGGCCGCCTTGCCGTTTCGCAGCGCCGCCCGCACCCGGTCCGCATATTGCTCCGCCTTGCGCCGGATCGCCAGCGGGTCCAGCGTCAGCGGCTTGCGATTGGCCACCACCAGGCGGCCGTTCACCATCACGTCCTGGACGTCCGAGCCTTTCAAGGCAGATACCAGCGCCGAGTAAACGTCGTACAGCGGCACGGCATGGGGCTGGTCCAGGCGGATCGTGATCAGGTCGGCGCGCTTGCCCGGCTCGAGCGATCCGGTCTCCCGGTCCAAACCCAGGGCCCGCGCGCCCAGGATGGTCGCCATGGCGAAGGCCTCGGGCGCGGGCAGGACGCGCGGGTCGCCGGAGGTCACTTTTTGCAGTTTGGCAGCCAGGTCGATTTCTTCGAGCAGGTGGAAGTCGTTGTTGCTGCCCGCCGGCCCGTCGGTGCCCAACCCGACAGCCAGGCCGCGGCGCAACATGGCGGTCACCGGCGCGACGCCGCTGGCCAGCTTCATGTTGCTGGAAGGGCAATGGGCGATTCCCACGCCCCGGCTGGCCAGCAACTCCTGATCGGCGTCGTCGGCCCACACCACGTGCGCGGCCACCGTTCGGCCGGCGAACACGCCCAGTTCGTCCAGCACCCGGACCGGACTCTTGCCCCGCTGCGCGCGGGTTTCCTCCACCTCGCGGCGAGTCTCCGCCAGGTGAATCAGCAGCGGCGCGCGGTAGCGGTTCGCCAGGGCGCGGCTGGCCTTCAGGTCGGCATTGGAGTTGGTGTAGAGCGCGTGCGGCGCCACGGCGGCTTGCACCAGCGGATCGCCGGCGTACCGTTTCAGGAAGCGCTCGGCATAGGCCAAGGCGTCGCGGGGGGTCTTCGCGTCCGGCGAAGGAAACCCGATGATGGTTTGGCCCAGCACGCCGCGCATCCCGGCTTCGCGCGCCACTTCCGCCACCACCTCCTCGAAGTAGTACATGTCAGTGAACGTCGTGACGCCGCCCAGCAGCATTTCGAGGCACGCCAGGCGCGTACCCCAGCGGACGAACTCCGGCGAGACGGTCTTGGCTTCGGCCGGGAAGATGTATTGCTCCAGCCACTCCTGGAGCGGGCGGTCGTCGGCGATGCCCCGGAAAAGCGACATGGCGGCGTGGGTGTGCGTGTTGATCAGGCCGGGAGCGAGGAGCGCATCCGGACGGCGCAGGACGGCCGCCCCCCGGAAGCGTTCTTCGAGTTCCGCGCGCGGGCCTACGGCCGCGATCCGCTCGCCGCGCACGGCCACCGCGCCGTCCTCGAGGAGGCGGCGGTGGGCGTCCATAGTCACCACATAGCGCGCGGTCCAGAGCGTATCAGCCGGCTCGGCCCCAGCCAGGCCGGGCGCCCCGACCAGGAACGCAAGCCGCAGCAGCGCACGCGCGGCCAGGGCGGACGCCGGACGCCAGTTAACGGAAGAAGCGCTCATGGAAGGGACTCGGAAACAGCTCCTCGATCCGCCGGGTTTCCACCCGCCCGGCCAGATTGCTGAGCACAATCTCAGCCCGGGGACAGAACTCGGACAGAATCTGCCGGCAGGCGCCGCACGGCGGGGTGAGCGGATCGGTGTCGGCGACCACCGCCACCTGCACGAACTCGCGCGCGCCCTCGGACATGGCCTTGAACACCGCCACGCGTTCCGCGCACAAGGTCAGCCCGTAGGTGGCGTTCTCGATGTTGCAGCCGGTGAAGACACGGCCGTCCGCGGTCCGGACGGCGGCGCCCACCCGAAAGCCTGAATACGGCGCGTGCGCATGCTCGCGCGCGGCCGCGGCGGCAGCCAGCAGGTCGCGCGTGACTTTCGCGTCAGTCACCGGGCTCCCGCGCGAGCCGGGGCAGCAGGCTCGTCAGCAGCCGCACCAGGGTGTCCCGCACCATGGCCCCGGTTTCCAATACTTCCATGTGATTGATTTTCTGCGGCAGAATGCCGGCCGCCATGTTGGTGACGCAGGAAATGCCCAGCACCTTCATGCCCAGGTGGTTGGCCGCGATCACTTCCGCCGCAGTGGACATGCCCACCAGGTCCGCGCCGATCACACGCAGGTAGCGGATCTCTGCGGGCGTTTCATAGCTGGGTCCCGTCAGGGCCGCATAGACACCCTCGCCGACGCGCACTCCCAATTCGGCGGCCACCTGCCGCGCCACCACCCGGTACCGCGCGCAGTAAGCGTCCGACATGTCGGGGAAACGCGGCCCGAGCGCCTCGTCGTTGGCCCCCACCAGCGGATTCACCCCTTGCAGGTTGATGTGATCGGCAATCAAGACCAGCCCGCCCCGCTCGTAGGCCAGATTGATGCCGCCCGCCGCGTTGGTGATCACCAGGCGGCGCACGCCGAGCGCGCCCAGCGTCCGGACGCCGTAGACCACCTGTCCCACCGAGTAGCCTTCATACAGGTGCGCGCGGCCGGAGAGCACGGCGACCTCCGTGGCGCCGATCCGCCCGCAGACGAACACCCCGGCATGACCGACCGCCGTCGAGGCCGGAAAGCCCGGAATCTCGTCATAGGGGATCTCGATTCGGTCAGCCAGCGAACGGGCGAACGCGCCCAGCCCGCTGCCCAGCACGACGCCGATTTCCGGCTGGCGCTCGCCGATCGACTCCCGGATGCGCGCCGCCGCCCGCAAACTCATAACAGCATCCCCGCAATGCACGCCGACATGAAATTGGCCATCGACCCCGCCGCCACCGCCTTCATGCCCAGCCGCGCCAGGTCGGACTTCCGGTTGGGCGCCAGCGCGCCGATCCCGCCGATCTGAATCGCAATCGAACTGAAATTGGCGAACCCGCACAGCGCATACGTGGCGATCACGAAGGAGCGCGGGTCCAGTTGTTCCTTAAGCGGCGCCAGTTGCAGAAAGGCCACGAATTCGTTGAGCACCAGGCGCGTGCCCAGCAGATTGCCGATCGCCAACGCATCCTTGCCGCTGACCCCCATCAGCCAGGCGACGGGCGCGAACAGGTAGCCGAAGATCTTCTGCAGCGAATCGGGCAGCCATCCCAGCAGCGGCAGGCCGTGCATCCAGCCGAGAATCCCGTTCACCATGGCGATCAACGCAAGGAACGCGATCAGCATGGCGCCGATGTTCAAGGCCAGGTGCAGCCCCTCGCCCGCGCCGTGCGCCGCGGCGTCAATCACGTTGACCGCCGTGCGCTCCACCTTGATCTCAACGCGGCCCGCGGTCGCGGGGACGCCGGTCTCCGGCTCCAGCATCTTCGCGAGCAGAATGGTGGCGGGCGCGGTCATGATCACCGCCGTCAGCAAGTGGATGATCTCGACGCCGGCGATCTTCACGTAAGCCGCCATCACCGCGCCGGAGACATGGGCCATGCCGCTGACCATGATCGTAAACAATTCCGACTGCGTCAGGCCGGGGAGGAACGGCCGGATGGTGAGCGGCGCTTCCGTCTGCCCCATGAAGATGCTGGCCGCCACGTTCAGCGACTCCGCGCCGCTGGCGCCCATCACCTTCTGCATGCCCACCGCCATCGCTTTGACGAACCATGGCATCACGCCCAGGTAATACAGGATGGAAAAGAACGAGGCGATGAAAATCACGATGGGCAGCACCTGAAAGGCGAAGAGCACGCCGTGCGGTCCGCTTTTCAGGCCCAGCGGCCCGAACAGAAACTCGCTGCCCACTTCGGCGTAGCGCAGCATGGCGTTCACCCCGGCGCCGATGGCCTGAAACACCTTGCCAAAATCCGTCTTCAGCACCAGCAGCGCGAAGGCAAACTGCAAACCCAAACCCCACAGCACTACCCGGAGCTGAATGGCGCGGCGGTTCGCGGAAAACAGCCACGCCACGCCCAGAATCACGGCCAGGCCCAGCAGACCCGTGAAGCGCTCCATGGCGGGCGCCTAGCCGACGACTTCGAGGATGATCTCGCGCGCTTCCGGCTTCTGGCTCGAAATGCGGAAGGCGTCTTCCACCATCTCGGCCGCTTCTTCCACGTGTTCCTCGCGGGTGTAGTACAAGCGGCAGAGCGCCGCCCCGGCGTCCACGCGGTCCCCGATCTTGACTTCCAGAATCGCGCCGACCGCCGGATCGATCACGTCTTCTTTCCGGTCGCGGCCCGCGCCGATCATGACGCATGCGCGGCCGATATCCTCGGCGTTGATCGCGGTCACGTAGCCGGCGCGCGGCGAGGAGATCTCGCGCATGCCGGTGGCGTTCGGGAGCAATTCGAAGCGGTCCAGACAGCGGGGGTCGCCGCCCTGGGCCAGGACCACCTGCTTGAACTTGCGGTACCCGGAACCATCCACCAGGCACCGCTGCGCCACCTCGCGCGCCTCGTCCAGCGAGGCCGCTTTCTTACCCAGGAAGATCATGCGCGCGGCCAGTTCCAGCGACAGCCGGGTCAGGTCGCTCGGGCCGCCGTTTTGGAGCGTCTGGGAGACCTCCATCACTTCGAGCGCATTGCCCACGGCGAAACCGAGGGGCTGGTTCATGTCGGTGATGAGCGCCTGCACCCGCTTGTCCATGCGGCGTCCGATGCCCACCATCGTCTGGGCCAGTTTGCGGGCATCCACCTGGCGTTTCATGAACGCGCCCGCGCCCACCTTCACGTCCAGCACCAGCGCGTCCAGCCCCATGGCCAGTTTCTTCGACATGATCGAGGAGGCGATCAGCGGGACCGATTCCACCGTGGCGGTGGCGTCGCGCAAGGCGTACAGTTTGCCGTCAGCCGGCGCGATCTCCTCGGTCTGCCCGATGAACGCCAGCCCCAACTCGGCCAGTTGCGCCTGGAACTCCTCCATGGTTAGTTGCGTGCGGAATCCGGGGATCGCCTCCAGTTTGTCGAGCGTGCCCCCGGTGTGCCCCAGGCCGCGCCCGGAGATCATGGGCACCACCACGCCCGCCGCCGCCAGCGGCGCCGCAATCAGACTGGTCTTATCCCCGACGCCGCCGGTCGAGTGCTTGTCTACCTTGACGCCTTCCACCGCAGACAAATCGACCGTCTGACCGGAGGCCACCATGACTTCCGTGAGGGCGCTCACCTCCCGGTCGGTCATGCCCGAGAAAAAGACAGCCATCAGGAAGGCCGCCATCTGGTAGTCGGGCAAATCGCCGCGCGTGTAAGATTCCACGAGGTACGAGATCTCTTCGCGGGAAAGCTCCTCGCCGTCGCGCTTCCGCTGGATCAGATCGACTGTTCGCATGAAGACAAACAATTAGGGTAGCACCGCCGATCATCGGGTGTAAACCAATGAATTTCCGGGGATAAGCCAGGGCATCAAGAAGCCCTGGGCGAGTGATTCGCCCCGAGTTCATGCCGCAAACCCCTGCCGGCCAGCAGCCACGCGGCCCCAATCCACGCGGCCGCCGACCAGTACGGCGCGGCCGGGTGAATCCAGTCGAAAACCGCTCCCGCCCACACCGGACCGAGGATCAGCGTCAGGCTCCGGAGGGACTGCGTCGCGCCCAGCAGCATGCCTTGTTCAAAGCCGGCGACCCGCTGCGAGGCGAGACCGACCAGCGTGGGACCGGCGATGCCGCTGCCGAAACAGATCACTCCCAGAGCCGGGTATAACCAACCCACCCGCCCGGCCAGCGCGACCATGACGAAGCCCGCGGCGGAGGTCGCCAGTCCCCAGCGAATCAGCGCCGCGTCCGGAATCCGGCCCGACATTCGCCGGATCGCCACGCCCTGGGTGAGGACGCTCATCACCCCCACGAAGGCGAATAGCCAGGCGTTTTCCGCCGGACCGAGCCCAAAACGCTTCGCCGTGTACACCGCGAAGTTGGTTTGCAGCGCCGCGAACGCGAACTGGTGGGCGAACACCGCCAGGAGCAGGCCCCGCAGCGCCGGCCGCTCCAGCGACCGCCGGATTTGTCGCGTGGGGTTGATTTCAATCACGCCGAACGGCTCTTTCCGCCGCTTTTCCGGGGGCAGGGATTCCGGCAGGAAGAAAAAGACGCCGGCGCAGGTAGCCAGCGAGAGCAGGCCGGCCGCATAGGCGGGCGCCTGAAGGCTGAAATGGCTGAGCGCGCCGCCCAGCGCGGGCCCCGCGATGAACCCGAGTCCAAATGCCGCTCCGATCAAGCCGAAGTTCTTGGCGCGGTCCTCCGGGGGCGTCACGTCGGCAATATACGCTTGAGCGGTGGCGATGTTGCCGCCGGTCACCCCGTCGATGACGCGGGCCACGAACAGGACCCAGAGCGCGGTCGCCCAGCCGAAGAGAAAATATCCGAAGGCGCTGCCCAGCAGACTGATCAGCAAGACCGGCCGGCGCCCGAACCGGTCGGACAACACGCCCAGCACGGGCGCGGCGGCGAATTGCGCCGCGGAGAACGAGAGCGCCACCAGACCCACGGTGAGCGCATCGCCCCGGAACTGCTGCACCAAGTAGGGCGTCACCGGCACCAGGATTCCCGCGCCGAGCAGATCCAGAAACACCGTGGCGAAAATCATCGCCAGCGCCTTGCGGTTCACGGGCGCGATCCGGTTTTCGGTCTGCGGCATCACCGATGCTTGGCTCAGAGAACACCTCGGCGGAGCGAAGAGAATACTATTTTCGCAGGAAAACGAGGGAGGACCGGGGAGAGCGGCCGCCGGTCCGCCGCCCGGTGGAGAACGGACGCGGCTGGCCGGCGCCAAACCTGCTGATCGAAACCGAAGGCCTTGCTGTCAGCGGACGCGTCCCCGTCCCGCCACCTTCCAGGAACCCTCCACGACGCCGCCGCGATGGTAGAAGATCTCGTCGTGCATGTTGACGCAGGCGCATACATGGTTGGGGATGATGCTGAGCCGCTCGCCCACCCGCGGTTTCGCGGCGCCGGCGGGGAAACGCAGATGCCCGTGTTCTTCGGTCAGGGCTTCCAGGGAAGCTTCCGGCCTTTCGACGATGTATCCGTAGCCCTTGCGGTCGCCGGAGATCCACGCGTCGCCGGAGAACGTCTTGGAACCGCCATCGACGATGGCGCGCTCGGGCACGGCGTTGCTGACCACCGTCACCAGGACGCGCAGCGCGCAATCCTCCAAAGAGCAGAAACCTCCGCCCCACTCATTGCGGTCGTTGAAAACGTAAGTCCCCGGGCGAATCTCGGTGAGGCCGGGAACCTGGTGACTCTGATACAGCGTGGGCGTACTGCCGCCGCTTACCACCGCGCAATCGAGGCCCTGCGCCCGGACGGCGGACACGATCTCCCGGATCTGCTCGCCCACTCCGGCGAGCGCGGGCGCCTGCTCCTCCGGACGGCTCCAGATGTGTCCCGGGTAAAACATGATGCCGGCGAAACGCAGGCCGGGCGCGCGGTCCACCTGCACCGCCAGCGCCGCAGCCTCTTCCGCCGTCTGGACGCCGCAACGGTGCATGCCGGCGTCAAACTCCACCAGCACGCCCGCCTCCGCCCCCGCGCGTCGCAGGGAGGCGGAGAGCCCCTCCGCTGTCGCCGCCGAGTCCACCGCCACGGTGAGGCTGCGCTTTCGCGCGATGGCCGCCAGGCGATCCCACTTGCCTTCGCCGAACACGGGATACGCCAGCAGGATGTTTTCCAGGCCGCCCTCCGCCATAACCTCCGCCTCGCCGACCTTGGCCACCGTGACGCCGTAAGCGCCCGCCTCGATCTGCATCCGCGCGATGGCGGGGATCTTATGGGTCTTGGTGTGGGGCCGTAGTTGCAGATGGTGCTGCCGGATGTAGTCGCCCGCCCGGTGCAGGTTCCGTTCCATGACATCCAGGTCCACGACCACCGCGGGGGTTTCCAGTTCTTCGATGCGCATGCTGACGTTGTCAGTATCTTTCGCCGGAGTCCGCAAGTAAAGCCAGGCCCAACTCGGCCAGACAGCGCTCGGTCTCCAAAGCCAGCCGCTCCACCAGTTCGGCCAGAAACGCCTGCCGGTGCCCCGTCTCCGCGTTCAGCACGATGTAGGGGTTCATCACGGTGGCGCGCAGCACAAAGATCCCGAGCTCCGGATAGTCCGCCGGGTCCACGTCGGCCCGCGCGAGCAGATCCTCCACGCTCCGCCGCGAGTATTGGGGCAGATGAAAGCGGGTGCGCGAGAGGAAGAAAGCCTGCGAGTAACTGTAGTCCCGTTCGCCCAGTTCGGCCTGAATGGTGAACCGCTGGTAAATCGCCTCTCCCAGGCGGTTCAGGTCCGCCAGGGCGCGGGACGCCAGCGGCCGAACCACAAAACAGACGATGTTGGTGTCCGGCGGGGGGGCGGTGATCGGGATGAAGCGGTAGGCGGTCGGCTGGTGGTTCGCCCGGCAGGACTGTTCCCAGTGCACCAGCCGCTCATAAAGTTCCCGCGCCGCCAGCAGCGAAGCGCGCATGATCTCCCCGTACCCTTCGCGCGAGGGCGGAATGGTGCGGTGGGACAGCCAGCAGGAAGCCGCCGCCGCGCCCGGCTTGGAGCCCTCCAAAATGAACGGTCCGACGTTGGAAGGCGGATGATATACCTTGGACGGAACCTCCCCGGCGGCCGTGACCGTGATGTAGGGGGCTTCCTGCGTGAGGAAATGGCGGATCCGGTCATTGCGGAAAGCCACCACGCCGCACGGATACGGAACGTACCCCATCTTGTGCGGGTCCACGGTGATGGACTCGGCGCGCGGCAGCGCCAGAAAGGACGCAAGCACCTCGCGGCCGCCCCAGCGCAAGCCGATGGTGCGCTCGTAGGTCCCCCGGCGAATGTCGAGGCGGCGGGAGCAGAACTCATTGATCGTTTCCATCCGGCTGGGCCACTCGCTTTCCGGGGGATTGCCGTCCTCCCCCCGGCCCACAAAGAGCGTTCGCAGGTAACCGCACCAGGCCGCATCGACGTGGAGCCAGAAACTCACCTGGCGCTCGGCCTCCAGGCGCTGCCGGAAGGCGGTGATCTGGTGTACCGGGTCTACCGAGCCCTCTTCCGTGGTGCCGGCGACCGCGATCACAGCCAGCGGGAAACGGCCCTCCTCCAGCGCGCGGTCCACCTTGCGCTCCAGGTCGCGCACGTCCATCCGGAACTGCCGGTCCACGTCCACCAGCACCACGTTTTCTTTCCCAATGCCAAGGACGTCGCACGCCTTCACCACCGAGTAGTGAGCCGTGCCGGGAGCAAACACCACGGGCGGCCAGGCCTGGTAAGCGGCGAAGGCGCCATGCGCGGAAATGTCCACGCCAGAGGCGGAGAGCATCTGCCAGGCGGCCTGGGTGGCTTCCGCCTCCGGCGTCCCTCCCTTCAGCCGCATCGCTTCCAGCAGGCGCGGCAGCAGAAAAGTGGCCTCGTTCGGCCGGATCGCGAGGCACTCCCGCGCGCTCAGGGAATCCAGCGCCGCGGGCGCGGCGGCGCGGGGCAGTTTGACGCGCAAATCGAGCCCCGCCGCTTGGCAGACGCTTCTGGCGGCGAGCGGGAAATACCGGATGTTGCGCGCCACCCACAACGCTTCCAGGTTCGCCACGGTCCCGCCACTGGTCAAATGAGCCCAGCCGAACTCCTTGCGGGTTTCCCGGTGGTGCGCTCCGGCAGGCGGAGGCGGCAGGTAGCCCAGCATCCGCAGGATGTCCGAGGCGACCTCCAACTCCCATTCCACCGTCACCGGCGCGGCTTCCGGCGTCACGTTGTTGGGGTTGTAGAGCATCCCGGCGAAGTACCCCAGCACGGAAGGAACGGTCTGATCGCTGAGCATGTGGGCCACGTAGCGCGGGCTGTAAAACGGGAAGTGACGCTTCAGCCGGGCCAGCATCTCGTTGAGCTGCTGGAATAAAGCGTCGCTCCAATCGAGCGATTCGCGGCGCATGTGCTGGGTGATGGCGATCTCGTCCGAAGGGAAGTAGTTCCGCCGCCAGTGGAAATAGTCCCGCAGAATGAACAGGATCATCTCCTCGGCGAGATTCGCATTCTCCGCCTTCGGGCCGAGGAACCACGCCCCGAGTTGCTTGGTCTCCTCCCGCTCCTTCGACATAGCGACCCCTCCAGTGTAGACTGCGGCGCGGGCATCAAGCCGGAAAGAGCGCGGCCCATGTTGTAACCTTGGGAGGCGGCTGCTTCGCCATTCCTGGCGTAGGGACTGGTGGATTCAACCGGTCGGCCAGCCGCTCCTCTGGCACATGCTGGTTGACTTCGAGCTGATCCGCCGGGCGCAGAAGGGAGACGAAGCCGCTTTTAACGACCTGGTTTTCGCGTACCGGAAGCGGATTCTGGGGACGGTGGCGCGGTTGATCAACCGGCCCGATGATGTCGAAGATGTTGCGCAGGAGGTATTTCTCCGGCTGTTTTTTTCGCTCGACCAATTACGGACGCCGGAGATGTTCGAACCCTGGCTATACCGGCTCGTGGTGAATGCCTCCTATGATTACCTGCGGAAGCGCCGCAAGAGGCCGGAGGCGCGGATGGCGGACTTGAGCGAACAGCAGGTTTTGCTGGCGGATGCGGGCGCGGGCGAAGCCGTGGACCAGACCGAGCGGGAGAAAACCCGAATCCGGGAAACGGTGGAAGCGCTCCTGCAAAACGTCAGCGAGGAGGATCGCATCTTGCTCCTGCTGAAGGAAGTGGAAGGTCTGTCGCTGAAGGAGTTGGAAGCCATTTACGGGGCGAAAGAGAACGCTCTCAAAGTCAGGCTGTTTCGCGCTCGCCAGCGAGTGTTAAAATCCGTAGGGGCCGCCTTGGAGGGGCGGCGCGGAGGAGGTTCGTAGATGTCCAGTCCCGGCGAATTCGGCGGGCAGTGGCTCGACCGATTGCTGCATGCATACCGGCAGGCCTGCGGCGAACCGGAGCCGAAGCCGAACTTCATGCCTGAGTTGTGGGCGCGAATCGAGCAGAACCGTTCCACCGTGTTCCGGTTCCGGCGCGTAGCGCAGATATTCCTCACCGCCGCGGCTGCGCTTTCGATCTTCCTGGCGGGTCTCACGCGCACCAGTCCTCAGCTGCGCGCTCCGGAAGTGTATCAGGCTACCTATCTGGACGTGCTGGCCACGCAGCACCTGGTGGAGGGCAGCTTCCCGGGCTCCTCGTCGGAAGAGCCCAGCGAACTCGACTTGCTGTGATGCGCCCTGTGCAGTGGACCGCTCTCTATTTCGCCCTGGTGTTCGCGGCGGGGGTGGTGGTCGGGGGTGTGTCGTATCGCGTCTACTCCAGTTCGACGGTCAACGCGGAATCCGGACCGCGGGAGTACCGGAAGAAATACATGGCGGAGCTGACCTCCCGTCTCTCGCTGGCGCCGGATCAGGCGTCCCGCATCGAAGCGATCCTGGACGAAACGCGGGCCGAGTACCGCGCGTTTCACGAGCGGCACAAGGATGAACTCGACGCCATTCAGGCGGGACAAAACCGGCGGATCAACGAGTTGCTGACCCCGGATCAGCAGCGCGAGTACGCCCTGTTCCGCGAAGAGCGGGACCGCCGCCGCAAAGCAATGGCGAAGTAGCGCCCGCCCGCAGCCGCCATCCCTTTCCTCGCTGGTTTCGTTACACTCTAGGAGCTTGTGGAACACGCGGGGAGAGGCGCCTCTGTCCAGGCGGGTTCCTCGTAAGCGCTTCGAGGCGGGGCAGCCTGTGCCGGTTTGTCCACAAGCTCCTAAATTCGCCAGGAGGGCAATCATCATGCATAGACGCGGATTCCTGGGCGGTTCGCTGGGTGGCGGCATCTTTTCCGGACAGGCGTTCGCCACGCAGCTTGGCACTGTCTCCGCGAATCAGGAAGTCATCCTCGAACGCTCCCAGCCGGGCAAGCCTCACGCGGGCAAGGTGCTGGCCGTTATTCAGCCCCATTCCGACGACATTCCGATCTTCGCGGGAGGCACGGTGGCCAAACTGATCGACGAAGGCTATACCGGCCATCTGATCCGGGTCACCAACGACGACATGGCCGGGCCTGGGACCATTGGCGACACCGTGCTCGCCAATGAGAAGGACAACGCCGCGGTCGCGCGCGCGCTCGGACTCCGGAAGGTCTTCGATCTGAACTACAGCAATCACCAGATGGACAATGAATCGCGCCTGGAAATGCGGGCGCGCTTTATCTTCCTCTTCCGGCTGCTTCAGGTGGACACCATCGTCTGCTACGACCCGTGGGGGCACTACGAGGAGAACCCCGACCACTATGTCACGGCCTCCACGGTGGAGGCCGCCTGCTGGATGGCGGCAGGATCCAAGGACTACCCGGAGCATTTCGAGGCGGGGCTGAGGCCCAAGGCGGTGCGCGAGAAGTACTACTTTGCGCGGGGCCCGCAACTGGTCAACCGCGTCGTCGATATCAGCGCCTATATGGACCAGAAGGTCGAGTCCAACCGGGTCAACGTCGCCCAGGGGCCGGCGGGCGAAAACGGCGCGCGCTTCCGGCGCAGCCTGGCCGAGCGCGGGTTGCGGCTGCCGATTCTGGGCGATGACGATGAGACGGCCAACCGGAATTACATCAAGCACATTGTGCTCGAGCGCGACCGGCGCCTCGGCCAGCAGTGGGGCGTCGAGTACGCGGAGGCCTTCCACTACATCGGGCCCCCGCCCAATGCCGCCGAGGAATACGCCCGCCGGCACGCGGTCCCGCTCTGAGTTGAGCCGCGGCGCCGCGCCTTGCGGGGCAAGCCCTGTAGCATCATGAAAGGATGCACGACCTAGCGTATTTCCGGGCGAACTTCGACGCCATCGCGGCGCGCCTGGCCACTCGCGCGAATGCCCCGTCCCTGGAGGGCTTTCGCGACCTGGACGCGCGCCGCCGGGCGGCGATCGCCGAAACGGAAGAGTTGAAGGCCCGCCGGAACGCCGAGAGCCAGCAGATCGCGAAATTGCGCAGGGAAGGCGTGGACACTTCCGCCCAGCAGGCCGAGGTGCGGGCGCTCGGCGAGCGGATCGCCGTGTTGGACGAGCAGGTGAAGGCGATCGAAGAGGAGTTTCGCACGCTGCTGGCGGGCATTCCGAACCTGCCCCACGAGAGCGTGCCGGTGGGACGCAGCGCGGACGACAACGTCGAGATCCGGCGATGGGGCGCGCCGCCCGAATTTGACTTCCCGCCGCAGGCCCACTGGGATCTCGGGCCGCGGCTCGGCATCCTCGACCTGGAACGGGCGGCCAAGGTGACCGGCGCGCGTTTCGCCGTCTACTGGGGCCTCGGCGCGCGCCTCGAGCGGGCGCTCATCAACTTCATGCTCGACATCCACACCCAAGAGCACGGTTACACCGAGGTGCTGCCGCCGTTCCTGGTGAACTCGGCCAGCCTGTTCGGCACGGGCCAGTTGCCCAAGTTCGCCGAAGACCTGTTCAAGTGCGAAAATCACGATTTCTGGCTCGCCCCCACCGCCGAGGTGCCGGTGACCAACCTGTACCGCGAAGAAGTGCTGGACGCCGGGGCGCTGCCGATTTCCTTGTGCGCCTACACCCCGTGTTTCCGCAGCGAAGCAGGTTCTTACGGGCGCGACGTGCGCGGCATCATCCGGCAGCACCAGTTCCAGAAAGTGGAGCTCGTCAAGTTTACCCGGCCCGACCAGAGTTACGACCAGCTGGAGCGGCTGACCGCCGACGCCGAGAGCATCCTGGAGCGCCTGGGATTGCCCTTCCGCCGCGTTGCGCTGTGCACGGGCGACCTGGGTTTTTCTTCCGCGAAAACGTATGACCTGGAGGTCTGGCTGCCAGGCCAGGACGGCTATAAAGAGATCTCGTCCTGCTCGAACTTTGAGGCCTTCCAGGCGAGGCGCGCGAATATCCGGTGCAAGGCGGGGAAAGGCAAGGCGGAACCGGTGCACACGTTGAATGGCAGCGGTCTGGCGATCGGGCGGACATGGGTTGCGATTGTCGAGAACTACCAGCGGCGCGACGGATCGGTCGTCGTCCCCGAAGCGCTGCGGCCCTACGTGAACGCCGAGGAGATCACGCCGCGCGGACAGTTGCGCTAGAAACCAGGGGCGCCGGCGCCCAAAATCGAAGGGGACGAGGAGGGACGCATGAGCGGGAACAGCGCTGTGCGAGAGACGGCGGGCAAGGAACCCGCGACGCAGCGGGTCTACTACTTTGGCGTGCGGGCGCGGAGCAGGCTGATCTCGACCGCCCGCAAGGTCCGCCGGGACTTCGCCGCCTTGTCGCCGGACTCGCCGGAGACGCCAAGAATCCTAGCGGTCCTGGACGCCATCCTGACGGAGGCGGACCGGTGGCGCGACCGCTCGGCCGGCGTCGCCCCACAGCGCGGGGACTACGTCGCGCTGCTGCCGTCCGGACACGATTGGCCTCATGGCGAGATCGCCTTGTGGGCGCGCCAAACCGAAGACCTCCAGATCGCGGTGGCACGGCTGGGAACGTACTGCCACTTCGCGCTAAAAGAGGCGCGAAAGGCGCAGTCCCGCGAAAACGCCTCCGGCCCGCCGGCCGCTTCTCCGGCGCGCTACCGGGAGTGGAAGCGCAAGAACGCCCTGCTGAACCATCTGGAGATCCTGCTGGGGCGCACCCGCCTGGCGAGCTTTCCGCAGCGGCTGGAACTGGATCCGACCAACGAATGCAACCTGCGCTGCCGCGCCTGCCAGCACGGCATCACCAAGGATTTCCATCACACCGAGTTCAGTCCGGAAAACATCGACCGGCTGGAGGAAGCGTTCCCGTTTGTCGAGTACGCCTATCTGTTCGGCCGCGGCGAGCCGACCATGGCCACCGTGCTCCCGCGCCTCATCGGGGAGGCCGCACGGCATGAAGTGCAGTTGGACCTGCTGACCAACGGAACGCTGGTTGACCGCGTGCGGCTGCCCTGGACCGCGCTCCACCGGTTGGGCGTGAGCATCGACGGCGCGACGGAGGAGACCATGCGGCTGTTGCGGCCCGTAGCGCCGGTGGCGCGCGTACTGGAGGCCGTCGCCCAAATGCGCGCGAAAGCCCCGCAGGCCATTCTGTACGCCAAAGTCACCATGTCGCGAATGAACTTCCCCGAACTGCCCGCGCTGGTCGAGCGGTTGGGCGCGGCAGGCGTGAACGAAGTGATCGTCCATTCTCTCGATGTGTTTCACGCCATGCACGAGGCCATCCAGGTTCGCCAGTCCGACCGCGAGGAGATGGCGAAAGCTCTGGCGGAGGCTCGCGCCGCAGCCGCACGCCACGGCATGGCTTTTGTCAATACCATGAGTTTCGATGCCGTCGCCCGTCCGGACAACCAGCCCCGGGATCCGGCCGGGATGGTGCAGATTCTTCAGCAAACGCCGCTGCCGGTGCTGCGGGTCGCGGAACTGCGGGAGGTGCGGGAAAGACTGGAGGCGATCCCGTTCGCGTACCATCCACCCTCGGTCTTGCAGGTAACCGGCCTGACGCCTCCAGAGGGACCGCCCCCGCCGGAAGTGAGCGGCCCCATCCCGGTCCGGCCTGAAACCATCGATGATCTGGTCCATGATTTGGCGGTGCAAGTTCGCGGGCTGACTACGTCGGAGGTGCGAATTCCGTACTGCTTTGCGCCGTGGAAAATGCCGCTGATCGGCTCCGACGGACGCGCCCGCGCCTGCTGTCATCTGCACGGACACCTGGGCGATCTCGACCAAGGGCGCACGTTCCACGACGTCTGGTCGGCGCCAGGGTTCGCCCAGCTCCGCGAGGCGATGTTCGACCTCGAGCGCCTGCCCGATTCGTGCGCCCGCTGCGAGGCGCACGAACGCAGCATGATGGCCGCCGAGACGGTGGCGGTGGCGGACCTGCTCGCGGTTCCGGTCCGCCAGGCGCCGCGCTACCCCGTGCCCATGGACGTCTCCGCGCTGCTGCGCTCGCCGGGGCGCGCCGCGGCGCCTCGCTTCGAAGTGCTCGGCGGCGCCGACGGTGACGCGCTGGGACGCTTTGTGATTCCCCCGCAAGGGCAGATGCTGGCGCGCTTCCCGAATCCGCGATCCGTGGCCGGGGTGTATTACCAGGGCAGGTTCCGCATCACGGGCGGCAAGCTGCTGGTGGGCGTCAAGCCGCTCTGGGGTCACGACCTGTGGAATTACCTGCTGGAGCCCGCTTGGCTCAGCCTGCTGGAGGGATGGCTGGGGTTGCCCATGCCGCCGCTCACGGTCGATTTTTCTTCCTGCGCCGAGGCGGAGTGCGCGCTGTTTCTGTGGGCCCCGCCGGACAACAGCGGACCGGTCGAGGTGACGGTGGCCGACTTCTCCGGCGTCGCCACCGTCCCCGCGCCGCGCCGCGGGGACGGCGTGCACCTGGGGCACTTCTGGACGGGCTTCACCGCCGCGGGATGAGCCGCTTCGCGGAGTTCCACCAGGTACGAGCCGCTTAGTTAGTTCTTCACCATGCTCAACCACGCCAGCAGGACGATCTGTTTGCGGTCCGCATCGAACGAGGGGAAGACGGCCGGCACTTCGTCGTCGTTCAGCACGCCCGCTGCGGGATAGCCAATCTGCCGGTATCCGGCATCGAGGGCGCCCCGCGCCGCGGCCAGGTTCCGGGAGTCATCAGGCGGCGCGTCGGGCGTCCGCACGATGGGGAACACAACGAGCGGGTTCGGCGCTGGCTTCGCCTCCGGGATCAAGGGGCGGGAGCGGGAAACGCGCGCCGTCCGGCCGCAGCCGGACTATGATGTTTCGATGACGCTCACTTTCCGCCTCTTGTTGGCCGGCGTGCTGGCGGGCCTTGGCCTCTTTGGTCAACCACGCCAGGCTTCCCTGCGGCTCGGGTTCGGGACGGAGGGTCCCGCGCTGGAAATCGAAAAAATGGCGTTAGGGCAGGGGGGCCTCTCCGAGGAGCCCATGTGGGAAAACCGGGTTGCGGAAATCCGCGCGCTGCGGCCGGCGATGATCCGCCTGTTCGTCCAGGAATACTTCGATCTGCTGCCCGCGCGGGGGCGCTATCACTTCGATACGCTCGACCGCTCGGTGGAACTCATCCTCCGCACCGGAGCGACTCCCGCGCTCGCGCTGGCCTTCAAGCCCGCCCTGCTGTTCCCCAAGGTCGACCAGGATATCGTAGAGCCGAATGACTACGCCGCCTGGCAGGAACTGATCGTGGCCCTTGTGAAGCGCTATCAGGGCCGGGTGCGCTACTGGGAGGTGGGCAACGAGCCCGACTTGGGCGAACCGGGCGGCTGCCCGTTCCGGTTCCAGCCGGAAAGCTATGTCCGCTTCTATGAGCAGACGGCGGCGGCGATCCGCCAGGCGGACTCGCAGGCCAAGGTAGGCGGCCCCGCACTGGCCAATTGGCGCTCTCCGTTGCTGCCCGCCCTGCTCCAGGCCGCGGCGGCGGGCCGGACTCCTCTCGACTTCGTCTCCTGGCACATCTACAACAGCGATCCGCTCGCCGTGCGGGCGACCATCGAGGGAGTGAAGGCGCTCGTGGCGCAGCATCCCGGCCTCAAACCCGAACTGATCCTCAACGAATGGAACATGTCCCTTGCCAACCCGGTGCTCGACCCGCGGTTTCAGCCGGCGTTCATCCTGGAAACCATCTGGCAGATGAAAGAGGGCGGTCTGGATTACTCGTGCTACTACCACATTCGCGACTATCACGTGCAACGCGCCACCTTCGCGCGATTCCTGTCGCCCGAGGGCGCTTCGGCGATGGCGCGCTGGTGGAACCGGATGCCGCAGTTCGACGGTCTGTTCGATTACCAGAACGCCTTGCGGCCGGCTTATTTTGCCTTCAAACTGCTGTCCCGCGAGCGGGGCGCCCAACTGGCTGCGCAGTCCAACGATCCCAAGGTGCACGCCTTTTTCACCTACGACGCCGAATACCGCACCCACAACCTGCTCGTGTGGAATTTTTCGGAAGGCCCGGTGCGGCTCCACCTCGACTTCGAGACGGTGCCGTCCCGCTTTGCGGCGCACCGACGGATGCTGGACGCGGAGACGGCCAGCAGTGATGAGAATCACCGGCTGCGCCCGCTCGAAACCTGGCCGCTGACGCCCGAGCGGAATACGTTTACGCTCGACTTGGGGCCCTACGGCATCGAATACTGGGAGATCGTCCCCGGACGGCGGTAGCCGGGCAGCCCATCTGGAGCAATCGGGAAAGCGCGCTCGCGGCCGGTCGCGGCGCATCGTCTTCCGGGGGGACAGGCGCGCGCTGGCTAGCCGTCCTTGTCCACGTCCAGGGACTTCGCCAGCCATTCCGCGGTGTGCTTTACCTGGATGTTCGCCTGGCGTTGGTCGAGCCCGCCGCGCATTTGCAGCACACAACCGGGACAGTCCGTCGCGACCCGCCCGGTGCCGGCGGCTTCGAGGTGCGCCAGCTTGCGCGCCAGGATCGCCTTGGAGATCTCGGGATGCTTCGCGAGATAGGAGCCCCCCATGCCGCAGCAGGAATCGGCTTCGTACATCTCGACCAGTTCGTGCCCGCTCTGACGCAGCATCTCGCGCGGCGGACCTTCGGCGTGCAGCGTCCGCTTGAGATGGCAGGAGTCGTGGTACGTCACCGGACTGCCTGCCGCCGCGCCCGGCGGAAACTCGAGCCGGCCCTCCGCCGCCAGGCGGGATGCCAGCGTGGAAAAATCCACGGTCTTGGCGGCTACTTCCGCCGCGCGGCCCAGCCAGTCGTGACGCCCGGTCTGCTCGAGCACGTGCCGGAATGCGCGCTGCAAGGCGACGGTGCAGGTGGGACAGCCCGAAACAATATACCGGACTTCGGGCTCGAGCAGCGCCTCGATATTGTCGATGGCGTTCTGCGCGGCCACGGCATCGGCGCCGCTCGAACGCGCGGGCGCGCCGCAACACGTCTGGCCTTCGGGAAACACCGCCTCGAGGCCCGCGTGGTTCAACACCTTCACCATCGCGGCGCCGGTTTCCGGGTACACGAAATCGATGAGGCAGCCGGCGTAGAGCGCGGCCTTTTCCCGGCCGGGGCGCTGCGCCAGCCTGGGGAAAACATCCCGGAACGGTTCTTTGGCGATCGCGGGCAGGCTGCGTCCGTCGGTCAGGTTGGACAGGAACCAGGGCAGATGGCGGATAAACCCGTCCTTCGCCACCGGCTTCTGCGCCAGGGACGCCGCGCGCAGCAAGCCATGAAACAGCCGGCGCTGGTTGACTACCTGAAAAATCGCGCGCTCCACCAAAGGGGGCGGCGTCTGTTCGGTCAGACGCCGGCGCAACTCCAGGATCAAATCGGGAATCGGGATTTCCGCCGGACAAAACTCCACGCATTGGCCGCACTGGATGCACAGGCTCTGGATGTCGCCGGCCTGCTTCAGCGCGTCGAACCACGCGGTGAGGATCACGCCGATTCCGCCCGTATACACCTTGCCGAACACGTGCCCGCCAACCAGCCGGTAAACCGGGCAGACGTTCAGGCACGAAGCGCACCGGATGCATTGCAACGCGGTGCGGAACTGGGGGTCGGCCGCCATCTCCGTGCGGCGGTTGTCCAGCAGCACGATGTGCAGTTCCTTCGGCGAGCCATCGGAGTTCTGCGCCGCTCCGGAGATTACGCTGACGTAACTGGTCAGCAACTGGCTGGTGGCGCTGCGGGGGAGCGCGGTCAGGATCGGGTAGATCTCTTCGAACTGCCCGACGAGTTTCTCCAGCCCGACGATCGCGAGGTGGATTCTGGGCAGCGTGGCGACCAGGCGGGCGTTGCCTTCGTTGGTCACCAACACCAGGCTGCCGGTTTCCGCCACCGCGACATTCGCGCCGGTGATACCCAAGTCGGCGTTCAGGAAACGCTGGCGCAAGCGCGCGCGCGCCGTCGCCACCAGGCGCGGGATGTCGGACGAGAGGCGCTCACCGGCTTCCTGGCGGAACAGGTCCGCCACCTCTTCGCGAGTCAGGTGGATCGCCGGCAGCACCATGTGCGAAGGCCGCTGGCCGGCAAGCTGGATGATCCACTCGCCCAGGTCGGTTTCGGTCACCTCCAGCCCGGCTTGTTCGAGAAACGGATTCAGGTGCAGTTCTTCCGACGCCATCGACTTGGACTTGACGACCTTCCGCACGCCGCCGCGGCGCGCGACCGCCAAGACGTACTCGCGCGCCTGTTGCGGATTAGTGGCGAGGAAGACCTGCGCGCCCAGCGCCTCGGCGTTTTCGCGGAAGCGGGCCGCAAGTTCGGGCAGACGTCCGGCGGCCTGTCCCTTGATCCCGGCGATCTGCCGGCGCAGAGCCGCGAAGTCGATCCCCTCGTACGCCTGGGCCCGGCTGATCCGGTAGGTTTCCGAGAACCGGGTCAGCGCCCCGGTGAGATTCGGGTTGGCGAGGGCGCGCGCAAGGGATCCGGCGAACTCGTCTCTCATGCGGGCGCTCCCTCCAGGTCATCGATGAACACCACGATCAGGCGGCGGGGGCCGTGTACGCCGATGGTCAGCACGCGCTCGATATCCGCCGTGCGGCTGGGTCCGGTGATCGCGGCGAGGAAAGCGGCCCGGCGGGGGTCGACGCGGCCGAACGCGGCGGCCAGGTCGTCAACCAGACCGCTGGTGGGAATCAAGGCCACGTGGATCGGCGGCAGCGACGAGACCAGCCGCTGCTCGACCCGCGTGGCGTCCTCAACCAGGGTGCCGGTCCGGGCGGCCGCCCATTCCATCTGGCTGATCCCGACCCGCGCGGCGGCCGCGGTCTCCGGCGTCACGTCGAAGCGCAGACCGGGAACCTCACGGCCAAGCGCGGCGCGGTCGCAGCGCCGCAGGAACGGGCAATCCGCCCACACCGCGAAACAGTCCGGGGCGTCGGCTACGCCTTCCTCCCGCAGAAACGAAAGGACGAACCCAAGCGCCTCGGTCCGCGTGGCGAAGCGGCGTACTTCGGCGCTCACGGCTTCCGCGCGGCTTTTGAACCCGGCGAACAACCCGGCGGGGTCCGAGCGCATCGCCGCGCCGGTGCGTTCGGTCGGCTCCACGCCCTCTGTATAACGCCTGGCGAAGCCGGGGTAAAGGCCGGTGCGCGCCGCGAGGCAAGGGGTCGGGCAAGCCGGCCTCGCAACTCGGGCCGGGCGCTCCGGAAAGTCGCCGCCCCCAGCTACGCCAGCGCCCGGCGCATGCGCGCGACGGCTTCCATCAGGTTCTCGTAAGAGTTGGCGTAACTGAAGCGGATATAGCCTTCCCCGTAAGCGCCGAACGCGCCGCCGTTCAGGCAGGCGACGCCCGCCTCCTGAAGCAACCAGTCGGCCAGTTCCCTGGACGAACGGCCGGCGCCCTCGACGTTGGCGAAAGCGTAGAACGCCCCGCCGGGACGGGCGCAGCGGAAGCCAGGAACCGTGTTCAGCCCGTCGCAGAACGCGTCGCGGCGGCGGCGGAACTCGGCCACCATGCGCTCCACCTCGTCCTGCGGTCCGGTCAGCGCAGCGATGCCGGCCCGCTGCGTGAAACTGGCGGTGCAGGAATTCGAGTTCACCATCAGCTTGTTCACCGCGTCCACCAGCCACTCCGGCATTACGCCGTAGCCCATGCGCCACCCGGTCATGGCGTACGTTTTGGAAAAGCCGTCGAGGATGATGGTTTTCTCCAACATGCCCGGCAGACTCGCGATGGACAGCGGCGAGCCGTCGTAACAGATGCGGCTGTAGATCTCGTCGGACAGCACCATCAGATCGCGGTCCCGCACCATTTCGGCGATGGCGCGAATATCCTCCGGGGGAATCAGGCCCCCGGTCGGGTTCTGCGGGGAATTCAGCACCAGCATGCGGGTGCGGTCCGTGAGGGCGTCGCGCAGCACGTCCAGGTTGAACGAAAAGCCGTGCTCTTCCACCAGGGGAATGGGCACGGGTTTGGCGCCTAGGAACCGGATCATGGATTCGTAGATCGGAAACCCGGGATTCGGGTACACCACCTCGTCGCCCGCCTCGAGCAGCGCCAGCATGGGAAAGAAAATGATCGGCTTGCCGCCGGGAACGATGCACACTCGCTCCGGACCCACCGAAATCCCGCGCGTGGCCGAGACGTGCGCCGCCACCGCTTCCCGCAGTTCCGGAAATCCCTGGGTGGGGCCATAGTGCGTCCAGCCCTCGTCCAGCGCCTGCTTGGCCGCCTCGACAATGTGGCGGGGAGTGGGGAAATCCGGCTCGCCAATTTCCAAATGGATGACGCTGCGTCCCTGCGCCTCCAGCGCGCGCGCCCGCACCAGCACTTCGAAAGCGGACTCCACGCCGATCCGCTGCATCCGTTCCGCAAGGTTCATGGAAGTTGATCCGCCGCCTATTTTAGCGTCGCCGGGTCCGCAGCGGCGTCTGGTTTTCCAAGACCACGGACAGGGCCTCGGTCCCGAGTTCCCGCCGCAAGCTGAGCGAGAGCGCCTCGGCGAGGGCGTCGTCCAGGTTGCGATCCGCCTCGTACTGAGCACGAACTTCGTAGGTGTCCGGCCGCAGCGCCACGAGCACGCCATTGAGCTTTGCCGACTGTTCCGGCCAGGCGGCCCGCAACGCTTCGTCAATCCTGGCGAACGTTTCCTGGCGCATCGCGGCCAGCTCATCTTTCGGCGGAGGGGGAGGCGGCGGCGTCAGCGACTGCCGCAACAGGGCGATGTCATCCTCGGCCGCGACCCGCCGGAGCAGGAAAGAGACCGTCTTGCCCGTCCGCGCTTCCAGGTCGCGCCGGGCCTGACTGAGGCGGGCCGCATCGATGTTGGCCGTGGTGACAATCCGCACCCGGATCAGGTCGCGGGTGACATCGGTCTGCTGGGACACGATCTCGTCGGGCGGCGCCAGCGACCGCACGGCCGCGCGCGCCAGAGTCCGGGCGGTCGCCTCGTCGCGCACCTGAATCAGCGCACGGCTGAGCGGGACCGCCACCACCGTGAGGGCGATCAGCGGCAGCGCCACCCGCAGGCGCAGGCCCGGCAGAGCCCGCATCAGCTTCGAACGGTGCGCATGCGCCAGCGCCCGGTCCAGCAGGTCGCGCGTCGGCGTGCCCTCGGAAACGAAAGGCAGCGGCTCCATCCGGATCAGCCAGAACACCAGCAGGGCGGCCGAGACGATCGCCACCAGGTTGGTGAGATAGAGCAGCCCGGCGCCCCGGATGATGTTGCCTTGCCACCCGGCGCCCACGCCGAAGCCAACGGTGCACAGCGGCGGCATCAATGCGACGGCGATCGCCACGCCAGGCAGCGCAGTTACGCCCCCGCCGCTCGCGCCCCGGAGCACGATCAGCGTGCCGGCCAGCCCCGAAAACACGGCGACGCCCAGATCCAGCAGATTCGGCTGCGTCCGCGCCAGAATCTCGTTGGTCGCCGAATGAAACGGGCTGATGAAGACGATCACCGCGGCCAGCAGAATGGACGCCAGCGAGCTGAGAAACAGGTTTAACGACGCGCGCACGAACAGGTACACGTCCCCGGCGGCCAGGGCGAGGCCCGCGCCGATGATCGGCCCCATCAGCGGCGAGATCAGCATCGCGCCAATCACCACCGCGGGACTGTTCAGGATCAGTCCCAGGGTCGCAATCGAGCAAGAGAAAATGACCTCCAGCCAATAGGTCACACTGAACGGGTTGGCGGACTCGAACACCTGGGAGTAGACCACCGGTTTGGTCACCGGATCGATGCGCAGAAGGCGCTCCAGCACCCGCGGGGAGAACGATACCGTCATCCCTTCCAGTGTAGTGATTCTGCCCACTACACTGGATGCATGGCGCCTGAGGTATCGCTGGCGGACGTGCGGGAGGCGGACCGTCGCATCCGGCCGCTGGCCAAGCGCACCCCCGTCTTTACGTCGCAGGCGTTCAACGCCGCAGCCGGGGTGGAGGTGTGGTTCAAGGCGGAGAACCTGCAAAAGGGAGGCGCGTTCAAGATCCGCGGCGCGGCAAACCTGGTTTTTTCGCTCTCGGACGCCGAGCGCGCGCGAGGCCTGGTGGCCTTCTCCTCCGGCAACCACGCGCAGGCGGTCGCGCTGGCGGCGCGGGAAGCCGGCGCGCGGTGCACGATTGTCATGCCCACCGACGCTCCGCGGTTGAAGGTGGAAGCCACCCGCGGCTACGGCGCGACCATCGTCACTTACGACCGGCTGAAGCAGGACCGGGAGGAATTGGCGGCAGCGCTGGTGCGGGAGACCGGCGCGGTGTTGGCGCCGCCCTTCGACCATCCGCGGATCATTGCCGGGCAAGGCACGGCGGCGCTGGAACTGCTGGAGGAATGGCCGCAACTTGACGCCCTAATCGCGCCCATTGGCGGCGGCGGTCTCCTGGCCGGCTGCGCCGTCGCGGCCAAAGGTTTAAACTCCGCCATCCGCGTGCTGGGCGCCGAACCCGAGCAGGCAAATGACACGTTCCTGTCGTTGGCCAAGGGCGAACGCGTCACCATCGCGCCGCCGGACACCATCGCGGACGGCTTGCGCCCTCCCGCGCCCGGCAAACTGACTTTCCCGATCTTGCAGCGCCATGTCGAACAGGTGTTGCTGGTAAGTGAAGCCGAGATCCGCGCCGCGGTGAAATTCCTGCTGTTGCGAATGAAGCTGCTGGTGGAGCCCAGCGGCGCCGTGCCCGCGGCGGCGGCGCTGAGCCGAAAGCTGCCGCCGGGCATTCGCAAGCTGGGCGTGATCCTGTCCGGCGGCAACGTCGACTTCGAGGTGCTGGCCACGCTGTAGGGCAAGGGCAACCCGCTACAATGACGGCAAGAGCATGATTCAGACCCTGTTCGGTTCCGTCGAGCCGGAACCATCGCTGCTCGAGCGCCTGAAGGCGGGCGTCGAGAAAACCCGGGCAGGACTCGCGAGCCGTATCGAGGAAACGCTCACCGGCAGGAAGGTGATCGATGCCGAACTGCTCGAGGAACTCGAGTACACCCTGATCAGCGCTGATATCGGCGTCCGGACCTCCACCGAAATCCTCGACCGCATCCGGCAGCGGGTGGACCGGCGCCTGGTGCACGACGCCAGCGAGCTGCGCAGCCTGATCGGGGAGCAACTGTTGGAGATTCTCCAGGGGGCCGAACGGCCCTTGCCGCGGGTCAGCGACCCGCCCGCGGTGGTCATGGTGGTCGGCGTGAACGGCTCGGGAAAAACGACGACGATCGGCAAATTGGCCCAGCGCTACCGGGGGGAAGGTCACAGCGTGTTGCTCTGCGCCGCGGACACCTTTCGGGCCGCGGCCATCGAACAACTGGAAGTCTGGGGCCAGCGCGCCGGCTGCGAGGTGATCCGCCAGAAACCGGGCGCGGACCCGTCGGCGGTCCTGTTCGACGCGTTGCAGGCGGCCAAGGCGCGCCGCGTCGATTACGTAATCGTCGACACCGCCGGACGGCTGCAAACCAAGTCGAACCTGATGGCGGAACTTGAAAAGATGCGGCGGACGGCTGGCCGGGTGATCGACGGCGCGCCGCACGAAGTGTTGCTGGTGCTGGATGGCACCACCGGCCAGAACGGCCTTGAACAGGCGCGCCGGTTCACGGAAACCTCGGGCGTCACCGGCCTGGTGCTGACCAAACTGGACGGCACCGCGAAAGGCGGCGTGGTGGTGGCCATCATGCGGGAACTCAACCTGCCCATCCGCTACGTCGGCGTGGGCGAAAAAGCGGAAGACCTGCTGCCGTTCGAGCCGGAAAGCTTTATCCGCTCCATCTTCGAAGCATGAACCTGGCCTTCCTGCGTGAGGCGATCGAACTGGCCCGGCAGGGGTACGGGCGGACGAGCCCGAATCCAATGGTCGGCGCGGTCCTGGAGCGGGACGGCGTGGTGGTGGGGCGCGGCGTGCATACCTACGCCGGCGTCAGGCATGCCGAAATCGTGGCCCTGGAGCAGGCCGGGGAAAAGGCCCGTGGCGCTACCCTGTATCTCAATCTCGAGCCGTGCGCCCACCAGGGCCGCACTCCGCCTTGCGTCGAAGCGCTGGTCGCCGCCGGGGTCCGCCGGGTGGTCGCCGCGATGCAGGACCCTAATCCGCGTGTTTCCGGCCAGGGGTTTCAACGCCTCCGCGAGGCGGGCATCGACGTGTTCGTTCCCGCGGAAATGCGGGAGGAAGCGGAACGGCTGAACGAACCGTTCGTCCACTTTATGCGCCAGGGCCGGCCGCTGGTTACGCTGAAAAGCGCCGTGACGCTCGACGGGAAGATTGCCGCGCCGGACGACAACGAAGGCTGGATCACCAGCGAGGTGGCCCGGCGGCATGTGCAGACCATCCGGCACGGCGCGGACGCGATCCTGACCGGCATCGGCACCGTGCTGGCCGACGACTGCCTGCTGACCGACCGCACGGGTCTCGAGCGCAGCCGCCCGCTGCTGCGCATTGTGGCGGATTCGCAACTGCGCATTCCGCTCCACTGCAAGATGGTGGAAAGCTGCCAGGGCGATGTCCTGGTGGCGACCACGTCGGCCGGACCCGCCGAGCGGCGGCGGGCGCTCGAAGGCCGGGGCGTGCGCGTGGTGACGCTGGACGGGCCGGGCGGCCGTACGAACCTTCAGGCGCTGGTTGAACTGCTGGCGCGCGAGAATTACCTGTCGCTGATGATCGAGGCGGGCAGCATCCTGAACTGGGCCGCGCTGGAAGCGGGGATTGTCGACAAGGTGTTCCTGTACTATGGCGCCAAAATCCTGGGAGGCGTCCAGGCGCTGCCGATGGCGGGAGGACCCGGGCGCCGCCGCCGCCGCGACGCCATTCGGGTCGAACGCCTGACGCTGCATCCGATCGCCCCCGATGAGTTCGCCGTGGAGGCTTATGTTCACCGGGATTATTGAAGAACTCGGCGTGGTCGAGAGCATCGAACGCCGCGCCGCCGGCGCGCGCCTGCGCATCGGCTGCCGCCTGGTGCTGGAGGACACGACGGAGGGCGCCTCCATCGCGGTGAACGGCGTCTGCCTGACCGCCGTGGATCCGGGCCGCAGCGCGTTTTCCGCCGACTTAGCGCCGGAAACCTTGCGCCGCTCGAATCTCGGCGACCTGCGCGTGGGCTCGCGCGTCAACTTGGAGCGGCCCCTGCGTCCCTCTTCGCGGCTCAGCGGCCACCTGGTCCAGGGTCACGCCGACGGCACCGGCGTGCTGCTCGCGCTCGATCCGTTGGGCGACGATAACTGGTGGCTGCGCGTCCAGACCCCGCCGGAACTGGACCGCTACCTTGTGTTCAAGGGCTCGATCGCCATCGATGGCATCTCGCTCACCATCGCCGAAATCGAAAAAGGCGTCGTCTCCGTCACCATTATTCCCCACACCTATCGCAACACGACGCTGTCCGGCTACCGCCCGGGAGCGCGCGTGAATCTGGAGTGCGACATGATCGCCAAACACGTGGAGAAGCTGCTCTCCCGGATCGATGCCAAAACGGGCTTGACCGTGGAGGGCCTCCAGGAGCTAGGCTACTGAACCGCCTTCTCTTTCCGCGCTGCCCCGACTATAGTGGAGGCGCTGGCGGGAGCCTTGAGCCAATGACTGATCGCGAACGCATCCTGGCCGCTGTACGCGGTGATCCCGTGGACCGGATCCCCTGGGCGCCGCGCCTGGAATTCTGGTATCGCGGACGCAAACGCAAGGGCACGTTGCCCGCGGGTCTGGAGGAGCTGACGCTGCCGGAGTTGACCGACCGCCTGGGCGTAGCGCACTATGCGGTGGTGCCGGACTTCACCGATTGTCCAGAGGATCCGCCAATGGCGGACCGCGCCCTGGGCGTGATGGTCCCCACGGTCGCGCCCTTCCGGGTCTACTTTGACGGCGTCGAACGCCGCCTGAAACAGGACGGACCGCGGCTGACGGTCGAGTACGAAACCCCCTTTGGCACGGTCCGCACCGAGAGCGTTTACACGGACGAGTCACTGGACGCCGGCGCGTCGGTGCCCTGGGTAACCCGGAATCCGATTCAGGGACCCGAGGACTTCGACGCGGTAGCTTACGTCTACGAACATTTGCGGGTGACGCCCTGTCTGGACGGCTACCTCCGCGAGCGGGAGCGCATTGGCGACCGCGGCATCGTCGTGGCGTTCACCAGCGGAACGGCCTGTCCGATGCACCACATCATGAAGGACCTGCTGGAGGTCGAAAAGTTCTTTTACGCGCGCGTCGACTACCCGGACAAGATCGCCCGCCTGGCCGAAGCCGTGCAACCGTTCTTCGACGGCATTCAGGCGGCCGCCGCCGCCTCGCCCGCCGAAGTCGTGCACTTGGGCGGCAACTACGACGACGCAATCACCTACCCCGCGTTCTTCGCGCAGAACATCCTACCCGCGCTCAAGAAGTACGGCGACGAACTGCACGCCATCGGCAAATACCTGCTGACGCACACCGACGGCGAGAATCGCCGCCTGTTCCCCCTGTACCTCGAAGCGGGCTTCGACGTTGCCGACTCGGTTTGCCCGGCGCCCATGACGCGCTGCACGTTCGAGGAAATCGTCGAAGCGTTCCAGGGCAAGGTTACGATTTGGGGCGGAATTCCTTCGGTGCTGCTGTGCTCCGCCAGCGCGAGTTGGGAAGACTTCCGCGCGTTCATCGATGGGCTGCTAGCCCGCTACGGCCATGCGAGCCGGCTGATTCTGGGTGTCAGCGACATGGTGACCGTCGATTGCGAGTGGGACCGCTTGCAGTACATCACCGAGCAAGTGGCTCGGCTGGCGTAAGGTGGGCGGACGAAGGTTCCCCTTTCGTCTGGCGCGTTGCGTGGCGTCCGACCGGTGACGGCAGAGCGCCTGGCACCGGAACATCTCGTTCCGGCACGGCTGATTATCCACGGAACGATACGGTCAGGCTCGCACGAGAAACACCTTCGTGTCGTAAAAGACCGCGCTTCCTCCTACCACATCGCTCAGCGGCGAGCGCAGGTGCGGATCCACCGCCATGGCGGCATTGGCATGGAGGCCGGCCGCCCGGCGCGGGTCGCCAGGGATGACATCCCGGTCAATCGTTTGATCCGACGCGCCATAGGCCCAGTGCCCATAGCCCAGTTCAAAGGCGATGACGCCGGTGCGAATGCGGTCGGAAAGGCGGATCCGTCCCAGGAGAGGTTTCGTCTGGCCGTGCCCGAGATTCCACTCGGCGTCCGGATTCGACGCCGAAAACAGCCAGACCTGATCACCGTTGCGCAGCCCGAGCCGGCGCGCGTCGAAGTTGTTTATCTCGATCGTATTTTCGGGAAGTACGGCGGTGAGCCAGTAGTTCGAGATGGTGCGGCTCTTGCACGCCAACATATTCCGGTTGGTGATCAAGGTGAACGGCGCGTCCCGGTGGTCGAGGGGTCTGCCGAGAGCGTCGACGATCGGCAGGTAGGTGGCGATGCCGCTCAGATAAGCGCCGGTGAGAGAGTTGCGGGTGGTGGCCGGCTTTTCGTGATAGAGGTTCACCAGCCTGCCGTACTTATTGCGTACCTGGTCGGCGATCCACGCTTGATTGTAGTCCCACCAACGCCCCCCGCGGTTGAGGACGTAAACGACTTTTTTCCACCAGGTGGCGCCGACGGTCTCCGCCCAGCGCGCTTCATCAAAAACGTTCTTGGGCAGGTGCTTACGCGCATTCCGGAAAATCTCGAGTTCCTCGTCGGTCGCATCCGGGCAAAGGTCGGTGCCGGCGCTGGAGTCGCCGAACGCGATATTGGCGACCATCCGGAGATAGTAATGCTCCGGGCGTGTCAAATCGCCGCTGGCGCCGAATCCGCCGGGACCAAATCCGGGCAACTGCAAGCGCTCCGCAAGGGCGAGGAACACGCTTTCCATGGAAACGGGCATTTCTTCGTTGAAGACCCGCACCGTTTCATTCGGCGAAGCGATCGCGGGCTGCCGCACCGGCGACACCCGGTGGACGATGGACGGGTGGGTCCGGTGGAACTCCCAGCGTTCCAAGTAGGTGAGGTCCGGAAAGATGTAATCGGCGTATTGGCTGGTTTCCCCGATCGTGATGTCGCAACAGACGAAAAGAGGGATTTTGGTAGGATCGAGCAGGGTGGGAATGAGGGAATGCCCGGCGGGCAGCGCGTAAACCGGCGAGCCCATATAAAGGAAAAGGGCCTTGATCGGATACGGATAGGCGTCGCCGGCGGAGGGAATGACCTCCTGGTAAACGTCACTGGCCAATGGATACCATGGACGTTTGGCGGGATAGCCGGCAAAGATCGTGCTCTTCTCGTAGCTTGCCCCGCCGCGGATGATGTCAATTCCGAAAGGGGTGATTTTGGCGGGGTGGTCGCCCAACTGAAAAGGCCGCCCCGTGCCGCCGGTTTCTCCGTAAGCGCCGCCGCCATAGACCAAGCCGCCCTTCCAGTCCAGGTTGCCGATGAGCGTGTTCAGGGCGCCCATGGTGGCCAGGACGTTGTAGAACCCGTTGGTGTGCTGCGAAACGCCCCGGTGGATCTCAACGACCGCCTGCTTGCCGTGAGACGTGAATTCGCGGGCCAAGACGATCACGTCGTTCGGGGCAACGCCGGCTAGCGCCGCCCACCCGTCGATCGTCCGCTTGCTAGCCTCTTCGTAGAGAAGCTGCAGCCCGGATTTCACCCGGATGCCTTGAATCGTGGTGTCGACGAACAGGTCGCCCTCGACTGCGTTGGAAGCATCGGTGGACTTAAAAGCCAACGGCTGGCCGCCGCGCAGACACACGAACGTGTCCGCATCTCCTCCCAGGCCGACCTCGGAGCCCCGCAGAAAAGCGCCCGCCGTGCCATCGGGGCGCATCTTCACCAGCCAGGCGCCGTTCGACCAGGTAGGCTCGCCGTCCGCCGCGGCGGCGGCCCGGTTGCAGTTCTCGAGATAGCGCCGGTCGAAGCGTTCGTTCTCGATGATCCAGCGGATCATGCCCAGCGCGAACGCCGCGTCCTCGCCGGGCCGGATCGGAATCCATTTCCAGGCCTTGGCGGCGATCTTGCTATGGCGGGGGTCGATGACGGCGACCCGGAGTCGTTTACTCGCCAGGCCCCGGTTGATCTTCGGCACTTTCAGCGGCGGCCCGTAGTTGCCTTCGAGGACGTTGGCCCCCCAGTAAATGATGAATTTGGCGTTACTGGTGTCCGCCATCCAATAGGCCTTTGCACCGCCGCTCCAGCCACCCGCGCTCGGCTGATCCGCCATCGATTTCCCCGCGAAGTAGATGGAGCCTTGGCAGACCGTGGTGTGCCCGTGCGCGTTGACAGACCCGAAACTGTCTTTGACAAAGCGCTGGAAGAAATCGCTTCGGCCTGCCTTCAAGCGCCCCCAGTTAAAGACGAACTGATTGTTCTTCGGCCCGAAATCCGGGTGTTCGGGGTCAATCAGTTTGTCCAGATGGTCTTTGTACTTCTCCTTGAATTCGGCGACCGTCAGTTTTTTGTCCTGGATATTTTTGACGTCCGCCGCCATCGAGGCGTAAACCTTTGGGTCGCGCAACGCGTAAAGGTCGCGGAGGCCGGTCACCCGGTTCCCTCCGTCCTGGGGGAACAGCACCCCGCCATTGACGATCTCCGTAATGGCGTCGTCAAAGGAAATGGTGGTCCACTTGCCCTCGCCACGTTTTCCCGCGCGCTTGAGAACCTTGATCACGCGGTACGGGTCGTAGGCGGTCTGCATCCCCGCCTGCCCCTTGGGACAAATGCTCCCCTTGAGTTTGGCGGCCTGGGACGCGGGCGTTCGCCAGTCAATGTGGGGGTCCATCGCGCGCGGGCCATATGGATTCCCGTCGATCTTCACAGCGAGCCCGTCCTGAATCCGCACCTTGACCTCACAGCCCGTGTTGCACTGGAGGCACGTGGTGTAGATCCAGTCGCTGGCTTCGATCTTCCGCGCGGGAACCCGCGGCCCCGCCGGAGATTGCGCGGAAGCGGATTCTCCAAAAATCGCGGCCAGACAAGCGCCGCCCAGCAGCGCGCTGCTCCGGATGATCTCCCGGCGGGCGGTGGCGGTTTCCTGTGCGGGATCGGGCGCCGATTGGGATTTCACAAGGTCTTCCATGTTGACCTCCCTAGGAATGACAAGCCACGCACTCAATGTGCGGCGTATCGGACATGGACTCGGTGAAGTAGATCACCCTTGGTTTCAGACCCAGGTATTCATGTCCTTTGAAAACGCGTCTGCCTTCGGTAATCTCGTTAATCAGGCTGCCGGCGTCGGCGGCGTCGCCGAAGTACATGGCGCCGCCGATGCAGGTGGTGACGCAGGCGGGCAGGACCCCGACCTCCAGCAGATGGCTACAGAACGTGCATTTGCGCGCGGTGTCCGCCAGGGGGTTGGCTCCCGGCTGGCGGCGATAGAGTTTCCCGTTCTCGACGAAGGTCCGGGCTTCGTAGTCCTGCGGACGGGGCGTCCCTTCGGTGAAGTTCCTGCCGTCGTCGACATGGATCATTTTGACCGGGCACGCCTGCGCGGCCGCGCGCGCGTAGGGGCCCTTTAACTTCTCGTAATCAAACTCGACAATCCCGTCGGGCCGCTTGACGATCATGCCCTGCGGAACCGCGCGGGCGCAAGGCGGGTCATCACATTGCAAGCAATTGGCGGGCTTGTAGATCGCCCACGGACGGGCGCTGATCGGCAGGTCCAACTTCAGCACGCGCCGGAAGTTCCCCGCCGGCCCGGTCGGATTCTCCGCCCGGCAGGCAATCGTGCAGGCGTCGCAGCCGATGCACTTCCGGGTGTCCACCACCATCAGCCAATTGGGTGTTTTCCCGCTGGCCAGCGTCCGCTCCAGATCTTGCTGCATGCGGATGAGGAGGTTGCCGGTGGCTTCGGCCAGCGGCGGCGGCGGTTCGGCAGCCTCCACCGGGGTATTCTGGAGGATCTTCAGTCCAGCCAAGCCCGTGACCGCACTTGAACCGAGGCTAGCCAGGGACTGAAAGAATCGCCGTCTCCCCGTCTCCTTGGCTCCGGCATCAGTTGTTTCGTGAAAGTCAGACATCCCCATTGCTCCTTGCCTGTTGCAGCGCCGCAGGGGACCAAACACCCCTGCGTATGATGCAGAGCGACAGCAATCTGGGGTCCAGACGACTCTACGGCTTCGTCGAGCCTGCTAAATTTCTAGAAGCTTGGAAGTTGCGCGCGTGATGAGGAGACCGCCCATGGGGAAAAGGAGGGCTGCTGTGGGGCAAATCCCCCATCGGCGTACTCGGGCGCGCCGTCGTCAGCGGGGGAAAATGCGCGGGCTTCGTCCGACAGATTGCGAATCCGCGTGGGCTCGACGCTCGTTATCCCTAAATCCGGCTCGCGCGAACTTACTATGATGCCCGCGTTGTTCCCGCATGGTTATGCGGTTCAAGCGCCCCCCGCAACCTGCCATGCCTCCGCCCGGTCCGGGATGCCGAGGTTGCCGATTGCGCCTTGCCGAAGTTGCACGGCACACCTGATCAGTCCCCGCCGGAGACCACGCCATGCGTAGCTTAAACGGAATATCTTCTTTAAAGGATTTCTTTCACCCAGAGAGACCTCAAAGGGTCTTGTTCGAGCCCTTTCTGATCTCCTGTTCATAAAATTCCCGGAAGCGCTTGCGAATGTCGTCTCGTACGGAGCGAAATACGGTCAATTTTTCCTGATCCGTCCCTGTCGCCTTAGCTGGATCGGGAAAGCCGATGTGAACGCGTCTGCCCACCTTACCGCGAAAATTGGGACACGATTTGTCCGCGTCGTCGCAGACAGTGATCACGTAGTCGAAAGCCTGATTGATGAATCGGTCTACTTTCTTCGGAGAACCGCCGGAAATATCGATGCCGACCTCCTTCATCACCGTGATCGCGTGCGGATTTACGCGTGGCGCTGGCTTGGTTCCCGCGGAATACACCTCTAGCCGCGCGTCCAACGATTTCAGGAATCCCTCCGCCATCTGGCTCCTGGCGGAGTTTCCGGTGCACAAAATCAACACCCGCTTCCGGGCCGTCTCGGCGGAAACCCCCGCCGCCAACAACAAACAGACCACCCCTGCCCTCCATAAAGCTCGTACCTTCACCATTCCTCCCTGTGCCGTTAATTGCAGAGTGAAACAATCTCGTCCGGTGTGATCACTTTGTTCCTGGTGCAGCATTCGGCATACAAAAACGTCAGCAGGTCACGCAGGACTTCCGTGTTCGCGCGGTACCACAGATAAGTGCCCTCCCTGCGCACTGTCACCAAGTCTTCGTTTCTCAACTTCTCCAGATGATGGGACAAGGTGGACGGAGGAACGCCAAGTTCGGCTTGGATTTCGCCCGCGACCATCCCATGGGGGTGAGCGCTCAGCAGCAGCCGGATGATCCGTAGGCGCGGCTCGGCGCCCATCGCCGCTAGCATGTCGGCAAAGCGGGCAGTTCGCGCGAGCTCTTCGCGGATCATATTTCGAATATAGCGAAAATATGGCGCTTGTCAAGGCTCACGCACCCTGAAGGACCTCGGCGTGCTGCCAGATCGGGCGGGGAAGAGATGCTTCCCGCGATCGGGAGCGGAGGGCGCTGCGCCATCGCAGCCTTGGTGGTCGCGCTGCATAGCCCGCTGTGTCGGCTGGAGGGCCAGACGTTTCCTCCCCCGCTGCGCGACTCCACCTCGCGCATCCGTTGGTCCAGCTACGTGCAGATCCGTTACACCGCCGCCGAGAGCGGGGAAGATCTCTTTGCGTTGCGGCGCTTGAAGCTGATGGTGGGCGGCAACCTGAGTCCCCGGGTGCAGTGGTATACGCAAGGGCTCTTTAAAACGGGCAACCGGAGCCCCACGGACGGACGCGCACACTTCCAAGAGGCGTGGTTGAGGTTCGCCGCGACGAAGTATGTACAGCTTGTCGTCGGACAATTCAAGCCTGCCTTCGGCCGCGAGCGTTTTACGCCAGATTTCCGGATTCTGACCATGGACCGGTCGCTGGTGACCGACGCACTCACTCCGGACGGTCCCTACATCGACTCGTTCTACCGCGACCGCGGTCTCCAAATCGACGGTGAGCTGGAGCATGGTTTGCGTTACGCCTTGGGCGTGTTTGACGGGCGGGGGGCCAACCATGCCTTTCGCGGCGTGGGACCCATGGTCGTCGGCCAAGGCGTGAAGGAGTTCCGGCTGGAGCAGCCGGTCAGAGGGAAGCCCCTGACGTGCCAACTCGGTTGGGCGGGCGCGATTCGCCGGGGAGGCGATCTGCCCTTTCGGCCCTGCTGCCCAGGGGCTGGAGTCCAGAACTTGGAACATTTCCGGGGCGCGGACCGGCGTTGGGGCGTGGAGTTGTCCGGCGACTGGGGCGATCTTTCGGTGCGGGGCGAATACATGCGCGCCCGGCTCCGCTTCGCCGACGGTCAGAGTCCCGACTTTTCTTCCAGCGGCTGGTATTTGCAGGCTGCGAAGAATCTGCACTGGCGTTGGCAGGTCGTAGCGAAGTACGAGACATTTGATCCCAACCTCCAGGTGATGAATCGTTGGGATCTCCAGCAGACGACTCTAGGGCTCAACTTCTACCTCAAACAGGATACGGCCAAGATAATGACCAGCTACGTATTCCAGCAGCCGCAAGTTGGTCCCGGACATGGCCTACTCCAGATTCAGCTTCAGATCTTTATCCATTGACGGAGAGTCGGCGCGTTGGGCGATTTGGCGCACCCGCCAAATCGCCACCTGCCCCTCCAGCCTGGCGGAAAACGCGAGTCGGCGCCTTTTCCAAGATGGCTTCGCTTTGACCTAAGGCTCAGGGAATCTCCAACAAAGCGATGCGGGAGGTCTCCAGCGGCGGATGCGGGGCTCGAGGTTGGCCCCCGAACTGCACGAAATCATCCTCGGTGGATTCCAGAACCTTGGCGCGATGGCGGGCTTGCGCCCAAATTCTGAAAGCCCTCGCCCCGCCCCTCGCGGCTGCTCACGGTAGACGTGCGCGCGGGGGGCGAACACTGCGTGTGCGAACTCACCGCGATGGTGGGAGCGGACATGTCTACCGTTAGCAAACACCTTTCCCTCTCGAAAACAGCCGGGATGGTCGCGGGCGAAAAGCGCACCCGGCAGTTGGAGTACATACGTAAAAGGAGCCCAGCGCATGCCCTTGTTTTCAACCTGCCGCGAAATGACTGGCGCGCTGTCAGGAATGATATCTAGACCTTTTTTCTCAGGCGAAGGAGGTTATTAAGCTATGATCAATATTCAAATTCTAGGTACTGGGTGCGCGAAGTGTAAACAATTGGCGGCGAACGCCGAGCGGGCCCTGCAAGACCTTGGCGTCGAGTACCGGATCGACAAGATCACCGAGATCAGCCAGATTGTGAGTTTCGGCGTGATGGCGACGCCCGCGCTCGCGGTCGATGGCCAAGTGAAGCTCGCCGGGAAAGTCGCCAGTCCGGACGAGATCCGGGCATTGCTAAGCTAGCGCCCGCTACAAAGCCTGGAAACGCCTAGGAGAAAACCATGCCGGCTAAGTGGACGAGAAGGGCGCTCGTCGGGATGACGAGCGCCAGTCCCTTGCTTTGGGGGCAAACCACACGAAGCGGCGCGGCGCCTGCGGCGCGCGCCCTGAAGATCTTAGGGTTTGCGTGTAGCCCGCGCCGGGATCGCACGACGGCGGCGGCGTTGCGCGCCTGTTTGGACGCGGCCAAGGGTTTCGGTCCCCAAGTCGAGGTGGAATTGATCGACTTGGGAGGAATGAAGATCCCGGGCGACGTCGCGGCGGGTGTACCGCTGGCGCCGGGCGAGCGCGACGACTTCCCCGCCCTCGAGGCGAAGCTGCGGGCGCCGGAGGTGGCCGGCATCATTGTCGGCTCGCCGGTCTATTTCAGTAACATGAGCGCGCTGTGCAAGGCGTTTCTCGACCGGTGGATGGCGTTCCGCTCCACGTTCGCGCTGCGCAACAAGGTGGGCGGAGCGATCACGGTCGGCGCCGCCCGCCATGGCGGGCAGGAACTGACGCTGCAAACCATCCATGCCGCGATGCTGTGCCAGGACATGATCATCGTCAGCGAAGGCGGTCCTACGTCCCGGCTCGGCGGGATGCTGGTCAGCGCCAAGGACGACATCCGCGGCGACGAGGCAGGGCTGGCGACGGTACGCAGCCTTGGCCGGCGCGTGGCCGAAGTGGCCTCCGCCCTCCGCGCGGGAGGTCTCTAGCTGTGTCCCGCTGGCCGTTCCCACTGGTTTCGCTGAGTCTGCTCGCCGCGAACTTGTTGGCGGAAACCGCCCGCCAGCCCTTCGGAGTCTGTCCCCCGTTTCCGCTCCGCGACGAGGAGGGCCAGATCATCAACCCCGCCGCTGACCCGAAGGTCAATGTGCCGTACTCGCCCAAACAGACCTGCGGCGCCGCGGGTTGTCACGATTACGACAAGATCACCCAGGGATTTCACTTTCAGCAGGGTCGCGGCGAAAGGCCGCCGCAGGAGTTCCTGGCGCGCTACCGGTGGGCGTCCAGCCCGGGTAACTACGGCGGCAATTGGTGCTCGCCCGCGCCGCTCTACCGGCAACTGGCCCCCAAGCGCAACGCCAACGCCCGCATGATCGACATGACATCGTTCGACTTTGTCACCGCCACGTGCGGCAACTGCCATCCCGGCGGCGGACCGCTCGAGTACGACCGCGATGGCAAACGCTACGACCAACGGATGCGCGACCCTGCCAGCGGCCTGACGCCTGGCGGCGACAACGGGCTCGACGGCGACTATTTCAAGGCCCGCTGGTCCGAAACGGGTGTCATTGAAGCCGATTGCCTGCTCTGCCATCAGCCCGAATATAACTACAAGCTGCGGAACGATCAGCTCGCGGCGCTGAATTTCCGCTGGGCGGCTACCGCCGGCGCGGGTTTTGGAGTGGTGACCGGCAAGGTCGCGGCGGGCGAGAAGCCGCAGGTGACCTACAACCACGCCCTGTTCGACGAGCGCGGAAACGTGATCGTGCACATCGCGCCCGCGCCTCGGAACGAGACCTGCCTGCATTGTCATGCCAAGCCGGACTGGAAAAAACGTGGGGCGTCCTTTTCCGCGCACACCGATGTGCATCTGGCCAAGGGCTTGAAATGCGTCGACTGCCACACCTCCGGCAGCCGGGCCTCCGATCCGCGCATTCGCGGCAAGGAGGCGCATCAGATCGGCAAAGGAGACGACCCTTCCGGCTGGGTGCGCAACGACCTCGACAACACTGTCCGCTCGTGCGAATCCTGCCACGCCGAAGGCACGCTCGGCGCGCCCATCGCCAAACACGCCTGGTTGCCGCCCCTCCACCTGGAGAAGATCGCTTGCGCCACGTGTCACATTCCCCGCCGCTACACCAAGGCCGCACTAGTCCAGGCCAGCGACGTTTTCAACGGCGCCCCCCGGATTCAGCCGCCGCCCAAACGCATCTGGACCTTTTACGACCAGGACATGGCGTTTTGGAATCACTACGGCGAACTCGACTTGTTCACGGCGCAGGACAAGCCCGTGAACGAGTTTTACCCATCGCTGGCGCGCTACAAGGGCAAGATCTTTCCGGTGGACCGCGTTCACTCCGCCTGGGTCGGCTATGAAGAGCCCGGCCAGCCAGGGCTCCATCAGCTCTTTATGCGGGATTTCTACGGCATGTGGCTGGCTCACCGCAACGATCCTGCGCGCTACCCGCAACTGGCCGAGATCCGCGACGACAACGGCGACGGGATGATCGAAGTGAACCGGCCCGAAGAGATCGACGCCTTGCTGAGCGCGACCGCGGCGCACCTGGAGGCCACCGGCTTCCCGCTGGCCGGCCGCACCCTGGTATATGTCGCCAACGAGCGCAAGTACATCGCGGGCAACCGTTTTCAAACGCTATCCAAGGAACCGCACGAGGCTTCGCCGTACGCGTCGGTTTACAAGTATTCGCACAACGTCCTGCCCGCGCGGGCGGCCCTTGGCGCCAAGGGCTGCACGGATTGCCATGCGTACCGCGCCGTGTTCCTGTACGGGCGGACGCTCGAGCGGCCGTTCGATGAAGCGGGCCGCAGCATCTGGCGCGCGAACCACGAGGTCATCGGCCTGTCCCGTGCGCAAGCCTGGTCGGGGGCCTTCCGCGAAGCCACCCTGAAACCCGTTCTCTACCTGACGCTTTGTTTGCTGGCGCTCCTGGCCGCGGGCCTGCTGATTCGTTTGCTGCTGGAACGGCCGGGTTCCGCCCCGCCCGAAACGGCGCGCCGGGCCGCGTGGCTGTTCACCCTCGCCGGGCTGTTCGGTCTGGCGGTCTCCGCAGCCAAGCCCCGCCTCCTGGCGTTTATGACTTTTGAGCGGTTCACACTCGACGCCAATCACTTCTGGGTCTCAGGTTTGGTGCTGGCGGTCAGCGCGCTGCTGGCGGTAACCTTGACCAAAGGTCCGCGCAGGAGCCTTCTTTGGGCGTCACTGGCAATCGCCGCGTTGTCTGGCGCCTTGATGCTAGTGGGCGGCTGGTGGTTGCCCTTTACCATTTACGACGCTGCGGTTGTGTGGTTGGCCGCGCTCCTGATTTTCGAGACCGGACGCGCATTGCTGGCGCGATCGGAAAAGCTGGATCGTTGGGGCTTTCGTGTGTAGTGGAACCAGGGGGAACCCGCGTGGCTCCCCCGCCGGATTCCGCCTCCTTTTTTCCCGGATCGCTCCCTCAAGATCTGGTTCGTCGCCGCGAAAGCGGCGGGCGCGGGGCTGACGTTGGCGTTTGCGGGGATCATGTGCTGCTTTACTTGAAGGGTTCTGGGGGGCGCAACGTCGATCCCGATGCCCTGCTGGGGAGGGTGAAGTACGAGAAGTTGGGCCGGGACCTTCCACATCGCCGCGGCGTCACGCCTTCCCCGCGGGTTCCCGCGGCGCCTGAATGCCCGCCAGCAGCCAGGGGGACGAAACCTGGAGCCGCCGCACCGCCAGCGCCATCCCGACGACCTCTTCCGCCAGGCGCCGTAATTCCGCTGGCAACGCCGCGACGTCCCGCAGCAGTTGACGCCGGGAGGACGGAGTTCTGCGCTCGGCGATCTCGCGCGCCCGGTCCGCCAGCATCCGCTCGACGAACTGCGTCATGCCGCTCAGGCTGTCCTCGAAGGAAGGCGCGGGAGGAGGAGGCGCGCCGTCTCGCAGGGCGGCTTCGATCTGCGCAAGCGCCGTCGTCACCTCGCTGGTGAACTGGTCAAGTCCGGGCAGGCGGTGGCGTCCGCTGAAGTCGTCCAGATACGCGTGCAGCGTCGTGACATCGTCGCAGAAGCGCTGGAGGTAGGAAACCAGGGCGTAATAGGGCTCGACGCTGGCCTGGCGGTGGGCCGGGTCGGCCAGCAGACGCTGGAACGAGACGTAGACGTTCGAGTTCTCCACCTGGGCTTCTTCCTGCGCCTGCCGCAGGGCTTTGGCGGGAAGCCGTTCGCCGAGGAACGCGTCCATCACCGCGCGGAAGTAGGCGCGGTTGGCCGCCGCGGCGCGGGCCGCCTGGGCGGGCAGACTGTCGAGGGCCCACGCCGGCCAGAGCAGGTAACCCGCCGCCAGCGCGATCGCCCCGCCCCCCACCGTGTTGGTCATGCGCGTGAATCCGACCTGCCAGTCGCCGTGGTGGCCCAGACTGATCAGCAGCACGACGAACGGCGTGAGGAAGAAAACAAAACGATGGTATTCCAGCGACATCTGCGAGAAGGCCGCAAAGCAGAACAGCGCCAGGAACAGCAGGATCAACGCCAGGTGGTGAACCGAGTGGGCGAGGACGACCCCCACCAGTCCGCCGGCCACCGTGCCGGCGACCCGCTGGATCGCGCGCTGCCGCGTTCCTCCAAAGTCCGGCTTCAGAATGACGGCGATGGTCAGCGTAATCCAGGCGCCATAGTCGATGCGGAATGCGCTCGCCGCCAGAACGCCCACCGCGCACGCCGTGGCCAGCCGGAGCGCGTGCCGGAAGATCAGCGAATCGAAGGTCAGGTTGTCGCGCAGGCGGGCCGCGCCCACCAGGGCCGGATCCAGCTCGGCATCGTCGCCGTGGTGGGCGCGCACGCGCCGCGGTTTGCCGAGCGTCGCGGCCGCTTCCGCCGCCGCTTCCAAACACGCGGCCAGCCGGCTCAGCGCGCGGTCGACATGGCGCAGGTGGAGCAGTTCGGCGAACTGGGCCGGCGTTTCGGCCGCCTGGTTCCGCAGCCGCGTAATCGCATCGCTCAGGGCGGCGGTGGCGGCGCGGAGCGGAGTCACGTCGATGCGGCGTCCGCTCTCTGCCGTGGCCGTCGCCACCCGCTCGGCTGCCTCCACCAGGAGCCGCAGCGCGTTCCGCGCCTGGCCGCGAATGTGGGCGAAGGCGATGCTTTCCATCGCGATGTCCAGCGTCTCGGCCAGGGCGATGGTCGCCGAGAGCAGCCGGTCGGCGTAGCGGGTGAGGATCAGCAGGTCCTGGCCTAGGAACGTCGCGCCCTGCCGGCGAGTGCGAATCTCCGCCGTCAGATAGCGGGCCTGCTGGATGGCCTGGGCAGCGGCGGCGCGTTCCTCGGCGAGCGTCGCCGACCAGCGCGCCGCGCCGTTGTCCAGACCGGCGATGTGGCGTTCAATGCCGCGAAGCAGCCGCGCGGCTTCCCGGTAGCCTTTGGCGATCGCCTCCTGCACCGGCAAGTAGGGCCGGATCGGCCAAAGTCGCAACGACAGCATTGCGGCCCACGCCGCGCCCAGCGCCTGGAACAGCACGTGCCGCCGGGCGTCCGCCAGCGTTCCCGGCGTGCCAATGGCGAAAAGATACGCTACCAGCAGCAGCGAGCCAACGGTGTTGGCGGCGTTGCCAAACACGCTCATCATCCCCGCCGCGAAGGCGAAGAGAAAGACCAGGCCGAGGCCAGCGACCGGATACGGCGCCACCGCCGTGCCCAGCAGATAGCAGGCGATCAGGCCCGCCGCGGTCACGGCGAGGGAGGTCGCGCGCGTCCGATAGGTGCCCCCCGAGTCCGCCAGCCCGACCCACAGCCCGCCGACGCCGGCGTACGTGCCCGCCTCCGGCTGCCCGGCGACATACCCAAGCGCCAGCGGCCCGATGCAGGCCGCCGTCAGTCGCAGTCCCGTGGCGCGATCAATCTGGCTGAGAAGCGACCCGGCCACTCCGTCCATGTTCGCATGGCGGCGCACGGGCCCCGCATCCGGAGTTGGACTTGTCCGCCGCGTTGTGGGATAAAGGCGGTTTCGGATCTCATGGACTTCGGACTTCACGGCAAAGTGGCCCTGGTGGCGGCGGCGAGCCAGGGGCTGGGAAGAGCGTCCGCCGCGGCTCTGGCCCGGGAGGGCGCGCGGGTGGCGATTCTCAGCCGCCGCCCCAAGGAACTCGAGGAGACCGCCCGGCAGATCGGCGCCGAACTCGCCGTCGCGTGCGACCTCGGCCAGAAGGAGTCGATCGCCGCGGCGGCGACGCTGGTGCGGGAGCAACTCGGCCCGGTGTCGATTCTGGTGAACAACTGCGGCGGCCCCCCCGCGGGCACGTTCGACACCCTCACCGAAGAGCAATGGTATGGCTCGTTCGAGCAGGTGTTCCTGAGCGCCCTGCGCCTGACGCGCGCCGTGCTGCCGGACATGCGCGCCGCCCGCTGGGGCCGCATCATCAATATCGTTTCCACCTCCGTCCAGCAGCCGATTCCCGGACTGCTGATCTCGAACGCGTTCCGCCCGGCGCTGGCGGGCTGGGCCAAGACGCTTGCGAATGAACTGGCGCCCGACAACATCCTGGTGAACTGCGTCGCCCCGGGCCGGATCCTCACCGCCCGCGCCGAAACGCTGGACCGCGCCGCGGCGGAGCGAGAGGGCAAAACCATCGAGGAAATCCGCGCCGAGCGCGCCGCTACCATTCCGTTGCGACGCCAGGGAGACCCGGATGAATTCGGGCGCGTGGTGGCCTTTGTCGCCTCCGAGGCGGCGTCGTACCTCACCGGCTCGCTGATCCGCGTGGATGGAGGCGCGGTGACCTCGTTATGAAGTGGATGACCTTTCTTTACGGCGGCCGGAAGCACGCCGGAGTGGCGACCGCGGCGGGCGTGCTGCCGGTGGCGGAAATCAACGCGAGACACGGCACGGCGATCCCCAATGATCTGCTGGCCATCATACAAGCTGGAATCCGGACGGCGCCGGTTGCGGATGTTCCCCCGCTGCCCTTCGCGGAGGTGCAGCCCTGGCTGCCGTACGACGCGCCGCCCAAGATCTGGTGCATCGGACTCAATTACCAGTCCCACGCCGAAGACATCGGCGCGGTCCAGCCCGAGGAGCCCGGCAGCTTCATGAAACCGGCCTCTTCGCTGTTTCCTCCCGGCGGGGAGATTGTGCTGCCGCCGCCGGAGGTGTCCGACGAGGTCGACGCCGAAGGCGAACTCGCGGTGGTGATCGGCAAGACCTGCCGTTTCGTCCCGGCCGAACACGTCCGGGACGTGATCTTCGGCTACACCACCACGCTGGACCTGACCGCGCTGGACGTGCTGCGGAAAAATCCGCGCTATCTGACGCGCGCCAAGAGCGTGGACACGTTCTTCAGCTTCGGCCCGGTGATCGTCACCGCAGACGAGATCGCCGACGTGGACGCGCTGGAGGTGGTCACCGAGCACAACGGCGCGGTCTGCTCCCGCGATTACGTGCGCAACATGAAGACGCGCCCGTTCGAACTGGTGCGGTTCCACAGCGACTTCATGACCCTGCAACCCGGCGACGTGATTTCGACCGGCTGTCCGAAAGGCGCGCGGATCAAGCCGGGAGACCGGGTGGGCGGCCGGATCGACGGGGTCGGTTCGATTTCGGCGCGGGTCACCCAGGGCGCGCGCACGCCACGGTACTGACCCGGACGGTTACCAGCGGATGCCGAGGAGAGAGCGTATGCGAATCCAGCGACGGCGATTTCTGGCGGCGAGCGCCGCCATCAGCCTGACGGGCTGCGCGTCCGCGCCCGCGGGCGGCCCCACGGGCGAGGAGTTGGACCAGGCGGCCGCCCGTCCCGTGCTGAAGCGTGACGGCCTGACCTCGCCGGTCATCATCGACTCGATCCGGCTGCTCCGCTCCGGGCCGGAACACTTTGTCCACGTCCGCGCGAAGGACGGGGCCGAGGGGATCTCGCTGCCCAATCCGCCGCGCCCGGAATACCTGGATCGGATTCTCAACGAGCTGGTGATCCCCTTCTTTCTCGGGAAAGACGCGCGCGAGCTCGAACATCTGCTGTGGGAGTTCTACCGCTACCGCAGCAATTACAAGCTGCAAGGGCTGGCGCTGTGGAGCCCGCAGGCCTGGGTGGAGCTGGCGATCCTCGATATGCTGGGGCGCATCGCGGGGAAACCGATCGGCGGGCTGTTGGGAGATCTCGTGCGGCGGGAGACGCCCGTCTACGTCGCCAGCGGACGCCGGGACACCACCCCGGAACAGGAGATCGAGCACCTTCAATCACTCATGCAGCAATCCGGCGCGAAAGCGCTGAAGTTCCGCGTCGGCGGGCGCATGAGCCGGAACGCGGATTCGCTGCCGGGCCGCACGGAAGCCCTGATTCCGCTGGTCCGCAAGACCTTCGGCGACGGCGTCGACATCCATGCCGACGCGAACAGCTCCTACGATCCGCCCGCGGCCATCCGCGTCGGCCGCCTGCTGGAGGAGGTCCGCGCGGTTTATTTCGAAGAGCCGTGCCCGTTCGACCACTTCGACGCCACCCAGGAGGTGGCCGACGCGCTGGCGATCCCCGTCGCCGGCGGCGAGCAGGAGTTCAGCCACTGGGGATTCCGGCGGATGATCCTGCACCGCGTCGTGGACATTGTCCAGCCGGACATCCAGTATTACGGCGGGCTGATCCGCTCGATCCGCGTGGCGCGCATGGCGGAACTGGCCGGGATGCCCACCACCGTGCACATTTCCGGCGGATTCGGTTTCGTGTACATGCTCCACTTCGCTTCCTGCGTGCCCGACATCGGCCGGCACCAGGAGTACAAGCTCGGCACCGAGCGATACGGCGCCTGGTTCGATCCGCCGCTCGCCGTGCGCGACGGCAACATGAGCGTGCCGGCCGGGCCGGGCGTGGGCATCCGGGATATCCAGGGATTGCTGAAAGGCGCGCGGGTGGTGTGAATCGTCTTTTTCCCTCCCCCGCGCGTCTTTCCTCGTGAGCGAGTGAATTCCTTCTACTTTAAGGCGGTGGGCGCCGACGGCAAGCTGCGCACGGGCAGCCTGCACGGCGAGCACGAACGCGCGGTCGCCCGCGAACTGCGCAAGCAGGGCTTGACTCCGGTGTTTGTCGGAGCGGCGCCGCCGCGCGGGGGATTCTCGCTGAAGTTGCCGGAGTGGAATCGCGGCAAGAGCCGCGACGTGCTGTTCTTCACGCAGGAGCTGTCCACGCTGCTTTCGGCGGGCGTGCCGCTGGATCGCGCGCTTGGGATCGCGGGCGAACTCACCGAGCGACCCGCCTTTCGCCTGATTCTTCAGGATGTACTGCGGATTCTCAAAGGGGGGCGGTCGCTGGCCGACAGCCTGGCGCAGCACCCCGCTTACTTCTCCGATTTGTACGTAAACATGGTCCGCGCCGGAGAGGCCAGCGGCACGCTGGACGCCGTCTTCGAACGTCTGGCGGAGTTCGAGCGCTCCCGCGACGAACTGCGCGGGTTTATCATCTCCTCGATGATGTACCCCACGCTGCTCCTCATCGTGGGCATCGGCTCGGTCCTTGTCCTGCTCCAATTCGTCGTGCCCCGTTTTGCCGCGGTGTTTGAGGAATCGCACATGCGGATGCCGCTGGCCGCGCAGCTCATGCTGACCGCCAGCGACTGGCTGCGCACGTATGGTCTGTTCCTGGCCGGCGGCGTGGTGCTGGCGGCGGCGGCGCTGCGCTCCTACATGGGCACGCCGGCCGGCCGGCTGTGGTGGGACACCCTCCGGCTGCGGGTTCCCTTGCTGGGGGACGCGCTCCGCAAGGCCGAAACCGCCCGGTTCGCCCGCGCCATGTCGACCCTGGTCGCCAACAGTGTGCCGCTGGTTCAGTCCATCTCCATCTCGGCCGCTATACTCAACAATAAGAGGATCGCCGGGGCGCTGGATGGCGTCGCGCAAGGCGTGAAGCGCGGCGAGGGCATCGCCGGTCCGCTGGCGCGCGCGGCGTGTTTTCCTCCCCTCGCCGGGCACCTGCTTGCCGTCGGCGAGGAAACCGGACGGCTGGATCAGATGTTCGCGCGGATGGCCGATATCTATGAGACGGACACCAAGGCCGCCATCCGCCGCTTTACATCGCTGTTCGAGCCGCTGGTGATTCTCATCATGGGGGTGATGGTCGGCGGATTGATTCTGAGCATCCTGCTCGCCATCACCAGCATCAACGAGGCCGCGATTTGAGGAAGCTAACCATGCATCGTTCGCGACGCAGAGCCCGGCAGGCGGGCGTCACCCTGATCGAAATGCTGGTGGTGGTCACCATCATCGCGCTGTTCGCCACCCTGGTGGCGCCCAACCTGTTCCGGCAAACGGACAAGGCGCGCGTGACCGCCGCGCAGGCGCAGATCAGCAACTTCGAAGTCGCCCTGATGCAGTACAAGCTGGCTACCGGTGTCTTCCCTACCACCGAACAGGGGCTGCAAGCGCTGCGTGTCCGGCCGCCGAACGTAGAGAACTGGGACGGACCGTATCTGAAGAAGGAACTGCCCAATGACCCGTGGGGGAGACCCTACGTGTACAAGTACCCGGGCGATCACGGCGACGAACCTGACATCATCTCCTATGGCGCGGACGGCCAGCCCGGCGGCGAAGGAATCAACGCCGACATCGTGAACTGGAAGTGAAACGCCCGAGCCGCCGGCGCGGCGTCACCCTCGTCGAAATGCTGATCGTGGTGGCGATCCTCGGGGTTGCCGCCAGTATTGTTTACCCCGGTCTGTTGTCCGGCCTGGACGCGTTGCGACTGACCCGCTCGGCCAATGCGGTCGCGGACCTGATGACCGGCGCCGTGCAGCGGGTTGAGCGCCGGCAAACCGTGGTCGAGATCGCCATTTTGCCCGCCGAAAGCGTCATTCAGTTGAACTCCCCGGGCCGAGCTTTCCAGCGGGAGCTCAAGCTGGAGGATGGCGTGACGATTCGGGAAGTGCATCCCCGGCTGCCAGGCGCGCCGGGCGAACTCCGGGTGGCGGAAGCCACCGAAGCGCGGCGTTTTCTGCTGCTGCCGGCCGCCGCGCCGCCGCGGTTCGGGATCGAATTGCAGAACGCGCGGGGCGGACGGCGGCTGGTACGCCTGGATCCGGTGACGGGCGTGGCCAGGGTGGAGGCTCCGGCGGAACAGGAAGAATGACGCGCGCGAGGCAACGCGGATTCACGCTGTTGGAAGTGCTGGTGGCGACCACCATTATGGGATTGGCCGTCATCGGGCTGCTGTCGGCGCTGTCGCGTTCGGTCAGCAACGCCTCCCGGCTGACGGCGTACGACCGGGCGGCGCGCGTCGCACGCGCCCAGATGGATGCGCTGCTGGTGACGCCCGATCTGCCGAGACTGGCGCCCTTTGAACAACCGGTGGCGGAGGAACTGCTGGGCGGCGCGCGGGGCGGGTGGCGCGCTCGCCTGACGCCCTTCGAAGGCCCGCCGGGCGCCGTGCCGGGCACGCCCATCCTGGAACGGCTGGAACTCGAGGTGTGGTGGATGGCGGGGGAGCAACGCCGCTCGCTGAAGCTGGAGGGTTTCCGTCCGGGCATCCTTCGCCAGGAAGATGTGGTCGTGCCGTTCGCGGCCGAGTTGCCGCCCGGGGAGCCTGCGCCATGACCCGCCGGCCCGAGGCAGGCGTGACCCTGCTCGAGGTCCTGATCGCCGTCACCCTGCTGGCGATGCTCTCGGGAGGCATGGTGCTCTCCATGCGCACGGGAATGAACGCGCTCGCCAAGACCACCGCGCGGCTGAACGAGAACCGGCGTACCCTGGCGGCGCAGCGCATTCTGGACAGCCAACTGCAAGGTCTGGTGCCGGCGGTGGCGCTGTGCGGCGCCGGGCCGGAACAGCCGGGCGTGCGCCTGCCTTTCTTTCAGGGAGAGCCGCAGGCGATGCGGTTCGTATCCAGCTACTCGCTCCAGGAAGCCTGGCGGGGCGTCGCGCGCATTCTGGAATATCAGGTGATTCCGCGCACGGAGGGGCCCGGCCTGCGCCTGGTGGTGAACGAACTGCCGTACACCGGCGGTCTGGCCGCCGGCGCGCTCTGCCTGGGCCGCCGTCCGGACCCCGCGCTGGGCCTGGAGAGGACGCAGTTCCTCCCGATCCGCGCCGGTCCGCAGTCCTTCGTGCTGGCGGACAACCTGGCGGCGTGCTCGTTCTCCTACCAGGAGTCCCTGCCGCAGGCGCCGTTCGTGCGCTGGACCCCGGTGTGGACCCGCCCGGAGTGGCCGCGCGCGATTCGCGTGGAAATGATCCCCCGCGATCCGGCCATCGCCCGGATCCAGCCGCTCACGGTGACCGCGCCGGTGCACATCGACCGTGCGCCCCTGCTGGGATATGTCGACTGAACGCGGCGGCGCCCTGCTGGCGGTCCTCTGGCTGACCGCGGGCTTGTCGGCCATCGCCTTTGGCGTCGCGTCCACGGTCAAGAACGAGACGCAGCGGGCGACCAACGCCTTGGAAGAAACCCGCGCTTACTACCTGGCGGCGGGCGCGATCGAGCGGGCGATGCTCTACATGCGCTGGGGGCCCCAGCACGTCCTGCCGGACGGCTCCCCGCGATATTACAGGCCGGGGATGCCGCGGCTCTACTTCCGGTTTCCGTCGGGCGACGCGGAAGTCGAGGTGATCCCGGAAACCGCGCGGATGAACGTGAACGTGGCGCCGCGACTCGAATTGACCATGCTGCTCGTGGCGTTGGGCGCCTCGCCCGCCCAGGCGGACCTGATCGCGGCGGCGATCGAAGACTGGCGTAGTCCCGCGCCCGGGGGCTTGTCGCCGTTCGACGTCTTTTATCTGGCGCGAAATCCGTCTTTTCGGGCCCGCCATGCGTCCCTGGAAGAGACCGAAGAACTGCTGGTTGTGCAGGGTATGACCCCAGAACTGTTTTACGGAACGTACGCCCGGGACGCGAACGGCCGCCTGATTCCCACGGGCGGGCTGCGGGACTGCGTCTCAGTATATGGCAACAACGCCCAGTTTGACGTCAACTGGGCGCACCCGGCGGTGCTGCAGGCGGTGGGCGTCGCGCCCGCGGTGGTGGCGGCCCTCGTGGCGCGGCGGATGCAATCGCCGATCGTCCCGGACGAACTGCCGCTGTGGATTCAGGCGGCGGGTGCCGCGGGCGCCCGGCTGCGGCTGGGCGGCGGTTCTATCTATACCCTGCGGGCTTCGGCGCGGCTGCGGCTGCCGGGCGGCGCGTTCTCGGATCTGCGCCGGTCCGTCGCCGCGCAGGTGAAGCTGATGCCCGCCGGCTACGACAAGCCGATGCACGTTCTGCGTTGGTACGACAACGCGTGGAGACCCTGACCGTGCAGTTCCGTCGTTTGCTGGCGGCGGGGACTGCCGCGGGAATCGAGATCCGGGATGGCTCCCTGTACGTGGCGGTTACCCGGGTGCGTCCCGGCGGCATCGACGTGCCGGGCACGCTGGAGATCGCCGGCTGGCAGTCGAGGCCCGCCTTTGAATGGGCTGCGGAATACCACGCGTTCCTGCGCCGGCTGGGACTGGGGCGGCTCAGCGCGATGCTGCTGCTGCCGCGGCGCGAAGTCATCGTCCGCCTGCTCCACCTGCCGGGCGTCGAGGATAAAGACTTGCCCGCCGCCCTGTCTTTTCAGATCGAATCGCTGCATCCGTACGGCGACGAGGAAGTAGCCTGGGCCTGGCAGCGGGTATCAGCGTCGGGCGCGGTCCTGGTGGGCTTGATTCGCCAGCAGACGCTGGACGCCTGGCTGGACCGGTTTGCCGAAGCGGGCATCGCGCTCGCCGGCGTGACGTTTTCGGCGGCGGCGTTGCATGCCGCCGCGCGGCTGTACGCCCCGCCCGCGGGGGAAGAACGGATTCTGGTCCATCGCCATCCGTCGGGCGAGACGGTCGAATTATACGGCGAGAGCGCCAGCCGGCCGGTGTTTTCCGCCGAGTTCGATCTGCCGCTCGAGCGGGCGCTGGCGCTGGCCTGCGCCGAATTGAGGCTCGGCGCGGCGGAGCCGGCGCCGTGGGAGCAGTTCCTGCCCGCGCCGCGGGCGAGCACGGATTTTGATTTTTCCCGCAGCACGTTCGTGTATGCCGCTGCGCTGGCCGGGGCCTGTCCCCGGCTGGCGCCGGCGGCGAACCTGCTCCCCGAGTCGCAGCGGGTGTTTCGTTCGCGGGCCGTTCTGGCGCCCACCCTGGCGCTGGCGCTGCTGCTGCTGCTGGCGGCGGGTGCGCTCGCGGGATTTCCCCGCTATCGCGAAAAGCGGTACCTCGCCCGGCTGCAAGCGGAGATTGCACGGCTGGAACCGAAGGCCGCGCTGGCCGCGCGCTGTGACCAGGCGATCGAAAAGGCGCGGAGCCGCCACGCGCTGCTTGCTGGATACCGCAAGCGCACCCGCGCCGACCTGGACGCGCTGCGCGAGCTGACCAAACTCATTGCGCCGCCCGCGTGGACCAGTCTGGTGCAGGTGGACCGCGCCTCGGTGACCCTGGCCGGCGAGGCCGAGCAAGCCGCGCCTCTGCTGCAAGTGCTGGACAATTCGCCGCTGTTTCGCAATTCGCAGTTCACGGTGGCCATTGCGCGCACCGCCGCCGGCGACCTCTTCCGCATTCGCAGCGAACGGGAGGGCCAGCCATGAACCTGAGCGAACGCGACCGGCGCGCCCTGCTGTTGCTGGGCGTGGTGGTGGTCGTGGTTCTGGTATGGCGCGCCTCGCAAGGCGGCTCCGCCGACGCCCCGGCGGAAGCGGCGCTGTCCGTGCCCGCCGCCGAAAAACAGGTCCTGCGGCTGCGGCAGATCGAGGCGTCCCTGGCCGCCAAGCAGGCGAGGTTGAAACAGGTCGAACAGCAACTGGCGGAAGCCGAAAGCGGACTGCTGGAAGCGGAGACCGCCGCGCAGGCCCAGGCCCAGCTGCTCCAGACCATCCGCCGGGTGGGTAAAGCCGAGGGAATCGACGCCCGGGGCGGCGAGATCGGCGCGGTCCGCCCGCTCGGCGAGGATTACGGCGAAGTCTCCGTGGCGGTGACGTTCGACTGTCAGATTGAACAACTGCTGAATTTCCTGGCGGCGCTCAGCGGGGAACCGAAATTGCTGGCGACCGAGGACCTGCGCGTATCCTCGTCCGGGAGCGCCGACAAGAAACTAAACGTGCGGCTGGCGGTTTCCGGGGTGGTGCCGCGCGCGCTGGCGCCGGAGCGAAAGGGGCCCGCGCTATGAACCAGCGGCTGATCCTGTTGAACGTGCTGCTGGTGGCGGCGCTGGCGGCGGCGGGCTGGCAACTCCGCCGACAGTGGCGGGAGGCCGAAGCACGCGAGCAGGCCTTTTTCGGCCAGCGGGTCCAGGCGCCGCCCGCGCCGCCCGCCGACACGCCCCCGGCGGCCGAACCGGTGGCCGCGGCCAGCTACCTGGAAGTCGCCGAGAAGATGCTGTTCGCCAAGGATCGCAATCCGCAGGTGGTCGTGGAAATCCCGCCGGAAAAGCCGCTGCCGCCCCTGCCGCGGGTCCATGGAGTCATGAACCTGGGCGATGGACTCACGGTCATCATGAGCGAAAAGGCCGGCGAACGCCACAAAGGCATCCGCGTGGGCGACAAGATCGGCGAGTTCCAACTGGCGGCGGTGGAAGGCGACCAGTTGGTGTTCGCCTGGGGAGACAAGCAGATCAAGAAACGGGTGGACGAGTTGATCGCGCGGGGGGGCGACAAACCCGCCGAGCCCGCGCCCGCCGATACCGAGACCAGGCGGGAGGGCGGGCGGATTGTCCCGGAGACGCCCCCTGCGCCGGTGGCGGCCAAACCAAAAGGGGAGGCCGCGCCCGGACGCGAGATGGGGCCAGGTCTCGCCGCCTGCCAACCCGGCGATGACTCCCCCGCCGGGACCGAGAAAGACGGCATGCGCAAAGTGATCACCAAGACGCCGTTCGGCGATTCCTGCCGCTGGGAGGCCATTCGATGAGGAGACAAATGATGAAGCGAATTCTTTTGATGCTTGCCGTGGCGAGTTGGACGCTGGCGGCGGACACCGCCAAGGAACCGGACTCGTCGGGCAAGACGGCAAAACCGGCGAGGTCCGCCGGCGCGGTAAAAGCAGCCGATCCGGCGGCGCCCCCTGTCGGCGCCGAGAAGCAGTCGGACGGCGCCTGGATCAGCAAGGACGGCTCCGGCAAACGCTGGATCCACAAACGCACTCCGTTCGGCTGGGCGCGATACCCCGAAAAAGAAGCGGGAGCTGCTCCCGCAGCGCAGGCGGCCCCGGATCCCACGCGCGCCGTGGCCGACCTTGGCGAGAAGGTCCGCTTCGAAAAGCCTGGGCCGTTCGGCACGTTTCGCTGGGAACGCAACAAAAGCGAGTTCAACGAAGCGGAGAAAGCCGCGTGGGAGCGCATGCAGGCGGCGAAACAGAAGTGACGGGATCCGCCGCGCGAACCACCTGGGGAAGAGATTGACATGTTGAGGATGCGAGTGGCAAAGCAAAGCGTGGGATTGCTGTTGGCGCTCTGGCTGGGGGCGGGGGCGGGGCCGCGGGCGACCGCCCAGGCTCCCGCGGGCGGCCAGCCTCCGCCCACGGCGGGCGCGCTGGGAGGCTTGAATTTCTTCAACGCCTCGCTGGTCGAAGTGATTGACATCCTCGCGCAGAAGCTCAAGATCAATTACATTCTGGACCCGCGCGTCAAGGGCTCCGTCACCATCAACACCTACGGCGAAATCAAGCCGCTCGAGGTGCGGCAACTGCTGGAGACGATCCTGCGGATCAACAACTACGCCCTGGTGCAGGTGGGCGATCTCTACCGCATCCTGCCCGCCAATGAAGCCGCGCGGCTGCCCCTCAGCCCCCTGCGGGACGCCGCGGAACTGCCCCCGGATGAGCGCATGGTGCTGAACCTGGTGTTCCTGAAGTACGTCACGGTGGCCGAGCTCGCCAAGCTGATCAACCCCTTTCTGGGCGAAGGCGCCACCGCCGTCTCCTACGACGCCGCGAACCTGCTGCTGATTCTGGACAACGCGCGCAACATGAAACGGACGATGGAGTTGATCGCGCTGTTCGACAATGACGCTTTGGCTACCCAGCGCGTGCAGGCGTACGAGGTGGAGAACGGACGCCCGTCGGATATCGTCAAGGAACTCGACACGGTATTCAAAGCGCTTTCCCTTTCCGAGAAAACCTCGTCGGTCAGATTCCTGCCCATTAACCGCATCAATACCATCCTGGCCGTGGCGCCGAACCCCGGCGTCTTTCCGGAAGTCGAGAAGTGGGTGAAGAAACTGGACATTCCCGTGAAAGCGCCGGTAGGCTCCATCGACAATTACGTGTACCGGTTGAAATACGGCTGCGCCGAGACGCTGGCCATGGCGGTGATGCAGTTGTACGGCGGTTTTGGCGGTTTTGGCGGCTACGGCGGGTTCGGCTATGGCGGCATGCCGATGGGGCTGGGCGTGGGGACGGGGAATAACTGCGGCGCCTCGGCGGGCGCCAGCTTCGCCCAGACAGGATTTGGGGCGATGCAAGGGGGCATGATGGGCGCCGGCGGCGTGGGCGGCGGCTGGGGCTTTGGGGGCGGGCTGGGCATGATGGGCGTCAATCCCGTGATGATGGGCGCGGGCGTGATGCCTGCCTACGGCATGACGGCACAGCCCGGCGTGGCGAGCGCCACCCCCGGCGCGGCGCCCGGAACCGTGCCCGCCGTACCCACCGATCTCACCGGCTCTTATCTGGGCGCCGCCGGCGCGCCCGGCGCCGTCCCGCCCTCGATCCCGCGGATCATCCCGAACAACTTCAACAACACGATCTTGGTGCAGTCCACGCCCCAGGAATGGGAACAGATCCAGCGGTTGCTCGATCAGATGGATGTGCCGCCCCGGCAGGTGCTGATCGAAGCCAAAATTTACGAGGTGTCGCTCAGCGGGGCGTTCGCGGGCGGCGTCACCGCGTTCCTGCAAAAGAACAGCGGCGACGGCAAATTCCCCCGCCTGGTGACCGGCGCCACCAGCAATGCGGGCGTGCAGTTGACCGCGGGCATGATCGTCGGCCAGAGCCGCGAGCTGCTCGCGTTCCTCACCGCACAGGAGGACACCCGCCGCTCCAAGGTGATCTCCGCGCCCAGCATCATCGCCACCGACAGCGTGCCGGCCGCGATCAACGTCGGCACGGAGGTGCCCACCCTTTCCTCGCAAGGCTTGAGCCCCGTCCAGCAAGGCGGCAACTCGCTGTTCACCAACACGGTCCAGAACCGGAATACCGGGGTCACCTTGAACATCACGGCCCGGGTGAATCCCAGCGGCATCGTGACCCTGAACATCAATCAGGAGGTGAGCGCTCCGCAGGCTCCGGCGGCGGACGCGGCGATTCAGTCGCCCTCGTTTTCCAAGCGCAATGTGGTGACCCAGATCACCGTGCAGGACGGCGACACCATCGCGATCGGCGGCATCATCTCGGAGACAGAGACGCAGTCCTCCGCCGGCGTGCCGGTGCTGCACCGCATCCCGATTGTGGGCGGCGCGTTCGGGGCCAAGTCCACCAGCCGCCAGCGTACGGAGTTGATCGTCTTCATGACGCCGCGGGTCATCTATGACACCAACCAGATGACGGAAGCCAGCGAAGAGCTGAAATCCAGCATGCGGCGGCTCCAGAAGATGATGCGGGAATAGGCGTTTTACAGAAGCAGGCGGGCGGCGAGGAAGAGGGTGGAAACCGCCAGCAGCGCGGCCGTGTCCAGCGCGCCCCAGCACGGGCGGTGCAAAGTGGGCCAGACGCCATGGAAACCGCGCGCGAGCATGGCGGCATGCACCCGCTCGGCGCGGTCCCAGCTTCGCAGAATCAGCGCCCCAAGTTGCCGCCCGTAGAGGGAGGCGCGCCGGCGCGCCAGGGGCCGTAGGGTCCGGGAATCACGCGCCCGTTCCATGCGGCGGTACTCCTCAGCGAGCAGATGCGTGTAGCGGTACGTCATGCCCAGGATCAGGTTGAAAGATTTGGGGACGCCCAGGCCGCGCAGCGCGGCGAGCAGATCGGAAAGCGCGGTGGACAACGTCAGGAACGCCAGCAGAAACACCGCGGCATAGCCCTTGGCGGCGACCGAGAGCGCGGCGGGCGCCGCAGCGCGGATGCCCTCGAGACTCCAGCCTTGCTGGAACGCCAGCAGTCCCGCGGCCAGCACAATAAAGGGCGAGGCGGCCACGCACCGCCAGGTGAGCGCGGAAGCGGCGGCGCGCCCGGTCAGGACCACCAGTCCGCAGAGGGGGAAGTAAGCGGCGAACGGCAGCAGGATGCCGCGCGGCGTGGACACCATGATCGCCGTCGCCGACACGACGAGCAACACTCGGGCCCGCGGGTCCAGACGCTGGAACAGGTCTCTCACGACGTACGGGCCAGCAGGGCCGGGCGCGCCCCGCGGAGAAAGGCGACCACGCCCATGGTCAGCAACCCTTCGACAATCCCCGCGCCGAGGTAAAGCGCGGCCATCAAGAAAAACCCCTTGCCGTAGCCCGCCAGGGAGAACTCGGTGGCGATCAGCAGGGCCGGCGTCAGCACGCCCGCCAGCCCGCAAAGAAACGCTCGCATGGCTTCCGGAGCAGCCTTGATCCGCCAAAGCGCGGCGGCCAGCAGCGCCCCCGCGCCCATATTCAGCGCGTTCAGCCCCAGCGTGAGCAGCCCCCCGTGCTGGAACAGAACCGTCTGGAACAGCAGCGCCGCGAAGATCACCGGGAACGCGCGCCGGCCCGCGAGAATGCCCGCCAAACCGTAAAGACCCAGGTGCACGGAGGTGCCCCCCAGCGGGAAGTGAATCAGCGAGATGACAAAGCTCGCGGAAGCCAGCATCCCCAGCCGGACCACTTCCTCCGTCTCCAGGTTCTTCCCCAGCCAGTAGACGGACGCCCAGGAGACGGCGTGAGCCGCGCCACACCAGACATTGGGAATGATGCCATCGGCAATGTGCATTTACCAACTCGCGGTGAGGGAAGTTTCGTAGTTCACGAAGTCGAAAGGAGCGCCTGCCGGAGCGGGTTCCCGCCAGCTGGCGCTAAACAGGGCCGGGCCTTTCACCGCGGGGGGGAGGCGGTAGGTCAGGCCGCCGTCCGGCCCCGTCTGGCCGGCATTCGCCGCTTTCGCAGTCCCGGCCAGAAAGACCTCGACGGAAACGCCGGCACGTGGTTTGCCCTGCTGCCACAAACGCAGCCGCCACACCCCTTGCGCGAGTTCGCCAGTCAATTCCACTTCCAGACCGGCTGGCTGCGGCGCCCCGGCGGCGCTCCCGGCGGTGGAGGCGTAGGCCACCGCGGTGCGGAGCGTCCGCGACGCCTGGGTTGCGTTCGGGTTGCGGTCCCGGCCGCCCGGCTTGACGCCTTGCGGAGTACGGCTGCGGATGCCGCGGTCCTGCACCATGGCGACGCGGTGGACGCCGGGTTCCCGCGGCGTGTAGGACGCGGTCACGGCAGGCTTGGACGCCGCCGGCGCGAGCTTCACCCGGGCGCCGGACGGCGTCAGGACAAATAAATCCAGTTGCCCGGCGTCCATCGCTTCTTCACTGGCCGGAAAACGGTGGCCGTGCCCGATCTGCAAATTGGCGGCCCGCCCCACGGCCAGCGGCGCGGCGTCCTGCGTGACGATCCACGTATAGTGAGCCCAGGCGGTGATCCCGCAGGCGACTCCCGTCAGCAGGAGCCGGAAAGAACGGTCGGTCATGTTGGCGAAAAGGATCCCTCCTCCAAATCTTCGCACGACTGGTATTTTGGTGATACGTGGTCCTCGTTCGCAAGCGCCGGTCCTTCTTCTTCCTGCTGACCCTCTGCGGGCTGGGGCCGGGCGTCATCGCCGCGCACGATCTGGAGGTTACGGTCACCATGGCCGCCCCCGCGGTGGTTCTCCGCGCGACGTACGGCGGCGCCGAGGCGGTGTCCTTCGCCCAGGTGCAGGTGTTCGCGCCCGCCGCCTCCGCCGGGGAGTATCAAACCGGCAGGACGGACCGGCGCGGCTGCTTCAGTTTTGTGCCGGAGACCGGCGGGGCATGGCGGGTGGTGATCGACGATGAAGAGGGCCACCGGCGCGAAGTCGACGTGACGGTGCCGGAACCGTTCGATTCCGGCGCGCCGCCCCCGCCTCCTCGCGCCTCGCGGTTCGAACGGGCGCTCGTGGGCCTCGCGCTGATCCTGGGCGCGACGGGTTTCCTTTACGGATACAAGGCGCGGCGCGCGGGATAACCCCGCTCCCCTTCACGCCGGGTCGAACATGCTGGCGAGCGGAACCTCGATCGGCGTGCCCGGGACCCGCAGCACGCCATCGGCGGGTTCCTGAATCCCCTGGCGCGTGTACACCCACCCGCGGCGCGTCTCGGGTTGATCACCCAAACGGCGCGGACGCCGAATCCCAGATAGTCGTCGATCTTCTCCTGCATGGCGTGCAGCGTGTCGGCAGGGGACAGGATCTCGGCGCAAAGCACGGGCGGCGACGTAATCGTTTTCTCCCGGGTCAGGCTCTCCACCAGACAGGCGTCGGGGATCCGGTACCGGTCCGGGGCGAGGCGAACGCGTTGTTCCAGCAGTGCGCGGTACCCCCAACGGCCTTTCGTGAGCGACGAGGAACGCTCCCAGGAGCGTCTGTACCCGGCTGTGGTCCTGGTTTCCCACATTCCTCTCCACCAGTTCCCCGGCGACGTACTCGCGGTCGGGGTCGTACGACGCCGCCAGGTACTCTTGCACCGAGATCAGGGGCGATGCCGGCATGCCTTCAGCCTATCACCTACAGCGCCACCCAGACCGACTTCACCGCGGTGTACTGTTCCAGCGCGTGCCCGCCGAGATCCCGGCCAAAGCCACTCTGTTTATAGCCGCCGAACGGGGAGCCGCTGTCGAAGTTGTTGTAGGTGTTCACCCACACCGAGCCCGCCTTGATCTCGGCGGCCATGCGGTGCGCCAGGCGGATGTCTTTCGTCCAGACCGCCGACGCCAATCCATACATGGTGCCGTTGGCGATCTCCACGGCCTCTTCCGGGGAACGGAAGCGGATGGCCGCCAGCACGGGGCCGAAGATCTCCTCCTGGGCGATCTTCATCTGCGGCGTCACCTCGCTGAAAACCGTGGGCTTGACGAAGTAGCCTTTCGCTTTGTCTCCCTCGGTGTCTCGTTCGCCGCCGCAGCGGAGTTGCGCGCCTTCTTCGACGCCGGCCTGGATGTAGCCCAGGATGCGGTTCATTTGCGCCTCGGAGACCTGCGCGCCCATCGCCGTGGCCTTGTCGAGCGGGTCGCCGACCCTCATCTTGCGGGCGCGGTCGCTCAGTTTCCCCACGAACTCATCATGAATGTCCGCATGCACCAGCAGGCGCGAGCCGGCGCTACAGATTTCTCCTTTGTTCGTGAAGATGCCCCAGAAAGCGCCCTTCAGCGCCGCTTCCAGGTCGGCGTCGGGAAACACGATATTGGGGGACTTGCCGCCCAGTTCAAGACTGACGCGCTTCAGATTGCTCTCAGCCGCAGCCTTCAGTAGCGCGCGCCCGGTGTGCGTGCTGCCGGTGAAGGCGATTTTGTCGACGTCCATATGGCGGGCCAGGGCGTCGCCGGCGGTCCAGCCGTAGCCGGTCACCACATTCAGCACCCCCGGGGGCAAGCCGGCTTCCCCCGCGATCTCGGCCAGGCGCAGCGCTCCCAACGGCGTCAGCTCCGAGGGTTTCAGCACCACCGAACAGCCGCACGCCAGCGCGGGCGCGATCTTCCACGCGGCAATCTGTAAGGGGAAATTCCAGGGCACAATCGCGCCCACCACGCCCACGGGCTCGCGAAGCGTGTAGTTCAGGAACGGCCCGTCGACCGGGATCGTCTCGCCGCAAATCTTTCGCACCCACCCGGCGTAATAGCGGAAACAGTCCGCCGCGGCCAGGACTCCGCCGCCCATCGCCTCGCGCAGCGTTTTGCCGTTCTCGAGCGATTCCAGCATCGCCACTTCGTCGCGGTGTTTCACGAGCAGGTCGGCGATGTTCCACAGGATGCGCTCGCGGTCGGAGGGTTTCATCCCCCGCCAGGTCTTCTTTTCGAAAGACAGGCGCGCGGCTTGCACCGCCCGGTTGACGTCATCCGGACCGGCGTCCGCAACCGTGGTCAGCAACTCGCCGCGGGCGGGGTTGCGGACTTCGATCGACTGTCCGCTGGCGGCCTCCTGCTCTCTTCCGTCAATGAAAAGCTGGCGGGGCCGGAGATGGCGTTGCACGGTCTCCGGCAGGGGGGTGGTGGCGGCACTCATCGCTTTCGCAGAATATCATTCCTGTGGCTGGAGGCGATCGTCGCGGACGGCGTAACCGCTGGCGAAGTGGTACACCACTTGCCCCTCGCCGGGGCGCAAGCCCAGGTAGGCGTGCACGTCGTCGTCGTAGAAAGCGCCGATGCCGGTCGACTGGAAGCCCATGGCCTCCGCCGCCAGGTAGAAACGGTGGCCGATGGCGCCCGCTTCGAAGTGCGCATAACGGTAGCCGCGGGTGCCGTGCAGCGCGGCGGCGCGCGGCAGGTCGGCGACCAGCGAAAAGGTGACGCAACTGTTGGCGGCCAGATCCTGCCCCAGACTGAGGGCCGCGGCCCAAAGACGCTGATCGCCCGGCCGCAGCAACTCCAGCGTGCCGCTCGGGGCGTCGTGACGGTAGAGCCCCGGTTCCAAACCGTCCACCCGGTGCACGTAGAGATAAGCGCGCACCAGCCCTTCGCCGAAATCCGCGTGGAAAGGCCGGAAGCCCGCCGCCAGCAGCGTCGCCAGTTGCGCGAACGTGATCGTGCGGTCCCCTCCCTGAAAGTCCAGCGCGGAGCGGCGCTGGCGGACCGTTTCCCCGAACGCCCGGGACGCGGAAACCGGCGGAGGGAGCGCGATGGGGCCGGTGCGACCGGGAACGGGCGCCGCGGAATGGACCGGAGGGTCCTCCGCGTCGAGCGCGCTGCTGGCGTGGATCGCGTCGATCAGGGGGTATTCCACCAGTTCCTCCGACAACCGGTTCGGACGGCCGCCGAACCATTCCGCCCGTCCGCCGGGCGAGGGTGACGCCGGATGGTCGATCTCGATCACCAGCAGTGGCCACTCGTCGCTCACGCCCAACGTTTCCGCCACCTGCTGGTCGGCGAAGTGCCCGCGGGCCTGCGCCCGGCAACCCAGCGCCCTCGCTGCCAGCGCCACGCTTTGCCAGGCGTGCCCGGCGTCGAGCAGGCAGTACCGGTAGGCGCGGCTGCGGTATTTCCAGGCTTCCCGCCAGGCGATGGTGGTCAACACCAGCGCCAGCGGAGCGGACGAGCGGGTCAGGCGTTCGTTCCAATTACCGGTGGCGCGCAGTTCCGCCATGTGGGCGGATGGCCGGTAGTGATACAGACCGTCTTTCCACCCGGCAAGACCGCGCGCGGCGAAGTGAAATTCCGTGGGGTGGAGGTTGCCCGAAGAGGGATTCACTCGCAAGCTGTACCGGTAGCCGGTGGAGCGGACCAGCTTGGTGGCGCTGATCGAACAGGAATAAAAGAACAGCCGCGACAGAAACACGGCGGTGCTTTCCTCCGGGTCCGGCGGTGGGGGGGCGCCCAGGAGGATATCGAGCGCCGGGGTTAAGGGAGGCGGGGGATCGGCGGGGAGATCGACGACGGGCGTGCCTTCGTAATGCCGGAAAGGTTCCGGCATGTTGGCCCAGTCCAGCGTGTGGCGGACAGCCCGGAGGGACGCATAGGAGTGCTTGGTCGCTTCGTGATAGGCAAAGAGGCGCTCGGTTTCGCGATTGAGAGGCAAGCCTCTACCGTAGCGCAGGTAGGCGGTCAGCCGAAGAGTTTCAACGTTTCGCGAGTCAACTCATCGGCGGTTTGCAGGCTTTTGATGTTCGCGCGGTGCAGCGTGCGCGCTTCGAGCAGGCGGACCATCTCTTCGCTCAATTGGACGGTATCGCCGGCTTCGGGACGCACCGGGAGGCGGGCGATGCGCTGGGCGGTGCGTTCGAGCAGGGCTTCGGCGCGCGTTAGACCCTGGAGAGCGTGGTTGGAAATCTCCATGGCTGGCTTATCGGCCGCCGCCGCGCGCGCTTGAGCGCATACCCGCCTTTCCTTCGCTCCCCGTTTTGCTCTAAAAGGAAAGTAACCCCGCGAAACGCGCGGGGCGCCTAAGGATTGGCCCGATGCCCCGCATCTTTTCCTATCACGTCTCCCCGAACCTCCCCGCTCGGCTGCGCTGTCTGAACGAGCTGTCCCTGAACCTCCGTTGGACGTGGGACCACCCCACCATCGAACTGTTTCGCGCGCTGGATCGCGACCTGTGGGAAGAAACCGGCCACAATCCCCGGCTCCTGCTGGGCCGTCTGCCTCAGCGCCGCCTCGAGGAACTGTCCAATGACGAAGCATTCCTCGCCCAAATGGATCGCGTCTGGGAAAGCCTGGAGACGTACATGAGCACCTCCGGCTGGTTTGCCCGCGCGCACCCGGAAGCGCTCGATGTGCGGATCGCGTATTTTTCCGCCGAGTTCGGCCTGACCGAGTGCATTCCGAACTACGCGGGAGGCCTGGGCATCCTGGCCGGCGACCATCTCAAGTCGGCCAGCGACCTTGGTCTACCTCTAGTCGGCGTCGGCCTGCTCTACCAGGGAGGCTACTTCCGCCAGTACCTGAACCCCAGCGGCTGGCAGCAGGAAACATACCCGATCAATGACTTCCACACGCTCCCGATCACGCCCCTGCCGCTGGCCGTGCGCGTCGAGTTCCCCGGACGCCAGGTGACCGCCAAGATCTGGAAGGCGCAGGTCGGCCGCATTCCACTCTACCTGCTGGACACGAACGTCAAGGAGAACACGCCGGAGGACCGTAAGATCACGGGCGCGCTCTACGGCGGCGACCGGGAACTGCGCATTCAGCAGGAGATCATTCTGGGCATCGGCGGCTACCGCGTACTGGAAGCGGTGGGATTTCGCGCCACCGTGTGCCATATGAACGAGGGGCACTCGGCGTTTCTTGGGATGGAACGGGCTCGCACCCTGATGGTCGAGCATGGCCTGCCGTACTATGCCGCCCGCCAGTTGGCCGCCGCGGGCAACGTGTTCACCACGCATACTCCGGTCCCAGCGGGCTTTGACCGGTTTGATCCCGGCCTCATGGAGAAATATTTCCGCGGGTACGCCGAGACTTTGGGCCTGCCGTTTTTCCGCCTGATGGCCTTCGGACGGGAGCGGCCGGAGGACGCGCACGAGCCCTTCAATATGGCCTACCTGGCGGCGCGCCACTCCTCCTATTCAAACGGAGTCAGCCGCCTGCACGGCGAGGTGACGCGCAAGATGGCGCAGCCCATGTGGCCCGGCTACCCGCTGCACGAGGTGCCCATCGGTTACGTCACCAACGGGATTCACGCGCGAAGCTGGATCTCGATGGAAATGAATCAACTGTTGGGCCGTTACCTGGGGCCGCGGTGGGCCGAAGAGCCGGGCGACGGCGCCACCTGGGACCGCGTGGACCGGATCCCCGACCAGGAACTGTGGCGGGTCCACGAGATCCGCCGCGAGCGGCTGGTGCACTACGCGCGCAGCCGCCTCGCCGAGCAGATCCGCGCCCGCGGCGGGGCCGACTCGTCGATTCAGGAAGCGCGCAGCGCGCTGGATCCCGACGTGCTGACCATCGGGTTTGCGCGGCGCTTCGCCACCTACAAACGCGCCACCCTGATTTTGCGCGACCGCCTGCGCCTGAAGCGCATCCTCAACGCGCCCGGCCGCCGCGTGCAAATGCTGATCGCCGGCAAAGCACACCCGCACGACAACGAAGGCAAGGACCTCATCCGGCAGATCATTGAGTTCGCCCGCGATGCGGACGTACGCCAGAGCGTGGTTTTTCTCGAAGACTACGACATCTCCGTCGCCCGATACCTGGTGCAGGGCGTCGATGTGTGGCTGAATACGCCCCGCCGCCCGAACGAAGCCAGCGGCACCAGCGGCATGAAACTGCTGGCGAACGGCGGCTTGAACCTGTCGGTGCTGGACGGCTGGTGGGACGAAGCGTACGACCGCGAGGTGGGTTGGGCCATCGGCAACGCGGAGGAGTATGCCGACCCGAACTATCAGGACTACGTGGAATCCGAAGCTCTTTATAACCTGCTGGAGACCGAAGTAGTGCCCTTGTTCTACGACCGCGGCGCGGATGGCCTGCCGCGCCGCTGGATCGCGAAAATGAAGGCCTCGATGAAGCGGCTGTCGCCGCTGTTCAATACCAACCGCATGGTGGCCGAGTATGCCGAGCGCTTTTACCTGCCCGCGCATCAGCGGCACCTGAGCCTGGCGGCGAATCGGGCGGCCCGGGTGCACCCGCTGGTCGAGTGGCGGCAGCGGATTCGCCGCCACGGCCACGAAGTGCGCATTACGCACGTCGACGCCCCCGAGGCGCAGGAGGCGCTGGTCGGATGCCGGTTGCAAGTGGCGGCGAGCGTTCACCTGGGGGCTTTATCGCCCGGCGACGTCCGCGTGCAGTTGTACTGGGGACCGGTCAATCCCGAGGGCCAGATTGTCCACGGCCATGCATCCGATATGACCCTCCGTGGCGAAGACGGTGCGGAGCGGATTTACGCCGGCGAGATCGAATGCCTGGAAAGCGGCACCTGCGGCTTCGCCGTACGGGTGGTTCCCTTCCATCCGGACGCTATGATTCCATACGAATTGCCCTGGGTCGTATGGGCGGAATAGATCGCCCCCATCGGCGGTTCTCCCCCACCCGGCCGCCGTTACGCCAGCATCTTCCTGACGACTTCCCCGCCAATGTCGGTCAGGCGGAAGTCGCGCCCCATGTGCCGGTACGTCAAGCGGGTATGGTCCATCCCCAAGCAGTGCAGGATCGTCGCCTGGAGATCGTGCACGTGCACTTTGTCTTCGACAATGTTCAACCCAAGTTCGTCGGTGCTGCCGATCACCTGCCCGCCGCGAATGCCCCCGCCGGCCAGCCACAAGGAGAAGCCGTTCGGATGATGGTCGCGGCCGGCGTTGTCGGCATCCTCCGGGCGGCGGAGTTCCGCCATGGGCGTGCGGCCAAACTCGCCGCCCCACACCACCAGCGTTTCGTCGAGCAAGCCCCGCTGCTTGAGGTCCTTGATCAGCGCGGCGGTGGGCTGATCCGTGATGCCGCAGTTGCGTTCCAACCCCTTGTTAATGGTCGAATGATGATCCCAACTGGCGTGCATCAACATCACAAACCGGACTCCCCGCTCCACCATCCGGCGCGCCAGCAGGCAGTTGGTGGCGAACGGGCGCGTCGGCTCCTTGCCGACGCCGTACATTTCGAGCGTGGCGGGCGACTCCTTGGAGAAATCGAGCAACTCCGGCGCGGCCGTCTGCATGCGGAACGCCAGTTCGTAGTTATGAATACGGGAGGCGATCTCTTCGTCGCCCGTGGCTTGCTGCCGCATCCCGTTCAGGTCGCGAATCGCGTCCAGGCGCGCGCGCTGGGATTCAGCGCTGATGCCGGCGGGGTTCGACAGATAAAGAATGGGGTCGCCGGTATTGCGGAGCACGGTTCCCGCGTATGAGGAGGGCAGAAAGCCGCTGGCGAAATTGTCCGACCCCCCGCTGGTGCCCACGCCCGAGGTGAGGACGACAAAACCGGGCAAGTCTCGCGATTCACTGCCCAAACCGTAAGTCACCCAAGCGCCCATCGTCGGCCGCCCGAACGTCGTGTGGCCGGTGAACAGCAGTAACTGGCCGGGATGGTGATTGAACGCCTCGCTGTACATGGAGCGCACCAGGCACAGTTCATCAGCCACGGTGCGCAGATGGGGCAGCAGGTCAGACAACTCCATGCCGCATTGTCCGGCGGGAGTAAACTGCCTCGGACTGGCCAGCACGGCGGCGGTGGGCTTGATAAACGCCAGCTTCAGGTCCTTGGTCAGCGAGGGCGGCAGCGGCTGGCCGTGCCACTTCTGGAGCGCGGGCTTGGGATCGAACAAATCCATCTGGCTGGGCGCGCCCTCCATGAACAGGAAAATGACGTTCTTGGCCCTGGGCGCGAAGTGGGGAGCTTTCACCGCCAGCGGGTCCGTGGCGGCGCGGCCCTCGACCTGCAACAGGTGGGCGAGCGCGGCCAAGCCGACGCCGCCGGCGCACTGCGAAAAGAACGAGCGCCGGCTTTGAATCGCACGAAAATCCTGCCAGTTCATTTGCGCTTACTCCCGGGTGATGAATTCGTCGAGGTTCAGGATCACGCTGGCTACGCCGGTCCAGGCGGCCGCTTCCCACGGGTCGGCGGCGGCGGGGAACGCCAGCGCCTTTACGGCCTGGGGCTCCCGGTCGAGGAGCGCCTTCTGCGTCGCGTGATACTGCCGCAGGCGAGCGGTTTCCTCCGGTTTCGGAGGACGAGCCAGCGCCAGGCGGAAGGCGCGTTCCATCCGGCTCTCGAAGGCGGCTGGCGACTCCGCCCACACCCGGCGGGCAAATGCCTGGGCCGCTTCCACAAAGACGGGGTCGTTCAACAGGTTCAGCGCCTGGAGCGGCGAATTGGACCGCTGGCGGCGGCACTGCGTCACGGTGCTCTTCGGCGCGTCGAAGTTCATCAGCAGCGGGTAGGGCGTGGTGCGCTGGAAGTGGATGTAGAGCCCGCGGCGGTACTGCTCGGCGCCCGTGCTTTCCTCCCATTTGACACTGTTGGCATAGCCCAGTTCCGCCACGCCTTTGGGCTGGGGAGGCCGGACGCTGCGGCCGCCCAGGCTCGGGTTCAGCAGTCCGCTGACCGCCAGCGCGCTGTCGCGGATGGACTCAGCGGAAAGGCGCAGCCGCGCCTGGCGAGCCAGCAACCGGTTGTCCGGGTCGCGCTCGGCCAAATCCGGACGCGCCGCGGAGGACTGCCGGTAGGCCGCCGACATCACGATCATTTGGTGAAGCTGTTTGAAGCTCCAGCCCTGATCGATGAACTCCGCCGCGAGCCAGTCCAGCAGTTCCGGATGGGAGGGCTTAGCGCCCTGGGTGCCGAAGTCCTCGGCGGTCTTGACGAGCCCCTGGCCAAAGAACTCCTGCCAGGCCCGGTTCACGGTGACGCGCGCGGTAAGCGGATGGTCGCGCGAGGTCAGCCAGCGCGCCAGGTCCGCGCGGGACGGCCGGCCCTCCGCCGCGAGCGGCTTCAAAAACGACGGCGCGGCGGGCCCGACTTCAATGCCCAGGGTCTTGTAGTCCCCTCGAATCCGCAGGAACGTGCGGCGTGGCGTCTCCTCCTCCGCCACCACCATCGCCTGCGATAGTTGCGGATAGGCCGCGCGCAGTTCCGCCAGTTTCTTGTCGAGTTCCGGGAAGCGCGCCGCCTCGAACTTCTGCTTGCCGACCGCAAAGTGGTAATTGCGGACAAAATGATCGATCAGGATCGTCCACTCCCGCGGCGTGCGCCGCTCTGGCGGTTTGCGGAGAATCTTGGCTCCGTCGCCGCCCGCCGTGAGCTTCAGCACACAGTCCCAGGCGAGATCCCAGTCGGTCCACTTGCCGGGGTTGTCGGCCGCCGCCAGGATGCGCTTCTCCCATTCGGCCATCAGTTCCGGCACGCGATACTCGTCCAGCAGCGCCTGCCGCCTGGCTTCGTATTCCGCCCGCGACCTCTCGTACGGCGCGATTTCGCCGGGATATGGCGCGTCGATATCGACTTCTTCCAGGTTGTCGAAGAAGGCGTAGAGGGAGTAGAAATCCTTCTGGGTGATCGGGTCGTACTTGTGGTCGTGGCACTGGGCGCAGCCGAACGTCAGCCCCATCCAGACGGTGCCGGTGGTGGCGGCGCGGTCGACCGTGTTTTCAAACCGGAACTGCTCGTTGTCGACCCCGCCCTCGCGGTTCGTCAGCGTGTTGCGGTGGAATCCGGTGGCGATTTTCGCGTCGAGCCCCGCGCCGGGCAACAGGTCTCCCGCGAGCTGATACAGCGTAAACCGGTCGAAGGGCATGTCCTGATTCAACGCGTGAATCACCCACTCGCGATAGCGCCAAGCCCAGGGGCGGACCCAGTCTTTCTCGTAGCCGTCGCTGTCGGCGTAGCGCGCCAGGTCCAGCCAGTGGCGGGCCCACTTCTCGCCGTAGTGCGGCGACGCCAGCAGGCGGCCGACGGCGCGCTCATAGGCGTCCGGACGGGAGTCCGCGAGAAAGCGGGACACCTCCTCCGGAGCCGGCGGCAGTCCGGTCAGATCCAGACTGAGACGCCGCAGCAGGGTCGCCTTGTCGGCTTCCGGCGACGGCGCGACGCCTTCCGCCTCCAGCCGCGCGAGGATGAAGCGGTCGATCGGATTCCGAACCCAACCGGCGTTGCGCACGGGCGGCGGCGCGGGTTTCCGCAACGGCTGGAAAGACCAGTGCGCCGGCCGCGGCGCCTCCGCCGGCTTAGCCACGGCGTCCGGCCAGGGCGCGCCCTGATCGATCCACGCGCGCAGCGTGGCGATCTCTTCGGCGGAGAGCGGTTTGCCGGCGGGCGGCATCCGCTGTAAACCATACAGCCCGGCGACCCGGTGGATCAGTTTGCTCTCCGCGCTGTCTCCTTTTTGAATGACCGCGCCCGAATAGCCGCCGCGTAGCGTCGCTTCCCGGTCGTCCAGCCGCAGCCCGCTCGACTGCATCGCCGCCCCGTGACAGCCGCTGCACCGTTTTCGCAAGATCGGCTGCACGTCCCCCACGAAATCCACCGGGCGAGCGAGCGGGGCAGGCAGGGGCGGCTGCGCTTGAAGGACCGCGGCCGCAAAGACACACATCCTCAACACATGCGCGACCATGTCGATGACTTGTCCTCATTGTACCGGATCTGCCAGGTCCAGCCGCGCGCCAGACAAGGGGAGGGTCGGGCGTCAGCCTTCGCCGGCCGGGGGGAACCTACAGGTAGGTCTTCAGCCAGTCCAGCACCTGCTGGTAGAAGAACCGGCTGTTTTCGCCGTCCTGAATCCAGTGGTTCTCCTCCGGAAACACCACCAGCTTGCTGGGGACGCGCAAGCGCTGAAGCAGGCTCCAGTTCTCGATGCTGTTGTTGAGCGGCACCCGGTAATCCTTCTCCCCGATGGTGACCAGCATGGGTGTTTTGAAATTCGCCGCGCGGCGCGCCGGGTTCTGTTCGCGCCACACCGGACCCTGCTCCCACACCGGTCCCAGGCTGGTCATTTCGCGATGGTAGATCACATCGCTGGTTCCCCACTGCGACTCCAGGTTGACCAGTCCCGCGTGGCTGATCAGACAACGGTAGCGGGTCGTGGTGGCTTGCATCCAGTTAGCCAGGTGGCCGCCGTAACTGGCGCCTCCCGCCGCCTGCCGCGAAGCGTCGATGAACGGGAAGAGGCGGATCGCCTCATCGGCGGCTTCGTTGATTTCGTCGGCCGGTCCGGCAAGCGGATCCCCCTGAATGAACTGGGCGAATTGCTCGCCGTACCCGGTCGAACCGGAATAGTCCGTCAGCAGCAGCACGTACCCGGGCGAAGCCAGCAGGTGGTAGTTCCACCGCAGAAAAAACTGGTCCCGCCACATATTGGCCGGTCCGCCATGCATCAGCACAAACAACGGGTACTTGTTCGCCTCAGAGAAACCCGGCGGAAGGGCCACCATGTTGTGGATGCGCCGGCCGCGCCGGGAGGTGAACCAGAAGTGGCGCAACGGCGGCAAGTCGATCTCCGCCGCGGCGGCGGCGTTAAATGCGGTCACGGCGGTGTGCCGCCCCGCCGACAGGTCCAGCCGCACCACTTCGGCGGGATGGCTCACGCTCTGCCACAGCCCGGCCAGCGTGGCGCCTCCCATCGACAGGTCGGTGTAGATGCCCAGCGCAGTGTCGACCGCTTTACGCACGCCGCCATGCCCGGCGCTGACGGTAAACAGCTTGGTGTGGCCCGCCTCTTCGGCCAGCAGATAAACTTCGCGGCCGTCGGGCGCCACGCAGAACGCATCCACCGAGCGGTCAAGATCCTGGCTGAGCACCCGGCGTTCGGACACTTGCGCGCCGTTCCAGGCGAAGCGCGCCAGGCGGGTCAGGTTGTACACCTGGGAATTGATGGGCTCAAAGAGCGCGTACAAAGTTTTCCCGCCGGGCGCAAACACCGGGCTGTCATAGGCGCCGTCGTCATTGGTGAGGGCGACGGGTTCTCCACCCGTAGCTGGCGCGCGATAGAGGTTCATGCGCGCCTGCGCGTAGGCGGTGCGGTGACGGTCCACAGTGGCGGCGAACACCACGGCGTCGCCGCCGGGAGTCCAGGCGGCCGGCAGGGACTCGCCGCCGCTGCTCAGCTTTCCGCCGAAACCGGCTTCCTCTGCCAACCGGCTGCCCGCCAACAGATCCTTGGGCTTGGCCCCCTCTTCCAGCGTCTGCACCAGCAGCGTGGGCCGGCGCTCGTCCAGCCAGCGGTCCCAATAGCGGATGGGAAACGCGGTGTAGACGCGGGCGTTGTACTTGCGCTGTTTCCGCTCCGCTTCCGCTTTGCGATTGGCTTCGTCATCGGCCGCGCCCGGATAGACCCGCGAGGAAAACAGCAGAGCCTGGCCGTCGGGCCGCCAGATCGGAGTGTCGGCGCCCGTGGACAGAGAGGTAACGCGGCGCGCCTCACCACCCAGGTCCAAGTCCAGCACGTACACCTGCGCGGCGTCGTCGCCTTCGCGTTTGGCGGTGAAGGCCAGGCGCTTGCTGTCCGGACTCCACGCTACGCCGCCCTCGCCTCCCTTGGTGGCGGTCAACTGCCGCGGCGGCGCGCTTCCGTCCGCGGGCACGATCCACAGGTCGGAAGACTGCTGCTGCCGGTCATAAGACGGCGTCAGCAGGGTGAACACGATCCACCGGCCATCCGGACTGACTTTCGGAGCCGACACCCGTTTCATCAGCCACATGGTTTCGTGGGTGAGGACCTTTTTAGGGAAAGCCGGCGGCAGGACGGCCAGCAGCAAGAGAGCAGAAGCAAACAACCGCATTACGTCTCACCGTACCACCGCGGAGACGACTCCCGTGGCGGCGCCACGCCGGCGAACTAACCGAAAATGCGCCGGAAGAACTCCGCCGTCCGGTTCTGAAGCTGGTACATCTTTTCGGCCAGAGGGAGATCGTGCAGCCGCTCCGGCGTCCACCGCCGCACCAGGTCGCCGACCACTTCCAGTTGGCCGGACGCGGAGGGCAGCCGGCCTTCGGCATGCCCGTTCATCACGCGCAAGGCGTGGTCGACGGCGCGGTAGAACGTGGCGGCGTCGCACAGAAACTCGGCGTCCTCGCGCTCGAGGTGCCCCATTTTTTCGATCACGGCGATGCGCTCGGGCGTATTCAGCACTTTGAAGAAGATGCCGGCGCCTTTCAGCCGCAGATACATCAGGACGAAGTCGATGTCGTAGTAGCCTCCGCGGCCGGCTTTCAGAGGATTCCGCGCGCCCTGTTCCCGCTCCAGGCGGGCGCGCATTTCGCTGAGCGCCTGGCGGGAGCGGCCGCCCTGTCCCCAGCGCCGCCAGTCCACCTCCTGAATGTCGTTCAGGAACTGCGTGGCGCGCTCCGGGTTGCCCGCCACGCCGCGGGCTTTCATGTACGCGATGCCCTCCCACGCTTCGGCGTGCTTGCTGAAGTATTCCTGGTACGCGGAGACGGTCTGCACCAACGGCCCTTCGCGTCCGTGCGGGCGCAGGCGGGTGTCCACCGAGAAGATCAGCCCATCGTTGGTGTAGGCCGTAATCAGATCGATCACGTTTTCCGCCACCGCCGTCCAAAAGGAGAGCTCGGCGGCGTCCTCATCGGGGATCACAAAGACGAGGTCGGCGTCGGAGCCGAGATCGAATTCGCGCACGCCCAGCCGGCCCAGCGCAATCACCAGCATCTGATCGTGGGGGATGTACTCGGCGCGGGTGGGCGGCGTGATTCCCAACCGGTTCCAGATCGCGAGTTGATAGGCCCCCGCGATCACCCGGTCGGCCAGATCGGAAGTCTGACCCAGCGTCTGAAATACCGGGACGCGCCCGCAGATGCTTTGCGTCTGCACGCGGAACATCTCGCGCCGGAACACGCGCCGCAGTTCCCCGGCGTCTTCCGGATGCTCTTGGCTGAGATCGGCCGGCTGCCCGATTTCACCCAGCAGCCCGGGGTTGCGTAAGAGCTGGTCGGAGAAAAACGGACTGTACTCGAAAATGTCGATGACCGCCGCCGCCAGTTGCGGATTGCGGTCGAGCCGCGCCAGCCACTCATGGCTGGCCATGACCTTGTCTAAAAAGTGATCGAAGCGGTTCCGGCCCCGGTGCAGCGGGGACTGCGCCAGCAGCGCGGCCAGCGCCGGCGCGCGATGATCGAGAAAACGCGTCACGTTGGTGCCGCCTCCCGCCGCGGCTTCGTGCGCCGGTTCCTCCCGGGCCTCCGCGGGCTCCGACAGGACTGGCTGATAGTACATCGGCTTCTGCGAGTAAATGACCCGCTCGTAGATTTCGCGGACGTTCTGCAAGTGGAGCTGCAAGCGCCGGTCCAGCGTGTCCGCTCCCGGGGTGACGCCGGGCTCCTGAGGCAGTTTGCGGCTCAGCGTTTCCAGTTCTTCGCGCCGGGACGGCAGGACATGAGTCTGCCGGTCGTCCTCCATCTGGAGGCGGTGCTCGACGTGGCGGAGGAACTCGTAAGCGGAGGCCAGCCGGGCGTATTCGGCGCCGGACAGAAACCCCTTGTCGCGGAGCCGGAACAGGGCCAGCAGCGTGCCGCCATGCCGCACCCACCGGTCGCGCCCCCCGTGTAGGCGCTGGAGACACTGCACCAGGAACTCGATGTCCCGAATGCCGCCCGGGGACAGCTTGACGTCCACTTTGGAGCCCGCGCGCAGCGAGCGCGCCTGTTTGGCCGCCAGCTTCTCGCCAATCCGCTGCCGCGTGGCGGACAGGGCCTCCACGGCGCTGAAATCGAGCGTACTCGAGTAAATGAGCGGTTCGACAAAATCCAGCAAGGCGGCGCCGGTCTGGTGGTCCCCGGCCGCGACGCGCGCCTTGATGAGCATCTGCAATTCCCAGTCGCGCGCGCGGAGGGCGTAGTAACTCCGGGCGCTGTCGAGGGACGCGCACACCTCCCCCAGGGCGCCCTCCGGCCTCAAGCGCAGATCCACGCGGTAGGTAATGCCCTCCGGCGTATACGCCGACAGCGTCTCCGTCAGGCGGTTGGCCACCTTCTTGAAGAACTCGAGGTTCGTGATCCGCGCCACCCCGTCTGTCTCGCCCGGCGCGGTGTAGACAAACATCATGTCGATATCGGACGAGTAGTTCAATTCCTGGCCGCCCCATTTGCCCAGCGCGATGACCGCGAAGCCGGCCTCATGGGCGGGACCGCGCTCGTCGGTGTAACGCGGCGCTCCGTGCCGCGCCCGGACCTCGGCGGCGATGGCTTCCAGCGCCACATCGACGATGGCATCCGCCAGCGCGGACAGTTCCGCGGTGACCTCGGCCAGCGTGGCGATTCCCAGGACGTCGCGCAGCAGGATGCGCAGCAGCTGCCGGCGGCGGAAACGGGCGAAGGTGACCGCGGCCGCACCCTCCCGGATCACCTCTTCCGCCAGGCGTTCCCGCAACTCGTCGAAGGACAACCCATGTTCCAGCCGCTCCGTCGCGGGCAGGAACCAGGAGGGATCCCGCAGCAGCTCTTTCGCGAGAAACCGGCTGTAGGCGAACGTTTGCAACAGCGCCCGGAGCGCGGAAGGAGAATACTGCTCGAGGAGGTTCGGGTACTGCTGGGCAAAACTTTCCAGGAAAGCGGCCGCCTGCTCCCGGTGCGGAGACCCGCTCAGCAGCAGCTCGATCTGCTTGCCCCGTTCGCCCCATCCGGCCAGATGCAGATCGACATTCTTCAGCATGCCCAGGCGTAGGTGGCCTCCCCGGTATTATAGCGTCCGCCCGCTCCCGCACCGGTGGCCGCCGCCGGGGTGGATAGGGGTTCCCGCGCCACCCCGGTGGCATGCGGAGCAAGCCGAACCGCAACAGCCCTCCCTGGCCTACCGCGGGCGCGGCGAACGCCAAACCGAGGATCGAACCGGTCTTAGCTCCACCGGCGGGCCGTCGTTGATCCTGACCAAGGCGGCCGTGGTTGCGGAAGGAGTAAGGGGGACCCCCTCCCACCGTTCCCTTGATCCCGCCCGCGCCGGGAATTCACCCCTGGCTGCCGGTCCGCCGGCATGAGAGACTCGTGCCCATGGGTATCCGTTCCGCGCGCGCGGGTCTGCTGCTCGCGCTGCTTCCCGTCTGCGCGCAGGCCGTGTCTTTCCGCACCGCGATCGTCCGCACCCCGGACCAGCCGGACCCGGTGGAGGCGCATGCCGCCCGCATTCTCGCCGAACGATTGAGCGAACTGGGCGGGCTTCCGGTGCGCGTGGAGCGCGAAGGCCAGCCGTCGCCTGTCCAGACCGGCGAATTGCTCATTCTGCTGGGAACGGCCGAGAACCACCGCGCGCTGGCCGCGCTCGTGGCGGACGAGAAACCGTTCCGCGACCCGGAAGGTTTCGTACTGAAAACGTTCGCCGGTGCGGGCGGCGTCACCTTGGCGGCGCGCGGCGTCGACCGCCGCGGCGTCCTTTACGCCGCCGGGGAAATCCTGCGCCAGGCCGATGCGAGCGGGCGCCAACTCGAACTTCCCGTCCCGCTGGAGGTGCGTTCCGCGCCCGCCTTTGAGATCCGCGGCACGCAAATTGGCCAGAGCGGCGTAGCCCTGCAGAAAGCCAAGGTCCGCCGCTGGACGGAGCGCGAGCGGCAACGCAAACTCGAAGACTACGTCCTGGCCGGTCTGAACACGGTGCAGGTCAACGCTCACCAGGGCGGCGACGCCTTTTATCATTTCGCCCGCGCGATGGGCCTACAAACGATGGAACATTACGGCCCGAACGCAGGTTCCGGACCGGCCGAGTGGCTCGCCTCGGAATCCATCGGCCGGCAAGGCTACCTCTGCCCGTCCGTGCCTGCGGCGCGCGAAGCCCTGCTCAAAAGGTGCGATGCGACCTTCCGCGCCGCCGCGCCGCTCGATTACGTCGTGTTCGTGGGCGGCGACGGCGGCGGCTGCGAGTGCGACCGCTGCCTGCCCTACGGACGCGTCTTCATCCGGCTTTGCGAAGACATGGCCGCCATCGTCCGCCACTACCATCCCCGCACCGAGTTCTTCATCACCAACCAGAAGTTCTCGAACGAAAGCGACCAGGCGGTCTTGGCATACCTGCAAGAGCGACCGCGGCCGTGGCTGCGCGCGCTCTCCTACGGCCCCGGGTCGGACGCCATGACGTGGCAGCCCGGACACCGGCAGAACCACCGCATGGATCTGTTCCGCTACCCGGGTTTCGGGCCCCCGGACCGGTACCTCAAGGAGCTGCTGCGTCAACTGCCGCCTCGGCACGACATCGTCTTCTACAACGAATTGACGCACTGGCGTTACGCGCAGAACGCTTACCTCCAGGCCTACCCCCGCGCCGACAAGAACGGCGACCAGCCGCCGCACTGGAACCACTTTCTGTACGAGCGCATGCCGGATCAGGCGCTCACCATGGTCTTCGACCGCCTGACCTTCTTCGCCTGGCCGCGCTACTACCATTGGTTCTTCAACCAGGCGCTGCGCTACGGCATCGGCGACGTCACTCACTCGAGCGGCACGCAGGACCACTTCAACCAGTGGATGTGGCAGCGCCTGCTGTGGAGCCCGCAACGGGGCGTGGAAGAGGTGGTGCGGGAGTACGCCCGCACCTGGTTCGGACCGGAAGCCGCGCCGGCCATGGCGGACGCGATCTTTCAGCTCGAAGAGAACCTGGAAGAAAAGCGCGCGCAGCCGATCGACAAAAAACCCGGCATCGACCGCTACTACCAGCTGGTCCGGGAAGCGGGCGCGCGGATGCCGGCCAGCCGCATGCGCACCAGCTGGCTGTGGCGCGAGTACCTGCAGAAGGCCGCGCTGGACCTGCACATCAAGCGCCAGGTGACGCGGCAGAAAGCCCTGCAAACGCGGATCGAAGAGCGGATTCGCGCGGCGCGGCGCGGCGGGGACCCGGACGGCGCCATCGGCGAGGCGCTCGCCTGGCTGGCTGAACGCGAGGAGTCCCCGGAAATGCGCCGGCTGCGCGAGCAGGCCGAGCGGCTCGGCGAGGAAAGCAACCAGCTTTACGGCGTCCGCAGCGAGGGGATCTTTCAGCTGGAGCACGACTTTATCGGGCTCGGCTGGCTGAAACGGCAACTGGAGCGGGCGCGCGCGGTCTCGGCCGAGGAGAGGGACGAGCTGCTCGGCATGATCGTGGACTACGAAAACCCCGGCGAGGGAGGGTTCTACGACAACGCGGGCACCTTCAACCCCGCGCCGCGCATGGTGCACGGCTATCCCTACGATTTCGGCCAGCCACTGACGCCCGGGATGATCTGGGAAGGCAACCGGCCCAGCCAGCGCTCGATGCACTACACCCAGGACGAAGACCAGGGCGTCACGCTGCGCTATCGCGGCCTGGACCCCCACGCCGCCTACCGGATCCGCTTCACGCTGGTGCGGCCGCACTACCAGGAGCGCTACCGCACGCACATGAACCAGAAGAGCCAGACCATCCGCGCGGACGGAATGGTTTTGGCCGCAGATCTGGAAGTTCCCGAACTGATGAGCGACTTCTTCACCTTCGACGTTCCGCGCGAGGCGACGCGGGACGGAGAACTGGAGATCCGGTTCGAGCGCGCCGCGGACGTGGCCCGCGGCAGCCGCGTCGAGCGTGAGATCTGGCGGAACACCGGCGGCTGGGGCACCATCCTGTCGGAGGCCTGGCTGATGAAGAAGCGGCAGCCCTGACGGACACGCGGGTTCGGGTCAGGATACCCGCGCAGTCCCGTGGGATGAAGCGCGGCGGAAGTTGCGATACGCTGGACGGCGCCATGCATCGACGGCATTTCCTCGGCGCGGCAGCCACGGGGCTGAGCGCGAAGCCGGCGCCGACCGGCGACGTTTCCGCGGCGCGCGACGATTTCCCACGCGCCCGCCACGCCGTCTATCTCGACAACGCTTCCTGCCATCCCTTGAGCGTCCATTCCGCGGCAGCCATTCACCGCTACGTCGACTGGGAAACGCACGAGGTGGGAGAACCCTGGTGGCCGCCGTGGGCCCGCCCGCGCCACGACGCCAAAATCCTGTTCGCCGCGCTCCTCAACGCCAAGCCCTCGGAGATTGCGTTCGCGCGCAGCACCATCGAAGCGGAGAGCAATATCCTGAACGGGATGAATCTCCAGGGCGGCAACGTGGTGACGACCGACCTGCACTATTCGGCCGCGCTCTACCACTACCGCATGCGCCAGCGCGACGGGCTGGACGTGCGCGTGGTGAAACATCGCAAGTGGCGCATTGACCTCAACGACCTGGACCGCGCGATCGACCGCAACACGCGTCTGGTGGCCGTCGCACTGGTCTCCAACGTGAACGGCTATTTCCACGACATCCAGGCGACCAGCGCCCTGGCGCACGCCCGGGGCGCGTATGTCTATGCGGACATCATCCAGTGCGCGGGCGCAGTGCCCATTGACGTCCGGGCCATGGGCATCGACCTGGCGGCGTGCTCCACCTACAAATGGCTGATGGGCGTGAAGGGCTTCGGCTTCCTGTATGTGCGCGAGGACTTGCAGGGCGCCGTGGTCAAGCCGATGCAGCACTCCGGCGGGGTCCGGTTCAATTACCCGCCCTGGGTGGAACGGCCGGATCCCGCCGTCGAGGAAATCGCCTATCAGCCGGTCACCGGCCCGGCGCGTTACGAGGTCAGCTATCCGTCCTACGAGGGCGTGATCGCGGCGCTCGAGAGCCTGTCGTATATCCAACGGCTCGGCGTCGGGAACATTCGGGCGTATGTCCGCACGCTGACGGACCGCCTGATGAAGGAACTGCCCGCGCGGGGTTATCCGTCCATCACGCCGCCCGGCAACGACAGCCCCATCGTAGCGTTCGAAGCGCGCGACCCGGCCAAGACGATGGAACGCCTCCGCGCGGCCAACGTCCATGTGGCCATGCGCTTCGGCAACCGGATGCGGATTTCGCCGTCGGTTTATAACAACCAGCGGGACCTTGACCGCCTGCTGGAAGCGCTGGCGTGAGGTTTCTGAGCGGCGCATTTGCCCAGCCGCCCGGTCGCGGGGCTCCGCGGACGGCAGAGAGCGTGCGGCGCCCTCAGGGCGTCACCGCCACGCGCCGGTCCCCCTGATACGCCTTAATCAGCACGTAGGGATCCCGCGCCAGCACGCGCACGGGCAGGCCGGCTGGCAAGGGCTGGCCGTCCAGGCGGGCGACCGCGGCTTCCAATAACGCGCGGGTATGCAGCACGTCGACGAAGTACTCCGTGCGGAAAAAGCCGCGCCAGGGGCCGTACTCGGCGGCGTCCAGCACCGCGCGGGCGTTCCCGGCTTCAGCGGCGGCCTGGGTCAGCAACCGGCGGCGGGCGGCGGGCGCGGTTTCCCGGTATGCCTCCGCCACCAGGCGCAGCATGCGGTTCGAGTGCTGGTGGAAGGCCGCTTGTCCCAACACGTGATATTCAAAGAACGGGCGCCGCGCGGCAGGCGCCAGGGGGCGGGCCCGTTCCGCCAGCGCGCGAGCCTCGGCCCAGCGCGGTTCCGCTTCCGCGGCGGCGCGTCCGGCGGCGGCGATGAACTCGCCGAGGTCGCCCGACGGCCGGTGCCAGGAAGGGCCTTCCGGCTGGCCCGTAATCATCGCGACTAGCGCGTGCCGCGCGTAGGTGTGATACGCATTGTCGGCCAGCGTCTGATGCTCCTGCGCGCCGTAGCGCCCGGGAGCGGCGAAGTAGGCGCGATAATACGCCGCGACGGCGGGCGCCGCGCGCTCGCCGAATTCTTCGCGGCACCACTTGCGCAAATAGCGGCTGACCGCCTCGGCTTCTGGCAGCCGCCAGGGTGTCGCGTCCCAGGCCAGTTCCATCACCGCGCGCGTGGTGAGCGGGTACGGGCGGATGTCGCTCACGTTGACCAGCAGGTACTCGGTGGCCCCGGCTTTCAGGGCGCGGCCCAACTCCCGGTGGATCCGTTCGAGCGGCACCATCTCGGTCAACTGGTTGGCGCGTGAGCTGTACATGGCGGTGTGGTAGTACACGCCGTGGCCGGCGGCGATGTCACCCTCGTCGCGCACGATGCCGTGGCCGTTGTCCGGCCACACCAGGGTCACGCCGGGAGGAATCTTCAGCAGTCCTTTCCGGATCAAAGGCACGGACTCCATCCAGGCGTTCATGAGGAAATAAGGCTGCCGGCGTTCCTGCCGGACCAGTTCCATTTGGCGGTCGATCGCCTGGCGGATGGCCCGCGCGCGGTCGGCGTCGGTGGGACCCACCGTCGGATCGTCCTCCCAGAACGCGCGGTCATGCTTACCCCGGTAGCCGACCGTCCAGATCACTTCCTGGTCGCCGTACCCGCGCACGGAATTGCGCCACGCCGCCAGCAGAAACTGCGGCGCGCTGCCGAACGCGTAGGGTGTGTTTTCGGGCCAGCGCCAGGTGTTGGTGCCGAGCACTTCGATGTGGTGCTGCGTGATCACCAGGCCCCGGCGGCCCGCCGCGCGCACCTGCGGCTCATCCGGAAAGATGAACGTGCCCGGCACGATCATGTTGCCTTTCAGGCGCAGCAGCGTTTCGAAGATCTTGTCCCACGTGGCGAGCGCGATGCCGGTGCCGTCCGCCTCGCCCGGCGTCCAGCCGGTCAGCAAATCTTCATCGTTGATGAACCAGCCCCGGTAACGCACGGTGGGCCGCTCGCGGATCCGGGTGCCGGCGGGAATCACGACTTGTTTCCGGCGCGGGGGGACGGCGTCGGTCCAGTGCTGGAACGGATCGGCCTCCAGAAAGCGCTGGGCGAACTCGTAGATGGCGTAGATGGTCCCCCGCGGGTCCGAACCGGTCAGCACCAGTTGGCCGCCGTCCGCCCGGATTTCGAGTGTTTCGGTGTCCGTCCCCGCGCCGAGCCCCACGCCGATCCGCAGGCAGGTCCCGCCGGGGTCCTGGCTCACCAGGCGCGGGTCCCTGCCGAACGCCTTCGCCAGATCTGTACGCAGGTTCTCGGCGGCCCGCCGCACGGACTCGGGGGCCTGCGCGTCCAGCCACAAAGGTGTGGCCGCGGTGACGGTGATCTGCGCGCGCGCCGCGAGCGCCGCCAGCAGGAGAAACATGAAGAGGCGCATCGTTTTGTGAAGGAATCTAGCACGTGCGGGCAGCGGAGAGAAAGCCGCGCGCCGATGGCAGCGGCGGCCGTTCACGCGCCCGCGCAGGCCGCCGCCTGGCCGCCCATCCGCAGTGGGCCCGCCAAGTCCGCAAGCTGCGCTTCGACCCGCTCGGCGGCCTTGGTCCGCTGCAACAGGTCGTCGCGGTACCGGCGCAGAAAATAGTCGATGGTTTCCAGCCGGATGCGGATAGAGCCCGCGGGCTTGTTCTCGTCCAGGTCCTTGAAGCTGAAATACGGCGTGCCGGAGCGCTCAATGATGCGCTCCATGACGGTATAGATGGGCGAATCGTGCCCGCACTTGAAGCTGGACAGTTCCAGCGCCACCAGATGGGGATGGCGGGCGGTGAACTTGGCCGCCCAGAGCTTGTGGTTGCTGCTGCACGAGTACGAGTTCTTCCACACGTCGGAGATCTCGAGCGGGCTCTCGATCACGCCGGCGCGCACTTCCGCCCCGAACAGGCGCTCGAGAATGTCCTCATCCAGCGGCAGGGTGCTCTGCGAAAGGATGGGGTAGCCCATCTTTTGCAGCTCGTCGAGGATTTCGTGGTTGATGCCCGGGTCATGATGGTACGGGCGGCCCAGCACCACAATCCCGAGGCGCCGCTCGCCCTCGAGCATGTCGATCACCTCGCGGGCGCGCCGCCGCAGCCAGCCCTCATAATCGCGCTGGGCGCCGAACCCGGCGTCGAGCGCGCGCTCGTGCTCCTCGCGGGAAAGGCCCAGCACGGGCGCCCAGGCGGTGAACATCTGGTAGGAGAAGATGCGGCGGTCGTCGAGATTGACCAGCGGCGTCAGGTACCGGATGCCGCGCTCGGCGAAAACATCGGTCTCCTTTACAAACGCCGCGCGCACCGTCTGCGGAGTCGCCATCACGGTGGGGCAGGCATTGCGCCCGGCGAGTTTCTCGAGCGGCGACGGCAGCAGGTCGAACATGGGGAAGAAGATGACGTCCAGAGGCTTGCGCGTCGCCTTGACCAGCAGGTTGTGTACGTGCGACAGGGCGACCTTCGAGGGAAAGCAGGGGTCGATGGCGCCGCGGCTAATGCCCGCGCGATACAGGTCGTTGGTGGTGTAGTCGGACCAGACCAGGTTCTCCGCGGCCACTCCCAGGCTCTCCAGATAGGCGGTGAAGAGCGGCGCGAAGGCGTACATGTTCAGCACGCGCGGGATGCCGACGCGCAGGCGCGAGCGGGCGCGCATCAGGTCGCGGCGTTGGCGCGCCTCCCGCGTCCAGGCGTGGACCGGTTCCGGATCGGCGACCCGCGGGGGCTTCCGCGAGCGGAACACCTCGCGCGCGGCTTCGCCCGGCAGGTTCGGATTCGCCTGCCGCACGGCGTCGACGCTGGCCTTGATTTGCCGCATCTCTCCGACGTCCTCGACCGTGCCTTTCTCGCAACTGGCGATGATCAGCCGCTGTTCACCGGCGGCGAGCGGCAGGACCGAGGTAGCGGCCGGGGGCGGCGCCGCGGCGGTTTTGATGTCGATAAAGGTGCGCAGGCAGGCGTTCTTACAGAAATGGCAGCGTGTCTGCTCGCCGCGGGTGGTGCGGTACTCGATGTGGCGCACCGCGTCCAGGCCGATGAAGGTGGTCTGGCGTCCGTTCCGCCACAGCCGCAGCGCTTCGAGCGCCGCTCCGATCGCGCCTGATTCGCCGCAGTGCGGGTGCACCAGGATCTCGGGCTCACGTTCCGCGGCCCGGAAACTGGCGCGGATGAAGTCCACTTCCGCCTTGACCACGGCCAGATTGTTCTGGGTGCCGCCTTGCAGGATGAACCGGGCGCCCAGCGCGGCCAGGTTCGGGATGTTGGCCACGTACAGGAAGACGTTCTTGGGCAGCACGGCGGCCAGTCCCGCCAGAATCTCTTCGGCGCGCCAGCCCTGGCGTTGGAACCCGACGATGTCCGATTGCAGGAACACCGCGCAGCCGTAACCGAACACGGGCATCGTCTCCGCGGAGAAAGCCAGGTCCGCGTACTGCTGCACGTCGAGCCCGAAGCCCTCCGCGGTGGATTGCAGGAAGTAGCCGTTGCCCGCCGAGCATTGGGTATTCAGTTTGAAGTCCTTCACGCGCCCGTGCGAGAGGATGATGAGTTTGATGTCCTGTCCGCCCACGTCGACGATGACGTGCGGGTCCGCGAAGTAGCGCTTGGCGGCCTCGGTATGCGCCACCGTCTCCACCAGGGCGACGTCGGCCTTCAGGACGTCGCGGAGAATGTCCTTGGCGTACCCGGTGGTGGCGACGCCGAGCACCTCCACGCGGCCGCCGGTGGACTCGACCGGGGCGCGCAGTTTGTCGAACAGTTCCATGGTGTCCTGGATGGGGTTGCCGTGGGAAAGCTGATAGGCTTTCACCAGCAGGTCGCCGTTCTCGTCCAGCAGGACCGCTTTGGTGGAGGTGGATCCGCCGTCGACGCCGATGACGCCCCGCACCGTGGAACGCGGCGCGAACACCACCGGGCGCGGGGGCTGCTTGCCATACTGCGCGCGGAATGCGGCCAGTTCCTCCGGGCAGGCCACCAGGCCGCGGCTGCCCGCCTTGGCCTTCTCCTGGTGCCGCCCCACGTCGATGTAATAGCGGAGCCCGTCCAGGCCCCGATAGGCGCTGTCTTCCTCGTGCTCCTCCCGGCCGAACTCGATGGCGCCGAGCGCGCCGAAGTACTGGGCGTTCTCCGGGACGCGAATCAGGTCCTCCGGGGCGACGCCCTCCGGGAGTTTCACGCGCCGCTCTTCCCACATGCGGGGAATGTTGGCTTGCCAGGCTTCCCGCATGCCGCGGATGAACGAATTCGGTCCGCCGAGCAACAGCACGTGCGGCAGCAGGGTGTGGCCGCGGGTCAGCACGCTCAGGTTCTGGAGCACGATGGCGTCGAACAGCGACGCCATTAGTTCCTCGGGCGGAGTGCCCTGCTTTTGCAGGCTGTTGATGTCTGTCTCCGCGAATACTCCGCATTTGCCGGCGACTTTGTGCAGGCGCACCCCCCGGTAGCATTGGTTGCAAAGTTCCTGATGCGGGATGCGCAGCTTCGCCTTGATCTTGTCGATGACCGCGCCGGTGCCGCCCGCGCACTTGTCGTTCATCGACGGAATCTTCTTCTTCCGTCCGCTCTGCTCGTCGTCCTTGAAGATGATGATCTTGGCGTCCTGCCCCCCCAGTTCAATGACGGAGTAAACCTCGGGGTGCAGTTTTTCCACGGCGAGCGACACCGCGGTGACTTCCTGCACGAACCGCGCGCCCAGGTGGGGCGCCAGCACCGCGCCGCCCGACCCGGTGAGGAAGGTGCGCGCGCCTCCCGGCCGCACGCCCACTTCCTTCTCGATGCGGGAAAGGAACTCGAAGACCTTTTCGGGCTGGCGCGTTTCGTGCCGCTGATAATCACGCCAGAGGATTCGCGACCCGCCGGATTCGGTGACCACCGCCTTGACGGTAGTGGAACCGACATCCATGCCGATCATCAGTTGCGCGCCGGAAGCGTTCATAATCTACTTTCCCTGGCGTCTGCCGCGTCGCCGGGCGTCCATCAGGTCACTGAGATGCAGCGCGAAGCGGGCGGCCGTGCCGGCGAAGCCGGGCTGCTCCGGCGTCCGGTAGAGAGCCCGGCGCAGCGGGGGATGGGCGGCGGCATACTCGCGAAGTTCGTCGAGCGATTTGCCGGCCGACGCCAGCGCCCGGTCGAATTCGGCGCGCGCCTTGGCTTTCGCTTCTCCAAGCGCCATCTGCACCCGGCTGTGGGCGTTCAGTTCGCCTTCTCCCGAGGTTTCGATAGGCAGGAAAAGCATATCGGGAAAACGGCTCACCACCGCCGCCTCGGCGCCATCGGACTGCGTGGAAGGCATGCAGCCGAACGGCTTCAGCGCCAGCACCATGTGACATTTCCGGCGCTGCGTGTAGTAGATGTTCTTGGCGACCTCCAGGTACCCCTCGCCGCCGCGCAGGTAGCGGGCATAAAACGGCTGCGCCAGCCGCGCCAGTTCCTCCTGGGAAGCCAGATGCGGCGAGAGTCCGCCCAGCAACTCCGCGGTGCGGTGGTAATAGTGGCCCCAGAGCTTGCGCCCCAAGGCCAGCAGCCACCGCTTCCGGCCGTAGCGGAACGCGCGCGCCGCGCGGCGGCGCCACGCCCAGGCGGGAAGCGGGTCGTGGAATGACTCCACCGCCTGCTGCTCCTCGCTGCGCCCTTCGGCCTGATAGAGCAGGTACTGCACCCAGGCGGCGATGGGCTCCGGGTAGACTTGCGCGCCCTCCCGCTCCAGGAAAGCCGGCATGTTGAAATTGCCGTCGCCTTCGGTGAGCTGGGCCCAAAACTCGCCCACGATCTTCACCACGGGTTTCACGCGCAGCCGGTCGACTTCGACCGCGTCCAGGATCTCCCGGATCTCCGCGCTGGCCCGGCGCAGCTCGGGCCGGTACAGGTGGTGGCGGATCTTGCCAAAGGTGTTGCAATACCGCTGGGCGCGGTCTCGCGGGGCGAGCAACCGCGCCAGCCACGGCGGACCGTCGCGCAGAATCTCAAACGGCCGCACATCACGCAGCAAGGCAGCCACGCGGTCCAGCACCTCGCGCAACGCCCGGTCGGTCGCGCCGGGCCGCACCTCGAACGGCCGGATGCGGTAGACCAGATCGTTCAACACATCGCCGAATTGCAGCGCGTTGAACATCCCCATGCCGAAATCCACGTTGAACTTCAGCCCCGGTTCGCCCGACGCCGCGTGGATCCCTTGCTGCTGCTGGAAAAGCAGAATCCGGAATCCGGGGAAACCGGCGTTCTCGAGCGCCAGGCGGTATTCGGCTTCATACATGCCAAACCGGCAGGGACCGCACGAGCCGGCCGTGAAGAAGACGTACCGGTCAACGATCTCCTGGCGCGACAAACCCTGTTGCTCGATCCCACGCAAGAACTGGATCAGGTTGCCGACCGTGAAATACGTCGGGTTGCACTGGCCGTTGTTGCCATACTCCTTGCCCAACTGGTAGGCCGCATTGTTGGGTTGGGGCAGCCGCTGCGCCCGGTAGCCACAGCCGCGGAACACCGCCTGGATAAGTTCGTCGTGCTTCCAGGTAAGACCGCCGAACAGTATCGTTACTTTCTCGCGTTCTTCCGCCGTGAAGGGACGCTCGGCAGGCCGCCGGAAATGCGCGACCGGCGGCAACCCGGCGGCGGCGCGCCCTGCTTCCCGGCGCGCATCCAGGATCCGAAACACCTCTTGTTCCACACCAGTACTCGCCACTCTGCCTCCGGCCCTCATTCCCCCTTTGGCAAATGGGGGGCCAACTGGGTGAAAGGCGACGGGCCGCTGAAAACCAAGGGATTGCGGTCCGCACGAAGCCACGCTTCGGGGCGTGAAATCGCGCAGCGCGGGGCAACCCACCCTGCACGGTTTGCGCATCTTGCAGTTCCGTTTCGATGCGGTGGACGGCTCTATTGTGGCCCCCGGCACGCCCCGAGGCAAGGGTCTACTGCGCCGCCAGCGGAACCTTCGAACGGATGCGATCCTGAATCCAGTGATCGTCCCACCATTCGACCGGGTTGGTCTGGACGCCATCGATCTGCATGCTGAAGTGCAGGTGGTCGCCGCCCGCCAGGCCGGTAGCGCCGCTGCGCCCGATCACCTGATCCCGCCGCACGGCGTCGCCGGGTTTCACGTCCATCGAATTGAGGTGCGCGTAGATCGATTGCAGGCCATAGCCATGATCGATCACGACACAGTTGCCGTAGATGCCGAGCCAGCCGGCAAAGACCACCTTGCCGTCGTTGGAGGCGCTGATGGGAACGTTCCTGGTGACTGACAGGTCGAAGCCGAGGTGCACCTGTTCGTCCACTTTCCTGCCCTGGTGCACGTAGGTGCGCCGGTCGGCAAACTGGGATTCCACCTTGCTGTTGCTCAATTGTTTGAACGGCAGGTGGAACAGGAACCGCGGTTCCGTCTTGTGCCGCAGTTCAGCCAGCGCCGCGTTGTTCTGGCGGCGCATTTCCCCATTAATCCGCAGGAAGCGCTCCAGCAGCGGACCCGCCCCGCCCGGGTCGAGTTCCGAGGTCACTTTCTCGAGAAACGCTTCGGGCAGGTCCAACTGGCGGTGGCGGAACTTTTTGGGAAACACCTTGTGCCAGAAGCGTGCGGTGACTTCCGTCCCGTCGCCGGGACGGGCGAAGACGACGGGAACCGTGGTGGCAGGCGTATCCCAAGGGAAGACGAACAGGGCGAAGCGGTGATTCTCATCGGACTCGCCGGGCATGGGGAAACTGCGGAACGTATGCTCGCCCACCCGGACGCCGGCTTCGGTCCAATAGCCCGAAACACGGAAGGTGACCAGTTCGGCGCCGCCCTGGTTGATGTAATGCTGCAAGCCGTCCACTTCGAGGCGCGGGGGTTCGACGATGACCTCGAATTCCTGTTCCAGTCTGGCGGCGAGGGCCCGAAAGTCGTTCGCTTCCGCCTCAAACACCAGCCGGACCCTGCCGGCCTTGAGCGCAGGCTGTTTCGCTTTGCCCAGCGAGAGTTGAATCGTCTCCGGCGGTTCCTGCCTGCCGTGGAATGCAAAGCGGGTGGCAGGCAGACGCCGCTCGAAGGCAGGCAGGCGCTCTCCACCCTGTTCAAGCCACGCGGCGACCCGCCGCGTCCCGTGGGGGCTGGCAACGCGAACGCTGACCGGGGTTGCTGCGCCCAAAGCCCGCGGCGGCGGCGAGGCGAAAGTTAACGTCACCGGAGCGGAAAGAAACCAGAGCGCCGCGGGCGCGCCCAAGACCAGCAGCGCCAAGAGTGTCCCGAGAATCCGTTTCACTTTTTCGTCCAGGAATCCAGCCAATCGATGACCGTCTGATACCAGAGGCGGCTATTCTGCGGCTTCAGAATCCAGTGGCCTTCATCTGGAAAAATCAGCAGTTTGGAGGGCACTTTTTGCATTTGCAAGGCCGTGAAGAGATGAAGCCCCTGCCCGTACGGCACCCGGAAATCCAGTTCGCCGTGCACCACCAGCGTCGGGGTCTTGAACTCTTTCACGAAATGGCTCGGAGACCACCGCGCGTAGGTATCCGGGGCGTCCCAGGGCATGCCGCCGAACTCCCAAATGGGGAACCACAACTCTTCAGTCTCGCCGGCCTCGCTGCGCAAATCGAAGACGCCCGCGTGGGAGACGAGCGCCTTAAAGCGATTGGTGTGACCAAGAATCCAGTTCACCATGTAGCCGCCGTAGGAGGCGCCGGCCGCGGCCAGGCGCGCGCCATCGGCGCCGGGGAGGGCCGCCACATGGTCCGCCACCGCCATCAGGTCTTCGTAGGCGCGGCCGCCCCAGTCGCCATTGATTTCGTCGATAAACTTCTGGCCATAGCCGGTGGAACCGCGGGGATTAGGCATGACCACCAGGAAGCCGGCGCCGGCGAATACCTGGGCGTTCCACCGGTAGCTCCACGACTGGCTCCAGGCGCCTTGCGGCCCGCCGTGAATCAGCATCAGCACCGGATATCTCCGCGATGCGGTGAAACCGGGCGGCCGCAGGAGAAAACCGTGCACCTTGGCCCGCTCCGCCCCCTCCACCGTGAACTCCTCGTAGGGCTGCGTTTCATACTCCTCGAACAGCGCCCGGTTGAGCTGGGTCAGGTTGGTGGGAATACCGCCCGAGGAAGAGGCCCGGAAAATCTCCGCGGGGCGCGCGCCGCTCTGCTCGGAGTAGATCATCACGCGCCCGTCGGGCGTCAGTTGCATGTCGTCCAGGTGGCTGTCGCCGCTCACCGCGGTGCGGATGGCGCCGCCGGTGGCGGGAATAAAGGAAATGTTCTGCCGCCCGCGGTCTTCGTAGGTGAAAAACAGCCGGGTGGAATCGGGCGCCCAGGCGAAGCTGGAGACCCAGCGGTCGAGCGACTCGGTCAGATTGGTCAGTTTGCCGGTGGCCCGTTCGAGCACCTGCAAGCGCCACCGGTCGCTTTCGTAGCCGGCGCGAAACTGCGACCGGAAAGCCAGCAGCCTGCCGTCCGGCGAGTAAGCAGGCGAGGCGTCCGCCCCGGTGTTGATCGTGATCTTCTTGGGTTCGCCGCCGGTGATAGGCACGACAAACAGGTCGGTGTTGGTGCTGACGGCGGTTACCGGATCGAGGTTCGTGGCGTAGCAGACCTCCGCCCCGTCCGGGGAGATGGCGTAGTCGTCGGGTCCGCCCAGCGAGAACGGGGGGACATCCCGGTCGCCGGGCGTGAGGTCGATCGGCGATCCGCCGTCGACGGGCACGGCAAACAGATGCGACCGCCGCGCCCCGCGCCAGGTGGTCCAATGCCGGTAGAGCAGCGCCGTATAGATCCGCGCCTGCACTTTGCTGTCCTTCTCGGCCTGGAGCCTGCGCTGGTTGCAGGCTGCGTCGGGGCAGTCGGGGTACACTTCGCTGGTGAAGACCAGGGTCTTGCCGTCCGGCGAAAACAGGACGCCGCCCGCTTCGGTGGCCAAGCTGGTGATCTGCCGCGGGTTGGCGCCGGAGGCGTCCATCGTCCAGACCTGCGACGATCCGGAGCGGTCCGAGATAAAGGCGATCCTCCGCGAGTCCGGGGACCAGCGGGCCCGCTCGTTGTTGCCCTCCTGGGTGAGCGGCGCCGGCGACCCGCCGCCGAGCGGCACGGTGTAGATCTGGCGCACGCGCTTGTTCGTCGCCACCTCCATGGACGCCACCGTGAACGCCACCGTCCGACCATCCGGCGACAGTTGCGGGTCGCTTGCCCGGCGGATCGCCAGCAGGGCGTCCACGTCGAACGGTTTCTTCTGGGCCAGCAGCGGCAGCGCGCAGCCCAGCAACAGACACGCGAAACGGCGCATATGCCTCGATTGTATCGCCGCATGGTAGAATTCAAGGTTTCCAGCACGCACTCCGCCCTATGATTCGTCCTTACCGCGGCATCCACCCCCGGATTGCCGCCTCCTGTTTCATCGACGCCAGCGCGCAGGTGATCGGCGCGGTGGAAATTGGCGAGCGGTCCAGCGTGTGGATGAACGTGGTGGTGCGGGGAGACGTTAACTTCATTCGCATCGGCGAGGAGTCCAACGTCCAGGACAACAGCGTGATCCACGTGCAGCGGGACGAATGGCCCACGCTGCTAGGCAACCGCGTCAGCGTGGCGCACTCGGTGACGCTGCACGGCTGCGTGGTGGAAGATGAGTGCCTGATCGGGATCGGGGCGATCGTGCTGAACGGCGCGCGGATCGGCCGCGGCTCCATTGTCGCGGCTGGCGCGCTGGTGCCGGAAGGCATGGAGATCCCCCCGGGCAGCGTGGTGATGGGGATGCCCGCCAAGGTGCGGCGGGAGGCGTCGGAAGCCGACTACCAGCGCATTCTCCGCCACGCCCACAACTACGTGATGTATCGTCAGCTTTATCTGGACGAGGAGAAGCAGCGTTGATCCGCGCGGTCAAGGGGACCCGCGATCTGCTGCCGCCGTCCATCGCCGTTTGGAATCACGTGGAGCAGGTGGCCCGGCGGGTGTTCCGCGCCTATCACTATCAGGAAATCCGCACGCCGATCTTCGAGGAAACGCAGTTGTTCGCCCGCGGCGTGGGCGAGGAAACCGACATTGTCACCAAGGAGATGTACACGTTCGAGGATCGCGACGGCTCCTCGCTGACGCTGCGCCCCGAGAACACCGCCGCGGTGATCCGCGCCTACCTCGAACACCGCCTGGACCAGCGCCCGGGCATCCAGAAGCTGTTTTACCTGGGGCCGATGTTCCGCCGCGAACGACCGCAGAAAGGACGTTACCGGCAGTTCTACCAGATCGGCGCGGAGGCGATCGGGTCGGAATCGCCCGCCATCGACGCGGAAGTGATTGAACTGGTGGTGGAGATCCTCGAGCGGGCGGGGCTGAGCGGGTTCACCACCCTGCTCAATTCGGTCGGCTGCCCGGCGTGCCGCCCCCGGTACGTCGCGCGGTTGCGCGAGGAACTGGGGGAAGCCGCGCCACGCATGTGTCCGGATTGCCAGCGGCGCGCGGTGACCAATCCGCTGCGGGTGCTGGACTGTAAGATCCCGGAGGACCAGCCGGTGATCGAGCGCCTGCCTTCGATTCTCGACCACCTGTGCGACGTGTGCCAGCCCCACTTTGCCGCCGTGCGGCAATACCTGGATGACCGCGGCATCGCCTACGAAGTGCGTCCGCGGCTGGTGCGGGGACTCGACTACTACATGCGCACGACGTTCGAGGTGGTGCACGGCGCCCTCGGCGCCCAGAATTCCGTGCTCGGCGGCGGGCGGTACGACGGGCTGGCCGAATCGCTGGGCGGCAGGATTCCCGCGCCCGGCATCGGCTTCTCGATTGGCGAAGACCGGCTGGTGATGGCGGTGGAAGAAGCTCACCCGGGCAGGTTCGCCGACCGGCCGGATCTCATGATTCTGCCCCTGGGCGAAGCCGCGCTGCGCCACGCGGGCTTGCTGGCGCGCGAGTTGCGCCGGCAGGACTTCTCGGTGGAAGTGTCCCCCGGCGGCAAACTCAAGCGCACCCTGGAAACGGCCCACAAGATCGGCGCGCGCTTTGTCCTTATTCTGGGCGACGACGAAATCGCTGGCGGAACGTATTCGCTGAAAGACATGACTTCCGGCGTGCAAACGCCGGTCCGGCGCGAGGAGATCGCCCGGCGTCTCGAAGGGATTCAGTAGATGGAAACTGGCATTCGATTGGACTTCTTGGGAGAACTGCGGCGGACGCACACCTGCGGCGAACTGCGTAAAGCGCATGCCGGGCAGCGCGCGCTGCTGATGGGCTGGGTGCACCGGCGGCGGGACCTGGGCGCCGTGATTTTTATCCACCTGCGCGACCGGGACGGCGTGACCCAGGTCGTGTTCCACGCCGGCATGGACCCGGCGGTCCACGAACGGGCCGAAATGCTGCGCTCGGAGTACGTGATCGCCGTGGAAGGTACGGTCACGGAACGCTCCGCCGACACCATCAACCCCAACATCGAGACGGGCCAGGTGGAGGTGGTCGCCGAGAAATTGTGGATCCTGAACGAATCGCGCACGCCGCCGTTCCCCATGGAAGAGACGGTGGACGTAAGCGAGGACGCGCGTCTCAAGTACCGCTTTGTCGACCTGCGCCGCCCGCATATGCAGCGCAACATCCTGCTGCGCTCGCGGGTTTCGTTCGCTACGCGCGAGTTTCTGTACTCGCAAGGCTTCCACGAAATCGAGACGCCGTTCATGACGCGCTCGACGCCCGAGGGCGCGCGCGACTTCCTGGTGCCAAGCCGCTTGCAGCCGGGCAGTTTCTACGCCTTGCCACAGTCGCCGCAGCTCTTCAAGCAGTTGCTGATGATCAGCGGTTTCGAAAAATACTTTCAGATCGTCCGCTGTTTCCGCGACGAGGACCTGCGCGCCGACCGGCAGCCCGAATTCACGCAGATCGACCTGGAAATGTCGTTCCCGCAGCAGGAGCGCATCTTCGAAGTGATTGAGCCGCTGCTCCAGCGGGTGTGCCGCGAGGCGGGGTATGACATACAAATCCCGTTCCCGCGGCTGACCTACGCGGAGGCGATGCGCAGTTACGGCATCGACAAGCCGGACCGGCGCGTGCCGCCCATGCGCCAGGTGAACGACCTGTTGCCGGAGTTGACCCAGCACGATCTGCCGTTGATGGCCTTGCATCTGCCCCGCGTGGGCGCGCTGAGCCGCAAGGAGCGCGACGACCTCAAGGCGTTCGGCATGGAGCGCGGGCTGCGCGTGTTCGACGACGCCAAACGGCTGGAGCGGGATTACCCCGAAGCCATGGCTCGCGTCCGCGAGCGCGCCGGCGCGCAAGAGGATGACCTGCTGCTGCTCGCCACCTGGGCAGGGGCGCCCACCGGCCATCGTCCGGAGGAGACGGTCTATCAGGCTTGCGGTCAGCTACGTCTCCACGCGGCGCAGAAGTACAACGACCGCCATCAATTATTAGACCCGCGGCGCTTCGAGTTCCTCTGGGTCGTGGACTTCCCCATGTTCGAGTGGGACGAGGAGGAGAACCGCTGGGTGGCCGCCCATCACCCGTTCACCTCGGTGCACGACGAAGACCTCGACAAGCTGACGACCGATCCGGCGCGCTGCCGGGCCAAATCGTATGACGTGGTGCTGAACGGCGTCGAACTAGGTTCGGGCTCGATTCGTATTCACCGGCGCGACGTGCAGTCGAAGGTGTTCTCCGCCCTTGGCTTCTCGCCGGAAGAGGCCCGGATGCGATTCGGGTTCCTGCTGGATGCGCTCGAGTACGGCGCCCCGCCGCACGGCGGCATCGCCCTGGGGCTCGACCGCCTGGTGATGATCCTGGCGGGGGAAACCTCGATCCGCGACGTGATCCCGTTCCCGAAGACAGCCAAGGGCACGGACCTGATGTGCGACGCACCCTCGCCGGTGCCTGAGCGCAACCTGCGCGACCTGGGCATCGCGCTGCGGAAGACGACCTAGCGGTACCCTGCGGCAGGTTAGGCCCGCTCCCTCCCGGCCGCGGCTCGGCGTGCGGGCGTTGGGCGGTCGGCGAGACCGATCCGGCGGGCTGTTAGACTAAGGGCGGAGCGGATTGCCCATGCTGACGCACTTGGTTCCCGTAGACCCGCCGCTGTTCAAACCCGGAGACCGGCTGGCCCTGGCGGATTTCCTGGCGCGATGGGAGCGGATGCCGAACCTGAAGTACGCGGAACTTGTGGATGGTGTGTCCACGTGCCCTCCCCCCTTTCCTACGAACATGGCCGGCGGGACGGCCTGATGCAATTGGTCCTGGGAACCTACGCGGCGCGCACCGGGATCTGCGAGGTGGTTTCTAACGCCACGTGGGTGATGCTGGACAGCGCCCCTCAGCCGGATGGGGCGCTCCGGTTGCTGCCCGAATATGGAGGCAGGACGAAGGTGGATGGAAAGCTCGCGGCGGGCGCGCCCGAACTGATCGTAGAAATCTGTCCGTCCAGCCGCTCCTTCGACCTCGGGCCAAAGCTGGCGCTGTATCCGCAAGCCGGCGTTTCCGAATTCGTGGCGGTGCTGCTGGAAGAGCGGCGCATCGAGTGGCGGGTGCTGGACGAGCGCGAATACCGGCTGAACCCGCCTGGCGAAGGGGTTGTTCATCAGTCGGCGGTGTTTCCCGGCCTGTGGCTGGACGAGGCGGCTTTCTGGCTCGCGGAATCGCGCCGCCTGCTGGCGACCCTGGAAGACGGGCTGCGATCTCCCGCGTGCCGGCGTCTCCTCGATCGGCTCGGCGCGCGGTGAGCGCGCGGCTCACCCGGCGCACGCGGCGCGGACCGCTTCCACCATCCGCCGCTGGCGCGCCTCCACGGCCGCTATGATGGTGCGCACTTTCGCTTTTGCCCCGGCGGGGTCCGCGTGGATCTGCGCCAGGCGGGACCAGAGCCGGCTGCCGCTGGTCTCCTCGATCTCGAAAAACCAGTCGTCCGCGCCGAAGTCCCGGTACATTTGCCCCTTGCAGGTGTCGGTGGGCTGGCGGACATAGAAGGCGGGCGTGCCGTGGCGCAGCGCGATCAGCGGCGAGTGGCATTCGAGACTGACCACCGCCAGCGCCCGCGCGTACACCGACGCCGCTTCGTCCGGCAGCCAGAAACGATCGCGCCAGACTACGCGCGCGCGCACCTCGGCGGGCAGCGGATCCACCAGCGCGTGTTTGGCCAGTTCCACCTGGTAGGTCATCTCGGGGCAGGCCAGCACTTTGTGCCCCGTGCGCTGCACGTATTCAACAATCAGGTCGCGCACCTTGCGGTGGTCCGGTTCCGTGGTGCGCTCGTTGATGGCGTCCTTGACTTCATCGGCGGGGACGCGGGGCACCTTCCGGATCCGGTAGTAGGGCGTGTAGCGGAGCCGGGGAATGACGCAGATAAACCTGCCGGGCTCCAGGCCGTGGGCTCGCAGGAAGGCGAGGCCCCGCTGGTCGTCCCGGGCGGTCATGCCAAGCTGGGCGTCGGGACCGAATTCCAGCACCGGCGTCTTGACGCCTTGCGCGCGCAGGTAATCCCGCGTGATCGTGTCGCGGCAGAAGAAAAAGGCCGCGCGGTCGATGACTTCACGGAGCTCAGCGCTCAGGTGGGTGGGCGGCAGCCGGACTGCCCTGGCTCGCAGTTCGGCGAGCGTGCCGCCCTCAGGCTCGCGGCCTTCGCCGAATCCGGAAATCGGATCGAGGCTGACGCCGAACACGCCAAAGGGCTTGCCGGTAGCGCGGTGAAACGCCGCCGCATGGTTGCTGGCGGGGAAGCCCGAACCCGAGCCGCTCAGATACAGGCTCGCCTGCCGCCAGGCTTCCGCCAGAGCGGGCGTCGCAGGCCGGCCTGCGGAGTCGAGCCCGCCTTCGGCGATCTGCAGCCGCGGGAAGTGCCGCTCCAGAAACTCGCGGGATCCGTGCCCCAGGCTCCCCGGCCAGAGCGTGATTTCCGCTTCGGGAAAGTACTGTTCCAGCAGCATCAGCGCGCCGGGCGTGTGGCCGATGTCGCCGATGTTGACGCTCTGCCACGAACTGCGCAACAGGATCTGCAGCCGGCGCGGCGGCTGGGCGCGCGCCAGCACGGGCAGCAACGCCCCGGCGGAAAAGCCGCGGCGGGTGAGGCGGGTCGCGGGACGAGGCATGCGACCTTTATTCTACGCGCGAGCGTGGGATGCGAAGGGATGTTCCCGGAAGCGAAACGGAGTGAGGGCGATGGGGCGCCAGGGTTGGCTGCGCACGGCCGGCGCGGACCGAGACGACGGGAGCGCCCCCCAGTTGAAGGCCAAGCGGCGCATGCCGCTCCCGATAGCCGTCCGGGGCAGGTGGACCAGAAGGATCGCGTGACGAGTAGCGCGCGGCGCAGGGAACTCATCACTTCTCCATCGGCTTGACGACTCGCGCCGGCCGCGTCCGGGACTTACTGGCCGGAGCGTGATGCTGGAGGCTTCGCAAAGGCTTGTTTTCGCCGGAGGCGACGCGCGGACTTGCGCGAATTCACCCGCGCGCACAGATCCCGGGGGTGTCTAATAGAAGATCGGCCACCATGAAGATCCCTCACTTGCGCTGGGTGATCGCCGGCATGCTGTTTCTGGCGACGATGATCAATTACGCCGACCGGCTGGCCCTGTCGGTGGTTTCCACGGACTTGCGAACCGAGTTCGCCATGACCGAGCAGGACTACAGCCACGTGGTGGCCCTGTTCATGGTGGCCTACGCCATCATGTACGCGGGCTCGGGCTACGTGCTGGACCGCCTCGGCACGCGGAAGGGCTTTGCGGTGTTCATCTTCACCTGGTCGGTAGCGGCCATGGGACACGCGCTCTCGTTCGGCAAGTGGTCGCTGGCGGCGTGGCGGTTTCTGCTGGGACTGGGCGAGCCGGGCAACTTTCCGGCCGCGGCCAAGGCGATCGCCGAGTGGTTTCCCGCGCGCCAGCGCGCCCTAGGCGTCGGAATTTTCAATGCAGGCTCCTCGGCCGGTTCGGCGCTGGCGCCGCCCGTGGTGGCGTTTCTCACCTTGCGATACGGGTGGCGGTTCGCGTTCGTGTTCACGGGCGCGCTCGGCCTGGTATGGCTGGTGTTCTGGCTGCTGCTGTATCAGCCGCCGCACCGCAACCGGTGGATCACGCGGAGGGAATTCGACGAACTGAAAGACCAGGTCCGCCCGCCCGCGGAAGCGGAGCCCTCCCGCACCCGCACCGATTGGCGGCGGGTGCTGGCGCAGCCGGGCTGCTACTCGCTGATCCTGGCGCGCTTTTTCACGGACCCGGTGATCTACTTCGTCATCTTCTGGCTGCCCGAGTACCTGCGGAAGGAACGTGGTTTCGACCTGGAGATGGTGGGCAAGTACGCCTGGGTGCCCTTCATTTTTGCGGACATCGGATACATCTTCGGCGGCTGGCTGAGCGGCAAGCTGATGCACCGGGGATGGACGCTGGCGCGGGCGCGCCGGTTTTGCCTGGGCGTGGGCGCGTGCATGCTGCCGGCGGCGATCGCCGCGCCGATGGTCCCCAACGCGGCGGCGGCGCTCGCGGCGATTTGCTTCGTGACGTTCGGCCACGCCGTGTGGATCTCGAACCTGCTGACGCTGCCCACCGATCTGTTTCCCGGACAGGAGATCGGCACGGCGACGGGATTCTCCGGCATGGGCGGCGCCATGGGCGGCATCCTGGCCAATCTCGGTACGGGCTGGGTGGTGCAGCGGTTCTCTTATGCGCCGATCTTCATGCTGGCCGGTCTGATGCACCCGCTCTCGTTCACGCTGCTGCACCGCCTGTTGCCGGAGCGCGAATTCCGCAAAGCGGCGGACCGCATGGAGGCCATGCCGCAGACGCGCCGGTAGGAGCGCCCCTGACTCCCCGCGGAGCCGGGAGCGGCAACGCGCAGGCCTGGGTGGAGCCGGCGTTCGAGGTTGGGTGGGACCCTCGACCGCTCGGCCCCTCGCTTCCGCTCGCGGCTCTGTGGGCCGTGGAGAGGGGGCGCTCTGTCGGGATTGGTTACGCCGAGTAGCCGGCTTGGCGGATCTCGTCGAGGACCGAGGGCCGCTCGGCGAACCAGTGCAGCAGGCGCGCGGCCTTGGTGCTGGCGAAGCGTTGATCCATCGCCAGCGCCGCCGCCATGGGCCCGAGCACGGCCTCGGCCTGCTCAAGCGGCCAGTCCTCGATGCGGGCTTCCCGGCCGCAGGCCTCGCAGACGGCCTCCGCGACCTGCTTCACCTGCACGGCGGGTTTGTCGACCGCCAGGAACAACTCGCCCGCCGGGGCCTGCTCAGCTGCGAGGGCGTAGAGGTTGGCCAGGTCGTCGACATGCACAAAGGTCATGTGGTTCTCTCCGCCGCGCACGAGTTTGACGACGCCGTGCTGGCGGGCCTGCTGCATCAGCCCGGCGACGAAGCCTCCGCGCCGCCCGAAGACCATGCCCGGCCGGAGCACGACGCTGCGCACGCCGCGCCCGGCGCCGTCGAGCACCAGGCGCTCGACGGCGGGCCGCCAGGCGACGATCTGCGGCGGCAGCAGCGGGCTCAACTCGCCGGCCACCCGGCCGAAGGTGGGTCCCACCACCCAAACTCCGCTGGTGTAGACGAAGGGTTTGCCCGTGCCGGCGAGGGACTCGAGCATCGCTTCGACCGCGGCGCGGTCGCGCTGCGGCGCCTCCGGGTCCCCCATGGCCATGGCGGTATGGATGACCGCATCGGCGTCTCGCGCGCCCGCCGCCAGCGCGGCGGGATCCGCCAGATCGCCCCGCACCGGCCGGACGCCGCGCTGCTCGAGTTGCGAGGCCCGCTCCTGGTTGCGCGCCAAGCCCCATACTTCGTGCCCGCGCCCTTGCAACTCCTCGGCCACCGCGCTGCCGATGTAGCCAGTGGCGCCCGTGAGAAAAATCTTCATCCGTGTTCCCGCTCCTGCAACGCCCGCTATTGTCGCGCAAACCGGGTTTGCCTGCGAATTGCGCGACTGACCGCCGGGCGGGGGACTCTTCGCCTTTCCATGTCTGAATCCCACGACGGCGCGGGCCGAGCGAGGTTGTTCCGCCAGGCTACAGGCTGGCGCGCGGCCTGCCGATGGGTAAGGTGGGCGCCGTGGAGGCGGGGGACGCCGACGACCAGCCACGCTTCGAACCTCGCGGACGCGGGCGCCACCACGAGTGAGGACTATCCTGTCCACGGATTTGCGAGTGCCGGAGACCGCCCCCGGCGCCAGCCTCCTGCGGCGTCTGGCCGCCAACTCCGCTTGGACGCTGGCGGGCCAGGGCTTGCCCGTACTGGTCGCGGTGGCGGTGACGCCGGCGCTGGTGCGTCTGCTAGGCGACGACCGGCTGGGCGTGCTCGGCATCGTCTGGGCGGTGCTGGGGTATCTTGGCATCTTCGAGCTGGGGATTGGCCGGGCGCTGACCCGCTGCGTGGCTCGCTCGCTGATGGCGACGCCCGGCAGCGGAGCGGACCAGGTGTGGCCAGGACTGGCGGCGCTTGGAAGCCTCGGAGTCGGGGTGGGGGGGGTGGTAGCCGCCGCCGCGCCGTGGCTGGCGCAACACGCCCTGCGCTTGCCCGATGAGTTCCAGGCCGAGGCTACCCGCGCATTCTTCGGCGTGGCGGCCACCGTGCCGTTCGTGCTGGTGGCGACGGGGCTCCGGGGCATTCTGGAGGCCTACGGCGAGTTCCGCGCGCTCAGCTTCGTGCGTTCGGCGGCCGGCTCCCTCATGTTCCTGGGCCCCTGGCTAGTGTGGCGCCAGTGGCCGGATTTGGGCGCCGTCGTCGCGGTGCTGTGGGGCACGCGCGCCGGCACGTGCGCCGTGTTGATGCATTTGTGCTGGTCCCGGACGGCGGAACTCCGCCAGCCGTGGCGCTGGCGCTCCGGAGAGCTGCGCCGCATGCTGGGCTACGGCGGGTGGATCACCGTGTCCCAGCTTGCGGGCTCGGCGATGGGTCTGGCCGACCGCCTGTTGCTGGGAGCGCTGGGCTCGGCGCGCGCCGTTGCGTATTACGCGACGCCCCACGAGATCCTCTCCCGCGGCACAATCCTGTCATCGTCCTTGGCGACCGCGCTGTTTCCGGATTTCGCGCGCGCGGCCGAGCACCCGGCCCGCGCGGCGGCGCTCTTCACGCATGCGGGGCGCTGGCTGTTGTGGCTTCTGGGCCCTTCCTGCCTGCTGCTGGCGGCCGCGGCTCCCGAACTGGCGGGGTGGTGGCTGGGTCCGCGCTTCGCCGCCCACGCCGTGCCGCTGCTGCCCTGGATGATCGCGGGAACCTTGCTCGGCAGTTTTGTGCTGGTCCCGGTTTCGCTCCTCCAGGGACAAGGGCGTCCGGCGTCCTTCGCGCGCTTCCAGTTGGTGGAACTGCCGATCGTGATTGGGGTCCTCAGTCTGGCCATCCCCCGCGCCGGGGTGCTGGCCGCGGCGGTGGTAATGGCCGTGCGGGCGGCCGGAGAAACGGTTGTGGCGGCGGCGCTGGCCTGCCGCGAACTGCCCGCGGTGCGGCCCGCGGCGATCCGCCTGACGGCGCTCTTCCTGGGGTGCGCCGCCGGGGTGGCGGGTCTGGGCGTCTTCGCCATGGCAGCCGAGCGCCTGGCCGCCGCGGGCCTACTCAGCGTCCTGCTGCCCTGGGCGGGCGAAAGACTTCTCTTCCGCAGTGTTGCCACACCGGTCCGGCTTCGTCCCGCTGGCGGCGCCCGGGAGGCGGGAGTCTGAACGGCCGCCCCGCCCTCATCACGCCCAAGCGCGGGCACGCGCAGGCACCCGGCAGTTTATACTGAAACGCGGATTCTCTATGCAGCCAATGACACGCCGCTCCTGGACCCGGCTGGCAGGCGCGGGCCTGCTGGCGCTCCCGAGGCTCGCCCAGGCAGTACAGAGCGCCTCCTCGCCTTACCGTCGCCCCAAGCTCAAGATTACCGATATCCGTACCGCGGAAATCCGCGCGCACGGTTACCAACTTCACGTCCGCGTGTACACCGACCAGGGTATTTACGGCCACGGCGAAGCCACTGATTCGGCGCACGGCGGGATTCCGCTGATCCAGATGTTCCGCCGGTTTCTGATCGGACAGGACCCGCTGAACGTCGATTACCTGTTTGAGCGGATCCGGACCGGCGGCATCTTCGCGGGCGCCCAGGCGGGCCAGTACGTCACCGCCCTCACCGCCGTGGAGATCGCGCTGTGGGATCTGGCGGGCAAGGCCCTCGGGCTGCCGGTATACCAGTTGCTCGGCGGCAGGATGCGGGACCGGATCCGCATCTACTGCGACTCGCAGACCGAGGACCCCGGCGACCCCCAGGCCGAAGCCAAAATCGCCCAGATCAAGGGCCTCGGCTTCACCGCCTGCAAGATCGACATCGATGACGCGGCCGATCCCGCCCGCTGGGACAAGGTGAACTGGACGGCGTCGAACGGTGAAATCGACTCGATGCTGAAGAAGATCGCTTTCATGCGGGAGCAACTCGACAAAGGCGGACCGCCCCGCCGCATCGACCTGGCGGTGGACATGCACGGCCGCTACGACATGACCACCGGCCGCCGCGTGGCCCGGGAAGTGGAGCCGTTCAAGCTCCTGTTCCTCGAAGAACCCGTGCCCGCCGAAAACGTCGACGCGATGCGCGACGTGCGCGAGAACACGACCACGCCCATCTGTTGCGGCGAGAATGTTTTCCTTCGCCATGGTTTCCGCCCGATTCTGGAAAAACGCGCCGCCGACATCATCATGCCGGACATTCAGAAGGCCGGCGGTCTGCTGGAATGCCGCAAGATTGCGGACATGGCGCACACCTACTACGTTCCGGTGGCGCCGCACTGCGTGGTGTCGCCGATCGGCACCATGGCTTCGTGCCACGTGTGCGCGGCGATTCCCAACTTCCTGGTGCTCGAGTGGCACTGGATCCAGCGGCTGGAATTGTGGCGCAGCTTCGTCAAGGAAGGCGACATCATCGACAAAGGTTTCGTCACGGTGACGGATCGTCCCGGCATCGGGGTGGAAATGGACGAGGAGGCGGCGCGCAAGGCGCAGGTCCCCGGCACACCGTGGTTTGTCCCGAACAAGGAGGCCGCATGAGACCGCTCGCTTTCTTCGCCGTCGCCGCCTGCGCTCTGGCGGCCGATGTAACGCCGGATCCGCGGCTACGGCAGAATCGCGACACCTACCACCCGGTCGTCGACCTGCTGAAGCCGTCCCGCGGGATGGTGACGGACGCCCAACTGGCGCGGCTGAAGACGCTCCCGCTGGAGGCGATTTGGGGCGCGGTGCACAGCAAGGGTTACACCAACTGCCACCACAGCGGCCTGAAGAGCACGCGCCCGGACGAGCGGCTGGTGGGCCGCGCGCTGACCATCCGCTACCTGCCCCAGCGCCCCGACCTGACCGAAGCGATGACGCGCCTGGCCAAGGAAGGCGATTGGCCGCGGGCATATAACGTCCGCGCGGCCGAGGAGGCCAAGCCGGGCGATGTGGTGGTGGTGGATCTGGGCGGCGTGATCGCCGACGGGGTCTTCTTCGGCGACATCTCCGCGCTGGGTATCCAACTGCGCGGCGCCGCCGGCGCCGTGCTCTGGGGCTCCACGCGCGACTACAGCGAACTGAAGGAGATGGCTGGCTTTCCCGTGCTGGCCGTTGGTTTCGACCCGGCGGGCGCGCGCCAGATCGGGGTGGACTGGAACGTGCCGATTCGCGTCGGCAATGTCACGGTGCTGCCGGGGGACGTCGTGGTCGCCGACGCCGAGGCGGTGCTTTTTTTCCCGGCCTCGATTGTGGACGAAGTGATCCGGCTGGCCAGCGACCTGGTGGAGCAGGAGGAGTTCGAGCGCAAGATGGCGCGGGAGAAGAAACACCGTTTCCGCGACGTTTATCCGCTGAGCCCCGAGTTGCGCAAGCGGTTTGAACAGGAGCGCCGCAAGCAGTAAGCTGGCCCCCGCAAGGCCCGGCCGGGAGTCCCATGGACGAAGAGCGCCGCGAACGGATCCGGTACTACCTGTACGCCGCCCTGGTGGGCGCGCTGCTGCTGCTGAACCTCACCGGAGTCTGGAAGACGGTCTTCGGCATCGACACGGCGGCCATCATCACGCTGCTGGCGGGCTACAAGACGTTCCACAACGCGATTTCCGCCCTGCTTGACAAGCAGCTTTCCGCGGATCTGGCCTTGTGCATCGCGGTGGTGGCCGCGCTCAGCGCAGGCGAATACCTTGCCGCCGCCGAAGCGATGTTCATCGTCCTGGTGGGCGAAGGACTGGAATCGTACGCCGCCGGACGCACCGAGGCGGCCATCCGGAAGTTCGTCGCGCAACTGCCGCGGCGCGCGCGCGTGCTGCGTGACGGAGAGGAGATCGAGGTTGAGGCGGCCACGCTGGTCCCGGGCGAGGTGGTGGTGGTCAGGTCGGGCGAGCGGATCACGGCGGATGGCGTCATTCTCGAAGGCGTCTCGGCGGTGGACGAAAGCTCGGTGACCGGCGAGCCTGTGGCGCGAGAGAAAACCCCCGGCGAGCTGGTTTATTCCGGGACCGTGAATGGGCACGGCCTGCTGCGGATCCGCGTCGAGCGCGCGGGCGAGGAGACGACGCTGGCCCGCGTCGCCCGTCTGGTCGAGGAGGCCAGGGAGCGCCCGGCGCCGGTCCAACGGCGCGCCGACCGCTACGCCAAGTACTTTCTGCCCGCGCTGCTGCTGTCAGGCGCGCTGACCTGGTATTTCACCGGCGACTGGCTGCGGACGGTGGCGGTGCTGATCGTCGCCTGTCCGTGCGCGCTGATTCTGGCCACGCCCACCGCGATGGTGGCGGCCATCGGCGGGCTGGCCCGGCGCGGCATTCTGGTGCGCGGTGGCAACGTGCTCGAAGAGGCCGCCAAAGTGGACACGCTGGTGTTCGACAAGACCGGCACGCTCACCGAGGGCCGGTTCGAGATCCTCCGCCTGCTCTCGGCGGGCTGCGGGGAGGACGAACTGCTCGCGCTGGCCGCGGCGGCGGAACAGGCCTCGGAGCACCCGCTGGCGCGCGTGATCGTGGAAGCCGCGCGGGAGCGCCAACTGCGCATCCCCGAGGTATCCGGCGCACGCGTGTTGCCGGGCCGGGGCGCCGAGGCCACGGTGGGCTTGCGCACGCTCCGGGCGGGCACGGCGGCCTACCTGGCGTCGCATGGCGTCGCCCCGCCGGAGGCGCTCCTTCAGGAAGCGGACCGGGCCGGCGCCACCACGGTGTGGATCGCCGATGGCGCCACGTTCGCCGGGGGCATCCTGCTGCGGGACCGGATCCGCGAGGGGGTGGCGCCGGCCCTGGCCGGCCTGCGCCAACTGGCTTTCGACCGCATGTTGCTGCTGACGGGCGACCGCCGCCCGGCGGCGCTGGCCCTCGCCCGCGAAACTGGCATCCCGGAGGTGGAAGCCGAACTGCTGCCCGAGCAGAAACTGGAACGGGTCCAGCAGCTGGCCCGCGAAGGCCGCGCCGTGGCGATGTTCGGGGACGGCATCAACGACGCGCCTTCGCTGGCCGCGGCCGCGGTGGGTGTCGCGGTCTCTGGCGCCAGCGATCTGGCCGCCGAGGCCGCCGGCGTCGTTTATCTTCCCCATTCGCTCGAAAAACTGCCCCGTCTGTTCGAGGTCAGCCGCCGCGCCGTCCAGACCGCGTGGCAGAACATCGTGCTGTTCGCCGGCGTGGCGAACGGGGTGGCCGTGATCGCCTGCGCCACGGGCTATGTAGGCCCCCTCGGGGCGGCGCTGACGCACCAGCTCAGTTCGTTCCTGGTGATGATGAATTCGCTCCGGCTTTTGCGGGTGGAGCGCGGCGAACAGACGTGGGGGAAGCGGCAATGGCGGCGCACGCCGCTGCCCGCGCTGGCGGCGCGGTTGCGGGGCCTCGCGTTCCGGCTGCCACGCGCGGCGGCTTGGCGGAATACCCTGGCCGCAGTGCGGCGGCATCCGCGCCGCGCCGCCGCGGCGGCAGGCGGACTGCTCCTGCTCAACGGCTTCTACATCATCCCGCCCGAGGAGACCGGCCTCATCGAACGGTTCGGCCGCAAGGCGCTGCCGTATCGCGAACCGGGCGTGCACTACAAACTTCCGTGGCCGGTGGAGCGTCTGACCCGGGTGCACGCGCGCCGCGTGCGCACACTCGAGATCGGCTACCGCGCCGCACCGGCCCCGCCCGAAACCGAACCCGCCGCCTACGAATGGAACACCCCGCACCGCGCGGGACGTTTTCAGCGTCTTCCCGAGGAATCGCTGATGCTGAGCGGCGACCAGAACATGCTGGAGGTTACCGCCGCGGTGCACTACCGCCTCAGGCGCCCGGACGATTTTCTGTACCGGCACGCCGACGGCGAAGCCACGCTGCGGGCGGCCGCCGAGTCGGTGCTGCAAGCGCTGACCACCAGCTCGCCGCTGGATGCCATCCTGACCAGCGGACGGCGCGGGCTGGAGACGCGCGCCCGCCAGGAACTCCAGGAGCGGCTGGACCGCTACCAGGCCGGCGTCGAAGTTCTCCAAGTACGGTTGCAGGACGTGCATCCGGCGCGGGAAGTGGTGGATGCATTCCGCGAAGTCTCCGGCGCGTGGGAGGACCGCGCCCGGCGCATCAACGAGGCGGACGGATACCGCCAGGAACAACTGGCGTTGGCTCGGGGCCAGGCCCGGGGCAACCTCGCGCGCGCCGCGGGCTACAAGCACAGCCGGGTCGAGCGCGCCTACGGCGACGCGGAGCGATTCATCGCCGCCGAAGCCGCCCACCGCGCCGCGCCCGGTCCCACGGAAATCCGGCTGTATTGGGAAATGATCGAACAGACCCTGCCAGGCAAGAGAAAGATGATTATCGACGCGAGCCGCGGCCGGCGGCACCTGCTGCTGGTTGACGACGGCGTGGAGATCGCCCCGCCGGGCGCGCCGCTGCTTCCCCCGCCGCGTGCTTCATCCCGGGAGCCATAAACCATGATGCGTGACCGCCCCAAACTTGTCCGCGCGGCGCTGGCCGCGGCCGCCCTTTGGCTGGTCTGGGCTTCGGTGTTCACGGTCCGCGAGACCGAATTCGCGTTCCTCACCCAGTTCGGCCGTCCGATCCGGTCGGTCGCCGAGGCGGGCCTGCACTTCAAATGGCCGGTCCAGAACGTCACCTACTTCGACCGCCGGCTGCGGATCTACAACCCGCGCCCTTCGGAATTCCTGACTCGCGACAAGAAGAACATCGTGGTGGAAAACTACGTGGCCTGGCGCATTGACGATCCGGAAAAGTTCGTGCAGTCGGTGGGCGATGCGGGGGCGGCGGAAATGCGGCTGCATGACATCATCTGGTCGGGCTTATCGGCGGCCCTGGGCTCGCAGGAGTTGGACGCCCTGGTGTCGCCGGACCCGGCCGCGGTCCGCGCCCGGGAGATCCTGGACCGGCTCACGGAAGACAGCGACCGGAGCGCGCTGCGCCAGTACGGCATCCGCGTCGTCGATGTGCGGATCAAGCGCATCAATCTGCCGGAGCAGAACAAACAGAGCGTCTATGCCCGCATGCGCGCCGAGCGCGAGCGGATCGCCCGCCAGTACCGGGCCGAAGGCGAGGAGCAGGCGCTCGCCATTCGCGCCGACGCCGACCGGCAGCGGGAGGAGATTCTCTCCGCCGCGTACCGCGAAGCGGAGAGGACGCGCGGGGAAGGGGACGCCGAGTCCACGCGCGTGTACGGTCAGGCGTACGCGCGCAACCCGCGCCTGTATCGCTTTCTCCGGACGCTGGAATCGTACAAGCGCGTGCTCGACGACAAGACCACCGCGATTCTCAGCTCGGATTCCGAGTTGCTGAAGGTGCTGATGCGCGGGCAGAGCGGGGCGCCATGAGCCTGCTGGAACTGCGCGCGCCGGCATTGGCGGCCCCGGCGGGCCCGTTACCTGCCGCGCCTTCGCCAGGGCGCGGGCGGCGGTACGCGCTTTGGGCAGCAGGCTTGTGGCTGGTCTCCGGGCTCTACCTGGTGCCTTCGGACCAGCAGGCGGTGGTCACCCGGTTCGGTGCGGTGGTGGAGCCTCGGGCGCTCCCCGGCCTCCACGTGGCGTGGCCTTGGCCGATCGATCGCGTGTATCGCCTGAAAGTCCGTCAGCTCCAGCGGCTGGTAGCCGGAGGGGACCCCTCCGATACGGTGCTGGGCCGCGCCGACGCTTCCCGCAGCCAGTTTCTGACGGGCGATCAGAACCTGATCCACGTCCGCGCGGTGGTGCAATACTCGGTCGCCGAGCCCGCGCCTTATCTGTTCGCCAGCGAGGAGGTGAGCGCCGTCGTCGGCGGCGCGGTGGAAAGCGAACTGGCGCGCTGTTTGTCGGGAAGGGGCGTGGATGCGGTGCTGACTACCGAGAAGGCCGCGATTCAGGAAGAGGTGCGCGCCGGGGCGCAGCGGTTGCTGAACGAGTACGGCGCGGGCGTGGCGCTGGCGAGCGTCAATTTGGAGTCCGTGCTGCCGCCCGCCGAGGCCGCCGGCGCGTTCCGCGAAGTGGCCAGCGCCCGCGCGGACGCCGCCCGGATCGTCCATGAAGCGCTCGGGTACGCCAGCAGCATTTTGCCGCAGGCGCGGGGGGAGGCCCGCCAGCTCATCGAGTCCGCCGAAGCGTACAAACAGCGCAAGATCAACGAAGCGGCCGGCGACGCCGCCCGGTTCCACCAGGTGGCCGCCGAGTACGCCAAGGCTGCCGAAGTGACCGGCGAACGTTTGTACCAGGAAGCGATGGTGGAAATCCTGCCGAAGATCCGCAAGCTGATCGTCGACGCGCAGGGCAATCTGGACCTGACCATTATCCGGCGGGGCGAACCGGCGCCCGCCGCCGTTGCCCCCGCGCCATGAAGCGCGCCCGCGCGGCGACGCTGCTGACCGCGGCGGTGCTGGCCGCGTCGTTCGGGTTCGTGGCGCTGCGGACGCGCCGGGGCGCCATGCCGGAGGGGCCGCCGCCCGCGGTCCGGGCGCAGACCCCGGAGGACGCGGTGTACGCCATGCTGGAAGCGGCGCGGGAGGGCGACGTGGAGGCCTACCTGAACTCCCTGACGGGGGTCCAGGCGGATCTGGCGGCGCGAACTCTGCGGGAAACGGGCAAGGCGGAGTTCCGCGCCGCGTTGCAGCGCTCGCAGCGCGGCGTGAAAGGCATCGCTCTCCGCGAGCCGGAGAACCCGGGCGACGCGCGTTGCAGCATCCTTGCCGAATACGTGTTCGCGGATCGCAAGGAGACGCAGCAGATCAACCTCGTCCGCCGCGGCGGCGTATGGAAGATCGAATCGGTCGCCGCCGCAATCGCTGTCCCGCCCGTGGTCCCTTATGGCGCTCCCGTCCGGTAGCCGCCGGGATTCCAGCTAAATGTCGCTGATTTGCTTGCGGTTATTCCAATCCGCGGGCCGCCTGCGCTAAAATACGGGGTCGGATGTCCCTTCCCGAGTCAGCGGATGGATTTTGTTCTGGCGCCACCTACGCTGCCCAAGCTCTCCATGATGGCGATCGTGGATATCGTCATCGTGGCGTTCCTGATTTATGAGTTGATCATGATCGTGCGGGGCACCCGCGCCGCGCACATCCTCACGGGCATCCTCACCCTGGCGATTATCTATAACTTGGCGCTGTGGCTACGCCTGCATCTGCTGCACACGATTCTGTCGAAGGCGATTCCGTACCTGGCGATCGCCGTCATCGTGCTCTTTCAGTCCGAAATTCGGCGCACGCTCGCCCGCATCGGCCGGCGGCGGATCGGGACGAGCGCGTTCCAGCGGCGGGAATCCACGGAAGATATCGTGCTGGCCGTGGCGCGGCTGGCGTCGCTGAAAACCGGCGCGCTCATTGTGCTGGAACGCGATATCGGGCTGCGCACCTTCATCGAGAGCGGGGTGCGCCTGGACGCGCATATTTCGCGCGATTTGCTGGTGTCCATCTTCAACAAGGAGAGCGCGCTGCATGATGGAGCGGTGATCGTGCAAAAAGACCGGATCAGCGCGGCGGCTTGCTTCCTGCCTCTGAGCATGAACCCGGCGCTGTCGACCAAGTACGGCACGCGCCACCGCGCCGCCATCGGCGTAACCGAAGAAACCGATTGCCTGGCCGTGGTGGTGTCGGAGGAAACCGGCCGCATCTCGATCGCCGCCTTCGGCGAACTCGAATCCGACCTGACCCCCGAAGAGGTCGGCGCGCGGATCGTGCGCCATTTCGGAGCCGACCGCCGCGCCTGGCAGGCGGAACGGCAGGAGGCGCGCAACCTCCCCGAGGCCCAGGAGGTCCAGCGGGTGTCGCGGCCATGGCCATAAAGGAAACACTCACCCGGAACCTGGGCTGGCGATTGTTCTCGCTGGGCGTGGCGTTTCTGCTTTGGCTGACGTTTGCCACCGATTCCGATCTGGGTGCGTTTGTCCAGGCGCCGCTGGAGTACAAAGGGATGCCGGAGCACCTGGAAATCAGCTCCGAGGCGCCCGCCTTCGTGACGCTGGATGTGCGGGGTACGGCGGAGCAGTTGCGGGCTTTCAGCGAAAGTCCTTCCGCCGTCGTGCTGGATTTTTCCCGGATCGCCCGGCCGGGGGAGCATACTTTTCAGATCGACGAACGCAACGCCAATCTGCCGCAGGGGCTGCGGCTGGCGCGGGCGATTCCCGCGCAGATCCGGTTTCAGTTCGAGGAGCGCATCCAGCGCGAAGTCCCCGTGGAGGTGCGCTTCGGCAGCTCCTTGCCGTTCGGTTACACGCTCAAACGCTACACGGTGGAGCCGGACAAGGTCATGATTGTGGGGCCCTCCAGCCGGGTCCAGCAAGTGGAGTCGGCGGTCACCGACTCGATTGATCTGAGCGCGGTAGTGGGGGAGACGCTCTTCCGGGTGGACGCTTATGTGGACAACACCCAGGTGCGGCTGGCCCGCCCGGGCCGCATTTCCGTGCGGGTCTTCGTGGAAAGGGAGTAGATTTTGGCCAAGCAGCTTTTCGGCACGGATGGCATCCGGGGAACGGCGGGCACGCCGCCGCTCGATCCGCAAACAGTGTTCGCATTCGGTGAAGCGCTCGGCGGGATGCTGTGCGCGCGGAACCCCCAACCGGAGGTCCTGCTGGGGATGGATACCCGCGAGTCTTCCCCATGGATCGCGGCGGCGGTGGCGGGAGGACTGGCGCGCGCCGGGGTGACCGCCCGCTCCGCCGGGCTGCTCACTACGCCGGGCGTCGCGCACCTGACCCGGACCCTGCCGTTCGCCGCGGGCGTGATGATCTCGGCCTCGCACAACCCGTTTGAGGACAACGGCATTAAGGTGTTCGATCACTCCGGCTTCAAATTGCCGGACCAGCAGGAGCACGAAATCGAGGAGGAGATCTTTCGTTTGCGCGAACGAGAAATCGCGCCGGTCTCCCGTGAACTGCCCCCGGATGAGGGTCTGGACGCGCAGTATCTTGCGTTCCTCTTGTCGACGCTGGAAAGCCCGCCGCCCGTGTTCGCCGGCCGCCGGATCGTGGTCGATTGCGGATATGGAGCAGCTTGCCGCCTGGCGCCGGAGTTGTTCCGGCGCGCGGGCGCAGAGGTGATTGTCCTGCATGACTCCCCCGACGGGCGCAACATCAACCTGGCGTGCGGCGCGACGCACCCGGAATCCATGCGGCGGGCGGTCCTCGACTCGGAGGCCGATTTTGGCGTCTCCTTCGATGGCGACGCGGACCGCGCGATCCTGGCGACGCGCACGGGCCGCGTGATCGACGGCGACGCGGTGCTGCTGATCGCGGCCCGCCACCTGAAGGGACGCGGCCGGCTCCGCCACGACCTGGTGGTGGCGACGGTCATGTCAAACCTCGGACTGGAAAAGGCCCTGGAGCGCGAGGGGATCCGCCTGCTGCGCACCGCCGTCGGCGACAAATACGTGCTGGAGGAGATGGTCCGCGCCGGCGCCGCGCTCGGCGGCGAGCAATCCGGCCACGTCATCTTCCGCGATTACGCCACCACCGGCGACGGCCTGCTCACCGCGCTGCGGATTGCGGAAATCATGGCGCAGACCGGACGGAGCCTCGACGAACTGGCGGCGGACCTGCGCGTCTATCCGCAGCGGCTGGTGAACGTCCGCGTGCGCGAGCGCAAGGCGCTCGCCGAGATCCCGGGCGTTCGCGAGGAAATCCGCGCCGGCGAGGAGTTGCTGGCCGGCGCCGGCCGTATCTTCGTCCGCTTCTCGGGCACCGAGCCGCTGGCCCGGGTGATGGTGGAAGCGGAAGACGAGGGCCACGTCGAACTCGTGGCGGCGCGCATCGCACAAGCCATCCAGCGGGAGATCGGCGCGTAGCCGTGTTGCAAACCGGCCCCGGTCATGCTTTCATGGCAGGGATCATTCATGGCCACCCACGTCCTGACCGAGAAGCCCACCGGGGTTCGCCACTGGGTCATCTTTTACGCGGTGACCTTGGCGATCATCACCTACATCGACCGGGTCTGTATTTCGCAGGCCATCATCCACATTGAAAAAGACCTGGGATTAGCCGCCGAGCAAAAGGGCTGGGTCTTCGGCGCGTTCACGCTTGCCTACGCCCTGTTTGAGATTCCCGGCGGGTATCTGGGCGACGTCATGGGGCCGCGCCGCGTGCTGATGCGGATTGTGATCTGGTGGTCGTTCTTTACCGCCGCCACGGGCTGGGCGTGGAATTTCGTCTCCCTGGTAACCACGCGATTCCTGTTCGGCGCGGGCGAGGCGGGCTGCTTTCCCAACCTGACCAAAGCGTTCACCAACTGGCTGCCGCATGGGGAGCGCGTCCGGGCGCAGGGCATCGTCTGGATGAGCGCCCGATGGGGAGGCGCCTTCACGCCGCTGCTGGTGTACCAGATTCTGCAACTGATGGACTGGCGGCGGACGTTCGAAGTGTTCGGGCTGCTGGGCGTGGTGTGGGCCATCTTCTTTTACCGCTGGTTCCGCGACAACCCGCGCGACAATCCCAAGCTCAACGAAGCGGAGGCGCGGCTGATCGAATCCGGGCGGGACCCGGACGAGGGCCATGGCGGCGTCCCGTGGCGCTATTTCGTCCGTTCCCGGCAGGCGTGGCTGCTCTGCGGGCAGTATTTCTGCCTGTCGTACGGCTGGTATTTCTACATCACCTGGCTGCCGACCTATCTGAAGAACGCCCGCGGGCTGGATCTGAGCACCGGGGCGGCGCTGGCGACGCTGCCGCTGTTTTTGGGCGGCCTGGGCTCGTTTCTGTGCGGCAACTTCTTCTATCCCTGGCTGGACAAGCTGACGCATCACAACGTGGGCCGCTCGCGGCGGATCATGGCTTACGCGGGCTTCACCGGAGCCACCGGCTTCCTCCTGCTGTCCATCGCGATCCAGAATCCGCTCTACGCCATGCTGTCGATGGGCATGGCGAGCTTCTGCAACGATCTGGTGATGCCGGGCAGTTGGGGCGCGTGCATGGACGTGGGCGGACGCCTGGCGGGCACGCTCTCCGGCACCATGAACATGATGGGGAACTTCGGCGGCGTCATCTCCCCCGTCGCGATCGGTTACATCCTCAAGTACACGCACAACAACTGGGACATCACGTTCTACATCTCGGCGGCCGTGTATTTCGCCGGCGTGTTTTTCTGGTGGTTCCTGGACCCGGTGACGCCCATGGAAAAGGTGATGCGGCGGGCGGCGCGGGAGGCCCGGTAGGTGCGGACGGGAGGCGCGGCGCTGCTGCTGGCCGCGGCGGCGGCGGCCCAAACCTACGACATCGCCATCAATCACGGGCGCGTCCTCGATCCGGAGTCCGGGCTGGACGGCGTCCGGCATGTCGGCATCCGGGGCGGGAAAATCGCGCGGCTCAGCCGGTCGCCGTTGCGTGGGCGCACGGCGATCGACGCGCGCGGACTGATCGTGACGCCCGGTTTCATCGATCTGCACTGGCACGGGCGGGACCCGGCCAGCGACCGGTGGGGCGCGCTTCAGGGAGTCACCGCGGCGCTGGAACTCGAGATCGGCGTGGCGGATCTCGAGCCGTGGTACGCGGCGCGCGCGGGGCGTTCCCGCATCCACTATGGCGCAGCCGCCGGACATCCGCCCATTCGCATGCGCGTCATGGGCGATCCGGCGGATTTCCTGCCCACCGGCGATGCCGCGCACCGGGCCGCCACGCCCGCCGAGCTCACGGAGATGGCCCGGCGTCTGGAAGACCAGTTACGCTGGGGCGCGCCCGCGGTGGGTTTCGGCCTGGCGTATACGTACGGGGCCTCTTACCGCGAGATCATCGAGATGTTCCGTGTCGCGGCGCGGTTCCGGGCTTCCTGCCACGTCCACATGCGCGGCAGCACCAGTTTCTCCGGCGAGGTGGAGCAAGGGCTGAGCGAAGTGATCGCCGCCGCGGTCATCAGCGGCGCGCCGCTCCAGGTGGTCCATATCAACGCGACCGCGGGCCAGGCGATCGCCAGCGCGCTCGGGATGATTCGCGACGCCCGCGCCCGCGGCATCGACATCACCACCGAGGCTTACCCCTACACGGCGGGCGCTACTTCCATCGAGTCCGGCGTCTTCAAGGATTGGGAGCAGATGCCGGACAGCTGGTTCCAGACGATCCAATGGGTCCGGACCGGCGAGCGGCTCACCCGCGAATCCTTTGCGCGCTATCGCCGGCAGGGCGGCGGCGTCATTGTGCATTCGAACACTCCCGCACGGCTGGACCAGGCCATTTTGAGCCCGCTCACCATGATCGCCAGCGACGGTTCCGACCTGCGCGGGGGACAGGGCCACCCCCGTTCCTCGGGATGCTACGCCCGGATCCTGGCGCACTACGTCCGGGACCGCCAAGCCCTGCCCTTGCGGGAAGCCATTCGCAAGGCGGCGCTGATGCCGGCGCAGCGGCTGGAAGGGCGCGTCCCGATGATGCGGAACAAGGGCCGCCTGCGCGAAGGGGCGGACGCGGATCTCGCCGTCTTCGACCTGGCCCGGGTGCGGGACCGCTCCACCTACGAGCAGCCCGCCCTGGAGCCCGAAGGTTTTGTGCACACCCTGGTCAACGGCGCGTTTGTCCTGCGCGACGGCCGGCTCGTCGAAGACGTTTATCCCGGCCAGGCGATCCGCGCGCCACGCACGCCATAAGTCTATTTCTTCACGCGCTTGCCGATGCACCACAGGTGTCCCGTGGTGCGCAGAAAGATCTGCCCGTCAGAGATGGCCACGGTGCTCAGGCAATAGTCGGCCAAGTTGTTCTCGCTCACCAGTTCGAACTTCGGTCCCGCCTTGAAGACGCTGGTCACCCCGTCCTCGCTGGTGATATAAATCTTGCCGTCAGCCAGAATCGGCGAAGAACTGTAAGTGCCCGTGGCCAGCCGCGCGCCGCCGTAGACTTCTTCGCCGGTCTTGGCGTCCAGCACCCACACGATGCCCTTGTCGTTCACCGAATAGAAATATTTACCGTCGACGACCGGCGTCGGCACGTCCGGGCCATTCTGAAACGAGAAGACGTGATGGCTCTTGGTGATGTCGCCGCGTCCGCCGCCGCGAAAAGCCTGGAGGGGGCGCACCCGGGTGGGGGCATAAACAATCCCGTCGGCAGCCACCGGCGAGGCGATGATGCGGTTAAAGGGGTTGTTATCCGGATTGAACCCGCGGCCGCGCCAGAGTTCTTTGCCGGTGGCCAGGTCGTGGCCGGTCACGCAGTCCCCGCCGTTGATGATCAGTTCTTCGGCATTGCCGAGCTTTAGGACGACCGGCGTCGCGTACGAGTCCGGCGACTCGCGGATCGCGTCGGTCGGCCGCTCGACGCGCCACACGGTCTTCCCGGTCTTGGCGTCGATCTTCAGAACATAAGACGGATCGTCGGTGAGCATGCCGTGGAGCACCTGGACATACAGGTGTCCCCGGTGCAGCAGAGGCGACGAAGCATAGCCGTGATTCAGCCCGAACTGTCCGTAATCTTTCTGGATATCGCGCGCCCAAAGCTCGTTGCCGGAGAAATCGAAGGCCTTGAGGATGCCCGTACCGGTCATCACCCAGACGGTCTGGCCGTCGGTCACCGGCGACGGGGACGACATGTTTTGCTTCTGCCGCATGCGGTCGCCGCCCGAGAGGAATTTCTTCCAGAGAATGGCGGGCTGGTTCCGATCGACGCACCACAGGTAGAGGTTGCCGCCGTCGGCGACATGGAGAAAGATCCGTTCGCCCCAAAGGATGGGCGTGGATCCGCTGCGGCCCGGCATGGGGAGTTTCCAGGTGATGTTTTCCGTGGGGCTCCACCGGACAGGCAGGTTGATTTCGCGGCTGATCTGGTTGTTTTCCGGACCCCGCCATTGCGGCCAGTTGGCGGCGGACACCACGGCGGGGAGCAGGAGCAGCAAACGCAGCACGGACTTGGTCATTGCTTCAAAGATACTGCGAAACAGGCGGCGCGGGCGGCTGCGGCGGGCGGGCCGTTCCGCTGGCGGAGTCCAGGCGCCGGACAACAGACCTCCGCCGGTCGGAAGCAGCACCAACCCCGGGGCGACTCGCGCCGCGGTCATGCGCCTGCGGCGAAGATCCCGAAAAGGATTTTGTCGAACGTGCCCTGTGTTCGGGTCAGTGTTGGCAGCAGTGGACTGCCTTGCGCTTGTGACGGCGGCAGGCCCGCTCCCTTCCGGTCGCGGCTCCGCCAGCAATCCAGTGCGACTACGACACGAGACCGAGCACGACAAGCGCAGGTATCGGAGTCAGCTAGGTTACTTGGTTCAAAGACGTTAAGATAGGACAGGGATCATGCGGCATGAACTCCGGCTTCTTCTCCTATTCACCTGCGCGGGCATCGCGCGTTTGTGCGCCGGCGTGACTCTGCTGGTAAGCGAGCCATATGGCGCATTCGGTTTCTTCAATCCGACCGGACATGCCGCCATCTACCTCTCGGGCGTCTGCGCGGAAACGCCCACGAAGTTGCGGCTTTGCCGGCAAGGGGAGGCCGGAGTCGTCATCAGCCGGTACAACCGCGTCGCCGGATACGACTGGATCGCGGTTCCGTTAGTGCCTTATCTTTACGCCGTGGAGCGGCCCGAGGACGTACCCGATGCCGCGGGCGCGGAGTTGGTGGCCGAACTCAGGGACCGCTACCGCCGCGCGCATCTGACGGCGCTGGCTGCTGACACACCGGACGGAACGGCGCCGGCGGGCGACTGGATTCAACTGGCCGGCTCCGCGTACGATCGCACCACCTACGGATTTACGCTGGAGACTTCACGAGAGGACGACGAACGGCTTATCGAGTATCTCCATTCGCGGCCGAACATCAGGCGGTTCCACCTCTTGTATCGTAACTGCGCCGATTTCGCGCGCGAGATCCTCAATTTTTACTATCCAGGAGCGCTCCGCCGGAGTTTTGTCGCGGATCTGGGCATCTCGACGCCCAAGCACTCCGGCAAGGCGCTAGTGAAGTACGCGCGCCAGCGGCCGGAACTGCATCTCTCGCAGTTCGTGATCCCGCAGATCCCCGGCTTGCGTCCGAGCGCCAAGGTGCGGGGCGTGAATGAATCCCTTATCCGGTCGAAGAAGTACCTGGCGCCCTTGCTGATCGTGCAGCCCTGGGTGGCGGCGACGGCGGGCGTGGCCTACCTGGCCGCCGGCCGATTCAATCCCGCAAAGCAATCCCCAGCGCTTTGCGAGCCGGCGAGTCTGCGGGAATGCACGACCGTTCCCGAACCGATGGCCGTATCCCGCCGGACGGGCTCAGCGGAGTCTCTGCCCGCCAAGCCCGGATTGGGCGCCGAGGCGCAGGATCCGCCCCGGCTTTAGCGGCATAGGCGCAAACCAGGAGGGCGGCGGCGCGGGCCGCTTCAACCCTCCTCGGTGAACCCGAATCCGAGCAGCGCGGCAATGTTTTTCACCGGACGCCGCAGGTCGCCGTAGAACGTGACGCGGTGCCAGCCCCAACGGTCCCATTCCGTAAGCAACTTGTCGGGATCCTTCACCTCCACTGCCAGTTTGGTGCGGCACGCCTTGTCTTCGTCGATGTTGGCGACCGATTTGCCCTGGTGGAAGACCACCTCCCGCTTGGTAGCGTCGAACAGGAGCGTAGTGGTCATTTCATTCAGCGGCATCAGCGAGCGGATGGAAGCTCCCTGCCGGTCCTCGGAGTGGGACCGGATGTGGTAGGGGTTGCTGGGGCCCTCGGGACCGTACACTTTGGTAGGCGCCACGCAATGGGCGTAAATGATCTGGTTCTTCGCCGTGTCGATCACCGGGTCGGAGATGTACCCCGGACGCCCTGTCAGGTAGGTCATCAGGAGCATCGAGATGGTTGATTTGAGATCCGCCTCGCAAGCGCCCACCTTCCCGTCGTTGTTGAGCTGGAAGAAGCCGAGGCACGGGTAAGCGGGCATCCTGCCGCTGTAAAACAACGACAGGCAATCGACCGTGATGGCGTCGGCGCGGTGGCGCTGCATCAAATCCCGCATGCCGATGAAGATCACGGCGGAATCGTCGATCACCTGGCGGGAGGGCTCGACCACCTTGGCCGCGCCGCGCACCCAGCGGTCGGCCCATTGCTTGGCTTCCGCCCGGTCGGCGGCGCGATACGCGTCGTTGAACTCGGCCGCGCCCACGCGCTGTACCGTGGAACCAAACGTGTCTTGAATCGCGGAAGCCGACAGCCCGGGCTCTCGCTCGGTGACGTCCAGGATCACCGCGGAGCGAAGACGCTTGATGGTCTCAAACGCCTTGATCGCTTCCGGGACGTCCTCAAAGCGCGAGGAAGCAACCGGGGCCACGCGGAATCCCTTGCGTTTGGCCGCGGCATACGCGGTGAGAAATTCGCCGGACCCGGCGTACAAGTCGTCGACGAAAAGCGTGGGGCGGTTGGAGGCCGCGATGGTGAGCGCCGCGCCGGTCCAAATGCCGATCATGTAGACCACATAGCCGTCGACTTCCGCGTCCTCCAGCAGGATGCGGCGGGCATCGGCCACGTTGTGCGCGGTGGCGGGCAGGAACTTCACGTTCGGGCAGGCTCTTTCGAGGCGGGCGGTGAGTTCCTTCTTTCGCCCTTCGTAGTCATAACCGAGATAAGGCCAGGTTTCCCGCTCCACTGGGACATGGGTGAATACCAGGCGCAGGACGGGCTGGACGGGCGCCGCCGCCGGGTCCACGCGGGAGGCGCCGGCGGCAAGCCGTGGGCAAAACGCGCTGGCGGCGCAGGCCGCGCACGCGCCGAGAAACTGCCGGCGGTTGGGCGCCGCCAGCATGGGAAGTTGAGACATCGGGAGCGTACTCCTTTCCGAGCTTCCTCCTCCCGCGACGATCATACGCGGACCGAACTCTGAGAGCAACGGGTAAGGGAGCCAGTTCCGGAACCGGGAAGGTCAGAGACTTGCCGGGCGAAGGGATGGAGTCTGCTCATCGCCTTCGCCCCCGCCGGACGGCCAGTTTTCCAGCTCCGCCAACTGCCGCCGGGCCCGCTCCCGGTCTTCCGCGGACGCCGGCCCCGCACGGATCAGCCTTCCTAGCTGGGCGCGGTAGACGTCGGCCCGTTCGTCGAATCGTTGTTGCATTTCCCGCAGCGTACTCCGGCACCACAACTCGAGCGACCGCGCGTAATTCACGAAGGCGGCCTCGAGCGCGCCGCCCGCCGCGCGTCTTAGCTTCCGTGCCGCGGCCGGCCGGGCGATGCGCTTGATGGCGGTAAACCAAGGGGGCGAGACGGGGCTTTCCGGGAGCGCCGCGTCGAACCGGGGCATCCCGCGAACGCACTGCTCCAATCGCCCGTCCGGCGATGGCTCTTCATCACGCAGCGCCGCCGCCGCGGCCCGCAGCGCCGATTGCAGTTGCCGGGCCAGCCCGGTCAGCCGGTCCGCGATCCGCGCCGCGGCATCGGCAGCCAGTTCCCCAGCGATGTCTCGCACCGCCGCGGGCACGGCCACTGGCTGCGGCCAGCCGCTGAGCATGCGCTCCACCGTCCGTGCCGACGCAGCTTCTCCGAGGCGGCGGACGTCGTCCGTGGCATCCAGGCACTCCCGGCTCGCCTGTTCGATTTCCCCCGCGGCGGCGCGGAGCGCCGACTCCGTCTCCTCAAGCGAACTCGCACCCGAAACCTCCCCTGCCCCGTTCTGACCCAGCTTGGCATGTAAGGCCCGGATGACCGATTCCCTCAACGCTCCGGTCTTCCGCCGGACGGACTGCTCCGCCAGTTCCCTGTGGCGGGCGAGGACGCGGGCAAGCTGCTCCTGGAACCAGATCTCCAGCAGGCGCTGCTCATCTCCGACGGTACTGACCGGATGCACCTCCACCGGCAAACCCAGGTTGGCCTGGATTTGCCCTCGGGCATAGGCGGCTGCCTTATCCCGGTCGGCCGGCGACAACAGATCGGCCTTGCTGAGCAGCGCCATCACCGGGATGCCCGCCTGCGACAGGGCATGGAGGGTGTTTAGATCCTCCTCGTCCAACGTGTTGACCGCGCTGATCAGCACGATACCCAGGTCGCATTGCGGCAGGTAGGAAAGCGTCTCCGCCGCGCCCGCCGCGGCAAGCGAGCCGAGCCCGGGCGTATCCACCAGCACCAGCCCCTCGCTGAGCCTCGGGCTCGGCAACTCGACCTCCAACTTCACCACCCCGAGGCTGTTCCCCGGGTTCCGCTCTTCGCTGGCGTATTCCACCAGTTCTTCCAGGGGGGCTTGTTTTACCTGCCGGTCCGCCAGCGTCACCGTCAGTGACGGGCGCTCGCCGAACGCGATCCGGGTGGCCACCGCAGTGATGGGGTTCACGCCCACGGGCAGCACTTCAGTCGAAAGGAGGTGGTTCAGCAACGAGGATTTCCCACTGCTCACCCGCCCGAAAACCGCGGCTTCAAATCGCGGCGCTTCCAGCCGGTCCACCAGGTTCAACAGCGTGCCGCGGAATTCGGCCAGTTCGTTGTCGCTGACCACCTGGTCGAGCAGCTTCAGCAGATCCGCCTCGCGGGCCGTTTGATCCAGGCGGGCAAGCCGAGCCTGGAGGTCCGCGCCGTCGCCCAGGGCGAGGTTGCGTTCCAGCCCGTCGATCATTCCCTCGAGTTCCGCGCAAAGCCCGCACAGTTCCGCCGCTGCCTCCTCCGGGAACGCGCCATAGCCGCGCAGGTGACCTGGTCCCATCTCCTGCACCGCAATCCGCACAAAGGTAAGATTCACGCGGATGGAGTGCAGGGCCCCGAAACGGGCAGCGCCTGTTTCGATTCCCAGCCCCGCCAGGACCCGCACCAGATGATCCCGGAAACGGGCAAGGTGGCCGCGGATCAGGCGCGCTTGCTGTAGCGAGACATCCGGACGGTACTTGGGGAACGGTGACTTCGACTCAGACGCGGCCAGAATGGCTTCGATGTCCGCGAGCAGCTTGTCGGCGTAACGGGCGCTCGCAAGGAGCCGCCGCTGGTGAGATTCGTTCAGGCTGCCCGGCGTCAGCATGGTGTTCACCTCCCACGGGTCCCCCGGCTGGGGCGAACCTTGCAGTAGGAGTTATCTGCCTCTTCGGGAGGCGGTTGAAGGCGAACTCCAACGCCTGTTCTCATTATCGGATCGGCGGGCGTTCGGCGCGACGCAAAGAGTGCTATCTTAACGGCCAGCATCCGCATGCCGGTCCTCCACCGCCGCCCGCGCTGGTTCAACGCGACCGTACTGGGCATTGGTCTCGCCTCGCTCTTCAGCGACCTGAGCCACGAGACGGTAACCGCGCTGCTGCCTGGACTGCTGGCCACGCTTGGCGTCGCCGCGGCGGCGCTGGGAACCATTGAGGGCGTCGCCGACGGTCTCTCCTCGGTCGCCAAACTCTACGGCGGCTGGTGGACGGACCAACTCCGCCGCCGAAAGCCGTTGTGCGCAGCCGGTTATGGCGTGATGGCCGCGGCCACGCTGGTCATCGCCGCGGCGGGCCATTGGGTCATGGTGCTGGCGGGCCGCGCCCTGGCCTGGATCGCGCGCGGACTGCGCACGCCCGCCCGCAAGGCGCTGCTGGCCGAGGCGGTGCCCACCACTTTCCTCGGCCGCGCCTTCGGCTTCGAGAGGATGATGGACACGCTCGGGGCGGTCCTGGCCCCGCTGGCGACACTGTACTTGCTCCGTCAGGGGTTCTCGGCCCGGGAACTCCTGTATGGGGCTACCGTGCCGGCGCTGCTCGCCGTCCTCGCGATCGTCTTCCTGGTCCGCGAAACGCCGAGGCGCGAGCCCCAGGCGCGGCCTCTCACCGCGAGTTACCGCACCCTGCCCGCGCCATATTGGCGTCTGCTGCCCTGGATCGGCGTGTTCGGCGCCGGCGACTTCGCCCACTCGCTGCTGATTCTCTACGCCACCGTCTCCCTCGCGGCGGAACTCGGCCCGTCTGCCGCCGCCAGCACCGCCGTGGCGCTGTACGCGCTTCACAACGTCTGCTACGCGGCCAGCACCTACCCCGCCGGCTATCTGGCCGATCGCTGCAATAAGCGCGCGCTGCTGGCGGGAGGCTATGCGTTCGGCGCGGCGTTCGCCTTGCTCCTTGCCGCCGGCGTCGCTTCCGTCACGCCTTTGGCTGTGGTGTTCGCCCTCGGCGGAATCTATGTGGGCGTCGAAGAGACCCTGGAGGACTCCCTCACGGCCGAAATCGTGCCCGCCCCGCAGCGAGGCGCCGGCTTTGGTGCGCTCGCCATCGTGAACGGGGCCGGCGACCTCATCAGCAGCGTGCTCACCGGCTGGTTGTGGGCGCTTGCCGGTCCCCGCGTCGCGTTCCTCGCCGCCGGGCTCCTGATGGCCTCCGGCGCGATCGGTCTCGCCCTTCAGAACAGCGCGGCCAAAACACGCTGACGCCGGCGTACGCCGCGGCGAATCAGGCCAGGATCTCTTCGACCACGTTTCCGTGCACGTCCGTCAGCCGGAAGTCCCGCCCGGCGTAGCGGTAGGTCAGGCGCAGGTGGTCCAGCCCCAGCAGGTGCAGGATCGTGGCGTGGAGGTCGTGGAAGTGGACCTTCTTTTCCACCGCATAGTAGCCGTAATCGTCGGTCGCGCCGTAGGCGAGGCCGGGCTTGACGCCGCCGCCCGCCAGCCACATTGTGAACGCTTCCGGATTGTGATCGCGGCCGTCCGAGCCCTGCGCCGTCGGCGTGCGGCCAAACTCGCCGCCCCAGAGCACCAGCGTGTCCTGCAGCAAACCGCGCGCCTTCAGGTCCCGCAGGAGGCCCGCGATGGGCACGTCGACCTCGCGGGCGTTCTGTTCGTGGTCCCGCCTGAGCTGCGCGTGCTGGTCCCACTTGTACGTATGGCTCACCTGCACAAATCGGACCCCGCGTTCGGAAAGCCGCCGCGCCATCAGACACTGGCGTCCGAAATCTTCCGTGACCGGATGATCCAGGCCGTACAGTTTCCGCGTGGCGGCGGTTTCGCCGGAAAGGTCCTGCAACTCGGGCGCTTCGGCCTGCATCCGGAAGGCGAGTTCGAACGACTCAATGCGGCCCTCCAGCGCGCGATCCGGTCCGGTCAGTTCCAACTGGCGCCGGTTCATTTCCTGGGTGAAATCGATTTCCAGTCGCTGGATGTCGCGCGGCGTTTCGTGGTTGGCGATGAACGGAATCCGGGCTTCGCGCGCGGGCACACCCACCGACCCGATCGGCGTGCCCGCGTACGGGGCGGGCAGAAACGCGGAGCCGTAATTGTTCGCGCCGCCATGGCTCTGGGTCGGGCAGATGGTGACGAACCCCGGCATGCTCTGGTTCTCGCTGCCGAGGCCATAGGTGATCCACGAGCCCATACTGGGCCGCACAAAGGTGTCGCTGCCCGTGTGCAGCTCCAGCAGCGCGCCGCCGTGGCGCGAGTTCGACCCGTGCATCGACTTGATGAAACAGATCTCGTCCACCAGCTTTGCGACCTCGGGGAAGAGATCGCTCACCCACATGCCGCTCTGGCCGTACTGTTTGAAGTTCCAGGGCGACTTCAGCAGGTTGAAGGTCTCGCTGGACACCACCTTGGGCCGGGCGAACGGCAAGGGTTTGCCGTGGTCGCGCTGGAGCAGCGGCTTGTAATCGAACGTATCGACCTGCGACGGCCCGCCATGCATAAACAGAAAGATGACCCGTTTGGCGCGGGCCGGAAAGTGAGGCGGCTTCACGGCGAGCGGACTGGCCGCCTGGCCCGCGGTGGCCGCGCGCGCCTGTTCGCCCAGCAAGCCCGCCAACGCCAGGCTGCCGAATCCCGCGCTGCTGACCCGCAGCAGGTCCCGGCGGGAGAGATTCCGATCGAAATACGAATTCCAGTGACGATGCACAGCGCGTCCTTCCTCAATTCACGTAGAGAAACTCATTCGAAGCCAGCAGCGACTTGCAGAAGCTTTGCCAGGCCAGCGTGCGCGCGTCGGCGGACTCGGGCGGGCGGGCCCGCCAGGCGCGCTCCGCCTGGCTGACGAACGTCAACGCGCGGTCGATCTCGGCCGGCGACGGCAGGCGTCCCAGCGCGCATTCGTAGGCTTCGCGGATCCGGGCCGCGTCGTCCAGACCGTCCCGCGCCAGCAGTTTCGCGGCCCAGAGCCGGGTGTGGGTCAGCACGACCGAGCCGTTCAGCATGAACAGCGCCTGCGGAGCCACCACCGTCGCGTCCCGGTCCCCGTTCGGGGTGGACGGATCGGGCAGGTCGAACGCGGAAAACACCTCATACATCGAACTGCGGACCACCGGGAGGTAGACGGCGCGAATCGGCCGGTCGTAGTCGATGTCCCCGCGGCGCGACGTGTTGGCCACGTACTGCCGGTCCTTATACTGCATGATGGAGCCGCCGGTCTTCAGGTCCAGGTTGCCGGCTACCGCGATCACCGCGTCGCGGATGGCCTCCGCCTCCAGGCGGCGCCGGTTGAAGCGCCACAGCAGCGTGTTCTCCGGGTCGATTTCCGCGCTGCGCTCATCGTACGCGCTCGCCATCTGGTACGTGTTCGAGAGCATGATGAGCCGGTGCATCGCCTTGACGGACCAGCCGCTCTCGACAAACCGGTGCGCCAGCCAGTCGAGCAGGGGTTGGTTGGTGGGCTTCTCGCCCAACCGCCCGAAGTTGTCCACGGAGGGAACGATGCCACGGCCGAAATGCCAGCGCCAGATCCGGTTGACCATCACCCGGCTGGTAAGCGGGTGGTCGGGCGCCGTCAGCCAGCGGGCCAGTTGCAGCCGGCCGCTCTCCTGCTTGCCGAGCGGCGCCTGATTGTCGCCCGCGATCACCCGCAGGAAGCGCCGGGGTATGACTTCGCCGAGGGTCCAATGGCTGCCGCGAATGTGGATCGGCAAGTCGGTGATCGCCGGGCCTTCGCGCACGCCCATGGCGCGCGGGTATGCGGGCGTGGCGGCTTCCAGGTCCTTCTGTTCGCGCTCGAGCCGCGCCAGTTCGTCGCGGGCGGCCGCGGAGTAGTAGTCGCGGGCGTCGCCGGGCGCGCGGAATGGGCCGTACTTCTCGTAGAGCAGCTGTCGCAAGGCCTCCCAAGCCGCGTCGGGCAGGGCCGGTTCTTTGCCGTCCTTCGGCCGCCGGGCCTCTTCCGGCAACGCCAGCCATTGGCGGTCCGCTTCGCGAAACAACTCCTGGTATTTCGCAGCCAGTTGCTCGCGGCTCGCGGGCTGGAACCCGGCAAACAGTCGGGCGGCGGGCGATTCCCAGCCCTTGAACGGCTGGCCCGAAGCAAACACCTCCCACGGGTAAAGCACCGATGCCGCGGCCCCCTGCGAACGGTGCAGGTGCTCCACCAGTTGTTTGAGAATGCTTGGATTGACGCCGCGGGCGCGGGCGATCTGCACGATGCTGCGCGGCGCGGGCGCGCCCGGCGCGAACGGACTGGGGCCGATCCGCAGGCTGGCGAAAAACGGAAAGCGAGATTTGTGTTCCAGCCGGACCGTGTTGACGCCGGACTGCATCGGAAAGACGCCCAGCGCGCTCCAGCCTCCCTCGTCCGGCGAGGCTTCGCGGTTTTCCACCGGCTCGGCGCCCTTTTTCGCCAGTTCGCCGTTGATCCACAGGTCCGCTGTGCCCGCGCCTCGTTCCTCGTCTTCTACGTCCATCTGGTAATCGCCTGCGCGGGGCAGCGTGATGCGGTACTCGGCGAAGAACGGTCCTTTGCCGTCCTTGGGCACATTGGACTTTTTCTTTTCCAGCACGCGGGGCACATTGCCTTCGTCAAAGCTGCCGGCGGCGCGCAGCACTTCGCCAGCGGCAAGCCCGCGGGTGCGCAGCGGCGGAAGCGGAATCCGCAGCGCTTCCTCTGCGTCGTAGGCGGCCAACAGGTAATCCCCCACGCGCTGCCGGGCCTCGCCCGTCAAACGGCCGTTCTCCGCCTTGGCGATCGCGCCCGCTTCCTGGCGCTTCGCTTCGATGCGGGCCTGGTGCTCCGCCAGCCGGTCGCGGTCTTGCTTCGGCGCCAGCACGTACTCGTGCCATTCCGCGACCACCTTGAAGTTCTCCATGGTCTTCGAACTCTTGAAGATGCCGGCCATGGCGTAGTAGTCGGCCTGGGGAATAGGATCGAACTTGTGATCGTGGCAGCGGGCGCAGCCCATGGTCAGTCCCATGAATGTGCGGGCGGTGGTGTCCAACTGCTCGTCGATGATGTCCATCTCCATCTTGACGGGGTCGTCCTCGGCGAGCATTTTGGCGCCCAGCGAGAGAAAGCCGGTCGCCGTCCAGCGTTCGAACGTCGTGGCGAGGTCGGCGGTTTCGGGCAGCAGGTCTCCGGCCAGTTGCTCGTGGATGAACTGGTCGTACGGTTTGTCCTGGTTGAACGCGCCAATCACGTAGTCGCGATAGCGGAAGGCGTTCTTGTAGACCAGGTTCTCGTCGAGGCCATTGGAATCCGCGTAGCGGGCTACATCGAGCCAGTGCCGGCCCCAGCGCTCGCCGTACCGGGGCGACGACAGCAGCCGGTCGATCACACGCGCGAACGCCTGCGGCGAGTCATCGCGGAGGAAGTCCTGGATCTCCGCGGGCGTCGGAGGAAGACCCGTCAGATCGTAGGTGGCGCGGCGGATCAGGGTGCGCTTGTCGGCGGCTTCGCGCGGGGTGAGGTCTTTGGCCTCCAGTCCCGCCAGCACGAACGCATCGAGCGGCGACTTCACCCACGCCTGATTGCGGACTGCGGGCGGCGCTGGATCCCGCGGCGGCACGAAGGACCAGAACTTCTCGGCTGCGTTCGCCGGCGGGGCTTGCGCGCCCCAGGGCGCGCCCATCGCGATCCACTCGGCCAACGCCGCGGCTTCGGCATCCTTGAGTTTGCTCCCGGGCGGCATCTTCAAGCCGCCTTCGTGCCGGACGGCGCGCAGCAGCAGGCTTTGCTCGGGTTTGCCCGGGACGATCGCGGCCCCGCGCGCGCCGCCTTGCAGCAGAGCTTCGCGGCTGTCCATCCGCAGCCCGCCCATTTTCGCGGCGCCATGGCAACTCAGGCACTGCTGCGCCAGCACGGGACGCACTTTCGATTCAAAGAATCCACTGCCATCGGCGCCGGAGGCGGTCGCGGCCGCCACTATCAGCCACAGGGCACACCGCGCACGCCAAGCGTGTTTGCCTGGGGACATGCGCCCTATTCTATCTCATGCCGCCCGGACGCCACGTGCTCCCCGCCCCCCCACACTCGATATCTCCCGGCTGTAGAATGGGCTCGCGACCACCAGGCGCGCGAGGAGACCGGCGATGAGCGCAACACGCAGACAGTTTCTGGGCACCATGGCCGTGGCGGCGGCCCTGGGGGAAACCACCATCGAGGACGGTCCGCGGACCGATCGGTTTCATCCGGCGCCGCTGCGTGGCAACGCCGCCTTCGAAGACCTCCAGCTGGAGGACGTTGCTTTGGCGCCGCGTGGCGCCTGCGTCTCTTGGGGCATTCCCTTCCAGATTGGCAGGCCCGTGGTCCTGAAAGACGTTACCGTCACCGAACCTCTGCCCCGGTGGAAGGCCGAGTGGCTGGTGTTCCTGCACACCAGCGACGTCCGCACGCCCGAACGCGACGAGCACGGCTTCATCAAACCGCCCATGCGAGGCAATGGCTTCCTGGGCGAGCACGCGGCGGATTACGTAGTGGTCTACGCCGACGGCACAGAAGCTGCCACCCCGATCCGGCTGCGTCACCAGTTGGGAGCGTATCGGCGAGGCTGGGGCGAAAACTGCTTTCAGGCCGTCGCTCACCGCAAACCACATCCGTTGCGCGCGGTCCACGAGCAACCATCCATCCTGGCGGACTCGCCTGGCTTGGGCTGGGGGACGACGCAGACACGCGTCAGCGCCGCCGACGGCGGCCGGTGGGTGAACTGGCTGTGGGCCTGGCGGAATCCCCACCCTGGAAAAGAGATTGCAGCCCTGCGGTTCGTTCCAAAGTCGGGCACGGTGATCATCTCCGCCGTCTCCGCGGGGCGGGCCTCGGCACAACCGCTGCGCTGGGAACCGAGAAAGAAAGCGATCCTCCAGCTTCCGGAAGGCGCGACCTTCGATTTCAAGGCCGACCGGCAGGGCCAGTGGAAGCAAGTCCGGCTGGACATGGGGCAGGTGATTTCGGTGGAGCCGCGCAAGCTCTACCCCCATGCCGAGTGGGAGGGGACCTACCACAACCGCCTCCCGGAGATCAGCTCCCGCGAAGTACTGGTCGAGTACACCGCGCACCCGGATGCCCGCTTTCATCTCCAGGACGGCGCCACGGTACCGGTGGCGTCCCTGGGCGGCGCCCTCGCGCCGGTCACGCCGGCCACCCAGCGGGTGCGTATCCGCGTTTACGACCTGGCAAGCGGCAAACCCGTGGCGGTGAAACTGCACCTGCACGGCGAGAGCGGAGAATACCTGGCGCCCATCGACCGGCACCGCCAGCCGAACACCGCCTGGTTTGAAGATTACGCCCCGGAGTTCCAGCACCAGGGCCGGCACTACTGCACGTATATCCCCGGCGAAACCGTGGTGCACCTCCCGCTTGGCAAGGTGTACCTGGAGGTCAGCAAAGGTTTCGAAATCCGCCCCGTGCGCAGGACCTTGCGGATTGACCGGTCGACCGAGCGGATCGAGATCCCGCTGGAGAAAGTGCTGCCGTGGCGGGAGCGCGGCTGGGTTTCGGCCGATACGCACGTCCACTTCCTTTCCCCGCCTACCGCGCAACTGGAGGGCGCCGGCGAAGGCGTGAACATCGTCAACCTGCTCGCCAGCCAGTGGGGCGAGTTGATGACCAACGTAGGCGACTTCGATGGCCAGACCACTTTCGGCTCCCGTGAGGCGGGCGGAGACGGCGAGTGGCTGGTGCGCGTGGGGACGGAGAACCGCCAGCACGTGCTGGGGCACATGTCGCTGCTCGGCTATCGCGGCGAGATCATCGCGCCGATGTGTTCGGGCGGACCGGACGAAGCGGCGCTGGGGGATCCCATCGCCACGCTGCTGATGGAGTGGGCCGAGCGCTGCCGCGCCCAGGGCGGGTTGGTGGTGCTGCCCCACTTTCCGAACCCGCGCGCCGAGCACGCGGCGGGCCTGATCGAAGGGATCGTCGACGCGGTGGAAATGACCTCCTGGGGCAACCTGTACGCGGGCATCGATCCCTACTCGCTCTCCGATTACTACCGCTACCTGAACTGCGGTCACTTCATCGCGGCGGTGGGCGGCACCGACAAGATGTCGGCGACGACCGCCGTCGGCACGGTCCGCACGTACGCCAGGATCCCGGCCGAACGCGCGTTTACCTACGAAGCATGGCTGGAGGCGGTGCGCGCCGGACACACTTTTGTGAGTTACGGCCCGTTGGTGGAGTTCGCGGTGGACGGCAAACCCGCCGGAGCCCGCATCCACCTCAGCGCCTCCGGAGGCACGCTCGATGTCACCTGGGAGACCGCCAGCGTCACGGTGCCGGTGAGCAAAGTCGAACTGGTGGTCAACGGCGAAATTCGCGAGAGCCGCACCGCGCGGCCGGACCAGGATTCAGGGCATTGGCGCTTGCGCGTGGACCGCAGTTGCTGGGCGGCGCTGCTGGTTCGCGGCCACTACGCCGACAAGCCGGAGATCATCGTGGCGCATACCTCGCCGGTGATGCTCCACGTGGAAGGAGCGCCCTTCTTCTCGGCGGTGGACGCCGTAACGATTCTCGATCAGATCGAAGGCGCACTGGCTTATCTGGACACCGTGGGCACGCGCGCCGAGGACGCCATCTACAAACGGCTGCGCTTGAAGCTCACTGCCGCGCACCGCAAGCTGCACAACGCACTGCACCGGCGCGGCCACTTCCACCACCACGCCGGCCCGCTCGAGCACGCGTAGGGACGGCGCGGTGGTAGTAAGTATGCGGATTCATCTGCCCCGCCTGGCAGGCCAGGCGGCGCGGCTCTGACTTAATCCGAATCCTGCTTGCCTGCCACTGCCGGATAGACCCATCCGGCGATCGCGGCGCCCACCAGCGGGGCGATCCAGAACAGCCACAACTGCGCGATGGCCCACCCGCCGGCGAACAGCGCCGGACCCGTGCTGCGCGCCGGGTTGACCGAGAGATTCGTGACCGGAATTCCGATCAGGTGAATCAGCGTCAGTCCCAGGCCGATGGCGATCGGCGCGAAACCCTGCGGAGCACGGCGGTCGGTGGCCCCGAGAATGATGAACAGGAACATAAACGTCAGCACGACTTCGGCGGTCAGGCATGCCATCAGCGAGTACTGCCCGGGCGAGTGCTCCCCAAACCCGTTGGCTGCAAATCCCGCGGCGGCGTCAAAGCCCGCCTTTCCGCTCGCGATGATGAAGAGGACGCCCGCTCCCAGCACCCCTCCCACCACCTGGGCGCCGATGTACGGCAGCAATTCCGCAGCCGGAAAACGCCCCGCCGCGCACAACCCCGCCGACACCGCGGGGTTCAGATGACACCCGGAAATGTGTCCGATGGCGTACGCCATCGTCAGCACGGTGAGACCAAAAGCCAGGGCCACCCCCAGCAGTCCGATCCCGACATCCGGAAACGCGGCGGCCAGCACCGCGCTCCCGCAGCCTCCAAACACCAGCCAGAATGTGCCAATAAGCTCGGCAACGGATCTCTTTCCCAACGGCATAAAAACCTCCTTGGCGACAAATCACTTGACGGAATGGTTGAATTCTGGGCCGGACACCTTCGGGCCCGCCCGCGAACCCGGAGAAATGAAGCTGATGGCCTGGTATCAGGAACTGCCGCGTCCGAGACTGCCACAATCCCGTCCCGGCCGGAGCCCCCCTCTGGCGCTCGAAGTCCTTCGGCGAAAATAGGCGAATATGCCCAAACACCTCGATCGCACCCTCACCTGGACGGAAGCGCGCGACCGGGCGGCGCAAGGCGCCGTCATCGTCATTCCCGTGGCGGCGATCGAGCAGCATGGCCACCATCTCCCCATCGACGTAGACAACGTTCTGGTCGAACACGTCACCGAAGAAGCGGCGCGGCGGTCCGCAGGGCGGTTGCTGACCGCGCCGATGATCCACTACGGGTTCAACGAGCACAACATGGGTTTTCCCGGCACCATCACGGTCCGCGAGACCGTGTTCATGGACTTCTGTTACGACGTGGCGCACTCGTTTGTCCGGCAGGGGTTCGACCGCCTGATCTTCATCAACGGACACGGCAGCAACCAGATGCTGCTGAACCTGGTGGCGCGGCGGATTGTGAACTCGACGCAGGCCCTGGCCGCCAGCGCCGCGCATTGGTGGCTGGCCAAGCGCGCGGTGGACGAGCGCCGCGCCTCTGCGTTTCCGGGCGGCATGGCCCACGCCTGCGAATTCGAAACCTCGATGTACCTTTACCTGAAACCGGAGCTGGTGGACATGAGCAAAGCGACCGGGCGCGAAACGCCGTCCACGTTGAACGAATGGATCTACGACGACCTGTTCGGGTCCGGGCCGTTTCACTTCGTCAACCGGTGGAGCCGCATCAGCGAATCGGGCGTGGAAGGCGACCCGCAACTGGCCACGCCGGAGAAGGGGCGCGCCTTCGCCGAGTGCGCGATTGAGAACCTGATCTCGTTCGCGCGCTTTTTCCGGGAGTACACGCCGCCCCCCGATCGCGACTTCAACTATCAGCCGCCTGGTCTGTAAAGCACCCGGGCGGGAGGTAGCGCTGCCGCACGTTCGCAAGGTACAGTTCGATTTCTGCCCGGCGACGCTGAGCCGGGCCGAATCCGGGCCGGGCGCCACGGCGAGGAGAGAGGATGATCCGCATCGGCATTTGCGGCGCGGGCCGGATTGGCCGCGTGCACATCGAGAACCTGCAGTCGTTGCGCGGCTGCGAAGTGGCGGGGATTGTCGAACCCCATCCTGCCCGCTTGCGGGCCGCGGTCGATGATTTCGGCGTGTCCGCCTACGCCGACTTGGACACGCTGCTGGGGGACCGCAGCGTGGATGCCGTGGTGGTGGCGGCGCCCAGCGACGCCCACGCCGACGTGGCGTGCCGGGCGCTGGCCGCGGGCAAGCACGTATTCATCGAGAAGCCGCTGGCGGATACGCTCGAGGCCTGCCGGCGCATCCAGCAGGCGGCCGCCCGTGCCGGGCGGGTGGCCCAGACGGGTTTCTGCGAACGCTTCAACGTCCACTACCTGGAGGCGCGCCGGGCCGTACGGACCGGCCAGTTGGGCGTCGTGCGCGCCATCCACACGTCCCGGTATGCTCCCTGTCGCAGCGCCGATCCGAACTGGCCGCTGGGCGTGCTCGACACCGCGGTGCACAACCTGGACTTGATTCTTTGGCTGTTCGGCCGCCTGCCGCGCAGCGTGCTGGCGCGCGGCGTCCAGGTGTACGGCAATCCGCCGATCCCGCACTCGGCCACCATCCTGCTCACCTTCGACGACGGCGCGATGGCGGTAGAGCAGATCGCTTGGCTGGACGACGCCGGGCATCCGCTGGGCCACTGCGCCCGCTCGCGGATGATGATTCAGGGCACGCACGGCGTCTTCACGGTGGACTTGGAGGACCGCCCATCCTCCCTGCTGTCCCAGGGGGACTACCGGCAGGTCGACACGGTCATTCTGGGCGCTCGTGAATACCCCGGGTGCCTGAAACTGCAATTCGAGTACTTTCTTCAGGCGATCGAGAGCGGCGCCCCCGTGCTGGCCCCGATCGAGGACGCCGTGAAAGTCGAGCGCGTGGCCTTGGCGGCGAAAGAGTCGCTGGAAACCGGACGCGAGGTGTCGCTGTGACCGTTCCGTGGGAGCGTCTCCCGGTCGGGTCCGCCGGCTGGGTGGACCTGCCGCTGGGGGTGGAGGCGTTCGTATGCCGCGGCACTCGCGGCGGACCCTCGGCCGTGGTCGCCGCCGGGATCCACGGCGATGAATATGAGGGTCCCGCCGCCGCCGCGCGGCTGGCCTCCACGGTGACGCCCGAGGCGGTGCGCGGCAGCGTCGTGCTCATCCCGGTGGCGAATCCGATGGCTTGGCATGCGGGACTGCGCGTCACGCCGGAGGACGGCAGGAATCTGGCCCGCACGTTTCCGGGCGACCCGCATGGCACGCTTACCGAAAGGCTGGCCGCCAGTCTGTTTGCGTGGATCAGCCAAGCCGATTACCTGATCGATCTGCACAGCGGGGGCGTGAAGTACCGCTTCGCGCCCTTGGCCGGTTTCTACGGAGACCCGGTGGCCGGGAATCCTTCCTACCAGGCGGCGCGGCGCTTCGGCCTGCCTTGGCTTTGGCAGTTGCCGGAGACCCCGGGGGTGCTGAGTTGCGAACTGCATCGGCGCGGCCGGACCGCGATTGGCTGCGAATACCTGGGCGACGGGCAACTCGCGCCGGAAGGCGTGACAGCTTACGTCCGGGGCGTCGTGTCCTGTCTGGCCGCGTGGGGAATGCTCCCGGACGGGCAACCGCTTCCCCCTGGCGGAGTCGCCGTCCGCGGCGACTGGGTCCTGGCCGGGGCGGCCGGGCTTTTCGCGGCGGAGGTCGACCTGGGCGCCGCGGTGCGCGACGGCCAGCGCCTGGGAACGATCTCGAGCGAGAAAGGCCAGGAGGGGGAAACGCTGGTGGCGGCGCGCGCCGGGACGGTGCTCGCGCGGCGCAGCAAGGCGTATATCCGCAAAGCCGACTGGGATGTGCTGGTGGCGAGCAATGCCTGACGTCTGCCTGGCGTGTCTGGTTTGCGGGGCAACCCAGGAGTTCGCCCCGCTGTTTGCCGGGTGCCCGGTCTGCGCCAGGCAGGGGCGGAAGGCCGCGCTCGAGGTCCGCTATCCGTCCCGGTGCGCCGAGGTCGATTCCTCCCAACCCGGATTATGGAAGTGGCGTTCCCTGCTCCCGCCGGTGCGGCCGGAAGCGATCGTGTCGCTGCACGAAGGCTCCACGCCGCTGCTTCCTTTGCCGGGGCGCGGCGTCACGCGACTGTTCGTCAAGAATGAAACGATGAATCCCACCTGGGCGCACAAAGACCGGCCGAATTGCGTCACGGCTGCCGTGGCCCGGCACTTCGGCTTCCGCCAGGTAGTCACGATCAGCACGGGGAATCACGGCAACTCGGCAGCGGCCTACGCGGCGGCCGCCGGCCTGCGCTGCGTCATCTTCTGCAACGCGCATGCCCCGGTGGAGCAGACCCGGCTGATGCGGCATTACGGAGCGGAAGTCTTTCTGGGCGGGGACGCCGATCGTCTGGCCGCCGCGCTGATGGCGCGCGGCGACTGGTTTCCGGCCCTGACGATTTGCCCGCGCTCCGGTTTCGGGAGTCCGTTCGGAGTGGAGGGGTTCAAAACCATCGCCTTCGAGATCTTCGCGCAACTGGGAGGGCGGATGCCGGACCGGGTGTTCGTGCCGGCGTCGAGCGGCGACGGGCTTTACGGCATCGCGAAGGGGTTTCGCGAACTGGTGGCTGCCGGTCAGGCGCCGCGCATGCCGCGGATGATCGCCTGCCAGACCGAGCGCGCCAACTTCTACGTAGAGGCGTTTCGTGAAGGGCGGCGCACCGTGCGCGCCGTGCATCCGGTGGAAACCGTCGCGCTTTCCATCGGCGACGAGATCGGCGGACTGCCCGCGTTGTGGGCGGTGTATGACTCGGGCGGCGAGGCCTTGGAGGCCCGTGAAGAGGCGATTCTAGCCGCCGCGCGGGAGTACGCGCGGATGGGTCTGGCGTTCGAGCCCGCTTCATCCGCGGCCCTCGCCTGTGCGCGGGCGCACCCGGATTACGGCCAGGCGGACGAAACGTGGGTGCTGATCGGTAGCGGCACGGCGATCCGCTGGCCGCAAACGTTCGCGGCGGACGACCCCGGACCGCGCCATCTCGAGCCCGGGTTCGCGGATGCCGGCGCGATTCTGCCGCCGGGGTCGTGAGGCGCGTCTCCGCCGTCAGCCGCCGCTGAGTTGGCGCTGGCAATCGGCGTCATCGATTGACCGCAAGTGCCGCGGTTTCGAGCGACGCCAGGTGTCTGTTGATCAGGTTGCCCGCTCTTGCGGCGCCGTGCCTTGGCGGCATCCCACCCGCCGCGCGATCTCGCGGCAAAGCCGCTCGAAATCCTTGCGACACTGCTGCACGTTGGATTGATGCGCCCCGATCGCGCCGTCCCCGCTGGTCAAGTCGAACATCGGCTTACGCGCTTCCATGGCCATGGGCATCAGGCTGCGGTAATGCTTGATGCGTTGAATCAGATGGTCAGTCTGGATGAGAGGATCTTCGTGCTGTCCTAGGACGTTCCTACGAAACTCGGTAGGCAGTCTCGACTCCCACCTGGCGTATGCTTTGGTTGGCCGCCCCAGGCGCTCGGCGTGCTGCATCTGAACATAGCCGATGGCTTCCATCCGGCCTTCCGGCATCTCCCCAAGGACAGCAGGAGCTTCGAGGCCACTCCGTGGAAAGGTCATCCTCAATGCGGGACAGCGCCAGGTCGCCCACGAGCAGTCCCAAGCCGTCAACGAGTTCCTCGATGTGCGCGGTGCGGATGTCGCCGGCGCCGCTGAACAGCGGCGCCACCGCTCCGTGCAGCGTGTCCGGGTGGTCGTCGTCGGGCCACAGCGCTTCCAGCCGCTGTTCCTCGAGCGCCATGATCGAGAGATTCGATTGCGGGTCCAAATCCACCGCCAGCACCCGCCAGCCGAGTTCGGCGAACATCCAGGAGCAATGGTAGACCAGGGAAGTCTTTCCCACGCCTCCCTGGTTACTGAAAAACGCGATGCTGCTCATGGCCGCAGTTCCTCCCCGATGGCGGCTACAGACCCTGGCTGCACCTCGACGCGCAGCCTCTTGCCCAGCGCTTTACGCGCAATCGCGATGCCTGCTCCGAAACGCTGCACATAGCCTAGAGCGCGCAGCGCCTCGGCCAGATTCGGGTTGCGGTAATCCACGACTCCGGGCTCTCCAAAGTTGTCCGGCGTCACCGCCCCGAAGGGCCCACCTGGATTGTGAATCTCGATGCGCTCGTCGAACCAGCACACGCGCACCGCAGATACTCCTGCTCAAAGCGCAGCCGGTCAAGTTCCTCCAGCGTGGCCTCCCGCACCGGCTGGATGTCAAAAGGGCGGTCCCGATGACGCCGGCGTTCATTAAGGATGCGCTCGTCCTGTGGGCTCGCGAATCCGCGCTGGGATCCCCACCGCACGTGGATCCGGCCCCGCTAGCGCACGGGCGGCGTGTCGCAGGGCCAGACTGTGACCACCGCAAGGTCTGCGTCCCCGAACGGCCCGACTTCGGACGTCGCCAGGCGATTGCCATAGCCCCTGCTTGTATTAGAACGCATGACAGCTCGCGGTACGCTGGTCATTGGCTCGACGGTCTCTGAGGACTCGGCCGGGTTCGGGTTCGCGCGACCGCGATCAGCGATGGGTGGAGTCTCCGCGGCCCCACGCGCGCGGCGGCCGGACGAACTCGGTTGTCGGGTGAGCCTCTCCCACGTCGAGGTCTTTGCCGCAGAAGCCGGGGCGGGCGGAAGGACTGGGGCGCTCCACCAAAACCGCCCCCCCATTCTTGGGACGCCGACAAACCGCAAGGTCCTCAGCCCTGAGACTCGGAGGGCAGAGCCGGCCGGCATGGTATCGTGACCGCGATGGCGCATTCGTGGTTCCCGACCCGCCGCACCGCGCTGGGGGCGATGCTGGCCTCCATGGCGGCGGCGGACGAGTTCACCCGCCGGCTCGAGGACTTCGTCCTTCCGCTGGGCGGAGAACTGGGATTTGCGATGCTGCATGTCGAAGGAGGCGAGCGGGTGGTCCTCCGCGGAGCGGAGCGTTTCGCGATGTTTAGCGTCTCTAAGCTCCCCATCGCCCTGGCCGCGCTGCATGCGGTAGACACGCGCGATCTCGCGTTGGATCAGCCCGTCCGGCTCACGCCGGCGGATGTGCGGCTGGGGCCGGGCAGGAACGAGGTTGCCGAACTGGTGGGCGCCTCAGGGCGTGACTTTCCGGTACACGAACTGCTGCGGCGCGCGCTGGTGGACAGCGACAGCGCCTGTTCCGACGCCCTGCTGCGGCTGGTGGGCGTGCCCGCGGTGAATGAACGCCTGGCGGCGCTGGGCATCCGGGGCATGCGCGTGGACCGCTCGGAACGGGAGCTACAGTTTGATTTCGCCGGTGTCTCCCACGAGCCGCCCCCCGGGGGCTGGACCCTGGAGCGGATGAACGAGCGCTACCGCTCGGCGAGTCGCGGCCAGCGAATGCAAGCCTTGGCGAACCTCGCCCGGGATCCCCGCGACACGACGACGCCGGACGCGATGGCGGATCTGCTGCTGCGGGTACATCAAGGCCGCGCCTTGCGGCCGGATTCCAACGCGCTCCTGCGCAGGCTGCTGGCGGAGTGCCAGACGGGCGCCCACCGGCTTCGCGGGCGCTGGCCCGCACAAGTCCCTTTCCTGCACCGCACTGGCAGCTCAGGCGCGACGGGTGGGGTCACCGCCGCCACCAACGACGTGGGGATGGTCCCCTTGCCCGGCGGCCGTGGCCACGTGATGCTGGCCGCGTTCTTGCGGAACTGCCGCGGTTCGATGGCGGAGCGGGAAGCGGTGCTGGCCGCCATCGGGCACGCGGTGTTCGCGCGGTATGCGGCCGGGCAGCCGGCCTAGGCGTTCCCCCGGATTGACGGCCTCCCTGCTCGGGGGTAACCTGAAATAGCGGGGCTTCAATGCTACGCTTTTTGCCAGCTCGCCATTACCTGTCGTTTGGATTCCTCGGCCTGGGTTTCGCGGCGTTCTCCGGTTGGCTAGGCATGGCATGGGCGCCGGCTTTCCTGCCGAGCGCGCTGTTCCTGGGTTCGTCCGTGCTGTTCTTGTTTTTGGCCTACCGGCCCCCGATCGAAGTGCACCCGCATCACCTGGTGATGGGGTCGCGCACCGTGCACTGGATCGATATCCGCCGCGTCGACCGCACCCGCTGGCTCTCGCCCCTGGTGGTCCGACTCACGCTGTTTGATGATTCGGAAATTTTACTGCTCTACCCAGGCGATCCGGAGGCCTGTCGGAATCTGCTGCGGCACATCCGGCGCGCCTCCCGCGACGCGCTGATCGATGGCGTGCCCTATCGCCAATACTGGGGAGAAGCGCCAGCCGACAGCAAGCGCGCGTCGCCGCGCTTCCGTCTCTTGCGGCCCGAGGATGAAGCCGAGGTGGAGCGTCTCTACCAGCGGCTGAAAACCGTCGGCCATCTCGACCCCAAGTCCGACGAGAAATAGCCAGTGACGGCGACCCGTCGTTGGCTCCTGGCGGGCGCAGGCGCCGCTGCGCTGCTTCTGACCGCGATGGGGCTCACCCGCCATGTCTGGCTCACGGGCTTGGGGCAATTCCTGGTTCGCATGGATGCCCCGGCTCGCGCCGATGTGATCGTCGTGTTGGCAGGCGACAGGGACGGGTACCGGGTTTTGACGGCGGCCAACCTGGTGCGGCTCGGCCTGGCGCCCCGGGCGCTGGTGAGCAGCGGCGAGACGATTTATGGGGTCTACGAAAGCGAACTGGCGATCCGGTTCGCCGTCGGGCGAGGCTATCCTGCGGAGTATTTCGAACCGGTCAATACCGGGGCCAACTCGACGGTCGAGGAGATCTCCCGGTTGCTGCCGGAACTCCGCCGCCGCGGCTGCCGGAGGATCCTGCTGGTCACCAGCGACTACCATACCCGGCGGGCCCGCGCCATTTTCCGGCGCCTTGCCGGGGGTGACCCGCAAGTGCTGGTGATCGGGGCGCCCGCGCCGCCTTTCGCTCCGGCTTCGTGGTGGCAGACCCGGCCGGGGCGGAAGATCTTCCTCCAGGAATTGGTAAAGACTGCCGCCGACCTGCTGGGCTTCTAGAACGATGAGGAAGACTCTCCGCCCGCTCTGGCCTTACCTGTGGAGCCATCGCCGCCGCATGGCGGCCGGCATGGCGGCGCTGGTGATGAAGGACGTCGCCGGAGCGGCCCTGCCCCTGATCATCCGGCAAGCCGTGGACGAACTGGCGAGCGGGGCGGGCCTCCGGCGCGTCGCCGCCATCGTGGTTTTCCTCCTGGGCGGGGCCGCGGTCAAAGGCGTTTTCCAGTTCACGATGCGTTATGTCCTGATCGGCATTTCGCGCGATATCGAGTTCGATCTCCGCAACGACCTGTTTCGCCATCTCCTCCGTCTTCCCCCCGGCTTCTACCAGAGCCACCGCACGGGCGACCTGATGGCCCGGGCGACCAACGACCTGAACGCCGTGCGCATGATGGTGGGGCCCGGCATCATGTACTGGACGGAAACCAGCCTGACGTTTGTGCTGGCGCTTGCGGTCATGCTGTCGTTCGACTGGCAGCTTGCGTTGCTGGCCGTGCTGCCCGCGCCGCTGGTGAGCGTCGCGGTGGTCTATTTCGGCCAGCGGATTCACGACCGCTTCGAGAAAATTCAGGAGAGGTTCGCGGCCATCTCCAGCCGCGTGCAGGAAAACTTCTCCGGCGTGCGCATGATCCGGGCTTACGTGCAGGAAGAAGCGGAACTGCGCCGCTTCGCCGCGCTCAATCGCGACTATATCCGGGAGAACATCCGCCTGGCCCGGATCTCGGGGGTATTTCAGCCGCTGCTGGAATCGCTGATCGGCCTGACTTTTCTCATGGTGCTGTGGGCGGGAGGCATGCGGGTGCTGGAGGGCCAATTGAGCCTCGGCGTCTTCGTGATGTTCTCGACCTACATGGGGTTGTTGATCTGGCCGATGATCGCGCTGGGCTGGGTCATCAACCTGATGCAACGGGGCGCCGCGTCGATGGGCAGGATCAACCAGCTCCTGGAGGCGGCGCCCTCCATCGCCCCGCCGGCCCGGCCCGCGCCCGTGCCGGTCCCGCTCGGCGACCTGGAATTCCATGGGGTGCGCGTGGAATACCCCGCGGGCATCGCCCTGGACGGCGTCGACCTGCGCATCGCCTCGGGGAGCACTGTGGCGATCGCCGGGCACACCGGATGCGGCAAGAGCACGCTGGTGAGCCTGATTCCCCGCCTGCTGGACCCGTCCGCAGGGCAGGTGCTGTTGGGCGGAAGGGATCTCCGCGAGTACGATCCGGCGGAAGTCCGCCGCCGCATCGCGCTGGTGCCCCAGGAGACCTTCCTGTTCAGCGCGACCATCGCCGAGAATATCGCATTCGGAGTGGAGCAGGCGACGCCGGCGGACATCCACCGCGCGGCCGAGATCGCCGGTCTGGCCGGGGACATTGCCGGCTTTCCCGACGGTTATCAGACGATGGTGGGGGAACGCGGCCTGACGCTCTCCGGCGGTCAGAAGCAACGCACCGCCATCGCCCGCGCCCTGCTGCGCGAGCCCGACCTGCTGATCCTAGACGACGCGCTCTCCGCTGTCGACACGGAAACCGAAGAACGGATCCTGTCGCGTCTGACGGATGTGTTTCGCGGCCGCACCGTGATTCTCATCTCCCACCGGGTGTCCACGATCCGGCAAGCGGAGCGCATCGTCGTGCTCGACCGGGGCAAGATTGTCGAGCAGGGAACCCACCTGGAGTTGGCGGCCCGGGGCGGGTACTACGCGGATCTCTATCAGAAGCAGTTGCTGGAAGAAGAGTTAGACGCGATCTGACTGGCTCGATTAGCATCCCTTCATCCGGTGTAGAAAAAGCTTGCGCTAAGACAGGCCACGGTGTTACTAATACACCAGCATCAAGGGTCTGTCTCGCCGTTCCGAGATAGGTCCATGGGAAGGGGCTCATGAAATCACGCATCGGATTTTTTGCGGTAGCGCTGCTGCTGGCAGGCTCGCTGCCGTCGTTTCCGCAGGCCATCACCGCCAACGTGGTGGGCACCGTTTCCGACCCTTCGGGAGCATTGGTGGGCAACGCGCGGGTGGAAATCCGCAACCTCCAGACGAACCAGGTACGCTCGGCCACGACGGACGGGCTGGGCAATTACGAATTTCGCTTTCTGCCCACAGGACCATACGTGATCACCGTGGAGGCCACGGGCTTTCAACGCGCCGAGGTGCAGAACGTCAACCTGAGCGTGGACCAAGTGGCGCGGGTGGACGTGCGGCTGGCCGTGGGCCAAGCCACCGAGTCGATTCAGGTCCGGGCGGAGACGATGCTGATGCAGACCGAGAACGCCACGGTCGGCACCGTCATCGATTCGCAGAAAGTGGTGGAGCTGCCGCTGAACGGGCGCTCGTTTGTGCAGCTTGCGCTGCTGACGCCGGGCGTCAACCCGGGCACCCCGGGCAGCATCACGGTGCGGCGGCTGCGCGGATCCGTGGGCCAGGCGGTGGGCATGTCGGCCAACGGCGCGCGCGACACCCAGAACCGCTTTTACTACGACGGCATCGAGGCGATGGACCTGGACAGCTACAGCTTCAGCTTTTCGCCTTCCATCGACGCGATCAATGAATTCAAGGTGCAGAGCAGCACCTACTCGGCGGAGTTGGGCGGCGCGCCGGGCGGGCAGGTGAACCTGACCACCAAGAGCGGCACCAACACCTATCACGGCACCGCGTGGTGGTTCAACCGGAACGACGCTTTTACCGCGCTCAACGGCTTTCAGCCGCGGACGCCCGGCGCCAAGCCGCCCCGCCTGAACCGGAACCAGTACGGGGCCAACCTGGGCGGGCCGGTCCTGATCCCGAAGCTGTACAACGGCAAGGACAAGAGCTTCTACTTTTTCAACTGGGAATCCGGCCGGCAGATCGCCGGTTCCTTTGGCGGGCAGGCGCTGATTCCGCCCGCGCCGCAGCGGCAGGGGGATTTTTCGGGCGTGGCCGCGGTGATCAACGATCCGGTGGCGAGGCAGCCATTCCCCGGCAACCGCATTCCCGCCGCCCGCATTCAGAACTACGCCCGCGTGTTCCTGGACCGCTTCGTGCCGCTGCCCAACACCAACGAGCCGGGCATCAATTATCGCGGTCCGCGCGCCGCCGCCCCGATCAACCAGGACCAGTACGTAGGCCGTTTCGACCACACGTTTTCGTCCCGGGATACGATGTCGTTCAGCTACATCTACAATGAGCAGGCCGACGACACGGTGCCGACGTTTGCGTGGGACACTCGCGGCAACGCCGCGCGCGGGCAGAACGCCAGTCTCGCGGAAGTGCACATCTTCTCGCCCTCCATCGTGAACGAACTTCGCCTCGGCTGGCACCGTTTCTTTGAGAGCGAGTTCTTCGGCACCACGAACAAAGAGGAACTCAACATCGCCAATATCATTGGCATTCCCGGAGTGGCGACGCGGCCGCGTGACTACGGGCCGCCGACGTTCAACGCCGGCTACGTGCTGCCGACCGTGCGCAGCATCGGGCCGCGCGACCGGCTGAACCAGTTGTGGCAGGTCAGCGACAATCTATCCATCCGCTCCGGCCGGCACACGTTTAAGCTGGGCGGCCTGGTCGCCCGCCGCAACTGGACGTTCGACGAAGCGGTAAATGCTCGCGGCACTTTCGGCTTTGACGGCACCGTGACGGCGCTGGGCGCCACCGGCACGCTGGACAACCAGTTCGCCGAGTTCCTGCTGGGCCAGGCGACCACCGCCCAAGTCAGCGCGGAACCGTTCGCCACCCGCATGAATAACTGGTGGCACGGCTACTATTTCCAGGACGACTGGAAGATCACGCCCACTTTCACCCTGAACTTGGGCATGCGCTACGAGTACTTTACGCCACCCATTCAGCGCGGCAAGGCAACTAATTTCGACCTGAACGGTTTTGTGCCGGTCAGGCAGACGTTCCGCGGCTTCCCCGACATTCCGGACACGACGGACCGGCCGGATGCGCTGGTCTACCCGGACCGCAACGACTTCGGCCCCCGCATCGGGTTCGCCTGGTCGGTGCCCAAAGTCCGCGACTTCGTCGTACGCGGCGGCTATGGCATTTACTACACCCCGGAGATTACCAACTCCTGGACGACGCTCACGCTGAATCCGCCCATCGTGCGGACGTTCCAGTTCACCGGGAACGCCTTGAATCCCATCAACGTGGCGACGGCGTTCCAGGGACAAGGCACCACGCAGGTGGGCCTGTTTGGTTCCGGCGCGCTCGACCCCAATCTGCGCACCACCTACACGCAGCAGTGGAATTTCACCTTGCAGAAGAAGCTGCCGGGGTCGATCTTCTACGATCTGGGCTACGTCGGTTCCAAAGGCACGCGCCTGACCGCCACGTTTGACGGCAACCGGCCGATCCAGACCGTGGTGCCGGGTCCCGGCGTTCCATCGATCGCAAGCCGGCGTCCGTTCCAGGGCTTTAACAACATCAGCACGACGAAGGCGATCGGGAACTCCATCTATCATTCGCTCCAGATGAAGGGCGAACGCCGGATGGCGCGGGGGCTGTCGGTGCTGGGTTCGTACACCTGGTCCAAAAGCCTCAGCAACGCCGACATCTCAAGCGTGGGCGGGGGCAGTTTTCTCGCCGGGATCCAGGACTACTTCAATCTGCGGAACGACCGGTCGCCGTCGGTGTTCGATATCCGACACCGGCTCTCGATCGCCGGGATTTACGACATCCCCATTTTCCGGGAATCGCCGCACCGCGCCGCGCGCGCCATCCTGGGCGGCTGGCAGCTCGGGACCATCATCACGCTCCAGACCGGCTTTGCGTCCGCATTGAGCGGCGTGGTGGACACCACCGGCACCGGCATCGCTTCGCGGACCGACCGGGTGTTGGGGACCGCCGCGATGCTCCCCCGGGATCAGCGGACGCGGGCGCGCTGGTTCAACACCGGAGCCTTCGCCTTGCCGCAACCAGGTCAGTTCGGCAATACGGCGCGGCATCCAATTCATCTGCCCGGCATGAATCAGGTAGACGCGTCGCTGAACAAGGCGTTCCGGTTCTACGAGAACCACCAGGTTCAGTTCCGGGCGGAGTTCTTCAACGCCTTCAACCATGTCAACCTGGGAGCGCCGGGCCTGAACATCCGCGATCCCGCGAACTTCGGCCGGGTGACCAGCACCAACCAGGGCGCGGCCGGCATGCCGGGCGACGCCCGGGTCGTGCAGTTCGCGCTCAAGTACGTATTCTGATTGGGAAACTGAGCGGCGCCGGTCGGGGACCAGCTTTCCGACCGGCCGCGGCTTGCCTTAGCCTTCGCGCCGGCGGGCCCGCCAGAAAGTCCGGTTGCCGGGACGGGTCAGCGGATCGCGAAAGAAAGGGGCGGCGTCCCAACAGCGGATCTGGTCGAAGCCGGCGCGGCCGAGGGCGGCGCGGATTTCACCGGCGCTCCAGCACACCTCTCCCACGCGCTCCTGAGAGCGCTTCCAGCAGTTTCCCTCCCGGACGAACCACACGAGGTCCGCGCGCGCCCGGGCGGCGCCTCGCCGGTGGCTGCTCCGCATGACCATCGCCACCGGCTCCTTCTCCAGGAACCACGTGCCGTTCCAGACACGCGCAAAGGCCAGGCGGTTGTTGACATCGAAGGCGAAGTGCCCGCCCGGGCGCAAGGCCCGGGCGACGCACCGCAGCACCCGCGCCAGGTCCCGCGTCCGCGGCACGTGGTTGAGCGCGTCGCATTCGCAAGTGATCAGGTCGACGGGGCGCGGCAGCCGGAAATCGCGCATGTCCGCGCGCAGCACGCGCACGGGCAAGCCCGCGCGCCGCGCCTTCGCGCGCGTCTGGCGGCACATTTCCGGCGACAGATCCACGGCGAAGGTTCGCAGGCCCGCAGCGGCCAGGCGCAAAGCCGGTTCGCCCGTGCCGCAGCCAAGATCGCACGCGCTCTCGACCCGCGGCAGGATCGGCCCCAGGATGGTCTCCCGCGCCGCGTCGAACGGCCTCCGGAACTCGCACAGGTGGTCGTAGTATTGCGCCAGCCAGCGGTAGACGGAGACAGCCATGGGTTGCGCGCGATCGTCTCTAATTTTACTGGTTCCCTCTGCTCCCGGGGCCGGCTCGGATATCGCGGGTCGCTGCGGGCTGCTAGAATCGCGGTGAACGATGAGTCCGGATTTTCTGGTAATTGGCGCGGGGGTGGCGGGCTTGCGCGCCGCCATCGCTCTGGCCGCAGCCGGCAAAGTGCTCGTCGTCGCCAAGGACCATCTGCGGGAATCGGCCTCGGAGTACGCCCAGGGCGGCGTCGCCGTGGCCTTGAGCGACGACGACGAAGTGCGGCTCCACGAACAGGACACGCTGGCGGCGGGCGACGGGCTCTGCGACCGCGAGGCCGTGCGGGTGCTGGTGGAGGAAGGGCCCGCCGCCATTGAAGAGCTGATCCGCTGGGGCATGGAATTCGACCGCGAGGGAGGCCGGCTGGCGTTTACCCGCGAGGGCGCGCACAGCCGCAACCGCGTCTTGCACGCGGGCGGCGATTCGACCGGCCGGGAGATGGCGCGCACTTTGTACCGTAAAGCCATGTCCCTGCCGAACCTCGAGTTGCAGAGCTTCCGCGCCATCACCGACTTGCTGGTGCGCGAGGGGGAAGTTTATGGCGCCTGCGTGCTGGACGGCCAGACCAACCGGATTCTCCGCGTGGAAGCGCGCGCGGTGCTGCTGGCGACCGGCGGGCTGGGCCGGGTCTTCCTGGAGACCACCAACCCGGACGTGGCGACGGGCGACGGCGTCGCCATGGCATACCGCGCCGGGGCGAGAATCAGCGACATTGAGTTCATCCAGTTCCACCCCACCGCGCTGCGCGCCGAGGGGGCGCCGCGGTTTCTGCTGTCGGAGGCGCTGCGCGGGGAGGGCGCGCGCCTGTTGAATTTGGCCGGCGAACGGTTTACGGACGAACTGGCCCCGCGCGACGTCGTCTCCCGGGCGATCGTGGCGGAGATGAAGCGGACCGGCGCGTCCCATGTGTTCCTGGACCTGAGCCACCGCGGCGAAGAATTCGTCCGGACGCGCTTTCCGCGCATCTACTCGACGTGCCTGCAATATGGCGTGAATATCGGCCGGGAACCGGCGCCGGTCCACCCCGCGGCGCACTATGCGATGGGGGGAGTCTGGACGGACCTTGACGGGGCCACCACCCTGAAGCGCCTCTATGCCGCGGGCGAAGCAGCCTGCACGGGCGTGCATGGCGCCAACCGGCTGGCGAGCAATTCACTGCTCGAAGGGTTGGTTTTCGGCGCGCGCGCCGGACGGGCGATGCGGGAGATCGCCGGCGCGCCCAAGCCGGGCCTGGCGCGGATCGAGTGGAGCATTCCCGCGCTGGAGGAGCGGCAACTGCGCTGCCTGGCGTGGGAATCTTGCGGGATCACCCGGAACCGCGAAGGGCTGGCGGAAGCCTGCCTGCGGCTGGAGTCGGCGCCCCTGCAGGCCACGCCGCATCCTTCGCTGGAAGAACTGGAGCGCCGCAACATCCACGGGGTGCTTCTGCTGATCGCCTCGGCCGCGCTGGCGCGCGAGGAGAGCCGCGGCGGCCACTTCCGGAGCGACTTCCCCTACAAGCGGCCGGAATTTGAGAAGCACTCGATCCTGGTGCGCGGTCTCGGCGTCCGCTTTGCGTAGCCCCTCTCGGCCGGCGGCTACCGGCTGTTGACCAGTTTGCCGTTCTCGTCCAGGTGCGGATAGGGTCCGCCGATCCGGAAACGATCCAGGATGTAGTCGTCGTACTGCGGGGTCGGCGCGAAGTAGCCGCCCTTACGGATGTGCTGCTGGACCACTTCCTCGTTGAGTTCGACGCCGAGACCCGGACTGTCGGGCACCGCGATGTAGCCGCGATTCACGATCGGCTTGGCGGCGGGCTGCGCGACCAGGTCATCCCACCACGGGATATCCACGGCGTGGTTCTCCATGGCCAGCATGTCCTTCAACGTCGCAGCCATATGGACGCAGGCCATGCACCCCACCGGCGACCCGGCGAAGTGAATCGCGGTCTGGATGCCGTGCATGGCGGCGTAATCGGCGATGCGTTTGGTTTCGCGGATGCCGCCCGCGGTCAGCGGGTCCGGGTGGATGATGTCCAGCGCGCGGTGGTCAATGAATTCCTTGAAGCCTTCCTCCAGTCCGAACAGGCTCTCGCCCGTGGCGATGGGCGTGGTGGTGGCTTCCTTGAGTTCCTGGTACGCGCGCCAGCTTTTCGGCGCGTCCCCGCCGGGCCCCAGATGGCCGATCTGGATCATGTCCTCGGCCCACGCCAGGTTGAATTTCTCAAACGCCCGGGCGTAGCGGATGCTGTCCTTCACGGTGAGCGGGCCGAAGTGGTCCGCGCCGAGGGGCACCTCCCAGCCGATGGCGTCGCGCACCGCCTGGAGGTACTCGCACAGATAGGCGAGTCCCTTTTCGGTCGCCACGCGCTGGTCGTTCACCGCGCCCGGGCGGTTCGCCACCAGCCGGGTGCCCAGGTCCATCTTGAAGAAGGTGAATCCTTGCTGCTGCCGGCGGCGGAAACGCTCGGCGTAGATCTTGGGGTCCTGGCTCTCGTTGGTGTCGCAATAGATGCGGATGCGGTCGCGATAGCGGGAGCCGATCAGCCGCCAGGCGGGCACGTGGTAGACTTTGCCCGCGATGTCGTGCAGCGCCATGTCCACGGCGCTGTAGCCTCCGCCCATGCGCTGGTGGTTGGCGAAGATGCGGAGCGTGTCGAGAACCGGTTCAATGGCCAGGGGGTTCCTGCCGATCAGATGAGGCTTCAGCACCAGCGCCGTGCCCTCGCGCCCGGCGTCGCGCGCTTCGCCCAAGCCATACACTCCCTGGTTGGTGTCGATGCGGATGATGGGGTAGTCGTAATTGGAGGCCACCAGCACCGCGCGCATGTCGGTGATCTTGAGCTGGCTGGGAGCCGAGTTGCGGTTGACGCCCGCGGCGGGCTGTGCGCCCGCGCGAGCCTGGGCGAAACGGAACATCCCGCCCCAGGCGGCAGCCTGGGCGAGGAGTCGGCGGCGGCTGAAACGGCGGCGGTTCGGCATGAGGCGTGGCTCCTGTTCGCCTCTTAGAGCTAGCAGGCGCGCGCACGGGAGAAAAGCCCGGGGTTACAGCAATTCCTGCACGCGCCTCAGCACCAGGCGCGCCGGATCGGCGGCGGCCAGCAGCTCGCCGGGCGGGACCGCGGGCCCGAAGCGAATCACCAACCGTCCCGCTTCGCTGACGCCGGCCGGCACGGCGGCGATCCCCTTGCGCGCCAGCAGGGCGATCAACCGCTCTACTCCCGGGAGGGGATCGGTCAGGTGGCCGGCCGCTCCCGCCACGCCTTCGGGGAAGAGGCCGATGGGCCGTGCGAGCCGCCCGGCGTCCCGGACGATCCGGCGCAGCGCCCGCGCGGTGAACGCCGGGTCCTGCGCGGCGAAGGCCACCGGGTAACAGCACAGCGCGCGCGCCACCCGGGGCAGCAGCCAGTCGCCCGGATTCGGCAGCCGCCAACGGCCCAGACGGAGCGGCGGCCAATTGGCCGTCACCACCCACCGCACCGGCGGATCGCCCGGACCGTAGCGCTCCCGGATCGCGCGCGTCAGCGCGGCGGCGGTGTGCAGAATCCACAGCCCCTTACGCTGGTAATGGTTCGCCACCAGCAGGAAGCCGGGGTTCTCCGGAAGGCGGTGGAGGCCTTCGTACCGCGGGGGCGGGTTCATCCGCGCCACGATTCCGGCGGTGAACGCGTCGATCGACTGCTCGGTGCCGTGCGCGATGTGCGGCGTCAGTCCGCACACCAGGTCCCAGGGAACGGGATAGCGCAGCGGCGCCTGGCTCACACCGGGCGGCCCTTCCACAGTACCTTCCGCCGGAACACCGTCGAGAACATCCCCTTCATGGCCACCACGTGAAACAAATAAATGGCCAGCGGCGCGCTGAGCGCCCACGCGTCGCCATACCAGGGCAGGAACACCAGCGAGGGCAGAAAAGCGAGGGCGGTGGCAGCGACGGGATGGCCGTCAATGATGAAGTAAGCGAGCAAAGGGGCGTACAACAGCAACAGCATGGAGGCTAAGATCACTTGCACGCCGCCGGCGGGGTTGGCCACCAGGAAGCGGAACGAGTTCTTCTCGAACCCTCGCAGGATGGCGCCCAGGCTATCGTACATGCGGACCGCCCCGAGGGCTTCCGCGCGGACGACGCGCAGGCGCAGGCCGTGCTGTTTGGCCAGAGCGGCCAGATCGACGTCCTCAATGATGGACTCGGCTACCGCGGCGTGCCCGCCGATGCGCAGGTACGCCTCGCGGCGGAACAGCAGGCATTGGCCGTTGGCGAGCGCCTCCCCGCCGCCCAACCGGTTCACGCTGCGGGCGCTGACCCCGCAGAAGTAGAGGCCAAACGCGTAAGGCAGCAGGATGTGCTCCGCGGCGGAACGGCGCTCCTGCCGCAGGAAGGCGGTAGCCACGTCCAGTTGCTCCTGTTCCGCATAGCCCGTCAGCGACGCGAGGAAGGGACGGGCGAACCAGGTGTCCGCGTCTACGAACAGGATCCAGGGAGTTTGGGCGGCCCGCGCGCCGGTCCAGCAGGCGTGAGGCTTGCCCAGCCAGCCCTCCGGCAGCGGCGGCGCGTCGATGACCTCCGCGCCCGCCCGCCGCGCCAGTTCGGCCGTCTCGTCTTCCGAAGCGTCGTTCACCACCAGGACCCGCGCGCCGGGGAAACTCCGCACCGCGCGCTCGATATTCGCCGCTTCGTTGCGGGCGGGGATCACCACCGTAACGCTGCGGGGAAGGTCCGCGCCCCGCGCCTTCAGTTCCGGCAGCCGCAGATAGTTCCAGCGGGACTTCAGCACAAAAAACGCGATAGCCGCCGCCAGCAACGCGGGGACGATCAGCGCCTGGCTCAAGCGATTCTCCGCACGGTGGGGCCCTTGACGCCATTGGGGAAAAGCTGCGTCGGTTCCACCGCCTGCCACGCGCCTGTTCCGTCCTGCGCCCGGGCTTCCACGATCTCGGCGCCGCGCGCCCCGGCGATCTCCCCATGCCAGCGGGTCCAGGTGTAGGGCGAGAGCGGGGGCTCGCACACCGCGTCCACCCACCGGCCTTGATCGGCGCGGATTTGCACCGCTTTCACTCGCCGGTCCCCGGCATAGGCCACGCCGCCCATCCGCAGCACGCCGTCGCCAAGTCGCACGCGGTCAATATACGACGTGGTGTGGATGGTGGCCTCTTTCGTGTAGCCCATCTTCGGCCAGGTTCCGTAATAGGGTTTGCTCACCAGCTCGATCCGGTCGATCCACTTGACGTTCTTGAAACCAAAATACCGCGGCACGAGCAGGCGAATGGGAAAGCCATGATCGCGGTTCAGGGTCTGGCCATTCATCCCATAGGCCAGCATGGCGTGCTCGGACAGCGCGTACGCGACCGGATAGCTGTCGCCGTGCCCGTCCACGCCCACCACGGCCACCTCGACAATGTCGGCGGGCACCTGGCGCGGATCGATGATCTGGCGAAGCAGGATGCCGCTCCAGTACGCGGTGCCCATCAGGTTCGACTTCAACGTATTGCTGATGCAGCGCAGCGTGACGTAGCGTTCGAGGCGCGGCAGCGAGCGCAATTCCGCGTAGCTGAACTGGCGGAGCGGCTGGCCGTCGAGCAGGATGCGCAGCCGCCACTCCAATGGATTGATCGTGGGATCGACCGCGTTCTTGCTCATCACGTAGAATTCGGCCACCGGAGTGACGGCTTTGCGCACCAGGCCGCCGCCGAAGTTTTCCGGCGGGGGCGTGAACGGAAACAGCGGCTGCGGCGTCGCGGCCCGGCGGGCGGCCTCCCGATTCCGCCAGAAGCTCTCCGCGGCGACCAGCGCGGTGCTCCCCGCCATCAGGAGCGGCAGCGTTCCCGGGGCGGTGAGCGTCAGGAAGCGACGCCGCCCGGGGCGGACGGCGTGTGCCGCGGGCGGAGCCGTCATCCAGAAGGTCGCCAGCAGCGCGGGAACCCAGAAGGCGGCTTGCCCGACCAGCGAGGAATACTCGAAGATCGCCCCGGCGGCTGCGGCGGCCGCCGCCCCCGCCCCCAGCGTCGCGGCGGCCCGCCAGCGCGAGAGCGCGGCCATCGCCACCACCCAGCACAACAGGCCCAGCGTGAACAGCCCGCCGGTGACCGCGAACGGCTTGGCCCATTCGCCGAGGTGCTCGAGCAGCCAAACCGAGTACGTGTTCGGCGTCCGCGCCATGATCCACTCGCCGATCGCGTCGGTCCAGAGCGGAAGGCCGGCCAAGCGGGCCGCCAGATAATGCGGCGCCAGCCCCGCCAGCGCGGCGGCGGAAGAAACCTGCATGGAGCGGCGGATCACCACGCTCTCCAAAACGCCAGCCGTCCCGCCGAGTAACGCGCCACGGGCGCGGCCATCAGGCGGGCGATGGTGCGGTACTTCTTCCAGCCGGGCACCACGGCGCGCCGGGAGAAAGAATCGTAACCGTTGCGTTCGATCTCGGCAAGAATCCCACGGTACACCTCCGCGGCGATCTGCACCGCAAACCGACCGTCCGGATGCAGCAGGGGGATGCCCGGCTCCGCCAGCGCGTAGTATTGCCGCGCGCGCTCCACCTGGTATCGCATCAGATTGACAAACCGGGGGTTGATGCGGCGCTGGCGCAAATCGGACGCCGGATAGCCGTAAGCCTCCAGTTCCTCTTCGGGCAGGTAGATCCGCCCGCGGTCCAGGTCCTCTCCGAGATCGCGCAGGATGTTGGTCAACTGCATCGCGATGCCCAGGTCGGTAGCATACGCATCCGCGGGCGCCAAGGTCCCGATCACCCGCGACATCATCAGCCCGACGACCGAGGCGACCCGGTAGCAGAACACGCGCAATTCGGCGAAGTTTCGGTAGCGGACGCCGTTGGCGTCCATCCGCATGCCCTCGATGAGGTCCAGCGGGAACTCGGCCGGAATGCGGAACCGGTGCGCCGCATCCAGGAACAGGCGCAGCACCGGGTGAGTGGCTGAGCCGAGGCGCAACGCGCGATCCACTTCCTCCGCCCAGGCCGCCAGATTTCGCCGGGACTCCTCGACCGAGGCCGCTTCGTCGACCAGGTCGTCGGTGTACCGGCAAAACCAGTAGACGGCATGCGCCGCCTGCTGCAATTCGGCGGGGAAGAAACGCGCGGCAAGATAGAAGCTTTTGGAGCCCCGCGCCGTTTCCCGCGCCGCGGCCCGGCGGAGGGACTGCTCGATCAGATGCGCTCGCAAACCAACTTCTCCGCGATTTTCGCCGAGGACAATACCCCCGGCACGCCCGCGCCGGGATGCGTCCCCGCACCGGCAAAGAACAGATTATCGAAATCCTCAGAGGCGTTGTGCGGCCGGAACCAGGCCGATTGCCGGAAAATCGGCTCGAACGAGAATCCGGCGCCCTGGTAACTGTTCAACGTAGTTTCAAAGTCCAGCGGGGTGAACAGCCGCTCGGTCGCCAGGTGGTCCAGGAGGCCCGGCAGGTATTTGCGGTCGAGGAACTGCATCACGCGGTCGCGGAACGGGCGCGCCTCCTGCGTCCAATCGATCCCGCTGGCCTGGTTGGGCACCGGGATCAACGCGTAGAAGCACTCGTGGCCGGGCGGAGCGACGCGCGGGTCCGTTGCGCTCGGCCGGTGAAGATAGAGCGAAAAATCCTCCGCCAGCTTCTTTTTGTTGAAGATGTCGTCCAACAGTTCCTGGTAGCGTTCGCTCAGGATGATCGTGTGATGCCGAATCTCGGGGTACAGTTTGGACGCGCCGAAGTAGATCACAAAGAGCGACATCGAGTAACGCATGCGCTCCAGTTTACGGTCGGTCATGCGCGGCCGAGCCTCCGGCGCGATCAGTTTGCGGTAGGTGTTGGCCACGTCGGCATTGCTGACGATCGCGTCCGCTTCCAGCAACTCTCCGCGCGCGGTCTCGACGCCCAATACCCGCCGCCCTTCGGTCCGGATGCGGGTTACCGGCGTCGAAAGCCGCACGCAGCCGCCGATTTCCCGGAACAGGCGCCCGAAGGCGTCCACCAGCGCGCCGGTGCCGCCCATCACGTAATGCACGCCCCACTCGCGCTCCAGGTAATGGATCAACGCGTAGATTGAGGTTGTCTGGAAGGGATTGCCGCCCACCAGCAGTGGATGGAAGCTAAACACGCGGCGGAGCAGCGGGTCTTTGACGTACTTGGACACGAAACTATATACCGTGCGATACGACTCCAGCCGCACCAGGTCCGGCGCCACGCCCAACATATCTCCGAATCGCAGGAACGGCCGGTCCGACAGTTCGACAAAACCCTTGTCGAAGATCGCCTTCGCTTTGCGGATCATGGCGCGGTAGCCGTCCAGATCTGCGGGGGCGAACTCGGCGACGCGGCGTTCGGTTTCCCGCTCATCGCCGTTGTACTCGAACCAGCGACCGTCGTGGAATTCGATGCGGTAGAACGGGTCCACCGGCACGATCCGGACATAGTCCTCCGTGCGCCGGCCGGCGGCGGCAAAGATCTCGTCGATCAAAAACGGCGCGGTGATGACGGTGGGCCCGGCATCGAACGTGAACCCGTCTTGCTGATAGACGTAAGCGCGACCGCCGAGTTTGTCACGCGCTTCGATCAGGTGGACCTGATAGCCGGCGGCTTGCAGGCGGATGGCGGTCGCCAAGCCGCCGAAACCGCTACCGATAACAATGATCTTTTTCGGAAGCTCTGCCATACAGATAGTCGAGAAGGAGATGCGGACCGCAGCCCGGGTCCGCGAAGGGAACGAGCAGGTCCCGTGCTTGGCTGATCGTCCGGGTCACCTCGCCGAGGTCGCGCAGTTCGTCGTCCAGGTAATCGTCCGTGGTCTGGAAGGCCAGGCCGAAAGCGCGGCCGAAGCTTTCCAGGGCGCGTCGCCGGTCTGCGGTCAGGCGCGCGAACAGGGTGCCGGCGCGTACCGCGAGCAAGAACAGCGGGGCGGTCTTCAATTCGTTCATCCGTGCGCGGGCCTGCTCGCGCGAGGCGCCGGACAACGCGAGGTCCATCGCCTGCCCCGCCACCAGCGCGTCGCAGTCCAGCACCTTGAGCAGATCCTGCTGGAAAGCGACCAGCACCGGGAGTTCCCGCGGCGACGACGGAAGGTTCAGGACGCACCGCGCGGCCAGCGCCACCAGAGAGAACGCCGCCAGCAGCGCGACCGGCTCGCCGAAAGCCACGTGCGTGCTCGGACGGCCGCGGCGGAGCGCCTCGTCGTCCATGCAAGGCAGATCATCCACGATGAGCGATGCGCAATGCAGCAGTTCCACGCTCAGCGCGGCGCGCAGCACCCGGGCGTTCTCCGCGCCCAGCATGTCCGCCACCAGCAGGGAAAGGAGGGGACGGAAGCGCTGGCCGCCACCCAGGACGGCGTAGCGCATGGCTTCGCGCACGCGTCCTCCTTCCGAGCCGGGACAGTCCGCGAGCAGATCCTCGAGGTGCGCTTCGATCAGTCTTCGCCGCGCCGAGAGTGCGGGATGGAGGAGCCTCGTCATTTTAGTCTTGCCTTACACAGATTAAGACGCCTTCTTCCACGCCGCATTTAATTTTGCCGGGGCAGCAAGCCGTACGCCGCCGACGCGCCCGTCGGCTCGGAACGGACGCCGCTGCCTCCCGGCCGCGCGCGATCTCGTGCAGCCCTGCGAGAATTCGAGATCTCGTCAGGCTTGGCGCGCCCGCACGGCCTCCGCCAGTGCCTGGATATTGGCCGCCGGCATGCCGGGGCTCACGCCGCCGCCCAGCGACAGGATCGTGCGGCCCGCGTCCGCCCGCTCCAGAATGCGCCACGCCGCTTGTTTGACTTGCGCGGGCGTGCCGCGCACCCCCACCTCGAGCGGCGCGACGTTCCCCATCAGGCACAGCCGCCCGGCGGTCGCCGCGCGCACTTCCTCCATGTCGAGGTTGTGGGTGAAGTTCAGCACGTCAAAGCCGGTCTCCGGCAGGTCGTGGAGGAAGGGCTTGATGTTGGCGTCGTTGTGATACGCCTTCACCCATGTATCCGGAAACGACGCGCAAATCCGCTGGAGATAAGGGTGAGCGAACTCGAGATACATCCGGCGCGAGAGCAACCCCGGGATATCGTCCAGCACAAAGATCCCCTCGACGCCTGGCCCGACGGCTTCCACCTGCGTTTCCAGCCAGCGGATGGTGGCCTCGGTGGTACAGCGCAGCAACGCGTGGGCGCCCTCCGGGGACTCCACCAGATCGGTGAGGAATTCGTTGACGCCGCGGACGAACGCCGCAGTGCAGAGCGGCCCCCGCGCGGTGACAAGCGGCGTGACAAAACCTTCCCGGGCGATCCGCGGGACGATCCGCCGGTAACGCTGCAACGCCCACGGCATCAGGCCGTCGGTGGCCGGCTTGATAGGCGAAAAGCGGGCGATGTCCTCCGCCCGGAACAGCACCGGCGACTGCTGCGGAGGCTGGTCCGGCAGAAAGTGCAGCCGCGTCCCGAACGCCGAAGGCTCGATGGCCATCCCGTACTCGACCCACCACGAGGGAAACGGAATCACCTCGGGAAACTCCCGGGCGAACCGCAGGTTGGCCTCGAACCAGGCGTGCTCGTCCAGGTAGAAGTCTAGGTGGCTGACGCCCGCCCAGCCGGGAATCCAGGGGCTGTCGATGATCAGCGCGAGCGGCGTCCGCGCGACCGGGTCCCCTTTGGCCGCCGCGCGAATCTGTTCCCACTGTTCGGGACGCATACGTGCTCCTCAGGATTGAGCCAGACGCAGGGTCCAGTCGGCCTGTAGGGGCGGCCGCGCGGCTCTCAGGAGGAGCCGGTAGAGCTTGCCGCCCCACGACCCGCGCAAGGATTCGTCTTCGATCGGGATCTCTTCCGCCTGCGCCTGGAAGGTCTGCGCTGGAAAGCGGAGCGTGACCCGCGTGTCCTTCAGGAAACCGCCGCTGAGCGTGACCCGGCCGGCCTCCACCCGTGGCGGGCAGGGCGTCATGAACGTCAGGGTGATCTCCTCCGGCGTTCGCTCGAGGCTAAACTGCTCCCGCAGCACAATCTGGTTCTGCCGGCGGTCCAGCCGCAGAGTACGAATCCAGGACCGCAAGCCCGCCTTCGGCGGATAGGCGCCCGCGATGTCGAGCCGGAACTCGGCGGCCTCGCTGTCCGCCCGGTACGAGACGTGGCGCGCCTCGGCGCCGCGTCCGGGGAACTGCATCACGCCGCCGATGGTCGGCAGGTTGTGATAAGCCGACTGCATGGTCCAGATGTCGTAGCGCTTCGGTCCGAAGGTCTTCGCCGTATAGGTCTCGACGCCGACATCGATGACCGCCGGCTGGCCGTTGGCGTAAACGATGAAATTGCCGACGTCGTTGTGGTTGTGGCTTTCGGCGTTGTGCCCGCCTTGCGCCGCCAGGTAGAGCCCTTCCGCCGACCCTTCGCGCACGCGCGCGGTCATCACCTGGATTCCTGGCATCCACGCGTCGCGCGCCAGGGGCTGGCCGGCGGGGGCCTGCCGGAGCGTTTCGCGGTTGAAGATCGCGTGCAGCGTCCGGCCGATGCTGCCTTCGCTGCCCCGCCGGGAGCGCCCCGCCCAGGCGCCCAGCGCTTGCAGCGGCGCATCGCCGATCCGGCGGCCATATCGGAAGACGAGGTCGCCCGGCAACCGTACCCGAGCCGGCGCGTCGGCGAAGTTCACGAACCAGTCTTCGAAAATATGCGCCCGCCACACGTAACGGCCGATTTCGCCGATCAGGGGCATGCGGTAGAAATCGATGCGGCCTTCGCTGGCCGAATACAACAGTTCGAGGTTGTCGAACAGCGAACCGCCCGCCCGGGTCCAGTAGCTGGGACCTTCGTCGCAGCCGCCGTCCTCGTGGTATCCGTCCAGAAAGCGGTCCAGGCTGCGCAGGATCTTGTGGACCGAAGCGGTGCGCCGCCGCGGGTTTCGCTCCATCAGCAGGGTTGCGGTCAGCCAGTTGGAGTTGATCCACGGGTTCCAGTTATTCACCGGGCGGTCGGAGTGGAATCCCATCCAGCCGAAGGCCTCGCGGTCGATGCAGGGCGTCAGGATGCGGCGGTCGATCTCCCCATGGATGCGGGGGCGCACCAGGGGAGAAACCTCGTCCAGACGCGATCCTACCAGATAGTCGGTCCAGGCCAGCAGGCTGGCGGTTTCGGCGGCGAACAGGTCGACCACAGGTTCGGTGAAATCGGGCAAGCCCACGCCCGCGCGCTGCGCTCCAAGATGCGCGGGAACTCCCCAGAAGGTTTCTTCACAGGTGGCCCAAATGCCATTCACGATCTCGTCCGTGAAGCGGCCCTTCCCTTCCGCGCACTCGCCCAGCACCAGTTCCTCCAGGCGGTGGCGGCGTTGGTCGCGGATCCGCTGGTACCCCGTGCGGTTGCCGGTGCGCTTGAATTCGAGAAACACGGAGGCGGGCAGCACGGGCCACGCCGCGCCCAGGTGCGGCTCGGCGGCGCGGACCAACTCCTCGCGTTCGGCGGAAGGTAGCCGCTCCCAGGCGGCGCGGTCGGTGGCCGGGGGGAACGGCCGCCACTGCTCCCTGGGAAGCAGCGCGGGCCCCAGTTTCTCGAACGGCCAGTTGCTGGAGAGTTGGCGGCGCTCCGGCGGCGCTTGCGCGCCCGCCAGCGCGAGCGGGCCGAGCGCGCCCCCGATCAGAAACTCGCGGCGGGAGGGAACGTGCCTGTTCATGATCCTCCACAAGTAACACCACAGAGGACGCGAGGGAAGCCGCTGCCCGCGCCCGTTCCGCCGGATTACAATCGGGGAACCTGCCATGCAACGTGTCTGCTTCTTGCTGAAGGTCCGGCCAGACCGGCTGGAAGAATACAAACAGCGCCATCGGGAAGTGTGGCCCGACATGCTGGCAGCCCTCCGCGAAACCGGCTGGCGCAACTATTCGCTGTTCTTGCGCGACGACGGGCTGCTCGTCGGCTATCTGGAAACCCCGGACTTTGAGGCGGCGCTGGCGGGAATGGCCGCCCGCGAAGTCAACCAACGGTGGCAACGCTCGATGGTTGAGTTCTTCGAGGGAGTCCCCGGAGCGCACGCCGACCAGCAACTGGAACGGCTGGAGGAAGTTTTCCACCTGGAGTGAATGTGGATGAGGGGTGCGACCGTGGGCCGAGTATTCCCAGCCGGCAACGCCAGAATCGCGCGCCGTCTTCCGCCGCTGCTGCTCGTGCTGGCGGCCGGGGCGGCCTCCCAGCCGGCCGAGCGGCTGGCCGGCTGGACCCAAACCGCGGTGATCCCGTTGCGGGGGCAATTACATCACGTTCAGGGAATCGATGTGGAAGGCGGCGTCCTGTGGGTCTCCTCGGTGCATGCGGCTCGCGGGAAAGGGTACCTGACGCGGTTCGAACTGCCCTCCGGACGGCTGCTCAGACAGGTGGAAGTGCAGCAAGGCCGCCGCATTCATCCTGGCGGGATCACCCTGGATGGCGATTCGCTCTGGATCCCGGTGGCGGAGTATGACCGCGACGGTCCGACCACGATCGAACGCCGGCGCAAGGATTCGCTGGCGCGCGAAGCCTCCTTCGAAGTGGCCGACCACATCGGCTGCGTGGCCGCCAGCCCGGAAGGGCTGATCGGAGGCAACTGGGATAGCCGCCTGCTCTATCGCTGGTCGCGCCAGGGGAGGGAACTCAGCCGCCGGCCCAACCCCGGACGGACCGGATACCAGGATCTGAAAGCGGTGGACGGTTTTCTGATCGGCGCCGGCATCGCCGGGCGGGAAACCGGCTGGGTGGAATGGCTGGATTTGCGCAATTTTACCGTGCGGCGGCGGGTCGAGGCCGGCAGGACGGACCGCGGGGTGCTGTACACCCAGGAAGGAATGACCTTCCGGGATGGAAAACTCTACCTGCTGCCCGAGGACGATCCGAGCCGCCTTTTCGTCTTTACGCCGCCGGGGGACTAGCCGCTTTACTTAGGGCACGTCGCAAAGCGGGATCGGTTCTTCCACCTCGCAGTCCGGCGGAATCCAGCGCAGCCCCGTGGCGAACTCCACGCCCACCATGTACGAGTTGGTGATCTTTTGGGCGTGCCGCACCGCCGCCGAACCGGTGAGCTTGAAGCGTTCGGACTGAAACCGGATCATGGACGTGGGCAGTGGCTTCTCCGGCAGTTCCAGGGCCATCCCCGATTCCGAGACATTCAACACCTGGGCGGCCGCCACCATCTTTAGGGTGCCGTTCATATCGAGGTACGAAACCCGGAGCGTGCTGCCTGCGACCTGGTAACGGCGATGACGTCTCCGCTCTTTTCGCCGCAACGCGCTCCAACTGGGGGTGGACGTGACGCTGATGGAAGCCATTGCGATTGTCATGTTATCAGCGCCGTGAGTTTTCGGTTAGGTGCTCTACGCCTGTGTCCTTAGGAAAATATGCTGTAGGCAGCTACTGGGAAAACTTGGACTTACGTTCTAAAACCGGAAGTCATGGCTGGCTCTGGCGTACTGGAGAAATAGTCCTCGCCCGCTCCGGGTTCCACCGGTAACCCCCGGTGAACTCCAGCCCTACCCGGTAGCGCGGTCCCCAGCGGTCGCAGTGCCGGACGGCTGCCGAGGCAGCCAGCCCGAACTTCTCCGCCCGCAGGTGCAGCGTCGCCGGAGGCTCGATGGCTTGGGGCACCTCGACCTGCAAGCCGGATTCGCAGATGTCGATCCCCTTGGCCTGCATGGCCTGGTATCGGCCGTGCGCGTCCTGCCAGCTAATCCCCACCGCCACGCCGAGTCCGAATCGTGGAAAACGCCGATGTTCCTTGCCTCGCCGCATCGTGGCCCTCTATCGTAGGAGTATACGCTCCCGCCTACGGTTAGTAACTGAGACCGACGGCGGGAAGTACTAAGCCATCGAACAGCCAAGTACTGGATTTCGTGCCCAGTTTCCGTGGAAGTGAACCGACGACCATGACCAAAGTCGAATTGACGTATCCCCTGGCCAAGCCGCTCGACGAAGACCTGCTTCGCCGGTTGGGGGATGTGCATGCGATTTACGGAATCAATCGCCTGGAGGTGAATCCGGATCTCAAGTCGTTGCGGGTGGGCTATGACGCGAGCCGGCTAACGCCGAAAGACGTGGAGGGAGCGCTGCGCCGGGCGGGAATCCCGATTGCGGCCGCCCATTCGTAACCGGAACCGCTTCCCGGCAGGCGTGCGGGAACTTGCTAGAGTAAGACGAAGGCGTCACGATTACCTGGTCGAGAAGGATAGCGCCCGCGCCTCATGGCGCGAGCTTGCGAGCCCCGGCTGGGCGCGGGCCTGTGAGTTCGCCGAAGCAGGCGTGGCGGTGGAGCTCCGCCGGTTGGCCGAAGAACGGGGTGTGACGGCCGGCCGGTGCATCCACGGCGGGCGCGCCGCGCTCCCGGATCGGACGGCGTCCCCAAGCGCCTTTGCGCTGCTCGCGGCCAGCGGCCGCGCGTGCCCGGCCAGCCAGGCTACGTCTGAAGGAGGGATGGATTGCTGATTGTGGGAATCGGCGGCGTGCTTCGCAGCGCGTCCGCCGCGGTCCTGAAGGACGGCGAGATCGCTGCCGCCATCGAAGAGAACAAGCTGAGCCGGGAGCACCGTCCGGGAGAATTGCCGCTCCACGCGATTCAACAATGCCTGCGGATCGCGGGCGCGCCGGCCGGAAAGGTGGATATCGTGGCCCTGGCCCGGCCCATCTCGCCGATCGGCAGCCAGCTTCACCTGCAATTACGGACGATGTTTCCCGCCAGCCGGGTGGTGGTGGTGGAGCATCACGCCGCGCACGCCGCCGCCGCGTACTTCGCCTCCCCGTTCGCATCGGCGACCGTGCTCACGCTGGACCGCTCCGGCGATTTTCGCTGCGGCGCCCGCTGGAACGCCGAGGGCAACCAGCTTACTTTGGACCAGGAACTGTATTTCCCGGATTCGTTTGGGGAACTCTACGGGCGGGTGACGGAGCTGCTGGGGTATCAGTCCGGCGCCGACGAACACAAGGTCCAGTGGCTTTCGGCCGCCGGGGATGACCGCTACCGCAGCCTGTTCTCGGAGATCCTGGGCGTTGGCCGGGGACTGCGCTCCGACCGCAGCTTCTTTACCGCGGACCGGCTCGCCCACGGCGGTTTCAGTGCTAAGTTCTTCGAAAGGTTAGGGATCGATGACGGCGCCGCCATCCCCGCCGCTCTCCGCGAGCCCCTCGCCGCAGGGCTGCAACGCGCCATGGAAGACGCGGTGCTCGAGTTGGCCGGGTCCGGCCGCCCGCTGTGCCTGGGGGGCGGGCTGGCGTTCAACGCCCTGCTGGTGGCGGCTCTCGAACAGTCCGGGCGCTTCCCCGGCGTGTTTGTCCAGCCTAATGCAGGCAATGCGGGGAACGCGCTCGGCGTGCTGTACCACGTCTGGAATGTGGTGCTCGGCGAGTCTTCCCGGCCCTCCATCGGCAATTTCTGCCTCGGCCCCAGCTATTCGGCGGAAGAAATCAAGCAAGTGATCGAGAACTGCAAGCTGCGGTTTCGTTACCTGCTGACCACCGACGAACTGGTCGACACGGCGGTGGCCGAACTCGGCGACCACAAGATTGTCGCCTGGATGCACGGGCGCATGGAGTTCGGTCCGCGAGCCTTGGGCAACCGCAGCATTCTGGCTTCTCCCCTGGACCCGTATTCCACGGAAAACCTCAACGCGTTCATCAAGCACCGCGAGCCTTTCCGCAAGTTCGCCGCTTCGGTGCCCGCCGAGGTGGCGGGGGAGTATTTTGAGGTCGGTCCCAACGCGCGGTTTCTGGCCACGGTGGGCAAGGTGCGCCCCGCCTATCGCGACCTGTTTCGGGCGGCGATTCTCGGCGCGGACTGGGTTCGCGTGCACACGGTTTCCGAGCAGGACAACCCGCTCTACTGGCGGCTGCTTCACGCCGCAGGCCGCCGGACCGGCCTGCCGGTCCTCTACAACACCTCCTTCAACCTGTTCGGTTACCCGCTGGTCTGCACGCCCCGCGACGCAGTACGGAGTTTCTATTCGAGCGGCATCGACACGATGTTCGTCGGTAATTTCCTGTTACAGAAATGATGGTCTCCAGCGGGGATCTTGCACGGCGTGCCGCGCCGGCGGCACACTGAGGGAAGCATGCAGGCGAGACGGTTCTTCGTCCGGGGCCGGGTGCAAGGAGTGGGGTATCGGTATTTCGTCCAGCGGGAGGCGGAGGCTCGCCGCCTGACCGGCTACGCGCGAAATCTGGCCGACGGGCGCGTGGAAGTCTATGCCGCCGGCGAACCGCCGGCCCTTGCCGAACTGGCCGGACTGCTCTGGAAGGGCCCGTACCTGGCCGAGGTGCGTGACGTGGCGGAAGAGGAGGCCGCGGTGGAATCGCGCGCCTCGTTCCGCATTCTCTGAGGCGCTCTGGGAATTCAGGCCCGGACGGTGTCGGCGCTGCGGGCGCTGTCCCCCTCCGCGGCCAGCGGCAAATACACGGTGAAACGCGTCCCCGCGCCTGGCCGGCTGTGGACCTCGACGTGCCCCCCGTGCGCCCGCGCGATCCATTGCACAAAGCTCAATCCCAAGCCCAGTCCCTTCTCGCGCGCGACCGCCGTACTGCTCACGCGGTAAAAGCGGGTGAAAATATGGGGCAGCGCTTCTTCCGGGATGCCGCACCCGGTATCCTCCACCTCCAGACGGATCTGGTCGCCCTCCCGGGCGAGGCTGACCCGGACCCGTCCCCCCGCCGGAGTGAACTTGATCGCATTGCTCAGCAGGTTGGAAAGCATCCGCTCGAATTGGACCCGGTCCACCTCGGCCAGACATTCCTGCGGCAGAGACTGCTCCAGACGGACGCTGGCTTCCTCGGCGGGCAGCTCGAACTGTTCCAGAATCCCGCGCACGGAGGCTGTCAGGTCGGCCGGGGCGCGCTGGAGAACCACTTGTCCGGTTTCCGCTTGCGCCAGTTGCAGGAGCGCGCGCACAATCTGCGTCAGCCTTTCAACGTCATCCAGCGAAGCGATGATCGCTTCGCGCAGCGCATCGGCGTCCGGCGCCGTCATCAGCGCGATTTCCAACTGGCCGCGGAGCGCCGTCAGCGGCGTGCGCAACTCGTGGGAGACATCCGCGGAAAACTGCTGGATCTGGCGAAAACTGGTTTCCAGCCGCTCCATCATTCCGTTGAAGGTGACAATGAGATTGTCGAGTTCGTCGGCCGCACCGCGCGTGGGGATGCGGAGGCTCAAGTTCGAACCGGAAATCCGCCCGGCCGCCGCCGCCAGAGAAACCACTGGCAGCAGCGCGCGCCCCGCCAGCAGCCAGCCCAGGAAGCACACCAGCGCGATCAGTAGCGGCGCGGCCAACAGGTACCCTTGGACGAACTGCTCGACAATCCGCCGGCTGTCGCCCAGCGGGCGTCCGATCGAAACATAATACGGCCGGCGGCTCTCGTCGCCCGAGTGTAAGACGCCGGAGCGCAGCAGGTACTCCTGGCCGTCCCTCGTCTCGCGTACGCTCCAGCGCGTCCCCTCAGTCGCCAGCACGTCCCGGATCTGCCCGGGCGGGTCCGGACCCAGCGTCCGGTACAGACCCGACAGCGCCAGGTGCGTCCCGGCGCCGTCGGTGACAAAGAGAATTCTTTGAATACGCGCCACCAGGAAGGTTTCCTCGCGATCCTGCCGGTCGTGCACCCAGTACAATCTGCCGTTCTCGATACGCAGCAGCGCTTTCAGCGAACCCCATTCCTGGTCGAGCACCTCCCGCAGCGAAGTGTCCAGGCTGGTGGAAAGACTGCGCTGGAAGACGGCGCCGATGACGCCCAACAGGAGCGCGAAGAACAGCGCGTAGCTGGCCGCCAGCCGAAACCGCAGGCCGCGCGTGATGCGGCGGATGGACTCCCCGTTCACCGCCGGCCTGTCACGCGGACGGATCGGCAGGCTTCTCCGCCCTGGCGTCCGCCGGACTGTCGATGAGATAGCCGATGCCGCGCACCGTATGAATCAGTTTCACCTTCCACTTGTCGTCGATTTTGCTGCGAAGGTGGCGGATGTAGACGTCGACGATGTTCGTCAATCCGTCATAGTCCATCTCCCAGACATGCTCGACGATCATCGTGCGGCTCAGCGGCCGGCCGCGGTTGCGCATCAGGAATTCCAGAATGCCGAATTCCTTCGGCGCCAGTTCGATCAGTTCCCCGGCGCGCCAGACCTTGCGGCGAATGGTGTCCATCACCAGATCGCCCACCGTCAATTTGTCCTGGAGCGGGAGTCCGCGCCGGAGCAGGACGCGGACTCGGGCCAGCAGTTCGACGAAGGCAAAGGGCTTCGTCATGTAATCGTCCGCGCCGAGTTCCAGTCCTTTCACCTTGTCGTCGACGGCGGCTCTGGCGCTCAGAATCAGGACGGGAGGCCCGCCCTTGCGATTGCGCAGTTTCTCGAGCACCGTCAGTCCGTCCGCGTCGGGCAGCATGAGGTCCAGAATCACCAGGTCGTAATCGGCTTGATGCAGCGCGGCGAGCGCCTTGGCGGCATCGTCCGCCACGTCGACCGCGTAGCCGGCGCCCTCGAGGCCGCGACTCAACACGTCCGCGATCCGTTGTTCGTCTTCCACTAGCAGCAGACGGTTCCGGACGCCGTCGCGCCCGGAAACCTCATTGGCGGGGTTCATGGCAATAGTTGCAGTCAAGGCTGGCCTTCCTTGCCCGATGGCAGTCCATGCAGGCCCCCATCGAAATATCTCTCTCCTTCCAGAGTTTATCCCTTTCCCCAACCGGACCGTGACAGCCTTCGCAGGCGCCGCCGGCTTCCAGGTGCGCCTGATGGCTGAAGAACACATAGCTGGGAATTTGATAGACCCTGACCCAGGGCACGGGACGCTTGTCCCGGTGAAAAGACGCCAGTTTCTCAATCGCGGGGCTGCCCGTCTTCACGCTTGCGTGACACGACATGCACTTGGCCGTGGCGGGGAAAGTCATCAATTCTCCCGGGTCCGGCATCGTGTGGCAGTCGGAACACTTCAACCCCAACGCGACGTGTTGCCGGTGGCTATAAGGAATGGGCTGCTCGGGCGCGGTTTCCGGTCCGGAGGCGGCCCAGACCGCCGCCGCGGCGGCCAGTAGGATTCCACGCCTCGCCCGGTTCAAAGCTCGCCCCGCTTTTTCTGCTCCACCAGGTATTCGCAAGCCCGCATCGTGAGCGCCAGCATCGTCAGCGTGGGATTCTGCACGCCTCCGGAAACGAAGGCGCTGCCATCCACGACAAACAGGTTCTTGACGTCGTGCGACTGGTTATAGCGGTTCAGCACACTCGTCCGGGGATCGGCGCCCATCCGGCAGGTTCCCAATTCATGGATGCTTTCTCCGGGCGGAACCGGCTCGGCGTGTTTGCCCAGAATCTCAAAGCCCGCGCCGCGGCAGAGTTGCTCGGCTACTTCCATCGAGTCGCGCGCCATGCGGAACTCGTTCTCGGTGTAACGCTGGGTAATGTGGAGCACGGGGATGCCCCAGGCGTCGCGCACGCCGGGATGGATGCGGACGTGATTTTCGCGGCGGGGCAGCACTTCGCCCATGGTGGTCATGGCGAAACCGGCGCCTTCCAGTTCCTGCATTTCCTTGCGCAGCGCTTCGCCATACAGCGGCACGTAGCGCGGGTGTGGGGTGTGGCCGCTGCCGAAGTCGTAGGCGTAGCCGCGGATGAAGTCTTTCTCGCGTTTGGCCAGGTTGCGGAAGCGGGGAATGTAACCGCCTCCGCCCATCAGGCTCCGGCCACCCTTGCCGCCGCGCGCCTCGGGCACCACGCATTGCACCACGTTCTTCACGTAGAACTGGTCGAACAGGTAGTGTCCCAGCACGCCGCTCGAGTTGGCGATGCCGGAGTTGAGCAGAATGCGGGTGGATTCCAGGCACGAGGCGCCGAGCACGATTACCTTGGCGCGCACATGAAAGTCCCGCTTGGAACGCCGGTCGACGAAGTGCGCGCCGTTGGCGAGTCCCGTGGCGCGATCCAGGGTGATCTCGCGCACGATGGCGTTGGGCACGATGCGCAGGTGGCCCGAGGCCAGGGCTTCCGGCAGCAGCAGATTCACCGAACTGGCCAGCGTGCCGGTCGCCCGCCGGGGCTTGGTGGTCGGCACCCCCAGCCGCTTCGCCGAGGCAATAAACCGCTGCACGGATCCGCTGTCCCGCGAGTCGTCCGGCAGGAGATTGCCGTCCGGCATTTGCGGCCAGCCCTCGTTTCTCCCGGCGACCCGGAACAACGGCTCGACGCGGTCGTAATAAGGAGCCAGCTCCTGGTACGAGATCGGCCAGTTGTCTCCGAACCCGTCGTGATCGCGGCACTTGAATTCGTAATCGCTCAAGCGCCACGAGGCGCGGCCCCACAGCAGGGTCTTGCCGCCGATCTTGCGAATGCGGACCCAGTAGTAGGGGGCGCCCGCGTCGTAGGTGTACGGATTCTGCTTTTCGTCCGCCCACACGTTGGCGTTGAACTCATTGGCTTGCGTGACGTGCGGGAAGCGGCCCGGCTGGCCGAAGCCGCGGTAGGGCAGGTCGGAGACCGGACGCAGCGAGCGGTCTTTCTCCAGGTCCACCGGCGGGCCCGCGTCCAGCATCAGGCACTTCACGCCCAGGCGCGTGAGCGTGTAGGCGGCCATGCCACCCGTGGCGCCGGAACCGATGATCAGCACGTCGTGGAGTTCCATGGTCATTCCGCCGCGTGCCAGTACAAGCCGAGGCCCGAGGCGCCGCGCCGCCGACCGGACAGCGCCCGCGCCTGCGCGCGGGAGTTCGCCACGGCCTGCCAGAAGTCGTCCTTGGCGGCCAGCAGGAACCGGGCCAGGGGATCGTGCGGCGCCGAGCGGGTCCAGGCCTGCCGGAGCGGCGCCAGCAACGGCGCGGCCTCCTCGTCGCTCACGGCCGCGAACGCCTTTCCCCAGCGCTGTCGCGCCGCCGCGTGCAGCGCGCGCAGCCCCTCGCGATAAAGCGTTTGCCGTTCCGCGGGCGACTGGCCGATGAGGAAGTCCAGAAACAATGCGGCTTCCGCCTCCACCGCGCCGGGCAGACCCTCCGCGGACGGGATCAACAGGCGTCCCAAGCGCTCGAGCGCGGCGAACTCGGTCTCGTCAAAAAAGCGCCGCACGCCCGCGGCCGCGGCCTCCGGTGAGTCGAATGCCAGCTTCACGGCGGTCTCGGCGGGTGGCGGCGCGGTCTGCGCGGGAGCGGGCGCGGCCCAGGCGGCCGGCAAGCTCAGCGCGCTTCCCAGGATCGTCCGGCGTTTCATTGGTTGCTAGTTTCGCATACTCCCCGCCGGCGCCGGCCGTGCTAGGGTCGTAGCGATGCGCTTGTGCTTCTGCCTGTTCCTGGCCGTCCTGCGAGCCAGCGCCGCCCTGGAGGCCGGCGTGGCGGTCACGGACCTGACGCCGTCCCAACCCGTGCCGCTTGCCTGGCGGACCAAGCCCCCGACTAATCAGGTCTACCACCCGCTGCGGCTCAAAGCCCTGGCGCTGGCCGACGGACAGACGCGCGTGGTCCTGGTGACCGCCGACATCGGATATTTCTGCCGCGAACTCACCGAGCAGATTCACACGCGCGTCCGCCGCCTGGGCCTGCGGCCGCACCAGGTGTTCCTGAACGCGTCGCATCATCACTCCGCGCCCGCGCTCTGCCCGGTGGACGATGTGGTCGAACCAGGCGCGCTCGACTACGGCTACCAACAGTTCGTCCTGGGCCGGGCGGTGGCGGCCATCGAGTCGGCGCTGGCGACGCGCCAGCCGGCCCGTCTGGCCACCGCCGAATCCACCTGCGACGTCTGCATCAACCGCCGCGGCGGCGACCGGGACATCTCCCCGAACCCTGCCGGCCCGAACGACCGGCGCGTGCGCGTCCTCACCGTGCGCGACGCCGGGTCGGGCGCGCTGCGCGCCGCCGTGTCCCTCTTCGCCTGCCATCCCAGCGATGTCGACAACGGGCAACTCGGCGCGGACTTCTTCGGCTTCGCCCAGACCGAGTTCGAGCGCCGCCATCCAGGCGTCCCGCTCCTGACAGCCCAGGGCGCCGGCGGGAATATCCGCCTCGCGCATCTGGACGAGAGCGGAAAGAGATTCTCCCGGACTACGGGTTCGCACTTTGGGTTTGTCCGCGAAGCGGGCGCGAAGTTGGCGGAGGCGGTGTCGGCCGCGCTCGGCCACGAAACGCCGGTGGAGGGGCCGATCCGCTCCAGCCTGCTGGAAATCCGCATCCCGCTCGACGAGCCGGTCCGCATCAGCGAAGCCCGCCAGGCGGCGTCCTCGCCGGACCCCTGGAAGGCGCGCTGGGGCCAGCGCCTGCTCGACCTCGCCGAGCGCCACGCCGAGCTCCCTCGGAACGTGCCCTATTGGATTCATGCCATTACCATCGGCGCGGACTTCGCCGCCGTTGGCCTCGATGGCGAGGTGTTCGTCGAATACGCCGGGCTCATCGAAAAACAATTGGCCCCGATGCGCGTCTACGTCTTCGGCTACACGAACGCCAGCCTGGCGTACATTCCGACGGCGCGGGCGGTGGGCGAGGGCGGCTACGAAGTGGAGGCGTTCTATTGGTGGCTGCTGCCCGCCCGCATCAGCCCAGCGGCGGAGCCCCGCATCGTGGACGCCGCGGTTTCGCTGGTGAAGGAACTCCGCCAGACGCCAGTGCGGTTGCGCTTGTAGCGCCGGCGAGCAGCGCACCGCCGCACGTAACCCACGGAAGACTGCGGTTCGGAAGGCTTCACGCGGCCAGAAAACGCTCGACGAACGGCAGCCCTTCCCGCCCGTGAAAACTGTGCTCGCCCGGGAAAACTTCGTGACCGATGCGGTCCGCCGCGCCCATGATCTCGTACACCCGCCGGACGCGGGCGACGGCCTCGCGGCACGCCGCCACCGGGAAAATGTTGTCCTTCTCGCCCGACTCGACAAACAGCGGCCGCGGCGCGATCAGCCCGCCAATGTCGTACATCTCGGCCCAGGCGAGGATGCCAGGCACGTAGTTGTCGATGCAGTGGGCGAGGCTGAAGATGCTGTCCTTGAACGTGCACAGGTAGCCGCTGATAAAAGCGACGCGGATGCGCGGTTCGAGCGCCGCGGAAAACAGCGTGCACGTGCCGCCGCCGGAAATACCCATGCAGCCGACGCGCTTGGCGTCGAGTTCGGGACGCGTGGCGATCCAGTCGATGGTGCGCATCACGTCGCGCACCCGCCAGCCGATCATGGTCTGGCCGAGCAGCAGCGCCGCGCCGGCGTTCGGCATACAGGAAGAGGAGCCGAGCCCCTTCTTTTTGGTGAGAGCGTCGCGGCGGCAACCGAACGACATCGGTTCGATGGCGACGGCGGCGATGCCGCGTTCAGCCGCCTGGATCGCGAAATCGTGCTGGTAACCCGCCTTGTCCGTGCGGTCCCGCCCCTGGTCGTCAATCCCGACGATGTCGTCAACGCCGCGACCGTGGCCGGGGACGCACACCATGGCGGGATACGGGGGCTTCCCCGTCTTGGGGATCAGCAGATACGCCAGCAGCCAGGAACCCGGCGTAGCCTCAAAGGCGATCTTCTCCCGCCGGTAGGCAGGAAACTCGCGGGTTTCGAGCGCCACAGGCTGCATGGCGCCCCTCACCGCCAAAGGTACGCCGAGCAGTTCGGCCAGTTTGGCGCGCAACCGGCGTTGCCAATTTTCCGCCTGCCGGAACGTGCCGGCGCGGAACGTCAGGCGGAGCGGCGCCTGATCATAGAGGGTGCGGGTCCAGGCCACGGGATCGAACCCCGCCAACGGGACCTTGGATTCGAAGCCGTCCAGCGCGCCGGTGTAGTTGGCGGGGGCGGCGGGAGCGCCGGCGGGCCACAGGGCCGCGCCGGCCAGGGTTGCGAGTTCTCTGCGAGTCATGACCGATTCGGCGGGAACCAGCCCCGGCGGGCGTTCCCTCCTTTGCGATTCTATCCGCTTCCGGCCGTCCGGACCCCGGTTTGTCTCGGGTGAGCAGAGCCGGCGGGGAAGATGTGTGGTCCCAGTGTCTCTCGTGCGGGCTTCGGGTGGAATCCTCTATTGCTTCGCCGCCTGCCTGGCCCAAAAATGATAGCCTTGGAGGGTTTTTAGCCTTCCAAGGCGCCACCGGAGGGTGAAACGCCATGCGTTTTCGTTTTCTGCATGCCTCGGACCTGCACCTGGACAGTCCGTTTGAGGGGATTGGCGGCGCGCCGCCCGATGTCGCGGCCCGGTTGCGGGATGCCTCGCTGGAGGCCCTGGATCGCCTGACCGCGCTCGCCTTGGACCGGCAGGTAGCCTTCGTCCTCCTGGCGGGCGACCTCTACGACGGGCCGGAACGCGGATTACGGGCGCAGTTGCGGTTTCTGCGCGCGGTGGAACGGCTGGGCGGCGCGGGCATTCCGGTGTTCGTGGTCCATGGCAACCACGACCCTGCCGGCGGCTGGAGCGCGTGCCGGGCGCTGCCGCCGAACCTGAGAATCTTCCCCGCCGGGAAGGTGGAGGCCGCCCCCGTCGAACGGGATGGAACCCGGCTCGCCACCGTGTACGGCATCAGCTATGCGGCCTCCGCGATCACCGAGAACCTCGCGCTGCGGTTTGCGCGGGCGGAGGGGGTTCCGGGGCTCCACATCGGACTGCTCCACGCGGCGGTCGGCGCGCAGGCGGAGGGCAATCCCTACAGCCCGTGTACCTTGGCGGATCTGGCGCAGGCAGGCATGGATTACTGGGCGCTGGGGCACGCTCACGAATACCGGGTGCTGAGCGAAGCGCCATGGACGGTGTATCCCGGAACGCCGCAAGGACGGGGGGCGCGGCCGGGGGAATGGGGGGCGAAGGGCTGTGTGCTGGCGGAGGCGACGCCCGAGCGCGTCGAGTCCGTGGAGTTTACTCCCCTCGACAGCATCCGCCTGGTCGAGGCGCAAGTGGGGATTGAAGGCGTCCAGGATGTGGCGGGCTTGTCGCGCCGGATGCTTGGCGAAATCCGGCGTCTCCGCGAGACCCACGAGGGTTTGGGGTTGCTGGTGCGGGTCTCGCTCACCGGGCGCGGCGGCGTGCACCGGGAGTTGCAGACGCCCGGCCGGCGCGAAGACTTGCTCGAGGATCTGCGCGACCAGACGGCCGGCAGCGCCCCGCTGATCTGGGTGGACGACCTGGTTGATGATAGCCGCGCCTTGCTGGACCGCGACGCAGTGGCTCGGCGGGGCGATTTCCTCTCGGACCTGCTGCGACGCAGCGAGGACCTGGCTGCGGAACCCGGCCGCTTACGGGAGCGGACTGCCGAAGCGGGTTTGGCGCTGTCCACCTCCCGCTACCGGGCGTGGCTGCCTGACCGAAGCGCGTGGGATCCGCTGGCGCTGCTGCGCGAAGCGGAACGCCGCGCGCTGGATCTGCTGGAAGGAGACGCGGCGTCATGAAGCTGGAGGGTTGGTTCGTCGAAGCGTTCGGCCAGTTCCAGCGCTACGAGGTGCGGGGACTGACCGGGGGATTGACCGTCATCGCCGGCCCGAACGAGTCCGGAAAATCGACGCTGCTGGCGTTCCTGCGCGGGGTGCTCTTCGGGTTTCCCGACCGGCGCAGCCGCGAGCCACAGTACAGCCCCGCCGGTGGCGGGCCCGCCGGGGGACGGGTCTTTCTGGACGGACCCGAGGGATTGTGTACAGTCGAGCGGTGGGCCGGACGCCGCCACAGTTTGCGCGTGACGTTGAGCGGAGGACAGGAAGCGGCGGCGGCCGACCTGGCGCGCTGGCTTGGCGGAGCGGACGAAACGCTCTTCCGGAATGTCTTCGCCTTCAGCCTCGCGGAGTTGCAGACCTTGCAGACGCTCCAGGTGGATGAAGTGCGGGACCGCATCTACTCGGCCCACGTGACGGGCGCGGGCCAGTCCGCGCGAGGAGCGGTGCGGCAGTTGGAAGCGGAGATGACCGCGCTGCTGCGGCCCCGCGGGGCGTCGCGCATTGGCGAACTCGCGCAGCGGGTGGCGCAGCTTGAGGAAATCTGCCGTGACGCGCGGGCGCACGCCGCGGAGTACCCGAAGTTGCTGGAGACCGAAGCCGCGTTGCGCGACGAGGCGCGCGCGGCGAGCCAGGAACTGGAAGAAGCCGCGCAGGAGGCGCGCTGGTACGGCGCGCTGCTGGAACTATGGCCGCTTTGGCAGGAGCGCGAGCGGGCGCGGCAAGCTCCCGCGCCGCCCTCCTCGGCGGATGGGCTGCGCGAGGCTCTCGCCGCCCTCGCCGGGCAGCAGCGCGCCCTCGAACAGGAACTGGCGCGCACGCGCGCGGCGGCGGCGGCCCTGGAGGATCCGGAGCGCGCGGCGGTATTGGAGCGCCTCGCGGAGGCGGACCAATTGGCGGCCCGGCTGCCCTTGTACGAGGAGCAGCGGCGGCAATTGGCGGACTGGCGGACCAAAGAGGCCGCCTGCGCGGAACAGGTCGCGCGCGTGCTGGAGCGTCTAGGGCCGGAGTGGAGCGAGCCGCGGGTCGCCGCCTTCGACCCGCCCCCGGATTGGATCGACCAGGCGCGAGCGTGGGCCGCGTCGCTGGCCGCCGACTGGCGCGACATCCAAGAGCGCCGGGCCAACTGGGAGCGGGCCGCGGCCGAACGCGAGCGGCTGGAACAGGCCCTGGCGCAGGAAACGCCCGCTCCGCACGCCGCCGACCGCGAGGTCCTTGTAAACCTGCAAGGGAAACTGGCGGCCCTCGCCGCCGAGGAGCGGGCCGCGGAAGCGCTTCGGGCGGCCGCGCCGATCGAGGGGCAGACGCCGGGTCCGCCTCGCTGGGCGCTCGGCCTGGTGGTGGTCGCGGTCTTTGCGCTGGTCGGAGTGGGCGGGTGGTTGTCGACGGTTTCCGCCGCGGCGGGCGGGTTCGTCATTCTGCTGGCCCTCGCGCTGCTGGCAGCCTTCTTTGTGAAAAGCACCGCCACGCAACGGGCGGAGTCTGCGGGAGAAGACGCCGCGCTGGCGGCCGCCGAGCAGCGGATGGCGGCCTTGAAGTCCGCGCTAGCCGAGGAGGGCGCACGCGCCGGGCTGGCGCCGGGCTTTACCTTGGAAGACGTCGAAGACCGGTTGCGCGAGGCGCTCGGCCAGGAGGAAGCGCCACTCCGCCGGCAGTTGCTTGAGGCCACTCTCGCCGACGCCCGCGAACACGAGCAGGCGCAGAAAGACGCTTACGAGGCGGCGGAGGCGGCGTTCGCCGAGCACCGCCAGGGGTGGGTTTTCTGGCGGCAGCAGAGCGAACTGCCCGAATCCCTGACCCCGGAGAACGCGGGCGTTCTCCTGGCGGATCTCCAACTGGCCCACAGCCTCGTACGCGCCCGGCAGGAAGCGGCCGCTCGCGTCGCGCAACTGGAGAAGGACGTCCTCGCGTGGGAACAGAGCCTGCGGGCCTGGGGGGAACCGGCCGGGACCGACCCGGATGGGCGGGAAGCGCTGGCCGCCTGGCGGCAGCGGATCGCCGAGGCCCAGCGGCAGGAGAGCCGCCGGGAAGAGTTGCTCCTCGCGGCGGCCGCGCTCGAACGGCGGCTGGAAGACACCCGGCAGGAGGCCGCACGTCTGGAACTGGCGGCGGCGCGCGACGCGGGCGCGGACGCCGACGCGGTGCGGGCTTTCGAAGAGCGGCAGGCGGATCTGCTGGCTCGCCTGACGGGCTTGGGGGATCGCGCCGCCGTGGACGCGGCGCTCTCGGCGGGAGATCCTGCCGTCTGGGAGCAACGGGCGCGCGCGGCGGCCGAAACCGCCGAACGCCTTCGCGCTCGGCGCGACGACGCGATCGGGCGGCTCCGTCTGACCGAGGAGCGCCGGCAACAACTGGAGGAGTCCGGCGAGGTGGCCGTTTGTGAGAGCCAACTCGCGTTCGCGCGGGCGGAACTCGCACGCGCCACCCGGCAGTGGCTGGTGGCCTCGCTAGCCGCCGGCCTGATTACCGAAACGCTGGCCGAATACACCCGGACCCGCCAGCCGGAGGTGCTCCGCGAGGCTTCGGCGGCCTTCGCGCGCATCACCGACGGGATGTACCTGCGGGTGGCGCAGGACGAAGACGGTCCCAGCCTCGTCGTGGAGGACTGCCGCGGCCGCTGGTGGAAACCCGAACAACTGAGCCGCGGCGCCGCCGAGCAGTTGTTCCTGGCGCTGCGCTTCGGTCTCGCCACCGAGTTCGCGCGCCACGGCGTTCCCTTGCCCGTGGTGATGGACGATGTGCTGGTGAATTTCGATCCGGAGCGGGCCCGGGCGACGGCCGCCGAGATCGCCCGGTTCGCCCGCTCGACGGAACCGGAGCGGCAGGTCCTGTTTTTCACCTGCCACCCGGAAACGGTCCGCTTGCTGGAGGAAGCCTATCCCGGGGCGCGCCGGATCGAACTGGCGCGCGCCGCGGCGCTGGCGGCGAGCTAAGCCGGGGCATGGCGACAGGATGAGCGCCTTGCGGCGACGGGTGCGCCGGAACTCCCCTACCTGCGCTTCCGGACCCACTCGACCAGCGCTTCGCGAACCCCGGATTCCTCCAGAGCAGCGTGGAGCGCCACGCCGGCTGGGGCGGTCGCGCCGCCATACAACATCCTCGCCCGGGCTTCCGCCAGCGGCTGCTTCCGGGCATCGAGCGGGTTCACCAGCAGGACCGGCACGCGCAGGGAAGCGGCCAGGCCGGGCAGATCGTAGTGACGCAGCACGCGCGGGAAGAACAGGTCCTGGCTCCAGGTGTAATCCGGCGCGCGGACCAGGGCGGCGAAACTGGCGGGGAAGTCCCTGGCGAAGACACCCTCGACATCCGGAGCGGCTGCGGCCACGTGGAGCGCCACCAGCGCTCCGCCGCCGTGCCCGCCCACCAGAATGCGCGCGGGGTCGACTGCCGGTCGGGTCCGGAGCCAGGCCAGGGCGGCCAGCCCGTCGCGGATGCGCATGGCGAACACGGGGTCGCCGAGCGCGGCGGAAAGGTAGGCGAACCAGCGGTCCGGCGCGCCCCAGGAGACGACTTCGTAAGGGGCGGGCGCGGGCGCGGTGTCGCCCCAGCCGCGCAGGTCCACGGTGAGCAGGTGGCGCGCGGAGGCCTCGCGCGGAAACAGCGGAATCATGGCGCCCAGCGGGCCGCCGCTGCGCAGATCGGTCCAGCGCCCGCGATCGTCAAAGTAGAGCACCGCCCCGGCCCGCTTGCCGATTCCGATCCAGGTGGCTGGCAGTTCGATACCCGGCTCGGGCGTCAGCAGCAACTCCTGAAGCTGCTGGCCCCAGAGCTCGAACGCAGGCGCGGCGCGGTGCGCGGGGACGGGCGTTTGGCGGTTCGGCGGCAGTCCGGCAAGTTCGGCGACCGCGTCCCGGACCGGCCTCCCCAGCCGCGTCGCCGCCCGCCCTTCGGCTTGACGATTCGCCAGCGAAAACAGCGTCTCCGAGCCATCCGGACGGCATTCCAGCACGGCGCGTGGGGCCAGCTCGAGCATTTCCCGCCGGAGGCGCTCACGTCCCGGCCGCGGCGGGGCGCCCGTCCACCGGTCCAGCCACTCGACGAATTCAAGCGCCTGCGCCACCGTATACGCGTGCCCGCTGCGATCCAAAAAGAACCGGAACCGGTCGGTAGCGCCCGCGGCGCGATACGCCTCCGCGACTTCGCCGGCGAGGCGGCTCATCCACTCCGCTTTCAGCACCGCATCGTCGCGGCCGGCCATCATCAGCAGCGGACGCGGCGCGAGCGCCGTCAGCAGCGCCGCCACGTCCAGTCCGTCGCGGTAGACGCCGAAATGGAGCGGTTCCGGGCAGAGCGCGTAGCCATTGCGGACCGGATGTTCGGTTTCCAGCGTGCCAAAACACGAAGGCGCCACCCACCGCACCCGGCCGTCGAGCACCGCCGCGTAAATGGCCGTCAGCCCGCCGCCGGACAGCCCGGACATCCCAGCGCCGCGGGTCAGGTCGACATCGGCGCGGGTCGAAAGATAATCCAGCGTCCGCAGGGCGTCGAGCACAAATAATCGCTGCGGGGTCTCTCCGGTCAGGTAGCCGCGCGCCCCGTCGCGAAAGTGGTCGTTGCCGGCGCGTTTCTCGCCGAACATCGGCGGGTCGAACGTCACCGCCACGTACCCGCTCCGGGCCAAGACCTGTGCGGGGATCTGCTCATCCTCGCCGAACTTCCCGCTATGTCCGACCGGCATCACCACCGCCCGCCAGGGCGGCGGGAATTCTTCCGCGCGCGGCAAGTACACCGAGGCGTTTACCAGCCACCCGGGCAGCGACTGGAACAGGACGTTCTCCACGCGATAGCCGGGCCGGTCGTGCCGCGACACCAGACGCGCCTCCAGGCCGGCGGCGGTCCCAAAGCGCATCTCGCCCAGAGACGCCGCCAGCGCCTCCCTGACCGCGCGTCCGTAATCGCCGACGCGCCCCTCGCGGATCGCCTGGCGCCGGCGCGCCGCCGAACGCTCCAGGGCCGTCACGCTCCGCTGGATCAGATACTCGCGGAACATGGTGCGCGGATCCGCCGCCGGCCGCGGCAGTTGGAACCCGGGCTGGGCGGCCGCGGCCGCCGCGCAGAACCATCCTAGTGCGATGAGACGCATGCTGTTACTTTGCCAGAGCGCGCGGCGGTCAGGGCAGCCGGGGCCGATTGTGCCGCGCCGGGCAATTGCCTATCATCCGGAAACAGGCAGCGTATGATCCTCGGCAGGCGAGAGTTTCTGCAATCCGGCGTGGCGGCCTGCAGGCCGGGCGCTCCCCGCCCCGTGCCCGCGAAACTGGTGGTGCTGACCTTTGACGACGCCGTGAAGTCGCACCTGACGGTCGTCGCGCCGCTGCTCCAGCGGTACGGGTTTCACGCCACGTTCTTTGTCACCCATGCATGGATGAAGGACCGGGAGAACTTTCTCACCTGGGAGGAGATCGCCGAACTGCACCGGATGGGCTTCGAGATCGGCAACCACAGTTGGAACCATCCCAACTTCGCCGTGCCGAAGACGGTGGCCCGCATGGAAGCGGAACTTTACCTGGTGGAGCACATGCTGGAACGCACCTCGGCGAAGATTCCCCGCCCAGTCAGTTTCGCTTATACCGGCAATGGTTTTGGCCCCGAGGCCTTCGCGCGGCTTGCGGCGCTCGGATACCGCTTCGCGCGGCGCGGGATGCAGCCCGAAGTCCCCTACGGCCAGCTGCGCGTGGGCGCGGCGTTCCATCCCCGCAAACACCATCCCCTGCTGATTCCGACCACCGGCGACGCGTATCCGAACTGGACCGAGGAGCACTTTCAGTCTGTCGTCGCGCAGGCCCAACCCGGGCAGATCGCCGTGCTGCAATTCCACGGGGTGCCGGATGTCGCGCACCCTTGGGTGCACACCCCGCCGGAGCGGTTCGGCCGCTACCTGGCCTACCTGCATGACCACGGATTCCGCGCCATCGCGTTGAAGGACGTGGAACCATACTGCGACCTGGCGAATCCCCCCCAGGACCCCCTGCGAAACGTACGGCATCCCCAGCCGCAAGACGGGAGACTGGTGTTGCCTGTGGAGGTGGAGGCCAGCCGGCGCGAGCCGCGCTTCTGGCTGACCAACATGCTGGTGGACCACCGCTATGCGCCCGCCGAGGCGGCCAGGGTGATGAGCTGGACCGAAGCGGAAGTGCAGCGCCGGGCGAAGGAACTGGGAGTGCGAAACACGCGTCCCGGCAAGGGCAAACTGCGCATTCTGCCCTATCCCGGCGGGCGGGAGCCGCGCCTCGGCTTCTTCGCCAACAAGGATCCGCATCGCGGCGTCAAGGCCAGCATCTTTCCGCCCTGGGATCCCGCCAGCTACCTCCTGGCCGACCTGCCGGAAGCGATCTTTACGGGCGCCGAGCTGCTGTACCTGGCGCACACGCACCTTCCCACGCTGTGGGACGAGCAGGGCGTAGTGCTGGACAACGTGGACTGGGCGCGAGGTCCGGCCGGAGAACTCACCAGCGAACGGGTGCTGCCGAACGGGGTCGCGTTCGGCGCGGGGCTCCGGGTGGAAGACGACGAGGTGCGCATGGAACTCTGGCTGCGCAATGGCACGGGGGCGCCGCTGACGGGACTGCGCACCCAGGTTTGCGTCATGTTGAAGGGCGCGCGCGACTTCCGCGCGCAGACCCGCGACCACAAGGTGTTCCGGTGTCCCGGCGCGGCCGCGCTCGACGCGCGCCGCCAGCGGTGGGTGGTGACGGCCTGGGAGCGGTGCGGGCGCGCCTGGGGTCAACCGCTGGTGCCCTGTCTGCACGCCGACCCCGTGCTGCCGGACTGCGCGCCCGGCCAGACCGTGAGGGTGCGCGGCGCGTTGTGGTTCCACGCAGGAGGCGACGTCGAGCCCGCCCTCCGGCGCGCCGCCGAGCGATTCGGGCAAGGGGGCGGCGCTACCGCTTGGCCATCGCCACCACCGCGTTGAGCAGCAGCGCCGCCATGCCAATCGGGATCATGCGCTTCCAGCCGATGTTCATCAACTGGTCGTAGCGGAACCGGGGGAAGGTGCCCCGGAACCAGATGAGCAGGTACACAAAGACGAACATCTTGGCAAAGAACCAGAAGAGCGGAACGATGGCTTCGCGCGGCCCGGGAGCGAGGAATACGAGGCTGACCAGCGCCACTGCCATGCCCACCACGCGCAGGCCGGTCCGCTGCGGGGGGCGCTTCAGGCGCGGCGCCAGCCGGAAGGAGAGCCACGCCGCCCCCAGGCACAACGCCATGGGCAGGACCACGTTCAGCGGGATCTCCAGCCATCCGACGTTGGGAAACGGCCGCAGCCAGCCGCCCCAAAACAGCGTCACCGCCACGGCCGCCACCACGATGATGGCAGCGTACTCGGCGAGCATGAAGAAGGCCCAGCGCAGGCCGCTGTATTCGGTATGGAAGCCGGCCACCAGTTCCGATTCGGCTTCCGGCAGGTCGAAGGGGATGCGGTTGGCTTCCGCGGTGGCCGAGATCAGGTAAACGACGAACGGAATCAGCATCAGCCCGAAGTTGTCGAACACGATCCAGACCTGCCGGTCCCGCTGGACTTCCACGATCTCGCGCATACTCAGCGTGCCCGCCGCCATCACGCCGGCCACCAGCGCGAAGGCAAGGGCGACTTCATAACTGACGAGCTGCGCGGCGCTGCGCAACGCGCCCAGCAGCGGGTAGTGGCTATTGGAAGACCAGCCGCCCAGGATGATGCCCAGGATGCCCACTGACGACATCGCCGCCACCACCAGCAGACCCACGTTGACGTCCACCACATAAAATTGGGGCGACCAGGGAATCACCGATAACGCCGTCAGCGCGGTGAACGTCGAGATGGCGGGCGCGAACCAGAAGAGGGCCCGGTCGGCCTCGGTGGGAATCACATCCTCCTTCATCAGCAGCTTGACGGCGTCGGCCAGGGGCTGCAACAGCCCGTGCGGGCCGACGCGCATCGGGCCAAGACGCGCCTGGAAGTCGGCGAGCACCTTGCGCTCCACCAGTCCGATATACAGCGCCGCCAGCGGCACGCCGAGGATGGTGGCGATGGTGACCACGCCGGGAAGAAACAGCGGATGCTCCAAGACGGTCTGCATATCACTTAAGCAAAGAAGTGTGCGCCAGCCTCAGGAACGGCTCGGGGTAGATGCCGATGCACAGCGTCAGCAGTCCGCTGACGCCCACCGCGAACCGCAGCCCCACGGTGGAGGCGAGCGGCGCGGTATCCGCGGCCGCCTCGTCCAGGTACATGCTGCGCACGATCCGGAAATAGTAATAGATGGCCACGGCCACGTAGAGCGTGCCGATCACGGCCAGCACGTAGTGTCCGGTTTCCACCAGGGACAGGAAGATGTAGTACTTGCCCAAGAAGCCCGCCGTAGGCGGAATGCCGGCCAGCGAGAGCAGGAAGACCAGCATCAGGAGCGCGTAGCCAGGGTGGCGTTTGGCCAGTCCGGCCAGGTCGGCGACGTCCTCCCCGATGATGTTCTGCCGCCGCAGCGCAATCACCACCAGGAACGCGCCCAGGTTCATGAAGGTGTACACGAGCACGTACACCGCGATGCCCTTGAGCCCCGTGTCGTTGCCGGCGATCAGGCCCAGCAGCATGTACCCGGCGTGCGAAATCGAACTGTAGGCCAGCAGCCGCTTGACGTTGGTCTGCGTGATTGCGGCAAAGTTGCCCACCGTCATCGTCAGAATGGCCACGCCGGCCAGCAGCGGCTCCCACGCCGGCCGCGCGACATCCAGCGGCCCCAGGAAGATCCGCAGCAGAAAAGCGATGGACGCCGCCTTCGAGGCCACCGATAGGTAGGCGGTGGTGGTGGTGGGGGCGCCTTCATACGCGTCGGGCGCCCACATGTGGAACGGCGCGGCCGAGATCTTGAATAGGAGCCCTACCGACGTGGTGGCCATGGCGAGGAACAACACCGGATCCCAGGGATCCCGCCCTTGCATCGCCTTGACGATGACGCTCAGTTTCGTCGCTCCGGCCATGCCGTAAAACAGCGAGAAGCCGTACACCAGCAACGCGCTCGAAAACGCTCCGAGAATGAGATACTTCAGCGCGGCTTCATTCGAGCGCCGCTCGCCGCGAAGGAATCCCACCATGACGTAGAAGCACAGCGCCATCAGTTCCAGGCCGACAAACAGCGTCACCAGGTCCGTCCCGGTGGCCAGGAAGAACATGCCGCAATTCGCCAGCAGGATCAGGCCGTAGTATTCGCCATGGTGTTCGCCTTCGATCTCCAGGTAGCGGTACGAAACAATCGACACGATCAGGGTGGAGATGAGAAACACCCAGTTGAAGAACAAGGCGAAGCCATCGACGGTCAGCGCGCCGTTGAAGGCGCTGATTTCCCGGGCGCCCTCGCTGACGAGATAAGCGTGCTGCTTGCCGAGCGCGATGGCGGTCAGCACGATGGCGGGCAGCACAAAGATAGGCACCAGCCAGCGCCGCTTGCGCGGATCGGGAATCAGCCAGGTGTCCAGCAGCAGGATCGCGCAGCCCCAGAAGGCAAGCTGGATGGCCGGGCTCAGCACGAAATGGTCCGTCGCGGTGTAGAACAAGTTCATGGCGCTCGGTGCTCCGTCAGACCCGCCTGGACCTGCCCGGTGAAGTAACTGGGCCGGACCCGCTCCACCAGTTGCGCGACCGGTTTTTCCAGGACGTCGAAGTACGGTTTGGGATACACGCCGATCCAGACCGCCCAGAGAATCAGCGGGGCAAACACCGCCAGTTCCCGCGGCGAAAGGTCGGGCAGGTGCAGGTTCCTGGCGTTCGTCACCTGGCCGAGCATGGTGCGCTGGTAGAGCCAGAGCAGGTACGCGGCGCCCAGGATCACACCGGTCACCGCCAGCGCGGCCCACGTGCGGCTGGCCTCGAACGCTCCTTGCAGGATGGTGAACTCGCCGACAAAGCCGTTCAGCAGCGGCAGGCCCGCCGAACTCAGCATGGCGAAGGCAAACACGGTGGCGAACTTGGGCATCACGTGCGCCAGTCCGCCGTACGCGGCGATCTCGCGCGTGTGCCGGCGCTCGTAGATCACGCCGATGATCAGGAAGAGCATGCCGGTCGAGATGCCGTGGTTGATCTGCTGGATCACGCTGCCGGCGATGCCGTTCGGGTTCAACGCGAAGATTCCCAGCGTGCAGAAGCCCAGGTGGCTGACCGAGGAGTAGGCCACCAGCTTTTTCCAGTCCTGCTGCATCAGGCTCACCAGCGCTCCGTAAATAATCGCGATGATCGAGAGCACGGCCAGCGCCTGCACGATCGTCTGGTCGATCGACGCCTTGGGCAGCAGCGGCAGCGAGAAGCGGAGGAAGCCGTACGTGCCCATCTTGAGCAGCACCGCAGCCAGGATCACGGAGCCGGCGGTGGGCGCCTCCACATGCGCGTCCGGCAGCCAGGTATGGAACGGGAACATCGGCACCTTAATGGCAAAGCCGAGGAAAAACGCCCAGAAGACCCACTGCTGGAGCCCGAGCGGCAGGTCCAACCGCATCAGCGCCGCCACTTCAAACGTGTAGTAGCCGAATTGTTTGAAGTGCTGGAAGTAGAGGGTGAGGATGCCGAGCAGCATCAGCACCGAACCGGCCAGCGTGTACAACACGAACTTGATCGCGGCGTACAGTTTGCGCGGCCCGCCCCAGACGCCGATGATGAAATACATCGGAATCAGCACGATCTCCCAGAAAACGTAGAACAGGAAGAAGTCGAGAGCGACAAACACGCCAATCATTCCCGTCTGGAGCAGCAGGAACATGGCGTAATACTCTTTGACCCGCTCGTCGATCGAGGTCCACGAGGACAGGATCGAGAGGAAACCGATCAGCGTGGTGAGCATCACCAGCAGGAGACTGATGCCGTCGATGCCGATGATATACTGCACGCCCATGGTCGGAATCCACGGCGCTTTCTCGACAAACTGGTAGCCGCCGTTGCTGGCGTCGAAGCGGGAGGCGAGCGGCAAGGAAACCAGGAAGCCGGCGAAGGCCACCAGATTGGCCCACAGCTTGATCAGAGTCTTGTTCTCTCCCGGGAGGAACAGCAGCACCGCCAACCCGGCCAGGGGGGTGAATAAAACAATGCTGAGCAGATGCTGGTCCATGCTAACTCCTGGCCACGTAGTAGGTGAGGAAGAGCAGCACCCCCGCCACCACGTAGAGCGCGTAAGTCTGGAACTGGCCGTTGTGAATCAGGCGCACCGGATAGGATCCGACGCGGACCAGAAACGAAGTCAGCCGCACGGCGCCGTCAATGATCCAGGTATCCCACCAGATGGAAAGCGCCGAGGAAACCCGCGTCAGCCATCCCGCGCCGTTAACGCCGCCGTCCACCACGCCGAGGTCGAAGCGCCCCATGGCCTGTCCGCCCTTCTTGCACAGGCCGTCGATGAAGAGGAAGGCGTAGATATCGTCCAGGTACCACTTGTTGTACAAGGTGCGGTAGAGCGGTCCGGCCGAGGCCGCCACCCGATCCGGCAAATCGGGCCGGACCTGGTAGAAATGGCGGGCCAGCGCAATCCCGCCCACCGCCACGGCCACGGATAACCCCATCAGCAGCCACTCGACGGAGGTATCGTGGTGCGCCGCGTGTTCGCCGTGCACGCCCGGGAACATCGGCGCCAGCCAATGTTCGAACAGGCGGAAACTCTCCGGGAACGCGGCCCACAGTTTAGGCACGCCGATCCACCCGCCCAGCGCGCTACCCACGGCCAGCACGATGAGGGGGACGGTCATGGCGGCGGGGGATTCGTGGATGTGCTCCTGGGTATGTGCATCGGCGCGCGATGCGCCGAAGAAAGTCATCGCCATCAACCGCCACATATAGAAAGCGGTCATGCCCGCGGTGACCAGCCCGACTGCCCAGAGCGCCTTCGAACCGAGCGGCGACGACCACACCTGCCACAGAATCTCGTCCTTGGAAAAGAACCCGGCCAGGCCGGGAATGCCGGCAATGGCGATCGAGCCCACCAGCATCGTCCGGTACGTAATGGGGATTTTGTCCTTCAAACCGCCCATGCGGCGCATGTCCTGCTCGCCGCTCATGGCATGAATGACCGAACCGGAGCCGAGGAACAGCAGGGCTTTGAAGAACGCGTGCGTGTAGAGATGGAACACGGCCACCCAGTACGCGCCCACCCCCAGCGCCAGGACCATATAGCCAAGCTGGCTGACGGTCGAGTAGGCCAGGACCCGCTTAATGTCGTTTTGAACCAGGCCGATGGAAGCCGCCAGAATCGCGGTCAGCGCGCCCACCACCGCCACGAGGGCCGACGTTTGGGGCGTCAGGATGTACAAGTCCGCCGAGCGCGCCACCATGTACACCCCCGCGGTCACCATGGTGGCCGCGTGGATGAGCGCCGACACCGGCGTGGGGCCTTCCATGGCGTCCGGCAGCCAGACGAAAAGCGGAAATTGCGCCGACTTGCCCGTGGCCCCGATAAACAACAGCAACGCCGCGGCGCTCAGCACGCCGAACTGCGCCACTTCCGGGTGCATGCCCGCCAGCGCCCGCCGCACCTCCCCAAAACTCAGCGATCCGGCCACCGAGAACAGCAGCAGCATCCCCAGAATGAACCCCGCGTCGCCGATCCGGTTGACGATGAACGCCTTATTCCCCGCGTCGCCCGCCGACTTCTTGTGGAAGTAAAATCCGATCAGCAGGTAACTGCACAGCCCGACGCCCTCCCAGCCGACAAACAACAGCAGGTAGTTGTTCGCCAGCACCAGCATCAGCATGAAGAACACGAACAGGTTCAGGTAGCCGAAGAACCGGTAGTAGCCGCTCTCGTGGCCCATGTAACCGATCGAGTAGACGTGAATGAGGAACCCGATGCCGGTCACCACGAGCGCCATCACGGAACTCAGCGGATCCAGCAGAAACCCCCAGTCCGCGCCGAACGCCGCCAGGCGCCCATCGGCCAGGTGGAACGGCAGTCCGGCGATCCAGCGGAACAGGACCACTTCGTGCGCCTTGCTCTCCGTCCCGGCCAGTTGCAGCACCGCGCCGGCGGAAAACAGAAACGACAGCAGCACCATCCCGGGGCAGATCCAGCCGATCAGGAAACGCAAAGGGCTGGCCGCGTGGCCATGCCCATGCCCGTGATCATGAGACTGGCCATGGCCATGCGAGTGACCGTGGCCATGATCGTGACCATGGTCCTCGTGGGTGTGTTCCAGGCCGGGCGCCAGCGCCACTTCCGAGGCGGGTTGGGGATCCAGATTCCGCCCGAGCATCAGCATCATCGCCGCTCCGGCCAGCGGGAACAGCGGAATCAGCCAGATCAGGTCGAGGAAGTTCATCGCGGCTTCACCATTTCAAAAGATCGATTTCGTCGGCCTGCACCGTGGGCTTGTTCCGGAACAGCGCGATCAGGATGCCAAGACCCAACGCCGCTTCCGCCACCGCGACCGTAATGACGAAGATGGCGAAGATCTGCCCATGCGTGTGCTGGTAATACTGCGAGAACGTCACCAGGTTGATGTTGACCGCATTGAGGATCAGCTCCAGCGACATCAGGACGATCACCAGATTGCGCCTCACCAGGACGCCGGCGGTCCCGATCAGCAGCAGCGCGACGCTCAGCGCGAGGTAATGCGACGGAGTTACCGGATGCATAGGCGTCAAATCCTCTTCTTGGCCATCACTACCGAACCGACGATCGCCACCAGCAGCAGCACGGAAGCCAGCTCAAACGGCAGAAGGTAGGTGGAAAACAGGACATCGGCAAGCTGCTCGGTATTGCCGAGGGGGGAGGCGGGCGTTTCCGGCCGCGGCGCGAAGCGGAACGCGTCCCGGCCCTTGATCACGAAATACGCGGTTTCGGCCGCCACCAGCGCCAGGCATCCCAACGCGACCCACCAGCGGCCGCGGAATTGCCGCTCCCGCGCCGCCTCGTCCAGGTTGACCAGCATGATGACGAAGAGAAACAGCACCATGATGCCGCCGACATACAAGATGATCTGGACGGCAAACAGGAACTCGGCCTTCTGGAGCAAGAACAGACCGGCTACGCCAATCAGCGAAACGATGAGCCAAATCGCGCTGTGCACCGCGTTCCGCTGCGTGATGGTCAGGAGCGCGCCGCCCAGCACCAGCAGCGCAAACGCATAAAAAAAGGCAGTATCCAGCATTCGGGCGCTTCCGAGCAAGACTTCCCTGGCTCAGGCGAACGATTCCCCGGGCAATTCCGGGGCCAAACCGCTTCCGCGGTCTCGGTTTCGGCCGCTGCGAAACGAACTATGCCAGGTACTTGGTCGGCCGTGGCCCCTCTTCCAGCATCTGGCGGTCCCAAATCGCGCCTTCGCGGGAGTAACTTGCTAACTCAAAATCCTGCGTGAGCTCCAGGGCGTCCACCGGACAGGCGTCCTCGCACAAACCGCAGAACATGCAGCGGGACGTGTCGTAGGTGAAGGTAATCAACTCCTTCCGGCGGGTCTGCTCGTTGCGCTCACTGGTGACGACGATCAGGTTTTCCGGACACGCCAGCGCGCAGAGGTTGCACGAAATGCACAACGTCTCCCCGTTCTCCGGGTTGATATTCAGGCGCGGCGCGCCCCGGTACCGCTCGGCCACCTTCGGACGCTCCGCCGGATACTGCTCCGTCACGATGTTTTTCGGGTGCTGGGTGCGGAACGTCACCCACATGCCCTGGAGCAGGTCGACCAGGAAGATGCTGCGCAGGAGTTTTCCCATACCTTTTATCATCGCAAAAGCTCTCCGCCCTCTGGTTACCGGTCGATCTCGCCCAGCACAATGTCCAGCGTGCCGATAATCGCCACCACGTCCGCCACCAACCCGCCGCGGCACATCCGGTCCAGCGCTTGCAGGTTCACGAACGAAGGCGGCCGCACCCGCAACCGATAAGGCTGGGTCGACCCGTCGCTCACAATGAAATACCCCAATTCCCCTTTTGGCGCCTCGATCGACACGTACGCCTCGCCGACCGGCGGCTTCATCACCTTGGGCACCTTCCCCATGATGGGTCCCGACGGCAGTTTGTCCACCGCCTGGCGGATGATCCGGCACGCCTGCCGCATCTCCTCCATCCGCACCAGGTACCGGTCGTAGGTGTCGCCGTTCTCGCCGATCGGGATCTCGAAATCGTATTGTTCGTATCCGGAATAGGGCTGGGCCTTCCGCAGGTCCCACTTGGCGCCCGCCGCCCGCAGCACCGGACCGGTTACGCCGAATGCTTTGCAGTCCTCGATGTTCAGAATGCCGACGTTGCGCAGGCGGTCGATCCAGATCCGGTTGCCCGTCAGCAGTTCCTCGTATTCGTCCACGCGGGGCAGGAACATGTCGCAGAACGCGCGGCAATCCTCCTCAAAGCCATCGTAGGTCTCATATTGCAGGCCGCCGATGCGAAAAGCGTGCGTGGTCAGGCGGGCGCCGCAGTATTTCTCAAAGATGTTGAGCGCGTACTCCCGCTCGCGGAGGCAATAAAAGACGGGCGTCATCGCGCCGATATCCAGCGCGTGCGTGCCCAGCCACAGCAAGTGGCTGGCGATCCGGTTGAGTTCGGTCAGGATCACCCGCACGGCCTGCGCCCGCGGCGGGGCCTCCACGTTCAGCAGCTTTTCCACGGCCAGGCAGTAGCCCAAACCATTCGATACCGAAGCTACGTAGTCCATCCGGTCTACGTAGGGAGCGAACATCTGGTAGGTCCGGTTTTCGCCGATCTTCTCGACGCCGCGGTGGAGATAACCGATGACGCAGTCGGCGCCGAGCACCTTCTCGCCGTCCAGTTTCAGAATGACGCGCAGCACTCCGTGGGTGGAGGGGTGCTGAGGCCCCATGTTGAGCACCAGTTCGGTCGAATCGAGAAAGGTCGCGTCCGCCATCGCTATTGTGCGCTCTCAATCTCCAGATTTTCGCGAACCCAGCGGTTGTCCTGCTGGACGATCCCGTACTCCTTGCGCAAGGGGAACCCTTCCCACTCATCGGGCATGAGGATGCGGCGCAGGTCGGGATGGCCGGCGAAACGGATGCCGAACATGTCGTAGACCTCGCGTTCCAGCCAGTTGGCCGTCAGGTGCACCGGCACCGCAGTGGGCGGCTCGTCCCCGTCGCGAATTTGCGTTTTGATCCTGACGCGTTCGTTGCGGGCGAAACTGTAGACGATATAGACCAGGTCGAACGCTTTTTCCCGTTTCGGATAATGCACCGCGGTGATGTCGACTAGGTAGTCGAAGTCCGCCTCCCGCTTCAGGTACTCGAGCAGGGGAATCGCGGTTTCGGGCGTCACCACCCAGAACTTCTGCCCGACATAGGAAACGCTTTCGACTATCCCGTCGCCAAAGCGTTCCTTCACGGCGCGCGTCAGATCGTCTTCCCAGGGAGTGGTCACCATCACCGCGGGAGGCTTCGGCGCGGCAGGTTTCGCCGCCGGTTTGGCGGCGGGCTTGGGGGGTGGGCTGGGAGGCTGGGGAGGCTGCCCTTCCGGGGGTTTGGTCTCGTCAGCCATAAGACTTTTCATCTCAACACACGCGCCGGAGCGAGTCAATCGAGCGGAAGCGGAAGGGTGGGGGGCGGCCGCCCGGCCGGTGCCGCGGGGCTCTTGTAGGATTGGGGTATATGACCGATGCGGCCGTGCTGGCCCACATGTCCCGCCTGCCACACGCCCGCGCGAGCTTCAAACAACTGGTGCGGGAGCTGGGCGCCAAGGGCGTGGCGCGCGCCGAACTGGAGACCATCCTGGACCGGCTGGCGCGCGACGGGAGGATCATCGAGATCCGCGCCGGCCACTACGCGGTGAGCGCGCGCAACCGCGAGTTCGCCGTGGGCCGGCTCAGCGTGCATCGCGATGGGTATGGTTTTGTGGTTCCCGATCAGCCCATCGAAGGCATGGCGGGAGACATTTTCCTGCCGCCGGCGGAGGTGGAGCGCGCGATGCACGGCGACCGGGTGGTGGTCCGCATCACGCGCGCGGACGCCGGCGGGCGGGCCGAGGGCGAAATCCTCCGCATCCTCCGCCGCGCTCACGTGACCGTCGTCGGCGAGTTCCGCATCGCCCGCCACGGCTGCTTCGTGATCCCGCAGGATGCGCGCATCCGGCAGTGGATTGAGATCCCCGCAGGAATGGAACTGCCGCCTCCGGCCCCGCCCTCGCCCGACCGGGTGGGCGTGCAGCGGGTGGAAGTGCGTGACCTGCGCGATCTCCACGGCATGGTGGTGAACGCCGAACTGCTGTCGTTTCCGGATTCGGAAGAGGGCGCGGTGGGCCGCGTGATCGAAGTGCTCGGCAGGCCGGGCGATTTCGGCATCGACGTCGAGATCATCATCCGCAAGCACCATCTGCCCCACGAATTTCCTCCCGAGGCGCTGGAGCAGGCCCGTGCCCTCCCGGAGGAGCCGCGGCCGGCGGATCTGCACGGCCGCCGCGATTTCCGCGCCCTGCCTATCGTCACCATCGACGGTGAGACCGCGCGCGACTTCGACGACGCCGTCTGGGTGGAGCGCCTGCCGAACGGTAACTTCGCGCTCCAGGTGCACATCGCTGATGTCAGCCATTACGTGAAGCCGGGCTCGCCCATCGACGAGGAGGCGCGGCGCCGCGGCACCAGCGTTTATTTCCCTGACCGCGCGGTGCCCATGCTGCCGTACGAGCTTTCCACCAACATCTGCTCGCTGCGCCCCAAGCAGGACCGCCTGACGGTCTCCGCGCTGCTGGAGATCGATCATCAGGGCAGCCTGCGGGCGGCCGAATTCGTGCGCGGGATCATCCGCAGCGCCGAGCGGATGACCTACACGGAGGTGCACGCGCTGCTCGAAGGCGACCCGGCGCTGCGGGAGCGTTACCAGTACCTGCTGCCCGCGTTCGAGCAGATGCGCGAGCTGGCGCTGATCCTGCAGCGCAAACGCGCCAAGCGCGGCTCCATTGACTTCGACCTGCCCGAACCGCTCATCGAGTTCGATGAGTGGGGGCAGATGGCCGGCGTCAGTCGCGCGCCGCGGAACCTGGCCCACCGGTTGATCGAGGAGTTCATGCTGGCCGCCAACGAGGCGGTGGCCGAGCGCCTCGAGACGCAAGGCATCGCCTCTATCTATCGCATTCACGAGGCGCCCGACCCCAAGCGCGTGATGGAATTCGAGGAGGCGGCGGCGCAGTTCGGCTGCTCCCTAGGCGTCGGGCCGATCCTCGTGCGGCGGCTGGGTTTCACCCACAAGCGCGGCGACGGCCGGCCCGTCCGCAAGCAGGTGACGCTGCCCGAGGAGATCCCCGTGTCGTCAAGGTTGTACCAGAAACTGGTGGCGAAGCTGGAAGGCCGGCCGGAAGAGCGCATCGTGAACTACCTCATGCTGCGCTCGCTCAAACAGGCGCGCTACAGCACAGACAACGCCGGGCACTTCGCCCTGGCGGCGCGGGCGTACACCCACTTCACCTCGCCCATCCGGCGCTATCCCGACCTGGTGGTCCACCGTCTGCTCACCGCCGCGCTTGACCGGCGATCCACGCCGGCGGAGGGGGAACTGCAAGCCATCGCCGAGGAATGCTCGTTCACCGAACGGCGCGCCGCCGACGCCGAACGTGAACTGGTCGAGTGGAAGAAAGCCAGCTTTATGGAACAGCACGTCGGCGACGAGTTCGCGGCCCTGGTGATCACCACGTCCAAGTACGGCTTGTTCGTCGAGCTGACCGATTTGTTCATCGAAGGACTGGTCCCGATCGAACTGCTGCCCGGAGACGAATACTCCTACCAGGAAAACGTCCGCAAAGTGGTGGGGGCGCGCACCAAGCGCGAGTTCTCGATCGGCGACCGGGTCACGGTCTGCCTCGACCGCGTCGACCCGATCGACCGCAAGCTGCAATTCTCGCTCGTGGATCCGGCGCCGCGCTCCGCCTCCCGCGCCCCGGCGCGCCGGAAGACGCGGCGGCGCTACTGACGCTTCTTCATCTCGGCGAAATCGAATTTGCCGAGATACATCGGCTGGGACACCGGCGGCTCCGCGCTCACCCCGCGCGGATAAGGCTCGGCGCCAAGGGTGGGAAATCCCCAGATCTTGCCGTTCGTCAGATCGACGACGACCTTCCCCTGCTGCACCGCCCTCCCATCGGGGGCGCGCAGCGTGTGGGTTCCCGGCTCGATGAAAACTTCGTACTCTTCCTCGGCGCTCGCCGCCCGCGCCGCCGGCGGCTCGGCATAGGGGCGGAGGGCGATGATGCCGAGAAACACCGCAATCACCGCCAGAATCAGTTGCGTCACTCGCTCGGTTCGCATCATAGTACCCATTCGTGAAGGCACCCGCGCACGTCCATTTCGTATTCGATGCTGACGATCGGAGGGCGCGTAAAGTGCCAGACAAAGCCTCGACGGGTGGCGGGGCCCATGGGTTTCAGAAGGTCCCGCGCCAGAGCGTCAAAAAAGTTGTGCGCGGTGTAGACCTCGACCGTCGTGACGTCCTGCCAGCCCACCCCGAGGCCCTGCAACCGCCCGGACATGAGGCCCATGACGAAGCGGATCTTCTCGGCGAGAGCGTCCGGCGAGGTCTCCCCGCGCCGCACGACGTCGCCGGGTTCGAGCGAACCCTCGGGCAACTCGCCCGCACCCGCCACCACAAAGGTCTTCACGGCGGTCCGGGCCGGCACCGTAAACGAAAAGCCGAACATGCCGGGTTCCGCCGGGGGGTTGACCTCCGGCGCGACGTTGGTGCGCGCGACCGGATTGACGTTGCCGTCCAGCAGGATGCGCCAGTCTTTCAGGATGTCGACGTAGCCCGCGTTGAAGTCGCGGAACCCCTGGAACGTGAAGGGCCGCGGCGAGCGGAGTTCGATACCGCAGAGGGCTTGCCGGGGCCGGCCGAGCGCCTTAAGATGGGCGTCGATCGCCGCGAAGCCGTCGCGCAAGGGTAGGATGCGCGCGAAGGTGGCATGCTCCACCGCGAAACCGGGGAGCGCCACGGCGCCAGCCGAATATGGGGCGATGCCGCGCAGGAACGCGAACCCGCCGCGAGGGTTTTCGATCAGCAAGGGTGAGGTCTCCGAGCCTTCAGCATAGCCGCGTCGCCGCGGGGCAGGCCGCTCCCTGACTCCCGGCGGGACGCCCGGCACCTGTAGAATAACAAGCAGTTCCCCGAGGGACGGGAGTGAATCGCCGCCATGTCCGCGTTGCGCTTGTTTGCCGCCGCTGTGCTCATGCCTTCGCTGGCTTCCGCCGCCAGCGTCAGTTTCAATCGCGATATCCGCCCCATCATGTCCGATGCGTGCTTCGCCTGCCACGGTCCGGATAAAAGCACGCGCATGGCGGGACTGCGCCTGGACCTGCGCGAGGAGGCGGTCAAACCGAACCGCCGGGGCGTCGCGCCCATCGTGCCCGGCGACCCCGCACGCAGCGCGATTGTTCAGCGGATCTTCGCGACGGACGCCCGGCGGATCATGCCCCCGCCCCACGCGCACAAGGAACTCACCTCCGCACAAAAGGAAACCATCCGCCGGTGGGTGGCCGAAGGCGCGCCTTATGAAGGCCACTGGGCTTATGAGCCCGTGCGGCGTCCAGCGACGCCACCGGACGCGCCGCATCCCGTGGACGCCTTCATCCGCGCGCGCCTCGCCAGAGAGGGTTTGCGGCCCTCTCCCGAAGCGGACCGGCGCACGTTGATCCGCCGCGTGACGCTCGATCTGACCGGGCTTCCGCCCGCGGCTGCGGAGGTCGAGGCCTTTGTGGCCGACCCGCAACCGGATGCGTACTCCCGGCTGGTGGACCGCCTGCTCGCCTCCCCGCGTTACGCCGAGAAGCAGGCCATGCACTGGCTGGACGCGGTGCGCTACGCCGACACCTGCGGTTTTCATGGCGACAACGCGTTTCCCGCCTGGCCGTATCGCGACTACGTTTTGCGCGCGTTCCATTCGAATAAGCCCTTTGACGAATTCACGCGGGAACAACTGGCCGGCGACCTGCTGCCCGGCGCGACCGTGGAGCAGCGGGTCGCCTCGGCCTACAACCGGCTGACGCGGACCTCGGCCGAAGGCGGCATTCAGCCGAAGGAGTATCTGGCCAAGTACGCCGCGGACCGGGTGCGCACGACCAGTTCGGTCTGGCTGGGCAGCACGGTCGGCTGCGCCGAGTGCCACGACCACAAGTTCGACCCGTTCACGGCCCGCGATTTTTACGCGATGAAGGCGTTCTTCGCCGATATCAAAGAGACGGGGTTGGTTCCGGACCGAGGTCCGGACGCGTGGGGTTCGCTGCTGGCGCTGCCGACCGAGGAGCAGCAACGCCGGCGCGAGGATGTCCGGGGCCGTTTGGAAACGGCGCGGAAGCGGCAGGAGGAAGCGGTCGCGGCGCGGGCGGCCCGCCAGGCCGAATGGGAACGGGAGATACTCCGCCGCGATGCGGCCGGAGAGCTGAACTGGCGCTACCTGCGCCCTCATCGAGCGGCGGCCGAACGCGGAGCGACGCTCCGGGTGTTTAATGACGAACTGGTGGACGCCACCGCTTATTCCGGCGGATCGCTGATTTCCTTTCGGCACCCGGGCGAGGGGCTGATTGTCGCCGAAGGTCCGAACCCCGACAACGAAACGTACACGGTGTCGGCCAAGCCGGGGGCGGGGGTGTGGACCGCACTGGGCGTGGAGGTGATTTCCGACGAGAGTCTGCCGGGAGAGCGGGTAGCCCGGGGCGCCGACCGCCTGGTGCTCACCGAGGTCGAAGCTGAGCTGGGCGGCAAGGGCCAACGCGCGGCGAAGCAGACCCTGCGGTTTGTGCTGGCGGATTCGAATCTCTCCTTTCCGTCCAAGGAACACCCGGCGATGGCGGCGATCGATGGCGATCCCCACACTGGCTGGGGGATGACCACCTACGGCAACCCGGGAACGCTCTTCCTGGCGCTGCGTTTCGCCGAGCCAGTCGAGACGCGGGCCGACTCGGTGTTGACGGTCCGCCTGCGCCACGATTCCCCGTATCGGAAGGCCACCATCGGCCGGTTCCGGCTGGCGCTCTCCCAGGCGCGCTATGCGTGGCCGGAACCGCAACCGCGGCCGAAGCCCGGCGACGAGGCCGGCCAGCCGAGGAACTGGGGGCTTCCCGAGACAGTCCGCAAGCTGCTCGTAACGCCCGCGGAACAGCGCACGGCCGAGCAGCAGGCGGAGATCCGCAGGCATTTTGCGTGGTCCGATCCGGAGCTAGAGCCGCTGGTGGCCGAGACCCACCGTCTGGAGGCCGAGTGGGACCGCCTGGACGCGTCCGTTCCGCGCGTGGTCGCCACCGAGGCCACGACTCCCGCGGAAACCCGCGTGCTTCCGCGTGGCAACTGGATGGACGACACCGGCGAGGTGGTGGAGCCGGCTATTCCGGAGTTTCTCGGCAGGCTGTCGGTTGCGGGCCGGGCCACGCGCCTGGATCTGGCCAACTGGCTGGTCTCGCCCGAGAATCCCCTTACGGCTCGGGTATTTGTCAACCGGATGTGGCGGCAGTTCTTCGGGACCGGGTTATCGAAGGTGCTGGACGACTTGGGCTCGCAGGGCGAGTGGCCGACCCATCCGGAGTTGCTCGACTGGCTGGCCGCCGAGTTCATGCGGCCGCAGTTCGAGGCCTCCGGCGCACATCCTTGGGATGTCAAACACCTGATCCGGACCATGGTGACCAGTGAGACCTACCGTCAGTCGTCCCGCCTGACGCCGGAACTCGAGCAGCGCGATCCGGACAACCGGCTGCTGGCGCGGCAGAGCCGTTTCCGCGTGGAGGCCGAGATCGTGCGGGACGTGGCGCTGGCGGCCTCCGGCCTGCTGACCGAATCGTTCGGCGGGCCGAGCGCGCGGCCTTATCAACCGGCGGGCTACCTGGCGGCGCTCAACTTCCCCAAACGGGAATATTCCGCCAGCCGCGGCCCGGAACTGTACCGCCGCGGCGTATACACCTTCTGGCAGCGGACGTTTCTGCATCCCAGCCTGGCGGCGTTCGACGCGCCGTCCCGGGAGGAGTGCACCGTGAACCGAGTCCACTCGAACACCCCGCTGCAAGCCCTGGTGCTGCTCAACGATCCAATCTACGTGGAGGCCGCGCGCGCGCTGGCGCAGAAGATGCGGAGCGAGGGCGGCCGGACGGTGCAGGAACGGATCGCATGGGCCTTCCGCCGCGCCGCCGGGCGCGCGCCCAGCGCCGCCGAGACGGCGCCGCTGCTTGACCTGTACGGCAAGAGTCTCCGGCGCTTCCGGCGCGAACCGGCGGCGGCGCGCGAGCTGCTAAGCGTGGGAGAATCGCCGGCGCCCGCGAGGGCCAATCGCGCGCAGGCAGCCGCGCTCACCATGGTGGCGCGCGCCATTCTCAACCTGCACGAAACCATCACCCGCAACTGAGGGATCCGCCATGACGCCATTCGCCGACCGTTCCGTTTCGCTTTGCCGCCGCGCGTTTCTCGGGCGCGGCGTCTCCAGCCTCGGGCTGATGGCTCTCCATGCGCTCCTGGCTCCGCCGCTGCGCGCCCGCACCGGGCAAGGCGGCGCGGTGAACCCCCTGCATCACCCCGCCAAGGCCAAGCGCGTCATCTTCCTCTACCAGGCGGGCGGCCCCTCGCACCTGGAAACGTTCGACTACAAGCCCAAACTGGCGCAGATGCACGGCAAGCCCATGCCCGAGTCGTTCACCCGGGGCCAGCAAATCGCGCAATTGCAGGGCAAGCCGCTCATCTGTTTCGGCCCGCAGCACGAGTTCCGCAGGTTCGGCAAGTCGGGGCAGGAAATCTGCCGGCTGTTCCCCCACATCGGCGGCGTCGCCGATGATGTCTGCATCGTGCGGTCCCTATGGGGAGAGCAGATCAACCACGATCCCGCCCATACGCTGATGAACACCGGTTCCATCCTGGCGGGGCGGCCGAGCATGGGCTCCTGGATCCTCTACGGGTTGGGCGCGGAAACCGAGGACCTGCCCGGTTTCGTGGTGCTGGTCAGCAGCGGAAAAGGCGGGCAGATGCAGCCCATCGCCGCCCGGCAGTGGTCCGCCGGCATGCTGCCGAGCAAGTTCCAGGGCGTCAAGCTGAATTCGGTCGGCGACCCGGTGCTCTATATTCAAAACCCGCCGGGAATTGACGCCAGCCTTCAGGCCGAGTCTCTCAAGGCGATCAACGCGGTGAACCGCGTGCAGCAGGAAGCGCTCGGGGATCCCGAAATCCTCACCCGCATCGCCCAGTACGAGATGGCGTTCCGCATGCAAACGAGTGTGCCGGGTTTGATGGATATGTCCAACGAACCGCGCGAGGTGCTGGAAATGTACGGCGCATCGCCGGGCGACGGATCGTTCGCGTCCAATTGCCTGCTGGCCCGCCGCCTGGCCGAGCGGGGCGTGCGCTTCATCCAGCTTTATCACCGCGACTGGGACCACCACGCCGGCGTCAAGGTGAACGTCGCGCTGAAGGCCGAGGAAGTGGACAAGCCCACCGCGGCGCTCATCAAGGATCTGAAGCAGCGCGGCATGCTCGACGATACGCTGATCATCTGGGGCGGGGAGTTCGGCCGTACGCCGATGTCCCAGGGCGGCGACGGGCGCGACCACCATATCAAGGCCTTCTCGTTCCTGTTGGCCGGCGGCGGCGTGAAGGGGGGCATCACCTATGGCGCCACCGACGACCTGGGTTACGCCGCCGTTGAGAACCCGGTGAGCGTCCACGATTTCCACGCGACGCTGCTGCACCTGCTGGGCATCGACCACAAGCGCCTGACGGTGAAGTTTCAGGGGCTGGATGTCCGCCTGACTGGCATTTCCGGGGACGTGGTCAAAGATATCCTCGCGTAAGCGGGTGCGATCTTGAACATGACAGGGCGGCGAGCGCGCGCGGGTAGTGCCCAGACCTTACAGCAATACACCTTAGTTACGTACCAGCTGGCGCAAACCCCTCTTCGTCGACCATACCGGCGCGCCTGTAGCGCGACAAGAATGCGTTACTCCGGCGATCGAAGCAGAAACGAGAGCGGGACCCGGGGCTCCGCGAAACGGCGGAGTACGGGCGGAAGCGAGGGGAGGAGCGGCATGCTCGGCGCGCGGGTCGCGGTGGATTCGGCGGTCCGCAGGTAGCCAAGTCCGGCGCACGCGCAAGGACTGGCGCCGCGCATCTCTCCAGGCATTCGCGGAAGAGAGGAGAATCGTGGGAACGCGTATGGGCGTGATCGGCAAGAGCGGCCTCGCGCTGGCGATCCTGCGGCTGCTCGACCCGCGCGGCGGACGCGTCACCGGCAGCGTGCGGAGGCGCGGCCGCGAACTGCTCGGCCTGACGGACCGGGAAATGCGCGCTGTGCGCGGGCGCGAGATCTCCCTGATCCTGACGCAGCGCCCGCGGAACGCCGCGGACCGGGGCCGGACCGCTATGCTCTCTCGCCCGCGGAAACGGGCGCGAACTCCAGTTGGTCGCCCACCTCGGTCCGCGATTCGTCGATCATGCCCACCGGCAGTTCCAACACCGAGTACGCGGTCAGGCACGCCGACAGGCGGCGCGGCGCCAGGTTCCGCCGGACCTTCTTCACCTGGCGTTTCTTGCTCAGATAGATCAGGTCGATCGCGAACTTCATGCCGAAGCTGTGCACGGCTTCGCAGGGCGCGATCCAGAGCCCCTCGCCAGGTTGCAGGCGGCTGTGTTTGAGCAATCCGCGCCGGCGTTTCTCGCTGGTGTCCGCCACGTCCGCGGCCGTGGCGACCACGGTCCCCTTCGTCCGGTTGACGATCCGAATCTTGCTGTCCAAGCTGCCCCCGTTTGCACTCTTCCGCCGCCGGTCCGGCTCAACGGCGTAAGCGATTCTCATACCAGACCACGTTGCGGCTCTCCTGCCCCGCGATCAGCACGTCCAGGTCACCGTCGTGGTCCATGTCCACCAGGCGGATATCGTACGCCGCCTGGCGGGAGGCGATGCGGTGGTGGTGAAGTTGCCCTTTCCGTCGTTCTCGAACCAGGCGGCGACCAAGTCGTGCTTGGCGCACGTAACTCCATCGCGGTCACCGTCGCCCATCCACATCGAACGCCGCGCTGTGGATCACCGCCACGCCCTCGTGCAGCAGCAAGGGCTTCCAATCGGGCGCCCGGTACAGCCAGGTCTGCTTCTTCTCGATATCGTTGGCGATGATATCCGGCCGGCCGTCGCTCGAAAAATGGGCCGCCCTTGCCGTCTGCGCGTGATAACCCTCGGCGGCCACATGCCGCGGCCACTGCTGGGCGGCGAAAGACAGGGCCGCAACCGCGAACGATAGTACAATCGTGCGCATGATGCGGAATTGTAGCGTAGGACTGCTGGTCCTGGCCGCGCTGGTGTGGGCCGCCAGCCGTCCGGCGGAGATTGCCTTTCGCAAACATACCCTCGATCTGGGCGCTAACGAAACGTGCGCCGCCGCCGATGTCAACGGCGACGGCAAGCCGGACATCATCTCCGGCGAGAACTGGTACGCCGCCCCCGCGTGGACCAAACACCAGTTCCGGAGCCTTCATTTCCAGAACCACTACATCGACAATTTCAGCGATTTGCCGGTGGACGTGAACGGGGATGGCGCCATCGACGTGGTGAGCTGCTCGTACTTCACCAAGCGTCTCGCCTGGTTTCAGAATCCCGGGCAGGGCCGCGGCGAGTGGAAGGAACATCCGGTCGAAAACGGCTACTCGGTAGAGTTCATGCTGCTGGTGGACTTGAACAACGACGGCCGGAAGCTGGAAATCCTGCCGCAGTTCGGCCAGACCTCCGCGCCGCTGGCCTGGTACGAACTGAAAGGCGGCCGGTGGATCCGGCATGTGGTGAGCCCGAGCAGCTATGGCCATGGCATTGGCGCCGGCGATGTCAATGGAGACGGGCGCACCGATATCCTGACGCCCAAAGGCTGGTTCGAAGCGCCCCCCGATCCCCGGACCGGCGTCTGGAAACACCATACGGACTGGGATTCTCCGCAAGCGCTCGGCTTTCTTTACACCATGGACGTCAATGAGGACGGCAAGCCGGATATCGTTACGTCGGCGGCGCACGATTACGGCCTGTTCTGGATGGAGCGCGGCGAAGGCGACACCTGGACGAAACGCATGATCGACGATAGCTGGTCCCAGGCGCACGCGGTTACTCTGGCCGACCTGAATGGTGACGGCACGCTCGACATTGTGACCGGAAAGCGGTACATGGCGCACAACGGCCGCGATCCGGGCGAGCGCGAACCGCTGGGCGTTTACTGGTATGAACGCCTGCCCGTGCGTCCCGGAGCGCCCGTCGAGTGGGCAAAACACGTGATCGACTATTCCACGCGGACGGGCGCCGGCATGCAGATCTCGGTGGTGGACCTAGACGGGGACGGCGACCTCGATCTGGCCATGGGCGGCAAGAGCGGATTGTTTCTGTTCGAAAATCTGACGCGAAGCAAATGAGCAGTTACCTGAAGACGATCGAGGAAGCCCTAGCGGGGCCAGGCGGTTTCGCCGAAGCGCTGCGGCTGACGCTCGAGCACTTTCAAGCCGACAGCGGGACCATCCACCTGTTGGGCGACGATGGCAGGCTGCACTTGCGGGCGGCGTCGGCGGGGATTCCGGACGCGGTGCGCGCCCTCATCGGTGTGATTCCCGTGGGTAAGGGAATGGCGGGGCTCGCGGTCGAGCGCGCCGAGCCGGTCACCAGTTGCAATATTCAAACCGACACCACGGGCGACGTCCGGCCGGGGGCGCGGCAGACGGGCCTGGAGGGCGCGATCGTGGTGCCGGTTCTGGCGGGGGACCGGGCCGTGGGCGCGCTGGGCATTGCCAACCGGCGGGAACGGGTGTTTACCGAGGAAGAAACCGCTTTGCTGCTCGAGGCGGGCAAGCGGATCGCCTCCAGCGTGGGATAATCGCGGACGGAGCAGCGGCTTCCCCGGGGCCGGGGTCGGCCCGGGCGAACCGCCGGACCCGGCCGGGGCCGCGACTCCGAGCTGCACCAGGCGCCCGGGAGACGAAGATTGAACTCGATCAAAGGAAAATCGGTGCTGATCACCGGCGCGGGCCGGGGGATCGGCAAACGGCTGGCGCTGGGATTCGCCCGCGCCGGCGCGCGGGTCGGGTTGCTGGCGCGCAGCAAGGCGGAACTGGATCTGGCCAAGCTCGAGATCGAACACTCCGGCGGCGTGGCCTTGACCATCAAAGCCGACGTTCGCGACTACGAGCACCTCTGCGCCGGCGTCGACCGGATGCGTTTGCGCTTCGGCGGGGTGCACGTGCTGGTGGCCGCCGCGGCGGTGCAGGGCCCCATCGGGCCGCTCGTTGAAACCAAACCCAAACCCTGGCAGGAAACCATCGAGATCAACCTCGTGGGCGTGATGAACGCCTGCCTCGCCGTGCTGCCGGAAATGGTGGAGCGGCGCTCCGGTAAGATCATCGTCCTGACGGGCGGCGGCACCTCGTATCCGCGCCCCTACTTTTCGGCCTACGCCGCATCCAAGGCCGCGCTCGCCCGCTTTGTGGAGTCGGTCGCCGAGGAAGTCCGGGAGCACAACGTGCAGATCAACTGCATGAGCCCGGGCGGCGCCTACACGCACATGACCGACGAGATCCTGCACGCCGGTCGGCGGGCGGGCCCCAAGGAGATGGAGGACGCCGAAAAGATCCGCCTCACCGGCGGCGTCTCTCCCGACGAGCAGATCGGCCTGGCGCTGTTCCTGGCGTCGGAAAATTCCAACCACGTGAGCGGCAAGCTGGTGCACGTCAACGACAACTGGCGCAAACTCGAGGGTAGCGACATGAGCCCGGACGCCTTTACGCTGCGCCGGGTGCTGGGCGCTCATCCGCGATACAAGAAATAACGTTGGCGCCTCCGGAAATCCCGAGGCGATGATGGGGCAAAAGGAGTCCGGCCATGCGCCTGCTCGCCGTGCTGTGCCTGGGGTTGTCGGGCGCCGCCGCTTTCGGAATTTTTCCCGCGAGCGGGTGCGCGTGCTGATGTCGCTCGACGTCTCGACCGTGGACCTCAACAGGAAGGAGGTCCGGCGCACCGACCGGGACTTCGCGGTCACTTGGGCGGGGAACTACGGCAACGGCCGGGTTTTCTATTCTTCCCTCGGACATCCCGAGGCGGCGTGGGACGGCCCCGACATCCAAAAGATGTGGATCGAGGGCATCAGTTGGGCGCTCGGTATGGACCCAGGCGACGCCACGCCCCGGCCCAAACAGTCTGATTGATTCCCGAGCCGTCAGGCGAAGTACTTCGCGTTGATCTCCGCGAAATGCGCCTGATCCTCCGGCAGGTCCTCGAGCACGAAAATCGAATTGGTCGGGCATACCGGGACACAGGCGCCGCAGTCGATGCAGGTCACGGGGTCGATGTACAACTGCGGCACGGTCTCAAAATCCGGCGCGCCTTCCTTCGGATGAATGCAATCCACCGGGCACGCGTCAATACACAACTGGTCCTTGGTGCAGGTATCAACGATGACGTAAGCCATAATTCCCCCTTTGCGAACTTGGGCGGCCGCGCAGGCGGCAGCCCGCTTGGTCTCCGAGCCGATTCCACCACAAATCAGGCCGGGAGGGAAGCCCTGGGGAGTTGGGCGAAGAACGGCCGCATGTGGGAAGCGGCGGGAGGGACTTGACAAAGGTGGAGTTATGGATAATGATATCCACTATCGGATGTTTTCCCAAACCGTCGAGTACGCCCTCCGCGCGGTAGTCTGGCTGGCCCAGCACCCTGGCAAGCCTTTGACCCGCCAGCAGATCGCCGGCGCGACCCAGGCCCCCGCCGACTACCTGGCGAAGGTGATGCGAGCGCTCGGGCAGGCTGGCGTGGTGCAGGCGGGACGCGGCGTGCATGGAGGCTTCATGCTGGCCAGAAGTTCAGATGCGATCTCCGTCCTGGAGGTGGTGAACGCCGTCGACCCGATCCGGCGGATTCACTCCTGCCCGCTCGACTTGCCGTCCCACAGCCTGCGCCTGTGCCCCCTGCATCGCAAACTGGACGATGCCGTGGCCCAGATTGAGGCCGCCCTTGGCTCGACGCGCTTGTCGGACCTGACCGGGGAGGGAGGACAGGTGCGGCCGCTGTGCGAGGCCGCGCAGATCGTCCGAGGAGCGGCGTCCCCATGAAGACTCTTGCCGGGATCCTGCTTGGCGCCGGACTGGCCTGCGCCCAAGGCTCGTACCTGTTGGGTGTGGACGACAAGCTCATCGGGTACCACGAGAACGCCGATCTCGATGATCCCGTGGCGCGTTTACAGCGGCGGATCGATCGCGGCGAGGTGAAACTGGAGTGGGACGATGCCCACGGCTACCTGCGCTCCGTGCTGAAAAACCTCGATATCCCCGCCGAGTCGCAGATGCTGGTCTTCTCCAAAACCAGTTTTCAGTTGCAGCGCATCACGCCGCAAACGCCGCGGGCGATCTACTTCAACGACCATGTCTATCTCGGCTGGGTGCAGGATGGCGACGTGATCGAGATCTCGGCGGTGGATCCGCGCAAGGGCGGCATTTTTTACACGCTGGATCAGACGCCCGCGGCGAAGCCAAAAATGGTCCGCCGGGACGAGTGCCTGCAATGCCACGCCTCGCCGAAGACGGCGGGCGTGCCGGGCCACATGGTGCGTTCGGTCTACACCGGCGCCGACGGATACCCCGTATTCCAGGCCGGCGGATTCGTGACGACGCACGCCAGTCCCCTGAAGGAACGCTGGGGGGGCTGGTACGTGACCGGCACCCACGCCAACGACCTGCACATGGGCAACGCCTTCCTGCGGGACAAGGACCCGGAGGCCTTCGACCTGCACGCCGGCGCCAATGTGACCGACCTGGCGCGCCGCTTCGATGTGCGGCCTTACCTGACGCCGCACTCCGACATTGTGGCGCTGATGGTGCTGGAGCACCAGGCCCAACTGCACAACCTGATCACGCGGGCCGGTTATGAAGCGCGGATCGCGCTCGAGGTCCAGGCGTCGATGGACCAGGCGCTCGGCCGTTCAGGCGAGTGGACAGACTCGACCAAACGGCGCGTCTACGGGCCGGCGGACAACCTGCTCGCCTACCTGCTGTTTGCCGACGAGGCTCCGCTGCGCGGGCCGGTGGCAGGCACTTCCGGCTTTGCCGCCCAGTTCGCGCGCCGCGGTCCCCGGGACGCGCGCGGGCGCTCGCTGCGCGAATTCGACCTCGAACGCCGGCTGTTCCGCTACCCGCTCAGCTATCTGATCTACTCTGAGGCGTTGGACGCCTTGCCCCCGCCGGTCCTGACCCACCTGTACCGGCGCCTGTGCGAGGGCCTGGCCGGGCGCGACACCGGCAAGCCGTTTGCGCATCTGACTGCCGAGGACCGTAAAGCCATCCGGGAGATCCTGCTGGACACCAAACCCGCCTTCGCCGCCGCCTGGCGCGGAGCCGAAGCGGCGCTGAAGACCGAACCTTCCTCCGGTTTCGAACCCGCAGAGACCTCGGGGGCGGCCTTGGCCAGCCGCTGACGCCGGCGTACGGGTCCGCAACGCGGGACAACCTTTTCGAGCGGCGGACGGGGTCCCTCCCGGGTGGAAAAACGGCCGTCCGTTCGCATTTTTTCGTTCCGTTTGCTGGAACATCTTATGGCGCCGGAAGCGTCCTATTCGGTAGACGCCGCGGTGGCCCGGCGTCGGAGGAGCGCATGCGCTACTGGCTGTTCTTCGTCGGCAAACTGGCGGTCGCGACTGCGATCTCGCTGGGGCTCCTCCAGGCTCTGCACTTGCTGTGGCCCGCCCCGCAGGACTTCATGCGCGCCTACCAGCCGGTTTTCGGACACGATCTGGGCTTTACCCTCGCGATGGGGGCGTGGTTTCTGGTCAGTTGGGGCCTCCTGTACCTTGCTATCTGGGACCAGCGGTATCGCTGCCGGGTTTGCCTGCGGCGGATGCGGATGCCTGTGCAAACCGGATCCTGGAGCCGGATGCTGCAACTTGGCCAGCCTCAAATCGAGTACATCTGCCCTTATGGCCACGGCAAACTGCACGTCGCCGAGATCCAGTTCGCCGGCAAGCAGACCCCGGAGTGGGCCGCCTACCGCGACATGTGGGAGGAACTCACTACTGCGGGGCCGCCCGAACAGGAATGCTGAAGCATCCCTCTTGCCTGACAGCAAAGAAAAAGCGAAAATAGATCGGTGAACCTGTCGCTCGGTTTTCCGGAATTCGAAGAGCACGCCCTGGCCCCAGCCGGAGACCTGGCGGGGGCCGTTGCGCACTTTGAAGAGGCGATGAGGCAGCGCGGCGATTCCCCGGTCCGCGCCCTGCGCCATCTGCCCGCGCGCCCCGCGGAGACCACGCCCATCCCGGACGCCGTGCACCCGTCGCTGCGCGCCGCTCTGGGGCAGAAAGGCATCCAGACGCTGTTCGTGCATCAGGCGGAAGCCTTCGCGCACGTGGAAGCCGGAAAGAACGTGGTGGTGGTGACGCCCACGGCGAGCGGCAAGAGCCTCTGTTACAACCTGCCCGTGTTCAATCTGCTGCTGAAGGACCCTGCGGCGCGGGCGTTGTACCTCTATCCGACCAAGGCGCTGGCGGTCGACCAACTGCACGCGTTTCACGAAACCGCCGACGCCATGGGCGGCGCGGTGCGCGCGTTCACCTATGACGGCGACACGCCCCAGGACGCGCGCAAGGCCATCCGCCAGCGCGCCCACGTGGTGATGACCAACCCGGACATGCTGCACTCGGGAATCCTGCCGCATCATCCCAGGTGGGCTAGGCTGTTCGAGAATCTGAAGTTCCTGGTCGTCGATGAACTCCATTATTACCGGGGCGTCTATGGCAGCCACCTGGCGAACCTTTTCCGGCGGCTGAAGCGGATCTGCGCCTTCTATGGCGCCCGGCCGCAGTTTGTGTGTTCGTCGGCCACTATTGCCAACCCGCGCGAGCTGGCCGAAACCCTGACCGCGGAACCGTTCGAGCTGGTGGACCGCAATGGCGCGCCCGCGGGCGAGAAATACTTTATCTTTTACAATCCGCCGGTGGTCAACCGGCAACTCGGCATCCGGCGGAGCTATCTGAACGAGACGCGGAGGATCGCCGCCGAGTTCATCGAGCGGGGACACCAGACGCTGGTTTTCGCCAACAACCGTCTCGCCACGGAAGTGCTGGTGACATATTTGAAGGACGCGTTCGACCGGGGCCCGCTGCCGCCGGACACGGTGCGCGGGTATCGCGGCGGATACCTGCCCAAAGAGCGGCGGCAGATTGAATCCGAACTGCGCGAGGGGCGCATCCGGGCAGTGGTCGCCACCAACGCGCTGGAATTGGGCATTGATATCGGGTCGCTGGACGTGGTGGTGATGGCGGGCTATCCGGGCACGCTGGCGTCGACCTGGCAGCGCGCGGGACGCGCGGGGCGGCGGCAGGGCGCGTCGGCGGCGGTGCTGGTCGCCTCCAGCGCGCCGCTCGATCAGTACGTGGTGGAGCACCCCGAGTACTTCTTCGACCGGCCGCCCGAGCACGCCTTTGTCAACCCCGATAACCTCGAAATCCTGCTCAGCCACCTCAAATGCGCCGCCTTCGAGCTGCCGGTGCACGACGGGGAAACCTTCGGACCCCACCCGGCGGCCAAGCTCTGCGAGTTCCTGCGCGACGCGGGCTTTCTGCACCACTCGGCGGGCGCGTGGCACTGGACGTCGGACAGCTACCCCGCCGACGCGGTCAGCTTGCGCGCCGTCACCAGCGACAACTTCGTGGTGATCGACACGACGCACGAGCCCAAGGTGATCGCCGAGGTGGCGTTTCCCGCGGCGTTGAACGAACTTTACGAGAAAGCCATTTACCTGCACGAAGCCCGGCAGTACCACGTCGACCGGTTCGACTATGGCGAGCGGAAAGCGTACGTGCATCGGGTGACCTGCGACTATTTCACCGACGCGGTGGACTACACCCGGGTCACGGCGCTGGAGGAATTCGGGGCGGAGGAACTCGGGAGCGCGGGCGCGCGCCGGGTGCACGGCGAGGTGCGCGTCAACCGCCAGATTGTGGGTTTCAAGAAGATCAAGTTCTATACCCTGGAAAACGTGGGCGCGGGAAAACTGGCGCTGCCCGAGCAGGAAATGCAGACCACCGCATTCTGGCTGCATTGCCGCGCGCAGTTGCTGAGCCGGCTGGGCGGGTTCAGCGCGGAGGACAAGCAGAGCGGCTTGGCGGGATTAGGCCACGCCCTGCGGACCGTCGCCGCCCTGCTGTTGATGTGCGACCCGCGCGACTTGGGCGTCGCGGTCAGCGAAGAGACCACCACCGGGCTGGGGGCGTTCGAACCCAACCTCTATCTCTACGACATGTATCCGGGTGGCATCGGCCAAAGCGCGCCGCTCTACCGGATGACGGACAAGCTGCTGGCGGGCGCGCGGGACCTGATCGCTTCCTGCCCCTGCGACGGCGGTTGCCCGAGCTGCGTAGGCCCTCCGGGCGAGACCGGCGAACGCGGCAAGGAGGCGGCTGCGCGGCTGGTCGCCATCCTGCTCGGGGACGCCGTGCCGGTAGCGTGAGCGCGCTCGCGATCCCTTAAGATTCGGGATGCAATCCGCGGCTGGGGGCCACCGCCGCGGCCGCTTCCACACCCGAGCGCGCCTGGGCGCGGATCTGATCGAGCTTCAGGCCCGTCAGCGCGACGGCCACAAACCCGCCGATCAGCAGCGGCAGCGTCAGCACCCCGAACATCATCAGCGAAAAACCGGCCGCGGTGGACTTAGGCACCTGGAACAGCCCCAGCGCCACCACCACCAGAAACTGGTAGAGCCCGGCGTTGCCCGGCGCGTTCGGAATCATGGTGCCCACTCGCAACACCACATACACCGCGAACGCCGCAAACCAGGGCACCGCCAGTCCGTAGCCCTCCATCAGCGCCCAAATCGGCACGATTTGCAGCGCGGCGTAGACGAAGCTGGCCAGGAACGTCGCCGCCAGCGTCCGGGGATTGCCCATCGCATGAATGCCGTCGACCAGGTGGTGCAGGTAGTGCAGCCAGCGGCTTTCCTTCACCATGTCGTGAGCGTGCTGCCGCCGCAATCCCACGTACACCAGCACGCCCAGCAGCGCGAACACCAGCAGGCCCATGATCTTGCCCGCATCCACCAGATAACCCGGCAGGGGTTGGAGGGCCATCGCCAAGAGCATGGCTGCGAACAGCCAGACGCCGTCGATCACCCGCTCGATGGCCGCCGACGAAATGGCCAGCCCGAGCGGAATCCGGTTCCAGTGCGCCACCAGGTAGCAACGGATGATTTCGCCCGTGCGCAGCGGCAGCACTTCGTTGGCGTACAGGCCGATGTAGACCGCCTGGACGGTCCGCCACAGCCGGGTGCGCACCACGGGCCGCAGCAGCACCTGCCAGCGCCAGCCGTGCGCAACATAGACGCTCAGGTCGAAGAGGACGGCGATGGTGACGTAGCGCCAGTCCAGCGCGGCGAAGTCCTTGAGAGCTTGACGCCAGTCGAATCCATGGAAAACCCAGATCAGGCTTGCGATGGAGATCCCATATCCAACGGCGGGAAGCAGCCAAGGGGGGATTCTTTTCTTGATGCGGTCCCGATTCAGATCCATGCCCGGCAGCGGCCTGCGCTGCCTTCATGATAGCGTGCCGGCCCGGACCGCCTGGTGAACGTTCGGTGAATCCGTACCGCGCGCGAAGGCATCCGCGCTACACTTTGGGAATTCATCCTGCCATGGAAACGATACGCCGTGTGGCGGTGCTGGGAGCCGGCACGATGGGCGCCGGCATCGCCGCCCATTTCGCCAACGCCGGGACGCCCGTGTTGCTGCTCGACTTGCCGGCGGCCGGCCAGCCCGACCGGAACGCCATCGCCCGCGCGGGGCTGGACGCGGCCGTCCGGCGCCGCCCGGGGGCCCTGTTTACCCCGGGTACTGCCGCCTTGATTACGTGCGGGAATTTCGAGGACGATCTCCCCAAATTGCACGACTGCGACTGGATCCTCGAAGCCGTGGTCGAACAACTCGACGTGAAACGGCAACTGCTGGCCCGCGTGCGCGAGCACCGGCGGCCGGGCGCCATCCTGACGACCAACACGAGCGGGATCCCCCTGCGCCTGCTCGCCGAAGGGTTCGACGACGAAACGCTCCGCCATTTCGCCGGCACGCACTTTTTCAATCCTCCGCGCTACCTGCATTTGCTGGAATTGATCCCTGGACCGGGCGTGGTTCCGGAAGTGCTGGCGCTGCTCCGGGACTTCTGCGACCGCCGCCTGGGCAAGGGCGTGGTCGGCTGCAAGGACACCCCGAATTTCATTGCCAACCGCATCGGCAGCTTCTATGGCGCGACGGTCCATCAACTCACCGTCGAGGGCGGCTACTCCGTCGAAGAAGTCGATTTTCTGACCGGGCCGCTGATTGGCCTGCCGCGCAGCGCCACTTACCGGCTGATGGACATTGTCGGCCTGGACATCTGGGCGCACGTCACGCGCAACCTCTACGACGCGGTCCCGCACGACCCCTGGCGCGAGCGCTTTGTGCTGCCCCCGTTCATGACCCGCATGATCGAGCGCGGCCTGCTGGGCGAAAAGCGCGGCCAGGGATTCTACAAAGTGGAGGGAAAAGGGGAGAGCAAACAGATCCTCGCCATCGACTGGAACACGCTCGAATACGGTCCGCAAAAAACCGCCCGTTTCCCGGCGCTGGAAACCGCGCGGCTGATCGAGGATCTGCCCCAGCGGCTGCGCGCGCTGGTGGCGTCCGCAGACCGGGGGGGAAGCTTCGTCTGGCGGCTGTTGCGCGACAACTGCCTGTACGCAGCGTCGATGGTGCCGGAGATTTCAGACCGCATTGTCGAGATCGATCAGGCGATGCGCTGGGGTTACGCGCACAAACTGGGCCCGTTCGAGACTTGGGACGCGCTGGGCTTTACGGAAACCGCGCGGCGGATGGAGCGCGACGGACTGGCGCTGCCGCCCGCGGTCGGGCGCATGTTGTCGGCAGGCGCGGAGTCCTTTTACCGCGCCGCGGACCAGGCGGGTCTGCCTCGTACCGAATATTTCGACTTGGCCGGCTCCGGAGCTTACACGGCGCTGGCGCCCCGCCCCGGCATCCTCAGCCTGGCGGAGATCAGGCGCGCGCGCGGCGTGGTCCGCCGGAATGCGGGCGCTTCGCTGGTGGACCTCGGTGACGGGGTGCTGTGCGTCGAGTTCCACTCGAAGATGAACACCATCGGCGAGGATTTCCTCGTCATGCTGCAAGCCGGGATCGAAGAGACCAGCCGGAGCTTTGAGGCCATGGTGATCGCCAACCAGGGCGAGAACTTCTCGGCGGGCGCGAACCTGACCTGGCTGCTGGTCGCCGCGCAGGACGGCGACTGGGAAGAGATCGACCGGGCCGTGCGTCGCTTCCAGCAAATCAATCTGGCCCTGCAGCGCGCCCCGAAACCGGTGGTGGCGGCGCCGTTCGGGCTCACGCTGGGGGGCGGCGCGGAAATCGCGCTGCACGCGGCGCGCATCCAGGCCTCGGCCGAGTTGTACATGGGCCTCGTGGAACTCGGCGCGGGCCTGATTCCGGCGGGCGGCGGCTGCAAGGAGATGCTACGGCGCTCCGCTTCCGCCAAAGCGGCGTTTGAAACCATCGGCTTGAGCAAGACTTCCTCGAGCGCCAGCGACGCCCGCCGTCTGGGTTTCCTGCGCCCGCAGGACGGCGTGTCGATGAACCCCGAGCGGTTGCCGGGCGACGCCAAGGCGCTGGCCCTCGCGCTGGCTCGCGATTATCAACCGCTGGCGCCGGCGCCGGTGCGCGTGGAAGGCGCGCCCGGCTACGCTTTGCTGAAGATGGGCGTGTTCCTGGCCCGCGAGGCCGGCCAGATCTCCGAGTACGACGCCATGCTCGGCGACAAACTCGCGTTCGTGCTGAGCGGCGGCCGCCTCAGCGGTCCGCAGGACGTTCGCGAGGAGTATCTGCTGGATCTCGAGCGCGAGGCGTTCTTGAGCCTCTGCGGCAACCCGAAGACCCACGAACGCATCCAGCGCTTGCTGCAAACCGGCAAGCCGCTGCGCAACTAGGATTTCCCATGCCCGAAGCCGTCCTGATCGATTGTCTGCGTACCGCCGCCGGCAAAGCGCCGCGCGGCACGCTCCGCCACACGCGGCCCGACGAGATGGCCGCCGCCGTCATCCGCCGCCTGCTGGAGCAGTATCCGCAGGTGGCCCCGGCGCAGGTGGACGATGTGATTCTGGGTTGCGCCATGCCGGAAGCCGAAGCCGGCGGCAACCTGGGCCGTCTGGCCGCGCTCCGCGGCGGATTGCCCGATTCCACCCCGGGCATGACGATCAACCGCTTCTGCTCTTCCGGGCTCCAGGCGATCGCGCTGGCGGCGGCGCAGATCCGGAGCGGAGAGGCGGAGATCGTCCTGGCCGGGGGCGCCGAGTCGATGAGCCTGATTCCCGCCGCCGGGCACCACTTCTCGCCTAATCCGTGGTTCGTCGACCACCGCCCGGAAGTCTACCTGACCATGGGGCTCACCGCCGAGCGGCTCCAGCGGAGATACGGCGTCAGCCGCGAGGACTCCGACGCGTTTGCCTACCGCAGCCACCAGCGCGCCCTGGAGGCACAGGCCGCCGGGCGTTTCGACCAGGAGATTGTTCCGTTAGAAGTGGAAGCTGTTTCGCTGGAGAATGGAAAGCCTAGCCAGAAAAAGATTGTGTTTTCAAAAGACGAAGGGCCGCGGGCGGACACGTCGCTGGCGGCGCTGGCCAAGCTGAAACCCGTGTTCCATGCCCGGGGTACGGTGACCGCCGGCAACGCGTCGCAGATGAGCGACGGCGCGGCCGTGGCGCTGGTGATGTCCGAGGCGCGGGCTCACGCGCTCGGTTTGCGGCCCATGGCGCGGCTGGCCTCTTTCGCCGTCGCCGGCGTGCCGCCGGACATCATGGGCATCGGACCGGTCGCCGCGATTCCCAAAGCGCTCGCGCTGGCGGGCATCACGCTCGACGACGTGGGCCTGATCGAATTGAACGAGGCCTTCGCGGTGCAGGCGCTCGCAGTAATCCGGGAAGCCGGCCTCGAACTCGAGCGCGTGAACGTGAACGGCGGGGCGATCGCGCTCGGCCACCCCCTGGGCGGCACCGGCGCGAAGCTGACAGCCACCTTGTTGCGGGAAATGCGCCGGCGGGGCGCCCGTTACGGCATGGTGACCATGTGCGTCGGCGGCGGCCAGGGCGCGGCGGGCATTTTCGAACTGCTGCCCGCAAGCCAATCTCCGGAGGCGGCATGACCATCACCCCCGCCGTGCTCCCCAAGACCGCCGGCGGCGCTTTCCTGCTGGAGGATCGCGCCGAGCACGAGATCTTCACCGCCGAGGACCTCACCGAAGAACACCGCGCCGTTGCGAGAACGGCGGACGACTTCTGGCGGCGGGAGGTGGAACCGCATCTGGAGGCGCTGGCCCAGGGCGACTTCGACCTGGCCGTGCGCACGGTCCGGCAATCCGCGGAATTGGGCTTGGTCTCGATCCTCACCCCGGAACGCTACGGCGGCATGGAATTGGACCTCGCTTCCGCGATGGTGGTGGCCGAGCGGATCGCGCGGGACGGTTCTTACGCCGCCTGGCACGGCGCGCACGCCGGCATCGGCACGTTGCCGGTCCTGCTGTTCGGCGACGAGCAGCAGAAACAGCGCTATTTGCCCAGGTTGTCCACCGCTGCGTGGATTGGCGCGTACTGCTTGAGCGAACCGCACGCCGGTTCCGACGCGCTGGCGGCCAGGACGCGCGCCGATCTCGCGCCGGACGGTTCCCACTATGTCCTCAACGGCCAGAAGATGTGGATCACCAACGGGGGCAAGGCGGACCTGTTCACCGTATTCGCCAAAATCGGCGGCGAGCAGTTCTCCGCGTTCCTGGTCGAGCGCGCGTGGCCCGGAGTGTCCGTAGGCGCCGAAGAACGCAAGATGGGCATCAAGGGCAGTTCCACCTGCGCCGTCTTCTTCGACCAGGTGCGGGTGCCCAAGGAAAATCTGCTGGGCGAACCCGGCCGCGGCCATCTCATCGCCTTCAACATTCTCAACCTCGGCCGTCTGAAGCTGGGTCCGTTTGCGGTGGGCGCGGCCAAGCACGTCCTGGCGTTGTCACTGGCGTACGCCAAGGAGCGGAAAGCATTCGGCGCCGCCATCGCCAGTTTTGGCCTGATCCAGCACAAACTGGCGGAGATGGCGATCCGCCTGTTCGCTACCGAGTCGATGGTATGGCGGGTGGTGGGACTGATCGAGGCGCACCTGGCAGGTTTCTCGTGGGAGCGCCCCGCTGCCGCCCAACACAAGTTGAGGGCGGTGGAAGAGTTCGCCGCCGAGTGCTCCCTGATTAAGGTAGCGGCCTCGGAAATGCTGGACTACGTGGTGGATGAGGGCGTGCAGATCCACGGCGGCTACGGTTATCACGCCGACTACGCGGTGGAGCGCGCCTACCGCGACTCCCGCATCAACCGGATCTTCGAGGGCACGAACGAGATCAACCGGCTGTTGACGGCGGGCATGCTGTGGAAGCGCGCCGCCAAGGGCCGGCTGGCGCTGGCCTCGGCGGCGCAAGCCGTGTTTCAGGAGGCGCTGGCCGGCCCCGCCCCCGCCCCGGCCGCCGGAGAGGGGCCCCTCGGCGCGGAGCGGCAACTGGCCCGGCAGGCCAAAAAGATCGCCCTGCTGTTGATGGGAGCCGCCTACCAGCGCTATCTGCACGCGCTCGAGCAGCAGCAGGAGGTGCTGGCCGGCATCACGGACGTGGTGACCGAGGCGTTCGCGATCGAGTCGGTCGTGTTGCGTGCCCGGCGCTTGCTGGCGGCGGGCAGCCGCGCAGCCATCGTCGGGGACGTGGCGGCGGTGTTCACCCGCGACGCGATGGCGCGCATCGAAGCCACGGCGCGGACCGTTTTGGCCGCCTGCGCGGAAGGGGATCCGCTGCGGACTTACCTGGCGCTGCTACGCCGGTTTACGAAATCCGAACCGGTCGATGCCATCTCCGCCCGCCGTCGCGTGGCCGCGCAGTTGCTGGAAGCGGGCAAGTATCCGTTTTAGGTTCCGAGCCACGCGCGGAAGCGAGGGGACCCCGACTCGTCTGTTGCCGGCGCCGCGGACTAACTTCGGCTGGCGTGCGGCAGGTCCACTGGGCGGTGGGGCTTGACAAAAATCCAGCACACGGCCGCCAGCGCGGGGGTGAGCGCGGCGAAATCCAGCGCGGATACCCAACCGAAGCGGTTCGCGATGGCGGGCGTGAGAATGGGCGCCACGGCGCCGACCAGTTGCGCCAGGGTATTCATGACGCCGAACACGGTCGCCGACCGCCCGGGCGCCAGGTCAATCGCGGCGGCCCAGGACGGCGACTGGCCAATGAAGTGCAAACCCGCCCCGGCAGCCATCACCAGCACGGCGGTGTAGGGGTCCGCTACCCGCGCCCCAACCGCGATCAGCATCCCGGCCAGCAGTTCGCCACAGAGCACGACCCCCAGCCGGCCGATGCCTCGGCCGTACCGGGCGCTCAACGCGTCCGAGATCCGCCCGCCAAGCAGGGTCCCAAACGTCATCGCCAGCGGCGGCAGCATCGTCCAATAGCCGCTCGCCACAACGTTCACCCGCCGCTCGTTCACCAGATACAGGAAAAACCAGGTAAAGATCACGTAGGAAAGGTAGGCGGAGATCCCGTAGCTCATGGCCAGCGCCCAGATGCGCGGATGACGCAGCAGCTCGTACCACCGGCCCGGCGGATGCGTGACGCCCGCCGATGCCTCCTGCAAGCCGCGGATGTGCGCCAGTTCCTTCGCGGTGATCAGCCGGTGCTGTTCCGGACGGTCCTTGCCGTACCACGCCCAAAACCCGCCCAGCAGCATGCCCGCCAGACCGAAGACGAAAAACGGCGCCTGCCAGCCGAAGCGGACCATCAGCGAGACCACCAGCGGCGACGCGAGCATAGCCCCGAAGCCGATGCCCATCATCACCAGTCCGTTCGCCGTGGCGCGCTCGGAAATCGGAATCCAAGCCGAATTGGTCTTGATGGCGCAGGTGAGCGCCGCCGCCTGGCTGATTCCCATTACGAAGCGGACCACATACAGAGCCACCACGATGCCGCCCACGGCAAACCACGGCGTCAGCCCGGTCAGCAGGGTGAAGAACGACCATCCCAGGGCGGAGAACACCAGAAAGCGATGCGCGCCCCAGCGGTCCACCAGCACGCCCGCCGGGAATTGCGGAATAGCATAACCGAGAATAAAGCCGCTCAGAATCCAGCCCACCTGCACGTCGGTGAGCCCGAACTCCTGCCTGATGCCTTGCGCGGCAATGCTCATGCCCGCGCGTGTCAGCAGCGCATGGGTTACCAGCGCAAGCAGCGTGAAGCAGATGGTCCAGCGGATGTTGTTGCGAATGGATCTTATCCTAACCGAATCCGGCCTCAGCCGCACCCTGCGCGCCTCCCTTGCCGGGGCGGCTGGCCCTTGGGATGCTAAGAAGGTGATTGGGCGTACGCGGGGCGACCAGCGGACCGCCGTGCACGTATGAGGTTCTTTACCACTGCTTTCTTGTTGATGCTGGCCACCTTACCCGCCGCGGCGCAGGAGCCGCTCACGCTCCACGAGGCGTTGGATCGCGCTTTGGCCGCGCATCCGCTGCTTCAGGTCAGCAGCGAGCGCATCCGGGTGGCGGAGGGCCAGCGGCGCCAGGCGGCGCTGCGGCCCAACCCCCGGCTGCTCGTGCAAACGGAGAACTGGGAGCCTTACGCCAGCCGGACCTTCTCCGCCTCCCGCTCCACGGAGAGTTTCCTGATGGTAAGCCAGCTTTTTCAAACTGCGGGCAAGCGCGAGTTGCGCGCCGAGGCGGCTGCGGAAGGAATCCGACTGAGCGAAATCGAGCGCGAACTGGCGCAGCAGCAGATCGCCGCGCGGGTCAAGTCGGCTTACTGGCGGGCGGCGACGGCGGCCAAACTGTACGAACTGCTGCTCGCCAACGGGCGGAACTTTGATCAGATGGTGGAGTACCACGAGATTCGCGTGCGGGAAGGGGCGATGGCGGAGGCGGACCTGCTGCGCGTCCGGCTGGAAGCCGAACGCTGGCGCCTGGCGGCTAACACCGCGGACCTGGAGGCGCAGCGGACCCGCATTCTCCTGCAACGGGAGATGGGCCTGAGCGAGTTTCCAGCGGTCCGGCTGGCCGAGCCGCTGGAAGATCTCCGCCAGCCGCTGCTCGCGGATGCAGAGCAGGCGCTGGAACGCCGGGCCGAGTTGCGGGTGGCCGGGCAGGTCCTCGAGCAGGCCCGGGCCGTGCTGCGCGTGCAACAGGCCGAGGCGCACCCGGACGTCGACGTATCCTTCGGACTGAAACGGACCAACGGCCTGAACACACTCGCGGGGATCGTCGCGTTTGCGTTGCCGCTGGCGAATCGCAACCAGGGCGAGATTGATAGCGCGCTGGCCCGGATTCGCGTCAGCGAAGCGGATATAAAAGCGCTGACCGCGTTGGTGCGAGCCGAGGTTCGCGCGGCCGACGTCGACGTACAAGTGCGGCGGCGGCAGGTGACCGAGACGTTCCGCGGCCTGCTCGACCAGGCGCTGGAAGCTTCGCGCATCGCGCAGGCCGCCTACCGGGAGGGCGGAGCGGAACTGCTGCGCCTGCTCGATGCGGAGCGGGCGCGCATCGAAGTGCAGATGCTCTACTATCAGACTCTGGGCGAGTATCACCAGGCGGTGGCGGCTTTGGAGACGGCCATGGGGGTGATCCGGTGAACAGGCTGCCAACATTTGCACTGGCCGTTGCACTCATGTGCATGGCTTGCACAAGGGAACCCGAAGCGGGCGGGCGGGTGAGCGCCAAAGTCCAGCCGCCGGCCGGGGCCGCCGCCCCAGACGAAGTCCGTTTGAGCGCCGCCGCTCAGCGGCAAGCCGGCGTCGCCGTGGCGGAGGTGGCCACCCGCCGGATGGCGCGCACCTTGCGCGCGGCGGGCCGCATCACGCAGGACGAGAACCGCACCTGGCGGGTGGGCGCCGCCTCCGAGGGCCGGGTGGAGCAGATTCTGGCCAACGTGGGCGACCGCGTGCAAACGGGCATGGTGCTGGCCCGCTTGCACAGCCACGATATCCACGAATCCCGGGCGGAGTACCAGAAAGCCAAGTCCGAACTCAACCGGGTCAAGACCGCCGAAGAGTACGCCCGCCGCTCCCGGGACCGCGCAGCGCGCCTGTACGAACTCAAGGCCGCGTCCCTCGAACAGAAAGAACACGCCGAGGCGGCGCTGCGGTTCGCCCAGTCCGCGGTCGCCAACGCGGAGGTCGAACTGAACCGCACCCGCCTGCACCTGGAGGAATTCCTGGGTATTCCCGCCGAGGATCCCCATTCCGACGAACCCCACCACTTGCACGAGGAGGATCTGATTCCGGTCCGCGCGCCCGCCCCCGGCGTGATCGTGGCGCGGAATGTCAGCCGCGGCACGGTGGTGACTCTCTCCACGGACCTGTTCCTCATCAGCGATCTGGCGAGCGTTTGGCTGATTGCCGAGGTGCATTCCGAGCACCTGGCCAGCCTGCGTTCCGGCATGCCCGTGCGCTTGCAGGTAGCCGCTTACGGCGACCGGACATTCTCGGGCAGGATCGGCCGGGTGGGCGAAGCCCTCGATCCGGAGACCCGCACCGTGCAGGTGCGCGTGGAGGTTCCCAACCCGCACGGCCTGTTGAAGCCGGAAATGTACGCGACGGCCGAAATTGAGCTCGGGGAGTCGGCGCCCGCGCTCTACGTGCCGCTGGAAGCAGTGCAGGAAGTCCGGGGCGCCAACGCGGTGTTTGTCGAGCGGGCGCCGGACCTCTTCGTGGTCCGGCCAGTAGAGTTGGGCGAGAACCGGGAGGGGATGGCCGAAGTGAGGCGAGGCGTGACGGCGGGCGACCGCGTCGTGGTCCGCGGCAGCTTCATTCTCAAGTCGGAGTTCCTCAAAGCCTCCCTTGAGGAAGAGTGACCGGGGATGCTCGAACGCGTCATCGATTTCCACCTGAAGAACCGCTGGCTGGTGCTCGTAGGTCTGGTGTTGCTCATTCTGCTGGGCGTCCGCTCCCTGTTGCTCACGCCGGTGGACGCGTTCCCCGATCTCACCAACAATCAGGTCGTGGTGCTCACCGAGTGCGCCGGCATGCCGCCTAGCGAGGTAGAGCAACTGGTCACGTTCCCCATCGAGAGCTCCCTCATGGGCCTCCCCCGCACCGAGCAGATCCGGTCGGTTTCCAAGCTGGGCTTGTCGATGGTCACCGTGGTGTTCGACGATGACGTGCCGACCTACTTCGCGCGCCAGATTGTCAATGAGCGCGTGCAGGAAGTACGCTCGCGGCTTCCCGCGGGTCTGGAGCCGCGCCTGGGCCCGGTGGCCACCGCGTTCGGCGAAGTCTACCAATACACGCTCGAATCCGCGTCGCTCAACGCGATGGACCTGAAGACGCTGCACGACTGGACCATCAAGAACCAGTTGCGAACCATCCCCGGGGTGAACGAGGTGAACACTTGGGGCGGCGAAACCCGGCAATACCAGATCGAAGTAGACCCGGTAAAACTGCAAGGCTACGGGCTCACCTTGCGCGAGGTGTTCGAGCGGGTGCGCGAGAACCACACCAACTTCGGCGGCGGATTCATCGAGCACGCCTCCGAACAATACACGGTGCGCGGACTGGGGCGGGCCGCCGATGGCGCAGACCTCGGGAGGATCGTGCTGACCTCGCGCCATGGCGCCGCCGTGCTGCTGCGCGACGTCGCCGTGATCCAACCGAAGCCCATGCCGCGGCAGGGGGCCGTACTGCGGGATGGCCGTGGGGAAACCGTCTCCGGCATGGTGATCATGCTGAAAGGAGAGAACGGCAAGACGGTCATCGAGCGGGTGAAGGCCAGACTGGCGACGCTCAACCTGCCCCCGGGGGTCAGACTGGTTGCTTTCTATGACCAGAGCGAGGTGATTGACCGGACCGTCGCCACGGTGAAGCGCAATCTGCTGGAGGGCGGCGCGCTGGTGATCGCCGTCCTGCTGCTGTTTCTGGGCAATCTGAAAGCGGCGCTGATCGTCGCCGCCGTCATTCCGCTCTCCATGCTGGTGGGCTTTACGGGCATGTTTTGGTTCGGCATCTCGGCGAACCTGATGTCGCTGGGCGCCATCGACTTCGGCATGATTGTGGACGGCGCGGTGGTGATGGTGGAGAATGCCGTGCGGAAGCTTCATCAGGCCGAGCCCGGCGATCGCGCGGGAGAGCTGATCCGTCTGGCGGCGCATGAGGTGGCCCGTCCCATCACCTTCGCCGTCGCCATTATCATCGCGGTCTACCTGCCGATTTTCTTTCTCGAGGGGCTGGAGGGCCGCATGTTCCGGCCCATGGCGGTGACGGTGTGCGCCGCGCTGATCGGATCCCTCGTTTTCGCGCTGACCGTGGTCCCCGCGGCCATTGGAGTCGTGTTGCGAAAACCGTCGCCGGAGCGGCGCGAGCCCTGGTTCGAAGCGGTCACCGAGCGCTACCGGAGAACGCTCCAGGTGCTGCTGCGCCATCAGGTCCGCACCATCGCCGCGGCCCTCGGGTTGATCGGCGGAGCGCTCGCCTCGCTGGCGTTCATCGGCACCGAATTCATGCCCCGTCTGGACGAAGGGTCCATCCTGATCGAATCCCGCAAGCTGCCCGGCGTTTCCCTTACGCAGTCCATTGCGCTCAGCCACAAGGCGGAACAGATCATTAAAGGGTTTCCGGAAGTGGCCAGCGTGGTGACCAAACTCGGCCGTCCGGACTTGGCGACCGAGGCGATGGGAATCCACCAGGGCGACGTCTACGTGCTGCTGCATCGGAAGGAACAATGGCCGCCGGGCCAAACCAAGGAACGCCTGATCGAGCAAATGGCGGATGCGCTCCGGCGCCTGCCGGGCGTCGCGTTTAATTTCACGCAGCCGATGGCGATGCGGCTGGACGAGGTCATCAGCGGGATCAAGGCGGATGTCGCGCTGAAGATTTTCGGCGAGGATCCCCGCGTGCTGGAGCAAACGGCCGAACAGGCGCTCCGGTTGCTGGCCGCCGTGCCGGGGGCGGCCGATGCCCAGATGGAAATCGTTTCCGGGGTGGCCGAACTGCTGGTGGAGGTCGACCGAGCCGAACTGGCGCGCTTTGGGCTGAATGTCGCCGACGTCCGCGACGTAGTGGAGGCGGCGGTGGGCGGACGCCACATTACAGAGATGATCGAGGGGCAGCGCCGGTTCGACATCACGCTACGCCTGCCCGAATCCTTCCGCCGGGATTTGGACTCGGTCCGCCAGCTCCTGCTGGTGGCGCCGGGTGGGGAGCGGGTCCATCTCGGGCAGGTGGCGCGTGTCGTGGCGGGGCGGGGAGCCGAGGCGATCACTCGCGAAAACGGCCAGCGCCGGATCGTGGTGCAATGCAACGTCCGGGGTCGCGATTTGGGGGGCTTCGTCGACGAGGCCCAGGCACGAGTCGCCGCGAGGCTCAGCCTGCCCCCCGGTTACACCGTGAACTGGGGCGGACAGTTCGAGAACCAGCGGCGAGCCAACCGGCGGCTCCTGCTGGTGGTGCCGGCAAGCATCCTCATCATTTTCGGCCTGCTGTTCGCCACCTTCGGCAACGTCCCGCAAGCGCTGCTGATTCTCTTGAACGTCCCGTTCGCGCTGGTGGGCGGCATCGCGGCGCTGTGGCTGCGCGGGTTGAATCTGAACCTGTCCGCATCCATCGGGTTCATCGCCCTGTTCGGCGTCGCCGTGCTGAACGGGATCGTGATGGTGAGCTACATCAATCGTTTGCGCGCGCAAGGACAACCGCTCCGCCAAGCGGTGGTGGAAGGCGCCGCGGTGCGCCTGCGCCCCGTGCTGATGACCGCCCTGGTCGCCAGCCTGGGCTTCTTGCCGATGGCCTTGTCCTCGGCTCCGGGCGCCGAAGTCCAGCGCCCGCTGGCGTCCGTGGTGATTGGGGGGCTGGTCACCGCCACCTTGCTGACTTTGTTGGTGCTGCCCGTGTTATATCCCTGGTTTTCCCCGCGGGAGGATGAACCGATTCCGGCTGCGTAACCGTTCGTAGGGTAACCGAATCCCGCGCCGCGCGTCTCCGATCGCAGGTCTGCGAGTCCGCAGTGGACGTTATACTGTAAAGGGCAGACCGCACCCTTATGAACAGCCGTTTGAAGTTTCTTGTTGTTTTCGCCTCCACCGCGCTCGTCGTCATGTTGCTGCTCGGCGCGGTGATGGGCAAGAGCGCCCCGCCGGAAGGGCCCTACCGGCACCTGGCCGTGTTTACCGACGTGCTCAGCCGGATCAAGAGCGAGTACGTGGAAGAGCCCAACATGAAGATGGTGACCGTAGGCGCCGTCACCGGTCTGCTCGAATCCATCGACCCCTTCGCCAGTTACCTCAACGCGGATCAGTACAAGGATTACCTGAAGAAGAAAGACAGCTATAAGGGTGACGTGGGGCTGGTGCTGGCCAAGCGCGCCGGGTTCCTCTCCGTGGTGGGGACGATTCCTGGCTCCCCGGCGGCGCAGGCGGGCATGATGGCGGGGGACTGGATCGACGCCATTCGCGGCGTCGCCACGCGGGACATGCCCCTGGCTTACGCCGAGATCCTGCTGCGTGGCGAACCGGGCTCCACGATCGAGCTATCCGTGTTCCGCAGCCGGCGCCCCGACCCGCAGAAGATTACCCTGACGCGCGCCGAAATCTCGTATCCCAGCCTCCAGACGCGGATGCTGGCGGGAGAAACCGGTCATTTGCGGGTGGAAACGCTCGAAGCCGGCAAAGTGGCGAAGGTAGCCGAGGCCCTCCGGCGACTGGAGGCGGAGGGCGCCAGGCGCATTCTGCTCGACCTCCGCAACTGTTCCACAGGCGCGCCAGAGGACGGCTGGGCTCTGGCCAACTTGTTTCTCGACAAGGGAACGCTCGGTTACACGCAAGGGCAGCGCGTGCCGCGGAAGAACTCTGAGGCGGACCCGGGCAAGACGGTCTGCCGGTTGCCCCTGCGGGTGCTCGTCAACCGGGGAACGGCGGGGGCGGCGGAAATCGCCGCCGCAGCTCTGCTGGATAACAAGCGCGCCGAAGTCGTCGGCGACCGGACACAGCAGGTCGGATCCGTGATCCGTCCGATCCCCCTCGATGACGGGGGCGCGCTGATCCTGTCCGTCGCCAAGTTCTACTCCCCGTCTGGCAAGGCGATCCCGGATGCCGGCGTCACCCCCACCATCAGCAAACCGGAACCCGAGTCACAGGTGGATTTTGACGAGAACGGCAATCCCCTCACGCAACAAGTGACGCCTGAGCAGCAGGAAGCGCACCGGAACGCGCTGGAAAGATACGTAGAGCAGATCGCGGAGGAATGGAAATAGCCGGCAGGGGAGCGGGCCGCGCGCCGGCGCGCGGCCCCGCGCAGGGAAATCAGAGGGTTTTCAAATAGGCCATCAGATCGGCCCGTTCGGTGTCGTCCAGCATCTCTTTGTAAGCCGGCATGCCGTTGCCGCCCTCGTCAATCTTCGCCATGACATTGGCGTCGGTCGGCTTCTTCCCGTTTGCCATCTTTTCTTTCTTGAACAAGCCCTTCAGGGAAGGCCCCATCTTCTTTTCGTCGCTGTCGTGCGCATGACACACGCCGCACTGCTCGAAGACTTCCTTTCCTTTGGCGGCGTCCGCCGCCCTTGCCGGGATAGCCACCAAGGCTGCGCCGAGCCCCAGAATCAAAAGAGTTGACTGTCGCATATTTTTAGAGTGTACCGTTTTCCTATGCCGCCGATGGTTATCGTGTTCGCCAAGGCCCCGATCCCGGGCAGGGTGAAAACGAGGCTGATCCCGCTCCTCGGGGGGGAGCGGGCCGCGGCGCTGCATGCGGCCTTGGTCCGGGACCAGATCCTGCTGCTTCAATCGCTTGCCGGGACAGTTGCCTGCGAACTGCACACCGACGAGGCTACGGATGCCTGGACCTGCCTCGGGGTTTCACAGAAATTGCAGGCCGGCGGGGACCTGGGAGAGCGGATGCTGGCGGCGCTGGAGACAGCCTTGGCTTCCGGCCATTCCTCGGCCTGTATTCTGGGCGGCGATATCCCCGCCTTGCCCGCCGCACACCTGCTGGGCCTGCTGGATGAACCCGGAGACGTCACGTTTGGTCCCGCCGAGGATGGGGGCTTCTGGGGTATCGCCGTCCGCCGGGTGCATCCGGCTATGTTCCGCCAAGTGCGGTGGTCCGCGCCGGATACGCTGGCTCGCGCGATCGGCGCGGCGCGGGGCTGCGGACTGTCCGCCGGGTTGGCCGCCTCCTGGTGGGATGTCGACACGGCCACCGATGTGCGGCGTCTCCAGGCCCTTGCCGCGCCGCCTCCTCATTTAGCCGCCTGGCTTCGAGACACTGTTCGATAATTGAAGAATCGATGGGGTTCCTACTCTTCCTGGTCGTCCTTCCTCTCTGCGGCCAAGTCACCAGTTCCGTGATCTCGGGACATGCCGCCGACAGTTCCGGGAGGCCGGTCGCCGGGGTCCTGGTGCGCGCGGAGCGCAAGACCGGCGGCCTGGTCCGCGAGTCCGTCACGGCGCGGGACGGAAGCTACACCCTGGCCGAACTGGAGCCCGCCGATTACCGGGTGACGGTAACCGATGAGCGATTTGAACCCGTGGTCATCGATCCGGTGGTGGTCGCGGTAAACACCCGCCGGCGGGTCGACGTGCGCCTGGCCGTCCGGGGGATGGCGCAGACGGTGGAAGTCTCCGCCCGGGCGGCGGCGGTCTCCGCCGAGTCCTCCGAACTGGCGCTGGTGCTCGACCGCGGGCGCATTCAGGATCTGCCCCTCAACCGCCGCGATTTCCTGCAACTCAGCCTGCTGGCGCCCGGAGTCGCGGCGCCGGTGCAGGATTCCGAGCTGTCCACCCGCGGTTCCTTCGCCATGCATGCGTCGGGCGCGCGGGAAGAGGCCAATAACTTCCTGATGGACGGCGTCGACAACAACGATCCCTATCTCAACACGTTCGCCCTCCAGCCGCCGGTCGACGCCATTCAGGAGTTCAAGGTTTCCACCAGCACGCACAGCGCGTTGTACGGACGCAATGCCGGGGCCCAGGTGAATATCATCACCCGGGGCGGCGGCAACCAGTTTCACGGATCGCTGTACGAGTTTTTCCGCAACCGGGCGCTCGACGCCCGCAATGCGTTCGAAGGCCCAGAGCGGCGGAAACTGATCCGCAACCAATTCGGCGGAGCGGCCGGTGGCGCGCTCGCGCGCGACCGCACCTTTTATTTCGCCAACTTCGAAGCCCTCCGGGAGCGGCGCGGTTTCAGCCGGGCTTCCCGCGTGCCCACGGTCCCGCAGCGCGAAGGCGTCTTCGCCCAAACCGTGGTGGATCCGTTTACCCAGCGGCCATTTCCCGGCAACGCAATTCCGCGCAGCCGCATCTCGGCGCTCGCGCCGCGCGTGCTGAAACTGTTCCCGCTCCCGAACCAGCCCGGGACGTTGAATTTTCTGGGCCAGCCCGTGCTACGCGAGTCCCTGACGCAGGGCCACACGCGCCTCGATCACCAGCTCACTGGACGCGACCAGTTCACCTTCCGCTACAGCCTCGGCGTGCAGGACCTGTTCGAGCCGTTTACCGAGGACCTCGCCGAGTTGCCGGGTTTCGGCAATGAAGTCGACAACCGCGGCCACAACGCAATGCTGCACCACACCCGGGTCGTCAGCCCGCGAACCTTCCATTCGCTGCGCTTGGGCTTCGGGCGGGCGTTTCGCCAGGTGCGCCCGGAGAACTTCACGCGCGATGTCGGCCGCGAGTGGGGAGTGCCCTGGCTGAACGTCCGCCCGCGCGATTTCGGCTACCCGCTGTTCAACGTCGCCGGCTTCCCCGCAGTCGGCGATGCGGCCCAACTCCCCATCCGGCGGGGAACCGACACGTACCAGTTGATCGAGACGATGTCTCTGCTGCGCGGATCCCACAACGTCCAGTGGGGCGGCGAGGTGCGCCACTCGCGGCTCAACGGCTACCTGGATTACTTCGCCCGCGGCTCGTTGACCTTCTCCGGGGCGCTCTCGGGTGCGGGCCTTGCCGACTTGCTGCTCGGGTTCCCCACTTTCGGCATCCAGGCGCAGTTCGACAACCGGCAGCGGCTGACCAGTTCGGCCTATCACTGGTTCGTGCAGGACGACTGGCGGGTGACCCGCTCCCTGACGCTGAACCTTGGCCTGCGCTACGAACTGCTGACGCCTCCCGTCGATCCCGAGAACCGGATGTCCATTCTCGATCCGGCGGCGGGCCGCATCGTGAGGGTAGGCAGCGAGGGGGTTTCGCGCTCCGGCCTGCGCGCCGACCGCAACAACCTGGCGCCGCGCGCCGGCTTCGCCTGGAACCCGCGCGGCGGCCTGGTGGTGCGCGGCGGCTACGGCATTTACTACGACTCCGGCATGCAGGTGGTCAACTCGTCGCTGTATTTCAATCCGCCCTACTTCTCGGTGCGGGTGTTTTTCCCGACGCAAACCTCTCTGCTGACGCTGGACAACCCGTTTGCGGGCGGGATCACGCCGCCGCCGTCGCCGAATACGCTGAGCCCGGATCTCCGGGCCGCGTACGCGCAGCAATGGAATTTCGGCGTGCAGCAGCAGGTGGGCGGCGTCAGCACGGTGTCCCTGGCCTACGCGGGCGCCAAGGGCAGCCATCTGGTCCGTTCGCGAGACTTGAATCAACCGCGCCCCGCGCCGGGGAATCTTGCGTCGCGCCGCCCCTACCCAGCGCTCGGGTCGATCTTCTACACCGAAAGCGGCGCCAATTCTTCGTACCACTCGTTGCAGAGTTCGCTCGACCGGCGGCTGACGCGGGGCCTTTCGCTGCTGGCCTCCTATACGTGGTCGAAATCGATCGACGACGCCAGCGCGTTTCTCGGCAACAAAGCAGACAAGAACTTTCCGCAGGACAGTTTGAATTACCGGGCCGAGCGCGGGCTGTCCAGTTTCGACGCAGCCCACCGCGCCGCCGCCGCGGTGGTCTACCTGCCGCCGGGGCGGGCCTGGTGGCGGCGGAATCTCGAATTGCGGACCATCTTCCAGGCGCAGTCCGGACAGCCGTTTACGCCCATCCTGCGGTTTGACAATTCGAACACGGGGAACACCGGCGGCATCTTTGGCAACGACCGGCCGGATTTGACGCGCGATCCCCGGCTGGCGGAGCGGTCCGCGGCCCGGTGGTTCGATCCCACCGCCTTCGCGATTCCCGCGCCGTTCACCTTCGGCAACGCGGGACGCAACATCGTCCGCGCTCCGGCCTTTGCCTCGCTGGACGCCGCCCTGGCGCGCCGTTTTGTGCTGCGCGAGGGGATCTGGCTCAGCGCGGACGTGCAGGCGTTCAACGTAGCCAATCGCGTGAACCTGGATCTGCCCGAGCGGTTCGCCGACGAACCGTCAACCTTCGGCCGGATCCTGTCGGCCAGAGCGCCCCGGCAGGTGCAGTTCGCGTTGCGGTTGACCTGGTAGAGGGCGGGTGGAGCGCGGTCCGGCGCCGTGGTTGCCGTCGCGCCGGCGGGGAACGGAAGTTCCGCTGCGCGCTGAAACAGGAGGGGCAACGGCCTCTCTCCCAGGCGTTTGCTTGACGTGGCGGAATTTCGCGCCATTCCCCGCACTTTCCCGTTCCCGACCGATAAGGATCTTGGCGGACAGAGCCATGATCCGGCTGACCCGGCTCAACCACGAGCCCTTTATCCTGAACTCCGACTTGATCGAGTACCTGGAGATGACCCCCGACACGGTCATCACCCTGACCACGGGGCAGAAACTGATGGTGCACGAAACGGCCGAAGATGTCGTGGAGCGCATCATCGCGTTCCGCCGGGCGATTGCGAGCCAGTGGGGGGCGGGGGATGGCGGCAAAGGCTAATGCGCGCGGCGCCAGCCGCGCGGACCTGGCGACGCTGGCCGGCCTGCTGCTCGCCCTCGGGGGAATCCTTGGGGGGATGATCCTGGAGGGCGGAGAACTCCGGGAAATCTTCCAGCCCACCGCCGCGCTCATCGTGCTCGGCGGGACGGTGGGCGCCGTCCTGGTGACCTCGCCAATGAGCGCGGTCAGACGCTCCTTCCGCGCCTTCCTCGAGGTGTTTATCGAGAAAAACCCCCGTCCGGAAAGCGTGATCGATCAACTGGTCGCCTACGCCACCAAGGCGCGCAAGAACGGCATCGTGTCTCTCGAGGAAGAAGTCAGCCTCATTCAGGAGCCGTTCCTCCGCAAAGCGCTCATGCTCGCCGTCGATGGCACCGACCTTCAGGAACTGCGCAAAATGATGGAACTCGAAATCGAACTGGAAGAGCACCACGTAGAGGCGGAAGCCAAAGTGTTCGAGTCCGCGGGCGGCTACGCGCCGACCATCGGCATTATCGGCGCGGTAATCGGCCTGATTCAAACCATGAAGCACCTGGCCAACATCGAAGAGGTGGGACACGGCATCGCGACCGCGTTTGTCGCCACCATCTATGGCGTGGGCTCGGCGAACATCCTGTTTCTGCCCGCGGGCGGCAAAATCCGCGCCCGCGCCCAGAGCCGCATGCAGCTCAAGGAGATGATGCTGGAGGGCGTCCTCAGCATCGTGGAAGGCATGAATCCCAAACTGATCCGGGGAAAACTCGAAGCCTACGCGCTCGGCGCGCCTTCCCGCTCCCCGGACCTTGCCGCCGCGCCGGGCGGTAAAAAATGACGGATTTGCCCAGCCGGCGAAGCCGCTGGGCGGAGCATGAGATGGCGCGCCGCAAGAAGCACGGATCGCACGAAAACCATGAACGCTGGCTGGTCTCTTACGCCGATTTCATCACGCTCCTGTTCGCTTTCTTTGTCGTGATGTTCGCCTCCTCGCAGGCCGACCGCGGAAAAGCTCAACAGGTGGCCGAGTCGATCAAGCGCGCGCTCGACGACGACCAGTTCGCCGCCGCGCTCCGCGGCATCCTGGGCGGCACCGTTGGCGAGAGGGGTCCGGGCAATAGCATGATGCGCGGTCCCGGCGGCGTCAAAACCGGCAAAGAGGCGCCCCGGGAACCCGGTCCTTACGCGGAACTGGTCCCCTCGCTCCGCATGCTTCAGCAGCAACTGAAGGCGGAGATCGAAGCCGGCATGCTGCAAGTCAATATGGAGCCGCGCGGACTGGTGGTGAGCCTGCGGCAAGCCGCCTTCTTCCCTTCCGGTACGGACAGCATCGATCCTTCCACCTACCCCGTGATCGAAAAGCTCGCGGGGTTGATCGCCCGCCTGCCGAACAAGGTCCGCCTGGAAGGACATACCGACGCCGTACCGATCCGGACCGAGCGGTTCCGGTCGAACTGGGAGCTTTCCTCCGCGCGCGGCGTCGCGATGCTCGACCTGCTGTCGACGCGGTACGGCATACCCCAGTCCCGGATGTCGGTCGGCGGTTACGGCGAAACGATTCCGCTGGATTCCAACGACACAGAGGCGGGGCGCGCGCGCAACCGCCGAGTGGACATCGTCATCCTCAATGAATACGGCGCGCGGGGCGAACCCAGCGTTCCCCCCGAAGCCTCGACCGCCCCCAAAACCGGCGCCGCGCCGTCACGCGTCCCCTCGACCCCCTAGCAGCGTTGGCCTGCCACTGCGCCAGGCTCGCTCCCAGCCGGTCGCGGCGCCGGCGGGGCTGGTTTCGCAATCCGACAGGGCCCGCGGGTGTTACAATCTCAATGCCCGTACCCGCCATGTTGCGCGCCGCCCGAGTTCTCCGCACGCTTGCCACGGCCGAGGACCCGGCGGCGCTGGAAGCTTGGATCTGCGCCGCCTGGCGGGGCGTGGTGGGAACGCGCATCGCCCGGCATGCCCGCGCCGAGCGCCTGGTCCGCAACCGTCTGATCGTAGGAGTCGACGACGCCGTCTGGCAGCGTCAGTTGTTCTTGATGCACGGCCAGATTCTCCATAAACTGCGCCAGCAGACAGGCGCGGACTTTGTCGATCGCGTGGAATTCCGGGTGTCGCCGCCGCGCCGGGAACCGCAGCGCGCGGCACGGTCCGACCCGCGCCAGACCGGCCTGTTCGACGAAGCGGCCGGCATCGCCGACCCCGTCCTACGCCGTCTGTACCTTGCTTCCCGAAAGAAGGAAACCGCGTGAAGATCACCGAATCGGAAGTCCGCTACGTGGCCGACCTGGCGAATCTGAGGCTCACCGACCAGGAGGTGCTGCGCATGACCGCGGAGCTGTCGAGTGTGCTGGAGCACATGGATAAGCTCAACGAACTCGACACCGCGGAAGTTCCGCCCATGGCGCAAGTGCTGTACGAGGCGGAGGAAACGGCCACGCTCCGGCCGGACCGCGAAAAACCGCCGCTGGGCGCGGAAGCGGCGCTGGCCAACGCCCCCCAGGCCGGGGCCGGCCATTTCAAAGTCCCCAAGGTAATTGAACGCTAGCCCCCCATGGATATCGCCAGCCTGACCATCGACCGCATTCATGAGGGCCTGCGGCGGCGCGCGTTCAGCGCCGCCGAACTCGCGCAGGCCGCGCTGGCTTTCGCCGAGCGGGAGAACCCACGCACGAACGCCTATCTGCACTTTGCGCCCGAACGCGCCCTGGCGGCGGCCCAGCGGGTGGACAGGCAACTGGCCGCGGGCGAGCCGCCCGGCAAGCTGGCCGGCGTGCCCATCGCCGTCAAGGATGTCATCGTCACCCAGGGGTTGCGCACCACCTGCGGCTCCCGCCTGCTGGCGAATTATGTGCCGCCGTACGACGCGACCGCGGTGGAGCGCCTGGAAGCCGCGGGCGGGGTCATGATCGGGAAAGCGAACTGCGACGAGTTCGCCATGGGTTCTTCCAACGAGAACTCCGCTTTCGGCCCGGTTCGCAACCCGGTGGCGCCCGACCGGGTGCCCGGCGGATCGAGCGGCGGTTCGGCGGCGGTGGTGGCCCAAGGCACCGCGGTGGTGTCGCTGGGCTCGGATACGGGAGGCTCCATTCGCCAGCCCGCCTCCTTCTGCGGTGTCGTCGGCGTCACGCCGACCTATGGCCGGGTCTCCCGGTACGGATTGGTGGCCTTCGCCAGTTCGCTCGATCATATCGGGCCTTTCGGCCGCAACGTAAAGGACGCCGCGACACTGCTCGAGGTGATCGCCGGCCGCGACGAACGGGACGCGACCTCCGCCTTCGCCCCGGTGCCCGACTACACCGCCTCGCTGGGGGAAAGCGTCCGCGGGATGAAGATCGGCCTGCCTAAGGAATACTTCACGGGGCTGGCCAGCGAAACCGGCGATCTGATGCACGCCGCCGTGGCGCAACTGGAAAAGCTGGGCTGCCAGGTGCGCGAGATTTCCCTGCCCGCCACCGGTTACGCCATCGCCTGCTATTACATCATCTGCACCGCCGAGGCCAGTTCCAACCTGGCGCGGTACGACGGCGTGCGGTACACCTACCGGTCGCCGGGGGCGCAGACGCTCCTCGATATGTACCGCCAGACGCGCGGCGAAGGCTTCGGCGCGGAGTGCAAGCGCCGCATCATGCTCGGCACCTACGTGCTGAGCGCCGGTTACTACGACGCGTACTACCTGAAAGCCCAGAAAGTCCGCACGCTGATCGCGCGGGATTTCCAGAACGCGTTCGGCGAGGTCGACGCGATTGTGGCGCCGGTGTCGCCGTCGCCGGCCTTCAAGATCGGCGAGAAGATCGACGACCCGCTCGAGATGTACCTTTCGGACATCTATACCATCACCGGCGACCTGGCGGGCATCCCGTGCATGAGCGTGCCGTGCGGACGCACGGCCGAGGGACTGCCGGTGGGCATGCAGATCCTCTGCAACCATTTTCAGGAAGAGACCATGTTCAAGCTGGCCGCCGCCTACGAAAGCGCGCGCGGTTTTTAGAAATAAGGCGCGCACCCGGGCCCGCTCCTCCTCCTGTCGCGCTTTGGATCAGCCGCGGGCCGCCCCTGAAGGCGACGACGGAAGTTCTCCTGTCCGTGGAAGGGTGCGCCGCCGTGATCGGTTATCCTGGCAGCATTGAGATCGGAGAGGAGGCAGGCGAAATGAAGCGACGGGTTTTCGTAGGTGGCGCGATGGCGGTGACGGCGGTGCGGCCGGTGGCGGCCGCCGTGAAGTCCGGCGGCATTCCCAAACGCGTGTTCGGCAAGACGGGGGTTTCTCTCACGGTGATCGGCCAGGCCGGCGGCCGCTTCCCGCTCACCAACGACAAAGACGAAGCTCGCGCGCTGGTGCGCCGCGCGTACGATCTCGGCATCAACTATTTCGACAACGCCCACGTCTACTGGGACGGTCGCTCCGAAGAAGTGTTCGGGGATGTGCTGCCGCCCTTTCGCAAGGACGTCTTCATCACCACCAAGTCCGCCGCCCGCACCCGGAAGGAAGCGGAAGAGCAACTGCACCTGTCGCTGAAGCGCCTCAAAACGGATTACGTCGACTTGTGGCAGATGCACTCGGTGGGGGAGATGGAGGAAGTCGACCGGCTCTTCGCGCCGGGCGGCGCGGTGGAAGCGTTCGAAGCCGCCAAGAAAGCGGGCAAGTGCCGCTTCATCGGCTTCACCGGCCACCGTGATCCGTACGTCCACCTGGAGATGCTGAAACGGTACAACGGCTACGATACGATCCTGATGCCGCTGCACGCCGCCGATCCCAGCTACCTCAGCTTCGAGAGACTGGTGCTGCCCGTGGCGGTCGAACGCGGGCTGGGCATTCAGGGCATGAAGAACTTCGGGAACGCCAAGCTGCTTTCCGTGCTGAGCGCCAGGGAGTGCCTGAGCTATGTGCTCAGCCTGCCGGTGCATTGCACGGCCATCGGCGCGACGACGATCGGGCAGCTTGAGGACGATGTCCGGATCGCCCAGCAGTTCCAACCGCTCCGCGCGGAGGAGATGGAGGCGCTGCGGAAGCGCGCCGCGCGCCTGCGGGGTCCGGTGACCGAAGACTGGAAGCGCGACATCGAAGCGCGCGCCGGCCGGGATGGCCGGCCGCCCCACACGGACGCGTGAAGGGCCGTTACTAACCCGCCGAGGTGAACACGCTCACCTTGGTCACAGTCCGGAAGCCCATCGCGGCGTACAGGTCGAGTCCGAAATCGGTCGATTGCAGGACGACGCGTTCGCACCCGGTTTCCCGCCGCAGTTCGGCGAGGGCGTGCCGCAACACCGCCTCGCCGAATCCGCGCCGCCTCCAGGCAGGCAGGGTGGCGACGTTGTACACCCCGATCGCCTCCGGCGACAGGACCGCCCCGGCGGTGGCGACCGGCTCCCCTTCGTGGTAGCCTACCCAGCCCCGAAAGCCGGACCAGACCGGCTCCCAGAGGAAGATCTCGCGAAACCAGTCGAGGGGAACGCGGAAACAGACGGCTCCGATGTCGCAAAACGCCAGGCGCTCGCGTTCGCAGACGGCCGGGCGCACCTCGAGCTGGGGGAGCGAGCGCCGGGGCGGGAGGAGACCCTCCGCCACCATGCCGGGGAGGTCCACCGCCCAAGTCAGGCCCCGCCGTTCGCAGACCCGCCGGGTGCGCGAGCGGAGCCCTTCCGCCACCCACGCTTCGCACACCCAGAACGACCAACCGATGCTCCGGGCGGCGAAGTGCACGGCGGCCTGCGCGATGCGGCGTTCCAGTTCCGCCGGGCTTTGCGCCTCGGGCGCCGCCAGAAACGCCGCGTTGAACATCTGGAACTTCGCCCCGGCGGAGGCGAACGCCACCCCCCCGGTTTCCCGGATGTCGGCGTGTTTCCGCGTGGAAGCCATGATGCGGAAGCACCGCCGCAGATTCTCGTCGACGAGCTGCGCGTCCGTGCGGGAAGCGGTCAAGCCAGAATCTTTCGCACGACCTTTCCGGACACGTCGGTGAGCCGCATGTGGCGCCCGTTGTGAAAGAAGGTCAGCTTCTCATGATCCAGACCCAGCAGCGCCAGGATGGTCGCGTGCAGGTCGTTGACCGAGGTGCGCTCCTCCGCGGCGCGGTAGCCGAACTCGTCCGTGCCGCCCACGACGACGCCGCCCTTGACGCCGCCGCCAGCCAGCCACAGGGAAAACCCGAACGGGTTGTGGTCACGGCCGTCCATCTGCTGGGAAATCGGCAGGCGGCCGAACTCACCGTGCCAGATGACCAGCGTCGAATCCAGCAGGCCGCGCTGTTGCAAGTCTTCCAGCAGGGCGGCGATCGGCTGATCGGTTTCCCCGGCGTGCAATTCGTGGTTTTCCTTTAGCTCAAAATGGGCATCCCAGCTTTCTCCAAAATTGCCGCCGCCGGAATAGATCTGCACAAACCGGACGCCGCGTTCCACCAGGCGGCGCGCGATCAGACATTGACGTCCGAAATAGGCGGTCCGGGCCTGATCGAGTCCGTAAGCGGCGCGCACGGGGGCCGGTTCGCCGGCCAGGTCGACGGCTTCGGGCGCGCTGGACTGCATGCGGTAGGCCAGTTCGTAGGAAGCGATCCGGGAAGCCAGGTCGGCGTCCTCGGGATTCCGCGCCAGGTGCTCCTGGTTCAGCCGCGCCAGCAGGTCCAGCCAGCGGCGCTGCCGCTCGGGCGTCACTTCGCGGCCGGGACGCAAGTCCACGATCGGGTCGCCCTCGGAACGGAACAGCGTGCCCTGGTAAGCCGCGGGCATGAAGCCGTTGCCCCAGTTCGGCGCCCCGCCGATCGGGCCGCCACGCCAATCGGCGAAGACGACGAACGCCGGCAGGTTCTCGTTTTCCGAGCCCAGCCCGTACGTGATCCAGGAACCCATGCTCGGATGGCCGGGCAGCACGAAGCCCGTGTTCATCTGAAACAGCGCCGGGGCGTGGTCGTTGGAAATCGCGTACATCGACCGGATCAGCGCCAGTTTGTCGGCGTGCCGGGCCACGTGCGGAAACAACTCGGAAATCTCCATCCCGCACTCGCCGTGCTTGCGGAACGTCCAGGGCGAAGCCATCAACGCTCCCGGATTCCCTTGCGCGACGATCACTTCGCCTTTCCCGGTCAGCGCTTCGCCCTGGCGCCTGGCCAGTTCGGGTTTGGGATCGAAGGTGTCCACGTGGCTGACGCCGCCGTAGCAGAAGATGGAGATCACCGCCTTGGCGCGCGGCGGGAGATGCGGCGCTTTGGACGCCAGCGGCGAGCCGAGAGGCGCCGCGCGCAGCGCGTCGCGTTGCAGCATGCTGGCCAAGGCGAGGTATCCCACGCCGGATCCGGCCCGCAACCACAACTCCCGGCGCGACCAGACGCGCTTCGGGAAATGGCTTCCAGCCGCTTCAGGGCGCATAGGCAAACTCATTCGTATTGAACAGCGCTTGGCAAAAATCCACCAGCCCGTAGGGGCTGGAGCGGAGAAACGATTCGGCCAGCGACCGCTCGGGCGGCGACGGCGGGCGCGCCAGCGCCAGCGCGAACCCCCGTTCCACCTGCGCCGCCGGATCGCCCGGACGCTCCTGTTGCAGCCGCTGGGCGAAGAACGCCGCCTGCCGCCGCACCGCTTCGCTGTTCATCAGCACCAGCGCCTGGGTCGGCGCGGTGGAGCGGTTGCGTTCCGGGCAGGACCCGGCGGCGTCGGGCTTGTCGAACACCTCCAGCATCGGGTACGGAATGGTGCGCTTGTGGAAAATGTAGAGGCTCCGCCGGTGCGCGGCCGGATCGCTCAAGGGACGACCCGGCCAGGTTCTGCCGCTCGAGGACTGCCAGAGTGCGGGGTCAATATAAGGGAACACGCCCGGCCCCCCCAGCGAGCGATCCAGCGTGCCGGCGACCGCCAGCATCGCGTCGCGCACCACCTCGGCTTCCAGCCGCACCCGCGGCATCCGCCACCACCAGCGGTTCTCCGGATCGATCCGGCGGTTGGCTTCCGTATCGTCGCTGGCCATCCGGTAAGCCTGGGAATTCAGCAGCAGCCGGTGCATGGCCTTCACGCTCCCCCCCTGGCGGACAAATTCCGTGGCGAGCCAATCCAGCAATTCCGGATGGGAAGGGCGCGCGCCGTTCTGGCCGAAATTGTTTGGCGTTCGCACGATCCCCGCGCCGAAGTGATGCTGCCAGATGCGGTTGACCATCACCCGCGCGGTGAGCGGGTTTTCGGGCGACGCAACCCAATCGGCGAATGCCCGTCTCCGCCAACTCGACCTGGCGTCCGGCGGAGGTTCTGCAAAGGCGGGCTCCACCCGCGCCGCCACCGACAGCACGCCGGGGCTCATGCGCGAACCTTTGTTGCCCGGACGGCCGCGGTAAAGGAAGTAAGACGGCTTGGCCTCCCGCCCCTGCTCGCCCACCGCCATCGCCGTCGGGAGCGGCTCCGGCCGCCGGGCGTCCAGCATCTGCAACGCCAGTTCGATGTCTTTGCGGCGCGCCAGGTCCGCGGGCGCCATCGCCCGCACCAGTTCTTCCTCTTTCACCCGCAATGTTCTCTCCACTTGCAGGGCGCTCAGTTTCTGTCCTTCCGTGCGGCGTTCGGGCGGCGTGCGCAACGCTTCCTGGATGTGCGGCGCCAGGCGGGCGCGCTTGGCGGCCAGGAGCTGTTCCCGGTACGGTTTCTCCAGCGCGTCGCGCTCCGCCTTCAGAGGTTTCTGTAGCCCGTCGATCTCCTGATTGCGCGCCTGGTGGCGGGCGATCACGTCCGGCGCGGCCAGGGGCCGGTCGGCGGGAACGGTGGAAAAGAAGACCGCCACCATCCGGTAGTAATCCTTTTGCGGAATCGGGTCGAACTTGTGGTTGTGGCAGCGCGCGCAGCCCACGGTCATGCCAAGGAACGCCAGCGTGGTGGTGGAGACAATATCGTCGAGTTCGTCCATCCGCGTCTGTTCATTCTTCATGTTGTGGTCGGGACCGAAGCGCAGGAAACTGGTGGCGATCAGCGCTTCGGGCGAGTCCGGCGCGAACTCGTCGCCGGCGATCTGCTCGCGGATAAATTGGGGGTACGGCTTGTCTTGGTTAAAGGCGCGGACCACGTAGTCGCGGTATCTCCAGGCGTGCGGGCGGTCGCGGTCGTATTCAAAGCCTCCGGAATCGGAGTACCGGACCAGGTCGAGCCAGTGGCGTCCCCAGCGCTCCCCATAATGAGGCGAAGCCAGGACCTGCTCGACCAGCTTCGGCCAGGCATCGGGAGCGGGATCGGCCACAAACGCTTCGACGTCTTCCGGGGCGGGCGGCAGGCCCAGCAGGTCCAGGTAGAGGCGGCGGATCAGCAAGCGCCGGCCGGCGGGAGGCGACGGGCGCAATCCATGGGGGAGCATCTTGGCCAGGAGAAACGCATCGACCGGGTTCTCCGCCCAGCCGGCAAACTCCGCGGGCACGTCCGGCGCCCGCGGCCGCTTTGGCGGCTGAAAGGCCCAGTAGCTCCGTTCCTCTTCGGTGATAGGGCGCTCTTCGAGTTTGCGGCGGAGACTGTCGTGGTCCGCTCCGGGGGGTTGGGGGAGGGGAGGAGCGCCGGCGGTGATCCAGGCGTGTAGGGCGGCCAGATCCTCGGCTGAGATCTTGCCGCCGGGCGGCATGGCGGGCTGATCCAGGGCGGCAGCCAGGCGATATACCCTGCTGGCCTCGGGTTGGCCCGGCGCCAGGGCCGGTCCGCGCGCGCCGCCCTTCTGCATGGCCTCGCGGGTCCGCAAATCAAGTCCGGATAATTGGGTGGCCGCCCCATGACAGGCCACACAGTGGCGCGCCAGCACCCGCGCCGCCTCGGCCGCCACGTCCGCGGCCCCGAGGGGAAGCGGAACGACAAGAACCAGCAGCAGGAAGACCGCCTCGCGCATGTACTGCACATTATAGTGCGCGAGACCACACAAGCGGACGAGCGGCGCGGCGCTTCGCCCGCCGGATTTAGATTAGAAGCTTGTGGAAAAACCGGGACAAGATGCTCTCCCCCCAAAGCGCGCCACGCGAAAATCAGAGACGGACGATCAACCTGTGTCAGCGTATTTTCAACCAGCGCTTATTAGGTCATCACGCCGACGGGGGGTTTCTTGCGGGGACGGCGGGCGCGCGCCGGGGCAGCGCCGTCCGCCGCCGCCTTCTTCCGCCCGCCGCGCTTGGGCTTCGGCGGCGGTTCGTCCTCGACCGGAACCGCGGTGGGCTGGCCGGGCACGATCGGCTGGGGTTCGTCCACCTCTTCTTCGGGTTCCGGTTCGGCGACCGGTTCGGGCAGCGCGGGCGGGTGGAACTCGGCGCCCAGGTAGACGGTCAGCCCGCCTTCCTCGGAGGGCTGCAAACGCACCAGCAGCTTGTCCTGGGCGAAGTTCAGGAGCTCCGTAAACTCCTGGAAGCCATATGTTTTCCAATCGAACTCAGGCGCATCCTCCCGCATCCACTCCGACAACTGTTCCAACGCCACCCCATCGTCGATATCGATCCGGTGGTTTTCGAGGACATCCCGGAGGGTCGGGATTGCTTCCTCGGGCCGGGCGGCCTTCTTTTCGGCTTCCACGCCCCGGCGGGTAATCAGATAGCGCCCTTCGCTGCCCGTGACGTGGATATGGCCGGCTTTGTGCAGTTTCTCCACAAAGTCGCTAAACGATCCGCAGCCATACTGGCGCTCGCTGAAGGCGGAATCCAGTTGCAACATCGTGGACTTGAGCAGGCCCAATTGCGGGCGCACTTCGCGCCGCTCGAGCGCTTGCAGCGCCCGGTCCACCAGCGGCATCGCCAGCGCCAGGTCGAGCGGCGGGGACTTTCGTCCGCCTCCGCGGTCTCCCTGCGCCAGCGGCGCGGCCGGCTGCCCGTGTCCGGACGGCTGCCCCTGACTCTGTCCGCCGCCGGAGGCCTGCCCGCGCCGCGCGCGAGGCCCGTCGTCGAGCAGCGATTCATACGAGATGAACTCGTGACAGTTGCGCTGCAAGATGGTGCTGGTGAACGCCCGCCCGCCTACGACGAACACAGTCTTGTTGTACTGCTTCAGTTTATTGACCAGCGCGATGAAGTCGCTATCGCCGCTGACGATCGCGAACGCGTTGATGTGATCGTGCGTGAACGCCATCTCCAAGGCGTCCAGCGACAGGTTGATGTCGGCGCCGTTCTTGTCTCCGCGCGGCGAGGGGTCGCGCTGCACCATTTGCACCGCGTGCTCGGCCATCTGCCGGGTCGACGTATCCTGCCGGCCCCAGTTCGCATAGGCGATCTTGGTGACGATCTCGCCGCGCTCCTTGAGCGCGTCCAGCACCGCCGCCACGTCAAACTCACGTTGCAGTGTCGACTTGACGCCAATTTCAATATTGTCAAAGTCGATGAACACCGCAATTTTCAACTTTTCCTGCATCGAATGTATTCCTTTAGCAAAATTCGGGACGGACGGACGGGAACTCATGCGCGCAACCCTCCAGCCTTTCGGACTTCCGCGACGATCTGCTCCAGCGAGGCGCCCGGCTGAAACACCGCGGCGACCCCCTGCTTTCGCAACCGGTCGGCATCGGCGTCCGGGATGGTCCCGCCGACCACCAGGCGGATCTGCTTCAGGCCCTCGGCATCGAGCAGTTCCCGCACCCGGCTTACCAGTTCACAATGCGCTCCGGACAGCACGGACAGGCCAATCACCTGCACGTCCTCGGAGAGCGCGGTTTCCACAATCATTTCCGGCGTCTGACGTAATCCGGCATAGATCACTTCCAGGCCGGCGTCCCGCAAGGCGCGCGCCACCACTTTGGCGCCCCGGTCGTGACCGTCCAGCCCGGGTTTGGCGACCAATACTCGAATTCGTCCCATCTGCGCAGTCTTGAGCCGCTCCGCGACCGCGGCATCGCCGCCGTCTAAACGGTGCAAGACTCCTGGTAGGAGCCAAACACCTCGCCAAACGCCCGGCAGATTTCTCCTACCGTGGCATAGGCACGAACCGCCTCCAGGATAAAGGGCATGGTGTTCGCCGAGCCGCGCGCCGCGCCTTGCAGCGCCGCCAGCGCATGCTCGACCCGGGTACGGTCCCGCCGCGCACGCAACCGCGCCAACCGGCTGGCCTGGCGCGAGTGCGCCTCCTGGTCGACCCGCAAGAGATCGACGCTTTCACCTTCCGGGGACACGAAGGCGTTTACGCCCACCACAATCTTACCACCGGACTCGATCGCCCGCTGGTAGCGGTAACTGGCCTCGGCGATCTCTCGCTGCGGGAAGCCCTGCTCGATGGCGGGAATCATGCCCCCCAAGCGGTCGATCTGGTCCATGTACTCGCGCGCGGCCGCTTCCATCTGGTCCGTGAGCCGTTCGAGACAGCCGCTCCCTCCGAGGGGATCCGGATCCGCCGGGACGCCGCTTTCCTCGGCCAGCACCTGCTGGGTGCGCAGCGCCAGCGTCACCGCGTGTTCGCTGGGCAGGGCGTAGGCTTCATCGAGCGAGTTGGTATGGAGCGACTGCGCTCCTCCCAGCACCGCCGCCAGCGCCTGAAACGTGGTCCGGGCGACATTGTTGTACGGTTGCTGCCACGTGAGCGAGCAGCCTGCGGTCTGCGCGTGGAACCGCAGCTTCCAGCTCCGCTCCTCCCGCGCTCCGTAGCGCTCGCGCATCAGGCGGGCCCAGAGCCGCCGCGCCGCGCGAAACTTGGCGATCTCCTCGAAAAAATCGTTGTGCGCGTTGAAGAAGAAGCTGAGCCGCGGCGCGAATTCGTCGATCGCCAGGCCGCGCGCCAGCGCCCAATCCACATACTCGAGGCCGTCGCGCAGCGTAAACGCCAGTTCCTGGACCGCGGTGGAGCCGGCTTCGCGGATGTGGTAGCCGCTGATCGAAATCGGATTGAAGCGCGGCGTGTGGCGGGCGCCGAACTCGATCGTGTCGGTGACCAGCCGCATGGAGGGACGAGGGGGATACAGGTACTCTTTCTGGGCGATGTACTCCTTGAGAATGTCGTTCTGCAAAGTCCCCGCCACCCGGTCCCAGGCGACGCCCTGCTGTTCGGCCACCACCAGATACATCCCCCATAAAATGGCCGCGGGAGAATTGATGGTCATCGACACGGTGACCTCGCCAAGCGGAATGCCGGCAAACAGAATCTCCATGTCTTCGAGCGAACTGACCGGTGCGCCGCACTTGCCCACCTCTCCGGCGGCCATGGGGTCGTCGGCGTCGTACCCCATCAGCGTCGGCAGATCGAAGGCCACGCTCAAACCGGTTTGCCCCTGCGCCAGCAGGTAGCGGTAACGCTCGTTGGTTTCCTCCGGAGTCGAGAAGCCAGCAAACTGGCGCATGGTCCACAGGCGGCCGCGGTACATGGTCCGGTGGATGCCGCGGGTGTAGGGGTACTCGCCTGGAGGTTCGGGAAGTCGGGCCGCGTCCGCGGGGTAGATCCGCTCGACCGGCAGGCCGCTCAACGTCGCCGGACTGTCCAGGGAGCGCCGCGTCACGTTGTCATTCTAGCGCGGGGCCTCCTCCCCGGCCCCGCGAAGCGGCGCGGATTCAAATGTGGAACTCGAGAATGTCGCCATCCTCGACCTGATGGGCGCGCTCGACCATCAGTCCGTCCGGGCCGCCTGCGGCGTGGAACAACCGCGCATAGCGCAGGTGCTCGGCGAAATCTTTATGCACATGCCGCGCGGCGTCGAGGACCGTGGAGCCGCGCGGCAGGACGTAAGGAGCGCCCAGATCGGCCTTCTTGCCCGGCGCTTTCGTATAGACCCGCACCACCCGCAGCGCCTCGAACGCGGCTTTGCGAAACGCGTCCAGGTTCTCGCCGGTCGCCGCGGAAATGGCCAGGCACGGCAGGCGCGGGCCATACAGTTCGGCGAGCGCCCGGAAATTGGCTTCCCCGCCGGGCAGATCCCGCTTGTTCGCCGCCAGGAAAGCGGGCGGGGGAATCCGCCAGCCGGCGAGCGTTTCGAGGATATAGTCGATTCCGTCCAGCACATCGCCATCGCCGAGGTCCGCCACCAGGACAAGCAGGTCGGCGGTCCGCAGCGCCTGCGGCAGCCACGGTTCGGTGAAGTGGCGGCTGATGGGCGGCAGATCCACCAACTGAATCTGGACATCCTCGAAACTCATCATGCCCGGCACGGGGGCGTGCGTGGTGAACGGAAACGGCGCGATTTCCGGCCGGGCGTGCGTCAGCGCGCCGACCAGTTGGCTCTTGCCGGCATTGGGCGGTCCCACCAGCGCCACCTGGCCCGCGCCTTCCTTCCGCACCAGGTAAAACGGCGCGGCGTGCGCGGCGCTCTTCCTGCCGCTTTCCTTGCGCGCCTGGGAAAGTTTGCGGCGGATGTCAGCCTGGAGTTTCTCGGTGCCCTTGTGTTTGGGCAGGGTGGCGAGCATGCGCTCGAGGGCCGCGATGCGGGCGGCGGGCGTTTCCGCGCGGCGATATTCGCGCTCCGCCTCCAGATAGTCCGGGGTGAGGTTGGCGGGCATCGCCTCCGGACCGCAGGATATCACGGCCGCCGGGGGCCCGGGACGCGGCGTATGATGAGGGATCGGGATGCCCCGCTACGCCGCCGTCGACATTGGAAGCAACTCGATCCGCATGGAGGTGACCGAGATCGAGGCGTCCGCCGATGGCGCCGCGCCTCGCTACCGGATTTTGGCCTCGGACCGCGAGGTCACCCGGCTCGGCGAGGGCGTGTTTGCCTCCGAGCGGGTGACGCCGGACGCCATGGCTTTGACCGAGCAGGTGCTGGCGCGGTTCGCGCGCACTTGCGCGCGCTTCGACCTGGACGGCGTGCGCGTGGTGGCCACCAGCGCCGTGCGGGATGCGCGCAACCAGGACGAGTTCCGAGCCGTGGCCGAACGGGCCATCGGCGCGCGGGTGGAAGTGATTTCCGGCGCCGAGGAGGCGCGGCTGATCCACCTGGGCGTGCAACTGCGCTGGCCGCACCGGGACAAACGCGTGCTCCTGATCGACATCGGGGGCGGCAGCGCGGAACTGATGGTCAGCGACCGGGGCGCGCTGGTGGAATCCCACTCCAAGCCTCTGGGCGCGGTCCGGCTGACCGGCATGTTTCTCGAACACGATCCGCCCACGGACGCCGAATTACACCGGCTCAATGAGTACATCGCCCAGAAACTGGCGCGCCCGCTGGAGACGCTGCTGCGCCCCGGGCTGGACCGGATGATCGCGACGTCGGCGTCGGCGAGCGCCGTGGTGTGCGCCGCCAACCGGATTCCGCGGTCCGACCGGGACCGGGCGGACCGGCTGCGGGCCACGCTGAAGCAGGTGCGGAAACTTTACGAACAGGTGACCACGCGCGACCTGGACGGGCGGCGGAAAATCACGGGGATCGGTCCGCGCCGGGCGGAGATCATTATCCCGGGCGTGTCGGTGCTGTGGCAGGTCATGGAGGCTTTTCACCAGCCGGCCTTTTACTACTCGGCCGGGGGCGTGCGCGACGGAATCATCGCGGACCTGTTCGCCCGCGGCGTCGGCCGCGAGAAGTCGATGCTGGCGCCGGAGGAGCGCCGGGTGGTGGAGCAGGTGGCGCGCCGTTACGGGGTGGAACTCCGCCATGCCCGCCGGGTGGCCGAACTGGCGCACGCGCTGTTCACCGGCGCCGCTCCCCTGCACGGCCTGGCCCGCGCGTATGGCAAGCTGCTCCAGGCGGCGGCCCTCCTTAAGGATACCGGCCACTACGTGAGCGACTCCCGGCATCACAAGCACTCGTATTATCTGGTGGCGAACTCGCCCCTGCCAGGGTTCACCGACGGCGAACGGGAAGTGGTGGCCAACCTTTGCCGCTACCACCGCAAGTCGATGCCCACCACGCTCCACCCGTCGTTTGCGGCTCTGTCGGCCGAACAGCAGCAGGCGGTCCGGCTGCTGACGCCGCTGCTGCGGATCGCCGATGCGCTGGACCGCGGCCAGCGGCAGGCGGTCCGCGCCGTCGAGTGCCGCCTGAATGGCGACCGCGTCGACCTGATCGCCGACAGCTTGCCGGATGCGGATCTGGAGATCTGGGCCGCCCAGCAGGCCGGCGACGCATTCCGTCAGGTCTACGGGCGTAACCTGATTGTAGCGAGGAAATCCGGATGATCAAACCGCGCTCCACCGACCGGCTTCCCGTCTACGCGGCTCGGCAGGCCGACGCGCTGCTGGCCAACCTGGTGAAACAGATCGGACGAGTTCGCGCCGATGGCGATCCGGACTCGATTCACGATCTGCGGGTGGCGGTGCGGCGCCTGGCGCAGTGTCTGGACGTGTTCGAGAGCCTGTTTCCGCCGGGCGCGGCGCGACGGGTGCGCAAACGGGTGACCCGGTTGCGGCGCGCCGCGGGACTGGCGCGCGACTGCGATATCGCCCTCGAGTTTCTCGCCGCCCACCCCCTTCCGGACCAGACGGCGTTCGCCGCGGAACTCAAACGAACCCGGAAGCGGGCCCAGGCGCACCTGCTCAGACTCCTGGACCGGGTAAACCAGCGGCGCTCCTGGGAGAAGTGGCGCCAGCGGCTGGGCCTGGCGGAGACGGCCCCATGAAGAATGCGTCCATCCGGTGGCTGCGATCCCGCACCGCGGCGGACAACGCCAAGGCGCGCCTTCCCGAGTTGGCGGGCGCTTTCTTCACGGCGGGACGCGCGCTGGCCGCCGCCGAGTCCGGACCCGCTGAGGCGCACCAGTTCCGGATCCGCACCAAACGTCTGCGCTACACCCTGGAACTCTTCCAGCCCTGCTATGGCGCGGGCCTCAAGCGGCGGCTGGAGTCGCTCCGCGGCATCCAGCAACTGCTGGGCGAACTCAACGACCTGGCCACTATTGCGCGGCTGGCGAACCGGCCTGCGACTGAAGCACTCATGAACGAACGCGTCGCCGCGAAAATCGGCGAGTTCCGCCGGCTTTGGGGAGAGGAATTCGACCGGCCGGGGGCGGAGGCGGACTGGAAGCAGTACCTCCGCGGCGGCCCGCGCAGGACCGTCGGGAGGCGAGGAGCGGCTGGTGGATAATAAATATATGCGTTTGGGTCGTTTGGGCTGCCTGTGTTTGTTGGCCGCCGGCGGTTACGCCGGAGACGTGCGCATGATCGAACAGATTGTGGCGAAAGTAAACGGCGACATCATCACCCTCAGCGAAATCGAGCGGATGCGGCAAACTCTCCGCGCCGACTTACAGCAACAGCGGGTGCCGCCCGCCGAGATGGAGAAAATCCTTCGGGAGCGCGAGCGCCATGTCCTGCGGGATCAAATCGACCAGTTGCTGCTGGTGCAGAAGGGCAAGGAACTGGGCATCAACGTGGACCCGGAAGTGACCCGGCAACTGGCCGAGATCCAACTGCAAGCCAAAATCGCCGATACGGACAAGTTTCATCAATACGTCCGCGAGCAGTCCGGCGTGCCTTTCGAGGACTTCAAACAGCAGATGAAGAACTCCCTGCTGACCCGGCGCGTGGTCCAGCAGGAGGTGGGCGGCCGGATCGCCATTTCCAAGGCGGAGATGGAAAAATACTACGAGGAGCACAAAAACGAGTTCATCCGTGAGGAACAAGTGCTCCTGCGGGAAATCTTCCTGTCGACGGAAGGCAAGACGCCTGCTCAGATCAACGTGATCGAGCGGAAAGCCAAGGACTTGGCGGCGCGCGCGCGGAAGGGCGAGAAGTTTGGCGACCTGGCGCGGGACCACTCCGACAGTGAGAGCGCGAAGAACGGCGGGGAGATCGGCTGGTTCAAGCGCGGCGAACTGCGGGACGACGTCGAGAAACTGGTGTTCGCCGAACGGCGCAATTTCGTCAGCGATCCCATCAAGACCGACCGGGGCTTTCTGATCGTCCGGCTGGAGGAACGGCACGAAGCGGGACAGGCATCCTTGCAGGAAGTGGAAAACGAGGTGATGGAGCGCCTCTACCTGCCGCGCATGGAGCCGCGAGTGCGGGAATACCTGACCAAATTGCGGCAGGAAGCGTTTCTCGAGATCCGGGAGGGCTTTGTCGATAGCGGCGCGGCCCCTGGCAAGGACACCTCGTGGCGCGACCCGGCGCAGTTGCGGCCGGAAACGACCACCAAGGCGGAAGTCGCCGCGCGCCGGAAGCGCAAGCTGCTGTGGGTAGTCCCGCTTCCGGGCGGCAAAGGGCGTCCGGCCGCCGAAGCCGCCACACCGGATGCCGCCAGTACGCAGGCCGCCAAGCCCTGAGCCAGGCTTGGCCTCGGGCCCTCCGGCCCGCTCGAGCTGAACCAATGAAATCGCCGTTTGTCAGAGACATCGAACCCAACCAGGCGGTCCACACCACGTTCCTGGTGCAGAGCAAGGAAATCCGGCAGAAGAAGTCCGGCGATCCCTACCTTTCCTTGAGCCTGGCGGACCGAACCGGCGAGTTGGACGCCAAGATGTGGGATAACGTCGCCGAGGTGATGGAGACCTTCGACCGCGACGACTTCGTGAAGGTGAAAGGCCAGGTGCAGGTCTTCAACAACCGGCCGCAATTGACGATCCACCGGATGCAGCGCGTGAGCGATGACGAAGTGGAGTTCGCGGATTACTTTCCGGCGTCGGCGCGGGATCGGGACGAGATGCTGGCCGAACTGCGCCAGGTGATCGCGGGGATCGGCAACGAACATCTCCGCGCGCTGCTCTCCGCCCTCTTCGACGATCCGGAAATCGCGCGGCGGTTCAAGACCGCCCCCGCGGCCAAGAGCATCCACCACGCGTACCTCGGCGGGCTGATCGAGCATGTGCTGTCGTTGTGCAAACTCGCGCGCCTGATGGACGGCCACTACCCGCACATCGATACGGACCTGCTGTTGACGGGCGCCATCCTGCATGACATCGGCAAGATTTACGAACTAAACTACGAGCGGGCGTTCGGCTACTCGACCGAAGGGCAACTGCTCGGGCACCTGCTGATCGGGTTGCGGGTGGTGGGAGACAAGCTGCAAAACCTGCCTGATTTTCCGCCGAGGCTGCGCACGCTGGTGGAACACATGATCGTCAGCCATCACGGCCATCTGGAGTTTGGCTCGCCGAAGGTGCCGCAATTCGCCGAGGCGCTGCTGCTGCACTATCTGGATGATCTGGACTCCAAGATGGCCTGCGCGCAGGCTCTGGTGGAGCGCGACTCGCTGGTGGAGGGAGAGTTCACCGCGTATCAGGCCTCGCTGGACCGCGCCCTGCTCAAGAAAGAGAAATACTTGAAGGGACCGGCAGCCGCGCCCAAGCCCGCGGACCGGCCGGCGCCGCCGGCGCGCGAATTGACTCCGTTCGCCGCCAAATTGTGGAACGCCACCCACCCCGCGGCGGACGCCGACGGAGAGTGAATCCATGCCGCGCGAAGTGCCTCCGCCGCTGGAAATGACGTGCCTCAACGCCCTCTGGGCGCTGCGGGAGGGCAACGTGGCGGATGTGCGGCGGGTGGTGTCGGCCTCGCGTCCGCTGGCCTACACCACGGTGATGACGCTGCTCGAAAGGCTGGCGCGGAAAGGCGTGGTGTCGCGGCGCAAGGTGGGCCGGGCGTTCTTTTACACCCCGGCGGTGTCCCGCGAAACGTTGCAGCGCGCGGCGCTGCAACAGTTCCTGGACTGCTTCTTCGAGGGTTCGCGCGAGCAACTCGAGGCTTTCCTGGCGCGCGAAAACTCCTCTCGTCCCGCCGTGACGCCCAGCATCAATGGCGCGGCCTCCGACGACGGCATGGACGCGACGCTGCTCTGAGCGGCGGCCTGCCGGTCAATCCGGCAGCGTGAGAATCTGGCAGCGCCCCGGGGTTGCCGCCACGCGGAGATCGCGATCCATCACGTGCACGGTGACCGGCTCGCGGCGCGCGGCGAAGTCCGTCCGCCGCACCAGCACGCGCCGGTCCAGGCGGAGCCCGGAGACCACCGGTCCGGGGCGGCGGGGAGTCTCGAATGTAATCGGCACGCCCTTGTCCAGAAACTCACCGTACTCCTGCGCCGCGGCCCAGACCGGGTGCAACAGTTCGACCTCCTTGCGGTACTCCTTCTCGGTAGCCCACAGGAAGAACGTATCCACGCCGCGAAGCAGCAAGTGCCAGAGCAATTCCTGGTAGACGGCTTCGCTCATCTGTACGGCGGGCTGCGCGCCGGCGGGGGGCTTGCCCTCGCGCTCGCTCAAGCCCACGTCCACCGTATGCCAGTGGACGAACGCAATGATCGGAATATGCGGCGGCGTATGCCGGCCCGCGCTCGACCCTTCCCGCAGCCCGTTATAGAACCAGCGATAATCTCCCGGCTCGAAGTCGTACCAGTTCCAGGTCCACGACCAAGGGTAGATGACCGGCATGGCGAAGGTGTAGCCGGAATCCTCGAAATCGTTCGCCCAGTGCCGGTAGCGGGCGCGCTGCTCGCGCAGGGCGGGCTGTCCCTCCACGTACTTCTCAAAGTAGTCGTACCAGAAGCGCCAGCCGGAGTGCGGGTAGACCGCGTAGTTTCCCACCAGCGCGGCGGGGTGCCGCCGCAGAATCGGCTCGGCGTAGGCCAGGCGTTGGAGGCGGCTCCGCAGCCGGCGCAATTCCTGCTGATAGGCGAAGAAGTCGTCGAGTTGCGGCAGGCGCTTGCGGCACTCGGCGCACCGTTTGGCCACGTCGTGCGCGCGGTTCCACTCGAGGGGCCCGTCGATTTCCCAATCGGCGAATACAAAGTCGACCGGCAGCCCCTCGCGGGCGTAGGCATCGGCGAAGCGGCGGACCCGGTCCCGTATGGGCGCGAGGCGATGCTCCAGCCGGAACGGGCAACCCATCTTCACCTTGCCGAAGGAGGCGTCAAAAAAAGGCTTGCCTTGCGCGTCCAGGTGCGCGGTCGCATCGGTTCCGTCAAAGAACGAATACAGCAGCGCGTTGGCGTTCGCGTTGACCGGTACGCCGAGTTTTTTCTGGGCGCGGGCCACCGGCAGCGCCTCGGCGAGGCTGGCGTCGAACTGCGCGTGGTTCCAGTTGGAGACCAGGCCGACACCGCGCTCGTTGAGCCGCCGGACCAGCGTCTCGGCGGTGGCGTCGTCGAGCCTGCCGGGTCCCATCGCGGGCCACAAATAGAGGGGCAGCCGGCGCCCGCGCGGGTGTTTCAGCGGCTGGGTGTGCTCGAGCACCAGTTGCACGGAGGCGGACCAGGCGGGTTTGGCGGGCTGTGCGGCCGCGGGCCAGGCCAAGGCTGCCACCAGCGTGGGCATCAGCAGGCGGGAGTCGCTCATGCGTTCTCGCTCCGTCCGAGGGCCGCGGGTTCGGCCTCCTCCACTTCGCGGGCGGCCCGGCGAAGATGCGCCAGCACCTCGCTGCCGCGACTCATCGGCAGTTGGCCCGTGGTGCCGGTGACGCTCAGCGCGGCGGGTGTCCGCAGTCCGGCACAGAATACCGGAACGGCAAAGCAGCGGACCTCGCCTTCTTCCTCTTCATTGTCGACCCCGTAGCCCAGCCGCCGCACCCGGGCGATTTCCTGCCGCATCGCGTCCGCGGTGGCGATGGTGCGCGGCGTATGGCGGAGAAACGCGCCTTTCGCCAGGAACCGTTGCTGTGTTTCCGAACAGGCGAAAGCGAGCAACACCTTGCCGACGGCCGTGCAGTGCAGGTCCATCCGCTTGCCGATGTGCGTGCCGAACCGGATCAACCCCGGCGGCTCGACCTTCTGGACGTAGACGCCTTCGATGCCGTCCAGCACGGCCAGGTGGCTGGTCAGGCGCAATTCCTCCGCCAGCCGCTGCATGGGCGCCAGCGCCACTTCCGCGAGCGTGAACCCCCGCGCCATGCCGTGCCCCAAAGTCCGCGCCCGCAGGCCGATGCGATACCGCCGCCCGCCCTCGTCGCGCTCGGCGTATTGCAGGCGCTGGAGCGTCTGCAACAGCACGTGCGTGGTGCTTTTCGGGATGGCGAGTTTGCGGCTGAGTTCCGACAGGGTCAGCCCGCGGCGCGACTCGTCCAGCGCCTCGAGGATCGCCAAAGCCCGTTCGACCGCCAGGGCGTGCGGCGCTTGCGGAACTGGTTCAGGCATCGGCATCCGGGGGATCGAGCGAGGCAAGCCGGTACATGGCGGTCATCCCGCCGTCCACCACCAACGTCGCGCCGTTGATGAACCGGCTTTCCGGAGACGCCAGAAAGAGGGCGCACGCGGCGATGTCCGCCGGCTCGCCGAAACGGCCGGCCGGATACAGCGCGCGCAGTTCTTCACGCAGGCGCGGCGCGGCGTCGTACGCCACCCGCGAACTTTCGGTGAGAATCGTCCCGGGACAAATCGCGTTCGCGCGAATGCCGTATCCACCGTACTGGCGGGCCATCAGCCGCGTCAGGGACACGATGCCGCCCTTGGCCGCGGTGTAGGCGGCCAGGTGAATGCCGGCCAGCGCGTTGACGCTGCTCAGCGAAATGATCACCCCGTCGCGCCGCCGCATCATCCCCGGCAGGACCTCCCGGCTGAAAAGAAAGACGCTCTTCAGGCACACCGCCAGCAAGCGGTCCCAGACGGCTTCGCCGATTTCGTGCAAGCGCCCGTCGCCCTGCACCGAGGCGGCATTATTCACCAGGATATCGACCGCGCCCGCAGCCGCGACGGCGCGCCGGACCTGGCCGGGGTCAGCCACGTCGGCTTCGATCGCGAGGCAAGATCCCCCCGCGGCGCGGATCTCCGCGGCGGTCTCTTCATTGGCCGGGCCATCGAGGTCAACCGCCGCCACCTGCGCGCCTTCCGCCGCGAAGCGCCGCGCGATCTCCCGGCCGATGCCTTGCGCCGCGCCGGTCACCAGCGCGCGGCGGCCAGCCAGCAACTTTCCCGTCATCATGGTCGAGACTTGTGAAGGTATCACGGGAGGCTCAACATCACCACTGCCGCGATGCCGCACGCGATGCCGGCGATTCCGTACGGCCCCACGCGCTCGCGGAAGATCAGCCTGCCCGCCAGCGCCACCAGGAAGATGGTCGCGCCCGCGATCACCGGGTACACCACGTACCCCGGCGCGCCGTTCGACACCGCGCCCACCAGGCAGGCTTGGCCGAGGAGACTCATCAGCGCCATGGCCGCGCCAATGACCGCCTCGCGCAAGTAGGGGCGCGACACCCGCCGCGCGCTCATCGCGAGCGCCAACAGGAAACCACAGCCGTACCACGCCGCCAGGTAATGGCTGCTGTAGCGCACGCCCAGTCCCGCTTCGGCCAGCACCTTGGCGCCCAGCAGCGCGAATCCGTTGGCGGTCATCGCGGCCAGCATCAGGCGGAACCACATCTTAGCGCCCCCGCTCCTGGAGCGTCTTGTCCTTCCACACCAGCAGTATCGCCATCAGGATGGCCACGAGCGCCAAGCCCTTGCGCGGATTCAGCCGCTCCCCGAACACCCACAGCGAAATCAGGGTGGGAATGCCATAAGACAAGCTCAGCATCAGCCAACTTGTGGCCAAGCTGCCGTGCCGGATGCCCATCTGAAACGTCAGCACCGCCAGCGCCGCGCACGCCGCGCTCGGCACGGCGATCCGCCACACCTCCCAGGGAATGGCGGGCGCCGGACCCCCCTGGCGGGCGAGCAGCGCGTAGGCGAACAAGGCGGACCAGCCAAACAGGAGAAAGTTGATCACCACCGGCCGGCAATGCCTCGTATCCGCCATCTTGTGCAGAATCCCCAGCATGGTGTAACAGCCCAGCGTGCCCAGCAGGTAAAGGTATCCGAGTTCCATATCAGAAGACCGCTTTCACCTGCACTCTGCCGCGCGGGGGCAGCCGCACTTCCTGGACGGATGGCGCGTCCTGCCCGCCGATGGTGACGGCGCGGGGCGTGCGTGGCAGCCGGAGAATCACCTCGCGCGCCGAAAAACCGGGAGCGAAGTCCACCGTGACCTCGATGGCGTCCCGCGCCGCCCTCGCCTCCAGCGAGACTTTTCCGAAAAAAGTGGCCGCGTCGCGGAACGCGATCCGCTTCGCCGGCTCAAACCAGTGCGGCGGGACTCCGTCCAGCAAACGCAGCGTATCCTGGGCGGGCTGTTCCACGGTCTCGCGCACCAGGGCCATGCGCAGCAACTGCAAAGTCATGCCCGGACCGGCCGAGAGCGGTTCCCCTTCGCACATTTGGGCGCCGGTGAAACCCCAGTTCCAGTGGAAATACCAATACCAGAGGAAGCGCTGCGTCTCCCGCCACAGGGCGGCGTTGTCCGAACGCAACGGCCAGATGCCGGCCACTTCCGGAAAACTGTACAGGTTCTCCGACATGCCGTGCGCCAGCACGCCGTACAGCGAAGTCCAGAAGCGATCCCGCCGTCCGTGTTCGAGCAGGCTCTCGTAATAGCCTTTGCCATAAATCTGGTCCAGGCCTACGGTAAAGCGCACCAACCCCGCCGCGATGCCGCCGCGCTGCTCCATGTAGTCGGGAATCCAGCGCGAGCGCGGATCCTCCGGCGGGAACAACTTCACTTCGAGCAGCATCGGCGCGAACAGATTCCAATAGTTGCCGAGGAACGACCACGTGTGCGTGGACGGCGTGTCCAGGCCGAGGAACGCGTACGGGGGCTCTTTCTCGCGATACTCCCCGCCCGAGCCGATGTCGAAGGACATGGGAAGAAACGGCAGCCCGGTCGAGCGGTCCACCAAGCCGTCGGCGAACTCGAGCAGGCGCGTGCGGTAGCGCTCCGCCTCGCGCTCGTAACGGGCGGCTTTTTCCATCTGGCCCAGCAGCCGGAACGCCAGCGCCGTGTCGCGCAGGCCGCGCCAGCAGGTGGCGTTCGCATAGAAACTGTACGCCGGCGTGGAAATATCGCCCCCGTAGGCATGGCGGGGCAACAGGCCGGCGTACTTGGCATCGCGGTTCTCCTGCGTGACTTTCAGCGTCCACTCGGCGGCGGCCTCCAGGTCGGGAGCATGGTTTCGCAGCCAATCCAGGCCGTCCGACAGCCGCGCGATGGTGATCGCGTACCACGGCTCGAGACCGTTGCGGTACTGGTGATGGTAATTCTTCTTGTCCATCAACTCGGGCGCCAGCATGGCCGTCAGGATCTGGCGCGCTTCCCGGGGGTAACCGGCCTGGGCGAGCGCCACCGCCGGCCATCCTTCCTCGATGCCGAAGTAGGACTCATAGAAATACGCGCCGTAGCGGACCGTTTTTTCCCCGTCCTGGGTAATGATCAGGGACTGCGCCAGCAGGTTCTTGAAGATCTCATTCAGGTGCGGTTCGGGCAGATCCACCGTCATGCCTTCGGTCAGCTTGCGCCGCCACCAGGCGGTGAACCCGGCCGCGGAGCGCGCGAACGAAAAGCCCGACAGTTCGCCGGACGAGCGCACCGGCGCGGACACATCCGGCAGGAAGAAGCGGAGCGTCACCGTCTGCCGCGGGGCCAGGGCGAGCGGATATACGAGATGGTTTTCGAGCGGCGTCCCTCGCCATTGGCCCGCGGTTTCCGCCCGTAAGACGACCTCGCCGCCGGCGCGCGTAACGGTGCGGCTCTCCGGATCCCAGCGGTAGCCGGTGGGTTCCGGCGCGTAGACGAGCGGACTGGAACGCGGACCGGGACTGCGCTGCCCCCGCCGGCGGCCCATCGCCAGCGTAAACGCGGTGGTGACCGGCCGGGCCGCGAGGTTGGTGATGGCGACTTCCGCGAGCGCGCCGTAAAACGGGTCGTCCGGTGCCGTGACCAACAGGTCCTGCGTAAAGCGCACGCCGTCGCGCTCGAGCACGGTGCGCGTCGCCGGCAGGTAGCCGTCGCGGAGGGAGGTCTGCGGCCACGCGAGGCCCGCGCCAAACAGCTCCGGCGTGGCGCCGGCGGCGGGGGCGAACCACCGGTCTCGCGGCTCGGGCGCGAAGCGGCCTTCGTACTGGAGGAACGTCCCGTTCCAGTTCACGATCCACTCTTCTTCATCGGCCGGGCGTCCGATCGCGGTCCGGGCGAAGTGCAGCGGCAGCAGGAGCCCGCGCATGGCCTGCAAATCGGGGTTGGTCAAAGTGGCGAAGCGCGCCTGCAGCAGGTCCGTGCGGGAGTGCTGGAGATCGGCCGCGTACTGCGCTCCCGCGGCGTCGTGAAAGGCATGCAGCCGCGCCGGCGGCCCCCCCGCCGCCGATCGGGCACGGTACCGCTGCGCCGCGACAGGAAGAAAACGCGCTTCTCCGGGGGAGGCGACCCCGTGAGACTCGACGTCGCGCCACCGCAGGCCGTCCCACCATTGCGCCGTCAGCGGAGACGTTCCCGCCGGCGCCGCCAAACGATTCAACAGGACGCGAAACGGCCACTCGACTTCCCGCCAGCCATCGCGGACGCCCTGCCGGCTGGCGGGCGCGGCGGCCAGGTCCGCGCCGGGTTGCATCCAGGCGGGCGCCGGGGGCGGTTCCGGCGGAATGGCGATGCCCGGGGCGGGCGCGGCTTGTCCGGAGAATCGCGCCTGGATCCCGCGCACGGCGTAAAGACGCTGTCCGGGATCCTTCTGCGCCGGAATCTCCAGCCGCACGCGCAGGCGCGTGGTCGTGACCGGCGCGAAGCGGTACGTCCAGCGAATCGACCCGAAACCCTGCAAGGGCGCGAGCGCCGCGGCGTCCCGCCGGTCCGCCGTCACGCGCGCCGCCAGCGGCGTCCACGCTCCGTCGCGCCAGTATTCCAGCCGCTGCCCGTGCGGTTCCGGCTGATACGCACGCCCACCCATCGTGACGTACTCGATGGCGAGTTCATCGGCCTGCGCCGGCGCCTCCCAGCAGACTCCCGCATCCACCGGATCGAGCTGCAAGCCCGTGCCCAACACCTCGATCGCGGCGTCGGCAAACAGCGGCCGGCTCTGCGGAGTCCAGGTGAATGGCTGCGGCTGCGGCGCGCCGAAGGCCAGAGAGGACAGCAAGACCAGACAGCGGGCGGTCATGGTGATTTCTGAATTTGTACCATACCGCCGCACTCCCCAGCGAGACGCTTTGGCTACGGCGCGCGCGGCAGGGGGTTGCGCATCAGTGCGCCATGGGCTATCGGGGTGTTCGCCTCGGGAGGTCGGGGAAGCCGTGAGGCGCGGAGGAACTCCCAATCACCTGCCCGACCTCCACTTCCCCATTGCCCCAAACCGTATGCCGCCCCACGCCGGCCCACCTGGCGGCTTCGAGGTAGGGGACGAATTCGGTCAAGTCACCGGCGTACTCGGCTTGTCCGAGGAAGCCGCCGATCGGATGGCGCTGCCCGGTCCTGCCGCTGCGGCGTTCGGTTTCGATCATCCGGCCTTCCCAGCGGACCAATTCGACCTTGGCCGCGCGCTCGCCCATGGCCCGGAAATCGACCTCGAGCGGTCCGCGCCCGTAGAGCGCCCGGAGCGTGCTGATCCGGTCGCGGATGCGGCGGAACAGCAGGCCGAAATCCGGACGCGCCACCAGCTCCTGGCCGGCCTTGAGTTCCGTGGGGGTCACAAACCGCACCCGCAGCCGGCTCACGGCAACGCGCCCTGGATCGTCCAAGACCACCCTGATCGAAGGCAGCGTCTTGGGCTGGTACAGCATCTCCCCGTCCGACACCAGCGCGCCGGCCTGTTCCTGCTGGTCGAGCGCCTCGACCCGGCGCAGAACCGCCTTGCCCCGCCCCGGTCCCAGTCCCTCCCGCGCCAGTTGCGCGAAGGTCTGGACGAAATAAGGCGCCACCGGGCGCCGCACATCAAACAAGTGGGCATCAAAATAGAGTCGCGCCCCGGGCGTCACCGCGCCGCCCAGCCACGACGCGCGGAACACAAAGGGGCGGGGCCAGTCGCGCAGGCCGCTGGGGCCTTCGCCGCGGGCCGCTTGCGGCTCGAACACTTGGGCGTAGGGGCAAGACTCGCGGAGTTCACAGTTGGCCACCCCCCGGCACGCGGGTACGCAGGCAAGGCGGCGGAAGATGGTCCCGAACGCCCCCCGGAGCACATTCCCGGCCTTGCCTGGCGGAAAATACAGAGGGTCGACCGCTTCCAGCCAGAACCGTAGCCGTATCAACGCGAAGTCCATCCCGTGGTTCCGCCCGAATCCTGGTTGTGCCGCTTCCTTCCAGACGCCTCGGCAAGGCGGCGATTCTCCCGCCAACGCCGGGCTCTCTAACCGTGCCGGATCACCAGGACGTCTCCGTCCTTGACCACGTAGTCCTTGCCCTCCAGGCGCAGGAGTCCTTTTTCCCGGACTCCGGCATAGCCCCGGTGATCCACCAGCGCCTGCCAGTTCACCACCTCGGCGCGGATGAATTTCTTCTCGAAGTCGGTATGGATGGCGCCGGCGGCTTTCACCGCGTGGCTGCCCGCGGGCACGGTCCAGGCGCGCACTTCCGTTTCGCCGGCGGTCAGGAACGACATCAGGCCGAGCAGCGCGTAGGTAGCCGAGATGATCCGGTTCAGACCGGGCTCGGCCAGGCCGTAGCTCGCCATCAGGTCCTGAGCTTCCCCGGGCGACAGTTCGGCCAGTTCGGCTTCAATCTTGCCGCACACCGCGGTCACGGCCGTGCGGGGCCGGGCGGGAAGCGCGGCGCGAAACTCCGCTTCCTTCTCATGCAGCCGCGGCGCGTCGTCCTCGCCCAGGTTCATCACGTACAACATGGGCTTCTGCGACAGGAATTGAAACCCGCGCAGCCGCCGGTCGCCTTCGGGGTCGAGCGCCAGCTGGCGGAGCGGCGTATTGGCTTCCAGCAGTTCCTTGCACCGGTGCAGGAGTTCCCACTCGTGGTCGAGATCGGCGCTCTTGATCTTCTTGCGGTCTTTCTCGACGCGCTCCAGGCGCTTTTCGACCACCACCAGATCGCTCAGGATCAGCTCGGTTTCCAGGTTGTCGATGTCGCGCAGGGGATCGACGTCGCCGAATTCGTGCGGCACGGTTTCGTCGGCGAACACGCGCACCACGTGCGCGAACGCGTCCACCACGCGCAGGCTGGCCAGGTAGGATCCGTCGCGGAGCGATTCCTTGGAGATCGCCGGCACATCCAGGTACTCGACGGTCGCATGGGTGACTTTGGGCGGCTGGAAGATCGCCGCCAGGGCCTCCAGGCGGGGGTCCGGCACCCGGGCGACGCCGGTGCGCACGGCCGTGGAGCCGATGCGCGTCTCCTGGTGCACGCCGGTGAGGATGGTAAATAGGGAGGTCTTGCCCACCATGGGCAAGCCGATGATTGCGGTCTTCATGTTCGTGATCTACAAAGGCACATCTACGTGGAGTAGGATGTCCTCGATGATGCGGTCGCTCAGATCGGAGCGGCGTTGGGCAAGCGCGGCCTTGGGCGAGACGATGACGCGGTGCGCGCAAACCGGCGCCGCCAGCCGCTTCACATCGTCGGGCAGCACGTAGTCGCGCCCGTCCACCAGGGCGTGGGCCTGCGCGGCGCGAAACAGCGCCTGGGCGCCCCGGGGACTCACTCCCAGGGCGAGCGCTTCGTGCCGGCGCGTCTGCTCGACGATCTCGAGCAGGTAGTCTTCGAGCGCGGCATCCACGCGAACTCGGCCGACGGCTTCCTGGAGCGCCAGCACGTCTTCGCCGCCCAGCACCGGCTCGGGGAAGACCGGCTTGGCCAGAAAGCCGTCGCGCAGGATCGCCCGCTCGCTCTCGCGGCCCGGATAGCCGATGCGGATGCGCATCAGGAACCGGTCCAGTTGCGACTCGGGAAGCGGATAGGTGCCATGGTGTTCGACGGGATTCTGGGTGGCGATCACCATGAAGGGCCGCGGCAGCGGGTACGAGCGGCCGTCGATGGTGACCTGGGTTTCATTCATCGCTTCCAGCAGCGCCGATTGCGTCTTCGGCGTGGTCCGGTTGATTTCATCGGCCAGCAGGAAGCTGGTGAAAATGGGGCCCGGCTTGAACTCGAACGCCTGGGTGCGGGAGTTGTAGACGGTCACCCCCAGCACATCGCTGGGGAGCATGTCGGAAGTAAACTGCAAGCGGCTGAACGCGCAGGACACGGCACGGGCCAGCGCTTGCGCAAGGGTCGTCTTGCCGACGCCGGGGACGTCCTCAATCAGCAGATGGCCGCGCGCCAGCAGGCTGGTGAGGGTGAGGGTCACCACCTCCGGCTTGCCCTTCAGCGCCTGGCGGAGCGCATCCCCCAACCGCCGCAGTTGTTCCCGCGCCTGGGCCAAGCCGGGCGCACTTCGCGCGGGGGCTTCCGTGGTGTCCCGCGTGAGCATTCCTCTTCATGGTACTAAAGTGGCCGCCGCGGTTACTGATGGTAATAAAAGCGCTCGGCCACTACCCTGCCGTCCTTCCAGCGCCGGACCGCCACCTGCGCCAGCAGCACACGCGCCCCGTTCTTCAGGGTGAAATCCAGCTCCCATTCCGAGAACGTGACGTCACCGTTGACGGCGCTGGCCAGCATCCGGGCGCGATGAAACTCGGCGACCGAATGGAAGAACGCCAGTTCCCGCTCGCGGTTGGGGTCTTTGCCCGCCGTGGGAGGATCGTTGTTTTCTTGCATGACGACGTCGTCGGCATAGTACTGCTCGAACGCTTCCATCGCCTTTCCTTCCAGCACCGCCTGGTTGAGGGCGGCATCCAGTTCCGCGACGTTAGCCATCTTCTTCTCCTTGACTAGTGATGCATTGCCCAATCATCCAATGGACCGCAAATCTTTTGCCGGGTTACGGCGCCTGCCGGACCCGCTCGAGCAGGGCGATCAGGGTGCGCACCTCGTTCGAGCTCAGCAGGGCGAGCGCGGCCTCGGCGCCGGCCGCCACGGGGGCGTCGAGCGAAGACAACAAGGCATGGCCGGAGTCCGTAAGGTAACAAAACACCTGCCGGCGGTCCTCCTTGCGGCGGCGGCGGACAATCCACTTCTTCTTTTCGAGGCGGTCCAGCAGGCGGGTGATGCCCGGCGTTTCCTCGATCATCCGGTCGGCGATCTCGAGGGTGGGCAAACCGTCCGGCCCCGCGCCGCGCAGGATGCGGAGCACGTTGTACTGCTGCAACGTGATGCCCTGGGGCCCGACGACCGCGCTTTGCCGCCGGCGCAGCCGGTCGGCGGTCCGCAGCAAAGCCAGGAAAGCCTCCTGCTGCGGGGAGGCGAACGGCTTGCGCTGGCGGATCTCCTCCTGCAAGCTGCCGGGCCGGCTCACAGCGTTAGCATACCCGTCATTGGATGACTAATCAACTAATGGGACGGCGGATTAAGCCGTTCCCGCCGCCGCCCGCACCGCTACTTCCGAGGCGAACAGATAAAAGCCGAACAACGGCTTGCCGTCGCCCCGTCCCCAGCGGTTCACTTTCCATTGCGCCCGCAGGAAACGCGTCTCCGGATGGGCGCTCAAATCGAGCAGCATCTGGTAGGTTCCACAGTAGAACTTCTGCGGGAAGGCGAGGAGCGGTTTGTCGCCCCAGTTCTCGCCGTCGCTCGATCCCCAGATCAGCACGTCGAGACTTTCCTGTTCAATAATGCGGGTGATGCCGAGAGTAAGAAGGACCATCCCGCCTTGGGAGCTGTCAAGGCTCAACACCAAGCCGGTCCCTCCGTCGCGTACCGTGCTTTCCGGAACCAGAAAGTTGGGCAGCATGGCTGGTCTGTTTTTAGACTCGCATAAATCGGCCTCGTTGAAAAGGCTTCCGGAGGGGAGGTTCTCGGGAAATTGGGCCGTAGCGCCGGCGTACCCGCAATTGGGGGTAGCCGTCTCTCCGCAACCGCGCAAAACTCCGGGTAGAGGCGAAAACAGTAAACATTTTGTCCTTGACGATCCGCCGATTTTTTGCGGGCCTGCCCGGGCCGAAAGGCAGCAATAGTGAGCGCCGGCAAGTGGGAAGAGCGTTATCGGAAGGGCGAACTGCTCGACCGCCGGTGCTCCCCATTGCTTGAGGAAGTCTGGCGGCGGTGGTCCGCGCCGCCCGGCCGGGCGCTGGACCTAGCCTGCGGACCGGGAAGGCATGCGCTCGAATTTGCGCGCCGGGGATGGCAGGTCACCGCGATCGATGCCGCGCCCACCGCCATTCGGCGCCTGGAGGAAAGAGCCGCCGCCCTCGGCTTGCGCGTGGATGCTCGCGTCGCCGACCTGGAGGCGACCCCGGAACTGATCGAGCCCCGATCCTTCGACCTCATCGCCGACTTCTGCTACTTGCAGCGCGACCTGTTCCCCCGCATGCTCGGCGCGTTGCGGCCCGGCGGACTGCTGGTGGCGGAACTGCTGCTGGTGGACCCGCGGCTGGAGACCCCGCCTGCGAATCCGGCGTTTCTCTTGGATCCGGGCGAGTTGCCTGGCCTGGTCGCTCCCCTGGAGATCCTTCACTACGCCGAGGGGCCGTCGCGGGAACCCGGCGCCTCCTCCCGTCATCGGCTGGTCGCCAGTCTGATCGCCCGCCAGCGGCCGGACGTGCGCTGAACCGCCGTGGCGCTGATACAGTTGAAGGATGCGGCGAACCGGAATCGCGCTCGTGCTGGCTATCTTCGCCGCCAGCGCCGCGGACTGGCCCCAATGGCGAGGCATGCATCGGGACGGAAAATCTCCCGAAACCGGCTTGCTCACCGCGTGGCCGGAGAACGGCCCGCCCCTGCAATGGAAAACGTCGGGCTTGGGAGAAGGATACTCCGCATTCTCGGTAGCCGGCGATCGCCTGTATACGCAAGGCCAGCGCGGCAGCCAGCAGTTGGTGATGGCCTTCGACACCGCGACCGGCCGTAAAGTTTGGGAGACTCCCTCGGGCGGAGGGTACCGAGAGCGCAGAGGCAACGGCCCGCGCGGAACTCCCACCCTGGACGGCGATTGGCTCTACGCCCTGGCTTCGGACGGAACGCTGGCGTGCCTCGACCGCGCCGCCGGCAAGAAACTTTGGGAGATCAACATTGTCAAGCAGTTCGGCGGCGAGGTGATCCACTGGGGCATCAGCGAGTCGCCCCTGGTGGACGGCGACCGCTTGATTGTGACGCCCGGGGGCCCCGGGGCGAGCGTCGTCGCGCTGGACAAGAAGACCGGCAAGCTGCTTTGGAAATCGCAAAGCGACTCGGCCGGCTATTCGTCTCCCATCGCGTTCGACGCCGCCGGCAAACGGCAGATCGCCGTCCTGACCGGCGAAGGGGCGCTGGGATTGAACGCCGCCAACGGCGAACTGCTGTGGAGGAACAAAAAGGTGGCCAATGGGACCGCCAACATCGCCACCCCGATCGCGTTTGACGGCCGCGTTTTCTTCTCCACCGACTACGGCACGGGCTGTCTGTTGCTCGATGTCCGGTCCGGGGGCGCGCGGGAGCTGTACTTCAACCGCGAGATGAAGAATCACTATTCCTCGTCGGTACTGCACCAGGGGTACCTGTACGGGTTCTCGAGCTCGATTCTGACGGCGATGAAGTTTGAGGACGGCTCGGTGGCATGGCGCGACCGGAGCGTCGGCAAGGGATCGGTGACCTACGCCGACGGGCACTTGTACGTGCTGAGTGAAGCGGGCCGGGTGGCGCTGGTGGAGGCGACCCCCGCCGGCTATCGCGAGAAATCGCGCTTCTCGATTCCCTCCGGCGAGTTCCCCACCTGGACGCCGCCGGTCATTGCGCACGGACGGCTCTACCTGCGCGAGCAGGATCGCCTGTACGCTTTCGACATCCGCGCAAAGCGCTGACCGGCGCCGGCGGCTCACCGCCCGGGCGGGAATCCGGAAACTCGAAGGGCAAGTCGGAGACTTGCCCCCTGGCGGCCGTCAACCCGGGGTTGGGGGTCGCGGCTCTTCGTTGCCATGGCTGAAGACCGCGCCTCGCGCGGCATCACGATTTTCGACCCGGGCCGCCTGAAGCTTCATTCCACCGCGGAGAACTCGGCCGCGCCGAGGAGCACTTGCGCGTACTGCGGCCACAGGTTCTCCCCGGATTGCACAAACTCGATCCCGGCCCGGACTTCCTCCGGCGACGCCGGCCGCGCGTAGAGCAGCAGGTAGGCTTGCTGGATGCGGGCTTCGTCGCCAGCAAGCGGCGCCAGCCGTTCCGCCAGCGCCCGCGACTGGCGCGTGACGAACGGGTTGTTCAGGAAGAACAGTCTCTGCATCGGTCCGATGGTCACCGCGCGCTGTTCGCTGGTCTGGTTTGGATTGGGGAAGTCGAACAGCGAGAGGATCGGCTCCTGCCGGGTGCGCGCCACCGTGCCGTACACCGTGCGGCGCCGGTTTTCTTCGTCCAGTTTGGCGGGCGCCTCGCCCGGCGTCAGGTCCAGCGTCCCGGCGACGGCGAGCATGGCGTCGCGCAGCGCTTCCACGTCCAGCCGTTTGCGGAGGGGAAACCGCCACAACAGACGGTTCTCCGGATCCTTGGCGGCATGCTGGGGATTGTGCGCCGCGGCCTGCCGGTAGGCGGCCGAGAGCAGGATCTCCCGGTTCAGTTTCTTCACTGACCAACCGTTCTCGACGAATCTGGCCGCCAGGTAGTCGAGCAGTTCGGGATGCGTCGGCCGCTCGCCTAACTGGCCGTAGTTGGACGGTGAGCGCACGATGCCCTCGCCGAAGTGCATCTGCCAGACCCGGTTGACGAACACCCGCGCGGTGAGGGGATTCGAGGGGCTCGCGATCGCCTCCGCCAAGTCCAATCGCCCGCTGCCGCGGGTGAACGCCGGCGGGGTATCGCCGGCCAGAATCCGCAGGAACCGTCGCGGGGCCTCCTCGCCCAGATGGTTCTGATCCCCGCGGATGGCCACGCGGGTGTTGACTGGTTTGTCGGCTTCCGTCAGCGCATGCAGGAACGGATACTGCGGCGGCAGCGCTTTCTTCAGAGTTTCGATCTCGTCGCGCTCGCGGTGCAAATACTCCCTCCATGCGCCGCTCAGCCACCGCTCGATCTGTTTGGGACCGTAATAGAACACGCCGCCCGCCGCATCGAAAGCGTCCCGGCGGTACGGTTCGCTGGCGAGGTCGCGCCAGAAGTAGTACTTGACGGGGGACAGGAAATCCAGGTTGGCGTATTGGCGGGTGCGCTCGTCCTTGACGCCCTTGGCGCCACCCAGCTTGACGTAATTGCGGTCGTCGATGTCCTTCTTCTCCGCCAGTATGCTTAAGAAGAACGCTTGCAGGTCCGCCGCCAGCCTGGCCATCTCCGCTTCCGGCGCCTTGCGGTCCAGCGCGTCGAACCAGGGCTTGAAATAGGCGTAATCTTTGTCGCGGTCGCGCAGGAAAGCAACCCAACGGGTGACGGTTTCCGCATCGAGGTCGTCCGGCGCGACGCCGCCTTGCTGCACCCGCCACGCCGCCATCATGTAGCCGGCGGTGCGGGTGGCCAGAATGTCAATCAGGCCATCGATTTGTTTCCCCGTCCAGTCCTTGAGCGCGGCTTCCTTGTCGTCAATGATCTTCTTGCTGGCCTTGTATTCCTCCACCACCGCGGGGGGCGCCAGGGGATGCTCGGTCAGACTGCTGCTGCGGAAGACGCCCAGCAGCGAGTAGTAATCCTGGGTGGGGATCGGGTCGTACTTGTGGTCGTGACATTGGGCGCACGCGACCGTCAAGCCCAGGAAGGCGCGCGTAGTCACGTCGACACGGTCATGGTGGTCGTGGCCGAGCGCCTGGAAACCCAGGCCGGGCCGGAGGCGGTCCGCGTCCGGCAGTAGGTCCCCCGCGATCTGCGCCTTGACGAACGTGTCGTAGGGCAGATCTTCGTTAAACGCCTGAATCACCCAGTTGCGGTAACGCCACGCGTTGGGGAACGGCGTATCGTTGCTGACGCCGTGCTCGCCGTCGGCGTAGCGGGCCACATCCAGCCAGTGCCGCCCCCAGCGTTCGCCATAGCGAGGCGAAGCGAGCAGGCGGTCCACCAGTTTTTCATAGGCGTTGGGCGAGGTGTCTTCCACGAACGCCCGCACTTCTTCCGGCGAGGGCGGCAGGCCGGTCAGATCAAAACTCACGCGCCGGATCAGGGCATGCCGGGAAGCCGGAGGCGCGGGCGTTAAGCCCGCCTGTTCGAGTTTCGCCAGCATGAAGCGGTCAATCGGGCCGCGCACCCAGGCCTCGTCGCGCACGGGGGGCGGCGCGGGCTTGCGCACGGGCTGAAAAGACCAGAAGGCGCGCTGCTCGGGGGTAATCTCGTAACGGCTGCCCGCCGGTTTGGCCGGTTGCGGGGCCTCCGGCCAGACCGCACCGCCGTTGACCCACCTGACCAGCGCGGCGATCTCGTCTTCCCGCAGGCTCTCCGAGGGCGGCATCTTGATGCGGTGTGTTCGGCGGACCACCTGAATCAGCAGGCTCTCATCCGCGTTGCCCGGTACGATGGCGGGGCCGGAGCGGCCGCCATTCAGCAGGTGCTCGCGCGAGTCCACGCGCAACCCTGCGGTGTGCGTTTGCGTGTGGCAGGTGTAGCAATGGCGGGCCAGCACCGGGCGGACCTTAGCTTCAAAGAACTCCGCCTCCGGACCGGAGGGCGCGCCCCAGGCGAGGGCGCACGCCCCTACGAAAACGCCAGGACGCAACCAAGTCATTGGACCGGAATCTATCAGGCGGGTTTTCGCGGTGTCAAATCGGACGGTATGATGACGCAGGACCTCAACCGCAGGCCGCGCTTCGCTATGCCACGCCACGTACGCATCATGACCGCCCGGGAGGCGGTGGAACTGATTCCCGATGGGGCCACGCTGGCCACCAGCGGATTCGTCGGTATCGGCCACGCCGAGGAACTGACGCAGGCCCTGGAAAGCCGGTTCTTGCGCGACTCGCTTCCGCGCGATTTGACGCTGATCTATGCCGCGGGGCAGGGCGACGGCCAGAAGCGTGGCCTGAATCACCTGGGCCATCGCGGGCTGTTGAAACGGGTGATTGGCGGTCACTGGAACCTGGCGCCCGCCATCGGCCGCCTGGCCGCGGAGGAAGCCATTGAGGCCTACAACTTTCCCCAAGGCGTCATTTCCAAGATGTTCCGGGAGATCGCATCGGGGAATCCGGCGGTGCTGAGCCGCGTGGGTTTGGGCACGTTTGTCGATCCCCGCTTCGGAGGCGGGAAACTCAACGGGGCGGCGCGGGAGGACCTGGTCGAACTGGTTGAGGTTTTCGGGCAGCCAATGCTGGCCTACCGGACGCCCAAGGTGGATGTGGCGTTTGTGCGGGCGACCGCGGCCGATGCGGAGGGCAACCTGTCTTTCGAACGGGAGGCCCTGACCGGGGAGTCGCTTTCGATTGCTCAGGCGGCCCGCAACTCGGGCGGCCTGGTCATCGCGCAGGTGGAGAGGCTGGTGGATGCGTTCTCCCGTGATCCCAAGGACATCCGGGTTCCGGGGATTTTTGTGGATGGAGTGGTGGTGGCGTCGCCGGAAAACCATCCCCAAACGTTCTCGGAGGCGTCCAACCCGGGCTATTATCAGGCCGGAAGCCTGGAGGGGATCGCACTGCCCCCGCTGGAACCCGGTCCGCGGCGCTGGATCGCGTCCCGTTGCCTGGACGAATTGCAGGGCGGAGAAGTCGTCAACCTGGGAATCGGGATGGCGGAAGGCATTGCCCGGCTGGCCCTGGAACGGAAACGTTTCGGCGACTTCGTCCTGACCGTGGAAGCGGGCGCGGTCGGCGGGATTCCGGCGGGCGGCCTCAGTTTCGGCGCGGCGTTGCACCCCACCGCCATCATCGACCAACCGTATATGTTTGATTTTTACGACGGCGGCGGACTGGACGTCGCGTTCCTCAGTATGGCCGAATGCGATGCGGAAGGAAACGTGAACGTCAGCCGGTATGGGGGGCGGATCCCGGGGACCGGCGGCTTTATCAATATCGCCCAAACCGCGAAGAAAGTGGTGTTCCTGGGCACCTTCACGGCGGGGAATTTCGAAGCCGTCTTTCAAAACGGCGGTCTGAAAATCCTCAGGGAGGGGCGTACGAAGAAGTTCGTCCGGCAGGTGGAGCAGGTCACGTTTAGCGCACCGCAAGCGCTCCGCGAGGGAAAATCGGTCCTTTACGTTACCGAGCGCGCGGTATTCCGCCTTACCGGAGCAGGGCTGGAATTGTGCGAGATTGCGCCGGGCATCGAAGCTGCCCGCGCAATCCTGCCGCAGATGGAGTTCATCCCCCGCCAGGCGGCGCAGATTACGCTGATGCCCGCGCGCCATTACGCTTAGACCAATCCTGGTGAGCGCCCGTCCGGTTCAGGAGATTCATCGAAACGGGCTATTGACATTTCCGGATGGAAAGGTACGATTAGCAAACAGAGGTTTTTCGAAGCCTCCCAGACGAAAAAGGTAAATAATGAACAATCAAAAACTTGCATCGATGCTAATCACCGGCTGGACGGTCCTGATGACGGTGGGCAGCCTGCCGGCGCAGACGCCGGCCCCTCAGTCCCCCGTGGTGGGGTCGTGGTTTGGGCGCGCGGTGCCCTTCAACCCCCCGTGTGAGCCGGGCACTCCGGGATGTCCGATCCCGTTCGAAATCGTGATGCTTCCGACGTTCTACGCGGACGGCAACTTCATTGGCATCGATTCGAATGTCTTCGTGGGTTTCCACAGCACCGCCCACGGCGGTTGGGTGGAGACCGAAGGCGATCAGATCGAATCGAACTTCATGTGGCTGCAATCGGGCGCGGAAATCACCACCTTCGAAGGCGCGTTTCGGGTTCGCCTGGTGGGACGCATTGATCCGACGAACCGGGACCGCATGGTGGGCTACATTCAGGCGTATTTTTTTCCGTTCGTCGATGGGCCGACGCAGCGGGTGATCTTGGACCGGGATAACCTGCCGGTGCCCGATCCGCTCGGCCAGCCGCTCCCGGCAGTATGTTCGCCCCTGGTGGGATGCCTCGGGACGTTCAACTTCACGCTGCGGCGGATCAAGGTCGACCGGCAGCCCAACGCGCCGCCCGCCGCCTTGGCCACCTTCACGGCGACTCCGAATCCAATCGTGGTGACCGATGGCACGGGTTTGGGTCAGACCACGGTTTCGTGGATTGCCCCGACCGCGACGCAGGTGGAAGTCCGGGTGGGCGCGCCCAATGGGGCGCTGTTCGTCGCGGGCGGTCCCGTGGGGAACGCCCAGACCGCCCGGTGGGTCCGCGACGGGATGACCCTGTTTTTGCAAGACGTTTCCGGGGGCAAACCGCTGACGGCGGATCACACCCTGGCGCGCTTGACCTTGACATTGTCCGTACGAACGACGCCTTAGCAGGGGCCGCCATCTCGCCGCCGGCGGGGCAATAATCTCGCGAATACCCACCGTCTCCGCTCGCGCCGGGCGACAGAAAGCGTCGCCCGGCGCTGCCGAATCGAGACGCTCTTCCACCCAGGGGCAATTGGCGGAACCCCCTCGTATGGAGAGGGCGATCAGCAAAGGGGGCGCGCGCTTCCTCCCGGCCGTGGCTCAGCGTGAAGGCGCGCCCACCGGCTGCGCGGCCGCGACGGAGACGACAATCTCCCAATGGAACCGCACGAACCGGTGCAACTCCTCCTCGAGAATACGCTCCTGATCGCTGTGCGCGCCGAAGCCCTTCGGGCCGTCCTCGACGTCGGTCGCCGGACCGACGCCGTAGCAATCGACGCCCCGGGCGCGCAGATAAGCCATATCGGTGGCGCCGGTGCTCATGTAGGGTAGCGTGGGCACCCCGTAGATGCCCCGCACCGCGGCTTCGACCGCCCGGAACGCCTCCGTGCCCAACCGCGAGGGCTGCGCGGGAGGGCGGGTGTCGCGTTCGGCCGGGACTATTTTGACCGCCGGGTCGTTGATGACGCCGCGAAGCAGTTCGAGCAAGCGCGGGACATCCTCGTCCGGCAGCGCCCGAATGTCCAGCGTCGCCACCGCCTCGGAAGGGATCACGTTCACGCGGTAACCGGCTTGGAGAATATTGGGAGAAATTGAGGTGCGCAGCATCGCGTTGTGCCTTGGTTCATGGACGGCGAAGTACTCCTGGATTTCCGCGGAGCGGTCCGGGTGCGCCAGGCCGTTGTAGCGGGCCGCGTCTTCCGGCGCGCTGATGGTGGCCAGGCGCTCGAAGTAGGCGCGCGTGGTGTCGTTCAGACGCATGGGCGTCTGCCACGCCGCCACCTTGGCGACGGCTTGCGCAAGGCGAACCACCGCGTTGGTCCGCAGCGGCACGGACCCATGCCCGGCAGGCCCGGTGGCCACTAGGCGCACCGCGTAGGGAATTTTCTCTGTGGTTTGAATCTGCGCATAGCGCGCCCGCCCTCCGCTCCGGACGACGCCCGCGCCCTCGGCGAAGCAGAACTCGGCTTCGATCTCCGGCCAGTGCTTCTCCACCATGTACTGGATGCCGTAGCGGACGCTGCCTTCTTCGCCCGCTTCGGCCAGGAAGATCACGTCGCGGTCCAGCGGAATGTTGCGCCGCTTCAGTTCGAGCATCACCATCAGGCATGCCACCACGTTGTCCTTGTCGTCCACGGCGCCGCGGCCGTAGACATAGCCGCCTTCTCGCGTAGCGGAGAAGGGCGGATGGATCCACTTGGCGGGGTCCACGTTGACCACGTCGGTATGCCCCATGATCAGCAGCGAGCGCTTCTTCCCGCTCCCCTTGAGCCGCGCCACCAGGTTGGGCCGCTTAGGATCGAGCGCGAAGATCTTCACGGGTATCCCTTCCCGCTCGAGGACCTGCTTCAGATATTCGACGGCGGGGGCTTCGTGGCCCGGCGGGTCGCTGGTGTCGAAGCGCAGCAGCGCCTGGAAATGGCGCATCGTTTCCTCTTCCAGGCGCCGCCAGTCGGGAGAAGGCTGCTGGGCGGGCAGCGTCGCGGCAAGCAAGAGAGCCCCAATCGCGAGTTTCATTCCGGCGCGTACTCCTGAAGTCATAGATCGAGTGCGATCTCGGCCCAAACCACGCGGGCGGTGTGTTTCGCCTGGAGTTCCACCAAATTGTACCCGCGGTTGAGCGAGGGCAGAGGGATTCCGAACCGGGAGAGCGGGACCTCCGGTTTCGGTGCATCCGCTGGGGCCGGCCCCTGATACGGGCAAACCTCGCCGTTCAGCCGCACTTCCCACTGCCGGATGTTTTCCTCGCCCGGTCCCTCCAGTCCGAGGTAAACGTAAGCTCGGCCGCCGGCGGGTTGCGGACCCGTCGCCAGCCGGAAGGGGTACCACCGGCCGGGCTCGCAGGCAACCGGCAGGGCGGAAGCGCGAGGTTCGCCCGGCGCCCACGTGTCGGCGAACGTGAGGATATGCCGGCGGGGCTTGCCGCGCAGCGTGCTCAGGCTGCCCGCCTCCCGCAGCAGGGTGGGGTAGTTGGCCAGGTCGTCCATCGCGGTATCCGAATCCATGAAGTTGAACAGGTACACGCGGTCCGCGCCACGCTCCAGGAAGGATGCGGCCGCGCCGCGCGCGGTCAGCAGCGAATTTCGCAAGGGCGCCTTGAACTCCGGATAGGGGCGCACCAGAATCTCCAGGCCAGCGGCTAACGTGACGCGGGAGCCCTCGAGCAACTGCTTCCACAGTTCGATCGGGATGTCGGTCTCGCAGGAGGAGAAGAACGGGGTGACCACCAGCAGGTCGACCAGATTCCGCCGCGCCCACGTAACCGGGTCGTAGCCCAGCCCAAGGGCCGTGGCCGGCCGCGTAGGCACGCGCGCGCCCAAACGGATGCGATGGCCCCGGCGGTGCTGCCAGCCGTCCAGCAAGCGGCGGACATCGGCGGTGAACTGGGTGAGAATCTCGCGGCCGGCGGCTTCCTGTCCCGGACGGAAGTGATAGCCGAAGCGCATCCAGTCCAGTTCCAGACCGTCGAAGTCATAGCGCTCGGCCAGTTCTTTGATCAAGCGGAAGTGATGCGCGCGCACTTCGGCGCGCTCGTAGTCGAAGGCGCGGTCGTTCCAGTGGGTGAAGCGGTAGGGCACACGGCGCAGGTGGGGATTCTCGCGCCAGAATTCGCTATGAAGGAAGCTGCGTTCGTCGTCGACGTTGTGGACGTCGTTCATGCGGACGCTCAGCCACGGCGAGAGTCCATGCTGGCGGGCGCGGCGGATCCAGCGCGCATAAACGTCGATGCCGGCCTGGTTCAGTTCCCAGGCCGTGTGGATCCAGCGGCGCGCGCTTTTGCGAGCCTCCGGTGCGGTGCTGGCCAGCAGGGGCTGATCGTCCGGACCCTTCGGGTCGTAGCCGCGCCAGATGGGATCCCACACGCTGCTGGCGTAGCTGGTGCGCATCGCGTTAGGACACAGCATCAGCTCGCGGACGTGCGTGCCGGCGTACTGGTCCACCCAGGAGTCCACCGCGGCTTCGTCCAGCTTCTGCCCGGCGCGCGTGTAGAAGTAGTGGCTGTTGTCTTCATTGAGGCAGAGGCCGCCCGGGCTGGACTGGTCGGTTCTGCGAAGGATGCGCTTCTGGGCCAGGGCGGCGGATCCGGCGCCGCCGGCCAGCAGCGCGCTACGACGGGAGATCAACATGGTTACGGTTCGAGGGCCAGCATAGCGCATGTTATGTTGGAACTCGTAAATGCCCGTACCGGATCGCACCCTTGCCCTGCCTGGCGGCGGATCGATCCCCGTCTTCGGACTGGGCACCTGGCGGATGGGCGAGCAGGCGCGACGCCGCGCCGAGGAAGCGGACGCCATCCGCTGGGCGCTCGACCTGGGCGTCCGTCTGATCGACACCGCCGAAATGTACGGCGAGGGCGGCGCCGAGGAAGTGATCGGCGAAGCCATTGCCGGGCGGCGCGACGGATTGTTCCTGGTCAGCAAGGTCTATCCGCACCACGCCGGACGCCGGGAGTTGCCTTTGGCGTGCGAGCGCAGTCTGCGCCGTCTCCGGACGGAGCGGCTGGATCTGTACCTGATTCACTGGCGCGGCTCGGTCCCGCTGGAGGAAAGTTTCGCGGCGCTCGAGCGACTACGGGAGCAGGGAAAGATTGCGGCATACGGCGTCAGCAATTTCGACGTGGACGATCTGGAGGAGATGGCCACCTGCGACTGCGGCCTGTCCGCGAGCAACCAGATCCTCTACAGCCTGGCGCGGCGTGAGGCCGAATGGGCGGTGCTGCCCTGGTGCCGCCAGCGCGGGATTCCGGTGATGGCCTATTGCCCGCTGGACCAGGGCCGGCTGGTCCGGCGTCCCGAACTCCGCCGCGTGGCTGATCGCTTGGGCGCCACCCCCGCGCAAGTGGCTCTTGCCTGGTTGCTCGCGCAGGACGGCGTGGCGGTCATTCCGAAGTCGAGTTCGCGGGAGCGGCTCCAGGAGAACGTGGGCGCCTGCCAGGTGCGGCTGGACGCGGCCGCGAGCGCCGAACTGGACCGGGCCTTCCCCCCGCCGCGCCGCCCCGCGCGGTTGGGCATCATCTGACGGAGGTCCCTCGTGCGTTTCTTACTTTGGATGGCCTGGAGCGGTGCGGCCCTGCTGGCGCAGCCGGTCTCCATCGGCTCGCGGCTGGAACTGTTTATCGACCCCTATCTCATCGACCGGTTCGAGGATGGCGCGCGCCTGCGTCTCCACCACCCGGTCCGCCGCGAGGTTGTGATGGTGCATGACGCGCCCTGGGAGGGCCGCGGCGGAGGGTATCACACCGTTTTCCGCGACGGCGATCTCTATCGCATGTACTACCACGCGTGGAACATGCCCGAGGTGACCGGCAAGCCGGGCCGCCTCACCATCGCCTACGGCGAGAGCCGCGACGGCATCCATTGGACCAAGCCGGAACTGGGGCTGGTGGAGTACAACGGCTCCCGGAAGAACAACATCGTGCTGGGAGAGATCAACGGCAAGGAACCGCACGACTTGGCGCCGTTCCGCGACCCGAATCCGGCCGCGAAGCCGGAGGCGCGTTACAAGGCCGTGGGCTTCGGCTATGAGCCGCGCGGACTGTACGCGTTTCAATCGCCCGACGGCCTGCGCTGGAAGCTGATGAAGCCCACGCCAGTGCTCACCGACGGGTATTTCGACACGCAGAACATCGCTTTCTGGGACCCCACCATCCGGCGCTACCGCGCCTACATCCGGGATTTCGACCAGAACAAAATGCGGGGCATCCGCACCGCGGTGTCGGACGATCTGATCAACTGGTCGAAGCCGGAGTGGCTGGTGTATCCGGGAGCGCCGGGGGAGCAGTTGTACACCAACCAGGTGCTGCCTTATTACCGCGCACCGCACATTCTGATTGGCTTCCCTGCCCGGTACGTGGATCGCGGCTGGACCGAATCGACCCGGCTGCTGCCCGAATTGGCCGAGCGCGAGGAGCGGGCGAAGAAGAGTCCCCGGTATGGCAGCGCCGTGACGGACGGTTTGCTCATGTCCAGCCGCGACGGCCTGCACTTTCATCGCTGGGACGAAGCGTTCCTGCGTCCGGGCCTGAAGACCCGCCACAACTGGTCATACGGCGATAACTACCTCGCCTGGCACGTGGTGGAAACCGAGCCCACGACGGACGACGAACCACGCGAGCTTTCGCTCTACGCCACCGAAAGCTACTTCACGGGCGACAGCAGCCGCCTGCGGCGCTACACGCTGCGCATCGACGGATTCGCCTCGGTATTCGCGCCGCTCGGAGGCGGGATGGTGGTCACCAAGCCCCTGGTGTTCGAGGGCAGCCGCCTCGTGCTGAACTTCTCGACTTCGGCGGGCGGGAGCTTGCGGGTGGCTTTGGACAACGCCGACGGAACGCCGCTTCCGGGCTTCACGCTTCACGAGTGCCCGGAAATTTTCGGCGACGCGCTGGAACGAACGGTCGCCTGGAAGAACGGTCCGGACGTGAGCAGGCTGGCGGGCAAGCCGGTGCGGTTGCGGTTGGCGCTGAAGGACGCCGACGTGTTCTCGTTCCGGTTTGGGAAGTAGCCGCATCCAGGAATGCCGCGGGAAACTCGTGAGCGCGCGAAGGTGTCTGGCCGCAGGGCCATCCTCGTGATGCGAACGCTGTGACTGAGCGAACCTGGGGACCGGGACCGGCGGCCGCGGCTGTGCGATCCTGAAACGGTAGCCTCGCCCAAGGCGCGCGGAGCCACGGGCCGCAACCGGGTGGGGAGCGGCCGGTTTCGGGTTTGCGGACCATGCGGCTTGACGACAAGTACACGGCGGACGGCGGACGTGTCTATCTGACCGGGATTCAGGCGCTGGTGCGCCTGCCGATGGAGCAGGTGCGGCGCGACGCGCGGGCGGGGCTGCGCACCGGCGCGTTCATCTCGGGCTACGCCGGCTCGCCGCTCGGGACCTACGATCTGGCGCTGCAACGGGTCGCGCGGCTGCTGCGGGAGCACGAGGTGCACTTCGTGCCCGGCATCAATGAAGAGGTCGCCGCCACCAGCGTCTTCGGCAGCCAGATCGTGGAGGTGGTGGGCGGGCAGAAGCTGGACGGCGTGCTGGGCATTTGGTACGGCAAAGGGCCCGGCGTCGACCGGTCCGGCGACATCTTCCGCCACGCGAACCTGGCCGGCACCGGGCGGCATTGCGCGGCGCTGGTGCTGGCGGGCGACGATCACATCTCGAAGAGCTCCACCATTCCCCACCAGAGCGACTTCAGCTTGTACAACGCCGCCATCCCGCTGTTCTGCCCCGGCAACGTGCAGGAGATCCTCGACTACGGCCTGCACGCGGTGGCCCTGTCGCGCTTCTCCGGGGCGTGGTGCGGGATGAAGATGGTCACCAACGTTTGCGACGGCGGCGGCATGGCGGAGACCGATCCCGCGCGGCTCGCCATTGAGTGGCCGCCGGATTACGAGAAGGTCTTCGAAGCGCGGCTGGTGGTGCCGTACACCCTGATGCTGGAATACGAGACCGTGCGGCGGCGGTTGGACGCGGTGCGCGCCTATCTGCGGCTGAACCGCCTGAACCGGTGGCACGGCGCGCGCGAGGGCGCCTGGCTGGGGATCGCCGCCGCCGGGAAACCGTACCAGGACCTGCAGCAGGCGTTCCGGGATCTGGGCCTGAGCGGCGAAGACCTCGCCAAGCTGGGCATCCGCGTGGCGAAGTTCGCGGTCACGTTTCCGCTGGAGCCGGATTTTGTGCGCGAGTTCGCCGCGGACCTGGACACGCTGCTGGTGGTCGAGGAAAAGCGCAGCTTCCTCGAATTGCAACTGCGCGAGACGCTGTACGAGGCGCCCCGCCGCCCGCGCATCCTCGGCAAGTTCGACGCGGCGGGCGCCCCGCTGTTGCCGGTCACCGGCGAGTTGGATCCGGAGGACATCGCGCACGCCCTGGCGCGCGTCCTCGAAAGGCGCGCCTTGCCCGAAAGCGTCGCCGCGCGGCTGGCCCGCGTCGCGGAGATCGCCGGGCGCGAGTGGGAGCCGGCGCCCGCCCGCTCGCCGGGTTTCTGTTCCGGCTGCCCTCACAACCGTTCGACCATCGTGCTCCCCGGACAACTGGCGGGAGGCGGCATCGGCTGCCACGCCATGGCGTCGATGGTCGAGCACACCGGCCGCGGTTACGCGTTTCTCACGCAAATGGGCGGCGAGGGCGCGCCCTGGATCGGCATCGCGCCGTTCGTGGAACGCGCGCACATGTTCCAGAACATCGGTGACGGCACTTATTTCCACTCGGGGACGATGTCGCTCAACGCCTGCATCGCCGCCGGCGTCAACATCACGTTCCGCATCCTGTATAACGGCGCGGTGGCGATGACCGGCGGACAGGTGGCCTCCGGCGCACTGCCCGTGCCCGAACTGACGCGCAAACTGGAAGCCGAGGGCGTCAAGCGCACGGTGGTGCTGACCGACGACCTGGACAAGTACGCCTCCGTCCGGCTGGCCGCCAATGCGGAGTTGCGGGATCGCGATGAGCTGGCGGAGGTGATGCGCGCTCTGGAGCGCGTGGCGGGCGTTACGGTGATCATTTACGATCAGCAGTGCGCCGCCGAGAAGCGCCGCCTGCGCGCGCGCGGCAAGCTGGCCGAGCCCACGCGCCGGCTGATGATCCACCAGGAAGTCTGCGAGGGCTGCGGCGACTGCGTACGCCAGTCGAACTGCATGAGCCTGTATCCGGTGGAGACCGAATACGGGCAGAAGACGCAGATTCACCAGTCCTCGTGCAACAAGGATTACTCGTGCGCGCTGGGTGACTGCCCGTCCTTTGTCACCGTGAACTTGAAGCCGGGCACGGGGTTGAAGCAGCGCGCGATGGACCCGGGCGCGGCCGGCGCGCCGCCCGAACCGGAGGGCAAAGCGCAAGCCGGCGGCGGATATGCCATCCTGTCCCCCGGTATCGGCGGCACCGGCGTGGTGACCGTCAACGCGCTGCTGGCCACGGCGGCCTGGATCGACGGGCTCTCCGCCCTCACGCTCGACCAGACGGGCCTGGCCCAGAAAGGCGGCGCGGTGGTCTCCAGCATCATCCTCAGCGAGCATCCGCTGGAGGCGTCCGCAAAAATCAGCTTCGGCAACGCGGATTTGCTGCTCGGTTTCGATCTGCTGGGCGCCGGCGCTGCCGATACCCTGAAACGCGCTCATCCGTCGCGGACCGTCGCGGTGGTGAATACCGCCGAAGTCCCCACCGGGGAAGTCATCCGCGGAGAACTTCCGCTCACGGGTCCCCAAAGGATTCTGGGCCTCGTCAACCGCTGCACGGATCGCGGCCGGAACGTGTTCGTGGACGCCGGCCGCGTCACTGAGAGCCTCTTTGGCTCCCACCTGGCCGCCAACGTATTCCTGCTGGGCGTGGCCTATCAGGCGGGGTTGATCCCACTCCGCGCCGAATCTTTGGAAGAAGCCATGCGTCTGAACGGAGTGGCGGCGGCGCAAAACATCGAGGCGTTTCGCTGGGGCCGCAGATACTACGTGGACGCGCGGGCGGTCGAACAGCATATCGCGCCCGCGCCTCCTCCCGCCGATGCGCGCCCGCTTGCGGAACGCCGCTATGCCGATTTGATCGCCTATCAGGATCGGCGCTATGCGGACGCCTATCTGGCCTTCGTGCGCGGAGTCTCCGCCCAGGCGCCGGCGCTCGCGGACACCGTGGCCCGCTACCTGTACAAGCTGATGGCCTACAAGGACGAGTACGAAGTCGCGCGCCTGCTCACCGCCCCGGCGTTTCGCCGCCAGATCGAGGAGATGTGGGAACAGGTGGAATCCATCGAGTTCAACCTCCATCCGCCGTTCCTGCGCGCCTTGGGGATCCGGCGAAAACTGCCTCTGGGCGGCGGGATGCGCTTCGCGCTGCGCGCCCTGGCCCGCTTGAAGTTTCTGCGCGGCGGCGTGCTGGACCCGTTCGCCCGGCAGGCCTCCCGGCGCGAGGAGCGCGAATTGATCGGCTGGTATCGCGGACTGGTGCGGGAAGTGCTGAGCCGTTTGACCAGTCAGAACGCCGAGGAAGCCAAGGCGATTCTCTCCTTGCCGGACCGGATCCGGGGCTACGAGCGGGTGAAGCACGAAACCGTGCTGCGCGTGAAGGCGGAGGCGGCGTCGCGCGTTGCCGCGCTGGCGGCCGGGGTGGAAGTTCTGCGCAACTCCTAGGATGGCGCCAAGCGGCATGGGATCCGCTCCTACCCGGCGCGGAGCAACGAAAACGCCAAAACGGGCGCGGGGGGAGCTGCCCCCTCGCGCCCGTGGAAACGGCTCAAAAAGATACCGACTAGAACACGAACCGGAGCGCCATCTGCATGAAGCGGGCGTCCTGCGCCACGGTGACGTACTGCCCGAAGTTGGTATTCGAGATATTGCGGTTCGCTTCCAGGAACGAGGTGTTGTTGAAGACGTTGTACATCTCCGCACGGAACTGGATGCGCATTCGCTCGCGAACGTGGATGTTCTTGAAGAACGTCCAGTCGAAGTTGCGCTCGCCGTTCAGCCGGTGGCTGTTGCGGCCGACCCCGCCGAAGTTGCCGATCAGGGGCTGCGACAGACCGATGCTGTTGGCATACGCCGAGATGGCCTGCGCACCGTCGGGATTGACGGTCCCGGCGGGAGCGCCCTCCCGGCCGGTGGGAATCGGGTTGAAGTTGAACGCGCCAGTGGCGTTCACGCGAACATCGCCGCCGCCGATCAACGACAGAACGCTGACGCCCCGGCGGGGACCGGAAATAAACGTGATCGGGAAGCCGGACCGGAAACTGGTGATGCCGGAGAAGCCCCAGCCGTGGACCACTTTCCGCAGGACCCCGTTCGAAATGCTCTTGCCGAACGGAAGCTCCCAGGAGTGCACAATCACCAGGCGCTGCTGAATGTCGAACTGGGAGACGCCCCGGTTGTCCCGATTGTTCCGCGGATCCTGTTGCACCGGTCCATCGTTGACCAGCACGCCGAGCGCATCGGAGCCATCGTCAATGGACCGGCCGTAGGTATAGGCGACGTTCCAAAGGTAGCCGCTCGAATAGCGCTTGCTGATATCCATCTGGAAGCTGTTGTAGATGGACTTGGCCGAGCTTTCCAGCAACTGGACCACATTGAACCGGGGATCGATGCGGTTGGAGGGCCGCGCCGCGTTACCCGCTTGGAGCACCTGAATATCCAGGAACGTCGCCAGTCTGGCGGTCTCATCCGCGACAGACGTGGCCGGAATCAGGCGGGGATCGTTAGTCAGATTGATGTTCTGGCTGCGTTGCAGATAACGGCCCGCCGTACCCACATAAGTACCTTTCCACACGATGCCGTAAGGAAGCTCGCGCTGAATCCCCAGGCTGAACTGCTGCACCTGCGGGTTACGCAAATCCTGCTGAATCAGCGGGCTCATGTTGCCGAAGTTCCGCACATTCTGCGGGACCTGCCCGACCTGGGCGCGCGTCTGCTCCTGGATGGGCGCGTTGCCGGCCACCAGCGCCGCGAAGGTGTTTCCGCCCGTGAACGCCGCCGCGCCGGAAATCACCGCCGTCGGCATAAACGGAGGCAGGAAGCGCTGGTTCGTAATGGGGTTCAGGAAGATGAAGTCATAGGCCATCCCGTAGCCGCCGCGGAGCACGGTCTTTTCATTGATCGCGTAGGCGAAGCCAAACCGGGGGCCCCAGTTGGTGGAGGTATTGAACGCCGGCCGGCCCAGCGCGAAGCAGCCGAACGGCCCCGTTCCGGCGATGCCGATCGGCTCCCGGCAATTGGAATCCAGCGTGGAGATGATTCCGTTCGCCTCTCGCGGACCGCCAGCCACCTCGATGCGCATGCCCAGGTTCAAGGTCAGCTTGCGGTTCACCTTCCAGTCATCTTGCACGAAATAGAAGTGGTTCCACACGCGGTTGGCCCGCTCGGAATTGCCAAAACGCTGCTGGTAGGTCAGCGGCCGGCCAATGGCGAAATCATCCCAGCTTGCGAATGAGATCACCGGGCGGATCAGCGCGTCAAAATAAGAGTTCGCCCGATAATAGAACACGTCGGCGCCAAACTTGAGGTTGTGCGATCCGCGGGTCACGGAAAGCTGATCGAGCCACTGGAAGGTGCGCTGGTTGCGGCCTTGCAGCAACCCCTCCCATGTGCCTAGCGACGCCACCTGCGCATTGGCGAACGTAATGCGAGGACCCATGAAATCCGGGTTCTGCACCGGGAAGTCCGGAGCGCTCCAGCCGTAGCCAAAGCGGGCTTCGTTGACAATCGTCGGACTGACCACCGTGGTGTAAGCGACGCTCAACTGCTTCGGATCATTCCGCGAATTCGCGCCGAATCCGTTAATGTTGCCGCCGACAAACGCCAGGCTCGTCGACGCCGTCGTCGCCGTATAGCTGCCGTAGCGCGAACTCAACCGGTGTTTTTCGCTAAAGTTATGGTCACCCTTCACGGCCCACTGCCACGAATCGGAAACGTTGGGCGCCGCCTGCTCGACGGTTCCGGTGTTGCCGGAGACGCCCGTAGCGGCGGGCAGCTTGTACCGATCCAGGATGGCCTTCGCGGTGGGGTCGGTCACCTGCGCCAGCATGGCCGCCGTCGGCACCTGCGCAATGCGCGTCGCGCCGGCGCCCCGCAGTTTCAGGCCTTCGAACGAATTGAAGAAGAACGTCCGGTTTTTGCCATTGTAAATCCCGGGCAGCAACACCGGGCCGCCAAACACATAGCCAAACTCGTTGCGGCGAACCACGTTGGTCTTGCCACTACGGTCGAAGAACGGACGCGCGTTCAATTTGTCGTTTCGGAGAAAGTTGTAGGCCTCGCCGTGAAAATCGTTGGTTCCGGAACGGGTGATGTACTGCAATTGCGAACTCGCGTTGCGCCCGTACTCCGCGCTGAAGTTGTTGGTGATGAATTTGACTTCCTGGATCTCGGCGAAGTTCAGCGGCCCGAGCGGACCGCCCGTACCGGTGACCGAGATATCAGTCGCGGTGATGTTATCCACGGTGACGTTGTTGGCGCGGCCGCGGCCCCCGTTGGTGTTGAAGCTGCCGGATCCCAGGAAGGGATTGTTGGAGGACACCGGCGCCGTGCCCGGGGCGGTGATCGCGAACAGATTGGGGTTGCGGGCTACGGGCAGTTCCTGAATCGCCTGCCCCACAAATCCCGTCTGAATTTGTGCGTTTTCCAGATCAAGCTTCGACGCGGCTGCCTCTACGGTCACCGTCTCGGACACCTGGCCGACTTCCATCGTGAACCGGACGCTGGCGATTTCGCCGGAGCGAACTTCCGCCCGCGTCAGCGCGCTCCGAAAACCGGCGGCCTCCGCACGAACTTCGTACGTGCCGATCGGAAGCAACGCGAAGGAAAAGTAGCCTTGCTCGTTGGAGGTCTGTGTCCGCGATTCGCCGGTGGCGACGTTCTTGATCGTGACGGACGCGTTGGAAATGACCGCGCCGGTCGAGTCCGCGATCTGACCGCGCACCTCGCCCGTGATCTGCGCGCTGGCGCAAGGGGCGAGCGTCAAGGTCAGGATCGTGAGCAAGAACCCGGCAAACATCGCCCTTGCAGAGAGCGGAAAGATCTTTGCGCCTAATTGAATCATCTTAGTCGTTACCTCTTTTTCCGGGATCCTTACTTGGCGTCGAGCGTCCCGGTGTCGAAATTTGACGCGCCCGGCGACGGTCCGGTGGGACCAGCAACTCGATTCGCGTCCTCTCTTAAGGTGCACGTGAAGGGCCAATGGCACGACTGCCCGGGGGAGAGGAGCCATCTCCCGAACCCCTTGAACCCATTCATATGTAGCTAGTTTTGCAGATGTAAACGTGGCGAAGAACGTTCCGGCTTTTGGAAAACGGGCGCCAGCCGTCTTCCGATTTTCATGAAGCGGAGTCCATCCAAAACCCCGGAGTCCACGCCGTGCGCGAACGGTCCAAAACCCGTAGCCGTCGGCTCCGCGCCGGTCAAAGCGCCCCTTGGCTCGGCGCAGTTTGCGACCGTTCCGGGCCACGTTCCGAGCCGCGAGCGGAAGCGGGCGGGCCATGTGTTGGGGCTTCCGGCGCCCACCGGCCCACCGCCACCCCGGTGGCGCACCTTTCGAAAGCGCAGGGAAACGTCGTGGCGCCGGTCTCCGACCGGTCGACGACCGGCGCGGCCAAGCTTCCAGCCGAAAGAGGAACCCACAATCGCGAAAGGCAAGTCGGAGACTTATCCCAACTTTGTTGGCCCGCAGGCCGTGGGGCACTCCCTCCCGGTCGGGGCTCGGTGGCGCGGCGCCGTCTTTGGGTGGATTCCAGAGCGAGGCGCGTCCGGCATCGCGATTCGGGACACGGACTGGTAACCTAGTACTCTCCATGCGACTAAGCGAACTTGCGGGGCGGCTGGGGTGCCAGCTTTCCGGCGACGGCGACGTAGAGATCACGGGAGTTGCGGGAATGGAGGCGGCCGAGCCCGGGCAACTTACGTTCCTCGCAAACCCGAAGTACGCCGCGAAAGTCCGGCACACTAAAGCCAGTGCGATCCTGGTCGGGCAGGCGCTGCCCGGTCTGCCGATCGCCAGCCTGGTTTCCGCCAACCCTTACTTGGATTTCGCTCGGGCGCTCGAATTCTTCTACCAGCCGCCCAAGCCGCCAGCCGGCATCCACCCCATGGCCGCGATTGCGCCGTCCGCCCGCATCGGCGCGGGCGCTTCGATCGGCCCCTTCGTCTCGATCGGCGAGCGGGTGCGCATCGGCCGCAACGCCGTGCTCTTCCCGCACGTGGTCATCTACGAGGGCGCCGAGATCGGGGACGATTTTGTCGCCCATGCGCACGCCTCGGTTCGCGAGTTCTGCCGCATTGGCCACCGCGTGATTTTGCAGAATGGCGTCGTGGTCGGCGGCGACGGATTCGGGTTCGCCAAACGCGCCGACGGGACGCACTACAAGATCGTCCAATCCGGCGTTGCGGTGATTGAAGACGACGTGGAGATTCAATCACTTAGCAACATCGACCGGGCCACGGTCGGCGAGACCCGCGTCGGGCGGGGCGCCAAGATCGACTCGCTGGTGCAGGTCGGCCACGCGTGCGTGGTTGGCGAAGACAACATCATTTGCGCCCAGACCGGGCTCGCCGGCAGTTCCATCCTGAAAAAGAACGTCCTGCTGGCGGGACAGGTCGGGGTCTCCGGCCACCTGACCATCCACGACAACGCCGTCGTCTATGCGCAGAGCGGCATCGGCGGAGACGTGCCCGCCGGCGCGCGCGTGTCCGGCTCTCCCGCGTTCGCCGCCAACGAGTGGCTGCGCGCCATCACGGCATTTCCCAAACTTCCCGAATTGCTGAAGCTGGCGCGGGACCTGAAGAAAGAGGTCGGCGCGCTGCGGCAAAAGCTCGAGAAAGGAACCCCTGCATGAGTCATTCCGACCGGAAGCCGCGGCGGCGTCCGCTGGCTTACAAGAACGAAGCGTTCCTGGAAACCTCGGACGCGCGTCCGCTCCGGATTCTCTCCGAGTACCTCGAGCCGCTGTCGCACTTCCGCAAGCACTCGATCCGCGATACGGTGGTGTTTTTCGGCTCGGCCCGCATCTTTGAAGACGGCCCGCTGGGGCATTACTACCAGGCGGCGCGCGATTTGGCGCGCGAATTCACCCTCTGGAGCGACCGGATGGTGGAAGCCAACGGCGACCGGCGCTTCGTCATCTGCTCCGGCGGGGGGCCGGGCATCATGGAAGCCGCCAACCGCGGCGCCGCGGATGCGCACGGCCCGAGCGTCGGACTCAACATCTCGCTGCCCTTTGAGCAGTTTCCCAATCCGTACATCACGCCGGAACTTTCTTTCGAATTCCACTACTTCTTCATGCGGAAGTTCTGGTTTGCCTACCTGGCCAAGGCGCTCGTGGCCTTTCCGGGCGGTTTCGGCACTTGGGATGAATTGAGCGAGATCCTCACGCTGGCCCAGACTCAGAAGCTGGCCAAAAGACTGGTGATCGTACTCTACGGCTCGGAGTTCTGGAAAAAGGTCCTGAACTTTGAAGCGCTGGTGGAATATGGCATGATTTCGCCGGAGGACCTGGAATTGTTCGCCTTCGCCGACGATACGGAGACCGCGATGCGGATTCTCACCGAGGGCCTGCTGAAGTATCACGTCAAGCCGGAACCGGAACTGCCCGCGATCGCCAAGACGCGCGTGCAGGAGCCTCCGCGGAAGCGATGACGCTGTGGCGCAAGCTCGGCTGGCTGGAGCGGGTATTCCTGGCGCTGCTGTTGATTCAGAGCGCCGCCTATCTGGCCGGCCGCCCGGGCGCGCTGGGATTCCCGCTCTCCGTTCTCTTCCTGATCCTGCTGTACCGGTACACGCGGCGCGGGCTCGAGCGCGTCGTGTGGCGGGTCCGCAACCGCCTGATCGTCAGTTATGTATTCATCGCGGTGGTGCCGATCGGACTCCTGCTGCTGCTGGTGGGCATCGGGCTGTGGCTGCTGATCGGACAGGTAGCCGTCTACACGGTTTACCACGAATACCGGCAGCGGGCCTCGACCGCGTCCGGAGAACTGCAAAGACCGACGCCCGAGCTGCTGGCTTCCCTGGCGCCGCAACTGGGCGAAGTGATCCTGGTGGACGCGCGCAGCGGCTTGGTGTTCGACGGGCGCTTCCCGTCCGGAAACACCGAGTTGCGCGCCCGCCGGATTCCTCCCGCCGCCCATCGGCTGGACATTCAGGTAGCCGGGTTCACGCCCGTGCGGGTCGAGGGGCAGGCGTACCTGCTGGCGGTCTTCACCCGCCCGTCGGCCGTGTTGCGCAGCCTGTTCGGCATCAGCGTGGAAGGCCAGGAAATCTACATCTATTTCTTCCTGGCGGTAGGCGTCTTATTCCTGCTGGCGCAGATCATTTCGGTGGTCATCGGCGTGTCGATCACCCGCACCCTCACGGGCGCGGTGCAGAACCTGTACGAAGCCACGCAGCGCGTGCAGCGGGGCGACCTGGCGCACCGCATCCAGGTGACCGGCAACGACCAGTTGGCCGAGCTGTCCGCTTCCTTCAACAGCATGACCGCCAACCTCGAACGGCTTATCGAGGTGGAAAAGGAACGGGAACGCCTGCACTCGGAACTGGAAATCGCGCGGCATGTGCAGGCCCGGCTGTTTCCCAAGTCGGCGCCCCACCTGCGCACCCTGGCGATCAGCGGCAGGTGCCAGCCGGCCCGGATGGTTTCCGGCGACTACTTCGATTTCCTCCCCCTCGGCGAGGCGCAGGTGGCGCTGGCCATCGGCGACGTCGCCGGCAAGGGAATCTCGGCCGCCTTGCTGATGGCCTCCATGCAATCCGTACTGCGCAGCCAGTTGATGGAGGCCCGCTCGCTCCACCCGCGCGACCTGGTGGGCGTGCTGAACCGGCAGCTTTACGCCAATACCACTCCGGAGAAATACGCTACGTTCTTTTTGGGCGTCTACGACGACCAGACGCGCCTGTTCACTTACACCAACGCCGGACACCTGCCGCCGGTGCTCGTGTCCGGAGGCAAGGCCATCCGCCTCGAAGTGACCGGCACGGTGGTGGGAGCGTTTCCGGCGATGCCGTACGAGGAGCGCCAGGCGCCGCTACAGCGGGAAGATTTGCTGGTGGCCTACACCGACGGCATCACCGAACCGGAGAACGCCTACGGCGAAATGTTCGGCGAACAACGGCTGGTGGAGGTGTTGCTGAAGTATCGCTCCGCGGCCCCGGAGGAGATCATCGCGCGCACCATGGAGGCCGTGCGCGAGTGGTCGGCGGGCCCCGAGCAGGAAGACGACATGACGATGGTGGTGGCGCGCTGCGTGGCCTAGGCCAGGCGCCGCGCCGCCCCGCTACGGTGAGCCCATGCGCTTCGATTTCCACTACGCCCGGCTCGGCAAACTGCCGAACCGCCTGTTCCGCCTCGGCTTGTCGGCCAGCTACCGGCCCGGCCGCGAGACGGTGTTCCGCGCCGCCGATCTTGGCGTAAACCTCTTCTTCCTGTTCGGGTTCGACGGGCAGATGATCAGCGCGCTGCGCGACCTGCTGCCGCGCGAACGCGAGCGCTACGTGGTGGCGACCGGGGCGTACAACTACGTCTGGGGGCGGCAGAATTTCCGGCGCACGCTGGAAAAGCGCCTGCGCCAGTTGCGCACCGACTATCTGGACCTGTTCCTGTTCCTGGGCGTGATGCAACCGGAGCAGTTCGCCCCGAGGGACCTCGAAGCGCTCCAGGCGCTGCGGGAGGATTCCCGGGTGCGCGCGGTGGGCTGCTCGATTCACCACCGGCGCTACGCGGGACAACTGGCGGCCGCCGGCGCCGTGGATGTGCTGATGGTCCGGTATAATGCCGCGCACCGCGGCGCGGAAGAGGAGATCTTTCCGTTCCTGGAGCCGCACCGGCCGGGCATTTTGAGTTACACGGCGACCCGCTGGACCGCGCTGCTGCGACCGCCCAAAGGCTGGACGGGGCCGGTCCCGGACGCCGGCCTGCTCTACCGCTTTGTGCTCAGCAACCCGCACGTCGACGTCTGCCTGACGGCTCCCCGCAGCACCCGGGAACTGGAAGAGAATGTGCGCGCGCTCGAACGGGGTCCGCTCGACGCGGAAGAAATCTCCCGCCTGCGCGCGTTCGGCGACGCCGTGCACGCCCAGCGGAAATGGTTCCTGTGAGCGTCAGCCCGCCAGTTCGACTTCGATCAGTTTTTTCGCCTTGTCCAGGCGCGTGATCCGGAAGGACCGGACCTGGCCCGCGCGGGCGATCTCCTTGCGCTCCGCGCCCCCGCCGCCCGATTTCCATTTGGCGGCGAGCATGGAGGTCAGGGATTTGAGGTCCGCCGCCGCGGGCGCGGCGCTGCCTTCCGCGGCGTTGGCTTCGCCGCGAACAATGCACGCGGCGCGCACGCCGTCGGCCAGTTCCACGGCCAGCGTGCGGCTGTCTTTCACCTCGGCCACCCGCCCCGTGACCACGTCGCCTTCCTGGTGCTCGGCGATGTATTCGTCCGCCGTGGTGGGCTGCAACTGCTTCACGCCCAGGCGAAGCCGCCGCCGCTCGCGGTCGATGCCCAGCACGATCGCGCGGACGCTGTCCCCTACTTTCAGAACCTCGCTGGGATGATTGATCCGGCGCTCGTGGCTCAGGTCGCCGACGTGAATCATCCCCTCCAGGCCATCCGCCAGTTCGACGAACGCCCCGAACTTGGCCAGGTTCAAAACCTTGCCCTCCACGATGGAATTCACGGGAAAGCGCGTGTCTACGTCCGCCCACGGATCGCCCAGCGCCTGCTTCAAACCCAGCGAGATCCGTTTTTCGCCGGGGTTGACGCCCAGCACCACCACCTCGACGTTTTCGCCCGGGGCGAGCACATCCGATGGTTTGCGAATCCGCTTGGTCCAGGACATCTCGGACAGGTGGATCAACCCCTCGACGCCCTTTTGCAGTTCGACAAACGCGCCGAAGTCCGTCACGCGGGTCACGGCGCCGCGCACGCGCTGGCCGGGTTGATAAGTCTGTTCCGCCACCGACCAGGGGTCCGGAGCAAGCTGTTTGAGCCCCAGGGAAATGCGCCGTTTGGCGGCATCCACCTTGAGGACCATCACTTCTACTTCGTCGCCCACCGCCAGCAACTCGGAGGGCTTTCCGACCCGGCGCCACGACATGTCCGCAACGTGCAGCAGGCCGTCCACGCCTCCCAGGTCCACGAACGCGCCGTATTCCATCAGGCTGCGCACTTTCCCGCGCACGGTCTGGCCGGGCTGCAATTCCGCGAAGCGGCGCTCGCGGGCCTGCCGCTCCTCTTCTTCCAAAATCACGCGCCGGTCAACCACCACGTCCTCGTCGCTGACATCGAGTTTGATAATCCGGCAGGTGATGTCCTGACCGACCAGCGCCTCCATCTCAGCGGCGTCGCGCGCGCCGCTTCGCGAAGCCGGCAGAAAGGCGCGCACGCCCACGTCCACGCTCAAACCGCCCTTCACCACTCCGGTAACGCGTCCGCCCACGGCGGTCTTATCCGCGAAGGCCTTCTCGAACGCGCTCCAATCTTTCGGCCGCGCCACGTGAATCCGCGACAGCGTATAGTAGCCTTCCGCGTCGCGGCCGGTGATGCTCACTTGAATGGTCTCGCCCGGCTGGGGAATGTCGCCGGCGAACGCGCTTACGGGAACCACGCCTTCCATCTTCAGCCCAATGTCGACGACGACATTGTCGGCGTTCACGGCGACTACGGTGCCGGTTCTTCCGCCCTCCTCCGCGCGCGCGGTGCGGTGGGCCTGTTCGTATTCCGAAAGGATGTCTCCAAAGGAAGAATCAGAAGACACGGAGACTTCCTCGGGGTCAAGGGGGTTACTGGACATGCGATTTTTCTCATTGTGACATAGACCGCGGGCGGGTTCGCCGCACTCGTCCCGCGGTCTGGTCCGAGATGGGGGAGCGCCGCAGAGCGGCTTTGGCTTCCCTGTTCGAGCCCTTGCCGGAGGCGAGCGATGCGAGCGCGCCGGGGCCCAGACGAGGCGGCCGGCAGGCAGCGGGCCTCGCGCTCCCGCCGCGGTGCGGTTCACGCGGCGGAGTGGAACGCGATCCCGGCGAAGGTGACCACGCTTTGCTCGTCGATATTCCACTGCTCGTAACGCTCCAGGGTTCCGCGTGCGCCGGGCGCCGCCCGCAGGAACGTATACAAGGGCGACGACCCGCACCATTTGAGATCGTCCTGCCCCTGCTGCACCAGGCGCCAGAACCCCTCTGCGTCGCCCGCATTCACGCGCGCCAAGCGCTCCGCGTCGCGCGCGCGCACCTCGAGCATCGGCCCTTGCTCCGCCACCGCGGCGAACGGGTCCTGATACCGGCGGCCGATATGAGCCAGATCGATCCCCAGCACCCAGACCAGGCTCCCGGCGTCCCGCGCGCCCAGTTCTCCCAGCGCGTCCAGAAACCGCCGCACGGCTTCATCGTCCTCGGGCATGCCGCCCAGGTACACGCTGCGGGCAAAGGAGCCGCACAGGATGGGCAGGACGCGAACGCGCGGCCCGAACAGATACTGGAGAAACACCACCTGAAATTCGATGGAGTGTTCGATGGCGTGACAGTAGTCTTCCATCAGCACGGCGTCCCCCGCCCGTTCCGCCAGCCAGTCCACGCGCCGGCGGTCTGTTTCGGCGGCGCCCCACGGGGTGACAAACGGCTTGCGAGTCAGTCCGAACCGATCCGGCGTCCCGTAGTGCGAGGTGCCGAGGATGACAAACGTGCGCTCGCCAAGATCCGGAGTCAAACGGCGGTAGGCTGCGCGGTACGAAGCCCAGCCGCCTTCCGGACTGACATGCGGGGCGGCAATGCCCAACAGCGGCGTCTCCCGGATCTCCAGCGCCGGACCGTCCAGATACATCTGCATGGTCGTCCGCAGCGATGCGGGATCGTCCGGATACGCCGACCCCGCATGCGCCGGGCTCCGTTCGGAGGCCTCGGCGAACTCCCGATGCCGCGTCTCGCGCAGCCGCTCGTAGACCTCGTTCTCCACGAAGCCGCTCGTCTCCAGCGCTTCCACCATCTGCTGCTGCAAGCCGCCCACTTCCAGGCTGCCCGTGAGCCGCACCAGATGCTCGCGCAGGTCGAGTTCGGTCGACTTGCCGTCGAAGAACTCGAGCGCGCTCACCAGCGCCGGCGGGATGATCAGCGTGGCGTCCGAATATTGAAACGAGTCGCGGATCAGCAGTCCCGGCCGCTCGGGCACCGGGGACGGCATAAAGTCCAGGTTCATCCGGAGACGCGGGAGCGTGCGGGACATGCCCCTTCATCTTAGCCCGCAGGGCAGGCGAGCCGCGTCCCCTGGGGATCGCCAGGCGCCCGCGCGCCTTCCCGGCCAAGTGAGTCAATTTGCCGCATGGCGCAACGCTTGCCAAGCGCGCGGGGCACTGTGATACCATCAGCAACCAGTCCCGGCCGCGAAGTCATGCGCGGGGCCCTTCACCCGAGAAAGGAGCCACGATTTTGATCCGTACTTGGAAGTTCTGCGCGACCGCGCTCTGCGCCTTTGTCCTTTGCCTCGCCGCCGCCGAGCGCCCTTATGAAGAGATGATGAAAGAGCTCGCTGGCGCCTGCACGAGCCTGAAGAATAACCTCGACGCCAAGTCCATGGAGGGCGCCACCGCGGACGCCGCCAAGCTGGAAAAGCTGTTCAAGGAAATGGAGAAATTCTGGAGCAAGAAGAAGGTCGCCGACGCCACGCAGTGGGCCAAGGACGGCGGAACCGCGGCCCGGATGATCGTCAAAGCTTCCAAGGCCGGCAATGGCGAGGAAATGATGACGCAGTTCAAGAACCTGACGGGAACCTGCAAGTCCTGCCACGACGTCCACCGCGAGAAGGGTCCGGACGGCAAGTGGCAGATTAAGATTTAAGCGCCACGAAGGTTAGTCTGTGCCCTGCCCGGGGAGGCGCCGCTCGCCGCGCCCGCGGTGACGTACCTCCCCATCCTCAGCGGCTCACCAGTTGCTGGAAGCGCCGCCTCCGCCCGAGTCGCCACCCCCAAAGCCGCCGAATCCCCCGAAGCCGCCCGGCGAATCGTAGCCGCCAAAGCCGCCCCCGCCGCGCGACATGTGCCAGCCGCCGGGCAGGATCACCGGAGGCACAAACCCGCCATAGCGGCGGCGCACGCCGTGCCCCCTCTGCGTCATCGAAAACAACAGGAGACCGGCCGCGCCCAGCACGAGCGGCCAGGGAATCCCATCCTGCGGCCGTTCCCGCAGACGGCGGCGCGGCGCGTCCGCCAGGCTTACACCTTTCGCCTGGGCGATGCGCGTCCCGATGCCGTGCGCGGCGGCCAGCAGCGCTTCGCCATAGTGCTGCTGTCTGAGCGCGGGCCGCATTTCGCGCAGGATGGATCCCGCCAGTCCGTCCGGCAGAATGGGCTCCAGGCCGTAGCCCACCTCCAGCCGCGAGCGGCGCTCGGTCACCGCGAGCAGCAGCAGAATACCTTCATTCTGCCCTTTCTTGCCGACGCCCCAGGCCCGGAAGAGCGTGTTGGCGACGTCCTCGACAGGCTCGTCCTCCAGCGACCGGAGAACCACAAACGCCATTTCCGCGCCTGTCGCCCGCTCCACCTGCGCGGCGTAGCGCTCAAGCTCGGCGCGGCTGGCGGGATCCACCACCCCCGCGAAATCGCTCACGTAGCCTTGCGGCTTGAGCGTCTTCCAGTCGAAGGCGGCCAGGGGCGCCGCCAACAACAACCAGATCACCGCCGCCGCCTGCGCGGCCTGGCGGAACATCAGCGCGGAACTTGAACGGGTCAGCACACCAGGTCGTCGCGAGTGAGCTTGAATCCTTCCAGGTTGCCGAGCACGGTCAGGGCGATCTGCCGCTGATCGAAAAACTCGTTGGCGACGCGCTGGATGTCCTCCGGGCGCACCGCCTCGATGCTGTCGATCAACTCGTCCAGCGTGAAAAACCGGCCAAAGTACAGCTCCTGGCGGGCCAGATTGGACATCCGGCTGGCCGTGGACTCCAGGCTCAACATCAATGATCCCTTCAGGTGATCCTTCGCCCGCCGCAGTTCTTCGTCCGGCACCGGGTCGGTCTTCAGGCAACGGAACTCCCGGAGGATGGAGCTGACCACCTTCGGCGTGGATTCGAGCGAAGTCCCGGCGTAGACGGCCAGGCACCCGGTGTCCCGGTACGGATTGAGCTCGGAGAACACCGCGTAGGCGAGCCCCTGCCGCTCCCGGATGTTCTGAAACAGCCGGGAGCTCATGCCGCCCCCCAGGACGGTGTTCAGGATGTAACACGCAAAGCGCTCCTCGTGCGGCAGGGGGTAAGAGGGCACCCCCAGACAGAGATGCACCTGTTCCAGCGATTTCTTGTTGCGGAGCGCGATGCGGGCGTGCGTCGAGGGGCGGGGACCGGGCGGCGGCGTCTCGCGCGGAGTCAGGCGCAGAAAATGCCGCTCCACCAGGCGCACCAGCACGTCGTGCGTCAGGTTGCCGGCGGCCGTCACCACCATGTCGCCCGGAACGTAGCACGCCCGGTAAAACTCCTCGATCTTTGGCCGCTCAAAACGCCGGATCGTGTCCCGGCTGCCCAGGATGGGCTTCCCCAGCGGATGGTCTTTCCAGAAATTCGCGCAGAAGATCTCGTGCACCAGGTAGTCCGGACTGTCCTCCTCCATCTTGAGTTCTTCCAGGATCACTCCCTTTTCCTTGGCGATGTCCTCTTCGCGAAAAACGGGGTGCAGCACCAAGTCGGCCAGGACGTCGAAGCCCTTAGCCAGGTGCTCATCCAGCACCTTGATGTTGAAGCAAACGATCTCTTTGGAGGTGAACGCGTCCAGGTTGCCGCCGATCGAGTCTACTTCCCGGGCGATGTCCTCGGCGGAACGGCGGTGCGTCCCCTTGAACAGCATGTGTTCAATGAAGTGCGTGATCCCGTTCTCTTCGCCCCGTTCGCGCCGGGAACCGGAGGCCACCCACACCCCTACCGAAACGGAGCGGACGTGCGGCATCCGCTCGGTGATCACCCGGACCCCGTTGGGGAGACGGGTCATGTCAATGTCCCGCACCGGCGGGGCGATGGTTGGAGTAACGGACAAGAACTTGGTTTCCCGCTTTTAGTGTACCCGCCCGCCGTCAGGAGCGCGGACGATACGCCACGCAGTCGATTTCCACCTTCATATCGGGATTGGCGAACTTTGCCTCCACGGTGGTGCGGGCCGGTTTCGCATCCCCGAAGAACTCGGCGTACACCTCGTTCATGGCCGCGAAGTCGCTGCCGTGGCGCAGAAATACCGAGCACTTCACCACGTCGAGGAGCGACGCGCCGCACGCCTCCAGAATGCGCTGGATATTGGAGAGCACCACGCGCGTTTCGTGCCGGATGTCGCCGAACGACCACTGGCCGGAAGCGGCGTCAATCGGCCCCTGGCCGGAAACATAGATGAAGTCGCCGGCGCGCACGGCGGGAGAATACGGACCGCGCGGCGTGGGGACGCCTTCGGGATGCAGACGTTCAATCATGTCCTAATGTCCCTCCGCTTCCAGGAATCGCTCCGCCTCGATGGCCGCCATGCAGCCTGCCCCCGCGGCGGTGATGGCCTGGCGATAGACCCGGTCCTGCACGTCGCCGGCGTGGAAGACCCCCGCGACGCTGGTCCGCGCCCCGCCGTGAGAGACAATGTATCCCTCGCTGTCGGTCTCGATCTGCCCGCGAAAAACCTTCGTGTTAGGGATGTGCCCAATGGCCACGAAGAAGCCGTCGACGTCCTGTTCCCAAACCCGGCCCGTCTGCACGTTGCGCAAGCGCACGCCGGTGACCACGCCTTGCTGCACGTCGTGAATGTCCTCGACCACGGTGCTGGTCAACCACTTGATCTTCGGGTTCTTCCGTGCCCGGTCCAGCATGATCTTCGACGCGCGGAACTCCTCGCGCCGGTGGACGATGGTCACCTCCGAGCCGAAGCGGGTAAGGAAGTTGGCCTCCTCCATCGCCGAATCTCCTCCGCCGATGACCATGATCTTCTTGTCCCGGTAAAAGAACCCGTCGCAAGTGGCGCAGGAACTGACGCCGCGCCCGATCAGCTTCTGTTCGTTGGGGAGCCCCAGCCACCGCGCCGACGCGCCCGAGGCGATGATCAGCGTGCTGGTTTCCAGCCTCTCCCCATCGACGCTCAGGCGGAACGGGCGCGAGGACAGGTCCGCCTCCGTCACTTCGCCGTCCAGATACTCGGCGCCGAAGTGCTCCGCCTGTTTCTTCATGTTCTCGACCAGTACCGGACCGTCCACTCCCTCCGGAAAGCCCGGGAAGTTTTCCACCAGCGTGGTGAGGGACAATTGGCCGCCCGCCTCCTTCCCCTTGACGACCAGGGGCTGAAGATTCGCGCGCGCCGCGTAGATGGCGGCCGTGTTCCCCGCGCAGCCGGATCCGACAATGACCACTTTTCGCATATCGAGTAAAGGAATACCCCTCTACTCTAGCGCAGGTGGTTGCGCGCCACCGCCGCGCCGGTGGCCGCCGCGGCCGCCAAGTTCGCTCCTGCCGCCCAGCCCGAGGCCTCGGGATGCTTCCGCAACAGCAGATGCTGCCCCAGCAGCGCCCCGCCTACCATCGCCGCTTTCAGCGAAACCCCGCGCGTAGTGAACCGTCCCTCGGCGTTGCGCAGCAACGGGTTCAGTTCCAGCCGTCCCATGGACGACTGCATGTCCGCAATCGTGACGGCGCCCAACACCGCCGCGCTGATCTTCCAGATTTTACGAGCCTTGCCGCCGGAGTAAGAACGCTCGGCAAGATCCTCTGCAAAGGACGGGGAAACCAACATCAGGACCGCAAGAAAAGCGGGTGCAAATGATCGAAATCGCATGCATCGACTATGACAGGTAAGGTATTTCCCTGAAAGACCCTACCGGGCGCTTTAGTACCAGGGTTTTCCCTTACCTGGACTAGGAGAAGCGGGATATCCTTTTCTTGCGGAGAGCTACCTCTGCGGAACGCTTACTGGTCGAAGCCGAGGTACTGAACTTCCTCTTCCAACTCCAGTCCGAACCGCTCCCGGACCCGCTGCTTGAGTTCCGCGATCAGCGTCACCAGTTCCGCAGCCGAACCGCTGCCGTCGTTATAGACCAGGTTCGCGTGGTAAGAGGCCACCGCGATGCCCCCCCGGCGCATTCCCTTGGCGCCAGCCTGCTCGAGAAAGTACGCCGCGGGAACTTTGCCTTCGCGGATCACCGCCGGCGGCACCTCCGCCGCCACCCGGGCGGGAAGTTCCGCAAGCAGGAAGTTCTTGAAAATACTGCCGGCGCATTTCATGCTCGGCGGGAATTTCTGGTTGCGGATAGCCAGAATTTCCGCGGAAATCTTCGCCAGCTCCCGCGGGTCGCCGGGGAGCAGGTCCAGCGTCACCGACAGAATCACCCAGTCTTTGTGCGCTTTGAAGCGGCTCTCGCGGTAGCGGAACTCACATTCGGCATTTGTAAACACACGAAGCGAGCAACCGTCAGTAAAGCGGACCTCGCGCACCCGCTCGGAGATGGAGTGTCCGTAGGCGCCGGCGTTGCCGTAGATTGCCGCGCCCACCCAGCCGGGAATGCCCGAGAGCGTCTCCAGCCCTTGCAGTCCAGCCGCGACGGTGGCGTCCACCAGGTCCTGAAGGACTGCGCCCGATGCCGCGCGCGCGGTAGTCCCCTCGATGGTAATCTCGCTGGCCCCGTAGCGCAGCACCACGCCGCGGAAGCCGGCGTCGGCGACGATCAGGTTGGTGCCGCCGCCGATCAGGGTGTAAGGTAATCCCGCGGCGCGCAGCGCACCCCAGGCGGCTACGAAGGCTTCGGCGTTGGAGGTATCCACCAGCCAGTCCGCCGGGCCGCCCAGCGCGAAGCGAGTGTAGCGGGCGAGCGGTTCATCGCGGAGAATGCGCAGGTGCGGAATTCCGGCCAGGCGCGCCACGGCCGAAGGCGCGGCGGCTTCGGAGGAGGTCATTAGCCCCATTATAGGGAGGCCGATCGAGCGTACACTCGAAGTTTGGGAAACATGCGTTGGGCGGGATGGACGGCCATGGGCCTGCTGCTGCTGGCCGGGTGCCAGCGGCATGACCTTGTTCAGGGAGAGACCGACGAGGGAGAAATCACCCTGGCAAGCGCGCTGCCGATGTCTGAAACCGGGCTGGAGCGGCAGTTGCTCTCGGGCTTCTATGCGCCGGAGCCCGGCGGGTGGCGATGGACGGCCAGCAAGTTCAGCGCGGCCCTGGGGGTGCCGCCCGGCGCGCGCGCGCACGGTGGCCGGCTGGTGCTTTCCGTTTACGCTGCGCCGCCCCTGATCGCCCGCTTCGGCAGCCAGACTCTGGCCGTCAAGGTGGCGGGACAGACGCTGCCTCCCGAAACCTTCCGCGGCGCGGGCGAGTACATCTACGCACGCGACCTGCCGCGCGAGTGGCTGGACGCCGACAGCGTGCTGGTGGAAGGCGAACTCGACCGTTTCGGCCGCCCGGGCGAATTCGACGGTCGGGAACTGGGGCTGATCGTGCGCTCGCTCGCGCTGGCACCGAAGGAGGATGCGAAACCTTGAAAACGCCGTTTGCCGGTTTTCCGGAGGAAGGCATCGCTTTCTTGCGGGCCCTGAAAAAGCACAACCGCCGCGAGTGGTTTCAGCCGCGCAAGGAACTGTTCTCCGAGCAAGTGCTGCGGCCCATGGTCGGGCTGGTCGAGGCGATCCAGCGCGGCTTGCTGCCCATCGCCCCGGACTATGCCCACGGCGATCCTCGCAAGGCGGTGTACCGCATCTACCGGGATACGCGCTTTTCGGCGGACAAGACGCCGTACAAGACGCATATCGCGGCCTCGCTGACCCGCGCTGGCCTAGATAAAGGGAGCAGCCCGGGCATTTACTTCAGCGTGGGTCCGGACGAGATCGAAGCCGGCGGCGGCTGGTACCTGCCGCAGCCCCCGCAGGTGTTGGCTGTGCGGAACGCGATTGCCGCCGAACCGGCTCGTTTTCGCCGTATTGTCGAGGCGCCTGCGCTGACGAAGCGGTTCGGCGGCTTGCAGGGAGCACGGCTGACGCGCCCGCCCAAGGGATTCGCCCCCGATCATCCGGCGGCGGACTATCTGAAGTTCAAGCAGTTCTTTGTGTACACCACGCTGGATCCGAGTCTGGCGGTGACGCCCAGGTTATATACAGAGCTGATGGCGCATATCCGCGCGATGCTGCCGCTGGTGGACTTCCTCAGCGAGGCGGCGGGCGGTGGGCGCGCGTAGAGCCGGCGGAGGCGGAAGATGCCGCTCGAGGACCTGAACCGGTTCGGGAAACGCATGCTGGCGGGCTATGCCCTGGTGCTGGCGTATCAGCTTCTCCTGCCCCCCATCGTCGGCCTGGCGGACAACGGCGACTACGCCGTGGTGATGGACCTGTTCAAGCTCGAACCGGTGAACGGCGGCCGCGAGGATCTGTACTTCCGCTATCTCGTTCCGAAATACCGCCGGGAGGCTCAGCGGAAACCGGAGGTGGTGCTGCTGACGACCGCGCATCGGACGCTGGCGCCCGCCTGGCTGCTGAATCACGTGGTTTCCAAGGACGGTTACTTTGACCTCCGCTGGACGGGCTTGACGCATGGCCTGATGGCGGCCGCCGCACTGGCGCTGGTGCTGCCCCTGCTGCAAAACGTGCCCGGCTGGCGGAGGACGGCGCTGGCGGCAACTTTGCTGCTGGTCTACTGCGACCCGCAGTATGTGGCGCAGATGAATTCGTTCTACACCGACGCCACGGCGTTCGCCTACCTGATGCTGGCGGTGGCGTGCTACCTGCGGCGGCTGTACGGGGCGGGCGACCCGCGCCGGAACGCGTGGGGACTGGCGCTGTCCTTGGGGATGTTCGCCGCCGCCAAGTCCCAGCATGCGCTGCTCGCCGGGCCGCTGGTGGCGCTGCTGGCCGGGCAGCACGCCCCGCTGGCCCCCTTGGGACGCCGCGGCAGAATCGCGGCGCTGGCCGCGCTGGGACTCGCCGGCGCGGTTTGCCTTGGCTTCACTCCGCGCGCCTACACCGCGCAGGCTTTCTACAACGTGGTGTTTCTCGAACTGCTGCCTCGGGCGGCGGACAAACCCGCCGTGCTGCGCGAGCTGGGGCTGAAGCAGGAGTGGATCGTCTACTCGGGGACTGGCGCTTACACCCCCGGCGCGGCCCTCCGCGAGGAGACGTTCCGCCAGGAGTTCCTGGCGCGCGCATCGCACCTGCGGCTGGCGGGCTATTTCCTGCGCCATCCGGGGCAGGCATGGGTGCTGATCAAGCTGGGAATGATCGAAGCGGCCTACCAGCGCCCCTACATCGGTAATTTCGCAAACAGGAGGGACTGCCTCCGTCGCACAAGAGCGAGGCGTTCTACCTGTGGAGCCGGTGGAAGTACCTTGGGTTTCGCGACCGGCCGGTTCTCCAGTTCAGTTACGCGGTGGCCGTGGCGGCGCTCGCCGCTCTCCTGGCCTGGCGCAAGCGGCCCGAACTGTTTCCGGCCGTCCTCACGCTGGCAGTGATGGCGGCCATCGAACTGGGGTTGGGCGCCCTGGCGGACGTCGCCGAGACCACCCGCCACCTGTTTCTGTACCTCGCGCTGATCGATCTGCTGGCCGTGGCGGCCGTATGCCTGATGGCGCTCCCCGGGACCCGCGGACGGGCGCCCGCGCCGGCCGTCGCCTGAACCGCGCGCCCCTAGTCGTGACCGTTCGATTCCAGAAATGCCCGCAACCGGTAGCTCCGGCTGGGATGACGCAGTTTGCGCAACGCCTTGGCTTCGATCTGCCGGATCCGTTCCCGCGTGACCGCGAAATTCTGCCCAACCTCTTCCAGCGTGTGCTCGCTGCCATCCTCCAGGCCGAAACGCATGCGCACGATCTTCTCTTCGCGCGGCGTTAGCGTCTTCAACACCTGCGCGGTCTGTTCGCGCAGATTCAGGTTGATCACCGCCTCCGACGGCGACACCACCCCGCGGTCGATCAGAAAATCGCCCAGGTGCGATTCTTCTTCCTCGCCCACCGGCGTCTCCAGCGAAATCGGCTCCTGCGCGATCCGCATCACCTTGCGGATTTTCGAGACCGGCAACTCCATCCGTTTGGCCAGTTCCTCGTTGGTGGGCTCGCGTCCCAGTTCCTGCACCAGTTGCCGCGTAGTCCGGATCAGTTTGTTGATGGTCTCGATCATGTGGACCGGGATCCGGATGGTCCGCGCCTGGTCGGCGATGGCGCGCGTGATGGCCTGCCGCACCCACCAGGTGGCGTACGTCGAGAATTTGTAGCCGCGGCGGTATTCGAACTTGTCCACCGCCTTCATCAGGCCGATGTTGCCTTCCTGAATCAGGTCGAGGAATTGGAGGCCGCGATTGGTATAGCGCTTGGCGATGGAGACCACCAGGCGCAGGTTCGCCTCGATCAATTCGTTCTTCGCCGCTTCCGCTTCAGCCTCCCCGCGCTGGATAATCTGGAGCGTGCGGCGCAGGTCGGTCGCGCTGGCGCCGAATTGTTCTTCCAGCTCCTGCATGCGCTGGCTGTGCGAGCGCTGCTCTTTGCGCAGTTCCTTGGCCGCTTCGGCGCGCTCGCCTTGCGGGCCCTCGAGTTCGCGCTGGGTGCGGGCGATGTCGCGCTCCACCGGCCGGAGCAACTCCACCGCCTGGCGCACGGTCTCGGTGAAGTAGCGGGTGGCGGCCGTGCTGAGGCGCATCGATCGCACGGCCTGTGAAATCCTCACCAGCGTGCGGCCCAACTCCCAGCGCAGTTTGCGGCCCTGCTTCACCTTCGTCCGCGGCATGCTCGCCAGGCGCTGCCGCGCCTGGTTCGCTTTCTTGTGCAGCCGCGCGATTTCGTCGATGGCCGCCAGGACCCGCTGCCGGCGCTCCTCGACGGCCTCATCGGAAACCGTCGGCTCGGAAAAATGCGTGAAGTCCCGAATCAGCGCCGGGTTGGCCCGAAACTCATCGGCGAGCGCGAGGATCTTCTGCACCACCAGGGGCGACCGGGACAGCGCGCGCATCACCGCGTTCTGGCCACGCTCGATCCGGCGGGCGATCTCTACCTCGCCTTCCCGCGTCAGCAGCGAAACCGCGCCCATTTCCCGCAGGTACATGCGGACGGGGTCGTTCGTTTTATCGCCGACGCCCGGAGGCAGTTCCAGGTCGAGAGCCGCCTCGCCGTCCTCGCCTTTGAAGTCCCCTTCCTCCAACAACTCGAGCGGACTTTGCTCGAACTCTCCGAGGAATTCTTCCAGATCGCCGCCTCCCGGCAAGTCACCGGGCAGATCTTCGCTCACTTCGTCGTAAAGCGCGAACCGCTTATCTTTACGGACCTCCATGATCTGCCTTTCCGGGCGCGAGGCCTTCCTACCCTTCCGGCGCCGGGCGCGCCGGCCCAAAATCTTCTGCCAATTGTACACCTACTCAGCGGCTTTGGAGCCGGCCAAGCTGGTGCGTCAATTCCATCGCTTCCTCCAGGCGGCCCCCTGCGGCCGCCTCCCGAATCCTTTGCTTCAACTCCGCCACTTCCGATTCCCGTTCGCGCCGCTCGAGCGCGCGGACGCACTCCCACGCCTGTTCCAGCGACACTTCCGCTTCTTCGGCCAGAATCAACCGGTCCAGCCGGGTCTGATCGCTTTCCTTCAGGCGCGCGCGCAGCGCCCCATAGTCAAACGCGGCGTCCGCCTCGGCCAGCGCCAGAATCTGTTCGAAGACCGGCCAGGACGCGAACCGCCGCAGCGACGGCAGGCCGGCCAAGGCCGGGGCCAGCTGCCGCCGCGCCTCCGCGTCGCGAATCAACAGCGGCAACAGGTGCCGTTCCGTGAAGTGCGGCGTCTCTTCCACCGGGCGAAGCGCCGCGCCCCGTCGCGCGGCCGCCCGGCGGAAATTCTCCAGCACCAGGCCCGGGGTCACGCCCAGGTAGCTGGCGACTTCCGCGGCGATCGCCGCCCGTTTGATCTCGTCCGGCACGCGTTGAATGGCTGGCAGCAGAAACTGGAACGCCTGCGCCGTGCCCTCCGGGGTGCGTACATCGAAACGCGCCCGCGCCCGGTCGCACAACCACAAGAAGTAATCGCGCGCCCCCTCCAGCCGCTTCCGGTACGCCTCCGCCCCGCGCTGGCGGCAATATTCGTCCGGATCCAGGTCCGCGTCCAATTCCACCAGGCGCGTGTCCATCCCCTCTTCCAGCAGCAACTGGATCGACCGCTCTGCCGCGTCCGCACCCGCGGTGTCCGGATCGAAATTGACCACAATCCGGCCGGCGTGCCTTTTCAACGCCTGGATCTGCGCCGCCGTCAAAGCCGTGCCGCAACTGGCCACCACTTCCCGCACGCCCGCCGCCCACACGCCCAGCACGTCCATGTAGCCTTCCACCAGCACCGCCCGTCCTTGCTTCCGCACCGCCTCCTTCGCCCGGTGCAGATTGAACAGGACCTGGCTCTTTTCGTAGATCGCCGTCTTCGGCGAGTTCAAATACTTCGGCTCGTCTCCCGCCGCCAGCGTCCGCCCGCCAAAGCCGATCACTTTCCCGGACTCGCTGTGAATCGGAAACATCAGCCGGTGGCGGAACCGGTCGTACCACCCGCTGCCGTCCTGGCGCTCGAGCAACAGGCCGGATTGCGCCAGCGCGTCCCGCGGCAGTCCTTCCCGTTCCAACGCGCGCACGAGCGACTGCCCGCCCCGCTCCGCGTAACCCAAGCCGAATTCTCTCGCCAAATCCTCTCCCACGCCGCGCCGCTCGAGGTAGGCGCGGGCTTCCGCGCCTGCCGGCGAAGCCAGGTTGCGCTGGAACAGGTCCGCCGCGATCTCGTGCATCCGGTAGACCGCGCTCCGCAACTTAGTTTCCTCATCGGCATATTCGCTGCGCTTGGGGAGGGGAATGCCGTGTTGCTCGGCCAGCCGCCGCAGCGCCTCCGGAAAGCTCAGCCCCTCCATCCGCATCACGAACTTGAAGACGTCGCCCCCCTCGCCGCAGCCGAAGCACTTGTAGAACTGGTGGTCGCCATGCACCCGAAACGACGGAGTCTTTTCGGTATGAAAGGGGCACAGGCCCACGTACGCGGAACTATTGCCGACGCGCTTGAGCCGCACATACTCGCCCACGACGCGGACGATATCCACGGAGGACTTGACGTGCTGCGCGAAATCCATCGCTCTCTCACCCCGCGCTTTTATTCTCACCCCGCGTCGGCGCGCACTTCCCGGCGCAGCTCGCGCAGCGTGGCGGCCATTTTCCGCGCCCGCGCCGGTTCGCGCTCGGCTAGGTTGTGCCGCTCGGTGAGGTCGGCCCGGAGATGGTACAGCTCGAACGTCTGCCCGTCCCCGTGGGCGAGCAGCTTCCAGTCGCCATCGCGAATCGCCGCTTTCGGCGCGCCCAGCGCCCGGTCGTATTCCCAGTAAATCGGCCGCTCGCGCCGCAAGGGCTGGCCGCTCAGCAGCGGCAGCAGCGACACGCCGTCGATGGCCCGGCCGCGGGGAGGAGACACGCCCGCCGCTGCGCAGAACGACGGCAACAGGTCGGTGTTGCACACGGCTTCGTCGCAGATCTGCCCGGGCGTCGCGCGGCCTGGCCAGCGCAAGATGCCTGGCACTCGGATGCCTCCTTCATATAAGTGTAGTTTCATTCCCCGCAACGGACCGGGACTGCCGTGGGACCGCCAGGCGCCCGGGTACCGGTTCAGCGTCTCCGGCCCGTTGTCACTCGTGAAGAAGACCAGCGTGTTCGCCGTCAGATTCCGCCGGTCGAGCGCGGCGAGCAGGCGTCCCGCCGCCTGGTCGATATTCGTGACGTTGGCGTGGTGCAACGCCTCCCCGCGCCGCCTCGCCCCCGGATACTGTTCCACAAGCGCTGCCGGCGCATCGATCGGCTCGTGCGGTTCGTGAAAGCACACGTGCAAGAAGAACGGACGCCCGGCCGCCGGGCCATCCAGCCACCGGATCGCCTCGTCCACGATCAAGTCGCACGAGAAGCCTTCCAGCTTGCCCGCCGGCTTCCCGTTCCGGACAAAGTTGTCCGGATGGCGGTGGCTGGGCGCGGCGTTGTTCTGCGTCGCAAACCAGTGATCGAATCCGTGATCGCCGGGCTGCGGCTGTTCCGGCGAGTTGAACAGGCCGTTGAGGTGCCACTTGCCCACCAGCGCGGTCGCGTAGCCGGCCTGCCGCAGCAGGGCCGCCACGGTGATCTCCCGCCGGCTCAGGTGCAGCGGCGACCCCGCCGGGATCCAGTCGGTGATGCCCAGCCGGTACGGCGTCCGGCCGGTCAGCAGTCCGCCGCGCGAGGGCGAGCACACCGGCGCGGAGGCGTAGCAACTGGTGAAACGCACCCCTTCCTCCGCCAGCCGGTCCAGGTGCGGCGTCCGGATCGCCGGGCTGCCGAAGCAGCCCAAATCTCCGTACCCAAGGTCGTCACAGAACAGCACCAGAAGATTGGGCGGCGCGGACCCGGCGCCGAAGCAACTCGCCGCCGCCGCTCCCAGAAATCCGCGTCTGCTCAGCCGCGTCATGGCGTCTCCTCGCGTTCCCCGCGCCCGTTTTGGCGGGAACTCTCCATGGTAGCGTCCAATGCGAGAATAAGTGCTTATGCCTTTGCTGGAAGACCGCCTGGCCCTGGTGATGGGCATCGCCAATAAGTGGAGCCTGGCGTACGCGATCGCCCAAGCCTTCAGCCGCGAGGGCGCGCGGCTGGTCCTCACGTATCTGGGCAGCCATCAGAAAGAGGCGCTCGAATCGCTGGCGGCCGGACTGAACGTGAGAGCCGTGCTGCCCTGCGACGTCACCAAGGAAGACGAAGTGGAAGCGCTGGGCCGCTCGCTGGACGCGCTGGGGGAGCCGTTGTCCGCCGTGGTCCACAGTCTCGCCTTCGCCAACCGGGAAGACCTGGCGGGAGAGTTCGTCGCGACCAGCCGCTCCGGCTTCCTGCTGGCGCAGGAGGTGAGCGCGTATTCGCTGGTGGCCGTGGCGCGCACGGCGGCGCCGCGAATGCCGGCGGGCGGGTCGATCACCACCCTGAGCTATCTGGGCGCGGTCCGCGTGGTGCCGCACTACAACGTCATGGGCGTGGCGAAGGCATCGCTGGAAGCTGCGGTGCGTTACCTCGCCAGCGACCTTGGGGCGAAGGGGATTCGCGTCAACGCGATCTCCGCCGGCCCCGTGAAGACCGCGTCGGCGCGGGCGATCAAGGATTTTTCGGGCGTACTCGAGACCGTGGCCCGGCGCGCGCCGCTGCGCCGGATCACCGAACCGGGCGAGGTGGCCGACGCGGCGGTGTTCCTGGCCAGCGCGTTGGGGCGCGGGGTGACCGGCAACGTGCTGTATGTGGATTCCGGCATGCAAATCATGGGCATGTGACCGGCGAAGGGTCTGCCGCCACGCCGCGTCACAGCACGGCACGCAGTGCGTCGAATTCTTCCTGAAACGACGGACCCATTGCGTGCGCCACTTCTTCCAGGCCGAATCGGCCGGGCGCGTCGCGGGCCTTCACGTCCGCGTCCGCAGGCGGCGGCTCGAGCGTGTAACCCAGGCGCGTGACGTAGCGGTCCGCGGTTTGCACAACGTGGGCCAGGTGGAGCGCTCCTCCGGCCGCCTGCTCCGGCGCATGATGATAGGTGACCGCCTCGCGGATCGGCATGGGCAGATTCCACCGTTCGAGAATCCATCCCGAAACTTCGGCGTGCGACACTCCCAGCCACTCCGTTTCCAAAAGGCGCATGGGCGTAGCCTCCCGCTCGGCCGCCTGGTGGAGTTTTTCGAAGTCCTCCGGGATGGCGATGGCGGTGAGCAAACGGCCGATGTCATGCAGCAAGCCGGCGGCGAACGCGCCCTCGGCGTAAGGCGCCGGGGCGTGCAGGACGATCAGGTCGGCCATGACGCCGCAGGCCAGCGCGTGCAGGTTGAAAAGCCGGGCCGACCAGCGGCGGGGCACCCGCGCCGTGGCCCAGCGCCTGGTCACGCTCAGCCCCAGCACCAGATTCCGGATCTTCACCATCCCCACGATGGACAACGCGTGCCGCACCGAGTTGACCGTGGCGCGGCGTCCGTAGAGCGGCGAATTCACCACCCGCAGAATCGTTCCCGCCAACACCGTATCGTTTTCGATCAGCGTCGCCAATTGCGCAAAGGAGACGTCCTCGTTGGCCAGCGAGGCCATGACTTTCGCCAGGACGGGCGAGAAGGGGGGCAGCAAGTCGATCGAAGCCAGCAGTTTCTCGCGCCGATCGGCCGCCACGGGAGTGGGGGCGCTCATACTCGGGCTTATCGGCCGCCGGCCACCCGGTTTGAACGAGCTCCCGCGGGGGCCGCGCCCGGCCCGCAACCCGCAGTAGGATAAGGTGAATGTCTCTCCCCGCCGGACCGGCCATCGTGGCGCACAACCTGCGCAAGGTCTACGGTTCCAAGGCGGCCGTGGACGGGCTCAACCTCACCGTGCCCCGCGGCTGCTTCTTCGGTTTCCTGGGACCGAACGGCGCCGGCAAGTCCACCACGATCCGGATGCTGACCGGGCTGATCCCGCCCACCTCCGGCTCCATGGAGATCCTGGGCATGGCCATGCCGGACGACGCGCTGGCCATCAAGCGGCGCATCGGCCTCGTGCCCGACGAGTCCCTGCTGTTCGACCGGCTGACCGGCGCCGAGTACCTCGAGTTCATCGGGCGGATGTACGGCCTGCCCCGCCGCCAGGCGCGCGAGCGCGGCGCCAGTCTGCTGCGCCTGTTTGAACTCGACGAAAGCAGCCGCAAACTGATCGCGGAGTACTCCAAAGGCATGCGGAAGCGCCTGGCGATGGCGGCGGCCCTGATTCACCGGCCCGATCTGTTCCTGATGGACGAGCCTTTCGAAGGCGTCGACGCCGTCGGCGCGCGGCTGATGAAGGAAATTCTTCTCGACCTGGTCCGCCAGGGCGCCACCATCTTTCTGACCTCGCACGTGCTCGAGGTGGTGGAGCGGCTCTGCGACCGGGTCGCGATCATCCACGAAGGCAAGATCGTGCGCGAAGGACCGATGGAGGAACTTCGCTCGGGATCGGAAACGCTGGAGGATGTGTTCGTCAAGGTGGTGGGCGCCGAGCGCGCCTTCGAACGGCTGGAGTGGCTCTGAATGCTGGCGGCGATTGCGCGCGCGCAGTGGCTGAGCCTGCGCAACCTGCGCGGCGCCAGCGTGCCCGGGCTTGCGGTCACCGCCCTCACCTCGCTGGTCTGGTACGGGCTGTGGGCGTTCCTGGCGGCGGCGGTGTTCGAAGTCATGGCCGAACCCCGCTTCCGGCGGTGGGTGGAGATGGGTCTGCCCCGGGGACTGGCGGTGATGACGATTTACTGGCAGTTCGCTCCGATTCTGGTGGCCAGCCTGGGCGCTTCCCTGGACCTGCGGAAACTGGTGGTCTACCCTATCCCCGAGCGTTCGCTGTTCTGGAGCGAGGTGGCGCTGCGGCTCACGACGGCGGGCGAGATGCTGCTGTTGCTGACTGGCATCGTGGCCGGGCTGCTGGCGAATCCGGAAGGGGGCGGCTGGCGCGCGGCGCCGCGGATTCTGCTGGCGGCGGGAATGTTCACCGGCGGCAACCTGCTCCTGGCCGCCGGCGTCCGGAACCTGATTGAGCGATTGCTCAGCCGGCGCGGCATCCGCGAGATCGCGATTCTGACGCTGGTGCTGGCCGCCACCTTGCCGCAACTGGCCCTCGCGTGGGGCGTGCCCGCCGAACGGCTGAAAGCGTGGTTTGCCGAGATGCCGCTGGTCTTCTGGCCGTGGGCGGCCGCCGCGCGGCTCCTGCTGTCGGGAACGGAATGGACCCCCTGGCTGGCGCTGGGCTGCTGGGTGGCGGCAGCCTACGGCTTCGGCCGCTGGCAATTCCGGCGCAGCTTGCGGTACGACTTCAGCGCCGCGCAAGCCACCGGGTCCGCGCCGCCGGGAGCGCGTCCCTCGCGCTTTGAGTGGTGGTTCCGGCTGCCGGGGCTTTTGCCGGACCCGGTGGGCGCGCTGGTGGAAAAAGAGGCTCGCACGCTGGCCCGCAACCCGCGTTTCCGCCTCGTGTTCATCATGGGATTTACCTTCGGGCTCCTGGTCTGGCTGCCGTTCCTGGTGGGCGAGAACCGTTCGGCGGCCATCGTGGCGAATTTCCTGACCGTGGTCTCCGTGTACGCGCTCACGCTGTTGGGCCAGGTGTCCTATTGGAACGCTTTCGGGTTCGACCGTTCGGCGGTGCTGGTCTATTACGCGGTTCCGGCGCCGCTGTCGCGAGCGCTGCTGGCCAAGAATATCGCCATGGCGCTCTACCTGGCGCTGGAAATCCTGCTGGTGACCGCGGCGTGCGTGCTGCTGGGGATGCCGGTCAGCGCCGGCAAGGCGCTCGAAGCCGTGGCGGTCACCGCGACGCTGGCGCTCTACCTGTTCGCGGCGGGCAATTTGAGCTCGGTCTACGTGCCTCGCGCGATGCACCCGGAGCGAGTCGGCCAGGGCGGAGGCGGCGGGCGAATGCAGGGTTTGTTGCTGCTGATTTACCCGGTAGCCGGGATTCCGGTGGCGCTCGCGTATCTGGCCCGCTACGCCTTTGAGACGAACACCGCGTTTTACGCGGTTCTGGGAGTGGTGGCGGCGGCCGGCGCGGGCGTATATTGGGTCGCCATGGACTCGGCGGCTCGGGCGGCCGAGGAGCGCCGCGAGCAAATCGTGCAGGAACTGGCGCGCTCAGACGGTCCGGTCGCTTCCCATTGACGCAACCGCCGCGGAGAAACGCGATGATGAGGACATCCTCGCTCTCGGTCCTGGCAGGGATGCTGTTGGCGCCAGGCCAATCGCCGGCTCCAGACTTCGGTTCTGCGGGTCAGCGAAACCTCGCTGACCTTCCGCGCCCCGGCGGGCGGCGACGCAACGCCCGCCCAGGTGGTGCGGGTCACGCCGGCGAATCCCGAGCGGCCAGTCCGGTTTGGCGTCTCGCTGGAACCAGCGCCGGATGACCGCCCGCCGGACTGGCTCCAGGTGTTTGGCGTCCCGGGCGACGGAGGAGTGGTGGCGCCGAACACGCCGGGGCGGCTGATTGCGCGGGCCAACCCGGCCCGCCTCGACCCGGGGGTCTACCAAGCCAGGGTCCGGCTGGCTCCGGTCGACAACCCCACCGCCACCAGCGTGGTGGAGGTGGAGTTCCAGGTGGTGGCCGCGCCGCCCGAGTTATAAGTTTTTCCCGGTATTTTGCGCTTTGTGGCGCGCCGGGAAGGCGGGCCACGCAGCCAGACGCTGTTGCTGCGCAACGCGGGGGCAGAGGCGTAACGCCCGTGCGCCCGGAATTCGCCCGCCCGGTGTCCTGGGCCTCGTTCACGGCGGTGGGCGCCTTGGACGGACCCGGCGATCTGGCCGTGGTTCGCCTCAACGTGGATCCGGTCTCCGTCCCGGCGTCTAGGGCACCCAGCTTCGCTTTGAACCCCCGCCGGGACAAGACCCCGTGGTGCGGCCGATTTCACTTTTGGTTCTCGATGACGGCGGAGTCTGACAGGTAGATCCCGGCGGCCTCCGCTTCGAGATGCGCCAGGGTGAGGGTACGATCGTGACCCGGCGCGTCCAGATTATCGACGCCGGCCCGGCCGGATCCCTGCGGTGGGCGGCGCGGATTCTCCAAGGCGCCGAATGGATGCGGCTGCCGGCGGAAATGGAACTCACGGTCAGCCCGGCAAACTTGAAAGCCGGTCATTATTTTGGCGAAATGAACCTGACGCTGTCGAATGACGAGATCCGTTCGGTGAATATCGCCGCCGTGGTGGTTCCCCGCGGGGCGGCGGCGGCCGGCGCGTCCGCGGATGGCTGCGCGCTGCGGAGGCTGGCCGCGGGAGTCACGTCGCTGGTTTCCAATTTCTCGACGCCCGCGGGTTGGCCGGCGCCGATCACCGTCAGGGCGGCGGACGATTGCGGCAATCCCGTAAACCACGCGCAGGCGGTGGTCAGCTTTTCCAACGGCGATCCGCCCGTGCCGCTGCGGCGGTTCGGCGGGGACGGCGTGTACACGGCCACCTGGGCGCCGGGCCAGACGGGAGGACAGATCAATGTCACCGTGCGCGTGTCAGCGCAGGGTCTGGAAGCCGCGGCGGCCCGCCTGAACGGAAAGGTGTCGGCCAGCGGGGCGCCGGTGCTGGCTCCGGGCGGCACCGTCAACAATTTCAGCTTCGCGGGGGCGGGGGTGATTGCGCCCGGCATGGTGGCTTCGGTTTTCGGCAAGAACCTGGCGGGGAGCGGCGGGCAGGCAGCCACCGCGGAACTCCCCCGCGAGATCGCCGGGACCCGCGTCCTGGTTTCGGGGCTGCCCGCGCCCCTCTATTTCGCGACGCCCACGCAACTGGGGATTCAAATTCCGCACGAGTTGCCGGATGCGGCAGTCCACCAGATCGTGGTTTCGGCGAACGGACAGTTATCCGTGCCGGATACGCTGGAAGCCGCGCCGGGCCTGCTGGCGGCGGGCGAAGCGCTCGTCGCGCATCGGGCGGATGGCAGTTTTGTCAGCGCGGCCGCGCCCGCCCGCCGCGGCGAGGCGCTGATGCTGTATTTGGTCGGCATGGGCCGCCCCGACCCCGGCGCGGTGACGGGTTCCCCCGCTCCCGCGCTCCTGGCGAACGTCCGCCAAGCGCCGGTGGTCCCCATCGCAGACTCTGCCGCCCGAGTGCTGTTTGCGGGCCTAACGCCCGGTTTCGTGGGCTTGTACCAGATCAACTTGCTCGTGCCGGGCGATGTGCCGCGCGGCAACCACCCCGTGGAAGTTACCCAAAACGGATTTTTTAGGAGCCGCGCCACTCTTCCGGTTGGTCCATAATCAAGGCTAGGGATGCGTCCGAATGGGTGGGCGGAAAACTTTATTGCGTAATGCGCTTTGGCTTTGGGTGGCGGTGGGCCTCCAGGCGCAGACGTCGCTGACGATCACCTCGACCTCGCCGCTGCCGCAAGCCACCCGCGGCCAGGTCTATTCGTTTCAATTCGCCTCCTCCGGGGGTACGGGCACCTCCCGGACATGGTCCGCCGGCGGGTCCTTGCCCGCCGGCCTGACGCTGTCCTCCTCCGGCGTGCTCAGCGGCACACCCACCGCCGCGGGCACGTCCGAATTCACCATCCGAGTAACGGACAACTTCTTCCAGGCAAGCAAGGTTTTCGTACTGACCGTTGCCAACCCGCTGGCGATCATCACCCCTTCTCCGTTGCCGGACGGCTTTCTGCAAACCAGCTACAGCTACCAGCTCTCGGCGAGCGGAGGAACCAGCCCGTATAGCTGGGTGCTGCTCTCGGGGACGATGCCGCCAGGCCTTGGCTTAAGCCAGACCGGTCTGATCTCGGGCACTCCCACCCAGACAGGCCAGTACAGTTTCACTGTCCGAGTGAATGACCAGATCAATCGGCTGGATTCGCGGCAGTTTTCACTGACCGTCCAGAGCACTCAATTGCCGCTGACGATTACCACTTCCGCGCTGCCGGAGGGCACGGTCGGGCAGACGTATTCCGCAACCCTGGCCGCGACGGGGGGCAATCCGCCGTATTCGTTCGCCGTGGCGCAAGGGAGCGCGTTGCCTCCAGGCCTCAGCCTGAGCAACGCCGGCGTTATCAGCGGCGTCCCCACCGTGGCCGGGCAGTTCCCGGTGACCTTTCAGGTAATCGACCGGTTTCAGAATGCAGCCACGCGTTCGCTGACGGTGGTCATCCGGGCGCCGGCGGCGCTGAGCATCACCACCACGTCGCTGCCCGGGGGGACGGTGGGATCATCCTATAACGCGGCGCTAGCGGCGTCCGGAGGCGCGCCGCCCTACAGTTGGTCATTGGCGAGCGGCGGGTTGCCCCCCGGGCTGACTCTGCACACGGGAGGGCAGATTTCCGGCACGCCTTCCGTCGCGGGAACGTTTGGGTTCACGGTGCGCGTTCAGGACGCGGCCAATGGCAACGTCACGCGGGGGCTGAGCATCACGGTGGCGGCGGCGGGTGGACCGCTGCTGGTGTTGACCGACTCCCTGCCTCGCGGGACTCTTGGGCAGCAGTACGCCGAACGCCTGATCGCCAGTGGCGGCGTGACGCCGTACGCCTGGGCGGTGGTTTCCGGCGTGCTTCCGCCCGGCCTCACGCTGCAACCGGACGGACTGGTTTCCGGCGTGCCCGAAGCAGTGGGCAGCTTTCCCTTCACCGCACGCGTTTCGGACAGTTCGCAGCGGACAGCGGCGCGCGAGTACGCCATCGTCGTGGAAGCGCCCCGCCCGGGATTGCAGTTCTCGGCCCGGCGGCTGCTGTTTGAAGCGGCGCAAGAGGGCGCGCCTCCGCCCGCGCAGGGGTTGGCGCTGATCGCCGGCGATCAGGCGGTGCCGTACACCTTGCAGGTGGACGGCGGCTCGGCGGGGACGTCCGCGCCGGCGTGGCTGCGCGTGACGCCGATGCGGGGCACGACCCCGCAGCGGTTCCAGGTGGCCGTGGATCCCACCGGTCTGCTGGCCGGTCAATACAAAGCGCGCATTGTCACCCTGGACCAGGGTACGCCGCTGGTGGTGCAGGTTGAGTTCGACGTGCTCAGCCGTACGCCGAAACTGAGCGTGGCGCCCCAGGTGCTGCGCTTCGCCGGAACGGGCGCGGCCTTGCGAAGCGCGGAACAAACCCTGCTGCTCCGCAATGACGGCGGGGCGGGCTCGTTTCCGTTCCAGGCGATATCAAACATGGCCTGGCTGGAGGTTTCTCCTGCTGCGGGGATTGCACAGCCGGGTCCGGCGGCCGCGCTCGCGGTGCGCGTGAATCCGGCGCGGTTGACCCCCGGCGTCTCTACGGGACAGATTCGCATCACGTCGGGCGTGGGAGAGTCACTGGTCACCGTGACGGCGTTGCTGCGGCCGGAGGGCCCGGTGCTGGGCCTGGACCAGCCCGGAGTGCGGTTCACGACGCGGTCGGGCCAGGGCAGCCCGCTGGCCCAGACCGTCAATGTGTTGAGCCTGGGAGAGCAGGCTGTGGACTTTCGCGCGGATGTCTTGGAGGGCGCGACCTGGCTCTCGCTGAGTCCAGCCTCCGGGCGGATTGCGCCGGGCAGCGTTTCGGCGCTGACGCTGACGCCGAACGCGGCGACCCTGACGCCGGGCGCCTACTACGCGCTTGTCCGCATTGCCGCCGAGGGCGCGCTGAACAGCCCACAGTACCTGACGGCGGTGCTCGAGGTGCGGGACGCCAACGCCCCGCTCGAAGCGGAGTTGACCCCGGCCGGGCTGGTGTTCGTCGCGCCCCCCGGCACGACGCCGGCCGTCCAGCGCTTCCGCATCTGGACGGCCAGCCAGCCTTCGGTGGCCTTCCAGACGTCGGTGCTCACGCGAGACGGCGGAGACTGGCTGGCGGTGAGCCCGGGCGCGGGAAACGTGTCGTCGCAACAGCCGATTTCCCCGGCGGTGTCGGTGAACCCCGCCGGACTTGCCCCCGGGGTGTACCGGGGAGAGATTTCCGTGGCGCTCTCCGCGCTGCCAGTGCGCACGGTGGCGGTGACGCTGATTGTGCCGCGGGTGACCACCGGGACGGCAGCGCGCAAGAGGGGGAACCAGCTGGCCGGCTGCACGCCCACCAAGGTGGAGGCGACCCTGACTTCCCTGAGCGGCGGCTTTTCCTCGCCCGTTTCCTGGCCGGCCTCGCTGGTGGCGCAGGTGAGCGACAACTGCGGCGACCCGGTTAGCGATGGCAGAGTTACGTACCAGTTTTCCAACGGCGATCCGCCGCTGACGGCCTCCGTGTCGAACCCGGCGCGGGGCATCTACGCGGCCACCTGGACGCCGCTCACGGCGCGTTCGCCGGTTTCGATCCGGCTGGAGGCCACCGCACCGGGCCTGGCGCCGGATACCCGGGAGGTCAGCGGCGACGCGTCGGCGAATGCCACTCCGGCGCCCGTAGCGGCGCGGGACGCAGTGGTCAACCCGTTTTATCGGGTAGCCGGCAGCGCGCTGGCGCCCGGGACGCTGGTGGAGATCTACGGATCGAATCTCACCAGCACGGCGGTGGAACCGAAGATCCTGCCGCTGCCGCGTGCTTTCAATAACACCACGGTGGTGATGGGGGGCACGACAATTCCGCTGTTCTACCTGAGTCCCGGCCAGATCAACGTGCAGCTTCCGTTTGAGTTCGCGCCCGATCGGGAGTACGCTTACGTGGTCACGCACGCCAACGCGTTTTCGATGCCCCAGAGCGTGGTGTTCAGCGCGGTGCAGCCCGGTTTGCTGGTGGTCGGGCAGAAGCTGGACGGTTCGCTGGTTTCCGCCGCATCCCCCGCCCGCCCCGGCGAGTACCTGCAACTCTACCTGCTCGGGATGGGCGTCACGAATCCGGCAGTGGCCAGCGGCGAGGCTTCGCCGGGCGCCGAACCGCTGGGACGCGTGGCGGCGGAAACCTCGGTCACCATGGGAGGCCGACCCGCGACGTTCGTGTACGCCGGGCTGACGCCGGGATTGGTGGGATTGTTCCAGATCAACGTGCAGGTTCCCCCGGATCTGCCCACCGGCGAGCACGACGTCGTGGTGACCGCCGGCGGGCAGAGCAGCAATGCGTTCAAGCTCGCCGTGCGTCGGGAGTGAAGCCAGAGACCAGAGGCCCACTCCCTTCCCACGTGGCGGCGGGCCCAGCAACGCTGCGGAGTTCGTTCCTGCCTTCTTTTCGGTGTCTCCCTCTCCGGCTGGGTTCCTTATCCTCTGCGCATCTTGTCCGCCCATCGCAAGTAGCGCCACAAGTCGCGCCGACGCTGCCAGACGAACCGCCAGAACGCGCCAAATGTAATCGCGCCGGCATGCAGGCCCCAGTAGGTTTCCAGCCGCCAGCGAAGATAGGGACTCGCCCACGGGCGCCACCGATACCCCTGGGTCATTCGCCACAGCAGGGCCAGCATTAAGAAGACTTGCGGCTTGGGGCGCGCGTGGCTTCCGCGGTGGCGTAATAGCCGGACCGGGTCCGCGCCGTTGGGTTCCCCGGAGCCTTCACCGTGACCTTGATCTGGCGGTAGCTGCCGTCCAATTCGGGATTGGTGGGACTGTAGGCCAGCACATACTGGCTGCGAATCTCGCGCGCGACCTGTTCGGCGATGCTATCCACCTCGGAGGCGTCCTTCGGATAGTAGGCTTGGCCTCCGGTCGCCGAGACGATGGCGTCGAGGGCGCGTTTCGCCCTGCGCGCGTCGCGCTTCTCCTCTTCCGAGAGCAGTCCGATCGCGTAGATAAGCACCTCGCTCTGCTGCGCGGCCCGAACCACGTTCTCCAGCGTCGTCGCGGAGTTGTTGTCCTCTCCATCGGTCACCACCAGCAGAACCTTCTTATCGCGTTTCGCGCCTTGTTTGAGGTGATCGATCGACATGCGGACGGCATCCCGCATGGCCGTGCCTCCGCGGGAGTCGATCCGGGCCAGCGCCTGCTCAAGCAAGGAGATCTTGTTGGTGAAATCCTGGTCCAGAAACGCCTCGTCGTTGAAATTCACCACGAAGACCTCGTCATTGCGTTTGGAGGCCTTCACCAGTTTCACGGCCGCCGATTCCACTTTCCCCCGCTTGTTCCGCATGCTCCCGCTGTTGTCGATGATCAGCCCCAGCGAAATCGGAATGTCTTCCCGTCGGAAGATTTTGAGCGGCTGTTCTACTCCATTCTCGAAGACCTTGAAGGCGGACTGGCTTAGATCGGTGATCCGGTTGCCCTTGCGGTCGACCACCGTGGTATGCAAGACCACCAGCCGGGTGTCGCTGCGGAAAACAGGAGTTTCGCCTTCCGCCGTCGACTGCGCCGCCGAAGGGGCGGTCCCAGCCGCCGCCAGGCACAACACCAACGCCGCGCTACTGAGATGGCGCATAATAACCGAGCCTCCAGAAAGCCCGCAATGGCGGCAGGCCCCGGGGCTGAACCAGTTTAACCTGGACCCGGCGGTACTTGCCATCGCGTTCCTGATTGGTCGGTGAGTAGCCAAGAATGTATTGATTCCTTAGTTCGATGCCGATCTTCGCGGCGACGTCCGGCAGGTCGTTCAAATTGTCGATCGGGAAATGCCGGCCGCCGGTTTGTTCCGTGATCTCGCTCAGCAAGCCGGGGCCCGATAACTCCTCCGCCGTCCGCCCCCGCGAGGCGATCGGTTCGAAAATGCCGATCGCATAAATTTGCACGTCCGCCTCTCGAACCAGTTTCTTGATTTCGCTCTCGGTGTAGCGGCTGGAGTTGTCCCCGCCATCGGAGACGATGATGAGAGCCTTGCGGGAATTTTTCGCCTTGCGCATGGTGTGGAAGGCCAGATAAACGGCATCGAGCAGCGCCGTCCGCCCCTTCGCCTGAGTAAAGGTCAGCTTGTTCTGGATCTCCTCGACCGAATGGGTGAAGTTGTGAGCCAACTCCGGGCGGTCGTTGAACTGAACCAGGAAGAACTCGTCCTCGGGGTTGGCGGTCTTGAAGAATTGAGCCACCGCCTGCCTCGATTTCGCCAGTTTGCTGCCCATGCTGCCGCTGGTGTCGAACACCAGCCCCACCGAGAGGGGAGCGTCTTCGCTGGCGAAATGGCTCACTTTCTGTTCGGCCTTGTCCTCAAACAGGCGGAAGTGTTCGCGCTCCAGGCCCGTCACAAACCGGTTGAGGGGATCGGTGACGGTTACGGGGATCAGCACCAGGCTGGTGTCCACCCGGATGTTGCTTCGCGGCGTGAGCTCAGATGGCCCGCTGGCCTGCTGCCGCGGGCGAGGTTCAATGGTAATCCGTTCTTTCTCTTCAGCTTGGAGGGCGGCGGCCAATCCGCAGAACACCAACACGGCGGCAGCTCGCCTCCACCGCGTCAGCGAACAAAGACTCTGGCGATGCCTCGACCGGCTCTTCATGTCCGGCTCCATCCATGTTCGACCAAAGTATAGCATGCTCGTTCCCGTCGACCTTCCGCCTTCTGCTCGGTTAGATTGTCACACCATGGGACGTGTTACCATTTCCTGTGCCTCGGAAAATCCTGGGCGTCATTCCCGCCCGGCACGCCTCGTCTCGCTTCCCCGGAAAAGCTCTGGCCCTGATCGCCGGTAAGCCCATGATTCAACATGTTTACGAGCGCGCGATCCGGGCGCGGCATCTCTCGGAAGTGGTGGTGGCGACCGACGACGAAAACATCTTCCAGACGGTGCGGTCGTTCGGAGCGCCTGTCCGCATGACCAGCGCCAGCCATGCCTCGGGTACCGACCGGGTGGCCGAGGTGGCCTCGGCGTCCACGGCTGAACTGGTCGTGAATATTCAGGGGGACGAACCGCTGCTCGACCCTGACGCGATCGATGTGGCCGTGCTGCCCCTGGCGGGCGACCCGGACTTGGTGATGGGCACCCTGAAAAAGCGGATCGAAGATCCCGGCGAGCTTTCCAACCCCAACGTTGTGAAAGTGGTCACGGACCTGGCTGGCAACGCGATTTACTTCTCCCGGTCGACCATCCCGCATCCCCGCGCCGACGCCACCCCGCGGGAGGTCGTGTTCTATAAACACATCGGTCTGTACGTCTACCGGCGGGACTTCCTGCTCCAGTACCCGGATCTGCCGGTGGGCCCGCTCGAACGCGCCGAACGCTTGGAGCAGTTGCGCGCATTGGAAAACGGGTATCGCATCCGGGTCACCGAGACGGAATACGAGTCGTTCGGGGTCGATACCCCGCAGGATCTCCAGCGGGTAGCCGCCTGGCTGCAGACAAGAACGAGTGTCCCGAAGAATGGCTAAATACATCTTCGTCACCGGTGGGGTGGTTTCGTCGCTCGGCAAGGGAATCGCCGCGGCGTCGATCGGGTGTCTGCTGGAGAGCCGTGGCTTGAAAGTCACGCTTCAGAAATTCGACCCTTACCTCAACGTGGACCCGGGCACCATGAGCCCGTTTCAGCACGGCGAGGTGTTTGTCACCGACGACGGCGCGGAGACCGACCTCGACCTGGGCCACTACGAGCGTTTTACCCACGCCAAGCTGACCCGGCTGAACAACCTGACGTCCGGCCGCATTTATGAGCAGATCCTCGCGCGCGAACGCCGGGGCGATTACCTGGGTAAGACCGTGCAGGTGATTCCGCACGTCACCAACGAGATCAAACTGGGCGTGCGCCGGGTCTCCGACGGCGTCGATGTGGTGATTGTGGAGATCGGCGGCACGGTGGGCGATATCGAGTCCCTGCCTTTTCTGGAAGCCATCCGCCAGATCCGGCACGAGCGCGGAAAAGACGATTGCATCTTTGTCCACGTCACCCTCGTGCCCTGGATCGCGGCAGCCCAGGAAATGAAGACCAAGCCAACCCAGCACAGCGTGAAAGAACTGCGCGCCATCGGCATCCAGCCCGACATCCTGCTGTGCCGCTCAGAACGCCCGCTGCCAAAAGACATGAAGGAAAAGATCGCCCTGTTCTGCGACGTCGACGTCGAGGCGGTGATCGCCGCCGTGGACGTGGGTTCGGTCTACGAAGTGCCGAGCGTGTTCGCCGGCGAGGGCGTGGATGAGATTATCCTCCGCCACCTGAGGCTGGAGGCTGGACCGCGCGAACTCGGGCCCTGGAACGAAATGATCCACCGGATGCACAACCCGGACGACAGCGTCTCCATCGGTCTGGTGGGCAAGTACGTCGAATATGAGGACTCCTACAAGAGCCTGAAGGAGGCGCTGATCCACGGCGGGCTGGCGCACCGCCTGCGCGTCGACATCGACTGGCTCGAAGCCGAGCACCTGGAGCAGGGCGACCCCTTCCCCGCGCTCGAACGCTACGACGGCATCCTGGTGCCCGGCGGTTTTGGCAAGCGCGGCATCGAGGGGATGATCAACGCCATCCGCTTCGCCCGGGAACAGAAAGTGCCCTATTTTGGCATCTGCCTGGGCATGCAAACCATGGTGATCGAATACGCCCGCAACGTGTGCGGCATCGAAAAGGCTAACTCGAGCGAGTTCGACCAGGCCACGCCGCACCGCGTCATCTACAAGCTGCGCGAATTGAAAGGCGTCGATGAGATGGGCGGCACCATGCGGCTGGGCGCCTGGCCGTGCCTGCTGGCGCCCGGCAGTTTCGCCGAAAAGGCTTACGGGGCGCGCGAAATCAGTGAGCGCCACCGCCACCGCTACGAGTTCAACCGCGAGTATGAGCCGCAGCTACGGTCGGCAGGCCTGCAACTGACCGGCGAAACTCCGGACGGAACCTACGTCGAGATCTGCGAACTGCGCGATCATCCCTGGTTCCTGGGCTGCCAGTTCCATCCGGAATTCAAGTCCAAGCCCCTCGAACCGCACCCGCTGTTCCGGGCTTTCATCGGCGCGGCCTACGAATACCGCAAGAAGCGGCTGGCCGGACCGCTGCTGCGCAATGTCTCCTTCACCAGCACCCATTGAAATTCCGGGCCCGCGTGGGCCGGTAGTCTTCGGCCGGGGCGCGCCGCTCAGTTGGATCGCCGGACCGTGCGTCATCGAAAGCGAAGCACACCTTCACTTCCTGGCGGGGGCGATCGGCGCCATCCTGGAGCGCCCCTACATCTTCAAGGCGTCGTTCGACAAGGCCAACCGCACCAGCCTCGGGTCCTACCGCGGGCCGGGACTGATGGAAGGGCTGCGCATGCTGGCCGGCGTGCGAGCGGCGGGCTACCCGGTGCTGACCGACATTCACGAACCCGCCCAGGCGGAACCTGCCGCGGAGGCCGCCGACATCCTCCAGATTCCTGCGTTCCTCTGCCGCCAGACCGATCTGCTGTTGGCCGCCGGAAGGACCGGGCGGGTGGTGAACATCAAGAAGGGGCAGTTTGCCGCGCCCGCCGACATCCTGCGGGCGGCGGAGAAAGTGGCTTCCACCGGAAACCATCGCATCCTGCTGACCGAGCGCGGCACGACGTTCGGCTATCACAATCTGGTGGTGGACTTCCGCAGCATTCCCGTCATGCGTGATGGCGGATGGCCCGTCATCTTCGACGCGACGCATAGCGTCCAGCGCCCGGGCGCCACTGGGAACTCTTCCGGCGGCAGCCCCGAGTTCATCGATCCCCTCGCCCGCGCCGCAGTGGCCGCCGGCGTCGACGGCATCTTTGTCGAAGTGCACGAAGAGCCCGTCCGCGCGCTCTCGGATGGACCCAACGCGCTCCGCCTGGACCGTCTGGCCGCCCTGCGAAGCCGGTTGGAGATGCTCGCCGCAGTGGTGCGCACGAAAGCTTTCGCCGAGCCGCCGTCGCCGTGAGCGGCGCCTGCGGACGTGGCTCGTTCTGCCCCTTCCCAGGGCTTGGCGTATCGGCAGAGCCGTTGACATAGGGGTAGGGGGTATAGGAGAATACCCCACGGGGGTATTGGATGCCTTCGACCGAAATCACGACTGAGCACGCCACGATCCGCGTGCGGGGGATGACCTGCGCAGGCTGTCAAGCCGCCGTGCAGGCGGCTTTGCGGAGGGTTCCGGGGGTTGTGGAAGCCAGTGTGAACCTACTGACGCATCAGGCGGCGGTCGATTTTGATCCGGCGCGAGTGAAGCGGGAGGCGATTCTGGACGCCGTGCGCGCCAGCGGGTACGGAGCCGAACTGGCCAGTCCGATGGCCTGCAGCGTGGATGAGCAGTTGGACCAGGAGCGGCGGGAACAAGCACGGACGCGAAAATTGCGCCGGCAGGCCCTGGCGAGTTTGGCTTGTGGCGCGGTGGCGATGCTGGCCTCGATGCCGCTGATGTCGCCGTACGGCGGCCATGCGGCGGATCCGCTGATGCGCTGGGCGATGGGCTGGCTGGAACCGGCGTTGCGCATGGCGCTGCCTTGGCTCTATGCCATTCCGCATGCGGCGCTGCACTACGGGTTGCTCGCCATGACCGCAGCGGTGCTCGCCACAGGAGGCCGGGAGTTTTTTGCCCGCGCCTGGTCGGCGGCGCGGCATGGCAGTTCCGACATGAACACGCTGATCGCGCTAGGCGCCGGGTCCGCGTTCCTCTATTCCCTGGCCGCGACGTTCGCGCCCCAGTGGTTCCAGGGGCGCGGCCTGGCGGCGGACGTGTACTACGAGGCCGTGATCCTGATCCTGGCATTCATCCTGACCGGGCGCTGGCTGGAAGCGCGGGCCAAGGGTCGCACGGTTTCCGCGCTGCGCAAACTGGCGGCCTTGCAACCCAAGACCGCCCGCGTGCAGCGCAACCTGATCGAGCGGGAGATTCCGGTAGCGGAAGTGCGGAAGGGCGACATCGTGGTCGTGCGACCCGGGGAGCGGATTCCGGTGGACGGGGTGATCGTCGCCGGGACGACGGCCATCGACGAGTCGATGCTGACAGGCGAGCCGCTGCCGGTCGAGCGTCGCCCGGGCGATCCGGTGATCGGCGGCGCCGTCAACACCACCCGGGCGTTCCGCTACCGGGCCACGGCGGTGGGAGAGCAGGGCGTACTGGCGCGCATCGTCCAGATCATGCGGGAAGCCCAGGCGGCGCGGGCGCCCATGCAGAATCTGGCGGATCGCGTCAGCGCCGTGTTCGTTCCGGCGGTGGTGACGCTGGCGCTGATTACGTTCGGCGTGTGGCTGGCGGTGGACGGAGAGCCGTTCCGGGCGCTGAATCTCGCGGTCGCCGTCCTGATGATCGCCTGCCCCTGCGCTATGGGTCTGGCGATTCCCGCGGCGGTCATGGTGGCGACCGGCAAGGGGGCGGAATTGGGCGTCCTGATTAAAGGTGGCGCAGCGTTGGAACGCGCCGCCTCCGTCGATACCGTCGTCCTGGACAAGACCGGCACGCTGACCGAGGGGCGGCCGGCGGTCACCGGTATCCGCCTGTCCGCGGAAACCAGCCTGTCGGAAAAGGAGGTGCTCGCGCTGGCTGCATCCCTCGAAAAGCTGTCCGAGCACCCGTTGGCGGCGGCGATCGTCGAGGCGGCGACGGCCCGCGGGGCGGACTGCGCGCCAGCCGGGAGCCTGGTGGCCCATCCCGGCCTGGGCGCGGAGGGCCTGGTCGGGACACGCCGCGTGTCGGCAGGCAGCGAGCGTTTTCTTCAGGAGCAGGGCATCGCCACCGCCAGAGTGGCGAAGGCGGCCGACGAGATTGCCTCCACGGGGGGAACGCCGGTCCTGGTGGCGGTCGATGGCGAGGCCGTGGCGGTCCTCGCCATCGCCGACCCGCTGCGGCCTCAGGCCGCCGAGGCGGTCGCCCGGCTGAAAGCAGCGGGGTTGCGAGTGGTGATGCTGACGGGCGATCGCCCCGAGACCGCCCTGGCGATTGCCGCGCAGTGCGGCATCGACGAAGTCCGCGCCGGCTTGCTGCCGGACGCCAAGGTGGCCGTCGTCCGCGAACTCCGGGCCGCCGGGAGACGCGTGGCGATGGTGGGCGATGGCATCAACGACGCGCCGGCGCTGGCCGCGGCCGATGTGGGCATCGCCATGGGTTCCGGTTCGGACATCACCGCCGATGCGGGGGATTTTGTCCTGCTGCGGCCGCATCCCGGCCTGGCGGCCGTGGCGCTGCGCCTGGCGCGCCGCAGCCTGCGCGTCATGAAAGAAAATCTGCTCTGGGCATTTGCCTATAACGCTATCAGTCTGCCGGTGGCCGCCGGAGCGTTGTATCCCGCTTTCGGGATCCTGCTCAGCCCCGTGCTGGCCAGCGCCGCCATGGCGTTCAGTTCGGTGAGTGTGGTTTCCAACAGCCTGCGTTTGAGGAGATTCCGATGAGTCCGACGAACGAATTGCCCCGGGCTCCTTCCGCGTGCGCTTGCGCGGCCAAGGACGGGGGGAGGAAAGCTGTCGCGGTCGACCCCGAGATCAAGGCGGCCAACCTGGTGCGTCTGCGGCGCGTCGAAGGCCAGGTGCGCGGCTTGCAGAAGATGGTCGAAGAAGACCGCTACTGCCCTGACATCCTGATGCAGATCTCCTCGGTTCACGAAGCCTTGCGGGCCGTGGGGAAAGCGCTGCTGCGGAATCATTTGAAACACTGCGCCACCGAGGCGATCAGGGCAGGAGATCCCGAACGCGCCGAAGCCGTTTACGATGAATTAGTCCAGATGATCTACCGGCATTCCCGTTAAAACCGGGAAAAACGCAGCGGCGCTCCTTGCGAACTCAGGACTCCGGGGAGGGGGCTGGTGGCGATTCCGGCGTGGTGGCGGACGTTTCGCCGCGGCGCTTGGCCCAGTACGAGCGCATTCGTTCCGCCGCCGCGCGCCGGGCTTGGGAATTCCACACGCGGCCCTTCCGGCCGCCCCCGCCGGCGGCAGCCCGCTCCAGCGCCTCGATGGTCTCGTCCAGACGCCGCTTTTCCTCTCGTAATTCGGCAATTGCTTTGGTCAGGTCCATCTATCGAGTCAGAAAAGGCCAACTGATGGAGAGGCTGTATCCGTACTTATTCATCGCGAAGTATATCAGACCCGCCGCCAGCAGCGCTACTGCGCCCGAAAAGATGAGCACATTCCGCCAAGGGAAACGGCGTCCTTCCCGCCCCAGCACCAACAAGTAGCTGGCGAAGATGCCCACATAGAACAGCACGCACATGGGCGTCGCGAACAACATCAGGTTAAAGATGTCCGGCGTGGGAGTGATGATGGCGGCGACCACTACAATCGCCAGAATGGCGTAGCGGCTGTTCCGCAGCAGAAAGCCCGGCGTAACGATTCGCAGCAGGGTAAGAAAGAAAATCACGATGGGCAACTCGAACAGGATCGAAACGCCGAGCATGACGTTCACGAACAGGTCGAAATAGGAGACCATCGAGACCATCGGCGACACGTTCACATCCCGGCCGATGCCCAACAGGAACGCCAGCCCGTAACGGAATGCGATGAAATACGCAAACAACCCGCCGGTGAGGAAAAGACCGGCCGAGCAGATCACAAAGGGGGCCGCCCAGCGGCGTTCGTGTTTATAAAGCCCGGGCGCGATGAACGCCCAGGCCTGATACAGCACCCACGGAGACGCCAGGAAGATCGCCGAGAGAATCGGCAGCTTCACCCAGATGATGGAGAACTGGTCCATCGGATCGATCGCCACCAGGCGGGGCGGATCGATCCCGATCGTGCGCAACGCCTCCTCCGCCGGCCGTTGCACAAACAGCCACAGGCGTTCGCTAAAGAACAGCGATGCGACAAATGCAACGCCGAAGCCGTAGAGCGACTTGATGATCCGGTCCCGGAGTTCCTCCAGGTGCTCGAGGAACGACATGCGGAGCATGCCGTCGTCTTCGTCTTCCTCGTCCGGTTCCGGCGGCTTGGGCTCCGGCGGCGGGGGAGGCGCCGGCGCCGCATCCGCTGCGGGAACGGGAGCGGTTTCCTCCGTCTGGGGCGGCGTCGCGTACGGATCGTCGTACGCATACGTGCCGTAATCCGTGGCCGCCGCCGCTTCGCTGGATGGCGGAGCCGGTTCCGGCGTGGATGCCCCGCCCCCCACCCCCGCGGGAGCCGACTCGTCGGGCCCTCCGCCTGACGGCGCAAGCTGTTCAGAGGAAACCGAGGTTTCCTTCGGATCTTCCGATGCCATCCTGATCTGTTCTGTTAAATGCCGACAGTCTTGTTCGCTTCCGGGTCCGGCTCAGGTTCCGCGCGCACGGCCCCCGGAGGATGGTTGTTGGCGATCGTGCCTTCCGGCGCGGCCGCTTCTGTCGTCAATTCAGCGCCCTGAGTTGCGGAAGCGCTTGAGGTGGACGTATCGGTTGCGGTGGACTCGCCCTGACCCGCCGCCGTCCCCTGGGGAGAACTGGAATAAGTCCCGTTCTCCGTGGAATAGGCGTCGTACGGATAAGAGGAATCGTAGTTATACGTGTCGTACGCGATCTTGTTGGTTTCCTCGCGTATCGGCTCGGTTTCCCGCTCCAGGTTTCTCATCTCCCGGTCGAACGTGGATTTCAGTTCGCTGGAGGCGCGGCGGAACTCGGTCATCGCCTTCCCGATCGTCTTGCCAAGCTCCGGCAGTTTCTTCGGCCCGAAGATCAGCAAAGCGAGCAGGAAGATGAAGATCGTCTCCTGCCAGCCTAGGGGACCCATCTTGTGCTCCTTCCCTCTTGCGGATTACCACCTTGATGATAGCGATGCCCTTCCGGGGGCGTCAACCGCGCGCCGGTCCCGAAAAACCCGTCTGGTTCGGACCGCGCGGGCAGAACGCGGGAAACGGCCGGGAGCCGTCAGGCGCACGCGGACAAAGACAAAATCGTGTACCGCATTGGCGGCGCCGCGCGTCACCCCCTTCGTGCGCCGCCTGGTCTGGCTGATCCCGCTTTGGTTCATTCTGTCGTCTGGTCCGGCGCTTCCGCAGCAATGGAGCGACCTTTCCACCCCGCAGCCGGTGGCTCCCGGCGACACGCTGGTGCTTGGGTTTTTGGGCGGGTTCGAGAAATGGGACGATGAGCACCGCAGCGTTCGGAGAACAGTCCTGCAACTGCGTCAGATGGCCCTGCCGGGAGTATGGACGGAATCGTTGGCTAACCGGCGTGTGAAGCTGGGCGTCGAATTGGTTCGGCGCGCGTTCGACTTCGATGCGAACGGGCGGCTGGATCCGGACGAGGCGAGCCGAGCCCGCGTGATCCTGTTCGGCCAGAGCCTGGGTGGCGCGGCCGCCATCCGGTGCGCCCGGGAGCTCAAGAAAACCGCGACGCCCGTGCTACTTACGATTCAGGTGGATAGCGTCGGAACCGGTGACGGCGTGATTCCGGCGAACGTGAGGGCCGCCGCCAACTTGTATCAGCGCGAGCCGCTGACCGTCTGGGGCTGCTCGTCCATTCGCGCCGCCGACCCGTCGCGCACCTCCATCCTCCGCAACCAGCGCTTTCACTATCCCTGGTTCCTCCCCGCTTTTCCGCCGGAGAGTTGGATGCGGCGGAACTTGGGCGGCGGTCATGCCCGGATGGAAGCGGACCCCCTCGTCTGGGCCGAAGTCCTGGGTCTGATCCGCAACGCAATTGACGAATAGGAACCGCTGGCCCGCGAGCCTGGCCAGGGCTATGATCGAGGAGGGTTCCTTCCATGCACCTGCTGCCCACCAAAGAAGAGATTGTTCGCATTCTCCTGGAAACCGGGGCGCTCCGGTACGGTCATTTTCAATATCCTTCGGGCCTGCGTTCGAACCAGTATCTCCAGTTGCCACTGGCCATGCGGTACTACCAATACGCGAAGCTGTTCGCTGTCGGCATCAGCCGGTTGTTGCGCGCCGACCCCGAGATTCGCGCCTTGATCCCAGAGTTGTCCCTGGTAACGCCGACGGTGGCGGGACTTCCGGTTGCGTATTCGTTATGTGAAGCTCTCCGCGCCCACCAGGTGTATTGGGCTGAGTCTGACGAAAGCGGCTTGCCGATCCACTTCCGGCAGTACGTGGAGCCCAAACGCGGCGAAGCGGTGCTGATGGTGGACGACATCCTCCGCTCGGGCCGGAAGTTCCTCGATCTGAGAAACCTGCTGATCAGCCAGGGAGCTTCGGTAGTGGGGGTCGCCGTAGTGATCTATGAACCGTCGCCCGAAACGGCGGATCTCGGGGAACTGCCTCTGTTTTACCTGGCCAAACTCGAAGCGAAGTACTACGGCGAACATGAACCCGCCGAAGCGGAAACCATACCCCCCGAAGAGGTGTGGATCTAGGCGCTTGTAGCCCATAACACCATAAGTAAACAACTACTTAGCGCCCATACGGCAAACTGCTGAAGTCGGGTGCACTTTGTTACAACGTGGTGGCGATGAACGGTTTTCGCCTAGTACCCCCGTAGAATTCCACAGCCTTTTCCACAGAGTAAGTTGAAATCCTCCCGCCAGGGCTTTCGCCGAGGCAGACGAAGTCCCTGCGCCACGGAAAAAACTCGGGAGGTTGCCAGCGGGGGAAAGGCGCGGTGCGATCGGCTACCAGCAGAGGCGCCGGTCAGATCCAAAACAGGTCAGGCCCGAAGAACGTGATGCGGCAGTTCCGCCAGAAGGTCAGCGATGCCTTGGAGTCGCGCTCCAATACCGCAGCCACGTCGCTCCCCTCACCCCTCAGCAGCAGGCGTACCCGCACCCACCAGAACCGGAGCAGGACGGCGCTGACCAGGATCACCACCAATGACATTACGGCGTGCAATCTGAGTGAGCATATCCCATCCGGTACAGTACGTCCATCCGGCAAAGGGACTACAAAGGGCTAGAGACCGACATCGCCATGCGGAACGGTCGCCATCCCATAGCCGGGCCGCGCGCGGGTCTCTCCCCCTTCCGGCACGAGTTACCGGGCGCGGGCGTCCCACCTCAGCTCCAGTCAAAGGCGAACCGGAAGACCCTGCTCGGCGGACTCCCGCGCCGCCAGCACGATCTCGGAAACCCGGAAAACATCCTCGGCCGAAAGGGCAGGCGTCTTCCCCTTGTAGACCGACTCCAGAAAGTCCACGAACACGCTCCGCTTCGGAGGCAGATCGGTGATGACTTCCGGCTTGCGGCTCTCGGTGACCAGCGTGACCCCGGTGGCGGCAAGGTACTCCGCCACGCCCCGGGTTCCGGCCAGCCGCAACCGGTCGTCACCGTGGGTAGGTGCAGCGTCCGGGCGCAGAAAATCCATGTGCAGCGCCGCGACGCCCCCATTGTCCAGGCGGAACAGAGAGCCCGTGGTGTTCTCCATTTCCCCGATGTCGGGGAAGCGGCCCACCTGCCCCTGCCAAGTAAAAACCTCCTTGAGTTCGCGGCCGCTGGTGAACCGCATCAAGTCGACCATGTGGCTGCCGATCCAGGGGAGCGTGCCGCCATACGAGGAGTGGCGCCGTTTCCACTCGGGCTGGTTGCGAAACTTGTAGGACTTCTGCGCGCTGATGTTGGCCACCTCGCCGATCGCGCCGGAATCCACAATCTGCTTGAGGGCCAGATAAGGCGAATCGAAACGCATCGGCAGCAGCATGCTGAAGCGGATTTTGGGGTTCGCCGAGAGCGCCTGGCGGATGCTGGCCAGCTCCGCCCGCTGGTTCGCCAAAGGCTTTTCCGCGATCCAGTGGCGGCCCCGGCGGATGCATTCCAGAATGGCCGGCGTCCGCTCGTCGGCGGCGTTGCAGACGCCCACCACGTCGGCGTTCTCGCGTTCGAGCATCTGGCGGAAATCCGGGTACGCGCGCGCCCGCGCCGCGCGGGGGCTGCTCTTCCGGGCTCTCTCGATCCCGGCGGCGTCGCGGTCCGCGATCGCCACCAGTTCCACGTCCGGCAAATCCGCCAGCGGCCCGATCACCTCCCCGGGGTGCCCTTGAAGTCCGATCACCGCCACGCGAATCGGGGCGGGAAAACGCACCGCGGCGGCGAACGCGCTCGCCCACCATTGACGCCTGGTAAGGTCAGCCATGACCGGATTATTCCACACTCCCCGCCGCGCGTCCTTCCCCCCGCGACGCGACGTGAACGTGACGCCCTTGGTGGCTGGCGCCGCCGCCTCCGGCGGGGATAGGCTGAATGCTTAGCCATGTCTTCCTTCGACCTCCCCGCGCTGACGCTCGAACTGTATGAACGGTCCTTCGCTGCCCGCCACCGCCTCCCCGATGTCGTCGACTGGTGGGCGGAGCGCAAGCCCGGCGCGCCGGCCCTGATCCACCACACCCGCCACGAGACGGTGACCTGGGCCGATTTCGCCGCCGCCACGCGCCAACTGGCCGCCCGCCTGGCCGCTCGCGGTTTCCGGCGCGGCGACTGCTTCGCCACGCTCCTCCCGTTCTCCATCGAACACGTCCTGCTTGAGTACGCCTGCTTCCGCCTCGGCGTCCGCCATCTGCCGCTCGACCTGCGCCTGCCGCCCGCCGAAATCCTCCGCTGCCTGCGGCTGGTCCAGCCGCGCGGGTTCGCGCACCTGGGCGCCCCGCCGGAAGGACTCGCGGAAGCTTGCCCGTTTCTCGAACACCTCGTTTCCCTGCTGCCGGGCGCGGGGTTGGGGGTGTTTGCCGATTGGCCCTCGGCGCCGGAGTCCGAAACGGCCGCTCTCCTTCGCCAGGTCGGCGAGGACGACGGAGCCCAGGTCATCTTCACCACAGGGTCCACCGGCAGCCCTAAACCTGCGCTGCTGACCCATCGCAACATCACGGCGCAGAACCTCTGCCTGGGAGCCGCCTTCGAGTTTCGGGAGGACAGCCGCGTGCTGATCAACCTGCCTCCCTCGCACGTCGGCGGCCAGGCGGAACTCCTGATGTCGGCGCTGTTCTGGGGCGGCGCGGCGGTGCTGCTGGACGTCTTCGACCCGGCCAAATCGCTGGCGGCGATCGAGCAGCGCCAGGTGACGCTGCTCGGACAGATCCCCGCGATGTTTCAGTTCGAATGGCGTCTGCCCGATTACGCGCAGCGCGACCTCTCCAGCCTACGCACGGTCGTCTACGGCGGCCAGCAGGTCTCCCGGGAGTTTCTGGAGAAGATGGCCGCCATGGCGCCCCGCATGGCGACGGGCCTGGGCCTCACCGAGAGCGCCGGCTTCTGCACCTACACGCCGCTCGTCTCTCATCCCGACGACCTGGAAGGCACGCTCGGCTGCGCCGCGCCGCTCTACCCGCTGACGATCCGCGAACCCATGCGCGCCGACGGGTCCGCGGGCGCCGAACTGCCCGCCGGCCAGATCGGTCACGTCTGTTTCCGCGGCCCGCAGACCTTCGCCGGCTATCTCAGTGATCCGCAAGCGACGGCCAACACCATTTCGACCGATGGGTATCTCTATACCGGCGACTTGGGTTCGCTCGCCGGCCGGGGACTCCGCCTTTCCGGCCGCGCCAAATGGGTGATCAAGCCGGCCGGGTACCAAGTTTTCCCGGGCGACGTGGAGGCGCACTTCCTCACGCACCAGAAAGTCGCCGCGTGCAGTGTAGTCGGCGCGGAGCACCGCACGCTGTCGGAAGCCATCGTGGCCTTCGTCGAGCCCAGGCCCGGCAGCGATCTCACCGTGGCCGAACTGCGGCGGCATGCGCGGCCCCTGGCCTCGTACATGCGCCCCCTGCACTACGTGCTGGTCGCCGCTGGACAACTCCCGCTGAACCGCACGGCCAAGGTGGACACCGTACGCCTGCAACAACTCGCGCGCGACGAAATCCAGGCCCTGCGCGCCCGCGGCCGCTGGGATACGTAGTCGTCCCCGCCCCGCACCGCACCGGCGCTGGCCGAAGCCGGTGCTGAGGCTCGCGAATCGCTGTTTCCCTTGCGTGCGCCTGCCTGCATGGTCCGTGTTTGACGCATTTGCGCGCCCGCCCCGCCCGCGAAAGAAACCTGGGAAACGTTCCGTCGGTCCCCAGTTTTCCTCGTACACTCACAGAGGACCACCATGATCGAAGTGCTCGACGATGAAATGCGCTCCGCGGCCGATCCCCTGGCGGCAGTCGAGAAGCTGGCCACCGGATTCCACTTCACCGAAGGCCCGGTCTGGAGCAGGCGCGGGTATGTGCTGTTCAGCGACATCCCGGTGTTCAGGATCCACAAGTGGGAGAACGGCAAGACCACGGTGTATCGCGACGACCTGCGCAACCCGAACGGGCTCACCTTTGACCACCAGGGACGCCTGCTGGCCTGCCGGCAAGGCGGCGTGGTGCGCATCGAGAAAAACGGCGAGGTCACCGTCCTGGCCAGCGAGGGAGTCGTCGCGCCCAACGACCTGGTGTACTCGATCACGGGTGACATTTACTTCACCGATTTACGAGTCCCCGGCCAGGGCCGATCCTTGGTTTACCAGATCACGGCGCGGGGCGCTTTGCGCGTGGCGGCGGACGATTGCCAGGGGCCCAACGGCGTCGCTCTGGCGCCCAACCAGCAGCGCTTGTTCGTCGCCGACAGCCGCGCCAAGGTGGTTCGGGTGTATGACATCGCCGGCGATGGCGCGTTGCGAAACAGTCGCGTCTGGTGCGAAATCCCGGACGGGGTCGATGGGCTGAAAACGGATGAAGCCGGCCGCGTGTGGGCCGCCGGCGGCGAGCGCATCCACGTCTTCAACGCCGCTGGCAAGCGCATTGGCGCCATTCCGGTACCCGAGCGGCCCTCCAACTGCGCCTGGGGTGACGGCTTCGGCACGCTCTACATCACCGCCCGGTCCTCTCTCTACCGGGTGCGGACCAAATCGCATGGAACGCGGACCTATTAGAGGGGCTTGGTTCTCGCGCCTTCGTCACCGGCAAATCCCCTAGTACTCTTAGATTTCGCCCTTAGGCGGGCGGCCAACCGGTTGAGTTGCCGGCCGTTTCCGATATGATGACAACGTGGAAGCTCTTCTCTGGATCGTCCTGCCGGTTCTGGTGGCGGCCGGGTCGGCGCTGCTGTCGTTCTACATCATGCAGGCGCGCATGGAGGTAGCCATCGCCAAGGAGCGGGAAGCGCTCTCGGAAGCGCGGGTGTTGCTCGAGTCGCAGAAGAAGACGATGGAGGAAACCATTCGTGCGACCGAGGAGCAAACCAAACGCCAGGCGCTGGACGGGTTCCTGGCGGATGTGCGCGTAGAGGAGCGCCATTACCTGCGGGAGAGCAAGGCGCTGTTCATGAACAAGAAGAGCCTGGTTCTCCAGGAACGGATCTTTTTCCGGAATATTCCGCTGTCGAATTGGGTGGAACACGAAATGCCGGTGGAAGAGGGCGCCGACATCGACCAACTGGCCAAGACGCTCTCGGTATTTGCCGGCGACCTGCCCTTGCTGCCCAGCGCCAACGGCCGGGGAGCGCCCGCGCCGGTGCGCAAGATGCTCCGCTGACGTCTACCGCCCGGTGCGCGCATCGGGCGCCGCGCGCAGCACGCGTAGCGCCACTTTCCCAAAAAATTCCCGCCTGCCGGGATGGAGGAACATCCACGCCAGCGCGTTCACCAGCGGTGGAGGTTGGAAGCCGGGATCGCGCTGCATGCGCCGGGCGATGATCTCGTCGAGCGTTTCGCGCGGTCGCGTCCGGAACTCGTCGAGCATCGCCGTCTGGTTGACGCACGAGATGGTGCAAAACGGCGCGCACTCTTTCGGCCGCGCGCCCTCGGCGCGCAAGTGCGCGGGCGTATAGTCAGCCAGCGGGATGGCTGGGGTCCCGCGCTGCTGCGAGCAGTAGTGCACCAGGCCGTCTTCGCAAATATACAGGAAGCGGCCTCCGGCGCCGCAATGCCACTGGTTCGGGAGACCGCGCGCCAGGTTGTTCTGAAACCGGTCGAAGTGGGCAAAGGAAAAGAGCGAGTTCTCGACTTTGAGGATCTCCGCGAGGATGGCTTGATGGCGGGGGCCCAGCGGCTTCAACTGCCCGTGCTGATCGTGCAGGACGCCTACCGTGCTGGCGAAGCCCAGGGCGCGGGCGCGGCGTGAAACGGTCAGGGCGTCCTCGGGGTTGGCAAGATCCGCGCCCAGCACGGAATTGATGGTGACCCCGAACTCGGCGTGCGCGGCCAGCCACTCGAGTTTGCGGTCGAGGACCCGCAGGCTCTTTTTCGAAACGTCGTCCGGCTGAACATTGTCGATGCTGATTTGCAGGTAGTCGAGGCCGGCGCGGTTCAAGCGCCGGATGCGGTCGGGCGTCAGGAAATAGCCGTTGGTGATCAGCGTGGCGATAGCGCCGCGCTGGCGGATGCGTTCAATCAGCCGGTCGAGGTCCGGATGCAGCATCGGCTCGCCGCCGCTGAGGGTGATGATGGTGGTCCCGAGGCGGTGCAGGTGATCGATCCGCTGGAGCATTTCCGCCGTGGGCACCGGCGGCGAGACCCGGTCGAACTCGTTGCAGTAGGTGCAGGAAAGATTGCACCGTCGGACGGGCACGATCTGCGCGAGGATCGGATGATGGGGAGACGTCATCGCGCGGGCGAACATGCGCGCCTCGCGCACCCGGCGCGGGACGGCGCGGACGAAGCGGCGCAAACGGATCACGCTCATCTATTCAGCGTACTCAAACGCCGCCGGAGCCACCAATCCGCGAGCAAGGCCAGCGCCAGTCCCGCCAAGGCGTCCACCACGAAGTGGTAGCGGCCGTACACGGTCGCCGTGGCGATGGAAACCGCCAGCGCCAGCAGCATGCGGCCGATCCAAGGCCGGTCCGGCAGCAGGCGCCGCGCGGCAAACGCGCCGGCGAACGCGCCCGAAACGTGCGCGCTGGGAAAGACGCTGGTGTGGATCCCGTAGCCTCCCAGCAGCCACAGGTTGAACTGGCGAAAGATGGTCAGGTGCGCGGGCAGGTCCTGGCCGGCGAAGACCGTCCGGGGCGGCTCCGAAGGGAAGTAGGGAAACAGCGCATAAGCGGACAGGATTCCGATCAGGAAGGCAGCGTGCGCCGTGTCGACGAGGCTGCGCCGCCCGGTCAGATAGAGCGCCGCGGTGTAGAACGCCGCAATCGTGTAGACGAGCGAATACGAAACTTCCAGCAGGGAGGGCAGCACCGGCCCGAGGCTTTCCATCGCCCGCTTCAGCCCCAGGTCGTAGAGCACCAGGTGGTCGTACCGCAGCCAGGCGCGCTCCAGCGCGAAGTCGGCATGCGGCAGCGCGAACCAGCCCATTTCCTGGTACGCCAGCAGCATCTGCGGGAGGATGTACCAGTCGCGGAAGTAGGAAACCCAGCGAAGGCCGCGCGCTTCCGCGCGCGCCAGCGCGAAATAGCTGGCGATCAGGGCGGCGTTCAGCAGCGCCACGCCCCATTGAATGCGGGCGTCGAGGGGGAGCCAAAAGGCCACGGCCGCGGCGTAGGCGAAATAGACGGCCAACAGTTTTTCCGCGATGCGCCACCGTGCCACTCAAAGTGTATGGATGGTTCACCGCGTCCGGGCGTTTCACGGGGGCTTGAGCCGCGCGCGGGTCCGGGCCACCATAGAGGGTTCTGGAGGTGACCAAAAAAGATGCCGATTTCATCCCGCCGCAGGAGTTTTCTTTCCCGGCTGTTCGCCGGCGCGGGCGCAGCCGCCGCAGCCAGTGCGACCGCCCAGGCGCAGCCCCGCGGAGGCCCCGCCGGCCTGCCGGGAGGTCTGGACCAGTTGTTCCTGGCCCGCCCCGGCAGGCGCCGGCGCGAGTCCAGTTGGGACCGCACGGGCAGGAACGCCGACCGCTACGTGGTGGAGCCCGGGCAGACCCACACCCTGGCCGAGATCCAGGGGCCCGGTTGCGTTCGCCACATCTGGATCACGATCAGCGACCAGGAGCCCCATTACCTGCGCCGCCTGGTGTTGCGCGCGTATTGGGACGGCGAAACCTCGCCGTCGGTCGAATGTCCCGTCGGCGATTTCTTCGGCGTCGGCCACGCCCGCGTCTCCAACTTTTGGTCCATGCCGCTGACTATGGTGACGGGCGGCGGCGCGCTGCGCAATCAGCGCGCGGCGATGAACTGTTTCTTCCCGATGCCCTTCGCGAGGAGCGCCCGCATCACCATCGAGAACCAGGGGGCGCAACCCGCCGGCGCGCTCTATTATTACGTCGACTGGGAGTCCCTGCCCGCACTGCCCGAAGGCTCGCTGCTGTTCCATGCCCAGTGGCGGCGGGAGAACCCCACGCGTTCCGTGCTCGAGCAGGCGCGGAACACCGGCTTTCCCCGTTCCAACGAAATCGTCAACCTCGACGGCAAGGACAACTACACGCTGCTGGAGGCGACCGGGCGGGGGCACTACGTGGGCTGCGTGCTTTCCATTGACCACCTGGATCCCATTCCCGGGTTCCCGTGGTTCGGCGAGGGCGACGACATGATCTTCATCGACGGCGAACCGACGCCGTCGTTGATCGGGACCGGCACCGAGGACTACTTCTGCGCGGCCTGGGGCTACCCGGGCGGTTTCAATCCCATGCCGTACCACGGCATCTCGCTGGCCGGCCCGACCGAAGGCCCGGGCGCGTACTCAGGGAAATGGAGCATGTACCGGTTCCACATCGAGGACCCGGTGATGTTCACGAAGTCTATCCGGGTGACCATCGAGCATGGCCACGGCAACGTGCACGCCAGCGACTTTTCGTCGGTGGCGTACTGGTATCAAACCGCGCCGCACGCCCCGTTCCCGCCCCTGCCGCCGGTAGAAGCCAGGCTGCCGGCGCCCGACGACGAGAGCCTGCGGAGTTACATGCGGAACCTTGCGCGGCAGTAGGGGGGAGCCAGCATCCACCCCTCCACGAACGCAAGTTCGCGGGCCACGTCAGGCGTCCACGTGACCGGTGAAGTGGCGGTCCACCGCCGCCTTCATCGTGCTCGCCAGTTCGCCGGACAGGCGCTTCCGCTCATCCGCCGGCAGGGGCCGGAAGTCGCGCGCCACCTGAACATTGCGCTCGATGTGTTCGAGTTGCGGCATGCCTAGCACGCAGGTTGCCACCGGCAGCGACAGCGAATACTGCAACAGCTTCTCCACCGGCGCTTTGCCCAGCAGTTTCTCCTGTGCGAACACCTTCATGGCGATGACGCCCAGCCCCTTCCGGTTCGCCACCGGCAGGGCCAGCGTTTCAAAACTCGGCACGAATCCCGGCGCATACCGGCCCTGAGGCGTGAACGCCGCCGCTCCCATCAGGGCGGCGTTCAACGCCATCTGCGTGCAGTTGAAATCGTGCCGCTCGAGCGCTTTGGCCAGCACCTCGGGGTTCTCGTGACTGGTGACGCCCATGAACCGGATGGCTTTCTCGTCCCGAAGCTTGCGGAGCACATCCAGCAAACCGCCCTTGGCTTCGATGCGCGCAAGGTCCTCTTCCTGCGCCAGTCCGTGGACGTGAATGACGTCGATGCGGTCCGTTTGTAGCCGGCGGAAGCTACCTTCGATGATGCGCCGGGCCTTGTCGGGATCCCGCTCGTTGATCTTGGTGACCAGAAACACCTCGCGCCGCCGGGCGGGCATGATTTTGCCGATGCGCTCTTCGCTCAGTCCGTTCCCGTACGCGTACGCGGTGTCGATGTAGGTGATTCCCAGGTCGATGGCGCGGTTCAGAGCTTCCAGGGCGCGGTCTTCCTCCTTGTACATCAAAAACCGGCTGCCGGAGCCGAAGGCCAGAATCGGCACCCGGACCCCGGTCTTGCCGAACGGGCGCTGAGGCAGTTTGCCCGGCGCGGCTTCCAAAGCAGCGGCGGTCAGCGTGGTCGCGGTGGCGGATTCAAGAAAGCGGCGTCGCGTCAAAAACATGGTTAGAACCTCCTGGGCTCGCCTCGTTCAGGGTATCGGCGGGGCGGGCCGTCCGTCAACTCGCGCAGGCGGCTTAACGCGAACAGCGGGCGGCTTCAAACGCGCGCTGGAACTGGTTCCGGCGCTCGGGGTCGGCCACGGCGAGCGACCGTTGCAAGTATTCGCAGGCTTCCGCGCGCCGCGGGGCGGGCGGATTCTGCGCCAGCAGAGTTTCGGCCAGCCAATACAGCGCCTCATGGTCCTCCGGTTGCGACTGCGCCAGGGCGCGAAAGTGCGTTTCCGCCTGTGCGTACTGCTTGCGGTCCAGGTGGATCGCGCCGAGGTTAAAGAGTGCCTTGGCGTTCCTCTCGTCGTAGGCAAGCGCCTGCTGGTACGCCGCCACAGCGCCGGCGGTATCCGCCTTGTCCTCCGCCGCCACTCCTTGATCGGCGAACAGGGCCGCGATGCGGGAGCGCAGCGCCTGCCGTTGTTCGGCAGGCAGGTCGCCGGCGCTTTTTTCGAGCGCCAGCAACGTATTCAGGTCGGTGGCCTGCTGAAAACGGCAGCCAAACACGCGCACGCGCGCTTCCTCGCGCGGAAACGCCTCCGACGCCGCGCGCTGGGCCGTTTCCAACACGCCGGCGGCAAGACAGTCTCCCGCGGCGACGCCCGCCAGAACCCGCCACGCGGTCAGATCGGCGCGCGACACCTCGGACAGCGGGCTGCCGAGCGCATGCACGAATTCGTCGCGCGCCTCGGCATACTTTTGCTCGCGGTACCGCAGCAGTCCTCGCCGGAAAAAGGCATCGCCAACGGCCCAGGTCGTATCGTTGGATTGCTGCGCCAGGCGGACGGCCTGGCCGTAGTCCTCAAAGGCCGCGGGACCAAGGTCCAGTTTTTCCCGCTCCCGGGCGCGCAGATACAGCGCCCGCGACAGATCCGGCTTGGCCTCGAGAGCCGCCGTGAAGTGATCGATGGCCAGGGCGGGCTGGCCCGCTTCCGCCAGCACTCTGCCGGTTTGGAAATGCATGTCGGCGAAAGCCGGGCGGGGACCAAGCAATGCGACGATGTCGGGATAGTCGGCCGCGGTGTGTTCGGCCAGGGCGCGCACCGCCAGCGGCAGCAGCCGCGCGGCTTCCGCGAGGTTCCGTTCCTGGAGCAGGCGCTGCCCTTCCGCCCAGTCTCGCCAGGCTTGCGCCGTTCGGGACAGGGGAGTCGCCGGCGCCAGCGCAAACGCTTGGGCGGCGTCCGCCCAGGCCTCCCGCTGCCCGGCCAGCCAGGACACCCACGCCCGCGCGGTGTCCACCAGCGCCACACAAAACGAGGCTACCATCACCGGCGAATCGGCGCAGGCCGCGCCGCGGGCGAGGCTGGCCAGCTGCTCCTGCGAATCCGGATAAGACCCCGCCGTCCGGCCCCGCTCCATACGCGCGACAAGCGGCAGGATGCGCAGTCCCGGCGGCGCGGATTCGCGTTTCCCGTGCGGCCAGAGCGCGATCGCCTGGGTGAAGTCCCGGGCAGCCTTTTGATACCGCTGCGCATCGCCGCTGGCCAGCGCGGCGAACAGTTCGCAATAGCCGGCGCGGTAGTGCACCAGATACAACTGGTCGGAGCGAACCAGCCCGATCAACGATGCGTGCGCCTGGGCGCAGCGTTGGGCTTCCGCGAAACCCGGCCGGGGACTGGTATCCACCGCGTCGAACGCCTGCCTTGCCGCAACAGCCGGATTCGAGGGCTGCGCCAGCGCGGCGGGGACCGCCACGGCCAACCCCAGCCATCGCGCGAGGATCGCGGTACGGAGCATGGCGGATCCAGCTAATCGCTTCGCGCCAAGCCGGGCGCGTTTGCGGAGCCGGCCGGAAGGACGATGTACTCTGTTTCCGGCGCTGCTCCGGACGCCGCGCCGGCGGCAGGTTCCGCAGGCAATGCCGGCGCCTGGCCGCCGCTGCGCCGGTCCAGGATCTCCGGCGCCTGCCCGCCGCTACGGCCGTGCGCGGGAGCCGCCGAGCTTCGCTTCTGCGCTGCCAATCCGAACTGCAACGTCTGCCCCGCCGTGATCGAAGCCAGCGCGGGGCCCCGCGGGTCGAGGATCACCGCCGCACCTTGCTGGACCTCGATCCGCACCGGGCCGTGCTCCCCGGCCGTCGCGGCCAGCACCGTTTCGGGCGCCAGCTGTACTTTGAGGCGGGCCAGGCCGACCGTGAGTCTCCGACCGCGGCAGGAGAATTCGGCAGCACCGCTGGCCAGTACGGGACCCGCCGGCTCCAGCCGGAGCTCCGAACTGTTCAGGAGAACAACCTCCAGGGAGCGCAATTGCAGGCGGGCAGTCGCTTGAGCTTCCGTTCGGATCGTCTGCCCGGTCCGCACCGGGCCCCCTTCGATGCGCGCTCCATCCGCCCAGACCGGACCGCGCACCGCGATCGAACCCAGCGATTCGGCCGCCGGCAGCCGCGCGGCGCAAGCCAGCAGCGCGGCCAGAAGCAGCATGCGCACGTCTTCCTTTATAGCGTCCGCGGCCGAACCCTGCAACCAGCCCGGCTGCCTGCGCCCGCTTGCGACGCCGATGCTACGCTGACCACGATGCTTGGCACACTGGTGGCGCTCTCGTTCCGCGTCGTTACATTCACCTTCGGCGGCGGCGAGCCGACGATGGCGGTGTTCTACCAGGAACTCGTGGAGCGCCGCAAGTGGCTCTCGCCGGAGACCTACGCGCTGATCTTCGGCCTGGCGCGGGTTACGCCCGGCACCAACCTGCTCGCGTTCTGCGTGGGCTGCGGCTGGCATCTGCGTGGTTGGCCGGGCGCGCTGGCGGTGGGGCTGGTCACCTCCCTGCCAGGCTCGGCGGCGGCGGTGTGGCTTTCTTCCATGTACGGCGCACTTGGCCGCAATCCGGGCGCGGCGGCGGTAGTAGGCGGCATGCTGGCGGCCGCTGTCGGACTGATGGCCGGCGGCGCCTGCCAACTGGTCCGCCGTTACCTCCGTCCCGGACAGACCCTGCGGGCGCTGGTCCTTACCGTGGGGGCGCTCGGGCTTTCGCTCAGCCTGGGCTGGTCCCCCATCTGGATCCTGGCCGCGGCGTCCCTGGCCGGCGCGTGCTGGCGCGGAAAGGCGCTGGTATGAACCTCGTCCTTTTGTATCTCCTGCTCCTGAAAGCCACGCTGTTGAGCTTCAGCGGACTGGCCTCGCTGCCCATGGTGCACCGCGACCTCGTCGTGGACCGGAAGGCGCTCACCGACCGCGAATTCAACTCCGCCCTGGCCGCGGGCCAAGCCGTGCCGGGTCCGAACGGTCTGTACATCGTAGGGGTCGGTTACTTTGCCGCGGGAGTTCCCGGCGCGGTGGTGGCGTGGCTGGCCATGACCACCCCGGCGTTTCTGATGATTCCGCTGCTGCGCTACCTGGGTCGCCGGGCGGATCAGCCCCTCGTCCGAGGAGCGATTGAAGGAGCCGTCTTCGCCGCCGCCGGCCTGATTCTGGCGGCCACGGCAGCGCTGGCCCGTGACGCCGCCGCCACCCCGGCGCTGGCGCTGATCGCACTGGTCTCGGCTGCCTTCGTCATTCTCACCCGCCGGGATACGCTGTGGGTCTTCGCCTTTTCCGGCCTGGCGGGCTGGCTGGCTTCCAGGATGGGCTCGGGAGTCTAGAGTCAGGACGAGACTAGACCCGTGGGGCAGTCCTCCCCGCGGGAGAGCGCGTGGTTCCGCCTTCCGGCGCCGGGAACAAGAGTGCGGACGGCGGCGTCCGAGATAGGGTACGCCCCTGACAGACGCCGGGGGCGCCGGCCGGTGAATCATCGAAAAATCGGATGGTCTGGTGATGATGGTGACGATTTATCTCATTGACCAGTTCGCCTCCTGCGTGATAAGCACTCGTCCACATTAGGAACCGGAGCGGGACCTCCCGCGAGTCTCAAGGGGATCGGCGGTTCCTGAGAGAGAAAGTGGGGTAGCGATGCGGACGTGCGCGATACTCTTTCTCGCCGTGTCGAGCACGGCGCTTGTCTTCGGACAGGGACGAGCCACCATTCTGGGAGCCATCACCGATGAGTCTGGCGGCATCGTGCCCAAGGCGACGATCACCATCATCAACACCGGGACGCAGCAGCGCCGGATGACGGAAGCGGACGAGCGCGGCCAGTTCGAGGCGCCGTCGCTCGATATCGGCTTTTACGATGTCATGGCGGAGGCGGCGGGCTTTCAGCGCGCCGTGGTCAGGAGAGTGCGGCTCGAAGTCGACCAGCGCGCCCGCGTGGATTTGCAGCTTAAAGTGGGCGAGGTCACCCAGTCGATCGAGGTCCAGGCGGCTTCGGCGATGCTCCAAACCGACGACGCGACGGTCAGTACGGTCATCGACGCCCAGAAGATCCGCGAGCTTCCGCTGCCGGGCAATCGCAACCTGTTCCGGCTGGCCCTGCTGGCGCCGGGCATGAGCCGCGGGCCGGCCTCCAGCGTGACAACCAGCGGCTTTGGCCCCGGGTTCGGCATCGCCGCGATGGGCCAGAAGGTGCATAACAACGCGATCCTGCTAGATGGCGCGCCCCTGAGGACCGCGATTCATGGCGCGGTCCGGATGCGACCTTCGGTGGAGGCCATCGAAGAATTTCGCGTCGAGGCCGGCTGGTATTCGGCCGAGTACGGAACGCAGTCCGGCGCGCAGATCATCGCCACCATCCGGCCGGGCACCAACTCCTTCCACGGGGTCGCGTTTCACTTCCTGCGCAATGACGTGCTGGACGCCCGGAACTTTTTTGAACAGCCCGGCTCGAAGAAACGTCCCCTGCGGCGCAACACGTTCGGCGGCGTGGTGAGCGGCCCCATCATCCGCAACCGCACCTTTTTCACGGCCAACGGCGAGTTCTTCCGCGAGCGCCGCAGCACGCAGGGCTTTGCGATCTATCCTTCCCAGCGGATGCGGGACGGCGATCTGACCGAACCGTACTTCCAGCGCGCGAACGGCTCCTTGATTCCCGTCCTCGATCTGGCCACGGGCGCGCCCTTCCCGAACAATCGCATTCCCGCGTCGCGGATTGCGCCGCAGGCCAGGGCGCTGATGCAGTTCTACCCGCAACCCAACCTCGCCGGCCGCGAGTTCGACGGCACCAACAACTTCAGCGGCGTCACCCGCAACGCCGATGACGACGACCAGGTGTTCGTGCGGATCGACCACAGTTTCAGCGATCGCGACAAGCTGTTCGGACGGTACGGCATCCAGGACGTCAGCCTGCCGATCTTCCCGATCAACCCCCACCCGTTCTTCGTCACCCGGCGTCCGCGCCGGCAGCAGAATGCGACTCTGAACTACACGCGGATCCTGACGCCCGCCCTGCTGAATCAACTGCGCGTCTCCTACAATCGCGACATCTTCAAGACGGTGGATGACGTCAGCGGCACCAGCTTCAACATTGCAAAGGACCTGGGGATTCCCGGCCAGACGAACAACCCGTTGGATACCGGCCTGCCGTCCATTTCGATCACCGGCGTGGCCGGCCTCGGCAACTCAGACATCAACACGATTTGGGACGAGTCGCGGCAGCTTGCCAATCAACTGGCCTGGACCCGCGGCAGCCACACGGTGAAGATCGGCAGCGAGTTCACGCTCCTTCGCCTGGATCGCCGCACGGTCTCCTTTGTCAAGGGGGCATTCAATTTCACTGGCATCCACGCCGGCAACAGCGCGGGGGTTACCGCCCAGGAACGCGGGCGCCTGGCCTGGGCGGACTTCCTGCTGGACCAGCCGCAGCAGGTTCGGCTGGGCTTCACCGACCGGTTGCCGCCCGGCGTCGACCCGGGAACCTTCCCACAGACTCGCTTCTGGCGCTCGCACAGCTATGTCACCGACGACTGGCGGATCACGCCGAAGCTCACCATGAACCTCGGGGTCCGGTACGAATACAACTCGGCGATTGAAGACAAATACGGGCAGACGCGGAATTTCGATTTCACCCGTTTGGATCTGTATCCCGCCGTTGGCCGGCGCGGTCCGCTCAACGACCCCAGCAAGACCCTGTTTGCCCCGCGCATCGGTTTCGCCTGGCGTCCACTGGGCGGCAATTCATTTGTACTCCGCACCGGCTACGGGATCTTCTACAACGTCAACATGATGAACATGTTCGTGCCCGCGCTGGCCGCGAACCCGCCCAACAACCTGAATATTAACGAACTGAACACCGCCGGCAACGTGCGCATCCGGATGGCCACCGCCGACCAGGCCACCGCCCTGTCCATCAACCCCGAAATCAACTCCGCCGACACCCAGCGCGGCGTAGGAGACGTGCATCAGTGGAACTTCAATATCCAGAAGCTGCTGCCGAAGGGCTTCACGATGGAGGTTGGCTACGCCGGCTCCAAGTCCTCGCATTTCGACTCGCCGCGCACCGTCAATCCGTACGTCCCGGGCACCACGCGAAGGATCTATCCCGCCTGGGGTCCCATTGAGAATATTTCTCTCGATGCCGCCGGAAACTACCACGGGCTGCTCACCAAACTCGAGAAGCGCTTTGGGCGCGGTTTCACGCTGCTCCAAACTTACACTTGGTCGAAAACCATGTTTGACTCCTTCGCGTGCTGCGGAGCCCAGCGACACAACAACCCGTACAATTGGCGACTCGAGAAGGGCTTGGCGGAAACTGATCAACGGCACCGCGCCACTACGGCGTTCCTCTACGAGTTCCCCTTCTACCGAAGCCGGCGCGACCTTCGTGGGCAGTTGCTCGGCGGATGGCAAGTCAACGGGAATCTGACGCTGGAGACCGGTCTGCCCATGCATCCCATCCAGGCGCTCAAGCCCATCGACGACGGCTGCCCGCGCTGCAACCACCGCCCCGACCGGATCGCCGATGGGCGATTGAGCGAACATCAGCGGAGCCTGGCGCGCTGGTTCGACACGGCCGCCTTTGTCACGGCCCGGGGACATTACGGCAACAGTGGCCGCAATATTCTCACCGCCCCCGGATTGACCAACCTGGATTTCGCCGTTTTCAAGAACTTCCCGATCACCGAAACCAAGGCGATCCAGTTCCGTTGGGAGAATTACAATTTCACCAATACGCCGCCGTTCGATCCGCCGACCCTAGAAATCAGTTCAGGTAACTTCGGGCGGATCACCAGCGCGGGATTGGGCCGCGAGATGCAGTTCGCCCTGCGCTTCCAATTCTGAGCGGGCGTGAAGCACCCGGCCGGCCCGCACGCGACGAACTGCTTCCTAGAAGGTTCCACAGCCGCAGCGCGTTTTCGCCGAGGATGCGCTCGCGCAGCTTGGGGTCCATACGCGCCCTTCGCAGCAGGTTCAGGCGGTACTCGATCTGGTCCGCCAGGCCACACCCGAAATCGGAACCCCATACCAGGCGGTCGCGCGGGCCGCGCTCGACGAAGATTCCCCGTGCGCGCTGGTGCGGGCCGCACAAAGCCAGCCAGACGTTGGGCAGGCGCGCTGCGTGCAACGCGCTCCGCCAGTTCCACGATGGCGTTCACGCCCTGTTGTTTCAGCCGCAGGATCGATTCCTCGGTCTGCGCCTGTTCCCAGCGGGAGGCAGAGTCGGCCGCCTGTCCGCCTCGCCTCCGGACGAACGGGAGAGCCTCCATGTTGGACGCCAGCACCAGTCCCTGCTTGATCCAGTGCGGGCTTGGGGGAGGTTGGGCGTGCACCGCCTTACCTCCGGCCATCACGACAGCCGCGAGGAGGAAAAAGAAGTGGAAGACCATGAGTCCGGCGGCGCGCCCGACGCCGATTTTTCGTATCTCAGCCGGCCGCCAGGCACGACGCTCCCCGGCGCGCCGCGTGTGACTCAACCTGAAAACCGGTAGCCCACCCCGCGGACGGTGTGGATGAAACGCGGGCTTTGCGCGTTGTCCTCGAGCTTCTGCCGCAGCCAGGCCACGTGCACGTCCACGGTCCGGGAGGTGACGCCATGGTGGTACTCCCACACGTTTTCCAGCAACTCATCCCGGGAGACCACCCGGCCGCGCCGGTCCACCAGAAAGCGCAGCAGTTGCAGTTCTTTGCCCGCCAGCGCCACCGTCTGGCCGCCTTTGCGCACTTGTCCGGTTTCGAAATCCACAGCGACATCGCCGAACTGGTAGCGCGCCACCGGCAGGGGATTCTCCCGGCGGACACGCCGCAGCAGCGCTTCCACGCGCGCCAGCAACTCGGCAGGTTCGAACGGCTTCGTCAGATAGTCGTCGGCGCCCAGCTTCAGCCCGACCACACGATCCACCACTTGCGTTTTGGCGGTCAGCATCAGGATGGCGGCGTCCTTCCCGCTCTGCCTCAGCTCGCGGCACACGTCAAAGCCATTCTTTCCAGGCAGCATGACGTCCAGAATGATGAGGTCGAACCGTTCGGCGAGCCCCCGCGCCAGGCCGGAGGGACCATCCGTGGCCGTCTCAACCGCATATCCTTCGGCCGCCAGCAGGTCGGTCAGCGTCAGCACCAGCCCGGGCTCATCCTCAACCAGCAGAATGCGCGAACTCATCCTGATGCTCCGAAGGCGCGGCCGGCAGGCGCACCGTAAACTCGGCGCCCCGGCCCGGCTCACTTACCACCGTAATGGTACCGCTGTGCGCCTCCACGATGCTCTTCACCAGGGTCAGGCCGAGACCGGTGCCATGGACTTGGTCTTGCAGCGCCCGGCGGCCCCGATAGAACGGATCAAAGATGTTTTGTCGTTCGTCGTCGGGAATGCCCGGCCCGCGGTCGGCGACCCGCAACTCCACCCACAGCCGCCCGTTGCTGGCCGCGGACAACGCCGAGACGCCGATCCAGTTGCCGCTCCCGGCCCCATATTTGATCGCGTTGCTCACCAGGTTCAGCAGGACCTGTTTCAACGCGACCCGGTCTCCGAGGACAGGGGGCAACGCAGGGTCGACGTGGACCTCAATCTCGCAATTCGCTCCGCCGAGGATGGCGCGAGCCGCCTCGACCGTTTCGGCGATTACGGGAGCCAGCGCGACGGGTTCGCGTTCCCGGACCACCGTGCCGCTCCTGGCGCGCGCAAACTGAAGCACCTGCTCCACCAGGCTGGTCAGCCGCTCGCTCTCCTGCTGAATGAGCGCGCCATAGCGCTCTACGCGCTCCGGGTTCCCGGCCAGCGGGCCGCGCAGGTTGTACGCGGCGGTGCGGATCACAGTCAGCGGCGTGCGCAGTTCGTGCGAAACGCCAGCCACAAAATCGATTTGCAGTTGGGCCAGGCGGTGCGTCTGACGGGTGAACCGCACGAGGGCGCCGGCCGCGGCGACCATCAGCAACAGGATGGCGCCGGTAACGGCCAGGTTGCGCCGCCGGGCGCGCTCGACCACCGCGTCCAGCGAGCCCTCCCGGTGCTGCACCGCCAAACGCCACCGTCCCCAGCCGCCGCCGGGTGGCCGGCCGCGATTTCCGTCCCCGCGGCGCGGGCCCGGGGGCCCGCCCCGCCGCATCAGCCGTTCGAACTCGATGTCAAACAGGTTGACCGCGGCGTCGGGACGGGTCAGGGCAGGTCCTGACCGGAAGACGACCGAAGGAGGTTGGGCGTTGGTCACTACTTCAAACTCATACTCGGAGGCGCCCTGCGCGCCCAGATGCTGCTCGAGCAACTCGGGGAGCAGGGTCTCGCGCACGTACGCCAAGTCGGGTTCGATCAGCAGCCAGGCGGTTTCCCGCGGGCCGAACGGCGGCATTGCCGGCCGCGCGGGGGGAGGGGGGAAGCGCGGCAATTCGATCAGGATTCCGTCGTCGCCGCCGCCGGGGCCGCGCGGCCGCCAGATGGGCTGGCCTGCCAGACGGGCCTCGATCCGGCGCCGGGTAGGCTGCCATTCCGGCGGCCACTCGGCGGCCGCGAACTCCCCGCGTTCCGGATCCAGGATGCGCAGGGCCGGCGCGCCTTTTTCCGGCCACGCCACGGCTACCCGCGCGAGCAGACCCGCCTGGCGGCCGGCTTGCTTCCACTGCAAATAGCGGCCAGCGTACTCCTGTTCCAGGCGTTCATCCGGCCCGGGAGGCGGGACCAGGGCGATGCACACCGCGGTGAGCTCTTCATTGAAAGCGCGGCTGACACGCTCCAGACTGGCTTGCAAGCTGGCCCGCATCCGGTCCCGCTCGGCGACGCTGACTTCCCCGATCCAACCGTATTGCAGATACCCAAGCAAGGCGCACAGCGCCAGCAACGCGCCCACGGTCACCCAGGACAGCAGACCTGCCCGATCCGTCGTCAGCCGCGGCATGCTCGATATCCCTTTTACCTTACGCCCGGGGCGGGAGCGCCGCAGGGTCCCCGATCGTACAGACTGCGTCAAGAACGTAAAGCCCGCGGCGGGCGGGCCGCTGACTCAATACAGGGGCTTGGTTTTAGGGTCCAACCCGCTCTTGCCCAGCGACTGGAGAAGCGGGCGGCTGCCGCCGTTCATCAGCGACAGATCCGACGGGCCCTGGAAAAACAGAAAGCCTTCCTTGCGGTACTGCGCGATCAACTCCGGCGTGCCGGCGGGACGGCCAACGGGGACGCCGTGGCGGCGGCCGGCCTCGACCACCTTGCGGATGGCCGCCTGCACCTCGGACGGATCCTGCCGGCCCCGATGTCCGAGCGAGAACGACAGGTCGTTGGTGCCGATGAACAGCACGTCGATCCCGGGGACGGCGGCGATCTCGTCGATGCGCTCGACCGCCCGGGCCTCCTCGACGATGACGATCACCATCGCGTTGCGGTCGGCGAAGTCGGCATAACCCTCCGGCGCGGGCCAGCGGAACATCGCCAACCCCGGTCCCGCGCCTCTTCGTCCCACCGGCGGGTACTTGCAGGCGGCCACCGCCTGCCGCGCGAGCTCCGGCGTGCTGGTGAAGGGGAAGATCACACCCAGCGCCCCGGCATCCAGCGCCCGCTTGGCCGTCCACCGTTCGTTCACCGGCACGCGGATAAAGGGCATCGCCTTGAGCCCACGCGTCGCCAGGATCATGTTCCGCGCCGTCTCCAGCGTGATGGGGCTGTGCTCCATCTCGATCCAGAGAAAATCGTAGCCATGGTTGGCCAGCTGAGCCGCCACCTCCGCGCTCGGGACCGTCACCGTGGCGCCGATCACCGGCTGGCCCTGCCGCAGCAGGACTTTCACAGGGTTCTCCCAGGTCCCGGCGGTCTGCGCCAGCAGTCCGCCGCCCGCCAACCCCGCCGCTACCAACATCCAGGCTTTCACCATCCGGTTTCCCTCCTTCACGGGAACCGGAACTGTATCACATTGGCAGGGCCAATGTTCCTCTGCTAGAATCAGGAAAACCGGCCAGGTAGCTCAGTTGGTAGAGCGCAGCCCTGAAAAGGCTGGCGTCGGCGGTTCGATTCCGTCCCTGGCCACCAGGCTTTCCCGCAGGCTTCCTCCGCGGGCGTTCCGCGCGTTGACGCTCCGCGGGCCGGAATGATAAATTCGAAAGTGAACCTACCGCCTTCCTCGGTCGAACGGAAAAGCTGCGGGCAGCTTGCTCGGTTTGAGAAAGGGATGGCGCTCACCTGGTTCCAACGGTGAGCCGCGGGCGGCAGTTTCCCTCACTCTCTTCTCGCAGTCCCGTTCGGCGGATTTGGCGGAGCGGATGTGTCCGCGACGGCGCGCCCGTCCTGGTTACGGTGGGGCGCGGGCGGCCCGCAGGCGGTTCGCTGTGTCTTCAGTCCCCGCGGCGACGGGAACGCTCACGCCGTCGAACAAAGCGCAAGGTACGCTGCACGCATTTACGCTGGGAGGATTCATGGCATGATCGAGTTGTCTGAGGCCGCCGGCGTCCGGCCGGAAGCGTCGCGCGGCAAACGCGTCTCGCTCCGGCGGGTGGCGGTCATAGGCAATTACGCTCCCCGGCGCTGCGGCATCGCCACGTTCACCACCGATCTGTGCGAATCGCTGGCGCGACAGTTTCCCGAGACCACCTGTCTGGCGCTGCCGGTCAACGACACGGCGGACGGCTACGCCTATCCTCCGCGGGTCCGCTTCGAACTAAGCCAAAACGACCTCGGCTCCTACACCACGGCGGCGGATTTCCTGAACGTCAACAATATCGACCTGGTGTGCGTGCAGCACGAGTACGGAATTTACGGCGGACCGGCGGGCAGTCATCTGCTGGCGCTCCTGCGCGAGTTGCGCATGCCCGTGGTGACCACCCTGCACACGGTGCTGGATGCCCCGGACGCCAACCAGCGCCGGGTGCTGGAGGAATTGGGCCAGCTTTCCGACCGGCTGGTCGTCATGAGCGGGCGGGGCGTGCGGTTCCTTGAGGAAATTCACGGAATCCCCCGCGACAAGGTGGATCTGATTCCGCACGGCATCCCGGACGTTCCTTTCGTCGATCCGAACTTCCACAAGGACCAGTTCGGTTTGGAAGGGAAGATCGTCATTCTGACGTTCGGCCTGCTCTCTCCGAACAAAGGCATTGAATATGTGGTGCGGGCATTGCCGCCGGTGTTGCGCCGCTTCCCGAATGTCGTCTACGCGGTGGTCGGCGCCACGCACCCGCACATCCAGCGCCGCGAGGGGGAAACGTATCGCCTCTCGCTGGAACGGCTGGCGCGCAGCCTGGGCATCGACCGCCATGTGATCTTTTACAACCGGTTTGTCAGCCTGGAGGAACTCCTCAAGTTTATCGGGGCGGCGGACCTGTACATCACCCCGTACTTGAACCGCGCCCAGATTGTCTCCGGCACGCTGGCCTACACCGTGGGCGCGGGAAAAGCCGTGATCTCCACACCCTACTGGTACGCGGAAGAACTGCTGGCGGAGGACCGGGGAGTGCTGGCGCCGTTTGCGGATGCCGAGGCGATGGCCGCGCAAATTCTCCGCCTGCTCGAAAACGACGCGGAACGACACGCCATGCGCAAGCGAGCCTATCTGCTGGGACGCCAGATGATTTGGCCGAACGTCGCCCGCCTCTACATGGCGAGCTTCGAGCGGGCCTGTGAGGAACGCGCCCGCCATCCCCGGCGCGCGTTCCAGGCCAGCACGCTCCAGGACCGCGCCGCCGACTTGCCCCTGCTCCAACTTCGTCACCTGGGCAATCTCACCGACGGAACCGGCGTCGTGCAGCACGCCATTTTCACCGATCCCCATTACGCCGAGGGCTACACGACCGACGACAACGCGCGAGCGCTGGCGCTGGCGGCGCTGCTCGAGGCCGGCGAGGAAGAGGCGCCGCTGCCCAGCCATCGCTATCAGGCTTTCCTCTGGTATGCCTTCGACCCCGCAAAAGGCCGTTTTCGCAATTTCCTGGCGTATGACCGGCGCTGGCTCGAGGAGACCGGATCGGAAGATTGCCAGGGCCGGGCATTGTGGGCTCTGGGTTTGGTGCTGGGGCGCTCGCGGGATGCCGGGCTGCGCGGCTCTGCCGGCCGCCTGTTCGATCTGGCGCTGCCGGCGGCGGAGCGCTTCACCAGTCCCCGAGCCTGGGCTTACACCCTGCTGGGCATTCACGAGTACCTCAAGCGCTTTCCGGGCGACCGCGCGGCGCAGACCCTGCGCGAGGCCTTGGTCCAGAAACTGCTCGATTTGTACCGGCACGCGCACGACGCCGACTGGCTGTGGTTTGAGGACATCCTGAGCTACGATAACGCGCGATTGCCCCATGCGTTGTTGGTTTCCGGGCGCGACCTGGCGCGGCAGGACGTCGAGGAAACAGGCCTGGCGACGCTCCGGTGGCTGTCCGGAATCCAACGGTGCGGCGAGAACCACTTTGTGCCGATTGGCAGCAACGGGTTTTTCCGCCGTGGCCAGCAGCGGGCGCGATTCGACCAGCAGCCGATCGAGGCGCAGGCTACGGTTTCGGCTTGCCTGGAGGCGTGGCGGGTCACCGGCGATGCGCATTGGCGTCAGGAAGCTCAATGCGCTTTCGAGTGGTTCCTCGGGCGTAACGATCTGGGCTTGCCGCTGTACGATTCGGCCACGGGCGGATGCCGCGACGGGCTGCACGCCGACCGGGTCAACCAGAACGAGGGCGCCGAGTCCACCCTCAGCTTTCTGCTCGCCCTGGAGGAAATGCGGCAAGCCAGCCACGTCATCTCGTCCTGAGGAACTGTCTGTGCCTGGAAATCAGCATGAAGAACTGATCGTTCGCCACGGGGGCAACCCCATCCTGACCGCGGCGCAGTGGCCCTATCCGGTGAACACCGTGTTCAACGCCGGGGCGACCCGGTTGCCGGACGGCACGACGCTGCTGCTGTGCCGGGTCGAGGAGCGAAGCGGGATTTCGCACCTGTGCGCGGCGCGTTCGGCGGACGGCGTCTCCGGATGGGTGATCGACCCGCAGCCGACCCTGGCTCCGGATCCGGAGCGGTATCCGGAAGAACTGTGGGGCATCGAGGACCCCCGCATCACCTGGGCGCCCGAACTGAACCATTACGTGGTCGCCTATACCTCGTATTCGCGCGGCGGGCCGGGCGTCTCGCTGGCCCTGACCCAGGACTTCCGCACCTTTGAGCGATATGGCGTCGTGATGCCGCCAGAGGACAAGGACGCCGCGCTGCTTCCGCGGCGCATTGGCGGGCACTGGGCGTTGGTCCACCGTCCGGTCACGACCTGGCGGGGCGCCCATATCTGGATTTCCTATTCCCCGGACCTGCGGCATTGGGGCAGCCATCATCTTATCCTGGCCGCGCGGGAAGGCGCCTGGTGGGACGCCAACAAGATTGGCCTCTCGCCGCCGCCCATCGAGACGCCGGAGGGATGGCTGCTCCTCTATCACGGCGTGCGCCAGACCGCGGCGGGGTGCCTGTACCGGCTGGGTCTGGCCCTGTTTGACCTCGAAGTTCCGGAACGCTGTCTGCTGCGCGGGGACGGCTGGATCTTTGCGCCCGAGGAATCTTACGAACGCCACGGCGATGTCGCGAATGTGGTGTTCCCGTGCGGGTACACCGTGGGACCGGACGGCGACCGGCTTCACTTGTATTACGGCTGCGCGGACACTTGCATCGGACTGGCTACCGCCAGTATTGGCCACTTGCTCGACTGGCTGCGCCGGAACGGCAAGCCGGATTGCGCCAGCCGGAGATAGAACGGGAGGACGATGGCCGGCGGCTCGCGCCGGAAGGGAGTTATGTTAGCATTGCCAGGGAATAGGTAGAGCGATGCGAATCTCGGCTGCCGGAACGTCCTTAGGGGCGTCGGGCCGGCGGGCAGGCGCGTTGCTGGGAGTCGTCTTGCTGGTCGTTCCCACGCACGCCCAGCGCTCCCGCGTTCCGCTGCCCCCCGAAGTGCGGGCCCCCCTGAAAGAGGCTTTGCAGAAGCCTTACCACGAACTGTTCGAAGAGGCTTCCCGCCTGGAATTCAACGCCGCGCAGATCGCCGCCATGCGCCGGGTGCTGGAAGAGACCCAGAAGAGCTGCACGGCGCAGTACAAACGCCGCACCGAGGATTTGGAAAAGCAACTCCGCGCGGAGCAGGCGTCGCTGAAGACCCAAAGCGCGCGCCTGGACGACGCCGAGCGGAAGCAGAAGCATTGCGTCATCCAGAATCTTCGCGCCCTCGGGGCGCAGGCCCGCGTGCTCGCCGAGCACGCCATTCCGGTGGCGTATGAGAACCGCAAGGCCAAGCTGGAACTCATCGAGAAGTGGCCGGAAGAATGGAGGCGCATCCAGGCGGAGATCGCGTCCGGCGCCCACCACCAGCGCAAGTGGGGGGACGTGAAGGACATCGGTTTCCGCGACCTGGTTCCCGGGCAGGAGCGGGATATCAAGGACGGGCAGGAAGCCGTGCGGCAGATGAAGCTGGCGGGTCTGATGCCCCCGGAGATCGAAAACGAGACCGTAAAGAGCTATGTGACGTCGCTCGCCCAGAAGGTGGCTCGCCACTCCGATCTTCGGGTGCCGCTGAACGTGACCGTGCTGAATTCCAAAGAGATCAACGCCTTTGCCTTGCCGGGCGGTTTCATTTTCGTGCAACGCGGCCTGCTGGAGGCGGTGGAGAACGAGTCGCAACTGGCCGGCGTGCTGGCCCACGAACTGGCGCATGTCACCGGACGCCATGGCAACAAGCTCATGCGCAAAGCCACGGTCGCTTCCATCATTTATCAGGCGGCCCAGATCGCCGCGGTGATTCTGACCGGCGGCGCCGCGAGCATCGGGATGTATTACGCCTTGCAGTATGGCTTTTACGGACTGGGTCTGGTGCTCAGTCTCGATATGCTGGGCGTCAGCCGCGAATTCGAGCTGGAGGCCGATCAGTTGGGCGTGCAGTACGCCTGGAACGCCGGATTCGATCCGAACGGCTTCATCAAGTTCTTCGACAAGATGGCCACCAAAGAGGGCTATGTCAACGGCCTGAGCTGGTTCCGGACGCATCCGCCGTTCTACCAGCGGATGGTGCACAGCAAGCGGGAGATCATGTTTCTGCCGGCCAAGGACGGTTTGGTGGAGAACAGCCCGGAGTTCGCGCGGATGAAGGAGGAACTCCAGAAAGTGACCGCGAAAGCCGAGCAGGAGGATAAGGAAAGGCCAAGCCTGCTGGCTCCCGTGCAGGGCTGTCCCGCGCCGGAAAAGATCGAATACAAGTCCGGGGACCCGATTGAGACCTTATGTCCCGAGCCAGGAGACGGCAAATCCGCTGGGCGCTGACGGTCGCGCTGCTGGGCGCTGCTCTGAGTTGGCCGCAAACGCTGGGCGAGCGCTCCCTCTATTTCACGGTTGAGGAGGGCGACAAGCTGATCGGCGGCCTCGGCGAGCAGAACTTCCGGCTGTATGAGGACGGGCTACCGGTTCGTTTTCGGCTGGCGGAACCGGAATCGCCGATCCTGGTGACGCTGCTGGTCGAATACAGCCAGGCTTCCGGACTGTACTTGAGCGATATGGACGCGGCGCTGCGGCAGTTCATGGAGGCGGCTCCCGAGGGGCACTGGTATTCGCTAGCGACGTTCTCACAAGAATTGCAGATCCATGTCGATTTCACCAAACAAAAGGGCGAGATCCTGTCCGCCTACAGCGGGCTGGGCCAGCCGTTCTGGGGCGAGGTGAATACCTACGACGCGGTCTTTGAGGCGTTGGACAAGCTTGCTCTCCTGCCAGGGAGAAAAGTTCTCGTGTTCATCGGATCGGGGCTGACCACGCTCAGTTCCCGTTCCCTGACCGAGGTGCAGCAGAAAATGGAGGCGACGAACGCGACCGTTTTCGTCCTCGGCGCCGGCACGCTGCTGCGCGGCCAGTACGAGCCGTATCTGGGCGCCGCCGCGAGGCTCGATCTGGTCCAGGCGGAGGCGTTTCTCAACATGTTGGCGAAGAAGAGCGGGGGCCAGGCGTTCTTTCCCCGCTTCCCGGCCGCCTATCGGAATCTCGCGCAGGGAGTGCTGGCGATGCTCCAGTTGCAGTACCGAATGCTGTACCAGTCCGCCGTCCGTCCGGATCGGAAGTTTCACCGGCTGAGGCTCGAAGCGTTTCAAATCGTCAACGATCGCCGGAAGGATTACACGGTGCGGGTCCGGGAGGGATGGCGCTGGTATTGAGAGCCGGCCCCAAGCCGGCCGGTGCAGTCCGTGTCGAAACTTGATGCGGAAAGAGGGTGGCGCGGATGGACAGCCGGGATACGGCTGGGAAACAGGGGGCTGTGAGCCAGGAGAAGGAGAAAACCAATGGAGAAGTCTGTGCGCGCAGAAGGCAAGGGAGGCCGGTGGGTCCGGCTCCGGGTCCGGACAGCGATCCTGGCGATGCTGATGGCGCTGGGGCTGGGCGGAACGGTCGGATCGTGGCTCACCGGACGCCGCCCGCAAGGGGTCAGCATCATGATGGCGGCCGCGAACGCGCAGGTCAGCCAGCAAGTTTCCTTCGAGGCGGGTTTGACGCCGGTGGTCGAGCGCGTGGTCCCCGCCGTGGTGAATATCTCTTCAGAAAAGATTGTACGGTCCCCGGATACGGGACCGGCCGCGCCGTTCTTTTTCGACCCGTTTTTCCGGGAATTCTTCGGCGACGAATCCCCCTGGCGCTATCACCAGCCCCGGGAGCGCCGCGAACAAAGCCTTGGCTCGGGTGTGATTCTCACGGCGGACGGCTACCTGCTGACGAACAACCATGTGGTTGAGGCGGCTTCCGAAATCCGGGTTTCGCTGGCGGACAAGCGGGAGCTGAAGGCAAAAGTGGTGGGCGCCGATCCGAGAACGGACATCGCGGTGTTGAAGGTGGAGGAGAAGAACCTGCCGGTGCTGCCCATCGCCGACTCGTCGCAGGTGAAGGCCGGGCAGTTCGTCCTGGCCGTCGGGAACCCCTTCGGCCTGAACCAGACCGTGACCATGGGGATCGTCAGCGCGATCGGCCGCGGCAATCTCAGTATCGTCGACTATGAAGACTTCATTCAAACCGACGCGCCGATCAATCCCGGCAATTCGGGAGGCGCGCTGGTGGATATCCGGGGAGCGCTGATCGGCATCAATACCGCCATCCTTTCCCGCAGCGGCGGCAATCAGGGAATTGGCTTCGCCGTGCCCATCAACATGGCGCGGGACGTGATGGAGCGGCTGATCAAGGACGGCAAGGTAATCAGGGGGTGGCTGGGAGTATTCATCCAGCCGGTGACGCCGGCGATCGCGCGCGCGATGGGGCTGGAGAAGCCGAGGGGCGCGCTGGTCGGCGATGTGTCTCCCGGAAGCCCGGCGGAAAAGGCCGGTCTCCGGCGGGGCGATATCGTGCTGAGCTTCAACGGGCAAGCCATCGAGGAAACGCGGGAACTGAGTCTGAAGGTGGCGATGCAGGCGCCGGGGAGCAGCGCGCGGCTGGGCGTGCATCGGGATGGCCGGGAGATCGAGGTGACTGTGGTGCTGGGAGAGCAACCCTCCGAGGGCCGCGCTTCCCTGCCGGGCAGGGAGGCGGAAGCGGAACCGGTGCTGGAGGGAGTGGCGGTGACGGACCTGACGGGGCAGTTGCGCCGCCAGTTGGGTCTGCCCCCCGGAGTGGCCGGCGTGGCGGTAAGCGCCGTGCGCCCGGGAACGCCGGCGGCGGAGGCGGGCTTGCGGCGGGGCGACGTGATCCAGGAAGTGAACCGGCGGGCGGTAACCAGCGTAGCGGAGTACGAGCGAGCCATCCGCCAGGCAGGTCGAGAGCCCGTGCTGCTGCTGATCCATCGCGAGGGCAACACGATGTTCCTGGTGGTGGAGCCCCGCGCGCGGTGAACCATGCCGCTCCCCGCATGGCCGGGGAGCGCGCTTTCGGCGAGATGCGGAAAGCCAGCCTGCGTGTCCGCCGGCGCGAGGGAGAAGAGACGAAACTATGGACATCAATCGATTTACGGAGAAGGTGCAGGAGGCGGTGCGCGCCGCGCAAACCAAAGCCATCCGGCACAGTCATCAGCAATTGGATGTCGAACACCTGCTGGCCGCGCTGCTCGAGCAGGAAGGCGGCCTCGCGTCGGTCCTGCTGGCCAAAGCGGGCGTGGCGGCCGACCTGCTGCGGCAGCGGCTGGAGGAGGAGTTGGACCGGATGCCGAAGGTGGCCGGCCCCACAGGCGCGCCGCCGGATCAGGTGTACGTCACCGGCAGGCTCAATCGCTTGCTGGTCCAGGCGGAGGACGAGGCCAAGAAGTTGCGGGACGAATATGTTTCGGTCGAGCACATTCTTCTCGCGGCAACCGAAGACAAAGGGCCCGCCGGGCGGCTGCTGTCCCAAACGGGCGTCACCCGCGAGCGCCTGATGCACGCCCTCCGCGAGGTGCGCGGCAGCCAGCGCGTCACCACGCCCACGCCCGAGGCCACCTATCAGTCGCTGGAACGCTACGGGCGCGACCTCACGGAACTGGCCCGGCAAGGCAAGCTCGATCCCGTCATCGGCCGCGACGAGGAGATCCGGCGGGTAATCCAGGTGCTGTCGCGGCGCACCAAAAACAATCCGGTGCTGATCGGTGAGCCGGGCGTGGGCAAGACCGCGATTGTGGAAGGCCTGGCGCAAAGGATCGTGCGCGGCGACGTGCCCGAGGGGCTGAAGGAAAAACGCATCGTCGCGCTCGACATGGGGGCGCTGATCGCCGGAGCCAAGTACCGCGGCGAGTTCGAGGAGCGCCTGAAGGCGGTGCTCAAGGAGGTCCAGGAGTCCGAAGGCGGAGTGATCCTGTTCATCGACGAATTGCACACCGTGGTGGGGGCAGGCAAGGCCGAGGGCGCCATGGATGCGGGCAACCTGCTCAAGCCGATGCTGGCCCGGGGCGAACTGCACTGCATCGGGGCCACCACGCTCGACGAGTACCGCCAGCACATTGAGAAAGACGCGGCGTTGGAGCGGCGCTTCCAGCCCGTCCTGGTCGACCAGCCGTCGGTCGAGGACACCATCTCCATCCTGCGCGGGCTCAAGGAGCGCTACGAGGTCCATCATGGCGTCCGGATCAAGGATTCCGCGCTGGTGGCCGCCGCCACGCTTTCGCACCGCTACATCTCTGACCGGTTTCTGCCCGATAAGGCGATTGACCTGGTCGACGAAGCGGCGGCCAAGCTTCGCACGGAAATCGACTCGATGCCCGCCGAACTCGACGAGATTCTCCGCCGCGTGATGCAGCTGGAAATTGAGCGGGAAGCACTGAAGAAAGAGACCGACGAAGCCTCCCGGGAACGGCTGGCGAAGCTCGAAAAAGAGCTGGCCGGCCTGCGGGCGGAAGCGGACGCGATGAAAGCCAAGTGGCAGGCTGAAAAGCGCGCAGTGCAGCGGCTGCGCGCGCTGCGCGAGCAGATCGAGCAAGTGAAGATCGACATCGAAAAAGCCGAACGGGAGTACGATCTGAACAAGGCCGCGGAGCTGAAGTACGGCACGCTAACGCAATTGGAGCACCAGCTCACGCAGGAATCCGAGCAGTTTGCGCGCAAGCAGGCGGGGGCGGCGCTCATCAAAGAAGAAGTGGACGAAGAGGATATCGCCGAGGTGGTCAGCCGCTGGACCGGCGTCCCGGTGGCCAAGCTGCTGGAAGGCGAGGTCCAAAAGCTGCTGCATCTGGCCGAGGTCCTGCACAAGCGGGTGATCGGGCAGGATGAGGCGGTGGACGCGGTCGCCGAGGCGGTAGTGCGCGCCCGGTCCGGCCTGAAGGATCCCAACCGGCCCGTCGGCAGCTTCATCTTTCTCGGGCCCACCGGCGTCGGCAAGACCGAGCTGGCCCGGGCGCTGGCGGAATTTCTGTTCGACGACGAGCGCGCCATGATCCGGATCGATATGTCCGAGTACCAGGAAAAGCACACCGTCGCCCGCCTGATCGGCGCGCCGCCCGGCTACGTCGGCTTCGAGGAGGGCGGCCAGCTCACCGAAGCGGTGCGCCGCCGGCCGTATTGCGTGGTCCTGTTTGACGAGATCGAAAAAGCGCACCACGACGTGTTCAACGTGATGTTGCAGATCCTCGACGACGGGCGGCTGACCGACGGGCACGGCCGTACGGTGGATTTCAAAAATACCATCCTCTTGATGACCTCCAACATTGGCAGCCAGCGCATTCTGGACTACCGCGGAGCGTTTGGCGGACGCGACTACGAGCGGATGAAGGAAGCGGTCCTCGAAGAAGTCCGGCGCTTCTTCCGGCCGGAGTTTCTCAACCGGGTGGACGAAATCATTGTGTTCCACGCCTTATCCGAGGAGCACCTGATGCGCATCGTGGACATTCAGCTCGAGCGCCTGCGCGCGCGCCTGGCCGAGCGCCACATCACCCTGGAGTTGACGCCGGAAGCCGGCCGTCACCTGGTGCGCATCGGCTATGATCCGTCATACGGGGCGCGTCCCCTGAAAAGGGCGATTCAAAAGAATCTGGAAACGCGGCTGGGACGGATGCTGCTCGAGGGCGCGGTGCGGGATGGCCAGCACGTCCGCGTGGAGTACGACGGCGGCGAGGACAAGCTGAGTTTCCGGACGTGAGAAACCGCCGTGCGCAGCGCGCGGCAAGAAGAGCCTTCCGCCGGCGTCCGCGGCGGAATGGATCAGGGAGGGAATTTTCATGGACCGTCTGCGCAGGCGGCAAGTGCAATTCTCGGCGATCTATCTGGTGGCCGGATTTGCGGTGATGTATCTGTTTCAGGCTTTGCTCGCGGTGCCCCAGCCGCGGCGGCTCTCCTATAGCGAGTTCCTTGCCGAGGTCCGGGCGGGACGGCTGGCGGAAGTCAACATCACGGCCACCGAACTGATCGGCCTGCTCAAAGAGGAGGCCCGCAAGCAGCGCGGCGCAAAACTGATTACCGCCACCCGGCTGCCGGGGATTGACGAGACGCCCCTGGTGAAGGAACTCGAAGGGCAGAACGTAAAGCTCACCGGGACCATTCAGGTGCGGTCCTGGTGGACGGAGCTGATTCTCTCCTGGCTCTTTCCGCTGGCGCTGCTCTTTCTTTTTTACGGCTACGGGATGTGGCGGGTGGGCCAGGGTCCGGGTTCCCCTCTGAGTCTGGGAAGATCCCGGGCCAAGATCCGCGACGAATCCGCCGCCAACGATGTGAAGTTCGCCGACGTGGCAGGCGTGGACGAAGCCAAGGCGGAGTTGATCGAGATCGTCGATTTCCTGAAGAACCCGCAGAAATATCAGCGGCTCGGCGGACGCATTCCGAAGGGCGTGCTGCTGGTGGGACCACCCGGAACCGGCAAGACGCTGCTGGCTCGGGCAGTGGCGGGAGAGGCCAATGTCCCGTTCTTCTCCATTTCCGGCAGCGAGTTTGTGGAACTGTTCGTCGGGATGGGCGCCGCGCGGGTGCGCGACCTCTTTGAACAGGCCAAGCAGAAAGCGCCCTGCATCGTGTTTATCGACGAGATCGACGCCATTGGCAAAGCCCGGTCGGCCGGCCGGGGCATGGTGTTCGGGCACGACGAGCGCGAGCAGACTTTGAATCAGCTGCTGGTGGAAATGGACGGCTTCGACGCTGCCCACGGCGTCGTGATCATGGCCGCCACCAACACGCCCGAGGTGTTGGATCCGGCCCTGCTGCGCGCCGGCCGTTTCGACCGCCAGGTGGTGGTCGACCGGCCCGATGTAAAGGGCCGCGAGGAGATTCTGCGCGTGCACGCGGCGAAGGCCAAGCTGGCCCCTACTGCCGACCTGCGCACGATCGCCGCCCGGACTCCCGGAATGGTGGGCGCGGACTTGGCGAACATCATCAACGAGGCCGCGCTGCTGGCCGCCCGGCGGGGCGCGGCGCAAGTGGAACAACGCGATCTTGAGGAGGCCATCGACCGCGTGATGCTGGGGCTCGAAAAGAAGAGCCGCTGCATGAACGCGGACGAAAAACGACGCGTGGCTTACCACGAAGCGGGCCATGCGCTGGTGGCTTTGTCCGTAGAGCACGCCGACCCGGTCCACCGGGTCTCGATTATCCCCCGTTCGATCGGCGCGCTTGGGCACATGCTGCAACTGCCCACACAGGAAAAGTATCTGCTGACCAAGCCGGAGCTGGAGGATCGGATCGCCGTCATGCTGGGCGGCCGCGGCGCGGAGGATACGGTGTACAGCGGCGTGGTTTCCACGGGGGCGTCGGACGACTTGCAACGTGCCTCGGAACTGGCCCGGCAGATGGTCACGCAATACGGCATGAGCGAGGAACTGGGCAACCTCACCTACGGCGCCCCCATGCGGCAAAGCTTCCTGGCCGGCCTTTATGCGGACGCGGGCCGGAATTACAGCGAACGGACGGCCCAGCAGATCGACGATGAGGTGCGGCGCCTGATCGACGCGGCCTACACGCGGGTGAAGCGCATCCTGGCGGAGCGGCGGGATGATTTAGAACGGATGGTGGCCGAGCTGGTCCGGAAGGAAACGCTGGACCGCGCGGACCTACAAGCGGTGCTGGGAGCGCCGGGGTCTGCGGCAGCCGGCGGTCAGCCGTAACGCTCGGTGTTTTGCGACCCACGGCGGGCGCGCCTTGTTGACCGTACCTCGGGGGCGCGGTGCCATACTGAAGAGGTGATCGACGAACAGGAGTTCCGGTTGAAGGCCGACGAGGCGCTGGCCCGGCTGAACCGCGCCTTGATCGACGCCAGCGATGATTTCGGGTTTGAGGTGGACTTCAACGCCGGGGCGTTGACCATCGAGTTCGACGACCCGCCCGCCAAGTTCGTCGTCAGTCCGAACGCTCCGGTGCGCCAGATATGGGTATCCGCACTGGCCAAGAGCTATAAACTCGATTGGGATCACGTCGAGGCGGATTTTGTGCATGCCGACAGCGGCGACACGCTGACGCAGGTGATCCAGAAGGCCATCAGCCGGCAGGTGGGCGAGGAAGTGGAACTGTAAGGCTTTTCCGGCGCCCGCCGTCTTATCCGTTGGCCTTCAGCAAGGCCAGCCCCAGCACCACCAGCAAGGCCGCCAGTACGGCGAAGACAATCTTCCAGACACTATACGGGCGCTCTCCCTGCACCTCCCCGGTGGTGGCGTTCACCGTCAACTGGTATACCTGGTCCCGGTACCGGAACGCTCCCACCCAGACCGGCAGCAGCAGGTGTTTGAAGGTGACGCCGGCGTAGCGCGTCGACGTGCGCGTGATCCGCTGTTCATCGCCGCCGATGTCCCGCCGGACCGACGCCGCGATCGCGAACGCCATCCGTTGCTTGGCCTGCGCCAGGCCGCCGGCCAGATCGATCTGGTAGCGTTGCGCCTTGAACCCGGCCAGGTAGGCAGGCTCGTAAGGCTTCACGTCGCCGAGCGGCCAGGGCTCCAGGGCCAGCAAGCGGGGAGCGGGGATCGCCGTGGTGGCGGGAACCAGCACATCGTCGAACGTGTTGCTGACCCGGCCGGAGGCCGCGGTCCACCGTGTCCGGCGGACCTGCCGCGTCCGGGTGACCGGACGCCCGCGCTCATGCGCGGTGTAGGTTTCGCTCACATAGTAATGATCGCCGCGGGCGCCCTCGTAGAACGTGGTGGTCCGGGCGTCGAAAGTCCAGAAAGGCAAGTAAACCCCGTCCAGCCCATCGGGTTGCGCCATGCGCTGGAGATCATTTGGCGCAAACCAGCGGGACGCCAGCCATTGCCGGACGGCGCCCGCCGCTTGCGTTTTCGGCCAGGCGAAGGGCAGGACTCCCTGGGGGCTGATCAGGGGGTCCGCCGCTTTCGGCTGCGCCACGATCTTCGCCGCGCAGAACGAACACGCCCCGGCCACCAGCGGAGGTTCGAACTGCACCGTCGCGCCGCAACTGGGGCAGCTTACTTCCAACGCCCGCGCGGAGAGATACCCGGTCTGCGCCGCGGCGGCGAGCGCCTCTTCGATCGGGATCTCCTCGGGGCCGTCAGCTTCCGGATCGGCCGCCACGGCTTCCACCCGCCCGCAGTACGGGCACTGAAGCAAGCCGTGCTCAGGATCAAAAACCAGGCTGGCGGCGCAACCGGGGCAGATCTGCACGTTCACGGGAGACCTTCACTGTACCAGTTGCCGCGACCACGGCCGAACGAAGCCGGGCGCCGCTAGTCTTGGCGCGAGGGACGTGGAATCGGCACCGAGAGCTTTCGGACCGCCGGGCCCAGTTGGCGCGTTCCGCCGCTCTCGCTGACGATGCGCGGCGCCCGCTCCGGATCAATGACCGCCACGCCGGAAAGTAAGGTAACCGGACACTTCGCAAACAAATCCGGGAGCATGGGCGTGGACGGACCGAGGATGGCGACCTCGCGCGCCCGCAGCGGCCCGACCAGGGGCCCGAAATAACCCACCATGCCCACGGTGTCCTCGGCCCGCGGATCCGTACCATCATGCGCTGGTGCAGGATAACCGGGCCGTCGCGTTTCTGCGTCTGCCGCTTGTGCTGGAAACACCGCGTCCGCCTGCGTTTGTATGCGCGACGCCTGCGCCGCCGCGACGGCATGTGGGCGCCTGGAGCTAGTCGGACTCGTCAAAGCCCAGGCCCGCCGGTGGCGCCTTTCCTGCGCGCAGCCGCCGGAAACCGCGCCGCGTTTCCCAGCAAGTTCGTTCGTGGGAAAATAAAGGGGAGTCTGACATACCGTGTCCTATCTGCTCTTGCTCTTCGGCTTGGCCGCAGCGGGGACCGCCAGCGGCCAGGAACCGCTCCGCTATACTTGCTACCGTGGCTCCGCGGCCCCCGTGGTCGACGGACGCCTGGATGACGCCGCCTGGCGTCTGGCCCCGTGGACCAGTTACTTGGTCGACATCGAGGGGGACCGCAAGCCGGCGCCGCCTCGAGACGGCGACTCCTGGCGGGTCAATTTCTCACGGGAGGTGAAGGCGCGGCCGGATCCTACTGCGGCGGCCCGCCGGGCGCTGTGGGGGACCTACTACGCGCAGGCGGCCTTCGGCGCAAGAACAAGCGTTGGGCGACGCGGGACGAACTGCTGGCGCGGGGAAAGGGCCGTCCGCGGACCGGGCGGAACGGATCTTCGCGTGGCGATCGGCCAGGACTCAAGGATCGAGGGCCTAGGGGCGAAGTCGGGGGAGATTTGATGACGCGGCGGGGCTTCCTGGGAGGCGTGGCGGGGGCGTTGCCCGCCGCCCAAGTCACCAGCCCGCGGGCGACTTCCGGCGATCCCGTCGAACCGGACTGGCAGGAGCGCATGACGGTCACGGTCGGCCCGGCGCAGGCTGACATCGCTGGCGTCAGCGAGCGGGCGATCCAGGCGGCCGTCGACATGGTGGCGCGCTGGGGCGGCGGCACGGTGCGCCTCCTCCCCGGCGTCTACAAACTGCGCAACGCCGTCTACCTCCAAAGCAACGTGCGCCTGGCGGGCAGTGGTCCGGACACCGTGCTCTTCAAGGAACCCTCCGTCAGCGCCCGGCTGACCGCCGATTCGGACTGGTACGACCAGGAGATCACCCTGGCGGACGCGCGGGGTTTCCAGGTGGGCGACGGCGTGTGTCTGCGCGTGAAGGACCCGCACCATGGCGGCAGTACTGTGCTCAAGCGCACGCTGGTGGCGCGCAGCGGGAACCGCTTTAAGCTCGACCGCCCGCTGCGCGAAAACTTCTGGGTCAGCGGGAACCCTACCGCAGCCACCTTGTTCCCGCTCCTGTCCGGGGAGCACATCGTCGGCGTGACGATTGAGAACCTGACCCTGGACGGCAACCGCGCCAACAACGAGAACCTCGACGGCAACCACGGCGGATGCATCTTTCTTCAAGACTGCAATCGGATCGCGATTCGGAAGGTGGTGGCGCGCCATTACAACGGCGACGGGATCAGTTGGCAGATCTGCCACGACGTGGTCGTGGAAGATTGCCACAGCCACGACCATGCCGAACTCGGTCTGCATCCCGGATCGGGATCGCAGCGCTCGGTGATACGGCGCAACCGCCTGGAGCGCAACGATCAAGGGCTCTTCTTCTGCTGGGGCGTCAAACATGGTGTCGCCGAACAGAACGTAATCGCCGGCAACCGGCGGTACGGCGTGTCCATCGGTCATCGCGACACGGACAACGTGGTCCGGAACAATGAAATCCTCGATTCGGGCGAAGCGGCCGTCCTGTTCCGCAAGGAGCGCGGCTACCACTATCAGCCGCACCGCAACCGCGTGGAGGGCAACCGCATCATCAACCTCACGCGGGACACCGGCATCGGGATTGACATTCAGGGGCCGACGGAAGGGCTGGTGATCACCGGCAACACGATCCGCCACACCGCCGAGCCCGGGAAACGGATCGGCATCCGCATTGGGGCGGAGGTGAAATCCGTCACGCTGGCGAACAATCGTATCGCGGGGTTCGCCCAGGCAATCGCGGACCAGCGCGCGCCACGGCAGACGGGAGGGTAGCGGTCCGCAGTGTGTTGGGGGCGGGTGGCTTCACGGTTCTGAAGTGGCCCTTCGTGCCCGTCCGTCCTGCGGCACACCCCGCCGGGCGGCCATCTCTTTTCCCATCGCGTCACGCTGCGCTTGGCCGATCGCCGCCGCCGCGGGGAAAACTTCCCGTTCCTCGATCGCGATGTGGGCTTGATAGAGTTCCGTCAACTCGGCCAAAAGCTGGCTGAATCGAGCGGCATCTGTTTCGGAGAGCGTTCCGTTCGCCAGCCACGACTGTCCCAGTCGCTCCACTTCCGCATGGGCTTTCTCTGCCCTGGCGTGATCTCCCTGCAACGCTTTCACCCGTTCCAGCACGCCGTCCAGACCCGGAGGGCCGATTGCCCGGAGACGGGGGAAAAGCGAGTCCTCCTCGTCGGCGGTGTGCTTTGGCGCCGCCTCACGGAAGTAGCGGAGTGCGCTTTCCAGGGACGACCGTTGCTCGTCGGTAAGAAGGCCGCCTTGCGCCTGGACGCCCACCCTCACCAGAACCGACAAAAACCTCTCCACCCTCCGGTGGCAGTCGATCAACAGTCCGATAGGGTCCTGAAAGCCGCGTTCCGGCTTGGCTCCGATCACGACGGGCATGAAGCGACACCCCCGCCTTCCATTTTGCCCCGGCGCGCATGGTTTGCTGGTGACGCCGGTCACCACGCGCGGGCCGTTGTAAAAAAAAGAGACGCTCCTTCGGCGTCCCTTTTCTTCTGTAATCCTACGAATGGGGGACTAGCGGGCCGCCAACAGCGCCCGCAGACGGCGGGCCCGCTCGGGCGCCCGCAACTGGCGGAGGGCCTTCGCTTCAATCTGGCGAATGCGCTCGCGCGTGACGTCGAACTCCTGGCCGATTTCTTCCAGGGTGTGCTCCCGCTCGCAACCGATGCCGAACCGCATTCGGATGACTTTCTCCTCCTTTGGAGAAAGGGTCTTCAGGATACCGGCGGTTTCGTCCCGTACGTTCGTGTCGATCACCGCATCGACCGGGGAGCCCACCCAGCGATCTTCAATCAGGTCTCCCAGCGCGGATTCGCCGTCCCGGCCAACCGGGGTTTCCAGCGACACCGGATCCCGGGAGATCGTCTTGAGCTTCTGCACCTTTTCCACAGGGATGTCCATGCGGCGGCTGATTTCTTCATTTGTAGGATTTCGCCCGAGCTCCTTCTCAAGCTCCCGGGAGGCCCGGAGGAACTTGTTCATCGACTCGTTCATGTGGACGGGAATCCGAATCGTCCGCGACTGGTCCGCGATGGCGCGCGTGATCGCCTGACGAATCCACCACGTGGCGTAAGTCGAGAACTTGTAGCCCCGGCGATATTCGAACTTGTCGGCTGCACGCATCAGCCCGATGTTGCCTTCCTGGATCAAGTCCAGCAGGTGCAGGCCACGATTCACATACTTCTTGGCGACGGAGACGACCAGGCGAAGGTTTGCTTCCACCAGGTCCTTCTTGGCGCGCTCCGCTTCCTGCTCCCCATGCCGAATCACGGTCAGAGAATGGCGCAGTTCGGCGAGGCTGGCGCCGGCGGCCTGCTCCCGTTTCTTAATCTCGCGCTTGAGTTCGCGCACCCGCGCCTGAACGGGCGGTCCGCTGCGCTCTTCCAGGCGCTTCAACTCCCGCTCCAGGTGGCTCAGTTCCTCCACCGCGCGTTCGATCTCTTTGACAAATTGACGCCACTTGGACAGAACAAAGGGAATCTTACGGATGCAGAGGGAGGTTTCCACTTTGGCCCTCGCCAGCCGGTAGGCGAGCCGCTTGCGCGGCTTCTTGGAGGCGGGAGACATCTGTTCAAGCTTCTCCGCCAGTTGCGTCTGCTTCTTGTGGAGCGCCGTCAGATCGGCAAACATCTGGCGGATCTCCGCGCGGCGCTTGGAGTCCGCCGCGGTGCCCTCCTCGACGTCTCCGAGATCGACGACATTCTCAAGCTCTTCCAAGCCCCGCTTGATCTGGTCCGCAATCTCGAGGACGGCAAGCTGAACCAGCGCCGAGCGGCTGATCGCCCGCAACATGCGGAGCTTGCCACGTTCCATGCGCCGGGCAAGATCCACTTCACCTTCCCGCGTCAGCAGGGGAACCGCGCCCATCTCCCGGAGGTACACCCGGACAGGGTCGTCGGTATAGATCGACTCTTCCACCACCTGGGCGGGATGCAGGAAGTCCGCCTCGGCCGCGGCGTCGGCGTCGAAAAAGCGGCTATCTTCCTCAAAAGAAATTCCTAGCGGCTCAGCCGCTTCAGCGAGATAATGATCGTCAAAGTGGTCCACGTCCAGACTCACCCCTCCCTTTTTGTAACTGCGAATTCCCACAGGCGTTCGTTACACAGTGAGGAAACCAAACACAGCAGGCGAAAAACTGGATCGCCCGCCGGGGCCGCCAGATGCAAACGCACACAAAAAAACGGGAAACCCCTCGAGGATTCCCGGTTCAACTGAGTGTAACACCAAACCCGTCAAAAGTTAAGCCTATTGTCGTGGATGCGCCCGTCAGGAAATGGTTTCAGCAAAAGTTCCTGCGGACCCGCCTCGCGCGACCCTCCCTCCGGAATTAAGACAACTGCTTGATTTGTAGATGGTTAAGTATGACTCGGGGCCTAGCTCCCCTTGTGTCTCATAAGGTTCTTCAACTCTTCGAAGAAGGCCTCCTCATCCTGGAAGTCCCGGTACACCGACGCGAATCGCACATAGGACACCTTGTCGAGGTTTTTGAGGCGCTCCATGAGGAGTTCTCCAACTACTGTAGTAGAAATTTCGCGATCCGGATTCTCCGTCACCAGGGACTCGACCTCATCCACCAGAGCCGAAAGAGAGGACATGCTGACGGCGCGCTTCTCACAAGCTTTCAACAGACCAGCCAGGACTTTCTGCCGGTCGAACTTCTCCCGGCGTCCGTCCTTCTTCACCACCATATAGGGCACTTCGTCGATCCGTTCGTACGACGTGAATCGTTTTTCGCATCGCAGACACTGTCTGCGCCGCCGAATGGAATCGCCTTCCTTGCTCTCGCGAGAATCGATGACGCGATCTTCCAGGTGACCGCAAAAGGGGCATTTCATGGGGCACTCTGCCTGCCAAGATCCCGCATGCGGGACCAACTGATGCCTTCCAGCAGAGCCAGTGGCACTCCGACCGGTACCACTACCAAGAATGTCATGGCCCAGAGAGCAAGCGCAACACCCGTGGCAGCTTCCAGCGGAACCTTGAACAGCTCCCGGAGAATCACCAGAGTGACGACTTGGGGTCCGCCGCCCACACCCGGGAGTTGCACTAGCGACCCGAACGTCACAAAGCCCATGAGAATCAGCACGTCCAGCCATCCGAACGGGCGCAGTCCCGGAAACGCCCGCAAGACACAGAGAAAACAGCCCGCGATCAGCAGCCACTCGAGCGCCGTATACGCCAGCACCCATCCGATGCTGGAGGCGCTCCGCGTGGAGGCGGCGCCTTCCAGAAAACTGTTCAGCGCCGCCTCGACGCGCGCCAGGTGATGCTCGCGAAGGAATCCGAGCGCCGCCATCAACCGGTCGCGGGCCCAGTTTCCGTAGCTGCGGATCACCAGGAACGCGGCCAGGCAGCCTGCGCCGAGGAGGACAATCGCCCATCCCCCGGTCTGAAACACCCACTTCAAGGCCGGGCCCACCTGCGCGGTGGACCGGTCCACCTGGCTGAGGGCGAATCCGAACAACAGCAGCGCGGCGAGCAGATCATAAATGCGTTCGATCGTCCAGGCGGCAAGCTGCGACGCCAGCGGCAACTTCTCTTTCTGGGCAATCAGATAGGGCCGGACGAATTCTCCGGGCCGGCCGAACAGGACCAGCGCGGTGAAGCCCAGCACGGTGGCCGACAGCAAGTTCCGATAAGAAGGGCGCGGCCGCAGGGGCCGGATCAGCACCGCCCACCGGAGGGCGCGACCGACGTACGTGGCCAAGGCGCAGGCGCAGCACGCCGCAGCCCACCTTGGGTCGAGTGTCGCGAGATTCCGGGCGAACTCGCGCCAGCCGAAGCCCCCTTCTTCGGCGCGGAACCACAGGTAGACAGCCGCCCCCGCGACCAGGACCACCACCAGCCATCCGACGGTTCGTTTCGCCATAACGAGCGTCTCCTATCTTCAAGGATGGGGGCGCCCGGTGGCAAACGGCTAGCTGCCCGGGAAGAAAGGGTCGTACAATACGGCTGGACCAGCCGTTCGCTGATGCGTCCCCGCCGGCAAAGATTGAACTTTCCCGCCAGCGCCGCCGTTCATGTAACTGAAAGGCAAAACCGGGTTAGAGGCGCGGACCATTTCGCCGCTGGCCCCGGGCAGTGGAAGAAAGGTCATGGCGGGCGCGGCGGTATTGGCGGGGTCGGCTCACGAGGCTGGGGCGCGCTGTCCCGGATGGAGCGGCCCGGCCGTCTGGAAAGCGATAGATAGCTGCTTGGATGCCGATGCCAGCTTGGTGGAACAGTGCCTTCGCGGGGATGAGACCGCCTGGGAGGCCCTCGTCCGGACGCACATGCGCCGCGTCTACGGGCTCTGCTATCGGTTTACTGGCCGGGAGTCGGAAGCTCAGGACTTGACCCAGGACGTATTCGTCCGAGTGTTCCGCACGCTCGGCAGCTACCGCCACACCGAGGGCGCCTTCGTCACCTGGTTGTCGCGCCTGACGCGCAATCTCCTGATTGACAACTATCGGCGAACCAAGCATTTGCGGGCAACAGAATCCATTGAAGACCAGTTGCCGGCCATTGAGGAGAGCCGCTCGGTTTCGTCGCGCACCGATGGTATGCTGGCCGGCCGCGAGGCGAGCGAACTGTTGCAGGCGGCGCTGGCCAAACTGTCGCCGGAATTGCGGGAGGCGGTGATCCTGCGTGATTTGCAGGAAATGGATTACAAAGAGATCGCCCAAGTGCTGGGGGTGCCGGACGGCACGGTGAAGTCCCGAATCAACCGGGGCCGCACTGAGCTCGGCCGCCTCCTGAGAAAGCAGAGAGTCGCGCCATGAACTGCCACCAGGTCGAACTCCTGCTGTGCGATTATCTCGACGGGACGCTCGGCTCCGCCGACTCGGCCGCGGTGGAAACGCACTTGGCCGGCTGCCCGGCTTGCGCGGAAGCGGTTCGCGACGCGCGCTTCGCTCTGGCGGTGGTCGAGCGAGCTTCCGAGGTGGAACCGCCCCCGCAATTGACCGCCCTGGTTCTGGCGGAGACGCTGTCGGGCCGTCATGGGCATTTACAGGATTGCCGCCCGGCCCGCAAATGGTTTTCCAGCCTGCTTGCGCCGGTCCTCCAGCCCCGACTGGTGATGGGGATGGCGCTGACCGTCCTTTCGTTTTCCATGATGGCGCGTTGCGCGGGAGTGCCGGTGCGGCAATTGCAAGCTTCCGATCTGGACCCCGCGCGCGTGTGGGCCACGATCGACGATTCGGCCCACCGAGTGTGGACCCGTTCGGTAAAGTTTTATGACAGCCTGCGCTTCGTGTACGAGGTGCAGACCCGGCTGCTCGACTGGACCGAGCAGCAGGATCAGGAGGCGCGGAAGGCCGCCCGGCAGCGTCCGCTGGAAGCGCATCGCTTGCCGCCCGCCGGCGAGCCCGCGCCTCCCGCGGAACAATCTAGTCCGCGTTGACGTTAAAGCAGACAGGAAGCAGGAGAGCATGCCATGACGACGGATACATTCCCTCCCGAACCCGTGGTCGGCTATTGCCGGACGTGCGGCGCGGCTTTGACCGAGCGCACGCGGCGCAGCGCCGGCGGGGTGTTGTACTGCGCGGAACATGTGCCCGTCACGGTTCATCGGCCCGCCCCGCCGCCGGTTACGCCGCCCGCCGACCCGGGCGGGGCCCGCCCCGGCGTGGCGTTTACGCTGGGCCTGATTCCCGGCGTCGGCGCCATTTACAACGGCCAATACGCGAAAGGTCTGATCCACGCCGTGTTGTTCGGACTGCTGCTGAGCATCGCCAGCAGCGACGCCATGGACGTTCTGGGACCGCTGATGGGCATTCTGATCGCCGCGTTCTGGCTGTACATGGCGTTCGAAGCGCGCCATACCGCCTTGCGCCGGCGGCGGGGAGAGGTGGTGGATGAGTTCTCCAGCCTGCTCGACCCGCAATCGCGGCAGTCCTACAGCGGCGCGTTGTTGCTCATCTTTCTGGGTATTGTATTTCTGCTCAACACGCTGGAGATCGTCCGCATCCGGCAGTTGGTGAAGTTCTGGCCGGTGCTGTTGATCGCCGCGGGGATCAGCATGTTGTATTCGAGGATTCGTAGCGAAACGGCGCCTCCTCCCCCGCCGGATCCGGGTGCGAGTCAGGAGGTTCGTCATGAATAACAATCTGGTGACGGCGATCCGCGGCCCGATTCTGCTTATGCTGGTGGGCGCGCTGTTCGCGTTCGACCACTTCACTGCGTATTCCATCGGGCGCACGTGGCCGGTGCTCCTGATCGCGGCGGGCATCCTGGCGTTGTGGAGCCGGTTCACGGCCGCGGCGAATGCCCCGGGCGAGCCGTTCAGCCGGCCGCCGTACCATGCCGCTTCTTCGTTTCCCCCTTCCGCCAGCGTGACCCCGCCGGCGGAAACTGCCGGCCGCCCGCCGGTTTCTCCCGGAGGCGCCCAATGAGCCGCAAGTCGCTGGTGGGCCCGCTGATTCTGATCCTGCTAGGCATCCTGTTTCTCGTCAACAACCTGTATCCGGATCTCAAGATCTTCACGCAGTTGATCCTGTACTGGCCGTTTCTGCTGATCGCCTGGGGCCTGCTCCGGCTGATCGAAATCCTGGCCCTGGCGGCGCGCGGCGGACCGCTTCCGGCGCGCGGCCTGTCGGGCGGCGAGATCGCCCTGGTGGTGCTGATCTGCGTGTTGGGAACCGTCACCTACACCGCCAAGCGGCACCTGCCGAATATCTCGTTTGGCCGTCTGGGCGTGGAAGCTTTCGGCGAAGCCTTCGAGTACCCGGTCGAGTTGCGCCTGGACGCCGGACCCAAACCCCGGGTTGTCCTGGACATTCCGCGCGGCAATGCCCGCGTCACCGGAGACGCCACGGGCGAGGTCCGGGTGGGCGGGAACAAGTCCGTCCGGGCGCTCGACCAGCGCGATGCCGACCGGATGAACCAGGAGACGGCGCTGCGCCTGGAGCGGGAAGGCGACCGCCTGGTGGTGCGCGCCCAACCCTTGGCCGGCGAGGGCCGTAATGTGACCGTGAACCTGGAGATCCAGGTGCCCAAGGACGCCAGTATTGAAGCGCGAGGCGGCTACGGGGATTTCGACATCTCCGGGCTGGACGGCTCCGTCGAAATCGTCAGCGACAACGCCGGCGTAAGGCTGAACCAGATCGGCGGCAATGTGCGGGTGGAGACCAGGCGGAGCGACGTCATCCGCGCCGTCGGCGTGAAGGGCGACGTAGCGGTCTCGGGGCGCGGCAACGATATCGAACTTGCCGAACTTCAAGGGCAGGCGTCGGTGGAGGGAAGCTTCAGCGGCGACCTTGTCTTCCGGAATCTGGCCAAACCGCTGCGGTTTGCTTCGCGGAGCACCACCCTGACGGTCGAGCAGGTGCCCGGCAATCTCTACATTGATCTTGGGGACGTCGAGGGCACGAACCTGGTGGGTCCGATTCAGCTCACCTCCAGGTCGAAGGATCTTCGCCTCAGCGACTTCAAGGGGCCGCTGGCCGTATCGCTGGATCGCGGCGACGTCGACCTGGATCCGCGGGGGCTTCCGCTCAGCAGGATGGACGTGAGGGTCAAGTCCGGCGATTTGAAAGTGACGTTGCCCGCCGCCGCGAAGTTCGAACTGGCCGCGCAGACCGAGCGCGGCGACGTGCGGAACGACTTCGGCGACATGCTGGTGCTCCAGACCGAGGGCCGCTCCGCCCGCCTCGCGGGCCGGACCGGGCCGGGACCCTTGATCCACCTCGCCACTTCCCGCGGCAGTGTGACCGTGCGAAAACAGTAGAGCAGGGCTCGGCTTCCAGTCCTGTGATCGCGCGGTCCGCCGCGCGCTGCGAACCGCGACCCTTCATCATGACCACCGGCGCCCCGCTGCGAGAATCCATCCTGGTTGCGCTCGACGCCCTCCGCGCCAGCAAACTGCGCAGTCTCCTCACCCTGCTCGGCATCATCCTGGCCACTGCGACGCTGATCGCGGTCTCCTCGATCATCCACGGCATGGATGTCTACATCGCTACCCAGGTATCCGAGATGGGCGCGGACGGTTTCCGCGTCCGGCGTCTGTTTATGATCGGCCAGTTGGACCCGAAGAAGTTCGCTGAACTGCGCCGCCGCAGTCCGGAACTGAGCGTGGAGGAATACGAGTACCTCCGCGCACACGCCCGCCTGGTCCGCGAGATCGGCATGGAATCCAGCCGCGTGGCGCCTGTTCGCTACGGGGACGATCAGGTGGAAGGCGTGCAGGTGACGGGCGTCACCCCCAACCTGGGCGTCATCTCGAACACGCAGACCGCGCAGGGCCGGTTCTTCGCCGACTCGGAGAATCAGAAACGGGCTATGGTCTGCTTCATCGGCGAAGACATTCGGGAGCGCTTTTTCACGGGACGGGATCCGCTGGGCAAGGAGATTCTGATCCAGGGACGGCCGTTCCGGATCATCGGCGTCGCGCGCAAGCAGGGTTCCGTGTTCGGCCAGTCGCGGGATAACTTTGTCTGGATCCCGATCGGCACGTTCTTCAAAATGTTCGGCGCGCGGACCGGGATCGGCTACAGCGCCCTGGCGCTGGACCGCGCGCGGTTGAACGCCGCGCGGGACGAGATCCGCATGCTGCTGCGGGCGCGCCGGCATTTGCAGCCGAACGACGAGGACAACTTCGGCATCTTCGGCTCGGATTCCCTGGTGGAAGCCTGGGACCGGCTGACCGGCGTGATCGCCGCCACCGCGCTGGCGGTCGTCTCGATCTTCATGGTGGTCGGCGGGGTCGTGATCATGAATATCATGCTGGCGGTGGTGGTGGAGCGTACGCGGGAAATCGGCATCCGCAAATCGGTGGGCGCGCGGCGGCGGGACATTCTGAACCAGTTCCTGGTGGAATCGTCGGTGCTGTCCGCCAGCGGCGGCGTGATCGGCGTGGGCCTGGCCTGGGCGATCGCCGTCACCGTGCGCTCGCTGACGCCGGTGCCGATGGAGATGCCCGCGGCGTCGGTGGCGCTAGGCGTGGGATTATCGGCGCTGGTGGGTCTGTTTTTCGGCGTGTACCCGGCGCGGCGAGCTTCCCGGCTGGATCCCATCGAGGCCCTGAGGTTCGAAACATGAGGCTGGCCGAGTTTCGCATTGCCGCCCAGATGGCGTTCGCCACCATCCGGGAGCACAAACTGCGCAGCCTGCTCACGGTGTTGGGCGTCATCATCGGCACCGGCACCGTCATCGCGGTCGGGTCGGTGATCGCGGGCGTGGACGCCACTATCGCGGACGTGGCGCGGAGTTTCGGACCGCGTACCGCGTTTGCGTTCCAGTTCAACATCGGCTTTCGCGGGAATATCACAGGCGAGGAATGGAGGCGCAAGCCGCTGACCTACGAGAACGCCCTGGCGCTCGCCGAACGCTGCCCCTCGGTCGAGCAGGTGGCGCCGTACCTATTCAGCCCCAACCTGTTTCGAGGCCGCTTCAACGACCGCGCCCGCTTCCGGGGCAACGATGTCTTCCGCATTGAACTGGTCGGGACGGTGGAAGGCTACGCGGAGGACGGCACCGAGCGGATGCTGCATGGCCGGTTCTTCACGGAGATGGAAAACCAGCGCCGCCAGCCCGTGGTCGTGCTGGGCGAGGACCTGTACCAAGGCCTGATGCAGGGCGAGGACCCCGTGGGCAAACTGGTAGATCTGAACGGCAAGCAGTTTGCGGTAGTGGGGGTGATGGCCCGCCGGGCGGCGTCGCTTCCCGGCCAAGAAGACCTGCGGGCAGTCATCCCTTATTGGACGATGCGCAAAATGTTTCCCGCGGCCGAGCAACTTCTGCTGGTCATCATCGCGCGGCCGGGCCTGCTGGCGCAGGCGTTGGACGAAGCTGCGGGCGTCCTGCGGCAGGAACGCCGCCTGGCCCACGACGCGCCGGACAATTTTTGGATCTCCTCCGGAGACCGCATGGTGGAAGATTTCCGCGACCTCACCGCGATGGTGGCGCTCGTGATGGTGGTTCTCAGTTCGATCGGCCTGCTGGTCGGCGGCATCGGCGTGATGAACATCATGCTGGTATCGGTCACCGAGCGCACGCGGGAGATCGGGATTCGCAAGGCGGTGGGCGCGCGGCGTAGTGACATTGTGGCGCAATTTCTGACCGAGGCGGTGGTCCTGACCGGTTGCGGCGGACTGCTCGGCATGGCTGGCGGTTGGCTGGTTTCCGTGGCCGCGCGGCTGGTCTTCCCCACGCTTCCCACCGCCGTGCCGCTGTGGGCGGTAGCGCTGGGTTTCACGGTCTCGGTGGCGGTGGGCTTGTTTTTTGGCATCTGGCCCGCGCACAAAGCGGCGCGTCTGGATCCGGTGGTGGCCTTGCGGTATGAGTGACCTGGTTGTCCTGGGCTGCGGGTATACGGGACGGCGGGTGGCCGAGCGGTGGCTGCGGCGCTTCCCGGACGCCCGCGTCGTGGTGACCACCCGGCATCCCGCCCGCCTGGCGGCGCTAGCGGAGGCCGGGGCGCGGGTGCTGGCGCTCGACGCGCTGGACCCGGCGGCGCGGCGGGCGCTCGCCGAAGCAGCGCCTGAGGGGTGCGCGGTGCTGCATTCGGTTCCGGTCGTCGCGGAGGGGGGCGTCCCGGCCGACCCCACGCCGGCGCTGCTGGAAGCGTTGCGGGACCGGCCTTCTCGCCTGGTCTATTTGTCCACCACGGGCGTCTACGGCGACGCAGTCGAGGTGGACGAGCGGACTCCGGTTGCGCCCCGCACGCCGCGCGTGCGTCTCCGGGTGGAGGCGGAGCGGGCCGTGACCGCGGGTCCCTGGTCGAGTCTGATCCTGCGCCCGGCGGCGATCTACGGTCCCTGGCGCGGTGTGCACGCCGCCATGCGCCGCGGCGAGTTCCGGCTGGTGGAAGGTGGGCAGCATTTCATCAGCCGGATTCACGTCAGCGACCTGGCCAGCCTGACGGAGGCTGCTCTGTTGTCGCGTCTGCAAGGCGCCTACCCCGTCGCCGACGACGAGCCCGCCGCTTCGGAGTCCGTCGCCCGCTTTTGCGCCGAACTGCTGGGGCTGCCAATGCCGGACTCGATTCCGCGGGACCAGGTCAGCGAAACCCGCCGGGCCAACCGGCGCGTGGACGGCCGGGCGATCCGCCGTCTGCTGCATGTGCGGCTCGACTATCCCAGCTACCGCACCGGCATTCCCGCCAGCCTGGCCGCCGAGCGGGACGGCACGGAGGAGTGATCGGCGGAACCTGGCGGGGCAGGCGCAGTTCGGTCCGGCGGACTTCACCGCTGGCTCAACCCGCCATCCACGGCCACCACCTGCCCGGTGATGAACGTCGTAGCCGACAGGAAGAAAGCCACCGCTTCGGCCACCTCATCGGCGGCGCCGGCGCGGCGGGCGGGCGTGGCGCGGATGAAATCCTGGACGTCGGGAGCGCCGATTTCCTCGAAAGGAATCACGCCGGGGGCCACCGAGTTGACCGAGATCTCCGGCGCCCAAGCCTTGGCCAGCGCCCGGGTCAGCATCACCACGCCGGCTTTGGAAGCGCAGTAGTGCGCATGCTCGGCCCAGGGACGCAGCGCCCCGAGCGAACTGATGTTGACGATGCGGCCCCCGCCTTGGGCCTGCATCCGTTTCGCCGCCTCCTGGCAGCAGAAAAACGTCGCCTTCAGGTTGACGTCGTGGATGTAGTCCCAATCGGCCTCGGTGATCTTGAGCGGATCGAAGCGGGTGAAGCGGGCGGCGTTGTTGACCAGCCCGTCGAGGCGGCCAAAGTGGGCCTCCACGCGCGCAAACAGGCCGGCAATCTCGGGCACGCGGCTCAGGTCGGCCTGGAAGACGGGTACGCCGCCGCACGCGGCCGCCGTGTCCCGGGCTTCGGCGGCGCGGCTGCCGTAGTGAATGGCCACGCGCGCGCCCCGCGCGGCCAGGTACCGGGCGATGCCGGCGCCAAGGCGCCGCGCCGCGCCCGTCACCAGCACCACTTTACCCGCGAGATTCGAGGGAATGGTCTCCATATTCCTCCTCCACCGCCGCGCGGGCCGGCATGTCCGGCTCGCGCAGCCAGCCCTTCCGCATGGCCCACCACCAGTAGAGCGCCGTGGTCGTGCTGAACCCGCCCGCCCACAGCCCGATGGTCCGCGGACTGGTGAACTGCGAAGCGATCCCCGCGATCATCATGGACACCAGCATGGTCGACCACACCAGGGACTCGAGCGTGGTGAAGACCCGCCCGCGGAACTCCCCCGCCACGTGCTCGAGCAGCTTGCCCCAGTTGAGCACCGACGCGACCGCGATGGCGAGCCGCGACAGCGCAATGAACACCAGCGCGAGCCAGAACTGCCGCATCTGGCTGAACACCATGTACGCCGCGCCGTGAATGAAATAGCACACCAGCACCACGCGCACGTATTGCGCGAAGCTCAGGTGCCGGCCGATGCGGTGCGCCACCGTTCCCCCCAGAATCAGGCCGATGCCGGCGAATCCCCAGATGACTCCGATGCCGGCCGCGCCTTTCTTGAAGACCAACTCGCCGAACAGGCTGAACAGAATCTGCGCGGCGCCCCCGCCGGAGGCCCAGCCGATCCCGGCCAGCGCTACGGTCAAAACCAGAGTCGAGCGCTTCAGGTAGCGCAGCCCCTCGACGTAATCGTTCCAGGGCTGGACCACGCCCCCGCCGCCACGCTCGCCGGCGACTGCTCGCGCTGCGCCGCCGGGCAGCCGCATCCGGGAGATCGACCAGGCCGAAAACAGGAACGACCAGGCGTTGAGCACGAACGCCCCCTCATAGCCGAGTTGATGCACGCTGAGGCCGGCCGCAAACGTCCCAATGGTGAGCGTGGTCCACTGCGTGGTTTGCGTCACCGCGTTGGCCGTGTGCAGTTCGGCCGGCGTCGTAATGGCGGGCAGCAACGCCGAGCGCCCGCTCGTGAAAAACGGGGAGGCGAACATCAGCATCCCGCTCAGCACGTACAGCAGCCAGTGGCCCTGCTCGCGAACCGTGAAGATGAATCCGAGCGCGATGAAGAAGCGCACCAGGTCGGACCAAATCATGACCTTGCGGCGATCCAGGCGGTCGAGGAGCACGCCCGCCACCGGCGCGGCGAGCACGGCGGGCAGCGCGCGGGCCAGCATTACGCCGCTCACCACCAGCCCCGAGCCCGTGCCTTCCACCGCCAGGCTGAACACGGCGATGTTGTTGAAGTGGTCGCCGATTTCGGTCACCACCTGTCCGAACCACATGCGCCGGTAGTTGGCGTTGGTGCGGAGCAGTTCGGCAAACGCGGCCATTTCAGCTCCGCTCCGCGAGGTAAACGCCCGCACAGATCACCGCGCCGGAGGCCAGCACCGGGAGCGTCAGGCGCTCGCCCAGGGTGATCGCGGCCAGCAACGTGGCCAGCGGCGGCTGCAAGTACGCCAGCGCCGCCAGGCGCGACGCCGAGGTGTGCCGCAAGGCGTACGAGAAGATCAGGTACGCCAGCACCGACGGAAAAATCGCCATGTAGAGGACGCTCAGCCAGGCCGAGACGCTGATGGCGCTCCAGGCGAAGCCGCGCCAGATCCACAGCGTCGCCGGCAGCAGCAGCACGGTCGCGCCCACGTACGCGCTGGCCGTTATCGTCACCGCGGCCTGATGGCGGGTGATCGGTTTCCCCCACACCGCGAACCCGGCGAACAACAGGCCCGAGCAGAAGATCAACGCGTCACCGGTGAAGGACGCCGCTTTGGCCGCAGCGGCCGCGCGCTCCGGCCAGAATTGCAGCATCAGGACCCCGGAAGCCGCCACCAGCATGCCGGCCACGCGGCGCGGCGTCAGCTTCTCCCCACCCACCAGCCGGGCGAGGACCAGCACCAGGATCGGATTCAAGGTCACGAGAAAAGCGGCATGGGCCACGCTGGTGTATTCCAGGCCGACGATGAAGAGCATCTGGTTGCCGGCAATGCCCAGCACGCCGACGGCGAGCAGGCGCGGCCACTCCCGGCGGGCGGGCCAGCGCGCGCCGCCCTGGCGGCGCTGCCACCAGAACAGCGGGAGCACGAACGCCGCGGCCAGTTCGATCCGCAGCACCGCCGCCAGCGTGCCCGGCAGTTGCCGCACCGCGTACTTGCCCACGATGAAGTTGCCGGACCAGAACAGCAGCATGGCCGCGAGCAGGAAATACAGCCAGCCGCGGGAAGGGGCGGCGGAAGCCGCCCGGGATGCAGCCGGATCGCCTTCCATCAGGTAACCGCTTCCTCCCGCACCGTCACCGCCTTCAGAAAGTCGTGGTCAAGGTCATAGCCGAAGCCTGGCGCCGCACTCACCCGAATGGTTCCCTGCGGCGTCGTCTCGATGGCGGGCCAAATCAGGTCCCGCCGCCAATAGCGCCGGCTGGCCGAAACATCGCCGGGCAGAGTGAAGTTCGGGAGCGTGGACAGGGCGACGTTGTGCGCCCGCCCGATGCCGGATTCCAGCATGCCGCCGCACCAGACCGGGACGCCCGCCGCCTGCGCCACGTCGTGCACCCGCCGCGCTTCGGCGAAACCGCCTACGCGCCCCAGCTTGATGTTGAGGATCGCGGCCGCCCGCAGCCGGATGGCTTGCTCGGCCTGGTGGGCCGAGCGGATGCACTCGTCCAGACAGACCGGCGTCCGGAGTTTCGCCGCCAGCGCGGCGTGGTCGATGATTTCGTCGTGGCCGAGCGGCTGCTCGATCATCATCAGGTAGAACTCGTCCAGTCCGCGCAGGCGGTCTGCGTCGGCGAGCGTATACGCCGAGTTGGCGTCCACCATCAGGCGGATGGCGGGGAAGCGGTCCCGGACGCGTCGCACCACGTCCAGATCCCAGCCGGGCTTGATCTTCATCTTGATGCGCTGGTAGCCGGCGGCCAACTCGAGGGCGATCTTATCGAGCAGTTGCTCCACCGAGTCCTGGATGCCGATGGAAACGCCGCAGGGAATCTCCCGGCGCACCCGGTCCGCCGGCAAGTCCTGGTTAACCAGCTGCCAGAGCGGGAGCCCTTTTTGCCGGGCCTCCAGGTCCCAGACCGCCGCTTCCACGCCGCCACGCGCCATCAGATGGCCGCGAATCTGCGCGGTGAGCGGAGCCACTTCCCGGGCCGACGCCAGCTCCCGGCCCAGCAGCCGCGGCGCCACGTAGTCCATGACAATCGGCCAAACTGAGCCGGTCCACTCCTCGTTGTAGAACGGGTTTTCCCCCGCGGTGACCTCGCCCCATCCGGAAAGGCCCTCGCCACACGCCTCCACCAGCACGATGTCCCGGTGATAGGTGCGGCCAAAGCTGGTCTCGAAGAAGTGGACGAGCGGCAGGCGCACCTGGCGCAGGATCAGGCGTTCAATCTTCATGGGCGAATTCCCCCAGCAGGTAGGTGCCGGCCTCGGCGGACCGTTCAAAGCCGACCACCGCCAGGCCCCGCGCGAACGCTTCCCCGAAGCCCTGCTCCAGTTGCTGCTGGATCTCACGGGCGCGCCCAGGTTCGCGCCGGCGAATCTCGCCGATATCGGCGGGCACGGAAAGGCGCGTGTGAATCTCCCGCGGCGGAGGTTCGCCCGCGAGGATGGCCCCCACCCGGGGATGGTCCAACCACCACTCGGCCACCAGCCGGTCGGTGGGCAGGCCGCCGTGTAAAAAGCTGGCCGTGATGCCGTACTGGTTGGGCACATACCGGCGCACGATCGCGCCGAGCCGTTCGATGTTGAAGTAGGCGTTCTTGAGCTCCAGCGGATCGAAGGTCCACTCGACGAGCGCAATGCCGGCGGCGCGGGCGATCTCCCGCTGGCGGAGCTTCATCTGCCGCCCCAGCCCGTGGTTGGCGTACTCGGGCAGCACCCCCAGCATATGGCTGTGGAGATAACTGAGCGGCGGGCCGCCCGGCCGCTGTTTCAGGCCGGGAATCGCCAGCAGAAAGCCGACCATGCGGTCGCCGTCGTAGGCGCCCAGCGCGTGGCCGCCCACCTTGGACGCCACCACAAACAGCCGCACCGGCAGCAGTTCGACGTCCGAGAAGCCCCAGATCTCGCGTTGCAGTTCGACGGCCCGTTCGTATTGTTCCCGGGTGGTGAGGATCTCCAGGCGGATCATGGTGCGGCTCCCGGCTCGGCGCGCTTGGCCTCCTGCCATAGCGCTTCCAGTTCGTCCATGCCGCATTCCTCGATGGACTTGCCCTGCGCGGCCAGACGGGCCTCCAGGTGGGCGAAGCGCCGGCGGAACTTGGCGTTGGTGCGCCGCAGCGCCTGTTCGGGATCAACCTTGACGAAGCGCGCCAGGTTGACCAGGACAAACAGCATGTCGCCCAGTTCATCCTCGAGGCGCGTGGTTTCGGCCCCCGCCGCACGCTCCGCCTCGAACTCGCGCAGTTCCTCGTGGAGTTTGTCCACCACCTGGCCGGCGTGCTCCCAGTCGAAGCCTGCGCCGGCGGCGCGGGAGGCGATCTGCTGGGCCTCTACCAGCGCGGGCAGGTGGCGGGGCACGCCGTCGAGCAGGCCGCGGGGGCTCGTGCCCTTCTCCTGGGCCTTGACCTCGTTCCAGATGCGTTTGACGTCGGCGGCGTCGCGCGCCTCGCCCCCGCCGAACACGTGCGGATGGCGGCGGAGAAGCTTTTCGTTGATCGCATCCAGGGCGTCGCCGACGGCGAAGTGGCCGGCCTCGCGCGCCATTTGGGAAAAGAAAACCGCTTGCAGCAGCAGGTCGCCCAGTTCGCCGCGCAACTCGTCCCAGTCGCGCCGGTCGATGGCGTCCATCACCTCGTATGTCTCTTCGAGCAGGTAGGGCTTGATCGTGTCAAAGGTCTGCTCGCGGTCCCACGGACAGCCGCCCGGGGCGCGAAGCCGCGCCATCAGCTCGACCAGAGTTTGAAACTTGGCGCCCGCGGCCGGGGCATCCGGAGAGGACATGGATATCCAGTGGGTTGCCGGCGAATGCGGCAAGTATTGTCACTGTAGCATGGGCGGCGCGCGGTGCGTTGTACACTACCTAGTAATGAGCGAAGCGGACGCGTCCGCAGCGGCGCGGGAGCTGCCGCCGCCGACGTTCGAGTTTCTGGTCTGGTCGCTGCGGTTGCAGGCCGAGGCGGCGTTGGGGATGTATCCGGAAGCGGATGGAGACCTTCCGCAAGCCGACGTGGACTTGGCCAGACACACGCTGGAGCTGATGGCGATGTTGGAAGAGAAGACCCGCGGCAACCTGACCCTGGAGGAGAAGCGGCTGCTCGAAAACACGCTGACCGAGTTGCGGTTCCGCTTCGTCCAGGCCACGGGCGCATCGCGATGAGCGACAACGGCACCCCCTCCCGGATCCGGATTACGGTGCTGGGGTCAGGCACCAGCGTCGGCGTCCCCACCATCGGGTGCGACTGCGCGGTGTGCCGGTCCGCCGATCCGCGCGACCAGCGGCTGCGGCCCTCCATCGCCATCCGCTACGCCAGGCGCTGCGTGCTAGTGGACACCACCCCGGACTTTCGCACCCAGGCGCTGCGCGCCCGCCTCGAACGCCTGGACGCCATCGTGTACACCCACGAGCACGCCGACCACATCATGGGGCTCGATGACGTCCGTCCGTTCAACTTCCGCCAGCGGGGACCGATTCCGGTCTACGGACCGGAAGCCGCTATCGAAGCCATCCGCCGCTCCTTCGGCTACATCTTCGAGAACCACCATCCCCAGTCGTCGATTCCCAAGCTGGAGACGCGTCCGGTGGACAGCGCCTTCGAAGTCTACGGGCTCTGGTTTGAGCCGATTCCGCTGCGGCACGGGCGCGGACTGGTCTACGGTTACCGGTTCGGAAACGCGGCGTACCTGACCGATCACAGCGAAATCCCCGAGGAGTCCCTGGCGCGGCTGGAAGGGTTGGAGGTGCTGTTCCTCGACGCCCTGCGGCACAAACCGCACCCGACCCACTCCACGGTAGAGCGCTCCCGGGGCTACGTAGAGCGGCTGCGACCCAAGCGGGCGTTCTTCACCCACATCTGCCACGACCTGGGGCACGCGCGCACGGAGGAGTTGCTGCCGCCCCATATCCGGCTCGCCTACGACGGGCTGGAGATTGAGGTGCCCTTCCCATGAGTCCGCGGGTGTACCGGCATCTGGAGGAGATCCCGGCCGACTTTGGGCCTTGCGCGCTGTCGATTGGCAACTTCGACGGCGTGCACGAGGGGCACCGGGCGCTGTTGCGGCAGGTGGTCCGGCTGGCGCGGCAGCAGCCCGACTGGAAAGCGTCGGTGCTGACCTTCCATCCGCATCCGGCCACAGTGGTGGCGCCGGCGCGCGCGCCTTTGTTGATGACGACTCCGGAACAGCGAGTGGCCCTCATGGCCGAAACGGGCATTGAACAGGTGATGATTCTGCCCTTCGACCAGACGCTGTCGCGCCTCAGCCCGGAGGAGTTTGTGCGGTCCATCCTGGTGGAGCGTCTCCAGGCGCGGGCGGTGGTGGTGGGCCACAATTTCCGGTTCGGCTACCGGGCCGCGGGCGATACGCGGGCGCTGGAAGAACTGGGCGTGCGGTTTGGCCTGCAAACGCACGTGATGGACGTCATCGCCTTGCGGCATTGGGCCGTCTCGTCGAGCGCGATTCGCGAGGCGGTGCGCGCCGGCCAGGTTTCCCGCGCCGGCCGGATGCTGGGGCGGTGGTTTGCGCTGGAAGGCCAGGTGGTCAAAGGGTTCGGCATCGGCTCCCGGCAAACGGTGCCGACCCTCAACTTGGCCGCCGAGACGCAATTGCTGCCCGCGCATGGCGTCTACATCACGCGCACGTCGGACCTCAGCGACGGCCGCCGCTGGGAATCGGTAACCAACGTGGGCCGCCGCCCTACCTTCCAAGGCGAAGCCGTCACGGTGGAAACGTTTCTGCTCTCCGCGTTCGACGGCCGGACGCCGGCCCGGATCCGGGTGGAGTTCCTGTGGCGGCTGCGGGGCGAGCAGAAATTCGAAAGCCCGGAGGCGCTGAAAGCGCAAATCGCCCGGGACGTGGCGCGGGCGCGCCGCTATTTCGCCCTCCGCGGGAAAGCGGCGGCGCTTCGCAAAATGGCATAATGAAAGGCAGTCCCACCACAGTCCGACTGCCAATAGGAACCGACAAAGGAGAGATTCCCTTGAGTTTGACGCCAGGAAAAATCGCCCACCTAAAGAAGCTGTCCAACGAGTCCGGCGTGATCGCGGCCGCGGCGATGGATCAGCGCGGCAGCCTGCAAAAGTCGATTGCCGCGGCGAAAGGAATCGACAAGAAGGCCGTCACCGACGAGATGATGAGCGAGTTCAAGACCGCGGTGACCAAGATCCTGACGCCCCACGCCAGCGCGATTTTGCTGGATCCGGAATGGGGCATGGAGGCCGCCAAGGCGCGTTCTTCCAATGCGGGGCTGCTGCTGGCCTACGAACAGAGCGGCTACGACAACACGCAGCCCGGACGTCTGCCGGACCTGTTGCCGCACGTTTCGGCGTATCGCATCAAGCAGTGGGGCGCCGACGCGGTGAAAATTCTGATCTACTACACCCCGTTCGACGACGCGGCGGTGAACGATATCAAGCACGCGTTTATTGAGCGCATCGGCGCGGAATGCGTGGCCCAGGACATCCCGTTCTTCCTCGAATTCGTCGGCTACGATCCCCAAGGCGGGGACGAAAAAGGCATCGAGTACGCCAGGATCAAGCCCGAAGTGGTGCGCAAGAGCATGGAGGAGTTTTCCAAGGCGCACTATCACGTGGACGTGCTGAAAGTGGAAGTGCCCATCAACGCCGAGTACGTGGAAGGTTCGAGCGTGTTCAAGGGCCAGGCCGCCTATACCTGGGCCGAAGCGCTGGATCACTTCCGCGCGTGCGCGGCGGTGGCCACCAAGCCGTTCATTTATCTGAGCGCCGGCGTCAGCAACGCGCAGTTCACCGAGAGCCTGCGGATGGCGGGCGATTCGGGAACAGACTACTCCGGCGTTTTGTGCGGCCGCGCCACCTGGAAAGAGGGCATTCCCGTCTACGCCAAACACGGCGTGAAGGCTTTGGAGGACTGGCTGTCCACCGAAGGCGTGAAGAACATCAACGCGGTGAACGACGCGATCAAGACCGCCAAACCTTGGTACCAGAAGCTTGGGATCCCCAAGCCGTAACGCCCACCAAGTTACGAATCGAAAACAAAGGGGCGTTTCGGATGATGATCTTCTGGACGCCCCGCCGGTTTGCGGTGTCCTCGCCCGCGCTGGCGGACCAGTCGATCCTGGTGGTTACGCCTGCTTACGGTCGAAAGAGGGCACTTTCATCGTCTCGCCGCCCTTCAGCGAGGACTGATGCGCCACGATGCCGGGTACCGTCATCGCCAGCGATTCGTAAATATCGATCTCCGGCTCCCGATCTTCCACCAGAGCGTTGATGAACTCGGCGCTGATAAAGATCGCGCTGCCGCCGTGACCGCTTTCGTGGCGCATGGAGGGCGGCAAGGCTTCGCTCATCCAGTACTTGGGGAACTCAATCGGCTTGGGCTGGCCGAAACGCTCATGCCAGATATCGCTGTGGATGCGCGGCAGGGCCATGTAAAGCGTGCCCTTTTCCCCGAACCACCTTGCCTGTTCGCCATCCGCCGCCACTTCCCAGAACACGTTGCAGCGCGTCATGTGGCCCTGGTTTGTCTCCATCAAAGCAAATTGGTTTGCGAAGGGATTCTGGTAGCGGTTCTCCTGATAGCGGTAGTTGGGATGGTCCGGCCCCCAGCCGAGACAATTCAGCTTGACGATGCGTTCTTTCGTGACGCCGACCAGGAACCCCAGGGAGTGCGTGGGATAGAGCATCGGCGGCAGTCCCTTGCGCCAGCTCTCCGAGCCGTCAGGGTTGTACCACAGCGACCGCGGGTTATTCTGGAAGCGGGTCGCGGGAAAGTCGTGGTAATACTCAAGCTCACTGTAGTGGATTTCGCCGAAGCCGCCCTTCTTGTACAAGTCGCGCGCGTAGATGCATCCCGTCCGGTAGTAGCTGGACTCGGCCATCATGTAGCGTAGCCCGGTCTTCTCTTTCGCTTCCTTAAGTTGCTGGGCTTCTTCCAGCGTCATGCAGGCGGGCACCGCCGAGAGCACGTGCAGGCCGTGGTGAAAACATTGGAGCACGTGTTTGGCATGGTCCTGCGCCCCGCTGAACACCGCCACCGCGTCGAAGGTGTTGCGGGCCTTCAGCATCTCATCGAAGGAATTGTAGACAGCGTCGAGTTTGTAGTAATCTCGCAACCGCTGGCGGCGGCCCTCGTAAAGATCGGTGGCCGCGGTCACCACGCAGTTGGGGTGTTCGTGGAAATGAAAGGTCGCGCCAAAGCCGCCGCCTAAAACGGCCAGGCGGATCTTCTTGGCTTGGGGTGCGGACCAGGCTTTCCAATTGGGAAGCAGGGCGGCGGCGCTGGCCGCCGCCGTGGCGCTAACGAACTCTCGGCGTGTATGGTTGTTGAGCATAAAAAGTCTCCGGCATGGGCGCATCTGGCGCCCGGCTGCGCGCGGGCTCGCAGAAGCGAGCTAGAAGGACAGGCGCAAAGCAATCTGCACGATCCGCGGGGCCCCCGCGCTGGTAATCCGTCCAAACAGGGGGCTGATTACCGTCGTGGTCGGCGGGCTCAGTCGCACCGCGTTAAACAGATTGAAAAACTCTCCGCGGATTTGCAGCGTCATTCTGTCGTGGAACGGCACGTTCTTGAACGCGGAGTAGTCTACATTCCACACCCCAGGCCCCCGCAACTGGTTCCGGCGTCCGTTGCCGAACGTTCCGGGAGCGTTTACCGTAAAGGCCGACGTGTCGAACCAGCGGGTGATCTTCTCGCCTCGGCTGCGCGAGCCAGAAAGTCGCCAGTCACGGCCGTCGTAGTCCGCCCATTGGCCCCCCACGCCGGACAGCGCGTTGTCGAGTCCGCTAAACACGGTCAAGGGGGGACCGCTCTCGGCCACGAAGATGAAGTTGCTCTGCCACCCGCCCAAGAGGTGCCGGACCAGGGCCGGCTGGCCGCGCAACGCCGGGTGATCGACAATGCCGCTCGCCACCAGGCGATGCCGCAGATCGAAATCCGAGTCTCCCAAGTTGTCGTTCTGGTTGAACGGGTTCGGGCCCCCGTAGTTGCCGTCGATCGAGCCGTTCGATGCAACGTCGATCGAATGCGCCCAGGTGTAATTCGCCAGCACGCTGAAGCTGCGCGCATAGCGTTTCTGCAGCGTGAGCTGCATCGACTGGTAGCTGGACTTGCCGCCGGCGTTCCCAAGTTGCAGACCTCCGATATTGGCATGGATACGCCGCTCGTTGATGTTCGCCGCCGTGGCGCCGGGACCATACAGCGCCGGATTCACCTCAATCGCGTTGATCAGTTTGGTGCCCTTACTTGCGACATAGGCCGCGCGAAGCAGGAAGTCGTGCGAGAGTTGCTGCTCCACCACCATGTTCCAGTTCTGCATGTAGCCGGTCGGGATCTCGCGGGCGGGCAGCGCCCAGGTGCCAAACCGGTTGAAGCGGAACTCCGGCCCGGGGATGATCGGCGACGGGTCGAGGACCGGCCCGCCTGCGTATGGGTCGGAGAGTTGAAACGGGCCCACGAAGTTGGCTTGCCGCACGAAGGGCTCGCCTTGCGCCGTCCGGTTGTTCAGGATCGACGCAAGCTGGTCGAAGAAGATGCCGTAGGCTCCGCGGATGACCGTCTTCGGCCGGAGTTGATAAGCAAAACCGAAGCGGGGCGCCAGGTTGTTCCGGTCTGGCCGGATGATCGTGTTCTCCAGACCCGCATCGCCCAGGAAAACCAAGCCGCGCGGAGCATTCGGGTAGACGCGGGATTGGAGCCCCGGCATGAACGTCGCTCGCTTCCGCTGGTCCTCCGTGTAATCCCACTTTGGATCCCACCGGACCCCCAGGTTGAGCGTGAGCCGGCTCGATACCCGGAAATCATCCTGGAAATACATAGCCGGGAAACGGTTGCGAAGGGTCCAACTGGAGAACGATTGCTGCCGCCAGCTCGCCCCGCGGCCCAACAGAAACTCGGCGAAGGCGTTACCTGCGTTCGCCCGGCCGGGGTCCGAGAGCATCTGTCCGTTAAAGCTCGCCACTCCGCCGCTCAGCCAGTAGCTGGCGATATCCAGCAGATAGAAGCGAATCTCCCCTCCAAACCGGATATTGTGTTTGCCGCGAATCCAGTTGACGTTGTCCTGAACCATGAGCGTCGTCTGGGGCGCATAGTAGCCCAGCCCGATCCCGATGCCCGACCAATTACTGATGCCCACATCCATGGTCGGGAAGCCGCGCACGCTCTGCATGCGGCTGCCGAATTGGTCGAAGGACACTCCGGCAAGCTGCGCGGAAGGCTCCGCGCGCGGCGTGGACCGGTGAAACGTGATGCCCAGCTCATTCAGCGCGCGCGGCGTCAGAGTCGACGTATGGTTAATCGTGGCATTGTGGACATTGGCGAACTGTCCGGTGACCACGTAGAGCAGGTTGCCAGGAATGGTGATCCACGGCCGGTCGTACTTCAACAGGAAGTAACGGAGGGTCAGCCGCTGGCGCTCGTTGAAGTGGTGATCGCCCCGAACCACCCACTGATCGTCATCTTCGATGTTGGAAGGCGTGCCAAAGCGAAGTTGATAGGTGGGATCCGCCGAGGAAGGAATAAACTCCAGAATTCGGCGCGATACCGGGTCGAACCTGCTGACTGGGATCCGGTTTTCCGGAAAATAGGTCGTGGGCGCCAGCGGGTCGCGGATACGCCCGGTGCCGTCAGGCCGCAGCCAGGACGAGAAGTCCCCCTGCTTCATCGCGTCGCTGGGCGTCGTGCGCAGCACGCCCGGCGTGGCCACCCGCTGCCGCGTGCCTTGATACCCAAAGAAAAAGAAAGTCTTATCCCGGCCATTGTACAAGCGGGGGAGCAGAACGGGTCCGCCAAGGGTGCCGCCGAACTGGTTGCGCTTCAGCGCGTCGCGGCCAGTGAAGGTATTGGCGGCGTTCATTTTAAAATTGCGCAGGAAATTGAACGCCGACCCGTGGAACTGGTTGGTGCCGCTCTTCGTCGTGACGTTCACCACGCCCCCAACGCCCCTTCCGAACTGCGCGTCGAACGAACTCGTTTGAATGCTCACTTCTTGCACTGCGTCGGGGTTTGGGTAGGGTTCGGAAATATTGGTGTAGAGATCGTTGTTCGAATTGTTGTCGAGCAGATAGTTGGTGGCGTTGCCGCGCGACCCGTTGATCGAAACAGGGATGGCGTAGCCGCCTCCGGCTACCGTATTGATCTGCCGGAAATTGCCCGCCGAGCCGCGGTCCACGATGCCGGCGTTGAGCGTCATCAGTTGGAGCACGTTGCGCCCGTTCAGAGGAAGTTCCTCAATCCGGCGGCGGTCCACCACCTGCACCAGGGTGGAGGAACTGGCCTGCACCATGGCTGCGGCATCGGTGACCGTGATGCTCTCCGCCGCGGCGGCTATCTGGAGCCGGGCATCCACCTGCACGTTCGTATTCGCTTGAAGCGTGACGTTGGCTTGACGGAACCGTTGAAACCCGTCTTTTTCCACCGAAATTTCGTACTGACCCGTCGGCAGGAGGGGCAGGACGTACTTCCCGTCGGCAGCCGTGTTCATCGAACGCGTCAGGTTGGTTCCGAGGTTAGTGGCGACGACGCGAGCATCGGGAACCGCCGCTCCCGATGCATCCGTAACTGTTCCCTGAATGGTTCCCGTCGCCTGGCCGTAACACACGGCTGTGCAAGCGAGGATTGTTGAGAAAATCCACGAAAAACGAGAAATTTCGTCATTCCTCCCCATTAAACGGCAGTTCATTCCCGTGTAAGTTGGTTCGACTTTATCCGAGACGGACGCAAGATTCAAGGAGAGTGGTGTCGATCAAATCCAGCTAATTGGACGACTGCCAGTAGGCCGCAGCGTATTGCCGCCAGCGCCGGAAGTGGGAAAGGTCTCGCCCATCTCCTTTTTGCTGAACACATTGGAAGCCGAACCGGTCGAGCATCTTCCGGCGGATGCCTGACCGGCGAGGATCGGTTCGAGGGGACCCTCCGTTCCCTCTGGGACCCATCCCCTGGAGAAGGGCGCCGGCTTAGCCTTGGGAGGCTATCGCCGCAGCGCTTGTCCTGGTTCATCCTGCAGTCAGGCAGGGACGCTCTTCAAGGCGGCCGGCCTCAAGAAGGAGTTTGATGAACATGAGAACTTTGGCGACGATCGCTGTGCTGGGCGCACTCGCGCTTCCCGTGACCTTCGCGGCGAACCCGCAGGCCCAAACCCAGCAGGAGCAAAAGAAGAAGGAAGAAAAGAAGAAGAAAACAGAAAAGGACAAGAAGTAGCGATTTCCTCCTGGCGCCGCCGTTCCGGGCTCTCGTCCCCGCCCCGGAACGGCGGTCGCGCTTGCCCCAGCCCGGGTCCTTTCAATCCGCCAGCCCGTTCTTAATCGCGAAGCGGACCAGTTCCCCGGTGCTATGAAGATTCAGTTTCTCCATGATCTTTCCCCGGTGCGCTTCCACGGTGTAGACGCTCAGCTTCAGGCGGTTAGCGACTTCTTTGTTCGTTCTCCCCTCTGCGATCAATTGCAGCACTTCCCGCTCGCGGCTGGTCAACAGGTCGACGGGGTTCCCGACGTGCTTGCGGTAGGCGCTCAACACGGCGTCGGAGACCGCGGGGGCCAGGTAACCTTCTCCGCGCGCTACGGCCCGGATCGCGGCCAGCAGTTCGTCTTCGGCGCCTTCCTTCAGCACGTAAGCGCGCGCTCCCGCGCGGAGAATCTCCCGGACGTAGACCGAGTCCTTATGCATGCTCAAAGCGACTACGCGCGTGCGGGGGGAGACTTCTTCAATGCGCCGCGTGGCTTCGATGCCATTCAGTTCGGGCATGGAAACATCCATCACGACAATATCCGGCTTGAGCGTCGCAGCCAGTTCCACCGCTTCCCGCCCGTTGGCGGCCTCTCCCACGACCTCCAAGTCCGCCTGGGTTCGCAGGATCAAGCGAAAACCCTGGCGAACCACCGCATGGTCATCGGCGAGCAAGATTCTCGTCTTTCGATTCTGCGTCATGATCAGGATGCCAGTAGGGTACTGCTACCTCAATTCTGACTCCGCCGAGATCCGAAACGCCAACCTTGAGCGACCCGTGCGCCTGGTGGGCGCGCGCCCGCATGCCGATCATCCCAAGGCTCGGCTTGGAAGAGGACGTCCCGGCCGGCAGGCCGCGCCCATTGTCCTCGACGAGGAGACGCACGCTTGCTCCGTCAACCCGCAACGAGGCGCGCACGCGGGTAGCACCGGCGTGGCGGGCCACGTTCGTCAAGGACTCCTGGGCGATGCGGAACAACTGGGTTTCGGTGTCTTCCGCCAGGCGGCCGGTCAGATTGGAATCATACTCGGTCTCGATTCCCGTGCGCTGCTGGAAGCGTTCCAGCAGCCACCGGAGGCCCGCGTCGAGTCCCAAATCGTCCAGGATCACGGGGCGCAGCAGTTGGGACAACTCGCGGACACTGCGGATGGCCTCCTCCAGCAGCCGGGTATAGTCGGGTCGGCGGGCCGCGAACTCCTCCGGGGTGATCATGCTCAACGTGGCCTTCAGGCCGGTGAGCGACTGGCCTAGTTCGTCATGCATCTCGTGGGAAAAGCGCCGGGCCGCCGCTTCTTGACCCTGGAGCATGTGCCAGGAAACGCGCGCCAGTTCGGCGCCTTGAATCTCCAGACGCCGGAACGCGTCATTGGTGACTTTCAGCGCGAGCAGGGCGCAGGCCGCCGCCAGCAGGAAGCATCCCGCCAGCAGCCAGCCTGACCGGCCAGCCAGCTCCCGGGACTGCTTCTCAATGGCCGCCTCGACGCGAGCCTCCCGCTCTGAACCGGCTTTGATCAAGTCGCCCGCAAGGAGGACAAACCGGTTGTGCCGCGCTAGCAGTTCTTCTATTTCGTCGATCGTGGCCGGGGGCTGGGCGAGCGACTCGCGGACCGCTGCCGCGAAGTCCTGCGACGCGCCGGTGAGTTGTTTCCAGAGCGCCGCATCGTCCACGCCGAGCTCCGCCAGGCGCTTGATCTCCGAAGCACCGGATTCGACTTCCCGCAGGACTTCGTCGGCGTCGAGCGGGCGCCCCGATCCGCGCAGGAAGATCCGGAACATTACGTCGCTCATCCGGCGCTGCTCGCGGTCCAACGCGTCCAGCAGGTTGCGGTCGAGAAGCTGGGCGCGCACCAGCGCCGCCGCGTTGGCTTGAATCTCGACGGTCTTCTGGAAACCCAGATACGCAACCGCCGCCAGGAGCAGGATCAGCAGGCCGAAACCGGTTCCCAGGACGCCCAACACCTGTTTGCGGTTCATCCGTCCCGTAGTATAGGGATATTCTAGAGGCGTGTCCCTCCCCCGAAACCGGGATCAGGGAAGGCCACTTTGCCGGGAGGCCGCGCAGGAGCGGACTCGAGTAGAGGCGGCAGGATCCGAGCGGCGAGCTTCGCAGGCGCGGCGGCTGCCTTTGCTCTGCGGTCGCGGCGGTCGTTGGGATCGGGCGCGTTCCCACGGCTGTTACCCGTACTTCGCGTTCGTGCTGCTGCGGGCGCTGGTGCTTTGGAATGCGTGGCCTGAGAAGACGACGCTGGTCAGCGCCGGTTTTACCAGTTCGTCTGTTCTGAAGCGGTCCCCGGAAGCCGACGTCGGGCAAGGCGGGGACTTACCCCGGGACGCGCGGAAAAACATTCGCGGGGCCAGAGAAGTTTGGCTCCGCGCGGCCACTGTTATAATCGGGACACGCCCCACCAAGTGCCAGCTAGAAGGAGCATCCCCGCATGATGGACAGCAAAGAGCGAGCGCGGGCCCTGGAAGTCACGCTCGGCCAGATCGAAAAGCAGTTCGGCAAGGGATCGATCCTGCGGCTGGGCGCGAAAGACGCGATTATTCCGGTAGCGGCCATTTCCACCGGGTCCATCTCCCTGGACGCCGCTCTCGGCGTGGGCGGTTTCCCGCGGGGACGCATCAACGAGATCTTTGGCCCGGAGTCTTCGGGGAAAACCACCATCGCCCTCCAGGTGATTGCGGAGGCGCAGAAGGTCGGCGGGATGGCGGCGTTTATCGATGTCGAGCACGCGCTGGATCCCATTTACGCCCGCAAGCTGGGCGTCGATGTGGACAACCTGTTGGTGTCGCAGCCCGATTACGGCGAGCAGGCGCTGGAGATCACCGGCGCGCTGATCGGCTCCGGTTCCATTGACGTGCTGGTGGTGGATTCGGTGGCGGCGTTGGTCCCCAAGGCGGAACTCGACGGCGAAATGGGCGATTCCCACATGGGCGTGCAGGCGCGGCTGATGTCGCAGGCGCTGCGCAAGCTCACCGGCATCGTGTCCAAGTCCAAGACGTGCCTGATTTTCATCAACCAGATCCGCGAAAAGATCGGGGTGATGTTCGGCAATCCGGAGACCACGACGGGAGGCCGGGCTTTGAAGTTTTATTCCTCCGTCCGCGTCGACATCCGCCGCATCGCGGCGATTAAGGACGGCGATACGGTGACCGGCAGCCGCACCAAGGTGAAGGTGGTCAAGAACAAGTGCGCGGCGCCCTTCCGCGAGGCTGAGTTCGACATCATCTACGGCGAGGGGATTTCGCGCGAGGGCGACCTGCTGGATCTCGGCGTGGCGTTCAACCATGTCGAGAAGAGCGGCTCGTGGTTCAGCTACAAAGGCGAGCGGATCGGCCAGGGGCGGGAAAACGCCCGCCAGTTCCTGAAGGATCATCCCGAGATCCGCGACCGCCTGGAGACCGAATTGCGGCGGCAATTGGGTCTGCCGACCCAGGAACCGGTGGCCGAAGCCGCTGTCGCGGCGGGGAACGGCGCCAAGGCCGAACCGGCCCGCGCGCCAGCCGCGCGAGGCCGCTAGCTGCTCCGCGCCGACTAGCGGACGGCGTAGCCCGCCAGGTGAGGGCCCACCAGGGGCAGCGGGGCGCGGAAGAACGTGGCTTCGATTTGAGCAAAGCCGGCGGCGGCGAGCGCCGCGCCGATGTCGCGGTGCGGCTGGCAGCCGTCGAAGACGGCCTCCCACAGCGGCCTGACCAGGCGCTGCGCGGCGGCGCGCCAACGGGACTCCGGTTCGGCGATGTGTTCGATGAAGACGAACCGTCCGCCAGGCTTCAGCACGCGCCCGATTTCCTGCAGGGCCTGTCCCAGGTCGCGCACCGTGCAGAGCACCAGGGTGCTGGTGACGGCGTCCAGGCTTGCGCCGGCGAAAGGCAGCGTTTCGGCGACGCCAAGGTGGATCCGTGCGCCGCGCAGTCCCGCGGCGGCGGCTTTGCGCTCGAGCAGGGGATGCAGGCAGGGATTCGGTTCCACTCCCGTCCACTGCACAGCCGGGGAGTAATAGTTCAAGTTGACGCCGGCGCCAGGCCCGATCTCCGCGATGTTCCCGCGCAAGGGCCCGAAGAGTCGCCGCTTGCGCGCCGCAACCGCCCGTTCATAATGGGGCAGGCCGTGCGCCAGCATGCGGGCGTGGAGGCGCAGGCACCAAGCCGCGTGGTGCAGCGGCGCGAATCCCGCTTCGGGCAGCGACGGGCAACAGGCCATGCGCGCTTCAGCATAGCAGCGCGGCGCCCGGGGGGATGTCAAACTGTGGAGAAGAGCTTTTCGCCGGACACCTATGCCGCTCGCGCTGGTCTTTGTCATGCTGTGTTCGCCGCTCGCGCAGGCGGCGGAGCGCGCCCGCATTCCCTGGGACATGGAGACGCTCGCGGCGGTTCCCGCCGCCCACGCCGCCGCAGGGTTTGACGAGCCGGGCGTGAAGGCGGTGTTTCTGGAGGGGCCTCCCTGGAAGGGACGGCGGACTCGCTTCTTCGCGTGGTACGCTGAGCCGGAGCCGCGCCTGGGCCCGAAGGCGCCCGGCATGGTGCTGGTCCACGGCGGGGGCGGAACAGCTTACGCCGAATGGGTCCGGATGTGGGTCCGGCGGGGTTACGCCGCGATCGCGATGGACACGTGCGGCAGCACGCCCAAGCCCAAGGACGGACCGTGGCGGCTGGACCGGGCGCGCCACGAGGATGGCGGACCGGACGGCTGGGGCGGCTTCCCGCAGGTGGACGAGCCGCCGGAAGACCAGTGGCCGTATCACGCGGTGGCGAACGTGATCCTGGCCCATTCTTTTCTGCGCTCCCTGCCCGGAGTGGATCCCAAGCGCATCGGCATTACCGGGATTTCCTGGGGCGGATACCTCACCACGATCGCCGCCAGCGTCGACCCGCGATTCCGGTTTGCCGTCCCCGTCTACGGCTGCGGCTTTCTGGGAGAGGATTCAGCCTGGACGGGCGTTTTCGAAAAGATGGGCGCGGACCGGGCGAAGCGGTGGCTGGAGCTGTGGGATCCGTCCCGCTATCTCCCCCTGGCGCGCCTACCCTTTCTGTGGATTAACGGCACCAATGATTTCGCCTACCCGCTATCTTCGTGGCAAAAATCGTACCGGCTGCCCCGCGGACCGCGCTGGCTAAGCCTCCAGGTTGAGATGAAACATAGCCATCCGGACGGCGCCCGGCCGGCCGAGGTTTTCGCCTTCGCCGACGCCATGACGCGGGGCTGGCAGCCGTTGCCGCGCATCACGCGCGTGGAACGGCAGGGGCGCACGCTGCGCCTGCGCTACCGGAACGAGCTGCCGATCGCGGGGGCGACGCTGCACTGCACGACCGATACCGGGCCGTGGCAAAAACGGAAGTGGACGGATTACGAGGCGCGATGGGACGGCCGCGCGCGCACCGTCGAAGCCGACTGGCCGGCGAACGCCCAGGCTTGTTTCGTGAATCTGCGCGATCCCCGCGGGTTGCTGGTGAGTTCCGAACACCTGGAGGGCGAATAGGCGGCGCGGTTTATGCTGGTAGGAGCTTTCCCCACGCAACGATGACTGGCACTGAAAACCCCCTGCTGTCGATTGCTTTCGAGATCCCGTTTGACCGGATCCGCGCCGAGCACGTGGAACCGGCGTTCGACGAACTGCTGGCGGACGCAGCCCGGCGTCTGGAGGCGGTGGCTGCGCTGCCCGGGGAGCGCACGTTCGCCAACACGATGCTGGCCTACGAGGCCATCACCGAGCGCCTCGATTATGCCTTGAACATCGTCCGGCATCTCGAATCGGTGGCGACGTATCCGGAACTGCGCGCCGCCTACAACGCGATTCAGCCCAAGGTGAGCGAGTTCTACTCCTCGATCCCGCTCCACGACGGTCTGTGGCGGGCGATCCAGAGCTACGCGGACACTCCGGAGGCGGCGACACTGACCGGAACGCGGAAGCGGTTCCTCACCAAGACGTTGGACGCTTTCAAACGCGCCGGCGCCGACCTGCCTCCCGAGGACAAGAAACGCCTGGCGGAGCTGGACGTGGAACTGTCCACGCTGACCACCAGGTACGGCGAGAATGTGCTGGATTCGACCAATGCGTTCTCTCTGCTGATTACCGAGGAAGCCCAACTGGCGGGTCTGCCCGAGAGCGCGCGCGTGGCGGCGCGGGAAAGCGCCGAGGCCAAGGGCCAAACCGGCTGGCGGTTCACCCTGCAAGCGCCCAGCTACAACGCGGTCATGACCTATCTGGACGATGCGGGCATCCGGGAGAAGATGTACCGCGCCTACGTCACCCGCGCGGCGGGCGGCGAGCACGACAACACCGCACTGTTGCCGCGCATCCTGGAGTTGCGGCGGGAGAAAGCGCGCCTGCTGGGTTTTGCGGACTTCGCCGATCTGGTAATCGAGGACCGCATGGCCCACACGGGCGAGCGGGCGCTCCGCTTCCTCGAAAATTTGCGGGATCGCACGGTCGAGGCGTTCCGGCGCGAAAACGAGCAGCTCCGCCGGTTCCGGCGCGGCGTGGATCCGGACGCGCCCGAGACGCTGCAACCCTGGGACATCGCCTACTGGGCGGAAAAGCAACGGATCGCGCTGTACAACTTCGATGAAGAAGCGCTCCGCCCGTATTTTCCGCTGGAGCCGGTGGTGGCGGGCATGTTCGAGATCTTCCGCCGGGTGTTCGGCATCCGGGTGGCCGAGCGCACGGGCGTGCCCACCTGGGATCCGCAGGTGCACTACTTCGAGATTCACGACGAGGCGACGGACGAGTTGCTGGGCGCGTTCTACGCCGACTTCTACCCGCGCGAGAACAAGCGCGGCGGCGGCTGGATGGATGTGTTTCTTACCGGCATCCCGCGCGAAGCCGGCGGCGTCCTGCCCCACCTGGGTTTCATCTGCGGCAATCTCAACCCGCCGGCTGGAGGGAAACCCGCGCTGCTGACCCACCACGACGTCGAGACGATCTTCCACGAATTCGGCCACCTGCTCCATCACTGCCTCAGCCGGGTGGAGATCCGGTCGCTGGCGGGAACGAACGTGGCCTGGGATTTTGTCGAGTTGCCGTCGCAGATCCTCGAGAACTGGTGCTGGGAACGGGAGTCGCTGGACCTGTTCGCGCGGCACTGGGAGACCGGCGCGCCCATCCCGGAAGACCTGTTCGCCGCGATGCGGCGGGCGCGAACTTACCGCGCGGCCAACGCCCAGATGCGGCAGTTGAGCTTCGGGATTGTCGACCTGCGGTTGCATCGCGAGTGGGACCCGGGGCGGGACGGCGACGTGGTCAGCTATGCGCGGCGGCTGTTGAACGAGTTTTCCCCGGCGCCGCTGCCGCCGGAACACGCCATGATCGCTTCGTTTACGCACCTGTTTGCCTCCCCGGTCGGGTATGGGGCCGGCTATTACTCGTACAAGTGGGCCGAGGTGCTGGACGCCGATGCGTTCAGCCGGTTTCTGGAAGCAGGCATCTTCAACCGCGAGGTCGGCCTGGCGTTCCGCCGGGCGGTGCTGGAGCGCGGCGATAGCTGTGACCCGGCCGAGTTGTATCGCGAGTTCATGGGGCGTGATCCCGATCTCCAGCCGCTGCTGATCCGGCTGGGCCTAGCCGCTTAGGATTCCCGTGCGTTACCTCTACTTGCATGGCTTCGCCTCCGGCCCCACCTCCTCGAAGGCGGCGTACTTCCGCGAGCGCTTCGGCGAATGGGGCCTCGCCCTGGAGGCGCCGGATTTGACCAGCGGCGATTTCGCGCACCTGACCATCACCAGCCAGCTTGCCGTGGTGGAACGGACGCTCGCCGGGCAGGCCGCCTGCCTGATCGGATCCAGCCTGGGCGGTTACCTGGCCGCGTTGTACGCGGCCCGTCATCCCGAGGTCGCGCGCGTCGTGCTGATGGCCCCGGCGTTCGGGTTCGCGCGCCGCTGGCCGCTGCGCCTGGGCGAGCAGGCGGTTCAGCGCTGGCGCGAGACGGGCTGGCTGACCGTCTACCACTACGCCCGCAAGGCGGAGGCCCGCGTGCACTACGCGCTGCTGGAGGACGGGCTCCGCTATGAGGATTTCCCCGCGGTGGCCCAGCCCGTGTTGATCTTTCACGGGACCCGCGACGAGGTGGTGCCGGCATCCTTCAGCCAGGACTTCCGCGCCCTGCATCCGCACGCCGAGCTGCGCCTGCTCGATTCCGGACACGAGTTGACCGACGTGCTGGAGCCGATGTGGCAAGAGACGCGCCGCTTCCTGCGCCTGCGCGCCTGACCGGGACGAAGCCGGGCGGATCGTGGACGGCGGGACGAAATGCTGAGACAATCTCGAACATGATGCTTGCGCGTGTACGCATTCTGCTGCTGTGGGGATTGATCGTCTGCCCGCCGCTGGCGGCCCAGTTCGATGAGTTCTATGCGGAGGTGCCCTACGTTCCCACCCCGGAGGAGGTTGTCCGGAAGATGCTGGAGGTCGCCGAGGTGAAGAAGACCGACGTCGTCTACGACCTCGGCTGCGGCGACGGGCGCATCGTGATCATGGCGGCCAAGGAATTCGGCGCCCGGGGCGTGGGCGTGGACATCAACCCCGAACGCATCCGGGAGGCGGAGGCCAACGCCAGGAGCGCCGGAGTCGACGGGCGCGTGCGCTTCGTGGAATCGGACCTGTTCAAGGCGGACATCCGCGAAGCCTCCGTGGTGACGATTTACCTGTTGTCCACCGTAAACCTCCGCCTCCGCCCGAAGCTGCTCAAGGAGCTCAAGCCCGGCACGCGGATTGTTTCCCATCAGTTTGATATGGGCGAGTGGGCCCCCTTGAAGAAAGTGGAAGTCGGCACCCGGACGCTGTACCTGTGGACGGTTCCGCAGCAGCCCCCGGCGTTCGCGGACGGCAAATAGCGGCCGCGTTCGCTTAGCGCGTCTCCAGCGCGAGCACGGTCGCGATCGGGTCGGGCGTCACGCCCGCGGGCGAGATGGATAACCTGCCGCCCTGCTGGGTGAACCGCAGCGTTTGGTTGCCGGCAAGCGCACGCACCCGCGCAACTTTGGCGGTCAGACCTTCCACCACCAGGTTTTCCGCCGGCCACGGCCAGACGTGCAGGTAAATGGTTTTCCCTTTCGCGGTAGTTTTGCCAAGCGGCAGGTTCTGAAGCGGACCGTACGTGGTGCCGTAGATGGCCTCGCCGTTCACTTGCAGCCAGGCGCCGATGGCGCGCAGGCGTTCCTCGAATTCCGGTTGGATCGTCCCCTCGGGGGTGGGGCCGACATTCAGCAGGAAGTTCCCGCCGCGGCTGGCGATCTCAATCAACGTGCGGATCAGTTCCGCCGCGGATTTATACTGCGTGTCGTTGCGGTTGTAGCCCCAGGTCTGGTTGATCGTCATGCAGGTTTCCCAGGGCTGGAACCGGTCCGGCGGCGGCGGCGCCGATTCCAGACCCCGGTCGTTGGGATCGGTATTGCCCACTTTGGCGCCTTTCACGGGAATGCCGCGCGGCAGGCGCTGCTCGGGCGTGACGTAGTCGCCGGTGAGCCCGATGCGGTTGTTGATCAGCGTCCGCGGCTGCAATTCGTGAATCAGCTTGTGGAAACGCGTGCCGGCATACTTTTCCTGCTGGCTGAGCCCGTCGAACCAGATGACGAAGACGTCGCCGTACCGCGTCAGCAGTTCGCGCAATTGCAGGTCCATGTACTCGAGATAAAGCGGCCATTCCGGACGCCAGGGCTCGCCGTTCCAGTTCTCGCTCACCGGCTTGCTGGTGTCGCGGAAGCCCGGATGGTCCATGTCCGGCGGGGAGTAGTAAAACCCGAGCGGCATCTGCTCTTCGCGCGCCGCTTCCGCGAGCATGGCGAGCACGTCCTTGCCGTACGGCGTGCGCGTGATCTTGTACCGGGTGTAGAGCGAATCGAACATGCAGAACCCGTCGTGGTGTTTGCTGGTGATCACCATGTAGCGCTGGCCGGCGGCCTTGGCCAGGCGGACCCAGGCGCGCGGATCGTATCGCACCGGGTTGAACCGCTGGGGCAGGGCGCGGTACTCGGCCTCGGTAATGCCGGCGGCCTGCGGGCGCAGGAGCGGCCAGGAGGCTTCCACGCTGGCCAGCGAGTACGGCCCCCAGTGGATGAACATGCCGAACTTGGCGTCGTGGAAGCGCTGGAGGCGCTCGGCCTGGAGGGCGTCCGCGCTCCAGGCCGCGACGGCCGCGGCGCAGGCGGTCAGGATCAGGCGCAGGAAAGAGAGCATAGCTGGCACCCGCGTTGATTATAGGTCCCGGCCGGGCACGGGGCAAGGCTCCTCACGCGCCGGAGGTCTGGATTCAGATCCGGATGCGGTCGAAGGGCGGCAGCGGCCCGCGCATGAACCGCGATTGGCGCGCCGCGCGGTAGCGCACCTCCAGGTGCGGGGTTTCGACCCGGCGTCCCCCGCGGAACGAGGAATCCATCAGCGCTTCGATGGCGCCCGTCGCCAGCAGCGTGCGCTCGGGCGGGTAAAACTCACGTCCCTGCACGATGGTTTGCTCGACCCAATAGCTCAGCCCGTTGCCGTGGCTCCACGGGCGGCCCCATTGCGTCAGGAAGGAACAGGCTACAGGTGCGGCGCGGCCCGCGATCCGCGCGGCGAAGCCGGCCTGTTCGGTCATGCCGCTCAGCATGAAGAGCGCGCCCTCCAGGCCGCTGCGGTAGCCGAGGCGGAAAAGCAGCGGCTGTTTGACGTGATCTTCCAGGCGGCCGCGCTTGACGGTGTCGTCGTGCCGCATGGCCTCTTCGGCCAGGTCGCGCGCCCACGGGTTGGCGGCGCTCCATTTCCACACGTCGTCGCCCTCCAGGCACTCGACCCAGCGCAAACCCGTCTCGCCGCCCCGGCGCCGCTCGACCATGGCCTGGAACACTTCGACGCCGTGGTAGCCGTAAGCCTCTTTCGGGCCGTAGAAGTAGCCGGCCGCTTGTGCGACCGGCGTTTCCAGGTCCAGTTCGAGCGGAGGGCGGCGCCAGGTCAACGTCAGCGATGTGCCCGCGATCAGCGGGAACCGCAGTTCGCGCGACCAGTCCACCATCTGCTTGGCCTTCTTCCACTCCGTGGAAAAGTGCTTGTCGACGAACGTGGGCCATGCCCGCCCGGTCTCGCGGTACACGCGCACGATCTGCTCCATCAGTTCGTAACGCGGATACAGCTTCTGGCCTTTCTCGTTGTTGGGGTAGTCGCCGTGCTCGCCGATCAGAACGACGCCGCGCACGCCGGGCGTCCGGACGGCGGCGGCCGCGGTGGGCGTCAAGGGAATGCCGTACCGGGCGGCCTCGGCTCGCCCGATGTCGTTGGCGGGCGTCTGTTCCAGGTACATGGCCGCGATCTCTAACCGCGAGGCATGCGGCCGGCCTTCCCAGTAGAATCCGCGGAGCATGTTGCCCAGAAAAACGTCGGCGTGCGAGTTGCGGAAATAACAGGTGACGATGGCGGCGACCTTGGTGCGGGGCGTCGCGGCCCAGGCTGCGGCGCCGGAGGCGGCCAGAAAAGAACGGCGGTCCATGCACCTGGATTCTATCCCGCCCGGGCCGCCCGGTGCGCGACAATGGGTCGATGACCCGCAAGCAACGCGTCCGCCTGGCGCTCTGGCTGATTTCCCTCGCGCCAGGGGCGCGGGCGCAGCCGGAACCCCCGGCGGTGGATCCCGGAGGGCCGGGGCGGCCGCCTTCGGACGCCATTGTCCTATTTGACGGCAAGAGCCTCGCCGAATGGGTGCATGAAGACGGGAGCCCCGCCAAATGGACCATCGCCGGCGGGGCGCTGGTCTGCAAGAGCGGCACGGGGCACCTGTATTCCAAACGCCGCCACGGCAGCGCGCAGATCCACGTGGAGTTCGCGACGCCGCTGATGACGGAGGCCACCAACCAGGCGCGCGGCAACAGCGGCGTGTATCTGCAGAACCGGTATGAGATCCAGATCCTGGATTCCTACCGGAATCCCACCTACGCCGTAGGCGCCGCCGGAGCGGTCTACGGCCAGTACGCGCCGCTGGTCAACCCTAGCCGCCCGCCTGAGCAGTGGCAAACCTACGACATCATCTTTCACGCTCCGGCCTGTGGCCCGGACGGAAAGGTGACCCGCCCGGGAACGGTGACGCTGCTCTACAACGGCGTCCTGGTGCAGGATCACGTGGCGCTGAAGGGCGTGACGGGCGGAGGCGCGGGAGACGACCTCTGCAAACCGGGTCCGCTGATGCTCCAGGATCACTTCCACCCCGACGTGAAGGAGACGTTCTTGCGGTTCCGGAACATCTGGTTCCGCCCGTTGCCGGATTAGGGGGCACCCGTGATGCCGGCGGCTTGAAGGCCGGCGGCAGGCCAATTGCATGGGCATCGGCGGAGAAGTATGCCGATGGAACCGAACGCCGAACGCCGGACGTTTCTGACAGCCTCCGCCAGTCTGGTTGCGCTGAAGCCCGCGCTGGTCTTTGGCAGCCAGGCCAACTCCACGATCGAGGTGGGGTTGGTGGGCGCCGGGGGGCGCGGCAACTGGATTGCGCCATTCTTCCCCGAATACACAGGCGCGCGCGTCGTTGCCATCGCCGATGTCGTTCGGGATCATCTCGATAGCACCCGCGCCCGGCTCCACGTCGACCCCGCGCGGGCCTACTACGGACCGGACGCATACCGGGAGTTGGCCGAGTCGAAGGTGGACGCGGTGGTCATCGAAACGCCGCCCTACTTTCACCCGGAACACGCCGCGGCGGCGGTGGGAGCGGGCAAGCCGGTTTTCCTGGCCAAGCCGGTGGCGGTGGATGTCCCCGGATGCAAGAGCATCGCGGACAGTGGGCGAAAAGCCGCACAGAAACGGCTCTCGTTCTGGGTGGATTTCCAGACCCGCGCGCAGGCGGTATTCCAGGAGGCCGCCCGCCGGGTGCACCGGGGGGACATCGGAAAACCGGCCATGGCGCAAGTGTATTACTACGCCGGACGCCCGTCGAAAAACAGAGGCCGGCCCGGCATGGACCCCGGACTGCGCCAGACGCTGAACTTCTACATGGACCGGGTGCTGGGCGGGGACATCATCGTCGAGCAGAACATTCACGTCATCGACGTCGCCAACTGGATGTTAAACAGCCACCCCGTGCAGGCGCACGGCGCGGGCGGGCGCACGGACTGGTCCGGCACCGACTACGACGCCGGGGACGCCTTCGATCACTTCACCGTGAATTACTGGTATCCGAACGAGGTGCACGTTTCCTTCAGCTCGAACCAGTTGACCCGCAGCTTCGGCGACCTGTGCGTGCGGTGCTTCGGCATCAAAGGCGCGGCGGATCTCCACTACGGCGGCCTGGTGCGGATCGTGGGCGAACACGCCTGGCTGGGCGCTGAGAAGGACGACACCTTCCGGCAGGGCGCCATCGAAAACGTCAAGGCTTTTATTGCCAGCATCCGTTCCGGCAAGCCGATCAACAACGCGGACGTTTCGGTGGAGAGCAACCTGACGGCAATCCTCGGGCGGATGGCGGCGTACCAGCAACGCATGGTGACGTGGGACGAAATGATGCGGTCCACCGAGCGGTACGAAGTGAATCTGAAGCTGGCCTGGTAGAAGTCGCTTCCTTCCGGCCCGGCGGGGACTTTGCGCCCTGACGGAGGGCCACCGGCTTCTGCGAGTGCTCCAGAGCATCAGCGGCGCACGGCCAGAAGCGGATGAGTTAGTGAATCGTACGGGTCTTGCGGTTCAGATAGTCCATCAGCAAGTACTGCCCCAGGTTGTAGGGCGTGGTGAAATACGCCTTTCCCCGGCAGATTTCGGTGACTTTCTGCACAAAACTGACCAGACCGTAATCGCTGGCGAGCATGAAGGTATTGATCAGAATGCCGCGCTTCTTACAGCGGTTCACCTCTTCGAGCGTCTTCGCGATCACCAGCGGGTCCAGGCCAAACGCGTTGCGGTAGATCCGCCCGTCGTCCAGCGTGAGGCAGGACGGCTTGCCGTCGGTGATCATGACGATCTGCTTCATGTCCTTGCGCTCCTGCTCGAGCAGGCGCTGGGCCAGGATCAGGCCGTCCCGCGTGTTGGTGTAATACGGGCCCACCTCGACGCGGGCCAGCTTGGCGAGGGGCAACTCTTCCGCTGAATCGTGAAAAAGGACGCAGCGTAACGTGTCGCCCGGATACTGGGTGCGGATCAGGTGGGCCAGCGCCAGGGCGACTTTCTTGGCGGGAGTGAAACGGTCCTCTCCATACAGGATCATGCTGTGACTGCAATCGAGCATGAGGACCGTGGCGCAGGAACTCTGGTACTCGCTCTGGTTGACCTGGAGGTCGGAGTATTCCAGGCGGATGGGCACACCCAAGCCTTCGCGTTGAATGGCGGCGCGCAGGGTTTCCGTAATGTTCAGGTTGAGCGTGTCGCCGAATTCGTAAGGCTTGGTGGAGCCGGCGGATTCGATTCCAGTCGAGAGGTCACGCGTGTCGTGCCGTCCGAAACTCGCGCGCCCCAACGACGCAAGCAGATCCTTCAGCGTTTTGAAACCAAGAAAATCCAGAGACTTGTCCGTAATTTCGAAGTGCACCGGCGCGTCGGACGGTCCGGCGGCGCCGGTCTCGGCAGGGTCTCCCGGGTTGAGATACCCTTCGTCCACCAGTTTCTGGATGAGCCGGTCCAGAAGCTGCTGCATCTCCTCTGGGCTGAGGCTGGCGAGCCGCTCCCTCATCGGATCCCGCCCGGAAGGCGGGAACAGCTCGCCCCGCTCGAAGGCTTCCTGGAGCGCGCGCCGCAACCGTGCGAGAGTGTGCGGGTCCCCTTCGTAGAAATTCATGTACGGGGAGTAGAAACCGCTCTGGAGAAAGTAATCGGACAGCGCGCGGAGCAGGTCCTCCGCGTCGATCCCGAAATCCTCGCCCGTGTACTGCGAATAGTGGATGCGTTTCACTCGGCCCCCCGCGGAGCGTGGCTTCCGGGAGACTGGCTGGCGGGCCAGTTCCCGGTTGGGTGATCAGTTGAACTGGCGCCGGGAGCGCGGCCGGCCGCCTTCTTCCTTGGGCGCCGCCTCCCGAGGCTTCTCGCCGGCGACGAACCCGAGTTCCTCGCTGCGGGAGATGCGCCGATGGGCGTACAGACCCTCCAAAATGAACTCCGCCGCGGAGGCTCGCAGGGCGTCGGATTCGTTCACGCCAAGCCCCAGGGCCGCGACTTTCTCCATCAGTCCTTGGATGGCGCCCAACTCGCGGACCATGGCGGCGGCGGCCAGGTCGGCATCCAGCCGCAACGAGCCGCCCAGGTCGAACCACTGCACGATTTGCCCGACGTTTACGCCCTCGAAGTAAGAGTTGTAGACGCGGCCGACCGCGCCGCGGATCAGTTCGCGGGCGACGGTATCGCCGCCTTTCAGTTCCCCCTCATACTCGAGCTCGATCTTGCCGGTGATGGAGGGCAGCGCCGCGTACAGATCGACGACCCGGGGCACCGCCTGACCGTCGCCGCAGGCGAGCGCCCGCCGTTCGGCGTTCGACACCACGTTTTCCAGTACGGTGATCGGCAGCCGCTGCGATACGCCTGATCGCTTGTCCACTTTCTTTTCCTCGCGCGCGAGGAAAGCCAACTGCTCGACGGTCTCCCGGATGAAGCGAGGAATATGAATCTCCACCGGCGAAGGACGCCGCGTCCAGGCTTCCTGCTGCGTGATGGCGATGCCCTGCTCCAGCGCGAGCGGATAGTGCGTGCGGATCTCGCTGCCAATGCGGTCCTTGAGCGGCGTGATGATCTTGCCGCGCGCCGTGTAGTCCTCCGGATTTGCGGTGAACACCAGCAGGACATCGATGGGCAGACGGATGGGGTAGCCCTTAATCTGCACGTCGCCCTCCTGCATGATATTGAACAGCCCCACCTGGATCTTACCGGCCAGATCGGGCAGTTCGTTCATGGCGAAGATCCCGCGGTTGGCGCGCGGCAGCAGGCCGTAGTGGATGGTGAGCTCGTCGGCGAGTTCGTGGCCGCCCCGGGCAGCCTTGATGGGATCCAGATCGCCAATCATATCGGCAATGGTCACATCGGGGGTCGCCAGTTTCTCCACGTAGCGGTCCTCGCGGTGCAGCCAGGCGATCGGCGCGTTGTCGCCCGTCTCGGCGATCAGGTCCCGGGCGGGGCGCGAAATCGGGCGGTAGGGATGGTCGTGAATCTCCGAGCCGGCGATATACGGCGTCCATTCGTCCAGCAGATTCGTCAGCATCCGGATCAGGCGCGTCTTGGCCTGGCCGCGCAGCCCCAGCAGGATGAAGTTGTGCCGGGAAAGGATGGCATTGATCACCTGCGGGATGACCGTGTCGTCATAGCCGACGATGCCGGGGAACAGCGGCGTCTTCTGCTGGAGACGGCAGATCAGGTTCTCACGGAGTTCATCTTTGACCCCGCGCGCAGCCAGCCGCTCTTCGGAGAACTGGCTCTTGCGCAGGGCGCCAAGGGTGCGCGGGTAGTCCGGAGGTGCCTGGGTCATCACGCCGCCTCGAAAGACGTGCGCTCATTGTAGCAGAGGGTTTTTCGCGCCGGTCCCGCTGGGCGGGCGAGGCCGCCGATCCCCGAGGGCAACGTCTCGCCTGCGCAACGAAACCCGACCCAGGCCGCTCGCGTTTCGGGACTCGCCGAGGAACGCCGGGTGTGGGTCACGAAGGCGCCCGGCTCCAGCCAGCCGCCTCCGCGCACGACTCGTTGTTGTGCTGCGTCCGGTCCGCGGGAGGCGACGGCTTGATGCACCCGATACGCGTGCGGGTCATACCAGTCCGCCACCCACTCCCAGGCGTTGCCCAGCAGGTCGTGCACCCCTCAGGCATGCGCGCGCTTTTGCCCAACTGGCTTCGTACCGTTGCCATTGCGGGCGATCCGCTGGTCATCCTCGGCCGGCTTCCGTGCGCCGCTCCTTGCCGCAGGCGGCGGGCACGTCGCTTGCCAAAATCTACGTCACAAAAATTAAAGAAATTGGATGGGATACTTTGCGAACGCGGCTAGGCATTTGAGCTAAGAGGCGGACACCCGAGGCGTGAGCCCGACGATCCTGCGCCGCTACCGAATCAGCATGCAATCGCCGTACGAATAGAACCGGTACCGCGCCGCGACGGCGTGGCGGTAGGCCTCCAGGACAAACTCCTTGCCAGCGAAGGCCGCCACCAGCAGCAGCAGGCTGGTGGAGGGCAGATGGAAGTTGGTCAGCATCGCGTCCACGCCCAGGAACTGGAAGCCGGGGTAAATAAACAAGTCTGTCTCGCCGTGGCTGCGGCCACGATAGAGCGTCTCGATCGTGCGGACGCTGGTGGTGCCCACGGCGATGCGCCGGTCCGCCGCGCGGATCCGCCGTTCCTCCTCGGTCGCGACCGTGAAGGTTTCCGCGTGCAGGCGGTTTTCTTCCACCCGGTCGGCGTGCAGGGGCTGAAACGTGCCCAACCCCACGTGCAGCGTCACGTATGCCAGCCCGGCGCCAGCCCGCTGGCAGTCCTCCAGCACCGCGGGGGTGAAGTGCAAACCGGCGGTGGGCGCGGCGACCGAGCCGCGCTCGCTGGCGTAAACCGTCTGGTACCGCTCGCGGTCCGCGGGCTGGTCGGGCCGGTGAATATACGGCGGCAGGGGAACGTGGCCTACGCTGTCCAGCGCGGCGTAGATGTCGCCTTCGCCCGCAAAGCGAATGGTCCGTTCGCCAAACTCGCGATGTTCCAGAATTTCCGCTTCCAGTTCCGCTCCGAAGAAGATCCGTTCGCCGACTCGCATTTTGCGTCCGGGCCGGACCAGGGCGTCCCAGGTGCGCGCATCGGCGCTGCGCGGGCGCAGCAGAAAAACTTCGACACGCCCGGTCAGGTTCTGCCAGCGCTTCGGATTGTGTTTGCCGACCGGCAGGGCGCGGACGCCCGCCCGGCGGCCGTACAGCCTCGCGGGAAACACCTTGGAATTGTTCAACACCAGGCAATCGCCCGGCTGGAGGTAGCCGGGCAGATCGCGGAAGACGCGGTCTTCCCACGTCTGACGTTTTCGGTCCAGCACCAACATGCGCGAGGCGGCGCGGTCGGCGAGCGGCTGCTGCGCGATCAGCTCCGGGGGCAGGTCGTAGTGGAAATCAGCGAGATTCAGGGCCCGGGCCTCAAGTCCCGCAAGACGGGGTAAAACTGCACGAACACGTTGTCGATCGCGCCGTGCTGGCGGTGACAATCCCAGCAGGCTTCCCTGGGAAAAGCCTTGGCCTCCGCGAGGGCTTTGCCCTCCGGTCCGATGAAGTTGAAGTAGGCCCAGCCCTCGGGATAGCGCGCGGTGTCCTTCACCGCGACCTCAATGCCGACCAACTGGTCCTGAAACGTCCCACGGCGGTTGATCGAGGCATGGGTCGCTCCGCGAACCACCTCCATGACGAGCATGGTTTTGTCGGGGAACTGACCGGTGGCGGCGAAGCGGCGGTACGCTTCCCGGGGCAGGTAGATGTTATGGAACCGATCGTGTTTCGGCGGCGGCGCGCCTTCCCGGTAGCCCATGTTGAGGTTCGCCCCCACGAACATCCACTCGCGGTAGCCTTCCGGCCGGACGAGTTGGCCGTCCGGGCGGTACCGCGGCTGTGGCGCGGGCGATTCAGGCAGCGCGAGTCCCGCCCCGAGCAGCGCCAGAGCCAGCGCCCGCCCGCTTCGGCGAAGTTGTGCTCCCCTCCTGCGGCTTGCCATCCAACAAAATGATACTGGACAATAAAGGTTACCCCAACATGGCCAGACAATACTCGCTCACGCCCCGCCGCGTCCCGCCGGTGGATACCCAGTACCGCAGGATCGTCACCGAGATCCCGGTTCCCGAGTCGATTCCCATCCTCGAAAAGCTGCATCGTTATGAACCGGTGGCGATGCAGGGCCAGCCGCCCATTATTTGGGACCGCGCCGAGGGGTTCCAGGTCGCCGACCGCTGGGGCAACCGGTGGATCGATTGGTCGTCGGGCGTGCTGATCACCAACGCCGGCCACGGCCGGCAGGAAATCGTGGACGCCGTCGTCCGGCAGGCGCAATCCCATCTGCTGACCAACTATTGCTTCCCGAGCGAAATCCGCGCGCAGTTGGTGGAGCGCATCGCCCATCTGCTGCCTGCGCCGCTCAAGAAAGTCTTCCTGCTGACCACCGGTTCGGAGACGGTGGAATGCGCCATCAAGCTCTGCCGCACGCACGGCGTCAAACTCGGCGGGCGGGAAAAGAATGTCATCGTTTCCTACGAGAAGGCGTTTCACGGACGCACACTGGGTTCGCAGCAGGCGGGCGGCATTCCGGCGCTCAAGGAGTGGATCGTGAACCTGGATCCCGGCTTCGTACAGATTCCGTTCCCGGACGGGTTCTGGACAGAAGATACGTCGTTCGCCTGCTTTGAGCGGCGCCTGGCGGAGCGGGGCGTGACGCCGGCCCAGGTAGCCGGGGTGGTGCTGGAGACTTACCAGGGCGGCAGCGCCGCGTTTGCGCCCGTGCCCTACATGCAGGCCTTGCGCGAGTGGTGCACGCGGCACGGCGCCCTGCTGGTCTGCGACGAGGTCCAGGCCGGTTTTGGACGCTGCGGCAAGATGTGGGGTTTTGAACACTACGGCATCGTGCCGGACCTGACCTGTTTCGGCAAGGGGATTTCCAGTTCGCTGCCTATCGCGGCGGTGGCGGGCCGTCCCGACGTGATGGACTTGCACCCGCCCGGCAGCATGACCTCGACGCACACCGGGAATCCGGTCTGTTGCGCCGCCGCGCTCGCCTCCATCGACTTGGTGATGCGGGAGAACCTGGCGGGGAACGCGCGCGTGATGGGCGAGCTGATGCACCGCAAGCTGCATGAGTTGAAAGCGCGCACTCCACAGATCGGGTGGGTGGACGGCAAGGGCCTCGTCGCCGGCGTCACATGCGTCAAGCCGGGGACCAAAGACCCGGATGGAGATCTGGCCTGGGAAGTGGTGCGCGGCTGCATCGAGCGGGGCGTGTTGATGTTCTCACCGGTCGGATTCGGAGGCGCCACCGTCAAGATCTGCCCGCCGCTGGTGATTCACGAAGAGGCTTTGCGGGAAAGCCTGCAAGTGCTCGAGGAAGCCTTCGCCGAAGCCACCGCCGCGGTGTCGGCCGCTGCGGTGTGACGCGCGTTTGAAACAGACCGGCGCCGTTGGCTGGTTGTTTCTGGCCGAGCCAAACCAGTGGCGTATTTCGGGCAGTGGTTCTTCGCACCACGGGAAGAGCGGGGACGCCGGCGCACTCCGCGTTCTCCCCGGTGGCGCAACCGGAAAACCACATGGCCCGGCGCCGGGCAGTCTGTTATCATTTTAACGGGTGTTGATAACATGATCCGGACCCAGATCAGCCTCGACGAACAGGAATATGCCCTTGCGAAGGAAGAGGCCAAGGCGTTGGGTCTCTCGTTGGCGGAGTTTGTCCGGCGCGCGGTGCGCGAGGCACTGCCTCCCCGGGGCGAGGGGCCTTGGATGAGATTCGCCGGGCTGGTGGAGACTGGCGACTCTCGTTCCAGTCAGTCCGTCGACGAGGTCGTTTATGGCCAAAAGGACTGACTGCTACGCGGACACCTCAGCGTTCATCGCGTTTCTGGATCGATCGGATAGCTTCCACGCCCTGTTCGTGCGTCTATTTTCTACGCCGCCGCCACTTTACACCTCAGCGCTGGTTGTCGCGGAGGGCCATGGGTGGTTTCTCCGCCGCTACGATCAGCACCGGGCCGTTCAATTCCTGGCGTTCCTGGATGCGCTGCCGGGCTTGACCATCGTGGGTTTCGACGCACCCGAGTTGGTCAAGGCGGGCCGTCTCGTGAAAAAGTTCGCCGATCAGCGGCTGACCTTAGCCGATGCGCACGGACTGGCCATCATGCGAGACCTCCGGATCGGTTGTTGTTGGTCAACTGACCGCCATCTGAGCTTGGAGGGCGTCCCTTTGGTCATTTGAGAGCCCGTGTCGAGAATCCCGCCCGTTCGCCGCGGCGGAACGATCTTGGGCTTGACCTGCCAGCGCCAATGATCCCGCGCCGCCGGCGCCGGTCGTCCTTCCGGATGCCGGCGAGCCAGGCGGGGCGGCGCTGGTTGTCGTGGCGGCTCTGCTACATGAGCGATGACCGCCCGGATCCGGTTGGGGTTCCTGCTGCGGGACTCGCGCCGGTAAGCATTCCGCAGCAGCGGCTGGCGCCCGCCGCGCCCAATTCGTGATACAACACCTGGGTCATGCTCTTCTGGCTTCTCCTGGCAATCTGGCCGGCCTCGGCCGCCGAACCGTATCGCATTTATCGCACTCCGTCCCGCGTGACGGTCGATGGCAAACTCGACGAGAAAGCGTGGACGCAGGCGCCGCCCGTGGGGCCTTTCACCTTCAATTGGCGTCAAGGGGGCGAGCAGGAACAGACCGAAGCCAAGTTGCTGTGGGATGACAAGAATCTATATGTTTCCTGGCTCTGCCACGACCGTCACATTTCCGCCCGGGAACGGCAGCGGCACGGGCCCGTTTCGCGCGACGACTGCGTGGAGATCTTTCTGAGCCCGAATCCGGCGAAGGTCCGCAATTACTATACGTTTGAGATCAACGTCATTGGCACAATGTTGAACCGCTGCCGAACGGACTGGTGGACCGGGCCGCCGACCTGGGAACCGGAAGGCGTTCGGTACCGGACGTCGCACCACGGAATGGAACGAAAGGACGAGTCGCCGGACGATCGCGCCTGGGTCGTGGAAATGGCGGCGCCGCTGCGCAACTTCGCGCGAGACGCCGCGCACACGCCGCCGCGCGACGGCGATGAGTGGCGGCTGAATCTCAATCGGACGGGCGGCGTGACCAACCCGCAGCACAGCACGTGGTGGCCGATCGCTCCGCCGGCGCGGTCGTTTCATACTCCCGAGTCCTTCGGCCCGGTCGTGTTCATCGCGCGCAAGCCGCCCCGCCGCTGAAGAGCGGGAGAAGAGCTTTATTTGAGAATGCGGAAGAGATTGCTGTAGTCGTCGGTCCAGACGCGGAACTTTGCATTGGACTGGTAGGCGACGGCGGCATTGCGAATCGCGGGCCGCTGAAAGAAGCCTGGGTCGCCCGACACGAGCATCCAAGTACAGCCGAATACGGCGGGGTCGGCTTCGTCGTCCTCCGTGTCGATCACCACGAATGATTTCCCGCGGAGGGAGCAGACCGCGGCCACTACCGGCCGCAGGTCCAGATACCGGTTCGAGATGTGCACGGCCAGCACGCCGCCTGGTTTGAGATGGCGGAAGTAGAGGTCGAAGGCCTCGCGGGTAAGCAGGTGAACCGGGATCGAGTCGCTGGAGAAGGCGTCCATGGCCAGGATGTCGAAGGACTGGTTGGACTCGTTTTCGAGCGAGAGGCGGGCATCGCCGAGGACGATGTGGATCTCGGCTTTGGAGTCGCGGAGGTATTGGAACTGGGAGCGGGCGAGCTCCGCCACCAAGGGGTTGATTTCGTAAAAGCGATAGCGGTCGCCGGGCTTCCCGTAGGCGGCCAGGGTGCCGGCGCCGAGTCCGACCACGCCGACGTGCAGGGGTTGGAGGTGAGGGTAGTGGAGCAGGGCGCGGCCAATCCCGGAATCGTAGCCGTAGTAGGTGAGCGGCTTGGAGCGGCGGGACGCGGCCAGGTACTGTTCTCCATGGGTGATCGTGCCGTGCGTAAGCTGGCGGCGGACGCCGAAAGCAGAATCCTCGTCTTCGACTCGGAGGCCGCCGTAGAAGTTGCGCAAGGCGACGCGGACACCGCCGGCGCGCCGGCCGATGAGGTGGAGCAGCGAAAGATTGAACGCCACGTGGAGGACCAACAGCGCTGCCCAGACGAAGCGGCGGGGGATTGCCGGGGGCGGGAACGAGGGATCGCGGCGCAGCAGGATCAGCACCAGCGCGGCGGCGGCGGCAAGGGAGACGGGGAGTTCGAAGTAACCGCGGAAAAGCCGCGGCGCAAGGATGCCGGCAAATAATCCGCCGCAAGCGCCGCCGATCGCCACGCTGAGATAGAACAGCGTCAGGTGGCGCGGCGCGGGCTTGAGCCGCACCAGTTCGCCATGGCAGACCATGCAGCAGGCGAACAAGCCGGATACAAAAAGCGGGATGGCGACTTTGATCGGCAGGTTGCCGGACTCGGCTTGCAGCGCGTAGACCATCGCGCCCAGCAGCACGGCAAATAGCCGCAGAAACCAATCGCGGCGGTACCAGTGCGCCGCGTCGAAGCAGAGAATGAAGCTCAGCAGGTAGATGGCCAGGGGGAGGATCCAGAGGAAGGGGATCGCGGCGACATTCTGCGAGATATGGTCCGTGATGGACAGCATGAGGCTGGAGGCGCAAGCCGCCAGCGCGGTCCAGACGAGGAGGCGAAGCAAGGAGGGTTTGGCGGCTTCCGGCGACGTATCTGCGTGCGGCGGAGGGAAATCGTGGCGGCGCGCCTGGAAAGCCGCCCAGCCAGCCAGCACGGCGAACCCGAGATACGAAACGGACCAGAGGGCGGCCTGCTGACGGATGTTCAGGAACGGCTCCACCAGCGGCGGATAGCTGAGGAGCGCAAGCATGGATCCGGTGTTGGATAGAGCATAGAGCCGGTAAGGAGAGCGTCCGGACATCCCGGGGTCGCGCGCGAACCAGGCCTGCACGAGCGGGGCGGTGGCAGACAGCAGGAAATAAGGCAAGCCGACCGTGACGGCCAGCAGGAGCAGAATGCGCGATGCGGGTTCATCGCCGGGGGCGGGCTTCCAGGAGGCGGCAGGCATGACCGGCAGGAAGGCCAGGCTCGCCGCCAGCAACAAGATATGCACGAAAGCCTGGCGGCGAGGCGACAGGTAGCGGTGCAGCGCGTGGGCGTAGCCATATCCAGCCAGCAGCACCGCCTGGAAGAACAGGAGGCAGGTGCTCCAGACCGCAGCGGCGCCGCCGAACCACGGGAGAATCGACTTGGCCAGCAGCGGCTGCACCTGAAACAGGAGGAAAGCGCTGAGGGTGACGGTAAGAGCGTACCTAAGCAAATCGCGTCACCTATAAGCGCCAATCCCGGTGACGCGCTCGCCGATGACCAGCGCATGGATGTGGTCGGTGCCCTCGTAGGTTTTGACCGTTTCGAGGTTGCACAAGTGGCGCATGATCGGGTACTCGTCCACGATGCCGTTGGCGCCCAGCAGATCGCGAGAGAGGCGCGCGACTTCCAGGGCAATGGCGACGTTGTTGCGCTTCATCATGGAAACATGCGCCGGCTCGAGTTTGCCCTGGTCCTTTAGACGGCCGCCGTGAATCGCGAGCAATTGGGCCTTGGTGATTTCGGTGATCATCCAGGCCAGTTTCTCCTGCACCAGTTGATGGGAAGCGATGGGCCGGTCGTCAAACTGTTTGCGGAGCAGCGTATACTGGCGCGCGGTTTCATAGCAATCCATCGCCGCGCCCAGGACGCCCCAAGCGATCCCGAAACGCGCTTGCGTGAGACAGGACAACGCGGCTTTCAGTCCCACCGCACCGGGCAAACGGGCGGAGTCGGGGACCCGGCAGTCCGCCAGGGAAAGGCTGGAGGTCACCGACGCCCGCATGGAGAGCTTGCCGTGGATGTCGGAGGTGGAGTAGCCGGGCGTCCCTGTCTCAATCAGGAAGCCGCGAATGCCGTCAGGGGTCCGGCCCCAGACCAGCGCGACATCGGCCACGGATCCGTTCGTGATCCAGGTTTTTTCCCCATTGAGGATCCAGTCGCCACCGTCCGGGCGGGCGGTGGTCCGCATGCCAGCCGGGTTGGAGCCAAAGTCCGGTTCCGTGAGTCCGAAGCAGCCGATCGCCGAGCCGGACTGGAGGCGAGGCAGCCACCGCTGCTTTTGCTCATCGGAGCCGTAAGTCAGGATGGGGTACATCACCAGGGCGCCTTGCACCGAGACGAAGCTGCGCAACCCGGAATCGCCGCGCTCCAACTCCTGCATGATCAGGCCATATTCGACGTTCGACATCCCCGCGCAGCCGTAGCCCTCGAGGTTGGCGCCGAGGAATCCCAGGCGGCCTAAATCTGGAATCAGGGACTTGGGGAAAAAGCCATCCCGGTATGCTTCGCGGATGAGGGGAAGCACCTGCTCGTCCACGAATTGGCGAGCCATCTGGCGCACCAGGAGCTCTTCTTCGGAAAAAAGGGAGTCGATGTGGAGGTAGTCAACGCCTCGAAAGGTAGGCATGGCCGTGCTCGGAGGATGGCTGAATATGAGGACCGCGCTGACTTCATTTTACGCTGGTCGCCTGGTTCCCGCAGTCGGGAGGAAGTTGAGGTGCGAGGAATCGCCGCGGCAAGCCACTACCTTTCCAGGAGCACAGGCGCACCATGAGGTTTCTCCTTTTCTTTGTTCTGCTCGCCGACGGCCTCGGCTTGGCGCAGATCTACGGTGGCTCAACCGCGCCGCCGGTGGACCCGCTTCAGGGGGCGTACGAAGCGTTGGGGCGAAAGCAGTACGACGAGGCGGTTCGCTTGTTTCAAGAAACCTTGCGGACGATGCCGGAGCGGACGGAAGTACGAAAGGATCTGGCGTACACCTACTTGAAGATCGGGGAGAACGAACTGGCCCGGGAGCAGTTTGGCGAGGTGATGAGGACGAGGACCAACGACTACCGGGCGGCGCTCGAATATGCATTCCTGTGTCATGAAACCGGCGAGCGAGCGAAGGCCCGAAGGGTGTTCGACCGGGTGCGGAGGACCGGAGATCCCGAATCGCGGGTGACCGCCGAGCAGGCGTTTCAAAACATCGATCAGGCGCTGGGAGAGGGGATCGCCCGTTGGTCGAAGGTGGCGGAAGCGAATCCGGCCGATTTCATGGCGCACCTGGAGCTGGCTCGCTTGGCAGAGGAGCGTGATGAGTCGGAACTGGCGGCACGGCACTATGAAGCGGCGTGGCGGCTGAAGCCGGCGGAGCGGAACCTGATAGTGCGGCTGGCCGTCGTCTGGAAGGCGCTGAATCGCACAGACATGGCTACGGCGGCGCTGCTTGCGGCGTCGCGCGGTCCGGCGTCGCGGGCAGCGGAGGAAGCTCGCGAACTGTTGCCGGCCCGGTACCCCTACGTTTACGAGTTTCGTCTGGCCATAGAGTTCGAGCCGGACAATCTGGAGTTGCGGCGAGAGCTGGCGTTCCTGTTGCTGGCCATGGACAAACCCAGCGAAGCAGAGAAAGAGTTTCGGGCAATCCTGGAGCGCGCGCCTGACGACTTGTTGACCAGCGCACAGCTCGGGTTGATGTATTTCTCGCGGAATGAAAAGACCCGCGCTGAGCCGCTGTTGGCGAAAGTGCTGGCCGGACCGGACGAGGTGCTGGCCAACCGGGTGCGCGCGGCGCTGAAGCTGCCGCTGGAGAGGAAGCACCCGGATGCCGCCAGCGCCGCCGATGCGCTGACGAGCGACGCCAAGATATTAGCGGAGAAGAGCTTGCAGAAGGGATATCTCGCGGACGCCCTGCGCTACCTGAGGGCGGCCCACGAGGCGGATGCGGCGGATCCTTGGGTGATGTTGAAACTGGGTTGGACGTATAACGTTCTGCACCAGGATCGGGAGGCGCTGCACTGGTTCGACCTGGCGCGGCGAAGCGGGGACCCACGCATTTCAGCGGAGGCCCGCAAAGCTTACGAAAGCCTGCGGCCGGAGTATGCGCGGTTCCGGACCACAGTGTGGACATTTCCGCTCTACTCGTCGCGCTGGCGTGACGCGTTCTCCTATAGCCAGGCGAAAGTGGAGATGCGGGTGGGCAGGCTTCCGCTGCGGCCGTATCTGTCGCTGCGCGTGATGGGCGATGTGCGGCACACGACAGGCGGTCCGATTCCTCAATATCTCTCAGAAAACGCAGCTATTTTCGGGCTTGGCTTGGCCACGCGTACGTGGCGGGGTTTAACGGCGTGGGCGGAAGCCGGTTCCGCGCGGACTCTGCGCCGCCCGCAACCGGGCGCGGGAAAGATGGTTCCGGACTATCGAGGCGGCGTTTCGTTCGCCCGGGGGATCGGCCATGGCATCGGGGCGGCGGGCTGGTTTTACGAGTTGAACAGCGACGCGGTGTTCATCAGCCGGTTCGGCAATGATGTCCTGTTTTACCTCCAGAACCGGGGCGGGTGGTCCCTGGGATCGGCCAAGCTGTTGGGCGGTTTGGAAACGCAGTTGTACTTGGCGGCGAATGTGGTCGCGGACGCGAAACGGGCGGCGTGGGCGAATTTCGGTGAACTGGGCCCCGGCCTGCGATTTCGGTGGCCCTTTTTGCGGAAGGGCACCGTGCTTTTCGTCGAGGCGCTTCGAGGAGCTTACACGGTGGACCAAGGGGGGGTACGAGCGGCTCAATACTATGATCTGCGCGGAGGGGTCTGGTATGCGTTCACGCACTAGGTGGCTCGGATGGGCGGCGCTGCTGGCGGTGATGGGCGCAGGGGCCGCGGAAGGCGAGGTCAACCATCCGCGCCGCACCGGCTATTTTTTCCATGTTTCCCCCGGGATGCCAGGAGCGTGGCCCGCGGTGCTTGGCTCCATCGGGTTGAAACCGGGACCGGCAGAGTCTGCCGCGATGATTGTGTTGCGGCCGGGAACCGAGGCTTCGCCCCGGTGGGCCGAGGCGGTGGAGCGGGGAGCGTACGTGGTGCTGGAGGGCCAGAGTCTCGCCGCGGAGATGTTTGGGTTTCGCGGCGTGCCGGAGCGGGTGCGGGTCCGCCGGTTAGAGGAGGCGCGCCGGCCCGATCTGTTGATCGTGTGGGAGCGGGAGGCCGAACTGGCACGATCGGTGGCGCCTCCGGCCGCCCGAGTATTTGCGAAGGACAAATGGTCCGGAGCGCCGCTGCTGGCAGGTTATCGAAAAGGCGCGGGCGGCGTGTTGTGGTTAGCGACGGATCCGGGCGAGCGTGGGTACGAGCGGTTTCCATATTTGCTCCACGCGCTGCGCGACCTGGGTTTCGATCCTCCTTTTGAGGCACGAGACCTTTGGGCGTTTTTCGATTCCTCGTACCGCCTTCGCATTGACCCGGACTATTTCGCTCGGCGGTGGCGCGCGGCGGGGATCGCAGGCCTGCATGTCGCGGCCTGGCATTTCTTTGAGCGGGACGCCGGCCGGGACGCCTACCTGGAGAAATTGATCCGTTCGTGCCATCGCGAGGGCATCGCCGTGTACGCCTGGCTGGAGTTGCCGCATGTGAGCGAGCGTTTCTGGACGGATCATCCGGCCTGGCGAGAGAAAACCGCGGATCAGAAGGATGCGCATCTGGATTGGCGCAAGCTGATGAATCTGGCCAACCGGGACTGCGCGCGGGCGGTGCGGACCGGTATAACAGATCTGATACTCCGCTTTGCGTGGGACGGCGTGAATCTGGCGGAGTTGTACTTCGAGTCGCTGGAGGGTCCGGCGAATCCGTCAAGGTTCACGCCGATGAACACCGAGGTCCGTGCCGAGTTTGAGCGCGAAGCCGGATTTGATCCGCTGGCGCTGTTTCAGGGAGCGTTTGAAGCTGGCCGGATGCGGCAGTTCCTGGACTATCGGGTTCGGCTGGCGCGCCGGATGCAGCGTGAATGGCTGACCGCGCTCGAGGAACTGCGCGGTCAGCGGCCGGACCTCGACATCGTGCTCACGCACGTCGATGATCAACTGGACGTCCGGATGCGCGACGCGATCGGCGCAGATTCTGCGGGGCTTTTGCCTTGGGTGGCCGAGCGGGGGTTTACGTTCCTCGTGGAGGATCCCGCCACGGTGTGGCACTTGAGCCCGGAGCGATACCAGGAGCTCGCGCGAAGGTATGAGAGCGTAACGACCGATCGGAAGCGGATTGCCGTGGACATCAACGTGGTGGAACGGTATCAGGACGTGTATCCGACGAAGGTGCAAACAGGTTTAGAGTTGTTTCAGTTGCTGCACGCCGCGAGTTCGGCGTTCGCTCGCGTGGCTCTGTATTTCGAGAAGTCGATATTGCGTGACGACCTCCCCTTTTTGCCCGCAGCCACTGCGGTGGCGGACAGGGTGCGGCTTACGGAACAGGGTTTGGAGGTGGAGACATCGAGGGCGCTGTACGTGCGTTGGCGTGGCGGAGCAACCGTGAACGGGAGGCCCTGGCCTCTGGGCGATGGGGAGAGAGTTCTGCTGCCGGCCGGGTCGCACCGGGTTAGCGTCGGCGCCGATGTCGGGTTCAGGGTCCTGGATTTCACCGGGGAGGTAGTGACAGCCGAGTTTTTCCCGCCTTCCGGGATCCGCTTGGAGTACGAGAGCCAAAGCCGTACTTTTGCGGCGTTGTCGCGGGAGCCAGTTGTTTTTCGGTTGGACGGCGAGGTCAGCTCGAGCATCGTGGATGGGCGGGAAGGGAGGTGGGTGATCTCCTTGCCAAGAGGAAGGCACGTGGTGGAGATGGTCGCTGGGGAGGGATTGAACACGGGCTCCTCGGAAGTTCCTCGGAATAGGAAGCCGGAGATCTGAACAGTCCGCTTAACGTGTTGTTTCGTTAGTAACCTAGAAGGATGCGGTTGACGTTGATAGCCCTTTCCCCTTAGGATGCAGATAGGTCATGGCCGACCCAGCGGTACAGACTCCGACGCCAGACATCCCCGACAAGCTGTACTTTCGCATTGGCGAGGTCAGCGGACTGGTTGGGGTGGAGCCGTATGTACTGCGATATTGGGAATCTGAATTTCCGCAGCTTTCCCCGAAGAAGTCCGGGACGGGGCACAGGCTCTACCGAAAGAGGGACGTTGAGCAACTCCTGAGAATCAAGCACTTGCTCTATGACCGGCGCTTTACGATTGAGGGTGCTCGGCAGGCGCTGCAGGAGGAGGCAAGGGCGCCTCAGCGGAAACGCTTGGCCAAGTCGGCGCTTCCTGCGGGACAGCAAGGGAGTCTGTTTGATTCGGAGTTGGTGACGCTCATTCGGCAGGAATTAAGGGGCATCCTCCAACTCCTGCGCGACTGAGGGTTTGGCTTGGGCGGCGGTCAGGCTGGCGCGTCGCCGAGGATTGCTGCGTAGATCCGGTCCAGGTCTTCGGAGGAGTAGTACTCGATTTCGATCCTTCCCGACGAACCAGACCGGGAAACAATGCGAACTCGTGTGCCCAGAGCCCGCTCCATGGCCTCGATGGCGGCGCGCACATTGGGGTCCAACGCTGCGGTTTCTTTTGGGGTCTTCGGGCGTCTCGGTTCCGTGAGGCGTTGCGTGAGGCGCTCAGTCTCTCGCACCGACATGCCTTGAGCAACCACCTTTTCGGCCACTTCGCGCTGCGTAGATTCAGGCAGGCCGACGAGGCAGCGGGCGTGACCAGGCGACAGGCGTCTTTCACCAACAAGTTGCTGGATATCGCTGGGTAGTTGAAGCAGGCGAAGAAAGTTCGTAATAGTGGTGCGGTCTTTGCCCGTCCGGCGGCCAACCTCTTCCTGGGTCAGGTGGAGGTCGACAATCATGCGCTGAAAAGCCAAGGCGGCTTCGATGGGGTTAAGGTCTTCCCGCTGGATGTTCTCGACAAGGGTTACTTCGAGGAGCCGGTCGTCGGGAATGTTCTGGACGATGACCGGAACCTTGTCGAGGTTGGCGAGCTGGGCTGCTCGCCAGCGGCGCTCTCCGGCGACAAGCTGATATCGGCCGCCGTTCTGGCGGACGACGAGCGGTTGCACGATGCCGTTGGCGCGGATAGACTGCGCAAGCTCGTCGAGCCGGTCCTGAACGAAAATACGTCGGGGCTGTAGCGGGTTGGGGTCGATGTCACCAATCGGCAACTCGCGAGGCGTCTGGGTGGTCGAAAAGCCGGCATCCACGGCAGGCCGTTCCGGGAGGAGGGCGCTGAGCCCCTTACCGAGCACTTTGCGTGGCCCGTCGGCTGGTTTGCTCATTCTCCAGGATCTCCTTGGCGAGGCGGATGTAGCTCTCGGCTCCGCGGGAGCGTACATCGTAAGCTAGGATAGGCTGGCCAAAGCTGGGCGCTTCAGCCAAGCGGATGCTTCGAGGGATGACGGTTCTGAAAATTTCGTTTTCAAAAAATTCGCGGAGGTCATTGGCTACCTGGCGGGCGAGATTCGTGCGGTCATCATACATAGTCAGGAGGATCCCTTCAATTTCCAACGGGTGGCCAAACGATTCCTTGATGCGGTCGATGGTGCCGATGAGTTCGGAAATGCCTTCGAGCGCGAAGAACTCGCATTGAATGGGGATCAGCACCGAGTCGGCTGCGGAAAGCGCGTTGATTGTGAGCAGGTCCAAGGCTGGAGGGCAGTCGATCAGGATATATCGGTACAGGCTGCGAGCGTTCGCCAGGGCATGGCGGAGTTTGAACTGACGCTCGGGCAGTTCAACAAGCTCAATATTGGCGGCGGCCAGGTTTTGATCGGCTGGAAGCAGGGAGAGCCCCTGAAAAGCGGTAGGAATGACCGCATCCTGAATGGGGTGGGAACCAAGCAGGACTTGGTAGGTGGTCAGGCGGTCGGGGTCTTTGTCAATGCCCAAACCGGTTGTGGAATTTCCTTGCGGGTCCGAGTCGACAAGCAGGACTTCGAGATCATTGGCGGCCAGCGCCGCAGCAAGGTTGATCGCGGTGGTAGTCTTCCCGACACCACCTTTCTGGTTGGCGACGGCGATGATTTTTCCCAAGTCAACATGCTATCACAGGGTCGCTGTGGTCGGATCGCTCGGCGCACGGCGCTGAGGATGTTTCACGTGGAACCTTCGTCGGAATGCCAAATCCTGATGTCAGGACAGCGTTTCACGTGAAACAGTCACGAGGAAGCGACCACCTCCCCATGGGAGAGCGACGCGTGAGCACTCCCGGGGAATCACCTCCCGCCCCCCGAGAAAAGCCACCGCAGGAGCGAGCTTGAAGATGAAAGGCTGAAGCTCGGCCCACGAAACCGCCCGGGAAACCGCCCAATCGAAGGTATCCTTGACTGCCTCTCCCCGCTCTGCCAAAACCCGAATGTTCGGTAGCCCCCGCGACGCTTCGCGAAGGAACACTGCCTTCCTCTGATGCGACTCAATCAGCGTCACCAGGCATTCAGGGCGCAGCATCGCGAGCGGAATTCCCGGGAAACCTGCTCCGGAGCCAACATCCGCCACACGCAGGCCCCCAGGTGGCAACCATCGTGCCAGAAAGGCCGATTCCCCGAAGTGACGCACGGCTGCTTCCTGCTCGTCCACAATCCGCGTCAGGTTGAGCTTCCGATTCCAACGCTGAACCGACGCCCAGTGGGCTTCGAATGCCTCCAGCTCCGCACCGGTCAGGGGACAATGCGGCGCCACCAATCGCAGCAGCCAATCACGAAGCACGCTGCAAACTCACATAGACATCAAGAAGGGCTACCGCCGCCGGCGTCACCCCGGGAATCCTCCCCGCTTGGCCAACGGTGCGTGGCTCCACACGCTCCAACTTCTCAATCACCTCCCGCGAGAGTCCCGGGACGTCACGGTAGCGGAACCCTCCCGGAATCGCTTTTGCCTCTGCCTCCTTGAGCCGCCGGATCTGCCGCTCCTGCTGAGCGATGTATCCCGAGTATTTCACCTCAGTCTCCACCGTCGCCAGGACCCCGCGTACGGGCGGTTCCCCCAGGACCTCCTCAACCCACGATTCCAGTTCCTCGATCTTCGATTCCGGCCGTTTCAACCACTGCGCGAGCCGCCCCCCGCTCAGCGCCAGGAGTAGTTTCTCCTTTTGCTCGATCTTCTTCTGGTACAACTTCCAGCGAGCATCGCATACAAGACCCGCCTGGCGGCCGATGCCAGTGAGACGTTCGTCAGCATTGTCGATTCGCAGGTGGAGACGAAACTCGGCTCTCGAAGTAAACATCCGGTAAGGCTCGTCGGCGCCCTTGCTCACCAAGTCGTCGATCAGGATTCCCGTGTAGCCGCTGACGCGGTCCAGCACCAACGGGTCCATCCTACCAAGCTTGCGGCATGCGTTGATGCCCGCGATCAACCCCTGGCAGGCGGCCTCCTCATATCCGGAGGTGCCGTTGATCTGTCCAGCCAAGAACAAATTCTCAATCTTCTTAACCTCAAGAGCATGGGTTAGCTCACGAGGATCAATCGCGTCGTACTCAATGGCGTAACCAGGCCGGATCATCTCCGCTTTTTCCAGTCCTGGAATGGAGGCGACCATCGCCGCCTGGACGTCGATCGGCATGCTCGTCGACATCCCATTTACATAGATCTCATTCGTATCCAATCCTTCCGGTTCTAAAAAGATCTGGTGGCGCTCCTTGTCGGGGAACTTGACGAACTTGTCTTCAATCGATGGGCAATAGCGCGGTCCAATCCCTTCGATCTGCCCACTGTAAAGGGGAGACCGGTGAATCGCTGAATAAATAATGTGCTTGGTCGCGGGGGTAGTGTAAGCCAGGTGGCAGCAAATCTGCGGCCGGTCGATCCGGTCGGTGAGAAACGAGAAAGGCGTTGGCTCCGGGTCGCCGGGCTGCTTTTCAAAGCACGACCAGTCGATGGTTCGGCCATCCAACCGTGGGGGCGTACCGGTCTTCAGACGCGTCCACGACAGCCCGAGTGTCCGCAACTGGTCACCCAGCAGGTTTGCGGGCGCCTCCCCATTCCGCCCGCAACTGTACTTCTGGTCACCGACGTGCGCTAACCCATTCAGAAAGGTTCCGGTCGTGACGACCACGGCGCCCGCGTACAACTCGCGGCCATCTCGGAGTTTGACACCTGAAATTCTTTTTCGTCCGCCCGGGAGATCGCTCAGCGCCAGCTCGGCTACCTCTGCCTGCCGGATGCGCAAGTTTGGCTCCCGCTCCAGCACCTCTTTCATCTTGAAACGGTAAAGCTTCTTGTCGCATTGCGCCCGCGGCGACCACACGGCCGGGCCGCGGCTGGTGTTGAGCAGGCGAAACTGTATGCCAACCGCGTCCGTGACCTCGCCCATCACCCCGCCCAGCGCGTCGATCTCCCTTACCAGGTGGCCCTTCGCAATCCCACCCACCGCCGGATTGCACGACATTTGGGCGATCAAGTCCGCGTTCATCGTGACGATCGCTGTCCTTAGGCCTAACCGCGCGCACGCGCGCGCCGCCTCGCATCCCGCATGACCGGCGCCAATTACGACCACGTCGTATCGGTTCTGCATGGAGGTCCCTGTTTGCGCGTATCCTTATTGTATCGTCATGAGAATTCTGGTCATTGGGAGCGGCGGTCGCGAGCATGCTCTCGCCTGGAAACTGGCCCACAGTCCGGGCGCCGAAGTTTACGCTGCTCCAGGAAATCCGGGCACCGCCCAAGTCGCGGTCAATCTGCCGCTCGCTGGCGCCACCCCCAAACATTATCTGGAGGCCGCCCGCGCGGCAGCCGTCGACCTTACGGTCGTGGGCCCCGAAGCTCCCTTGGTCGAGGGAATTGTCGACCTTTTCCGCGCCGAGGGCCTCCGCATCTTCGGCCCCCCCGCCGCCGCGGCAGCCCTGGAAGGCAGTAAGCTCTACGCGAAGCGGTTCTTCGAGCGGCATGGCATCCCGACGGCCCGGTTTCAGGCGTGTGAGAACGCGGCCGAAGCCATCGCCGCGCTGAGCCGGTTTCATTATCCCGTGGTCGTCAAGGCGGACGGCCTGGCTGCCGGCAAAGGCGTCGTCATCGCCCAGGATGAAAGCGAGGCTCGCGCCGCGATTACCTCCCTCGGCAACCGTCTTGTGCTGGAGGAATTCCTCCAGGGAGAGGAACTCAGCTTCATCGCCATCTGCGACGGCGTCACCGCCCTCCCCCTCGAGCCCAGCCAGGATCACAAACGGGTCTTCGACAACGATCAAGGACCCAACACCGGCGGCATGGGCGCCTACTCGGATTCTCGGCTACTGTCTGCCCTCCAACGCGATCAGATCTTAGAAACCATCATCCTCCCCACCGTCCGGGCGACTCGGTTCACCGGTTTCCTCTATGCCGGCCTCATGATGACCGGCGACGGGCCGAAGGTGCTCGAGTTCAATGTCCGCTCCGGCGACCCTGAAACCCAGCCCCTGCTGCACCGCCTGCAATCTGGCTTGGCCGAAGTGCTCTGGGCCGCTACGGAACAGAACCTTCACAGCCAGCGCTTGGATTGGTCCCCAGAACCCTCCGTTTGTGTTGTGCTGGCTTCTGGAGGGTACCCTGGCGCCTACCAAACCGGCGCGCCGATTTCCGGAATCGCCGAAGCGGAGACTACGGGCGCGATGGTGTTCCACGCTGGTACCCGCCAAGGACCTGCTGGTCTCGAGACCGCGGGAGGCCGCGTCCTCGGAGTAACCTGCTCCGGCCCCACCCTCGCCGCCGCCATCGATCACGCCTACGCCGCCGTGCGTTGCATTCATTTTCGGGGCGCGCACTACCGTACCGACATTGGCCGGAGGGGGCTCAGCCGCTACAATGAGGGAAGCGTGGGGACGTAGCTCAGATGGATAGAGCAGCCGCCTCCTAAGCGGCAGGCCGGCAGTTCGAATCTGCCCGTCCCTACCACTCCGCCTTTTCTATTTGCGCGGGCGAAAACCCTTCCGATACAATTTCTTCATTCTCCGATCTGAGTGACTTGATCGAGGAGAAGGAGCACTCCGCCCATGTTCCGATTGGATGCTGACAAAGCGGTTCATTTCTGCGATGGTCTGCGGCGGCGGGATTTCTTCCACGCCGGTACGCTCTCTCTGCTGGGCCTGGGACTACCCGAGTGGTTCGGCTGGAAGGCTCGCGGGGCGGTCGACCGCTCCAAGGACGTCAACTGCATTCTCCTGTTTCTCGTGGGCGGTCCCTCCCAACTCGACACCTGGGACATGAAGCCCAACGCGCCTATCGAGATCCGCGGCCCCTATCGTCCGATCAAGACCAACGTCGCCGGCGTGGAAATCTCCGAGAACTTCCCGCGGATGGCAAAGCATGCGGACAAATACGCCATCGTCCGCAGCGTCCACCATACGGCGGCCGCCGTTCATGACACGGGCCACCAGATGATGCAGACCGGCCGCTTGTTCCAGGGCGGCATCGAGCATCCCCATATCGGCTGCGTGTTATCGAAACTCAAAGGCCCGCAGGGTGACGTCCCGGCGCACGTCCTGCTGCCTCGTCCCATTGGCAACACGGGGGGAAACATGCCCCACGGCCAGAGCGCGGGCTACCTCGGCAAGACGCACGACCCGTTTGTCCTGAACGCCGATCCGTCTGACCCCAACTTCCGCGTGCCCGATATGTTCCCTTCGGAGTATCTCTCCGCCCTGCGCGTGGACCGCCACAAGAACTGGCGCGAGCTGGTCGACCGTACCGTCAGCCGGTTTGAGACTTCCCCGGACGCCCGTCTGCTCGATTCTACTTTCCATCAGGCGTACACGCTCATGTCTTCTCAGAAGGCGCGCGACGCTTTCGAGTTGTCCCGCGAGCCCGAAGCCGTCCGTGAGAACTATGGCTTGAACCGTTTCGGCCAGAGCTGTCTCCTCGCCCGTCGGATGATCGAGGCGGGAGTGCGTTTCGTCACCATCAACATGTTCGAGACGGTGTTTGATGAAATCACCTGGGACGTCCACGGCTCGAAGCCCTTTAGCCCGCTTTCGTGCTACCGCGACCTGGTCGGCCCCATGTTTGACCACGCCTACAGCTCGTTGCTGGAAGACCTGCACAATCGCGGACTCCTTGGCAACACGCTGGTCGTCGCCACGGGCGAGTTCGGCCGTACTCCTAAGGTCAACCCGGCGGGCGGGCGCGATCACTGGCCGCAGTGCTGGTCGATGCTCATGGCCGGAGGTGGAGTCCAGGGCGGCCAGGTCATCGGCTCTTCCGATGACATCGGCGCCATGCCCAAAGACCGTCCCGTCACGCCCAGCGAGGTGGCGGCGACGATCTATCATGCGCTGGGTATCCCGCTCGACCATGAACTGCCGGGCGCGCAGGGCCGGCCCATCCGCGTCGTCGATCACGGAACCGAGCCGGTTCGTGAACTGTTTGTCTGAAGCTCTCTCGAAAGCGCCGACGCCAACGCTCTGGGTCTGTTTTCGCGGACGGGATCAACGCGAATCGACAGATTCCGGGTCTCCGGCTCTATTTACCCACCGGTTTCGCCGTGGGAGACTTCGTGCCGATCGGGGAGGAAATTGTCCGGGTCGAGGCCATGCCTCGCACTCCGGATGACGACTTCCGTTTTGAACAGTTCGGCGGCCGCCGGCTGGGCTTTTTCGACACCACCCCGGAAGCCCGCGCGGTGGATTCGTCCACCTGCAAAGTCCAGATCCTCCCCGCCGGAGCGCGGCCCGCGCCCAATGGCCTTCCCCTTGTGCGCCTGACGTTCCGCAACGACGATGCGGGTCCGGGGAATGGAAACGACTCCCGCCTGCGCTTCACCGCCCCCGCCGACGGCGAGTATCTTGTCCGGTTGAACGATGTTCGCGACTGGTCGGGAGGCCACTGCCTCTTCCACCAAACGCCGGGCCGTTGCGTAGCGGACCTGCCGGCTCAGGCGACTGAGTTGCGCGACCGCCTCCGGACCCGAGATGGCCGCCAGCACGTGCACGCAGGCATGGCCTGCTATCTGCGACACCGCCCCATGGTTCGGAATCTTCCTCAGGCATTGCTCGGCAAAGCCAGCGATCACCCCGCACAGCTCGCCGTCCGCGCACTCGGGCAGGAACCACAAGAGCCCGCGCTGCACGCCCGCCTCCTCCGGGGTAATTTGAATCCCCGGTTCGCCAGCCGCAGGCCCCATAAGCAGCCAGCGGCGCACGATCGCCCGGAACGCTTCCCGCCCGATTGCCGCGACCAGCGCCGCCGAGGTATCCCGCCACTTCCGGGAAGGCTCGGCTTCCGCCAGCGCAGTCGCCTGCTGAATCACGCTCGTCCACGCAGCCTGGTTCGGCAACCTGCTGATTTCTTCGTAGACGTTCCGGGTCCAAGGACCGAGCGCCTGCAACTCCGGTTTGGAAACTCCCCTGGCGCGCTCCAGCAGTTCATCGATCCGGCGGATCAGGGCCCGCGCCTCCGCGTACATCTCCCACTCGACCAAGGCGGACCGCAAGACGCCGCAGGCGTCCGTCATTCCAGGCGCCTCCAGCCGCCCTTCCGCCAGACGCAGCACGGCGGCCACGGGCGACATCTCGTACGGAATTCCCGCGCTGAGACGCACCAACTCCGCCTCCTCTTCATCCCGCCACGGCAAGCGCCGGCGCAGCATCCGGCCGGCCGCCGCGCCGGCGCGCAGACACTCGAGGACAAACGACTTCTGAAGCTCCGCGTCGGCCTTCTGGAATGCCGCCGCGGATTGCTCCCCGATCTCTCCGAGTTGGTCGAACGAAACCTGCTGCGCCCTGGCGGAAAGCTGCTCCACCACCGCGCGGATTTCATCAAGGCCTGTTACTTCCACCGGTGCTTAACCCCCGATTAGCGGAACCAACCTCAGAAAGGTAATCTCACTGCCCGACGCGACCTCCACGGGTTCCTCGAGCGCCAGCGCCTGCCGCTCGCCAAGCAGCAGGATCACCCGCTGGGCTTGAAACGCCTGGCAGGCCCTCCGGAATTGCTCTTCAACGTCCAAGGGCGGCTGGTTTAGCGATCGCTCGCCGTTCAGCAAGCGTTCCTTCTCGTCCCGCTCGACCAGGACGGGAGCGGCCACGGCCGGCGACGCCTGGACGCGGGCCGCCTCCTGCTCCACGCACCGGCGGATCAGCTCGCGAACCGTGGGCGGCGCGGGCTCCAACCACATCTCGAAAGCTGGGCCCCGGGCGCGCCCGGGGATCTCGTCACGTACGCGCACCATGACGGCCATAAGCCCTCCCGATCGCTCCTATCGGCGGAAATGGTCCCCGGGAATAGGTTCCATCGCCAGCCTCAGGAACTTCACTGTTTTGTAACCACCCTGGCAGGGGGATGGACTACGCCTTCCGCAACACCAGCACTGCGTTCAGCCCGCCGAATGCAAAGGAATTGGAAAGCGCGTACTCGACCTCCGCGGCGCGCCCCTGGTTGGGAATCACGTCCAGATCGCATTCCGGGTCGGCAGCGCTGAAATTCGCCGTCGGGGGTAAGAAGCCGTCGCGTAATGCGAGCAGCGTGGCGACCGCCTCGAGCGCGCCCGCGGCGCCGAGGGCGTGCCCGTGGATCGCCTTGGTGGAACTCACCGCCAGCCGGTCCCCGTGCGCGCCAAACACCTCCCGAATCGCGGCGCATTCGGTGGCGTCGTTGGCGGAAGTGCCCGTGCCGTGGGCGTTGATGTAACCGACGGCTTCGGGCGGCACGCCGGCGTCCTCGAGCGCGGCGGCCATCGCCCGCAGCGCGCCGTCCTTGGCGGGTTGCGTCAGATGGTGCGCATCGGCCGACATGCCGAAGCCGCTGACCTCGCCATAGATGCGGACGCCTCGCGCCCGGGCGCGCTCCAGCGGTTCCAGCACCAGCATCGCCGCGCCCTCTCCCAGGATCATGCCCTTGCGGTCTCGCGAGAAGGGCCGGCACGTGTCCGGCGACACGACCCGCATCGCCTCCCACGCCTTCAGGTGCCCCAGACTGAAGGGCGCTTCGCTGCCTCCCGTTATGGCCAGATCCGCCACGCCGCTCCGCAGCATCCAGAGCGCGTGGCCGATGGCATGATTCGCCGAAGAACAGGCCGTGGAAACGGTAAAGCAGGGTCCCGTAACACCCAGATCCATGCTGATGTGGCTGGCGCCGGCGTTGGCCATCACCCGCGCTACCGTCAGAGGATGCACCCGGGGCCGGTTCTTCTTGTACAATTCGACGAATTCGCTGTCTTCGCTGCTCTGACCGCCCACGCAGGAGCCTGTCACAATGGCCGTGCGTCCCCGCAGTTCCGGCGTCCAGGCAATCCCCGCGTCGCGAACCGCCTCGCGGGCCGCCACTACCGCGAACTGGGCGAAGCGGTCCAGAAAGTCGATCTGCTTCGGCTCGAAATGCGCCAGCGGATCGAAGCCGCGCACCTCCGCCCCATGGGCAAAGCGCAGGGCGCCCGGCTCGACGCACTGGAGCGGCGCAATGGCGCTGCGTCCCGCGCGCACCGACTCCCAGAACGTGCCGGAGGACAAGCCCGCCGCGGATATCACTCCCACGCCGGTGACAGCCACCCGCTGCCTCATGACGGGAGCGCGACACCTTCCTGGCCGGACCCCTCAATCAATCCCCGCACTCCGTCGACAATATCGCGGAGGCTCCGAATCGACTTCGCTTGCTCATCCGGGATGGTGATGTTGAACTCGTTTTCCAACGCGAACAGAATGTTCACGCCGTCCATCGAGTCGATTTCCAGCTCGGCAAATGAGCGATCGATCGACAGCTTGTCGCGCGGCAGTTTTTGGGTGGCCGCGATCACGTCCAGGATCCGTTCCGTCAGGTCTTCGGACATACCATCGAACTCAACGTAGCAAATTCAAGACCCCGCTGGCGCAGCCGGGGGATCAACATCCGCACCGCCTCCAGCGTGGCCGAGATATCGGGAGCGGCGGCTAACTCCCGGCCATCATGCAGGCAGAGGATCGCGCCTGGACCGGCGCCCTGGGCGACCCGCCGCGCCACGCGCTCGGCGTCAAGTTTCCAGTCGCGGCCGATCACCGTCCACATCACCCCCCGGAGGCCCGCTTCCCGCTGAATGCGGCGCAGCCCGAACCAACGAACTCCATAGGGGGGCCGGAACCAGCGGGGCGCGGCGCCCGCCGCCTGCGCGATCACCTCCTGCGCCCGCCGAACTTCTCCGGCGATGAAACGGGCGGACTTGAACGCAAACAGCGGATGAGAATAGGAGTGGTTGCCGATCTCATGACCCGCCGCCGTGATCGCCGCCGCCACCCGCGGATGGCGCTCGACGTTCGCGCCGCACAAAAAGAAGGCGGCCGGTACGCGTTCCTTCTCGAGCATGTCGAGCAGGCGCAGCGTGCCGGGCGTGGGACCGTCATCGAAGGTTAACGCGACGCGCGGTTCGCGGCGCGAGCCCCGGTACACAGACGGCGCCAGCCAGGTAGCCGAGCGACCCCGGACCGCATACGTCATCAACGCGGCCACCGATCCCGCCGCTCCCGCAACGCCGAGCGCCGCCTCCGCCGGAATCACGCCGTCTCCACCCGCTCGTGTGGCGCCGGCGGCGCAATGCCCCACCTGTCCGCAAAGGCCAGCAGCCCGTTCCAGGTGCCCGCTTCCAGCGGAATGCCCTCGCGGCGCCGGCGCTCCTCGGCGCGCCACTCCGGCTCTCCCGCCACCAGCACTTCCGTATAGCCCTTGGCGGGCGGCGTGTTCTTGATCTCTCGAATCAGCCAGTCCATCCGCGCCTGAAACTCGCGCAGAGGCAGGAAACGCTCGATGTCGATTCCCAGAAAACATTGGCTGGCGCGGAACGGCCTTCCGCGGAACCGTAAGCCGCCCACCTGGGTCGCCATCGCCCCCCCTCCCAGCACCCCGCACAGGATCTCGACCATCAGCGCCAGTCCGCTGCCCTTATAGCCTCCCAGCGGCGAAATCAAACCCTCGTACGCGGTGCGAGTATCCGTGGTGGGCACGCCATCGGCGTCCATCGCCCAGCCCGGCGGAATCTGCGTTTGGCCGTTGACCATGGCCTTGAAGATGCGATTCGCGGCCACCGTCGTCGTCGCCATATCCAAGAGAAAGGGCCGCTCGGCGCCGCCAGGCGCCGACATACAAATGGGATTCGTGCCGACGCGTCCCTCCTTGCCCTGCCACGGCGGCACGATGGGAGAAGCGTTACAGAACACCGCGCCGATCAGCCCCTGCGCCGAGTATTTCTGCGCCCAGAACGCCGCCGCGCCGAAATGGTTCGATTCGCGCGCCACCACCAGGCTCAGCCCGTGCTCCCGCGTCAGCCGGACGCCGTGGTCGGAGCACCGGTCCGCCACCACTTGCCCCAGCGCATTGCCGCCGTCATAGAGCAGGCATCCGCCCATCTCCGATACCACGCGGCCTTCCCCCAGCGGATCGATCTCCCGGCGTTCGATCTGTTCCAGGTAGAAGAGCAACAGGTGAACTCCGTGCGAGTCCACGCCGCGCAGATTGGCCGATACCAACGACCGGGCGGTCAGCGCGGCCGCTTCCGGCGGCACTCCCGCGGCGCGAATCAGCGCGCGGGCGAATCCCTCGAGATTTTCCGCGGAGAGGACGTAGGCTGGCTCCGGCATCGGTCCTCTTGAGTGTATCGTCCCCCTGAGTTCGCTGCTCAGTTCATGAACTGGAACGCATACAATTTGGCTGAACGCATCTGGACGCGCAGCCGCACCGGTTTCCCCGCCAACGCGGAAACATCGGCCCGGCCGGACCAGGTCACCGGCAACCGCACGCGGTTGCCGGTGAGTTGGTCCGCGTCGTGCATGGTGTAACCCGGTATCGGTTTGCCGGACGCCTCCAGGATCTCCACCCGCGCGACGCCGCCTGCGGAGGTATCCAGGTTCAACTCGAGCCGGGAGCCAGTGAACCGCAGCGGCGGCGTCATGAACCACGCGCCCTCATAGTCCGCATCGGCCGACATGAATCCGTCCAATCGCAACACCGCCCGCGAGATGTAGTATTCATCCCGCTCCGCCAGCGGATCGCGGCGGTATGCATGATCGTGGTTGGCGCCGGTGTAGTAGATCCACAGTTCATCGCCCATGCGCACCGGGCGCAGGACCGGATAGATCCACTTGGAGTCGAACGAGCCGTCCGGCCCGGTACGGAGAAAGGGCTGCCGGGGAAGCGGCCGCGAAAAATGACGGCCGTCGCGGCTCACCGCCAGTTGAATATCCCCTGTGGAAGGCCAGGAATGCACGCCACTGTCCCGCCAGTGGTGAAACACCGGAACCAGCGCTAGGTAGACTCCCTCGTAAGGAAACACCCCAGGACCATAGAAATCCAGCGGCGAGGTCGGAGTCAGGACGGCGTCCTCGCCAGCGGTCTGCCCGGCTTGTCGCCTCTCCCGCGGCGGCAGGACGTCCTCGCCCCGCACTTCGACGTTCGCAGGATTGATGGAGAGCGCGGGCGCCGCGGCAAGGTCCCGTTCATCGGGCTCCAACGCCATGGCGAAGCTGTCCCAGTGAATCAGGTCATCCGACTCGTTGTAGGACGCCATCCGCGCGCCGAACCCGGCCTTTTCCCGCACCCACTCCCGGGAGTAGCCGACATAGCGGTTCACCCGGGGATCCCAAAACCAGGACGGCTGCGTGTCCGCCGCGCGCAGGCCGGTCATCAATCGCTCGTCCAGGAACCACTTCAGCCCGTCCGCCGAGTACCACAAGCGGTGCGGCCCGCGCAGGCCGCTGCCCGGTTTGGGGTAGTTCTTCATCCAGGACTTATAACGCCGCTCCGGCGGGCAGTTTGGATTGTCGTCCCGCCACACGGTGGCGCCGCCCACCGAGATCAGTTTGGGGTCGTGCGGGAGCACCAGGTTGTTCTCGCGGGAACCGTTCCGCTCCACGAGTCCCAGTTTCGGCTTCCGGAAGATCTTGCCATCGTCCGACTCCGCATAAGCCATGCCGAGGAACGGCGGGTTCTGTCCAGGCTGGTGCTCTCCGGCCAGCACGTTGTACCAGAGCCGGATCTTGCTCTCCTCCTGCACGACCGTGTGGTAGCTGCCGAGCCGCGCGTCGCGCTCCCAGGGAGCATCCGTGGTGACCAGTTTCTCCCGCGTCGGATGGGGAGGGTTCACCACCAGACGAACACCTTCGGACATCTCGATGAACTTCTGATCAATGAAAAGCTGCTTCCGGGAGCCTACGTCGATAGGGCTTTCCGCGGAGGCTAGGAAGACCAGAGTGAAGAGGCAGGCGAGGTATCGGGACATCGGCTTGACTGTATCCCATCTGCCTCCCGCCCGCCACCTTGCCCCTTCGCCCGTTTCCGCGTCCCGTGTTCAGACCGGCGGCCTCAAACGTCCAGGTTCTTGACTTCCAGGGCGTTTTCCTCGATGAATCTGCGCCGGTTCTCCACATTCTCACCCATGAGCGTCGAAAAGATCTCTTCGCTCTCGACCGCGTCCTCGAGACGCACGCGCAACAAGGTCCGTTTCTCGGGATTCATGGTGGTTTCCGCAAGCTGCTCGGCGTTCATCTCGCCCAGACCCTTGTAGCGCGTCACGGTGGCGTCCTTCTTGCCCTCGTTCTTGACATGCTCGAGCAGATCCGACCACGACGCCAGCGTGTCTCTGCGCTCGTTCTTCACCACGGTGAAGGGTGGGTAATTGTACTTGGCGATTTCGCGCGCCAGCGCGCGGAACCGGCGGTACTCGGGGGCGCCGGCCAGCTCCACGTTGATGCGCCGCTCCGCCTGCGTGGCATCGTGAAAGATCGCCATCCAGGCCGAATGTTCTTCATCCGGGCGAACCTCCACCGGCAGGTTCCGGCTTTTCAGGTGGCTGGCAAAGGCATCCAGGTTGGCGCGGTCGGAGAAGTCGGCACGGCTATCCAGCCGGAAGTCGGTGTTGGCGAGCGCCTCTACGGCGCGCGAGTCTCGCACGCGGCGCTCCACCTTGTTGAAAATCTGCTCGAACTCGTCCAGGTTCATCAGGAACGACCGTAACTCCCGTTCCTCGATCATGGCGCGGGCCGATCCGTTCGCGCCGCCGATTTCCAACCGAAGATTGTCGGTCGCCCGGCGCATGATCTCCCGCACAAAATCTTTTTCGTCCTTGATGTACTTTTCGCTCTTGCCCTTCTTGATCCGGTAGAGCGGGGGTTGCGCAATGAAGATGTGGCCGCGCGCGATCAACTCCTGCATGTGGCGGAAGAAGAACGTCAGCAGGAGCGTGCGAATGTGCGAGCCGTCCACGTCGGCGTCCGTCATGATGATGATCTTGTTGTAGCGGAGGCGGGCGGCGTCGAAGTCTTCCTTGCCAATGCCGCAGCCGAGCGCGGTGATCATCGCCCGGATCTCCTCGTGGCTGAGCATCTTGTCGTAGCGGGCCTTCTCGACGTTCAGGATCTTGCCCTTCAGCGGCAGAATGGCCTGAAAGCGCCGGTCCCGCCCCTGCTTGGCGGTGCCTCCGGCCGATTCGCCCTCCACTAGGAACAATTCGCAGCGCTGCGGGTCCTTCTCCTGACAGTCGGCGAGTTTCCCCGGCAGGCCGCCGGAATCGAGGGCGCCCTTGCGTCGCGTCAGGTCGCGCGCCTTGCGCGCCGCTTCCCTCGCCCGCGCCGCGTCGATCGCCTTGCTGACGATCTTGCGCATCACGCTAGGGTTCTTGTCGAAATACTCACCCAGTTTCTCGTTGACGAACTGCGTCACAATGCCCGTGATGTCGCTGTTCAGTTTCCCTTTGGTTTGCCCTTCAAACTGAGGCTGCGGGATCTTCACGCTCACCACCGCGGTGAGGCCCTCGCGGACGTCGTCGCCGGTGAGATTATCCTTCGGATCTTTGATCAGCCCGGCGGCCTGCCCGGCGGCGTTGATGGTCCGCGTCAGGGCGCTGCGGAAGCCGGTCAGATGCGTGCCGCCATCCACCGTGTTGATGTTATTGGCGAAGCTGAAGACGTTCTCCGAGTAGCCGTCGTTATACTGGAGCGCCACCTCCATCGTGAGGACGCCGCCGCCCGGCCATTCCCGGCTGGCTTCGAAGTGGATTGGTTTCTCGTGCAGCACCGATTTGCCGCGGTTCAGGTGCTTGATGAACTCGGCAATGCCCCCCTCGTAAAGGAAATCGTGGGTGCGGATGGGGTCGGTGCGTTCGTCGGTCAGCGTGATCTTCAGGCCCTTGTTCAGGAAGGCGAGTTCACGCAAGCGCTGCGCCAGCGTGTCGTAGTTGAACACCAGCGCGTCCATGACGGTGGGGTCGGGCTTGAAGGTCACCTTCGTCCCGGTTCGCCGGCCTGCTTTCCCCACTTTGGTCAGCGGTCCTTTGGGCACGCCGCGCTCGAACTCCATTTGCCATGTGAAACCTCCGCGCCAGATCTCAAGCTCCAATCTCTCCGACAGGGCGTTCACGCAACTGACGCCCACGCCGTGCAAGCCGCCGGACACCTTGTACGTGTTGGAATCGAACTTGCCGCCGGCATGCAGTTTGGTCATCACCACTTCCGCCGCGGAGACGCCGAACTCTTCCTTGATGTCCACCGGAATCCCGCGGCCGTTGTCCACCACCGTGACGGAGTTGTCGATGTGAATGGTGACGTTAATCTCCGTGCAGAAGCCGGCAAGGGCTTCATCGACCGAATTGTCCACCACTTCGTAAACGAGATGGTGGAGGCCCAGTTCGCCGGTCGAGCCGATGTACATGGCCGGGCGCAAGCGGACCGCCTCAAGGCCTTCCAAGACCCGGATACTCGAAGAATCGTAGGTCTCCGGGCGGGTCGCGTTTACTTCATTCGCCATAGATTACCAGTAGGTTCTGCTGCCCATCAGATGCGCATCGGCATCACAATGTAACGGTAGTGGAAGGACTCCGGGCCGCCCGCCGGAGTCAGCTCTCCCGCGCTCCGCTGATCTTTCAGCCGGAAACAAACTTCCTCGCCCGGAACCACTCGCAGAAAGTCCAGCAGGTACTGGGCGTTGAATCCAATATCGATCTCCGGGCCGGCGTAGTTCGTCGGAACGCTTTCCTCGCTCTCGCCGGTTTCCACCGACGAGGTGAACACCTTCACCTCACCCGGCGTGAACTGGAGACGGATCGCGCGCGAGCGTTCGTCAGCGAACTGCGCCACCCGCTCGACTGCGGCCTTAATCTCGTCCCGGGATAGCTGCGCGGTTTGGGTGTTGTCCTTTGGCAGCACGCGGTCGTAGTCAGGGAAGTTGCCCGTAAGCTTCCGGCTGATCAGCAACCGGGAGCCGAACTCGAAGAACAGATGGTTTTCGTCACCGGCGATGATCGCCTTGCCGTCGCCGGTTTCCTGCGCTAGCCGCAGAATTTCCGCCATCGCCTTCTTGGGCACCAGGACCCGCAGATTCTCGCCCGCCTTCTCCACGTCCTTCATCGTCTCCACAAAAGCCAGCCGGTGGCCATCCGTGGAGACCATGATCGAGCTGGCAGGCTTCAACAGCAGCAAGGCCCCGTTCAGCGTAAAGCGGGATTCTTCCGCGGAGATGGCGAAAATCGTCCTGACGATCATCGAGGACAGCAGACCCGCCGGAATCTCCGCGCTGGCCGGAGGCATGGGCGGCAGCTCCGGAAAACTCTCCCGGGACATGCCCGCCATTTTGGTGCGGGAGCGGCCACAGGTGATCTGCGCCCAATGGTTCTCCAGGAACTTGATCGTAATCTCAGCGTCGGGCAGCAAGCGAACGTAGTCCAAGAGCTTCTTGGCCGGGACCGTTCCGGAACCCTCTTTCTTGACCTTCGCCGGGCAGGCGGAACGAATGCCAAGTTCCAGGTCGGTGGCAGTCAACAGGATCTGCCCATCGCGGGCTTCGATCAGAACGTTCGACAGAATCGGGATCGTCGTTTTCTTCTCCACGACCCCCTGTGAAAGTCCGAGTTCGCGAACCAAGTCAGACTTGTTGACGGTGAACTCCATAGCCCGCAGCTCCTTGTGCGATCACTCCTAGGCCTAGAAAAGTTCTTCTAGAAGAGAACCATATTCATAGGGCCTGTGGATGTGTGGATATCTTTCTAAATTATACAAAATTCTATGGCTTCCTGTTGTACCAACTGTGGAGCCGCCTGGGGACCGATGGAGCGAAAGCCGACCGTGCAACCAGATTTGCGCAGGTTTCAACACGGGCTGCTCGCACCGACCTGTGGAAAAACCCAACAAGCTCATTGTAATGTGTCGATTAGCTTGTGCACAAGCCTGTTCAAATCAGGGTTCTTCTGCCGGAGTTGCTCGATCTTCTGGATCGAGTGGATGACGGTCGTGTGGTGCTTCCCGCCGAAAGCGCGGCCAATCTCCGGCAGGGAGGCATTCGTTAATTCCTTAACTAGGTACATGGCGATTTGCCGGGGATAAGCGATCGCCCGCGCGTTGCTCTTCTCCTTGAGCTGCCCCGGCTTAAGATGAAACTGTTCGCTAACCGCCCGTTGAATGGCGTCGATGGTGATCCTGCGGTCGGAGGAATGCGTGAGGTGCCGCAGCACTTGTTGCGCCATGGACAGATTGATCGGGTCGCCGGTGAGGGACGAAAGCGCGATCAGCTTCACCAGCGCGCCTTCCAGTTCGCGCACGCTTTGCTTGGTCTTGGTTGCGATAAAAGTGCGCACCTCCTCAGGCAGACAGATGCCCTCGCTCTCTGCTTTCTTATCGAGGATGGCCATCTTGGTCTCGAGGTCGGGCGGCTGCATGTCCACGAGGAGCCCCCATTCGAACCTGGAGCGCAACCGGTCCACCAGACCCGGGATCTCCTTAGGCGTCATATCGCTGGAGAGAACGATCTGCCGCTGGTTATCGAAAAGCTCGTTGAACGTATGGAAGAACTCCTCCTGCGTGCGCTCCTTGCCACCCAGGACTTGGATGTCATCGACGAGCAGTACGTCCGCCGAGCGGTAGAACGCGTGAAACTGGGTCATCCGGTCCGTGCGGAGGCAGGTGATCATCTCGTTCATGAACCGCTCGCTCGACGTATAGATCACCCGCATGCCCGAGTACTGCGTCACCAGGCTGCGCCCGACGGCGTGCATCAGATGCGTCTTTCCCATCCCGGTGCCGGCATAGATATACAGGGGGTTATACCGCCGGGAGGGAAAGCTGGCCACCGCCTTCGCCGCGGCATGCGCCAGTTGATTGCAAGAGCCAACGACAAAACTCTCGAAGGTAAACTTGGGGTTGAGGGGGCCGCCCAAAGGCTCGAAGGGAGTATTCGGGGTGACTGGTTCCGGCTCCCGGTTGCTCGGTGGGGGAGGGATGGAGGGGACTTCGTACACTACCCGGTCGATGCCCAGGTCCAGCAGATTCAACGTCTGTTGAACCAGTTCGCCGTACTCCTCCTGCATCCAACGCTTCGTCTGCTCGTTGGGGGCATCGACCAGCAGGACATTTCCGTCAAGGCGATTGAACGCCGTCTTGCTGACCCAGTTGTGAAAACTGTCTTCACTCAGCTTGGTTTCCAGCCGGCGCTTGATGAGGTCCCAAGGATTCATCGCAAGAAAGCAATACCAACCCCTTCCGGCGCGCACAAAGCATGCCGAAGAGGGCACCGTCGGATTCAACTCGCTCGGGAGAGGCAGTGAGGGTTCTTCTCAGTTTCTCCGTTACGAAAACTGAAACGACAGTCTACCATAGAAGCGGAAACGGGGCACAGATTTATAAATCATTTCGAATGAATTACCTAGAGCTACGTTTGACAAACCGCGGAACGAGGCGTAACAATAAAGTTCTCCCCGGGCGGGAGTAACTCAGCTGGTAGAGTGCAACCTTGCCAAGGTTGATGTCGCGGGTTCGAATCCCGTCTCCCGCTCCAAACCATTTCCAGGCGCTCTCCTCTCCCAATGGCATCCTGACCAAGGGCGGATCCCGGCAGCTTTTGCTCGACTGTGACGCTCCGCGGTTTTACGAGCACGACAGGGAACAACGCCCTCCGCGAGCCGCTTCACGGCGAGCGCTCTGCGACTAGGAATAAAGACTGACTACACCTCAAGCCGCGGAAAATCTTTGACCCTGCCGGGCGCCAGTGGACTCCGGCGCCGCCCACGCCGATCTAGTCAGGAAGCGCCGTCCTGCAAACAAACATCCGCGAGCCGCGCGGCTCCATGGTGTAGTAGAAGACCGATGCGAAGCCGTCGCGGGCGACCGCTTCCGGATCCACCCGGGTGCGCGGTCCCGGCTCCCCATCGTCGCAACGGGTGGCGAAAGGCGCGGCGGGGTCCAGACTGGCGATCCAGACATGCTGGTCGGTTTGGCCCGGCAACACCTCGCGCCGGTTCGAGACAATCATGCTCACGTACGAGCGCCCGTTGGCGGTGAACGGCTCCGGCGAACCGAGGTACGGATAGCCGCCTGCGGCTTCGGGCGAATCCAGGGTCAGCAACAACTGCCAACCAGTGTCATGCTGGCGCCAAACCTGGAGTTGTTTGCCATCCACCATGACCAGCGCTTGAAGCGCGCCGCCCGCCTCGGGGGCTCTCCAGCCATAGGGCATATCGAGCGCACCGGGCGGCGAGGCGATGCGGGTGGCGGCGCCGGTCGCGGTATCTACTAGCGTCAGGGCTCCCGGATGGCTGGGATGGTTACTGGTGAGGAAACTCCATGTGCCCTGGATCCAGCGCAAATCGGCGGCCGTGCGCTGCGGCACGGAAAGGATTTCGTGCCGTTGCTCCGGTGTGGCCAGATCCAGCCATACCGCCGTCGTCCAGGCGGTGGTGCCCGGCCTTAGGGCCAGCAGGCGGGTCGAGGCGGCTTGGGGGTTTTGCGTGGGGAGGGGCGAAAAGAGTTCCCCGCCGGGCACGATGTCCACTCGCGGAACGCCCTCGCGGATTTGGACCCGGGCAGCTTCATGGGCGCCCGACGGGCTTCGCCGGGTGTAGTAGATCGCCCACCCGTCGCGGTCGAGTCCAAACTCGGGACCGTTGAAAGTTTGCAGGAGCGGGGCGGCGCGCGTGGCGACGACCCGCGCATCCCGCAGGGCGTTATTTGGCAGATCCGCTTCGGCCAGCCAGATGCGGCTCTGTTCATCCTGCCAGGAGATCAGGGTCTGGTCCGGCAGGGCGAGAATTTCGGGGTCATAGGCCCAGGAGCCTGCCGCAGTGAGCTGGGTGGTCCAGGACGTCGAACCTGCTGTAGGACCGGGCACGTTCGGCAACGAAGGGCGCTGGCTCACCTGATCCCAAAAATCACACGCCTCGCGCTTCAGATCCTCGCCGGTCTCAAGCTGGGGCTGGAGAATCAGGAACGGCTCACCCGCACTGCTGGCGAAACTTGGCCACAACACTCGATCCGCGCCGTTCGGATTGCCTTCGGCGGCAAAGCGGGTCCAGTATTCGAGCATGTGTCTTTCCACCAGCCGGTCGTCGTCACTGGCTTCGAAGACCTCGCCCGCCATGTGCTGGAACAGGTAAAGAAGATCGGAGGCGTGGTAAGGGCCATCCCCGCTGCGCAGCGGTGTCGAAAGCGTCTGCCGGAAGTGATAGCGGTAGACGGGTTCGGACTGGCTGTGCGACAGTGCGCGCGCGATGGCGCGCGAACTGCACGTGAGGTTCCGGTCGGTCACTGCGTCGATCACCAAATCGCGGGCGCTCGGGTAAGCCGAGCGGGGGTAGACCTCGAGGACCTGGCGCACAACGGGGCTGTTTAAGGGCAGGCCCAGCGCCTGAGCTAGGACAGCGACATAAGTGGCGTCGGTGACGTTTTCAAACCGATGGGCGTACTCGGCAGAGGTGGAGCCGATCCCGAAGGGCACACGATGGTGAGCCCCGGTCTGGATCCGGAGCGCCGGGGCAGCCGGCAGGAGAATGCCATCCACATAAGGATGGAGGCTGAAAGATCCCAACCCCCTGGGCTGCGCGGAGGATGCCAGGACGAGTTTTCGGGGATCCTCGATCCGGCGCAGACACTCCAAGGGATCGCCCTCGCCGGCGCAACCCATTTCGTTGAGAAACCGGCGGGTGTAGTCTTCCATCAACGGCAGAGGATGGGCGTAGCAGACGCCGCTCATCATGAGGGCGCGTGAGAACAGGCCCTCCGACGATGGACTGGTGAGGTGGATGCAAACGTCGTAGGCGCCGCCGGATTGGCCGAACAAGAGCACGCGCGCGGGATCCCCGCCGAAGGCCTCGATGTTGCGTTGCACCCATGCCAGGGCGGCTTGCTGGTCGAGAATGCCGAAGTTGCCGCTTTCTTCCGACCCGGTGACGGTGTGCGCCAGGAAGCCTAGCGCGCCCAGCCGGTAGTTGGGTGTCACCACAAGCACCCGTCCGCGGGCGGCCAGCCTGGCGCCGTCGTAGGCCGGACCACCGTTGGTAACCTTCAGGAAGTCATCCAGCGGCTGAGCGTTGGAACCGGAAAAATTGCCGCCGCCGTGGAGGAAAACCAAAACCGGCAGTCGCTCTTCGGGGTTCCGCTCAGCAGGAGTCCAGACATTCAGGTATAGGCAGTCTTCCTGGCCAAGGTATTCGGGCGCACGGCTTCCCATGCCGGCGGGGAACTGCGGGCAGGGCGAAGCGTAGGCGGTGGCGGCGCGCTCGCCGGACCAGGAGGGCGCCGGCGTCGGCGGACGGTAACGCAGATCGCCGACCGGTGGGGCGGCATACGGCACCCCCAGGAAGGCGTGCGCGTCCCCATCGACGGCTCCACGCAGCAGACCCGATTCGACGGTAACCAAGGGCGGTTCGGCATCTTCGGCGGAAGCCAAGGCGGTGAGGAGCGCGAACGCAAACACGAAAAACAGGCCCAACAGACCCCACCGTCGCGGAAAAGCCGAGTTACCCATCAGATGTGCCTTCCTCCTATGCTTGAAGACGGAATGACGCCACGTCAGGATTACCTGGGCGGTGGAATTCCATCCGACTCCTTCTCCCTAATCGGCAGCATCAGCGGGGAGGCCGAGGACCGCGGCGGGTAACGCCGCAGCCCTCGGCGCCGCTCCCGCACCTGGCCGGCCGGCTCGAGGGCTCCCCATGAAGGTGCACGCCAAGCGCACAGGCAAGGCAACCAGCCAACCGCTCTCCATGGCGACCCGTCGCGAAAGATCGTGAGAAACGCGCGGCACGCAGGCATTCTCAACGGGGGAGCAACTCACGTGACGAAGGCGGCTCCGCAGGGGGAATAGTCGGCGCTCAAACAGTTTTTGACCGGTCGACCCGTGTGCTGAAGGAAGGGGATTCGCTTTTCACGCGCGCGCCGGGGATGGTTACCGTGGCGCATGTGGCGCAAACCATCGAGTGGTGGACCTCCCGTCCACCGTCATGGCGGTCGGACAAGGTAGAAGAGCAATCATCCCCAAGGCGGGTTCCTCGCCTTCCCGCAGGAGTTCTCGCGTGTCGAGCGGCAGCATTCCCGATGAAGGCTCAGGGCTTCACGGGTCGAGAGGATCTCCCGGATCCGCGTGCAAGGATTCCAGCCGCGCGTTCCATTCCAGATCAAAGATGGAAATCCGCTTCAGAGAGGCGAAAGGCTCGTAGCCGAGTTCGGTGCGGCAGCGTTCGGCAAACACCGAAGACTCGATGTAGCGGCTTTGATAGACATCAGTGGTGATGAGAGCGCGGCGGTCAAGGGGAAGACCGTAGCGGTAGATCAGCCGAACAGCGTTCCGGATGTTGGTAGTGGTATGGCGGGCATGGGGATCGATGAGGATAGCGGATTCCGGCACGCCAAACTCGCTGATCAGCGCCTTCTTCATTTCGATGGCTTCACAGTAGGGGGTCTGCTTAGGGTGGACAAAACCACCGGAGACGATCACAAAGGGAGCCTTTCCGGCATGATAGCGGCGGGCGGCGATGGCGGTGCGCAGCCTCCCGGCGGGCGAGAGCGGCAACCCGGGGCGGTCGGAGCCGGCGCCGGGAACGAGAATCGCGCTGTAGGGGTAGCGAGAGAAGTCCGTGCGGGCAACCTGCGCGTGGGCGGCGCGGTTCTCACCCAGATGCATCGGCTCGAAGCGCCCCGCTTCATCGCGGAGATTGAGCTCCAACAGCGCCAGCCCAAAACGGAGAGTGCGTTCAAAGAATAGCCCCGGTTCCGGCATCGTCTCCGCCAGATCCGCCACCATGTTATACACCAGACGGCGGTAGCCATCGGACTGCGTGTCGTACATCGGCGTGTCGATCGCCGGATAGCGGGGCGTCTTCCCGGCGCCATAAACGTCGATCAAGCGGTTCAACCCTGCGGCGGCTTCGCGCCACCCGCGCTCGAGCAGAACGCTGTCGCTCTGACTTTGGTGGCGGAATAACAGGCCCGCAGGGCGCAGCTTGTGCTGGAGGAGGTGCAGGAAGGGTGCGGAGGAAGAAAGGCGTGTCAAAGCCGAGGCGGCCTCCGAAATCTCCTCCTCCGTCCAACGGAAGGCGTCCAGCAAGCAGGGGAGGTTCGCCTCGCATTGCTCGAGCGCCTGCCGGTGGCGCTGTTGCTTCCCGGCAGCCAGCTGCCGGAGGGTCTCCTCCTGTGCGGCAAGCGCCCCCGCATTCGCATGTTGTTGCAAGGCGGCGAGAACAGGAAAGTTCTTTTCCAGCACCGGCTGGCGGTAGGGAAGCGGCTGGGCGGAAGCCACCGCCGCCAGAACTGTAAGGAGCAGCTTCATGGGATGGTTATTCTGTCACGGTGCGGCAGTCCGGTCAGAATTGGAAGCGGGTGCCAAACTGGAAAACACGCGCTGACCGGGCTGCCGTGAGGCGTCCAAAGTCGGCGGCGGAGCCCAACCGGACGACCGCGCCGCTGCAGCCACCCTCTGGAGTGCAGGCTGGATTCAATCGGTTGGTGAAGTTCTCTGTTTCGGCAATCAACTGCAATTCGAACCGTTCGCTGAAGGCGATGCGGCGGGTGAGGCGGCAATCCCACTGAAAGAAGGATGGACCCACCACCGCATTGCGGCCCACGGCCAGCGGTCGGTCGTTCAGCACAAGGTCGCCGTTGAGGTCGGCGCCAGCGGTGACGTCCACCGGGTAGCCGCTGTTGGCGAAGACGATACTGGCGAACTCGGTGCCGTTCCACCACTTCAGAGCCGAGGACCGGAAGGTAGGCGCCCACAATCCTTGCAGCACCAAATTGTGGCGCACGTTGGCGTTCATCCGCCCATAGTCCCCGCGGCGGTTGGTCGGATCCTGCGGGCTGGTTCCGCCCTGCTGGCTGTCCCCGAGGGCGTTGCTATAGCTGTAGGTGGCGCTGAACTGCAAGCCCTTGGCAAAGCGCTGCCGCACCGTGATGTCAAGCGCATTGTAGTTGGTGTTGCCGCCATTCTGGATCAGGTTGATGATGCGGAAGTTGGGGTTCGGGCGTCCGGTCGCTCCGCTGAACAGCGGACGCCCGTCGGCGAGGGCGCCAACGGGAGCAGGCAGGTTGGCGTCGAGCGCGAACAAGCCCTGGCGCGTGGACATCCACTGGTATTGCAGATTGACCGAGAGCGCGGAAGTGAGCGCCTGCTCAATCTGAAGCGTCGCCTGATGGGCGTACATGGTGCGGAGATCGGGGGAGAAGGCGTTCACATTGGGCGCCGTCGCGCGCAGACCCGGACTGCCGGGAGCGAGCAGGTTCGGGAATTGGGGTGCGTTGGGGTCGGCGCCCGGCACAGCGTAGCTGAGCAAACGGCGCCCGTTCAACACCGACGCGTCGAGGAATAACCCAAGATTCGGCGTGTCGAAGTAGGTGCCGTAACCGCCTCGGACTACCGTCCGCTTGGAGGCTAACGGGGACCAGGAGAAGCCAATACGCGGCGCCCAGTTGTTGGTGTCTCTATTCACTGTCCGCGACAACGCCAGCGGAGCTTCAGGATCCAGTTCTGGATACAGAATCAACTCGTAACGGACGCCGAGGTTCAAGGTCAGCCGCGGGGAGAGGCGGTACTCGTCCTGGAGGAAGAAGTTGAGAAAATGAAACCGCTTGTCCACGGTGGGGTCGCCGATGTCCTGTTGGAGCTGGGTGTAGGTGAACGGGCGCCCGGTGGCAGGATCCGTGATGCGGTTGAGCGTGTTGAGGTATTGTTGCAGGGGCGTGACCGCAGGACGCCCGCCTGCCGCCGGCAGCCCGCCGAAAACGAAAGTGCGGTTGAGGGGGCGCTGCTGCTGGAACGCGGTGGTCTGGTAGTCCATGCCGCCCTTCACCGTGTGCCGCCCGCGGGTCCAGGTGAGGTTGTCCACCAACTGCGTGCTAGTCTCAACACTCGTGTTATTGTTTCCGAGATTGTTCCCGATATTCGCGACGCCTGTGATGTTGATGAAGGCATCCTGGGGCGACGGATCGCCATGTTGCACCCGCAATTCCTGGCGGCGGTTGATACCGAAACGCAGTTCATTCAGCAGCGTAGGGGTGATGATGGTAGCCAACTGCCCGGCGCCGCCATTCATGCGATCGGTGAAAGTCAGGCTGCGGCTCACGATCGTCAGCCCGCCGCCGCCGTTGTAGGGCGAATCATTGGTGAATCGGCTGTAGCGCAGAAACCCCCGGTTTTTGGGACTGAGCTCGAAGTTCAGCTTTCCCATGGCAGTGTGGAACTCCTCGCCAAACATCGCGGGTGCCACTTCGGCGGCGGGCAGATTCAATGCCTGCGCATTAGCGGGGGTGATGGTTACCGGGCGCGGGATGACGAGAGGGTTCCATTCGTACTGGGCAAAGAAGAAGATTTTGTCCTTGCGGATGGGACCGCCCAGGGTGCCGGTCAGGTTTTTCCACTCTTGGTCAGGCTTCACCGCCGCCAATCCAGGCCGAGCGTTGGTCGCCTGGGGTCGGTAAAGAAAAAGCCCCTGACCGTGATACTCGTTCGTGCCGGACTTAGTGATAATGTTGATCAGCCCGCCAGCGGCGCGGCCAAACTCCGCCGAGTACGTGCCGCCCACCACTTGGACCTCCTCAATCGCTTCGGGAGTGTAGATGACCAGGCGGATCTGGCGCCCAAAGCGCCGCTGGGTGTTATCCATGCCATCGGCAGCCCAAGTAGTCCGCTGCAGCCCACCGAAGCTGAACTGCGTGGTGCCGAAACCGCTGGAGGGCACGCCTTTGACTCCCGGTCCCAACAGGTTCATATTGAATAGGTTGCGCGAGACAATCGGTAGCGAACGCAGTGCGCGTTCCCCAACCACCTCCTGCATGGCGGGCGGACGTGATACGTCAATCAGGGAGGCATCGGCCTCGACGGTCACGCTTTCCACGACCTCACCCAGTTCCAGAACGGCATCCACACGAATTTGCCTGCCGACGCTCAGCGTGATGCCGGCCTGCCGGTACTCCTTGAACCCCGATTTTGCCAGCGTCAGCGTATAAGTCCCGATAGGAAGCAGCGGGAAGCGATAGTAGCCGATGTCATTGGTCGACACCTCCAGCCGCAAACCCGTCCCCTGGTTGGCGGCGGTGCAGACGACACCGCCAACGGGGGCTCCGCTACGGTCAGTGACGTAGCCTTCCAAGGCGGAGTCGGTAGCATTGGACTGAGCAAAGACCAGCGCTGAGAAAGCGAACAGGGCGAGAAGGACTCTCATAAAAGTGAGGATAAAGACCAAAAGTAAAATGCGAATGTAGATGCGATTACAACTCAATGAGGAACCCTCCAGCCGCCCGTCGGGACCAGCAGATAGCGGAAGCGCGGCAAAGGGGAGCGTGGGATACCGCGCCACCAGGGCGAGCCATTCAGGCGGCTCCGAACCACTTGTTCACGAGGCCGCGGTTGTGCCCGCGACCTCGCCATCCGTTGGCTGAAAATCGCCTCCGAATTGTTGGAAAGTTTCCACAGCCGGCGGCGCGAGGTGAGCCGCGAAATGCGCCGGACCCGCAGGAGCGCTGCAGCTTTCGTGCGCAAGGATTGACGGCGCGCCTGTTTGATTATTGATTCTGGCCGCGACAGAGGCCTTCCAGCACCGGAGTCAATCGCGCCTGCGCGTCGTCGCTGAGTTTTGCTCCGTCATAGGTAAGGAAAAACACATCAATCGCCCGGTGCGCCTCCGTCTCGACCAGCACTACCTCGATATTGCAGCCTCCATCAGAGAGGGCCGAACTGAGGTCGTAAAGAAGCCCGGGGCGATCCTGGGCTATTACTTGAAGCAGCGTCGCGGTCGGGGAGGCCTCGTTGTCGAAGGAAACCCGCGGTTCGATACGGGCTTTGCGGCTTGGGGGAAGAACCGTCGGGCGGCTCTTCAGGAGCTGCTTCACATCCAACTTGCCAAGCGCGGCACGTTCAATCAGCGTCAAGAGCCGCTCGGCCTCCGGCGGGTTTAGCTCCAGCGTGCGGTGAGGGTCCGCGAAAACGAACGCATCCAAGACCTCGCCACGTTGATTCGAGTACGCTTCCGCCTTGAGGATGCTCGCGCCGAACGCGGCGAGCGTCCCCGCAAGTTGGGCGAACAGGCGCGGCCGGTCCAAGGCCGCCACCGTAAGTTGATGTGCGCCATGGGACCTGCGCAGCCCTGCCGCAACCCCCCGTTCCGCCAGCCGCCTCGCCAGGGCGAAATGCTCCTGAATCTCTCCGATGCCGTGGGTCAGCAGGTACCGGCGCGGAAAGCCCGAAACAAACGCCTGGATTTCCGCCGGGAATCCCGCAGTCTCCGTAATGCGATCCGTCTCGAGTTCGCGGGTCAACTCGTGGTACACCAGGCGATACAAGCGAAAGAGCTCGGCAGACCGCCAGGGCGTCATGGCGTTGGGGTTCACCGCGCTCACGTCGCAGTAGGTGAGCAGCGCCAGAGCCCGCAAGCGTTCCACCGTGCCTACCTGGCCAGCCAGTTCCTGGATCGTTTCCTGGGCGGAAAGGTCGCGCGCCGACAGCGTCCGCGACAACACCAGATGGTGGTGAATCAGGAAGCGAACCACGTCCCGGTCCTCGGGCGGCATCTGGATTCTTTCCATGGCGCACTCGGCCAGCCAGACGGAACCCTCCACGTGCCCCTGCCCGGGCTGGCCTTTGCCGCCATCATGAAACAGCAGGGCGAAGACCACCAGATCCTGCCGGTCGCATTCGGCGAGGATCTCGGCAAAGGGCTTCGCCTTCGCTTCCGGGGCAGTCCCCAGTTCGAGCAGGGTCTGGACGGCGATCAGGGAGTGCTCATCCACGGTGTAGCGGTGATAAAAGTCGCGCACCACCAGGCAGTCGATCGTTTCCAACTCGGGAAACAGCAGGAAAAGCACGCCTGTCTCGTGCATTTCCCGCAAGGCGGTGGCCGCGTGCCGCTGGCGGAAAATTTGCTGGATTTCAGGGAACCACGGGCCAGGGATGCCGAAGGAAGCCGCCAGCGTTCCGCGCTGCGCCGTGAGGCGCTCGCGGGCGTCCTGCGACAGAGGGAATCCGTGCCGCGCCACAAAAGCGAATAAGCGCAGCACCAGCGCCGGCTCCTGCTCAAGCCGCAGGGGCGCACGCAAGAAAACGCGTTCCCGCACGACAGTGAATTCCGCGTTCGAGAGGCGCGAACCCCGCCCCAGCAGGTGGCTGAACAGACTGGTTCCCGGCTGGGATTCCGCCGCATCCAGCGCGTTGAGCGCCCGGCGGTGAATCTCTCGCGCCGCGCGGAAGTACTCGCGCATCCATACGGCCGGATCGTGCTCTCCGGCTGCTTCCGCCGCCGCTTCCTGCGCATCGAACGTGAGCACATTGGCGTCGCGGGCGCTTTGATAGTGAAGAAAACAGCGAATGCCAAACAGGAACCGGCGCGCCGGTTCCTCGCCCGGACCCTGGGCTCGGGGAACCAGCCGGCGTCCGTCGCAGGACTGCAATTGCGACACCCAGCCGGCCACCTGCCAGTCCCGCAGGCCCCCGGGAGTCTCCTTAACATTGGGTTCCAGGTGGTAAATGGTCTGGCCGGCCTTCCGGTGCCGCTCCGCCGTGAGCCTGGCCAGACCGCGCACGAGCGGCCTGCGGCAACCGTGGAGGAAGGCGGGCAGCCGGTCACTGAGCCGCCCCGCCAGCGCCGCATCTCCCGCCAGGTAGCGCTGGTCGATCAGGCTGATATGGAGCTCCACGTTCCGCTCTTGCAGGGTCAGGCACTCTGCGAGCGTTCGCACGGACTGGCTGACTCGCAGTCCGGCGTCCCACAAGCTCTGGAGGAATGGCGACAGCAACGCCTGATACTCCGAGGCTTGCCGCTCGGTCTCACAAAGCAGCAGCAAATCCACGTCGGAGAAAGGAAACAGTTGATGCCGCCCGTAGCCGCCCGTCGCCACGACGGCGAATCCCGCGGGAGCGTCCGGCTGCACCCACTGCCGCCAGGCGGCAATCACGAGGCGATCCACCAAGGCGCTGCGCCAGGTCAGCATCCGGTCCGGGTCGCGGGTGCGCAGAAAGTCGGCGCGGATGGCGGCCAGGCTGTCCGCGGTGTTCCTTACCGCGCTAGAGAGCGGATTCTCCACGGTCGCCGTTGCGGATGCGAATGGCTTCGCGAATGTCGGACACGAAAATCTTGCCGTCGCCGATCTTGCCGGAACGCGCCGCCTGGGCCAGCGTGTCCACTACCTCCTGGCAGCGCTGATCGGTGACGACGATTTCAAGCTTGACCTTCGGGAGCAAGTCTACGTTATACTCCAGGCCGCGATAGACTTCCTTGTGCCCTTTCTGCCGGCCGTGACCGCGCACGTCGCTGATGGTCATCCCATCGACGCCGATCCCCTTCAGCGCTTCTTTGACGTCGTCGAGCTTGAATGGCTGGATAATGGCTTCAATCTTCTTCATCGCGTCGACCCCGGATCTCAGGATTCCAGATTGTACCCCTCTTCGCCATGCAGGCTGAGGTCCAGGCCTTCGATCTCATGCTGATCATGAACCCGCAGACCCACCAGCACATCACAGACCTTCAGGATCACAAAGGTGCCCGCCGCCGCGAGGATCCACGCGATCAACGTCCCGGCGAACTGGTTGATGATCTGCCCAAAGTTGCCGTCCACCAGACCCAGAGGCAGGGCGTTGCCGCTCGCGTCCTTCAGACCGTCATTGACCTCCCGGGTCGCGAACACCCCGGTGAGGATCGCCCCGAGCGTGCCGCCCGCGCCGTGGATGCCAAAAGCGTCCAGGGAGTCATCGTAGCCGAAGCGATGCTTGACCGCGGTCACCATGTAGAAGCAACACACGCCGGCGGCGAAGCCGATGAAGAGCGCCGGCATCGGCTTGACGAAACCCGAGGCGGGGGTAATGGCTACCAGTCCCGCCACGGCGCCGGAGATGCCGCCCAGCACGCTCGGCTTGCCCATCTTCCGCCATTCCGCGATCAGCCAGCCGATGGTGGCGGCCGCCGCGCCGAAATGAGTCGCGGCGAAAGCGCTCGTAGCCAATCCAGAAGCTCCCAGGGCGCTGCCTGCGTTGAAGCCGAACCAGCCCACCCATAGCAGACACGCGCCGATGAAACTCAGCACCAGACTGTGCGGCCGAATCATCTCGTGAGGATACCCGTAGCGCTTGCCCAGGTAGACCGCGCAGACCAACGCCGATACTCCGGACGTGATGTGCACCACCGTGCCGCCGGCGAAGTCAAAGCAGGGAATCCGCCCGCCCAGGAAGGCATTGAACAGACCGCCTTTGCCCCACACCATGTGCGCCATCGGCAAGTAGACCACCACCAGCCACAAACTCATGAACAGCAGCAAGGCGCTGTATTTCATGCGCTCGGCCACGGCTCCCGTGATCAGCGCCGGGGTGATAATGGCGAACATCAGCTGGAACAACATGAACGTCTGGTGAGGAATCGTGCCGGCATAATCCCCGTTCGGTTCCGCGCCCACGCCGTTCAGGAACAGATAACGGAACCCGCCCGTAAAGGCATTTCCTTCGCTGAAGGCGAGGCTATAGCCGAACAGCGCCCATAAGACGCTGACGAGCGCCATCATGCTGAAGCTCTGCATCATTGTGCCGAGCACGTTCTTTTTGCGGACCAGGCCGCCGTAGAACAGCGCCAGCCCGGGCCCCGTCATCATCAGCACCAGCGCGGTCGAGACGAGCATCCAGGCGTTATCGCCCGCGCCCTGGGCGGCCTGGGCCGCCGCTTCCAGGGCGGCGAGTCTTTCTTCGGCGGGCGAGGCGGCCTGCCCCCACGCGGCCAGGGGAGAGAGAGCAAAGCTCGCGCAGCACCAGCCGCGCTGCTTCCAGAAAGTGGCTACACGCAGTTTCATGGGACAAACAAGGAACGTCTCGGAATACGGGAGAACTGCCCTGTCTCGCTATTATTCCTCCGCCCAGCCGGTTGGCCAAACGGAAGGTTTCTATGGGTCTGATCGGATTTTTTTATTCTGTCCGCCGCTGCGAAGAAAGGCCAGCAAACCCTCCGGATCATCGGTCAGGATGCCGTCGAACCGAAGTTCCCGGTAGCGCTCCCATGCCGCCCGGTCGTTGGCGGTGCTGGAAAAGACCCGAATGCCGGCTTGCCGCAGTTGGCGGATTTCTCCCGGCGTGGCGAAATCCGCGTGAATCATGATGGCGTGGGCCGCCGTCGCGCGCGCGGCCTCCAGGTAGCGGCCCTGCCAGCGGCGAGTGTTGATCAGGCACCGGCGCACCTCCGGCGCCCGCCGCGCAATCGTCGCCAGGGTCCGCATGTCTCCGGATTGCAGCACGAAGCGCCGCTCCAAACCCAGGCGGCGAACCTCGGCGACCACCAGTTCCACGACGCGATCCGGCTCCACAAAAGCCGGCGAGCCGTCGCGGTCCATCTTGGCCTCCGCCAGGAACTCGGCCTGAGTCGAGCGGAAAGCGCGCAAGACCTCGCGCAGCGTAGGAATCCCCGCCCCGGGCGCCGGTTGCCAGCGGGGCCACTCAGGGTGCGACCCCGACCCGCAGTCGAACGCGCGGATCTGCGCCAGGGTGAGTTCCCGGATCAGCGCGAACGGTGCGGACCTGCCTTCCGCCACCCGGCAGATCTCCGGGTTGACCCGGAGATCGTGATGGATCACGACTTCGTTGTCCGCGGTGACTACCATGTCGAACTCGAGCATGGGAACGCCCAGCCGTTGCGCGTGCCGGAATGCCGCGAGCGTGTTCTCCGGGCGCAACGCTTTCCCCCCGCGATGGGCGATCACCATGGGCTCCGCCGCCCAAGCGGCGGTCGAGATGAGCACGAGAAGGAAGGCGCGAGGCCGCATGGCTCAAAGTCCGGAGTGTACCGCGAACCCGCCAAGGCGCGAAGCCACCCGGGCGGCCGCCTGCCAGCCGCACTCCGGTCGCCAGGCGGCCGTGGTCACCGGCGGGGCCATGGCGCGCGAAGCCTTGCGCCGGTGCCTTTCCATCTGTGGCGGGTAGTCGTCCCCGCCTTCCAGTCGTGCAGGATGTGCCCCCTCGTCACGACGTCCGCCTTCGGAAGGGGCTCCGTGAAGAAGTCGCCGGCCGGGAAGCGGACGCGCTCCGTGAGACCGTTGTCCGCACGGTAGTCCTCGAAAATCGGCGCGACTTCCGAGAGGTCAAAGCCGATGCCTTCGACATGCGGGTTGGCGAGCGCGATCTGCGCGACGAGATCGCCTTACGCGGCGCCCGCGTCCGCGACGCTCTGGTAGCGGGACCAGGGGATCGCATGCGCATCCCCTGACGCGTGATGACGCTGAGGTTTGCCGCCGAGGATTCGCGGGTCCACCGTGATGTGGTCACGCCAGTCCATCGCTCAACCGGATCAGAACCGTACGCCGCCGGAGCTTATGCCGAGCGCTTCTGAAGCTTAGCCCAGGTGTCCCGCAGTTCGACGGTCCGATTGAACACGAGCCGCTCGGCCGTCGAGGTCTTATCGGTGCAGAAATACCCAAGACGCTCGAACTGATAGCGGTCCCCGGGCCGGGCCGTCGCCAGCGACGGCTCGGCTTTCCCCTGCACCACTTCGAGCGACTTCGGATTCAAGTACGCCGTGAACTCTTGCCCCTCCGGCGTCTCATTCGGATTTTCCACCGTGAAGAGCTTGTCATAGAGCCGTACCTCGACCGGGATCGCCTGCGCCGCGGAAACCCAGTGAATGGTCGACTTCACCTTGCGCGATGGCTGGCCACTCCGTGTCTGAGGATCGTAGGTGCAGTGAATCTCGGTGACCTCGCCCGTGGCGGGGTCTTTCACGAAATCATGACACCGAATGATGTAGCCGTACCGGAGCCGGACTTCATTTCCGGGATACAGCCGGTGGTAGCCCTTGGGCGGCGTCTCCCGGAAGTCTTCCTGCTCGATCCACAGTTCGCGGCCGAAGGGCACCGATCGCGTGCCGGCGGCTGCGTCCTCGGGGTTATTGGCGGCTTCGAGGAACTCCACCTCGCCCTCGGGATAGTTCGTCAGCACCAACTTGAGGGGGCGCAAGACCGTCATCACGCGCAGCGCCGTCCGATTCAGATCCTCCCGAATGTAGTACTCGAGCTTCTCGAATTCCGTAACGCCGTTCGTCTTCGACACGCCCACGTTGCGCGCAAAGTTACGCAGGCCTTGCGGCGAGTAGCCTCGCCGGCGCATCCCGCTGATGGTCGGCATGCGGGGATCATCCCAGCCCTCCACTACGCCCTGTTGCACGAGTTGCAGGAGCTTGCGCTTGCTCAAGATCGTGTGTGTCAGGTTCAACCGGTCGAACTCGATCTGTTGCGGGTGGAAAACGCCGAGTTGCTCGAGATACCAGTCGTAGAGCGGACGGTGATCTTCAAACTCCAAGGTGCAGATCGAGTGGGTGATGCCTTCGATGGAATCGCACTGCCCGTGGGCCCAGTCGTACATGGGATAGATGCACCAACGATTGCCCGTACGATGATGCTCGGCGTGCAGGATGCGGTACATGACGGGGTCCCGCAGGTTGAAATTCGGCGACGCCATATCGATTTTGGCGCGCAGCGTGCGCGAGCCATCCGGAAACTCCCCGTCCTTCATGCGCGCGAAGAGGTCCAGATTCTCCTCGACGCTCCGGTCCCGATAGGGACTGTTTTGTCCTGGTTCCGTCAAGGTGCCCCGCGTCGCCCGCACCTGCTCGCTGCTCAGATCGCAAACGTAGGCTTTGCCTTTTTTGATGAGCTCGACGGCCCAATCGTAGAGCTGCTGGAAGTAGTCCGACGCGTAAAAAACCCGGTCGCCGAAATCACCGCCCAGCCACCGCACATCCTCGATGATCGCGTCGACGTACTCTTGCTCCTCCTTGGTGGGATTGGTGTCGTCGAAGCGCAGGTTGCATTTGCCCCCGAACTCCTCGGCGAGACCAAAGTTGATCATGATGCTCTTGGCATGGCCGATGTGCAGATAGCCATTGGGTTCCGGAGGAAAGCGCGTGTGCACCCTTCCGCCATACTTGCCGCTCGCAATATCGGCCAGGATCCAGTCGCGAATGAAATTCGAGAGGGGGGAACCGGCGTCGTTCATGAAACAAGTCCTAAAGCAAAAGTGAGACGGGCCAGCACGGTGTCCCGCCCAAGCACCTCGAGCGTTTCGAACAGCGGCGGCGCATGCTTCCGCCCGCATACCGCGACGCGAATGGGCTGGAACATCTGGCCGCTCTTCAGCTTGAGTTCTGCCGCGGCGGCGCGGAGCGCCGCTTCCAGCGTGGCGTGGTCGAAAGCGGGCGCCGTCGACAGAACCTCCCTCGCCTTGCGGAGCGCCTGCGCGGCCAACGTGGCGTCCCCTTTTTGTGGAATCAGTTCCGCGGGATCGTACGACCGCGGCTCCGTGAAGAAGAAATCGGCGACGGCGCCCACGTCGCGCAACAAGCGGATTCGCTCGCGGATCAGGGGAGCCACCGCGCGCAGTTTCTCCGGCGTGGCATTCGAGAAGCCGGCTCGTGCGGCGTAGGGGAGCAAGCGCCGCGCGAGGTCGTCGGCATCCAGCGCCCGGAGATGCTCGGCGTTCAGCCACACGGCTTTGGGATCAAAGGGGTCCTCGTCGGTAAAGTTGATGGTCGCGTTGCTGCGGTTGATGCCCTCGAGCGTGAAGCGCTCGACCAGTTCCTCGCGTGACATCATCTCGCGGTCGTTCTTGGGCGACCAGCCCAGCAGGGCGAGGAAGTTCACGAACGCATGCGGCAGGAAACCAGCGTCCCGATAGGTGGTGACGGCGACCACGGGACCATGCACACGCTTGGATAGCTTGGCGCCGTCCGGGGCCATCAACAGCGGCAGGTGAGCCAGCTTGGGCGTTTCGACGCCCAACGCTTCGAAGATCAGCGCGTGCTTAAAGGTGTTCGCCAGATGTTCCTGGCCGCGGAGGATGTCGGTGATGCGGAGATCGGCATCGTCGGCGCAGGAGGCCAGGTGGTAGGTCGGCATGCCCGTGGAACGCAGCAGCGCGAAATCCTCAAGGTCGCCGGTGGACTTGCTCACACGCCCGTAAACGCTATCCGAAATTACGACTTCGCGGCGCGACTCCCGCGGCACGCGGAAGCGCAGCACGAACGGTTCGCCCGCGCTAGCCCGGCGGTCGCTCTCCTCCCGCGTGAGCTCGCGCATGCCCGGATTGCAGAGCCATCCTCCGCCGGGGTTCTCCGGCGTCGCGGACGCCGGCGTGAAGTCGCGATACGCCAGCCCCTTTTCGAAAATCGCCCAGGCGGCCCGGCGATGGATCTCGAGGCGCTCGGACTGGCGGTAGAATTCGTCCCAGCCCAGTTCGAGCCATTCGAGACCTTCATAAATGGAATCGAGGGAGGTCTGCGTGTTTCGTTCCACGTCCGTGTCGTCGATGCGGAGAACCACCACGCCGCCCTGGTGCCGCGCATAAAGCCAATTGAAGATGAAAGTTCGAGCGCCGCCAATATGAAGGTAACCGGTGGGCGAAGGCGCAAATCGCACGCGTGTCATGCTCAGGACTTTTAAGGATAGCTTACAACCGCCCGACTGCCCAGGCTTTCCGTTCCGCGAATTTCGCCCGGGTCGCGTCGCCCTCCAAGACCGCCGCCCGACCCTCGCCGGCCTACCGCGCCGGGGGTCGGCGTAACACCGCCAGCGCCCGCTCGGCCATGGCGAAGAACTCCATCCGGCGCTTGTCGGAACCGAAATCGAGGTCTTGCGCGCGATACCAGTCGACCTCCGCCTGCCACCGGGCGGCGACCTGCTGTCTCACCTCGGGCTGATAACAACCGGGACGCAGGTAGAGCGCATTGGTATGCGCCTGGATTTCCGGTTCGCCTTCCTGGTGGGGCGCTGTCACGTGGGCGGCGGCCCAGCAGGCCTGAGCCGGGATCTCGACTTCCGCGGTCAGGCGGGTGCGTGCGCCATCTCCCGGAATTACCGCCGCCGGGCGGCCGTCGACGATCACGCTCAAGCGCTCGAGCGGCGTATCGTACTCTCCGCTCGCGGCCAGCCGCCCATCCCGCTGCGTCAACTCCACCAGGGGGCCGGTCGTCACGATCGCGTCTCCCCGGCGAACCGCCGCCGCCCAGTCCTGGTAGGAGCGTTCGCCCGGCCGCGCCCGTACGAGCGTGCGCTCCGGACCCAGCAGCGGAATCCGCCGTGGCCACGTTTTCACGCGTGGCAGCGGCACCGGGAAATCGCTGCCCGCGATCCCGGTCAGCCGAAGGCCCGCGTTCAGCAATTCGTACCACTCTGCCGTTTTCAGAACGCCGAATTGCAGCACTTCTACAAAGTCGATCTGGCCGAGCGCCAGATCCATCAGCATCGTCGAGTGGGGCATCGAACCGTAGAAATGCGCGTAGCCCACCGTGGCGCCCAGCCGCCGCCCTTCCGCGAACCAGACCGACGGATACGGATAAGCGCCCGGCTCATTGCCGTACATCGCGCCGACGCTGAGAGGGCGGATCAGCCGGCTGCCGCCGAGCAGGTTCGTGTGGCCGAAATGCTCGCAGCGCGACTCGTGACCCGGCCGGATGGCGTACCCGTTCCGCCTGGCTTCGCCGGCTTCGCCAAACGCATACTGCACGGCGGCGTCCGCCTGGCGCTGCAATTGCAAAAAGTTGCCGACGGTCAGGTCCTCCGCTTGCAGCCAGCCGAGATAGATCGGGTCTTCCTCGCGGGCGCGGGTCAGGTGAATGTGATCGTCGCCCGCAATCCACTGCGCGCGGCGGCCGCCGGTCCAGTCGCGCATGCGCAAGGTCACTTCCGTGGTTTGACCCGCCTTCAGTTCGAAACTCTGCCGCGCCGGCTCGTAGAAGGTGCCGCGGTACGCCTCCAGGCGATAGGACCCGGCGGGAAGCACGTAACGGGCTTCTCCCTCGAGGAGCAGAAAGTGCGACTCCTCGCGATGGCGCACTTCCAGTGTGCGCACTGCCGGGCCGCGGGTCCACAACCGGTCGCGGTAGAACACATCCACGCGCAGCGGCAGGAAAGCCTCCACCGGACTCAGGCGGAACGGCCGGTTGTTCTTGAACAAGTAGAGGCGCGCGGGCATGCGCGGCTCCGTGCGAACCACCAGCCGGGCGCTCAGCGCGAGATCGCCTTCCTGGGCCTCCAGATACGCCAAGGCTAACGCGGAGAGAAAGGCGAGGACCAGCAGCATGCGGCGGGACAAGGGTCTGGGCACTCCCGCAACTTACAGCCGAAGCCGGGTGGAAGCAAGCACTCGCGCCCTCCCGCCGGCGGGGCGCGGACCTCCCGGTTGGCCTGGCTTCCTCCCTGCCGAATGTGATACACCTTCGGAATCTTGACCGTGAGGTGTCGCATGCGCTGGCTCCTGTTGTTTGCCGCTGTCTTCGCTTCCGCTCTTCGTGCCGAAGAGTTGCCGCTGGTTCCGGAGGTCGAATTTCAACCCTTAGCCGCCCAAGCCGCGCGCGTGCTACAAGCTCTGGAGCTGATCGGCGAACCGCTCGCTGCGGAGGATGCCGTCACTTTGCGCAAAATCACCGAAGCCGGCGCGGGGGGCCCGGCACAGGTCGAGCGCATCCAGCAGTTGCTGGACAGACACTGCCTGGTGGGGGTCCACATCAACCCAGAAAGCCGCGTCAAGGTGCAGCAGGGCCCCGTCCGCGCCGAATTGATGGAACAGGGCTGGCGGTCGTTTCTCGTGAAGGTTCACAACGAAGCCGGCGTCACCGCCGTGCTGGCGGCGGAAAGCCCCCACGCCGGCCCCCTGCCGAATGTGCCGGCCGGCGTGGGCGCCCGCCGCTGGATGGACCTTCAGATGTTCAACAAGCAGCCCATGCGCGTTCACCTGTCTGGCCTCGAGGTCGAGTACCGCATCCTGCAACTCTACGCCCAAGAAGCGGGCAAGCGCGAAGCCAAGCTGGCTTTCGACGTCGGGCAGGGCTCGCAGGACCTGGGCTTCCGCAATGAGGTCGATATCCTCTTCACCATCAAGCCCGCGGCCAAGGTCACGCTGCGGGTGTTGGACTATGACGATCAACCCACCACCGGCGAGTTCCTGATCCGCGACGACCGGCAGCGGGTCTACCCCTCGCAGGCCAAACGCCTGGCGCCCGACTTCTTCTTTCATCCCCAGGTCTACCGCGCGGACGGCGAGTACGTCATGCTGCCGCCCGGCAAGTACACCGTCACGTATGCGCGCGGCCCCGAATACCGCCGAAAATCGCAGCGGCTGGAAATCGAGAACACGGAGCCGCGCACCCTCACCTTCCGCCTGGAACGGTGGATCGATCCGGCCAAGCGCGGCTGGTACTCCGGCGACCACCACATTCACGCCGCCGGTTGCGCGCACTACGAGCGGCCCACCGAAGGCGTCTACCCCAAAGACATGATGCGCCACCTGCTGGGCGAGGATCTCAAGGTGGGCTCCGTGCTGACCTGGGGACCCGGCTGGTATTTCCAGAAGACCTTTTTCGAGGGCAAGGAACACGCCCTCTCCACCAAGGAGCACCGCATCCGGTACGACGTAGAGGTGTCCGGACACCCCTCCAGCCACACCGGCCATCTCTGCCTGCTGGGGCTGAAGGAGCAGGACTACCCCGGCACTCAGCGCATCGAGGACTGGCCAAGCTGGGGCCTGCCCATTCTGAAGTGGGCCAAGAGCCAGAACGCCGTCACGGGCTACTCCCACTCGGGGTGGGGGCTGCAAATGCCCGACGAGAAGGTGCTTTCCTACGCCCTGCCTCCGTTCGACGGCATCGGCGCCAACGAGTACATCGTCAGCGTGACGCACGGCCTGATCGATTTCATCTCCACGGTGGATACCCCGTTTCCCTGGGAACTGAACATCTGGTATCACACGCTCAACGTCGGGTACCGGGCGCGCATTTCCGGGGAGACCGATTTCCCTTGCATCTACGGCGAGCGGGTAGGCTTGGGCCGCAGCTACGTGCGCCAGAAAGAGCTCGACTACCAGGATTGGGTCTACGGGATCCGCGAAGGCCGCAACTACGTGGGCGACGGCAAGAGCCACCTGCTCGACTTCCGCGTGAACGGGGTGGAGATGGGCGCGGACGGAGAAGTCAAACTGGGTGCGCCCGCCGCGGTGCAGGTGACGGCCCAGGTGGCCGCCCTGCTGGACGAGAACCCGGACGAGAGCCTGTGCGGCCGCCGCGCCGACGAAAAGCCCTACTGGGACCTGGAACGGGCGCGGATCGGCAACTCCCGGCGTGTGCCGCTGGAACTGATCGTCAACGGGCAAGCCGTCGAGCGCCGGGAAATCGAAGCCGACGGCGTCGTGCGCAACGTGAGTTTCTCGCCGCGCATCGGCCGGAGTTCCTGGGTGGCGTTGCGCATTCTGCCTTCCTCCCATACCAACCCGATCTGGGTCATCGTGGGCGGCCAGCCGGTCCGGGCGTCGCGCAAGAGCGCGGAGTGGTGCCTCCAGGCCGTCGACAAATGCTACGGACAGAAGGTGCATCGCGTGCGGTTGGCCGAACGGGGAGAAATGGAACGGGCCTACGAACACGCCCGCCGCGAGTACCGGCGATTGGCGGCCGAGAGTCCGGTCGACTAAGGAGCGGCCCTCCGCGCCAGGGCTCGAACCCGGCGTGCGCCGGACCTATAATGGACGTTTCATGGATTACCTGCTGAGCTTGGTTTTGTTCATTCCGCTGGCCGGCCTGGTTCCTCTCGTCCTGATTCCTTCGTCCAACCGCAACGCGATTCGGTTGACCGCCATCGGTTTTGCGGCCCTCAGTTTCGTCGCGTCCCTTGTCCTTTGGGCGGGATTTGACCCCCGGCAGGATTTCCAGTTTGTCGAGCGCGTCCCCTGGATTCCCTCCATCGGCGCCTCTTACCACCTGGGTATCGACGGCATCAGCCTGCTGCTGGTGGTGATGACCACCCTGGTGGGATTGATCGCCATCCTTTCCAGTTGGAACGCCATCCAGCACCGGGAGAAAGAATACTACGCGTTCTTCCTGGTCCAGCAGACGGGCATGCTGGGCGTCTTCATGGCCCTCGACGCCCTGCTCTTCTTCGTTTTTTGGGAGCTGACCCTGATCCCGATGTACTTCATCATCGCCATCTGGGGCGGTCCGCGGCGCGCGTACGCGGCCATCAAGTTCGTCATTTACACCCTCATCGGTTCGGTGCTGATGCTGCTCGGCATCCTCACGCTCTACGCCCAACACCGCGCACAGTTCCAGACCGCCAGCTTTGCGCTCGCGGACCTGATGAAGGTGCAGATGCCGGAAACGATGGGATGGTGGGTCTTCTGGGCGCTATTCCTGGGATTCGCCGTCAAGGTGCCGATGTGGCCCTTCCACACCTGGCTGCCGGATGCGCACGTCGAGGCGCCGACGGCCGGCTCGGTGGTGCTGGCCAGCGTCCTGCTCAAATTGGGAACGTACGGCTTCATCCGCTTCTCCCTGCCCCTGCTGCCAGACGCGGCCCGCGATCCTGGAATTGTCAGCGTCGTGGCGCTGCTGTCCATCATCGCCATCGTCTACGGAGCGTTAACCTCGCTCATGCAGACGGACTGGAAAAAACTGGTGGCCTATTCCTCGGTCAGCCACCTGGGTTTCTGCACGCTCGGCATCTTCGCGCTGAATCCCATCGGCATCGCCGGCAGCGTGTTGCAGCAGGTCAACCATGGCATCTCCACCGGCATGCTTTTCTTGATTGTCGGCGTGGTGTACGAGCGCCGCCATACGCGCGACATCGGCCAGTACGGCGGGCTGCTGCGCGTGATGCCCGTGTTCACCATGATTTTCCTGATCGCGGCGTTGAGTTCCATGGGGATGCCTCCGCTCAACGGCTTTATCGGGGAGATGGCGATCCTGCAAGGCGTTTACCAGATGTCCTTCTGGTGGGCTTTCTGGTGCGCCGTGGGCATTGCGTTGGGCGCGGCCTATCTTTTCTGGCTGTTCCAGCGGACCATGCTCGGGACGCTCACGGAGGCGAACGCGCAGCTGAAGGACTTGTCCCCGCGGGAGATCCTGGTATTCGCCCCGCTGGTGCTCTGGGCGTTTTCCATCGGGCTGTATCCGAAGCCCTACTTTGACGTCATGGAACGCTCGGTCGCCCAGATCGTCGAGCGTGTCCGGCCGGGATATCACGCCCAGCACCACCTGCCGAATCCGCTGGACGTCGGCTCCCGCGCCGCCGCGTCGCGTTAAAGCCCGCGCCGCCGCGCCACAACGCTAAGCCGCCATCGTAATCGCTGGTCCCATCCCCAACCCCCAGGGTTGACGGTCGCCGTGAGGCAAGTCTCCGGCTTGCCCTTCCACTTGCTGGATTCCTCTCCAGGCTGTAAGCCGGCGCGACCGCCGCGCCCACTGGCTACCGGTCGTGGCTCGGAACGTGGGCTCGGAGCGATCGAACTCCACGTCGCTCGGCGACCGGCACGGCCTTGAGTTCACCTCCTAGAGTTCCGATGCGGACTTCGCGGCCAGTTCGCCCACGATCGGCAGGGAATAGTTCCGGTTCTGCGAAACCTTGATCAGCATGAAAATCATTGCGCCAATCACGGTCAGCTCCAACAGGCCTCCCAGCGGGAACCCGCGATGCGCCACCCGCAGGAAGGGGTGGACCACCTGGTTCACCAGCAGCCACGCCACAAATAAGTAAAGTCCCTGGTACGCGTGAAAGCGCACGATCCGCTCGGTCCGGAACCGTTCCGCCGCCAGCACGGCGATGGCGGCGATCCATCCCACGTAAGGAATGTAACAGAGCAGCGCGGCGCGGTTGGCGGGCAGGCGCGTCAGCGAATCGGCGGCCGCCGGAGGATAGCTGACCGGCTGGCGCGCTCCGCAGGCCGCGCAATAGAAATCCTGCTCGCGAACCGCTTTTCCGCATTGGCTGCAGTAAGGCATGGGGTCACCGGACCGTCTGGGCCGAGCTCCAAACGTCCTCTTTCACTTGAACATACGTTATGACAGCCGCAAAGGTTCATTCAAGTGCGACGGTGGCGCCGCCCGGATATGATGAGGAGAAGCCTCCGTGCCGCGTCCCGATCCCGATTCGCCGCCTCGCTCCGCGCCGGTATGGCGGAATCCCGTCCAGCCGGTCCTGATCTCCCTCAGCCGCGGGGGCGGTTGGTGGCCGATGCTACGCCCGATCGTGCGCTACTGGGCGGAGGTAGAGGTACATGTCTATGCGCTCTCGGTCGCGGCGGCGGTGCTGTTGTCGTTCTTCCCTTTCCTGATCGTGATGGTTTCGCTGTTTCGCTACGTCTTCGAGTGGCCCGCCGGCGTGCGCGCCATCGAGATCGCCCTGGCGGACTTCTTCCACCCCGATCTGTACGAGTTCATGCGGCGCAACCTGCTGCAAACCGTCTACGCTTCGGCCAAGGCGCACGGCGGCGTGCAGCTCACCTCGCTGTTTCTCCTGCTGTTCACGGCGAATGCGGTGTTTGTGCCGTTTGAAGTGGCGCTCAACCGGGCCTGGGGCGTCACGCAGAACCGCACCTATCTCAAGAACCAGTTGGTTTCTCTCGGTCTGATTTTTGTCTGCGGCAGCCTGGCGCTGGCGTCTTTTGTCCTCACCGCCCTGAACCGCGAATTCCTGGCGGGCTGGACGTGGCTCCCCGCCTGGGTCGCGATCGCCGCTTTCAAAGTGTTGGCGGTTCCCATGTCGATTCTGGCCCTGGCGCTCATGTACTGGCTGCTGCCGAACCGGCCCGTGCGATTCCTGAGTGTGGCGCCCACCGCCGTGCGGGTGGGCCTGGCCCTGGAAGTTCTGAAATGGGTAAGCCGCTTCGCCTGGCCCCTGGTGGAGGCGAAGTTGCGGTACGAGTACGGTCCGTTCCGGATTTCCGTCGGCATTTTGCTGTGGAGTTTTGCGGCGGCGATGATCATCCTGGCGGGCGCCGACCGGCTCGCCCGCAACGTCCGCGCCTGAGGGACCGGCCTCGCACACACTACCACGGGGAACCCATGACGGAATTCCTGGGGGCCCTCTTGTGCATGCTGGCGATCCTATGGCTGGGGCGTTCCGGAGGCGGTTGAGGCGTGTCCGGACCGGGCGGGCGGCCCGGCGGTGGTTGCGGAGGGCGGCCGCGGCGCTCACTCGATCTCGGTGACAAAAGCGTCGGCCAGCGCGGCATGTTCGCGGCGGACCCGGGCGGCAAGCGATTCGGCTTCCTCCCGCGTGGCGGGCGCGCCCACCAGCACCCGGTACCACACGGGCGATGCCTGCCGGCGCTGGACCCGCGCCGCGCCGTAAGCCTCCTCCATTTCCGCGCGAAGGAGTTCCGCCGCGGACTCGTCGCGAAACGCCGCGACCTGCACCGCGAACCGGCGCGAGGGCGCCGATGGCTGCGGGGTCTGGGGCGGCGTGGCTGGCGCGCGCGGCGCGGACGCCGCCGGAGCGGAAATCACCTCCAGCCGCACCTTCGCCAGTCCCGCGATCACCATGTCCAACAGTTCCGCCGCCCTGCGCGAAAGATCGATGATCCGCCCGTCGATGAATGGCCCGCGGTCGGTGATGCGCACCTCGACTTGCTTTAAATTGGTCAGGTTCGTCACGCGCACCCAGGTTTCGAAGGGCAGGGTCCGGTGCGCCGCGGTCATGCCGTTCATGTCGTACGTTTCGCCATTGGCGGCTTGCCGCCCATGGTAGGGGTAGCCGTACCAGCTCGCAATGCCGGTCTCGGTCCAACCCGGCGGCCGCGGAATCGCCTTCGGCGCGGCCGCGGGAGGCGGCGCGGGAATCCGCGCGCGTTTCGGCTTCTTGCCGCAGCCGGCCAGTAGCGTCAGCAGAGCCAGCGCTCCCGCCGTGAGCAGCCTCATTGAATGTGATACTATCGTGCGCTTGCCGCGGGCGGCAATCCTTCCTCATGACCACCTGGACGCAGAACTACAACCCCCTCGGGAACGCCTGGCTGTCGACCGCCGTGGCCGCCACGCCGGTCGTGCTGCTGTTTTATCTCCTCGCCGTGCGGAAAATCATCGCCTACCGTGCGGCGCTGTACTCCTTTGCGGTAGCCGTCGTGCTGGCCGCGTTCGTCTTCGGCATGCCGGCGCCGATGCTGACCGGGGCGGTCGCGCACGGACTGGTGTACGCGGTGGTCCGCATCGCCTGGACGCTGCTCGCCGCCGTGTTCGTTTACGAGTTGACGGTCGCGAGCGGGCATTTCGAGGTCATCAAGGAGTCGATCGGCGGCGTCACTCCGGACCGGCGCCTGCAAGTGTTGCTCATCGCCTTTGCGTTCGGCGCGGTGCTGGAGGGCGCGGGGGGCGGCGGGGCGCCGGTCGCCATCGCCGGCGCCATGATGGCGGGTCTGGGGTTCCGCCCGTTCGACGCCGCCGTCCTGTGCCTGATTGCGAACACGGCGCCGGTCGCCTTCGGCGGCGTCGGCAATCCCATCCGCGTGCTGGTGGCGGTCACCGGCCTGCCCGAGGCGGATCTCAGCGCCATGGTGGGCAGAATTCTGCCGATCACCGCCCTGATCCTACCCTTTTGGCTGGTGCGCTCGATGACCGGCTGGCGCGGCACGTTTGCCGTCTGGCCGGGGTGTCTCGCCTGCGGCGCGGTCTTCGGCGCGTGCCAGTTCTACTGGTCGAACTATCAGGACGCCGCGCTCGTCGACATCATCGGCGGCATGGTCACGCTGCTGGTGCTCGCCTGCTTCTTCCGCGCCTGGAGACCGGCGGAAACCTGGCGCTACCCCAATGAACCGCCTCCCACCCTCAAACCGCGCCCCTATACGCCGCGGGAGATCATCCACGCCTGGTCGCCGTTCCTGCTGCTCTCGGCCTTCGTCATCCTCTGGGGCATGCCCGCGCTGAAGCAAGTCCTGAACGCCTCCACCCTGAGCATCCCGGCTCCCTGGCTGCACAACCAGGTCATCCGGGTCGCGCCGGTCGTCGACCAGCCGCACGCCGAACCCGCCATCATGGAGTTCGCCTGGCTCTCGGCGGTGGGTTCGGCCACGTTTCTCGCCGGCTTGATCTCCGGTCCGATTCTCGGTCTGAGCGTCCGCCGCACCTTTGAGGTTTTTTTCCGCACCTGCTACCGCATGCGTTTCAGCATGCTCGCGATCCTGGGCATGCTGGGCCTCGGCTTCGTCACCCGCTATTCGGGCATGGACGCCGTGATGGGTCTCGCCATGACGCACACCGGCTGGCTGTTCCCGTTCTTCGGCACCATGCTCGGCTGGCTCGGCGTGGCGCTCACGGGAACCGACGCGGGGTCCAACGCGCTCTTCGGCAGCTTGCAGGTGATCACCGCGCACCGCCTGGGCATCAGCGAAGTGCTGATGGCTTCGGCCAACTCCGCGGGCGGCGTGATGGGCAAGATGATCGACGCGCAGTCGATCATCGTCGCCTGCGCGGCGGTCGGCGAGGAAGGCCGCGAGGGCGATCTGTTCCGCGCGGTGCTGTGGCACTCCATCGCCCTCGCCGCCATCGTCGGCCTGATCGTCTACTGGTTCGCCTATCACGGCCAGCAGTTCATCCCCGCGGGGCGCGTCTGGGGCGGTTGAAGGCCCGCGGCTGGCAGAAACATTTTCTTCATTGTGTGTTTTAGGGCGCCGGCGGGCCTCCGGCGCGCATTTTTTTCTTGACATCGCCGGGGAAGCACTCTATATATGAATCACCTGCGATTTTTTCAATCGCAAACTTTGATGTTAGGGAGAATCAATCGATGAAGACCGCAACGAAGAAGGCCGCGAAGAAGGCTCCGGCGAAGAAAGCCGCGGCGAAGAAGAAGAAGTAAGCAAGACGTCCCAGGAGGACGTGGAAACTTTCCCCAGACCCCGGGCTCTCCCGGGGTCTTTCGTTTTTGGGGCGGCGTGCGATGATACCTCTGACGATGTCCGCCCGCGCCGCTTTCCTGCTGCTGGCCTTCCTCCCTGCCCTTCCCGCGCACGTCCTCAGCATCAGCAACGGCGACCTCGCGGTGGACGGCGTCCGCGCGCACTATCAGTTGCGGATGCCCGTCTACGAAGCGCCGCACATCCGCGACCCCCGCGACCTGCTGCGGGCGGTGCGCTTCTTTGCGCGCGGCGAGGAGGCGCGGCGTTCCGGCGAGCGCTGCGCGGAACGCGCGGCCGACGCGGTGATCGTCTGCGAGACCACCCTGGAATTCTCTTTCGCGCCCGAGCGGCTGGAGGTGGAGTGCCTGCTGCACTCCATCACCGTCCCCAACCACGTGCACCTGTTGCGCGCCAGCAGGGGATCGGGCAAAGACCAGGCGGCGTTCGACCTGTCGTTCACCCGCGCCGAACTGCGTTTTGTTCCTCCCTCGGCGTTTGAACTGGGTGTGAAACATACGGCCGCCGGGGCGAAGCGGGCGTTGGGCGGCATCGAGCAGTGGTTGTTCCTGCTCACTTTGGCGGTGGCCGCCCGGAGCCGGCGCGAGTGGGCGGCGCTGGTGGGATCGTTCCTGACCGGACTGGCGCTCTCGGCCGTGATTACGCCGCGCACCGGATGGGAGCCGGCGCCGCAGTTTGTCGAGTCGGCGATGGCCCTGACGGTCGCCTACCTCGCGGTGGAAGTGTTGGCGCTGCCCCAGGGAGGTTATCGCTGGCTGATCGCCGCGGTGCTGGGCGTGTTCCACGGCTGGTATTTCAGCCTGTTCCTGGTGAGTTCCGGGTATCCGGCGGCGCCGGTGCTGGCCGGCGCGTCGGTGGCCGCCGCGCTGCTGGCGGGGCTCTTCGCCTGGGGACTTGCCCAGGCAGGCCGCCTGCTTGCACCCCCGCGCGTAGCGCAAGCGCTGGCCGGGCTTTTGGTTTGCGCCGGCCTTGGCTGGTTCTTCCTGCGGCTAGGCGGCGGCTGAGCGCGCCTGCGCGCCGAGGGTGCTATAAGGGAATACACCGTTATGCTCTCTGAAAACCTCACTGAGGGTCTTACTTTCGACGACGTGCTGTTGCTGCCGGCCCTCAGCGATGTCCTTCCCGCCGAGACCGATGCCCGCACCCGGCTGACGCGCCGGATTGCTCTCAACATTCCCATCCTCAGCGCCGCGATGGACACCGTCACCGAGTCGCACCTGGCCATTGCGCTGGCGCGGGAAGGCGGAATCGGCATCATCCACCGCAACATGCCTATCGAGCGGCAGGCTGAGGAGGTGGACCGGGTCAAGCGCAGTGAAAGCGGCATGATCGTGGACCCCGTCACCATCGCGCCGCACCAGCGCATCTCCGAGGCGCTCGAGGTGATGCAGCGCTTTCGCATCTCCGGAGTGCCGGTGACCAAGGACGGCAAACTGGTGGGCATCCTGACCAACCGCGATCTCCGCTTCGAGACGCGCTTCGATCTGCCCATCGAAAACGTGATGACCAAGGAGAACCTGATCACGGTTCCCGTGGGCACCACGCTGGAGCAGGCCGAGGAGATCCTGCACCGCCACCGCGTCGAGAAACTGCTGGTGGTGGACGAGCACTACAACCTGAAAGGCCTGATTACGGTCAAGGACATTCAGAAGAAGTTGAAATACCCGAATGCGGCCAAGGACGAACAAGGGCGGCTGCGGGCGGGCGCGGCCATCGGCGCCACCGGCGACTTCCTGGAACGCGCCCAGGAACTGGTGCGGAAAAAGGTGGACGTGCTGGTGATCGACACGGCCCACGGCCACACCACCCGGGTGATGGCGGCGGTCCGGGCGGTGAAACACGCCCTGCCCGACGTCGACCTGGTGACGGGGAACATCGCGACGTTCGAAGGAGCGCGCGATCTGATCGCCCTGGGCGTCGACGGCATCAAGGTCGGGATCGGCCCCGGCTCCATCTGCACCACCCGCGTGATTTCCGGCGCGGGGGTGCCGCAGATCACCGCCATCGCGGAAGCCGCGCGCGCCGCCCGCAACACCGGCGTTCCCGTGATCGCCGACGGCGGCATCAAGTATTCCGGCGACATCACCAAGGCGATCGCCGCCGGCGCCGATTGCGTCATGATCGGCTCGCTGTTCGCCGGCACCGAGGAGAGCCCGGGCGAAACCATTCTCTATCAGGGCCGCACGTTCAAGAGCTACCGCGGCATGGGCTCGCTGGGCGCCATGGCGCAGGGCTCCAGCGACCGGTACGCCCAGGATCCCAACGCCAAGCTGGTGCCCGAGGGGATCGAAGCGCGCGTGCCGTTCAAAGGCATGCTGGCCGAGATGGTGTTTCAACTGGTGGGCGGCGTGCGCGCCGGCATGGGATATTGCGGGTGTCGCACCATTGAAGAGTTGAAGGAGAAAGCCCGGTTTCTCCGCGTGTCGCCGGCGGGCTTGCGCGAAAGCCACGTCCACGACGTCATCATCACCAAGGAAGCGCCCAACTACCGCGTCGAGTAAACCTCATGCCCATCCCCGCCAACGATTTCCCGCGCATGTGGCGGGACGTCGAAGCCGAGGCGGTGGCCGTGTTCCGCGAGGTCGGCGCCGGCGGCTGGTACATCCTCGGCCCGTCCGTGCGCGCTTTTGAGCAGGCCCTCGCGCAGGCGTGGGGCTTGCCCCACGCTTGCGGAGTCGCCAGCGGCCTGGACGCCCTGGAGATCGGTTTGCGCGCGCTCGGCTGCGGTCCGGGGAGCCGCGTGCTGACCACCCCCGTGTCGGCGTTCGCCACCACGCTGGCCATTGTGCGCCTGGGCGCGGAACCGGTCTTCGCCGACATCGACGAATACGGACTCATTGACCTCGCCGCCTGCCGCGAGGCCTTCGCCCGCGACCCGGACCTGCGCTGGTTCGTGCCGGTCCATCTGTACGGTCACGCGCTGGACCCCGCGCTGCTTCGCGCCCTCCACAAAGAGAGCGGCTGCGTGATGGTCGAGGACTGCGCCCAGTCGATCGGCACGCCGTCCGGCTTGACGGGCGAAGCCGCCGCCACTAGTTTCTACCCGACCAAAAACCTGGGCGCGCTCGGCGACGGCGGCGCGCTGCTCACCCGGAGCGAGGCGGTGGCGTCCGCCGCCCGCGCGTTGCGCGACTACGGCCAGACCGCCAAATACCGCCACGCGCACGTGGGCTGGAACAGCCGTCTGGATGAACTGCACGCCGCCTTGCTGCATCGCGTCTTCCTCCCACGGCTGGCCGGCTGGACGGCGCGGCGGCGCGAAATCGCCGCCCAATACCTGGCGGGCATCCGGAATCCGGCGATCCGGGCGCCCGGCGCTCCGCCCGGCGCCGTCAGTTGCTGGCACTTGTTCCCGGTGCTGGTGGAGGACCGCGCCGCCTTCCTGCGGCGCCTCCGCGCGGAGGAGATTACCGGCGGGGAACACTACCCGGTGGCGATTCCGGATCAGCCCGTCATGCAAACCGTCCGCTGGCATGCCGCCGGTTCGCTCGAGCGCGCCCGGGCATGGTGCCGCGCCGAGGTCAGCCTCCCGATCCATCCTTACCTGACGGATCTCGAGATCAACCGCGTCATCGAGGCCTGCAACCGCTATGCGCCCGGCCACTGACCCTGATGGCCGGCGGGTGAGAATGGCGCAAACTGCTCACCGGGTCGAGCGGAAACGGAACGGCCGAGGTTACAGCTTCATCCGTTCCAGCTTGCGGTACAGGGTCTTCCGCTCGATGCCCAGGATCTGGGCGGCGCGGCTCTTGTTGCCCCCGGTCGCGGCCAGCACTTTGCGGATCTGCTCCGCTTCGGCGTCTTCCAGGGTTTCCACCGCGTGTGCGCGCGGCTCCATCGCCTCCAACGCGTCGCGCACCGCCTCGCGGTCGATCCGCTCGTGCGGCGCCAGGATCACCAGCCGCTCGATCAGATGTTGAAGCTGCCGCACGTTGCCGGGCCAGGCGTACTCTTCCAACTCGCGCAAGCCGGACTCGGCGAGCCGGGCGCCCCGTTCGTACCGCTGGTTGTATTTTTGCAGAAAGAACTGGACCAGCAGCGGAATGTCGCCGCGCCGCTCGCGGAGGGGCGGCAGCACCAGGCGCACTACGTTGAGCCGGAACCACAAGTCCTCGCGGAATTTGCCGCTATCGACCATCTTCTTGAGGTCCCGGTTGGTGGCCGCCACCACCCGCACGTCCACCGGCTTGGCGCGCGCCGAACCCAGCGGCCGCACCTCGCGTTCCTGCAGGAAGCGCAGCAGCTTCAGCTGAAAGCTCAGTTCGATCTCGCCGATTTCGTCCAGGAACACCGTGCCCCGGTGGGCCGACTCAAACACGCCCACCCGGTCCCGATCCGCGCCCGTGAACGCCCCTTTCAGCGACCCGAACAGCTCGCTTTCCAGCAGCGTCGGCGCGATCGAAGCGCAATCCACGGGGACAAACGCCTGCTGCGCGCGCGGCGACCAGCGGTGGATCAGGCGCGCCACCAGTTCCTTTCCGGTGCCCGTTTCTCCTTCGATCAGCACGGTGGCGTCGGTCGGCGCGACCTGGGAGAGTGTCTTATAAATTTCCACCATCGGCGCCGAAGAGCCGATCATTTCCGTTTCGGGCAGTTCCTCGGTTTCCACCTCGTCCTGGGGCGCGGCATGCAGGGCTTCGGCGCGCTTGACGGCGTCGATCATGCTGTCGAGTTCGAAAGGCTTGGCCAGATAATCGAACGCGCCGCCCTTGGTCGCGGCCATCACCGTTTCCATGGTGCCGCGCGCGGTCATCAGAATCACCGAGCAGGCCGGATCCCGTTTCCGCGCCGCTTCGAGCACGTCCAGACCCGTCCGGTCGTCGATATAAATGTCGGTGATGACGATGGGATAGGATTCGCGTCCCAGACGCTCCATCGCCTCGGACGTGGAGGAAGCCGCGTCGACCGCATAGCCCTCCATCTCCAGGCAAGTCACAATGGTTTCGCGGACTCCGGGGTCGTCCTCCACGACCAGCAAGCGCGGTTGCGTCATGTCCTCCTGAATCAGGCGGGCGCGCCGGCCTCGCGGCACGCCGGTATTACCAAGGTAAAACAGGACCCCTGGCCCGGGCTACTTTCCACCTCAATCGTTCCGCCGTGCTGCGTCACAATCTGCTGCACAATCGAGAGTCCGATCCCGGTGCCGGCCTCGCCGGATTCTTCTGCACGTTTGGTCCGGTAGAAACGCCGGAAGATCTCCTTCACTTCCCGGGCGTCCATGCCCATTCCCTGGTCTCGCACCGAAATGCGCAGCGACTCGCCCTGACGGCGCGCGTAGACCCGCACCTCGGTATCGGCTGGCGAATACTTCACCGCGTTGGTGAGCAGGTTGTAGAACGCATACTCCATCAGTTCGCGGTCGCCGGACACCTGCGGGCCGGCGAAGGGCTCCAGTTCCACGCGGATGCGTTTGCGCTCGGCCAGCGCGCGGGCGCGCTCCACGCACGTCTCCATCAAGGGGTACGCCTCAAAAACTTCGCGCTTCAGCTCCATTTGCCCCGCGCCGAGCCGTTCGACGTCGAGGAAGACACGGATCATGCGTCCCATCCGCTTCGACTCGTTGTTGATCAGCGCAGCGATCTGTTTGCGCTTTTCTTCGGGCAGATTCGGGTAGCGGCCCATCAACTCGCTCGATCCCTGAATGGCCGTCAGCGGCGTGCGCATCTCGTGCACCACAAAGTGCATCGCCTGCTGATACCGCTGCCGTTCGCCTTCGGCCCGGAGCAGACCGCGGCGCACCACGAAGTACTGGAAACCGGCCGCCGCGCCGGCGCTCAACCACGCCGAGAACACCGGCATGGTGAACGACAGCACCTGCGAGGCGGAGAACAGGGCCAAGGGAAGCGCATGCGCGGCCAGCAGGACAGCCGCGCCCAGCACATACGCCGTCCAGCCGGAGAACCACCAGAAGCTGACGCCGGTCAGGACGACTACCGTCAGGCTCAGCGCCAGCGCGACCCCGCCCGGCGCCGGCTTCAGAAACAGGCCGTGCGCCAGGGTCTCGTAGACGCTGGCGTTGATTTCGACGCCGGCGACCTGGGCCCGCCCCGAGTATGGCGTCTGCAAACGGTCCTTGGCCGCGCTGATGGCGGTGACGCCGACGAACACGACCTTCCCGCGCAGCAGTTCCCGTTGCTTCGGATCGCGCTGCAAAGCGGCGGCGGAAACCACGGGGATAGGATCCTCGGGCGGACGGTAGCGGATCAGCAGCGCCCGGTCCTGCCGGTTGCCGGCGGGAATCGTCAGCGGGCCGGCGCGCAGCTCGTGCGGCGTCTCTTCAATCCAGGGCACGCCGTGCGCGGCGCGATACGTCTCCAGCGCCAGCGCCCAGCGCCGGTCGCGGCCGGCCACTTTGTGGAGCAGGACCTCGCGGCTGACCGGATCCGGCTCCGCGTGGACGTGTCCCGTGCCGACGGCGGCCCTCCGGAAACGCGGCAGGGGATCCTCCCAGGCGCCGCCCTGCGGAAGCAAGTCGCAAGCCAGCACCGCGCGGGCGGACGAGCGTAAGGCGTCCTCCAGCCGCTGGTCCTCTTCTTCCTCGCCCGGATCGGCGAGCACCAGGTCGACGGCCACCGCGCGCGGCTCGGCGGCGCGCAACCGTTCCAGCGCCGCGGCCAGAATCGTGCGCATCCGCCGCACGCCGCCGCCGGTTTGTAGCGTCTCCTCGTCAATGGCCAGGACCGCGGTTTGCGGCGCCGGCGAAGAGGGCCGCAACAGCCGAAACATCCAGTCGTACGCGTTCCCGTCGGCAAGCGCGCCCGGTTCGCTCCAACTCGCGGCCATGGCCAGCACAAACGCGGCCGCCAGCACGCTTGCGTACAGACCGCCTTGTTTCCAATCGCGCATCAACCGCCTGCGCCTCCGCGCGCCTCCGCCAGGCCCTCCAGCGTCATTGTCCGCCACTCGTGCCCTCGCTTCAACAAGCCTGCACCCGCCGGTTCCCGAAACGGCTGAAAATCCCGGTACGTCGAACCTTCTGAGACCCAAAAGGTTAAACAAGTCACGTGCGGCAGCGGCGCGCAATCCGACTGTCCGGCGTAACGGGAGGAAAAACGATGATCCGAAAAATGCGCTATCTCTGCTCCTTTCTTGCGGTAGCCTGCCTGCTCGCCGCGATCTGGTCGCTGGCCCAGGGGTATACCTTGTTGCTGGACGGCTTTTTCCTGGTGTCCGCCTGCGTGTTGGCGGCGATCGTCTTCTGGCTGAAGGCCAAAGACCCGCTCCCCACCGACATCGGCAGCCCGGAGAACAAGTCACGGATTCTTTTCGGCTATCGTCGGAAGGCGTAAGGGCGGCGGTTATTCCAGCCCCCGCGCCGCCGCCAGCCGGACCTGCCGACGCTCTTCTTTCTGTTCGATGACCAATTCGCCTCGCTCCCAGCGGACCTCATCCACCCGATGCATCCCCGGGGGAGCGGCGGCGTAAAACATGAAATACGTCGCTTCAATCGACGACCTGGCGGGTAGCCAGCGGAACGTCGGCGCGCCGAACATCGCGCCGGTCGAGATGGCTTCCCGCCGGGGCACGTCATACGGCTGCGTGGAGAACTCCAGGCCGCGCGCCAGCCTTCCGTCTTCCGGAAAATGCTCCCACGTCTGCACCCAGGGGAAATCCGCCCGCCGGAACAAGTAACCGAACACCAGTTGCTGCTTCGGGTTCAGAGCCGTCACCCAAACCCATTCGCGATCCGGATCCAGCAGGGAGGTGGTGTGATCCCCGGTGCCGAGCTGAGCCGGCGTCACCCGGACGTCGACCGTGCCGCCGTCCACTGCCGGCGCTTGGGGCCAGGTGAACTCCATCCCGCCCCGCAAACGATGCTTCACCCGCCAACTCTCCAGATAGGGCCTAGTGCTCGCCCGGCGCGCCGGCATATCCACCACCGTGACCCCCGGTTCGAGGAACGGCGACCCGATCGTCCCGTGCTCAGCCCAGTTGACCGGCCGGTCGAACGCCAGCAGGTTCTCCAGGCGGCTATGTACCCGCACGACAGACTCACCCTCGTCCATCCGGACGGTGCGCTCGAGCGACTCGTGCAGCGCCGGCAGGTGCACGGTCTGGGTCAGCGTTAGCGATTTGCCCCGGCGCTCAAACAGGCGGGTACTCCAAGGCAGGGTGTGCGCCTCTCCATGCCCCGGCAGACCAGCGGCTCGTTCCTCCTCTGAGACCGGTCCAAACCCGTCGACGCACACAAAGTGGCCGACCGATTGTCCGAACTGGCTCTTCCCTGTCTCCCTCGCATCCCGCAGCGGATCCCAAATCGGATTGATCCGGCGGGAATCCTCCTTGATCAGCAGGCGGACAAACGCGCCTCCCTGCGGAAACACCGTAAGTTCCAATTTGCCGTTGTCCAGCAGCAGCGCCGGGCGGCCCTCGAACTCGGTGGTGGATTGAGCGGAGGCGGCAATGGTCAGCATCAGCATGGTGGGGAACACGCGCATTCGGTTGCCTCCCATTATAGGGTGGCGAGGTTCGCCCGAAACCGCCACGGGGCGGGGCCTCGGCGAAAAAACCGAGCAGGACGGGCCATTTTGCTCTATAATTCCTCTACTGGAGGCGCCTCTTGCACGACGAAACGCCATTTGACAGCATCGAGGGTTCGCATTGTTATGTGGACATGCTGGCTGAGGCGATTGCCGAGGCCCGTCGGGACGTGGAAGGCTTGCTGGCTCAAGCAGAAGCAGAGGGCGCGGACCGCCGGAAGCAGGCTTTACTCCTGGTTTCCTACAACCTCCTCAAGCTGGAAGGGCACATGACCACCAGCCGCCGTATTCTCAATGATTTGCGAACATTGCGCAGGCTCCTGCTGGACGAGCGGCGTCCGCAGCAGCCCGGTTCGCTCGTGGCCCGGCGCGCGGCCGCGGCGGATTGACCTCTGGCATCGCGCCGCCCTACACCCCCTATCTCGCAGATGATTCGCAGCTTAGCTCCCTGCGGGCTACTGCTTTTCGTCTGTGTGTATACAGCTCTGCGGAGAGGCGGCTGGCTCGCGCTCGGGTCCTCTAGTACCACTTAGAGTCGTGGCATGAGCGGTGGCGAAACGTCCCTCCTCTGAAACGCGAGCGCCACCCGCCATCGCGCCGAATCGCCGATGGCTCATGGAAATAGCCAGATCCGATATACTTCGCGTCACATTCTATTGACACTCCGGAGAAGCTTCGGTTATTATCAAGGCTCAATCTGCTGTCGAAAATCTAACACCTAACCCTAGTGGCTAAAGGATCCGGGGACGATGACGACCTTTGTGATCGGGGACAAGGTAGTGTATCCGAATCAAGGAATTGCGACGATCGAAAACATCAGCACGCGATCGTTCGGCAACCAGTTCGAAAGGTTCTATCTGCTTCGTCTGATGTATACCAGCATGACGGTGATGGTGCCTTTCTCCAACGCAGCCAGCGTCGGGCTGCGCCGGGTGACCAAGGGTACGGAGGTCAATAAGGTCCTGACGTTCCTGGCAGGCGGGCTCTGTGAATGTTCGGCCGACTGGAAAGCCCGCTTCAAAGAGAACTCCGACAAGATGCAGAACGGGTCGATGTTGGAGGTTGCGCAAGTCCTCAAGAGCCTCTTGCGCCTGCAAGCGGAGAAGCCGCTGTCGTTCCGCGAGAAGAAGATGTTGGACCGGGCGCGCCACCTGCTGGTGAGCGAGGTGTCCATCGCGCGCAGTGTCAAGGCGGCGGAGGCGGAATCACTGCTGGACAAGGCGCTCCAGAAAGCCGGGCTGGCCTTGCCTGACTCCCTGTAGGCCCGACGGCTGGTTTCGCGCCGGCTGGCGCGCCCGCTGGCGGATGCGTGCGTCCGTTTGTATCCCGCCCGCGGGTCCTGCTATACTTCTTCCTAGCCGCGCCGCCCCGTTGCGAAGGGGACCAGGAAAATACAAAAACAGGGTCAATTCTGTTCGACGCGGCGGGTGGGGGTGAACTCCGGTTCACCCCCTCGCCCTTTTAGGGCGGTATTCACCGCGGCGCGTCACTCCGTGCGGACCGCCGGCAACTGGATCAGCCCGAACTCTTCGTGTTGCGAAGCAAAGGTGTGGGCGGAGGCGGCCCACTGGGCGGGCCGCAGAACCCGCAGCACGGCGATTTCGTCGCAGTTCTGAAACTTCGGGCACCGCAGGCAGTCTTTCCACGCCTTCAGCGGGAGCACCCCCCGTTCCACCACCTCAAAGCCGGCCTTGCGGAAAAACTCGGTCACGTAGGTGAACGCGAACACAGCGTCCAAACCGTAGGTTTCCGCTTCCGCCACCAGCGCCTCAATCAGCCGCCGGCCGATCCCGTGAGATTTCCACTCGGCGTCCACCGCCAGCGAACGAATCTCCCCCATCGTCGGACTGTAGAAGTGGAGCGCGCCACACCCCGCCAGGCGGCCTCCCGCGTAAAGCACCGTAAAGTCCCGAATGTTCTCCGATAATTCGAATTCGGTGCGCGGCAGCATCACGCCCTTGGCCGCGTAACCATTGATCAGATCCAAAATGGGGCCGATGTCGCCCATGGCCGCCTTGCGGATCTGCAACGGCGTATCTCCTTCCGCGAAATCCGCCAGCGCCAGGTCGTGAGTCAATCCGCTGATCATGGTCGCCTACTCCGCCACCAGCCGCGTACCGAGGGCCTCTCCCGCAAGCAGGCGCGGCAGGATACCCGGTTCGGCGCCGTAGGCAATCGAAACCTGCCCCACGCCTTGCTCCAACGCCGCTACGGCAGCGTTCAGCTTGGCCTGCATCCCGCCGGTGGCCACGCCCGACTCGATCAATCTCCGGCAGTCCGCCACGGTCAGGCAGGCCAGCGGACGCCGCTCGGCGTCCAGGACCCCCTGCACGTCGGTGAGAAAGATCAGGCGGTCCGCCCGGAAGCCAACCGCGCATGCCACGGCCATCTGGTCCGCATTCACGTTATACATCCGTCCGGCGGCGTCTCCGGCCAGACAAGCCACCACCGGCGTGTAGCCGTGCGCAGTGAGCAATTCCAGCAGCGCGGGGTTCGAACCCACCACGCGGCCCACCCACCCCAGTTCCGGGTCCATCTGCCGGGCCTCGACCAGACCGCTGTCCAGGCCGGTCAGTCCCACCGCCCGCGCGCCCGCCTGGGTCAGCGCCGCCACCAGTTCATGATTCACGGTGCCGGCCAGCACTTTCACCACCGCGTCCATGGTTTCCGGCGTCGTGACGCGCAAACCGCCCACGAACCGGCTCTCAATGCCGCGCTCGGCCAAGAAGCGGGTCATCTGCTTTCCGCCCCCGTGGACGACTACGGCGTGTGCGCCTGCCGCCGTCAGCCCGCCGATCTGGCCCGCCAGCGCCGCACGCGAAGCCGCCTCGTCCAGCAGCGTGCCGCCCAACTTGACCAGCACTCTCACCGCAAGCCTGCCGTTTCCGGCAACCCGAACATCAGGTTCATGTTCTGCACCGCCTGCCCCGCGGCGCCCTTCCCCAGATTGTCGATCGCCGCGATGACGACCGCGCGCTGGGAGGCGGGCTCAAAGACCACTCCCACATCGCAGTAGTTGGTCCCGCGCACGCCGCGCAGGTCCGGAGCATGCCCGGGCGGGTAGAGCCGCACGAACGGTTCGTCAACGTAGGCTTGTCTGTACACTTCCAACAGATCCTGGGCCGAGCCGAGGTTGCGGGTGCGGACATAAATGGTTTCGAGAATGCCCCGGTCGAGCGGCAGCAACTGGGCCGTAAAGCAGAACTGGCTTTCCTCCAGACCGGAATTCAGCAGCACCTCGGGTACGTGGCGGTGGTGCAGCACCGAGTACGCCGAAAAGTTCTCGGTCACCTCGCAGAAGCTGGTCTTCAAACTCGGCTTGCGGCCGGCGCCGCTGACGCCGGACTTGGCATCGCAGATCACGCCGGCCCCGAGATCCACGAACTGGCCGCGCACCAGGGGGCGAATCGCCAGGTTCGCCGCGGTGGGGTAGCAGCCGGGATTCGCGACCAGGCTGGCGTCCCGGATCGCGTCCCGGTAGAACTCGGGCAGTCCGTACACCGCGCGCTCCAGCAACTGCGGCTGGGTGTGTTCTTCCTGGTACCACCGCTGGTAGCGCTCGGCGGTGCGCAGCCGGAACGCCCCGCTCAGATCGATCACTTTCGCGCCCGCCTTCAGCATCTCGGGCGCAAGCTGCATGGAAACGTCCGCGGGTGTGGCCAGAAACACGGCGTCCAGCCGGTGAGACCCGACGGTCGCGGCTTCGCAGGGGGCGCGTTCGGGCTGCGGGAAACCCAGGGGCGCCGGCCGGTCGCCGGCGTCCGAGCGGTGCTCCAGCAATACCGGTTCGGCGTGAGGATGCCGCGCCAGAATCGCCACCAGTTCCGCGCCGCTGTAACCGCGAAAGCCGACAATGCCCGCCCGGATGGCCATTGGTTAATTATTCATCTCCATGCATAAATATACCATAGCGTCCCCCGACTTGCGGAGCCGCGATCGGCAGGGAGTGGGCCTGATGCGGCCTCTGCGAACTCTCGACTACGGGCCGCTAAAGCTCAGCGCTCAGCCGCCCGATCAGAGGAAAAGGGAGAAAGCGTGCGCGTCTGCTGGCGCTGTTTGTCGATCGGCCTCCTGCTGCTGCCGCCCGGGGAAGCCGCGTTGCGGATTGTAACGCGCCGTCTGCCGGAAGCCGCCGTCTGGCGCGGATACCTGGCCCGCATCGAAGTTGCCATCACGTCGCCCTGTCTCGCTTCGGATAGTTATCTTTCCGCCGAAGGACTTCCCGAGGAATTCCGCCTCTCGCCGGTGGGCGTGCTCGAAGGATTCCCGAAGCAGGCGGGAGAATACCAGATCCGGTTCCACGCCGCTTCGCCCTGCGGGAACGCCAGCAAGGATCTGCGGTTGCGGGTGCTGCCCGCCGCCGAGTGGCAGGTCCGGCCGCCGGAGTTGGTGATCGAGGTGACCGCGGGCGGGGCGCCGGTTCGGCGCCAGATCCGCGTGAGCGCGACTTGGCCCGACCTTCCCTATCGTGTAGACGTGGACCCGCCCAAACTTCCCTGGCTGCGCGTCCTGCCCGCGCTTGGCGCGGTGCCGCCAGAAGGCGTCGCCGGCGGGGAAGATACCGTGGAGATCGAAATCGACGCTGCCAAACTGTCGCCGGGACATCACCAGGTCCGCCTGCGATTCTACGCCGAGCCGGCCCTGCGACCGGCTGAGGCGCCCATCCTCGTGCGAGTGACGCCCGCAAACTAAACGGGGGAAAACCCGGGACAGCCACCGCTTTCGAACCGCAATTCGTTGATTCCTCGCTACCGCGGACGCCAAAGCGCTCGTCCGCTGGTAAGATACGGACAGAACCGGCAATGAGCATTCTGCGGAACCTGGGGGGGATCGGGTGTCTGTGGCTGATCCCGCTCGGGGCGCAGACCACCGGCACCATTGCCGGACTCGTGTTCGATCCCAACTCCGCCGCGATTCCCTCCGCCCGCGTGAGCGCCCGGCAGACGGAAACCGGCGCGATCCGCATCGCCCGGACCGACGCCGAAGGGCGCTACCTGCTGGCGGCGCTGCCGGCGGGCGAATACGAATTGCGCGCCGAAGCCGAGGGTTTCCGGCTCCTGCTGCACAAGGGCATTCGCCTGAATGTCGGCGAACAAGCCACGGTGGACTTCCCGATGCAGATGGGCGGCGTCGACCAGGAAATCACCGTCGTCGGCGACGCACCCCTGGTGAACACCCGCTCGTCCGAACTGAGTTACCTGGTAAGCGAGGAGGCGATCCGGGAACTGCCGCTCAACGGACGCAACTTCACCGACCTGGCGCTGCTGCAACCCGGCGTGGTGGCGTTTCCGCATCGCGACGGCGGCTCGGTTGTGGCCCACGGTCTCGCCACCAGCGTGAACGGCGCCGATCCGCGCTCCAATACGTACCTGCTGGACGGCACGCCCCTCAACGACTTCACGAACGGTCCCGCGGGCAGCGCCGCCGGCACGGTGCTCGGCGCGGAGACGATCCGCGAGTTCCGCGTCGAGTCCAACGCCTACTCCGCGGAGTTCGGCAGGACGTTTGGCGGGCAGATCAACGCCATCACCAAGTCCGGCGCCAATGCCTTCCACGGCAGCGCGTACGAGTTCTTCCGCAACGACAATTTTGATGCGCGGAATTTTTTCGACCCCGCCCGGATCCCAGAGTTTGTGCGCAACCAGTTCGGGGGAACCCTGGGCGGGCCGCTGCGGCGCGACCGGTCGTTCTTCTTTGTGGGCTACGAAGGGCTGCGCGACCGTTTGGGGCGGACCGTCACCACCATCGTCCCCGACCTGAACGCCCGCCAGGGCATCCTGCCGGATCCGGCGAACCCCGGCGCCACCATCACCGTGCCGGTTCACCCGGCGGTGCGCCCGTTCGTGGATGAATATCCGCTGCCCAATGGCCCAAGCCGCGGCGGAGGACTGGCCGACTTCGCGTTCCTGTTCCGGCAGCGCACCGACCAGGACTTTTTCCAGACCCGGTTCGATCAGAACCTGGACGACCGCCAGCAACTGTTTGCGCGCTACACCCATGACGCGGGCGAGCAGCGTCTGCCGACCGATTACCCGCAGTTCCCGCGGACCTTTCTCTCCCGCAACCAGTTTGCGACCGCCGAACACCGCTGGATTCTCTCTCCCCGCACCCTGCATACGCTGCGGGCGAACTTCAGCCGGACACGGATCGGGCAGAACGTGGAAGCCAACACCAACCAGGCGCTCCCCGCCTTCGTGCCGGGACGCGGCCTGGTGGGTTCGATCGACATCGGGTCCAACCCGCGCTTCGGCACGCAGTCCTCGGTCAACGTGCAGCTGGTGCAGAACGTGTTTGGGTTTGAAAACCAGGCGGCCATGACGCGCGGGCGGCACTTTCTGCGCCTCGGCGGCATGGTGGAGCGCTACCGCAACAACATGTTCAACCCGACCTTCTCGCTGGGTATTTACAACTTCGGCGACTGGCGGAGCTTTCTGGAAAACCGGCCGACCCGTTTCGTGGGGCTGCCGCCGGACGGAGCGCTGGACCGCTACTGGCGGTTCACGCTGTTCGGCATGTACGTGCAGGACGACTGGCGCGCAGCGGGGCGGTTGACCTTGAACCTGGGACTGCGGTACGAGTTCTCCACCCTGCCTGTCGACATCTACGGCCGCGACTCGGCGCTGCGGAGCCTGGGCGATGCCGCGCCGACCGTCGGGCCGCTCTACCGGAACCCCACTTACCGGAACGCCGCGCCGCGCTTTGGGTTCGCCTGGGACGTGTGGGGCACTGGCCGGCTGGCCCTGCGCGGCGGGTACGGGCTGTTTTTCAACACCAACAATCAACAGAACCTGATTGTGACCGTGACCAATCCGCCGGCCACGCCGCGCGTGATCATCGCCAATCCCACGTTCCCGCATCCGCCGTTCGAACGTGGCGTCGGCAACTCCATGCGCCCGGTGGAGTGGAACCTGAAAAATCCGTATCTGCAAGTTTGGAATCTGAACCTGCAACAGCAATTGCCTTTCGATTCCGCGCTAACGGTCGGGTACGCCGGTTCGCGGGGCGTGCACCTGCTGCGTTCGGGCGACGTCAATATCCCGCCGCCGCAGCGCCTGGCGGATGGCGCGCTGTTCTGGCCGGTGGGTGCGCCCCGTCCGAATCCGGCGTTTTCCACGATCGAACTCAAGAAGAGCGACGGGAACTCGTGGTACCAGGCGCTGCTGGTGGAGTGGCGCAAACGCTGGAGCCGCGGCTTCCATTTCCAATCGTCGTATACTTTCGCGCGCAACATCGACACCACGCAGGCCTCGACGTTCTTTTCCGACGCGACCAACGGCACCACTTCCGCGTTTCCGGAATTTCCGGGCTTCTCGTATAACAAGGGGCTCGCCGACTTTCACGCCAAGCACAACTGGGTGGCGAATGCGCTGTGGGAACTCCCGCTCGGCCGCGGGTTGACCGGGGTCGCGGGCGCGCTGGCGCGGGGCTGGCAGATTGCCTCCATCGCCAGCGTGCGGAGCGGGTCGCCGCTGACCGCTTTCGTGTCGCGGAACCGCTCGCGTTCGCAGTGGTCGCCTTCGCTTGGACCTGGCCTCGGCCAGGACCGGCCGAGCATGGCCCCGGGACGCACCCATGCCAGCGCGGTGCGGGGCGGCGCGGACCAGTACCTGGATCCTGCGGCCTTTGTTCTGCAACCGGCGGGCGCCCTGGGCAACCTCGGTCGCGGCGCGCTGATCGGGCCGAATCTCCGCAACGTGGACTTCGCTGTTATGAAAAACTTCCCGACCGCCTGGCTGGGAGAAGACGGCAACCTCCAGTTCCGCGCGGAGGCGTTTAACCTTTTCAACCGCGCGAACCTGGGCATTCCGCAGTTGACCGTGTTCAACGGCGCCGCCGACGGCGAAGCGCCCCTGGCCGGATTTGGTAGAATCCGCTCGACGGTGACGCCCGCGCGGCAAATTCAACTCGGCCTGCGCCTGCGTTTCTAACCAAGATTCCCATGACAATTCCCTCGCCGAAAGGAAAGCCGATGAACTGGGTTTGGTTCGCGTTTGGGGCGGCGCTGTTCTGGGGCGTGTACGGCCCGTCGCTGCACAAGGGGCAGGTGATGCTGGGCAACCCGCTGCGGGCGCTGCTGTGCGTGGGGGTTGCGTACTTTCTGGTCGGAGTGCTGGTGCCGGTCTTCTGGCTGCAAGCGCAGGGCGCTCTCAACCACTTTCACGCCGCCGGAACCACCTGGGCGACGCTGGCCGGGGCGCTGGGCGCCGTGGGCGCGGTGTGCATCATTCTCGCGTTTAAGTCCGGCGGTTCGCCGGCGTATGTGATGCCGCTGGTCTTCGCCGGCGCGCCGCTCGTGAACGTGTTGGTTTCCATGGCTACGCATCCGCCGAAACAAACGCCCCATCCGCTGCTGTGGGTTGGTTACGTGCTCGCCGCGTCCGGCGCTTGGCTGGTGTTGCGGTACAAGCCGCAGTAGGGCACATTTGACACGGACGCCGGAAAAACCTCCCCGGTCCCGCCGCGCTGTCTCCGGCAAGTGCTTGAGCGCGTTCGCTCGGGCGTTTGGAACCTCGCCTGCTCCCTACACGTCGGGTAAACAGATGCGCCAAGTGTGTGTCCTGTTGGTAACTTCTTTCGCGAGCGCCGGAGTGGCGGCGGAAGCCGACGCGCTGGCCATTTCGCAAATCATCCGGGAGCGCCACCTTCCCCACTCGGTGATCGTCGATCCGATGTTTGCTTCGCCCGATAGCCAGCAGATTGCGCACTATACGCGCTGTGGCGACGCGGCGATCTGGACTGGGCATTACCTGGCCGCCGAATCCTTCCGCTGGCGGGTTACCAAGGAGCCCGCCGCGCGGGAAGCCATTCTGGAAGCGCTCCAGGGCATCCGCTACCTGCTGGACGTGACTGGGCGCGATGTGCTGGCGCGCTGCGTCTTTCCGGTGGATTCGCCGTGGGCGCCGGACTTTTCGCAGGAAGAGCAGCATCATGGCGTACACCTCGGCGCGGTGGATGGCCGGCCTTATTTCTGGATTGGCAACACTTCCCGCGACCAGTACATCGGGGTGATGTTCGGCCTGGGCGTCGCGTTCGAGTTTGCCGGGGACGAGCCGGGGATTCGCGAGGCCTCGCGCTGGCTGGGTGAGCGCCTGTTGAACCGCCTGCTCGCCGATGGCTGGCTGGTGCGCATGCCGGGCGGGCAGGTATCGACCACCTTCGTCCAGCGCCCGGACCAGCAACTGGCGTTCCTGAAGATCGGGCGCATGCTGAACGCGTCGAGGTTCGAGCGCCCCTACCAGTGGAATGCGGCGCTGATGTCGCTGGGCGTCTGGGCGCCGGTCGCCACGGAGGTTCTCGAACCGCATGGCTCCTACTTCAAGTTCAATCTCAACGCGGCGACTTTCTTTCACTTGCTCCGCCTGGATGGCAGCGGGTTCATCCAAAACAATTGCCGCCTCGCCTACGACCTCTTCCGGCGCGCGGTGGCGGACCACGGCAACGCCCACTTCAACATGGTCGACCGGGCGGTGCGTGGACCGAATCCGGAGCGGGACGAGGAGACGCGCAGGCTGCTCGAGGAATGGCTGACGCGCCCCCGGCGCGACGTGTGGGTGGATCTCCGCGGCAAGTATCCGGCGTGCAAAGACGACAACCGTGCCTGCCAGCCGATTCCCGTGCCCGAGCGGGCGACCACGGATTTCCTGTGGCAGCGGAGCCCCTTCCAGTTGTCCGGCGGCGGTGGGGGCGTGATCGAAGGCGCGGGCATCGACTACCTGCTGCCTTATTGGATGGGGCGCTATTACGGCGTCATCTGGGAGTAGGCTCAGGAGCCGTGTCGCAATCGCGATACGAAACGTTCGTCAGTCTGCGTACCGATTGATCAATCCGAGCCGCGACCGCAAGGGCGCGGGCGAATGGCCTTTCGAAGGCATGCTTGAGGAGTCCGGCCGGGCGACGCCGTTTGCTCTCCGGGGGGCTCCCCAAGTAGGATCTTCGAGAGATGCAACGCATTCCCCAAGCCTTGGACCGTTCGGCGCCCATCCGGATCGGAGCCGCGAACCTGCTCCAGGAGGCCATTCTGAGCGGGCAGGTAAAACCCGGCCAGGAAATCCCGCAGTTGCCCCTGGCCAAGCGGCTCGGCCTGTCGCAGAGTTCCGTCCGGGAAGCGCTCCAGGAACTGGAGTACCGCGGCGTCATCCGCAAGCGGGGCCGGAACTGGATTGTCACCGAACTCAGCGAAGGGGAACTCGCCGGGTTGTATGAAGTCCGCGCCCTGTTGGAGCCGTACGCGTGCCGCCTGGCGGCCATGCTGTGGACCGACGCGGGCTCCGCCCAGTTGGAAGAGTGCATGCGGCGCATGCGGCGCGCCGCCGCGCGCCGCAACTACCGCGATCACTGGAACGCCGACATCGAGTTTCACCAGACGATCTGGCGCGTCCAACCGAACCGCTCGCTGGAACGGCAGTTGAATCTGGTCTGCATGCCGATTTTCGCGCACGGGGTGCTCCAGCACGCGACCATCCCCGCCAGCAGCTACCAGCGCAGCCTGGGCTGGCACGCGCTGATCCTCGATCTGCTCCGGCAGCGGGATGCGGTGCGCGTGGAGCAGGCGGTCCGGCGTATCGTGCGGGGATTTCACCGGCTGAACCTCAAGGATTTCGGACACACGGCTCGGGCGAGCTGATTATCGATCAAACAAGTCTCTACTTTCGTCCGACAGGCAGGACTCGTGATGAGATGCTCGTAATCTGCAGCCTTGACACGAGCGCCTTTGATCGATAAGCTTTCGGGCAGTGAACCGCGTCGTTCCAGGCGGAGGGGGTCTCCGCGAAGTTTTGAGCGTGGCGCGCCGCGCGCCTGGCTTGGTTGGCTTGTTGCTGGCGGCCGCGGGGGCCGGCTTCGCGAGCCCTCCCGATCCGGGCGTCCGCGCCAATCTGGCGTCCTTCGGAAAGCCCTTGCCGGCGCCATCGGACGGGGAACCCGGCTGGCAATATCACGGCGTCGAGTGGGACGAGGCCCGCGAGATTCACGAAGTCCGCTACCGGCTGGCCAACCCCGCCGGCGCGGTGCGCCTGGAGTATTGGGTGCACAACTGGCCGCCGAAAGAGGGGCGCGGCGGGTGGACCACTACGGATTCGCCCTTCCGGGGCGAATGGCGAACCGCGCAGGTCACCGCCCGGACCGAAGACGGCGTCCAGGTGCTGCGCTTCCGTCCGCTCACGCTGGAAGAGAACCCGAATCTCAAGGAGCGGCCCGGCTACGCGCCCACCTTCCGGCAAACGTTGCGGCTGCGGTTAGCGCTGCGCACGGCGGGGGCGCCCGCGGTCGAGCAGTTCGAAGTCTACGGCGCCGCCGTCTGGAACCGGAGGACGGTCAGCGTTGAAACCGGCGGCGAGGGTAAACCGGCGCTACCGGTGACGTTTTCGGTCTATAACGGGGCGTTGCGGGGACGGCGTCAGGTCGACGCCAGAATCCTGCTCGACATCGCCTACCTGGAACATCCTCCCGAGTCGGCGGACCGCACCGTTTTGCAGGTGGCGTCAGCGGAGTGGGCGTTCGGCGTCGCGCTGGACGACCTGATTCGCCATCGCGAGATCTACGTGCGCGACCTCGGCGTGTTCCTCACCGCCGCCGCCGGGTTGGATCCGCTGGCTGCCTTTCTCGCCTCCGGCAAACTGCGCCCGGGCCGCGACATTCACAGCCGGGTCGGCGCCGCGCCCGAACAATCGCTGGAAAAGGCGCGCGGCGAGATCCCTGCCTTATCCCACACGGGCAACAACGGGCGTCACCCCGTGCGGTATGTCCCTCTCGGTTTTCCCGGCAATCGCGAGAAACTGGCGCTTGAATACAACGGAAACCTGTTCATCAGCAAGCATGGCGCGAAGACCTTCGCCGACGAGCGCGCACGCCTGCGATGGGAGGGCGACAAGATCCGGTTCCGCCTCGGGACCGGCGCGGGAGCCGATTTCCGCGAGCGGCCATCTTCGGCGCGCCAGTATCCATTGAACGCCTACCAGCCCGTGTTTGTGACGGAATGGAGCGAGGGCGATCTCGCCTACCGCGCGGAGGCGTTCGGCGCGCCGTACCAGGCGCCGCTGGATCCGTGGAGCAATCGCGGCGATGAGCCCGCCGCGGCGTTTGTGCGCCTGCGTGTGACCAACACTGGTAATCAGCCGGCGGCCGCCGTGACGTGGTTCCACATCAGCCCGGAAGAAACGCTGTCTTGGGACGGTGATTGGCTGCGCGGCGAACCGGGATTACGGGCTTGGCTGAAGCCTTCGGCCGGCAAACGGGAGTTGCGCGCGCTTCCTCTCTCGTCGCCATATCCGGGCCAGGCGGCCGTGTGGGAATGCCCGCTGGGGCCGGGCGCGTCCGCCACGCTGGACGTTCGCATCCCATTCCGCACGCCGGAGTCCCGCCAGGAGGGGCGCACCCTGGAAGTTGTGGACGCGGACGCGCTCCGCGCCGGCGTCATCGCATTCTGGGACCGCGCGGTCGAGCAGGGTATGCGGGTCCGCACTCCGGACGTGCTGCTGAACCGGTTCTGGGACAGCGTGTTGCAGCACATCCTGGCTTCCGTGTATCGCGACGTTCCCACCGGCCTGTTCATGGCGCCGTGCGGGACGTACGACTACAACATGTTCCTGAACGAGACGAACATGCAGGTAAGGCTGCTGGACCAGCGCGGCCTGCACGACCTGGCGGCGAAGTTCCTGGAGCCCGCGCTCGCCCGGCAGGGCTCGAAACCCTTCCCCGGCATGTTCCGCAACACGGATGCCATTTTTCATGGTGTTCTCATCGACGAGCAGCACGATTACACGCATTCGGGCTACAACCTGAATCACGGGTGGACGCTGTGGACGCTGGCGGAGCACTACTGGTTCAGCCGCGATCTGGCCTGGCTGCGCGCCAAACTGCCGAACCTCCGCCGGGCGGCCTGGTGGATCGTGGAAGAGCGCAAAGCCACGCAGCGCCTGCGACCGGACGGCGCGCGCGTGTGGGAATACGGCCTCCTGCCCGCGGGGCAACTGGAAGACAACGAGGAGTGGCAGTACTGGTTTGCGGTGAACGCCTACGCGCACAAGGGGCTGAAGGCGGCCGCGGAGGTGATCGCGGAGATCGAACCGGCCGAGGGGGCGCGGCTGCGCGAAGAAGCGCGCCGTTATCGCGAGGACATTCGCGCGGCGCTGGGCCGCTCGATGGCGGCGGCGCCCGTCGTGCCCAGGGGCGACGGGACGTGGATTCCCTACCTGCCCTCGCGCACGCACCTGCACAGCCCCGATTACGGCTGGATTCGCAACATCCTCTACGGCGCGCACGCCCTGATCGATGGCGAGGTGGTCGACCCCGAGGAGACCTGGGCGGTGTGGATTCTCCAGGACCTCGAGGACAACCGCTTCATGGCGCCGGACTCGTTCTCGGTGGCGGAGCAGGACTGGTTCAGCCGGGGCGGCATCACCCTCCAACCGAACCTGGTGAACACCCCTATGACTTACCTGGCTCGGAACGAGATCCCGCAGGCGCTGCGCGCCTTCTACAATACGTTCGCCGCCAGCTACTTCGCGGATGTGAACATCTTCGCCGAGTGGGTCCCGTCGTTTGGCCGGCCGGGCGGCCCGTATTACAAAACCTCCGACGAGGCGGGCTTCCTGACGTGGTTGCGGATGCTGCTGGTGCGGGAAGACGGCGGCACGCTGCAACTGGCGCGAGGCGCGCCGCGGCGCTGGTTCCGCCACGGCGAGGTCATTGAAGTGGGCGACGCGGCGACGTTCTTCGGCAAGATCTCCTTCCGCATTGCGTCGCAGGTCGCCGCACGGCGCTTGGTGGCGGAAATCCGCCCCGCGGCGGACTTTCGGGCCAAGAGCATCGCCTTGAGTTTGAGACACCCCGAGCAGAAACGGCCCCGCCGGATTCGGGCGGCTGGCGCCGAACTGACGTCCTCCTGGGATCCGAGGACGGAAACTCTAAAGATTCCGGCCCGGCCGGGAACCATGCAGATTGAGGTTGACTATGATGATTAGATTTACCCTATTTCGCTACGTGCTGATGTTGTTCTTGTTCGCGTCCCTGGCCGCGGCGCAAACCAGCTTTGGCACCATCATCGGCTTCGTCACGGATTCGTCCGGCGCCGCCGTACCTGAGGCTACCATTACGATCACCAATCAGGACACCGGCGCCCGAAGGGTGGCCACCACGGGCGTGCTCGGCGCCTACTCGGCGCCTTCGCTGGTGGCCGGTACTTACACGGTCACGGCGGAAGCGCCGGGCTTCAAGCGCCAAGTGCGCCCGACCATCCGCCTCCGCGTGAACGAGACAAGCCAGGTTGACTTCCAGATGCAGGTGGGCGAGGTGCAGGAAAGCATCGAAGTGGTGGACGAGGCCCCTTTGCTCAACACGACCTCCTCGACGCAGGGCGGCGTGGTGACCAACGAGAAAATCGTGAACATGCCGCTGAACGGCCGGCAGTTCACCCAGCTGATTCTCCTGATGCCGGGCGTCAGCGGCCGCCAGCCCGCGGCGAGCGGCCTCGATAACAACCTCAGCGGCGTTTCGCCGAGCGTCAACGGGGCGCGGCCGCAGAACAACAACTTCACGCTGGACGGTGTCGAGAACAACGAATCGTTCTTCAACAGCTTCGCGATTTCGCCGTCGGTGGACGCCATTCAGGAATTTAAAGTGCAATCGCACATCAGCTCGGCGGAGTTCGGCAAGGCGGCGGGCGCCAACATCAACGTCCAGTTCCGGTCGGGAACCAACCAAATTCATGGCGTGGCCTACAACTACCTGCGCAACGCCAAGCTGGACGCGCGCAACCCGTTTGTGCCCAGGCGTGGCCAATTCCAGCAGAACCAGTTCGGCGGGACGATCGGCGGACCGGTGTACATTCCCAAACTCTACGACGGGCGCAACCGGACCTTCTTCTTCTACGCCGCCGAGGCCTTCCGGCAGGTGCGCGGGCTGACGCCGCCCACTGCTTTCGTGCCGACCCCCCAGGAACTGGCGGGCGATTTGAGCGGCGGGCGGCCGATCTTCAACCCCTTCACCACCCGCCCGGGCCCCACTGGCGGCTTGGTGCGCGACGCTTTCCCGGGGAACCGCATCCCGGGCAGCCTGATCAACCGGGCGTCCTCGATCATCGCGCAGCAGTTCTACCCCGCCCCCAATCTGACCGGGGTGCCGGGCCGCAACGTGATCAACCCCAAAAACCAGGTGCAGGACGACGACCAGTGGAACATCAAGTTCGATCATCGCTTCAGCGACAGCAACAACATGTTCTTCCGTTACTCCGCCAACGACCGGCATCGCATCACGCCCACCTCGCTGCCGGTGATTGACACCACGTTGTTTAACCGCAACACCAACGCCGTGCTAAGCGACACCCACGTGCTGAACCCCACGACGATCATCGATCTCAAGGTGGCGCTCAACCGCACGTACCTGGGCAACGCCAACACGCCGCAGGACCCCGCGGTGCTGTTCCAGCAGACCGGCATCCAAGGCTACGTCGTGCAGAGCCAGGAATTCCCTATGTTCCCCATCATCTCGGTGGCGGGTTACGCAGGCGTTGCCCAGGATGCAACGGTCTTTGGGCCGTTCAACAACTTCCAGTACCTCGGCACGGCCACGAAGATCCGCGGCCGGCACACGATGAAGGCAGGCTTCGACATCCGGCGGCAGCAACTGTTCACGGGCAGCTACCGCGCGGGGAACATCAGTTTCGATGCGATTCCTTCTTCGGACCCGCAAAACCGGGCGAACACCGGCCAATCGCTGGCTAGCTTCCTGCTCGGGTTGCCCTCCACCGCCCAGCGCGCGGTCGGCGACACCAACGTGCGGATGCGGGGCACCAATCTGCACTTCTTCCTGCAAGACGACATCCGCGTGAGCAGCCGCCTCACCTTGAACTTCGGCCTGCGTTATGAGTACAACCAATTGCCGTACGACAAGGACGGGCGGGTGAGCGCCTTCGACTTGCGGAACGGCAATATTCTGTTCGCGGCGCGGAATCCGATTACCGGCGAACCGGCGAACGTGCGGCGGGGTCTCACCGACCCGGATTGGAACAACTTCGCTCCCCGCTTTGGCTTGGCTTGGACGGCGACGTCCAAAACCACGGTGCGCATGGGCTACGGCTGGTTCTACAACTCGAATTTCATGCAGGAGCAGCAAGGGGGCCGAGGCCAGTGGCCGTTCGCGCTGAACCAGAACGAAACCAACCTCAACGTCGATTTCCCCACGAACCCGCTGCAAAACATCTTCCAGCGGGACCCGGCCTCGACCATCGCTTTTGGCAGCACGCGCGCGATCGCAGGCCGCACGGCGTACTCGCAGCAGTGGAACCTCAGCGTGCAGCGGCAGCTTGGCGGAAACCTCGTCGTGGAAGGATCGTACGTAGGCGGCAAGGGCACCAAGCTCTACACCAACTGGCGGGGCAACCCGGCGACTCCCGGCCCTGGGCCAGTGAACCCGCGCCGGCCATTCCCGCAGTTCGGCACCATCACCGAGTCCAATCCGCGGGGCGCTTCCACTTACCATGCCATGCAGTGGCGGGTGGAGCGGCGCTTTGTGAACGGGTTCTCGCTGCTTACCTCCTACGCCTGGGCCAAGTCGATCGACGATTCGTCCACGCTGATTACGCTGAGCCAGCACAACCCGTTCGACCTGCGCCAAGAGAAGGGCCGCAGTGAATACGACCTCCGCCACAACCTCACGGTGACGTATGTGTATGAGTTGCCGTTCGGGCCGGGCAAGCCGATGCTGAGCGGCTTGGGCGGATTCGGCAAAGCGCTGCTGGCCGGCTGGCAGGTGAACGGCATCACCAGCTTCCGGACGGGCCTGCCGATTCGGATCGTGGTTCCCGGCGATCCGGCCAACACCGGCGTCAGCGGAGGGCAGCGGCCCAATCTGATCGGCAACGCGATCTTGCCCGCTGCCGAGCGCACCACCGAACGCTGGTTCAACACCGCGGCCTTCGCGGTCCCGCCCGCCTACACGTTTGGCAACCTGGGCCGCCATCCCATCAGCGGGCCGGGGGTGGCCAACTGGGATTTCGGCGCTTACAAGAACTTCCCCATCCGCGAGCAGATGGCGATTCAGTTCCGGGCGGAGATTTTCAACATCTTCAACCACACCAATCTCGCGCTGCCGGGTGGAACGGTGACCACGGCGCAGTTTGGCCGCATTGCCAGCACCAGCACTGACGCCCGCGACGTCCAGCTTGCGCTGAGGTTCCAGTTCTGACCCGCGCGTTCGCTCTCAGCTTGGGGGCCGCGGCGCTGGCCGCGGCCCAGGTTTCCATCGATCTGGTGGCGGAGGAGACCGCGGGCGTTCGCCGCCGCGGCGTCGTCGTCAGTCAGGGAGTGCCCGCCGAACCCATGCCGGCGGATGCGGTCGGGAATCTCCGATTGCGGACGGCGGCGGGCGCGGAGGTGCCCGCGTTGATCGAGGCCGACGGCCAGGCGCCCGCCGGAAAAGTGCGCTGGCTGCGCGTGGCGGCGCGTCTGGATTTGGCGCCGAACCAGCGGTTGCCGCTACGCCTTGAAACCGGGCCGCGGGCGCCAGCCGCACCGTTATCGGTCCGGCGCGAGGGTGAAACCATTGAGGTGACCGGCCCCCGCCTGCGCTTGCGCATCGCCCCTCCGGCGCGCGTGAGCCTCTGGTTTGACGATCAGCCGGTGCTGGATGGTCCGCTGCGTGTCGAACTGTTCCCGGACGCGCGCAGCATCATCAACGCGGGCGGCAGGACCACCGTGCTGTCGCCTTTTGAACCGGGCGCGTATGACCTGGACCAACCCACTCCACACCGGGCGACGGTGCGTCTGCGCGGCCGGTGTCCGAAACAAAAACCGTACAACTACCAGCCCGGGAACAACGACCCTACGCTCGGTTTCGACGTCGAGGTGCGCTTTCATCTCTCCGCGCTTACCGGCGCGGTGGACTTTGATTGGCGCGCCGTGAATCAGACCGGATACAAGAGCTGGCTGGAGCGCTACGCGCTCGTGCTGCCGCTGGCGACGGGCCTTCGCCAGACCGGGAGCGAGCGCACGGCCGGGGGGCCGTCCCGCTGGTTGCAGTTGCAGCGCGGCGAGTTCCGCGTGGGCGTCACCGCGCCGTTCGCGCAGGATTTGGGCGAAGGCGGCGGCGTGGCTCTGGAAGGAGGAGTCCTGGCGCATGGCGGGTTGCGCATGCCGCCCGACGGCGGCTTCGGGGGGCTCGTGCCCGAGATCCGCCGCGTGTTCTACGAAGGGACCACCCGGACCTTCGCGGGCACGCTGTGCCCGGGCGAGTGCGCCCCCGCCGAAGTCGACCGCCCGCATTTCGTGCTGTCGCCGGAATGGTATAGCCGGCTCGGTCTGCTGCCGGAGGCGGGGGACCGCCCCTTGGCGCGGGAATTCGCCCGCCCGGTGGCCCGTTCCGCCCAGTGGCTGCTCGACCGCCAATGGCGCGGCACGCTCTGGTGGGGCGAGTGGTGGCGGGAATGGGACGCCACCCGGGCGCAGGGAGCCGAAGAGGCCAGCAACGGGCAGAGTTTGCTCGCGCCGCTGTATCATTACTTCCGCACCGGCGACCGGCGCTTTCTGGACGCTGCGAGCCGGGCCGCCTGGTTTGTCTACGATGTCCAGCAGACGCGCCGGCGGAGCGGCTTCGGTCCCATGCTGCACACGCGGCGCCACCTGCTGGACGAACTCGACTGGATTCACCCGCGCTACCAGCGGATGGCCGGCCCGCTGCTGGCCTCGCGCGTCCTGCTGGCGGGCCGGGAACGCGAGGAACTCGCCGCCACGCTGCGCCACTTCGTCACGCAAATTCAAGCCGAAGACGGAACGCCTTACAACTGGGATGAGCGGGCCAACCGCCGCGCCGCCTCCGAAACCGGGGTCGATACCGCGAACATCATTGAGTCGCTGGTGGCCGCTTGGCGCGAGACCGGCGACCCCTTCTTTCTGGACCGAGCCCGCGGGTACGCCCGCTGGACTGTGCAAAAGTGGCGGACGCGCCAGGACGACACGTTCTGGAACTGGAACCTGACCCGCTATGTGCTCACCGGCCTGCTGGCCATCTGCCGCGAGGCCGAACGCGACCCCAGCCGCATTCCCGAGCGCGAAAGCTTCCGGCAGGCCGCGATCGAAATCGGCCGCCACACGCTCACGCATCCCGAACTGGCCGCCGTGGCCGGCACCATCGCGGGCGGCGAGTTGCACTACGTGTTTTATCACGCGTGGCTGGGCGCGGAGGTCAGCCGCCTGGCCGGCGACCCCACCCTGCTGAAACCCTTGCTGGGGAAAGTGCGCGAGCAGATGGCGCGCCAGGCGCTGGACGGCAGTTTCCCCATGGAGATGGGCAGCCTGTGGAGCCAGTATCCGCACACCGTGGTGAGTTACTATGACCCGAAATCGGTGGTTGCTTATATTCCTGTGCTGGAAGCGCGGCTGGCCGCGCTGGAACGGCAGTAGTCGCGCCACCCCGCTGTTGACGCTGGTCTTGGCGCTGCCGCTGGCCGCGCAGGACGTGGCGAGCGGGCGCATCGTCGAGCGCCACGGACAGGCGCGGACCGCCGCCATCCTCGAACAGGGCGTGCCGGTGCCGCCGATGTCCAGGGACGAAGCCGCCCGGCTCACCTTGGCGCGGAAGGACGGGCGGCCGCTGGCGGCGTTTGTCACGCCGGAGGGCTTCGACGAGCACGGCCGGGTCCGCTGGGTCCGGGTGTGCGCGCGCACGGCGCTGGCGGCCCGCGGCGGGCTCGACGTGGTGCTGCGCCCCGGCGAGACGACCGCGCCGCCCCTTTCTCTGCGCGAAGAAGCCGGAAGCATCGTGGTGGAAAACGAGGGCTACACGCTGCGCATCTCCGCCCCCGGCTCGATCGAACTGACTCACGCGGGACGCACCCTGCTCGCCGGACCCTGGTCCGTCCAACTGATCTCGGACGCGCGCTCGATCTTGTGGGGCGCCTATTTCCGCGAGTTCACGCCCCTGGGCGTCTCCGTCGAGGACCGCGGACCGCATCATGCGACGCTGCTGCTGCGCGCGCTCTACACCAAAAACCAGCGCAAGGCGGTGACCACGCTCGACCAAGGACGGCACTTCGTGTGCGAACTGCGCCTGCACGTGAATAGCCTGTCGCCGGCGATCCGCTTCGCCTGGCGGCTGACCAATCTCACCGGCGTCAAGATGTGGCTGCAACGTTACGCCCTCGAACTGCCGCTGGCCGCCGGCGCGCGGGCCTTGCCGGGATCCACCCCCGGCGTCTTGCGGCTGGGGATTGGCGAATCCGGGCGGCTGGCGGTCAACGCGGATTTCATCGACGACCTGGGCAAAGGCGCGGGCATGCGCGTCGATGGCCGCCGCCTGCTGCACGGCGGGCTTGACCTGGCGCCGGACGGGGGCGTCAACACCGGCCAAGCGCCCGAGATCCGCCGTCTCTGGTTCCAGGGAATGTCGCGCACGTTCGAGGGGGCGCTGGTTCCTTCCGGAGACCCATCGAGCGTGCAGCGCCCGGTCGACCTGGTGCTGCCCGCCCAGTATTACAGCGACACCCGGGTCCTGCCGGAGGCCGGCGATCCGGTCACCTTCGGCGAGTTCGCCGAACCGGTTCGCAAAGCCGCCGAGTGGCTGCTGCGCACGCAATGGCGCGGCACGCTCTGGTGGGGCGAGTGGTATCGCGAATGGGATGAAACCCGCGACATGGGCGTCGAGGAGGCCAGCAACGGCCATAGCGCGCTGGCCCCGCTCTATCATTACTGGCGCACCGGCGACGCGCGGTTTCTGGAGTGCGCGCGCCGCTCGTTCTTCTACACCATCGACGTCCAGCTTTCCAAATCTCCGGACGGCGTGGGGCCCATGTTTCACACGCGGCGCCACCTGTTTGACGAACTGGACTGGATCCACCCCCGGTATCAGCGGGCCACGGGCAGCCTGGTGGCCAGCCACGTCTTTTTGCATCCCCCGGCCCGCGAGGAAGTGATCCGGACCATCCGTTCGTTCCACGACCGGCTGTTCGTGAACGGAGTGCCGCACGACTGGGACACGAAGAACCAGCGGCGCTCCCCTCGCGAAGTGGGCGTGGACACCTCCAACTTCATGGAGGCTCTCACCATGTGCTACCGCGAGACCGGCGACCGGCGGTTTCTGGAGGATGCGCTCCGCATGAGCCGCTTCACCGCGGCGCGCTTTGCGGTGCGCGGCCAGCGCCCCGGCGACGACTGGAACTGGAATCTGACGAACTACGTGCTCCGAGGACTGGTGACGCTGTACGAAACCAGCGGCGACGCGCAGGTGCGGGACCTGGCCGCCGCCATCGCCCGGAAAACGGTGGACAACCCCGCCCCGGATGGCTATCTGCTGAAAGACGGCATCGGCGGCGGCGAACTGCACTTCGTCTTCTATCACGCCTGGATTTCCGCGCGCGTGGCCAAATTTGCGCCGGACGGGGCAGAGATGGTCGCGAAATTGCTGCCGATCGTCCGGCGGGAAGTCGCCAGGCAGCGCCCGGACGGCCTGTTCAGTCTCGAAAAAGGCGTCGAGGGCGGCCTGCCCACACGCTGGATCAGCTACTACGAGGCAAAGGCGCTGGTGGGGTATGTCCCCGTGCTGGCGGCGCACCTGCAAGCGGAGCAAGTCCGCGGGCGCGGGGGAGTATCTTCCGCACGGCAGTGAATCCGCCGCGCGGGTCCTTCCTATTCCAACCCGAACAGCGGCCGCCGCACCAGTTTGTAAGTGAACCGCGCCGGATTCACCGACGTCACGCCCGGCGTATCCACTTCGATGATGCGCGCGGCGATGGGTTCATAAGCGGCGCGGGGCGCGACCGCGCCCTTCACCGTGAGGATCTTCTGCCGCTCCGGGTAGATGCCCACGCTGATCAATTGATGGAGGCTGTTGGGGCTGGAGCGGCGCGTCGTCAGCAGCAGCAGGTTCTGGTCGTCGGGGGTCGAGCCTTCCACTTGAATCACCGCCGCATGGCCCAGGTCGAAGTAACGTCCGCCGCCATGGCGGACCTCCGTTTCCAGGTACTTGCCTTCGTGCAGGGACTTGACGCGGCCGCGCACGCGTACGGGCGGACCATGGAGTTGATCCGTCTTGCCGCCCACCTCCATGTCGAACGCCCCGCCAATGCCGGCGCGCATCGCCGCCTGCACCGCGGCCGGGTCGGCAAGGGTCACCACCCAGCCGGCGGCCTTCTGGCGGAGCAGTTCGCCGAGCAGCGTCGTGCCGTCGCCCGCCGAGCCCCCGCCGATGTTATCGCCCAGATCCATGAGCGCGACGGGAAACCGGTTGTTTTCCCTCGCCTGGCGGACGGCCGCGGCCGCGTCAGGCAGCCGCAGGACAATCTGGTCGCGCGTCGCCCAAAGCATATCCGAGAGGCGTCTGGCCTCGCGCTCCGCCAGGGCGCGGTCGTTGTCGGTCACCACCACCACGCTCGGACCCATGTACGGCACATCGGCGTACTGGTAGCCGCCGGACACGCTCACCGCCAGGAACCGGGGATCCTGCTCCAGCCTGCGGCTCTCCTCGGTGATTGGCAGCAGCGGCGGGCGCTTCGTGTACTGAAACACGATGTTATACACCATGGGAGGTTTCGCCACCACTTGCACGGGCTTCACCTTGCCGCTCAAGGTGGCGGCCATGATGCGGGCGGCCTGTATCCCGCGCTCGTGCGTGTCGATGTGCGGATTCTCCTTGAAGGTGATCAGCGCGGTGGACAGCGCGACGATTTCCGGCGTGACATTGGCGTGGAAGTCGTGCGTCACCACCACGGGCGTCTGCGGTCCCACCGCCTCGCGCACCCGCCGGACCAGTTCCGTGTCGCCGTGGGGAAAGGTCTCCACCACCAAGGCGCCGTGCAGCGCCAGCAGCACGCCGTCCACGCGCGGCGCCGAACGGATCGATTCCAGCAGTTCGCCGCTCAACGTTTCGAACGCTTCGGCGGTCACCGGACCCTTCGGCGTGGCCTGACACACCAGGCCGGGATAGAGATCCAGGCCATACTGGCGCGCTCCTTCCACGTAGCCGCTCACGGTGTCGTGGCTGCGCGCCCAATCCCGGAGCACCTGGTCGCGCGGGGTGCGGGGGCGCTTGACAAAATCGGCCAGTTCGGTTCGGGCCGGATTGAAGGACGCGGACTCGTGACTGATTCCGGCGACGACGATCATCGGACGAGGGGACTGCGCGGCGGCCAGAGCGCCACAGGCCAGAAAGACAAGAGCGGTACGCATGGGGCCAATCGCCCCAAATTATCACGCTGATTACGGCGTGGCGGAGCGCCGGGCCACCACCTTGCCCTCGTCGATGGTGTCGTCGGGGCGCGCGATCACCCATTCGCCTTCCTTCAGCCCGGCCAGGATCTCGGCGGCCTGGCCGTTGCGCTGGCCGACTTCCACCCGCCGCCGCCGGGCCCGGTTCTCTTCGACGGCGAACACGGCCCAACTGTCCTGGTGGCGAAACAGCGAGCCGGCCGGCACCTGCAACACGTCCTGGCTCTCCCAAAGCACGAAGCTGGCCTCGACACGGTAGCCGTCGCCGAGCCGTTCCCACTCTTGCGGCGGGGAGGTGATATCGACCAGCACGCGCACCCGCTGTTCCTCGACGCCCAGGGCGGAGATCTTGGTGAACGCCACAGGTTCGATCCGGCGCACCCGCCCTTCGAGCGGCTGCGGTCCACCCCAGCGGGAGAACAGCACCCGTCCTCCGGGCGGAATCCGGACGGCGTCGGCGGAAAGGACTTCCACCTCGACTTCCAGGGCGCGGGCATTGCCAATCTCTACCAAGGGTTCGCCGGGCGTGACCGCGCCCTCGCTTTCCCGGATCACCCGCAGGACTCGTCCGGCCGCCGGAGCGCGCACCACGACGGTTTCGCCAGACACGCTGGCCGGCGGCGGGGCGGCCGCCGAGTAACGGAGCGCGGCGCGCGCCGCCTCGAGTTCGCCCCGAGCCTGTTCCACCACGTGATCGGCCGAAGCGCGCGCCGCCCGGACACGCCGCGCCTCGGTGGCCGTCTTGTCCAGCGCTTCCCGCGCCAGGTCGCCGGACTGGTGCAACCGCTCCACGCGGGCGAGTTGCCCTTCCCAGTAGGCTTCCTCGGCCGCGGCGGCGCGCGCCCGCTCCTCGGCCGCGCGCAGGGCGGCCTCAGCAGCGGCAACCCGCGCTTCCGCTTCCGCCCGGCTGCGCGTATCCAGCACCACCGCCCGCGGCGGCTCCAGTTCATACAGCGCGGTCCCCTGCGCGACCGCGTCTCCCACCTTAAAGCGCAGCCTCCGCGCGTATCCGGCCACGGGCGCGGACACCACGTAACGGTCGATCACCCGCGTCTTGCCTTCTTCCTCCACCGTCACGCGCAAGGGCGCGCGGACCACCTCGGCGAACTCGGCCGGCGCCGGCGGTTTGCGGTACCCGTAAGCGATCACCAGCACCGCCGCCACCAGCGTTCCCAGTAGCCAGGACCATCTTCTCCACGCCACGCCGATTCACTCCCTCGCTTTCAGGACCGCCACCAAGTCCAGATGGTCCAGTTTCCGCCGCACCGCGATGCCTGACAGCAGCGCCGCCACCAGCACCACCGTCGCGGCGAAAGAATAGGTGGACGGCCGAATCACCACCGGGGCGCGAAACAAATCCGTCTGCATGTTGGCGATCATCACCGCGCTCAACTGGCGCCCGATCACGCAACCCACGGGCAGCGCCAGCAGCGTCAGCAGCGCCAGTTCCCCCAGCAGGATGAAGGAGATCTCTCCGCGGGTGAAGCCCAGCACGCGCAGGCTGGCCAGTTCGCGGCTGCGCTCGCTGAGCGTCACGCGCGCGCTGTTGTAGACCACGCCCAAGGCGATGGTCGCCGCCAGGATGGTGTTGACAAAGGCGAAGATCAGCATCTGCCGGGCCATGGTTTCGTAGAAGTTCTGGAAGGCGTTCTCGCGCATGGCCGCGCCGGCCACGCGCGGCATCTGCTTCAGCTTGTCGAGAATCGCAGGGCGGGCCGGCCGCTGGGCGGTCAGGTAGACGCCGGAGATGAGCGGACCCTCGCGCATCATGCGGTTCAGCGCCTCCAGGTCCATGTACGCGGAGACGCCGATGAATTCGTTCACCAGGCCGGCCACGGTGGCCTCCCGCACGGGCCGGTTGCCTTCCATGACTTCGATCGTGAGTCGGTCGCCCACCCCGATGCCCAGGATCTTCGCCAGGTAGTCGGTCAGGACCACGCCTTGCGGCGGCAGCGCCACGGGCTGGAGCCGGGTGTCAAGCAGGCGATACAAGCGGTTTCCCGCGGGAACGCCGCGCACGGCAGTCCGGTACGTGCGATGCCCGAAGCGCAGGCGCGCCGGCACGCTGCGGAAGGGCTCCACCTCCTCGACGCCTTCCAAACGCGCCAGGGTGAACATGGCTTTGGGCGACGCGGGCTCGACGAAAGTCACCGTGATATCGTCGCGCTGCGCCAGGCGGAACTGCACGTCCACCATGAAGTCCACCGAGTCCTTGAAGAAGCCGCCCACCACCAACACCGCGCAGGCGAAGGCGATGCCGATCACCGACAGCGCCGCTTTCAACGGCCGCCGCTCCAGGTTGCGGACGATCATGCGCGTGGGCTGATCCAGCCAGCGCCGCAGGCCGAACCGCTCCACCGCACTGACCCGGTACTTGGCGGGCGCCGCCGGCTTCATCGCCTCGGCGGGCGGCACGCGCGCCGCCCGCAGCACCGACCATAACGTGCCGGCGACCGCCGCCGCCGCGCTGATCAGCACCGCCGTGATCGCCAGCGCCGGGCGCAGTTGGTACAGCATGAACGGAAACCGGTAGAAGTCCCGGTACATCGTGGTGAGACCACTGCCCAGCCAGACTCCCGCCGCGATGCCCAGAGCCGATCCCAGCAGCACAATCAGCAGCACGAACTTGACGTAATGCAGCACGACGTCCACGGTGGAATAGCCGAACGCCTTGAGGATGGCCACCTGCTCCCGCTGGGTATCGATCAGGCGGGTCACCACCACGTTCAACAGAAAGGCCGCCACGCCCAGGAAGATCACCGGAAACATGATGGCCATCTGGCGGAGCCCGCGAAACTCCTCCGACAGGTAGCGGTGCGAAATCTGGTCCTTGCGGCTATATGCGCCCAGCCCGCCGTAACGCGCCAGCGCCTGATCCATGCGCTCGATGACCAGGGCGGGATCCGCGCCCTTCACCAACTGGACCGTCACCTCGTTGAAGGCGCCTTTCATGTCGCTGGCCGCTTCCAGTTGCTCGCGCGACATCCACAGGATGCCGTAGGTGCGGAAATCGGGAATAATGGCGCCCGGCTGCAACTGGTAGATGAACTCCGGCGACAGCGCGATGCCCACGATGGTCAGGCCCTTTTTGCGGCCGCGAATCGTGGCCGAGAGGCGGTCGCCTGGCTGAAAGCGGTGCGCGGCGGCGAAGGCCTCGCTGACCACCACCTCGTTGTCGCGCCCGGGTTCGACCAGCCGGCCTTGCTTCAGATACAACTGGTTGAGGAGGGGACGCCCGTGCGCCGGCAAAGATAAGATCTGCGCCGTCACCGGGTCCTCGAAGCCTTCGATATCGATGCTCGCCGCCGCCGTGACTCGTGTTTCCACAAGTTGAACGCCTTCGATCGCTTCGATCTGTAAGCGCACGGGCTCCGGCGCGCGCTTGAGCGCCGAGAAAACCTCCGCGAAGCGGTAGTCGCGGTAGTACGCCGCTTGCGTCACGGTCAAGGCCTCCAGCGTGCTCAGCGACATGACGAACGTCGCCACGCCGCTGGCGATCACCAGCGCAATGGCCGTGGCTTGCCCTTTCATCCACCACAGGTCGCGAAACAGCTTTCGGTTGAGCGCCAGCATGTCCGGTCACCAGTGCAGTTCGTGCGGGCTCCGCTTGCTCGCATTGCGTTCGAGCGTCGTGATGTGGCCGTCGCTCAGGTGAATCACGCGGTCGGCCATTTCCGCGATGCTGGCGTTGTGCGTGATCACCGCGGTGGTGGTGCCCAGGTCGCGGTTGACGCGCTCCAGCGCCTCCAGCACCAGCACTCCGGTGGCCGAATCGAGCGCGCCGGTCGGCTCGTCGCAGAGCAGGACCGCCGGGTTCTTGGCGATGGCGCGGGCGATGGCCACGCGCTGTTGCTCGCCGCCGGAGAGTTGGGAGGGGAAATGATCCATCCGCTCGGCCAGACCCACCAAGGCGAGCGCGTCCTCGGGTTTCATGGGTTGCCGGGCGATTTCCGTCACGGTCGCCACGTTCTCCCGGGCCGTCAGCGACGGGATCAGATTGTAGAACTGAAAGACGAAGCCGACGTGATAGCGGCGGTATTCGGTGAGTTCGCGGTCGCTGGCCCCGGTGAGTTCCTTGCCGTGATAGCTGACGTGGCCGGAGGTGGCGCGATCCAGTCCGCCCAGGATGTTCAGGAGCGTGGACTTGCCGCTGCCCGACGGGCCGAGGAGCACGACGAATTCGCCGGGATACAAATCGAGATCGATCCCGCGGAGCGCGTGGACCTCGATTTCGCCCATGCGGTAAATCTTCGTGAGCCCGCGGGCCGTGAAGACTGTGTCGTGTTCCGCCACAGAAAGCCCGCTTTTCAGTGTAGCGGGCGCCGCCTTACTTTCGCTTGCGGACGCAGCCCGGGAACATCTTCTTCAGCTTTTGCACCTTTGGGTCGGAGACATGAATGATGTACGGGTTGTGCCGGTTGTTGACGGCGTAGTCCTGATGGTAGGCCTCCGCCGTATAGAACTGGTCGAGCTTGGTCACCTGCGTCACGATGGGGGCGCGGAACACCTTGGCCGCGTTTAGTTGCTGGATGTAGGCCTCCGCGATGCGCTGCTGTTCGGCGTCCGTGTAGAAGATCGCGGAACGGTACTGCGGGCCGACGTCGTTGCCCTGGCGGTTCAGCGTGGTAGGATCGTGCGCCACGCTGAAAAAGATCTTGAGCAACTGGCCGTAGGTGATCTTCGAGGGGTCGTAGGTAATCAGGATCGCCTCGGCGTGGCCCGTCCGCCCGGTCGACACGACATCGTAGCGGGCGGTCTCTTTGGTTCCTCCGCTATAGCCCGAAATCACATCCTCGACCCCCTCGACGATTTCGAAAACGGCCTCCGTGCACCAGAAGCATCCGCCGGCGAGTACGGCGGTGCTTTTGCCGGGGGACGGCGCCAGTTTGGCGTCCACGGCGGGATCCGGGAATTCCGTGGCGGCGTGAGACATGGTCCAGCAACCTCCAAAAAGAGCCAGCAAATAGATGGGATACCGCGCGGAGAGACTCCGAATCATAACATTTACCAGTACCAGTATGCCTTGCGAGGGCGCCGGCTAGGAGCCGCGTTTCTCGGTAATCGTTATGGAGTGGCGCAGTCTGAAGGGGATACGCGTTTCCGCGGACAGCCTCGCCGGTTTGCCGCGGGTGGCCAGGACTCCGCCGGCGCCGGTGGCCGCGCCGATGGCCGCGCCAATGGCCGCGCCCCGGCCGCCTCCCGCGATGCCGCCGATGGCCGCGCCAATGCCCGCGCCGCCGCCGACCTTGGCTGCGTCTTCGCCGGTGGATTTCGGTCCCGTGGTCTGCCACGCTTCGGTTTCGATCTGGACCCGCTGGCCATCGGAAGTGGTCACTTGCGTCAGCTCCAGAGCGAGCGCGGCCAGGCCCTTCACGCGCCCCGCCTGCTGCGCTTGGACGATCCGGCCTTCCGCGCGCGCCCCCCGCTCGGCGATCACATACCCGTCGGCCACCAACTCCTGGTCGAGCACGGCGCTGAACGTGTCGCCCGGCTGGTTCCGGTCGCTGCCCAAGGGTTCACCCAGGCGAATGGCGATCAGCGTGCCCGCCGCCAGGGTCACTTTCCGCGGCGGCAGCACCACCGGGACCTTCACGGCTGGCTCGGCCTTGGATACCGGTTCGGGAGGGAAAACCGGGTAGCGCACGACGCCATCGTCGGCCGGCGCCGGCGCGGAAGCGGACTCCACCGGCTCCTTTGGGGCGGGCGGCGGAAGGGCGGCGGGGGGCCGCGCGGGAGTTGGCGCTTTGGGCCGTTCCGCCCTGCGGGTGGGCGCCGGCCGCGATGCCGGGGCCGGTTTCGGCGGCTCTGGCGCCGGCGCCACCACCGCCTCCGGCACAAGAGGAGCCGCCACCGGGAGCGCTTCAGCCTCGGCGGGCGCCGGTTCGGCCATCGCCACAGGCGGGGGCGGAGGCGCCGGCTCGGGAGTCCGTCCTTGGGTGAAATGCATGATCGCCACGGCGCCCAGCGCCCCGGCCAGAACCAATCCCGCTGATTCCAGAATTCTCATCGCGCCCTCTCTTCCGTACCGGAAACGCGCCCCGGCCTCCGCACCCCCAGTAGACGGCTCCGACGGTCCGGCCGTTTCCTTCCAGCGCCTTATGCAACGCCAAGGTTCACCGAAAGACGTTTCGCGCCAGGAACATGACGTTCGCCGGACGTTCGGCCAGGCGTCGCATGAAGTATGGATACCACGCTTCGCCATACGGCACATAAAGCCGGACCCGGTATCCTTCGTCCACCAGCCTCCGTTGGAGGTCGCGCCGCACGCCATACAGCATCTGGAATTCGAAGGCCTCACGCGGCACCCCGCGCCGGGAGGCGTAGGCGCAGCCCTCCCGGATCAGCCTTTCATCGTGCGTGGCGAACGCCGGGTAGTCTCCCCGGTCCAGCAGGATCTTCATCAGGCTCAGATAGTTGCGGTCCACGTCCGCCTTCGACGGAAACGCGACGCTCGCCGGCTCCAGGTACGCCCCCTTGCACAACCGCACACGGATCCGCCGACGGCACAGTTCTTCCACGTCCGCCTGGCTGCGGTACAGATACGACTGAATCACCGCGCCGACCCTGCCGAACCGACCGTGCAGTTCGTAGACCAGCCGGAGCGTCCGTTCCGTGTACGCGCTGGACTCCATGTCCACCCGGACAAAGCCGCCGATCGGCGCGGCGGACTCGACGACGTGGGCGACGTTGTCGAGGCAGGCGTTCTCCTCGAGATCGAGGCCGGCCTGCGTCAGCTTCAGGGAAACATTCGGCTCCAGCCCGGCGCCGGCCAGCGCGTGCAGGCCCCGCAGGTATTCGTCGCGGCAGGCCAAAGCCTCCTCCAGCGACGTCACGCTTTCCCCCAGGTAGTCGAGGGTGGTAAACAATCCGTCGCCCCGGATCTTGCACGCCGCGGCGAGCGCCTGATCCAAGGTCTGGCCGGCCACGAAACGCGAGGACAGTTTGCGGCCGGCGGCGGAGGTCTCCATCCAGCGGCGGAGCTGCTTCTGCCGGGACAGAAACAGAAAGACACTCCTCACGCCTCCAGAATAGGGCAAGATAAGGCAAAACGCTTCCGTCGGCTGCGGCAAACTCCGGTCTGGAAACGGCCGAGGACAGCCGGTATGATGAGGATGTCGCTTGACGGCAAGGAGGCCGCCTGATGCGCGGTTGGGTGGGAATGAGCGCCGTTTTGGCTTGGTTGAGTCCCCTTGGCGCGCAGGATGGTGCGCCTAAGGAGCGGGCGGCCGCGCTGTCGGATCCGCTGCCATGGATCGCCGTGCCGCCGTGTCGCGTAATGGACACGCGGGCCGGGGAAGGCAAGACCGGGCCCTTTGGGCCGCCGACCATGACGCCTGGGTCGACGCGCACCGTCCCGGTTCCGCAGAGTGCGTGCAACATTCCCGCAACCGCGAAGGCCTATTCCGTCAATGTCACGGTGGCGCCTGCCGGCCCCCTGGCCTACCTGAGCATCTGGCCGGCCGGGCAACCGCAGCCGCTGGTGTCGACGCTGAATTCGTTCGACGGCAACATCGTCGCCAACGCCGCCATCGTGCCCGCGGGAAATAACGGCGCCATCAACGTGTTCGTTACCGACCGCGCGGACGTCATCATCGACATCAACGGTTATTTTGCCGCCTCCGGCACGCCTGTGCTGCCCTTCTACGCCGTGACGCCGTGCCGCTTAGCCGACACGCGGCAGGGCGAAGGCAAGACCGGCCCGTTCGGACCGCCGACGCCCACGCCGGGCTCCCCCCGGGTGGTTCCAATTCCCCAAAGCACTTGCGGCATTCCTGCCGCGGCGCGGGCGTACTCGCTGAACGTCACGGTGGTGCCCGCCGGTCCTCTCGCCTACCTGACCATCTGGCCTACCGGACAGCCGCAACCGCTGGTGTCCACGCTGAACTCGTTTGAAGGCAGGATCGTCGCCAACGCCGCCATCGTGCCCGCGGGAACGGATGGCGCCGTCAGCGTGTTCGTGACCGATCGCACGGATTTCATTCTCGACATCAACGGGTATTTCGCGCCATAGAGGGGCTCGGCAAAATGGCATGGCGCTTCGGGTGACTGCCGCCCGATCGTGGCATTCTGGAAATACATGGAGAAAGCTCTCAAGCAGCTTGTCGAAAAGCTCCAGAAGAGCCTGGGCGAGCGCGTGGTGTCGGTGGTGCTCTACGGTTCGGCGGCGGTTGGCGACTTCGACTCCCGGTTCTCCGACCTGAACATCCTGTGCGTGCTCACGGAAGTCACGCCGCGCGAACTCGAGGCCTCCGCAGCGGTGATGCGCTGGTGGCGCGACCAGGGGCATCCCGCCCCGCTGCTGCTCAGCCGGAAAGAAGTCGCCACGTCCACCGACTGCTTCGCCATCGAATTTCACGACATCGTCCGGCAGCATCGCATCGTGTTCGGCGAGGACGTGGTGGCGGACCTCAAAATCGACGACTCGTTCTACCGCGCGCAAGTGGAGCACGAATTACGCGCCAAACTGTTGCGGCTCCGGCAGAAAGCGCCGGGCGTGTTCTCCGATTCCGACCTGCTGCGCCGCCTGCTGGCCGATTCCGTGTCCACCTTCTGCGTGCTGTTGCGACATGCGCTCCTGCTGCACGGCGTGAATCCAGGCATGCGAAAACGGGACGCGGTCCACGAGGGCGCGCGGATGTTCGGGTTTCCCCCCGCGCCCTTTCACACGCTCCTCGACTTGCGGGAAGGGAAGGTCAAGCCGTCGGCGGTGGCCGCGCGCGAGCTTTTCGCCGACTACCTGGCCGCTATCGGGGTGGTGGTGGACGCAGTGGACCGCCTGGCCAAACCCGCGCCGCGCGATACTGGTATCTGAACCCATGAAAATCCTTTGGATCGTAGTTGCCTTGCTGGTGCTGGCCGTGTTCGTCTTCGGGAGCCAGTTTGTGTCCATCCGGAACCAGATTGCGACCGACGCGGTCGCGATTGACGCGGCTTGGGCGCAGGTGGACGTCGCCCTGCAGCGGCGCGCGGACCTGATTCCGAACCTGGTGGAGACCGTGAAAGGTTTTGCCGCGCAGGAGCGGCAGGTCATCGAGTCGGTGGCCGCCGCGCGCGCGGCTCTGGGCGGCGCGCGCACGCCCGCCGAGAAAATGGCGGCGAACGCCCAGCTCGACTCGGCCCTCGGACGCTTGCTGGTGGTGGTGGAGAATTACCCGCAGTTGCGCTCCAACGAGAACTTCCTGCGCCTTCAGGACGAACTGGCCGGCAGCGAAAACCGCATCGCGGTGGAGCGCCGCAAGTACAACGAGACGGTGCAGAGGTACAACACGCAATTGGCGCTGTTCCCGAACAACCTGGTGGCCAGCCTGGCCGGATTTCAGCGCAAGGACGACGCCTATTTCAAGACCGATCCCGCCGCGCGGGTGGCGCCCAACGTAAAGTTCTGAGTGAAGGATGGAGCCTGCCATGAATCAGCCGGACCGACGCCGTTTCCTCCAGGCCGCCGCCGTCGCGGCCGCGTTTTCCCCCGGCGCGCGTGGCGCGTCCGACCGCGTGAACCTGGCGGTGATCGGCTTGGGGGGCCGCAGCCGTGATCTCCTGTCCATCTATACCGGGCTTTCCGACTGCCGTGTCGCGGCCGTGTGCGACGTGGATCAAGCCGCGCAGGAACGCGCCGTCGCGCTGGTAGAGAAGCAGACGGGCGTCAAGCCCAAAGTCTACGACGACATGCGCCGCGTGTTCGACGATCCGTCGATCGACGCTGTCTCGATCGAGACGCCGAACCATTGGCACGCGCTCGCCACCATCTGGGCCTGCCAGGCCGGCAAGGACGTCTACGTCGAGAAACCGTGCAGCCACAATATTTTCGAAGGCCGCCAGATGGTGGCGGCGGCCCGCAAGTACCAGCGCATCGTGCAGGTGGGGCAGCAGTCGCGCACCATCCAGCATAAGCAGCGAGCCATGAAACTCCTGGATGACGGCGTCATCGGCAAGGTGTACCTTGCGAAAGGTTTGTGCTACAAGCGCCGCAAATCGATCGGCCGTCAGCCCGACGGGCCCACACCGCCGGGCGTCAACTGGGATCTGTTTCTGGGGCCCGCCCCGCTGCGCCCGTTCAACCCAAACCGTTTCAAGTACAACTGGCACTGGTTTTGGGATACGGGCAACGGCGATATTGGCAATCAGGGCGTTCACGAGATGGATATCGCGCGTTGGGGGCTCGGCAAAGACCGGGAAATGCCCCGGGCGGTGTACTCGACGGGCGGGAAATTTGTCTACGACGATGATCAGGAAACCCCGAATACGCAGTTGGCGACGTTCGATTACGGCGACGTGCAAATGGTTTTTGAGGTCCGCGGGCTGCTGACGAACGCCGACGCGCCGCTTCCCATGCGCGGCGGACATACCATCGGCAATCTGTTCTATGGCAGCGACGGCTTGCTGGCGATCGATTTGCAAGGCTTCCAGGTCTACCGGGGCGAGGAGCACCAAAAGGTGATGGACGAGAAGTTCACCGAGCCGCGGGCGTGGGACACGGAGCCGCACATACGGAATTTCCTGGCGGCGGTGAAGTCGCGGCGGGTGGAGGACCTGACTTGCGACATTGAGATCGGGGCCAGCGCCGCCGCGCTGTGCCACATGGCCAACATCAGCTACCGGCTGGGACGCAAGCTAACCTACGATGCCGCCGCCGGACAGTTCGCCGGCGATGCCGAAGCCAACAGGATGCTGAGCCGCGACTACCGGGCGCCGTACGTGGTTCCCGAGCGGGTTTGAGTCCGCAGCGCAAGGCCAACGACGGATTCCACACCCGGTGGATTTGCCGCGCCGGGATCCTGGCGGCAAATCACCATACTTCTCATTTCACCGAGAATTGATGATCCCTGGGGCCTGCCCCAGTCATCCACTTACTGATGCGATTGGTCCCGGGCTTTCTTTTCATTTGGCTTACCTTCCACGCGCTGGCGCAGGACACCACGGGCGCGGGCAGCATCGCCGGAGTGGTGCTCGATGCCGACGGAAACGCGGCGACCGGCCTCCGGGTGTGCGTCTCCGGCCTCAACCGCTGCGCGACGGCGGACAACCGGGGCCAGTACCGCATCCCTGATCTCCGGGCCGGCGAGTACCGACTGGAGTTGACCGCTCCGGGGAGGCCGCCCGTCCAAAGCGAAACCGTCGAGGTCCGCGCGGGCCTGGAAAGCCGGGTGGAGTTTACCTTGCCCGCCCTCGACGCGGTGACGCAATCGGTCACGGTCAGTGAAAGCGTCTTCCTCGCTCCGGAAGAGATCAAGAACTCCGGCTTCCTGGTCCAGTCGCAGGAAATCTGGAAGGCGGCGGGCGCGTTGCAGGACGTCGCCCGTTATGTGCAGACTCTGCCTGGCGTCGCCGTCGGATCGAACGACCTGCGGAACGACATCATCGTGCGCGGCGGCAGCCCGCTCGAAAACCTGTTCATCGTCGATAACATCGAGATCCCCAACATCAACGCTTTCGCCAACTTTGCCAGCGCCGGCGGTACGGTCAGCCTGCTGGACGCCAACTTGATTCAGGACGTTACCTTTCTCACCGGCGGCTATCCCGCGCCGTTCATCAACCGGACGTCGAGTGTTTTGCAGATCGCGCAGCGGGAGGGCAACCGGCGCCAGTACGGCGGGCAGGCCACGTTGGGCTTCGCCGGCGCGGGCGGCGTGGTGGAAGGCCCCCTCAAGAAAGAAAAAGGCTCGTTCGTAACTTCCTTCCGGCGCAGCTTTCTCGACCTGGTCACTGACGACATCGGCTTCGGCGGGGTGCCCATCGTGTACACGCTGAATAACAAGGTCACCTACGACCTGACGCCCCGCGACCGCCTCTGGATCGCCAATGTGTCCGGCTGGGACGAAATCCGGCTGGGGCGCAGGCGCGACGGAGAGAACGACGAAGAAGTCAACAATTTCGACATTAACTATGCGGGCTGGCGGGCGGCCACCGGGTTCAATTGGCAACGGCTGTTCGGCGACCGCGGCGTCGGTTTGTTCGGCGTAACGCACTCCGAAGCGAAAGTCGGCTCTCTGGTGCGCGACCTGGTGCGGAACGGCCCGGTCCTTCCAGGGGTGGATTTCGACGATCTGATCCGCCGCTCGCCGGTCGTCTATCAGGACGACTCCCGCGAAGGCGAAACCACGCTCAAGTACGACTACACCGGCTTTCTGCCTATGCTGGACAAACTCCAGATCGGCGGCAGTTGGAAAACTTTCAACCTGCGCTATCGCACCGAGTCCCCCTTTGGCAACAACAATCCCTTCTCGCCGGTTGGCGATGTGAATCCGTTCTTTCTCCGCCAGAACTACCGCGCCTACCAGACGGGAGCGTACGTGCAGACCACGCGCAGCCTGACCCGCCGGCTCAACCTCACCTTGGGCGGGCGCTTCGACAATTACTCGATCCTGGACTCGACACGGTTTTCGCCACGTGCGGGACTCAGCTTGCGCCTGACCGACCGGCTGAGCTGGCGCGCCAGCTATGGCCAGTATTACCAGCAGCCCTTCTTCCTGTTCATCTCCGCATTTCCCCAGAACGCCGGACTGATTCCGTTCCGGGCCGACCATTACGTAACTGGATTCAGCTTCGTCGCCAGCCCGACGCTCCGCATGACCCTGGAGGGCTACTGGAAGGAATACAAGGACTACCCGGTCTCCTCTCAATTCGTCCAACTTTCCCTGGCGAACGTCGGAGATACTTTCGCCGTCCGCGACATTCTGTTCCCGATGGTGAGCGCCGGGCGCGGGCGCGTGGCGGGCGTGGAATGGTTCGTCGAGAAAAAGTTCACCGACAAGTGGTTCGGGCAGACGAACCTGGCGTTCTCGCGCACGCGGCACGCCGGCTTGGACGGGATCCGGCGTCCCGGCGTCTTTGACTATCCGGTGGTGTTCAATGCCCTCGGCGGGTATCGCCTCAACCCGAAGTGGGAGCTGTCCCTCCGCCTCTCGTATCTGAGCGGCCGGCCCTTTACGCCCTATGATCTGCCGGTATCCACGGCGCAGCGCCGCGGAGTCTTCGATCTCAGCCGCGTGGCCGGTGAACGCCTGCCGGACTACTTCCGGACCGATGTCCGGGTGGACCGCATCTTCACCGTCCGCGACAAATCGCTGATCGTGTTCGCGGGCATTCAGAACATCACCAATCGGCGCAACATCGCGGGCATCGGCTGGAACCGCAACACGAATGCGCAGCAGTTTGGAGAGCAACTGGGCATCTTCCCGGTGCTCGGCCTGGACTGGCGTTTCTGAGTCCGTGCCGCCTTCTGCTGCCCGGAAGTCCGGTTCTCCTGGCGGGCCTTCCGTTTGATTGCCCAGAAACGCGAGCCCCCGGCGTGCGTCCACGCGCAGAACCTCCGGACGTCGGTCTCGCTGAGTTGCGCCCGGCTATGCAACAACACCTGTTCGGGCTTCTCTGCTTGCGCAACCGCGCCGCGCCCGCCGTGCAGTTTTTCTGAGAAACTTGGCGACGCAATCCAACTTAAGAAGAGGGGTTTCTATGAACAACCGGACGGCGTATGACGAATCGATCGACCTTTCCCAGTTCGACCCGGACTACCAGCGTGCGGAATTGAACAACGGCCAACTGGGCCAGGATATTCCCGACGGCCAGTATTTGGTGAGCGTGGAAGAGGCCCGACTCGGACGGACCCAGTCCACGGGCAAGCCGATGCTTTCCTGGACGCTGCGGATCCTGGGACCCACCGCACAGGACCGCCTCCTGTGGAAGCACCGGGTGATCTCCGATAAGACCCTCGCCTGGGTCAAGCAAGAGCTGGCGGCTTGCGGCCTGGTGCTGGAGAAGTTCTCCGACCTGCCGCGCCGGTTGCCGGAATTGCGGGCGCTCGAGATCACTGTGGTCAAGCGCACGCGGGACGGGCGGTACGACATCTACTTCCAGCGCGGACGCAGGCAAGCCCCGGAGATGGATGAAGAGTTGCCGTTTTGAGCGTGCGCGGCGAAGACCGGCGCCAACTGGTTCTCCCCATCCGGAACCCGCCGGGTCGATTCCCGTTAGCGCGACCAATCCCTCATAAAAGTTGCGGGCCCCGCGCGAAAACCATTCGCTTCCAAGCCAGGAGGTGAACTCAGCTACGGATAACCCCGCTGCGCGTGGCGCGCTTGGCGTTAACGCCCGCCGGGGCTCAGCGCATAGTCGGCGGCCAGCGAGAGTTTCTCGCCCGGACGCAAGTTCGCCTCGCGCGACCACAGTCCCAGCGTCACCAGCGGCGCGCCGCGGAGGGTCCATTGCAGCGTGCAACGCTCCGCCTGCGCGAGTGCGAACCGGTTGATCAAGCCAGGCACGCCGCTGCGGTGATATGCCACCCATTCGCCAGCGGGGCGTTCGCCCGCCCGCAGCGTCGCCGCGCCGTTGGTCTCTTCGCCGGGCACGAACAGCGCCCGGTCGAACGCCGCGCCTTCGACGGGCCGGTACCGTAAGGCAAGCTGCGTGCCGTCCAGGTCGTCGGCGGGGCTGTAGTCCGCGCGGGCCGCCAGCGCTACCGGCAGCGGATCCGCGCCCGTATTCTCCACCTCCGTTTCCGTGTGCACCACGGCCTCGCCGAGCGCGATGGTGCGGCGCAACCGCAGTCCTGGCCCGCTGGCGGTCAGGCGCAATTCCTTCCCGGCGGTCTCTGCCTCGGGATCCCACTTCAACTCATAGGTTTTCCCGTGGTAGCCGGCCGCGGCGAACGCCCAGGCGCCGCTCAGGTCGGGGTAGCCCCAACTTCCCGCGTCCGGCACGCGCAAGGCGTTCTGGCCGGTAGCGCGCTGCGCGATCTCGATCATCCGGCCGCCCAGTTCCGGCGCCACAGTGACGCGCAGGCTGGGGTTCTCCAGCGTGTATACGCGATACGGGCGGATACGCCGGGCGAAAGCCTCGGCGTGATCGTCTACTTTCCGCGCTTCGCTGAAATACTCGATGCCGTAGCTCTTGGCGCGCGCTACAAATGCCGCGAACCGGCGCTTCAGCCCCTCCGGGTCGGCGGGACCATACGTGCCGCCGCGCACGACAAACTGGCGGGCGTGGGACAGGTCGACGTAGTCGATGGACATCCGCGCCTGGTCCACCCGGCGGCGCACGACGTCGCTATTGGCAGCCGCTTCAGCCTTGGCCAACAGCGCCCGCGCCTCGTCGAGAAACGCCCGGTTCAGGAACGGCATGCGCGGGTGGACGAAGATCCAGAGGTGATGGCCCGCGCCGCGCGGCGGCATCCGCACTTGCCGGTGCAGCAGGTCGAAGTACGCACGCATGGGCTTGGCCGCCTTCTCGTAGTAGGCGTCCAGGAAGTCGTCGATCTCCCGCTCGGGATTCAAGTTGGGATTCCACAGCAGGCGGGCCATCAGGTACGACCGCAGGTGTGCGTTCTCCCCGCCGCCGCCCGGCGCGTAAGCGCCCTGCAAAAACAGGCCCACCACGCCGTGACGCTGGTACATCGGGATGTCCGCGGCCAGTTCGTCGAAGTCGGGAAACGGCAGCAGATAGTGCGAGAAGTTGGTGTTGTAGTGCCAGATGTACAACTGGTTCGTAATGCGCGACCACTCCTTCAGCAGGTTCACGAAAAAGCGGTTATAGGGGCACTGCTCGTAAGGGTGCGCCTCGCAGGCGCCGATGGGGCAGAGACGGATGCGCACGTTCGGGCGCGGGCGCACGTGCCGCGGCGGGCGTTCGGTATACCAGTAAGCCAGGGTGTCGATGAGAATGCCGGGGTTGGTCCTCTCGATCTGCTCGGCCACGCGGTTGACGTAGTGCAGGACGGGGCCGGAATGCACGCCGCCTTCCTGCTCCTCCACGCGGCGGCAGTTGTCGCATTCGCACCAGCCCTGCCAGTCGTTCTGGGAAACCGAGATGATCTTGGCCTCCGGGTGCTGGCGAATCCACCGGCGCACGGACTCGACGCCGATGCGCAGCACGTCGGGATTGGTCAGGCAAAGCTGCCCGCGCTCCACGCGGCGCTCGCCGTCGATCAACGAGAAGTATTCGGGATGATCCTTGAAGTATTTCTCCGGCGGAACCAGTTCGAAAAACGAATGCACGAACGGGTAGTACTGCACTTTTCCGCCCGTGGACTCATCCAGCTTGTGGCTCTGGCCGTTGAGGCGATTGCGCGCGGACCAGTCCTGGTCCCACGCTTCGGTGAAAAAGGTCTCGCGATATTCGAAGGCGGGTTTCTCGGTGATATCGAGCGCTCCCACTGCCAGCGTCGGGCGCTTGGGGATGCGGGTGACTCCGGGGGCAAACCAGCGGCAGCCCAGGCGGTCCAGGAAGCCGTAGACGCCGTACATAGTGCCGCGCAGGCGCCCGCCTGCGATGATGAGGTGGCGTCCGCTGGTTTTCAGCGCGTAGCCTTCGTCGCCCAACTGGTCATAGGGAAGGGCCACGCCGAGCGCGTCGAGCGCCGGTGAGCGGCCCACAAAGATCAACGGCTGGCTGGCCGGCGCGGCGCCGGTCAACAGAGGCAGGGTGGCGCCCGTCATCTGGCGCAAGTGTTCCTGGAGTTCGGCGGCGGCGCGCCGTTCGGACGGCGACGCCTGGCCGCCGATCAGGATCGCGTAATCGGACCGGCCGCCTCTGGCCAGCGTCAGGGATCCCGCCTGGCAGAGCGGAGCAAGGAACAACAGTGCGGCGAGGATGGCCTGCATAATCGCGGCCATTCTACCGCTCGACTCTCCCGGCGGAAAGGAGTAGCCTGAGACCGTTAGGAGCGATTTGCATGCCGATTTCGCGACGCGCGTTTGCCGCGGCTTCCTCGGCCGCCTCGCTGGCGCGGGTGATGGGCGCCAACGACCGCGTTCGGGTGGGGATCATCGGGACCGGCGGGCGCGGGATGAACCACCTTCAGGAACTCAAGCAAGACGCTGCCGCCAACGCGGAGATCGTGGCGCTGTGCGACGTTTGGCGGATCAATCTCGAGCGGGCCGTGGAAGCCGCCGGCAGCCGCCCGCGCGCCACCTCCCACTACCAGGAACTGCTGAGCTGGCCTGAAGTGGACGCGGTAATCATCGCCGGGCCGGATTTCGGCCACAGCCGGATGCTCGCGGAAGCCCTGCGCGCCGGCAAGGATGTCTACGTAGAAAAGCCCTTTGGCACGGATTTTGCCGAAGCCAAGGCGGCATACCAGGCGGCGCGCGCCAGCGGCCGCGTCGTGCAGGCCGGCACGCAGTGGCGGAGCCAGCCCGAGTTCGTGGGCGCCAAGGAATTGCTGGACGCGGGCGCGATCGGCCAGGTGACCCGCGCCGAGTTCCGTATCGGCTTCTATGAACCGCGCTGGGCGCGCGATTATCACCACGTGGCGGAGGCGGAGGTCGACTGGAAGAATTTTCTCCTGCACCGCCCGCCGCGGCCGTTCGACGCCCGCCGGTTCCGCCAATGGCAGCTGTTCCGCGACTACACCAACGGCATTCCGGGCCTGTGGATGTCCCACTGGGCCAACCTGGCGGCGTGGTATCTCAACGATCCGTACCCGGCGAGCGCGGTCACCCTCGGCGGCGTCTACCGCTGGAAGGACGGACGGGAAACCGAAGATATCTTCGAGGCGCTGCTCGAATACCCGTCGGGCGTGTTCGCCAGCTTCGAGATGCGCCTGACCAACGCGGCGGGCAGCGCGCACCGCTGGTATGGCGACAAGGGCACCATCGACCTGCTGGCGAAAACGGTGAGCGGCGAGGGCAGTACCCGTTCCGACCGCGTGGCGGCGACCAAACCGATCACGCCGGTTCCCACGACCTCCCATTTGCGCGACTTCCTGGATTGCGTGCGGACGCGCGGGACGCCGCGCTCGCCCGCGGAGATGGGCTTCGCGCACGCGGTGGCCGGGACGATGGCGGCGCGGGCGCTGGAACTCGGCCGCAAGGTGCGGTTCGACCGCGAACGCCTGGAGTTGCTGTGACCCGCCGCGGATTTCTGGCCAGCGCCGCGGCGGCCGGCGCCCTTCCGGGGGCGGCTCCGCCGGTGCGGCGGGTGGATCTCTTCCCGGCGCCCTACCCCACCCGGGGCTTCTTCAAGTTTTTCGCCAAACCGGAGCGGCCTTCTATTTTGGTCAAGATCACGCTGGAAAACGGCGTGGCCGGCTGGGGGCAAAGCGTGCCGGTGCCCACCTGGAGTTACGAAACGCTCGAGTCCGCGCTCTCCACGCTGAAGTTGTATCTGACGCCCGCCTTGCTCGGCCGCGACCCGCTGGACATCGCCGGCGCGCACGAGGCGATGCGCAAGGCAATCTCGCCCTCTTTTTCCACCGGCATGCCCATCGCCAAGGCGGGCATCGACCTGGCCCTGCACGACATCGCCGGCAAACTCGCCGGACGAAGCCTGCCCGAACTGTGGGGACGCAAACCGCTCGAGCGCATCACGCTAAGCTGGACGGTGAACGTGCAGTCGCTGGCCGATACGGAGAAGTCAGTGGCCGAAGGCCGCGCCGCCGGGTACCGCAATTTCAACATGAAGATCGCGCCCGACCCCAAGTTCGACATCGAACTCTGCAAGCGGGTGCGCGCGCTGGCCCCGGAGGCTTTCCTGTGGGTAGACGCCAACGGCGGCTATGACCTGGCGGACGCACTTTGGGTGGCGCCGCGCTTGGCTGACCTTGGCGTCGATATTTTCGAACAGCCAGTCCCCGCCAACCGGCTGACCGGGTACCGCGAACTGCGCAAGCAGCGCGCCCTGCCCATCCTGATGGACGAAGGCGTGGTCTCCAGCGCCGAGCTGATCGAGTTTATCCGGCTGGACCTGCTCGACGGCGTGGCCATGAAACCGGCGCGCACGGCGGGTCTGTGGGATGCGCGGCGGCAGGTCGAGATCCTGCACGACGCGGGCCTGTTGTTCCTCGGCAGCGGCTTGACGGATCCGGACGTGTCCCTGGCGGCGTCCCTGCAACTGTACGCCGCTTACGGCCTGCGGTTTCCCGCCGCGCTGAACGGGCCGCAGTTTCTCCGGGGCTCCTTTCTCGCCGCCCCCCTTGCGGTCAAAGACGGCGCGGCCATCGTCCCCGGCGGCCCGGGTTTGGGCGTTCGCGTCGACGAAACCAAGCTGGGAGAACCGGCATGAAGAGCGCAAGCCTGTTTCTGCTAGCGGCCGCGCTGGCGGCGGAGACGGGCTTTACGCTGCGGGAGAGCCAACCCGGCTCGCTGGAAATCCGCGAGAACGGGCGTCCGGTGCTGGTCTATCGCGCCGCGCCGCAGTTGAAGCCCGGCGTCGCCGAGCGCTACCGGCGCGGTTGCTATGTGCATCCGATCTGGACGCCGGGCGGCACGATCCTCACGGACGACTTTCCGGCAGACCACTACCATCACCGCGGCATGGCGTGGATGTGGCCTGAGGTCTTCTGGCGCGGCAAACAATATGACATGTGGGTGCCGGGCGAGTTGCAGAACCGGTTTGTCCGCTGGCTGGAGCGCAGCGGGGGCCGCCAGCGGGCCCGCCTGCGCGTGGAAAACGGCTGGTTCCTGGGCGAAGCGCAAGCCTTGCGCGAGACCGTGGCCATCGACGTGCTCCCGGCGGTGGGCCCGTCACGCACCCTGGCGGTCGCATTGCGGTTCGCCCCGCTCCGCGAACCGGTGACCATCCGGGGAGTGACGCCGGACCAGAAGGGATATGGTGGGTTGGTGCTGCGCTTCGCGCCCCGCACGGCCACGCAGGTGCGCGGTCCCGGCGAGCGCGACGCGCCGGATTCCAACCTGCGTCCCTTGCCCTGGGCCGAGCTCGACGGCGTGTTTGCCGGTAAGCGCGCCGGCGCGCGGATCACCATCGACCCCGCGAATCCCGGCTATCCGAACGGTTGGTGCCTGCGCCACTACGGCTTCCTCGGCGTCAACTTTCCCGGCCTGACGGGGTACACCATCGAACCGGGCCAGCCGCTGACGCTGCGCTATCGCGTGACGGTGTTCGACGGCGAGTAACGCCCCCCGGGGGCTTTTCCCCGCGCCTGAGCGGGAGTAGCATCGGAGCCGGTAGGTAGGAGTCCGGTGAACGCTTCCTGTCATCCTTGCGCCGCTCCGTGCGGTCTCACTCGCCGGCAAATGCTGGCCGCGCTTCCTCCCGCGGCGGGCGTGGCTCTCGCCCCGCGCGCCGCCTCGGCCGAACCGGGCCGCCAAGCCCCGGTCCGCCGGGCGCTTTCCGTACAACCCATCCTTCTGTACAACCTGCATCCGCCCCGGTCGCAGACCAGCTACCGGCCCTGGGGCGGGTTGATCAGCGCCGCCGATGCCGCCGCGGAGCGCGAGCGCATCGGGCGCGAATTGGCCACGATGGGCCGGCAGGCCGATTTTCCCCTGGAGTGCAAGCCGCTCGCCGAGGCCGGTGCGCCCGAGCAGGCGGCCGCCGCGGCCCAGGGCGCGCACGACGTCACGCTGCTGTACGGCGCCAGCGGATCGGTGAAGACGCTCGAAGCCGCGGCTGCCGCCAAGCCATGGAACCTGCTCTTCGTCCGGCACCGCTCGGGGCCGGTATACCTTTGGTATGAAATCGCCCACGCCCGTTTCCTGCGCAAGACGGTGGACGAGTTCGGCCAGCCCGGCATGGATGTCGATGACGTCATCGTCGACCGCTACGACACGGTCCTGTCGCGCCTGCGGGCCTTCTTCGCGGTGAAGAACACGCTCGGCAAGCGCGTGGTCGCCGTCGGGGGACCCAGCGGCTGGGGCGCGGGCGGGCGGAAAGCGCCCGACATCTCCCGCTCACTTTGGAAACTGGACTTGCAGGACGTCTCGTATGACGAACTCGGCAAGCGCATCGTGCAGGCGCGGCAGAATGCCGCCCTGGTCAAGCGCTCCCGCGACCTGGCGGCCAAGTACCTGAACTCGCCCGGCGTTTCCCTGGAAACCGGGCGCGCGTTCGTCGACCAGGCGTTCCTGCTGCGCGACGTGTTTCAGCAACTGCTCGACGAAGCGCAGACAGACGCGATTACCATCAACCACTGCATGTCAACCATCATGCCGATGTCGGAAACCACGGCGTGCCTGCCCCTGAGCCTGTTGAACGACGACGGCTACCTGGCGTTCTGCGAATCGGACTTCGTGGTGGTGCCGTCGGGCATCCTGCTGCATTACCTGTCCGGCAAACCGGTTTTTCTGAATGACCCGACGTATCCGCACGATGGCATCGTCACGCTGGCGCACTGCACCGCCCCGCGGCGCATGGATGGCGTGCGCGACGAACCGGTCCGGCTGTTGACGCACTTCGAATCCGACTACGGCGCGGCGCCCAAAGTGGAGATGGCTCGCGGCACGGTGGTGACCAACCTGATTCCGGATTTCGACTGTAAGAAGTGGGTCGGCTTCCGGGGTCAGGTGGTCGACGCTCCCTTCCTGCCGATCTGCCGTTCGCAAATCGACGTCACGATTGAGGGCGACCAGGACCGGCTCCTGCGCGAACACGGCGGCTTCCACTGGATGACCGGCTACGGCGACTATCTCCAGGAGACGGGCTACGCGTTGCGGAAGCTGGGGGTCGGCTGGCTCAACCTGAGTAAGCCGGGGGCGCAGGTCACCTGACGGCGGAATAGGGCGCCGTTTTCCTGCTGTCTCCCGGCTACGCCGCGGCGCCGCGCTCCTCCGCGAGCCGGCCGCCCGCATCGAACGGGCGAAAGGCATGTCGGCCGCCCCACCGCGGTTTGCCGGCGGATGACTCCCAAGGCAGGCCGTGTGCGGAAAGGCGGCAGCCGAACCGCGCGCCAAGGTTCCCGGCCCAGGGCATCCAGCCCGGCGCGATTTCCAAAAGAAGATACGCTGGAGGGATGTTCCGCGTCGCAGGATTGCTGCTGTTGCTGGCCGGCGGGACCACCGGCGAAACCCACCGCGTGGTGGCGGAGACGTACCATCACACCTTCTCCCGCGCGCATCCCGTTCTGCTGCGCGTGCGCCCCGGGGACCGCGTCATCACTAAGACGGTCGACTCGGCCGGGTTCGACTTCCACGGCGTCCGGCGAACCCAGACGCACGGCAATCCACTCACCGGGCCGTTCTTTGTGGAAGGAGCGGAACCGGGCGACGCGCTGCTGGTGCGGATCGAGAAAATCCGGCTAAACCGGGCGTCGGGGTATTCGGGTTACCAGGTATCGGCGGGCGCGCTTCCACCGGAACTGGCCGCGGAAAAGCCCCGGGCGGACGCCGTCTACGCCGGATACGACTACCTGCGTCCGTGGGAGATTGACCTGGCGCGCCAGAGGGTGCGGCTGCGGGAGCCGCACAGCCGACGGTTGGCCCTCGAATTCGCGGCGGCGCCGATGCTGGGCTGCATCGGCGTCGCGCCGGAGGGCGACTACGCGCCGCGCTCGGGACCGGCGGGCTACTGGGGAGGCAACCTCGATTACCGCCACATTCGCGAGGGCGCCACGGTCTGGCTGCCGGTGTTCCATCCGGGCGGCTTGCTGTTTCTCGGCGACGGGCACGCTCTCCAGGGCGACGGCGAAGCGATCGGCTCCGGCGTCGAAACCTCGCTGGATGTCGAATTCTCGGTAGCGTTGAAGAAAGGCTACCGGCTGACCACCCCACGCGTCGAAACGGCGGATTGGATCGTCAGCGTGGGCGCGCGGGAGAAGGGCGAGTTCCAGGGAACGCTGGAACTGGCGACCCGGGACCTGCTGCGCTGGCTGGTGACCGACTACGGGATTGAGCCGTGGGCCGCGCACGTGCTGCTGGGAATGCAGGCGCGCTACGAAGTAGCGTCGCTGGCGGGAACCACGGCGGCCGGCATCGCCAAGCGCGGGCTGCCAGCTCGGTGACGAGGGCCGCCGTCATTCGGGCCGCGTCGCGGCCAGGCTGCGCGTGCGCACCGGGCGGAGCGGATCGCCGCCCTTCCAGTCAGGCATCTGCTGGGCGTTGGCGACGTCGAGGGCCAAGGTCAGCGCAAACAGCGCCACCTGTTCGGCTCCGGCGAAATCGTCGCGGTCCGGGCGCGGGCGCAGGAGGCGGGCGCCGGGGGCCAGTTCCAGCAGGGGAATCCCGGCGCGCGCCAGCGCCCAGGGACCGGAGGGCGCGAGGCCCTCGTCCGGCGCGAGCGCCACGCGGAACCGGCTCGCGAGGTGTTCGGCGAGCGGCGCCAGTGTGGTGCGCTCCCTTCCGTGAATGGTGAGATCCGCGGTGCGGCCGGCGAGCGCAATTCCGGACAGGTGCAGCGCGGCCGCAGTCCGGCCCGGCGCCACGAGCGGGCTCGCGGCGTAACGCTCCCAGCCTTCCGGCGGCGCAAACAGGAACACCGCCCCGCGTTTTGGTTTGACCGGCAACGCGGCCCAGACGGACGCGATTTCCAGCAGCGCGGCGCACGCGACGGCGCGCGGGCGCTCGGCCGGGGCCGCGCCAGGACCAGGCAAAGGCGCGGACAAGACCACCGCCTCGCCGGACTCCCCCGGGATCCAGCCCACCACCAGGCGGGACGCGAGCGGCCGGGAGCGCGGCGGCCGCGCCCCGCGCACGGACCGGAAGAACGTGCCGTCGTCGCCGGCCGCCTGCACGCCCGCGCGCCCGAGTTGCGCCGCCAGGTAGGCCGGAAACAGGCGCGAAACGTCCTCGCCGGCCGGGATGGCGTCCAGGTGCGCGCGCACGCGGGCCCCGGTGATCGCCGGCGCATCCGCCAGCGCCGCTGCCGCGACCAAGAACCAGGCGAGTCTCCGAATGTTACACCTCCCCGATATGCAGCGCGACCACGCCGAAGGTCAGGCGTTCGAAACGGACCCGACAAAACCCGGCCGCTTCCATCTCCCGCGCCAGGGCTTCGGCCGAGGGAAACTTGCGTACGGACTCCGGCAGATACGTATACGCGTCGGGAGCGCCGGACAACCAGCCGCCGATCCGCGGCAGCACGCGGCGCGAGTAGAGATCGTAAAGCGCCGCGAACGCCGGATTACGCGGCTGCGAGAACTCGAGGATGGCCGCAACGCCGCCGGGGCGCAGCACGCGGCGCAACTCGCCGAGCCCGCGGCGGTAGTTGGCGAAGTTACGAAACCCGAACGCCACCGTCACCACATCCAGCGTGCCGTCCCGGAGGGGCAGGTCCAGCGCGTCGGCCTCGAACAGGGGCGCGGAGACGCCGGCCCGGCCTGCTTTCTCCGCGGCGGCGGTGAGCATGGGATGGCAGAAATCGCTCCCGAACACCGGCGAGCGGCGGCGGGCGTGCAACGCCAGCAGCAAGTCGCCGGTTCCGCAACACAGATCCAGCACGCGCGCTTCGGGACGCGCGAGGTGGGCCGCCAGGCGCGCGGCCGTCCGCGCCCGCCAGCGGCGGTCCAGGTTCAGCGAGAGCAGGTGATTGGCCAGATCGTACCGATGCGCGACGCGGCCGAACATGTGGCGCACCCAGCGCGCCGCCTCCTGTTCGTTGCGCGCGCCCGCCGGCGTCGTGCCTTCGCCCGCCCGCATGCGTGTTCCCTTCAGCAGGCGAGCGCGCGCTCCATGGCGCGCCGGACCTCGGCCTCGGCGACGCCGCTGCGCACCACCACCTCGCCGATCCGCACCGGCAGCACGAAGTGCACGTGCCCCTGAATGGTCTTCTTATCGTGCGCCAGGCGGCTGACCAGCCTTCCGGCGTCGAGTTCGGCAAGTCGCGGGATCGGGCCGTAGGCGAGCACGGTTTCGATCATCACCTCCGCCGTCTGGGCCGGGATCAGCCCCAATTGTTCGGCCAGGAACGCCGCGGCGTTCATGCCAAAGCCCACCGCCTCGCCATGCAGCAGGCGCGCGTAGCCGGTTTCGGCTTCCAGCGCATGGCCGAACGTGTGGCCGTAGTTCAGGATGCGGCGCAAGCCGCTCTCCCGTTCGTCCGCCGAAACCACTTCGGCCTTGATGCGCACCGAATCCGCGATCAGGCCGTCCACCACCTCCGGATCCTGGGCGAAAACGCGGGCACGGGCGGAGCGGAGAATCTCGAACATTTCCGGGCTGCGGATCACGCCATATTTGATGACTTCGAACAGGCCGGCGCGGTATTCGCGCTCGGGCAGCGTTGCGAGCAGCGACGGATCCACCAGCACGGCCAGCGGCTGGTGGAAGCTGCCGATCAGGTTCTTGCCCGCCACCAGGTTGACGCCCGTCTTGCCGCCGATGGCGGCGTCCACCTGCGCCAGCAGCGTGGTGGGAACCTGCAGCACCGGAATGCCGCGCATGAAGATCGCCGCCAGGAAACCCGCCATGTCGTTGACGACGCCGCCGCCGAAGGCGACGACGATGCTGGAGCGGTCGCCGCCGAGGTGGACCATGCGTTCGGCCAGGGCTTCCAGCGGCGCCAGCCGCTTCTGTTCTTCACCGCCGGGCAGGTGCAGCACGGCGTGATCGACGCCGTCGAGGGCGCGAGCCAAGCGTTCGCCCTGGTGCCGCCACACGTCCGCGGTGGAGACCACAAAGACGCGGCCGTGGCCGCGCGGCAAATGGCGGGGGAGTTCGTCGAGCACGCCGCGCGCCACCAGGGCCGCGTAGTTGCGCTGCGGGGTGCGCACCTCGATTGCGGGCATCTTTTCCAGGATACGCTCGAACGGCGGCCCGCCGCCGGCCTCAGTCGAACACCGGCTTCCGCGGGTCGATGAACAACCACGCCAACGACGACACCAGGTAAAGGGCCGCCATGACCAGTAGCGGCAGGCTCCAGTTGGCGAACCGCTCTACCAGGTAAGCGAGCACAATCGGACTGAGAATGCCGGCCACCTGGCCGCTGGTGTTCATGGCGGCGCTGATGACGCCGGAGTGCGAACCGCCGACATCGAGACAGGTGGCCCAGCTCGCGGCCAGGGTGAACATCGACGAGGCGGCCGCGACCGCGATGAGGACCGCCGCGGAGACGGCGCTGGCGGTGAACGGCGCCGCCAGCATGGCCACGGCGGAAATGAAATACGCCCCGACGCCAATGCTTGCGCGGCCGATGCGCAGCCCGTAGCGGCGCGTAAGCTGATCGGTGGCGATCCCGCCAAACAGGTCGGCGAACACGCTCAACAGCAGCGGCAGCCCCGCGAACAGGCCGAGCGCCGCCTTGGAAAACCCGCGCTGTTGCTCCAGATAGGAAGGCAGCCACGTGATGAGAAAGTAGAACCCATACGAATTGGCGACATAGGCGATGCAGAGTGCGGCCACCGAGCGGTTCCCGAAGGCGCGCCGCCAAAAGGCCCAGCCATGGTGATGGCTGCTTTCCGGGCGGCGGCCGGCCACGATTTCCTGGAGTTCGGCCGGGCGCATCGCCGGGTGGTCCGCGGGTTCGTCGCGAAACCAACGGTACCAGGCCCAGGCCCAGACAAAGCCCAGCGCGCCGAACGCGTAAAAAACGCCGCGCCAGCCCAACCACGGCTCCAGCCAGAGCACCAGCGCGGGCGTCACGCCCCCCGCCAGGTGCGCGCCCATAAAGAAAATGCCCTGGATCAGGCCGCGTTCGCGCAGCGGAATCCAGCGGGCGTACGTGCGCGCTACGTTCGGCCAGGCGCCCGCTTCCCCCGCGCCGAACAGAAAGCGCACGGCCAGCATGGCCTGGTAACTCGACACCGTTCCGGTGGCGATGGTGAAGGACGACCACCAGATGACAATGCGGGCCAGCACGCGGCGGGTGCCCACGCGCTCTCCCCACCAGGCCGTCGGGATCTCGAACGCCGCGTAGGCCACGATGAACGCGCTGAAGACGTAACTCATCTCGATGCGGGACAAGCCGAGTTCCCGCATGATGGAAGGCGCCAGCGTGGAGATGCAAACGCGGTCGAGATAAGTGAGGGCGGCCAGCAGCAGCGTAAACGCCACTACCCGGTACCGGACGGCGTGGATCATGCCTCCGGTTCCCAGTCGCCCACCAGCACGACACGTTCGAGCGGTTCGGCGCGAGCCACCCGGTCCAGGGTTTCCGCCATGCGGGCGATCCGCCGGTCCAGCATGCCGTGCGTCCACGCGCTGAAATGCGGCGTGGCCAGGACGTTCGGCAGCAGGTGGAAAGGCAGGGCCGAGCCGTGGCCTCGCGAGCGGTTGTCCGGCGGATACTGATACCAGACGTCGAGCGCCGCACCGGCGATCCGGCCGCTGCGCAAAGCTTCGTAGAGCGCCGCTTCCTCGGCGACTTCCGCGCGCGCGATGTTGATCAGGCAGGCGGAAGGCTTCAGCAGCGCCAGTTCCGCCGCGCCCAGCATACCGCGCGTCTGCGCGGTGAGCGGGCAGGCGATCACCAGGAAATCGCTCTCGCGCAGCAACCGGGACAGGTCCGCCGGGCCGCCCAGGAAGTCGGCGGCGGCGCTGGCCGGCGGCGCGGCCGGGTCCTCGTCGCGCCCGCGGATGGCCAGCACGCGCATGCCAAAAGCTTTCGCGCGCGCGGCCACGGCTTGTCCGATGTGCCCGAAGCCGATGAGCCCCACCGTCTGGCCTTGCGCCTCGCCGTGCGGTTGGCCGCCGGTCCGGCCGCTGCCCAGCCACCGTCCTTCCCGGAACGCGGCGGCTTTCTCCTGAATGCCCGTCAAGTGCATCAGGATCGCCATCATCACGTATTCGGCGATGGGCGTTTCATGCTCATAGCAATTCACCAGCGCGCAGCCTTTGGGCAGTTCGCTGGCCGCGCCATGCGCGACGCCGGCGCCCGGGTTTAAGAAGACGCGCAAACCCCGGGCGCACGCGCGCGCCGCGGGGGGCAGCGCGAGCGCCAGCAGCGCGTCGGCCCCGCGCACGCCTTGGCAGAGCGCTTCCGGCGCGGGGTCCAGCACGTCGATCCGCCAATCCGTTTGCAGCTTTGCGGCGAACCGATCCCGGTAGGCGGCCCATTGCGCTTCCCAGATCACCAGGCGCAGGCTCACTGCTGCTCCTCCGTTCCCGCCAGCGGCGCCTCGCGCGGGCCGCCGTTCCTGCTCCCGCGCCGCGGCCCCCGCACCAGCGGCCGCGTCCACTCGGCATCGTTCGCCAGCAGTCTCTGGAACTTCGCCACCACCGCCTCCCTGCGATACCGCACGTGCATGCGCATCGTTTCCGCCGCGCGGTCGGGCGTGCCGTGCACCAGCGCGTCGGCCAGTTCCGCGTGCCAGCCATCGGGCAGCGGCACGTAGTCGCCGGTCGACATGAACAGCCAGTTGAACAGCAGCACGCGCGACCGCTCGATTGCGGCCGCCAGTTCGGGGCAGCCGGTGGCCTCGGCGATCAGCATGTGGAAATCGCGATGCTGCATCTCGACGGCGGCGTGGCGGTCGGGATCGGGAGTCCGCGTGCGGCCCAGCGCCGCGAAGCGCCGGTCCAGGTCCGCGGCCAGCTTCAACAGGCGCCGCCGGTCCTCCGCCGAAGCCAGTTCGGCGAACAGACGCGCCGAGTGGGTTTCCAGCGCTTCGCGCACCACGTAGTTGCCGTTCACGTCCTGGGCGCTGGGGATGCGTACGCGGGTCCCCGCCCGCGGCCGGCTTTCCACCAGGCCTTCGCTTTCCAGGCGGGACAGGGCGTCGGCCACCGGCAGCGTGCTCATGGAGAATTCCTCCGCCAGCCGCCGCCGCGACAGCGGAGTGCCGGGAGGCAGGCGGCCGGCCAGAATGGCATCCCGCAACCGCGTGTAGGCTTTGACGTTGAGGGCCGCCGCCGGGGCCGGGCGGCCGGCGCGGGCCTTTAGCTGTGACATGCCAGTTGTGCTGTTTTCCGTTGACAGTGTAGTCGGCCTGTCTTAGAATTGCAACAGAAAACTGACATCTCAGTTACGGAGTCTCGCCATGAAGCACCTGCGATCCGGCCGCCTCGCCGCGGCGATGTTCCTTATCCTCCTGGGCGGGCTGACGTTCCGCCTGCCCGCGCAAAACATCACCGGCACCATCCTGGGCGCCGTCAGCGACCCCACCGGCGGCGCCGTCGCCAATGCCGAAGTGGAGGTCACCAACGTCGAAACCAATCAGACCGCGAAGCTGAAGACCAGCGACGCCGGCCTGTTCGAAGCTTTATATCTGCGCCCAGGCACGTACCGGGTAGCGGTGAGCGCGCCGGGCTTCAAGACCGCGGTGCGCGAAGGACTGACCCTGCGCGTCGAGGACCGCCTGCGTCTCGACTTCCGCCTCGAAGTTGGCGATGCCTCCACGACCATCACCGTCGCCGGCGAAACGCCGCTGGTCGAGACGGAGAATGCTTCGCTCGGGCAGGTGGTCTCCTCGCGCACGGTGCAGGATCTGCCCATCCGCGGGCGGAACATCTTCGACCTCGTCGGTTTGGCGGCGGGCGTCCAGGTAAACCCGCGCGCCATTGGCGGCACCGCCTCTACGGGAGACAATTCCGCTCCCCTGTTCGTCCAGTCCGACCTGTCCATCAACGGCGGCCGGTTCCGCACCAACGATTTTCTGGTGGACGGCGTCTCGGTGATGCTACCCGAGAACAACAACTATGCGTTCTCGCCGACGCCCGACGGCACGCAGGAGTTCAAGGTGCTCACCAACAGCTTCGGACCGCAGTTCGGGCGCAGCGGCGGCGGCGTGGTGAACGTGGTGACGCGGGGCGGGTCCAACGACTTTCACGGCGCCCTCTACGAATTCTTCCGCACGGACCGCCTGAGGGCGAACAACTTTTTCGCCAACGCGCGCAACCAGGCGCGCGGGCAATTCACGTTTAACCAGTTCGGGGCGGCCGTCGGGGGACCGGTGCGCAAGGATCGCACCTTCTTCTTCGCCGACTACCAGGGACACCGCGAGCGGGTCTCCGGCGGCGCCGGCATCGCCACCGTGCCGACGCCCGCGCAGATCCGGGGTGACTTTTCGGAAACCGTGAACACCGCGGGCGCGCCCGTGATCGTTTACAACCCCTTCTCCACGCGCGCCCTACCCGCCGGCGGGTTCGTGCGGGATCCTTTCCCGGGAAACGTCATTCCTCAAAACGTGCAGAGCCGCGTCGGGCGCAACCTGGCCAGCTTCTATCCCGCGGCCAACGCCCCCGGCGAAGGTCCCGCGCGGATCAACAACCTGCGCTTTACGCCGCGCAACGCCATCAACAGCGACCAATGGTCCGCGCGCATCGATCACCGGTTCTCCGAGCGGCTCAGCCTGTTCGGCCGCGTCACCCGCAACACCGGGGATAGCCGCGGCAACGGACCGTACAACAACATCGCCGAACCGGTGCTGGGCATCATCCAAAATCGGGTGCTGAACGGCGTGGTCAACACCACCGCGGTCCTGTCCCCGCAGCGCATTCTGAATTTGCGCGCCGGGGTGACCCGGCGCTTTGAGGGCCGCACCCCGCTGGCGGAAGGGAAAGTGAACCTGACCGAACTGGGCTTTTCGCCTGCGATCGCCGCGGCAGCGCAGGAGCAGGTGTTCCCGACCGTCGGCGTGGCCAACTTCACCCAGCTTGGCGCTCCCGGCGGCGACCGGATTCGCCGCGGCAACACCATCTACACCGTGGTGGCCGAGCAGACCGAAATTCGCGGCCGGCACACGTTTGTCTACGGCGCCGACGTGCGCATGTATGACCAGACGCCGTTCCAGGCGGGAACGCCGTCTGGCAACTACAGTTTCGGGCTCGGGCAGACGCAGGGCCCGAACCCGTTGGCGGCCACCCTGACCGCGGGTAACGGCCTGGCCTCCCTCCTCACCGGCTTTGGCACCGGTTCCATCAACCTGGTGCCGGCGCTGGCCATCCGGAACATGTACTACGCGCTGTTCTTCAACGACGACATCAAGATGGGCCGGCTGACGCTGAATGTCGGCATGCGGTGGGATTACGAGCAGCCCCGCACGGAGCGCTACAACCGCTTCGGGAACTTCGATTTCAACGCGCCCTTCCCGGCGCGGGTTCCGGGATATGAGGACCTGCGCGGCGTCGTAAGGTTCGCTGGACGCGACGGCCTGCCGCGCGGCCAGTTCGACCCCACCTACACCAACTTCGGTCCGCGCTTCGGGCTGGCCTACCGCCTGGCCAACAACATGGTGATCCGCTCCGGCTACGCCATCTTTTTCGCCCCACGCTTTGGCACCACCTCGGGACAGGGCTTTGGCGCGCCGGGCTTTGACCTGTCCACGCCGTGGATTTCGTCCATCGACGGCGTGACGCCGGTGAATCTGTTGGACAACCCCTTCCCCACGGGCTTGCTGCAACCGCCCACCCGCGAAACCGAGCGCCTGCAAATGGGCCTGGGCGTCACCATCATGGACCGTGGGAACAAGTCGAATATCTACAACCAGCAATGGAACCTCACCGTCCAGCGCGAACTAGCCGGTTTCCTGATCGAAACCGGATACGCGGGCAACAAAGGGACGCGGTTGCCGATTTCGATCAACTTCAACGCGGTGGACCCCCGGTTCCAGTCCCTTGGCGCCCAGTTGAACCAGCAGGTGCCCAACCCGTTCCTGGGCTTGACCAGTGTGGGACCTCTGGCGCAGGCGACGGTCACCCGCCTGACGCTGTTGAGACCTTTCCCCCACTACGGCACGATCGGCACCTTCAACCCGGCCGTCGCCCAGAATCTCGGCTCCTCCTCCTATCACGCCTTTCAACTGCGGGTTGAGCGACGTTTTGCCAAGGGTCATAACTTCGTGGTGGCCTACACTAATTCGAAGCTGATTGACGATGGTTCGGGCCGGATCTTTGGAGAGACGGCGTTCACGCCCCCCGTGCAGAATGACTACAACCGGCGCGCCGAGCGCAGCCTCTCAGAAGGTGACATTTCGCAACGGCTGGTGATCAGTCACAGCGTGGAGTTGCCCTTTGGGAGAGGGCAACGATTCCTCAGCGGGGGCAACCGGGCGGTGGAGTATGCGCTGGGCGGCTGGTCGCTGAGCGGCGCCCTGACCTGGCATACCGGGTTTCCGCTAGCCCTGACTTCGATCGGGAACAGCGGCATCGGCTCCTCGGTCCTGCGCCCCAATAGCACCGGGAAAAGCGCCAAGCTCAGCGGCGCGCCGCAAACCCGGCTCAACCGTTATTTCGATACCAGCCAGTTCACCGTGCCCGACCCGTTCACCTTCGGAAACACCGCCCGCACCCTGCCGGACGTGCGCGGACCAAGCCGCCGCAACTACGATGTAGCGGTGCAGAAGAGTTTCCCAGTACGCGAACCCGTCTCCCTGGTTTTCCGCACGGAGGCGTTCAACCTGACCAACACGCCGTACTTCTTCACCCCCGGCGAAGGACTCGGTTCGCCGACCTTCGGCGTGATCACCGCGGCGAGCGGCGAGCGCACGGTGCAGTTTTCCCTGAAACTGGTGTTCTAGCTTATGACTCTTCGACTGCTGATTGCCCTCGCGGGGGCGGCGAGCCTGTTCGCCGCTCCCGACGGGCGGAATATCCGTCAGGGGCGTGAGATCCCGACCGAAACCTATGCCGATCAGCCCTATGTCGTCAAGACCGATGACGGCGCCTGGCTGGTCTGCGTCACCACCGGCGCAGGGCGGGAAGGCGAGCCCGGGCAGCACGTGATCACGATGCGCAGCACCGACCAGGGCAGGACGTGGTCGGCGCCGGTGGACGTCGAGCCCGCGCAGGGGCCGGAATCCTCCTATGCCGTCATGCTGAAGGTTCCTTCCGGCCGCGTCTACATCTTCTATAACCACAACACCGATAATGTGCGAAAGGTGATCGCCGACAATCCCCCTTACAAGGACGGCTTTAACTATCGCGTCGACAGCTTGGGCCATTTCGTGTTCAAGTACAGCGACGATCACGGCCGCACCTGGTCCGCGCAACGCTACGACATTCCCCAGCGCGATTTCGAGATCGACCGCAAGAACGCCTACGGCGGCAAATTGAAGTTCTTCTGGACCGTGGGCAAGGCGTTCATCCACCAGAACGCGGGCTACGTGCCGCTGCACAAAGTGGGCGGGTTCGGCGACGGCTTTTTCACCTCGAGCGAAGGGGTGCTGCTGCGGAGCGACAACATTCTGACGGAACGGGACCCGGAGAAGATCCGCTGGGAGACGCTGCCCGAGGGCGAGATCGGACAGCGCACACCCGCCGGCGTGGGTGGACCCGTGGCCGAGGAGCACAGCTATAGCGTGATGAGCGATGGCTCGCTGTTCTGCGTCTACCGCACCATCGACGGCCACCCCGTCGTCAGCTATAGCCGCGACGGCGGCCGCTCGTGGGAACCGCCCGAGTACATGCGCTACGCCGACGGGCGGCTGGTGAAACACCCGCGCGCCGCCAATTTCGCGTGGCGCTGCGCGAACGGCAAGTACCTGTACTGGTATCACAACCACGGCGGACGCTTCATCCGCGAACACCCCCGGCGGCGCACCAACGCTTACGAGGACCGGAATCCCGTGTGGATGCTGGGCGGGGTGGAAGCCGATTCGCCGAAGGGCAAAATCATCCGCTGGTCGCAGCCGGAAATCGTGCTTTACGACGACGACCCCATCATCCGGATGAGCTACCCGGACCTGGTGGAGGACGGCGGCAAGTACTTCCTGACCGAGACGCAGAAGGACGTGGCGCGCACGCACGAAATCGACCCCACGCTGCTCGAGGCGCTGTGGAATCAGTTTGAGGTGAAGACGGTCGTGCGCGAAGGGCTGCTGGCCGAAACGCCCGCCAACGTGCCCGCTGCGCTTCCGCTGCCGGACCTGCCGCTGTTCGTCCGGCGTTCCAACCGGGCCGACCACGGGACCGAGGACTTGCGCGCGGGCTTCTCGGTGGATCTGCGGGTCCGGCTGGACTCCCTGGCGCCCGGCCAGCTTCTGGTGGATAACCGCCGCCCGGACGGCAAAGGCTTTGCCGTGCAAACCGCGGCGCGAGGCGCGGTGGAACTGATCATCGACGACGGCCGCACCGAGAACCGCCTCCGCTCCGAACCTGGGTGGCTGCAAGCCGGCAAGACTCATCACCTGACCGCGATTGTGGACGGCGGTCCCAAGGTGATGTGGTGGGTGATCGACGGCAGGTTCTCCGACGGCGGCGACACGCGGCAGTTCGGCTGGGCGCGCTTCAACCCGCACTTGCAGTCGCCCAACGGCGAGGCGGCGCTCCGGATCGGGCCGGGACTGAAAGGCAAGGTGCGGGCGGTGCGCATCTACGGCCGGGCGCTGCGCACTTCCGAAGCGATCGGCAATCACCGGGCGGGCGGCGCGAACTAATCGACGCGCTCCACCTGGCCGCCGGGGCCGACGCGGCAGGTGACCACCGCGTGCGCTCCGGTGTCGTAGATCGCGAACGTGGAATCCACGTCCACCACGTCGCCCTGCGCCGTGGGACGCGCGCCCAGGATGGCTCCGGGATTCACCGCCAGCGCGGCGCCCTCGCGCCGAACCTCGCGCACGTGGTTGTGCCCAAAGAACACCGCGTCAAACTGGCCGGATGCGGCCAGCGGATAGGCCAGAGAGTCGAAATGATTCATCGCCACGCGCCGCCCGCCGAAGGACTGCGCCATCAGCTCTCCGTGCAGGTGCAGATGCGGATAGGCGGCGGCGTTGCGGGAGATGCGGAAGGTGTCCGCGTCGTTGTTGCCGAACACGAGATGAATGTCGCGCGGGTAGCCGCGCGCCAACAGGTGAATCACGAACGGGGAACACAGATCTCCGCAGCAGAGCAGAACGTCGGTGTCCTGAAGTGCGGCCAGCGCCGCGCGCAGCTTCCAGACGTTGTCGTGAATATCGGAGAGAACCGCAAGGCGCATAGCCTTACGGTAGCGCGGACGCAGCTCAGTCGGCGGCTTGCCGGGGCGGCGCGGGTCTCCAGCGCAGCACCGGTTTCCGGGCGGCGGCGACTTCGTCCACGCGGCTGGTGCGCGTCGAATGGGGAGCGCTCTTCACCAGTTCCGGGTCCGTCTCCACTTCCCGGGCGATCGCGATCAGCGCGTCGGCGAACAGGTCGAGTTCCTGTTTGCTCTCCGTCTCGGTTGGCTCGATCATCATCGCGCCATGCACAATCAGCGGGAAGCTAACGGTATAGGGGTGGAAGCCGTAATCAATCAGCCGTTTGGCGATATCGCCGGTGCGGACGCCCCGCTGCGCCTGGCGGGCGTCGCTGAAGACCACCTCGTGCATATTGGGCGCCTGGTAGGGCAAGTCGAAAAAGGGTTCCAGGCGCTTCCTCAGGTAGTTCGCATTCAGCACGGCGTCGATGGTGGCGTTGCGCAAGCCGGGTCCGCCGTGGGCCATAATGTAGGCCAGCGCGCGCACCATCACGCCGAAATTGCCGTAGAAGGCTCGCACGCGTCCGATCGATTGGGGGCGGTCATAGTCCCACCCCCACTGTCCGGCGTTCCGGCGCAGGCGGGGTGTGGGAAGAAACGGTTCCAAATGCTGCTTGACGCACACCGGACCGCAGCCCGGACCCCCGCCGCCGTGCGGCGTCGAGAAGGTCTTGTGCAGGTTGAGGTGCATGACGTCGACGCCAAAGTCGCCCGGCCTCGCGATCCCCACCAGGGCATTCATGTTGGCGCCGTCCATGTAGACCAGCGCGCCCTTGGCATGCAAGATCTCTGCCGCTTGCAGGATTCCGTTCTCGAAAACGCCCAGGGTGTTGGGGTTGGTGACCATGAGGGCGGCGGTTTCTTCGTCGACCAGGCTCGCCAGCGCGGCCAGGTCGACGCGCCCGTCCGGTCCGGAACCAATCGGCTGGACCGTATATCCCGCCATCGCAGCCGTCGCCGGGTTCGTGCCATGCGCCGAGTCCGGCACCAGGACTTTCCGGCGCGGATTGCCGCGGCTCTCGAGCAGCGCCCGAACCAGCAGGATGCCGGTCAGCTCGCCGTGCGCTCCGGCCGCGGGCTGGAGAGTGACGGCGTCCATACCCGTGACTTCCCGGAGCGCGCCTTCGAGCGCGGCAATGATCTCCAGCGCCCCCTGCGACAGCGTTTCCGGCTGATACGGATGGCCCCACGCCAAACCCTCCAGGCGCGCCACCATTTCATTCAGGCGCGGGTTGTATTTCATGGTGCAGGAACCCAGCGGGTACATGCCCAGGTCAATCGCGTAGTTCCAGGAGGAAAGGCGCGTGAAGTGCCGGATGACTTCCACTTCGCTCACCTCCGGGAATCCTTCGATCTCGGCGCGCACATTGCGGGCGCCCAGCGTCCCTTCCGGATCGACCGGCGGAACGTCCAATGCGGGAAGCTGGTAGCCCACCTTGCCCGGCGAACTGATCTCGAACAGCAGGGGTTCGTTCTGCGTGGGATGGGAGCGGACTTTGTCGATCATGCGAAAACCTCCGCCAGGGAGTCCATCTGCTCGCGCCGGGCCATTTCCGTGGCGCACAACAGTAGGCAGCCGTCCAACTCGGGGTAAAACCGTCCCAAGGGCAAGCCGCCGATGATCTTGCGCTCAAGGAGCCGGGCACTGATGACTTCCGGAGATGCCCCGCGGGGCTGCGCGACAAACTCGTTGAAGAACGGCGCCTGGAAACGCAAAGGCAGCTTCGCGGCCAGGTAGTGGGCCTTGGCCAGGTTCTGCGTGGCCAGTTCCCGCAGACCCTGCTTGCCGTACAGGCTCATGAACACGGTGGCCATCAGCGCGACCAGGGCCTGGTTGGTGCAGATGTTCGAGGTGGCTTTTTCGCGGCGGATGTGCTGCTCCCGGGTGGACAGCGTCAGGCAGAACGCCCGCCGGCCGGCGGCATCCTTAGTTTCGCCCGCCAGCCGCCCAGGCATCTGCCGCAGGAACTTCTCCTTGGCGGCGATGACGCCGGCGAACGGGCCGCCGTAACTCGGGGAGATCGCGAACGACTGGAGTTCCCCCGCGACAATGTCCGCTTCGGCGGGCGGACGCAACAGGCCCAGCGACACCGCTTCGGTGAACAGAAACACCAGCAGCGCGCCACGCGCGTGTGTCAGCTCAGCGATGGCCCGGACCTCCTCGATGCCGCCAAAGAAATTCGGCGATTGCAGCAGCACGGCGGCGGTGTCGCCGTCGAGCTTCGCCTCCAGGTCGGCTAGGTCCGCCAGTCCGGTGTCCGGGTCGTAGCCGAACTCCGCCACCGGCAGGCCTTGGTACCGGGCGTAGGTGTGGAGGACCTCGCGATACTCCGGGTGGACCGCACGAGCGGTAAGCACCCGCGATTTGCCGGTGGCGCGCACCGCCATCATCGCCGCCTCGGGCGCGGCGGTGGAGCCGTCGTACATCGAGGCGTTGGCCACATCCATCCCGGTGAGCTGGCAAATCATCGACTGGAATTCGAAGATCGCGGTCAGCGTGCCCTGGGAGATCTCAGCTTGGTAGGGGGTGTAAGAGGTCAGAAACTCGCCGCGGGAGACGATCGTATCCACCACCACCGGCCGGAAATGGGCATACACGCCCGCGCCCAGAAAGGACGCATAGCCGGATGCCGTCCGGTCCGCCCACTCGCGAAACTGCGCCGCAATGGAGTACTCAGACTGGCCGGGCGGCAAGTCGAGCGGCCGCTGCAGACGGACGTCGGGCGGTAGGTGGGAGAAAAGATCCTCGGCGGCGCCGGCGCCGCACACCTCCAGCATGGCCCGGCGCTCCAGGTCAGACTTCGGCAGGTATCGCAAGGATATTCCGTAGCTCCTTTACGGACGCGGCTCAGCTTTCCGCCCCGATATACGTTTGATACTCGGCGGCGGTCATCAGGTTCTGAACTTCGCCCGGGTTAGCCAGCTTCAGCTTCACCAGCCATGCCGCCCCGTGGGGGTCTTCGTTGAGCTTCTCGGGAGCGCTGGTCAGAGCGTCGTTGATCTCGGCCACTTCTCCGGACACCGGCGCGTAGATGTCGCTGACGGCTTTCACCGACTCCACCGAACCAAGCGCCTTGCCCTGCTCCACCTGGAGGCCCAGCTTCGGCAGGTCGACGTAAACGATGTCTCCCAGCTCCTGCTGCGCATGAAAGGTTAGGCCTACGGTGCCCAGGTCGCCTTCCACGGAAACCCACTCGTGCTCTTTGGTGTAACGGTACGTGTCGGGATAATTGCTCATCTCGGTCTCTTGTAAAATGGCGTGGGCACGGTCACGGCTTCGACGGGCTGATGGCGCACCAGAATCTGGAGCGTCCGTCCCACCGTGGCCAGCTCCACCGGCAAATAGCACAGCCCGATGTTGCGGTTGAGAGTCGGCGACGGCGATCCGCTGGTCACCCACCCGGCGGATTTACCGTCGCAAAGCACTTCATAGCCATCGCGCCCGACGCCGCGGCCTACCATGGCGAAACCAACCAGTTGGCGCGCCACCCCGGCTTCCTGCTGCTTGACCAGCGCTTGGCGGCCCACAAAATCGCCTTTGTCCAGCTTCACGATCCAGCCGAGCCCGGCTTCCCAGGGCGTGATGGTGGCGTCGATTTCGTGGCCGTACAAGGCCATCTTCGCCTCCAGGCGGAGGGTGTTGCGCGCACCCAGTCCCGCCGGTTTGATCCCGTGCGGGGCGCCCGCGGCAAGCATCTCCCGCCACAAGCGTTCCGCTTCCCCCGGCGCGACGTACAACTCGAACCCGTCTTCCCCGGTGTAGCCGGTGCGGGCGATGCGCGCCGGCGCGCCGCAGACTTCCCCATCCGTGAACCAATAATAGCGGACCGCGTTCAACTCGACCGGCGTCAACGTCTGCAAGATCTCCAGGGCGCGCGGTCCTTGCAACGCCAGTTGCGCATAGCGCTCGCTCGCGAAGATCACCTCCGCGTCAAACCGGTTGTGTTCCCGAAGGTGCGCGAAATCCTTCGCCTGGTTGGAGGCGTTCACGCACAGGAAAAACTCGTCCGCGCGCACCCGATGCACCAGAATGTCGTCGACAAAACCGCCGTGATCGTACAAAAGCGCCGAGTACTGCGCCTGCCCGTCCCGCAGCCGGGAGGCGTCGTTGGTCGCCACGTAATTGACCAGCCGTTCGGCTTCCGGACCGCGGATCTCGATCTCGCCCATGTGGCTGACGTCGAACAGGCCCGCAGCCTTGCGGACGGCGTGATGCTCGTCAACGATCCCGCTGTACTGCACGGGCATGTCCCAGCCGCCGAAATCCACCATCCTGGCGCCCAGGGCCCGATGGACAGAGTTCAGGGGGGTAACGTGCAGGGAGGCCGCTGGCATTCGGAAGTTGCCACTGTAACAGGCTCTCGGAGAGGGTGTCAATGCAAGCGCCTGAAGGAACCACCGGCAGGTGGGTTGGGTCATGAAGCCGCGCCGCCGGGCAGCGGCGTGACCGTCGGGATCGCACCTTACAATGGAAGAACCGTGCCGTTTCGGATTGCGATCCCCATGTTTCTTGGTGCGCTTGCTTGCGCGCAGCAACCAATGGATTTGAAGCAGGTCGTCGACGAAGCCTTGCAGCGCAACCTGCAACTGATCGCCCAGCGTTACGACGTCAGTATCGCCGAGGCGAGGGTGATCCAGGCCCGGCTGCGCCCCAATCCGCGGATGAACGTAGAAACAAATTTCCTCGATGTGCTCGGCGCCAACTACATCCCGGCAGAAGGACCCACGGGGCCGGCGGAAACCAACACCGTGTTCGTGCACACCTTTGAAACGGCTGGCAAGCGCCGGCTGCGGACCGAAGCCGCGCTGGGCACGGTGGCCGTGGCGCGCTACGGGGTTCTGGACGCCATGCGCAACCTGATCCTCAACGTGCAGAACTCGTATCTGGACCTGCTCCTGGCCAAGGAGAACGTCCGCATCCTGCGGGAGATTCTGGCCACGTTCGCGGGTCTGGTGAACGTGAATCGCATTCGCTTCGAAGCGGGGGAGATCGCCCGGGTGGAACTGCTGCGCTCGGAGGTAGCCGAGTTGCAGTTCCGCAATCTGCTGCGGCAGGCGGAGTTGCGGGTGCGGCAGGAGGCGGTCCGGTTACAGACCTTGATGGGCCGGCCTCGTCCGGAGTCCCGCTTTGATGTGGCCGGGGAAATGCGCCGCGACGTTTTGGTCTACAGCGAAGAGGAACTGCGCGCCGGGGCGCTGGCCGCCAGGCCCGACCTGGAAGCCCTGCGGCGGGACATGGCCCGGGCCGACGCCGAAACGCGTTTGCAACAGGCGGAAGCACGGCCCAATATCGACGCGGGGCTGTCGCACCACAAGCAGTTTGTCGGACCCTTCAAGGGACAGACCGCCGGTTTTCGTTTTGAGATTCCCCTGCCGCTGCTGAACCGCAACCAGGGGGAGATCGAACGGGCCCGCCGGGAGAAGGAGCAGGCGGCCGCCCGCATCCGGGCGCTGGAGGTGGAGATTTTCGGACAAGTGGCGTCCGCGTTCCAGCAGTACCTGACCGCGCGCGAACTGCTGGAATCGATGGAGCGGGATCTGATCGGCCAGGCGCGCCGCGTGCGCGAGACGATCGAGTTTTCCTACCGCCGCGGCGAGGCCTCCTTCATCGACCTGCTGGACGCGCAGCGCACGTTCAATGAGACCATGCAAGGGTACAACGAAGCGCGCGCCGAATACGCGCGCACGCTCTATCTGCTCGACGCGATCACCGCGCGGGAGGTGCGATGAGACTGGCGGCGCTCGTTCTGGCCGCGGCGCTGGCCGGCTGCCAGCGGACCGCGCCGCCCGTCCCGGATCCTCCGCCGCGCGCCGCAGGCGTGGTGGAGATTCCGGAGGACTCGCCCAAACGCAAACAAATCCGGGTGCATACGGTGGAAACCGCCGCACTGCCCAGCGACGAGTTCACCGCTCCAGGCAAGGTTGAGTTCAATCCCAATCGGATTTCGCGCGTGGTGCTGCCGGCGCCGGGCCGCATCGCCGAGGTGTCCGTCTACTTCGGCGACGCCGTCCAGAAAGGCGACCCGCTGGTGACGCTGGAGAGCCCGGAAGCTGACGAAGCGGCCACCGCTTTCTTGCAAGCCGAATCCGGCGTCACCGCGGCGAAGGCGGCGCTCACCAAGGCCGAGCAGGATTACGAACGCGCCGTGGATCTGTACCGGGGCGACGCGATCGCCAAAAAGGAAGTCCTGGCGGCGGAGACCGCGCTCAGCCAGGCGCGCACGGCGCTGGCGCAGGCCGAGGCGGCGACGCAGCAGGCGCTGGCGCGCCTGGACATCCTGGGCTTGAAGCCGGGTGCTCCGCGGCCGCGCATCGTGCTGCGCGCGCCGCTCTCGGGCAAGATCACCGAGTTCAACGTCTTCGCTGGCGAGTACCGGAATGACACCAGCCAGCCGCTGATGACCATCGCGGACCTGTCCACGGTGTGGGTTGCGGCGGACGTGCCGGAGTCCAATATCCGCATGGTTTCCCTCAACGAGCGGTTCGAGGTGAGGCTCAACGCGTTTCCCGGCGAGCGCTTCCAGAGCCGCGTGGCCCGCATCGCGGATTCGGTCGACCCCCAGAATCGCACCATCAAGGTCTGGGCCGAACTAGACAACCGCGCCGGACGTTTCCGGCCCGAGATGTTCGGCCTCGTGCGCCACGTCGAGGAAACCCACGTGGTGCCCGTGGTTCCCCGTGAAGCGGTGGTGCAAATGGAAGGACGCGAGGCCGTGTATGTGGAGGAAGCGCCGGGCCGTTTCCGCGCCGTGGAAGTCAGGACGGGCAGACGCGCCGGCGACGTGATTCCCATCCTGGCGGGCGTGCGCGCGGGCGATCGCGTGGTGCGCGACGGGGTGATGCTGCTGCGAGGGTACTAGCGATGACGCCGTCTACGAAAATGATGCTGCTGTTTTTCGACGAGACCGACACCTGGGGCGACCCGCGCATCCCCCTATACGAAGCCGTGGTGCGCGTGCTGCTGGAACAGGGCGTCGCCGGCGCGACCGTGCTACGGGGCATCATGGGCTTTGGCCGCGCGCACGAGCTGCATCAGGCCGGTCTGTTTGGCATCGCTCCGGACCGGCCCGTCACCGTCGTGTGCATTGACCAGGAGGCCCGGCTGCGCGCGGCGCTGCCCGCGATTGCGCCGATGATCACGGAAGGCCTCGTCTTTATGGTGGACGGGGAAGTGCTGCACTCCGCCACCCGGGAGCCGCGCGGGTGATCGCCCGGCTGCTGCGCTTCGCGCTGGAACAACGCTTCTTCTCCCTGGCGGCGGGTCTCGCCTTGATCATGGCCGGCATCTGGGCGTTCCAGCAGCTTAAAGTCGAAGCCTATCCGGACATCTCCGACCCCGCGGTGGACGTGATCACGCTCGTGCCCGGGCTCGCCGCCGAGGAGATGGAACAACAGGTAACCATCCCCATCGAGCGCGCGCTCAACAACACTCCCGGCGTCCTCAGCCGCCGCTCGCGCACGATCTTCGGGCTGTCGCTGGTGCAGCTTACCTTCGAACACCAAATCAATGACTATTTCGCCCGCCAGGTGGTGGTGGAAAAGCTCCGCGAGGCCGATTTGCCCGAGGGCGTGCAGCCCACGCTGGGCCCGCTGGCGACGCCGATCGGCGAATTGTACCGCTACAGTCTGGAAGCGCCTCACCTGGACGCGATGCAATTGCGCGAACTCCAGGACTGGGTGGTGACCCCGCGGCTGCTGCAAGTGCCCGGCGTCGCCGAAGTGGTGCCGTTCGGCGGGCTGATCAAGCAATTCCAGATTCGCATCGATCCGCTGCTGCTGGAAAAGTATCGCTTGTCCCTGCCGGAGCTGGCCGAGGCGGTGGCGGAAAGCAACCAGAACGCCGGGGGAGCGCTGCTTGACAACCAGCAGCAGTCGCTGGCGGTGCGCGGCGTCGGCCTGCTGCGGTCGATGGAGGACATCGAGAACAGCGTGGTCGCCGAAGTGCGCGGGGTGCCGATTTATGTGAAGGATCTCGGCCGGGTGGAGATCGGCGCGGCGCCGCCCACCGGGGTGTTCGGGCTGGGCGAACGTTCGGGGGGCGTGGAGGGAATCGTGTTGATGCGCCGCGGCGAGAACCCCTCTGAGGTGCTCCGTCATCTGCACGAGGCGGTCGAGGACGTCAACCGGACCCGCCTGCCCCCCGGCGCGAAGCTGACGCCTATCTACGACCGCACCGAACTGGTGGACAACACCTTGCGCACGGTGTCCTTCACCCTGGCGGAAGGCCTGGTGGTGGTGACGCTGGTCCTGCTGTTCTTCCTGGGCAGCGCGAAAGCAGCGTTCCTGACCGCCCTTACGATCCCCTTGTCGCTGCTGTTCGCGTTCGTTTGCATGTACCTGGCGGGGATCCCGGCAAACCTGCTTTCGCTGGGCGCCATCGACTTCGGCATCATTGTGGATGGCTCGCTGGTGATGGTCGAGCACATCCTGCACCGCCTCCAGGAGCGCAAGTCGGCCGCGCAACAGGCGTTCACCACCATTCGGGACGCAGCTTTCGAGATGGAGTCGCCCATCTTCTTTTCGATGCTGATTATCATCTCCGCTTACCTGCCGCTGTTCACGCTGGAGCGGGTGGAGCGGCGCTTGTTCACCCCGATGGCCTTCACTGTCTGCTTCGCCTTGATCGGGGCGCTGCTGATCGCGCTCACGCTGATTCCGGCGCTGGCGACGCTGCTGTTCCGCCAGGGCGCCAAGTCGTGGGACAACCCTCTGATTTCCTGGCTGGCGCGCGGTTATGGCCGCGTGCTCCACTTCACCATGCGCAGGGCGCGCCTGGTGGTCGCCGGCGCGATGGCCATCGTCGGCGGAGCGTTCTTCCTGGGGACTTTCCTGGGCACCGAGTTCCTGCCGGTCCTGGATGAAGGCACGATCTGGGTGCGCGCCAATCTGCCGCCCGGCACCTCGTTGCAGAAGTCGGCGGAAGTGGCCAGCCAGATCCGGGCGGCCGTGGGCCGGTTTCCCGAAGTGCGCGCGGTGGCCTCGCAAGCCGGGCGCAACGACTCCGGCACCGACCCCTTCGGCCCGAACCGCATCGAGTTTCTCGTCACGCTCCGGCCCTACGACACGTGGCCGCCCGGGCGCACCAAGCCGCGGCTGGTCAACGACCTCGCGAAGATGCTCGCCGATCAGGCGCCCGGCGCGAACTTCAACATCACCCAGCCCATCATCGACACGGTGACCGAAGCCGTCACCGGCTCGTCGGCCGATCTGGCGATTCTGTTCGTCGGGCCGGATCTGGACCGCCTCCGCCAACTGGCGGGCGAAGCGCTGCGCATCGTCCGCGCCATTCCCGGCGCGGCCGATGCGGCGATCGAGCAGGAGGCCGAGCAGCCGCAACTGACCATCCAACTCAACCGCGCCGCCATGGCCCGCTTCGGCGTGCGGGTCCGGGACTTGCAGGACCTCATCGAACTCGCCATCGGCGGGCGTACCGTCAGCACGCTGTTCGACGGGGACCGCCGCTTCGACATCACGGTCCGCTATATTCCCGAGGCCCGCGTGGACGCGGGCGCCATTGCGCAGATCCTGGTGCCCACCCGCAGCGGCGCGCGCGTCCCCTTGGCCCAACTGGCCGAAGTGCGGGTGGCCGATGGCGAATCCATCATCGCGCGCAGCGAGAACCGGCGCCTGGTGGCCGTGCGCACCAACATCCGCGGACGCGATCAGGGCGGCTTCGCCCGGGAGGCGCGCCGCCGCATCGAAGCCGGGGTCGAGTTGCCCGAGGGCTATCGCATTCAGTGGGGCGGGCAGTTCGAGAATATGGAACGCGCCCAGGCGCGGCTCAGCCTGGTGCTGCCCGTCACCATCCTGATCATTTTCGTCCTGCTGTTCTTTGCGTTCCGCAATACCCGCGACGCGCTGATCGTGCTGCTGACCGTGCCCTTCTCGCTGGTGGGCGGCATCCTGCTGCTGTGGGTGCGCGGCATCAACCTGAGCGTATCCGCGGCGGTGGGCTTCATCAGCCTGTTCGGCGTCGCCGTCATGAGCGGCGTGCTGATGATCTCGGAGATCAACCGGCGCCGCCGGCAGCCGGGCGTGGAATTGCGGCAGACCGTGATCGAGGGCTGCCTGGCGCAGATGCGCCCCGTCCTGATGATGGTGGTGGTAGCCATGCTGGGCATGATTCCCGCGGCCCGCGCCACCGGCATCGGCAGCGACGTGCAGCGGCCGCTGGCCACCGTGCTGGTCGGGGGCCTGGCCTCCACCCTGCTGCTGACCTTTGTGGCGCTGCCGTCGCTGTACTATCTGGCGGCGAAACGGCCCGCCCGGCGGCCGCCGGAGTAGCGGCCGGCTGGATACGGGGCCGCGTTCAGGGCAGCGCGGACGCAAACTCCGCCAGGACGCGGTTGAAGCGTTCCGCTTCGTCCACGAATAGCGCATGGCCGGCCTCGGCGAAGATCTCGACTCGCGCTGCGGGATGCAGGCGCTTCACCATCTCCGCCTGGCTTTGCGTGCCGGGTGCGGCCACCACCAGCAGCGGCTTGTCGACCGCCTTGAGGACCGGGCGGAGATCCTTTCCGCTCAGGAAGGCGTTGGCGATCAGCGTGAACGCGGTGTTGGTGGGCACGCTGCGCGCCGCGGCCGTGATCCGTCCCAGATACTCCTCGCTCTGGGGCTGCTTGTACATCGAGCGCACGAACCGCGCGCCCCAGGCGTCCCGGTTCGTCTGGAGCGAGCGCAACATGCCCAGCACCGCCTGCGTGCGCTGCGCGTCCGGATCCCGTCCCACTTCGCCATCCACCAGGACCAGCCCCCGCAGCGACGAAGTGCCGTACTGCGCGACGTACGTCAGCACCTCGCCGACCCCCAAGGACCACCCAGCCAGCACGATCGGGCCCAGCTTCAGCGCCTCGGCGACCTCCCTGATATCCTGGGCGCGCCGCTCGGCGTAGTGGCCGTCGGGCACGCGCTCGGATTTGCCCTGGGACCGCGGATCCAGAGCCACCACCCGGAACCGCGTGGAAAGGCCGCGCAATTGGGGTTCCCAGATCTCGGCCGGCATGGTCCAGCCCGGTTGCAGGACGATGGGCGGGCCGGAACCGGATTCCAGGTAGTGCAGGCGGGCGCCGTCGGACGCCCGCACATCGCCCTCTTTCCAGGACGCGCCGTACAAGAGCGGGGCCGCCAGCAGCGGCAGGAGCGAGCGAATCGGCATGAAAGTCATTGTATGCACGCAGGCGGCGTCCCGGCGCGGCGGACGTCCCGATTCCGGCGGCCGCATCCGATAGAATAGAAGCCGTGCCAGAAGATGCACCCCAGCCTGCCCCGCCGGCCTTCGAGCAAGGTCTCCAGGAACTCGAACAGGTGGTCAAGGAGCTCGAATCCGGCGACCTGCCCCTGGAAAAATCGCTCGAACTGTTCGAGCGAGGCATGGCGTTGAGCGAGCAATGCCAAAAACAACTCGACGAAGCCGAGACACGGATCGAAATGCTGGTCAAACGCGGCGGCAAGTATCAGGCGGAGCCGTTCCGGCCCGAGACGGCGCGGCAGAACTGACCCCGGCGCAGGAGTTCCGCCGGTACCTGGAAGAACAGCGCCAGGCGGTGGATCGGGAACTGGACCGGCTGGTGCCCCGGGAGACGGATCCGCCCGCCACCATCCACCGCGCCATGCGGTACAGCCTGTTCGCCGGCGGCAAACGCATCCGGCCCATCCTGTGCCTCGAAGCGGCGCGGGCGGTCTCCGGCGAGGCCGACGGGGTGATTACGGCGGCCTGCGCGCTCGAGCTGATTCACACCTATTCGTTGATTCACGACGATCTGCCCGCGCTGGACAACGACGATTACCGGCGCGGCAAGCCTACCTGCCACAAGGTGTTCGGCGAGGCGATGGCGATCCTGGCCGGCGACGCGCTGCTGACGCTGGCGTTTCAGGTGCTGTCGTCGATGAACCGCCATTACGTGGACCGCCAGGTGCGCATGATTGCGGAACTGGCGGTGGCGGCAGGCACGCAGGGCGGCATGATCGGCGGACAGGTGGCGGACCTGGAGGGGGAAGGCCAGCCCCCGACGCCCGAACTGCTGGAGTCGATCCACCGGGCCAAGACGGGCGCGATCCTGCGCGCCAGCGTCCGGCTGGGCGCCATCTACGCCGGCGCCGACGCCCACCAGATCCACCGGCTGTCTTCCTACGGCGAGCATTGCGGGCTGGCCTTTCAAATCGTCGACGATATTCTGGATGTCGAACAGAGCTCGGAAGAGTTGGGCAAGACCGCGGGTAAGGACGCGCGGCAGCAGAAGATCACCTTCCCGGCGGTGTACGGGCTGGCCGAGTCCAAGCGGATGGCGGAGCAGCAGCGGTTGATGGCCCACGAGGCGTTGGAACCGTTCGGCGAGCGCGCGCAGCGCCTGCGCGATTTGGCCGATATGATCGTCAAGCGCAGCCATTGATGAACCCTGGCGGGAAGGTCCGGCTGGATGTGCTGCTGGTGGAGCGCGGCCTGGCCGAGTCCCGCGAAAAAGCCCAGGCGCTGGTGCTGGCGGGCGCCGTCCTGCTGGACGGAGCCCGGGCGGAAAAGCCCGGCCAGAGCGTCACCCGTACGGCCGCCGTGGAACTGGCCGCGCGCCCGCCGTTCGTTAGCCGCGCCGGCATCAAGTTGCAGGCCGCGATCGAGCGCTTCGCCATTCCGGTGGCGGACCGGATCTGCCTCGACGTGGGCGCTTCCACCGGAGGGTTTACCGATTGCCTGTTGCAGCACGGCGCGCGCCGCGTGTACGCCGTCGACGTGGGTTCCGGCCAACTGGACTGGCGGCTGCGCCAGGACCCGCGCGTGGTGGTGCGTGAGAAACTGAATGCGCGTTACCTGCGCTTCGCGGACATTGGCGAGGCCGTGGATCTGGCGGTGTGCGACGTCAGCTTCATCTCCGTCACCCTGATTCTGCCGGCGCTGGCGGCGGTGTTCCATTCCCGCACGGAAATGGTTATACTCATCAAGCCTCAGTTCGAAGTGGGCAGAGGCCAGGTGGGCCGGGGCGGCATTGTGCGCGACCCCACGCTGCATCGCGCGGCCTGCGAGAAGGTCGACCAACAGGTCCGCCGAATGAACTTCGTCACCGCGATCATGGAAAGCCCGCTTCCCGGCGCGGAAGGAAACCAGGAATTTCTGCTGTATGCCCGCCATTAAGACCGTCGGGATCTTCTCCAAACCCGCGGTGCACGCCGCCACGGAACTGGCGCCGCGTCTGGTTGCATGGCTTGAGGCGCGGGGCATCGACCTCCGTCTGGACGAAGTGACCGCCGGCTACGCCGGCCGCCCCGGCGGTCTGGAGCGCGGCCAAGTGCCGCGCGACTGCGACCTGATCATCGTCCTCGGCGGCGATGGCACGCTGCTTTCCGCGGCGCGCGCGGTGGCCGGACGGCCGATTCCCATCTTCCCGGTCAATCTCGGCGGCCTCGGCTTCCTGACCGCCATCACCATCGACGAAGTGATCCCCGAACTCGAGCGCGCCTTCCGCAACGAGCACCGCATCGCCAAGCGGAAGATGCTGCACATCGAACTGGAACGCGCCGGCTCCATCGTCGCCGCCTACGAGGCGCTCAACGACGCCGTAATCAACAAAGCCGCCCTGGCGCGCATGATCGACGTCGAGATCTTTGTGGACCTCCACTACGTGAGCACCTACAAGGCCGACGGCTTGATTGTGGCGACCCCCACCGGTTCCACCGCCTACTCGCTGTCGGCTGGCGGGCCGATCATTTATCCTTCCGTGGGCGCTTTCTGCCTGACGCCCATTTGCCCGCACATGCTCACCAACCGGCCGGTGATCGTCCCGGAGAGCAGCGTCATCCGGGTGACTTCTCACAACCGCGACGACGAAGCGTTCCTGACCATTGACGGGCAGGTGGGCGAACCGCTGAAACGGGACGATGTCATGGTCTGCCGCGCGTCGGACCACGCGGTGCATCTGGTCCGCCCCCCGCGCATGCTGTTTTTCGACGTTCTCCGCGCGAAGCTGAAGTGGGGGGAGCGTTGAGGCGGCGGCCTTCGCTCACGTTCTGGATCTTCTTCGGGATGGCGGCGGGCATCGCGCTCGGGGCGGCGGCGCCCGCGGTGGCGCGGGAACTCGAGCCGGTCAGCAATATCTTCCTCCGGCTGATCAAGTCCATCGTGGCGCCGCTGATCTTCGCCACGCTCGTCTACGGCCTCGCCGGTCATGGCAGTCTGCGCGAAATGGGCCGCATCGGGGTGAAGGCTTTGGCGTACTTCTGGGTGGTCACCACCATCGCGCTCTTCCTTGGTCTGGGCGCGGTGAACCTGGTTCGTCCGGGCGAGGGGATGTCGTTGCGGGCGGACGCCCCGGCGCCGGGCGTCCCGCAGACGCGGCCGGGGCTCGCGCAGACGCTCGAACACGTGTTTCCGGCCAGCATCATCGACGCTATGGCCCGCGGCGAAGTGCTGCAAGTGGTGGTGTTCGCGCTCCTGTTCGGCGCGGCGTGCTCGGCCGTTGGCGACAAGGCCAAGCCGATGATCGCCTTCACCGGATCGCTGGCGGAAGTGATGTTCCGCTACACCCGCTACGTCATGTGCCTGGCCCCGTTCGGGGTGGGCGCGGCCATCGCGGTCACCATCGGCGGCAAAGGGCTGGGCGTGTTGTTCAGTCTGGGAAGACTGATCGCCACCATGTACGCGGCGCAGCTGGTCTTTGTGGTGTGCATCCTGGGCGCGGTGCTGCTGATCGCGCGGGTGCCCTTGCGCCCTTTCATGCGCGCCGCCCGCGAGCCTTTCCTGATCGCCTTCTCGACGGCTTCCAGTGAAGCGGCGCTGCCGCGGGCGCTCGAGAACATGGAGCGCTTCGGCGTGCCGCGCCATATCGTCTCGTTCGTCATCCCGACCGGCTACAGCTTCAACCTGGATGGCACCACGCTCTACCTTTCCCTGGCCGCCATGTTTGTCGCGCAGGCTGCCGGCGTCGCCATGAGCTTCGGGCAGCAATTGTTCCTGATGCTGACGCTGATGCTGACCTCCAAGGGCGTGGCGGGCGTGCCGCGCGCGGCGCTCGTGGTCCTTACCGGCACGCTGGCGGCCTTCCACCTGCCCATGGAAGGGGCGGCCGTGCTGCTGGGCGTGGATGTCCTGCTGGACATGGCGCGCACCTCGGTCAACGTGCTCGGCAACTGCGTCGCCACGGCCGTCATCGCGCGCTGGGAAGGGTATTCGTTCGATGGCGGCGAACTCCCGCCCGCCAGCTAAAATAAAAGAACTGCCCATGGAGTTCCCGCGCCAATTGCAGATCGGACCGGTCACGGTGGAACCCGCCACCGTGCTCGCGCCCATGGCAGGCGTGACGGACACGGTGTTTCGCCGCTTCATCCGCCAGCTTGGCGGGTGCGGGCTGCTGATGACCGAGTTCACCTCGTCCCATGGGGTGGCGGCGACCGCCCGCCGGACCAAACCGACCAAGACGATGAAGTACCTGTACTTCGAGCCGGACGAACACCCCATCTCGGCCCAGTTGTTCGGCGCGGATCCCGAGGTGATGGCGGACGCGGCCCGGGTCTGCCAGGACCAGGGTTTTGACATCGTCGATCTGAACTTCGGTTGCCCCGTCAACAAGGTGGTGAAATGCAACGGCGGCAGCGGACTGCTGCGCGATCTCCCGCTGGTGGAGCGGATTCTCACCAAGGTGCGCGCCGCCATTTCCCTTCCCTTTACGTGCAAGTTCCGCGCGGGCTGGAACGACGAAGAACTGGTGTTCGTGCAGATGGCGAGGCTGGCCGAGGACTGCGGTTTGCAGGCGGTGGCGCTGCACCCCCGCACCCGGGAGCAAGGCTATAGCGGCCGGGCCGATTGGTCCCGCATCGCGGAGGCCAAAGCCGCGGTCAAGATCCCGGTCATCGGCAACGGCGACATCGTCACTCCCGAAGACGCCGTGCGCATGGTGCGCGAGACCGGTTGCGACGCCGTCATGATCGGCCGGGCCGCGTCGTATAATCCTTGGATTTTCCGCCAGCTTCAGCAGTACCTGGCCACCGGCCGCTACGACGAGCCCTCCGACGCGGACCGGCACGCCATCATGCGACGCTATTACGCCATGCTGCTCGAGCGCAACGAGAAGGACATGGTCGGCAAGATGAAACAGTTTGCGTCCTATTTCACCCACGGCGTGCGCGGCGGCGCCCGTCTGCGCGGGGAACTTTACAAGTTGCACGATGGCCCCGCGATCGCGGCGCTCGTGGACGAGTTTTTCGCCCGCCCGGTGGAATCGCGGCTCGCCGAGGCGGCGCCGGCGGCGTGAGCGCCCTCAAGCACGTCAAGCTGATTACCGACGGTTCGTGCCTGGGCAACCCCGGACCGGGCGGCTGGGCCTGTATTCTCCGCTATGGGAAGCACGCCCGCGAACTGTACGGCAGCGAGAAGCACACCACCAACAACCGCATGGAACTCACCGCCGCCATTCGGGGGTTGGCCGCGCTCCAGGAACGCTGCCACGTGGAGATTGTGACCGACTCCGAGTACCTGAAAAACGGCATCACCCGCTGGATCCAGAACTGGAAACGCCGCGGCTGGCTGACGGCGGAGAAAAAGCCCGTGCTCAACCGCGAGTTGTGGGAGGAACTGGACCGCCTGGCGGCGCAGCACGATACGCACTGGTCGTGGACCAAAGGGCACGCGAATCATGCCGACAACAACCGCTGCGATGAACTGGCCCAGCGCGCCGCCCGGGAGCAGATTGCGAGCGGCTAGCCCTTCCTGAAGCCAAGGATCAATCCGAGCCGCGTGCGGAAGCCAGCGGGCGACCCGGGCGGCTGGCAGTGCGGCCGCTCCGGTGTGTTACCTTCACGGCTGGAGGCATCTCCCTTCGCTCTCCGGAACGCTGCGATGAGACCGTCCGCTCCCCTTCCCCGCTACGACATCCGGCAGACCTACGACTGGAATTACGCCCACGCCCCGGATCCTCCGCCCGGCATTCAGCCGCCGCCCTGCCCCGGCCAGTGGGACTTCTGCGGGCTGCCGGTAAACTCCCCGCTGGGCATCCCTGCCGGACCGCTGCTGAACAGCCGCTGGATTCTCTACTACGCGGCGCTCGGCTTCGATGTGCTCACGTATAAGACGGTGCGCTCCCGCGAGCGCGCCTGCTACGATCCTCCCAACCTGTTGCCGGTCGAGCCCCGAGCCCTCGCCGGCGAAGGTCAGGAATTGGCCGCGCTGCCGGACGCGGACGACTATCAGGCTTGGGCCATCTCGTTCGGCATGCCCTCGAAAGACCCCGCCCGCTGGCGGGCGGACGTCGAAACCGCCAAGCGCGGGCTCGCCAAGGGACAGGTGCTGGTGGTTTCGGTGGTGGCGTCCCCGGAGCAGGGCTGGACCATGGACGACGTCTCCCGCGATTTTGCCCGCTGCGCCCGGTGGGCCGCCGAGGCGGGCGCCGACGCCGTCGAAGCCAATCTCTCCTGCCCGAACGTCTGCACGCGCGAAGCGGACCTCTACCTGCTCGCGGACGCGGCGCGGTTGATCGCCGCCGAGTTCCAACAGGCGGTCCCCCGCTTGCCCCGCCTGCTGAAAGTCGGGTTGTTCCATCACCCGGAGGAAGCCGCGGCGCTGATCGAAGCCGTGTCGCCTTACGTCCACGCGCTCAGCGCCACCAACTCGATCACCGCGCGGGTCCGCTCGCCGCGGGGCGAGCCGTTATTTGGCGGCCTGCGCCGCGGGATTGGCGGAACCTCCATCACCGCCCGCTGCCTGGAGGAACTGCGCATGCTGGTCCGGTTGGTGCGGCAGTGCGGCAGCCGGCTGCAGCTCGTCTCGGTGGGCGGCGTCACCACCGCGGAAGATGTCCGCGCGCGCCTCGCCGCCGGCGCCCATCACGTCCAGATCGCCACCGCCGCCATGCTCGATCCGCTGGTGGCCACCCGCATCCGCCCGGCGCTGGCCTAGCGCCGGGCGGCCGCGGCGTCGGCGTCTTACCGGTAGTGAATCGAGAACGGCTTGTTGGTGATGAACAACACGGTGACGTCGGCCTCGGCGGTCGCGCCGTGACGCATCACTTCTCCTTCCTCAAACCCGACCAGGCTGCCTGGTTCGTAGACGCCGGCGTGGGTCTCCAGTCTGCCTTCCAGCACCTACATGCCGTGGGCGCACGGGTGGGTATGCGCGGGATTCACCACGCCCGCCGGGTAACGCACCAGGCGGATCTCCATGCCGGCGCCGGGGTCGGAGAAGAGGTTCTTGCGATACACCTTGGCTTGAATCGGCTGGAGGTGGCGCTCTTCCCACTCGAGCAGGCGGGACTCGACGGCGACGGGCACAGTCCGTATTGTACGGGTGCGGCGGCCGGCGCGCTTTGTTATAAACGCCATTGTGAAACGCACTGCCCTCTCCCGCCGCCGGCTGTTGCAGGGGACGGCCGGCTTGCCGGCGGCCGCCTGCGCCGGTCCCGCCGGCGTGATCCGCCGCGAGAATGCGCGCCCCGGCGCGCGCGACTGGCAATTGACCCGCCTGCGCCTGGACAAAAGCGGCGGGTTCCGCTGCTCCCGGATCGAGGGCTACTGCTCTCACCAGAGCATCGAGCCTGGCGAAACCCTGCGGATCTATGTCAGCACGACCCCGGCGCGCCCGTACACGCTCGAAATCTTTCGCATGGGCTACTACGGCGGGCTCGGCGCGCGTTTGCTGGCCACGCTCGGCCCGTTCGACGGGAAAACCCAGCCCGCGCCGCCGGTGGGACCGCGGCGCTTGCGCGAGTGCCGGTGGGAGACCTCCGCGGAATTGCGCATCCCCGGCGAATGGCCGAGCGGCGTGTATCTGGGCCGCCTCACGCTGGTGGCGGACAACCGCACCGAGGGCGCCTGGCAGAGCTATCTCATCTTCGTCGTCCGCGACCGCCGCCGCGCGGACATTCTGTTCCAGTGCAGCGACAACACCTGGCAGGCGTACAATCGCTGGCCGGACGACTATTCGCTCTACACCGATCCCCGCGGGCCACTGGTCGCCGATGTCGACGTCTCTTTCGACCGGCCGTACGGCAAGTACGCGCAGATCTTCGAAGCGCCGCAATCGGTGGGCTCGGGCGAGTTTCTGTTGTGGGAATACCCGCTCTGCTACTGGCTGGAACGGCAGGGTTACGACGTCACCTACTGCGCCAACCGCGATCTGCTGGACGACGCCGCCATCCGGCGCGCCCGCGTCTTCCTTAGCGTGGGGCACGACGAATACTGGGATTTGCGGCAATACGAAACGGTCCGGCGCGCGATTGAGCGCGGAGTGACGGCGCTGTTCCTCTCAGGCAATTCGGTGTGCTTTGTTTCGCCGTTCGGTCCGGCGGCGGACGGACGCCCCGCCCGCACCCTGACGCGGGCGGGACGTTACGGCGGACTCACCGAGCCGGAAAAGAAACTGATGGGGCCGTTCCCCATGGAAGGGCCGAACGAAAACCTGCTGATTGGCGCGCGGACGATCACGCCGTTCAACGGCGGCGGCGACTGGATCGTCACCCAACCCGAGCACTGGATGTTCGCCGGAACCGGCATGAAGAAAGGCGATTGCATCCCCGGACTGGTCGGCTGGGAGTTTCATGGCGACCCGGCGAAGATCCCCGGGCTGGAGATGGTAGCGGAAGGTATCGCGCTCAGTGGCGGCGACCGGCCGGCGCATTGGACGGCGACCATCTACCCCGGCCCGCAGCATAACTTTGTGTTCAATGCCTCGACCATTTGGTGGGCGCAGGGGTTGTCGTCGCCGCCCGGCCATCTGCTGCCCTGGTCTCATTGGGTGCGGCCGCACGGCCCCGATCCGCGGGTGGAGAGAATCACGGCCAACCTGCTGGCTCGCGCGCTGGCGCCTTCGCCGGGCGTCTGAGCACGCCCCCCGGGGGAATTCGCCCGTGTCCGGAAAGGCCCCAGCACGGCCGGCGCAACAACCCAGTCTCGTCCGGCCCCGCTTGCCGAAACCCGGCAAAACCGAATACGCTGAAACCTCGCGCCTGCGTTTTTCTATGAAGATCACGGATGTGCAGACGGTGCTGTTGACCGGGCCGTGTACCAACGATCCGTTTCTGCTCGAAGCCCGCAAGCGGCGGAGCGCCGCCTTTGTCGAGGTTCACACCGACACCGGCCTGACTGGCGTGGGCGAGACCTACGCGGGCTACTTCTGTCCCGAGGCGGTGCCCGCGATCGTGGGCTTTTTCAAGCCTGTGTTGCGTGGCCAGGATGTCTCCCACATCGCCGCATTGTGGCGCCGCATGTACCACTGCGGGAATTACTGGTGCCGCGTCGGGCTGGGCCTGGCCGTGTTGAACGGCATCGAGGCGGCCCTGTGGGATCTCAAGGGCAAGCTGCTGCAGGCGCCGGTTTATGAACCGCTCGGGGGGCGCAAACACGACCGGCTTGTCGCGGACGCCACGGGCGGTCCGAGCAATTATCCGCTGGACCGGCTGGCGGCCAAGCTGGATTCTTACCGGTCGCTGGATTTCCGCGCGGCGAAGGTGGGGGTAGGATCCTTCTCCCCCGAGGAGGGCAGTGTGAACCTGGAGACGCCCAACGCCGCGGCGGACTTTGAAGCGGTCAAACTCGAGTTCGTAGGGGCGCGGTTCGGGCGGGAGTTCATCATGTGCCTGGACGGCCACATGGGCAACAGTCCTTCGCACACCTGGGATCTTGCCGTGGCGCCTCAGGTGTGCCGGACGCTGGAACCGTACGGATTGTTCTTTCTCGAAGAGCCGCTGCCGCACACCGATCTCTGGAGCTACGCGGAACTGGCCCGCCAGACCTCGATCCCCATCGCCGGCGGCGAGTGTCTGACGGCGGCGTATGAGTGGCGCGTTTTCGCCGAGCGCGACGCCTTCGACATCGGACAACCCGACGCGGCGTGGACCAGCGGCTTGGGCGAGTTTCTGAAGGTGGCGGCCATGCTCGAAAGCCGGGGCCGGCGGATCGCCACCCACTCCTGGGAGCGGGCGGAGGCTTGATGCAGAACATTCACTGCGGCTTCGCCTGCGCCAATACGGTGGTGCTGGAGATCCCGCCCGCCTTTGGGCCGCTGCACGCCGACGCCGTGCGGGACTCGTTCGAGATGCGGGACGGCTACGTCTTTCCGCCGCAGACGCCCGGCCTGGGAATCACGCTGACGAGCGAGACAAAGTCTCGCTACGCGTTTCAGCCCGGCAGCGGCGAGTTCAACAGCCTCCCCGGCAAGGTTTTGACCGATTGATGGAGCGAGATGAAACGAATCGTGAGCAGTGTGGAACCTCTCCCGGAGGCCGCGGCCCGGCTGGCCGAACTGGGCGTGGACCTGCGATGTGTGCCCAGCGAGCCCAAGGATGCACCGGTGCCGGAGCACCTTTCCGACGCCAACATCCTGTTCTTCGAAATGCCGCCCAAGAATTTCGGCAGTCTGCCGGCGGTGGAATGGGTGCAGGTGACCTCGGCGGGCTACAGCCAGTTATTCGATCTGGATCTGGTGGGCCGCGGGATTCGCGCCTCGAACGGGCTCGGCAACTTCGATATTCCCATCGCCGAGTGGAACATCGCCATGATGGTCAATCTAGCGCGCGATTTGCGGGAGATGATCCGCAACCAGGAGCACGGCGTGTGGGACCGCTCGGCGCGCTTTCAGCGGGAGCTGCGCGGTTCCGTGGTCGGCTTCTGGGGTTATGGCGGCATCGGTCGCGAAACGGCGCGGCTGGCGAAGCACATGGGCATGCGCATCCACGTGCTTACCCGGCGGGGCGTGGGGCCGCGCACCGGGGTCTACTGCGTTCCCGGAACCGGCGATCCGGACGGGGTGCTGCCCGACCGCGTCTTCGTGGCCGGGGAAGAGCGCGAGTTTCTCGGCGGGTTGGACTTTCTGGTGCTGGCGATGCCGCTGACCCACACAACCCGCGGCATCGTCGGCGAACGGGAACTGCAAGCGTTGCCACGGACCGCCTACCTGCTGAACCCCGCCCGCGGACCGCTCATCCAGGAGGAAGCGCTGCTGCGCGCGCTGCGCGAGGGCTGGATCGCCGGCGCGGCGCTCGATACGCACTATCACTACCCGATGCCGCCGGGCCACCCGCTGTGGAGCTTTCCCAACGTGATCATGACGCCGCACATTTCCGGGTCGGCGCTGAGTCCGAGGTTCGCCGAGCGCGTGTGGGACATCTTTGTGCAGAACGTCGAGCGCTTCCTGGCGGGCCGCCCCCTGGTGAATGAGCTGACGGCGGACCAGTTGCGCGGGCTTTGAATCCGCCCGCGCCGGGCGGCGACGAAGCGTCGCTCGAACGCCACCGCGCCCCCGCGGGTGCGCCGGTTGCACAGCAGCCGTTCGCCGCGGCCGGGCTCCTGCCCGGCGACCGCCCGGGGAGCGCATGTTAGAATCAGGCCACCGAAGGCTGGAACTCCGTGCGCTACGTGTTTCTGCTGGCATGGCCGATGGCGCTGGTCCTCGCCGAGGACCTCGAGCGCCAGGCGACCGCCATGCTCGCCAAGCAATGCGTGAACTGCCACAACTCCTCGTCACGGATGGGGGGGCTCGTCCTCGAGACCAGGGAAAGCGCGCTTCGGGGCGGCTTCTCCGGCCCGGCTTTGACGCCGGGCGATGCCGGACGCAGCCTGCTGGCCGCGCGGGTTGCGAAAGGAGAGATGCCTCCGGGCAATCCGCTGCCTGCGGACGCCCGCCGTCTGCTGGCCCGGTGGGTCGAGTCCGGAGCGTCGTGGACCGGGCGGCTGCTCCCCGCGGCACGCAAACGCGCGGGCAAAGATTGGTGGTCCTTGCAGCCGCTCCGGCGTGTGGATCCGGAAATCCCGGCCGATGCGCCCGCTTCCTGGACCGTTTCGCCGATCGACCGCTATCTGCTCGCGGCCATGCGCGAGCGCGGTCTTTCCCCGTCGCCGCCCGCCGCCAAGCGTACCCTGGCCCGCCGGGTGACCTATGATCTGACAGGCCTGCCGCCCACGCCCGAGGAACTCGACGCCTTTTTGCGGGACGACGCACCGGACGCCTACGAGCGGCTGGTCGATCGGCTGCTGGCCTCGCCCGCATACGGCGAGCGCTGGGCGCGGCACTGGATGGATGTGATCCGCTTCGGGGAAAGCCACGGTTACGAGCAGAACCACCTGCGTCCCAACGCGTGGCCGTTTCGCGACTACCTGATCCGTTCGTTCAACGCGGGGAAGCCCTTCGACCGGATGATCCTCGAACACCTGGCGGGGGATGTGATCGCCGGCGGCGATCCGGACGTCGAGGTCGGGGTAGGGTTCCTGGTCGCCGGTGTGCATGACACGGTAGGGAACCAGGCCGAAGCGCCGCGGCGCCAGCAGCGCGCCGATGACCTGGACGACATGATCGCCGCGGCGGGCTCGGCGTTCCTGGGCTTGACCGTGCACTGCGCCCGCTGTCACGACCACAAGTTCGACCCGATTGAACAGCGCGACTACTACCGGATGGCGGCTATTTTCAACGGCGTCGTGCATGGCGAACGGGAGTTGGCGGCCGCGGCGGAAAAAGAGAGGCACGCCGCCGCTAGGGAACCGTGGGAGCGCGCACTGCGCGAGGTCCGCGAGCGCCTGGCGGCCATCCGCGAAGCCGCGCGGCCGGAAGTGGCTGCTCAGCGCGAGGCGATTCTGGCCGCCTACCGTCCGCCTGTGAGCGACCGCTTCACCGAAGAGCGGTTCGCGGCGGTGCGGGCGAAATGGATCCGGCTGCGGATCACCGGGACGCCAAACAACTCGCCGGCCGCGATCGATGAGATGGAAGTTTGGGAGGGATCGCGAAATGTTGCGCTGGCTTCCGCCGGCGCCCGCGTGTCGGCCAGTTCGGAACGCCGGGCCGATGACGATCCCGAGGCCTATGCGGCCCGCCACCTGATCGACGGCCGGTTCGACCGCCGCTGGTTCGCCGCCTCCGGCGGCCCGGTGGAGATCACCATCGAGCTTGCCGCGCCGGCGCTCGTCGACCGTGTGTCCTGGTCGCGCGACCGGGAGGGCGGGTTTCAGGGCAAATTCGCCGGACCGCCGGTGACCGGTTACGTGGTGGAAGCGTCGGCCGACGGGCGCGCGTGGCGGCCGGTGGCCAGCGCGGAGGGTCGCCTCCCGTACTCCCCGGCGGAGCGCGAGGCGCTCGTGTTGCGCGCCGTGCTGCCGGAGGCGCAGCGCCGCGAATGGGAGACTCTGGAAGCCCGCCGGGCGGAACTCGAAGACCGGCTGGCGAAATTTCCGAAGCTGCCCGTGGCCTATATCGGGCGGGCCGAACAACCCAGGGAACCGGTGTACTTGCTCAAGGGCGGCAACGTGATGGACCGCGCCGGGGTGGTGACGCCGGCCAGCCTGTCGGCGTTCTCGTTCGCCCGCTTTTCCCTGGAAGAGGAGCAGCCGGAAGGGGAGCGGCGCGTGGCCCTCGCGCGCTGGCTGACCGATGCGCGCAACCCGCTCACCCCGCGGGTGCTGGCCAACCGGATCTGGCATTACCATTTCGGCCGCGGCATCGTCGGCACGCCCAGCGATTTCGGATTCCAGGGCGAGGCGCCCTCGCATCCGGCGCTGTTAGATTACCTGGCCCTGCGGCTGCTGGCGCACGGCTGGCGTCTCAAGCCGCTGCATCGCGAGATCCTGCTGTCGCAGGCGTATCGTCAGTCCAGCGCCTTCGACGAAGGGAAAGCCCGCGTGGACGCTGAAGCGCGGCTGTTGTGGCGCTATCCGCCGCAGCGGCTTTCGGCCGAGGCGATCCGCGACGCCATCCTGGCGGTTTCGGGGGCCCTGGACCGGCGGATGGGCGGCCCCGGCTTTCACCTGTTCCGCTACACGGTGGACAACGTCGCCACCTACTATCCGCTCGAACGGTTTGGACCGGAGACCTTCCGGCGGGCCGTCTATCAGACCGCCGCGCGTTCGGTGCGCAGCGAACTGCTCGGCCAGTACGATTGCCCGGATTCTTCGCTGCCCGAGCCCAAGCGTTCCGTCACCACCTCGCCTTTGCAGGCGCTGGCCTTGTTCAATAACAGCTTTGTCATCGAGCAGGCGGAGTTGCTGGCCGGGCGCCTGCGGAAGGAAGCAGGCGCCGATCCCGCGCGCCAGGTGGATTGGGCGTTTGTGCTGGCCTTCGGCCGGCCGGCCGAGCCCGGCGAGCGCGCCGCCGCCGCCGCCCTGGTGGAACGGCATGGCCTGGCGGCCTTCTGCCGCGCGTTGTTCAACGCCAACGAATTTATCTACGTGATGTGAGAACCTGCGCTATGACCCGGCGGAAACTATTTGGCGATTTGTGCTGGGGGCTGCCGGCGCTGGCAGCCATGCAACTGCTGGCCGGAGGGCGGGTGACGCCGCATCATCGGCCGCGGGCCCGGCGCGTGCTGCAAATTTTCTGTCCCGGGGGCGCGTCGCATCTCGACCTGTGGGACTACAAACCGGAACTGGAGAAACGCTCCGGCCAGCCCATGCCGGGGGTGGAAAAGGAAGTCAGCTTTCAAGGGGCCAACGGAGCGCTGATGCGCAGTCCGTGGAAGTTCGTGCGCCGCGGCCAGTGCGGCAAATACATCACGGAGCTGCTGCCGCACCTGGGCGAACTGGCGGACGAGCTGGCGTTCGTGCACTCGATGACGTCGCGCAGCAACACGCACGGGCCCGCGTGCGTGATGATGAATACCGGCTTCGCGGTGGAGGGGTTTCCCTCGGCGGGCGCGTGGGTCAGCTATGCCCTGGGCTCGGAGAACGAGAACCTGCCGGCGTTTGTGGCCATCCCCGATGTGCGGGGCATTCCGCCCTCGGGTCCCGCGAACTGGACCGCGGGTTTCCTGCCCGCCGAGCATCAGGGCATTGCGTTCCACGCCGCCGAGCCGATTCGCAATTTGGCGCGGCCCGCGGGCGTCAGCGAGGCCGAAGACGAGGCCGCACGCGTCTTCCTGGAGCAACTGAACGAAACCCATGCGGCGCGCCATCCCGGCGCCGGCGACCTGCGCGCGCGCATGGCGGCTTACGCGCTGGCCGCGCGCATGCAACTGTCCGCGCCGGAAGTCGCCGACCTGGGCGCCGAGAGCGAGGCGACCCACCGGCTTTACGGCGCGCGCGACGCCAACCCGCTGCTCGCCGCCTACGCCCGCAATTGCCTGCTGGCGCGCCGGCTGCTCGAACGCGGCGTGCGGTATGTGCAGTTGTTTTGCGCCTCGCGCGCCTCGGGGGTCGACGGGCTCCTGAACTGGGACGCGCACAAGACCCTGCAAGCCGACTACGAACGCCACGCTCCCATCCTGGACCAGCCGACTGCGGGTTTGCTGCGCGACTTGAAAGCGCGCGGTCTGCTCCAGGACACGCTGGTGCTGTGGACCACGGAATTTGGGCGCATGCCGACGCACCAGGAAGGCACGCTGGGCCGGGACCACAACCCGGACGCCTTCACCGTCTGGATGGCGGGGGCGGGAATCCGGGGCGGCGTCAGCTATGGGGCGACCGACGATTTCGGCCGGCGGGCGGTGGACGGCGTCGCGACCATCCATGACTTCTGGGCGACCGTGCTGGACGTGCTCGGGCTCGACCATGGACGGCTGACGTGGTATCACAATGGCCTGAACCGCCGTCTGACGGATGTACACGGCCACGTGCTGCGCCCGATTCTCGCGTAAGGGCCGGGTCGTTTTCTCCGCTCGCGCGGAAAGCGGAACGTGGCGCCGCGCGGCGTGCGGAGCCGGATCGAGTGGTCAATCGCTTGGGAGGCGAGGGTATACTGTAAGTGCAACGCTGGCGAATTCGTCGCCGCGTCCCGCGAAAGGAAGACAACTATGGCAGAACAGAATAGCGGCATTGGATACTTCCTGGTCGGTTTGGGGTTGGGAGTCGCCGTGGGGATGCTGTTTGCTCCCAAGTCTGGCGAAGAAACGCGGCAGTATTTGCGAACGAAGGCCAACGAGGGGACGGATTATCTGAAGCACCGGGCCGACGAGGGCGCCGAATTCGTCAAAAGGCGCGGCGAACAGCTGCGGGAATCCGCCACCGAGGTGCTGGAGAAGAGCCGGGAGGCTTTGAATCGGCAGAAGGAGCAGTTGGCCTCCGCCCTGGAAGCCGGTCGGCAGGCGTATCGGGAGACGGTAAAAGAGAGCTAGCGCGGCCCCGCGGGCGGGATTCCGGCCCGGAGAGCACGACATGTCGGACGCCACCTTTCGAACGGTTATCACTATTTTTGTTTGCCTGGCCACGCTCGCGATGGTCAGTCAGGCGCTTTTCGCGTTCGGCGCTTTTCGCATGGTCCGGCAGGTGCGGGGACGCCTGCTGGGACTGCTGGACCGGGCCGAGCCGGTGGTAGACAGGGCAAGCCGGATTGTCGAGGAAGCGCGCCCGCGGATCGACCTGGTGACCCGCACGGCGATGGAAGTCGCGGAAACCACCAGAGCGCAAGTGCAACGCTACGACCTGCTGCTGAGCGAAGCCGCGGAAAGAGCGCGCGTCCAAGTCGACCGCATCGACTACGCGGTGGCGGATACCGTGGAGAAACTGACCGAGACGACGGCGGCGATGCAGCGTTCGCTGCTCCGCCCCGTGCGCGAGGTGAACGGCGTCATGAACGGCGTCCGCGCGGCTCTTGCCACCCTGGCGATGGGCAAACGGCCTACCGTGGAACAGGTGACCCAGGACGAGGAGATGTTCATCTGACACGGAATCCCGGCAGCAATCCGGCGCGCGCTGTGAAACCGGCGTGATCGACATTCATTCACACATTCTGCCTGGAGTGGACGACGGGCCGGAAACTCTTGAAGAATCCGTCGCGATGCTGGAACTGGCGGCGGCCGATGGAACCACCGATATCGTCGCCACCCCGCACGCGAATCACGAGTACGCGTTTGATCCCGGCTTAGCGGAGTCCAAGATCCGGGAATTGGCCGGCGCGGCGGGAAGCCGGATCCGGATCCACCTGGGTTGCGACCTGCACCTGTCGTTCGACAACATCGAGTCTGCGCTGAGCGATCCCCGCAAGTACACCATTAACCAGCGCAAGTACCTCCTGGTGGAGTTCTCCGATTTACTGATCCCCAAGACCACGGACGATGTGTTCGCCCGGATGCTGGCGGGCGGCATCGTGCCGATCATCACCCACCCGGAGCGCAATGGCCTGCTGCAAACCCGTCTGGAGCGGCTGGCGCGCTGGGTGCAGACCGGCTGCCTGATTCAGGTGACGGCAGCCTCGTTGCTGGGGCGATTCGGACGCCAAGCGAGGGCGGCCAGCGACGCATTGGTGGAGCGGGGACTGGTGCACATCGTGGCCAGCGACGCGCACGACACCACTCATCGCCCGCCCATCCTGAGCGAAGCGTTCGCCTATGTGTCGCGCAAGTGGGGGCCGCGCCGCGCCGAGCACCTGTTCTCGCTGAACCCGATGGCCGTTCTCACGGGAGACCCCCTGGTGGAGGGCGGCCTCGCGCCGCAAACGCAGCACTCACGCCGGCCTTGGTACCGGTTCTGGTAGAGTCGGCGCCGCTGGCGGGCGCGGCAACGAACTCAGGCTTCGCGCGTGGTGGTCATGCCCCGGTCGACAATCAATTCCGGATGCTCGGCGCGGAATTGCTCCGCCACGTGGCAGTTCCAGCAGACGGGCTGGTGCGTTTCCAACACTCCGTAGACCTGTTCTGGCTGGATCTCGCTCCACAGCAGCGTCTTTCCTTCCGGCGTGCGCAGCGCGGGGCGATGCTCCAACCAATTGATGTTGCTCAGGTCCTGGCCGCAGAACACGCACTGCTTACCGCGATACCACGCATTCAGGATGTTCTTGAGCAAACAGCCTTCCGGCGAAGCTTCAATCTGCGACAGACACATCTGGCCGCAACCGGCCCGCTCCGGCCACCGGGTGCATTCGGTGAGCCTGAGTTCGGGCTTGCCCCCCACGCCCGTGAGGGTGGCATGCACCCGGTCGAGTTCGACGGCGACCGTCTGCTTGTTCTCGGGGCAAGTGACGACCCGGGTGCCGCCGAAGCGGAGAAAGCCGGAGAACAACCGCCGCAGCACCAGGATGGCGATGCCGGCCGCCACCAGGATCAGGATGAGATTCACCAAGCCTTTCAGCGTCAGCAGGGCGCCCAACCCGGAAGAAATCTCGGATAACATGACGTTGCACCTCCTCGCCACAGTCTGTTGCAACCGGAAGCCCGAACCCTGGCGCCAGTCCTCAAGTTTTGCAAAATCAGAATGATGGAGCGTAGGAAAGCGGGGTTGACCCGGCAGGTTTCCGTTTCGGCGCCGGGTGAAATCCCCCACGGGAAGCCGAGTTAAATCAGCCAACTCCGCCCGTGGCAGGCTCGCAAAACCGCCATGTTGGGCTCTTTGGCGGTTGGCGCACGACGTGCATTGCCCAAGCCAGGAAGGAGCCCTCCATGAGGAGATTTCACGCAGCAATCGGGTTCTTGGTTCTCGTGGTGATGGTTGTCCCGCTGGCCTCTCTGCTGCTGGCGAAGGATCCGCTGCCCCCGGCCACGCCGTTTATGCGGCGGGTGGAGCCGGCGTCCGTGCGCGCTGGCGAGTTGGCGACGGCGTTCGGCGATGCGCTCGACAAGAGCCGCGTGGACGCGTTGTACCTGACCGACGGGAAGAACGACATCAAGACAGAGATTGTGAATCAGTCGGAAAGCTCGATCCAGTTTAAAGTGCCGGCCAACACCGCGGTCGGGCGGTACGCGCTGATGGTGCTGTTGGCTGGCGCGGATCCGAAGTTCATCGAGCAGCCGGTGTACTTGACCGTGATTAGCCAGATTTCCGGCAACTGACACGTCTGGAGGGTCAGTTTGGGAAGGCGCTGTCTGCCCCGCGCGACCGGCGGCGTGGCGGCGCGTCCTGCCGGCGGACGCTTTGGGCAGATCTCGTGTCGGGACAGACCGCTCCTGAGCGGCCCGGCTTGGGGGAATTCAGTTCGACACTTCCTGCGCCAGAGGCGTTACGCCATCCGATCACCTGGTGGCGTCTTGTCCCGAGTCGCCGCGAAGCGCCCGCCAGCGGTTCAAACATGCTGCGAGAGCCTCAAGCCCAAAGGGTTTGGCGATGTAATCATCCATGCCTGCCGCCAGACAGCGCTCCCGATCCTCCGCCAGGGCGTTCGCGGTCAACGCGATTACCACGGGGCCGCCGGACGGGCAGCGCTGGCGAATCCGGCGGGTGGCCTCGAATCCGTCCACCTCGGGCATCTGGCAATCCATCAACACCACGTCAAACGGTTCCCGTTCCAAGGCCTCCAGGGCTTCCCGGCCGTTGGCGGCGACCGAAACCTGATATCCCAGGCGCGCCAGCATCCCGGCGGCGACCTTGACGTTTACCGCGTTATCCTCCGCGATGAGCACCCGCCAGTCGCCCGCTCCGCCGGGTTTCGCCAAGTCCGGAGGTTCAGGGGGTTGGCTCGGAGCAGGCAAGGCCCGCGGCAGCGCCAGCCGCAGGCGGAAGCACGAACCTTGGTTCGGTTCACTCTCCGCATCCAGCCGGCCGTCCATGCTTTCCGCCAGTCCCCGGGAGATCGCCAGGCCTAACCCGGAGCCTCCGTATTTCTCCGCCTGCGGCCCGGCTTGAGCGAACTTGCGGAAAATTCTGCCCAATTGCGCGGCCGTCATGCCGATGCCTGTGTCGCGCACGCTGAAGGTGAGCTCCCACCGCCCATCGGCGGCCTCCGCCCCGCTAACCGACAGCTCCACGAATCCCTGTTCGGTGAACTTGACGGCGTTCCCTAACAGATTCCCCAAGATCTGCCGCACGCGCGTCTGGTCCGCCTGGTACCACTCGGGAAGGCTTGGGGTGGACCAGTGGCACGACAGGCGCAGGCCTTTGGCGGCCGCCGCCTGCTCGAACAGGTCGGTCACCTGCTCGCACAAACGCCGGACATTCACGGGAGCGGGCCGAATCTGCAACTTCCCGGACTCGACGCGCGCCAGCTCCAGGACGTCGTTGACAATGGCAAGCAACCCGTGCGCGGATGCCGAGATGGTCTCGGCGCAGCGGCGCTGCTCCGGCGTGAGCTCGGTGCGTTCCAGCAGACTCAGCATGCCGACGATCCCGTTCATGGGTGTGCGAATCTCGTGGCTCATCGTCGCGAGGAAGTCCGCCTTGGCTTGTGCGGCGGCTTCGGCCTGGTGGCGGGCGCGATCCAGTTCGGCGGTTCGCTCCTTGACCCGCTGTTCGAGTTCCGCGTTCCGGGCGACCAGGGCGCGGGTTCGTATCCGCCCGACAAAGCTCCCGATGGCCAGCAGCAACGCCGCGGCGCCCAGACGGAAGTCAACACGCTCCCAGTAGCGTGGCGGAATCCGGAAAGAGACCAAAGCGCCTGCTTCGTTCCACACGCCGTCGTTGTTACAGGCTTGGACACGGAACCGATACTCGCCTTGCCCAAGCCGGGTGTAGACGGCGCGATTGCCGGTCCCGGCATCCACCCAGTCCGGGTCGAATCCTTCGAGCCGGAACCGGTACCTCACCTTCGACGGCGCAAACAGGCTGAGTCCCGAGTAGCTGATCTCCACCCGTTCGGTCCCCGCGGGGAGCGCCGCCGGAGTATGCAGATCCACGGGTTTCCCATCCGCAGCCAGTTGTTCAATGTGGACCAGCGGGGGCAGCGGGTTCTCGCGCACTCTCGCCTCGTCTACTCCCACCAGACCCGCCATGTTGGGGAACCACAACACCCCACCCGTCGTGGCGGCCTTCCACCCCTGACGGGCGACGCCGAAGTTCGCACTGCGCATCCCGTCGAGCAGGTCATATTGGCGGACCGCAGGTTCTTCCAATTTGCCCGGGGGACGGCGTTCGATCCGGACCAGGCTCCGCCGGGAGGCAAGCCACAACCTTCCCTTGCTGTCCTCGCCGATCTGGTAGAACTCGGTCTCCGGGTGGTGCAGGAACTGGTTGAACGAGAGCCAAGCCACGTCGAATTCACTGGCGTCCCGGCGACGAACCAGTTCCGCCAAACCCCGGGAAGAGACTGCCCACAGTCGCCCCACCGAGTCTTCCAGCGTGGCGAAGACCGTCACCGGCCTGCCGTTTGCTTCGCCTCCAATGACTTGGCGGCATTGGTGATCCCGGCATTGCCACAGGCCCCCTTGCCAAAGCGATACGAGAAGTCCGTTATGCCCCGCGTCGAGCAGGTGGCGGGTCGCCGTCACCGCCATTTCAGGGGGCGTGTTCCACCAGTGGGGCCTTGGCCCCGCCAGCTCGCACAACCCCTTCGAGGAAACCACCCAGACCCCACCAGCGCGCCTGGTGGTTAACGCGCGCACGGCGGCGGGTTGTTCCGCTAGGCGCACCTTCCTGAACCGGCCTTGCCTCTCGGCCGCGAGGCCCCAGTCACCCCCTACCCAGATGGTCCCCTCCCGATCCTCCCCGATCGCGCGAATCTCGGCGTCCGCCCGCCCAGCGGGCACCTGGACCCGGCGGATCTTTCCGTCCGGTTCCCGGCGGTCCAATCCCGCGCTGGTGCCGATCCATAGAACGCCGCGGCGGTCCCGATACACCGCAAACACGGGATTGCCGGAAAGGCCCTCCGCCTCGGTGAGGTTGGCGAACTTGGAATCCTTCACCCGGTACAGCCCGTCGCGGGTCGAGCCCAACCATAAGCTGCCTTCCCGGTCGACGAACATCGCCGGCAGCTTTGCGTGGTCCAGTTCTGCGGGTTTAAGAATTACCTCCCAGCGTCCGTGAGAGAGGCGGCTCAACCCCTGCTCGGAGGCGATCCAAAGAGCGCCTCGGTCCAGGCGCAAGCGCACCAGCGCCCCGGAAACCCGGGCGGCTTCCACCTTTTGAATCGTGCCCTCCCGCAGCGCAAACAGGCCTACTGACGTGCCCAACCACAGCCCGCCGTCCTCGTCCTCGACCATCGACTGCACAAACGCGGGCGGCGCCCGCCCGTTCCGCCACTCGCCGGCGAGCTGGCCGGAAGGCGAAAGACGCACCAGTCCGCCGGACAGCAGCCGCACCCACAGAAACCCCTCCCGATCCAGGAACCAGTCCCCGGCATCCTCCCCCAGCCCGCCGAAGCGAAAAACCTCCCGCGAGATGCGCTCGTTTTCGATCTGGTGGAGGGCTTCCCGCGTGGCGAGCCAGATGCGGTTCTGCCGGTCGGCGCCGACCCAGAGCACCCGTTTCCCACTGCTCGCCTCCACGAGGCGCTCAAAGCTGTCGTTCCGGCGCCGCCACAACTCGCCAGCCGAATTGCGCATCCAGAGACTGCCGTCCGCCGCCGCCAGCAGGCTCGCGGCGCTGAGCGTCTCCAATCCGGGCACGCGCTGGCGATCCCAGAACCCAAACTCTCGTCCGTCGAAACGCACCAGCCCCGCGGGCGTGGCCAGCCACAGGTACCCATCCCGCGTCTGGGCGAGGGCGAAGATGGTTTCCTCAGGAAACCCCTCGCGCGGACCCCAGTGCTCCACGGTGTAGAAATGGGCCGGCTGGGCGGGGTCCAGCGCTTCCGCCCGGCGGACAGCCCCCCACCACAGCAGGGGCGCCAGCAGCGCCATGAGCCGCGGTCCCGCGCGCGCGCCGATTGAAAAGCCTGGACTGTTCATCTGCCGGAGACCGGACCCCCTCAGCGCCCGCAGCGGGAGGCGCGTCTCATAGGCAATATCGGCAAGTGCAAACCGCGACTGTAGAGAATAGCTCAAGGGCGGAAGGCGGGCCGTACCGGCACCATGGCCTTCCAAGCGACCTCATCGCGTCCGATGGAGAGCCCCTGGGCGGAGCGAACCAGCGGCAGCCGGAGCAGACGCGGGTCCCGCTCGATTTTTCCCAGCAGTTCAGCCTCGCTGAGCCGCAGGTACCCCAGACCAGTTTCCGCGTAGGCCTTACCCTCCCGGTCCAGCAGCGCGGCCAGCCCAAACCGTTGGACGAAACGCTTGATCTCTCCCGGCGCCAGCGGCTTCCGCTCCAGGTCCACAAAGTGAATAGCCACCCCGCGCTCCTTGAAGAATCGCTCGGCCGCCCGGGTGGCGGCCGAGTCCCGCACGCCGAAGATCTGCACGCCCGTCATGCTCTCCATTCTGGCAAAGGCCGGCGGGTGGGACGCCCGCGGCGCGCACGATATAATCAAGGGTCCACGCCGGAACCGCCATGAGCGCAAACACGTTCTTGAACTACATCAACGGGGAGTGGGTCGGCGGAGCGTCGACCTTTGAGAACCGCAATCCCGCCAATACCGAGGAGGTCGTCGGACTGTTCGTCAAGGGCTCGCCGGAGGACATCGCCGGCGCCGCCGCCGCGGCCCAAGCCGCGTTTCCCGCCTGGGCGGCGATGCCCGCCCCCGCGCGCGGCAACATCCTGTTCAAAGCCGCCGAAATCCTCGACCGCAAGTTCGACCAGATTTCCGCCGAGATGACGCGCGAGGAAGGGAAAACCCTTCCCGAAGCCAAGGGGGAGGTACGCCGCGCCATCAACATCTTCCGGTACTTCGCCGGCGAAGGCTCGCGGCAGCCGGGCCTGCTGGTGCCGAGCGAGCGCGAACGCGTGCATATGTTCGCCGTCCGGAAGCCGCTCGGCGTCGTCGGCCTGATTACGCCCTGGAATTTCCCCAGCGCCATTCCCGCCTGGAAGCTGGCGCCGGCGCTGATCGCGGGCAACACCGTCGTCCTGAAACCGGCATCGGCCGCGCCTTTGAGCGCCTGGCGCCTGGTCGAGGCGCTGCACGAAGCCGGCATTCCCAAAGGGGTGGTCAACTTCGTGGCGGGCAGCGGCGGCGCGCTGGGACAAGCCCTGGTCGATGCGCCGCCGTTGAAGGCCGTTTCGTTTACCGGCTCCTGCGAGATCGGCAACTGGCTCCACGCCGAAGCTTCGCGGCGGCGTCTGCGGATTCAACTCGAGATGGGCGGCAAGAATCCAACGATCGTGCTGGCGGACGCCGACTTCGCCCTCGCCGTCGAGAACACCGTCAACGGCGCGTTCTTTTCGACGGGCCAGAAGTGCACCGCCACCAGCCGCGCGATCGTGGAGGAGTCAATCTACGACCGCTTTGTCGATGCGCTGGTCGAGCGCACGCGCAAGTTGAGGGTCGGCAACGGTATGGAGCCCGGCGTCGACATCGGACCCGCGGTCGACCAGGGGCAGCTGGAAACCGACCTGCGCTACATCGAGATCGGCCGCCGCGAATGCGGCGAACCCCGTTGCGGCGGCCGCCGGCTGACCGGCGGCGCCTATGACAAAGGCTACTTCGTCGAGCCTACCATCTTCGCGGACGTCACCGAGGAGATGACCATCGCCAACGAGGAAATTTTCGGACCCGTGCTGGCCGTGATGCGCGCTAAGGACTTCGCCGACGCGCTGCGCATCGCCAACCGCGTGCCCTTCGGCCTCTCTGCGTCCATTCAGACCACCAACGTCTCGCGCGTCTTCGAGTATGTGTACGGGATGGAAGCGGGCTTGTTGACCGTCAACCTGCCCAGCGCCGGCGTCGAGTATCAGTTGCCGTTCGGCGGATCCAAGGACTCCAGCTTTGGCCCCAAGGAACAGGGACCGGCGGCGCTGGAGTTCTTCACCGACTACAAAACCGTCTATTTGAAATACTGACTTTCCCCCATGCGCCTCGGACAAATCCGGTTCAACCACCGCGTCACCGCCGCGCTGTGCGATGCGAGCGGCGCGCGTCCAATTCCCGGCCACACGGTCGCGGACCTGATTCGCCGCTCGGAAGCCGAGCACACGCCGCTCACCGCCCTGGCCGCGGAGATGGCCACCCGCCACCCGGAACCAGCCGCGCTCCTGCTGCCGGTGTCCCCGGTGGAAGTCTGGGCGTGCGGCTGCACCTACGAGATGAGCGCCACCTTCCGCGACGCCGAACACGGCACGCGCGAGGGCATGTACGCGTACGTCTACACCCACCCGCGGCCGGAGATCTTCTTCAAAGGGACCGCGCGCGTCTGCGTCGGACCCGGCCAGCCGATCGGGATTCGTCCCGATTCCCGGTTCACCGCTCCCGAACCGGAACTCGCCGTTGTCTTGGGCAGCAAGGGGCGCATTGTTGGCTATACGCTGTGCAACGATGTTTCGGCCTGGGACATTGAGCGCGAGAATCCGCTCTACCTGCCCCAGTCAAAGGCGTACAACGCGTGCTGCGCGCTGGGACCGGTGATCGTCACCCCGGACGAACTTGCCGACCCCTACTCGCTGGAGATGACCTGCGCCATCACGCGCGGCGGCGAGACCATCTACGAGGGCCGGGTCAACACCGCGAAGCTGAATCGCAAACTCGAAGAGCTCATCGCCTACCTGCTGCGCGCCAATGCGGTGCCCGCCGCGTCGGTGCTTTCGACCGGGACGGGCATCATCGTGCCGGAATCCGCCGCGCTGCAACCGGGAGACGTGGTGACCATCCGGGTCCCGGAGATCGGCGAACTCAGCAACCCCGCGAGCCTGGTGGCGTAATCCCGCGGGAGTCTCCCGCGGCCCGCCCGGCGGCACGGGAAGGTGTTCCCTTCGCTCTGGCCGGCATTCTTCTTCCCTTGGGAACCCTCCTCCGCTTCTTCCTCGCCGAAACGAGGAATATACAGGATCGTCTCGCACGGACGATATAGGAAGCGTGGGGCGGAGCGCAGACGCCAACCGCCCGCCATCGAGAGCGCAGGCACTGGACCCGCGGCCGCGCGGGGGGCAGCCGCGCTGGAGAGACACTACCCATGCCGCCGCAAGACCAAGAAGTGATCCGCGAGTTTCTGGTCGAAAGTCATGAGAACCTCGCGCGCCTGGACCAGGAGTTGGTTGAACTCGAACAACGCCCGCAGGACGCCGCGCTGCTGGCCAGCATTTTCCGCACGGTGCATACGATCAAGGGAACCGCCGGCTTTCTGGGTTTCTCGGCCCTGGGGGCGATTACGCACCAGGCGGAAAGCCTGTTGAGCCAGTTGCGCGACGGACGGCGGGCGGTGAGTCCCGCCATCGTGTCGCTGATCCTGGACACGGTCGACGCGGCGCGCAAGCTGCTGGCCTCGATCGAGGCGAGCGGAGAGGAGGGTCCGTGCGCCTTCGAAGACCTGGTGGAACGGCTGCGCGCCGCAGTCGCAGCGTCGGGCGCGCCACCCCCGCCGCCGGCCGCCTCGGCGCGAGAGACCGTGGCCGCGGGCCAGACGGGCGGCAGCGGCGGCGCCGAGGGCGCCGAGGATGGGAAGCCCGACAGCGAGGCCGGCAAGTCTTCCGCCGTGGCCGACGCCAACATTCGCGTGGGAGTGGGACTGCTCGACAAGCTGATGGACCTGGTGGGGGAACTCGTCCTTACCCGCAACCAGATTCTCCAGTTCAACAGCGGCCGCGAGGACGCCACCCTGAACGCCACCTCCCAGCGGCTGAACCTGATCACCACCGAGTTGCAGGAGGGGGTCATGAAGACCCGCATGCAACCCATCGGCATGGTTTGGAACAAGCTGCCCCGCGTGGTGCGCGACATGGCGGTCGCGCTCGGCAAGCAGATCCGGCTGGAAATGGATGGATCGGAAACCGAACTGGACCGGACCATCATCGAGGCGATCAAGGACCCGCTGGTGCACCTGGTCCGCAACGCCTGCGACCACGGCATCGAACCGCCCGACGTCCGGGTGCAGGCGGGGAAACCTCCCGAGGGCAGACTGATTCTTCGCGCGTATCACGAAGGGGGCCAGGTCAACATCGAAATCACCGATGACGGCAAAGGAATCGACGTCGACCGGTTGAAGCAGAAAGCCGCGGAACTCGGCGTCCTGCGCGGCGAACAGGCGGAGAAGCTGAGCGACCGCGAGGCGGTGAGCCTGATTTTTCTGCCGGGGCTCTCCACCGCCCGGGAAGTCACCAAGGTCTCCGGCCGCGGCGTGGGGATGGACGTGGTGAAGTCGCATATCGAGAAGATCGGCGGCGTCGTCGACGTCCTCAACCGGCCCGGGTCGGGAATTACCGTCAAGCTCAAAATTCCGCTCACGCTGGCGATCATTCCCGGACTGGTCATCACGAGCGGGGGCGAGACGTTCGTCATCCCGCAGGTCAGTCTGCTCGAATTGATCCGGCTGGAAGGCGATTCGCCGGAGAAGCACATCGAACACGTGCACGGCACGCCGGTCTACCGCCGCCGCGGCAGCCTGTTGCCCATCGCGTATCTCAACCAGGTGCTGGGCCTGCGGGTTCCGGAGCGGGCCGAGGCGGTGAGCATGGTGGTCCTGCAAGCCGAGGACCGACAGTTCGGCCTGGTCGTCGACGGCATCAACGACACCCAGGAGATCGTGGTCAAACCGCTGAGCAAGCAGCTCAAGGGGCTCACCGTCTACGCCGGGGCGACCATCATGGGCGACGGCCGCGTGGCGCTGATCCTGGACGTGCTGGGCGTGGGGCAGAAGTCGGGCGTGCTGGCCGAATCGCGCGATCAGTCCCGCGCGGCGGGCGGCCCGCGGGTGCAGACCGGCGTTGAACAGCAACGTCTGCTGCTGTTCCGGGCCGGATCCTTCGCGCGGCTTGCGGTGCCGCTTTCGCTGGTCGCCCGGCTCGAGGAGTTTCCCCGGTCCGCGATCGAGCGCGCCGGCGGCTGCGAGGTGGTGCAGTACCGCCACCGGATCCTCCCGCTGATCTCGCTCCGGCAGGTGCTGGAATCCGGCGCCGCGGGGTCGGCGGCCGACGCGGACCCTGTCCAGGTCATCGTCTTCAATGACGGCGACCGCAGCGTCGGGGTGGTGGTCGATCAGATCCTCGACGTGGTGGAAGACGCGGTGGCCATCCGCCAGAAATCACCCCGACAAGGCCTGCTCGGCTCGGCGGTGGTGGGCAAGCGGGTGACGGATTTCCTGGATCTCAACCACGTCATCGGCGCGGCGGGCGGCGAGTGGTTCCGGCAGAGCGGCACGGACGGAGGCGGCAAAGTGGTGCTGGTGGCGGAGGGCTCGGCTTTCTCGCGCGGCCTGATCCGGGGCGGGCTGGATATGGCGGGCTACCGGGTGCTGGAGGCCGCGAACCTGGAGGAAGCGATCCGGGTGTTGGAGCGGCAGCCGGTCGATGTGGTGGCCGCGGCTCTGGACTTGCCTCCGGACGGCAGTTCCGCCCTGCTGGCCGCGCTGCGCGGGCGGCCGGAGTGGGAGAGGATCCCCGTGCTGGCGCTGGCCGGGCCGGCTGAACAGCCGCAGCCGCAAGCGGTCCGGAACGCGGGTTTTCAGGATTGTCAGGCCAAGTTCGACCGGGACGCCATGCTCGAATCGGTGGCGCGGCTGGCCTCGGCGCTGGCTTTCGCCGAGGCGGCGCCCGTCGGCGCCGGAGAGGAGAGGTAACCGATGACGAAGGAACCGGATACGCGGACGGAGGGAGCGCAGGCCAACGGACAGTTCGCCACCTTCTTCGTGGGGGACTTGTTCTTCGGCGTGGATGTGCTCCGCGTTCAGGAAGTGCTGCGCTTCCAGCAGATGACCCGGGTGCCGTTGGCGCCGGAAGTCATCGAGGGGCTGATCAACCTGCGGGGCCAGATCGTCACGGCGATCGACATGCGGAGGCGGCTCGGGCTGCCGCCGCGTCTCGGGGGCCACAACCCCATGAACATGGTGGTCCGCACCGATGACGGTCCCGTCAGCCTGCTGGTGGATGAAATCGGCGACGTGCTGGATGTGGATGCGGCCGCCTTCGAACGGCCGCCGGAGAACCTCGAACCGGCGGCGCGGGAACTGATTCGCGGCGTTTACAAGTTGAAGGACCGGCTGCTGCTGGTCCTGGATACGGAGCGGACCGTGGAGCTGGCGGCGGGGAGGAACTGAAGTTGGCCTTTACGTTCTTCTTTCGCGATCAACAGGTGCTCGAGCGCGTGGTGGACCATCTCGTCCCCGCGCTGGCGGGCCGGCGCCATCCGCGCATTTGGGACGCCGGCGCGGCGATGGGCCAGGAACCGTACACGCTGGCCATCCTGCTGGCCGAGCGCATGGGACGATTCGCCTTCAACAATGTCCGCATCGACGCGACGGACGTGGAAAGCACGGGCCAATTCGCCCGGATCATCGCTTCCGGCTCCTACCCGCGGGAGGAACTGGCGAGGCTGCCGGAGGGCATCCTGGAAAAGTACTTCGAGCCCAACGGAGAAGCCGGGCATTTCCGGGTTATCGAGAAGATTCGCAGCCGGGTTGTGTTTCAGAGCCATGACCTTTTGTCGTTTCGGGAAATCGGCCAGGGGTACGCGCTGGTGTTGTGCAAGAACGTGCTGCTCCACTTCCCGCCGCGGGACCGCATCGAAGTGCTGCGCATGTTTCACCGCGCTCTGGCGTCGGGGGGGTTGTTCGCCACCGAGCACACGCAGGAGCTGCCCGCGGAGCTTTCGCCGCTGTTCGAGCGGGTGATTCCCGACGGGCAGTTGTTCCGCAAGAGGGAGGCGGAGCGGTGCGCATCCTGAGGCTCGAAAACAGCGGCCAGGTGTACACCTGCGAGGTGTACCTGGTGCTGGGCAGCGCGAGCCGGCTCGAGGACGTCAACACGCTGGTGGACGTGGGCCAAGATCCGGTCATGCTGGAAGGCCTCAAGCGGGCGCCCACCGGGATCGGCAAGTGGGCGGTGGAGCAAGTGGTGCTGACCCACAGCCATTCCGACCACTGCGCGCTGCTGCCGCGCGTCCGCGAGTTGTATCGCCCTCGCGTGTACGCGTTTTCTCCCAACATGATGGGAGTCGATGGCCTGCTCGGCGACGGCGACACCCTTCGGATGGGCGATGAGGACTTTGAAGTCATTCACACGCCGGGACACAGCAGCGACTCGATCTGTTTGTACAACGCGCGGGAAGGCGTGCTGTTCGCCGGCGACACTCCTTTGCTGATCACTTCGCCCGCGGGGACGTATGAGGCCGCCTTCCTCGCGGCGTTGGAGAAGCTGTGCGCCCGCGACATCCGCCGGATTTACTTCGGGCACGGCGCTCCGCTCACCGAGCGCTGCCACGAGAGATTGCGGGAATCGTTGAGCATGGCCGCCGGGAGCTCGGCGGCCCGGGCGTGAATCGCGATGCGGAACGATCATCGTCGCTGGAGCGGAGCCGTGAGCGGAAGGGCGTGGGACGAAACCGGGGGCGGGCGCCTTTTTCGAGCCACCCGTCGCTGACGCGGCACTGCTCGCTGATCGAAAAAGGCGGTCGGTCCCGGCTATTTCCCCGCCTCGGGAGCGAGCGGGCGTGCGCGGCTTCCGCCCCGGGCCGCGAAGCAAGTGGCCGGAGAAAACGGATCTAACAGAGTCGTCGCCGGTGACGGCGGCAGGTATGGGAACCAAACCAAGGAGAGGATGAAGTGCAACCAAAGAAGAATCAATTCCGACGCGCGACTGCCGGCCGAAGCTCTTCTGCCGCCGCAGCCGCCGTGCTCGACCCGCCGGAAGAACCGAGAACCGGTGCGCAAACCATGGACGCACAGTCTGCATGGGAGAGGACCTTAACCGTTGAGGAGCTGGTCGATTGCCTGGCTGATTTGCCGATCGCCTTCGTGGCGATGGACACGGAACACACCATCCGCTACATCAATCGTTATGCTGCCAACGTCGCGGGCCTCGAACCCATGCAATGTGTGGGCAAGAAGTTCTGGGAGGTGCTTTACGACAGCGAGGCGTGCCGGCAGAACACCTGCGCCGCGGGCAAGGCCGTCCGTACGGGGCAAATCGCAACGGGCGAGGCCCATTTCCAGGTCCGTGGCAAGAACTGGCCCGTCCGCGTGATTTGTTCTCCGCGCCGGAATCGCGCGGGCCAGATCGTCGGCTGTTTCCAGGTGATGTACGAAACCCACGTGGAAGTTGAACTCTATCAAGAGATGATGGGGCTGGTGGAGGCCGCCTGTCAGGGCCAGCTTGCTCAACGGGCGCGCACGGATCGTTTTGAGGGCAACTTCCGCCAGCTCGTCGACGCATTGAACAAAATGCTGGACGCGGTAATCGGCCCGCTGAACGTGTCGGCCGAGTACGTGGACCGGATCTCGAAGGGTGACATTCCGCCCAAGATCACCGAGGAGTACAAGGGCGATTTCAACGAGATCAAGAACAACCTGAACGCCTGCATCGACAACCTCAGCGGCCTGATCGCCGAAATGAACCACATGGCGAAGGAGCACAACAACGGCGACATCGACGTCGTGGTCCCGGCCGAGAAGTTCCAGGGCGCTTACCGCGTGATGGCCCAAGGCGTCAATGACATGGTGGCCGCGCACATCGCCGTGAAGAAGAAGGCGCTGGCGTGCGTGGCCGAATTCGGCAAGGGCAACTTCAAAGCCACGTTGGAGAAATTCCCGGGCAAGAAGGCATTCATCAACGACACCATTGAACAGATGCGCGCCAACCTGACCGGCCTGATCTCGGAGACCGCCCAGAACGCGCAGGCGCTGGCCTCCTCGTCCGAGGAACTGACCGCGGTCAGCCAGCAGATGGCGGGCAACGCCGAAGAAACGGCCACACAGGCCAACGTGGTTTCGGCCGCTTCCGAGCAGGTCTCCAAGAACGTTTCCTCGGTCGCTTCCGCTTCGGAAGAGATGCAGGCGTCGATCCGGGAGATCGCCAAGAACGCCAACGAGGCGGCGCGCGTAGCGAAAAACGCCGTCAATGTGGCGCACTCCACCAACGAGACCGTCCGCAAGCTGGGCGAATCCAGCCAGGAAATCGGCAACGTGATCAAGGTGATCACCTCGATCGCGCAGCAGACCAACCTGCTGGCCTTGAACGCCACCATTGAAGCGGCGCGCGCCGGCGAGGCGGGCAAGGGCTTCGCGGTGGTGGCCAACGAAGTGAAGGAACTCGCCAAGCAGACCGCCAAGGCGACCGAGGAGATCGGCCAGAAGATCGAGGCGATCCAGGGCGACACCAAGGGCGCGGTGAAAGCGATCGAGGAGATCGGCACGATCATCAACCAGATCAACGACATCTCCAACAGCATCGCCTCGGCGGTGGAAGAGCAGACGGTGACCACCAACGAGATCGGCCGCAGTGTCCACGAGGCGGCGCAAGGCGTCGGGGACATCGCCAAGAACATCGGCGGGGTGGCGGTGGCGGCGAAGAACACGACCGCGGGCGCCAACGACACCCAAAAGGCGGCGCAGGAGCTAAGCCAGATGGCCGCGCGGCTCCAGGCGGTGATCGCGAGGTTCACCTTCTGATTGCTCCGCGGGAGGGGGCGGTCGGGTGAGGCGGGCCGCGCCCTCCCGTTCGGCGTTTACGCCGGAGGATAACGAATGGCAAAAGCGTTGGTGGTTGACGATTCCCGCGCCGTGCGCATCATCCTCGCCCGGACCTTGGGGGAACTCGGCTTTGAAGTTCGGGAGGCGGCCAACGGCCGGGAGGCCCTGGAAGTCATTCACGCCGAGCGCCCGGCGGTCAGGCTGGTGCTGGCGGACTGGAATATGCCGGAGATGAACGGACTGGAATTGCTCCAGCGCCTCCGCCAGGATCCGGAGCTGGCCTCGCTGGTCGTGGTGATGGTGACCACGGAAACCGAACTGGACCAGATGAAGGCCGCGCTGGAAGCCGGCGCAAACGAATACGTGATGAAGCCGTTCACCCGGGAGATCCTGGTGGAGAAACTGCACCTGGCCGGGATTCATCCGTAGGAGGAGGCGTATGGCCGCCGTGAACACGCGCTTGCTCCAGCCTGGCGAGCGGATCCGCGTGCTGGTGGTGGATGACTCGGTGGTCATCCGCAGGCTGGTCACCCACGCGCTCGAGCAGGACCCCGCCATCGAGGTGGTGGGCGCCGCCGCGAACGGAGCGATCGCGCTCCAGCGGATTCCGCACCTGAACCCCATGGCGCTCACGCTGGACATCGAAATGCCGGAAATGGACGGCCTGGAAACCTTGCGGCGGGTGCGGCGGCAGTATCCGGACCTCCGCGTCATCATGTTCAGCACGCTCACCGAGCGCGGCGCGGCGGTCACGCTGGAAGCGCTGGCGCTGGGAGCCGACGATTACGTGGCGAAGGCTTCCAACGAAGGTTCGCTGGACCGTTCGCTGGCGCGCCTGCGCGACGAACTGGTGCCGAAGATCAAGCAGTTTTTCCGCTTGCCTGGCAACAGCGCCAGCCCGGCCCTGGTGGCGCCGGCCCTGCCGGCGATGCCGCGGCCCGCGGGGAGTGCGCGGATTGCGCCGCGCGTCCTGGCGATCGGCGTCTCGACCGGCGGGCCCGCGGCGCTGGGCGCGCTGCTGCCGCAACTGCCTGGCGGATTTCCTCTGCCCGTGCTCGTGGTCCAGCACATGCCTCCCCTCTTCACGCGCCTGCTGGCCGAGCGATTGCATGCGTCCTGCCGGCTGGCGGTGGAAGAAGCCGCGGCGGGCGCGCGCGTGGCCGCCGGCCGGATCCTGATCGCCCCGGGAAACTTCCACATGCGCGTGGCGCCGGCCAACGGTGGGGTGCAGGTTTGCCTGGACCAGTCGCCGCCGGAGAACTCCTGCCGTCCCGCCGTGGACGCGCTCTTTGCTTCCTTGGGCGAAGTGTATGGAGGAGCGGTGATCGCCGTGATCCTGACCGGCATGGGGCAGGACGGACTGCGCGGCGTCCAGATCCTGAAAGCGCGGGGCGCGCGCGTGCTGGCCCAGGACGAGGCTTCCAGCGTGGTTTGGGGAATGCCTGGCGCGGTGGTGAACGCCGGCCTCGCCGACCGTGTGCTGCCGCTCGACCAGATGGCGCCGGAAATCCTGCGCCTCGCGAGTGGCCTGTAAAGGGAGCGCGATGCCGAACCAAAACACCGTCAGCGGAATCCATCCCGAGAACTACCGGTTCCTGCAACAGCACGTGTACCGCCAGGCCGGGATCGTGGTGGAACACGATAAGCACTATCTGTTTGAGAGCAGGCTCGGTCCGATTGTCCGGCAATTGGGCCTCGATTCGATCGACAGCCTCTGCGCGCTGCTCCGGGCGACCCAGGAACCCGACATCGGCCGGCAGGTGGTGGAGGCGATGACCACCAACGAAACGTACTTCTTTCGCGACCCGGCCCAATACGACGCCATTCGCCGCGTCCTGCTGCCCCGCCTCCGGCGGGAGCGGCGGGACACGCGGAAGCTGCGATTCTGGTCCGCGGCGGCCTCGACCGGACAGGAGGCCTACAGCCTGGCCATGCTGTTGCTCGAGGAAGGACTTGCCGACTGGAACATACAGATCCTGGGTACGGATTTCTCTACCCAGGTGCTGGAGCGCGCCCGCGCCGGCAAGTATCAGCAGATTGAAGTCAACCGTGGTTTGCCGGCGGCGCTGCTGGTGAAACACTTCCGGCGCGTCGGCGTCGACTGGCAATTGAGCGACGCGGTGCGGCGGATGGTGCGTTTCGAAACCATCGACCTGCGCGATCGCATGCGCGCGCTGGGCCCCTTCGATCTCGTATTCTGCCGCAATGTCCTGATCTACTTCGACGCGGAGACCAAAAAAAACATTCTGCGGGAAATCCATGGCGCCCTGTTTCGCGGCGGCTGGCTGCTGCTGGGAGGCGCCGAAACGGCTTTTGGGGTGGAAGAGTGGTTTCAAAGACAGACGGTGGAAGGCGCGATAGTGTACGCCGCCCGCTGAGAGGCACACGCCATGCCGGTACAAACAAACGTCGAGATCTCCCCGGGCGAATTGGCGCAAGTCGTCGAATCCGTCTTCGGGACCATGTTGGGCCTGGAAGTACGCGCTGGCGAGATGCCGTGGTCGCCCGGCGCCGACCGCTTGATCGCGGCGGTGCACCTGACCGGCGAATGGCACGGCGCGGTGCTGGTCGAGTGCGGTCCGGAGCAGGCGTGCGCTTTCGCCGAGCGGTTCCTGTCCGTCGGCCGTCCGGCGGCGGTGGACGATGTGGTGCGGGACGTCCTCGGGGAGGTGGCCAACATGATTGGCGGCAATCTGAAGTGCGTGCTGACGCGGGGCCTCCGGCTGTCCATGCCTTCGGTCGTCAGCGGCAGCCACTACCACCTGCGCGTGTGCCGGGCCGGCCTGCACCTGCGCCTCGGGTTTGCGTGCGCGGCGGGTCCCTTCTGGGTTACCGTGCTCGCCATGGACGCCTGAAGGTTTCCCGCAGTTTTTTCCCGAACCGGTCGGCCGTTCGCAGCAGCAAGCCCGGTTGAGCTGGTTACGGGCGCGCCCGCCGGGCCGCCTCCAGGCCTCCCGCGCGCTGAATCCCCGGCGCCGGGAAGTGAGTGGCAAACGCCTCGTCGTCGCCGGCAAACCAGCTGGTATCTGCCTCGAGCGCGATGCGCTCCGGCGTCACCGCGGCGGCGAACCAGGCCCACACGGAGGCCTTCCCGAGTCCCAGCAACTCCACGTCGGAGTAGCCCGCCTGCCGGAGCCAGGCCAGCCCGGTGAGGATGTCCTGGACGCGCGCCGCATCGTCGGAAACATTGAAGGTGAGGAAAAACCGGTGGGAGCGGTCGCGCGGCGCGCGGGCCGCGCCAGTCTGGAAGAGATCCAACGCCAGCAGCGCGCGGCCCGCGCGGCGCCGCGCCTCCGCCTCGACTGTCGAGCGAGCCGCCTCGGCGCCCTCCGGGTGCACGACCAGGGTGGCCGCGGTCCGGCTCTGGCCCGGCAGCCAAATGCCCGGCGCCCGGTCGCCCCGGCCGGGCCGGCCCAGGACGATCCGCTCGGCCGCGGTTTCCTGCTCCACGACGGCGGGCCACTCCGCATGCAACGCCAGCGCCAGCCGGAGGCGAAGGGCCGCCGGGTCCGCCGCCGCCGTCTGCTGCCGGGCGGCCGCCACCCACTGCGCGAAGAGCTGCTCGTAGGTCAGCGCCCCGGGCGGCAGCGTCCGGCCGTGCAGCGCCAGCAGGTGCGGAAGCGGCTCCAGCGCCGTCCGCTCTTCTTTGTACTTCTCAGACACGGCGCTCTCGGCGTCTCTCAACGCATGCTTGGCGAAGAACCGGTACATCGCTTCCCGGCTGGCCTGATTGTAGTTGTGCGGCGCGTCGATCAGGACCGTCTCCACTTTGTCTCCCGCGCCGTAGAGATCGTAAATCCGGCGGATCGCGGGATACTCCTCCCGGGGGGTGTTGCGGGTCCAGTCCCCGGTCGCCGACACCATCAGCAACGGCTTGGGCGCCATCAGCGCGCCGATCTCCACATTGAATGCGCCCACACGGAGACCGGGCGCGTTCTCGCACGGCGAGCCGCCCTGCATGATCGCGGAGATCATGTTGACCGGCGCGGCGTACGCAATCCGGTCGTCCACGGCGTACATCAGAAACGTTTGCGTCCCGCCTCCGGAAGCGCCCGTCATGCCGATGCGGCTCCGGTCGACCTCGGGCAGGGACTCGAGGAAGTCCGCCACGCGGATCGAGTTCCACAATTGCAGCCCCAGCGGACCGAATCCCCACAGTTGCTCCCGCATTCCACCGAAGACGTGCGGCGTCTGGAGCGTGTCGTTGTAGCCCACCATGTCGTAGGTGAACACCACATATCCCTGCCGCGCCAGGTGAATGGCGCGGGTGGGAACCGAACCCAGCGGCTGGTGTTCCACCCGTCCGTACAGCCAGTGCCCGTGCGGCGAGAGCACCGCGGGCAGTTTGCCGGTTTTGCCCAGCGGCCGGAACAGATTGCCGCCCAGATAGTAGCCGGGCATGGTTTCCAGCAGCACCTTCTCGATCGAGTAGCCCTGGCGTTCCAGCCGGCCGAAAATCTGCGGGCGCAGAGGCGTCCGGGCGGGCATGGGGTCCAGCCCGGCGGCGAACAGGATCTGCCGGCGGAGAGCGCGGGCGCGCGATTCCCAGGCTTCCCGCGTGGGGTAGTCCGGCATGGCGAAGTGCGTGTCCGTGTGGGGCGTTTCGGTGTTGCGCCGGTCCTGGGCGGGAGGCGCGGCGAGCGCCGCGAGGGCAAGCGAGAAAAACAGCAGCAGACGCATGGTCAGCGTCCGTATTGTAATCCTCCGGCCGAGCCGATGCTACACTAACGATTTCTCGTCATGAAGGTTTGGTGGTTAGGTCTGGCGGCCTGTCTTGGGCTGCAGGCGCAGGGGTCTTCCCTCGTGTTTCGCGGCGCGCGGCTCATTCCGGTTAGCGGTCCGGAAGTTCCGGAGGGGACGCTGGTGGTGGAGGGCGGCAAGATCCGCGCCGCCGGGGCGGCGTCCGGGATTCAGGTTCCGCCCGGCGCCCGCGTGATTGACGTGCGCGGCAAGACCATCATGCCCGGGCTGGTGGACACCCACAGCCATATCGGCGCGCCTGCCGGCGCGGACGCCAGCGCCCCCATCCAGCCCGACGTCCGCATTCTCGACTCGCTGAACGTCCGCGCGGCCTCGCTCCAGAAAGCCCGCTCCGGCGGATTGACCACAGTCAACATCATGCCCGGCTCCGGCCACCTGCTCAGCGGGCAGACGCTTTATCTGAAGCTGCGCGAGGGCAAGACGGTCGAGGACCTGCTGATCCAACTGCCGGGCGGGCGGGTGGCCGGCGGGATGAAGATGGCCAACGGCACCAACTCCCGGCGGGCCGCGCCGTTCCCGGGCACCCGCGGCAAGTCCGCCGCGCTGGTGCGCGAACAGTTCATCAAGGCGCAGGAATACCGCGCCAAGCTCCAGCAGGCCGGCGAGGACGAATCCAAGAAGCCGCCGCGCGACCTGCGCATGGAAGGCCTGGTAGAAGTCTTGGACGGCCAGCGCGTCGTGCACTTCCACACGCACCGGCACGACGACATTCTCACCGTGCTGCGTCTCCGGCAGGAGTTCGGCTTCAAGCTGGTGCTGCAGCACGTTAGCGACGCCTGGCTGGTGGCGCCGGAAATCGCCCGCGCCGGCGTGGCCTCGTCGCTGGTCCTGCTGGACAGCCCGGGCGGCAAGATCGAGGCCAAGGACATCAACTTCGGCAACGCGGCGGCGCTGGAAAGAGCGGGCGCGCGCTTCGGCTTCCACACCGACGACAGCGTTACCGATTCGCGGCTGTTTTTGCGGATTGCGGCGCTCGCGGTCCGGGCGGGCTGTTCCCGGCAGAAGGCCCTGGAAGGGCTCACCCTGGCGGGTGCGGAAATGCTGGAGTTGCAGGACCGCATCGGCTCGCTGGCCCCCGGCAAGGACGCCGACTTTGTCATCCTGTCGGGCGACCCGTTCAGCGTCTACACCCACGTCGAGCAGACCTGGGTGGAGGGCCGCAAGGTGTTCGACCGCGCCGATCCCAAGGACCGGCTGTACCAGACCGGCGGCTACGGCGCCAGCCATGATGAAGCCGATCACAGCGAGTTGCACGGCGAAGCGGAGGCGGGGCGATGAAAGCCTGGCTGCTGTGGGGTGCGCTGGCGCTGCCGGCCGCGGCGCAGCTTGCCGTGCGCGGCGACTCAGTCTACACGATGGACGGTCCTCCGTTGCGCGACGGCGTCGTGCTGATCCGCGACGGCAAAATCGAACGCGCGGGCGCCGCGCGGGAGGTTGCGATTCCCGCCGGCTACCGCACCCTGCGCGCCCGGGTGGTGACGCCCGGGCTGATCGATGCGCATGCCACGGTGGGTCTTTCCGGGTGGCTCAATCAGCCTCACGATCAGGAGCACGTGGACCGCAGCGCGCCCGTGCAGCCCGAACTGCGGGCGATCGACGCCTACGATCCGCGCGAGCGGCTGGTCGAGTATCTGCGCGGCTTCGGCATCACCACTGTGCACACCGGGCACGGTCCCGGCGCGCTGGTGTCCGGGCAGACCATGGTGGTGAAAACCGCGGGGCGCACGGTGGAGGAGGCGGTGGTGGTCCCCGAGGCGATGATCATGGTGACGCTGGGCGGCCAGGGCCTGGAGAGCGGCGCCAAGGCGCCTGGCACGCGCGGGAAAGCGGCGGCCATGCTGCGCGGCGAATTGATCCGCGCGCAAGAGTACGCTGGCAAGCGCGAAAAAGCCGAAGCCGGCAAGGAGCCGGCCCGCGACCTCCGCCTGGACGTGCTGGCCCGCGTGCTCCGGGGCGAACTGCCGCTGCTGGTGACCGCGCACAAGGCCTACGACATCATGACCGCTCTCCGCCTCCAAAAGGAGTTCGGCTTCCGCCTGGTGCTGGACGGGGCGGCGGAATCCTACCTGGTGCTGGACGCGGTGAAGGCGGCCGGTGTCCCGGTCATCATCCACCCGGCCATGCTGCGCACCTGGGGCGAGGCGGAAAACCTGAGCCGGGAAACCGCGGCCACGTTGAAGGCCGCCGGCATTCCCCTCGCCATGCAAAGCGGCTTTGAAAGCTACGTGCCCAAGACGCGGGTGGTGCTGTTCGAGGCGGCCATCGCGGTGAAGCACGGCTTGCGTTTCGAGGACGCGCTGGCGGCGCTCACCATCGACGCCGCCCGCATCCTCGGGGTCGACCGGCGCCTCGGCTCGCTCGCAGCCGGCAAGGACGCCGACTTGGCCCTGTACGACGGCGACCCGTTTGAGTACGCCACCCACTGCACCGGCGTCGTGATCAACGGGCAGGTGGTGAGCGACACGCCGCGGTAGGGCGAATCTGGTTTAGAATCAAAGAGGCCCATCCGCCGACCGTCGGGGCGTAGCGCAGCCTGGTAGCGCACCTGCCTTGGGCGCAGGGGGTCGTTGGTTCAAATCCGACCGCCCCGACCAATGGAATGAAGTGGATACGGCGATTTCCGGCTGCCTCGAAGAATCCCTTCGCGGGTAATTTTGTAGCCTGACGCTTGCCGTGGCGGCTGCCGCTTGGTGGGTCTTGCCGGTGACCTCCCCGTGGCTCACTGAAAATCAACGCGCACCGCACCGATACCCGGGAGACGGTGATCCGGCTGGCGCCAGAAAACTGAACCTCCCGCTTGCTCCGGCGGCAGCTTTCCGCGGAGAACCGGTTCGCGGGGCCGCGCGCAGGGAGAGCGGGGCGGAGCGAAGCGGCGGCCCGTCCAACGCCGCCATCATCCATTATTTCCGCGAGCCGGCGGGCGGGTATTGTAGTAAAGACGTGGTGCTGGCGCAGAACATCTCCAAGCGGTTTGAGCTGTATCGTCATCCCGCGGACCGGTTGCGGCAACTGATCCCGTTCCGGCGGGCGGGCCAGTCCGGCGAGTTCTGGGCGCTGCAAGGGGTGAATCTCCACGCCGAAAAGGGCGAAACCGTGGGCATTATCGGACCCAACGGCTGCGGCAAAAGCACGCTGCTCCAGATTGTGTGTGGCATTCTGCGGCCGACCACCGGCCGGGTGGTCACGCAGGGGCGGATCGCGGCGCTGCTCGAGCTGGGCGCGGGCTTCAACCCCGAGTTCACCGGCCGGGAGAACGTATTTCTGAACGGGGAAATCCTGGGGCTGAGCCGCCGCGAGGTGCAACAGATCCTGCCGGCGATCGAGGAGTTCGCCGGCATCGGCCGATTCTTCGACCGGCCCGTGAAGGAGTATTCGAGCGGCATGTACGTCCGGCTGGCGTTCTCGACCGCCATTCACGTCGATCCCGAGGTGCTGGTGGTGGACGAGGCGCTCGCGGTGGGCGACGCGGCGTTCGCCAACCGGTGCGTGCGCAAGTTCCAGGAGTTGCGCCAGCGGCGCGTGACGGTGCTGTTTGTGTCGCACGATCTGGGCCTGGTGAAGCTGCTGTCGCATCGCGCGGTGCTGCTGATGGGCGGGCGGGTGGCCGCAGAGGGCGCACCGCGGGACGTGGTGAACCGGTACATCGGGCTGGTGCTGGAAAAAGAGCGTCAGACGGAACCCGCGCGGGCCGCGGAGACGGCCGGAAGCTATCAGCATGGAGATGGCGTGAGCCGCCTGGAATCGGTGGAACTGTTGGACCAAGCGGGTGAACCGGCGCGCTCCCTGCGCAGCGGCGAGGTGTGTGTGATCCGCATCCAGGCGCGATTCGCCCGGCCCGCGGCCAGTCCGATGATCGGGATTCTGATCCGCAACCGCATCGGCATGGAGGTCTTCGGCACCAACACGCGCATCGAGCAGATCGAGTTGGGCGACTTCGCCCCCGGCGACGCGATTCAGATCGATTTCCGGTTCCGCTGCTGGCTGACGGCGCACGAGTACACGCTGACCGCGGCGGTGCAGCACCCCGACGGGTCCAGCCAGGATTGGATCGACGACGCGGTGACGTTCCAGGTGCTGGATCACCGGGCGCTGGCGGGCGTGGTGAACCTGTGTCCGGAAATCTCCTGGGAGCGGCAATGAAAGCGCGCATTTCCGTGCGGGTCCAGCCGAACGCCAGGAAGACGGGGCTCGCCGCCGCGGAGGAAGGGGTGTTCCGGCTGTCGGTCCGGGAGCCGGCCACCGAAGGGCGCGCCAACGAGGCGTGTCTCCGCGCGCTGGCGGCATTGCTGGACGTGCCACGGTCGCGGGTGACGCTGATCGCTGGCGCAACCAGCCGGAACAAGGTTTTCGAGATCGCGGGCGTGGAGAAGGACGAGGCGCAGCGCCGGCTCCTGGCGGCCGCACAGAGAGGAGACGTTACGTGAACGTAGCCGCCATGCAGGAGGCCCTTGCCGCTCATGCGCTGAGCGGCTGGCTGTTTTTCGATCATCATCTGCGGGACCCGCTAGCCTACCGCATCCTGGGACTAGAGGCCGTGCGGCACGTGACGCGCCGCTGGTATTACTACGTGCCGCGAACGGGCGAGCCCGTCAAGCTGGTGCATCGGGTGGAGCCCCACGTGCTGGACGCGCTGCCGGGCGCCAGGCGGGTGTATTCGGGCTGGCGGGAGCAGAAGGTCTGTCTGGCGGAGCTCCTGGTTCCCGGCAGCCGCGTGGCCATGCAGTATTCGCCCGAGTGCGCGATTCCGTATGTGGCGATGGTGGACGCCGGGACCGTGGAACTGATCCGCGGCCTGGGCGTCGAAGTCGTCAGCTCGGCCGACCTGGTGCAGGAGTTCGAAGCGCGCTGGTCGGAAGAGCAATACGCCATGCACTGCGAGGCGGGCCGGCGGGTGGATGCGGTGCGGGCCGCGGCGTTCCAATGGATCGGGGCGCAACTCGCCGCCGGGCGCGAGCCCGGGGAGTTTGATGTGTACGGTTTTATCCGCGAAGCGTTCGCCCGCGAGTCGCTGGTTACCGGGCACGGGCCGATCGTGGCGGTCAACGCCCACGCGGCCGATCCCCATTACGAGCCCACCGCGGAGGCGCAGGCGCGGATCCGGCCGGGGGACTTCGTCCTGATCGACATGTGGGCGAAGCTGGACCGCGCGCGCGCCGTCTATTACGACATCACCTGGACCGGGGTTTGTGGGCCTCCGGACGGCCCGGTCCAAACGGTGTTCGAGGTGGTCCGCCACGCTCGCGACCAGGCCATCGCGTGCGTGCAGGCGGCCGTGTCCGCGGGGGAGACGCTGCGCGGTTTCGAGGTGGACGACGTGGCCCGCGGCGTGATCGCCGCCGCCGGCTTCGGCGAATTCTTCACCCACCGGACCGGGCACTCCATCGGCGAAGATGTCCACGGCGCCGGCGTCAACCTGGACAACCTGGAAACGCAGGACAACCGGCGCATCATCCCGGGGGTGTGTTTCTCCATTGAACCCGGCATCTACCTGGGTCCGTTCGGCGTGCGGTCCGAGGTGAACATGTTCGTGGGCGAGGGGGAGGCGCCCGTGACCGGTGAAGTGCAGCAGGCCCTGGTGCGCATCTGATCGCCGACGGCGGGAGCGGCGGACCTCCGCGCGGGAGGCCCGCCCCGGGAGTCGCGATCAGAAGAAGAACTTCGCCGCGATCATGATGAAGCGCGGCGTGCCTTCCTGCGTCGTGATGGCGCCAAACGCGCGGTTCGGAATCGCGTTGTTCGGTTTGCCGGCGTTCATGTGGTTGAACAGGTTCTGCGCTTCGAAGCGCAGTTGCAGGTAGCGGGTCTCCGATCCAAGTCCCACCTGTTTCATCAGGGCGTAGTCCCACTGGCTGAAGCCCGGGGCGCGCATGCCGTGGAGCGTGGCGCCCACGGCGCCGATGTCCATATCGATGACGGGCTTGAAGGCGTCCGGGTTGAAGTACGGAGTCAGTCCCGCCGAACCTTCCAGCGCGCGGTGCCCGGAGACCTGGTTATCGTAGGGCACCCGCGGCTCGACGAACGAGGGCCGGCTGAGTTTGCCCTGGCCGATGGTGATGTAGTTGCGGCAGAATCCCGGCGCGCAAATCAGCGAAAACGGCATGCCGCCGCGGTACAGGGTAGTGCCGGACATGGTCCAGCCGCCGATGAAGGCGTTCAAGAAGCGGTTGGCGTTGCCCGCCAGCTTTTTGCCTCGTCCGAAGGGCAGATCGTAGACGTAGTTGAACAGGAAGCGGTGGGTGACGTCGTAATCCGACAGCCCGTAGATCTCCTTCATGGGCTGGTTGGCTTGCGGCGGGCCATTGCTGTTGCCAATGGCGCCGACATTGTGAATGCCCTCCGCGCCGATGCCGCCGCCGGCGTGCAGCGCCTTGCCGAAGGTGTAGTTCGACAGAAAACTGAAGCCGCTCGCGTAGCGACGTTCCAACTGCACGTAGGCGGAATTGAAGTTCGAGTATCCGATCGGGTCGTTCACCGCCCAGAGTTCGCGCCAGAGCGGCATCACCTGCATGATGCGCCCGAGAAAGTTCGTCCGCCCGCCCTGCGTCGTGTTCGGCGGAATCTGGCCGAAGAAGGGATTGGTCACCTGTTTGTTCAAGTTAACTCCCAGCGTCTTGCCCAGCGTGTCATATGCATTCCTGACGCTGTGCAGGTTGCCGAAGAACGGCAGGCGGCGGCCGAAATTGCCGTTGTAGGCCGCCTCTACTACCCATGTGTTCGTGCCGGAGCCTAACTCGCGCTGAATGTTGAACTGCGCCACGTGCTCATAGCCAGGAAACTGATCGATTGCCGGCACCACAAACCAGTTGCCGAGGGTGGAGTAGTTCAACGCGGTGACGTCGCGCGTGAACGGGACGTAGCCCAACCCGCCCGGGAGCGGGTTGTGAAAGCTGGCAGTGTAGGTGAGTCCGCCGTCGGGGGTGCCGTCCTGGCTGACCCGGGCGAAGTCGCCGAAGCCGACGTTGTCGACCGCCGAGGACAGGAACCGGTCGCCGGTCAGCGACAGGTAGACCTTGCCATAGCTGCCGCGGATCACCGTCCGGGGCATTACCTGGTAGGCGAAGCCGATGCGGGGCGCGATGTTGTAGGGATAACTCTTCTGGAGCGTTCTGCCGGGATACTCCTTGGTGCCCATCAGGGCGGCGCGCCCGAAAATGCCCTGGGAGATCCAATCCGGCGCGGCGAAGGTAATGCCCGCCTCTCGCTGCGCCACATCCCACGACCAGCCCGGATTCGGCCGCATGTCCCACTTGTAGTTGGGATCCCAGAAGATCTGCCGGTCGAAACGCTCGGTGCGCGGGGGTTCAAAGTCCCAGCGCACGCCCAGGTTAATGGTTAGTTTGGGGGTGACTTTCCAATCGTCCTGCAGGTAGGCGCCGTGATACCGCTGGAGCGACGCCGGTCCCGCGATCTGCACGCCCTGGCCCCAGGTGGCGATGCCGAGCAGAAAGCTGGCCATGGGGTGTCCGTCCACCGGGTTGTCGTAGTACTGCGAGGTGACGCGGCGCTCGGTGGCGAGCCCGAAACTGCCCCCGTTGGTGACGTTGCTGTAGTAGCGCCGGTGCTCGTATCCAAGTTTGATGGTGTGCTTGTTCCACAGTTTCTGAAGCGCGACGGAGCCCACGTAACTGGTGTCGCGGGAAGCGAACACGTTGCCGCCGCCCAAGGCGCCAATGTGACTGCCGGTGCTGATCGTGGGCACGCGATTGCGCGTGGTGCCCAGCAGATTCACAACCTCGCGCGGCAAGTTCCACGCGGAGGAGTCCGCGTCGACCTCGGTGCCGCGGAAAGTCATGGCGCGGACGGCCCCGCCCCGCAAGTTGAGGATCGTGGTCGGGCTCAACGTCCAGGTATGGTCCAGCGTCGCGGTGTAAGCCTGGCCCGTGGTGACATTCGTGGGCTGGAGCGGGCCGAACCAGCGGGTGTTGCTCGCCACGCTGTCGAAATACGACACGGAGCCGTGGGTCGTGTGCCGAGTGCTCCAGTTCTGGTCCAGCCGCCCGGTCCAGCGATTGTTGTCCGCCGGGTTGGACACCGACCCGACAAAGTTGCCCTCGTTGTTCGATCCTGGCAGAGCGGGCCGGTTGGGCTGTGGGTAGAACCCCATGTAAATCTTGGAAAGTTCGTTAAACCGGGCTTGCGGCACCCGGTTGCCGGGGAACGGACTGCGGCGGACCCGCGCGCCCTCGATGCGTGAGGTGAGCGGATCGTAAATCTGCGCGGGAACACCCCGGTCCAGCAGACTCTGCGAGAAGTCGCCCTGGCGTTCCAGGTCGGTGGGCACCGAACCGATGACCGCGTTGCTGCCCGTGCGCCGCCGCGTGCCCTCATAGTTCAGGAAGAAGAACGTGCGATCCGTGCCGTTATACAGTTTGGGAATCCGTACCGGCCCGCCGAACGTTCCGCCGAAGACGTTGTCGTGGAACACGCCGCGATCGCGGCCGAAGCGGTTCGAGTTCCAATCGTTGGCGTTCAGTTTGTCGTTACGGAAGAACTCGTACACCGAACCGTGATACTGGTTGGTGCCCGAGCGGCTGATCACCTGCACCGCGCCGCCGGACAGCCGGCCGTACTCGGCCGACAGGCCGTTGGTGATCACTTTGAACTCGGCGATGGCCTCGCGCGAGGGCACCGAGGGCGGTACATCGTGCAGGTAGCCGGTGGTCACCGGGATCCCGTCGATGAAGTACTCGATCTGCTTCGACCGGCTGCCGTTGATACGGAGGTTATTCTGGTCGCTGCCGCTGACGTTGGGCGTCAGAAACACAAAGGCCAGGGGATCGCGATTGTACTGGGGCAGATCCTGAATCCGCTTATTGTCGATCACCAGTCCCGCTTGGGCGTCTTCGGTCCGGATCAGGGGGACCTCCGCCGTCACGGTGACCCGCTCGGAGGCCGCCCCGATCTCCATGGCAATATCGAGCGCCACGCGATCGCCGACGCGCACCGGGATGCCGCTGCGCTCCACGGTGCGAAAACCCTGGAACTGGGCCGTGACGGTGTATTCGCCCGGAATCAGGCCCGGGACGTTGTACCGGCCGTCCGCACTCGACCGGGTGCTGTGGGTGACGTTGGTCGCCACGTTGCGCACAGAGATTTCCGCCCCGGGAACCACCGCTCCGGTGGCGTCGGTGACTTGCCCGCTGATGCTGGCGTTACCCGTCTGCGCTTGCAGAGTCGCGCCTAACAACGCGACGGCGAAAGTAAACAAGCGAAAACATGAACGAACCATTGGTTTCTCCTCCCGCTGTTACCCAGGTGGCGATTCCGGCTCCCCATGGTGATCACCCGCTGGGGTCTCATGTGAAGTGCGTTGATTATGTATCAACTGAAAATGTAAAGTCCATAGACTTTTTTTTGCGATGAACTATACTTTTCGTTGAGATTTGACAGGGCCAGCATGCGCCACTTGAACTGGAACGGACTCTACAGCTTTTGGCTGGTCGCCCGGAGCGGGTCGTTTGCCGAGGCGGCCCGGCGGCTGCCCAGCACGACGGCGCAGGCCCTGCATAAACGAGTCCGCCAATTGGAGTGGGAGCAAGGCTTGCACCTCAAGTTGCTGCGCTCCCGGGGGGTCAAGGGGATCGAACTGACGGAAGCCGGCCGGCGGCTGCTGGACCTGGTCGACCCGGTTTTCGGAGGCCTGCCCCTGCTCGTGGCGGACCTGCGCCGGGAGGACGCGGGGCCGCTGACCGTGACCACCACGGGCTTCGTGGCGAACAACTACCTGCCGGGGGTCATGAGAGAGTACCGCGCACGCTACCCTGGCGTGCTGGTTTCCGTCCGGGTGCGGAGCGAATCCGACGTGATCGCGGCCACCGGCGCCGGCCAAGTGGATCTGGGAATCGGCGCGCTGGCCGGGAGCCCCGAAGGACTGACCGTAGCGGTGCGCGCGCCACTGACCATCCGGCTGATCGGCCCGGCCCGTTTCCGGTGGGACGGCGCACGCACCAGTTGGGGCGACGTGCTCCGGCATCCACTGGTGCTGCATGAACGGGTGAGCGTCCTGCGCGTGGCCCTCGAGCATCTGCTCAGCCGGAAGAATCTGCTGGCGAAGATGAAGATCGCGGCCGAAGTGACGACTCCGGAGTTGCTGCTCGAGATGGTGCGCGCCGGCTTCGGCGTCGGCGTCGTTCCGCTCGGGCCCCGCCTGGCGGAGAGCTTAAGCGATCTGTCCGCCATCGCTCCCCCGGAGGGACTGCCCCGGATCGACATCGCGGTGTTTCACAAGCGCAACCGGTACCTGCCGCGCTACATGACGGCGTTTGTAGAGACGGTGGCCGGCTTCATCGGGTAATGGTGGTGAAGCGTTGGATTCCTCTGGTCCGCGGTCTATAGTCGAAAGGAATGTCTCCGAAACTGAGCAGGCGGGAGTGGATCGGCGCGGCGGCGGCAACGGCGGCCGCGGCAGGGAGAAAGCCGAATTTTCTGTTTCTGCATGCCGACGATCACGCGGGGTATGTGCTGGGCGCCGGCGGCGACCGCCGCGCGGTGACGCCGCACCTGGACCGGCTGGCTGCCGAGGGCGTCCGCTTTGCCCGCCACTACTGCAACTCGCCGGTGTGCACGCCCTCGCGGCAATCGTTCCTGACCGGTCTGCTGCCTTCGGCGGCGGGCGTCACCGTGCTGCGGACGCCGCTCGCGGAAGACAAACAGACGCTGGCGCGGCAACTGCGCGCCGCGGGCTACCACACCGCGGTATTCGGCAAAATGCACTTTCAGCGGCCCTCGCGGCCGGGGCTGCACGGTTTCGATTACCTGATGACCGAGCAGGATCTGCATCGCGCCTGGTCCGGAGAGGTCTCTCCCCGGCCGCTGCCCGCAGGCGCGCGCGCCCTGGGTCCGTGGCGGCCCTTCCAAGATCCCGCGCGGATCTGGCTGAATGCGGACAAGCTCCCGTTCGCGCGGCGAGAGGCGGACATGAAAAGCACGTTCCTCGCCGAGCGGGCGTGCCGCTATTTACGCGAGCATCGCGACGGGCTGTTCGCGCTCTGGGTGAGCTTTCAGGAGCCCCATTCGCCGTTCCACTTTCCCTACGAGGAGCGCGATCGCTTCCAACCCCGTAGGTTCCCCGTTCCGGAAGTGGGTCCGGAAGACGCTGGCCAGATTCCCCTGATCTTTCGGGATCTGAGCGTGGAGGACAAACAGGGAATCATCGCGGCGTATTACACCTCGACGCTCTTTCTGGACCGCTGCGTCGGCCGGGTGCTGGACGAACTCCGGCGCCTGCAACTCGAAAACGACACCCTGGTGGTGTATCTGGCCGACCACGGCTACTGCCTGGGCCACCACGGCCGGTTTGAGAAGCACTGCGGCTACGATCCGGCGCTGCATGTTCCCCTGATCGTCCGGTTTCCCGGCAGAGTGCGTCCGGGCGTGGTGCGCGGCCTGACGGAATCGGTGGACGTCGCCCCCACGATCCTCGATCTGCTGGGCGTCGACCCGCTCCCGGTGCAACACGGCCAAAGCCTGCGCCCGTACCTGGAAGGCAAACGCCCGCCGCAGCCGCGCGCTCACGTCTTCAGCCAGTACCTGGAGAACGAGGAAGCTTTTCTCCGCGCAGAGCGGTGGAAGTTGATCGTGTGTTCGGGGCGCCGGCGCCGGACCGAGGGCTATGTCACGGACAACCCGACGCCGGGCCCGTACGTCCGCCTGTACGACCTGCGCCGCGACCCGGGCGAGTTTCGCGACGTCTCCGGGCGGCATCCCGAGGTCGTGCGCCAGTTGGCGGGCGCGCTGCTCGTGCGCTACCGCGCGACCCACCCCGAGGCGCAAGCCGAACCCGCCGGACTGGATGTGCGGGAAGCGATTCACTGGTACGTGCGCCCACGCGACGCGGAACCTTCCGCCTGATGTCCTCCGGCCGTTCGCTGCGCCGACGATAGCCGATAATGGGAAGCAACGCCGTGGAGTTCCCGCCTCCCGATGACCGTTGAAGCTTCCACGCCGCTGATGCGGCAGTACCAAGCCGTCAAAGCCCAGGCTCCGCACGCCCTGCTCATGTTCCGCCTGGGTGATTTCTATGAGCTGTTTTTCGACGATGCCATCGTGGCGGCGCGGGAGCTGGAAATCACCCTCACCTCGCGCCACAAGGAGAAAGGAACCCCGATCCCGATGTGCGGCGTGCCGTATCATGCTGCGGAGGGCTACGTCGCCCGCCTGATCCAGAAAGGCTACCGGGTCGCCATTTGCGACCAGATGGAGGAGGCCGGCGCGGGCCGAAAACTGGTGAAGCGGGAGATTACCCGCATCGTGACGCCGGGCACGGCCACCGAGGGGAATGTTCTCCGCTCGCGCGAGAACAACTACCTGGCGGCGGTCTTCCGGAGCGGCGCCCGCACCGGCGTCGCGCACGTGGACATCTCGACGGGCGAGTTCCGCGTGACCGAGTGCGAGGCCGGCGAGACCGGCGCGTTACTCGAGCAGTTGAACCCGCGCGAGGTGCTGCTGCCGGACCAGACCGCGCTGCTGCCGCCAGAGCCCGGCCGCCGTTTCGTGGTGACGCAGATCGACGAGTGGGCGTTCAGCATCGACTACGCCCAACGGATCCTGCAAGAGCACTTCCGGCTCCACACGCTGGACGGCTGCGGTTTGGCCGGCCGCCCCGGCGCCGTCTGCGCGGCGGGCGGCATCCTCCATTACCTGCGCGACACGCAGCGCGGAGCGCTGGACCATCTGGCCGCGCCCGCCTACTACGACCGCGCGGACGCGATGGTGTTGGACGCGGTGACGGTGCGGAACCTGGAACTGATCGAGCCGCTCTTTTCCACCGACGCCGCGGCGAAAACCCCCACTCTGATCGCCGTGCTGGATCAAACCGCCACCGGCATGGGCGGACGCCTGCTCCGGCAGCGGATGCTGCGGCCCGCGCGAGACACCGCCGAGATCGAATCGCGGCTGGAGGCGGTGGACGAGTTGCTGCGGCAGACGATTCTGCGCGCGGAACTGCGCAAGCAACTCGCCGGAGTGCTGGACATCGAGCGCCTGCTGGCCAAAGTGACGATGGGAACCGCCGGCCCGCGCGACGTGCAGGCGCTGGGGCGCTCGCTCAATCCGGTCCCGCTGCTCCGCGAGCGGGTCTCCGGCTGCGCCAGCGCCCGCTTGCGCAACCTCGCCGAGCGCCTGGACGGCGTGCCGGAAGTCGCGGACCGCATCCGGGAAGCGCTGGCCGATCCGCCGCCGCTCAGCCTAGCCGACGGGGGCGTCATCCGTCCCGGCTTCCACCGCGAACTCGATGAGTGGCGCGACCTCAGCCAGAACGGCAAGCAGTACATCGCGCAGATCGAGGCGCGCGAGCGCCAGCGGACCGGCATCCCGTCGTTGAAGGTGCGGTTCAACAACGTCTTTGGCTACTACCTGGAGATCTCCAAGGCCAACCTGCACCTGGCGCCCGCCGATTACGAACGCAAGCAGACGCTGGTCAACGCCGAGCGTTTCACCACGCCCGAGCTGAAGGAATACGAGCGCAAAGTACTCGAAGCGGAAGAAAAGATCCTCGCGCTCGAAAAAGAACTGTTTGGCCAGCTCCGCTTGCTGGTGATCGAACACAGCGCGCGCCTGCGCCAGACGGCGGCGGCCATCGCCGAATTGGACGTCACGGCGGCGCTGGCGCAGGTGGCGGCGGAAAACCGCTACTGCCGGCCCCGGTTTTCCGGCGAAGACGGCGAATTGAAGATCGCCGGCGGGCGTCACCCGGTGATCGAGCGGATGACGGACGAGGGCGCCGGACGTTTCATTCCGAACGACCTCTACCTGGACGCGCGCGAACACCTGATCGCCCTGATTACGGGACCGAACATGGGGGGCAAATCCACCTATTTGCGGCAGACGGCGCTGATCGTGCTGTTGGCGCAGATGGGCTCCTTCGTGCCCGCTGATTCCGCGCTGCTGCCCGTGGTGGACCGCATTTTTACCCGCATCGGCGCGTCGGACAACCTGGCGCGCGGCCGGTCGACGTTCATGGTGGAGATGACCGAGACCGCCGTCATCCTCAACACGGCCACGCCGCGCAGCCTGATCGTGCTGGACGAGATCGGCCGCGGCACGGCCACCTATGACGGCCTGGCGCTGGCATGGGCGGTGATCGAATACATTCACGACCGGATCCGCGCCAAGACGCTGTTCGCGACCCATTACCACGAGCTCACGGAACTGGCCGAGCAACTGGATGGCGTGCGCAATTTGCGCGTCTCGGTCAAGGAGGCCGGCGACCAAATCATCTTCCTGCGCAAAGTGGAACCGGGCGCCGCCGACCGCAGTTACGGCATTGAAGTGGCGCGGCTGGCCGGCCTGCCCGCGGGCGTCATCGCGCGCGCCCGGCAAGTGCTGGAATGGCACGAGCGCACCGAGCAGGTGGCCACCACCGAACTCGCCCCTTCCGCCGCGCCTCCCGCCCCCCTTCAGATCCAGTTGTTTGAGCCGGTCGGCTACCAGATCGCCGAGCGCATCCGGAACCTGCGGATCGACGAACTGCGCCCGATCGAGGCCCTGCAAGTGCTGCATGAACTGCAGGAAGAATTGAAGAGGAACCCGTAGCGTGCGCGTGGCCGGCATCATGAGCGGCACGTCGCTCGACGGGATTGACGTCGCGATTGTGGAGGTGACGGGACGGCGCGTGGCGACGGTGGCCTGGCGGACGATTCCCTACCCGGCCGGACTGCGGCGGCGAATCCTCGGCGTGTCGAACGCGGCCACCACCACCGCCGAGATCTCGCGGCTGAATTTCGAACTGGGCGAGCGGTACGCCGCGGCGGTGCTCCGCACCTGCCGGGCGGCGGGCATCCCGCCCGAGACTCTGGAACTGGCGGGTTGTCACGGGCAGACGATTTACCACGAAAGCGGGCGAAACACGCTCCAGATCGGCGAGGCCGGCGTGGTGGCGGAACGGCTGGGAATTCCCGTGGTCTCGGATTTCCGGCCGCGAGACATTGCCGCGGGCGGCAAGGGCGCGCCGCTGGCGCCTTGGGTGGACCAGTGGCTGTTTCAGGACCGCCGCCGCACGCGAATCGCGCTCAATATCGGCGGCATCGCCAACTTGACCGCGATCTTCCCCGACGGCCGGGTGACCGCCTTCGATACCGGTCCCGGCAACATGGTGATCGATCAGTTGATGCAGCGGCATGCCGGGCGTCCGTTCGACCGCGGCGGCCGGGCCGCAGCCCAGGGCCGGCCGGACAGGGCGCTGCTGGCCGCGCTGTTGCGCGATCCGTATTACCGCCAGCCGCCACCCAAGACGGCGGGCCGCGAGCAGTACGGCGCGGACTTTGTGCGCCGGATTGAAGACGCCGGACTGCCGTGGCGGGACGCGGTCGCCACCGCCACCGTATTGACCGCCTCCACCATCGCCATCGGGATCCGCCTCGCGGCGCCGGAGGCGGCCGAGGTCATCGTTTCCGGAGGCGGGGTCCATAACCGCACGCTGCTGGATCAACTGCGCGCCTTCCTGCCGGGGGTGGCGGTCGTTTCGTCGGCGGAGTACGGCGTCGATCCGGACGCCAAGGAGGCCATCGCTTTCGCGGTGCTGGCCTATCGCACCTGGCGCGGGAAGCCAGGCAACGTGCCGTCCGCAACGGGAGCGTCGCGGGCGGTGGTGCTGGGTAAGATCAGCCGCTAGCTGCCTCCGTCCAGTCAGCGAATTCCCGCCGCTTCGCGCCAGGCGCCGCGCGGGGCTCCCGCGCCCGTCTCCACCACCGCGCGCGCGCCGCGCAGGTCGTTGCCGGTGAGCGCGACGTCGCGGCTGCCGGGGCCCAGCAGGCGCAGGAAGACCGGCATGGTCCCGGTCAGGCGCACCCCGGTCACCAGCGCGCCCGCCACTTCGCGCCACAACATCAGCGGGCCGTCCACCGGCGGGGCGGCGAACCCGTGCACGTCCACGTGCTGGACGTCGTCCAGCACGAGGGCGGGTCGCGGGTCCGCCACGACGGTGCGGACGCGGACATCGCGCAGCACCAGGCCCGCCGCGTGCCGGACATACAAACCGCTGGCCGGAAGTTCGCCGAACATGCTGGCGTCAGGGTACTTGTCCGGATGCTCGGGCACCTCAAGGTCGCGTGTCTGCCCTCCGCCGCGCATGCCCAAGTGGATCGCCGAGAGCGTCACGTCTTCGACGCGGTGTCCTGGCAAGCCCGTGATGGAACTCGCCAGCGTGCCGCCCGAAGCGACCACGTTGGCGATGGCGACGTTGCGTAGCACGCCGGGCCGGGGCGGCGTCATGCCGCGGCCCCGATTTCCCAGGCGCAGGAAGATCGGCGTGCGGGCGTCCTCCATGGTCACGTTGCTGATCGCGACGTTCTCGACGGTCGCCCCGTCCACGGTTTCCAGCGCAATCCCGGAGATGGCCGGACGGCCTCGATCGCGGGACCGCATCACCAGGTTCGAAACGGTGATGTGGCGGAAACCGCCCCGGCTCTCGGTCCCCATTTTGAAGTGATTGCAACTGGTGCGCGTGATGCAATTGGTGACGGTCAAATATTCGGTGGCGCGCGGGTAGCCCAGCGCCTGGCTGGATTTCGGACAAATGGCGTCGTCCCACGCATCAATGTAGCTGTTGGCGATGCGCACGTAGCGCGAACAGTCCGGATCGATGCCATCGGAATAGCCGTTCCAAATAGTGACGCCGTCGATGTCGACATGATCCGTTCCCAGCAGGCTGATGGAGTAATTCGGGGAGTTGGCGACGGTGACGCCGCGGATGGCCACCTGGCGGCTGCCCTTGATCGCGATGGTCTTGGGACCCCCGCGGCGGGTGCGATTGCCGTCAATGACGCCCTGGCCCTGGATGGTCAGATCGGTCACGCCCTCCGCCGTGAGCAGCGCGAAATCGAAGTAGGTGGTTTCCCGGTCGTCCACCGGCGTGAACGTCAGCTTCTCGTAGGGGGCGAAGTCGCGGTCGTCCGGGCTGGCCAGCAGCACCGCTCCGGCGGACAGGTCCAGCGTGAGGTGGTCGCGCAAGCGCAAGGTGCCGGAGCGGTAACGTCCCGGCGGCAACCGGACCGTGCCGCCTCCCTGCGCGGCAGCGGCTTCGATGGCCTTCTGGATGGCGGCGGTGTCGTCCGTCACGCCGTCGCCTCGCGCGCCGTACCTCCGCACGTCGTGCGCCGCGGCCATCGCGCAGACCGCAAACAGGAATCCGATTCCGGCAAGCTTCATCGTCCGGTGTGTAGCATACGTTTTACGCGCGGGACAAGCTGGCCGCCAGGGCAGGCGGCTCGTCTTCGCGGATCGCGCCTGCGTCACAGGCCTCCGCGCATTGTGGCCGGGACGCAAAGCCCACGCATTCGATGCAGAGGAACCGTACGATGCGCGGCGCGGGGCTCCCCGGCCGGATGGCGTCCACCGGGCAGCGCGGCACGCAGTCGCCGCAGCCGGTGCAGTCGTCGCTGGATATGCGATAGGCCACGGCCGGGTTCTGCCTTTTTACGGGTGGGCGAACTGGCTGGCCAGGGGCACCAGCCGCTCGTACACCGCCGGCGGAATGGGGCTGTCCCAATGACCGGTGAGCTTTGCCCAGCCGGTCATGCCGATGAACAGAACCACCACCGCGGCGGCGATCCACGAAGCCCGCACCGGCCGGCGGGTCACCGCCACCGTCATATCCAGCGCCCCCGCCGCCGGACAGACGGCGACACACTCCAGGCAGCCGAGGCATTCAGCGGACCGGATCTGCACCAGGCGGTCCACCGGCAGGCGCGACGGGCACGCCTTGGCGCACTTGGCGCAGTCGATGCAGGCCGAGGGCGTCCGGCGAATCCGCAAAGGGCTGGCCAGGGCAGCCAGGCCCATCAGCGCCCCATACGGACACAGGTACCGGCACCAGAAGTTCTGCACAAAGATCGACGCGATCAACAGGATGCCGGTCACCATCGCCGCTGTGGTTCCCATGTGCCGGAAGAAGTTCAGCATCTTCACGTCGGCGATCAGCCCGTAGGGCGAGCCGAGGAAGGAAGCGATCGCCTGCGCGGACATGCCGCCGACCGCATACAGGAATAGCCCGAGCAGCACATACTTCAGGCTCCGCATTCCGATGTCCAGCCACCTAGGCAGGTAGAATACCCGCCCGAACGTTTCCCGACCGAACTTCCAGAGGTATTCCGAGACCGTGCCGACGGGGCACAACCAGCCACAGAATGACTTGCGCAGCAGGAGGGACAGGACGACGAAGGTGACAAACAGCACCATCGCCGCCGGATGGATCACCGGAATCTCACCGGTGGTCAGGAAATACTTGGTGTTCATCATCCCCGCGATGGGGAGCCAGCCTTCCACGCCCGGCGGGCGCGCGACGCCGGTCGGCGCGCCGGTTTCAAATTGGCGGACAAACAGATAGAACTGCACTCCGATCCAGAGATTGAGCAGCAGGAAGGCGCCCTGGACCGCGCGGCGCAGGCTCTGCGACCGGTCGCGATCCGTGCGCCGGGTCCATTGCTTCCGCTCGCCCGGGGCGGAGGCGTGCCCGCTCATCCGGGGCGCTTGTTCCAGCGTGGGAGAAGCGACGGTTGGCACGTTCCCAGTATGGGATTCAGGTTCCGTTCCCGTCGGTGACCACGGTCACCGCGCCCGCCGCCATTTTCCGCCAAGCTCAAACCGGAGGCTGCTTCCATGTCCCACCCGCACCCCGTCGAATCGTTGATGCAGGAGCACCGCGTGATCGAACGCGTCCTGAACGCGATGGAGCGGATGTTGTCCCGCGACGCCGCCGGGCCTTTTCCCGCGGAGTTCTTTGAGAAAGCCTTGGACTTTTTCCGGACCTACGCCGATCGCTGCCATCATTTCAAGGAAGAAGAGTGCCTGTTTCCGGCGATGGGCCGCGGTGGGTTTCCCGCCGATGCCGGGCCGGTGGGCATGATGCGCTATGAACACGAGATCGGGCGGGCGCACCTGAGCGGCATCCGCGAGCGGCTGCCCGCCGCCGCCGCGGGAGACCGGGACGCCATTGAAATGATTCACCAGCAGGCCTTTGGCTACATTCAACTGCTTCGCGGCCACATCCAGAAAGAGGACCACGTCCTGTTTCAGATGGCGCTCCACGCGTTGAGCGCAGCGGAGTTCGACGCCCTGCGCGCCGCCTTCGCCGACGAGTCCAACCCGCGGATCAACCAGGCGCTGCACGCGCGGTACGAAGCGCTCGCGGCCGATCTGGAAAAGGAATCGTTACCAGAGGCCATACACTAGCAGCGCGGAATAGACCAGGGAGAGCGTCATCGCGCGAAGCCCGACGCGGGTCAGCGGCGTCTCGAGCGCCGCGGGGCTGCTCAGGCTTCGCAGCGTGGCGAGGTGAACCAGGGCCGACAGGGCGAGCGCGGCGGAGACTGCCGGCAGAGATGGGTAGAGGGCGGCGGCGCCCGCCAGCAGCAGGAGTTGCATGGCATACGCTGGCCGCCGGAAGCGGAGCGGTTCGGGCCGGGGGGCCCGCGCGGCGACGCGGGCTTCCAGCCGGGCGTGCACCACGAAAATGCCTGCCGCCGCGTGGGCCGCGCTCAGCGCCCACAGCAGCCAGCACCACGGTTCGACGCGTCCGGCGGCCGACAGGCTGGCCGCCAGGCAGGTCGAAGTAAGTCCTGCGGCGCTGGCCAGTTGGAGGGTGGCGGAGCGCTGGCGGTTGCGGACCGTCATCCAGGCGGCCAGCAGCGTCATCCCCGCCCCCAGAAACCCCAGCGGCAGCAGGAAGCTGAGCGGCCAGCGCAAGGCTAGCGCTCCGCCGGCGGCGGCCAGCAGGGCGAGTTCCGCCGCCAGCCAGCGGCGCGCTTTCGCGCTCTCCGGTCTTTCGTCGCGCCAGACCCAACGCTGCCGCCCCAGCGTCACCAGGGGCTCGCGCAAAACGAACGCCGCCAGCACGGCCACCAGCGCCACGGGAACCGACCAATGCCAGGCGCGCGCCAGCAGCAGCGCGCTCAGGAACGGGGCCAGCAACATCGGCCAAGCGCCATGTTCGCGCGGCCACATGCCTGCGCTCAGGCCGCCGTGGGCGGCGGGTTTTTTAACATCGTCAACAGCATCACCACTTTCGTCTTGGCCCTGATGCCATGTGGCAGGTTCGGCGTCAGGTAGACGAAGGTGCGGGCCGCCGCCTCGTGTGAGTCCTCGCCGAGCAGCAAGGATGCTTCGCCTTCCACAAAGTAGAGGGTCGCCGGGAACGGAGCGGTGTGCGCCGACAGTTCCTGCCCGGGCGCGAACGTGAACTGAATGATCTTGGAGCGGTCGTCGTTCTGGATCGTTTTCGAGAGAATGCCGTTCGCCGGCGCCTCGGCTGCGGCGGCCAAATCCGGCACCAGGAGGTAAGGTTGCTGCATGGTTCCTCTATCTTCGCGCGACGGACGGGGATTGGCGGTGACGCTGATCACCACAGCCCGCGAAAGGAAGGGCGCCGTTTGAGCTCGCGGACGGGCATGCGATAGAGTGAAGTCTTCCGAAGATGTCCTCTGCCCTCTCCAAGCGGGAGGTATTTTCCCGCAGCGTCCTGTTCGCCGCGCTCAGCGCGGAGGAGTTGGAATCCCTGATCCCGCTGGCCGTCGCGCGCTCCTACCGCGCGGGAGAGGTGCTGTTCGAAGAAGGCATGCCGTGCGAAGGGCTGTACGTGCTGGCGTCCGGGACGGTGAAGATTTCGAAGGCCAGCCCCTCGGGGCGCTCCATCATGCTGGCGATGGAATCGGCCCCTTCGACGGTCGCCGAGGTTCCGCTGTTCGACGGCGGGGATTATCCGGCGTCGGTTACGGCGGTCGAGGACACCGTGGCGTATCTGCTCCCCAAAGATGCCTTCCGGCGGTTCTGCGAGTCCCACCCCAAGGTGCCGTTGAAGGTGCTGGCGGTGGCGGGGCAGCGTCTCCGGCAACTGGTGCGGTTGGTGGAGACAGTTACGTTCGGGAGCATGCGGCAGCGGGTGGCCCGCGCTTTGCTCGACTTTGCTGAGCAAAGCGGCCAGGCGGAATTTGACCTGCCGGTGACCCACGAGGAATTGGCCCTGCGACTGGGCACTGTCCGGGAGGTGGTTTCTCGCAACCTGGCGCGCTTTCAAGCCGAAGGCATGATCCGGATCGCCAGGCGGCAAGTCCTGCTGGTGGATCGGGACGCGTTGCGCGCCGAGGCGGAGACGGATCTCTAATCGTGTAGGAGCTTGTTGAAAACGCCGGGACAGGCAACTCTGCCCACTCGGGTTGAACGTAAGTCCCTGATTTTCGCCTGGTGCGCCTCCGGGCAGAGCAGTGTCCCGGTTGTTCCACCAGCTTCTAGACTAGTCCAAGCTAGCAAACCGCTTGCGGACCGGCCCGGCGCCGCATACAATCCAACCGTGCGGCTGGCGGTCTGGTTTTTCCTTTTAGCATGGCAGCTGAGTGCGGCGGACGGGAAGGTGGATCCGACGTTTCTGCGGCGGCACGTGCCGGACATCGTCCCCGTCCCCTCGGAGTTTACAAGCGACGGCTGCCGGTTCAAGCCCATCTTCGGCAGCGGCGACCCGGATGCGCGCCAGGCGAAAGGAATTGCGCGCTTCAGCGAACTCGAACTGGACCCCGGAAGCGCTTGCCGGACCACGGCGCAGCCTCGGGAAGAGCACATTTATCTGGTGCTCGACGGCTCCGGCGCGGTGCGCTACGGCGACGGCCAGTTGCCGGTTCGCCGCTTCGATTATCTGTATATCCCGCCGGGGACGCCGCATGCGCTGACTTGTAGCGGGCTTTCGCCTTGCCGGGCGCTGCTGATGGGCTATCGCATTCCCCAGGATGTCCCCCTCGCGATCCCCCTCGAGCCCTTGCGGGCCAATCTCGAAGAGGTTCCCCTCCAGGTGGTGGGCGGCCATCCCCCGAGCACCCTGTACCGATTACTGCTCGGGGACACCAAGAGCCAGCGAGACCGCATCGCCGCCGGGCACGTCGTGACGAGTTTGTTCGTCATGGAGTTCGCTCCCGGCGGCACGAACCAGCCGCATCATCACGACCGCGAGGAGGAAATCTATTACCTGATGAGCGGGAAGGGCGAGATGGTTGCCGGCGGCGGCATGGACGGACACGAAGGGCGCTATCCCGCCAAGGCGGGCGATGCTTATTTCATCCGGTTGAACGCAACCGTCGGTTTCTATGCGTCCGCGGATCCCGGCGCGGAGAAAGCGCGGATCCTCGCAGTCCGGTCCCGTTATCCGTTCGGCTCGCTCCGGTGAGCTGGTTCGTTGAGGCGGAGTTCTGGCGGAGGCCCGCTTGTCGCCACTCGCGGCTCGGCTCGGGGGGGTGAGTCTACTTGCTTCCTTCGAGGATGAAGATCGGCGCCATCCCCGAAGTGCTCGAGAACCCGCCCGGCGAACCCGAGGACAACCAGCTCGCGCAGCTATGAATACGCCCCAAGTACGCCTGGAGGTGGATATCGACGCGCATTTCCTGGAATTCCACCGGGCCGAATCTCTCCAGCGGGAAGATTGACTTCACAGGTCCGACCCGTTCCTGCACTACATATGGCGTACGAAGCGCCTGGCGCACGGCCCGCTCCCAGTCCGCGTCGTCCATCTCCGCACCATAGAACAGTCCTGAATCGGCGTAGTCGTCGTTGGGCTTCAAGACCAGTCGCTCGCGGTTCTGAAGGAGGAACTCCGGCAGCTCCACCACTTCCTGCTGATAAGTGGTCTTGGTCTGGGCGACCAGGCGAGTCCACGGCACATGCTCCCGAACCACCTTCCGCTCCGCGATGGGAAATTTGGCGGTGAGAGATTCGTCCGTCAGCAATCCGAGGAACGCCTTCTTATGAGCCAGCTCCGAACGGAAACTGTTCACCAGGCAGACGGCGCGGGCCCGGTAGGCTTGCACCAACGGATGCGACAGGTCAAACCGTTGGAGGAACTCCTGCACGCTGACCCGCCGGTACACCAGGTCGATGGCGAACGGACCCTTCCGAAGCACGCCGCCCTTGAACTCAAGCTGGTCCGGAGTGACGATCTCGGTTTCGTAGCCCTGCTCCCTGAAGTAGTTACAGATCGGCGAATATTCGGTCGGCGCAGGCCGGGCGCCGGGACGGAACTCGAGAATCGCGATCCGGGGCCGTTTGGGTCCATGATGGAACTGCCGCCAGACATTCAGCAGCGCGGACAGCAGATACTTCTTGCCGGTGATCTTGGTCAGCGGCTGCTTTTTTCGAAACTCCTTCACCGGCGGCGCGCCATAGAACAACTCTGCCAGCCCGTCGGCCCAGGCGACGCCCATCGGCGAGTCAGGGTTATACTGAAGAAGATAAGACGATCCATTCGAGACGCTCAGGTCAAGACGGCACATCGCGTCCAGCGCTTTGTAGCCCGGTTCAATGGAAGCCAGCATCTTCTCTGCGGGCAGCAACTCCAGCCGGTTCATGAGAGCCGGATTGGCGAGGACCATCTGCTGCATGCGGTCGACGGCCGAGATGAGCAGTTCGGCCGACTTGATCATGGAGTCGTACTGTTTCCGGGTGAGGAAGTGAGGGCGGAGAAAGGGACACAACAGACGCCCCCCGCTGGACAGTGACTCCTCGACCATCCGCTCGCGGATCGGATGGAGCCAATTCAGATCCCGATAGGGATCGCTTTGAAGAATTTTGTGATAGCGGGCAATCGCCTCATTGATCTGCGCCATGCTGTTACAGACCGGATCTGTATACAGTATGACACACCAACCGGCTCCGCCGAAACTACCGTTGTGGTCCTAGTCGAGATAACCCATTTTATTAGAACGGGTTAAGAGTGATGGAATTTTTGCGGGCGGAGATCCGGGTCGCCTTTCCTGCGAGTAAAAGATGACAAGACGCTTACTTTGCTCTTTTTTGACTCTCGCGCTGGCCTGGGCATGGGCGGACGAGGGAATGTGGCTCGTCAATCAGTTCCCCAAGGCAGCAGTGCGCCAAGCTTACGGCGTTGACGTTTCGGACGCGTTCCTCGATCGGCTCCAGTTGGCGGCGGTGCGGTTCAACAGCGGGGGTTCAGGCTCCTTCGTCTCCCCCAAAGGACTGCTCTTCACGAATCATCATGTCGGGCGGGACTGCATTCATAAGTTGTCGACGGCCGAAAACGATTATGTCGCCAAGGGCTTTTACGCCGCCACGCCCGGCGAAGAAAAAGCCTGCCCCGATCTGGAGATCAACGTCGTTCTGAAAATCGAGGACGTCACCTCCCAGATCAAGGCGGTGGAGAAGCCAGGGATGCCTCCCGCCGAAGTGTTTCGTCTGCGGCGGGCGGCAATGGCCGCTCGCGAGAAGGAATGCGCCCAGGCAACGGGAAACCGCTGCGACGTGGTCGACCTGTACTCGGGTGGCCGCTACCATCTGTACCAATACAAGAAGTACACCGATGTGCGCCTGGTGTTTGCGCCCGAGGAGTCCATCGCCGCGTTCGGCGGCGATCCCGACAACTTCACGTATCCCCGCTATTGCCTGGACTTCGCCATGTTCCGGGCGTACGAGAACGGAAAGCCGGTCGAGAGCCGGCATTGGTTTCCGTGGAGCAGGAAAGGCGTGCGCGAGAGTGAGCTAACTTTTGTCGCGGGCAACCCCGGCACCACGGGGCGGTTGCACACGCTGGCGCAGCTTGAATTTCTGCGCGATGTGAGCTACCCGATGATGCACCGGCGGCTGCAAGGTCTGGTGGAAGCCCTGCAAGCCTACGGCGCCCAAGGCGCCGAGCAGAAGCGGCAGGCGGGGGATGCCCTGCTCAGCGCCCAGAACAGCCTCAAAGCCTACACGGGATTCCTGAACGGGCTGCGCGACCCTCAGTTGATGGGACGCAAGCGCGACGAGGAACAAACGTTGCGGGCGTGGGTGGAAGCCGAACCCGACCGGCGGCAGAAGTACGGTGACGTGTGGGACAACGTAGCGCGGGCGTACGCGGCGACCCGGGATTCCTTCAAGCCCTACGCCTTGAGCACGCCGGTGCTGTCGGAGGTCTTTCCCCTTGCCCGCCACCTGCTGCGCTATGCCGAGGAGGTGGCCAAACCCAATGATCAACGCCTCCGCGAATACCGGGACTCGGCGCTGGAATCCCTTCGCCAGCAACTGTTTTCCCCTGCGCCGATCCACGACGGGCTCGAAATCGCGATCCTTGCCCAAAACTTCCGTTGCCTGGAACAGGAACTGGGCTCAGACGACGAAGTAGTGCGGGCCATCCTGGACGGGCGTTCTCCCCAGGACGCAGCGGCAGCATATGTTTCCGGCAGCAGGTTGAAGGATTTGGCGGAGCGCAAGCGCTTGGCTTCTGACGCGGCGGCGGTCCGCGCGTCGCAAGATGGCATGATCCGGCTTGCCCGCCTCCTCGAGGAGCGCAATCGCGCGCTGCGCAAGAAAACTGAAGATGAGCTGGAAGCCGTGCTGGCCACGAGCGCGGGTTTGCTGGCCCAGGCGCGCTTTGACCGCTACGGTGACTCGGTCTACCCCGACGCCACTTTTACCTTCCGGATCGCCTACGGTCCCGCCAAAGGGTATTTTTCCGGCGGCAAGCGGATTCCTTTTGCCACCCGCACCGCGGGCCTGTACCAGCGGGCTACGGGCGTGGATCCGTTCGCTTTGCCTGAATCCTGGCTCAAAGCCAGATCAAAGCTGAACCCCAACACTCCCTTCAACTTCGTCACCACCTGCGACATCCACGGCGGCAACTCCGGCAGCCCGACCGTGAACGCGCGCGGCGAGATTGTCGGCATCGTCTTCGACGGCAACCTGGAGAGCCTGCCGAACCGCTTTGTCTACACCGACAGCCAGGCGCGCGCGGTCCACGTCGCCAGCCAGATCATCGTCGAATCTTTGCGCACCGTCTACGGGGCGCACGAACTGCTGAAAGAATTGGGGTTGTCACGCTAGCGCGTCCTGGTTTCTGCCGACGCCGGGCGCGTCTCGATCTGGACCAGACCGGACGGCGGCGTCTGGCGCTTGGGCGGATTCAACCAGCGCCGCGGCAACCGGGCGAAGTAAATCATCCGTTCCACCCAGGGCAGGAACCGGCGCACGGTCTTGCCGTGCAGCAACAAGCTCCCCACCACCAGCCACGGGTGCGGGATGGTGGTGCAGCAGCGGGCACAGATGTCGATTTCGCCCGCGCGGCCCTCGCTGTGGAGCCTGCGCATGCGCTGCATTTCCAACGAGTTCCAGATTCCAGTCAAGGAGTCTCGTTCCAGGTTGCCCACGGGTTTGCCATCCAGCATGTAACTTTGGCAACAGGGATACACGTTGCCATCCTGCTTCACATACATGGGACCCCGCCAAAGGTAGTGACAAGGATGCTTCCAGTCGCGGGCCTCGTGCCCCGCGTCCGGGCGCATCAGATTGGTCTCGTCCTCCTTGATCCGCACTTGATCGACACCTGGCACTTGGCTCCAGTAGCGCACGAACTCGTCGGTCTCATGCGCGTTTCCCTCCATCCGCACCATCTGGACGACCACCTGCACCTTTGCCCCAAGTTCTTGTTTTAACCGGGCAAAGCGCACGAAATTGTCCCGCACCTTTTCAAAACGGGCGCCCTTGCGATAATACTCGAAGGTCTCCTTCGACATCCCGTCGAAACTGAGCGTAATGTGCTGCAAGCGGGACGCGAGCACCCGCCGCGCGGTGGGCTCATCCAGGAACGTCCCGTTGGTGGAAAGCAGGGTGGAGATGTCGTGCTGCTCGCAGTACTCGATCCGGTCGAAGATGGCCCGGTCCATGAACGGTTCGCCCAGTCCGATCAGCATCATGTGCTCGGCGCTCCGACCGGACTCCCGGACCAGCCGTTCGAACACCGCGTCCGCCATATCGGCTTTCGGCTGCTTATGGGTTTCCCGGGGGCACATCGGGCAGTAAAGATTGCATTTCGCGGTGGTTTCGACGATGTACTCGACCGGGAGTCCCCGCAGAACGGCGTGGCCGTTCAGGTACCCCCAAAGCAGCTTGGCCCGATTCCAGGCTCGCACCCCTTCATTGTAGCGAGGTTGCCACCGCGGGCCGTCCGAAACCGGCGTGAAAAATCTGACAAAACGAGCCCCAAGCGCATCCACAAAGCCATGCAAACGCGTGTGCGACAACTGAACCAGCAGGTTGTCCGAGGAGGCGCCAAGTACGTTTTGTATTGGGCCCAAATGAACCGCCGGGTGGATTCGAACCACGGGCTCGAATTCGCCGCCCAAATGGCGAATGACCTCAGTCTGCCGCTCCTCTACTACGAAGGTCTAACCTGCTCGTATCCTCACGCCAGCGACCGCTTCCACACGTTCATCCTGGAGGGCGTTCCCGAACAGGCTAGACGCTTGTCCGAACGCGGCATCGGTTATTGCTTCTACCTACGTAGGAAGTCATCGGATCCGAATGACGTCCTGTATCGCCTCGCTGAGCAGGCTGCGGCCGTGGTCAGCGACGATTACCCGGTTTTCCTCACGGCCAAGTATAACCCTTCCGTGGCGGAAAAGCTGGAGGTTCCCTACCACGTGGTGGACAGCAGTTGTGTAGTGCCGATGAACCTGATCCGCAAGCGGGAGTATGCGGCCTACACGATTCGGCCCAAGATCATGCGTTTGCTGCCTCACTACCTGCACCCGGTGACGCCGATTACGCTGCGCAGAAAGATGTCTGGTCTGGGCGCCGCCGAAGCATTCCATACCCCGGTGCGGACCGAGGAGATCCCGGCGCTGGTGTCCTCCTGCGAAATCGACCACTCGGTGCCTCCGTCTCTCGGGTTCGCCGGGGGGCGCCTCGAGGCAGAAAAACGCCTGCATCTCTTTCTGGACAAGAAGCTGAAACGCTACGCGGAAGATCGGAACGAGCCCAGCGCCCATGCGACCAGCGACTTGAGCCCCTACCTGCACTTCGGCATGATTTCGTCTCTCGAGATCGCGCTGGCGACCCGCCGGCGCGCCGAAGAACTGGGCATCTCGGCGGAAGAGTTCCTGGAAGAATTGATCGTGCGGAGAGAACTTGCCTTCAACTTCGCGCGCCATTCTCCCCGCCCGGACTCGTTAAGTAACCTCCCCGAATGGGCCACCCAGACGCTGCGCAAGCACGCGACCGACAAACGCAAACCCGTCTACACGCGCCAGCAGTTTTGCGAGGCGCAGACGCATGACGCCCTGTGGAACGCGACGCAGCGGGAAATGCTGTTGCGCGGGAAGATTCATGGCTACTACCGTATGTATTGGGGCAAGAAGATCATCGAGTGGTCTCCCACTTGCCAGGATGCCCTGGAAACCATGATCTACATTCATGATCGCTGGGCGCTGGACGGGCGTGATCCCAATACGTACACCAATGTTCTCTGGTGCTTTGGCCTGCACGACCGGCCCTGGCAGGAACGCCCGGTGTTCGGCCTGATCCGCTACATGTCGCTGGACGGGATGAAGCGGAAAACCCGGACCGAGGCGTACATCCGGGAAATCCGGCACCTCGAGGAGACCGGAAAGGATCTGTTTAGCGCGGCATGACGGTAACGGTGACAGGCGCCACGGGGTTCGTCGGCCGGCGGCTGGTGGAAGCGCTGCGGCAGGACGGTCACACGGTCGTCGCCTTGAGTCGCCGGACGAACGTCTCGTTTGGGCCGAACGTAGCGGTGGTTTACTGGGAGCCCGTGGCAGGACTTCCTCCGGACGAGAGCATGCACCGGGTCGACGCCGTGGTGCACCTGGCGGGCGAACCGGTGGCGCAGCGCTGGACGCCGGAGGTCAAGCGCCGGATACGTGACAGCCGGGTCCTGGGGACTCGTCATCTGGTGCGAGCCATTGCCGCCGCGCGCCGGCCTCCGGCCACGCTCCTCTGCGCTTCCGCGGTGGGCTATTACGGCTTCCGCGGCGACGAGATTCTCACCGAACAGTCCGCTCCGGGCCAGGGATTCCTGCCGGAGGTTTGCGTGGCCTGGGAGCAGGCCGCCCACGAGGCGACCGCGGCCGGTTTGCGAGTAGTCAACCTTCGTATCGGGGTCGTGCTGGGCGAAGGGGGTGGCGCGTTGGAGAAAATGCTGCCAGCGTTCCGCGCCGGCGTGGGCGGCCGTTTGGGCTCGGGCCGCCAATGGATGTCCTGGATTCACGCGGACGACGTAGTGGGACTGATCCGGTACGCCCTGACGCAACCGCTTCGCGGTCCCGTCAACGCCGTGTCGCCGGTTCCCGTCACTAATTCGGAGTTCACCCGTGAACTTGCCTCCGTTCTCCGCCGGCCCGCCATCTTCCCGGCGCCCGGCTTTGCGGTGCGTGCGCTGTTCGGCGAAATGTCGCAGATGGTGCTCGGCAGCCAGCGCGTGCTGCCTGCGGCGGCGGAGTCCGCCGGGTATCCGTTCCTCTATCGGGAACTGGGGCCTGCGCTCCGCGACATTTTTCGTTCGTAGGAGGGCGGCGCCGGTCGAAAAACCGGCGTCCCGTTCGAGCCAGTTCGGGTAGGATGGAAACGTGTTTCGGCGGTGGATCTGGGTCTGCGCCGCGCTGGCGTGGGGTGGGGAACCCCAGGCCAGATTGGTCTGGGATGCTCCCGGAGCCAATGTGCTGGGCGCGCCATCTCCAGATGGGGACTGGATTTCCTGCGTCGATCCGGCCACCGGAAACCTGGCGCTGCTGGAGACGGCCACCGCCAAACTACGCCGCCTGACGCTCAAGCCGCCCGCGGCGGCCAAAGAGTTCGCCTATTTCAGCGTTCCATCGCGAGACGGGCGGCAGGTCGCCTATGCCTGGTTCAACGACGAGGGTTTTTATGACCTGCGCGTGGTCGAAACCAGAGCCGGCGCCGCGCCTCGCGTGCTGTTCCGCAACGCTGAGGCCGGCTTCGTGCAGCCCGCCTCCTGGACACCGGATGGCTCGTTCATTCTCACCCTCCTCTTCCGCAAAGACAACATCAGCCAGATCGCCCTCGTGAACGCCGCCGACGGGACCGTGCGTGTATTGAAGTCCCTGACTTGGGTGTATCCGAAGAAGATGGACATCTCTCCCGACGGACTTTGGATCGCCTACGATGCGTTCGGCGGGGACCGCCCGGGACCGCGCGACATTTTTCTTTTGGCGCTCGACGGGTCGCGCGCCGCCACGGTAGTGGATCATCCAGCCGAAGATGTGTTTCCGGTCTGGTCTCCGGACGGAAAGGAGATTCTCTTCGCGAGTGACCGCGCCGGCACGATGGACGCCTGGGCGGTCCGTGTGGACGACGGACGCCCCGGCGGGGAACCGCGGCTGGTGAAGAAAGGGCTGCACCAGTTCCTGCCCATGGGGGCGACGCGCGCGGGCGCACTGGTGTACGGGGCGCGGACCGGCGCTACCGAAGTGGCGATCGCCTCCCGCGAGGGCGTCCCCGAGGTCCTCGCCACGCGGACGCCCGGGCGGAACCAGAGTCCGGCGTGGTCGCGCGATGGCCGCCAGTTGGCCTACCTGTCGCGCCGGGGCGCCGAAAACTTCGGCCTCGCGGCGCGCGTCATTGTCCTGCGGGACCTGGAGACGGGTGTGGAGCGCGATCTGCCCGCGCGGTTGGCCCATATCGAATCGCTGCGCTGGTCCCCGGACGGAGAGTGGTTGCTGGCGGCGGGCAGCGACGGCAAAGGCCGCTCCGGCCTGTTTCGGGTGCGGGTGCGCGACGGCTTGGTAAAGCCGGAGCGGGTGGTCGAGACTGCGGATTACCACGGCGTCCCCGGGGATTGGAACCCGGATGGCTCCGTGTCGGTGGATACCGGGGCGAGCGCAGTGGCCATTTCCCGGACGGGAACGCGGGCGCGCGCCTTACCGGATCGTGTCGAGGCAGGGGACCGGAACTGGCCGCTGAAAAACACAACCTGGCTGGAGTGGGCCGGCGAGCGCCTGCTGGCGTCGGGCGGAGGCAAGCCGTATGAACTGGCCCCGGCCGGGTTGCGAGAACTGGCTTGGAAGGACTATGACGGGGGCCCCTTCAGCGCGCACCCGGACGGCAAGCGCGTGGCGTTCAGCGTGGGCCGGATCCGCCAGCAGGTTTGGGTAATGGAACATGCGTTTGCGTCGCTGGATCGCGGGCGTTAGTGTTGCTGTTGCGCTGCACGCGGCCGAGAGCCTGCCGGTGCCCCTCGGCCTGGACGCCTATGTCCCGGCGCCCGACGCCAATCCCCTGACCCGCAAAACGGTCGAGCTGGGGCGGCGTCTGTTTTTCTGGCCAGGGCTCTCGCGCGACGGGACGTTGTCCTGCGGAGGATGCCATCAGCCCGAGCGGGCCTTCACCGACGGCAGGTCCGGCGCTGTCGGAGTGCGCGCCCAGGTGAACGCGCGGCGCACGCCGCCGATTCTGAACCGCGCCTGGGGCCGCGCCTTCTTCTGGGACGGCCGCGCCCCAACCCTCGAAGATCAGGTTTTGCAGCCGATTGTTAATCCGAAAGAGATGGACCTGAAGCTCGAGGAGGTCGCGCCCCGGGTCCGCGCGGAGCGGGCGCTGGGGGAAGCCATGCGCGCGGTGTTCGGACGGGAGGCGGAAACCGCCGATGTGGCCAGAGCGCTGGCCAGCTATGTGCGGTCCATTCTGGCCGGCGACTCTCCCTACGACCGTTATGTCGCGGGCGACCGCGAAGCCTTGACCGAGCCACAGCGGAGGGGACTGCATCTGTTTCGTGGCAAAGCCAACTGCGTGGCGTGTCACCTAGGTCCCAATCTGACCGATGAAGCGTTTCACAACACAGGGACCGGCTGGAAAGACGGCGGCTGGCGCGACCGCGGCCGCTACAACGTCACTCACGACGAAGCCGACCTCGGCGCCTTCAAAACGCCCGGTTTGCGTGAGGTCGCCCGCGTGGCTCCCTATATGCACGATGGCAGCTTGCGCACGCTGGACGAGGTGGTGGATTTCTACGATCAGGGCGGACGGCCAAATCCGAACCTGGACCCTGAGCTGCGCAAACTCGATTTGACGGCGGAAGACAAGCGCGCGCTCGTCGAATTCCTGGGGAGCCTGTCCGGCAAGGTACACGAAGGATGGCCGGGCTCGCGCTAATCGCCGGGCTGCTGCTGGCGCAGCCGGTTACGGACTTCGAGCCGCTGTACCGGCAGGCCTTGGAACAGCGGGAACGGACGCTGGGGAGCCAGCATCCGAAGACGCGGGAGAGCGCGCGCGACCTCGGCTTGTATCTGGCGGCGCGCGGAGAGTATAGGCGGGCCGCCCCGTATTTGGAGCCCGTCCTGGCGGCGGCCGAGGGACTGCCCGCCGCCACCGCCCTGCACAATTGGGCGGTGGAGCTGGAACAGACGGCGCCGGAAACGGCCGCGCGGTTGTACCGCAAGGCGCTGGCCATCCGGCAGCGGCTGCTGCCCGCCGGGGACGTGGAACTGGCCACCACGCGGTTGAACCTGGCAGGACTCCTGCTCCCCGACAACGCCCGGGAGGCCGCCAAACTGGCTTTCGCAGCGCTGGGCGCCTTCGAAAAGAAGCTGGGCCCCGCCGACGCCCACACCGGTGCGGCCTGCGGCACGTTGGGGGCGGCTCTGGCCACGCAAGGCGACGTGGCCGGCGCCGAGCGGATGTTCCGGCGCGCACTCTTGGTCACCGAGAAAGCGCACGGTCCCCGCTCCCCGGAAACCGCCAACGCCCTGGAAAATCTTGCGGATTTGCTGGAGCAGACCGGGCGGGCTTCAGCGGCCACGCCCCTGCGCCGCCGGGCGCAGGCGATTCGCGCCGGGACCCTCTAGCCGGTACACTCCGATCCAGTGGTTGGTGAAGCGCAACCAGGGCGACGGGCTGACCGCCGGCATATGGCACCCCGTACAGGCGCCCGGGCGCGGCGCGGCATGTTTTGGCTCCGCATGGCATTGGCGGCACTTCGAGTCGCCTGCCGGCGCGCCATCCTGGTGAGGGTCGTGGCACGAAATGCAGGAAAGCGCTCCGCCGCTCTGGAGAAAACACGCGCTTTGGCTGAAATACACCGGCTGGTGGCGCACGTTCCAGGGATTCTCGAAATTCGTGGCCACGCCGGCGGCGGGAGGCATGCGGTGACAGGCCCCGCAAAGGTCATTGAGGGCGGCCGCTGAAAGCCGTTTGGGACTCACGATGTTGCCAGGCGCCGGCCGCGCCGCGTGCGCGCCGCCCGCCCCGTGACAGGACTCGCAGTGTACCCCCGGTTCGGCGGGCAGGATCTCCCGTTTCTCCGTCAGGCGCAGCGTCCCGGTGGAGTGGCATTGAAAGCAGCGCAGGATGGCCGCGTCCGGAGCGAAGGTCGGATAGGTGACGCCGGCGGGATGGCCGTGCCCCGGGGTCAGGGCCAGCCCACCGGTCTTGCGATACCAGGAAAGCCCGTGTTCCAGGTAGGCGTCTTCGCCGGCTTGCGAAACATAGGTGATGGCTTGGGCGCCCGCGCCGAATGCCCAGCGTCCGTCCGCTGCGCGCGCCAGCGCTCCGGCATGGCGCGTCCGCGCCTGATTCCGGGCGATTCCGCCATGGCAGGCGGCGCAGGACGCCGTCCCGGAGAATCCTTGCGCCGCCAGCAACAAGAGCGCGACCGGGGTCACCAGGTAAAGCGGCCGCTGTACTGGAACTGGCGGCCGAAGTAGCCGGGTCGTTGCGCCGTGATCGCGCCAAAGGCCGTGTTGCCGAACGTGGTGTTGGGCAGCGCTCCGTTGAAACTGTTCGTGGCGTTGTAGGCCTCCATGCGCAACTCGAACGCGATCCGCTCGGTGACGGCAAAGCTTTTGGCGAGCGTCATATCGAGGTTCTTGAACCGCATGCCCTTCACCCCCGCGTACTGCAGCGGGTTCGATCGCCGGGTGAACGCCGGCAGCGCCCGGAACTTCGACGTGTCGAACATGCGGCTCTTGGTGGGGTTGCTGATCGATGGGTCTCCATCCACCAGCAGCCCGCCAAAACGGAGGAACTGGCCGCTGTTGAAGGTGAACAGCCCGCTGACCGACCAGCCGCCGAGCACTCCGTCGACGACACGGTTTGCGTTGCTCAGGTACTTCCTGCCTTTGCCGAAAGGTAACTGGTAGATGGACGCGCCGGTCAGGCGGTGCCGCGGATTGACCGCGGGCTGAAAGGTGAGGTTATCCAGAAAGAAATCCAGTTCGTCGTAGTACTCCTCGTTGCGCTCCCGGTTATAGCTATAACCCAGAACGAGGTTGAAGCCATTCACGAACGGCCGCTGCGCCTGGAGTTGCAAGGCCTGGTAGCGATTCCGGTACTGCCCGGTGATGCGCTGCTGGATGGAACCGTACTGCGGATACGGGCGCAGCAACTGGGAGACGGCGACACTGCTCTGGGTCCGGAGTTGACCAGGCATCTTGTCGGCGGGCAGGCGGTTGAAAAACGGGTTGGGCACCGCACGCGTCACCGCGGCGCCCCGTTCGTACCCAATGCGGGGATCCACCAGATTGAGATCCTTGGTTACGGGCAGATCCCGGCCCAGATTCACGAAATAGGTGGCGTCGAGCACGATGTTGCCAGGCAGGGCGCGCTGCCAACTGACGTTAAAGCGGTCATTTACGCCCACGCGGAAGTCCTGATTGTAGAAAATCGGGTTCCCGCCCAGGTTGGTATACGTGCCGAACGCCTTGCCTCGGACCGGAACCAGACCGCCGGGGAAGGGGTTGCTGAGACGCGATTGAGGCACGCCTTGCAGCAGCGGCAGGCCATTGGTGGTGGCATCGAAACCGGGATACACAATGCTGCCGAGGATGTCCAATCCGTCAGCCAGCGTCGAGGGAATCAGGTAGCGCGCAAAACCGAGACGAAGCGAAGTCTTGTCATTGACCCGATACGCTAAACCGGCGCGCGGCATCAGCAGCAGCCGCTGGGCATTCCAGGAACCGCGGTGCTGGGAGTCCGTGAAGATCCACGCCCCGTTATAGATGGGCGCGCTCCGGCGCAGCGCCGCAGCCTCGGCAGGCAGGGTGGGCGCATGGGCGCCTTGAAACTCGGGAATCGGAGCATTGAGGTCGAGATAGCGCGAGAGCCGGTCCTCCGGGTCGACCATGGGCGTGGTGTATTCGTAGCGAAGTCCCAGGTTGAGGGTCAGGCGCTGCGTCATCTTGATGTCATCGTGAAAGTAAAGGCTATAAAACGTGTTCCGGTGCCGTTGGATCGGCAGATATTGAATCACCGTGCTCTGGTCAAGGGCGCCTACCAGCAGGCTCGCCCACGCGTCGCCGCTCAGGCGCAGATCGGGGTTGAGAAAAGTGTTCGCCGTGAATTCCGGCTTTACGTCGAACGAAATGGGCCGCGGGCGCACCGCCACCACCCGCTGCCACCGCCATTCTCCGCCTACCTTGAAGTAGTGCCGTCCCTGGGCGCGGGAGACTTTCGACTGCACATTGTAGGTGTCGGGATCCTGATACCAGAAGCCCGTGCGTCCCAACACCGTGTTCGAAGGACCGCGGCGGATCGTGAACCCGGGATAATACAAAGCCGGATCGTTGTCGGAGTACGGCTTGTGCCAGTCGCTGCCGAGAATCTCCGTGAGTTGCGCACTGGTGATCTGTGAGGACGCCACGGCGAACGAGTCAAAGATGCGATTGTAGCCGCCCCGCACGTTGATCACCGTGCTCGGACCGACGGTGTACACGACGTCTCCCACGGTGGTCCAGGCGTGGCGTTCGCTGCCGTTCGGCTGCACGGCTCGCGAGTTGGCGTAGTTATCCTGGGTCACGAAGGTCTTGAACATCGAAAAGCGGCCAAAGATCTTCAGCTTGTCGGAGGCATTCCAGTCGGCGCGATCCGACAGATTCCAATATTTCACCCGCTCGGCGAAGCTGGTCGAGAAGTTGTTGACCAGGTCCGTTCCCGTTCCGGGACCGTTCGGGCGCCAAACGTCGTTCATCACGCGGCGGCCCACCGGATCCTGTTGGGACTGCGGAATGATGTTCCCCGGGAAGGGGGTGCGCGTCGCGGTTCCGTCCGCGTTGAGCCGCGTCGAGAACGGGTCGAAGATCGTGCGCAACCCGCCCACCGCGTTCACCGACCGCGAGAAATCGCCCGCGCGCTCGGCGTCGGTCGGCAGGGTGAAGAACACCGAACGCGGATCCTGGCTGCGCCATGACTCGTAGGCAAAGAAGTTGAAGATCTTGTTCCTGACGACCGGCGAGCCCAGCGTGCCGCCAAAGATGTGATTGCGCGTCAGGTTGGCGCGCCGGGTGATGTGATCGGCCACCGCGTTGATCGCCGGATTGCGGCCCAGATAATACGCGGTGCCGTGATAGGCGTTCGTCCCGGACTTCATCTGGACGGTGATGATGCCGCCCGCCGAATGGCCGAACTCGGCGTCCACCGCGTTCTGCTGAATATTCACTTCCTGCACCGCGTCCATGGACGGCGTGTAGGCGGACTTCTCCGAAGCCATGTTGGGCGAGCCGTCAATGACCACGTCGTTCTTGGTGGTGGTGTTGCCGCCCACGTCCACCTGGGTGGCCGCCCAGTGGTGGTAGGGGCTTTGCTCGGTGGTGGAACGCAGGACGGCGGCCGGATTGAGTTGCGCCAGCAGAAAGGGGTTGCGGTTGATGACGGGCAGATCGTTCGTCATCTTCTTGTCGAGCGTCAAGCCCATCGTCGAGGTGTTGAATTGCACCGAGACCGGACCCGCCTCCACCGTGATCGCTTCGCTGGCGGCGCCGATCTCCAGGCGCGCGTCCACGGTCACGTCCCCCCGGCTCTGCACCAGGATATTCGTTGAAACAAACTTCCGGAACCCTTCCATCTCCACGGTGAGGGAGTAATTGCCGGCAATCACGAAGTCAAACAGATACTGTCCGGTCTGGTTCGACAGCGTGGTGCTGGCGACGTTCGTGCCCATATTCGTGAGCGTCACTCTGGCGCCGACCACTACGGCGCCCGATGAATCTGTCACCAGTCCTTGCACGCGGGCGCGGACATCCTGGGCCAGGACTGGCGACCCGGCCATGACCATCAGAGAAAGCAATAGCGCAACCAGGCGCAATGCGCTCATGGAAGCTCCTCCTCTAGTAGCTTCGTCTAGTTGTGTTGGTAAAGGGTCCCCAGCCGTCAAGCGGCGATATGGGGACGATTATATAACGTGGTTACGATCCGGGCGCAATACTTTTTTGAGGGGGGACAAAAGAAACAATCAGGGGACGGCGGGACCGGGGCGCTGAGCGGATCCGCCGCCAGGCGGCAATCGCCAAAAACGCAATGAGTTAGGGGGAAGCGCGGCCCGCGTCAGGCGCCTGACGCCGAATCGAATGGAAATTTGTAAAATCTGACGCCGCCCGGCCGCGGGCGGGCGCCTAGGACTGGAGTTGCACGAGCGGCTTCGCCGCGCCGTTGCCGTGACTCGCCACCGCCTCGGCGTCTTCCGGGGTGAATGTCTCCACTTTCGCGGAGATATTCATCGAGCAGAACTTCGGGCCGCACATCGAACAGTACCGTGCTTCCTTGTAACCCTCGTCGGGCAGTGTCTCATCGTGCATGGCCCGGGCTGTCTCAGGATCCAGCGACAGGCGGAACTGCTCGTTCCAGTCGAAGTGGTAGCGGGCGCGGGAGAGGGCGTCGTCGCGGTCCCGGGCGCCGGGACGCTTCCGGGCGATATCGGCAGCGTGAGCCGCGATCTTATAGGCGATGATCCCCGCCTTCACATCGTCTTTATTGGGCAGGCCCAGGTGTTCCTTGGGAGTCACGTAGCACAGCATGGACGCGCCATACCAGCCAATCATCGCCGCGCCGATGGCGGAGGTGATGTGGTCGTAGCCGGGCGCGATGTCCGTCACCAAGGGGCCCAGCGTGTAGAACGGCGCTTCGTAACAGAGCTCCTTTTCCTTCTCCACCTGAAGCTGGATCTGGTCCATGGGGATGTGGCCCGGCCCCTCGATCATCACCTGGACGTCATACTCCCAGGCGCGCTTGGTGAGCTCGCCCAGCGTCTTGAGTTCGGCGAACTGCGCTTCGTCGCTCGCATCGGCCACCGAACCCGGGCGCAAACCGTCTCCCAGCGAGAAGCTGACATCGTATTTCTGGAATATCTTGCAGATCTCGTCGAAGTGCTCGTAGAGGAAATTCTGTTTGTGGTTCTTCACCATCCACTCAGCCAGGATGGATCCGCCCCGGCTGACGATGCCGGTCACCCGCCGGGCCGCCAAGGGGACATACTGGATCAGCACGCCGGCGTGAATGGTCATATAATCCACGCCCTGTTCGGCCTGCTCGTGAATCACCTCCAGCATCAGGTTGGGCGTCAGATCCTCGATGCGGCGGACGCGCTGCAACCCTTCGTAAATCGGCACGGTCCCGATAGGCACGGGCGAAGCGTCGATAATGGCTTTCCGAATGCGGGGGATGTCGCCGCCGGTCGAAAGATCCATCACGGTGTCGGCGCCGTAGTGGACCGCATAACGCAGTTTCTCCAGTTCCGCGTCGATGTTCGAGGTGACGGCGGAATTGCCGATGTTCGCGTTGATCTTGCACTTGGCGGCGACACCGATCGCCATGGGTTCGAGGTTGCGGTGACGGATGTTGGCGGGGATGATCATGCGGCCGCGGGCGACTTCGTCGCGCACCAGTTCGGGCGCAAGCTGCTCGCGCCGGGCCACATAGTCCATTTCCTCGGTGATCCGGCCCTGCCGGGCATAGTGCATCTGGGTACGAATCGGATCGTGCTGACGTTTTTCCACCCACGGGGTTCGCATAAGGTTCTCCTCTTGCCGCACGAGTATTGTAACAACTGGTGTCCGGCCGGCCGCCGCGGCCAGCGCGTTTAACCGAGCGGCGGCACGTCGAGCCACGCCCGCCGCCGCCAGGACTCCATGCCCAATTCGGCGAGTTGCACGCCCTTGGCGCCTTCCAGCAGGCTCCAGGGGAACGGCTCGCCGGTCACCAGGTGGCGGAGGAACAACTCCCACTGGCGCTTGAAAGCGTTGTCGTAGGATTCCTGGTTCGGCAGCTTCTGCCAGTCGTCGAAGTAGTTCAGCGGGCTTTCGAGATCGGGGTTCCAGACCGGGCGCGGCGTGGCGGCGTACGGCTGCACCCAGCAGTTGCGCAGGCCGGCCACCGCGGTCCCGCGTGTCCCGTCCACCTGAATGGTCACCAGGTCGTCCCGGCGCACCCGCACACACCACGACGAATTGAAGTGCGCGATCACGCCGCCCTCCAGTTCGAACGTCGCGTACGCCGCGTCGTCCGCCGTGCAGGCGTACTTCCGCCCGTGTTCGTCCCAGCGCTCGGGGATGTGCGTCGCGCCCAGGCAACTCACCGCCTTGACCGGTCCGAACAGGTTATCGAGGACGTACCGCCAGTGGCAGAGCATGTCGAGGATGATGCCGCCGCCGTCCTCCTTGCGATAGTTCCACGAAGGCCGCTGGATGGACACCAGATCGCCTTCGAACACCCAGTAGCCGAATTCGCCGCGGACGGAGAAAATGCGGCCGAAAAAACCCGAATCGCGCAGCGTTTTCAGCTTCAGCAGACCGGGCAGCCACAGCTTGTCCTGCACGACGCCGTGCTTGACCCGAGCCTTTTCGGCCAGCCGGTAAATGTGCAGGGCCGCTTCCAGGCTGTGCGCGCTGGGCTTCTCGCAGTAGATGTCTTTGCCTTCCGCGATGGCCTGCTCGACGCACCCGGCGCGGCGCTCCGTGGTCTGCGCGTCGAAGTACACGCGGTACGCCTTGTCGGCCAGCGCCGCCTCCAGGTTGGTGGTGTACGGCAGGCCTCCGGCCTGCTCGGCGATCGCCTTCAGCTTGGTCTCGCTGCGGCCAACGAGGAGCGGAACCGGCAGAATGGTTTCGTCCGCGTTCAGCCGGACGCCGCCCTGTTTCCGGATGGCGGCGACCGACCGCAACAAGTGCTGATTGAGCCCCATGCGTCCGGTGACGCCGTTCATGATGATGCCGATTTCGTGTACTTTCATGGCTTAGTTCACTCGGGTTTGGCGGTGCACTGCGGGCGGGCGCCGTCGGGGAGCGGCGGCGCTTCCACGCCGGCCCGCGGCAGCGTGCCGTCCAGTTCCTGCCGCCAGTGCGCGACGTCGCCCGCCGGGCCGTAACAGTAGAGCATCCGCGCCGGCGTGTCGCCCACGTTGGTAAGCTGGTGAAACACCCCGGGCGGGATGAATACGGCTTGTCCGGCATGGAGAATCCGGCGCTCCTCGCCCAGGCACATCTCCGCGGTCCCCTCGAGCAGGAAGTAAATTTCCTCCTGCTCCTGGTTGTGCCACGGCACCTGTCCGCCGTTGGGCTCCAGCGTGACGTTGCCGATGCAGAAGTGGTGGGCTTGAATCGGCGAAGCGCCGCCCACCAGGTGCTGAGTCCGGCGGCGGGCGGGATAGGTCCGGCCGGGAATTTCCGCTAGGTCCGCGATGATCATGGTTCCGGTTTCCAAACTTTGAGTATGCCCCAGAGCGGGGCTGCCGCGCCGGGAGTGGCGGGCGTTTCCCACGCCCCGGCGGAAACGTTTACGATGGAAGGGCACCAGCCTATGAGCGCATTCACGGGCGTTACGCCCATCCTCAACGTCAAGAACCTGAACGCGGCCACGGACTACTACGTCAACCGGCTCGGCTTTCGAAAGAAATGGGAGTGGGGAGAGGCGGCCACGTTCGGGGCGGTCGAACGCGGCGCCGCCGTTCTTTTCCTCTGCCAGGGAGCGCAGGGACCGCCCGGCGTCTGGCTGACCGTGTGGGTGGACGACGTCGACGCGCTGCACCAGGAGTACCTTGCCAGCGGCGCGATCATCCGCGAAGCGCCCATGAACTTCCCCTGGGAAAACCGCGAAATGCTGGTGCAGGACCTGGACGGCCACTATCTGCGCATGACCGGCCCGGCCACGGGTCCACCGGATGAAGGGTGCTACCGGACCGCGCGCTCGGGTCCCGCCGGCTCGTGAGCGCGGCGGTCAGGCGGGCTGATCGCGCACCACGGTCTGGTTTTTGCTGAAGCTCCCCAGCCGCGGAAGCCCGCTCGTCCGCGACGTCCGCGACCATAGGCGGCGCGCCTTCACCCGCGCCGCCGCGCTTCGGCGAAGATTTCGCGCATACGCCGGGCGGCATGCTTTTCGTCGCCGGCGTCGTTCATGAACACCGTGAAGGTCAGGCCGCGGCCTTGCGGGCGCAGCACGGCAATGCGGGGGTCGCCGTCCAACAATTGTTTTTCGCACTCGGCGGCGGTCAAGCCCAACGCGCTTTCATCCCACTCTGCCACCACCCGGTGCACGCGCCGTGCGCGGTCGTGCGGCGCGAAGGAAATCCGCAGCCCGGGGATCTTCCGCAGCTCGGCGGCCAGGTAGGCGGCCTGCGCCTGGCAGACGCGGTCGAGCGCGGCGAAGTCGAGTTTGGCGTAACGCTCGGCGGCCAGCCAGCACTCCACGATCTCTTCGCGGCCCACCTTCATGGGACGGCCGAGCGAATCGGCGGACGGACTGGAATTCAGCCGCGCCGCGCGAATCAGCGCGCGGGGTCCGGCCAGGATGCCCGCAGACTGCGGGCCACGCATGTGTTTCCCGCCGCTCGAGCAGATCAGGTCCACGCCCATCGCCGCCAGCTTGCGCAGGTTATCCCAAGGCGGCAGCATGTTGGCGGCGTCCACCATCACCGGGACGCCGGCCCGCTTGGTGAGCGGCAGCATGTCTTCCAGAGGCAGCGGCTCCATCACGTCATGATCGCCGCTCTGCGCGCCCAGAAAATACACCATCGCGGTTTGCTCGCCGAGCGCCTGGACGAACTGCTCACGGGTTTCCGGCTCGACGATCCGGACGCCGGTATTGCGCACCGCGTGGTCGTAGCCGTTGCGGTGCGCCTTCATGATGATCACTTCCGTCTTCATCCCCGTGAGGTCGGGCAACCGGCGGATCTTGGCCGGATCCTCGCCGGTGAGGCAGGCGCACGTGCCCAGCGTGATCGCGCCCGCCGCGCCGGACGTGACGAAGGCGTCTTCGCTCCCGATCAGTGCGGCCAGGCGCTGGCCGATCGCGTCCTGCAACTCGGCAAGAGAAACGTAGTGGCGGGTGATCTCGGCGGCTTGAGCTTGTAAGTCCGGCCATGGCTTGGAGGCGCCCAGCGTGGTGTGGGTGCCGCGGAAGTTGAGAATCGGGCGGATGCCGAGTTCTTTCAGAACGCTGGCGGGCGCGGGCCGCGCCGCCTCGGCGGATCGCGACAGGGGCAGCAGGCTCAGCCACGACCCCAAACTGAAACCCCGGAGCATGCCCCGGCGGGTGGGGGAGTTCACAGTCTACTCCTTGGCCCGAGGACGCGCGCGCTCCCGGATGTGCTCCGGGACGCCGCGCCGCGGCAGCAGGTGGTTGAATTCTTCGGCCAACTTCAGGCCGTGAGGGCGGCCGGTGGTCTCGGCGAGTTCCTCCAGGTACGCCCGGACCAGCGCGGCGGCCGACTGCGGCGTCACCTCCGCCAGCAGCGGACTCTCCCGCCCCGCCCGCGCCAGGCGCTGCTGCGTCTCCCGCGCGTAGCGGAGGTTGGACGTCGCCAGCGCCTGCGCCGCGCGCACCTTTGGTTCGAATCCGGCGGTGATGTCCACCCGCTTCATCGATGCCTGGCCCTGGCCGCCCTCGCGCGGCCGGTAGGGACGGTAAGGCGCAAAAAAGTAATACTCGCGCGCCGCGTACCCGCCCATCCCCATGTAGGTGAACTCCTGCAGGAACAGGCTGCCGCCGCCATAGGGCGCTTCCTCGGCCATATGGCCGACGTACCAGACATCGCGGTCGTCGCCAAAGTGCACGTACCAATCGGGGAAGAACACAGTTTCCGGCTTGTAGAACCGGAAGGCGGCCATCACGTGATTGCGCAACTCGCTCGAAGACACGTGGCCCAGTTCGCCGCTCTTGTGGCCCAGGTTCAACACCTCTTTCACGCCCAGCAACCGGGCTGCGGCTTCGCCCTCGGCGTTGTTGGCCAGCCGCGTCTCGGCGGGTCCCAGGTCCGCCGAGTCCTTCTCTTCGTTGCCGATTTGCAGCACGTAGACCGGCCGGCCCGCCGCAATCATGCCCGCCAGCGTCCCGCCCGCGCCGTAAATGTACTCCCGCGCGCCCGGCGTGACCACCAGCACCGGCCCCTGCCCGGTTTGCGCGCACGCCAGCGCGGCGGGCACGAGGGCAAACAGCAAACGGGTCATGGCCGTTTCACCGCCCGCTCCAGCGCATACGGCGGCACGGGATCCGCCGCTTCACCGACGTGGTTGAACTCTTCGCCGAAACGGAAGCCATGCTTGCGCCCGATGGTTTCCGCCAGTTGCGTGTAGAACGCCCGCGCCAGTTGCGCGATGTGGAGATCTTCTTGAAGGCCCTGCCAGCCGGCGATGCGCGGCCGCACCGTGGCGGCGTAGTACCGGTTCCGCGACTTGAGCAGTTCCACGGCCACCAGTTTCTGCTCCAGCGTGGCGCCGATGTCCACCGCGGCGAAGCTGGCCCGCCCGTCGCCGCCTTCCCCCGGGCGATACGGGCGGTTTACCGCATAGTAGAAGACCTCCGGCGCGCCGTAAGGAGGCAGCCCGTACCGCTCCAGGTCGTTCGCGAACATGGCCCCGCCGCTGTAGCCCCAGGCGTCCTCCGCCATCTTGCCCACCCAGTGGAGATCGCGGTCGTCCTGGTAGTGCACGTAGGGGTCCGGAATGAAGAGAATGCGCGGCCGGATGTAGCGGATCAGGCCGAACAACTGGTGGCGCATCTCCGTCGAGGAGGTGTAGCCCAGTTCGCCGCTCTTGTGGTCGAAGAAAACCAGATCCGAGATGCCCAGCGCCTTGGCCGCGTCCTTGGTCTCCGCCCGATTGGCCAGCCGGGCTCGCGCGTGGGCGGAACCCAGGCTGACTTTGTCCTCGTTGCCGAACTGCGCAACGAAAACGCGGTAGCCCTCGCGCGTGTATTTGGCCAGCGTCCCGCCGCACGCCGCCACGTAGTCGCCGCCCGAGGCGGTCACCACGAGAATATGCCGGTCGCCGGTCAAAGGGGTCACCGCCGGGGAGATGCCCGCGGCGATCCCCAGCGCGAGCCACGCCAAACGCATGGCAGCTATGTAACCACAGCGCGCAGGCTTGCGGCAACCGACGGCGGCGCCGCCGCGGAGGCTCGCGAAAGGGGGCGTCGGTTCGAGTTAGGGACATGCGAACCAACCGCTTCTTTGGGCCGCGGAGGCTCGCGAAAGGGGGCGTCGGTTCGAGCCTCGGCCGGCGGCAGGCCGAGCAACCGACACCGGCCGGTTCCCGTGTCTGTCGTATGTGAGTTTCTCCGGGAGGATCGGCGCTAGCGGAGGCTCGTTAACCAGACCGGCGTGTAGTGAATCCATCGGAAGTAGGCGGTCATACCGTGGAGGAGCAGCAGGGGAAAGACGAGCGTCAGCAGCGACGCCAGGCGGTCCCGCCAGCCTCCTTCCTGAAGCGCAATTGCGACAGCGGCCACCACCAGATAGGCCACTACCACCCCATGGTCGGCGGCAGCGATCACCAGTAACGGGAGAGAGATTCCTGTCTGGAGCCGCGCCCGCGCCGACCGGTCTTGGAACAGCAGCCAGAGGGAAACTGACGCGAATCCTGCCGCCAGCAACGATGCGAGTACCCGGGCTCCGGCCGCCGACAAGACCAATGTGCCCACCAGCAACCCCGTGTTGGCGGACTCAAGCCGCCGGGCGGTGCGATTGGACATGGGGAGGGTCCTCCGTGCGGATGGGTTCCATCTGTGACAGGCCGTGGGCTGTTTTCTCCCAGTAATGGGGTTTCCAGATCAACTGCCAGAGGGCCTTCCACGCGGCCACCGACATCAGGAAATAATAGGCAGGGAGTTGGACGGCCCACAAAACCAAGGTGGGGCGCCGCCGCTGCCAGCCGGCCAGAATGTGGAAGTAGATGAGCAGGCCATTCGCGACAGGCAGCAGGAATAGGGAGGCGTCTAACAGAGGGCCTGGAAACAGCGGGTCAAGAGCGTTGGTTCGCGTCCATAGCCAATACAGATAAATCGCCGCCAGCGGCGGAAAAACGAGGGGAGCGAGGAAGGAACCGCCGACGAAAGCCTGAAACCCGAGAAATCCTTTCCAACCAAGGCGGCGGAACGTCTGCCAGGGTCGCCTCATATAAACAAGCCAAGTCTGGATGTAGCCCTTGATCCAGCGGCTGCGCTGATTGATCCAGTTGCGAAGACGACAGTTGGCTTCCTCAAAGGTGGTGGAGTCGAGCACGCCCACCTTCCACCCGCCCATGGTGAACCGCAGCCCCAGGTCAGCATCCTCGGTGACGTTGAACGGATCCCACCCGCCGAGGGTCCGGACGACCTCGATCCGGAAATGATTCGACGTTCCACCGAGCGGAATCGGAATGCCGAGCGACTCCAGCCCCGGCAGATACCAGTCGAACCACAGTGAGTACTCGAGCGTGAAAAGCCGGGTGAGCCAATTCTCGTTCCAGTTGAAATAGTTCAGCCGGGCCTGAAGGCAGACGACCTCCGCGGGCGCCTTGCGGAAAGCCGCGACGGCCTTTTTCAATTGGTCCGGCTCGGGAATATCCTCGGCGTCGTAGATGGTGATGAACTGCCCGCGGGCGAACGGCAAGGCGTAGTTGAGCGCCTTGGGTTTGGTCCGTGGTTCCGAAGGCGGGGTGACGATCAACTCGACGTTGGCTTCCAGCCCGGCCAGCTTGCAGGCATCAATGGTCTCCCAATCGTCGCCCTCAAGGACCAACTTGATGTCGAGTTTCGACCGGGGGTAATCGAGCGAGCGGAGCGCTCTGGCCAACGTTGGCACGACCGCGGCGTCGCGGTAAAGCGGAACCAGGATCGTATAGGCGGGCAGGGTGCGAGGATCGAGAGCCGCGACTTCCTCGCCGGTCGTGCGGACTTGGAACAGCGTGCTGCTGCCGCGCCACACGAGCAGCGCTCGAAGCAGGAAGCTGCTGGTCAGGGCGGCAATCAGCAGTGCGTGCAGCAAGACGAGCGCGGCTAGCCCCCACCAGGCCACTGCGGCTAGGAGCCCAAGCAGGAGAATTGCGGCGGTGAATTTCTGTCTCCGGGTGAGCACCTGCCGCGCCGAGAGCGCCGGGTCGCGTTGCTCGCGCCCGAACACCGCCTCGTTGGCCAGCACGGAGTGCGCCATGCGCTGCACCTGCCAGAGGATGTCGAGCCGCGAGGTGATCACGAAGCCCGTCTCCGGCCCGTATTCGTCGCGGAGTTCAGCGAATGTCCTCTCGCCAGCTTCCGCAACAGCGATCTGCACGGCGCCATCCCTCCTGCGCCAGGGTACATACTGACGCTGCGCATAGTCTTTGGCGCGGCGGGCATCGAACAGTTCCGGATCCGGAGGCCGCTCGATCAGGTTGACGAACGGCAGCCCGTAATGCTTGGCGAGCTGCGCGTAAAAATCCAGTGGCCGGATCCAACCCTCCCCCATGAGGACCTGCCCCAGCGCCATTCCGCTGGATCTTTGCAACTCCAGCGCCTTCTCCAGCTGCGCCGCGTCCAGCAGTCCAGAAGCCACCAGCATTTCGCCGATCCGCGGCCGCGCCGCTGCTCCCATCCCCGCTGATGCTCTGATTTGTGTCAGAACGTCTTCCATAGGGTGACCACCCATTGCCGGCCGCAGCCCACGTTGCGCCCGGCGACGTCCCAGCCATATCCGGCCTGAAGCCGTAGCTGAGGCCCGAGCCGCAAAACAGCGGAAGGCTGCATCCTCAGCAGGTGGAACCAGGGCTCAACTTGCGGATTCACGCCGGCAGGCAACTCTGGAAACCGCCCTGCGCTGCGGATGGCGAACACTTGGCCCATGAGGGTGAGCCGCGGACTCACGTGCAGCCCGCTAGCCGTCTCCCCCCGCCACTGGTCCGCCGGACGCCCCCAGCGAATGCGATAGCCGCCCTGCCCGGAAAAGAAAGCCCACCTTCGCCCTACCGGAAAACTCCGCCCGGCCTGCAGCAGTGTCTCCAGATCTGCCTGGCCATTCCCGGGCCGCGGCTCGGCACGCGCCGAGTAGGTCGGCGCCTTGCCCAGCACCTGCAAAGAAACCTGCCAGCCCCCCTCGGGATTCCGTAAAACCCTTCGAAAGCCCGCCAGCAGGTCGCCCGGCGTGGTGGCCGAAGCCTGATAGGAGCGGTCCTCATAACGCAAGCTCGCCACGCTGAAGGAAAGAATCCCTGTCCACCGCTCGGTCAGCCCCGCTTCCAGCCATACGCTCGGGGTCCAGCCCCCGAACTTTCCATCTGACCCCAGCGGCCCTCGGACGCCGCGGAGGGAAAATCGATCCGTAGCGGTATAGCGGTGGAGCCCGGCGATCACGATCCCGTGGCCCTTCTGCTGCACCCAGGCGCTGGCGAGCGCGCGCGGCTGCCCTGCGGAATACACCGCACAGACAGCAATCCAAACAGCCCAAGGCGAATACCGCATTCCAAATCTCGCAGAAAGCGCCGCCGATATGCTGAGCCTTTCACAGGGTCAGCCTGGCAGTCCGCTCCGGCGCAGGTTCCCGCCGGGGAATCCGGCGTGAGGCACCCCCCCGTTCCGGGTCCGCTGAGCCTACCCTCTTATCGGCACATCTCCGTCCGCGATTTAGCGCAACTCGTTCGTGACCGCCCTGCCACTGCTCTCAATCACCTGATTTCTTCTGACCGGCGCCCGGTTGGCCCGGGGGCGAGTTCCCCGCCTTGTGCTTGAGTCACCCAAAGTTTTACGAATCCCTCGACGCTAGTAGCGCACGAAGGGAAGGCGAAGCTAGCCGCCGGGTGAGGATTCAAGGCCGCCAGGGGAGTTCGGATGCTCCTGTACCCGCGCCTTGCGGCGCTCGACGAAAACGTCGCCAGCGCGTCAAAACGCTGCTGGCTTTCGCCGAGCGGAGCCCGTTGTGGCGCGGATGGCCGCGGGCGGCAAAGCTCCGCCGGCTACTTCCGCTCCGACTCCGGCGCCAGGCGGAACACCTGGCCGCCGGGCGCGTGGAAGTAAAAGTGCGACTTGTCGTAAAAATCGATCGGCTCCACGCCCAACTCCAGCAACTTGGCCTTCAACCCCTCCACATCGCTGGTCATGATCTCCAGCCAGGTCGCGCGGAGGCACTCTTTGTTGGTGAGCACTGTTTCCGGTCCGCCGTAGAAGACCCCGACGTGAAATCCGTCGGACAAACGGAACAGATCCAGGTTTTCGTTCGCGGCCGGCAGCAGGGACGCGCCGAGCAGGTTCAGATAAAACTTCCGCACGCGGGCGCGCTCCCCAAGCAGCGCGTGCATTTTCATGTGGTTTCCGATGCTTGCCATACCCCTTGATCTTCCGGGGCGGCGGCCGGGCCGTCAAGCGAAACGCCCTCACGTGGAGCGAAGACGCGTGGAGATGACCCGCGGGATGCCGGCATAGTCATACCCGATGGAAGTCTCTTCCCACTGGCCGGCGAGCAGTTGCGTCACGTGACCGGCGCTTTTGAAGCCCAACTCCATGATCAGCCGGCCTCCGGGGACCAGCACGCGCGCCGCGTCCGCCACCACGCGCGCGTAAATCTCGAATCCGGTGGGCCCGCCGTTCAACGCCACATGCGGCTCGTAGTCCCGCACCTCGGCCTGAAGCGTTTCGATTTCCGGCTCCGGGACGTACGGCGGATTGGAAACGACCAGGTCAAAGGAGGCGCCCGCCAGCGCCGACGCCACGTCGCAACAAATCAGGCGGACTCCCGCCTCATGGGCGAGGTTGTTGCGCGCCGCCACCTCGAGCGCCTCCGGCGAGATATCGGTGGCCCAGACGGCGCTCCCGGTCTCACAGGCCAGCGTGATCGCGATGGCGCCCGAACCGCAGCCGATGTCCAGGATGCGCCGCGGCCGGGGCGCAAGGGCCAGCGCCTGCTCGATCACGTGTTCGGTCTCGGGCCGCGGGATCAGCACCGCGGGCGTGACGCGGAATGCGCGACCCCAAAATTCCTGCGTCCGGGTGATATATTGCGTCGGTTTGCGGCGCAGCCGCTCGTGCAGATAGCGGCCGTAGTGCAGCCACTCCACCTGGCGCAATTCGTACTCGGGGTGCGCGTAGAGGAACGCTTTGTCGCGCCGCAGCGCATGGCACAGCAGGACCTCCGCGGTCAGGCGCGGAGCCAGAATATTTCCCTCATTCAGGAGCTGCGCGCCCTGGCGCAGTGCGGTCTCTACGGTCACGTTCGGCGCCCTCGCGGCGGAACGGCGGCTCAGGCGGCGGCTTCGCTCTCGGTCTGCTGGCGGAGGCGCAGCGTCTGGTAGTGCGCCACCAGCGCGGAGATCACGGGCTCGAGATTGCCTTCCATCACCTGATCGAGTTGATGCAGGGTCAGGCCGATGCGGTGGTCTGTCACGCGGTTCTGCGGGAAATTGTACGTGCGGATCTTCTCGCTCCGGTCCCCCGAACCCACCATGGCCCGCCGTTCGGCGCCGACCGCCGCCTGCTGTTTTTCCAGTTCCAGTTCGTACAGCCGCGCCCGCAGCACCCGCTCCGCCTTCTGGCGGTTCTTGATCTGCGATTTCTCGTCCTGGCAGGACACCACCAGGTTGGTCGGCAAATGCGTGATGCGCACCGCCGAATAGGTGGTGTTCACCGACTGGCCGCCCGGACCTGACGAGCAAAACGTGTCGATCCGGAGGTCCTTGGGGTCAATCTTGATATCCACGTCATCGGCCTCCGGCAGCACGGCTACCGTGATCGCCGAGGTGTGCACGCGGCCCTGCTGCTCGGTTTCCGGCACGCGCTGCACCCGGTGCACTCCGCCCTCATATTTGAGCTTGCTGTACACCTTGTCGCCGCTGACCAGCGCAATCACTTCCTTGACGCCGCCCACCGGGGACTCGCTGACCGAAGTCACCTCCACGCGCCAGCGCTGCGTCTCGGCGTAACGCGTATACATGCGGAAGACCTCGCCGGCGAACAGCGTGGCCTCGTCCCCGCCCGTGCCGGCGCGGATCTCGAGCACGACGTTCTTGTCGTCGTTGGGATCCTTCGGCAGCAACAGGATCTTCAACCGCTGCTCAATCTCCTCCTTGGCGGGCTCCAGCCTGGCGACTTCGTCGGTCGCCATCTGGCGCAGGTCCGGGTCCGCCTCGCGCAGCATCTCCCGCGCGGACTCGAGTTCCCCAGTGAGCTTCTTCCACTCGCGGAACACACCCACGATTTCCTCGAGGTCGGCGCGGGCCTTAGCCGTCTTCCGGTACTTTTCGCCGTCGCTGATCAACTCCGGATCGGCCATCTGCCGGGTCAGGTCCTCGAACCGTTCTTCGAGTTGAGCGAGCTTGTTGAGAAACTGCATGGCGTCCGCTCAGGCGATCGCGGGTTTTCCCCCCTGCTCCTGCTCGAGCTGCATCGCTCCGTCCAGCGCCAGCACCGCGACTTCCACCTGCGCGTCGCTGGGCGGCTGCGTCGTGATCCGCTGAAGCCACAGGCCCGGCGCCGTCATCGCCGCCAGCAGCGAGCCGGGATGCTTCGCCGCGAAGCGGATCATCTCGTAGCTGAGTCCGGCGATCACCGGAATCAGCGCCAGGCGGGACATCATCTTGCCGAAAAACGACTCGAACGGGATAAACATATAGGCCAGCATCGAGACCAGCATCACCACGATCAGAAAGCTGGTGCCGCACCGGGGATGCCACGTCACAAAACGCTGCGCGTTCGCCACGTTCACCGGTTTGCCGGACTCGAAATTGAACACGACTTTATGTTCCGCGCCGTGGAACTCAAACACGCGCCGGATGTCCTTCCAGCGGGAAATAGCCCACATGAACGCGACGAAGATCAACAACCGCACGATGCCATCCACCAGGTTGAACGCCACACGACCGTGCAATTCGGGATAGATCGTCTCGAGCCTGGAGACTACGTACAGCGGCACCACTTTGTAGACGAAGAAGAAAAATCCGAAGGACAACAACAAGTTGAGCGCGAGCGCCCAGCCAGGGAGTTCCTTCTGGGCATCCGGCTGCTGGCCGGCGGCCGCCCGCTCATCCTGCAAGGCGGCGTTGGCGGAGAATTGCAGCGCCTTTACCCCGAGCGACATCGCCTGCCAAAGCGTCCCGATGCCCCGCAGCACCGGATACCGGTAGAGCCGGTATTTCTCCGCCATGCGGGGCACCGGCATGCGGTCCGTCACCACTTCGCCGTTCTTCCGGCGTACCGCGACGCAGTAGCTGTGCGGCGCGCGCATCATCACGCCTTCCATCACCGCCTGCCCGCCGACGAGAGTCTCCTCGCCGCTTTCCAGGACCGGCAGTAGTTGTGTGTGCGCCGCCAGCCGCGCAAATAGCCCCAAACTCAAGACAAAGAACTCCTACCGTTAGTATACGATGCCTTTCCCGAACCCGTTCCCGGGCGCCGGCGCCAGGCGACTCCCCAGGCAGCGGCCGGGTGAACCGCTTAGCCGGACCTGCGGCCCTGCGCGCGCAGGGTGCGCAGATCATTGAGGATTCGTTCCCGCACCGCGGGCGGCAGCGCGGCCAGTCCCGTGTACTCGATCCACCCGTTCGATACCCCCACGCCAGCCCCGGTCTTCCGCGCCAGATCCATCTGTTCCGGCCAGAACTCGGTGAACTGCCAGGCGCACGGCGTCCAGGGCTTGTCACCCAGCGCAGCCAGATACCGGACCGGCTCCCGACGGTAGGCCTCCTGGCCGAGTAACGAGCGGTAGGCGTGGTCGCCGCCCTCGCCGTCCGCCCAGAGCGTGAAGGACGACAGCGTGCAATCACTCATCACCAGCGCCTTATCCGGGCCAAACGATCGCAGCGCCGCCCGCAGCGCGCGGACAAACTCGATCATGTGACGGGACAGCGCCGTCTTTCGGCGCGGATGATGGTCGTAGCCGAGTCCCCCGAAGGATTCATCGAGCACGATGCCGTCCGGTTGCACCAGTTCCATGATCAGGCGCGCCTGCTCGACCAGGTACGCCCGCCAGGCGGGCGCGGCGATCGACATGTGCCATAATTCGCCCACCGTGTCCGGGCCTTTCCAATAGTCGATGATCGCCCGCCGGCCGTCGCGCTGCACCAGGATTGCATCGCGGAACTCTTCGCGGCGGGGCGAACCAGCGTCGAAAGCGGCGGTGTGCAGGTACACCATCGCTCTCGCGCCCTGCGCCCGGGCCAGCGCGCAGCGCGCGCGCATCTTCTCGATCGACATTGGCACGCCGCCGTGATGATCGGCCGCCATCGCCGTCCATTGCTTCCGATCCGGGTGCAGGTAATCTCCAAAGAACGGATAGTAGCCGTGCTGGGTGGCCATCCCCACGCCGAATTCGCGGAAGTGCCGCGCGTCGGCCTCAAAGCCGCCGCCGCGCCTGGTTTCCGGCGTGGCAGGCCCCAGGAAGTCGTAATAGTGTACCCGCACTTCGTCCAGCCAGCCGATGCGGGGCAGCGGGTCGCGGTGCGCATACTGATGGAACAGTCGCCACGCCGCCCGCGCATCGTGCGGATGTACCGCCAGAAAAAAGCGCTCGGTGAGTTCCTCCCCCGGACCCAGGGTGGCCCGCGAGCGCGCGGTCCAGCCGCCTTCGCCTCGGGCGATGCCTTCCGTCGCGATCCGCCAGGCGCGCTCGGGCGAGCCGAACAGCGCCAGCCGCACGTCCACCCCGGGATGGTGAAGATCCACCAGCGGAATCAGTAGGAGCGCCCTGGTTTCCGTGGCTTCGGCTTCCGTCTCGCCGGGCTCGCGGTAGTGACCAACCAGCGGTCCGCTGTTTTCGCCCGGCCGGCCCGGGAACTGTTCGCATTCGGCCACTTGCTCGGCGCCCAACTCGCGCAGCAGGCCGTGCCGCAACAGTCCGCCGGCGGTCAGCGGCAGATGCGCCCGCTCCCGGCCCAGCGCCGGCGAGGGATGCGCCGACGAGCGGAACTCGAACCACACCGTCACCGGCTGCGTTCCACCGTTTCGCAAGCGCAGCCCCGCCTCGAGCACATCTTCGCCCCAGCCCGATCCCGAGCGGCGCAACCGGTGCGTGCATTCCGAGGAGACCGGGCCCGCGGTCACGCCCGCCTGTACCCACGACTGTCCTCCCTCCAGGCGCCACGCCGCGGTGAGCAAGCCGTATCCGCCGCGCGTGACCAGCGGCGAGCCGTTCCAGGACGCCTGCTCGAATAAGCCACCCTCCGCCTGATGCCAGCGCAAGCCGGTGGTTTGGCCCGCGGCGGCTGCGGTCAGGGTCAGAAGAAACTCGCGTCGAGGGAGCATGGTGTGATCCTGCTGTCATCATACAGATCCGGCCGGCGGGTCGCGAGTTCGTCCGCCGAGGATTCGCCTGGGCGCCGCCGCCCCGCTCGGGGGGAGGAAGACGGCTTTGTCATACTGGAAGCAACGGTTCATGGTCTTCTCGGCCCTAGTGCTTTTCGACATTGACGGAACGCTGCTGCGGCGCTCTGGTCCGCACCACCGCCAGGCGCTTGAAGACGCCATCCGGCACGTGATGAAGCTGGAGACCACCACCGAGGGCATTCCGCTGCACGGCATGCTGGATCCAGACATTCTCACGGCGATGCTACGCCGCGCCGGAGTTTCGCCCAAGAGCATCCGGCGGGCGCTGCCCGCCATCATGGCCCGCGCCCAGGCGCTGTACGTCCGCCGGTGCCCGGACCTGCGCGCCCGTACGTGCCCCGGGGTCCGCGCCGTCCTCCGGCGTCTGCACCATCACGCATTGATCGGACTGGTCACCGGCAACCTTCCCCGCATCGGCTGGAAAAAGATGGAGCGCGCCGGACTCGACCATCACTTCCGCTACGGAGCCTTTGCGGGCATGGCGGCGGACCGCGCCGGTCTGGCGCGCCTGGCGATCCGGCAAGCCCTGCGCGAGCGCTGGATCGCGCGCCAAGCGCGGGTTTCCTTGATCGGAGACTCGCCCAGCGACATCCAGGCGGCGCGGGCCAACGGCATCCGCGCGATCGCGGTTCAAACCGGTATCTCGACCGCCGAGGAACTGGCCGCGCTCGGTCCCGACCTGCTGGTGCCCACCCTGCGCGAATTGCCCCTCGAGGCCCTGCTCGCGTAGCTGCAACTCGCAGGTGGCGCACCTTACCAAGGCAGGGGGCCACCTGGCGCCGGTCTCCACCGGCGCAGCGGGCTTTCTCGAAGGGCCAGTCGGAGACTTGCCCCACTGCGGCCATCCACCGTGGGGTTGGGGATGAGGCCAGCGATTCCCTCACACACTTGCGTTGGGGCGGCCGCGGGAGGCCCGCTCCCAGCCGGTGGCGGCTCCCATATCCCGCCCGGTTGCGGGTACTGTAATCGAGGTGATGTGCCCCGCGCACTGTAGACCACCTTCTGCACCCACCTGACAGCGACGCCGGCCCGCGCCGCCGCGTCGAGCCCGGACATATACGTCGGCCCTGTCAGCGGCGTGCCGTAGTTGCGCTAGGTCCGCACCAAGCTTCCAGGTCGACGGGTGATGCTCCTGCGCGAGCGAAACCTAGGAAACGTTCCGTCTGACCCCGGTTTTCCCCCCGGTTTTCCCCGGTTTTCCCCGCGCGGATGGATGACCTGCGGATGTCAGTCGCCGCGCGGGGGGTGGCCCTTGTCCGGCGAGTATTCGTGGAGCGCCGCGCGTTTGGCTTCGGGCGCCAGTTCGTCCCAGCGAGTCAGGGGTTCCACCGCGGGCGCCGCGGTGGCCGTCCGGTAGCGAAGCGTGATGATCTGCTGCGGCCGCAGGTCGAGTTTGCCGGAGAAGGGCGTCCGCCGCTCGCCCGTCAGATCGGTTTGCGCGGCGGACCGGTAAGGGATCCGCAAATGCACCTCCGCCGGTCCGGCTTCTCCCAGGCACTCCGCCAGGCGCACCTCGATCTCGTCTTGCTCCCGGCGCACCGCCTCCACGATGACGTGGCCGCTGGTTTCCAGCAGCGATGCCGCCGCGCGCGGCGCGCAGCCGGAAATCTCCACCGGCGGGCAGTTGAATTCCCAGGCCAGGTGAGGAATGCGGGCCTGGCTCCAGTCCCCGCTGTGGGCGACCAGCGCGTATTCCAGCACGTGTTTGCCTTTCCCGCTGAGCCACGGGCTGGGGTAGCCGTAGTAGCGCTCGGTGGCGTTGAACAGGTACAGGATCGGCGTGCGTCCGTTCAACTCCCGTCCGGTCAACCCGCGGTCGAGCAGCGCCACGCCGCCTCCCCCGCGCAGCGCGTAATGCGACCAGCGGACCGCAGGCGTGATCCCCTTGGTCCACCCATGAAGACCGGGACGGGGAATCGCCCAAGCGCCGTGCGAAAACCCGTAGGGGATGCCGCGCCGCACCTCGGTCACTTCGTCGGCGAGCGGAAACTCGACGATCGTCACCGTCCGGTCCGGCAGGTCGCTAAGCTCGGTGACGAAGTCAATGCGGGGGTAGCGGTGATAGAAACGGACGACGCGGATGAGGTCGCTCTCCAGCAGACGGCCGCGGATCACAAAAGTGGTGGCCACCGCGCCGGACGTCGCGGAAATCGCCATCTCGCGCTCCGCGGTGGAGGCCAGCGGCGTGCGTTCCGGACGGGGGACGGTGAAATCTCCCGGATCGCCCCGCTGGGATTTCACCTTCTCCACGACGACTGTGTTGGCGGGGCCGCCCAGCATTTCGCGCCCGGATGGTTTGCAGCGCAGCGACACCAGCGCCCCGGTGCGGGGGTCGAGACGGGCAACATAGAAATCGTTCTCCACGGTTTCCGGCGGCGACGGGAGAGCGCGGGCGGGCGGCGCGGCCGGGCCTTTCTTCCAGCCCACCCAGCCGCACGGAGGAAGCTCCGGCTGGCACAACACGCCGCCGCCGGGCAGCGCTTCCGCCGCGATTCCCGCCGGCGCGGCGCGCAGCGCGACGGGATCGTTTCGCCGCCAGTTGGCCGGGTTGAAGCACCCTACTCCGCCCGCGCGGCCCAACACGGCCTCGCCAGCCGCCTGGCTTACCCGCGCGCACGTTTGGCCAATCGCGGCGAACCGGTCGCGCACGTCCCAGGACCGCTCGTGCTCGAACACCATGCCTCCCGCCGCGCCCCACAGCGTGTTGCGATCCATATTCAGGAACAACCTCAGCCAGGCGTGGTACAGCTCACGCGAGGGGTAAGCGAACGGCCCCCTGGCGCTCGCGGCGGTGGCCAGCATTTCCGCCGCCTGGAGCGCGTGCTCGGCGCGGCGGAACCCGCTTTTCACCCGCGGGCACTGAATCCAGAAAGAATCGAAGTCGTACGCGGTCCCTCCCCGCAGCGTGGGGAGCGCGATCCGGTTTGCGCGGACGCCCGGCAGGATTTCGTCCAGGTACTCGCCGGCGGTGACAAAACGGATCTCGGTGTCCGGATCGGCGGCCGGCCACTCGCGCAGGAACGCGGAGGGGTTCTCCCGCCGCGCCGGCGCCAGTGAATAGTCGCCCGACCCGGCCAGCACCAGCGCCGGTGCGCCCCCCGGCGTCAGCCTCAGCTTGGCGTCGAAGGTGCGCCGGACCTCCGCCGCCTCCGCCTCGTGCAACGGGCCTGCCGCTTTCCACAGCGCGCGCAGCTCCGCGTAGTGCGTGGGGGCGAGGGTGAGGATGCGCGAGCCGTCCGGCGATTCGGTCCAGTGGAGCAGCTTGCCCGTGGGATTCTTCCGGCAGTAGACCATCGCGTCCAGCCCCAGTCCGGCGCAAATCTGGGCCATCTGGTCGTGCAGGCCGCAAATGTCGATCAGCCAGCCGAACCGGGGACGCACGCCGAAAAGCTGCCGCTGCCAGCGCAGCCCTTCCACGCCCAGGCGCACCAGCGCTTCGCCTCCGGACAGATTGACGGTAGATTCCAGGAAGAAGGCATTGACCAGTTCGACGCGTCCTTCCCGCACCCGCGCGCGCAGTTCCTCCATCCTGCCCGGCTGGAAGTTCATCATCGCCATCAGGTTGTTGCACTCGGAAAGGACGAAGCAATAGCGGGGGTCTTCCCGCACGCGGTCCAGATGGTCGAAATAGCTGTTGGCGCAGTACACGCGCTCTTTCGAAAAATTGGTCAGCCAGCCGCAGGAAGCGGGGTGGAAGTTGGGGACAATCCAAATACGCCGGGGCGGCGGCGCCGCCGTCATCGCCGCCGCAAGCGAACCGCCCAGCAGGCGGCGCCGGGTGAACCGCATCGCATACCTCCGAAGAGCACTCCACCGCGTGCCGGTTCCGGAGTCAAGGGCCGCGGCCGATTCTCAGAAATTGTCGCAGGCGCGGTAGGCCGCGATCACGGCCTGCTCGCCTTCCTTGCCCGGTTTGCTGTTGCCGTGTTCCATCCCGATCACGCCCTGGTAGCCGCGGCGGTGCAGCCAGCCGAAGATGAACTGGTGGTTGATCTCTCCCGTCGTGGGTTCCTTGCGCCCGGGGTTATCGCCCACCTGCAAGTAGGCGATCTCGTCCCAGGCTTTCTCCATGTTCGGAATCAGGTTGCCTACGTCGATCTGCTGATGGTACAGATCGTCGAGGATCTTGCAGCTTGGCGAACCTACCCCTTTGCAGATGGCGTAAGTCTGCGGCACCGAGCGGAGAAACAGGCCCGGGTGGTTGGCGTACCAGTTCAACGGCTCCAGCACCATCACCATGCCGGCCGGTTCGCAGATCTCCGCCATCACCTTCAGGTTGGTGATGCAGTTGGCGGTTTGATAGCCGGGATCCAGCGCATTGTTCACCGCGGAGGGGACCACGGTGTGCCACTGGGCGCCCAGGCGTTTGGCGGAGTCCGCCGCTTTCCGCATCGTATTCCGCAACTGGTCCTGGTAGGCCCGGTCGGTCCTGGTGACGAAATCGGAAGACTGGAAATCGGCATGCGAGACGAACACTCCCATCGTCATTCCGCGCTGGGCCAGGGTGCGGCCGATCTGCTCTTGCAGTTCCGGCGGCCGGCCCATGGCGCCGTTGTCTTCCCAGGCGGTGAAACCCTGATCGGCGGCAAAGCGGATCTGATCGAGCATGTCCTCTCCGGCGGAATGACGGAACATCCCGGGGTGAGGCGCGTACTTCAAACGAAACCGGGCGCGATTGCTTTGCGCGCGGCCGGCGGCGGCCAGACCGGCGCCGCACCCGGCGAGCAAGAGGTGTCTGCGGAGCATAGGCGTTTCTCCCGATTCTACGAACGGCGCGAGGCAAACGCCAACTTACCGACCTATGCTCGCTTGACGGTCCGGCGGAGTTCTTCGATGGTCGCCAGGTCCGCGCGGATCTGCGGCGCCTGACGCCCTGCGGAAGCGGTCAGTTTTTCGATGGTGCCGATCAAGCTGTCGAGACGGCGGAGCGCTTCTTTTTCGAACGCCTGGAGCGCGGCGCCGACGATCTCGTTCCATTGCGTCGCCAGCCGCGAGAGATTGATGTAGACCAGATCGTCCACCTTGCGGTGAAAGTGGTTCAGGAGCATCCCGCGGATCAGCGGCATCGGAATCGCCCAGGAGAGCAACTCCCAATTGCGGTCGAAGATCCGGCCGATGCGTACGTCGGGCGCGCGCGGGTCCTCGGCAGGCAGTTCCAGCTCGGTGGTGCGGAGCGACACCCCCAGCGTCTCGAGCACGCGCTCGGAGAGGCGGTTGCGAAAGTCCTGGAGCGCCTGGGAAAGCTGGCGGCTCACCCGGCGGACCGGCGCGATGAACTCGTCGCGGCGCCGCTTCGACAGAGCGGCCATTTCCGCCTCCAGGCGGGCGCGCAGCCAGTCGTCGAATCGTTCGGTGGCCACGCTCAAGCTGCTGGTCCACTGCGGGAATTCCCGCCGCAGCGCGGTTTGCAGCCTGTCGCGCACGCCGGCTTCCTCGGGCTGGAGCAGGTTCTCAAAGGTCTTGCGTGCGCCGCCGGCCGTATGCCGCACGATCAGTTTGAGCGCCAGGCGGGTGTCGTCCAGGGATTCCTGCTCGCCGAGCAGCTTCCGGCGCAGATGCTCGCGCTCGGAATCAGCCACCTCGGCGGCTTTCAGCGCCACTCCCAGGTAGCCGGCGCACTCGCTCAGCAACGAGTCGAGTTTGTAGGCCAGAATGGCGGCGTGCTGTTCCCCCGCGCCCGCATGCGCCTCGGAGAGCAGGCGGGACTCGAGTTGGAGGCGCAGATCCTCGAAGCCCGGCCGGATCGAGAACGGAAACACCGGCACCGAACCATTCCAGTAGCGCGCCAGCTGGTGTTTCACAAACTCCACCACCTGCGCGCGCTCGGCCGGATTCAGGATGTCCACCTTGGTCAGCAACAGGGAGATGTTCGGGGTATAACGGCTCAGCTTGCGGATGAGTTCGATGTCGTGCTGCGAGAGCGGCGGATCCACGCCCACCGCCACCAGCGCCAACCCCACCTTGGGGAGCCATTCCAGGGAAGCGTCCGTATTATGCTCCAGCACGCTTTCGAGACCCGGCGTATCGACGAAGCGAATGCCCCGGTAACGCGCGAGGGCGGGCAACTCCATCAGCACGCGCGCCACCTGTTTATCGTTTTGCGGATTATTGAGTTCGGAGATGAAGTCGCCGATCCGGTCCACGGAGACCAGTTCGCGGCGGCCGTCCAGAAACTCGATGCAGGCCTGCTCGCTGGACCCCCACTGAATCTCGGTCACGACGGAGGTTACGGGAACCGCGCCGACGGGCAGCACCTCGCGGCCGAGCAGGTGGTTCAGAAAACTGCTCTTGCCGGCCTTAAAACGCCCCAGCACCGCGACGTTCAGTGTCTTTTCCGCGGCGAAGGCGCGGCAACTTTCCTGGAACGCATCGAGGGCGGAGATGCCATGGCGTTCGCAGATCTGACGCACGGCGTCGAGCAGAGCCTCGACGGGCGCGGAGTGGAGGCGATGAGTTTCCTGTTCTTTCATGGCAAGGATGCGGTGAACGCGTCGATGCGGAGCGGGCGGAACAGAATGTGCCCTTGGTGGCGGTATTCAGGGCGGTTCGCCAGCTTGCACATGGTGACCACTTGCCCGGGGTTGCCCCGCGCCGAGGCCAGCACCTTCGCGCGAAACTCAGGAAGATCGCGGGCTTCCAGCCCGTAGCGGCGCGCCGCCAGATCGAACAAGCGGCGCGCGTCCCGCCGCGCGAGCGGCGGCAGCGCAATCTCCTCGCGCGGGTCCCAAAGCAGTTTCCGCAAGCTGCCCAGCGATTCGCGCGATCGCGCGGTCACGACGAGGCAGCACCGCGGAAGGTAATAAACCTGTTGCAGGAACCGGTAGGTGCGCGGGTCGGCATCCCGAACGTTCTCGAGGAGGATACACCGTGGATCGTCGCGCAGCGATCTCAGGATTAGCGGCTTCAGGCTGGCGCTGGGCGCCTTGCGCAAGTCGGGGAAGCGGCCCGGCCGGCAACCCAAGCCTCCGGCCAGCGAGACCAGCAACTCGTGCAGGACGCCCGGCCAGCGGGTGATCAGGACATGCGGCTGGGCCGCCGCGGCAATCGCCTCCCGCAGAAGCCTGGACTTGCCGGCGCCGGCGTCGCCGGTCACCAGCCGCGACTGCCTGTCGCACAGCGCGCCGCGGAGCATTTCCACCTCGCGGGCGCGCGCGAGGAAGGGAATCCCGTCCTCACCCATCAGCATGGCCTCCGCCCGCGGGAAGCAAGACGTCCAGCTTTTCGGGAAGACCCCCGATCGTGATGAAGATGGGCTGGTCGTGGCAGATCAGGTGTGCTCGGCGCGCCTCGGCGCCGCCCGCCAACAAAGCCCCGGTGACTGGTTGGGCCACGATCCCCAACACGATTTCGGCGACCGCCGTGTAGCCTCTCAGCCACCTCACCGCCAGTCTTGAGGAGCCAAAGCGCCGCGACGAACCACACTTCATCCCTCGACGGGCCTCCGTCATTACGAGTAGGGGGTTGCGCCGGGAGGGATGGAACAAAACACTCCCGCAGCAATTCCCTGCAGGAGTCATTGGCCGGTTTGACGGCGGTTAGGCGGACTCCTCCGCAATTCCTTCTCAAATATACCGCTGCCAGACACGGCGATCAAGGGGAGACGCGGTCTCTATCCGCGGTATGCGCTGCGAACCCGGGTTGACGCGTGCGCCAGCGACGCCGGGCGGTGTTGTCCGGCGCCACGGCACGCGCCCGCCGATGACGCGGGACGCGCCATCGGCTCAGCCTCCAAACACGCTCTTTCCTCCGAACTTCGCCTGCGCTCCCAGCCTCTCCTCTATCCTGAGAAACTGATTGAACTTGGCGACTCGTTCGCTGCGGCACCCCGAACCGGTCTTGATATGACCGGCTCCGGTGGCGACGGTCAGATCCGAAATGAAGGTGTCCTCGGTCTCGCCCGAGCGGTGAGATACGAAGCAACGGTAACCATGTCTTCCCGCGAGTTCGATGGTATCCAGCGTTTCCGACACACTCCCGATCTGATTCAGCTTGATCAGAACCGCATTGCCGATCCCTTGATCCATGCCCTCCCGCAGGATTGCTGGATTGGTGCAGAAGATATCGTCACCCACCAGCTCAACCTTGCCGCCCAGCGCGGCGGTCAAGATCTTCCATCCTGCCCAGTCGTTTTCGCCCATTCCATCTTCCAACAGAACAATCGGATACTGGCGCACCCAGGACTCCCACAGCTTCACCATGTCTTCCGAAGAAATGGCTGCTTTCGTGGACTTAAAGAAAATGTACTTGCCGTCTTCCCACATTTCACTCGTGGCTGGATCAAGACAGATCGAGATATCCTCCCCCGGCCGGTATCCGGCCTTGGCGACTGCTTCGAGGATCACCTCCACCGCTTCGTCGTTCGATTTCAGGTCCGGGGCAAACCCGCCTTCATCACCCACCGCGGTGCTGTAGTGCTTGCCGCGCAGCACACTCTTCAAGGCATGGAAGGTCTCCATCCCCATCCGGATCGCCTCGCGGAACGAAGGCGCCCGGTGGGGCGCGATCATGAACTCCTGGAAGTCAACGGTATTATCGGCGTGCTTGCCTCCATTCAGCACGTTCATGCAGGGAACGGGGAGCATCACCGCATTTACGCCGCCAAGGTAGCGGTACAGGGGCAGGCCGTGAGAGACGGCCGCCGCCCGGGCCGCCGCCATCGAGACCGCGAGGATCGCATTGGCCCCGAACTTCGCCTTGGTCGCCGTTCCGTCGGCGCTGATCATCGCGGCATCCACCGCGCGCTGATCCGAGGCATCCATGCCGCGGACCACATCCGCGATGGCCCCGTTCACGTGGGCCACAGCCTGCAGGACTCCCTTGCCCCCATACCGGCCCTGGTCGCCGTCCCGCAGTTCGACGGCCTCCTTCTCTCCGGTGGATGCTCCCGAGGGGACGGCGGCCGCGCCGAGGCTCCCGTCCACCAGTTCCACTTCCGCCTCTACCGTCGGATTGCCGCGCGAATCGAGGACTTCGCGTCCGATGACTCTGATGATTTCTGCCATGGCCTGCCTTTCTGTTTGCCTGGAAATTGCCGGGGCCAAAGAAAAAGCCCCTACCGAACGGTAGGAGCTATCGTTCCCGAAAACTCGGGACGGTTCGGGTGAGCCCCATCACCACGTACGCCGCTTCCAACTATACGCGGAGGCGGGCCCCGCGGCAACGGCGGCGGCGTTACTTGTCCTTGTCCGTCGCCGGTCGGGTGGGCCAGGCGACTTCGCAATACATGCCGGGCGCGAGGAGGCCGCCGGGGTTGGACACGTCAAGTTCGATGGGCATGGTGCGGGTGGCGGGGTCGAGGCTGCGGGGGATGCGGGCGATGGCGGCGGTAAAGGTGCGCCCCGGGTGGGCGGGGACGGTGAAGTTCAACTTGAGTCCCGGGCGGATGGCGCCGAGTTCCGCTTCCGGCACGGGCAGCACCAGGCGCAGGCGGGAGACCTGCTCCAGCTCGAGTAGGGCGCCAGAGTCCGGCGAGGCGAGCGCGCCGGGATGGGCGTGGCGGGCGGTGACGACGCCTTCAAAGGGCGCGGTGATGCGGAGGTAGGCTTCCATCTCCTTGAGCGCAGCGGTTTGGGCGCGGGCGGCGGAGGCGCTGCGCTCGAGGGCGGCCACCAGCATTTTCGCCGCGTCGCGTTCCTTCTCGGCGAGGATGACGTCGAGTTCCGCGACCACGCCGGGGGTGGCGCCGGCCGATTTCAGGCGTTCATAGCGGCTTTCGGCGCCGGTCAGCCGGGCCTCGGCTTCCACGCGTTGGGCTTCGATGGCGCTGGCCCTGGCTGCGGCTTCGGCGATGCGGGCTAGCATCTCGGGAGCGCGGAGGATGATGAGGGGATCGCCCGCAGCGACGGCGGAACCCCGGTCCACGGCGACCGTTTCCACGATCCCGGCGACGCGGGCCATGAGCGAGACGCGCTGGTAGGGAGCCAGCTCACCGGGCAACCGGAGCGTCTGGGCCGCGAGCGGAAGGGCGAGGCTGACGAGGAGGCTAGGCAGTTTCATGGTAGAGACTCTCCGGGTCTTCGGGATCGAGCGAGGCCGAGTGGGAGCGCGCCCCGCGCATGAGGATGGCGTACGCGGCGGGCAGCACGGTGAGAGTGGCGACGGTGGCGCCGATGAGCCCGCCGATGACGGCGCGGCCGAGCGGCGCGGTTTGCGCTCCGCCTTCGCCCAGACCGAGGGCGATGGGGACCATGCCGAGGGTCATGGCGGTGGCGGTCATGAGGATCGGGCGAAGGCGCCCTTTGGCCCCGCGGCGGGCCGCTTCGAGCGGAGGGACGCCCGCGCGGCGCTCGTACTCAGCGAACGAACACAGCAGGATGGCGTTGGCGGCGGCGATGCCGGTCGACATGATCGTGCCGAGGAACGACTGCACGTTGAGCGTTGTGCCGGTGAAGAACAGCGTCAGCGTGATCCCGGCAAGCACGCCAGGCGTGGTGGACAGGATCGCCAGGCCGAGGCGCAGCGACTGAAAGTAGGCCGCCAGCAGCAGGAAGATGGTGACGAGCGAAAGCGCGACGCCAAAGCGGAGGCTCGCGGCCGTCTCCACGAACGGCGGTAGCTGGCCGCGCAGCACGACCTTCGAGCCGCGGGGCGGTTCGCCGGCTCGCCGGATGGCGGCGTCAATTTGGCGCGCGGCTTCGCCAAGGGCGGCGCCGTGCAGGTTGGCCGTGAGGCTGACCACCCGTTGCATGTTGTTGCGTTCGACGATACCGGGCGCGGTGGCCGGCTTGATGGTGGCGACGTCGGAAAGCAGGGGGCGCGCCGCGCCGTTGTGCATGACGGGGAGACGCCGGAGTTCGTCCAGCGAATCCATGCGCTGGTAAGGAATCTCGACCTGGATCTGGAAGGCGTTGCCGGAGCCTGGGTCGCGCCAGTAGTTGGGCTGGATGAACCGGGAAGAAGAAGTGGCGGCGACCATGGAGCGGGCCACGGATTCCATGGTGAGGCCGAATTGGGCGGCGCGCAGGCGGTCGATTTCGACGTCGATGGACGGGTAGTCCAGCGTCTGCTCGAACTGGATGTCGCGCAGGATGGCGAGCTTCGCAAGCTCCGCATGGAGCTTTTCGGCGTGGGCGCGATTGCTCGCGAGGTTGGCGCCCTGGACGGCGACTTCGATGGGCGTGGGCGCGCCAAAGCTCATCACCTGGCCGACGATATCGCCGGGCTCGAAGCGAACCAGCGCGCCGGGAAGGTCCTTCGCGAAGCGGGCGCGGAGGCGTTCCCGCAGGGCTTCTCCCTGCAGCGGCGCATCGCGGCGGAGTTCGGCCTTGAAAACGGCTTCGTGCTGGCCGCTGGTAAAAATGTGAATCATGTTTACCGGGTTGGCGGAGGGCGGTGTGCCGATGAACGCGGTGGAAATGGCGATGTGGTCCTTGCCGGCTTCTTCCTCGATCAAGGAGAGGACGCGGAGGACTTCCCGTTCGGTCTTCTCGACGCGCGCGCCATCCCGGGCGCGGATGCGGAGTTGGAGGAAGTTGTCGCCAGCCTGCGGAAAGACCTCCTGGCCGAGGCGCGGAGCGAGGAGGACCAGGAGAACAGCGGCGGCGGCCGTGTAAAAACCGGCCACCAGCCCGCGCGCCGCGACGACGCGATCGACGTAAGCCCCGTAGAGGCGGCCCAGCGCCGTGTCCTCCCCATGGCCGCTGCCCTTGCGGAGGAGCCACATGGACATCACCGGCACGAGTGAACTGGACAGGACATAGGACGAGATCATCGCGAAGCCCACGGCCAGAGCGAGCGGGACGAACAACTGGCGGACGACGCCCTCCATGAGAAAGGCGGGCGCGAAGACGCTCAGGATGGCGACCATCGCGAGCAGGCGCGGCGCCGCGGTCTTTTTGCAGGCGTCGAGCACCGAGCGCGCGCGGCTGAGGCCGGAGGCGAGGTGCGCGTGGATATTCTCGATTTCGACCGTAGCTTCATCCACCAGGATGCCGACGGCGAGGGCGAGGCCGGCGAGAGTCATGATGTTGATGGTCTGGTGGGAAATCCACAGCCAGACAACCGCCGAGAGCAGGGCGGCGGGGATGGTGGTGATGACGACGAGCGCGCCGCGCCAGTCACGCAGGAACAGCAGGACGGCGATGCCGGTGAGCAACGCGCCGAGCCAGGCTTCGGCGACGAGGTTGCGGATGGCGGAGGCGACGTAGCCGGACTGGTCGAACTCGAGCGAGACGGTGACGTCCTCCGGCACGGCGGCCTGCATGTCGGGCAGGGCGGCGCGCACGCGCTCGATGACGCGCAGGGTGGAGGCGTCCGCGCGTTTGGTGACCGGAATGTAGACCGTGCGCGCGCCGTTGACGTGAGCATAGCCGGTGACGATGTCGGTGCCGACTTCGATCGTGCCGACGTCGCGCAGATAGATGGAGGGGCCTGCGCCGGGGCGGATGGGGGCTTCGAGCAGGCTCTCCACCGCGCCAGCCAGGGTGGCGTTGGTGCTGGCGAACAGGTTCTGATTGCCGATGCGCAGGTTGCCGGCGGGCATGACGGTGCTGCCGCGCAACGAGGCGGCGATGGCTTCCTCGGGGGAGACTTTGTACTCGCGGAGCTTGTCCGGATCCAGACGGAGGACGACGGTTTTCGCCGCGCCGCCGAAAGGGGGAGGCGCGGAGACCCCTTCGAGCGCGGCGAACAAGGGGCGGACGCGGTTGATGGCGATGTCCTGCATCTCGCCCGTCGAGCGGGTCTCGCTGCGGAAGACCAGCTGGCCGACCGCGACGCTGCCCGCGTCGAACCGCGTGATGAACGGCGGAACCGTGCCGGGCGGCATGAAGGAACGGGAGCGGGTGGTGGAGGCGACGATCTCGGCCAGCGCGGCCGTCATATCCGTGCCGGGGTGGAAGGTGCACTTAATGAGCGCGGCGCCCTGGATACTGCGCGACTCGACGTTGCGGATGCCGGTGACGTACAGCAGGTGGTACTCGTAGTAGTACGTCAAGAAACCTTCCATCTGGGTGGGCGTCATGCCGCCGTAGGGCTGCGCGATATAGATGGTGGGCGCGCCGAGTTGGGGGAAGATGTCCACGGGCATGCGGCCGATGGCGAGCAAGCTGAAGAAGACGACCGCGAAGACGGCGATGACGATGGTGATGGGGCGGCGGAGGGCGAAGCGGACCAGTCTCATGTCAGCGTTCCACGGCTTCGAGGAAGGGGGCCAGATCGCCCTGGGCGACGGCGAGGGCGAGCAGCGCGCGCCACACGCCCAGGCGGGCGAGCGAATCGTCAATTTCGGCCTGCGCGAGCTGGCGCTGGGCGTCGGCTACTTCGACGATGCCGGTCAGACCGCTCCGGTAGCGTGCCTGGGCCTGCTCGTGGGCGGCGCGGGCGGCCTCGAGTTGGACGGGCGTGGTGGCGCTTAAGCGCTCGGCGGCCTCGATGGTGGCGCGGGCGGTTTCGACCTGGGCTTTGAGTTCGATGGCGATCTGGCGCAGTCGCGCCGTCTCGGCCGCGGCGCGGTGACTTTCGGCCTCCTGGCGGGCGCGGTTGGCAGGACTGTCGAGGAACGGAAAGGTGACGGTCAAGCCGAGGCCCCAGTTGTAGAAGTTCGGGTAAAGTCCTTGGGGCGGGCCGCTGCTGGTCAGGTCGGAATTGGCTCCGGTGCCGCGGCCATAGAGCGCGCCCTGCACTTCGAAACGGGGCCGCCAGGCGACCGCGAGTTCTTGGCGGCGGGCCTCGGCGGCGGTGGCCGCGGCTTGCTGTTCGGCGTGACGCGGATGTGCGGCGGCAGTGGCGGCGACGACGCCGGCGGGGCCGAGGAGGCGGGCGGCCTGCGGCTTGACGGCCGCGGGCTCGTCGCCGGTGATCCCGCTGAGCGCGGCGCGCGCCATACGGGCGGCTTGTTCGGCCTGGATCAGCGCCGCTTCGGCGGCGGCGCGTTCGGCGCGCGCCCGGGCGGCGTCGGCGCCGGGTTTGAGTCCGGCCTCGGCCAGTTTCGCGGTGACGAATTCGAGAGCACGGGCGCGATCGAGCCCGGCGCGAGCGGCGGCCGCCAGTTGGTCGGCGGCCACGACGGAGAAAAAAGCGTCGGCCGCGGCCGCCTCGACCTCGAAGCGCTCGCGGAGGAGGCGGCGCTCGGCGTGCTGGCGCTCGGCATCGGCGGCGGCGAGACGGGCAGCGCGCCGACCGAGGTCAAAGGGCTCCCAGGCAACGAGCACGCCTGCCGCGGTGCCGAAGACCATCTTCGCCTTGCTTTCCGCCACCGGCGGGCCGGAGATCGGGGCGATCACGCGCTGGGGCAGCAACATGCCGAAGACGTTGTTGCGGGTGGCGGCGTTGGTCTGGACGAGGAAGTCGCCCTGGGGCAGCCACGCCGTCCGCGCCAGACGGACCCCGGAAGCTGCGGCCGCCGCCTGTTCGAAAGCGGCCTTGACGCCCGGGTTGCGTTCCCCGGCGCGGCGGACGACCTCGGGCAGGGTCCACTGGGCCGCCGCGGGAAGGGCGGCGCACAGCGCCAGCAGCAACACGCTAATGCGCATGGCCGTGTTCCTCGACCACCTCATGATGGAGTTCCGCCACGAGGGCGCGCAGTTGCTTCAGCACCTGGCGGCCGGCGGGCGTGAGCCGGTATTCCTGCCGCGCGTGCGACTTTCCGGTCCCGGACTTTTCCATTGCTTGCAACCAGCGGTGGGCTTCCATGCGCTTGAGCAACGGATAGAGCGTGCCCGGGCTCAGATGATAGCCGTGGCGCCGCAACTCATCCAGCACCCACTGCCCGTAGACCGGCCCCGCGGCGGCATGGTGGAGGATGTGCACCTTCCAGAAGGCGAGCAGAATCTCCCGGGCCAGCGGATTCCCTTCGCGCACGACCTATGATTATCGTAAACGATCACCGAGGTTGCAAGCGAAAGCCTTGTCGATCGACTCGGCGCGGAGCGGCGACCGGCAGGGAGCGGGCCTCTGCGGCTCCAGCCGCGGGCAGGCTGCTAACCGAAAACCTCGTCCACCCGGAGCCGCGCGTCGCCGAACAGCGGTAAGGGCATCTCCTGCCCGGCGCGCCAAGTCAGGCCACGCCCATCCGACGTGGACACCTTGACCTGGCGCAGGTCCGGATCCACCACCACCCAGGATTCCCGCGCGCCCGTCTCCAGGCACAGCTTTTCCTTTTCGTTCACCTCGGCGGCGGTGTGGGATGGCGACAGCGCCTCGATCACCACGTCGGGGGTGCCTTGGAGGTAGTTGTCGAGGTCGGCGTTCTTCCAGCGCTCCGCCGCGACATCCGCCACGCGGAGTCCATGCTCCGGCCACGGGCGGAAGGGGAGTTCCCGTTCGAGCAGGCTTCCCGCCGGCGCCACGGCTTCCAGCATGCGCCGGAGTGGTCGCTGGACTACCAGGTGTCTGAGTCGCGGCCGAGTCACCTGGACCAGCTCCCCATGGCGGAGTTCGTAATAGAATTCGCCGCGCGCTTCCGGCAGTTTCCGGTAGGCATCCACGGTGAGCGACTCCGTGGTGGCCGCCATCTCTCCTCCATCCTACGTCAGCCGCTGGCCGCCAGCGTTTCCCGGGTCTTTCTCGGAAGCTTGGCCACCACGAGGTCGTAGGCCTTGCGCAACAGCCGGCGCATCTCCGGCTTCGGCAGTGCGCCGGGCGATTCCAGAGCCACCCAGTGCGCGCGCGCCAGGTAAGGCGCGGGAACTACGCCAGGGCGCTCGATCAACTCCGCATAGTCTTCCGGAGAGCATTTGAAGGAGACGGCGTGGTCATCCGGCTCCAGCACGGCGACGGCGAACATCTTGCCGGCCACTTTGAAAACCAGGTCGTCACCCCACTGCACCGTCTCGGTGACGTGCGGAAAGGTCAGACACGTCTGGCGAACCCAGGCGGCGAACATCGTTCTTAGCGTACGCCAAACCAGAAGCCGCGGGCGGGGTGTAGGAGAATGAGAAGGATTCGGCATGGCCCGCCCCGGACTGTTTGTGACGTTTGAAGGAATGGACGGCAGCGGCAAGACGACTCAGCTTGCCCGCCTGGCGGGGCGGTTGCGGCAAGCCGGCCGGGAGGTGCTGGAGACCGCCGAGCCGGGCGGTACGCGGATCGGCCAGCAGATCCGCGACATCCTGCTGGACGAGCGCAACCGGGACCTGGCGCCGCGCGCCGAGTTGCTGCTCTACTTTGCCTGCCGCGCCCAGAACGTCGAGGAATGGATCCTGCCCGCCCTGGCGCGCGGTGCAGTGGTGTTGTCCGACCGCTTCACGGACTCCACGATGGTGTACCAGGGATACGGGCGGGGGCTGGGCGCCGCCGCGGTGGAGACGCTGCACGAGATCGCCTGCCAAGGGCTCCAGCCGGACCTGACGCTGTTCCTCGACATCGACCTCGACACCAGCCTCGCCCGCGCCCGGCGGCGGAACGCCGAGGCGGCGCGCCGCGACCGGATGGACGAACAGGCCGCCGAGTTTTACCGGCGGGTGCGCGATGCGTACCTGGATCTGGCCCGGCGGCACCCCGGGCGGGTGCGGATCATCCGCGGCGGCCAGCCGGAGGACGCGGTGGCGGCGGACATCTGGGAGGTGGTGCGCGCCCATGTTTGAGCGCTATTGGGGCAATGCGGAGATCGCGGCCGCGCTCGCCCGCATGATCGAGGGCGGGCGGATCCCGCAAACGATGTTATTCGCCGGCCCGGAGGGCGTGGGCAAGGCGACGCTGGCGCGCCGGTTCGCCGCGCGCCTGTTGGGGGGAGCGGCCCTCATCGAGCAGGACGACCTCAGCCTGCCCGAACACCTGGACACCGTCGCCGACCGCGAGAAGTGGCCGGCCGAACGGCGCAACGAAGAGCCTCTGCTGTTCGCGTCCCACGCCGACTTCGTAACGTTCGCCCCCGACGGGCCGCTGCGCCAGATCTCCATCCCGCAAATGCGCCTCCTCAAGGAACTGGCGCCCTACCGGCCGCATCAAGGCGCCTGGCGCGTCTTTCTGATCGACCACGTCGACCGCGCCAATGAACAGGCGGCGAACTCGCTGCTGAAGACGCTCGAGGAGCCGCCCCCGCACCTCATCCTGATCCTCACGGCGGAAAATGCCTACGATCTGCTGCCCACCATCCGCTCGCGCGCCGTGCCGTTCGCCTTTGCCCGGCTCTCGGACGAAGAGATGCGGGCGTTTCTCGCCAGCCGGCAGGTGGACCAGGCCGAGCGGCGCCTGGCGCTGGCCCATGGCTGCCCGGGCGTGGCGGCCACGCTGGACCTGGCGCAATTCGACCAGCGGCGCGCGGCCATGCTCGCGCTGCTTGAGACCGCTTCCGGCATCGCCCCCTTCGAGCATTGGACCCGCCATGCCGAATCGATCGCCCGCAGCCGCGGCGAGAAACTGGAGAACTACCTTCGGGTGCTCTACCTGCTGCTGCGCGACGTGCTGCTCCTCCGGGAAGGAGGAGCAGGGGCGCTGGGCAATCCCGACCTGACGCCGCAACTGGAAGCCTTGGCGCGGCGGACGCCGTTTGCGTGGATTCGCCGCGCCGTGGCGCGCGCCGACGAGTTGGCCGAGTTGCTCCGCCGGAATATTCAGAAGACGATCGCCCTGGACGCACTCATTCTGGACCTGCGGGCTTTCGCCCGGCGCGCCGGCGGCCCGTAGCGCCCGAAGGCGCTGCTCCCCTTGGTATTCTTGGACTGTGCCCAGCCAATCTGCGGCCTTCGACGAAATGCAGCTGGTGGCCCGTGCCCGCGAAGGCGACGATGAGGCGTACAGCGCCCTGGTCGACCGTTATGCCCGGAACGTCTACCGCCTTGCCCTGAACATCACCCAGTTGCAGGAGGACGCCGAGGACGTGCTCCAGGAAACGTTCATGAAAGCGTACGAACACCTGGGGGAGTTCGAAGGGCACTCGAAGTTCTACACGTGGCTGGTCCGCATCGCCATGAACGAATCGCTCATGAAGCTGCGCAAGCGGAAGTGGGACCGCACGGTGTGGCTGGATGAACCGATCGAGACCGGGGAGGACCGCGTCGCGCGCGAGATCGCGGTGTGGGACGATCCCGAGCAGCGTTACTCCAAGGAGGAGTTGCGCGAAATTCTCAACAAAGCCGTTCAGAGTTTGACCCCCCCCTACCGGTCGGTGTTTGTCCTACGTGACGTCGAGGATCTCTCGATTGAGGAAACGGCGCGCGTGCTGGACCTGTCCGTCCCCGCGGTAAAGAGCCGCCTGTTGCGGGCCCGTCTGCAACTGCGCGACAAGTTGACGGCTTTTTTCAAGAAGAAGGTGGAGGATCCGTTTGCTTACTTGTAAAGATTTTCTGGCGGAACTGAGCGATTTCCTGGACGAATCGCTGAGTCCGGAGGAGCGGCGGGAACTGGAGAACCACATCAACGCGTGTCCGAACTGTTGGGTGCTGGCGGACACCACCAGGCGCACGGTCCAGATCTATAAGGAAGCCGAACTGTATGAGCTGCCGGAGGAGGTCCGAAACCGGCTGGCCCAGGCCCTGGAAAAAAAGATGGCTTCCAAAAAGTGCTAACCTCAGGCGAAACCATCCATGAAGATTACGAAGGTTGAAGCGATTTACCTCCGCCAGCCGGAGGTGAAGTTTCAGTGTGACAGCGGGCAGGATGCCCTGGTGGTCCGCGTCGAGACCGACGCCGGCATCACGGGGTTGGGCGAGGTGGACTCGGCGCCGCTCGCCGTGAAGGGGGCGATTGACGGACCGTTCTCCCACACCACCGCGACCGGTTTAGCGCACGCGGTGCTGGGCGAAGATCCTTTCGAAACCGAAAAAATCTGGCACAAGATGTATCGGGCCAATATCTACGGCGGGCGCCGCGGCGTCGGTCTGCACGCGATGAGCGGCATTGATATGGCCCTCTGGGACATCAAGGGCAAGGCGCTCGGCATGCCCGTCTGGAAATTGCTCGGCGGCGGCTTCCACCAGAAAATCCGCTGCTACGCCAGTTCGCTGTTCGGTCCCACGCCGGCCCAGACCGGAGAACTGGCGCGGCGCTATCGCGACCAGGGCTTCACCGCTGTCAAGTTCGGCTGGGACCCCATGGGACAGGACGAGAAGACCGATATCGCCCTGGTGCGCGAGGGCCGGAAAGGTCTCGGCGACGAGGCGGATCTGCTGATTGACGCCGGTCTGGTCTGGGATTCCAAGACCGCCTTGCAGCGCGCCCGCGCCTTCGCCGACTACAACATCTTCTGGCTGGAGGAACCGCTGCGTCCGGACGACTACGAGGGTTACCGCAAACTGGCGGAAGCCACCCACGTGCGCATCGCCGCCGGCGAGGAAGAGAGCAACCGCCAGTCCTTCATCGACCTGATGGATCGCGGCCGCATCGACGTGGTGCAGGTGGATCTGACCCGCTGCGGCGGTTTCACCGAAGCCATGAAGATCGCGGCGCTGGCCTGGGATCGCGGTCTCCCCGTCGCCAACCACGGCTTCACCACCTACATCAATGTGGCCGCGGCGCTGCACTGGCTGAACGCCATTCCCAACGCGCTCATCTGCGAGTTCGTCGCCGAGGAGGAAACCAACCTCCGCGAGCATCTGACGCGGCAAAAACTCCGCGCGCAGGACGGCTACCTGGCCATCCCGCAGGAGCCTGGCCTGGGCATCGACCTGGACGAAGACGCCATCGCGCGATATCGCGTCTGCTGATCCAGCGCCGCCGCCGCGCGGCGCAACGAGGCGGGGGCCGCCCGCATCCGCGCGCCCGGTGAACCCGCTTGATACACTAACGGTGTCAAAATCCTCACCGGAAAGGATTTCACCGTTATGCGCAAGATTAAGACCGCGGTCATCGGCTCGGGTTTCATGGGGAAGGTCCATACGGAGGCGATTCGCCGCCTCGGCAATGTGGACGTGGTGGCGGTCGCCGCGTCCCCCGCGCGCGACGCCCGTCTGGTCGCCCATCACTTCGACGTGCCGCATTCCACCGGCAACTGGAAAAGCCTGATCGAGGACCCGGAAGTGGAAGCCGTGCACCTGTGCACCCCGAACGCGCTCCACTACCCCATGGCGAAGGCGTTCATGGAGCACGGCAAGCACGTGCTGTGCGAGAAGCCTTTGGCCGTTTCCTCCGCGGAAGCCGCGGAAATGGTGAAACTGGCCAAGGAGCACAAAGTCGTCAACGCCACGAATCACAACCTGCGGTACTACCCGGTGGTCCAGCACGTCCGCGCCATGATCGAAGCCGGAGAACTGGGTGAAGTCCTGGTGGTCCAGGGCACCTATTCGCAGGACTGGCTGCTTTACGACACCGATTACAACTGGCGCATCGAAGCGAGGGACAATGGCCCGTCGCGCGTAGTCGGCGACATCGGCTCGCACTGGATGGACATGATCCAGCACCTGACCGGACTGCGCATCACCGCCGTGTGCGCGGACCTGCAAACGTTTCATAAGACGCGCAAAAAACCGAAGGGGTCGATCGAAACATTCGCGGGCAAGAAACTCTCGCCGGAGGATTACGAAGAGATTCCCGTGCTGACTGAGGACTTTGCTTCCGTGCTGGTCCGGTTAGGCGACCGGGCGCGTGGCGCGTACACGGTCAGCCAGGTGTCGGCCGGCAACAAGAACCGCTTCCAGTTCGAAATCTACGGCACCAAGTGCGGGGTCAAATGGAACCAGGAAGTGCCGGATGAACTCTGGATCGGCCACCGCAACATGCCCAACCAGGTCATCATGAAGGACCCGTCCCTGTTGAGCGGCCGCGCGCCGGGCTACGCCGACCTGCCGGGCGGCCACAGCGAAGGTTACGACGACACCCACAAGCAATTGTTCAAGCGCTTTTACAACCGCATTCTGCATCCGCACTCGCCCATCGAGTTCCCGACGTTTGAAGACGGTTTACGCGGGATGAAACTGATCGAGGCGGTCATGGAAAGCCACGCGCGCCAAGGCTGGGTGGAACTCGGCTGACGGCGGAGGTCTACTCGTCCGGCAGACCAAAAGTGATGACGCTGGCGCCGGCAGCGAGCGTCACATACTGTTTGCCGCGGAGCGTATAGGTGACGGGCGGCGCGGCGATGCCCCCGCCCGTGTTGAACCGCCACCGGACCTCGCCGGTGCGCGCGTCGAACGCCACCAGATACCCGTCTCCATCTCCGGTGAAGACCAATCCGCCGGCGGTGGCCAGCAGGCCGTTCGGGGCGTTGCGCAGGGGGACCCGCCACTTGGTTTCCGCAGTCACGGGATCCACCGCGATCAGGGACCCGGTCTGCTGTTCTCCCGGCAGGTTGCCTGCCGTGCTGAGCATGTACCACTGGCCCTCGACGTACTCGCCCTCGGTCTTGTAATACATTTGACACCCGTCCGTGGAGCCGAAGTAATACCAGCCGGTCTGCGGACTATAGGCGGTGGGCTGCCAGTTGTGTCCGCCGCCCAGGCCCGGACACGTGCGTGTGCCTTGGGCGGAGGGTTCCTGTCCGGGCGTCAGGATTGGCCGGCCGTTGGCATCCAGTCCGCTCGCCCAGGTGACCGTCGTGTAGGGTTTCGCGGCCAGCAGTTTCCCGTTGACGCGATCCAGCGTGTAGAAGAAGCCGTTGCGATTGGCTTGCAGGATGGCCTTCACCGGCTTGCCGGCCATCGTTAGATCGACCAGCGGCAGTTCTTCCGCAGCGTCCCAGTCGTGCAGGTCATGCGGCGTGAACTGGAAGTGCCAGCGGTATTGCCCGGTGTCGGCGTCGAGCGCGACCACGCTGCAGGTGTAAAGATTGTCGCCTGGCCGGAGATCGCCGTTCATGTCGGGCGCGGGATTGCCCGTGCCCCAGTACAGCAGGTTCAACTCGGGGTCGTAGGAGCCGGTGACCCAGGTGGAGCCTCCGCCCCGCCGCCAGGCGTCGCCCGGACCCCAGGTGTCGCCGCCCGGTTCTCCGGGCGCCGGCACCGTGTAGAAGCGCCAGAGCCGTTTCCCGGTTTCCGCGTCGTAGGCGTCCAGGAAACCCCGCACGCCAAATTCCGCACCCGCCATCCCTACGATGACTTTGTTCTTCACCACCAGGGGAGCGGCGGTCAGCGACAATCCCGCCTTGTAGCTGGCGACCTCGGTTTCCCAGAGGACCTGGCCGGTTTTCGCGTCGAGCGCGACCAGCGTGCCTTCAAAGTTGACTTTGTACAAACGTTCGCCCAGCGCGGCAAAGCCGCGGTTGGGCGTGCCGCAGCAACCCTTCGCGTCGGCGGGCGCCGGTTTTGCGTAACGCCACACCGGCTTGCCGGTGAGCAGGTCCAGCGCGAACGCGTGGTTGCCGTGGGCGGTCAGGTACATCATGCCGCCGAAGATGAGGGGCGTGGCCTGCATCCGGCCCGGCAGTCCGCTCTGGTAAATCCATTTGGGAGCCAGGCGGGCGACGTTGCCGGTGTGAATCTGGGCCAGCGTGCTGTAACGCCAGGCGCGGTACTCGCCGCCGTACATCAGCCACGTCGCAGGGTCGGCGGGCGTCCGGCGCAACTGCTCTTCCGTCACCTGCGCCGCCGCCGCGGACAGCGCGCACACCAGCAACAGCGTTCCCCTCATGTTCCCTCCCCCGCTCCGCATCGGCGATCGTGTGCGGCAGCGTTGCGCGGCCATCGCCCCGGCATCCTGCGGCGGCGTCCCGCTCAACCCGCCCAGGGATGCGGGGCCGGATCCAGATTGACGATGGTGCTCTTCAAGCGGGTGTAACTTTCCACCGCCTCCACGCCCATATCGGCGCCCAGCCCGCTCTGGCGGTGTCCTTCATACGGAATCTGGGCCACCCAATAGTGGTTGCAGTTCACCCAAACGAAGCCGCTCTGCATCGCTGCCGCCAGGCGGTGAGCGCGGGACAGATCGCGGGTCCAGATGGCCGTCGCCAGCCCGTAGGAGGTTGCATTGGCATAGGCGACGGCTTCGTCCTCATCGCGGAAGTCGATGGTGGAGATCACCGGTCCAAAGATTTCTTCCTGAGCCACGCGGGCATCCACCGGGACGTGATCGAAGATCAGCGGATCCACGTAATAACCCCGGTCGAGAGGCTTGGCGCGGAAGCCGCCCGTATAGAACCGGAGGTTGTTCTGTTTGCCGATTTCGATATAGTGGGTGACGCGATCGTACTGTTCTTTCGAAACCAGCGGCCCCATCTTGGTGTCTTCCTCCATCGGATCGCCCACTTTCAACGTCCGGAGACGGGCCAGCAGCGCGTCCAGGAACCGGTCATGGATTTCAGGATGTAACAGCAGGCGGGAACCGGTGGTGCAGATTTGCCCGCTGTTGTAACAACTGGTGAGCAGGCAGGAGGCGAGGGCGGCCTCCAGGTCCGCGTCCGGAAAAATGATGTTGGCAGTCTTGCCGCCCAGTTCCAGCGTGACCTTGCGGATGTGGTCCGCGGCGGCGTGCATGATCTTCTTGCCGACCTCGGTGGATCCGGTGAACGAGATCTTGTCGACCAGCGGGTGGGCCGCCAGCGCCGCGCCCGTCTCGCCGCCGCCGCTCACGGCGTTGACGACTCCTTCGGGAAAGCCGGTCTCCAGGCACAATTCCGCCAGCGCCAGCGCCGAGCGCGGCGATTGTTCGGCCGGCTTGAGGACCACCGTGTTCCCGCACGCCAGCGCGGGCGCCAGCTTCTGCATCGCGATCACCAGCGGGAAATTCCAGGGCACGATGCCGGCCACCACCCCGACGGGCTCCCGGATGGTGTAGACATGTTTGTCGGGACCGCACGGAATCTGGCTCCCGCGAATCTTATCGCAAAAGCCGGCGTAGAAACGCAGAAACGCAAGCGCGGAAGAAACATCGTGCTGCTTTGCGTGGACGTACGGCTTGCCCATGTCCTCGGTGTCCAGGCGCGCCAGTTCCTCGCGGTGCGCCTCGATGCGGTCCGCCAGCCGGAACATCAGCAGACCGCGGTCGGCCGGGCTCATCTTCCGCCAGGGTCCGCTGTCGAACGCCCGGCGCGCGGCGCGGACCGCCCGGTCAACGTCTTCCGGGCCCGCCTCCGGCACCCGCGCGTGCGCCTGTTCGGTCGCCGGATTGATCACCTCGAACGTCTTTCCCGATTGAGCCGCCGCCAGTTCCTGGCCAATTACCATCCGTATCCCGGTCATAGGTTGTATGCCTCTCCCTTTAGATGATATTGCGGAACGGGGCCCATAGCCGCGATAGAAAATTTGGATTGGACGGTCCCGAAGACCCCTGCTTAAGCTGGAAAGGTGGGGAACCGGGTAGCAGGAAACGGTAACGGGCATGGCGCCAGCGCCGCGCTCCTTCACCGCGTGAGCCATATTGTCAACTCCGGCGCGGAGCTGGACGAGGTACTCAAAGAACTCATCGGCCTGGCGATGCGCGCCACCGAGTGCGACGCGTGTCTGGTGTACCTGCTGGACCCGTCCACCGGAGAAATGGTGCTTCGCGCCTCGCACCTGCCGCACGACGCCGAAATCGGCGCCATCCGGATGAAGATCGGCGAGGGCGTAACGGGCTGGGTGGCGCAGCACAAGTCCGTCGTGGCGCTCTCGGAAAAAGCCTCCACGGATGCGCGATTCAAAGCCTTTCAAGCGCTGCCGGAGGACGCCTATGAAGCTTTTCTCTCCGTGCCATTGACCAACCGCGGCGAACTGGTGGGGGTCATCAACATGCACCACCGCGAGCGGCGCCGGCACACGCCCGACGAGATCGCCCTGGCGTCTTTCATCGGCGAGCAGCTCGGCGCCTCGATCGGAAGGGTCCGCCTGGAGGCGCAACATCGCCGCGCCGCCAAACGCATGGAGACGCTCGCGGCGGTGGCCGAAACCATCGCCGGCGCGGACTACCTGGAGCGGATTCTGCAACCCATCTCGGAAATGGTGGCCGCCACTTTCGACGCCCCGGTGTGTTCCATCATGCTGGTGGACGAGGAGCGCCGCGAACTGGTGATCCGCGCCGCGCGCTGCTCCTCTCCCGAGTATCTGCACAAAATGCCGGTGCGGATCGAGGATTCCCTCATCGGCCGCGTGGTGCGCGAGGCCCGGCCGCTGATCGTCTCCGACGTGTTGGCGGAGAAAAGCTACCGGTACCCCGAACTGGCCCGCAAGACGGGCCTGGTGTCGCTGCTCTCGGCGCCGCTGATGACAAGGGAAAAAGTGATCGGCACCATCAATATCTACACGCGAACGAGACGCGCGTTCTCCGACGAGGAACTGGGTTTTGTGAAGGTGGTGGCCGGTCAGGCCGCGATCGCCATCGAGAACGCGCGCCTGATGGCGGAGACCCTCGAGATGAAGGTCGCGCTGGAGACGCGCAAACTGGTGGAGCGGGCGAAGGGGATTCTCCAGGTGAAGCACCAGCTCACCGAGCAGGAAGCATATCTCCGCCTGCGCAATGAAAGCCGTCGCCTGCGCCGCCCGATGCGGGAGTTGGCCGAGGCCATCATCCTGGCCGAGGACCTGAGCCAACGGGACAGCCAAACCGCGCCCTGACAGCCCCGCCGCCGAGCCCGACGGGCAGGGAGGGGGCCAAGTCCTGAAGGCGGCGGGCTAAGAACCTGGAGAGGCGTTTCCGGCCCCGCAGTGGCGGCCGGCGGACTTTTCCTGCTCCCTACCGGTCCGGGCTCGGCAGGTTGGCGGTTTCAGGCCGGAAGTGAAAGCGCCGCACCGGCAACGGCATCTCCGAGTCCGCGCCTTTGACGCTCTTCCAGACAATCTCGTTCAGGGCGAACATCGGCGTCCGGTCGTAATCGGAAAAGTCCATCTCCATGGATTCGCGCGCGCCCCAGGCCCGCTCCGTGTTCCGCGCGTTGACGTCCACTTGGGGCGGCAGGTGGGTGAACGGGGTAAGATCCGCCCGGTTGGTGAAGGCTTCGTACATCGGCGTCGCCGCGGCGTCGTACTGCGTCATCGGCGGCAGGCCCAACAGCAATTGCATGGTGCGCAGCATCGAGGAGGTGGTGTACAGCGTGCTGTCGACGTGCTTGCGTTTGGCATAGGGGCTGATCACCAGGCCGACGGTGCGGCGGGCGTCGACGTGGTCGGGACCGTCCTGCGCGTCATCTTCGATAATGAAAATCGCGGTTTCCGGCCAGTACCGCGAGTGGGTGACGCGCTCAACGAGCATGCCGACCGCCCAGTCGTTGTTGGCCACGGCGGCGGTGGGCGTCGGCGCCCCGGGACGGGCGCCCTGCGTGTGGTTCTCGCCGAGACTCATCACAATGAAATTGGGCAGGCGCTTGGCAGGGTCGGGACTGTCGTAGTTCCTTTCGTACTCGTCGAACTCCTCAAAGAACGCCTTGACGTTGTCGGTATCCCGCATGCCGGGCAGGCGGAACTTCGGTGCGACGTGACCGACCAGTCCGGTCACGCCGGGCGCGGCCGCCATCTGGCCGCCGTCGCTCACCCGCGCGGCGTACTCGCCATAGCTGCGGAAGGTGAGACCCTTGCGGGCCGCCAGGTCCCACATATGGCCGGAGGACGGGAGATACGCCAGGCTCGGCGCGGCGCGGCTGATCCCGCCGTAGTTCGGCGGCCACAGCTTCTCATTGAAGTCGGTGGCATAGGCCGAATTCGACCACGAGTGGCCGTCCACGCTGACCTCCCCGTCGCAATACAGGTTGTCGAACAGCACGTACTCTTCGGCGATCTTGTGCTGATTCGGCGTCACCCGCCGGCCGAAGATGGTCAGGCGCGGGTCGCCATTGCCTTGGGGCAGGTCGCCGAATACCTGGTCGTAGGTGCGATTCTCTTTAATGATGTAAAGGACGTGTTTGATGGGCGAGCCCGCGCCCACCTCCTCGGGCACGATGGACGGGCCGGACCGCGACGGCTTGGCCCGGGACAGCAGGTCATCGTGGTACGGCACGTTCTGCAGGGCCTGGCGGGTGTAGGCGGCGATCTCCTCCTTCAGCTTGCCCAAGGGAACGACACTGACGCTGCCCCGCTGGAGCGATTTAACCGAGCCCTTCCCTTCGCCATCGTCCTTGAGCGGACTGTGCGGCCCGCGCGCGTTGGCATAACCGCCCAGACCTTTACTAGAGCCCACATACAGGGACTTGCCGTCCGCGCTCACCGCCAGGGCCGAAGGATACCAGGCAGTGGGGATGAACCCCAGGACGTGGCTTTCACCGCGCTCGGCGACATTGACGACCGCCACGGTGTTGTTGTCCGCGTTGGCGACGAACAGCATCTTCTCCGCCGGATCCAGCGCGAGCGCATTCGGCGTGGAGCCCACCGGCGCCATGCGATACATGGCGGTGTTGATCACTGCGACCGGTCGCAGCGAGGCGGTGTCGATCACATAGACGGAGTTTTCATTGCCGCATGCGACATAGAGCCGGCCGTCGCGCGCCAGGACCATGGCGTTCGGGTTGTAGCCCACGCGAATCGTGCGCGTGACCTTGCGCGTCGCGGTGTCGATCACGCTCACCGAACGCGAGGCCCAGTTGGACACATACAGCCGGTCGCCGCGCGGCGAGAGCACCAGGCTGTGAGGGTTGATCTCGACGCCGATCTCGGCCACCGGCTGGCGGGATTGCGTGTCGAACACGACCACCTGGCCCGGCGCCGCGCCCGTGCCGCGATTGGCGGCGTACAGCCAAGGCTGCGCCGGGTGGTGCGCCAGACCGGACCAGAAGACTTGGTTGAGCGGCAGGCGGTGCGCGAAGGTCGCGGTGGGCTGCTCGCTCAGTTTGCCATCCCGGTAGGCAAACGCGTAGACCGGCGCGGGCGTGGGGTTCTGGCGGCTTTCCGCGTTGCCGCCGGAGACGTACAACGTCTGGCGGTCGGGCGACCAGGCCATGCCCAGCCAGGCGGATTTCAGTCCGATGCGCTGGACGGGCTCCACCGTTTGCGGATCCACCACGACGAGGCCGTGGGGGTTGAACCCGGAATGCAAGGCGATCACCCGCCGGGCGTCCGGTGTGGGCGTCAAGCCGAGCACGTAGTCATGGGTGAGCAGGTGTTTCCCCGCGGGGGTGAGCCGCCAGCCGTTCGGCAGGTCGGAACCCGAGGAGGTGGTCTTCGGCAACTGGGCGGAGACGGCGAGAACCGTCGCGAGCATCAGGATTGCGGCGCGCACGGGCTTCAGTGTACACGCGTTCTGTTACAGGCGTAAGAACCGTCAGGGGAGGCGTTTCGGTACGTCCGGATAGAGGAGCTTGTGGATTGCCGGTTTCTCCAGGTCGGCGCGGGTCACCACGGTCGCATGCAGGTCGATCTGCCTGGCCGGAGTCTGGCCGTTGAGGTGCGCCACCAAGATCGCCACGGCCTGGTAACCCATGAGGAAAGGATCCTGCACCACCATCGCGTCGATCACGCCGGCGCGCAATTCCTCGATCAACCCGTCGCTGGAATCGAAAGTGACCAGCTTGACCTTGCCGGCGAGTGCGCGCTGCTTGATGGCCAGCGCCGCGCCAACGCTGCTGGGTTCGGCCGAGGCGAACATGCCGTCGAGGCCGGGATTGGCGGCCAGAATGTTCTCGGCGGCGGCCCGCGCCTTGGCCCGGTCGGAAAGGCCGAACTGTTCGGCGACGATCCGGAGGCCCGGGAACTCCTGCGCCAGCGCGTCGCGGAAACCGCGCTCGCGCTCCATGGTGGAATAACTGCCCGGCATGTGCATGAGGAGGGCCACCTTGCCCTTGCCGCCCAGCAGTTCAGCCAGCTTGCGCGCGGCCATCTGGCCGCCTTCGTAGTTGTTGGTGGCCAGGAAACTGAGATACCGGTCCGAGTCGAGGCCGGAATCGAAGATGACGACGGGAATGCCCGCGTTGACGGCGCGCTCGACGGGTCCCACCAGGGCCGTCCGGTCCGCGGCGGCGATGGCCAGGGCCGACACCCGGCGGGCGATGAACGAATCGATGATCTGGATCTGCCGGCTGTAGTCGGCCTCCGACGGCGGCCCGTTCCACTCGATCTCGACCTGATAGTCGCGGCCCGCGGCGGTCGCTCCCGCCTGCACGGACAGCCAGAAGAGGTGCGAAGTCGCCTTGGGCACCACGCCGATCACCCTGCGCCCCGGCCGGCCGCAGCCCAGCCAGGGCGCGGCCGCCGCGGCGGCCAGCCACCGGCGGCGCGTCATCATTGCGCGCACCATCCGCCGTCAATCAGGATGTCCGTGCCCGTAATGAAGCCCGCTTCTTCCGAACAAAGGAACACGGCCAGCGCTCCCACTTCCTCCACCTTGCCCCAGCGGCCCAAGGGAATCTTCGCGACAAACTGCGCGTTGAGTTCAGGATTTTGCAGGATCATCGTGTTGATCTCGGTGGCGAACGGTCCCGGACTGATGCCGTTGACCGTAATGCCGTCGGGGGCGAGTTCCAGCGCCAGGGCCCGCGTCAGCCCCAGCAGCGCCGTCTTGCTGGAGGAATACGCGCTCCGCTGCGGCAGCGAGATGTGGCTCATGATCGACGACATGTTGATGATGCGCCCGTAACCCTTGCCCTTCATATACGGAACGAAGGAACGGCACATCAGAAACACGCTGGTGAAGTTGGTGGTCATCACGTTGTTCCATTCCTCCAGCGTGAAGTCCACCAGGTTCTTGCGGAGATTGATGCCGGCGTTGTTGATCAGGATGTCGACGCCGCCGAAAGCGTCCCCGATTTCCCTTTCAACGCGGCGGACGTCCTCCTCGCGAGCGACATCGGCGACGAAAGCCGCGGCGCCGTGGCCGCACTCCCGGGCGGCTGCTTCGAGCGCTTCCCGGCTGCGCGACACCAACGCCACGCGCGCGCCTTCCGTCGCCAGGGCCAGCGCCATCGCCTTGCCCAAGCCTTTGCTTGCGCCGCTGACGACGGCGCGTTTGCCTTGCAGTTTCATGGGGGAATCCGCTGCGCTTATTGTACTGAGCCGGCCCGCGAAAACAAAAAAGGCCGCCCGGGGGGCGGCCAAGGGGGAGCATGGAGCTAAATCCGAGGGTGCTCAGCGATTCAAGCGGCTGGCGGTCTGCTGGAGCATTTCGGCGCGCTTGGCGATGCCCTGCGCGTGCGCTCGCAGCATGGTCCGGTGCTTGCGGACGTCGCCGCTGTTCAGCAACTCTTTCTTCTGGTCGGCGAAGATCATCAGCAGTTGCACCTTGGTCTTGAGCAGTTCCCAATCCTTCTTTTGCGCTTCGGTCAGATTCGAAAGGTTGGCCTCAATCGCCTCGACGTCCTTGCGCAAACTCTCGATGTCGGTATTCAAGGCTTCCACCCTGCTGCGGACGGCGTCAAAGTCTGGGCTCTTGGCGCGCAGTTGGGAGTTAATCGCCGTCGCATCCTGTTGGATCTTGGCGGCGTCGCCGACGATGTCGCGAAAGACCTTGGAATCCGCCAGGGCAGCCGAGGCGGCCAGGGTCAGGCAAGCGCATACGTTCAGAATGGTCTTCATGGTGCCTTCTCCTCGTTGACTTGTGTTTTGGAAATTGGGCGCCGGCCGTGTTCCCGATCGGCTCGTGCCGGCCGCCTTACACTGCGAGAGATTCGGCTCGCGCGCCGCGGGTTCCTTAGATAGTTCAGTGGCAATACTTCGAGTTTGTCGAATGGATACGCCACGAAGCGGTTGGTTTTTCGTGGATGGCCGCGGCGGTTCGCTTCCCCCGCCGGAGTCCGCGTGATAGCATCGGCCCGTCATGAGGATCCTGGTCTGGATCGCGGCCGCGCTTGCGGCCACCGCGCAGCCCCCTGCTTGGCCGCCGGCGGGCGGCGAATCCGCGGTGCAGGCGCGGCCGATGGGCCGCCCTGGGACCCTGGCCCGCTATCGTCACGAGAGCGGCGCGGACCTGCGCCCCTCCGTGGTCCGGGAATTCACCCTGACGTTCGGCGCTACCGAAAGACGGCCCTCCGGCGAGTGGCAATGGCTACGGCTCGAAGCCACCAAGGCGGGGGGCCAGACGTTTCGGGTTTGGATGCTGGCCGCCGCCTATCCGCCCGCCGCCAACACCACGGCGTACGTGGCGCGTTACCTCACGCAGGAAGGCGCGGACCCCGCCAGGGAGTACCGCCACGGCTTGACGGGCGGCGCGGTATTGCCGGCCATGGGCGGCTGGGCGCACCTGCTGCCCCGCGCGGTGGAAGGGCACGAACTGCTCGCGCCGCGCGCGCGTTTTCTCGGCCATCGCTACCGGCGCGAAGCCCTCGCGCAGACGGGCGCGTGCGCGCTGCCCGAAGCCCAGGTGATCGAATTGCGCCCGGACCTCTGGCTGGGTCCGGCCACCAACCAGCGCCAGCAAGACGAGACCCGGCGGTTTGACGATTCCGACTATGAAATGGCGCCCTTCACACGCGCTGATTACCAGGCGCTGGCCGCCGCGGGCGCGACTGTCGCCATGGCTGATGAAAACCAGGTGGCCTGGGCCGGCGAGGCGGGCCTGTTTTACTGGGGTCCGTGCGCCAAGGCGCTGCCGTACCCGGAGATGCTGTACCGCAGCCAGTTCCTGGGGCCGGCCCTGTATTTCGACGAACCCGCAGTCAGCACCCGCGATCATGTCCTGCGGCCGCGTCTCGCCAAGGAGGAGGCGTTTCGGCAGAGCATCACGCCCCAGCTTGCCGTGGCGGCCTTCGAGGAGTATTTCCACCGCTCGCTGACCCAGGGCGCGCCCGTGGCTCTGATGCGCCTGCTGGCCGCCCGGCCGGACGCCGACCTGGGAGACATGCACTTTGTCCAGGAGAACATCTACACCTGGGAGACCATGGCCGACACCGCGGCATACCAGTTGACCCGGGATCCGATGGCGCCGAACGCGATCGTATTCGAGCCGCCTGGCCGCATTGGCACCCGGCGGACGCTGCCGGAAATGAACATGGCCTATGGCACGCAGATTCCACCGGACGATCCCCGGAACCTGACGGCGATTCTGTTCGGGTTCCTGCGCGGCGCGGCCCGCCTGACCGGAAAGGAATGGGGGGTGAGCGTGTACGGCCAGGTGCAGCCCGCCGACGCTCCGTGGTGGCTGACGCACGCCTACGACCTGGGCGCCACCAAGTTCTTCTTCTGGGATAACCACCGCCTGGCGTGCGTGCCGTTCGGCGAGGTGCTGGCCTTGTCGCGCCATCTGCGGACGCACGCCAGGCAGAACCCGGAGCGGGATTTGGCCAGGCTGCGGCAGGCCGCCGAAGTCGCCCTTTTGATGCCGCCGGGTTATGGCCTGGGTCACGTATTCATGGGAAAAGGGCTCCTCTGGGGCATCCCCGAGCTGAACCTGGAGCGGCTGAACCGCCGCGGCGTCAAGCACCGGGTGGTGATGAGCCGGGTATTCACCGAGATCGAGCGCTGCATCCGGCTGGGCGTCGCGTTCGATATTCTGTGGGACCTGCCCGGCGTGGCGCCCCGCGGCTATCGAGAGGTTGTACGGGTCGGGGAAGACGGGCGGGTGGAGCTGGTGGGCGGCCCGCGCGGCGCTGCGCCCCGCGCTCCCGTGCGACCGGAGGGCGCAGCGCCCGAACTCGCCGTCACCGTCGAGGCGCCGGAGCCAGCCGCCGAGTTGATGATCACCGCGCGCGCCCGGGTGGTCGAGCGGACCGCTCCTGTCTACTACACGCTGGGCGCGGACCCCACCGGCGTCTATCACAATGCGATGGTGTTCTGGGAGCTGCACGGACCCCAAGAGCAGGACCATCGCTTTGTGCAGCCTCCCCACCTGCGCCCGGACGTACGGCGCACGCCGCAGGGCGCGCTGGTGCAGGTCGCGTTTCCGGTCCACCAGCCCGGCCAGTATCGCCTGCGGGCCGCCACGGTGGACATGGCCGGCCGTAACTCCGTCGTCTGGACGCCGCTGACTGTGGTGCGCGATGGCGCCACCCTCCGCCTGGAGCCGGCGGCGCGCCGCTGAGCGCCCCGGGTCAGTTCGTATAATAGAAAACGTCCAATTCCCGTAAGAACACTTGCTTAGGAGGATTTCCATGGATTCCGCCTCGCCCCGCCGCGATTTCATCAAGACCGCCGCCGGAATGGGGCTCCTCATCCTGCACCCCCGCGTGGTTCGCGGCAGCCAGGCGAACTCCGCCCTGTCGGTCGGCCTGATTGGCTGCGGCAACCGGGGCATGTACGTCAGCGGGATCTTCGCCAAGAATGAGTTCGCGAAGGTGACCCATGTCTGCGATATCTATCCGGACCGGATTGAAGCCGCCACCGGCGCGTACTCGGGCGCCAAGACCTTCACCAACTACCAGGAACTGCTGGAGAGCCCGGTGGACGCGGTGCTGATCGCCACGCCCGCCTTTTTGCACCCCGAGCATTTCGAAGCCGCGGTGAACGCCCGCAAGCACATCTTCATGGAGAAGCCCGCCGCGGTGGATGCGGCCGGCTGCGCCAGAGTGCTGCGCGCCGCCCGCCGCGCCGACCCGAGCAAGCGCATTACGGTTGACTTCCAGCAGCGCTACGGAAAGGATTACCGCCGCGCCTATGAGGTCGTCCGCTCCGGCGAACTGGGAGCGATCAAAATGATCCGCGCAGCGTGGCTCGGCAGCGGCCCCGGCATTAAGACCGGCCACCCCGCCGACCAGGAGCGGATCCGCAACTGGTTTTTCTACCGCGAACTGTCCGGCGACATCATCATCGAGCAGGACTGCCACAACCTGGACGTCGTCCACTGGTTCTGCGGCAAGATCCCGGTGAAGGCCGCCGGTTACGGGTCGCGCCAGTCGCGCATGTACGGCGATGTCTTCGACACGGTCTCGGTGTCGTTCCAGTTCGATGACGGGCGCATTCTCAGCTACTCGGCCAACCAGCTCCGCACACCCGGCTTTTCGGACATCTCGGAGACCTTTATGTGCGAGAAAGGCGCGGTGAACGTCTCGCGCAAGGGCTACACCCTCTGGCGGGAGAAGGGCGCGCCCGAGGTGGTCGAGACCAAGTACGACATCACGATGGACGCCGTCAACGAGTTCATTGAGGGCGCCCGCACCGGCAAGATCGAGAACGCGGGCATCCACGCCGCCGAGAGCACCCTGATGGCGGTGATGGCGCTCGAGGCGTGCGTGACCGGCAAAGAGAAGACGATCGGCGAAGTCCGCCGCGGCTGACGGCGGCGCCGCGGGCGGCCATGAAACTCTCGATCCTGATCCCGGTCTATAACGAACGCACCGTGGTGGAGCGTTCGCTGGCCCAGGTGCTGGCCGCCCCGCTGCCCGAGAACATCGAGCGCGAACTGATCATCGTCGATGACTGCTCGAACGACGGCACTTACGCCATCCTCCAGCGCCTGGCGGAACATCATCCCGAGATCCGCCTGTACCGCCATTCGGTCAACCAGGGCAAAGGAGCCGCCGTCCGCAGCGCCATCCAATACGCCGAGGGCGATTTCTGCCTGATCCAGGACGCCGACCTCGAATACGATCCGCAAGAGTACCCCGCCCTGCTCAAGCCCTTGCTGGACGGGCGCGCGGACGCGGTGTTCGGCTCGCGCTACCTGTCCGGCGAGCAGCGGCGGGTATTGCTCTTCTGGCATTCGATGATCAACCAGTTTCTGACGCTGGCGTCGAACATCTTCTCCAACCTCAACCTGACGGATATGGAGACCTGTTACAAGGTCTTCCGCACCGATCTGCTGAAGAGCATTCCGATCCGCTCCAACCGTTTCGGCTTCGAGCCGGAGATCGTCATGAAGTGCGCCAAGCGCAAGTTCCGCATCTACGAGGTGCCGATCAGCTATCACGGGCGCACGTATGAGGAGGGCAAGAAAATTGGCTGGCGGGACGGACTCAAGGCGCTGGGCGTGATCCTGCGCTTCTGGCTGATCGACGACCTGTACGCCACGCCTTATGGGCGGGGTGTGCTGAACAACCTCAGCGGCACGCCGCAGTATCTGAGCTGGCTGGCCAGCCTGATCCGGCCCTATTTGGGCGACTCGGTGCTCGAGCTCAACGCCGGCATCGGGAACCTGGCGGGCCGCCTGATGGCGCGCCGCCTGCACTACGTCGCCGCCGATCACGACGCGCTTAACCTCCATGCGCTCCGCAATCGTTTCCTGCGGACGCCCAACGTGACCGTGGCAAGATTGCATCCCGACCGCCCGGAGGACTTCGCCCGGGTGTCCGGCCGGTTCGACACGGTGCTCTGCCTCAACGTGCTCGAGTACGTCGAGGATCCGCTGGCCACGGTGAAGGCGGCGGCCGCGCTGCTGGCGCCGGGCGGCCGGCTGGTGACGCTGGCGCCGCAGTCCCCGGCGCTGTACGGCTCGCTCGACCGCGCCATGAGCCACCGCCGCCGCTTCCGCCAGGGCGAGTTGTGGGCGCTTTGCGAAGGAGCCGGCCTGCGGGTGGAACAGACCCGCCACCTCAACAAGGCGGGCACGATTCCCTGGTGGTTCAACAGCCGCATCCTCGGCGCCCAGCGCTTGAGCAAACTGACTTTGAAACTCTTCGACAAGACGGTCTGGTTCTGGCGGCGCGTAGAAGCCGTCCTGCCCCTGCCCGGCTTGTCGCTGATCACCGTGGCGCAGCGGACGGGCGCGGGCCCGCTCCCGGCGGCGGACCCGCGGCGCGCCGCCGTAGAACGGGCCTGATGCGCGCGGTAGCCGTCAATTACACCACCCGGCGGGTGGAGGAAAGAGAAACCCCCGTGCCCGTTCCCGCCCTGCCGGGTGAAGTCTTGCTGCGCGTCGTCGAGACGGGCGTCTGTGGCACGGACCGGGAACTGGCGGCGTTCGCCTTTGGCGCGCCTCCCCCGGGCGCCGACTATCTGATCCTGGGCCATGAAGCGGTGGCCGAAGTGGCCGACCCCGGGCCCGGTCCGCATCGCTTCCGCAAAGGCGACCTGGTGACGCCCACCATCCGGCGGCCCTGTGCGGCCGGTTGCGCCACCTGCCGGCGCCATCGCGCGGATCTGTGTCTGACGCTCCAGTACCGGGAACGCGGAATTACCGGTCTGCACGGGTTCTTCACCGAGTTCGCGGTGGAACACCAGGACAACCTGGTGGCCGTTCCGCCCCGGCTGGCGGGAGTCGCCGTGCTGGCGGAACCGCTTTCGGTGGTGGAAAAGGCCCTGGACCGCGCGCTGGCTGTCCGCGAGGAAGCTCCCCGCACGGCGCTGATTTTGGGCGCCGGCCCGGTCGGTCTGCTGACGGCGCTCGCATGCCGCCAGCGGGGAATCGTTTCCTCGTTGCACTCACTGGAACCAGCGTCCCATCCGCGCGCCCGGCTGGCCGAGCGCTGTGGCGCGCGCTACCTCGAGCGGCTGGAGGGCGTCTTTGACCTGGTCATCGAGGCGACTGGCTCGGCCGCCGCGGCCTTCGCCGGCATCGGTCGCCTGGGCCCGCTGGGCGTGTGCGTGGTGCTCGGCCCGGGCGTGGGAACGGGCCCGTTGTCCTTTCTCGACTTCGTGGTCCGCAACCAGAGCGTCGTCGGCTCCGTGAATGCGAGCCCCACCTCGTTCGCCCGCGCGGTGGACGACCTGGGACGATTCGACCCGGACGTGCTGGCCCGGATGATCACCCGGGTCCCGTTTGCCGATTATCCGGCCTCGTTCGCGCCCGCCGCCGCCGAGTCGATCAAACGAGTCCATGTAATACACTAGCGTTTGCCATGAGTTTTCGTTTCCGGCAGGCGATCTGCAACGAAGTTTTCGAAAAGTGGACCTTCGCCGATACGTGCCGGGCCATCCACCGGGCCGGTTATACCGGCATGGAAATCTCGCCATTCACCCTGGCTGAGGACCCCAAGACGATTACGGCCGCGCAGCGCAAGCAGTACCGCGACATCATGGCCGCAGAGAGTCTGACGTTCGTGGGACTGCACTGGCTGATGGTGAGTCCCAAGGGGCTGCACGTCACGACCCCGGACGACGCGCTGCGGCAGCGCAGTTGGGACCACATCCGCACCCTGATCGACCTGTGCGCCGACCTGGGGCCGGACGGCATTATGGTTTTTGGATCGCCCGCCCAGCGGTCGACCACGGGCGGTTCCTCCGTGCGCGACGCCACCCGCCGCTGGATTGACGGCTTCCACGCCGTGAAGAAACAGGCCGAGGAACGCGGGGTCACCATCCTGGTCGAGGCGCTCCCCAAGTCCGCCTCCGACGTGTGCAACACGCTGGCCGAGGCAGTGGCGATTGTCGACGAAGTGAACAGCCCGGCGGTGCGCACCATGTTCGACACTCACAACGCCGAGGACGAAACCGAACCGCACCCGGCCATTGTGGACCGCTATTTCCCGTACATCCGCCACATCCACGTCAACGAGATGGACGGGCGCTACCCGGGCACCGGGAATTATGATTTCCGGGCGGTGTTTCAGGTGTTGAAGCGGCGGAATTACGCGCACTGGATCTCCCTGGAGGTATTCGACTTCAAGCCCGGTCCCGTGGAGATCGCCGAGCGCTCGCTGCGGTACCTGGAGTCGCAGATTGCGCGGCTGGACTAGCCGGCGGAAGGCGGCCATGCGGCGATGACGAAAGTGGTGGTGACCGGAGGCGCGGGGTTCATCGGCTCGGCGCTGGTGCGCGGCCTGCTCCGGGAGGGCGCCGGCCGGGTGATCGTGATCGATAACCTGCTGACCGGGTTTTTGGAAAACCTCGACGAGGTGCGCGCGCAGATCGAATTTCATCAGGTGGACGTGCGCGACCAGGCGGCGCTGCTCCCGCTGTTCCGGGACGCCGGCTACGTCTTTCACCAGGCGGCGATTCCCTCGGTGCCCCGCTCCATTCACGATCCGGAACCGTCGCACGACATCAACATCAACGGGACGTTCGCCGTCTTCCGCGCCGCCCAGCGTGCGGGGGTGCGGAGAGTCATCTACGCCGCGTCTTCGTCGGCGTACGGCGATACGGAGACCTTGCCGAAGACCGAGACCATGACGCCTCACCCGCGGTCTCCCTACGCCTTGCAGAAACTGGTCGGGGAGTACTACGCCAGCGTGTTCACCCGTTGCTTCGGGCTGGAGGTGGTGGCGCTCCGCTACTTCAATGTCTACGGGCCCCGGCAGCACCCGTCGAGCCCATACTCCGGGGTGTTGTCGCTGTTCATCAAGGCGGCGCTCGAAGGGCGTCCGCCAACCATTTACGGCGATGGAGAGCAATCCCGCGATTTCACCTTTGTCGAAGACGTAGTCGCGTTGAACCTGAAGGCCGCGCGGGCGCCGGACGCCGCCGGCAAGGTGTACAACGGGGGCAATGGCTGCCGGATCACGCTGAACGAGGCGTGGGGGTTGCTCCAGCGGTTGGCGGGAGTCTCGATTGCTCCGGTATACGGTCCGCCGCGCGAGGGCGACGTCCGGCATTCGCAAGCCGATCCCACCCTGGCGGAGCGCGAACTGGGGCATCGGCCTTGCTACTCGTTCGAAGAAGGACTGCGCGAGACGCTTGCCTGGTTCCGCGACGCGGCTGGCCGGGCGGCCTGGTTGCCGTGAACGTCGCCGCCGAACCGCTCTTCCACCGGGGCTTGGCGCTCTTCAACCAGGGGGCTTTCTATGAATGCCACGAAGAATGGGAGATCCTGTGGCGGGAGGCGCCGCTGGCGGAGAAGTTCTTCTTGCAGTCCCTGATCCATTTCGCCGTGGCGCTGTGTCATTGGGAGCGGGGCAACCCCGTGGGCGCCCGCCGGCAACTGGATAAATGCGTGAGGAAACTGGCGGGGTACCTGCCCCGGCACGCGGGGTTGGACACCTGGGCCGTCTGGCGCGGCGCTCAGGCGATTGCGGAAGCGTGGCGCGCGGGGGCGCTGCCGCCGCCTCCCCCGCCGCTGGCCCTCCGACTATACTGAAGGCGCATGACGCGCCGCTCTTTTCTCACCGCGGCCGGGGCCGCCGCGGTCGCGCAACCTCCGCGCAAACCGAATGTTCTTCTCATCCTCGCCGACGACCTGGGATATGGCGACCTGGGCTGTTATGGCCAGCGGCAGATCCAGACGCCCCACCTCGATCGCATGGCGCGGGAAGGGATGCGCTTCACGCAAGCCTACGCCGGCAGCACGGTTTGCGCCCCCTCCCGCTGCTGCCTGATGACCGGATTGCATACGGGGCATGCCCGCACCCGCGGCAACCGCTACCCCGATCTCCCCCTGCGTCCGGAAGACCTGACCGTCGCCGAGATCTTCCAGCGCGCCGGCTACCGGACCGCGCTGTACGGCAAGTGGTCGCTGGGCGGCCTTGGCTCCCCGGGCTACCCTCTCCGCAAGGGCTTCGACGAGTGGTTCGGCTACTTCAGCCAGACCCACGCGCACAACTACTACCCGGAGCACCTGCTCGAGAACGAGACCGCGTACCTGCTGCGGGGCAATTTCGGCGCCAGACGCACCGAGTACGCGCACGATCTGTTCACCGAGCGGGCGCTCCGCTTTCTGGAATCTCGCGACCGCCGGCCGTTCTTCCTGCACCTGTGTTACACAATCCCGCACGCCAACAACGAAATGGGCCGCGACACCGGCAACGGCATGGAGGTTCCGTCCGATGAGCCGTACACCGGCCGTCCGTGGCCCCAGACCGAGAAGAATTTTGCGGCGATGATCACGCGGATGGACCGGGACGTGGGCCGCCTGCTGGATGCCCTGGCCGCCACCGGCCAGGACCGCGACACGCTGGTGCTGTTCACCTCCGATAACGGGCCGCACCGGGAGGGCGGGCATTCGCCAGCGTTCTTTGAGAGTTCCGGCTCCCTCCGGGGCATCAAGCGCGATTTGTACGAGGGCGGCATCCGCGTCCCGGCTTTGGCGCGGTGGCCCGGACGAATCGCCCCCGGATCGGTAAGCGATTATGTCTGGGCGTTTTGGGATTTCCTGCCCACGGCGGCTGCGTTATGCGGCGCGCCGCCGCCGGAGGCCACCGACGGCATCTCGTTGCTGCCCGCTCTCGAAGGCCGTGCGCAGCCGCGTCGCCGGTATCTCTATTGGGAGTTCCATGAGCGCGTTTTCCGCCAGGCGATCCGGCAGGACAACTGGAAAGCTGTGCGGGTGGATGCGGGCTTCCCCCTGGAACTTTACGATCTCTCGACGGACGTGAGCGAGCGGTACAATGTGGCCGGGAAGCACCCCGACATCGTCCGGCAAATCGAGCCGCTGTTCGCCTCCGCCCGGACCGAATCGGCCGAATGGCCGGTGCGGGGTTAGGTCTCCCTACCCGTATCTTCCGCCAGCGCAAGGCCCGCCCGGTGCTGATACCATAAGGATTTGTCAAATGCAGGCCTTACTGGACACGCTCAAGCCCGGAGAGCCGGATTGGGAACTGGCCACGGCGCTGGACCCCAGCCGGATTCCCGTTCACCTTGCCATCATCATGGACGGCAACGGGCGCTGGGCCAACCGCCGGAGCCTGCCTCGCATCGCGGGACATAAGGCTGGAGTCGGCCCGGTCCGCACCACGGTCGAGACCTGCGCCCGGCTGGGCGTCCGCGTGCTGACTCTGTATGCCTTCTCCATGGAGAACTGGAAGCGGCCCCGCGCGGAGGTGGAGGCGCTCTGGAGGCTGCTGCGATTCTACCTACGCCGCGAACTGCCCGAACTGCAACGCCACGACATCCGGTTGGTGGCGCTTGGCCGTCTGGACATGCTGCCGCCCGCGGTCCGCGCGGAGTTGGAAGCCGCCATCGACGTGACGCGGTTGAACCGCGGGCTCCAGGTAAACCTGGCGATCAACTACGGCGGGCGAACCGAAATCGTCGACGCCGTGAACGCGATGATCGAAGAATCGGCGGCAAAGGGAACGCTGTCCACCCTGCGGATTGATGAGACCTCGCTGGCGGAACGCTTGTACACGCGCGGCCTGCCCGACCCCGACCTGCTGATCCGGACGTCCGGCGAGATGCGGATCAGCAACTTCCTCTTGTGGCAGATCGCCTACGCCGAGTTGTATGTGACCGAGACGCTGTGGCCGGACTTCTCGCGCACGGACCTGCTGCGGGCGATCCTGGATTATCAAAAACGGGAACGGCGCTACGGCGGTCTGACCGCCCTGCCCGACGTGGCCCTCGCTCCCGACGAGCCCCTTGCGGAAGAAATCGGCGTCTCCTCCCGATGAAGCGGATCCTGACGTCGGCGGTCCTGCTTCCGATCGGACTGTACGCGATTCTGGCGGCGCCGCCGTGGGTGGTTCTGGGCCTGGCCGCGGTGTTCGCGACTTTCTGCTTCTGGGAGTTCGCCGTAATCGTTGAAACCGGCGGAATCCCCATCCGCCGGGGATTGGGCATCGCCGCGGGCCTGGCCCTGATGGCGATGCCGGGGGAGGGGTTCCCCGTGATGCTGGCCGCGGCCCTGGCCGCGGTGGTTTGGGAATTCCGCGGGGGGCCTCTGGCGGAACTATTCCCTCGCGCTGCCTTGCTGGTATTCGGGCTCGTCTACGTGTACGGCGCCTGGAAGTGCGCCGTGCTGATCCACGCGTTCAGCCCGAAGTGGCTGCTGTTCGCGCTGGGGCTCAACTGGATCGGCGACATCTCGGCGTATTACGCGGGGCGGCGTTTCGGCCGGCACAAACTCGCGCCCTCCATCAGCCCGGGAAAGACATGGGAAGGCGCCTTGGCCGCGCTGGCGCTGGCCGCCGTGGCTGGTTCCTTCTACCTCGGGCGCTTCCTGCCCCAGGTCCCGCCGTGGCAGGCCGTTGCGTTGAGTGCGGCGGTCAACGTGCTGGGCCAGGGCGGCGACTTGGCCGAATCCGCGCTCAAGCGTGGGGCGGGCGTGAAGGATTCCGGCGTGCTGCTCCCTGGGCACGGCGGCTTTCTCGACCGCTTCGACAGTTCGCTGTTCACGCTGCCCGCCGTGTATTTTTATCTGCGCTGGGCCTGATCCGCGGGCTATCCTGAGACATCAGTCCGCGTCCTTGCGAAAGGCGTATCGATGAGAAACCAAGTCACCGCGGTGCCGGCCATGGCGGCGTTGCTGCTGGCGGCGCCCGCCGCCCGCAGCCAACCAACGCCCATCCCGCAGTTTCGTGACCTGTTCAACGGCAAAGATCTGACGGGCTGGGTGAATGTCAACACCGCCCCCGATACCTGGCGGGTCCGCGACGGCGTCCTGATCTGCTCCGGCCAGCCGATCGGCGTCATGCGCAGCGAAAAACCGTACGAAAACTTCATCCTGCACATCGAGTGGATGCACACCGAACCAGGCGGCAATTCCGGTGTTTTCGTCTGGAGCGACGCCCGGCCGCAGCCCCACAACCGTCTGCCGAACGGCGTCGAAGTGCAAATGCTCGAACTCGACTGGCCCAAGCTCAATCAGCGCGACGGCGTCCTGCCGCCGATCGCGTACGTGCACGGCGAGCTGTTCGGGGTGGGCGGCGTGAAGACCATCCCGGACAACCCGCGCGGTGAGCGCAGCAAGTCCGTGGAAAACCGCTGCAAAGGCCGCGGCGAGTGGAACACGTATGACCTCGTCGCGGTCGACGGCGTCCTGAAGCTCGCGGTGAACGGGAAGGTTGTGAACGGCGTCAGCCGGTCGACGCAGAAGAAAGGCTATCTATGCCTCGAATCGGAAGGCGCGGAGATCCACTTCCGGAACATCCGCCTCCTGGAGTTGCCGCCGGGGGTGACCACCCCGGAACAAGCCGCGCCCGAACTGCCCTGATCGCCGGCCCGGTCAAGGCGCAAAGCCCGGCGCCCGCAACACGGGGGACGCCCGCCAGGCCTGCGTATCGATCGCCAGTGACTGCCCGTCGGTCCGCACGGTGAGCAGCCCATGGAGGTCGGTGCGTAACACCGCCGTGCCCCGTTCGCGCAGGCGGGAGAGCACCTCCGGGTGCGGGTGCCCATAGATGCTGCGGTAGCCCGTGGAAATCAGCGCCAGCGAAGGCCGAACCGCCTCGAGCAGCGCGGCGGTGCTGGACGTACGGCTGCCATGATGCGCGACCTTCAGCACATCCGCCTGGATCGGCAGGACCGAAGCCGCCAAGGCTTGCTCCGCCTGCCGCTCCAGGTCCCCCGCCAGCAGGAACGCCCGCTTGCCGTAAGTGAGCCGCAACGTGAGCGAGCCATTGTTGAAGTCGCGTTCGCTCGGCTCTGGCATGCCCGGCGGGGGCCAGACGACCTCGAAGCGCGCCCCGCCCCGCTCCAGGATCTCGCCTTGGACGGGGCGGCGGATCGGGATCCCCCGGGAAGCGGCCGCTTGCTCGAGCGCGGCCCACTCGCCTTGGCGAGGCATGACTCCGGTCCATAGTTCGCCCACCACGAAGTTGTCCAGCAGGGCGGCGAGCCCGCCCGCGTGATCGTCGTCGGCGTGGGTCACGGCAATCGCCTCCAGCCGCCGGATCGACCGCGTCCACAAGTACGTGGAGACCACCTCCTCGCCGATATCGAGCCTCGGCCGGCGGCCATTGCGGAGCATCGGGAGGCCGCCCGTATCCACCAGCACAAAGCCGCCCCGCGGGAGCGCGACCAGGAGCGCGTCCCCGTGGCCGACATCGATCGCGGTCAGCTCGAGCTGCCCGGCCGTCTGCCGGGGCGGAAAGGGATGCCAAACGACGACCGCCAGCGCGGCCAGCAGGCCCGCGGAGATGGCCCGCCGCGGCCAGGGCCACGCCTTCGCGGCAGCCAGCGCTACCAGCAGCAACCCGCAAAGCGCCGCCAGCCACCAGGGAGGATCGGGAATGCGCAGGCGGGGCTCCCACCGGTCGAGGAACGCAACCAGGTCGCGGGAGAGTGTGAGCAGCCACGCCGCTCCGGCGGCCGCGGTGGACGAGCCGGTCAGCAATGCGGCCAAACCCAGCGGCACCACTCCGCCCATCGGAACCAACACCGCGAGGTTGGCCGCCAGGCCGGTGAACGAAACCCGGTGAAAGAAGATCGCCATCGGCAAGGCGAATCCGATTTGCATCACCGCGGAAGCCGCCGCGCCTCCGGCGATCCACAACAGGCCGCGCGCCGCGTACTCGACCAACGGCAGACTCCAGCGCAGGGGCAGCCGGATTGCGTGGTGCAGCGTTTCGCCGAACAAGCGCGCTTCTACGCGCAACTGCCCGGCGCGCGGCGCCTGGCGCGGGTCCCAGCGGGTCTCGGCAAGACCGCGCAAAGCGCGGTTCCGCCAGCCCGCCCCTTGCTCAACCAGCGGGCCGGCCAGCAGCGTCAGCAGCAGGACGGCCAGAAACGTCAACTGAAAGCTGGCGTCAAACAGGACTTCCGGGTCCGGAATCAGGAAGCAGAGCGCCGCCAGCGCGAGCAGGTTCAGCCAGCGAGGCTCGCGATACACCGCGCTACAAAACAGAAACAGCGTCAATCCCAGGGCGGAGCGGACTACGGGCGGCGCGCCCCCCGTGACCAGCGCGTAGACCCACACCGCGGCGAGCACCGCCCAACCGCGCCCGCCGCGCGGCGCCCAGCAGAGCAACAAAAACAGGGCGGCGGAGAGCGCGCCCACGTGCGCCCCGGAAATGACAATCGCGTGATAGGTGCCCGTGCGCCGGAATTCATCCACCCACACCCGCTCGAGTTGCGAGTCGTCGCCCAGCAAGGTGGCTTTCATTAGGCCGCGCACATAGCCGCCTGGCGGCCAAAGACGGTCGACGCGCTGGAGCGCGCGCTCGCGCAGCCGGAAGATCGCCGCCCGCCATCGTTCGCCGCAGGCGCCCGGCAGGCGGCGGATGGCGCGCGCGCCGTTGGCGGACGCCAGCCAGAAGATCTCCCGCCGGCGCAAATACGACGCGTAGTCGAAAGCTCCCGGGTTGCCGAAGTTGCGCGGTTCCCGGACGCGAGCCTCCACTTCCACCCGTTCGCCGTAGCGAAGCGCGGGCGCGGTTTCACCCTCGCGCAGATAGACACTGACCCGCGCCCGGGCGCCCGGTTCCAACTCCAGGACGAACTGCTCGCGCCCCTCCGCCAGGGTGGACGGCATGACCACGCAGCCTGCCAAGAGCACCGCCTGCCGGGGATTCGCTTCGAGGACGGGCCGGGTGGCCGGCCGCCACGCCTGGGAGAGCGCGACGCCGGCCAGCAGGAAGGCGCCCAGGCAGCACGCGCGCGCATAGAGGATCAGCCGGGCGGCCGGGCGAGCGCTCCGCCAGGCCAGCAGGCTGAGGAAAAAGAAGGCCGCGATTCCGGCGAGCAGTTCGCGCGGCTCAAAGCGAACCCAGCGCTCCAGCACGATGCCGGCGGCGATGGCAGCCAGCGGCGCGACCAGGGGATCGCGCACTGCCCCCAGTCTAGCAGCCTGTCTCCAGAGTCGCGATGCCGCAGGAGACTCGCCCTTGAGCCACAGGACCGAGCCGCGACCGGCAGGGAGCGGGCCGGATGCCGCCGCAATCCCAACGCCCGGCCCACTGGCTTCCGCTCGTGGCTCGGAACGCGGCGCGGAACAAGCGCACGCCGCGCACCTGAACCCGCGATTCCGGCGAAACCTGAATCGCAGCTACGCGCGCAGGCGGCTCCAAAGCAAGGCGATGCCGGGCAGGATCAACGAACCGGCGAAGGCGAGCAGGAACGATTCCATCTTCGCGGAGTAGGCGCCGACTCCCGCATAGGCCGCCGCCAAACCCAGGTTCGACAGCGCGCAGACGGCCAGGAAGCGCCGGAGACTCAGGCGCAGCAGGCCCGCGGTCAGCACGGAAGCTTCGGCCAGCACGGGGACCGCGCGGCACAGGACTAAAGTCCAGGCCCCCCACCGCTCGAACGAAGCCGCCATGCCGGCCAACTGCGCAGACTCGACGAAGCGGCGAGCCAGGGGTTCGCCGAAGGCCCGGCCCAGCCAGTACCCGCCTGCGCATCCCGCCATCAGGCCAGCCCACACGACGGCGGCGCCTCGCCCGAAGCCGAGCGCGAAGCCCGCCAGCGTGGCGACCACGCTCGAAGGCACGGGCAGCGCCACATCCAGCGCGAGCAGCGAGGCCAGCAGCAGCGCCAGCCATCCCGTCTCGGGCGGCCGCTCCCGCAGGGCAGCCGCCATCGCGTTCACGCGCGGCTCCAGCGCAAAAAAAGGAACCAGGATGAAGACCAGCAGCAAGACGCCAAGCACGAACCAGGACCGCATGGAATCTTCCACTGTAGCGCCTTGGCGGAGCGGGCTCGCTTGTTATACTGAGGGGCTTGTCGAACGCCGCCGCCGCGCTTCCGCCGAACTTGTTTGACGGCTACGACCCGGGGCCCTATTACGACGAGATGTTCGAAGCTCCGGGGAAGCCCCGGCCGCACTACGCCCTCCTATTCCAGCGCCTGGCCGGGATGCAGGCGACCCAGTTTCAGGAGCACCGGCACCTGGCCGACCTGGCTTTTCTGATTCAGGGCATTACTTTTACGGTCTACAGCGATGGCCGGGGAACCGAGCGGCTGTTTCCCTTCGACCTGATTCCGCGCATTCTGCCCCACGCGGAATGGCAGCACATTGAGCGCGGCTTGTCGCAGCGGGTCATCGCCCTGAACCTGTTCCTCCAGGATGTCTACGGCCCGCAGCGGATTCTCCGCGACCGCCGCATTCCGCGTTCGCTCGTGTATTCCTGCCCGCACTTCCGTCGGGAGATGATGGGCATCGAAGCGCCCCTGGGAATCTTTACGCACATTTCCGGCATCGACTTGGTGCGCGACTCGAACAGTGGCGAGTTCTTGGTCCTGGAAGACAACGTCCGCACGCCCAGCGGCGTCTCCTACGTGCTGGAAAACCGCCTGGTGATGACGCGGACGTTCCCGGGAGTTTTTCAGAACTACGAGGTGCTGCCCATCGACCACTATCCGACGGAGCTGATCTCGATTTTGCGCGGTCTGTCGCCGCGCGGCGCGCAGGATCCCGTGGTGGTCCTGCTGACGCCGGGCGTCTTCAACTCCGCGTACTTTGAGCACAGCTTTCTGGCCGGGCAGATGGGCGTCGAATTGGTGGAAGGCCGGGACCTGATTGTGGACGCGGGCATCGTGTACATGAAGACCATCTACGGCCTGAAACGCGTGGATGTGATCTACCGCCGCATCGACGACGAATTTTTGGATCCGCTGGAATTCCGCCCGGATTCGCTGCTGGGCGTGCCGGGATTGATGGGCGCGTACCGCGCCGGAAACGTGGCGCTCGCCAATGCCGTCGGCAACGGCGTAGCGGACGACAAGGCGATTTACGCCTACGTGCCCGAGTTTATCCGCTACTATCTCGGCCAGGATCCGATTCTGCCAAATGTGCCGACCTATCTGTGCTCGCGGCCGGCGGATCTCCAGTACGTGCTGGAGCGCCTGCCGGAACTGGTCGTCAAAGCCGTGGGCGAGTCGGGCGGGTATGGCATGTTGATGGGCCCTTCCGCGGACCGGCGTACCCTGGCCGAGTTTCGCGAACGGATCGCGGCCAGCCCCCGGAACTACATCGCGCAGCCTGTGATTCCCCTCTCTACCGTGCCTTCTCACGACCCCGCCGCGTCGCGGTTCGCCGGGCGTCATGTCGATCTGCGCCCGTACTGCCTGTTCAATGGCGAGAAGGTGATTGTCGTTCCCGGCGGGTTAACCCGCGTGGCGCTCCAGCCCGGTTCGCTGGTCGTCAACTCCTCCCAAGGCGGAGGCAGTAAAGACACCTGGGTTCTCGGAGCCAACGATGTTGTCGCGGATCGCTGATTCTTTGTACTGGATCTCGCGCTATCTGGAACGCGCCCAGGAGACCGCCCGCATTCTGGACGTGAACTATTACATGGTGCTGGAGCACTCGCAGGCCGCCCAGCGGCTGCGCTGGCAGCCCCTGATCGACATCGCGGGCGATCCGGAAGATTTCCACCGCGTTCATCCGGAGGCAAACTCGCAGACGGTCTTCGAATATCTGGCGTTTCGCGAGGAGAACCCGAATTCGATCGCGGCTTGCATTGCGCGGGCGCGCGAGAACGCCCGGACCATCCGCGAGCGCATCTCGCGGGAGATGTGGGAGGACATCAACAGCCTCTACCACACCATCCACCGGTTCAAGCCGAGCGAAGAGATTGCCGCGGGCCCGCACCGCTTCTGCAACCTGGTCAAGTTCGCCACGCACCGGTTCCGCGGCGTGGCCGACGGGACGCTGCCGCACGACGAAGGCTGGCAGTTCCTGCGCATCGGTTCGGGTCTCGAGCGGGCGGAGATGACCGCCCGGATTGTCGATGTGCAGTATCGGGACCTGGTGGAGGCCCCTCGCGAATTCCGCAGCTACGATAATCATCAGTGGCTGGCGGTGCTGAAATCCGTCGGCGCCTATGAGGCGTACCGGCGGACGTACCTGTCGCGAGTGGAGCCGGAACGGGTAGCGGAATTGCTGATTCTGCACGCCGATCACCCGCGCTCGGTGCGGTTCAATATCCAGGAAACGCAGGCCGGGTTGCGAGCCATCAGCGGCACCATGCCCGGCTCTTACGCCAACGAGGCCGAACGCCTGACGGGCCGTCTGCTCGAGAGCCTGCGCTACCACCGGATCGAAGAGATCTTCGAGCGGGGATTCCACCAATATCTGGAGGAAACGCAGCAGACCTGCCGCGCCATCGGCGCCGAGATTGCGCGAACCTACTTCTACTACGCAGTGACGCCATGAACCGCTACCGCTTGCATCACGTCACCGAATTCCAGTACGACGGCCCGGTGTCGGAGAGTTTCAACGAAGTTCGCTTGCGTCCGATCCATGACGACCGGCAAAGCTGCATCTCTTTCCGGCTCAGCACCACGCCGCACTCCCGGGCGCTCTCGCACCGGGACTATTACGGCAACTGGGTGCATCAGATCAATGTCCCGGGCGAGCACCGGCACCTGACGATCGAGGCCGAATCGGTGGTGCTGATCCACGAAGCCCCGGCCCTGCCCGCCGACAGCATTTCCCTGTTCGAGTTCGAGGCTCTGCGCGACGAACTGGCCGAGGAATACTTCGAGTTCCTGGCGCCTACCTCGTATGTGCCGCACCTGCCGGAAGTGCACGCGCTGGCCCGCGCTGCGGAACAGCAATGTTCGGGAACGGTGGTGGGCTTCGTCCAAGCGGCCTCCAGCCTGGTGCACCGCTCGTTCCGGTACGAAAAAGGGGCCACCCACGTGCACTCTTCCATTCAGGATTCCCTGCGGCTGGGCGCGGGCGTCTGCCAGGACTTCGCGCACCTGCTGCTGGCGGTGGCGCGCAGCAGGGGCCTGCCGGGCCGGTACGTGTCGGGGTACCTGGTTCCCCGCCCGGCCGCCGAACCGGGCGCCAGCGGCGAACAGGTGATCGGCGGCCAGGCTTCCCACGCCTGGACGGAGATTTATGTCCCCGGCGCCGGGTGGCTGAGTTTCGATCCCACGCTGGGCGCGCCGGTTTCGTTCCGGCATGTCCGGCTGGCTTACGGGCGGGACTATGGCGACGTGGCGCCGGTGCGCGGCGTGTACAAAGGGCACGCCGGTCAACGCCTTCATGTCGACGTCCGCGTCCGGCCCGCGCTCGATGGCGAGGGCCACGAGCAACTGCTGGAAACCGCCGCCGGTCCGGACGAGGCCGCGCGCCCGGAACTGCGGCTGCAACAGCCCCAGCAGCAACAACAACAATAGACGGCTCGGCGGCGGCTGAAAATCACGTCCACGGGAAAGGGTCGGTTCGCGTCTACTCTTCTGAGCGGGCTCTTGTCCGGTCCGCCCGAAGAGAGGTCCGCGCATGGCTGCCGATCGGTCGAGAATTCAGGATCCTGGCGCTGAAGCCTTACAGGCTCAAGCATTTGCCGCTCGCTACCGGTGCGACTACGTGGACCTGCGCGAGGCCTCGATCGACCACGAACTCTTCCGGACCATTCCGGTCGACCTGATGTTTCGGTACACGTTTGTGCCTCTCCGGCAGCACAACGGAACCCTCGAAATCGCCCTCGCCGACCCCCGGAACCTCAACCAGATTGACGAACTCGGCCTGCTGCTGAACAAGAAGCTGCGCGTCAAGGTAGCCACCACCTCTCAAATCGCCGACCTGCTCAAGAAGACGGAACAATCCCAGCGGGTGCTCGAGGAGGTGACGGAAGGTTTCGCCCTGGACGTGATTGGCGATGAGGAGAGCGCCGACGAGACCCTGTCGATTGACCGGCTGACCGCCGACAGCGACATCGCGCCGGTGATCAAACTGGTGGACACCACCATTTTCAACGCCCTGGAGCGGCGCGCCAGCGACATCCACATCGAGTCGCGCGACCAGGAGGTGGCGATCAAGTACCGCATCGACGGCGTGCTGCAATACGCCATGCCGCCCATCGCCAAGGACTGGCACTCGACCATCATTTCCCGCATCAAGGTGATGAGCGAACTGGACATCGCCGAGCGGCGCATCCCCCAGGACGGGCGTTTCCGGGTGCGCTATAAGGGCCGCCTGATCGACTTCCGCGTGTCGATCATGCCGACGATCCACGGCGAAGACGCGGTGCTCCGCGTGCTGGACAAGGAGTCGATGAGCGAGAAGTTCGCCAAACTCTCGCTGGACGTCGTCGGTTTCTCCGAGGGAGACCTCGCCAAGTTTCGCCGTTACATCAAGGAACCGTACGGCATGGTGCTGGTGACCGGCCCGACCGGCTCCGGAAAAACCACCACCCTGTACGCCGCGGTCAGCGAGATCAAGACGGACGAAGACAAAATCATCACCATCGAGGATCCGGTCGAGTACCAACTCAAAGGGGTGACGCAGATACCCGTCAACGAAAAAAAGGGACTGACGTTCGCGCGCGGGTTGCGGTCGATCCTCCGGCACGACCCGGATAAGATCATGGTGGGCGAAATCCGCGACCAGGAGACCGCCACCATCGCCATCAACGCCGCGCTGACCGGCCACCTGGTGTTCACCACCGTGCACGCGAACAACGTCCTGGACGTGCTGGGCCGGTTCCTGAACATCGGCGTCGAGCCGTACAACTTTGTCTCGGCGTTGAACTGCATCCTGGCGCAGCGCCTGGTGCGCGTGATCTGCGGGCATTGCAAGCGGCCGGTGGAGCATCCCGACGCGCTCCTGGTCGAGTCCGGGTTGAACCCGGAGGAGTGGCGCGGACATGTTTTCTACGAGGGAGCAGGCTGCTTCGAGTGCGGCGGCACCGGCTACCGGGGGCGGACGGCCATCCATGAACTGCTGGACTTGTCGGACAAGATCCGCGAGATGATTCTCGACAGGCGCGCCACGTCGGAGATCAAGCGCGCCGCGCGGGAGGAGGGCATGACGTTTCTGCGCGAATCGGCGGTGGAAAAAGTGCGCGCCGGCGTGACGACGCTCCGCGAAATCAACAAGGTGACCTTCATCGAATAGTCATGTGGAAGTCCCTGCTGCAAATCCTGAAGGACCCGCCGCCGGCTTACGCCTTTGAAATCTCCGAAGCCGGCGTGGCCATGGCGCGGCCGGACCACGGCCCGGCCATCGCCTTCCGGCCGTTGCGGCCGGACGCCATTCGGGTCTCTCCGCTCGAAGACAATGTCTTGCTGCCCGAGGAACTGGCCGCCGCGGTCAAGGAACTGGCGCCGCCGGAACCTGGCAAGAAGAACCGGGACGCGGCGGTGCTGATTCCGGATTACGCGGTGCGGGTGGCCGTGCTCGATTTCGACTCCTTTCCCAAGGATGCGCACGAGCAGGCGTCCCTGGTGCGGTTCCGTCTGAAGAAGAGCGTGCCGTTCGACATCGAGTCGGCGGCGCTGGGGTACGCCGCGCAACCAGGCGAGGGAAAGAAGACGGACGTCGTCGTGGCGGTAGCGCCGTTGGAGATTCTGGCGCGCTATGAAGCGCCGTTCCGCGTGGCGGGGCTCCAGCCCGGCTTTGTCACGCCGTCGTGCCTGGCATTTTTGCACCTTCTCGACGGCGCCGCACCGTCGGTGGTGGCGAAGTTGAGCGGGCGTTTCCTAACGATTCTGGTGATGGCGGGAGGACGCCTGAGACTCGCGCGGTGTCTGGAGACTCCGCCCGATCTGGCGGGCATCGCGGGTGATCTGTACCCCACCTTTGTCTTTATGGAGGACCAGATGGGGACCAAGGCCGAGCAGCTGGTCCTGGCGGGGTTCGGCCGTTACGGGGACAGCGTCCGGCGGTTTGAGGAGGAACTGGGGATCCCCGTGGAGACCATGCAGTCGCCTTTCGGCGCGCTGGGGGAGCACCAAGCCGGCTTGCTGGGCTACCTGGCGCAGACACAGGGAGTCGCGGCATGAAGACCGCCATCAACCTCGCCAGCCAGCCCTTCCGCCGGGACCGGCCGATGATGGTCGCTTCCTGGGCCCTGGGCAGCGTCATGGTGGGGCTGCTCGGGATGCTCGTGTGGCTGATTTACGCCGAACGCACGGAGTCGGCGGGGACGCGGGCCGAAATCGCCCGTCTGCAACAGGAGTTGGCCCAGTTGGCCAAACAGCAGGCTGCGGTGGATGCTTCCCTGCGGCGGCCGGAGAACGCCCAGGTCCTGGAACGCAGCCTGTTCCTGAACGCGGTGCTCTACCGCAAGGGCATCAGTTGGACGCGGCTGTTCGAAGACCTGGAGAAGACCGTGCCGTACAACGTCCGGCTGATCGCCATCCGGCCGTGGATCGACGGACGGAACCAGGTGAAGCTGGAAATGACCGTGGGCGCGGAACAGACCGAACCCTTGCTGAAACTGCTGATCGCCCTGGAGAAATCAAAGCTGTTCGGCGAGACGGCGGTAACCAGCCGGCAGCCTCCCAGCCAGAATGAACCGCTGTTTCGCTACAAACTACAGGTGAACTATGCCCAGCAACTCTGATGTCCGCCAGCGCTGGACGGCCTTCCAGGCGCAGATCGCCAGCGGCGCCGCGCGCCGCGATCCGCGCGTGGTGGCCCGGGCGGCATTGGGCCTCCTGCTGCTGCTGAACCTGGCCGCGGCGCTAGTGCTGTTCAAGCCCTGGGGCGGGTCCGCCACGGACCTGCTGGCGGAACAGGAGCGACTCCGCCAGCAGCTCGTACGCGCGCGGCGCGCCCTCGCCGCCAGCCAGGAAGTGCTGGCCAAGGTGGAAAAGGCGCGAGCCGAAGGCGACAGGTTCCTGGGCGATTATGTGCTTGACGCGCGTTCGGCCTACTCGACCGTAATCGGGGAACTCGATGCGGCCGCCGAAAAGGCCAAAGTGACGATCAAGGAGAGCCAGCTTTCCGTCGAGCCGATCGAAGGCAGCGACACCTTGGGCATGATGACCATTTCGGCGAACTACGAGGGGGAATACCCCAATCTGACGCAGTTCATCAACTTGATTGACCGGTCGCCGAAGTTCCTGATCCTGGATACGATCCAGGCGGCGCCCCAAGCCTCGGGCACGGCCATCAACGTGAACTTGAAACTCAACGCGTTCGTCCGGGCGGAGGAAGGAGAGGCGCCGTGAAGCTGGGTGCGGAGCCGAAAAAGGTGGCGATCCTGGCGGGCTTGATGGCCGCCGCGGGATTTCTCTTTTATCAGAACACGCAGGAAGGCGGCGAAACCAGGGTGAGCGTGTCCGGAGCGGCGGAAGCGCCCCCAACCAGCGCCGCGCCGGCGATTCCCGCCTCGCCGGGCGCTTCTCCCGGTCGTCGGATCGCCCGCCGGGGCCGGGAACGCGGCGAATCCTTCAGTCCGAAGATCGGCTTTGACCGCAATGAAGAACGGCCCGATCTGAACCGGATCGATCCCACGCTCCGCTTTGATCTGCTGGCCAAGGTCCAGGCGATTGAGCGCAGCAGCGGCGGGCGAAACCTGTTCCAGTTTTCCACTCCGCCTCCTCCTCCGCCGCCTCCCGCGCCGAAGGTGACGATCAAACCGGGCAGCCCCGGCCAGGTGGCGCAGGCGGGAGGCAATGGAAAGCCAGACCAGCCGGGCTCCGCGGCCAAGCCGGTGAAACCGCCGCCTCCCCCGATCCCGCTCAAGTTCTACGGGTTCTCCGAACCGCGGGGCCCCGGCGCCAAGCGCGCGTTCTTCCTGGAGGGGGAAGACATCTTCGTCGCCGCTGAGGGAGAATTAATTAAGAAGCGGTACAAGGTGATTCGCATCAGCGGCAACTCGGTGCTGATGGAGGACGTCGAGCACCAACATCAGCAGACGATCCAGATCCAGCAGGACGTGCAAGGATGAGCAGGCATCGCAGCGGGCGGCCCCACGGAGCGGATGCCCGTGTCGCGCCCGGCCCGGGGAGCGATGAGCGCGGCTTCGCGATGCTCCTGGTCTTTGTGATGGCCGCCGCGGTGGCCATCATGCTCTACCTGGAACTGCCGCGCGTGGCGTTTGAAGCGCAGCGCGCCCGCGAGGAGATGCTGATCGAGAGGGGAGAACAATACCAGCGCGCAATCCAGCTTTACGTCCGCAAGATGAAGAAGTACCCGCAGCGCCTGGAAGATCTCGAGAACACCAACCAGGTCCGCTTTCTTCGCCGGCGTTACCCGGACCCGATGACGGGCGACGAAGAATGGCGGCTGATCCAGATCGAAGGCGGAGTGTACAAGAACTCGTTCACCAAGAAGCCGCCTGCGGACGAGAAAAAGAGCGTCAATACGTTCACCTGGGAGAACACCGGGATCGGGCAGACGCCGCAGCCCACGGGCGAAGGAGCGTCGGCCGCTCCGCGCCTGCGCGAGAGCGAGCGGCAGAATTTCGGGCGTCCGCCGCTGGCGGGACCACCGCAGGAACAGCCGGCGGAAGGCCAGCCGCAGGCGCCGGTAGGGTACGCACCTGTCGGCTACCCGGCGGCGCCAGGGCAGCCGCCGAGCCAGCCGGGGCAGCCCGGGACGGTCGCCGCGCCGATCCCCGCCCAGTGGCGTCCTCTGATGCCGCAGCAGCCGCAGGGGAACGTGATGCAGGTGGCCCCGGAGGCCTATGCGTCGTCCCAGGCGATCGCCGAAGCGCAAAAGACTCTCGGCCCGGGGGCGATTTTCCAGATCCCCGGTGCGCAGCCGGCGCCGCCGCAGCAGCAACCGCAGCAGCCGCAGAACACGTTCACCGGTGGCGGCCATTTTGTCGGGAGTGGCCCCGCCCATCCGGGGACCGGCTCGCCTTCCCCGGCGCAGCATCCCGCGGTGCAAGGCGGTTTCGGCGGGCGGCTTCCTCAGCCGGGTCTGACGCCCACCGGACCGGGTGGGCAGGCCGGGCAGAATCCTGGAATCGCGCTGATCCAGCAGATCCTCACCTCGCCTCGCCAGGGCGGCGCGCCGCAGGGCGCGGGAGCCGTCAATCCCGGGCTCGGCAACGGCATCGTAGGCGTCGCCACGAAGTTGGAAAAACGCGGCATCAAAATTTATAACGAGCGCGAGTTTTACCACGAGTGGGAGTTTATCTACGATCCCGCGCAGGAGGCCCTGCAAGGCGGAGGCGGCACGGGACTTCCCACCGCCGGGAACCAGCAGGGGCAGCCGCAAAACGGTCTCGGGAACACCATGGGGTCGGCATCGGGCAGCGGCGGCACGAACACGTTCACGGGGGGCGGGTCGTTCGTGGGCGGAGGCGGGTTCACCGGGGGAGGCGCGGGAGGTGCGCCGACTCCGCAGCCGAATCGGCCGCCCGGGGCTCAGCCGAACCAGCCGGGTTTCGGCCAGCCGATTCCGCCGCCGTTCGCACAGCCCGGGATGGGCGGCCCGGGCATGGGCCGCGGGCGGTGATCCCTCAGCGATTCATGCGGCGCGCTTCCCAGCGCAACACGCGGCGTTCATCGAAGCCGAAGTAGTGCGCGACTTCGTGCAGGACAGTATCCTGCACCAGACGGCGCAGGTGCGCCGGATTCCGCGCCATGCGCCGGTGCGGACCTTCGAAGATCGTAATCCGGTCCGGCAGGGCGGCCGGCGTGAACACGGTCCGCTCCGTGAGCGGTCTGCCTTCGTAGAGACCCAGCAGCGTGCCGCCGCCACGCCCGCCGGCGCGAGCATAATGCGCCTCCGTAGGCTCCGGCTCCACCACCCAGGCGACGTTGCGCAACCGGGCGCGAAAACGAGCGGGAATCGCCGCCACGGCTGCTTCCACCATCTGCTCAAACCGGGTCATCGGCAAATTCCAGTGTAGCGTCCGAACCCCGCCGGGCATCTAAGCGCCATGATGGATCGACTGGTGAAAATCGCGGACAAGCTGGGCATCGGCCGGATCCGCCGGCATATCTTTCTGTGTGCGGACCAGACCAAGCCTGCCTGCTGCTCGAAAGAAGCCGGCCTGGAATCGTGGGAGTTCCTCAAGTCCCGGCTCGCGGAACTGGGCCTGATGCAGGGGCAGACCATCGTGTTTCGCACCAAGGCCAATTGCCTGCGGGTGTGCGAGCAGGGACCCATCGCGGTGGTCTATCCCGAAGGGACCTGGTACCGGGGCTGCACGCCGGCGGTATTGGAGCGGATCATCCAGGAGCACCTCATCGGCGGGCGTCCGGTGGCCGAGCACGCTTTTGCCCGGGATCCGCTGGCCGGGTGATCCCGAGACGCGCACACGCGGCGACAGCAGCACTCCGGGTGTGCTAAGCTCGCAATTCTTCGGCGGGTTCGCCGATCGGGGAAATGATGTCCACCCCTACCCACCCGAAGGGCGCACGCGCGCGCGTCCTTCTCTCTTCCGTTTTCGGTCCTTACGCGCAGGACGACGCCTATGGGAGCCGTTCCATCAATCCGATGGAGCTTTATCATAATCAGGTAACCCGGGAGCAGGGCCCTTTTTCGCTGCGCCTGTTTCATCGTTCCTGGGGCATTCTTTTTATTCAGGCGAATATTTCCGCGCCCTGCACGGTGCTGGATTTTCCCACCCGGGAACGCTTCCGCAAGGAACTCGAAGCGCACCGCTACGACGTGGTCGGCATCTCGTCGATTGTGATGAACGTCGGCAAGGTGAAGGAAATGTGCCGGATGGTGCGCGAGGTGTCGCCGCATTCCACCATCGTGGTGGGCGGCCATGTCGCCGCGATTCCGGAATTGCCCGCGCTGATCGACGCCGACCACATTGTGCGCGGCGAAGGGATCGCCTGGATGCGCCGCTTTCTAGGCGAGGATGACTCGAGGCCGATCGTTCATCCGCCCATCGAGTCGGGCTTCGGCCATCGGGTGATGGGACTCAAGCTGCCCTTCAAGATGGGTTCCACCACCGCGACCATTGTGCCTTCCGTGGGTTGTCCGATGGGTTGCAACTTCTGCGCCACCTCGGCGTTTTTCGGCGGCAAAGGCAAGATCGTCAACTTCATCGAGTCCGGCCGGGAGTTGTTCCGCGTCATGGAGGAAAGCGAGCGGGCGCTGCGCCTGGACTCGTTCTTCATGATGGATGAGAATTTCCTTCTTTACCGTAAACGCGCGCTGGAGTTGCTGGACTGCATGAAGCAGGCGGGCAAGGCGTGGAACCTTTACGTATTCTCGTCGGCGAACGCCATCCGCAAGTACACGATGGAGGAACTCACGGAACTCGGCGTTTCCTGGGTTTGGATGGGGCTGGAATCGCCGCGCGCCGGTTACGCCAAGCTCCAGGGCAGCGACGCCGTTTCCCTGACGCGCGAACTGCGCAGCCATGGCATCCGCGTGCTGGGCTCCACCATCATCGGCATGGAGCACCACACGCCCGAGAATATCCAGGCGGAGATCGACCACGCGGTGGATTGCGGCACGGACTTTCACCAGTTCATGCTGTACACGCCCTTACCCGGCACCGAACTCAACGAACAGATGAAGCGCGAGGGACGGCTGCTCGACGTCGACCTGGCCGACATCCACGGGCAGTACAAGTTCAACTGGAAACATCCGCATATCAGCCGGGACGATTCGAAACGTTTTCTTGATTTTGCGTTTTTGCGCGATTTCGAAATCAACGGGCCCAGCCTCGCCCGCATCGCCGCCACCACGCTGGAAGGCTGGAAGCGCTACCGGTTTTACCCCGACTGGCGCGTTCGCAAGCGCTTCGAACGGGAAGCCGCCGCGTTAAAAACGTATTACAGCGGCGTGCTGTGGGCCATGGAAAAGCATTTGGCCGAGACGAACGCGGCGGTGGCGGCGCGGATGCGCGCGTTGCGCGATGAGATTTGCCGCGAGTGCGGGGTTTCGTCCGCCTGGATCGCCCGGATGGTGGGACCGCTGCTGCTGTGGACCACGCGCCGCGAGCAGAAACGCCTGGCGCGGGGCGTCACCTACGAGCCAAGGACGTTTGTAAACCGCACGAACTGGCAGGAAGCCTGAATCCGTCCCGCCCGGCGGCCGCGGACCACGTTTGGCGTCCTCTCTGCTGGACGCCCGGGCGATTCGCCGCTGCGCCCAGGGCCGCAATCTGCCAACCTAGCCCTATGCGGCGGCTTTCCATTCTGTTCCTCGCCCCGGCCGTCCTGCTCGCGCAGGAGGCGTTGCGGTTCGGCCAGGACCTGCAACTGTTCGTCGATGACTATCTGCTCGAGTCCCTGCACGGCGTCAGTTTGCGGCTTCACGAACCGCGCCCCGCCGGCGCGGCCCTCGCCTTCGATCAACCATGGGAAGGAAATGTCAGCGCGTACGTCACCGTGTTCCGCGACGACGAGAAGGTCCGCATGTACTATCGCGGCGTGAACGACCCGGCCTACGTGCAACCATCGGCGTTGAAGCCCGGGGAGACCATCCTCCCGAAGAATTCGGAAGTGATCTGCTACGCCGAGAGCCCGGACGGCATCACGTGGACGAAGCCGCAGCTGGGCATTTTCGAGTTCCGGGGCTCGAAGGCCAACAATATTCTGATGGCCGGCGAGGCGCGGCACAATTTCGCGCCGTTTAAGGACGGCAACCCCGCCGCGCCCGCCGAGGCCCGGTACAAAGGAGTCGGCGGCTCCCGGCAGCTTTGGGCGTACCAGTCCGCCGACGGGATCCATTGGAAGAAAATGCGCGAGGAGCCGGTGATTACCGACGGCGCGTTCGACTCGCTGAACGTGGCGTTCTGGGACGCGCGGCGCGGGGAGTACGTCGCCATCTACCGCGATTTCCTGCAAGGGATTCGCACCATCAAGTGCGCGCGCTCGAAGGATTTTCTCAACTGGACCAAAGGCGAATGGGCCGACTACGGCAAGGCGCCCGCCGAGCATCTCTATACCAACGCCACGCAGCCTTACTTCCGCGCGCCGCAGATCTACCTGGCGTTTCCGAAGCGCTACGTTCCTTACCGGGCGGGGCACCCGGGCGTTGAGACCGGAGTGTCCGAGGCGGTGTTCATGAGCAGCCGGGACGGGGTGCGCTGGCATCGGTTCCTCGAGGCTTTTATCCGGCCCGGGCGCGACCCGCGGGACTGGGTACACCGGAATCGCATGGTCGCCACCGGGATCCTGCCAACGGCCGAGGATGAGCTCTCGCTGTACGTTTCGCGCCACTACAACTTCCCCAGCGCGTTTCTGGAGCGGGTGACCCTGCGCACCGACGGCTTCGTTTCCGTGCACGGCGATTTCCGCGGCGGGCACGTCACCACCAAGCCGCTTTCCATCGAGGGGCGGCAGCTGGTGCTCAACTACGCGACGTCCGCCGCGGGCGGCATCCGCTGGGAGATTCTGGATCTGAACGGCAACCCGCTGCCCGGCTACGGCCGCGACGAAACCCGGCTGCTGAACGGCGACCAGATCGCGGAGACGATTCCGCTCGAGCGCGCCCGGCCGCAACCCGAACGGCGGTTGGGCGCCCGGCCCGTCCGCCTCCGCTTCCACCTGAAAGACGCGGATCTCTATTCCCTCCGCTTTACCGAATGAACATGTCCACCTCACCGCGCGTGCAGGGAGTGGTTGTGCCCATGCTGACGCCGCTGACAGCGTCGGCGGAAATCGACGGGGAAGGCGTCAGCCGCCTGGTGGAATTTCTCCACCGTGGCGGGGTCAGCGCGCTGTTCACCCTCGGCTCATCGGGGGAATTCTGCGCGCTCACCTGGCCGAAGCAATGCACGCTGCTGCGGCATGCCGTCGCGTGTGCGCGGGGCCGCCTGCCGGTGTACGCGGGCGTCTCGGGCAACTGCCTCGCCGAGGTGCAGGAGCGCTGCGCCGCGGTGGCGGCGCTCGGCGCGGACGCCGTGGTGTGCGTGCCGCCGTTCTATTTCCGGAACACGCAGGAGCAGTTATACGCTTTTCTTTCCGCGATTGCCGATGCCTCGCCGGTTCCGGTGATCCTGTACAACATTCCCTACCGCACGAACAATCCGATCGAGAACGATACCGTGGTCAGACTGGCGGCGCACGGGAACATCATCGGCCTGAAGGATACCATCTCCGACTTCGCCCGCACGCTGTCGCTCCTGCACCGGTTGCAGCCCTATCCGCACTTCGGCTACTTGCACGGCAGCGAATACCTGGCGCTGGCCAGCGCTCTGTATGGCGCAGCCGGATGCGTCCCCTCGCTCGCGAACTTCGTGCCGGAGTTTTTCTCGCGCGCCTGGAACCGCGCCGCGGCGGGGGACCTGGCGGCGCTGCTGCCGCTCCAGGCGAAAATCGAAAGGCTCATGCGCGGCTTTTTTCTGCTGGAGCGCGGCAGCGAATCCACCGAACTCCGCCTGATGGCGCTGAAGACCATCCTGGCTGTGCTGGGCGTGATCGAGCCGCACATGGCGCAACTCTGTCCCGCTTCGTCACCGGAGCTGCTCGAGCCCGCCCGGCGGCTGATCGAGGAAGAAGGCATCACGGAGACCGGGGGCGTCGCCGGATGGTAGGCAGTCCCGGCGAGCCGGCTGGGTTCCCGCCGGGCTTTGCGTCGCCTGAGGCTTACGGACTGGGATCCCGCTCACGGGGCTGTCGGAGGCAGGCGGCAATCGCTGGTGACGTCCCGGAACAGACGCAGATCCATAAACTCGGCGGCGCGGGTCACGCGCAGGTCAAGCTGTTGCATCGCGACCAGGCCCGGCGCCAGGCCGAAAAAGAGGGGCACGAACGCTCCTTCGCCGCCCAGCAGCGGGGCGGCCGCCACAGGAATCAGCCGGTCCAGGGGGTTCGGCTCACCATAAGGGACCGGTTCGACTCCTTGAAGACCGGTCAGGTAGAGATGAATGACTTCCCCGGCGCGCGCTGGATCCTCCGGGGTGACCAGCCGGTCGAAATTTTCGTGCAACGTCCCGAAACAGGTGACCACCCGAGGCTGCAGGCGGAACTTCCAGCGAAACCGGATCGGGTGATCGGGGTGCTCGACCACCGCGTCGGTGCGCGGAATCGCGTCGGGCGCGTAAGGCGCCTGGAACCATGCCGCGTCCGCGCTGACCGGACGAAGCGGCCATTCGAAACCTCCGGCGTGGACGCGCCAGCCCACGGCATCGCCGAACGCGTCTTTCAGCACCACCAGGGAGCCCGCGCCGAGAAGGAGGGTGGGCTCGACCGGCCCATAGCAGACCAGAAGGCACGGCGGGCCGTCATACGGCGCGGGAACTTCCCGGAGCGCAGGGAAAGGTTCCAGCCAGGTGGCAACCTCCCCGGTGGCCACGTCGACACGCAGGAGGCGGCCCGCGCGATTGACCGCAAAGGCTGCCCGGCCATCGCCGGAAAGGACGAACTCAGCGAGCGGCTCATCCGGCAAAGGCAGGCCGCGCGACGTCCGCGTCTCGCGGCGGAAGATGTGGAGCCGCCCGTCCAGCGAGAGGAATGCAAGCGTGCGGCCATCGTCGTCGAGCATGGGCGCCCCGCCAGCCACGGGCGCCGCGGCCAGATCTTCCTCCGTGGCGCGGTCCACGTCGATCCAGCGCAGGCGGCCCGGGCTGCCCTCCACGTAAACCACGTTGCGGCCCTGCGCGTCGATCACCGCCTCGTCGGCGCGATATACATGCCGCAAGACCCTCGCGCCCGCGGCCGAAACGAGGTGTAACTGACCGCTGGGTGAGAACACCAGCGCCTGATCGCGATCGGTCAGGCTGCGCCGTCCGGATCGCTTGCTGGCGAGAGAGAAGCCGCCGCGCGGGAACAGTGGCTGAAGGCCGTCCACGCGGTAGAGCCCCTGGTAGACCGGCGGCTCCGGTTCCAGCCCGCGGCAGACTTCGGTCTGTTCCAGCCACACGTTTCGCCCATCCCGCGTCAGGCGCGCGAGCGTGCGATGGCCGAACACCTCGCGGGTGGTCTCCGGTCCCTGGATCGCAAAAGAACCGCGGCAGGGCGCCGCCAAAAAGCAGGTGCTGCCGCCAACGCCGCAGGAGCGCTTCCCGTAAAACGACGTGACAAGGGTGTTTCCGTCCGCGCTGAGGTCGGCCGCGCCGTCGCCTTCCACCTCGCCGCGGCTGCGTTCGAACGCGCGAACGGCAAGCTTACCATCCGCCAACCGGCGGGCTTCATGCCATGCGGTATTCACAAACCCGGTTTGCGCCTCGAACAGGACCATACTGCCATCGGCATTGGTAACCAGGTTGGAGTACGAAGACGGCGCGGCCGGCAGGAGACCCGCCGCCAGCCATATGGCGATCAGCGCCTTGGACATAAGGACCTTCCGGTAACCTGACGCTACAACTCAAAGACGCCCGGCGCCTATAATCGGTTAGCGATCATGTGGACTTTCTTGATGCTGCTCCTTTTCGCTATCGTGCCCGCAGGCCGCGCGCAAAAGAATCACGAGGTCTGCCAGAACTGCCACGAGGACAAACTCAACGATTACAAGGCGCACAAACACTTCGCCAGCGGATTCAGTTGTGACGCCTGCCACGGGGAGAGCGAGCAGCATGCCGGCTCGAACGCCGCCATCGCGCCCGATCGGGTCAGCCGCGGGCACGAGATTCCGGAACTCTGCGGAAGCTGCCATGGGGACGCGCAAAAGCAGTATGCAGCCAGCAAGCATGCGGCGCTGGTGCTGGCGAAGGCCGGGACGAAAGCCCCGGAGTGCGCCACTTGTCACGGGCACCACCGTCCGCGCACCGCCGCGCATACCCTGGCCCAGTGCCAAAAGTGCCACGCCAAGCTTTCGGAAGCACACCCGAAAATGGAAAGCGACACGCAGTGCTGGACCTGCCACTCGCCGCATACATTGAAGATCGCCTCCCCATGAAACGTCCCAAATCCGCGCTGACCAAAGTAGGCGAGTACTCCGCGCTGGCGTTCCTGCTCCCCTCCGCCACGGCGGTGGGCTACATCCTGGGTGTATACGCCGACCAGGCGTTGGGCACCCGGTATCTGTACCTGGTCTTCACGCTGCTCGGCATCGCCGCGGGAATCATCAAACTGCTTCAGCAACTCCAGAAAGACCTGCGTAACGGCGATGGGTCCTGACCGGATCATCCGCCGGATGGAGATGCACATCGGCTGGCTCGGGGCGCTCGGGTCGTTGGCCGCGTGCGCGGCCGGCGGTTTGCCCGCAGCCGGGGGCTTCCTGGTGGGAGCGGGGATCTCATACGTGAACTTTCGCTGGCTCCGGAAGATGGTGGACCGCCTGGGAGAAACCGCCGCCGGCGCGCCGCCGCGCGCGCGCATGGCCGTGCTGCTGGGTCTGCGTTATGTCCTGCTGGGCGCGGGAGCGTATGTTATGCTGAAATACTCGCCCTTGAGCCTTCCCGCGGCCTTGGCCGGGCTGTTTACCGCCGTCGCCGCGGTGCTCCTGGAGAGTCTGTTCGAGCTCGCTCGTTTATGGAACACGAACCGTGGCTGACCGCCCTGTTTAACGACCATCTCGCCGGTCTCGGCAATTGCCTCCTTTCGCTTGCGGGCGTGCAGGCCGCCCATCCCGAACGTCCCTGGTCCACGCCGGTGGTGATGGAACTGCTGGTGTTCGCAGTCATCCTGGCGGTCTTCGGCATTCTCCGTTCGCGTTTGTCTATGGACAAGCCGGGGGCGCTGCAACACATCTTCGAACTCATCTATCACTTTCTTAAAGAGCAGGCGGAGGAAAACATCGGCCACGGCGCCCGAAAATATCTTCCGTTTTTCGGTACTCTGTTTCTCTTTATACTGTTCGCCAACCTGCTGGGAGTCATCCCCACCTTCGAATCGCCCACCATGTTTCCCGAGGTGCCGTTCGGGCTGGCGATCATGGCCTTCGCCTATTACAACTGGGCGGGCATGGCGGCGCAGGGCGCCGGGAAGTATCTGGCGCATTTCGCCGGGCCGATGCCCGTGCTGGCGCCCCTGATGATTCCTATTGAAATCATTTCGAACCTCGCGCGCCCGTTGTCGCTGACGGTTCGTCTGTTCGCCAACATGTATGCGGGCGAGCAGGTGACCATCGTTTTTCTGAAGATGACGCTGCTGGTGGCGCCCGTCATCTTTATGGCTCTGCACGTCTTTGTCAGCGTGCTGCAAGCCTACGTGTTCACCCTGCTGACCATGATTTACGTGGCGGGAGCGGTGGCGCACGAGGAGCACTAGAGCAAGTCCGCTTTCGAGCGTGAGCCCTTCGGGTCCCCCGGCCGCGATGCGGAACCACCTCCTCGGAAGCGAATTCATAAAAGGAGCAACAACCCCATGAACGTGAAAGTATTCGCGCTGGCGCTGATCCTGATGGTCTTCGCCGTGCCGATGTTTGCGCAGGAGCAGGGCGGAGGCACCAACTGGGTAGCCATCTCGTCCGGTTTCTCGATGGCGATTGCGTCCGGTCTTTGCGGCCTGGCGCAGGGCAACGCGGTAAAAGGCGCGGCGGAGGGCATGGCCCGCAACCCCGGCGCGGCCGGAGCGATCCGGTTCGCGCTGATTCTCGGCCTGGTCCTGATCGAATCGCTGGCGCTGTACACGCTGGTCATCATCATCCTGAAGGTCGTCTAAGCGAATCGTCTTCTCAGAAGAGAGGCTGCCGGCGGGCGTGTTCCGCTCGGCAGCCTTTTTTGGCTTGACGGGCAGATTGCCCCCGATTCGCCTCCGGAAGGATTGCCGCCGGATTACGCTCAGTGAGGAGCCGCTTGCCTGGCCGCCGGCGGAAGGGAGCGGGCCGCCAGTTGCGCAAGATCCACGAGTTGGGGCGGCGTCCCGGGCAGTTGCGCCAGGGCGTCGCGGAACATGGTGGCGCAGAACGGGCACGCGGCGGCAATCTGGGACGCGCCGGTGGCCGCGAGTTCCTGCGCCCGGTTCGCGCTGACCCGGACGCCTTTTTCCTCGCCGAGAAAGACCAGGCCACCGCCCGCTCCGCAGCACCGGGAGCGATGCCGGGCCCGCGGCGGCTCGACAAGCGGTCCTCCCAGCGCCGCGACGTTGCGGGGCGCGTCGTAAATGCCGCGATACCGGCCCAGGTAGCACGGGTCGTGGAAAACCGTCCGCTCGGCGCCGGAGGTGGATGAAAAGCGGGGCAGGTGGCGCGCCAGAAACTCGCTGTGGTGCTCCACTTCGAGGCGTGCGCCGAACTCCTGCCAATCCTCCCCGATGGTCCGGACGCAGTGGGGGCAAAGGGACAGGAGCTTCTTCACGCCCGCCTGCCCGATGGTCTCCAGGTTAGCCTCGGCAAGCTGCTGAAAGAGCAAGTCGTTCCCGAGACGCCGGGCCGCGTCGCCGGTGCAGCGTTCCTTGCGAAGCACGCCGAAGGAGACGCCCAGATGGCGCAGAACCTCGACGAGCGCAAGCACGGAGTCGCGTCCCTGCGGATCGTAGGAACCCATACAGCCGAGCCACAGGCAGTATTCCTGCGTACCGTCATACCAGGGAAGCCCGCGCTGCTCGATGAACCTGGTCCTTTCGGCGGCAGCGAAGCCCCAGGGATTGCCGCTGCGCTCCAGATTCAGGAAGAGCGCGGCGCCGTGATCGTCATCCCACTTGCCGGTGTTCACCGATCCGCGCCGCAGCCCAATGATGATCGGCAGGTGCTGGATGCCCACCGGGCACTGGTCCTCGCAGGCGCCGCAGGTGGTGCACTGAAACACGGCTTCGGCGGAAAGGTGGCTTCCGAGCAGCGGCTGTTCGGAACCGGCCCCAGACTCGTCCAGGTAGCGCCGCACGCCTAGGATGATCTCTTTCGGATTCAGCACTTTACCGGTATTGGCAGCCGGGCAGTGTTCCGTGCAGCGGCCGCACTCCACGCAGGAGAACGCCTGGAGCGCCACCAGGCGGGTGAGATCCTTGCCTGTGTCGAGCCCGAAATCCTCGTCATCTGCCAGCGGGGGGATCCGGCTGAAACCGCTCCGCTTGAGGAAAACTGTGGCGGGGCTCAATACCAGGTGGAGATGCTTGGTGCGAGGGATGAGCGGAAGGAAGACCAGGACCGCGAGCGTGTGCGCCCACCAGTTGGTTTTCGCCAACAAGCTTCCGTCCTCCACGGCGTAAGTGACCAGGTACGTAACCATCAGCGCCAGGATCAGGAACGCGATGAATCCGGATTCGAGCGAAAGCGGCCCCAGCCACGGTGGGCGCACGACGAACCGGCGTACAGCGAGTCCGGAGATGGCGAGGGCTACGGCGGCGGCGAACACGGCCACAAGGCCGCGGTAGGCGGCCGCCCACGGGCGGTCGCGCGGCAGCAGATCGATGCCGAATCCCTCCGCGAAATGCGCCACGGTAATGAGCGCGAAGGCGCAGAATCCCCAGAAAACCAGCGCATGCGCCAGTCCGGGCAAGGGGCGGTCTCGCATCACCTTGCCCTGGCAAAGCACTTCCCAGAGCAAGTCCCGGAAGCGGGGCGTCATCGGGGGCAAGGCGAAGTCTGCGTCCGGTTTGGCGGAGCCAATGAGGCGCACCACCCTTCCGAAACGGCGCCAGAACAGAGCGGCCGAGCAGACGAGAAGAGTCAGCAGGGCGAGGGACTCAGGCAGCGTGGGGTGGCTCAACGGCTGTCTCCCGTATGGTGGAAATCGGTCGTCAACAGGCGCCCGGACCTTGGGGCACGCGGCCTCAAGTGTTTCACGTGCAACATGATATCGGCAGTAAGCGGCGCAGTGCCACTAATGGTTGGGTGGGCCACAAGCGACAACCCTCCTTTTTGTGGGCGAGTTTCCCCGACGCCCGCAGGCTCGCTCTGATCTTTGAGCGCGGCGCAGATGTTCCCGGCCGGGCGGACTGCGGACGCCAGCACGGGCGCAGCCGGAGGCCCCATATCTTTCCCAGATTCGCACGAAAACGGGAGGCTATAATCGGGAAGCGGATGCACCCCCGCGTTGCTCATCTTCACACCTACTTCCTCTTCCCCTTCGCCCTCGACAAACAGGCGCTGCGGGCCGACCACCAGGATATCTGGACCAAGAACAGCTACTGGATTGACGGACTCGACGAGTGGATCGCGGCGCACGCGCGGCGGGGACAATCCAAAATCGTGGACCGGCTCGGGGGCTGGCGGCGCACGCCGTACTCGCGGTCGGACATGGATTCGCCCGCTTACCAGGACATGGTGTTCTTCCATCCGTTCGTGCGCCGGGTGTTTTTCGATATTTCCGATGCCACCGGCGCCAGCCGGCGGGAAGCGCTGTTGCGCTGTTACACCATCGACCTGCGCGGCAAACAACTGTTCTTCGAAGCGCGCGATGCCAAGGAACGCGCGGCTTCGGTCGCCGTCACCGACCTGCGCCTGTTCATTTTCGCCAACGGGATCGCCATCCTGAGCATCGGCGTGGAAGCCTTCGACCTGGAGGCGCGGGACGCGTTGTGGATCAACGAATCGATGCGCAAGATTTATCCGTCCAGCGGCCGGCAGGTGCGCGAGGGGCGCGCGCCGAACTACCTGGCGTGGACCCTGGAGACGGACGGCGGGCGGGAGGCGCTCGCCGAGGAGCGCTTCGCGCGCGGGGAAATGATCGGTTACCTGCCCCCGCTGGCGAATACGATCACCTCGCTGCTCTATTTCGCCGACTATTCCCGGCAGGAGTATGAGCCCGTGCTCGACGAACGGATGATCGTCAACACCTACGTGGCGATCGACGCGGCGAGCGTCCCTGGCGATTACCTCGACTCGGAAGCCTACCAGGTGCTGCTCAGCCGGTTCCTCTATGTGGACCGCTGGGGGCCGGACTTCCGCTACGACCGTAGCTTCCTCCGCCGGGAACTGGAACGGCAGTTGTACACCCGCTGGTCGCACCAGGGCACCTACTACGGCTTCACGAGTTATTCCAGCCTCACCTGCTGTATCGGCGTCTTCGACTGCGACGAGCATCAGCTCAGCGAAGGGTTTCTCATCCACCGCATGTTCGACGGCCGCTATTACCTGATGACGCTGGTGGCCCTGTTCTACCGGGCCACCCTGCTCGATTTCGCCGAGCGGACCGCGCTGGTTTCCAAACAACTGTTCCAGGACCAGGAGCGGGGCCGCATCACCCATGAGGACATCCGCTTGGCCAATCATCTGCGCGGCGACTTTCTGCATTTTTCCAACTACTGGTACTTCGGCGAACTGGCCAACAAGGACGAAGAGATCGAGCACTTCGCCATGCAGCGGCGGGAGTACGGCATCGAGGAGATGAAAGCTGAAATCGAGGAAGAAGTCGACAAACTCAACGCGTCGCTGCATAACTACTATCAGTTCCGCAGCACGGAGTCGATCAACCGGCTGGCGATGTTGAGCCTGCTGTTCGGCGCGGGAGCGGTGCTGACCGGCTATTTCGGGATGAACTTCGAGGGCGAATTCGGAAGGTTGTTCTTCCAGGTCACCCGCCCGACGTTTCATACCGCAGTGGTGGTGCTGGTGTCGCTGCTGGCGTTCGGCGCGTTGTCTTTCGGCGTATTTCTGGTGGCGGCCAACTGGCAGGACTATCGCGGCATTCTGCTCCCGCGGGCGGCGCGGCAGGACGGAGGAACCAGCCTGAAGCGCGGCGATTAAACCGGGCGCGGGGGTTCCCAGACTCCGGGAATCGTGGACGCGCAACGGGGACAGCGCCCGCCCGGAGCCAGCCGATTCCGCAGTACGCGGAAGCCCCGGCGTTCGACCAGCAGGGCGCGGCAGGCCGGGCAGTACGTGTTTTCCCATTCCTCCAGCCGGCCGGGGAGATTACCGGCGTACACGTAGCGGAGGCCGGCTTCGACGCCCAGTTCGGCCGCGCGGCGAAGCGAAGATGCCGGGGTGCGCTCCTGCTCCGTCATGCGGTAGTCGGGGTGGAACGCGGTGACGTGCCAGGGAATGTCAGGAGAAATGCCGGCCAGAAACCGCGCGATCGCGCGCAATTCGTCCGGTGTGTCGTTGAAGCCCGGCACCACCAGGGTCACCACCTCCAGCCAGAAACCCATGGCGTGGATCCGCCCGATGGAATCCAGGATGGGCGCCAGCCGCCCGCCGAGTTCGTGGTAGCGCCGGTCGTCGAAGGATTTCAAATCCACCTTGAACAGGTCGAGGTGCGGGCGCAGGTAGGCGAGGACTTCGGGCGTAGCGTTGCCGTTGGAGACAAACCCCGTCAGCAAGCCGCGCGGCTTGGCCAGGCGGAAAATCTCCACGGCCCATTCGGCAGTGATCAGCGGTTCGTTGTAGGTGCTCACCACGCACGCGGCGTGCCGGCGCAAGGCGGCGTCCACGATCTCGGTCGCCGTGTAAGGCTGCCATCCGGCCTCCGCTCCGGGGTCTCGCAGCGCCTGTGAAGACAGCCAGTTCTGGCAATAGGCGCAGTGGAGGTCGCATCCGAGCATGCCGAAACTCAGCGCCGTTCCCCCGGGACAGACGTGAAAAAAGGGCTTCTTCTCGATGGGGTCGCAAGCCAAGGCATGGACATAGCCGTGCGGAGCATAGAGCTTTCCGCCGCGATTTTCCCGAACCTTGCAGACGCCGGGGAACCCATCCAGCACCGGGCAGCGATGGCCGCAGGCGAAACAGCGCACGCGCGTTCCCTCCAGTGGCTCCCACAATGCGGCCTCCCGGGTAAACTCGGAGAGTTGTTCGCGGTAAGACTTCACGCCGCCTCTATTCTAGTCCCGGGCCGCTTCGCCCGGGAACCATTCTTTCCTGGAGAGGAATCGCCGGCCGGGGCCACTTCCTAGGAGGAGGCTAAACCCTGGGTCCGCGATGAGCGCCGTTGCCGCCAATGTCCGGTTCTCTCACCGCCTGGTAGGCGAATCCCCCGCGATTCAGCGCCTGCGGGAGCAGATTCCGAAGATCGCCCTGTCGCGGTCGCCGGTGCTGCTGCTGGGCGAGACGGGATCGGGGAAAGAGGTTGTCGCGCGAACCATTTACGAGGCCAACCCGGCCGGAAACTTCGTGCCGATCGATTGCGGATCGCTGGTCGGCACGCTCATGGAAAGCGAACTGTTCGGCCATGCGAAGGGCTCTTTCACGGGAGCGGGCGAATCCAAGAAAGGGTTGATCGAGCTTGCCAACGGCGGCACGGCGTTCTTCGATGAGATCGGCGATCTGCCGCTCGATTTGCAGGTGAAACTGCTGCGCGTGCTTCAGGAACGCGAATACCGCCCGGTCGGATCGCTGGTCCGGCACAAGGTGGATCTTCGCGTGGTGGCGGCAACCCACCGGAATCTGGCCAAAGAAGTGGAACGGGGCAACTTTCGCGAGGATCTTTACTACCGCCTGAACGTGATTCGCCTGGTGGTGCCGCCGCTTCGGGAGCGGAAGGAGGATATTCCCCTGCTGATCGAATACTTCCTGCAACAGTTGGACGCTTCCCAGGCGCCGACCCCGGAACTGACGCGCGCCCTTAGCGAATACGACTGGCCCGGGAACGTCCGGGAACTGTACAACTGCATTCAGCGGATGGTGGCGGTCAGCTCGGGACCCTACCTCCACACCGGGGACCTGCCCACGGCCGTACGTAACCACGGAGTGGCAGCCCAGATGGGGGCGCGCCGGCTGGCGGTGGCGGCGGGCGCCGGGGCCGCCTCTTCGGCCGCAGTGCCGCCGCCGGAGCCGGCGATTCTTACTCTGGCGGAACTGGAAAGACGCCACGTTCGTTACGTCCTGCAATACGCCAAGGGCGACCGGACGCTGGCCGCCCACCTGCTCGGCATCGGCCGCACCACGCTCTACCGCAAGATCAAGGAGTACGGGCTGGCGGAGTGAGTCTCCCGCGGCCCCTCTGATACAATCGCCACTTGCGGATTGCCCTCGACGCAACGTATAGCACCGGGCGCGAGCTTTCGGGAGTCGGGGTCTATAGCCGGCGGATCCTGTTTGGACTGGCCGCGGCCCACCCCGAGATCCGCTTCGATTTCTGTTACCGGCCTCATCGCTGGACTCGCTCCTGGGGCGAATGCCTGCCTCCGAACGCTCGGCGGCGCTTGCTCTGGGACTGGTGGCCGGCGTCCCACGCCACGCTGTTCCACGGTTTGAATCAGCGGCTGCCGCGCACCCGATTCCGCCGGGCCGTGACGACGTTTCACGATCTGTTCGTCCTGACCGGCGAATATTCCACCGCGGAGTTCCGCCGCCGTTTTGCCGCCCAGGCACGCCATGCCGCTTCCGCAGCGGACGGGATCCTGGCGGTTTCGGCGTTTACCGCGGGTCAGGTGGCGGACCTGCTGGGCGTGGACCGCACGAGAATCTGGGTGGTTCCCCATGGCGCGGACGCCCCCGCCGCCGTTGCCCCGCCGGAGCGGCGGGAACCCATTCTGTTATCCGTGGGAGTGCTGCAAAAGCGCAAGAACGTCGTCCGGCTGGTGGATGCCTTCCGGGCGGCGCCGTCCGGCTGGAGGCTTGTCCTGGTCGGGGGCCAGGGTTACGGCGCGGAGAAGATCTTCGACCACATCGCGGCCAGCCCCTGCCGCGACCGGATTTTGGTGAGAGGGTACGTCTCCGCTGCGGAGTTGCGAGATTGGTACCAGCGCGCCGCGGCGCTCGTGTTTCCTTCGCTCGACGAGGGGTTCGGAATCCCGGTGCTGGAGGCGATGGCGAACGGTCTCCCCGTGGTGGCATCGCAAACCTCGGCGCTGCCCGAGGTCATGGGTGACGCCGGAGTGCCGGTAGATCCTCTCCGGACCGAATCGATTGCCGAGGGGATCCGGCGAATCACCACCGACCCCGGGCTGAGAGCGGAGCTCGCGGAACGCGGAAGAAGACGCGCTGCGGCCTTTACGTGGGAAAACGCGGTGGAAAAAACCTGGGCCGCCTATCAGGCAGTCGCTGGATGACGGAACGCGCCTCAGTCTAGCCTATTCGTGTTCGTCGTCAACGGCGATCTTGAGCGCGCGCAGGAATTTCTGGTCCTGCGTGGTGAGTTTGATTTTGCCGGTGCTGCCGACTTTGGACCGGAGAGGCATTTCCGGACTTTCTTCTTCGGCATCGGCATCTTCGCGCTTGTTGAATCCGATGGTCGCTTCGAGAACCAGAAAGACGTCGTATCCCGCTCTCTTAATTTCACCGATGGCCTCGGCAATGCGCTCGGAGTCCGACAGCGACTCGTTGATCGCGTTGCCGAGTTCCTGCATCAGTCCCTTCAATCGTTCGTCCAAACGGTTGCCTCTTTCCGGCTACTGCCCTAGTTGAGTGGATGCCCCAACCGGGCCGGCGGTTCCACTCTGTGCAGGCACCCTCATTGTAGAAGAGATGGTACCAGGGAACAAGACCCTTTCTCGCCGCACCGCGTGCAATCGGTGAGCCGCGGCCAACTCCTGGCGCGCCCGGTGATCGCCCCCGGCCCCAGCCGGGGCGGAACGTCCTGCTTCTGCTTCCTCTTATCGGACTGTTTTGCGGCGCCGGCTGGCACTTGCCGTCTGGTAACATGGGTCCAGATGGCAAAGCCAGGACTTCGCGAGCAGGGCGTCCAATTTTTCAAACACGTGGTGCCCGCCGTGATCAAGCCGTTACACACCCTCTGGCATGAGGTGATCGGGTTTCTGTTTCTAGCTTTTGCCGTGGTGGGCTTTTTCAAAGGCGTCTGGCCGAACCTGAGCGGGGGCGACAGGGATCCGGACTCGCTCGGTAAGGCGCTGGTGGGGATTGTGTTCACGGCCATCATGGCTTGGTATGGCGTGACGTCTTTGTGGCGAGCGCGCAAGATTTCCCGTTCATGAGTCCGGGGGACCCCGGTTCTTGGCCGTACACGCGGGGGCGCACCCGCGAAAGCTACGACGAGCGTCCGTGGATCAGCCAGGTTTGGGCGGGGGCTGGCGGTCCGGAAGACACCAGCCGGGTCGTCAGCGAGATCCTGGACGCCGGGGCCGATACGGCCGCCATCCGGTGCGACCGCGCCACGCGAGCGGGCCACGATAGCGACCACCCTGCCTATCGCGACCAAGCCGGCGCCGGCGGAGTGGCCCTGAGTCATGCCGGTGATCTCGCGCTGCTGACTGACCATCTCGATCTCAATCGCCTCTTCTGGCTTTGCGACGCGGTGGCGGCGCCCCTGATGGCATGCCTATGGGCGGCGGCGCGCGCCTCTGGACGGCCGGCTTCCTGCTTTGGCGTATCGAACGACCCGTTGGGCGAGGCGTTTGCAGACGGGCGGGACGAGCCCGAGCCTTGGGCGATGCGCGCCGCCGCGGACCTGGCTGCCTGGCTGGCGGCCGAGTGCCCCCAAGCCATCCCTTATACCCTAAGCGGTGGCGGGGAGCGCACACCGGTAGACCCGGCGGGAGAACTCGCCGCCGTGCTGCTGCACGCCGGCTGGTCCGCCTCACGGTGGGGAGACGCCGCGCGGCATCGCGCTACGGCTCGCCTGGCGTGCGGCCTCGGCCTGCTCGAGCAAGTCTCCGGGTTTCGCGCCGCCCGCACGGCCTTCGCGCAGCGCTTCGGAGAACCGGCGGCGCTGTCCGTTCTGGCGATTTCTCGACAGAACAGCCTGGCAGCGACGCAGCCGGACGTGAACCTGGTGCGAACCTCGCTCCAGGCGATGGGCGCGGCGCTGGGGGGCGCGCAAATCATCAGTCTCGCGCCGCACGATGCCGCGCAAGGCGGCCCCTCGCCGCTCTCCGCCCGCCTGGCGGCGCGCACCCTGCAAATCCTGGCCGCGGAAACCGGCGTGACCCGAACGGTGGACCCCGCAGGCGGCAGCGACGTCATCGAACGCCGTACCCAGAACCTCGCGGAGCGTGCGCTCGCCCTGGCAACCGCCCTGGAAGGGTTGCCTCCGGCGCAGGCGTGGGAACGGCTGAGAGCCGCCAGCGGCCGGCCGGCCGAGCCCGTCGTTGGCGTGACGCAGTATACCGCCGTCACAGCTGTTCCGGCGCAAGCGCGCGGCGCCGACGCCGCCCATTTCGCCCGCCTGGCCGAGTGGCGCGCCACGCGCAGTCAGCAGGCTCTCCGGGAGTCCCTCGGCCGGCTGCGCGAAGCCACCCGCGGCGCGGGCAATCTGATGCCAGCCCTGGTGGACGCCGCCGCCCACCGCGCCACCCTGGGCGAGCTTTGCGCGTGCTTGCGCGGTTGACCAGCCCACCCGCCCCTCCTGGCCTGCCGGCCTAGCCCCACGGTCAGCTCGCCAAACCAGCGCCGCAAACCGGACGCTCGCTCAGACGGCGATACTGATCTCTCCGGCCGCGGGATACACCACCGGAGGATACGACACGAGGGGAGTCACCACCGCCCGCCGACGGGGCCGGGGCGAACGCAGGCCCAGTTTCGACATCAGCCGACCGACATGGTCGTTGTCGTACCGCACGCCGAAGGTCCGCTCGATGACCGCCGCCAGCCGCACGGTCGTCCACCGGTTGTCGGGGAAGCCAAAGTGAGACGCACCCAGCGCGTAAAGCTCGGGGATCTGACGGAACTGATCGGGGGTTAAACGGGGGGGGCGGCCCGTCGCGCGCCGTTTCCGCAGCGCTTCCGCGCCGCTTTGCGACAAAGCGCGGTGCCACCGCGACGCCGTCGTGCGGCTCACCCCGTATTTCCTGGCGACCTTGGACTGCGACAGGCCCTGCAGCAGGTCCCGCGCCGCGTCCAGACGGCGCCGCTCCATTTCATCGCGACTCAGTATCGATCCGATTGCTTGCATTCCACAATCGGCGGAAAGTTCAGGCCAGAGCTCTTCCAGCATACACGATGAACATTTCCGATGCAAATTGTTTTATACCGCGGGGCGGCTTGCCTGGCCCGCGGCCGGGGAGGGCCGGCGCGCCCCGGCGTATACCTGCCCTATCAATACTTCTTCGAATTCGCGCGCGCGGACTGAGGAGCCGCTTCGGGCTCGCAAAGTCCTTCGCTATTGGCGCAGCGCGAGCGCCGCGCTTGGGCCGGCGGCGCAGCGGAACCCGGCGAATCCGGCGCCGGCGGGAGGCGCGTGGCCCCGCCGGGTGGAGAGCGGACCCGCGTCCGCCGTTTCAAAACCTCCCCCGCGCACCACCTTGTGTCCGGTCACGCCGCCCGTCGCGCCGGCCGGCGCCTTGGGGTAGGGAGCGTAATCGGCGTCCACCCACTCGGGCACATTGCCAGCCAGGTCCATGACGCCGAACGGTCCGAAGTCGAAGGGGAAACCTCCCACGCGCGCCGCGAACGCCTTGCCGCCGCCCTGGACGTTGGCCACGCCCGGAGTGAAGGAGTTACCCCACGGATACAGCCGGCCGTCGAACCCGCGCGCCGCCTTTTCCCACTCCGCTTCCGAGGGGAGGCGCTTTCCCGCCCAGGCGGCGAACGCCTGGGCGTCCTCGAACGACACGTTGCCAACCGGGTAGTCGGCGCGATCGAAATATTGGGGGTCCCACGCGGGGTTGGGCGGAAACGGCCGCCGCGTCTGCTCGCAGAAGCGGCGGTAGTGGCCGTTGGTGACTTCGTGGAGATCCAGATAGAACGCGTCGAGGGGCACCAGGTGCGCCGGTTGCTCGGCCGCGGGAACTAGATCGAGCCCGTCCACGCCGGCGTTGCGGCCCATGGTGAACTCTCCGGCGGGGATCAGGACCATCGCGCCTGTGGGCGTCTCGATGCGCTCCGGCAGTTCGGCGGGCGCCGCCGGGGAAGCGGGGGCGGGCGTCACTGCGGCCGGCGCGGCGGCAGCCGGCGCCGGCTCGGCCGCTTCGGGCTTGTGACGGAAGCGGTCCGCCACCATCGCCAGCACAATCACCGCCAACGCGGCGACCAGCGCCCCTCCGATCCAGTTGCGGCTGGTTCGGCGGGGCGAGCGGGGCTCGGCGGGCGGCGGCGGGATTTCCACCCCCGGCACTTGCTGCGTGTCCTGGAGAGACTTTAGGACGGCCTCGAACACGGGCAGCAGTTCGGCTACCGTCGCAGGGCGCCGCGAAGGCCGTTTCTCCATCATTCGGGCGATGGCCTCCGAGAGCAGGCGGGGAGTCTGCGGCAGGATCTGGTGCAGCGGTTTGGCGCCGCGCTCGAAATCTCCCTGCCATTGGAGCCAGCCGAACTCCGATTCCGTCCCGGAGAACTGCCGGGCAAACTCGCGCCGCCCGAGCAGAATCTCGTAAAAAGCCATGCCCAGCGAATACACGTCGCTGGTCTGCCGCGGAGGCCTCCCCGCGGACGGATCGGCGAACGCTTCCGGGGGATAATATTTGGGATCCCGGATGGCCACGGTCGGATTCGGGCTGTCGCCGGCGATCGAGGCGATGGACACCGTGCCGTCGCCGCGCACCAGGATGCTGGAAGGAATCACCGACACCGGTTGCTTGCCTTCGCCATAGATCGACGCGACGGCACGCAGAATCTCCAGGAACAGAGGCACCGCTTCCTTCGGCGGCGCGGGGTCTTCGGGCAGAATGTCCCCGAGCACGGCGGTTTCTTCCGCGGGGGGCGGCGCTTCCTCCTTTGCCGCCGGCGGCGCGGGCGCCTCCACGCCCGCCGTGGCCTGCATGAGTTCTTCCACGGACTGAAAGCGCGCGCGGGGGTCGGGCTGCAAACAACGCTCGAGTGCTTCGCTCAGCGCGGCCGGGATCCCCGGCACGGTGCCGCGCAGTTGCGGCGGGGGACCGACGCACCGCTCCGCCAGATTTTGCCCGGCGAACGGATTGCGCCCAGCCAGCAGTTCGAAACACATCGCGGCCAGCGAGAAAATGTCCGAGGCCGGCGTGAGCGGCTGCCGCATCAACTGCTCGGGCGACATATACGCCGGCGTGCCGATTGCCGGGCCCACCGTCGCCTGGCCGTCGGCGAACCGGGCAATGCCGAAATCCATCAGCTTCAACTGGCCCTGCGCGTTGAACATCAGGTTGGACGGCTTGATGTCGCGGTGGATGATGCCCTCGCGGTGCACGGCCGCCACGGCGGCGCACATTTGCGGAAAAATCCGCAGAAATTCCGCCAGAGGAACGCGCCGCTTCTCCACCAGCAGATCGAGCAAGGTCGGCCCTTCCACCAGTTCCATCACGATGTAGAACTGGCCGCGGAACTCGCCGATATCGTAGATCCGCACCACGTTGGGATGGGAGATGCGCCGCGCCATCGTGATCTCGCGCTGGAAACTGCCCGCCAGCTTGGGGTCCTGCGCGGCCTGCGGCTTGATCAGCTTGAGCGCGATCACCTCGCCGATCAGCCGGTCGCGAACTTTGTAAACGGTGGCGGTTCCGCCAGAACCGATGAGGCCGAGCACCTCATACCGTCCGGCGAACATCTCGCCTGCTTCCAGAGCGGAACTGCCCGCGGGCGGCGGATTGGTAGACATGGTCGGTTCCGAGGGAGACTCCGAACCGCGATCATACAACAGTCCGGCGTCCGGCGCGCTCGGGGGAACGCCTGGAAGGGAACGGGGGCGGTTTCGCCGCGTGGCTCGCCGCGAAAAGGCCGGCGGAAAACGCGGCGTCCTACGGCTCCAGTCGCCAGCGCAACACCCCCATGTGGTAGCGCTGGTGCGTCACAATCCCGTTGGCGTACCAGGCCGTCACCAGCGTGCCGTCGTCCAATTGCACCGTGGAAGGATATCCGCTGTCGCCCGCGCCTTCCAGGGTCACGATGGGCCACGCCGCTCCCCAGGAACGCCCCTGGTCGGAACTCGTGCGGACCGCCACAGCGCGGTTTCCCCGTTCGCGGATCCCGTAGGTGAGCAGGATCCGCCCGTCGCGCAGTTGGGTCAGGCTCGCGGGGTGCTGTCTGGGCAGGGATACCGGCCCTTCGTTTTTCCAGGTGCGGCCGTCGTCTTCGGACGCGAATAATTCCATATGCGCAGAGCGATAGGTGCGCGCCACGGCCAGCAGCCGTGTTTCACTCACGCGCAGCAGCGTGGTCTCGTTGTAGTCGTCCTTGCCGATTAGGACCGCGCCGCCCCAGGTCAGCCCGTCATCGTCGCTGAACAGGATGTAGGCGCTGCCGCCGGGCGCCTTGCGCTCCGCGGAGGGCTGTCTGCCCGCCAGGGCCGCGCCGTAGTGGTGGTACGCGGAGGCCGCCAGACGCCGGCCAGGCAACCGCACGAGGTCTCCGAACGGAATCAGATAGTCGACGCCTTCCGGCAAGGTCACCTTTGCGCTGCGCGTCCAGGTGCGCCCTCCGTCCGCCGAACGGCAGACCCAGACGGGCAGCCAGCGGTCAGGCCGTTTTTCGACCATCACTCCGGCGGAAAGCACGACCGCCGATCCGTCGTGCGCCAGCCCAAAAGCGACGTTCAGGCGGGAAGCGCCGGGTTCGTGCGGCGCGGGCGTGCCGGCGCGTTCCCACCACTTGCCTCCGTCGCGGCTGATCCACGCCTCCACATCGCCCTCCCTGCCCCCGTGACTGGGTTGGTTGAAAATGACGGCGAGGAGATTGCCGTCCGGCAACAGTTTCACATTCGGCCATGCACAGACATTGTCAATCGCAATGTAGCGCTCGGCGCCGAACGAGCAGGCGGCCAACGTCAGAATCAACCACTTCTTCATGCGGAAAGGATACCATCCCGGCCAAGTCTCGAAGCTGGCGCCACCTCCCGCGTTCCGTAGGTGGTGCGGGGTGCGGGCCGCCATCCGATTTGCCAATTGCTCTAGGGTATCGTAAATAAGCTACTTGGAAGATCTTCGACTGAGGAGGGACAAGCCTGTTCAATAAAGTTGACAACAGCGCACTCAATACAGATAATAGAATTGTGCTAAAGCGAGAGCGGCACATGCAGAAGGAGCTCTGAACCAGCATGGGCAAAATTATCGGTATCGACCTAGGCACGACAAACTCAGTCGTGGCTGTCATGGAGGGTGGACAACCCGTAGTCATTGCCAACCAGGAAGGCGCGCGGACCACGCCGTCGGTGGTGGCGTTCACCAAGAGTGGGGAGCGCTTGGTTGGGCAGGTCGCCAAGCGCCAGGCGATCACCAATCCGGAGAACACCATCTTCTCGATCAAGCGCTTCATGGGGAGGCGCCACGATGAGGTGAGCCAGGAGATGCAACTGGTCCCCTACCGCGTGGTCCGCGGGGACAATGGGGACGCCCGGGTGGCGATTGGCGGCCAGAAATACTCTCCGCCCGAGATCTCCGCGATGATTCTGACCAAGCTGAAGGAGGCCGCGGAAGCGTATCTCGGCGAGAAAGTGACCGAAGCCGTGATCACGGTGCCGGCGTACTTCAACGACGCGCAGCGGCAGGCGACCAAGGATGCCGGCAAGATCGCCGGGCTGGAAGTGCGGCGGATCATCAACGAACCGACGGCGGCGGCGCTGGCCTACGGCCTCGACAAGAAGAAGAACGAAACGATCGCCGTGTATGACTTTGGCGGCGGCACCTTCGACATCTCGATTCTCGAGGTAGGCGAGGGCGTGGTCGAGGTCAAATCGACCAACGGAGACACCCATCTCGGCGGAGACAATATCGACCAGCGGATCATTGACTGGATTGTGACCGAATTCCGCAAAGAGCACGGCATCGATCTGTCGAAAGACCAGATGGCGTTGCAGCGCCTGAAGGAAGCGGCCGAGAAGGCCAAGATGGAGCTGTCGACGCTGCTTGAAACCGAGATCAACCTGCCGTTCATCACGGCGGACGCAACCGGTCCGAAGCACTTGTTGCTGAAGCTGACGCGGGCGCGCTTCGAGTCGATGGTGGAGGACATTCTGGCCCGGTCGATCGGCCCCTGCAAGCAGGCGCTGGAAGACGCGGGCATCACGCCGGCACAGATTGACGAAGTGGTGCTGGTGGGCGGGTCGACGCGAATCCCGCGCGTGCAGCAGATCGTCCGCGACCTGTTCCAGAAGGATCCGCACAAGGGCGTCAATCCCGATGAGGTGGTGGCGGTCGGCGCCGCGGTGCAGGGCGGCGTGCTGGCGGGCGAAGTAAAAGACGTGCTGCTGCTCGACGTCACCCCGCTGTCGCTCGGCATTGAAACCCTGGGCGGCGTGATGACCCGGCTGATCGAGCGCAATACCACCATCCCGACGCGCAAGAGCGAGATTTTCTCCACCGCGGCCGACAACCAGACCTCGGTCGAAATCAAGGTGTTCCAGGGCGAGCGCAGCATGGCCAAGGACAACCGGCTGCTGGGAGTTTTCCAACTGGTGGGCATTCCACCCGCGCCGCGCGGCATCCCGCAGATCGAGGTGACCTTCGACATCGACGCCAACGGCATCCTGAATGTCACCGCGAAGGACCGCGCCACCGGCAACGAACAGAAGATTACGATCACCTCCTCGTCCGGCCTGTCGAAGGACGAGGTGGAGCGCATGGCCAAGGACGCCGAATCGCACGCCGCCGAAGACCGCAGGCTCCGAGAGCAGATCGAAGCCCGCAATCGCGCGGACTCCATGATTTACAACATTGAAAAGACCCTGAAGGAGCATCGCAGCAAGATCAGCGACAGCGAAGCGCAGGAAATTGAAACGGCTCTCGAGGCTACGCGGAAGGCGATGGCCACCGGCACGACCGAGGAGATCAACTCGGCGACGGACCGTCTCACCGCGGCCAGTCACAAACTGGCGGAAGCCATGTACAAGGCGCAGACACCTCCGCCGGGGGGCGACGGGCAGGGTCCGCAGCCGGGCGGGGGAGCCGGCGGGGGCAAGAAAGACGACGTGGTCGACGCCGAGATTGTCGAGTAACGCAAGGGACCCGCGGGTCGTTTCGTACGCCTGGCGGCGCGCCGCGCCGTCCGGCGAGCGCGGGCAGTTTGTTCCGGCGGGCAGCCCCGCCGGGGTGCAGCTATGCCTCCGAAGCACGATTACTACAAGACGTTGAATGTGGACCGGAGTGCCTCGGCCGAAGACATTCGCAAGGCGTACCGCCGTCTCGCGCGCAAGTATCATCCCGACCTGAATCCCGGCGACAAGGCTGCCGAGGAGCGGTTCAAGAACATCCAGGAAGCCTACGAGGTGCTCAGCGACGCCAAGAAGCGCCAGATGTACGATCAGGTGGGATTCTATTCCGAGCACGCTATGCCGGGCGCCGGGCGGCGAAGCGCCGACCCGGGGATGGGGTTTTCCGGGTTTGATTTTTCCGACTTCTTCACCCGGGGGCCAGGCGCTCCCGGAGCGGGCGCGGGCGCTAGCGCGGGGGGCGCGTTCGCCGGAGGCGGATTCCGCGACCTCTTCAGCCAGTTTTTCGGCCGCCAGGCCGAGGCCGGGGCCCGCCCGCCGGAGCGGGGCGCGGATCTGGAGTACGCGCTCACGATCGATTTCTGGAGCGCTATTCGCGGCAGTCAGAAGCGGCTCACCATCACCCGGCACGAAACCTGCGCCGCCTGTGGGGGTACGGGCGCGTTCGCGGGAAACGCCGCCACCTGTCCCCAGTGCGAGGGCTCGGGCCAGGTGTCGCAGATGGCGGGCGCGATGCGCTTCAATCTCACCTGTCCCCGATGCGGGGGCTCCGGCAGGCTCCGGAACGCGTGCCCGTCCTGCCATGGCGACGGCCGGGTCGCCCGCCCGGAAACCGTCGAGGTGAGGATCCCGGCGGGCGCCCGGAACGGCTCGCGTTTGCGCGTCCAGGGCAAGGGATCGGCGGGCACCGGCGGCATGCCTCCCGGCGACCTGTACATCACCCTCCGCGTGGAGGATCACCCGTTCTTCCACCGCGACGGGGACAACATCGAGATTCGCGTGCCCGTAACGGTTTGGGAGGCCGGCCTGGGCACCAAGATCGAAGTGCCCACGATCGACGGTTTCAAAACGCTCAAGATCCCCCCCGGCACCCAGAACGGACAGCGTTTCCGGATGCGAGACAAAGGCGTGCCGAACAGCCGCACCGGCCAGCGGGGCGATCAGTTTGTGGAGGTCGTCCTGGTGGCGCCGGACATTCACGACGAGCGCGTCAGGCAATTGCTGCGAGAGTTGAGCCAGGTGCCCGCCGAGGACCCGCGGCGCGGCCTCTGGCAGGACGAACAACTGCGCGGGCAGGCGAGCCATGGCTAAAGGACGCGGCAAAGCCGCCTACATGATCTCCGCCGTCGCGGAACAGTACGGCATTCATCCGCAGACCCTGCGGCTGTATGAACGGGAGGGGCTGCTCAAACCTTCCCGGAGCGAGGGCAACACGCGCCTCTACACGGACGAGGATCTGGAAATTCTCGAAGTGATCCTGCACCTGACGCGCGATTTGGGCGTGAACCTGGCCGGCGTCGAAATCATCCTGAACATGCGGGCGAAAATGGCGGAGATGCAGCGGCAGATTGAACAGTTTGTCGCGACCTTGAACCAGGAACTGGCCAGCCACGCCCGGCCCGCGCCGCGCGAAGAAAAGACGCTCATTCCGGTCGCCAGGGCCCAAACCACCCTCCCCGGTCGCGGCGAGTAACGGCCGCGCCTTAATCTTCCTTGCCGGCGTACATGGCGGCCACCCACTTCTCATAGCCGTTGTACGGCAACGTGGCGACGCGCTCCATGCGCGGAATCACCTTCTCGGTCGCCTGCGACCAGCGCGGATGCGGCTTTTTCGGATTCACATTCGAATAGAATCCGTACTCGGCGGGTTGGAGCTGATTCCAAAACGTGGCGGGCTGTTTGGCCACGAATTCAATCTTCACAATCGACTTGATGCTCTTGTATCCATACTTCCAGGGCGCCACAATCCGCACCGGCGCGCCGTTCTGTTTGGGCAGCGGCTTGCCGTACAGGCCGGTGGCCACCAGGCACAACGGATTCATCGCCTCGTCCATCCGCAGGCCTTCAAAGTAAGGCCAGGGATACCAGTTCGCCTGCCGGATTCCCGGCATCTGGCTGGGGCGATGCACGGTGACGAAGCGGACGAATTTGGCCTCCGGCTTCGGTTCGACGCGCCGGATCAATTCGTGCAGCGGAAACCCGGTCCACGGCACCACCATCGACCAGGCCTCCACGCAGCGGAACCGGTAGACCCGCTCCTCGAGCGGCATGGACTTTTCCAATTGATCGAGGTCGAGCGTCTGCGGTTTGGCGACGAGGCCGGTTACCTCGATCGTCCAAGGGCGGATCTGGAAGGCGGCCACCTTGTCCTTGACTGCCTGCTTGTCCTGAGGATCGAACTCGTAGAAGTTGTTGTAGCCGGTGGCCGCCCATTCCTCAGTAATGGCCCGCCCGGCGTCGGCAAACTCAGGATTCCGTTGGGCGGGGTAGGGCGCCTTCCCGTCCGGCGCCCCGCGCAGCAGCGGGGATGCGGGCAAAAGCCCCACGGCCGCTAACAGCCGGCGCCGGTTCCAATACGCGGATTCCGGCGCGGCTTCCCGCTCGGGAATCTGCCATCCTGCGGGCACGCGAATCAACATCGAAGCGGTCCTCCTCTTCCCTTGGATGCCGGCTTTTTCTGATGGTTCCAGGCTAACATGAGGGTTCGGCGTGCAAACCCTTCGGAATTTTCTAAGTGGTAGCGAGGATCGCGCGCTTGCTACGAAGCGTCCAAAGGAGAGGTGATGAGGAAATTTTTCATCTGCTTGTCCGCCGCCCCTCTTCTGCTGGCGGTGGATGGGAACGTGTCTCGCGACGAGTCCCTGGTTTCTCCCTCCCTCCGGGTAGACATCCGGAAACTTCGAAATGACAAGGGAATCGTGCGCTGCGCTCTCTTCGATTCCGCCGCCGGTTTTCCCGGCAAACTCGAGAAGGCGGTGGCTGGCCTCGCGGTGACCGCGCGAGACGGCCAGGCCCGCTGTGAATTCGAGGCAGTGGCCCCCGGCCGCTACGCCGTTGCCGTTTTCCACGACGAGAATGCCAACGGGAAGTTCGACCTGAAGCTGTATGGCGTTCCGAAAGAGGGCTATGGCGCTTCGAACAACCCGAAGCCACGGGTTGGGCCGCCGCGATTCAACGACGCGCACTTCGAGCACGGCGAGCGCGGCTCAAACCTCCAGATCGAGCTGCATTACTGGTAGCGGCGGCGGGAGCCGTGCGCTGCCGTCACGCCAGGGTGTTGATGGAAACGGACCGCTTCTGCTCGAACGCGGCGATCGCTTCCTCTTGTTTCAAGACGTAGCCCAACTGATCCACGCCTTCGAGCAGGCACATCTTCGCGAAGCGGTCGATCGGAAACTGGATCCGGAGGCCGCTTGCGACGGAGAGCGTCTGGCTCTCCAGGTCGACCGTGGCTTCGAGGTCCGGATCCCCCTCCACCGCCTGGAGCAGCATGGCATGCGCCTCCGCGGGCACGACCAGGGGCAGCAGGGAGTTCTTCAGCGAGTTTTGTTTGAAGATATCGGCGAACGACGTGCTGATGACGGCGCGAAAGCCGAACTGCGTCAGGGCCCAGGGGGCATGTTCCCGGGAACTGCCGCAGCCGAAGTTGTCGCCGGCCAGCAGGATGGCCGCCCCCCGCGCGCGGGGTTGGTTCAGGATGAAGTCGGGCTTCGGCGTGCCGTCCGCCTCATAGCGCCAGTCATAGAACAATTGCTGGTCGAGACCTTCCTTGGAAGTCGTCTTCAGGAACCGCGCGGGGATGATCTGGTCGGTGTCCACATTGGCGATCGGCAAGGGCACGATCCGGCTGGAGAACTTGGTAAAAGGCTTCATACGGAAACTCCGTTCTGGTCCGCGGGCGGGCGGCGCCCCGTCCCGCGCTTCACAGCAGCGTGCGTACGTCCGTCACCACGCCCGTAATCGCCGTGGCGGCGGCGGTCAGCGGGCTGGCCAGCAGCGTGCGGCCTCCCTTCCCCTGCCGTCCTTCAAAGTTCCGGTTGCTGGTGGAAACGCTATACTCGCCCGGCTGCAACTGATCGCCGTTCATGGCGATGCACATCGAGCAGCCCGGCTCGCGCCACTCGCAGCCGGCCTCGCGGAAAATTCGCGGCAGCCCTTCGGCTTCCGCCTGCTGCTTGACCGCTTGCGAACCCGGCACCACGAGCACCCGCACCGACGGGCTGACCTTGCGACCCCGCAAAATGGCGGCGGCGGCCCGCAAATCGGAAATGCGCGAGTTGGTGCAGCTTCCGATAAAGACAACCTGGACCGGCTTGCCCGCCAGCGGCTTGCCGGGCTCCAACCCCATGTACCGCAACGCCTTGGCGAGCGACTCCCGCTCCTGCGGATCGCTCCGCGTTTCGGGCGAGGGCACCACGCCGTCGATCGGCATTCCCATGCCGGGGTTGGTGCCGAACGTAATCATGGGAGTCAAGGTGTTCGCGTCGATGTGGATTCGTTTGTCGTAAGTCGCGCCTTCGTCCGTCGGCAATTGCCGCCAGCGGGCCAGGGCGGCGTCCCAGGCGGCGCCGCGAGGCGCGTAAGGACGCCCGGCCAGGTACTGGTAGGTAGTGTCGTCGGGCGCCACCAGGCCGGCGCGCGCGCCGCCCTCGATGGACATGTTGCAGACCGTCATGCGCTCTTCCATCGAGAGCGACCGGATCGCCGAGCCGCAGTACTCGAAGACGCACCCGGTGCCGCCGCCCACCCCAATGCGCGCGATCAGGGCCAGGATAATGTCCTTCGCCGTCACGCCGGGCTTCAGCACCCCATCCACCTGCACCTGGTAGGTCTGCGAGCGGCGCTGCAACAGGCATTGCGTGGCCAGCACCATTTCGACTTCGCTGGTGCCGATGCCGAAGGCGAGCGCGCCGAACGCGCCGTGCGTGGCCGTATGACTGTCTCCACACACCACCGTCATGCCAGGCTGGGTCAGGCCCAGTTCCGGCCCGATCACGTGCACGATGCCCTGCCGCTTGCCGTGGATTCCTTCACAGGGGACGCCGAATTCCCGGCAGTTCGCTTCGAGCTGTTCCAGCTGCTTCCGGGCGATCGGGTCGACGATCGGCAGGCTGCGGTCGTGCGTAGGGATGGAGTGGTCGGCGGTGGCGAACGTCAGGTCCGGACGGCGCACCCGGAGGCCGCGCTTCCGCAGCCCTTGGAAGGCCTGCGGAGAGGTTACCTCGTGCACCAGGTGCAGATCGATGTAGAGGATGCTCGGCGCGCCTTCCTGCTCCCGGACGACGTGCGCATCCCAGACTTTCTCGATAATCGTTTTGGGCATGTGTTGCGTTTCCCGCGCCCGTTTCAGATGGCCGCGCAAACCGCCGCGCCCACCTCCGCGGTAGTAGCCGGCGGACCCGCGGGCTTCAGATCGGCCGTGACCCGGCCGCTGTTCAGCACCGCTTCGATCGCGGCGTACACCGCGCGGGCTTCTTCCAGTAAACCAAAACTGTACTCGAGCATGGCGGCCACCGAGCCGATGGCGCCCAGCGGATTGGCCTTGCCCTGACCGGCGATGTCCGGAGCGGAACCGTGCACCGGTTCATATAGACCCACGTACGCTCCCGACGGCTTCCGGTCGCCAAGGGATGCCGAGGGCAGCATGCCGATCGAGCCCGCGATGACGGCTCCCTCGTCGCTCAGGATATCCCCGAACATGTTTTCCATGACCACCACGTCAAATTGCTTCGGCCGCAGGATGAGCTGCATGGCGCAGTTGTCCACCAGCAGGTGTTCGAGTTCGACGTCCGGATACTCCGCCGCCACCTCTCCGGCGACCTTGCGCCACAACTGCGAGGTCTCCAGCACGTTCGACTTGTCGACCGAGGTGAGCTTCTTCCGGCGGTTGCGCGCCAGGTTAAACGCCATGCGGAGCACGCGCTGGATCTCGGCCCGCGTGTACACCATGGTGTTGAAGCCGCGTTCGGCCGGACCTGCGCCCTCGATGCCGCGCGGCGTGCCGTAGTAGATGCCGCCGTTCAGCTCGCGGACAATGATCAGGTCGGCGCCGTCCACCAGGTGGTTCTTCAGCGGAGACGAGTCCAGCAGCGCCTGGTAGGAGCGCACCGGCCGCAGGTTGGCGTACACGCCCAGCGTCTTCCGGATGCCCAGCAGCCCGCGTTCCGGCCGCCGTTGGGGCGCCACGTGGTCGAACTCGGGCAGGCCCACCGCCCCCAGCAGGGTGGCGTCGCACTCGTGCGCCAGCGCTTCCGTCTCGGGCGGCATGGGTACGCCCCTACGGTGGATGGCCACCCCTCCGAGCAGCCCTTCTTTCAGGTTTACGGTGTGATTCCACTTGCGGGCGACCTGCTCGAGCACGCGGACCGCCTGGGCGGTCACCTCCGGTCCGATGCCATCGCCGGGCAGGACAAGAATGTTCAGTTGCATAGAAAGATCTGAAGAAATCTAGGTGCGGAGGAATCGCGCGCCGACGTTAATCGGCCGCCGCCGACCGTTGCGCCAGGGTATCGTCCACCAACGCCGCAATCTCGTGGTCGGTGAGACCCTTCTTCCGGTCCGCCGCCGCGGTGAACCGCTCGTAGACCACGTTCAGTTCCTCGCGGGTCAGTTGGTAACCCAGGTCTTCGCACCGCTTGTTGAGGGCGTGCCGTCCGCTGTGTTTGCCCAGCACCAGCTTTCCTTCAGGAACGCCCACGCTCCGCGGGTCGATGATCTCGTAGGTGCTCTTGTCCTTCAGATATCCGTCCTGGTGAATGCCCGCCTCGTGGGCGAAGGCGTTGGCGCCCACGATCGCCTTATTGGGCTGTGGCCCGAAGGTGATCAGCGACGCCAGCAACTGGCTGGCCGAATAAAGGTGCTCGGTGGCGATACCCGTCTCGAACGGCAGGCGGTCCTTGCGGACCTTGATCGCCATGACGACTTCCTCCAGCGAACAGTTCCCCGCGCGCTCGCCGATGCCGTTGATGGTGCATTCGATCTGTCGCGCGCCCGCCTGCACCGCGGCCAGCGAATTCGCCACCGCCAGGCCCAGGTCGTCGTGGCAATGCACGCTGACGATCGCGCGTTCGCCGATGGCCCGCACGATGCGGCCGATCAACTCCGCGTATTCATCCGGCGTCGAGTAGCCGACCGTGTCCGGAATGTTCACCGTGCTGGCCCCCGCGTCCACCACCGCCCGCGCTACTTCTTCCATGTAATCGCCGTCGGTGCGCGCCCCGTCCTCGGCGGAGAACTCGACGTCATCGGCGTATTGCCTGGCCAGGCGCACCGCGGCCACCGCTTCATCCAGCACCTGCTGCCTGGTCTTTTTCAGCTTGTATTTCAGGTGGATGTCGCTGGTCGCGATAAAGGTGTGAATGCGCGGCCGCCGCGCCTTTTCGAGCGACCGCGCCGCCCGCTCGATGTCGAGCGGGCAAGCCCGCGCCAGCGCCGCCACGCGCGCCTCCGGAAACTCCCGGCTGATCCGGTCCACCGCCTCGAAATCGCCCTCGGAAGCGATCGGAAAGCCCGCCTCCAGCAGATCGACATTCAGGTCGATCAGTTTGCGGGCCATTTGCAGCTTCTCAGAGACGGTCATGCTGCATCCGGGCGATTGCTCCCCGTCGCGCAGCGTGGTGTCGAAAATGAATACGCGGTTGCTCATCATACGCTCTTCGCCTTGGCGGCGCGGGCCGGGTACGCCCGCTACCGTGCTCTTTATTATTGCCGCCCCGGGGTAAATTTGCCAAATTGATAATATTCGCAGTTTGTATAATCAAGAGTTATGGAGTTCCATGCCCTGCAAGTCTTCCTGACCGTGGCGAACGAAAAGAGCTTCTCCCGCGCCGGAGAGAAGCTGCTGCGCACCCAACCCGCGGTGTCGCTGGCGATTCAACGGCTGGAGAACGAGTTGGGCGAACGCCTGATCGACCGTTCGGGCAAGGAACTGGTGCTGACCGACGCCGGCAGGGCGGTGGCGGACTATGCAAGGCGGTTCGAGAACCTGCGCTCGGAGATGGAGAATGCCCTCAAGGAGTTGCACGACAAATCGGCCGGCACCCTGTTGATCGGCGCCAACGAGTCAACCACGCTGTACCTGCTGCGCGACATCCAGAAGTTTCGCGAGATGTACCCGAAACTGAAGGTCCGCGTGCAGCGCAGCCTGTCGAGCAAGATTCCGTCCGAGTTGATCGACGGCAACCTGGAGTTGGGGGTCATCAGCTACGACCCGGGCGACGGGCGGATCGAATCGCGCATCATTTATACCGATGCCTTGGCATTTGTGGTGTCCCCGTATCACCGGTTTGCGCGCCGGGAGTCTGTTTCCATCACGGAACTGGGCGCGGAAACCTTCATTGCGCACAACGTGATGTCCCCCTACCGGGAACTGGTGGTGCGGGAGTTCCAGCACTACCGGGTGCCGCTGCAAATCATCGTCGAGATGCCTACGATCGAGACGATCCGCAAGCTGGTGCAGGCCAATCAGGGGGTCGCGTTCCTCCCCCGCATGTGCGTGGAGCCGGAACTGGAGCAGGGGACGCTGCGGGCGGTCCGGGTGCCCGAACTCAGCGTGGAACGCAAGATCCGGCTGGTATATCCGGCGCGCCGCGTGCTCAGCCATGCCGCGCGCGCCTTCCTGGATCTGGTGGCGGCTGAGTAAAAGTCATGGAGCGGCGCCCCCTGGGGATCAAAACGTTTGTGACGTAGCGCGTTCGCGCGCATCCGAACAGGAAGTTCTCGATCTGGTCGAGTGAGATTCGGCTGGCGGAGCTGGGGCTCGCCGCCAACAAGCGTCCCGTCGGCGCTGGTATGATCGGCGGTGGAGCGCACGGCGGCGTTGGGTGGCTGGTGTGCTGATAGGGAAGCAAAGAATCGCGGAGTGATCCACACACGGAGACACGATTGAAGACGAAATCTTTTCATCCAGCAATGATGATCCTGGCGGTAGTGATGGCGGGTCCGCTCGGGGCGCAATGGGGGCAGGAAGCGACCCGCCAGGCGGACCTCCGCGGCGGGGGCGGCGACCGCGGCAAGTGCACGATCGAAGTGGAAGTGGACGACATCGCCGAGATCGAGATTCGGGGAGATACCGGCAGAATACGGACGATCTCCGGGCAACCGGCCGTTTGGCGGCGGTTCGTTTGCAACCAGCGCATGCCGGCGAATCCCGCCAATTTCCGGTTCCGGGGCATTGACGGGCGCGGGCGTCAGCAACTGGTCCGCGAGCCGGGGGGCCGCGGCGGGGCCGTCGTCCGGATTGAGGATCCCAAAGGGGGCCGCGAAGGATACACGTTCGACCTGGAGTGGCGCGGGGGCTCCGATACCGGGAGGGGAGACGGCTGGAGAGACGGTCGCGACCGCCGCGGCGGCGGCACCTGGTCCGACAGCGGCGGGAACTGGAATCGCGACCTCCGCTTCCGCGCGCGGGGCGAGGGCTATTACCGCAACCGCCGCGGCGACGACGAGCGGCTGGAAGAGTGCCAGGTGGATGTGACGCGAAACGGCGATCTCGAGGCGCGCTTCGAAACGACGCGCCGCGAGCGGTTGACTTTCCGCGGCCGGGTCACGCGGGTCGACCGCGACCGGGTGTATGCCGACGTGTCCGGCGGAGATCTGCGGGGGTCGCTGACGATGGTGGTGACGGAAGATAACCGCGTTCGCGACGTTTCGATTGACGGAAGCGGTCGCGACCGCTTCGAACTCCGCTGGCGCGACTGAGGCTCATCCAGGGAATCGGCCCCCGCCTCCATACCTGACGGAGACCGCCGCGATCTGGCAGATCCGCAGCGTGGGGACGGTAAACTCCACCTCGCCGCCCGCGCGGTCGAAGGGATACGCCCGGCAGCAGAGAGGGCGGCTCGGCCATGAGCCAACCGGAGCGGGATCCCCGGATCTACTTCGCCGCCGCGCGCACGTTTCTCGCGTGGATTCGCACCGGACTGGCGCTGATGGGATTCGGGTTTGTCGTGGCGCGTTTTGGGTGGTTCTTGCCCGAAATCGGGGCGGCGGCGCTGCTCGCGCGTCCGTCCAGATTTTCGCTGTGGACGGGGACCGCCCTGGTGATCACCGGGGTGACTGTCAATGTGGCGGCAACGGCGCAGCACCTGCCAGTCGTCCGGAGCTTGCACGAAGGCCGCGAAGTAACGGGGAAGCCGTCGGCGTCCGGCGTCGCCCTGGCGTTGCTGCTTGGTCTACCTGCTGACGGAGAGGTGACTAAGCTCATCCGGCCTTGACGCCGAGCAGGATCAGCGATTGTCCCAGGGGGAAGTTCCAGCCGCGGGCGATCCATTTCGCTTCGAGCGCCAGCGGCCGGTACAACAGCGTGTCGAGCCAAGGGCTGACGGGCCGCACGCCACTCTGAGCCGGACCGGGCAGCAGCGGTTCCAAGAGGCGGAACTTCGTGAACGCCACTGGCAACAGGAGGGTGTTCGCGTAGGTGCACCGGTCTACGCGGAAACCGGCTTGTTGAACCGCCCGGAGCAGGCGGGCGCGCGTAAAACGCTGCCGCTCGTGGGCCGCCTGCGAATGCCGGCTGCGCAACACGTCCAACGCCGAGACACGCAGCGCTAGGGCGCCGCCGGGTTGCAGCACACGGGCGAACTCGGCGAATGCCGCCCCTTCCTCGCCACGCGGCAGGTGCACCACCACGTCCATGCTGACCAGCAGGTCGAACGCGCCGTCGCGGAACGGCAGCGCCCGGATGTCGCCCTGGACCAGAGCCGGCAGGTCGAACCGGCGGGCGTATTCCAGACCCTCCCAGCCCAGATCCATGGCCACGACGTGCGCCTGATACCGCTCGCGCAGCACCTGCGCGAAGTGGCCGGTGCCGCATCCGGCTTCGAGAACCCGCCGGCAATTCCGCGCGGCGAACAGCGGATCCAGCAGCCCATACATGATCCGCCGCATGCCGCGGTACCACCAGAACTGCGCCTCCGCCTTCGCGATGTTCGCGAACTCGGCGGGATTCATCATGAGGCAGTGGCAAGGCGCGAAGCAGCGGCCGGCAGGTAGTGGACCCGTTCCCGCTGGTAGAACTCGAGGGAGCGCGCGAGCCCGTCGCGCATGGTCACCGCGGGACGCCAGCCCAACTCGCGCTCGATGCGGCTCCAGTTAGTCGCGTAGCTGCCAATGTCGATCTGCTTGAGTTCCGGAGAGAACGGGCGGAAGGTCACCGGCAAACCACCCCCGGTTTCCGCCGCCAGCTGGGCAATCTCCGCGATGGGCAGCGCCGCCGGACCGCCCACGTTGTACGTGTTCGACGGCAGCCGCGGACAGTCGCCGGCCAACAGAAACGCCTCCACGGCGTCGTCGACGAACAAGGCGTCCCGAAGCTGACTGCCGTCTCCGAAGACCTCGATTCCTTCTCCCAGCACCATGCGGCGCAAATACGTGGACAGGAATCCCTGGCTGGTGATGTGCAGCGCCATGCGCGGCCCGTAGACGTTGGTCAGCCGCAATACGGCGGCATCCAAGCACCCCATGCGCGCCAGCATCAGGTGGTACATGGTCGCCGCGTACTTGTGGACGCCGTTGAAGTCCACCGGGTTCACCGGGTGGAGTTCGTCCACGGGCAGGTATTCGGGAACGCCGTAAATCTGGCGGGTGCCGGCATACACAATGCGTACGCCGGGCGCGGCCTCGCGGACCACGTTCAGAAAGCGCAACTGCGCCAGGGTATTGATCTCCAGATCACGCTCGGGAAAGCGCATGCTATGGAGGTGGCTGATTTCGCCGGCGAGGTTGAAAATCACCTCGCTTTCGGCAATGAGGTCCGCGAAGTAGGCCGCCTGGCCGATATCGAGAGCGAGCACCCGGGCAGCATCCCGGATGGGAGCGATATTGTGGGGATTGGCGCCACAGCCTTCCACCGAACAATCCACGATGGTGACGTCCGCCCCTAACGCGGCCGCCCGGATCGCCAGATTGCTGCCGATGAAGCCAAGTCCCCCCGTGATCAGGACTTTCTTCCGCCGGTACGACATTCAAATGAACTGGTGAAGGCTTTATACCGCAACTCTGACGGGAGGCGCAAGGTAGACTCCGCGGCTACCGCCGCTATAATGCAGGCCGTGGCCATTACCGGAGTACATCCCGTGCTCGAGGCGTTGAAAAGCGGACGCCCGGTGGAACGGATCGCGCTACTCAAGGGAGGGGGCGCGCGCCTCCAGGAGATCGTCGACCGCGCCCGGCAGCGGTCCATCCCCGTACGGTTTGAAGATCGCGCGGCGCTCGACCGCCTGGCGGGGACGGCGGCGCACCAGGGGGTCGTCGCCCTGGCCGCGGCCCACCGCTACGCTTCGCTGGAGGACCTGCTGGAGCGCGCGCGGTTGCTCGTGCTGCTGGACGGCGTGGAAGATCCGCATAACCTCGGCGCCATCGTCCGCACCGCGCACGCCGCCGGCGCCGACGCCGTGGTGGTGCCGGAACGCCGGGCCGCCGGCCTGACCGAGACCGTGGCGAAGGCCGCCGCCGGCGCGCTGGAGCACCTGCCGGTCGCGCGGGTGGTGAATCTCGCGCGCGCGATCGAACAACTGAAGGAGCGCCGGTTCTGGGTCTACGGCCTCGACGAGCGGGGCAGCGAGGAATACGACCGGATCGCCTACGCCGAGCCCACCGCCTTGGTCTTCGGCGGCGAGGGCAAAGGCCTGCACGAGGGGATCAAGAAACACTGCGACGTACTGGTCCGCATCCCAATGGCCGGGCAGATTCCGTCGCTCAACGTGTCGGTGGCGGCGGGAGTGGTGTTGTTCGAGTGGCGGCGCCGGATGCGGCGGCAGCTTCAGGGACTCGGGCGCGCAGATTGAGGGCCCACAAGTCGCCACCCAGCCCTGGTCTTCACCCGGACGGGAGGAAACGCATGGCGTGCGTGAAAGGCTGTCCCGCCGTGGCCCGCAAGGCGGGGGGCAACCGCGCCGGTTCCTTACTGGGGCAGGGTGACGGACTGGTGCCCGACCAACTGCCACTGGCCGCGCTTGTTGGCCCAGAAACGCAGGTACCGCATCTCGCGCGGGGCCGTCTCGCCGCGGGCCGCGATCACCATGGTGACCTTCGCCGCCACGGCGGCGGTGTTGCCGAAAGGCCGCACGGTCATCTCGTGAATCTGAATAGACTCGTATTTCCGGGTCCCGTCCTTGAGCGAAGCGATGAACTTCGCCTTGTCATCCACGACGCCGTTGGAGTGCGTGTAGATCATATCGTCGGCCAGGATCTTTTCCAGCGCGGCGTAGTCCTGCTTCGTCACCGCCTCGCCGAACTGTTCTTCCGCCTTGCGCAGCACGTCCTCGGTTTGCGCCATCGCCGTTCCCGCCAGCAAGACCGTCAGGCCCGCCGCCGGCATCCATCGCCTCACGATTTTCTTCCTCCGTCGCTCAGTTTGGCAGGCGGGCCGACTGGTGGCCCACCAGTTGCCAGCCCCCTCTGTTTTTCTTCCAGACGTGCAGGAACCGCAGCATGTTGTCGAAAGGTTTGCCCTGCGTGTTCCCGGTCATGCGGACCTTGGCCGCCACCATCGCGGTCTTGCCGCGGACGCGGACGTTCATCTCTTCGAACTGGATCGTGTCGTACTTCTGGCGGCCGCTCCGCAGCGCCTGCAGATACTGGGCCTTGTCCTCGGCCAGCCCGGTGGAGTGAGTGTAGATCAGATCGGCGGCCAGGATCTGTTCGAGCCGGACGAAGTCGTTCCGGCAGACGGCGGCCGCCCACTCTCGCTCCGCCTGCTCGACCTGTCCCGTCACCTTCCTGCCAGCCTCGCCGGGTTCTGATGGATCGCGATGCATGGTTGCCTGCGCCGGATCGATGCCCCGCACGCCCGTGGGCTGCGCCTCCTGAGGGGCCGCCCCCGCACACAGCACGCTGCACGACAAAAGAATGGCTAGGCGCATCCGGGAACCTCCGCAAATTGTCACGACGCTTACAATAGTAAGCATATGCGAGAAACCGGGCTGGCGGCGCTGGGGCTGTTGCTGTGCGCGCCGCTGTTCGCCGCCCGCGAACCCGTCCGCGCCCGGCGCGCGATGGTCGTCACGCGCGAGGCCCGCGCCACCGAGGTGGGTATTCAGATTCTGAAGTCCGGCGGAAACGCCGTGGACGCGGCGGTGGCCATCGGCTTTGCGCTGGCGGTCACCCACCCTGCGGCCGGGAATCTGGGAGGCGGAGGTTTCTTGCTGGCCCGGATGGCGGACGGCCGCGCAGCGTTTTTCGACTTCCGGGAGCGTGCGCCGTTGGCTGCCACGCGAGACATGTATCTGGACGAAGGCGGTCATCTGCGCGACTGGTCGCGGTTCGGGTACCTGGCTGCCGGTGTCCCCGGCGCCGTGAAGGGACTCGAAACAGCCCACAGCCGCTTCGGCCGTGCCCGGTGGGCGGACCTGTTGGCCCCCGCGATCCGCCTGGCGCGGGAGGGGTTTCCGCTCAGCTACGAACAAGCCCGATCCCTCCGCGATCACTGTGCCCTGTTCGAGGCGTTCCCCGAATCGCGGCGCATCTTCCTAAAGGGCGGTTTCTACTACGATCCCGGTGAGCGGTTCGTCCAGGCGGACCTGGCGCGGACGCTGGAACGGATTCGCGAGCATGGCGCCCGGGACTTCTACGAAGGCGAAACCGCACGGCTCCTGGCAGAGGACATGGCGGCCAACGGCGGGCTGATCACGCGCGAGGACCTGAAGCGGTACGCCGTGGTGGAACGCCCACCGCTCCGGGGCGCCTATCGCGGGTATGACATCCTGACCGCACCCCCGCCCAGTTCGGGCGGCATCGGGCTGTTGCAGATGCTCGGGATGCTGGAGGAGACCGAGTACTTCCGCGGCGGCGCGGGCTCGGCCGCCGTCATTCACTTGATGGCCGAGGTGCAGCGGCGTTTCTACGCCGACCGCAGCGTGCACCTGGCCGACCCGGAATTCCATCCGGTGCCGGTCAGCCGCCTGCTGGACCGGGCGTATCTCGCGGAGCGCCGGCGAAGCATCGACCCGGAACGCGCCACTCCATCGTCCGCGGTTCGCCCGGGCGCGGTGGCCGCCGCCGGACGCGAGCGCGCCGAGACCACGCATTACTCGGTCGTGGACGCGGAGGGCAACGCCGTGGCCGTCACCTACACGCTGAACGGCAGCTACGGCAGCGGCGTAACTCCGAAGGGGTTGGGATTTCTGCTCAACAACGAGATGGACGACTTTTCCGCCAGGCCCGGCGAGCCGAACCTGTATGGCGCGATCCAGGGCGAGGCGAACCGCGTCGAGCCGTACAAGCATCCCTTGTCCTCGATGACGCCTACCATCGTGTTGCGGGACGGTGCGCTGCGGCTGGTGTTGGGCTCGCCGGGCGGCACCACCATCATCAACACCGTCCTGGAAGTGCTGGTCAACGTCCTTGATTTCCGCATGAATATCCAGCAGGCCGTCGAGTTTCCCCGTTTCCACCACCAGTGGATGCCGGATGAACTGCGGGTGGAGCGGGACGTGTCGCCGGACACCATCGCCCTGCTGAAGGCGCGCGGCCATCAGGTCCGCCTGGTCGAGAAGCAGGGAGAAGTCTGCGCTATTTTGTGGGACGGCAGTTGGCTGCAAGGCGCCGCCGACGGCCGTGTGGAGGCCACCGCGCTTGGCTACTGAAGAAAACGTCACTTCCGGTATGGAACGGGTGCTGTCCACCCACCTCTTCGTCAACCAACACCTGACCGCCGCGTTGCTGGATCGCATCCAGCACGAGGGCATCCCCGCCGTGGAGTTGTTCCTCGCCCGCCAGCACCTGGACTGGCGGAACCGGAGTCAGGTTTCCGAACTAGGATTGTGGTTCCGCGACGCCGGCCTGCGGGTCCACTCGCTGCACCTGCCGATGCACAACGACGAATACTGGGGTCGCTCGGGCCCGCAATCAGTGCTGGACATCACCGAGCCCGTGAAATCCCGGCGGATTCCCATTGTCGATGAGCTGAAGCGGGCGCTGGAGGTTGCCGAAAAGATTCCCTGCCGCTTCGCGGTGCAGCATCTGGGCGTCAGCGGGCAGGAATACAGCGAGCGAGCCGTCGAGGCCGCCTTTACGGTCCTCGAGGAACTGACGCTTTTCGCCGGACAGCGGGGCGTGCGGATGCTGCTGGAGAACATCCCCAATGAACTGTCCTCGGCCGAACGCTTGCGCCGCTTCGCCGAGATCACGCACCTGGACCTTGATTTCGTGCTCGACACGGGACACGCCAATCTGCACGAGGGCGTGCCGGAGGCCTTCGGCGTGTTGGCGGAGCGCATCCGCTCGCTGCACGTGCACGACAACGACGGGCAGGCCGATCAGCACCTGTTCCCGCTGGTCGCCGAGGGCGGCACGATCCCTTGGCCGCGCGTGATGAAGTTGCTGCGGTCGCGCCCCGGGCAGTATCCGCTGCTGCTGGAGTTGAAGGAAGTGGAAGGAATGAGCAAGCCGCTGGACCTGGTGAAACAGGTGTTTGACCGGCTGGAGAGCCTGCCTGGAGACGGCGAACCAGCATGATCGAACCGGGCGGCTACATTCGGGACTTGCTGGCGGGCCCGGCGCCCCGCGCGGCGGAGGCGCGCGGATGGGTAAAGACGAGGAGAGACGGCAAGGGCGTCCACTTTGTGCAGTTGAACGACGGCTCATGCTTTCAGGATTTGCAGGTGGTGATGGAAGCGGGGGCGATCCCGGCCGAAACGCTCCGCCAGGTGACGACGGGCGCCTGCATCCGCGCCGCCGGCGACCTGACGCCTTCGCCGGGCGCGGGGCAGGCCGTGGAGTTGCGGGCCCGCGAAATCGAGGTCTACGGCGGCGCGGACCCCGCCTCCTACCCGCTCCAGAAGAAGGGCCACACCCTGGAGTTCCTGCGGGAGATCGCGCACCTGCGGACCCGCTCGAATACCTTCGGCGCGGTGTTCCGCGTGCGGAACGCCCTGGCTTTCGCCATCCACCGGTTCTTTCAGGAGCGCGGGTTCCTGTACGTGCACACGCCCGTGATCAGTGCGTCCGACGCCGAGGGCGCGGGCGCGATGTTCCAGGTCACCACGCTCGATCTGATGAATCTGCCGCGGAGCAACGGCGGGATTGATTTCACCCAGGACTTTTTCGGCCGCAAGACGTTCCTCACGGTGAGCGGACAGTTGGAGGCGGAGATCTTCGCGCTGGCGTTCTCCAACGTCTATACGTTCGGCCCTACCTTCCGGGCAGAGAACTCCAATACGCCGCGCCACCTGGCTGAGTTTTGGATGATCGAACCGGAGGTGGCGTTCTGCGATCTGGATGGCAACCGGCGCCTGGCCGAGGAATTTCTCAAGTACATCATCGCGTTCGTGCTGGACCGGTGCGCTGCGGACCTGGAGTTCTTCAACAAGCGCATCGACTCGACGGTGCTGGCGACGCTCGCGCACGTGGCGGGCAGCGATTTCGAGCACGTTTCCTACACCGAGGCGGTCCGCATGCTGGAGCGGGCGCGCGACGGCGGGCGGGCGTTCGAGTTCCCGGTCGGCTGGGGCATGGATCTTCAGAGCGAGCACGAACGTTACCTGACCGAGGAAGTGTTCCGCAAACCGGTGATCGTGACCGACTACCCGGCCGAGATCAAGGCGTTTTACATGCGGCTCAATGACGACGGTCGCACGGTGCGCGCCATGGACGTGCTGGCCCCCCGCATCGGCGAGATCATCGGCGGCAGCCAGCGTGAGGAGCGCTACGACGTGCTGCTCGACAAGATTCGCCGCCACGGCCTGCCCGAGCAGGACTACTGGTGGTACCTGGAATTGCGCAAGTACGGGACTGCGCCGCATGCGGGTTTCGGGCTCGGCTTCGAACGCATGATGATGTACCTGACCGGGATGAAGAACATTCGGGATGTGATTCCGTTTCCCCGCACGCCGGGCAGCGCGGCGTTCTAGCTGGATATGCGGCAATCCACCATCGCCATTATCGGCGCGCCGCTGGACTTGGGACAGGACCGGCGGGGTGTCGACATGGGGCCGTCCGCGGTGCGCGTGGCGAACCTGCACCGGCGTCTGGGCGCACTGGGCTACCAGGTGGACGATCTGGGCAACGTGGCGGTGGATCAGCGGGAGAGCCTGCCGGAGGGTCCGGCGCGGGCGCGGTACCTGCCGCAGATCGCCGAAACCTGCCGGAGGGTGGGTTTGATGGTGGACAAAGCGCTGGCGGGCGGCAAAGCGCCGCTGGTGCTGGGCGGCGATCACTCGGTGGCGGTGGGAACGGTGGCGGGAGTCGCGCGCCACTTGCGCAAGCAGCGGCGCAAAGCCGGCGTTATTTGGATCGATGCGCACGCGGACATGAACACCCCCGAAACCTCGCCCAGCGGCAACGTGCACGGCATGCCGCTGGCCTGCTGTATCGGACGGGGGCCTCGCGAACTCGCCGGGCTCTTCGGCTTTGCGCCGAAGGTGCAGCCGGAGAACGTCGCGCTGGTCGGCATTCGCGACGTGGACGAGGCCGAGCGCGGCCCCGTCCATCAGTCCGGCGTGCGCGTCTTCACCATGCGGGACATCGACGAGCGCGGCATGAAGGAAGTGATGGCGGAGGCGATCCAGGCCGCCTCCGACGGTACGGCGGGGATTCATCTGTCCCTGGACATGGACTTCGTGGACCCGCGCGAAGCGCCGGGGGTGGGCACCCCCGTACGCGGCGGCGGCACCTACCGCGAAGCGCACCTGGCCATGGAACTGATCAACGACGCCGGCAACCTGCTCTCGATGGAGGTGGTGGAAGTCAACCCGGTGATCGACGAATCGAACCGGACCGCCGATCTGGCCGTCGAGCTGATTATGTCGGCGATGGGAAAGAGGATTCTTTGAAGACACGCGTCGCCTTGTTGTTCGGCGGCCGGAGCGGGGAGCACGAGGTGTCCGTGCGGTCCGCCCGGTCGGTCCGGGAAGGGCTGGAAGCCGGACCGTTCGAAGTGATGCCGTATTTCATCAGTGCGGAAGGCAAGTGGGACCCGCGCCCGATCGCTCCTGAGCCCGGCGCGAATCCGGGCATCGATGTGGTGTTCCCCGTCCTGCATGGCACCTATGGCGAAGACGGCACGGTGCAGGGACTGCTGGAGCTCGCCGATCTGCCCTACGTGGGGGCGGGCGTCATGGCCTCCGCCGTGGCGATGGACAAGGACATGATGAAGCGGATTTGCCGCGACCGGGGCTTGCCGATTGTCGAGTACGCGGTGCTGTGGCGGGACGATCTGGACGCCGGGCGCGTCGAGCGCGCGTTGCCCTATCCCATGTTCGTCAAGCCCGCCAACCTGGGTTCTTCCGTGGGCATCTCAAAGGTGCGGAACCGGGCGGAACTGGAGACCGCGCTGGCGCGGGCGGCGCAATACGACCGCAAGGTGGTGGTGGAGCGCGGCGTCCCGGGCCGGGAGTTCGAGTGTTCGGTGCTTGGCAACGCGCGTCCGGAAGCTTCGCTGCCGTGCGAGATCCTGCCGTCGCGGGAGTTCTACGACTACGAAGACAAGTACCTGCTGGATCAGGCCCGCCTCCAGGCGCCGGCCGACGTACCTTCCGTGACGGCGGAGGAAATCCGGAGGCTTGCCGTCGAGGCGTACCTGGCGGTCGGGTGCGAGGGGATGGCCAGAGTGGATTTCCTGATGCAAAACGATACCGGCCAGTTGTACGTCAATGAAGTGAACACCATTCCCGGGTTCACGTCGATCAGCATGTACCCGAAGATGTGGGAGGTTTCCGGGCTGCCCTTTCCGCGACTGGTCGAACGGCTGGTGGAGCTGGCGCTGGAGCGCCACGCGGAAAAGAAAGCGACCAAGTTCACCCGATGATCTGGCTGTTGCTGCTGCTGGGGATCGCTTTTCCGGCGTTCCCGCAAGATGCGGGCGACGACGAAGCGCTGGAGAAACACGTCAAAACGTTCGTCGACATCTTTGCGCTGGTGGAACAGGAAGCGGCTGACCCGGTGGATACGGACAAGGCGTTTTACCAAGGGGCCATTCCCGGGCTGTTGCGGCGCCTGGATCCGCACTCGGTCTTCCTGGAAAAGCAGCAATTCGACCAGCTCAAGCAATTACAAACCTCGATGCAAAAGGGGTTCGGCAGCGTCGTGAGCGTGGTCCCCGGGCGGGTGATTGTGCTGCAAGCGCTGCCCGGGACCCCGTCGGCCAAGGCGGGCATCGCGCCGGGCGACGAGATCCTGGTGATCAACGGCTACGATCTGTCCCGCCTGGAGATCGAGCAATTGATCGCGCTGCTCAGCCAGTCGCGGCGGCAGCAGGCGCGGCTGACGGTGCGGCGTCCGGGCAACGCCCGCTTGCTGGAATTCGTCCTGGTCCCGGAAGAATTGCAATCGCCGAGCGTGGACCGCGCCTTTCTGATCCAGTCCGGAATCGGATATGTCCGCGTGACGAGCTTCGATGAGAACACCGGGAGGTTGGTCCGCGAATCGATCGAGAAACTGGGCGGCGCTTCCCTACAGGGGCTGGTGCTGGATCTGCGCGGCAACCCGGGTGGGGTGTTGCCCGCCGCGCTCGAGACGGCGGCGCTGTTCCTGAAGCCCGGCCAGCGGTTGCTCAGCGTCCGCGGGCGGCGGGTGCCGGAGCAGGACAAGGCGGTCCCCCTGGGCGCGACCCCCTACGAATTTCCCCTGGCTGTGCTGATCGACCAGAAAAGCGCCAGCGCTTCGGAGATCGTGGCAGGCGCGGTGCAAGACCATGATCGCGGCGTCGTGCTCGGGCAGCCCAGCTTCGGAAAGGGCCTAGTGGAAAGCGTCTATCCGCTGTCCTTTGACCACGGCTTGGCGCTCACGACCGCCCTTTACTACACCCCAAGCGGGCGGTCCATCCAGCGGCCGCTGGGCGAGGAGTTCGCCCTGTCGGAGACGTCGGCGAAGAACGACCGGGAGTTCAAGACCAGCGGCGGGCGGACCGTGCGGGGCGGCGGCGGCATCGTCCCGGACCACATCGTCTATCCCGACGCTCCCTCCCGGCTGCGCATGGTCCTGGAGGCGAGCGGCCTGATCACCTCCTTCGCCACGGACTATTTAATCAGGAATCAGGCCGACGAGCGTTTTGAAGTGACTCCGGCGATTTTGGACGAGTTTCAGGTCTATTTGTCGCAACGCAACATCCGGCCGGGACTGGCGGAATGGTCCCGCGAGCGCGAATTTGTGCAGACGCGCCTGAAAGCCGAGGTATTCAACCAGGCTTTCGGCGTCGAAAAAGGCGACGAGGTGGAGATTCCGCGCGACCCGGTGGTGCGGAAGGCGCTCGAACTCATTGGTCAATAGGCTCGGACGGGGCTTCCCACCTCCGGCCGGTGGTGCGATAATTCCCGTGGGGGAACTCCCATGATGACGACCACGTTGTCCATGACTTTTGAACAGGAAACCAATCCCTGGCTCGCCGCCGAAGCGCGGTTCGATCAAGCAGCCGCCGAACTGAACCTGGACGACGGCATGCGGAAGATCCTGAGTATGCCCACGCGGGAACTAACCGTCTATATTCCGGTGCAACTTGACGACGGGCGCCTGGAGGTGTTCACCGGCTACCGGGTGCAGCACTCGATCGCCCGCGGACCGGCCAAAGGAGGCATCCGCTACAGCCCGCAGGTGACGTTGGACGAAGTGCGCGCGCTGGCTTCCTGGATGACCTGGAAGTGCGCGGTGGTGAACATTCCGTTCGGCGGCGCCAAAGGAGGGGTGGTGTGCGATCCCCACGTTCTGTCCGACAGCGAACTGGAACGGATCACCCGGCGGTACGCGGCGGAACTGATGGATATCATTGGGCCGGAACGCGATATTCCCGCGCCGGACATGAACACGAACGAGCAGGTAATGGCGTGGTTCATGGACACCTATTCGATGCATGCGCGTCATACGGTGACGGCGGTGGTGACGGGAAAGCCGATGGACTTGGGCGGGTCCCGCGGGCGGGCGGAAGCCACCGGGCGAGGCTGCATGCTGGTGACGTTGAAGGCGCTGCGGCGCTTCGGGCTGTCGCCGGAGAACTGCCGGGTGGTGGTGCAGGGGTTTGGCAACGTGGGCGGCATGGCCGCCAAGCTGATGCGGCGCGCCGGATTCAAGATCGTCGCCATCATCGAATGGGACGGCGCGGTCTACAACCCCCACGGACTCGATGTGGAGGCTTTGCTGGCCCACCGGAAGGAGACCGGGTCCATTGTGGATTTTCCGGGCGGCGAGAACATCGACCGCAACGAGGCGATGTTCCTCGAGTGTGAAGTGCTGCTGCCGGCGGCGACCGAGAACGCCATTACCAGCGAGAACGCCCACCGCATCCGGGCGAAGATTTTGTGCGAAGGCGCCAACGGCCCGACCACGCCGGTAGCCGACGAGATTCTGGCGGAAAAACGAGTCTTCGTCCTGCCGGACATCCTGGCGAACGCCGGCGGCGTGACGGTTTCGTATTTTGAATGGGTACAGGACCGGCAAGGCTTCTTCTGGAACGAGCAGTTGGTCAACGAGCGGCTGGCCGAGATCATGGACAGCAGTTTTGACGCGGTGGTGTCCTACGCGGACAAGCACCGGGTGAACAACCGGATCGCGGCGTACATGCTGGCGCTGGACCGGGTGGCGTTCGCCATCAAGCTGCGCGGCATCTACGCCTGAGGCGGGAGTTGGCGGGCGACCCGGTGCGCCGGGCCGCCCGCGCGGCGTCAAAACTCGAACCGCAACGCCAACTGGCCTTGACGAGGTTGATTGGCCTGAGCGGTGATCCGTCCGAACAGCGCGTTGCTGACGTTGCTCTGTGGCGCACCGAAGACCGTACGGTTGAAAGCGTTGAACAACTCGCCGCGGAACTGAACGACGAACCGCTCCCGGATGGTGATCCGCTTGAGCAGGCCGAAGTTCTCGTTATAGACATTGGGCGCCCGGAGGTCGGTGTGCGAGCGGGCCGAAGAGCCGAAATTGAGCGGAGCGGGCGCCCGAAACGCTTCTGGATTGATCCAGCGGTCGCGCGCCGGGTCGAAGTCGGAAACGCTGGTCCGCCGGGAGGGGCCTGAAATCACGTCCGGACGCAACGCCGAGGTGAACAGTGGCAGCGTATTGTTGGCCAGCAGGACCAGCGGCACGCCGGACGAATACTGGTGAATGCCCGTGACCACCCAACCGCCCAGCACCTTCCCGGTGAAGCCCGCGTTGTTGAGCATCGCCTTGCCCGGCCCGAACGGCAGTTCATAGCTGTAGCTCAGCGCGAAGACATGCGGCACGTCGGTGGTCGCGATGGCCTTCTCCAGCCGGCGGTTGTAAGTCGTCTGGCCAGCCGGACCGCCGCCGGCCATGATGTCCGCGTCCGAGATGGTTTTCGCCCAGGTATACGCCATCTGGACGTCCAGCCCGCGGGACGCCCGCACCGTGAACTGCGACTGGAACGCGTGATAGGTGGAGCTGCCCGCCGGGCTGGACCGATTGAATAGGCTCAGGTAGTGCGGATAGGGCCGCAGCGCCTGCGCCACGGAACCGCGGAAGCCCGGATAGGGCGCCTGGATGCCCGCCGCGATCGCTTCCGGCGAATCGAACGGCCGCGACAGCAGCGCGCCCAGGCTCAACAGGCTGGGGTTCAGTTCGTTCAAATGAACCAGGCCATTGCCGATCCGCGTGCCTTTGGTGCCCAAATACGTGGCCTCCAGGTTGACCCGCGAGGCCAACTCACGCTCCACCGTGAACGACCAGTTCTGGAAGTAAGGCGGGCGGCCATCCTGGCGGAGAATCAACCGCACGTCGGTGCCATTGGCCGCGGTAGGACTAATGAAGGGCGGGCGGGGGAAATTCTGCGGGAAGCCATTGTCCCAGTAGAAACCCGGCGTCAGGCCCTGGTCCAGCGATTGAAACACCGGCGTGGCGATGAAGCCGTTACTCGAGTTCAGCGAGTCGCGCAGCCCGGCGTTGGCGTTGCCCAGCGCGTAGTAGATGCCGTAGCCGGAACGCAACACTGTCCGGGTGGACAATTGATAGGCCAAGCCCAGCCGCGGGCCAAAAGAGCGGAAATCGGTATCGGCGAACGACCGCCGCCCGATGCGGCCCTCCCCTTGGCCCAGAAACACCAAAGCACCCAGGCGGTTGCCTGCTCCGGGGTTTGGCACGCTCGGATCAAACGTGGACAGATTGTCCCGCTTCTCGTAGCGCGGGAAGAAGATGTCGTAGCGCAGTCCGTAGTTCAGGGTTAGCCGGCGTGTGACTTTCCAGTCGTCCTGCGCGTACGCCGCGAAATACTGGTAGCGGTTGCGCGGGAAATACGCGAAGACGCGGTAAGTGCCCCGGTTCACCGCGCCGAGCAGGAAGCTGGCTACGGCGTTGCCGCTGCCGGTGACGCCCGGCAGGCCGGTTTCCAGCGCGTTGAACTGGAACAGCCCCGGCGCCTGGAAATTGTCGATGCCGTTGGTTTCCATGAAGCGGTAATCGACGCCAAACTTCAGGTTGTGACTGCCGCGCACCACGCTCAGGCTCTCGCCCAGTTGGAAGTTGTTGTTGGTCTGCAAGGCGCGGGCATTACAGTTGGGGTCGCCCAGCCGCGTATAGCCCGCCGCGACAAACTCGACGCACGGAAAGGCGTTGTTCTCGCCGGTGTTCACGCCCCTCAGGCCGAGCCGGTTCGGCCAGTCCTGGTTGAGGGAGAAGTGGTCAATGGTCACCTTGAACCGCGAGAAACCCAGATTGACATGGTTGAGGACGGTCGGCGACAGAACCAAGTCGTGGGTGATCCGGGCCAGGTGGTTCCGGTTGCCGATGACGCGCGCGGGCGTCGTCGGGCCGGGAATGTTTTCCGGATCGCGCTGGTCCAGCCCGTCCTTATAAAAATAACCGCTCACCCGGTTGGTGTCTGTGAAGGCGTGGTCCATCTTGACATTGATCTGGTTGGAGTCCGTAGCGCCGCGTCCCACACTGATGAAGTTGTTGAACAGACTGTTATTGATGGGCTGGGGCAGCACCGGCAGGATATTGCGGGCCACCGAACTGAAACGGCTGGCGGGAATGCGGTTGCCGGGGAAGGCGTCGCGGACGATGCCGGCGCCGGTGCTGCGGTTGGTGGCCGGATCGTAGATCGTGGAGGTCAGCCGGGAGAAGTCGCCCTCGCGGAAATCGAGCGGCAGCAAACTCTGCAACACGTTTTGCGCTCCCTGCCGGAACCGGAAGCCGGTGTAGACCACAAAGAAGAACGTCTTGTTGCGGCCATTGTACAGGCTCGGGATCAGTACCGGGCCGCCCAGCGTGGCGCCGAACTCGTTTTGCCGGTTGACGGGGCGCGCGCGCTGGAAGAAGCCGCGGGAATCGAGCTTATCGTTGCGCAGGTAGTCGAACGCGGCGCCGTGGTAGTGATTGGTGCCGGAGCGGGTGTTGAAAATCTGAATGCCGCCGCCGGTGCGGCCGTACTCGGCGTTAAAATTGGCGCGCAGCAGGCGGAACTCGCCGATGACCTCCACCGAGGGCCGTGTGGTTCCGGGAATCACGCCGCCGCTCTCGACGCCCGTCGAGGCGATGCCATCGATCAGGACCTCTTTGGCGCGGCTGGGCGAACCGCTGATTTGCGTGTTGACCGTGTTGCCGGTCACGCCGGGCGCCAGAAAAATAAACTGCTCGAGATCCCGCACGTTGCCGCCAACAAAAAGTGGCAGGTCCACCAGTTTCTGCCGGGAGATCGTAGTCCCAAGATCGGAAGTGGAGTTCTGCAACTGGCCGATGGTGTCGGTCACTTCGATGGCCTGTTCCACCTGGCCGACTTCCAGCGAGGCGTCGACGGTCACGGTCTGGGCCACCGTCACTTCGACGTTCCGCCGCACAAAGCGCCGGAATCCGGGTGATTCCACCGCCACTTCATACAAGCCGACCGGGACCTGTTGCAGAACGTAGTTGCCGGCCTGGGTGGAGGTGGTCCGGTAGACGAGTCCCGTGCTGGTGTTGGTCGCCTCGATTCGGGCGTTGGCGACGCTGGCCCCCTGGGCGTCCAGGACGCGCCCGGTGATGGTGCCGAGAATGGTTTGGGCGGAAAGCGACACTGCGCCCACGACAAAAAGCAAAAGAAGAAACCGTATTTTTCGCATGGTCAAAAACCCTGTGGACTTCCGTAGCTGGTTCGTCTCGAAACAGCCGACGCCGGACGGCGCCCCGGACGGGCACGCGTGAAGCTCTCGACGCCGGATTCTAAACCTAGGTGTAACACAGTCGGGGCAGCCGTGATAGCATCCGCTTCAGGATGACCCGCCGCCAAGCCCTCTCGCTCGCCGCCGCCCTGCCCGCGGTGTCCCAAACCCCCGCGCGGGCGCCGGTGGTGAACGCCGCCGAGCACGCCTGGGTGCTGCGCGACCCGCGCTTTCCCGTCCGTCCCGAGTTGTCCAATTGCCCGGGCAACCTGCCCCAGCACGAGTATGCGGGCGAGTTCCTGCTTGCGGAAATGCGCGCCTACCAGGTAGATCAGGTCGTGATCTCGCAGGTGTGCTACTACGGCCGGGACAACTCGTACACCCGCTATTGCATCAAGACGTGGCCGGGCAAGTTCGCCGGCATCGGCCTGCTGGTCGGCCACCGCGTGTATTCGCCCGCGGACCCCGAAAACCCCTCCCGGCTGGAGCGTCTGATCCGGGAAGACGGGCTCAGCGGTTTGCGGCTCAGCCCGTACTACGATCCCAAGGTGCAGTGGGTCAACGATCCGGTGTGTTACCCCCTGTGGAAAAGAGCCGAGCAGTTGGGCGCGACGTTCAACTTCTTCATGATGCCCCACCAGGTGCGACAGGTTGCGGACATGGCGGAGCGGTTCCCCGGAGTCAACGTGGTGATTGACCACCTCGCGATGATCGACATTCACGCGCCGGACGCGGAGGGATTTGGCCCGCTGCTGGAGATGGCGCGTCTCGCCAACGTCTACATTCGCACTTCCCTGCACAACCCTTCGAAGACCAAAGAGATCCCCTTCCGCGATGTGTGGCCGTTTCTCCGCCGGCTCTACGACCGCTACGGGCCGCGGCGGCTGCTTTGGGCGAACTTCTATGAGTACACCATCATGAAGGAAGTCATCCCCTTCTTTTCGGCGGAAGACAAAGAGTGGATTCTCGGGCGCACGGCGCACCGGCTCTACCGGTTCCCGCGGGCCTGACCCGGCTGTCTTACCGCTGTCCCCGGCGCGGGCTTCCCCTCGAACTCCGCTGGGGCTATCGTGGTTGGTTCTTTACTCGCGGCGGCGTGTTGCACGTCGCCGCCCAGGAGCTGATCATTCATGAGCGTACTCTTATCCGACGGACGAACCATCCCCATTGAAACGCACAAGATCCGCATTGTGCAGAAAGTGCGGCTGCCTCCCGCCGCCGAGCGCCTCCGCGCGATGGAGGAAGCGGGATACAACACCTTCCTGCTGCGGACACGGGACATTTTTATAGACATGCTTACCGATTCCGGCACCAACGCCATGAGCGACAACCAATTGGCCGCCATGATGCAGGCGGACGACGCCTATGCCGGCTCGGAGAGTTTCTACCGGCTGGCGGACGCGGTCAGGGAGGTATTCGGGTACGAGTACCTGCTCCCCACCCACCAGGGCCGCGCCGCCGAACACCTGCTGGCCAAGGTCTTTGTGAAGCCGGGCGACGTGGTGCCGATGAACTACCACTTCACCACCACCAAAGCCCACTTCGAGCTGGCGGGCGGCAAGGTGTTGGAGATCTTCACGCCGGAGGCTCTGCAAACGCAAAGCGAATGCCCCTTCAAAGGAAACCTGGACCTGGGACGGTTGGACGAAACGATCGCGCGCTATGGGCCGGAGCGGATCAGCTTCGTCCGGATGGAAGCGACGACGAACCTGCTGGGCGGGCAACCGTTCTCCATGGAGAACCTGCGCGCGGTGAAGCAGCGGCTGGAGGGCGCCGGCATTCCGCTGGTGGTGGACGGCAGTCTGATTTCCGAGAATGCCTACTTCATCCGGCAGCGTGAGCCTGGCTACGAGAACAAGAGCATCCGCGAGATCATCCGGGAGATGATGGCGCTGGCGGACATTTGCTACCTGTCCGGGCGCAAGAGCTGCGCGGTGCGGGGCGGATTCATCGCCACCAGCAACCGCGAGTACTTCGACCGGATTCGCCCGTGGCTGCCGGTGTACGAGGGCTTCTTCACCTACGGCGGCATGTCGTCGAAAGAGATCGAAGCGATGGCGGTGGGCGTCCGGGAGATGACCGAACTCGAGGTGGCGGGTTCGTCCGCTGAGTTTGTCCGGTATTTCGTCGAGCGGCTGGAAGCGATTGGCGTACCCGTGGTGACTCCGCCGGGAGGACTGGCCTGCCACCTGGACGCCACGCGCTTTCTCGACCACCTGCCGCAGGCGCAGTACCCCGCCGGGGCGCTGGCGGCGGCGGTGTACATTGGCAGCGGCATCCGGGGGATGGAGCGCGGCACGGTGTCGATGGACCGCGACCAGGAGGGGCGCGACGTCATGTCCGATCTCGAGTTGCTGCGGCTTGCCGTGCCGCGGCGGGTGTTCACCATGTCGCAGATCGAATACGCCGTGGACCGCGTCGGGTGGCTACACCGCAACCGCGCCTTGGTTGGCGGCCTGGAGTTTTACGAAGAGCCGCCAGTGCTGCGGTTCTTTGCGGGCAAACTCAAGCCCCTGGGCGACTGGGGGGCGCGGCTGGCGGAAGCGTTCGCGCGGGAGTTCGGCCCCGCCTGCTGACGCGGCGAGGGAAGAAAGCCCTCCGCCATAACCAGTCGGTAACCGGCTCGTGGTGTGGCGTTAACACTCGTCCGTTAGCATAACGGCCATGCGCCGCTTCGCTTTGGCAACAGGTTTGTTCCTTGTCACGCTGACGGGCCGAATGTACGGCCAGACTGACTCGGCTTCGCTTCGCGTGCTGGTGGAAGACGCCACGCTGTCGCCGGTGGGCGCCGCGGTGGTGACGCTGGCCAATCTCGCCACCGGGGTTCGGACCGAAGGCCTGACCAGCGCCGATGGCTACACGGTGTTCAGCCCGATTCAGCGCGGGCTCTATGAAGTGATCGTGGCCAAGCCCGGCTTCAAGAGCTTCAAAGTGAACGAGGTCCGTATTAACGTGGACGAACGCCGTCTGCTGCGGGTACGTCTCGACGTCGCCGAGGTCAGCGAGACGGTCGAAGTCACGGCGAACGTGACCAGCATCCAGACCGAGCAGGGCTCGCTCGGACAAGTGATTGGAGGGCGGATCGCCATCGAGCTTCCGCTGGCCGGACGGCGGTACACCGACCTGGCGCTGCTGGCGCCGGGCGTCGCGCCCAGCACGCTGACGCCGGTCACGCGCGGGCCCGGGTGGTTCGTGTCGAACGGCAATTATCATACGCAGAACAACTTCATTCTTGACGGCGTTGACAATAATCAGGGCACCACGAATGCCCAGGCGTTGAGCGCGCAGGTAGTGCAGCCCAATCCGGATTCCATCGCCGAGTTCAAGGTGCAGACCAACTCGTTCTCGGCCGAGTTTGGCCGCAGCGCCGGCGCCGTGGTCAACGTGTCCATCAAGGGCGGCACCAACGCAATGCACGGCTCCGGCTGGTATTTCAATCGTGACGCCGCGCTGGCGGCCCGGGGCTGGTCCAACAATCTGAACAATCTGCCCAAGTCCAACCTGCAATGGCACCAGTTCGGCGGCACGGTGGGCGGGCCGCTGGTGAAGAACAAGCTATTCTACTTCGGCAGCTATGAAGGCTTCCGGCAGGACTTCGCGAACACCTTTCTCACCACGGTGCCGAGCGCCGAACAGAGGCAGGGCCGTTTCGACCCCGCCACCCGGATCATAGACCCCACTACCGGTCAGCCCTTTGCGAACTTCTCGGTGCCCGCCACGCGCTTCGATGCGCTTGGCAAGAAATTGATCGACCTGTATCCCGCGCCCACGCAAGCGGGGCGGGTGGCGAACGGCCGCCCGGTGGATAACTTCGCCGCGCAGCGCGACGGCACGGAAAACACGCACAAATTCGACGTGAAGAGCGATTACGTGTCCAGCGAGCGCGACCAGTTCATGGTGCGGTTCAGTTTCTTGCGGCAGAAGTTCAACCGCGAGGCGATCTTCGAAGGGCTGGCCGACGGCGTCGGCAACCAGGGCTCGCAGTACAACGACAATCAGAGCCTGGCCACGAGTTGGACGCGCACGTTCAGCCCGCGCTTTGTGAACACGCTGCGGTTGGGGTTGAATCGCACGTTCGCCGAGTTTGCGCACGCCACGGCCGGCGCGCAGAAGGCGGACGCCTTCGGCTTTCGCGGCATCCCGGAACCGCTGCTGCAAGTGGGCGGGCTCCCGCTGATTGACGTAAATAACTACAACGACCTGGGTACGCGCAACTTCCGGCCCCAGTTCCAACGTCCGTACACGACGCAGATTTTTGACAGCCTGTCGATGACGCTGGGACGGCACTTCATCCGCACCGGTTTCGAGGCGCGGCTAAAGGACAACACGTTCATTGACATCACGCGGCGCACGCCCGCCTACGGCTTGCCCGGGGTGTTCACCGGCGACTCCATGGCCGACTTGCTGCTTGGCCTGCCGGAGTGGCTCCAACTGAACACCGTGCCCGAGGTCAAACAGCTGCAGCGAGCCTACAGCGGGTTCTTTCAAGACGACTGGAAAGTGCGCCGCGACCTGACCTTGAATCTGGGTCTGCGCTACGAGTACACCACCCCCTTCTACGGCAGCGGTACGAACCGCAATATCAACTTCGACCCGAACACGGGCGGCCTGGTATTCGCCTCCGCCGACGACAAGTATCTGGTAACGCCGGACCGGAACAACTTCGGCCCCCGCTTGGGCATGGCTTGGCAGATGCTGCCCGAACGGCTCGTGCTGCGCGGCGGCTATGGGATCTTTTACAATTCGGAAGACGTCTACGGTTCGGAGGCCAATCTGCCGCTCAACCCCCCGCAGTTGACGCAGGCCCGGTTGCAGCGCGTCGGCACCGGACCCGCCCCGGTGCGGCTGAGCGACCCCATTCCCAGCGGTGTCCTCTCCCGTTTCGATTCCCGCACCGTCGCCCTGCGCACCCGGGAGCGCGACCAGCGGTCGGGCCTGATCCAACAATGGAATGTTGCGCTCCAAATCCAATTGGACCGTTCCTCCACCTATGAAGTGGCCTACGTCGGGAACCGGGGCCGGAATCTGTTCGGCCTGTATGAGCGCAACCAGACGCCGTTCGGCGTTGACGGGTCGGTGCCGGCCAACCGGCCTTTCCCCCAATGGCAGGGCATTCAGACCGGCGCCACGCGCGCACGTAGCTGGTACAACGCCATGCAGATGAAGTTCGAGCGCAATGTCACCAACAGCATGTTTGCGCTGGTCAGCTACACCTGGGCGGCTGCGATCGACCAGGCCGGCGCCTGGGACGCGGGCTCGTCGCCCCAGTTTCGGGATAACTTCGCCGCGGAAAACGGCCGCATGAGCCAGACGCCGAGACATCTGGTCACCATCGCCTCCACGTACGAGTTGCCGATCGGCCGCGGCCGAAAGATCGGCAACGGCTGGTCGCGGGGGGTAGACTTCCTGCTGGGCGGCTGGAAGGCGTCTGGCATTCTGTTGTGGCGGACGGGTCTGCCGATCAATGTGGGTTTGAGCCTGGCCGGCACCGATCCCGCCACTGGCCAGAATTACCGCTTCTTCAACCGCAACGGCGGCGGCCTGCGTCCCGACCGCGTGGGCGAGGCGAACACCGGCGTCAGCCCCAAGGAGAACCGCCTGCGGTTCCTCGATGTGGCCGCCTACCGCGTGCAGACCCTGAACACCCCCGGCAACGCGGCGCGCAATTCGGCTTACGGCCCGCGGTTCTTCAATACCAACTTCGTGTTCGCCAAGAGCTTCCGCCTGGCCGAAACGAAGGCGGTGGATTTCCGCTGGGAGGCCTTCAACTTGTTCAATACCGTGAACTTCGCCAATCCGAACACGTCGTTCGGAGGAACCACTTTTGGGCAGATCAACTCGGCGCTCGATCCACGTGTGATGCAATTGGGCATCCGGTTTGCGTTCTGAGCGCCCGTACCCACAGGCGCGCCGGAAGAGGCTCTCCCGCGGACCCGCCGGCCTGGCTCTTGCGCTGAGGCGGTCACGGCGCGGCGGCGGGCGCGATATGATCCAGCTATGCCGACACGCCGTACGTTTCTCGAGGCCGGACTGGCCGGCGCGTTTGTCAATCTGAATCCCCGCGCGCTGGGCGCCAACGAGCGGGTGACGCTGGCTTTGATCGGAGGCCACAACCACGGCCGGGGCGTGGGGCTGCGCACCATCCAGGCCGGCGGCCGCATCAAGACCTTCTGCGATCTGGACGACACCGTCCTGAACCGGGTGGGCGGGGAGTTGCGCGCCGCGCAACCCAGCGCGTGCGCGTACACCAAGGACTTTCGCCACACGCTCGATGACAAGGAGATCGACGCGGTCATCATCGCCACGCCGGACCATTGGCACGCCCGCATGGCCCTGCTCGCTTGCCAGGCGGGCAAAGATGTTTATCTCGAAAAGCCCGTGTCGCAGACCATCCACGAGGGAAAACTGATTCGCGACGCGGCGCGGAAATACAAGCGCGTGATGCAGATCGGCACCATGCGCCGAAGCGGGGAACATTTCCGCACCGCCGCCGAGTACGTAGGCTCGGGCGCGCTGGGGAAGGTGTGCGAAATCAAGGCCTGGATGTACCAGGAGCGAAAGTCGATCGGCCGCCCGCCGGACGGCGCGCCGCCCCCGGGCCTCGATTACGACCAGTGGCTGGGTCCGGCGCCCAAGCGCCCTTTCAACGAAAACCGGTTCCATTACAACTGGCGCTTCTTTTGGGATTACGGCAACAGCGAACTGGGGAACCAGGGAGTGCACATGCTGGATGTGGCGCTGTGGGGCATCCAGATGATGCGGAAGCAGGAGCGTTGTTTGCCCACGCGCGTCTCCAGCCAAGCGGGCATCTACTGGCTCGACGACGCCAAGGAAGTGCCGGATACCCAGGTGGCGACTTACGATTTTGGCGATCTGCTGGTCTCCTGGGAACTGCGCAGCTTCGGCCGGCATATGAAGCTCGAGGGGACCAACGCGGGCACGGCCTTCTACGGTGTGGACGGGGTGCTGGTGGCCGACAGCCGCGGCTGGCGGGTGACGGACCGCGACGGCAAGCTGGTGAAGGAGGTGAAAGCGTCGGGCGGTTCGCACGAAGGGAACTTCCTCGAGTGCGTGAAGAGCCGGCAGCGGCCCACCGCCGATATTGAGATCGGCCGGCTGAGCACCACGCTCACGCACCTGGGGAACATCTCGCACCACCTCAAGCGCGACGTGGTGTTCGATCCGGAAACCGAAACGTTCCCCGGCGACAAGCAGGCCAACGCTTACCTGGTGAAGGAATACCGCGCACCCTACGGCTTGCCCAAGGTGTGAGCTGATGACGACCCGCCGGCTGTTTCTGCAAACCGCCGCCGCGGAGGCGCTGTCCTTGTACGGCGACGCCTCGCAGGCGATCTATGTCACGGACCTGGACCGCTGCCAGCCCGCCGGCGCGCTCTCGCGCAAGCCGCGCCGCAAGCGCTGGCGACTGCTCGATTTCGAGACTGACCGCTGCCGGGGCGTGATGCTGGTGGCCGGCCACCAGACCGCGGCGCCGGAGGTCCGTTACGCGTTCGGCCGCCCGGGCTGGTACTGATCTGGTTCCTCCATCAGCCGGCGCCGCGCAGCGTCAAGGTGGACGAGTACTTCTGGAAATACGCGGACCTGACGGGTCAGGAGCTGCACTTGCGCCAGTTTGTCCGGCAGGTGGTGCCGGAGCATGCGGACTCCGTGGGTAATGACAGCAAGGCCGCCTGGCTGAGATACATCAAACTGGTTCCGCTGCGCGGCGAGCAAGTGCGCGCCCTCGAAGAAGAACGCCGCGGCGGCCGCCAGCGCCGCCTCTTCGGCCACCACGACGCTTGGAGCTACACGTACGAGTTTCGCCCCACCCGCGTCGCGGATATTCAGCGCGAGATCGAGCCGTTCCGCGACACCGATTTCGCGAGGCTCTACTGGGAATGCGGCATGGGCGACCGCATGTACTATCCGAGCAAGCTGGGGCTGACCGCGGTGGACGATTGGATCGAGGATCCATACCGCCAGGGCGACCGCCTGGCGGCGGAAACCTGGCAGGCGTGGCGGAAGCAGGGCATCGACCCGTTCCGCACCGCCCTCGACTACGCCAAGTCGCTCGGACTGGAGTTCATGCGACCTACCGCCCCGCCGGATTTCATATTCCCGTGCCGGAAGACGAGTGGAACACGGGCGGCGTTTACGACCGGCATCCCGAGTGGCGCGGGCGGGTTCGCCGGCGTTCGAGCTTCCAGGGACGCAGCTTCGCAAATCGGGCGATTGGGATTTGAGCTACGACACGCCGGGGTAGGCATCGCCGCTCCAGCCCGGACGGGGCAAGAGGAGTCTGGACAGCGTCAAGCAGGAGCGGCGCCACCCCGCAAGTCCGGCAGCCGTCCTGCCGAAGATTCTCGAACGCGAGCCGAAGGTCGACTGCGGGTGATCGAGGGCGCTTGACGCGCCAGTTCACCCCTATGTTCTCGCGGCCACCGGTTCTCTGGCGAGGGCGGCACGCGCCGCCAGGGCTGCCTCCCGCGCCGCCGAAGCGCTGGCCGCCAGGGCGGTCAGGTGCCCCATCTTGCGTCCCGGGCGGGGTTCCAGCTTGCCGTAGAGGTGCAGCTTGACGTTCGGCATGGCCGTGGCGGCCACCCAGTCGGGCTCGCCGTTCCGCCACAGGTCGCCCAGCAGGTTCGCCATGGCCGCGGGCCGCAACTGCTCGGTCGAGCCCAAGGGCAGACCGCAGACGGCGCGCAGTTGCTGCTCGAACTGGCTGGTGACGCACGCGTCGAACGTGAAGTGGCCCGAATTATGGGGGCGGGGCGCGAGTTCGTTGATCAGCAGCTTGCCGGAGCGCGTCCAGAAGAATTCCACGCAGAGCACGCCCACCACCTGTAAGGCGTCCAGGACGCCGCGTGCGAGGGCGACGGCTTCGGCGGCGACGGCCGGCGGCGCCTCAGCCGGCGCCGTCGTCACGTCGAGAATGTGCCGCGCGTGCCGGTTCTCCACCGCGCCATAGTGCGCGAACGCCCCATCCTGCCCGCGCGCCGCCACCACGGACAACTCACAGGCGAAATCGACGCACTCCTCGAGCACGGCTTCCGCGGGCTGTACCCGCTGCCAGGCGGCGAGGGCCTCGCCCGCGGTCTCGATCTTCACCTGTCCTTTGCCGTCATAGCCAAAGCCGGCGGTCTTCAGAATGGCCGGGCAGCCCAGCTCCGCGAGCGCGGCGGGCAGCTCTGCGCCGTTGCGGATGTGCCGAAAACGCGCCACGGGAAAACCGTGCCGGCTCAGGAACTGCTTCTCGCGCAGCCGGTGCTGCGTGATGTGCAGCACCTCCCCGGCAGGCCGGACCGGCGCCAGCGCGGCCGCTGCCGCAGCCGTGGCGGAAGGCACGTTCTCGAACTCAAAGGTCACGACGTGCACCTGCGAGGCGAAGCGGCGCACCGCGTCCAGGTCTTCGTAAGCCGCGGCGATCTCGACATCCGCCACCTGGCCGGTCGGGGTATCCGAGTCCGGCGAGAACGTATGGACCCGATAGCCCATCCGCCGCGCGGCGATCGCAAACATGCGGCCAAGCTGCCCGCTGCCGAGCACGCCGATGACGCTGCCGGGAAGGACCGGGTTCACGGCAGCGTTTCACCGAGGATCTTTTCGGTCTGACGGCGGCGAAACTCGGCCAGCCGCTCGCGCAGTTGGGGGCGGTGGCGGGCCAGCAGGGCCACCGCGAACAAGCCGGCGTTCCGCGCCCCCGCGGCGCCGATCGCCATAGTGGCCACCGGAATGCCGGCCGGCATCTGCACTATGGACAACAGCGAATCGATCCCTTTCAAGGTCCTGGATTCCACCGGCACGCCGAGCACGGGCACCGTGGTGTGGGAGGCTACCATGCCAGGCAGGTGCGCCGCGCCGCCCGCCCCGGCGATAATCACCTCCAGTCCGCGCTCTTCTGCCGACGCGGCGAATTCCGCCATCAACAGCGGGGTCCGGTGCGCGGAGACGACCTTGCACTCATGCGGCACGCCGAACTCGGTCAGGGTTTCGGCGGCGTGCCGCATGGTTTCCCAATCGGACTTGCTGCCCATGATCACCGCCACCAGCGGGCGGTCGGCGGCGGAGGCTGACATGGCTTACTGCCCCTGCGCGAGGGAGAAGCCGGGGACGCCGTCGAAGTATTGCAGGTGTTCCATCTTGGCGATCGACAGGCCCAATCCGGCCACGCGGCCGAGCAGGCTGACGGTCTGTTGCTGAGTCACCTGTCCCTTCTCGCCGATGAACCGGCACCGCCAGTTATCCACCGTGAAGGTCTCCGGCATGCCTTCCGGCCACACCTTCACGCCCCGGTTGGAGATCATTTGCAGGGCGAGACCCTCGCCGTTGGCCTGCTGGAGCGTCACGGCGAGTTCGTCGGCCCGGTAGCCGTTCCAGTTTACGTACACGTCGACTCCGGTCAACTCGGCATTGGCTTCGATCCGCGAATGCGTGATCGGCCGGCCGCCGCCGGCGGCGTACTGCACCGCCTGGAGCGTCTCAGGTTTTTGTCCGATGCGGGCGATCACGGCGTCGGCGAACTCCTTGGTGCCCACTTTCTGTTTGCTCACGTCCGGCTTGAAGATGTCGTAGGTGTGAATGCCGTCTTCGATGGTCTTCAACCAGGCATTGTGAACGCGCGCCGCTTCTTCGGTTTGCCCGATGTGCACCAACATCTGCACCGCACCCAGGAGCAAACCGGAGGGGTTGGCCAGGTTCTGGCCCGCGCGCCGCGGCGCCGAGCCATGAATCGCCTCGAACATCGCGGCGTGGTCGCCGATGTTCGCCGAGCCCGCCAACCCCACCGATCCGGCGATCTGCGCGGCCACGTCGGACAGGATATCGCCGTACAGATTCGGCATCACGATGACATCGAAGGTTTCCGGCGTGTCCGCCATCTTCGCAGCGCCAATGTCGACGATCCAGTGTTCTTTTTCCAGGTCCGGGTACTCGGCGCCGATCTCATCGAACAGCTTGTGGAACAAGCCGTCCGTCATTTTCATGATGTTGTCTTTGGTGAAGCAAGTCACCTTCTTCCGGTGGTTCTGCCGGGCGTATTCGAAGGCGTAGCGGATGATTTTCTCGCTCCCCGGCTTGGTAATCAACTTGAGACACTGGGTGACGTTCGGACTCAGGCGGTACTCGATACCTGCATAGGTATCTTCCTCGTTCTCGCGGACAATCACCACATTCATGTTCGGATGCCGCGTCTTGACGTAGGGGTGATAGGATACGCAGGGGCGCACGTTCGCGAACAGGCCCAGCGTCTTACGGGTGGTGACGTTCAGGCTCTTGAATCCGCCGCCTTGCGGCGTGGTGATGGGCGCCTTCAAGAAGACCTTGGTCCGGCGCAAGGATTCCCAGGCGCTCGGCTCGATGCCGGCAGTGTTGCCGCGCAGGTAAACTTTCTCACCGATTTCGATGGTTTCGATGTCGAGGGCGGCGCCCGCCGCTTCCAGGATACGAAGCGTAGCGGCCATGATCTCGGGCCCGATGCCGTCGCCGTGCGCGACGGTAATAGGTACTTTCTTAGACATAAGAGAGCCGTTCGTTGAGGGGATTTTTGACCTTTCAGAATAACAGAGGCCGCGCCGGGTAGCACCCCTCGGCGGCGGCATGGGTACAATAACGGGGCAGGGAGGCGCACCGCCGCTGCGGACCGCTGTCGACATCAATTGCGACCTGGGGGAGAGCTACGGCCGGTATGTTCTGGGCCGCGATGACGAGGTGATCCGCTGGATCAGTTCGGCGAACGTGGCGTGCGGTTTTCACGCGGGCGATCCGCATGTGATGCGGCGCACCGTGGAACTAGCCCGAGCGCACGGGGTGGCCGTCGGCGCCCACCCGGGACTGCCGGATCTGCTCGGCTTTGGCCGGCGGCCGATGGCGGTCTCGCCAGGGGAACTGCGGGATTATTTCACCTACCAGATTGGCGCGCTGCGGGCGTTCACCGAGGCCGCCGGGCTCCGGCTACAACACGTGAAGTTGCACGGCGCATTATTCGAGATGGCGCTGGCGGACCGGGCGCTGGCGGACGCGATGGCCGCGGCCACCCGTGAGGCGGACCCGGAACTGATCTGGCTCTGCCCCGCCGGAGCGGCGGCCGCCGCAGCGCGCGAACAGGGATTGCGAGTCGCCGAGGAATTCTACGCGGACCGCGCGTACCATGCCGATCTGCGGCTGGTCTCCCGGCGTCTGCCCGGCGCGGTCCTGGCGGACCCGGCCGCCATCGAGCAACGTCTGCGGGAGGCGTTTTCGGAGGGGACGGTGACGACGGTGGACGGCGTGCGTGTTCCGGTGGTTTTCCAGTCGGTCTGCGTGCACGGCGATACGCCCGGCGCCGCGGAAATCGCCCGGCGGATTCGCCAAACGGCCGAAGGTGCGGGCGTGGCCGTGCGCCCGCTGGCCGCGCTTGCCGACTGACGAGACCTCACGATGGATCCCGTCCTGACCCCAACTGGAGAAGACGCGCTGCTGGTGGAATTCGCGCCGGAGATCTGCCTGGAAGTGAATCGCCAGGTGCGCCGTCTGGCGTTTGCGCTCGAGCAGGCGGCGGTAGAGGGCGTTGCCGAGGTCGTCCCGGCCTATCGGTCGTTGATGGTCTATTTCGATCCCGCGCGGCTGGAACTGCCGCGCCTTGAAGAGATCGTCCGCTCGCACGCGGCGCGCGCCGAATCCATCGTGCTGCCCCCTTCCCGGCTTTTCCGGATTCCTACCGTCTATGGCGGACCTTATGGACCGGACCTGGAGTGGGTGGCGGAAGCCGCGGGGATGCCGCCGGCGGAGGTCGCGCGGATCTTCGCGGCCGGCCGCTATCCGGTGTATTGCCTCGGGTTCCTGTGCAGCCTCGCCTATTTGGGCGACGTGCCGGCGCCGCTCCGGTTGCCGCGCCGCGCCACGCCGCGGACCCGCGTGCCGGCGGGCAGCGTGGGGGTGGCCGGCGGGCAGGCGGTCATCCTCCCGGTCGATCAGCCATCGGGCTTCCACTACCTGGGACGCACGTTCGTCGCGGTGTACGATCCGCGATATTCTCCGCCGACCCCGATCCGGCCCGGGGACTGGATCGAGTGCCCTGCCGTGGAGGAAACGGAAGCCCGCCGCGCCGAGGGCGTCTATCTTGGAGAATTGCCCGGTGCAAGTCTTCCTGGTGCGTAAGCCGGGACCGTTCACGTCGGTGCAGGATGCCGGCCGGACAGGGTGGCGGCGGTTCGGCATTCCCCCCTCTGGGGCGCTCGATCAGTTTGCGTTCCGCGCGGCGAATCTGCTGGCGGGGAACGCCCCGGACGCCGCCGTGCTGGAGATCACCTTGCCGGGGCTGGTTCTGGAGGCGCTCGCGCCGCAGGTGGCGGCAGTCACCGGCGCCGACCTGGACGCCCGGATCAACGGAGCCGCCGCGCCGCAGTGGACCGCGTTTTCGCTTCGCCGCGGCGATGTCTTGACATTTCGCCAACGGCGGCAAGGGTGCCGCGCCTACCTGGCGGTGGCGGGGGGGTTGGATACCGCTGTCTGGCTGGGTTCGCGCTCCACCTTCGCCGCCGGCAAGATGGGCAGCCCCCTGCGCGCGGGGGACGTGCTGGAGTCCTTTCCCCCGGGGCCGGACGCCCGCCCGGGCCGGCGGGTGTCCCTCTCCTGCCTGCCTGCGTCTCCGGCGATCCACCGGATCCGCGTCACACTGGGCCCGCAAGACGGCTGGTTTACCCGGCGCGGACTCCAAACCTTCCTGGGATCGGTGTATCGCTTGAGTCCGCAATCCGGCCGCCAGGGCTTTCGCACCGAAGGTCCCGTCATCGAGGCGGCGCGGCAGGCGGACCTGATCTCAGACCCAACGCCGCTCGGCGCGGTCCAGGTGCCCGGGGACGGCAAACCGATTGTCCTCCATCGGGACGGCCAGTCGACGGGCGGCTACCCGAAAATCGCCCGGGTGATTTCGGCGGATCTGGACTGGTTCGCCCGCATGATGCCGGGAGACGCGCTGCGGTTCGAAGCGGTTTCCCGCGAGGAGGCGCTGCGCCTGGCCGAAGCCGCGGCGGAGAACTGGCGGGCGATCGTCAGGGCGGTGGAAGAAAGCACGCCGCGGCCCTAAGGACCAACGTCAAGCCAGCAGGCGGGCGGCGGGTTTGGCGAAGTAGGTCAGGATCATGTCCGCGCCGGCGCGGCGAATCGCGGTCAAGGTTTCCATCATGATGCGCTCGCCATCGATCCACCCCTGCTGAGCGGCGGCCATGATCATCGAGAACTCACCGCTGACCTGGTAGGCGGCCAGCGGCACGTCGAACCTGCGCCGGGCTTCGGCCAGAATATCCAGGTAGGCCAGCGCGGGTTTGACCATGATCATGTCGGCGCCTTCTTCCAGGTCGAGGGCGATCTCGCGCATCGCCTCCCGCGCGTTCGCCGGATCCATCTGATAGCTGCGGCGATCTCCGAACTGGGGCGCCGATTCGGCCGCTTCGCGGAACGGGCCATAGAAGCCAGAGGCGTACTTGGCCGCGTAGGACAGGATCGGCGTCTTCAGGCACCCCTCCCGGTCGAGCGCATCGCGAATCGCCCGGACACGGCCATCCATCATGTCGGAAGGCGCCACGATATCCGCGCCCGCGCGGGCGTGCGACACGGCGGACGCCGCCAGCCAGGGCAGCGTCGCGTCGTTGTCCACGTCGCCGTCCACGATCTTCCCGCAGTGGCCATGGCTGGTGTACTCGCAGTTGCACACGTCGGTGATCACCAGCAGATCGGGAGTGGCGCGTTTGATGGCGCGGATCGCCCGCTGGACGATGCCCTCCTCGGCGTAGGCCCCCGACGCAATTTCATCCTTGTGTTCTGGAACGCCGAAAAGGATCACGCCGCCGATGCCCAGCTGGCGGACCTCCTCGCACTCGGCCACCAGAGTGTCGATGGACATCTGGTAGTTGCCGGGCATGGAGCGGATCTCACGCTTCACGTTCTCTCCCGGGCAGACAAACAAGGGCAGGATGAACTGTGTGGGCGACAGGCGGGTCTCCCTAACCAGTGAACGGATCGCCTCGGTGGTCCGCAACCGCCGGGGCCGGTGAATCGGGAACGGCATACCTTTGGATTCTACTCCTGGGCGGTACTACGGCGAATCCCCGGGAGCCAGCCCGAAGATTTCCGCGCCTCCGAAGAAATCCTTGACAAGTCCCAACCGATAAATAAAATGACGAATATCGTCGGACTATGAACCCCGTAGCCTGCCAGCATCGCCGTGTTGTGTTTTTAACCCGCAGGGATGGCGTCGATTATGTAGAATGCCTGGACTGCCGCCGGATCTTCGAAGCGGAAGACCTGGAAACCGAAGACCTGGAAACCGTTGGCGTAGACGACGGGGAGGAGTAAACGCGGCGCGGAGGACCGCCAGCCGCAGGCAGCCTGTTCCCGGAGGGGATGCAGTTGGGCCGGACGGTTGGCGCGGAGGGGGTGTTACGCTGTAGAGCGCATGCCCGCTCTTTGCATCCGCCACTCGGATCTGCCTGGCACGTCGAAACTGTTTGCCGATTTCCTTTACCATTTTGACCGGGTGAAGCCGTTCTACCGGCACGCTTGGCTGGACGCCGATTCGTTCGCGGCGGCGGCGCGGGAAATCCGCTTCCCGCCGGAGCGCCGGGCGGCGCTCGCCGAGGCGCTGCGGCCGGCGAATGCGGGCAATCCGTCGCTTTCTTTGCTCGAGCAGCCAAATACGGTCGTGGTGGTGACCGGCCAGCAGGTGGGGCTTTACTCCGGACCAGCGTACACGTTGTACAAAGCTTTCAGCGCGGTCAAGCTGGCTGCCGAACTGCGCGATGCGGGCATTCCGGCGGTCCCGGTATTCTGGCTGGCGACCGAGGATCACGATTTTGACGAAGTGCGGGTTTCCTGGGCGTTCGGCGCGGACGGCCAACCGCGAGCCTTCGCGCTGGATCCGGCGCCGGCTACCGGCGGACCCGTGGGCGCGATCCCGATCCCTGAGTACCCTCATCACGCGTTGCGCGCGGCGCTCCAGGAGTTTCCGTTCGGCCCAGAGATGGCCGAACTGGCCGAATCGTGCTATCGGCCCGGAACCACGCTGGGGCAAGGGTTCCGCGCGTTGCTGGGAAAGCTGACCGAGGGACGGGGTTTGTTGCTGCTGGACCCGCTGGACCCGGCGATTCGCGCCCTGGCCCGTCCTGCGCTGGAGGCGGCGTTGGAAGGCGCCGCGGAGCTGACCGCGGACCTGCTGGAGCGGAATCGGGCGCTGGTGGCCGCCGGTTACCACGCGCAGGTGCACGTGGAGGAGCACACCTCGCTGTTCTTTCTGCTGGAAAATGGCCGGCGGATCCCCCTGAAGCGTAACGGCGACCAGTATTTCGCGGGCGCCCGCAAGATCACCCGCGAGGAGCTGCGCGGGATGGACCTGTCGCCGAACGCGCTGTTGCGCCCGGTGGTGCAGGATTCCATTCTGCCCAGCGCGGCGTATGTTGGCGGCCCGGCTGAACTGGCTTACCTGGCGCAGTCTGACGTGTTGTACCGCGAAATCCTCGGGCGCATGCCGGTGGTGTTGCCGCGGGCGGCCTTTACGCTGACCGATTATCGGGCGCAGAAACTGTTGGAGCGATACCGGCTGGAACTGGCGGATTTCTTCCACGGCCTGGAAGAGGTGCGCGACCGGATGGCGCGGACGCTGACGCCGCCGGAACTGGCAGAGGCGGCAGACCGGGCGCATCGCGGCGTGGTGCAAGCGATCGGGGAACTGGCGCGCCCGCTGGAGGCGTTTGACCCGACGCTCGGCGCCGCGCTGGCCAAAAGCCGCCAGAAGATCCTCTATCAGCTAGCCAAGATCGAGGGCAAGATCCGGCGCGAGTCCCTGCATCGCAACGGGCGGGCCGCGGCGGACGCGGCCTGGTTGAACGGACTGCTGTTTCCCCACAAGCATTTGCAGGAGCGCACCTATTCGATTCTGCCGTTCCTGGCCAAGCACGGCTGGGACGCGCTCGACCGGATCTACGAAGGCATCGAGACCGCCTGCCCAGACCATCGCCTGCTGCCTCTGTAGCGGTCTCGCGTTGCGCCCGTTTCCCCTCGCGGCGGGGCTGGTTACAGGCGGTCCCCTTCCTCCGGATCCAGTTCGCCGCTGCCGGCGAGACGTTGCCGCCGCAGCGCGACCCACGGCGGGAACACGGCCGGGTCTTGCAGCCAGACCAGCATCCACCGCGCCATCTCCGCCTTCAACCGCCGCTTGCTTTCGGAAAGTCGAGGATTGCGGGAGGCCAGTTTGGCGTGGTCTTTGGCTTCGATCACCACCTGCCGGCACAGGCTCGCCCTGGCGCGATCTCCCGCGGCGCGGCAGCGCGTGTAGAGTTCGGCCAACTCGGCCAGCGACCGGCCCAGCGCGTCGAGATCGGTCTGCCGCACTCCCCCATAGGGCGGGGCGACGGGGACGGCAAGGTCGCGCAGCGCGCGACGCAGTTGGGCGTCCGACATGGGCTGGAGCCGCTCGCGGAGCAGGAGCCAGGCTGGCTCGTCCACGCTAGGGATGCCGAGTTGCTGGAGCAACCGCCGGACCGACTCCTTGCGAGAGGGCTTGGGCATCGCGATACCTTCGCGCCGCGGCGGCGTGAGACGCCAGATCGCGGGAGAACTGGTGCCTTCCCGAGCCGTCGGGCAGCGCCACAAAAAAAAGATACCCGGTCTCGGCGGGCGCCAGCGCGGCCCGCAGGGAAGCCAGCCCGGGATTGGCGATCGGACCCGGCGGCAAGCCGGGATGCCGGTACGTGTTGTAGGGATGCGGGCTGTCCAGGTCGGACCGGTAGATCACGCCGCGCCAGCGTCCCTCCAGCAGCGCCGCGTAGATCGTGGTGGGATCGCAGTCCAGCTTCATGCCTTGCGCCAGCCGGTTGGCGAACACGGAAGCAACCAGCGGACGTTCCTCGGCGACGGCGGTTTCCTTTTCCACCAGGGAGGCCAGCGTGACGATGCGGTGGGGATCCGCCGGCGAGCCCAACTCAGCCCAGACTTTCCGGAAGCGGCGGACCATCATGCGGCACAGATCCGCTTCGGTGCTCTCCCGGGTAATGCGATAGGTATCGGGGAACAGATACCCTTCCAGCGTTTGCGCTTGAGGCGCCAGATCGCGAATCAGGGCGGGATCGCGAGCTGTTTCGAGAAAAGCTTCGCCGCGGAGGAAGCCCACCTCTTCCACCGCGCGGGCGATATCGAACAGGTTGTAGCCTTCCGGAATGGAGATCTCGTAAAACATCACATCGCCGCGGATGAGCCGTTCCACCACCTCAAGCGGCGTAGCCGGTTGGGAAAAGCGATACTCTCCCGCTTGCAGCACCCGTCCTCGGCGGATGGCGCGCGCCGCCAGAAACAGCCACATGTGGCGGACGACGCCCGCGTCCGCCAATTGCCTGGCCATGGCGCGCGAGGTGGACCCGCGCGGGATTTCCACGCGAATCGAACCGGAAAAGGCCGCGTAAGGTCGCCGCAGCAGCCAGGCCGCTCCGCCGGCAAACGCCGCCGCCAGCGCCGCCACGCCCGCGGCTGCGAGCAGACCACGCTTCACCCTCCGCCTCCCAGCGAACGCCAGTCAAGATAACTCTGCAACAGCAGGACGGCCGACAGCCGGTCCACCGCCTGATTGCGCTTGGCGATGCCGATGCCGCTCTCGCGCAGGACGCGCGCAGCCTCCCGCGTGGTCAGCCGCTCATCCCAAAGCCGGACCGGGCGCCCCGCCTGCGCTTCCAATTTCGCGGCAAACTCCCGCACCCAGCCCGACTGGGCGCCCTCCCGGCCGCTCAGGTGCATGGGATTTCCGATGAGCACCAGATCCACCGCGTGTTCGCGGATCAGGCTGGACAGCGCGTGAAGGTCTGCCTTGAGGTTCCGGCGCTCGAGCGTGGGTAGCCCCTGGGCGGTAATGCCGAGGCTGTCGCTCACCGCCAAGCCGATGCGCCGCTTCCCCAGATCCAGGGCCAGCACACGGCACGCCGGCGGCCTCGCCGGACCGTCAGGGAAGGACACCACACTATAATACGCGGTAGAGTGACTCTCGTTGCGCGCCGCCTTCGCAAACCCGAGTCGTTGCTTCCGGCCTCCCCGTTGGTGACGGCCGCGGTGATCATCGGCCTGTTGTACTGGGGTCGGGTTTTTTTTATCACGCTCATTACGGCGGTGGCTATCGCGTTCATCCTGGACCCGCTGGTCAGCCTGCTGATGCGCGCGCGCCTGCCCCGCGGTTTCGCCAGCTTCGTCGCGTGCAGCCTGGCGCTGCTGGTGATGTACCTGCTGGGAATGGCGGCATATTCCCAACTCGTCAGCCTCGCGCAAGACTACCAGGAGGCCTACAGCGCCCGGGTATCGGAACTGATCGAGGAGGGCCGCAACCAGATCGAACAGGCCGAGCGCGCGCTTTACGAACTGATCATGCCCACCCGCCAGCGGCAGGCGCAGCAACCACCGCCGCCGGAGACCGACGTCAGAAAGACGCGCAAGCGGACCGTAACGGCCAAACCCCCGCCCCCGGACCCGAGTGTGCCCCCCCTAGTCCCCGAGGTGAGAATCCGCACCGAACCTAAGCCGCTGATGGCCTACGTAGTCCAGCAATGGCAGTCCCTCTACCAAGTCCTGCTCATGGCGTCGTTTGTCCCGTTCCTCGTCTATTTCATGCTGAGTTGGCGGGACCATATCAACCGGAGTTTTCTCCAGTTCTTTGAGGGAGAAGACCGCGCGGTGGCCGCCAAGAGCTTGCAAGGCATTGCCGGACTGGTGCGGACCTACGTGGTGGGCAACTTCGTCCTGGGACTGATGCTGGCGGCGCTCAGCTCCCTGATCTTCTGGCGCATGAATATCCCGTACCCCGTGCTGGCAGGCACGATCAGCGGGTTTCTCAGCCTGATTCCTTACGTGGGGCTGCCGCTGGCGATCGTCCCCCCGTTTCTGGTTTCGATCACCGTGCTGCACAACGTGTCCGCCTATGTGCTGATCGCCGCCGTGGTTTCGGTCTTGCATCTCATTGCCTTAAATCTCCTGTATCCGAAGATCGTCGGCTCTCGAGTCCACCTGAACCCGCTGGTGGTCACGGTGGCGTTGATGGTGTGGGGGTTTCTCTGGGACGCCGCCGGTTTGGTGCTGGCGATTCCGCTGACGGCGGGCATCAAGGCGGTTTGCGACAACGTGCCCAGCCTGCGCCAGTACGGCAAGTTTCTGGGCGACTAGGCCCTGCCGCTGCGGGGAGCGCGCGGTTCTTTTGCGGGGGCCGGTTCGGGTTCACGGGTTCTTCTATTGTATTAAACGTCTGTTTTTCTATTGGTTAGAAAGCCAGCCGACAGGCGGGCGGCTGGAGAATGGGGGCGGAAGGAGAGCCTGTGCCCGAAACGAACCCCGTCGAGCAATTGCACAAGGACGTGCGGGTCTGGTCCCGCCGGAGGGAGGCCGAAATCGCCCTGCGGGTGTATTTCGACCGGAGCGAGCAGGATGGCTGCACGATCTACCGGATTCGTCAAATCGAAGAGTTGGGCTGACGGCATGGTACTTAAGGTAAAACTCGGCTGTTGACTGAAGGATCCAAAACCCACTAGGCTACGAGTTGCAGTGATAGAACAGCGAAAATCTAAGCGCTTTGACCTGGATCTGCGCGTGGAGGTGGTGAGAGCCGGGGCGGAGCGTATGTCCCATGTGGGTCGAACCCGGAATATCAGTTCCGGCGGCGTCCTGTTTACAGCCTCCACGCGGATGGAGATCGGCGGGCCTGTGGAGTATATCATCACGCTGTCGTCAGGGTCGAGCGGGAACGTGAACCTGCGCTGTATGGGCAAGGTTTTGCGCATCGAGGAGAACGTCAGCCCGCAGGTGATCGACTCGCCTTACATGGTAGCCGCGTCACTGGAGCGCTACGAGTTCATGCGCTCGAATGCGCGGGTCGCCTGAGCGCCCGCTCGCCGGACGACGTCGCGCTTGCCGGGCGGCGGGCGGAGCTGGGTATCCGGGTGAGAGGGGAGCGGGCCGGCGTTGCTTGGTCCTTCTGTCAAAATGTCACCATGACTTCCCGGGGAGCGTCGCTTGCGGACACGGGACTTCTCGCGCATTCCCTCCAGCCGTCGAGCAGCGTTGTCAGCAACCGGGAGACCTCTTCGAGTGGAGTGGGGGTTTGCTCGCGGTTGGCCTCGGCGAGCCGAGCCAGAAGGTAAGCATACAGCTCACTGAGGCGGGCGGCGAGATCTCCCGCCTCCAGATCCAAAGAGGTCGACAGTTCGCCCAGGATTAGCTGGGCGCGGGTGATTTCGCGCGAGCGGCCGCGGATGTCGCCGCGGGATAGCGCTGCGAGGGCCTCGCGGACCGACTTTTCCGCCTCCTCGTAGAGAATTACGACCAACTCCAGCGGGCTGGCCGACAAGATGCGGTTCTCCAAGTAAGTATTGCTTGCTCGGTTGGCCATACGAACTGTGCGGTCCCCAAGACCGTTTTTCTTCTCTCCCATCACGGGGCTCTTACGGAGCCAACACGCTGTTAAACAGACCGTGCCGCCGAGAGTTTCAGTTGTTCCGCCATTCTCAACAGGTCCTCGGCGGGGATTTGCGTCACGACTTCCTGGGTCTTCCGGTCCAGTATCCGGATCACCATGCGTCCGGCGTGCTGATGGAACGCAAAGGTGAGTTCGCGTCCGCGCTCGTTAAAGTCCGAGGCCAGGACCGCTTTTGCCGCCTGAATCAGTTCGCGGTGCTGCTCCTGCTCGACGAGGCGGCGCTGCGGGACATTGACCATGTCCAACGGGGGCAGGGAAGAATCGATCTTCATGTTCTTACTCCGGACAGGTTTTCCTGTGCCTGCTGCTCTTATCGGCGCGCTCCCCGGGTCCGGCGGGAAATCTTGCCCCCTGCCCGCGGCACAGCCCGGCCGGGTCAGCCAAGGTAATCGAACAAGCTGGCGCGGGGCAAACGGGCCCTCGCCGACAGCGCGGCTTCCAGGCCGGTGCGCGACTGCACCAGTTCCAGCGACGCCTCCACCAGATCGGTTTCCCTCCATCGCGCGATGGTCTGCTGAAAGTCCAGCACGGCGCCCGAGGCGGCCGCCAATTCGCCGTCCACCCGATTCTGCACCGTGCCGTAGAATGCCAGTTGCCGGTTCAAGTGCTCCCGGGCGGGCGCCAGTTTCGCCAGGGCGGTCCAGATCGCGGGTTCGTCGTTGGCTTCGAGCGCCAAGCGCAGTTCGTTCACCGTGCCGAACACATTGGCTTCCGAGCCATTCTGAAAGATGGTTTCCGCGTTGCGGGAAACCGCAAATCTTCCTCCGTTGGCGTCCTCCGCTTCCCGGGTGGCCGGACCGCCCGCGTAGATACTGACCCCGTCGGTGAGGGTGAGGTCGAGCGAATATGGCAGCGTCTGGTCCTGATCTCCGGCAAAGACAAAGCGATTGTTGACCGACGTGTTGGCGGCCGCCACCAGCCGCTCCAGAGCCGCGCCCACCTCTCCGGCCAGCGCGGCGCGGGCGTCCGCCGTCACCGTAGTCGAGGCGCCCTGCGAAGCGAGCACGGAAACGCGGTCCAGCAGCGCCACCGCCGACTGCAAGGCCCGCTCGGCGGCATCGGTCTCCGCCTTGAGCTGGCCCAGGTTCCGCTGCACCTGGCGAACCCGATCGAGTCCGGTCTGCGCGTGGATGATCTCCGGCACGGCGCCGGGGTCGTCGGACGGCTGGATCACCCGGTAGCCGGAGGAGATTTGGCGTTGCGCCCGGTCTCCCCGGGCTTTGATCCGGTTGATTTCGTATAAAAATCGTTCCGTGGAGGGGTCAATTCCGGAGAGCATGGCACGCTCCTATCGCAACATGTTGATGGTGGTCTCCGTCAGACTGTCCAAGACGGTGACCAGCCGCGCCGTGGCCTGATAGGCGCGTTGAAGTTCGATCAGGCGGGCGGCTTCTTCGTCCAGCGAGACCCCGGATTCCTGATGCCGGAGTTCCCGCGCCTGAACCAGCAGGGCGGAGGCGGTTTCGTGATTCTGCATCCCTCTGGAGATTTCCTGTCCGACGCCGGCGGCCAGCCGGGCGTAGAATGCCGGAAAAGTCAAACCGTCGAGTTGCGGATCCCGAACGAGCGCCGCCAGATCCAGGGCGTTGGCGTTTCCTCCCGGCCCGGCGGCGGCCGCCGCGGCCAATTGTTCCGGCAGAATCGGCGCGACCTGCAGGGTTCCCGCCGCTTGGGAGGCGAGCGCGTACGAAAACAACGCCGCTCCCGGCACGCCGTTCTGATCCACGCCGTTGGCCAGCGCCGCGTTGACTGCGTCGGCAAGCCCCGCGGCCAGCCGGTGGAGTTCCTGCCGCCATGCCGGCAAGTGGGTGTTGGCCGCGTCCAGCACGCCCCGCAGCCGCCCTCCTTGCAGCACCTCGGTCACGTCGTTGCCTCCGGCATCGGTCAACCGGATCTCGGCGCCGTCAAAGCTGGCCGACAGCGCATACGCCTCCTGCCCGATCGCCAGCGGCGTCTGCCCCCCCAACAACACGGTCAGCGTCCCGTCGGACGCCTGCAACGCCTGGATGTCGGCGAGCGCCGAGAGCTCCTCCAGCGTGGAGTAGACTTCCGCGTCCATGCCCGGGTCGGCGCCGACGTCGCGGTTGGAGCGGATCTCGGTGTTGAAACCCCGCAACCGTTCCGACAAGGCCTGGATGCGCCCCACCAGCCGCGTGCTTTGTTCCACCGCTTCCTGCTGCGCCCTGGCCAGTTCGCCGTCCATGGCCCGGAATTCCCGCGCCACGTCCCCGGCCCGGTCGAGCACTGCTTGCCGGCTCAACAGATCGTTCGGGCTCACCGCCAGGGCCGAAAAGCTTTCGAACAATCGATTGATGGCCCGAGGCAGCCCTTTGGTCCCGGTCGGGTCAAACGCGCCTTCCAGCCGCGTGAGCTGCGCCAGCAGTTCGGAGAAGCGTCCCGCCAGCGAATTCTGCCGCCGAACGGCCCGTTCGGCGTAGTCGCGCCGCCCGCTTTCCGGACTGCCGGCCGTAACTCCGCCCGCCACCCCCTGGGCCGGGTCAAACAGCTTCGGCAACAGCGTCGGCCGCTGGCGGACATACCCCGGGGTGTTCGCGTTCGTGACGTTGTTCTGGGTGACCGCCAGCGCCCGGCTGAAGGCTTCCAGGGAGTTGGCCGAAGCGTTTAGGGCGCCAAACAGGGACATGGTTCACCCCTCAAGGGACACGCACACCGGGGCGGGAAGCCCCGGCGCCGCAGGCCCGTACCCGCCGGCCTCGGGCGGGGCGGCGCCAAACTGCGCCAGCGCCGTCCGGTGGGCGAGCAACATCCTGACGAGGATATGAAACCGGGCAAGCTGCTCCCGCACCCGTTCGAGTTCCTTCCTGGTCTCCCGGGCCTCCGGGACTGCTCCTCCCAACGCCCGCACCCGCCCGGCCAACTGCTGGACCTGCGCCAAGGCCGCCGCCAAATGCGCATGCGCCCCAGTCAACGCCAGCGATTGGCTCACCCGGTCGACTGCCGCCGCCACCTGGTCGGCCGCGACCGCAGCGTCCAGAGCCAGGCTGCATCCCCGGCCTCCCGCTCCTTGCTGCGGATCAGTCACGGGCGCTCCCACCGCCTCCCGCGATATCGCCAGCCAGCGCTTCGTCCACCATCCGGCGCGCGGTGGCTTCCGCATTCGCCTCGTACCGCCCGGCCCTGACCAGTTCCCGCAGTTCGGCCACCCGCGCCACCCGATCCGCCGCCTCGCCGCGGACCTCCTCGGAAACGCGCGCCGCCAGTCCCGAAAGCTCCGCGCGATCTTCTCCCGCGGCTCGCGTTCCCTGTCCGCTCCGCCCGGGCGCACGGGAATCGGCGCCTCCTACCCGCCCGGCAGAACCCGTCGCGCCGACGCCCAACAGGTCCCGATCATGGATCTTCATATCTTGTCGGCTCCCGCCGGGACTGTCGCCCGGCTACCAGCCCCTCATGGGTCATATCGGCGCGATCCCGTGAAACATTAGCGCCGCCCCTCGGGCCCTTGCCTCTTGCTTTCACCAAAGATGGTAGTACCCGTCTTGCTCCTGTAATTGCACCGGCAGGCCGAACAATTCCGACAGGGACCCGGAAGTCAGCACTTCCCCTTTCGGACCATCCCGGAATACCTGCCCGTCTTTCAGCAGAATCACCCGGCCGATCTCCGGAATCACGTCCGGCAGGTGATGCGTCACCAGCAGCAGCGTGATCCCTCGCCCCACCAGTTTGCGCAGAATCTCGCGTAGCTCATACAGGGCCCGCAGATCGAGACTGTTGGTGGGTTCGTCAAGGAGCAGCGCCTGCGGCTCGTGCACCAGCGCCCTCCCGATCATCAGGCGGCGCGCCTCCCCGGTGGACAGTTCGTCCATCGGGCGGTCCGCCAGATGTTCCACCTCCATCAGGTGCAACACTTCCTCGGCCTTCTCTCGCATGGCCGCGGTCACTTCATGGTGCGGCCACACGCCGACGCTCGAGAAGAATCCCGAAAGGATCACTTCCCGCCCGGTGACCTCGCGTTTGTAGGAATCCACCAGGTCCTGGGTGACAATGCCCAACAGCGAGCGAAGCTCAAACACGTGCCACCGCTCGCGGCCAAAGAGGCGGATCCGGGAATTCGGATCTTCCAGCAGGGGGTAGCATTCGCGGTTAATCGTTTTGATGAGCGTGGATTTGCCCGATCCGTTCGGCCCGAGGATAGCGGTGTGCTCACCCAAGCAGATTCGCAGGGTCACCTGGCGAAGCGCGACCCGGTCGCCCCGGGCAATCGACACGTTGTTCAGTTCGAGAAGGGGAGGTTGCATGAGCGGTTGACGGAAGCGGCCGGGCGCCGGCCGCAAAACGGGTAGTGTACTACTCCGCCGGGGCCAGCGGATAATTGGGTGTGGATCCGATCGAAACGTATCGCACCCGGCTTCAGGAACGCCTGGGCACGGCGGCCGGCGGCGAAAGGCTCCATATTCGCATCGGGAATTTGCGCCTGTTGACCGCCGTCGTCGCGCTGGCGCTGATCTGGATGTCCTGGAGCCGTGCGGCCGTGCCGCCGTGGATTCCGTTGGCGCCGGCGCTGTTCTTCAGCGGGCTGGCGGTCTGGCATGCGCGGGTGATCCGCCGCCGGGATCGCGCCGCCCGCGCAGCCCGGCACTTCCAGCAGGGCCTGGATCGGCTGGCCGGGAGTTGGGCAGGCCAGGGCGATCCCGGCGACCGTTTCCGGGACGAGGCGCACGTCTACGCCGAAGATCTCGACCTGTTCGGTCCCGGGAGCCTCTATGCCCGGCTGTGCACCGCGCGCACGCCCGCGGGCCAGGAAGTGCTGGCGGAATGGTTGCGCGCGCCGGCGCCGCTCGCCGAGGTGAAACAGAGGCAGCAGGCGGTGGAGGAACTGAGGAACCGGGTGGATTTGCGGGAGGCGCTCGCCCTGCTCGGCGAGGCTCCTTGCGGCCTGCACTCGCGCGCGCTCATCGAATGGGCCGAAGCGCCGCTCGTGCTGGCGGAGGGCCGACTCTGGCTGGCGGCGATGGCTCTGTCCGCCTGCATGCTGGTTTCCTGGACGGTCTGGGCTTTGCTTGGCAGCGCGGCGGCGTTCCTGGTGGTCTTGCTGCCTGTTGCGATTTTGGGGTGGCGCTTGCGGCAGCGCGTGCGGCGGGTCTTGGGCGGCGTCGATGCCGCGCTGCACGGCTTGGACCTGTTGTCGGGGGTGCTGGCTTTGTTGGAGCGGGAAGCGTTTGCCGCGCCGCGTCTGGCCGCGCTCCGCGCGCGCCTCTCCTCCGGCGGAGATCCCGCTTCCCGGCGCATCGCCCTGCTCGGCCGGATCGCCGAATGGATCGACTCCCGCGACAACCTGCTGCTCCGGATGGCCGGACCTCCATTGCTGTACTCCACCCACCTCGCCTTTGCCGTGGAGCGCTGGAGAAGACTCTCGGGTCGGGACGTGCGGCGCTGGCTCGAAGCCGCCGGCGAGTGGGAAGCGCTCTGCGCGATCGCCGGCTATGCGTTCGAGCATCCCGAAGATCCGTTTCCGGAACTGGCCGAGACGGGGCCGGAGTTTTCGGCGGAGGGCCTGGCCCATCCTTTGCTGCCATCCTCGCGCGCCGTCCGCAACGATGTCCGTTTGTCGGCGGCCGAGCCCCTGCTCATCGTCAGCGGGTCGAACATGTCTGGCAAGAGCACGCTGCTGCGGACGGTGGGCGTCAATGCCGTGCTGGGATTAGCCGGGGCGCCGGTGCGCGCCCGCCGGCTCAGGTTGAGTTTCCTCCACCCGGGAGCCACCATGCGGATCCACGACTCGCTGCGCGAGGGGGAATCGCGGTTTTCGGCGGAGATCAAGCGGCTGCGCAAACTGCTGGATCTGAGCGCCGGCGGGACGCCCGTCCTGTTCCTGCTGGACGAACTCCTGCATGGCACCAACTCGCACGACCGGGCGATTGGCGCCGAAGCCGTTGTCCGCGGTCTCGTCCGGCACGGGGCCATCGGGCTCATCACGACGCACGATCTGACGCTGACTTCGATCGCCGCCACGGCCCACGGGCGCAACATCCATTTCGAGGACCGCCTGGAGGACGGCCGCATGACCTTCGACTATCTGGCGCGCGACGGAGTGGTCACCAAGAGCAACGCCCTTGAACTGATGCGCCTGGTCGGTTTGCCTGTTGCCCTGTCCGAGGCGGACAAGAGCGAAGGGCCGCTGGCGCGACCCGCGGAAAAACGCCCCTAGAGCGGGGCGCCTTTGGTACTTAAGCCGGCCAGAGTACCAGAGGCTTCCCGGATACTCGTCCTCACGCCTCATGTTCCTTATAATCAATGGCTTAACGATCGCCGTCCTGTCGATACGGGACAAAAAGCTTAAGCGCCGCATCCTAGTACGAGCCGCTCCAAAGTTCCAGTGGTACCGATGGGACCGAGATTAACCTGATTTGTACCTTTTGGCGGTGATGTTATTCTCAGCGTGGGCCGAACAGGTCCGAGGACGAATTGCCATGGGGGACTCGATCTTGTCTGATTGGGCGGATACGCCCGCTCCGATTCGCGCCGAACCCTCCAGACCCGGTTTGGATCTGGCGGGCGCGCGTCGCGCCGCCCTGAGTCAGTTGCGCGGGCGGTTGCGCCGGGAGCCGGATCTGGTGGCGGCTTTCTGGGCGGAGATCGCCTCCCCCGACCGGATCGCCAATCCCGATGCGACGGTGTTGTACGCGCAGCTGGGATACGCCGGCAAAGCTTATACCATTCTTGAATTCGTTTCCGGAGAGACGCTGGAACAATTCGTCAAGCGGGCGGATCCGGCCGAATGCGAGTCGGCGATTCCGCTGTTCTGCCGGGTCCTGGATGCGTTCGAGGAGGCGGAGCGCAAGCCGGGCGGTCTGCCGCTGGCGCCGAGCAGTTTTGCCGATTCCGGCGTGGCGCTGAGCGATTTCGGGATCTGCCGGGTGACGGCGGAGTGCGCGGGCCGGGCGTACGGCACGCTGCTGTTTACGCCGGGAGGGCTGTCTCCCGAAGAGATCGTGCGAGAAGATCACGCCAGCCGGGCCGAGGTGGTTGGCCTGATGTTGGCCGTGCAGCAGAGTCTTGGGGGCCACCTTCCGGCGAACGCGGACGTAACCCCGGCCAAGCTGGCGGACATCTTCATCGCGCCGCTCCACGGCCGGCAGCGGAGGCTGGAACGGCCAGAGGCCGCCCAGGCGGCGCGCGAACCGGCGGCGCCGTCGCACCGCGGCAGGTTCTACGTCCCAACTCCCGTCATTGCCTTCGTCACGGCCGCTCTGCTTCTGGTGGCGCTGTTCGGTTCGGCGCAAGTGGTTTCCCAGTTTGCGCCGCGCCAGAGTGCGATGTCCCTGCCTCAATTCCCGCCGCTGCCGGCCGAACTGGCCGCCGACGATGCGGCCAAACCGGCGCCGGATCGGTCCGTGATTCCGATTACGGTCACCCCGGAGACACCTGCGGCGCCGAAAACCGCGCCGGGGCGGCAAACCGCCGCGACGAACCGGACGCCCGCGCTGTCGGCCGCCGCCAGCGTGAGCCAAGCGCCGGTCGCCGCCGGGCTTACCCGGGGCGCCAAGCTGCTCTCTTCCCCCGAACTGGCCTATCCGGAAAAGGCCAAGGACCAGCGGGTCTCCGGCGTGGTGCGCCTCGAGGTCCTGGTGGACGAGGATGGAACCGTCAAGCAACCGCGTATCCTGAGCGGTCACCCGCTGCTGCGGGCGGGACTGGTGGATGCGGTGCGGCACTGGATGTATCAGCCGGCGCTCCTCAACGGGAAGCCGGTGCCGATGACCGCGGAGATCGAGATTAAGTTCAACCTGGACCGCAGCCGTCCCTGATCGCGGGCGTGGCCGCTCGTAATCTGACAACCGGTGTCCAAGATCGCGATGCCGCGCGAGGTCCGCTCTTCAGCCACGGAAACGAGAAGCCGCGACCGGCAGGGGGCGGGCATCTCCGGGCTTTGGACACGGGCTGCTAAAGGGCGCCGCCCGGCTTTCCGATCTTTCTCATGTGAGCCGCTTACTGTCCCAGGAAGAGATCGATAAGGTATTCCGCAAGGGCAAAGAGAGCGAAACCGAAGAATCCCTGAGCCGGAAAGCGGCTGCGTATGACTTCCGCCGGCCAGATCGCATCGCCAAGGACCAATTGCGGGCGATCCACTTGCTCCACGACAACTTTGCGCGAAACCTGGCTTCCAGCCTTTCGGCCTATTTGCGGGCGTACGTCATCGTCAACCTGATCTCGGTGGAGCAGCTTTCGTTCGCCGAGTTCTCGCAATGCCTGCCCTCGCCCACCTGCCTGGTGTCTTTGGGCATGAAGCCGTTCGATGGCAACGCCGTCATGGAGATCAACCCCTCGCTGGTGTTTCCCCTGCTCGAGATGCTGCTCGGCGGCACGGGCAAGAGCGGAGTCAAAATCAACCGCGAGACGACGGAAATCGAACAGACGATCCTCGACGGGCTGTTTCGCATCATTCTGCAGGACCTCCGCAACGCCTGGGCGCAGGTCACCAACCTGTCTTTTTCCATCGAGGGCCGGGAAACCGAGCCGCAACTGCTTCAGATCCTGGCGCCGAACGAAGCGATCGTGTCCATTGGCCTGGAAATTCGGGTTGCCGACAACTCCGGCATGATGAACATCGGCTTTCCCTCGATCGTGATCAAGATGCTGCGCCACCGCTTCGACCAGCAGTGGTCGGTACGCAAGAGCGACACTTCCGGCGAGCAGCAGGCGCGCATGCTGAAACTGCTGAAGCCGACCCGGATGCACCTGGACGCTCGCCTGACCGGCCCCGCACTCCAGGTGGATGACATGCTGAAAATCGAAGTGGGGGACGTGCTGGCGTTCGATTATCCGGTGGACCGGCCGATCACGCTGACCGTCAACGGCAGGGCGAAGTACGAAGGCCACATTGTGGGAGTCCGCCGCAAGCGCGGGCTGCGGATCGAGAAACTGGTCAACTCCTAAACCTGCGGGGACTGGGGGGGACCGCACTCCCCTCCGGCGGAAGGCGGGCCTCGTTTTCATGCCATATTAGAAAGGAATCCATGTCGGCGGGCCTGCCTTGACTTCTTCATTGTTTCGCCTGATCGTGCTGGGAGCGCCGCTGGCCTGGCTGGCGCTGCACGCGCAGAACCGCCTGGCGGCGGTATCCGGCCGGATCAGCGACGCCGACGACCGGCCGCTGGCCGGCGCCCGCGTGGCGCTGGTTTCGCTGGATACGGGCCGGGTCCGCGCGGTGGCGAGTGGCAGCGGGGGCGAATTCGCGCTGGCGCAGGTGGCGCCCGGCCGCTACCGCGTACAGGTGAACCGGGAAGGCTTTCGCGAGTCGGTCCAGGAGTTCGAGTTGTTGTTGAATCAGGAGGCGCGGGTGGACATCCGGCTGCTGCCGGGCAGCCGCAGCGAGCAGGTGCAGGTCACGGCCGCTCTTCCGGTGCTGCGCACCGAATCGGCCGCCATGGCCACCGTCATCGAGAATCACCAGGTGCGCGGCTTGCCGCTGGACGGGAGGAATTTCTACGAACTCTCATTGCTGGCGCCGGGGACGGCGCCCGCCGCGCCCGGCTCGCCGGGTTCGGTCCGCGGCGATCTGGCGATCCATACCAACGGCGCGCGGGAGGACTCGAACAACTACGTGCTGGACGGCATTTACTCGGGAGATCCGAAGCTGAACGGCTTTGGCATCACGCCGCCCGTGGACGGCGTCCGCGAGTTTGAAGTGCTCACCAACTCGTACGACGCCTCCTTCGGCCGCAACGCGGGCGGACAGATCAACGTGATTCTCAAGTCCGGCTCGAACCGCGTGCATGGGACCGCGTATCAATTCTTCCGGAACGCGGCGCTGGACGCCCGGAACTTCTTCGCTCCGGCCGCCGAACCCACTCCGAAGTACAACCGCCATCAGTACGGATTCGCGCTGGGCGGTCCGGTGCGGAAGGATCGCACGTTTTTCTTTGCCGATTATGAGGGCCGGCGCGTGCGGGAGGGCATCACCCGGCTGACCAACGTGCCGACGGCGCAGGAACGCGAGGGCGATTTTTCCGCCGGCCCCGCGCCGGTGATCGATCTGTTCACGCAGCGGCCGTTTCCCGGCAACCGAATCCCCGCCGCGCGCCTGCATCCCGTCGGCGCGGCGATCGCACGTCTCTATCCCCTGCCGAACCGGGCCACGCCGGGACAGAACTACGTCTCCTCACCCACCCTGCGCGACCGCAGCGACCAGTTTGATATCCGGCTCGATCAGGCCTGGACGGCGCGGGACGAGCTGACGGCCCGCTACAGCTTCGGCGACCGCAGCCTGTACGAGCCGTTCGCCGGCGCGGCGTTCGCCCAGGTGCCAGGATTCGGGAACGACGTCGCCAAGCGGGGGCAGAACGCGCTGCTCAGCCACACGCACACGTTCACTCCGCGCCTGCTGAATGAACTGCGGCTGGGCTTCAACCGGATCGGGTTCGGCGTGCTGCACGAGAACAGCGGCGTCAGCCTGAACCGGCAGGTGGGCCTGCCTGACCTGGCGACCGCGGCGCGGGATCAGGGCCTCAGCCTCATCACTCTCACCGGCTTCTCCCCGCTGGGCGACGAGTACTTCAACCCGCAGGCCAGCGTGACCAACACGTACCAGGTGAACAACCAGACCAGTTGGGCGGCCGGAAGGCACATGGTGCGCTTTGGGCTGGACGTGCGCTGGCTGCAACAGAACGCGTTCCGGAACATTCAAGGCCGCGGGTTCATCAACTTCCTGGGGCGGAGCGGCAATGCGCTGGCCGAGATGCTGCAAGGGATTCCCTCCGTCTCCGGCGGGGCGCGGATGGATAACCCGCAGCATCTGCGGACGCGGAGTTACAACGCGTTTTTTCAGGACACGGTGCGGCTGCGGTCCGACCTGGCGCTGAACCTCGGCGTGCGGTACGAGTACAACACCCCGGCGGTAGACCCGCGCGACCGCGCCACGCTGTTTGACGAAACCACCGGCGCGCTCACCCCGGTGGGCCAAGGGGGGATGCCGCGCGCCGGTTACGTGCCGGATCGCAACAACTTCGCGCCGCGGGTAGGCTTGGCGTGGAATCCGGGCAGAGGGGGCACGGTGCTCCGCGCCGGCTACGGGGTCTATTTCGACCAGTCGGCCCTGGCGCCGAGCGAGGGCTTGTATTTCAACGCGCCGTATTACCAGTTTCAGTTGTACTTCTCCTCGCCTTTCTACACACTGCTGCTGCACGATCCGTTTCCCGCCGCGTTTCCGGCGCCTTGGCCCCAGTCGGCGCTGGCTTTCCAGCGCGACCTGCGGACGCCCTATGTACAGCAGTGGAGCCTTGGCGTCCAGCGGCAGATCGGTCCCGGACGCGTGGTGGAGGCGGCTTACGTCGGATCGAAGGGGACCAAGCTGATCTCCGGGCGCGACATCAATCAGCCCGCGCCGAGCCCGCTGCAACCCAATCCGCGGCCGAACCCGCGCTATGACGACGTGAACCGGATCGAATCGCGGGCCAGTTCCAACTATCACAGCCTGCAACTGCGCGCGCAGCAGCGATTGCGCAAGGGGTTCTCGCTGCTGGCGGCTTTTACGTATGCGAAATCCATCGACGACGCGTCGAATTTCTTTCCGAGCGCGGGCGATCCCAGCTACCCGCAGAACAGCCACGACGTGCGGGCGGAGCGGGCGCGCTCGGCGTTCGATCTGCGCCAGCGCCTTTCGGCGGCCTACTCGTACGAACTGCCGGTTCTCCGCCGGCGCCGCTGGCTGGGAGGCTGGCAGACGTTCGGCATCCTGACCTTGCAAACCGGGCGCCCGTTCACGGTCGCGCTGCCGTCGGAGTTCGACAACAGCAACACCGGGCGGAGCGCGCTGGGCTTTGGCGCCAACGACCGGCCGCATGTGCTCCGCGACCCCCGCTTGCGCAATCCCACCCCGGAACGCTGGTTCGACACCGCGGCGTTCGCGGTGCCGGCCTTCGGCACGTTCGGCAACTCGGGGCGCAACGTGCTGGACGGGCCGGGCCTGGCCTCCTGGAACGTATCTCTTCTCAAGGACACCCGGGCCAGCGAAAGCCTGACCGTGCAGATGCGGCTGGAAGCGTTCAATGTGTTCAACCGGCCCAACTTTGACTTGCCGGGTTTGTTCCTCGGCGGCGCCGGCTTTGGCGCCGTGCAGGCGGCGCAGCCCGCCCGCCACGTGCAACTCGGCCTGAAGTTTCTGTTCTGATCCAAGGCGGGCCAGCGGCGCTGGCCTAGGGGGCAGGCGAAGGATGTTCCAGCACCTGGCCGTCCTTCAGCAGCCGCTCCCGCAGGCGGGCGTAGGGCACGTCCTGGACCGGGATGTTCGAGTCGATGGCGAGCGCCGCGGCGGTCGCCGCCGATTGCCCGAGCACCATAAACACGGGTTCCATCCGGATCGAGCCGAAAGCGATGTGCGAGGAACTGACGCACACCGGCGCCAGCAAGTTCTCCGCCTGATCCTTCTTGGGGGTCAGCGACCCATAGGCGATTTGATAGGGGCCCTTGGTGGGCACCCCGATGTCCCCTTCGTTCTGCACGTAGCCTTCGGGGGTGATGTAGCGCTGCACATTGTGGGAATCGATCGTGTAGGAACCCATCCCCACCGGCTCAGGGACTGACCGGCGCTGCAACAACTCGTGCTCGGTCATGATGTAGCGGCCGATCATCCGGCGCGCCTCCCGCACGTAGATCTGGTGCGGCCAGTTCCGGTTGTCAGTGAATTCGTCCTTGGCCAGCCCCCACTTCGCCATTTCCGTGCGGACTTCGGCGGGCACCCGCGGATCGTTGGCGATGAAGTAAAACCAGCCCTGCTGATACTGGACATGTTCGTTGATGATTTCCTGGCGGCGGTGGTAATCGGCTTCCGGGTAATCGTAGTTCATCCCGATGTTGTCTGTGCTGAACGGCCCATGGTTGTTCGTGTCGGTCTTGGCGTTCGGGATCGGGTCGAACTTGTGGAAGGTCTCGCGCCAGCCGGCGCCGAAGATCCGCAGCAGCAACTCATACTGCCGGGGATCATAACCCGGCGGTTTCGGAAAGGGCGTGCGGTTGGCCTCCACTTTGGTGAGACACACGCGGAAGCAATAGGCCTGCACCTTGTGGTCGCCGTCGCCGTAGTTGCCGGGAGGGGCGGTGCTGATGCGCGGCAGCACTCCGCTGGCAGGGTCGCCTGGAACCACGTAAGGCGAGAGAGGGGTCCTCAATACGCCGAAGTGATGGCGGTGGTGCAGCACGCCGGTCTGCACTCCATTCCAGTCCTCGCCGTAGGTGGCTTTCGATTCGCGTCCCACGTGGTAGGAAACGCCCGCCGCCGCCAGCAGGTCGCCCTCATAGGTGGCGTCGACAAATACTTTGGCGCGGTAGGCATCTCCATTCAGCATGCGGATGGCGGCGATGCGGGAGCCCTCCTTGCGGACGCCTCCCTTGCGGTCCAGCCAGGAGTTGCGGTAGACGGGAATCTGATACTCTTTCACCCACTCTTCGTAAACCTTTTCGGCCACGTGGGGCTCGAAGATCCACATGGTGCGCATGGCGCCGTCGATGGCGGCCGTACCCTGCCCCCGGTTGCCGTATTCCTCCTGGTTCTGCCACTTCCAGGCCTGGGGCTTCTGATAGTGGAGCCAGACGCGATGATAGAACTCCCGCGCCAGCCCGCCGATGACGGCTTTGTTGCCGGTATCGGTCCAGCCCAGACCGCCCGCCGTCAGGCCGCCGAGATGCTTTTCCGGGCAGACCAGGATGGCGCTCTTGTCCATGCGCCTGGCCTGAATCGCGGTGGTGATGGCGCCGGAGGTGCATCCGTAGACCACAATATCCGCCTGTCGAGTCGCGCCGGCGGCGCCGGGGACAAGAAAGCAAGAAAGAAACCAGATGAGCCGCTGCATGATCTTCTGCCACTACTTTACGCCAGTCGTCGTTTTCCGGCCAGGATCGCCACCGCCTCGCCCGTCACGGCGACAGCAGTGGTTCCGGCATGGACATCGCGTCCGGCAAACAGTAGCTTAGAGACAAGAGCGGCCTGCTCCGGGGATGCGCGGCGCTGCCGGCTTCACCCCTCTGGCGGCGTATCTCCGCGTCCCTGCAAACTGGCGGTGGGTCGCTCCGTCACGAGGAACCGGTGGCCTGGCGAAGCCGGGCGCGGAGGACGCATGGCGGCGCACACGTACTTCCATGTGGACATGGACGCCTTCTTCGTGTCCGTCGAAGAGCTGTTCGACCCCTCGCTCAAAGGCAAGCCGGTGATTGTGGGTGGCAAGGGGCCGGAGCGCGGCGTGGTGTCGGCGGCTTCGTACGCGGCCCGCAAGTACGGCGTCCATTCCGCGATGCCGCTCCGGCGCGCGTATGAGTTATGCCCGCACGCCATCTTCCTGGCAGGCCATCGGGAACGCTATGCCGAGTACTCGCGCCGGGTCCGGCGGGTGCTCGACGACTTCTCCCCCCTGGTGGAGATGGCTTCCATCGACGAAGCCTACCTGGACATGAGCGGCACCGCCCGGCTGTTTGGTCCCCCGCTGCGGGCGGCGCATCTGCTCCACGAACGGATGAAGGAGCGAACCGGCCTGAACTGCTCGGTCGGCATCGCGGGCGCGCGGATGGTGGCCAAGGTCGCCTCGGATCAGGCCAAGCCGAACGGCGTGCTATGGGTCATGCCCGGGATGGAGGCCGCGTTCCTGGCCCCGCTCGAGGTGCGCAAGATCCCCGGAGTCGGCAAGGTGACGGAACGGCGGCTGCACGACATCGGCATCCGCCGCGTGGGCGACCTGGCCGGCCTCGACGAGGCTTTTCTCGAAAAGCGCTTCGGGAAATGGGGCCTGGCGCTGGCGGGCAAGGCGCATGGCCTCGACGCGGGCGGCTGGTACGACACGCCGGTCGGCGAGGACGAAGGACCGAAGTCCATCAGCCACGAGCGCACATTCGGGGAAGACACCGCCGATCCCGAGGTGCTGGAAGCCACGCTGGCGCGATTGGCCGAAATGGTGGGACGGCGGCTGCGCGAGCACGGATTGCACGCGCGCACGGTGCAGCTCAAGCTGCGCGATCACCGCTTTCATACCATCACCCGCGCGCGCTCGCTCGACCGCGCGACGCAACTCGACACGGAGATCTTCACCGAAGTCCGGCGGTTGTTCCGCGCCGCGTGGAAGCCGGGGACGAAGGTCCGGCTGCTGGGCGTCCACACCTCCGGGTTCGATACGCCCGCGGCGCAACTCGACCTGCTCGATGGCGGCCAAAGCGAGCGCTGGCGGAGCGTCCTCGCCGCCGCCGACCGGATCCGCGACAAGTTCGGCGACGCATCCGTCTCCCTCGCCAAGGCGATGCGCGGGCGCTTCCGCGAGCGGGTCCACGAAGCCCAGCCGCGGCGGGAAGAGGATCGCTCGGAATAAGAACCGGGGCCATAGTTCCTGCCGCGTCCCGACGACGCGCGCCCAACCGGAAAGATTAAGGTCGAAACCTCGAAGCGCGTTGCGCCACCTTGCCAGGCCGTGCCGAGCCATGCGCTTGCGTCGTTCGCCGCGACCCGGCAAATGCGTCTCAACTGAGATCGAAACCGTGCTGCCGCCGGTGGTGTACCCCGTCGAACTGCTTGGACGACTTGAATAACTCATGGCGGCCGTCGCCCGCTTCGTCCTTCACCCGCGCCACCAGGGCGTTGCGCTCGCTTTGGGACATCGGCTGGAAGTTGCGGGCGATCCGCAGATCCTGCTCAAGCTGGGCCATCGTCGTAATCCCGACCACCTGGGTCGCCACCGGCAGACTGAGACAGTAGCGGAAGCACTCTTCCACCGAAAGATTCATCTTCGCCAGCAGCCGGCCCTCGGGATAGCCGCCCGCCAAACCTTTCATCCCGATCACGCCGACGTTTTTCTTGAGGCAGACCGGCACCACTTCCTTCTGGAAGCTCCGGAAGTGCGCGTCCATCACGTTAATCGGCATTTGGGCCGCGTCCCAGGGGTGCGGTTTGCCCAGCATCTTCAGGTGAATCAGCGGATCCTTGTGCCCGGTGAATCCGATGAATCGCACCTTGCCGGCTTTCTGGGCCTCGAGCGCCGCGCGGATGCCGCCCTTCTCGAACACCCAGTCCGGATCGTTGTCGTAGACCATTTCGTGGAATTGCCAGAGGTCCAGCCGGTCGGTACGCAAACGCCGCAGACTGTCCTCCAGGTTCTTCATCGACCCGGCGTAGTCGCGCTCGCAATTCTTGGTCATCAGAAATACCTTCTGGCGATAACCGTCCTGGGCCAGGGCCTCGCCCATCAACTCCTCGGCGTACCCGTTGTGGTAGTCCCAGGCGTTGTCGAAGAAGGTCAGTCCGTTTGCGACCGCATGGTGCATGATGCGGAATGCTTCCTTTTTATCCTTGACCGTGCCGATGTGCCATCCTCCGAGGCAGAGAATGGAGACGCGCTGGCCGGTGCGCCCCAGTACGCGAGTGGGCAGGCCGGTGGCGGAAGCAGATGAAGTCTGGGCGATTACCTGTTCGGCCAGCGCGGCGGCGGATAGCAGACCGCTGGCCCGGTGGAAAAACTGACGGCGGGAAGGATTCATCGGCGCGAACTTCCTTTCATGGGACGAGTCTACAACAGGAGCGGGGAGCGCCGGGCTTGCTCCACGGCTCATAAAAACGCCGGAACAGGCAACTCTGCCCACGCGGGTTCATCGCAAGTCCCTGATTTTGCCGAGGCAGAGCAGCTTGTCCCGGTTCTTCACCAAGTCTTAGGCCGGATCAGGAAGCCTTTTCGACCGCTGCATTCGCGGTGCGCTTCGCCTCGGCAAGCCGGCGCAGCGCCTCTTCGGTCTCTTCCCACCCGAGGCACCCGTCCGTGATGCTCTGGCCGAAGACCAGCGGCCGGCCCGGTTCCAGATCCTGCCGTCCGGCGACCAAATTGCTCTCCAGCATCACCCCGAGGATGTGCGGCGAGCCCGCCGCAATCTGCGCGGCCACCCCCTCGGCCACCTCCACTTGCCGCCGGTAATCTTTGTTCGAGTTAGCATGGCTGCAATCGATCATCAGCCGGTGGGGCAACCCCCGCTTTTTCAGTTCCAGGGCGACCGCGTCGACGGATTCCGCATCCCAGTTCGGCTGCTTGCCGCCGCGCAGAATCACGTGGCCGTCCCGATTGCCCCGGGTGGCCACAATCGCGGTATGCCCGTACTTGGTGACCGAGAGGAAATGATGGGGGTCCCGCGCCGCCCGCACGGCGTCGATGGCGATGCGCGTATTGCCGTCCGTCCCGTTCTTGAAGCCGACCGGGCAGGAAAGCCCGGACGCCAGTTCCCGATGCACCTGGCTCTCGGTGGTGCGCGCGCCAATGGCGCCCCAGGCAATGAAATCCGCCACGTATTGAGGCGTGATCATGTCCAGGAACTCGGTCGCCGCCGGCACGCCTAACTCATTGATCTCACTGAGCAGCCGCCGCGCCATCCGGAGCCCCTGATTGATTTGAAAGGTGCCGTCCAGGAAGGGGTCGTTGATCAGGCCCTTCCAGCCCACGGTCGTCCGCGGCTTTTCAAAATAGACACGCATCACCAGCAGCAACTCCTGCCGGTGCCGCGCAGCGCATTCCAGGAGGTTGCGGGCGTAGGCGAGCGCGGAGGAGGGATCGTGAATCGAGCACGGGCCGACCACCACCAGCAGCCGGTCGTCTTCCCCGTACAGGATGTCGTGAATGGACTGCCGGGTCCGGAAGATCAGTTCGGAGGCCTGGTCGCTGCACGGAAACTCCGCAATCACTTGTACGGGAGACAGCAATTCCTTGATGCCCTGGATTCTGACATCATCAGTGGTGTAATGCATGAACGTCCCTAAAAGCTAGAAGGATATCACAAAAATAGAGACTGGCCAAGAGGTGCCACCTCGCTCAGGTGGCATATCGGCAAGCGACCTCGTCCTGGTTGTAGGATACCATCCCGCCCGCGACAGCAGGACGAAGGGGGATGGGCTACCTGTGTTGGGGCCGCGACGGATACAGCCTCCTGCCCCAAGACGCCTTGCGTTCGGCAGTGCGCTTCTGCCACGATTCCTCTCATGTGGAACCGCAGGGAATTCCTCGGAGCTTTCTGGGGAGCCGCCGTGCTGGCGCAGGCGCCTGCCGAACCGGAGGCGGGCCGTGGCCTGCGCGTGGGCTTCATTGGCGTCGGAAACCGGGGAACCAGCCTCCTCCGCACATCTCTGGCTCTGGGCGTCGAAGTTCCCGCCATCTGTGACATCAATGAGGCGCACCTCGAGCGCGCCCTGACGTTGGTGGAGAACACCGGGCGCGCCCGTCCGGAGGGCTACGCAAGCGGACCCGAGGATTTCCGGCGCCTGGTGGCGCGCCAGGATCTGGACGCCGTCATCAACGCGGGACCCTGGGAGTGGCATACGCCGATGTCCGTGGCCACGATGCAGGCGGGCAAGTACGCCGGCGTCGAGGTGCCCGCCGCCGTCACCCTGGAAGAGTGCTGGCAGCTGGTCCACACTTCCGAGCAGACGGGGATGCCCTGCATGATGCTCGAGAATGTCTGCTACTTCCGCAACGTGCTGATGGTTTTGAACCTGATCCGCCAGGGCTGGCTCGGCGAGTTGACCCACTGTGAAGGCGGCTACCAGCACGACGTGCGCGGAGCGCTGGTCGGCCACGAGCGCCGGGGCCTCCCGGGCGAAATCACGTGGCGCGGCGCGCACGCGGTCACCAAAAACGGCAACCTGTACCCGACCCATCCCATCGGTCCCATCGCCTGGTGGCTGGACATCAACCGTGGCGATCGCTTTACCTACCTGGTGTCGATGAGCAGCAAGTCGCGCGGCCTGAACTACTATGTAGGCAGGCGGCACGGGCCCGAGCATCGCAACGCGAAACGCGCTTACGCCCTGGGCGACGTCAATACCTCGCTGATCCGCACCGAACAGGGCGCCACGGTGACGCTGTATCACGATACGGTATCGCCGCGGCCCTATGACCTGATTCTCCGCGTGCAGGGAACCAAGGGGATTTACTCCGGCACGCTCGACAAGCTCTACCTGGAGGACCGCAGTCCGCAGAAGGACGCTTGGGAGGAAGCGTCCGTCTACTACCCGGAGTTCGAGCATCCGTTGTGGAAACGGCTGGGCGAGCGAGCGCGGACTCACGGCCACGGCGGAGCGGACTACCTGACCCTGCACGAATTCCTGACGGCCGTGAAGCGCCAGGTCCAGACGCCCATCGATGTCTACGACACGGCTGCCTGGAGCGCGATCCTGCCGCTGTCCATCGAGTCGGTCGCCGGGCGGAGCAAGGCGGTGGATTTCCCGGATTTCACCCGCGGCAAGTGGCGAACCCGTCCCCCGGTCCAGGTGGCGTAAGACGCCCGGCAAGCCGTGCTCCCGTCCCGGCCCGCGGATGGCCGGAATCTGTGGAGGGAATCTGCGCGGGGAAGGCAGGCCGCTGCCGTACAATGAAAGGGTGCCCGGAGGGCGCCGGCGGGATGTCCGGTTTCTCCTTGTTGTTCTTTTGTGGTCGGCGCTGGCGTTGCTCCCCGCCTGTGTGTCGCGGACGCGCGTCATCGCCCGGCCGGGAGCGCGTCCCCAGCAGCCTCTTCTGGAAGCCAGCAAAGAAGACCTGTTGCGGCGGATCGCGGCGCAATACGAGACGATTCGCACCTTGAACCTGACCGTCGACCTGATCCCCACGCTCGGGAGCGCCAAGCAGGGCAAGCTGACCGAGTACCGGGATGTGCGCGGCTACTTGCTGTACCGGCGCCCGGCGGAACTGCGGCTGATTGGACTTTATCCTGTGTTTCGCGCCAAGGCGTTTGACATGGCCACCGACGGCGAGCGCTTCCGTCTGTTTGTGCCGTCCCGGAACCGGTTTCTGGAAGGCCGCGACGTCCCTGCTCCCCCCTCCCGGAAGAAACTGGAGAACCTCCGGCCGCATCACTTCTTACAGGCGCTCGTGGTCCGTCCTCCGGTCCCCGGGGAGGAATTGCCGATGCTGCACAGCCTGACCGACGAAGTCCGCGCGACGTACGTCCTGGACTTGGTCAACGCCAACCCATCGGAACTGCGCCTCCGGCGGCAAATCTGGTTCGACCGCCTGACTTTGCTGGTGAGCCGCCAGCTTGTTTTTGACGACAAAGGGGAAATCCTCACCGACGCCCGTTATAGCGGCTGGCGGCGGGAAGACGAGGTGGACTTCCCGCACCAGATCGAGATCCAGCGTCCGCAGGACGAGTACGGCCTGCTGCTTCGGGTGACGAAACTGGAGATCAATCCGCCCCTGCGCGACAGCCAGTTTGTCCTGGATCGCCCTGAAGGCGTGGAATCGTATCAACTTGAAGGGTATGTAGAAGGGAAAGCACCCCAGTGATCCACAAACTTGTGTGGGAGAATGTCCGGCATCGTCCGGTGCGCACATTTCTGAGCGCGCTGTTGATCGCGATCCCGGTCACCCTGGTTTTGACCCTGGTAGGGTTGAGCGAAGGCATGCTGTCCGAGGCCCGCCGGCGCGCCAACGGCGTGGGCGCCGACATTGTCATCCGTCCCAAAGGATCCTCCTTCGCCTCCAGTCTGTCCAGCGCGCCGATCCCGGCGGCGCTCGTCGATTTTGTGCGCAAGCAGCCGCATGTGCGTCTAGCCACCGGAACCATTATTCACTCCATCTCCGCGCCGCTGACCAGCGCCGCCGGCATCCAGCTCGAGGAGTTCAGCGCCATGAGCGGGGGGTTCCGTTTCGTCGCCGGCGGCCCGTTCCGTAATCCGCGCGAGATCCTGATCGACGAGAACTACGCCCGGGAGCGCAACGCCAAAGTGGGCGCGGTCCTGAACCTAATGAACCTCGATTGGCGGGTCGCCGGCATTGTGGAGCCCGGGAAGCTCAACCGGGTGTTCGTCGACCTGGAAGAGTTGCAGGAGCTCACGGGCAATCGCGGTAAAGTCACCCAGATTTATGTGAAGGTCGACGCGCCTGAGAACGTCGGGGCGGTCATCGAGGCGCTGAAGAGCCAGTTGGAAGATTACCCGATTTACGCGATGAGCGATTTCATCTCCCTGTTCAGCGTGGACAGCTATCCGGCCCTGAAGTCGTTCATCAACGTCATGATCGGCATCGCGGTGGTGATCGGCTTCGCCGTCGTGTGCCTGTCCATGTACATGGCTGTGTTGCAGCGCACGCGCGAAATCGGCATCCTGAAGTCGCTCGGCGCGTCTAAGGCATTCATTCTGACCCTGATTCTGCGCGAGGCGCTGCTGCTGTCGCTGGTGGGCGCGGTGATTGGCGTGGGTTTGAGTTTCGGCGCCAAGTGGGCGCTGGAGACGTTCGTCCCCGCCTCTTTGTCGCCGGCCATCGTGCCGGGCTGGTGGCCCCGGGCGGCTCTGATCGCGATGACCGGCGCCACCCTGGGCGCGTTGTACCCTGGCTGGCGGGCCGCCAGTCAGGATCCCATCGAGGCGCTGGCCTATGAGTAGTTCCCACGTCATCCGGATTGAAAAACTGCGCAAGGTTTACCGCGTCGGTAAAGTGCAGGTGGAGGCGTTGCGCGGGGTCGATCTGCTGGTCGAGCGCGGCGAATTCGTTTCCATCGTCGGCCCGTCCGGATCCGGCAAGTCCACTCTCTTTCACATCGTCGGCGGGCTGACGCCGCCGACGTCGGGAACCGTCATCGTCGAGGATCGAGACTTGGCGCGCATGTCCGACGCCGAGCGGACACGCCTGCGGAAAACCCGCGTCGCGTTCGTATTCCAGAAGTTTAACCTGCTGCCCACCCTGAGCGCCGCCGATAACATCGCCATCGCGCGCCACCTGTCCGGCAACCGCAATGGAGCCGATCCCCAGTTCCGCGATGTGCTGGAAATGCTGGGGATCGCCAACCGGCTGCACCACCGGCCGAGCGAACTCTCCGGCGGGGAGCAGCAACGGGTCGCCATCGCGCGCGCGATTGTCAATCACCCGGCGATTCTGCTGGCCGACGAGCCCACCGGCAATCTCGACACGACGAACTCGCAGCTTGTGCTCTCCGTGCTGCGCGACCTGAACCAGCGCCTGGGGCAGACGATCCTCATGATCACGCACAACCCGGAAGCGGCCGCTTTCGGCCATCGCACCGTCCACATGCGCGACGGACGGATCGTCGCGTAGCGCGCGCGACGCGGGCAACCGCATGGGGAACCCCCTCCTGGCCGCTCGCGTGGAAGAGCTCGCGCGGGACCGCTCGCGCGGCGCGGCCGAATTGGCCTTGCGCGCAGCGGAGTTACTGGCCCTGGCGTCCCCGGATGAACTGCCGGCGGCCGCCCAGGCCGTGATCCAGGCTCAGCCTGCCATGGCCCCGGTGTACAACGCCGCGCAGGCGGCGCTCCGCGGCCGTCTGCCGGAATTCCTCGCGCGGTTACGGCAAAGCCGGGACGCCCTCGCCCGGAAGGCGGCGCCCCTGACCGGAGGGCGAACCGTGCTGACGCATTCTTACAGTTCGACCGTGGTGCATGCGCTCCGCTTCGCACCGCCGGCCCGCCTGCTTTGTACCGAGTCGCTGCCAGGCGGCGAAGGCCGCCGGACCGCCTCCCTTTTGCATGGAGAAGTGATTCCGGACGCTGCCGTATATTCCGCGCTCGCCGGCGTGGAGGTCGCGGTGGTCGGCGCCGATGCAGTCACGCCCGCCGTCGTGGTCAACAAACTCGGCACCGCCTTGCTTGCTTTGGCCGCGCGGGCGCGTGGCGTTGCGGTGTGGGTGCTCTGCGGTTCGGAAAAGTTCGTGCCCGCGGATTGGAACCCGGACCTTGGCGAACTGTTTGAAGCCACGCCGCGCGCCTGGTTCACCGGCGTGCTGGACGGTGAAGAAGCCGCGGATTTCTCGTAGCCCGCTGGGAGGAAACGGCTTCCCAACCGGAACCGGCACACCACGCCGACGTCGTCGCAATACCACAGGAATCCCTCCCAGATCGTCATGCCGTGCGGCAACGGATCGGACTCGGCGAGCTGGATTTGTTCGAGCACGCGGCCGATACGCGGGTCGTAGCGATGGAAGGCGTTGGCGTTGGAGTCCGCGCACCAGAGCCATTCGTCCTGCCAGCCGAGGCCGTGCGGCCGGTCGCCCGCCGTCGGGAATTGCAGTTCCACTTGCCAGGGCGCCGGGTTCAGGCGGTAGATCGTCTTGGCCGGCGGCGTGGCGATCCACAGCTTGCCGTCCCGCCATTCGAGGCCATGCGCGCCGGTGGCGGCCTTGGCGGGCGCCGGTCCGGCCGGCCGGGGAGGCGAGGGTTTTGGCGGGGCGGGCTCCGGCAGAGCCAGCGGACTGCGTCGCGGACGGGGCCAGTCGACGGTTCCCGCCCCTGGAGTGTCGAACTTCCGGAGCGTCCGCCCGGTGCGGGCATCGGCGCGGATGATCTCGCGGCTGTAGGTGGATGCAGCCAGAGCCCCTCACCGTCGAAGGCGATCCCGCTGCCGGCTCTGGAATCCGTTTCCAGCGTGCGGAGCACGCGACCGCCATCGTAGGAGACCAGATAGGCGCGGTTGTCGCCTTGATCGAGAATCCACAGGCCGTCCGCGGTGGCCTGCAACCCATTGGGTTTCGGACCCGGAGAGGGGAACGCCGTCTCCACCTGGACAGTGCGGACGGGCGGCGCCGGCGTCGCCGAAGCGGCGAGAGCGAGGGACAGGAACGCACGTCGTTGCATGGCGGCGGTCTCCCCAAGGACGGTGTGCGGCTATCGTATACCGGAATGATTGCCACGGGTGCGGCGGATCGGCTACGGTGAAGGTAGCGGAGGAATGGCCGAGCGGTTGAAGGCAGCGGTCTTGAAAACCGCAGACGGGGTGACTCGTCCGGGGGTTCGAATCCCTCTTCCTCCGCCAGCGGCCGCGAAAAAAGCGGGCTCGGACACCTTTTTTCGCTCGCGGCTCACCGGGCGAGGCAGGGCCGATATAATGACAGCAGTCTCTCTCTTCTGATGAAGCTGCCGGTCTCGCTCGCGATTGTGCTGGTGGTCTGCTTCACGCTCCCGGCGGCCGACAGGCAAACCGCCGGCGTGCTGGCGCGCCGCAACTTCTGGTCGTTCCAACCGCCGCAACGTCCCGCGACGCCCGCGCTACCGGACCGGACAGCGGCGCGTAACCCCATCGACGCCTTCTGGCTGGAGGCGCTGGCGGCGAAGAAGTTGACGCCGTCTCCGAGAGCGCCGAAACAGACCCTGCTTCGCCGCCTGACGGTGGATTTAACCGGACTGCCTCCCACGCCTGGCGAGATCGACCTGTTTCTCCGCGACCCGCGACCGGATGCCTACGAGCGCCTAGTCGACCGCCTGATGGCTTCGCCGCACTACGGCGAGCGCTGGGCCCAGCGCTGGCTGGACGTGGTCCGCTACGCCGACACGAACGGCTACGAAATGGACGCCGAGCGCCCCCACGCCTGGCGGTACCGCGATTACGTGGTCCGCTCGTTCAACGCTGGCAAACCGTACGATCGGTTTCTGAAGGAGCAGATCGCGGGCGATGAACTCTACCCCGGCGACCAGGACGCCCTGATCGCCACGGGTTTTCACCGGCTTGGCCCGATTCACCTGGTGTCCGGCAACCAGGACGAGGAAATGAACCGGCAGGAAGCGCTCACCGAGATGACCTACGGGGTGGGCTCCGTCTTCCTTGGTCTCACCATCGGCTGCGCCCGGTGCCACAACCACAAATTCGATCCGATCTTGCAGTCGGACTACTACCGGTTGCAGGCGGTGTTCGCCGGGACCGCCGGCCAGGAGATCGACATTGCCACAGCCGAGGAGAAAGCCGCACACGCGCGCGCGCAACAGGATTACGAAGCACGGCTGAGGCCGATCAAGGAGCGGATCGCGGAGATCGAGAAACCGTACCGTGAGCGGCTGCGCGCGGCCAAGGTCGCCAGGCTGGAGCCGGCTCTGCGCGCCGCGCTCGACGTGCCGCAGGAGCAGCGGACCGAGGAACAGAAGAAGCTGGCCAAGGACGCCGAATCGCAGGTCGGGGTTTCGTGGGACGAACTGGTGGACGCGTTGAAGCCGGAAGACGCCGCCCGGCGGACGGCGCTGCGCGGGGAGATGCACGAACTGGCGCGGCGCGCGCCCGCGCCGCCGCCCACTGCCTTCGCCGTGACGAACGTGGCCGAACCGGCGCCCACGCACATTCTCAAGATTGGGGATCACAAGCAGAAACTCGGCGTGGTGACGCCGGGCGTGCCGGTCATCTTCGCCGCGAAGCCGGATGGGAATCTGGCCGAGGTCATTCCGGACGCCGCCCAGGGACGGCGCGCGGCGCTGGCCGAATGGCTGGCGGACCCGCGGCACCCGCTCACCGCCCGCGTGATGGTCAACCGCATCTGGCAGTTCCGGATGGGTACGGGGCTGGTGCGCACGCCCAACGACTTCGGGCTGCTCGGCGAGCGGCCCACCAATCAGAAACTGCTGGACTGGCTGGCCACCGAGTTTGTTGCATCCGGCTGGAGCATCCACGCGATCGACCGGCTGATTCTGACCTCGCGCGCGTATCAGCAGTCGTCCGCTCCGGACGCCGCCAAGTCCGCCGTCGACGGGGACAACAAGCTCTACTGGCGCATGAACCGCAAACGGCTCGAGGCCGAGACGCTGCGCGACCACGTGCTGGCGGTTTCCGGGACGCTGGTTACCCGGCTGGGCGGGCCGCCGGTGAAGACGCCCCTGGAGCCGGAAGTGTACGAACTGCTGTTCACGGAAGGCGAGCCCGATGGTTTGTGGCCGGTGGATCCGGAGCCGGCGAACCTTCACCGCCGCAGTCTCTACCTCCTGAACAAACGGACGCTTCGGCTGCCGATGCTGGCAGCGTTCGACCAGCCGGATGCGATGACCTCCTGCCCGGTCCGCGCCGAAAGCACGCATGCGCTGCAAGCTTTGTCGATGATGAACAGCGGTTTCATGGCGGAGCAGTCGCGGGCGCTGGCCGCGCGGCTCGCACGCGAATGCGGGCGGGACGAAGGCTGCCGCCTGCGCCGGGCCTACCGGTTGGCGCTGGTCCGCCCCCCGCGGGCCGCCGAAACGCGGATGGCCCGCGATTTCTTCCGCCAGGGCGGCCGGCTCGAGGACTTCTGTCTCGCCCTGCTGAACCGCAACGAGTTTGTCTATGTCCCCTGACCCGCACTTTCCGAAGGCCGTCTCGCGGCGCGACGTGCTGGTGCGCGCGGCACACGGATTTGGCGCGCTGGCGCTCGGTGCGCTGCTCGACCCGCCGGCGCACGCCCAAGCGCGGGTGAACCCGCTGGCCCCCAAACCGCCCCACTTCGGCGGCAAGGCCAAGTCTGTGATCTTCATGTTTATGGTCGGCGGACCGAGCCACATCGACACGTTTGACCCCAAGCCGCTGCTGGCGAAGTACGAAGGCCAGCCGCTGCCCGAGTCCTTCGGCAAGGTGCCGAGCCAGTTCACCAACGGCGACACGCCCATCCTGGCCACACCCTGGAAGTTCTCCAAACATGGCCAATGCGGGATGGAGGTCTCGGAACTGTACCCGCATCTGGCCGGGTGCGTGGACGATATCTGCTTTGTCCGTTCCTTCTACACCGAGAGTGTGGTGCATGCGCCGGCGATGTACCAGGTCCACACCGGACGCATTCTGATGGGCTATCCGAGCATGGGCTCGTGGGTCACCTACGGCCTGGGGAGCGAAAGCGAAAATCTGCCGGCGTACGTGGTGATGCCGCAGCCGGAAGGGACGCCGGAAGGCGGCACGCCGTGCTGGGGAGCGGCGTTCCTGCCCGCGGTCTATCAAGGCGCCGTGTTTCGCTCGGGACCCAATCCGATCCTGCATTTGCAGCCCCCGCCGGGCATGACGCCGGAACGCCAGCGGGCCACGCTCGACCTGCTCCAGAAGATGAACGAACAGGATACGCTCGACTCCGACACAGAACTGGCCGCGCGAATCAGTTCCTACGAACTGGCGTTCCGCATGCAAAGCCACGCCCCGGAGGCGGTGGATGTCGCCAGGGAGCCCGAGCACATCCGCCGGATGTATGGACTCGATCAGAAGCACACGGCCGACTTCGGCGCGCGCTGCCTGCTGGCGCGCAGGCTGGTGGAGCGCGGCGTGCGTTTCATCCAGCTCTATTCCGGCGGCGGACCGCTGATCACGCAGTGGGATGCCCACAAGGACCTCGTGGCTAACCACACCAAGATGTGCGGCCACACCGACCAGCCGATCGCGGCGCTGCTCCAAGACCTCAAGCAACGCGGGTTGCTGGACTCCACCCTGGTGATCTGGGGCAGCGAATTCGGCCGCCTGCCAATGTCCCAGAGCGGCAATGGCCGCGACCACAATCCGCACGGGTTCACCATGTGGTTCGCCGGGGGCGGGGTGAAGGGAGGGCAGGTGATCGGCGCCACCGATGAGTTCGGCCTGCGCGCGCAGGGCGAGCGCTGCCACATGCGGGACTTCCATGCCACCATCCTCCATGCGCTCGGCCTGGACCAGCACAAGCTGTGGTTCCTGCACAACGGGCGGCACGAGAAGCTGACGGATTTCGGCGGAAAAGTGATTTCGCAGGTATTCGGATGAGCCCGCGCCGAACGCGCCGAACGCGACCGGCAGGGAGCGGGCCTGTTGCCCTCGCAACCCCGACGCCGGGCCCACTCGCTACCGCTCGTGGTCCGGAACGATTGAACTCCGCGGCGGTCCCGGGCTTGGCGCCATCCGCTCCCCTTTAGCCGCGCAGGCCCAGTTTCCGTAGGAGCGGCCGTCCCAGGGAGTTCCAGGCCGCTTCGACTTCGGAGACCCGGAGCAGCCGCGCGGCGCCATAAAACACCGCGATCCCGGCGGGGATCGCGACGCCTAATTCGACCGCGCGGGCGAGACGGCCGCGGCCCAGTTCCGCGGCGATGGTCTCGCTCAGCCACCAGGAGGCCACGCCCATGATCGCGGAAGCCGCCCCGATCTTGGAGACGCTCGCGAGCAGAGCGCGTCCGTAAACGCCCCCGATCGGCCGCCGAATCCGCCACAGCAGGACGAGAAAATTGAACATCGCCACCAGCGAAGTCGCCAGCGCCAAGCCGGCATGGCCAAATCCGGCCGCTTTCACCAGGGTCGCCGCCGCGGCGAAGTTGATGAGAATGGAAAGCAGACTCACCACCATCGGCGTTTGGGAATCGCCCAGCGCGTAAAAGGCCGGCGCCAGCACTTTCACCGCGGAGTATCCGGCCAGCCCGAGGGCATACCAGGCCAGCGCCACCGCCGTCTGCTGCGTGTCGTAGGGGGTGAACGGGCCGCCTTCGTAAATCAGGCCGATAATGCTCTCGCCGAGCACCGCCAGCCCCACCGCCGACGGGACGGTCAAGAGGAACACCATCCCCAGCGACCGCGCCAGCAGGTCGCGGAACTTGGTGAAGTCCCGCGCGGCCGCGCTGCGGGAAACGGCGGGAAGCGTGGCCGACGCAATCGCCACCCCAAACAAACCCAGAGGGAGTTGCATGAAGCGGAAGGCGTAACTCAGCCAGCTTACCGGACCGTTGATGACTTGGCCGGCCTCGTTGGTGATGCCGGCAGCGTAATGGGTGTTCACCATGACGTTGATCTGCACGGCGGCGCTGCCGAGGATGGCGGGTCCCATCAGCAGCGCAATCTGGCGGAGGCCCGGGTGGCCGAAATCGAACGCGGGCCGGAAGCGGAACCCGCTGCGCACCAGCGACGGAACCTGGCACAACCACTGGAGGGCCCCGCCTACCACGACACCCACCGCCATGCCGTAAATCGGCTCGACGCCCAGTCCGGGCGCGACCCAGAGCGCCCCCGCCACGCCTACCGCCAGGGACCCCACGTTGAAAAACGTGGAAGCCAGCGCCGGGATCCCGAACTGCTGGTTCGCGTTGAGAACCCCCATCGCCTGGGCCGCCAGGGCCACCAGCAGCAGAAACGGAAACATCACCTGGGTGAGACCCACGGCGAGGTCGAATTTGCCCGGCACCTGCTGGAATCCCGAGGCCAGCAGCGCCACCAGGGGGCCGGCCAGCAAAATGCCCAGCAAAGTGATCGCGCCGACCACCAGGATGAGGGCGGTGGCGACCAGGTTCGACAGGTGGGCGGCCTCAGCCCGCCCGTGCTGGGTAAGGTAGCGCGTGAACGTGGGCACGAAGGCGGACGACAAAGCGCCTTCCGCGAACAGGTCGCGCGTCAGGTTGGGAATCCGGAAACCGAGGTCGAAGGCGTCCTTGGCGATGCCCGCGCCGAACAGGCGGGCCATCGTGATCTCCCGGGCCAGACCGGTCAGCCGGCTCAGCAGCACGGCCGCCGAAACAATGCCGGCGGAGCGGACCACATCCTGCCGGGGATGACTGAGATCCGCCTCGCTCATGGAATCCGGCGGACTTCCACGCGCCGGCGCATCTCATCGGTTTGGGCCAGGTTTGCGAAGCGGATGCCGGGCAGCAGCGCGGACGCCGTACCGGCCGCCACGCCCCAGCGAGCCGCCTCCTCCGGAGCATGCCCGCTGGTGAGCGCCCAAACGTACGCCGCCGCCAGCGCATCTCCCGCGCCGATCGGGCAAACGGCGTCCACCGGGGGCGGGACGATTTCGAAGACCCCCTCCGGGCGCGCCAGCAACGCCCCGCGGCTGCCCAGCGAGAGCAGGACGGACTCGGCTCCCCGCTTCCGCAGGGTTTCCGCAGCTTCGACCATGTGATGCCGGGTAAGCAGCACGGTCCCCAGCAGCGCCTCCGCCTCCTGCTGGTTCGGACACACCACCGCAGGCCGGGCCTCCAAACCTTCCCGCAGCGCGTCCCCGTCGGCGTCGAGCAGCACCGGCACGCCCAGCCGGCGGCCGAACCGGATCAACCGGGCGTAAAAATCGTCCGGCACGCGCGGCGGGAGACTCCCGCACAGCATCACCCACGCGGCTCCTTGCATGCGCGCGCAAACGGCGGCTTCCAGCCGTTCGAGCTCCTCGGGCGCCAACAGGGGCCCGCGCTCGTTTAGCTTGATGGTCAGGCCCTGTTCGTCGGAAATGGAAAGGTTCACCCGCACCGCGCTCTGCATGCGGATGGCTTCGTAGGGAAATCCCGCGCTGTCGAGAAAACTTGCCAGCCGGTCTCCGGTTTCGCCGCCGCAGGGCAACAGGGCCAGCGTGTCGCCGCCGAACGAATGAATGACGCGCGAGGCGTTGATGCCCCGTCCGCCCGCCGAATCGTAGGCGTTCAGAATGTAGGCGCGATCTTCGAATACCAGCCGGTCCGCGGTCACATTGCGGTCGAGCGCGGGGTTGATCGTGACGGTAAGGATGGTCGGCACGGAGGCGAGCGGAGATCTCGCTTCATTGTAGTCGAAGGCCTGCATGCTACGCTGATCGCTTGGCGCAACGCGAGCAGTTTCTCGCTTATCTGGCCCTGGTTTCCGTCTGCATTTTTTGGGGTACCACCTACCTGGCCATTCGTATGGCGCTGGAGGCGATTCCGCCGCTGTGGCTGGTCAGCGGCCGCTTTCTGCTCTCGGGCGGCATCCTGACCGCGGTGGTCTGGTTGCGAAGGGAATGGATACCGCCCGGCCGCGATCTGTGGCGCAGCGCGCTCTATGGCGTCCTGATTCTGGGGATCGGAAATGGGGCGCTAACTTTCTCCGAACTGTACATCGCCAGCGGCCTGGCGGGGCTGTTCATTACCTTCTCGCCGTTCTGGATGGTGGGCATTGAAGCCCTGCTGCCCGGGGGAGAACGGCTGCACGGCCCGACGCTGGCGGGCATGCTGGTGGGGCTGGCCGGAGCGGTGCTGCTGCTGTCGCCGGCGCTTTCCGGAGATACCCACGCGCAGTCGCTGCTGACGGGCTTTCTGATCCTTCAGGCAGGCATGGCAAGCTGGTCGTTCGGCTCGATTGCCCAGCGGCGTCTGCCCTCGGCCGGCAGTCCGCTCGCCGTGGGCGCCCTGCATCAACTGGCGGCGGGGTTGGCCTTCCTTCCCCCGGCGCTGCTGGGTCCGGCGCCGCCGCTGATCTGGGACGCCCGGGCGCACGGAGCACTGCTCTATCTGGTGTTGTTCGGTTCGATCATCGGCTACACGTCATATTTTTATGCCCTGCGCCATTTGCCGGTGGCCTTGGTCTCCATCCACAACTACGTGAACTGCGTGGTAGCGGTGGCGCTGGGCTGGCTGTTCTACCGCGAGCCCTTCGGCATGCGCGAAGCGTTGGCGATGGGAGCGATCTTCGCGGGCGTGGCCATCGTCAAACGGAGCGCCGGCCGCCGGTAAGGCGCCTAATCCTTGTGCAAGATCTTGGCGCCCAGCGCGCCGCCCGCCGTGCAGAACGCGGTCACCACGGCGAACAGAAACGCGAAGGAGGTGAGAAAGACCGCCGCCATGCCGCCGGGCGTCTCCAGCATCTTCACCGCCTCGGCCACTTTCGGGTCTGTGGCGGGCATTTGCCGGAGCTGTTCCTGGTACAACTGCGCGAGCTGGTCGCCGGACAGCGCCGCCGAAACCGCGAACAGCACCGCCAGCAACGCGAAGTTGAGAATGCCCGTGATCCAGCCCAGGTACGCGCCCGCACGCACACTGAGCACCTGCTGCGTGCGCCGGGAGAACAGATACGCCGCCAGGAAGCCAGCGCCCACCAGCCAGACCACGAAACCATACTGGATCAGCAGGAACAGCAGTGTCGCCAGACTCGCGGCGAGCAGCGCCACGCGCAACGCGATGGGGTTCTGAAAGCCGGGAGCCGGAGCGGCCGCGGGAGGCTTGACCGGCGCCGGTTCGCGCGCAAACGTAATCTCCACCGCTTCGTCGCGGAGCAGATCCTCGGCTCGCTGCGGCTTCCCGCAGCGATGGCAAAACCTCGCGTCCACCGGCAGTTCGGCGCCGCACGTGCAGAAATCAGGCATCTTCGCTCGGAGAGGACCCTGCCCTTCAGTTTGACGCAGGCTCTCCGATGGACGCAACCGCGATCACCGTCCCCCCGGACTCGCGCCGCAGGAGGATCATGCGCCGGTAGCCCTCTCCCACCAGTTCGATTCCGTCCGGTGTGACCATCCAGTGCGGCAGTTCGTCCCGGTAGAACTGGCGCACCTTTGCAGGGTCGTCGCAGGTGCGGTAGACGGCGGCGACCACGGTCACCCCGGCGCGTCGGCGCCGCAACTCGAACTCAATGGTGGCTGCATGCTGCCGCCGGTCGACCACCTGCGCGCCCGGATACACCGGCACCCCTAGCTTCGCCGCATCGAGATCGTGTCTTTTGATTTCAATGCCGCCGATGGGGGTGGCCACCCGGGTCCGCGATCCATCCGCACTCCGGGTTCTTTCCACCCGCCACTCGGGCGGAAGCTCCCACCATCCGAACAGCCACCAGGCCAACGCGGCCGCCAAGGCAGCCAGCAGCAGCAAGCCGCCCACCGCGCCGCCGGTTTGGCTCGAACGAAGCATAGGGACCTCCTGGGCTCATTGGCTTCTACGAAGAGTCCGCCCCGCAGGTTCCGCACGCGTCGCCGGATGGCTGCTTACTGGAAGCGCACTCTTACGTCCGGGCGGTTCTCCAGGTGCACCGAATCAATAAACCGCACCCGCGCCGGCGAAAGGTTCATCACGACCGACTGGGTCCGGATCCCGTCGCCGAAGAAGCGGACGCCCTTCAACAGGTTCCCGTCGGTCACTCCCGAAGCCGCGAACACGAGATTCCTGCCCGGCGCCAGATCCTTTGCGGTGTAAATCTGTTTCAGGTCGCGAATCCCCATCTCCTGCATGCGCTCGGCCTGCGCGCTGTCCTTCACCACCAGCCGGCCGACAATCTCTCCGTTCAGGCAGCGCAGCGCCGCGGCGGACAGCACGCCCTCGGGCGCCCCTCCAATCCCCATGACCGCGTGCACCCCGGTGCCGATGACCGCCGCGGCGATCCCCGCCGAAAGGTCGCCGTCGGCGATCAGGCGGATCCGCGCGCCCGCCTCGCGGATGTCGCGGATCAGTTGCTCATGCCGGGGCCGGTCCAACACCACGATGACCAGGTCGTCCACCCCTCGCTGCAATCGCCGGGCGATGGCCTTCAGGTTGTGCTTGACGGGCGCATCCAGGTCGACCGCGCCCTTCGCCGAAGGTCCCACGATGATCTTCTCCATGTAGCAATCCGGCGCATGTAGCAAACCGCCCTTTTCCGACGCGGCCAGCACGGTGATCGCTCCCCCGGCGCCCGTGGCGCAGAGATTGGTGCCCTCGAGCGGATCCACCGCGATGTCCACGGACAAAGAACCATCCACATCGCGCCCGGTGCCGACTCTTTCGCCGATGTACAGCATGGGTGCTTTGTCCCGCTCGCCTTCACCGATGACAATCGTCCCGTCGATCGGGATGGTGTCCAGCACGCGGCGCATGCTTTCGACAGCCGCGTGGTCGGCCGCTTTGCCGTCACCCATGCCCATCGTGCGCGCGGCCGCGATCGCCGCCTCTTCCACCACCCGTACCAGTTCCAAGGACAAGTCAAACATAAAGGCGAATCCTGCCCGAGGCGCAAGCCCGCGCGGGCTTCGCGCCGGCCGCGCTCCTCCCCCCTTATGCTACATTCAACTTCCGCATGAAACCAAATGTGCTGTTGGTGCTCGCTGATCCCCGCGACGCCAAGCTAGCCTACCTGGAGCGGCTACCCGACGGAACCAGCATGGCGGTGGGCAACACGCCCGATGCCTTCCGCAACCTCGCCCCGGAGGCCGACGCGATCCTGCTCTGGTGGCCGCCGCGCGGGTTGTTGGACCACGTGCTGGCGATGACTCCGCGCGTCCGCTGGATTCACTCGCCCGCAGCCGGACTCGACGGCCTGCTCAGTCCCGCGGTCATGGCCAGTCCGGCCACGCTAACCAACGGCCGCGGCGTGTTTAGCCAGTCTCTCGGCGAGTTTGCGCTAGCGGCGATTCTGTTCTTTGCCAAGGACCTGCGGCGCATGGTGCGCAGCCAGCAAGCCGGGCGCTGGGACCCGTTCGACGTGGACGAGATCCGTTTTCAGACCCTGGGCATCGTGGGCTATGGCGATATTGGCCGGGCCTGCGCGCAGCGGGCCAAGGCCCTCGGGATGCGCGTGCTCGGACTTCGCAAGCGGCCTGCGGAGTCGCAAGGCGACCCCTGGGCCGACCAGATTTACGGCCTCAGTCAACTGGAAGAGATGCTGCCGCAATGTGACTATGTCATCGCCGCCGCGCCGCTCACGCCCGAGACCCGGGGGATGATCGGGGATGCGGCCTTGGCCTCTATGAAGCCGGAGGCAGTCCTGATCAACGTGGGGAGGGGTCCGGTGGTGGACGAAGCCGCGCTGACTCGCGCCCTCGAATCCGGACGCATCCGCGGCGCCGCGCTCGATGTCTTCGCAGTCGAGCCGCTGCCCAGGGGACACCCGTTCTATCGTTTGGAAAACGTCCTGCTCTCGCCGCACTGCGCCGACCACACGCGCGATTGGCTGGACCAGGCCATGCTTTTCTTCCTCGATAACTTTGCGCGCTACCACGCCGGCCAGCCGCTGCTGAATATCGTGGACAAGCAGCGCGGGTATTAGACTAGGGGATTGGCCCGCGCGGGTATGCTTCCCGCCTCACCGTCCATCCAGTTGCGCTTGGCTACGCACCCCCCAAAGCCGCCGGTCACCGCCGCAGAACTGCGCTGGCTCGGCGGGCTGCTCGCCGTGCTGGCGGCGCTGCTGGCGTACCAGGCGTGGCGGGTGGGCGTAACCGCCGACGAACCCAGTCACCTCCTCTCCGCCACGCTGTATTGGGAGGGGCGCGACCGTCTGAAGCCTCAGGACATGCCGCCGCTCATCAAGATCGTGGGCGGATGGGTTCCGCGCTGGCTCGGTCTGCCGCTGTCGGCGTCGCATCCATCCTGGAAGACAGAGCATGAGTGGAACATCTCCACGGCCATGATGGAGGCGTTTCCTCCCCCGCGCATCCAGAGCTTCTTCTTTTGGTCGCGGCTGCCGATGCTGTTATTCCCGCTGGCCACCGCGGTCTTGCTGTGGTGGTGGGGGCGGCAGCTTTGTGGGCCCGCGGCCGCGTTGCTGACGGCGGCAATCTTCGCCACCGAGCCCACGGCGCTGGGGCACGGCGCTTTGTTCAAAAACGACCTGGCCGCAACGTTCGCCTACCTGGGCTTCTGGTACGCCGCTTGGCGCTACTGGCGTCAGCCGGACACGGCGCGCGCGTGGTGGCTGGCAGCGGCGCTGTTGGCTGCCTGCCTGGCGAAGTTCTCCATGCTGATTGTGGTCCCGGCCGGTTGCGCAGTGATCCTGGCGCGCGCCGCCCTCCGGCCGCGGTCCCCGGCGTGGCGAACGGCGGCCCATCTGCTGGTGGCCTTCTCCGTCCTCTATGCGGGGGTTTGCCTTGCTTTTCCCGGATCGATGCGCACGCCGCACCCCGCTGAAGTCGAGCGACTCCGCGACTACGCCGGTACGCCCGCCGTGGTGCGGGTAGCCCTGCCGCTCGCCGGATGGTTGCCCGCACCGCGAGGATTCTGGGAGGGGTTCCGCTCCCTGGTTTTCTCGAACGCGGCTCCCGCTCCGGTGTACCTGCTTGGCAAGGTCTGGCCTGCCGGACACCCCCTGTATTTTCTCGTGGCGCTCGCCGTCAAGGTTCCTTTGACGCTGCTGGTCCTGCTACTTGCCAGCGCCCTGGTGTTGTTCCGCCGCTTGCCGGCCGGGACCACCGTCTTTCTGGTTTTGCCGCCGGTCCTGTATCTCGCCGCCGCGTCCGCGTCGTCGCTTCAACTTGGGGTACGGCTGGTATTGCCGGCGCTGCCATTTGCTCTCCTCTTGGCCGGCTGCGGCGTCCAGGAGATGGTGCGGCGGGGCCGCACCGCGGCGCTGGCGATCGGGTGCGTGCTGTGGCTGGCCGAGACGCTTCCATCTTTCCCCTACGGGATCAGTTTCACGAATTGGGGAACGGGCGGGACGCATCGAGCGCTCGCCTATGTAGGGGACAGCAATCTTGACTGGGGTCATGGCCTTCCGGCGCTTGCCCGCTTCACGCGTGAGAGGGGAATCTCGCGCATCCGGCTGGCGTACTTTGGCATGGATCAGCCGAATCGCTATTTCGGACCCGGCCAGTACGAGTTCCTCATCCCGCCCTGGGGACCCGAGTGGGCGAAGGACACGCGCCTGCGGCCCGAGCCAGGCGTCTACTACGCGGTGAGCGCAACGCTTTTGACTGGCGCACACTTTGCTCCGGAATATCGGGATTATTATGCCGCCTTCCGCCGCCTTCGTCCGGTGGCCCAGCCTGGGGGAGGCATCCTCGTTTACCGCCTTCCGGAATCCGGCAGGTAAACTCTGGACTACTCTTTCAGAATACGGAGATTGGTGGCCTGAAGCTTGCCGGTCCGGTCGTAGTCCAGATCATACGAGACACGCACCATCGGCGCCAGATCGTCCGGAAAGCCTTCCACCAGCCGCGTGACATGGAAAAAGACATCCTTGCCTCCGTCTTCCGGACGGATAAAACCGAAGCCTTTTTCCGCGAAGTACTTGACCACCGTGCCCGTCAGCGGCGCGGCAGGTTCGGCTTCCGCGCCGGGGGAGGCGCCTGCCGGCCCCCCGCCGGCCCGCGGACTCTTATCGCCGACCCCCTGTTTGATCAGCGCGAAATCCTCATCCGTCAAGTCGGCGGATGGAGCGGCGGGTTCGGAGGGAACCTTCAAATTCGGGTTGCGCTTTCGCGCCTCTTCAAAAAGACGCTTCTGCCGTGCGTTCAAATCGCAATTCCTTCTGGCGAGCTACTCGGAGGCAGGCGCCGGCTTGGCCTTCTTCGACCGGCTGCCCTTCTTCTCGGTAGGCGGCTGACGATCGCTCTTCTTAAGCGAACCCTCGACCAGGGGCGTGACAAACTTTTTCTCCCCATGATCATCGAACTTGATCACGATGCGGTCTTCATTGCGGGAGACAACGTATCCCAAGCCGTATTTCGGGTGCTCCACCTGAGCGCCCTGATTGAAGGCCATAGTATCAATACTCCAGCTTTCAGCATACCAAACCGCTATGCCAGCGTTTGCCGCCGGGGGTGCGATACTGAGATTCCGGACTGGTGGCGCACCCGAACCCATCCCCCCCGCGGGACGCGCTGGAGCGGCGCGCCGCGCGTGCATTCCCGTGGCTGCTTGTCGGCTTGCTGGCCGCGCAGGCCATCGTCCTCTTCACCACCGCCAGACAGGAATCGCAGACCTGGGACGAGGCGATGCATCTGGCCGCCGGCTTCGCCTATTGGAAGCAGGCGGACTTCACGCAGAATCCGCAGCACCCTCCCCTGCACAAGTTGCTCGCCGCGCTGCCGCTGCGCTTCGCCGCCGTGGACTTGCCCCCGCGGGGCGAACTGGACGAGGTCGCGTATGGCCGGACCTTCCTGTTTGAGAACCGGACGCCATGGCGGAGGATGCTCGCGCTGGGACGCGCAGCCTCCATGGCGTTGGCGCTCGGGCTCACCTTCGCGGTGGCGTGGTGGACCCGCCGGCGCTTTGGCGCGCTGGCCGCGCTGCTGGCGGCCATCTTTACCGCCAGCGATCCCAACCTGCTCGCGCATGGCCGGTACGTAACCACCGATGCGGCGCTGGCGTGGTGGTTCTTTCTCGCCTGCGCACTGTGGCTCGACTACGCCGAATCCGGGTCCGGGCGCAGGCTGTTGCTGGCGGGTGTTTGTCTGGGCGGCGCGCTCGCCACCAAGTTCTCGGCCGTGATCCTGCTGCCGTTGCTGCCGCTGCTGTACTGGATCGTGGCGCCCCGGCCAACCGGACGGCGGCGCTGGCTCGGTGGGTGCGCGGTCCTGGCCGGCGCTGCCGCGCTGGTGGTTTGGACCTCGTATCTGCCCTGGCGCCGCCCGCCCGAGCAACTGCGCCTCCACCAGATCACGCTGTCGGACACACCGGCTGGACGCGCCCTGCGCTGGGCAGGCCGCGCGCTGCGCGTCCGGGCGCATCCGTACTGGGTAGGGCTCGACCGGGTGGCGGAACGCAACCGTGCCGGCCACCCCTCTTACCTGCTCGGCCGGGTCTCGGAACACGGCGACTGGCGGTACTTTCCGGTGGCGTTTCTGGTGAAAACCCCGGTGGCCGTGCTGGCGATGCTGGTGGCGATGCTCATCGGCGGCTGGTGGACGCGGTGGAATCGGGTGCAGACCGCGCTGCTGGCGGCCGGCGCGGTGTTCTTTCTGTTCTGCGCGTCCAGCCGGATCAATCTCGGCTTCCGGCATTTGCTGCCGTTGTTCCCGGTGCTGTACGTGTTGCTGGCGTCCGCGGTCAGCGCCCTGGTAAGCAGCCGGGCGGCCGTCGCGCTGCTGGCGCTCGCGATCGCCGGACACTTTTGGGAAATCGTCCGGATCCACCCGCACTACCTGGCTTTCTTCAACGCGGCGGCCGGCGGCCCGCAGGCAGGACCGCAGTATCTGCTCGATTCAAACATCGATTGGGGGCAGGACTTGGACCGGCTGATGAAGTTCCTGACGGCGAACGGGGTTCGGAGGGTGTACCTTTCCTACTTCGGGTCGGCGAGTTGGGCGGAGTACCCGCTGGAGGTGGAAGCCGTGCCGGCTACCTGGGAGACGTGGAAAACCGAAGCGATGCGGGACGTGGTGGCGGTGAGCGTGACGCCCCTATACGGGCTTTACACGCCCCGGACGGAGTATGCGTGGCTGCGGGCCCGGCCGCCGGACCGCCGCATCGGGCATTCCATCTATGTTTGGGACTTCCGGCGCCTGTCGGAGACTAGCCCCACGGAGTGAGAGAGAGATTGGCCAGGTGGCGCAAGTCTCCGGCCGGCCCCTTCGGGAGGACTGTCGCCGCAGCCGGAACCACGTTCCCCGGCGGCTACAGCGGCTCGCCCGCCGCCACGCGCTCGAGCGCGTCCGCGCGCAGAATGCGCACGCCGCGGCCCTCCATCTGGATCAGGCCGCGCTCCTGATAGCGAGCCAGGTTTCGGTACACCACCTCGCGCACGGCGTGGAGGGCGTCGGCAAACTCCTCGACCGAACCCGGCAGTTCAAACGAACCGCCGCCGGCTTTGCGGCTCTCTTCGAGCAAGCGCCGCGCCAGGCGTTGGGCGACGCTTTCGATGGTGATGCCTTCGAACATCTCGAGCAGGTTGCGCAACCGCCGGCCGACCGAAGCCAGCACTTTCAGCGCGACCTCGGGGTGGCGGCGGCACAAGTCGCGGAAATCGTGCTTGGAGATGTAGTACGCCGTCACCGGTTCGCTCGCGGAAACCGACGCCGGATACGGCCCGTCGTCGAACAGGGGCAGTTCGGCGATGGTGGCCGGCGCGGCTTCCACCGCCAGCGTCGCCTCCGTTCCATCCTTGGCCCGGCGGAAGATCCGCACCGCGCCGGACGCGATCAGGAACAAACCCTGCGAAGCTTCTCCTTCCTCAAAGAGCACCGCGCCCGCCGGAAACGCCCGCTCCTCCAAGGCCTGGCTGAGACGCGCCGCTTCTTCCTCGCTAAGGCCGGCGAACAAAGGCGCGCGCGCGATGATGTCCCGCTTCAGATCGTGCATGAAAAGCCTACTTCATTATGGCTTCTCTGGCGGTCACCGGACGGTCAACTTCACGCCCTGCTGGCTGGGCCACCCGCCGACATAGAGAACGACGGGATGCACGCCGGGAGACAGGGCGGCGGGGACGCGGGCGTTCACCTGGAACGCGCCCGCCACCAGCCCCGGAGCGCCCCCCGCGTATTCCACGGCCGTGTCTATTCCGCCGATGACCACCCGCACGGGAAGGCGGGGCGCCGGCGCGGGCGCGGTTAGCGTGATCCCGTCGCGGCCCGGGGGATCGGTCTGCCCCTCCCCGGTGGCGAAGATCTGCACAATCGAGCCGCGCGCCGCCGGGTTCTGGGCGCCGTTCACCGTGAAGTCCTGGTTCAGGATCGCGCCCTGGCCCGCGCCCGAAACGTCCAGCGTGAAGATGCCGGGCGCCGCCGGCACGATGTTCACCTGGCCGAGAAACGTGCGCCGGTTCTGGTAGCGGACTTCCAATTGGGCGCTGGTCTCACCCGCCATAGCGTACGGAACGATGAAATTGATTTGGTCCGGCCGGGCCGCCAGCACCACCGCGCGCACCGTCTCGTTGTTAAAGAAGACGCGCGTCTCGGTGGGCTCGTTCGCCAGTTGCGCGCCAAAAACCGAACCGATCATGCCGGGCGACAGGTAACCGGGACGGTAACTGGCGGCGTTGGTCACGTTGGCGACGCGGGTTTCCGGCCGGACGTAGGACGCTTCGGGATCCCGGATCAGACTGCTGGAGTCAACCGCCTGAAAGTCGGATCCGCGCACGCGGCCGAGCGCCGCCAGCGCCCCGTTATCCCAGCGGTCGTCCGGCGCCCCGTCCAGTTGCCAAGCGGGACCCTGGTCGGCCAGGATCATGCCGTACCGTTTCAACGCCCGCAGAATCACCTGGGCCTGCGGCGGAAAACCGGTGACATCGAAATCCGGCCGCAGGCGGAACCGCTGCCCCATGGGGGGCAGGTTTGCCGCGGAGGAACCGGGCGGCGCGCTCCGCGCGGGCCAGACGTAAGCATCGCGGCTCGCCGGCGCGGAGAAACGCAACGGATGGCGGATTTCGCCCGCCGCCACTTCGTCGTACCGCACCAGGCCCGGCAGCACCGGCAGACCGGCTGGGTCGGCGGACGGACGCCCGCGCGTCCGCAGGGAGTTCTGTTTCAGGTCGAAGATTGCGCCCGCGGCGGCCCGCCATCCGCCGGGCCCCGGGGAGGCGCCCCGCAGTTCGTACAGCAGGCAATTCTCGTTTTCAAGCGCCAGCACCAGCCTGCGGCCCGTGCCGACGGCGCCGCCCTCGATCGGGGCGTTCAGCGGAATGGCGTAAGGTCCGGCGTCGGCTTCCAGGCTGTCAAACTGTACCGGAAGTTTGGGTGCGTCCCGCGGCACCACGGAAAACGGAATGCCCACGGGTACGCCATTCACGCGTCCGGATCCAAAGGCGGCGGCGAGCGCCGCGCCGGCGCCGATGGCCGCGAGATAGTCGGCGGAACGGGGGTCGAGCGGTAGTGCGTCTGCCGGGTTGTTCCATACATTGTCGGGGGGAAAAATCTCACAGGCTTCGATTCGCCGCGCTTGGGCATGCGCGGTCGCCGTGAACCCCACCAGCAAGGCTGCTGCGTAGAGGCTCTGCATGGGCCGATTATACTGAAAGATTGCATGCTGCTTCGTTGGATTCTGGCGCTCACCGCCGCGCTGACGCCGTTGCTCGCCGCCCGGCAGGTGCAAGTTACCCTGCTGGCGACCACGGATCTCCATGGCAACATCTACCCCTGGGATTATTACCTGGCCAAGCCGGCGCCCCGCGGTCTGGCCAAGCTGGCGACCTTGATCCGGCAGGTCCGCGAGGAGAACCCCAACACGGTCCTGATTGACTGCGGAGACACGATTCAAGGCACGCCGCTCGAGTATGTTTATCAGACCTACGTCCGCACCGGAACGGCGCCGCTGGGGCTGCCCTGGCCGGGCGGCGCCGCTCCCGCCGTCGACCCGATGATGGCGGTGATGAACCATCTGCGGTTCCAGGCGATGGCCGTCGGGAATCACGAGTACAATTTCGGCTTGAAAAACCTCCAGCAGGCCCGGCGCGACGCGCGCTTTCCCTGGCTCTCCGCCAACACGGCCGGCGGAAAAGAGTATCTGCGCTACACCATTGTGCGGGCCGGGCCGATCCGGGTCGCCATCATCGGTGTCACCACCCCGGGGATCCCGATCTGGGAGAAGCCGGAAAACTACGCCGGCTACGAGTTCCTCCCGATCCCCAAGGCGGTGGAAGAAACGCTGGCCGAACTCAAACACCAGGAGTACGACACGATCGTGGTGGCCGCGCACACCGGCCTGGACCGCGACCTGAAAACCGGAGAAGTTTTTCCCAGTCCGGCCGGCGAGAATGCGGTGTACGACATCGCGCAATTACCGGGGATCGACGCCATTATTTTTGGACACACGCACCGGGAATTGCCGGAAGCCCTGGTGAATGGAGTGCTGTTGAACCAGCCGCGGCAGTGGGGCATGGCGCTGGGGCGCGTGGACCTGACGCTGGAAAAGGCCGCGCGGGGCTGGCGGGTGATTGCCAAACGCGCCACCACGCTCCCGGTGACGGCGGACACCCCCGCCGACCCCGAAGTGCTGGAAATCGCCAGGCCGTACCACGAAATGGCCGAGCGGTATCTGAACACCGTGGTGGCCGAGACGCCCGTGGCGCTGGATGCTGCGGCCGGCCGGGTGCGCGACAACCCGCTGGTCGACGCCATTCACGAAGTGCAACTCCACTATGCGCAGGCGGACGTTTCGTTCGCGGCGCTGTTCAACCCGCGCGTGCGGATTCCACCCGGTCCGATCACCGTCCGGGAGATCGCGGCGTTGTACTTGTACGAGAACGAACTGTACGCCATCGAGGGGACGGGGCGCATGGTCAAGGATGCCTTAGAGCATGCGGCCCGGTTTTACCTGTCCTGCCCCGACCGGGCGTGCTCGCAGGGGCCGTTGATCAACCGCAAGATCATCGGCTACAACTACGAGACCGCGCAGGGCGTGGACTACGAGATCGACCTTACGCAACCGGAAGGCCAGCGCATCCGCAATTTGCGCCGCCACGGCAAACCGCTGGACATGGACGCTCCCTTGCGCCTGGCCGTGAACAACTACCGCGCCGGCGGCAGCGGCGGCTACCGGATGTTCCGCGGCGCGAAGATCCTGTGGCGGTCGAATCAGGACATCCGGCAGTTGATGATCGATTACTTCAGCGAACGGAGGCGATTCCCCAGCCAGGCGGATGAGAACTGGCGCGTGGCGCCCCCGGCGGCGCAGCGCCTGCTGGATCAGGAAGCCCGTGCGAGCGCGCCGGCGCCGTAGTACTCCCGCTCGCGCCGGGTGGCCAGCGGCGCCGCCCGGCCTCACCGTGGCCAAACCTGCGATACGGTTAGAGGTTCATTTACACTGGCGTCGGGCCGCGTTATCCTGCGGTTCGCGTTGGGGCTACGCCATGATGAAAAAAATCCTGAACGAACCGCGGAACTACGTCGCCGAGACGCTGGAAGGGCTGTGCGCCGCGCATCCGAAGTACTTCAAGCGGACCGGAGCCGAGGGCCGGGTCCTGGTGCGCCCGGACGCTCCGGTCGCCGGTAAGGTGGGCATAGCCACCGGGGGCGGCTCCGGCCACCTGCCGGTCTTCACCGGCTACCTGGGACCGGGGCTGGCGGACGCCTGCGCCATCGGCGAAGTGTTCTCGTCGCCGGGCGTTGACCTGATGGCCGACGCGATTCGCGCCGCCCACGGCGGGGCGGGCGTGCTGCGCTTGTACGGCAACTACGGCGGCGACAACATGAATTTCGACATGGCCGGAGAGATGGTGGAGTTCGAGAACATCCGCACTACCACGGTGCGGGTGACGGACGATGTCGCCAGCGCGGGCCCCGACGAGCGCCCCAAGCGGCGGGGAATCGCCGGCCTGGTTTATTGCTACAAGATCGCGGGCGCCAAAGCGGACACCGGAGCCGACCTGGATGCCGTCACCGCCACGGCGCAGCGGGCAGTGGACGCCTGCCGCACCGTGGGCGTCGCCCTGACGCCTTGCACCGTGCCCGCGGCGGGCCGGCCGACGTTCTCCCTGGGCGAGGACGAGATGGAGATCGGCATGGGCATCCACGGCGAGCCCGGCGTGCGCCGCGGTACGCTGCGCGCCGCCGACGAGATCGCCGAAGAAATGCTGCAAATGCTGCTCGCCGACCGGCCGCTGGCCGCCGGCGACCGGGTATCGGTGCTCTGCAACAGCCTGGGCGCAACGCCCCTCGAAGAACTCTACATCACGTACCGCTACGTCGCGCGTCGCCTGGCCGGCGTGGGCGTCACCATCGTCCAGCCGCTGGTGGGCCGCTACGCCACCTCGATGGAAATGACCGGGATGTCGGTCACTCTCTTCAAGCTGGACGAAGAATTGGAGCCCCTGCTGCTGGCCCCCTGCGACTGCCCCTTCCTGCGGATCTGACGATGCTGACGACTGATTCCCTCCGCTTCGCGATCGGCCGGTGGGCGGAGTGCCTGCCGCGCTGCGCCGATGAACTCAACGCGCTCGACGGGGACTTGGGCGACGGGGACCTGGGGGCGAACCTGATCCGGGCGGCAGGCCGGCTGGAGGAGGCCGCGCCACAACTGCCCGCGGATGTGGGCCTCGCGCTCCTGCGCTGCGCGCAGGCGTTCACCAGCGTGTCGGCTTCCACCTACGGCACCTTGCTGGCGACGGGGCTGATGGCGGGCGCCAGGCTGACGAAGGGCCGGGAGGCCGTGCCCTGGACGGAGATCTCCGTGCTGCTGGAGGCCGCGCTGCGGGCGATGATGCAGCGCGGCCAAGGGCAACTGGGCGACAAGACGGTGCTGGATGCGGTGGAAGCGGCGCGATCAGCGACGGCGGGCCTGGCGGCGCCCGCAGCGCTCCTGGACGCCGCCCGCGGTGCGATCGCCCAGGCGTGCGACCGCCTGCGCGACGCCCGCCCGCGCCAGGGGCGGGCCCGGATCTTCGGCGACAAGGGCATCGGCCGCGACGATCCGGGCATGGTGGCCTTGCTCCGGCTGGTCGAGTGCCTCCAGCCCACCGCCGCGCCGTAGCGGCCCGCGTGAACGAGGTGGCGCACGCTTGAGGCCCTCGTGCGGGCCGGCGCCGCGAATGCCCGCCGGAACTTTCCCATCAGACTACCGCCGGCACGGGGAAACGGAAGTTTCTATGCTCCCTGCAGCGCGCGCCGCCGTCGTCGCGGGAGAGCCCCCGCGACGCTCACCCGAGCCTGGCATGCTTACCGGACCGTCTGGCGAAATTCGTCGGTTTCCAGCCCTATCTTTTCCAGCGGCAGGGCCTGAAATCCGCGCAGGAAACCGGGGAAATCGGGTTTCAGACGAAAATCGCCTTTGGCGCGGTCAAAGAACTGCCCGTCTTCGGCCACCAGGTTGTCGCCGATGTCGAGCAACTTCTCCCAGCCGCGAGTTCGCAGTCGCAGCCAGGTTCCGTCGGCGGCGCCTTTGCCGTTCACCACGTTGCGCCGCACGCGCGTTCCCTCGGGAGGGACGCCCTCGTCGCCCGCCAGCCACTTGTCGATGGTTTGCAGCAGCGGATAGCGGTCGCGGTAGGGCGGCGCGTGATGGTTCATCGCCTCCAGGCGTTCCTTCATCGTCTTATACACCATGTTTCTCCAGACAGGCCGGGGATCGGTGCCCCGCGCGTCGATATCCACCGCCGGGTCGCAGTCTACGTAGACGTTGTTTTCAACGAGGTTGTCCCGTCCGCCGCCGACAAAGGTCGCGCGCTGGCACAGGTAGAAGAGATTGCCGAACACTTCCACGCCGCTCGAACAGTCGTCGAGATAAACCGCCATGTTGCCGATCGGCAGCTTGCCGCCTTCCCCGACGCCGACGTGGTGAAAATAATTGTGCCGCACGCGATTGCCGCGCTCGGTCCAGTCGCGGCCGATATAGAACGCGCCTGCGTCGGCCGATTCCAGGCAAACGTGATCGATTTCATTGAACTCGATCAGGTGCTCGTTGCCATTGATCAGGATGCCGGTGTGGGGACTGTCGTGGATGTGGTTGTGCCGCGCAATCTGGCCGACGCCGCGCATCTGGATGCCAGGCTGATAGGTCCGCGACCATTCGGCGTAGTGGTGAATGTGATTGTTGCGCGCCTCGTGGCCGGCGGGCGTCAGCGTCTTCCGGTCGCCGCCTTCCAGCAGGATGCCCGCGTCGCCGGTCTGGTAGATGTCGTTGGAGCCGATGAAGTGCCGCTGCCCGTCTTTCACCGACACGCCTCCATTGCCGAGGTTGCGCAGGGCGCAGCCGAGAATGCGCACCTGCTCGCCGCCCTCGATTTCAACGCCGGAGGCGCGGCCGGCTTCCAGCGTGAGTCCGGCCACGGTGACGTGGGAGACGCCGCGCAAGGAGAGGAACGGCTGATCCAGCACGGACACCAGCGCTTCGTTCGTTTTCAGGTCCGCGGGCGGCCAAAAGTAGATCCGCATCCGTTGCTGGTCGACGTAATATTCGCCCGGCTGGTCGAGTTCTTCGAGGACATTCAAAAAGTAGAACCGCTGGCCGGGGCGGATGCCGTACAGGCCGTGCGGCGGCTTGGTCTTTACCAGGCGCTGCGCGGCGTCGAGGGAAGCGACCTCCTCGTAGGAGTTCGCCCAATCCCAGGCCCAGTAGCCGTGCACCCAGATGTTGGCGGTTTCCGCCCAGCGCCGCGGACGGTCACCCTCGTAGTAGAAACCTTTTTCCAGAGCGCCGATGTTGCGGCCGTGCTGATCGTCCTGCGGGTCCATGTCGCCCATCCCGGTGATCTTGGTGAAGCCGGTGTCCGGCCACCGGGCGACCGTCTGGCGCTTGCCCTGAAAGAAGAGTTCGGTATGGGCCGGGACTACCGGGCGGCTGAAACCGCGGGAGACGAAGCGGCCCACCTCCGTCAAACCGGCCCGCCGCAGGTCGGCCTGACGGACGGCCCGGCGGGCGGCCAGGCTCAGGCGGAGGTACACGTTCGGGTCGCCGACGCCGGACCAGTTTGTGAGCCGGACGCCGCCGAGCAGGCGGGGCTTTTCGTTCGGATAGGCACGATACTCGATGGGCGCCGCGGGCGTTCCGCTATCCTCGGCGGTCAGGGTGAAAGCCGCGCGGCGCACATGGTCGCCACCTCGCAGCCACACGCGGACGCCGCCCGGGGGAAGTTCGCCGGACTGCCGGAGCGCCCGAATCGCGTCGCGCGCGCGCTCCAGCGTCGCGAAAGGGCCGTCTTTTCTGTTGCGGGCCGCATCGGCCCGCTTGCCGCTCCAGGCGTCGTTGCCCGCGGGCGAAACGTAGAAAATTAACGGATCGGCGGCCAGCGCGAGGGAAGCGGCCGCCAGACTGATGAGCAGCGTTTTCATAGCGTGTGACTCCAGTGTATCGGAGGCTTACAATGATCGCGTATGGCATACGAGAGCTTTCATGGCCGGCGCGCCCGGCGCCTGGAGAATGATCCACTGCGCGTCACCTTGCTGGTGGAAGGCGGCCACCTGGCCGAGATTCTGGACAAAGCTTCCCAGGTGAATCCGCTCTGGATCCCGCACTGGCCGAGCATCGAACCGTCCGCGTACGACCGGGCCCGGCATGCAATGTACGGCGGCGCGAGCGACGGAAAACTGCTGGCCGGGATCATGGGCCACAACCTTTGCCTGGACGTGTTCGGGCCGGGGTCGGACGCCGAGACCGCCGCCGGGCTGACGGCGCATGGCGAGTCCTCGGTGGCGACCTATTCGATGCACGGGTCGGAGAGCGAACTGTTTTGCTCGGTGATGCTGCCCGCCGCGCAGTTACACTTCATCCGCCGCCTGCGCCTGGCGGGAAGGGTGCTGCTGATTCACGAAACGGTGGAAAACATCGCGCCGACCGACCGGCCCATCGCGTGGACGCAGCACGTCACCCTGGGAGCGCCGTTCCTGGTCAAGGGCGAGACGCAGTTCCGGTCGACGGCCACCCGCTCGAAAACCATGGAGCAGGACTTCACCGGCGGCGTGACCTGGATGCGAGAGAACGCGGAGTTCGACTGGCCGCTCGCGCCGCGCCGCGACGGCGGCGTCGAGGACCTGCGCGTCTATACCCGCGAACCCGCGTCCGGCGGATACACCGCGCACCTGATGGACCCGGCGCGCGAACAGGCCTGGTTCGCCGCCTGGTCGCCCGCGTCCCAACTGGCCGTGGGCTACGTCTGGCGGCAGCGCGATTTCCCCTGGATGGGCATCTGGGAGGAAAACGGCAGCCGGCAGCATTCCCCGTGGAACGGACGCGAGTTGACGCGCGGCATGGAGTTCGGTGTCTCGCCCTATCCGGAGACGCGGCGGGCCATGATCGAGCGTGGACGCATGTTCGGCGTCCCCTGCTACCGCTGGGTGGAGGCCAAGCGCAAGGTGGAAGTGGACTACTGCGCGTTCCTGCTGCCTGCGGCTCAACCGCCGGAATCGGTGGTCTGGCAGGGGGACACGGTGAAGCTGGGGTGAGGGAGCGCGCCTGCGGTCGCGACCGCCGAAGCGCGGTTCGTGATTGACCGCCGACGGTTGTCGGGCGGACCACGCTCGTGCTCTTTCCCCAATCGGGAAGCGTCTGTTAGACTGGCTGTTAGGGCGGGGCGGTGTAGCTCAGTCGGTAGAGCGAGGGTCTCATAATCCCTAGGTCCGCGGTTCGAGTCCGCGCGCCGCCACCACAATTCCCTAGTCCCTCAGCGACGCCCTTCCCGTTGCGACGTGGGTTCCCCAAAGAGATTTTTCCAGCCTTCCGCGGCTTGTGGCGCCTCGAAGATCACGTGCCACAGCCGGATTTCGACTTGATAGTCCCCTCGATGCCATTGACAGGAAACGACTTCGCCGAACAGCACGGCACGGTTCCACCGGATTTTGCAGATGACGCCGGGCTCGGCGGGGCGGTCCAGAGCCAGCTCCGCGCCGGCGGCGCCCAGATACCGGAGCTGGCCCAGAAGCGAAACCGGAGACTCACCCAGCACGGAGAGGCGCACGCTTTGGTTGACGGCGAACCGGGTGTTCGTATCGACTTTCCGCGCCATACACTCCTGGAGTGGCGAAAGCGCGGCGGAAGTCTCAAGGATTTTGTGCGGGTTCGCCGAGCAGTGACCGGATCGTGTCCAGCAGGCGCTGCAAGTCGAACGGCTTGGGGAGGATGGCGTGGGCGCCTAACAATTCCGCGACGCGGAGATAACTGCCGCCCGCCGCGCCCGACATTGCGATAATTTTGGTGGCGGGGAACTCCCTCCGGATTTCCTGAATGGTCTCCACGCCCTCCCGCTCCGGCATCACCAGATCGGTCAGGCACAAATCCGCCTGTTCCTGCCTCATGCGATCGAGCGCCTCATGCCCATCCTGCGCGAGGCGTACGCGGTAACCGAACCTGGTCAAATAATTGGCGAGCAGGTCCAGAACCTGGCGGTCGTCGTCGACGATCAGGAGCGAGGCCACGGTGCTGTCTCTCTTTTTTTCTTTATAACTCTTATCGCGATCGCCGCTGAAACCCTAAACGAATTTTGGGCTGAGCCGCTCGCCCGGGCAACGCCGCCGATGACCTTGCTTCCGCGCCTCGCCTACGACCGCGCGAAATACAGATTCACGGCGCGTTCGAGATTCTCCCGGCTCAGTTGCAGCGGTTTCTTCTCGTACCGGCTGATCGACATCAGAATGTTGCAGATATCCAACGGATAGCAGGCGCGGAGTTCGGTGCGTCCATCTCGCAGGCAGAGGTCGCGCAGGTCTTGTCCCGCTGTTGGAGGAACGGGGATATTCCGGGCGGTCGCCACGCGCCGGAGGATCTCGTCGAAGGTGCCCTCATGCACCGGCTCAATATAAATCTTGTTATGGATGCGGCGGAGGAAGGCTTCGTCGGCGAGGTCGTTGGGATCCAGGTTGGTTGCGAAGACCACCATGACCTCGAACGGAATCTGGAACTTCACACCATAGCGCAGCGACAGGTAGTCCACGCGCCGGTCAAGGGGTACGATCCATCGGTTCAACAGGTCGCGCGGGGAGATCAACTGCCGTCCGAAATCGTCGATGATGAAAATGCCATTGTTGGCCTTCATTTGGAGCGGCGCCGAGTAGATGCCGGACGATTCGTCCAGCCGCAACTCGACCATGCCCGGCACCAGTTCGCCGCCCACCAGAATGCAAGGACGCCGGCAAAGCACCCACCGCGGGTCGATCTCAGAATCCTGCGTTTCAATCCGGTGGTGGACCACCGGGTCGTACAACGCGATGATCTGGTTATCCACTTCGACGGCGTACGGCATCAGAATGGCGTCGTGATAGACCCGGAGTAAGCGCTCGGCAAGACTGGTCTTTCCGTTGCCGGTGGGGCCGTACAGGAAGATGGACGTCTGCGAGATGACGGCCGGTCCAAGCTGATCCAACAGTTCGTCGGTAACCACCAGATCGGACAGGGCGTTCCGCAGGACGCGCCGGTTGATATCCACCTCGGCGGCCTGCGCTTTCACGGCGGCGTGGTATTCCTTCAAGGAAACCGGGGCGGGACCGGCATAGTGGCAAAGGCCGAACCTCTCGGCGGCCAAGGCTCGCCCGGCGCCGGAGAGCGAGACCCAGTAATCGTTGCCAATCATGCCCTTGACCTCGATCAACTGCTGCTGCCGCATGGTGCGGAACAGATAGTCGACTACCCCGAGCGAGAGCTTCAGGCTTTGGGAGAGACCGGTCAGATTATTCGTGCCGTCCAGGGAGAGCCGCCGGGCCAGGAGGTCGATCAAGAGGTTCTGGCTAATGCCAATGTCCTCTATACGTTCCGGGACTGGAGGAGCAAAGGCGGGACGCAACTCGGCGGTTACGGGCACGGGCAATCTCCGGGGGCAGTAGCCCCTGACACGTCTTTCATCGGCGGAACTGTGGGGAAAGTTTATGCACGCGCGCGGCGGATCTGCCGTCAATCTGAAGCAGGGTCGCGGAACGTGCCGCGGCATGTGTTGAAGACGCTGAATGCGCGGATGGGTCTGGATTCTTGGAGCGGCGGCATGGGCGGCGCCGGCATGCGCCGGGGACGCCAAGGTGGCCGGCAAACTCTACAAGGAGGCGGTGCGGGCCGAGAAGAAAGGCCGGTCCGCCGAGGCGTACGTACTGTATCATCGCGCCGCCGCGCTGGCCCCGTACCGCTCGGATTATTGGGACAAAGCGCAGGCCATCCGCGGGCGCGCCGCGATGCAGGCCAAGTTCCTGCAATCTCCGAGCAGTTCGGCCGCTGCCCGCGCAGCAGTCTCGGCGGACGCCCCGCTCAGCGAAGCGGAACTGCGCGAAGCACGTCAGCCTCTTCCCCCCCGGGAACTGAAGGCGAAGTCCGTCCCACTCGATTTCCGCCTCAAGGGCAACGCCCGGAAGCTTTTCGAGGAAGTGGCCAAGGCCTACGGCTTGGATGTGGTCTTCGACGGCGACTACCCGGAGGGCGGGGCCCCGCTCTCGTTCGAACTCGCGAATGCCGACTACCGGACGGCGCTATACGCCTTGCAGTCCCTGACTTCGTCGTTTGCTTTCCCGTTGGGCGAGCGCCTGTTCATGGTCGCCAAGGACACGCAGCAGAAACGCAATGACCTCGAACCCTATATCAGTCTGCTGGTTCCTATCCCGAACACGGTCACCATTCAGGATGCGCAGGAAGTCGCCCGGGCGGTGCAGCAGACGCTGGATCTGACGCGTTTTGGCGTGGATTCGCTACGACGTTTGGTTCTGATCCGCGGCGCGGTTTCCAAGGCCTACGCGGCCCGGGACCTGTTTGAAGATCTCGCCTACGCCAAAACGGAAGTCGCGCTGGAACTCGAGTTCGTGGAAGTCAGCCGCACCGACCTGCTGCGGGTTGGCCTGACGCTGCCCACCGAATCGCCCGTCTATTCGTTCGCCGCCGGCAAAGCCCTGGTTCCGGGCCCGGGATACTTCCTGCGGATGGGCGGCGGCGCGACGGTGTTCGGCGTGCTCATCGGCAACGGTGAATGGATCTCGACGGTCAGCCGTTCGCGCGGGGCGTCGCTGCTGCGGGCGTTGCTGCGGTCCACGGACGGCGCGCCCGCCACCTTCCACGTGGGGGACCGTTATCCGGTGTTGACGGGCGGGTTTTTCGGCCCGGCCGAGTTCAGCGAGGGCGGGCAGGTGTTCACGCCGCCTCCCCAGGTTTCCTTCGAGGATCTCGGCCTGAACATCAAGATCACTCCGCGGGCGTCCACCGCGGAGGAGGTCGCGATGGAGGTGGAAGCCGAGTTCAAGGTTCTGGCCGGCCGCGCGTTGAATGGCATTCCGGTGATTTCCAATCGCAAGGCAAATGGCAACATGCGTCTGAAGACCGGGGAGTGGGGGGTGGTCGCCGGGATGATGTCCGTTCAGGAAGCCCGCAGTCTTCGCGGCCTGACCGGACTGTCCCAAATTCCCGGCTTCGGCGCGCTGCTGCGCCGCAACGAAGTCAGCGCCGAGGAGCGGGAACTGCTGATCCTGATCAAGCCGCGGGTGGTCAACACCCCCGCCAGCCAGGCGGAGACCCGCACGCATTGGGTAGGGCCGGAAGGGCGGCTCCGCATCCCCTTGTAGCCGCCCTTGCGGCAAGTCCGCCGTCCGGTCCGATTCAAAACTGGAGCGTTTCCATGAGCGAGTGGAGATCAGTCTCCACTTGGTTGCGCCGCCGCTGGAGTTCGGCCCGGCGGTCGCGGAGGGCCGCGATGCGGGTTTCCTGGCTGGCCAGCAGTTGCGCGTAGGTTTGCACCTGCTGCTGCTGGTTGGCCACCCGGTTCAGACTGTCGATGTTCTGGCGGAGGCGGCTCTGGTCTTTGGCGAGCGTATCCAGTTCCCGTTCGGCGTCCTGGATCTGCCGGTCGGTCTCGGCGATCTGACGCTTGAGGTCCGCGAGGCGTTCGAGTTGCTGCCGCGCCGCAGCCGGCAGCCCCTTCCCTTGGGAGAACTCGAAGAGCACGTCAGGAGTCAGCGAGGCGACGGCGTGGCTTTCTTCGAGCACGCGCTCTTCCACCACGGGAAACGTCCGCTCGGTCGTGGCGGCCAGCGCCACCTCGAAACGATACGCGGTGGGTGTTTTCTCAGCCGGCTTGCCCTCCAGCAGCTTGTAATCCGGACGCAGCGGATGCTCGATGAGCAGCGTCTTGGCCTTCGCGTCGACGTTGCGAATGGTATAGGTCTTGGATTCGACCACGGCCCGGCGCACGGACAGGATGCCTCGCCGGAAGGAGATCTGGCGGATGGCATCCACGCGGGAGTCGAACGCCGTGGTGATGCGGGTTCCCAGATCGACCGCGTAGCTGATCAAGCGCTTGTCGCCCTGCTTCAGGGTCTCCAACAACGCCTCGCCGCCGTAGGCGCCCTGGTCGAGCACCGTGAGGGGGCCGCCGTCCAGCGTGTTGCCGGTCGTGTTGGCCAGTTCGGCCGCCACGTAGGGGTGGCGGGAGGACTCATCCGAATAGATCAGCAGCTTGCGTGCGGCGATCTTCTGCTGGAGGAACGGCAGCATGGCGGACGCGTTCTGAGGCACGCTCACCGGTTGGGGCATGCGGTACTCGAACAGGTCGCCCAGTTCCCGCCCGGTAGCAGTGGCGGCGACGGAGCTTTCCATGGCCAGTAATTCCCGCCGGGCCTCGTCACGCTCGCGCGTGGCGGGCGCCATCATGGGCGCGGGCGGGGGCGGAGCCGCGCTGGCCACGCGTCCGGCTTTCGCCATGCGCAGCCCTTCGGCCGCGGCCACACCCAGCGCGCCTTCGTGCAGCGGCGGCGCGGCAGCGGTTTCCTCCGGTAATTCCGCTGTCTGGCGCGCGATGAACTTTGGTTCGTACAGGCGGCTGATAAAGCTGATCGGCCTGCCGGAGACCAGCGAAAGCCGCACGTTCGACCAGTCCTCGCCGGTCGTGTTGTCCACGATGGCCCAACCCTCTAGGGTCGCCTGGCCGCCCGCATCGAACACCAGCCGGTAGCTGGATTTCCAGACTGCGGCCGGGATCACGTAGTGCACCGCAATGGAGCGGGACTGGCTGCCGGTCGAATCGATGTAGACGCTGCGCCGGTCCTGCGCCCGCGCATCGGCGAGCGTGGCCAGAAAGGCGCGGAACTGCTCCTGCAGCCGGCTCTCGGCGAACCGTACGCTGACCACGGAGGCGAGGTCCAGCGTCTGGATCTCGCCGGAATCGAGCAGCAGCGTCACCTGTTCGGAGGGACGCTCCTTGCCGCCTGTGACCACCCGGCCCGAAACGATCACGCCCGCCAACGGGGCGGCTCCGGTCTTGAGTTCCACGCGCGCGCCCTTCAGTTCGTCGAGCAACTCGGCCAAGGGTTTGCGTTCGCCGATGCGGAACGGAAACTCGGCCAGCTTCTGCTTCAACGGCAGGCTGGAGTCGTAGCGAAGTCCGCTCACCTTGCCCCCGCTGTGGTCGAAGATGGTCAGGGACTTGAGCACGTCGTCCATCTCCGCGGCCCGGAAGTCCAGCCGGGCGGAGGCGCCGGGCGCCAGGTCGCCGGCGCGTTCGAAGTAGCCGACTCCGTGTTTGTAGAGCACCACCGTGCGGATAGGCAAGTCCGCGGCGGCGGCGGTGAAGGCCAGGATCAGTCCCAAGCAGGATTTCATCATGCAGTCTCCTGGAGAGGAAATGCCGGAATCAGCACCCTCCTTTCAGAGGATTTTCCAGGCTGGATCCCGCGGTTTGCCGCACGCCTCCAGCTTGACACATCGGGCCCGGTGCGGCACACTGCGAGTACTGGCGGGAACGGCTCGGAATTCCGGGCGGACGCAAGGGCACTTATGTCTGGTTCATGGATTCGGATCCTGGGCGCGGCCGCGGTGTCGGCGGCGCTGGCCGGGGCGCAGGACTATGAAGCTCCCCAACGCAGCGCGTACTCGGGCCCGGCGGTGCTCAGCCGGAGCGAGGGCAGTGGTTTTTTGGCGCCATTCCAGACGATTCGTTTGCGGCCTTTCGTGAGCGCGCAGGGCGTGTTCGCCAGTAACCTGGCATCGGCCGACCAGCAGGATAACCTGATGGCTCAGGACGGCTTGGGCACTTTGTTGCGCGCCGGCGTGGTGGGCAGCAAGCAGTGGCGGTCCCAATCAGTCCTGGTCAGCTACAGCGGCGCCTACATTCACTACCCCCACAATCAGTTTTTTAACGGCCCGGAGCAGACCCTGAACGTGGAATACCGCGCCCAGTTGTCGCGGCGCGTGACGGTCCGGGCGCGGCAGATCGGCGGCACTTCCACCCGCCCCATGTTTCAAATGGGCCTTCTCCAGATGGATCCGCGGTTCTTCTTTGTGCCAAACAACGAACTCTTTGACAACCGCCTGTATTTCGCCACGTCCTCCGGGGACTTGACGGTGCGCCTGACGCCGCGCTGGTCGGCGAACCTGGGCGGCGATTATTTCCTCAACCGGCGGCGTTCGACCTCGCTGTTCGGGGTGGAGGGGGCTCGTGCGCGGGGCGACGTCGTGTACCGTCTCTCCCGAACCAGCACGGTGGGACTGACCTACAACTTTCTGAATTTTCGCTTCTCCCGCGCGTTCGGAGGCTCCGATCTGCACTCGGCGGGGGTGGTCTTTTCCCAGCGCCTGGGACGCAATTGGGAGCTTTCCACGCAGTTGGTCGGTTCCCGGCTGGAGTCTTTGGGGTTGACCCGCGTTGGGGTAGATCCCGAAGTCCGGCATCTGGTCGGCTCGGACTTTGTGAGCGAGGTAGGGTACCGCATTCAGTACCTGCCCCAGTTCGGCGGGCGGCTCACCCGCCGCATCCGGCGCGGTTCGCTGTCGGCATCGGCCAACCGCAGCGTGATTCCGGGCAACGGCGTTTTTCTGACTTCCCGCATCACGACCGGGAACGCGTTCTACTCGCACCATTACTCCAGCCGGCTGAGTTTCTTTGCCGGTGGCGGCTGGGACCGCCTGGAAGCGATCATCCAGAACCTGAGGCCTTTTGGCGGCTACACCGGTACGGGAGGGATGGCCTACAGCCTGGATCGGTTCATGTCCGGGCTCTCGTTGACGGCGAATCTGTCCTGGATGCAGCGCCGCCTGCAGCGGGAGAGCGAGCGCCCGTTCCATCGGGACTGGATGATGGCGACCGTAGGCTTGGCTTGGAGTCCCGGCGAGTATCCTCTGGCGTTCTGGTAGCTGATGACGGGCGACCGTATTCTGGTGGTCGATGACGACCCTTCGCTGCGGCTCTATGCGCAGCGATTCCTGGGGCGCTTGGGGTTTCAGGTGGAGAGTTGCGCCACTCCCCAGCAGGCTTGGGAATCGCTGCGGGAGGCCCAGGGGAACTTCCTGTTGGCGGTGGTCGATCTGTCCCTCCGCGGCGCTGAGGGGTTGGATTTCGGCCGCCTGCTGCAACGCAGCTATCCCGCGCTGCCCGTGCTCTACTGGAGCGGCCTGCCGGCGGACGGGGAAGCCTTGAAGCATGCACAGCCGGGTCCCGTGGATTTTCTGGCCAAGCCTTTTTCTCCGCGGCAACTGGCCCAAAAAGTAGAGCAGTTGGTTGGCGCGGGGCGCGCCAGCGACCCACCGCTCTAAGGCTGGCCGGCCAGGCGGCGCAGCGACTCCTGAAACGGCGGCCGGGCCACGCCGCGCTCGGTGACGATGGCGGTGACGTAGCGGTAGGGCGTCACGTCGAACGCGGGATTCTCCACCCGGATTCCCTCCGGCGCCACCGGCACGCCGAACACGTGGGTCACTTCCGCCGCCGGCCTTTCTTCAATGGGAATCTGGGCGCCGGAATCCAGGGTCAGATCCAGGGTGGAAACGGGGGCCGCGACGTAGAACGGCACGCCGTTTTCGCGCGCCAACACCGCCAGCGAGTAGGTGCCGATCTTGTTGGCGACATCGCCGTTGGCGGCGATGCGGTCCGCGCCCACGACCACGCACCCAATGCGGCCGGACTTGAGGAAGTGGCCCGCCATACTGTCGGTGATCAGCGTGGCCGGGATGCCGTCCTGCTGCAATTCCCAGACGGTCAGGCGGGCGCCTTGCAGGAACGGCCGGGTTTCATCGGCGAAGACGTCCACGCGCTTTCCGGCGGCCACGGCCGCGCGGATGACGCCCAGCGCGGTGCCATAACCCGCGGTCGCCAGGGCGCCGGCATTGCAGTGGGTCAGCACCGTCTTGCCGTCGGGCACCAGTGCCGCGCCGTGGCGGCCGATGGCTTCGTTAATGGCGATATCCTCGAGTTTCATCCGTCGCGCCTCGTCCGCCAGCGCCTCCTGGATCTCCTGCACGCTCCGCCCGCGGAGGGAGGCGTACAACCGCTTCATTCGGTCGAGCGCCCAGAACAGATTCACCGCCGTGGGCCGGGTGCGGGCCAGCGTGTCGCAGACCTGAGCGAAGTATTCATCCCGCTTCGCCGCCGGCGCGCGCTGCATGCCCAGCGCTACCCCCATGGCCGCCGCGACGCCGATGGCGGGCGCGCCCCGGATCACCATGGTCCGGATCGCCTCGGCCACTTCTTGGTAGGTCCGGCAGGTGACGTACACTTCCTGTCGAGGCAAGCGCGTCTGGTCTATCATCACGACGCCCGCGGGCGTCCACTCCACCGTTTCCACCATGCTCAGTTTCCGATTCCTTTTCCGTGCGCGAGATAACCCGCAAACAAAGTGAGATTGTACGCAATGTGCATCAGCGTGGAGGCGAGCGTGGAGCGGTACACGTGCCGGCAGGCCCCAAACGCGGCGCCGGCGAGCGTGATGAGCACGCCGTGCCGCCACGACATGCCGTATTGGGGCAGATGCAGCACGCCAAAGCACGCCGCGGCGAGGAAAATCCCCGCCGGCGCGCCCCACGAGCGGGCGAATACCGGCTGGAGCAAGCCGCGGAAGATCCACTCCTCGAAGAGCGGCCCGAAGGAAACGCCGGCGACGAACACCAGCACAAAAGACAGGCGGTCGGCGAGCAACTCCTTCATCGGCATTTCCAAATCGGGAGTCCGCAAAACCGCGCCTAGCAACACCACCGCCACCGCCAGCAGAACTCCGTCGAGCATCACCCGGCTGGGCGAGAAGCCCCCCACCCACCGCAGCGCCGGCCGTAGCGCCAGATCCAACTGGTGCCGGAAGTAGGCCCGCACCGCCCAGAAGAAGACCGCATAACCAAGCAACTCCGCCGGAACCAGCCGGGCCGCCCGGGGAAGGTCCCGCCAGCCTAACAGGCGGAAAGCCACGTGGACAGCGCCCATGCCGGCAATCAGGGAGGGCAAGGCGAAACCGGCCAGCATCGCGAGGTCGCGGTAGCCCCACGCCGGAGGAGGCTCGGCTTCGCGAAGGGGCGCCTCCGGCGGGGTGGGCCTGGATTCGTTCACAGCTCGCACTCGGCCAGCAGGGCGGCCAGCAGCGGCACCAGAATCTCGTGGTGGCCGGTGAGCGCGATGCCGCGGCCTCCCGCGCCGGCGTGCGGCCGCTCCACGACATTGACCCGCGGCCGGTAATGCTGGAGGAAGTCCAGATTGACGGTAGTAAAGTTGCGGAGGGGCAAGCCCAGGTTGCGCACCGCCGAAACGGCTTTCAGGAAAACCTCCGGCATCACCACCGCCGAGCCCGTATTCAAGAAGACGCCGCCCTCGTCGAGCCCCGCCACCAGCGAGCAGAACAGCCGGAAATCGCGATGCGTGGCGGCGCCCAGTGCGGCGGCATTCACGGCGGGATGCGTATGCGGCGTGTCCGTGCCGACGGCCACATGGACGGTCACCGGAACGCCCGCGCGGTACGCGTTGGCCAGGAGGCTGAAGGGCCGGAACCGCGGCGCGGCGATGCCTTCCAGCCGGAGTCCGAGCGCCTCCCCCATCCCGAGGTCACGCTCCGCGCCTTCGGCTATGGCCTCGTTCATGTGCCGGCCGGTTTCTTCCGCCGCGCCGAAGCGCCCGTCCGGCAGGACAGCCTCGACGTCCTCGCTCGTCTGACCGCAAAGCGCGATCTCGAAATCATGGATGGCCGCCGAGCCGTTCATGGCGAACGCGGTCGCATACCCGCGCTGGGCCAGGTCAAGCAGCACGGGCGCCAGGCCGCACTTGATGACGTGACCGCCCATGGCCCAGACAATGGCGCGCCTGCGCTCTTTCGCCTGCCGCAGGGCCTCGATGACCAGCCGGAGCGAGTCCGCGGCCAGAATCCGGGGAAGGGAATCCAGCAGGTGCACCAGTCCGGCGCCCGGGGTATGCGGCTTGGCGAAATCTTCCACCCGGACTTTGCCGCCGCGGTCCGCCAGCGGGATGGTTCTCAAGCCGCTCAGGTCGAGCGGGCCAATGGGGTATCGGCTCACGAATTCCTTCCGTTTCGGGCCGCCGCTTTGCGCTTGCCGCCGCCGGCGCCCGCGCGGCGGAGCGCCTGTCCCGTGTAGCTGCGCGCATGGGCGGCCACCGCTTCCGGCGGACCCACGGCCACGATCCGGCCGCCGTACTCGCCGCCGTCGGGTCCCAGATCCACCAGCCAGTCCGCCGCTTTCATCACATCCAGGTTGTGCTCGATGATGATCACCGTGTTGCCGAGATCCACCAGGCGGCGGAGCACGTCCAGCAGTTTGCGGACGTCGTCGAAGTGGAGTCCGGTGGTGGGTTCGTCCAGTACGTAAAGCGTCCTGCCGGTCTGGCGGCGGCTGAGTTCCTTGGCCAGCTTGATGCGCTGCGCTTCGCCTCCGGACAGCGTCGTGGAAGATTGGCCCAGGTGAATATAGCCCAACCCTACATCCAGCAGGGTCTGCAGTTTCGTCTTGATTTGGGGAATGTTCTCGAGAAGGCTCAGCGCTTCTTCCACGGTGGCGTCCAGGATATCGGCAATCGAGCGGTCGCGGTACTTCACCTGGAGGGTTTCGCTGTTGTAGCGCCGGCCGCGGCAAATGTCGCACGTGACATACACGTCCGGCAGGAAGTTCATCTCGATCCGTTTCAACCCGTCTCCTTCGCAGGCCTCGCAGCGGCCGCCCTTGACGTTGAAGCTGAAACGGCCGGGTTTGTATCCGCGTTCGCGCGACTCCGGCAGCATGGCGAACAGGTCGCGGATCAGCGAAAACAGACCGGTATAGGTAGCTGGATTGGAGCGCGGGGTGCGGCCGATGGGATCCTGGTCAATCCGGATGACCTTGTCGAGATGCTCCAGGCCGGAGATCGCGCGGTGTGCGCCGGGGTACGCCCCCGATCCGCTTAGCGAACGGGCGACGGCGCGGTAGACGATGTCATTCACCAGGGTCGACTTGCCGCTGCCCGAAACCCCGCTGACCACCGTCATCAGGCCAATCGGGAACTCGGCGTCGATCTCTTTCAGGTTGTGTTCGGCCGCGCCGAATACACGCAGCCATTTGCCGTTGGGCGAGCGGCGCTGGGCGGGCGCCGGCACGGCCAGTTCGCCGGCCAGATAGCGTCCCGTGAGCGACGCGGGGTGCCGGGCGATCTCGCCGGGAACGCCGGACGCCACCACGTGGCCTCCCAGGCGCCCGGCGCCGGGTCCGAGGTCGATGACGTAATCGGCGCGTGCAATCGTTTCCTGATCGTGCTCCACCACCAGCACGGTATTGCCGAGGTCGCGAAGCTGCTCCAGCGTTTCGAGCAGACGTTCGTTGTCCCGGGGGTGCAGTCCGATCGACGGCTCGTCGAGCACATAAAGGACGCCGCGCAGGCGCGATCCGATCTGGGTCGCCAAGCGAATGCGCTGGCCTTCTCCCCCGGAGATGGTCGCGGCGGAGCGGTCCAGGCTGAGGTAGTCCAGGCCCACCGCCGAGAGGAACTCCAGGCGATGCCGGATCTCGCCGACGATCCGCCCGGCGATCTCCTGCTCGCGCGGGGTGAACTGCCAGCTCTTCAAGGTCAGCAGGGCCCGCGAGACCGGCATGGCGGTGTACTCCGCAATGGAGCAGCCTTTGACGCGGACCGCGAGACTGGCGGGGCGCAGCCGGCGGCCGCCGCACCCCTTGCAGTTGATCATCGACATGTAATCTTCCATCGCCTCGCGTTCCTCGGCGTAGGCGCGCTCATACTGTTGCAGGAGCGTCCTGATGACGCCCCCGCGGCCGTGATCTCCTTCCAGCAGCAGCTCGCGCTCGTGCTCGGACAGCCGATTCCAGGGCGTGGCGATCTTGATGCGGCGCGCTTTGGCGAAATCTTCGATCAAAAAGTCCGCCGAAGCCGTGCGGAGGGAGGACGCCAGCGCTCCGGCAAGGAGCGGTTTGGTTTCGTCCACTAGGATCTTGGCGGGATCGAAGGTCCATTTCGCGCCCAGACCGTTGCAGACCTCGCACGCTCCGTACTTGCTGTTGAACGAAAAGGAGCGGGGCTCGAGCTCCGGCATGCTGAGGCCGCACTCCGGACAGGCCATTTTCTGCGAGTAGAAGCGCTCTTCGCCCGGGGCGATCACCAGCAGCACCACGCCGTTCGCCAGCTTGGTGGCGGTCTCGACGGAGGCCTCCAGCCGGCGTTCGATGCCCGCTTTCACCACCAGGCGGTCCACCACCACTTCGATCGTGTGGTTCTTGCGGCGGTCGAGGATGATGTCGTCGTCGAGCGAGCGCATCTCGCCGTCGATGCGCGCGGAAACGAATCCCTGCCGCCCTAGCTTTTCTAGTTCCTTACGGTACTCGCCTTTGCGGCCGCGCACGAAGGGCGCCAGGATCGTCACTCGGCTTTGCGCGGGCAGCGCCATGACCTGCTGGACAATCTGCGCGGTGCTTTGCCGGGAGATCGGATGGCCGCAGGTCGGGCAATGGGGGATCCCAATGGACGCGTACAGCAGGCGCAGATAGTCGTAGATTTCGGTGATCGTCCCCACCGTGGAACGCGGGCTGCGGCTGGTGGTTTTCTGCTCAATGGAAATCGCGGGACTGAGGCCGTCGATCGCGTCGACGTCCGGCCGCTCCATCTGGTCCAAAAACTGCCGCGCATAGGGAGACAGCGTTTCCACATAGCGGCGCTGGCCTTCCGCATAGATCGTGTCGAAGGCCAGGGAAGACTTGCCGGAACCGCTCAGCCCGGTGATTACGGTGAAGGAGTGACGCGGAATCTCCACGTCGATGTTCTTCAGGTTATGCTGGCGTGCGCCGTGAACGCTGATGCGGTCGAGCATGGGGTCAAGCCGGGCGGGGCAAGCCTTTATTGTCGCGCGAGTTTGCGGCGGCGGGCAAACTTCGGATATAAAAGGGGCGAATGCCAGTCTGCCGCAGTTGCGGAGGCCGTTCGCACCGCGTGCACCGGACTTTTTGGCAGCGATTCCGGTTTGCCGCAGCCTACCGCTGTTCCGATTGCGGCAAGACGACCTTTGACGATCAGTGGTATCTGTTTCTGTTCGGCAGGGTCAGCCGCTGTCCGAATTGCGGCAACTACCGCGTGCGCAAATTGCGGGGCGTCGACAAGGTCGACCGCATGTATAAGAACCCGCTGAGCTACCTTCAGCGTTACTTGGGAGCGAACCTGCACTGGTGTTCCGTCTGCCGTTTGCAGTTCTACGATCTCCGGACCAAGCTGCCGGCGAATCGGAATGAGACCGGCTCAGTAGGGCCAGTGGGGCTTGGAGAACAAAGCGCCGTCCACCCAGATGGTCTGGCCGGAAACGAAGGCGCCGTAACTGCTGGCCAGGAATGCGACGACCCGCCCCACGTCGGCCGGTTGCCCGACCCGCCCCAAGGGAGTTAGCTGCGCCCAGGTTCCCGCGTAGTCCCCCGCCTCCAGTTTGGTCCTCTCAATCTCGATGGCTCCGGGCGCCACGCAGTTCACGCGGATTCCGTAGCGGCCCAGTTCCACCGCGGCCACCTTGGTAAACATCTCGATGCCCCCCTTGCTGGCCGTGTAGTCCACCAGGTTCGGAAACGCGACCTTGTTGCATCCGGAGCCGATGTTGACGATTACCCCGCCGCCGTGCTCTTTCATGTGCAGCGCCGCGCGCCGGGTGCACAGAAAGCACCCCTTGAGGTTGGTGTTCAGCGTGCGGTCCCACTCCGCTTCTTCGAGTTCGAGCAGGGGCTTCCAGGTCTGCACGCCGGCGTTGTTCACCAGCATGTGCAAGCGGGGCGTCCAGGCGAAAACTTCGTCAAACATCCTCGCCACTTCGGCGGAGGATGCGACATTCGCCTGGACGGCACGCGCATCCACGCCCAGGGCGCGCACTTCTTCCACGGTGCGGTCCGCCCCGGCGCGGTCCGAGTGGTAGTTCACCACCAAGGCGGCGCCGCAGCGGGCCAGTTCCAGCGCGATTCCCTTTCCGACGCCCTTGCTGGCTCCCGTCACCAGCGCGGTCTGGCCGCTTAAATCCAACTTGCCGTTTGCGGTTCCCATCACTGCGAGTGTACCCTGGAAGGGACGGCGTTCGTGCGCGAGCGCTCCGCCGCAGTGTGTCAACGATAGCCCGGCGCGTGGTCCGTACCATTTCCAACGGCTTGACGGCGGGGCATCGTGTGGCCGCGGTTCGCCCCGGATGGGCAGCCGATTGGATGAGGAAATTTGAGGAGTGAAAGTCGATGTTTGACTTGTTTCGCAGCCGCGACAAGGTGATCAAGTACCTGCTGAGCGCGTTTTTGTTGTTGGTCGCTTTTTCGATGGTGGGCTATCTGATCCCCGGTTACGGTGGCGCTCCGCTCGGTGGCGATGAGACCGCCGTGGCCGAGATTGGCGGCCGGAAGCTTTACGATCTTGAAGTCCGGAAAGCGATCCAGGCCGGTTTGCGCGGCCGGCAGGTGCCCCCCGAGATGATTCCGTTCTATGCCCCGCAGATCATCGAGCAGATGATCAACGAGCGGGTGCTGGAATATCAGGCGGATAAGATGGGTTTCCGCGTCACGGACCAGGAGACGGCCAGCGCCATCCGCGAGGCGCTGCCCCAACTGTTCCCGGACGGCAAGTTCATTGGCAACGACGCGTACGCCTCCATGCTGGCCCAGCAGGATCTCAGCATCGGCGAGTTCGAGCAGACCATGGCCCGCCAGTTGAAGCTAAACCGGATCCGGAACATGGTGGCGCAAAGCGTGGTGGTCACCGCGGCCGAGGTGGAGAAGGAATTCAAGCGGCGCAACGAAAAAGCGGCCATCGAGTACGTGCGGATCTCCCCGGAAACGGTGAAAGCGGCGGTCACCGTCTCCGAAGCCGAGATGCGCGACTACTACGAAAAGAACAAGGCCTCGTTCCAGGTGCCCGAACGGCGGGCGCTCAAACTTCTGGTGCTGGAACCCGCCCGTATCGAAGCGAGTGTGCAGGTGCCCGAGGAGCGCATCGAGCGCGCGTACAACCAGGAAAAGGACCGGTTCCGGGTGGCCGAACGCGTGGCAGCGCGCCACATTCTGCTGAACACCACGGAAAAAAGCGAGGACGAAGAGAAGAAGATCCGGGCCAAGGCGGAGGACCTCCTGAAGAAGGTAAAGGCCGGGGGAGACTTCGCGGCGCTTGCCAGAGCCAACTCCGACGATCCGGGGAGCAAAGAAAAAGGCGGAGACCTAGGCTGGATCGTCCGCGGGCAGACCGTTCCGGAATTCGAGCAGGCGGCGTTCTCCCTCAAGCCCGGCCAGATCAGCGACCTGATCAAGACCCAATATGGCTACCACATCATCCAGGTTCAGCAGAAAGAAGAGGCGCGCCTGAAACCCCTGGCCGAAGTGCGCGGCGAACTGTTGGATGAGTTGCGCAAACAGGCCGTCGCCGATCAGATTGTCAAGACGATTGAAGACGCGGGCCGCGAGTGGCGAAAGAACCCGCAGGCGTGGGCGGAAATCGCCAGAAAGTATTCGCTCCAGGTCACGGATGTCGAAAAAGTGGGCCGCGGCGAACCGGTTCCGGAGATCGGGGTGAATCGCGACTTTGAGGAAACCGTCTTCGCTCTGAAGAAGGGTGAGGTCTCCCAGCCTTTCCAGGCCCCGGGTGAGCACCAGGTGATCGCGATGGTGACCGATATTATTCCCCCGTCGACGGCCTCGTTCGAGGACTCCAAGACGCGCATCCGGGATTACCTCTCCAATGAAAAAGCCAAGGAACTCGCCAAGGCGCGCTCGGCCGAGTTCGAGGCCAAGGTGAAGGAACTGGGCGATCTGCGGAAGGCGGCTCAGGCCATGAAGCTGGAGGTCAAGACTACGCCCGAATTTACGCGCGTGGGGGCGGTCGAGGGCTTGGGGTCGGCGGACTCCCTGCCGGATGCGTTCACCAAACCGGTCGGCACGATCTTTGGGCCGATCCAGTTCGGCGATGCGTATGTCATGGGCCGGGTCTCGGCCCGCAAGGACGCTGACAACGCCGAGTTCATTTCCCAGGCCAAAGCGATCCGGGAGGACTTGAGGGCCCGCCGGGTGCGCGAACGGACCGCCCTGTTTGAAGAAGGGCTGCGAAAGCATCTTGAGGCGGAGAAGATCCTCAAGGTCAACCAGGACGTCATCAAACGCATCACGGCGAACTACCGGAGTTGACTTCTTGCTGGAACCCATCCTGGACCTGATCCGGATCCTCACCACGCCGGAGCGCCTCCTGAACGTGCTCACGACGGTGTTCACGGGCTGGTGGGGCTACGCGATGCTGTTCGGGATCGTTTTCTCGGAGACCGGACTCCTGGTGGGCTTCTTCCTTCCGGGCGATTCGCTGCTGTTCACGGTGGGCGTGGTGGCCGGGGCCGGGGGGCTGGACATCACCACGATCAACGTGGTGTTGATGGCGGCCGCGATTATCGGCGACACCGTGGGATATTTCCTGGGAAACCGCGCCGGCCAAGCCGTCTTCTCCCGCCCCGACTCCCGCTTCTTTCACCATGACCATCTGGTCCGCACGCAGGCCTTTTACCAGAAGCACGGCGGTAAGACGATCATTTATGCCCGCTTCATCCCGATCATTCGCACCTTCGCGCCTTTTGTGGCCGGAGTGGCGAAGATGCATTACCCGCGTTTCGTGTCGTTCAATGTGTTCGGCGGCATGGGCTGGGTCTTTCTGCTGACGATGATGGGCTACCTGCTGGGCGGACAGCCGTTTGTCCGGAAGTATTTCGACAAGGTGATTCTAGGCATCATTCTGCTTTCCGTGACCCCGGTGTTCTGGGAGGCATGGAAGGCCCGGCGGCGGGCGTAGGGAGCGCGTCCGGAACGCGCTACAACATAGGGATGGCGCTTTCCTGGAACCCAGTCGGGATGGTTTCGCCGGAGCGGCTGGCCGCGGCGCGGCGGGAATGTCACCACGCCGTGCAGATCCTGACCCGGCTGGCGCGCGGCTATCTGGTCCACCTTCCTGACGACAGCCACACCGGCCTGAAGTGGAACCGGGAGCGGGGGATGTTGCTCGGGCATCGGATGGGTGCTTCCCGCTGCGGCCTGCAGATCGGAGGCCTCCGTCTGATCTGGCTGCGGGACGGAGCGGAAACCGCGACGTTCCGCCTGCGGGGCCGCGACCTGGAAGACGCCATCCGCTGGGCCCAGGAACAGTTGGCCGCCTCGGGCAGGGAAACCGGCGCGCTGCTGCGCCCGTTGCACTTCGAGATTCCTCCTGATCCGGTGGCGTCGGGTGCGCCTTTCGCCGCCGAACCGGAATCCTGCGGAGAACTGCAACGCTGGTTCGCCAACGCGGCGGCCGTGTTGGAGGAGATCCGGGGACAGGAAAGCGCCGCTTCCCCGATCCGGTGCTGGCCCCACCATTTCGACCTCGCCATGCTGCTGCCGCGCGGCAGCCGGACGATTGGCGTGGGGCTGTCGCCCGGCGACGAATGGCAGGCGCGGCCCTATTTCTATGTGAGCTCCTACCCCCACCCGGACCCGGCCGCCCTTCCGCCCGCGCCCGCCGGCCTGCGCTGGCACACCGATGGCTGGACCGGCCTGGTGCTTACCGCCGAGACATTGCTGGAGCAGCACGTGAACCGTCAAGCCGCCTGGGCGGTTGACCGCCAGCGCGAAGCAATCCGCCTGCTGAGTTGAAGGCGCCGCTCTGAGCGCAAGGTAGCGGTCTGCTCCGCCCGGGAGGCGCCGGCGGTGATCATTCCCGTGTTTGGAGGCCGCGGCGCCCGGCCGCGCTACACTCGTGGCTATGCACCGGTATCTGCTGCATAACGCCGAGATCCGCCCCGTTTCCGAGGCGGTGTTCACGGCGGGTCAGGTTGGTCTGCTTTCCGGTTGGGGCGTGTTCAGCACCATCAAGGTGGTGGAAGGCGTGCCGTTCGCCTGGGAACGCCACTGGGCGCGGATGTCCCGCGACGCCGCCCTGATGCATGTGCCGATGCCGGAGGATGGCGAGGAGGTCCGGCGGAACGTGCTGCGTCTGATCGAGGCCAACCAGGCGCCGCACGCCACGCTGCGCCTGGTGGTGGTGCGCAACGGCGGGGGCCTGTGGGACGACCCCTCGGTCGGCCGCCCCTCGGACGTCATCGCCCTCACCACCGACCTGAAGCACTGGGGGGGAGGCGTGCGGCTGGACTGGGCGCCGCAGGGCCGCCACGCCGCGTCCGTCTTCCGCGGCGTCAAGGTGATTTCCTGGTGCCAGAACCTCACCTACCTGGAGCAAGCCCAGCAGCGCGGGTTTGACGAAGTCGTCCTGCTGAACGAACGCGGCGAAGTTTCCGAGTGCACCTCCGCCAATCTCTTCGTGGCCGAAGGCCGCCAGGTGTGGACCCCGCCGCTCGATTCCGGATGCCTCCCCGGCGTCACCCGCGACCTGCTGCTCGAGGAGATCCGCGTTCCCGGATACGAGGTCGGCGAGAAGACCCTCTACCCGCAGGATCTCGAAAGCGCCCGCGAAGTCTTCGTCACGTCGACCACGAGGGATCTGCTGCCCGTGACGCAACTCGGCACGCTGGCGCGGGAAAACCACGGGGGCGCCCGGGAAGCCTTGAACGCCGCGCTTTCCCGGTACATCGACGCCTACGTGGCGGCGCACCGCGCGCCGGCGGCCTCCCGGTAAACCCGCGGCGCCGTGACGGGCCGCGATGCTATGCTGGCGGGCGGAGTCACCACGTAGATGAACAAGAGCGCTCGTAATTTTTTCCGCGCCGCGGCGATCCTTCTTTGCGTGGCGGCGCTCCCGGCGGCGGAAACGGTGAAGCATGTCATTGTGCAGCGGGAGGAGGGAAGGTTTGGCGGATGGCCGGCCAATCACGGAATCTGGGCCTGGGGCAACGAAATTCTGGTCGGTTTCGAAATCGGCTTCTTCAAAGCGAACGACCGCGGGCATGCCATCGACCGGTCCCGGCCGGCGGAGCACGTTTTGGCCCGATCGCTTGACGGCGGCGAGACCTGGACCATCGAGCGCCCGGAAGGACTGCGGCCGCCTCCGGGCTCCGTGGTGGCGGATGTGCTCACCAACGGCGGGGGACGGCCGCTCCGCGACTGCCCCGGCGGCATCGACTTCACGCGGCCCGGCTTCGCCCTCACGGCCCGCATGACCGGCATCCACGATGGCGTGTCGCGTTTCTATTACTCGTACGACAAGGGAAAATCGTGGGACGGCCCCTTCCGCCTTCCGGATTTCGGCCAGCCGGGAACGGCCGCGCGTACGGATTATCTGGTGAACGGGAAAAATGATCTGTTTTTGTTTCTCACCGCCGCAAAATCCAACCGGAAAGAAGGACGGGTCATCCTTACGCGCACGCAGGATGGCGGAAAAACCTGGAAGCTGGTTTCGTATATCGGTCCGGAGCCGGAAGGCGACGATTACGCCATCATGCCCTCCTCCGTCCGGTTGTCTCCCGAGCGGATCCTGACCACGATCCGCCACCGGAAGTTCATCGCGGCGTGGCTATCGGAAGACAACGGCGGCACGTGGCGGTTTGTCAATCAGCCCGCGCCGCAGACGGGCGGCAACCCTCCCAGCCTGGTCAAGCTCCAGGACGGCAGGCTGGCGCTGACGTACGGCTACCGGCTACCCCCTTACGGGATCCGCGCCCGCCTGAGCGCGGACGAAGGCAAGACTTGGGGCGAGGAGATCATCCTGCGCCAGGATGCCGCCCGGTGGGATCTCGGTTACACGCGCACGGTGCAGCGGCCGGATGGGAAGCTGGTCACCGTCTACTACTACAACGACGCGCCCGATCAGGAGCACTACATCGCCGCGACGATCTGGGATCCGGGTCCCCGCTAAATCGTCATGCTTGCTTCCGGGGCGAATCTCCGCGATTCCGGCAAGTGTGCGCGAAAATCCGTCCTGATATCCGTGCCCTTTCCGCTCTACGCTTCGCCGCCGGCTGCGCCGCCCGGCGGGCGCCCCTTCTCGCCCGCGGTTCCCGGTGCTACGGTACGAACGAGCTCCCTATGCAAACCGACACGCAGTCTACTCCGACCTCAAAGTACGTGTTCCGGAAGCGGCAAGCTCTGGATGTGTTCTTCATTCCCCGCACCGTCGCGGTGATTGGCGCGACGGAAACCGCGGGCAGCGTCGGGCGCTTGGTGCTGTGGAATCTGCTGTCGAGCCCATTTGGCGGCACGGTGTATCCGGTGAATCCGAACCGGCAGAACGTGCTGGGAATCAAGGCGTATCCGAGTCTGGCCGCCATCCCGGAAAAGGTAGACCTGGCGGTGATCATTACGCGAGCGCCGTCGGTCCCCGCCGTGATTCAGGAGTGCGCCGCCGCCGGGGTGAAGGGCGCGGTGGTGATTTCGGCGGGGTTCAAGGAAATCGGCGAGGAAGGCGCGCGGCTGGAACAGCAGATTCTGGCCGAAGCGCGTAAGGGCAAATTGCGGGTGATTGGGCCGAACTGCCTGGGCGTGATGGCGCCCTGGACGGGCATGAACGCCACGTTCGCGCCGGCGATCGCGAGACCCGGCAACGTGGGGTTCATCAGCCAGAGCGGCGCGCTCTGCACGGCGGTGTTGGACTGGAGTTTTAAGGAGAACGTCGGCTTCAGCGCCTTTCTCTCGATCGGCTCCATGCTGGATGTCGGGTGGGGCGATCTGATCTACTACCTGGGCGACGACCCGCGGACCCGGAGCATTGTGATTTATATGGAAACGATCGGCGACGCGCGGTCGTTTCTGTCGGCGGCGCGCGAGGTGGCGCTCTCCAAACCGATCATCGTCATCAAGGCGGGCCGGACGGAGGCGGCCGCCAGGGCCGCTGCGTCGCACACCGGTTCCTTGGCAGGGTCTGACGAAGTGCTCGACGCCGCGTTCCGGCGCAGCGGGGTGCTGCGCGTCGACCGCATCAGCGACTTGTTCTACATGGCCGAAGTGCTGGCCAAACAGCCCCGGCCGAAGGGCCCGCGCCTGATGATCCTGACCAACGCCGGCGGGCCCGGCGTGCTGGCGACCGATGCGCTGATCACCGAGCGCGGCGAACTGGCCGAATTGTCGGCCGAAACGCTGGACGCGCTCAACAAAGTGCTGCCGCCGCATTGGAGCCGCGCCAATCCGATTGACATCCTGGGCGACGCCGATCCCGCGCGGTACGCCAAGGCGGTGGAGATTGTCGCGAAGGACCCCAACGCCGACGGACTCCTGGTGGTGCTGACCCCGCAGGGCATGACCAGCCCCACCGAAATCGCCAAGGGTTTGGCAGCCTACGCCAAACTGAACGGAAAGCCCATCCTGGCCAGCTGGATGGGCGGCAGCGAGGTGAGCGCGGGCGAAACCATTCTGAACCAGGCGGACATCCCGACGTTTCCCTATCCGGACACCGCGGCGCGGGCGTTCGTCTACATGTGGCGGTATACCTATAACCTCCGGGGGCTCTATGAGACGCCGGCCGCCGTCACCAGCCTCGACGGCAACGACACAGACGCCGCGCGGGAGATCCTGGCGAGTGTGCTGGCCAGCGGCCGGACGCTGCTGACGGAGTTCGAATCCAAACGGCTGCTGGCGGCCTACGGGATTCCGGTGGCGCGGACCGAAATCGCCGCCACCGAAGACGAGGCCGCCGCCCACGCGCAGGCCATCGGCTACCCGGTGGTGCTCAAGCTGCATTCGTGGACCGTCACCCACAAGACCGACGTCGGCGGCGTGCAGCTTAATCTGGCCAGCGAAGCCGCGGTGCGCGAGGCGTTCCGGAATATCGAAAGATCCGTGCGCGAGCGGGCCGGCGAAGGGCATTTTCAGGGCGTCACCGTGCAGCCCATGATCATCAGCGGCGGCGGCTACGAAGTGATTCTGGGCAGCACCACCGATCCGCAGTTCGGCCCAGTAGTGCTCTTCGGCACCGGCGGGCAACTGGTGGAAGTCTTCCGGGACCGCGCCCTGGCGCTGCCCCCCCTCAACACCACCCTGACGCGCCGCATGATGGAACAGACCCGCATTTATCAGGCGCTGAAGGGCGTGCGGGGGCAGGCGCCCGTCGACCTGCCGAAACTCGAGGCGCTGATCGTGCGCTTCAGCCAACTGGTGTCCGAACAACGCCGCGTGCGCGAGATTGACATCAATCCGCTCATCTGCGCGCCGGGGCGCATCCTGGCGCTGGATGCCCGCGTGGTGCTGCATCCGGCGGAGATCCCGGACGCCGATCTGCCGCAGCCGGCCATCCGCCCGTACCCGCTGCAATATGTCTCCTGGTGGACCTTGCGCGACGGGACGCCCGTCACCATCCGGCCCATCCGCCCCGAGGATGAGCCACTACTGGTGCGCTTCCACGAGCAGCTTTCCGAGCGCACGGTCTATCTGCGCTACTTTCACATGATGGACCTCAGCCAGCGTGTTTCGCACGAGCGGCTGACCCGGATCTGTTTCATCGACTACGACCGGGAGATGGCGCTGGTGGCGGAACGCCAGGCGCCGGACGGCGCCACCGAGATCGTCGCCGTGGGCCGGCTCACCAAACTCCACGACAGCCCGGACGCCGAATTCGCCGTCGTCGCGGCCGACCAGTTTCAAGGCCAGGGCATCGGCTCGGAGCTGACCCGGCGTCTCCTCGACGTCGCCGCGCGAGAGGGCGTGCGCAAAGTGGTGGCGGACATCCTTCCCGAGAACCGGGGCATGCAGCACGTCTGCAAGAAACTGGGCTTCGCGGTGCGCCATTCCCCGGAGGACGAGGTGATCAAAGTGGAGATCGCGGTCTCGCGCGGCTCCTCATGACCGCTGGGCTGGACTCCGCGCGGGCCGGGCTGGCGCTGCTGATCGCCGCGCTGACGCCTGGCCTGTTCGTGTATTGGCTGTCCATCCATCCGTTCATTCGCTTCTGGCGCAGGTTCCCGCCCGCGCTGACGCTGGCCTGGCATGTGTGCGTCTGGATCCTGCTGGCGGTTCCGGTCGTTCATTTCCGGCGGATGGTGCTGGCGGTGGACTTCGGACCGAATCTCTGGCTGGCGCTGCTGGGCGTGGCGGCGCTGGGCTGGTCTCTTCACCTGCGCCGGGGCGTCGCGGGCGATCTCCCGTTCCGGACCCTGGCGGGCGTCGCCGAACTGCGCGGCGAAAGGCAGTTGGTCACGAACGGGATCTACGCGCGCATCCGCCACCCCCGCTATGTGCAGATCGCGCTGGCGGTGCTGGGCTTGGCCCTGCTGGCCAACTACCTGGCCGCGTACCTGGCTGCGGGCTTGACGGTCTTGTGGGTGCGGTTGCTGGTCCCCGTCGAGGAGCGGGAACTGCGGGAGCGCTTCGGCGCCGCCTACGACGAGTACGCGGCCCGCGTGCCGCGTTTCTTCCCCCGGAGGCGGTGACGCTCAGGCGACTCCCTCGGTGGCCAGCCGGCGTGACAGCGCAGCCACTTCCTCCTCAAGCGGCTGATCCGCTTCCAGGAACGGCGCATGCGTCCGCACGGTTTCGTAGACCCGGCGCGAACCTTGTCCCAGCCTTTCCGGTCCGCCCCGCAGATCGACGGCCTGCGTGGCGGTGATCAGCACGATCGCGGTCAGGTCCCGCGCGCAGCGCAGCGCGTCCAGCGCGCTGACGGCGGCGTGCATGCCCAGGCTGACGACGTCCTGGTTGTACTGTTCGGTGGGCAGGGAATGGATGGTGCTCGGGCCGGCCAACTGCCGCACGGCGCACGTCAGGCTGGTGGCGCTGAGTTGCATGCCCTTGAACCCGGAGTTCAGGCCGGGCCGGGGCGCCAGGTTGGGCGGCAGGCCGCGATTGAAACGGTCGTCCACCAGCAGCGCCATCAGCGCGTTGCCCCAGTTGGCGACCATCGCCAGGTCCAGTTTGCACACGTCCAGCCAGCGCGCGATGTGCCCGCCGTAGAAGTTGCCGGCCTGGTAGAGCCGGCCGGTGTCCGGGTCGATCAGCGGATTGTCGTTGGCGGAATTGATTTCCCGCTCGATCACCGGGCGGGCGGTTTCCAGGGACTCCCATGCCACGCCGAGGCCCTGCGGCGGGCAGCGCAGCGAGTACGCGGTCTGCATCGGGGATGGCGTCACGTAGGCGCTGCCCGCGAGCAGCCCCCGCACAAACGCCGCGGCGGCTTCCTGGCCCGGGTGGCCTTTCGCTTCCTGCACCCAGGGCGCATAGGGGTCCGCGGGGGCTTCCATCGCCTCCACCGCGAGGGCGGCGGCGGCCAGCATGCCGCGCAACACCCGCCAAGCCTCCACCCATAGATGCGCCGCCGCGGCGGTCATGACCGTGGTGCCGTTGACCAGCGCGACCGCTTCCTTGGGCGCGAAGGTGAGCGGCGCGAGCCCCGCGCGCGCCAGCGCCTCGGCGGCGGGCACGCGCGCGCCGCGGTAGAACGCTTCGCCCCAGCCGAGCAGCGTCCGCCCCATGTACGCCGAGGGAATCAGGTCCCCGCTGGCGCCCACCGAACCGTACCGGGGAACCACCGGCACGATGCCCGCGCCATACAGCGCGAGCAGTCCGTCCACCAGTTCTTCGCGCACGCCCGAGGAGCCGCGCGCGAAGGTGGCGATGCGAAGAATCATCGCGGCGCGCACCAGCGGCTCCGGTAGCGGATCGCCCGTCCCGCACGAAAGGTGGCGCAGCAGGTTGCCCTGGAGTTGTGCGGTCTCTTCGCCGTTCAGGTGGAACTTGATATTTCCGCCAACGCCGGTGTTGACCGCATAAATGCGCGCGCCGCCTTCGAGCAGCTTGCGCAGGTGCTCCCTTCCCCGCCGGATGCGGTCGCGCGCGGCGGGCGTCAGTCGCAACCCGCCCGCGGACGTCGAGGCCTCGACCACCTGTTCGATGCGGAGCGGCGCATCGCCGATCTCCAGGGTGTGCTCCATGAGGCCGTTATAGCAGGGGCCGATGCTAGGATGAAGGTTTATGGAAAATTACCGGGACTTCGAGGCCGGGCCCGATCCGTTCGGCCGCAAGTGGCGGGTGATCTTCAAGTGGATGCAGACCGCCATCTCGCTCCGCATGGCCGACGCCGTGGACGCCAAGTTTATGGTAAGTTGCGAAGACGAGCGCATGGAAAAGGTCATCTCGATCCGCCATCCTGACCTGCTGGAGTTGAGCGCCAAGACCAGGCGCGAGATCACCGACCCCTGGGTGTGCCGCCTCTGTGCGCGGCACCTCGCCGAGATGATCGAGACGTGGGAAGACATGGATAAGGATCTGGTGACCATCCCCCCTGCCGCCCTCGCCCGGCACGCCGCGGCACTGCGAACGGCGCCGAACGCCGCCGCCGTGCGTTGACGGTTCTCGCCACGCCCCGGTATACTAAAAACTGGTAGTTAGTCCGCCCGCGTCCCCATCGTCTAGCCCGGCCTAGGACACCGCCCTTTCACGGCGATAACGGGGGTTCGAATCCCCCTGGGGACGCCATGTTCTCATTCCTCTTCCCTCTGGCGAGCATCGGCCGGAGTTCTCCCGCAAGCCGCTCCGCCGCCAGGAATTGCTAAACTCCGGGGTGTCAATCCGCGTAACCCCGGGAACGCCGCGGACGCCTAATCGTTATTCCTGAGGAGTCTCCGTGAAACTCTCTGAGATCTGCGTCAAACGCCCGGTGTTCGCGTTCATGCTGATCCTGTTCCTGCTGGTGCTGGGGATTTCCTCGTTTCAGCAACTGGGCGTCGACCTGTTCCCACGCACGGACCCCGCCACGGTGTTTGTGCGGGTACGCCTGCCCGGCGCTTCGCCGGAGGAGGTGGTCTCGCAAGTCATTCTGCCGCTCGAGGAGGCGATTTCTTCGGTAAGCGGCATTGAGGAAATGCGAGCGATGGTGAGCGAGGGGCTCGGCAACCTGATTGTGACGTTTGTGCTCGACCGCGACATCGGCGAGGCGGCCGAGGACGTGCGCGAGAAGGTGTCGGCGGCCATGCGCAACATGCCGCCCAACGTTTTGCCCCCCACGGTGCAAAAAGCGGACCCCGACTCGGATCCGATTCTCACCATCATCCTCTCGGGCGACCGCTCGATTCGCGAGATGACCGAGATCGCGGACAAGCAGGTCCGGCGGGCCCTGGAGACCGTCGATGGCGTGGCCGGCATCGACCTCAGCGGCGGCCAGAAGCGCCAGATCAACGTCATGCTGGATCTGAACAAGATGTCCGCCTACCAGATCACCGCGCAGGACGTGGAGCGGGCGCTCAAGACCGAAAACGTGGAGCAGCCCGGCGGGCGGATTGTGCGGGGGCCGTCCGAACTGGGCGTGCGCACGATGGGGCGCGTCGAACACGTGCGCGAGTTCAACGACATCATCGTCAAGAACGTCGCGGGCGCGCCCATCCGGATTCGCGACCTCGGTTACGCCGAGGATGGCATGGAGGAACGCCGCTCCTTCGCCTACTTCAACGGCAGGCCGGGCATCAGCATGGAGATCCGCCGGCAGACCGGCACCAATACGGTGCAGGTGGCCGACGCCGTCAAGCGCAGGCTGGACGCGTTGAAGCCGCAGTTGCCGGCGGGGTTGCGCCTCGACGTGGTCCGCGACCAGTCGGTCTACATCAAGAACTCGGTGGCCTCCCTCGAGGAACACCTGGTGCTCGGCAGCCTGCTGGCCTCGTTCATTGTATTCCTCTTCATCCGCGATCTGCGGACCGTCCTGATTGCCTTCATCGCCATTCCGGCGTCCATCATCGCCACGTTCACGCTGATCCGGCTGTTTGACTTCACCCTGAACTCGATGACGCTGCTCGGGCTGACCCTGGCGGTGGGCATTGTCATCGACGACGCCATCATCGTCCTCGAGAACATTGTCCGTTTTGTTCAGGAGAAGGACTTCCCGCCCATGCGGGCGGCCATCGAAGCCACCAACGAAATCGCCTTGGCCGTGGTGGCCACCACGCTGTCGCTGGTGATCATCTTCGTGCCCATCGCGTTCATGACCGGGTACGCCAAGCGGTTTGTGAACCAGTTCGGCTGGACGATGGCGTTCTCCATCATGGTCTCGATGCTGGTGGCGTTCACGCTCACTCCGACGCTGAGCGCGCGGCTGCTGAAGAAAAAGAAGCACGTCGGCAGCGCCGCCGGCCAGAAGCATCACGGACACGTGAACACGTGGCTGGACCGCGCGTACCTCAGCGTGCTCGGGTGGTCTCTGCGCAACCGCTGGGCGGTCCTGGCGATCTGCGTCGCCACCTTCGCTTCCACCTTCCCGCTTTACAACCACATTGGCCGCGACTGGATGCCGCAGGAGGACCAGAACGAACTCTCGGTCTTCCAGGAGTTGCCCGAGGGCTCGTCGCTGGAAGCCACCGAGAAAGTCGCGCTGGAGCTGAGCGGCCGCCTCACGGCGATTCCGGGCGTTACCGGCGTGCTGACGCAGTCGGTCACCATGTTCAACCGGGTGAACATGATGTTCAGCACTATTCTGCTGAAGGACCGCAACGAGCGCGGCGACATCAACGGCATGGCCGACAAGGTGCGGGACGTGCTACGCGATTATGCCTACACGCGGCCGCGCGTCAACTTCCCGAACATTCTGGGAGGGCGGGACGCGTTCGCCCCCATCCGCGGCATGCTGCTGGGCCCCGATCTTCATGTGCTGGCGGAGCTGGCCAAACAGACGCATCTGAACCTGGCTGCCGTCCCCTCGCTGACGGACCTCCGGGTGGCGTTGAACCTGAACAATCCGGAATTGCAGGTCCAGATTGACCGGACCAAGGCGTCCGACCTGGGCGTGCGGGTTGCCGATATCGCCAGCGCCGTGCGGCTGATGATGTCCGGCGACGACGAAATCTCGACTTACAAGGAGGGGTCTGAGCAGTACCCAGTGACCATGCGCCTGCTGCCGGAGCAGCGCGACGATCCAGCGGCGCTCAGCCGCCTGCTAGTGCCGTCGGCGAAGTTGGGCCTGATCCGGCTGGACTCGGTCGCGCAGCTGGACCGGGGCATGGGACCGGCGCGCATCGACCGATTCGGACGCCAATTCGCGCTGTCGTTCTACGCCAACGTCAAGCAAGGATACTCGCTCGCGCAGGCGGCCGAGCAAACCCAGGCCAAGATCATGGAGATGGGCCTGCCCCCCGGTTACCGGCTCGTTTTTTCCGGTCAGGTGCGCGTGCTCGAGGAGACCACGGCGAACATGGTGCTGGCCCTCTCGCTGGCCAGCATCTTCATGTACATGGTGCTGGCCGCGCAGTTCGAGAGCATCATTCACCCGTTCATCATCATGCTGACGCTGCCGCTGGCCGTGCCCTTCGCGCTGCTGTCGCTGATCGCCACCGGCCGCTCGTTGAACCTGTTCAGCGCGCTGGGCATGCTGCTGCTGCTGGGCATCGTGAAAAAGAACGGGATTCTCCAGATCGACCATATGAATCACCTGCGCGGGCAGGGGTACCCACTGCGGGAGGCGATCATGGAAGGCAATCGCGTCCGCCTGCGGCCGATCCTGATGACGACCCTCTCGATCGTCGCCGGGCTGATCCCCACCGCGGTGGGGATCGGCGCCGGCGCTTCGCAGCGCTCGGCCATCGCCATCACCATCATCGGCGGACAGACGCTTTGCCTGCTGCTCTCGCTGCTGGTGGTGCCGGTCAGCTATTCGCTGGTGGAAGAGACGCGCGCCTGGCTCCGCGCGCGCCGGACGCGGGAGTCGCTGGTGGAATCTCCCGCCGCGGGCGATTGAGCGGCGGATCGTTCAGGCCAGCAGCGGCTTCACCACCTGCCCGTGCACATCGGTGAGGCGGAAATGGCGCCCCTGGAACTTGAACGTCAGCCGCGTGTGATCCACCCCCAGACAGTGCAGGATGGTGGCGTGCAGGTCGTGGACGTGCACCGGATGCTCCGTGATGTTGTAGCTGTAGTCGTCGGTGGCGCCGTAGGAGATGCCCGGCTTGATGCCGCCGCCCGCCATCCACATGGTGAAGCAGCGCGGGTGGTGGTCGCGGCCGTAATCGTCCGGCGCCAGTTTGCCCTGGCAGTAGACGGTGCGCCCAAATTCGCCGCCCCACACCACTAGGGTTTCGTCGAGCAGTCCGCGCTGTCGGAGGTCCTGGATCAGCGCGGCGCAGGGTTGATCGACGTCGCGCGCCTGGCCGGGCAGCGCCTTGGGCAGCTTGAAGTGCTGGTCCCACCCGCGGTGGAAAAGCTGAATAAAACGCACCCCGCGCTCAGCCAGACGGCGCGCCAGCAGGCAGTTCGCCGCGAAGGTGCCCTTCTTGCGCGATTCCGGACCGTACAGTTCGAACACCGTGTCGGGTTCCCGGGAGAGGTCGGTGAGTTCGGGCACCGACTGCTGCATGCGGTACGCCATTTCATACTGGGCGATGCGGGTGGCGATCTCCGGGTCGCCGAACTCCTCGAGCGTTACCTGGTTCAGCTTACCCAGGTCCTCGACGAAACGGCGCCGCTGGGCGTCGCTGAGGCCGGGCGGATTCGACAGGTACAACACCGGTTCGCCGCCCGAGCGAAACTTGACGCCCTGATAGCGCGTGGGCAGAAACCCGCTGCCCCACAAGCGGTCATACAGCGGTTGATCCGCGGGGTTGCCGGTGCCCTGGGAGATCATCACCACGAACGCCGGCAGGTCCTTGTTTTCGCTGCCCAGCCCGTACGCGATCCAGGACCCGATGCTCGGGCGCCCCGCCAGCTGGAAGCCGGTCTGAAAAAACGTCACCGCGGGATCGTGATTGATCGCCTCGGTGTGCATCGACTTGACAAAGCAAAGCTGGTCGGCCACCCGGGCGGTATGCGGCAGCAGTTCGCTCAGCCAGGCGCCCGACTGGCCGTGCTGCCGGAACCGGTAGAGGGAGGGAACGACCGGGAAGCTGGTCTGCCCGGAGGTCATGCCGGTGAGGCGCTGCCCGCGCCGCACGGAGTCCGGCAGTTCGGTCTGGCGCAGTTCCTCAAGCTTGGGCTTGTAATCAAACAGTTCGATCTGCGACGGCCCGCCGGACTGAAACAGGTAAATGACCCGCTTCGCCTTGGGGGCGAAGTGCGGCAGTCCCGCCAAACCGCCCAGAGCGGCGGCGTCGCCGGCGCGGGCGGCGGCCATTCCCTGCTCGGCGAGCAGGCTGGCCAGCGCGGCGACGCCCAGCCCGTGACTGGCCTTGCCGAAAAAGTGACGCCGGGTCAGCAGCAGCCGGCGCTCGTGTAGGGGATCCATACGCTAATCCTTCGTGACGGTTTGATCCAGGTTGAGAATCAGGCTGGCCACCACGGTGTAAGCCGCCAGTTCCGGGACCACCAGCGACGGGTCGCGCGGGGATTCTCCCGCGCTCAGCAAGGCCTCGGCTTCCGCGCGGCTGCTTTGATACCGGTCCAGGTGGTGGAAATAGCTTTCGCGCAGGACCTCGGCGGCGCGGGCGGGAATGGCGCGGGCGGTGGCCAGGCGGTATCCAAACGCGATGCGTTCCGCGGGGCCGGCCCCGCCTTCTTTCATCATGCGCTGGGCCAGGTGGCGCGCCGCCTCTACGTACGTCACGTCGTTCATCAGGGTGAGCGCCTGGAGCGGCGTATTGGTGCGGGTTTCGCGCACCACGCAGGTCTCGCGTCCGGCGGCGTCGAACGTACTCATGGCCGGCGGCGGCGCCGTGCGCTTCCAGAACGAATAAAGGCTGCGCCGGTAGAGGTTCTCGCCATGGTCCTGCCGGTAGTCCTCGCCGCCGGACAATTCGGTCCACAGGCCGGCGGGTTGGTACGGCTTTACGGAAGGGCCTCCGAGTTTTTCGACCAGCAATCCGGAGACGGCGAGCGCTTGGTCCCGCACCATCTCCGCCGGCAGGCGGAAGCGCGGACCGCGCGCCAGCAGGCGGTTTTCCGGATCGCGCTGGAGCAGTTCCGGCGAAGCCTGCGACGCCTGCCGGTAGGTGGCGCTGGTGACGATGGTCTTCACCATCCGTTTGACGTCCCATCCGGAACGGATGAACTCGGTGGCCAGCCAGTCGAGCAACTCGGGATGGGAGGGCCACTCTCCCTGCGAGCCGAAATCTTCCACCGTCTTCACCAAGCCCGCGCCAAAGTACATTTGCCACAGCCGGTTGACGAAGACGCGCGCAGGCAAGGGATTGGAGGGGTCCACTAGCCAGCGGGCCAAGCCGAGGCGGTCCCGGGGCAAGTCCGGCGCCATGGGAGGAAGCGCCGCCGGGGTTTGCCGCTCCACCTGTTCGCCCGGCCGGTCGTAGGCGCCGCGGATCAGCAGGTGCGCGGGCCGCGGCGTGGGCAGTTCCTGCATCACCATGACCGTCGGCAGGCTCTCGATCAACGCCTGGCGTTGCTTGCGCAGGTCCACCACAGCGCGGTAGGCCTGGCGCACTTCTTCGGGCGCCTCTTGCGTCAGGAAATAGCGGGCGAGTTTGGCCTGGCTGGCGGGCGAGCGTTTGGCCGGACGGGCGCGGGCGATCGCAGTGACCGGCGCCGGGTCCGCCAGAATCGCGATGTCCCCGGGGGGAAGCGCTCCCCGGAAGACGCGCACGTCGTCGATCAACCCGCGGAACCGGTTCTCCGGTCCGTATCCGCTCCCGATCCGCAGCGGTTCCTTGGTGTCGAACGACTGGTTCAGGTCGTCGATCAGCACCTTGAGTTTCTGCGGTTCCCCGTTGACATAAATGCGCACGCCGCCGGCCACGCGCGAACCGTCATAGGTCATCGCCACGTGACGCCACTCGCCCAGCGGCAGCGGCTGTTCGGTCTCCACGCGCAGCGAGTCATCCAACCAGCGCTGCACCAGATTCACCTGCACCTTTCCGTTCTGGAGGTGCAAGCCATAGCCGAGTCCCTCCGCCACGTCCTCGGTCTTGGCGACGATCACGCCGGTGGGGGCTTCCGGACGAATCCAGGCCGAGATCGTGAACTTGTCATAGAAACCGAACCGGGCCACCTCGCCCGCGTCCAGGTAACGCTTGCCATCCAGGCTGGCCGCACCGCCCACCCGACCGGCGGCGAACGCGGCGGACCCGTCCTTGAACACCGGTGTCTGGCCGTCGCCATCGAGAGCGAAGTGGGCGACCAAGTCCTCGGTGAGCGAGCCGTCCATCGGGGCGCGGCGCCGCAGGGACTTTTCCCACTCGCGCTGCGCCTGTTCGATGCGCGGGCGCAACTCCGCCAGCCGACGGTCGGCGGCGGCGATTTGCTCGTCGAGGCGGCGCACCTGCTCCTGCTGGTCCCTGGTGGGCGCCGGCATCATGGGCGGCGAATTGCCGTATTTCCAGGCCCGGCCGCGCTCCGGAATGTTGTTGAAGAAGGCGTAAAGCCGGTAGAAGTCCTTCTGGGTGAACGGGTCGTACTTATGGTCGTGGCAGCGGGTACACCCCATGGTGAGGCCCAGCCAGACGGTGGAGGTGGTCTCGACCCGGTCCACGACGTACTCGACCGCGTACTCTTCCGGAATAATGCCGCCCTCCCCGTTGCCGCGATGGTTGCGGTTGAACCCGGTGGCAATCCGCTGCTCGACGGTCGGGTTGGGCAGCAGGTCTCCCGCCAGCTGTTCGATGGTGAACCGGTCGAACGGCATGTTCTGGTTGAAGGCGTCGATGACCCAATCCCGCCAGCGCCACATGACGCGCTCGCCGTCCGTCTGATAGCCGTTGGTGTCGGCGTAACGCGCCGCATCGAGCCACCTCGCCGCCATCCGCTCGCCGTAACGCGGCGATTGCAGCAGGCGATCGGCCAGCCGTTCGTAGGCGCCGGGCGTTTCGTCCCGCACGAACGCGTCGATTTCCGCCGGCGTGGGCGGCAAGCCCGTGACGTCCAGCGTCAACCGGCGAATCAGGGCCGCGCGATCGGCTTCCGGGGACGGTTGCAGGCCCTCGCGCTCCAGGCGCGCGGCGACGAACGCGTCGATCGGATTCCGGACCCAAGCCGCATGGCGGACGGAGGGAATCGCGGGCGTCCGCGGAGGAATCAGCGACCAATGCTTCTGCCACGGGGCGCCCTGTTGAATCCAGCGGCGGAGGATGTCCACCTCGCCGGGAGTGAGCGCGGCGTATCCGGCATAGGCGGGGGGCATCCGTAAGCTTTTTTTGTCGGTCGTGACCCGCCGGATCAGTTCGCTGCGCTCCGGGTCGCCCGGCACAATGGCAAACCGTCCGCCGAGATCCTGGCGAGCGCCCTCTTCGGTGTCAAAGTGTAGCTTGCTCTTCCGGTTCGCGGGGTCGGGGCCGTGACAGGCAAAGCAGCGGTCCGAGAGGATGGGACGCACGTCCCGGTTGAACTCGATGGAGGCCGGCGTCTCCGCTATGGCGGCGGATACCCACACTAGAGCGGGAAGGAAAACAACGGTCCCCTTCCGGGCGGCCGCCCAGACCAAGCGGTGCATCGACTGCCTCCTGGCGCGGCGCGGACGTCCGCGCGCGCTTCCCATCACTATATTACGTCTAGTCCGGCCTGAAGTGGGGCAGCCTTCGTGCGGGGCTGAAGTCATGCTGCCAACCCAGGACTCTCCTACTGCGGGTTCGGCTCGAAATACGGTTCCACTTGCACGTAATGGAACATCAATTCGTGCCCCGCCGGTTCCCCGGCGCCGGCGGGCGACGCCCAGTCCGCAAGGACCAGGCGCGCGCGCGGACCCGCCGCCCGGAACATCGGGCGGAACATCTGGCGGTGGTGGTTGAACCAGATGGGTCCATCCTTGCATTCGAGTTGGGGGTGCAGGAACCAGTGGCTCACGTTCGCCGAACGGTAACTCCAACTCGGGGACGGGGTATGCGCCCTCCACCTCGAGAGAGACGGCGTGCCGTTTCTCCGCCGAGCGGCCGGCCCGGATGTCCTGATCGTCCGCCGTGATCCATTGGACCGAATGCACATTTGGCGGCGCGGCGAAAAGCCCGGCGGCAAGGGTTATGACCGCCGGCCGCCGTCGCGCAGCAGACCTTCATAGTTCAGCAGCAGCGCGGGTCCGGCAATCAGCAGGCACAGCAACGGGAACCAGTTGCCGTAACGCGAGTACAGGGTTTGTTCACGGACATAAGAAAACGGCAGCCGCCCGGAGAGCTGCTGGAAGGAGGGAAGCGTCTTGATCACCCGCCCGGCGGGATCGACCGCCGCGGTAATCCCGTTGTTGGTCGCGCGGAGGATCCAGCGGCGGTTCTCGGCCGCGCGCATCCGGACCAGCAGCAGGTGCTGGCCGCGAGCGCTGGGGCTACGGCCAAAATAGCCGTCGTTGGACAGATTGAACAAGACCTCGGCGCCGGCGCCGACGAATCGTCGGACCAGCCCCGGAAACGCCGATTCATAGCAGATGAACGAAGCGATCCGGCGGCTGCCGACGCGCGACACCACGATCTCGGTTCCGGGCGCGAAATCGCCTACCTCCCGGGAGACTTTTTCCGTCACCGCGCCCAGCGGCCAGGGGACATACTCGCCGAAGGGGACCAGTTCGATCTTGTCGTAGCGGCTGAGGGGGACGCCTTCGGGGGAAAGCAGGCGCGCGGAGTTGAGCGGTGCGCCGTCCCGCGTGCGCGCGACGTCCCCGAACAGCACGTGCGACCCGGAGCTCATCGCCAGCGAAACCACGTGACGGCGGAACCGCGGGTCTTCGTCGAAATACAGCGGGGCGGGGGTCTCCGGCCAGACAATCAGCGCGGGCCGGACGCGGCCCTTCTCGTGGAAGGTTTGCAGCGACAAGTAGACCATCCGCTGGTGCAGTTCGTTGGCCGCCTCGCGGGTCCAGACGGCTTCTTCGTCCACGTTGGGCTGCACGACGGCCGCCTCCTCTTCCGGTTCCGTGGCGGGCGGGAGCGCCGGCAGCAGCGGCAGCAGCGCCAGCGGCAGCAGCCACAGCGCCTGCCGGCGCGGCCGCCGCAGCGCCACGAACGCACAAGCGGTGGCCATCATCATGAAGACAAACGAGAGCCCGTGCACGCCCGTAATCGGGGCAAGCCGCATCGGCACACTCATGTCCGCCCCGGCGTTCCCAAGCGTGATCCACAGGAACAACCACGAACCGGCGGCCACATCCACCGTGACCCACAGCGCCGCCACCGCCGGAATCCCCCAACTCAACAGGAGCAGCGGACGCGCCAGCCACGCGAACAAACCGAAGTAAACCCCCTGGGCCGCGCAGTACAGCAAGAAGACCGGCCAGCCGAGCAGCGGACCCACCTTGCCGTGGAACTCGATGACGAACCGGATCCAGTCCGTGATGCCGAACAGGCAGGACGCGCCGGTCAGCCAGCCCAACAGAAACCTCGGCAGCGGGCGTGGTTCGCGCACGCACGCCACCAGCAGCGGCGTCAGGGCGATCGCGATCAGATAGGAAAAGGAGAAGCGGGGGAAGGTCAGGACGAGCAGCACGCCGCTCGCCAAGGCCAGCGCCGCGTTCAACACGGCGCGGGATCGGCGCCCGCATGCGCCTGTTCGTGAACCAGGTCCGCCATATAGGAACTGCGCACCAGGGGACCGCTGAAGATCATCTGGAAACCCAGCGCCAGGCCGTAATCGCGCCAGGCGTCAAACTGAGCCGGTTCAATGTAGGCCGCCACGGGCAGGTTGCGTCGGGCCGGCTGAAGATACTGGCCAATGGTCGCCACGTCAACCCGCGCCTCGCGCAGATCCCGCAACATGGCCTCGACCTCCTCGCCGGTTTCCCCCAGTCCGACCATAAACCCCGACTTCGTCAGCGCCTGCGGACGGTACTGCTTGGCGAAGGCCAGCACGGCCAGAGACTGCCGGTAATCGGCCTGCGGCCGCACCCGACGGTACAGGCGCGGCGCCGTCTCCAGGTTGTGATTGAAGACGTGCGGACCGGCGTCCAGAACGCGCGCGACCGCGGCCAGGTCGCCCTGGAAATCCGGCGTCAGCACCTCCACCCGGGCTTGCGGAAGGGACTCCCGCACCGCGCGCACCGTCTCGGCGAAATGGCGCGATCCGCCGTCCGGCAGGTCGTCGCGGTTGACGCTGGTGATGACGACATAGCGCAAGCGCATCGCGCCCGCCATCCGCGCGACATTGGCGGGTTCGGCCGGGTCCAGACGCATGTCGTGCTTTTCCGGTTGGCCTTTGGGCACCGCGCAGAAGCCGCAGCCCCGCGTGCAGCGGTTGCCGAGGATCATGAACGTGGCTGCTCCGCGATGAAAACACTCGTGAATGTTCGGACAGCGCGCCGACTCGCACACGGTGTGCAGATGCAAGCGCCGCAAGTCGGCCTTCAACCGGTGCAGGGACTGATAGTGAGTACGGCCCTTCCGCGCCCAGGCGGGCAGCCGGGGCGCGGGCGGACGCACCCCTCCCCGAGCGCCGGCGCCCTCAATCTGTACCAGGGTGTCGTGCAAGTCAATATTTTCGCACGAACGGTTTAAACCCGGCGCTCTCGAGGCGCGCGCGTTCGGCCGGGATGTCCGCAGGCACCAGCGGCCCCACCAGCACCCGCACGGTGGACGGATCCGGACCATCCGCAATCACGGCCGAAATCCCCTTCTTGCTCAGCGCATCCACCACGGAACCCGCGGCAGCGGGGGCCGGGGCGGATACCTGGAGATAGATGTCTCCCGCGGCGGGGGTCACGCGCGACCCTCCGGGCGCGGCGGCCCTGGGAGGCGGACTCGATACGGGAGGTGCGGCCTTGCTCGCCGCCGCGGCCGGGGCGGGCTTGGTCACCGGTTGCGCCACCGGAGGATCCGGCGTCACCGGTTGTGTCGACGTGGGGCGGGGCGTTTCCCTGGCGGCGACCACCGTCGCCCTGCCAGGTTCGGGCGCCGCCGCCGGGACGGTCTCCACCGGGCTGGACGGAACCGGAGACGCCACCGCCGGAGCGGCGGCGTTGATCTGCGACGGGGTCGAATGACGCCCGACGAAATAGCCCATCGTGAAGAACACGCCGAACAGCACGACGAGCAGGAAAAAGCCGCTCAGCAACTGGCGGTTGCCCAATATCAATTCGTATTCGCCGTCATCGTTCTTGGGCATGCGGGTCGTTTGCTCCTTCGTCTTTGGCAGTTCTTGCGGCGGACCTCGGCCTCCGATGTTTCCCCGATCACCCGCCGTTCCGTTCTGGTACTTTCTATCTAAGTCGAGAATATAGCGACTGGGCCAAAAAAACAATGTGGAAATCCCGCGAACTTTCTCTCACTCCGCCTTATATCGAGTTGCGGAGACCGCGAGATTCCAGAGAAACGCCGATAGTCCTGTACAGGGAACGCCCAACGTGAGGAGCAGAATAGGGTGGATGCCTGAGGGGCGATCAAGCAGAAAGGCGAAGCCTGCCAGCACGCATGCTCCGCCCGCCCAGCTCAGGATCCGGCTGACAAACGGCGCGGCCACCACCAGCGCAATCCCCGCCATCATCAGAACCAGCGCTCCCGGCCGAGTGGGATGGCGGAAGAGATGCCAGAGCCCCAGCAGCATCAGGACACCGCCGCAAGCTCCCGGAAGCACTGCGCCCGGATGGCGCAGTTCCCAGAGCGCCGCGGCGAACCCCACAGCCAGGCATCCGAATGCAAGGTTGGGATCCGCCAGCGCCTCCGCCGCCCACTGCCGCACGGCTCAGGCCCGGACTGCGGGCGCGTAGTGCGATTCGACGTAGTCGTTCAGAATCTCGATGAACTCCTTCACAATGCCCTCACCGCGCAGGGTCTTGAGCAGCTTGCCGTCCGCATAAACCGGGGCGACCGGCTCTTCGAAGGTGCCCGGCAGGGAAATGCCGATGTGCGAATGCTTCGACTCGCCCGGGCCGTTGACAATGCAGCCCATCACGGCCACTTTCAATTCCTCCACCCCGGGGTACTGCGCTTTCCAGACCGGCATCTGCTCGCGCAGGTAGGTCTGGATATCGGCGGCCATCTCCTGGAAAAAGGTGCTGGTGGTGCGCCCGCAACCCGGGCAGGCCGTCACCTGCGGCGTGAAGCTGCGGATCCCGAGTGACTGAAGAATCTGCTGGCAGACTTTGACCTCTTCCGTCCGGTCTCCCCCGGGCGCCGGCGTCAGCGAGCAGCGAATCGTGTCGCCGATGCCCTCCTGGAGCAGGACCGAGAGCGCGGCGGTGGTCGCCACGATCCCCTTCATGCCCAAACCGGCTTCCGTCAGCCCAAGATGCAGCGGGTAGGTGGAGCGGGCGGCCAGGTCGCGGTAAATCGAGATGAGATCCTGGACGCCGCTGACCTTGGCGCTGAGGATGATCTGGTCGCGCCGCAGTCCGTAGCGCTCGGCGGCCTCGGCCGAGCGCAGGCAACTCAGGACGATCGCTTCGTGCATCACCTCGTTGGCCGTCTTCGGCTCGGGCCGGCGGGCGTTCTCATCCATCAGCTCGGTCAAAAGCTGCGAGTCCAGCGATCCCCAGTTCACCCCGATCCGAACCGGTTTCCCATACTCGACGGCCGCCTCGATCATGGTGCGGAAATTGTCGTCGTGCTTCTTGCCGATGTTGACGTTACCCGGATTGATGCGGTACTTGGCGAGCGCCCGCGCGCAGGCCGGATACTTGCGCAAGAGCAGGTGGCCGTTGTAATGGAAGTCGCCCACCACGGGCACGTCACACCCGAAAGCGCGGAGCGTGTCGACGATGCGCGGCACCGCGGCGGCGGCTTTCTCGGTGTTGACGGTGATGCGCACGATTTCCGAGCCGGCGCGCCAGAGTTCCTGCACCTGGTTGACCGTGGAAGCGATATCCTCCGTGTCGGTGTTCGTCATGGACTGGACGACGATGGGATGGTCGCCGCCCACTTTCATTCCGCCAACGTCGACGGCGACGGTCTGGTGGCGCACGATGCCCGGCATAGTGACGAAGCGTTCCTCCTCAATGAGCGCTAAAGCTTCAGTTTAGCAACGGGGCGCGGGGGACCGCCCTTCCGGTCCCGTTTGCGTTGCGCCGTCCGCGCCGGTCGAGTATTTTTGAGGACGGAGGCTGAACGAGATGACGAGTGAATCGACGCGGCGCCAGTTTCTGCAAACCACGGCCGCGGGCGCGCTGGCGGCGTCCGCCGCGCGCGCGCAGGGCCAGAAACCGGTCCGTATTGGCGTGGTAGGCGGCCGCTTCGGGGCGACATTTCAATGGCACCTGGATCCGGACTGCGAGGTCGCCGCGGTATGCGACATCGACCCCAAGCGGCTTCAGACGCTCTCCGAGGTCTACCGCTGCGGGAACACCTACCGGACGTTCCGGGAAATGCTGAAACACCCCGGACTCAACGCGGTCGGCGTGTTCACTCCCGCGCCTACCCACGCGTGGATGGCCGTGGAAGCGATGAAGGAGGGCAAGCACGTCATCAGCGCGGTGCCGGCAGGACTCTCGGTGGAGGAACTTGAACAACTCATCGAGACCGTGCGCCGCACGGGTTTGCGGTACATGATGGCGGAAACCAGCTATTACCGCGCCGAGGTCATCACCTGCCGCGAGATGGCGCAGGCGGGCAAGTTCGGCACCATCTTCTATTCGGAAGCCGAGTATCACCACGAAGGACTGATCGCGCTCATGTACGACGACCGCGGGCTGCCCACCTGGCGGCACGGGTTTCCGCCGATGTTCTATCCCACGCATAGCACCGGAATCGTGATTCCGGTGACCGGCGAGCGGCTGACGGAGGTGCAGGCGGTCGGCTGGGGGGACGGCCACGAAATCGTGCGCACCAACGCGTACCTGAACCCGTTCTGGAACACCACCGGCTTCTTCAAGACGTCCAAGGGGCATGCCAGCCGCATCGCCGTGTTCTGGCACGTGGCCGCGGGAGGCGCCGAGCGCGGGCACTTCTACGGCAACCGGATGTCCTACATCATGGAGCGCCCCGAGAAATCGCCTAACACGATCGTGCGGATCGCGCGGAACGGCCAGACGCAGATCGACGCCAACGGCTACCCCGAAGGCAAGGTGGAGATGGAAGTGGACCGCGGCGGCAATTACCTGGACCGCCTGCCCGAGCCGATGCGGATCAAGACCGGACACGGCAACTCGCATACCTTCCTGACGCACGAGTTTGTGCGGGCGATCGTGGAGAACCGGCACCCGGCCGTCAACGTGTGGGAGGCGGTGGCGTACACGCTGCCCGGGCTGATCGCGCACCAATCGGCGCTGAAAGGCGGCGAGCCCATGAAGATCCGCGATTACGGCGAAGCCCCCGCCGCTTGAAGCGCCCCTGTCGCCACGGTGCGCAGGAACGCCGGACGTTATTCGATCGCCAGCGGGCCGAAGACCGGCACGGCCATGTCTTCGCTGTCCACGATATTGCAATAGGGGTCCTTCCCCTGTCCGTACCACAACGTCGCGCCTGACGGCGGACCCGCCGGGCCAAAACCTACGTGCAGCAAAATGGCGCTCCCGTCGGCCGGGTCGACGCGCGTTTTGTAGATCGCCGCCACCGGCTGCCCTTGCGCGTCGTTGATGGCGAAGCCCGCCATCCGTCCTTGGCTGCGCAGGTGGCCGTTGACGCTGGCGAACCGGACGCGAATCACGCCGGCGCTAAATTTGGCCGAGAGCGGGCGCGGGCCGCGCTGGGCTTGTCCCGTAGCCAGCTTGGCCAGCCGCTGGCCGAGAATCTTCAGCCCCTGGGTCCCGATGTGGATGCCGTCGTCCAGTTCGAGGTCAATGGCGGGCGCCATGCCCGTGTGGGGCAGTTTGCTCTCGACCAAGCGCTCCGCCTCCTGCACCTGATTCCACCCCGGCTGGTTGGAATAGTTGACGTGCCGGCCAAGCTGGACGAAGTAGAACGGCAGGTCCGGCGCATTCAGATCGGAGCGGAAGGCCGCAATCAGGCGCTCGAATTTCTCCTGGTACAGCCCGGAGGAGCCCGGTCCGGTATCGGACTCCCCCTGATACCACAGCACTCCGGTGACCTTGCCGCCCGCGGCTTGAATCCGCCGGTACGTGGAGCCGTAAAGGGAATCGCCGCCCTGATCCTTCTTGCGCGGGTCCCATTGGTCCATCGACGTGCCGCCGTGCGCGCAGGACAGCAGGCCCACCGGCACGCCGGTGCGTTTTACCATCTCGACGGCGAACGGCAAACCCAGACCCGCGCCCTTTTTGCGATTGGCCAGCAAGGCGCGCAGGCGGTCGCCGCTCATCTTCTCGGGCTCCTTGTTCTGGTTGCGCGGCCAGTGCACACGGTCCACCGCGTTGGCCAGCGTGTGCAAGGGTTCTTCCGCCAGCACCCACTGGTCGCTCATGTCAAAATTGTGGACCAGTTCGTGCGGCGGTTCGACATGGATCAGGTCGCCGACGCCCTGCATGTTGGACTGTCCGGCCAGCACCCACAGGTCGCCGACCAGCACGTCGTGCACGGCGGCGCGCGCCGCGCCGGCCCGCAACTCGATGGTGTAAGGTCCGCCCGCCGGCAGCCCGGTGAGGACCCCGCTCCAGGCGTTGCCGGCCACCTTGGCGAAAGGCGACCATTCGAAGCCCGGCACCACACCCCGTTTCCTGGTGACGCGCACTTCGACGGACTGACCCGCCGGGCCTTCGCCGCGCAGCGCAATATCGGCCCTGTTCTTCTCATCGCGCTGGAACACCTGGTTGTCGGTCGCTCCGCCGGTGATCCGCAAATCGGCCGCCGCGGCGGCCATCACCGTGACCAGCAGCAGCGTATGGACAAGATGCATTGCTGATTCCTTCCTTTCGCCCGACGGACGAACTGTCTATCATGTCGCGCCCGGCGCGGTTGCGCAATGGCCCGCGCGCCGCAGCGCATCCTTGGGGCATCATGGACTTCATGTTTTCGTCCCGCTTTCCCTGGCGCGCCGAGCCAAACGCTCTGTCCCGCCTGCTGGCGGAGAAGCAAGCCGCCGGCGTCGCCGTCATCGACCTCACCGAATCGAACCCGACGCGCGCGGGTTTTTCGTATGAGTGGGACGAAATCGCGGCCGCGCTCGGCGACCCGCGCTCCGCCGTGTATGAGCCGAGTCCCGCCGGGCTGCTCGAAGCCCGCCAGCAGGTGGCGGCCTACTACGCGGCCCGGGGCGTCGCGGCGGATCCCGCCGGCATCTTCCTGACGGCCAGCACCAGCGAAGCCTATAGCTATGTGTTCAAGCTGCTCTGCGACCCCGGCGACGAGATCCTGATTCCGGCGCCCTCCTATCCGCTGTTTGAGCATCTGGCTGGTCTCGAAGCCGTGCGGACCGTCACGTATCCCCTCCACTTCGATCAGGGTTGGTTGCTGGACGTGGAAGCGATCCGGGAGCGCCTGACTCCCCGTTCGCGCGCCGTGGTGGTGGTTCATCCGAACAATCCCACGGGGTCCTATCTGAAGGCCGCCGAGTGGCGGGAGTTGTCGGCGCTTTGCCAGCGGCACGGGCTGGCGGCGATCTCCGACGAAGTCTTCGCCGACTTCGCGTTCGAACCGGACCCGCAACGCCAGACCACCCTGGCCGGCACCGAAGGCCCGCTCGTCTTCGTCCTCAGTGGACTTTCCAAGGTGGCCGGCCTGCCGCAGATGAAACTCGGGTGGATCGTCGTCGCCGGGGCGCGGGACGTGCGCCGGCAGGCCGCCGCGCGTCTGGAGTGGATCGCCGATACGTTCCTGTCGGTGGCGTCCCCGGTGCAATGGGCGCTGCCGCGCTTGCTGGCGGTGGGCGCGGAAGTGCGCGGGCAGATCCGCGCCCGCACCGGGCGGAACCTGGAGCGTCTGCGCGCTGCCGCGACGCCGGAGACCCGCGTCCTGCCGCCCGAGGGCGGCTGGTACGCCACGATTCAGGCGCCGCGCGTCCGCTCGGAAGAGGAATGGGTGCTCGGTCTGCTGGCGCGCCACCACGTCCTGGTGCAGCCCGGCTTCTTCTACGACTTCCCTGCGGAAGCCTTTCTGATTGTCAGTCTGCTGCCGGCGCCGGAGTGGTTTGACGAAGGCGTGCGCCGGTTGCGGATCGAATTCGTCGAAGTGGCAGGGCGCGGGATGGAGTGAACGCCGGACAGCAGCGGGCGCTTCTAAGCGCTTCCCCCGAGGAAGCCCGAAAAAGTCCGATGGTAGACTGAAAGAGGTCGCGCGCGAAGCACACCGCGCTTACCGGACAACTATGTCCTTTGCCGCTATCGACCGTCTCTACCGCGGGGCTTATGAAGGGCTGAACTACCGTTTGCGCAGCTTTGCCGGCGGGCGGTTCCGCCGCCGGTGCCGGCCGGTGTCGATCGGCATCCTGGTCACCAACCGCTGCAATGCCAAGTGCGTCCACTGTGACATTTGGAAGAACCGCGGACAGGAGGACTCGCCAACGCTGGAGGAATGGAAGCAGATGCTGTCCGATCTGCGCGCGTGGCTGGGTCCGGTGCATGTGTTCTTCACCGGGGGCGAAGCCCTGTTGCGCGTCTGGTCGGTCGAACTGGTCGAACACGCCTCGCGCATCGGTTTATGGGTCGAGTTTCTCACCCACGGCTACTGGGAGGACCAGAGCCGGATCGAGAAGCTGGCCTTGGCCAATCCGGCGCGGGTCACGGTTTCGCTGGACGGGGTGGGAGACACACACACGCTGGTCCGGGGCAAGGCCGGGTTCTTCGAGAAAACCGAGCGCTCCTTGGACACGCTTCAGCGCATCCGGCGGGAGAAGGGTTTCGCGACGGTCATCCGCCTGAAAACGGTGATCATGGCGCAGAATCTGCACGCGGTCGAGGAAGTGGCGCGGTACGCGCGCGACCGTTCGATGGAAGTCTTCTACCAGGCGGTCGAGCAGAACTACAATACCCCCGAGGATCCCGACTGGTTTCTGACGAGCGCGAACTGGCCGCGCGATCCCGAGCCGGCCGTGGCCGTAGTCCGGCGCCTGATGGAGATGCGCGAGCAGGGCTATCCGATCCGCAACAGCCGGGACCAGTTGGAAGCGATGATTCCCTACTTCCGCGACCCCGCGGCGTACCGCCTGCAAATCCAGTCTCACCAGGCGCACGAGCGGCAGTTCCTGTGCGCGGCCCTGACGAACCTGCAATTGATGCCGAACGGCGACGTGCTGGCCTGCTGGGGCATGCCGCCGATCGGCAACTTCCGCGAGCGACCGATCCGCGAGATCTGGGAAAACCGGCCCCGGGTCTGGGAAGGCGGCTGCTGCATCGAGCGCCGCGCGACCGCCGCGGAAAAGGAAACGCTCGGCCTGGTCACGCTGGAACGCTAGGCCGCCGGATCGTCTCTCCAAACATTCTGTTGCTCCTTGCGTCGCCAGCTTGCACAGCCGGTGAGCCGCCGGAGCGGGGTTTTGCGCATGTACCGGGGGAGGACAGCATGATCACCACGGAGGTCGAGGTAAACAGGACGCCGGCGCAAACGATGATCGATCTCTTGACCGGGTTTTGGGTGTCGCGCGCGCTGTACGTCGCCGCTCGTCTGGGGTTGGCCGACCTGGTTGGCGAGCAGCCCGTCCTGGTAGCGGAGTTGGCGCGCGGCACGGGCGCCCACGCCGATTCGCTCTACCGCGTCATGCGGGCGCTGGCCTCCGCCACGCGCCACCCGCTGTTCGTGCAAACCTCCGGCGGCGCGCCGGGCATGACCCTGTCGGTGGAACGGCTGGTGGCGCTGGCCGGGGAGTTCCCCCACCTGGGGTACATCAAAGAGGAAGCCGACCCTGTGATTCCGCGCATGCAGGCGCTCCATCGGGCCCGGCCCGCCCTCCGCCGGGTGTTCAGTGGCGCCGCGGGCAAAGGGTTGCTGTACGAGCTTCGCCTCGGCATGGACGGCACCATGCCGGGTTCCCCGTATTCGGATATCTATATCCGCATTTGGGACGCATGGCACGCCGGAGATTTCCCTGCCGCCCATGAGATTTTCTCGAAGCTGCTGCTGATGATCAACCTCGACCAGGTGACGCCGGGCGCGCGACAATACAACATGAAGAAGCGCGGCGTCTTCCGGACCATGGTTTCCCGGCGTCAGGAGATCCGCCTCAGCAGTCCAGCTATCGAGGAGATTGAGTTCTGTTGGGAAGCCTTGCGTCCGTACACCAAAGCGTGATCCGCCGGGTCTGCGGCCTGGCCGTCCTTTGCGCGGGAATAGCCGCGGCGGAGCCGCTCTATGACGTGGTTGTCTACGGCGGCACGCCGGGAGGCATCGCGGCGGCGGTCCAGGCCGCCCGCCTGGGCCGTAGCGTTGCGCTACTCGAGTATCACCCGCACCTGGGCGGCATGACCGCCAGCGGGCTCGGCAAATCCGACATAGAAACGCGGGAGGCCGTCAGCGGCCTGTTCCGCGAGTTCGTCGCCCGCGTCCACCGCCACTACGTGAGCCGGTATGGCGCGGATTCGGAGAACGTGCGCCTCTGCCGCGAAGGCTACTACTATGAGCCTTCCGTGGCGGAGAAGATCCTGGGCGAAATGATCGCCGGGCAAAAGCAGATTCGCGTGTTTCCGTCGCGGCGGCTGGAAGAAGCCGTGCGGAACGGCAAGCGCGTAACCGCGATCCGGGTCCGGCCCCGCGGGGGCGGTCCGGTGGAGGAATTCCGCGGCCGCGTTTTTGTCGACGCGACCTACGAAGGCGACCTGTTTGCGTTCGCCGGCGCGCGCTACCGCCTCGGCCGAGAGAGCCGCGCCGAGTTCCACGAACTGCATGCCGGCGTCGTTTACCTGGATTACGAAACTGGGGCGTTCCTCGCGGGCACCACCGGGGAGGGTGACCGGCGCGTCCCCGCCTACAGCTTCCGGCTCTGCCTAACCACCAACCCCGTCAACAGCTACGTCCTCACCCAGCCGCCGCCAGACTACGACCGTACCCGCTATCTCGGCTACGTCGACGACTGGAAGGCCGGCCGCATGGGCCCGCCCAAGATCATGAAGGAAGGCGTCGGGTACTTCGGCCCCACGTTCAACACCGTGGTGCGCGCCCTCTCGATCGCCGAACTGCCCAACCAGAAAACCGACGTCAACATGAATCCGCGCCCGCTGGGCTTTCCGTTCGCCGAGGAGAACGACGATTATCCGGAAGCCTCCTGGGAGCGCCGGGAACAGATCACGGCGAAACTGCGCAACCTGACGCTGGGCCTCGTGTACTTCCTCCAGAACGATGCGGCCGTCCCGCCGGAACAGCGCCAACTGGCCAAACGCTATCACCTGGCCAGGGACGAGTTCGTGGACAATGGCCATTTCCCCTGGCAACTCTACGTGCGGGAAGCGCGCCGGCTGGTGGGATTGTACACCTTGACGCAGAACGACACGCAAGTGGGGCCCGTCTTAGGCCGCACGCCGGTCCATCGCGACTCGATCGCCGCGGGCGAATTCCCCGTTGACAGCTTTCCGGTGCGCAAACGGCAGCCCGGACACGATGTCGCCCTCGAGGGCTACATCTTCATGCTCGACCGGCTGACCCGGCCCTATCAGATGCCCTACCGCATCATGATTCCGGAAACCGTGGACGGCTTGCTGGTGCCCGTAGCGGCATCCACGACGCACGTGGCGTTCTCCACCGTACGCCTGGAGCCAACCTGGATGGCGCTCGGCCAGGCGGCGGGAATGGCCGCCCACCTGGCGATCGAAGCGGGCGTCGAGCCCCGGGCCGTCGATGTGGACCGGTTACAGCGCGAATTGGTGTCCCGGGGCCACGTCATCACCTATTTCAAGGACATCAACCACCAGGATCCGGCGTACGCCGCGCTGCAATACTTCGGGACCCGCGGTTTCTTCCCGGATTACTTCGCCCGCTCGGGAGATGCGGCCGATCACCGGACCGCGCGCGACTGGTGGCGCCGCGCCACCGGCGCGCCGCCGCCCGACCCCCCTCCCGCGGACCTGGCGGCGGCGTTCACCCTTGCGGACCTGGCAAGATGGCAAGGCCGCTCTCCCGGCGCCGAAGCCTCGCGCCCCCTGACCCGAGGCGAACTCTGCCAGTTCCTGTACGCCCGCACCGCCCGGCGCTCCGAGAGTGCGCCGTAAGCAAGAAGGTCCAACGTCTTTCGCCACGGCGGACCTCGCCATCAGTGAGTGGCCGGCGACGAAGGCGCGCCGCACTACTTTCGAGGAACTGTGCGAATCCGGATGGTGGTTCCGCGCCGCGCCCTTACATCGCCAGCACTTCCAGTGCGTCGGCGCCGAGCAGGCGCTCGAGTTCCCGGCGGAATTCGCGGTCCGGCCGCACTTTGGCCGGGATATCCAGGATCACGGAAAAGTCGCGGGGAGCGTCGAGCCGGAACCGAACTTCCGTATCGCCCGGTTTGCGGGCAAACAGATCCTGGAGAGCCGCTACCTTGTCCACCGCGCCGTTGCGCCCCAGCCAGACCCGGATGGAGATCAGCGCCGGCAGGCTCACCCGCGCGTTGTCGAGCGGCACGATGTCCTGCACCGAGATTTTGGGCGGGGCGTTCTCTTCCGGCAGCGCCGTCCCGCGGACCAGTACGGCCTGGTCTTCCACCAGCGAGGAGGCCAGCCGCTCATACTGCGTGGTGAACACCATCAGTTCGATGCTGCCGCCGCGGTCTTCCAATTGCAGCGAGGCCCACGGCTTGCCTTCGCGGTTGCGTCGGCGCTGGATGCCGGTCAGCACGCCGCACAGGGCTACTTCATCTCCTTTTTGCAGCCCCTCCAGATTCGAGGAGTCTCGCGTCGCCAGTTCGCTCACCTTGTCCTGGTAATCGTCGAGCGGATGGCCGGTGACGTAGAAGCCGATCATTTCCTTTTCGCCGGTCAGTTTTTCCTTCGGCGTCCAGTCCGGGACTTGGGGGAGCGGAGCTACGGCGGGGCTTTCGCCGCCCAGCAGGTCGCCGAACAGCCCTTCTTGACCCGACACTTTGTCCCGCCACGCGCGCTGGCCGCTCTCGATCGCCGCATCGATGGCCGCGAACAACTGCGCCCGCGTGCCTTCGAGCGAATCCATCGCGCCGGCCCGGATCAGGCTCTCCAGCACGCGCTTGTTGACCGCCGCCAGATCCACGCACTCGCAGAACTGATAAAGGGAGCGGAACCTGCCCGCCTCCCGCCTTGCCTGCACAATGGCTTCCACTGCGTTTTGTCCGACGTTCTTCACCGCCCCCAGTCCGAAGCGGATGGCGTTGCCGTCGGGAGTGAAACTCCAGTCCGATGAGTTCACGTCGGGCGGCAGCACCGTGATCCCCATGTCGCGGCACTCGTTGATGTACTTGACCACCTTGTCGGGCTTGCCGGTTTCCGAGGTCAGCAGCGCCGCCATGAACTCCACCGGGAAATGCGCCTTCAGGTATGCCGTGACGTACGCCACGTAGGCGTAGGCGCAGGAGTGCGACTTGTTGAACCCGTATTCGGCGAACTGCGCCATCAGGTCGAACACTTTCTCGACCTTCTTCTGCGGGTACCCGTGCGCCACCGCCCCGCGGACAAACCGCTCGCGCTGCTTGGCCATCTCCTCTGGCTTCTTCTTGCCCATCGCCCGCCGCAGCATGTCCGCCTCGCCGAGCGAATAACCGGCGAGCTTCTGGGCGATCTGCATCACTTGCTCCTGGTAGAGCATGATGCCGTACGTTTCGTCCAGCAGTTCCTTCAGTTCGGGAATCTCATAGGTGACCTGCTTGCGGCCGTGCTTGCGCTCGATGAAATCGTCCACCACGCCGCCCTTGATCGGTCCCGGCCGGTACAGGGCGTTGAGCGCCGTGAGATCCTCGATCCGGCTGGGCTGGTAACGGCGCAGGATGTCCTTCATCTTTTCCGACTCAAACTGGAAGACGCCGGACGTATAGCCGTCGGAGAAAATCCGGTAGCTGCGCGGATCGTCCAGCGGCAGCGTCTCCAGGTCGATGCGTTCGCCGCGGTAGCGCTCGATCAGCTTCAGCGCATCGTCGATGATCGTCAGCGTCGTCAGGCCCAGGAAGTCCATCTTAAGGAGGGACAACTTCTCGAGGCCGGACATGTCGTACTGGGTGACGATTTCGTCGCGGTTGGTGCGGTAGAGCGGCACCAGGCGCTTGAGCGGTTCGGGCGCGATGACCACCCCGGCAGCGTGCACGGAGGCGTTGCGCGCCAGTCCCTCCAGCCGCAAGGCGACCTTCAGGATCTCGTCCACGCGGGGATCCTTTTGCGCGGCCTCCGCGAAACCCGGTTCGGACGCCATCGCGTCCTTGAGCGGGATGTTCAGCACGTTCGGCACCAGCTTGGTGATCTTGTCGACGTCGGCAAAGCTCAGGTCGAGGACGCGGCCGACGTCCTTGATCGCCGCCCGCGCGCCCAGGGTGCCGAAGGTGATGATCTGCGCCACCTGCTCGCGGCCGTACTTCGCGGTGACGTACTGGATCACCTCGCCCCGGCGCCGGGTGCAGAAATCGATGTCGATGTCCGGCATGCTGATGCGCTCGGGGTTGAGGAACCGCTCGAAGAGCAGGCCATGCTGCAACGGGTCGATATCGGTGATCTCCATGCAGTAGGAGACCAGCGAGCCTGCCGCCGATCCGCGCCCCGGACCGACGGGGATCGCCTGCGACTTGGCGAAGCGGATGAAGTCCCAGACGATCAGGAAATAGCCGGAGAATTTCATCTGCTGGATCATCTGGATTTCCCGCTCGAGCCGCTCCATGTATTCGGGAATCCGATGCTTCAGCCGCCCCGCGGCTTCCAGCGCCTCCAGCCGCGCCCGGCGCTTCTCGAATCCCATCCGGGCCACGTACGCGAAGTACGAATCCAGCGAGTGCCCGGCAGGAACCTCGAATTTCGGAAAGGGATCCTTCACCTTCTCGAGCGAAACGTGGCAACGCTGCGCGATCTCGAAGGGCCGGTTCACGGCGTCTTCCAGTTCGCCGAACAATTGCATCATCTCGTCGCGCGTTTTCAGGTAGAACTCCGGCCGGTCCCAGCGCATCCGGTTCGGGTCGCTCATGGTCTTGCCGGTCTGGATGCACATCAGGATTTCGTGTGCCCGCGCGTCGGAGCGCTGGAGGTAGTGCGAATCGTTCGTGGCCACCAGGGGGATGCCGGCTTCCTGCGATAGCCGGTTGACCTGGGGGATCAGCCGCCGGTCTTGATCAAGGCCATGGTCCTGCACCTCCAGAAAGAAGTTGTCGCGCCCGAAGATGTCGGCATACGTGTACGCCAGGCGCCGCGCTTCATCGTAACGGTCCGCCAGGACCGCCTCGTTGATGTCGCCGCGCAGGCAGGCGGACATCGCAATGAGACCCTTGGCATGCGAAGCCAGCAGGTCTTTGTCCACGCGCGGTTTGTAATAGAAGCCTTCCAGATATCCGGTGGAGACCAGGTCGATCAGGTTGCGGTAGCCCTCCTGGTTCTCGCACAGGAGGACCAGGTGGTTGTAACGGTCGGTATCCGAACGGGACTTGTGACCCTGTTGGGAGACGTAGACCTCGCAGCCGATCACCGGGTGGATGCCGTGCGCCTTGGCCGCATTGTAGAAGTGAACCGCGCCGAACAGGTTGCCGTGGTCCGTCATCGCGACGGCGGGCATCTGCTGCGCCGCTACCAGGTCCATCAGTTGGCCGATTTCGCAGGCGCCGTCGAGCAGGGAGTAGTCCGTGTGGCAGTGCAGGTGAACAAACGGGGTCGGCGGCATGGATTCGGTTTTAGTATACCGGCCCTTCCCGGCCACCTTCTTCCGCCCGGGGTAATGCCGACGCCGGATTCCGCCGATAGGAGGATGACCGCCAGTTCAGCGGCCGATCCGGGGCCCGCGCGGGCAGACTTGGACCGGGGAAGTGCGCGCGGGCGGACGGAGATCCCTGGGGGAAGGTCCAGCGGCGTCTGCGGATCTCTCCTGGCGGAAGGGGGACGCATTGCTCGGTTTGACCGTCGAAGACCAGGCGCGCCTGCTGGTAGAGGAGCTGACCACCCACGCGAGCCGGGCATCTTTCGCCGAACTGACGCGGTTGACGCACCGCATCACGGAGCCCTTGCTGGCCGCCGAACCCCCTTTGCAGAAAGCCTTCGCCCGCGAGTGCCTCCGGGCCGGGGGGCTGGCCGGGTGCGACTTGCTGCAACGTCAGGCGCTGAAGCTCGCCGCCGGACGCGTCCTGCGCGGGCGGCTGGTCTGGCAGGACAGCGAACTTGCGGATCTGGTGCGTCTATGCGCGGACATTGATCACGAGGCGTCGCCAGTCTCCTCGGTGCTCAAGCTGGTTGAGGCGCGGCCCGCGGCGGCTGCCGTGGCCCGCGCTCTCGAAACACTGCGGAGGTCCCTGGCCCCCTGGCAGGACCGTCGCGAGGTGCGAGGCCTGATTCGCCGCATCGATGCCTGCCACGGCCGGGCCCTCGGCGGGGCTCTTCCCCAACTCCAGCCGGAGGGCCCCTGGACGGAACGCGTGTACCACGAACTGGCCGCCGCGCGCGGCGGCGAAGTCTGGGGCCGCGTGTTCCAACACGCCCGGCTGCTGGCGCAGGGAGAACCGGCGCGAGGCTGGCTCCGCACCGCAGCCTCGCTCGTCGAGGAGATTGGCGTGAGTGAGTTTCGGGCGGCCGTGGGACGTTGGCTCCGCTGGGGGCCCACGGCGGGCCGCGGCGGCATGCCGGTCAGTCCGGAGGAGGCCGCGGTGCAGCGGGGCTTGCTATGGTTCCTGCCGGGATACGCCGACGGCGTCCTGTGCGCCGCCGTCGCCGATTTCGCCGAAGCGTGTCTCCGCAGAATCCCCGACCTGGGCCCCGTGTCCCACCGTACCGGGTTTGCCTGTATCCAGGTTCTGGCCGCCACTCCCGGACCCGAGGCGCTGATGCAACTGGCCCGCCTGGCCAGCCGCCTGCGCAACGCCGCGGCCCGCGGTTTTGCCGCCAAAGCGCTGGCGGAGGCCGCGTTCGCCGGCGGCGCCGATCCCGCCGAGATCGACGAGCTCACGCTCCCGACGTTCGGGCTGGACGCCGCCGGAACCCTGCGGGAAGACCTCGGCGACGTGACCGCCGAGGTGCGCGTCACCGGCTCGTCGGTCACTGCCACCTGGACGGATGGCAGCGGCAACCGGTCCAGGAGCATGCCGGCGCGGTTGCGCGAGAGCCATCCGGAGGAAGTGCGCGAATTGAGAGGCGCGATCCAGACGCTCGATACGCTGCTCTCCTCGCAGCGAGCCAGGCTGGAGCGGCTCATGCGCACGGGCCGGCAGATTCCCTTTGAGCGCTGGCAGACGTGTTACCTGGAGCACCCGCTGGTCGGCGGTCTCGCCACGCGCCTGATATGGGAGTTCGGCGCGCCGGGCCGCACCTGCACGGCGATCTGGCGGGACGGCCGGCTGCTGCGGGAGAACGGCGGCCTGGTCGAACCGGGCCTGCCCGTGCGGCTGTGGCATCCTTTGCGTTCCGGAGGGCGCACCGCCCGCGCCTGGCAGCGCTGGCTGGAAGAGCGCAAAGTGATGCAACCTTTTGCTCAAGCCCACCGTGACGTTTACAAGATAACCCCGGCGGAACGCTCCGAGCTGGCGGCGTCCCGCCGGTTCGCCGGTCACGTCCTGCGGTCCCACGCGCTGGCGACGCAGTTCCGGGAGCGCGGCTGGAGCTTCGAGCCCGGACGTGGCGGGGATGATCCCGGAGCAGCATGGCTGGAACTGCCCGAGTGGAACCTGCGCGCGGAGCTCCGCCTGATCCCGCTGGTTGACGCTGCCGCCGTCACGCATCCTGACCACGCGTATCTCGCGCCCGGCGAACTGCGGTTCTACCGCGGCGTTCCGTCCGTGGGAGGAGTCCTCCGGGCGCCCGGGAGCCGGCGCCGGACAGCGTTTCGGCAGCACGCAGGGGAACCGCTTGAAGTGGGCTTGGCGGAGCCGCCGCCGGTCGTCGTGTCCGAAGTGCTGCGCGACCTCGACCTGGTGATTCAGGCGGCCAGCGTGGGTGCGGACCCGGACTACGGCCTTCGCCCGGAGGAGCCCTTCGCCGGCTATTGGCGGGACTTTGCCTTCGGCGCCCTGGGGCTGGCGGGCCGATCCCGGCGGGATTTGCTCGCGCGGCTCCTCCCGGCGCTGCCCATCGCCTCCCGCTGCCGGCTTGAGGATCCGTTTCTCCTGGTGCAGGGCCAGCGCGCGCTTTATCGCATCCACCTTGGCAGTGGCCATGTCCTGATGGAGCCGGGCGGCCGCTATTTGCGCGTGGACCCCGGCGGAAGCGCGCCCCGCTTCTATCTGCCCTTCGAGGGCGACGGCGTGCTGGAACTTATCCTGAGCAAGGCTTTCCTGCTGGCCAACGACCGCGGCGTCAAGGACTGGCGTCTCTTGCGCGAGCTGCCGCCGCTGCCTTGAATCCTGGCGGGGAGTGTCTGCCGGCCAAAGGTAGTATACTGGCGTCGCCATGCTGCCTTCGTACCTTGCCAAAGCGACGCCCAATCCTGTCTCCAACCGCGCACCGTGGTATGTCAACACCGCCCCGAGTTATGCCGGTGTCTTTCTGTGGATTGCCTTCTACAATTCGATGGCTGGCGGAACCATCACCAAGGCCAGTCTCGCCGTATGTCTCGCCGCGCTGCTGGTGGCCGGCGTGCTCAGTTATAAGCTTTACTATTACGTGCCCGCGATGCTGGGCATGAAGACCGGACTGCCCCTCTACGTCGTGGGCAGTTCCACGTTCGGCGCCACGGGAGGCTACCTGATGCCAGGTCTGCTGATGGGGCTGTTGCAGGTGGGCTGGTTCGCCGTGGGCACCTTCTTTGCGGCCAAGTTTATGCTGAGCGCCGCAGGGTCCTCTGCCGGTCCGGGGACGCTGCCCTTCATCGTGGCGGGCATCGGGTGGGGCTATACCATGGCTTGGGTGGGCGTGATGGGGATCCAGTATGTCGCCAGGGTAGCGACTTATCTGAACTTCATTCCACTCGCCATGCTGTTGATCGTGTTCGCGCGCACCGCGCCCGGCATGGCGCAGCACCGGGTGGAGCAGGCCGAACCTCTCCTCGCGTTCACGCTGCTGTTGCAGATGGTAATCGGCTTTTTCGCCACGGCGGGCGCGGCCGGCGCCGATTTCGGAACCAACAGCCGGAATGAAGGAGACGTCCGCTGGGGAGGCTGGATCGGCATCGCCCTGGCGGTCGTGGTCGCCGGCGGACTGCCGCTGCTCTCGGTGGCGGGTGCGCGCGCGACGATGACCCTGCCCAATCTGAACTACGACTCGGTGATCGCGTCGATCGGCGGCTGGCTGGCCGCCGCCATGTTTATCCTGTTCACCGTGGCCTCCATTCCGCCCGCGTGTTTCTGCGCGTTCATCGCGGGCAACAGTTTCGCCACCATGATTCCGCGCGTGCCGCGCATCACGTCCACAATGGCGGGCGTCACCGTCGCTATTGTGCTGGCGGTTACAGGTGTGGCCGAGAACCTGATCGGCTTCTTCACCATCGTCGGCGCTTCGTTCGGCCCCATCTGCGGCGCGATGGCGGCGGACTATTGGTTAAGCGGCGGCCGGTGGGCGGGTCCTCGCGAGGGCATCAACTGGGCCGGGTATGGCGCGTGGGCGCTGGGATTCCTGGTGGGGATTCTGCCGTTCCTGCTGCCGGATGACGTGGCCGCCAAGGTGCAACCCGCCGTGGTGTACAGCTTCGTGACGGGCTTCGTGGTCTACGCGGCGCTCGCGAAGGCCGGACTGGAGCCCAAGGCCACGCTGCTGCCGGCGGCGGAAGCAAGCCGCTGACGCGCCCCGCGGTCCGCGGCTGAGAGGACTGAGGTATGCGCCAGGCCGCTGCCGCTACCCCGGAGGAACTGAGGCGATCGCCCGTCTTCGTGGACGCGCCGCAAGAGCATCTGGTGTGGCTTTGCGGCACTGGACGCGCCTGGGAACTGGCGCCGCGGGAGACGCTGGCGCAGCGGGGCGCGGCCGCCCGCGAAATGTTTGTGATGCTGAGCGGCGCGATGCAACTGGTGGCGCACACCGGCGGAACGCCCGTCCCTGTCGATGTGTTCCGGCCGGGCGCGGTGTCGGGCGTGCTCCCCTACTCCAGCATGCAGACGTTTGGCGGAGAGTTGGTGGCGCTCGAACCGTCGCGCGTGTTCGCGCTCGACAGGGACCACTTTCCCGAGCTGCTCCAACGGCTGCCCGGCGTCGGACCGCGCCTGGAGGCGATCATGTCCGATCGCGTCCGCGACCAGGTCCGAGACCAGCAGCAGCGCGAAAAGATGATGGCGCTGGGGAAACTCTCCGCGAGGCTCGCGCATGAACTGAACAATCCCGCCGCCGCCGCCCAGCGCGCCGCGGCGGCGCTGCGGGACCGCATCGGGCGGATGCCCGGCCTGGCGCTCCGCGTCGTCCAGCGCGAGGTGAGTTTCCAGGAACTCGTGAACGCCGAAGCCGCCCGGCAAGCCGCCGGGCGCCACGAGGACCGTGCGATCTCCGCTCTCGCCCGCGCCGCGCGCGAGGACCGGATCGCGGACTGGCTGGAGGGGCATCGCGTGCCGGACGCCCACCTGCTGGCGCCCACTTTCAACGAGAACGGCCTCACCCCGGACCGGCTGGAACAGATCGCGGCCAACGTTCCGCCGGAGGCCCTGCCGGACGTGCTCGCCTGGATCGAGAACTACGCCGCCGCGCAAAGCCTGCTCGAAGAGATCCTGGCCTCCACCGCCCGGATCTCCGAATTGATCAGCTCGATCAAAACTTACTCGCACCTGGAACGCGCGGCGCACCCGCAGCCGACCGAGATTCCGCCCGGTCTGGAGAGCACCCTGGCGATGCTGAGCGGCAAGATCCGCGCGAAGAACATTCGCGTGGAGCGCGAGTATGCGCCAAACCTACCGCCGGTCCTAGGCAGGCCAGGCGAACTCAACCAGGTTTGGACCAACCTGATTGACAACGCGCTGCACGCCCTGCCCGCCGGCGGACGGTTGCGCCTTGCCGCGCGTCCCGACGTGGGAGGCGTGCTCGTCGAGGTGGAGGACAATGGCCCCGGCATCCCGCCGGAGATCGGCGGGCGGATCTTCGAGCCGTTCTTCACCACCAAGCCAGTCGGCGAGGGCACGGGGTTAGGATTAGACATTGTCCGCCGGATCGTGACCAAGCAGCACCGGGGTTCGATCCGCGTCGCTTCCGAGCCGGGAAGAACGGTGTTCTCCGTGTGGCTGCCCGCGTCCCACCGCGACGACCCGAGTCCCCCATAGCCGTTCATCGTGCAGCGCCGACGCCCTTCCCTGTCGAGGCTGGAAAAAAACCGGGACGATGGGGAGCTCGAAAAAGGTGCCTGTCCCCGATTTTTCCGAGCCACCCTGCCGCCCCCGCTTACGCCAGGTCGAACTTCTCCTGGTGCAGCAGCGGATCGCTCTTGATCACTACCTGGCGGCCCAGCGTATCCTCGATCTCTTGCAGGTAGTCGTTGCGCGTGGACTTGAGCACTTTGGCTACCTCCGGATTCACCCGGAGCGTGACGTCCCCTTTTTCGATTGCTCCGGCGATCTTTCTGGCCTCCTCAATGATCTCCGTGATGACCGTCGGCACGCTCTTTACATAGCCGGCGCCGTCGCAGTAGGGGCAGGGGGAACACAGCGTCCGCTCGAGCGACTGCTTCACACGCTTGCGGGTGATGGCGACCAGCCCGAAATCGTTAAACGAAAGGATCTTGTAGGGCGCCCGGTCCGCCCGCATGGCTTCTTCGAGCGTCTGCATCACCTTCTGGCGATTCTTGCGCTCGTCCATGTCGATAAAGTCCACCACGATGATGCCGCCGAGGTCGCGCAAACGGATCTGGCGCACGATCTCGCGGATCGCATCCGTGTTGGTCTTGACGATCGTGTCCTCCAGCCGGTTCGATTTCCCCACGAACTTGCCGGTATTCACGTCGATCGCCACCAGGGCCTCGGTCTGGTTGATCACGATGTATCCGCCGCTCTTGAGCCAAACCTTGGGGCGCAGCGCCTTTTCGAGTTCGCTGGTGATGTTGAACGTGTCGAAGATCGGAGTCGACCGGGTGTAGAGTTTCACCCGCCCGACCAACGCCGGCTGAAAGCGCTGCACAAACTGTACGACGGTTTCGTAAATCTCCTCGTTGTCCACCCAGATATTCTTGAAGTTGGCGGTCAACTGGTCCCGCAGCACGCGCTGGACCACGTCCAGATCGTGATAAATCAGTGCGGGAGCTTTCCGTTTCTCGGCTTTCTGGCGGATATCGAGCCAGAGGTTATAGAGAAACAGCATGTCGGCCCGCAGATCTTCTTCGGACTGCCCTTCGCCGGCGGTGCGGAGGATGTAGCCGCCCGGAATCCCCTGCCGGTGCGTTTGCAGGATGCGCTTGAGGCGCTGGCGCTCCTCTTCGGAAGAGATCTTGCGCGAGACGCCCACATGGTCGACCGTCGGCATATACACGACGAAGCGGCCCGGCAGCGCGACATACGAGGTGATGCGAGCGCCCTTTTGCCCGAGAGGCTCCTTGGCGATCTGAACAATGATCTCCTGGCCTTCCTTGAGCAGGTCGCTGATGCTGGTCTGGGCCCGCTGCGCCCGTGTCTGGGGGGCGGCCGTCCGGCTGGGCGGCGCGGCAGGCGGGGGCGCTTTCGCCTCGCGGATTTCCGGCTCGGCGGGCTCCTCCGCGCCGCGCTGGCCGCCTTGTTCGCGCATCTTGCGCCGCATGCGGCGCGAGACGCGATGCATGTACTTGCCGCCTTGCTCGCGCAGCGTGGCGGTCAGGCTGGTGGGAATCCGCGCGGGCTCGGGTGCTTCGTCCTGTTCCGCGGGAGACCCCTCGGCGGCAGCCGGGGACTGCTCGCTGCCCTCCAGGGTTTCTGCGCCGGCGTCCGCGACGGCCGCCTGGCCCGCGCCGGCCTCCTGGGCTTCCTCAGCCGCGGCTGCCGCCTCCATGGAAACCTCGGCCGTCTCCGCGGTCTCCACTGTTTCCGCCCGTACGGACGACTCTTCGGTCACTTCTTCATCCTCAGCGGCCGCGGCAGGTGCTGGCGTTTCGGGTTCCTCCCGCTCAGCCGCCGGCGCTGCTTCCACTTCCGTTTCGGCGGTGAGAGTTTCAGGCAATTCCGAAACGTCGTCCGCGAGACCGTTTTCCTCGGCGGCGTCCCCGCCGAGTTGCTCTTCCACCACGGCTTCCACGTCCGCCTCGTGGACCGCCTCCAAAATCTCTTCCGCCTCCTCCGGCGTCAGCGCCCCTTCCGCCGGCTCGTCCGCCACGGATTCCCCCCGGGCCCCGGAATACTTGGCCAACGATTCGCCGGGCAGTACGATCAACTCTTCTTCTGCTCCCGCGGCGGGCGACGCGGTCTCCGCATCCACGGAAGCAAACTTGGATTCGGGCAGACCCCGCGGGCGTCCCCGCCTTCTCCGGTTCCGCCGTCCGCGGCGATCGCGGTCTCCGCGGTCTCCGCGGGCGTCTCGCGGCTCCCTCTCTGGTGGAGTGGTGGGCAGCGCGACCGCCATGCCGGCGGCGGCCGCCGACCCGTTCGTAGGAGTCTCCTCCGGGGCAGGCGCGGGAACCGCCGCCGCAGCGGCAGCGGGCGCCGGCGCCGGCGCGCTCCGGCCCAGATTCAGGACTCTTTCCTCGACTTGCGTGACGACGGCGTCGTACTCCTCGTTGTCCTCAAAGAAATCCGACACGTAAAGAAAGGCATCACGCTCGAGTCCGATATCCACGAAGGCGGACTGCATCCCGGGCAGCACACGCGTTACGCGTCCCTTGTGCACGCTCCCGGCCAGCGAGTATTCGTGCTGCCGCTGATAGTAGATTTCGACCAGCTGGTCGTCCTCAAGAACCGCTACGCGCGTTTCGTGCCGGGTCGAGGAGACCACGAGCTCTTTAGACATCCATACCCTCCCGGGGAGCCGGCCGCTCTTCCGGAGGTCGCTTCAGCGAGAAACACCCAGCGTGAAGAAACTTCTTCCGGCGGCTCATCGACATGCCGCCGCGCGAAAACCGTTAACCAATCACGCACTCCCGGGGGCCGGAGTTCACCGAATCACTCCAACGGCCCGCCCGGGCCGGGAACCATCTTTCGCCTTGCCCGATTCCGGGGCCCTAACGGCCCTGGGCTCCCACTTAAATTCGTTTACCCGCCGGATCTTCCCGCGGGCAGTCACAGCCATTGCCCGTGGCGCCCCGTCCAACCGATTCGGCCTACAGGAAACGCCACTCTTGTTTCCATTCCCCTCGCAGGAGAGGATGCTGCAAACGATTGCGCCGGATCTTTTGCTGCCGACCCGGCCTGCTCCTCGCCGCGCCCCTCGGACGCGGCTTCGTTTCCTCCTTCAGATCGCGGCTTCTCTTCCGCCGCGTCGCTCAATTCACAAAACGCCGCAACCGGACGTTATTCACCAGCCCCAGCATCAGGAACGTGGACAGCGTGTTCGAGCCGCCCGCGCTCATCAAGGGGAGCGGGATGCCCGTCACCGGCGCATTGCCCACCACCATCGCGACGTTCACAAAAATGTGAAACAGCAATACCGCCGACACTCCCATGCAGATATACATCCCCGCCCGGTCCGTGGCGGTCTGCGCGTTCTGCACGATTTGCATCAGCAGGACGAAGTACAGCGTCAACACGCCGACGACGCCCACAAACCCGTGTTCCTCCGCGAAGGATGCCAGGATGAAATCGGCATGGGGAACCGGCAAAAACTCCAGATTCGTCTGCGTCCCCTGTGTGACACCCTTTCCCCACATCCCTCCGGAACCGACCGCGATCCGGGACTGAATCAACTGATACCCGCTGCCTTGCGGATCGGCTTCCGGGTTGAGAAACGTGATCAGCCGGGCCTTTTGATAATCCTTGAGCGCGTACCATCCCGCCGGCAGGACCACCAGGACGACCAGGCCGATAACAACAATATACTTCCATCGGAGCCCGGCAAGAAACGCCCCAATGGCCAGCACCGGCAGATACGTCAGCGCCGTCCCCAGATCCGGCTCCTTGGCCACCAGCGCGGCGGGAACCAGTACGATGAGGCTCAACTTGAAAAACCCACCGAGATCGAGCGTCTCCGTGCGCACTTCGGTCAGAAATCGCGCCACCACCAGGATCAGCACCAACTTGACGAATTCGGAAACCTGGAGATAGAACCCGCCCAGGGACAACCAGCGGCGTGCGCCGTAAATCTTTACCCCCACCAGCAGCACCAGCACCAGCCCGGCGAGCGAAGCCAGGTACAAGAGCGGCACCTGCCCCAGCAGCGAATGGTAGTCGATAGAGGCGATCACCCACATTAACACCAGGCCGGCGCAGACGAAAACAATCTGCTTCCACCAGGCGTCGGCGAACTTGCTGCCGGCCGTGGCGCTGTAGATCTGGAGGATGCCGATTCCGGAGATCAGCAGCGCGGTCAGAATCAGCGGCCAGTCGAAATCGCGGACGGAGCGATAGGGCGTCATGGGTCGATGCGGCTCCCCGCTCCGGGCGCACGCAGGCTGGTGATCGCGACCTCTGGCGCCATCCCCGTGCGCCGCGCTTTCTTGTCGAAATAGGCCTTAATGACATCGCGCACAATCGGCGCCGCCAGGTAGCCGTGCTCCCCGCCTTCGTATAGGGCGGCGACCACGATCTCTGGATTCTCCCGCGGCGCGAAGCCCACGAACCACGCGTTGTCTTTATATTCGGCGGCCTGCAACCGCCCCTCCTCGAGCGCCTTGTTAGAAACCAGTTGGGCCGACCCGGTTTTCCCCGCCACCTCGATGTTCGGCAGGCGGGCCCTGCCTCCCGTGCCGCCCTGGTTCACCACGCCGTACATGGCGTCCACCACCTTCTTGACGTTCTCGGGCTGAAGCTGCCAGACCCTAGGTTTCTCCGGCTTAGCCGGTCGCACCAGATGAGGACGGTGCCAGACCCCGCCCATGGCGAGCCCGCCGATGGCGTGAGCCAGTTGTAGCGGAGTCACCGTGAGCGCGCCTTGCCCGATCGCCACTGAGATCGTCTCGCCCGGATACCACTTGTCGTGAAACGTCCGGATCTTCCACTTGGTAGAAGGAACCAGGCCGGCTTTTTCATCGGGCAGGTCGATCCCCGTCTTGGCGCCCAGCCCGGCCATCTCCGAGTAGTAGGCAATGCGGTCGATGCCCAGCCGGTTCCCCACGGTATAGAAATACACGTCACAGGACTGGATGATCGCCTTGGCCAGACTGACGGCGCCGTGACCTTTCTTCGCCCAGCACCGATGATAATGCCCGTAAAAAGTGGCGCCGCCCGCGCAGTGCACCGCAGTATGCTCATCCGCCAGACCACCTTCGAGCGCCGCGATGGCGACGAGGGGCTTAAAGGTCGAGCCGGGAGCGAGCTGGGCCTGAATCGCGCGGTTCAGAAGCGGGCGGGCGGGATCGTTGATGATCGACTGCCAGTCCCTGGGCCGGATGCGTACCGCGAAGCGCCGCGGCTCGAAAGCCGGGCGGCTCACCATTGCGAGCACCTCGCCGTTCCGCGGGTCCAACGCCACCACCGCCCCCTGTTTCCCTTCCATCGCCAGTTCCGCCACTGCCTGCACATCCAGATCCAGCGTCAACTGGAGGTTCCTGCCGGCCACGGGATCCTGGTTCTCCATTACCTGCCGCTCCCGCCCGCGGCTGTCCACCACCACCCGCCGCTGCCCGTCGACGCCGTGCAGCACGTCGTTGTACTGCTTCTCCAGACCCGCCTTCCCGATGATCGCGCCAGGCTCGTATTCGGCGAATTCGGGCAAATCGAGTTCGGCTTCACTGATTTCTCCCGTATACCCGATCAGATGCGCCGCGAACTGACCCGCCGGGTACATCCGCCGCGAGGTCTGGTGGATCTCCATCTCGGGAAAGAAGCCGGGATCCCGGTGCGCCTCGACAAACGCCAGTTCCTCCGGACTCAGTTCCTCTTTGATGATGATCGGCTCGTACTTCGGGCGCGTCCGGTCATACCGGCGCAAGCGCTCCACCAGTTCCGTGTAGTCGAGGTTCAACCCTTCCGCAATGGGACGCAGATGTTCCCACTTCAGGCTTTCCCGCGACAACATCACGCTGAACGAGGATTGGTTATCCACCAGGATCCGGTTGTCGCGGTCCAGAATCTTACCCCGCGGCGCCACCAGCGGATACGTCTTGATGCGGTTCCGCTCGGCCCGTTCGGAGTACAACTCGGGATCCCGCACCTGGAGGACCCAGAATCCGGAAAGCAAGAACACGAAGACCGCTACCGTAAGGTATTGAAAAATCGCGATCCGCCCACTCGCGAATTTCGGATCGTCCCGCAGCAGCGGGCGATCCGCAATCCGGCTCGAGAGATCCGGTTCGACGGTATCGTGGACAGGCACAGGGGGAGGCGCTGCCTAGCTCCTCTCCCTCAGTTTATCTAAGAAGTGGAACAAAGAGACGGCTACGCAGGCATTAAACAGAGCTAGCACCGCCGTCCGGCCGGGAGCGAAGTCCACCGGCTGCGACAGCAGCGCCCGGGAGAGAACCCAGAAGAAGAACTGGTGGAAAAAGAAGAAAAAAAGGGCCAGGAAGAAGCGGATGACGGGGTGGTCGACATCCAGTTTCAGGCCCGCCGTCGCGGCGAAGTACCCCACCAGGCTCTTGACGATGCCAAACATGCCCAGCGGCTTGGATGACAAGGCATCCTGCGCCAGGCCCACCGCCGCGCCGATCAGCGTTCCCGAGATCGGATCGCGCCGCATCAACGCAAAGTACACGGTTACCAGGAGCGGCATTTCCAGGTATTCGAGGAACTCGAACACCCTGGGGACGTAAAACTGGAACAGGATCGCCGCCAAGGGCACCAGCAGAACAACCCGGGCGCGAAACCGGGAAGCTTCGCGCTCGCGCCGTTCCGCGATCAGGAGCGGATCGTCGGAGTAGTTCATCGGCGCCGCTCTGGCGACAGGGGCGCGGCGCCGCCCGCGGGCGCCGCGGGTCCGGAAGTTTCCGGCTTGGCCGCCGCGCCCGCCGTCTGCGGACTTCGCGCGGGCGCTTCGCCCGGCGGAACGCCCGCCGCGTCCCCACCGTCCGGCGCGCCCGCTGGATCGCTGTTTGCGGCCGGCGCTCGGATCGGCGCGTTAAAGTCGGGCGGCCTTGCCGACGTTTCCCCGAAACGCAAACCCTGGCTGGCCCCAAGGGCCCGGTACTTCTCCATCAGCAAATCGGCATCCGTACCGGTAAATCCTTCCCTGGTTGGCCCTTCCGCGGCAGGATGCTCCTCCGGAGGAGGAGGAGCCACATAGACCTCCGACAAGGGTTCTGCGTTCTCGGGGATCTGTCCGTGCACCGTTTCGACCACAACCAGCACTTCCTCCAGGCCGCCTAGCGTCCCCGTCGGTTCCACGATGACTTTCTGAAACTGGGCGCCCCGCTCCACCGACTTGACCCGGCCCGCCGGCAAACCCTTGGGAAACACCCGATCTTCTCCAGAGGTGAAGAACCACTCCCCAACCTCGAGCTGGTACTCCGTGGCGATATAGTCCACCCGGCACGCGTTCCCCCCGTCCAACCCGCGCAGAATGCCTTTCGCCCGGCTTTTCTGCGAAATGACGCCCGCCGCAAAATTTGGATCCGTAACCAGTTGCACGAGCGAACTGGTGGGGTACGCCGCCACGATCTTACCCACAATGCCATCCGGGGCTACCACCGCCATTCCCTTCCGCACCCCCGCGGGTGTGCCCACATCCAGGTATACGATCCGCGAAGCGGGTCCCGGACCCGCGCCAATGACCCGCGCGGCCACCGTCTTGGAGGGCGTCCGCTGCTGGAAGATATGCAAGGCCCGCGCCCGGTCGGCCGTGGTGAGTTCGTTGCGGAGATACTGATTCTCCAGTTTCAACCGGCCCACCTCCTCGCGCAGCCGCCGGTTCTCCCCCGCCAGGTCTCGCGAGTGGAAGTAATCGCCGATGGTGCGCTGGAAGAACGTGCGACCGGCTTCCAGGGCCATGGCGAACGGGGTCACGGCGGTGACCGCCCAGACCCGGATCAATGGCACGTCCCGCTGGGTGCGAATCTGGTAGCCGAGCAGCAGGAGCTGGCCGAGGAGCACGGCGATCAGCACCAGGATGTTCCGGTAGCGCGCCAGTAAGGAATCCATCGAGTCGCCCCCTGCCCGGGCGGGCCCCCGATTCTCAGTCTATCGAGATTTTGCGCAATAACTTAAAGTCGCTGAGCATGCGCCCCGTGCCCAGCACCACCGACGCCAGCGGGTCGTCCGCGACGGAAACCGGCAGCCCGGTCTCCTCCCGAATGCGCTTGTCGAGGTTCTTGAGGAGCGCGCCGCCGCCGGTCAGCACGATGCCCCGGTCGCTGATATCGGCGCTCAATTCCGGCGGCGTGCGCTCCAGGGCGACGCGAATCGCGTTGACAATCGTCGCGACGCACTCGCTCAGCGCCTCGCGGATCTCGCTGTCGTCCACCGTGATGGTCTTCGGCACGCCTTCGATCAGGTTCCGCCCCTTGATCTCCATCGTGAGCGGCTTATCCAGCGGATACGCCGAGCCCACTTCCATCTTGATCTGCTCGGCCGTCCGCTCGCCGATCAGCAGATTGTACTTGCGTTTCAGATACTGCATGATCGCATCGTCCATCTCATTGCCCGCCACGCGGACCGATCGCGAATAGACGATGCCGGAAAGGGAAATCACCGCCACATCGGTGGTGCCGCCGCCGATGTCCACCACCATGTTGCCCGAGGGCTCGGTAATCGGCAGGCCGGCGCCGATGGCCGCCACCATCGCCTGCTCCACCAGGTGCACCTCGCTCGCCTTGGCGCGCATGGCCGAGTCCGTCACCGCCCGCTTTTCCACCTGCGTGATCTCGCTCGGCACGCCGATGACAATCCGGGGATGCACCAGCATGCGCCGATTATGCGCCTTCTGGATGAAGTAGGTCAGCATCTTCTCGGTGACTTTGAAGTCCGCGATGACGCCGTCCTTCATCGGCTTGATGGCCACGATGTTGCCGGGGGTGCGCCCCAGCATTTCCTTGGCTTCCTTGCCCACCGCCTCCACTTCGCCCGTTACTTTGTTGATCGCCACGATCGATGGTTCGTTGACGACAATCCCCTTGCCCTTGGCGAAAACCAATGTGTTGGCAGTGCCGAGGTCGATGGCGAGATCGGACGAAAACAGGCTGAAAAGAGACCGGAGATTCATGCTGCGTGGCGGTTGGGGGTGGCTAGATCCTTCTCAGAGTACCACACGGACGCCGCTGCTTTTGCGCATCCGGTCGCCGCCATCCGCGCGCGGATCGAAGCTGTTTCCGCCGCCGGGGCAGCGCAGCGGGCACGAGCCCTTGGCTCCGCCGCCACGTTTTGCGATCCTGGCGAAGACAGCCGCATGTCCGAATCCGCCCTCCGCCACCGCTTCCGCGAGCGCTACGGGTCCGTGCCCCGCGTATTTCAGGCCCCGGGCCGCGTCAACCTGATCGGAGAACACACCGACTACAACGAAGGCTTCGTGTTTCCCATGGCCATCGGCTTCACGACGCGCGTGGCGGCCGCGCCGCGCGCCGGCCGGCGGATTCAGGCCTTCTCGGAGAATTTCCAGACGGCGCACACGTGCGACCTGGACGCTCCAGGCCCGCCGCAAGGCTCCTGGGGCGACTACCTAACGGGAGTCGCGGTCCTGCTCCAGCGCGGCGGCGCCAACCTGTGCGGCGCGGACCTGCTGATTGAGAGCGATGTGCCGATCGGCGCCGGGCTGAGTTCGTCGGCCGCGCTGGAGGTTGCGCTGGCGCTGGCGCTGGCGGGCATGTCCGGCGCCCAAGTCGACCGGCTAAGCCTTGCCAGGCTTTGCCAGCAGGCCGAGCACGAGTTCGCGGGCGCGCGGTGCGGCTTGATGGATCAGTTTACGGCCTGCTTCGCGCGCGAGGGGCATGCTCTGTGCCTCGACTGCCGCACGTTGGAGTACGAAGCCGACCCCCTGCCCCCCGGCGTCGCGGTGGTGCTCTGCAATTCGATGGTCAAGCATGAGCTGGCGGCCGGAGAGTACAACCATCGCCGCCGCGACTGTGAGGCCGCCGCGGCCGAGTTGGGCGTCCGGGCCCTGCGCGACGTGACGCCCGCGCGCCTGGCGCAAGAAGACGGGAGGCTTGCGCCGCGCCTCCTCCGGCGCGCGCGCCACGTGGTTACCGAGAACCAGCGCGTCCAGCGGGCCGCGACCGCCCTCCGCCGCGGCGACGCCGCCGGATTCGGGGCGCTGATGTTCGCCTCGCACGAAAGCCTGCGCGCGGACTTCGAAGTGAGTTGCGCGGAACTCGACACGCTGGTGGATCTCGCCCGCCGGGCGCCCGGCGTCCTCGGCGCGCGGATGACGGGCGGCGGTTTCGGCGGCTGTACCGTCAACCTAGTGGAAGCCGGCCGAGCGTCGGCCTTTGCGGAATTCATGCGCGCCGGCTACCTTCGCGCCACCGGCATCGAGCCTGCGATCTATCTCTGCCAAGCCGCGGCGGGCGCGGGGGAGGTCGGCGGCGCGTGACCCTGCCCGAGGCGCTGCGCGCCCATCCCCACCGCCGGCTGAATCCGCTCACCCGCGAATGGGTGCTGGTTTCGCCTCATCGCACCCTTCGCCCGTGGCAGGGCCAGACGGATAGTCCTGCCATCCCCGCGCGTGAGCCCTACGATCCGGCTTGCTATTTGTGTCCCGGCAACGCCCGCGCGGGTGGCCAGCGCAATCCCGCGTACACCTCGACATTTGTCTTCGACAACGATTTCCCCGCCCTCTATCCGGACGCGCCGCCGGCGGAAGTTAGCGAGGGCGGCCTGCTGGCCGCCCGCGCGGAACGGGGCGTCTGCCGCGTCGTGTGCTTCTCTCCCGACCATTCCCTGACGCTGTCCCGCATGTCTGACGAGGCCATCGGCCGCGTAGTGGACACCTGGGCCGCCCAGTTCGCGGAACTAGCCGCGCTCCCCGGCATCGGCGCGGTGCAGATCTTCGAGAACCGCGGCGCAATGATGGGCGCCAGCAATCCTCACCCTCACGGCCAGATCTGGGCCACCGAGACCGTGCCCGGAGAGCTTGCCAAGGAAGTGGATGGGCAGCGCGGCTACTTCGAGGCCCGCGGGCATTGCCTGCTGTGCGATTACGCCGCGCTGGAACTGGAACGCGCCGAGCGCCTGGTCTGCCGGAACGCTCACTTTGCCGCAGTGGTGCCGTTTTGGGCGGTCTGGCCTTTCGAACTGCTGGTGCTGCCGCTGCGGCACACGGCGGGGCTCGACGAGCTTGCCGCTCCGGAACGGGCGGCCCTGGCCGCGCTGCTGGGCCGCATCACGCGCGGCTACGACCGCCTGTTCGAAGCGCCATTCCCTTACACCATGGGCTTCCACCAGCGGCCCGCCGGCGGCGCCGTCCACCCGTACGTTCACCTGCACGCGCACTTTTACCCCCCGCTGCTCCGCTCCTCGGCCGTGCGCAAATTCATGGTGGGCTTCGAACTGCTGGGCAACCCGCAGCGGGACATCACCCCGGAAGCCGCCGCCGCGCGGCTGCGCGAGGCCTTGGCGAGGTGAGCGGGCCGGCGCCGCCCCCGTCAGAATCGCCAGCGCAAGCCCGCCTGGACCGTGCGCGCCCCGCCGGGCTGAAACATCGGCGCCAGCCCGCTGCCGGGACTCCCCGTGCCCAGCATCAGGTTCAGCATCGAAGCCGCTTCGCCGAAGAGCGGATTGGCCAAATACCGCACCGGGTCGGCCAGGTTCGGCCGGTTCAGCGCATTGTAGGCATCCAGCCGAAACTGAACCGCGCGCCTTTCCCGCGAGAACAAGTCTTTGCGCAGCGCCAGATCCACCTGGAGCAGCCCGAAGCCGGTCAGAACGTTGCGGCCCAGGCTGCCTTGGCTGCCCGGCGCGCTGCGCGCGAACGCGGCGCGGTTCAGCTTCCGCCCCCCAGGCGCGGTGGCGTCCGCCAGCCACACGGGCTCAGCCGCCACCCGATCCGCCCGAAACACGTTGGCAAACTGCAAACCCATCGGCTGTTCGGCGTCGAGCACGTCCAGCGGAAATCCGGTCCGGGCGCGCACCACGCTGTCCACGCTCCACCCCGCCCACCAGCCGCGCGCGCCAGGACGGAACGCATAAGTCAACGCGGCGGTGGCCATGTGGCGTACGTCGAAATCCGAGGAGCCGCGATCCTGACGCGGTAAAAAACCGGGTCCGGCCCAGTGCAGCAGCGCATCCGTGGAACTGTTATCGATCGAGTGCCCCCAGGCGTACGAAACCAGCGCCTGCCAGCCTCCCGACAGCTTCCGCCGGTACTGGGCCTGGAAGGCGTGGTAGTCCGCGGCGCCGTGATTGGTCGCTACGGCCAGCCGCAGGGTGGTGCTGCTGCCCAGGCCGCCCATCTCGCGCCGCACCAGTTGGCGGCCCGCGGAGCCGACATACGATACCGACAGCACATCGGCAGGCGTCACCGCGTGTTCGGCGCCGGCGTTCCACTGGCCTACGGCCGGCAGCCGGAACGCGGGAGGGAAACCGAAACTCAGCAGCCCGGAAAACGGCGCGAAGCGCCCGCTGCCGAATTGCTGGACGTTCAGCGGCCCGGCATTCACGGCGTCGGTGGCCACGCCCGGACTGGAGTCGAAGAACAACCCGCCGCCGACACGCAGCACCGTGCGCCCTTGTGCTCCCCACCGGTACGCCACCCCCGCGCGCGGTCCCACGCGCGAGAACGCCAGGGGCCACGAGACTTCGTCCACGGAGACGATCCGACCGCGTGCCGGGTCCAGGACAAAGCCGGGTTGCCGGGTGACCGTCGCCGGTCCGAAGTCCCAGCGGAGGCCGTAGCTGACCGTCAGGCGGCCGAGCGGCTGCCACGTGTCGTGCGCGAAAAGCGCCGCTTGCTGGAACGAGACGCGGCCCTGGCGCCGTTCCGAGTACGAGGTCCAAAGGTTCTGGCTGGAGATAAGATCGTCCAGGCTCTCCGCCATGACGCCGAAGGCGCCGGCGCGGTCGTCAAAGCGGGGCGTCAGGCGAAGGTAATCCGCCCCCAGCCGCAACTGGTGGCGGCCCAGGCCGAGCGCCGCCCCCTGAGACGCGTACCACTGACCCTGCGCACGCACTCCCTCCTGCCCGGAAGAGATCTGCCCGACTCCCGCAATCGACACCCGGATCAGGTGATCGCACGCCTGGGGATCGCGCCGCTCCACGAGCGTCAGACCCGCCGGGTCGCACGCAGGGCGAACAGGTCCGCGGTCTGCGCGCCAGAGCGACGCGGCGCGCACGTCGGCATGGTTTACGCGCGTGTCCATCGTCAGCCGGGAACCAGACTGCCAATGCATCCCCGCCGTCACGCTGGCCGAGCGCAGGTCGAGCCGGTTGATCTGCGCGCTGCCGAATTCGCTCGCCGAGGGCGTGCCGTGATAGCGGCCAAACACAGAAACAGACTTGGTCAGGGCATGATCGAGGCGCAGGCTGGCGGAATCCAGTCCGGAGGGCTGCAAATTCCGGCCCGTCCATTCGGCCAGTTGGGCGTTCAGTGGCTCTCCGTTGGGGAGGGGGAAGAACTCCACCAGCGGCCGCACCCAGTCTCCGATCTGTTCCCGCAGCGCCGCGGACGGCACCGGCGCCCGCCAGGCGGAGGGCTGGCGCATCCGCACCCCCTCGTAGGCCGCAAAGAAGAAGGTCCGGTTGCGCAACAGCGGACCGCCGGCGGTCCCCCCGAAATTGTGCAGGCGCAGCGGCGCCCGCCGGGCGCCGTGCCGGTTGGCGAACCAGTCGTTGGCGGCCAGGGACTCATGCCGCCAGTCCTGAAACAGCGAGCCGTGGAATTCGTTGGTTCCGGAGCGGCTTTGGACGGCAACCTGCGCGCCGGTCCGCCGGCCGAAGTCGAAAGCCGCCACCGAGGTTTCCATCCGCACTTCGTCCGTGGCATCGAGGGGAGCAAGGCTGTGCAAGCTGCCGAACGCCGTCACCCCCGGAAGCGCGCCGCCGGTGATCTGCGCCGGCAAGCCGCCGGCGCTCACCCCGCTGTTCATGTGGACGCCGTCCACCGTGAAGGAGTGGGCATTCGGACGCTGCCCGTTCACCGTAAACTGCCCGGCTTCGCCCCGGGTGGCCGGCGTGAGCACGGATCCGGACGCCAGCTCCAACAGGTTCGACAGAGACCGGCCGTTCACCGGCAAGCGCTCCAAAGCGTCGCGCCCGATCCGCGTTTCCAGAGCCGGCGTCTCGCCGCGCAGCAGGGGCGGCGTCCCTTCCACCGTAATCGATTCCTGCATGCTGCCGACGGGCAACGTGAAGTCGATCTGGTCGGCGTGCGGACCGGCCAGCCGCACGCCGAACCGAATCAGGGTGCGGAAGCCCTCCTTGCGAACCGTCACCTTGTACGCCCCGGGGTGGAGCGGCCATAACAGATAGCTGCCGTCGGCCTGGGATTGCGTCAGCCGCCGGAAACCGGTGTCTTCATGGACGACGGCGACGACGGCTCCCGCGATGGCCGCCCCCGAAGGATCGAGCACATTGCCGCGCAACCCGGCCGCAGCCTGCGCCGGCGCGGCGGTCAACCAGACCACTCCCGCCAGGCATGCCATGCGGCGGCCGGTCATGGCGCCACAAGGGATGGATAACCGGCCGCGCCGGCGCGTAACGTTTCCAGACCTTCAGACAGGGACGAGGGGAGCAGTTCGGGGGAGATTTCCGACGGCGCGCCGCCCAGCAGCGCGGCCAGCTCCTGTTCGACGCGGCGAGCCCGTCCGAACAATTCGCGGGTCGCGGACTGCCAAGCGCCGGGGAGCGGGGGCGCCGCCGCCTCCGCGTGCGGCACGCCCAGCGCCGCCAGAGCGGGACGCATCGTGCGCAGAATTTCCTCCACCCGCCAGTGTAACGCGGCCGCGTGATCCCGAAGCAGCTCTCGCAACAGGCGGCGCTCCGGTGCTCCCAGTTGCTCCTCCACGGCGGGCGGGAATCGGTCGGCCAGCCGCCGGAGGGCGAAAGCCCGGGCCATCATCTGCTCGCTCTGTTCCAGCGCCGCCGCGGCGAGTTGCTCGACTTGGGCCCGCCCGCCGGCTTGAACTTCCAGGCGCGCGGACCAGTCGCCGGACTGCCGCATCGCGCGGCTGGAGGCCGGACGTTCCTCCCGCACGGCTTCGGCGTTGTCGACGCCGAACTGCAACACCGTCTTCGGCAGGCTCCGCAACGCCGCTTCGATTTGCCGCTGCCGCTCCGGTTCCACACCCAGCCCGCTCACCACGATGTGAGAGCCCGAACGGCTGACCTCCACGGGTTCTCCCAAATCCGCGCCCAGCCGGTGCAAGGCCGCCAGCACCTGCAACTCCTCGGCGGGAGTCGCCAGGGGGGCGTCCGGAAGACGCCCCCCTACCTCCGCCGGCGAGGCGGAAGGGGACGCGGCAGAGCCCGTGCGTGCCGCGTCTGCCCGGACGTCGGTTGCGGGAGCCGGTTCGCCGGGAATGTCGGAGAGTTCAACCCACTCGTCGTTGTGGAATCGCAGCGTGGCCTGGAGCGGGTAAAAGTCGGCCATGCGGAGTTCCAGCGTCGCCTGCCGGATCGCATTGGCGTGCGTCGTGGTCAGAATGCGGTAACGGTTGCGCGCCGGCGAGCCCTGTTCCTCGATGCGCGCGACCCGGTCCTGCTTCTCCGGCAGGCGCGCCCGCCATTCGAGAAAGGCGCGCGCGCTCAGCGGGTCGGAAAAATCGTAGCGCGCCTGCGCGAACAGTTGGCCCACGGCGGCCAGATCGTCTCGCGCGTCCGCCCGCATCATGGGCACGGTCCGGGTCACCCGCCGGCTGCGCGTGCGGATCTCCAGCCTCCGGGGAGCGCTGGGCCGCCCGTCCGCGGCGGCTGCGGCCTGCTGCAAGAGCGACGACGCTTCCACCGCCGGAGTCGAGCGGAACCGCTCCATCAGCCCGAAGGCCAGCACCAGCGCGGCGGCCGCCGGGACCAAAGGTTTCCACCCCGGCATCCACCGCCGGACCGTCTCCACCAGCCCAGCAAGCTGGGAATGCACGGCCAGTTCCCGATCTGCTTCCTCAAACCGGCGGGACAAGTCCGCCCACGGCCGCGGCGGAGGGGGCAAGTGGGGCTCCAGCACCTGCTTGCGGTACCGGACGCACTCGCCGATCGTCTTCTCGATGGCTTCCAACTCCGCCCGGCACTGCCAGCACGAAGCCAGGTGCGCCCGCACGCGCGCGGATTCCCGCGCGCTCCACTCGCCATCGGCCAGCCGCCACAACTCGTCCTCGTCCGCGTGCCGCGTCTTCCATTCACGCATGGCTCGCCTTCCTCAACCGCGCGATCGCCCGCCGCAGAAACTCCCCGGCTGTCGATGCGCTGATGCCCAGCGCCGCCCCGATCTCCGGATACCGCAGCCCCTCCAGCCGGAGAAACAGGCAGCGCTTCTGCTGCGGCGACAAGGCTTCCACCGCGCGATGAAACCGCCGCATCCTTTCCTGATCGATCAGGCCTTCTTCGGGATCCAACTCCTTGCCCGCCAGGCGCCCCTCCAGGTCTGGGTCGAACGGGGGGTGCGCATCCTGTTTGGCCCGCGTTTTCAATCCCAAGTTATGCGCCACGCGAAAAATCCAACCCCGGGGACGCTCGATTTTTTCGCCTTTCCGCAGCGTGACATAGAGCCGCAGGAATACCTCCTGGGCCGCCTCCTGAGCCTGCGGAGGATGCAGCCCCAACGTGAGCAGGTACCTGTAGACGTCCTCGCGAGTTTCCTCGTACAACCGCGCCACCTGATCCTGTAGACTCACCTGCACCCGCTGGGCGCGGCGGATCTCGCCTAGGTCCCTGGGAAGAGATTCCGCCGCCATTGCCCGCACCGATTCTTTCCGTTGGCGCGCGCCCCGGCGGCCACGCGGCCCCTAGCCCGCCGCCCCCGCACCCCTGGCGCCACAAAGCGTCATCGTACAGCAATCTTCGAACCAAAGACCCGCGGGAGGCCAAATCGCCGACAGCGGCAGGTAAAATATGCGCCACCCCTGTAGCCAAAAACGGCGCCGCCGGGTCTTTGAGGCAAAATGCCCGCCCCGGTTTGCGTCTCCATTGTGACCTACAACAGCCGCGCGGTGATTGGCAGGTGTCTCCAGTCGGTTTTGGAGCAGCGCGGCGTTTCGCTCGAGGTGGTCGTCGTGGACAACGCCTCCACGGATGGCACGCGGGAAGCGCTCGCCGCTTTTCGCCCGTGGGTGCGAGTGATCGCCAACCCGCGGAACGAAGGATTCGCCGCCGCGCAGAATCAAGCCATCGCGCTGGGTTGGGGCCGGTGGGTGCTCACCTTGAACCCGGACGTGCTGCTGAAGCCCGATTTTGTCGCGCAATTGCTGGAAGCGGGGGAGAGCGACAACCGCGTGGGCGCGGTCTGCGGAAAACTCCTCGCCATCGGGCCCGGCTTCGTTCCCCTTCCCCAACCCTGTCTGGATTCGGCGGGCATGTACTTCACTCCCGCCCTCCGCCATTTCGACCGTGGCTGGCATCAGCCCGACGACGGGCGCTTCGACCGCATGGAATACGTCTTCGGCGCCAGCGCCGCCGCCGCCCTCTATCGCCGCGCCATGATTGAGGACATTTCGCTGGACGACGGCTTCCTCGATCCGGATTTCTTCACGTACCGCGAGGACGCGGATGTCGCCTGGAGGGCGCAACTGCTGGGCTGGCGCTGCTTATACCAACCCGCGGCCGTGGCGCACCATGTCCGGACCATGGTTCCGGGCCGCCGTGCCTCGGTGCCCGCCGTCCTCAACATGCATTCGGTGAAGAACCGTTTCCTGATGCGCATCAAGAACATCACCGGCGGGGTCTACCGGCGCTGCTGGCTGCCGGCCACCGTGCGCGACCTGGCCGTGCTCGGCGGTTGCCTGGTCTTCGAGCAGAGTTCGCTGCCGGCGTTCTGGCGCCTGGCGGCCGCCTTGCCCCGGACGTTCAGGAAGCGCCGGCAGATCATGTCCCGCCGCCGGGTGTCCGACGAGGACCTGGCGCGCTGGTTTCAGCGGGGGCCGGTAGCGGAACCCGCGCCGCACCTGCTTTATGCAAATGAAGCAGACGCACGTTGAGTTTCCGCAGGAAGAAAAAGGGTGCGCGCCAGCCTCTTGCAGTCCCCGTTGTCCAAATTCTGCCGGCGCCGGCCCGCCTCGTCAGCTCATACGCCCCGCCAGCCTCACCGCTGTGCGCTGATCCGCTCGCCGGCAAGGGCCGCTTCGTGCGCTCAAAGCAGCTTGGTCTCTCCCGGCACGTAAACCGGATAAGTGCCGTCCGGACCTGGTTTCACAGGCGGTTCCATGTCGGCGTGGCAGTCTTCCGCTTTCGGCGGATAGTAGAATCGCGAGGAATTGATCTCCTCCCAGGTCACCTGCTTGCCGGTGTAGCAACTGAACTGGCCCATCAGGGTGATGAGCGTGCTGCGGACCATGTAGCTGCCGTTATTCAGCGGCTTGCCGCCGCGGATGGCCCTGAACAGCGCCACGTGCTCCAGGTCGTACGCGCTGGCCTTCGACTGCGACCCGGGATGCTGCCAGTTGGTTTCCCCTTCAATGCGCAGCTTGAGCAGGTCGCACCGGCCCTTGGTGCCCATGATCAGGCTCGCATTCTCGTCGTAGCAATTGGGAATCGTGCGGCAATAGGCGTAGACGCGCACCCCGCCGGGGAAGTCGTACACCACCGCGTGATGGTCAAATACATTGCCGTAGATTTCCCCGCGCAGCGTGGAGCGGCCGCCCATGCCGTACGCCCGCAGCGGCGCCCGCTCTCCCAGCGCCCAACTGGAGCGATCCAAATTGTGAATCAGCGTCTGCGGGACATCGTCCCCGGAGAGCCAGTTGAAGTGGTACTGATTGCTGCCCTGGTACATCACTTCGCTCATCCCCGGCCGCCGCGGGTAGAGCACGTAGGGTGCGCGCAGCCACGTTTCCTGAATCGCTACGATGTCGCCGATCGCGCCGTCGTGGACGCGCTGCATGGTCTCGCGATACCCGGGGTGGTAGCGGCTTTGCAGTCCGGAGACCACGGACAAACGCTTGCGCGCGGCCAGTTCGCACGCCTCCGTCACCACCCGGACGCCCGCGGGATCGATGGCGTGAGGCTTCTCGACAAACACGTGCCGCCCCGCCTGGATGCCCGCCATCATGTGCAGCGGATGGAACTTGGCGGCGTTGGCGATGATGATCACGTCGGACGCTTCGATGACCTGACGGTAGGCGTCGAAGCCGGCGAAGCAGCGTTCGTCCGGCACGTCCATCTGCGCGGGATGTTTCAGGCGCAGGGCCGTGCGCTTTTCCTGGACCCGGTCGAGGAGCAGATCGCCCATCGCGCTAATCCGGACTCCCGGGTCGGCTTTCATCGCATTCACAGCCGCGGCTTCGCCGCGCCCGCCGCAGCCAATGACGCCCACCCGGATGACGTCGCTGCCGGCGACGTAGCCCGGCGCCGCCGCCGCGGCGGACACCCCCAGGAAAAGGCGCCGAGAAACCGTTTCCTTGTGCATCTTGCTCACCTCGCTTCTTCCCGCCGGGCCACCCATGCCACCGTGTTGGCCAGCAGCCGGCGGAAGCCCGGATGTTTCATCGTGGAATCGGAATGTCCCAACTGGATGTACACGACCCGTGCCCGTGCGTGCGGCCCGACGTAAACCACCGGACGGTCGTTTTCCGGGTGCGTGGTTTCCATCAACACTTCAATCCGGGGCGAGAGGTACATGCCCCGGTAGAGTTCGTCGTTTACCCAGAGCGGACCCACGCCGCGCAACACCGGATGCCGCTCCTTGCCGCGGACGGGAGCCACCAGAAAGTCCACGTCCTCGTGATACCGGCTGGCGGCATGGTGGGGAACCGGCTTTACAAAGTACTTGCCACCGGTGACCTCTTCGTACCAATACGGCCAGTCGGTGTAATTGACGATGGCGTGGTGCAGCGACACCACGCCCTTGCCCGCCTCCACGAATGCTTTCAGCCGCGCCCGCGCTGTTTCGGACGCCGATTCGTGCATGTCGTGGAGCAAGATCGCGTCGTAGCGCTCCTCCAGCGGACGCCCGAACGCCTCGGCGTGGCTGGCGGCGTGCGTCCACTGAACGCGCCGCAGGCTGTCCACCGCGGCGTAAAATGAGGTCGGATAGCTATGGCCGCTGGTCACCACCAGCAGGCGGACCGGCGGCGGTTCGGCGGCTTCCGCCGCGGCGACTTGGCCGCGCGCCGCCCATTCCACTCCCCGGGCGAACGCCTGCCGCAACCCCTGCTGATACCACGCCATCGCATCGTGGCCGAGCGTGGTGAAGAAGATCCGGCCTTTGCCATAGCGGTGCGTCCAGATGAGCGGCTCCCGCCGGCCGGTCCCGCCCTGGTCGAGGGGACTCACCGCGTCGGCCAGCACTTCGACGGTGGGCGCGAAGCGCAGCTTGTGATACAGCTCATCGTTCGCGACAAAGGAAGCGGCCAGCCCCCGGCGCACCGGATGATCCACATCCTTCCATTCCACGGTGAAGACGCCTCGGCGCGCGTGCCCCAGGTCCGCGGCCGGCCACGTGACGCCAATCATCTGCTGGTAGCCGCGCCAACCCGCGCCGGGCGGACCGTCCCGCCAGCGGCCCTCCCGTTCCTCCATGCCGAAGAACGCGCCGTAGCTGCCCTGGTGAAAAGACGCGAGACCGCCGCCGTCGCGGACGAAGGCTTCCAGCGCCTCCTCCGCCGGGCGGGGCAGCCGGGGCCCGTTGTAGTTCAACACCACGACGGCGTAGCCCGCCAGTGCGGCGGCGGTCAGCCCGCGAGGTTCTTCGGTGACGCGCACGTCGAACCGCCCGCTCAACGTCTCCCGCAGGCACGACGTGGTCTCCTGCCAGCGATGGTGGGGTAGATCGGATTTGCCGGTGATCAGCAGCGCCGGTATCGGCTCGCCCGAAGAGAAAGCCCCGGCCGCGAGCAGGCCGAAACTCAACAGGGCAGCCCCAGCAGCAAAGCGCATGCCTGTTCCTTTCTGACGGGAGGCCGGGCGCTCGGGGCTCGCCCCCGGTCCTCCTCATTGTCGGCAAGCACAAAACAGAACGGAAGGGTTCAGGCCGGCGTGTCGGCCGACAACTCGAACAGCGTGTCGCTCATCTCGGCGCACAGTTCCTGCACCAGGTCGAGCGCCGCCGAAAACGGTTGCTCTTCATCGCTCCGGTACCACAGCCAGTGCACCCAGCCTCCCCACGGGCGCTGGGTGTCGCACATCCATGTCAGAATCCGACTCGCGGTCTCCCGGTAACGCGGGTCGCCGGTGTGCCGGTACAATTCCGCCCCGCCCCACATGGTCTTGCAGTTGGCATAGTTCTCCCAGCGGCCCTCGCCAAGCTTGTGGAAGAAATCGAACAGCGCGCCCGCGCCGGCCAGGTAGCGCCGGTCTCGCGTCGCGTCGTAGAGCTTGGCGAGGAACTTCATCGGCTTGCCGATCAGCCAGACAAGTTCCTGCCGCGGGTCGGCTTCGGTGCTCAGACAAAACTGCTTGCGTCCGCGCAGCGCCTGCTGGTCTTCCTCGCCAAAAACATCGGTCATCAGACCGCGGCCGGCCCGCCAACTGGAAAAGAAGAACCGCCCGGGCTGGGGTTGGGCGTCGAGGATACGCAGCACGAATTCGCCCGCGCGCGCGGCTTCCTCGATCGCGCCGCAGGCCAGCAACGCCAGACCCGCGGAAGAAGTGCTGGAAGTGTCCTGCAAGTCCGGCGCCACGGCGCCGGTTTCCAGGTCGTACCGGGAACAGAAGCCGCCTTCGGCCGCCTGAAACCGCCGGATGAAATCCAGGCCTCGCCGGGCCAAGCCATACGCCCCCATCTTCTGGAATCCGGCCACCAGCCAGCCATTGGAGTAAATGTAGCGGTTGGCCGGACTGCAAGGCAGATGACCCCATCCCTTAAAGTCGTGCCGGGTGCGGAAATCCCCGTCGGGTTGGAGATAGCGATGCCGGAAAAGGCTGGCGTAGCGGCGGGCCAGCACCGGTTGGCCCACAGCGGCATAGAGGTAAGGCGCTTTGTAGTGTGAGGCGATATCTTCGAGAACCGCGATCCGCGCTTCGCTGGCGGCCAGCCAGCGCAACGCCCGCGCGATCGCCGCACAGCACTTCTCGACTGGAACGGCGTGGGATAAGGTTTCCATCGGCTTTGCCTTCGCCGTCATCCCTATAACATTTCCCGGGCTCGAAGAACAGGGTGGCCCGGTGACGGCCGCCAGGCAGTTGAGACACGTCCGCCGGGAGATTCTTGCACGCGTGTGCCGGGCAGAGACACATTTTGCACTTTGCTTCGTCTGATTCCACAGCACTTGTGATTTGGCAATGCAAGTGCAAAGTAGGTTAGCCGGAACAGGGAGCGGAGGAACGCACTTGAGCGCGATGTCCATTTCGAAGCGAGGGCTGGCGCTGATCGCCGGGTTGGTGGTGGTGCTTTGGGGTTGTGTGTGGGCGGAGCGATGGCTCCTGGGCCAGGCGAAACAGAACCTGTTCCAGGCTGCTCGCCAAGTGCGGACTCTGAAGATGCGCCGCGTCCTCGAACCGGCCGCCTTCCCTCCAAACCCGCGGTCCGTGCCCGCCCAACGCGGCTTACTGGGATAGCGGAATCTCGGCGTAGAAGAGCTCTTTTCCCGAACCCGCTTCGCGCATTCCGGTCACGTAAAGCTGCGCGCCAGGCTGGAAGCCGGCTTCAAAGTAAAAGAAGCCGCTGGCCTCCTGGCCGTCCGGCAGCAGGCGCGCGGCAAACGCCCGAACTTCAATAGAGCCGTCGGCGAGCGGGTTTTTCTTCCGGCTGATGCGGGGGCCGCCGCCGGGAATCGGGCCGCCGGCGTCGTACTTCGGCCGGCCGGGTCCCTGCGCATACGGCACCTCCGCCGCCGGGGTCGCCGCCACGCGCCCGCCGCGCGGGGTGACGTATTCCAGCCGCAGGCCGGTCAGGTCGAGGGTCTTGCCCGTGCCATTGTGCATCACCAAGAGGATCGGCAAGATGCCGTAGCGATTCGGATTCACCTTGCCAAACGCGGTGCGCGTCAACGTCTCCGCGTCATAGGCCACCGCCGCTAGCGTAACCTTCTCCACGGTCTGTTTGTTCGGGTACGAAGCCGCCGGGTTCGCCTTGAACGGCGCATCTTTGTCGGCAAACCCCGGGATCGCGAAGGCCAGAGCCGCTACAATCGTGCCGTTGAAGCTGCGTTTCATAGAGTGCCTCTACCGGCTGGCAACCCTTGCCGCGCTGCCGCTGGTTCTCCTCTATTTTGCCCTACGCGCGCTCCGGCAGCCTGCGTATTGGACAACTATCCCGCAACGGCTCGGGTTTTTACCGGCCACCGTGCGACAGACTGCGGCGGGCGCCGTTTGGTTGCATGCGGTTTCCGTGGGAGAGGTGCTGGCCGCCGTCGAACTGCTTCGGCTGATTCGCGCCGCTTCGCCCGGGTCGCCGGTCTTTGTTTCGGTGGCGACGCTGGCCGGCCGGGCGCTGGCCGGGGAAAGGCTGAAAGACCTTGCCGACGCCGTCTTCTACGCCCCGCTCGACTGGGTGTTCGCCGTCCGGCGAACGTTGCGCCGGATCCGGCCGAACGTGGTGGTCGTTCTGGAGACAGAGATTTGGCCGAACTGGTACGCCGAGATCAAGCGCGCGGGGTGCGGCCTCGTGCTGGTCAACGGGCGGATCTCGGACCGGGCCCGGCCTCGCTACCGCTTGGCCCGCTGGCTGTTTCAGGCCCCCCTCAGCCGCCCCGACGCGATTCTGGCGCAAAGCGAAGAAATGCGCCGCCGCTTCCTCGAGGCTGGCGCGCCCGCCGGCCGCGTCTCGGTGGGCGGGAATCTGAAGTACGACATTCGCCCGGCCGCTCCGCCGCGCGAGGTGCTCGCGTGGCTGGCGGCGCTCCCGCCCCACCGCACATGGATCGCCGCCAGCACCATGCCTCCCGATGAGGAAGAGATCGTCATCCGGACGTTCGTCCAACTGGCGGCGAGCCACCCCGACCTGTTGCTGATTCTGGCGCCCCGTAAACCGGAGCGTTTTGAGCGGACGGCGGAACTGCTCCGGGCGGCGGGCGTGCGCTGGGTCCGCCGCTCCGGCTTGCGCGAGTCCCTGGCGTTGCCCGGGGTCCTGCTGCTCGACACCATCGGCGAGTTGAGCGGCCTGTTCGCCGTCGCGGACGTGGTTTTCGTGGGAGGCAGCCTGGTGCCTTGGGGCGGTCACAACCTGCTGGAACCCGCGGTGTTCTCCAAGCCCATCGTAACCGGGCCCCACCTGATGAATTTTCAGGAAATGGCGGATTTGTTTCGCGCGCGGCAAGCCTTGTGGGAAGTAGCATCCGCCGAGGGGCTGGCCGCGGCGGTTGCGGCACTGCTTGACGACCCTCCGCGCGCGCGGGCGCTGGGGGAGCGCGCCTGGTCGTGCGCCGAGGCCGAGCGCGGCGCCGCCGGGCGCGCGCTGGAAGCAGTGCGGACCGCGTACGCGAACGCCCTGGTCTGCGTGCCTTCCGCGGGGAACTGGCTGGCATGGCCGCTGGCCCGGCTCTGGCAGATCGGCGGCGTCATCAAGCGCCGCCTCGACTGGTGGCGGCAGCGGCGGCTCCCGGCGCCGGTGGTGAGCGTCGGCAACCTGGCCATGGGCGGTACGGGCAAGACTCCCTTCACCGCCTGGCTGGCCGAGGCGCTGGATGCCGGGGTGCTGACCCGCGGCTACCGTCGGCAATCCCGCGCGATCAGAGTCTTCGCCCGGGGCGTTACCGCTTCGGTGGCCGAAACCGGTGATGAAGCGCAAATCTTTCTGCGACGGCGGATTCGGCTGGTCGCTATCGGCGCGGACCGCTTCCTGGCCGGCCAGTTGGCCCTCGAATCCGGCGGCCCGCCCTGTTTCGTCCTCGACGACGGATTCCAACATGCCCGCCTGCACCGCGACGTGGACATTGTGCTGGTGGACGCTTTGGACCCGCTGGGCGGAGGCGACGTATTTCCGCGCGGCCGACTGCGGGAACCGTGCGCCGCGTTGCGCCGCGCGGACCTGCTGGTGATCACCCGCTTGCCGGAGTTCGGCTGCCCGGGCGTCGAGCGCTGGCTTCGGCGGTGGAACGCGACAGCCCCCGTCTTTCGTGTGCGTACCCGCGCGCACGGCTGGGTTCGCGGTCGCGGTTCCGCCCGGTTTGCCGCCCAGGAGCTGCCTCCTGGCCCTTGCGTCGCTTTTTGCGGCCTCGCCAATCCCGAGCCGTTCCGGCGTTCGCTCCGCGAACTGGGCGTGCGCCCGGTGCGCACCTTCGTCTTTCCGGATCACCACCGTTATCGCCCCGGAGAGATCGCGCGGATGTGGCAGTTGGCCCCTATCGCGCTGACCACCGAAAAGGACGCCGCCAACCTTGGCGAACTGTTGGACGACCGCATCTTCTGGCTTGAGATCGGCGTCGAGATGGACGACGAGGCCGCCTTCCGGCGCGCCCTTGACTCCCTGCTGGCGCGCGCAGGGAATCGCGAGGAGCCCGTGCCTTAGAGCCCGAAAAGGCCTTCTCCCTGCCGCGCGCGGCTCTTCGTTTCACTCGTTTCCGGCTGAACCGCGCCTGCGAGGGAAGCACCTCTGCCTTCCCTACGGATCGCGCGGCTCGTAGAATGGCAGGCGAGGACGTGATGCGCGTGCGAGCCGGGTGGTGGCTTATGGTGGCAGCCGCGGCTGTGGCGGCGCCGCGCGGGTACGAGATCTTCGGCCAACTAGACCCGCCGGGGCCGGCAGCGGTTACGCTTCATCACGTACCCACACCGTTCGCCGCTTCCGCGCTGGCGGGTTTGGACGGGAAATTCCGGTTTGCCGGACTCCAGCCCGGTGCGTACACCATCACCGCGTTTGTCCCCGGACGCACGGAAGGACGCCTGACCGTGGACGTGGGACCAAGCTCGGCCGATTCCCGGGGACGGGTCAGCGTCCGGGTGACGATGGAGGAGTCGCGCGAGGCGATCGAGAGCGGCAGCCGCGTCTCCGCGCGTCAACTGGCGATTCCGGCCAAGGCCCGCCGCGATTTCGAACGGGCGCTCCAGAGGCTATCTCAACACGACGTACCCGGCGCCATCAAGCTGCTCGAAAGGGCCGTGGCGGAAGCGCCGCATTTCGCCGCCGCCTGGAATCACCTGGGCACCATCGCGTATCAAACGCAGAACTACCCGCTGGCCGAGCGGCACTTCCGCCGCGGATTGGAGGCGGACAGCGAGGCGTACGAACCGCTGGTCAATCTGGGGGGTGTGCTGTTGAACTTGGGCCGGCCGGACGAGGCGCGGTCTTACAACCTGTATGCGGTGCTGAAGAGGCCGCGGGATCCGCTGGCGCAATCGCAGTTGGGAATGACCTACTTCCTGTTGAGCCGCTGGCAGGAAGCCGAGAAGCATCTCCGGGAGGCGATCCGCCTGGATCCGGGTCACTTTTCGCACCCGCAACTGATGTTGGCGGAGATTCTCCAACACCGCGGCGACCGGGCCGGCGCGGCGGCGCAACTGGAGGAGTTTCTGCGCCTGCATCCCGATGCGCCGGTGGCCGGGAGCTTGCGTGAGCGAGTCGCGGAACTGCGGCGGAGGTGACGAAGGAGCTACCGCGGCAGGATGGTGGGCGCGCAGGGACTCGAACCCCGGACCTCTTCCGTGTGAAGGAAGCGCTCTAACCAACTGAGCTACGCGCCCGGCGGAGCAACTCTGATCATACCGCAGAACGGCGGTGCGCGGCGGCAGGCTACGGTTCGATCACCAGCAGCAGATCCTTGGCTTCCACGTTCTCGCCCACGTGGACCAAACGCTGCGTCACTTTGCCGCCGATGGGCGCGTAAACCGTGCTCTGCATCTTCATGGCCTCCATGACGAGGAGGCGCTCCCCTTTCTCGACGGTTTGGTTGAGCTCCACCGCGATGCTCGCCACTACTCCCGGCATCGGGGCGCCGACCTGCCCGGGGATCGCGGGATCGGCCTTCACCCGTTCCGGCGTTTTCACTTCCAACGAACGGTCGCGCACGGTGACCTCCCGCGGCTGGCCGTTCAGTTCAAAGAACACGGTCCGGCGGCCGTCCAGGTGCGGTTCGCCCACGGTGAGGAATTTGAGGAACAGCCGCTTGCCGGGTTCCAGGTCGATCACGACCTCTTCGCCGGTCTTCATGCCGTAGAAGAAAAGCGGCGTCGGCAACACCTCTACGTTGTCGAACGCCTGCTGGGCTTTGGCGAACTTCAGGTAGACGTCCGGGTACAGCAGGTAACTCAGCACCTGGTCGGGAGAAGGCGCGTGGCCCGTCTTTTTGTCGAGCAAATCGGCGGTGGCTTTCAGGTCTGCGGCCGGCAAGCGCGCGCCAGGGCGGCCCTTGCGGGGTTTTTCGCCCCGCAATACGATTCGCGCCACTTGTTTTGGCCAGCCGCCCTCCGGTTCGCCCAGCGCGCCTTGGAACATCTCGACCACCGAGTTCGGCAGATTCAGGTGATGGTCCGGCCCCAGGCGCGCGAACTCGCGGACGGTCATGCCGTGGCTGACCAGGAACAGCGCCATGTCGCCAACCACCTTGCTCGACGGGGTGACCTTGACAATATCGCCGAACAGGTGATTGACATCGGCGTAGGTCTGAGCAATCTCCCGCCAGCGCGGGCCCAAGCCCATGGCCTCCGCCTGCTCCCGCAGGTTCGTGTATTGGCCGCCGGGCATCTCGTGCAAGTAGACCTCGGCGGTGCCGCTGGGCGGGCTCGTGTCGAAGGGGCGGTAGTAGCCCCGCACGACTTCCCAATAGTCGGAACACTGGTTGAGCGCATCCAGATCGAGCCCTGTTTCGCGCGGAGTGTTCTCGAGCGCGGCCACCAGCGAGTTCAGGTTTGGCTGGCTGGTCTGTCCGCTCATGCTCGCGACAGCCGCATCCGCGACGTCCACGCCGGCGTCGGCGGCTTTCAGAATCGACGACGCATTGATGCCGCTCGTGTCATGGGTGTGGAAGTGGATGGGGAGGCCCACCTCTTCCCGCAGCGCCTGGATCAGCGCCTCGGCGGCGTAGGGTTTCAGCAGCCCGGCCATGTCCTTGATGGCCAGAACATGCGCGCCCATCTTCTCCAGTTCCCGCGCCATGCGGACGTAATAGGCGAGCGAATACTTGGTCCGCCGCGGGTCCAGGATGTCGCCCGTGTAGCAGATCGCCGCCTCGCACACGCTCGGCGTCTGTCGCACCGTCTCCATGGCGACCTTCATATTGGGCAGCCAGTTCAGCGAATCGAAGATCCGGAAGATGTCGATCCCTTGCGCGGACGCTTCCCGGATGAACTCGCGGACCACGTTGTCGGGATACGCCGTGTAGCCCACCGCGTTGGAGGCGCGCAGCAGCATCTGGAAGCAAATGTTGGGAATCAGCTCACGCAAGCGGCGGAGGCGCGCCCAGGGATCCTCCAGCAGGAAGCGCATCGCCACGTCGAACGTGGCGCCGCCCCACATTTCCAGGCTGTACAGGTTCGCCAGCCGGTGGGCGACAAAGCCGGCGATCGCCGCCAGGTCGTGCGTCCGGACCCGCGTCGCCAGCAAAGACTGGTGGGCGTCGCGGAACGTCGTATCGGTCAGCAGCAGCCGGGACTGCTCCTTGGTCCACCGCGCAAATCCCTCGGCGCCGCGCTCCAGCAGAATCTGTCGCGTGCCCGCGGGCGGGGCGCCCAGGTCGGAGTAAGAGGGAATGGGCGCTTCGCGAAAGTTCTCCAGGCGCGGCTTGCCCGCCACTTCCGGATTGCCGTTGACGATCACGTCCGCCAGGTACGTCAGGAGCTTGGTGGCGCGGTCGCGGCGGGGCGCGAACCGCAACAGCGACGGGGTGTCTTCCAGGAATGTGGTGGTCGTCCGCCCGGCCTGAAACTGCGGGTGATTCACCACATTCTCCAGGAACGGAATGTTGGTTTTGACGCCGCGAATCCGGAATTCGCGCAAAGCGCGGTCCATGCGCTGGCAGGCTTGAGGAAAATCGCGGCCCCAGGCGGTGATCTTCACCAGCAGCGAATCATAATACGGCGTAATCACCGCTCCGCCATAGGCCGAACCGCCGTCGAGGCGGATGCCGAAACCGGCGGGCGAACGGTAAGTCGTGATCTTCCCGTAGTCCGGCGTGAAGTGATTCTGCGGATCTTCCGTGGTGACCCGGCACTGGAGCGCAAAGCCGTTGACCCGCACGTCCTCCTGCCGCGGCAGGCCCATCACCGCGTCGTGCAGTGCGTGCCCCTGCGCCACCTGGATCTGCGCCCGCACCAGGTCGATGCCGGTCACCACTTCCGTTACGGTATGTTCCACCTGAATCCGCGGGTTCACCTCGATGAAGAACCACTCTCCCGAGTCGGCGTCGACCAGGAACTCGACCGTCCCGGCGTTCTGGTAGCCGGCCGCACGGGCCAGCGTCACCGCGGCTTGCGCCAGCGCCGCACGGATCGCGTCATCCAACCCCACGGCCGGGGCGACTTCCACCACCTTTTGATGCCGCCGTTGCACCGAGCAGTCGCGTTCGAACAGATGCAGCACATTGCCGTGCCGGTCCGCAAGGATTTGCACCTCCACGTGGCGGGCGCGGCGGACATAACGCTCCAGAAAGACCGCGCCGTTGCCAAACGCGGCCGCCGCTTCGCGTTGCGCTTCCTCCAGGCGCGCTTCGAAATCCCCCGGCCGGTCCACGACGCGCATGCCCCGCCCCCCGCCGCCGAACGCCGCCTTGATGATGAGCGGAAATCCGATTTCCTGGGCAACCCGGCGCGCGCGGTCACGCTGCGTCACCGGTTTCTCCGTGCCGGGCGCCACGGGAATGCCGGCCTGCTGCGCCAGCTTGCGGGCGGCCGTCTTGTCTCCCAACAATTCCAGCAGGCTGGCGTCCGGACCCACAAACTGGATGCCTGCCTCCGCGCAGGCCCGCGCCAGACGCGGATTCTCCGAGAGGAAGCCGTATCCCGGATGAATATAGTCGACGCCCTTATCCTTGGCGAGCGCGACAATGTGGTCGACATCCAGATATGCCTGGACCGGCCCCAAACCCGGCCCGACTTCGTAGGCTTCGTCCGCCTTGAAGCGGTGCAGGCTAAGCCGGTCCTCCTTTGAATAAATTCCCACCGTCCGCAACCCAAGTTCGGTCGCGGCGCGCATAATGCGGATGGCGATTTCACTGCGATTGAGAGCGAGAAGTTTTTGCATCAGGGGTCGAACCAGCCGACTTTCTGACGATATCATGACTGGTACGCCTGGCTGCGGCACGGTCCGCCCGTGCGAACTCCGCCGCCCCCGCAGAAACGCGATCATCCTGAGAGTTTCCCCGCTCTCGGCGTGACGGCATAATTCGGTTTGCGAAACCTGCAATCCGGCCCTCATTCTGTTGCGGACTTGCAAGGAAGTTGTGATAGCATAGAGCGGTCGAGGATCGTGCGCCGCACCCGTATATTTCAAGACAAAAGGACAAAGCCTCTCAACGAGCTGGCGGGCGCTCGATTGCGACACTTGCAACTTCAGGAGGATCAATAGCTTTATGAAACGCTTCGATTGGCTGCATGTGGCTGCCGCAGCTGGCTTGGCGTTGCTGGCCATGCCTGGCGCTGGCTGGGCGCAGAGCGGTCCCTCGCTTTACGTTCCAGACCTCACTAGCGGCGACCTGCGCGCTCCCAAGACTCCCTACGCTCCGTCGGAAAGACTTCCGAAAACCGGCAAGCAGGCCGACCTGCTCGCCAGCACGGACTTCTATCAGTTTGTGACGACGGGCCGCGAACGGGCGTCCAACCCG
>CALDSU010000006.1 GCA_937924525.1 uncultured Bryobacteraceae bacterium
CCATCCGTTCGCTCAACCAGGAGGACCTTTTCGGTTTGGTCAATCTCCTGCAATTTCACTTCGATGATCTCCCGGGCGGTGGTCTGCACCACGCGCCCGACAAAGCGGGCTTCGATGGGCAGTTCGCGATGGCCGCGGTCGATCAGCGCCAGCAATTGCACTCGCGCCGGCCGGCCGTGGTCGAACAACGCATCGAGCGCCGCGCGGACCGTGCGGCCGGTGTAGAGCACGTCGTCCACCAGAATAATGTCCCGGCCCTGCACGGAAAAGGGGATGTCGGTGGCGCTGACGACGGGTTTGACGTCCACCGTCGAGAGATCATCGCGATAGAAGCTGATGTCCAGCACGCCGACCGGAATCGCGCGTTTCTCCAGGGACTCAATCTTGCGCGCCAGCCGCTGCGCCAGCGGCGCCCCGCGCCGCCGGATGCCGATGAACGCCAGCTTGTCCAGGTCGTCGCTCTTTTCCAGGATCTCGTGCGCCAGCCGCACCAGGGTGCGGTCGATCTCGGAGGCGCTCATCAGTTGGGCTTTTTCGCGGGTCTGCATACCGGAAGGCAACTCCTGATTATATGCCCCGCGCGCGCGGGACGCCCGCCCGGCGGCGGAACGCCGGATCAGCTGCCGAACAGCTTCAGCATCCGGTCCCGCGACATGTCGATGTGGACGGCCATGGCTTCGCGGCTGGCGGCGGCGTCGTGGGCGGCCAGGGCGCGCAGGATCTGGCCGTGCGGCAGCCATTGCAGCGATTTGGTCTGCGAATACTTGTCAATGCGGTGCACGTATTCCAGGGTGAGCTTCAACTGGGCAAGGATCAGGGGATTGCCGGAAAGCTCCGCCATTTTGAGATGGAACCGCTCGTTGGCGGCCAGAAACTCGGGCCCGGGCTCCTGCATCGCGTTTTCGACCGCAATGATTTCGGCCAGCGCCTCCAGCATCGGCGCCGTGGCCACTTGCGCGACTTTCTCGGCGGCGAAACACTCGATCACCCGGCGGAATTCGTACAGTTCCAGAATCTCGCGCACCGAGACGGGCCGGACCCGATACCCCTTGTTCCGGATGCGGTCGATCCAGCGCTCCTGCGAGAGGCGATTGCAGGCCTCGCGCACCGGCGTGCGGCTGGTCTGACAGCGCCGCGCCAGTTCCACCTCGGAAAGGTACGACCCCGGCTCCAGCACGCAGTCGATCAACCAGTTCTTGAGCAGTTGGTAAACCCGCTCGACTTCGCCGGGCTTTTCCGCTGTCACGCGGGAGGCAACTTCCACATCATCCATCAGGCTGGACGCTCCGGTCCTAAGCGGTTTAGGTTATCACGGCGGCAGCGCGACTATACGGCGTTGGCGAAGCCCATCAGCGCGATGGCCAGCACCAGCCCCCCCAGTCCGGCGAACAACCGCCGTCTTGAACCCGCGGGCGCGCCCGTCCATTCGCCGGTGAGAAAGCCGAACAGGTTCGCCACCAGGACCATGCTGGACATCAGCAGGGCCCAGCCGAGCGAAGGACCCAGCGGCCCCATGGTGCGCGCGCCGGCCCCGTACAGGCCCATGCCCGCCATCCACATGCCGCCCATCGCCAGCGCGAGCAGCGCGTGCCGCCCGGCGCGGGGCTCGCCATAGTGGCGCGCCGTACCGTTGCGCCAGAGCCGCCAGCCGGCAAAGCCGCTGTTGGCCAGAAACAAAGGGAGCGTAAGCAGAGTCCACAGCGCGCTCGTCGCCAGGTGCTCGGCCACGCCCAGCCGGCGCGCCTGGTCAATTACCTCGCCGCCGAAAGCGAAACCCAGGTTGCCGCAGGCGGAAAGGCATCCGGACGCCACACAAATCAGCAGGCCGCGCCGGTAGGGACGGGCGCCGCCCGCCTCCTTCCAGCGGCCCGCCGCCGAGCACACGCCGACCCCTGCCAGCATCAGCAGCAGCGCCGCCGCGGTGAGCGCCGCCTTGGCCGCTCCGAACGCGGGGGACGGCAGGACCGCCAGCGGAATCAGAGCGCCCGCCACGGTGGATACACCCAGGATCACCGCGAATCCCAGCGAAAGCCCCAGCGCATCGACGCCCAAGCCAAACGTGATCGCCCCGATGCCCCAAGCCATTCCGAACAGAAATGCGGTGGTGAGGGCGCCGGCGGAGGTGGCGGCATATACTTGGCCCAAGCCTGGAATGGTGAGGAGGGCGAGCGCCCACGGGCAGATCAGATAAGCGGATACGGCAAACAGCAGCCAGTAGTTTTCCCACGCCCAGCCGCGAATCCATTTGCTCGGCGCCAGAAAACTGCCCTGGAAGAAACCGCCGGCGAGAACCATCGCCAGGCCGGCGGCCAGGCCGTCAGCCATGCGTCACGTCCTGCGGGGCGAGCACCTCCGGCAACGCGGCCAGATAGCGCTCAATATCCTCTTCGTCGTTGTAAAGGTGCACGGAGGCGCGCACTCTCCCGTCCCCGTACCAGGTGTGAATGCCGCGTTCATCCAGCAGAGATCCGGCTTCGCCGGCGTGCGGCGTCGCCACCGATACGATGCCGGAGGCGAGTTCGGGGTCCGGGGGCGTCAGCAACGCGAGGCCGCGATCCGCCAGGCCCTGCCGCAACCGCGCGACGAGGGGGCGCAGCGCGCGATCGATGTTTTCCACGCCAACTTGCAGCAAAAAGTCCACCCCGGTTTGCAGGGCATAGATCCCTGGGAAATTCGGCATCCCTCCCATGAAGCGCACCGCGTCCTGCTTCAACGTGAAGCGCTCGAAGCGATGTTCGCCGAACACGTCGTTCACCGAATACCAGCCGAGGGAAGACGGAATCAGCCGCTGGCGCAGCTCCGGCGCGCAATAAAGCACGCCGAGTCCGTGCACGCCCAGCATCCATTTGTACGTGCTGGCCACCAGGTAATCGATCCCCGCCAGCGTGACGGGCAGGCGGCCGAGCGCCTGGGTGGCGTCGACGCAAAACACCGCGCCGGCCTGGCGCGCGAGCGCCCCCAAGGCCGCCAAGTACGGGAAGTGGGCGCCCGTCTTATAGCTCACCTGGCTGATGGTGACCAAGCGCGTGCGCGGACCGATGGCGGCGGCGAAATCCTCCAGCGCGATGCGGCCGCCGGAAGCATGCGCCACGCGCACCACCACGCCCGCTTCGCGCAGACGCAGCCAGGGCAGCACGTTCGAAGGGAACTCGAGATCATTGATCACCACCTCATCTCCCGGCTGCAGGCCGAGCGAGTTGGCCAGGATCGCCAGCGCTTCGCTGGCGCTCGACACCAGCGCCACATCGTCCACCGGGCAGCCCAGCAGCCGGGCGACGGAAGCGCGGCACTCGTACTCCCGGGCATAGAAGTTCCGGCGGCCGGGACTGCCGGAAGCCTTGTCCCGATAGTACGCCACCAGCGCCTCTTCGGCGGCGGGCAGGGGTAAGCCCTCCGCGGCGGTGTCCAGGTAGGTCACCTGCCGGGCTCGGGGAAAGAAATCTTTGTAAGACTTCACCGCCAATTCACCTCATTCGAACCGCAACATCAACTCGCGGTAAAACTGCGCGGCCCGCTCCACCTGGGCGCAAGCGACCCATTCGACAGCGGCGTGCGCCTGATCGATGCTGCCCGGGCCGAACAGCACGCTCGGGACGCCGTGGTGCGACAGTTTGCTGGCGTCGCTGCCGTAAGGCACGCCCACCGGTTGGGATTCGAGCCCCAACTCCCGCAGGACAGCCGAGCCAAGCTGTGCGATGGGGGCGTCGGCGGCAGTCTCCAGCGGCCGGTCCACCAGCATCGGCGGGTCCATCTCCGCTCTGATCTCCGGGTGCTGGCGCATCGCGTCGTCGAGGATCGATTGGTAGTGCGCCAGTACCGCTTCCGGCGGTTCGCCGGGAATCAGCCGGCGGTCCACCTCGATCTCGCACGCGTCCGGCACGAAGTTCACCTGCACGCCGCCGCGAATCACGCCCACATTCACCGTCGGGGGACCGACCAGGGGATGCGCGTTGCCGGCGAGGTGCGCCGCGTCGTCCTCCAGAGCCTTCAACAGGTGCGCCATATGCTGGATGGCGTTCACTCCCAGGTGCGGCTTCGAACTGTGCGCCGCCACGCCGCGCGTCCGGATCTTCCACCGCAGGACACCCTTGTGCGCGATCACCAGGCGGTTCTCGGTCGGTTCGGCCACCACCGCGCCGTGCGCCACCAGGCCTTCGCAGAGCTTCAACACACCCCGAAACGAGAACTCCTCGTCGGCGGCCGCGACCACCCACACCTCGGCGGGCGGCGTCTTGCCCTCCTTCCTGAGCGAGACCAGGGCATGCATCATTGCGGCCAGTCCGCCCTTGGTGTCGCAGGAACCCCGGCCGTACATTCTGCCGTTCTCAACGGCGGGTTCGAACGGCGGAATCGTCATGCCCTTCACGGATGCGGTGTCGACGTGCGCTTCGAACACGAGGCGGCGCGCGGGATTCCGGCCGGGCAACACGGCAATGAGATTGGGCCGGCCCGGCAGCGCCTCCTGCCGGCGCGTCTGCACGCCGTGCGCATGGAAGAACTGCTCGATGAAGCCCGCGATCTCCTCTTCCGGGCGGCCGTTGTCATACGCAGGATTGATGCTGTTGATGCGGACCAGATCCGCGAGGGTTTTCAGAACCGGACTCACTTAGCGCCACCCCGTGATGTCAATATCCCGCCCCGCGTAGTCGGATTCCACCAGCGCCTGCGCCACTTGGACCGCCCGGCGGGCGTCCTCAGCCCGCAGGACCGTAGACGGTTGGTGGTCCGCCACGCAAGCGCAGAAGTGGGCCAGTTCATCGCGCAACGCCCCGCGCGCTCCGCCCCGCACCCGCGGATCGTAGAACAGGTCCGGCGCCTGGTAGCCGCTCTCGTACCAGAAACTGAGCGCCGGCGGCTGCAAATGCATGTCGGCGATGCCCTCGCTGCCCACCAGTTGAAACGCGTCGTTGAGCATGATCCCCGCGCCCTTCGGAATCATCCAGATGGTCTCGACCACCCCCAGCACGCCTCCCTCGAACTCGATCACGCCAAAGAAAGTATCCGAGTGTTTGCCCTGCGTCGCCCGCCGTCCGAAACCACGGACCTTCCGCACCGGTCGCCCGGCGTACCAGAGCATCAGGTCGATGTCGTGTATACAGTTCTCCATGGCAGGATGCGTGCGGCCGTACCTGGGAAGCAGCGCTTTGGTCCGGTTGCGGCGGGCATGCATCGACACGATCCGCCCGAGACGTCCCGACTCGAGTTCGTCCTTTAGCATCGCGTACCGGGTTTCGAAACGCAGCAAGTGGCCAGGCATGAGGATCCGTCCTGCCGTCCGCGCCGCGTCGATCATCCGGTCGCAGTCCGCCAGGCTGGTAGCCAGCGGCTTTTCCACGAACACGTGCTTGCCGGCGGCGATGGCTTTCATCACCGGTTCAAAATGATCGTCTTCCGGCGTCACCACGTCGATGGCGTCCAGGTCCAGCGTGTAGATTTCGTCCAGCGCCCGGCAGACTTTGGCGACTCCGAAATCAGCGGCGCGCCGGTGCGCGATCTCAGGGTTGATATCGTAAAGCGCGGCCACCTCGGCTTCGCGCACCGCGCGGAACGCCTGCAAGTGGCTTTCGCCGAACAATCCACAACCGATCAGCCCGATTCTGACTTTGCGCATGAGTGGTCACCCGGGCGCCTGGAGGCAGCCCGAACGGGCAGGCTATCACGATTGTGGGGCTGTATACAATCCGGGGAGGAAAATAGTCGTCCCCAACCGATTACAACAGTTCGGAGACCGGTGCGCCGGTGGCATCTTCCAGCGAATTGGCGATCTTGACGGGGCGGCCAATGGGCGACATGTATTCCTTGGTCCAGTCAATCCCTAATACCTTATAAATCGTTGCAAACAAATCGCCCATGCTGACCACGCGGTCGATGGGCTGGCCGCCGTCCCGGTCGCTGGCGCCAACCACCCGTCCTCCTTGAATGCCACCGCCCCCGACCAGCAGCGACCAGCAGGTTGGCCAGTGATCGCGACCAAGGTCCGGATTGACAAAGGGCGTCCGCCCGAATTCGCCCATCGCCAGGACCACCGTCGAGTCCAGCAGCCCCCGATCCGAGAGGTCGTCGAGCAACGCCGACAGGGTCCGGTCGAGCGGTGGGCAGAGACGCTCCTTGTGTCCCTTGTCGTTCAGGCTGTGGGTGTCCCAGGAGTTGGCGTGGAAGCCCGCCGCCGTCACGAACCGGCTGCCGGCTTCCACCAGACGCCGCGCGAGCAAGGCGCTCTGGCCGACTGCGTCGCGGCCGTAAGCATCCTTGAGCTGGTCCGGTTCCCGCGACAGATCAAACGCCTCCCGGACGGCGGGAGTCAGAATCATGTTCATCGCCTGCGCCGTGAAGGCGTCCATGTTGGCATGCTCGGCGCCTGCGACTTTGCTGCGATAACGCCGGTCCACCACCTTCAGGAAGGCCTGCCGGTTGGCGACCGCGTCCGCGGAGAGCGATTTGGGCAGGCTCAGATCCGCCACCTGGAAGTCCGGACGGGACGGGTCGGGAATGCGCATCGGATCGAAGTCCGGGCCGAGAAATCCGGAGCGGAAATACTCCTCGTACTGGCGGGAGCGCTCCCACATCGGGGTGAGCACATGCGGCGGCGCCGCGTTCCGCGGTCCTAACTCGCGGGTGATGACCGAACCGATGCTCGGGAAGGACATTGCCGGGTTCGGCTCGTGGCCCGTGATGGCGTAGTGGGTGCCCTGCGGATGGTCGTTGCCGCGGGTGTGCATGGACCGGATGATGGAGATCTTGTCCATCCGGGCGGCCAGCTTGGGGAACAACTCCGAGATCTGAATGCCCGGCACGTTGGTCGAAATCGGTTTGAACGGCGAGTTGGGCTTCGGGTCCCACGTATCCACCTGGCTGGGTCCGCCTTCGAGCCACAGCAGAATCACCGATTGGGCTTTGGCCGGTGGCGGGGACGCCGCCGCGCGCCCGGCGAGCAGGTGGGCCAGGTCCATGCCGAGAAAGCCAAGCGAACCAACCTTCAGAAAGTCCCGCCGGGAAGCTTGCCGGCAGGTCAGATTCAGGCATCCGGTGGAGGACATCTCATCGCACCTCATCATGCTCAATGATTCTCGGCGAACTCGCGGGAAGAGATCACCGCCCAAACGAAATCGGCCAGCGCCTGGCGCCGGTCCGGTTGCGCGGCAAGCAGTTGTTCCAGGCTGTCGATTTCTTCGCGCGTGGGGAAACGCGTCAGCGCCGCCAGGTAGAACTGCTCGATGATGCGCGCGTTCGGCGCGTTCTGGCTCAGCAGGCGGTCCAGCCGGCCGCCGGAAGCGACGGCTTTGGCCGTGTACGCCTCTCCGGCCAAACGATGCAGCGCCTGGCCGAGGTTCGCCTTGCCGTCGCGCTCGGGAAGGCTCAACCGGTTTGGCCGGCCGTACAGATCGAGAAAGCGCGAGTAGAACCAGTCCGGCTCGCGCAATTGCACCGCGCGCGTTCCCGCCGGCGCCTGCGCGGTGGCCTTGGCCGGATCCAACACGCCGTTGGTGAACCTTTCGGGAACTCCGGTGACGTCGGAAATGGCGTCCAGCAGCACCTCGGCTTCCAGCGGCCGCGGCCAGGCGTGCGAGTAGTTCAGCCGGTCATCCCGGTTGGTGGCGTTGGTTTCGCTCGCAAGCTGGTAGGTCCGCGACAGCACGATGCGGCGCATCAGGTGGCGCAGGTTGTACCCGTGGCGGCGCAGGTCCTCGGCCAGCGCCGCCAGCAGTTCGGGATGCGTTGGCGGATTGGTCGAGCGGAAATCGTCCACCGGATCCACCAGTCCGCGTCCAAAGAACCAGCCCCACAGCCGGTTGGCAATCGCTTCCGCGAAGTACGGATGCGCCGTCATCCAGCGCGCCAGGTGCCGGCGGGGATTCTCGCGCGCAGGAATGGGCGGCGCGACGCCGTCCAGCAACGCGGGCTTTAGCTCCACCTTGGTTCGTGGGTGTTTTAGCTTCAAGTCGTCGCTGCCCCCGACGTCGGCCGAACCGAGATCGTCCATCCGCGGATGGTCGAAGATCACGTACTCGTTGCCGTTAAACCCCAACTTGAACAGCGGCCCGAAGAACGCCGCCATGCCCCAGAACTGATCCTGGCTCCAGTTCTCATACGGATGGTTGTGGCACTGCGCGCAATCCAGCCGCCGCCCGAAGAAGACGCGCACTTCCTCAGCCATCGTGTCCGCCGGGGTGCCGATCACGTCGTACGGCAGGTAGTGGCGGGACGCGGGGTCATAGCCGGAAGCCGCGAGCCGCTCGCGCGCCCACTCGTCATACGGCTTGTTGCGCTCAATGCTCTCGCGGATCCACTCGCCGTACGCCTGGCTCCACTTCGGCTGAATGCCATTGGCGAACAGCGCCACACGGAACACGTCCGAGAAGCGGAACGTCCAGAAATCGACGAACTCCGGCGATCCGATCAGCGTGTCGGCCAGCTTTTCCCGCTTGCGCGGATCGGGGCTGGCGAGGAACTCGCGCACCCGCTCCGGCGGCGGCAGCGTGCCGGTCAGGTCGAGGCAGACGCGCCTCAGGAACTCGGCGTCGGACGACAACTCGGACGGCACGATGTGAAAGCGCCGCAGTTTCGCAAAAACGAGCTCGTCGATATAGTTCACGCGCGGCACGGCGGGGTATTTCGCCACGGGATCGCCGATCACGCCGGCCGCGGCGCTGGCCACCTGTCCGGCGGCCCGAATCAGGATCGAGGTTTCCCCTTTGCCCCGCGCGGTGATGACGCCATCGGCGGAGACTTCCGCCACGGCGGTGTGGTTCGACTGATACACCACCTGGTGCGTCAGGTCGTCCCGCGAGCCATCGGAGAAGTGCCCCGTCACCAGCAGGCGGTGGCGTGCGCCCGCGCGGAGGGTGACCAGCGGCGGAAACACCTCCAGCCGCGCCAGCCGCGTCTGGCCGGTCTGCGCCGCGGCATCGGCCGGCGCTCCGCGGCGAATCCAGTCCAGCAGCAGCGCGTAGTCCGGCGAGTCGGCGCGGAAACGCCGCCCTCCGCCGTGCGTGACCTCTGCGGTGGCCTTGCGCAGCAACAGGCTCTGTTCGGGCTGCTTCAGGTTCACCCGCGGGACACGTTCGCCCTTTGCTTCCTTGGTCAGCACCTGGTAGACGCCGCCCTGCACAATCCATTCATGGTCTTCCGCCGGGTGCGCGCCCCCGGCGGAGAGTTTGAAGCCGCCTTTGCCCTTCACCCCGCCGTGGCACGCGGCGCTGTTGCAGCCGTGTTTGGTGAACACGGCCTCGACGTCCCGGTCGAAGCGGACCTCGCGGACGCGCGCCGCCTCCTGGACGCGGAGGGCGGCGCGAGCGGTACGGCCGCCATAGCTGGCGTGCAAAGCCGCCGCGCCATCTCCTTGCGCCGTGACGAGCCCCGCGGCGGCGATCCGCACCGCGCCGGCGGGCGTCGCCGACCACGCGGCGTCCGCGGTCACGTCCACCTCCATGCCGTCGGACATCCGGGCGATGGCGACAAACTGCTGGCGCGCGCCTGCGCCGGCGAGCGTAGCCGTCTCCGGCATGACCTGCAACGACCACACTTTGGGCTCCCCCGCGCCCAGCAACGGGACGGCGATCGCCAGGGAGCACCATCGCAGCGTCATCGTGCTCTCTCCGCCGTCTCCCGGCTGCTGGTCAGCACGGGATTCTCCACCACCAGCAGCGGCAACTCGCGCCGCGCCACCACCGGGCCGGGCTTTCCGTCCTGGACCGTTCGCACCACCAGTTGCATCCGGCGCGGCTCGCGAAGCGGCGGCGCGTCGGGCGCGGCGGTCAGCGCCAGCGTCGCCCGGTATGCCTCCGGCGTATACCGCTCGAGTTTGCCGCCATTCGGCAGCGGCGGCTTCGGCGGATCGAACGCCGACCCGGGCAGCGCCTGGACGCCCGCCGGCAGGTTCTCCGCCTGGACGAGAAGCAGATCCTGGTATCCTTCTTCCCGCTCCACCAAGACCGTGACCGGCTTCACCTCTCCCGGCGCCAGATTGAGATGCGTTTCGCTGAAAGTGACCTTGCCGAGATGGGGCAGGCGCGGCCGCACACAGACGCGGTAGGCAAAGCTCTCGCCGCCGTGGTCCGGGGTCAGATCGCGGATTTCGAGCGTGTACTCTCCCGCCGCGGGCATGCCGAAGACGGTCTTCGGCTCAATCATCTTCATCATGTACAGGCCGTTGTTGTTCCGCTTGGTGTACACGTTGGTCACCGCTTCCCGCCCTTCGGCGTCCAGGACGCGCACCACCGGGTTGAAGATGGGCATCGTCTCGCGGGGAGTTTCGATCTCAAGGGCAAGCTCTTGCGGCTGATCGACGCGGAAGCGGATGCGCTGGATGAGCCCAGGCTCGCGGATGACGCCCTGGACCAGCGCGGGCAGCTTCATCTCCGGAATGCGCGCTTCGGATTCATCGGCGGCCTGATACGTTTCCATCGCCGGCTGGCCGCCCCCGCGCCCCCGCCCGGCGACGCGGGCCATCCAGTCGGGGGAGAGCGGGCGGGTGAACTCGCGCTCGTTCCAATGGCCGGACGCCGAAACTGGCGGGCGTGGTTCGGCCGGCGACACGGTCAGGCGGTAAACGCTGTCGGGACCCGAGATTCCTTGAAAGGCCTCCACCCGCAGGAGGTAGCGGCCCTGGCGGGCGAAGCGATGCCGCAGCCTCGCGTCCGTGCTTCGCCCGGGATAGGACAATGGCTCGTCATGATAGGCGATGCGCTTCCAGCGGCCCGCGTCGAACCAGCTTCCCGCGGGCTCAAACAACGCCAGCGCCGGATCGAAACCCGGAACGCCCGCGCGCGCCACGAACCAGAGTTCCTGGCCGGCCTGCGCCTCGAACTCGTAGGAGTCCGTCTCCCCCAGAAGCGCCAGCCGTCCAAAAATCTCCGCCGGCAAGCGCTCCAGCCAGGCGGGCTCGACCGCGGCGGGCTCCGCGGTCACATGGAACCTGAGTTCGTTGGTCAAACCGCGGGAAGTCATCAGCCGGAAAGGATATTCGCCGGGAGCGGCATCCTCCGCGATGCGCACGTCCATCTGGACGAGGTCGAGCGGCGGAGCGGGTTTGGCCGGCGACCGCGCCGGAGACGGTTCCCGCGCGATGCTCACGATGCTCGCGAGGAGCGGCGCCTGCGCGAACCAGACCCCAGCCGTCTGCGCCAGTGACACACCGCGCACCGTCATGCGGACCGTGGTTCCGCGCTGCCCCCCGAAGGGAAACGCCGAAAACGCGCGCGGCTCCGGCGCCGGGGCGTCCGCCGGGAAGGCCGGCGCGGCCACCGCCACCAATACCAAACGCCCAAGCGACTCGCGCCATCGCATGATGAGTCCGCCGTTCGGTTTGCTGCGTATCGGACTGTGTTTCGGACTACTTCGATTTGCCGGCTTCCCGCCAGCGCTGCCACTCCAACCCCGGCCGGTCCACGCGGAACTGCACCAGCCGGCCGTGCTCCACTTCCGTCACATAGCAAGTGCGGCCGTCCGGGCCGCCAAAACACAGGTTGCTGGGCCGGGCGCCCAGCACATCGATCTCGCGCAGGACCTGGCCGGAGGGCGACACTTTCACCACCGTGCCCTTGCCGTACCGCGTGATGTACAGATTGCCGTCCACGTCGCAGCGCATGCCGTCGAAGCCGTGGTCGGGAAACTCGATCAGCAGCCGTTTGTTCTTCAGATCGCCGTTGCGCTGAATGTCGAATTGCCAGACTTTGCGCTGCACGGTCTCATTGACGTAGAGCTTGCGCCCGTCCGGGCTCACTTCAATGCCGTTGGTGGTGCCCATCTCTGCGGCCACTTTGGAAAGCTTGCCCCTGCGGTCCACCTTCCAGACCTGTCCGGTGCTGTTGGTCCAGTCCGGGTCGCTGGCGTAGAGCGTGCCGTTCGGAGCGATGGCCAGGTCGTTCGGCTGGTGCATGGTGGGGTCGTGCGCGAACACGCGCACCTGGCGCGTGCGCGGATCCACCGTGAGCACGTTGTGGTGCGCGTAATCGGCCAGGTACATCCAGCCTTGCTTGTCGAAGCGGATGCCGTTGGCCAGGCTGCCGCCGGTCATCTCCAGGAAGACTTCCCCTTTGCCGTCCGGCGTCACGCGGCCCACGGTTTCCTTGCGCGCGAAGCTGACGGCGTAGATGTTGCCGTCGCGATCGCAGGCGGGGCCTTCGATCTCTTTGGTAAAGCTGTTTACCGCGGTGAGCGGCGTGGCGACAAAAAGGGTTTCTCCGGAAGCCATGGCGATCACCGGCAAGAGGAGCGCAAACAATAAGTTCGCCGACATGAGCGGATTGCGCTTAGTATATTGCAGCGCGGTTGCTCCGGGCAATGCCAGAGGGCTATCCTCGCAGACGAAGCCATGAAACTCCCTCGACTCCTGTTTGCGGAAATGACCCGCGAAGGCCTGCGGGCGGCGGCCGGCGACGCCCTGGTGGTGCTGCCGCTGGGCGCCACCGAGCAGCACGGGCCGCACCTGCCGGTGGGGACCGACTACTTCACCGTGGAACACGTCGCGCGCGCCGCCGGAGCGCTGGCGGCGGAAGAGATCCCGCTGCTGGTGGCGCCCGCCCTTCCCTTCGGCTGCTCGCAACATCACATTCCCTTCGGCGGCACGTTCTCCCTGACCACCGAGACGTATTACCAGGCCGTGCGCGACCTGACGCTGGCGGTGATCCGCAGCGGATTCCGCCGCCTGTTCCTGCTCAACGGGCACGGCGGCAACCACGAACTGGCGCAACTGGTGGCGCGCGATCTTGCCCTCGAGCATCCGGCCCACATCGCCGCCGCCTCGTATTGGAACATCGCCTGGGACGCGCTGGTCGCCGAACAGGCTCATGTCGGCATGGGCTTGCCCGGACACGCCGGCATCTTTGAGACTTCGGTGATGCTCGCGCTGCGCGAGGAACTGGTGGCGCGCGACCGGCCCCACCGTGACAACGTTTCGGACAGCGACCCGCGAGGCTTCGCCAAACCGTACCGCGCGGAGTTTCACGGCTGGTGGCAAGCCGTCAACGGTTTTACCGACAGCCCGGACCGGGCCACCGCCGAACGCGGCCACCGCTACACGCGCGCCATCAACCAGGCAGTGGCGCAGGCGTTCCTCGAGTTTTACCGCGCCTGCGAAGCTACGCCATGATCTCTTTGATCGGCTGCCCGTAGTCGATCTCAAGCCGCTGCTGGCCCGGCACGTCCAGGCGGCGCGGATCCAGCCCCAGCTGATGCAGCACGGTGGCGTGGATGTCGGTGACGTAGTGCCGGTCCTCGACGGCGTGAAATCCCAGTTCGTCCGTAGCCCCGTGGATGACGCCGCGCTTCAGGCCGCCGCCTGCCATCCACACGGAAAAACCAAAGGGATGATGGTCGCGGCCGCCCTTGGCGCCCTCGACGCCGGGGGTACGCCCGAACTCCGTGCCCCACACCACGATCGTTTCATCCAGCAGGCCGCGCTGCTTCAAATCCATGATCAAGCCGGCGATGGGCTGATCGACCTGCGCGGAGAGCTTGCTGTGGTTCTTCTGCAATTCTGCATGCGCGTCCCACTCGCCGCCATTGCCGCCGCCGTGATACACCTGCACGAACCGAACCCCGCGCTCGACCAGCCGCCGCGCCGCCAGACAACGCTCCCCGAAGGTGCGCGTCACGTCGTGGTCGAGCCCGTAGAGCTTGCGGACGTGCTCTTTCTCTTCCTGGAAGCGGAACACTTCGGGGATCGCGGTCTGCATCCGGAAGGCGAGTTCGTACGACTTGATGCGCGCCTCCATCGCCGGGTCGTCCGGGTAGCGCACCGCCGCGAGCTTGTCGAGCTTGCCAATGAACTCGAACTGCTTTCTTTGCTCCTCGCGGTACACCTCGCCCGAAGGCGCGGCGAACGGGAGCGGGTTTTCGGGGTCGAGCGAAAGCTCCACCCCGGCGTGCGCGGGTCCCAAGTAGGAGGCTCCGGACGCCATCGCGCCGCCGCAACAGGAACCCACCTGCTCGCCGAGCACCACGAACTGCGGCAGGTTCTCGTTCAACGAGCCCAGCCCATAGTGCACCCAGGCGCCAATGGTCGGGAAGGAGCCGTCGAAAATGTGCCGCCCGGAGTGGAACTGATACTGCGCCCCGTGGTCGTTGTCCGTGGTCCAGACCGAGCGGATGAACGCCAGGTCGTCGACCACCGTGCCCAGGTGAGGCCACCAGTCGGTCATCTCAATGCCCAACTGCCCGTACTTGCGGTAACCCACCTGCAAGGGCAGAATGTTGAGCATCAGCTTGCGGGCTTCCGGTACAAACTCGCGGACGTTCTTGGCGGTCAGCGGATTCTCCAGAACGCTGCGGTGCGGAGTCTCGCCGATGGTCTTGCCCGCGTACTTGTTCAGCTCCGGCTTGGGGTCGAAGGACTCCAAGTGACTGGTGCCCCCCTGCATAAACAGCCAGATCACGCTCTTCGCCTTGGGAGGATGATGCGGTTTTCCGTCCGGCGGACGCCAGGCTCCCTCCGTCGTGCTCGCTTTCGCGATGCCGTCCTTATGCAGCATCGCGCCAATCACGAGACCGGCGAAGCCCATGCCGCAGTCCACCAGGAAGTTGCGCCGGTCCAGCCGGCCGCAGGGAGGAAGTTTCCAGTTCATTCCGTCAGGCCTCCTCAGGCATGGAGTTATCGTATGGTGACGAATTCGGTGTGGTTCAGCAGCGCGTGCACGAAGTTCTCCCTCGCGCGCGCCGCGGGTTCCGCGGCGGGATCCACGGTGGTCTCCCGGCGGGATGCGAAACGGGTCAGTTTGGACGGATCCCGATGTAACGCCGTCTGTTCAGACAGAAACTCGCGGCTGGCGGCGAGTTCTTCCGGGGAGGGCGGCAGGCCCAGCACGGTTTCGAACGCCACCCGGACAAACGGGTCCGGCTGGACGCCCCCACGCTGCTCCAGGCTGCGCGCCAGGCGCCGGGCGGCGTCCAGCGTCAGCAGGCTGTTCACGCTGGCCAGCGCCTGCTGCGGAACGACGCTCTCGGGACGCGAGTAGCACTCAACCGGCGTCGGCTGGTCGTACAGCCGCAGGAACTCCACCTGCGAGTCCGGGGTGTGCCGCAGGTACAAGCTGCGGCGTTGCGAGGTCAATCCCAGCGATTCATCCAGGTCAGGCCCGCCTTGGGTGAAATCCATCACCCCCGCCAGAAAGAGGGCGGCGTCGCGCACTACTTCGCCCTCCATGCGCCGGGTGTGCATCCGCCAGAAAAACTCGTTCTCGGGGTCTACCTTCTGGCTGGAGGCGGGCAGGTTCGCGCCCGACGAAGCCATCCGGTAGGCGCGCGAGGTCACCAGCAGCCGGTGGAGTTTTTTCATGCTCCAGCCCGAGTCCATGAACTCGACCGCCAGCCAATCCAGCAGCGCCTGGCTGACCGGCGGCTTGCCCCGCTTGCCGAAATTGGTCACGGTCGGCACCAGACCCCGGCCGAAATGGCGCATCCAAATATGGTTCACCGCGACGCGCGCGGTCAGGGGATTGTCGCGGCCGCTGATCCAGCGCGCCAGCGCCAGCCGGCGTCCGCTGCTGGTGTCCTGATAGCGCGTGATGATCGGCGTGTAGCTCTCGCTGGCGGCGCCGAGGACCTTGGCTGCGGCCTCCAGGCGGGTTTTCGCCGCCGCCACCAGCTTGTCCAATTCGGCGCGGTCGGCTGGCGTGGCCCGTTGCGCCTCGGCCAGGAATTGCGTCGCTTCGCCGACATCGGCTTCCGCCTGCGCCACGGCGGCGCGGCGCTCGGCTTCCCGCGCGGCTTGCGCCAGTTCCTTGGTCCGCGGCTCGTCCGGCTGCCGGACCGCCGCGACATCCGCTTCGATCCGCGCTTTCCACGCGGGGACCGCCGCCCGTTTCGCCGCCAGTTGCTTTTCCAGGCGCGCCACGCGGGCTTCGGCTTTCCGGAGAACCGCGGCGGGATCTTCCGCCGGCATCGCATCGATCCACCGCGCCAACTGTGCGACGTCCTCGGCGGCCAGCGGATTCAGCCCATGCGGCATGCGCGGCGTCGCTTCGCCGCGGACATAGCGCATCAGCGGACTCCGACGGCTGTCCCCAGGCACGATCGCCGGACCGTGCAGCAGACCGCCACGCCGCAGCGCCTCGAGGTTTCCGACGGCGAGTCCGTTCCGGGTGGCCGCGCCGCCGTGACATCCCTGGCAACGCTTCCGCAAGAGCAGGCGCACGGGTTCGGGGAACTCCAGTTTCGGCTCGGCGACTACGCCGGACGCCGGCGGCAGGCCCTGCGCCTGCTTCACACTCTCCCGGGCATTGGCGAGAGCGCGTTCGAGCAAGCGTACCTCCCGCTCCGCCTCGGCCACCAGATCCCGCGCGACGAACTCGCGCAGATCCGGCGCCGCCGCCTCCAAGGGGAGCTTGACCGGTTCGATCGCCGGCTTCCAATCGCCCAGCACCGCCGGGATGCCCGGCTGGATCTCCTTGGACAAATCGGGATTGCTTTCCTCGCCGCGGATGAGCCGGAAGGTCTTGTCGTAAATCGGCGGCGAGTACGGCTCCACGGTGCCCTTGCGCGCGCCCGTTTCATAAACGCGCGCCAGTCCATCCTCCTTCACGTTCGGCTGCCCGGGGACCCGATCCGTCCGGATGTCGTGCGGCTCAAAAAACGCCCGCAACTGGTAATACTCTTCCTGCGCGATCGGATCGTACTTGTGGTCGTGGCACCGGGCGCATTTCATCGTGACGCCCAGCACGCCCACCGCCAGGTGCTCAACCGTGTCCTGGAGCCACACATGGCGATTGAACCGGTGGAAGTTCCGCGCCAGGTATCCGGTGGCGCGCTGCATGTTGTCGTCGTTGGGGGCGATCTCATCGGCGGCGAGCATCTCGACCAGCATGCGGTCGTAGCCCTTATCTTGGTTCAGCGACTCGATGATCCAGTCCCGCCAGCGCCAGATATGCGGAAAACTGAACCGGTGATCGCCGATTTCGCGCCGCCCGAACCAATCGCTGTAGCGCCAGATGTCCATCCAATGGCGGCCCCAGCGCTCGCCGTAGCGCGGGCTGGCCAGCAGCCGGTCTACGAGTTTTTCGTAAGCGTCCGGCGCGCGATCCGCCAGGAACTCGCGCGTTTCGTCCAGCGTTGGCGGCAAGCCGGTCAGGTCGAGGTACAGCCGGCGCACCAGCAGGCGCGGATCGGCGTCCGGCGCGGGCGTGAGGCCCCTCTTCTCCCACTCGGCCATCAGGAACGCATCCACCGGGTTGCGCCCCCACCGCGCCTGGCGCACTTTTGGCGGCGCCGGGCGCACGGGTTTCTGAAAGGCCCAGTGGCTGCGGTCCGGCTGGGAACGGGTGAGGTTCGTGGGCTGCGCCAGCGGGGCGTCGTAGGGGGCTCCCGCCTTGATCCACGCGACGATTTTCGCGATCGTCTCCTCGGGCAGCTTCTCGCCGTTGAGCGGCATGCCCGGCTTCTTCTCGTGCCGCAGCCGCTTGATCAGCAGGCTGGACTCGGCTTGGGCCGGGTCCACCCCCGGACCGTGATCGCCACCCTCAAGGAGCTTGGCGCGGCTGGTCAGGTCGAGCCCGGAGGCGCGGCCCGGCGCGGCGTGATGGCAGCTCACGCACTGGCGTTCGAACAGAGGGCGAACCACCGAGGCGAAGAGCGAGGGCTCCGCCGGGGAGTCATCAAAGGACGCGCCCGCGTCGATCCAGCGTTCGAACACTTCAATCTCGGCGGGGGGCAGTTTCTTTGTCTTGAACGGCATGGCGGGTTCCGCCTGGTGCGCCACCATCTGGTACAGCAGGCTTGCGCGCGCGTTTCCCGGCGCCAAGGCCGGACCCCGCGCGCCGCCGCGCAACAGCGCTTCGCGCGAGGTGACGTCCAGCCCCCCCTGCCTGGCATTCGGGTTGTGACACGCCGCGCAGTGCTTTTCGAGCAGCGCGACCGCCGGAGCCGCGGCCCGCGCGTCCGCCGCCCCCCCGCACGCCAGCGCCGCCGCGAGGAGACACTGCCAACGTAACGTATCTGTCCGCTGCATTGACTTTGTGGGGGAAAGTATATCAAAAGTTCGCGGTCCCGGCTTGACGCCGGGCGGCGCGCTGTGGTGTGGTGACGTAGAAAACGCACCGCACTGGGAGGAACTTTGATCGTCGATTGTCACACCCACGTCATGTGGTACCCGGATCACATCGGCGAGCAGTTCGCCGAGGAAGCCCTCGCCTCAAAGCTGGTGAAGCTGAAACGCTCCGGCGGGCTTGCCTACGCCGCGAATCTGTCCAGGCATTCCTACGACTCGAAACCCGAGGATCATTGGAAAGCTTCGGCCACGGCGGACAAGGTAGTGGTGTTCGGCCTTCAGGCCAAAGCCTGCGGCGTGTGGGTCCCCAACGAACTCATCGCCGGCTACCAGGCGCAGCATCCGGAAAAAGTGGTCGGGTGGGCGTCGGTCGACCCCAACGAACCGGACTGCGTGGAGCAACTGGAGCACTGCGTGCAAAGCCTCAAGTTGTGCGGCCTCAAACTCGGTCCGGTGTACCAGCACTTCGACCCGCAGGACCGGCGGCACTGGCCGCTGTTCCGCAAATGCCAGGAGTTCGGCATTCCCATCATGTGGCACCAGGGCGCGACGTTTCCCAGCCGCGCCCGGCTCAACTGGGGCCTGCCGCTGCAACTCGAAGATATCGCGATGGACTTTCCGGACCTGCGCATGATCATCGCTCACCTGGGCCACCCCTGGGAGACCGACACGATCGTGCTCATTCGCAAATGCCCCAACGTCTATACCGACAACAGCGCGGTGCACTACCGTCCCTGGCGGTACTGGCAGGCGATGGTGACGGCGATGGAGTACGGGGTAGAGCATAAGATTCTGCTGGGGTCGGATTTCCCCTCCGGCACCGTCGACAATGTGATCGACGGCCTGCGCGCCATCAACCGCCCGGTGGAGGGGACCCCGCTGCCCAAAATCCCCGCCGAGGTGCAGGAGATGATCATTCACGAAAACTGGAAAGCGTGTTTCCCGGAATGGTTGTAGCCCGGCGCGGCAAGAACTCGCGGATTGATCCGTCGCGTTTCCGAAGAGCGTGGTGAGCTCCTACGGTCTCCCTAGTACGTTCGTACCCCTTCGCTGGACCGCGGGTACCAACTTTTCCCTCAGGTATTTGGCCAACCTCTGTACTAGCCAAACAGAACCAATTTTGTACCTTGGCGTTCCGTCATCTTGTCCGTAAGCTCAAACTGTTCGTGCAAAGGCAGCGAGAGCGGCTTGCCGGAGGGCTTAGGAAACAGACCTCGCTGACTTGGGAAGGCAGGATGAAGGTGAGCGAGTACAAGCAGGATTTAGCGGGATGGCGGGACGTCCGGTATCCGGGCCGGATTCCGGCTTCCCTCGGTTGCAGCGCTCGCCGCGAATTTTCACGAAGCAAGGAGGGGACCCCGGTGCGGACCACCGCCATCGTCGATTCCGCGGTGTGGGGGTAGCCCGGGAGAACCTTTTCTTTCTAAAACCCCGGCCGGGAACGGCCTCGTGCCCGGCCTTGCCAGGAGAGTTTGCTCCATGAAGCGCAGCAACGTGCCCCTGCTCGCCGACCGGCGTGCAACTCGGCTCCCCGGCTGCCGGAAGGACAGGTAAGCACGATGCCTTGCGCGGGCAGGGCCTATATCCTAGCGATTGCGGCGATCGGCGCCACGGCGGCGTGGTACGGCGCGGCCCACCATGCGGGCGACTGGCATCCCGTCCGCAGCGTCTTTCTGCTCATTGGGAGCCTGCTCGCCTCCGGCCTGAAAGTCAGCCTGCCCGGCATCACCGGCACGATGTCGGTGAATTTCCTCTTCATCCTGCTCAGCGTCGTTTACCTCAACCTGCCGGAGGCGGTCGGCATTGGCGCGCTGTCGTTCCTGTTGCAGTATTGCTGGCGTTCCAAGGGGAAGTGGGACTGGGCCAAGGTGGCGTTCAACCTGGGCAGCGTCTCCCTGGCCGTCACGACCACGTGGGAGCTGTTCCACTGGGTCTGGCTGCGCGACGCGGTCGTCTATCTGCCCGCCCGTCTGGCGATCGCCGCGGCCTGGTACTTCGTGGCGAACACGTTCACCGTCGCCGTGGTGGTCGCGTTGACGGAGCGCAAGTCCCTCGCGAAGGTCTGGCAGGAATGCTACTTCTGGACGTTGCCGTATTACCTGGCGGCCGCGGCGCTGATCGCCTTTGGCAATTATCTGACGAACCTGGCGGGCTGGCCCAGCCTGATTCTGCTGGCTCCGGCGATGTACCTGATCCACCGCTCCTATAAGCTGTACGTGGGACGATTGGAGAGCGAGAAACGGCACGCCGAAGAAATGGCGGCGCTGCATCTGCGCACGATTGAAGCGCTGGCTCTGGCCATCGACGCCAAGGACCAGACAACCCACGAGCATCTGCGCAGAGTGCAAATCTACGCCCTGGAGGTAGGCAAAGAACTGGGGCTCTCGGCGCCGGAACTGGAAGCGCTCCGCGCTTCGGCGCTGCTGCATGATATCGGCAAACTCGCCGTACCGGAGCACATCATCTCGAAGCCTGGCCGCCTGACGCCCGAGGAGTTTGAGAAGATGAAAATCCATCCGACGGTGGGCGCCGAAATTCTGGAGCGCGTGCAGTTTCCGTATCCCGTGGCGCCGATCGTACGGGCGCACCACGAGAGATGGGACGGGGCCGGCTATCCCGCCGGGCTGAGCGGCGAGGAAATCCCCATCGGCGCGCGCATCCTGGCGGCGGTCGACTGTCTGGACGCCCTGGCGAGCGACCGCCAGTACCGGCGCGCCCTGCCGCTCAAAGAAGCCCTGCGCGTGGTGGTCTCCGAATCGGGACGCGCCTTTGATCCCCGTGTCGTCGAGGTCCTGGAGCGGCGCTGCGAGGAACTGGAGGCCCTGGCGCGCGGCGCCTCCCTGGAAAAGAACGCGCTCTCCTGGAACCTGCGGATCGAACGAGGCGGCGCTCCGGCGGCGGGCTTCGAACGCGCCGCCGAACCGACGGCAGGCCGCCCGCCATTCGAGTTTCTCGATTCCATCGCGGCCGCACGCCAGGAGGTGCAAGTCCTGTTCGAAATGACCCAGAACCTGGGAAGTTCGCTCAGCCTCGATGAGACGCTGTCGGTGCTGGCGCTGCGCCTGAGCAAGGTCATCCCCTACGACGCGCTGGCGATCTACCTGCTGGAAGGCGGACGCCTGCGCCCGGAGTTCGTCACCGGAGACGAGTTCCGTCTGTTTTCGTCCTTGGAAATTCCCGCCGGAGAAGGACTGTCGGGCTGGGTGGCGGAAAACCGGAAACCGATCATCAACGGAAATCCCTCCGTCGAGCCGGGCTACTTGAACGACCCGCTGAAGACCAGCGCCTTGCGGTCCGCCCTGTCGGTGCCGCTGGAGGCGGTGGGCGGGGTGGTGGGAGTACTGACGCTCTACCACGCGCGCCGGGAAGCGTTTACCCGCGACCACCTGCGCATCCTCCAGGCGATCAGCTCGAAACTGGCGCTCTCCATCGAGAACAGTCTGAAATACCGCCACGTCCGGGACTCGGCCACCACCGACTTTCTCACCGGCCTGCCCAACGCGCGGTCTCTGTTTCTGCATCTCGAACAGGAGGTGACCCGCTCCATTCAGCACGGAACGCCGCTCACGGTCCTGGCCTGCGACCTGGACGGCTTCAAGCAGGTGAATGACCGCTTCGGACATCTCGAAGGCAACCGCGTGCTGCGCGCCGTGGCCGGCGAACTGCGCGCGCTGTGCCGTGATTATGACTACGTCGCGCGCATGGGCGGTGACGAGTTCGTGATTGTCATGCCCGGCGTCCACTCCCGGTTCGTGGACACGATGGTGACGCGTTTTCGCGAGGCCGTCGAGCGGGTAGGACGGGAAGTTTCCGGAGGCGAGCCCATCCTGTCGGTCAGCATGGGCCGCGCGTTGCTTCCGGAGGACGGTTTGGAAGCCGAGCGGCTCCTGGCGAAAGCGGACATGCAGATGTACAAGGTAAAACACGCCGGTAAGCTGCACGCCAGCGGTCGCATTGCCCGGGCGGTGCTGGCCTCGCTCGACGACGAGTTGCGAGGCTTGCGGCTCCAGTAGGAAGCAATGAGGATACCGAATGCGCTCTGAACTGCGGAAGTGGCCTCGCCAAGGGGCGAAAGCAGCCCTCCAGGTCCGTTGGGAAACAGCGGAAGGTCTGTTGCACCTCGCCCGTGCGCAGGTGGTGGATTTCTCCGATGGCGGCCTTGCGCTGGAGATCAACCACCGGATCCCGCCCGGCAGCCAGGTGATGTTGCAGGATAGCCGCGGCGGCCTCGGCTGGGCGAGAGTCCGGTACTGCCGCGATCGCAGGCTCCGCTTCGTGGTCGGCCTGGAACTTACCGAAGGCAGATTGATCCATCGTCTCGCCAAGACCGCGCCTGCGGTGTAGGGCTGCCGCCCGGCTTGCGCCGACTACCGGCTTGCCGGCCAAGTGCAGCCGTCAGCCTCCGCCAACCTGCTACGCTGAACGGAGCCATGCGCTTCCTCGTGATTGGCCTGCTCTTCTCCTTTCCGGCGGCAGCGGAGTTTCTGGAATTGTCCATCAAGCTAAGCGGCTTGAACTGTCCCTCCTGCGCGCGGTCCATCGATCGGTCTCTCAAGCGGATGAAAGGGATCGAATCCGTGACCTACAACGAGAAGGAATCCTCCGCCGACATGAAACTGGCCCCTGGCAACACCGTGACGTTAGGGCCGCTGCGCGACGCGTTGATAGGGCCGCTGCGCGACGCGTTGAAAGGACTGGGATACACCCCGGACGTGATCCTGTTTCACGCCAAGGGCCGTTTGCGGCGCGGAGAGCAGCGGGCGCTCTTCTTCGAACTGGAGGGCGTGGACGCGGTGTTCGCGGCGGTGCCCGTCGTGGAGGTTGGTTTCTCGGGGAGGCTGGTGGAGGTGACCGGCACGATTTCGCCGCCGCGCGGCCCGCAGACCCCGGACTCCATGCTGATCTACACCATCAAGTCCGTGGAGGACGAAAAAGAGAAAGAATGAGCCTTATTGGCCGGCGAGGGCCAAAGTAGGCAGTTGCGGGCGTCGGACGGGCAGCACCACCGGATCCGGGCCGAGGTTATGGATGATGACCGCGGCCTCCGGCAGATCCGCCGGCCGCGGGGGCTTGCCGATGGGAACGGCCACCGGTTCGGGGCCGAGTCCGGAAAGGATGGCTACCTTCCGCGGCGGAGCAGGCGCCGGAGGTTCCAAAACGCTCGCGAAACGACCCAGAGGAAGCTCCATCCGGGCGAGTTGCAGGGGCTCCGGCAACGCCGCGGGAAAAACGGGCCCGGCGGGCAGCGGCGCCGCCGGCGCGGGCGTAGCCGGCTTCGGTGGAGGCCGGCGGGTCCGTTTCCGCGGGGCGGGTTCGCCGGGACTGACGGCAGGCTCCACCAGGACGGTGGTCGCGGAGGTGGCCGGTGGCCTGGTCTCGGCAGGCGGCGGAATGTTCTTCGCGGATGCCCGCACCGGAGCCGATGCCTGCATCGGCAAGGGCTCGGGGTACCGGGCGCCGTTCCACTGGCTGGCCGCATAAAGAATCGCCACGGCGAGCAGGAAACCGGCTGAAGCGCCAGCCCCTCCGGCGCCATGGCGGAACGCCTGCCGTACCCTAACCGTCCACGCGGTTGCTTCCCGCAGAGGTACTCTCTTCGCGGTGGTCCGCCCCGAGCCGTTCGTCAGCCGGAGACGCTCCTGATCGAGGAGCAGTTCGTAGCGCTCCCGGCACCAGGCGCACTGCCGCAGGTGCTGGTTCATTTGCAGCACGGCGGCCAGCGGCAACTGGCCCGCCGCGTGCGCCCCCAAGTTCCCTCTGGCCTCCAAACAAGTCATGCGCGTGCAGTCCTTACCAGCAGTGTGAAGCCTCCCCGCCCCGAAGTCGAGATGGTGGACCGTGGAGAAAGCGTATGGGAGTTCTACGGTATCGGCGCCGCGAGTACTAACGGGCCGCGGGTGGATGGGTCGCGTCGCCGTTTTGGGCTATCGCCGCCGGACAGCGGCCATGCTCGCCTCGGCGGTCAAGACGCGCCCTCTTGTGCTCGTCCTCGTCCTCAGCGCTTCGTCGGCCGCCCAGACGATCGTGGTGGAACCCCCCATGGACCCGCCGGCTTGGGCCCTCGCCCAGCGCGCCAAAGCGCCGTCGACCGAAATGGCCCAGGACAGCATGTACTTGGCGGCGATTTCCAGCGGCGTTTGCCCTGGCAGCTTAATGGCGAAGGTCTTGCGCCAATCTACCCCTTCGGCTTCTGCCTCCCCGCCGCTAACTGCTTGGTGCACACTCCCAAAAGACCTTGACGGAGGCTTCATGCCATCGTATGATTGAAGCAATCGATTGTATAAGTCATGCGACAGACTGAAACGTCGGATCGGACGGACACGAAAGACCGGATTCTGCGCGCGGCCGAACGCCTGTTCGCCGAGCGAGGAATTCTGGCGACATCCCTGCGCCAGATTATTTCCGAAGCCGGGGTCAACTTAGCCGCGATTCACTATCACTTCCAGACCAAGGAAGCCCTGCTGGAGGCGATCGTGCTTCGCCGGGTCGAAGTAGTGAACGAGGCAAGGCTTGCCCGTCTGGACGTCTACGAGGCCGATGGAAGAACCGCCACCCCGGAAGAGATCATTGAATGCTTCCTGGCGCCGGTCTTCGATCTGTTCGAGCGGGACCCTGCGGCGGGGCGACAGTTCGCCCGCCTCATGGGCCGCCTTTATGCTGAGACCGATGTCATGCCGCGCTTGTTGGCGACGCGGTTTCGCCCGATGGTCGACCGTTTCGTCGGATCCCTCGCGCGCGCCTTGCCGGGGCTCCCCGCGGAAGAGCTATGGTGGCGGATTTTTTTCAGCCTGGGCGCGATGGCCTTCACGCTGGTGCACGGGGAGCGGGTGGCCGCCCTGTCGAATTCGGAGGAACCCGCCGACCTGCGCGAGATCTCGTGGCGTCTGATTCACTTTTTGGCCGCCGGTTTCGGCGCCGGCGAAACGGAGAGAGTGCGGTGATGCATTCGCGAGTGCCTGTGTTGCTTTCGCTGGCGTACGCCGCGTACGCCCAGACCGGGGCGGAGCCGCGCACCTTGGAACTGACCTTGCGGCGCGCGGTGGAGATCGCGACATCCGCCGAGGGGAATACCCGGATTCAACTGGCGGGAGAGGCGGTGGGTCAGGCGCGGTCCCGCGCGGCCCAAGCCCGGGCCGCTCTGCTGCCTAACTTCGACGCCACCGTTTCCCAGCAGAGCCAAACCCGCAACCTGGCCGCGTTTGGCTTGCGCATCGAGACGCCGATTCCCGGGGTTGCCATTCCCCGATTTGTCGGGCCGTTCAGCGTCTTCGACGCGCGCACCACCGCCACCCAGAGCTTGCTGGACGTGAGCGCGATCCGGAGGTTCCACTCCTCCCGCGCGGCGGTGCGCGGCGTCGAGCGCGACCGGGAGGCGGTTTCCGACCAAGTGGCCGCGCTGGCGGCCAAGGCGTACCTGGCCGCTGTCCGGGCGCAGGCCGACATAGACGTGGTCCAGGCCAATATTACGCTGGCCGAGGCCGTCCTGAAGCAGGCGCGGAATCTGAAAGAGGCCGGGACCGGCACCGGCATCGAGATCACGCGCGCGGGAGTGCAACTGGCCAACGAGCGCCAGCGCCTCCTGGTGGCGGAGAACCAGTTCCGGCGCGCGCGCTGGCAACTGCTGCGCGTGCTGAACGCCGACCTGTCCACGCGCCTCTGGCTGAACGAGCGGCTGGCTTATCATCCGGTGGATGCCGAACTGCTGGCGAAGGCCGAAGAACTGGCGCTGGGGGCGCGGCCCGAGCTGAGGGCGCAACGCGAGCGCGAGGAGTCCGCCCGCCTCGCTGCGGCCGCCGCCCGTTGGGAGCGCATTCCGTCGGTGGCGGCCTTCGGCGACTATGGGACCATTGGCACGGGCGTGGACGCGACCCTGCCCACGCGGACCGCCGGCATAGCCATGAAGATTCCCCTGTTCGACGGGGGCCGGCGCGACGCCCGCCGCGCGGAAGCCGCCTCGCAGTTCCGGCAGGAGCAGATCCGCACGCACGATCTTGCGGAACAGATCCGCCTGGAGGTCATCCTGGCGGCCGACGCGCTCCGTTCCGCCGACGAACAGGTGAAGGTGGCGGCCGAGGGCTTGAAGCTCGCCGAAGCCGAACTGGCTCAATCCCGCCGCCGCTACGACGCCGGGGTGGCGAATTCCCTCGAGGTCACCGACGCGCAAGCCCGGCTGGCCCGCGCGCGGGACAACCACATCAGCGCGCTCTTCAATCACGAAGCCGCCCGGATCGACTTCGGCCAGGCCACGGGCTTGCTCGACCGTTTGTTGGATTAGTTTTCGGGAATGAGCCATGAAGAAACGTCTGATTCCTGTTTTGGTCCTGGCCGCGTTGGGCGCGGCCGCGGCCATCGCTTACCGCGCCTTCCGGAGCAAACCGGACCACGCGATCCGTTTTTCGGGCAATCTGGAGCTGACGGAGATCCATCTCGCGTTTCAGATCCCGGGGCGTATCGTGGAGTTGAACTTCGCCGAGGGCGGCGCGGTGAAAGCGGGAGAAGTGCTGGCCCGCCTGGACCCGGCTCAACTTCTCCGGCAACGCGAGCGGGAGGCGGCCGCGGTGGCCGCCGCCCGGTCGCTGCTGGCCCAGTCGCTGACGGCGGTGGAACTCCAGCGCCGGGTGTGGACCAGCGATCTGGCAGCGCGCCAAGCGGAATTGGCCGCGGCCGAAGCCCGGTTGCGCGAGTTGGAAACCGGCTCGCGCCCACAGGAAATCGTGGAAGCGACCGCCGCCGTGGCCGCCGCCCACGCGGAAGCCACCCGGGCAGCGAAGGACTGGGGGCGCGCCCAGACGCTGCATCAGCAGGACGACATCTCCACCGCGCAGTTCGACCAGTACCGGACGCGCCACGAGGCCGCCCGCGCGGCGCTGCGCCAGGCCGAGCAGCGTCTGGCGCTGGTGCGCGAGGGGCCTCGCCAGGAGGTGATCGCCGCCGCGCGGTCGCAGGTCGAGCGCGCGCGCGCCGCCCTGGCGCTTGCCGAGGCCCAGGGCCTGGAACTGAAGCGGCGGGAACAAGAAGTCCTCGCCCGCCGGTCCGAGGTGGAGCGCGCCCGCGCTCAGACCGCGGTGCTGGACTCCCAAATCGATGACACGCGCGTTGTGTCGCCGGTGAACGGCGTGGTGCTGGTGAAGTCCGCCGATGCCGGCGAGGTCGTGGCCGCCGGCACCACCATCGCCACCGTCGGCGACCTGGACCGTCCCTGGCTGCGCGGCTACATCGGTGAGCGGGATCTCGGGCGCGTCAAACTGGGCCAGCGTGTCAAGGTGACCACCGACTCCTATCCCGGCAAGGTCTACGAAGGCGTGCTCTCCTTCATCGCCTCTGAGGCGGAGTTTACGCCCAAACAGATCCAAACGCCCGAGGAACGCGTGAAGCTGGTGTACCGGGTAAAGGTCGACATTCCCAATCCCCGCCACGAGCTCAAGTCCAACATGCCCGCGGACGCCGAGATCGTGCTGAGTGAGGACCGGTGATCCACTCCATGCCGACTTCTGACTTCATGATTCGGGCTCTCGGGTTGACCCGGCGGTTTGGAACCCTCACCGCTCTAGACGGTCTGCACCTGGAAATTTCCCGGGGCGAGATTTTCGGCCTGGTCGGACCCGACGGGGCGGGAAAGACCACCGCGCTGCGCTTGCTGTGCGGTCTGCTGGACCCTACCGCAGGCATCGCGGAGGTGGCGGGCTACGTGGTCAGCCGCCAGCCGGAGCGCGTCAAGGAGCATCTGGGCTACATGCCCCAGCGGTTCGGCCTGTATCCCGACCTGACGGTAAGCGAGAACCTGGCCTTCTTCGGCGATCTGTTCGGCATCTCCCGCGCGGAGCGGGCGACGCGGACCCCGCGCCTGATGCGGATGACCCGCATGGCGCCCTTCGCTGGCCGTCCCGCGGGCCAGCTCTCCGGCGGCATGAAGCAGAAGCTGGCCCTGATGTGCACGCTGCTGCACCAGCCGGATGTCTTGCTCCTCGACGAACCGACCAACGGCGTGGATCCGGTGTCGCGCCGGGACTTCTGGGCGATCCTTTATCAACTGGTCCGCGACGGCATCACGGTGCTGGTGACCACCGCATACTTGGACGAAGCCGAGCGCTGCAACCGCGTGGGCTTTCTCGCCGGTGGAAGACTGGTGCGGTGCGATGATCCCCGCGCCCTCAAGCAGGAACTGGCTGGCGACTGTTTCGAGGTGGAGACTGAGGACGTGCGCGCGGCCCGCGCTTGCCTTCGCTCCCAACCCGGCGTGTTCAGCGCGGAGGCGTCCGGCGCGGTCCTGCATGTCCTGCTGCGGCGCGGGGAGACTTCGCCGGCGCGCCTGGAGTCGGCGCTCGCGGCGGCGGGCGTCCGCGCGCGGCCGTTCCGTCCGCTGGAGCCCTCGCTGGAAGACGTCTTCCTGGCCCTGGCGAAAAAGGAGGCGGCATGAGCGAGCCCCCGGTACGTCTTGAGCGGCTCACCAAGCGCTTCGGCGCTTTCCTCGCCGTGGACGAAGTGACCCTGGAGGTCCGCCGCGGCGAGATCTTCGGTTTCCTCGGCCCCAACGGCGCGGGCAAGTCCACCACCATTCGCATGCTCTGCGGCCTGCTCGCCCCGTCGGGGGGGCGCGGCAGGGTGGCGGGCTACGATGTCGCCACCCAACCGGAGCTGGTTCGCGCGCACATCGGCTACATGTCGCAGAAGTTCTCCCTTTACGACGACCTGACCGTGGAGGAGAATCTGGACTTCTTCTGCGGCGTCTACGGCGTGCCGCCCGCGCGGCGGGAGGCGCGCAAAGAGTATGCGCTCGACATGGCCGGCCTGCGCGGCCGCCGCGCGACGATGACCCGCCTGCTCCCAGGGGGCTGGAAGCAGCGCCTCGCGCTGGGCGCCGCCATCCTGCATGAGCCGCCGATTCTGTTCCTCGACGAACCCACCTCCGGGGTCGACCCGGTGGCGCGGCGTTCGTTCTGGGAAATGATCAACGACATGTCCGCCGCGGGCCAGACTATCTTCGTCACCACGCATTACATGGACGAAGCCGAATACTGCCACCGCGTGGCGCTGATGTATCGCGGCAAGGTGATTGCCCTGGGCGCGCCGTCCGAACTGAAGCGGAGTCTGGCCGAACGCCAACTGTTGCGCGTGGAAACGCCGGACCTGCTGGACACCATGCGCGCGTTGGAAACGATGCCCGAAGTGCTGGAGGCCGCGGTCTTCGGCAGCGGATTGCACGTCAGCGTCCGCGACGCCGCGGCAGCGGCGCCCCTGCTCCGCCAGGCGCTGGCCGCCCGCGGCTGGCCGCCCGCGCGGCTCGCACCGATTGAGCCCTCGCTGGAGGATGTTTTCGTCGCGCTCATCGAGGCCGAGGAACGGAGGGCCGCCGCATGAACTGGCGTCGCACCCGCGCCGTCGCGCGGAAGGAGCTCCGCCACATTGTGCGCGACTGGCGGAGCCTCGGCATGGCCCTGGCGGTCCCGGTGGTGATGCTGATGATGTTCGGCATGGCGCTGTCGCTCGACGTGGACCGGATCCCCGCCGTGATTTTTGACCAGGACGGCACGCCCCCCAGCCGCGAGTTGGCCGAACGCTTCCGCGGCTCCCGCTTCTTCTCGGTGACCGGCCAGGTGCGGGCGTACCGGGAAATCGAGAAACAGATCGAACGCAACGGGGTCCTGCTGGCGGTGGTCATTCCGCGCGGTTTCGCCGCCGACGTGCGCGCCGGGCGCGAAGCCCGGGTGCAGCTGCTCTTCGACGGCAGCGACTCCAACACCGCGTCCATCGCCAGGAGTTACGCCGAGAGCCTGGTGCGGGCGCACAGCGCCTTTGTCCGCCAGCAGGGCCAGAACCGGCGGGGCGTCATCACCAGCCTCCACGGCGCACCCGCCCTCGATATCCGCTTGCGCATCTGGTATAACGCCGAACTGGAGTCGCGTAACTACATCGTCCCCGGCCTCGCCGCGGTGATCCTGATGATTATCGCCGCCCTGCTGACATCCCTTACCGTGGCGCGGGAGTGGGAGCAGGGTTCCATGGAAATGCTGCTGGCCACGCCCGTCCGCCCGGCCGAGATCGTGCTGGGCAAGATGCTGGCCTTTTTCGCCGTGGGCGTCGCCGACGCGTTTGTCACCCTGGTGATCGGCGCCTGGTATTTTCAGGTCCCCTTCCGCGGCCACGCCTGGTTGGTCGCCGTCTCAACAGCGATCTTTCTGTTCGGAGCGCTTTTCTGGGGCATCCTGATTTCCGCCATCGCGCGAAGCCAGTTGCTGGCGTTTCAAATGGGGCTGATCTCCTCGTTTCTGCCCGCGTTTCTGCTCTCGGGATTCGTCTATGCCATCGAGAGCATGCCTTGGACTCCGCAGCTCATCAGCTACCTGGTGCCGTCGCGCTATTTCATCGCCATTCTGAAAGGGAGCTTTCTGAAGGGCGCCGGACTCGAAGTGCTGGGTTTCGATCTGCTGTTTCTGGGCGCGTACGCGCTCGTGATTTTTCTGGCCGCGACCCGCAAAATGCGGCAGAAACTGGCGTAAACCGATGTGGTCCCGTATCCGCGAAATCATCCGCAAGGAGTTCCTGCAAGTAGCGCGCGAGCCGCGCATGCGGGTCGTGCTGGTGGTGCCGCCCGTCTTGCAATTGATCCTGTTCGGCTACGCGGTCAGCCTCGACCTGGACAACGCCCGCATCGCGTGGATGGACCAGGACGGGACCCCCCAGAGCCGGGAACTGGGCGCGTCGCTGGAATTGTCGCCCTATCTGACCATTGCCGCCCGTCCCCGCGACGGGCGGCAAGTTCAGGAACTGCTCGACCGCGGCGAAGTGCTCGCCGCCGTGCGCGTCGATCCCGGGTTCGCCCGCGACCTGCTCCGCGGACTTCCCGCCGAGGTGCAGGTCCTGGTGGACGGCGCCAATTCCAACACCGCCTCGCTCGCCGCCCAGTACGCCAGCGAAGTGGTGGCCGCGTTCGGCCGCCGCATCCAGCGCGAACAGACCGCCCGCCAGCCTCTGGCGCGCGGCCTAGTCACGCCAGTGTCGCTGAGCCTGCCGGGCGTCGCCGCGGAGAGCCGCGTGTGGTTCAACCCCGACCTCCGCAGCCGGAACTACTTTGTGCCCGGCGTCATCGTCAACATCCTGATGCTGGTCACCATGAGCCTCACCTCCCTGGCCGTCGTCCGCGAGAAGGAAATCGGCACGCTCGAACAACTGATGGTCACCCCGCTGCGCCCCGTGGAACTGATGATCGGCAAGACCGTTCCGTTCGCCCTCATCGGGCTGTTTGACCTCGTGCTGGTGACCAGCCTCGCGCTGGCGATCTTTCACATTCCCTTCCGCGGCAGCGCGCTGGTGCTGCTGGCCAGCGGCGTCTGCTACCTGATGACCACGCTGGGCGCGGGGCTGTTCATTTCCACCGTTTCGCACACGCAGCAGCAGGCCATGATGGCGTCGTTCTTCTTCACCATGCCCGCGTTTATGCTGAGCGGCTTCGCCTTCCCGATTCGCAACATGCCGGAGTGGATCCAGTACCTGACCTACCTCAACCCCTTGCGCTACTTTGTGGAGATTGTGCGCGGCGTTTTCCTGCGCGGGTCCGGCGCCGACGTGCTCTGGCCGCAGATGACCGCGCTGTTTGCATTCGGCTTGCTGATTCTGCTCTTCAGCGCGAGCCGGTTCCATAAAAGACTGGACTGAAGACCTTCATGCGCATCATCGCCGGCGAGTTCCGCTCGCGCCGTCTCAAGGCCCCGAAGGGACTCGCGGTCCGCCCCACGCCAGACCTGCTGCGGCAGGCGTTGTTCAACGTGCTGGGCAGCCGCGTGAAGGGAGCGGTATTCGTCGACGCCTACGCGGGTACCGGCGCGGTGGGCCTGGAAGCCCTCAGCCGGGGCGCGGCTCGCGTGGTCTTTATCGAGAAAGCCGCCGCGGCCGTCGCGCTGATTCGCGCCAACGCAGCCGCGCTGAACGTGACGCCGCGATGCGTGTTCGTGCAGGGCCCGGCCGCGACGCTGGCCGCGCGCCATCCGGCGGATATCGTCTTTCTCGATCCCCCTTACCCGCTGAGCGGGGAGTACGGCCGCGCCCTGGAGGAGCTGGGACGGAGGCCCCCCGCGCTGGCCGTCGTTCAACATGACCGGCGGCAGGAGTTGCGGGAAGCCTACGGTCAACTCCGCCGCACCCGGACCCTCCCCCACGGCGATAACTGCCTGACGTTCTACGAACCGGCGCCCCCCGAACCGGAAGCGGCGGAAGAATGAGCTTTTGGCGCGAGCTGCTTTGGGTGTGCTTCTCGCGCTGGGCGCGGGAGGCTGTGGCCGCCCGCATCCCCATGCGCCGAACGCGCCTTCCGGCACCGCCACCCGCGACGGGCGCCTGTCGCCGCTGCTTAAGAATCTGGGGGAGTTCGAGCGCAGGGTCTCCACCCGCTCGGAGAGGGCGCAGAAGTACTTCCCGCAAGGCCTGGCCTTAGTGTACGGGGTTCAACCACGCCGAGGCGGTGCGGAGTTTCCAGGAAGCGGCGCGCAACGATCCCAAGCTGGGCATGGCCTATTGGGGAAAGGCGCGCCGTGGCGGCGCTCGAGCGGGCGATGGAACTGGCGGCCAAGCACCCGGGGGCGCACCACTACTCCATTCATGCGGTTGAGGCCTCCCCGAATCCGGACCGCGCGGTTCCGAGCGCCGACGTGCTGGGGACTCTGATGCCGGGCGCCAGCCACCTGGTTCACAGGCCCTCGCACATCTACGTGCGGGTGGGCCGCTACCGCGACGCGACGGAGGCCAACCTGCGGGCGATTGCCGCCGACGAGGATTACCTCACTCAATGCCGCGTGCAGGAGATCTACCCGGCCGCCTACTACCCGCACAATGTGCACTTCCTCACCGCGTCGCTCGCCATGGAAGGCCGCTCGGCGGAAATGATCGAGGCGGCGAAAAAGGTGGGCCATCTCCACGGCGACGACAGGATGCACCAGCCGGGATTCGGATTCCCGCACCTGCTGCGCTCGATCCCTCTCTTCACCGACGTCCGTTTCGGGCGCTGGGACCAGGTCCTGGCGGCGCCTCGGCCGGAGCACTCGGCCTTCCAGACCGCGGTCTGGCACTACGCGCGCGGGCTCGCTTACGTCGCGCAGGGCAAGCTGACCGAGGCTGGCCGGGAGTTGGCGGCACTGCGCCGGCAGGCGGCGTCCCCCGAGCTGCAGGAGCTGAAAATCTTTGATCTGAACTCGCTCGGGGCGATCGCCCTGATTGGCGTCGACGTTCTGGAGGGCGAGTTACAGGCGGCGCGGAAGCGCTATCCGCAGGCGATCGCGGCGTTGCGGCGGGCAGTCTCCCGGGAGGACGCGCTGCTGTACAGCGAACCGCCCGACTGGCCGATTCCGCCGCGGCATAACCTGGGGGCGGTCTTGCTGGCGGCTGGACAGGCACGGGAAGCCGAAGGGGTCTTCCGTGAAGACCTGACCCGGCACCGGAACAACGGCTCGAGGCGCAGGGCAAGGACTCGTCGGACACGCGGGAGGCGTTTCGCAAGGCTTGGGCGCAAGCCGATATCCAGATTCAGGCGGCGCCGTTTTCATCGTCAGGGCCCGGCGCCTCAGGGCGGAGCGGCGACAGGGGGCTGCGCCTCGCGCTTGGCGCCAGAAGTCCTGCGACTCCTCCCCGGCTACGCCAGCACTTCCATGATGATGCGCCCGCCAATGTCCGTCAGCTTCTTGTAGCGCCCGGCGTGCAGGTAAGTCAGCCGTTCCTGTTCCAGGCCCAGAAGGCGCAGGAGCGTCGCGTGCACGTCGCGCAGCGGGATCGGGTCTCCGGTGGCCCGCACGGAGAATTCGTCCGTCTCGCCGAAGGTCGCGCCCGCCCGGACGCCGCCGCCGGCCATCCACACCACCAGGCCGTACTGGTTGTGGTCGCGGCCGGGTTTGTCGGTGATCAGGTTGTTGTCGAACGGCGTGCGGCCCATTTCGGAGGCCCAGACCACCAGCGTTTCGTCCAGCAGGCCGCGTGCCTTCAGGTCCTTGACTAGACCGGCGACGGGCTGGTCGACCTCGCGGCAGTGCTTGGGCATGCGGCCCTTGATGTCGCCGTGGTCGTCCCAGCGGTCGCCGCCGGCTCCGTGCAACGCCATCACGAAGCGAACCCCGCGCTCCACCATGCGGCGCGCCAGCAGGCACTGACGGCCGAACGGCGCCGCCACCGGGTCATCCAGGCCATACAGTTTGCGCGTCGCCTCGGACTCCTGGCCGAGATCCACCAGTTCCGGCGCCTTCGCCTGCATCCGGAAAGCCAGTTCGTAGGCCGCGATGCGGGCTTCCAGTTCCGACGCATTTGTGCGCGCATCGCGGTGGCGATCGTTGAGCCATTTCAGCAGGTCGAGTTCGGCCCGCTGGGCTTCCGGCGTGAGGCGCCGCGGGCGTTTCAAGTCGACGATCGGCGTGTCGCCGTTGCGGAACAGCGTGCCCTGGTAGGCGGCCGGCAGATATCCGTTGCCCCACACGCCGGCGCCGCCGATGGTGGCGCCGCGGGGGTCGCCCAACACAATGAACCCGGGCAGGTCCTGGTTCTCGCTGCCCAGCCCGTAGGTGACCCACGCCCCCACCGAGGCGCTGCCGGGGAACTGGCTGCCGGTCAGGGTGTGGTAAACCGCCGGTCCGTGGTTGTTGTTATCGACCTTGATGCCGTGAATGAAGGCCAATTCGTCGGCGACCGTAGCTAACTGCGGCAGCAGGGTCGACATCCAGCGGCCGGAGGCGCCCACCTGGCGCAGCGGCGCCACCGGAGGGATCACGCGATTCGGCGCTGCGGAAAACGTCGCGATCTCGCCCTCGGTTCCCTGCGCCGGGGGCATCTGCCGCCCGGCCATCCGCAGCAGGGCGGGCTTGTGCTCGAACAGGTCCATCTGGCTGACGCCGCCTTCCATGAACAGGAAGATGCAGCGTTGGGCCTTCACCGGAACGTGCGGCGGCCGCGGATCGAGCGGCCGGTCCACGCGTCCCGCGCGCGCCTCCTGGCCGAGCAGGTGCGCAGCGGCGAGCCCGCCCAGGCCAAGATACGAACGCGTCAACAGTTCCCGGCGCGTCAAAGGCGGCCGCTTGCTGAAATCCATCGCCTTTCCTCCGCGTGGTCTCCATCCCTCATGCTTCAACCCGTCAGTTCGCGCAGGACGTGGCCCTTGATGTCGGTGAGGCGGAAATCGCGCCCCTGGAACCTGAACGTCAGTTTGGTGTGATCCAGGCCCAGCAGGTGCAGGATGGTGGCATGCAGGTCGTGCGTCTCGATCGGCCTATCGAGGGGCGAGAAACCCAGTTCGTCGCTGGCGCCGATCGCCTGCCCGGCGGGCAGACCGCCTCCTGCCATCCAGAGCGAGAACGAATCGATGTGATGATTCCGGCCGATCTTGCCTTCTTCCCGCGCCTCGCCCATTGGCGTGCGGCCGAACTCGCCGCCCCAGATCACCAGCGTCCGGTCGAGCAGGCCGCGGCGCTTGAGGTCTTTCACGAGCGCCATCGAGGGCCGGTCGACTTCCCGGCAAACGTCGTCGAGCGGCTGGGAAAGGTCGGCGTGGTGATCCCAGTCGGTGTGATAAAGCTGCACGAACCGGACGCCGCGCTCCACCAGCCGGGCGGCCAGCAGGCAGTTATTGGCAAACGAGGCCTGCCCGGCTTCGACGCCGTACATCTCCAGCGTCTCCCGGCTTTCTTTCGAAAAATCGATCAGTTCCGGACCGCTGGTCTGCATGCGGTAGGCCATCTCGTAGGCGGCGATGCGCGTCGCAATTTCGGAGTCGCCGGTCTCGGCCAGACGCGCCAGGTTGAGTTCGCGGATGGTTTCGAGCGTCTGCTTTTGCGCACGCTCGGTGACGCCTTGGGGCCGGGAAAGATCCAGAATCGGATCGCCGGTGGAGCGGAAGGGGACTCCCTGGTAAACCGTCGGCAGGAAACCGCTGGCCCAAAGCGCGGCGCCGCCGCGGGGACCGCGCGGGCCGCTTTGCAGCACCACAAAGCCGGGCAGCTCCTGCGAGGGGCTGCCGACGCCGTAGGTGATCCACGCGCCCATGCTCGGTCGGCCGAACCGGAAGGAACCGGTGTTGGCGAAGCACTTGGCCGGACCGTGATTGAAGTTCTCTGTGTTGACGCCGTGGATCACGGTCAGTTCGTCGGCAATGCTCGCCGTGTGCGGCAGCAGTTCGGAAAAGTACAGCCCGTTCTTGCCATAGCGCTGGAACTTGCGGCGGGTGCCGAGCAGCTTGGGCTTTTCCTTGGAGAACGTGTCCATGAAGGCGAAACGCTTGCCTTTCAGGACCGAATCCGGCGTCGGCTGCGCGTCCAGTTCCTGGAGCTTAGGCTTGTAGTCAAACAGTTCCAGGTGGCTGGGACCGCCGGCCATGAACAGGTAGATGACATGGTCGATGCGAGGCGGGAAATGCGGAGGTTTTGGCGCCAGGGGACCGGCCGCCACGGCGGTCTGGGACGCCGACCAAAGCGCCCCATCGGTCAGCAGAGAAGCCAGCGCCACCCGGCCAAGGCCCATGCCGCAGCGACTGAAGAAGTGACGGCGGGTCTCGCGCTTTAGCGGGTTTTCTTCAAGCATCACATCACTCCCGGGTCAGAAAGTCGTCGAGATTCAGCACCACCCTGGCCAGTTGCGTCCACGCGGCGAACCGCGGCAGATCCCGCGCATCGGCGCCCAGTTGGCCGGCGAGTTCCGCCGCGGTTCCGGGTTCGGTCTGGAAAGCGTCCAGTTGCGCCGCCAGGAACGACTGCAAGCGTTCCTGTTCAACGCTGCTCGGCGGACGGCCGGCGGCCAGCAGGAACGCGCGCCGCAACCGCGCCCCGTCGTCGGATTCCTCGCGAAGCAGGCGCGCCGCCAGGCCCTGCGCGAATTCGACAAACGCCTCGTCGTTGAGCAACGTCAGCGCCTGGAGCGGAGTGTTGGAGCGCACGCGGCGCGTGCAGGACTGGGTGGCGTCGGGAGCGTCGAACACGATCAGGCCCGGATGCGGCGCCGAGCGCCAGAAGAACGTGTAGAGGCCCCGCCGGTAGCGGTCCGCGCCGGTTGCGGTCGGCCACTCGCGCTTCACCTGAGTCACCGACATGGCTCCTTCCGGAATCGGCGGGTAGACGCTCGGGCCGCCCACCGCGGGCGTCAGCAGGCCGCTGGCCGCCAGCGCCGCGTCGCGCACGATCTCGGCGTCCAGACGGAGGCGGGTCTGCCGGGCCAGCAGCTTGTTATAGGGATCCACTTCCGCGGCATCGTCGCGAACTTTCGAGGATTGCCGGTACACCGCCGACGTCACGATCAGGCGGTGGATTTCCTTCATGCTCCAGCGCCGGGCCACCAGTTCGCCCGCCAGCCAGTCGAGCAATTCGGGATGGGTGGGAGCCGCGCCCATGACGCCAAAGTCGTTCTCCGTCTCCACCAGGCCTTTTCCGAAAAAGTGCTGCCACCAGCGGTTCACCGTCACGCGCGGCGTCAGCGGGTTCGTGGGACTGACCAGCCAGCGCGCCAGGTCCAGGCGCGTGCCGCCTCCGGTTTCGATGGGCGGCAGCACCGCGAACCCGCCCGGCTTTACCGCGATTCCTTTGCGGAGGAAGTCCCCGCCCAGATGGATGTAGTTCTCCCGCGGCGTCGCGCGGTCGCGCATCACCAGCGCAACGGTCACCTTCGGCTCGCTGCGGCGCAGCGCGCGGAGATTCTTCACGCGCTCTTGCAGGCCCGGATCTTTCCCGGGTTCGGCCAGGTCTCCGCGGCGCGCCAGCGCCCGGACATACTGCACCAATTCCCGGCTCAGCGCGCGGAACTGCGCCCGGAAGGCCTCGCGCCGGACGGCCTCCTCCGGCGTGGGGATCTCCATCGTCGGCCGCCAATAGTCGGGCCGGTCGTCTTCGTGATCGATTTCGTCCGCCTGGTTGTAAAAGGCGAACATCTGGTAGAACTCTTTCTGCGTAATCGGGTCGTACTTATGATCGTGGCAGCGCGCGCAGCCCACGGTCAGGCCGAGAAAGACCGCGCCCGTGGTCGCGACGCGATCCGCCACCGCCTCCACGCGGTACTGTTCCCAGTCGATGCCCCCCTCGAAATTGCTGGGGGTGTTGCGGTGGAACCCCGTGGCGATCAGTTGCTCCTCGGTAGGATTCGGCAGCAGGTCGCCGGCGATCTGCTCGATGACGAACTGGTCGAACGGCATGTCGCGGTTGATGGCGCGAATCACCCAGTCGCGATACCGCCACATGGTGCGCGGGCTGTCAATGGTGTACCCGTCGGAGTCGGCGTAACGCGCCAGGTCGAGCCAGTGGCGGCCCCAGCGCTCGCCGTAATGCGGCGAGGTCAGCAAACGTTCCACCAGCCGCTCGTAGGCGTCCGGCCGCGAGTCGGCGAGAAAGGCGGCGATCTCCTCCGGCGCCGGGGGAAGGCCGGTCAGATCGAGGCTGACCCGTCGCAGCAAGGTCAGCCGGTCCGCTTCGGGCGACGGCGGGAGCCGTTCCTTCTCGAGACGGGCCAGGATGAACCGGTCGATCGGCGTGCGGACCCAGGCGGCATTCGCCACCGCGGGGGGCGCGTCGCGCTTCACCGGTTGAAAGGCCCAGTGCGTGGTCCCGGGCTTCTTCTTTGCCAAAGGCGCGGCGGACCAGGGGAGGCCCATGCCCACCCACTTCTTCAACGCCTCGACCTGCTCCGGTTTGAGCGGCCCCGCCGGCGGCATTTTCAGATCGCCGCTACGCAGGACGGCTTGAATCAGCAGGCTGTCTTCCGGCTGGCCCGGAATCGCGCCCGCGCCCCGGTTGCCGCCTTCGAGCAGCGCTTCGCGGGAGTCCATCGCCAGACCGCTGGAGCGGTTGCCTGGGTTGTGGCAGCCCAGGCACTGCGCGCGCAGCAGCGGGCGGATGGTGGATTCGAAAAACGCCACGCCGCCGGGGTCTGCGGGCTGCGCCCACGCCGCCGCGGCGGCCAGCAGGAGCAAAGGTAGAAAGTTCCTCAGGGTGCTCGCGCGCACTCTAGCTGCCTCCCGGAAGTCTTCTTAGTCTAGTAAATCGCTGGGGTTGGGCGCAAATCCAGGGTGCACCGCCGGCAGGCGGCTGAGAGTTTTGTTTCCCTCTTCGCACTACCACTGTGTGGGCCTGGGACCTGTCCGTTCTGACGCGTCTGCTCGATCCGTGGCTTGACCGCGCGATGTTGCCGCTGGTCTGCTGGGCGCTGCTGAATACGCTGGACGACCTGGTCATCGACTTGGCTTGGTGGTGGGGTTGGATCCGGGAGCGGCTCTTGCGCTGGCCGAAGGTTCCGTATCCGTTCGAGGCCGCGCTGGATCGGGCGCCCGTGCGGCGCATTGCGATCTTCGTGCCGCTGTGGCAGGAGCACGCCATTATTCAGGGCATGATCGAACACAACATCGCCGCCCTGCGCTATCCGGACTACGAGTTCTTCATCGGCGCCTACCCGAACGACCCGGCGACGGTGCGCGCCATCCGAAAACTGGAGGCGCGGTTCGCGAACGTGCACCTCGCCTTGTGTCCCCACGGCGGACCAACCTCGAAAGCTGACAACCTGAACGCGATTTACGCGGCCATGGTGGAATTCGAACGCACGCGCGGGCAGCGGCGTTTTGACTTGGTGGTGACCCATGACGCGGAGGACCTGATGCACCCCGAGTCCCTGCGCTGGGTGAACTATTATGCGCAGTTCTGCGACATGGTGCAGATTCCGGTCCTGCCGCTGCCCACCCCGCCCTGGCATTTCACCCATGGCGTCTACTGCGACGAGTTCGCCGAGTTTCAGAGCAAGGAGTTGCCGGCGCGTCAACTGTTGGGCGGGTTTCTGCCTTCATGCGGGGTCGGCACGGCTTTTTCCCGTGACATCATTGAACGCTCCCGCCGGCTCGGGAGGCCCTTCTTTGATCCATGCTGCCTGACGGAGGATTACGAGAACGGCTTCCGCGTGCGGCGTCTGGGCGGCCGCCAGGTGTTCGTGCCCATCCGCCACCTGCACGGCGCGCCCGTAGCGACCCGGGAATACTTTCCGCGGCGATTCCGGCAGGCCGTCCGGCAGCGCACGCGGTGGATGACGGGCATCGCGCTGCAATCCTGGGAACTACACGGTTGGAACGATACCCTGTCGCAGGCGTACTGGTTCTGGCGCGACCGGAAAGGTCTGCTGGCCAGCCTGGCGGGGCCCTTCACCACCGTGCTGTTCGGGCGGGCCATTTACCGGTGGTGCTGCGTAGCCGGGGGGCCGCTGTGGGATTCCTCCGGGCCGGCGGGATGGATGGCCGGGGCGTTCGCCTTCTCCCTGGGCGTACAACTGGTCCACGTGGCGATGCGCATCGGTTTTGTGGCGCGCATCTACGGGCTAGGGTTCGCCCTGCTGGCGCCTCTGCGGCTTCCGTTCGGCACGCTCATCAACTTTTTGGCCGCTGTCTCGGCGGTGGCGCGCTACGCGGCGGCGCGGGTGCGCGGCCGGCAGTTGCAGTGGCTCAAGACCGAGCATTCCTATCCCGGGCGGGCGGCGCTGGCGGCACACAAACGCAGGCTGGGGGAAATCCTCATCGAGTGGGGTTACCTGACCGCGCGGGAACTGGAAGCCGCGCTGACTTCGCGCCCGTACCATCGGCGGCTGGGCGAGCATCTGCTCACGCTCGGTTACGTGACGGAAGCACAGCTGTACCGTGCGCTCAGCCACCAGCAGGGAATTCCGCTCGAACAAGTGCCGCGGCGGGCGGTGTCCCGCCACGCCACCCGCGCCCTCCCCGTGGAGGTGGCGCGACGCTGGCAGGTGGTGCCCTTCCAGATTGAAGAAGGACACCTGTGCCTGGCCGGTCCCGAGCCCCCTGCGGACGCGATGCGCGCGGAACTGGCCAGGTACACTTCCCTGGGCCTGCGCTTTCATTGGGTGACGCCCAGCGCCTACGAAGAACTGCGGCGGGAGTTTCTGCCCAGCGCCGCAGCGGAGGAGGCGGGGGTCCGGTAAGCGCTGCCGCTTCCAGGCGAGAGCGGTGGTGCGCCCTGCGGGCGCTGCGTCCGTCCTGCCCCGGCTCAGAACCGGTAGAACAGCCCTACCTGCATTTGCCGCTCGCTGTCGCCCACCGTACTCATAAAGTAGCCGAAGATCACGGAATTGATGTCCTGGTTCCGGGCGACGAACGCGGGCGAGTTGAAGACGTTGCGCGCTTCGAAGCGGAACTCGAGCGCGTGGGATTCAAACAGCCGGGTGGACTTGATCAGGGAAGCGTCGGCGGTAGCGATCCACGGTCCGTTGAAACGGCGCTGCTGGAGCGAGCCGACCGAGCCCGGTTCGGGGTTGAAGAACACCTGGGAGGCGAACGGGCGCTCGCCGGGGTCCACCGCGCCGCGGCCGAACAGATTGGTGACGGACGCGGCGATCATCGTGGGCCCGAACCCGGTCTTGTGGAACCGGACGACGTCCTTGAGTTGCGCCGCGTTCCGCAGGGTAACCGCCTGGTTGGTTTGGGCGCGGTTGACGAAGCCGGTGTAGGCGCCGGAAACCGTCATGGTTCCCCGTCCCGAGTAGATGGAGAACGGCGTGCCGGAGTTGGCGATGACCATGCCGCTCAGGCCCCAGCCTTCCCAAAACCGGCGGCCCAGGCGCGAGCGCCCGCGGGCCCAGCGGCCAAAGGGCAGTTCATAAAGGAAGTTGCCCTTGAGCACATGAGTCAGATCGAAGACCGCGCGGGCGCGTTCAATGGCGGGGTTGCCGGCATCGGCATAGGCTTCGAAGCGCGTGGCGCCCCAGTTGCGCGAATCGGTCAGCACCTTGCTGAACGCGTAGTTGGCCTGAAATTGCAGGCCGCGGCGGAGCCGCCGCTGGACCTCGGCCTGCAACCCGTGAAACGAAGTGTGGGAGCGGTTGGCGAGCAGGAAAGCGCCCCCCAGCGCCAGCGGATTCCGGTAAAGCGAGTTGGGCGGGAACCCGGCTACTTCGTACAGAGCGCCCAACTCGGCGGCTTCGCCGCGGCGGATGATCTCCCGCACGATCGGCGCCGTCAGGGCTCCTCCGCCCGGCAGGCGCGAGAGGTAAGGCAGGTTCTGGCTGCCGGCAATGGCCGGGTGGTAGCGCGGGTCGAAGACCCCCAGCGCATCCTGCGCCAGACGGCCGTTCTGGAGCGCGCGGCGGAAATCGTCGAGGAACCCGTCCTGCTGGAGGTTGATCTGGTTGTAGTCGACGGCGCGGAATCCCTTCAGCGCATGGCTGCCCACGTAGCGGACCTCCAGCAACATGCCCCGGACATCGCGCTGGATGCCCAGGTTCCACTGCTGCACGTACGGCGTGCGCAAGCCGGGATCGATCAGCGCCACGCCGGTGCCCACATCGTCGCCCACCGCGTCGCGGAGCCGCAGCGGGGCGCTGAACCTCGGCGCGGCGGGCGTCAAATTCTCATTCAGGAAGCGGACCTCATCGAAAAACGAGCGGGTAAGCGTGAGAAAGAGCCCGGGATTGAATTCCTGGGTGGCCGACGTGGCGCGAATGTGCTCGTCGTTGACGTAGTAGATGCCGTAGCCGGCCCGGAGCACCGTGCGGCGATTCCCCTTGAAGTCCCAGGCCAAGCCAAGCTGGGGCGCGAAGTTGTTCCGGTCCCGCGGGTACCAGGGCCGCCCGGCGGAGTTGCCGGAAAAGTCGAAACGGATGTCACTCCCCAGCGTCGCGACGGCGTCGCCGTTCACCAGTTGCGGGGCGAAGGCGAGACTGTCGCGCTCGGTCACCACGCCGAACCAGTCGTAGCGCAAACCGGCGGTGACCGTCAGGCGCGGATGAGCACGCCAGGTGTCGAACACGTAGCCGGACCATTGGGGAAAGCTCAGCCGGCGCTCGTAGGGCGCACCGCTCGTGTAGCCGGAAGTGCGCGAGGTCGGATAGAACGAGGCGCTCGTGAAGCTGACCACCCCTGCCAGCGTGGTCGCCCAGGCATTGGCGCTGGCGACAGTGAACGCGTCCGCTCCGGGCAGCAGTTCGGCGGGAATGGCCCCGGCGGTAAAACCGAGCGAATAGGTAGGCAGCGTGAACTGGTGATCGGAATAATTGGCCACCAGGCGCTGATACTGAAAACCGAACTGGAGCGAGTGCCGCCCCCGCATCCAACTGGCGTGATCCTGGAGCGAATACGCCTGGTCGCGGCGCGTTTCACCCAAAAAGGGGTTCACGGGGTTTGTAAAGAGCGGGGGAGCCGACGACAAGGGCAGCGTCGGCAGGTTGATCAGGCGGGATCCCACGGGCTCGTTGGGACGGAGGTGGATGCGGAGCAGGTGCGCGCCGCCGCGCACTTCATTGGTGAACTGGGGGGTGGGATTCCAGCGCCACGCCGCCGATCCGAAGATGCGCCGGTCACCGCTGAACACCGGGATGTTCGCATAGCCCTCGGTATAGAAAAGCGGTTCGTCGCGCTCGTCGCGCGCGTAGTTGAAGCTGGCGGTGACGGCGTGGGTCGCGTTCAGGATCCAGTCGGGCTTGAGCAGCACGCTGTTGCGGTCGAGGTTGCGGCGGAGGGGAAACGAATAGCCGCCGGTGTTCAGCGGGATGCCAAAGAGCGAGTCGCCGCGCAGGTTGAGGTCGTTGATCCGGTCGGCGGGGGGCAAGGCGTTGAGCATCGCTTGCACGTCCGGGTGAATGGGCGCTCCGGTCGCGCGGGGCAGGTCGAGTTGGCGGACGTTGCCGGCGTTGTCGAGGTAGCGGAAGAGTCCCTGGCGGATGGTGGCGGTGGGCAGCACGCGCGTAACCTGGTTCCGCTGCCGCCGCCGGACCCCTTCGAAGGTGCCGTACAGCAGGAAACGGTCCTTCCGCACCGGTCCCTGCAACGCGGCGCCGAACTGATTCTGGACGAAGGCGGGCTGTTCGAGCCCCCGGGAATTATCAAGCCAGTTGTTGGCCACCAGGGCTTTGTTGCGGTGATACCAGTACAGCGCCCCGTGGACCCGGTTGGTCCCGGAGGGCGTGACCAACACCACCTGCGAAGCGCCCATGGGCTGGGCCGCCGACGCGTTGGAGGTCAGCACCGTGAACTCCGAGACGTGATCGAGATAAAAGCGGTTGAATTCGGAGCCGAGGGCGTTGTCGCGCGAAAGATTGGGTTGGATGTTGATGCCGTCGAGGGTGAGATTGGCGTACGAGGCGCGCTGTCCGTTGACGATGGTGGTGAGAAAAGTGTCCACCGCGACGAGGTTGATGCCCGCCTGGGTGCGGAGCAAGGCCATCGGGTCCCGGTCAATGGCGGGCAAGGCGCGCACCTGGTCCCGGGTGAAGGTGGAGGCGACTTCGACGCTCTCGGTGCGCGGCCCCTGTTGCTGCTCACTGATCTCGAGCGGCGCAGCCGTGGAGCCGAGGCCGAGCCGGAACTGCTCTCCCGCCACCACCACCGCCGCGGCCACGGGCGGCGCCGCGGCCTGCGCCTGGGGCGCGACCGTGGCCGCCGCCGCGCCAAAGGACCCGGTTTGCATCACCACGGGCGCGAGCAGCGTCTCCCGCGCGGGATCCACCTTGAGCGCCCGTACGGTCTGCCGCGCGAAGCCCTGGGCGTCGACGGTTAAATCATAAAACTCGGGGCGCAGCGCCGCGAACTGATAGCGCCCTTCCCGGTCGGTGCGGGTGGCGGCGACGGGTTGGCTGCCGGCGGGAAGATAAAGCCGCACGGCGGCGTCGGGCACCGGCGCGCCGGAGCCATCCACCACCTGTCCCGCGGCGCGGCCGGCCACCTGGGCAGACAGATTCCCCGCCCCGGCCAGAAAAAGTCCAGCCCAGCAAAAAAGCGCGCACCGTTTCGCCATCTGTCCCCCCTCCGATGGTGACCAGTTCAGCGTATCAATTCCGGCGCGCGAGCGTGGTCCAGCAGGCGGGCTATCATCGGAAGGATGCGGAACGCAGATCGACCGGTGGTGGTGATCCTGGCGGCCGGGCTGGGCACCCGGATGAAGTCGGCCAGAGCGAAGGTGCTCCACCAGGCCGGCGGCAAGACGCTGATCGAGCACGTGGTGGACACGGCTTTGCGGCTGACCTCACCCGAGCGAATCCTCGTCGTCGTCGGCCACCAGGCGGAGGCGGTCCGCGAGAAGGTGGCGGGGCGCGGCGTGCGCTTCGCGTGGCAGGCGGAGCAGAAAGGAACGGGCCACGCCTTGCTCTGCGCGCGGAACCAACTGGAGCCGTTTGGCGATCCTTTGCTGGTGCTGTATGGCGATTGTCCGCTGATTTCCGAGCCGACGCTGCGGCGCTTGCTCGATGCGCAGGCGGAAGCGGCGGCGGCCGGGACGGTGCTCACTACGGTCCTGGCTGACCCCTCCGGGTACGGGCGCATCCTCCGGGCTCCTGACGGCGGCGTGGCGGCGATTGTCGAGCACAAAGCCGCAGGGCCGGAGCAGTTGGCCATCCGCGAGATCAACTCGGGGATTTATTGCTTTCGCCCCGAACCGTTCTGGCGCGCGCTGGACCGCGTCCGGCCGCACCCCGCGAGCGGCGAGTACTACCTGACCGACGTCATCGAGCAGTTGCGCGCAGCTGGGGAAGGCGTGGCGGCGCTTATGACGCCGGACAGCGGCGAAGTCCTGGGGATCAACAACCGGATCGAACTGGCCGCGGTGGACCGCCTTCTGCGGGAGCGGAAAGTCCGGGAACTGATGGCGGAGGGGGTCACAATCGAAAAGCCGGAAACGGCCACGGTGGATGCGGATGTCCAGGTGGGCATGGACTCGGTGCTGGAGCCCTTTGTCCAACTGCGCGGGCGCACCGTCGTCGGCTCGAATTGCCGGATCGGCGCGGCCTCCATCCTCGACGATACCGTGGTGGAGCAGGACGCGGAGATTCTTCCCTTCTGCGTCGTTGCTTCGGCCACGATCGGCGCGGGGAGCCGCATCGGACCCTTCACCCGAATTCGCCCGGGCACGGTCATCGCGGAGGGCGCGCACGTCGGCAATTTCGTGGAACTGAAGAACACCCGGCTGGGCAAGAGATCCAAGGCGAACCACCTCGCTTACCTGGGCGACGCGGAGATCGGCGCGGGCGTCAACATTGGCGCCGGCACCATCACTTGCAACTTCGACGGGGAAAAGAAACACCGGACGACGATCGCGGACCGGGCGTTCGTCGGAAGCAACTCCACCTTGGTCGCTCCTCTGGAACTGGGAGAGGACTGCTATATCGGCGCCGGAAGCGTAGTCACCCACGCCGTTCCCCCGGAGGCCTTGGCCGTGGGCCGCAGCCGGCAAGTCAACAAGGAAGGATGGAGGCGGAAGAGAAGGGCGCCGAACGTCGCCGACGCCCTTCCCCACTCCTGACTGTCCGGCCGTTAATGCGCGGCCGCCGTCGCCGCGGCAGGAACTTTTCTGCCCTGGAAACACTCCCGGCAGTAAACCGGCCGGCCTTGGGTAGGCCGGAACGGGACGGTGGTCTGCCGCCCGCACTGGTCACAAAGAGCGGACGTTTCCACCTTCGCGAACGGCGCGCCCGCCGCCTGCCGCTTGGTCTTGCACGCCTTGCAGCGTTTGGGCTCGTTCTTGAAGTTCTTGTCCCGAAAGAACTGCTGCTCGCCCGCGGTGAACACGAACTGCGCTCCGCAGTCGACGCAAGTAAGGTTGCGATCTTGAAACTCGGACATTGGCACCTGGCTCCCAAGTTCGAATGGTGGCGCACCGCACTGCCCCACGATTCGAAGACGATTTCGTGTCGCCCTGCCTGAGCGGGTTCCGGCGCTTGGGTTATTCGAAATCGCGACGGCTCTTCTTGCGATTTCGTTTACGCGCCAGCGCTTGCTTGACGCGCTTCTTCTCTCCCGGCTTCAGATAGAAGGAATGCTTCTTGACCTCTTTGATGATGTCTTCCTGCTGGACCTTCCGCTTGAACCGGCGCAAAAGATTCTCAAGGGTTTCGCCCTCTTGAATCCGGACTTCTGCCAAACTCACTTCACCTCCCCCCTGTGTCAATCTGAGGCCAGGCTTCCCGCCCGGCCCGGGCTCCGCACCCATATCAGGCAAGGTACTGATATGATAGGTGTTCGACGGATAAAGTCAAGAACTATTTTTGCGGCGGGCGTTGGGAACGTTCGTCGCGCGAGGATCATCCCGGACAGCAGCCACCCCGGACAAGCCCTGCAACCCAACCCCGGATATGGACAACGTACTGGCGATTCTTCTTGCAGGCGGGGCTGGGGAACGTCTGTTTCCCCTGACTCGCGACACCGCCAAGCCGGCGGTGCCCTTCGGCGGAACCTACCGCATCATCGACTTCACGCTATCCAACTGCATTAACTCCAACCTTCGCCGTATCTTCATCTTAACACAGTACAAAGCCCTCGACCTGAACCGGCATATCCGCTACGGCTGGAACATCGTCTCGCGCGAACTCGGCGAGTACATCGAAGTGATTCCGCCCATGAAGCGGGTGGGCAACGACTGGTACCAGGGCACGGCGGACGCCGTCTTCCAAAACTCACAGAGCATCGAGGTGGAAAACCCCGCGTACACCTTGATCCTCTCGGGAGACCACATTTACAAGATGAACTACGGCGACATGGTGGCCTGGCACCGGGCCAAGGCGGCGGATGTGACCATCGCCACCATCCTGGTGCCCCGCGAAGAGGCGGGGCGGTTCGGGATTTGCCACATTGAGGAGGACTACCGGATTTCCGGTTTCGAGGAAAAACCGCAGCATGGGAACCCCTTCCCGTCCATCTTCGACCCCGGCAAGGTGAGCGCGTCGATGGGCGTGTACGTGTTCAATACGGGGCTGTTACTCGAAGCCCTGCACGAGGATTCGCTGAATCCGGAGTCGACGCATGATTTCGGCCACGATGTGCTGCCCGGATTGTTGAACAGGGCGCGGGTGGTTGCCTATAACTTCCTGGACATGAACCGCAAGGAGTCTCTCTACTGGCGGGATGTAGGCACGTTGGACGCCTACTACGAAGCCAACATGGACCTGGTTGCGGTCTCGCCGGAGTTCAACCTGTATGACCAGACGTGGCCGATCCGCGCTTTCCTGCCCCAGCAGCCTCCGGCCAAGTTTGTTTTTGCGCAGGAAGGCCGCCGCATGGGCGTGGCGCTCGATTCGATCGTATCGGCGGGGTGCGTGGTTTCCGGCGGGCGGGTGTTGCGCAGCGTACTCTGTCCCGGGGTCCGGATCAACAGCTATTGCGAGGTGGAGTACTCCATTCTGCTGCCGTACGCTCAGGTCGGACGTTACAGCCGGATCCGCCGGGCCATCATCGACACGAGCGTGCAGGTCCCGGAGGGCGCCAATATCGGTTTCGATCGCGAGGCCGACCTGGCGGCGGGCTACCACGTCACCGAAAGCGGCATCGTGGTGGTCAGCGCCCGGCAATATCGGACCGGGGAGGCGAGGGCCTGAGGACTGGGCCGGCCGGCTCCGGCAAATCAGCCAGTGGTTCGAATTCATAAGGAGTCTGAGAACAAGACATGACAACCATTACGCGAATTGTAGGAAGAGAAATCCTGGATAGCCGTGGGAATCCCACCGTGGAAGCGGAGGTTTATGTAGCGGACGGCCACCTGGGCCGGGCGGCGGTTCCCTCGGGTGCATCCACCGGCCAGCACGAGGCCGTGGAATTGCGCGATGGCGACGCCAAGCGGTACTTGGGCAAGGGCGTCAGCCGCGCGGTCAACCACATCAACCGGGAAATTGCGCAGGCGCTGGGCGGAAAAGACGCCTCGCAACAGGCCGAGATCGACCGGCTCATGATCGAACTCGACGGCACTCCGAACAAGAGCCGGCTGGGCGCCAACGCCGTACTGGCGGTTTCGATGGCCGCGGCGCGCGCGGCGGCGCATTCGCAGAGCACTCCCCTGTTCCGCTATCTGGGCGGGGTGGGCGCTTCGTTGCTCCCCGTCCCGATGATGAATATCCTGAACGGCGGCGCGCACGCCGACAACTCCGTCGACGTGCAGGAGTTCATGATCGCTCCCTACGGCGCGTCCAGGTTTTCCGAAGCCCTGCGCATGGGCGTGGAGGTTTTTCACACCCTCAAGAAAGTGCTGAAAGGCCGGGGTTACTCGACCGCCGTGGGTGATGAAGGCGGGTTCGCCCCCAATTGCAGGTCCAACGACGAAGCGCTGGAGGTAGTGCTGGAAGCGATCACCAAGGCCGGCTTCCGGCCCGGCGAGGATATCGGCGTCACCCTCGACCCCGCCGCCAGCGAGTTCTATCAGGACGGCAAGTACGTTTTCAAGAAGTCCGACAAGAGCGAACGGTCCAGCGAGCAGATGGTGGAATTCTGGGCCAACTGGGTGCGCCAGTATCCGTACATCGTGTCCATCGAGGACGGCATGGCCGAAGACGACTGGGCCGGCTGGAAGCTGCTTACCGACGCCCTGGGCGCGAAAGTGCAACTGGTGGGTGACGACCTGTTTGTCACCAACACCCGCCGCCTCAAGCAGGGCATCGCGGAAGGAATTGCCAATTCGATCCTGGTCAAGGTGAACCAGATCGGCACGCTCACCGAAACCCTGGACGCCATGGAGACGGCGGTCAAGGCGGGTTTTACCTGCGTGATCTCGCACCGCTCGGGCGAAACGGAAGATCCGTTCATCGCGGATCTGGCCGTCGCCACCGGCGCGGGGCAGATCAAGACCGGTTCGGCCAGCCGCACCGACCGGATCGCCAAGTACAACCAGTTGCTGCGCATCGAGGAGCAACTGGGCGCATCGGCGCGCTTTGCCGGGCGCACGGCATTCAAGCAGGCGTTCCCCCCCGCGCGCGGCTAAGCGGAGCATCCGTCAGAGATCGAGGAGACCATGTACAGACTCGTATTGTTGCGTCACGGCGAAAGCACCTGGAATAAGGAGAACCGGTTCACCGGCTGGACGGATGTGGACCTGTCCCCGCGGGGACGCGAAGAAGCCCTCGAGGCCGGCCGCGTCCTCCACGCCGAAGGGTTCACCTTCGACGTGGCTTACACCTCCGTGCTGAAGCGCGCGATTCGCACGCTCTGGATCGTGCTCGACGAAATGGACCTGATGTGGATTCCCGTGCACCGCTCGTGGCGTCTGAACGAACGCCACTATGGGGCGCTGCAAGGACTCAACAAGGCCGAGACCGCGGCCCAATTCGGCGAAGAGCAGGTCAAGATCTGGCGGCGCAGCTACGATATCCGGCCGCCGGCGTTGACGCCGGAGGATGAGCGGTATCCGGGCCGCGACCCGCGTTATGCATCGCTCTCGCCGGAGGAGCTGCCCCTCACCGAATGCCTGAAGGATACGGTGGCGCGTTTTCTGCCGCTCTGGCACGACACGATCGCGCCCGCCGTCACGAGCGGGCGGCGGGTGCTGATTGCCGCGCACGGCAACAGCCTGCGCGCGCTCGTCAAATATCTGGACAACGTGTCCGACCAGGACATCGTCGAATTGAACATCCCCACCGGCATCCCGTTGCTCTATGAACTGGACGCCGGCTTGCGTCCCCTGGACCGCCGCTACCTGGGCGATCCGGAGAAGGTCAAAGCCGCTCAAGAGGCGGTGGCGGCGCAGGGCAAGAAGAAGTAGCGGCAGGCCAGGCCGCGCGCGGCGGGCCCGTAGATGGAACCCGCCTTGCGAACCGGGTATGCTGAAAAAAAGATGATGCAGGGCGCTCCAGCACGGCTGCTGGCACTGATCTGCGCGTTCACACTGGGGGCGGTGTTCGCCGACGCGAAAAAGAAGAAGAAAGGCGACGAGGAACCGGTCACCCAGACCCTCGAGGTGATCCCCGACCCGCCGCCGGTGATCACGGCGGAAACGCGGCGCCTCGCTTTTCACGTGACGCCCCTCAGCACCAAGGGTCTGCTTTCCCAGCAGACCAGGGATGCCGTCAAAGCTCTGATGCGCCAGGCGCGGGGGAGTCAGGTGGTTAAGGTCCGGGCATTTGTCGCGGGGAGCGCCGATTTGCGCCGGGTGCCGTCCATCGTCGCCGAGTTGTTCAGCGAGAAGCGGCAGCCGCTGCCCGTGGTGTCGGTGATTCAGGTCGGCGCCTTGCCGCTGGTCGGTGCGCAGGTGGTGCTGGAGGCGACCACCGTGGTAAACAAGGAGGTCAACCCCTTCGGGTTGGCCTGGATTTCCGGGCAGGGCCAGACGGATGCCGATCCTCTGGCGAATGTGATGCCGCTGGCCGAGACCGCCTACGCGAACCTGCTGAAGGCGGTGACGGCGGTGGGAAGCGAACCTGCCGATGTGCTGCGCGTGACGTGCTTTCACAGCAATCTCGAGTCGGCGCGCGAGGCGCCGGCGCTTGCGTTCCGTTATTTCCCCAAGGCCGTGTTCCATCAGGTGCAGACGCAGCGCGCCCCGCATCGCGCGGTGGCCGAGTGCGAGGCCGTGGCCAGGCTCCGCAAACCGACGGCGCCGCCCTATGAACTGGTGAACCCGGATACGCTGCGCAAGTCCCCCGCCTATTCGCAGATTGCGGCGGTGAGCTCGCCGAAGGTGATCTTCACGGGCACGCAGATGGAGTTCGGTTTTCGGGACGAGGACGCCAGACTCGCCTTCCAACGCATGGAACGGCTCCTGGCGGGCGCGGGCAGTTCGCTCAAGCACGTCGCGTTCTCCAGCGTGTATCCGCTGTCGCCGTCGCTGGCGGAACAGGTGCGGCGGATCCGCTTCGATTTCTTCGACCCGGCGCGGCCGCCGGCGTCCACCCTGCTAGTGTTCGAGGGGTTGCCGGCGATGGAGGCCGGTTTCGCGCTGGAAGTGGTGGCCGTCCCGCAGTGACGGCCGGTTCTCTTTGGAGGCTCTTTTTATGTTGACGGTGACGTTTGGCGAAATCATGCTGCGGCTGGCGCCGCCGGGTTTTGAGCGGTTCCTGCAATCTCCGATGTTCCTGGCGACGTTCGGCGGCGGCGAAGCGAACGTGGCCGTGGCGCTGGCCGGGTTCGGGCAGCCCGCGCGCTATGTGACGGTGCTGCCCGCCAATCCCATCGGCGACGCGGTGGTGGCCGAGTTGCGCCGGTTTGGCGTGGACACTTCCTGCATCGTGCGCGGCCAGGGCCGGATGGGCGTGTACTACGTCGAGCCCGGCGCCAACCAGCGACCCTCGAAGGTCGTCTACGACCGTGACTATTCGGCGATTGCTCTCGCCAAGCCGGGCGATCTCGACTGGAACCGCTGCTTTGACGGCGCCGGCTGGTTCCACGTCACCGGCATTACCCCCGCGATTTCCGCCTCGGCGGCGGACCTCGCCCTGGAGGCGGCTCAGACCGCCAAGGCCAAGGGCCTCACCGTTTCGTGCGACCTCAACTACCGGAAAAACCTCTGGAAGTGGGGCAAGCCGGCGCACGAGGTGATGCGGGAACTGGTGCGGCACGTCGACGTGGCCATCGCCAACGAGGAAGACTGCCAGATGGCGTTGGGCGTGAAGGCCGACATCGACGTCCACTCCGGCCAGCTCGACCGGGCCGAGTACCGCAAGCTCGCCGAGATGGTGTTGGCCGAGTTCGCCAACTTGAAGAAGATCGCCATCACGCTGCGCGAATCCAAGAGCGCTTCGCACAACGGCTGGTCGGCGTGCCTGCATGACGGCCAGGAGTTCCGGCTGAGCCGGCACTACGAGATCACGCACATCGTCGACCGGGTGGGCGGCGGCGACTGCTTCGCGGGCGGGCTGATTTACGGCCTCCAGACGATGGATTCGGCGCAGGACGCGCTTGAGTTCGCCGTGGCGGCGTCCTGTCTGAAGCACTCGATTCCCGGCGACTTCAACCGGTTCACCGCAGACGAAGTCCGCAGCCTCCTCAAGAGCGGCGGTTCGGGAAGGGTGCAGCGGTAGCCGGGACGGGTGCGGCGCCTCGCGGCCGTAATCGCCACAGTGCCATACCCAATCATCACGGCGGGCTTCGGGTCGGGTTACCTCAACGCCGCCTTGCCGCAGATGGAACACTAAGGTTGGCCTGCCGGGCGGCTTATGGTCCCTCCTTCTGATGGCTGCTCCGTGGTCCGCGCCCGCGCTAGGCTTTACCCAGAGGAGGGACAGTTTGGTACGGCAAGAAACGATACGGGTTGCGACCCGAGGAGAGGGCGACACCCACGACCTGACCGAGCGGGTGGCCCGGGTGATCGCCTCCAGCGGCATTGTTACGGGCGTCGTCAACGTCGCCGGCAAGGGCTCCACCCTGGCGATCACGACGATCGAGTATGAGCCGGGAGCGGTCGCCGACTTGCAACGTGCCCTGGAGACCATCGCACCCCGCAACGACGACTACGCCCACAACGCCCGCTGGGGCGATCACAATGGCTACGCCCACTTGCGGAGCGCCTTGCTGGGGACCACCGAGACCTTCCCGGTGCGCGAGGGGCGGCTGTGCCTGGGCACGTGGCAGCAAATTATCCTGTGTGAATTCGATGACCGGCCCCGCCAGCGCGAGATCACGGTGACCGTGGTAGGCCAATGACCTCCCTCCGCCTCGGGCTGGGCGAGAATGAGAAGAAATGGATAAGTTCGTCATCGAGGGCGGCCATCCCCTCCAGGGGGAGATCGTCACGAGCGGCTCGAAAAACGCCGCGCTGCCGGCGCTGGCGGCGACGCTGCTCACCGAAGAAGCGGTCACCCTGCGCGGTCTGCCGCGCGTGCGGGACATCGGCACCATGGAGCGACTGCTCGAAGAAATCGGGGCGGCGGTCGACGCGGCGAACGGCTGCGTGCGGGTGACGGCGCGCGAACTGCGCAGGCCGGAGGCGCCCTACGAACTGGTCAAGACGATGCGGGCGTCAAGCCTGGTGTTGGGGCCGCTGGTCGCGCGGTGCGGCCAGGCGCGCGTTTCCCTGCCCGGCGGTTGCGCAATTGGCGCGCGGCCCATCGACCTCCACATCCGGGCGCTGGAGGAATTGGGCGCCCGCGTCGGCCAGGAGCACGGCTACGTGGTGGCCACGGCTCCGGCCGGCGGTTTGCGCGGCGCCACGATTGCGTTCGACCGCATCACCGTTACCGGGACCGAAGACGTGATGATGGCGGCTACGCTGGCTCGCGGCGAAACTGTCATCGAAAATGCCGCCCGCGAACCCGAAGTCTCCGATCTGGCGGAGTTGCTTGCCAAGATGGGAGCGCGGATTGAGGGCGCGGGCAGCTCCACCATTCGGGTGCAGGGCGTCGAACGGTTGCATGGCGCGGAGCACCAGGTGATCACCGACCGGATTGAGGCCGGCACCTTCCTGCTGGCCGGCGCCATCACCCGCGGACGGCTCACCGTGCGCCACGCGCCCGTCGCCCACCTGACGGCGCTGCTGGCGAAACTGCGGCAGGTGGGAGTTCCCGTGACCCAGGAGGACAGCGAGACCCTGACCGTCCACCCCGGCGATGCGCTGCATTCGGTCGACATGACTACCGAAGAGTACCCTGGTTTCGCAACCGACTTGCAGGCACAGTACATGGCGCTGATGACCCAGGGCGACGGCATCGCCATCATCACCGAAACCATTTTCGAAAATCGGTTCATGCACGCGCTGGAACTGGCCCGCATGGGGGCCAAGATCCGGCTGGACGGGCGCAAGGCCCTGGTGGCCGGCGGTCCGTTATCGGGCGCGGCGGTGCTGGCCTCGGACCTGCGCGCCAGCGCCGGACTGGTGCTGGCCGGACTGTGCGCCAAGGGCCAAACGGTGATCGACCGCGTCTATCATATCGATCGCGGCTACGAGAGAATCGAAGAAAAGCTTGCCGCCGCCGGCGCGTGCATCCGCCGGGTGGAAGACTGAAGAGGAGACGGAAGAAGAACGCCGTATGGCACACAACCCTGGATTTCTGAAGCTGGTTAACGACGCCAAGAGCCGGATCCGCGAGATCGGAATCGATGAGTACCAGCGCATGGTCGCGGCTGGCGAGCCCCATATCCTGATCGACACGCGCGAGGAGAGCGAGTGGCACGCCGGCCACGCCCAGGGCGCGATTCACCTGGGTAAGGGCGTCATTGAGCGGGACATCGAAACCAAAGTGCCGGACAAGACGGTCCCTCTGGTGCTGTATTGCGGGGGTGGCTATCGGAGCGCCCTGGCGGCGGACGCCTTGCGCCAGATGGGCTACCAGCAGCCCATCTCGCTGGCGGGCGGCTGGCGGGCGATCCTTCAGGCAGGGCTCCCCGTGGAGAAGTGACGCCGGAGACGGTTCAGTCGGTCCCCGGCCGCGCGGCTCCCTCGGTGGACTGCCGGCGCCGCGCCCCGATCCGGCGAATGGTTGCGCGACGCAATTCGAGCGCCGCCCGTTGATTCGCAAAACCAAGCAGGTCCTCGTTGGTAAGCTGGTGGCCGCCTTCCGCCGTAAGCGGCGGGCCCGCGGAGAGCTTGCGGGCGCAGAGTCCCGGGCCCTCCTGCAACGACACCTGGTGTTTGCGGAAAAGGTCGAGATCCGCGGAAATCAGAACCCGCGCCGCGGGCTCCCCTTTCACCATCCGGTCAAAGCGATAGGTCCGGATGTTGGCGTGCTGATCGAAACCCAGGTAACGCAGTTCCACTGGCTGCCTCCTCTCGTTTCGCGCCGGCGGGTCCGGCGGTAAATTGCCATCTCCCGCTCCGCGCGCGCCATGCCCGCGCGGGTGGGAATCCCGGGTGATATGGCTTTACTTAGCCGGGCTACCAGCGGGGTTCCCGCCGCTGCCGGGGACCGCGCCCGCCCCCCTGCGGCCGGCCGCCGCCTGATCCGCGCCCCCAGGAATCCGTCTTGGGACGCGCTTCGTTCACGTTCAGCGCCCGGCCGTCCAATTGGTAGCCATTCAACGCGGCAATGGCGCGTTCGGCTTCGCCCGCGTCGGTCATCTCGACAAACGCGAAGCCCCGGGAACGGCCGGTCTCGCGGTCTGTCACGAGGCTGACGCGCTCCACAGCGCCGTAGGCCTCAAACAAGGAGCGAATGGAAGCTTCCGTCGCCCCGAAATCCAGGTTGCCGACAAAGATGTTTTTCATAATGACCTTTCCGCCTTTGATTGCTCAGCGCGACGTGGCGAAAAAGAAACAGCACCATGTTCTGCGGGACGATCACAAAAGCTTCCCAAAGTGTAGCAGCTTCCCGGCGGGTTAGAATGCGGTACGGCGATGACACGCAGACAGGCCCTCATCCTTCCCGCCTCCGCGCTGGCGGCGGACGAGACGTCGCGGATGCCGGAGCTATGCCGGATGCCCGCCCGGGAACTCGCGCGGCGGATGCGGCGCAAGGACGTTTCCGCGCGCGAGGTGCTGGCGGCGCACCTGCGGCAGATCGCACGGGTGAACCCCCAAGTGAATGCGATGGTGACGCTGGTGGCGGAGGAGGCACGCAAAGCCGCCGCCCGCGCCGACGAAGAGGCCGCCCATGGCCGATTCCTGGGTCCCCTGCACGGACTGCCGATCGCGCACAAGGACCTGCAAGACACCAAGGGCATCCGCACCACGTACGGCTCGCCTCTGTTTCGCGACCACGTCCCGGACCGGGACACGCTGCTGATCGAGCGGATCCGCCAGGCGGGCGCCGTCACGTTGGGCAAAACCAACACCCCCGAATTTGGCGCTGGTTCACAGACGTTCAACCCCGTGTTTGGCGCCACGCTCAACCCTTACGACCTGACCAAGACGTGCGGCGGCAGCTCCGGCGGCGCCGCCGTGGCCTTAGCCTGCGGGATGCTGCCGATCGCCGACGGCAGCGACACGGGAGGATCGCTGCGCAACCCGGCCGCGTTCTGCAACGTAGTCGGCTTCCGGACCTCGCCCGGGCGGGTGCCGCGCGTTCCCACCAGCTCGGCGTGGAACACGATCAGCGTTCTGGGGCCGATGGCGCGGGACGTGGCCGACGCGGCGCTGTTGCTGAGCGCCATCGCCGGCCCGGACGCCCGTGCGCCGCTGGCGATCCCGGAGCCCGGCGCCCGCTTCGCCCACCCCCTGGACCGGGACTTCAAGGGCGTCCGCGTCGCCTGGTTCCAAGACCTCGGCGGGCTGCCCTTCGACCGGCGCGTGCGCGAGGCGGTGAACGCCCAGCAGCGCGCGTTCACCGCGCTGGGCTGCATCGTCGAACAGGCGGAACCGGACTTCCGCGAGGCGGACCGCGTCTTCAAGGTGCTCCGCGCGCTGAGCTTTCACGGACAACACGCCGACAAGGTGCAGCGGCATCGGGCGAAGATCAAGGCCACGGTGATCGAGGAGGTCGAGCGCGGCGCGCGCCTGACCGGACCGGACATCACCGCCGCGGAAACGCAACGTTCCCGGCTCTACGCCCGCTTCGCCGAATTCATGGCGCGTTACGAGTTCTTCGTTCTGCCTACCACGCAGGCGCCGCCTTTCGACGTGAACCAGCCCTACCTGACGGAGATCGAGGGCGTGCCCCTGGAGGGCTACATCGACTGGATGCGGTCCTGCTACTACATTACGGTTACGGGGCATCCGGCGATCTCTGTGCCCGCCGGCTTCACGGCGGAAGGGTTGCCCGTCGGCCTGCAAATCGTGGGCCGGCGTCAGGACGATTTCGGGGTTCTCCAGATGGCGTATGCTTTTGAGCGGACGCAGGGTCCGGCGCGGCGCTGGCCCGCCGTCGCGAACCCCTGAGGCGCGCTCAGGCGTGGAGCGCGGCGCGAATCGCCTCGATCTGTGCGGCCGAACTGGCCGGCATGGGCGCGCGCGGCGCTCCGCCGTCCCGCCCTTGCAGGGCCATGGCGGTCTTGGTGTTGGCCGGCAGGTTCGGCTCGTTCAGCACATTCCACAATCGCAGCAGCTTACGGTGCAGCGCCCGCGCGGTCGCGTGGTCGCCGCGGTGCGTGGCGTCCCAAAGCTCGACGCACCAGCCCGGCGCCGCGGTCAGCACCGCCGCGATAGCCCCGTGCGCTCCCAGCAAAAACGACGGGTACAGAAGGGCATCCACCGCGGAGAAGATCCGCTTGCCCGTACCCACCCGCCCTTCGTCCAGGAGCAGCAGCAGGTCGGCCAGCGCCTTCATGTCGTAGGCGCTTTGCTTGACGCCTAGCACGCCGTCCACTTCGCGCATGATGCGCGCCAGCAGCGGCGGCAGCAGGTACGACCAGGGCACCACGTTGTAAATGATCACCGGGATGCCGGCGGCGTGATGAATGGAAGCGAAAAACTCCAGCATGGCGTCGTCGCTCGGCCGGAATACATAGTGCACCGGGGTCACCTGCAATGCCGCGACGCCCAGGTCGGCTACGGCGCGCGCCTTGGCGATCGCCGCCTGGGTGCTGTCGGCGATCACGCCCGCGATCACCGGCGTGCGGCCCGCGCTCTCCTCGACGGTCCAGCGCACGACCAGGCGAAGCTCGTCCGGCGACAGCGTATGTCCTTCGCCGGTGCTGCCGCCTACCGCGACGCCGTGCACCCGGGCGGTTTCGATCATGTAGCGCACGTCCGCCCGGTGGGCGCGCTCCATCAGGTTGCCGTCCGCGTCGAAAGGGGTGACTAGCGGGGGGATGATGCCGCTCAGCACTTGCATTCTTTCAGTCTAGGCCGTGGCGCCGGCGGAGGCCACCGGCGTCCGCCGGCCGCGGTTTGCTTTGCGCGCTCGCCGGGCGCCATGAAACAATGGCGGATTCTCCGGATCATCGGGGAAAGGAACCGGTATGCGAAGAACGCGCACCACGATCGAGGACTGGCGGAACGTGCTGCCCGTACCGCCGTTGGCGAGGCGCCGGGACGGCGGCCGGACTTTGGATTGGGCAGCGAACGACGCGCTCGCCGCCCACCTGCAGGCGGGCGGCATGCGGCATTTGCTTTACGGCGGGAATGCGTTTCTCTACCACATTCCCCTGGCCGAGTTCGGCCAACTGCTGAGCTGGCTGGCGGGACTGCCCGATGACGTCCTGGCGATTCCCAGCCTCGGCCCCTCGTATGGGCGGGCCATGGACCAGGCGCCGCTGGTGCGCAGGCACGGCTTCCCCCTCGTGATGATGTTGCCGTGCAGCGACCCGCGCGATGCCCGCGGCCTCGAACAGGGCTACCGCGAAATTGCGAGCGAAGCGGAAGCGCCGCTGATGGTGTACCTGAAGGACGAGGACAGTTTTGGCGCGGACCGGGAGGCGGGATTGGACGCCGTGGCCCGCCTGGTCTCCGACGGGGTGTGCCAGGTGATCAAGTATGCCGTGGTCCGCGAGGATGCCGCGCGAGACCTCTATCTGGACAGCCTGTTGAGCCGGGTCGACCGCCGGGTGGTGATCAGCGGAATCGGGGAGCGCCCCGCGATCGTCCACCTGCGGGACTTCGGCCTGCCGGGCTTCACCTCCGGCTCGGCCTGTCTGGCGCCCCGCTTTTCCGGAGCGATCCTCCGCGCCGCCGCGGCGGGACGGTGGGAGGAGGCCGAAGGGTACCGGGCTGCGTTCCTCCCTTTGGAGGATCTCCGCGACACGTGGGGCGCCGCCCGGGTGTTGCATGCCGCCATCGAACTGGCTGGCATCGCCGGAACGGGGCCCGTGCCCCCCTTCGCCTCCGAATTGGAGCAAGACCAGCGCCAGCAAGTGCGGGGGACCGCGCTGGCATTGGCGGAGGCTAACCGGGCCGGAGGCGTGTGGAGATAAAATCAAAAGTTCGGCCAGCTCAGATGTTCAAGCCTGCCGGCTTGATCTTTGCGATATGAACTTTCTTGCGACTCGACTCGGCCAGCTTTGGGCCGCGCTAGCGGCATTTGATCCTTTCCGAAACTGCCGGCCGAAGTTGCTCTCCCTCTTGCCTGGCTACCGCCGCGAGACTTTGGTATCCGACCTGATTGCCGGACTTACGGTCGGGATGGTGGCTTTACCGCTCGCCATGGCGTTTGGCGTCGCCTCCGGGGTGACGCCCCAAGCCGGGATCTACACCGCGATCGTCGGTGGCCTGCTGGTCGCAGTCCTCGGCGGGTCGTCCATCCAGGTCGCCGGCCCGACCGGCGCCTTCGTCGTCATCGTGGCGGGCATCATTGCCCGGCATGGTCTGTCGGGTTTGCTGATGGTGACGATGATGGCGGGCGTCATTCTGATGATCCTCGGCCTGACTGGTCTCGGCGCCGCCGTGAAGTATATTCCCCGGCCGGTGGTCCTGGGTTTCACCAACGGCATTGCGGTCTTGATCGCGTCCACGCAAGTGAAGGATTTCCTCGGACTCGCCATCCAGGATGTCCCCAGCGAGTTTTTCGCGCGGATGGAGGCGTACGCGAGGAATCTGGGTACGCTCGACTGGCGGGCGGCCGCGTTGGGGCTGTGCTCGCTGGCGATCATTCTGCTGGCGCCGCGCATCGCGCCCCGCCTGCCCGGTTCGATCGCGGCGCTGCTGGCCGGCACCGCGGCCGTGGTGGCGCTGAATTTGCCCGTCGAAACCATTGGAACCAGATTCGGCGGCATTCCCAGCGGACTGCCTCGCTGGGAGGTCCCCGCGTTTCGCGCGGATCTAATTCTGCCCCTGCTGCCGTCCGCGCTCACGGTGGCGATTCTTGCCGCCGTGGAAAGTTTGCTGTCCGCGGTGGTCGCTGACTCCATGACCGGCGACCGGCACAACTCGAACGCCGAACTGATGGCGCAGGGGGTGGCGAACGTGATCGTGCCGATGGTGGGCGGCATTCCGGTGACCGGCGCCATCGCCCGGACGGCCACCAATTTCCGAGCAGGCGCGCGCACTCCCGTAGCCGCCATCGTCCATTCGCTGACGCTGGCCCTGGTGATGCTGGTGCTGGCGCCCTGGGCGAAATTCATCCCGCTGGCGACGCTGGCGGCGGTGCTCCTGGTGGTGGCCTACAACATGGGGGAATGGCGGGAGATCGCTCCGATCCTCCGTCTGGATTGGGCCGACAAGACGGTTTGGGCGCTGACTTTCGCCTTGACCGTGGTGGCGGATCTGACTCTGGCGGTCGAAGTGGGCATCGCCCTGGCCGCCTTGCTTTACATCCACCGCGTGGCCCAGACGACGACCGTATCCACCGTAACCAGAGAGTACGTCGAAAACGCCAGACCACACGTGTTGCAGGACAAGACCATCCCGCCTTACGTGAAGATCCTGCGGATCCATGGGCCGTTTCTGTTCGGGACCACCGACAAACTGGCGGAGGAAACCGCGGATCTTAGCCGCTTTCCCGCGATTGTTGTCTTGCGCCTGAGGAACATGACCGCGATCGACGCCACCGGGCTCCACGCCTTGGAGATGCTCCAGCAGCGGCTGAAGAGGTCGGGCCGCACGTTGCTGCTCTGCGGCGCGCGCCATCAACCGGCGGAGTTTCTGGCCAAAGCGGAGTTCGTGGAGCACATTGGCAGGGAAAATATCCTGCCACATGTGCAGGCGGCGCTGGCGCGCGCCCAGGAGATTTATCAGGGGTTTTCCGGCCTCGGGGAAGATTTCGCCGCGGACATCCGCAAGGCGCGCATGTAAGAGGCGAGCCGCCTCACCTTGTGTCCGGCCGCAGCCTCAGGCATCCTCAGAAGTGGGTCATGACGGCGCGAAAACGGGTGGTGGTGGTGGGTGGAGTGGCGGGCGGGGCGTCCTGCGCGGCGCGTTTGCGGCGTTTGGACGAGAGCGCGGAAATCACGGTGCTGGACCGCGGCCCTTACGTCTCGTTCGCCAACTGCGGGCTCCCGTACTACGTCGGCGACGTGATCCGGGACGAGGGAAAACTGCTGGTGGCCACTCCCGAGTTGTTCCGCCAGCGGTTCAACATTCAGGTGCGCACGCGGCACGAGGTGCGGAGAATCGACCGGGCCGCGCGCGCGCTCGAGGTCTGCGAACTGACCTCGGGCAGCGTCTACCGCCAGGGTTACGATGCGCTGGTGCTGTCGCCGGGGGCGGCCCCGGTCCGCCCGCCGCTGCCGGGTATCGACCTGCCCGGCATTTTCACGCTCCGCACTGTCCCTGACAGCCGCCGCATTCGCGAGTGGATCGAAAGCCGCCGCGCGCGGCGGGCGGTCGTGGTGGGAGGAGGTTTTATTGGCCTGGAGATGGCGGAGAACCTCGTCCACCGGGGTCTGGAGGTCGCCGTCGTCGAGATGGCGGCTCAACTGATGCCTGCGCTCGATCCGGAGATGGCGGACTACGTGTTGCGGCGCGTCCGGGCGCACACCGCCGCGGTGCGGTTGGGCGACGCGGTGGCAGCCTTCGAGCCGGATCCCGGGGGCGAACTGCTGGTCCGCACGCGGGAGGGCGCGGCGCTGTCCGCCGACCTCGTCATCCTCGCGATTGGGGTGCGGCCGGAAACCGCGCTGGCGCGCGACGCGGGTCTGGAAATCGGCGTGCGGGGCGGGATCCGTGTAGATGAGCAGATGCGGACGAGCGACCCGCACATCTGGGCGGTGGGAGACGCGGTGGAAGTACGGAACTTCGTCACCGGCGAACAGGAGTTGATCGCGCTGGCCGGCCCGGCCAACCGCCAGGGACGAATCGCCGCCGAGGTCATTTGCGGGCGGGATTCGCGTTTCCGCGGCGTGCAGGGGACCGCGGTCTGCGGTTTCTTCGGAATGACGGTAGCGATGACCGGCGCCACGGAACGGTCGCTCCGCCGCGCGGGCCGGGCAGACTTTTCCGCGGTCTATTTGCATCCCGGCCACCATGCGGGCTACTACCCCGGCGCGCGTCCCATTCACCTGAAACTGCTCTTCCGCCCCTCCGATGGGCGCATCCTCGGCGCGCAGGCGGTGGGCGAGGAGGGCGTGGAGCGCCGCATTGACGTCATTGCGATGGCGATGCAACAATCCGGCACGGTGTTCGACCTCGAAGAAGCCGAACTTTGTTACGCCCCGCAGTATGGAGCGGCAAAGGATCCGGTGAACCTTTGCGGCATGCTGGCCGCCAACGTCGCGCGCGGGGACGTCGCGCTGGCCGATTGGAGCGATCTGCCGGCGACGGACGCGCTCTTGCTGGACGTTCGCGAACCGGCGGAATTTGCAGCCGGCACTTTGCCGGGAGCCGTCAACCTGCCGCTCGGTCAACTCCGCGGCCGGCTGGCGGAATTGCCGCGCGACCGGGAAATTTGGGTCCATTGCGGCGTCGGCCAGCGGGCTTACTATGCCAACCGCCTGCTCGCCCAGCACGGTTTTCGCGTGCGCAACCTGTCGGGCGGTTATCAGACTTACCGCGCCTGGTATCCTCAGGGTGCGGGAAACGAGCACTCAGGAGAATCCCATGATCGACAAAGCGAAGAGCATCGATCTGCTGAACAAGGCAGTCGCCGATGAGTTACAAGCCGTCCATCAGTACATGTATTTCCACTTTCACCTGGACGACCAGGGCTTTGCGCCCCTGGCGGACTTGTTCAAGCGGGTGGCCATCCAGGAGATGGGCCACGTGGAGAAACTGGCGGAACGGATTCTGTTTCTGAAGGGCGACGTGACCATGGCGCTCGCCGGACCGGTGGAACGCATCACCGACCCGGCGGGCATGCTGGAAAAGGCCGCACAGCTGGAGGAAGGCAGCGCGCACGACTACAACCTGGCCGCGGTGGAATGTGGCGCGAACGCCGACGCCGCTTCTCGCCAGGTATTCGAACAACTGGTGACCGACGAAGAAGGGCACTACGACCTGTTCGACAAGCAACTCGACAACATTCGCCGTTTCGGCCCGAACTACCTGGCGTTGCAGTCATTTTCAGCCGAGCCGCCCGAGGAAGAGGCCTGAGCTAGCGGGACTCTTCCGGCTTGGCTGCCGGCCTGCTATGCTCCGGGCCCAACCCCAGGGCAATCAAAGAAAGGGAGTTGATTTTGCCCGTCGGCTCCAGATGCTGATCTTGCTGGAACCGCTTCAGCGCTTCGATCGATTCCGGACCCCACTGGCCATTTGTTTCGGCGGAAAAGTACCCTTTTTCCGCCAGCGCTTGTTGAATTTGCTTATAACGGTCCGCCGACGGCGCCGTTTGCGTTGCCCGGCGGGGAGGCTGCGTCCCCTGGGAGCCCGCAGGTTTCTTTTTGGCCGCAGTTTTCCTCGCGGCGCTGGAGGACTTGGAGGTTCCCGCGCTCTTTGCGGTTCCTTTCGCCGGGGCAGGATTTTTCTTGGCGGGAGGAGCGGCCCACGCCGCTCCTCCCCACCACAGCCAAACGCCCGCCAGCAAACAGACTGCCGCCTGCATGCCGGTTATTGGCTTTCCTTCAGCGTGCCGGCCAGGAACAGGGTGGTCCATTCACCGCGCCCCCTACCCAGGGGACTGGTCGAGCGCAACACTCTGAACGCCACGGGGTCGCCGGGTTTCAGGGTCGCCTGAATCCTGCGCACATCCGCCACCGACGAAACCTCCTGCTTGTTGACGGAGACGATCACATCGTTCGGAAGGATGCCGATGTCGTCGGCGAAGGAACCGGGCGACACACTGCGCACCAGCACTCCGTGGGCGTCCGTCAGCCCCATTTCCTGCCGGCGGGCCGGCGTCAGTTCCTCAATCATGATGCCGAACTTGGCGGGAGAATTTTCCTCTTCCGCGCCTGGACCGGACGATTCAGGACTGCGTTCGCCGGAAACAATCGAGGCCCGATCGCCGACCGAGACCTTGAAATCCATTTTCTTGCCGTCGCGCAGGACGCTCACCACCGTGGTCGAGCCGACCGGCAGATCCGAGATGTGGTTGACCAAGTCCTGCCCGTTCCGCACCGGCTTCCCATCCACGGCCGTAATAAAGTCGCCGGCCTTAATGCCGGCTTTCTCCGCGGGCGTGCCGGGGTTGACGGTGATCACCACCACGCCCTGACTGACCCCGTACACCTGGAGCAGTTCGGGCTTGGCTTCCTGGAAGTTCACGCCAATCGCGCCGCGCGTCACGCGGCCCGTCTTAATGATCTGGTTGTAAACCTTCACCGCCGTGTTGCTGGGCAGCGCGAAGCCGATACCTTGATATCCGCCGGTCCCGCTCGCGATGGCGGTGTTGATGCCGATCACTTCGCCGCGAATATTGATCAGCGGGCCGCCGGAGTTCCCGGGGTTGATGGCGGCATCCGTCTGGAGAAAGCGTTGGAAGATGGAGCTGTTGCCGCCGCCCTCGATGCTGCGCTCCTTGGCGCTGATGATACCCGCCGTGACGGTGGCCTGCAAACCGAACGGGGAGCCGATCGCCACCGCCCAGTCGCCCACCTGCATCGCATCGGAATTGCCGATCTTGGCCGCCGGCAACGGACGCTTGGCGTCGATCTTGATCACCGCCAGGTCGGTGTCCGGATCCGAGCCGATCAGTTTCGCATCCAGCTTGTCCTGGCTCTCGTGCAGCGTCACCTGGATGCGGTCCGCCTTTTCGACGACATGATAGTTCGTCAGGATATACCCGGACGGGTCGACGATCACGCCCGAGCCCAGCCCCCGGCGGGGCATCCGGGGACCTTCCGGCGCGCCGAACCCAAAAAAGCGCTGGAACAGATCGTTCATGTCCTCATCCTCGCCGGGCCCCGGCCGGCGCCGGCCGCGGGCTTGCGCCGGCGCTTTGGGCTCCGAGGTCACGGAGATATGCACGACGGCAGGCTCCAGTTGCTTCGCCAACTGGGAGAAAGAGTTCTGCATCTCGACGGGGTCCGGAATCGTGAGGGGCTTGGCCCCCGGAGCCGCCGGCTGGTCCTTGGCGGCCTTCACGCCTGTGTCGAGCAAGGTGCCGATTACGATGCCGACCGATAGAGTAAAGAGGATCAACGTAAACGACAGCAGCCTCTGCCTGCGTAAAGTGTCAAACCAATTCATGTGCGACTTGTAACCTCCGCGTTTCTTGGGAAGGGCTATCCTTGATTATATTCCCGCGCTAGTGGGATGGATGGTTGAATCGCCGGATTGGTTTCAATTCCACCAGCAGGATGCCCGCCAAAATCAGGACGGCTCCGCTGATTCCCCGCCCGCTGAGGGTCTCGCCGGTCAGCGCGTAGGACGCCGCCCAGGCAAATAGCGGCTCCGAGGAAAAGATCAAAGCCGTTCTCACCGGCGTGGTGTGCTGCTGGGCCCACGCCTGGATGGTGAATCCCAGCGCCGTGGCGAACACCGCGGTGATGCCCACCGCGGCCCACCACTGGGGCGAAGGGCGCCAGAACGGCGTTTCCAGAAATGGAAACAAAAGCCAAGCCAAAAGCGCGCAAACGCTCAACTGCCATACCGCAACCCGCTCGAACTGCGCCCGCCCGGCGAACCGGCCAATCACCAGCACGTGGGCGGCGTAAGCCACGGTGCAACCGGAGGTGATCAGGTCGCCGTAGCCGGGAAGCCACGCGCCGGGTGGCAGCGTCATCAGCGCCAGGCCGGCCGCCGCCAGGAGTGCGCCCATCGCCTCCGGCAGCGCGGGAACACTGCGATAGACGGCGGCGGCAAGGAAAGGTACCACCACCACCGTCAGACCCGTGACAAACGCCGACTTGGTGGGCGTCGTGAACCGCAGCCCGACCGTCTGGAAGCCGTAGCCGACAAACAGACAAAAACCCGCCAGCAGTCCGCAACGCGCTGACATCCGCGCCCGGGGATCCGGCTTCCAGCGGCGCGCGAACAGGGCTCCCACCAGCGCCGCCGCCAGGGTGAAGCGGACGGCGAGAAACACAAAGGTGGAGGAATCGTCCAGGGCTTGCTTCACCACCGCGAAGGTGACTCCCCAGAAGAAAGTGGCGACGACGAGGGCCGCGTCGGCGCGCCAGTCGGGGAGACGGGTCACGAGCGGCGGGCGAAGCCTTCGGCGAGCACGGGATCGCGCAGCAGCAGGATGGCCGTCAGGAGAATCCGTTTCAACGCCAGGTCGCGGCGGTCGGGAAGAAACCACTCCTGCGGCGTGTGAGCGCCTCCCCCTTGCCCCCCGGCGCCGATGGATACCGCGGGAATGCCCAGCGATAAGGGAATGTTCGCGTCGGTAGAGGCGCAATCCAGGCGCGAGCGGATGCCCAGATGCGCGTCGACGGCCCTGAGATAGTCGATTACCGCGGCGCCTTCCGGCAGGCTTCCCGCGGGCCGGGCGCCGATCTCGCGGAGACGTCCCGTCACCCGTCCGGCCACCGCGCGCTCGTTCTCCGCCGCCTGCGCATGTTCAACCGCGGCGTTCAGGATCGCCACCAGTTCGTCCATCTTCTGGTTGCTTTCACTGCGAATGTCGACCTTAGCGCGCGCCTGCGAGGGAATCGCGTTGATGCTGGTGCCGCCTTCCAGGATGCCCACGTTCACCGAAGACCGCGGATTGCCGTTCAAGCGCAGTTCGGTGAATTCGGCCACGGCGCGGCTGAGGGCGTGGACGGGATTGCCCGTGCCGTAGTCGCTCCAGCTATGGCCGCCCGGCCCGCTAAAGATGACTTCGAATCGCCGGCTGCCCAGCGCCTGGGTAGTGATGTGATCGGAGCCCGCGCCATCGAGCACGATAAAAGTGGCCGCCCGCCGGGCAAACCCCGACGGCCGGCACAGGTGCCGCATCCCGCTCAGATTGCCTTCGCCTTCCTCGCCGACGTTAGCGATCAAAACCAGCCGCGAGCACAAACCGTCCAGCGGCGGGGCGGATTTGAGCGCGCGCGCGATCGCCATCAACGCGGCCAGCCCGGCGCCGTTGTCGGAAACTCCCGGCCCCAGAAAGCGGCCATCCGACGCGATGGCGACGTCGTCCCGGTTCCGCGGCGCCAGCACGGTGTCCAGATGCGCGGTCACCGCGACATACGGCCCGCGCGCGTCCGGGTCCAGGAACGCCAGCACGTTGCCCGCCCGATCGAGTTGCACTTCGCATCCGTAGCTCCGGAATTGCTCCGCCATCCACTCCGCCCGCCGGCTTTCCAGGAAGGTCGGCGCGGGGATGCGGCACACCTCCAGATGCTGCTCGTTGATCCACTGCTTCTCGCGCGTGAGAAACTGCAACGCCTCGCGCACGCTGCGGGACTCGGCCAGTTCGCCGACCGAGACTACCCCCGCGCTGAGCAATGGATTCCCCATTTATTCGTCAGTGTACCGCGCGGCGCGGCGCGCCCCGCCGGGCGGCGGATGCGGCGCCATGTCGCTTCGCTGCGCGGGATCCCGGCCTATCCCGACCCCGGCCGGTCTTTCGCCCGCGCGGCTCGACCGAGTTACGGGCGACGATCTTGGGCTCGCGCAGGCACGCCCGCTCCGGCCGTGACCGATTTGCGCCGGAAGCCGGGGGAACTCACCGGAAGAATTTGGAGGGATCGTTCAGCTTCGGCGGGCCGAACCGCAACCTCGGCGGGCGCAGCCCCCGCCGGCTGCTCTCCGACAGGAGCGACCGCTGCATGCGCGCCTGGGCGCGGATCACCTGGGAGATGACGTTGCTCATGCCCAATGCCGCGTACATCATCTGGTAGCCCTTGAGCTGCTCTTGCTGTTTTTCGCCCAGCATCAACCGCTCAGCGTCTTTCAACATCTGGTCGATCCGCGCGCCGACCGTGGCGATCGTCTCGTACGCGCCAGCTACCGGACCGGTGAACGGCTGGAAGTTGCTCAGGTTCGAGGCGAGTCGCTGGACCGCCTGCGCCGCCGGGCTTTGGCTGATTGGTGCGAGCGCCGCCGCCACCTGAGCGGCGGCAGCGGGAATCCGGGCGCTCGCCTCGTCAATGGCCGCGGGCAGCAGTCCCGGCGCCGCGAACGGCGCCGGCCGATGCGCGCAAGTCTCCACCGGCGCGGCCCGCTCTTGCTGCTGGAACAGAGTCGCGAACGCCTGGCTGATCTGGTCCGCCAACTGGGCGGGCGACGGCGAGGCTCCGGCGGCGCTGCCCGCTGGTTCAAGCACGCTGCTCACAACCGGTCCCACCGGTCCGGCAAAGATGGCGCGAATAGGACCACCGATTGGTGACGACATCCGATGAACACTCCCCACTCAAAAAACCTGGCCGCGGGCACGCAACCCGCCCTCCTCTGTTATCGGGGCAAAGCGCGCCGGGTTGCGTTTTTGTGAGACGGATTTTCGTTACTACGAGGACGAGGACCTGGGCATTGTCTGATCGAACGACCCGCAGACCCCAGTCGGGCGGCTGGCGCAGCCACTCGAGTTGCGGGAGGCCGACGAGGGGCTGGCGCGCGTGCGCGCGGCCTGGCGCGCAGCCGGCGTCCTGGACTACGGCAGGGCCGCGCCGGGGGGATAAACTGCCTCCGGCCCGCGCAAGGATCGCGTGGCAGGGTCACGCATACCGAGCGGCCCGCCCGCGCCCGGGCAAGCAACCTGGCCGCCCGGCGCCGCCGTGCTGGCGCCAGCCGAGTCCAGCGCACGGCGCAATTTGCTCAAATGGTCGAGGAAGATTTTCCGGCCGAAGCCGTACCGCAAGGAGATGGACAAATGCCGAATCCGAGCCGCCGTGTGTTTCTGGGAGCCGCCCCGGCGGGGGTGGCATGGGCGCAGGGCGCCGCGTCGCGCCCGGGGCCGAATGACCGCGTCAATCTCGCGGTGGTGGGGATCCGCGGCCGCGGCAAGGATCACATCCGCAACTTCGCCAAGATCCCCCATGCGCGCGTCGATACGCTTTGCGATGTCGATGAGCGACTGTGGCCGGAGGCGGCGGAGCTGGCCGAGCAGGCCACAGGCCAGCGCCCGCGCTTCCAGGGAGACCTGCGGCGGGTGCTGGATGACAAGAGCATCGACGCCGTATCCCTGGCGCTTCCGAACCATTGGCACGCGCTCGCCTGTGTGTGGGCCTGCCAGGCGGGCAAGGACGTCTACCTGGAGAAACCCGGCTCGCACAACCTGTGGGAGGGCCGCAAGACGGTCGAGGCGGCCAACAAGTACAACCGCATCGTACAGATCGGCACCCAATATCGGAGCCGCCCCGGCATCCGCGCGGCCATGGACTTCCTCCATGCCGGAAAGCTCGGCAAGCTCTACATGGTCCGCGCGGTGGTCTTCCGCCCGCGCGAACGTCTGGAGCGCCGGGCGGAGGCGCCCGCGCCGAACGGGGTCGCCTACGACCTCTGGCTGGGACCAGCCCCGTGGCGTCCGTTCAACCCCGGACGCTTTCATTACAACTGGCATTGGTTCTGGGATACCGGCAATGGCGAAACCGGCAACAACGGCCCCCACGCGATGGATCTGGCGCGCTGGGCGCTGCACAAGTACGAGCATCCGGCGCGCATCCAGAGCATGGGGGGACTCGACGGCTGGGACTCGTTTCAGGAGACTCCGAACAGCCAGATCTCGGTCCTGGAATACGCCGGGGGCGAACGGGTGCAACTGGAGGTCCGCAACCTCTACACGAATGCCGAGGACGGCGTGGGCGAGGGCCTGTTTTTTTACGGTTCGGAGGGGTGGATGCGCACCAATTACGGCAGTTGGGCGACTTTCTTCGGACGCAAGCACGAACCGGGTCCGGCCGGCGCGCCCGAACCGCGACCGCTGCCGGAACCGCATTTTGAGAACTTCCTCCACGCGGTCCGCACGCGCAACCGCGACCTGCTGCACGCGCGGATCGAGGAGGGGCACCTCACCTCCGCGATGTGCCATCTCGCCAATATCGCCTACCGGACCCGCCGCACGCTGGTGTTCCAGTCCGACCGCGAGGAGTTTCCCGGCGACGCGGAGGCCAACAGCTACCTGCGCCGCAGGTACCGCTACCCGTACGTGATGCCCGACCCGGTGTGAACCAGGCGCGCCCCGGGGATGCTATGAAGAGAAGAAAGCGATGATCGCTCCCGCCCGGCGCAAATCAGTGTTCTTCTTCGTCGCGCTCGGCATCGCCATCACGGCGCTGGCCGTGGCGTTGAACGTCGGCTGGATCCTGCTGAACTGGCGCACCACCGTGCTGCTGGTGCTGGGCGTGCTGTTCTTCAGCGTGATCATTACTGGCGTCGTGTTGAACACCATCTTCCTGGTGCGGGAGATCCGGCGCAACGAGCAGCACGACGCATTCATTAACGCGGTGACGCATGAGCTCAAAACGCCGGTGGCGTCTATCCGGCTGTACCTGGAAACGCTGCAAACCCGGCCGGTGGAAGACGCTAAACGCCAGGAAATCTACGGAGTCATGCTGGCCGATTGCGATCGCCTGCTGCACACCATCGAGCAGGTGCTGCGCGTGGGGCGCGCCGGACGCCAGCGGCGCCGGACCCGCGTGGACCTGGAGGCGCTAGCCGCCGAGTGCGTCGCGATGGCCGAGCGGCGGCATCACCTCTCCCCCGGGGCGATGGAGTTTGTCCGGCAGGCCGCCGCAGGCGCGCGGCTGGAAGTGGTGGGCGATCCCGACGAGTTGTCCGCGGCCATCTCGAACCTGCTGGATAACGCCGTGAAGTATTCGGGCCCCCGGTTGCGCATCGTGGTCGAGTTGGCCGCGCTCGGCCGGGGGCAGGTGGCGGTGCGGGTCAAGGATCACGGCATAGGCATTCCCGCTTCGGAGCTCAAGCGCATCTTCAAGCGCTTTTACCGGATTCAGAACAGCGTGGCGGCGCGCATCAAGGGCACCGGCTTGGGTTTGTACCTGGTGCGTTCGGTGGCGGAACGCCATGGGGGACGCGCGTTCGCGGAAAGTGAGGGCACGGGCAAAGGCAGCACATTTACGCTCCAGTTGCCCCTGGCGCCCCCGGCATGAACCGCATCCTGATTGTCGAGGACGAAACGCACCTGGCCGAAGGGCTCCGTTTCAACCTGGAGGCCGAAGGATATGGCGTGCGCGTGGTGGACAACGGCGAAGAGGCGCTGGCGCTGCTGCCGGCCGGCGAGGCGCCGTTCGACCTGGTGGTGCTGGACATCATGCTGCCCGGCATCGACGGCTTCAGCGTGGTGACGGAGTTGCGCCGCCGCGAGCAGTTTGTGCCGGTGTTGATTCTCACCGCCCGCGGGCGTCCGGAAGAAGTGCTGCGCGGCTTCGAATGCGGGGCGGACGACTACCTGTCCAAGCCGTTCGAACTGGCGATTCTGCTGGCGCGGATCCGGGGACTGCTGCGGCGGCGCGAGTGGCTCGCGCGCGCGGCGGCGCCCGAGCCGGCCGCCCCGCCGGAAGTGTACCGGTTCGCGGACGTCATCATCGACTTCACCACGCTGGAAATCCGCGCCCGCGGGGAGAAGCATCAGCTCACCCTGATGGAGGCCAACCTGCTCCGGTACCTGGTCCAGCACGAAGGGCGGGCGGTCAGCCGGAAGGCCATGATCGAAGACGTCTGGGGACTCCGCGAGGACACCGACACGCGACCGATTGACAACTTCATTGTTAGGCTGCGCCGCTACATCGAGCGGGAGCCCTCCCGGCCGCGGTATCTGCGGACCGTGCGCGGCGTTGGCTACCGGTTCGTCGCGCAGCCCGAGGATTAAGGATTCACCTCCGGCCACGCCGTTTGGGCGCGCCGGTCCAGTTCCTCTTCGATCCTGCGGAGAGCGCTCAGAAACTCTCGCGGCGTGCTGATATTGAAGATCCGGCCGCCGGCCGCGCGGACCAGTTTCTCGAGCGAATCCGGAAAGGGAGAGACCCGCCAGAAGAAACTGTAGCGGAGATAGAAAAAGAGCGGCCGCCGTTCGGGCGGCTGGGCGAGCAATTCGCGAGGAAACTTTTCGTCGTAGCGATTGTGCGGACCCACGAACACGATGGCGTCGGGGGGAGGGGTGGCATCCTGCTCGCGGTTCACCAGGTCGGCCAGGAGTTCCAGATACCGCTTGGGGTTTTGCAGGGCGCGAAGATCGACGGCTCCGATTTGCAGGTCATCCAGCAGATCCAGCAAACGCTCGAGCGCGCCGGGGGTAATGGCCGGCGCACGAAACAGTTCTTTCTGCTGCTGCAAGTTGAAAGCGACCAGAGAAACGGCCTCAAAAGGGGTGTGCTCGAACAGCGAAGTGAGCGTGGTGAGCAGGATGGACTGGTCGAAGGGAGACAGAACGGCGGCGCGCGGCCGGATGGGAGCCGCATGCAACAGCACCGCGACGCGGTAGGGACGCGGCGCCGGGTCGGGCTGCCAGCGCGTCAAACGCAGCGAAGCCACTTCGCCCGGACCCAGCGGGACCCGCTCGGGCTGGTCTTGTGTTTTGGGCTTCAGCTCGATGCGCCACTGGCTGCGGCACTCGCGGCCGGCGAGGTCCGTCAAGACCCAGTCCACCGTGTAGGCGCCGGCTCCAAGGAAGAAGCCGCCGTCGAGCAGCGCCCGCAGCCGGGTCTTTTCCGGCAGTTCGGGAAAGCGGTAGATCTGGCGAAAGTAGCTGGGCCTGGCCGGCGCTGCCGGCTGCACGCGGAAAAAGGCCACGAGCACGGCGTTCTGGCGGGGTAACGCGGAGAGGGGAATCTCGGCGCGATATCCGGCCTGGTAGCGCAGGGCGAAGTTCAGCGATGGAGGCAACGCATCCACCCGGCAGGGGAGGCGGGCGGCCGCGGGAGGTTTCACGAAAAGAGCTGCCGCGGCTTGCTCCGGCCGCGAGGCCGGCGGAAGAAGATGCTGCGCTGCGCCCGGCTCGAGCAACCTCAGCGAAAGAAGCAGGAAACAGGAGAGCCGGGACATTGCAAGCGCTTGCTTTCATTGTACGGGGCTCTTGCAGGAATCCTCCCTATTGGGAGGGCGGCTTTCTGCCGAAGTGGAGACTAGGAGGGAAGACCTCGCGACCGCAGGGGCCAGACGCCGCCGTGCCCGCACCACCCGTCCAACCCGGTCCCGACCGCCTGGAACAGGCCGTCAAACGGATCCTTCACGACCCGAGTTTCCCGGGCTGCTCGGAGAACATCCGCTCGCTGCTGGCGATGGCGGCCAGTCCGGACACCACGGCAAAGGCAATGACGGCCATCGTCCTGAGAGACGTGTCCCTCACCCTGCAGGTGCTGCGGACCGCGAATTCGGCTTATTTCAACCGGTCCGACCAGCCGATTCTGAACGTCTCCCATGCGGTCACGATGTTGGGCGTCGAACGGGTGGTAAAGATTGCCTCGGGCTTGAAATTTCTGGAGCATTTGGCGGTGCGGTCCCCCGGCATTCGGGAACTGGTGCTGCTGTCGCTGCTGACGGGCAGCCAGGCTCGGAGCGTGGCGGAACGTGTAGACTATCCCCGGCCCGAGGAGGCGTACCTGTGTGGCCTCTTGCGCAACTTGGGCGAATTGCTGGTCTCCTATTACGACCCGACCAGCTACGCGCAGGTAGTGGTCAGCATGCTGGAAGAAGGGCTGACGGAACGGCAGGCGTGCCGGAAGATCCTCGGTTTCTTCTACGAAGACCTGGCCGCCCAGGTGCTCCAGCAGTGGAACCTGGGCCCGAAGGTGCTGGTGGGCATTCGCGGAGAGGCCGAGCCCGCGCCGCGGGGGCTCATGTGTGAACAGAGTCTGTTATCGCTGATCACATCGTTCAGCCACCAGTTGACCCGCGTGGTGCACCGGGGGGATCCCGACCGCGTGCGCGGCCAGATGCGCCGGCTGCTCGAACGCTTCGGGCCAGCGTTGCGGCTGGACGAGAAGTGGATTCAGTCCATGATGAGCGACGCCGTGGCGGACGTGCAAGACGTTTTCCGTTCTTTTGGTCTCAAAGTGGATGGTCTGCGCCTGCGCGGGCAGGTGCTGGCGGCCTTGGACGTTCTCGAGAAGGCCGGGCAACCCGGAACCGAGGGCGCGGTTTCCGGCTCGTCTCCTCTCGACCGCGCCGCAGTGCGCTTGCGCGCCGTGCTCCGGGAGGGGTCGGACTTCGACCTGAACGAGTTCCTCGGCTCTGCCCTGGAGGCAATCGTCGAAAGCGGGTGTTTTGAGCGCGCCGTATTCGCCCTGCTCAACGAGCGGAAGACGGCCATCGCGGCCAAGGCGGGGCGAGGAAAAGACGCGGACCGCCTGCTGGAACAGTTCCGTCTGCCCGTCTCCAGCCGGGTGGCGCCGCTGGGCTGGGCTATTCTCCAGCGCAAGGACTTCTGGGTGGACCTGGAACGCGACAACCGCTTTGAAGACTCTCCCCTGGTGGCGCTCACCAACCCGCGGGCGTTCGCCGTGCTGCCCGTCGTGGTGGGCCAACTGGCGATCGGCTGTCTCTACCTGGACCGCGAAGCGGCCATGGCCCGCCTTTCCGAGGCGGACATGCAAAAGATCGGGCTGCTCCGTGAACTGGTGGCGGCGGCCGTCGACCGCAAACGAAGCCGCCGGCCAGCGGAAGAAGCGGAATCGCCTCCGCTCGCCGTGTAGTCGCCGCCCTGCCCGCGGATAGCTAATTGACACTATCGACAACGTTCCTAGTCGGCCGTCATACTGGCAAAGTTGTGGCACGGATCGCGGATCTCTTCCTCCTGGCGGCAGCGCTAACGGTGAGTTGCCCGGTGGCTTGGGCGCAAACGGCCTTCGAGCCGGTTCGTCTTGGCTCCTCCGGAATTGTGTTGAGCGGCATGGTCCGCTCCCGCCTCGAGAACTGGACCTGGTTCACGGCGGATTCAGGGGATCACGCGTACGGTTTCTCCGGCAACCACCTCCGCCTAGGTCTCTCCCGCTCCGGCAAGCGGTTCGACTGGATGGCCGAATTGGCGTCGCCGTTGCTGCTGCGCCTGCCCGAGGACGCCGTGGGAGCGGGTGCGCAAGGGCAGCTTGGTATGGGTGGGGCGTATTTTTCCTCCAGCGGGGGCCGGAGCCGGAATGTGGGCATGGTGTTTCCGAAGCAAGTGCACGTGCGCGTGAAAAAGCTCTTTGGCGGGGAATGGAACAGTTTGCGGGTGGGACGTTTCGAATTCCAGGACGGCAGCGAGGTGACCGCCAGGAACCCCACGCTCGGGGTGATCAAACGCGAGCGCGTCCAGCAACGTTTGCTGGGACCGTTTGTCTTCACGCACGTCATGCGGAGCTTCGACGGTTTCCATCTGGTTCGCGACACCCCGCGGCGCAACTACACGCTCGTTGGCGCGACGCCGACGCGGGGCGTCTTCCAGGTAGACGGTTGGGGTTGGTTGAAAACGGCTTTCGCCTACGGGTCGATCACCGGGCAAACGTCGCCCGCCCCGGGACACAGCGGGGAGTGGCGGGTATTTGGCGTTTATTACCACGATTGGCGCAAGGTACTGAAACAGGACAACCGGCCTGCCGGAGCGCGCGCGGGCGACGGCGGCAATCTGGCGATCACGACCTGGGGCGGGCACTACGCGCACGTCGTGGCGGGGGCGGGAGGCGAGTATGACTTCCTGGTCGATGGCGCGTTGCAACATGGGCGGTGGGGTTCGCTGGATCACCGCGCGGCCATGATCAACCTGGAAGTCGGCTTCCAGCCGAAGATCCTGCCGAGGTGGAAACCCTGGTTCCACGGCGGCTACTACTTCGGCTCCGGCGACCGCGATCCGGCCGACCGGCGGCACGGAACCTTCTTCCAGATGCTGCCGACGCCGCGGCTCTATGCGCGCTTCCCGTTCTTCAACATGATGAACAACATCGATCGCTTCGGCACGTTCCAGGTGAAGCCGCATCCGCAGGTAACGTTGAAAACCGAAGGCCACTGGCTGCGCCTGGCGAGCCGCCAGGATCAGTGGTATCTGGGCGGCGGCGCGTTCCAACCGTGGACGTTCGGGTTTCAGGCGCGCCCGTCGGGCGGCGCGGCGTCGCTGGCTGCGCTTTATGACATCAGTCTCGATGTGAGGATCAATCGTCATCTGTCGTTCCAGCCCTACTTCGGCTACGCCCAGGGCAGGTCTGTGGTGCAGTCCTTGTACCCGCGCGGGCGCCATGGCCGCTTCGGCTATCTTGAACTGAGTTATCGGTTCTGACGGCCCGGGGAGGATTGCAGAGCTGGCTGGAAAGCTTTCGCCATGCGTGGGGACAGGAACTCCGGGTCAGATGGGACTTGCTCAGATTTCCAGGCTTCCGCGAGCGGCGCCGAATTCATCCCGGGCCTTGATTGTCGTTGATCCGATTGCACTTACCCCGGAACCCGGCGCGGGCGCACCCTCCTACCCCGCATAGCCGCGTTCGCCAACAAGCAAGACGCGTATCAGACGGCAGTTTCTCGCTCATCCACCCGACTACGGGTGGTCGATGGGTTCTTCGGCCCGGTTCAGGGGCGTCAGATGGGAAACCAAGCCCGGGCAAGTTCGATCTGACAAAGGTTTTGGGTGTGAGGTCGCACTGGTGCGCCCCTCTTCACCGCCGCTCCGCTACTCCACCATCGAGTCTTCGCCGGAGTCGTCGTTAAAGCCGTTCGCGTACTGACCGCGGGTCTCTTCCTCGTAGCCCGGAATCATTTCGAGCGGCGAAGGCTCCTGCACGGGCTCCTCGATCACATCCTCGCCGGCGATCTTGACCTGGCGGTAATACTCCATGCCGGTGCCCGCGGGCACCAGACGGCCCATGATCACGTTTTCCTTGAGACCCCGCAGGTAGTCCACCTTGCCGTTGATCGCAGCTTCGGTAAGCACCCGCGTCGTCTCCTGGAACGACGCGGCCGAAATAAACGAATCGGTGGACAGCGACGCCTTGGTGATGCCGAGCAGGACCGGCTTGCCCTCCGCGGGCACGCCGCCCGCCTCCATCACCCGCGCGTTCTCTTCCTGGAAGCGGAACTTGTCCACCACTTCTTCGGGCAGGAACTCCGTGTCGCCGATCTGCTCCACCTTCACCCAGCGCATCATCTGGCGGACGATCACCTCGAGGTGTTTATCGTTGATGTTCACGCCCTGGAGCCGGTAGACCTCCTGGATTTCGTTCACCAGGTATTTCTGAAGTTCCTTCTCGCCGAGCACGGCGAGAATGTCGTGCGGGTTGCGCGGACCGTCCATCAAGGGATCGCCCGCCTTGACGCGTTCGCCTTCCTGCACGTTGATGTGCACGCCGCGCGGCAGCGCGTACTCCCGCTGCGCGCCGTCGTCGCTAATCACGTAAATTTTTCGAAAACCTTTGGTGATTTCGCCGTACTTCACCGTGCCGTTCAACTCGGCGATGACCGCGGTCTCCCGCGGCTTGCGCGCCTCGAAAAGCTCCACGACGCGCGGCAGACCGCCGGTGATGTCTTTCGTCTTGGTGGTCTCGCGCGGAATCTTGGCCAGCACGTCGCCGGCGTGCACGGTTTCGCCGTCGCGCACCATCAGGTGCGCATGCGTGGGCATCAGGTAGCGCTTGCCCGTGCGGGAATGCGGGTCCGCGCGGACCTCGATGGCGGGAGTCTTCTTCTCGTCCTGGGAATCGGTCACCACCAACTGCGACATGCCGGTGACCTCGTCCACCTGCTCCTGCATCGTCACGCCCTCTTGCAGGTCTTTGAAATGGACGGTGCCGCCCACTTCGGTCAGGATCGAGAAGGTGTAGGGATCCCACTCGAGCAGAATCTGGTTGGCCGCCACCGGCGCGCCGTCCGCCACCAGCACGCGCGCTCCGTACACCACCTGGTAACGTTCCTTCTCGCGCCCCTTATCGTCCACCACGGCCAGGATGCCGTTGCGGTTCATCGCGATCAGTTCGCCCTTCGCGTTGCGGACGGTATTGATATTGAGGAATTTGGCGAAGCCGTCCGATTTGGCGTCCTGGGTGTTCTGTTCGGAGACGCGGGTTGCCGCGCCGCCGATGTGGAACGTCCGCATGGTCAACTGCGTGCCCGGCTCGCCGATGGACTGGGCCGCGATGACGCCCACCGCTTCGCCCCGCTCCACCAGACGTCCGGTGGCCAGGTTCCGCCCGTAACACATCTGGCAGACGCCGCGCTTGGACTCGCACGTCAGCACGGAACGGATCTTGACCCGCTCGATGCCGGCCAGATGAATCTGCCCGGCGATTTCCTCGTTGATCTTCTGGTTGACGCCGACGATCACCCGACCCTCGTAGTCGGCGACATCCTCGAGCGCCACCCGTCCGACGATGCGGTCGCGCAGGGGCTCGATGATCTCGCCCGATTCCACGATCGGCTCGACATAAATCCCATCTGTGGTCCCGCAGTCGTACTCGGTCACAATCACGTCCTGCGCCACGTCCACCAGGCGGCGGGTCAGGTAGCCGGAGTCCGCCGTCTTCAGCGCGGTGTCCGCCAGTCCCTTGCGCGCGCCGTGCGTCGAAATGAAGTACTGCAGCACGTTGAGACCTTCACGGAAGTTGGCCGTGATCGGCGTCTCGATGATCTCGCCGGAAGGCTTGGCCATCAGGCCGCGCATCCCGGAAAGTTGGCGAATCTGCTGTTTGGAGCCGCGCGCGCCGGAGTCCGCCATGATGTAGATCGGGTTGAGGTAGCGGCCGGTCCGGTCGTCCTCCTCCATCGCCTCGAACATCTCGTCCGAGACGCGCTCGGTCACCTTCGACCAGATCTCGATGATCTTGTTGTACCGTTCGCCGTTGGTGATGGCCCCTTCCTGGTACTGGTTCTGCACCGCCACCACTTCCCGCTCCGCCTGGCGCACCAGTTCGGCCTTGGTCGAGGGCACCACCATATCGTCGATGCCGATCGAAATGCCCGCGCGGGTGGCGTAGAGGAAGCCCAGGTTCTTCACCTCGTCCAGCATCTGCACCGTGGTGGCCAGGCCGAAATTGAGGTAGCAATACTGCACCAACTGCCCCAGCCCTTTCTTCTTGAGCAGGCCGTTGATGAAGGGCATGTCCTCTGGCAGGTGGTCATTCAGAATCACCCGGCCCACCGTGGTTTCCATGTACTGCTTCTCGAAGATGATCGGCTCGGTATGCAGGATGTTCTGCGAGTCAAAAGCGTGAACCAGGTCGATCACCCGCCCGGTGTAGCGCAGCCGGATGGGCGTCAGCGTCTCCACCTCGCCCATCTCGAGGGCGATCAGCACATCCTCCGGAGAAGCGAACGTCCTGCCTTCTCCCTGCGTGCCCGGCCGGGCCTTGGTGAGGTAGTAGATGCCGAGCACCATGTCCTGCGAAGGAATGGCGATCGGGCCTCCGTGCGCCGGCGACAGGATGTTGTTCGAGGCCAGCATCAGGGTGGCCGCCTCAATCTGCGCCTCCGGCGACAGCGGAATGTGCACGGCCATCTGGTCGCCGTCGAAATCGGCGTTGAAGGCGGTGCACACCAGCGGGTGAATCTTGATCGCTTTGCCTTCCACCAGCACGGGCTCGAAGGCCTGAATGCCGAGCCGGTGCAGCGTGGGGGCGCGGTTGAGCAGGATGGGGTGATCCTTGATCACCTCCTCCAGGATGTCCCACACCACCGGATCCTGCTGCTCGACCAGTTCTTTCGCCTGCTTGATGGTGGTGCAGTGGCCGCGCTGCTCGAGCCGGTGATAGATGAACGGCTTGAACAACTCGAGCGCCATCTTCTTGGGCAAACCGCACTGGTGCAGTTTCAACTCCGGGCCGACCACGATCACGGACCGGCCGGAGTAGTCCACGCGCTTGCCGAGCAGGTTCTGCCGGAAACGGCCCTGCTTGCCCTTGAGCGTGTCGGAAAGCGACTTCAGCGGACGGTTGTTGGCCCCGCGCAGCACGCGGCCGCGGCGTCCGTTGTCAAACAGCGCGTCCACCGCCTCCTGGAGCATGCGCTTCTCGTTGCGCACGATCACGTCCGGCGCATGCAGCTCCATCAACTTCTTCAGCCGGTTATTCCGGTTGATGACGCGGCGGTAGAGATCGTTGAGATCGCTGGTGGCGAAGCGGCCGCCGTCCAGCGGCACCAGCGGCCGCAGTTCCGGCGGAATCACGGGCAGCACGTCCAGGATCATCCACTCCGGCTTGTTGCCGGATTTGCGGAACGATTCCACCACGCGCAGGCGCTTGGCGTATTTCAGCTTCTTCTGCTGCGAGGTCTCCGTCTTCATCCCCTCGCGGATCTCCGCCGAGAGCGCCTCCACGTCGACCTTCTTCAGCAGTTCCTTGATGCCCTCGGCGCCCATCATCGCCACGTAGCGCCCGGCGAACTCCTGATCCAGTTGCCGTTTCCGCTCGTCGCCGATCACCTCGCCCGCATGCAGGCCGGTCTCCTTCCCGCCCGGATCCACCACGACGTAGGCTTCAAAGTACAGGACCCGCTCCAGCTCCCGCAGCGTGATGTCCAACAGGTGGCCGATGCGGCTCGGCAGGCCTTTAAAAAACCAGACGTGCGAGCACGGGCTCGCCAGTTCAATGTGGCCTAACCGCTCCCGCCGCACGCGCGACAGGGTGACTTCGACGCCGCACTTGTCGCAGATCACACCGCGGTGCTTCATCCGCTTGTACTTGCCGCACAAGCATTCCCAATCGGTCACCGGACCGAAGATGCGCGCGCAGAACAGACCGTCCCGTTCCGGCTTGAAGGTGCGGTAGTTGATGGTCTCCGGCTTGGTGACCTCGCCATGAGACCAGCTCCGGATCTTTTCGGGGGACGCCAGACTGATGCGGATGGAGTCAAAGTCCGCGATCAGATTGGCGCGGTCATACGGAGAAGAGCGGTGCATGTTGTCTCCTTGCTTGATTTTTTACGCCCGGCCGGCGGCTAGTCCGCCGCCAGCGCGGTGTCCGGCACTTCGCGCGGCTTCTTCATCAACTCCACGTCCAGGCACAAGCTCTGCAACTCGCGGATGAGCACATTGAACGACTCCGGCACGCCCGGTTCGATCGCCGCTTCGCCCTTGACGATGGCTTCATAGATCTTGGCCCGGCCGTACACATCGTCCGACTTGGCCGTGAGCAATTCCTGGAGAATGTAGGCGGCCCCGTAGGCCTCCAGCGCCCAGACCTCCATCTCGCCAAAACGCTGACCGCCGAACTGCGCCTTGCCGCCCAGCGGCTGCTGCGTGATCAGCGAGTAGGGCCCGATGGAACGCGCGTGAATCTTGTCGTCCACCAGGTGCGACAGCTTCAGCATGTAGATATAGCCGACCGTCACCGGCTGCTCGAACGGCTGTCCGGTCATCCCGTCGAACAACACGGTCTTGCCCGACGCCGGCAGACGGGCATCGGCCAGGCAGCGCTTGATCTCCTTTTCCGTCGCGCCGTCGAACACCGGGGTTGCAAAGCGGACGCCCAAGGCCTGCGCCGCCCAGCCCAGGTGCGTCTCCAGAATCTGGCCGACGTTCATGCGCGAGGGCACGCCCAGGGGGTTCAGCACAATTTCGACGGGCGTGCCATCGGGCAGATACGGCATGTCTTCTTCCGGCAGGATGCGGGCGATCACGCCCTTGTTGCCGTGCCGTCCCGCCATCTTGTCGCCCACCGAGAGCTTGCGCTTCATGGCGATGTACACCTTGACGAGCTTGATGACGCCCGGCGGCAACTCGTCGCCCTTGCGCAGCTTGGCGATCTTTTCGTCGGTGATCTTCTCGAGCACCGCGATCTGGCGCGAGGTCATCTCCTCGATTTCGTCGATCTGCTCGTTCAGGCGCGGGTCCTTCTGCGCCAGGCGGATTCGCTTGAGGTCGCGGGAGCGCATCTTTTCGATCAGCTCCCGCGTCAGCAGCGTGCCCTTCGCCAGCAGTTTCTTGTTGGTCTTTTCGTCGTGCAGGTCGGCGAGCACTTCCTTGCCGGCCAACAGCAGGGACAGCCGCTTAGCCCGCTCGTCGGTCAGGATCCGGATCTCATCCTGGAGGTTGCGCTGGAGCCGGGCGATTTGCGCCTCTTCAATCGCCCGCGCGCGCTCATCCTTGTCGGCGCCCTTGCGCGAGAAAATGCTGCACCCTACCACCGTGCCTTCGATGCCCGGCGGGCAGTAGAGCGAAGCGTCCTTCACGTCGCCCGCCTTCTCGCCAAAGATGGCGCGCAGCAATTTCTCCTCGGGGGTCAACTGCGTCTCGCCCTTCGGGGTGACCTTGCCCACCAGGATGTCCCCGGGCTTCACCGTAGCGCCGATGCGGATCACGCCGCTTTCATCGAGATTGCGGAGGAAGGATTCGGCGATGTTGGGAATGTCGCGGGTAATCTCCTCGGGACCCAGCTTGGTGTCCCGCGCCTCGATCTCGAACTCTTCGATGTGGATCGAGGTGTAGTAGTCCTCCTTGACCAGCTTTTCGCTGACCAGGATGGCGTCCTCGAAGTTATAGCCCCGCCACGGCATGAACGCCACCAGGACGTTGCGCCCCAGCGCGAGTTCGCCCTGGTCGGTGCAAGGGCCATCGGCCAGCACCTGCCCCTTCATCACCCGCTGCCCGACCCGGACGATCGGCTTCTGGTTGATGCAGGTGTTCTGATTGGAGCGCTTGAACTTGGTGAGCTGGTAGATGTCGGCGCCGACTTCGCGAGACAGCTGCCCTTCGTGCGCGCCGCCCTCGACCCGCACGATAATCCGCTCGGAATCCACCGAATCCACTACGCCCGAGCGGCGGCAGATGACTACCGCCCCGGAATCCCGCGCCGTCACCTTCTCCATGCCGGTGCCGACGTAGGGGGCGTCCGCGCGCAGCAGCGGAACCGCCTGGCGCTGCATGTTCGAACCCATCAGCGCACGGTTGGCGTCGTCATTCTCCAAGAACGGCACCAGACTGGCGGCCACCGACACCAACTGCTTCGGGCTGACGTCGATGTACTGCACTTCGTCCCGCGGGACCAGGACGAAATTGCCGGCCTTCCGCGCGTTGCACAGCTCGGAAACCATCCGCCCGCTTTCGTCGATTTCCACGTTAGCCTGGGCGATCACCCACTTGTCCTCTTCCCACGCCGAGAGGTATTCGCAGTGCGCCTCATACTCCGCCGGCTGCTTGTTCTTGGCGCTGAGCGCGGCGTTGGCCGCCTCCGCGGTGGCGCGGGGCAGCACGTCTCCCACCCGATAAGCGGAGTCGCCGGGATTCAGAATGCGGACCTCATCCAACACGACGCCGTTGACCACCTTGCGGTACGGGCTCTCGATGAAACCGTATTCGTTGATACGGGCGAAACAGGAAAGCGAGGAAATCAGCCCGATGTTCGGCCCTTCGGGCGTCTCAATCGGGCAGATGCGGCCGTAGTGCGTCGGGTGGACGTCGCGGACTTCAAAGCCGGCCCGCTCCCGCGAAAGGCCGCCCGGACCCAGCGCGGACAACCGCCGCTTGTGCGTGATCTCCGACAGCGGGTTGGTCTGGTCCATGAACTGGGACAACTGGCTGGACCCGAAAAATTCCCGGATGGCGGCCATCACCGGCTTGGCGTTCACCAGGTCGTGCGGCATGGCCGTCGACATCTCCTGGTACACCGACATTTTCTCTTTGATGGCGCGCTCCATGCGCACCAGGCCGATGCGGAACTGATTCTCGAGCAGTTCCCCCACCGCGCGCACCCGGCGATTCCCCAGATGATCGATGTCGTCCACCGCGCCAAGCCCCTTCCGCAGCTTCAGCAGGTAACGGATGGTGGCGTAGAAATCGTCCGGATCCAGCGTCCGCTTGTCCAGCGACGTCGCGTCCGCGCGGTCGAACAGCTTGATATTGAACTTCATCCGGCCCACGCGCGAAAAATCATACTTGCGCGGGTCGAAAAACATGCCCTGGAAAAGCTGGTTGGCTGTGTCCAGCGTGGGAGGATCTCCGGGACGCAGCTTGCGGTAGATCTCGATCAGCGCGTCCTGCTGGCTTTTACAGCTATCCTTCCGGACGGTCTGCGAGATGACGACGCCGCAGTCGTCCCGTTCCGGAAAAAAGACCTCAAACGACTCGATGCCCGCTTCGATGATCTTACCGATCAGCGTGGGCGTCAGCTCGTTGTTGGCGTCCACCAGCACTTCACCCGTCGCTAGGTCAACGACGTCGGCCGCCACGTACGCCCCCTCCAGATCGTTCGGCGCCACCTCCACCTGCTGAATCTTCGCCTTGACGATTTCCTTCATCAGGGAAGAGGTGATCTTCTTGCCCTGCGACACCACCGTTTCGCCGGACTTGGTAGTGATCGCGTGCGACAAACGCAGGCCCTGCAATCCTTCCGACACCTGCCAGAACAGCTTGGCGTCGCGCACGGCGATCTTCTCGATCCGGTAGAACGTCTTCAGGATCTGTTCATCGGTCTTCAAGCCGAGCGCGCGCAGGAAAACCGTGCCGTAGAACTTGCGTTTCCGGTCGATGCGGACATACAGAATGTTCTTGTTGTCGTACTCGAACTCGACCCAACTGCCGCGATACGGAATAATCTTGCCCAGGAAGTACCCCTGCGCGGGCGTCCGCTCGAAGAACACCCCCGGGGACCGGTGCAACTGCGAAACAATCACCCGCTCCGTCCCGTTGATGATGAACGTGCCATTGTCGGTCATCAGCGGGATTTCCCCAAAAAAGACCTCCTGCTCCTTGATGTCCCGCACCGACTTGACGCCTGTCTCCGGATCCTTGGAGTACACCGTCAGACGGATGGTCACTTTCAGCGGAGCGGCATAGGTCATCCCGCGCTCCTGGCACTCCATCATGTCGTATTTCAGTTGGAGACCCACCGGATCGCCGCACTTGTTGCAGAAGGTGACGATGTTCTTGTTGAACGTGCCGCACTGCTGGCAAAGCACGTCACCGGAGTGGAAAGGATCGGTCTGAATCGTCGCGCCGCAGGCCGGGTTTCGGCAGGTCGAGCGCAGATGGTGCAAGCCTTTCAGGTTCCCGCACTTGCACTCCCAATTGCCGATCGCGTAGTCCACAAACTCCAGTTGGCTGAGACCGCGAAAATCCGAGATGGGGAACACGGAGCTGAACACCGTCTGGAGTCCGATATCGTCCCGCTCGCTGGGCAGCAGGTCCATTTGCAGGAACCGCTCGTAGGAGCGCTTCTGCACCTCAATCAGGTTGGGGATGGGAATCGAGGTCTTGATCTTCGAAAAATCAACCCGCTCGCGGCTCGCACCGTTTAGGCTTTGCATTCAAACTCCTTGACAGACCGAAGGGTCCTCAAAACGCAACCCACCAGCCCCCGCGCGCATTGAGTGGCCGGGCGGGGGTCTTTGTGGAATCAATCCGGGGACGATGCTGGCGAGGCTCCCCCGGCGGGCATACTTCCTGGCTGGATTCTGGACGGGCGGGCGCACACGAAAAGCAGGGGCGAACGCCTGCACCGCCCCGCGGGACAGCGCCGGCGCAAGACAGGCCGGCGGAATGCGCGTAACTGGACTGAAATCGAATGGATCCGACGCTCACGGAATGCGGAATGGCCCGTTGACACCCGACGCCAGCAAATAGTGTACCAAAGTCCGAAAACAGACGTCAATCCAGTCCGAACCGGCAAACAATACGCGCGTTACCCGCCCGCGGCGAGGCAACACGCGACAAACAAAACGTGAGAGGAACGAGGTCGCCGCTACTTGACTTCCACCGTGGCGCCGGCGTCGACGAACTTCTTCTTGATCGCCTCGGCTTCTTCCTTCGAGATGCCTTCCTTCACCGGCTTGGGGGCGCTGTCCACCAAGTCCTTGGCTTCCTTCAAGCCCAGGCTCGTGACCTCGCGTACGGCCTTGATGACGTTGATCTTGTTCGCGCCCGCCGCCGTCAGGACCACGGTGAACTCGGTCTTTTCCTCGGCTGGGGGAGCCGCCGCCGCCCCAGGCGCCGCCCCGGCCACCATGACCGGAGCCGCCGCCGCCGCTGACACGCCCAACCGCTCCTCGAGCAGCTTCACCAGTTGGGAAGCTTCCAGGAGAGTGAGACCTTGAATCTGTTCTGCAATCGCGTTGATGTCCGCCATAACTCTTCTTCCAACTCCTTGTGCGCGCCGCGTCCCCGGCGCGCCTCCATCATGTCCCCAGCTTTACTCGGAGAACTTGTTTTCCTTGACGCCCTGATCCAAGACCACGGCCAAATCCCGGCCCACGGCATTGATGGCGCCCAGCAACCGCTGCGCCGGCGCGTTGATCAGGAACAGCAACCTGGCCAGGATTTCCTCTTTCGAGGGCATGCTGGCCAATTCTTCGATGCTCTTTACCTCTACGGCGCGGCCTTCCACCAAACCAGCCTTGAAGGTAATGGCGGGGTTCGCTTTCGCGTAGGCGGTCAGGGCTTTTGCCAGCGCCACCGGATCGCCGGAGGTGTAGGCAAGCGAGGTCGTCCCTTTCAGGCCCTGCAACACCGCTTCGGCCGGCGTGCCCCGGGACGCCTTATCGGCGAGGGTGTTCTTCACCACCTTGTAAGTTCCGCCCGCCCCGCGCACCGCCTTGCGCAGCTCAAAATCCTGCCCCACCTTCAGCTTATGAAAGCCCGCCACAAACAGGTGGTTGGTTTGCTGTAAGTCCTGGCGCAGCGACTCGAAGTCTTTTTTCTTGTCTTCTCTGCGTTTCATGGTTTCTCTCCGTGCCGGCTAGGCCGGGCGCGTGTTCATGGCGGTGGTGTCCAGCGGAATCCCGGGGCCCATCGTCGAGCAAACGGTCGCGCTCTTCACATACTTCCCTTTGGCCGCCGCGGGCTTGGCGCGCACCACCGCCTGCACCAGACTGTTGATGTTCTCCACCAGTTTGTCCGGCGAAAAACTCGCCTTGCCGACGGGCGAGTGCACGATCCCAGTCTTGTCGACCCGGAACTCCACCTTACCCGCCTTGATTTCCTTCACCGCCTTGCCTACTTCCACCGTCACCGTGCCGGTCTTCGGATTGGGCATCAGCCCGCGCGGTCCCAGGATCTTTCCCAGGCGGCCCACCGAACGCATCATGTCCGGTGTCGCCACCACGGCATCGAAGTCTAGCCAGCTCTCCTGCTGGATCCGATTGACCATCTCTTCGCCGCCCACGAAATCCGCACCCGCTTCTTCCGCTTCTTTCGCCCGGTCGGGACCGCAAATCACCAGCACCCGCTTGGATTTGCCCAATCCATGCGGCATCACGACCGTGCCGCGCACCATTTGGTCGGCGTGCTTGGGGTCGACGCCCAACCGCAGATGCACTTCCACGGTCTCGTCAAACTTTGCGAACCGGACTTTTTGGAGGAGGGTGACCGCTTCTTCGAGTTGGTAAGCCCGCGCTTCGATTTGCTGGAGCGCGGCCTGGTACTTTCTGCCGTTCTTCGCCATGCGTCCTCACTGGTCCGAGCGGCGCTCCTTACCTAAAGCTTGCGCCTCCCATTGAGTATCTATTTTGATCGGGCCGCTCCGCCGGATTGGACCGGTGGAACCAGCCAAACTTTAAAAGCTTAGCAAACTTCGCGCCAAACTGTCCAGAAACTACACCACGTCCACGCCCATGCTGCGGCACGTGCCTTTGACGCTCTCCATCGCCGCTTCCAGCGTGAAGCAGTTCAGGTCCGGCATCTTGATCTTGGCGATTTCTTCCACCTGCTGCAAAGTGATCGTGCCGACCTTGTTCTTGTTCGGCTCCGCCGATCCCTTGGCCAAATTCACCGCCCGTTTCACCAGCACGGGAACGGGCGGGGTTTTGGTGACAAAGGTGAAAGACCGATCGGAGTAAATGGTGATCACCACCGGGATGATCAGCCCTTCCTGGTCCTTCGCGGACGTCTTAGCGTTGAACGCCTTGCAGAAGTCCATGATGTTGACGCCCTGCGGGCCCAGCGCCGTCCCCACCGGAGGCGCCGGGGTCGCTTTCCCCGCCGGAATCTGCAGCTTGACCTGCGCAGTAACCTTCTTCGCCATGAAATCCTGTTTCCTTCCTTCGCGAGCCCTCTTCCACCACCCTGGCGTTCAGCGGCTTCAGGTTTTCTCTACTTGCAAAAAATCCAGCTCGACCGGCGTGGCCCGGCCGAAAATCGTCACCAGCACCCGAAGCGTGTTCCGCTCCGTGTTCACTTCATCCACCTTGCCGGAGAAATTCGTAAACGGCCCGTCGACAATCCGCACGGTCTCGTTCCGTTCAAAGGACATCGCCGGACGCGGGCGCACTTCCGAACTGGCCTGCCGGTGGAGGATCTGATTCACTTCGTCCGCCGTCAGCGGAACCGGCTGAGCGCCGCCGCCCACAAAACCTGTCACCCGGGGGGTGTTCTTGATGGCGTGGTACAAATCGTCGTTCATGTCCAACTGGATCAGCACGTATCCCGGATAGATCAGCCGTTTGCTGGTGACTTTCTTGCCTCCCCTCAGTTCCACCACTTCCTCGGTTGGAATGAGGATCTCACCCACGCGGTCGGCGAAGCCGAAAGCTTCCGCGCGGCCGCGGATCGATTCGGCCACCTTGTTCTCAAAGCCCGAGTACGTGTGGATGATGAACCAATTCCGGCCCGGCGCGGCGGGCTCACCCGCGGCTGGTTCCGCTTCCTGGCCAGCGCGAATCTCTTCCGCTGGCGCCGGCGCTTCTCCCGCCGCTTCGGCGGTTTCCGCCGCGGCTTCCACCCCGCTCTCGGCTTCCTCCGGAGCCGGCGCGGACGCCGGTTGCTCCCAGCGCTCGTCGTCGTACGTCATGCGCCCCTACTTCGTAAATGCCATTTGGATACTGGTGATCAACCGGGCGAGCAGCAGATCCACAAAATAAAAAAACACCGCGAACGCGAACACGGTGGCAATCACCACCAGGGTGGTCGCCCGCACCTGCTTCCGCGACGGCCAGGTGACGCGTCGCATCTCGTTCCGGAGTTCGTCAAAGTAGTTCTTGACCTGCTGGGGCCACGCCTGAACCCGTTGGGCTAGGGGCTTGTCCCTTTCTTCGCTCGCTGCCTGTGCTGCCGCCATAACTCCTTACTTCGCTTCGTTCGACCGAGTCTGGAATGGATTGGCAGGGGCGGAGGGATTCGAACCCCCACTCGCGGTTTTGGAGACCGCTGGTCTGCCGTTAAACCTACGCCCCTGGATTCAGGGTTGGTCCGACCGAAACTTCCGAAACCTTTCCCTTAGTGTACTCGATTTTCCCCCGTCCGGCGCGCCTTGGCCGCGGCGCCGCGGCCGCTACGCGAGAATTTCGGTCACCGTCCCGGCGCCTACCGTGCGGCCCCCTTCGCGAATCGCGAACCGCAGCCCTTTGTCCATCGCCACCGGCGTGATCAGCTCC
>CALDSU010000007.1 GCA_937924525.1 uncultured Bryobacteraceae bacterium
TGCGGATCACCAACGGCCAGAGCCCGACCATCTACGGGTCGAGCCTGGAGCAAAACCCGACCGATCCGCTCAGCTTGCTGACCCGCGGCCAGATGGCGACGTTCATCGTCCGCGCGTTCCACTTCTAATCACTGAAGTTGCGAGCGAGCCGGCGTCTCCCCCACCGGGGGGACGCCGGCTTTTTTCGTTTATGAGGCGCCCGCCCTGCCAGAGATCTGGGTACGCCCTGCTTTTAAAATCGAGCGAACCGCCGACGGCCTTCGCGCCGGGCAAGACGTAGGATGGGTCTATCAGCAACTTCGCTCGAAGGAGGCCGCCGCCGTGCTCCTCAGAATCTTCATCCCTCTCAGCCTGGCATGGGCAGCATTCCCGGCGGCCGCCCAGACGCCAGGGAGCAGCCACACCCTCGACGCCCCGTCGCCGCAAGGGTCTTCCGTCACGCGCTACAAGTGGGCGTCCTGGAGCCAGGGGGCAACCGCTTTCAGACCATCACGACGCCGGGCGCGGCGGTCTCCTACACCGCCACTTTCCAGACGCAACACCGGCTGACCACCTCCGTGGATCCCCTCGCGGGCGGTTCCCTCACGGTGACGCCCGTCTCCGCCGATGGTTTCTACAACGCCGGAATACAGGTGAGCGTCGCGGCGCAGGCGAATGCAGGTTATCAGTTCAGCGGCTTCAGCGGGGACCTGACCGGCGAGGCGTCCCCGCAGCCGCTGACGATGCATGCGCCCAGGATTGTAACTGCGAATTTCTCCAGCGCGGCCGTGGCCATCACCGTCACCTCACAACCCGCCGGACTGAACGTCCTGGTGGATGGCGCGATGGTGCTGACGCCCGCCACCTTCCATTCGATCCCGGCGAGCGCGCATACCCTGGAGGCACCCTCCGCGCAGCCGGGCACGACCGGGACCCGGTACGCCTACCAATCCTGGTCGAACCAGGGCGCGCGGGTCCAGACAATCGTCACACCGCAATCGGCAACCAGCTATGCCGCAGCCTATCAAACGCAGTACCTGCTCACCCGCGCGGCCGTGCCCGCCCATGGGGGTACGCTGGCCGCGAACCCGCCACCGGCGGACGGCTACTACGCCGCTGGCGCCCAGGTGCAGTTGACCGCCTCGGCCGCGGCGGGCTTCCAGTTCGCCGGTTTTCAGGGAGCGTTGACGGGAACGGCGAACCCCCAGGCCCTCCTTCTCCAGGGGCCGGCGGCCGTTACCGCCCACTTTTCCTCGGCCGCGGCGGTCATTACGACCATCGCGAGCCAACCCGCCGGAATTCCGGTGCTGGTGGACGGCGCTACCTTCACCACTCCCGCGGCCTTCTCCTGGACGCCAGCCAGCACCCATACGATCGAAGCGCCAGTGTCGGTCACCAACGGTGGGACGCGCCACGTCTTCGTCAACTGGTCGCAGGGCGGCGCCCGAGCGCAGACTTTGACGGCGCCTTCCATAACCACCCAATACGTCGCTCTCTATGACGTGCACTATCTGCTCACGGCGCTGGTGAACCCGCCGGGAGCCGGTTCCGTTCTCCTGACGCCGGCCGGGCCGGACGGCTTCTATCCGGCCAACACGAATGTCTTGGTCAGCGCGTCGCCCGGGGCTGGCTTCACGTTCAGCGGATTCACCGGCGCGCTGGCGGGTCTGTTGAATCCGCAGAGTCTGACGATGACCGCGCCGCAAAGCGTAACGGCGAATTTCGCGGGCTCCGGCCAACCGCCGGGCCCCATCGGCGGCCAGCCCTTGCGCTTCGTGGCGGTCACGCCCTGCCGGATCGCGGATACGCGCTACGGGGAAGGGAAAACCGGCGCGTTCGGTCCGCCCGCATTGGGCTCGCGCGAGACGCGGACCATGCCCATTCCTTCCGGTTCCTGCGGCGTCCCCTCGGGCGCGGCGGCCTTTTCGTTGAATGTCACGGTCGTCCCCGCGGGACCGCTGGGATACCTGACCGTCTGGCCGGCCGTCGTGGCGCAACCCCTCGTCTCAACTTTGAACTCGTTTGACGGGAGGGTGGTCGCCAATGCCGCAATCGTGCCCGCAGGGGCCAATGGCGCCGTGAGCGTCTTTGTCACGGACCGCACCGACGTGATTGTGGATATTAACGGTTACTTTGCGCCGTGAGGTCCAGGCCGCGCTTATTTCTTGAACAAACGGTCAAAGGCCAGCCGCGCGTCGCTGGCGTTGCGCGGTTCGTCTACCAGGGGCAGTGCGGGCCGCGCCGAGGGACCCGCCGAACCAGCGCCGGTGGCGGCGTCGCGCGCGACGGTGACCCGGGGCGAGAACAGCGAGCATTCGTTCGCTTTGTCCTTCACCGGAATTCGCGCGGGCACAGGTTTCAGACACTGGAACCGCGTGGAAGGTTCAAAGTAGGCGCACTGTTTGCAGCAGTGCAGTTCCGCGTTGCACTTCGGACAAGCGCCCCGGAAATCGATGTCCTGGGGAAGCGTGGCGGAGCAGTTGTAACAGCGTGAGGCCGTCACGGTCTGCACCAGACGCGGCAAGCGCGGCCCCGTCACGTCAAGGGGGGGCTTCGGCCCCGGGGCCTTCGGCCGGTCGTCACGCCGCGGGTCGCCGTTGTAGGACTCCATATACCCGCGTTGTTTGTATTTTCGATCCCCGTCCATGAGGTTCTACTGCTCCTAAGATCGGTTGGATGAACCCTATCCTGTAGCCTGCCTGGCGCCGGAACGGGCAAGAACGGCAGGGTCCGCTTTTCTACGAGAGATCCCGGATGCTTCAGGTAGCGGCCGAATCACCGCGCCTACCGTTCCACGCCGAGCGCCACGGCCGCGAGGGTAGGATTCCCGGTAGGGTTCTGCGGAAATGCCGAAGCACCTCACACACGCGGGCTTCGCACCCGAATGCGCTGTCAGTACCTGTTTACCACGGATTGACTCCCGACGCCACTCATGATTCGGGCGCCCGCTCCAAAAATCTTCGCACCGGCAGGCGCTGGCGGTCCCTGCCCCGGGCCCGTGTGTGTTTCTCCGGCGCCGGTCCGCCTGTCGCCATAGACGCCGTGTTCTGGAGGGAGGTTGCCGGAATCGGAATCTTGCGCGGGCGGCCGGGTTAATCCCTTGTGACACCATCAGAGGCCGGCTCTGTACTCCACGGCGCAGGATGTGTACTCTATAGGCTAGACCATGAACAGCTCGGACCATTTATGATTCGTGGGGTCATTATCAGTCCGGATCGCGACTTGGCCGACCGTCTGCAAAACGCGCTCACCAACTCGCACCGCGTCGCCATCGCCCGGCGCAGCGATGCGTACCTGGAGGAGACGGAGTTGAGCCGCATGCTGCGGGCAGCCGCCCCGGAGGTCGTGTTCGTGTGCGTCGACGCACTCGACCGTGCCGTCGCCACGGCGCACGCCATCGATCAGCAAAGCCCGGGGACGCAAGTGGTCGCCATCAGCCGCACCTGCGACGCGCAGACGCTGCTCGAGGCCATGCGCGCCGGCATGCGCGAGTTTCTCTCTCCGCCTTTTGAGCCCGGCCTGATCAGCCAGACGCTGGATCGGATCGAGGTGCTGCTGGCGCAACGCCCTCCCGCGCTGGAGACGACCGAGGCGATCTATGCGTTCCTGCCGGCCAAGCCGGGCGCGGGGGCGACCACCATCGCCGTGAACACGGCCCTGGCGCTTTCCGCCCTGCCTGGCAACGACACCCTGCTGTTGGACCTTGACCTGAACGGCGGACTGGTCGGCTTTATGCTGTTGTTGCAGCCGCAGTTCTCCATTCTCGACGCGGCCGAGAACGCCCTGGAGATGGACGAGAACCTGTGGGCCAAACTGGTCTCCAAGGTCGGCAAACTCCATGTGATTCCCACCGGGCGGATCAATCCTGGTTTCCGCATCGAACCGCCCCAGATCCGCCATCTGCTGGCCTTTGCCCAGCGCAATTACAAGACCGTGTGCCTGGACTTATCCGGCATGATGGAGAAGTACTCGGTCGAGGTGCTGTACGAGTGCAAGCGGATCTTCCTGGTCTCCACCCCCGAGTTGCCGAGCCTGCACCTGGCGCGGGAGAAGATCAACTATTTCCGCTCTCTCGATCTGACCAGCCGGATCAGCATCCTGTTGAACCGCGCGCACAAGCGGTCCCAGATCAGCATTGAAGAAATGGAGAACCTGTTCGGGCTGCCAATCCACATGACGTTCCCGAACGATTACACGGGCGTCCACAAGGCGCTCACCGCGGGCAAGCCGGTGGACTCCGGTTCCGAGCTGGGCAGAAAGTACCGGGAATTGGCGGAGACGATGGCGCCTTCGCCGGCTCCAGACCGCGAGAGCCGCAAGTCCGGCATCTTTGGCCTGCTGAAATAGCCGCTGTGCTTGCCACCCGCGCGGGCGTTGCGTCATATTGAAAACACCGGCCGGGATCGACGAGTGCGGCCCCAGTTCCGCGTTCGTCCAGGCAAGGAAGCGAGTATGGGCGATGGCGGACCAGCTTCTGTTCCTCACCGAACTGATGGGGTTGCCGGTCTACGATCTGCGGAAGCGGCGGATCGGGCGGGTGCGCGACGCGGCCATTGTCCCGCTGGCTGATCCGTTCCGCGTGGACCGCTTCCTCGTCGGCGGGGGCTGGGCTTGGCTGACGGTCCGCTACGACCAGGTGGAATCCATCAGCCTGGAGGGCATCCAGCTTTCCGACGAGAACCTGACGCCTTATCACGACGACGAATACCTCCTCCGCTTGGTGCGCGATTTGCTGGATCAGCAGATCATTGACGTCGACGGACGGAAAGTGGTCCGGGTGAACGACGTCACCTTCGAAATCCGCCAGGAGCGTGGCAACGGAGTACGCCCCCACACATGGCTGCGGGTCCTCGAAGTCGACATCGGCGTCCGCAGTATCGTGCGCCGGCTGCTTCAGGGGCTGCTGCCGGCGCGCTGGATCCGCTGGCTGCAACAGCCGGTGCCGCCGAACTCCATCCGCTGGGAGGTCTGCAATATCGTGGAGCCCGACCCCCAGCGCCGGGTCCGCCTCAACATCTCGCACGCCAGCCTGGAGGAAATGCATCCCGCCGACCTCGCCGATATCGTCGAGGAACTCAGTCCCGAGGACCGCGGCGCCATCTTCCAGACGCTCGACAGCGAAGTGGCCGCCGACGCGCTCTCCGAGGTGGAGGATCCCAAGATGCAGGCGCAGATCCTGGAATCGCTGGAACCGGAGAAAGCCGCGGAGATTGTCGAAGAGATGGCGCCCGACGAGGCCGCGGACGTGCTGGGGGAACTCGAAGAGGCCGCCTCCGAGGAGATTCTGGACGAAATGGACGAGGCGCCCGAGTCCGAAGTGCGCGAACTCTTGGAATTCCGGGAGGACTCGGCGGGCGGCCTGATGAACACCGAATTCGTCGCCCTGCCCGTCTCCGCCACCGTGGCGGACGCCATCGCCGCGCTGCGCTCGGCGGACGATCTGGCGGAGAACCTGAACACGGTCTTCCTGACCGACGAGCACGGCCGCCTTGCCGGCGCGGTGCCCCTGGGGCGCCTGTTCGTGGCGCGCGAGAACTCCCTCTTGCGCGAGGCCGCGGCAGACACATTGATCTCCGTGTCCGTCCACGAGCGTCAGGACCGCATCACCGAACTGTTCGACAAATACAATCTGCTCACCCTGCCGGTGGTCGACGAAGAGGGCCGGCTGCAAGGTGTGATTACCGCCGACGACATCATCACCGTGCTGAGGGAGAAGTGACGCAACCTGCATGCTGACCCTGCTGCGCCGGTTCCGCTACCGCCTGGCGATTTTCTTTGCCGTCTTAGGGCCCGGCTTCATCACGGCCGTCGTCGACAATGACGCCGGCGGCTTGATCACCTACTCGCAGGCGGGCGCCCGCTGGGGATACCTCCCGCTCTGGACGCTGCTGCCGATCACGCTGGTGCTGATCATCACCCAGGAAATGTGCTCCCGCATGGGGGCGGTGACCGGCAAAGGGCTTTCCGACCTGATCCGCGAAGAATTCGGCCTGCGCGTCACGTTCCTGGTGATGGCTCTGCTCGTGTTGGTGAATCTGGCCAACATCATGGCCAACTTCGCCGGCATCGCGAGCGCTTTGGGCTTGTTTCAAGTGCCCCACTGGGTTTCCGTGCCGCTGGGCGCGCTCGCCGTGTGGGTGCTGGTGGTGAAGGGAAACTACGCCAACGTCGAGAAGATCTTCCTGTTTGCCTGCGCCGTATACGTTTGTTACATCATTTCCGGCGTGCTGGTGGAGCCCAACTGGAAAGAAGCGGCCATTTCGAGCCTGCGCCCCACCCTGATGCTGGACAGCGCCTACATCGAAATGCTCATCGGCATGGTGGGCACCACCATCGCGCCCTGGATGCAGTTCTATTTGCAGGCTGCCGTAGTGGAAAAAGGCGTCAGCACCAAAGAGTACGCCGAATCGCGGCTGGAAGTGATCGCGGGGTGCATCATGACGGTGGTGATCGCTTTCTTCATCATCGTGGCGTGCGCCGGCGCCATCTGGAAGTCCGGTCCGCGGGATATTCAGGACGCGGCGGAGGCGGCGATGGGGTTGCGCCCGTTCGGCGAGTACGCGTTCCTGCTGTTCGCGGCGGGGCTGTTCAACGCTTCGTTGTTCGCGGCCTGCATCCTGCCGCTATCCACCGCGTTTTCCGTCTGCGAAGGGCTGGGCTTCGAATCGGGCGTCAACAAGCGCTTTCGCGAAGCGCCCGTCTTTTACTGGTTGTACACGCTGCTGATCGTGGTGGGCGCGGGCGTGGTCCTGATTCCGGGTTTCCCGCTGATCCGGATGATTCTCCTCTCCCAGGTGATCAACGGCGTGCTGCTGCCGATCGTGCTGATCTACATGATCCTGCTCATCAACAACCGGAACCTGATGAAAGAGTGGGTGAACTCCTCGTTTTACAACTGGGTGTGCTGGATCACGGTCGTGGTGATGATCGGACTGTCGCTGGCGCTGATGGCGATCAGCCTGCGGGGATTGTAGTTAGCAAATTTAGGATCGGTGGCGGGATACTTGGGCGCCTTGATCCGACAACTCGGGCCGGCTTCCTTTCCGTGGAGACCACCCTTTCATGTCGTGTCGATATGGAACGTCAGCTTCTTCCGGCACCAGACTGCGGGCGCCGCAACATCGCGACGGGCCGGATTTTCGATCCTTCGGCCTCTTTGCGCTCGGAGCCGGGTCCTGCTTGAGAAAGCGTGCGCTGCGGGGCGAGGTTTGCCGGAGGTCGCTCCCGTCTCTCGAGAGCTGGTGGAGGCGGCGGGAGTCGAACCCGCGTCCGAGAAAGCCCTCTCTGAAGAGCCTACGTGCGTAGCCGATTCCCAAGTTTCGGACCCAGCCTCAGAACCGGCAAGACGAACTGAATCCTAGCCCGATTGATCTCAGCCTGCTGCTCCGGACCGAAGCTCTCGGCCTATCCCGCAAGCATGACGCTCGCTCGCCGCCGCGCGGGCTCGGACAGCGGGAGCGGCTACCTAGCGATTAGGCAGCGTATGCAAACTGCGTATTGGCAGTTATGGTTTTCCGATCGTTTAACGGGAGCTCGGAACCCGGCACGCCTCTCCAAACAGAATCCATCCCGTCGAATCCGTTACGCCCCCTTTCCCTTACGATTATAGTACGCAGCGTGGCCCGCGGCCGTTGCGGCGCGCGGCAGAGCGCCCCTTCCTCCGGAGAGTGGGCAAGGTGGCCAGCTGACGACGGGAGAGCGTGATGACGGACGACGATTTCATGACAGAAGCCGTGCGGCTGGCGCGGGAAGCCGGCGCCGCGGGCGAAGTGCCGGTCGGCGCCGTCGTAGCGCGCTGCGGACGCATTCTGGGCCGCGGCCGCAACTCGCCCATCGCGCATTGCGACCCCACCGCCCACGCTGAAATCCTGGCCTTGCGCGAGGCCGCCGCCGCGGCGGGCAACTACCGCCTGGACGGCGCCTGCCTGTATGTCACTCTGGAACCTTGCGTCATGTGCGCGGGCGCGCTGGTGCAAGCGCGGGTGAGCCGGCTGGTCTTCGGCTGCCGCGACCTGCGCTTTGGCGGCGTTCGCAGCAAGTTCTCCCTGGCGGACTCGGATTTACTGAATCACCGGCTAGAGGTGGTCGAGGGAGTCCAGGCCGCCGCGTGCGTCGCCCTGTTGCAGGAGTTCTTCGCCGCCCGCCGTTCGTGAGCAGCGCGCCCGCTCACCGCCGCAGGACGGCCCAGACCATGTGGGGCGAATGGCCCTGCGCGCGCACCATCCGCACCCAGAGCAGCGTCATGTGCTCCAGATGCAGCGCCTGCTCGAGGCCGCCCACCTCGAGCGGTTCCCAGCCGAGCTGGGCGATCAGTTCGCCCACCGCCTGCTTCGCCACGGCATCGCGCCCGCAATACATCATCACCGGCTTCACGTGGCAGGCCGGATATGCGTTGTCTTCCAGATTCTCGAATCCGTAGATGGTGAAGGCCTTCACCACGTGCGACTCGGGCGCCAGCGACTGCACCATCTCCGCGCCGGACTGCCGGTTCTGAAGCCCGTGACTCAGCCCCGGGCCCACCGGGTTGGTGCAATCGACCAGGATCTTTCCCTTCAGTTCTTCCGTCACCGCCTCCAGCGCCGCGGCGGCGGCCTGAAACGGCGTGGCCAGAAACACAACCTCCGCGGCTCGCACCGCTTCGCGGGGCGCCGCCACCGCCAGGCCCGGATTGCGGGTCAGCGCCTTTCGCACACTCGCCGACTCCGGATCCGCCGCCGCGAGCGTGACTTCATGGCCTAAATGCTGGAGGCGGGAAGCCAGCGGCGCACCGACGTTCCCGTAGCCGATAAACGCGATTTTCATGGAGCATCTCCTCGGGGCCGGTTGTCGGCGCCCGGACTTTCCAATAACGATACTGTATCGTATCTATATTCATTGTCAACATCGTTATCCGTTGGATTCTCGTGTCATGAAACTCGCCTTCCCTTCCGCCCCATCACCGGGCCGCGCGCCGGGTCGGCCGCGCAGCCGCGAGACGGAATCCCGGATTCTCGAGGCCGCCCTGCGGCTGCTGGCCGAGGAAGGTTACCGCCGCATGTCGCTCGACCAAGTGGCCGCCGAGGCGGGCGCGAGCAAGCCCACCCTGTACCGCCGGTGGCCGTCCAAAGCGGACCTGGCGACCGCCGCGCTGCGAACCATCCAGTTGGCGGAACCGCCGGTCGACACCGGTTCGACGCTGGGGGATCTCACCGGCACGCTCGAGAACTTCCGCCGCTCTCTGCTGCGCCCGCACGGCATGACGTTGATTGGGACCGTGCTCGCGGAAGAATTCCAAACCCCCGAGTTGCTGCGTCTGTTTCGGGAGCGGATCGTTGCCCCGCGGCGCGCCATGCTGCGCGCGATTCTGGAGCGCGCGGAACAGAGAAAGGAACTGCGTCCGGGAGCCGACCTGGACGCCGCGGTCAACCTGCTGGTGGGAGCCTTCTATGCCAGATACCTGGCCGCCTCGGAGATTCCGCTTTCTTTTGCCGGCGACGTGGCCGGGATTGTCTGGAACGGAATCGCGGCGCAGCGCGGGGAAGCACCAGCGGGACGGCGTCCCGCCGGGAAGGGCGCATCGGCTTCGCGGCGGGGGCGTGCGGGCGGCTTACCCGGAAGGACGGATGCCCGCTAGGGGCGGCGCGGTCAGATCGTCATTGCGCCAAATCCGCCGTCCACGCGGAGGATCGCGCCGGTAACAAAAGACGCGGCGTTCTCCGAGGCCAGAAAGATGGCGGCGGCGACCAGTTCGCTGGCGTCCCCGAAGCGGCCCATCGGCGTGTGATTCAGGATCTGCGCGGTGCGTTCCGGGGTCAGCAGTTTGCGGTTCTGCTCGGCCGGGAAAAAGCCGGGCAGCAGCGCGTTGACGCGCACCCGGTATGGCGCCCACTCGCGCGCTAGAAACTGGGTGATCTGGTTCACCCCCGCCTTGGCCACCCCATAGGTAAACACCTTGGAAAGCGGAGGGCCGGAAGAGGCGGAGCTGATGTTGATGATCGCACCGCCGTTTCCCGCCTGGACCATCCGTTCGCCGAACACCTGACAGGCGAGGAACACGCTCCGGAGGTTGATGTCCAGCAGTTTCTGCCACTCGGCTTCGGTGATCTCGAGGAAGGGCGTGCCGGAGTTGACTCCCGCCGCGTTCAAGAGAATCTCTACGCCGCCGAACTCCGCCACCGCCCGCTGCCGCGCGTCCAGCAGGGCGGACTTTACGGTGGCGTCGCAGGCGACGGCCATGGCTTGGCCGCCCGCCGCGCGAATCGCCTCCGCGCGGGTTTCAGCTTGCGCCAGGTTCAGGTCGGCGACCACAACGCGGGCGCCGGCGCCGGCGAACCCCATCGCCATCTCGCCGGCGAGCACGCCGCCCCCGCCCACTACCACCGCTGTCTTGCCGGACAAGGAGAACAGATTTTGAATGCTGGGTAACATGGAAAGGCCTTTCGGGGAGCTTCCGGGACTCGGCCTGCCAGGCGTACACTGGAGACGGAAAGGAGTAGGTCATGGATCGTCCTCGTCATCCCCACGTGGTTCGCACTTGGGCCGTGGAACGTTTGCGTATCCGCCCGGGACATTCAAACACGCCGCGCATCCCTCCTTCACCGTACCGTAACCCGTTACCGGGAGCCGAGCCGCGCACGCCGCCCCCCGGGAATTCGCGGAGACAGCGTCCGGAAACCCAGACCGACTGAGGCGTCCTGCTCCCAGGACGCGGTCCTCTTTGGAGGGCTCCCTGCACGGAGCAGGCCCGGCGGCGGCAACGCCGGGAGGGGAAATTGTATGCGCGCTGAAGGCGGTCGCTGCTACCTACTCGGCCACGCCTGAGTTGGGCACGTATTTCCAGGGAGTCTGGCGCCGCGCGCCTTCGGCGAACCGCGTGTCGACGTAGTCCTGAAACTCGATGCGCCGGTCGAGTACCCCTGTTTCGATCATGAGGTCGCGGACCAGGTCGAAATCCTCCTTGTAGGGGGTCAGCGCCGTATAGACGACGCGGTCCAGGGGGTTGGTGAGCGCCCAGCGAAGCAGTTTCGGGTCCTGATTGTAGTAGTAACGGCCGACGAAGTCGGCCGCATGCTCGCGATGGGGGCGTCCGTCGTCTAACCAGAGACCCGATCGGGCGATGCCATCGACGAGGGCTTGAACGGTTTCCGGACGCCGGTCGATCAGATCCTGCCGCACCACCAGCACGCAGGACATGTAATCCGGCCAGTGCTCCCGAGCGTGGAACAAGACCCGGCCGAAACCGCCCATCTCCGCTTGGGAAGGAAATGGTTCGCCCATCGAAAACGCGTCGATCGCCCGCGCCGCCAGCGCTCCGGCCACATCCGGCGGCGCCATTTCCACCATTTTCAGGTCAGCGGCCGTCATGTTGAATTTCTTCATGACCCGGAAGACAATCAGCCGCTCGTCGGAGAAGCGGCTGGGAATCGCGATCGTCTTCCCCTTGAGGTCGGCAAAGGTGCGCACGCCGCCGTCCTTGTGCACGACCACGCCGCTACCGTATCGGTGCCCGAGATAAACAATTTTGACAGGGACGCCTTGGGACCACAGGGCCATGGCCATCGGCGCAACCATAAATGCGGCCTGCATCTTGTTCGAGATCAATGCCTCTTTGATCTCGGGAAATCCCTGAAACATTTTCGGGAGGAAGAGGTTTCCAGTCTTCGTGAATCGCGTAATGTAATCGGTCACCGGGCAGGCCAAGTGACAAGTGACCGGGATGTAGGCGACGTTGATCTTCCGGCGATGCTCGGGCAGACGGTCATTGAGAATCGGCGCCCAGTCCACGTTGAAATGCAGATGCAGGGCGCTCACCACACTCGTCCATGCCAGCACCCCGAGGGCAACCTTTTTCGCGTCAGTCATTTAAGAAACCCCAGCGAACCGATTTCAGCCGTTCGAGGCGGCGCATGCCAATGTCCAGTCCCAAGCCGATGAGGCCGATCAGGATCATGCCCGCGATCACCAGATCGTAACGCTTGCCCGCGTTGCGAGAGTCGATCACGAGATAGCCCAACCCGGAATCGACCGCGATCATCTCGGCCGCCACCACCACCAGCCACGCGATGCCGAGCGCAATCCGCAGCCCAACGATCATGTGGGGCAGCGCCGCCGGGAACACCACCCGTCTGAGCAGGGCGGCAATCGACAGTCCGAAGTTCGCCCCGGCCAGCCGGAACATGGGCGGCACGCCGCGCACCCCGGTCATGGTGGACACGAGGATAGGAAAGAACGAGGCCAGGAAGATGAGGAATACGGCCGACTCATTCCCTACCCCGAACAGCACGATCGCCACCGGGATCCACGCCAGCGGAGAAATCGGACGCAGCATCTGGATGAGCGGGTTAGCGGCCCGGGCCGCGAGCGGATACCAGCCCAGCGCCAACCCCAGGGGAATGCCCACTAGAATCGCCAGCAGGTAGCCGCTGCCCACGCGCAGCAGGGAATCCGCGGTGTAGCGCCAAAGCAATCCCTTACGGAGTAATTCTTCCAAGCCCCTGCCTACCTCGGCGGGGGAGGGAAAGACTTTGGTGCCGGAAACGCGAACGCCTATTTCCCATACCGCCAAGACCGCGAGCGCGGTCAATAGCGGGAGTACGGTGGGTTCCCAACGCCTGAGTTGCATCGCCGTCAGACTTTATGCGCGAGGCCGATTTCCTCGAAGATGCCGTCGCGCAGTTTCAGGTAGCGAGGGGAACTGATGTCGCGAGGATGCGGGATGTCGATCTCGACCACGCGTTGAATCTTAGCCGGCCGGGCCGACATGACCACCACGCGGTCCGCCAGTTGCACCGACTCCTCAATATCATGGGTCACAAACAGAATGGTTTTCTTCTCGGCTTCCCAAATCCGGAGCAATTCGCTGCGCATCAGCAGGCGGGTAATCGAATCGAGCGCGCCGAACGGCTCGTCAAGGAAGAGCATGTCCGGGTTCACCGCCAGCGCCCGCGCCACCTCCAGGCGCTGCTTCATGCCGCCGGACAGCTCCGCCGGATATGCCTGCTCGAAACCGGACAGGCCTACCAGCTTTACGTAGTGCGCAATCCGGCGGGCTTTCTCTTTCGGCGGCAGGCGGAACAAGCCAAAGCCGATATTCCCTTCCACCGTTAGCCAGGGGAAGACGCCGCGTTCCTGGAAAACGAAAATCCGCCGCGGATCGGGTCCGGTCACCGGTTCACCATCGATGTAGACCTGGCCGCTGGTGGGGGGGGTGAACCCGGCCACAATGTTCAACAACGTCGATTTTCCACAACCGGAGGGGCCCAGCAGGCACACGAACTCGCCGTCGCGAATCTCCAGGTCGATGTCTTCGAGCACGTTGACCGACTTCCCGTCGCGGGTGAATACCTTGTTCACCCCTTGCACCCGGAGTTTGGTCTCGCGGGCCGTTGTCCGGGAAGGCGGGGTCATCAGGGGTTGACTCATTCGCTTGCGTAACCCCAACGGAGCGATTTCAGCTTTTCCAGCCGGCGCATTCCCAGGTCCAGCACCAGCCCGATCAGCCCGATCATCACCATCCCGGCCACAACGAGATCATAGCGGTTGCCCGCATTGCGGGCGTCGATAATCAGAAAGCCCAGTCCCGAATTGACCGCAATCATCTCCGCCGCCACCACCACCAGCCAGGCGATCCCCAGCGTGATCCGAAGTCCCGCGATGAGCTGCGGCATCACCGAGGGATAGATGACTTTCAGGACGATTTGCGCCGGGGAGAGCCCGAAGTTCCGCCCCGCATTCAGATGCGTCGGCAGGATGTTCTTCACCGCGTTCATCGCAGTGACGGTCAACGGCAAAAACGAAGCCATAAAGATCAGAAAGAGCGCCGCTACATCCCCGACCCCAAACCAGAGGATCGAGATCGGGATCCAGGCCAGCGGCGAAATTGGCCGCAAAATCTGGATCAGCGGGTTCAGGGCTAATTCTCCGCGCCGGTGCCACCCCAGCATCAATCCGAAAGGAATGGCGAGTACAGCAGCGGCTACATAGCCCCAAGTCACGCGGAACAGGGACGCGACGATGTACTTGAACAACAGCCCTTTCTGGGCGAGTTCGGTCAGGCCCTGCACCACCTCCCACGGCCGGGGCAGCAGGCCTCCTGGGCTCCAGCGGATCAGGATGTCCCAAGCCAGCACTGCCGCTCCCACCGCAAACCAAGGAAGATAACGCATGAACACGATTTTGAGGCGCTCCGCCCGAGCCTTCACTATTTAGCACGATGGGCCAATGTCGGACAATAGTGGGATCGGATTAGGCGCTGGCAGGGCGCCAACCCTCCGGCGGGCTCAGCCGGAGGCAGGGATCCAACGATGCTGCCCTCAATGATAACGCACTGGCGGGCCGCCTTGCGGCGTTCGCTGGAGATTCAGATCACGCTTGCTGGTTTTCTCTACAGCGTCGCCATGGGCGTCGTCGGCGCCACTGCGGTGCTCTCGGCCAACAACCTGCTGTTTTTGATCCTGGCGGCGATGCTGGCGTTGTTGCTGATTTCCGGGTTTCTCAGCCGGCTCAGCCTGTCGGGGCTGGAGATCGATTTCGCGGCGCCGGAGCACATCACCGCGCGCCGTACCTTCCGCGCGACGCTGGCCTTGCGAAACTCGAAGGGATGGTTCCCCTCCTTCTCGATCCGCGTGGAAGGAGCGGCGGATCCCGGTTCGGACCACCCGTCCATCCTGCGTAGGGCGGTCTACCTGCCGGTGGTGCCCGGCGGCAGGACGGTCGCCGAACAGGTCGAGATTGAGTTCCCGCGCCGCGGCGCTTACCGGCAACGCGGGTTCCGGCTCGCTACCCGTTTCCCGTTTGGATTCCGGGAAAAGACCGCCCAGGTGGAACTGACTCGCGAAGTGCTGGTCTACCCCTCGATTGATGCCCAGCCGGGCTTCGAGGAGTTGATCGCGGCCATTCGCGGGGAACTCGAGGGCTTGCATGCGGGCCCGGGGCAGGATTTCTATCGCATCCGGCCTTACCAGGCCTCTGAAAGCGCCCGCTACGTAGACTGGAAGACTTCCGCTCACACTGGAGAGTTGCAAGTGCGCGAGTTCGCCCGCGAAGAGGACCGCCAGGCGGAGATTTTTCTCGACCGGATGGTGGCGCCGGACAGCGCGGGCGAGGCTTGGCTCGAGAAGGCCATTGATTTGGCTGCCTATCTGACCTGGAGCCTTGCGGAGCGGGGTTTGACCTTCGAGTTTCGTTCGCAGGGATTTTCCCGGCGGGTCCCCGGCGAGGCGGATGTGTATACTATCCTGAGATTTTTGGCCCTGGCTACCAGGCTTCCGGAAGCGTCTCCCGATCCCCCGCATGGCGAAAACGCGTTTCAAGTCGTCATCTCGACCCGCCCCGCGGCCTTCGAGGCGGCGGGTTGGACGCCGGTGGTCGTGTTGGATCGCGCTGCTCTCCTGCTGGAGCCTCGCGGCGCAAACCCCTCCGGCCGCTGACCCGCCGCTGGCGCCGGTGCGAACTGCCATCACGGTGGTGGAAAACGTGGAGAGTGAGGCTCCGGCCTCGATTACTGCCGTGAGCCCGGAGCAAGTGAAGACCATTCCCGGCATCAACCTGGACGACCGCCTGCGCAACGTACCCGGCTTCAGCCTGTTCCGGCGCTCTTCGAGCGTCGTCGCCAACCCGACCACCCAGGGGGTCTCCCTGCGCGGAATCGGTTCGTCCGGCGCCAGCCGCACCCTGGTGCTCTGGGACGGCATTCCGGTGAACGATGTCTTTGGAGGCTGGGTGTACTGGACGCGATTCGCGCCGGAAGAACTGGCCCTGGTGGAGATCTCGCGCGGAGCCTCGACCAGCGTTTTTGGCGACCGCGCCATGGGCGGAGTGATCCACCTGTTTTCCCGGGAGCCGGAGCCGAAACGCGTCACGGCGCGATACGAGGCCGGCAATCGGGAAACCCACGACCTGGGAGCGGGCTTTTCCCACGTGCTGCGCGGCGGGCCCTGGGCGTTGTCCGGCGCCGGCCGGGCTTTTTCGACAGACGGCTATTTCGTCGTGCCTCGCGACGTGCGCGGAGCAGCCGACAGACCGGCCGGAGTACGTTTCGTCTCCGGCGAGGCGCGCGCCGACTGGCTGGGAAGCCGGGACCGGTTTTTCCTCAAGGCGGACCTGCTGGCGGAAGACCGCGCCAACGGCACCGCCGCCCAGCGCAATTCGACCTCGCTGGGCACGCTGTCCGGGCGTTACTTCCGCCAGTTCGGCGCACAGTCGTTGTCGGTGCTGGGTTTTCATAACCGACAGGAGTTCCGGGCGGTGTTTTCGGCGCTGGCCGCGAACCGGGAGACCGAGCGCGTCACGTTTCGGCAATCCGTTCCCGCCGAAGGAGCCGGCGGGGCTGGCGTGTGGTCTCTGCGCCGGGGCGCCTGGAACCTGCACGGGGGCGGGGACGCGTTCCGGGTGGAAGGCTACAGCCGCGATTACCTGGTCCCCTCCGGCCTGCGCCTGGGAGGCGGAACGCTCCTCCAGCACGGGGTATTCGTGCAAGCAGATGCCGCCGCCGGGCCGGTCCGACTCTATTTCGGCGCCCGGCGGCAGGTCACTGGCCAGCGGCAGACTTTCTTCAGCCCCAGCGCCGGCATCGCCGCCGGGCGGAAGCGGCTGCGCGCGCGGGCCTCCGCGTACCGGAGTTTCCGGGCGCCAAGCCTGAACGAACTCTACCGGGAATTCCGGGTGGGAAACGCGGTCACGCTGGCCAACGCCTCGCTGCGGCCGGAAACGCTCACCGGCGTGGAGACCGGCCTCGATTGGGTAGGGGAGTCCAGCCGCGTACGTGTGACGTTTTTTCGCAACCGGCTCGAAGATTTGATTACCAACGTAACCTTACGGGTTTCCGCCAACGAGATCACGCGGCAACGCCAGAACGCGGCGGCGGCCTTGAACCGGGGGGTCGAGTTGGAAACCTTGGGCCGCTGGCGGTGGCTGCGCGGCGAGGCGGCCTATCTGCTGGCGGACTCCCGCTTTTCCACCGGAGAACGGGCGCCGCAGATCCCTCGCCACCAGGGATCGCTCCAGATCACCGCCGAGCGCGGGGGGACGCTGATGAGCGCTGGCGTGCGCAGTTTCGCGATGCAATTCGAGGACGAACGGAATCTGTTCCGCCTGCCTGGTTTCGCGACGGCCCAGGCGGTGGTGCGCCGCCGGATCCGCGGGGGGCTCAGCGCCGTCGCGGCGGTGGAAAACCTGCTGGACCGGGAGTTTTTTACCGGGTTCACCCCCACGCCGCTCATTGGCGCCCCCCGGCTTTGGCGCGTCGGTTTGCGCTGGGACGGACGCCTGTGAGCGATTGAGCCCGCGATGGATAACGAGAGCGAAAAGCAGACAGCGCTCCGGAATCGCCAAACTGGTAAGCTGGTTGCACGTAGACCAAGCGGAAAGAGACCCACCAGGAGGACAAGGATGAGAATGCATTGGATGATATGCCTGGCCGCGGCGATGCTGCTGGCGGGTTCGGCGTGCAGCCGCGCGCCGGAGACGCCGCGGACCGAACAGACGGACAGCGCGGCGATGCCGGCGGTTCCCGAGGAGTCCGCGCCGGCGAATCAGTTGGCGCCTCCGCCGGGCGGCACGCCCTCGGCGCCCGCCCGTGGTCAGGCGGCGCGTCCCGGGTCCCGTACGCCGGCAGGGTCCCAAGCGGCAGGCTCCCAAGCGGCCGTCTCCGGCGGCGCTCCGGCGCGCAGCGTGACGCCCACCGCGCCGGCCGCGCCTCCGCCACTTCCTCCGGTGACGGTGGAGGCGGGCGCCCGGCTGGTGGTCAGGACCACGAACACGCTCTCGACGAAAGACCTGAAATCCGGCGAAACCTTCGTTGCGACCCTCGAGGAAGACCTGCAAGAGGGCGGGCGGCTGATCGCCAGGAAGGGCGCCAATGTTCAGGGCAGGATTGTCGAATCCGATCCCGGCGGACGGGTGAAGGGCGTGGCTTCGCTGACGTTGCAGCTAACCGGCCTGGAACTAGCCAACGGAAAGCACATCGACATTGTGACGGGCACGGTTACCCGTGACGCGCCCAAAAGCACCAAAAAGGACGCGTTGAAGGTAGGGGTCGCCACGGGCGTCGGCGCGGCCATTGGCGCGATCGCCGGCGGCGGCCGGGGCGCCGCGATCGGCGCGGGCGCGGGCGCGGCGGGCGGAACTGGCGCGGTGATGGCCACCCGGGGCGATCCCGCCACGGTGCCGGCGGAATCCGTACTCACCTTTACCCTCCGGACGCCGTTCACGGTGCAGTAATCTTCCGGCGCACGGGCGGACGGCGACGCCGCGCGGGACCGTCGCCGCCCCCGGGGACGCCACGGGCTACTGGGTGATGACGTATACCTTGTCGTTCGGTTTGACCAGCTTGAGCCGCTTGCGGATCTCGAGTTCCTGCGCCGGGCCATACCAGCCCAGCACGTCGATGCCTTCCCGTTTCAGCGCCAGTTGGCGGGCCAGTTCGCGGTTTCGCTCCTCCAGTTGCTGAATCAACTGGCGCTTCTGCATCCAGGCCTGGAAGCCATGCGGTCCGCGCAAATTGTAGAACGCCCAGCCGGCCGCCAGCGCGATGATCAACAAGTAGCCGATGCGGGAAACCGGTTTGCGCACGTTGCCATCTCCTCGTTGACTCATAATCGTATCATTGCTGGACGTAAAATTCACGAGAATTAGAATAATGACCGACAAAATTGTGGTGTTGAGCACCTGCGGCAGCCGGGACGAGGCGCGGCGCCTCGCCCGGCGCTTGGTGGAACAGCGCGTGGCGGCGTGCGTTTCCGTCGCGCCGGCAGTCGAGAGCGTCTACCGGTGGCAGGGAAACGTGGAGACCTCCGAGGAGTGGCTGCTCATCATCAAGAGCACGCGGGAGTCCTGGGAATCGCTGGTTGCGGAACTGCGCGCCGGCCACAGCTACGAGGTTCCTGAGGTTCTCGCCCTGCCCGTCCTCGACGGATTCCCGCCCTATCTTGAGTGGATTACGCAGCAGGTTTCTAAGGAGAAGGCGGGGGAGTGAAGCCGGACGCTTGTGGTATGATCCAGTCGGGTTTGGCGGTGGTCCTGGACATGGACGGCGTGATCATCCACTCCAATCCGGTGCATCGCGTGGCCTGGGAGCGGTTTAACGCCCGCTATGGCCTCGCCACGAGCGAGGCGATGCACGAACGCATGTACGGGAAGCGGAACGACGAGATCATCCGCGACTTCTACGGCGATCTCGGCGAGGAGGAGATCCGGCGGCGCGGCGCCGCCAAGGAGGAACTGTACCGTTCCCTGGTGGCGGGCGACCTGGAAAGCCACCTGGTTCCGGGCTTGCGAAAATTCCTGCAAAAATTGGGAAACACTCCGGTGGGTCTTGGCACGAATGCCGAGCGGCCCAACGTGGATTTCCTTTTGGATGGCGCGGGAATTCGCCGTTTTTTTTGCGCCGTGGTGGACGGCGGGCAGGTGGCGGCGCCCAAGCCGTCGCCCGAGGTATACCTGCGGGTGGCGGAACGGATGGGGGTGGATCCGCGCAACTGCATCGTGTTTGAGGATTCCTACTCCGGCGTGGCGGCGGCCCGGGCGGCGGGCGCCAGAGTCGTTGGGGTCCGCACCACGCATCGGGAATTGCCGGGCGTCGATTTGGCGATAGACGATTTTGAGAGCAGCGAGTTGTGGCCGTGGCTAACCAGACAACAGCCTCGCGCGTGACCGGATGGGCAGGGGCCATCTTGGCCCTGAGCGCCGTCCCGCTGGCGGCGCAGCACCTGGTGACGCTGGAAGCGGCGTCCTCCCGCGTGCCGCCCTCCTACGCCGCCGCGCTCGAAAACAAACTGGTGAGCGTCAAAGGCCAGGTTTCGATCCACCCGATCACCGCTTTCGGATACACGCATTTGCCGATCCAGGATCGGGACCAGGCGATGATCCTGGAAGGGAAGCCGGAAGCCTTCGAGGATCTCACCCCCGGGGATTGGATCGAAGCTCGCGGACGGGTGTTGACCCGGAATGGGCTGCCGGTGGTGGCGGTGAACCGCATCACCATCGAGTCGGCGGGCTCCCGCCCGCTCCCCCGCCCGGCGCCGGTCGGCGACCTCCAGACCTTCCGCTACCTGGGCCAGCTGGTCATCACCGAAGACCGCGTGCTCGAAATCGGAGAGAATGGCGAGGGCGTCTTCCTCCGCATCGGCGAGGTGGAGGCGCCGCTGAAAGTATTCCTTCCTTCCCCGCGAGCGGCCAACCGCGCCCGACTGCCCGAACTGAAAATCGGCGATCGGGTGCGGGTCACCGGCATTGCGTACCAATACTGCCCGAAGCCGCCGTACGACCGGTATTTCATGGTCCTGGTGGACCGGCCGGACGCCGTCGAGCGCCTGACCGAGGACTGGAGTCAGGGATTCTGGGCGTTAAAGCCGCTAGGCGTCTTCCTGGGCGTGGCTACCGTCATCTGGTGGTTTCGCGAGCGCCGCGCCCGCGAACAGCGCGAGACCATCCGCCGCCTGCATTCGCTCAGCGAGGAGATCCTGGATTCCGGTTCTCCGCTGGATTTGCTGAGCCGGCTCGAAGCGGTGCTGCCGCGGGTGTTGGGAATCACCAGCATCCGGCTCTACCTATTCGACAAGGGCACCCGCACGCTGACCCCGGTCGAACCCAGCGACGAGCGGGTCGATCCGCCCGTCGCCGTCGACCAGCCCTCCGGGTTCTTCGAGACCGGGCTGGTGAACTGCTTCCTGAACCGGATCATGGTGAGCATCGCGGACACCAAGCGCAGCGCCTTCAGTCTCCCGGGCCGGGACCGGAATAAACTGCTGCTGCCCCGTTCCGTGCTGTACATCCCCATGCTGACCCAGGGGGAGGCCGTGGGCGTGCTCCAGATGGAAAACTCGCGGCAGGCGCGCAGTTTCACGGCCGATGAGAAAGCCAGTGCTCAGCACCTGGCCAACCAAGTGGGAGTCGCGGTAAAACTGCTGGCCCAGCGGTCCGTGCGGGAACAGTTGGCCCGCAGCGAAAAGCTGGCCGCCGTCGGCCGCCTGATTTCCGGCGTGGTGAACGATCTCCGCACCCCGCTGGCGGCGATTCTTGGGATGGCCGAATCCGCGGTGGAGAAGTACCCCCAGGCCCAGGAAAGGCAGGAGTTGCTGGTGATTGCCTCCGAGGCGAAAAGGGCCTCCGCCATTGTCGAGCGGCTGGTCTCCTTCGCGCAGCCGGAACAGGTCAAGCCCGAGCCGGTGGAAATCATCTCGCTGGTGCGCGGCCTGATCCGTTTCCGGGAACGGGAGTGGAAAGCCTCCGGCATCCAGGTCCGCAACCTGCTTAAGGACCAGCGCCTGTTCGTCATGGCGTCGCAAGGCCAGATCGAGCAGGTCTTTCTGAACCTGCTGGTGCATGCCGAGCAATCGCTGGAGGAAGTCGCCGAGAAGCGTTTGCAGGTCCGCGCGGACGTGCTGGCGCGGAGGATCTTTTTCGAGATCCGTTACTCGGCTCCGCTGCGCCCCAGCGCTGGCCCCAGTCTCGAGGACGAAGTCAGCGCCCTGGGCCTCGATGTTTGTAAGACGATTATCACCGGCCACAGCGGGGAATTGCGGCTGGTGCAAGTCTCGGAGCGCGAAACCTGCTTTGAAGTTGAACTGCCGCTGATGCACGCCGACAAGCCGACGGAAACGGCGTCCGTCCCGGAGGCGCGGGAGTCTTCCAAACGCCTCACCGTGCTGCTGGTCGAGCCGGAGGAATGGGTGGAGCGCCAGCTCATGGAAGCGCTGGGCGCCCGCGGCTACCGGGTGGTTCCGGTGCACAGTTCCGACGAGGCGCTGGACCTGGTGGGCCGCATGCGGTTCGACGTGGTGTTTTGTTCCACCCGGATCGAGGGGCTCAACTGGGTCGAATTCTACGACCGCGCCCGCGGCCGCGTGGGGGCGTTTACGCTGCTGGCGGAGGTTTTCAGTCACGACCTCTCGATGCATTTCCAGGGCGAAGGGCGCTATCTGGTGTTGAAACCCATTGAAAAGCAACAGTTCGAGAAGACGCTGGACGCCATTGAAGCCCGCTTGGCCCAGGAATCCCGCGCGCCTGAGTTAGAATCGTATTCGTGAGCCCTCGTCGCGTTGTAGGCGCGGCGGCCATCGCTCTGGCCGCTGCGGCTCTCCTGTCCGCTCAAAGGTATAAGGGGCCGGTGCCTCCCAAGCCGGACCTCCCCTACCTGGTGCACGGCGATCAACTCATTGCGCTGGATGTGACGGAGGCCAGAGAGGAAACCCGCAAAGACTGGCGGGTGTATGTGGTGCCGGGCGCGTCGGCCCAGGCCCGGACCCCTCTGGCCGGCCCGCTCTTCCTCGTGCAGTCCGAGCGATTAGCCGTCGAGCGGCTGGCGCTGTACCCGTTCGAGGTGAAAGGCGGTCAGCGGGAGGTGGCGTTCAATCCCAAGAAGCCCAAGGATTCGGCCAAGCCCGCACGGCTCAATTTCACCCGGCTGGGCGAGAACCTGTTTCGGATCGAAGTGGTGGACAGCCTCCCGGAGGGACAGTATGGTCTATCGCCGGACGGCTCCAATCAGGTGTTCTGCTTCGAGGTTTTCTAGCCCTAGAAGGGATTCCCGCCCAGGCGGCCCGCCCGGCGGCCTCTGAGTGACTTCAGCTTTTCGGCCTTATCCCGCTGGGCGGGCGTGAGCAGGGCGTAAAACTTCGCCTGAGCTTTCGCCCGAATTGCGGCCAACTGGCCCAGCAGAACGCCCTGCCGGCTGGCGATCCGGTCCAACTCCGCGTCGGGCTGATTGGCCTTCAGCGCAGCCGCCATCTCTTGCCGGCCGGACCGCAGTTGCGCGACCAGCGGCGCGGCGGAAGCACGCGCAGCCGCAAAGATCTCTTTGGCTTGCGCCTGCTGAGCTTCCGTCAGGTCCAAGGAGACGGCGAGGAACTGCTGCATGCGGCCCAACCGGGGGGCATCCCCGCCGCCCGCCCCGACGCGGCCTGGCATTGCCTGGGCGTTCAGCATCCCGGCGGCGGCCAGCGCCGTCCCTGCCAACAAAACCAAGCGGATTCGATTCATGGGTCTCCATACCTCCTATTTCCACAGTACGTCCGCATCGTAAACGGACGATGGGCGGCTCGTAAATGTATGTAAATGTCCCCCTCGCTTCTTTACCCGACGCCGCGGCGGTGGTATCAGTCAAGGCGTGCGCATCCTGCTGATCGACGACGACCGGGAACTGTGCCAATTGCTGGAAGAGTTGCTCAGACGCGAAGGATTCACCGTAGCCATGGAGCACGACGGCCCGAAAGGTTTGGCGCATGCCCACGCCCGCCCGCCGGATCTGATCGTGCTCGATGTCATGTTGCCCGGCATCGATGGACTGGAAGTGCTGCGGCAACTGCGCCGGTCGCAGCGCACCCCCGTGCTGATGCTCACGGCCCGAGGCGAGGACGTCGACCGGATCATCGGTCTGGAGTTGGGCGCCGACGACTACCTGCCCAAGCCTTTTCACCCCCGCGAACTCATCGCCCGGATCCGGGCCATTCTTCGACGGGTGGAAGAACCGCGCCAGCCGTCGGGCGGCCGGCTGGAGGTGAACGGCGTCGTCCTCGATCCCGAGTCCCGCCAGGTGACGGTAGCCGGGCGAGAGGTGGAACTGACCACCTTCGAGTTCGAGATTTTGGAGCGCCTGATGCGGGCGGCGGGCCGGGTCCTGTCGCGCGAGGCGTTAACTGAGAGTCTGTATCGAAGGAAGGCGACGCCGTTTGACCGCGCCATCGACGTGCATGTCAGTCATCTCCGGCGCAAGCTGGGCGACGAGCGGCTGATTCGGACCGTGCGCGGCGTTGGTTATCAGTTCTGCCGCGCGCGCCAGGAGGAGGACGGCGCATGAATTCGCTGTTCAGCCGCATCCTGCTTTGGTTTCTGGCCACGGTCGCCGCGATGGCGGCCGGCTTGATCTTCACGACCGCGGTCGCGCTGGAGGCCCGCCAACCGGAGCGCCTGCCCCCGGCGGCGCGGCTCCTGCCTTTCCTGCTGGGAGAAGCGCGCACAGCCTACGAACGGGGCGGGCAGGCGGAACTGCGCGCCTTTCTCGAACGCGTCCAGACGACCTTGGGGACCTCAGCCTTTCTTGCTGACGCACAAGGACGGGATCTGCTGACGGGTGAGGATCGCAACGCGCTGATTGCGGAGGCCGGGCGCCGCCCGGCCAGGCGCCGCCTGGCGCGCTCCCGAAGGTTTTTTAGCGCGGTGTCCCGAGGGGGCGATTACCTCCTGGTGCTGCTGGCGCCGCCGCCCCGGACGTTCACCTGGGAGGTGCTCACGCCCAATCTGTGGCTGATTGGTGCGGTGCTGGCGTTCTGTTACGGGCTGGCGCGCTATCTCACGCGGCCCCTGCGGGAATTGCAAGGCGCGCTTGAGCGGTTTGGCAAAGGCGACCTCAGCGCTCGCGCGGGTTCGACTCGCCGCGACGAACTCGGCCAGCTTGCCCAGGCTTTCGACCGCATGGCCGGACGGATTCAGACTCTCGTGGAGGCCGAAAAACGCCTGCTGCTTGATATTTCGCACGAGTTGCGCTCTCCCCTGGCCCGCTTGGCAGTAGCCGTCGAGTTGGCCCGGAATAGCGAGAATCCGGGCCGCGCGCTGGACCGGATTGAACGCGAGGCCGGGCGGCTGAACGCGCTGGTGACGGAACTGCTGGAGCTCACGCGCGCCGAAGCCGACCCCGCTCAGTTCCGGCGCGAGCGGGTCTTGTTGCGCGAATTGCTGGAAGCCATCGCCACCGATGTCCGGATCGAGGGCAGCGCGCGGGGGGTCGAGATTGCGCTGGCTGCGCCGGACGAGACGGTCTTGGAGGCGGATCCCGAACTGCTCCGCCGCGCGATCGAGAACGTGTTGCGCAATGCCATTCGCTACGCGCCGGAACGTACTGCCGTGGAGGTGAGTTGGCGCCGCGCGCCGGGATCGGTACGGTTGGAGATCCGGGATTACGGTCCCGGCGTGCCCCCTGGGCAACTGGCGCGCATCTTCGACGCGTTCTATCGCGTGGACGCGGACCGCGACCGCTCGCGCGGCGGCGCGGGATTGGGCCTGGCCATCGCGCGCCGCGCGGTGGAACTCCATGGCGGCAAGATCGGGGCTGACCACGCAGATCCGGGATTGCGCGTGTGGATCGAGTTGCCGGAAAAGGCCGCCCCGGGCGGAAACCCGGGGTCCAGGGTGCCGACGTCCCCTTAGCTTTGTCAGTACGCCCAGCGCCACAGGCTGGCGCCTGCGGTGTAGCCCGCTCCCACCGCAACAAACAGCACCAGGTCGCCCTTCTTCAGGGAACCTTGCGCAATCGCGTCCTGCGTCGCCAGTGGAATCGTCGCCGACGTGGTGTTGCCGTACCGGTCGATATTGATCATCACGCGTTCCGGGGGCAGCCCGAGCCGGTCCGCCGTCGCCGAGATAATTCGCTTGTTGGCCTGATGCGGAATCAGCACCGCGACATCGGCGGCGGTCAGGTGGTTCCGCTTCAGAATCTCCGCGCAAAGCTCGTACATCTTGCGCACTGCGTACTTGAACACTTGCTGCCCGTCCTGGTGCACGTAGTGCAGCCGCTTGTCGACGGTTTCGTGCGACGGCGGCATGCGGCTGCCGCCCGCGGGCATTTTCAGGTACTCGCCGCCCGCGCCGTCGATCTCGCCAATGAAATCAATGAGGCCCGCGTCCTCGCCTTCTTCGGCCGGTTCCACGATCATGGCGCCGGCGCCGTCGCCGAACAGCACGCAAGTATTCCGGTCCGTGTAGTCGATGATCCGGCTCATGGTGTCCGCGCCAATCACCATGACCCGCCGGTGCAAACCGCTCTGGACGAACTGCGCGACGGTGTTCAACCCGTAGACAAAGCTGGAACACGCCGCGATCAGGTCGAAGCCCCACGCGCGCGGCGCCCCCAGATGGTGCTGAATCAGGCACGCGGTGGAGGGGAAGAACATATCCGGCGTAACGGTACACAGCACGATGGCTTCGAGCGATTTGGGATCCACCCCGGCTTGGGCCAGCGCCTTCCGGGCGGCTTCCGTGCCCATGTCGGAAGTGGCGATGTCGGGATCGGCGATGTGCCGTTCGCGAATGCCGGTCCGCTCCAGAATCCATTCGTTGGAAGTGTCCACCAGGTTCTCCAGCTCGTAGTTGGTCAGGATTCGGGGAGGCGTGTAGCACCCCAGGGCGGTGATCTTGGCTCTCAATCAGAGTCCTTTCGGGTAGGTTGGCGAAAAGCTTATAAACTACCTTGTTATGTTAAATTCGGAGGAAATGCAAGCGCGGCGCGAAGAAGGGGACTTCGAGCTCAGCGCGCCCGCGCTCGAATCGGCGCTCCTGTTTGAGACTCCTCCGGAGATCTTCGCCCGCGTGTTCCGGACGCTGTGGCCGCGTACGCCCGCGCCGCAGGTGGCGGTGGAGTTCCGGCCTTACGCCAACGCTCACAGCACGCTGCGGCTGGAAGGAGGCCGGCTGCTCGCCTGGCTGCCAGATGTGCTGGAGGGCGCGCCGGCGCCGGTGCTGGAGGCGCTGGCGTTCATCCTGCTGGCGAAGCTCTACCGCCGGCCGGTGCCGCCCGCGTACGCGCGCCGGTATCGCCTCTATCTGAACCGGCGCGACATCCGGGGGCGGCTGGCTCTCCTGCGCCAACTGCGGGGACGAAAACAGCTCAGCGGAGCCCGCGGGCAGCACCACGATCTCGAGGAGATTTTCGAGGAGCTCAACCGCGCCCATTTCGGGGGATTGCTGGCCCGGCCCGCGCTGAGCTGGAGCCGGCGGCCCAGCCGCTCCATGCTGGGCCACTACGACCCCTCGCATAACGCCATCATTATCAGCCGCATCTTTGACCAGCCCGGCATCCCGCGGCTGGCCTTGGAGTATGTGGTCTTTCACGAGATGCTGCACCTGCGCTACCCGGTCGACCACCGGGGCGCGCGCCGGCGGGTGCACACACGGGAATTCCGCGAGGCCGAGAAAGCGTTCCCGCGCCTGGGCGAAGCCAAGGCGCTCTTGAAGCATCTCTGAGCCTAGGAGCTGGCTGAAGCGGCTCGGCGTTGGGGTCGCGCGTGCCTCCGGCCCGCTGGCTCCCATGCGCGGCTCGGCGCCTTGCCGCGCCCGCCTCGCCGGGCGGGCTTGGGGGCCGGCGCGATACACTGATGGTTTCGGTCATGCCTGTACTGAGCCAACAGCTTCGCGCCGGCGGCGTGGTGGGCGCGGGGGGCGCGGGCTTTCCGGCGTATGTGAAAGCGGAATCCCGGGTCGAGTTCGTCCTCGCCAACGGCGCCGAGTGCGAGCCGCTGCTGCATAAGGACTACGAAATCATGAAGGCCCATCCGGCGGAGATTGTCGGAGGCATGCGCCGGATGATGGAAGCGACCGGCGCGTCGCGCGGCAAATTCGGGGTCAAAGAGAAGAACCGCGAAGCCGCCGCCGCCATCGAGAGCCAGCTTGGCGGCGCGCCCATCGACATGGTGCTGCTCGGCGATTTCTATCCGTCCGGAGACGAGTATGAGCTGGTGTACATCGCCACCGGCCGCCTGATTCCGGCGGCGGGCATTCCGCTGCAGGTGGGTTGCGTCGTTTCGAATGTGGAGACGCTCTATAATGTGGAGCTCGCCGCCCGCGGCGAACCGGTGATCCGCAAGTTTCTCTCGGTCGGAGGGGCGGTTCGGCAGCCCAAGTCCTTCTGGGTTCCCATTGGCGTCACGCTGCGCGAAGTGCTCGACCTGGCTGGCGGCCCCGAGGTGGAGCCGTTCGCCGTGTTCGTCTCGGGTCTCATGATGGGCACGCTCACCTTCAATCTCGACGAAGTGGTGACCAAGACCACGGCGGGATTGATTGTATTGCCCCGCGACCATTACCTGGTCGCGCGCCGCGACCGCTCGCTCGAGTCGATGAACCGCATTGGCAAATCGGCGTGCGACCAGTGCAGCTACTGCACCGAGTTCTGCCCCCGCTACCTGCTCGGTTACGAAGTGCAGCCGCACAAGGTGATGCGCTCGTTGGGCTTTACGGGCAGCGGCAAGGATTTGTGGAACCAGTGGGCGGAGTTGTGCTGCGCCTGCGGGCTGTGCACGCTGTATGCGTGCCCCGAGGACCTGTATCCGAAGGAAGCCTGCGACCAGTCCAAGCAGGACTTGCGCGCGGCGGGCATCAAGTTTGTGCAGCAAAAACCGGTGCGGGTCCACCCGATGAAAGATGGGCGGCGCGTGCCGCAGGCGATGCTGCGCAAGCGTCTGAAGGTGGAGGAATACGAGCGGGAGACGCCGTTTGAGCCGCTCGACTATCAACCTGCCCGCGTCCGCCTGCCGCTCAAGCAGCACGCCGGCCAGGCCGCGGTTCCCGTGGTGAAGGAAGGCCGCACGGTGAAACGCGGCGACGTCATCGCGCGCGTGCCGGAGGGACAACTGGGCGCGGACCTCCACGCCAGCATCGGCGGCAAGGTACAGCGGATTACCGCGCAAGAAGTGGAGATTGTAGCGTGACCGCATTCGGTCTGATTGAATTGACCAGCATCGCGGCGGGCTTCGAGGTCTGCGATGCGATGCTGAAGGCGGCGGGCGTCGAGTTGGTGCTGTCCCGCAGCATCTGCTCCGGCAAGTACCTGGTGCTGGTGCGCGGCAGCGTGGCGCAGGTGCACGCCAGCGTGGCGGCGGGCGTGGCCGCGGGCGATTTTTCGATTATCGACTCGTTCGTAATCCCGAACATTGACGAAGCGGTGGCGCCGGCGATTCGCGGGGTGAACAAGGTAGAGACCATGGATGCGCTCGGCATCATTGAATCGTTCTCCGTCGCATCCCTCATTGAAGCCGCCGATGCCGCGGTGAAAACGGCGAACGTCAAGCTGATCGAAATCCGGCTGGCGATGGCGTTAGGCGGCAAGGCGTTTGTCACCCTTACCGGTTCGGTCGGCGACGTGCGCGCCGCGGTGGACGCGGGAGCGGCCGTGGTGGCGGCCAAGGGACTGCTGACCAACAAAGTGGTGATTCCGCACCCGCGGCCTGAGCTTTTGAGCGAGATGATCTGAGCCGAGAACGCGAACTCGGCTACCCTGAAGGCAGCCTTCCATGTCCCGTACGGTGCGATTTCAACGGTTCGCCTGGGCGTTCCTCGCCTACCTGCTGGTCGTGATTCTGTTCGGCGCCTGGGTGCGCATTTCCGGCTCGGGAGACGGCTGCGGCAGCCACTGGCCCACCTGTCACGGGGAAGTGCTTCCGCCGGCGCCGGAGACCAAGACGGTCATCGAGTTCACGCACCGGCTGACCAGCGGATTGTGCGGCCTCTTCGGTTTGTTGCTGGTCGGGTGGGCGCGGCGGATCAGCCGGCCGGTTTTTCTCGCGTCCCTTGCCACCCTGTTCTTTCTGCTGGTGGAAGCCTTTATTGGAGCGGTGCTGGTGAAGAAACAGTTGGTTGCCGGCGACGCTTCCGTGTCGCGCGCGGTGGTGATCGCGCTGCACCTCACCAACACCATGCTGCTGACGGCCAGCGCGGCGACCGCCGCGTGGTGGGCCGCGCCGGGCGGGAGCCGGCGCCGCCTGCCCGCGCCGCAAGGCCTGCTGGCAGCGGCGCTGGCGATGCTGGTGCTGACCAACATGTCCGGCGCCGTTACCGCCCTGGGAGACACGCTATTTCCGATACAGCCGGCGTTCGGCGGCGATCTGCTGGCGAAGGTGCGCTCCGATCTTTCGGCGAGCCATCACTTTCTGGTGCGGCTGCGGATCCTGCATCCGGTGATCGCGGTGGCGGCCGCGGCCCTGGTCCTGGGCGTGTTTGGGCGCTTGTTGCGGAGCGATCGCCGGCCTCTGTTTCGTTGGGGCGCTTCGCTGGTGGCGGCCGAAGTCGTGCTGGGCGTGGGGAACGTGTGGCTGGCGGCGCCGGGGTGGATGCAGATTCTTCACTTGCTGGCCGCGCAGGCGCTGTGGATCGCGGTGTGGCTGACCACACTCGAGGTGTGGCCGACGGCGGCTTCCGCGGCGGCCAACTGGTCCGGGACGGCGGCTTCCCGGCAACCGGCGGCATAAGCGCGGAGCCGGCCGCGCTCCCTTGGTAGCCGGCCCTCATAGTGGCGTCGGAACGCACTTCTTGCGCGAAGCAACCGGCTCCAGGTTACGCGCCGGACGCCCGGTTGCAACGCGCGTTTTGGGGACGCGGTCAAATTCCACGTCCGCCTGCATTTTCGGGCAGGCGAGGTCGCAGGTTCGCTCAGAAAGAGTACTTCAGCGCAAGCTGAATCACCCGCTGGCCGCTCTCGTGACCCGGTCCCTGGGATGCGGAGGTGATCCGGCCGAAGGTGGCCGGGACGAGCTGACTGCGCCCGGGCGCGCCCAGGTTAACGTGATTGAAGAAGTTGAACAACTCGGCGCGGAACTGGAAGCGATGCCGTTCGGCGCGTACGAAGTTCTTCGCGGCCAGCACGTCCACATTGTTTAACCCCGGCAGGTAAATGGGATGTCGGCTGGCGTTCCCGAAGCGCCCGCCCGGCGGCATGGCGAAAGCGGCTGTGTTGAACCAGCGGTCGCGGGAACGTTCGCCGCGGGACAGGATCGGATGCGCGATCAGATCGGGACGCGAACTGATGCCGGTCCCAGTAGTGTCGCCAATCCGGTTGACGTTCGACGCAAAGCCCGTCTGCTGTGTGACGATCGCGCCGATCTGCCAGCCGCCGAGCCCGCTCCGCAACGCCTTGTGACGGGCATGGTTGAAGAAGGGCAGGTCGTAGTTCGCCGCCAGGGAGAAGCGGTGGCGGAGATCAAAGGCCGCCGGCGCTTTCTCCCCCCGCAGGTTAAAGATGTCCTGTACGCCGTCGCTATAGAAGCCGCCGCCCACCGTGCTTTGATCCAGTGTGCTGAGGGCTTTCGACCATGTGTAGGAGGTGACGAAGGTGAGCCCGTTCGTGACGCGCCGCTCGGCCTTCATTTGCAGGCTGTGATAGGTCGAGTGCCCGATCGACTTAGCGACGGTCATGCCGCCGAAGCCTTGGAAAGGACGGCGGGCCGCCACCGGCGTCACGCCGGCGCCGGGCGTCACCAACTGGATCGGCCGGTTGCCGTCGAAGCCAACCGCCAGATTCGTACCCTTGCTGCCGACATACCCGATGTCGAAGAGGACTCCGCGGGGAAGCTTCTTTTGCACCGTAAGGTTCCACTGCTGCGCGTAGGCGTCGCGCAACCGCGGATCAACCGAGGAAGTGCCGAACTGGCCGCTAACGGCCGTGCCTTGACCGAGAAACACCCGGTCCACCGCGAGGGGTTTGTCGAAGGTCGTGTCAAAGGTCAGGTTCCGCACGATTGGCGGGTTGAGCGTCAGAACCGTGAACGAATTGCTGATCTCCTGCGTGAAGTATAGGCCGTAACCGCCGCGCACTACCAGATTCTGGACTCCGGGCGCCTGCCAGGCAAGACCGAAGCGCGGCCCGAAGTTGTTCTTGTCGGGGAAAACCAGGCTGCGCACCGGGTAACCCGGCGTGTCCGGCAGGTTGTCACTCGGGGGAAATCCTCCAAAGAGTTGGCGCGAGACGGTGAAGCCGGGAACCGCTCCGAGCAGCTCGAAGTTGGTGATTTTGCCCCTCTCGACGGGCGGCTGGAAATAGTCGTAACGCAGCCCCAAATTGAGGGTCAGGTTCCGGGTGACCTTCCAATCGTCCTGCGCATAGAAGGAGGTCCACCAATGATTCATCCGGTTGGCGAAGGGGTCTGGGCTGAGCGTAGCGTTCGTCGCGAGGCCGAGCAAGTACGCGGCGAACGCGTGCTCTTGCACTGGCACGGCTCCTCCGGAGGTGGTCCGCCCGTCGAAGGTGAAAGTCCCGCGCGGGTTGAACGCCTCGTCGAAGCTGAAGTTCCGGCGGAAAATCAAAGCGCCGAACTTCAGCGAGTGCGCCCCTTTGCTCCAGGACAAATTGTTGCCCACTTGCCAAATCTGGTTGTGCTGGTCAGCCGGTCCGATGTATCGGACCTCGGGCAGCGCATAGCCGGTGCTCCAGAAAGTGGGAGGCCCGTAGTACCGCGGGTCCTGGGAAGCGCCGGGCACGCCCAGCTCGTTGGCGATATCGTACTCCTTGCGGAAGCTCGTCCCGAAGACTTGGCGGGGCCGCCGCCGGTGCCAGCCCAGCCGCAGTTCGTGCACCAGCGTGGGCGAGAAAACATGCGTATCGGTGAGGCTGGCGTGCTGGGCGCGATTGCGAGAGCCCGTCCAGTCAAATTCGAAGGTCGGCACCGACCGGCCCTCCTGATAGTTGTAGGTATAGGTGCCATAAATCGAGTTGCGTTCCGTGAGCCGGTGGTCGATCCGCGCCAGATATTGATTCTGATCGGTCGGAGCGGACGCCGCCGGACTGATGTAGTTGACTGCCACATCGTTGAAATTGGGTGCGGGCACGTACTTGAGGTAACCACCGGTGATCCGGTTAATGCGGTTTGCCGGGATGATGTTGTTGGGAAACGGCTGGCCGGTCAGCGGATCGTAGATCGTGACGCGGGCCCCGGAGAAGTCGCCGGTGCGGTAGGGCATAGGCGGAATCAGCACGCGGTTTCCCGAGGTTCCGGTGATCAGCCGGCCAAACTCGCTGTTGAAAAAGAAGAACGTGCGGTCCCGCCCGTCGTAGATTCCGGGAAAGCGCACTGGCCCGCCCAGGTTTCCGCCAAACTGGTTGCGGTTGAGCCGCGGCGGCTTTGCTCCCGGCCGGAAGGCTTGGAAAGGCTCGAGCGCGGTGAGCCGGTCATTACGGTTGAACTCCCAAAGCTGGCCATGCCAATCGTTCGAGCCGCTTTTGGTCGTCAAATTGACATGACCACCCGGGGCGGCGCCGACAGCCGCCGAATAGGCGCTGGTCTCCACTTTGAACTCCTGCACGGCATCGATGGATAGCGAGAAGGTAAAGCTATACGAACCCAGCGACATCGCTTCCACGCCGTCGTAATAATAGCGGTTCTGATTGTCCCGGAATCCATTGGCGTTCATGCCCACAGCTTGGCCCAGGGAACCGCCCGCGCTGCGCGCGCTCAAACTACCCGGCGTTACCGGGTTCACGCCTGGGATCAGCAAAGCCAATTGAATAAAGGACCGCCCGTTGAGCGGCAGTTCGGCCACCTTCTGCCGGTCGATCACCGTGCCAAGGGTCGCGTTTTCCGTCTGGAGACCGATGGTCGGGGCCTCGACGGTGACCGACTCGAGGACGCTGCCCAACGTGAGTTGGACATTGACCCGCGTGGTTTCCCCAACCCGGAGCACGAAGGGCTCGACGGACGCTTTCTGGAAACCCTGCGCTTGCACTTCGAGCACGTACTGGCCGACCGGGAGAAACGGCAATTCATATTCCCCGATAGGGTTCGTTCGCGCGGTGCGCCGGAAATTGGTTGCCGCATTGACAACAGTGACGGTTGCTCCTGGCACCGCGGCGCCACCAGGATCGGTGATCGCACCAACGAGACTGGCAGTCACCACTTGCGCCAGAGCCTTGTGCCGCGGCCATCCTGCGCACAAAAGCAGCGCAACGCCCAGCCAGATACCAGTTCGAAAGCGGAAACCTGCGATTTGATCCATCAGACGTGCCTCCTTCTTCTCCTTCTACCTTCTACCTTCTACATTCTGTCCCGCTGGCGGAACCGGCGACCGTTCGGAACGGTTACGTTTCTGAGTTTGTATCTTATTGCTATGTAAACAGTTAAAGACCGCAGTGGATCTCAATAGGTTCGTAACCTTTGATTGCCGCGCCGCTGGCAACTGTTTATACTGTCAAAAAGGCGGGGAGACCGAATTTTGTCACCGAGGGGAAGTGCAGTTGGCGTTTCCGGGCGAGTGGCGCAGCCAGGCAGCGGGGAGCGGGACCGCAAAATCATCGAGGCCTGCCTCAACCGCATTTTGCACTCCCCTTCGTTCCAAGGCAGCAAACGCTGCCAGGAACTGCTCCGGTATGTGGTGATCCGGAGCCTGGACGAGAATGCAGGCCCTTTGAAGGAGCGGATGATTGGCGCCGAACTGTATAGCCGTGATCCCGCCTATGACACCGCCGCGGACGCGATCGTGCGGGTAAAGGCGAATGAGGTTCGCAAGCGCCTTGCCCTTTACTATGGGCAGACCGGTCAAAGCGATCCCGTGCGGATTGAAATGCCGGTCGGCTCGTACGTCCCTGTATTCCACTGGGCTACGCCCGAGGTGGCGGTAGAAGCCACGGCGGGATCTCCCAACGGCGCGGGGACCGCTTGCGAACAGGAGGCCGCGCCCGTCGCACGCGAACCCGTGACGCGTCGGCGTCTGCTTGCAATCTCGACCCTGGGGACGGTAGCGGCGGTGGCGGGGTTGCGGTGGATCTTGCGGGAGGACAGCTCTCCGATGGAGCTTTTCTGGGCTCCCTTCTACCATGCGGACCAACCTGCGCTGCTCTGTATCCCGGCGCGAGACCGTTGGTTCTTTAATCCTGAGATCTCTCGCGCTCTTGCCGCGGCCGCCCGCCAAGGCTCCGCGAGGCTCGATCTGGACCTCCGGCCCGGCGATATCGCGGTCGTCCCTTCGGGCGAGATGTCAATACAGAATTTTCGGGCCGTTTTTCACCTGGCCAGTCACCTGGGACAGCGCCGTGTTCCTGTGGATTTGCGGCTGGTTTCCGAGATATCCACCGAAGCGCTCCGGCGCCGCCAGATCATTCTGGTCGGCGCTTACCAAAACCCGTGGGCAATGGAGTTGAGCGCCGGGATGCGCTACGTCTTCGAGTCTGAAAACGAAGGAAGCCGGGAATCGTCCTGGGTGCGCGACCGCGGAGCGGACAGTGCCCCTGCCTGGGTTGTTCCGCGGCTTTGGCCCTACGCAGAGCAAGTCCGCGACTATGCCATCATTTCGCGCACGCATGTGCCGGCCGCCGGACAGATCGTGGTTTCCTTAGCGGGCATCAACGGCTTTGGCACGCAGGTGGCGGCTGAGTTTCTTACGACGCCCAGGCTTCTGGAGGAAATGGTGCGGGTGGCGCCAGCCGGTTGGGAGCGGAAAAACTGCCAGATCGTGCTGGAGACCCGAGTGGTGCACCAGGTTCCCACACCGCCACAGATCGTTGCGGTTCACGTCTGGTAAACTCCAGGCGCCGCCTCCCATGACCAGTAAGCGTTTGAGCCGCCCGCGGCCTGCGTGCGCGCCGGCCGGCGGATGTCTGAAAACGCTCAACTACGGCGGGCAGGCCCGGGGTTCCCTGCCAGGACATCGTCTCCCCGGCGGCTTTCGCGGCGACCTACCAGCCTGCCGCCGGCACGCGGAAGGGCGATGCCGGCAGACCGGCGCTGTTGTACAGGGTCGCGGGCGGATCGTTCGCCCAGGCGTAGCGCACCGCGGCGGGGACGGGCACCGCCGGGTTGGTCACCAGCACGGTCTCGCCGTCGATACGCGCTTCCGCGGGCATGAAGCGGCCGTCGGGTCCGGCGATCTCAAAGCCCGCCAGCTCGCGGCCCTTTACTTTCAGTCCGCCTGCGGCGTGGTCAAACCGGACCCGCGCCACGCCTTCGGCTTCCACCGTCATCTGGCGCGCCAGTGGTCCGGAGTGAGTCACACTTTGCCCGTAGGCAACGGCCCGCGCGGCGAGCGCGAGACGCAACCCGACGTCCTGCTTGTTCGCCGGATGGATGTCCTCGGATTCGCCGATGTCGATGATCACCGCCATGCCGGTGTTGCGGATCTCGAGGGTCTGGCGCTGCGCCTCGCGGAGTTCGGGCCACGCTCCCCCCTCGGGCACCTTGGCGTAGTTGGCGAGCTGCACGAACAGGAACGGGAAGTCGCCCTGCCCCCAAGCCAGACGCCAGTTGCGGATCAGCGTTTCGAACAGGTGGCGGTATTTCAGCCCGTCGCCGCGATGCGCGTTGTTCTCGCCCTGATACCAGATGACGCCGCGCAGCGCGTAAGGCGTCAGCGGCGCGATCATCGCGTTATAAAGCCCGGCCGGCGTCCACTGGTCGAACGGTTTGCGCGGGGCGTCCGGCTTGGGCACGGACGCCCCGCCGGGCTTGCGGGTGCGCCGTTCCCATTCTTTCAACTTTGCCTGGTAGGCGCGCTCGTCCTCGCGGTACTTCGCCTGGAGCCGGGTCCAATCGTCGAGGGTGTATTGCAGGCTCGGGTCCTGCTCGAGAACCGTGCGCTCCACCCACGCCTCCGCCCGCGATCCGCCCCAGGCGGACTGGATCACTCCCTGCGGGACGCCTTCGCTCGCCAGCAGCGCGCGCGCAAAGAAATACCCGACCGCGGAGAAGTCTTTTACCGTCTCGGGCGAGCAGACCATCCATTCGCCCTCGACATCGTCCTGGGGAGCGGCGGCGCTGGCTTGCTTGACCTTGAACAGGCGCAAGCGGGGATTGCCGGCCGCGGCAATCTCGGTCTGCGCATTGGCCGCGCGTCCCACGTTCCACACCATGTTGGACTGGCCCGACGCCACCCAGACGTCGCCCACCAGCACGTCCTGAATGGCCACTGTATTGGAGGCGAGAATCGACAGCGTATGCGGTCCGCCCTCCGGCGAAGGCGGCAGGAACGCCTGCCACGCCCCGCCGGCATCCGCCTTGGTGCTGATGTTCAGTCCCCGAAACGAGACGTTGATCGTCTCTCCGGGGTCGGCGCGGCCCCAGATCCGCACCGGTGCGTCACGCTGGATCAGCATGTGGTCGGAGATAAGCGCGGGCAACTTCACCGCGCTCCACAGGCAAGTGTGGACAACGAGCAGCAGCGGCAGCAAACGGATGGACAACATTGTTCTCCCCCAATGACCGTTTCCGGCCTTCCCCTATCGAGTCTACTAACTGGCGGGCGGCGCCGGGTAAACGCGCCCGCCAGTTCGGAAAATGGGAGAAGAGGAGCTTCCGGGCTGGTTGCAGAAAACCGGAACCGGCAACCCGGGCATCGCGCGCACTCAGCTCGCTTAGAACATCATCCGCAAGCCGATCTGGGCCCGGCGGGCGTTGGTGCCGTCCGGGAAGCCCGCCGACTGGGTCCCTTCTCCCAGCCGCGGCGTGACGTTCAGCACGCCGCCCACCGCCTGGTAGGCTTGGGTCCGAACGGCTGTATCGAATTGGGAATTGGTCACGTTGAACGCTTCAAACAGGAACATCATGCGGACCCGCTCGGTAAGGGAAAAGATCTTCGACAGCCTGAGATCCGCCCGGTTGATGTCGTCCACGCGGATCGAGCTGCGGGGCAGGAACGGCGCCCGTGTCGAACCGCCGAGCCCGTTCAGCGTGTTGTTGAAGGCGGCGCCGCTGAACGGCGATCCGGAGACAAACACCACGGGCGTGGCGTAAGGGCCGTTGGCGTAGTTGTAGATTCCCGAAAGCTGCCAGTTGTCCACCGCCACCCGCCAGAACCGGTGCTTGATGCCGAACGCCAGATCGCTGACGAAGTTCACGACCAGCCGGTGCCGCTGGTCGATTCCGCTAGTGCCCTTCTCGTTGCGGAAAGCCCCGTTGAAGACCGTGCGCGGCACATTGCCGAAGAACAGGTTGTCCCCGGTAACGCCAAGGTTAAAGTCGAGCGCGTGGGACCAGGTGTAGGAAAGCTGCGTTTCCAGCCACTTGGACTGTTTGCGCCGCAACTGCACGGCCATCGCATTGTAGTAAGTATTACCGTTGGGTTCGAGCACGCCCACGCGCTGATAGTTTGGATCGACGCGGTTGGCCCGCAGGTAGGTGGGCGTGGTGTAGGAGCCCACCTGGTTCCCCGCCGCGTCGTTGATGCGATAGGTGACGGCGGGCCCGAGTGGCCCGATGTTGGCGTCCCGGATGGTCGTGAAAGCCAGGCCGCGGCTCCAGATATAGCTGACGGTGAGCAGCGTGTCGCGTAAGATCTGCTGCTCGATGCCGATATCCGCCTGCTGCGTGTACGGGATGCGGAAGTCGTCACCCGCAATGGTGATCGAGGTGGTGCCCGGCGCCGGGCGTCGCCCGGTGTCGGGAATCCGGTTCGGAAACACCGGCCCGATCGCCAGATCTTGCGGAGCGTTTCCCTGGAGATTGATCGAGAACTGGAAGTTGGAGTTGTCGCGGTGCAGCCAGTTGACGAGGCCTCCGGGAATGCGGGCATAGAACAGTCCGTAGCCGCCACGGATCACCGTGCGGTTTCCAAAAGGCGACCAGGCGATGCCGAAGCGCGGCGCCGCGTTCAGGCCTTGCTCTGGGATCCGGCCTGTTTCGCGGTAATCCGGGTTGGGTGTCGCCGGCTGCGCGTAGCGCGCGGCTTCCAGCCGCAGCCCCAGGTTCAACGTCAGTTGGGGAGTCACCCGGAACTGATCCTGGACGAACATGATGTAGTCGCGGATCCAAGTGTCCACTTTGGGCGGTCCGAAGCCTTGGGAGTAGCTCTGCCACCGTTTGGCTCCGGTCGTGTTTCCCGAAAGATCCAGCGCAAAGTTCGTGAAGTTCGCGTAGTTGTAACTGCCGTTGCCGTTGAAGACCTGGTCCTGGACATCGCGCACGTGTGAGAAATCGAATCCCGCCTTTACCAGATGTTTTCCCTGCGTCCAGGACAGGGTGTTGGCGAACTGAAACCGGTCTTCGGTGGGAAACACACGCGGCAGGTAGTTCGCCCCACCCAGGTTGGAGACCCCTTGTACGGAGATCGTCACCGCGCCAGTGGGCGGCAGCAGTTCGGGATTGACGTCATCGAACAAGCGGTCTTTCATCCAGCCAAACCTCGCCTCGTTGACGAGGGTGGGCCGGAGAATGCTGGTCCAGGCGGCGCGGCCGTAGCGCGTCTTTACGGTGGAGATGCCATTGCTGCCCAACGCGGCGCCGCTGTTCAGGACCGCCCCGGTCTGGATGCCATTCGGCGACGCCCAGTTGAGCAGGTTGAAAGAGAACGACAAGCTATGGCGGTCCGTCGGGCGATAATCCAGCTTGCCGAAGCCCAGATTGTTGTTCGCCCTGCGCGGCACGATCCGATTGAAGCGCGAGACAAAGGCGATGGCGGTCTGGCACTGCTGCGGGGTCGCCGGCGCGGCGCACTGGCCCACAAAGTTGCCCTGCGCGTCGAATAAGGGTGGGGTATTCAAGCTGGAAACAATCGGGAAATTCCGCCGGGTGAACTCCGCATTGCCGAAGTAGAACAGGCGGTTGCGCACCATGGGTCCGCCGACGGCTCCGCCGAACTGCTGCCGGCGTTCTTCCGGATTCGGCTGACCAAGCGCTTTGGCGTAGCGATCCAGCGCGTTGAAATCCTGATTGCGAAAGAACCAGAAGCCCGTCCCGTGCACTTCGTTATCCCCGGAACGGGTAACGGTGTTGACGACGCCTCCTGCCGCGCGGCCGAATTCGGCCGAGTAACTGCTCGAGAGCACCTGAAATTCCTGCACGGCGTCCTGTGAGATGTTCGACGCGATGCGCGTCCGCCCCGCATTCTCGTTCCAAAGCTGATTGGTGGTGTCGTTTCCGTCGATCAGAAAGGCGTTGCCGCCCGGAATGCCGCGGAAGGAGAGCAGACCAAAGTTGCCTTCGGGCACGACCGCCGGGGTGAGCAACACGAACGAGTCCACCCGCCGGCCATTGATCGGCAGGTTCAGGATCTGGTTGGAGTTCACCACGTCGGAGACCCCCGTTTTCGTCTGGTCGGGGCTCAGCGCTTCGGCGACCACATCGATCGTTTGTTGCGACTGCGCCACTTCCAATCGCACGCGCACATTGGCGATCTGCCCCACCACCACCTGCACGCCGGTGACTTCGTAACTGGCGAAGCCAGCCTTGGTGACCGTGACACGGTAGTTGGGCGCCGGCGTCAAGGAAAGGGCATGGAAGATGCCGGCGCTCGAAGTCGTCAATTCGCGCCGGATGCCCAGCGTTTCATTCGTCACCCGCACCACCGCATCCGCCACGGCCGAACCGGTCGCGTCCAGCACCGTGCCGGAGATCGCGCCCAGACCGGAGACCGATTGCGCGGGCAGGGAAGAGGGTCGCCAAAGACAGAAAAGAGCGAGCAAAGACCAAGGAAGGAGGATGCGCATAAAAGTTAAGCCCGTGCTTCTATGATCAGGGCTTAACGTTGCAACCGCGTGTCAATTTGGAGAATTGCCTGTGAACGCCGGCCGCCACCCAGCGCGCGGACTTCCTCCGGCGTCAGGTCCCGCCACCTGCCGATCGGCAGGTCGCCGATGCGGAGTGGTCCGATCGCGATCCGGACCAGTTTCAGCACCTTGCTGCCCACGGCTTCCAGCATCCGCCGCACCTGGCGGTTGCGGCCTTCGGTGATGGTCAGTTCGAGATGGGTATAGCGGGCCGAGTCGCGCACGCGCCGCACGCGGGCAGGAAGCGTGGGTCCATCGCTCAACTCGACACCCTGGCGCAGCGCGGCCAGTTGTTCCTCCGTAAGCAGGGTAGCAGCTTTCACCAAATAGGTCTTCGGCACCTTGTGTTTCGGGTTGGTGAGCAGTTCGCCGAAGTCCGTGTCGTTGGTCAGGATCAGCAGTCCGCTGGTGTCCAGGTCCAGGCGGCCCACCGGGACCACCCACTCGTCCACGCCGGCCAGCAGGTCGTAGACGGTCGGGCGCTTCTCGGGGTCTTTATAAGTGGTCAGATAGCCGGTGGGTTTATAGAGCAGCAGGTAGCGTTTGCGGGCGGCGCGCAGGGGGCGCCCGTCCAGGGTGACCCGGTCGCGCTCGGGATCGACCCAGTGGTCCGGCGTCCGGATCACCCTGCCATTGACCGCGACGCGCCCGGCGCCGATCCACCGCCGCGCTTCGGTCCGCGACCCGGCCCCGGCGCGCGACAGCACCCGGTCCAGCGTCTTGACCCGGCGCTCCCCGCCGGCGGGCTTCTTCTTCAAAACACTACTCTGGCACGGCCCGCCAAGCGGGGCCAAGCGCGCTGGTACACTGTGGAAAGCTTGTTGCGGGCGTCGGATCGCCATGCCGCAAATCGTCTTCGACCAGGTCTCCAAGAGCTATCCCATCTACGAGTCGCCCGGCGACCGCCTGAAGGAACTCCTCACGCCCCGCGGCTTCAAGTTTCACAAGGACTTCTGGGCGCTGCGCGACGTCAGCTTCGAGGTTCAGCACGGAGAGACATTTTGTCTCGTCGGCGAGAACGGCTCGGGAAAGAGCACCTCCCTCCAAATCATCGCCGGCATCCTCCAGCCGACCTCGGGCAAGGTCGAGGTCCAGGGGCGCGTGTCCGCGCTGCTGGAGTTGGGGGCGGGATTTAATCCGGAGTTTACGGGCCGCGACAACGTTTATCTCAACGCGTCCATCCTCGGCTTTTCCACGCGGGAGATCGACCGGCGGTTCCGGCAAATCGAGGAGTTCGCTGAGATTGGCGGTTTCATCGATCAGCCGGTGAAGACGTATTCGAGCGGCATGGTGGTGCGCCTGGCCTTCGCCGTAGCCATTCACGTCGACCCCGAAGTGCTGCTGGTGGACGAGGCGCTGGCGGTGGGCGACATCTATTTTCGCCAGCGCTGCTTGCGGAAAGTACACGAGATGCGCTCGCGTGGCGTCACCATTGTGTTCGTGTCGCACGCCGCGGGTGACGTCAAAGCCATCGGCGACCGGGCGATGTGGCTGGATCAGGGGCAAGTGGTGGACATCGGACCGCCGGACCGCATCATCGCCCGCTACCTAGCCGCGATGGTGGAGAAGGACTCGCGTTACCTCACGCACAAGCACGCGGTCCGGGCCGCGCCCGCCGGGCCCGTGGAGGCCCCCGAGGTGATCGAAGGCGTGCCGAACGTCGACCATCGCTACGGCGACGGGCGGGCGCAAGTGATCGGCATCGCCGTTTACAACGAACACGGGCAGCGCATCGAAACGCTGGAACCCGAGGCGAAAATCATCGTGCGGATCTCCGTCCGCGCCCTGGGCGACGTGGCGCTCCCCATCGTCGGCTTCATGATGCGCAATCACCTGGGGATCGATTTCGCGGGCACCAATACCGCGCGCGAGGGTCACGAACTGCCGCCCCTGCGCGCGGGCGACACCCTCACCGTGGATTTCCACCTGGAACTGCCGGAATTGTACCCGGCGTCGTTTTCGTTTTCGCCCGCCATCGCCGATGGGACGCTGCTGGGCTACACCATGTGCGACTGGATCGACAACGCGGTCGCCCTGCAAATGAGCCCGCCCGACGGTCCGGTGTACGGTTACCTGCACCTGCCGTGCCGCGTGGCAGTGAATGCGCGCCTGAGCCCGCAGGAAGAGCCGGTCGCGGAGCAATCCCTTGGCTGAATTTACCGGTGAACGCGTCATCCCCGGCCAGGTGGACGCCGACCTGTGGAATGAGCACCTGGCCCGTTACGCCTTCGCCGCCCGGTTGAGCCGCCGCAAACGCGTGCTGGACGCCGGCTGCGGGGCGGGCTACGGCAGCGCCGAACTGGCCCGCGCGGCGGGGCACGTCACCGGCGTGGACAACGCCGCCGAAGCCATCGCCTTCGCCCGCGAGCATTACCCGCTGCCGAACCTGACGTTTGAACAGGCGGACGTCGCCGCCTTGCCGTTCGCCGATGCCTCTTTTGATCTGGTGACCGCCTTCGAAGTGATCGAACATCTCGAGAACCCGCCCGGTTTCCTGCGCGAGGCGCGGCGGGTGCTGGCCGGCGACGGCCAGTTGATCGTGTCGACGCCCAACCGGCTCTGCTACGCCGAGTCGCGCGCCGAGGCGGGGCCGAATCCGTTCCACGTGCGCGAGTTCGAATTCGACGAGTTCGTCGCCGCGCTGCGCGAGGTGTTCCCTGACGTGCGCGTCTTCCTCGAAAATCATGCCGAGGGCGTCGTCTTTCAGCCCGCGGGCGGCGAGTCCGGCCAGTCGGCCGAAGTCCGGGTGGAAGGGGCCGCCGTTCCCGGCGAGTCGCATTTCTTTGTCGCCGTGTGCGCGCTGCGGCCGCAAATGGGCGCGCCGACGTTTGTGTTTGTGCCGCGCGCCGCCAACATCCTGCGCGAGCGGGAACGCCACATCGCGGCCCTGGCAGGCGAACTACAGCTCAAGGAAGGCTGGCTGGAGGCGGCCAAGAGCGAGCTGGCCGCGCTGAATCAGGAGCATCAGAAACTGCTGGCGATGTTCCGCGCCCTGCAGGAGGACCTGGAAGCTCGCAACCGGTGGGCCGCCCGGCTGAACGACGAACTAAACGCCGCCGGCGAACGGGTCGCCCGGTTGCAGGAGGAACTCGCCGCTGAGCAAGCGGGAGCCAGAGAGATGGCTGCCGCCTATGAGGCGCAGGTCGCCCACCTGGAGGCCGAGAACCGCGCCAAGACCGAGTGGGCGCAGCAAACCGAAACCCGCCTGACGGGCGAACTCGCAGAGCGCGGCGCCGAGCTGGCTGCCTGCGTCGAGGCGCTGCACGCCGCCGAGGCCGTGGTCGAAGAACGCACGCGGTGGGCCCAGGGTCTTCAGGCGCAGCTTGAGCAGTTGGAAGCGCAAGTGTCCGCGGTGCGCGCCTCGCGCTGGGTCCAGCTTGGCCGCCGGATCGGGCTGGGACCGCCGCTGGCGCCCGGCGGCAGCGTCTGATCCCGGCCCATGGCGTTCTTGCTGCGTCTGCTCAAATCGCTGCCGTTACTCATCATCTCGCCGCTCGTGGTGGCGGGCGCGGCGCTGGCGCTGGCCCTCGGCGACCTGGCGTGGGCATTGTTCGGACGCCGGCGTCCCCCTTCGTCGGCCGCACCCCGGCGCGACGCCGTCAGCATCGTCATTCCGAACTGGAACGGTCGCGATCTGCTCGAAAAGTATCTGCCCTCCGTGGTGGAGGCCGCGCGCCGTCATCATCCGGCGAGCGAAGTGGTCGTGGTCGACAACGCCTCGACCGACGGCAGCCGGGAACTGCTGCGCGAGCGCTTTCCGCAGGTGCGCGTGGTGGCGCTCGACCGCAACCTGGGTTTCGGCGGCGGCTCCAACGCCGGTTTTCGCGCCGCCGCTCACGACATCGTCGTACTGCTCAACAGCGACATGCGCGTCGAGCCCGCCTTCTTGACCCCGCTGGTGGAAGGGTTCGCGGACCCGGACGTGTTCGCCGTCTCCTGCCAGATTTTCTTCAGCGATCCGGGGAAGAAGCGCGAAGAGACCGGGCTGACGCAAGGCTGGTGGGAGGATGGTTCGCTCCGCGTCCGCCACCGCATCGATCCCGCGATCACGGGGCGTTATCCCTGTTTTTATGGCGGCGGCGGCTCCTGCGCGTTCGACCGCCGCAAATTCCTCGCATTGGGCGGCTTCGACCCGCTGTTCGAACCGTTTTACCTCGAAGACACCGACCTGGGTTATCTGGCCTGGAAGCGCGGCTGGAAGGTCTACTACGAACCGCGCAGCGTGGTCTATCACGAACATCGCGGCACCATTGGCAAAAGGTTCAGCGAAGCGTATATCCAATCGGTGCTGAAGAAGAACTTCCTGCTGTTCGCCTGGAAAAACATCCACGAGTGGCCCCGCCTGGGGGGCAGTCTCTTCTCCAACTACGCTGCGGCGTTGATCAGCGTGGCGTTCGGCGATGAGCCCACCCGCGCGAACCTGGCCGCTTGGCTGCGGGCCGCGCGGCAGTTGCCCCGGGCGCTCAGTTCGCGCTGGCGGGCGCGGCGCCTGGCGGTGATTGACGATACGGAGGCGTTCCGCCGCCCGCTGGGCGGATGGTTTCGCGACCGGTTTGGGGATCTGCCCGCCGAGCCCTCGCGGCTCCGCGTGCTCTTCGTCTCGCCTTACCCGATCAACCCGCCGGTGCATGGCGGCGGCGTGTTCATGTACCAGACGCTCCGCCAACTGGCCCGCCACGCGGAAACACACGTGATTGCGCTGCTGGATCATCCCGACCAGATCCCCGCCCACCAGGACCTCGGCGAGTTCTGCGCTTCCACCGCATACCTGGTGCGCATGGAAGGCCGCGTCAAGACGTTCGGATCCGCCGTGCCTCACGCGGTGCACGAGTTCGCCAGCGACGATCTGGCCTGGCTGATCCATCGCCAGATCTACCTGGCGGGAATCGACGTGGTGCAACTCGAGTACATGCCGCTGGGCCAATACGCATACCCTTTCGGCCGGATTGCGTCGATGCTGTTCGAACACGATGTCTACTTTCAGTCCGTAGCGCGCGGCCTGGAGCACATGCGCGGGGCGTTCGCGCGCCTGGCGGGGCGCTTCGAGTATCTGCGCGCGCTCCGCTACGAACTCGCGCTGCTGCCCCGCTGTGACCGGGTGCAGGTCTGCACGCGCGAGAACCGGGACTTTTTGCTGTCGTTCCTGCCGGAACTGGCCGACCGGATCGACCACGATGCCCGCGCCGGGATCGACACGTCGCGGTACGATTTCGCCCGCGCCTGCTCCGCCGCGCGCGAGCCGGACACCATGCTGTTCCTGGGCAGCTTCCGCCATACGCCGAACCAGGTGGCGCTCGACTGGTTTGTGCAGCGCGTGCTGCCTCACGTGTTGGAGCGGCGCCCGCGCGCGCGCCTGGTGGTGATCGGTCCGGATCAGCCGCCGGCGCACGCCTATGCCGACTTCGGTGAGTCGGTTCAATTGGCTGGATACGTGGAAGATGTCCGAACCGCTTTGGGCCGGTACGCCGTGTTCGTCTGTCCGATCCTGTCCGGCTCCGGGGTGCGGGTGAAATTGTTGGAGGCGTTCTCGGCGGGCATACCGGTGGTGTCCACCCGCGTCGGGGCGGAAGGACTGGCGCGGCAGGACGGCGAGTTCTGCCGTTTGGCCGACGACCCGCGCGAATTCGCCGCCCGCGTCGCCGAGGTGCTGGAGAACCCGGCGGCGGCGGCCGGCATGGCGGAACGCGCCCGCCGGGAGGTGGAGACCAACTGGGACATGGCCATCCTGACGCGGCGGCTGGTGGAAAGCTACCGGCGCACCGTACGGGAGAAGCGCACCCGCCCGCGCCCGCCCGCCTGAGTCGGCGGGGCGGAAGGCCGCGTCCGGATACTTCCCTTTGTTACCATGACAGTTCCCGGCCATGGCCTCTCGCATCACCGCCCTGTTCGACCGTCTGCGCGCGCAAGGACGCAAGGGGCTCATCACCTATCTGACGGCGGGCGACCCCTGTCCGGAGCGGACCGCCTCCCTGGTAGCTGCGCTCGAACGTGGCGGGGCGGACCTGATCGAGTTGGGCATGCCGTTTTCCGATCCCATCGCCGACGGTCCGGTGATCCAGCGCGCCGGCTACCGCGCCCTGGCCGCCGGCGCCACGCTGCCGCGCGTGCTCGAGATCGCCGCCCAGATCCGCCTCACTTCCGCGATTCCGCTGCTCCTGTTCACGTACCTCAACCCCGTGATGCGGTACGGCTTCGAGCGGTTGGCGCGCGACGCGCAGGCGGCGGGGCTGGACGGCGTCCTGCTGACCGACGCCAGCGTCGAGGAAGCGGGCGCCTACGTGCAGGTCATGCGCGCCGCCGGGTTGGACACCGTCTTCCTGGCGGCGCCCACCAGCACGCCGCGCCGCCTGCAACTGGTCGCCGAGTATGCGAGCGGGTTCGTCTATCTGGTGTCCCGCACGGGCGTCACCGGGGAGCAGCAGACGGTCTCCGCCGCCATCGGTCCGCTGGTGCAGGCGATGCGCGCGGCGACCACGCTCCCCCTCGCCGTGGGGTTCGGTATTTCGACTCCCGAACAGGTGGCTGCCGCCGGGCGCGAGGCTGACGCCGTGGTCGTGGGCAGCGCTCTGGTGCGTCTCATCGAACAGCATGGCGCGGATCCCGCTCTCGAATCCCGGCTCGAAGCGTTCACCCGCGCCCTGAAACAAGCTCTCATGCCGGAGCGGTCATGACGCAGGAAGAAGCCAGGAAATCCTTGGCGATTTGCCGCCAGCGCATCGATGAAGTAGACCTGCGCATCCTGGCGCTGCTGAACGAGCGAACGCGCATCGTCGAGGAAATCGGGCGCATCAAACAGTTGGTGAACCTGCCCATTTACGAGCCGTCGCGCGAGGACGAGGTATTCCGCAACGTCACGGGGAACAACCCGGGTCCCCTGTCGGCGGAGGCCGTGCGCCGCGTCTTCGAACGCATCATCGACGAAGCGCGCTCCGTGCAGCGCCAACGGATGGGCGGTTAGGAGCGAACCGCGAAACATGCTGGTCGTGATGCAGGAAGGCGCTACCGAAGCGCAGATTCAAAAAGTGATTGACAAGTTGATCAGCCTGGGCTTTGACGTGCATCGTTCCACGGGAGCGCTGCACACGCTGCTGGGGGGTGTCGGGGCGAAGGACTGGGATCCGGCCGATTTCGAGGTGATGGAGGGCGTCAAGGAAGCCCATCGCATCGCGTCGCCCTACAAGCTCGCCAGCCGCCACTTCCGGCCGCAGGGTTCAGTGGTCCGGGTACGGGGCGTCGAATTTGGCGGCGCCTCGGTCGTGGTGGTGGCCGGGCCGTGCAGCGTGGAAACCGCGGAGCAGATCGAACGCACGGCCGCCCTGGTGGCCGAAGGCGGCGCGCGCGGCATTCGTGGCGGCGCGTTCAAACCTCGCAGTTCCCCTTACAGTTTTCAAGGGCTGGGCGAAGAAGGATTACGGCTGCTCCGCGAGGCCGCCGACCGCCATGGCCTCTTCGTGGTCAGCGAGGTGATGGACCGCGCGCAGATCCCGCTGATGGAGCCCTACGTCGACGTCTTCCAGGTGGGCGCCCGCAACATGCAGAACTTCAACCTGCTGCGCGAACTCGGCCAGCAGCGCAAACCTGTGTTGCTCAAACGCGGCATCGCGGCGACCATTGAAGAATTGCTGCTCTCGGCGGAATACATCCTGGCGGGCGGCAATTACGACGTGCTGCTCTGCGAACGCGGCATCCGCACGTTTGAAACCTACACGCGGAACACCCTCGATATCTCCGCGATTCCGGTGGTGAAGAAGCTTTCCCACCTGCCCATTCTGGCGGATCCGTCGCACGGCACCGGGCGGCGGGACAAGGTGATCCCCATGGCGCGCGCCGCCGTGGCGGCCGGCGCGGATGGACTCCTGATTGAGGTTCACCCCGACCCGGACCATGCCTGGAGCGACGCGGCCCAGACCATCGGGCCGGGCCAGTACGCGCAGCTCATGGGCCAACTGCGCCTGATCGCGTCGGCGGTGGGACGGAGTCTCTAACGTGCAAACGGTGGTGATCGCGGGAGTCGGGCTGATCGGTGGGTCCTTCGCGCTCGCCTTGCGCCAGGCGGGGTTCGAAGGGCGGATTTGGGGGGTCAGCTCTCCTCACACCATTCGGGAGGCGCTCCGGCTGGGAGTGATTGACGAAGGCCTGCCGCTCGATCAGGCCGTGCCGCAAGCGGACCTGGTCTACCTGGCCCAGCCGATCGGGCGCATCCTCGATACGCTCCACCATCTCGATCCGCTGGTCAAGCCTGAGGCCCTGGTCACCGACGCGGGCAGCACCAAAGGGCAGATTGTCGCGACGGCGCACCGGCATTTGCGCCGCTGCGCTTTCCTCGGCGGCCACCCGATGGCGGGCAAGGAGTCGCGCGGCGTGGCGGCCGCCGATGGGGCGCTGTTCCGGGACCGGACGTACGTGCTGACGCCCGCCGCGCAGCAGGATCTGGAATCGGCGCAGGCCCGGGAGTTTTGGCGGTGGATCGAACGCATCGGCGCGCGGCCGGTCGTCATTGGCCCGGACGAGCACGACCGGGTGGTCTCGCTCACCTCCCACCTGCCGCAACTGGCCTCCACCGCGCTGGCGGCGGTGGTCGCCGAGGGCATCGAGTTCGACGAGCAACTCGCCATCTCCGGCCCCGGTCTGATCGATTCCACGCGCCTTGCGTTGAGCGCTTACGAACTGTGGCGCGACATCCTGGCCACCAACGCGGACGCCATCGAGCAGGCGCTCGGCGCCTACATCGCCCGCCTCGAACACCTCCGCGAGAATCTTCGTTCCCGTCAGCTTCAGGAAGAATTCACGGCCGCCGCGACGCTGGCGCAGCGTCTGCGGAGCTCGTAGCAACGGACCTGCGGGTTGGATCGGCCCGTCCCCCCAGCGCACAATGGGAAAGCCATGCGATTGCTTCAACGCCGACAGCTCCTGGCCACGCCGGCGATCCTGGCGCGCAGAACGCTTGCCGCCGCGCCACCGCCGAACATCGTCCTGATCGTCTCGGAGGACAACGGGCCCCACCTGGGCTGTTACGGCGACCGCACGGTTCCTACGCCTCACCTGGACGCGCTCGCCGCCGAGGGCGTCCGCTGGGAGAACGCGTACGCGACCCAGGCGGTGTGCAGCCCTTCGCGGGCGTCGATCTTCACGGGGCTGTATCCGCACCAGCACGGACAGATCGGACTGGCCACCCACGCCTTTACGATGGTCCGCCGTTGGCCTTCCCTCCCGGGCTTGCTGAAACAGGCGGGATACCGCACCGGGCTCATCGGCAAACTCCACGTCAATCCGGAGCCCGCGTTCGACTTCGATTTTCGCTGGGCGGATGCCCGGTTTCTCAGCTTTAAGCACCGCGACGTGGCCCGCACGGCCGAAGTAGCCGGCGAGTTCTTCGAACGGGGAGGGCCGTTTTTCCTGGTCGTTTCGTATGCCGATGCGCACCTGCCGTTTTTGCGGCAGGATGCGGGTTTGCCGGCGCGGCCGCTGTCCGGAGACGACGTCCGCGGGTTTCCGGCCGTTGGCGTCGACACGCCCCGGTTGCGCCGGCACGTGGCCGACTATTACAACTGCCTTAGCCGGCTGGACACCGGAGTCGGCATGCTGCTGGCGAGGCTCCAGGACGCGGGCCACGAAGACCATACGCTGGTCGCCTATGCCGGCGACCATGGGCCCCAGTTCTCGCGGGGCAAGACCACCTGCTACGAGTTCGCGCTTCGCGTCCCTTTGATCCTGCGGTGGCCGGGGAGGGCTCCGGCGGGCGAAGTGCGGCGGGAACTGGTCTCTCTGGTGGATCTGCTGCCCACCCTGGCGGAGGCAGCGGGAGCGCCGGTTCCGCGCGATCTGCCGGCGCGATCCCTGTGGCCGCCCGGGCCCGGGCGCGCGGAACTGTTTTGCGAGTGGAACTCCAGCCATCCGGCGCCCGCTCCTTCGCTGTTCTATCCGCAGCGCAGCGTAAGGGATCGCCGGTACAAACTGATTCACAACCTGCTGGCCGGTCGTCCGAACCCGGCCGAGCTGTACTACACCTCGCAGGCCCTGGTGGATACTGGCGCGAACCAGCAGGAGATCGACGCCGCGCCGCCCCCCGTCCGCGCCGCTTATCAGACGTGGCGGCAGCCGCCGCGCCTGGAACTTTACGACCTCGAGCGGGACCCTCACGAGTTCGAGAACCTCGCGGAACGCCCTGAACTGGCCACGGTGCGGGAGCGGTTGCTGGCCCGGTTGGAAGAGTGGCAGCGCCGTACGCGAGATCCGCTGGCGGACCCGCGCAAGCTGGCGCGCCTGGAGGCCGAACACCGCGCCGCCGCCGCCCTGCCGGCCGGCGCGCAGACGCCCGGCTTCCGCTGGCGCTATCCGGAATACCTCTACCGAGGAACGGCGCAGTAGCCGGCGCCGCACGTCCTAAGCCCGGCATCGCGGAGACCCGCGCGTATTTGAGACCGTGGGGAGCGCACCCGATCGGGACGCTGGGGCCTAAGCGTAACACCGGATCTCAAAGATGCGCGCCAGCGGGTCGCCATGGGTCGCTTGGACCAGCACCCGCAGTTCCCGAATCTGCTCCGCGCTCACCGGCACGCGGCGCAGGCGCTGATAATTGCCCCGGATTTTCGCCACACTTCGCCAGGGCTCCTGCGGCGTCTCCCGCACGAGGATGACGAAGTCCCGCACGGTTTCCGGCTGAGGACCGCGGATCATCTTCTGGTGATACGAGTTCTGCGCGGTCAGGGTGAGTTCCCGCTGGAAGCCGGTGTCAAAGGTCAGTTGCGCCTCGCGCACCGTCCGCGGCTGGTCCCAGGCAAGTTGAATCCACGCCCCTTGCTCTCCGAGCGGGGCGGACCAGCGGTGGATCTTGCCATGGGGGATGTCGCGCACTTCACCATCCAGCACGTTCTCGGGCGGCGCTCCCTCGGCCGACGAAGCCGTCACCCGCGCCTGGCGAGCCAGATCTTCCGGGTCCTGATTCACCGGTCCGCGCAGCGTCTGGTCGTCGCGCAACAACATCTGCTGGAGGCGGGCGACCAGCCGCGGATCGCGCGCCAGTTCCGCGGGCAGCAGTCCGCGGGCGGCGCACAACGCCGCGGCGGTCCCCACCGCCTGGCCGACGACTCCGCACGTCGCCATCACGCGGGTCGAAGTGAACGCCACGTGCGATGCGCTGATATTCCGCCCCGCCATGAACAGATGGGCCACGTTGCGGCTGTAGCAGCAGCGCAGGGGGATGTTATAAGCGCTGGGACTTTGGATCTGTCGCGCCGGCTTCAACTCGGGCCGGTCAAAGCCTTGCGGCGGGTGGTCGTCCATGGGCCACCCTCCGATGGCGACGGCGTCGGGAAACCGTCCGCCGCCCTCGATGTCGTGCTGGGTCAACACGTGGTCGCCCATCAGCCGGCGGCCGCCCCGCTTGCCGGGCAGCATTCCCACCCAGTCCAGCGCGTAGTAATCGCTGTCGCGATGTTCACCGGAGTTCTTGATGTAATCCCAGACCCCCATCACGATGGACAGCAGTTCGAAGCGGATGCGTTCATTTTGCCGGATGGGATCGCGGTCGCCGCCCCACTCGATCCACCAGTAGCCGTACTCCCACGAAGAGACGCCCCGGAAACGCAGATGCTCCTTGGTGACCTTGCGCGCCCAGGACGGCGCCTGGAAGGGCATCCGGCGGGGATACAGCCGGGAGGTGAACAGGATGCTGGAGCCCAGCGTATGTTGGTCGGGTGCTTCCATCGCGAGGGACTCGCCGAACTCGGCGCGCGACTCGCGGCCGGTGCGCATTTCGGCGCCGCTTTCCAGGCCCAGCCGCCAGTCGCCCGTACAATCGCAGTAGAGCTTGGCCTGGATGCGGTAGAGGTGCTCGGTCCGGTCGGAGCGCGCCATCACCCGGTGGATGCGGCCGCCCTGACATTCGGCGGCGTACACGGCGGTGTCGAGCAACAGCAGGATGCGCGGCTCGCTGACGATCTTGTCGTACAGGAGTAGATCCCACATCTCAAAGGAGCGCTGCGGATTGCGCACTGCGTCCTCGACGCGCAGCTCATCGACGATACCGCCCTCCCGCCAGCCGGCGTGGTGGCCGCTGGCGCTCGCTCCGACCACGTGCATCTTGACTTCGCTGGACGAGTTGCCGCCCAGGCGGGAGCGGTCCTGCACCAGGATGACCTGCGCGCCGTGACGCGCGGCAGCCAGCGCCGCGCAAACGCCGGCGAGGCCCCCGCCCGCGACTAGGACATCACACGAGAGGTCTACCAGCGTCATGTGGGGATCGGCGGGTACAACGGCGCTGAGCCGCCGCGGCGGGGCCGCGCGTTCGAATTGGCGTCCGATTTCCTCGGGAATCGGCGGCGGCGCCGCGGGCAACCGGTCGGCCAGCACCACCAACGAATAGCCGAGCGAAAAGTCGGCGACGAAATCGCGCCGTTTCATGAGGTCCTCCCGCGGATGCCGCTTGCGGCGCGCATGCTCTCTTTGCTGAAGATCGAGCCGCAGCCGGACGGCCCGATTATAGCGGGCGCAGCCGCGCGGAGAAATGGCGGAGGAAGGGGGGCTGTTCCACGATCTCCAACCCGCGCAACTCGTGTTTCCGCTGGTTGATCTCGAGCAGGGACTCGACGACGTAATCGATGTGGCTCTGGGTGTAGACGCGGCGCGGAATGGCCAGCCGCAGCAGTTCGTGCCGCGCGTGCTCGCCGAACATCAGCGAACCGATTTCCACCGCCCGGATGCCCGCGTGACGGTACAATTCCACGGCCAACGCCTGCGCCGGAAACTCGCTCCGCGGAATCTGCGGGAGCATGCGCGCGGCGTCGATATAAATGGCGTGTCCGCCGGGCGGCTCGACAATTGGCACGCCGCCGTCGGCCAGGCGCCGCCCCAGATAACCCACCGAGGCGATCCGGTAGCGCAGATAATCGAGCTCCAGCACCTCCTCCAGACCTACCGCGATGGCGTCCAGGTCGCGCCCCGCCAACCCGCCGTACGTGGGAAAGCCCTCGGTGAGAATCAGCAGGTTGGTCTCCTGCGCCGCCAGGCGGTCGTCGTTGGTGCAGAGCAGCCCGCCGATATTCGCGAACGCGTCCTTCTTGGCCGAAAAAGTGCAGCCGTCGGCGTAGGCGAACATGCGCTGCGCGATTTGTTTCGGGCTCAGCGCGTGGCAGCCCGGCTCCCGCTCGCGGATGAAGTACGCGTTCTCGGCGAAGCGGCAGGCGTCCAGGTAAAGCGGCACGCCGTGCCGGACGCAAACCCGCCTCACCGCCGCGATGTTGTCCAGGGAAACGGGCTGTCCCCCGCCGGAGTTGTTGGTCACGGTCACCATGACCAGCGGGACGCGGCCGGGCGGCGCTTCCTCCAGGAGCTTTTCGAGCGCGGCGACGTCCATGTTGCCCTTGAAATCCATCCGCAGTTGCGTGTCCGCGGCTTCCGGCAGCGGCAGGTCCACGGCTTCCGCCCCGGTGGCCTCGATATTGGCGCGCGTGGTGTCGAAGTGAGTGTTGTTGGGAACCAGATGCCCGGGCCGGCACATGACGGCGAACAGGATGCGCTCCGCCGCGCGGCCCTGGTGCGTCGGAATCACGTGCCGGAACCCGGTGAGTTCCTGCACCACAGCTCTCATCCGGTGAAAACTCTCGCTGCCCGCGTACGATTCGTCGCCGCGCATCATGGCCGCCCACTGCTCGGTGGACATGGCGCTGGTGCCGGAATCAGTCAGCAGATCGATCAGGATGTTCTTGGCGTCGATGAGGAACAGGTTGTAGGATGCCTGGCGGAGGCATTCCTCGCGCTCGGCGGTTGTGGTCCGCCGGATCGGCTCCACCGACTTGATGCGGAAGGGCTCAATGATGGTCTGCATGCGCCTGTTCCCAGCATCCGGCAGCGCCGCGCGCCTGTAAAGCGGTCCCGCCTAGAGCAGGAAGGAGATGCCCGCCGAGACTTCGATCTGGTTCAGCCAGCCTGACGCGCCGGGGAAATCAAATGGCTTGGGCACCGCGTAGTTCCGGACATCGAGGCGCACGCCCCAAATCGGCGCCACCTTCACCTTGAGTCCGGCGCCATAGTTCAGGCCGAATTTCGTTACGCCATTGCCGAAACCGACGGAGGTGCCGGGAGGGTAAAACGTGGTGAAATGTCCGCCGCCCGCGACGAACGGCCGGACCGGGAAGCCCTCCGGCGTCGGGTACAGCAGAAAGCTATACATGCCCTGGTGGGTTGTCATGCTGATCTTCTCGCTCAGCCCTGCTTCCTCGTACCGCAGCTTGCTGCGATTGTACGAGTAGCCAACTTCGTGCCCCATGAACCGCCGGTTGTTGAAGGTCATCCGGAACGCCGTGCGGAATCCGTCATCCACGAAATAGTTGAAGGTGGTAAAGTCTTTGGCCGTGAGCCGGTTGTTGCGGAACACCGACTGGCCGAAGTTCAGCGAAAACTCGGTGGTCTGGGCGATGGCGGAGATCGAAAAAGTAAAAAGGAGGGGGAGAGCGAGGAATGGAACCATGGTTTCGTCAGCCTTGCTGCCGGTAGCGGTCCCGGCAAGCGGTCGAACAGAAATGGACGACGGCGCCACCGACCGTCTCCTTGACGGATGCCGCTTCCGCGACAAACGTTCCACAAACCGGATCCTGGCGCAGCGTCCCCTCGGTGGGCACACTCCCCGGCCGCCGCCCGGCCGGAGGCTGGGGGCGGCGCGAAGCGGTGAGGGCGTTGCGGATGGCCACTACCAGATAACGCACCGCCAGCAGCACGAACGCAATCAGCAGAAACCGCAGCAGGTTCCTCAGCATGCGGAATGTCCTTTCGCTCCTGCCGCCGCTGCGCGCCAGCAGTCAGTACCGGGCAAGAATCTAGCTAACGCGCGCTAGCGCTTCTTCTTCGCCTTCTGCTTCTCGGCTGCTTTGGCCGCTTCCGGACTTACGTATTCGGTAGCCACCGTCGTCTCGAAACTGGCGATCATGCCCCGCGCGGATTCGGCGAAGGGACCGTCGGGTTTCAGCCGGAGATAAGCCTCAAAGGCTTCCCGCGTGCCCGGAGCGGGATTCACCTTGCCGCTCGCATCCACCTGCGCCTTCGACACCAGGTAGATCCCGTATTGATAGTGGGAATCGGCGTGGTTGGGGTCCGCTTCAATCGCTTTCTTGAAAGCCTCGCCGGCGGGCTCCAACTGCTGGTTGTTCACCAGCAACGCGCCGAGGTTGTAATAGTATTTGCCAGCGTTGGGCGGATCCACCTGTGCGGCCTTGGTTAGTTCCTGCTGCGCTTCGTCGAACCGCTTGGCGCGCGCCAGCGCCAGGGCGAAATTGTTCAGATAGCCGGCATCGTCCGGCTTCAGTTCGATCGCCTTGCGGTAAGCCTCAAAAGCCTTTTCGAAGGCTGCGTTCTGCTCGTCGCCCGTTTTCGTCTGGGCCAAGCCGCTGTAGGCTTCTGCGAGTTGGCCCCAGATCACGTGCTGCTTCGGGTCCAATTCCGCCGCTTTCATCAGCGACTGCGTGGCGGCCTCGAAATTCCTGGTCTTGAGCGCTTCCATGCCGGCATTGTAGGCGTCGTTCAGTTCCTTATTCTTCGCCAGCTGCCGTTCACGCTGCTTGATGGCCTCCTCCATCTGCTTGCGCTGCTCGGGCGTCATGTCGCGGGCGATTTCCTTGGTTACCTGGCCGGTCTGCGCGGCGGCGTTCATCGCTTCCTGCCGCTTGCGGATCGCCTCCAGGTCGAAGTTCACCTCCACCGGGTCGCCCAGTGTGGTGCGCACGCCCTGCACGCGGTCTCGTACCTGCCCCTCCACTTCCACGCTGATGTTGTAGGCGCCCAGCGGGAGACCGGCGTGGATCCACTCGCCCTTCTTATTGGTCTTAGTCTTGTAGTTGCCTCTGATGTCCTGCCGCTCGATCTTGATGATGGCGTCCTTCAGGGGCTTACCGTCCTCCCCTTTTACCTGGCCAGCCAGGGCTCCGGTCTGGGCGTACAGGCCGGAAGTGAAGAGGAGACCCGCGGCTAGCGCCGGGATAAGACGGAGTCTTCTATTCATCGCACACCTCTATTGGAGATACGTATTCTCAACTCCCCAGGATACTACTACGCTCTTTGCAGCAGAACCCCATCACTTGTCCTCGTACAGCAAGTTGACCTGCGTGCCGCGGTCGCCGCCGGTGATGGTCACGTTCACCTGCCGGCCGGCGTGCTTGGCCGCCAGATTGACCATCGAGCCGCCGGCTGCCGAGAGCGTGGACTTCTCGACCGTCAATCCCGCCTGCTTGAGGGCGGATTCGTAGAACTCCGCCACTTTCTGCGCGCTGTCCGGGGTGGTCAGGGTCACGGCAGCGGTATCGGACCCGGCGCCCCGCATCGTGAAAGCGGCCTGCGGCGTGGTGCCCGGGTAAACAGGCAGCCAGGAGGGAAGCTTCGCGGCGGCGCCGCCGCCGATCCGCGCCCGTCCCTCTGGCGTGGTGATTTCCAGGCCTCCCTGCCCGTCCGCGCCTTGGGTCTGCACTTCCACCTGCTTACCGGTCTCGTCCTCGAAGACGATGCGGCCTTTCTTTAGGTCCTCGAAGTTCACCGTGACGGTCTTGTTGGTCTTTTTGTCGCGGATGGTCACCGTGCCTTTGGCCGAGTCGGAGGAAACCAGCTCGAGTTCGGGGTTCAGAGCGGTCAGCAGCTTGGCGGCGGCCACGGCGGGATTCTTCACGTCATCCCCTTCGCCGACCACTTCTTTTACCTTGCTGGCGACAAACAGGCCGGTCATGGTGGCCACCGCGCCGCCCACCACCAGCACCCCGAGACAACCCAGCAGAACCCACTTGAGGGCGCCACCGGACTTGGCGGGCGGAGGCAGCGGGTCGCCGCCCGCGGGCGGCGTCGTCGAGGAGGGAAACGAAGGACGAGCCGGGCCCACCGGTTTGCCGCATTGCGGGCAGAACGCCCCGCTGGCTTGCGCCCCGCAGTTGGTGCAGAAAGGCATGAACGATTATAGGCCCGTTCGGGGTGCCGCGACACGCCCGGAAGGACGCTCGGGCCGCGCCGGTAGAATAGAGCTGTGACTCCTCACGTCGCCGCATCGGCGGAGGCCGTGCGCTATTCCCGGATCCGCGAGCTCGCCGAAACCGCGATGCGCCGGCCGGGAGTGCTGAAACTGTACTTCGGCGAATCCTCGCGGCCCACGCCGGACTACCTCAAGCGGGCCGCCGCCGAGGCGATCGCCGGCGGCTTCACCTTCTACACCGAGAACGCCGGCTTGCCGTCGCTGCGGGAGGCGATTGCCGCGCACTACGCGAAGTGGCATCACGTTTCCCTCGACTGGCGGGACGAGGTGGTGGTCACCGCTTCCGGCGTGCAGGCGATCCTGGTGGGCGTCCGCTGCGTGCTGGATCCGGGTGACGAAGCGCTGGTGCTCACGCCGGCGTGGCCGAACGGCTCCGCGATCGTCACCATGTGCAACGCGACGCCCCGGCAGGTGGCGCATCCGCTGTGCGGCGGGCGCTACACGGTAGATTTCGACGCCCTGGAGCGCGCCGTGACCCCGCGTACCCGGCTGCTCCTCTATACTTCGCCTTCGAATCCGCTCGGCTGGGTCGCCACGGTGGACGAGCAGCGGCGCCTGCTCAATTTCGCCCGCCGCCACCGCCTCTGGCTGATCGCCGACGAGGTTTACGACCGCCTCTACTATGCCGGAGCGCGCCTGGGCGAACCGGCGCCGTCGATCTTGCGCCTGGCTACCCGGGACGACGCGGTGATGGTGGTGCACTCCTTTTCGAAAAGCTATTGCATGACCGGGTGGCGGCTGGGCTACCTGATCGCGCGGCGCGACGTGGCGCGGAAGGCGGCGCAACTGAACGAGTTCGTGGTTTCCCACGCCGCCTCCTTCGTACAGAAGGCCGGCGAAACCGCGCTCCGCGACGGGGAAGCGGAACTGCTCCGGCAACTCGAGGAACTCAGGGCCAGCCGTGATTTCTGCCTGGATGCGCTGCGCGGCATGCCGGGCGTGGCCGTCCCGCAACCGGACGGAGCCTTCTACCTGTTTCCCCGCCTCGCAGGCGTGACCGACTCGTTCGCCTTCTGCCGCGCTTTGCTCGACGCGCAGAACGTGGGCTTGGCGCCCGGCGTCGCGTTTGGGGAGGGCGGTGAAGGCTCCATCCGGATTTGCTACGCCGCAGAGCGGTCCGTGCTGGAGCCGGCCATGGAGAGGCTGGCGGCGTTCCTCCGGCAACGCTGAAGCAAAGGCGCGGGCGTGCGACAATTCTCGTCAACTCATGAACCGCCGCCAGTTTCTGTCTGTCCCGCTCGCCGCCCGCCTGGCGCCGGCCGCCGAGCCATTCCGGGATCCCGCCCCGCCGGCGGTCCAGGACCCGCCCGCGCTGCCGCCTCCCGCGCCGCGACCGCATCCGGCGGTCCGGGTGTATGGCAAGCCCAAACCGCTCCCGGCCGGCGCGGCGACTCACGACTGGCCCGCGTTCCTGGGCCCGGCGCACAACGCCGTCTCGACGGAAACGAAGCTCTTGCGCGACTGGCCTGCCGGCGGGCCGCCCCTGGTGTGGGAAATGCGGAAGGGCGCCGGCTACAGTTCGCCCGCGATCGTCGGCGCCCGGCTGGTCTACTTCCACCGCCTGGAAGACCGCGAAACGGTCGAATGTCTCCACCCGGAGTCCGGCGCCCGCTACTGGGAGTTTCACTATCCAACCCGGTTCGAAGACCGCTACGGGTATAACAACGGCCCGCGCTCGAGTCCCGTCATCGACGGCGGCCGCGTCTATACCTACGGTGCGGAGGGCAAACTCCACTGCCTGAAGCTCGAGACCGGACAACTCTATTGGAAGCGCGATCTGGCGCGGGAATTCAAGACGCCGCAGGACTTCTTCGGCGCCGCCACCACGCCGCTGGTGGAGGGCGACCTGCTGATCATCAACGTTGGCGCGCCGGGCGGCCCTTGCGTGGCCGCGTTCCACAAGCTCACCGGCAAACTGGTCTGGGGCGCGGGAAGCGAATGGGGGCCCAGCTATGCATCGCCTGTGCCCGCGGTGATCCACGGCAAACGCCGGGTGTTCGTGTTCGCCGGCGGCGAGAGCAATCCGCCCACCGGCGGCCTGCTGTCCCTCGACCCCGCCAACGGTCAGGTCGACTTCCGCTTCCCCTGGCGGAGCCGGAGTTATGAATCGGTCAACGCCGCCTCGCCCGTTGTCGTGGGCAACCAGGTGTTCATCTCGGCCAGCTACCGCACGGGCGGAGCGCTGCTGGAGATCCAGCCCGGCGGCCAGCCGCGCACCGTCTGGACCTCCGCGGAGATCGGCACACACTTCAACACCGCGGTCCACCGCGACGGCTGCCTGTACGCGTTCGATGGGCGGAACGAGCCGGATGCCTCGCTGGTCTGCGTGGATCTGAAAAGCGGCAAGGCCCTGTGGCGTGAGGTCCTGGAATGGGACGAAACGCTGACGGTGAACGGCGTCGAGCGCAAACAGCGGATGAGCCCCTATCGCGGCACGCTGCTGGCGGTGGACGGCCGGTTCCTCTGCCTGGGCGAATTCGGCCACCTGCTGTGGCTGGACCTGTCTCCCAAGGGGTGCCGGGTGCTCCAGCGCGCCTGGCTGTTCGCGGCGAGGGAAACCTGGTCACTGCCCGTGCTCAGCCGGGGATTGCTCTACATCAGCCAGCACGCGCGCGACCTGCTGCGCCGCGACCCGCCGCGCCTGCTCTGCTACGACCTGCGGGCTCCAGAGTGAAGCGGAGCGGTGGGGTGGCGCCGGGAGGCCGCGGCGTCACCGGCGCTCTACGCGCGGGGGGAGCGCGAACGCCACGTAGACGCCGCCCGAGGGCGCGCCGCTCTTGCCTCCGCCGCACGCGATCACTACATACTGCCGGCCCTCGATCGCGTAAGTGGCCGGTGTAGCGTTCCCCGCGAAAGGCAGCGTGGTTTCCCACAACAGTTCGCCGGTGAGTTTGTCGAAGGCGCGGAACTTCCGGTCGTGGTTGGTCGCGCCGATGAACAACAACCCGCCTTTGGTCACCAGCGGCCCGCCGTAGTTTTCCGTGCCGGTGTTCTTGAGCCCTTTCTCCGCCAGTTCGGGGAATTCGCCCAGCGGGATCCGCCAGGCGAATTCGCCTTTGCTCAGGTCGATGGCGGTGAGCGTCCCCCAAGGCGGTTTTACCGCCGGGTAACCGTCGGGGTCGAGAAACTTCACGTACCCGTCCAGGCGGTACTTGAGGAAGGCGGGATCGCCGGGGAGCATTTCCACGGTCTCGTCGCGCCCGGTCAGCAGGTAGCCGGCGATCGCGTTGATGGCGGACCCGGGCAGGTTGGCGAACGCCGGCATGCGCCCCGCGCCTTCGCGCGTAATCTGCCGGAGTTCGTTGGCCGAGAGCCGCGCGCCGATGTTCACCAAGGACGGGAACTCCGGCGGCGTGCCGCTGCGGTCGTCCTTGTGGCAGGAGGCGCAGTGCTGGCGATAGAGCGCCGACCCGCTCATGCGTTTCTCAGGGACAGGGCGGGGCACCAGGCGCATGATCCACGCCATCTCGTTGGCGTTGACGTAATAGAGCCCGGTCTCGGGGTCGAAAGCCTGCCCGCCCCATTCCGCGCCTCCGTCGAAACCGGGAAACACGATGGTCCCCTCCAGGCTGGGCGGCATCCACTGGCCCGCGCTGCGCAGCTTGCGGAACTGCTCCAGCACCGCCCGGCGGGCTTCCGGGGTGCGGTAGGTAAGCTGATCTTCCGTGAGCACCTGACGCGAAAACGGCGGCGGGCGCACCGGCAGCCGTTGCGTCGGCGCGGTCCACTCGCCGTCAATGTCGGAGGAAGGCGCGGCGCGCTCTTCCAGCGGAAAGAGCGGCTTGCCGGTCTCGCGCTCGAAAACGAACACGTGCCCGGACTTGGTGGCCTGGGCCACGGCGTCCACCGGCCGGCCGCCGAGGCGCAGCGTCAACAGCGACGGCGGCGTGGGAAAATCCCGATCCCACAGATCATGCCGGACCGCCTGGAAATGCCACACCCGCTCGCCGGTCGCGGCCCGCAACGCCAGCAGCGTATTGGCGAACAGATTGTCGCCCGCCCGGTTGGCCCCATAGAAATCCGACGACGCCGAACCGGTGGGAACAAAGACCAGCCCCCGCTTTTCATCCAGCGCCATGCCCGCCCAATTGTTCGCTCCGCCCGCGTACTTCCAGGCGTCCGGGGGCCACGTTTCGTAGCCGAACTCACCCGGGCGCGGGATCGTGTGGAATGTCCAGCGCACCTGCCCGGTGCGCACATCAAACGCCCGGATGTCCCCGGGGGCGGAGGGCAAGTCCTCAGACACCAGCGTGGGCAGGATCAGCAGGTCGCGATAGACCACCCCCGGCGTGGTCGAGATCACGTTCAGCGTGTGCGGGTCCCGGCCGAGGCCTTCGCGCAGATCCACCTTGCCGCCTGTGCCGAATGAGGGGATCGGGCGCCCTGTCCGGGCGTCCAGCGCATACAGGTACGACCGCGCGGAAAATAGGATGCGCGCTTCCCGCCCGTCCTCCGCCGCCCAATACGTGACGCCGCGGTTCCGCCCTCGGCCCCCCTTGGCCTGCCCGGCAAACGGATCGAACGACCAGATCAGCTTTCCGCTAGCGGCGTCCAGGCCGATAGCCCGCAATTTTGGTGTGGTGGCGTACAGCACCCCATCTACCACAATCGGGTTGCACTGCATTTCCGAGCCCGGAAGCGCATCGCCCGTATCGAACGTCCACGCGGTTTGCATCTGCCGCACGTTGGAACGATTGATCTGATCGAGCGCCGAGTAGCGGATGGAGTCCGGACCGCCTCCGTAGTGGCGCCACTCCCGGTAGCGGACTTCTCCAAGGCCAGCATTCCGGCAGAGGAGCCCCAACACGCAAGCCAATAAGCGGAAAGACATCTGGAGGCGAAGGTAGCACACGCCTCCGTCGGGCGGCGCGCGGAGGCCTCACGAAACGGCGGAAAGGCGAAAGAAGTTGACCAGTCGTGATCAGCTTGTTACGATACAAAGGCGGGGTGGAGCAGTCTGGTAGCTCGTTGGGCTCATAACCCAAAGGTCGGTGGTTCAAATCCACCCCCCGCAACCAACCTCATCCCACCAGTTTCGCCTGATCGATCACTTCCTGGGATGTTCAAAGCAACCAGGCGCGCGTTTGTTGCCAGGCCTTATGCGGCAGAACAGGCCCGTTGAGAGCGTAGCCCGGTCGGACAATTTCGCACGCGTGAGTATCGATTGACAGAGGCAGACAGCGGGCCAGGGTGCGAAGCGGAAGCCCTGGTGGGCCGGAAGGACCGGGACCCATGGATCTCCGAGATCGCACAACCTGCGATGCCTTCGCCGCGGTGCATCGGCACGTGAGCGGGAACGGGCCAGCAGGACCCTGCCGGGTTCCCCGCGCGGTTGCTACCTTAGCGTCATGTCTCAGCTCTTTCGACGCACCTTCTTGGGGGCCGGCGTGACCGCGTCCCTGGCCGGCGGCGCCGCGGCGGCGGCTTCCCCGGCCGCGCACCCGGTGGACGTGCCGGGCGGACTCAGCCATCTCTTCTACAAGCGCAAAGCGCGCCGGCGGCGCGCCTCGTCCACCGATCCGACCGGCGGCAACACCGACGGTTTTCCCCTGGCAGCGGGCGCCAGCCACGACCTGGCGCGCATCGAGGGCGCCGGCTGCGTCCGGCACATCTTTCTTACGCTGCACAGCCTGGAGGAGCAGTACCTGCGCAAGTGCGTGCTGCGGGCCTGGTGGGACGGGGAACCGCACCCGTCCATCGAAGCGCCGATCGCGGATTTCTTCGGCGTCGGCCACGGCGCCATCGCCAACTACTGGTCCCTGCCGATGAACACGAACACCGGCGGCGACTCGATCGAACGGCACCGCATGGGCATGAACTGCTTCTTCCCGATGCCGTTCGCCAAAGGCGCGCGGTTCCAGGTGGAGAACCAGGGCGAAAGGCCGCTGCGGGGCTTGTATTGGTACATCGACTACGAGGAGTATCCCAACCTGCCCGATCACGCCTTGCGGTTCCACGCGTGCTGGAAGCGCGAGAATCCTTTCCGCGCGGCCTACGACATCGCCAGTCCCCCGCCGGGTCCCATCGTCAACCAGGACGGCAAGAACAACTACGTCATTCTGGAGGCGCGCGGCGAAGGGCACTACGTCGGTTGCAACCTGTCGGTGGACAATCTGAACCCACACCGCGGTTTCAGTTGGTTCGGCGAGGGCGATGACATGATCTTCATCGACGGAGAGGAGAAACCATCGCTGACGGGCACCGGCACGGAAGATTATTTCTGCTACGCGTGGGGTTACCCGGGCGGATTGAGTTCGACGCCCTACCATGGCGTTACCGTGGTGGGGACGCTGGAGGGCAAAGCGATCTACTCCGGCAAGTGGACCATGTTCCGCTTCCATGTGGAAGATCCGATCCAGTTTGAGAAATCGATCAAAGTCACCATCGAGATCGGGCACGCCAACGCGCATGCCAACGATATCGCCTCCACCGCGTACTGGTATCAGGGGGAGCCGCACGCGCCGTTTCCACCCTTCCCGGACGTGAAGGCGCGGCTGCCGGTGCCCGAGTGGGACAGCTTGCGCAGCTTTTGGAAGACCCTGTAAGAGAGAAAAACCGGGGACAGACACCTGATTTCGATCCGCGAGCAGTGCAGCATCCGCGATGGGTGGCGAAAGAGGTGTCTGTCCCCGGTTTTACACGGCCCGCGCGGGCTCGTTCGGCTCAGGGTCGATCGTTCCGTGACTCCGCGCGCTCCAGGGCCGGCTCTGGCTGGTGCGGCTCCCCCCGCGACGCGCCTGCTATCATGAAAATTCCCCATGCAGCTTGAGAAAGTGTATGAACCCCAGCGGTTTGAGCCGCGCTGGGCCCAATGGTGGATTGACCAGAGAATCTTCGAAGCGCGGGCCAAGAGCCCGGGGCCCGTCTTTTCGCTAGTGATTCCGCCGCCCAACGTCACGGGCTCTTTACACATGGGGCACATGCTGGACCACACGGAAATCGACGTGGTGGTGCGCTGGCACCGGATGCGCGGGTATAACGCGCTTTGGGTTCCTGGCACGGATCATGCGGGCATCGCCACCCAGATGGTGGTGGAGCGGCAACTGGCCGCGGAGAATCTGACCCGCCACGATCTCGGGCGCGAGAAGTTCGAAGAGCGGGTCTGGCGATGGAAAGCCGAATCGGGCGGCACCATCAAGCAGCAGATGGTCCAGCTCGGCGCCAGCTGTGACTGGAGCCGGGAGCGCTTCACGCTCGATGAAGGCTTGTCCAACGCCGTCCGGGAAACATTCGTCCGCCTGTACGAGAAGGGGCTGATCTACCGCGGCGAGTACATGGTGAACTGGTGCCCCCGTTGCCACACGGCGCTCTCGGACCTGGAGGTGACGCACGATACGCAGAGCGGCAATCTCTGGCACATCAAGTATCCGGTGCAGGATTCGGCCCGTTTTCTGGTGGTGGCCACCACGCGGCCGGAGACCATGCTGGGCGATACCGCGGTCGCGATCAACGCCACCGACACCCGGTACTTCGACCTGCACGGACGCTCCGTGATCCTGCCGCTGCTCGAGCGCGAGATCCCCATTGTGCTGGACGACCTGGCCGACCCCCAATTCGGCACCGGCGTGGTGAAGGTCACTCCCGCGCACGACCCGAACGACTTCGAGTGCGGGAAGCGGCATCAGTTGCCGTTCGTCAAAGTCATCGACGAGAACGGCGTCATTACCGCGGCCGGCGGGCCGTATGCCGGCCTGGACCGCTTCGAGGCGCGCAAGCGCGTCCTGGCGGACCTGGAAGCCCGCGGCCTGCTGGTGAAGACCGAACCCTACGACCTCAGCATCGGCAAGTGTGATCGCTGCAAGACCGTGGTGGAGCCGCTGGTTTCCACGCAGTGGTTCGTCAAGACAAAGCCGCTGGCGGAGAAAGCCATCGACGCGGTGCGCGACGGCCGGATCCGGTTCATCCCTGAAAACTGGACTAAGACGTACTTCGAGTGGATGTACCATATTCGCGACTGGTGCGTCTCGCGGCAGCTCTGGTGGGGCCACCGGATCCCCGCGTGGCATTGCCAGGACTGCGCGGAAGTGGTGGTGGCGAGGCGGGAACCGGCATCGTGCCCGCGCTGCGGCGGAACGCGCTTCCAGCAGGACCCCGACGTGCTGGACACCTGGTTCAGTTCGGCCTTGTGGCCCTTCTCCACCTTGGGCTGGCCGGAGCGGACCGAGGATTTGCAGACGTATTATCCCACCTCGCTGCTGATCACCGGCTTCGACATCATCTTCTTCTGGGTGGCGCGCATGATCATGATGGGGATCGAGTGCACGGGCACGGTTCCGTTCCGCCAGGTGTACATGCACGGGTTGATTCGCGACGCCGAACGGCAAAAGATGTCCAAGACGAAGGGCAACGTGATCGACCCGCTGGTGGTGACGCCCAAATACGGGACGGACGCCGTACGGATGGCCCTGCTCATGGGCGCGGCGCCTGGCACCGACATCGTGCTGAGCGAAGAGCGCATGGAGGCCACCCGCGCCTTCGCCAACAAGATCTGGAACGCCGCGCGGTTCCTGTTCCTGAACATGGAGCGCTGCGGGGTGGAGCCGTGGCTGCCGAAGCGGCTGGAGGAGTTCCTGCCCGCGCCCGATCCGCAAACCTTTGAGACGCCCCTCGAAGACCGCTGGATCTTCAGCCGGCTGAACGATTGCGCGCAGCAGGTGAACCGCGCGCTCGAGCAATACCGCTTCCACGAGGTGGCCCAACTGGTCTGGCAGTTTTTCTGGCACGAGTTCTGCGACTGGTACGTGGAACTGAAGAAACTGCGCTTTCAGGACAACTCCGGGTTGAACGCCGACTGGAAGAACATTCTGGCGGCGTTCGAGGGGGCGTTGCGGCTGTTGCACCCGGTGATGCCGTTTCTCACCGAAGAGCTCTGGCAGCGGCTGGCGCCGGCCGCCACGCCTGGCTCGCGCCCCGTGTCGGTGGCGTTGTGCCCGTTTCCCCAGTACCGGAGCGAGGCGTCCGACCTGGCCGCCGAGCGCGATATGCAACTGCTGCAAGACATCGTGACGGCGGCGCGCAATTTGCGGGCGGACTTGAAGGCGGATCCGAAGCAGGCGCTGGACGGCGACCTGTATGCGCGCGAACCGGCGCTCGCGGTGGCCCGGGAGCATGCCGGCGCCCTTCAGAAGCTAGCCAACCTGCGCCTGGCCTTGCACGAGGGCGCCGCGCCGCAGCGGGGTGGAGCGGTGCGCTCGGCGAACGCGTTTGATCTGGTGATCCGGGTTTCTCCGGAGCAGGCGGCGGCGCAGCGCCAGCGGCTCGAGAAGGAGCAGGAGCAGCTTGACCGCGTGATCGCCAACTCCCGGCGCCAGCTAGGCGACGAAGCGTTTCTCGGAAAGGCTCCGCCGAAGGTGGTGGAGGGCCTCCGGGTCAAGCTGGCCGAGTACGAAGCGCAACTCGCCAAGGTGAGGGAGACGCTGGCGAGTCAGCCATGACGGAGGCCGAACGGGAGGACGCGCGGGAATTGATCCGCCGGGCCCTCGCCGAAGACGTCGGCGCGGGCGACCTGACGACGCTGGCCTGCGTCCCCGCGGAGCAGCGGGCTCGCGGGTGGTTTGTCGCGCGGCAGGACCTGGTGCTGGCGGGAGTCGACCTGCTGCCGCTCGTCTACGAAATGGGCGGCGGGGTGGAGACGCTGGAAATCCGGAAGCGCGATGGGGAACGGGCGGCCGCCGGCGACGTCGTGGCGCAAGTGCGCGGCGCCGCCCGGACCCTGCTTACCTGCGAGCGCGTCGCCCTGAATTTTCTCCAGCGGCTGAGCGGCGTGGCGACCATGGCGGCGCGCTTTGTCGACGCCGTCCGCGGCACGCCCGCCCGCATCCTGGACACCCGGAAGACCACACCCGGCTTGCGGCTGCTTGAAAAGCGCGCGGCCGCGGCGGGCGGCGTCCGGAATCACCGCATCGGCCTGTTCGACGCCATCCTGATCAAGAACAATCACATCGCCGCCGCGGGCGGGGTGCGGGCCGCCGTCGAGCGCGCCCTGGCCTTTCGGGCGCAAGGGCGTTGCCCGCCGGACACCGTGGTCGAAGTGGAAGTCCGCACGCAAGCGGAAGCGGACGAAGCGCTCGCCGCGGGCGCCACGGACCTGCTGCTGGACAATTTTACGCCGGCAGGCGCCGCGGAGTTGATCCGGCATCTGGCAGGTCGCGCGCGCGTCGAGATTTCCGGCGGCGTCACGCTCGACAACGTGCGCGCGTACGCCGCAGCCGGACCGGACTTCATCTCCTCGGGCGCCATCACTCATTCCGCTCCCGCGGTGGATCTGAGTTTCCGTCTGGAATGGGAATGAGCTTCGACGTCGAGTCTGTCCGCCGGCGCTTGCCCGGCCGCCGGGTGGAATACTTCGAAATTCTGGACACCACCATGCGCGAAGCCGCCGAACTGGCGGCGGCAGGAGCGGCGGCGGGTACGGTCGTGATCGCTGGCGAGCAAACGGCCGGGCAGGGGCGGCATGGCCGCACGTGGCATTCCGAGGCAGGCAGCGGCCTCTACCTTTCCCTGGTGCTGCCGGCCGCCAGTCCCCCCGCCGTGACCTTGGCGCTTGGCCTCGCCGCCGCCGAAGCCATCGCCCGCGTCACCGACCTGGAGTGCGATCTGCGCTGGCCGAACGACTTGCTCTTGAACGAGCGTAAGGCGGCGGGTATCTTGGTGCAGGTGGAGTCCGGCGTATTGATCGCGGGCATCGGCGTCAACGTCAATCACACGGCGTTTCCCGAGGAGTTGACCGGGAGCGCCACCTCGCTGCGGCGGGAAGCGGGACGGCCGTTCTCCCGCGAAGAACTGGCCGCGGAACTGTGCGAGGCGGTGGACCGGTATCTCCGCATGCTCCGCGCCGCGGGAAAAGAGAAGATTTTCGCCCTGTTCACCCAGCGCTCGTCTTATGCGCGCGGCCGCGCCGTCACGGTGGACCGGCCGGAGGGCGCCCTCCGCGGCGTGACGGCGGGTCTCGACGGCGACGGGTTCCTCAAAGTGCGGACCCCGGATGGCCGGGAACATCTCATCATCGCGGGAGGCGTGCGTGCTGTTGGCGCTTGACGTGGGAAACACGAATGTAACCGCCGGTCTTTTCGACGGCGATCTGCTGGCCGCCAACTGGAGGCTGCGCACCATCCATGAGCAGACCGCCGATGAATGGGGCGTCCTGCTCCGCAACCTGTTCGCGCTGCATGCGCTGGACCTGGCAAGGGTGAAAGGCATCATTGTTTCCAGCGTGGTGCCGCCGGTGGAAGCGCCCCTGGCCGCCATGGCCCAGCGGTATTTCCATACGGAGGCGATGTTTGTGACGCACGAAACGGACACCGGGCTGGTGAATCGCTATGACAACCCACGCGAAGTGGGGGCGGACCGGATCGTTAACGCCGTAGCGGCGTTTCACCATTACGGCGGCCCGTGCGTCGTGGTCGATCTCGGCACCGGCATCACGTTCGACGCGATCTCGGCCCGCGGGGAGTATCTGGGAGGCGTGATCGCGGCCGGGATCGGCATCTCCATCCATGCGCTGGTGGCCCGCACCGCGCGTCTGCCCCTGGTGGACTTTCGCGAACCGGACCGCCTGATCGGCACCAACACCGTCGCCAGCATCCGGTCCGGCTTGTTCTACGGCGCGTTGGGGACGGTGGACGGCATTGTCGACCGGCTGGTGGCCGAACTGGGCCCGGACACCAAGGTGGTCGGCACCGGCGGGCAGGCGCGTCTGCTGGCGCCGTACTCCCGGCACCTGGCGCTGATCAACGAAAACCTCACCCTCGAGGGGCTGCACCTCATCTGGAAGCGGAATCGCCCCCAGTGACCGAATCCGGCTGGCCGCAGAACTACTTCAATTACTTCACCGAGGTGGAGGAACACTTCCAACGGGTGCGCGGCACGGGCCTGTTTCTGCTCTCTCCCCTGGACTGGGCGTTGATCGAAAGCTGGAAGAACGCGGGTGTTCCGCTGGAAGCGGTGCTGCGCGGCATTGACGCGGCGTTCGAAAAGTGGCGGCAGCGGAAATCACGCACGCAGCAGGTAAACTCGCTGGCGTTTTGTGCGCAGGCGGTGCTGGCGGAAGCCGAGCGCCTGGCCAACGCGGGCACCGAGCAGCCGCCGGCGGAGACCGCGCCCGCGCCGTTCACGGCGGCCGAACTTGCCCGCTACCTGGAGGGCAACGCCGCGCGCCTGGAGTCCGCCGGCTTCGCCGAACCGGCCGCGACGCTGCGGATTCTGGCCGCCGAAGCCGCCGGCTACACGCAGCGCCTGGAAGAACTCGAACAGCGCCTGTCCGCCCTCGAAGCAAAACTGGTGGCCACGCTCACCGCGTCCCAGGACGAAGAGCGGCTCTTTCAAATCCGCCGGGAACTCGACCGGCAACTGCGGCCCTACCGCGGCAGGATGTCCGCGCCGCAACTGGCTCTGCTCGAAAAGCAGTACTTCGAGCGGCGGCTGTTCGAGGAGGCGGGCCTGCCGCGCCTGAGCCTGTTCTATCTCCGCTGACCGCGGGCGCGGCCGGTTCGGGCAGTTTGACCAATCGGGCGTTCGGGACTACCATAAGAAAGTAGCGTGCGCCCGTAGCTCAGCCCGGATAGAGCGTTTGCCTCCGGAGCAAAAGGTCAGAGGTTCGAATCCTCTCGGGCGTACCACCCCGCCTGCCGGCTGGGATGTCTCCCCCTCCTGCGTTGCTTGACGTCCGGCGGAAGCGGTCCCTACAATGGTCCGTGAAGGAGGCCGTATGAGAACCCTTGGGCCCATGGAGCTTCTCGTTATTCTGGGCATCGCCGTGCTCTTGTTTGGCGGCAAGAAGATTCCCGAAGTGGCGAAAGGACTGGGTGAAGGTATTCGCAACTTCAAGACCGCCTTGAAGGGCGACGAGAAAGCCGAAGAGAAGAAGCAGGCCTAGGCTTCGTGGAGCTGCCCGCAAGTTGGGCGGATTTCATCCCGGCTTCAAGAATTCCCTGGTAACCGCAAAAACCCCGCAGCCAAGGCTGCGGGGTTTGCATTTTGTCCGGTGATTCCGTGATCGACGATTACTTCTTCTTGGGGGGAACAATCGCGTCTTTCGCCGCTTTGGCCACCCGGAACTTCACGACCTTCTTGGCCGGAATTTTGATCGCCGCGCCCGTCGCCGGGTTGCGGCCCATCCGCGCCTTCCGCTCCTGCCGCACCAGGCGGCCGAGACCGGGCAACACGAACACCCCGTTCTTCTTGACTTCCTTGATTGCGGTTTCCGACAGCGTGTCCAGAAACTGCCGCGCGGTCTTGTTGTTCACGCCACAGGTTTCCGCCAGCAACCGCACCAGTTGAGTCTGCGTCATACGAGCTTCTGCCATAGCCCTCCTTACTGAGTTCTCCCAAGTTGAATTCGCGCCCCGGATCTGCGGCCGCACCATGCCGGCTTGCGGCGCGGGGCTCAAATTTCTCCCTCATCATACGGAAGCGACGGCGCAAAGTAAAGCGAAATACGCGCGGAAGGCCCATTTTTCAGGGGTTTCGTGCACATGGGTTGTGCAAAAACCCGGTCTGGAGCGGGTTTGAGCGCCTGGCTGCTTCAGGCGGAGGCGGACAAGGAGGACCCCGCGGCCTCCCGGGCGGGCGGCTTGCGCCGGACGCGGATGGCCTGGCGGATCTCGGCGGCCAGCCGTTCGCGCAGCGCGCCGCGAGCCTGCAGCGCCGCGCGGGCTTGCTCCCGGCTCGTGCCCACCGGGACGCCGCAGGCGCTCCAGACGCCGCCATACACGCTCACCGCCCCGCACGCGACGCCAAGGTCCAGCAGTTCCTCTTCCCGGCAGAATCCCTGGCTGGGCGTGAGCGCCAGCGCGGCTTTCCGAAACGGCGCGCCAAAACGGTTCTTGACGACTCGGGCGCACACCCGCCTCAGTTCCGCTTCCGGCGGGCCGGACTCAAACGCCAGCGCGATGCGCTGCGGGGCGTACAACGCCAGCGCCATGCCCCCGGCCGGCAGGAATCGCCCCTCCGAACCAGCCACCGGGGCGGTGCGGACCTGATTCAGGATCACCAGCACCGCGACGCTGCGCCGCGCGGCCGTCACCAGGCGACGCACGCCGCGGCTGAGCAGGCGGGCGTGCAGCGCCGGATGGCCCGCTCCGGGGGAAGCGTCCAACTCCGTCTGGGGTGTCAGCGCGGCGGCTGAATCCAGAATCACCGCGTCCACCGCCTGGCTGCGAAGGAGAGTCTCCGTCATGGCCAGCGCCTGGTCGCCGGATTCAGGTTGCGCAAGCAGCAGCCGGTCGGCGTTTACTCCAAGGACGCGGGCATAGGCGGCATCAAAACAACGCTCCACGTCCAGAAAGGCCGCGTGGCCCCCGCGACGCTGCGCCTCCACCGCGATCTGGAGCGCCAGCGTCGTTTTCCCGCACCCGGCGTCGCCGAAGATCTCGACGAGGTGGCTGCGCGCCAAGCCTCCGCCCAGCGCCCAGTCGAGGGACGGCGAGCCGGTGGAAAGCTGCGGCGTTGCGAAGGCAGCCAGCGCGCAACGGCCCATCGCCGAGACGATCTGCTGGCTCCGGTCCATGCGCCACTCTCTTGAGTGGAGTGCGGGCGGCAGGCAGAAGTTCTCAAGGTTTTCGGCGGGACGCCCGCTGGAGTGGTTTGCCGGTTAGTCGGCTGCCTCAGTTCGCGAGTGCGCCTCCGGGCAGCGCCCCGCTCACCTCGTTAGAGCCGGAGCCGCGAAACCGAGATGCCGCCGCGGAAACACCAGTCGACGTCACTGTTCGGAACCCGCGGACGGCGGTGGTAGTTCCCGCAGTAGAAGTAACCGTCCTCGCGCCGCTCGAAGCGCACGTCGAACGGGCTGGGATCGACCGGGCAGACCGCCGGCACGGAAGCCTCCGCCCCGTTCTCCGGATGCGGGAGATTGATGTTCCAGTAACCGCGCTCCTCTTGCGGTTGGCCGAGCACAAAACGAAGGGCGGCGCGCGCCCGGCGGCGCATGCCGTCCCCGTCGAGCGGGCGGGAACGGACGAGATACTGCGAAATCGCCAGGCCGGGACGGCCGAGCAGCGCCGCCTCCCGAGCCGCCGCCACCGTTCCGGAGCAGTAGATGTCCGCCCCCAGGTTTCCGCCCTCGTTGATGCCCGCGAACACCCAGTCGGCGTCCGGACAAAGTTCGCGCAAGCCAAGGCGCACGCAGTCCGCGGGGGTGCCGTGCACGCGGAACCACCCCTCCCGGACCCGCTCGACGGCGATGGGCGCGTTCGTCGTCAGCCGGTGCCCCTGCTGGGAGTGCTGTTCGGCGGGTGCGGCCACCACCGTTTCGCCCAACTCGGCCGCCAGTTCGGCCAGCAGGGCCAGTCCCGGCGCCTCTATCCCGTCATCGTTGGTCACCAGGATTTTCGTCACCGTTCCGATTATTGCAGGGTCAGGTTGTGGCGCTTGAGCGTGTTGCCCAGCGCCTGGTCCAGCCGCGCCACCGCCTTGTTGAACTCGAGCGTGGCCGCCACTTCCCGCTGGCGCGAGTCGGCGAATTCGTTCTGGCGGGTCAGCACCAGGAAGTTGGTGGATTCGCCGGACTGAAACAGGCGGATCTCGCTGTCGAGTTTCTCCTTCGCCGCGCGGGCCGAAGCGGCAGCCGCGGCCATGCGCTGCCGGGCGGTCTGGATCGCCTGGTACGCATTGCGGACCTGGGCCTCGATCAACTGCTCGACCTGCGCGCGCTGTAATTTCAGCCGCTTTTCCGCAAGGTTGGTTTGCGCCAGGTTCGAGCGCGCTTCCCGGTTGCGGAAAGGCAGGTCGAATTCCAGTCCAACCTGCACGGACTGGAAATTGCCGCTGAACAGGTTGGAGAGCGTCTGCCCGTACCCGCCCACGAGCTGCCCGGGAACCTGCCCGAAACTGACTGCCGGAATCGGAGGCAGTCCCGCCAGCCGCGACAGTTCGTTCAGCCGCTCGCCCGACAGCCGCTGGGAGCCGGCGAACGGATTTTCGCCGGCCTGCAAAGTGCCAGCCAGGCCGGAATTGATGTAGGCCGCCACCAGGTTGACCTGCGGTTTCACCAGATTGGCCGCCTGCTGTTTTTCCACCTGATTGATCTGCTGGCGGACTTCGATGGCCCGCAGTTCGGGCCGCTGCCTGATGGCCAGATCGGCGCTCTCGCGGAGCTCGAAGATCTCTGGCGGACCGGACACCGAACGGTGTTCGATGGGCACAATCTCATCGGCCCACAACGGGTCGCCGCGCTCGGGAGCCAGCAGGGTCTTCAGCGCGTTTTCCGTTTCCGTGACCAGATTCACCGAGGCGTACCAGGAGTCGAGCCGGCGTTGCAGTTCGGCTTCCGACGCGGCCAGCTCGACCGGCGGAAGCACGCCGGCGTCGATCTGCCGCCGGTTGCGTTCCAACTGCTCGCGCGCCACCTTCACCGCGTCGGCGCGCACTTCGACCGCGTCCCGCGCGGCGGCCAAGTCCCAGTACGCCTGCTCGACGCGCAGGGCGATGTCGATCACCCGCAGTTCAAAGTCGATTTGCGACAGATCCAAGTTCTTCTGCCGGACTTTGAGCTCGGCGCGCTCGCGGTCGATCAGGCGGTTCCGCAGCAGCGGCGCCGAGATTCCCACCGTCAGCTCCGAAGTCAGAAACGGATTCAGCGCCGCGAAGGGATTGTTGGTCGAAGTGCGGCGATTGGTGAAATCCAGGTGCGCCTCCACGCCCTGCCAGGGGAGCCGCTGGCGCAGAAAGAAATTCTGGAGCAGAAGCCGGTTGCTGAGTTTACCCCCCTGCCCGAGGAGAGCGTTCTCCGTGGGCTGGTTGCGCGAGTCGATGGTCGGCGTCCACCGGAAACGTGGGTCCAGAAAGCCCCGCGCTCCGAACAATGCCTGCGCCGCCAGGTCGCGGCCGGTGCGTTCGATCTCGATATCGAGGTTGTTCTTGAGCGCCAGCGCCACCGTCTCCTGGAGCGTCAGGTCGCGTTGCAAGGGCCCGACCCCCACGCGCGAGGGAAACACTTCGGTCTGGGCCAGACCGCCACTGACGCCCGCACCGGCCAGCAAGAAAGCAAACAGGAAAGAAATTCGCATGAGTTTATCCAATGAAGACATCCACCCGCAGACCCGCGGGCAAAGTTTGGCCAGGTTCCAGTTCGATGAGCGCTTCTAGCACTTTGGTGTCGACGCGCTCGCTTGGCCGGTCGGTCCGCACCTGCTTTTTGCCGACCAGCATCCCCAGGCGCACCACCCGGCCGCGGAAGCGCTGCGTGCCGTAGGCGTCCGCGGTCACGTAGGCGCCTTGGCCAATCCGCACCTTGGCGACGTCGGTTTCATCGATCTCCGCCCGGACGCGCAACACGCGGTTGTCGCCGACGGTGACGATGGGCGCCTCGGCGCCATCCGGAACAGCCTCGCCGGCGCGCAGGTGCTTGCGCAGCACGACGCCGCCGATCGGCGAGCGGATGATGGTGCGGTCGAGCATGGCCCTGGCTTCCGCCAGGCGGGCGCGCGCGTAGGCGACATCCGCCTCGGCCCGAGCCCGATCCTCCTCGCGCGCGTCGGCGTCGATCAACGCATGGCGTTCGCGGGCTTCCTCGGCGCGGGCCCGGGCTACCTGGAACTCGCGTTCGGCGCGGTCCGCGTCACTGCGCGACAGGTCGCCCGAGGCGAACAGGCGCAGCCGCCGGTCGCGCTCGGCGCGGGCGTTTTCAAGCACGGCTTCCGCCGCGCGCAGCGCCGCCAGAGCCTCGCGCCGCTCCTGCTGGCGCGACCCATTCACCACCCGCCGCCACGCCGCCTCGGCCTGCTGGACCTGAGCTTCGGCCACGCGGACCCGGGCGCGGAAATCCGCGTTGTCCAGCACCGCAAGCGTTTGCCCTTTGCGCACCAGGTCCCCTTCCTCGACCAGCACCGCCGCCAGTTTGCCGCCCAGGCTCGATCCCACTTTGATCTCCTCGGAAACCGGTTCCACGCGCCCGGCCGCGGTCAGCAGCGGACGCAGTTCGCGTTCCGGCGCCGGAACAGCCGCCGCGCTCTGCGGGCGCGCTTCCGAAACGCGCCACGCCGGCAACAGCCCCGCCGCGGCGAATCCCGCTGCAAACACCAGTCCCATCATGCTCAAGCGTTTCGTCGTCATGCCACCTTCTCCTCCATCAGACCATCCGTGATCCGGCCGTCTTCCAGGCGCACGATGCGGTCGGCATAGCTGAGCGCCCGGTTGTCGTGCGTGACCACCACCACCGCCCGTCCGCGCTCGTGCGCCAGGGTGCGCAGCAGGTCCAGCACGGTCCGGCCGCTGTGCGAATCCAGCGCCGCCGTAGGTTCGTCGGCCAGAATAATCCTAGGATCGCCGGCCAGGGCGCGGGCGATCGCCACCCTCTGCTTCTGCCCGCCGCTCAGGTCCGCGGGAAACGACCTGGCTTTGTCGGCGAGACCAACTATGTCCAGCAGTTCGCCGGCGCGCCGGAGAGCCTTTGTTCCCCGGATTCCCTTCAGGTCCAGCGCGAGCGCGACGTTCTCCCCCGCGTTGAGGGTGGGGAACAGATTGAAACCCTGGAAAATGAACCCGATCTGCTCCAGCCGCACCCGGGGCAGTTCGGACTCGCCGAGCGAGGTCACTTCCCGCCCTCCCACGAACACCTGGCCGGAGGTCGCGCGCAGGATGCAACCCATGATCGAGATCAGGGTGGTCTTGCCGCTGCCCGACGGCCCCATCAGCAGCGTCACCTCTCTCGGAAAGACCTCCAGCGTGACTCCGTCCAACGCCCGGTACGCCTCCGCACCCCGGCCGTACACTTTGGTCAATTCACGCACGAAAATGGCTGGTTCCACGTTCACCCCTTGAAGACCATCGCCGGGTCGATCGTCATCACCTTCCGCACTGACACGAGCGACGCCGCGACGCACATTAGAATCGAAATGACGAACATCCCCCCCACCACCTCTGGAGGCACCACAATCAGGGCGGAACTGCTCTGGCTGGCGCGGACAATCGGTAGGGCCACCGCCATCGCCAGGAAATAACCAAGGGCGCCGCTGGCCACCGCCTGCTTGACGATGACGCGGATGATGTAGCCGTTGGAGGCGCCCATCGCCTTCAGCGTCCCGTACTCGCGCACGTGATCCATCGTGGAGGCGTACACCGTCTGCGCCACCACCACCAGACCCACCACAAAACCCAGCGCCGCCGCAATCAGGACCGAAATCCCCGCGCCGGTGTCGAACAGCCAATAGTCTTGGGTCTTGCGCGCAAACTCCTCCGTCAGGAAGATGTCGACATCCGACACCCGAGTCTGGATGCGGGCCTTCAACGCGGCAGGATCCACCCCCTCGCGCGCCTTCACGAGCACAAACACCGACTCGTCTTCCTTCACCGGCGAATAGTCGTATGCGTTCTTAATCCAGGTGAAGGCGTGCGGCGCCGTCGTGAACGAGCGCAAACCCCGCGTAAACCCGACGACCCGGGCGCGGCGGTCGTTGATCTCGACCACGTCGCCCAGTTGCCGCACACCGAGCTTATTCTTGTAGAACTCGTCAATGATGATCGTGTCCGGACTCTTGAGGTCGCTCAACCGTCCGGCCACCAGTTCGCGCGGCGTCCCCAGGGGCACCTCAGGATCCAGTCCCACGACTTCGATGCTCTCCTTGCGCCCGTCGGGAAGCTTCAGGGTCGAAAAGGCCACGATGTAGTTTTGGGCCTGCGCCACGCCCTCCACGGCCAGAATCTGAAGCCGCTTGCGCTCTTTGATCGGCACCGCCAAGTCGATGGAAGGAATTCCCGCCGCGGTCACCCAGAGGTCGGCGCCGGAAATGTCGATCAGGGTGAGAATCTGCTTCTTAAATCCAAGATAGAGGCCAAGCTGGATGACGATTAAGACGATCGAAAAAACGACCCCCGTGAGAGTGACAGCCAGCCGGGTCCGGTCGTGGAACAGGTTACGAAGAGCCAGGGAAGCCATTGATAAACACGCCTATGTGGATTTACGGTGTTAACTTCCAGCCACAAAAAAATTTCACTTACGGAACCCCGTGATCATGCGGTTGATGACTTCGGCGACCAGCCTGTCGCGCGCTGACCAGGGGAACTCAGGGTACTGCACCAGCAGCGCCGTGACGCCGTGGACTGCCGCCCACAACGCCTCGCTCGCCAGGTCGGTATCGACGCCGTCGCGGAACTGTCCGGTGACCACGCACTCTTCCACCGCTTGCCGCAGGTAGCCGAACGCGCGCATGGCCATCGTATCCGCTTCGCAGTACTTGGCGGACTCCTGCCCTCGCTCCGGTTCGGTCAGAAACGCCACTTTGTAATGGTTCGGGTGGTTGAGTCCGAAGTTCACGTAGATTTCCAAGCCCTTCCGCAGGTACTCCACCGGGTCCACGGACTCTGCACCGGCTTTGCTGGCGTGGAGCTCCTCGAATTGCTCTGACAACTGTCGGAAGGTGTCCTCACAGACCTGAAACATCAGGTCTTCCTTATCTCGGAAGTACAGGTAAATGGTGGTCGGGGAGTACTCGATCTTCTCGGCGATCCGGCGCATCGAGACATGCCGGTATCCCTCGTTCACAAACAACTCGCGGGCGGCTTCCAGAATCTCCTGCCGGAGTTCGGTCTTGTGCCGTGCCTTCCGTTCCGCGACGCCCATCTTTAGTTTTAGCTCTCGATTTCCGCTGCTCTTTCGATGAACAGCGTTAAGTCAAGGATAGAGTTTCTTCTTAACGCTGTCAAGTAAAAGTGTGATGTTTTCTCGGTCGCGCACGTACCGCTCTGACCGGGTGATACATACTGAAAAGAGAAGACCAGCGATGGAACTGGCGGGGCAGGTCCAATTGGTAGAGGTGGCCGGAGAAGCGCTTGCGCTGCTCCCGGACCGAGGTATCTACTGGCCTGCGCGGCGGACGCTGATTGTGGCGGATGTGCATCTTGGCAAAGCCGCGGCGATGCGAGCGCAAGGCTTGGCGATTCCGGGCGGGACCACGCGGACCACCCTGGATCGTCTGGCGCGGATGCTTGCCGGGACCGGGGCGGAATTACTGATCGTGCTGGGTGATCTCCTGCACGCCCGCGAGGGACGCGCCCGCGAAACGCTGGCGCAAGTGGCGGCGTGGCGGGAGCGGCATTCCCGGCTGGCGATCCGGCTGATCCGCGGCAACCATGACCGGCGCGCGAGCGACCCGCCGTCCGGGTGGAAGATCGAGTGCCTGGACCCGCCCGTGGCGCTGCATCCCTTTGCGTTGGCGCATGACCCGGTGGACTGCGTTCCGGGGATCTACACGTTGGCGGGACACCTGCACCCGGCGTTTCGCCTGTCCGGTTCCGGCGGCCAGTCGCTCCGGTTGCCGTGCTTCTGGTTTGGCGCAGGCTGCGGGGTGCTGCCCGCCTGCGGGGAGTTCACCGGAACCTCCCGGATCCGACCCGCGCCCGGCGACCGGATCTACGCGATCGCCGGCGGCGACGTGATGCTCGTTCCCACCCGCGCCCGGCGGGCGCCCGCCGGAGTGTGGACTTCACGCCAGGGCGCAGGCCTCCTTTAGGGTTGCTTGGCCGCCGTGAGCGTGACGTTCCACCAAAGCTTCTGTAGCTCCGCTACCTGGCCCTTCGCCGCCGGGGAGAGCGGATTGCCGGCCAGCGTTACGAACCGGGGGGACCCTCCGGGGTCTTTTTTCGCCAGATTGATCAAAGGGCTGAGATCGCGGACCCGGTTCTTGTCCAGGTAGAGATTCCGCAGCGATTTCATGCTTTCCAGCGGAGTCAGGTCCGCGACGCGGTTGCCCTCCAGGCTCAGCGAAGACAGAAATGGCAGCGCGGCAATGGGCTTCAGGTCGGCCACCTGATTATTCTCCAGATACAGCGACCACAACCGGTTCAGCTCCCGCAGCGGCGCGAGGTCGGCCACCCGGTTGCCGGCCAGATACAGCGAATTGAGCGACGTCAGCTTAGCCAGTGGCGTCAGGTCCGAAACCTGGTTGCCCGTGAGGTTGAGGTATTGCAGGTTGGTCAGCGAAGCCAGCGGGCTCAGGTCGCGCACCTGATTGTTGGTGAGGTCGAGACTTTGCAACAAGGTCAGAGACTGAAGCGGCGTCAGGTCGCTCACCTGGTTGTCAGGCATTTCCAGCAACATCAAGCTCTTGCACTTTTCCAGGCCGGCCAGGCTCTTGATGCCTTTGCCGCGCGCGGACACCGTCGACAGACTCTTGACGTCGTCTTCCGTCAGGGGCTCTTTATTGTCGCGCTTGCCGAACACGTACTGCCGGACCGCCGCCTCCAGGTTGGCATCGGCGAACAAGCCGGCCGCCGCCGCGGGCCGGGCCGCCACGAGAGAAAGCGTTGTCACGCTGAACGCGAACGCGCGAAGGAATCCGGTCATCGAAACCTCCACCAGGCGAAGAAGCTGATCGTTTTGGGATGGACGCGGGGAAACCCGCTGTCCTGGGCCGCCGGGCCGAAGCCCGAACGTCTTCTATCGTAACCGAAACACAAACCCGCGCGCAGCAGCGTAGCCTGGCGGAGTGTCAACGCCCTTCGCACTCCTGCCCGGCGGGCTATGCTAGGCAGTGACATGCTGGAATTCAAATCCGTACGCCTGGAGATTCCGGAGGGCGGCAACCTGATCGCCGGACAGTCGCACTTCATCAAGACCGCCGAAGACCTCTATGAAGCGATCGTCAACACGAATCCGAACATCAGGTTCGGCATTGCGTTCAACGAAGCTTCGGGGCCGTGTCTCACCCGCGTGGAGGGCAATGACGACGAACTGAAAGCATGCGCCGCGCGCAACGCGGCCGCCATCGGCGCGGGGCACACCTTCGTCATCGTGCTGACGCACGGGTTCCCCATCAACGTCCTCGGCCGGATTAAAGAAGTCCCGGAGGTGGTTTCTTTGTTCTGCGCCACCGCGAATCCGGTGGAAGTGATCGTGGCCGAGAGCGAACAGGGGCGGGGCGTGATCGGCGTGATTGACGGTTTCTCCCCTAAGGGCGCGGAGACGGAAGCGGACGCCGCGGCGCGTCACTCGTTCCTGCGCAAGATTGGATACAAGCGATGACAATCGCCACGGAAGCCCAACTCGAGGACCTACTCTCCACCCCGTCGGACGCGGACGTCGAGGCCATCGGCAAACTGGAAGGAGACCTGCTGCTGTTGGGCGTGGCGGGCAAGATGGGGCCCAGCCTGGCCCGCCGGGCCGCGCGGGCGCGCGACGCCGCCGGCGTTTCGAAGCGCATTATCGGCGTTTCGCGATTCTCAACCCCGGGTGCGCGCGAATTCCTGGAGGCCAGCGGCGTGGAGACCCTGGCCGGCGAACTGCTGGAGGACGACTTCCTGCGCTCGCTGCCCGATGCCGGCAACGTGATTTTCATGGCGGGCCGCAAATTCGGTTCCACGGACAATCCATCGCTCACCTGGGCGATGAATGTGCTGTTGCCCGGCAAAGTGGCGGAGCGTTTCCGCCATTCCCGCATTGTGGCGTTCTCCTCCGGCAACGTCTATCCGCTCATGCCGCTGGCGCTGGGCGGCGCGACAGAGGAAACGCCCGCGGACCCCGTCGGTGAGTACGCCCAGAGCGCGTTCGGACGCGAACGGATGTTCGAATATGGCTCTTGCGCCTGGGGCACGCCCGTCGCGATTCTCCGCCTGAATTACGCGATCGATCTGCGTTACGGCGTCCTGCTGGATATCGGGCGCAAGGTGTTCGACCGGCAGCCGGTCGATCTCGCCATGGGACATGCCAACGTCATCTGGCAGGGCGACGCGAATTCCGTCTGTCTGCGTTCGTTTCCACTGGCGTCCTCGCCGCCCTTTATCCTGAACCTGACCGGTCCTGAAACCGTCTCCGTCCGCTGGCTGGCGCACCGCTTCGGCCAGGTCTTCGGCGTCGAGCCGGTCTTTACGGGGACCGAAGGCCCCAGCGCCTTGCTAAATCAGGCGGCGAAATGCCATGGACTCTTCGGGTATCCCACCGTGACGCTGGAGCAAATGATCGCTTGGGTGGCCGCCTGGATCGGCATGGGAGGGCGCACCCTGAACAAGCCCACGCACTTTGAAGTGCGGGACGGGAGGTTTTGATGGACTGGCGGACCCGGTTGCGGCAGGGAATGGTGATTCCAGCGCATCCGCTGGCGCTGACCGCAGAGCGCAAACTCGATGAGCGGCGGCAGCGCGCGCTGACGCGTTACTATGTCGCCGCGGGGGTGGGCGGCTTGGCCGTCGGCGTCCACACCACCCAGTTTGAGATCCGCCTGCCTCAGCATGACCTGCTGCGTCCCGTGCTGGAACTGGCGGCGGAGGAGACCCGGCACGCGGAGGTCGTGCGCGTGGCAGGCATTGTCGGGCCCACGGCGCAGGCGGTCCGCGAAGCGGAACTGGCAGCCAGTTTGGGGTATCACGCGGGTCTGGTCAGCCTGGCGGCGCTGCGGGAAGCCACCGTCGATCAGTTGATCGAACATTGCCGCGCCGTAGCGTCGATCCTGCCCGTGTTCGGCTTTTATCTGCAACCCGCGGTAGGCGGAAGGCTGCTGCCCTACGCGTTCTGGCGCCGCTTTGCCGAGCTCGAAGGCGTGGTGGCGATCAAGATTGCGCCCTTCAACCGGTATCAGACGCTGGATGTGCTGCGCGGCGTGGTGGACGCCGGCCGCGCCGGCGACATCGCGCTCTACACCGGCAACGACGACACCATTCTGGCCGATCTGCTCACGCCGTTCCGCATCGGCGGCGTGGACGTCCGCATCGTGGGTGGTCTGTTGGGACACTGGGCCGTTTGGACGCGGCGCGCGACCGAAATTTTTGCGCGCGTGCGGACCTGTCCTGCCAGTCCTGAACTGCTGACCCTCGCCGCGGAGATCACGGACGCCAACGCCGCGTTCTTCGACGCCGCCAACGGGTTTCACGGCTGCATCGCAGGCCTGCACGAGGTGCTGCGCCGGCAGGGACTCCTGGCCGGACGTTGGTGCCTGAACCCTGCCGAGGACCTCTCGCCCGGACAGAGGGAGGAAATCGACCGGGTGTATCGCGCCTACCCGCACCTCCACGACGACGCGTTCGTGCGGGAGCAACTCGACCGCTGGCTGACGTGACCAGGAGCTCGGGTCATTCGGCTGCTTCCGTCCAGGCGAGCACTGCCTGTCCGAGCGCGAGTCCGCCGTCGTTGGCCGGCATCCGCTGGTGGGTGACCGCCCGGATGCCGGCGCCCTCCAGCGCCGCTACGGTTTGCGTGGTCAGTCGCGCGTTCTGGAAACAGCCGCCGGAGAGCACCGCCACCCGGGCGCCGCAAGCCCGGGCTACGCGCACGATCAAGTCAGGCAGCGCGCTGTGGAAACGGGCGGAGAGGACCGGCGCGGGCGTTCCCGCCGATGCGTCCCGAATCAGCCGGCGGACGAGCGGCTCCCAATCGAGCGGTCCCTGGTCGCCGGCGATCTCGTAGGCGCCCGGCGGATCTCCCGGCCCGCGGCCGGCGATCCGCTCCCACAACATGGCGGCGTGCCCTTCGAACCGGCTGAACGGCGCGATTCCCGCCAGCGCCGCGGCGGCATCGAACAGCCGGCCCATGCTGGACGTTGACGGGCAGTTCAGGCGGCGGGCCAGCATGTGCCGCAGCGTCCTGCGCCGTGCGGGGTCGATGCCGGGCGCGCCTTCCTCGTCCCCTAATTCCCACCGCAACGCCTCCGCCACCCGCCACGGCTCCCGGATCGCCGCTTCCCCTCCGGGAAGGCGAAACGGGCGCAGCCAGGCGACGCGGGAGAACCGGCCGTTTCCCACCCAGAAGAACTCTCCTCCCCACACCGTGCCGTCGGTCCCATAGCCGGTGCCGTCCCAGGTGACCGCGAGATAGGGCTCGCGCACGTCGTTTTCGGCGGCGCAGGAGGCGGCGTGCGCGATATGGTGTTGGACCGCGGCCACCGGCAGACCGGAATTTCGCGCCCACTGGGTGGAACCGTAGTCGGGGTGCAGGTCGCACGCCACGCGCTCCGGCCTAATCCGGTAGAGGCGGCATAAATCGTCGATGGCGCGGACGAACGCTTCGCGGGACGCCAGGGTGTCCAGGTCGCCGATATGCTGGCTGACGAAGACCTGACGGCCGATGGCCAGCGCAATGGTGTTCTTGAGGTGCCCGCCCACCGCGAGCGTGGGCGGCAGGTCCTCGCCGATGGGAATCGGCAGGGGGGCGTAGCCGCGGGCCCGCCGCACCAGAGAAATTCCGCCCCGGAACACCCGTACGACCGAATCGTCCACGGGCCGCGCGATGGGCCGGTCGTGGTCGACCACCAGGTCCGCGATGGGGGCCAGCACGGCGCGCGCGCCCTCGGTCGTGGTGACGATCGGATCGCCGCTCACGTTTCCGCTGGTCGCCACCAGCGGAAAGCCGGTCTCCCGCATCAGCAGATGGTGAAGCGGAGAGTAGGGCAGCATGACGCCCACAAACGGCGAGGCGTCGTTCACGTTGGCCGCCAGCGGGCAGTCCGGCGAAGGCTCGGCCAGCACAATCGGCGCTGCCGGGGAAGTGAGCGCCTCTTCCTCCTCCGGGCTCAACCGGCAGGCGCGCCGGGCGGCCTCAAGCGACGGCATCATCACCGCCAGCGGCTTTGCCTCGCGATGTTTCCGCTCCCGCAACCTCGCCACCGCGGCTTCGCTCCGGGCATCGCACAGCAACTGGAAACCGCCGACGCCCTTCAGCGCCACAATCCCTCCCGCGCGGAGCGCCGCGGCCGCCCCGGCGATGCTCACCTCCAGGCGCGGGCCGCAGCGCGGGCAGGCGATCGGCTGCGCGTGAAACCGGCGGTCCGCCGGGTCGGTGTATTCCCGCCGGCACTCATCGCAGAGCGGGAACCCGGCGAGGGTCGTGTTCGGCCGGTCATAAGGCACGTCGCGCACAATCGTGTAGCGCGGGCCGCAGCGCGTGCAATTGGTGAACGGATAGCCGTGCCGGCGCTGCCGAGGATCCAAAATCTCGGCCAGGCATTCCGTACAAGTGGCCAGATCGGGCAGCACCGCCGCGGAGGGCGAAGCGCTGCCGTCACTCGGCCGGATCTCAAAATCCGCGTAGCCCGCCGGCGGAAGCCACGAGACTTCGCGGGTGAGGATCACGCTGGCCGGAGGCCGTTCGGCGTCCAGACGCTCCCTGAAGCGCTCCACGCGCTCCGCGGGTCCTTCCACCTCCACCAGCAACCCGGAACTGTCGTTGGACACCCAGCCGCGCAGTCCCAGGTCCTTGGCCAGACGGAATACAAAGGGCCGGAACCCGACGCCTTGCACGGCCCCGTGAAGGGAGATGCGCAGCCGCTGTTCACCCCTCACGCGAACCGCACGCCCCTCGCGCTTACGCGGGCCTCTGCGCGCCGAGGATCACCAGCGTATCCAGCGTGCGGTATTGCTGGCGGAGGTCCAGGCTCGCCTCGCGCGGCGCGACGGTCACGCCCGTGAAATCGGGCTGTCCCCAGGAAACCGCCAACTCGTCGTGCCCGCCCGAGTCGGCGGCGCACCGAATGATCGCGCAGGCAAGAAAGGCGGCCCTGGAGATCATATCCAGAGTGTACCGCCGGGCAAGGGTGCGGGCGCGCTCATTGCTTCGCGGCCAAAGGAACCCGCAGCGAGATCTCCTTGCGCTCCCGCATCACGGCGAGCGTAACCGCCGGGCGTGTTCGGCCGCCGCGGAGGAGCGTTGCAATTTCCCGCGGACTCGATACCTTCTGGTTCTCGAAACGGACAATCACATCTCCGGCTCGCAAACCCGCCGTCTCGGCCGGGGAACCTGGCGACACGGCGCGCACCAGCACACCCTCCTTGACGCCGAAGAACTCGGCCAGCTGCTGGCCGAGGGCTTCGCTCTCCATCCCGAGCGCCGCGTTCCGCCAAGAGACCACCGTGCGAGGCATGTCGGGCAGGAGCGTCTCGCGCGGCCTCGGCGGCGCGGGGGGAATAGGGATCTCCAGCGTTTCCTCGCCAAACTCGATTACTGCGCGCTCGCGCTGGCCCATGGTCACCTCGAGCGTCTGTTCGGCCCCTTCGCGGAAAACCAGCAGCTTTACAGCGCGCCCGGCGGGAGTCTGGCGGACCAGGTTGGCGAACTGTTGGACCCCCTCGACCGGCGTGCCGTTGTAGGTCCGCACGACATCGTACTGGCGGAGACCCGCCGCGGCGGCCGCGCTGCCCTCATCCACCCAATTGATGATCACGCCGCGCTCGTCCGGCAGCCGCAGCGCCTTGGCTCTTTCGGCGTTCATTTCGAGAACGCCGACGCCCAGGAAGCTTTGCGGTCCCCGGGTGACCGTAACCGGGCGGGAGCCGCCCTGCCGCTGCGCGAATCCGGGTCCCGCCGCCAGGCCGGCGAGCAACAGCCACAGTCCGCCGGTGCGCATCCAAGCAAACATCGTGACGTCTCTAGATACAGACTCTACCGCGACGCCGAGGTTTCGGCGCGCCCCGCCTTAATTTGGGGGTAGCTCGCGGGTTCCGGGAACAAAGCGGCCAGGCCGGCGCGGTCATCGCTGCCGTTTGATGTAGATCGTGCCACCGGCGCCCGCCAGCCGCAGGAGAGGGCCACCGCCGTTGATCAGCCCCTCGGCCACGATCAAGCTCCCCTGGCGGCGGATGGTGATGTCCGGAAATTCCGAGACGATCCGCTCGCCGCCTGGCGCACGGTTCTGCGCCTGAATCAACAGTCCCAGGCTGGGTGGAACCCACAGGGTAATGTCGCCGCTGCCGGTGGTCAGCGACGATTCCTTGAGCGCCGCCGCGCGAGCGAGCCTGGCGACGATGCTGCCCACCATGGTGGAAGCATGGACGGCGCCTGCCGCGTTCGCCAGTTCAATCGCGCCGCCGCCGCTCTCGCAACGGACGCCCGCCGCGGAGCCGACGAAGATGGGTCCTCCCATGGTTTCGGCGATGACGTGTCCCTGGGCGGATCCGACGCGGATCTGGCCGCCCGCCGTGTTGGCCGAGACCGAGGCGCCCGCCCGTTGAATCTGGATGCCGCCCCCGGCCGTCGACGCGGTGACGGGCCCCCGCACCTCGCGGATGGTGATGTCGCCGCCGGCCGTCTCGAAACGCCCCGCGCCCCCGATCTGTCCAGCCCGGATCTCGCCGCCTGCGGACACGCAATGCGCCGCGCCGCCAATCTCGCCGAGCGAAATCTCCCCGCCGGCCGAGCGCGCGGACACCTCTCCCCCGACCCGGTGCACGCGGATCCGGCCCCCTCCCGTCCGCACGTGCGCCGAGCCCGCAAAGCCGGCCACCTCCACCGGTCCGCCACGGGTTTCCACCCGGACGTCCCGCAGCGTTTCCGGCGCTTGCACGCTCAGTTCGGCGGAAGTCTGGCTCCCGCCGTGAATCACCTCAATCAAAGTGGCGTCGTGCAACCGTCCGGTGCGAACGAGCGGCTGGCCGAGCAGACGCCGCGCCTCCTCCTCGGTTTGCGCTTTCACCCGGATGGTGAATGAGTAGGCGGCGGTGGCGGAAGGCGCGCCGCTCAGGGACACCCGCCCGCTCGTCAAGACGCGCAGCTGGCCCCGAATCGCCACCTCCTCCGCGCCCCGGAGCGTCCGCACCCAGAAAGCCCCGTCGCGTGTCAGCCGGTCCTCCCAGGCCTGCGCGGTGGTCCAGCCGGCGGCGAAAACGAAAACAGAAAACAACAGGCGCATCGTCAAAACGCGCCGACCGACGCGTTCATCTCCTCGAGCGCGCTCTTGCAACGCATACGCACGTACTGGTTGTCTTCCCGTCCGACCAGTCCCTGGAGCACCGCCGCCACCTGGTCGTCGCGATGCTGCACCAGCAGATCGATGGCCAGCACGCGCACGCCGGCGTTGGCGTCCTGTTGCAGGGCTCGCATCAGCGCCTTCCGGACATCGGCTTCTCCCGCCATGGGCTTCAAGCCCTCGATCGCTTTGAGCCGCACGCCCGGGTTGGGATCGTGCTCGAGCGCCCACATCAGCGCCTGCCGGATCTCCGCCGATTCGGGCTGCCGCCGCAGAATGTCGATCGACTCGACGCGCAGGCCGGGGTCGGCCGGATCGCGCACCGCCGTCAGCAACAGTTTCGCGATCTGCTGGTCGCGCAGATCGCCGCGGACCGTGCGGCGTCTCGTCTCGTCCAGCGAAATCAAAACCCCGCCGGCATCGTCCGTGCGAATGGAACGGATCGCGGCCAGCACCGGCTCTCCCAGCGCCCGGTCCGCTTTGCGCAGCCATTCCGGCGGGAAGTGGCCCGCAACGAAGCCCGCCGCCAGCATGGCCAGCGCGCCCGCCGGTTTCGCCATGGGCTGCAAACGCCGGCGCAGCCATTCTCTCCACCCCGGACGCGCCGCGGCATGCTCCCGCCGGACCCGCGCCATCAATTCCCGGCGGCACTGGTTGGCCGAAAACGGCTCCGGCTCAACCCGCACCCTGTCCAGCGCCTGGCTGATCTGCCGGTAAGCCGCGTACTCGCTCTGGCAGGAAGGGCAGGCGTGCAGGTGCGCCTCTAGATCTTCCTCCTCTTGAGGCGGAAGCTCCCCGTACAGGTAAAGCGGCAGGCGATCAAGTGCGTCCGGACAGGTCATACAAACTCTCCCAACACCGCCCGCATTTTTTGTGTCGCGCGAAACAGACAGTTCTTGGCGGCTTCCTCGCTGGTGCCCAGAATCTCGCCAATCATGCGCAAGCGCATTCCCTGATAATGACGCAGTTCAAAAACCATCCGCTCCCGCGGGGTGAGATCTTCGAGCGCCCTCCCAATCCGCTCGCTTAACTGGTGGTTCTGGTAGCGCCGCTCCGGGTCGCCCGCCGGGCGCTCTTCTTCCATCGCGTAGGTCCGGTCCAGCGGACCGTCCCCCGTCTCCACCACCGCGGGCTCTTCTTTCCGGATCTTCCGCTTGCGCAGGTAGTCGAAGCAGAGATTGGTCACGATCCGGTACAGCCAGGTATGAAAGCTGCAATCGAAGCGGAAGGTGTGAATATTCTTGTAAACCCTCAGGAACGCTTCCTGGTAGACGTCGCGAGCGTCTTCCGGCGAACGCAGCAGGTTCATCGCCAGCCCCAGCACGGTCTGGTCGTAGGAGCGCACGAGTGCTTCAAACGCGTCCTGGTCGCCTTGCTGGACCGCCCGGATCAGTTCGTGTTCATCAAGTCGCGGAGCCAATTTGGCGCCTATTACCGCTGCCGCTTGCGAGGTCATAGGTTACCGGCTGCCCCGATAGACGAACGACGCGGCAAAACGTGAGCAAAGTCGCTTGCCTGGATATAGGGAACAGTACGAGCAAGACTTGGATTTGTTTCCAAAATCTTGCCGGCAGTGGGCGGAGCCACCGCCGGCTCGTCATACAAGTTCAGGTGTTCCAGATAATTAGCTTGGGTTCGGTCATCTCCTCGACGGCGTACTTGGGCCCCTCCCGGCCCATCCCGCTTTGCTTGACGCCCCCGTAGGGCATTTGGTCGACGCGAAACTGGGGCGATTCGTTGATCAGAAATCCCCCCACGTGCACTTGCTGGGCGGCGCGGAACGCCGTGGTCAGGTCCCGGGTGAAGATCGAGGCTTGCAGCCCGTACGGCGAGGCGTTCACCCGGGCGATGGCCTCCTCGAGCGAGTGATAGCCATTGAGGCACACGACGGGACCAAACGCCTCCTGGCAAGACAGCCGGACGGAATCGGGAGCTTCGGCGACCACCGCCGGCTCGAGGGTGGCGCGGTGCATACGGCGGCCGCCCGTGATGAGCTGCCCGCCTGCCTGCCGCGCCTCTTCGATCCATTCGCTCACGCGGGCGGCCTCGCCTTCAGTGATCAGCGAGCTGACGTCCGTCTGGGCGTCGAGCGGGTGGCCGATCCGCAGCCGGCGCGTGTCGGCGGCAAACCGCTCGAGGAACTCGTCGCGCACGCTGGCCTCCACGAAAATCCGCTGCACGGAGATGCACACCTGTCCCGAGTGGGCGAAACTGCCGGTCACGCAGCGGGGCGTGGCGGCTTCCAAATCCGCGTCGCCGGCGATGATGACGGCGGAGTTGTTGCCCAACTCCAGGGTGACTTTCTTCATGCCCGCCAGGCTGCGCAGGCGCATGCCCACCTCCGCGCTGCCGGTGAACGTGATCATCGCGACGCGCGGGTCCAGCGCCAGCCGCTCGCCTATCGACCCCCCAGGGCCGGTGACCACGTTCAGCGCGCCCTCCGGCAGTCCGCTTTCGGCGAACAGGCGCGCCATCCGCAGCGCGGCCAGCGGCGTCCAGGACGCCGGTTTATGCACCACGGCGTTGCCCGCCGCCAAGGCGGGCGCGATCTTGTGCATGGGCAGGTTGAGCGGGAAATTGAATGGGGTAATCGCCGCGACGACGCCCAGCGGTTCCCGCACCGTCATGGCCATCCGGCCCACACCGGCGGGGGAGGCGTCAAGCGGCACCACTTCTCCCGTCAGCCGGTGGGCTTCCTCAGCCGAGAAGCCCAAGGTGCCTACCGCGCGGTCCACTTCCAGCAGCGCTTCCCGGATGGGCTTGCCGCATTCGCTGGCGATCGTGCGGGCCATCTCATCCCGGCTGGCGAGCAGCCGCGCCTGGGCGCGGCGGAGAATCGCGGAGCGCTCGTGTCTGGGCAACGCCCGCATGACCCGCGCGGCTGCGGAGGCGCTGGCCAGCGCCTGATCCACCACTTCCGGAGTCGCCTCGAAAACCTCGCCGACCACGCTGCCGTCAAAAGGCAGCAACACGGTACGGCGTTGCGCCGTGGTGACCTCCCGCCCGCCGATCCACATGGGGAATGCCGCCATTGTCCTGTCTCCTGTGTTCGGTTGCGACGCGGATTATGCGCCGGCTGGAACCCAGCATAGCCAAGTTCTAGAACCAACGCTATGGCGCTCATTTCAAGTGCGTTGAGCGCTGGGGAAGAACGGACGCCTCCGGCGTACTAGGCATTCCTGCGGATTGGAGCCCCCACCTTTCCCATGCCAAACTGATGACAAGCCGGAGCTGCACGCACCGCGCTGAAGGAGATTCGGGTCCCATGGGGTTTGAGCCGACCGCCGTGATCGATATGGCGCAGCTACGGAACATTACTCTCGACGACGAGGAGTTGATGAAGGAAATCGTTGCGGCGCTGGTGGACGACGCGGCTTCGCAAATCGGCAAGCTGCGCGAAGCGCTGGAGCGCGCCGACGCCGGCGAATGCGCGCGCGTCGCCCATTCTGCGCGGGGCGCTTGCGGCAACGTGGGCGCGGTGAGCCTGGCGGCGCTGTTCTCTTCGATTGAGCGGGATGCCCGGGGCGGAAATCTGCCCGCGTGCCGGTCGAATCTGTCGCTGCTGCACCAGGAGCTCGACCGGCTCCGTAACCAGTCTCAGCTCATCTAGCCGTCCGGTTCCAAGCTTCCACTAAGGCGCGAACCGCGTCCACCCCCAACTGCGCCGCGTGCCGCGACTCCCGGGAAAGACCGCCGACCGCGTCCTCCAGATCTCGCGCCGTCAACCCCTCCAGGTCGTCGCGGGTCTTTCCCCCCAGCCACTCGCAAAGCACATCCCCCACCGCGATCGATGCGGTGCAACCGCGGGTCTTGTACCGCGCCTCGACCACCACCTCGCCGTCGATTCTAGAATACAGCCGGAGAATGTCGCCGCACGCCGGGTTCAGCGCCTCCACCGCAAGCGCGGGTGGAGGCAGTTCGCCGCAGTGCTTAGGATTGCGGAAATGCTCCAGTAGGCGGTCGCTATAAAGAGCCATCTGCCTTCATCCTAGCGTGTGCGAAAGTGGAGGAACATGACGACTGTGGTAGGCGGCCTCATCGAGCGAGCCGGCAAAATTCTGATTGGACAGCGCGCCTCGGAACAGGCGCATCCGGGTAAGTGGGAGTTTCCAGGAGGCAAAGTGGAGCCGGGCGAGAGCCTGGAGAACGCTCTCCGGCGGGAATTGGCCGAGGAACTCGCCATCGACGCCCGCATCGGCCCGGAGGTGGAGCGATATGAGTTTGCGTATCCCGGCCAGTCCCCTATTCTGCTCGTGTTTTTCCGCGTTGCCAGCTTTTGCGGCGAGATCGAAAACCGCGTTTACGGGCGGGTCGCGTGGGCGGCGCCGCGCGAACTGCCGGAGTTCGATTTTCTTGAAGGGGACGTGGCTTTTGTCAGAAGGCTCGCCGCGAAGGCGGAAAAAACAAATCGCGGGGAGTAGGTTAGGCGACTCGTTTGCCCTCACCTACGCCCCGCGATCACTTCCTTGCCGACTCGGAGGAGAGAAGGAGACGTGCTTTTCAGTTCCTACCGGCTACCTGTTTTTACTGTAATCGATCTTTCGAGAAATGGAAAGTCCTGTGAAGCCAGTATATTCGACGGGGTCTTAAGAGGTTCCGCGGCTCAGTCGTACACGTAGTGCAGTACGGCTTTGAGGTCTTCCCAGGCCTCTTTCTTCGCGCCCTGGTTGTAGGCCCTCAGCAGGTAGGAGGGGTGATACGTCACCATCACCGGAATCTCATTCCATTTGAACCAGTTACCCCGAAGCTTGGTGACGCCTTCCTTTTTCCCGAGCAAGGCCCGCGCGGCGGTTCCCCCTAAGGCGCAAATGGCCTGGGGGGCGATGGCCCGGAGTTGCCGCGCCAGAAACTGGCCGCAGATCTCCATCTCGTCCGGCTCCGGCGTCCGGTTGTTCGGGGGCCGGCATTTCACAACGTTACAGATATAGACGTCCTGACGGAGCAACTTCATCCCCTCTCTCCGGGCGGTGCCCTCGATCATCTGCGTCAGCAGTTGCCCGGCGCGCCCGACAAACGGCAGTCCTTGTCTGTCTTCTTCCTCTCCCGGCCCCTCTCCCACAAATACCAGCCTGGATTGGGGGTTGCCGGCGCCGAAGACGATTTTCGAACGCCCCTCGCACAGGCGGCAGCGTTTGCAGTCGCCGATGTCTTCCAGAATCTTCGGCAAGGAGTCGGAAGCGGGCAGCAGTTCGGGCAGCGGGAGTTCCGGTGTCAAGAAAGAGTCCTGTACGGCGGGCGGCGGTGGAGGGTCGGCAGATGCTGCGACAACGGGGGAGGCGGTCTGCCGCCGGTACACATCCCGCATGCCAAGGTCTTGATAAAACTCAAGATATTGACGCAACTGCCGCTCGTCCATCACGAGTTCACCCGCTTGCGTACAGCGCCAGGCGGAGGGTCAACGCCTCGTCGAAGATGGCGTCCGCCACTTTGCGCTTCGAAGCCCGTGGCACTTCGCGAACCTCGCCTGTCCGCATGACCAGCACGACTTCGTTCTCGTCCGCCTCGAAGCCCGCGCCTTCACCGACCAGGTTTCCCACGATCATGTCCGCACCCTTCGCTTCCAGTTTCCGGCGCGCCTCGGACTTCAGGTTTTGCGTCTCGGCGGCGAATCCAATGAGCAGGCGGTCTTCCTTCCGGCGGCCCAACTCGAGCAGAATGTCGGGTGTCGGGTCGAGTTCCAGGGAGACGCGCGCGGCGGTTTTCTTGATTTTCTGTTCCGCCACCCGCACCACCTGAAAATCGGCGACCGCCGCAGCCTTAATGATGATGGTTGCTTCCGCAAGGTGCTGGAACACGGCGTCGCGCATTTCCGCAGCCGTGCGCACCGGGACGAGCAGGGCGCCCACCGGCGGGTTCAGCGACACCGGGCCCGACACCAGCACCACCTTTGCGCCCCGCGCCACTGCAGCTTCCGCGAGCGCGTAACCCATCTTGCCGCTCGACCGGTTACTGATGTAACGGACCGGGTCGATCGGCTCCTGAGTCGGGCCCGCCGTAATCAGGACGGTCTCACCCTCCAGATCTCTCCGGACCGAGAGCTTCCGCAGCACGGCATCGACAATCGACTCCGGTTCCGCCAGCCGGCCTGGCCCCACCATCCCGCAAGCCAGGAACCCGGACTCTGGGTCTACAATTGTAATACCTCTGCCTCGCAGCGTCGCCAGGTTGGCCTGTGTCGCCGGATGCTGCCACATTCCGGTGTTCATGGCCGGGGCCAGCACGGTCGGACCAGGGAAGGCCAGGTACATCGTGCTCAAGAAGTCGTCCGCCAGACCGTGCGCGAACTTCGCCATCAGGTCCGCGGTGGCAGGCGCCACCAGAAGCAGATCGTTTTCCAGGGCCACGCCGATATGCTCGACCGCGCTCGAGAGCGTGCCCTCTGCTCCGCCCTCGGGAAACAGGCTGGTGATGACTTTCTGGCCGGTGAGCGCCGCGAATGTCAGGGGACGGACGAATTCCTGCGCGCTGGACGTCATGATGACTCGCACCTGTACGCCCCGCTGCACCAGCAGGCGCGCTACTTCGGCCGCCTTATAGGCGGCGATGCCTCCACCGACGCCCAGTGCGACCCGCATGGATCAAACGTCCTCTTGCACTGGCTTCGGCCCTTCGGGCTTGGTCAGCAATTCGTACTTCACCAAGCCCCGCCGCACCTCTTCCATCGCGATCACCGTCGGCTTCTTCGCGGTCGTGGGCAAAAACGGCCGCGCCCCGTTCTGCAACTGGCGCGCTCGCTTGGCGGCCACGATGATAAACCGGTTCACGCTCATCTCCGGATCGTCCGGAATCACGCAATTGGTGACATTGCGAACTGCTCCATCAGCCATCTACTTCTACTCCTTACCTGCCTCGAAAGTTTCCAGCACGGGTCCGATCCGCGGCTCCATCCGGGATCGCCGAATGCGCTCCGCCCGCACGACCGCTTCCAGCGCCCTCACGGACTCCTCCAGATCCTCATTTATCAGCACATAATCGTACGCGCGATAGTTCGAGATCTCCCGGGCCGCGTCCCGCAAACGGCGGTGAATCACTTCATCCGCGTCCTCCCCCCGGGCGCGAAGACGCGTCTCCAAAACCTGGCGGGAGGGCGGGAGAATGAAGACGGAGACCGCTTCCGGAATCCTTCTCTTCAATTGTGCCGCACCCTGGACGTCGATGTCGAGCACGACATCCGCTCCCTGCTCCCGCGCCTGGTCAAGCACGCTGCGATGCGTCCCGTAGTAGTTCCCGAACACCTCGGCCCACTCGAGGAATTCGTCGCGGCGCAAGCGCTCTTCGAACTCTTCTCTACATATGTAGAAATAATTTTCCCCGTCCCGCTCCGCCCCCCTCGGCTTGCGAGTCGTGTACGACACGGAGAAAGTCAAGCTCGGCACGTCGCGCAGCAGACGGGTGACCAAGGTGGACTTGCCCGAACCGGAGGGAGCCGAGATGATGAAGACGATCATCGTTACTCCAGATTCAGGCTCTGCTCGCGGATCTTGTCGATTTCGGCCTTTGCGGCGAGGGCCAGTCCGGTAAGCGTCAGTCCCAATTCGCCCAAGCCGCTGGTCTTGGAGAGGATGGTATTGGTTTCCCGATTCATTTCCTGAAGCAGGAAGTCCAGTTTCTTGCCGGTCTCCCCGCCCCCGTCGAGCAAGCCTTCCAACTGGCCGGTGTGCGTTTTCAGGCGCATCAGTTCTTCGGCGATGTCGCTGCGGTCGGCCAGCAGGGCAGCCTCCTGAGCCAGGCGTTGCGGTTCCACGCCCGCGCCGCGCAACAAGGCCCGCATGCGCTCTTTCAGCCGCTTTTGAAACTCGGCGGTGGCGCGCCCGCGGATTTCCTCCATCTGTTCGGCGCTGCGCGCGATGGCGGCGCAACGCTGACGCATCTCGGCCGCGATGGCGGCGCCCTCGCGCTCGCGGAACCGGTTCAGGATCTCCAGCGCCTCGGTCATCGCCTCGCCCAGCGCCTCTTCCAGTTCGGGCCCGGATTCCACCGGCACCTCGGCCCGGAACATGCCCGGCAGCCGGAGAGCCACATTCAGATCCGGCTCGCCGGAAAGGCCATGCTGGGCCGCCGCCTTGCGGAACGCCGCCACGAAAGCGGCCAGGAGGGGCTCGTTCAACCCGTCCGCCGCCGCGGTGCTCGGCGTGAACGAGGCGTGGATCTGCAAGTGGCCTCTGGCCACGTGATGCTTGATCAGGCCGCGGAGGAATCCTTCAAACGGGTCGAACTCCGGGGGCAGGTGAAAGTGAAGATCCAGACCGCGGTGGTTGACGCTCTTGACGCTGAGCAGGATCTCCCCCTGCGGCGTCGCCCGGCGCACGCGCGCGAAACCGGTCATGCTCCGGATGCTCACAAGTCCACCACCGCGTCGGGTTCCAGAAACTGTAGTTCGTGGAGCTTTTGATACATGCCCCCCCCTATCACAAGGTCCTCGTGACGTCCCACCTCGCGGATCCGTCCTTGTTCCATCACGACAATTTTATCGGCCCGCCGGATGGTGGAGAGCCGGTGCGCGATGACGATGACCGTGCGGCCCGCCATCAGGTTGGCAAGCGCCCGCTGAACGAGCCGCTCCGACTCGCTGTCCAGGTGGGAAGTCGCTTCGTCCAGGATCAGAATCGGCGCGTCGCGCAGCAAGGCCCGGGCAATAGCGATGCGCTGGCGCTGCCCGCCGCTCAATTTGACGCCCCGTTCCCCCACAATGGTCTGAAAGCCTTGCGGCAGGCGGTCGATAAACTCCTCGGCGAGCGCGCTCCGGGCCGCGGCCCGGATGGCCTCCGGCCGCGGCGCTGGGGCGTCCGGCGGCAGGCCGTAGGCGATATTGGCCGCCACGGTGTCGTTGAACAGGAACGTATCCTGCGCCACGATCCCGATATTGCGCCGCAAAGAGGCGAGCGTGAGGTCCCGCACGTCCACGCCGTCGATCCGAATCGCGCCCTCGGTCACGTCATACAGGCGCGGCACGAGGTTGGCCAGCGTCGTTTTGCCGGCCCCGCTGGGACCCACCAGCGCCACCAGCTCCCCGGCCCGCACTTGCAAGTCGATTCCCCGCAGCGCGAAGCCGCCCGGGTGGGAAGGATAGTGGAAACCCACCCGGTCGAACACAATAGACTCGGTAAACCGCTCCATCACCCGCGCGCCCGGCCGGTCGGCCATCTCGTCGGGCCGCGCGAGCAGCTCGAACACTTTTTGCGACGCCCCGATCGCCTGCTCAAAGATATTGTGAATCCCGGTCAGGCGCTTCACCGGCTCATAGAGCATCAGCAACGCGATCACAAAGCTGGTGAATTCGCCCGCGGTTAACTGGCCGGCCTTAATCTGCCCGCGCGCGTAGGTGAGCAGGCCGACGATGGTCAACGCCGCGAAGAACTCGATCAGGGGTGAAGCCAGCGCCTGCTGCAAAACGTACTTCAGGTTGCTCCGCCGCAGCTTTTCCGCGGCCGCCCGGAACCGACCCTCTTCGTAGGCCTCGCGCCCGAATGCCTTCACCACTTGCTGGCCCGACAGCGTTTCCTGCAAAATCTGGTTGACTTCCGCCGCGTCGTCCTGTGCCCGCCGGGTCGTCCGCCGGATGCGCCGGCCGATCCGCGCCGTCGGCACCAGGACAAACGGCAGCACCGTCAGGCTCACCAGGGCCAGCCGCCAGTCCCGGTGCATCACCACGAAGAGCAAGCCCAACACCACAAAAACCTGCCGCAACAGATCGGCCAGGATGTGCGACACCGCCACCTGGATCTTATCAATGTCGTTCATGATGGACGACATCAATTTGCCCGTCGCATGCGTTTCAAAGAACTGGCTGCCCTGGCGGATCACTTTGGCGAACACGTGGTTGCGGAGATCCATCACCGTGGTGAAGCCGACGTAGCTGATGAGGTAATTGCCGGCGTAATCGCAGACGCCCTTGATGGCGAACACGGCCACGATGCCGAAGGCGACGCTGGTCCAGACATTGTGAATGCCCGCGGGGACCAGTTGGTGCAGGTAGACGGGGTAGTCGGCGACCGGCACGCGGAACAGCAGCACCGGGGCGTTCGGCGAGGCCGGATTCAGCACCCGGTCGAATACCGGCGCCAGCAGCAGCGCCATCAATCCGTGCATGGCGCCCACCACCGCCATCAGGACGACCGAGGCAACGAGCATGGGCCAGTAGCGCGCGGCGTAGACCAGAAGTCTCCAGCGTTCGGTCACGCGGTCACCCCTAGTTGCGCCACGGCCTGCCGGGCGTCGTCCAGCGTCACGGCCGCGATGCCGGCCGGGGCGTGCAGGACCGCCGCCGGCGTACGCCAGGGGGCCCACACCTCGCGGTCGGAAGCGCCAAAAATCACCACCACCGGCAGGCCGAACGCCGCGGCGACATGGGCCGGACCCGAGTCATTACCTACGAACAGCGCGGCGCCCGCGATCAGCCGTATGGTTTCCCCGAGCGGCCTCCCCGCCACGCAGGTGAAGTCCGCGAACGGGCCGCAGTTGTCCGCCCCGGTGCCCGTAAACACGGCGCGGAGCCCGCATGCGTTCTCCAGCCACCGGGCCAGGGCCGCGAAACGCTCCGCCGGCCAAGTCTTTTCCGGATGCGAAGCAAAAGGATGGAGCACGGCGTACGGCCCGGTGGTGATCGGGGACGGACCGCCCGCCGCCAGGCGCGCCCGCGGAACCTCCGCTTGCGGCACACCCAGGTAGAACATCGCCGCGGCCAGGTGTTCCGCCGTGTGCACCCGCCGCTCGACGCCCAGAATCTCCTGCGCACGCGGGATGCAAAGGTTGTACACTCCGCCGAAGCGATAGTGCTGAAAACCCGCCCGGTAGCGCGCCCCGCTCAGAGCGGTCAGCCACGTGCTGCGCGTGCCGCCATGCAGGTTGAGGCACAGCGCCGGGCGGAAGCGCCGCAAGACGGCCGCCTCCGGCGGCAGAATCTCGGCGACATCGGGATTGCCTTCGTAGACCGCCGCAAAGCGGGATTCCACCGCGACGCCGATCCGCAAATCAGGACGGTGGCTTTTCAATAAGTGCAGCGCCGGCGTCGTCAACACGCAATCGCCGAGCGAGCGCAGCCGAAGGATCGCCACCCGGGCTCCGACTGGCAACCGATCGAGGACAGTCAATGGGGCGGAAATCGGCGTCAATCCTCGATTTTGGCTTCGTCGATCAGCATGACCGGGATGTCGTCGCGAATCGGGTACACGCGCCGGCACTGCACGCACCGGAGCCCGGTCTCCGCCGCGGTCAGCTCGACGGTGGCCTTGCACAACGGGCACACCAGGATTTCCAGCAACTCCTTGCTGATGGCCATATTTTGCCCCAGTGTATCAGGCTTGAACGGCGGGGGGGCAGGCCTCTGCGATCCAGACAGCGGCAGGCGGCCGCGGACCTCTTGCTTAGGAAAGAAACGAAAATCGGCGCGGGCGGGAGACCGGATCCAAGCCTCGAGGAGTTGCGTGGGTTTCCGCCCTGAGTATCGAGGGCGAGGCAAGGCGGGCCGGGAAGAGATTGCGGGTAAGGGCTGTGACCGTGGCCGCCCCGCGGGGTGACTGGGCGTGGGATCGCCAGCGAGGCCGGGGAGCGCAAGGAGCAGAAGGGCGAGGAGGATGCGCATCCGCCAGCCTTTGGTACGGTTGCCGGAACAGAGCCGCGACTGATCGGAGCCGCGACCGGCAGGGAGGGGGCAGGGCGTACCCGTAGCGACCAGGTTCCCCGGGCGGCGCGCGGAGCGTGAGGCGGATGGTGAATGCCGTGGCTGGTGGTGACGGCGGCCGTGCCATAGGCGCCCGCGCCTTCCGGTCGCGGCTCCACGCGAATTTGTGCGTAAAGTCCGGGAGAAATCAGGCAGCGGATAGTGCGTCGCACTGCGGAGCGGCCTTGTCGTCCTGGAATGCTAAACTGGGGCTCGGAATGGGGATTCCTCCCCGCGGCAGGGGGCTAGTGGCTGCGGGGCAACCCTCGCCGCCATGTATCCGTCCCTCGAAATGGCGCATCGATCTTTGAGGGAGGCCGATCGGAGTGAGGGTCACGTTCAAAGTCATGGGACGCAGTCTGGTTTTGTCCGCGGCAATTCTGCCTTTGCTAGGGGGAGCAACCCCTGGTTTTGAGGAAGCTCTCCGCCTCTACAAACGGACGGACTACGAGGGCTCCCTTGACGTGCTCCAGCGGTTACCCGAGAAGGACGCCCGGGCCTGGGACCTGATTGGAAGAAACCGTTTCCAACTAGGCGAGTACAAACGGGCCGCCGAGGCCTTCGAAAAGGCGCTCGCCGCCGATCCCTCCAACTCGACGTATGCGCTCTGGTTGGGCAGGAGCCTCGGCAGGCGCGCCGAATCCGCCAATCCGCTGCTGGCGCCCTCGCTGGCTTCCAAGGCTCGCCGGTGGTTCGAACGGGCCGTGGAACTCGATCCGCGCAACCTGGAAGCGCTGAGCGATTTGCTCGAGTATTACCTGGAAGCGCCCGGGTTTTTGGGCGGCGGTCTCGACAAGGCGCGCGCGGTGGTCGCACGCATCAAAGAGGCGGACCCGGCGGAAGGCGCCAACGCGGAGGCGCGCGTGGCGATGAAGCGCAAAGAATTCTCCACGGCCGAAGCGCACCTGCGCCGCGCCATCGCGCTGGGGCCGCGGCAGGTCACGCGGGTACTCGATCTGGCGACCTTCCTGGCCAAACAGGGGCGGTTTGAGGAAAGCGAACAATGGTACCAGCAGGCAGCCCTGTTGGATCCGGGACATCCCCGCCTGCTGTTTGAACGCGCCGAGGCATATATCCGCGCCGGACGAAACCTGGCCATGGCCCGGGAGCTGCTTGAGCGTTACCTGCGCGCCCCGCTGACGCCGGACGATCCCCCCCGGCAGGCCGCCGAAAAACTTTTGAAAGAAGCAACCGGCTGAGCAGCCCATGCGCGTCGCGGAAGCTTTCCGTTTCAGCCTCCACGCGCTGCGCGCGAATCCTGTGCGGTCCCTGTTGACCGGCCTGGGCATGCTGATCGGCAACGCCTCCGTCATTCTGGTGGTAACCATCTCGCTGACCAGCCAGGAGTACATCCTCGAACAGATTCAGGGGATCGGCTCGAACATCATCTTTGCGTACTACGAGGCGGGGACGCAGGACGCGACCCAGTTTGAGTCCGACTTCATCAAACTCGCCGACGTGGAAGCGGTCCGGCAGCAGCTCGCGCCGCGCATCGTGGCGGCCACGGCGGTTACTTCGTCGCAGGACCGTATCCTGGTGCAGGGCAAGGAGCGGGACGTGCGGGTCAACGGTTCTGACCACGAGTACAAACGGGTGCGCAACCTGATCGTGACCGGGCGTTTCCTGGACGAAAGCGACGTCGCCCTGCGCAGCAAGGTGGCGCTGGTCACCGACCAGCTCGCGGGGAAACTCTTCGGTTCGCCGGCGAACGCCCCGGGGCAGACGTTGAAGCTGTTCGGCCTGCCGTTCACCGTGATCGGCTCCTTTCGCGAGCGGGTGGAGAGCTTCGGGCAGACGGAGGTGGCGGCCGACACGATTCTGATCCCGCTGACCGTGCTGAAGTATTTCACGCAGGTCGAGCGGGTCGACCCGATGTACGTACAGGTGCGTTCGCCACAGGATGTCGAAGCAGTCACAGCGAGCGTGCGGCAGATCCTCGAGCGCCGGCACCGGCCCGGCGCGCAGTATCGGGTCGAGAATCTGCAAGCCATCCTCAGTGCGGCCAGGAACATCGCCCTGATCCTGCAACTGGTGCTGATTCTGGTGTCCGCCATCGCGCTGGTCATCTCCGGTATTGGCATCATGAATATCATGCTGGTCACGGTGACGGAGCGCACGCGGGAGATCGGGATCCGGATGGCGATCGGCGCGTCCCGGCGCGATGTGCTGGCGCAATTCCTGATGGAGGCCATGCTGCTCAGCCTGGCGGGGGGGCTGGCGGGCATCCTGGTGGGCGTGGCGATTCCCTTGAGCGCCCGCTTCTTTGCGGAGAATATCCGTATTCCGATCTCACCCATTTCGGTCGGCGTCGCCTTCGGGGTTTCTTGTGTGGTCGGGCTGGCTTTCGGGCTTCTGCCGGCCAATCGCGCCGCCCGCCTGAACCCGACCGAAGCCCTGCGCTACGAATAGTCTCTTCGGTCCGGCTCAACTGCGTGATACTGTGAAACCTATGGCGGACAAAAAGCTTCAGGTGATTCCCCTCGGCGGGCTGGGGGAATTCGGCATGAACATCATGGCGATTCGCTATGGCGAAGACATCGTGGTGGTCGACGCCGGCATGATGTTCCCGGAAGACGAACTGCTCGGCGTGGACATTGTCACCCCGGATCTTTCCTTTCTGACCGCTCACGCCAAGCAGGTGAAGGCGCTGATCCTGACCCATGGGCACGAAGACCACGTCGGCGCTGTTCCGTATTTCCTGGCCGAGCTGAACGTTCCGGTTTACGGAACCGCGCTGGCGCTGGCCCTGGTGGAGCGCCGTCTGGAAGAGCATGAGCTCGACGCGGAGCCGAAGCTGATGCCGGTGGAGCCCAAACAGGTGGTGGAGATCGGACCCTTTTCGATCGAATTCATTCACGTCACCCATTCGATTCCCTCCGCCGTCTGCCTGGCCATCACGACGCCCGTGGGCGTGATTGTGCACAGCGGCGACTTCAAGATCGATCCCACGCCGCTCGACAATGAGCCGTTCGATTTGCACACGCTGGCTGAGTATGGCCGCCGCGGGGTGCTGCTGCTGCTGTCGGACTCGACCAACGTCGACCGTCCCGGTTACACCGAATCCGAACGCGCTGTGCGCCCGCGGCTGGAGGACCTGCTCAACCGGGCGGACCATCGCGTGGTGCTGTCCTGTTTCAGTTCTTCCGTGCACCGCATGCAGATGGTTATGGACCTGTCGCAAGAGTGCGGCCGCAAGGTGGCGCTGCTGGGACGCAGTCTGAACGCCACCGTGGAGATCGCGCATGCGCTCGGGTTGCTCGAGATCCCGGACGGAATTCTGATCCGGCCTCAGGACCTTGCCTCGACGCCGCGGCGGAAGACCACCGTCCTGATTTCGGGGACCCAGGGCGAGCCCATGTCGGCGTTGTCGCGCGTGGCGGTGAACAACCACAAGCATCTATCGGTGGAGGAAGGGGACCTGGTGGTGCTCAGCGCGCGCATCATTCCCGGCAATGAGAAGGCGATCTTTCGGATGGTGGATCACCTTTCGCGCCGCGGCGCCGAGGTCATCTACGGGCAGATGAGCCCGCCGGTCCACGTTTCGGGTCACGCGAGCCAGGAAGAATTGGCCCTGATGCTGAACCTGCTCCGGCCCCGTTACTTCGTTCCCATCCATGGCGAGTACCGGCAGCTGTCGAAACACGCCCGGCTGGCGCAGCACTTCGCCAACGCCGGGCTGGAAAAAGTCTTTGTGCTGGAAACGGGCGACGTGCTGGAAGTCGATCACCTGGGCGCCCGCAAAGCGGGACGCGTGACAGTGGGCCGGGTGTGCATCGACTCCGGCACGGTTGACGAAGTGGTCGAGGATATGGTGATTCGCGACCGGCGTCTTCTTTCGGAAGACGGCATCGTGCTACCGATCATCGCCATCAACAAACTCACCGGCCGGGCCGAGACGATGCCTGAAATCGTGAGCCGGGGCTTCTCGGTCGCCGACGACGGCAATGGCTTTTTGCAGAGCGCCCGCCAGGTGGTTGCGGCCACCCTGGCGGCCTCGTCCACCGAGGAAATCAGCGACTGGGGCGTCATCAAAGAGAAGATCCGGACCGACCTGAAGCGATTTATCGCCAAGCAGACCGCCCGGCGGCCGCTGATCATGCCGGTGATTCTGGAAGTTTGACCGCGGCATGGGGTCCTCACGCAGCGAGCCGGGCATCCAGCCGGTGGAAGATGCTTCCGGCTTCCGGGGCTGGGTGGACCAACTCCACACGCCCGCGACGGAATCGGCCGCCGTCGCGATGCTGCGGGAGGCGCACGCCCGGCGGATTCCGGTCACCCTCGCGGGGGCGGGCACGGGCGTGACGGGCGGCCGGGTCGCGCAGGGCGGATGGCTGCTCTCGCTGGCGAAACTCACCCGTTTGGAAGTGCAGCGCGGCCGCGCGCGGGTGGGCGCCGGCGTACTGCTGCGCGACCTGCACGCCGCTGCCGCGGCGTCCGGCCAGTTTTATCCGCCGGATCCCACGGAAACGGGCGCCTCGGTAGGTGGCACGCTGGCGACGAACGCCAGCGGGGCGCGCAGCTTCCGGTTTGGCGACACCCGCCGCCACGTGCTGCGTTTGCGTGCCGCGCTGATGGATGGCACGGTGCTCGACATCCGCCGGGGCGATGCGGTGGACTTTCCGGCGCCCGCCATTGCGCTGCCGGACACTACGAAACACCCCGCGGGCTATCCGCTGCGGCCAGGCATGGACTGGATCGACCTGCTGATCGGTTCGGAGGGGACGCTGGCGGTGATGCTGGAGGCGGAGGTCCGCCTGCTCCCCGCCCCCGAAACGCTGCTGTCCGGAGTGGTGTTTTTCCCTGACGACGGCGCCGCGATTGACGCGGTCGAGACGTGGCGCTTTCACGACCCGCCGCGGATGCTGGAGTATCTGGACGAATCCTCCCTGGCGCTGATGCGCAGCCGCTATCCGGAGATTCCCACAGCCGCGCGCGCCGCCTTGCTGATGGAAGATGACCGCGAAGCCGAAGCGTGGGCGGACCGCGTGCAGCGCTCCGGCGCGCTCGTGGAGGATTCCTGGTTTGGCGTCTCCGCCGCAGACCGGGAGCGGTTCCGGCGGTTCCGCCATGCGCTGCCGGAACTGGTGAACGGCCTGGTCCGCCGCCGGGGCTTGTTGAAGTTCGGTTCAGACTTCGCGGTGCCGCTCGCGCGCAACCGGGAGATGCTGGCTTGTTACCATCAAGTGCTCGGGCGGGACTTCCCGGCTTCTTCGGTGTTATTCGGTCACATCGGCGACGCCCACCTGCATGCCAACGTACTTCCCTCCAGCGCGGACGACTGCGCCCGCGCGACGGCGACGATGGTGGAACTGGCTCGTCACGCCGTGTCGCTGGGCGGCACGGTCTCGGCCGAGCATGGCCTGGGCAAGCGGAAGGCCCACCTGCTGGAACTGCAGTACACTCCCGCGGAGTTGGAGGCGATGAAGGAAGTCAAAGGCCGGCTGGACCCTCACTGGCTGCTCGGCCGCGGCACGTTGTTCCCGCCGCCGGAGGGACGGCCGTGAGACGCGACGCGGAGTTTTTCGGCGAAGAGGAACTCGACCTGGTCTATATCGCCAAACGCCTGCGCGAGGCGCTCGCCCTGGAGGAGGCGCTGACCGTCGCCGGCCTGGATTATTATGTCGAAACCGGCCGCTACCGGGGCGGGGTGATTTTTCAGTCCGAGCGCGTCGGCGCATTCTTCTATGTGCGTCCTGACAGCGCCGCGCCCGCTAGGGAAGTCGTGCGGCGCCAGGGCTGGCAGCCTTTCGCAGGGTAGCTGCGCCAGAACTTCTTGTTATGTCTAGGATCTACAGAGAAACGTTTGACGAAGGGCCCGGCGGCTGGCTGGGCTGGAACGACAACTTCCGCGGGCCCAAGGCGCTGGAGCGCGCGCCCAGCGTGGTGATTTCGCGCAGCCCATGGTGGATCGACTACAACCACGCTCCCCCCGGCGCGGGCTACCTGCACATGCTCTTTTCCCTGCTGACCAAGGGCCCCGGCTTCGGCGAAGCCTACATGGTGGCTGGCGGGCCGAACCGGTTTGTCGAGGCTGGTTTTCCCACGAACTTCACCAATGCCCGGCTCACGCTGCGCATGCGCGGTGAGTTGGAGACGCGCGGCGCGCAGATGGCGCTGCTGATTCAGGGCAGCCAAGGCGGCAAGTCCTCCGGTTGGATCCTCACGGGCCAGCCTCTCACCGTCACGCCGGAGTGGATGGAGCAAAGCATCGTCGCCGTTACCGACCCCGCCCAGTGGACCTGCATCGGCGCCCGCCACGACCGTACCCTCACCTACGGCTACATCGACCTCGCCGCGATCCTGGGCGATGTCAACTCCAACATCATTTTTGTGCTCTTCCCGCTCGATGTCGTCCCCATGGGGCCCCTCGACGGCGACCCGCACCGTTTGCGACCCGAAGTGGACTATCCGGTGTGGCGGTCGCGCCTGCCGGAGGGATACATCGTGCTCGACGAAGTCCGGATCGAGTTCCCGTGATTCCCGTGCGGGGAAACCGGGGACAGACGGAACGTTTCATGGGTTTCTCTCGCGGGCGGGGTGGACTGGAAGGCCCACCAAACACCGACAAGGAAGGCAAGCGGACGCGCGTGTGAAGTATCCGGACTGAAGCAAATACGGCACGCCGGTGACGAGGCCTACGTATGCGCGACGCGATCGTGTCCTCCCGCTGCGTCGAACGGATAGAGCGTCCTCCATGGCCAGGAGACAGCGGCGGGCGCCACGCCAGTTCAGCGTGGAGTTGAACCAGGCTACAGGCGGCGCGGCGCATGCAGCCGGGAAAGAGCGCGACGGCGGGGCCAAGCCACCGGGCATCCGGCGAAAGCTCCCGTGCCGGTGACGCGACCGCGTCGTGAAGGCAGCGGGCAGCGGCTGCGCGAGGAACGCGCATCGCGACGGGTGGATCGCGGGAGTGGGACGCAAGATCGGCCAGCAGCAGGTTGGGGATCCGGCGCCACGGCGCCTCCGAGGATTTCACTGGCCGGAGAGCGGGCGCGCCCGCCCGCCCGAGTCGGAGGACGGGGCGGCCCCGCCCTTGCCGCCGAGATCACCGTGCCCCCGAAAGGCTGAAGCCGCAAGTGCAGCCGCGCGGCCCAGGCGATCTCGTTGTGCGGAGCCCGCGGGAAGGCAAAGTGCACGAAGTCCCTGCCGTAGACGTAGCCGCGCTGTTGCAGACCCATCGCCAGTGGCATAGTGACTTTGAAGTTGTTTCCCCCGGCCAGCCGCTGTCCAGCTAAACCCTCGCGTCGCGTTTCGGCTCCTCGAGCACGCGGTCGAGCAAGTCGTCACGGTTTGACCTCGCCCGCCACCGACTGGCCGTAGGCGAAGTATCCGGGCAGCGTGTAGTCGCGCTCGTGCGAGGAGATGCTGACGACGATGACGCGGCGAACGGCGTTCATCTGATTCAACAGGCTAAGCGATTCGTCCACCCGCCAACGCCGCCCGAGAAACGCCTCATCCGGGAAGAACAGGTTCTTGCCGTCTTGCATGGAGAGCACCGGAAAGCGCTTCAGCGGGTTCTCGTGGTATCCGGGAGCTAGGTACACGCGGGCGCGCTGCGGCGGTCGAGCAGCGCGGAGCTGATCTCCAGGACTTGCGAGAACGGCCCGGAGGCCGAACTTTCGAAAAACGGATGGATGTCGGGCAGGCCGGTGTTGGTCAGCAGCACCAGCAGGTTTGGTCCGGGCGCCCAGCGGAGACGATTTCCCTGGCGCAGGCAGGACTTCACGTAAACGAACGGATGCGGGTTTCCAAGTCGAAGGTAAATGCCGGGAGCACAGAGCTGCGCTCTCGCGCCGGGTACCGCACCCGCGCGGTGCGGCGCAGCAGCGTCCTGGTTTGGTGCAGGGCGGACCCGGCCTACGCCCCTAGCACTTGCTTTACCACGTTCCCATGCACGTCGGTCAGCCGGAAATAGCGCCCCTGAAACCGGTAGGTCAGCCGGGTGTGGTCAATGCCCAGACAGTGCAGGATGGTGGCCTGCAAATCGTGGACATGCACCGGGTCGGCGGTGACGTTGTAGCAGTAGTCGTCGGTTTCCCCAAGGGAGAAACCGCGGCGGATGCCGCCGCCCGCCAACCAGACGGTAAAGCAGCGGGGATGGTGGTCGCGTCCGTAATCGGAGGGAGTGAGGCGGCCCTGGCAGTAGACGGTGCGCCCGAACTCGCCGCCCCAGACCACCAGCGTTTCGTCGAGCATGCCCCGCTGATCCAGATCCGTGATCAGCGCCGCGGCTGCCTGATCGGTTTCCTTGCAGACCTTTGGCAAGCCTTTTGGCAGGTTGCCGTGGTGGTCCCAGTCGCGGTGATAGAGCTGAATGAAGCGCACGCCGCGTTCGGCCAGACGGCGGGCCAGCAGGCAGTTGTAGGCGAACGTGCCGGGCTTGCGCGCGTCTTCTCCGTACAGGGCGAACGTGCCCGCGGGCTCTTTGCTCAGGTCGACGAGCTCCGGCACCGAGGCTTGCATCCGGAACGCCATCTCGTATTGGGCGATGCGCGTGGAGATCTCCGGGTCGCCGAACTCGGCGTATTTGAGCTGATTCAGTTCGCCGAGGGCGTCCAGGTAGGCGCGGCGGTTTTCCCGGGGGAACCCGGCGGGGTCGGTGAGGTAGAGCACCGGGTCGCCCACGGAGCGGAACTTGACGCCCTGATAGCGCGTGGGCAGAAAACCGCTGCCCCACAAGCGGTCGTAAAGCGGTTGCCCGCTGCCGCCCTGCCCCGGAGAAATCATCACCACGAAGGCGGGCAGATCGGCGGTCTCCGCGCCGAGGCCATAGGCGACCCAGGAGCCCATACTAGGGCGTCCGGAAATCTGCGACCCCGTCTGGAGAAACGTCACCGCGGGATCGTGGTTAATCGCCTCGGTGTGCATCGACTTGATGAACGTAAGCTTATCGACGACCTTCGCCAGGTGGGGCAGGAGTTCGCTGACCCAGGCGCCCGACTGGCCATGCTGCGCGAAGGAGTACTTGGAGGGCACCACCGGAAAAGCCGACTGCGTGGCCGACATTTGCGTCAGCCGTTGTCCCATCCGCACGGACTCGGGCAGGTTCGTCCCGGAGAACTCCTTCAGGCGGGGTTTATAGTCGAACAGTTCCATCTGAGACGGGCCGCCGGATTGGAACAAGTAGATGACCCGCCGCGCCTTGGGTGCGAAGTTGGGGAAGCCGGGCAAACCGGGCTGGCCTTTGGCCCGCGCCGGCTCGGGCAGCAGCGAAGCCAGCGCGGCCAAGCCAATGCCGGAGGCGCGCCCGAACAGCGCGCGCCGCGTCAGGTGCAAGCGGTGTTCTTCACAGGGAGTCATTCTTTGGTCACCATTTCGTCCAGATTGAGAATCAGACTAGCCACGCCCGTGTAGGCGGCCAATTCCACGGGCGAAAGCTTGGGATGGCGCGGCGAATCGCCCTGCCGCAAATACTCGAGCGCGTCGTCCGGCCTGGCGCGATAATGGGCCTCAAAACGCGCCAGCGCCTTCCGCGCCGCGGCTACTTCGGCTTCGCGGGGCGCCCGCGCCAGCGCCAGCCGGAAACCGCGGGCGATACGATCCGCGGGTGTCTTGCCGCCCTCGAGCAACATGCGCTCCGCCAGTTTCCGCGCGGCTTCCACGTAGGCGACGTCGTTCATCAGGTTCAGCGCTTGCAGGGGCGTGTTGGTGCGCGTTTGCCTGACGACGCACGTTTCGCGGTTCGGCGAATCGAAGTTCACCATGTTGGGCGGCGCCACGGTACGTTTCCAGTACGTGTAGAGGCTGCGGCGGTAGAGTCCCTCGCCTTTGTCGGGCGTGTAGCCGGCCCCGCCGTGGAGTTCCTGCCACAACCCCGGAGGCTGGTAGGGCTTCACCGACGGCCCGCCGATGCGTTCCACGAGCAGGCCGGACACCGCCAGGGCCTGATCGCGCACTACTTCCGGCGCCAGGCGAAGCCGCGGCCCGCGCGCCAGCAGGCGGTTTTCCGGGTCCTTCTGCAGCAGTTCCGGCGTGACGCGCGAGGACTGCCGGTAAGCTGCGCTCATCACCATCGTCTTGAGGATGTGCTTGACGTTCCAGCCGCTCTCCATGAACTCGACCGCCAGCCAGTCCAGCAGTTCCGGGTGGAGTGGCCACTCGCCCTGCGAGCCGAAATCCTCGACCGTCTTCACCAGGCCGGCGCCGAACAGTTCGGCCCACCAGCGGTTCACCATCACCCGGGCGGTCAGCGGATGCTGGCGGTCCACCAGCCAGCGGGCCAAGCCCAGCCGGTTGCGGGGCCACGCCGGGTTCCAGTTCGAGAAAATGGCCGGTACGGCGGGCTCCACTTTTTCGCCCGGCGCGTCGTAGGCGCCGCGCTTCAGCAGGAACGTGTCCCGGCGCTCGGCGCGCTCCGCCATCACCATCACGGTGGGCAGAGTGTCGTAGTAACGCTGGCGCTCTTTTTCCAGCATGGCCAGGCGCGACCTCGCCGCCTTCGCTTTCCCGGGCGCATACCGTTCCAGGAAAGCCATCCGCAACTTGTCGGCCTGCGCGGGCGTGCGCGCTGGCGCGGGAATCGCGGCGATGCGGGTGAGGGAGTCGAGCAGCGGAACCACGGCGGCTTCCCGCGGGCTCAAAGCGCGGTCATAGACGCGCACCTCGTCAATCAGCCCCTGGAAACGCAGTCCGCCCCCGGCGCCGATCCGGAATGGTTCCTTCGTTTCGATCGGCCAGATGCACTGGTCGAAGAGCACGTTCAGTTCCTGCGGCTCACCGTTCACATAAATGCGAACCCCCGCGGCCTTCATGCCGCCGTCGTAGGTCACCAGGACGTGCTGCCATTCGTTCAACTGCACCGGGCGCGCGGTCTCGATACGCATGCCCAGGTCGGTCCACCGGAAGATGACATGCAGGCGGATTTTCCCGTCGATCAGATAGAGGCCGTGGCCGGTCCCTTCAAAGTAGTCCTCCGCGCGCGACAGGATCGCGCCCTTGGGAGACTCCGGCCGGATCCAGGCGGCGAAGGTAAACGGATCGCGGTAGTTGAACCTGGCCACGTCGCCGGCGTCGAAGAAGCGCTGATTGTCGAAGCGCGCGGCCCGGCCCAGGCGGCCCGGTTCGGCGGGAAGATCCTTCGGCGAGTCCAGCGGTTCGTGGAGAACCAGGCCCTCATTCACGTTCCAGTCGATTTCCGGCCGCGCGCGGGCGGCGCGGGTTTCCCACTTCGCCTGAGCCTGCTCCTCCTTGGGTCGCAGGGCCTCCACCTTGGCTCGCGCCTCCCGGACCGCCCGGTCGAGCGAGTCCAGGTGGGCCTGCTGCTCGGGCAAGGGCGCTTTGATGTAGGGCTCCTCGTTGCCGAAGTTATAGACAAAACCCTTCTCCGGGACATTGTTGAAGAAGGCGAAGAGCTGGTAGAACTCTTTCTGCGAGATCGGATCGTATTTATGGTCATGGCAGCGGGCGCAGCCGATGGTCATGCCCAGCCAGACGGTTCCGGTGGTTTCCGTGCGGTCAGCCACATATTCAACGCGGAACTCCTCGTCCACGATGCCGCCCTCAGCGGTGGTGCGGTGGTTGCGGTGGAACCCGGTGGCGATTTTCTGCGAAAGCGTGGCGTTCGGCAGCAGGTCTCCCGCGATCTGTTCCACCGTGAACTGGTCGAAGGGCATGTTGCGGTGGAAGGCGTCGATCACCCAGTCCCGCCAGCGCCACATGTCTCGCGGGCCGTCGGTCTGGTAGCCGTTGGTGTCGGCATAGCGGGCGAACTCCAGCCAGCGGATGGCCATCCGCTCGGCGTACCGCGGCGAAGCGAGCAGGCGGTCCACCAGCGCTTCGTAAGCTCCCGGCGAGGTATCCTTCAAAAACGCCTCCACCTCGGCGGGAGTGGGCGGCAAACCGGTGAGGTCCAGCGTGACGCGCCGGATCAGCGTCGTCCGGTCCGCTTCCGGCGAGGGCGAGAGACCTTCCCGCTCCAGGCGCGCCAGCAGAAACCGGTCGATGGGGTGGCTGGACCAGGCCGGATTGCGCACGGCGGGCGGCGTGGGACGCTGTGGCGGAATGAGGGACCAGTGCGCCTGGTACGGCGCTCCCTCCTCGATCCAGCGCCGGATCCGTTCGATCTGCGCCGGCGGCAGCGCGTCGTGTCCGGCGTAGGCCGGGGGCATCCGCAGAGTCTTGTTCGTGGACGTCAGCCGCTTGTAGACTTCGCTCTGCGCGGGGTCTCCGGGTACGATACCCCGCCGGCCTTTGCCCAAGTCCTTCTTCGCTTCAGCTTCCACGTCGAGCCGCAGCAGGCTTTTCCGGTTGTTCTTGTCGGGACCGTGACACGCGAAACAGCGGTCGGAAAGGATGGGACGGATATCGCGGTTGAACTGCACGCGCTCGCCGGCGGGCAGCGAAGCCGCCGCGAACCCGATGAGCCAGGCGACACGAATCCAGCGCATAGCCGTTCTCGGAGGATACTCTTAGTATACGAGGCAACGCAACCCGCGCGCCCCGGAGCGGGCGCCGGCCGGCATCCATTACTCTACGAATTGTTTCAGGAGCGCAGGACCGCTTTCCAGGATCCCTATGTTCAAGGTCGGCATCACGCCTGATTTTTACACCGACGCCCGTGGGCGTTTTGAAACGGCCATGGCCAGCAAACTGGAGGGAGTGGATGGCCTGACCGTGCGCCCGATGGCGGAGCGGCCCGCGCCGGTGGCCGCGGCGGAAGACGTGGCGCAGTTCGACGCGATTCTGGCGCTGGGCATGCGCTTCACGCGGGAGAGCCTGCGGGGGTGCGAAAGGCTGGCTGTCATCGCCCGTTGGGGAGTCGGCTACGACATGATCGACGTGCCCGCGCTGACGGAAGCGGGCGTCGCCCTGGCAATCACGCCCCAGGCAGTCAAGCGCCCCGTGGCGGAGGCGATCCTCACCTTGATCTTTGCGCTGGCCAAGAACCTGCGCGAACAGGATCGCCTGGTCCGGGAGGGGAAATGGCGAGGACACTTGTCGCGCATGGGCCACGACCTCCCCGGCAAGACGCTGGGGTCGGTGGGGTGCGGCAACATCGCGCGCGAGATGTTCCGGCTCGCGCGGCCGCTGGGCTTTGGCCGCCTGCTGGCGTACGATCCGTTTGCCGCGCCCGACGAGGCGGCGGCTCTCGCTGTGGAGTTGACGGATCTAGAAACCGTTTTCCGGGAGAGCGATTTCGTCACGGTGAACGTTCCGCTCAACCACTCGACCCGCGGCATGATCGGCGCACGGGAAATCGGCTGGATGAAGCCGGCCGCTTTCCTGATCAACACGGCGCGAGGGCCCATCGTCCGGGAGGACGAACTGGCGGCGGCGCTGCGCGCCGGGCGCATTGCCGGGGCGGGTCTGGATGTTTTCGCGGTGGAACCGGTGACCCGGGACAACCCCCTGCTGGCGTTGGACAACGTGGTGCTGGCTCCCCACGCTCTGGCCTGGACGAACGAACTGGCGCGGGACAATACGCTGGAGGCCTGCGACCATATTTTGGCCGTGTTTCGGGGCGAAGCGCCGGCCAGCGTCGTCAACCGCGAGGTGCTGTCGTCCCCTTCATTTCAGAGCAAACTTGCGAACTGGCGAAAGGAACGCGGATGAAACCGAATCGTTTTCAGCAGGTGGTCCGGGAGGGCCGGATCCCGGTCGGACACATGATCATGGAGTTCGGCACGCGGGGCATCGCGAAAATCCTGGAGGCGGCGGGTGTGGATTTTGTCGTCATCGATATGGAACACACCGGCTTCGACACAGAGCGCGTGGCGGACCTGATCGCTTGGCTGAAGGCGACGCCGGTGGCGCCGTTCGTCCGGGTGCCGCAGGGGTTGTACCACTTCCTGGCCCGGACCATGGATGCGGGCGCGCTAGGGGTGATGGTCGCCAATGTCGAGACGCCGGAGATGGCCCGCGAGATCGTCGGCAGTGTCAAATACAAGCCGGCGGGCTGGCGGGGGTTGGGGCTCGGAACTGCGCACAATGACTACGTTCCACCCAATCCGGTGGATTACTTCGCCCACTCGAACGCCGGTTCCACGGTCATTTGCCAGATCGAGTCGACGGCGGGACTCGAGAACCTGGACGCCATCGCCGCCACCCCCGGCGTGGATGTGCTCTGGGTGGGACATTACGATCTCACCCAATCGATGGGGATTCCTGCGCAGTTTCACCACCCCGAGTTCCATGCCGCGTTGCGGCGGGTGGCCGCCGTGGCCCGACGCCATGGGAAGCTCGCGGGCATCCAGCCTGGATCCCGCCAGCAGGCGGAAGAGTGGTTAAGTTTTGGTTTTAACGTCCTCTCCTGGAGCGCGGATATCGCCGTTTATCGGGATGCGCTGCGCAACGCGGTCGAATCCGTGCGGGCGATGACGGCTACTTGAAGCGCATGGAGATCCGGCCGGAAGGTGTTGAAAAGTAAAATTCCAACTGCTTCGGCTTCTGCTTGGGGTTCATTGGGAAGAACAGCAATCCGTGGAGCGGCTGGTCGGTTTCTGTTTCCTTCTCCGGCAGGATCTTCTCCTCGAGGATGTCCATCATTGGGTCGCGCTTGCGGGCGGCGCCGGAATCAACTGTGGTCTGATTTGACACCTCAGAACTTGAGTTGCCGATTCCCTGGCCATCCGCCGGCAGGAAGATCGGCGGTCCCCAGACGCCCCCGGCCGGGCGAGGATTATTCATCACGCCGCCACCCGAGTACGTCTGCGACACAACGAGGACGCTGGAACCAGCTATCTCACTGGCCGAGTACGGTTTAGTCTTCTCCCCGTCGCGGTCCGAGCGGAGCATGAAGTCGTCCCGGAAAACTTTGAGGGCGATCTTGGGCGTGAGTTCAACCCGGACAACCACGTAGTGGCCGCCCAAGTCCGATCCCAGCATAGACTTGATCTCATCTTTGTCCGTGAAGACCGAGGCGCGCACCGAGACGTGCTTATTCTCCATGAAGCCCGACGGCGGGGTCTTTTGCCCCGTCAACGAGGGGGCAATCACACACACCAACAACGCGGCGACTGAGCGCATGGTGGAACTCCCGCCTCGATTATAACCCCGGGCCGGTTCCGGGGATGGCTTTTTAATTGCTTGACAGATTCGCAGGACAGGAGACGACGCACGGAGAATGGAAGCGCCTTCCCTTTGGACACGATGGATGGTCTTGCCGGCTCAGCCGAAACGGGCGGTCCCGCCGGCCGGCGCTTCCCGTCGAACCTGCCCCACCCCGGGAGTCGGTTATGAGGTTGGAGCCTCCAACCCGCAGCATCGATGGATGGAAGGCGGATTTGCCCGCCAGCCGCAAACGCAGTAAAGCGAAACGGGATCCTTGCGGTATGCAGTTGATTCAGATGTCAGTTTCCAATTCGTCTTTCGCGGCGGCGCTGCAACAGCAGTTGGAACGTCATGGCGATTGGGTGGTCGTCCGCGTCGACCAACCGGACCTCAGTCTGGACGGCGTCATCATCGTCGACGATGGCGTGCTGGAAAAGATTGTGTCCGGTCTCCCGCATCCGGAGCGGGTCGTGTTGATCAGCCGCAACCAGAGCGGCTTGTTGACGCGTGCCTGGGAAGCCGGTATCATTTCTGTGGTCTTCGAGTCGGACTCTCCAGAAACGGCCCTGCTGGCCGTACTCGCGGCCGGACTGCGCGTTCCCATGCCTCCGGCGATTCCCTCCGCTTAAGTTTGGCAGCGTTTTGGTCCGCCGGTCCTGCTTGCAGGTGGCCCGAGTGGATTCTCCCGCATTTTTTTTGCGTGGCCAGCGTGAAATGGCGCTTGGGCGATCGCTGAGAAGCGGGTCGATTGCCCCACCGCACTGGCCGGGATTGGGCGATGTGCCCCAAAACAACACGGGAATCCACCAGATTCACCCCGCCGCGCTCCGCTGTACGCCTTGGGCACAAAGTTGCATAATGACCGGTTGCGGAGAGGAAGATTATGGGGAACTTCACCACCTACTTTGTCCTTTGGGGCGTTCTGGCCCTGGTGATCATCGGGCTGGCGGTGTACCGCAAGATGGTTGCTTCCAAAGAGGATGACACGATCCATCTTAGCGCGGGCGAGTCGGCGATCAGTCAGCAAAGCGCCATCGCGGAACAACTGGCGGCGATCGACCGCTGGGGTAAGATTCTGACCGTGATCGCCATTGTGGCAGGACTGGTCCTCGGCGGCTTGTACCTGTATCAAGTCTGGGTCGACCAAGCCAGGACGATCGCCCAGTAAGCGGCGATCCTAAGAAAACATGGGCAACTTGTCCGCCCTCACGGGCTGGGGGATACGGTTTGTTTTCTGCTTGATGCTGGCCGCCGGCGCGGCGTGGACGCAGCAGGACGAGGCGTCCGAGTCCTGCGCCGGCTGTCACGAGCAGAAGGTCGTCGGGGCACACGAAAAGGTCGGCTGTGCGCGCTGCCATACCGGGTATGAAGAGTTTCCCCATCCGGAGAAGGCTCCCAAACCGGTCTGCGCATCCTGCCACGAGGCAATTGCCAAGCAGGACGCCGCGGGGATCCACGGCGAAGCCAGGCTGGCCGGCAATGAGGCGGCGCCCGATTGCGGCACCTGCCACGGGGAAGCCCACCAGGTGGAGCGGACGAAGACGACTCAGTTTCAAGCCGCCATGCCGGACGCCTGCGGGATGTGTCACGATCAGGAGGCTTCGCAATACAAAGCGAGCGTGCATGGCAAGGCCATTGCGGCTGGCATCGGAGAATCGCCCGTCTGCACGGATTGTCACGGCGCCCACGCCATTGTGCCCCACACCAACAGGGCGTCGCCGGTGAATCCCCTGCGCATTCGCGAGACCTGCGGCAGTTGCCATGGCGACGTCCGTCTGTCGCGCCGCTTCGGACTCCCGGCGGACCGGGTATTGAGCTTCGACGCGTCGTTCCATGGGCTGGCGGCGAGGGCCGGTTCGCAAACGGTGGCCAATTGCGCGAGTTGCCACGGCTTCCACGACATCCTGCCCTCGAGCGATCCCGCGTCTAAGACTCATCCGCAAAACCTGGCGGCGACGTGCGGCAAGTGCCACCCCGGCGCGGGCTCGCGGTTCGCGCTGGGCCCCATGCACAGTTGGGAGGGGCGCGGGGAGCCTGCCGCGGTGGGCTGGGTGCGCAATGCTTACTACTTGTTAATCCCCCTTACTCTGGGCCTGATGTTCCTGCACAACGCGGGCGATTTCGTGCGGAAGCTCTGGGCGCGCCGGATCGATCGCGTGGCCCAGGCCCAGGTGGCCCTGGTGGGCTCGTTGCGAATGCTCCCCGCCGAACGCATCCAGCATGCGCTGCTGGTGATTTCCTTCACGCTGCTCGTCTGGACGGGGTTTGCCCTCAAGTACCCCGATCAGTGGTGGGCGAAACCGCTGCTGGCATGGGAAGCGGAAGTGTCTTTCCGGGGCACGCTGCACCGGATCGCCGCAGTGATCTTCACGATTGTTGCCGTGGTTCATCTTATCTCCTTGTTTGTCAGCGTGCGTTTACGCGAGCATTGGAAGACCCTGCTGCCGCGGCGCGCGGACGTGTACGAGGGACTGCACGGTTTGGCCTACAACCTGGGGTTGCGGCGCACACCTCCGCCCCGCTCCGCGCACAGCTACATCGAAAAGGCCGAGTACTGGGCGGTGGTCTGGGGCGCCATCGTCATGGCGGGAACTGGCTTCATGTTGTGGGCCAACAACTTCATGCTGCGGTTCTTTCCCAAAGCGGTGCTGGATGTCGCCGTGGCGATCCATTTCTATGAGGCGGTGTTGGCGACCGCAGCCATTGTCATCTGGCATTTCTACTTCGTGATCTTTGACCCCGACGTCTACCCGATGGATCTGGCGTGGTTGACCGGCCGCAGCGTCCGCAAACACGAGGAACATCACCGGCAGCCTGTGGCTAAGCCGGCGGCGGGAGATTAGGGACCGCCGCTACCTGGCGACAGCGCCGTACCGGCGGGCAGGCTTCAACAAGCGGAGGGGTGGTGTTTCCTCTTCCAGCGCCAGACCTGCGATGACGATCTCCGCGCCGTCGCCAACCGGAGCATAGAAGAACAAGAAGTATTCGTCCAGGCGTGGAAACGTAAGCCGGGGAGGAAGCGGCAGCGGTTCGGGCCCGCGCCCGGCTGGCAAGGCTAGGTTCCAAAGGTCACGGCCCTCGCGGTCGGTGACGCCAAACGTCACCACGCCGCGCAGCACGTTCGCCCGGCCGCGCCAAGCCAGTTGCCGCGTCTGCTGAAGGGCGCCCAAGGAGACCCGGGCCACGAAACCCTCCCCCGGCCTGCATGCGATGCGCGTCTCCTGTTCCAACCCCGCCTGGCGCCGATCCGTCGCGCCGCTCGGGTGGCTGATGACTTCGAGCGTCAACGGTCGGATCGAAGGGGACGGGAGCTCCCGTCTCGGGGAGAACGTGAGGACGAACAACTCCGGTTCGTCGCTCAACATGGGCGCGCCCAGATCGTAGGTGGGCCGCCGGTCATTGCCGAGCGCCCGCGCCATCCGGTGGAACAGGCCGCTCCACCTCTCGAGGACGCCGTACCCGCCGCGGCGATACGCCTCCACCGCGGTCACTTCGTAGGCGTCGCGATCCGGGAAGTCCACGCTGACGGGGTTCCGCGCGACGATGGCGAAGGGAGTCCGCGGAGGAGGCTCTTTGGCCAGATCGACGACGTGGAACCCGGCGGCGCCACCCCAATACGACCGCCGAAGCTGCTCGAAGAAGAGCCGCACAGTGTCGCGGCTTTCCGAACTTAAGTCGCGGTCGCTGGCCGGCACCCCAATCGGCGCGCCCGCTGCATGTTTCTGATCGAGCAGGGCGACGATGTCGGCGCCCTCGTACAGGGCCTGCTGGTAGGCCAGGTGCTGGGCGTACAGATCGCCGGCGGTGGACAGCGGGAAGACCGCCGCCAGCGCCAGCAGGGCCCCGCGCGCGCGGGCGGGGACCGCTACCGCGCCCCACGCGCACAGCGCCGCAACGAAAGGAACCACGGGAACGACATAACGCGCGCCGGGCTGAGTGCCCGAAACCATCGCGAGCGCGCCTGCGCAAAAGAGCGCGCAGAACACGGCGAGAGGCGCCAGCCGCCCGTCCGGCCGCCGCGCCAGCCGATAGACGAGCCACCCCAGCGAAACCGCCACGAGCACCCCCACCACCTCCCAGGGAGAGCCCGGAACGACGAACCGAAGATGAATCAGGAAATGCTCCAGGACCTCGGAAACCGAGGCCGCCCGCATAGGGCGGTGGGGCGCGATGCCGGCGATACGGATTGCCAGGAAGGCCAGATACGCGCCAGGCAAGGCCAGGCGCGCCGCGGCGCGCCCGCGGTTTTCGGCCAGCAACAGGGCCATGGCCGCATAGAGTCCGAAAAAGACGACCGCGACTTCCTTGATTCCGGAGAACAGCAGCATCATGCCGGCGGCCGTCCACCAGGCGGCCCGTGACATCTGTTCCACGGCGAAGGCGCCTCCCGGGCTCCAGCGGGGATGGACCACAAAGCAGGTAAACCCCAGCAGGGCAGGCGCGAGCCAGCCATCCGGCGCGAAGGCCATCAACTCGGGCGCCGCGGGATGAAACAGGCAGAAAGAGACCGCCGCCCAACGCGCCGGGGCGGGGGTCTCTAACCGAACCAGCAGGCGGTACAGCAACCAGGCCGCCGCGACTTTGGCCGCCCACTTGGCGAGATACACCACCCAAAATTCGCCGCCGAACAGCGCATAGTATGCCTGGTTCACAGCGCAGGTGGTTGGCCGCAAAAAGTAGGCATGGAAAAGCAGGTTCCGCCAGAAGACTTCAGGGACCGCGGCCAGGGAGGACTCGGGCGTGGTCATGCACGTGGCCGGGATTGTCAGATCATCCCACCAGGCAAAAGGGCGCGCCAGGGAAGCGAAGAACAACGGGGCCAGCAGCAGGGTGAACCACCCCAGCAGAAGAATGCGCCCGGCGCCGGCTGGCGGCATCCTAGCATTATAGCGGCGGAGCTGGCGCAGAAGCTTCTGGTACACTCGTTAGTGTCCGCTAACTAACTGGATATGAAAACGAGGATGAGCGGCGGCCAACGGCGGGACGCGATTATCACGGCCTCTATCCGCCTGTTTGCCGAACAGGGCTTCCGCGGCGCGACCACGCGGGAACTGGCGCGCGCCGTGGGCGTCACCGAGCCGGTGCTGTATCGCCATTTTCGCACCAAGCGCGATCTGTATCGCGCGATTATCGAGCAAAAGGCCCGGGAAGGAGAGGCTGCGATCGAGCGCCGCCTGGACCAGTACCTGCACGGTTCGGATGACGCCGGCTTTTTCTCCACGCTCGCCGGCGCGCTGCTGGACCGCTATGAGAAGGATCGAGCCTATGTCCGGCTGCTCCTGTTCAGTGCTCTGGAACGCCACGAACTGGCGGCCTTGTTCTACGAGCAGCGCACCCGGGCGCTGTACCGCCTGGCAGGGGTCTACTTGAAGCGCCGGATGTCCGAGGGAGCGCTGCGGCCGATGAATCCCCTGCTGGCCGCCCACCTTTTCTTCGGCATGGTGAACCACCACGGGCTGATGCAGGTGCTGTTCAGGAAAAGTCCGGTCCGGACGAGCCGGGCGGAACTGATCCGCCGGGTGGTGGAGATGTTTTTGCGGGGACTATCCGTCGCGCCGGCGGGAGAACCGGCCGGGCGTCAGGGTTAAAAGGTCTATGGCAAAGGTCGCTCTCGTCTTGGGTCTTTTGGGTTTTGGGCTGGCGGCGTGCTCTTCAAAACCATCTCCGGCTTCGGTGAAGGCCGCGTCTGCGGAGCCGCCCGCCGTGGAGGTTACGGTAGCGCCCGTGGAAGCACGCCTGCTGGACCGCACGATTTCGCTGACCGGGTCGCTGCATCCTGACGAGCGCATCGACCTCTCGGCGGAGGTTTCCGGACGTCTGCTCCACGTCCATGTGGACTTCGGCCAGACCGTCCGCAAGGGGCAACTGGTGGCGGAATTGGACACCCGCGAGCAGACGCTGCAACTCGAACGGGCGCGGGCCTCGGTCGCGCAGGCGCTGGCTCGCATCGGCCTGAGTTGGGAGCAAATCGATGCCCATCCGGATTCTACGCCGGCGATCCGCCAAGCCCAGGCACAAATGGAGGATGCGCGTTCCAAGTTCGAAAGCGCCTCGCGCCTGGTCCAGACGGGCGACATCTCCCGCGAACGGTATACCGAACTGGAAAAGACCTTCCGCGCCCGCCAGGAGGCGCTCGAGGCGGCCCGAGACGACCTGCGGACTCAGTTGGCGGCTATCATGGGCTGGCGGGCGGACATGGCGTTGATTGAAAAACGCATCGCGGACGCCCGTGTGGTGGCGCCCTTCGACGGCGCGGTGTCCGCCCGGATGGCGTCCCCGGGCCAGTATTTGAAGGAGAATACGCCGATCGTAACCATCGTGAAGACCAACCCGCTGCGGCTCCGGGCCGAGGTGCCCGAATCCGTGGTGGCCAGGGTCCGGGTGGGAACCGAGTTGACCTTCACGACGGACGCTCTCCCCGACCAGCGCTTCCGGGCGGTGGTCCGGGAGCTGAATCCTTCGCTGGAGGCCCGCTCTCGGTCGCTCACCGCGGAGGCCCGCCTGCGCGAATCGGATCCGCGCTTGCGGCCTGGCATGTTCGTTCAGGCGCAGGTGGTGATGGACCAGGTGCGAACCATCGTGGTTCCGAAGGCGGCTCTGTATCAGGTAGCCGGACTGTCCAAGGTGTTCTCGATCCGGGACGGACGGGTGGTGGAGCATAAGGTCGTAACGGCGCGGCCGCTCGGCGATGCGGTCGCGCTCGAAGCGGGAGGGTTGCGGGACGACGATCTGGTGGCCACCAGCAACCTGGCGACGCTGATCAACGGCATGAAGGTCTCGGTGAAGCGGGGATAGCGCTGCATGCAAAAGCTGGCTGAACTCTGCGTCCGCCGACCGGTCTTCGCGACCATGCTGATCACCGCGCTGCTGGTGATGGGCCTGGCGTCCTACAACAAGCTGGGAGTCGATCTCTTCCCCAAGATCGAGTTCCCGATCGTCACGATTACCACCACGTTGCGCGGCGCCGCCCCCGAGGAAGTGGAAACGCAGGTGACCCAGCGGATCGAGGAGGCGGTGAACACCATCAGCGGCATCGACGAGCTGCGTTCGATTTCGGCCGAGGGTGTCTCGCAGGTTTTTGTGACGTTTCTGCTAGAGAAAGACGCGGATGTCGGGGCGCAGGAAGTGCGGGACAAGGTGGCCTCCATCCAGCGGGATCTGCCGAACGACGTGGATCCGCCGGTGATCGAGAAGCTCGCCACCGATGCCTCGCCGGTGCTTTCGATCGCCATTGCCGCGCCGCGGGAACTGCGCGAAACCACGAAAATCGTCGACGACCTGATCAAGAAGAACCTGGAAACGATCAGCGGCGTGGGGCAGGTCAAGTTTGTCGGTGAACGGACGCGGCAGGTGCAGGTCTGGTTGGACGGCGACGGGCTGTATGCCTATAACCTGAACGTCGACCAGGTGCGGCGGGCGCTGGCGGCGCAAAACGTCGAAGTGCCGGGCGGCCGCATCGACGAAGGCCTCCGCGAGCTGTCGCTGCGTACGCTCGGCCGGTTTCAAAGGCCGGAGGACTTCAACGATCTGGTGGTCGCGAACATTGGCGGCACGCCGGTCCGTCTGCGCGACATCGGCTATGTGGAAGACGGCGTAGAAGAGCCGCGGTCCCTGGCGCGACTCGACGGGCAGCCGGCGGTGGTGCTGGATGTGCGGAAGCAGGCCGGCACCAATACGCTCCAGGTGATCCGCGCCGTGAAGGACCGGATCGCGGAAATCCAGCCATTGCTGCCTCCGGATTTCGCCATCACGTATTCGCGGGATCAGTCCGTGTTTATCCAGGCCTCGTTCGAAGCCGTGCAGGAGCACCTGATTCTGGGAGCCTTCTTCGCGGCGATCGTCGTGTTGCTGTTCATGCGGAGCTGGCGGTCGACCGTGATCGCCGGCGTGGCCATTCCCACGTCCATCATCTCCACCTACACGTTGATGTACCTGATGGACTTCACGCTGAACCAGATCACTATGCTGGCGCTGACGTTGATTGTCGGCATCGTGATCGACGACGCCATTGTGGTGCTCGAGAACATCTACCGGTTCGCGGAAGAAAAGGGTTTGCCGCCCATGCAGGCGGCCATCGAAGGCACCCGGGATATTGGCCTGGCGGTGCTGGCCACCACGCTGAGCCTCGTGATCATTTTCATCCCGGTGGCGCTGATGGGCGGCATCGTGGGACGGTTCATGTCCAGTTTCGGCTACACGGCGGCCTTCGCCATCATGGTTTCGCTGCTGGTGAGCTTTACGCTCACGCCGATGTTATGTTCGCGGTTTATGGGCCGGACCTCCCACACCGCCGGACGCCAGTCCAAGGACACGTGGCTGTTCCGGATGGTGGACATTCCTTATAGGCGGATGTTGCGGTGGTCGCTCCAGCACCGCTGGGCCATCGTGGCGCTGAGCGCGGTGGTGTTTGTGTCGATCGTGCCGCTCTTCCAGGCGGTCGGCAAGGACTTCCTGCCACAGGACGACCAAAACGCGTTCGAGATCTCGGTGCGCATGCCATTGGGTTCCTCGCTGGAAGGAACCGACTCGGTGATGCGAGACATTGAAGCGGAAGTCCGCAAGCTGCCCGGCATCCGCAACCTGTTGACCACGATCGGCGCGGACGCGCAACGGCGTCCGGACCGCGCCAGCATCGCGGTGGAATTGGTCCCCGCCCGCGAGCGGCAGTACTCGCAGTTTCAGCTGATGGGGATGGCGCGCGAGCGGCTTCAGCGCTTTCACGACCTGGTGATCGCCGTGCAGTTGCCCACCATCATTCAGGGCGGCGGCCCGAACCAGGATTTGCAGTTCTTCCTTCAAGGGCCGGACCTGGCCGCGCTAAACCGTTATGCCTTAGCCATTACGCGCCGCCTCTCCGCCATGCCGGGCGTCGTGGACGTGCAGTCTTCCTACGAGGAAGGCAAACCGGAGGTGCGGGTTGCGATCAACCGCGACAAAGCCGCGGATCTGCACGTCAGCGTGGCCTCGATCGCGACCGCGTTGCGCACCCTGGTCGGCGGCGACGAGCAGGTGACCACTTTCCGCGAGGGCGACGACCGCTACAACGTGCAGTTGCGCGTGCAAAAGAAGTTCCGCGACTCGCCGCAAGCCCTGGATCGGCTGTACGTTCCCTCCGAGACGCTGGGCAATGTGCCGGTCTCCAACGTCGCCTCGTTCGAACTGGGAGAAGGTCCGGTGCAGATCGAGCGCTTCAACCGCCAGCGCCAGGTGCTGGTGACCGCCAACATCGCCGAGGGCCAGTCGCTCAGCAACGTGCTTGCGGTCTTGAACAGTACGGTGGCGGGTTTGAATCTGCCGCCGGGATACTCATCCGGGCTGGTGGGGCGCAGCAAGGAATTCGGCCGGGCGGCGCAGTTGTTTGTCATCGCCTTTGCGCTGTCCCTGGTCTTCATGTATATGGTGCTGGCGGCGCAGTTTGAGAGCTTCATCGATCCGGTGACGATTCTGCTCAGCCTGCCGCTCTCGGTGCCGTTTGCGCTGCTGTCGCTGCTGGTGGCCCGGGAGAATTTCTCCATCGTGTACACGTCGGTCGGGATCCTCATCTTGTTTGGCATCGTCAAGAAGAACTCCATCTTGCAGATCGACCACATTAAGTCGCTGCGGTCGGTCGGGGCGCCGCGGATGGAGGCGATTCTCCGGGGTTGCGAAGACCGCTTGCGACCCATTTTGATGACCACGGCGTCCCTGGTCGCGGGTATGATTCCGCTGGCGGTCGGCACCGGGGCCGGCGCGGGCACCAGGCGCACCGTGGCCATCGTGGTGATCGGCGGCCAGTCCTTGTGCCTGCTGCTGACGCTGCTGTTGACGCCTGTGGCGTATTCGCTGTTCGACGACCTGGCGCACCTGCCCCTGTGGGCGCGCATCCGGGGCTGGTTCGGGCGGCCCGTCCCCGCCCGGCAGGAATTCGCCGACTGAGCTCACCGCACGCTGCCGCGCGAACGCCGCGCGTTCAGCAGGCCCCCTGGTCTCCTCCGTGACGGCCGCAGGCGCGAGCAAAACATCTCTCACTCAGGCGGCGCCCTAGCCCTGTTCCCGCCGGCCCTCAAACTACGTAGATCGTCTTTTATCTAATACATGGAAGCAAAGCTCCCGCCTGCCGGGTCCCCGCTGCCGGTGACTGGCCGAGCGACGCCAATCGAAGCAGCCCGCCGGATCGAGCGCAGAAGTCGCCTTATCAAAGTCATTGGGAAAGACTTCTACTTGTCTTCTCGGTGACACTTGGCGTATTCTAGAGAGCAATTAGGTCTGAGGGCATAATCCCAATGAATTCGCCGAACCGTTTTCTCTCGGTGGAAGCAGGTGGAGCGCCCCGCCTATTTCGGCCTCGGCCGGGAGGGCCAGGCTTTACATTCGATCAGGGGAATAGAATGAAGCACAGAGCAACTCTGTACCTCGTCGTACTTGCGCTCGTGAGTTTCGGGACTCTGCTGGCGCAAATGAACACGGGCTCGATCGCAGGACGCGTGACTGACCCGAACAACGCGGCAATCCCCAACGTGAAGGTTGTCGCCACCAACAACGAAACCGGCACTCAGACCGAAACCCAGACGACTGAAGCCGGCATCTACGTGTTTCCCAGTCTCCGAGTGGGAAATTATACGCTCGCGGTAGAGAAGACCGGATTCAAAAGACTGAACCGCACCGGCATTGAAGTCCGCGTCGCGCAGCGTCTGGACCTCGATCTTCAACTCGAACTGGGCGACGTGCAGCAGAGCGTGGACGTGACGGCGGAGGCGCCGCTGCTCGAGACCACCTCGGCGATGCGCGGCCAGAACTTTTCCACTCAGATGATGAATAACCTGCCGCTGTTCGCCGGCGGCATCCGGAATCCCCAGGCGTTTGTGCAGTACATGCCGGGCGTGAACTGGCGCGGATCGCCGGAAGTCTCTATCGCTGGATCGGGCGGGCGAGCCGCGGAAGTGATGATCGACGGCGCGAGCCTGATCATCCCTGAGTCGGGCGGCGTGGTGTTCAACTTCCCGGCGGCGGAGATGTTCGGCGAGTTCAAACTGCTAAACGGCACCTACGACGCCGAATATGGCCGCTTTGGCGGCGGCGTGCAATTGTTCATCACCAAGTCGGGCACCAACGACCTGCACGGCACCGGCTTCCTGAATCTGCGGCGCGATATCTGGAACGCGAACGCCTGGGCCAACAACGCCCGCGGGTTGGTGCGTCCCAAAGAACGGTTCAATGAACTCGGCGGCGCCGGTGGTGGCCCGATCTACATTCCCAAAGTCTACGACGGGCGGAACCGCTCGTTCTGGTATCTGACCTATTCCAAGGACAAGCGGCCCATTTCGACGACCCCTGTGCTAAATTCCGTACCCACGGTCCTCATGAAACAGGGCAACTTCAGTCAAGTATCGCAGTTGGTTTACGATCCGCTGACGACCTCAGGGAATACGCGAACGCCGTTCCCCGGGAATATCATCCCGCAGTCGCGATTCAGCAAGATTTCGCGGAACCTGATCGCAGCCATCCCGGATCCCACCCGTACGACGCTGATCCAGAACTTCGACTTCATCAATCGGAGCGTCTTCGACCGCTACATCTGGAACTTGAAGTTCGATCACGCCATCACGCAGAACAACCGAGTTGCGTTCACCGTCACCAAGGAGAATTTCTCCGATAACCTCGAATCGGCCTTTCCTGGACCTCTGGGCCAAGGACTGCACGGCTTCCAAAGGCCCGATAACTGGCGCGTGAACCACGACCTCGTACCGAAACCGACCTTCCTGATCCACACGACGTTCGGTTACTCGCGCACGCGACAGTTGTGGGATAACCCCTTCCAGAAGGGCGGGGCATCCCGCTTCGGCTTCCCCGGCATCACGGGCAATTCCGACGCCACCCCACGCATCCAGTTCACGGGCGCGGACGGGCTGAGCCCCTGGGGCGTGCAGGACGGCAAAGTGGCCAATGGGAGCCAGATCAACATCACTTACCAATTGACGCAGGGCATGACGTGGCTGCGAGGCAAGCACGAATTCAAGTTCGGCTGGGACCTCCGCCGGCTGCACACCACGTCGGACCCGGTGGACTTGGCCGGCACGAACGGCCGTTATGTGTTCGCTCGGGCCCAGACCGCGGTGCCGACCAACCTGGCCGGCACCGGCCATGCCTTTGCCAGCCTGCTGCTCGGCTTGCCGGACACGGCGGACCGGGTCGCGCTGCCCGTGCTGATCGGCAACATCCGCTACGGCTATCACGCGGCGTATTTCCAGGACAACTGGCGGGTGACTCCCCGGCTCACTCTCAATCTCGGCATGCGCTATGACGTGCCCATTGGCTGGCACGACAAATTCGGCGACATGTCGATGGTGGACGTGAAGCGGCCCAACCCCGCTGCCAATGGCCTGCCGGGCGCGGTGGTGTTCGCCGGCAAAGGGGCGGGACGCACGGGCGACAAGCGCTTCTACCCGACCGATTGGTCGAACATTGGCCCCCGCGCCGGCTTCTCCTACCGGTTGTTGTCGAAGACGGTCCTTCGGGGCGGCTTCGGGATCTATTATCAGACGCTGGGCAACGGCGGCTGCGGCTGCCGGCTGGGTTTCTCGAACCCGATCACCCGTATCTCGGACGGTCTCGGCGGGGCGTTGCAGTGGGATGACGGCATCGCGCCGCCGCCCGGATTCCGGCCTCCGCCGCTGATCGATCCGACCGTCGGCATCCACGCCGGCGACATGGATGTGATGGGGCCCAACTTCGGCAAAGCTCCTCGTATCTACACCTGGAGTTTCAATATCCAGCATGAAGTGAAGAGCTTCCTGATTGATGTGGCGTATGTGGGCAACCGCGGCCGGGGCTTGAACTCCACCATCGAGCTGAACCAGTTGCCGGTGAGCAGGCTGGAATTGGGCTCGCTGTTGCAGCAGCGGATCGATTCTCCGGCCGTGGTCGCGGCGGGCTTCACCAAGCCCTACCCGAGCTTCCCCAACAACTTCACGCTGGCGCAGGCCCTGCGCCCGTACCCGCAGTACTTCGGCGTGCTCGACCGCAACAGCGGCCTGGGCCGGACGTGGTACGATTCGCTGCAAACCAAGTTCGAACGGCGCTTCGGCGCGTGGCAGATGATGGCCGCCTACACGTGGTCGAAGTCGCTGGGCGCCAACCACTACCGGCAGATCTTCAGCCAGCACTTCAACGTCGGGGCGCAGGACGCCTACAACCCCGACGATATGAAGGCGATGCTGCCCTTCGATCAGCCGCACGTGTTCAATTTCCTGAACTCGTATGACCTGCCGTTCGGCAAAGGCAAGAAGCTGCTGAATACCGACAACTTCCTGGCGAACCTGCTGATCGCCAACTGGAACATCGGCGCGATCGTGCAGTACCGTTCGAGCGTGCCGCTCCAGATTTCCGCGCCCAACACCCTCGGGACCGGCGTGCTGTTCAGCCGGCTGAAGAAGGCCAACCGCGGTCCGGCGCCGATCCGGACGGGCGTGGACCGCACCACGCTCGATCCGAACGACCCCAACGTGCGTTGGTTCAACCCGAACGCGTACGTGCTGCCCGGCCAGTTCGAACTCGGCACGGCCGCCATTTATGATTCCGCGTTCCGCAATCCGCGGGTGCTCGAGGAGAACATCTCGATCGTCAAGCGGCTGAAGTTCCCGATCTCGCAGGACCGCAGCGCGGATATGATTCTCCGCGCAGACGGGTTCAACGTGTTCAACCGGACCAACTTCGGCGGCGTCGTCTCCGCGGTCGGCAATCCGAACTTCGGACGGCCCACGGGCCCGATGAGCAGCGCACGCTTGATCACACTGGGATTGCGCGTCGAGTTCTGACGCGCGGCGCCAACGGCATACCTTTCGGCGAACGGCCGGTCCTGCGGGACCGGCCGTTCGTCTTTTGCGAGGGAGCTCGCCTATGAATGGGCTCCAGGGATCGATCGATGTCCGCCGCTCTTCCGACGCCGCCCGCGCGGCGCCCCTTCGCACAAACGCTGGACGCGCCAGGAGATAGACGTCCTGCTCGACGCGGGCTTGCTCGCGGGCCAGCGTGACGAGCTGACCGAGGGGGAGCTGATCGACCAGATGGGTCAGAAGCCTCCGCACGCGTATGCGATGCGCATGCGGAACCGCCGCCGGGTCGAGGTCTTCGGGGCCGGCTACGTGCAGCGCCAGCTCCCGGTGGAAGTCGCGGAACCGGACCGGGAGCACAGCGCCCCGCAACCGGATCTGGCCGTGCTGAACCTGCGCGCCGGAGACGCCATTCCGCGTCCGGGACTTCCTGGCTTGACTACAGCGTCCGGGTCACTTTAGTCAGCGTCCGCGGCTGATCCGGGTTCAGCCCCTTTTGCGTCGCCAGACAAGCGGCGAACAGTTGCGCCGGAATGATGTAGGGTATCGGCGTGTACCGTTCTTCCAAGCGCAAGGGCAGATGAATCATCCGCGAGCCCGCGGCGCCCACTTCGCGATTGGCCAGATCGGAAATCAGCAGCGTCTCGGCTCCCAGCCCCTGCACCTTCGCGATCAGTTCTTGCATCGCCGCCCAGGTCACGCCGGAGGGCGCGAACAGGAACACCGGAAACGCGGATTCCACCATCGCGATGGGACCGTGCAGAAAATCCGCCGAGGAAAACCGCTCCGCCACCACGTAGCACGTCTCCATCAGCTTCAGGGCGAACTCATAAGCGTTCGCGTAATTCAATCCGCGCCCGACCACCACGGCGTGGTCCATGAACCGGTAGCGCTCGCTGAGCCCGGCAATCACGGGCTCGATTTCCAGCGCGGCCGCTGCCTGCTCCGGCAGACGGCGCAACTCCTCCGGAGAGACGGGAGCCCCGAGGGCGTACGCCAGCAGGTACATCAACAGCAACTGGCCGGTGTACGTCTTGGTGGCGGCCACGCTCTTTTCGCGGCCTGCCCGCACGTGAAGGACATGCTCCGCTAAGCCCGCCAGGCTGCTCCCGGGCTCATTGGTCACGCCAATGGTGAGCGCGCCTTGCGCCCGCGCCCGCTCGACCACCAGGTTGGTGTCCGTCGATTCGCCGGACTGCGAGATGCCCACCACCAGCGCCTCCCGGTAGTCCAGCCTGGCTCCGTACAGCGTGTGAATCGAAGGCGCCGCCAGCGAAACGGGAATCCCCGTGGCGATCTCCAGCAAATACCGCCCGAACATCGCGGCGTTGTCCGAGGTGCCCCGCGCCGCCAGGACGATCAGGCGCGGTCGCCGCTGTCCGATCAACTTCCGCAGCCGCTCGATTTTCCTGAGTTCCGACCGCAGCGTCCGTTCGAGCACCTGCGGCTGCTGCCGGATCTCCTTCAACATCAGGGACATCCCCTCCAGTTTAAACCCGGCGCAGATTTTCGGTGCTGCTGTGCGGAGAATGCCCGGCCCAACCGGCGCTGAACACCGGCAGCCTGTATCCGTAGGCCGATGGCGGAACGCAAGTCCTTCCTGTTGCGGACCGACGAGAAAACGCTCGAAGCGTGGAAGCGGTGGGCGGACGACGAGTTGCGCAGCGGGAACGGGCAGATCGAGTACCTGCTGCGAAGGGCGCCCAAGGATGCCGGACGAGCCAAGGATGTGGGTGAAATGCCCCGCGATGCGGGCTCCTGAGGCCCGGCAGGGCGCCGGCGCCGGGTGAATTGACTCCCCCGGGGCAGCGCCGCAGGGCCTTTCTTATGTTTCGCATGCGAACCTTCCCCGGGCGGCGGGCGGCAAGTGGATCACAGCTTGCTACTTCCGGAGGGAGAGGTCGCGCCGATATGGACAAGACTCGTGTCAAACGCAACCCGAAACTGCCCCGGCAAGTGTTGCCTCTGCTAGACCCCCCCGAGCGGCAGGGACCGAGAGAAGTCGCCTGTGGCTTCCAGACCGAGCAAGCCCGCCAGGAGGCGCTGCGCTGCCTGGATTGTCGCGATCCCAAGTGTATTGACGCCTGCCCCATTCAAACGGATATCCGTGGCTTCATCGCCAAAGTGGTGGACGGGGACTACCTGGGCGCCTACCGGGTGCTGGAACAAACGAATCCGTTTCCGGGGATCTGTGGCCGGGTTTGCCAGCACGAACTGTATTGCGAGAAATCCTGTCTGCTGGGAAAAAAACTCGAATCGGTGGCGATCGGCTCGCTCGAGCGGTTCGTGGCGGACTTCCACCGGGAGTTCGGACCGAAGGACGAACGGATCGAGATGCCCGAGCCAAACGGCTTGCGTGTGGCGCTGGTAGGCAGCGGTCCCGCCTCGCTGATGTGCGCCAACGACTTAGCCCGCAAAGGCTATCACGTGACGGTGTTCGAAGCGCTCCATGAGCTGGGCGGCGTGCTGGCCTATGGCATTCCGCCGTTCCGGCTGCCGCGCGAGATCATCCAGGAAGAGATCGGGCGGCTGCGGAGCCTCGGCGTCGAGTTCCGCACTAACTTCATCGTAGGCCGGACGCAAACCGTGGAGGAGTTGTTCGAGGAAGGCTACGCGGCGATCTTTGTGGGGACCGGCGCGGGGTTGCCGTACCTGCTCGGCATCCCCGGCGAGAATCTGATCGGCTGCTACACGGCGAATGAGTTCCTGACCCGCATCAACCTGATGCACGCCTACGAAGACACCGCGGACACGCCGGTGCGCGTGGGTGCGCGAACGGTGGTGATCGGGGGCGGCAATTCGGCGATGGATGCCGCGCGCTGGGCCAAGCGGTTCGGCAGCGACACGACCATCCTGTTCCGGCGCGGGCGCGCGGAGTTGCGCGCGCGGCTGGAGGAGATCGAGCACGCCGAGGAAGAGGGCGTGCGGTTCGAGTTTCTGGCGGCGCCGGTGCGGCTGATCGGCGATGGCGAAAACCGGGTGGCGGCGATGGAGTGCATCCGCATGCGGCTGGGCGAGCCCGACGAGAGCGGACGCCCGTCGCCGATTCCAATTCCGGGGTCCGAGTACCTCATCCCGGTGGAGACGGTGGTGGCGGCCATCGGGCAGGCGCCCAACCCTACGTTGCAGCGGGCTACGCCGCAGTTGCTGACCAAGCGCGGCAAAATCGTCATTGACGAGACCGGCAAGACGAGCATGGAAGGCGTCTACGCCGGCGGCGACGTCGTGCGGGGCGGTTCCACCGTCATCCTGGCCATGAAGGACGGCCGGCAATCCGCGGCCGCGATTGACCGTGCTTTGCGCCGGCAATTCCCCGAGAATTTCCTCGAGCCCGGCTACGCGGCGGGGGTGACGTTTGATCCCGAGCTCGACCCGTTCCGCATTGTCCGCCGCCGGGCGCTGACGCCGGAAATCACCCGGTTTGAAATTCACGCGCCCCGCATCGCGGCCAAGTGGCGGCCCGGTCAGTTCGTCATTGTCCGGCCCACGCCGGAGAGCGAGCGAATTCCGCTGACGCTGGTCGACAGCCACGCCGACACCGTCACCCTGATCGTGCAGGCGATCGGCAAAACCACGCGGGTGATGGCGGCGCTGCCGGAGGGCGCGGCTTTGGCGGATGTGCTCGGTCCCCTCGGGCGCGCCTGCCATATCGCCAAACTCGGCACGGTGATGTGCGTGGCGGGCGGCGTGGGTGTGGCTGAGGTGCTCCCGGTCGCGCGCGCGTTCCGCGAGGCCGGCAACCAGGTGGTGCTGTTGTGCGGCGCGCGCAGCAACGCCCACCGGATCCTGGACGAGGAACTGCGTCTGGCGGCCGACGATATGCGCTGGGCCACCGACGACGGTTCGTTCGGCTTCTGGGGCACTGTGGTCGACCTGATGCGCGCCTGGCGGGAGGAAAAGAACCTGGTCCCGGACCTGGTGCACGTGATCGGGCCGATTCCCATGATGAGCGCCGCGGCCAAGCTGACCCGCGAATGGGGCGCCCGGACCGTCGCCAGTCTGAACCCGATCATGGTCGACGGCACCGGGATGTGCGGCGGCTGCCGCGTTTCGGTGGGCAGCGAAGTCAAGTTCGCCTGTGTCGACGGCCCCGAATTCGACGCCCACGGCGTGGATTTCGACGAGCTCACGCTGCGCAATCGCGCGTATCGAGACCGGGAAGCGCAAGCCTGTAAGATTGGCTTATAGGCCGGCCGCGGGTTCCGGCCGGAACGTTGCGCGCCCCCGGCTTGGGCGGGAGGGCGATGCGCGGCGCGACTTTCCGTTATGCTGGAGTTTCGGGTGAGTATGCGGCCGGCTGGCGCGTTCCGCCGGGAGTGAGGCGCGTGCCGGAGGTCGGCGGCGCGGGAAACGCTCGCCCTGTAGAGCCTGAACGATGGAACCTGAAACGCCCGCTCCTGACGCTCACGCGGCCCCGGCGCTCACGCCCCTGCCCGCTCCGCCGCCTAGCAAGGCGTGGCAGCGGGTCCTGCTGGCCCGTCACGCCAAACGGCCCCATTCGCTGGACTACATCGAGCGGCTGTTCACGCACTTCCACGAGATCCACGGGGACCGCGCGTTCGCCGACGATCCGGCGATCGTGGCCGGCATGGGCTTCTTCGAGGAGCGTCCCCTGATGGTGGTGGCCGAGCAGAAGGGGCGCGACACCAAGCAGAAGCTGCTCCGCAACTTCGGCATGCCCAAACCGGAAGGGTACCGGAAGGCGTTGCGCGTGATGCAGATTGCCGCCAAGTTCGGGCGTCCGATCCTCACGCTGCTCGACACGCCGGGCGCCTACCCCGGCATCGACGCCGAGGAACGCGGCCAGGCCGAGGCGATCGCCCGCAACCTGCGCGAGATGTCCCGGCTCCCGGTGCCGGTAATCTGCGTCGTGATCGGCGAAGGCGGCAGCGGCGGCGCGCTGGCGCTGGGGGTGGGGAACTTCGTTTACATGATGGAGAACGCCGTGTACAGCGTGATCTCGCCGGAAAGCTGCGCCGCCATCATTTACCGGGACGCCTCCCGGGGAGAGGCGGCGGCGAACGCGCTGCGCCTTACCGCCGAGGACCTGCTGGAGTTTGGCTTGATCGACGGGATTATTCCCGAGCCGGGCGAAGGCGCGCACACCGATCCGGACGCCGCCGCCGGCGCGCTGCGCGAGACCCTGCGGTGGGCGCTGGATCAATTGACGCCCTTGACCGGAGCGCAACTGGTGGAGCACCGCTACGACAAGTTCCGCAAGATGGGCAACTTCTTTCTGTGAAAAAACACGCTTTCTGGCTGGGAATGCTGTTTCTGGGGCTAGTGATCGGCGCGGTGGTGTACTCCACCATGGGCATTCAGGCGTACCGGGTGGAGGTCTGCGTCGAGTTTCAGGGCCGGTCCGCCTGCCGGACGGCCGCGGCGTCGACGGAGGAGCAGGCGCTGCGCGCCGCCAAGGAAAATGCTTGCGCGCTGGTGGCGTCCGGGGTCACCGACACCATCCAGTGCGGGTCGCACACCCCCCCGGCCAGCGTCCGGTGGCTGGCGCGCCCGTAGCAGTTGCGCAACGAGTCCGGCGCGCCGGCCGGGCGACTTTCAGCGGAACTCCAATCCCCGGACGAGGCCGTGCGCAGCCGGATGCTCTCCGGCGCCTTCCGCGTAGACCGCCAGCACCCGAGCGCCGGCTTGGGGTCCGCAGACAAACTCGGGCGGACCGTTGCGGACCTGGACGCGGGCCGGGTCGGCAATGCGCAGGCGCAGTTTGCCCTCGATGGACTCCAACACGAACGTGAATCCCTGCTCGTCGCATTCGATCTCCCGCAGGGCGGCTTCGACGCGGCGCACCTGGTCGCCGGCTTCGACGAACGGATTCCAATCGGCGGCTTCAAGGGGGATGCGGGTGGTCTGCAAGAGAACGCGGCCGTTCTCATCGCGGGTGAACCGCACCGCCAGTTCGGTGCGCGCCACGTAATCCAGCCGGGCGGCCTGGGCGCGCTCGTCGGTGGATGCGGCGTGGGCCGCGGCGGCTGCGGCGGCGGCGCGCGCTTCCTCCCGCTGGCCGAGTTGCAGGAAGGCATCCGCCAGACTGCTCCAGTAGCTGAAGGCGCGCGCGGGCTTCACTTGGCGCAGCGCGCGAAAATGGGCCACGGCGGCCGCCGGGCGGCCGTCATGGTTCTCCAGCAGCGCTAAGTGGTAACGTGCGTCCTCGAAAGCAGGGTCCAAGGCGAGAGCGCGTTCCAGCGCCGCGCGGATCTCGGCGGGCGGCGCCCCTGCCTCGCCGGCCAGCACGGCGTACCGGAAACAGAGTCCGGCATCCGCGATCCCCCGCTGGAGGGCGAGCTTCCCGTAACGCCGCGCGCCCTCTGGATCGGCTTGCCGCAAGGCGATCAAGCCCAGCGCAGCCGCCGTCGCCGCCGCCGGACTTTGCTGTTCCAGGGCGGCGAACCGGACCCGCGCGCGCTCCAAGTCGCCAGCCGCCAGCAGCAGGTCCGCCAGCATGAAATCAGCTTCCCCGGCGGGCACGTCCGCCACCTCGGGGACGGCAGCCTGCGTTTCCCGCAGCGGGAGGGACAGTCTGGCCCCGGCCCGCCTGCCGATCCACCGGCGTGCGTCCTCGCCCGCTTCCTCGGGCGACCGGCGATATACGCGGGCGAACGCGTCCCGGCTGGGTTCGCCGCGCAGGATCGCTTCCACCAGGTGTGGAAACCCCGGCCGGTATGCTGGCGCGAGGGTCAGCAGATGGACGAGCGCCCAGCTTTGCGCGTAGAACAGCGCCGCCTCGTCGCGGTTCAACCGGCCGGGCATCTCGCGTGGCGCGGCCAGCAGGCTCTCGACCGGCAGCCAGGGACGCCGCCGGAGGGTCTGCGTGTGCGCTGCGATCTCCCCGCCCAGCGTTCCGGTGTTGGCAGAGAACTCCAGGGTGGAATAAAACTCGGCCAGTCCTTCGCTCAGCCAGGCGGGAAGACGCGCGCCGGCGGCGTGCAGCGTCAGATGGGCGTATTCATGCGCCGCCATCCGGAACTCCCGGGGCGTCAGTCCGGGCAGTACGATGTAGTCCCGGTTGTCGGCGCCGATGTAGTAGGCGTCGGAAGCGGGGCGCAACCGATAAGGAGCGAATTCCTGCGTGGAGGCGAATCCGATTACCCGCAGCCTCGGCCGCCCGGAGACCGGGGCCCCGGTTTGCGCCGCGAAAAAGGCGCGCAATTGGGCAAACCACTGGTGCGCGGCCAGCGCTTCCCGCGGGCCAGCCTGGGCATAGATTTCGAAGTGCTCGCTGCGGGCCACGCTCCAGGCTAGCGCGGGGGACGCCGCGCTGAGGACGCACAACGCTCCCAGAATCGCCCGGCCAGGCGGGAAAGGGGGCCTTGGTTCGCGGGGCATGGGCGCACCTGAATGCCGGATTCCTGGCGCCAGCAGGACGGAAAGGGTGGGCGGCCTTAGCGCGCCGAAGAGTCCAGCACCATTTTCTCGAATTTCTTCCGCTGGACGTCGTTCAGGATGGTGAGAATCTTCGTGCGTCCGTCGCTCAGGACACTGCGGTAGTACATGGTGAAGTCGTCCAGGATGGATTCGATTTCACGCTCCTGCTCGGCGGTCAGGTTGAGCTCCTGCTTCCACTTTTGCAGGGAGTGCGCGCGGCCTGCCTCCGTCCAAAAGGGCTCGGGCTTCGCCGCGACAGTCCGCGCCCGATACGCGCGGTAGGTGGCGGCGCCGGCCAGACCACCCAGCAGGAATACCCCTACCAGCACAGCGAAGCCGATCAGGCGGCACTGTGCGCGGGATCTGCCATGGGTGTTCATGCGGCGCGATCCTTCACTGCTGGTAGCTGGCGAGCGTGTACAACATGTGCCCGCGGGAGGCATCCGGCGCCGGCGCGAACTGGCGGTACCCTTCATCCATGGCGATCACCTGCTCGGCGCTCGGCAGCGTCATGTACTCCGGCTCTCCGGAGAGAAACGCGCCGCCCACCAATGCCAGAAACAACAGGGACGCCAGGGCCAGCCGGCGGGCAAACAGCGGCTGGATCAGCAACGACCAAAGGGAACTTTCTTCCTCCTGCTCGATGCGGGCCGACACCCGGGCGTAAAAGCCGGGGTCGGGAACCACCGGAGCGGGATCGCGCAAGGATTCGAAGAGGCTGGACATGCTTTGCATGGCCTCCACCTCTTCTCGGCAAGCCGGGCAGTTCGCCAGATGTGTTTCGAAGTTTGTGCGAGATGCCGAATCCAGGGAACCCGAAAGATAGTCTTCAAGACTGTCCTGAATCAGTTGGTGCATACGACCTTCTTCCCAAGAATCTGCGCTTCTCCCCAAGCGCTTCGCCTCCCGCGGCTCGTGTGCCGGCCGCTTCGGAGTTTGAGCCATTTCCCTACCTTTATCACCTTACAACAAAACATGGTCAGTCCGATGCCGCCACCGGGCGGCCAATGCGCTGAGCGGCCTTGATCAGCTTCTGGCGGGCTCGAAACAGCTTCACCTTGATGGTATTCTCGTTCAAGCCCGTCATCTCGGCCAATTCCTCCACCGAGTGCCCTTCCACTTCCTTGAGCATCAACAGATTCCGCTCCTCTTCACTGACCTTGGAGAGGAGCTTGATCAAGTAATCCCGGTTCGCCAGGTGAGCGTCCGCCAGCGGTTGCTGGTCGGTTAACGGGTCGGTGTGCTCCACCCGCCGCACCTCGTCCTCGCTCAGATCGCTTTCATAAACCAGCTTGCGTACCTTCTTCTTCCGCAAGTAGTCGTAACACTCGTTCACGGTGATCTTGTAGATCCACGTGATCAGCGAACTGCGGAAATCGAACTTGCCGATGGAAAAGTAAATTTTGGCAAACACCTGTTGGGCGATATCCTCCACATCATTGCGCTGCCGCACAATGCCGTGGATGATGGAAAACACCTTGGACTGATAGCGTTCCACGATTTCGCGGAACGCGCGGTCCTCGCCCGCTTGCGCGCGCCTGACCAGCGCTCCTTCCTGGGAACTCTGATAGTCCACTCGACTCTTGGTCGCGGCTGGTGGATTGAGCACGCTCGCCTTCCCGCCAGGGGTTAGCGCCGTTTGCGGAAACACGCCAGTCAGGAGTCCCATACACCCTGTCGGACGCGCTCTTTTCTCCACGGGTTTCAGAGGTTTTGCGCCTCCTGCACCCGGCCTAGCGATCTCCTGTATGAAGATAGCAGAATTGGAGCGCGAAACTTGCGCACGCTATCGGCCCCCGGCCTCAGGAGGAACGCGGGCCGATCGACGACTCCGCCCCTTCGCAACTTTTCGTTCCCGGCGGCATCGTATACTGATGAGAGCAGCTTTGCCTGTGGTGGAGATGGATCATGATTCAACTGACGGAACGTGCCGTAGATAAGGTGAAAGAGATTCTGGACCAGCAGGATCCCAAGCCGGCTGGCCTGCGCATTGCCGTGGTGGGCGGCGGCTGCTCGGGATTCTCCTATTCCATGGCCTTCGAAGCGAGCCCGAACATGCTCGATAAGACGTACGATTACAGTGGTTTGCGGGTCTTCGTGGACCAAGCCAGCCTGCTGTACCTGGACGGGTGCGAAGTCGACTACGTCGAAACGCTCGAAGGAGCGGGGTTTAAGTTCAATAACCCCAACGTAAAGTCGACCTGCGGTTGCGGCAGTTCCTTCAGCGCGTAAAGAACGCCGGGGGTTCCCGGCCCGCATTCCGGATTGGAAGCCTCGGCGGACCACGAAAGCGTGGCCGCCGGGGTTTTCGTTTTGTCGCGCCCCGACTGTCCCAAGCCGCGGACGGTGAGGTAGCCTAAGAGTTCATGCGGCTCATCCTCTGGTGGAGTGTACTGGCTGCGGCAGGGATGGCCGCGTCGCCGCCTGGCGCTGCCCTGGATCGCGACGCGGTCGCTCTGCAACGGGAAATCGCCGCCAAAGGTTGGATCGTCTACTCCGCGATTACCGACCGCGGCGACTGGGACCTGTTTCGCTCTCGCCCGGACGGCTCGGAGCGCCAAAACCTGACGCGCACCGCCGAGACTCATGAAGTAGGAGGACGCTTTTCGCCGGACGGCCGGCGGGTCCTGTTCCGGCGTATCGCCAAAGACACCAAATTCAACCACGACCGGTGGGGCGCGATGGGCCAGTTGGTGATTGCGAACGCCGACGGAACGAACCCCGTCGCGAAGGGAGCTGCCGGCGACTACCCCTGGGCGTCCTGGAGTCCGGACGGCAGGCAGGTGGCCTGCCTCACCAAGACTGGCATCGAGATCCGGGACCTTGCCAGCGGCCGCGTGACGCGCACGCTCGACCGGCGCGGCATTTACCAGCAATTGTTCTGGTCTCCGGACGGCCGCTGGTTCACCGGAACGGCCAATACCTATGGCGAAAACTGGACCGTGATCCGGATCCACGCGGAAACCGGCGAAGCCAACCCCGTACACACGTTCCAGAATTGTACGCCGGACTGGTCCCCCGACTCGAAGCGGATCGTTTTTTCCTCACGCCCGGCGAACCAGGGAGACGACGAAGGACTCTCCCAAGCCGCCGGACAGAAGCCGGAATACGGCTGGACCCAGTTGCTGATCGCGGACGGGGACGGCGCCAACCGGATGCTTGTCTACGGCGAGGACGGGCGGCACATTTATGGCGGCGCCTTGTCCCCCGACGGCAGGTACGTGCTGTTTACCCGCGCGGCGCGCGACGGCGGCATGGCCGACGCGACCATTCACCTCATGCGCCTGCGCGACGCCCCCATCGTCGGCGGCGTCAGCGCGGCCCTTCGCAAGCGCTATCCCCAGGCGAAACGCGGTCCGGTGGCCCCCGTCGCCATGGGATGGGAACCCCACTGGAGTAGCGGCCCGGCGGCGGGAAGCAAATGAGAGCTTTGGTGGCGCCGATGTGTCTTGCCCTGGCCGCCTGCGCGACCGCGCCCGCCCCGGCAGATCCGGAATTGTCTTCGCTCGGCAAGCACGAGGTGACCGCCGAACTGGTGGAGATTCCTGGCCCCTTCCCCGCGAACGACCTGTACAATTACGCCTTTGTGTTCAAGTACCGCGTACGGCAGGTACACCGCGGCAGCGTGCCGGCCGGAGAGATTCTCGTCGGTCACTACAACCCGCGCAAGGCGCGCGCCGCCGCCGCGGACGAAGAGTCCGGCAAGATCGGCGGGCGCCTGGAGCAGTTCCGCGCGGGCGACGTGCATCGCATGGCCCTGGAGGAACCGCTCGATCACCATTGGATAGGCGGGATCATCGACAAATACTTCGAGCAGAAAGGCACGCGGTATTGGGCGGTATGGACGAATCCAGCCTCCCGCTGAACGATGGTTTTTACTTCCCACGTCTTCCTGTTCTATTACCTGCCCCTTGTCCTGCTGATCTACTACCTGTTGCCGCGGGGCCGCAACGCCTTCCTGACCGCGGCCAGCTATGTCTTCTACGGCTGGTGGGAGCCCTGGTTCGTGTTGCTGATGCTGGCCTCGACGATTCTGGATTTCGTATGTGGCGGCATCATCGGCAATCCCGCTTCTTCGCCGGCGCGGCGCAAGAGCGCGCTGCTGGCCGCTATCTGCGGAGACTTGGGCCTGCTAGCGTTCTTCAAGTACTACACGTTCACCGCCGAGAACCTGAACCGGCTGGCGGGCGTTTTCGGCATGAATGCCCTGCCGGCGCTCGAGGTCGTCCTGCCGATCGGCATTTCCTTCTATACCTTCGAGAGCCTCAGCTACACGATCGACGTCTATCGGGGGACGGCGAAGCCGGCGCGCACGTTTTCCGATATTTCGTGCTTTGTGAGCCTGTTCCCCCACTTGGTGGCCGGACCGATCGTTCGGTACAACGTGCTGGCCGAACAGATCGCCCGCCGGGATCATACCTGGGAGAAATTCAGCTATGGCGTAGCGCTGTTTATGGCCGGGTTCGCCAAGAAGATCCTGCTGGCGAATCCGATGGGCGCCGTGGCTGACGAGATCTTCGGCGCAGCCTCGCCGCGCGCCCTGGAAGCCTGGTTTGGCGTGACCGCCTACGCTTTTCAGATCTACTTCGATTTCTCCGGCTATTCGGATATGGCGATCGGCCTGGGCCGGATGTTCGGCTTTCTCATCCCGATCAACTTCGCTTCGCCGTACCGCTCGGAGAGTATCACGGAGTTCTGGCGGCGTTGGCACATCTCGCTGTCCACCTGGCTGCGCGACTATCTCTACATTCCTCTGGGCGGAAACCGGCGGGGTAGCCGGCGAACATACCTGAACCTGGCGCTGGTCATGCTGCTGGGAGGATTGTGGCACGGCGCCAACTGGACGTTCGTCGCCTGGGGCGCCTACCATGGAGCGCTGCTGGCCTTCGAGCGGTGGATGGGCAAGACTTCGGCCTACTGGTTCCTGCCGCTTTGGGGACGCCGCGGCGTCACCTTCCTGCTGGTGCTGTTTTCCTGGGTGCTGTTCCGCGCGCCGGATTTCGCCCACGCGCAGCGGTTTTTCGCTAGTCTTTTCGGCTTGGGCGGCGATCCCAACGCGGGGTTGCTCGCCGGGCTCGTCTACAGCCCGTACACGCTGGCGGTGTTTGCGCTGAGCGCGTGGTTTGCGTTCCAGAAGACGGAGATTTACGAGTGGCTCGACGAATTGACGTGGCCCAAGGCCGCCGTGCTCGCGCCTGCCTTTGCCGCGGCCGTCGCGGTGATGTGGACGCAGGCGTTCAATCCTTTTCTTTACTATCAATTCTGAGGCCATGAAAAGCGGCTGGCGCCAGGCACAGATCGGCATCTTCCTGGCGGCGATCGCCGTTCCGCCCCTCGTGCAGACGGGCATTGAGGTGGCGAGCGGCCGGACGCCGCAGGTGCTCAGCCTGCTCCGCATCCGCCCGTCGGAGGCGAATTTGCGCGCGTTTGAGCGGGAGCTTGAGGAGGCCTCGTGGCTGGCGGGACCGGTGCGGCGCGCCGTCCAGGACGCGTGGTGGCGGGGGTTTGGCTACGCCGGCGACCAGGTCGCCGCCGGCCGCGACGGTTGGCTGTTCTACCGGCAGGACGTGCGGTACCTGGTGGAGCCCGCAGGGGGAGACCCGCCCCGTGACGCCTGGCGGGCGATCCTAGACTTTCGGGATCAACTCGCGGCGCGGGGCATCGCCTTGCTAGTGTGCCCGGCGCCGTCCAAAGCCTCGATTTACCCGGAGCGATTGACCCGGCACGCGCCCCGGAAAGTGGTGTCGCCCACCCTCGACACGCTGCGGCGCCTCCGCGAAGCGGGCGTCGAAACAATGGACTGGTTCCGGCTTTTTCAGGACGCGCGGCAGCGGCGCTCCGGCGAGCCTCACTATCTGCGGCTGGACACACACTGGACCGCGGAAACCGCGCGGCTCGCCGCGGAAGCCACGGGCCGCCGCGTGCTGGAACTTGGTTGGCTGCCCGGAGGGATGGTAGATTATCACCTCCGTCCGGTCCACGTATCGCGCTCCGGGGACTTGGCCCGCATGCTGGGATGGGAGCATCCGGCGGTCGGCCTGGGCCGCGAAACCGTGGCGTGCCACCAGGTGGTCCGTTCCGATACCGGCGAGCGGTATCAGGATGACCCCGCCTCGCCGGTGCTGGTGCTCGGAGACAGTTTCCTCCAGGTCTTCCAGGCCGATGAGCCGCTGGCTGCGGGATGGATCGCGCAGTTGGCCCGGGTGCTGCGGCGGCCCGTGACTTCGCTGGTGCGCAACGGCGGCGGCGCCACGCTGGTCAGGCAGGAACTGAGCCGGCGTCCCGCGCTGCTGACCGGCAAGCGGGTGGTCATCTGGGAGTTCGCCGAGCGCGACCTGCGGTTCGGGATGGAAGGCTGGCAGCGCGTGACGCTTCCTCCGGCCGGTCCGCTGCCCTCCGCTCCGATACCATAAGAACACGTATGCTGACGCAAGGACAGATGCGCCAATACCAGGAAGAAGGCTACACGGTATATCCGGGTTTGGTGAGCGGCCCGCTGCTGGCCGCCATGCACGCGGAAATCGACCGCATCGGGGCCGGCCAGACGCGCGCGGCGCACGACGCGACCCGGGTGGAGATGGAGCCGGACCAGCCGCCGGACGGGACGCGCATCCGGCGTATCTATGAGCCGTGCACCTACTACCCGTTGTTCCGCGAGTTCTCCGAATCGCCGGCGCTGCTGGCGTGCGTCGAACCGCTGATCGGGCCCGACATCGACTTCCACTACAGCAAGATCAATATGAAACCGCCGGCGATCGGGTCGGTGGTCGAGTGGCACCAGGACCTGATGTATTACCCGCTCACGAACCTGGATTCGGTGACGGTGCTGGTGTATCTCGACGATGCCGACCGCGGCAACGGCTGCCTGCAAGTCATCCCGGGACCGCCCGGCGCCACGCTGCTGCCGCATACCCGGGATGGCGTGTTTCAGGGCCGCGTCACGGCGCCGGTCGACGAGGGGAAAGCCGTGCCGCTCGAAGGCGCGGCCGGCACGGTGATTCTGATGCACGCCCTGACGCCGCACGCCTCTACGGTGAACCGGTCGCCGCGCTGGCGCAGGACGTTGATTCTCAGCTATCGCGCCGCGGACGCCTTACCCTTGTTCTACGGCCCGGCCGTGGCCGAGTCGGAACAGCACGTGCGGCACGTCCGCGGCCGCGTCGCGGCCGAGGCCCGCTGCACGTGGACGCGATTTCCGGTGCCCCGCTACCCGCGCGCCGTCCGTTCGCTTTACGACTTGCAGGAGTATTCGCGCGCAGCGGCGGAAGAGCCGCGGGGCGCATAAACGCGCACTTCGCGCGGGACGCCGAGGGAAGATCGGCGTACGCTCATGGAAAAGATCGCCATGTCTTCGTTGACCGCCTGGCTGGGGTTGCTGTTCTCACTCGGCCCGCTGTGGGCCGCCGAGCGGGTGCTCGACCGCTACGCGGTGGTCGAAGGCGACATCCTGGCGGAGCGCGACGCCATCGCGGTGGCGGACCCCAACCGGCGCTGGCCCGAAGGCGTGATCCCCTACGTGATTGATCCCGGCATCGCAAACCCGTCGCGGGTTCTGGCCGCCGTGCGGCATTGGAACGAAGCGACGCCGGTCCGGCTGGTGGAGCGGGAAGGCCAGCGGAACTACGTGGTGTTCCGGCCGGTGGATTCGGGCTGCTTCTCCGCCATCGGCATGACCGGCGGCGAACAGTCCATTCTGCTGGCCTCCGGCTGTAGCACGGGAACGATCATCCACGAAATCGGTCACACCGCCGGAATGTGGCATACGCAGTCGAGGCAGGATCGCGACCGGTACGTGCTCGTCCGGCTGAGCCAGATTACGCCCGACCTCCGCTCGCAATACGCGCAACCGTTTGCCGCCGGAGAGGACATCGGACCCTACGACTACATGTCGATCATGCACTACGGCGCAGGGGGAAATCCGCCCAGCATGGAATCGATTCCCCCCGGAATTCCCTTTGGGCAGCGCAGCACTTTGTCGGCGGGCGACGTCGACGTGATCCGGCGCCTGTACCGCGGCCCGCCGGAGGAGACCGTGATCACGACCAATCCCGAGGGGTTGGCAATCGTGGTGGACGGCGAGACCGTGGTGACTCCGGTCGTCCGGACGTGGGCGCCGGGATCGCGCCACACCATCGAAGCGCCCGAGTCCGTGATCGAGGGCGACCGCCGGGTCACCTTTGCCCGGTGGAGCAACGAGGGCGCCCGCCGTCAGAACTTCACCGCGTCCGAGGACGAGACGGTGTTGGTGGCGAACTATCAGGTGTGGTGGCGGTTGGATGTGATCAGCGAGGCCCCGTCCCGGGGAACCGTGGGTTTTCAAGGCCCTGTGGAAGGTGGTTATGCGCTGTCGGGCACGCAAGTCCGGCTCGTGGCCGAGCCGGCGCCTGGCCAAGCGTTCCGGGGTTGGGCGAGCGTGCCCGGACGCGCAAGGATCGGCGCCAATCCCTACCCGCTGGTGCTCTATGCGGGGCGCGCGTCGTTTCGGGCCGAGTTCACGGCCGGCCCCACCGTCACGGTCACCACCGATCCCCCGAACCTGGCGTTGCGGGTGGACGGCGCGCAGTACGTCTCGCCAGCCATCTTCGAATGGGCGCCCGGAACCACCCACACCATTTCCGCCGAGCAGTCTCGTGATCTGACGCCTGCCGGACGCCGCCTGCGGTTCGAACGCTGGAGCGATGGCGGCGCGATTCAGCACACCATCACCGCGCCCGCCGGCGCCGCCGTGTTCACTGCCACGTTCGCCGACGAGCGGCAAGTGCGGGTAACCTGGAACCGCAACCTGGGAGCGGTGACGACGGAACCGGAGGCGTCGGATTTCTTCTTCCGGGCGGGGACCAAACTCAAGATCCGCGCCTCGCCTGCGGCGGGTGCGCTGTTCTACGGATTCTTCGGAGACCGGGTGCACCCCGGTCCCGAGGTGGAGTGGGAGGTGGACGAACCGCTCACGGTCGAGGCGCGTTTCGCCGCACCACTGACGATTTTCTCCGATGCCGTGCGCAACGCGGCCAGCCTGCTGGGCACGGCGCTGTCGCCGGGCCAAATCGTGACGATCTTCACCGCGGGAGCCGGTCCGGAAAATGGGACTGTTGCGGCGCCCGACGCCGCGGCTCGCTACCCCACCCGGCTGGATGGCACGGAGCTGCGAGTCAACGGCGTTCCCGCTCCCCTGCTGTTTGTATCCTCGCGGCAAGTCAATTTCGTCATGCCGTTTGGTCTGCCGTTGGATTCCCGCGCCCCGCGCCTGCAACTGATACGCGACGCCGTGACGGGACCGGAAATGCAGCGATTGCTGGCGCGCGCGACCGCCCCTTCGCTGTTTACGCGGAACGGCTCCGGACGCGGGCAAGGCGCCATCCTGAATCAAGACGGGACGATCAACGGTCCCACCAATCCGGCATCTCGCGGATCGGTGGTGGTTCTCTATGCCAATGGTTTGGGCCAGACGCGCATTCCGCTGGAGGACGGGCGGGTGACCAGCGGCCCGCTCTCGCCGCCGGAGGCTCCCATCCGCGTGCGCATCGGCGGGCGAGACGCCGCGGTCGAGTACGCGGGACCGGCGCCCGGATTGATCGCGGGCGCTTTCCAGATCAATGTGCGCGTGCCGCCCGAGGTGACACCGTCTTCGGAGACCCCCGTGGTGATTCGCGCCGGTCAGTACGGGAGTCCGAACGTGGTAACCCTCGCGGTGGGCGAGTAACCGCCACGCGGTCAGGAGCCTTCCTGGTCGCGGGTGGCTTTCTTGCCGGACGGCTGGCGCGGCTCCGGCTTCAGCAACGAAAAGCGCTCGCCCGCCTTGCTATCGGCGCCCTGCCACAACCACGTGCGGTCGGAGGCAAGCAACAGCGTATTGATCGCCGCGCGGACCTCGTCAGGATTTTCCGCCTGCAAGTCCATGCTGAGGATGCACCCCTGCGTGGAGGAAGCCGCTCCGCGCTGGCCCGCCGGGAACACATAGGACACCGCCTCCGCCGTGGCCGGCGCCGCGCCCACAAAAACCGACTGGTAGCCTTCCTCAATCCAACGCCAGATCGTCCGGCAGGCCTCGCACGTCCAGTGGCTGCGGAGGCCAGGCGCAAGCAGACAGCGCCGGTCGCAATCTTGCAGGCAACGCAAATCCTCGTGCGCCATACTCGCTTAGATCGGATGGTCAGGTAGTTGTTTGAGTAGGCGGAATGCCGTAAGTGGCGCTGGCAAGTCCTAATACGCAAGATGTGCGCAGTCAACACCCTACCTGGGTTCCGCCGGACCCCGCGATGCCACCCGCGCGGCTCCCGAGCATTGTCGTACTCGCCCTGGGCGTGCGAGAATCGGCCCGTGAACCTCTGGCTGTGCCTCCTGCTATGGCTGGCGGCGCCGTTCTGGGAAACGAAGGCGCCCGCCGATTGGACGGACGCGGAAGCCCGGGCGCTGTTGCAGCACTCTCCCTGGGCGGAGCCCTCCTCCGGCAATGTCCAGACCTACCTGGCTACGGCGCGCCCGGCGATCGAGGCGGAGGCCCGTTGGTTCCGCACCGGACGCCAGCTCCGCGAGGGGGCGGCGCTCGCCGACGAATATCTTGAATATCGTGACCGGCACGCCGGCAAAGTGATCATCCTGGCGGTGCACCTTCCCGACTGGCAGGCGCTGGCCGACGCGGCCGAATCCCGGAGAATGGAGGAGGCCACGGCGCTGCGCGTCGGCCGCCGGAAATATGCTTTGCAAGGGCACTTCCCGCCGGCGCCCGGCGATCCCTTCCTGCGCCTGGTGTTCCCGCGCGCCGTGACCGAGGCGGATCGAAAACTGCTCTTCGAGATCTATCTGCCCAACGCTTCCCCGCCATTCCAGGAGGCCGAGTACGAGGTGAAGAAGTTGCGGTGGCGTGGCGCGCTGGAAATGTGAAATCCGCTTACGGCAGAGCCGGTGGGGGCTTCGTCTCCAGCGTCGCTTTCAGTTGCCGCCACGCGTCCTCTTCGTAGTTCCGTTTCAACCGCTCCAGACCGTCGGACCGCGGATCGTTGGCGCGCGGTCCCGTGCCCTTGAGGCAGCGGCCCAGGAACAGCGTCGCCTCCGGATCGTCCGCGTTTCGCTCCAGCACATTGCGGAACGCCGTGGCGGCTTCCTCGAAACGCTGCTGTTTCCACAGGGCATAGCCAAGGTTAAAGTGGTAGTCGGGATCCGCGTCGTCGCCGGCCACGGCCTTTTGCAGGTGCTCAATCGCTTCCGGCCGCTTCAGGCGCGAGATGGCCGCGCCCAGGTTGTTCCACACTTCGTTCAACGGCACGCGCGCGCTGACTTCGCGGAAGGCTGCGGCGGCCTTTTCGAAATCACCCGTGTAGTAGAGCGAAACGCCCAGCCAGAATTGGGCCTCCGCATAGCGCGATTCGTCCGGCTTCACCCGTTGCAGCCACTCCGGCGCAAACCGATAGTCGCCCTGCCGGGCATACAGGCGGCCTACCTCGAAGCAAGGCGCGGAGAAGCGCTCGTCCAGGCGGGCGGCCTGGGTGAACAACTGCAATTTTTGCTCGGGAGCGGGCGCCAGCAGGCCGCGGGTATAAGCCTCCAGCGCGTCGACCCGGAGGGGCGGACGCCGCCGGCGGAACTCCTCTTCGGGCGGGGCTTGCGCTCCCGCCACTTGCCGCAGCATGAGCCACGCCACGCGGGATTGCAGCCCGGCCAGGTCGCCGAAGGCGCCGATCTCCAGCAGGTCGGAACCCTGGCGCATCTCGTGACGGTTCAACACCCGCCCGACAATGCGCAGGACTCGCTTTTCGGGCGGATCCGCCTCCGCGCCCGGCGCGATTTCAAACTGGCCGTAGACGATGTGCGTCGCGTCCACGATGCCGCCCAATTTGATCACCGAAGCCTTGGTCAGCAAGGCGTAAGGCCTCATCGCCAGGCGGCGGTACGCCTCCTCGCGGTCCTCCCGGCTCAGCGTCACCACCCCGGCTTCATGCAGCGCGTCGCGCACGGTTTCGCCGATGGATTCACCCACCCAATCCAGGCTGGCGTCTGCCGTAGTGTTGAAGAACGGCAGCACCAGGACGTTGTCCGCCGCCGCGCAACCAGGCAGCAAGAGCGAGGCCGCGAGCCAAATAAACCGCATGCGTTCGAGTGTAACAAGCGGCTTTAGACGGCCGTCGCGCCGGCGCCAGCCTGGGCCCCGCCGCGTTGCGAGTGCGCGTTTTGCCCATGCGAAGTGCTGGCCGATCAGATCCCTCCGCAGTGCCCGGAGAGACTCGCGCATTTCTTGTTCCGCCAGGACCCAGGTAAGGCAATCGGAAGAAGCGGTCCTCCCCTGCGGTTTGTTATTCAGGCTCGCTGCGCCTGCAAGATAACGTGTCCCCCACCGGGAGGCGGTGATACAATCCAAAGCTTGCCGCCGCCAAAACTGAAGCGCGCCCTGCGCCTGTGGGACCTGCTGTTTTACGGCATTCTGGTCATCCAGCCCACTGCCCCGATGCCGCCGTTCGGCGTGGTCAGTCAACTGTCGCAGGGACACGCCGCCACGGCGATCGCCCTGGCCATGGTGGCCATGCTGCTGACCGCCGTGAGCTACGGCCGAATGGCTGCGGCCTATCCCAACGCGGGTTCGGCGTTTACGTACGTCAGCCGGGAGATTCATCCCACGCTCGGCTTCCTGACCGGCTGGGTGCTTGCCCTGGACTACCTGCTGAATCCGCTGATCTGCACCATCTGGTGTTCCAAGGCGGCGATGAACGCGTTTCCGCAAACGCCCTACGTCGTGTGGGCGGTGCTGTTCGCGGGTCTGTTTACCTGGCTGAATCTGCACGGGATCCGCTTCAGCGCCCGGACTGGAGAGTTGCTGGTGGGGGTGATGAGCATCGCCATCGTGGCCTTCTTCCTCATGGCCCTGCGGTATCTGTCCGGCACGCCGCCGTCGCTGTGGATGCGGCCGTTTTACAACCCCGAGACATTCTCCTGGACCGTGGTTTCCGCGGGGGCGTCGGTGGCGGTGCTGACCTACATCGGATTTGACGCGGTGTCGACGTTGTCGGAGGAAGTGGAGAACCCGAGGCGGAACGTGCTGCTGGCGACGGTGCTGACCTGCCTGGTCACGGGGGTGCTCTCGGTGACGCAAGTGGGACTGGCGCAGATGGTGTGGCCTGACTGGAACAGCTACCCGGACGTCGACACCGCCTTTGTGCACGTGGCCGGCCGCGCCGGCGGCGAGTGGATGTTTCATGTGCTGAACCTCACGCTGCTGGTGGCGACGGTGGGTTCGGGCACGGGCGCGATGCTGGCCGGCGCGCGGATGCTCTATGGCATGGGGCGCGACCGGGCGCTGCCGGCGCGCTTTTTCGGCGTCCTCGATCCGGTGCGGCGCATCCCGCGAAACAACGTTCTGTTCGCGGGCGGAGTGGCGCTGGCGGGGGCGACGACGATCAGTTTTCAACTGGGCGCAGAGTTGCTGAACTTCGGCGCGATCGCGGGATTCATGGGCGTGAACGCGGCGGCGTTTCTGCGCTACTTCTGGCGGGCGCCGGCGCGCCGCTGGTTTGACGGCGCGCCGCCGCTGGCGGGCTTCGTGGTGTGCCTCGGCCTGTGGCTCCGGTTGCGGCCGCTGGCGCTGGGCGCGGGGGCCTGCTGGCTGGTCGCCGGCCTCGCGTACGCGGCCTGGAAAAGCGGCGGCTTCCGGCGGCCGCTCGCGCTAGGGGATCCGCCGGTTGAGGAGGAGTAAGCTGGCGGCCGCTTCTGTTTCTCCGCCAGCCGCAGTACAGTACCCGTCAGGAATCACTATGTTGGCGAATCCGCAATCCACCCGGCGCCGGGTGCTGCTGGCAGGCGGCGTGCTGCTTGGCCGCGCGGCCGGCCAGCCAGCGTCCGCGCTGCACGTGGCGGGCAATCAATACCCCTGGGGTACTTACTACCGCCGCGAGAACCGCGACCCGGCCCGCGAGTTGGACGCCGCCTTGCGCGAGGCCGCCGCGGCCGGACTCAACGGTTTCGAACCGCTGGCCCGCTCCGCCGGGGACGTTCGCACGCTGGCGCCCCTGCTGCGGAAACACCAGCTCGAGATGCGGTCGTTGTATGTCAACTCGACGCTCCATGACCCGGCCTGGGCGGACCAGAGCATCGCCGAGGTGCTCGGCATCGCGGCGGAGGCGCGCGTGGCCGGCGTGCGCATCGTGGTCACCAATCCCAGCCCGCTCGGCGACGCGGAAGCGAAAACCGATGAGCAGTTGCGGTTTCAGGCGCGGGCGCTGGGCAGACTTGGCGCGGCCTTGCGCGCGCAGGGCCTGACGTTGGCATATCACAACCATGCCCCCGAACTCCGCCATGCGGCGCGCGAATTCCATCACATGATGCTGGCGACCGATCCCAAAGTGGTGCGCCTGTGCCTGGACGCGCACTGGATCTACCGGGGTTCCGGAAACTCGTCAGTCGCCTTGTTCGACATTGTCGAAATGTACGCTCCACGCATCGCCGAGGTGCACTTGCGCCAGTCGCGGAACGGTGTCTGGACAGAAACTTTCGGTGAGGGAGACATCGACTATGGCGCGCTGGCGCGGCGGCTGGCCGCGCTGCGCGTCCGGCCGCACCTGGTGCTGGAGCAAGCGGTGGAAGAGGGTACGCCGCACACCATGACCGGCCTGGAGGCGCACCGCATCGGCCAGGCGTACGTACGCAAGCTGTTTGGATAGCCCGACTTCGGTGGGACGGGCGCGAGGGCGCGGCGGTGGCCTCGCGCGAGGTTGCGGGACACCCGACCTTGACGCAACCGCGGCGCGGTGGCGCCTCATCGCCGTGCCGGCGGGGGACGCGGCGGCGAAGCGCCGGACGCCCCGGGTGGTTGGGCCGTCGTTGGTTTCAACTTCTCCAGGATCCTGGCCACATAGTCCTGGGTTTCCGGCAGCGCCGGCACGCCGCCGGATTCCTGCACGCGCGCCGCTCCCGCGTTGTAGGCGCTCAGCGCCAGTTTCAGGTCGCCCTTGTGCTCGTCGAGCAGCCGCTTCAGATGCCGCACTCCGGCGAACAGATTCTGGCGCGCGTCAAAGGGGTCGCTGACGTCCAGTTCCTCCTGGACCGCCGGCATCAATTGCATCAGCCCCTCGGCGCCTTTTGGGGAGACCGCGCAGGAATCGTACGCCGATTCCACCTCCACCACGGCTTCGATCACGTTCCGCGCGACACCCTCCTTGGCGGCGGCTTCCGCGATCCACTTCCCAATCTGCTCTTTCGAAGCGGGAGCGCACGAAGCCGGCGCTGCGAACGACGGCAGCACGGGCGCCGGGTACGAGAAAGGGACCAGGAAGAACGATTCGCCGCCCCCGTCCCGGACACCAGCCTGGAGCCGGGCGGCCGCCCGCTGTTTTTCCACCGCCGTGCGATGGTCCGTTTCCGGCTTTTCGTCCGGCTGCGCCTGCCCGAAACACGGCGCGGCGGGACCCCAGATCATCAACAGCACGAGCCAGCGGCTCATGCCTTCTCATCGGCGGATGCGGGAGCGATCGCGATATCTCTACAGGGGTATATTGCCGTGTTTCTTGCGCGGCATCGTATCCACCTTGTTTTCCAGCATCCGCAAGGCGCGAATGAGGCGCGGACGGGTCTCCCGCGGCTCAATCACGTCGTCGAGGAAACCGCGCTCGGCGGCGATGAACGGGCTGGCAAAGCGCTCCCGGAATTCGGCGGTTTTCCGCTCCCGCAACCCGGCGGGGTCCTGGGCGGCGGCGAGTTCCTTGCGATAAATGATGTTTACCGCGCCTTCGGGGCCCATCACCGCGATTTCCGCCGTGGGATATGCGAGGTTCACGTCCGTCCGGACGTGCTTCGAGCCCATGACACAATACGCCCCGCCGTACGCCTTGCGCGTGATGATGGTGACCTTTGGCACGGTCGCTTCGGCAAACGCGTACAGCAGTTTCGCCCCATGGCGAATGATGCCGCCGTACTCCTGATCGGTTCCCGGAAGGAAACCGGGCACGTCCACCAGGGTCACGATGGGGAGGTTGAAGGCGTCGCAGAACCGCACGAAACGCGCCCCCTTGACGGAGGAATTGATGTCGAGGCAGCCGGCCAGGTGAGCCGGTTGATTCGCGACGATGCCCACCGCCTGTCCGCCGTAGCGCGCGAAACCGACCACGATGTTCTTGGCCCAGTGCGCGTGGACCTCGAAAAACACGCCGTCGTCCACTGTCCAGTGGATGATGTCCTTGATGTCGTAAGGAAGGTTGGACTCCTCGGGGACAACCGTGTCCAGCCGTGGATCCATGCGGTTCTCCGGGTCGTTGGTCGCCAGGCGGGGCGGATCTTCCCGGTTGTTAGACGGCAGGTACGCCAGCAGAGCGCGGATCATGCGCAGGCATTCGGCGTCGTCGCTGGCGATGAAATGGCCCACCCCGCTGATGGCATTGTGCGTCTCCGATCCGCCCAGTTTTTCCTTGGTCACGTCCTCGTGCGTCACGGTCCGGATCACGTCGGGTCCGGTGACGAACATATAGCTGGTCCGGTCGACCATGAACACGAAGTCGGTGATGGCGGGGGAGTAGACCGCGCCGCCCGCGCAGGGGCCCATGATGGCCGAGATCTGCGGCACCACGCCGCTGGCCAACGTGTTGCGCAGAAAGATATCGGCGTAGCCGCCCAGGGAAACCACCCCCTCCTGAATACGCGCCCCTCCGGAATCGTTCAGTCCGATCACGGGGGCCCCGTTCTTCAGGGCCAAGTCCATGATTTTGCAAATCTTCTGTGCGTTGGTTTCGGACAACGAGCCGCCGAACACGGTGAAGTCCTGCGCGAAGACATAGACCAGCCGGCCCTCGATGTAGCCGTAGCCGGTGACAAACCCGTCGCCCGGCACGATCTGGGAATCCATGCCGAAATCGCGGCAGCGGTGGACCACGAGTTTGTCCACTTCCTCGAAGGTTCCCTCGTCGAGCAGCAATTCGATCCGCTCCCTGGCGGAAAGCTTGCCTTCCTCATGTTGCCGGCGCCGGCGTTCCGGGCCACCTCCTTCCTCCGCCGCGCGGCGCCTGCGCCGCAATTCCTCGAGTCTGCTCATTCGACCTAGGGTATCGCACCGAGTCCAAATCCTACCGCCTGTGGATGGACAATCGTTAAACTGAAAGTATGCAGGTATTGAGATGTGCAGCGGCGCTCATAGCCCTGGGAGGAAGCGCCGTGGCTCAGTCTCAGGCCACGGAAACCGAACTCGACCGGGCCACCGAGGAGTTCAAGGTGCAAACCCGCAATCTGGGGCTCCGGCCGGACAGCCCGCGCAAAGAAGCGAATGGAGGCCCGAAGAACCGCTGGCACGGCCGCGTGTTCGAGTATTTCCGCAACAACTTTCTCGACGCGGTCCCGCACGAAATCCGGCAGCGGGGCGGAACCCAGGGCTTCCTGCGGCGGAATCAGTTCGGGTTTAACGTAGCCGGCCCGGTGGTGATCCCCAAGGTGTACGACGGTGGGAAGAACACCTTTTTTTCCCTGTCGTACGAAGGCGTCCGCGAGCGGATCGCGCGAACGTTCCTCCGCACCATTCCCACCGAACAGGAGCGCACGGGCGACTGGTCGCACGTGGTGGACCTGGCGGGAAATCCCCTCCCCATTTTCGATCCGGCATCCACCGCCCGGAATCCCGATTTCGACCCCTCCCGCCCCATCTCGCTCGACAACCTGGAATACCGCCGCGCACAGTTTCCAGGCAACGTCATGCCCGCCTCCCGGCTCGATTCGGTGGCGCAGGAGGCGCTGGCTTTCTATCCGAACCCGAACGAAGACGAAGGTCCTTTTTTCCGAAATAACTATTTCATCCAGCAGCCCGAAACCAATACCGCGAACGGCGTGATCGCCAAGGTTGACCAGGTACTGGGAGACAAACACCGCCTGACCCTGGATACCACCCTGTCGAACGGAACCCAACTGGCGGCACAGTGGTTCCCAACCCCGGCCAACCCTGGGCCGCCGGACCGGCTGTTTTCCACGCGGCGCGGGTCGCTCGAACACGTCTACACCGCGACGCCGCAGATCGTCAACAATCTACAGTTCGTGGCGAATTCTTCGCGCAACGAGACCGTGGCCGCGCAGTTCCCCGTCTACACGTTCTTGCCCTACTTGTCGATGGGCCGGTCCTGGCCGGTCTCCCGGAACGCCAATAACCGGTACACCTGGTCGGACGGGCTGTCGGTGCGCCGCGGCAAGCACGCCTTGCGCGGCGGTGGCCAATACGGACGGCAGGAGGTGAACACGTTCTGGCCGCAATACCCGTACGGTTTCTATCGGTTCGGCGCCGGTTTGACCAGCCTGCCCGGCATTGTCAATACGGGCCACGCTTTCGCCAGTTTCCTGCTGGGGATGGCCGAGTACGCTGAGATCAGCGTGGTGCCGCAGCCGTCTTATTTCCGGCGCGGGTCCTGGGAATTCTGGGCGCGGGACCAATATGAGGTCCGCAAGGGGCTCATGCTCACGGTTGCCCTCTCGGCGGACCGCTGGGGCACGCGGTACGAGAAGTACGACCGCCAGTCGACCATCGACCTGGAGGCGATCAATCCCGTCAACGGCCGTCCGGGCGCCCTGGCCGCCGCCAATCGGGGGCGCTGGGGCCGGGCGTTTCAGCCGATCTTCTGGCGGTTCTCCCCGAGCGCCAGCGTGGCGTGGAATCCGCGCGGCAACGCCAAGACGGTGGTGCGGGCGGGTTATTCGCGCGGCTATTCCCCCCTGCCGATTTATACCGGCCAGTGGGGCACCCAGGGGTTCAGCGGCTATCCCACGTTCTTCCCCAGCAATCCGCAACTGGAGCCTGCGGTGGTCCTCTCCCGGGGTTTGCCTCCGCTGCCCTCCTTTCCGGACCTCCGGCCCGAGGCCGCCAACGACACCGTGGCCGACCTGATCGACACCAGCAGCCGCCAGCCGCTCTACCAGTCCGCCTCCCTCACCTTGGAGCGGGAGGCGCCCGGTGCGGTGGTGCTCTCCGTCGGCACGACTTACTCCGGCGGCAGAAACCTGCTGGTCAGCAATTCCGCCGCGGACCCGAACGCCATCCATCCGGATGACCTGATCTTTCGCGATCTGCTGAACAACGAATTGTTCAACCGTTCGCGGCGTCCCTACCCGCAGTTTCGCGGCTTCGACGTGTATTCGTCTTACCCTATCGGCCGCTACCGCCGCGATGCGGGTTTCCTGCGCGTGGAAAAGCGCGCCTCGGCCGGCCTGTCGCTCAGCGCCTATTACGAATGGTCCAAACAGCGCGACGATTACTCCGGGCCTTATGGCAAGCAGGATTTCTTCAACCGCGACAACGAGTGGTCGCTGACCGCGGGCAACGAACCCCACCGTTTTCAGATGACCTATGCGTACGAACTGCCGATCGGCGCCAACAAGCCTTTTCTGCGGACGACCGAGTGGTGGCGGTACGTGGTCGACGGCTGGAGCGTGACCGGAGTCGCGGTGCTGCAATCGGGCAATCCGCTGGCGTTGCGGCCCCAGTTCAACAACACCGGAGGCGCCATTCGCACCCTGAACGTGAACGTGGTGCCCGGCGTGGACCCGCGCGTGCCGAACCAGGGTCCGGAGTTGTGGTTCAACCCCGCGGCGTTCGCGCATCCGGACGACTTCGAGATCGGCAACGCCTCGCGCACGCACCCCTCGCTGCGCAATCCCGGCAGTTCCAATTACGACCTGACTCTGGCCAAGCGGGTCAGCCTGGCGCCGGACCGCACCTTGGAGTTCAGCGCCGCCGCGTTCAACGCGCTTAACCACGGCGTGTGGACCGACCCGGATACCGTCATCGGTCCGGCGCACGCGCCTAACGTGAACGCCGGCAGGATCATCGGCTCGCGCGGGGGGCGCGTGATTCAGCTAGGCTTGAAAGTCAGCTTCTGATGCGCTTGCTGAGTCTGGTTGCGTTGGCATGCGCGGCGATCGCGTCCGCTCCGCCCCCGCCCGGCAAGCCTCGCATCCACCTGCCCGTCTGGGCGGGAGACGGCCGTCCACTCGAGCCAGGAGAACTGGCGGCCACCCTGAACGGCCAGCCCGCCACGGTGCTCGAGGTGCGCGCGCCGGAGAGCGAACTGCTGCTGGTGCTGGTGCTCGACTTTACCGAGGACTTAGCCTGGGTGGAACCGGCCAAGGAGGCGCTGGTGCAACACCTGGCGCGGGTGCCGGAGGGTACACGGGTCGCGGTCATGCGCGCCCAGGACGGGCTGAGCGTCATTCAAGATCCCACGGCCGACCCCGAGGCCATCGCGGCCGCTATCCGCGGCGTTCCCGTTTCGGGCAAAGCCGGCCTGCTGGAGGCCGTGGAGGCGGTGGCGCGCCTGGGCGATTCCATCCTCACCCGCCACCGCGTGCGGACCGCCGTCCTGTTCGTCACCGACAGCGACATTTACAACTACCGCGAGGACTTCACGAATCCGGTCATCAACACGAGCGATGCGAGCGACCTGAGCCGCCGCTTTCCGGAAGCTCTGATTCAGGATAAGATAGCTCGATTAAAGGAGCGGCTGTCCTTCCGGCAGACGCCGCTGTTCGTGGTGCACCTGCGCTACCGAAACGACCGGTTGAACGAGGCGTACCAGAACGGTCTGAAGCAACTGGCGGAAGTGATGGCGGGCAGCAGCGATTTTTGCCGTACCGTCGCCGATATTCCCGCCAGCGTGGGTGCGGCGCTGGAGCGCATCCGGTCGCATTACAGCGTAACCCTGGAGGTAGCCGAGAAGCCAAAGAAGGCGCTGGAGATCGACTTGAAGGTGAACGGCGGCGAGCGGACCAGCCTGGTTTTCCGCCGGCGGCTCGCCTGGAAACGGGAGTGAGCAATGCGCAGAGGAATCTTTGTCCTGGGGGCGGCGCTGCTCTGGACGGGCTGCCAAAACAAGACCGTCACCGAGCAAGCCCGGCAGATCGAACTGCTCACGGCGGAGAACCGCGAACTGAAAGCCAAAGTGGAGCGGCAGGCCGCGGAGATTCAGCGGCTGGCGGAAGCGGCGCAGGTGATGCCGGTGGAATCCTTGCCCCGGCCGGCGGGCTCGAAAGAGCCGTTCCTGCGTGTCGAGGATACGCCCGCGTACCGGAGTCTGAGCCAGTCCCTCGACGAGTCCAACAAGCTGCTGGCTAAGCTGCAACCGCGGGTCAGAGCCCTCGAGGAACAGATCCAGGTGACCACGGCGGAGAACCAGAAACTGGCCGCGGCCCAAAACGAACTGACGGCGCAACTGGAGAGCGCCCAGGCCAGTTTGGAGGCTGCCCGGAAAGAAGTGCAGGCGCGGGAGGCCAGACTGGCTGAGTTTGAGGCCACCCTGCGCAAGTTGCGTTCCGAAGCTTCGGCGCAAGCCCAGAAGTCGGCACAAATCGCGCGCGTCTTGCGGGAGATCGAGGAGATCGAACGCCGCCGCGATACCGCCGCCAATTCGATCCTGGGCCGGTACCGCGACGTGACCGAGCAGTTCCGCAACCTGGCGGTGGGGTTGGACGGCCAGCGCGGCACCGAGGGCGTGATGAACACCCCGGTGGACCTGTCGCGGATCCAGCAGTTGATGGCGCTGGCCGACGAGGATCTTCGCAACCTGCGCGCGCTCTCGGCGCAGGCGGCGCAAGCCCAGCGCCGGCTCACCGCGGCGCTGAAGTGAGCGGGCGCCGTGCCCGGCGTTCGGGGAGCACTACCCGAGCGTGACGCGGGCCCGTAAGTTCGCCACCCCCGCGGTGAAGCGGTCATCGACGACGGTGATCGCCACCGCATCCTCCAGCCAGTCGTGCCGCCTGCCGTCCGGGTCGTGCGAGGCGGCGGTCAAGGTGTAGTCTCCCTGGCAAAGGTCGCAATGAAAATGGAACCGCAGGCGCAGTTGCTGTCCCGCCGCGCAGGGACCCAGCCGTAGGCCCTCGAGCTGGGTGTTGGTGCCGTAGACGTCCAGGCCGATCCGGTTGCGCAGGAGGATGCCGATCACCGGATCACCTACCGGTTCGTGGAACAACACGGAGAGCCGCACTTCCACCTGTTCTCCGCTGCGCCAGACCGCCGTCGGCCGTCCTTGCGCGCCCAGGGTCTCGATCGCGGTCAGCTCCGCGCGGCGGTCGCCCTGGCGCTCGACGGGACTCACCGGCAGCGAGATCGTCTCGCCCCACTCGCGGAGCCGCTGGGCGATGTATCCGCGATATCTCGCCAGGACGGTCGCCGGGTCGCCACGGAACCCAAGCGTGCCTTCCTGCAACCACCACACCTCATCGCAAACACGCAGCAGCAGATCTTCGTCATGCGATGAAAGCAGCACGGTGGCTCCGCCCCGCCGGAGCCGGTCGAGTGCGATCACCGCGCGCGCTTTCACTGCCGCGTCGTGCCGGGCCAGCGTCTGGTCGATCGCCAGCAGGTCCGCCGCCGCGAAGTTCAGGGCGTCGTCCGGACCCAGCCAGCGGCGGATCTTGCCGGCCGACACCGAGCCGCTGGAAGGTTTCCACAGCCCCGCCGCGATCCGCAACAGCTCGCCCTTTCCCGCGCCGTCTTCGCCGAGCACCCCCACCACCGCGCCGTCGGGCGCGCTGGCGGTAAAGCCCTGGAGCGGCAACGCCGTCACCTTCTTAAACGCAATCGCCATTAAACGATAGAATAAGCCAAGGAACGGAAGCGATCGATCCGCCCCGTCCCACCGCCGGATGCCTGACCACTGCTCGCCCCTTCCCGACCTTAGCCGGCAGATGCGCGACGACTGGAATGCGCGCGCGCGGGAAGACGCCTACTATTACGTCGCCTTCGGCGCCCGCGGCCAAACCGACGCCGAGTTCCGGGCCACCAGTTACGACGTCATGCATGGCCTGGAAGCCGAGCTGAAACGCCTGCCCCCAGGCGACCGGCGCCAGTTCCGCGCGCTCGAGATCGGGTGCGGCCCGGGCCGCCTGATGGCCCCCATGAGCTGGAACTTCGGCGAAATCCACGGCGTGGACGTATCGGACGAAATGATCCGGCTGGCCCTGCGCGGACTGCATGACGTGCCCAACGCGTTCCCGCGCCTGACGCAAGGCGCCGGCCTGGAGAACTTCGGCGATGAAATGTTCGATTTCGTCTATTCCTACGCCGTTTTCCAGCACATCCCCAGCCGCGAAGTGGTGCTGCGCTACCTGGAAGAAGCGCGCCGCGTCCTCAAGGCGGGCGGCATCTTGCGGGCCCAGGTGAACGGCCTGCCGAAAACGGCCAAGGAATACACCACGTGGGAAGGCGTGCGCCTCGACGTGGCCGAACTGGCGGAGTTCGCCTGTGCGCACGACATGCAGTTGCTCGCGCTCGAGGGAGTGCACACGCAGTACTTGTGGACGACGCTGCGCAAGCGCCCGGCGGGGTGGTTCGCCGATCTCGCCGAACGGCAGCCGGACGCGCACGTGCGTTTGCGCCGGGCGACCAATTCCCACAGCGGCGAACCGGCCGTTCCCGCGGCGGGGCGCTTCGCCAGCTTCTCGCTGTGGACGGACGGCCTGCCCGAGGATGCCGACCTCAATACCATCAACGTCCTGGTCGACGAACAGGAAGCCCCGCCGGTCTACATCGGACCGCGCACCGCGGACGGTGTGCAGCAGATCAACGCGATGATGCCGTCCGGCGTCCGGACCGGCCTGGTGCCGGTGGAGCTGTATTGGTTTGGCAAAGCGGTGGCCGAGCCGGTCTGGCTGCGCGTGATCCCGCCGGGTCCCGCGGTGCCGCGCATCGTCGCGGTGTCCGACGGCGTCAACCTTTGTTCGCGTCAGCGGATCGTTTCCCGGTCGGTGAAACTGTGCCTGGAGGAACTCGCCGCGCCGGAACAAACCGCGATCCTGCTGGACGGTTCCCCCGTCCCGGACGTCGACCGGTTCTGTACCGACCCGGTCAACCAGTCGTTCGAGTTCAATTTCACGCTCCCGCCCGGGACCCGCGCCGGCGAGCATCGCGTGGAAGTCCACATCGGACGGCGGCGTCTTTCCGCGCTGCCGCTCGAGGTGGTGGATTGAACGAGCCCGCGCGGAAACGGCCGGCGCGGGCGGGAACGGGCGTGGCCGCGCTCTGGTTGGCGTTGACGTGCGCATCCTGCCGCCCGGCCGGGCCCCCCACCATCCGGGTCGGCGATGAAGCCGCTTTGCGCGCCGCATTGCGCAGCGGCGTCCGCATCCAGCTGGCCTCCGGCGTGTTCCCTCTGCGGGCGGAGATCCAGATTCCCCGGGGCGTCCACGATGTGGAAATCACCGGGGCAGGAACCGTGGTGCGCGCCGCGGACGGCTTCTCCGGCACGGCATTGTTTCGCGCGGAAGAGGCGCGCCGCATCCGCCTGGCGCACCTGGCGCTCGAAGGGAACCGCGCGGCGCTGGAGCAGCGCGGCGGGCTGCCCCCTTCGGACGTGCCTTTTATCCGCTACACGCACGGCAACGGCATCGTGTTCGAGCGCTGCGCGGACGTCTCCGTCCGCGGAGTGCGGCTGCGCGAGATCGCCGGTTTCGCGGTGCTCGCCGCTGCCAGCCGCGGCGTCCGGATCGAGCGGCTCACCGTGGAAGACAGCGGCTCGCGCAACCCGGAAGGCCGCAACAACACGACCGGCGGCGTGCTGTTCGAAGAGGGCACGCGGGACTTCGAGGTCACGGCGTCGCTTTTCCGCCACATCCTCGGCAACGCCGTCTGGACGCACTCCCGTTACACCTCGCCCCGCAACGCCAATGGGCTGATCTGGGGCAACCGCTTCCAGACGGTCGGCCGCGACGCGATTCAGGTGGGGCATGCCACCCGGGTGCGGGTGGAGGGCAACGTGATCCGGGAGGTGGGCTTCCCGCCCGAAGCCGTCGATGTGGAAAATCTCGCGATCCCCGTCGGCATCGACACCGCGGGCAACGTGGATCATTCGACGTATGCCGGCAATCGGATCGAGGAGTACAACGGCAAATGCATCGACCTGGACGGGTTTCACCACGGCGAGGTCCGGCGGAACACCTGCGTCAACCGCCGGGACGTCGACGCCTACCCCCACGGCGGCTTCGCCATCGTGATGAACAACACCAATCCGGATATGGAGTCCGAAGCGGTCATCATCGAGCGGAATGACATAGACGGCGTCCGTTACGGCGGCATTTTTGTGATCGGCGAACGGAACCTGGTAGCGGACAACCGCCTTCGCAACCTGAATCTGGCGCGCTGCGGTTCGGCGGCGGAACGGGCCGACTGCCGCTGGGCGGCCGGCCAGCCGGATCTGCCGCGCGCCGGCATCTATCTTGGGCCCGGCGCGGAACGTCCCGCCCCCGCGCGCCATAACCGGATCGAGGGCAACCGGGTGAGCGGCTTCGGCATGGACCGCCACTGTGTGGTCGCCGCCCCGGGAGTCGAGGCGGAGGCCAACCGCATCGTGGGCAATCGCTGCCACGACGGGGCGCGCTGACGCCGTCCCGGCGCCCAGCCTCGCGCCAGTCCGCGATCGCTTCCTCGTCGTCCGCTGCGATGTCAGGGAAGCGGGCGCTTCACCCGCCTTGAGAGGTGCGCGGTTGGCGGCGAGTTAGAGAGGGGAACCACCCGGCGCGCCTACACGTTCTTCGGCGTCGACCAGTGCGCGCGGTAGACCCGCTTCACGTACTGGTTGGCTGCTTCGTCGGCGAGGACGGTTTCCCGCTCCGGATCGAAGCGGAAGCCCCGGCCGGCGCGGGCGACGATATTCCCCAGATGGGCGAGCGAGGTCGCCAGGTGGCCCTCTTCGATGTCCACGCGCGGGCGTTTGCGGCTGCGGATGCAATCGAGAAAGTCACGCACGTGCGGCGCGTCGATGGACGAGCCGTCATGCGCGTCGGTCAGAATGATCCGCCGCTTGTCATCCATCACCCGGAACCCGAACTTTCCTTCGAACAGTCTCCCGATCTGCGCGCAGCCCGCGTCGCCATAGATGGCGACGCCGTTATCGCAACCCTCCAGGCCGTAGGGGTTCCACAGGCGATGTTCGTAGGAGATCAGCTTGTCCGGATAGTGGTAGGTGATGTTCATGGTGTCCGGCGTCTGCTGATCGTCATCGAAGTACATCTTGCGTCCCATGCCGGAGACCTCCGCGGGCAGCGGCAGGCCGAGGGCGGTGCGCGCCAGGTCGAGTTGATGGACGCCGTCGTTGCCGATGTCGCCCGCGCCGTAGTGCCAGTGCCAGTTCACCGTGCCATGAAAACGATTCCGGTTGAAGGGCAGCGGCGGCAGGGGACCGGTCCAGGTGTCGTAGTCGATGCCGGGCGGGACCGGCTCATCTTCCTGGTGGCCGATGTGGCGGCGGAGTTGGACGTTCCAGGCCTTGGCCATCAGGACGCGCCCCAGCTTTCCCGAGCGCACGTATTCGAAGAAACGCTGGGTGACCGGCAGGCTGCGCAACTGCGTGCCCACCTGCACGACGCGCTGGTTGCGGCGCGCCGCTTCCACCATCAGGCGTCCTTCGCGGATATTGTGCGAAATGGGTTTCTCGACATAGACATCCTTGCCGGCGTCGCAGGCCAGGATGGTTCCCGGGGCGTGCCAGTGGAGCGGCGTACCCATCACGATCGCGTCGACCGAACGGTCGTCCAGGCAGCGGCGGATGTCGGAGACCAGCGGCGGGCGCTTGCGGCCCGCATCGGCGATGATCCGGTAGGCTGCGTCGACCACGTTCTGGTCGACGTCGCAGACGTAGGCGACATTCACGTCCGGCATGTCGCAGAAAGCTTTGGTAAGGCCTCGCCCGCGGCCGCGGACGCCCATGAGCGCGATGGTGATCTTGTCGGCGGCGGCCGCCCGGCGCCGCGCGACGCCGAGCGCGCCCGCGGCCAGCGGCAGGAAGAATCGTCGGCGCACTCCACCTCCTTGCGGATCTCCCGCGGACCGGGTGTATCACAATCGGTCCCGCCGAGGCAAGGGCGGAGGGGCTACGACGCGCTCAGCAGGCGCCGCCGCAGCAGGTCCAGAGCCGTCTGGGCGGCGAATTGCCGGACCCGCCCGCGGTCCCCCGGGAACTGCCGCCGCACGACCTCGCAGCTCAGGTGATCGGCGATGGCCAGGAAGACGGTTCCGGGAGGCACGGATTCGCCGCCGGTCGAAGGTCCTGCCACGCCGGTCACCGCCAGCGCGTAGTTGGCCCCGGCGCGAAACCGGGCGCCGCTCGCCATGGCCTGGGCCACCGGTTCGCTCACCGCGCCATGCCGCGCCAGCAGTGCTTCGCTGACGCCCAACAGATCGATCTTCGTACGGCGGCTGTAGGTCACGAATCCGCCGGCAAAATAGTCGGACGCCCCTGGCACGGAGGTGATCCGCTCCGCCAGCAGGCCTCCGGTGCAGCTTTCGGCGACGGCCAGCGTCGCACGCCGGTCGCGCAGCAGGCGCCCCACCACCGTCTCCAGGGGGGCGCCGTCCCGCGAGTAGATCCGGTCGCCCAGGAGCGCTTCGATCGGGGCGGCGACCGCCTCCAGCAGCGCCAGCGCCTCCGGTTCGGTTTCCGCGTGCGCGCGAAAGTGCACCTCGATGTCGCCGGCTTTGGCCAGGATCGTCGTGACGGGATTGGAATACTTCCGGTAGATCGGCGCAATCAACTGGTCGACGTCGGATTCACCCATGCCGGCGATCCGCAACTGCAAGGTGCGAATCAACCGCGGAGGTACGCAACGAGCCAGGCGCGGCTGGCAGAAGCGCTCGAACATCGGCTTCAGCTCGCCGGGCGGCCCGGGGAGCAACATCAGGTAACGGCCGGCATCTTCGACCCATTGCCCGGGAGCCGTGCCCCGGTCGTTGGCCAGCGCTTCCGCGCCTTCGATCAGGAACGCCTGCCGGCGGTTGATCTCGGCCATTTTGCGTCCGAGCCGGCGGAAACGCTCTTCGATGGCGCTCAGGATGGCGGGCTGGAACACCAACCGGCGGTCCAGCGCCAGCGCCACGGCTTCCCGGGTAACGTCATCTTCGGTGGGTCCCAAGCCGCCGGTCAGGATGACGATGGGAGAGCGGGCGGCGGCCTGGCGCACCATTTCGGCGAGCCGGTCGCGGTCATCGCCCACCACCGCTTTGGCCACCACCTCCACGCCCAGCGTGTTGAGTTCCGCGGTGAGGTACAGCGAGTTCGTATCGACCCGGCTGGGAGTCAGCATTTCCGACCCGACCGCAATGATCTCGGCGTTCATAGAAAGTAATCGTTGAGAAGACGGCCAGCCCGAGGCTGTTTACAGCGGCGAGTAGCCGGCCACGTCCACGTCCACGCGGTAAATGGCATTGGAGGTGGCCACCACCATGGCCCGCGACGGCGAGAACGCCAGGCCGACGATGCCGGGGCCCGAAAGGAAGGGTTCGGCCTTGCCCTGCGGATCGATCCGGACCACACCCTTACGCCCTCCCAGCGACGCGGCCACGTACAGGTTGCCATCCGCGTCGAACGCGAGGCCCTGGGGACGCCCCAGGCCGCGATAGAACACGGTGACCTCGCCCGCCGGCGACACCCGGTAAACCGAGTCGAAGCTCGACGTGGTCGGCCCGGTCACGTACAGGTTTCCATCGGGACCCCACGCCAGGTGATAAGCCGCAATCGAGGGTTCCAGCGTGGTGAAGACAAAGATTTGGCGGTCGGGACTGATCTTGAAAATCGTGCCGCTCCGGTCGCCCACGTACAGATTCTGTTCCGGGTCGAACGCCAGGCCGGTCGCCACGCCCATGCCTTCCACGAAAACCGAAAGGTTCCCGCCCGCGGTCGCCTGGTACACAATGCCGTCATAGCGGCTGCTGATGTACAACAATCCTCCGGGGCCAAAAGCCAGCCCGGTGGCGTTCATCAACTCGTTGATGAACGGCTTCACGCCGAAGTTCAGGTCGATCTTGTACACGGCCACGGGAACCTTCTGGCCGCGGGAACCGCTGAAGGTGGTGAAGATGTTGCCCTGGGCGTCGATCGCGGGATTCGCCACCGGATGCAGGCTGTCGGCGACGGACACGCCGATCGCGCACTCCCAGGCGCGGGACGAGAGAGCGCCGCTGGAGATCACCAGATCGCCCGACGCGCCTTCCGGCACCCGCACGATGCACAGCGAGTTTGACCCGATGGTCAACGGCGCGGCGGTGTCTCCGATGGTGACGCGGGGCCATTCACCCGCGGCAAACCGCCGGCCCCGGATCTGTAACTCGCCCCCTGCGATGGCCGCCTGCGGGACCACCTGAAGGATCTCCGGACGGCCGTCGGCCTCCTTCTTCAATGCCATACTCAATAAAGATTGAAACATCCCGCTCCCCATAACACAAGTGCGGCATAGCATCCGGCGGCCACGTCGTCGGCGACGATTCCCCATCCGCCACCTAGGCGCTCCAGGCGGCGGCAGGGCGGGGGTTTCCAGATGTCGAAAAGCCGGAACAGCCCGAACGCCGCGAACCAGGAAACCGGATGGTCCAGGTTCGCGCCGAGCAAGGCGACCCACTGCCCCAACATTTCATCGATGACAACGAAGCCGGGATCCTTCTGTTCCCGGCGGGCCGCCGCCACCTGCGACGACCAGACAGCCAAAGGAGCGGCCAACAACGCCAACAAGGCCAGCGAACATTTGCCGCCAGCGGCGTAGCGTGCGAGCGCCCACGCCGGCAGCAACGCCGCCGCCGCGCCCACGGTTCCGGGCGCCCACCGGACGTGACCACACCCGAAGCCGCTGGCCAGCAGCAGGGCCAGTTTTTCACTCTTCGGCATGGGGATTCGGACCGGGTCTGCCCGGGACCGGCCCCGCCGGTTCTCCGGGAATCGCATACGCGCCCGAAGCCCACTGGCCGAGGTCGATCAGCCGGCACCGATCGCTGCAAAACGGGAAATGGGACTCCTGCGCCGGGACGGGCCTCCGGCAAATGGGGCAGCGAACGGTCATACCGTGGCCAGCAACGGTTGAATATTGATGAGCGAGGAGTGGGCCGCCACCCCGGGGCGCTGCGGCTCTCCCGGCTCCAACGGCAAGGCGACGCCCACCACATCGTAGTCGTGGGTTTCCGTAATCCGGAGGCGGCGCATCTGTCCCGCCGCCAGCGCTTCCCCCTGCAAATCGTTGATCAGCGTCACCCCGTCGATTTCCGGCGCCTGCGTGGCCATGCGGGCTACCCACAACAGTTCCGTTTCGGGCGAAGGCCCTTCCACCAGCACGGTGACTTCCTCGCCGGCGAGCGCCCGGTTCTTCGCGCGCGCCACTTTCCGCTGCACGGCCAGCAGCCGCCGTTTCCGGTTGTAGATGGTGCGGGCGTCCACTTTTCCGTCCAAATGGTAAGCGGCGCTGGTGTCTTCATCGGAATACGAGAAAACGCCCAGGCGGTCGAACTGCGCCTCCCGCACAAACTGACAAAGCAGTTCGAAGTCCGCTTCCGTCTCGCCCGGAAAACCGACAATCATGCTGGTGCGGATGGCCACGCCGGGCACGGTGCGGCGGATCTTTTCGATCAGGCGCAGGAAGATGTCTCCAGACGCGCCGCGCCGCATCCGCTTCAGCACCGCGGGACTGGCATGCTGGAGCGGCATGTCGAGGTACTTGACCAGCGCAGGGTGCTCCGCCAGGGTATCGATCAGCCGCGTAGTCACCCGATTCGGGTAGGCGTAGAGGAAGCGGATCCACTTGGCCTGTGGCGTCTCAATGCGCGCCAGCCGGCCGAGCAGGTGCGCCAGGCCGTCGCGCAGTCCCAAATCCTCGCCGTAGGACGTCGTGTCCTGCCCGACCAGGTTGATTTCGCGAATCCCCCGCTCAAACAGCCGTGTGCATTCGCTCACCAGCGACTCAAACCTGCGGCTACGAAACCGGCCGCGGTAATGGGGGATGACGCAGAACGTGCAGGGATGGTCGCAGCCCTCGGCGATCTTCACATACGCGTAGTGCTTTGGCGTGGACAGCACCCGGGGCGTCAGGTCGTGGTAGAGATATGGCTCCGGAGATCCGGTCTGGCCGGGCTGGTCTTCACAGACCGCAATGATCCGGTCCAGTTCATTGGTGCCGATCACCGCGTCCACTTCGGGCATTTGCTCCCGGATCTGAGCGCCATACCGTTCAACCAGACAGCCGGCGACGACCAGTTTGCGGGCGCGCCCGGTTTCCTTGTACCGGGCCATCTCGAGGATGGCATTGACGGACTCTTCCTTGGCCGGGTCGATGAAGCTGCACGTGTTGACCACCAGCGCATCCGCCTCTTCCGGCAGGTGCGTCAGTTCATGTCCGCGCGCCACCAGCGCGCCCATCATGACTTCGCTGTCGACCAGGTTCTTGGGACAACCCAAGCTCACGAATCCGATTTTCAAGCGGAGCGCTACCTTTGCGGGAGATCTTCTTCAGGATACCATCGGGCGCGGCGGAAACGGCCTCCGGGGCGGTGCGAAACGGGGGAAGGGCGGAGCCCACGCCCCTGTTCACGCCTGCGCCAGGGTTTCCAGAATCCCGGAAATCCGCAGCCGGTTCGCATGAAAGCCATGATGGGCGAGCACGCGCCGGACTTCGTCCAGGTCTCCCGCGTAGGCCGGGAACTCGACCAGGGTGGGGCCGGCCCCGTGAGGATGGAAAATCTCCGGATTGATGGGGAAGCGGGCTCCCGCCAGCGCTTCCAGCAGTTCTTCCAGTTCGTGCGCGGGCACTTCCACGGATACGGAAACCAACTCTCCGCTCTCTCCGTAAACAGCGCGGTGGACAGGAAGATTGCGCCAGACGCTCATTCAGGTCCTCCAGCATCCGGCGTATCGGCCGTAAAAGAACAAAAAGCCCTGAGACTTTGGTCAACGCATCCAAAGGCCTCAGGGTCTTCGCAAAAGCCAGTTTCGACCGATCGCCTTTAGCACTTTTTTACGTGGTTGCAAGTAGCCGGGCCTGACGAACAGACCCTAAATCAATCCACGACACCTAGAGGCTAACATGGCGAGGAGGGCGTTGGCAAGGATTTTCTGGACCGGGAGCGAGGCGCTGCGAACCGGGTCCAGCCCCTGGCCACGGTCCGCGCGGCAGGCTTTCCCGGAACCGATCCATCCCGCACTCGAACGGGAACCGTTCCGGTGCCGTACCATAGAGAGTTGATGCCAAGTCCAGCCCCATGAGTCATCCCACCCCGAGCTGGCCGCATCTCTACCTGGCGGTCGCCCTCACCACCCTGGCCACGCTATTGCTGGAGTTGTCCCTGACGCGCGTGTTCTCCGTGGTCTTCTATTACCACTTCGCGTTCCTGGCCATTTCCATCGCCTTGTTCGGGCTGGGCGCGGGCGGCGTATTTTCGTACGCGATGGCCGCGCGCCGGGACCGGTTCGCCGGACGGCTGGGCTGGCTAAGCGCCGGGAATGGGCTCTTGGTGCTGGTCTCTCTCGCGGTGGTTCTGGGGCAGCACGGGGAACTCTCCAACCAGCGCCTCGCCTTGATCTACTTCACGACGGCGCTGCCGTTCTTCGTGTCGGGCATCGTGGTTTCCACGGCCATCGCCGAGACGGTGGAACGCGTGCATCGCGTCTATTTCTTCGACCTGCTCGGCGCCGCGGCGGGTTGCCTGCTGCTGGTGCCCTTGCTGAATCAGCTTGGCGGGCCGAATACCGTCATCGCCGCCGGGGTGCTGTTTGCCGCGGCCGGCGCGGTGTGGCACCACATGGCGGGCTCCGGGCCGGGGCGCGCGGCCACGGTAGCCCTGGCGCTGGGGCTGGTGCTGCTGGCCGCGTTGAACATCAAGCTCAAAGTGTTGGACGTCAAGTACGCCAAGGGCCAGAAGCTGGAAAAGGAAGTCATGGTGCGCTGGAACAGTTTCTCGCGCATCGCCGTCGCGCCCGAACGCGAATCGGGAGTCCCGCTGATCTTCATCGACGCCGACGCCTCGACCGGCATCGCGAACTTCGACTTCGACCGCCTGACCGAGCGCGAGCGCCGCGATCTGTTGTGGCAGGGGCCCGGCCTGCCGTATGGCATCCGGCCTGGCGCCAAGACCCTGATCATCGGGCCGGGAGGTGGTTGGGATGTCGCGCGCGCGCTGGCCGGCGGCAGCCGGGATGTGACGGGCGTCGAGATCAATCCGCTCATTGGCCGCGTGATCATGGGCGAACGCTACCGCGAACTCGGCCAACACTTCCCCGGCCTGGTCCACAACGTCTTCACGCGTCCCGAAGTGAGCCTGCACGTGGAGGAGGGGCGCAGTTTCATCCGGCGCAGCCGGGAGAAGTACCAAGTCTTGCAGGCCACCCTGGTGGACACCTGGGCGTCCACCGCCGCCGGCGCCTTCGCGCTTTCGGAGAACAACCTCTACACCATCGAGGCATTCCAGGATTACCTGAGCCACCTCACCGACGACGGGCTGCTCGCCTTCACGCGGTGGGGATTCGATCCGCCCCGCGAGTCGCTTCGCCTGGTCTCGCTGGCCATGGAGGCGCTCGCGCGCCTCGGCGAACGCGAGCCCTGGCGGCACGTCATTATCGCCCGGGAGGGGTCGGTCCGAGGATGGGGCGCCCGGGATACGGTGATCTTTGCCCGCAAGCCTCTTTCCCACGGCGACCTGGCGCGCGCCCGCCAGGTGATCGAAGCCGGGCGCCTGGAGGCGGTCTACCTGCCCGACGAGCCGGGCGATTCCCCCTTTGCGCAACTGCTGAAAGCGCCCGACCCGACCGCCTTTCGCGCGCGCTACCCCTTCGATATTTCGCCGGTTTCCGATAATCGGCCTTTCTTCTTCTACACCGTGCAGCCGCGGGATGTGCTGGAGTTCATCCGCTCGGCCTCCACCCTCAGCGCGGATTACAAGATCAATCGCGCCGTGCCGTTGCTGTTCGGGCTGCTGCTGACCAGCCTGCTGGCCACGCTGGTGATGCTGGCGCTGCCGCCCCTGGTCCTCCGCACCCGCCTGCCCCGGGACCGGAACGCCCTCGCGTTCCTGGCGTACTTCCTGCTCGTCGGCATCGGTTACATCCTGGTGGAAATCGCGCTGATTCAGCGGTTCGTCTTGTTTCTCGGCCACCCGACCTATGCTTTGACGGTGGTGATCTTCTCCATGCTGGTGTCCAGTGGCTTGGGCAGTGCGTATAGCCGGCGGCTTTTGCGGGAGCAGGATGCGCGCCTGGCGGCCGCGCTGGCGGGGGTTTGCGTGCTGGTCGCCGTGCTGGCGGCGGTGACAGGCCCCCTGTTCACCACCGCGGTGGGATGGCCCCTTCCCTGGAAAATGGTCATCGCGGTCCTGGTCCTGTTCCCGCCGGGTTTCCTGATGGGGATGCCGTTTCCCGCCGGCCTGGCGAGACTCACCCGTCTGCACGAGCCGTCGGTACGCTGGGCCTGGTCGCTGAATGCGGCGGCCAGCGTGCTTGGCTCCGTCCTCGCGATGGCGCTGGCGATCTTTCTTGGGCTGCTGCAAACGCTCCTGATCGGCGCGGGCGCCTACCTGCTGGCGATCGTATTGCTGCGCGCGTCCCGGACGGGAACCGCGGCCGCCCGCGCCTAATCGCCGGAAGCGAAAGCCCGCAGAGGCCCGTGCGCTTCGCGCGCAGCGCTCTGACCGGTGACGGGGCGAGTTCAGGGAAGGCGCGCTGGGAGTCCAGACGGGAATTACACTCCGCTTTCCAGCAGCGCGCGGTATTTTCTCAGCAGTTCGTAGATCAGCACGCCACCCGCGGTTGCGACATTGAGAGAGTGCTTGACGCCCAGCATGGGAATGCGCACGTGGGTATCGCAGCGGGCCGCGACCCCGGGCGAGACGCCGTCCACTTCGTTGCCGAACACCACGCACACGGGAAAACGCGGCTGCCAGTCGAACAGGTCCACGGCGTGCGCGGTGGTTTCGACCGCCGCCAGTTCATAACCCGCGTGGGCGAGGCCGTCCAGCGCCGGCAGCGCGTCCGGGCGGTGTTCCCAGCGCACGGTCCCTTCCGCGCCGAGCGACGTCTTGGCGATGCCGGGCGAGGGCGGAAACGCGGTGATGCCGCAGAGCCATACCTTCGCTACCGCCGCCGCATCCGCCGTGCGAAAGAACGCCCCCACGTTGTACTGGCTCCGGACGTTCTCCAGCATCACCTCGACGGGCAGCGATCGGATCCGTTCGTACGCCCGTCCGCCGGCGGTGACCTGAAAGGGAATGCGCTCCACGTTACAAGGGTATAATCAGGTCGCATGGACGTTTACACGGAGATGATGCGGCTGCGGGCGCAGGGCCGGAAGTGCGCGCTCGCCACCATCGTCCAGGTGCGCGGTTCCATCCCTTCCTATGAAAGCGCCAAGCTGCTGGTGCGCGATGACGGCTCCCTGTTCGGCACCATCGGCGGCGGCTGCGTCGAGGCCGAGGTCTGGAACGCGGCACGCGAAGTGATCGCTACCGAAAAACCCCGCCATTTGAGCTTCAACCTGAGTCAGGACGCGGCGTCCGACAACGGCCTGATTTGCGGCGGCCAGTTGGATGTGTTTGTCGAACCCATTGTTCCGCCGCCGCACGCGTTCCTCTTCGGCGCCGGCCACATCTCGAAAAGCTTGTGCAAGGTAGCGTCGCTGGCGGGTTTCGCCACCACCGTGGTGGACGACCGCGAGATGTTCGCCAACCGGGAGCGTTTCCCCGATGCCGATGAGGTGATTGCGGGCGAGTACGAAGAGGTTTTTCCCCGCCTGCACGTCAACGAGACCAGCTACCTGATCATCGTCACGCGCGGCCACCGCGACGATCTGCGCGTGTTGCGCTGGGCGGTGACCACGCCGGCTCGCTACCTTGCCATGATCGGCAGCAAACGCAAGGTCATTGGCGTGGTGAAGGAGCTGGAAAAGGAAGGTGTTTCCCCCGAGGCCTTCACCCGCCTGCACGCGCCCATGGGATTGGATATCGGCGCGATTTCCCCGGAGGAAATCGCCATCGCGGTGGCCGCCGAGATGATCGCGGTGCGCCGCAATCCGGAGTCCGGTTGGAAGACAGTGTCCAAATCGATTTTCGCCGCGGGCCTGCCTCGCGTCCTCCAGCAGTGATCTTTCCCGCGGTCATTCTCGCGGCCGGTGAATCGCGGCGCATGGGTTCGCCCAAGGCGCTGCTCGACCTGGGGGGAGAGACTTTCCTCGACCGGCTGATCCGCGTGTTGGGGGCGTGCTGCGCGCCCGTGGTGGTGGTGCTCGGCCACGAGGCGGACACGATCCGGAGCGGCGTCCGGCGGGCGGCGGGGACCGATTGGATCGTTAACCGCGACTACCGGCGGGGGCAGTTGTCGTCGCTCCAGGCGGGGCTGCGGGCGCTGTCCCCCGCTTCCCCCTACGCCCTGTTCACCCTGGTGGACCACCCGGCCGTGGCCGAAGCCACTGTCCGGGCGCTGGTGGATGCGCCGGCCGCGCCCGTGGTCGTCGCCAGTTGCGGAGGACGCCGCGGCCACCCGGTGCGCGTGCGCGCCGACGTGATCGGGCAGATCCTGGCGCTGCCGCCGGACCGCCAGGCGAAGACGCTGCTGCGGGAGGGCGCCGTCTGCCTGGAAACCGGCGACCCCGGCGTGCTGGAGGATATCGACGACCCGGAGGCCTATCGGCAGCTTCGGCGGCGGCTGGCCGGTGGAGAAGGCCGGTGACTCGGCCGCGCCTGCGCCCCGTTCGCCTCCTGCTGGCGGGGCTGGCGCTGTTCGGCGTCGCGGGCCTGGCCGCGCCGTACTTTCGCCTCGACCAGTACGGCGAAGCGGTGCGGTCGGCGATCGAGGCGTCGCTCGGACGGCGCGTGCAAATCGGCGCGGTCCGCCTGCACCTGTTTCGCGGCCCGGGAGTCACCATTCAGGAAGTCTTGATCGCCGAGGATCCGGCGTTCGGCATCGAGCCATTCGCCTGGGTCGAGTCCCTGGAAGCCAGCCCGGAGTGGTGGTCGCTGTGGTTGGGCCGGCTGCGGTTCTCCTCCCTGCGCTGGAACCAGCCGGTCGTCAATCTGGTCAAAGAGCGAGGCCAGTGGAACGTCGAAAAACTGCTGGCCGGGGATGGCGTCGCCGGCCTGCCGCGCATCGAAGTGCGCCAGGGGCGCGTCAACTTCAAGACGGGCGAAACCAAGTCGGTCTTCTACCTCACCAACACCGATTTGGACCTGGAACTGGAGGATGCCAGCCGGCCGCGGTGGCGGTTCACCTTTACCAGCGAACCGGCCCGCACGGACCGGGTGATGGTGGGTGGCGCCGGCCGGGGCATGGGTGTGTTCACGGGGCGCGGCCGCCGGGACAACCGGGAGGTGACTGCGGAGATTCAGCTTGATAGGAGCCCGCTGGGCGACTTGATTGCGCTGATTCAGGGCCGGGACCTAGGCATGCATGGCGTGGTCTCTTCGCGCGCCCGGGTGAAGGGGCCCCCGGACGCCCTCGAGTTCACCGGACGCCTTGAAATCGAGCAATTGCACCGCTGGGACCGCATGCCGCTGTGGGACCGCTCGTTTCCCATCGTCTACCGGGGGCGGCTGGATCTGGAACAGCAGCGCCTGGAGCTGGAATCGGAATCGCAGGCCAGAGGAGCGCCGCCACTGGCTGTGCGGTACCAGGTGGCGAACTATCTGTCCGTGCCGGTATGGAACGCCAGCTTTCAGTTCAGCCGGATGCCGGTGGCTTCCGTGCTGCCGCTGGCGCGGCACGTGGGCATGGCTATCCCCGAAGATTTTGACGTCGCCGGCGCGCTGGACGGAGACTTGGCCTACGCGGGCGACAAAGGACTGGAAGGACGGGTCACGTTGCGGGATGGAATTCTGCGCCTGCCCGGCCGGCCGGTCTTGCGCGCCTCCCGCGCGGATCTGACCCTGGCGCCCGAGGGGGGGCGGCTGACCGCGCAGGAACTGGTGGCGGAACCCAGAACCGGCCCGCCCGGCACGGCGAGGGTGGACGCCGCGTTCGGCTGGCGTTCGGACGATCTGTCGTTGCAACTGGCGGCGAACGCCCTCCCCCTCGATGCGCTGCCGCTCGAAACGGTGGCGCTGGCGCTGCCGTTTCCCGCGGCGGGCGGGCGCTGGTCCGGCGCCCTGCGTTACCGGCGCGCCAGCGGAGCCGTGCGGGACTGGGAAGGCGCCGCAGATCTGGAAGCCGCCACCGCTACGGTGGAGGGCTTGGCGCAGCCCGTGGTCCTGGATGCGGCCCGCCTGCGGATGCAAGGCCCCCGCATGTCGGTGGAACGGATGGAAGGCAAGCTCGGGAAACTGGCTTTCCGCGGCCAGTACACCTACGACCCGTCCGCGCCCGTTCCGAACCAGTTCCGTCTCGAATTCGACGAGCTTGACCTGGCCGAATTGGAAGACCTCTTCCTGCCTTCCCTTCGCCGGGGCGGTTTCTTCCGGCGCGCGCTGGGACGCACCGTGTTGCCTCGCTGGCTGGCGTCGCGGCGAACCGAGGCCCGGGTCCGCGCGGCCGAGGTCCGCCTGGGCGAATGGACGCTGAGCAAGGCCGCCGCCATGGTGGCGTGGCGCGGCCCCCGGGTAGAGTTCCGCGACGTGCAGGGCCGGGCCTTTCAGGGCATCGTCACGGCTGAAGCCGATGCGGACCTGGCCGGGGCCATTCCCCGGTATCGCCTGCGCTTCGCCTGGGAGCACGTGCAATGGAACGGAATCGAGTCCTCCGGCGATGGCATCCTCGACACGGCGGGCCTCGGATCGGCCCTGTACGCCAACCTGCGCGCCGAAGGTTCTTTTGTCGCCCGCGCCCTGGATCCTGACGCGCTCCTTGGTCTCGAGCAGGCGGCGGGATGTTACCAAACCGAACGCCAGGCGCGGGGCCTGCTGGTGCGGTTCCCCGCCATCCAGGCTACGGCGGACGGAGAGGCGTTCCATGGCGCCGGCGTCACCCTGGCCGACGGCAGTCTCTCTTTACAATTGGCCAACCGGGGGCGGCGTATGCAATTGACCGGTTCGCTGGCTCGGGCGGCCGCGCGGGCGACGGATGCCGACGAAACGAAACCCTGAAGCCCGTATCGCCCACCGTTGCGCACTTTTCCGCTCCCCGGCCACCGCCCCGGGAAACGGGGAGGTGGCCGCGAGGGAGCGTCTCCTTCCGCGGCGGCTTGGACTTAGAAGCGAATCCGCGCACTGAACAGCATGGTACGCCCGCCGGGGTCGGTCGTGTTCTGCCCGAAGATCGGGCTGTTCATCGTCGCAACCGGATTGCCGAAATTCCGGTGGTTGAAACCATTGATCCAGTCGGCGCGAATGCCGATTTTCCACCGTTCGGTCACGTCGAACATCTTGGCCAGCGAGAAGTTGAATAGTTGGATCCCCGGTCCTCGGAACGTGTTGCGGCCCAGGTTGTCCGGCCCGACCGGAAAGGCGCGGGAGTTGGCCAGCGGTAAACCGTTCGGGGCCAAAAAGGTGGTCACAATGCCCGAACCGCTGATGGAAGTGGTAAATGTGCGGTAGTTTCCAGTCACTGGATCGAGAGTAATCGAACCGTTGGGATTGTAACTCGGGCGGTGGGGCGCCGCCGTGCCGGTGCCTGCGGTGTCGACGTTGGTCCGGATCGTGAACGGTTGTCCGCTTTGAAATTCGGTAAATCCGTTGAACTTCCAACCGTCAGTGACCTGTTTCCAGACGGCTTTGCCCCTCACGCCGGGCAAGTCCCAACTGTAGTAGAACGCCAGCCGATGCGGGACATCGAACGCCGCGCGGCTCCACTCGTTACGGTAATTCTTGTAGTCCTGCGGAACCTGCGGACTGGAACTGGTAATCGCGGCAACACCCAGCGACTCGTCGTTGTCGCTGAAATTTGCGCTCCAGGTGTAGTTTCCGCCAATGGCGAAGCCATGGGACAGCCGTTTGTCGAGCTTCAGGTACATCCCGTGGTACTCACCCTTGGCCGTCGATTCGATGGTGACCCGGCTGCCATAAGCGGGATTCTCCCGGCGGCTAACCGGGAACGCGGCGCTGGGCACCAGACCCGCGATGCTGTTCGGATTGCCGGTGCTGCGCACGGTGGCTGCCTGAGCCTCCGTCAAGATGCCGGGGTTCAACTGGCCCTGCCGAATCGCGGCGTAGGCGGAAGAACCTGTATAGCCGATCTCGAAGAGATAGTGCCGGGCAAACTGCCGTTGGATCGTCAGGCTCCAGAAGCGGGTGGTGGGGCTCTGGAGGTCCGAAGGGCTGTTCACGTAAGTAGCGTAAGGGTTGAAGACGGGCGCGGTTACCACGGGCGGCAAGAGGGTGGGCCACGCTCCGGCCACGGCGGCGCGGTCAAGCTCGCTGACTACCACGCGAGGGTAGTTGCTCTGGTTGACAGTCAGGATGTTGTAAAACAGGACATCGTACGTCATCCCAAAGCCGCCGCGGATCACGGTCTGGCCTTGCCCAAGCAGTTTGCCCGACGGGCTCCAGGCGAACCCGATCCTCGGCGCCCAGTTGTTGGTATCCTTCTGCACCGGTCCGGGCACCCCGGCGTTCAGGCTTTCTTGATCCCTGGCGCCGAAGAACCCGAACGGCACGCCGTTCAACTCGTACCGCATCCCGATGTTTAAGGTCAGATCCTTGGTGACCTTGAAGTCATCCTGGATAAAGTAGAACTGCGATGTCTGGCGCGCGTCCCAGGTGGCGGTGTTGACCGCCTGCCGAAGCGAGGTGGGCCGGTTGTTCAGGAAAAGTTCCAGATTGTCGAAAGTCCAGGTGCCTTTACTGTCAAAGGCCGAGTTATTGAACAGGCGCAGGCGGCGGATGTCCGCCCCGAACTTGATCGAATGCTTGCCGCGCAGGTAGGTGGCTACATCCTGAAACTGAAAGGTATTCTGAATGCGCCCCTGCGGGAAGTTGCTCAGGCCGCCAATGGTGAACAGCCCGCTGATGGTCGTGGTGGGGGTCTTGGGATCGTTCTCGGGGAAAGCCAGGTTACGGCGGATGTAAGCCGACCGGAACTCGTTGACGAAGGTGGGCGAGACCGTACGGGTGTGGCTGACGGCATGATTCTGGCCCAGAATCGTCTGTGCTCCGGAGAACTTACTGCCAAACTGCAGGTTGCTAACGTAGTCCGGATTGTTGCGCTTATCGATTTGCATCCGGTAGTTCAGCTGGTCCTTCTGCGTGAGAAGGTGATCCACGCGATGGGTGGTGTACCAAAAATCGTGGGGGTTGGCCAACGGGAGATTGATGGTGCCGACCTGAATAGGCACACCATTCGCGGTGATGTTGCGGACGTTCGTATAGTTGGCGACTTTCGGGTGAATTTCATCCCGCAGGAACGCAATGCCATCCAAAGCGGCCTGGCGTTGCGCCGGCGTCACGCCCGGGGGAAGCGGCACGGAGGCCAACGCCGCAAAGCCCGTCGGCGTCGGGATCGTCGCGTTCGAGGAGTTTCGTCCGTCGGGCGCTTCCCGCCGTCGGTTGGCTTCAATCAAGCTGAAGAAGAACGTGCGGTTCTTCACGATGGGTCCGCCGATGAGGCCGCCAGCCTGGTTTTGCACAAACCGAGGCGTGCTGTTCACGCCCGCGCGCTTGTTGATCAGGCTCACCGGCTCCATCCAATTGGCGCGGTAGTAATCGAACACTTCCCCCGTCCAGCGGTTGCTGCCGCTGCGGGTAAACGCCTGGATCTGGGCGCCGCTGTTGCGCCCGAACTCTGCCGAGTATGCCTGGGTCTGGACCTGGAATTCCGCCAAGGCTTCCGGAATCACCCGGTTGCTGGCCAGCGTCACGCTGGCGTCGTTGTTGTCCGCACCGTCCAGCATGAAATTGTTATTCCTCGCGCGCTGGCCATTTACGGCAATGCCGGTGGACCCCGGGGCGCGATTCGCCGTCGGGGCGAGCAGCGCCAGTACGTTGACGTCGCGCGTGTTCCCGGTGAGCGGAACCTGCTGGAGGATGCGCATATCGATCTTGCGCTCAATGGTCGCGGAAGCCTTGGACAACTCGATCCCCGCAGGTGCTTCCACTACTTCGACTGTGGTGGCCGCGGTGGCTACCGCGAGGGTCTGGTTGAGGACCACCTCTTGCGTCCCGGTGACCACCACCCCGCCCACGATCTTGGTCTCGAAACCGGGCCGGGTGAACTCCACGTTGTACGTCCCCGGTTCGACCGCGACAAAACGGTAGACGCCGACCTGGTTGGATTCCACCTCGCGCGCGATGTTGGTCTGCGTGTTCGTAATCTTGACCTTGGCGCCGGTAATCACAGCGCCGGTGGCGTCCGTCACCGTGCCGGAAATGAACCCACGTGTCAATTGGCTGTAAGCGCCCGCCGCTAGAGCCAGCCCCAATACGACGAACCGAACTCTCGATAACGTCATGTTTCGACTCCTGGAAATGTCCTCTGTGAATCTTGGCCGCCTCCCGGCGGCTTCACACCCTGGTTGGAGACACGGTAAGCAATCTGTATTCCAAATGCGACGTGTTTGTGTCAGCTAAGATGCGAGGCAGAGTCCTCCTGGTTGCCAGGTGGTTCGTGAGCCATTTGGCGCTCTGGTGCGGTGGAGGCGTGCGTGAAAAGCCGAAGTCGCAGGCAGCGTCGCCAGGGCGCGGCCCCGCGGCGCAACTCAGGGTCCCAAGGGTAGCAACGGCGCTCGGCTCGCTTCGGAGCGGGCCGGTTCCGCTCTCACGCGGAACGCAGCAGCTCGTCCCAGGTCACCTCTCGCCTGGTTTCGTAAGCCATGCGGCCGAGCAGGCTGGTCAACGTGCTGTTGGCCGCGTCCAGGTAGTGGTTGTACGGCTTCTGGTCCACAATGCTCGTGAAGAACGCTTCCACGGCGTCGATCGTAATCTCCCGCTTCGATTCTCCCTTCTCGATCAGGCTGCGGTCGCGGAGGTCATCGGCGTTCTTGAGCGGCGCCGTCTGGGTCGGGCCGTGCCAGCGGTAGTAGGTCCGGGCCGTTTCCAGCATGCCTTTGGATCCGTAGAACTGCTCTTTGACGTCCCGGAACCCGGATGTGTGCTTGATGCTGATCAGCCATCCTTCCAGCCCGTCGGGGTAGGTGTAAATGATGTCGTGATAGTCGGAAGTCCAATCACCGAATGGCAGCGGGAAACGCACGCCGCCGCGGCCGACGGCTTTCACGGGGTGAGCCCGGGCGAACCAATTGATGGTGTCTACGCCATGACAATCCTGTTCGACGATCGGGCTGCCGGAATAGTCGTGCCAGAGCGCCCAGTGGCGAAGCTTCCGCTCCTCGGGAGGGTAGGGCGACTGGAACTCCGTCATCGGTTGGCTGCCAATCACCCAGTACGTCATCATCAGGGTGAGCCGCCCGATCTTTCCCTCGCGCAGGATCGCCTCCGCCTTGAGGTATTCCGGACTGAAGCGCTGCTGGAAGCCGAATTGGACGGTCTTCGCCTTGCTGGCGCGTTCGCCCGCGCGCATCAGCCGCTTCACTCCCGCCACGTCGGCGCCGGCCGGCTTTTCACAGTAGATGTGTTTGTTGGCCTGGACCGCGGCTTCAAAGTGCTCGGGATGGAGGAAAACCGGCGTCGCAATCAGCACCGCGTCCAGGTCCGGCTGCGCCAGCAGTTCCTGATAGTTCCGGTAGGTCCGCGCCTGATCGGCCCCCGGCACCTGCGTTTTGGCCAGGTCAATCCGGTCGGGGAACAGGTCGCAGATGGCCGCGAGCCGCGCGCGAGGGTCCCGGGCCATGTGCGTGCCGACGTAACGGCCGCGCCCTCCGGTGCCAATAATTCCAAAAGCAACCGCGGAATTCGCTTGGGATCCAAAAGCTGTTTCCGGCTTCACCAGGAGCAGGCCGGCGGTCCCGGCGATCGCGTTGCGGCGGTTGATGGGATCCATGACGTGACTCTCCCTTCTTTCCAGACTATACACCGGCGGCCGCGAGCGCGGCCTCCACCTCGGCGGCCAGCACCAGGAAACGCCGCACGTGCGGGGCGCGGGTCTCCGCCGGCAGATCGGCCAACACCACACCGCACGGCGCCAGTTCCGCGGCGATCCGGGTGAGATCGGCCCGCATGTCTTCCGGGGTGGCTTCGATCACGCGGCGCGGATCGTAGAGCACGGCGCGTCGCGCCTGCGGAAACCGTTCCCGGGCGCGGCGGAAATCGGAATCGATGCCCATATCCAGATAGCCGATCTTCGGCAGCGCCCGCAACTCCTCCCGGTAGGGCGTCACGTTCCAAGTGCACGTGTGCACCCCGAACAAAGCGAAGCTTGCGGCGATGCGCCGGTCGCGCGGGGCGACGAACCGCCCGTACCCGCGAGGCGAAATCATGTTGACCACGCAGTTGCTGACGTCCATCTGATCGATGGCGAAACCCGAAGCGCGCCGTCGCGCCTGCACCCGGTGCCCCAACCGGATCATGACTTCGGCAATCACGTCCAGCGGCCTTTCTGCTAACGCGGGCGCCTCCGCCAAGGTCGAGCAGGATCTGCTCGCCCCGCAGGTGAAAAGCATGATTGAGCACGCCCTGCCAATTCAGGTAACCGTGCACCGCGCCGAACTCGGCCTCCATCCGGTCCCTTTGCGCGAACAGTTCCTCCACGAAGGGCGCCTGGAGCAGCCGGTCCACGTCCAGCCGTTCGATCTCCGCGATGCTCAGCCGGAGTCCCGGTGCTGTACGATAGAAGCTCGCATGCCCGGTCTCTTCGTCTCGCCTTCGAGCGAAGCCCGCCAGCGTTGGGCCTGGGCGCAGATCCAGCCGCGCGTCCGCCAGACGGGGATGCTGGTGCTGGCGTCTTCCCGCCTGGTTGCGGATGATTTTCTGCGCGCGTGGGCGTCCGCCGGCGATCCGCCCGGGCTGCTCGGAATCCATCGCTATTCGGTTTCCCAATTCGCCGCGGCGCTGGCCGCTTCCGAACTCGCCGCGCGGCAATACAGCGCCGCCAGCCGTTTGGCCCGCGAGGCCCTGGCCGCGCGGGCGGTGTTCGCTTCCCGGCGGACGCGCTCGCTGGCCTATTTCTCTGCGATTGCCGATACGCCAGGATTCCCAAGGGCCGTGGCCGCCACGCTGGACGAACTGCGCCTGGCCGGCGTCACGCCCGCGCAATTGGCGCCGGCCGCGGGCGCCGGCGAGGATCTGGCGCGGCTGCTCACCCACTACCTGGAGGAGATGGACCGTCACCGCCTGGCCGACCTGGCGATGATCTACGAGTTCGCCACGCAAGGACTCCGCCCCGCGCCGATGCCGGCGCTGTGGCTGGACCTGCGGCCACGCTCGCTCGCCGAACGGCGCTTCCTCGAACGGCTGGCCGGCCTGACGCCGTCGCTGTCCGCCACGGCTCTGGCCGCCGATCACGACACGGTCGCCTGGCTGCACGGGCTCGCGCCGCGTGCGGAAACGCCTTCGCTCTCCCCCGCCACTTCGCTGCAACGCATCCGGCAGCGTCTGTTCTCCTACGAAGAACTCACCACGGCTCCGTCCGATTCCACCTTCGACTTCTTCTCCGCGGGCACGGAAGCGCTCGAATGCGCCGAGATCGCCCGCCGGATCCGGAAACTGGCCGTCGCCGGGACGCCTTTCGATCGCGTGGCGGTGCTGCTGCGCAACGTGGACCTCTATACCCCACTGCTGGAGGACGCCCTGCGCCGCGCGCGGATCCCCGCGTATTTCACCGGTGGGGCTCTCCGTCCCGATCCAGCGGGCCGGGCGTTTCTGGCGTTGCTCGAATGCGCGCTCGAAGGGCTGCCCGCTACGCGCTTCGCCGAATATCTCTCCCTGGGCCAGGTCCCCATGGGAGACGCCGCGCCCCCGGACGCCTGGACGCCCGCCGCGGACGAACTCGCGCGGACGCCGTTCACCGGAGAGGAGACCGGGACGGGGGAGGCCGGCGAATCCATCCCGGTCGAAGCGCCGTGGGCCTGGGAGCGGCTGCTGGTGGACGCCGCCGTGGTGGGCGGCTACGACCGCTGGGTGCGGCGTCTGCGTGGGCTGGAGGCCGAACTGCGCGCGCAGACCGCCGAGATCCCGGAAGAGACGCCCCGCCGCGTTGCGTTGGAACGCCAACTCGAACGGCTCCGGTCGCTCGAGTCCTTCTGCCTGCCGCTGATCGAACGCCTGCATGGCCTGCCGCGTCAGGCACCCTGGAACGAGTGGCTGGCCGCGTTGCGCGCGCTCGCCCTGGCCGCCCTCAAGAATCCCCACACCGTCCTGCCGCTGCTGGATGAACTCGAAGTGATGGGCGACGTCGGTCCCGTCAGTCTGGACGAAGTCGCCGCCGTGCTCCGCGAGCGCCTGCGCTTCTTGCGCGTGCCTCCGCCGGACCGCCGCTACGGCCGCGTGTTCGTTGCTTCGCTCGAGGAGACGGAGATCCGGTCGTTCACCGTCGTCTTTCTGCCGGGTCTGGCGGAAGGGCAGTTTCCCCGCAAACCGTTCGAGGACCCGCTGCTGCTCGACGCCGCGCGCCAGCGGATCTCCGCGGCGCTCGCCACCCAGCCGGACCGCCTCTTCACCGAGCGGCTGCGGCTCCACCGGGCGGCCAGCGCCGCCGAGCGCTGCCTGGTAGTGTCGTATCCGCGCATCGACCTGGCGACCAGCCGCCCGCGGGTGCCTTCGTTCTATGCGCTGGAAGTGCTTCGCGCGGCCGAAGGGCAACTGCCCGATTTGCGCGTACTGGAAAAGCGCGCGGCAGCCGCCGCCACCACCCGGCTGGGCTGGCCCGCTCCGGTCGATTCGGGGGAGGCTCTCGATGAGACCGAGCACGACCTCTCCGTGCTGGGTCCGCTGATGGCCCGCCCCGAGCAGGCGCGCGGCCGGGCCCGGTATATGCTGCGCGCCAACCCGCACCTGGCGCGCTCCCTGCGCGCCCGCGGCCGCCGCTGGCGCAGCGCCTGGCACGACGCGGACGGCTTGGTCCTGGCCGAGGAGGCGGGCGCGCTGGCCCCGTTCCTCCCCGCCGCGTCCACGTACTCGGCGTCGTCGTTACAGACCTTCGCGGATTGCCCGTATCAGTTCTTCCTGCATGCCATTCAGCAGCTGCGGCCGCGGGAGGAATCGGCGCCCCTGTCGCAGATGGACCCGCTCACCCGCGGCAGTCTGATTCACCAAGTTCAGTTTCGCTTTCTGAGCCGCCTGGCCGCGGATGGCCAACTTCCGCTGCATCCCCTGCGGTGGCAGGAACGGTACGACCCGCTGGACGCCACGCTGGACGAAGTCGCGCGCGAGTACGCGGAGGAACTTGCGCCGGCCATCCCGCGAGTCTGGCGCAACGAAGTGGAGGCGATCCGCGCCGATCTCCGCGCCTGGCTGCGCGACAGCGCGTTGCACGCCCATCCCTGGAAGCCGCTCCACTTTGAGTATTCGTTCGGACTGACGCGCCGGGGCCGGGATGCCGATGCGGCCAGCGCGGCGGAACCGGTGACGCTGCTGGACGGCGCGCTGCGCCTGTGCGGTTCAGTGGACGTCGTCGAGTCCGACGGGCAGAAACTTCGGGTGGTGGATTACAAGACCGGCAAGCCGCCGGAGACGGCGCCCGCCGGCATTGGCGGGGGCCAGGTGCTGCAACCCGCCCTCTACGCGCTGGCCGCCGAGCAACTCCTGAAGCTGCCTGCCGAGTCCGGTCTGCTGTATTTCTGCACCCAGCGCGGGGAGTACCGGCGGGTGGAGATTCCCCTGACGGACCAGGTGCGGGCCAGCGTCCGCCGCGCGGTGGAGGTGATCAGCGAGGCTATCGGGCAGGGTTTCCTGCCGGCCGCGCCCCGGAAGGGCGCCTGCGACCGGTGCGACTACCGTCCCGTCTGCGGCCCTTATGAGGAGATTCGGGTGCGCCGGAAACGGCGCGACCGGCTGGCCGCCCTCGACAGCTTGCGGAACCTGCCATGACCCCGGCCTGGTTTCCCTCTGCCGCCCCCGACGCGGAAGCCCGCCGCCTGATTCGCGAGTCGCTCGGCGAGTCGATGATCGTCGAGGCCGCCGCCGGCACCGGCAAAACGACGGTGCTGGTGGAGCGGATTGCCGCCGTCCTGGCCGAGGGCCTGACCACCATCGACCGCGTCGTCGCGGTGACCTTTACTCGCAAGGCCGCCGGCGAGCTGAAATTGCGGCTGCGTGTGGAATTGGACCGCCAGCGCCGCACGGCCGCCCCCGCGGCCCGCCGCTGTCTGGAAGCCGCCCTCGAACATCTTGAAGAAGCCAGCATCGGCACCATCCACTCCTTCTGCGCGGAGATCCTGCGCACCCGCCCCACCGAAGCCCAGATCGACCCGGCCTTTACCGAGTTGAGTGAAACGCAGGCGGCTCGTCTTCTCCGCCGGGTGTTCGACCGCTGGATCCAGGACAAGCTCAACCAGGACTCTCCCGTGCTGCGCCGCGTCCTGACCCGCGCCACGCTGGCGGAAAGCCAGGATGACCGCTCGCCCCTCGAGGGCTTGTTTTACGCGGTCCGAGAACTCGCCGAATGGCGCGATTTTCCCGCGCCCTGGCGGCGATCCGGCAAGGACTACCGCGCCTGGACGGACGAACTGGCCGCCTGCGCCTGCCAACTGGAGGAGAACAGCCGCCATCCGAGGAATCCCATGGACCCGCTGCGCGCCGCGCTGCGGCCGCTCACCAGTTTCGTCACCTGGCTGGAGCGCGCCGAGGCCCACGCGCCGCGCGACTACGATGCGGTGGAAGCCATGCTGCTGCGGACGCAGCGCGAACTGCGCCGCAACCGGCAAACCGGCCGCGGGTTTTACAGCGACTCCGCGTCCCGCGAGCAAATCATCGCCTCGCGGGACCTGTTGCTGGAGGCGCTGGAGCAGTTCCGCGCGGAAACTGGCGCCGATCTGGCCGCCGCCCTCCGCGACGAACTGGGGGAAGTGGTCGAGCTTTACCAGCAGGCCAAGCGCCGCCTGGGCGCGCTGGACTTTCTGGACCTGCTGATCGCGGTGCGCGAACTGGTGCGCGGCAATGCCGGCGTCCGCGCCTACCTGGCCGGCGAACGGTTCTCCCATATCTTTGTCGACGAATTCCAGGACACCGATCCGCTGCAAGCGGAGATTCTCCTGCTGCTGGCCGCGCGCGATCCCGCCGTCAGCGACTGGCGGCAGGCCGTGCCCGCGCCCGGCAAGCTGTTCCTGGTGGGCGACCCGAAACAATCCATCTACCGGTTCCGCCGCGCGGACGTTTTGTTTTACCAGGAGGTCACCCGCGCGCTGCACGGCCACGGCGTGCGCGTGCTGTTTCTCAATCGCAGCTTTCGCGCGGTGTCGTTCATCCAGCGGGCGGTCAACGCGGCCTTCGCGACGCGCATGACGGGCGACGAAGAAACCGGGCAGCCCGGCTACGTGCCGCTGGCCGAACACCGGGATTCCCCGGCAGATCAGCCTGCGGTGGTGGTGCTGCCCGCGCCGCGGCCGTACGGAAAGGGCGGCGTCACCGCGAAGGCGATCAACGAGAGTCTACCCGAAGCCGTCGCGGCGTTTTTGGACTGGCTGCTGCGCCGCAGCGGCTGGACGGTGGCCGACCCCGAAGACCCCGGCCGCCGCGTGCCGCTGGCCCCCCGCCACGTCTGCCTCCTATTCCGGCGCTTTGTCAACTGGGGCGACGATATCTCCCTACCGTACGTCCGCAAGCTGGAGGCCCGCGGGATTGCGCATCTGCTGATCGCCGCGAAGTCATTCCAGGAGCGGGAAGAGGTGGAAACGCTGCGCGCGGCGCTGGCCGCGATCGAGTGGCCGCACGACGAACTGGCGGTGTATGCGACCCTGCGCGGCTCCCTGTTCGCCTTCTCTGACGCGCTGCTGTTCCGGTTCCGGCAGGCGGGCGGTTCCTGGAACCCGCTGCGCCCCCGCCCCGACGGTCTGCCTGGCGAGTACGCGCCCCTTGGCGAAGCGCTCGACCTGCTCGCCTCCCTGCATCGCCGGCGCAATCATCAACCGGTGGTCTCCACGCTGAGCGCGCTGCTGGAGGCGACCCGGGCGCACGCGGGCTTTGCCTGGCGGCCGGGCGGGCACCAAGTGCTCACCAACGTCCACCGGCTGCTCGACCTGGCCCGCAATTACGAGGCGGACGGCGGCCTTTCGTTTCGCGGATTCGTCGACGAACTCGACGCGCGCGCCGGGGCGGCGGACTCGGCCGAAGCGCCAATCGTCGAAGAGGGCGCGGAGGGCGTTCGCCTGATGACGGTGCACAGCGCCAAGGGACTCGAGTTCCCCGTCGTCGTGCTGGCCGACCTGACCGCGAACCTGGCCAACCGCCAGGCGGACCGCCACCTGGACCCGCGCCGTGGCCTGTGCGCGATGCGGCTGGGACCGTATCGTCCGTGGGAACTGCTGGACCACCATCAGCTGGAAACCGCGCGCGATCAGGCCGAAGGAGTCCGGCTGGCCTACGTGGCCGCGACGCGCGCCCGCGACCTGCTGGTGATTCCCGCCGTCGGCGATGAAGCATACGACGGATGGCTCGCGCCGCTCAACGAGGCCATCTACCCGCCCGGTCCCCTGCGCCGCGCCGCGCGTCCGGCGCCGGGGTGTCCCGCCTTTGGGCCGGACAGTGTGTGCGACCGGGTGCGCGGCGGTTCGCGGGACTCTGTCCAGCCTGGGCTCCACCACCTTCCGGGAGACTACCCGGTGGTGTGGTGGGACCCGCACATTCTCGATCTCGACCGCGAGGAGACCTTTGGCCTGATTCATGAGAGCCTGCTCGAGGATGCCGGTGAAACCGATGACGAGCGGCGCTACGAAGCCTGGAAGCAGTCGGTCGAATCCGCCGCCGCCGCGGGCGCCCGCCCCCAGTTCGACATCTTCACCGCCACGGACCCGCTTCCCCTGCCGGCCGACGCGCGGGCGCCCGTCGCCACCGCCGAGGTGGAGCGCGCGGCGGGGCGGCCGGGCGGGCGCCGTTTCGGTACGCTGGTCCACGCCCTGCTGCGCGACGTGCCGCTGGACGCGGGCGAACGGCAGCTCGAGTTGGCGGCCCGCGCGCGCGGCCGTCTGCACGGCGCGACGGAGGAGGAAATCGCCGCCGCGCGCGTGAGCGCCGCCCGGGCGCTGGCGCACCCGCTGCTTCAGCGCGCCCGCCGAGTCTCTCGCGTGCTGCGCGAAGCCCCGGTTCTGCTGGCGCTCGACGGCCAGCGCCTGTTTGAGGGCATTATCGACCTGGCGTTTGAAGAGCCCGAGTGCTGGGTGATCGTCGATTACAAGACCGACGAGGGCGCGCTGCCCGCCCCGTACCGCCAGCAGCTAGGCTGGTATGTATATGCGGTGGCCCGCCTCACCGGTAAACCCGCCGAAGGCTGGCTGCTGCACGTGTGATGGCGATGCCGCGTTCCCCGCGTCTGGAAATCGAGTATTGTACGCAGTGCCGCTGGCTGCTCCGCGCCGCCTGGATGGCCCAGGAACTGCTCACCACCTTCTCCGCGCAGCTTGGAGAAGTCGCGCTGGTGCCCGGCTCCGGCGGCATCTTCGAAGTCCGCGTGGACGGCGAAACCCTCTGGTCGCGACGAGAACAGGGGCGCTTCCCTGAGATCAAGGAACTCAAGCAGCGCGTTCGGGACCGCGTCGCGCCCGGCCTCCCGCTCGGCCACTCCGACGCGCCGCCGCCGCCGTAGGGGACGGAGCGTGTGCCCCCGGCGAGGTCCGCCAGCGAACGTCCCCATGATCCCGGCTGGCGCGGTCTGCCAGGACGCGCATGCCGGTCGCCGTCATTGAAGAATCCGTTGCGTTGGGATCTTCCAGAGAGAGGCCGGGAGGGAGGTTACTGGTGCTGGAGGATATCGAGGGCGATTCGGGCGTCGCGGTCTTCGGGATCGAGTTGCCGGGCTAACTGCAATTCGGTTCTGGCGGCGGCGAGGTCGCCGGCTTGGGCGAGGATGAGGCCGAGGTTGCGATGGAGGGCGGCGCGGTCGGGACAGTCGCCGCAGACCGAGATGGCCTCGCGGAGCTGGGTGGTGGCAGTGGGCCAATCCCGCTGTTCCGCGGCCTGAACCGCGGCATTGGCCAGGAGGCGGGCGCGGGATACGGCCATGGCCGATGCGCGGGCGGATTGAAGCTGCTGCTGGAGGCGGCGGGCCTGGGCGGGATCGGTGGAGGCCAGGGCGCGCATGAGGGCATAAAGCGCCTGGCGGTTGGCGGGGTCGCGTTCGACGGCGCGCTGAAGCTGGACGATGCCATCGTCGCGGCGGCCTGCATCCAAGAGGGCCTTCCCGTACTTAAAGAGGGTGTCGGAGTCCTGGGCTCCGGCGGTGACCGCGCGGCCGTAAGCCGCGGCCGCGTCCTGGGGCTTTCCGGCGAGCGATTCGAGCAGGCCGAGTTGCCGCAGCGCGACGATATCGTCGGGTTTGAGCGCGAGCGCCTTCCGGTGAGCGGCGCGGGCATCGTCCAGGCGGCGCAGTTCGAGCAGCGCGCGGCCAAGCTGCCGCCAAGCCTCGAAAAGCTTGGGATCCAGTTCGGCAGCCTGACGGAATTTTTCGGCGGCGGGCAGCAGCTGAGAGGCGTCGGCGAGGGCCACGCCGGTGTTCAAGCGTGCGACGGCGGAGGATGGGGACAAGCGTTCCACGCGTTCGAACAGGGGGACCGCTTCCGCGGCGCGCTTTTGCCGGACGAGCGTCATGCCCAGCGCGGTGAGCACGGGAGGGCGGTCCGGTTGGTGGACGAGGACCTGGCGCAGTTCAGTTTCGGCGTCGGAGAAGCGATTCAGGTTGATGAGGGCGAGGGCGAGTTGGTAGCGGACCGAAGGAGAATCGGGAGTTTTCGCCAGGTAGGCGCGAAAGGCGTCGGCGGCGCCCTGCCAGTCGCGTTCACGCAGGCGCTGCTGCGCGAGCGTAACGAGGGAATCGGGCGCCGGCTGAACAGGTTGGCTGGACGCAGAATAGCAGACGGCGAGCCCCCAGGCTGACACCATCAGCCTACAGGCCAGGAAGGGTCGCCGTCTGCCAGGTGGGATCAGAAAAGGATCTTACCTCCCAATTGCAACTGCCTGGGCGGGACTTGCAAGCCGGTGACCAGTCCAAAATTGGGACTGGCGAGGTTGGCAATCGGAGCGGCGAACATGGGCGTGTTCAAGGCGTTGAAAGCCTCCAGGCGCAGTTCCATTCTCAGGTTATCGCCGCGGAGATTGAAGCGGCGGAACAGAGAGAGGTCGAAGCGGCGGACCCAATCCGGGTAGAGGGAGTTCCGGCCCAGGTTACCGAAGGTATAGGGAGCCGGTTCCCGGAAAGCGGTGGTGTTGATCCAGCGTTCGGGCCTGGGGTTGGAAAGCCGGTGGTCGCCGACGAGGTTGGCGCGGATGTAGGTGCCGCTGTTGAAGATATTGGCGATATCGCCGGGCACGGTGACATGGTAGGGAATGCCAGTGCGAATGTTGACCAGGCCATTGACCTGCCAGCCGCCGAGGAGATGGTCAACGGGGGAATTGGTCATCATGCGCTTGCCCCGTCCGAAGGGAAGATCATAGTTCCAACTGACGACCAGGTTATGGGGGACGTTAAAGGCGGAGACGCTCCGGTCGGCGTTGAGGTTGTATTCGTTCTGGATGGAACAGGCTTCGGCGCCGAAGAAGCCGGAGCAAGCCAGGTCGATAGACTTAGCCCAGGTGTAGGCGAGGGTGCTGGCGAAACCGTTCCGGAAGCTCCGCTTGAGGGACACTTGCATACTGTGATAGTTGCTGCGACCGATGGACTTTTCGAAGAAGGTCGGACGCATGTAGGGGAAGCGCATTCGCTGGCGGGGGTCTCCCGGGCCGGGAGTAACCGCGGTATTGAAGCGGCCTCCGAGAGAAAGGTCGCGGCTGCCGGAGCCGACGTAGTTGACTTCGAGGACCGTGGCCACGGCGATTTCGTGTTGAATGCCGAAGTTCCATTGCATGGAATAGGCCTGTTCGAAGTTGGGGTCGACAAACCACCATTCCTGGTTGAATGGGGTGGGCGCGGGCAGTCCGGTCGCGCCGAGGGACGGATCCTGGGCGGTAACGCCGGGGAACGGGCGGGCGGGGGTGGGATCGTTCAGGCTGCCCAGGCGCGTCACCGAAACATCGGGCCAGGTTCCTCCGATGCCGCGCATGCTTTGATAGATGCCGGCCCAGTTGTCGTAAAACATGCCGGCGGAGACGCGCAACGCGGTTTTATCGGTCAGCCGGTACGCGAAACCGAGGCGAGGCCCAAACATGGCGCCACGACCGGGAAACAGGACGCCGCCGTCGACGGAGCGAACGAATTGGGGGAGGCGACCGTCGGGAATGCAGGGGGCCGATCGGGTAGGGCTGCACGGCGGCGGGGTCTTCAAAATGACATATTCGCCGGTGTCGGTATTTGCGTTGCCGGTAAAGATGTTTTGGTCGGCCTCGGTTCCGTACTGTGGCACCCAGGCGTGATCGAAACGCAGCCCCATATTTATCGTGAGGCGTTGGCTGACCTTCCAGGTGTCCTGGACAAACAAACCGAGGTTCCCGCCGAAGCGCAGGGTTTCGATAATATTGCGCCGCGTGGAGAAGTTGGGGACATTGAGCAGCATGGAGGCAACCGCGTCGCCGGTGGTAGCGGAGCGGGCTAAGTCGGCGGTCTCGCGGCGGGTGAAGTCGACGCCGTGGGAAGCCTGCTGGCGGCGCATGGTCGCCTTCATAAATTCACCGCCGAACTTTAAAGTGTGGGCGCCGCGAATGTGCGCGTAATTGCCGCGCCACTGCCAATTGTCGGCAGGGCGGTTGGGAGCGACGATGGGAGTTCCGCTGAAATAGTCGGCGACGTTAAAACCGGAGATGATGTTCCCCATTCGATACTGGATGAGCTCGGGGCCCAAACCGACGCGCTGGGCTAAGTCCTGGGGAATGTCTTGAAAGCGGGTCTCGGTCGGGATGTCGCTGATGGACTTGCCAAACTGAAGTTGAAAGGTCGACGTCGGGCTGACGATGTGGACCCAACTGGCGGCCAGGTTGTAAGAGTCCTGCTGGTTCTGCGTGATCAGGTTGTGACGAGCGCCAGGACCCGTGTCACTTTGCGATAAGTCGTTGTAACGGAACCAGGCGGTGTCGCGGGCGCTGAACTGGTGGTCGACGCGGACTTGCCACTCCTCCTGGTTGAGGCGGCGGGCGGCGGCGTTCATGACGTTAAACCGAGCCTGATCGGTGACGCCGGGTAGCGGGAGTTTGGTGCCCTTGAGGTAATCAACCATACGGCGGTCGATCCGGCTCGCCGGGATGAGATTGCCAGCAAAAGGGTTGCGTTGGAACAGCCCGGAGGCAGCGTCGAAGCGGGTAGTCAGGGGATCGAAGATCTGCCCGCCCAGGACCTCGCGCCCGCTGAAGTCTCCATTGAGCATCGCCTCCGACGGGACGTTGTAGTAAGCACGGGCAGGGCTGCGGAACCGGAAGCCCTGATAGGCCCCGAAAAAGAATGTCCGGTTGCGAACGACGGGGCCGCCTAACGTGCCCCCGAATTGGTGCTGTTTGAATGGTTGAACCGTGGCCTGATTAAACTGGCGGGCGTTGAAAGCGTCGTTTTTGCCGAAGTAGAATCCCGATCCGTGGAAGGAGTTGGTGCCGGATTTCGTGGCGACGTTCACGGTCCCCCCGGAGCCCATGCCGAACTCGGCGGAATCGTTGTGGGATTGAACCTTGAACTCCTGGATGGCGTCAATGATCGGGGGCACCGCCCAGGCATTGCCAAATGTCTCGAAGTTGGCCACGCCGTCCAACAGGTAGACGTTGGTGCGGTTGTTCTGTCCGTTGACCGAGGGATTGGTGCCCTCCCCGATGCCGCGGGTGTAAGTCAACGACTGACTGCCGGGGGGCAGCACGGTGACCACCCCGGGCTGAAGCATCATTAACTGCGTAAAGTTACGACCGTTGAGAGGGAGGTCGACGACCTGCTTTTCTTCAATTACTTGTCCAAGTTCGGCTGATGCGCTCTGCACCTGGACACCGGCCGCCGCGACACTGATGGTCTCCACGACCGCGCCAACGTCCAGCACAAAATCCAGGGTGGCGGTTTGATTGACCGAGAGGGTGAAGCTATCCATCTGCTTCCGCGAGAATCCGTCAGCGCTGGCCGTTAGGGAGTAACTGCCAATCGGCACATTCTGGAAGCGATAGTTGCCGGCGAGGTTGGTCTCGGTGTTCGATCGGACTCCGGTTTGCAGGTTAATCAGCGTCAGCCGGGCTCCTGGGATCACGGACCCTTGCGGATCCGACACCGTGCCGACCAGCGTGGCGGTGGACACCTGTGCCACCATTGGTTGGGAGATAGCCAGCAAAGCTACTGCCAACGCGATAGAAAGCGCCCCTAAGGTTCTCCTCATTTCCTTCTCCTTCTAACTCTAAGAAATTCTGAGAATTGCCGAACGATCGGAGCAGCCATTAGAGCCGGGCGTACGCTCCACCGACCCACCAACTCATCAATGGGAAGTGTTTTATCACAGGTAGGGTGCGGGATTCAAGAAGAATCTTCACCTTCTCGAAGAAAGTTGGGGATCCGGCAGCCGCCCGAGGGTGTGATGCGGGGCGGGTTCGTGGTTTCGAAGGCTCGAAATCCGTACGAATCACCCTTTGACCACAAGCAAGTGTTTGTTTTCCCCGGCGCCTGCGGTGCTATTTTGGTGCGGGGAGTCATGGTTCGGGAGGACGATAAAATCCGCCGCCCACCGCGCGCATGAACTTTCCCCACAGAGCCTGGGTCAGTTCGGGGATGTCGGTCTCGCGTACCGGGATGACTTGCAGGTGCAAACCGGCCATCTCGTCGGCCGAACCGGGTCCCCAGACAACTCGCCGCGGCGGTCGGTGAGGGTTGCGGATGTTCGCGGCGGAGTTGTCGTAGAAGAACTCCATGACCAGCCTGGTGTCCGCCGGCAGAACCAGGGGTGTGACGTAGCGGTATTGGTCCTGCTGATCGAAGTTCCACTCGGGGATGCGGATCAGCCAGCGACGTTTGCCGCTCGGCAGCACGGCGTAGCCGCGCATTTCGCGGCAGAGGTAATGCGCGTGCGGAATGACCCCGGCCACCTCGACCGGTACGGGCAGCGTGAAGGAGTCTGTGACGCGGTAGCGGGTCGCGCCCGGAGGGATATCAATTTCCCGGGAGCCCAGCGCGATGTCGAACAACCGCCGGCGCGGCGGCGCGGCGGCGAAATAGAGGCCCACCGTGGACTGCTCGGTCTCCGGCTTGCCACTGGGATGGAAATGCAGTTGGACTACCAGGTCGGCATGCTGCCGGACCCGCACGGCGACGCCCGCGGGCTGCACGACGGGGTTCGATCCCGGAGTCCAACCGCCCAGCGCGCCGCCAGGCAGAAATCCGGGCGCGCCAAAGCAGGGATAGCCCGGGCCAGGCGACTCGGCATCGCGCTGGCGCGCGGCCCGCGAATGGTCCGTGAAAAGGAGCGCGTGATGGACGACGCGGCGATTCCCGGGGCGGAACTCGAATGCGCGGACGTAACGGTCGCCCGGCAGGTCCAGCGGCAGGACAAAGCAGCGATACTCATCCGGACCTTCGGCCGCGATCGCGTACGCTTCGGGCATCCGCACCTCAAGGTCCGGTTTGCCCAGGCGCCAGTCATCGGGATCCTCGGGCGGCGCGGGCAGCTCGGCCAGGTTGCCCGGCGGCGCTCCGGCGGCGGCCCACCGCGCCAGCGTGCGGATTTCCGCGGCGGACAACCGGCGCTCCCCTTCGAAGGGCCCGCCGAATCCCTCCGCCGGCAGCCACGGCGGCATCCGTCGCAACGCGCTGATCTCAGCGATCTGGCGCGCGCGCCTGGCGGCGTCGGCGTAAGTCGCCAGCGCAAACGGCGCCACCTCGCCGGGCTGGTGGCAGGAGACGCAGTGGCGATGCAGGATGGGCGCCACATCCCGCGAGAACGTCACCTGCGCGCCCGCAGGGAGCGCCAGCAAACACAACCAGCGCCACACGCCCACGTCTTGATTATCCCAGGCTTACTCCTCGCCGCCGGGTCCGGTCGCGGGATTGAACCAACTGCGCATGGGCGGAGGCGGCGGCTCCCCTTTGATCGCGCGCCAGAGAATGTCGTTCAACTCGTGGTCGTCGATCTCGTCCGCCTCGCTGAAGTCCAGCCGGGCGGAGCGCGCCGCCAGCGGACCGCCTTCCGGATTCCGCTCCGTTCGCGAGGCTTTCGGCATCACCGCCTGGTACGGCCGGAAGTCCGGCTTCGCCGTGAACGCCGAGGCCATCGGGCGGGCGCCGGCATCGAAGTGCGTCAGCGGCGGAAGCCCGAGAATCAGCTCCATAGTGCGGAGCACGGACGCCGTGTTGTACATCGTGCTGTCCACGACGCGGCGCCTGGCGTACGGCGAGGCGACGAACGCCAGCGACCGGTGCGAATCCACATGATCCGGACCGGACTGCGCGTCGTCTTCCAGCACGAAAATGGCGGTCTGTTTCCAGAAGCGGCTGCGGCTGACGGCCTCGACAAGCTGGCCGAGCGCCAGATCGTTGTCGGCGAACAGCGCCCGCGGGCTAAGCGCGCCCGCCCGCATGCCCGCGGTATGGTCGTTGCCGAGCCGCATCAGCGTCAGGTCGGGAAATTCGCCGCTCTTTTCCGACGCCGCCAGGTCCTCCAGGAACACTTTCATGCGTTCGACATCGGGATAATTCACATCGAACCCGCGAAAACGCGGGTTGGTGGCTTTCCACAGCTCCGCGCTCTCGGCGGCGTCGGCGTGCGCTCCGTCGGCGTCCGGCTGGGGGAGCAGCCGCGTATACCACCCGTAATTGCGCACGCGCAGACCCGCTTCGAAAGCGCGAGTCCACAGGTACCCGCCCGCGGGCCGCGCCGCGTCCTGCGTCGCATCGGCGGGCGGGCGGCCCCAATACAAGCTGAACTGTTTGCTGCGGCCTCCGTAGGAATTCGGCCAGAGCTTTTGCGTGAAGTCGGGCGCGATGGCCGCCGCCGACCAGTTGTGGCCGTCGGCGCTCACGTCGCCGTTGGCGTAAAAGTTGTCGAAGAGAACGAACTCGCGCGCCAGCTTGCGGTGGTTGGGCGACGCTTCCTCGCCGAACAGCACTAGCGAGGGATCGCCGTTGCCTTCCGGCAGGTCGCCGAATACCTGGTCGTAGGTGCGATTCTCCTTCACGACGTAGAGGACATGCCGGAGGGGAGAGGGATCTCCCACGCGGGCCGGAACAGGATTGCCCCTGGGCGTCTCGGCGCGGTCCAGAAGCTGGTCGCGATACGGGGAATTGTCGAGCACCGTCCTCGTGTAACTCCCAAGCTGCGCGTCGTCGAAGGGATCGATCAGCGCCAGCGTGCCGGTTTGCAAGTTGGCGACATACTCGTGGGCCGACCTTTGTTTTCGGTTGTCCTGCGGCCCGCCGGGATTCGGCCAGGAGCGCAGTCCCTTGCCGTTGAGCACCGCCAGCAGGCCGCCGGGCGTCCGTTTGACTTCTGTGGGATACCAGCCCGTGGGGACAAAGCCGAGGATGCGGCTGCGGCCCGGCGCCGAGATGTCGGCGACGGCCAGCGCGTTGGCGTCGGAGCAAACGACGTAGAGGCGTTTTTCATCCTCCGCGGCGGCGAGCGCGCTGGGTGTCATGCCCACCGGCTGCCGGGGCGTGAGCGAAACGTTCAGTTGCTCCTGGATCCGCAATTCCCCGCCGCCGCGCACCTCCAGGGAGAAAACGGAGTTCGTATGCGCTGCCGCCACAAAGATGCGCTCGCCCACCGCCAGCAAGTCAGTGGTGTGGGGCCCGACGCGGAGCCGCTGCCGCACCGTGCCGCTGGCGGGATCGTGCCGCCACACCTCGCCATCGGTCCAACTGGTCACCAGCAGGTCCGCGCCGTGGAACAGCAGGCGGTACGGAATCCGGCCGGTGGGGAACGAGCGCTGCCAGCGTCCCTCGGGAAAGCTGAACACCTCCACCGCGTTCCCGGTCAGGTTGGCCGCCAGCACTTCCTTACCGCCGGGCGCGACCGCCACATCGCCCAAAAAGCCCCGCCCGGAGCCGAGGCGCGGCCAGGAGCGGACCAGGCGCAAATGGCGGCCCGTGAACTCCAACTCATGCACGCGGTCGGTGACGCCGCCGCCCACCAGCACGCGTTCTCCAGCCAAGGCCAGCCCCAGGAACGCGTCGTCGACCGTGACCCGCGCCAGTTCGTCGCCGGCGGGAAGCGCGTGCAAGCTCACGGTGGGCTTCCGCCACCCGGCCTGAAGAACCAGCAACCGGTCCTCGCCCACGGTTCGCGCCGCCAGCGGCAACGTCTCCAAGGGAATCTGTTTGCCCGCCGCGCGGATCTTCCAGCCGCTGCTCAGCCGGAACCCGCCGCCGGCGAGCGGACCCACCCGCTCCGGCGCCGCGGAGCGCTGCCAGGCGATGGCGCCCAGCACCATGCCAACTCCCAGCAGTCCAACCACCCGCTTCATGCCTGTGCCTCCCAATCGAGATACCGCGTCAGGTCGAGATTCCATGCGTACCGCGGCCAATCCACTTTGCGGCCATACACCAGCATCGGCACCGCCGCTTCGTGCTTCGAGCCGTGCGAGCGGATCCGGACCGTTTCCCGCTCCGCCGGCAACGCGCCAAACGCCGTGTGCTTTGCGCCGAGCGCCAGCAGATCTCCGATCCGGTCCGCGCGCAGGCGGAAGCGGCGGGCGGCTTCCTGGTTGTCGTAGACTTCTTCCACGCCGGCCAGGCTTCGGAGCAGATCGCGGGCCTTGGCCGCCTCGTCCCGCCGGCGCAGGTACACATAGCAGGCGCCGCCGAGATTCTGGTGGTGAACGACGTGTTTGTCGCGGATGATCGGCGCCGCTTCGGCCGCCAGGCCCTGCGCGGCCAGCGCGCGGGCCAGGTCCACCGCTTCGGTTTTGGCGTTCATGCCGTGGTCCGCGGTGAGATACAACTCGAGGTCGGGCTGATCGTCGACGATCTCGCCCAGCAGGCGGTCGAGCGTGTGCAGGTGCTCCAGCGACGGCGCTTCCTCCGGGGCGTAGGTGTGCATCATGTAATCGGTGGTGGACAGATAGACCAGTCCGAAGCGCGGATCCCGCAGCAGGCGCCGGGCGGCGCGCAGCGCCCAATAGTTCGCGGCGGCCGAGTACATATCGGGCCGCGGACCCACCCGCTCGATCCACTCCCGCGGCGGGTTCTCCGCGGACACCGCCACCGCCGCTCCGCGCGACAACAGCGTGCGCACTTTGTCCTTGGCCGTCACCAGCGCGGAGGTAATGCCCACCGCGGCGGCGCGTTCGAACACCGTGGGCCGCAGCAGGAATGCGGCCGATTCCATCTGCACCGATTGCCCGGAACGGGGATCGTAAAAGAAATTGCTGGTGATGCCGTGCTCGGCGGGGAAGGACCCGGTAACCAGCGACGCGTTGTTGACGTTCGTTACCGAGGGAATCACGCCCTGGCCCGTCTTGAAGCTGCCGGCGGCGGCCATCCGCTTCAGGTTTGGCATCTCGCTCTTCGCCAAATAGTCCGGACCGAATCCGTCCACCAGCACAATCAGCCGCTTCCGCCGTGCGGTGCGGGCTGGCACGCGCGTCAGCAAAGACGCGGCGGAAAGCAGGAAGAGACGGCGAGCACCTGGCATGCCAGATCCTATGGTACCGGACCCAGCTTGCCGGCAAGATCCACCGCGGGGCGCCGCGCGTTACGCGCGCTTCGCCAGCAGGTCGCGAATCTGCTCCAGGTACGACTCGGTCGGCGTCGGACCCGGGGGTGGCGGGGCGGGCGGCGGCGGCAGCAGGCGGTTCAACTGTTTCACCAGCAGAAATACGGCGAAGGCGACGATCAGGAAATTGACAATGGCGCTGATGAAGTTGCCGTACGCCAGGATCGCGGCGCCCGCTTTCCTAGCCTCTTCCATGGTCTGGTAGGTCTGGCCGTCCAGCGCGAAGAACAGATTGCTGAAGTCAATCTTCCCCGTAAACAAGCTGATCACCGGCATCAGCACGTCGTCGGTCAGCGACGCCACAATCTTGCCAAACGCGGCGCCAATGATGACCCCGATCGCGAGGTCCATGACGTTTCCCCGCTTGATGAACTCTTTGAACTCGGCAAACATCGGTTACCGTCCTCCAATCCGCGGCGCCTGACTCGTCACCGAAGCATCCTTCCGGGTCTCAGGCTTTCCGCTCTTATACCATGAGAGAGGCGTGCGCTCAATCGAAGCCGCCCGCGCCTGAAGAAGTCTGGTCATTCCCATGCAAAGTCCCGTCGTCCACGTCGTCGCCCTGTTCCTGCTCGGCGGTTTCCCTCTGTTGGCGGATCAGATCACCATGAAGAACGGCGACCGCCTCTCCGGTTCCATCATCAAGTCGGACGCCAAAACCGTCACGCTCAAGAGCGAGTACGCCGGCACGGTTACGGTGGATTGGTCGGCGGTCACCGACATCTCCGCCAGCCAGCCGCTGAACTTCACGCTGAAAGACGGCCAGGTGGTGGTCGGCACCGCGGCGACGGAGGGTGCGGAGCTGACGATCGCCACCGAAAGCGCCGGGAAGGTGACGACCGCGAAAGAATCGATCGCCGCCATCCGCTCGCAGGAGGAGCAGGCGCGCCACGAGGCCGAACTCGACCGCCTCCGCAATCCCCGCTTGCTGGACATGTGGCGCGGCTTTGTGGATTTCGGCCTCGCCACCGCGCGCGGCAACGCGAAGACCACCGCCAACAACCTGCAAGTCAACGCCAACCGGTCCACGCCCCGCGACAAGATCGCGTTCGCCTTCACCCAGATCTATTCGACCAACAGCACGCAGGGCCCGCGCGAAGTAGTGGCCAACGCCCGGCGCGGCGGAGTCCGCTACGACCTCAATATCTCCCCCCGCTGGCACAGCTTCGGTTTCACCGACCTTGAATTTGACGAATTCCAGCGCCTGGATCTCCGCTGGGTCGGCGGCGGCGGCATGGGCTACTACCTGTTCAAATCCGAAAAGCGCGGGTCCCTGAGCGCGTTCACCGGCGGCAGCGTCAACAAGGAATTTTTCCAGAACGACCTGCGGCGCACCTCGGGTGAACTGTTGTTCGGCGACGACCTGACGTTCCGGCTCAGCGGCGCGACGCGGCTCACGCAGCGGATGGCGTTCTATCCCAACATCTCGGAATCGGGCGCCTACCGCATCAACTTCGACACCTCGCTGGCCACCAACCTGAACCGCTGGCTGGCGTGGCAATTTACGGTGAGCGACCGTTTCCTGAGCAACCCCGCGCCCGGCGCGCGGAAGAACGACGTGTTGTTCACCACGGGCATCCGGGTCACCTTCGACCCGACGAAATAGCGGCGCGTCAAACCTTGAAAAAGATCTTACGCTGGTACAGCCAGAAGCACAAATACCACATCGCCGCCAGCACCGTGAGCTGCTGCGGGATCGCGCCGAGGTGCCCCAGGTACCAGAAATTGCCGGTGAATACGCCAAGGCCCCGGTTCAGCCAGCCGTGCAGCATCTGCGAGAAGCAGTAAATGAAAATCGAGTTCATCCCCAGCACCACAAACGGGAAGGCCCACTTCCTGAGCTGCCGCACCTCGATCACCCAGTAGAACGCGGCCAGCATCAGGATCACCCAACCGGCGCTGAAGAAGGTGAACGACGCGGTCCAGAGCCGCTTGACCATGGGGTTGAACGGCTCCAGCGCCAGGCCAATCGCAAACGCCGCCGCCGCGGAGCCCAGCAGCGTCTTCAGTTTCTGTCCGTGCGTGCGCGGGCTGAGAATCAGCAGCCCGGCCCAGCATCCGAACAGAATGGTCACCGCGTTGCCCAGAAAGTTGATCGTGGTGTAGTAACCCGGATAGGTGTAGCCGAGCAGCGCCCGGTCGATCACCTGCCCGATGTTTCCGGTCATGGAGAACGGTCCGTCCGGACCGGGAAAGGCGGCGAACAGCGCCCAGTGGCCTCCCAACAGCAGCGCGCCCGCCGCGATCTGCCAGCGAAACCGCAGTTGCAGGATCAGAGAGCACAGCAAATACCCGAACGCGATCTGGCACAGGACGTTGATCAATTGCAGCACGGGCCGGGGCTTGCCGCCGAAATTGGACATGATGTTGCTGATCAGGATCAGCGCGAACGCCCGCCAGGCCACGTGCCGGAATAGCTGAGCCTGGCTGGCGCCCTGCTGCCGGCGGCGGGTAAAGGCAAAGGGCATCGCCGCGCCAACCATAAAAGTGAAGGCTGGCTGAATCAGATCCCAGAACGTGACGCCGGTCCAGGCGGCATGTTCGACCTGCGCTGCCAGCCATTCCCAGCCGGGGTAGTGCCGGAGAGCGGCGAACCCAAATCCATGTGAGATGAGCAGCAGCATGATGAAGCCGCGGTAGGCGTCCAGACTGACCAGGCGTCCCGGACCGGGCGGGGCCGGCGGCGGGACCGCCGGAGACGGGGCAACGGCGGACGGGGCGGACATAGTTGGTCTGACTGTATCAGGAAATCCCGGTTCCGGCGAAGCGACTTCCCGCTCCGCCACGGCCGCCGCCCGCGTTCCGGTAAAATGACGGATACATTAGCGTCCCGAGGGAGGTTTGCGCGTGCGCCGTCTGCTCTCCATGGCTCTGAGCCTGCCGCTGGCCGCGGTGCTGATCCCGCTCGCCCGCACCGCGGGTCCGAAGCCGGTCGACTTCAACCGCGAAGTGCGGCCCATCCTGTCAGACAACTGTTTCGCCTGCCACGGACCGGACGAGCAGAACCGCATGGCGGGGCTGCGCCTGGATACCCGAGAGGGCGCTATCGGCAAAGTCATCGTGCCCGGCGATCCGGGCGCCAGCAAGCTGCTGCAACGCATCCGGCACGAAAAGAAGGCGCTGCGCATGCCCCCCGCGTCGTTCAACAAGACGCTAACGCCGGCGCAGATCGCCACCCTGGAACGCTGGATTCAAGAGGGCGCCCCGTGGGACACGCACTGGTCGTTCGTGCCGCCCCAACGCCCGCCCCTGCCCGCGGTCCAGAACAGGAAATGGGTCCGCAATCCCATCGATGCCTTCATCCTGGCGCGGCTGGAACGGGAAGGCCTCACCCCGTCTCCGGAAGCCGACCGCGCCACTCTGCTCCGCCGCGTGACGTTGGATCTTACCGGACTGCCGCCCACACCCGCCGAGCTGGACAGCTTTCTCGCCGACCGATCGCCGGACGCCTATGAAAGGCGGGTGGACGAACTGCTCACCACACCGCGGCACGCCGAGCGATTGGCCCTGCACTGGCTTGACCTCGCCCGCTACGCCGACACGCACGGTTACCACATCGACAGCCATCGCGACATGTGGCACTGGCGCGATTGGGTGATCGACGCCTTCGCTCGGAACCTCCCCTATGACCGGTTCACGGTCGAGCAGATCGCGGGCGACCTGCTGCCCCACCCCACTCGCGCTCAACGCGTGGCTACCGGCTTCCACCGGAATCACATGATCAACTTCGAGGGTGGCGCGATCGCGGAGGAATACCTGGTGGAGTACCTGGTGGACCGCGTGGAGACGACGGCGACCGTTTGGCTGGGTTTAACCATGGGTTGCGCGCGCTGCCACGACCACAAATACGATCCGATCAGCCAGCGCGATTTTTACCGCTTCTTTGCCTTTTTCAATAATGTTCCCGAAAAAGGGCTGGACGGGCGCACGGGCAACGCGGAACCGATGCTCCAACTCGCCACCCCGGAGCAGGAGGCGCGCCTCGGGTTCCTGGCCAAACGGATTCCCGAACTCGAGCAGGCGCTAAGCGACGACGCCTTGGCTGAGCCGCTCCAGGCTTGGGAAAGCGGGGCGGGACGAGCGCTGCCCGCCCCGTCTCGCGAAGGCCTGACGGCGCACTACGAATTCGATCATCATCTTTCGGATGTGTCCGGGCGCTACGCCCACGCCCGCGCCGCGCGCGGGGAGGTGACGTACGCCGAGGGCATCGCCGGCCGGTCGGCGGTCTTGAGCGGCGAAACCCAGGTCGACTTCGGAGACGCCGGCGCCTTCGACCTCGGCCAGCCCTTCACTCTTTCCCTTTGGGTGCGCTACCAGACCACCAAAGAGTCCGCGCTGCTGCAGAAGATCGAAGACGCTGTCACGCGGCGGGGGTATGAGTTGTTTCTGACGGACTCGGAGACCATCCCCGATCTGAAGCGGGGGGCTTTTCTGGTGTTTCGGATGACGCACCAGTGGCCGGAACGGGCGCTGGAGGTTCGCAGCCGGGAACGGGTGGTGCAGGGGCAGTGGACGCACCTGGCGCTGGTCCACGACGGGTCCGGCACAGCGGAGGGCGTGCGCCTGTATCTGGACGGCAAACCCGTCGCACTCGAGACGGTGCGCGACCGCCTGGCGGGGTCCATCGCGACGGGACGCCCGCTGCGGATCGGAGACAAGGCGGTTACTCTGCCGCACAAAGGCCAGCTGGACGAATTGCGGATCTATGCCCGCGCGCTCGGTCCGGCGGAAATTCCCCCCTTGAGCTTGCACGAACCTGTCCGTTCCCTGGTGCTCGCGGGCGGCAAACGCAGCAAGGAGCAGCAGGCGCGGGTGCGGGATTACTTCCTTCGGTACGCCGCGCCGGAGGAACTCCGGGCGCGCTATGCGGAGCTCACCTCGCTCCGGCAAGAGAAAGCCGAGCTGGACAAGAGGATTCCGAACACGATGGTCATGGCGGAAATGGAGCACCCGCGACCCACCCACGTCCTCGGCCGGGGCGATTACCGCAATAAAGGCGAACGGGTTACCGCGGCGACGCCGGCGGCGCTGCCCCCCTTGCCCGCGACGGCGCCGGCTAACCGCCTCGGCCTGGCGCGGTGGCTGACCGACCCTGCCCATCCGCTGACAGCGCGCGTAGCGGTGAATCGTTTCTGGCAGCTCTATTTCGGCGCTGGCTTGGTCCGCACGGCGGAGGATTTCGGATCGCAGGGCGAGCTCCCCACTCATCCCGAACTGCTCGACTGGTTGGCCACCGAGTTTGTCCGCTCGGGCTGGGACGTGCGCGCCCTCGAGCGGCTGATCGTGACCTCCGCCACTTACCGGCAGAGTTCGAAAGCTACGCCGGCACTGATGGAAAAAGACCCCGGCAACCGGCTGCTGGCCCGCGGCGCGCGCTTCCGCCTGGCGGCGGAACTGGTCCGCGACAACGCGCTGTTCGTCAGCGGTCTGCTGGACCCGCGCGTCGGCGGACCGAGCGTCTACCCCTACCAGCCCCCCGGCGTTTGGGAGGAGGTCGCCTACGGCGATGTGTACTCGGCGCAGTCGTACACGCCGTCGAGCGGGGCCGATCTCTACCGGCGCAGCATGTACACGTTCTGGAAGCGCACCGTGCCGCCTCCCGCGCTCGCGGTGTTCGACGCGCCGGACCGGGAAAAATGCACGGCGCGAAGGCCGGTGACCAACACTCCGCTGCAAGCGCTGGTGCTGATGAACGATCCGACGTATGTCGAGGCCGCGCGGGCCCTCGCGCAGCGCCTGATCCGCGAGGCCGGCCGGGATCCGGGCAAACGCATCGCCCACGCTTATCGTCTGGCGCTGGCGCGCCGCCCGTCCGGCAAGGAATTGCAGATCTTCCGCGATCTGGCGGAGGTGCAGACCGCGGCCTACCGCCGCGATCCAGGCCAGGCGCGCGCGCTGCTGCGCGCCGGCGAATCGAAACCGGATCCGGCCATCGACCCGGCCGAGCTTGCCGCCTGGACCACCGTGTCCAGCGCCATCCTGAGCCTGGATGAAACGATCAGCCGGCAGTAGCCAGCTGGCGCGGCGCTGGTAATTCCATAGACGCCTGACAGGGCCGGGGCATCCTGTTGGATCGCCTCCGCCACGAACGGTCGAATAGACCGCGGTTCAAATGGCATCCGGTTGCTCGGTCAGCCCGCAGGCAAGATTGCGCGCATCCCTCGTCCGGCACTCCCGCGGGACGTCCGCCTCATTTCTCCAGAGGGATTCAACTGGGACCGCAGACGTGTGACAGGGCTTTGCCCAAGCTTAGATCGCCCGGCTTTTCCTTGTAGCCAGGCATCTTCGGGTCGATGCATTCCCTCCGGAACAGTTGATCCGATGCCAGGCTGACCAGCAGTTCCAGGTCTTTAACTGTCAATTTGACGCTGATGACTTTCACACCACCCCCGTGGTTTCGCGGCCAGCTTCTGCGCTGCCCGGTTCGCTCGCCCGGTGGAAACAGGCGCGAAGTCATGGCGCATCCAATCGGCGACTTTCGGGCTTAGGAAACGGATCCAGGTGAACCAGAGGAGCGCGACGCACCAGACGCCGCAGCCCAGCGCCGTCAAGGCGACGCCGTAACCAGCGGGTCGAAGCCACATCAGCGGCAACGAAAAGGCGGTGAGACCCACGACCAGCAAAACGAATGCGACGACGGCGTGCTTTCCGTTAGGAAACAAGGCAACCTCCTCGGTTGTGCGGGTGAAGTCTAAGAGGAAGGGACAGGGCGCCTGCCTTAGCTTCAGGCGGCCTGTTGAGGGACGAGAGCATCCATCTGTTAACTATTTTCGGTTAATATAGGCTCCGTGTCAACAGGTTTTGTGGCATAATCGAGGAGGGATAGTTAACTGGATACGGTTAACGATCTGGCCGGGGGATGTGGTGGACGTTCCGCTATTGATCAAGCAGCGATTGCGCGAATTAGGCCTGGACCAGAAGGATCTTGCCGCTGCCGCGCAGGTCACCGAATCCTATATCTCTCAACTCTTGGCGGGAAGGAAGCCTCCGCCCGCGCCAGGCCGCACCGATATCTACGAGAGGATCGGCCAATCGCTAGGACTTCCAAGCGGCGATCTCGCCAAGGTAGCGGATGCCCAGCGTCAACTGGAACTGAAGAAGAAAATCGCCGAAACGCCCGGGCCGCTGTTCAAGGAGTGCCGGGACTTGATACTCCGCAAGTGCGATCCGGCCACGGAGCCGGCTATCCGGCGGATTTTTGAGAAGGAAGCCTTCGGCGAACTGGAGCGGCTGGTCACTCAGACCATCCTGGACGTGGCGCAAGAGTTGGCGCGCGAGGAGCTACGCAGTGAGGAGTGGCTCCGTTTGATGGCCCACATGAGCGGGCGCAGCTACGAGGAGATGCGGGTCGCGGTGCTCGAGTTTCTGGACACCGACGTTTTCCAGGTGTCTCCGGAGGGCTGCGTCAGCTTTCTGGATCCCATGATCGACTCCTGGAATATCGACTTGAAGACGTTCGCCATCGAAGTCGTGTTGAATCGCCGCCTGGCGCCGAGGACCGTGAAGCGTTTCGAGTTTCGGGCAGCGCCGGCTCATCCGGACTTCGACATCGAACCCGGCTTTGCGCAGTTTCTGAGCGACAAAACTCTCAGCGGCGACGCCAACGAAGAAGAAATCGCCTTTTTGAAAGCGCTGAAGTTCCAAGGGAGGCGGCCATCTCCCCTCTACTATTACCGGGAGCTTCAGAGTTTGCGGGATCCGCTGCACTTCCCGCCTGCCGAGCAACCGGAGAAGTTGGATGAGACGGGAAGCATGGGTGGATAGAGATGCGGAACACCGGTGATGGGGCGCGGCCAGGCGGAGCGGCGCATCGAAGTGGCGACTGGAACTCGTCGGGGAACGACCCGTTTTGCAGAGCCGTGCGCGATTGCGTCCTCCGCCGCTTCGCCGTGGGACGTGCAGGGTGGATTGAAGTGGCCGGCGGCGGAACGGCTGCGGAGGGAACCACTGCGCTGGCGGTTTCCCACTGAGGGTTTGGCCAGCCGCCCACCCGCTGGGTGGCCCGCCGCAGCAAGAGGAGAAGACATATGCGAGTTGTTCTGGTCAACCCGAGCGACGTTGCCTTTGGCGTTGGGGTGATTACCCCCCGTTGGTTGTACGTACTTGCGGCGGCGACGCCGGCGCAGTATGGCGATCCCATCATCGTGGATGAGACGCTCGAGGCGGTTTGCTTCGACTCCATCCAGCCCGGCGACGTAGTGGGAATCGGCATCCACACCGCCAACGCGCTACGGGGTTTCCAGGTGGGCCAGCGAGCCCGCGAACGCGGCGCGTTCGTCGTGTTCGGCGGGATCCATGCCACCCTCTACCCCGACGAAGCGAGGGAATTCGGCGGCGCGCACGCGGTGGTGCTAGGGGACGGCGACCTGATTTGGGCGTCCGTGCTGGCGGACTGCCTGGCGGGCCATCCACAACCGCGGTACGACGGAGGCCAGGTGGGCGCGGCCCGTTTTCAGCCCGCTCGTTGGGATCTGCTCCCGCCGGATCGCTACATGTGGGCTTCGGTACAGACCGTGCGCGGCTGCCCCAAGCACTGCTCCTTCTGTTCGGTATGGCGAACCGACGGCCAGCAACCCCGGCAGCGCTCCAGCCGCGCGGTGATCGAGGAAATCGTCCAACTGCGCCGGCAGGGTTACCGTTTTATCGCGCTCGCCGACGACAATTTCTATCCCGTCACGCTCGCCGATCTTGCCTTGGCCAAAAGGAAGAACGATCTGGCGCGATTGACCGAACTGCAACGCTTGCGCGACGAACGGTTCGAGTTCATGGCTCTCCTTGGGGAACTTCCCGAGGACACCATCCTGTTTACCCAGATCACGATGGAAGCGGCCGAAGATCCGGAGTTTCTTCAAGCCATGAACAAGGCCCGAATCCGGGGTGCGCTGGTCGGCGTTGAGGCGGTGACGCCGGAAGGGCTGAAGTCGGTGTTCAAGGAGTTCAACCTGTCGGGCGAGAAGCTGGTGGATCGCTTGCGGCTTTTCAAGCAGCACGGCGTGCACGTGCTGGGGTCCTTCATCTTTGGTCTGCCCACTGACCGGCGGGATACTTTCGAGGCGACCGCGGCGCTGGCGAAGCGAGCGGACTTGACCTTTGCACAGTTCGTGATGATGACGCCGTTTCCCGGCACGGTGGATTTCGACCGTTGGGAGAAGAGCACGCAGGGCAACCCGGAGCGCATCGACGGCGTTCCGGTCACGCGCTACTGGCTGATCCCTGGTCATCGCCGCCCCAAGCTGTATATGGCCCATCCCCATATGAGCGCCGAAGAGATGCGCCAACGCACGCAAGGCGTGTGGGACAGCTATTACCGGTTCGGCGAGGTTTGGAAGCGGTCGAAGTTTATTAAGTCGTGGAAAGCCCGGCTGGCCTTCGTGTTTGTCTCCAAGTTGTACCGGCAGATGTACGCCAACACGGGAATCGCCACCGACAGCGCCCGCCGGAAAAGCGCGAACCGTTGGGCGAGGTTGACGGGCCGCATTTGCCTGCGGCTTTTTCGGGGGCGGCCCATGCCTCACCTCGAGGCGCCACGGATGCCGACACCTTTGCCGACTCAGATTCTGCCTTAGCCCCCGCGCCTTCCGGGCTGCGACCGGAAAGCGCGCCGGGCGCGGCTGCCGGGTTCAAGTACCGCCGGCGCCTGACTCAGCGCGCGGGCACGACGGGCAGTTCCACATGACTCGGCCGTTTCGGATCCAGGAAGACCGTGTTGCGCGCCTTCCGCACGGGCCCGGACGCGTTCACCGGACCGCCCGTATTCGCGTTCGGTTCGAACTGCGGCCAGTTGCTGCTCGAGAGATCCAGCCGGATCCGCTCACCCTTAGAGAACAGGTAGCTGGTGGGGCCAAGGTCAATGATGATCTGCGCGACAGCGCCCGGGCGCACCGGTCCCTCGCGCTCGAAGCCGCGATGGTGGCGCAACCGGAGACGCCCGTCGGCGAGGATCGCGGCATAGCCGTCGGGAGCGACGCTCACCAGTTTCGCCGTGAAGTCCGTGTCGGGCGCATCGGATGATACCCACAACCTGGCGCGGACGGTCCCGGTGACTTCCAAGGGAGCGTCCAGCGGCGGGGATTGAAACACCAGCACATCTTCCCGGGAGGCGAGCGGCTTGCTGTTGTCGCAGCCGAGAATCCCGGAGCGGCAAACCTGGTTCTGAAAACAGTTTGGCGTCCAGGAGCCCACGCCGTAGCGGCCGCCGACGGTCGGGACAGGACCGCGCGGGTCGAACTCGAACGTGTGGGGTTCCGCCGGCGCCGGCTTGGGCTGCAACCGGCCTCCGGAGGCGGCGTAGAACCGGGTGCGCCGGGCGTTCGGAAGGGGCCACGCGGTAGCCGTCCGCCACTCTCCACCCACCGCCCGCCGGCCTTGTGGCGCATCGGAAACTCCTCCCCCCATGCGGAAGTAACGCACCCGGTCCGGCTCCGGGAGGGAAGGCGGAGCGCCTTTCAGGCATTGGTCAAACCAGCTCCGCATCATTTCCCGGACGTTCACCGCGGCGTCTTCACCGAAGTAGCCGTCTCCGCAGGACGCGCCGCCGATGGCGTGCCACCACGGGCCCATGATCAGCCGGTGCGCGCGTGTTTGCGCGCGCGAGAGGTGGGCGAAGTTATCCAGCAGACCCGGCGCGAAGTAATCGTACCAGCCGCTGATGAACAGCGTGGGCACATCTTTCATCCGGCTCCATCCACCGGGAATGTAGAACGCGAGGTCACGCCAATAGCGGTCGAACAGCGGGTGTTCGAGAAAGTCCCGGTAGATCCGTGCGTGGGTGGGAAAGGGCGTAAACACGCCGGCGCGCTCGGGCGGGGGAAGCCGCAGCCACGCTTCCGGATTGGCCAGGATATCGCTGAGCGCTTGCTTCGCGTCAGGGTTAGCGTCCGCGGCGGCGCTGGTTTCCGCCGACCTGACAATCCAGATGCCCCAGGCGGGATTCATCGCGCCGCCCGGGTAGGCGTACTCGCGATAGAAGTCCGCGCCGCCCACGTTCGCGAACATCGCTTGCAGGTGCGGAGGGCGCTCCATCGCGGCGCGGTATTGGTCCCACGCCAGGTAGGATGCGCCGAAAGTGCCTACCTTGCCGTTTGACCATTCCTGCGCGGCGGCCCACTCGATGGTGTCGTAGCCGTCCGGTCCCTCTTGCGTGAAAGGGTAAAACGAGCCCTGCGAGCGAAAACGGCCGCGGACATCCTGTGCGACCACGGCGTAGCCATGCGCGGCCAGCCACTCAGCGTCTCCGCGCAGGCCCGCTTTGTTGTAGGGTGTCCGCGAGACCAAGGTGGGATAGCGGCGGCCGGCGGCGCCGGCGGGCAGATAAAGATCGCAAGCCAGCCGGGCGCCGTCGCGCATGGCGACCATCACGTCGCGGCGGACCTCCGGCGGGGGCGTCTGCCCGAACGCCGGCGCGCTCGCCACAAATAGCCACAGCACCATGGCGCTGCTGGGGACCACGAATGGTTTGCACCGGCGCCGAGCCACGAGCCCAGCGTACCAAGACCGCGCCGCCAGCGGTCGCCAGGGCTTCTTGACACGGAATGCCTTCTGGTATCATCCGACTGGAATCAGGCGCCACCGGCTTGATTCCTCCGGCGCGCTCTGGCGGCTGGCTGCCCCTGGCGCAAGCCTCGGGCGGCGCGTTCCGCGGCTGACCCAACGCTCTGCGTACCCATTTCGCATTCGACTTTCACCTCAGTCTGATCTTTTCCTCGCGAAGGAGTTGAACCATGGAACGCGCAAGGGTTTTGCGCGATAAACTCGAGCGCCGCCAGGCGCTGGTAGTGCCCGGCTGCCACGACGCTCTCAGCGCCCGCGTCATCGAAGCCGCGGGGTTCGAGGCCGTGCAGATCAGCGGCTTCGGCCTTGCCGGCAGCCTGCTCGCCAAGCCCGACATCGGCTTGGTGGACATGAAGGACATTCTGGACCGGACCGCCCAAATCATCCGCGCCGTCGACGTCCCCGTCATGGCGGACATTGATACCGGCGGCGGCAACGCGCTCAACGCGGCCGATATCACCGAGCGCCTGATTCGCATGGACGCCGCCGGCGTGAATATCGAAGACCAGGTGTTTCCCAAGCGCTGCGGACACCTGGAAGGCAAACAGGTGATCGCCGCCGAGGAAATGGCCGGCAAAGTGCGCGCCATGGCGGACGTGCGCCGCCGGATGGGCGCCGGCCTGGTGATCAACGCCCGCACGGACGCCTACGCCACCCACGGCCTGGACGAAGCCATCCGCCGCGCCAATCTGTATCTCCGCGCCGGCGCGGACCTGGCGTTTCTCGACGGGATCGGCACCCGCGCCGATATCGAACGCGCGGTGCGCGAGGTGCACGGGTTGCTCTCGGTCAACCTGATGGACGCCGTGACCGGAGTGAAGACCGAACTGATTCCGATTCCGGAACTGGCCGCGCTGGGCGTGGCGCGGGTCAGCATTCCGGTGGCTTCCATCCTGGTCGCCCATCGCGCGATGACTGAATTTTTCGGCGCGCTGCGCGCCTCGCCCACCGGCCTGCTGGCGGGCCAGACGAACCGCCTGACGGGATTCGGCGCCTATCACGAGTTCGTGCAATGGAGCCGCTACCGCGCGCTGGAAAATGAGTACCTGCCGCATCTGGTGGAGGAGGCCGTACGGTAACCCCATGGCCATGACGATGGCGGAAAAAATTCTGGCGCGGGCGGCGGGTCGCCAGCAGGTCTCACCCGACGAGATCGTGGTCGCGCCCGTCGACCTCGCCATGTCTCACGAGAACGCCGACCTGGTGCGGAAGACGTTCCAGCAGATCGGCCGTCCTACGGTGTGGGATCCCGGCAAGATCGTCATCATTTTCGATCACCGCGTGCCGGCGGAGTCGGAGAAGACCGCCGCCACCCACAGGAGCGTCCGCGAGTTCGTGCGGGCGCAGGGCATCACTCACTTTTACGACGTAGGCCGCGGCGGCATCTGTCACCAGGTGCTGGCCGAACAGGGCCACGTGCGCCCGGGCATGGTGGTGGTGGGCACCGACTCGCACACCACCACCCACGGCGCCTTCGGCGCGTTCGCCACTGGGATTGGCGCCACGGAAATGGCGGGAGTCTGGTGCGAGGGGGCGCTGTGGTTCAAGGCGCCCGCGACCATCCGGATCCTGGCGCAGGGCGAGTTCCAGGCCTGGGTGTCCGCCAAGGACCTGATCCTCTTTATCATTGGCCGGCTGGGTGCGGATGGCGCCGACTACCGCGCGGTGGAGTTCGACGGACCCGCCATCCGGGGACTGACCGTGGCGTCGCGCATGGTCCTCACGAATCTCGCGATGGAGATGGGGGCCAAGGTCGCGTTCACTCCCGTCGACGACTGGCTGCTCGAGTACCTGCGGCCGCGCACCGCCGAGCCGCTGGAACGCATCGAACCGGATGCCGGCGCGGTCTACGAGTCGACCCTCGAGATCCACCTGGAGCGCGACGTCGCCGAACCGCAGGTGTCATGCCCGCATGCGGTCGACCAGGTGCAACCTGTATCGGCGCTGGGGAGCGTCCGCATCGACCAGGCGGTCCTCGGCAGTTGCACCAACGGACGCTTGGAGGATCTCGAAGTGGCGGCGGCGCTGCTGGCTGGCCGGAAAGTGCATCCGGACACTCGCCTGATCGTGATTCCCGCCTCTCAGCAAATCTATCTGGAGGCCCTGCGCTGCGGCTACCTGGAAGCGCTGGTCGCCGCGGGGGCTATGATCGACCCACCGGGGTGCGGGCCCTGCGTGGGGGTTCACCAGGGCGTCCTGGCCGCCGGCGAAGTCTGCATCTCCAGCACCAACCGGAACTTTGTCGGGCGGATGGGGAGCGCGGACTCGCAGGTCTACCTGGCCAGTCCGGCGGTGGTGGCGGCGTCGGCGATCGCCGGGCGCATCGTCGCCCCCAGCGTCCTGGAAGAGGAGGTGGCCGCATGTCTCGCTTAATCTTGCGCGGACACGTGGCGGCGGCGCTCGGCCACCATGTCGATACCGACCTGATCTACCCGGGGCGGTACCTCAACATCACCGACCGCGAAAAAACCTCCGAGCACCTGTTCGAGTTGGCATATCCGGACTTGCGCCCCCGGCTGGGCCCCGGCGCGATTCTGGTGGCGGGGCGGAATTTCGGCTGTGGTTCCAGCCGCGAACAGGCCGCCGCCGCCATGCGCTATGCGGGCGTGCAGGCGGTGCTGGCGGTGTCGTTTGCCCGGATCTTCTACCGCAATGCGATCAACCTCGGCCTGCCGGCGGTGGTTTGCGCGGAAACGGCGCGGATCGCCTCGGGCGACGAACTGGAGATCGATCTGGAAGGCGGCATGGTCACGAACCGGACGCAGGGAGTGTCGCTCGCCAGCGCGCCGTTGGATCCCCGGGCAGTGGCCCTGCTGGAGGCGGGAGGTCTGGCGCCGTACCTTAAAAAGAAGTACGCCGCTTGAAAGGAAACTCATGAGCTCGTATCGCATCGCCTGGCTGCCCGGCGACGGCGTGGGTCCGGAGGTGTGCGCCGCCGCGCGCCTGGTGCTCGACGCCGTCGGATTCGACGCCGCCTACCTCCCCGGCGATATTGGCTGGGAATGCTGGCGGCGCGAAGGCGACGCGCTCCCGGAGCGGACGTTGAGTCTGCTGCGCGCGACGGACTGCGCGTTTTTCGGGGCTATCACATCCAAACCGGCAGCCGCCGCGGCCCGCGAACTGGACCCCGTTTTACAGGGGCTGGGTCTTACTTACCGCAGCCCGATTGTCCGCATGCGGCAACTCCTCGACCTGTATGTCTGCCTGCGGCCGTGCCGCGCGTTTCCCGGCAATGCGCTCAATTACCGGGACGGCATCGACCTGGTTGTGTTCCGCGAGAACACCGAGGGGATGTATTGCGGCGTGGAGTTTGACCGGCCGCCGGAGGAGTTCTACGCCGTGCCCCGCATGCACGCCGTCCCCCGCGACGCCGCCATTTCGCTGCGCAGCATCACGCGGCGCGCGTCCGAGCGCATCGTCGAGGCGGCGTTCCGGTACGCGGCCGAGCACGGCCGGCGCAAGGTCACCGCCGTGCACAAGGCCAACGTGCTCCGGTCCACCTGCGGGTTGTTTCTGGAGGCGGCCGAAAGCGTGGCGGCGCGCTATCCCCGGATTCAGTTCGAATCCGCGAATGTCGACGCGATTTGCATGTGGCTGCTGAAGAACCCGCTCCATTACGACGTGATCGTCACGACCAACCTGTTTGGCGATATCCTGTCGGATCTCTGCGCCCAGATGGTGGGCGGGCTGGGCTTCGCCTACAGCGGGAATCTGGGGGAAGGGTATGCGGTGTTCGAGCCGACGCACGGGTCGGCGCCGAAATACGCCGGCCAGCGCCGCGTCAATCCGCTGGCCACGATTCTGGCCGCCAAAATGATGCTCGAGTGGCTGGGCGAGCGGGATAAGGCGCGGCGGATCGAATCCGCCGTGGGCCGCGTGATCGCCCAGGGCCGGGCGCGGACCTACGACATGGGAGGCCAGACGAGCACGCTGGAGATGGCCGAGGCGGTTTGCGCGGCGCTGGAGGACGGGCGGGATTAACCGCTGTGGCGGCGCGACTCCTGACTTGGATAAGCTCTCCCTGATCCAAGCTGCATGACGCGCCGGAAGACATCCTCGAGCGCGGCATTCCCTTGCAACGACGACGGCGCAATCATGGTCAGACGGAGCCTTCCGCCAGTGGCTACCGGACGGCCATCGTGGTCTCGTTCGACGAAACGCCGGCGACCGAAAGGGACAGCCGGGCGGGGCCCGGCGTGATACCGGCAGGAACGCGCACCGCGGTTTGATACAACCCGGCGAAACCGGGCGCGGCAATCGAGTACACTACGTCGGCCGCCCGTCCGCCGATGGTCACTTGCACCGTCGCGGTCTCCGCCGCCGGCGGGTACGCGGCAGGCTTGCCGGTTGCTGACGCCGGCGTGGTCTGCCCCAGTCCGGTCGAGTAGATCAGCACAATGTCGCCCGCCGCAGCCGGGTTCTCCGGCGTAATCAGCGAAAAATCCGCATTGCGGACCACGATGCCGCCCCGCTCGTACGTGAAGATGAACGGCGCCACGGTGGCCACCTGGATGCTGGCCGCCTGGCTGGCCGTGCCGTCAAAGCGCACCACGATCTGGCGCGCGCCCGGTTCCGTCTCGAACGGAACCTGTACGTTCAACTGCCCGGGAGACACATACAGAAGGGGCGCGGCCCGCCCGCCGATCGAGACCTCGACTCCGTTCAGCGAGGCGGGCAGCGTGGAACCGCGCCACCCGCCGAGATCGGAGGCGACTTTCACAAAATCCAGCCCGTAAATGGACAGCAGCCCGCCCGGCGCGGCGGTCGTGAGGTGCGAGCCCACCGTGGCCGCGCCGGTGACAATGGGGTTCCGCGTGCTGGCTTCCGCGATCTGGCCGCGGATGGCGCCTCCCGGGTTCGCCCGGGTGTGCAGATTCAAGTAATGACGCTCCGGGTGGACCACCAGGGAGTTCAGCGACGCAAGCCCCAGCGCGCTGGTCACCAGGACGCGTCCGGTCAGATTTCCGAAGCCCGTCGCGCGCGCGACGGAAGCGGCGCCGGTGATGCCGGTGTCCAGCCGCACGGGGCCGTTCGCGCCCGCGAGGCCGTCGTGAATGTGCAGACCGGTGAAGTCCACCGCTCCCGGGAACCGGTAGTTGATGTCGAAGACGGCGTAACCCGCTTCGATCGCCCCGGCCTCCGACCGCAGGGCCCGGATGGTGACCAACGCCTGACCGGTGGCTTCCAGGTTGGTGATCGGCGGGACTTCGTTGGCGGGAGACATCGGCACCTGGAACGTCATCAGGCCAGTGGAGCGCAGCTGGCCCCGAACCGCGCCCCCCGGATTCACGGTGGTGTGCAGGTTCAAATAGTAGTTCTGCGGGGACGTCAGCAGCCCTTCCAGCACCGGGAGCGTGTTGGCGTTGAGAGGCACTTCCACGCGATAGAACAGGTTGCCCGATCCCGTCTCGCGCACCACCGGGTTCGCCCCGGTGATCCCGGAATCGATGCGCACCGGCCCGTTCACGCCCGCGGCCCCCGCGTGGATGTGCAACCCTGTGAACGTGACCGCCCCAGGAAACGTGTAATTCACGTCGAAGATGGCTTCCGCGGAGGTGATCCCGCCGTTTTCGTCGCGGGTGATGTGCGCGGTAAAAGCACCCAGGGCGGAGGCCTCTAGATCCAGGGGCGGAACCTCGTTGCGGGGATTCATCACGGAGAGCAGCACCGCGGTCTGCGCCGCTTCGAGTGGTCCCCGGATCGCGCCAGCCGGATGCACGGTGCTGTGCAGGTTCACATAATACCCGGCGGGATTGGCGAACATGCCTTCCAAGGCGGCGAGGCCATGCACATTGTCGGGTAAGACCTGGGCCTGCCGGTCGATTGTTCCCCGCCCAGCCGGGGAAACGACCGTGTTCTGCCCGGTGATGCCGGTGTCGATCCGGACGGGTCCGTTCGTCCCCGCAGCGCCGGCATGGACGTGCAAACCGGTAAACGTCACTTCCCCCGGGAACTGGTGCGCGACGTAGAAGTCCACCGAGCCAGAGACAATCTTTCCTTCGGCATCCCGTAGTACATGCGCCACGAGGGTCGCAGATCCCGAAGCGGCCAGTCCCGTGATGGGCGGCACTTCATTGGCGGGCGACAGGCGCGCGCGAAACACCCGGGTTTCCGCCGCCTGCTGTCCAGATAATGCGCCGGCGGCGCACAGCGCGGCGCCCACGAAACGTAGAAATGTCTTCACGGCCCCCTCCACAACCCCAAAGCCGGGGTGAGGAAAGAGTATCAGGAGACCGGATTGTTTTCAATAGATTTCTCTTCATTTAGCCGGCGGCTGTCCCAGAATCGGGTTGGATGGTGGGCATAGCCCAACTTGACTACCGCGCCAGCCGGTCCACCAGAACCAACTCGTGTTCCCGGGCGGCGTGCTCCAAAGCCGCCGCCCAAGCCGCCAGGGTGAGTTCGATGTCGCGCTCGCTGTGCGCGGCCGAAATCGACCCCTGCTTGGTGGCGAGCGGGAAGAAATACACGCCGCGTTCGATCAATTCCCGCCGCATCGTCTCGTCGGCGCCAAAGGAGTGGTGGGTCGCCATGTCGTGCCAGTCCACCGGCGCATGATCCATGAAATACAGGCAGAACGCGGAGCCCTGCCGCACAAAGGTCGCCGGCACGCCCAGTTTCGCCAGGATTTCGTGAACGCCCGTTTCCAGCAGCGCGCCCAGCGCCTCCACGTGACGATAGACTTGGCCGCCGTTCATCAGCAGACGTTCGATGGTGGCGATGGCCGCAATGGTAGGCACCGGGTGCCCGTTGTAAGTGCCCGCCAGCAGCACCCGGCGCGCGGGATCCGGATGGACGAAGAAGTCCATGTATTCCTTCTTGCCGGCAATGACGCCTAGCGGGTAGCCGTTGGCCACCGCCTTGCCGTACACCACGAAGTCCGGCCGCACTCCGCACAGGGTCGCATACCCTCCCAACGCATGGCGGAAACCCGTCTTCACTTCGTCGAAAACCAGTAGAAAGCCGAACTCGTCGGCCAGCTGGCGCAGTCCGGCCAGGTAGCCGGGGAGAGGCTTGACTACGCCGACATTCTGCAAAATTGGTTCGGTAATCAGGCAGGCAACCGGATAGCGCTCGCACACCCAACGGACCGACTCCAGGTCGTTGAAGTTGACCGGGTGCACCAACCGCTGATGCGCTTCCGGGATGCCGGCGCTGATCGGGTGGAAAGGATACTCGCCCGGGGACACGCGCGGACCCAGCGCCGCCAGCGGCGTCATCAGGTTACACGCGACATCGTTATGCCAGCCGTTATAGCCGCCCTGCATCACGATGATGTCGTCCCGGCCGGTGATGGCGCGCGCCGCGCGGATCGCCTGGTAGGTCGCCTCGCTTCCCGTGTTGAGGAACTGCACGGAGTCCGCGATCTCCACGTGCGTGCAAATCAACTCCGCCAGCCGGCCTTCAAATTCCGTAGTCCCGGAGCCGAACAGGCTCCGCCCTTCGGCCAAGGCGCGGGTGACCGCCGCGGTGACGTACGGGTCGTTGTGTCCCAGGAAGTGCGGAGCAAAGGCCGCGTGATAGTCGATGAACTCGTGGCCGTCGTGGTCCCAGATGCGCGAGCCCTGGCCGCGGACGAAGGCGATCTCCGGCGCGGTGGCGCGGTTGGTGGACACCACTCCGCCCGGAATGTACTGACGATTGTGCGCAAACACGCGCGCGGAATTGGGATAGGTCTGCACGTTTCTCGCTCCCGCTTCAAAAGCCCGGCGGCAATGTTCTCTTTCCAGGATAGGGGCGGAGGCGACCCCCCGCGCGCTTCGGCCATCAGTTTCCGTCCAACATTCTGGATCGGCCCCTGCCGCCGCGCTGATTGCTCCTTCCCGGATCGGTTACAATCACAGAACCGTTGTTTCATGGTATCGAAAGTTGTGATTATCTCCCAAATCCCCGCCAAGCGCGCCGGATGGGCCGGATTTGCTCTTGTGGGACCTGAAGGCACTCATACTAAATTTTTGAAATCTTCAGGGACTCGGTGGTTCGCGGTAAGGCGCTTGGGAAACGCGCCGGCAAGCGCGGGCCGCTGGTAAGTGCAACAAGCTAAAGAACCTTTAGCATTCCGCTAAAGGATTGACAGACAAAGTTAGAGTTAGGAGTACACATGGTTCGAAAGTTGTCTCGCTACGTATCTCTGGGTATCGCTATGGTGGCCCTGCTGGCGTCTCTGACGCCCCTGGGCGCGCAGGTGCCCACGGCTACGCTCACGGGCGTTGTCAAGGACGCGACGGGAGCGCTGGTTCCCAACGTAACGGTCCGGGCAATCAACACCGGCACCAACCTCGGGCGCGAAGCAGTGACGGATCAATCCGGCACCTATCGCATCGCCGCTCTGAACCCAGGACAATACCGGCTGGAAGCGGAAGCCGCAGGGTTCAAGAAAGCCACGGTGACCGGGATTGTGCTGGAAGTCGCCCAGCAGGTGCGTGTCGACGTGGACTTGCAGGTCGGTGAGGTTACTCAGACCCTCGAAGTAACCGGCGCCGCGGCGCTGGTGAACACCGAGAGCAACCTGATCGGCGGCGTGATCAACGAGTCGCGCGTCGTCAGTCTGCCGCTCAACGGGCGCAACATGATGGAGCTGACCACCCTGACGGCGGGAATCGCCGAGGGCACCGGTTCAGCGGCGATCGTCAACAAACGCGCCCCCACGGCCGCCGGCATGCCCCACCAGGACAACAACTATCAGCTTGACGGCGCGGACAACAAGGAAGCGTTCTTCAATAGCTGGAACGTCAGCCCCTCGATCGACGCGGTGCAGGAGTTCAGCGTCCAGGTGGGCCAGTACTCGGCGGAGTTTGGGTCCGGCGGCGGCGCCGTGATCAACGTGGTGACCAAGTCCGGTTCGAACCAGTTCCATGGCACCGCGTGGGAGTTCCTGCGCAACGACAATCTGGATGCGCGCAACTTCTTCCTGCGGCCCGATCAGACCATCGCCCCGCTGGCGCGTAACCAGTTTGGCGTCGCCGCCGGTGGCCGGATTATCAAAGACCGGATGTTCATCTTCGGCAACTACGACGGCACCCGCACCCGTCAGGGGCTGTTGCGAGCTGGCAACGTCCCCACTCGCGCGCAGATCGGCGGCAACTTCGCTGGCTTCAATAAGACGATTCGCGATCCGCAAACCGGCCAGCCGTTTCCCGGCAACGTGATCCCCACCGCCCGGCTGGATCCGATTTCCCAGGCTCTGGCGCGGTTCTATCCGGAGCCCAACAACCCCAGCCCGGTCGCGAATTACAGCGTGAACCGTTCGAGCAAGGCAGATGTGAACTCTGGCATCCTGCGCTGGGACTATCGCTTGACCAACAAGCATGACCTTTCGGCCCGCTACGCCATGCAGGATATCGATAACTACACGCCCGGGACGTTCCCGGATGTCGGTGGCCTGCTGGTGCCCCAGCGTCCGCAGAACCTAACGCTGAACCTGACCAGCATCATCACCCCCCGTTTCCTGAACGAGTTCCGCGCCAGCTACAACCGGCAAACGCACCGGCAGCGCGGCCAGAATTCGGGAAACCCGATCGCGGCCAACGCGGGAATTCCTTTTGCCCCGAAGTCTGGGCCGGGAGCGGGTTTCGTGGAGGGCATCGGGCTGGGCAACACCGCGTTCTCGGGCCTGGGCGAATCGCAACCGTGGTTTTTGACGGTAAACACCTTCCAGTGGTACGACGGCATCACCTGGTCGCAGGGCAAGCACAACATCAAGGCCGGGGCGGACATCCGCCGGCACCGGGCGGATGCATTCCTTGGCACCCGCCTCAACAACCAGTACAGCTTTTCGGGCCAGTTCACCGGGGAGGGTTTCACGGACTTCCTGCTGGGCAACATGTCCTCCTCCTCGATCGCCCTGGCGGAAAACGAGACCGGACGATTCCGGCGCACGATGCTCGCCTTCTACGTGCTGGACGACTGGAAGGTGAGCCCCAAGCTGACCCTGAACATAGGGTTGCGGTATGAGTTTGCGCAGGTCCCACGCGAGTTGGGCGGTTTGACGCCTTCCTTCGATCCGTCTCTGGCCAACGGGCAAGGCGGCTTGCGGTTCCCGAAACAGAACACGACTGCTGCGCCGTTCTACCAGAACGTCCGGCCGGATTTAGGCTTCGGTTTTCTGGACCGCGAAACCCTGTTCAAGTCGGATAGGAACAATTTCGCTCCCCGCTTCGGTTTTGCCTATCGTCCGTTCGGGGGCAACAAGACCGTGGTTCGTGGCGGTTACGGCATCTTCTACTCCAGCGCCCAGTTGATGAATCTCGTACAGAACGCGGTGACCGGACCTCCCGCGCAATTGTGGGCGGGATACGTCTCGGCGGTGGACCGTCCCACGCTGACGTGGGCGGGCGACCTCGCCAACCCCCAGGGCTCCCTGGCGACGGCGGTGTTCGGCTTGCTCACCTCCCCCGAGAACCAGTGGCTGGATGGCTACACGCAGCAGTGGAGCCTGACGATTGGCCAGGAAGTGAAGGGAGTGGTTCTGGAGGCACAGTACCTGGGCTCCAAGGGTACGCACCTCGAGAACTCGATGGACTATAACTTCACGACACCTGGGCCCGGGTCGTTGGCCCAGCGGCGGCCGTTTCCCAAGTGGGATCGCATCTTCGGGTTCAACTCGAGCGGCGCGGCCAGCTACCAGGGCCTCTTGCTGACCGCCGAAAAGCGCATGGGTAAGGGCCTGTTGTTCAAAGGCGCCTATACGTTCAGCAAGACTCTCGCCAAGAACGGCGCCCGGTCCACCGGCAATGTCGGCCAGATCCAGGATCCGTTCAACCTCCGGAACAACGACGGCTATTCCGTCGACAACGTCCCGAGCCGCTTTACGGGCAACTTCATCTATGAATTGCCCTTTGGCCGGGGCAAGAAGTTCGGCGGCAACATGAACCGCATCGCGGACCTATTCGTTGGCGGGTGGGCCGCTTCCGGCATCTACACCGCGCACAACGGTTACCACCTGACGGGACCGACTGTCGCGCTGGCCAACTGCAACTCGGCGACCAATAACGTTTGCCGGCCGGACATCGTCCGCCCCTTCTTTCTGGGCGGCAGCGGTTTGACCTCCCCGCGCTGGGACCGCAACGCCTTCGACTGGCCGCTCCGCACCGATCTCGGCCAGCCGGTGCGCCCGCAGAAGTTCGGCAACGCCGCGATGAACATCCTGCGGAACAACGGGATCAACACGTGGGATATGGGGTTCTTCAAGAACTTCAACCTCACCGAGTCCAAACGCCTGGAGTTCCGCACCGAGATGTTCAACGCGTTTAACCATACCAACTTTGGCACGCCGGTCGCCGCGCCGGAAAACCCGAACTTCGGGCGGGTATTCGGCACCTCCGTCGGGCCGCGCTCGATTCAGTTCGCGCTGAAGTTCTACTGGTAGTTCTCCCGGGCGGAAAAAACCGGGGACAGTCACCCCTTTTCGACCAGCGAGCAGCGAAGAATCAACGATGGTTGGCTCGAAAAGGGTGTCCGTCCCCGATTTTTTCTCGCGGCTCCGGCCAGGGTTCCGCCGGGTGAACCTGATTCCATGAGGATTCCCAAAGCGCCCAGGTGGTTGGCGGTTGTTCTGGCTGGTGGTTTGACCGGCGGAGCAGCCGCCTTCGCTTTGCAGGCCTCCGCCGGGGAGCTCTTCAAAAAAGGATTCAGGGAATTTCAGGCCCGCAATCTCCGTTCCGCGGAAGAACTGTTCCGCCAGGCGCATGCCCTGGAACCCGAAAACGCGGATGTCAACATGCTGCTCGCGCTGACGCTGGACCAGCAGAAACGCCACCGTGACGCGACGCCGTTCCACGAGAAAGCCGCCGCGTTGCGTCCGCGCGATCCCCGCATCCTGACCAACCTGGGCCTGAACCTGTTTCAGCAGAAGCGCATCTCCGAGGCCATCGAAGCGCTCCGCCGCAGCGTCGCCATTCAGCCGGAGCAGTTTGGCGCGCAGTATTTGCTGGGGCTCGGGCGTTTGCAGACGGGCGACGCGCAGGGCGCCCTGCCGCACCTGGAGGCCGCGGAAAGGCTGCAGCCCGGCAATGCGCAGGTCGCCGCGGCGATCCAGCAGGCGCGTCGCGGCGCAGCCAGGACCGCCCCTGGCAAGGATCTGGCAACGAGTGTCCCCCCCCAGCCCGATCCGCGGCAGGCGGCGCAACTGCTTCGCCAGGGAAAATACGAGCAGGCGCTCCCGCTGCTGGAGGAGCTGCGTCGCCGCGAACCCGAAGCCGCGGTGGTCGCCTATGACCTCGCGCTGGCCTATTACCGGCTGGAGCGTTACCACGACGCCCAGCGTGTCCTCGAATCCCTGAAACAGCCGGGGCCGGAGGGACACGCTTTGCTGGCCGAGGTCTACCGCGCCGTCGGCATGTTTCCGGAAGCCGTGGATGCGCTGAAGAAAGCCTCCGCCGCCGCGCCGGATAACGTCGATTACCTTTACGACCTCACCGTACTTTTGATGGGGCTCGACAAGGCCAAGGAAGCGGAGCGCCTGTTGGAAGACGCCGTGCGGCGTTTTCCGCGCGCGGGCAAGATCCATGCCGCCCGGGGCATCGCGCTCTTTATGGCGGGCCGCAACGAGGAGGCGATTCGCGCCTATGAGGAAGCGATTCGTCTCGAGCCGCAAGCCCCCGACTTTTATGCGGCGCTGGGCGACGTCCTGACCGGCGCCGGCGAACTCGCCCGCGCCGAAACCGCGTATGCCGCCGCCATCCGGCTGGATCCGCACTCCGCCGAGTATTACGTGAAGGCGGGCAAGAACCTGCTCAAGCTGCAAAAGAACGCGGAAGCGGAGGCCGCGTTTCGCGCCGCGCTGACCCGCGACGCCCAGTCCGGCGAAGCGCATTTTCAACTGGGCAAGCTCGCCGCCGGCAGCGGCGATCACGCCGCGGCCATCCGGCACCTGGAAGCGGCCGTCGCCCGGGACGGAGGCGCCGCCGAAGCCTGGTATCAACTCAGCCTTTCCTACCAGCGGGCCGGACAGCGCGACAAGGCTGCCGCCGCCCGGAAACGTTTTCGCGAACTGCGAACCGAGGAGAAGAAATGAAACCGATCGCACTGTTGCTGCTGACCGCGCTGGCCCTCCCGGGGCAGATCGGGCGCCCCACGGTGGTAGTGGACGGGGACGGATATTTCCCCGTCCTGATCCGCTTGCAATCGGGCGAAGCGCTGGCCGTGCTGCGCGGCGGCGCGCCGCACGTAGGCGTCAAAGGCAGGCTGGACCTGGTCATCTCCAAAGATGGCCGGACTTGGTCCAAACCGTGGGTGGCCATCGACGAAGAGCAGGATGATCGCAATCCAGCTTTCGGGCAGTTGAAGGATGGTACGGTATTGCTGGCGTACTGCATCGCCTCCGGCTACGACGCGACCGGGCTAAAGTTCGTGGGCGCCCGCAAGGACCGCGGGTTCGATGGCGTCTACCTGACGCGTTCCACCGATAAAGGGAAAACCTGGTCGAAGCCCCTCCGGGACGAGACGATCTACAAGTTCTACGCCGGACAAGGGCATGTTTCGCCTTACGGCAAGATCATCCAGATGCCGGATGGCGACGTGTTGATGGCCGTTTACTTCGAATTCTTCGACGAGCGCGGCAACCAGAGTTACCTGTTTCGCTCCCGTGATCAGGGCAAGAGTTGGGGCAATCCCGTTCTGCTGGGTAAACACTACAACGAGACGGCGATCCAGCGGTTGCCGGACGGCAGGCTGCTGGCCGCGCTGCGCTCGGAAAAAGGCGGGCACCTCGCCGTGAGCGAGTCGAAGGATCAGGGCCGCACCTGGAGCTTGCCAGTGCAGGTGACCAAGGATCAGGAGCACCCCGCCGACCTGATTGTGCTAAAAGACGGGCGTGTCCTGATGACCTACGGGCAGCGCAACGCGCCGCGCGGCGTGCACGCGATGATTTCGAGCGATGGCCGGACCTGGGACCCGGCCAGGCGCATGGTGCTGGCGGATGACGCGCCCAATGTCGATTGCGGCTACCCCAGTTCCATCGAACTCGCCACCGGACAGATTCTCACCATCTATTACCAAGTAGACGATCTCCAGAACGCGCCGGCGAGCGCCAAAGCCAAAGCGGTGATCTGGACCGCGCCGAAGTAGCGGCCATGGAACGGCGATCGCTCTTCAAGCATGTGGGCCTGGGCGACTTCGCCTGGCAACCTGCGCGGCGTCGTCCGGGCCAGATGGTGCGGTTCTCCAACCTGTATTTGGACCTGGTGGAGGCGAGGCGTCGACTGGCTAGCGGCAACCGTCACGGCCCGCCGCCGCGTCTCGGGGGCCGCGTGAACGGCGCGTGGCCGGTGTTCGATGGCGTGGAAACCAGGGAGCGACTGTTTCCCACCGCGCCATTTACGCACCTCGCCAAGCAGCACGTCGCCTATCCCTTCACTTGTGACGCCGCAGCGATTTGCGACGGGTGGAACTCCGTCGTCGTCCTCAACAACACCAGACAACCGCCCCGCAGGGTGAAAGTCGTCAGCCTCGAACTCGGAACACGCGCATGATCACTCGCCGATGGTTTACCGCTTCCCTGGCCGCCGCGCCCGCGTTGCGCGCGGTGGATGCCTTGTCCGCCGATCCCTTCCTGGTCGAACTCGGGCCGGAGCAGGTGGTTGCGGAGAATCTTCCCTGGCCGTACCTGTTCCAGGGGCGCAACGGCGGGACCGCCGTTTTCGGCCACGAGCGCTGGCCAAAAGGCGGCAAGTATCCCATCCACCGGATCGCGCGCTCCTTCGACGGGCGCAGGACCTGGCAGGAATTCGCCCAACTCTCCGAGCGTGGCCGCGGTCCCCTGACCGAGGGCACGGCCGTTCAGTTGCACGACGGGACCTGCCTGCTGTTCGACGTCCACGGCGAGAGCGCCGGGAACCACCGTTACGAAGCATACGTCTGGCCGTCGCGCGATGAGTTCCGCACGTTGGAAAAGCCGGAGCTTTTCTCGCTGGTCCTGCCCGAGGCCGACGCCGGCGGCTTCGACGACCGGGGTGAACCGGTGTCGCGGTTGTACTTCCGCCGCTCCGTGGCGGAGTTGCCCAAGGGCGATCTGCTGGCTTGCGGGTATGGCTGGTTCCAGGGTGACCAGACGCCGGTCGAGTACCAGGCCAAAATGCGCAAGATGCGCTCGTTCCTGCTCCGCTCCGCCGACCGGGGGCGCACCTGGCAATACGTCTCGACCATCGCCGCGGGGCCCGTCGAGCAGGAAGGCTTCACCGAACCCGTGCTGCTCCGCCTGACCAAGGGCAAGCGCGCCGGCCGCCTGCTCTGCCAGATGCGCACCGGACGCGAGAATCCCATCTACCAGTGTGAGTCCGACGATGACGGGGCCACCTGGAGCGCGGCCTATCCGCTGTGGTGGACGTACTCGCGCTGGGGCCGCCGCCGCGAGATCGTGGGTACGGATCCGGATCTGTGCGAAATGAGCGACGGCACACTGGTGATGTCATTCGGGCACAAGCCGGACTACCGGGACCACGGCAACTACGTGGCGTTCAGTGTCGACCAGGGCCAAAGCTGGCGTCAGGTGACGCAAATCTCGGCGGGGCTTACCCAGGCCTACACGGGCATCCGCGAGGTGGCGCCCGGCGAACTGTTCGTCGTGTACTCGAAAACCGAAGAGACGCAGATCACGCGCTATCGCCAGGCCCGCTACGCCACCATGGGCCGGTCCCTCCGCGTGCGGAGGGCCTAGCCATGCACCGGACGGTCTGGCTGGGCTTGCTGGGGTGCGCGCTGCTCGGCCAGGAAGCCTATCAGCTTCGGGAGTTGCAGGCCGAGCGCTATACGGTGCACCAGGGCGGATACTTTCCGCGGCTGGTCGCGCTGCCCAACGGCGATCTGCTGGCTTTCTTCAAGACCGGCGCCGCGCACGTGGGCAAAACCGGCCGCGCTTCTCTGAGCCGGTCGCGCGATGGCGGCAAGACGTGGAGCCCGCCCCAGACCATCTTTGATCTTCCCGACGCTGACGACGGTGTCGACGCCACCGCGGTGACCCGCGACGGCCGGGTGCTGGCGGCATGCGTGTCCTACACGTGGACGAGCGAGCGCTACTCGTTTGAGGGCTGGAAAGCGGATACCTATTTTCTCGATTCCGCCGACGGCGGCGCGACGTGGTCCCCGCCGGTGCGGGTGGACGTGCGGCCGTTCCAGTGGGCGTACCCGTTCGGCAATATCCTGGAAGAGCCCGGCGGAACCCTGCTGATGACGGCTTACGGCGGGTCGCTGCCGATGGAGCGCGGCGCGGAGAACACGACGTTCCTGGTGCGCTCGCGCGATGGCGGCAGGACGTGGAGCGACCCGACGGTGATCGCCAAGGGGTACAACGAACTGTCGGCGATCCGGCGGAAGGACGGGTCGCTGCTGGCGGTGATGCGCTCGGTGGAGGGCGGTTTCCTCGCTTCCACCGTCAGCCGCGACGGAGGCCGCACCTGGTCCGCGCCGGCACGATTTACTGAAGACCGCGAACATCCCCCGGACCTGCTGCGCTTGCCTTCGGGAGATCTGTTGCTCACCTTCGGGCAGCGCAACAAGCCTTACGGAGTGCAGGCGATGTTCAGCCACGACGACGGCGTCACCTGGGATCGCGCCCGCCGCGTGCTGCTCGCCTGGGACGGCGACCACGGGGACCTTGGCTACCCGGTCACGGTAAATCTCCCCGGCGGGCGCCTTGCGACCATCTACTACATCGTGTACGGTGAGCGCGACCCGGAAGGGCGGAAAGCCATCGCGCCGAAGAACGCGTTCACGAAGCTGGTGGTGTGGACGCCACCCGCCAGATAGCTCGCTGCGCCACACCGCCGCTAGCTTTGCGCCGTGCTATGGCCGGGGCGGAGGCAGCTCGCGGTACTCGATTTTCCGGATTCCCCCGGTGGTGGCGTAGGAGGCGAATCCGAACGGAGCGGACCTCTCGATTTCGCCGGGGCGCAAGCTGATGGAGCGCCCGGCGACCTGCACATCGATCACGGGACGCTCGTCGATCCAGGCCCGAATGCGCTGCCCGGTTACCTGGATCCGGAAGGTATACCAGCGTCCGGGTTCGAATTCGAAGTACGTGCGGGTCTCGTTGTCGGAGGCGTCCCACCCGTCGAGACTGGACAACCCGACGATGTCGCCGCCCCACCCGCCGGTGACCCAGGTGCAATGGGCGCCTCCCGCCGGAAAGGTGAGACTGGCGAAGAAATCGTTGCCCTCCAGGCGGGCGGCCTCGAACCGCACTTCGTAATTGCCTTGCGGGACCGCCCCGGTGCGCGTGATGCCGGTCAAGGGTGCGCCCCGCTCCAGCACGATCATGGCGTCGCGCACGCGCACGGCGCCGCGTCCGTGGAATGGGGTTTCGCGCCAGCCGTCGAGCGACTTTCCGTCGAACAGGGAACGCCAGCCCTCGTCCCGGGCGCCCGCCCCCGGGGTTTGTCCGGCGGCGGACAGGAACAGAGAACCCAGCAGCGCTCCGAGCAACCTTGTTCTCGTCATCCCTGTACGCTTCATCCTAACCCGGTGAAGCCGGCGCTCAACATGCGCCACGGAGAACCGGAAGGCTGCGCGGGGCGGGGGAAGAGGGGAATGTTCAAGCGAAATGCCGCCACAAGCCGACAATTACCGCTCCCACCAGCAGCGTGACGAGGGCAAGGCTCCGCGAGCTGGCGGGAGAGGTCTCCAGCGACGCATGAACGTCCTCCCACCGCAGGGTCACCTCCCGCAGGCGCGCGGCGGGCGCCGGGGGAGTGAACCGGCTGACCACCACCATCAGCAACATGCACACCACGAAAACCACGACGGCGAAGTTCAGGAAGCTGAACTCGACCGCCGCGTTCCACGCGCCCAGGTCCAGCTGCAGGGCGTTGTGCAGGATGTCCAGCAGGAATCTGGCGGCGCCCATCGCGCCGCCCGCCACCAAAGTCACCAAGGCGGCGCGGGGCGTGGCCCCCCGCCAGAGAATGCCCGAGAGAAAGGTGGCCGTGATCGGCGCGCCGATATAGGCGGAGACGGCCTGCAAGTACTGGTAGATCTCATGGTTGAGATTGCGAATGAAGGGAATCCAGGCGACGCTCAGGGCCACCATGCCCACGGTGGCCCAGCGCCCCACCCGCACCAGCGTCCGCTCGCTGGCCCCGGGCCGCATCTTCTTGTAGATATCCATCGTAATCAGGGTCGAGCAGGAGTTGAACACGGAACTCAACGACGACATCAGCGCCGCCAGCAGCGCGGCCACCATCAGCCCGCTCAGGCCGGGCGGCATCAGGCGCAGCACCATCAGCGGATAGGCGTTATCGCCGGTGACGTCGTTCGGCCACAGCGCCTTGGCGATCAGGCCGGGCAGCACCAGGATGAACATCGGCAGGATCTTCAGCGCGGCACAGAAGATAGCGCCCTTGCGCGCTTCCGTGACGTTGCGGGCGCTGAGGGTCTTCTGCACGATCACCTGGTCGGTGCACCAGTACCAGGTGCCGAGGATGATGGTGGCCACCGTGGTGCCGAGCCAGGGATACGACGGGTGGTCGATCGGCTTGATCATGTGGAAGAAATCCGGCGGCAGCGCCTCGCGCAATCCCGGGAATCCCCCGGCCTGGTGGAGCCCCAGCCCGGTCAGCACCACGGCGCCGCCGATCAGGATGAACGCCTGGAACAGATCGGTGTAGATGACCGCCGCGAGTCCTCCCGCGACGGTGTAGACTCCCGTGGCGATCACCAGCAGAATCGCGGAGGTCATGTAGTCCCAGCCCACGACTTCGCGGATCAGGATGCCGCCGGCGAACAACGCCACCGAGATCTTGGTGAAGATGTAGGCAATCAGCGACACCCAGGTGAGATAGGTACGGCAGGCCGGCGAATACCGGCGCTCGAGAAATTCCGGCATGGTGAACACGTGGCTGCGCAGATAGAACGGCACAAACAACCAGCCCAGCAGGAAGAGGCAGAAGCTGGCAGACCACTCGTAGCAGCCTACCGCCATGCCCGTCGAAGCGCCCGAACCGGCCAGTCCGATGAAGTGCTCGCTGCCGATGTTGGTGGCGAACAGCGATGCGCCGATGGCGAACCAGCCGACGTACCGTCCCGCCAGGAAGTAGTCGGTGGAGGTGCGCTCCCGCCGTGAGTGGTAGAAGCCGATGGCGAAGACGGCGGCGAAGTAGAGAATAATGACGGCGGTGTCGAGCATGAGGGAAAGCGCCAGCATAGCGGAGGGCACAACCGGAGGCAAACCGCCGCGCGGAATCGGCGCCACGCCTGCGGCCGGAAGGGGTTGTCCTCCTTCCCGGCGTGCCTTAGGCTAAAAGACGGCTCGCCTCGTAGCGCATAGGACGCTTTGCTTGCGGACTTCTCACGCGGCTGTCTTTCACGGCCCCAACCAGCCCCTGTCATGGGAGCGGTTTTCCGTGCCCGAATTGCGGGGCAGCGAGGTGCTGGTGCGCATCCGCTGCGCCACGATCTGCGGGAGCGATCTGCACACCTGCTTCGGGCGCCGCGCGGCGCCCACCCCCAGCGTGCTGGGACACGAAATGGTCGGCGATATCGAGGCCATCGGACCGGCGGGCGCCGCCGAATTCCAGGGAGGAGCGCTGCAGCCCGGCGACCGCGTGACGTGGTCGATGGTCTGGAGTTGCGGCGGCTGTTTCTTCTGCGAACTCGGGTTGCCCGCCAAGTGTGAGCGGCTGCGGAAGTTCGGCCACGAGCCGCTCCAGCCAGGACGAGAACTGTTTGGCGGCTTCGCGGAGCGCTGCTTGTTGCCGGAGGGAACCGCGATCCTGCGGGTGCCATCCAACCTTGCCGACGTGGTGGCGAGTCCCGCCAACTGCGCGACGGCGACCGTGGCGGCGGTGCTCGGGGAGGCGGGCGGCGTCGCTGGCAAGACCTTGGTGATTGCCGGGGCGGGCATGCTGGGGCTGACCGCTTGCGCGATGGCGGCGGAGGGCGGCGCGCGGCAGGTGATCGCGGTGGAACGTGATCCGGCGCGCGCGCGGCGGGCGGTGGAATTCGGAGCTTGCGTGGTGCTGGACGGGAGCGCGTCCGCCGCCGAGCTACGCCGCGAGGTTGGCGAACGGACGGACGGCCGCGGCGCGGATGCCGTGATGGACTTCACCGGCAGCCCCGACGCCATGGAGGCCGGCTGGCAGTTGCTGCGCCCGGGAGGAACGCTGCTGCTGGCCGGCGCGGTGTTTCCCGCGCGGCCGGTCGCCTGGCCGGCCGAGGAGGTAGTGCGGCGCTGGCTTCGGATCCGCGGCGTCTATAACTATGCGCCCCGGGATCTGCGCGCGGCGCTCGAGTTTCTGGCCGGAGCCGGGCACCGTTACCCGTTCGCTTCGCTGGTCGGGCGGGAGTTCCCGCTCCGGCGCATCCAGGAGGCGCTGGCGTTCGCGGAAGTGGAGCGTCCGCCGCGGGTGGCCCTGCGGCCGTGAGGACTAGATGAGCAACGACACCAGGACGCAAACCCACCCGGTCCGCGCGGTCATCTTCGACCTGTCGGGCACGGTCATCGATCACGGCAGCCGCGGGCCGGCGGTCGCGTTTGTCGAGTTGTTCGCGCGGCACGGCGTCGCGATCTCCGAGGCGGAAGCCCGTCAGCCGATGGGTCTGCACAAACGCGACCACATCGCGGCCTTACTGCAGGAACCAGAGATCGCCGGGCGCTGGACGCGGGTCCACGGCCGCGCGCCTGGCCAACCGGAGCTGGACCACCTGTACGCCGCGTTCACGCCTCTCCAGATCGAGGTGCTGGCGCATCACTCGGAAGTCCTGCCGGGTGTGCCGGAGCTGGCCGCGGAACTGCGGCGGAGGGGGATTCCCTACGCCGCCACCACCGGATTCGACTCCCCCATGATTATGGAGATCATCCCGGCGGTTCGCGCCCAGGGGTTTTCTCCCGATGTGTTCGTGTGTCCTGACCTGGTGGGCGGCGGGCGGCCCGCGCCGTGGATGGTCTTCCATGCGGCCCGGGTCATGAATGCGTATCCGCTGAGCCGTTTCGTCAAGGCCGGCGACACGGCGGCTGACATCGGCGAAGCGCAGAACGCCGGCATGTGGGCGGTCGCGGTGGTGGCCACCGGGAACGAGATCGGCCTGTCCGCGGAGCAGTTGGCGGCGTTGCCCGCCGCGGAGAGGGAGAGCCGGTTCGCCGCGGCTCGCCGCAAGTTCATGGCGCTCGGGGCGCACTACGTCATTGACTCGACCGCGGACCTGCTGCCGGTGATGGAAGAGATCGGCGCGCGCATCGCGCGGGGAGAACGTCCGTAGGCGTAGTTTGCGCCCGCGCCGGGCGTTGAACCGGGCAAGTTGGAGACTTGCCCAGTCGCTTGCCGGAGCGGAACGCTTCATTTCCGAATCGGCAGCATGGCTAGCGCGCCCAACAGGCACGCGGCGGCGATCACCACAAATACCGGGAACGTGGAGCCGGAGCGGTCGATGGTGAACCCGATCACCAACTGCCCCAAAGCCGCGAACGCATAGGCGGCCGCGTCCATCAGCCCGGTGGCGGTGCCTGAGCGCGCGCGCCCCACCAGCACTGGTCCCAAAGCCCAGTAGGAGGCTTGCGGCGCATAGACGAGAAAACCCGAGGCGGCCAAGAGAGCGAAGGCGAAAGGCGAGTCCTTGGGCGTGAGCGAGAGCAGGAAGGTGGCAGCGGCGGCGACCGCCATCAGCGCCGCGGCGACTGCCGCGCGGCGCCGCGGAAACCAGCGGTCGGCCAGAAGTCCCGCGCTCAACGCGCCCGCGCCCATGCCCACCGGGAGGCCCAGCGTAACCCACAGGTCGGCGGCCGATCCTCTCGCCGCGCCCAGGAAATGCAGCGGGACCCAACTGAGCAGCCCATAGCGCGCCAGGCTCTCGAATCCGATAGAGGCGCTGGCCAGCAGGAAATGGCGGTTGCGCAGGACCGCCGCATAACGGCGCCGCGACGACTCCCACCCCTTAGGGGACGGCGCTTCGGAGGGCTCCGGCGGCAGCGGGGGGAAGCCCAGGTCCGGCGGGTGGTTCCGCGCCAGCAGCAGAAACACACCCGTTCCCAGCAGGACGGTCGATACCGGCAGCCGGAAGACCCAGCGCCAGTCCAGGAAGGAGACCACCCAAATGCAGAGCGCGTAGGTGAGCGTGCTCGAGAACCCCGCGCTCAGCAGGTGGAAGCCGTTCGCCTTGCCGCGTTCGGCCTGCGGAAACCAGTCGACGATCAGCCGGCGGATCGCGGGCGAGGCGGCGGACTGCGCCAGCCCGTTGCCAAACCAGCAGGCCATCGCCCAGCCCGCCGAATTCGTCAGGCTCAGCGCCCAATTCAGAAGAAACGATAACGCCGCGCCCATGCCCACCATGCGGCGGGCGCCGTAAATGTCTGACAGATTCCCGTTGATTGCCTGTCCCAGTCCGTACCCCAGCAGCATCGCCGAATTCAACCCCGCGATTACCGTCGCGGGCAGGCCTAGTTCCGTCTGCATTCCCGCAATCGCAAAGCCCAGATTCTGCCGTCCCGTGTAGAAGAAGAGGTAGCAGATCATGACCGCGGACAGCATTCGCCACTGGGCGCGCGCGAATGCGGCCTGGTCCGGACCGGTTGCCGCTGGCGAGACCGAGGCCGTACTCACGAGCAGGGCACTCCGCCAGGAAAGCGGAAGAAACCCGGCCAGCACGTGGAGCGCCGATTCCGCATCTCTCTGCTTCTAACAGACAAGAATGAATTCTCGATGACGCTGCGGAGTCCTCCGCCGGCGCGCGCCATCCCGATTCGGGACGTTCCGCTGCCCGCCTAAGGGATCTCCCCGTCGTGACAGGACCCAGGGGCGGTTATTATGATGGCCAAGACTGGCGGCATATGGCCACCTCTCCCGCTCATCCCGCCTTGGAAGATCACGCCGGCGATCTGCTGGAGGATTTGCGGGCGTTTGTGTGCGAGATCCACGCCGCTTCGGGCAGCGTGCTTTCCGTCGGACGACTGGCCGAGTCCCTGTTAGGGTATCCGGCCGAAGCCTGGACCGCCCAGCCGGACTTCCTGGCAAACCACATTCATCCGGAAGACCGGGTACACGCGTTCGAGGGTTTCCGCAAGTCCGCCGCGAAACAGACGAAGCTGGCGATGGACTTCCGGATGCTCCACGCGCAGGGGCACTCGGTGTGGTTCCGGGTGGCCGCGCGCCCGCCCGCGGATCCCGCCTCGCCCCTGACCCTGGTGTTCTCCGATATCAGTCCCCACAAGCGGACCGAGGAGGCGCTGCGCGAGAGCCGGCGGCGCTACCGCCACCTGGTCGACCACGCCCGGGACATCATCTTCCGGACCGATCGGCGCGGACGGATCACGTTTTTCAACAGCGCGGCCACCCGGCTTTTGCGCTACCCGGCCGAAGACCTGCTAGGGAGGCACTTCGCGCGCTTGGTCCGCCCGGATTTCCGCCGCAAGGTCCGCCGGTTCTACGAACGCCAGTTTCACGACCGCACGCAGACCAGTTACTTCGAAGCGCCCGTGCGGACGGCGGAGGGTTCCACGCTGTGGCTCGGCCAGAACGTCCAACTCGTGGTCGAGGAAGGCGCGGTGGTCGGCTTCCAGGGAATCGCGCGCGATCTTACCGATCAGAAGCGCGTCGAAGAGCGCCTGCGGGAGAGCGAGGAGCGTTACCGCATTGTCGCCGAGTCCGCCACCGACGCGATCCTGACCTTCGACGAGCGCGGTTCGATCATTTTTGTGAACCACGCCTGCGAGAAGATCTTCGGCTACGCCGTCGAGGAGATGATCGGGAGGCCTCTTTCCAAGCTGCTGCCGGACTGCCCGCGGCGCTTTCCTCAAAGTTTCGCCTGGGTGGATCTGACCACCGGCCAGAGCTACCTGGGCACCGAGACCGTCCAGATTCCCGGCCTGCACCGCAACGGCTCCGACCTGGTGCTGGAAGCGACCATCGGCGAGTTCCTCGAACGCGGCCGGCATCAGTTCACCGCGGTGCTGAGGGATATCACGGAACGGCACCGCGCCGCTGAAGCCCTCCGGCGCAGCGACGAACGGTTCCGCTCCCTGATCGAGAACGCGTCGGACCTGATCGGGATTCTGGACCACGAAGGCCGCGTCCTCTACGCCAGCCCGTCCGTCCGCCGCATCCTCGACGTGGCCACCGGGGAGGTGGAGGGCACGCAGGCGCTCGAGTGGGTGCATCCCGGCGACCGCGCTGCGGTGCGGCGCATTTTTCGGGAGCAACTGGCCTGCGCACAGACGGCCGCCCGCCAGTTCGAATGCCGCCTGCTGCGCCGCGATGGCTCGTGGCGGGTGGTTGAGGCCATCGGGCGCAACCTGATGGGCGAACCGGCGGTGCAGGGGTACGTCTGTAACCTGCGCGACATCACCGACCGGACGCAGGCGCAGGAGGACTTGCGCGCCGCCAACGAAACGCTCCGCGCGATTATTCAGACTTCACCCCTGGCTATTCTGACCCTCGACGCGGAACGGCGGCTCAGCAAATGGAACTCGGCCGCCGAGCGGATGTTTGGCTGGGCGGAAGAGGAAGTGCTTGGGAAGGAGCCGCCCTTCATCTCCAAGGAGCAACGCGCGGAAGCCGCGAGCCTGTTTGAGCGCCTCCGGCAGGGACAGTCCTTTGCCGTGGATACCTATCGCCAGCGGCGGAGCGGCGAGATGATTCCCGTGGCCATTTCCGCGGCGCCCATGGTGGCCCCGGACGGGCGTTTCTGCGGCGCCGTGGCCATTCTGACCGATCTCACCGACCGTTTGCGGCTGGAAGAGCAACTGCGCCAGGCGCAGAAGATGGAGGCCGTCGGCCAACTGGCCGGCGGCATCGCCCATGACTTCAACAACCTGCTCACCGTGATTCACGGCTACGGCCAAATGCTGCTGAATTCGCTGGACAGCGCGAGCCGCCCCGGGGCGCACGCCCGCGAGATTATGAACGCGGCCGACCGCGCGAGCGCCCTGATCCGGCAGTTGCTGACCTTCAGCCGGCGGCAGGTTGCGCAGCCGCGCGAGCTGGATCTCCATGCGCTGGTGGCCGGTCTGCTGCCCATGCTGTCCGGTCTGGCCGGTCCGGCGGTGCACATCGCGCAGCGCTTCGCCGACGCCGAGTGTACGGTGTGCGCCGACCCGGTGCAGCTCGAGCAGATCCTGTTCAACCTGGTGGCGAACGCCCGGGACGCCATGCCTGCGGGCGGGCAATTAACGATCGAAACCGCGATCGTGCGCTGTACGGCCGGCGACCTCCGCGCGCAGGCCGGAGCCGAACCGGGAGAGTACGTACAACTTTCTATCGCCGACACCGGTACGGGCATGAGCGAGGAGGTCCGCCGCCGGTTGTTCGAACCGTTTTTCACCACGAAGGAGCCCGGCAAGGGCACGGGTTTGGGATTGGCTACGGTGTATGGCATCGTGCAGCAGAACCGCGGCCACATCGAGGTTGCCAGCGAGCCCGGCGCGGGCACGGTGTTCCGCATTGGCCTTCCCCGCGCCGCGCCCTCGCCCTCCCGCCTCCGCGCGGCATCCGGGGAGCCGGAGCTGCGCGGAACCGAGACAATTCTGCTCGTCGAGCAGGACGAGGCGTTGCGCGGCTCGGTCTCCGAGTCGCTCCGGGAGCTGGGGTATCGCGTGTTTGCGGTGGGCGCGCGCGCGGAAGCCGAGACGATCTGCCGCCAATGGCCCTCGCCGATCGATCTGCTCGTCATTGATCCGGCTGCGCCAGGAGACGGCGGCCGGGAGCTTTTCCTCGCCCTGCGCGAACTGAGGCCTGAAATGCGCGTCCTGTTTGTGTCCGATCAGCCGGACGCCACGCTCATCCGGAATGGCCTGCTCCAGCACGACGATCCCGTGCTGCGGAAACCCCTTTCGCACCGTACCCTCGGCGTGGGCGTCCGCCAAGTTCTCGACGCGCCCTCGCCCGGCGCGCCGGCGCCCTGACCGCGCGTCGCGGCGGGCTCCAGGGCCCGGCTTAGTAGGGGCCGATCCTCAGCGCGGCGGTGGCGTAGCGAATTCCCGCCAGGCCGAACAGCGATAGCGCCAGTCCCGCGCCTGGCATCCAGAATGCGCCCGGGAAGATACCCGGCTCCAACACCGCCAAGTCGGGATCGGCTAAGGAGTATCGCACGTCCAGCGTGCCCGTGCCCGCGCCGACGCCGGACCGGAGCCTCTCGCCGCCGGCGTCAGGCCCGGCGCCGAAACGAATCCGATTGCCGAAGTGCGTTTGACCATCGACCACGTAGCGATACACGGAACGCTGGCCGGGCACGGAGCCGGGTTCGCCGCCGTGCGCCATCGGCGCAAATTCTCCCTTCGCCACCGGCCAGGACTGGCTGTCGTAAGCGCGATACAAGGTCCACCCTCCGGCGGCCAGCATCGCGCAGCCGATGCACAGGAAGATCCCGGAAAACAGCGCCACCCCGATCGAGATCCCGATGCCGGCGGCCGCGGCGCGGAACGCCGCCGCAAACATTGCCGCCGCCAGCAGCAGGCCCAAGCCCAGTCCGGGAAGCCAGAAGGCTTCTGGGCCCGCCCCCGGCCGGACGACCGCCAGTTCCGGCGTGTCCGACGCATAGAACACGGTCACCGCCCTTCCCGGAGGGTAGCGCCAGCGCCACAACTCGAACTCGTCCCGGCCGGCAAGAGCCGGCTGCGCGCCGAATCGCATCTGGCTCGTGATGTACACGCGCCCCCTGACGGCGTAGCGCACCGCGATCGTCCCCGCCGCCGGGGCTTCCGGCTCGGTCTCCCTTGGCGACGGGATCACCATCCCCGGCGCCTGCGGCCACTTCCGGCTCTGGAGCCCAAGCCAGACGTCCCGGCCGCCCAACGTCGCCAGGTAGCAGCCAAGCGCCGCAAACAGTCCCAGGCAGCAATACACCAGCACGGACAGGGCGCGGATCGAAACAGGGGTGCGCAAGCGTCCTCACGCCATCGCGGCCGGGCTGCGCCCGCCGGCCTGCGTTCGTTTCTCCACCGATTCTCGCAGATACGCGGTAAAGGCCTCGAGAGCTTTCGACAGATAACGCCGTTCCCGCCGGATGTAGCCGACCCGGCGGCTGGCTTTCGGCTCGATCTCGATGAGCTTGCAACCTTCGCTCAAACCGCGCGCCATTTCCGGGACAATGCTGACCCCGAAACCGGCCCGGATCAATTCGAAGATGGTCAGAAACTGGTCGGCCTCGAAATGCCCCTCAAAGCGGGCCCTGGCGCGTTCGCAGAAGGCCAGCGTCTCATCGCGCAGACAGTGACCATCGTTCAGGATAAGCAGCCGCTGTTTGGAAACCTGCCGCAACTGAACCCGCTCCGCCGCAGCCAGCGGGTGGCCTTCCGGCACGGCCAGATAGAGGGGCTCGCGAAACAGTTCCTTCCTAACCAGCCCGGCGCCCTCGACCGGCAGACTCAGGACCGCCACGTCGAGCATCCCGTCGAGCACCTGCTCGACAAGCTCCGCCGTCGTCCCCTCGCGAAGGTGCAGGTCAACTTCCCGGTAGCGCTCCGCAAATTCTTTGAGTAGCGGCGTCAGGAGATAGGGCAGGATGGTAGGGATCGACCCGACGCGCAACGGCCCGCGCACGCCTTCGCGCGCCCGCTCGAAGTGATCCGGCAGCGCTGCGGCGTCTTCCAGCAACGCCTGCGCCTTGCCGAGAATCGCCTCGCCGAGCGGGGTCAGTTCGATCCGCCGGGTCAGCCTTTCGAAGAGCGCCGCGCCCAGATTTTGCTCCAGCCGGGCGATCTGCTCAGAGAGCGATGGCTGCGAGATGCCGAGCTCCTCGGCGGCCCTGGTGAAACTGCCCGTCCGCGCCACGGCGCAGAAGTACTCCAGTTGCCGCAGCTCGAAGGTCCGCGCCCGTCGTCGCTGCTTCATAGGTAACACCGATCACATGCATAGTCGCAATCGTATTGACCTATGTCAAGCCCCGGCCCTACCCTTGACGGTATGAAGAAGAAACTGAAGTGGCGGTGCACCGCTTCCGCGGCGGTGGCGGCCCTTTCCGTATTCGCGGGCGCCGGCGGCGCGCAGCAGCCCAAGCCGAACCAGTTCTGGTGGCCTGAGCAACTCGACCTCACGCCGCTCCGGCAACACTCCGTGGAGTCCAATCCCTTTGGGAAGGAGTTCCACTACGCCAAGGAATTCGCCAGCCTCGACCTGCCGGCCGTCAAGCAGGACATTCAGAAGGTCTTGACGACCTCCCAGGATTGGTGGCCGGCCGACTACGGAAACTACGGGCCTCTCTTCATCCGCATGGCCTGGCACAGTGCGGGCACCTACCGCACCTTGGACGGGCGGGGCGGCGCCGATGGCGGCCAGCAGCGGTTCGACCCGCTCAACAGTTGGCCGGACAACGCCAACCTTGACAAAGCGCGGCGTCTGCTCTGGCCGGTGAAGCAGAAATACGGCCGGAAGATCTCCTGGGGAGATCTGATGGTCTTGGCCGGCAACGTGGCGCTGGAGTCCATGGGCTTTCAGACATTCGGCTTCGCGGGCGGACGGGCCGACGATTGGGAGCCGGATCTGGTCTACTGGGGGCCGGAGAAGAAGTGGCTTGACGACCAGCGTTACAGCGCCGGCCGCAAACTCGACATGCCGCTGGCTGCGGTGCAGATGGGCCTCATCTACGTGAATCCGGAAGGCCCGAACGGCAAGCCGGATCCGCTGGCGGCCGCTCTGGACATCCGGGAGACGTTCGGCCGCATGGCGATGAACGACGAAGAGACCGTGGCGCTCATCGCCGGCGGGCACACCTTTGGCAAGGCCCATGGCGCGCATGATCCGGGCAAGTGCGTAGGCCCCGAGCCCGCGGCCGCCGCCATGGAATTGCAGGGTCTCGGCTGGGACAATCAGTGCGGGAAGGGCAACGCCGGCGACACGGTCACCAGCGGGTTGGAAGGCGCGTGGACCGCCACGCCCACCCGGTGGTCGTCGCACTACCTGGAGAACCTGTTCGCTTTTGAGTGGGTGCAAACCAAGAGTCCCGCGGGCGCCATCCAGTGGGTTCCCGCGAACAACCAGGCGCGGAATGCGGTTCCGGACGCGCATGACCCCGCCAAGCGTCACGCGCCGATCATGTTCACCACCGACCTGGCGCTGAAGTTCGATCCGAGCTACCGCACGATCGCCCGGCGCTTCCGGGAGAATCCGGAGGAATTCCGGCTTGCGTTTGCGAAAGCCTGGTTCAAGCTGACCCATCGCGACCTGGGACCGCGCTCGCGCTATCTCGGGCCCGAGGTTCCGAAAGAGGAGTTCATCTGGCAGGATCCGCTTCCCCAAGCGAAGCACTCGCTGATCGGGGCGAAGGAGATCGCGGAGCTGAAATCCCGGATCCTGGCGTCTGGTCTTTCCGTTCCGGAACTGGTGCGCACCGCCTGGGCCTCGGCAGCCTCCTGCCGCGGCGCCGACATGCGTGGCGGCGCCAACGGCGCGCGGATCCGCCTGGCTCCCCAAAAGGACTGGGAGGTCAACAACCCGGCGGAACTGGCCAAAGTCTTACACGGTTTGGAAAGCATCCAGCAGGAGTTCAACCGCGCGCAGGCCGGCGGCAAGGAGGTTTCGCTGGCCGACCTGATTGTGCTGGGCGGCACGGCGGCGGTCGAACAGGCGGCCAAGAACGCGGGAATCAACCTCCAGGTCGCCTTCACGCCGGGGCGCGTGGACGCCTCCCAGGCCCAGACCGACGTCGAGTCATTCGCCGTGCTGGAACCAAAGGCGGATGGCTTCCGCAATTACTATCGCCCGGGACAAAGGCTCTCGCCGGCGGAAATGCTGGTGGACCGGGCGAACCTGCTGAAACTGACCGTTCCGGAGATGACGGTGTTGGTGGGTGGCCTGCGGGCTTTGAACGCCAATACCGGCCAGACGGCGCATGGCGCATTTACGGACCGCCCTGGGGCCCTGACGAACGACTTCTTTGTGAACTTGCTCGACATGTCGACGAAGTGGAGCAAGTCCACGGCGTCGGAGGGCCTCTACGAGGGGCATGACCGCGCAACCGGCCAGCGGAAATGGACGGCGACTCCGGTCGACCTCATCTTCGGGTCGAATTCCGAGCTTCGCACGATTGCCGAGGTCTACGCCTCTGCCGACGCAAAGGAGAAGTTCGCGCGCGACTTCGCCAAAGCCTGGACGAAGGTGATGAACCTCGATCGGTTCGACTTGCAGTAAGTCGAGCGACACGCTTGACGTGAGCCGAGCGGTGGGCAAGTCTCCTCCTTGCCCCACTGCGGCGCATCCCGCGCCGCAGCTCTCAAGGCGCGGTCTCTTCCAGGCGCTGGGCGGTGAGGCGTCCGGCCAAGCTGGCCAAATGAGCCAGAAACGGATGACGCGCCTCTGCCGCGACCCGCTCGCAAAAGGCGGGGACCCAAGTCAGGTGGTCCTGGTGAAAGGCGGCGAGCTCCTCGGCGCTCGCCTCTTGTTCAAGCAGGAAACCGGCGAAGTTGAGCAACAAGCCCAGGTGGTCGGCGGGTTCTCCGGGGGTGCGGGGCGCCACGCCCCACCGGGCGAACCAGCGCGTGGCCGACTCGTGGGCGGGACCCATCAACCGCGGCGGATCCTCTCGCGCGGATTGCCACGGCGGCAGCACCGCGCCCGTCGGACTCAGAAAGAGCCGCACAAACTCGCGCTGAAGATCCAGCGGGTCCCCGCTTTCCAGCCATTGCAGGAGGCGGCTGGCTTCTTCGCCCCATTCGGTTTCCCGCAGCGAATCCAGGGGGGCTTTCAGCACGTTCGCATCCGGCGAGAGAAAGCCCGCGCCCGCCATTTGGAACCAGCGGGCGCGGTCGAGGCGGGTCATCATCCCGCAGCTTCCACGGCGACGGCCGCGTCCATGATGCAACCCGAACCACCGAAATTCCCCGCCGCCAGGATCTCCTCAATCGTCTGGTCCGGAATCAGGTCCGCGTCCCGCGCGCCTTTGCCGCCCGCCAGGGTGAGTGCGCGGGAAACATGGCCGAAACCGTGGGCGACCAGGACGCAATCCGGACGGAGCGTCTGGCTGAGGTGCACCGGCAGCGTGATCTGGCCCGCCCGCGAGCGGACCACCGCGGGCGTGCCTTCTCCCAATCCTAGCCTGGCCGCGGCCGAGGGATGCATGATCACGGAGTTCTCCGGCATCATCTCGTGCAACACCTTGTTGTTCTGCGTCGAGTTTCGCCGGTGGACGCCCGGGATGTAGGTGAGCAGGAAGAAGGGGTACTCGGCCGAAGGCAGATCCCGCTTCGGTTTCCACTCCGGAAGCGGGGCATACCCGCGTTGGGCAAATTCCGGGACGTAAATCTGACACTTGCCGGAAGCGGTCGCGAAGGTGGTGCGCGGCACGAACGGCTGTTCCTTGGTGACCATCCCGATGCTGCGGAATTCCGCGAAAGAGTTGGCCAGACCGGCTCGCTTGGTCTTCTCGTCCAGCAGCACGGACGGACTGATCCACGCGCCGCTGTCGGTGCGGAAGTAATCCGGGGCCAGACGCTTGCCCAACTCCACAGCCAGCCAGCCGATGGAGCGGGTTTCGAACGGCGCCGAAATCACCGGCTGGCGCACCACCACCTGGGGACTCTTGGCGTTGTTCGTACGGGAGATCAAGTCCGAACCTTCGAGGAACATGGTCGAAGGCAAGACAATGTCCGCCAGCAGCGCCGCGTCGACGGGCAGGATGTCCATGACGACCATGAACTCCACGCTCTTCAACGCCTCCGCGATGTGGCGCGGGCTTGGGAAACCGCCCAAGCTGTAGTTTTGCCAGAATACGCCACGGATCATGCCCGGGAACTTGTTGAGCATGCCGTCAGCCAGGGTCGAGAACATGCCGTTGTTGGCTTCGTGCGCCAGGGGCAACAGGTTCCTTCCGTCCACGCGGCGTCCCGTCTTGGACGGATACGATGGAGGCGGATAAATCGCGTCCACCCCGGGGATCGAGATGGTGCGGGGAAAATAGCGCCCGCCGGGCCGGTCGATGGTCCCCGCCAGGATGTTCAGGACGGCGATCGCATGCGCGATCTGCGTGGCGTTGGCGTGGTTGGCCCCGATGGTCTTCTTGTGCAGAGGCGCGACGGCGGGCCGGCGCTCGCCGAACTCGCGGGCGATCCGGCGGATGTCCGCCGCGGGGACGTCACTCTCCTTCTCGGCCCATTCCGGGGTGTACTTCTGGAAGTTTTCGCGGATTTGGCCTTCGTACTCGGCGAAGTTGGTGTAGTTGCCCACGAAGTCGCGGTCGAAGAGATTTTCGTTGAGCAGCACCTGAATGATCGCCAGAATGACCGCCAGATCCCCGCCTGGCCGGATGGGGTACCATTCATCGGCTACGCGCGCGGTCGCCGAGTACATAGGATTAAAAGACACTACTTTAGCCCCGCCTTCTTTGGCGGCCATCATCTGGTGGCAGAAGACAACCTTGTTTCTCGCCAGCAGGTCCCAACCGAACAGGAGGATGTATTTCGAGTTGGCGAAATCGTAGGCGAAGGTGTGGGGCCCCATGGTGTAACGCTGAACAATCCGGTCCACCATGTAGCACACGTCGTTGTGGTCCACGCGGTTCACCACGCCAATCGCATTCATGAAACGCGACCAGAGCTCTGGGCTGTTGCGCGACACAAACAGCAGGGACTCTTTGCCGAACTGGGAGAGGTAACCCCCAAAACGTTGGGAGATGGTTGTGAGCGCTTCGTCCCAGGTGATCCTCACCCACCCCGGATCCGCAGTGAGATCCTTGTGGGGGTTAGTGCGCTTCATGGGGTATTTCAATCGGTCGGGATCATACGCCGTGGAGATGGCCGACGCACCCTTGGCGCAAATCCCCCCATTCCCATGTTGGTCTCCCGGGAGGCCCTGGAGAAACTTCAGGACGTTATCCGTGACAGTCGCCTGCATCCCGCACGCCGAATCGCAGAGTCCGCAGGCGGTGACCAAAGTGCGGGTTTGCGCCGAGGGACCGGCCGCGGCGGGTTGGAAGAACTGGCCGAACAGGGATTGGCCGCCGAACAGACCAGCGCCAGTCACGCTGCTGAGGCGAATCCAGTCTCTTCTTGATAAGGGCATCGTGAAATCTCCTTGAGCTAAGCTCAGCCTTTCCATTCGGTCGTGACGAAACGAATTGCTGGTTTTGTCAACATGGGTGGCGAAAAATTCTCCACTTGATCGACCCCTTGGTCCTTAATTTGATCCCACTCACCCCACATCAGGGCGCGAGTGGGGCAAACGGTCGTACAGGCAGGAGGCAATCCGGCGTCAATTCGTGGGGAACACATCGTACACTTCTCCATTTTTCGCCGCTGCCAATTCAGTTGCATGGCTTGGTACGGGCAGAACTTGGCGCACAGGCCACACCCCACGCAGGTCTCTTCCTGAATCAAGACGATGCCATCCTGCCGCCGAAAGATGGCCTTGGTCGGGCACACTCGCAAGCAGGTGGCTGCCTCGCAGTGATTACAGGACAGGGACAGATACTGCACGCTTACTTGCGGAAACTCCCCGCGTTCCACGGCCCGAACGCGGCGGTAGCGAACGTCGATCCCCGTCTCGACGCCGTTCCACTGCTTACACGCTGCTTCGCAGGCCTTGCAATCGATACATCTTTTTGGGTCGAAAAGCCAACCATAGGTCGCCATAAGGCTTTCCCCTTTCACAGACAATCGGAAAACGGCGAGCACGCAGAATGCCATCAACGCATCCCTTTATTTTCGGGAGCATGAGGAGATCCCCACAAAGGAGGTGGGCGACAACGCCCACTCCGGCGTTTCTCGCGGCCCTTCCTGGAGAAAGCGGGGCTATGGTCGGCGCGGGCTTCCATCAGGCTCAGCGCACCAACCAGCGAGGAAGCTATCATTTCTCCAGATGAAGCCAGATAGGTGAACCGAACGCCGGGGCGTGCTCTTGAGCCATTGCCCACGAGGGATCTTCGGTTCGCCATTGAACAATCTCCGCAAATTCGATATAGTTTAGGGTATATATGAAGGCCAGCAACTCCCTCTGGAAGGAACGCCTCGCGGGCGCGCTGCCCCCGGAACTAGCCCGGGAGATCGACCGCTTCGAGAACGAGATCCTGTTGAAAAAACAGGGGAAAATCGAGGACAAGGTATTTGCGGAGACGCGGCTCCGGCGGGGTTGTTACGGCCAGCGCTACGACAACGGGCAGCGCCACGACGGGCAGACCGCGCGCACCCTGGAGTTTCCTACCAAGGGAACCAAAGGCCCGCACACGCTTTGGGATGCGCCCGGGATGCAGCGGATCAAGATCCCGTTCGGCGGGCTGAACGCGGCCCAACTGGAGACGCTCGCGGACCTGGCGGAGGAATACTCCGACGGGATCGCGCACGTCACCACCCGGCAGGACTTCCAGCTTCACTTTGTCCACATTGAAGATACGCCGTCGCTGATGCGCCGCCTCGCCGCGGTCGGCATCACCACGCGCGAAGCATGCGGCAACACGGTGCGCAACGTAACCGGCTGCCCCCTGGCGGGAGTTTGCCGGACCGAGACGTTCGACGTCACGCCGTACGCCAAGGCGCTCGCGTATTTCCTGCTCGGGCATCCGGACTGCCAGGATTTCGGGCGGAAGTTCAAAATTGCCTTCTCCGGGTGCCGGACGGAGGCTTGCGCGCTCGTCAACATCCACGACATCGGGCTGATCGGGGTAACGCGCGAGGCGGACGGAAAGGTTCAGCGCGGATTTGAAATGTATGTGGGCGGCGGACTGGGTACGGTGCCGCAGCAGGCCAAGCTGTTCTCGGAATTCGTCCCGGAAGAAGAACTGCTGCCGCTGGCGCAAGCGATCGCCCGGGTATTCGCGCGGCTCGGCGAGAAGAAGAACCGGAACACGGCGCGCATGAAGTTCCTCGTCAATAAGCTTGGGCTCGAGGAGTTCAAGCGCTTGGTGCTGGCCGAGAGAGCCCTCCTGCCGGAGGATCCTCGCTGGACGTCGTTCCTGGCGGATCTCCCGGTGGCTAGCGAGACGCCCAAGCAGCCCCCTTCGCTCCTCCAGATCAACGGCAACCAGCCGGAGGGATTCGCCCGCTGGTTCCAGAGCAACGTTTACCGGCAGCGGCAGACGGGGTACTTCACCGTAACGATCGCGCTGCCGCTCGGGGACATCACTTCCGATCAACTGCGGGCGCTGGCGGATATGGCCCGCAAGTATACGAACGAGACCATCCGCACCACGGTGGAACAGAATATGGTGCTGCGGTGGGTCAGCGAGCAAGATCTCTTGCCGTTGTATCAAGAGTTGAAAGTGGCGCGGCTGGACGAGCCTGGAGCCGGCACCATTGTGGATATCACCGCCTGCCCGGGCACGGACACCTGCAAGTTGGGGATTGCGTCGTCGCGCGGGCTGGCCGGCGAGCTGCGCCTGCGTCTCGCGGCGAAGGCGGTGGAAATGGACGAAGCGGTCCGGGGACTGCACATCAAGGTGAGCGGGTGTTTCAACTCCTGCGGACAGCACCACGTGGCGGATCTGGGGTTTTACGGAGTCAGCCGCAACAAGGGCGGCTACCAGGTGCCGCATTTTCAGGTGCTGGTCGGCGGCCAGTGGACCGAGAACGCGGGTTCGTACGGTTTGGCGATCGGCGCGGTGCCGTCCAAGCGCATCCCGCAGGTGGTGGATCGCGTCACCAGCCGCTATCTTACGGAACGGCAGCCTGGTGAATCGTTTCAGGCCTTCACCCGCCGCATCGGGAAGGCCGAGTGCAAGAAGATGCTGGAGGACCTGATGGAAGTGCCCGCGCACGACGTGGAGCCGGGGCTGTACACCGACTGGGCCGATGCCCGCGAGTACACCACCGGCGACCTCGGCGTGGGCGAGTGCGCGGGCGAAGTGGTGTCGCCCATCGACTTCCAACTGGCCGCGTGCGAGCGCGAGGCTTTCGAGGCGCAGTTGCAGCTGGAGCGGGGCAACCTGGCAAAGGCTGCCGCGACGGCTTTCGAGTCGATGCATCACGCCGCGCTGGCTCTGCTCCGCTTCCGCGACCCCGGCGCGCCGGACGAACCGGACCAGACCCTGGCCGCGTTCCGCGAGAAGTTCTACGATACGGAACTGTTTTTCGATCCCTTCGCCGGCGGGAAGTTCGCGCAGTATTACTTCCAGGCCCACCGGCGGCGGGGGCAGGCCTACGACGTGGAAGGAACGCGCCAGTTGATCGAAGAGGCGCAGCTCTTCATCGAGGCGGCGCACAGTTGCCGCGCGCGGCTCGCGCAGCCGGTAGCGATGGGAACCAAAGGATAGCCCGGTGCAGCATTTTGTTGTGAGACTATTCGGCGACGGGCCGGAAAACCTGGACCTCGGCGGCGCGATTCCGGTGTTTCACCGCTGGATTCAGCGCTCCGCGATTCCGGATCATCTGTTGATCGACGTGGCGGATTACCGGCATGTGCCGGACGGTCCGGGCGTGCTACTGGTGGCGCATGAAGGCCTGTTCAGCCTGCATTTCGCGCACGGCCGCTACGGCTTAAGCTACACTCGGCGGACCGTGCTGGACGGTTCTGACGCGCACCGTTTGCGGCAGGCCCTGACGGCCGCGCAAGGGGCCGCGACCCAGCTGGTGGCCGAACCGGAGTTCGCGGGCGCGCTCCGATTCCCCGGACAGGAACTGGAAATCTCGGTGAACGACCGGCTCCTGGCGCCGAACACGCCGGAATCCTATGCGCGGCTGGAGCCCGTTGTGCGCAGCGTGCTGGACGGCAACTGGCCAAGCGGCGCCTACCATCTGGCCCCGGCGGGCGAGCGTCGCCAACTGCTTCGGATACGCGCCGCCCGGCAACCAGACGGGTCAGGCTCGGTCTGATGTGAAGATGTGAACTTGGCGTCCGGCGGGGCGCTGTCTTACAATCCTGGGTTTGCGCTTTCCTGCGAACAACGGGAAGGAGGGATTCAGCAGTTATGGCCAAGCTAGGGTTTCTGGGACTGGGCATCATGGGCTATCCGATGGCCCGCAACCTGCTTCGGGGCGGACACGAGGTTGCTCTCTGGTCCTTCACCGCAGGCAAAGCCAGGGATCTGGCTGCCGCCGAAGGCGGCGTTTTCTGTGAAACTCCACGCCAGGTGGCCGAGTTCGCGGAATGTTCTTTTCTCTGCGTCGGCGACACGGAGATGTCCCGTACGGTGATTCTGGGGCGGGACGGTTTGGCGGACGGGGCGCGACCGGGTTCCGTGATCGTGGATGCCAGCACGGTGTCGCCTTCCGCCAGCCGGGAGATAAGCGCGGAGTTGACCCGCCGGGGGGTGCACTTCCTGGACGCTCCCTGTACGGGCTCCAAGCCGGGTGCGGAAAGCGGGAACCTGACCTTCATGGTGGGGGGCGACCAGGGTGTTTTCGATCGAGTCCGGCCCTTTTTTGAACCCATGGGCAAGCGCCTGTACTACTGCGGCGGGCCGGGAATGGGTCTGAACGCCAAATTGACCCAGAACCTGATTCTTTCTAACATCTTGCTGGCGTTCAACGAGGGCCTGGTGCTCTCGACCAAGGCTGGGTTGGATCCGGGCTTGATGGTCGACATCTTGGCGAACAGCGCCGCCAAGTGCGGACTGATTGATTTCAAAGCACCTTATGTCTTCCGGCGCGACTTTTCGCCGAATTTCTCGGTCAAGTGGATGCACAAGGACATCGGACTGATACTGGAATCGGGAAAAGAGCTCGGCGTGCCGCTGCCGCTCACCGGTTTGACCCAGCAGATGTTTCAGGCGGCCGTGGCGCGGGGCCACGGCGAAGAAGATATGTGTTCTACAATCAAGATTTTAGAAGAGTGGGCCGGGGTTGAAGTGAAGAAGCTATAGGCGGAATACAATTTTTTGTTGCATTCCGGGGCAGAGTCTACTAGAATTGGAAGTAAGCCGGGGAGGCAACTCCCACCAAAGCGAGACTAACCTCTAAACAAAGACCCCTGAAGCAACCCTCCCCGGCGCCCGAAAGGGTTAGAGGTCTTCCCCAAAGCTAAAAGCGATTCCAAATTCCACAGAAACCTGTCATGCTGGAGAAGGGCGCGGATTCTTTCCTGGGAGAGAGGTCTGCACCATGGTGCCCCGGAACATCATCTCCTTGTAGTAATTTGGTTTCCTAAGGCCATGCGCACCATTACCCTGCTCGGCTCCACGGGCTCGATCGGACGCAACACCCTGGATGTGGTCCGTCAGAACCGGGACCGCTTCCAGATCTTCGCGTTAGCGGCAGGGAACAACATCTCTCTGCTGCTTGAGCAAGTGGTGGAGTTTGCTCCTCGAGTGGTTGCCACGGGAAGCGAGTCCGGCCGTTCGCAGCTGCTGGAGAGCCTCCCGGCGACCGGGCTGGAGCGGCGTCGCTGGCCCGAGGTCACCACCGGGCCGCGGTCCCTGGTGGAAATCGCCACTGCCGGCGAAGTGGATACGGTGATGTCCTCGATCGTCGGCGTAACAGGCCTTGAAGCAACCTATGAAGCAGTGCGGCGAGGGAAGCGGATCGGCTTGGCGAACAAGGAAGTCCTGGTTTCGGCGGGCAGCCTGGTCATGAAAGCGGTCGAGGAAAGCGGGGCGGAGTTGATCCCGGTCGACAGTGAGCACAACGGAGCGCACCAGTGCTTGCGGGCCGGCCGCCGCAGTGACGTCACCCGTCTGATCCTGACCGCTTCCGGCGGTCCTTTCCGGGACCTGCCCCGGGAGCGCATGGAGGCGGTGACTCCCGCCCAAGCGCTCAACCATCCCACCTGGAAGATGGGAAACCGGATCACCATCGATTCCGCGACGCTGATGAATAAGGGCTTCGAGGTGATCGAGGCGTGCTGGCTGTTCGGCTTTCAGCCGGCCGAGGTCGATGTGGTGGTGCATCCCCAGTCGACGGTGCACGCGCTGGTGGAGTTCAACGACGGCAGCGTGATCGCGCAGGTCTGCGCGACCGATATGCGCATGCCCATCCAGTATGCGCTGACCTATCCTGAACGCTGGCCGGCGCCGGTTCCAAAGCTGGATTGGGCCCAGGCGCGCGAGTGGGAGTTTCTGCCACCCGACCACGCCAGGTTCCCTTTGCTGAAACTGGCGTACCAGGCTTGGGAAGCGGGCGGAGCGGCAACCTGCGTTCTGAATGCGGCGGACGAGGTTGCCGTCGACGCCTTCCTGGCTGGCCGCATTTCGTTTCCCGCCATCTCGGAATTGGTGGAGGAAACCTTGGCGCGCGCGCCCGTGCGGCGTCCGCAATCGATTGAGCAAGTCCTGGAGGCCGATCGCGAGGCCCGTCACCTGTGTCATCGTCTGGTGAGCGCCCGCGCGCTGGCCCGAGTGTGAGAGCCCCATGGTTTTTTTCGAAAACTTCTTCGCGCTCCTGATCCTGATCGGAGTGATGATCATCGTCCATGAACTGGGCCACTTCTGGGCGGCGCGCCTTTGCGATGTCCGGGTGGAGGTCTTCAGCTTTGGCTTCGGACCCCGGCTGTTCGGCTTCCGGCGGGGCGACACCGACTACCGGTTCTCCGCCATCCTGTTTGGCGGTTACGTGAAGATGTACGGCGAACAGGCCGGCGACGAAGCGTCTGCCGACCCCGGCAGTTTCATGAGCAAACCCCGCTACCAGCGTCTGTTCATTGTCTTCGCGGGACCGCTGATGAACATTCTGCTGGCGATCGGGCTGCTGACAGGCCTGTTCATGTTCGAGTTCCGCAAGCCCGAGGAACCGCCGGTGCGGGGGCTGATTGGCCATGTCATGCCGGGCTCGCCCGCGGATCAGGCGGGACTGCGCGAAGGAGACCGCATCGCCGAACTCGATGGCCTGGTGAACCCTTCCTGGGAAGACATCTTTCTGAAGGAGATTCAGAGCGCTTACAAGACGCTGACGGTGGTGTACGAGCGCGGCGGGCAGCGGCATCGGGTGACGGTGACTCCGACCATGGACGAGCGCATGGGCGTTGGCTCCGCCGGGTGGTACGAAAAGAACGAGGTCGAGGTGGGCGCGGTGCAGCCCGGCATGCCCGCGGAGAAAGCGGGTCTTCGCCGCGGGGACCTGCTGGTGAGCGTGAACGGGTTGCCGATTCATTCGCGGGTGAGTCTGCGGGAGATCATTAAGAGCTCCGGGGGCAAGCCCGTCGTGGTCGAGTATGAGCGGGAGGGCGTGCGGAAGAAGGTCACCATTGCTCCGGTTTATGAGTCGGCCGACGGGCAATCCTACTGGATGATCGGCGTACAGCCAGAGAACCGCATTCGCTACGTGGTGACCCAACTGCCGTTCCAGGAAGCGCTGGCCGAATCCTTGCGGCAGAACCGGAAGGGCGCCACCATGATCTTCGGGTTTCTGCACGGCATCATCGAGCGGCGCATGTCCGCCAAGCAGCTACAGGGACCCATTGGCATTGCGTCGCTGTCCGGGGACGCGGCGCGCGAGGGCGCTTCCGCGTACCTCCACCTGATGGCGATGGTCAGTCTGAACCTGGCCATCTTCAACCTCTTGCCGATTCCGATTCTGGATGGCGGCGTCATTCTGCTGTTGCTGGTGGAAATGGTTCTGCGCCGCGATCTCAGCCTGGCGGTGAAGGAAACGGTGATCAAGGTAGGGTTTGTCTTCCTGATGGTGGTGACGGTGTTCGTCCTCTACAACGACATCAGCAAACTGCTGCCCGCGGGACTTTGGCTCCGGTCATGGGGTTGACGCGCGCGTGCGCACGCTGCTGATTCGGCCGGGCGCCATCGGCGATTTCCTGTTGTCCCTGCCCGCCCTCGAGTGCCTGCGCGACGGGTACACCGAAGTCTGGTGCGCGGGTCAGAACGTGCCGCTGGTGCGGTTTGCGGACCGCGCGGCGCCAGTGGCGGGCTCGGGTCTGGACTGGCTGGGGCTCCCGGAGACGGAGCCTCCCCCCACCCTGCTCAATCGTCTGCGCTCGTTCGACCGCATTATCTCCTGGTACGGCTCGGCGCACGCGCTGTTCCGCCAGCGCGTCGCGGCGCTGGGTCTGCCGTTCACATTCTTTTCCGCACTCCCTCCGGAGGGGGGCGGGCACGCCGCCGATTACTACCTGGGGCAGGCGCGCACCATCCAGCCTTGTCCGCGCCCGCCCGCGCCGCGCCTGCCCGTGCCGCCCGCGCCGCGCGAGCGGTTCGCGGTGATTCACCCTTTCGCCAGCCAGCCGCGCAAACGCTGGCCGCTCGACCGGTTCCAGGAATTAGGCCGCTTGCTGGAACAGAACGGCCTGCCCGTGCGCTACTGCGCCGGTCCCGAAGAGCCGCTCGCCGGGGCGGCCCGCTTCGAGAATCTTTGGGACCTGGCGTGCTGGCTCGCGCGCGCCGCGGTGTTCGTGGGGAACGATTCCGGCATCACGCACCTGGCGGCGGCCGCGGGGACTCCGGTGGTGGCGCTGTTCGGCCCCACCGACCCGCGCGTGTGGGCGCCGCGCGGCGTCCGGGTTTGTGTGCTGGACCGCATGGAGGCGCGCGCCGCCGCGGACGTGGCCGCGCACGCGCTCGCTCTCACCAACTAATTTGCGGGGGAAAAAACTCGGCGATCAGCTCCTGGTAATACGGGCGCAGCGCCCGCGCATCGGGCCGCGCCGCGCTCTTCGAGTACAGGTCGAACGGATTGAACGCCCGCACCCAGGCGAACATCTCGCGGTCGTGCGCGCTCATCAGGTGCGCGTAGGCGCCCTCCCGGTGGCACGGGTAGAACGAATGATACCGGATCATGTACTGGGCCGCTTCGGGCAGGTAAGGCTTGGTGACATGGTAGAGGTACTCGTCGTGCCCCCAGGACATGTGCACCTGGCCGAGCCCGCAGCCCTCGGCGTAAATGCCGCACGGCGTTTGATAGGCGGGCACGCCGGCGTCCGGATTCCCTGCGAACATCTCGTGGTAGACGATCTTGCTCGACCAGGCGCACCCTACCGGAAACGTGTCGCCGACCACCGCCCACTGCGGTTCGCCGTACAAGCACAGCACCTTGCCGAGATCGTGGATCAGTCCGGTGAGGACAAACCAGCGCGGATGCCCCGCCGCCCGGATGGCCTCGGCGGTCTGCATAGCGTGCTCCATCTGCGACAGGTCCGTGTCGGGGTCGCTGTCGTCGACGATGGCGTTCAGCTCCTCCAGCGCCTCCCACACGCCCATCCGCCGCTTGCGTAATGGCAGATACTCCCGTTTCTTGGCCAGCACGAACTCCAGCGTCTGGCCGGTATGGTTCTGTCGGTAAAACTCCCGGACGCCTTCCGGCGCTTCGGCGGTGAACTGCCGGAACTCCTCCGTCCTCCGGTTGGGGTCGTAACGCGCTTTGACGAAATCGTCCCATTGCTCGAGGTTGTCGAGCGGACCCTCCTGCCGCATGGATGCTCCTCCTCCCCTCCCGGTTAGATGTGAAGACCAAAACCCGGGCGGAAACTTCCGGACCGCCGTGTGTGGCGCTCAATCCAGTCTGCCACAGCCGGCGGGAGGCGCGCTCACTCGATCATGTACAACCCCCCCAGCGCGAAGCTCGGATCGTCGAGCGACCTGAGCCGGTCGCCGTCCACGACTTGGTCGCGAGGCTCCACCAGGAGCTTCGTCGCCGTCAACGGGGAGCCGGCGAGTCTATCGCCATTCTCGGCCGCCCAGTTGCTTTGCATCGGGCGGGGATCGTCGGGGCGGAAGTGCCCGCACAGGTCGAGCTCTATCCACCGCCAGCGGTCGAAATTGACGAAACTGCGGCCATAGATGTCCTCCCCGCCGCAGGTCCAGCGCTCGCCAAGCGCGCCGGTGAGTTCTGTCTACTGCTTGACGGCGTTCGCCAGCACTTCGAGGCAGGCGCGGCAGAACGCGGGCAGATCGTCCGGTTTGCGCGACGTCACCAGGTTGCGATCCACCACCACTTCGGCATCCACCCACTCGGCCCCGGCGTTGACGACATCGTCCTTGATCGCGAAGAAGCTGGTCACTTTGCGGCCCTTCAACATGCCGTGCGCCGAGCAGAGAACCCAGAGGCCATGGCAGATGGAGGCGACCAGCTTGCCTTGCGCGTTCAGGTCCGCCACGAACTGGTTCGCCCTGGGGTGGCGGCGGATGTAGTCGGGCGCGTACCCGCCGGGCACGACCACTCCATCGTAGTCGGCAGCCGACACCTCGTCGTAGGACTTCTCGGCAACCACCGGATAGCCGAGCTTGCTCGCGTACGTCTGGCCTGCCGTGGCGCCAACGGTGTGCGCTTCGGCTCCGGCCTCCCGCAGGCGATAAAGCGGGACCCAGACTTCCATTTCCTGATACACGTTGTCGACCAGCACCGCGACCTTCTTGCCCTTGAGTTCCATGCGAATATCGTAGCAGCCCGCGCGCGCATGCCAGACTATGGGCGGACGATGCGATCCATTTCGAGGAATTCCTGAATATGCGGGTGATCCGCCTGCTCTAGGTGCTGGACCGGACCGAAATAGATCACGCGTCCGTCGTGGAGAAAGACGACGCGGTCGGCGACCTTGCGCATCAGGCCCAAGTCGTGCGTGACCACGACCGAGGTCAGGTGGAGTTGCCGCTTGAGTTTCATCATCAGTCCGGCCAGGTGCGAAGACATCAGCGGGTCGACCATGGTGGTCGGTTCATCGTAAAGGATGCACTGAGGTTGGGCGGCCAGCGCGCGGGCGATGGCCACGGCGCGCTTGTAGCCGGTGGAAAGATCTGACGGGTAGGCGTCTTTGGCTTCGGCGATGTCCACCATCTCCAGCAAACCGTTGACGACATCCTCTTTGTTCTGAAAGTCGTAGTCCTCCCGTAACTCCAGTGAAAACAGGATGTTCTCGGCCACGGTCATCGAATCGAACAAGGCGCCGGACTGGAATACCATGGTCACTTTGCGGCGGATGCGGCGCATTTCCGGCTCGAGGTAGTCGGTGATGTCCTCGTGAGCGACAATCACCCGGCCGGAATCGGGACGGAGGAACCCCATAATGTGTCCCAGCGTCACCGACTTGCCGACGCCCGAACGCCCGATAATGGCCACTGTCTCTCCCGGGTCGACCTGAAAGCTGCAATCGACCAGAACGGGCTTGTCGAACGTCTTATACACATGCCGGAATTCGATGTAGTGCGGGAAGCGCTCACTCATCGGCGAATCCTTGCCCACTCGTCAGGGGTATTCACATTCAAGATACGCCGGGGGTCCTCTACCGGGCAGGTCTGGACGCGCAATCCTCCCAGCGCGCGCACGATTTGCCTGGTTCCGGAGGAGAAAGCGTTTCGGAGTACCTCCAGGCAGCGCGTATGGTAGACGGCGCAAGTCGGTTCCAGACGGCCGGACGGATCCACCGGGACCAGGCAGTCCGGTTCCGCCTTTTCCGCCAGATCCAGCAGCTCAGCCAGCCAGACGGTTTCCGCGTGGGGCATGTCACAGGCGACGATGAGGTTCCAGTCGGCCTGATGGGCCGCCAGCGCGGAGAGGATCCCGGAAAGCGGACCGCAACCGGTCTCGGCGTCCGGCAGGACAGGAAAGCCCAGGAGAGTGTAACGCTCCGGTGGGCCCAGCAGGGTGACCGACCCCGCAGCCTGCTTCACCTGATCCGCTACCCACTCCACCAAGGGCCGGCCGCCGAAGTCCAGCAGCGCTTTGTCCTTGCCCATCCGGGAACTGCGGCCCCCGCACAAAACGAAACCTGCGCGGCTCACTGCCTCAGGATAGCAGGCCGGAGGCGTTCGTTATCATGAAAAGGTTTAAGTTGAGTGACGTAAACAAAACCATGCGCTCCTGTTCTCTTTATGGCATGATGGGTATGGTACTCCTGGGAGCCAGCCCGGTGTTGAGTGAAACCATGCGCATTGCATCGGATGTCCGGGTGGACTCCCGCAGTGGACGGCTGGTCCGGACTCGTGCCGTTACCCCCCGCGATGCCAGACCGGGGGCAGTGCGGACAAGTTCGCGGAGGCCGCCCCCACAACCCATCGCGAAGCTCGTGGACGAAGTGGCGGACCGGCATGCGGTCAAGCCGGAACTGGTTCATTCCGTGATTCAGGTGGAGAGCAACTACAATCCGTTGGCACTCTCTCCCAAGGGGGCGCAGGGGTTGATGCAATTGATTCCCTCGACGGCCCAGCGATTCGGGGTGCGCAATGCGTTTGACCCCAACCAGAATCTCGAAGGGGGGGTGAAATATCTGAAGCATTTACTGGCGCTCTACCAGGGGGACGAGCGCCTCGCGCTGGCGGCGTACAACGCCGGGGAAGGTGCGGTGGAGCGCTGGAAGGGCATTCCGCCCTATCCCGAGACTCGGCATTACGTCGGCGAAGTTGGCAGGCGGGTGAGAGATGCGCGGCAGAACGCCCGGAAGCGAACGGGGGATGAGACCGCGCCGAGGGAGTTCCCGGCGATTGTGAAGCGTGTCGGCGCGGACGGACGGGAGTACTACTCGGCTCGGTAAGCCATGCGAGGGCGCCAGACAGCGACGTGGATCCTGGCAACGGCCATGCTGGCCAGCGCGGCGCCTCCCCTGGCCCGCCTGAAATCCGTTCGCCCGGTTTCCACAAGCTCGGTAACGCGCATTACGGTTGAGGCCACGGGGGAAGTCCAATGGGTGGCCGACCGGCTGGAAAACCCCGCCCGTTTGGTATTCGATTTTCCGCGGACCGTTCCAGGCGATGGGAAACGCGGCATCCGGACGATTCCGGTTGGCGACGCCCGTGTCAAGCAGCTACGCGTGGCGGAGACTCAGCCAGGCAGGATGCGCGTGGTGGTGGACTTAGCCGGTCCGGTGGACTTCACCGCGGAGAGGATGCGCCGTTCGCCCGGGGTGGTGATCCAGATTACGTCACCCCGCGGGCTGGCCGCGCAGCAGGCCAAACCCATTCGTACCGCGGAAGAGACGGCGGTTCGTCAACCGGTGGGGCGGGTCGAGCCGCCGCCTCAAACGGAACCGGCGCCGGTTCTGGAAGCAAAGCGCCGGGAACCCACGGCGGCGGAGAAGATGGCGGCGGAACTGGCTGCGCGTCCTGAGCCGGCCCGGGAGTCGGCGCCGGCCCGTGACGCGGAACCGCCCCTGCCAGTGGTTGCCGCGCTGCCTCCTGCGAAAGCGGTTCCGCCCGCCCCGGACCCTGCTCCGGTTTCCGCCCCGGTGCGTGCCTCTCCCCCCGCGCCTCGCCCGCCGGACCGCCTGCCGCCGGCGGCTGCGGCGCGTGGCAGTCAGACTTTGATTCGGGCGCTGGGGCTGAAGCTTGGCCGCGTCGTCCTCGATCCCGGCCACGGCGGGCACGACCACGGCACCATCGGCCGCAACGGCCTCACCGAGAAAGAACTCGTCCTGGACATCGCCCAGCGCTTGGGCGGTTTGCTGGAGGAACAACTCGGCGTGGAGGTCATCTACACGCGCACGGACGACACGTTTGTTCCCCTCGAAGAGCGCACGGCGATGGCAAATGAACAGCGGGCGGACCTCTTTTTGTCGATCCATGCGAATTCCGCTCCGTACCGGAACGTCTCCGGAGTGGAGACCTACTACCTGAACCTTTCCACTTCCCGCGAAGCCCTGAACCTGGCCGCCCGTGAGAACGCATCCTCACAGCGCTCGATCCACGAGCTCACTTCCCTGATTCAGAAGATCACCACGAACGAGAAGATTGCCGAATCGCGGGAATTCGCGAGCAAAGTGCAGATGGCCCTGCACGGGGCGGCGTCGCGCCTAAATCCCGGGGCTCAGAACCGGGGTGTGAAGAAAGCTCCTTTTGTGGTCTTGCTGGGCGCCTCGATGCCGTCCATCCTGACGGAGATCGGCTTCGTGAGCAACCCCCAGGAAGAAGCCCTGCTCAGCAAGCCCGAATACCGGCAGCGCATTGCCGAAGGCCTGCTGCTGGGGGTCAAGCGCTACGCGGAGACGCTGTCCCATTTCCAAATCGCGACGAAAGATTAGATGAGGCCGCCGGTTCTGGTTTTTCGCCACGTTCCTTGGGAACACTTGGGCTACGTTGCAGATGAACTGGAAGCGCGTGCGGTCGATTATGTCTATGCAGACCTGATGGAAGATCCCTTCCAAGCCCTGCCTGTCGCCGTGGACGTGTGCGCCGGCGTGATCTCGATGGGGGGACCGATGTCGGCCAATGATCGCCACCCGGGTGTGGCGCGCGAACTCTCCCTCCTGGCCTCAGCGGTCGAACTGGAAAAACCGCTTCTGGGTGTCTGCCTGGGCGCGCAACTGCTGGCGAAGGCGGCGGGCGCCCTGGTCTACCGGAACCCGGTGAAGGAAATCGGCTGGTATCCGGTCCATTTCCGTCCCGAAGCGGGGGCGGATGCCCTGTTTGCGGGCATCTCCAGCCCGCAGACCGTATTTCAATGGCACGGCGAGACCTTCGATCTGCCCTCCGGGTCGGTTTGGCTTGCGTCGAGCGCCGCCTGCGCCCACCAGGCATTCCGCCTGGGGGAGCATGCCTGGGGCCTCCAGTTTCATCTGGAAACCAGCCCGGTGATGATCGCGCAGTGGCTGCGGGAGGACGCCATGGAAGGCGACTTGTGGGAGGTCTTCGAACCGGTGGACCCGGAACGCTACGCGGCGGCGCAGCGGGAACTGGCCCGAACGGTCTTTGGCCGGTGGGCGGGACTGCTGGCCCCTTGACCCTGGTTTCGCTGGGGTTTCAAGCAGCACCTCCGATCCAAAGAACTTTTTCGCCGCCTCTTGCCTGCAGCCTGATTCCGTGGGGATAATACAGAACCATGCTGTATTCCCGCTCGGCCGAGTACGCCATTCGCGCACTCGTGTACATGGCGCGAATGCCGGAAGGCAAATATGCCATGACGCGCACCATTGCCGAGGAAGAGCAGATCCCCATGCATTTTCTGGCGAAGATCCTCCAGGACCTGGCGAGGAGAGGGTTGCTGAAATCGAGCAAGGGTCCGTCCGGCGGGTTTATGCTCAAGGTTCCTCCCACCCAGATCCACTTGCTGGAGATCGTCGAGGCGCTCGACGGGCCGGTCCTGGCCGAGGCGGCGCACCGGATCCCCTGGATGCTCGATTCCTGGAAGCCGCTCCACTCGCGTATCATGGAAGTATTGGCGGAGAGTTCGGTGGCCGCGGTAGCCCGGGCGCTTGAAGACGCACGGGACTCGGCGAAGCGATCCAAACGTCCTCGCCGGGCGGCCGCCAGGTCTTGATTCCGGAATCGGTAAAGGAAACGAACGCGCATGAAGGACGCCAGTGCGGTCCTCGTCCCGATGGTGGTGGAACAAACCTCCCGGGGGGAGCGGGCATTTGATATTTATTCCCGGCTGCTCAAGGAAAACATCATCTTTCTCGGCACTCCGATCGATGACACGGTCGCCAACCTGGTGATCGCGCAGTTGCTGTTCCTGGAAGCGGAAGACCCCGAAAAGGATATCTCCATTTACATCAATTCGCCAGGCGGCTCGATTACGGCGGGGCTGGCCATTCTGGACACGATGCGGTTCGTCAAACCGGATATCGTGACCATCTGCGTCGGGCAGGCCGCGTCCATGGCGGCGGTGCTGCTGGCGGCGGGCGCCAAAGGCAAGCGCTTCAGCCTGCCGAACTCACGCATCATGATTCACCAGCCCTCCATGCATGGTCTGGCCGGGCAAGCCGCGGACATCGACATCTACGCCCGAGAGATCCTCCGCATGCGGGAGGTGTTGAACCAGATTCTGGCCGAATCCACCGGCCAGACCCCGGAGCGGGTCGCCCGCGACGTGGATCGCGACTACATCATGAATCCTGAGCAGGCGCTGGAATACGGCATGATCGACCGCGTGATCGCCAACCGTATCCAAACTGCCTAGCAACGCGCGACTCGAATCCCAACGCAATGCGGCTGGCCAACCAAGTGGCAATTGTGACCGGTGCGGGCGCGGGCATCGGAGAGGCGATCGCGCTCCGGTTCGCGGAAGAGGGCGCCCGTCTGGTCGTCAACGACATCCACGAGGAGAACGGCCGCGCCGTGGCGGCCAAGGTCGAGGCGCTCGGCGCCCAGGCCCATTTCGTGCGCGGCGATATCTCGCTCGAGGAGGACGCGCGCCGGATTGCGGCATCGGCGGAGGAGGTCTTCGGCGGTATCGACGTCCTGGTCAACAACGCGGCCGAGTTTACCCAGAAGAGCGTCGAGGCGGCGGAACTAGCCGACTGGCGCCGCGTATTCGGCGTGAATGTGTTTGGCACGGCGCTGGTGACCAAATACGCGATCCCGTCCCTGAAGCAGCGCCGCGGCGCCATCGTCAATGTCGCGTCGATGAGCGGCGTCATCGCCCAGCAGGATTTTGCCACGTACAATTCGAGCAAAGCCGCCGGACTGATGATGACCAAGTGCCTCGCCTACGACCTGGCGCCGTACGGCGTGCGGGTGAACGCGGTCTGTCCGGGATGTATCGTGACGAGCGCCTCGTACCGGGAGATCGAACGGCTGGGACTCACCTTCGAGGAGTGGAGCGGGCGCATGGCGCCGCTGCACCTGCTCAACCGCCTGGGGCATCCTCGCGAGGTCGCCAACGCCGTTCTCTTCCTCGCCTCGAGTGAGGCCAGCTTTATTACCGGCACGGAGTTGTTGGTGGACGGGGGATACACGGCGCGCTGAGCCGCAGCCGGGTCCGATGCCAGTACTGGGAACAGAGTACTCGGTTGTCCACCCGCAACTGGCGGAACCGCCGCGCGTATGTTCCAATGAAAGAGTGGAATCCGGTGAAGCGGACCCGGTGGAGATCTGGCGCGGCGGTTTTCCTGATTTCCGCCCTCTTCACCTCGGTCTTTTTCATCAACTTTTGTGACTGGGTGTTTGCCTGTGGGTGCACCTGGCTGTGGGCCGGAGCGGATGCGCATTGTAATATTCACCAGCCCGGCAGCCGTCACTGTCCCTGGTGCGCGCACAATCCGCTGCCGGTTTATGTGGCCATCCTGGCTGCGCAGGGGTGGTTCAGTTCGCGCCGCTGGAATGTGTGGCGCCGGTTAGCGGCGTCGCTAACGTCCTTCCCGGTAGTGGGCGGCTGGGGCGCGCTCTTGTACGGTTGGCGATCCGGTTATTGGAGTTAACGGGAAGAATGTCGGAAGCAAGCTTTTTGCTGTTCATGACGGTGGTGCTGATTCTCGCCATTCTTTGGGATGGTGATTCGGGCGGCGGCCGCCGTGCGCGCTTCCCCGTCCCGCGGTGACGCCAGACGTCCTGATCCTGGGCGGAGGGTTGAGCGGGTTGGCGGCGGCCGCCGCGCTGGGCTCGGCCCGATTCCGCACGACCGTGCTGGAGGCGCGGGGTTTTCTGGGAGGCCGCGCGACCTCGTACCCCTTGCTTCCCGCCACAGAGCACTCCGACCTCATCGACAACTGCCAGCACATCCTCCTGCGCTGTTGCGTCAACCTGCTGGATTTTTATGACCGCCTGGGAACGGGAGACAGAGTTCGCTTTTTCGACGAGTACTACTTTGTGGAGCCCGGGGGACGGGTGTCCAGGCTGGCTGCGGGCCGGGCGCCGGCTCCGCTGCACCTGGCGGGAGCGTTTCTGCGGATGCGCTGTCTGGATGCCGCCGACAAGTTCGCCATCGCCCGCGCCCTGTGGGCCATCCGGCGGCAAGCCTCGCGCCCCGGTCTGGAAAGCATGACGATGCTGGACTGGCTCCGCGAGCAGCGGCAGACGCCGCGGGCGATCGAGCGGTTCTGGCGCCAAGTCCTGGTCAGCGCGGTGAACGAGGACTTGGAGCGGATGGCGGCCAGCCACGGTTTTCAGGTCTTCCGCCTCGGCTTTCTGGCCAATGCCACCGCTTATCAGATGGGCGTGCCGGCGGTTCCCCTGGCGGAATTGTACGCGGCATCCGCCTGGGCGAAGCTTCCGCAGGTGACCATTCGGCTTCGGACGGCCGTGGAGGGGATCGAGCACGACGGGCGGCGCGTCACCGGAGTGGTCGCGGGCGGGGACCGGCTGAGCGCCGCCTACTACATCAGCGCCCTGCCGCTCGAGCGATTGGCGGCCCTGGCGCCGGAGTGGGCGCCGGACAGTTCCTGGCTGGAACATTCCCCCATTACTGGAATTCACCTCTGGTTCGACCGGCCGGTGATGCCGCTGCCCCATGCCACCCTGCTCGACCGCACCATCCAATGGGCGTTCAACAAACAGGGCGGCCGCTACATTCAACTGGTCGTCAGCGCCTCGCGCACCTTGCTGCCCCTCAGCCGGAGCGAAATCGTCGAAGTCGCGCGCCGGGAACTGGCCGATTTCTTCCCGGCCGCGGGGGAGGCGCGCCTGGTGAAGAGCCACGTGGTGAAAGAGGTTCGCGCCACGTTCTCCGCCAAGCCTGGAATCGAATCCCTCCGTCCGGAACCCGCTACACGCTTCACCAATTTTTTCCTGGCCGGGGACTGGACCCGCTCCGGGTGGCCAGCCACGATGGAAGGCGCGGTCCGCAGCGGCTACCGCGCCGCCGAAGCGGTGGCCTCGGCCGCGGGACGGCCGCGGCGTTTTTTGCTGCCGGACATCGCCTGAACAGCCCCGTCAGGGGCGATAATAAAGGCATGCGTGCCGCGCTCACGTTTGCGTTCGCATTCCTGATGTCCGCCTTGCTCGCTTTGGCCGAGGACGGGCTGACCGCGTTGCGGATTCAGGTGACCACGGCGGGCGGACGCCCCATCGACCGGGCGAGCGTTGTGGTGAAGTTCGTGGAGGGCCGGTCGATTGCCAAGTTCGGCAAGAAAATCAGGACTTCCTGGGAGGTCCGTACGAACCAGGACGGCCTGGCGAAGGTTCCGCCCATTCCGCAGGGCAAGATCCAGGTGCAGGTCATTGCCAAGGGGTACCAGACCTTCGGTCAGATGTTCGACATTGACGAAGAAGAGAAGTTGATCGAGGTGAAGCTGAACCCGCCTCAACCGCAGTATTCTTCCCACCAGGACCAGTAAGCGAGGCCCGCGGGCAGACTGGCCGGATTCGCGCCGATAAGGAGGGGAAGGGAACCCGCGCGCATGCGGATGGAGCGTTTCGGCGAACTCATTCGGTCCCGGTTGCGGTCCGAGGAATCCACCGGGTTGCGTAGCCTGGACGATGCGCTCCGGGCGGCCTCCGGGGCGGCGTCGCTGCTTCGCCACGCCCGCGAGGAGATGCCCGCCGCTCTCGCCCTGGCCGCTCTCCACGCGCTGGAGACGGAGTCCAACCCCGGCCGGCGTCATTGGTTAGCCACCATGCTGACCGAAGACAACCTGTGGCTGGAACCGTTGCTGAACGGAGACTTGCTGGAGGAAGAGGCGGCGGCGGAGGTCCTTCAGTCGCTGGCCGCGAGCGAACCCCATTTGGACGTGATGCTGCTCCGGCGTTTGTTGGCCGGCGTCGGTGGTAATGTCGCCCGTCTGGACGAGCGTCGCGCCCTCCGCGCCTTGGCGGCGGTGGAGAAACTCGGAGTCCAGCAGCGCCTGCTGCCTTTGCTGGCCCAGTTGCTCCGGCACCCCAGCCCCCAGGTGCGATCCAAAGTGGCCCTCTTGATGGGCCGGGCCAACTTCAGCGCCACCCGGATTTCCACCTTGCTCGAAGCTGCGGACTCCCGAGTGCGGGCCAACGCCCTCGAAGCCCTCTGGCATTCGACCGAACCAGCCATCGCCGCCGTTTTCCGCAAGGCGCTGGACGACCCCGCCGTGCGCGTCCGCGTCAACGCCTTGGTTGGCCTGGCGCTGATGCAGGATGACGCTGCCCTGCGCGAGCTCGAGCGGTTGACCCAAGCCGAAGATCCTGGCTTGCGCGCCGCCGCCGCGTGGGGCGTCGGCCGGGTGGGTCACCCTGACATGCAGCCCTTGCTGAAGCGTCTCGCCGAGGACCCCGACCCGGGAGTCAGCCGGATCGCCTCGCGCTGGCTGGCCAGTCAGGCGCCCGCGTAGCCGCCTTGCAGGTGGGCGGGAATCTCGAACCGCCCGAGCACATCCGCCAGCGTCTCCCGATGGCGGACCACAAAGGTTTTCCCTCCATCCACCAGCACCTCCACCGGGCGCGGCCGGCTGTTGTAGTGCGACGCCTGCGCATACCCGTATGCCCCTGCGTCCAGCAGCGCCACCACATCGCCCACCTTCGGCTCCGGCAGCGGCAGGTTCGCGCCCAGCACATCCCCGGATTCGCAAAGCGGGCCGATGACCTCGCACGGCACGGGATGGTCCGGGCACGGGTCGTCGACGTTCCGTAAATCGTGAAACGCCCCGTAGAGCATGCACCGCACAAACGTGCTGTAGCCGATGTCGACGCCCACGAAGCGCTTGCCGACGTCCTGCTTCAGCGACACCACCCGTCCCAGCAGGATCGAGGCGTCGGCCACCAGGATCCGGTTCGGCTCGAAATAGATCGCCGGCCGCGCGGAGGGCGCGAACGCCGCCGTCAGCCGCTCCTCCACGCCGCGGGCCAGCGCGTCGAAATCGAAGGCGACGCGCATCAGGTCCTCGTTCTGAATGCCCATGCCGCCGCCCAGATCCACCAAGTCGACCGGGAAGCCGAACCCTTCCCGGAACCGCCGCGTCAAATTGAAGACCACATCCGCGGCTTCGAGCAACTTGTCCGGGTCGCAGTTCTGCGAGCCGATGTGGGTATGCAGCCCGCGCACCCGGACGTGGCGGCAAGCTGCGGCCCGCCGCGCCACATCCTCGAGCGCTTCCGCGCTGAAGCCGAACTTGGTCTCCTCGTGCCCGGTGGAGACGTGCTTGTGAAAGCCCGCCCGCACGAAGGGCCGCACCCGGAAGGCCACTGCCGCGACGCGTCCCAGCCGGCCGGCGATCCGCTCGATCGCCTCCAACTCCGATTCGCTGTCGATTACGATCAGGCCGATCCCGGCGCGAATCGCGTAGTCCAGTTCCTCGTCGGTCTTCACCACGTTGTTGAAGACGATCCGCCGCGGCGGCACGCCCAGCAGCAGCGCCTGGTGCAATTCGCCGAGGGAAACCACTTCGGCGCCCGCGCCCGCGTTGTGCAGCACCTTGCACACCGCCGGGCACGAATTCCCCTTGTAGGCGTAAAAGATCTCGTACGGCGACGTCAGCCGCCGGCCGAGTGCTTGGTCCATCGCCTGGTAATTGGCCCGGATCGCCGGGGCGGAATACACATAGGCGGGCGTGCCGTACTGCTCCGCCAGGGCCGAGCACAGCAGTCCCTCAAACCGCATCCGCCCGGCGTCATCCACCGTGACGGCCGGAGGGAAGGTGGGCAGTGTTTGCATCAAGACGAGATTCTCCCGCAGGAATCCGGCGCGAGCGGCGCCGGATTCTTTAGTGTACCCGGAAGCGCCGGTCCCTCAGCTTGCCTGCGCCCGGTACTTCTTCACCGCGTCCTCATCCAGCTCGACGCCCAGGCCGGGCTTCTCCGGCACGATAGCCCAACTGTCCTTGATTTCGATGGGGCGCACGATCAGGTCGTCCTCGCGCAGGAAGCTGAGAATATCGCTGGGCAGTGTGCAGTTGGCCGCCGCCGCGCAGGAATGCAGATAAGCGGCGTCGACAATTCCCAGGTCGTTACCCGAGCCATGCCAGACCGGCATGTCATGCGACGCCGCCAGGTAGCAGTTCGCCACAAAACTCGCCATGCCGGGGTTGCCGCCGGTGTTGAATACCGAACACGCGCCTTCGCAGATGCCGCGCATCATCTGTTTCGGATTGCCCAGGTGTAAGGCGACATCCGTCTTCACCTGCTTGCGCAACTGCCGGTAGCCCTCGTAATCGCTCTTGTCGAACGGATCTTCGTAGACCAGCATGTTGCCGATCTTCTCGAGTTTGAGCGCGACTTCGAGGAAGGCTTTCAGGCTTTCGTAGCGCGTGTTCGGATCGAGGATCACTTTCACGCCGGGCGCGGTCCGGGCGACCATCTCTACCGCCTCCACCACCGGGTCGCCCTGCTTTGCCTTCATCTTGATAGAAGTGAATCCGCCGGCGACGGCGCGCTCGGCGACGCGCTTCATGCCCTCCGCCGTTTTGCGCCCGCACCAGTAACCCACCAGGACCTTCGGCTGAAGCATACCGCCCAGCAGTTTGCACACCGGCCAGCCGACCGCCTGGCCCACGATGTCGTACAGCGCCATTTCGAAAGCCGCATAGCCGGCGCCGGCAGGCAAGCCGAGCCGTGTGAGATTGAGATCGAACACGCCCTTGCGCTGGAGGAAGTCCGCGTTTTTCCGGACGCCCTCCGGGCTTTCGCCGCGTCCGGTCTCGCCGATGCCGGTGATGCCCGAGTCGGTGTGGATCTTCAGGATGATTTTGGGCACCAGGTCGAAACGGCTGGCTTCAGCCAGTTCGGGATCGGCCGTGATGTCGGGTTTCATAGGCACCACCACGGGATGCAACTCCATGGAAGTGATGGTGATCTTTTCTCGTTTGCCCACCGTGCAGGCTGGCAGCATCGCCAGACCCGCCGCGCCGCCCCCCGCGGCGAGCCAAGTTCGCCGGGACCATCGGTCGTTTCCAGGCATGAAGGAACCTCCCGGACGATTCGATCACGCGCGCCTTCGAAACGCAACCGGATGCGGGCGCCGGTGGGGTCCTGACCCGTTCGCGGGGGCGGCTGGGAGAGGTCGTGTAGAATAAGGTCAATGCAGGTACTGCAGGCCGGTCCGCACAAGCTGATCCTCCTGGAACTGGACCCGGAACTGGTGCTGAACGTCGCCAAACAGGCGGGGTTTGAGGTCCGCGCGGAGGAGTCCGCCCGCGCGCTGACGCTGGACCTGACCGCGACCGGACGCCAGGCGCCCCTGCTGCTCTTCGATGCGGCTGACCCGGCGAATCTGGGCTGGTTCTCGCGCTGCCAGTTCTATGTGGACGGTCGGACCGGTCAGGTGATGCAGACCCCGCTCACCCTGGCCAACCAGCGCGACCGCCTTGGCCAGCCACAGCACGCTTCCGTGCGGGTCCGGGTCGCTAAGGAACTCCCCTCGGGTTACCGCTTGCCGGGGCGGCAACCGGTGACCGAGCAAGTAGTGTACGCGATCCTGTTCAACTTCCTGACCGCCTTGATGAAAACCGGCGTGGCGGTTTGCGGTTCGGGCGTCGTCCAGCCTTTGGCGGGCCGCTCCGAAGGAGTCGGCGTCCGGAACTGACGCCCGCCGCGGCGGACGGCTACTGCTTGCTTAACCTTCGGAAGTACTCGGCGATGGAGCGCGAGTACTCGGGCGGCACCGGCGGCGGCGACGTGGCGCGTACGCTGCCGCCACCCTTCTCATCGAGTTTGCGGCGCAGCATCAGCTCCAGGTTCTCCAGCCCGGCGAGGATCGAGCGGTCCAGCCGATTGACCAATTCGGGATTCCCGGGGAAGCGTTTGGGGTCCAGCCGCGCCATCTCCCTCAGCAAGTCCTGAATTTCCGCCGAGATTTCCGGCGTGTCGCCAAGCTGCTGCCGGAGCCGGGTCAAGTCGCGCATGGTGTCGCGATACACGCGCTCGGCGGTCTGCGCGTCGTAAGCTCCGCCGTCGCCGGCCAGGCGCTCGCCACGGTTCATGCCGCCCCAGCCGCCGGCCTCGGACCGCCCGCCCGGCTGGAAAGGGCCCGCCATTTGCTCCCCGCCCGTTTCGCCGCGGCGGCCGCCTGGACCCGGCAGGCCGGGCGGTCCTTGCTGCCCAGGCTGGTGGCCCTGGCCAGGCTCCTGGCCCGGCCGCTGGCCGGCTTGCGCTTGCTGCTGGCCGCGTTCCCCGGGCTGCCCACCCGGTTGGGGCTCCGGTTGGCCCGGTTGCCCCGGCTGCTGTCCGGGTTGGCGCTGGCTCTGCGGGCGCGATCCTTCGCGCTGGCCGGTCCTTGCGCCGAGGGACTTTGCCATCCGCTCCATCTGCTGCCGCAGAGATTCCGCTTGCCGCAGCGCCTCTTCCAGCCCCTGGTCGCCGGCCTTGCCTCGCTCGAGGGAATCGGCCGCCTCCTTGAGCCGCTCGCGCAGGTTGTCGAGGGCGTACGTCGTGGTCCCCTCGCGCATGGTGGCGTAAGCGCCATAGCCGCGGCGGATCGCCTCGGCGCTCCAGCGCATGTTCCGGGCCACTTCTTCCTGCTGGAGGTCGCCCAGCGCCTTGCGCAGCTTGTTCGCGGCCACCTTGTCCGCGCCAGCCAGCGCGCGCGCCGCCTCCTGGATTTCCTTCTCCAGCCGCTGGAGATCCTGGCTCATACCCTCCTTTTCGCGGGCTAGCTGCTCGTTCTTCTCGCGGTTCTTCCCACCGGCCTGGGGCGCGCCGCCTTGCGCGCCCGCCTGGCCGAACTCCTTCATCAGCCGTTCGCTGAAATCACGCTGCCGGCCCGCCAATCGCGCGGCTCGCTCGGAGAGCTGGCCCAACTGGTCGCCCGCTTCGCGTTTGCGCATGCCGGAGAGCACGTCCCGCGCCTCGCGGAGGCGGTCCGCGGCGCGGCGCGCCTCCGCTTCGCTCTGAGGCGTGCCGGCGCGCTGCGTGGACATCGCGTTCTGCATGTCGCGGGTCGCCTGCTGCAACTGCTCGAGCGCCCGCTGCAATTGTTGCTGGTTGGTCCGCCGCGGATCGGATTGATACTGGCGTTCCTCCCCGGCGCGGTCGGCGCTCTGCTGCTGCGATTGCTGCTGCGACGAGGACTGCGGCGAAGACGACTGCGGGGAGGAGGACGAGGCTTGGCTGTTGCTCCGCTGGGAAGACTGCTGCGGCGGGCTGGGCGTCCCGCGCGCCAACTGTTCCATTTGCCGCTTCAGTTCTTCCGCTTCGCGCCGCAGCAGTTCCTGCTGCCAGCGCTGTTGCGGCACGTGCTGGTTGCGCTGTTGCTGCTCGGCGAGCTCCTGCTGGCGGCGCGCGAGCTGTTCCAGCCGCGCGAGGGCTTCGTCGATCTCCTTCTGGCGCTGGTCGCCGCCGCTGGCCGACCGTTGCTCGGTCTCGTACTGGTTCTTGTCGGTGTCGAGTTCGAGGTCGAACAGACTTTCCAGCTCGCGGCCCAGGTTGCCACCCGCTCCGCCGCCGCCCCGGCTGTTGAAAGCCACCTGAATATCACGGAAGACGCTCTCCGCGCGGAGCAAGTGTTGGAGCGCCTTCTGGGCCGGAGGCAACGCGTCCTTCCAGGCCGTCGCCTTCAGCTTTTCGGCCGACGGCCCCATCGCCTCGACCGCGGCGTCCATTTCCTTGACGAAGGTCTTGATTTCCTGGTTGGCCCCGGCGAGGGCGCGGCTCCGCATGCGGTTGGACAGAGACTTGGCCTGGTCGCGCAGCTTGCCCTGGACATCGCTCAGAAAGGCGCCCGTACTCGGGTTGCCCGGTTTGCCGCCGCGAATCTCGTTCCACGCCGCGACGATGATCTCCTTCTGCCGCGTGGAGATCTGTTGCTGGTCGTCCTGTTCGCCGCCGCCCTGACCGCTCACCTGCGACTGGGAGAAGTTGCGCTCGAACGGCTGCGCCTCGGCGAAATAGATATCGGTTTGGGCCGAGGAATTCGCGTCCCGCGCCGTCGCGTACATGCTGACGATGTCGCCGGGCGCCAGGTGGAAGTCCTCCAGGGAAAGCAGCGTCCGGCCGGTGGCCTGCTTGCCGCCGCGGCCGGAAAGCAGCGAAACGGTTTTGGGTTCTCCGCCATTCACCGAGTAGACCAGCTTCAACTCCTGGAGTCCGAAGTCGTCCGCCGCTTCCACCACCACCGGGAGTTCTTCGATCGGGCTGACCTTGGCGTCGCGTCCGGGGCGGACCAGGCGCACCTGCGGGGCGCTGTCCTTCACCGCCTGAATGAAGTAGTCGTCGGTCAGGCGCACGTCCTCGTCGCGGTCCCGCGCGGCCACATAGTACACTCCGTCCTTCCGGATGGGGACATCGGCCTGGCCGCCGGAAAGGACCACGCGCTCTGTCCCGTCAATCAGCAGAAAGCCGTTTGCCAGAGGCCGGTCGGTTTCCACCTCCACTTGCGCAACGGTTCCTTCCACCGCGTGCAGGTCACCTCCGGGATCCTCGACCGTCTCCTGGAAGCCGGTCCAGGCGGGGTAGCGATAGGTGACTTTGATCTTGCGGACGGCGGGCAATTCGGTGACGGTAAGGCGGTAGGTCTCCGAACGCAGCGCGCCCGCGCTGACGTAGTAATCGAGCGTTTCCGGAATGCCCGAGAACAGGAATTCGAAACCCGGCGCGCCCGAGCGGGGCCGCATGGGCACATCCTCCCACTTCGACGCGCTGGCGTAGCGGACCGACAGCCGGACCGCGCCCGGCACAAAACCAAACGTCTGGGCGGTGATCAACTGGTCGGCGCGCTTGCGCACGGTGCGGCTGCCGGGTTCCACGCGCAGGCTGTAAAACGGCGCGGCTTCCTGGCGAGCCGGACCCGCCCACAGCAGGGAAGTGCCGTAACCCCAGAAGCCGGGGCCGGAAGCGCCCAGCCAGAGCAGCAAAGCCGCCGACCCGGCGCCGGCGGAGAGAAAGCCCAGCAGCTTGCCCGAGCCCGCGACTTCACGGGGCGCGGCGCGCGCGGCCGTTTGCAGCGCATCGGCGGCCAGTAAGTCTAAAAAGGCGTCCCGCGCGCCCGCTCCCCGCCGTTCGGCAAAGGTCAGCAGGCGCTCCTGGAATTCGGGAAATCTTTCCTCCGCCTCGCGAGCCGCGCGGCGGGCATTGAGCTTCAGCAGCGGCGTCAGCAGGCCAAACCCCACCGCAACCGCCAGCGCGATGTATAGTACCGTGCGGGAGAAGGTGAGGCTGAGAGAAGAGAACGCGAAGGCATTGGCCACCAGCACCAGGACGACGGTGAGCAAAAGCGCACAGAGCGCCACCAGGGCGATGCCGCGCGCCCAGGCGGCGAGTTTCAGGCGGCCTTCCACTCGCTGCAAATAGTCCGACAATTGATCATACGGATTCATCGCGTTCCCCTTGGATTATGCCTTCATTCGCTGTTCCTGTACGGCGAGGTGGCGGTTGCCAACCCAGGCTTCCGCCAGCGACAACAGAAAGGCCGCCAGCAGCGCATACCACCACAAAGAAACCCGGCGCGTCTGGGCGGCGGCGCCCACCGAAGCGCCCGCCGAATCCTGGCCGGTATTCCGCCACAGCGCCAGCGTCTCGGCGGGCAGCACGTCCAGATCCGACTCCTGCCGGTCCGGGTTCACCGCCACCAGTTCCTGGAAACCGCTCGGGCGCCGGATTTCATAATAGCCGCGTTCAGCGAGCGTGATCCCGCGGACTTCGGCCGCTTCCGTGAGGCTGAGCGCCCGCTGGCCCCGCGGGTCCCGCACTTCGACCGCGGCGCCGGCTCCCGCGGCGGCGCGGATTTCGTAATAGGCGCCTACCTGCTGGCTCGCCCGGGACTCTTCCATGCGCGCCAGGTAGCGCGCGGTCTCGACCACAAACGGCACAAACGACGGGTGCAGCGGAAAGTCGTTGGCGATATTGTCGAGCGGGGAGGCGAACACCAGCACCCGGCCCTCGCCGACCGGCCGTTCCAGCAGCAGCGGCGCCTCGTCGGAAAGCCGCGCCACCACCCGCGCGCCGTCCGGGTCCACCGCCACCGCCTGGAAGAACTTCACGCCTTCCCACCGGGGGGCGGAGCGCACCGCGGGGTGTGCGGTGTCCAGCGCCGCCACCGTGCGGAAGCGTTCGCCCTCGCGCGGCGAATAGCGGGACTCCCGCACCTGCTCCCCCGAAACCGGCACCAGGTCGCGCGCCAAGGCCGTCCGGCCCAGCACGACCCACAGCGCGCCGCCGGCCTCGACGTATCGCCGCAGGTTCTCCTCCAGGCCCGCGGGCATGGCGCCCACGTCGGAGAGCACCACGCAGGCATAGGGTTTGAGCGGCAACGCCGCCGCTTGCGCCGCCGTCATCGCCTCCATGGCGAAGGCGGCGTCACTGGCCGATTCGAGCGCGGTCCGGAAATACAATTGCGCGCGTGAGCCGCGTCCTTCGCTGACAAACAACACCTTGCGCGGTTCGGTGCGCTCCACCGCGAAGTACAGGACATCGTCGTCCGGAAAGGCGTCGGCCGGGCTGAGACGCGCCTCGGCGCGGTTCCAGCCGTAAGATGCCTCCAGCGCGAAGAACTCCACGCTGGCGCGCCCGTTGGCGGGCAGGTCGACTTCTTTGGACTCGATCTCCCGGCCGCCCGCCGCCAGCGTGACCCGGCGTCGCGCCGGCCCCGTCCCGTAGCCCGCCACGGTTACCTGCACCCGCACCTTCTTCGGGTCGTACAGCCGCGCGGGCGCCAGCACGCTCTCCACCGCGAAGTTCGCTTCCCGCTCTTCCACCACCGGATGAGGGATCAGGCGCACGCCGCCGCCCAACTGCGCGTCGGCGAAATTCGGCGGCCAGGATGACTTCTGCATATCGGAGAACACGTGCGCTTCCACCGGAACCTGGAGCGTCTGCGCCGTCGCGCGCAACGCCCGGGCCAGTTCCGCGAACGAACTGCGTTCGTCCGTCGCGCGCACGCCCTGGATCGCGGCCCGCACCGCCGCTGGATCCGTCACCGGGTTCTGTTCCACCTGCACGCCGGCGCCGAAAGAAATCACCTCGACGCGGTCGCCGCCGGCGAAGCTGCGCGCCGCCTCCAGCGCCTGCTGCTTCGCCCGGTCCAGCCGTCCCCCCTGGCGCATGCTGAAGGAGTGATCAATGGCGATGACCTTGACCGCTTTGCCCGCCGCCCCCGCGCTTGCGCGCCGCTCGAAATACGGATGGGTGAACGCCAGCACCAGCAAGGCGAGCAGCAGCAGGCGCAGCGCGAACAGCAACAGGTATTTCAGCCGCCGGTGCTTCACCGAGCTTTGCAGCCGCCGCTCGAACAACATCAGCGAGGCAAACGGCACCGGAGTCGAACGGTGCTGTTGCAGCAAGTGCAGCCACACCGGCAGCCCCAGCGCCAACAGTCCCGCAAAAAAAGCCGGCGTGAGGAACCCCATGTTACATCTGCCCCTGGCGGACGGACAGGTATTCGCGCAACCCCGCGTCCAGCGGCCGTCCGGTGCTCATCAGGAAATAATCCAGGCCCACGCCCCGGGCCTTCTCGCTGAGCGCCGCCAGGTGGGCGCTGATCTTGGAGGGATACTCGCTGCGCGCGTACTCCGGCGTCACCTCCAGCGCGGAGTCGTTTTCCATGTCCACCAGCAGCACGGGCTCGCGGAAGTCGGGCTCCAGTTCCCGCGGGTCGAGGAGGTGAAACAGAATCACCTCGTTGCCGTGGAAGCGGAGCGGCGCGATCGTCTTGACCAGCTCGTCCGGCGGCGCGTAGAAATCGCTCAACACCGCCACGATGCCCCGCCGCCGGATGAACTGCTGAAAGTGGTGGAAGGGCCGCAAGTAGTCCGTCCGGCTGGCGGGTCCGGGCTCGGCGCGCTCCAGGGCATGCAGCAGCCGCGGCAATTGGCCCTGCCGCCCCGAGGGGGCCACGTACTGCGTCACCGCTTCGTCAAAAACGATCAGCCCCGCCGCGTCGCGCTGCTGGCTGGCCAGATAGCACAACGACGCCGCCAGGTAGCGCGCGTAATCCAGCTTGGACACGCGGTGGGAGGCGTACGCCATGGACCGGCTGGCGTCCAGCAGCACCATCACGTGCGTATTCGTCTCCCCGTGGTAGCGCTTCAGGTAGCAGCGTTCCGTGCGCGCGAACACGTTCCAGTCCACATGGCGCAGGTCGTCGCCCGGCACGTAGGCGCGATACTCGGCGAACTCCTGGCTGAAGCCAAAGTCCGGGGAACGGTGCAGCCCCGCGATGAAGCCGTCGACGACGGTCTTCGCCACCAGGTCGATGCCGGAAATCGACGCCAGCGTGGCGGGATCCAGGAAGCGCTGCAACATAAACCGCTACTCGCCGCGCGGCGCCGGTATCGTCTCCAGCAGCCGCTTCAAAATGTCGTCCTGCTTCAGCCGGTCGGATTCCGCCTGGAAGTTCAGCAGCACCCGATGCCGCAGTACGGGAATGTAGAGCGCGCGGATATCGTCGAAGCTGACGTGATAGCGGCCTTTCATTAACGCCCGCGCCTTCGCGGCCAGCACCAGAAACTGGGCCGCCCGCACGCTGGCGCCGTAGTTGACGTACTTGCGGACGAACTCGGGCGCTTCGCTTTCGGTGTTGCGCGTAGCCCGAACCAGCGTAATGGCGTGCCGGGCCACCGATTCGCCGATCGGCACCCTGCGCACCAATTGCTGGAAGCCCAGGATCTCTTCCGCCGTCGTTACCGGATCGGCCTGCGCCACCTGCGTGGTGGTGGTAAGGTCAATGACCTTCAGTTCCTCAGCCGCGTTGAGATAACCCAGCACCACGTTGAACAGGAAGCGGTCCAGTTGCGCTTCCGGCAGGGGATAGGTCCCTTCGAGCTCGATCGGATTTTGCGTCGCCAGCACGAAGAACGGCGACGGCAACGGGTAGCTGTTGCCGCGCACCGTGCAGCGCACTTCCTGCATGGCCTCCAGCAGCGCGGACTGCGTCTTGGGCGGCGTGCGGTTGATCTCGTCGGCCAGCAGCATGTTGGCGAAAATGGGTCCCTGAACGAACGTCCAGCGGCGGTGGCCGGTGGTAGGGTCTTCCTCGATGATGTCGGTGCCCGTGATGTCGCTGGGCATGAGGTCGGGCGTGAACTGAATGCGCTTGAAGACCAGGCCTAGCGTTTGGGCCAGGGTGCGCACCAGGAGCGTCTTGGCCGTGCCCGGGAGGCCGGTGATCAGGCAATGCCCGCCCACGAACAGCGAGATCAGCACCTGCTCCAGCACTTCTTCCTGGCCGACGATCACGCGGCGCACCTGGTGGACGATTTCGGCTTGCGCCTCCCGGAACCGCTCAACGCGCGCTCTCAGTTCCTCGGTTTCGATCTGCGTGGGGCTCATGTTACTTTTTGTCCGATTCTCCTCGCGATAATTCGAGCAGCATTTTTTGGGCCGGCCGGTAACCCGGCGCGGCCTCCAGCGCGGAAATCAGCGCGTCCTTGGCGGCTCCCGCCTGGCCGGCCGCCCGCAGCGCCTGGGCCAACTGAAAATGCGCGCCGGCCACGTCCTGCGGTTGCATCGCGAGCAGGGCCCGGAACTCGCGCACCGCGTCCTGAGGGCGCCCGGTGCGCAGGTACAAGCTGCCCAGCCGCTGATGCAACTCCTCGTCATGGGGATAAATCAGGTTCAGGCGGGCCAGCGCCGCCGCGGCTTCCTGCGGACGTCCGGCCTCCTCCAGCAGCCTGGCCAGTTGTTTGAGCGTATCCGGACGCCGCCCGCCCGCGCGCGCGTACCGGCTGAGCTCCTCGATCGCCTTCTCCTTTTCCCCTTTCGCCTGGTAGGCCTCGGCGAGGAACTCGTACACGCTGCCGGCCTCCACATATTCCCGATACAGGTCGCGGATGGCGACGCCTTCGCGGATCACCTCGTCGTGTTTGCCGGCCCGGGCCAGTTCCGCGAGGGTCTTCACCTTGCCGCGCCACTCGTCGAACCGCTCCAGCAGAGGCTTCAGTTCCTGTTCCAGCGAGACGAGGAACTCCTTGTCGAACTCCGCCGCCGGCATTCCCAAATGTTTTTCGAAGACTTCCGGGGTGGATGCGCCCTCGCCGAAGCCATGCATCATCTCGAGCAGCTTGCCGAATCCCCATTTGCGGTTGATGTAATCGCAGATGCGGCCCGCCTGGAAATACGAAACCACCACCTGGTGGGGATACGAAGGGCGGATAAAGCCGCGGTCGAGTTCGGCCACCGGCAGCAGTTTCTTCTGTTTGACAGCGGCCAGCGTGTGCGGGTCCAGCCGGTCGCCCCATTCGGGCGAGACCGCGGTTTCCTCGTGCACCGCCAGCCCCTCGGTGAACCAGCGGGGCACCTTATGCCTGGTCGCGGCAAGCACGAACACGTGGCTCATCTCGTGCCAGAGCGTGCTAGCCCAATGGAACGTCCCGGGCTTACGGCCGGAAGGCGAATCCATGGCCACCACGTGGCCGAAGGTCACGCCCAGCGCGCCCAGTCCCGGCATGCCCATCGTCCGGACGGCGAAATCTTCGTGATCGGGGTACACCTCGATCTGGACGGGCCGTTCCAGTTTGACCCGGTACTTCTTCTCGAACGTGCGAATCGACCGGTCGAGTTCGGCCTGAAAATACGGGCGCAGCAGTTCGGCTTCCTTCTTGTGGAGGCGGAGCGCCGTGGCGGGCGTGCGAAACGTGACGAACCGGGCGTAGCTGTCCATCAGGGTCAGCGTGTTCTTTACCGCGGTGCTGGTGTAGCCATTCGCCCAGCACTGTTCCAGGTGCGCGCGGGCTTCCTTTTCTTCGCCCAGCCGCATCAGGTTGATGCCCAACTGCGCCCGGGCGCTCCACAGGTCCGGTTTGAGCGCCAGAGCCTGGCGGTAGAGTGCGATCCCTTCCTCGTAGCGCCGGTTGAGCACAAAGAAGTTCCCGGCCGTTTCGAACGCCTCCCCGTACTTTGGGTTTCGGGAGAGGACGCGCCGGATCCACGGGTTGTCCTGGGTGACGCCCGGGCCCTTCGGATCCAGCCAATCGATGGTCGCCCGGATCGCCATGGCCTGCCAGGCATCCGGAGACATGCTCAACGCCTTTTCGCACTGCGCAACCGCTTCGGTGATATCGTTCGTTTCCAGCGCCAGGCGCGCGAGCAGTTCCTGAGCCGGCAGGAGTTTCGGATCCGCCCGCAGCGCCCTCTCGGCCAGTTCCACGGCCTTGCTGTCAAAACGGCTGGCCGCGACCTCCGCCAAGCCGAGCAGCGCCCCGGCGTGATCCTTCTGCAGCGCCAGCGCCTCCTCGAACAACTGGGCGGCATCGGCGGGCTGGAAGCGTTCCAGATACAGCCGTCCCCACGCGACTCGGTAATCCGGATTCTTGGGGTGCTGTTTGACCAGGGCGCGGAAGGCGTCGTTGGCTTCCGCGTAACGTCCCGCTTTCCACAGGCTGAGGGCGCGCTGATCGGGCTGCGCCGCCAGCGGCAGCGTCACCACCATCGCCCAGAGGAGCCGCCTCATTGATCCAACTCCTCCTGCGTCTTGGCCAGCTCCAAGAGAAGCGCGCTTAACTTGCGCCGGTATTCTTCGGTGGGCATGGCGGCTTTCTGATACTTCAGCCGGTCGACCTCCTGTTCAAGCTGCTCCTTGCGCGCAAACAGCTTTCGCTTGGCCGGATCATTGGCGGCCACCGCCGCATCGCCCAGCCTCACCACCGGGAACGCGGCCGCCACCAGGCCGTAGCCATTCTCCGGCGAAGGAGCGCGCACCCCCTCCCCCTTGCCCCGATCGTCCAGGACAGCGTGTTCGGTGGCGATCCGCTTCTGCGACTCATAAAAGCGGGCGGTCTTCGCTTCGGCGTACCGGAACGCCTCCAGCGCCGAAACCGCACCATTCTTGTCCGTATCCGCCGCGGCATCCCGCAACGCTTCGATCCAGTAGCGCGCGAAGACGGTGGCGTTCTTCTCAAACCCGCTGCGCGTGGCGGCGATTACGATGCGGCCGGGTTTGGCCAGGGCCTTCAGCCCGCCGCCGCTGGCGCTGGTCATGGCGACCACCAGCTGCCGCTGCGCGGGCACCTGATCGGCCAGCGCGGCCAGGTCCGCCGCGGTCAGGTCCGGTCCCGGCAGATTGAACTTATAGTCGTCGCCGTCGAACGTCCCGTGCCCGATCAGCATCACCACCAGCGTGTCGTCCGCCGCCGCCTCGCCCGCCAGGCGCGAGAATAGCTGCTTCACGTTTTGCCGGGTAGCCTGCGCCCCTTTGAGGACCTCGCTGCGCACGTCCGGAGCGAACTTTAGGATCTTCTCCACATCCGCCGCCCAGCCGGTAAAGCGCTGTTCGTAGTCCGGCTCGCCGCCCAGCCCCGCGATCGTGACATAGTGGGTGGCGGCGCTCAGCGGCGTCAGGCACAGGAGGCCCGCCAGCAGCCGCGCCTTCATATCACACCCCATTTCCGCCGCAACAGCCACTCGGTGGCGCGCAGGCCGGCCAGCAGGAGGAATACCGCCGGCATGTCCCAGAGATCCCGTGCTTCCCGCGCCGTGATGCCCGCCTCGGAGTACGAAATCTGCTCCGGCAGTTTTTTCGCCGCGGCGGGCGTCCAATAGCGGCCGCCGGTCTGTTCGGCGAGTTTCTCCAGCAGTTCGCGGTTTTGCGCCAGGCGAAAATGTTCGGCGACCCCTTCCTCCCGGCGGAACTGCACGGTGTCGCGGCCGACCTCCTCCTCGTTGCGGCGGGCGATCACCTCGGCGACATACGCGCCCGGCTTCAACGCCGGCCAGGAGGCGGCATACACCCCCTCTTCATGAGGCGAAGGCGTCAATTCCACGGTCTCCGCCAGCCCTTCGGGACCGACGATCCGCGCCTCCACGCGCGCGTCCGCCATGGGCTGGTATTCCTTGTTCCGCACCTCGGCCCGCAGCGGCACGCGAGTTTCGTCCGACAGCACGGTTTTCGGCATGGAGGCCGACACCAAGCCGGGCGTTTCCGAGACCAGCCAGCGCGCCAACTGCCGCCAGAACATTTCGTGGGTCTGGTCTCCCGCGTCTTGCGACATCTGCCAGCGCCAGGAACCGCCCGTGGCGAACACCGCCGTCCGCCCGCGCCCGTAGGGTTGGATGACCAGCAACGGCGACTTCCGCCGTCCCGGCACACTCAAGAGCAGCAGGGGCGCCGCTCCCGGTTTCACTTCTCCCACTTCCTGATAGTCGGCCAGCAGCGGCATCTTGCGCCAGCGCTCGGCGTTGGCCGCGGGGTCGTCCACCAGCCGACAGATCAGGCTGTCGAGGCCCTGGGGGGTCAGTTCGAATCCCGCCGGGTCGCGATGGAACGTGTTCTTCCGGTCCTCGACGCGCACCGGGAGCATCTCGGCCAGTTCCGACTGGGCGTAGCCGCCGTCGCCGAGCGTCGCGCGTCCGCCGAGAAACAGGACGCCGCCGCCGCGCCGGTTGGCGAACTCCCGGATCAGCGTCTGCTGTTCCCGGGTGAAATAACTGGCTTCGCTATTGCCGATGATCAGCGCGGCGTATCCGAATAACTCCTCCGCCCGGGCAGGGAATCCGTCCTCGAGTTCGGCGGCGTTGGCGATGCCCTGCCGATAGAACTTGTTCTGGGTGGTCCGCAGGATGGTCGTCAGTTGCAGGCTGGAGTCCTCGCCCAGCGCGCGGCGGATGAACTTAAACTCCCAGCGCGGCTCGCCTTCAAACCAGAGAATGCGCGGCTTGGCCGCCTCCACCTGCAACACGCGCGCCACGGCGTTGTTCTTGGCGTTTACTTCGCCGGGCAGGGGTTCGAGCGTGAATTGCAGCGTCCTGACGCCCGCCGAGCCTGCGGTCAGGGTTACCGTCTGCGCGAGCGGCGCGTCCTGCTGGCGGAAGACCACGGGCACGGACGCCACCACGCGGCCGGCATCCCGCACCGTCAACTGGCTCTTGCCCCCGGTGAGCCCGTGCTGGCGAATCGTGACCTGCGCGGTGAGGCGCGATTCGGCCAGGGTGCGGACCGGAATCACGGCGTCGACGATTTCGGCGTCCGGGGAAATCACCTCCCGCCCAAAGCCCACCGGATGCACCGGGACCCGCCGCTGGCGCAACTGCTGGATGGTTTCGCGATCAATGCCGCCGGTATTGTCGGCGCCGTCCGTCAGCACGATCATCGCGCCCAAAGGCAGGGTGGCCGTATCGGCCAGCACTCCTTGCAGCGCTTCGCCGATCCGCGTAGCTGGCTGCGCGCCGGCCACGCCCAGGAGGTCGTCGATCCGTTCCGCCGCGGCGCCGAACCGGTACAACCGCACCTGGAACCGCTCGCGCAGCCGGTCCAGCATGCCGCTCTGCAACACCCCCCGCGCCTGGTCCAGCCGCGTGGTGTTTCCCTCCTGCATCGCCATGCTTCCGGAATCGTCGATGAGCACGGCGACGACATTCTGCTGCGGGCGCAACGTCGCCACGCTGAGCGCGGGATGCCAGAGCAGGAACAGCAACATCGCCGCCATCAGCGTCTGCAAAAGCCAGATCACCGCGGGCCGGCGTCCCGTCAGCCGCTTGGGACTGCGCCGCAGAAGCCACGCCAGCGCCACGCCCGCCGCCACCACGCCCAGCCCCAGCAGCCAGACCGGCCACCCGCCCAGGAGCACAAACTGGCCCCGGGAAAAGACGCTGGCCGGATACTTGAATAAAAACTCGAACATCGTTCCTTGGTGATGACTGCGGCCAGGCGACCACCGCGCTAGTGCGTCATGGAATAAATGATGTAATTAATCGCCATCCGGTAGGCTTGCGAGGCGTATTTCTCCGGGTAGGTCGGATCGTCTGCCCACTCCCAGGCGTCTCCGTTGTCCTGGTTAAAACAAATCCCCATCATCACCCGGCCTTGGTCGTCATACACGCCGCGCCAATGGGGCTCCACGCCATCCTTTTCGTACGTCCGAAAATAGGGGCGGTTTACAATGCCAGGCACCTGCATCATATCGTCGAGGTCCCAGAGCACGTGAAAAATGGGGTCGCTGCGCTCGATTTCCACCACCGGGCGGTCCGGAAACACCCGGCTGAGGCTCGCCATGAAGACTTCCCATTCATCGCTCCCGTGAAAATCGTCCGCCATCAGGAAGCCGCCACGCAGCAGATACTCTCTCAGTTTCTTGCACTGGGCGTCCGTCAAAGTCCAGTGCCCGGGCTCGACGACGTAGACCCACGGGTAATCAAAGATCTTGTCGTCGTCCAGCGAAACCACTTCCTCCACCGAGCGGGCGTGAATGCGGGTCAGTCGCCGCAGTCCCTGGAGGAACTGGCGGTCGGCCTTGGGATAATCGATGGTCCAATAGCCGGCGTAGCCCCAGAACCGACCCGAGGGATAGCGGAGGCGGGCAAATACGAACTCCGTCTTTTCGCCCGCGTCGGCGGGCATGGGCGCGTCGTCTTCGTCGGAGAAGAAGCGAAAGCCTCCCCGCTGGGCGTACGCCGCGCCAACGATGCAAAGCAACGCTGCGCTCGCCGCAATACCCGCGCGGATGGCGTTCATTCCCAGCTTCCTTTTGGCCTCAGCATAACATGACGCGCCGGAAGGCGATCCGTTGCGGAGAAAGCGCCGCTCACGAGCCCGGCTATTCTTTCAGCTCCGCAATCGTCGCTCCCGCCCCGCCTTCCTGGGGCGAGGCTTCATAGAAGCGCGCGACGTGCGGATGCGCCCGTAGCAGGTCGGCAATGGCCCGTTTCAACACCCCCATGCCATGGCCGTGCACGATGCGCACCCGGCTGGCGGTGGCCATCACCGCCGCGTCCAGGAAGCGGTCGACCTCCTCGCAGGCTTCGTCGGCGTGCTTGCCGATCACGTTGATCTCCTGGTGCAAGGGGCGCAGTTCCGGCGCGGGTTGAAACCGCACGTTGCGGGGCAGGCGGGGCGCTTCGCTTTCCGCGGGAAGCACTTCCAGGACCTCGTCCGCCGAGACCTGCATGCGGAGAAACCCGGCCTCGACTTCAATCTTGCCCCCGGACAGTTTGCGGCGCACCCGGGCGATGTCCCGGAGTCCTTTCAGCCGCACGCGCGCGCCCTCTTCCATGCGGGGCGCCGGAACGGGAATCCCCGCCGCGTTCGCCAGCACAGCGGCCTGGAACTCCTCCCGCAACTCCCGCCGCACGCGCGCGGTCTGGCGCTGGGCCTGGCTGGCCGCCTTGCGCGTCTCCGCCGATTCCCGGATCCTCTCAAGCGTCGAGTGCGCATCGTTTTCGAACCGGGCCAGCACCTGTTCCATGCGTTTTTCCAATTCGCGGATTTTCGCGGATTCCTTCTCTTCCCACTCCTGCTTCAACGCGCGCTCACGCTCGATCAGTTCCTGCTGACGCCGGCGAAGGTCCGCTTCCAGCGCCGCCACCGATGCCAGGCGCGCGTGCAAATCGGCGAGGAAACGCGCCAGGTCCTGCTCGCGCGTCGACATCGCCCGCCGCGCCCGCTCCATCAGCGCCGCCGGCATGCCGAGGCGCGTCGCCACATCGAGCCCCGCCGACTTGCCCGGCACGCCCACCGCCAGCCGGTAGGTCGGCTCGAACGTATCCTCGTCAAAACCCATGGACGCATTGACTACGCCGGGCGTGTTGGCGCCGTACAACTTGAGCGGCAGCAGGTGCGTGGAGGCCAGGGTGAATGCGCCGGCCTCCCGGAAATGATCCACCACCGCGACGCCGAGCGCCCCGCCCTCTTCCGGATCCGTCGCCGCGCCCAACTCGTCCAGCAGCACCAGCGCCACGGGCGCCGCGGCGAGCACCATGTCGCGTATGTGCGAGATGTGCGCCGAGAAGGTGCTCAGGCTTTCCTGGATCGACTGGTTATCGCCGATGTCGGCCAGCACCTGGTCGAAGACCGGGAATTCCGCTTCCGCGGCCGGCGCCGGAATCCCGGCGTGCGCCATCAGCGCCAGCAGCCCCACGGTCTTCAGCGTCACGGTCTTGCCGCCGGTGTTGGGACCGCTGATGACCAGCGTGCGGCGTTCCGCATCCAGTTCGAGCGAAAACGGGACCACGGCTTTCCGTTTCCGGCGAAGGACATCCTCGAGCAGTGGGTGCCGCGCCTCGCGCAGGCGCAACCGGGGAGCGCCGGGCGGGCTGAAGACCGGCCGCGCACAGTCGAACTCCACCGCGAAGCGGCCCTTGGCGAAGACGACCTCCAGGTCCGCCAGCGTGTCCAGAGTACGCCGGATCGGCTCGGCGTAGCGGCGCAGCCGCTCGCTCATCTCCCGGGCGATCCGGTGGCATTCCCGTGCTTCCTCTTCCGTCAGCCGCACCAGGTCATTGTTCAGGCCGATGGTCTCCAGCGGCTCGACAAACAGAGTATGGCCGCTCGAACTGGCGCCATGAATCACGCCGTCGATGCGCTTGCGCTGCCCGGAGATCACCGGCACTACGAAGCGGTCGTTCCGGATGGTGACCAGTTGGTCCTGCAACACCCCCTCTTCGCCGTGCTGCTTCAGGAAGCGTTCGAGGGAGTCCTGGATGGCCTTCTTCTGTTTTTCGATCTCGCGGCGGAGGCGGGACAGCGCGACGCTTGCGTGATCGGCCAGCCTGCCGCCGGGCAGAATCTTGCCTCCCAGGTCTTGGAGCACCGGCCGGAAATCGCCGATTTCCTCGGCGCGCCGGCCCAGGCGCGGGAATCTGGCGGCGGCCGCGCTCAGGCTGATCCGGATGGACCCTGCCCGGTCCAGGACCGCCAGAACCTCGAAGATCTCCAGCGGGTCCAGCACCGCGCCCTCCATGCGCAGCTTGTGGCAGGAGGCCGTGATTTCGGGCAGGTCGCGGAAATCCACCCGCGGGAGGCCCGCGCCCGGCTGCCCCGCGGCGCGCAGATAACCCGCGGCTTCCTCCGCTTCGGCCAGTTCGCGTTCCGCCCGGTCCCGTTCGCCGTGGGGCGTCAGCCCCTCCAGCCGCGCGTGACCCATGGGACTGGCTACGTAACGGCGGAGCAAATCGACGAGCAGGTCGAACTCCAGGATCTCGGCGCTGGTCTTCAGCATGGGCCCTCCGCGCGGGGCGGTACGGGTGGAGGTTCCGCGCCCTGAAGCATGCGATATGCCCGCTCGATCACCGGCGTGGTGCCCTCCGTGATCGAAAACTCGCCCAGCCGGGCCAGCGGAATCCAGGCGACCCGGCTCGCATCGTCCTGCGCCGCCAGATGGCCGCCGGTCACCCGGCAGACGTAGTCGACCAGCACATAGTGATATTCCGGGCGGCCGCCGGCGTCGCGCAAAATCCGCTCGAAGATCTCGGCGATAAACTCGGGCTCGATGTGGAGACCCGTCTCCTCGGCAACCTCCCGGCGGACCGCCGCCGCCAGCGTCTCCCCGGCCTCCACCACGCCGCCGGGCAGCGACCAGTAACCTTTCAAAGGCTCGCGTCCGCGTTCCACCAACAGCACTTCACTGCCGGAAAACAGGATCGCGCCCACCCCCAAAATTGGCCGCGGGGGGTAGCGGCGGGAATCGCTAATAATTCATCGCTCCTTTGACGGTCAGGCGGATGCGATAAAGCGACGTGCGCGCGGTGATGTACAGCGTCATCCGGTCCGCGCCGCCGAATTCGCAGTTGGAGGGCGGTTCGCCGAGTTCCCAGGACGCCAGCTTGGCTCCCTCGGGCGAATAGACAGTCAATCCGTTGGCGGCGACGTACACGTTGTCCTTCTCATCCAGTCGGATGCCGCCCGGGGGACCGTCGATGCCGGAAACGAACACTCGCTCGGCGGAGGCCTTGCCGTCCTTGTCCAGCGTAAACATGCGGATGTTCCGCTCGTCGGCATTCGCCACAAACAACCGCCGCCCGTCCGCGGACAGGGCAAGGCCATGCGGCCGGGTCTTCCACCGGGCGAGGGTCGCCAGCGGGCCGCGCGGCGGCACATGAAAGACGCCGTGGAAATCCAGTTCGCGGGCGTCCGCCTGCTTGCCGAAGGCGGGGTCGGTGAAAAAAACATGCCCGTCCTTCCGCACCGCGATCTCGTTCGGCGCGTTCAGCCGTTTGCCTTCCCAAGCGGCGGCCACGATCTCGATTTGTCCCCGGCGGTCCAGGCGCACCACGCGCCGCGCATGCGTTTCGCAAGTGTAGAGACGGCCCTGCGCGTCAAAGGCGTTTCCGGCGGGACCGTTGGCGTCCGGCCGGTACGACTCCGAGCGGCTGCCCGGCGTCAGCTTGCGCAACTCCCCCTTCGCGGTGTCGCTGAACACCAAGAAGCCCTCGCGGGACCAGGCCGGTCCCTCCGCGTACTCGAAACCGGCGTCGACCCGCTCGATGGAGATCTTCCCTAAATCCTGCCCGCCGGCCAGGACGGGAGCGGCGAGTCCGACAAAGCCGCGGCGCGTCAGTTTCATCACCCCACGCGCAACTGGTTGATCACCTGCTTGACGCCCTTGACCTTCTTGGCCAGTTTCTCCGCGCGGTCGCGAAGCTTTTCGGAGGCGACGATGCCCTTGAGGGTGACCACCCCCTCGTTCACCTCGACTTCAAGCTGATGGCCTTTCACCTGCGGGTCGCTGGTCAGACGCCGCCGCACCTGGTCGAAGATAATATCGTCGTCCGGCGCTTGCGCCCACAGCAGCGCGGGCGCCGCGGCGGCCATCAGAAAAAATCTACGTTCCATCTCCGCCCGCCATTGTACGCCAGTCGAGCGCGTTCAGAAAGGCCGGATTCTCGCGCCAGTTCTCCCTTACTTTGACGTGCAGGCCCAGAAAAAAGCGGCGGCCCAACAGCCGCTCGGCTTCCTCCCGCGCCCGCGTCCCCACGCGCTTGATCCGCTCGCCGCCCGCGCCGATGAGGATCGCTTTCTGCCCGTCGCGCTCCACGTAGACCGTCGCCGCCACGCGCGTGATTTGGGGCGTGTCTTCCCACTGGTCCACCACCACGGTGACCGCGTGGGGGATCTCCTGGCGCGTTTCGTGCAACACCCGCTCGCGAATCAGTTCGGCCAACAGGAACCGCTCCGGCTGATCGGTCAGATGGTCCGGCGGGAAATACGCCGGTCCCTCGGGCAGCGCGCGGAAAATCGCCCGCCGCAACTCGTCCACGCCCTCGCCGGTGCGCGCGGACACCGGCCAGAATTCCTGAAACTCGTGCAGGGTCCGGTATGCGTCCAGCACGGGCAGGAGCGCGGACTTCGGCTGCACCAGGTCGATTTTGTTCAGCACCGCGAAAACCGGCGTCGCGGCGCGCGCCACCAGGGCGACCGCCTCCCGGTCTTCCGCCCGGATCTCCCGGCGGGCGTCGGCGACGAACAGCAGCAGGTCGCGTTCCGCCAAAGCTTCGCGCACCGCCTGCATCATTCGCTGGTGGATCAAGGCCTTTCCCTGGTGGATGCCCGGCGTATCAAGAAACACCGCCTGGCCGTCCTCCGTGGTCAGCACGCCCTGAATCGTGGTGCGGGTGGTCTGCGGCTTGGGAGCGACGATGGCCACCTTGCTCCCCACCAGCGCGTTCAGCAGCGAGGATTTCCCCGCGTTCGGCCGGCCCACCAGCGAAACGAACCCCGAAACAAATCCCGGCTTAGTTGTTTCCGTCATGTTTCACCGCTGGCGCGGCCCGCAGCCGGACCGATTCCACGCGCAACCCGTTGCTGGCGAGCACTTCAATGCGCAGGCCGTTCTTCTCTACCGCTTCACCGGGCTGCGGCACATGGCCCAGCCACTCGCTGACCAGTCCGCCCACGGTCGTCGACTCCGGTTCCCCGCTCAGCCGGACGTCAAACAACTCGTCCAGGCGGCTCACGTCGAAGCTGCCGGAGACCACGCAGGCGCCATCTTCTTCCCGGGTGATGTCCGTGGCGGGCTCGTGCTCGTCCCGGATCTCGCCGACGATCACCTCCACCAGGTCTTCCATCGAAGCCAGCCCGGCGGTGTTGCCGTACTCATCCACCACGATCACCAGGTGGGTGTTCTTCTCCTGCATCTCCCGCAGCAGGTCGTTGACCGGTTTGGTTTCCGGGACGAACCGCACGGGGCGCGCCAGTTCCCGGACGGTTTTGGCGCGGCGCGACTCTTCGTCGAGTTCGAACATGTCGCGCACGTGAACGTAGCCGATGATGTCGTCGATGGTCGTTTCGTAAACGGGGATGCGCGAGAACTGTTCGTGAATCACCAATTGCCGCAACTCGTCCAGTCCCGCCGAAGCGCGAATCGCCACGATCGCTGGGCGCGGCGTCATCACTTCCCGCACGGTCTTGTCGCCGAACTCGACGACCGACTGTAACAGCTTGCGGTCTTCCTCTTCGATCAGCCCCTCCTCGGCGCCGGCCTCGATCAACGCCTCCACCGCCTCGGTGGAGGTGATCGCCTCCTCCTGCGCGGCCTTTTCCTCGGCGGTGTCCATCAGCGACTGAATGATCTCCAGCGGCGCCACCAGCGGGCGGGCCAGCAGCGCCAGGGTCTTCAGCAGTGGCACGAACGGGGCCAGCCAGGCGCCCTGCGTGCGGCGGTACAGCGCCTGCGGCAGCACGTACGCCGCCGCCATCATGGCGATCCACGCCGCGAGGGATCCTTCCGCCAGGGTCATGGGCGACGGCGTCCGGCCCCAGGAGAGCGCCGCGTACACCGCCACGCCCAGGAGCAGAATGAGACTGTGCTTGATCAACGAGAAGGAGAGTACGCCGCGCTCCAGCCGCAGGCCGAACTCGTCCTCCCACCGCTCCTTGAACAGGTCGAGCGCCGGCAGGTCGCGCGGCCGCAGCCGCTGGCTCTCCAGATACAGAATCTGCACGAAGCTCACCAGCACCAGCAGCACCGCCAGCACAGCGATCAACAACAACAAAAGCGCGATCAAGATTTCGTCCGTTCAATCAGTCCGGCGGGCAGGCCCAGCCGGGCGCGCCAGCGGGTCTCCGCCCGGGCCATGCGGCCCCGGTCGCGCTCGTGGTCCATGCCCGTCAGGTGCAGCACGCCGTGCAGCATCAGAATCCGGATCTCGTCCTCCACCCGGTGACCGTAGCGCGCCGCCTGCTCGCGGGCGCGCTCCGCCGAGATGGCCAATTCCCCCAGGAACGCGCGGCCGGGTTCGTCCGATTCCGGAAAGGAAAGCACGTCCGTCGGGTAATCCTGTCCCCGGAATTGACGGTTCAGCCGCCGCAACTCGCGATCGTCGGTGATCAGGCAGTGGAACCCCCGCCCCTGCCCTGTGGTCTCCCGTAATTGCCGGGCGAACGCCTCCAGGCCGCGGCGCACCAGGCGGCCGGCGCGACGATAAGAGACCAATCTATCGCTATCCGGCATGGAAATTCTAAGCGGCCGGCAACCCGTCCGCCGCCGCCGCGGCCGGTTCGGCCTCCGGCTCCACCGTCAGCTTCAACGTCAACTGGCGTCCCACGCCTGCGCTCTCGGCGTGCCGCTCGTACGCCTGCACGATGCGCTGCACCAGCACGTGGCGGATCACGTCCCGCTGGTCGAAATAGACGAAACTGATTCCTTCCACCCCGCGCAGCACCTCGATCGCGTCGTTCAGCCCGCTCCGCTTGCCGCCCGGCAGGTCCACCTGCGTGGTGTCGCCGTTCACCACCATCTTGGAATTAAACCCCTGGCGGGTGAGCACCATTTTCATCTGCTCGGCGGTACTGTTTTGCGCCTCGTCCAGGATGATGAAGCTGTCGTTGAGCGTCCGCCCGCGCATGAAGGCGATGGGCGCCACCTCAATGATGTTCCGCTCCAGGTACTTTTCCACCTTCTCGGCGTCCAGCATGTCGTACAGCGCGTCATAGAGCGGCCGCAGGTAAGGGTCGACCTTCTCCTGCAAGGTGCCGGGCAGAAAGCCCAGCCGCTCGCCGGCTTCCACGGCCGGGCGCGTCAGAATGATTCGCGAGACGCGCTTGGCCAGCAGCGCGGAAACGGCCATCGCGACCGCCAGATACGTTTTGCCCGTTCCCGCCGGACCGACGCCGAACACCAGGTCGTTGCGTTCGATCGCCTCCAGGTACCGCCGCTGATTGATCGTCTTCGGGACCAGGACCTTCTTGCCGAAATTGCGCTGCCGGCCGCTGGCCACCAGCGCCCGCAGGGTGACGTCCGGGTCCTCCGTCACCACGCGCAGGTAACTGTTCAGATCGCCGTTGCCGAAAACATGACCTTCCGCGACCAGGTCGTTGTATTCGCTCAGGATGGCGGCTGCCCGCGCAACGCCCTCGTCCGCGCCCTCAATTTCAATCGACTTGTCCTGGAGGCAGGTGCTGACGCCCAGCGAGGATTCCAGCAACCGGATGTTCTCGTCGCGCGTGCCGTAGAGGCTTTCGATCCCCCGGTGAACTTGGACACTGACTTTCATGCCTGGCCGGCTAAATCCCTCCCTGTTGCCTACGCGAACGGGTCGACGGGCCGTGTCACCATGGGGCGAATCAAAACAAAACTCACCCCTGGAATTATACCAGCCCCCACGGCGTCCGGCCGGTCCGGGCGTTATCATGAAGGGCGATTGCCATGAAACCCGTTCCCCCTTCCGAACAGCAGGCGCTCGTCGAGCGGCTTGCCGCCGCCTGCGGTGGCGCCTATTCTCCGGAAACGCGCCGGAAATATTTCCTCTCCGGCCCGCAGTGGGCCGCGGCCTACGAAGGGCAGGCGCTGTTTCACGCGCCGACCCGCCAACCGGTGACCTTCACCCACGTGATTGAGCAATGGGAGCGCCTGGGCATTGGTTACTGGACCACCCACGACACGGACGTGATTCCCACCAGCGCGCTGGGCACGGATCGCCAGTGGGAGATTGTGGCCGAAATCGCCGCGGCGCTCCGCAAGCACGGCGTGGCCTGTTCGATGGTGACGACGGAAACGTTTCACCACGCCGTTTTTGCCGCCAGCCCGGCGGCGGAATCTCCCGAGATTCGCCAGTACGCGGCGTTTCGGGTGCAAAACACCGTGCGCATCGGCCACGAACTGGGCGCGCAGTTCGCCGTGTACTGGCCGGGCTCGCTCGGCTATTTCACGCAGGGCGCTGTCGAAGAAACCGAGACGCTGCGCTGGTACGCGGAAGCGCTGAACGCCGCCTGCGAAACCGACCTGGAAGTGGCGAAAGCGAAGGGCCGGCCGACGCTCAAGCATTGCCTGGAGGCCAAGCCGTTCGAACCCCAGGCGGAGATCCTGCTGCCCACCAGCGACGCGATGCTCGCCTTCATCGGCAGCGGCCTGCTGACGCATCCCGAGATGGTGGGGTTGAATCCCGAGTACCTGCATGAACTGATGTGGGGCGGTGCGCCCCGGGCCGCGCTGGCCCGGGCGCTGCTGGCGGGTAAACTGTGGCATTTCGACATCAACGACGGGTACCGGCTAAAACACGACGTGGACATCGCCATCGGCCTGGTGAACCCGCTCGACTGGCTCAACGTGCTGGTGCTGTTGCGCAGCCATGGCTACCAGGGGCCGTTCAATCTTGACTACAAGCCGCCGCGCACCACGTCCAACTGGGGCGTTTTCCACGTCAGTTTTCCCACGGCGGTCGACCGGTTCATTACCCTGTGGGAGATGGCCGGCGAAGTCATCAGCGACCCGGTCGTCAGCGAAGCCACGGCGGCGCTGAAGGCGGGCGCCGGCGTGCGGGCCGGCGTGGACGCGGCGGCGCTGCACGAGGCGAATAAGGAACTGCTGACGCTGCACGAGTTGATCGCCCACCGGATCGTGCAGATCCTCTGGGGCCAGCATCGCGGCCGGACGTACTCGTGGTAGGTTGCCGCGCTCGGGTGGGGGGCGCGGCGGCGTGGGCTGGCATCGGCTCCGCCGCGTTCCCCGCCGCGCCGGCGCGCCAACTTGCCGCCCAGCCCCTGAAGCGGACCGGCATCGGGTGGGAGAACATGAGCGCCGTTTGATGCCGGGGGCGGCCCTGGCGCCGCAACTACGGCCGTGCGGACGACTATTCCCGATAGAGGATCACGGGTGCAACGCCGCTGAGCGCCTCGCCTTGCCCATGGCTCTGCCTCTCGAGTAGTTGCCGAGTAAGCGGTCATCCCGAACTGCGGCGCCCCCGGGGTCGAACGCCGGGAGCCCGCACCGCAAGAACAAAGCGACGGCTCGTCCCTACCAGAAGAACTTCAACGCCAGTTGCACTTGCCTCGAGGTACGCGCGAACGTCACCGGGACCCCCGCGCCCGAGATCTGTCCGAACGCCGGGCTGCCGAACGTGGTGTTCGGCACGTTGAACTGCGGTGTGTTGAACGCGTTGAAAAACTCGCCGCGGAATTGGAAATAACGCTTCTCGTCCAGGCGGGTGACCTTCAGCACGGAAAGATCGAACTGCTTGGTGCCGGGTCCGTCCACCGTGCCCACACCCGCGTTGCCGTAGGTGAACTGCGGTGGGGTGGAAAAGCATTGGGTGTTGAACCAGCGGCTGGGCGTGCGCTCATCCAGCCGCAAGCGGCAGCCTCCGACGGCGTCCGCCCGGCTGCCCAAACCCGTGTTGGCGGTGGCTGTCGCCAGAGTCACCGTGGCGGCCTCCCCGCTATAGAGATTGATAATACCGCCAGCGCTCCATCCTTCAATGAGTTTTCCGCCGAAACCTCGGGCGTCCGCCAGGAACTTCTTGTTCTTACCGAAGGGCAGTTCGTAGTTCAGGCTCGTCACCATCCGGTGGCGGATGTCCCAGTTCAGCCGCCCGCGCTCGGTGGAGCGGTCGTAGAAGTTCTGTGCCTTGCTTCCTTCGCCGGCAAAATCGCCCAGCGTCTTGCCCCACGTGTAGTTGGTAAGGAAGTTCAAGCCGGACGAGTAGCGCTTTTTCAGCGTCAACTGGAGCGAGTTGTGCGAGGCGCTGCCGGCGTTCGCCTGCCCGTTGATGTTGGCAAACCCGGGATAGGGCCGCCGCGCGGCGACGGCGCCGGGACCGGGCCGCGCGTCGTTCACGCCCAGATTCACAAAGAACTTGGTCGTTTTGCTGCCGACGTACGTGGCGTCGACCACCATGTTCGAACCTAGCTCGCGCTCGGCGGTGAAGTGCCATTGCTGCACGTAGGTGGTGCGGGTTTCCGGATCCTGCCAGCGGCCCGCGAACACGAATCCGGGCGCCGCGTTGGGTCCGACAATGCCATTGGTCACCGGCACCGGAGTCAGCGCCGGAAAGCCATCCTCCAATCGATTGGTCGGCTGGGTCTGGTTGTTGATGATGTTCTGTCCCGAGGTGAAAGGAGGGTTCTGAATCAGAGCGAAGATCGTGCCCTGGAACCGGTTCGATCCCGTGATGTCGTAATAGATTCCGTAGCTCGAGCGGATCACCGCCTTCTGGCTTAGCCGGTAGGCGAAGCCGAAGCGCGGCGCGAGGTCGTTGCGGTCGGTGATTTTCATCGCGCGGCCGTAGGGGCCGCTGGCGGACGCGACACGGAACCCTCCGCCCGGAACGCCCAAGTCGAAGTTCGACTGGCGGTCACCCACTTCGTAGCGGGGCGTGGTGAGTTCGTAGCGCAAGCCAAGATTGAAAGTCAGGCGCGGCGTCACCTGCCACGTGTCCGCGATGAACCAACTGGCTTCGGTGGATCGCTGGCCGGTGAGACTGTTCAGCTTCGCCTCCTGGCTTGAGTTCGCGGGGAGACCGAGCAAGAAGTCGCCCAGCCCGCTGCCGCTGTTGCCCGGCGATGGCGGGTTGTTAGTAAAAACGCCGGTGAAGGAGAAGTTCCCGCGCTGCTGCGGCGGCTGGAAATAGTTGAACTGCCTGCGGCGGATGTCGGTACCGAACTTGAACGTGTGCCGCCCCTTGATCCAGGTCAGCGTGTCGATGAACTGGAACGTGTTGATCACATTGAAATACGGCAGGAACGTAATCTCGCCGATGGTCGTGAAGCCCGAAATGGCAATCTGGGGCAGGCCGTTGGTGAACGGCAACTGCGGATTGTTGAGATTGCGGATGCCCAGCCGCTCGGCCGCCGGTACATCGAAGAGGCGGTTGACGGACTCCTGGTCGAAACGCGTGTAGCCGGCGCGCGTTTCGTTGATCAGGTTGGGCAGGAAGGTGTGGGTGTTGCTCAGCGCCACGAAATGATTCCGCACGCTGGAAGGATCGGTGTCGCGCGGCTGGTCGATGCCCAGCAGGGGGTTGGGGAGGACAGGGCGAGGCGAGATCGTTAGCCCTGCGTCGAAATCCGCGAAACTGTAGCGCAGGAAGAAATTGTCCTTCGAGGTCATCAGGTGGTCCAGCCGGACGTCAAACGCGTCCTGGTTGGAGGGCCGGATCGGATTGTAGATGAAGTTGTTGCCCGTCCCGGCCCGGGTCGGCAGCGGGTATTGCACGTCGATCACGTTCAGCGCGGCTTGGCTCAGGCGCGAGGCCGGGATCCGATTGCCCGCAAACGCCTGGCGTGAATTGGTGGCCGCACTGTAGGTGAGCGGGTCGAAAATGCCGCGGCCGAGCTCGGTCAGATCGCCGGTCCGCATCCGCGGCGTAGGAACCGTCTGTACGAAGGTCTGCCCCTGGCGGACCCGGCTACCCTCGTAGTCGCCGAACAAGAAGGTCCGGTTTCGGTCGAGCGGCCCGCCGGCCGTGAAGCCGAACTGGTTGAGCTTAAACGGTGGAATCCGGGCCGTAGGGCTGTCGAAGAAGTTCTTTGCGTCCATCCGGTCGTTGCGCAGGTAGTGAAACAGGTTGCCATGAAACTCGTTGGTGCCGGACTTCAGCGTCACGTTGACCTGCCCGCCTCCCGTCGAGCCGAACTCGGCGTCGGAGCTGGCGGTCTGCACTTTGAACTCCTGAATCGCATCGATGGGCGGGAAGATAATCAGACCGCCGATGGAGGCCTCCATGTTATCCATGCCGTCCAGCAGGTAATTGGTCGAAAGGTTTGACTGCCCATTGATCTGCACGGCCGATGGCGCGCGCACGCTCGACAGGGAGCCGCCCGAAGACTGGGCCGTGCGGGAGATTCCCGGCGTCGCCCCCGCTGTGAGGGTGAGCAACTGGACAAAGTTGCGGCCATTGAGTGGCAGTTCTTTCACCTGCTTCTCCGTAACGACATCGCCGATGGTCACGTTCTGCGTCTGCAAAAGCGGCGCCGCCGCGGTCACCTGTGTAACTTCGGCCACGCTGCCGACCTGGAGCGTGAAATCGATCACCGCCACCTGGTTGACCGCGACCACGATCCCCGTGAGTACCTCCCTCCGGAAACCCTGCAGTTCAGCGGCTACTGAATACTGGCCCGCGCGCAGGGCGGGCGCGACGTAGTTGCCGGATTCCCCGGTCTCGGTCCGGAACGCCACGTTCGTCTGCACGTTGGTCACCGTGATGGCAACCTTCGGTACGACGGCGCCCGTCGCGTCCCGGACGGTGCCAGTAATCGAGCCGGCATCCCGCTGGGCCCCTGCGGGGAAACAAAAGACCGCCGCCAGGCAGAGAGCGGCACGGACCAATCGAGCGACAAAACGAGCACCTCCCATCACACACCTCCCCCTATTTTCTTCGCGGGCCAAGCACCCCAATCCGCGGATGGCGGCAGTATATCGCGGAAAAGGCGAAATAGCGCAAGAATCTTTGGCCGTTTTCGGAGAGACTCCGCTGGAAGCCGCGCCGTCACACCGCCCCGACCGGTCACACCGCCTGCTGTGTCCCGCCACGCAGCGGACTTAACGAAGGTCGGCGCCGCTCCCCCGGCCGGCGCCGAGAAGGCGTACCGCCGTTAACTCCCCTCACGCCCGCACGGCGTCGTACATGGCGATGATGTTTTCGGGGGGGACGTTAGCCAGAATGTTGTGCACCTGCTGGAAGACGAAGCCGCCGCCGGGGGCGAGGATCTCCACCTGGCGGCGGACGTGGGCGCGCACTTCGTCGGGCGTTCCGTTCGGCAGTACCTGCTGGGTGTCGCAGCCGCCGCCCCAGAAGGTGATTTCCCGGCCGAAGTCGCGCTTCAGACCTTCGGCGTCCATTCCGCGGCAACTGATCTGCACGGGGTTGATGGCGTCGAGCCCGGCGTCGATCAGGTCGGGCAGCAGCGGCCGGATGGCGCCGCAACTGTGGAGCATCACCTTGACGCCGGCAAGCTGGCGGGCGCGTGTCCACATGGCCTGGTGCCGGGGTTTGAAGAACTCGCGATACATGCGCGGGGAAATTTGCGGGGCGTTCTGCGCGCCGAGGTCATCGCCGAACACAATGACGTCGATGTACGGTCCCGCCGCACCCAGAAACTTTTCGAGGTTACGGAGATGGACTTCCACCACGGCGTCGAGGAACCGGTGGGCGCGAGCCGGATCTTCCGCGAGCAGCATGAGAAAGCGGTCCATGCGGTAGTAGAACTGGCCCATCTCGAGCAGATTGCCGCCAAACAGGCCGAGAATTGCGCGACTGGTGGAGGCGCGCAGGCGGGCGGCGCCGGCGGCCAGTTCGTCCAGCGTCCGGATCGAGGGGCCGGGCGGCGAAGCTACGCCGGTCCACATGTGCTCGGGATAGAGCTCTTCGATGCGGGAGAGATCTTCCTCCCCGTCGCAGAAAGGCCAGTACACCTGGTCGAAGTGATAGGAGCCTTCCGGCATGCGGGCGATGACGCGGCCGCTCGGCGCGCGGATCACCCACTCGACGCCATCGCGTTCCGGCAGGGCCCACACGGGCATTTTGGCGGGGGTTCCGTCGGGTAGCGGCCAGTCGGCCCACCACTTCTCTTCCTGGCAAAACGCCCGCCCGAGTTCGATCGTGTCCACGCCGAAGCGCTGGAGCACGTCCTCGTCGACGATCGCCAGTTGCTGGATGGGATCGTAGACGTAAATCGGCCGGGGCGGCAGGCCGAGCGCGGCGCGGAGCCTCGGGTAGGCCACGGCCGAAATGCCGGAGGAACGGTACCCGGAGAGGTCAATGGGAACCGCGTCGGGCTCGCGCCGGGCGAGGGTGGTCAGGATGCGCTCGCGGGAAGTCATGGTACCTCGATCGGTTCGGGGAAGCGGGCGGGGCCGTTCTCCAGCCGGCCCCGCCGGTGTGCAATCAGTCGCTGAGGCCGAGAATCCTCCGGTTGCGCGCGGCATCGGTGGCGGCGCCGGCGAAATCGTCAAACGCGCGGGCGGGCACATCGATCAGCATCGAAGCAATGAACGGCGCCCCTTCGGCGGCGCCCTGCGCGCTGTCTTTGTAACAACACTCCCACTCCAGCACGGCCCAACCGGAGTAGCCGGCCGCGGTGAGGCGCGTGAACACCTGCTTGAAATCCACCTGTCCGTCGCCGAGCGAGCGGAACCGGCCGGGGCGTTTCTTCCAGTCTAGGTAGCCCCCGTACACGCCCGCTTTGGCCGATGGGCGGAACTCGGCGTCCTTGACGTGGAACGCCTTGATGAAGGGACCGTACTCATCGATAAAGCCGATATAGTCCAGGCATTGCAGCACGAAATGCGAGGGATCGTAGTTGATGCAGATGCGGGAGTGGTTGCCGCAGGCCTCGCGGAACTGCTCGAACGTGGCGCCGTCGTACAGATCCTCGCCGGGGTGGAGTTCAAAGCAGATGTCGACGTTATGCTCGTCAGCGAGGTTAAAAATCGGCAGCCAGCGCTTGGCGAGTTCGCGGAAGCCCTCCTCCACCAAACCGGCCGGCCGCTGCGGCCAGGGGTAGATCGTCGGCCAGAGCAGCGCGCCCGAAAACGACGGCAGGGCCGTCAGGCCCAGATTCGCCGAAGCCTTGATGGCCAGTTTCATCCGCTCGATGGCCCACGCGGTGCGTTCCTTCGGTCGGCCGCGCACCTCGGGCGCCGCGAAGACATCGAACAGTTCATCGTAAGCCGGATGGACGGCTACCAACTGCCCTTGCAGGTGCGACGCCAGTTCCGTGATCGCCAGCCCGTTGGTATTGCCTTTGAGTTCGTCGCAGTAGGTCTTGGATTCCGCGGCTATGTTCAGGTCCATGAGGCGCGCGTCCCAGGAGGGCAACTGCACGCCCAGGTAGCCCAGCGATTTCGCCCAGGCGGTGATGGACGGCAGGCTGTGAAAGGGCTCCGTGTCGCCCATGAACTGCGCCAGAAACAATGCAGGTCCTTTGATTTGTGGCATAACACCTTCTCGCGTGGAATGTACGTTCGGCCCAATCTTGGCGCAGATCCGGCTCGGGACGCAAGGGGCTGCGCCCGCTCTCCGGTTCCGCGCTCCAAATAGCCGGTTCTCCTTTGGGTATGCTACCCCGGAGCGGCCGTGACCGGGGGAGAATTCCTTGCTGTTGAATCGGTTCTCCAGGTCCGATGAATCCCTGTTGACCTGTGAGCGTTCCCCGCGATATACTCCGTCACATTCCTCTTGGAAGGGGTTAGAAAAGGTCGCATGAAAAAGAAGCTGACGGGGCTGGTGTTTGCCGGCCTTCTTGTTGGGTTTCTGGGGATCGTGGGCGGACCCGTTTTGCGGGCGCAGTCTCTTACCCAGACGGTTCAAGGCTTGGTCACCGACACCACGGGGGCGGTGATTTCGGGGGCGAAGATCACGCTCACGAACGAGGGCACCAACGTCTCCCAAACGGTGTTGACGAACGATACAGGAAATTACACCTTCTCGCTGGTTCCGGTCGGGAACTACACGGTCCGGTGCGAGATGCAGGGCTTCAAGTCTGAAATCGTGCGCGGGTTGCGCGTCGAAACGGCGGCCCAGGTACGGCAGGACTTCAGCCTGACGCTCGGCAACGTGACCGAATCGATTGAAGTGTCCGCCTCGGCGGTTCTGCTGCAAACGGAAAACGCCACGATCGGCGGCGTCGTCGAAAACCGCCGCATCATCGAGTTGCCGTTGAACGGACGGAACGTCCAGAATCTGGCGGTGCTGGTGCCTGGCGTGCAGTTCGGCGAGCGCACCGGCCGCGGCGACGGTTCGGGCGGCTTCCCGATTCCCGGGCAGGGCTTCTCGGTTAGCGCCAACGGCCAGCGCGAAATCCACCAGGTGGTTTCGCTCGACGGCGTGGACGCCAAGGATCCCCGCATCCACATCACGAACTTCGTCCCCTCCATTGAGGCGATTGAAGAGTTCAAGATTCAGACCAACGCTTACCAGGGCGAAATCGGCTTCGGCGGCGGCGCCTACGTCAACATCACCATGAAGAGCGGCACCAACAACCTGCACGGCACGTTCTTCAACTTCCTGCGCAACGACAAGTTCGACGCCGAGAACTACTTCCTGAACTTCAACCGTCCGGCGAATGCCCGCTTGCGGAAGAACACCCTGCGGCAGAATCAGTTCGGCTTCGTCATGAGCGGTCCCGTGCTGCTGCCCAAGATCTACGACGGCAAGAACAAGACGTTCTGGGCGTTCAACTACGAAGGCCGCCGGACGCGCGAGGGCGTGCTCCAGACCGTGTGGTGGCCCAACGCCGACATGCGCCGCGGGAACTTCTCCTCGGTCCAACGCGGCGCGATCAACGCCAACGGCCAGTTCCGCCGGCCGATCGTGATTTACGATCCGGTGACCGGGAATCCGTTCCCGAACAACACCATTCCCACCACGCTGATCCATCCCGGCGCGACCAACATCCTGAATCAGTTTGTGCCGCAGCCCCAGTTCGCCCCGTCCGACCCGCTGGACTTCACGGCCAGCGCGGCGGTCAGCCAGCCGATCGATGTGAACACGTATTTCGCGCGCGTCGACCACAACTTCAGTTCCACGGACCGAGTCTTCGCGCGCCTGGCGTGGGACCGTTCCAGCCGCAACAACAACGACATCAATCCGAATCTGCCGGTCTTCGTCACTTCTCGCGTCACGAACCTGGCGTCGCAATGGATCCACACCTTCACGCCGACGATGATTAATGAAGTGCGGTTCGGGTTCAACATCTCCAACGATCTGACGTCCAACCCGCGCACGGACAACACCAGTTTCGACATGGACGCGCTGGGCGTGGGACTGTTCCGCATTCCTTCCGACGGTAACCGGAGGCTCACGCCGCGCGAGCATGGCATTCCGCAGATGAACGGCATCGGTTTTACGATGGCGGAGCGTACGGCCGGCAACGGGTACGACGAAATGGATACGATCCAGATGGGCAACCACCTGTCCTGGATCAAGGGCAAGCACAACCTGAAGTTCGGCGCGGAACTTTATTACGCCACCATGGAGCGCGGCGCGGCCAACCTTCAGGAGGGCGCGCTGGACTTCTCGGCGGAACAAAGTGGACTGGGCTTCGCCTCCTTCCTGCTGGGCCGTCCCAATCAGACCCGCACGCCGGAAGGCCTGCCGCTGACCTACCCGCGGGCGACCCGCTGGGGCGCCTATATCCACGACGACTGGAAGGCCACGTCGAAGCTGACGATTAACGTCGGCCTCCGTTTCGACTACATCGGTGTGCCGTACGACGCCAAGGGCTTGTGGCGCACGCTCGATCTCCCGGGCGACCGCGTCAACATCGGGGGCGGCCAAGGTTACCGCACGCCGGACGGGCGGACGATTCCGATCATCTCGCCCCCCCGCGTGGACGAGTCCGGCGCGGTGAAACTGTTCAATCAGGATGTTCGGTTCTTTATGCCGCGGCTCGGCATCGCCTACCGCCCGGCGGAAAAGTGGGTGCTGCGCATGGGCGCGGGGTGGTTCGACAACATCAACCACTTGAACACGTTCACCATCTTCAACCTGATGCCGCCCAAGGCTGGCAACCAGATCTACAACACCCAAATGCAAAACGCGGTCACGGTGCCGATCACCGGGCTGGACAACAACAATTACAACATCGTCACCCGGCGCTACGCGCCCACTTCGCTCCAACTCACCATGAACGATCCGTTCCTCACCCGGGGCGGCGGCGCGGCGACGATCCGCCCGGTGAACGTCCTCTACCTGCCTACGGACTACAACGACGGTTCCGTGTACAAGTGGAGCTTTGACATTCAGCGCGAGCTCCCCGGTCAGATGGCCCTGACCGTCGGATACGCCGGCAGCAAAGGAACGCACATCGGCAACTCCATTGGCAACGCGAACGACCCGCGGACTCCCTCGCAGGCGTTCCAGCAGGCCAACCGGCCGTACACCCAGTTCTTCGATCCCGCGCTGCCCCAACTCGGGATTCAGGCGCTGGGGAACATCCGGTACATCGACTCCTACGGCGAGTCGTTTTACCACGGACTGCAAGTCAAGTTAGACAAGCGCGCCCAGCGCGGCTTGACGTTCGGCGTCGCCTACACATATAGCAAGGCGCACGGCGACGGCGAGAACGGCGGCCAGGAGGGCGCCGGCATCCAGGAGTTCCTGAACCGGAAGGGCTCCCGCGGCCGGTTCCGCTTCGACCAGACGCAGCGCCTGGTCAGCAACTTCGTTTGGGAACTGCCGGGCCGTAACCTGCCGGGCGCGCTCAAGTATGTCATTGGCAACTGGCAGGCGAACGGTATCTTCACGTTCGCTTCCGGATTCCCCTTCACGGTGAACCAGGGCGCGGGCGACATCGGCATGGCCGTCGGTCCCGTGCGTCCCGACGCGGTCAGCACTTGGGAAATCGACAACCCGACGCGGCAGCGCTGGTACAACCCGCAGGCCTTCCAGCGGGTGACCTGCCAGTTCCTGACCACCCGTCCGGAACTCTGCAAATACGGCAATGCCGGGTACAACATCCTCCGCGGCCCCGGCCAGGCGCAGGGCGATTTCTCGATGTACAAGAACCTGCCTATCACGGAGCGTTTCCGGGTGCAGTTCCGCTGGGAGGCGTTCAACGTGTTCAATACCCCGTGGCTGGGCGATCCGGGCGGGATCGGGTTCTCGAACCCGAGCGTTCTGGTCAACGACAGTCCCACGGCCGGCGAAATCCGCTCGATCCGCGTTCCGATGCGGCGCATGCAGTTCGGCTTGAAACTCTTCTTCTAACCAGAACCGCACCTCCAACAACCGGGGTTGGCCGACGGGCCAGCCCCTTTTTTGCGCCCGCAAGGGAACTCCCGAATGACGCTGCGCTGGTGGATCGCAGGCCTGCTGCTGCTGGCCACCTGCATCAGCTACCTCGACCGGCAGACCATGGCCGTCGCGGCGCCCGCGGTGGCGCGGGAGTTTGGGCTGTCCAACGAACAGATCGGCCACATACTGTCGGCGTTTCTGCTCGCTTATGCCTTTGGCCAACTGGTGGCGGGCCGGGTGCTCGACTGGACCGGCAGCCGCTGGGGTCTGTCCCTTTCGATCACCGTATGGTCGCTGGCGAATCTCTGCACGGCGTGGGTGACCCGCCCGTGGGGTCTGACGTTCTTCCGGTTTCTCCTGGGACTCGGTGAGTCCGGCAACTACCCCGGCGGCGTCAAGGTGATCGCCGAGTGGTTCCCGCCCCGGGAACGCGCGCTGGGAGGCGCGATTTTCGCCAGCGGCGCCAGCGCGGGCGCCGTGCTGGCCGCGCCGCTGGTGGCGACCATCACCCACCATTGGGGATGGCGCGCCGCTTTTCTGACGACGGGAGCGCTCGGGTTCTTCTGGCTGGCCGTGTGGCTGCTGGTCTATCGGACTCCGGATCGTCACCCCTTCCTGTCCCCTCGCGAGCGCGCGCTGCTGTCGGAAGCCAGGCTGACCGAAACCGAAACCACCGCCCTGCGGTGGCAGGATCTGCTGCGTTACCGGCAAGTCTGGACCATGACCGTGGCGCGGTTCCTGGAGGAGCCGCTTTTGTGGCTCAGCGTGTTCTGGCTGCCGAAGTACCTGGTGGATGCCCGGGGACTCTCGCTGCTCGAGACGGGCTACGTGCTGATGATTCCCTATCTGACGCTCGATGCCGGCTACCTGCTCGGCGGCTGGCTGACCGGGCGGCTGGTGCGGCGCGGTCTGCCCCTGGCGGAGGCCAAGCAGCGGGTGCTGTGGGGCGCCGCGTGCTGCATGCTGGCAGCGGTTCCGGCGGCGCTGGCCTCCGGCGCCGCCGGAGCGGTCGCCTGGATCAGTCTGGCTACGTTCGGCCACGGCGCGTGGTTTTCCAACGTCATGACCATTCCCGCCGATCTGGCGCCGCGCCCGCTGGTAGCCTCCTTCTATGGCATCACCGCGCTGGGCGGGAGCCTTGGTGGCATCCTGTTCACCGAGCTCACGGGCCTGGTGGCCGACCGCTGGCACACCTACGCACCCTCGCTGATCGTGGCCGGCATCCAGCCCCTGCTGGCCACGCTGGCCTTCCGCCTCGTGCGTGGTTCCCTGGCGAGGGTGGGAGATGACTCACTGCCCGCCGTTGAAAGGTGAACGGTCCCACAACCCGCCCAGGATTTACCGCTCGCAGGGCGGCGTCTCAATCCGCACGTTGTTGATCCGCCCGCCCTTCACGTCGAACGTGCCGGTGCGGCGTCCCGAATCCACGCAGGGAGTCGTGTAGTTGTAATTCACCGTGTACTGATAGCCGTCGGCGACCAGCAGTCTGGCTTCATACGCGCCGTTCCGCGCGATGGACTCGCCGCTCTCGATCAGCTTGCCATTTCGGTCGGTGATGGAGATCCGATAATTGTTGCACATCTGGTTGGAGGTGAAGCTTCCCACTTTCAGGCGCCGGTACACCTCGAAGAGCACGTCCTCCTTGGCGACCGGCGTATCCCGCGCAATCTTGAACACGATCTTGTCCCGCAGCGTCTTCGTGCCAAAAGTCACCACGAGCTCAATGGGATGGTCGCCATCCGTCGTCCAGGAGTTCTTTACCGTCCGTCCGGTCTTGGACCCGTTGTCGAAGATCCACTGGTACACGGCGTCCTCTGGCACGTTGCGGTTTACCGTAGTGAAATCGTACGTGGCGCCGGTAACGCCAACGAAATCGCGATACCCTTTGATCTTGGCCTCGGGCTCCGCCAGGTCGACCAGCACGTAGATGTTCCGCTTGGCGTCCGGCTGGAGGGTGGCCCGGTTGTTCACCACGCCGAGCAGCACGGTCTTGCGGCCCCGCGCCAGATCGGCGGCTTTCGGGAAGAGCAACTCCTTTCCCCCCGTTTGTTTCCCGATATATTCCTGCGTCTGCGCGTTGAAGGCGTAGCCAAGCAGATCCACATCCGGGTCGGGATTCTGGGTCTTGGCTGCCAGCACGACCTCATCGGTGAGAGCCGGCAGTTCTTTCACGGAGGTAAACTTTACGCTAAACGTCGTCATCGCGAGGTCCGGCGCCCAGACCCATGCAAACCGCTTGCGGCTGTCGGTGGAGCCGCCCCCAAAAGCCAGGAAGACGTCCGCGCCTCCCTGCGGCAGCAAATCCTGCAACCTGGGGAACTGCTTGTCGGGATACACAATGCCGGCGAAATAGTGGTCCGCAAACAAAGCCCACTCTTTAGAAAGCTCCGCCGGTCCGCCCAGCACTTTGCTGAGCGCCTCCACCGCGCTCTCCGCAGGATTCCTCCCACGGAGCAAGCGCGCCACCGCGGACGGCTTCCGCCGGAACACATCCGTCAGGAACATCGAGGCCCCGTAGCCATGTTCCTGCTGATCTTTCCGCAACGCGGGAATGTTATTCAAGCCGGCCGACGTGAAGGTCTTATAGTTATCCGATATATTTGTGCCGCGTCCACATGTGGAGCAAACCGTAGTCGCGATGTGAGTTTCCCGGTGGGTCCCCACTGCTTCGTACCAGGTGCTCAGCGCCTCGTCCATCCAAAGCCACGGAAAACCGTACCAATATTTGGACAATCCAAAGGGCGCGGCCCCTCCGTGAACCGCTTGGACCAGGTGCATGAACTCATGCGCGGGCACAGAATAGAACGCGTCGATGTCGTCAGGAGACTGCAGTTTGAGCGTGTTAAACCAGAGCGCGGAGCCATCGCACTCTCCGTCCAGGCTGGCATCCAGCTTCTTCAAAGTCACTTCGACGGGTGGAAAAACGGCGCCCAGCACCAGCCTCTCCGTGAGGTCTTTGATGCCTACTTCCGCTTCAAGGGTATCCCACGCCTCCTCGAGCCAGCCGCCGATCCTTCGCGCCGCATCGCCGTAGTTTTGCGGATAGTAGATCAGGAATCGCCCGCGTGGTGTCTTCCCGGAGTGATAGCCCTTCAGCATCCATAAGGAAAATGTTTTTTTCAATTTGAGTTTGGCCGGATCCACCGACGCGGTCGAAGCCGCGCCGGCTGGAGATGCCGACACCATCCGGGTCTGGTTCTTGGTCATCCCTCCGGCGGGATCCGGCCGGGGATACATCACCGCGAGGACGGAGGCCGGGCCATCCGGCGTTACCGCGCGCGCTTGAGTCTTAACCGGCGTCGCAAGCCCGACCGACAGCGGTTTGGCGACGTTTTCCGGCAGCCCCTCCACCCGGAAAATGTCGCTGTCGTGATATTCTTCCAGGCCCGTGGGCGGACGGCCTTTCGCCAGCCGCAGCAGCACGGTTTCGGCAAACGCGCCCGCCGGCACGCTGACGCGCGCGGCTTCCGCGGCCACCTCTCCGCCTTCCGGCCCAATCCAAGCCTCGGCCAAGACACGCCAGCGGTTGACAGGAATCTCCACTTTCGCCCGCTGCCCACCGCTCTCGCCGGTCACCACGACGCGGAACAAATCCTCCTCGACCTCCCTGAGGCCAGTCAGCCGCAGCGAAGCTCCGTCGCCAGCCTGCGCTTCCTCCGGCGCCAGGCTGATCTCCACGGGCACTCCCGGCGGATCGGTTGCCGCGGTGAACCGCACCGAACCGTTCCAAGTCCCCTTGGGCACCACTCCGATCTCCACCGTCTCGTCGCCCGAGGACTCGGCCAAGTCGACGGATTCGCGATCCGGGGCCAGCGAGAATGGCGCCTCGGCAGGCGTTTCCGGCAGATAGCTGACCACGGCGCGCAGCATCAGGTTCGCCGGTTGCGTTTCGCCATTGAACTGGACCTGGAACGGTCCATCAAACGTCGCGCCGCCGTCGAAGGACCGGAAGCTGCGCCGCGCTTTGGGCCCGTCGAAGTCGAGCGCGAAGCCAACCCCGTTGTGGGGGTCCGGCGCCTGGTAGCCCACGTACACATCGCCGGACTCGATCACCGGGCCATCCACCGCTACTTCGAGGAACTCCCGGGTGGCCTTGATCGTTTCCTCGCGGTCCACATCCAGCGTAATCTGTTCGGGCGGTTGGCCCGCGCCGGTCGCGTCGCGGAAGACCACGATCCGGATCCGCTGGTTGATAGGCGAGGGACGGTTGGCGAAGCTCACCATATAAAAGCGCAGCCTGGTCAGCTTGGCCGGATAGCGCGAAGGCGTCAGGCGGTTCACCATTAGGGCGCCGTCGCGCACCACGCCGGTTTCCACGCTTCCATCGTCGGCGGAGAGTTCTTCCTCGTCGCCGCCGCCGGGAGTGATCTTGCGCACGACCGCGCGCATCATCGGATTGGCGCGCTGCCCGTCGGTAAACTCGAGTGGTCCGTAGAACGTCGCGCCGTCGTCCTCCGACCAGAAGCCGCGTTCGAACGGGGCGCCGCTGGTATCAGTGGCGAAACCAACCCCGTTGGCCGGCCGCGGCGCCTGATAGCCGACATAGATATCGCCGCTGTCCACCCGCAGACCGTCAACTGGGAAGTCCACAAACTCACGGAGTGCGGGAATGGTGACCTGCCGGTCCACCAGCATGCGCGGGCTCCGCGGCGGCTTGCCGGCGCCTTGCGGGTCGGTGAACGCCAACAGGCGTATCTGCTGGCCCACCGGGTCCGGTTGGTTCCGGAACTTCGTAAAGTAGAGGCGAATTCTGGTGACGTTTACGGGATAGCTCGACGGCGTCAAACGCGTCACCAGCACCAAGCCATCTTCCAGGAGACCGACCCCGTCGGAAGCGCCGTCGTCCGCAATCAGCTCCTCCTCCGGCGCGTCCGCATGCAGCCAGCCAGCCCCGGCAGCGTCCCGCGCTTTGCCCCCTTCCAGCGGCGGCGCCAGTTCCGCGGCCGCCAACCCGGATCGCGCGGCCGCGGGATCCGTGGCGGCGGGCGCAAACGCTTTGCGAGGAATCCCGCCGGCGACAAGCGTCGCCAGCGCCAGTACGACAATTACCAATGCGATGAAACCGCGATTCCGAAATGGTCCAAAGGCATCCATAGGGCCTGATCCTCCAGGGACACTATGCGAAATTCAGATACGCAAGTCCATCCCCTGGGCGTACTAGACTAGAATGCTCTCCCGGCGGCAGACCCTTTGCCTCAGGGAACCACACGGGGTGTGGCGGGCAGGCTTTCAGTAGCCTTTTTCCTTGTCCACGATGTGCAGCAGCGGCTCTCCGGCGGCGAAGCGGCGCAGGTTCTCCTTATAGAGTTCCATCCGGCGCTTGCCCACTTCATCAGACCCTCCCGCCGAGTGGGGAGTGATGATGACGTTGTCGAACTTCCAGAGCGGATGGCCCTTGGGCAGCGGTTCCGGATCGGTGACGTCCAGCCCCGCTCCGGCCAGATGCCTGGAATCGAGGGCCTGGACCAAGGCGGGCGTCTGGTACAAGCCGCCCCGCGACACCGCCACAAAGTAGCTGTCTTTCTTCAGGAGGTTGAACTGGCGTTCGCCGATCATGCCCCGGGTCTCCGCGGTGAGCGGAGCGGCCAGAAACAGGACGTCGGCTTGGGGCAGCACCTCATCCAGGCGGTCCGGCCGCACCACTTTCTTCCAGAAGAACGTATACGGCAGATCGCGTGGGTCTACGCCAATTACCGTCATGCCGAACGCGTGCGCCCGCTGCGCGATCTGCATGCCGATGCCGCCGACGCCGACGATGACGGCGGTCTTCCCGCTCAGTTCCACCAGCCGAAGCTGGCCGCGTCCCCATTCCTCGCGGGCCATCATCGTGACCGCGCGCGGAATCTCGCGGGTCAGACCGAGCAGCAAGGCCATGGCGTGATCGGCGATGTTCGGGCCCTGGATGATGCGGCAGTTGGTCAGCGTGACCGGCCGGTTCCGCAATTCGCCAACGAAGCGCTCGACCCCCGCGCTGTTGGTCTGCACCCAGCGCAGTTTGGGGGCCAGAGCAAAGATGCGCCCGTGCGGGGGCTCGATGATCGCGTCGGCGTCGGCGAGTTGGGCGGCGGCGTTTTCCTGCGAGGCCGCCACCACGGTCGTTCCGGGCGCGGTGGCCTGCAATTCCCGCAACTGGTCCGCCCGGCCTCCCCAAAACACAATCTTCTGCGGGTAGAGGGGCCACCCCCCGGCCAAACCCAGGGTGAGCCAAACGGCCAATCGCGACATGGCATTCCTCCGGCCCTGTGATTCTATCTCAGCGGGCGGGGCGACGGGCGGCCGCGGTCAACGCTGGTGAAGCGTGACCACTTGGATCTGAGTGGGGGCGCCCTTCTCCACCCGGACATGCAGGAGCGCCTCGAAAGGCCGTACCTGGCGCGACCCGGTCACGCGCGCCAGACGGGCCAGCAGTTCCTCCGCCAGGACCGGATGACTGACGAACTCGGCGGCCGCGCCGGTGCCAAAGGTCGTGCACCCTGCCAGAATCAGCGCCCATTTGCCGGGCTGAACGCCTGGCAGCAAGGCGACGAGCGCGTAATCTTCGACAATCGGCCTGCCTTGGGCCACCAGATATAAGGAGGGTTCGCCCTCGCGCGGCTTCCGGTTCCAGAATCCTGGCCTGCCGACCTCCGGTTCCAGGTCCCGGGATTTGAGTTGAAACTCCAGCGACCCCGCCAGCACCCGCAGTTCCGCGTTCTCCGCGGGAGAGCCGATGAAAATCAGGTTGGCGTTCTTGTCCTCATCCCAGGTCAGCAGGCGGCCGCGCTTGACGCGCAACGGGCGACGCAGGCCGCTGAACATCTGCACCAGCTCGCGCACCGCCATCACTTCGCCCACGCCGGTATAGGTATCCAGCATCGACTCCGGATCGTCCTGGCCACGCCGGAAGTAGCGCAGTCCGTCACGCGGCGATCCCACGAATTCCGCGTTACTGAAGATGGCCAAGGGCGGCTCAGGGGACTGGAAAAAGGGCGACCATAACTCCACCAACGCCCGCGCCACCGGAGCCGGACGGGTGAGCCACCAGGTAATTCCCGCCGAGCCAGCGGCCGTGACGGCCAAAGCCAGGATCGTCCGCAGGAGATTGCGCCGGCGGGCCGGGCGACCCGGATCCGGTTCGGTTCTCGGCCGGTCGCCGTTGGTCCGGTAGCTGAAGGTGACTTCGTGGCGACCCTTGGGGATCTCCAGCAGCAGGGGGTCCTCCGCGCCCTGGGCCATATAGTACTCCGCCAACTTGGAGCGGAGGCGTCCGATCTGGACCCGCACCGTCGGGTCCGTCTGGGGATCGAAACCCGCACCGCGTCCCAACACCTGGGTGGCGATCACGTACTCTTTCGGCGGACTACCGGGATGGTCGAGGGACCAGCGAACCAGAAACGCCAGGAGGCTACGCAGGGACTCGGCGCCGCGGAGCGGCTGGCTTTCCAGGATGCGGCTGGCCTGCGCCTCGCACTCCTCTACCGGCGGGACGGAGCCATTGGACGTTGCATTCATGGCGTATCGGGGCCTGATCCACCTAAGTGGCGACGTTCCTTGTCGATCCGTTCCGTATGTTACCAAGTTTGATACTTCGAGAATACCTGGAGGGTACTTCTCAATCGTCCATTTCGGGACTACGTTGGGAGTAACCAGAAGCTTCAGGAGAAGGTGACCTGGAGAGAGGGCCGTAGTCCCGGCGGCACGCAGGTGGCGGGCGACCGGGGGAGTGACGCGAAGATCGTTCGCCCTCTCCCGCCATCTTCCTCCGGAAGCAGGGGGTAGATTATGGCAAGCCGATTTCATGGCGGAATTCTTTTCCTTATCGGAATCCTTCTGGCAGGGAGTCTTGCGGGGCAGTCCAACTATGGTTCGCTACGCGGCCGCGTAACGGATCCCACCGGCTCGCCGGTTCCCGGCGCGACGATTACGGTGACCGACCCGGCCACGAACCGGGCGCTTACCGTGCAGGCGAATGAAGAAGGGGTGTACGTGGTTCCCGCCTTGCGTCCCGTCACGTACGACGTCATGGCGGAATCGCAGGGCTTCAAACAGAAGCTGGTAACGGGAGTCAAGATCGACACGGCCAAGGAGGTCGGGCTCGATCTGACGCTGGAAGTCGGTTCCGTCAGCGAGCGGATCGAGGTAACCGGCGAGGCTCCCCTGCTGCAAACCGTCAGCGGCGCGGTGACCACTACCGTCGACCAGAAAACCATCGTGGAGATGCCGCTTAACGGTCGGAATACGTTACAGTTAGCGCTGATTCTCCCCGGCACTTCCGGGTCTGCGGGCACGGAGATTTCGGAATTGACCACGAACGAACCGCTGCCCGGGCGGGAACTGTCGATCAACGGCAGCCGGATCGGCTCCACCCAGTTCTTCGCCGACGGAACGAACGTGACCAGTGTCGCCTTGGCGCGTATGAGCATTTCGTTCACCCCGGACACGATTCAGGAATTCTCGGTTCAGCAGTCCAACTATTCCGCGCAGTATTCACAGGCGGGCGGAGCCATTATTCAGCAGACGACCAAGAGCGGAACCAATGAGATCCGGGGGACCGGCTACTGGTTTCACCGGCAGAAGGCCTTCACGGCCAATCCCTTCGGCGCGCAACGCTCACCCGTGTTCAACAACGACAGCCGTCCGCCCCTGCGGCGGCAACAGTTGGGCGCCACCGTAGGAGGGCCGGTCTGGCTGCCCAAGTTGTACAACGGCAGAGACAAAACCTTTTTCTTTTTCGCCTATGAACCGACGCGACAATTGGCGTCGAACCCCGGCGGCCCAACGTTCGTCCGCGTGCCGACCGCCGACGAGATCAACGGCGATTTCTCGAAGACGCGGGTCTACTTCCGGGACACCGCGGGCAACGTTTCCAGCCGGCCCATCGCGCCCCTGTACCAGCAGTTCTTCCGGCGGGCCGATGGCACGCTGGTGATGATGCCGAACCCGCGCTTCAATCCCGCCGCCCCGGTCAGTGTGTCGAATTCCCGCTTCCTGTATCAAGGTTTCCCGCTGTTCAATCCGAATGATCCGGACCCGGCGCGGCGCGGGCGCGTGCTGCGCGACGCCAACGGCGTCAGCTTCGTGAATCCGGTCTCCCAGCGCATCATGCGCGAGTTGTATCCGCAGCCCAACATCACGGATCCGCAGGCGGTGACGGATTTGCTGGGCGCGAACTTCGCGTTCTTCCGGCGGACCGAATTTCTGGACGACCGCTACTCGGTGCGCCTCGACCACCGGCTGACCAATGCGCACCAGATCTACGGGCGGTGGACCGAACAGCCGCAATACGGCAATCGCATGCAGCGCGACGTGATTCAGAGCGGCCTGATCAGCGACGCCAACAAAAGCCGCCAGATCATGACCACCCTGGTCAGCACCCCCCGGCCCACCATGGTGAACGAATTGCGTCTGAATTATGTCTACGGCAACTTCGGCAGAAACTTTCCGCAACCGCTGCTGAATCGGGATTACACCTCTGAATACCTGAACATCGGCGGACCCGGGCAAGGCGCCGTCAACCTGCTCGGCTATGGCATGGCGCGGTTCTACGACGGCGGAACGATTCGCGCCGACAATGCCCAGGCCAGCGGCGCGCCGTTCGACGCCGTGGGTTTCAACCAGCCCCAGGACGTGGGCAAGAACATCGAGCACACCTACGGCCTCACCAATGACTTCAGTTGGGTGCGCGGCAACATGACCTGGAAGATGGGCTTCGCCGCCAGCCACCTGCAACTGAATCAGGGGAACCTCGGCATCGGTTCGCTCGCGGGCGGACGTTTCGCCTGGAACGCCAACACGACGGCGGAAAAGTGGTGCCGCACGACCCCGATCGGCGGCAACCTGCCGGACTGCACGGGCAACCCGCTCGGTGGCGACAAGTTTGCGGCGTTCCTGCTCGGCGTGCCGGAATGGGTGCAGACCCAGACGGAGAACCTCTCCGCCACTTACTATTACCGCTGGCAGAACATCGGCGCCTACGTCCAGAACGACTGGAAGGTGAATTCGAGCCTGACGCTGAACCTTGGCCTGCGGTATCAATATCAGTCGCCGCGCTGGGAGAAGAACGATTTTCAGGGCATGCTCAACCTGAATCGTCTGGAAGCGAACCCCTTCGTGGTCGACCCGGCGACCGGTCAAGCGCTCGCTGCGCCGGTGTTCGAGTTCGCCGGCGCCGATGGCCGTTCGCGCTACCTGACGCCGGCGCAAAAGCTGGTGTTCGAACCGCGGTTCGGGTTCGCCTGGACCCCGGGCTTCGCTTGGAACTCGACCCGCAGACTGGTGATTCGCGGCGGTTACGGCATGACGCACGGCACGTTGATGGGGAATGATCGTGAGCCGCTGCCGAACCTAGGCTCGCAAACGTTCACCGCCTACCGCGGCCTCAGCTATCTGCTGGGCAGCAACGACTGGCTGCCTCCTACCAACATCGCCACCTGCGGTCTGGCGCGCTGCAACGAACCGGAAGTGCCCATGCAACTGGGTTTCAACAACATGGTGCTCGCCAGCGATCCCAGCCTGTTCTTCCGGTCCCCCAACGGATTGATCCGTCCCGGCGATACCGCCGACATCTCGCTCACCCGCGGCGTGGTCCGGCAGGACGTGCGTTATCAGGCGACGGGGATCGTGGGCAATCCCAACTTCCGGATGCCCACCGTACACAATTACAGTTTGCAGTTGCAGTACCAGGTGATGGCCAACACGGTGTTCACCTTCGGCTATCAGGGCAGCCGGGGACACAACCTGTTTGCGCCGCCCCTGAACCTGAACCGTGTGGACCCGTTCACCGGGCGGATGCCGATCCCGGGCTTCGCCGGGCGCGCCGGCGGCGCCATCTACATGATCGGCATGACGAATTCCGGTTCCACGTATCACGCCATGATCGCGGAAGTCGAGCGCCGCTTCTACAAGGGGCTCCAGTTCCGGTTCAACTATACGTGGTCCAAGTTGCTGGACGATTCGAGCGGCGGCATCAACTTCCCGATTCCCAACAACTCGTTCAACAACGCCTCCGCCGATGTGCCGCTGACCCGCAACCAGAACCCCTATAATCTGGCGTTGGAGAAAGGCCTGTCGTCCACCGACACGCCGCACATCTTCAACATGGTGGGCTTCTGGGAACTGCCCTTTGGCCGCGGCAAGCGTTTCCTGACGGGCGGGGGCTGGGTCAACCAGTTGGTGGGCGACTGGCAATGGAGCACGCTCGGCAAGGTCCGGTCCGGTTATCCGATCTCGGTCACGTTAGGCCGCGCCAACTCCCTGGACACAGGCATTCCGGGCGGGGCGCTGCGTCCTGACTTGCTTCCCGGCGTGCCGCTGCGCAACCCGGATTGGACCCCGGAAAACACGCTGTTCACGCCTTTCGTCAATCCCCGCGCGTTCGCCTGGCCGGAACCCGGCCAGTACGGAAACGCCGCGCGCAACTATGCCGCCCGGCTGCCATGGGTGCGCACGTTCGATATGAGCCTGTCCAAGCGCATCCGGCCTTTCGAGGACGGGCGCCGCTTCTTTGAGCTGCGCGCCGAGTTCTTCAACGTCTTCAATCTCCGCAACTATGAGAGCAACTTCAATACCGCGCTGTTCAGCGCGGGCGATCAGAATCCGCTGCTGGCGGGAACCGCGCCGTTCCAGACGCCGATCGCCGGCGTGGAGCATCGTTTCGCCGCCTTGCGGACGCCGGGCGTGTGGGACGCGATCATCGCCAAGAGCCAGGGCGTGCCCGTCGATACGGCCATCGCACAGCTCGCCGGACCGGGGTCGGGCGGCCTCGGGTGCCCCTCGAACGCGGCGGAACTCGGCAACACGCGGGCGCGACTCAGCCCGGCGTGCGCCGCCCGGGTGTTGGGGCTCAATACCGGTTTCTACCGGTTGAACCTGAACACCTACCAGTCGCGTATCGTGCAGTTCGCGCTGAAGTTTTACTTTTAGACCGCAGCCCGGCTGTTTTCTCCTGGCGGAGAACCGGTGACGATTCTTCGCACGTCGCGGGGTAAGCCTCTGGCTTGCCTGGCAAGCAGGAAGGGGGTGCCCAGGTGCTGGCGAGCGAGGGCTATGCGGTGTCTCCGTATCTGGCCGGGCTGCTGGAAAGCAACCGGGACGCGCTGACCAAGTGGCCCTCTACCCGCAAGGTCTGGTTTCCGGAGGGGCGCCCTCTCCAGTCCGGCGACTGGCTGGTCCAGCCTGACCTGGCCGAAACCCTCCGGCTGATCGGCGCCGGCGGCCGCGATGCTTTCTACCGTGGGCCCGTCGCCCGCCGCATTGTCGAATTCCTCCGCGCGCACGGCGGCATCCTGGAGGAGGACGATCTTGCGGACTACCAGGCCCGCGAATCGGAAGCGCTCCACCCCACCTACCGGGGGTACGAGATCTATGACGGCGCGCCCCATTCTTTTGATCACATCACCCTGGAGGCGCTGAATATCCTCGAGGGTTTCAACCTGCGCGCCATGGGCGACCATTCGGCCCGCTATCTCCACTACGTCATGGAGGCGATGAAGCAGGCCTTTGCCGACCGGGACGCCGCAGTGGACGATCCGGACTACCCGGCGAATATGCCGCGCCTGGTCAGCAAAGAGCTGGCCGCCCGGCGCCGTGCTGTCATCCGGCCAGACCGTGTCTGGATTCCCGCGGGCGTCCGCCCCGCCGCGCGGAGCGGCTTTGCCTCGAGCTATGCACTCACCGCGTTCGTGGCCGCGGCGGACGAGGCGCGCAACCTGGTGTCCATCACTTCGTCCGTTTCGGGCGCTTTCGGCAACATGATGTACGTCGACGGGCGCGGCGGCGGCTTCTTTCTGAACAACTGGTCGCCGCTGTTCCAACTGGACCCGAAGAGCGCCAACGTGATCGCGCCGCGCAAGGTGCCCCGCACCGGCTGGAGCCCCATGCTCGCCCTGAAGGACGGAAAGCCCGCGCTGGCCTTCGGGACGCCCGGCGGCGACACAATCCCCCAGACGCAACTCCAGTTCGTGCTGAATTACATCGATTTCGGCATGAACGTCCAGGAGGCGCTGGAGCAGCCTGCCGTGATCACCTCGGCGTTCCGCGCCTATCGCTACCCGAATGCCGTGGGCAAGGAATTAGCCGTTTCGACGCGGATTCCGGACGATGTCCAGGAGGAACTGCGTCGTCTGGGACACACCGTCACCGCCCACGCGGCGCTGGGCGTCGGCAGTGTCAAGGCGATTGCGGTGGACGTCCGCCGCGGCATCCTGATGGGAGGAGCGGCGCCGGAAGCCGACGCCTACGTCCTGGGACGTTAATTTACGGGCAGACCTTCAGCTTCTTGGTGAGTTCCACCCGGTCCAGGTCAGGACCCCAGCCGCCGGGCAGCGTCCGCGTGAGGTGAAAACCCTGGCGTTCAAAGAATCCCGCCGCAGCCGGGGGGCAGTACGCCTCGACCAGCGCGGGGTTGTGCTCCGTGCTCAATTTCTTGAGCACCGCGAACAGCAGGAGACGTCCAAGCCCATTGCGGCGCAGGTCGCGGCGGACCATCAGCCACGGGATGCAAGCCTGGCCGGTGGATTCCAGCCGGAATGTCGCGCAGCCTGCTGCCTTCTGCTCAAGCTCGAAGACCAGGACGCACTCCGGAAACTGGCTCAGGAACGCGGCAAACTCATCGCGGAGCCGGAGAGGCCACGGGGGCTCGCGGTTCGAATCGAACAGCTCCAGACAGGCTGCGAGGTCCCCGGGTTGGAAAGGACGGAGGGACATCGCGCGCGGCGGTCAATCTCTCCGCTTTGGCGCGGCAACGCCGCAGGACGCGTAACCCATCCGCTTCAGTTCCGAGCAGCCCTTGGCCGCCAGTTCGTGTTTGGGATAGCTGGAGTAAAGCTCCCGAAACGAGCGGGCGGCGTCGGCGCGCCGGTTCAACTTCAGCAGCGACTGCCCCTTCATGTAGAGCGCGTCGGGCGCTTTGCGGCTGTCCGGATAGTTGTCCAGCAGCAGGTCGAAATTCTTCAAGGCCGCTTCGAAATCGCCTTTGTCGTAGTAAATCTGGCCGATCCAATATTGGGCGTTCGGGGCGTTCTCCGTGTTGCCGTAATAGCGAAGATACTCGGCGAACTGCTGGAGCGCCAAGTCGCTCTTGCCGCCCATGGTGTCGCGCCGGGCGTTTTCGTAAAGTTGCTCGGCGGAAAGCGGAGGCGCCCCGCCAAACGCCGCGGGGCCGCTCCCCGGAGGGGGCGGCGCGGGCTGGCCTAACGTGCGAAACTCGTTACTGAGATCGACCATCCGCTGCTCCAACTTGCCCAGGCGCGACAACACATCGCTCAGATTCTCGCGCACCTGCTGGAACTCCGTCGACATCCGGTCGACTCTCTCCCCCACGGAAGCGGTGGGTAAGGTCAGCTTCTTTTCCTGCTCGGCAAGCCGGTCATTGACGCGGGCTTCCATGACAGCCAGAGCTTTGTTCGCGCCGTTGGCCGAATCCAGGGTTTGCTGGACCAGTACGGTCAGGGCGGTCATCTTCTCGTCAAACGTGCGCTGCAGGGTGCGCATCTGATCCTGCAACGTGGCGATGTCGCGCTGAAGCTGGACGTATTCTTTCTTTTGGGCGAAAGACACGCCCGGCAGAGCCAACAGCGCCAAGGCCGCCAGCAAGCGTTGATACATTCGCACTCCCTCTTCCTGGCTGGAGGAGGGCTTCCCACCCTCCTCCAGCGCATCGCTGCCCCGCGCCGTTACTGTCCGGGCGCGAAGTGGGCGCGGCGGTTCCGCTGCCAGCAGCTTTCGTTCGACTCCGTGCACTGCGGCCGCTCTTTGCCGTAGCTGATGGTTCTCAGCTTGTCGGCAGGCACTCCCAGTTGCACCAGGAATTCCTTGGCGGAGGTGGCGCGGCGGTCGCCCAAGCCGAGGTTGTACTCGGCCGAGCCGCGCTCGTCGCAATGGCCCTCGACGGACACGGAGCGATCCGGGAAATCGCGGAAGATCGCCTTGAGCGCGTCGGCGTTGCGGGTCAGCGTCGCGCGGGCATCGTCACGGATATTGCTCTTGTCGTAATCGAAGAACGCGTCCTGGACCTCGCGGGCCAACCGCTCCTCGAAAGTCGCCTTGGGCGCTGGCGGCGGAGGCGGCGGCGGAGGCGCGGTGACGTTCACCGTGGCCGTGCGGCGCGCCTCGCCACCCGGACCCCGCGCGATCAGCGTGTAGGTGGTGGTGCTCGACGGGAACACCTGGCGGGATCCGTTGGCGGACACCCGGCCGATGCCTGGTTCAATGGTAATGTCATCGGCGCCTTCGACCGCCCACTTCAGCGTGGACGACTGGCCGCGTTCGATGGTGCCCGGTTCAGCCGCGAACAAGGTGATCATGGGCGGATTCGGCTTCGGCGCGGGGGCCTCGGCCGGCGGCGGTGGAGGAGGAGGCGGTGGGGCAGGGGCCTTCTTCTTGCAACCCGCCGCGAACAGTATCGCGAAACTCAGCAAGAGCGCAGCAACGTACTTTTTGGTCAGCATGGTAGAAACCTTCTCCTGGCTTTGCACAACACAGATCCTATTTCCCCCAGACCGGTTTCTCGTTCCGGCCTTGTGAGGTCAACCTTCGCAACTTCGTTCCGTCCGCCAGCATGGTCCAGATCTGTGAAGACCCGCTGCGGTTGGAGGAAAACGCCAAATGACGGCCGTCGGGAGCCCAACTCGGATTCTCGTTCCGGCCCGCGCCGTGCGTCAACTGGTCCACCCGGCGCGAAGCCACGTCCATCAAGAAGAGATTCCAATTCCCTGGTTCGAATCCCCGGGTCCAGGCGAACGCAATGACTTCCCCGGATGGATGCCACGCCGGATTTGAAGCTTCGCCTTCCCCGGTCGTCAGACGCTCCACGTTCGCACCGTCCAAATTCATTTTATATATTTGCTGGGGCCCGGAGCGGCCCGACACAAACACTACCTCGCCGCCCTTGGGACTTACCTTGGGCTCCACCTCAATGGCCCGGACATTGCTTAACCTCCGGACACCACTGCCATCGGCATTGGCGATGTAGATCTGCGCGTAGCCGCTCGCCGTCGATGCGTACAGCACTTGGCGGCCATCCGGCGTGAAGGCCGGCGTGGCGTTCATCGACGCAACTTGATTATAAAACGGCAACCTGCGTCCCGTCTCCAGGGAATGGATAAAGATCATGGGGTTGACGCGGGCGTACGTCGTGAAGGCCAGGCGGGTGCCGTCGGCCGAAACTGCGGGCGTCGTGCAGATCGACCGGTAGTTGGTCAGTTGCTTCTGCTCCGACCCATCCGGATTCATAGACCAGACTTCCTTGAAGCCCGTGCGGTCGGAGATGAAGTAAATCTTCGACGCGGTGAGCGGCGCTCCGCCGAACTGGACGATGATGTCCGAGGCGAACTCATGCGCCACCTTGCGGGCGCCGTCCGCGCTCAAGGGGCCGAAGTAGCGTTTGCCAAACAACTGCGCGTTGCTGACGTCCTGCTGCGTCACGTCGAACAACCAGCCGAACAAAACCAGTTGCTCGTTCTGCACGGCCAGGTAGCCGAAGGCCAGGTGGCTGGCGTTCGCCGGCGGCGCGGACCAGTCCGTCAGCCAGGGGCCCTGCCGCTGCGGCTGCGCGTCCTTGCGCCGGGGAGGCGGCGGCAAGGGCGCCCGGAAGTCCTCGGGACGCTGGGGCACGGCGAGCGGAAACATGCTCTTGGCCACCATCGTGAACAAACCCGACTCGTCGAGGTCGGTGTAAAGGGTTTCGTTGAAGACGCCGGTGTGCTGAGCGGCGTCGCCGCCGCCGCGGAAATCGGGCACGGCGAGCGCGGGTTTCTGCGCGCCGCCCATCACTTTGATGATTACTTCCTGCTGGCCGGACGCCAGGAACAGCGCGCCCAACACCAGCGGAGTCAGCCAGGGAAGGATTCGTCTCATCGCTTTAGTTCGAACCAAAACTGGATGTGCGCTTCGTTGTATTCGTAAGCGCGCGGCAGTTCCGGCGCCTTTCCCAAGTCGTAGATGGCCCGCAAAGCGGAGAGATCGAGGGCCTGGTTGCCGCTGGAGGTTTGCAGCCGCACGTCGCGGATGGTGCCATCGCGCAGGATGGTGAAGCGGACGATAACGGGAGGCGCGGAGCGCAGCCGCGAGTCCACGCCGCTGGTATTCCAGCGCTCCGCCACCAGGCGCTGCAACAGCGCCGCATAGGCGCCGAAACGATCGCCCAGCGGCGTTCCGGATCCCACGCCCACGCCGCCCGATCCGGGCTTGCCCAGCAGCGGAGACACCAGCGCGCGGCCCGCGTCGCTATACAACTGGCTGGGCCGGTCTTCGACATCCGCCTGCCGCCGGCGGCTGGCCGCAGCTTGTTGCTTCTTCTTGGTTTCGCGTCCGGGGAGGGGGATCGCGTCCTCGCGCTCCTGCGCTCGCTTGGCCGGCTTGGCCTTGGACGGCGCCTGCGGCGTCTGCGAGACGGTGTCGTTGGCCACCGGGTTGATCACGCCCGGCCGGGGCGGCAACGGGATGTTCGCCACGGGCGTGACGCCGACCACGCCGCCCGTCGCCAGGGGATCCCCCCACCGCTCCGGGGGGCGCCCTCCGATCACCGACCAGAACAACGCCACGCTGATCACCGACGCGTGCAGCAGCACCGAACCCGCGAATGGCCGCCCCAGCCGCTCGTGCTGCGCCAACAGGTCGATGTGCGTCTGCGGCGTCACCGGCGTTTCCTGCGCTCCAAATCTTCCGACTTGGTGACCATCTGCACCTTCAGCTTCGCCTCGCCCAGCTGGCTCACCACCTGCGCAATGGGATCCCAGGTCGTCTCTTTGTCCGCGCGCACGTACACGTCCTGCTGCGCGGGATAGCGCGTGCGGATCGCCTGCGCCAGTTCGTTGATGTTCACCGGCGTCTCGCCCAGGTACAGGTTGCTGTCCTTGGTAATGGTGACGATGGGGAGTTCGCGCGTGCTCTCCCGCACGGTCTTAACCTGCGGCACCTCGATCTCCAGGCCGAATTCCATCACGTTGGCGGTGATCATGAAGATCACCAGCACCACCAGCAGCACGTCCACGAAAGGCGTGACGTTAATGTCCGACATCGCCGCCAGTCGGCGGGACCGGCCTCGTTGCAGCCCTCCGCCATTCATCGACACCGCCATGGGCTACTCTCCGAACGAGCGTTCCGTCAGATTCATGAATTCCAGCGAGAAATCGTCCATCCGGGCGCCGATCTCGCGGACCACATGGCCGAAGTGGTTGTAGAAGATCGCCGCGGGAATCGCCGCCGCCAGACCCGCCGCGGTGGCCAGCAGCGCCTCGGAAATCCCCGGTCCGATCGCGCGCAGACTCATCGAGCCGGTGCCGCTGCCGATCTGGTGAAAAGCGCGCATGATGCCGATCACCGTGCCGAACAGCCCGACGAAGGGGGAAACCGCCGCCGTCGTCGCCAGCCAGTTCAGATTGCGCTCCAGCTTGGCCAGTTCCTCGCTGACTCCGAGTTGCAGCGACCGCTCAAGCGACAGCTTGTTGCGGACCGCGCCCCGGGCTTTGACCTGCCGGTGCACTTCCTCGTAACCGAAATCGAACACGTTCACCAGCGGCGAAGGCCGGAACTGTTCGCTCGCCACCACCACCGCCTCAAAGCCGTTGGCCTTCCGGAACGCCCGCAGAAACCGCGCGTTCAGCTCCTGCGAGCGCCGGTACATCGACAGCTTGGAAAAAATCACCGTCCAGGAGTACAGCGACAGCCCAATCAGGACCGCGTAGACCACCCAGCCGATCGGCGTGGTGTGCTCCAGCATTTCAGTCAGATTGAGCTGCAACAGAAGCGCGGGAGACGCGCTCGTCATGGCATGCATGCTTCGCTTCCAATCTAGCACAGGGACGCGCTGACGCCCCGCTGCGCCGCCGGGGCTTAAACAAGTATGCCCTAAAATGTTTCTGTGGGTTTCCGGCTATAATCAGGGCACACCCCCATGCTTCTCGAGCTCGTCATCGAGAACTACGCCGTCATCGACCGTTTACGCGTCCGCTTTCGGGAGGGGCTCAACCTGCTCACGGGCGAAACCGGCAGCGGGAAATCCATTGTGGTGGACGCCCTCGGGCTGCTGTTCGGCGGCCGGGCTTCGCCCGAGCTGGTCCGCACCGGCGCGGACCGCGCCCGCATCTCCGGCATCTTCACCGTCCCCGCCGGCCTGCGACTCGACGGCTTTGTCTTCGAGCAGGGGGAGATGCTGATCGAGCGCGAGATTCTGGCCGAAGGCAAGTCCCGCGCCTATCTGGAGAGCCGCCCGGTGACCGCCGGACTGCTGCGCGAACTGGCCCCGCGCCTGGGTGATATTCACGGGCAGCACGAGCAGCAGACGCTGTTCTCGCCGGAGGCGCAGTTGGACCTGCTGGACGCGTTCGGTTCCCTCGACCGCGGCGCCGCGGCCCGCCTGTACGCGCAATGGCGGCGGGTCCAGTCGGAACTTGAAGAACTGGAACGCGGCGAGCAGGAGCAGCTCCGGCTGCTGGACCTGTGGACTTTCCAGGTGCGCGAGATCGAAAGCGTGGCCCCGCGCCCGGGTGAGGACGCCGAACTTGCCGCGGAACGCAAGGTTTTGCAGAATCTGGGGCGCTTGCAGGAACAGGCGGGCGCCGCGTATGCGGCGCTTTACGAAGCGCCCGAGTCGGCCTATTCCCTGGTCCGGGCCGCCCGCAAGCGGGTGGACGATCTCGGGCGGATCGACGCCACGCTCCAGCCGGTTCACGAGCAGCTTGGCGCGGCATCCATCGCTTTGCAGGAAGCCTCGTTCGCCCTGCGCGATTACCTTTCGCGGCTCGAGGTGAGCCCGGGCCGTCTGGACGAGGTAGAAGACCGGCTCGCCGCGCTGGAGAAGTTGAAGCGCAAGTATGGCGCCTCGGTGGAGGAGATCCTCGCCTTTCTCGAGGAAACCCGCCGGCGCATCGCCCGCGCGGAAAGCTCCGGCGAGCGGATGACGCAGCTCCGCGCGGAACGGGAGCAACTGGCCGCCGCTTTGGCGGGGGCGGCGGAAGAGTTGACCGCCGCCCGGCGGAAGGCCGCCCGGGAGCTGGAAAAGCAGGTGGTCAAGGAACTGGCCTCCCTTGCCATGGAACGGGCGCGGTTCCAGGTGGAGCTCCAGCCGGCCGCCTGGAGCGAAACGGGCGCGGATGCGGTCCGCTTTTTGTTCACCGCGAACGCCGGCGAGGAGCCCCGGCCGCTCGAACGGGTGGCTTCGGGTGGCGAACTGTCGCGCATCGCCCTCGCTTTGAAGACCTGCGCCGCTCCCCGCACGCACGGCAGGACGTTCGTCTTCGACGAGATCGACGCGGGCGTGTCCGGCCGCGCCGCCGAGGGGATTGGCCGCCGGCTCAAAAAACTGGCCGACCGCAACCAGGTGCTGTGCGTCACCCACCTGGCCCAAGTCGCCGGCTTTGCCGATCATCATTTCGCGGTCGAAAAGAAGGAGCTGCGCGGGCGCACGGTGGCCACCATCGAGGAGCTCGACCGTGCCGGGCGCATCCGCGAAGTCGGCCGCCTGCTCTCGGGCGCGACGCTCACCGAAGAAGCGCTCCGGCAGGCAGAGCGCCTGATCCAGGTCTCGTAAACCTCATGTCCGGATACATTGACGCGCACGTCCACGTCTGGCCGGGAGGCGCCGGGACGCCGCCGTTTACGCCCGCGGACCTGTTCGCGCACACCCGCCCGCAGGGCGTCGCGCGGGTGGTGCTGATCCAGCCTGGCAGCTGCCGCTTTGACAACAGTTACATGCTCGAGGCAATCCGCCAACACCCTGGCGTGTTCTCCGGCGTCGCCGTGGCGGACCTGGCCGCGCCCGGTTTGCCGGACCGGATGCGCGCCTTGCGCGCGCAAGGCGTGCGCGGCTTCCGAATCACGCCCGGGCAGGCGCCGGGAACGTGGCTCAATACCGAGGACATGCGGAGCCTGTGGCGCGCCGCCGCGGAATTGCGCATGGCCGTCTGCCCGCTGGTCAACCCGGATGCGCTTCCCGCCCTGGACCGGATGTGCGCCCGCCATCCCGAAACCGCGGTGGTGATCGATCACTTGGCGCGCATCGGCGCGGACGGCGTGGTTCGCGACGCCGACGTGCGCCTCCTGTGCGGCTTGGCCCGCCATGCCCGCGTGCACGTCAAGCTTTCGGCCTTCTATGCTCTCGGCCGCAAGCAGCCGCCCTACACGGACCTGCTGCCCCTCCTCCGGCTGGTGCTGGAAAGTTACGGCCCCCGGCGGCTGATGTGGGCGACGGATGCGCCCTACCAGACCCAGGGCGTCCACCGTTACGCCGATTCCCTGGCGCTGGTGCGCGACCGCCTGCCCGGTGTCTCCGCCGAGGATCGCGACTGGCTCCTCGGCCGCACCGCCGAGCGGGTTTTCTTCGCGGACTGACCTGCATCCCCGTGACTCTCTGCTCGCCGGACGCCGCCGGCCCAAGTTCGGCGCCACCGCGGGCGCCTGCTCCGTACGTCCCGCCAGGCTAGGCTAGGGGGAGGCATTTTCCCGGGCTGCCAGCATCAGCCGGACTGTCGTAAACTGCCGCGGCGTGAGCGGCGCCTCCACCCATCCTTCTTTTACGGGCAGCGGGGAGCGGTCCGTTTCCACGCCGTTCGCCAGCGCCGCCGCGCTCAGCCGCAGCGCGGGGCTGCGCAGCCGCGCGACGCCCGCTTGCCCGGCGGTCTCCCGCAGCCGCAAAATCAGGCCGCGGCCGTCTTCCGCTCTTTTCAACGCGGTCACCTCGGCGTGATCGGAATCCACCTCCACAAACGACGCCTCGCCTTCCGGAAGGGCTTTGCGGGCGGGCTGCACGCGCGTGGTGGCGCTGTGATCGTGCGCGTAGGCAACCAGCGGCGACCGGCGGTCCGCGCTGAACCGCGACCAGTGGGCCTCCCCGAGTTCGCGGCCGCTGGTCACCGCATACCGGAACGTGAACTCTCCTCCCTGCGCCGCGCGGTAGTTGGTGAACCAGTAGTTGTTCATCGCGTACGAGAACACGTGCGCCCGGCGGACGTCAAGGTGTTTCAGCCAGTGGCCGCGGTTGATGTCCGCCAGCGTGATCAGCGGCGCATCGGGCGTGGTCCACACCACGACGGCGCCGCGGTCGCGGGCCACCACGCCGTTTTGGGTCGTGAACCAATCGCGGCACGCGCCGGGCAGCTGGTCCGCATTCGGCCGCGCCCAGGCGCTCTGTAATTCATAGAAGAGCGTGGGAGATTCGAGCGCGAACGGAAACGCGAAGTAGACCGCCTCCTTGTCGCGGGTCTCCTGTTTCCGCACGCGGTTGACGAAGTCCACGCGCTTCAGCCGGTCGTAAAGGTGGATTTCCGTCTCAATCTCCGGGAAAGAGGCCGCCCGCGCCCGGATCCGCAGGCGCTGGCCGAGCGGCGTGCGTGCGTTCTCGACGAGTTCCGCGCCGGTCTGTCCTGTCATCTCGAGCTGGGCGGGAGGCAGGTTGGCCATATCCCGTTCGATGCGGCTCCGGGCGCCGCCGCGCACGTAGAGCAGCTCGTTCAAGCCGTATCCCGCGTCTTTGGCGGCCAGGTCGCGTTGCAGTTCCTTGTCGAATAGCCGCGTCACCGCGCCGGAGCGCGGGTCGACGACGACCTGGTAGAAGACGCCGTCGAGCTCCCACGAACTCCGCGATGCCGGCGCGGTTTGCGCGGGCGGCGCATCCGGGCGAATGCTGTAGGCGCGGTAGCCCAGCGCGGGCACCTTCTCGGCCAGGAAGCGCACCTTGCGCCAGCCGTCCCGCTCGGAGGCCACCTCCACCGGAACCGGCTTACCAGTCACCTTGTCCACCAGGTGCTGGCGGAGATTCAACTCGGCTTCGGCGACATCGGTGCGCGTGTGGCCTGCCGGATTGAATACCAGCAGCGCCGGCCCATCCACGGAAACAAACTGCGCCAGCCGGTTGAAGGACCGGTAGGAGAGCTGGAGGGCGGCATCGCGCGCGTGCACGGCATAGGCGCGCTTGAGCAGCCACTGGTCCTCGACAAAGCGGCGTCCCGGCTGCGTGATGCTGTTGAATGCGCCCCAGGTGTGCTCGTCATAAAAGAGCAGGTCCCGCCAGGCCGCCTGCAAGTCCTCGGCGGGGTAGCGCAACTGGGTGTCGAAGAGGGTAGCGACCGAGGCGGCCATCTCCACCACGGGCAGCAGACGCTGGGTGTCGCGGTTCATGGCCGTTTCGGCCGCCGTGGAGCCGGCGCCGTCCTCCCAATACGCCCCGCCGTCGCCGCGGTAGACGGGAAGCTTCGCCGCAAAGCGCGAGCTGATGTATCGAAAATAGTCGGTATCCGTGGCGGGTTCGATGGAAGGATAGGCGTATTGCGACCGCCATTCGGCGAGCACTTTCGCCTCGCCGCCCGCCAGGTCGGCATTATCGGTGTACAAGCCGTATAACAGCACGGCGTCCACCGGGTAGTCCGCCCGCTGATAGCGGGCCAGCATCTGCGCCACGCCGCGGCGCAACCGGTCCGCCGAAGACTGGCGGCCCATCAGACGCCACAACTGCAAATACGAACGCGCGAACCAGGCCAGCACGCGCCGCCCGTCGGGACCCTCCCAGAAGAACGGCGAGTCTTCATTCAGGTTGGAGTTTTGCAGCAGCGGCGCGCGGGATTGGTTACTGCCGAGCGCGAACCCCTGAATGCCCGCGTCCGCCAGCAACGACGGCAGCGACCAGGTGTGCGAAGGGGCGTCCGTCAGGCACGCCGCGCCGAAGGGAATCGCGTGCCGCCGTTCCAATTCCTTCGAGAAGTAGAGCGAACGGTACAACTCCTCTCCCGTGCAAAGGCCGGTGAGGAGATTCAAATACATCGAGTTGACGCTGACTCGCCCGCCGCGCAGCGCCGCCAGCAATTGCCGCCGGCGCGCGGCTTCGCGCGAGAGCAGATAGTTGTCCACCAGCCACCCGGTCTCCAGGTTGAAGCGGTAGAAGGGGAACTTCGGCAACAGCGTCAGCAACTCATCGATGTTTCGCCCGTCGAGTTCTTCGACGTGAGGCTGCAAATCGGTGTACCCGATATCGTTGTGGATCTTCAGCCCGGCGAAAATCCGCCAGCGTTTCTGCGGCGTGAATTCGCCGGTGAAGGTTCGCGTCTCGCCGCCCGCGCGGATTTCCAGGCGGTAGGGCGCAGGCGCCGGGACGGCGGGAACGGCAAGGGAGATCACCTGTTCTCCGAAGTCCTGCGGCTCACCCTCCGCGATTGCCGACACGGAAGCGCCGGCGCCCACGCGCAACTGCGCGGACCACGGCGGCAGGGGCGCGCGGTGGCGGACCACCACGTCGGTCAACTCCACCAGTCCTTCGCCGCGGCGGCGATAGAAGATGGTCGGCTCGACGTGCGCTTCCCACGCCGGCCCTTCTCCTCCCTGGCGCTTCAGGCGAACCGCATCGTAGCTGAAGCTGCCGCCCTCGCCCTCCAACCGCAGCGCGATTTCGTTCTCCCCGGCGCGGAAGAAACCGCGGTCCAGGGGGATGGCAAAATCGGTCGCGGAGAAATTCAGGGAGTTGGCGTCCTCCTCGTCGAGGTCGCGCACCGCCACCGGCTTCACGCGAAAGCGCCCGCGCTTGCCGTTGACCGTGACCGCGAGGGCGTCGGGGGCCAGGCCGCGGGAGAAACCCTTGACTTCCAGCAGCGGCGACTCGACCGGCGGGCGTTCCAGCGCGAAAAGAATTCGGTGCACGCCGCCGATTTCCTGCCGGACGCGCCAGTCGCGCCCGGGCTCGCTGGATCCCACCCGGTAAGTCACTTCCGGCGAGGAGCCCACGGCGAACTCGTAGCCGGAGCGATCCACTTTGCCGATGGACCAATACGCCTCCGGATCCGTGTCGTCGGCCGAGGTGCGCGAGGGAGAAGGTCCGAAGCGCCAGAAAGAAACCCCGAGCAGGAGCGCTGCGAAGACGATCCACAGGGCGCGACGGGGAGCGCGGGTCGTGAACATGGCGAGTCGAATCTAACAGACGAGGCAGGAGGGGTCAATCGGCGGCTTCCGGCGGGTTGAGCGGAGCCGCCCTCGCCCGGGGAGTCCGGCTTCTCGTGATCGGCAGCGCGCCGGCAGTCACCCCGCACCCACCCGGCGCCCGCTCACCAACACTCTCAGGAGTGGCACTCCCGGGACTATTCTGGGCTTCCTTCGGCGCCTTCCTCGTCCTGCTCTTCTTCTGCTTGTTCCGCAACTTCGACCTCGGCGTCCGCGCGGCACGTGATGTTCATGGCCACGAAAGGCCCGGAAAAGCCCAAGCCGTGAGCGTACGCCTGGAGCAGGAGCCTGCCAATAAGCGAGTGTCCAACGCGGTCGACCTCCACGACCAACGGAGGGTTGGAAACGCCAATGGTGGTGGGTGAGGAAGCGCTGAAGACGACACCGTCGGTCGCTTGGCCGACGATGCCAAGCTGACACCAGGGGCTACCGAGCTGCTCGGCGCGGGCCCGCACGTTCATCCGGTACCCGTTTTCCCGTGGCGGCCGCGAAAACAAGAACCTAACCTCGAGCCTGGTGTTCGCCGGCCAGAAGTAAAAGCGCCGGGACCGGTCGGGTAGTTCCTCCGGTTCCTGATAACCCTGGGCAAACAGCGACATCCGCCAGCTCGCCGGGCCGGTCCGCCGGGCTTCGGTCCTGGCGGTCGACGCGCCTCCGGAGCCTTCTTGGACAAAGGGCTCGTCGCGATCATGGAGGGTGTACCCCCGGTAGATGAGCTGCGTGTTGGGATTCGAAGTCGGCGTACCCGCGTCAGCCGAGCCATAGACCACAGTCACGCTCACGTCCGGCGGTCCGACGTAGACGCGGTCGCTGAACGAGAGCGGCCGCGCAAGCGGACCTGCGCCACCCGCCAGGTGGAGGCCCTTCGGCCCGCTGACGGTGACCCGCTGATGGAACGCGC
>CALDSU010000008.1 GCA_937924525.1 uncultured Bryobacteraceae bacterium
AGGAGATTGTTACCCGCGGGCTCGACCTGTCGCCGACGACCGAGGTGTTGCTTGAGGAGTCCATGCTCGGCTGGAAAGAGTTCGAGATGGAGGTGGTTCGGGACAAGGCGGACAACTGCATCATCGTCTGCTCGATCGAGAATTTCGATCCGATGGGCGTCCACACGGGCGACTCGATCACGGTCGCGCCGGCGCAGACCCTGACCGACAAGGAATACCAGAGGCTGCGGAACGCCTCGATCGACGTATTGCGCAAGATCGGTGTGGAAACCGGCGGGTCGAATGTGCAGTTTGCGATCTGTCCGAATACCGGGCGCGTGCTGATCATCGAAATGAATCCTCGTGTGTCGCGCTCGTCGGCGCTCGCCTCCAAGGCCACCGGTTTCCCTATCGCGAAAATCGCCGCCAAACTCGCCGTGGGTTACCGCCTCGATGAGATTCCCAACGACATCACTCTGAAAACTCCGGCCTGCTTCGAACCGACCATCGACTACGTCGTCACCAAGATCCCGAAATGGCAGTTTGAGAAGTTCCCCGGCGCCGACCCGGCGCTCGGCACCCAGATGAAGTCGGTGGGCGAGGTGATGGCCATCGGGCGCACCTTCAAACAATCGTTCTGGAAGGCGATCCGCAGCCTGGAGACCGGGAAGCGCTTTGGCTCGGAGACCTTCGACGATGCGCTGATCAACGCCAAGCTGATCACCCCCACCCCGGAGCGCGTCAACTATCTGCGCTATGCCTTTTCGCGGGGCTACACGGTCGAGCAGGTCCACGAACTGACAGCGATCGATCCGTGGTTTCTCCGCCAGCTATGGCAGGTGGTGCAATTGGAAATCCGCCTGCAAAATCTTTCGCTGGAGACCGCCACGCGCGAGGATTTTTTGGAAGCCAAACGGAGCGGCATCTCCGACTCGTTCCTGGCGCGCGCCTGGAACACCCACGAAATGGAGGTCCGCGCCCGGCGCAAAGAACTGGGCGTGCGCGCCGTTTTCAACCGGGTGGATACGTGCGCCGCCGAGTTCGAAAGTTTTACCCCGTACCTGTATTCAAGCTATGAATCGGCCTGCGAAGCCGAGCCCACGGGGCAGCGAAAGGTGATGATCCTGGGCAGCGGGCCCAATCGCATCGGACAAGGGATCGAATTCGATTACTGCTGCTGCCACGCCTCGTTCGCGCTCCAGGACTTTGGGATCGAGTCGATCATGGTGAACTGCAATCCGGAAACCGTGTCGACCGACTACGACACCAGTGACCGGCTGTATTTTGAGCCCTTGACGCTGGAGAACGTGCTGAACATCTGCGACACCGAGCGGCCGGACGGCGTGATTGTGCAATTCGGAGGACAAACGCCGCTGACGCTGGCCCTGCCGCTGAAGCGGCAGGGGGTTCCCATCATCGGCACCGACCCGGACAGCATTGATCTGGCCGAGGACCGCAAGCGTTTCGGCGAATTGCTGGATGACTTGGGGATTCCCGCGCCGGCCAACGGCAGCGCCACCAGCGTCGAGGAAGCCTGCGACGTGGCGCGCCGGATCGGTTATCCGGTGCTGGTCCGCCCCAGTTACGTGCTGGGCGGCCGGGCCATGGTCATCGCCTACGACGAGGAAATGGTGCGCCAGTATATGCGGGAGGCGGTCAGCTTCTCGCAGGACCGGCCGGTGCTGATCGACCGGTTCCTGGAAGACGCTACGGAAGTGGACGTGGATGCGCTGTGCGACGGCGACAACGTCCTGATTGCCGGCATCATGGAGCACATCGAGGAGGCGGGCGTCCATTCCGGCGACAGTTCCTGCGTGCTCCCCGCCCAAGGCATAGCGGCCCAGGCGCGGGCGCGCATTGAGGATTACACCCACCGTCTGGCGCGGTCGCTGCGGGTGGTGGGGCTGATGAACCTGCAATTCGCAATCAAGGACGGAACCGTGTATGTCCTGGAAGTGAACCCCCGCGCCTCGCGCACCGTGCCTTACGTGAGCAAAGCGACGGGCGTGCCGCTGCCCAAGATCGCGGTAGGCCTGATGCTGGGCCGCAAACTCACCGACTTCACCCACCTGACCGGTGGACTCGTGAGCGGCACGCTGTCCGTGCCCCAGTGCTTTGTGAAGAGCCCGGTGTTCCCGTTCAACAAGTTCCCGGATGTCGATCCTTCCCTGGGACCGGAGATGCGGTCGACGGGAGAAGTGATGGGCGTGGGCATGACCTTCGGCGAAGCCTTCGCCAAGGCGCAATTGAGCGCCGGCACGCCGCTGCCTGATTCCGGATGTGTGCTCATCAGCGTGAATGAGCGCCACAAGCACGACGCGGTGCAGGTCGGCCGGCGGTTCCACGCGCTGGGCTTCCAGTTGGTGGCCACGCGAGGCACGGCGGCCGCGCTCTCCGCCGCGGGTTTGCCCTGCAAGACCGTCTTCAAGTTCAACGAGGGCCGCCCGAACGCGGTGGACTTGATCAAAGCCGGCACGCTGGATCTGATCATCTACACCGCGACCGGCGCCCACTCTTTCAGCGACGAGAAGGCGATCCGGCGGGCGGCGATTTCCCATCGGGTTCCTTGCATCACCACGCTCAGCGCCGCCAAGGCGGCCGTCGAGGCGGTGACGTCCCGCCGGGAAAATCCCGTGCGGGTTTGGAGCCTCCAGGACATTCACTCGCGGGCGGAACAGCAGGCGACGTAGCGGCCGGCGGCGGATGGCTAATCCAGCAGGTCGAGGGCGGCTTCCAGTTCGCTCCGCGCGTGCTGGTCTCCGGCGCGCGACGTCACCTCGATCCCGCGCCGGTACATGGCGCGCGCCTCCTCCAGGCGGCCTAGCTTTTCGTAAGTCTGCCCGGCGTGAAAATACGCCGCCGCATAATCAGGATTGCGGGCGACCAGTTCCTGAAACTCGCGCGCGGCGTCTTCCAGACGGCCGCCGTTGACGTATTCCATGGCCAGTCCGTAGCGCGCGAACGCGCTCTGCGGGTCCTGCGCCAGCATCGATTGCAACACCTCAATTCGGTTTGCGGGCATGAGCGTGAAAAGTCTAATGCCCATGCTACTATACCGGCGATGGCATGTCCGTTCTTCGAGCCCGGAAACCGGCTTGAGGATCCGCCGACCGCCTCGGGGCCGCCGCCGCTCGGCGACTGGTACACGGGCATCTGCCGCAGTCCTTGGCCGGCAGTTGGCTCCCTGCCCTTGATGCTTTGCCACTACGGGTATGCACGCGGCCTCTGCGCCCGCTTCCCCCTGGCCTGCGACGCCCCGGACGCGGTTCGCTTCGCGATGGCGACCTCTGCTGGAGCGGATCCCAAGGTGCGCTTTGCCCTCGAAAAAGACCACTATCCCGCCGGTCACGGCGTGCTCTCTCTGCCTTCGCCTGCCGGCGGCGCCGGCCTGGTTCTGCCAGCGCAGGCGCTGGCCTTCTGGTCCGCCTGCCGGCGCAGGCTCATCCACCGGTCATGACGCCCAAGTTCGTAAGGGAATCGATCTCCGAGTACTCGGAACTGGCCTTGCCGGACGACGCCAATATCCTTGGCAACGTGCAGGGCGGAAAAGTGATGCACCTGGTGGACCTCTGCGCCGCGCTGGCGGCCCTCCGTCACGCGCGGTGTCCGGTGGTGACCGCCTCCATCGATCACATGAGTTTTCTCCACCCGGTCCGGATCGGCCAACTGCTCACCCTCCGTTCCAGCGTCAACCGGGTCTTTCGCAGCTCCATGGAAGTCGGGGTAAAGGTCTTCGTCGAGGATCTCATGACGGGAGAAGTACGCCATACTTCTTCGGCCTACCTGACGTTTGTGGCGATCGATGCGGAAGGCAACCGCGTGCCCGTAGCGCCGGTGGTCCCGGAGACAGCGGAAGAGAAACGGCGATATGAAGAGGCCGCGCTGCGCCGGGAATACCGCCTGAGGCAGAAGCGCGGTGGAGGAGGGCCCGCGGGCGCGTAGGCCAAGCCGCCCCCACGAGCACACGCGACGCTGGCGCAGGTCTCCCGCGCGTGCCGGCTGAGGCCGAAACCAGGCGGCGGCGATGCGCCTCCGGGCTAGTTCATCCCGCACAGACCGGGCGTGCGGCACATGCCGCCCGGACACATGGGCGCTTCGGCGCGGGCTGGCGCCGTGCCGGTGTTCGAGTGCGCCGCGAAGGTCGAAAGCTGCTGCGTCAGATGCGCCTCGCCGCATGAGGGGCAGCACAGCCCGTCCGTCTCGGGGCGACGCACCAGCTTCTCGAAGCGGGTTCCGCAATCATCGCATCGGTATTCGAAGATCGGCATATTCGTCAAAAAGGCTCACCACGATTTTATCAAGCAACGCGGCGGGCGCGCCCGGCTGGAAGTTGGCGAGGAGAGAAAAGATCCAGCGCGAGCCATCACCGCGGTCCAGGTACCCGGACAGGGCCGCGACGCGCGCAAGGGTGCCGGTTTTGGCGCGCAACCGACCCTCGGCGGCAGTGCCGCGAAAACGCGCCCGCAACGTCCCGTCTTCGCCTCCCACGGGCAGGAGGTCCATCCAGGCGTCGCGGAGCGGCGACTGGTGCCAATAGCGGAGCAGGGCATGCACCGCGGCCGGCGTGACCAGATTCCGGCGCGTGAGACCGGAGCCGTCGGCCAAGGCGACGCCGGTGGTGGGAATGCCCGCCTCGGCGAGAAAAGACTCCAACTCGGCGAGGCCGCCCTCGCGCGTGCCCGCGCGCCCGGCGGCGTGGGCGACCGCGCAAAGCATCAACTCGGCATGTAGATTCTGGCTGACTTTGTTGAGAATTTTCAGCCCTTCGAGCAGCGGCGGCGATTCGCGGACGGCCAGTTCCACTCCGGCGACCGCGGGCGGGGCCGGGCGGCCGGGCCACCAGTGGCGGGCGGCCGCGCGGCCATCGACCCGGATGCCGCGGCGGAGCAGCGCCTCGCGCAGGGCCGCGGCTGCGAACTCCGCCGGATCCTCCACCGCCAGCCGTGTGCTGACGCCGGTCCCCTGGGGATCCAGTTGTCCGGTGAGCCGTACCTGGCGGGAGCCCGCGGCCCGCTCCACTTCCAGGCGGGCCGGCGAGCCCACGGTCACCCGGTTGTCGAACAGGAAATACTCGACGGGCGGATCCAGCACAATCCTGGCCGGATCTCCCGGTTGCAAGGTCAGGGTGATCGCGTTGTCATTGAACGCCAGCGCGCTGACCGGCGCGCCGTAGGCCCAAACGGCATCCTCCCTCGTCCATCCCGGCGGGTGCGGTTCGAATGGATAGCGGCTGTCGTCGCCGATGACGTCACCGTCGATGCGGGTGACGCCGCGGGCGGCGACTTGGTCCGCCAGCTCCTCGATGGGTTGCAGAGCGGCCTGGGATGGCGGATCGGGAAGGTAGGGAATCGCGCGCGCGGAGAAGTTGGGATCGCCGCCGCCCACCAGATAAACCGGTCCAGCAATGCGTCCCCGCCGGTCCGGAGCCGCGCCCGCGATCACCGTGGTCCGAAACGTGTGCCGCGGTCCCAGCCGCGCCAGGGCCAGCGAAGACGAGAAGAGCTTGGTATTGGAAGCGGGCACAAAGACGCGCCGCGAATCTTTCTCAAAGACGATCTCGCCGGTGGCGGCGTCGGTGATCAGGATGCCGAGATGGCCTTCCGCGGCCGCCGCCTCGGACTCGAGGATCTGGCGAATCCGCTCCCCCACGCCGCCCGCGCTGGCGCAGGCCGCCAGCAACATCCCGAGCACAATCAGGCGCATCCATCAGCCTCCAATTTTCGCTTCCAGCCAGATCAGCCCGATCAGGAGCACCACCATCACCGTGCCTGCCATCGGCAGGGCCATCACGACCCACATGCCCACGACATCGGCGAGAAAGCCGAGGCTGGCCGGCGCCAGCGTGGCGCCGATCATCGCCAAGGAAAAGATGCCGCTGAACAAGCCCGGCTGATAGTAGTCGAACCGATGCCCGATTCTTTCCGCCACCAGCGGGTAGATCGTGGCGAAGCCGCCCCCGGCCAGCAACACGCCGACGATGGCTCCGAAGAGGTTGTTCGTCAGCAGCAGCAGGATGCACCCGAACATCGCGGCGGCCGCACTGGAGAACAAGACCCGGCCGTGCGGAACCCGCGGCAGCACGGCGACGGCGGCGATGCGTCCCACCAGCAGCGCAAGGAAATACAGCGCCAACAGCGAAAGAGCGGACTCCGGGCTTACGCCGAGCCGATGGATCAAATACACGCAGAGCCAGGCCGCGATGGACCACTCGTTGCCAAACTGGAAGAACAGCAAGAGCGCCAGGAGAATCGCCGCGGGATTGGCGAAATCGGTCAGACTCCGCCGCAAAGTGGGTTCGTCGATGGGGCTGGGGGGCGGAAACGCCGTATTGCGATACACAGCCGCGAAGCAGGCAGGGACTAGCGCCACCAAGAGCAGGATTTGCGGCACCGTGTAGGCGTAAAACGCGCCACCTACGCTCAACGCCGCCAGCAGACACCCCGCCCCGAAGAAAACGCCGGCGATGCTTACCGTGGCCGCGGCATTCATCCGATAGGCGGGCGCGACCGCTTGAAACAGGCCAAAGTTCAAAACGCCCATCGCCGTGCCCACCAGCAGCATTCCGGCCTGCCGCCAATACGGAGCCAGAGGAGGACCGACAAACGCCATCACCGCCAGAGTGACGCTGGCCAGCGCGGCGGCCAGCACCAGCACCGCGGCAGTCCCCCGCCGGGCCAGCAAGGGACGCACCGCCAGCGGGCTCAGGAGGATACCCATGCCCAGCGCGAGGAAATAGAACCCTACCGTCGTGAACTGAAACGATAAATGGTGCCCCCAGGCAGGCAGGAGCGCTCCCGGCAGCGCCGCCAGGAATCCCGAGAGTGCGTACCCTGCCAGGGCTCGCCGCGCGGAGGAAACCAGCAGTGACAGATCCGCGGGAATCGCTGGCTGGGCGGTTGGCGGCACTCGTTCCATTGTAGTGTCCAACCAAGGCGCAAGCGCCATCCAGAATTCTGGACGCCGCTCCACTGAGAATCCGGATTTCGGGAACTTCCGGCGTCGCGGCGCTTGCGCCTCCCGCGCCGGCGGCGCCGCGATGTCTTTGCAAGCACGTTGATTAGGCGGTTACGGCAACCACCCCGGGGGGGACGCCCGCCGAATGGCAGATCAGGTGCATCCTAGACGCCGAGTCCGCTTTTGGTGTAGTTGCCTCTCCAACTTACGTAAACGTTGATCCTGCCCTGGCCGGTGCCAGGGTTTTTTTTGCTACTTGCGGGCCACCAGCACGCGGGACGGGTACAGTCCTTGCTTCACTGGCTGGTGGTGAAGCACCGTGAAGTCAGCAGCTTCAATAAAGTCAACCACTTGGTGTTCCACCTGCCTGCCCCAGAACGCCGGCGCCAGGGCTCCCGCAACCCGATACAGCCGGTTGAATATCTCGGTGTTCTCGCCAATGACGATCAGGGCCAGCCGTCCGTGAAGCCGAAGGATACGGTGGAATTCCTCCACCGTCCGCGCAATGTCCTCGGCAGCCAGCAATTCCAACAGGTAACAGCAGACCACCAAATCGAACGTGGAGTCCCGGAAAGGCATCTGGCGGGCATCCACGGCCTGGCAGCAAACATAGGAATGAGGACTTTGGCGGCGGGCCAGGCGCTGGGTGCGCGCCGCCATGTTGGGCGACAGATCCAGGCCCAGGTTCATGCCGTTAGGATTGCTTTTCACCAGGCGCAGGAACATCTCTCCCGAACCCGTGGCCACCTCCAGCACCCGCATGCCATCAGCGATCCCGCAGACTTCGAGCAACTTCTGATGGGCGCGCGAATGGAAGAGCCTGGTCGAAATCGAATAGAACGGCGCCACGCGATCGTACAAACGGCGTGTCCGCCCGGCCAGCGTGGCAGGAAAGTCGGCGGCGTTTAGGAGCGGTGCGGGAACAGTCAGACGCGGCAAATCATTGCCTCCTCGAAAAGGCGCGGGGGCGCGGGAAGATCCTGAGGTCCTGAGCCCGTATGCATCATGAATTCCTTAGGATACCGCTGCCAGGTCAGGTGAGGGGGAGGCGGGTTGCCAAACGGGCAGATCCAGTTCGATCCGGGTCCCCCGTCCAGGGTGGCTGTCGATCCGCATGCGGTAATCATCGCCAAAGAGCACTTTAAGCCTTTCCGTCACGTTGCGCACGCCGACCCCCCCGTCCAGCATGGTGGCCAGGCGCTCCGCGGCAATGCCGACCCCGTCATCCTCCACCACCAGATGAAGGCGCGTGCCCTTGCGGCGGGCGCGCAGGGTGATCGCGCCTCCATCCACTTTCGAGCTCAGGCCGTGCTTGATGGAGTTTTCCACGAGTGGCTGGAGCAACATGCTTGGCACGGGCGCATCGAGCGCGCCGGGATCCACTTCCTTGACAAACCGCAGTTGATCGCCGAAGCGGACCATTTCGATGGCGAGATAGTCTTCGATGAAGCTGAGTTCGTCGCGCAGCGGGGCCAGGTTCTCCGACCGCCGCAACAGCCGGCGGAGGATGCTGGAGAGCCGGACCACCACCGCGCGGGCGCGGTCCGGATCGGTGCGAATGAGGGCGGCGACCGAGTTGAGGGTGTTGAAGAGGAAGTGCGGATTGATCTGCCGGGTGAGCGCGTCCAGCCGCGCTTCGATCAGGGAGCGCTGCTGTTCCTCGAGTTTGACTTCATTGCGCGTGTTGTTCCAGATCTTAAGCGGCAGGGTTACCGCGAACAACGTGCTCAGGTACACGGCGGCGACGCCCCAACCGCCCGTCGAAGCCGGCATCTCCAGGTGAAAGAGCCGTGCAGGTCCGAACAAGGAGACGGCCACCTGCCGCAGCAACTCGGCAACCAGGATCGACGCGAGCGCCAGCAGATGAAACAACGACCGGCGGCGGTCCTTGGCCCGGCGGAACAGGCGATAGACGTTGAGATCCAAGGCGGGCGTAAACGACCAGATGTCTTCGGGGTCGGCGGCCAGATCGCGGATCAGTCCCCCGAGCACTCCCAGGCCGGCGTACAGGGGCAAACTGACCACCTCATGATGGATCATGGCCGGGATCGCGATCAGCCCGCCCGCCACCAGACCCGTGAAATAGCCGCCCAGCATGCCGGCCAGCAGAGAGCCTTCCAGACCCAGGTCAATCGCGGGATATCCGCCGGTCACCACGCGGGTGGCGACGCCGGCGCCGAAGACCACGGCGAACCACAACGCCAGTTGCAGGCGCTGGTACAGTGTCCGGCCCTCGCGCAGCAGCATCTTCTTCACGCCGCCGGAGCGGACAAGAATGCTAGCCAGCGCCGAGACAATCCCCAGCTTGACCAGCAGCGGAACCAGAGCCTGTTCTGCCATGGGTGACGCGCTGACCGCGCGCCTCGTTATAATTGAAACAGATTCCCGCAATCTTCGCGCACACCATGAATGACGTCGTTTCCGCCGGATTGGAAAAAGTTGCCGAGGCGGACTTCCCCACCCGTTTCGGCCCGTTCCGGATTTATGGATTCCGGCTCCAGGAGGGCGACCGCGTGGAGGAGGCGGTGGTGTTGCGCCGGGGCGATCTTGCCGGCGACCCGCCGCCGCTGGTCCGGATTCATTCCCAGTGTCTCACCGGCGACGTGTTCCATAGCCTGCGCTGCGACTGCCGCCCCCAACTCGAACTGGCGATCCAGAAGATCGGGGAAGAAGAGCGGGGACTGCTGATCTACGAACACAAGGAAGGGCGCGGCATTGGCCTGCTGAATAAACTGCGGGCGTACGAACTCCAGGATCAGGGCGCCGACACGGTCGAGGCGAATGAACGGCTGGGGTTCGCCGCGGACCTGCGGGACTACGCGCTGCCGGGCGAGATCCTACGCTTCTTCGGACTGGCCCGCGTGCGCCTGCTTTCCAACAATCCGGAAAAGGTGCTCGCGGTCGAGCGCGCGGGGATAGCGGTCACCGAGCGGATACCCTGCGTGGCGGAAGCGGCGGAATTCGCCACTGACTACCTGCGCACAAAAAAGGAGAAGATGGGCCACCTGTTGGAGGGGTTCTGAACGCGGCGGGAGGGGGCCGGAAATGAAGCAAGGGCGGCCGCCGGATCTCCCTGGGTTCAACTCTTGAACCCATCAACTCTTCTTCCGAGTCTTCGTAATGCTTCAGTGGCCCTCTTCCTGTTAATGCGGGGCAAAATCCGCTACGCCTGAGGATTTCAAGCAATCCGGTGCGGCGTCAGGGGGCGCTACTGAAGGGAACGGGAGAACCAGCGACCGCCCTTCATCTCAATGTTCTCGATGCAGTCCTCCTCTCATCGATATCCCTTCGCTGCCGAAGGGGCCTTTGTTCCCTCTTGCGAGGGGCGGGAGCGAGGCCGATTGCCCATCGCTTCCCCGCACTTTCAATATGCCTCCGTTTCCCTGGGACGTCAAGACGCAAACGAATTGCCATTTTGGCGAGAGATCAATTCGGAAAGGCGCTCGCATCCAAGCCCGGGATGATCCGCAGCGCGTTGCGGTAGTACACCTTGCGCAACACCTCGTCCGGAAGGTCGAGGCCGTAGACTTTCCAATACGCCTGGTAGCGGCGCAGGTGGTCGAAGTATTCATCCGCCGTCTCGAGCACGCGGAAGTAGTAAGGGTACTCGGCGGTGTTCCAGGTGTCTTTGCCGAACAGGATGCGATCCTGAAAGCGGATGAAGAACGCCCGCGCCGCCCGGGGCTGGCGTCCCAGTTCGCCCAGGATGGCCGCGATCTCCAGGTACATGTTGGGCAGTTTCTCCATCCAGCGGCCCAGTTCGCCCAGATCGTGCGCCATCCAACCGAAATGCGCGTTGATGAAGCGCGTCCGCGGGTGCTTGGCGAAGAGCCTGCGCTGCTCGGCGATCAACGTCTCCCACGTCACGTCCAGCGCGCTGGCATTGCGCCGGGGGTGGGTTTTCAATTCCAGCCAGCGCTCGTTGAAGCGGTCCATAGGATCCCAGAAGGGTTTGGGATCGGCGGTGTGGATGAGCACGGGAATGCCGCGCCGCCCGCAGGTTTCGAAAGCGCGGTCAAAGCGCGGGTCATCGAGCGGAATGCGCTTGCCGCCCGCGTCCTTGAGACCCATGCCGAAATGCTTCCAGACCTTCAGCCCTTGCGCGCCGGCGCGAATGTCGTCCTCCAGCAGGCGCGCTGCGCGCTCGGCGTAACCGGGGTCGTCGAGGCCGGTTTCCTCCAGGTTGGTGAACGCCGCGAAGCGCTTCGGCGCGTGTCCCTTCTGCGCTTCGGAGAACTCCCGGAAACGCGCGCCGCCTCCTCCCCGCACGGGCGAATTGACCATGACGGCCATGTTCAGCGCGTCCATGTCCTTGAGCAGCCCGTCCAGGCATTGCGCCGTCACGCAGCGGGTCTGGTGCAGATGAACGTCGACAAATGGATACTTGGCGCGCGGCACGTGGCGCTGTTCCGTCACCAACGTCGAGCGCGGCTCGTATTCCTCGAACGAGAGCGATTGCCCCCACAAACCACAGGCCGCCACCAGCGGCAGGATGCAGCGCATATCGTCTCCTGATCGTACTATGCGCGCCCCAGGGGAAGCTGCGGGCGAAGCCGTTGCAGGCGGCGGCGCAAGCGCTCTTCGCGGCGTTCGAGCGCCGGCGAGTCGGCCACCTCCCGCGCCGCGCGAGTCCAGGCGAGGGCTTGGGCCCAGTCTCGCGCCGCGTGCTCGTAATGTTTAGCGAGTTGCTCGAGCGCAGGCGCCCGGTAGGGATTGCGGCTGCCGCTCAGGTCGCGCCAGATCTCCAGGGCAGCCTCCGGGCGGCCCTGCTTATTCTCGATCCCAGCCAGGTCCCAGAGCGTCCGGAAGAGCAACGTGTCCGGCAGTCCGATGGCGACCGCCCGCCGCAGAAGCCGCGCCGCCTGCTCCGGACGCTCGGCCTGCAACAGCCAGCGCGCCACGCCGATCAGGTCCGCGCCGTGATGGACGTGAATTTCTTCCGGCGCCCGGAACGCCTGCGGGACCAGTCCGGTCAGACAAGCCAGCGACACAATGTCCACCATGTTGTGATGAAACACCGGCACCAGGCGGAAGGCCTGGCGCGAGCGCAAGTAGTCGAAATAGACGTAGGGAATCAGTTCTCCCGGGACATCCCCCTGCCGCTCGACGCCGAGGATGCGGTTTTCCAGTTCGACCAGCCGGCACGACTCCAGCCGCAGCTTCCAGAGCCGGCGTGCGCCGAAGAGGAGATCGAGGTGGGCCAGCCGATCAAACGGGGGCCGCGCCCGCGCCATTCGGTACCGCGTTTCGAGCAGTGGCACATCGTACGCTTTGCCGTTGTACGTAATCAGCACGTCGAAACGCGCCAGGTGCTCCGCCAGCCGCTCGAGCAGGGAGGCTTCTTCGCCGAAATCGCGCATGAAGAACTGCCGCACCCGGAACCCCTCCGCGTCGATGTGGCCGACGCCGATGAGAAAGGCGTAGGTCCCCGCGCCGCCCGCCAGGCCGGTGGTCTCGGTGTCGAGGAACGCCCATGTTCCGGGCGCCGCGTGCGCGATCTGGCCTTCGGACAGCGCGGCCAGCAAGTCCGGTGGCAACTCCTGCAACGTGGAAATGTCCATGCTGCCGTGCCGGCGGTGGCGTTCGTACAGCCGCTCGGTCTCGAAGTGCTCGCCCCCGCGCGTTTTCACGACTTCGCCGGAGATCAGATCCTCGACGAAGTAGCGCGCCGGGCGCACCTCGCCGGCGAATTCGCCGTCGCCGGGCGCTGCCTCGTCCACTGGGGTGGCCTCCGGCTGCGGGCGCGGGACGCCCGCGCGATAGCGCTCGTTGATCCGCGCTACCTTCTCCCGCAACAGCGCCAATTGTTCTTCTACCGTCATGCCTACTTTCGCTGTTTCTTTGCCGTCCTTCACACTATACTCGGCAGGTGATCAACCGCGCAATTGTACCCGTGGCCGGGCATGGCACCCGGCTGCTGCCCGCCACCAAGTCGCAGCCGAAGGAAATGCTGCCGGTGGCGCGCAAGCCGATCGTGCAGTACGTGGTGGAGGAGTTGTGCCGCAACGGCGTCGATGAGATTCTCTTCGTCACCGGCCGCAACAAGAGCTCGATTGAGAACCACTTCGATTACGATCCCGAGTTGTACCGCACGCTGGCCGACGCGCAGAAGCTCGATCTGCTGAACGAGACGTTCCGGGATTCCCGGGCGAACTTTTTCTATACGCGCCAGCGCATGCAAAAGGGGCTGGGGGACGCCATTCTTTGCGGTGAAAGTTTCGCCGGGGAAGAGCCGTTCGTGGTGGCGCTGGGCGACTCGATCCTTGGTTTGCACGCGAATTCGCAAGTGGTGACCAGGATGGCGGAGGTGTTCACGGCCAAGCGCGCCAGTTGCGTGCTGGCGGTAGAGGAAGTGCCGCGGGAAGAGACCCGCCACTATGGCATTGTGCAGCCCGAGGGCCTGGCCGAAGACGTGTTCCGCGTCGTCGACCTGGTCGAGAAACCCGCGCCGGAGGAAGCGCCCAGCAACCTGGCGATCGCGGGCCGGTACGTGTTCTCCCCGTTGATTTTCGACCTGATCCGCAGCGTCCAGCCCGACAAACGCGGCGAAATCCAGGTGACCGACGCCATTCGCCTGTTGTGTGAGGAAGGCAAGCGGGTGGTCGCCGTGCGCTTGCCGGCGGGCGAGAAGCGTTATGACATCGGCAACTTCCCCAGCTATTTTGAATCCTTTGTGGAATTCGCGCTCGCCGATCCGGAATATGGGGCGGAGTTCCGCAAGACGCTGGAACGGATGCTGAGGAGCGCCTGAACGGCGGATGGGGCTTACGGGGTCTCCCGCGCTTGCCGAAGGCGGCGGCTATTCCGCGGTTTCGCGTTTCTTCAGACTCGCCTCGTTAGCCGCCATAAAGGAGATCAGGTCCTCGGCGTGGCTCAGCAGCCGCTCCCACTGCTCCTTATAGAGCGTCACGGGGAAACGGCCCAGCCCGTATACGGACAGGGCGCCCTTCTCGCTGACTTTCATGGTGAGGCCGCCTCGGGCGGACATGCGGCGCAGGCGTTCCCGCTCCGCCTCCAGTTCCTGCCGGTGGATCGCGAGGTCGCTTTTCACCTGCGCGAGTTCGGCCTGGACGCCGTCCACATCGGCGCGCAAACGCGCCAGCTCTTCCCGCAAGGATTCATCGGTCATACTTAGCCCTCCATCGTAACGCAGCGCGGAGCGGCGCGCGCGTGTTACAAGGGGAGCGTGCGAATCCTGGGCATCGAGTCCTCGTGCGACGAGACAGCCGCGGCGGTCGTGGACAGCGAAGGCGTGGTGCGCTCGTCCGTCGTGGCGTCGCAGCTCGATGTGCACGGCAAGTACGGCGGCGTGGTTCCGGAACTGGCGTCGCGGGAGCACCTGCGGGCCATCGTGGTGGTGGTGCGCGACGCGCTGGCGCAGGCCGAGGCCCGGCTCGAGGATCTGGCGGCCATCGCGGTGACCGAGGGGCCGGGGCTGGTGGGGTCGCTCCTGGTGGGCATCACCTACGCGAAAGCGCTGGCGTTTGCCGCGGACAAGCCGCTGATTGCGGTCAACCACCTGGAAGGGCACATCCATGCGGCGGTCCTGGAGGCGCGGCGCCGCGGACAGCCCGTCGAATTTCCCGCGCTGGCCCTGGTGGTCAGCGGCGGGCACACGCATTTGTACGCGGTGCAGGAGGATTTCCGGTATCGGTTATTGGGACGCACCCGCGACGATGCCGCGGGGGAGGCGTACGACAAAGTCGCCAAACTGCTTGGGTTCGGGTATCCCGGAGGACCCACGCTCGACCGGCTGGCGCCGTTCGGCGATCCTGAGCGGTTCCGCTTCTCCCTTGCCAAGATGAAGGGCAACGCCTTGGATTTCAGCTTCAGCGGGCTGAAGACCGCGGTGCTGCGCTGGGTGGAAGCGCGCGAGCTGGCCGGCGAGATTCAGGCGCGGCGGGAGTTGCTGCGCGGGGGCGGCAGGCCCGGGCTGGAGGCGTGGCTGCGGGCGACGCCACAGGAAACGCTGGATTTGATCGCCTGTTTCCAGCGCACGGTCATTGAGGAACTGATGCGCCGCGTGCGGGTTTCCGCCGCGGAAATCGGCGCCCGGGCGATTCTCATCACGGGCGGCGTCGCCGGCAATGCGGGCCTGCGCGAGACGGCGGCGCGCGCAATCGCCGGAGTTCCCGTGCACTTCCCCACGCCGGAACTCTCGACCGACAACGCCGCCATGATCGCGGCCGCGGCATTCCCGAAACTGCTCCGCGGCGAGCGGGCGGGATTTGAGCTGACGGCCAAGGCGAACCTTGGCCTGTAGCGCCGGCGGCGGGGGAGGCGGACCGGGCCGGCGCTGCTGTATGCTTGCCGATGGATCCCCTATGCAACGCCGCCGATTCCTGCAAAGCGCCGCCGCCCCTGCCGCGGCCGCCGGCCAGCCTTCGCCCAGCGACCGCATCCGCGTCGGCATCATCGGGAGCGGGGGAATGGGCCGCAACAACCTGCGCGATTTCCAGCGCAACCGCGACGTCGAGATCGTGGCCGTGTGCGACGTGTTTCAGCCGAATCTCAAAGCCGGAGTCGAGCTCACCGAGGGACGCGCCAAGGCGTACACCGACTACCGCCGCCTGCTCGAGCAGAAGGACATCGACGCGGTGGTGATCGCGACGCCCGAACACTGGCACGCGTTGATGTGCGTGGACGCCTGCCAGGCGGGCAAGGATGTCTACGTGGAAAAACCGATCTCGCTGTGCGTACGGGAAGGCCGCCTGATGGTGGAGGCGGCGCGGCGGCACCAGCGGGTGGCGCAAGTGGGGATCCAGCAGCGCTCCGGCACGCATTTTCAGCGGGCCGTCCGGGCAGTGCAGCAGGGGCGCATCGGCAAAGTGCTTTATGCCCAGTGCTGGAATCATTCCTGGGAACCGCCCTCGAATCTCGGCTTCCCCGCCGACACGCCGCCGCCCGCCGAGCTCGACTGGGACGCCTGGCTGGGCCCTGCCCCGTTTGTGCCCCACAATCCCGCGCGGCGGCGCTTTGGAAACTGGTGGGCCACCGGCGGCGGGCAGATGACCAATTGGGCGGTACATCTGATCGACATCGTGCATTGGGCCACCGGCGAGGATTCGCCGGTCAGCGTGGCTTCGACCGGCGGCGTGCTGTACCTGCACGAAGCGCGGGAAACGCCGGATACCCAGCAGGTGATCTTCTCCTACCCGGGCTATCAACTGTACTATTCGACGCTGCGGCACAACAGCTTTGGGCACGACGGCCATCCCGGCAACAAACCTTTCGGCAGCTACGGCATCCGGCTGCACGGCACGGCGGGAACTTGTTTTGTCGACCGCGCGGGCTATCAGATTACGCCCCAAATGCGCGGGTTTTCCGATCCCGGCGCGATGGGCTCGCGCGATTCCTACGACGACCTCACCGGCGTGGGGATCTACTTCGCGGGCGAAACAGCCGGCGAGCGCGGCACCACCTCGATTCAGCATTTCCCGCACGTCCGCCATTTCCTGGACTGCGTCCGGAGCCGCCAGCGTCCCATCGGCGATATCGAGATCGGCCATAAGGCGACCGTGGCGTGTCATCTGGCCAACATCGCCTACCGGACCGGTGAACGGATCGAGTGGGACGCGCGAGCCGAGCGGATCACCAACAGCGCGAAGGCCAACGCGCTGCTTACGGTGAAGTACCGCGCGCCCTGGTCGCTCCCGGGGCTGTAACGGATCCGCGCCGGCCCGGCCGTCCTGCCGCTTGAGGAAGCCTCTCAGCGCGGGTGCAAGGCCTCGCGCAAGCGCTGCGGAACTTCGCCGGGCGCCCGGACGCGCAGCACCTGGAAGCCGGCGGCGCGGGCGCTCGCTTCCCCGGTGTCGGTATCTTCGACCACCAGCGGCCGCCGCGCACCGGTCCGCCGGGCGGCCAGCAGGTAGGGGTCGGGCGCGGGCTTGCGCCGGTCTACTTCGTCACCGTAGACCGCCGCCGCCAAGTGATGGCGCACCTTACCCTGCTCCAGAATCGGCTCCACTTCGCTCCGTTCGCTGGAAGTCACCACCGCCACGGGCAAGGAAGCCGCCACCGTTCCGATCAGTTCCCGGATGGCGGGGGAGACCAGTTGCGCCTGGAGGGCCAGCGTCTGGAAATGCACCCGCTTCTCCGCGTAAATGGAGCGCATCTCGTCGCCGCGCACGGGACGAGGCGCCAGACCCGCCAGAAAGTTCAATAAGTCCACATCGGACGAGCCAACGCACCGCCGCTGGTAGAGATCCCAATCCAGGGAAATGCCGAGGGGTCCCAGCACCGCCTGCCAGGCCGCGAAATGTACGGGCTCGGAGTCGACCAGCACCCCGTCAAAGTCAAAGAAGACCGCGTCGTAGGGCAAGCGCTGCTCCGTCAGTTGGCGAACCGCAGCGAGCGGGCGATCTCATCGAAGGTGCGCTGGTAGTCGCCAAACTCCCGCTCGGGGGCGATGAACACCACATAGAAGACGCCATCGGGACGTTCCACGGTGAGCAGGACGTTCTGCTCGCGCTGGCCCCGGAGGGGCGATTCGCCCTGGAGGTCGGTCAGCAAGGCGGACCGGCGATCCACACGGGCGCGCCGGGGGTTCGAGGTGACTCGCAAACCCGGATTCCCGTCAATCAGTTGCTCGATGAGCGCCCGGGTGTCGTTGGCCAGATTCCTCCGCCCGGGAGATGGAAAGATCCCGGCTACCGCGCCGTACGCGATGGCATGCCCATTGGCGTTTTGAATCACCCCGGCGCGGGGCGCGATGGTCATATTGGCGGAGTTCTGCGTGCCAAACACCTCCCAGTTGTCCGGATAGTTGAACGACACATTGGGCCCGCGATACGCCCGGAATCGGCCGGACGGCGGCGGCACGTTCAGACTCTCCGGGCGCTGCTGCGACGCGGCGGGCGTCCCCGACGGCGACGCCCCACCGCCCGAGAGCGCGTTCGGTTGCTGCTGCTGCCGGGGCGGAGGAAGCTTGGCCAATTGCGCCTTTACGCGTTCGAACTCCGCCTGGTTCCCATCGGTGAAAGAGAGGCGCGGCATCACCGCGATCTCGGCCTCCACCGCCTTGACGCGGTTGCCCGGGTTAGGGTGGCTGGAGAGGAACTGCGGGGCGCGTGAGCCGCCTTGGGCTTCGAGCTTTTCAAAGAAGCGCGCCATCTCCACCGGGTTATAGCCAGCCTGCGCCATCATGCGTGCTCCCAGCGCGTCGGCCTGGTCCTCAGCCGTCCGGGAGAATTTGAGCAGGAATCCCTGAGCCCCGATTTGCGTGAGCGCCGCGGCCAGGTTGCTGCCGGTGGCGATGCCGGCCAGGATGGCCGGGATCTGCATAAACTGGGCTTTGGATGCCTGGTTGGTGCCGTGGCGCAGCGCGACATGGGCGATCTCATGGCCAACCACGCCCGCCACCTGCGCTTCGTTATCCGCCGCGAGAATCAACCCCGAGTGGATGAACGTCGGACCGCCAGGCAGGGCGAAGGCATTGATCGATGGATCGTTGATGAGAGTAAAGGAGTAGGGATAGTCTCCAGCTTCGGGGGTGGCTGCGAGCTTCCGCCCCATGCGGGTGATGTAATCCTGGAGTTCCCGGTTGTCGATCACCTGCACCTGCCGGCTGATCTGGGCGGCATACTCCCGCCCCAGTTGGATGTCCTGGTCCCGGGAGAAGAGGTTCCAGCCCGGCTTAATTGGTTCTCCAGGTTTCCTAGCCCAGCCGGCCGGCACGGTAAGAATTACCGCCAGCGACGCCGCACAAAGTCGATTCCGGACCATGATTTCATTCTCCTACAACAGATCCGGCGGTCCGGCGAGCGCCGTTCGACCACCTCGCCCCTAGCCTGTTGCAAGTGGAGGGCCAAGGAGCGAGGGTAGCCCGCCTAGGCGACTTGCAGCCGCCCCAGGGCCAGCGCCGGGTGCTCCCGCAGCGCGGTTTCGGCGTCGGCCGCGCCCCGGGCAATCCAGCCGTGGAGTTTGGCCGGGTTCCACTGGGCCGCCGCCGCGAAATCCCCCAGGGGCGAAGCCGGTTGAATGCGAATGATCTCGACATGAGGGGGATAAGGCTTCCGCGGACCGGAGAGCAGTTGGAGCCCTCGCGCCGCCACGCGCACCCCGGCCGGCGGCGCCGATCCTGCCAGAGCATTGATCGCAATGATCCGCGTGGCGCCCAGTTCGATGGCGGTCGCAATCGGCAGCGAAGACAGGATGCCGCCGTCGACAAACAGGTTCAGGCCGATCCGAACCGGGGGAAAGCCGCCGGGCACGGCGCAGGACGCCACCAGATGCTTCCAGGTGATCTCTCGGTCGCGGAAGACCCGGGTGCGGAATTGGGGCACTTGGGTAGCCGTAATGGCGACCGGAAGGCGCGGCCTCCACTTGGCCGTCAGGGCGCGGCACTTCTGCTCAAGCGGCTCCCGGCGAAACACGCCGAGCGCGGGGAAGCTCCCGGCGCGCCGCTCCAGCAGGCGGGCGGTCGCTTCGCTCCGCCAATCCGCCACCAGTTCATGGGGCGGCATGCCCGAGGCAATCGCCCAGGCGTTCAAGCCGCCCGCAGACACTCCCACTACCAGATCCGGACGGATTTCTTCAGCCAGCACGCTCCAAGCCCCCGCCTGATACGAACAAAACAGAGCTCCGCCGGATAATACCAACGCTGTCGTCCCCATATGGCTCAATAGATGCCCAAGGGTGGCGTGCGACAATAAAACTTTCCACTCATGTTCGACCTGAGCCGTTATGGGGAGGCCGTACGGGAGTTGCTCCGGCTGGAGGGGGCAGGCGAGCGGCTGATGCCTCTGGTCGCGGGGCCGTGTTCGTCGCCCGAAGCCCGGCGCCGACTGGGGCAGCTTTCCGCGAAAGAGCTATTTGCCGGGGCGCGGGCGCCGGAAGCCGCCTTGGCCGGGTTGTACGTCTACTTCTCCTGCTGGCAGGAAGCTCACCAAACGGCTCAGGAGATTGCAACCCCTGAAGGCAGCTACTGGCACGCCATCGTGCACCGGCAGGAACCGGACGCCGGCAATGCCGCTTACTGGTTCCACCGGGTGGGCAGGTTCCACCCGATTTTTCCCGCGCTGCGGCGAGCGGCGGCGGAGATCGCCTCCGCTCACGCTGCGGCGGGCATCGCCTTTCCGGAGAACTGGGATCCGCTCGCGTTTCTCCAGGTGTGCGAGCAGGCGCGCCGGAAGCCGTCCTCCCTGGAGCAGGCGGCGCGAGAGATCCAGCGGGCGGAATGGCAACTCCTCTTCGACTACTGCGCCCGGCCGGCGGGAGCGTCGCTTGCGGAGGGGCAGCCCGCGCCGTGAAAAGAGTTCTGCTGGCGTTGCTGCTCCTGGTGGCGGCAGGCGCCGCCTGGCTGATGTTCCGCCCCTCCCGGCCGGCGGAGGTCCCTTGCGCTCGCGTCGCGCGCGCGACGCTGGTGGCCACGCTGCCCACGAATGGCAAGGTAGAGCCGGCGGAATGGCGGCCAGTGCGGGCCGAACGCGGCGGGGTGGTGACCAGGGTAGCGGTGGAAGAGGGCATGGCGGTCAAGGCGGGAGCGCTGCTGGCCGAGCTGCGCCCGGAAGACGCGGCGGGGGAACTGGCGAGCGCCCAAGCCAGAGTGGAAGCGGTCCGCGCCGAACTCGAACGCCTCAGCCAGGGCGGCAGCGCGGCCGAGCGAGCCGAGTTGGACAACCAAGAGCAAACGGCCGAAGCGGCGCGCGCGCGCGCCGAACGGGAAATCGCCGCGCTCCGCCGCCTGGTGGAGAAGAACGCCGCGACCCGCGCCGAACTGGAGAACGCTGAACGTCAGCGCGAGCAGGCTCAACTGGAACTGGCGGCCGTCCGGCGCAAGCGCGCGGCGCTGATCATGCCCGGCGAGCGCGTGGCCGCCGAAGCCCGGCTGCGGGAAGCCGAGGCAGCCCTGGCGCAAGCCCGGCGCAGGCTCTCGCTGACCCGCGTGCTCGCGCCCGCCGCCGGCACGATCTACGCCTTGGCGGTTCGCGAGGGCGCTTACTTACAGCCGGGCGACCTGGTGGCCAATCTCGGACGCCTGGAGCGCTTGCGGGTGCGGGTCTACGTGGATGAACCCGAAGTAGGGCGCGTGGCGGTGGGGCAACCGGTGGAGATCCGCTGGGATGCGCTGCCCGGCGTCACCTGGAAAGGCGCAGTGGAACGGCTGCCGGCCGAAATCGTAGCGCTTGGCACCCGGCAAGTCGGCCAGGTCATCTGCACCATCGAGAATACCGACGGCCGGCTGATCCCTGGCGTGAATGTCACGGCGGAGATCCGGACCGCACGGGTGGAACGGGCCTTGCTCGTACCTAAGGAAACGCTCCGTAATGAACGGGGTCAGACCGGCGTTTACCGTTTGCGTGGCGAGGCGCTCGAATGGCGTGCCGTGCGCACCGGGACGTCCAGCGCCACCCAGGCCGAAATTCTGGAAGGTTTGGCGGAAGGTGACGCGGTGGCGCTGCCCACCGAACAGCCGCTCGCGCAAGGCCAACGGGTGAAGGCCGTCTTCCCGTGAAACCTTTCGACATCGTGGGCATCGGCTTGAACGCCACCGACACCCTGATCGTAGTCCCGCGCATGCCAGCCTATGCGGGCAAGGCGAGGTTTACGGAGGAACTAGTGAGTCCTGGGGGCCAGGTGGCCAGCGCCATGGTGGCCTGCGCCCGCCTCGGTTTGCGCGTCCAGTACATCGGCGCGGTGGGAGACGACGAGCGCGGCCGGATGCAACTGGAAAGCCTCAGGGAGCACGGCATCGACCTGTCCGCGGTGCGCGTCCGCCCCGGCTGCCCGACCCAAACGGCTTATATCCTGATCGACCGTTCCACGGGCGAGCGGACCGTGTTCTGGAAGCGCGACGATCGCCTCGCGCTCCTGCCCGCCGACATCGATCCGCAAGCCATCGGCGGGGCGCGCCTGCTCCACATCGACGGGCATGACGTGGAGGCCGTGGGCAAGGCGGCCCGCCTGGCGCGGCAAGCCGGGATTCCCGTCACGGTGGACGTGGACACGATTTATCACGGGTTTGAAACGGTGCTGCCCTGCGTGGACTACCTGATCACCAGCAGTGAGTTTCCGATGCAGTGGACCGGCGAAGGCGATCCGTTCCGCGCGCTGGAACGCATCCAATGCGAGTACGGCATGCGGGTGGCAGGCATGACCTTGGGCGCGCACGGCGCGCTGGCCCGCGCCGCAGGCCGCTTTGTCTACTCCCCCGCCTACATCGTCGACTGCGTCGACACGACGGGCGCGGGCGACATCTTCCACGGCGCGTTCTGTTACGGTGTGCTGGAGGGGATGGGTCTCCGCGAGACGCTGGATTTCGCCAACGCCATGGCGGCTTTGAATTGCACGGCGATCGGGGCCCGGGGCGGCGTCGCCGGCCTCGAGGCCGTGCGGGCGCTGATGGCCCGAGCTGGACGGCGGGCCGCCAAACCGTATCAGGTGGGTCTATGATTCCGCTGCGCGATACGCTGCCGAGCCATGCCACGCCCGTCGTCACCATCGGGCTGATCGTGGCGAATGTGCTGATTTTCCTGTATGAAATGAGCCTGGACGCGTACACCCTGAACGAATTCGTCTACGCGTACGGCATGGTGCCCGACCGCTTCGCCTGGTCCGCCGTGCTGACCTCTATGTTTCTGCATGGCGGCTGGATGCACCTGATCGGGAACATGTGGTTTCTGTGGATCTACGGAGACAACGTGGAGGACATCCTGGGGAAGGCGCGGTACCTGGGCTTCTATTTGCTTTCGGGCACTGCGGCGGTGCTCGTCCAGGTGGCGATTCAGCCGGATTCACGGATCCCCATTATCGGCGCCAGCGGCGCCATCGCGGGCGTGATGGGCGCCTACATGGTGAAATTCCCGCACGCGCGCATTCTGACTCTGATTCCTATCTTCTTCATCGTCACCTTCCAGGAAATCCCGGCTTTTTTGATTTTGGTCTACTGGTTCGTCATCCAGTTTTTCAGCGGGGTCGGCTCCATCGCCAGTGCGCATCAGGGCGGTGGAGTGGCGTGGTTTGCGCACATCGGCGGGTTTCTGGCCGGCATGGTGCTCATCCAGTTCATGCGGACGCGCGAGCGCTACCGGCGGCGCTATGACCTGCACTGGTAACGGGGGGTGAAGATCACGTTATACTCCCGGGCCGGTTGTCACCTCTGCGAGGACGCCTGGGAGATGATCGAGGAAGCAGCAGAACGGGCGCGGCAGACCGGCCGCGTGGTGGACGCTGAGCAGGTGGACGTCGACTCCATCCCCGCCTTGCGGTTGCGTTACGGCCTGGACGTACCGGTCGTGGCGATCGACGGTCAGGAGGCCTTCCGCCATTTCGTATCCGCAGAGGACTTATGGAAGAGACTCAGCAGCACGTAGACATTCTCGCCATCGCCGCGCACCCGGACGATGTCGAACAGACTTGCGGCGGCACGCTGCTCCGCATGGCCGAACTGGGCTACCGGACGGGCATCCTCGACCTCACCGCCGGCGAGATGGGCACGCGGGGTACGCCCGAGCAGCGGATCGCCGAATCGGAAGAGGCCGCGCGGCGCCTGCTGGCGTCCTGGCGGGGCAACCTGCGCTTTCCGGACGCCCGCCTGGAAAACACCATATCCGCCCGCATGACCTTGGCGATGCAGATCCGTCTGCTCAAACCCCGCGTGGTGATCCTGCCCTACTGGGAAGGCCGGCATCCCGATCATTACCGGACCAGCGAACTGGGTTTTGAGGCCTGTTTCTTGGCTGGTTTGCGTAAACTCGACGAGGAGACCGAACCGCACCGCCCGTACAAGATCGTCTACGCCTCGCAGTACGCCAACGTCCCGCCTTCGTTTGTGGTGGATATCACGGCGCAGTTCGAACGCCGGATGGCAGCCCTGCTGGCATATCAGTCGCAATACGGCCCGACGCCCGAGGGCGGCGAGCTGTTTCCGCGGGAATCGGAGATCCGCGAACGGCTGGGAGCGATTGCGCGCTTCTACGGCAACCTGATCGGCGTCCGGTACGGCGAACCGTTTGTCGTCAAGGAGACCCAGCGCGTGGACGATCTGGTGGCCATGGGCGTCCGGAGCTTATAGGGGTCCGCGCCATGCGGCGACCTTCGTCCTCTCAAGAAGAGTGCGCGGATCAGGCTGACTGCTTTTTCCCGGGCGCTGCCGCTCGCGGCTCTGTATCGTTTAAAGGGCGGACTTAACTTCGCCACGGCAACAACCCGCGCGACACGAGGTCGCGCAGGATCGGCCCGCGAAGGCTGGGCGCCAGGTCGGAGCGGTTGTCCTCTTCTCCAAACCAGACGAGTTCGGCAATCTCCGCGCGCGGCGCGGGCTCGCCCCGCAGTTCGGCCGCGAACAGTTCGATCCGGACCTGCCGGCGCGGGTCGCCGGCGGCCTGGTCGACGTACGTGCCGACATGCCGGACACCTACCGCCTCCACCGGACCGAGTTCTTCACGCAGTTCGCGCTCCAGACACGCGAGCGGCGTTTCTCCCGGTTCGATCTTGCCGCCCGGCAGAATCAGCGGCCCGCCGGCGCGCTTGCGGCACAGCAACAGGCGCGCGCCGCGCACGCTCAGCAGGCCGGCCTTGTGAACTTCGCGGTTCATGGCAGGATAGGCAGCGCGGGGTGATTCGCCGGGACGTACAGACTGCCCTGCGTCGTGCCCTGCGGCGCCAGCTTTCGCAGCCGCGCGCTCAACTGGCGGAAGCTCACGCGCGCGGCGAGCGCTTCGGCAAAGGATCCGGCGACGCCGCGGACGGCAGCCGCGTCCTCGTGGACAAATTCCAGCCGGAAATGCCGGATGCCGGCTTCCAGCCACTCCTCGAGGTGCGCGCTCGCTTCCTGCGCTTCCGCCCCGAAGAGGGTGTTGCGGCAACCGGCGTCGGCCATCAGGGGATGGCTGCGTCCGGAGGAGTCGCGGAGGGCGACGCGGTGTTTTTCGCAGGGACGTCCACAATCCTGGTAGCTCGTGCCGGCGGACAGGAACCGGCAGAACACGCAATGCTCGGTGTGAAACACCGGCAGGTGTTGGTAGGCGATCACTTCCAGGCGGGCGGCGCCCACGTCGCGGGCCAGTTCGGCGACCTGCGCGGCGTTGAGATCGTGCCCCGGCGTCAAGCGGACCAACCCCTGCTCGAGCAGCAGGGAGGCGGTCAGCTTGTTGGCGGCGTTCAGGCTGAAATCGCCGGTGAGCTCGTGTTCCGTCCGCTCGCGCAACGATTCGGCGAGCCCCGCGGGCCGTACCAGGATGGCGCAGTCGAGGCGCAGCAGGAAATCCGTCATGCGCTCCTCGCCGGGTTTCAGAATCCGCGGAGTCGCCACCCGCACCGCGATGCCGCTTGCTTTGACGCGCTCCACGGAGGGCTTTAAGCCGTAAAGGTCCAGGTAGTCGAGAGTGATGCTGGCGGGGCGGCAGGCGAGGGCGGCGTCCAGTTGCTCTGGCGTCCGGACCAGCAGGTGCAGTTGCGGGGCGGGAGGCGCCGGGAGCGACTCCGGCCGGACGCGCGCGCGGAACTCCGCGGCCGCGGCCGGCCGGAGGGTGCGGGCGGGCGGCTGCGCGAGCCGCCCGTCCAGGGCCGCCACCGCGTCCCGCCGCAGACGATTCAACAGCGAGGCGGGGGCAAAGACGGGCGGGCCGGGCGGCAGCCGCACTTCGGCCAACTCGTAAGGCGTCGGTCCCAGGCGCGACAACTGCTCCCGGAGCGAGTCGACGGTGAGCGCGCGATTGCGCGCCGCGGCGAGCGGTTCGGCGGACTGCACCGTGATCTCGATCGCGGGATCGCGCCGCAGCTTCCAGCACATGCGGAGCGGCTCGCCGGGCCGCGCCGAGACTTCGACGTCCACTTCCTGTTTCCGCAGCGGCGCGGCAGGCTGGGTGACCGCGGCCAGGGCTTTTTCCAGCGCCGGATCATGGGTGCGCCACAACAAGTCGCCGGGCCGGACGCGCTCCCAGCGAATCGCGTCGCGGGCGAAGCGGATTTCCACCCCGCCGCGCGGTGCAGCTTCCACGGCAAACAGCCGGCCGCCTTCTTCGGCCTCTTCAGGGCTTCGCCAGGACGCGGCGTCGAACACGACGCCGTCGCCGGGCTTCAAAGGAGAGAGGGCGTGCGCCTCAGCGGGTTCCAGCAGCGCGGTTTCCGGACCCGCGCGTTTCACCACGCCCATCAGCACGCCGCGATGGCGGGGCGTGCGGGCGCGCACGACCGCCTGATGATTCACGCCGGTAAGGAAGTGGGGGCCCATCCCCCGGGAGTACACCTGTTCGAGGTTCAGTTCCTCGGCCCGCGCGATGACGGGCGGCAGCCCCACCCAGGCCTGGTCGACCGCCTTGCGGTACGCCGCGGTCGCCGCCGCGACGTAATCCGCGTCCTTGTAGCGTCCCTCAATCTTGAAGGCGGCGATGCCGATGGCCATCAGCTCGGGAATCTGACGGAGAGCATACAGGTCGCCCGGGGAGAGCAGGTAGCGTGCGTCGCCCAGCGGCTCGGCGCGGCCGTCGACGATCAAGTCGTAGGGCAGGCGGCACGCCTGGGCGCACTGCCCGCGGTTGGCGCTGCGGCCTCCCCAGGCTTCCGAGGAAAAGCATTGCCCGGAATAGGCGACGCACAGCGCGCCGTGGACGAATACTTCCAACTCGACATCGGTCTGTTCGGCGATCGCGCGAATTTCGGCGAGAGAAAGCTCGCGGGCCAGGGTCACCCGGCGCGCGCCCATGCGCGCCGCCCAGCGAACGCCGTGCAGGTCCGTAACGCTCAACTGCGTGCTGGCGTGGAGTTCCAGTTCGGGCGCGAGTTCGCCGGCCAGGCGAAGCACGCCAGGGTCCTGTACGATGATGGCGTCGGCGCCGGCCTCGACGATGCGGGCCAGGGCGCGCACCGCCTCCTCGAACTCGTGGTCGAACACGAGCGTATTGAAGGTTACAAAGCCCCGCACGCCGCGCCGATGCAGCGTCCGCATCGCCTCCGGCAACTCATCGAGGTCGAAACCCACCTTGGCCCGCGCGGTAAAGTGGCGAAGGCCGAAGTACACCGAGTCGGCGCCCGCCTCCACGGCCGCATGGAGTTGGGGCCAGTGGCCGGCGGGACTCATCACTTCAGGTTTCTGGGAACGGAGCGGCACTGTTCTTTTCAGAGTAACCTGGACCCGCCGCAGGGCATGGCCGTTATAATGGCGATCATCCATGCGGTTCGTCTCCCCGGCCACAATTCTGGGCGTGCTCCTGGCGGCCGTTTCCGCGGCGACGGCGGATGTGGAATTTGTCGACCGGGTGTATCCGGTCCTCGAGAAAGCCAACTGCCGCGGTTGTCATACGGCGCAAGGGGTCGCTTCGGCGACGCGGCTCCAGTTCCCGGAGCCGGAAGCAGGCCGGGAGGAGATTGAGGCGTTCGGCCGGGGACTGGCAAGGCTGGTGGATCGCCAGCGTCCGGAAGAATCTTTGCTGCTGAGCAAACCCACCAACCGCGTCCAGCATACGGGGGGCCGGCTGATTGCGCCCGCCAGTCCCCAGGAGGCGGCGCTGCGGGACTGGGTGCGGCGCTTGATCGCGCGTCCGCCGACGGCGGCGCCGGAACAGCCCAAGAGCGCGCGCGCGGCGGCGGCGCCCATCCGGCGGCTGACGCACAGCCAGTACAACCGCACGGTGCGCGACCTGCTGGGCGACCAGACGCGGCCGGCGGACCAGTTCCCGCCGGAGGACTTTGTCTACGGATTTAAGAATCAGGCGGAGGCGCAGAGCATCCCCGCGCTGCTGGCCGACCGCTACAGCGCGGCCGCGGAAAAGCTCGCGCGCAACGCGCGGCGGGATCCTTCCCGCCTGCTGCCCTGCCGTCCGCGCCCGCGGGCGGACGCGACCTGCCGGGAGCAGTTCCTCCGCGAATTCGGCCGCCGCGCGTTCCGCCGTCCACTCCGCGCCGACGAACTGGCGCGGTACCGCGCGCTGCACGCCGCCGCGCCCGACTTCGACGAGGGCGTCCGGCGCGTAGTGGAGGCGATGTTGCAATCGCCTGCGTTCCTATACCGCGTGGAGGCCGACGCGCGCCGGCCCGGCGGATACGAGGTTGCCTCCCGCCTGGCGTTCTTCCTGTGGGACACCATGCCGGACGACACGCTGCTGCGCGCGGCGGAGGCCGGCGAACTGGCCTCGGCCGCGGGCGTCGCGCGCCAGGTCCGCCGGATGCTCGACGATCCGCGCGCCCGGGAGGCGCTCGACGAGTTTGTCGCGCAGTGGCTACGCTTTGACCGCGTCCGGAATACGGTTCGGGAACGGCGGCTGTTCCCGCAGTTCAGCCCTGAATTGGCCTGGGCCATGACCGAGGAGACCCGCCGCCTGATCGCCGACGCCGTATGGAACGAGCGCAACTTCCTGACGGTGTTTACGGCGGACTACAGCTTTCTGAACCACGACCTGGCGAACCTGTACGGCGTGCCGCCGCCGGCGGAAGATTTCGGAAGAACGCCGCTGACGGCGGACCGGGACCGCGCGGGGTTGCTGGGCCAGGCGCTGTTCCTGACCTTGACCAGCAAGCCGGCCGATACTTCGCCCACGGCCCGGGGACTGTTTGTGCGGGAGCAGTTCCTGTGCCAGCACGTGCCGGATCCTCCTCCGGGTACGAATGCGAATCTGCCCCCGCTGCGCGAGTCGAAACCGCAAACCAACCGCGAGCGGCTGGGCGTGCACCTGGCGAACGAATCCTGCGCCGGCTGCCACCGGCTCATCGATCCGATCGGTTTCGGCTTCGAGAAGTACGACGCCATTGGCGCGCGGCGCGAGAAGCTCAAGCTGGTATTCCCGGAAGACCGCTCGGGGAAGGAACCGGTGACGGTCGAGTTGGCGTTCGACACCCGCGGCGAGGTCGCCGGGCTGGAGAACTCCCGGTTTGCGTCGCCGCGCGAACTGGGCGAGGTGCTCGCGGCCAGCCGCCAATGTCAGGAGTGCATTGTCAGGCAGCTTTTCCGCTATGCGTACGGCCGTCCGGAGACCGCCGCGGACCGCGAGACCATCGGGGCGGTGTGCGAGCGGTTTCGCGCCTCTGGCTTTCGGCTGAAGGAAGTCCTGGCGGCGCTGGCGCTGGCCCAGGCGGGAGTGGCGCCGGAGGCGATCCGGAATTCTACCGGGGCACAGTCAGGGGCCAGGTCGAGCCCGCGGTGAAGCCGCCGTCGACGTAGATCACCTGGCCGGTGAGAAAATCGCTGGCGGCGCTGGCCAGAAAGATCGCCGTTCCAATCAGGTCCTCGGGAACGCCGACGCGTCCGGCCGGAGTGCGCGCCTCCACCCACGAGCGAATCTCGGCGTTCTCCCAAAGCGACTTGTTCAGGTCCGTCCGGATGAAGCCGGGCGCGAGCGCGTTCACTTGCACGTTGAACGCCGCCCACTCGACGGCCAGCGCGCGCGTGAGCGACGCGATCGCCCCTTTGCTGGCGCCGTAGACGCTGACGCCGGCGAGGCTCTCGTGCGTGTGCAGGCTGGCGATGTTGATGATCTTGCCCCGGCGCTGCGAGACCATCACTTTGCCGCACGCGCTCGCCATCAGGTAATTGCCCCGGACGTTGACGCGGAAAATGTCGTCCATCCGGTCTTCCGGAAAGGTTTCGGCGGCGTGACGGAAGTTGATGCCGGCGACATTGAACATCACGTCCAGCCGGCCGTGCTGCTGGGCGACGGCGTCGACGCAGGCGCGGATTTGCGCCCCGTCGCCGATGTCGCAAACCCGGTAGGGCAGTCCCGTCGCGCGCAGCGTGTCTTCGCGCCGCGCCGTGACGGTCACCCGCGCGCCCGCCTGGTGGAAGGCCTCCGCGATGGCGCGCCCGATGCCGCGCGACCCGCCGCTCACCAGCACCACTTTGTCCTGGACCGAGAACCGCTCTTGCATATTCTCACGGTAAATCGGGCCGCGGGCAAAACAAAGCCGGTCCACGCGGCCTGGCCGCGAACGCTTCAGCGGGACGCTGAAGCTCCGAGAAAAAGCCCGCGACAGACAGCCTTTTCGCGTTAGCCATGGCGAGGAATCAGCCAATGGTGGTTCGAAGAAGGTGGGTGTCCGGGTTTTCTCTTGCCGGGTGAGAGCGGGGCGGGTGAGATAGAATCTCGACATGCGAAGCAACTGGTGGATTGGCCTGATGGCGCTGGGCGCGGCGGTTCTGACCGGCTGCGCCCCGGCGGAGAAGAAGGAAGAACCGGCCGCGCCGCCGCCGCTCGGTTCGATCGAGCGCAAGGACCCCGCGCTGGACGCGCTGGTCCCGGCGGACGCACGCATTGAAAAGCTCGCCGAGGGCTTCACCTTCACCGAAGGCCCGGTGTGGGTTCGGGAAGGCGGCGGATATTTGCTGTTCAGCGATGTTCCGAATAACGTGATTCACAAGTGGATGCCGGATGGCACGGTGACCGAGTTCCTCAAGCCCAGCGGTTTCGACGGCACGGACGCGCCGGCGGGCGCGTTTGTGGGCTCCAACGGCCTCACGCTGGACCAGTCCGGACGCCTGGTGATCTGCCAGCACGGCAACGGCCAGGTGGTGCGGCGCGAGCCGGACGGCAAGCTCACGGTGCTGGCCGCCAAGCACCAGGGCAAGCGCCTGAACAGCCCCAATGACGCGGTCTACAAATCCAACGGCGATCTGTACTTCACCGATCCGCCCTATGGATTCCCGAAGCAGGACGACGATCCGAAGAAGGAACTGAAGTTCAACGGGATCTACCGGCTGACGGCGGCGGGCAAACTGGAGCTGCTCAACCGAGACCAGACGCGGCCGAACGGCCTGGGCTTTTCGCCGGATGAAAAAGTGCTTTACGTGGCCAACTCAGACCCCGCCCGGAAGGTGTGGATGCGGTACGACGTGACGGCGGACGGCAAGCTGGCGAACGGCCGGGTGTTCTACGACGTCACCGCGGAGACGGCGGACGGGCTGCCGGACGGGTTGAAGCTGGATAAGCAGGGCAACGTGTACGCGACGGGACCGGGCGGCGTGTGGATCTTCACGCCGGAAGGAAAGCACCTGGGCACGATCGCGCCTCCGGAAGCACCGGCGAACGTGGCCTGGGGCGACGCGGACGGCAGGACGCTGTACATGACGGCGCGCACCGGGCTCTACCGCATCAAGCTGGCGGCGGAAGGGATCCGGCCGTAGCGAGGGGTTTGCGTTCTTTCACGCGAGCGGGGAGAACGCGCCCGGCGGCGCCAGCGCCCGGAGGCGGTCCGCGCAGGCGCGGACTTCGCTTTCGGGCAGGTCGTGCATGATCAGCGCGCCCTGGAAGCCGCTGGCGGCCAGGCGGCGGAGATAACAGGACCAGTCCAGCGTGCCGGTCCCGGGTGCAACGCGCCGCGGGTGATCCGCGCCCGCCGCGGCGGGGGCGATGTCCTTGGCATGCGCTAGGACGATTTCGCCGCCCAGGCGGTCAAAGGCGTCTTCGATCACCGGCGTGGTCGCGTGGACGGTTTCCTGGGAGATGAGGTTGGCGCAGTCGATGAGGACCTTGAGCCGGGGGGAGGCGACCTCGCGCAAAAGCTGTTGCGCCTTTGCGGCGGTATCGACCACGTTGACGACTTCCGGTTCGAAAGCCAGCACCACGCCGGAGCCCTCGGTGGCGTCCAGCAGGCGCCGGATCGTGTCCACCATTTCCGTCCAGGCTGCCGGATCGTGGTTGCCGGGGTGGAAGCGCCACATGTCAGCGGGATCGCGCGTCCCGGTGCAGAGCGAGAGGATGCGCGTACCCAGGGCGCCGCAGCGGGCGGCGAGCCGGCCCAACCGCCGGATGCATTCGGCGCGGTAGGCGCGGGACGGATGGATCACGTTGAACGCGCCGATGAGCGCGGCCAGTTCGAGGCCGCGCGTCCGAAAGACGTCCCCGATGCGGCGCGCGGTGCGCTCATCGAGGTCCGCGGGAAGCGTTTCCAGCCCGGCGTTGATCAGGTTCAACTGCATGGCCTGCATCCCGTCGGCGCAGGCGGCATCCGCGATCGCCTCGAGCGAATCGCGCGGGTAAGTGCGGGCCATCGTACCGAGCAGCATCGGAACTCTATCGTAGCGATTCAGGCGCGCGCGGGAGGCGATGTTACGCTAGAAGTCCCGGTATGAGCAAACCAGTGATCCTGACGGTCGACGACGATGCCGCGGTGCTCCGGGCCATTGCCCGCGACCTGCGGCAGAAGTACGCGAATGGGTATCGGATCGTCCAGGCGGAATCGGGCGCCGAGGCGCTGGAAGTGCTGGAGGAGTTGCAGGAGCGCGAGGAACCGGTCGCCCTGCTGCTGGCCGACCAGCGCATGCCCGGTCTGGATGGCGTGGGTTTTCTGCGGGAGGCCCGATCGCGGTGCGCCGGCGCCAAGCGCGTCATCCTGACCGCCTACGCGGACACCGACGCGGCGATCTCCGCGATCAATCAATCGCAGGTGGATTATTACCTGCTGAAACCTTGGGATCCTCCGGAGGAGCGGCTATTCCCCGTGCTCGATGACCTGCTGGAAGACTGGCGCGCGGGCTTCCGGCCCGGCTACGGTGGGATTCGGGTGATTGGGCATCGCTGGTCGCCCCGTTCGCAAGCGGTCAAGGATTTCCTGGCGCGGAATCACGTCCCCTACCGGTTCCAGGATGTGCAGAACGATCCGGAGGCCGCCGCGCAGGCGGAGGCGGCCGGGGTGAGGGAGGCGGCGCAGCTACCGGTGGTGATTCTGCCCGGCGGCGAGCGTCTGCTGGCGCCGGACCTGCAGCAATTGGCCGCCGCGGCGGGACTCCGGACAGGCGCCGAAGAGCCTTTTTACGCGCTGGCCATCGTGGGCGGCGGTCCGGCAGGATTGGCCGCCGCCGTGTACGGAGCGTCGGAGGGGCTGCGGACGGTGCTGATCGAACGGGAGGCGCCGGGAGGCCAGGCCGGAACCAGCAGCCGCATCGAGAATTACCTGGGATTTCCGGTGGGTCTGTCCGGCGGCGATCTGGCGCGGCGCGCGCTCGCGCAGGCACGGCGGTTCGGAGTGGAAATCCTGTCGCCGCGGGAAGTAATCGGCCTGGAGATCGAAGGCCCGTACAAGCAGCTGGAGTTGTCCGGCGGTTCGCGAATCTCCTGTCATGCGCTGATGCTGGCGATGGGCGTTGCCTGGCGCAAACTGAGCGCTCCGCGCGCCGATGACCTGGCCGGACGCGGCGTTTATTACGGGGCGGCGGTGAGCGAGGCCGTGCACTGCAAGGACGAAGACGTCTTCATCGTGGGCGCGGGGAATTCGGCCGGACAGGCGGCGCTGTACTTCGCCGACTACGCCTACCGGGTGGTGATGCTGGTGCGCGGCGATTCGCTGGGCGCCAGAATGTCGCAGTACCTGGTGGACCGGATCACGCAGACTCCCAATATTGAAGTCCGGCTTCAGACCGAGGTGCACGCGTGTCACGGAGTGGAGCGCCTGGAGGCGATCACCCTGCTCGACCGGAAGACGCGGGAAACCGAAAAGGTGCGCGCGAATTATCTGTTTGCGTTCATCGGCGCCTCGCCGCACACCGAATGGCTGGCCGGGAAAGTGGCTCGCGACCGCCAAGGCTTCGTGCTGACAGGTCCGGACCTCACTTCCGAAGACCTGCGCGGCTGGCCCCTGCCTCGCGCGCCGTATCTGCTAGAGGCAAGCGTGCCTGGTATCTTCGCGGCGGGCGACGTACGCCACGATTCGGTGAAACGGGTCGCCTCCGCCGTGGGGGAAGGGTCTGTCGCGGTGCATTTCATCCACCGTCATCTGGCTTCGCTGTAGCAGCCCGGCAACCCTCGCCGCCTAGCGCGACGCGGCGCCCGGCCGGCGAGCGGGGCTGGGGAACGCGGCGAATCCTTGGCGCGGGGGCTTCAGTTGAGCACCCTCAACCGCAGCGGAGGCGCGGGAACGCCGCCGACGGAAACCACCAAATCCGCGTCGCCAAGCGGAGCGGCGGGCGGAATGCGGTAGTTGATCTGAATCGCGCCCACGACGCCCGGCGGGATTCCCGCGAAGAGAATTTCCGCGGGAACAGCCCCGACGGTGACCTGCACCGGCAAGTGCGGACGGGGCATCAGCTCAGGCGTGCTGTTCACCGGACCGTCGCCGGTGGGTACGCTGGGCGTGACGAAACCCACGCCCGTGGCATAAGCGATGAGGATCTCTCCGCGTCTGCCTTGCCACTGCGGCGCAGGCCTGCTGCCGTCGATCGTGAACACTCCCGGGGCTACCGCGGAGACCGTGACATGGGCGGAGGACTCGCTGCCGCCCACCGAAACCGTGACCGTCGCCGCGCCCGGCCGGACTTCGTAGGGCAACTGGGCGTTGATCTGCCGCGCCGAAACGTAAAGCAGCGGGCAGAGGATTCCGTTTACCCGCACCACCGTGCCACCGAGCGAGGACGGCAACGGGAGACGCGTGGCGAACGCCTCTGTCTGCGAGAGGTTCGTTCCCGCGATGGTGAACAGCATACCCGGCGCGAGGGCGTCGCGGAACGACGCGGCATTGACCACCGTGCCGGAAGAAAACCGGGGCGGGGGCGGCGCGGACCCGCCGATGCGCAGCTGGATCGGGACCTCGACACGCGCCGACGCCGCTCCGGGCGCCTCGATCACCAGGGTTGCCTGGTATGTGCCAGCCGCCAGGCGTTCCGCGGTGAGGCTCAGCACACTGAGCAAGATCGAGCCATCGCCGGCCCCGGAAAGGGGAACCGCAGTCAGCCATCCGCTAATATTCCCCTGGTAGTCGACCCGGGCGCTCCAACCGACGCTCTGGCCGCTCAGGCTCAAGGTAACGCGCTGGGAGAGCGACCCGGACGGCGACGCCAGATTCACCAGCGCGGGAGACACCGCCAAGGCGGGCACCTCACCCGCTGCACCAACGAAGCGCACCTGAGCAGTTACTCGCACTTGGTTGCCGTGATCGTCGGCGCCGGCGACCTCGAAGGGAATGGTGGCCGGTACGATCAGACCGCGCCAGCAGATGCCGGTCCGCAAACGTCCCAGCGGCTCGAGGCGCGTCGTCCCGAACCAATTGGCGATCTGCCCCGAAAGGTCGTGCGAGCCGGCTAGCCAGCGTGTCAGGTTCACGCCGACCGCCGCCGTTTCGGCGAGCGTCAGGCTATGGCGCCACGCGCAATCAGCGGATTCAGGGTCGCGCGCCACCGTTTCGGGATCCGACACCAGCCTCAGGTCCGCCTGACGCCGCCGGCTGAGAAACTGCACCACGAAGGACTGGCTCCAGGCCTGGTTGCCGGCGTCGAGGCCGCCGATTTCAAAAAGGGAATCGCTCGGGGTTTGCAAATCCCGCGACCGCAGGTGGACCGCCAGCGAACCTAGCGCGGGCAGGCGATGGGAGCCAAACCATTCGACGATGCGCGCGGAGTAGTCCTGGCCGCCGATCCGCAGCGTGCTGACCCGTGCCTCCAGGCCGGCGCGTTCCTGCAACCGCAGTTCAAAGAACCAGCGGAATCCGTCGCGGTCGGGATCCTGCTCGTAGACCGGGTTCGGCGTGACCGAGGCCACCACGGCGGCTCGGCTGGCCCCGAGGTCGGCGCGGACGCTGACGGCTACGGGAAGCGCGCCGGCCGCCTGCACGGTGACGTTCCCGGTGAAACTGCCCGCCGCGGGCAGGCGCGCGGTGTCGATCGAAACCTCGAGCGTCGCTGGCGCGGCGGCGGACACCATGCCGGCGGCGGCCGACAGGACAAGCCAGGCCTCGCTGGGCGTGGCGGTAAAGCTCACCGCCGCGGCCGAAGCGGTCTCGATCCGCAGGGTCTGCCGGGCCGGCGGCGCGATCACCCCGTCGGCGCCGCGAAAGGTGAGCGTGGCAGGCGTCACCGTCACTTTCACGCTGGGACCGTCTTCCAGAAAGGAGCGCAGCGCGGGATAGGCGGTGGCGAAGCGCCCATAGCCCGCGCGGAAACTCGAGACTTCGCACTCGGTTTGCCCCGGCGGGGCCTCCGGGCCGTAACTGAGATTTCCCACCACGTGGCCGGTCCCGTCGTAAAGGGGCGACCCGGAGGAACCACCCGCAATGCGTCCTTCGTTCATCAGCACCTGCCAATAGCGGTTGGCGGGCGCCAGCACGCCGTCCACCAGCGCGTTCCGGTCGGCGTCGCGCGTGCCGAAGGCAATCCGCTTGAATGAACCGCCTGGATGATGAATACCCACCAGAGCAGAGCCGAAGTTCGGTTCGGTGACCTGCCAGCCCGCGAACCAGACGGAGCGATCCGGTAATCCGTTCAACTCCACCAAGCTGAAATCGCCCTCGCCCTGTCCGCCGCCGACGAGGAACCGGGCGCCGTCCACGCGGGTGGCGACGCCGCGGGTCACCGCCGGCCCATTGCACTGCGCCGTCTCGTAGAACCAATAGGTCTGGACGCTGCGAGCCTCCCGATCGTCGCCCAGGCAATGGTTGGCGGTGAGGAAGTAAGGCCGCAAACTGCTGGAACGCGTGTTCAGCAGCGCCCCGGAGCAGACGTAGAAGCGGTTGTCGTCAGAGGACTGAAAGGCGATGTGCGCCACGCCCGAACCGGGTTGCGCCCATGCGGGGTAGCAGCGGTAATCCAGGTGGCAACTGCCGAGGAAGCGTTCGCCGGCGGGGGCCAGACCGAGCGGCAAGGTGTCGGGCTCCGGCTGAAAACGGTGCAGGGGAACAAGGGCGGCATGGTCGACGCTCGCCGCGGGTTCCTCCCAGAAGTGGGCAACCGCGTCCACCAGGAAGGGGACCGCGCGCGCGGCAGTAATCTCCGGTTCGTACTCGATCACGATGCGGCTGCCGGAGACCGTACCGCTCCAGAACTCGCCGTCCTCGTAGAGTCCGGAGCCGGCGTAAGGGCCTTCCACTTCGCCGTCCACGCCGTACACCCAGACCCGCCCGCGGCCCGCCGAGAAGCGCACGAAGTGGATTCGCATCGCCTTGGCTGCGGGAGACTCGACCGCGGCGCGCCAGATCGCGCGGCCGGTGGAAAGATCGGTCCACTCGCCGCGGGGGGACTCGACCGGCCGGGTGACCCCGATGGGCAGCTGGCCGCGGCGGTTCGCCACCCGCTCCGCAGCCACGTCCAACCGCGTCAGGGTCATGGGCTCGACCGGGTTGAGCGCCGCGGCGGCGCTCGGCAACGCCTCGCGCGCGAAGCGGACTTTCGGTTTCCCGCTGGGAAGCGACCACGTTCCGTCCACCGGCGGCTGCGCCCACAGCGCGGCGGCGCTTAGGAAAAAGGCCCAGCGGGCAAGTCTCATCATGGGCTCCCTTTTCCGTTTATCTCACGATCGCGCGGAAAAGTTGCGCGCACACGGTGTAGGACGCGTTCAGAACACTTTTCTTTTCAGCCGGGCAATGTTAAATTTCGCGGTCTCGGCCACGGCCATGACGGCCATCACGCCGGCCTGCACCGGATCCGAGACTACCAGATCGGCGGCGTCGGGCACACTGCCGGCCATGTTGAGACTGATTACCAGGAGTCCAGCCTCACGGACTTCCCGCACGGCCTTTTCAATTTCTCCGCCCATCAATGCACCCGCCAGGACCAGCGCGCGAGCCCGCGGCAGCCGGGCGACGGCGCGCACCGCGTCGGCAAGCTGCTGTTCGCCCACCAGGGGAATCGTGTCCACCGAGATGTGTTCGCCGCGGATGTTATGACGGTCGGCTTCCGAAATCGCGCCGATGGCCACCTGCCCAACCTGCGCGCCGCCGCCCATGATGATGATGCGCTTGCCGTAGATCCGCTCCATCACATTGACGATCTCGACGCCGTGCACGATGGGCAGCGCGGTCAGGTCGGCCGCGAGCTGCGCGGCGTTGGTGGGCAGCTCGATCTCGAAAAAAATCCGCGCCACCGGCGGACGGCTATCAAGAATGGCGACCGAAGTGATGTCGCCTTCATGCTGGGCGATGACGCCGGTGAGCTGGTGGAGCACCCCGGGGCCGGAACTTGCGCGGATTACCAGACCGATGCGTGCCGAGTCCATATCATTCCCTTGCTTGCCGCCGTTTGCCTCACAGATCCAGCCAGGTTCCCGCCCCCGCGGCGAGAGCGCGTTCATAGAGCAGCCTGCCCACGGCGACATCTTCCAGCGCGAGGCCGAGATTGAGGGAAATGATGCGCTGGTCGTTGGCCGTGCGCCGGGGAGCGCCGGCAGCGATGACATCGCCGAGGTCGGCCGGATCGGGCCGCACGTGAGCGAAGTAACCAGCCTGGCGGAAGTAGCGGTACTGCCCCAGGTCGTCGGTGCAGAGCAAGTCGGCGGCGGCGAAAGCTTGAGGCGACACGTAGGAGTCGAAGTCCAAAGGACAGACAAACACTCCGTCGCGCAGCCAGGCCGGCTCAATGACGGGAGTAGGATGGCGGAGGATCGGGCCTGAGGTCACCACCAGATCGGCCGGGCGCACGGCTTGTTCAGGCGTTGCGCAGATTTCGCAGGCGAACCCGGACTCGGTCTGGCATTCCCGGGCGAAAGCCGCAGCGGCTTCGGGACGCACGTCGTAGGCGACCACCCGCTCGAGACCTGGGAATACGGTGCGCAAAGCGAGGGTGTTCGCGCGGCCCTGGACTCCGCAGCCCAGAATCGCCAGGGTTCGCGCATCCGGCCGCGCCAGGTACTTGGCCGCCAAGGCGGTCGCGGCGCCGGTGCGCATGGCGGTGATCCAGGTGGCGTCCATCACGGCCAAGGGGAAGCCGGTGGCCGCGTCGTTCAGGATCAACAAGCCGGAAATATACGGGAGGCCACGGTCCTGATTCGCAGGGTAGCCCGCAATCCATTTCAGGCCCGCGGCGTCCTGAGCGCTCAGGTAAGCGGGCATGGCGTGGAGGAAGGCGTCGGGACGGGGGTGAATGTCTGTCTTGGGAGGCATTTGCACTTGCCCGCGCCCCTTCTGAACAAACGCGGCTTCCACGGCCTCCAGAACGGCGCGCATTTCGAGCCGCAGGCTCTCCACGTCCTGGCACGAGAGATAGAGCAGTTTACCGGGCGTCATCGTGTTTTCCGGAACTCTTCAGCGTAGCGAATCGGGCGGTATACTGCGAAGTCGGCAAAGGAAAGGAAATTGGCAAGTGGACCAGGAACTGGCGGGTAGAACGGCGCTGATCACGGGCGCTTCGCGGGGAATTGGCGCGGCCACGGCGCGGACGCTGGCGGGCGCGGGCGTGAGCCGCTTCCTTCTGCATTATGGCTCCTACCGGGAGGGCGCCGAAGGGGTGGCGGCTGCCGTGCGCGCCGGCGGCGCGCGGGCGGACCTGCTCCCAGCCGACCTGACGACCAGCGACGGGATCCGGTCGCTTATCGCGCAGTTCCGGGCGCTGGAGACGCCCGTGGATCTCTTGATCAACAACGCCGGGTCCCTGGTGAGGCGGGCGCGGCTGGCCGAGTACACCGAGGAACTTTACGAGCAGGTGCTGAATCTGAACGTGAAGAGCGTGTGGTTCCTCACGCAGGCGGTGGCTCCGGGAATGATCGAGCGCGGCAGCGGCGTGATTGTGAACGTCAGTTCGATCGCCGCGCGCAATGGCGGCGGTCCGGGCGCGACGGTCTACGCCGCGGCCAAGGCGATGGTGTCGACGATCACCAAGGGGCTGGCCAAGGAACTCGCGCCGAAAGGCATCCGCGTGAACGCGGTGTCGCCCGGCACCGTGGACAATCATTTTCACGAGACGTTTTCCACGCGGCAGATGCTCGAGACGGTGATCGCCCAGACACCCGCCGGAACCCTGGGCACCAATGAAGAGGTCGCCGACACGATTCTCTTTTTGTGCACCCACGGTGCGCGATACATTCACGGGCAGACGATCGAAATCAACGGCGGCATGTTCATGGTTTGAGCGTACCCGATGATTCCAAGGGGTCCGGCGCACGCCCGCCCGCGCTGATTTCACCGGCGGCGCTTCAGGACAGCGCGGCCGCTTCGGCCAGACGGCGCAACTCGGCAGGCTGGCTGTCATCGGGAACGGAACAGCCAGGCGTCACGATCAGTTTGGGGCCGGCCTGGGCGCGGGCGAGGCGGATATCGGCGCGCATGCGCTCCGTCGTGCGGGTGCGATAGTCGCGCTCGTCGACGCCGCCCAGCAGGACGCCCGTGAACTTGCGCCGCACCTGCGCAAAAGGAATTCCGGAGCCGTGCACCGAGTAATTGATCGCTGGTGCGGGCCAGCCGGCCAGGAATTCGTCGAGATTCACGCGGTCGCCGTGCAAGTGGAGGATATTGAGCGGCGCCGAGCGGGCCGCGTCGAGCACCATGCGGTCGAAGGGCGCGGAGAACTTGCGATACTCCTCGCGCGTCAGCAAGCCTTCCTGGGCGTTGGCAATCGCCAGAAAGATGCCCGAGGCCCCGGCGGCGAGCGCGCGGCGGACATGGCTGGCCTCGGATCGGGCAATGACCTCCAGGGCGTCGAGCAACCGCTGCGGCTGTTCCCGCATCAGCCTCCGCACCTCGTCGGGCGAGGACAGCTTCTCGGCGACATTCCAGGGATTGAAGATGGTCTCCACGAAATGAGCGCTGCCGGCCAGTCCTCTCGCAATCGCCCGGAGGGCGCCGACCTGCTCGGGAAACGGGTTGTCTTGCTCGCGAACTTCCCACCAGGCGCCGGCCGGTTTCGGGAAGGGGAAATCGCTCATCACCTTCACCAGGTCGGTCGCATAGTCGCGGTGGAACTGCAAGGTGGCCTCGGCGTGACGGGCGCCTCCGTGCTTCTCCAATCCGAAATGATGCCAGAGAGAGATCGGCGGCCGGTCCAGATCCTGGCCGGCGAGTGCGCGGTCGACGCGTTGGCGTGGCGTCAGGGTGGCGGCGCGAGCCAGGCAGGCGAACGGCACGGCGAGCAGGGAGCGGCGGGTGCGGTTCATCGTTCGGGTCCTCTTGCCCATTGAGTATAGGGAACGGAGGACCGCACCTGAAGCCCTTTGCGAGTGCGGCTGTTCGCCGAGGCTGGCGATCCGGTAAGAATTACCGGCCCGCGACCGGCCGGGTATCCGTATGTTCTTGATTCTCCGATTAATACTCTGTGGCGTTTGGCTTGCAAGAAGGTGCGCTCGAGGAGGTCAAACGATGCGTTTCGAAAACTTCCGCATGGCAGCCGCAGGATTGCTGGCTGGCGCACTGCTGATGGGGGCGGCCACGGCGATCGTGAACCGCGACAAGGCAGAAAGAGAGCCTGCGCCACAGGCGGTTCCGATCGCGGCAGTCCCGCCGGCGTCGGTCCCGGGTTACGTGGGCCCGCTGTACGATGTCGAGGGCAAACTGGTTGGCTACGCCCATCCACCAGAACCGCCTGCCGTGGCGCCGTCGAGGGCAGCGTCTTCGCTGGCGCCATCTTCCTCGCCCCCCGCGCCGGCCCGTTCCCGGACCCGTTCTACAGGGAAGTCGGTGGCGATCGTGGCGGGTAGCGCGGGCGTCGGTTCGGCAATCGGGGCCCTGGCGGGCGGTGGAAAAGGCGCGGGAATCGGCGCTCTCTCGGGCGGAACCGCGGGCTTTGTGTACGACCGCTTGACGCGCAACAAGTAAGCCGCCCAGAAAGGTTTCGCGTGGAAACCGGGTATCAGTCCGGATAGGGGTGACCGTTGCGGGTCAATCCGTAGGCACGCAACCGGTATTGCAGTTTCCGCAAGCTGATGCCCAGAGCGCGGGCAGCGTGGGTGCGGTTACCGGCATGGCGGGCGAGCGCGTCCTCGATCGCTCGCCGCTCAATATCTCGCCAACTGCGGGCATGGGCGGAACCCGGTTCCAGCGGCGCGCCCGTTCTCGGTATCTGCAAGTCCTTGCGCCGCACGCTTCCCTCGGCCAGGAGCGCCGCACGAAACATCACGGCCTCCAGCTCGGTGACGTTGCCGGGCCAGGAGTACTCCAGCAGCGCCTGGACCGCGTCCGGTTCAAGGGAGAGGGGAGGACGGTGTAGTCTCTGGCAGGCGAGTTCGAGGAATAGCCGGCCTAGCCGCTCCACCGCACGAGGACGCCGCCGCAGGGGAGGAACCTCGATCTGGCACTTAAGGAAGCGATCGGCCAAGTCGGCCCGAAACTTGCTGATCTGCGAGAGCTTGGGGAGATTCGCCGATGTCGCGGCAAGGGTACGGCATTCCGACCAGATGCGGCGGCTCTGGCCGACGCGGTGGAAGAACCCGCCGTTGAAGAATTCAACAAGACGTAGCTGAGCGCCAGGGGAGATTGCGGAAACTTCGTTGAGAAACACGGCGCCGTCCCCGGCCATCTCCAACACGCCCGCGCCCTCCGGAGAAGAGCCCACGCCGAACAACCGCGCGTCGAAAGCGCCCGGCTCCAGGCTGCAATTCACGGCAACGAAAGCGCCTAGGCGGCCGCGGCTGCGAGAGTAGATCAGCCGGGCCAGAGTCTGCCTCCCCGACCCTGGTTCGCCGACCAGCAGGACTGGCTCGTGGTGAGATGCCGCTTGGGCGGCTGCCTCCATGGCTTGAAGCATTGCCTCATCCCGGCCGTCGCGCGGATCTCCACCACAGGCGGAGCATTCCACCTCTGACCAGATGGATCGCAACCTTTCCAACTGAGCCGTGTCGGCAGCTTTGCGCGCCCGCAACGCCAGTTCCTCGTCGCATGCCGCCGCCGAAACCACGTCTGCGGCACCGCGGGCCAAGGCCTTGCAGTAGTTACCGTTGGACGTGGCCGCCACCAGGATCGTCGCGACCCGGGAAGGCTCGGCGGCGAGCCAGTCCAGCACCCGGTCCCCGCCACATTCCTCCGCGCTACAGATCAGAACCCGGTACTGCCGCGCCGCCATCAGCAAGCGTGCTTGGGTTTCGCCAGCGGCAAAGTCGGCGTGAAAGCCCTCCTCGCTGAGGCAGCGGACCAGATTCCGAGCTCGGCTCTGCTCCAGTCCAACGATGAGCACCGGTTCCATCGTAGTTGTCTCGGCGCATCATCGCGCCAAGCCCATCACAGGGGCGCGCTCAGGCGTGGGTGACCTGCTGCCGTCCGGCCGTCCTGAACGCGCGCTCGTAACCCAACACCAGGTGGTACAGCAGGAAGTCGAAGAAACAGTCCACGCGATGTTCGAGTTCTTCCTCCGCGTAAATCTCCACCGACGATTGGGCGAACCCCTGCGCGCGAATGAAATCAATCGTTTCCTGCTTTAGGAGTTGCAGCGCCCGAACGCACTCGTGTAACGGGATCCCTTCGTAGTAGCGCAGCCTTCCCAGTTCCTCGTACCGTTTGCTGAGGTTGCGTCGTTCTTCCTCGCCCAGCCAGACGCCGGCATGACGAAGAATCCCCCGCCCCCAAACTTCCAGGTCATTCCGGGGCAACTTGCTGATGTCCGGCAGCGTCGGATCGCTCTTGATGTGGTCGATGGCTTTCGAAGTGATCTGGTCGCAGTGGTCTTCGATCGCCTGGATGAGTCTGTTCGTCATCATGGGGCTAGCCCCCGTGGAGGATTGTAGGGCACGTGAACTGCCAACCTTCCTAAGGCACGGTTTATACAGGAGATGTAGCGTTTGGTGGCGACTTCGCACCCGGCATGCGCCAGAACTGGGCCAAACAGCGCAACAGAATGCGTCAAAGCTCGCCGTCGCCGTCCCGTATACTGGAAAGGTATGACGTGCGCCCTCTGCGACACCCGTCGGCCCCGGCGCTTCTGCCCCGGCGTAAGGGGTGAGATTTGCACCCTGTGTTGCGGCACGGAGCGGGAAGAAACGATCGATTGCCCGCTGGATTGCGCGTTTCTTCAGGAAGCCCATCGCCATGAGAAACCTTTAGGGGTGCGCCCCGAGGACCTGCCGGAGCCCGACATCCGGGTGAACGAGGAGTTTCTCCGGCAGCACGAGACGCTGATCGTGCTGTTTTCCAGGGCGCTCCTGGATTCCGCATCCGAGATTCAGGGAGTTACAGACGAAGACGCGCGCCAGGCGCTGGCTTGTTTGGTTCGAACCTTTCGCACCCTCCAAAGCGGATTGATCTACGAATCCCGGCCGGATAACCCCTTTGCGGCCCATATCTTTAGCGGCATGCAAAACTTGGTTGGGCAACTGCGGAGCGCCGAGGAACGCACGGGCGGCGTGCAGAGGATTCGCGACGCGGAGTTACTGGGAGTTTTTGTGTTCCTCTTGCGGATGGAGGTTGCGCAGCGCAATGGCCGGAAGCGGTCCCGGGCCTTTCTGACGTTTCTACGCTCGGCGATCGGCGCGCCCTCCTCCCCCCAAAGTCAACCATCTCTCTTGGTTCCATAGGCTAAGCGCCCAATGAAGACAGGGATCGCCGTGTTTGCTCATGGTTCCAGTGTCCCGGAAGCCAACCAGGCTGTCCTGGAGGTGGTCTGCGCGGCGGCCGGGCTTGGCGGGTTCGATCTGGTCGAGACAGCGTTTCTGGAACTGGCGGAGCCAAGCCTGCCGGTAGCGGTCGAGCGTCTGGTGGCGCAGGGAGCGACCCGTATCCTGGTGGTACCCTACTTTCTGACCTTGGGAATTCACCTGCGCCGGGATCTGCCCCGAATCGTCGAGGAGATTTCCCGCATCCATCAGGGCATGGAGATTCGGATCGCTCCTCCGTTGGACGGGCACCCGGCGTTAAGCCAGGTCTTGCGTGACCGCGCGCAGGAGGCGCTGGACCGTTGGGCAGCGAGGGAGGGCGCCCAGTGAAGGCGCGGCTGATCGAGTCTCGGGAGATCGCCCCGGAAGTCCGCCATTTCGTCTTCGAGGTGCCGGAGTTCGAGCGGTTGGAGTTCCAGCCGGGCCAGTTTTTCTCCTTGTCTCATCCGCTCGGCGATCGGGTCATTACACGTGCCTATTCGGTGGCGGCGCCGCCTTCAGGCAACCGGTTTGAACTGTGTCTGAATCGCGTGCAAGAGGGGCGGTTCTCGCCGTTTCTCTTTGACCTGAGCCCGGGCGATCTGGTGGACTGCAAAGGACCTTATGGGAATTTCACGTGGCGTGCGCCCGTTACGGATTTGGTCCTGATCGCCACCGGTACCGGCATCGCCCCGTTCCGCGCGATGCTGCGAGATCGTACGGCGTTGGATCGCGCCTCCGACGTGATCCTGCTGTTCGGAGTGCGCTACGAGCAAAATTTGCTGTATCGTGAAGAGTTTGAACAGATGGCGCGGGAATGCGGCAACTTCCGCTTCTGGCCTACGCTCAGCCGTCCTGAACCGTCCTGGCCAGGGCGGGTGGGTCACGTCCAAAATCACCTGGATGAGGCCATTGCTGGCCGAACCGAGCTGACGTTCTATGTTTGCGGATTAAAGGCGATGGTGGACGACGTGCGCCAGATGCTGAAGAGCCGGGGTTTTGACCGCAAACAGATCGTCTACGAGAAGTACGACTAAGCGGCAAACCATCCGCGTCAGAAGGAGCGAATACCCCTAGTTATGGCACGCACTGTGTTCTGCGTCAAGTTTCAGAAGGAAATGGAAGGGTTGGACGAAGTCCCCTTCGAAGGGCACCCGATCGGCCAGCGCATCTACGACAACGTTTCGAAGCAAGCCTGGAAGATGTGGGTCGAGCACATGAAGATGATCATGAACGAGTACCGCCTGAACCTGGGGACACGGGAAGCTCAGGAGTTCCTGATCGAGCAGATGGAGCGGTTCTTCTTCGGAGAGGGGGCTGCGTTGCCCCCGGACTACGTCCCTCCACAGCATTAGAGCCCCGAGGCGCCGCTCCGCATCCGGATGCCTCAGGTGGTGCGGAAAGCAGGGCCGGTTCGTTACGATAGTCTTACGGGTTGATCGAAGCCATGCTCGCCACACGCACCCTCGTCGAAGAAATCGCCGACCTGAAGCGCGAGCGCCGGGCCATTCTGCTGGCTCACCACTACCAGGAGCCGGAGATCCAGGAAATCGCCGATTCCATTGGAGACAGCCTGGAACTGGCGCGCGCCGCCCGCAAGTTCGACGGCGAGGTCATCGTCTTCTGCGGGGTCCGCTTCATGGCCGAAACGGCCAAGGTGCTGAACCCGAACCGGACCGTAGTACTCCCGGATTGGAATGCAAGCTGTAGTCTGGTAGATAACTGCCCCGTGGAACCGATCCGCGCGTATCGCCGCGCCCACCCGGACCACGTGATTGTGGCCTATATCAACACCTCCGTCGAGGTGAAAGCCGAAGCCGACATTCTGTGCACCTCCCGCAATGCGGTCGACGTGGTGAATTCCATCCCCCGCGACAAGACGATCCTCTTCTTGCCGGACCGAAATCTGGGCGCCTGGGTGCAACAGAAGACCGGACGGCCGAACTTCAAAATCTGGCAGGGAGCCTGTGTGGTCCACGCCACCTTTCCGGCGCGGCGTCTGACAGAGGCGAAACTGAAGTTTCCCCATGCCATGGTGGCCGCTCATCCGGAATGCCCTCCCTCCGTGTTGGCAATGGCCGATTTCGTGGGCTCGACCTCCGCGATCATCCAGCATTGTGTGGCTTCTCCGGCGGACGAGTGGATTATCATGACCGAGAGCGGGGTGCGGTTCTCGCTCGAGCGCCTCGCCCCCGGCAAGCGCTTTCACTTCGTCGCCAATGAACACTGCAATTGCAGCGAGTGCCCGTTCATGAAGCTGAATACGCTCGAAAAGGTGCGGGATTGCCTCATCGACCTCACGCCTCGGATCGAGATTGCGCCGGAGGTGATGGTGCGTGCCCTCCGGCCAATCGAGCGTATGCTGGCCCTTTAATCACGCCTATGCCGCCCCCGCTCGCTGACACCTTCGGCCGCTTGCATGACAACCTGCGCATCAGCGTCACCGACCGCTGCAATATTCGCTGCTTTTACTGCATGCCGGAATCCGGTGTTACCTTCATGGACCGCCGCGAGATTCTGTCGTTTGAAGAAATTGAGCGATTCGTGCGGGTGGCGGTCGGACTCGGCATTACGAAACTTCGTGTCACGGGCGGAGAGCCGCTCGTCCGCAGAGATCTGCCCCGTCTCATCGAGAAACTCCATAACATCCAGGGCGTCCAGGATTTGGCTCTGACCACCAACGCGGTGCTGCTCGAGGGATTGGCCGAACCGCTGTATCGCGCCGGGTTGCGCCGCGTCAACATCCATCTCGACACGCTGGACCGGGATCGTTTTAAACAGATCACCCGCCGGGATGACTTGCATCTTGTCCTGCGCGGAATCGACCGCTGCCTGGAGTTGGGCTATCGGCCGGTCAAGTTGAATGCGGTCGCGGTTCATGGCCTTTCCGAGCCCGACATCGTCCCGCTGGCGCGCTTCGGCCGCGAGCGCGGCATTGAAGTGCGCTACATCGAGTTCATGCCGCTCGATGCCCAACAACTGTGGGACCGCTCGCGGGTCTTGACCATGGAGCAGATTCTCGCCACCCTCTCGCATGAAATCGCTCCCCTCGAACCCGTGCCCGACCCGGATCCGCGCGCCCCGGCCACCGAGTTCCGTTTTCGCGACGGCCTTGGCGGAGTAGGTTTCATCCCCTCTGTCACCAAACCATTCTGCCTGAACTGCAACCGAATTCGATTAACTGCCGACGGCAAGTTGCGCTACTGCCTCTTCGCTCTGGACGAGTATGATGTGAAGCACCTGTTGCGCGGCGGCGCCTCCGACGAAAGCATTGCGGATCTCATTCGCGGCACGGTGCGCGCGAAATGGCTGGGGCACGAAATCAATAGCGTACGTTTTGTTCCGCCTCCGCGCCCCATGTATGCGATCGGTGGTTGATTGCTTCGGATGGCGCTGGGCGTGAGCTCGTTTTTGGCTGCCCTCAACCCTGAAAGCGGCTCGCCCCTCGGCCGTTCTCCAAAGGCGCCCGGTAGCCGATCAGGCAGAACTGATCGAGCGCCCAGATCACCGCTGACTCGAGTCCTTCTCCCTTCGTAATCTGGATTTCTCGCTCCCATGGACTCGTGTAATCGCCAACGCCCACCAGGTGGCTTGCACGCTCGCGCGGAAAACCGCGCCCCAGCGGGTACAGCACCGACGCCTTCGCCTTGTTGAGATTCCGCTCGGAGGTGTACGTGAAGTTCTCGGTTTTCAGGTTTTCCAACTTTGCCGGAGTCCATGCTCCTGCCGCGTAGTTCACCGCCAGGCTCCACCGCGGCTCGTTGACATCCAACGGGAACAGCACCTCGAATTTCGCCTCCGGATAGCTGTTCTTCACGAAGCTCATCACCTCTTCGGTGAAGGCGCTGATCAAGCCGTGGAGATGCGCGGTCTCTTCGGGGAAGTCACCCGGATCCAGTCCGGTGTGGGTGAATACCGGCATCGGCCTCCCGTGTACGGCTTGAAAGGAAGACACAGTGTATGCATCGTAGTAGGGCAACCCCGACTGATCCGGGAAGTACCACCATTGCACCTCGCCGAATTGCAGGTACACTGGCATCGACGCCTCGTCCATCAGACCCGCCATCTCCAGGTACACTTGCCTCCAGAATGCGGTGCTTGCCGGACCGAAGTTCGTCTGGAGCGCGGGCGTGTTCAACAGGACAGGCGCCCCGCTGGGGTACCTTTGCGCGATTCCCGCCTCCTCCGACGGGTCGCCGTCTTGTAGTTCCATGCTAAACGCGGCGGTCGCCTCGATGCCATACCCCTTGAGCGCCGCCAAATAGCTTCGCGTCCAGTCTCGGGCCGCTCGATTCAAGCGCGGCGCCGCCGCCAGATCCGTTCGCCATGTCGGGTCTGTCCCCCCGTCCAGGTACCATTTCCCATCGCCCGCGTCAAAACGACCCTCGATCTCTCCCCAGAACGCACCTCCTGCGGTAGCCGGCGAGACGGTGACTGAGATCTGGTTTCCCTCCGTGCCCAAACGCCGGGACCAGATCGTCAGCCTTGCTCCGGTTAGCTCCGCCCACACTGCGGTGTAACCTGAGTTCAGTTCTAGCTCGAACGCCCGCGCGACACTCTCCTTCGTGTCCCCGATGAGGTTCAGGTGCGGAATACTGGTCTCCACGCCACCGATCCCGATCCGCAACTCCGTAATCGCGCTGAACTCCGGCGTCCCGAAAAACTCGACACTCGCTTGCGCATACTGCCCCCCTGCCGCCGCCAACTCGTAAAAGACGAGCGCGCCCACATAATGATTCGCCCGACCCAGAAAACCCAACGACTTGAGCATCCAGGCGGTCCTTTCCGGCGCGATCGCGAGACAATGGTCCGTGTCCCAGTCGGTGGCTAGCGTGGTCTTCTCGTCTGGCGTCAGCACCGGTAACTCTTGACTCGGTACTACCACCTCTACGAAGTCGAAGTATAGGTCGCCGGTCCCCCCGCTTTTCCTGACCTCAACCTGATGCTTCCCCGGACCAAAGGAGCCCACGGGAACCCGCACCAGGACGTCCTCGCCCGCCAGCGCGATATTTCGCGCCACTCGCACCACGCCGTCCACCAGCACCTCCAGCGGACCGGCCGTCGCCGTGCGCCGCGTTCCGAGAAAAAGGCGATGGGGGGTTATGGCTTCGTACTCAACAAGCGCCGCCGCGCCGGCGCTGCTGGTCCGATGGATTGCGCCTCCCGAGTAATTGCCAAGTTCCCTGGTCCAGGCGGCCGTGTACGCCACCCTTGCCTCGGTGTCCTCGATGCGTTGCGATCCTGGCCCCGCCACTTCGTAAATTAGGCCTTGGCCGCTCACCTGCCAATTCGTCACGCTTACCTGGAACTCCGACCGGACATACGCCCCGCTCTGAATGTCAGCCGCGTAAGTCCACCGCATCTTGCGCACTTGCGTTGTGGGCACCAGCGTCCCGTATTCGTCCCTGAGGTTTCCGAAATCAAGCGTCACACGCCACTTGGTCGGGGACGTGCCGCCCCCGAATCGCCGCCATGCCTCCACCCAGTATTCCGTGCGGGCGCCGCTCACATTGCCGTAAACGCCCATCCGATTGCCGTTTGCGCCTGTCGTGCTGCTCTCGACGGTGCTCGCGTAACCCGTGTAATACAGGGTGATCGACGTGCCGTTCACACTGGCGCGAATTCGGTGGTCCGCCCCATTGATCGCGGTTGCGAGTTCGTCAACAATATCTGCCAAAGACTCCCCCGCCGCCACTTGATGCGTGTAGTGCTCGGACAGACACGCCAACTCCACGTGGTCTCCTGGAGTCGCCATGCCTTCCAAAGTCATCACTGCCGTCGCGCAAGTGAACCCTCCCTCAAGGGGAGTTGCGTTTTGCCTGAGTGGGACCCGATAAAATCCTTGCTCCCCGCTCGCGCTCTCGGTCCACACCCGCAAATAGGGCCATTCCACCGTGGGGTAAAGATCCGAATCGAGCGCGATGCAGTTCGTCCGCTCTTCCTCGTAGGATAGCTGCAGCCCGCTAAGATCGCCGTCCGGCAGACACCGAAACCACGGGTGCTCGAACGTGTTGTCGCGTGCCCACTCCACCACCGCCCAGTCGAACTGCTGCCGCCATGCGCCGCTCAGCCGAAAACCGGTCGCCGACGCTTCACTCATCGCCGCGATGGCCGACGGGCGCTCAAAGTAGCACTGAAGATCACGGTCGGGTCTTAATTTCGTCAGCACGTCGTATCCCTACACACCATAAGTACCCGGCTGCGCTTTAGACCTGAATCACCACGCTCAGCCCGCCCCCTGGCGTAACGGCGCCCACCGTAAGCACGTCCAGCGATATCCGGGACTCCTTGCGGATCACTGGCAAATCCCTCCCGCTCAGTGCGCTCGACTCCGCGGCGCCGTTGGGAATCGTGAGCTGACACCACTCTTGATTGTTCAACCGCAGACGAATGGTTACCCCAGGCCCTTGCGCGCCGGTCGCCGGGCTCAGCACGAACGCTTGGATGAATCCGATGCTGTAGTCGCGCTCGGCGATAAATGCGGGTATGGCGTCTGCTTGCACCGCCAGAAAGCCATCGATAGTCAGCGAGATCTGACCGCCGGAGAGCGTCCGCAGGCCCCGGTCAATCGTCTGCGTGAAGCTCACCTCCCTTGCCACGCTATTTCCAATCGCGTTGCTCACATACATCTGCGCACTCGCCACCCGTGCGTTGGGCAAGGTAATCGCGTGTCGCCAACTGCCTGCGGCCGGACTCCCAAAATAGCCCCGCGGAAACGCTAACGCCGTGGTGCGCCTCCGCAATCGGTAGATCGCGCTGCCTGCGCTGTGCCCCGTGGCCGTGCTTCCGTGTAACCCCCTGGTGACTCGCACACTTTCGCCGCCCGGCAGCGTTTCCTCAATTCGAAGGATCTCGGCATCGATCTGAATCACATCGTCCGAGCTCAGACCTTCCGTCCCCGCCATGTGAATGATTGTGCTCTCCCCGCTTGCCGCGGCGGCGAGACTCCGTGCCCCCTCGTCCTCGAGTTCGTCCACGTAATAAAGCGTGGTTGTCGCCGATGAGATGTGCCGCGTGTTTTCGAGACTCGCGAAAGAGATTCCCGACAGCTCTACAACCCCTTGCGGGGACCGAGCGACTGAAACCGCGAAGAAAGGTGCTGGCGGAACGCCGTCGTCGAGCGGTCCGCTTTCGTCGCCCATTCTCCACCGGGTTACGGGACAAAGCTCCGCGACTGACTCAACATCGTTTGCGTCCGCGGCCCTCCCCGTGATGTGAATCGTCGCGCCCTCTCGGTAGGGAACTTCGAGCTGCGCCGGACTGCTGCTCACCGCCACGGGCCCCGTCCAGCCGTTCTCCATGATCACCCAGCGCGACGTCTCGTCGGGCATCTCGCTCCACGCTGGCGCGACTGTTAACGCCACCGCGCTATTGGCAATGATCCTCCGCTCCTGGCCCGCGCCTTTTCCTCGTGTGATCCGCACGCCGCGCCCTACCTGTTCGCCGGGCGTCATTTCGAGATTTCCGTTCCCTACTGTAGCCGGCCCCCAAGACAGTGCCGCTACCTCTGGTTGGACTTCCCACCGCCAATAGAAGTTCGCATGGTGAAAACATCTGTCCGGCGGAGTGACGAGGCTCCCGCCAAAGCCGGTGTCGACGAACTCCTGGGCCACAGCCGCGTTCTCGCGAATCCGGTATAGCTGCTGCGGGTTGGGGCCGCGATACACATGAAACGTTGCCGCGTCCCCGGGAAAGCTTAACCTCGTCAATTTCACGCTCCAACCCGGCCCGGGTGGCGTTTGTGCCCGGACGATGAAAGACAAGTCGCCTTCTTCCCCGGCGGCGTTTACCGCGCTGAGCGCATAATAAAAGACGGTGTCGCCCTCCAGACTGCCGCCCCCAACGGTCTCCGGCGCCAAACCTACCGCCGGCGGCGCCGGACCGAACGCCGAGGCGGCGTGCGGCGTTTGAAACTCTGCGCGGATGACCGCGTTCACTCCGCCGCCCGGATTGATCCGCAGCGTTTCCGTAATCCCAAACTCCGGCCATCCGCTTTCGCCGCTCTCCACCCCCGCCAAAGGCCTGGGCACGCGCAGACCTCCGTTGGGAGGACGCCGTGGCCCCTCCGATCGCGCATCGATCTCCGCCACGTCCCCGTACCAACTGTCATCATGGATTTGCGCCACCACCCCGACGGTCCGGAAATCGGCGGCCGGCGCCAGCCTGATGATCCGGAAGGGTTGCCGGTCAAAACCCTCCCGCAAGTATGTCATCGTGATCAGGTCGCCCGGTTGCAGCCCTATCCCGCGGACACTGGTGTCGAACTCCACATAGACGTTGCCTCTCACCGAACGATCCAGGTGGTACTTTAGCGTTCGAGCCGCCTGGCTGAAGTTCGCCACACCCACCGCATGCACCGGTCCGGTAATCTCTTGTCCCGTCCGCGCCACGTCTCCGAGATCCACCAGCGACAGGCTGTCTTGTTGGTATTCGTTGAATTCATCCTGGAACTCGATGGCATACCGATTGGGCGTGTCATTCGTAGGTCTGCTGAACACTCTCACACTCGCCTCGCCATTCGGCCGCCGCAGAATGCCGCCCCGCTGCAAGGTGCCGTCTCCAAACTCATACGCCGGCCAGCCTCCCAGCACAGGCGTGACCGCGTTACTGCCCGCCCGCGGAGTGGGTTGTTGCTCCGCCACAGTTCCTTCCACTGTCACCCGCAACGCGCCCGTGGCGGCGTAGGTCAACATCAGTCTGCCCGTCTGCCGGATGGCCCGCATCACTTCCGCCGCGCTTCGTCTCTTTTGGATCACCAGATTGCACTGGAACCTCGGAATCGTGGTCGGGTTCCCGTGCAGATCCTCGGCCCCGATTGGCTCGCCGCAGAACGCCGCCGCCCGATGAAAACTCGGGAGGTCGATATCCCCCACTCGCCAGCCAGTTCGTCGCAGTACGTCCAGCAGGATCCAGGATGGGTTGTTCGTGAACTGCGTTCCCGAGTAAGCGCCCTCTCCGTCGAAAGTGTCCAGGCGCATCCCTTTCACCAGCACTCGCACGCGTGGCCACGACCTTCCGTCGCTGATTCGGTTGGGCACCACCAAGGAAATATAGGCCATGCTCCCGTAGGGATCGCCTAGCGGCGCTCCCGACATGTCCCGAAAGTTCAGGTTGAAGCCTCCCGTCCGGTGGCCCAGACTCACCACGTTGAACCACCCCGTGCCTGTCATGTTCTTCCCATTCACACCCAACGGGATGTCGATGTCGTTCACCAGCACCTTGACCACGCCTTCCAGAACCCCTTGACCCAGGAGCACCTCCAGGTATGTGAGGTTCCCGTCGTTGCGTGAGAACACGATGGGAGGCGAATACCAGCACGTGCCATAAATCAGCGGTACCACATCGTTGTACCGGGCTTCGTTCTCCCGCACGACCGACGTGTGCCAGGTCTTGTCCCCCGCTCCCCTCACCTGCACCGCCGGCGGCACAAACTCAATCCCCCCAAACCTTGCGGTTGGCCGCGCCGCCGCGTCCACCCGGAACATCCCTCTGGCTTCGCAATCGCTCCGGGTGTACCCGCATGTCGTAAAGGGAGCCCCGCCGCTCGTCAGGTTCCCATGCCCGCCAGGTTGGTCCGGCGCGTAACCGCACTTGTAGAAAAGCGAATAGGCGCCTTCTCCTCCGCCGTTCACCGCCTCGGCCCGCTCTGCCGGGTTGCTCGGAAATGTCCACGGACATCGTTTCTGGATGCGCACGCTCGGAACCAGCGTCCGCTGCAGGTTCATCCGGTTGATCGCGCTCAGCCGAAACGTTGCCTCCGTGATTTCTTCAGGGGCGTTGAACACCCCCCGAAACAGCACCACCCGGTCGGTGGCTGGCGTGTCGCTCACCAGGTCGTAGAACAGCAGCGACACCGTCACCTCTCGGCCTTTCCAACCCACGCTCCTCTCTCGCTGCGAAAAGTAACCGTCTGCGTTCGCCAGCGTCACCGACACGCGGGGAATCGCATCCACCCCTTGGTCCGCGGCCGTCGAAATCTCAAAGCGGTTGTGCCCGATCACGCGGGCGTCGAATGCGTGGCCTTCTACCCGGACCGCATGCGTGCTCCAGCGTTCCCATACGCCGCCGGGCAGCGCCGTCTCAAATAGCAGCAGGGGAACGTGTGTGACGTCCCCTTCCTTGTGCGATAGTATTGATTCCATACGCTACGGATGCCACGGACTCTCCAGGTCCAGAGTCACATCGTGGTCGTCTGGTCCTTGGCAGACGATCTGTAGTTCGTCCCGCGCAAATCGGCACTGCGAGTACAGTCCCCCGTGGCTGAAAGTGCGCTTGTATGTGCTTGGATTGGGCTGCGCTTCCACCTGGGCCCCGAATACTTCGACCGTCTTCCCTGCCTCCAGTTCGCAGGCGAATACCGAAGCCTCGCCCGACACTGTCAGTTGCGTGCGGAATACCGCTCGCTTCCAAGCGGTGTCCACGCGTAGGTCGGTGGAATCCTCCGCCCCGTCGGCGCTTCGCACCAGCCGAATCCACCCTTCCGTAGCAGAGCGCACGTACACGGAAAACGTGCAACTGTAGTATCCCGGCAGTGCGACCGATTGGCTGAACTTCGCCGGCGCGACCCCGCTGTTCGTCAACCTCCACGCCCCCTGGCCCCCTTGCGGATCTTCTCCCCCAGGCTCCACGTGCCCCCAGGGCGGCCGCTCCCAGCTTGCTTTGCTGAAATCTTCGCTCCACTTGAGGAGGTTATCGGTCGGATCCGCAAAGGTGAATTCCAGCAGACGCCCCCCGCAGGATAGGAAGAAATTCTTGATATGCTCAGTCTCCTGATCGGAAAGCGCGCGGTAGACGCAGCGCCACGCAACCATCGGCGACCGGTCATCGGCCGCTTTGATCCGCCGCCCGTCTGCGGACTCCGTCGCGATCGTCCTCCACCGTGACGTCCTCCGCAACGGGAACTGCACCGTCGCGCCGCTGGCCAACTGCGGAAAGTACCGGGCCATCCCTAGCTCCGGTTCTGCCGCACGATCAGCACCCCGGCGCCGCGGCTCTCACCGGAGAATTCCCACGTGCACTCCGGTTGGTCGAAGCTGCAGTTGGGATACTCCTGCTGATCCAGTGGATCAACGAAGGTGAAGTTTCCAAACTCCCCTTTGTGCTCCATGTAGAACTCCCCCAAAGTACGCGCCTCGCTAGGCTCCAGCATTTCCAGACGGATGATCCAACGCTTGAGCGCCGTGCCGGCGCCCCGGTACGCCTGTCTGGTTCCGTCCACAAACCAGAGCAGCTCGTTTCGAAACGCCAGACGCTCCTCCAGCGGGTACTGCGCCACCGCGCCAGTCTTCAGCAAGGGAAAGCGAGCCATCTCCGCCTACAACTCCGCCACCAGGTCGTTCAGTGGATTCATGTTGAGCATCGCGCGCCGGACTGCCAGTGCAATATCGTCGCTGCGGTCCAGAAATGATTGCGTGTCCAGCGCGTTCACTTGCACCACCACCTGCTGTGGTCCGCGGTCGCTCCCCAGGCTGAGCCCTGCGGCCCGCGGCCGGGACCGTTCGTCGTAACTCACCTCTCCCACCCAGGCAGTCCGGCTCCCCTCTTGGTATGCCGCCGCGATACGCACCGGAGTCGGCAACACGTACCTGGTCAGCTCCGGCAATTCCGGCTGCTTCCTTCCGCCGAACAGCCCCCACAAACCGGCCAGCAGCGGAGCGAATCCCAGTCCGCCCGCGATTCCCTTCCAGAACCACCCCGCGCTGTTGTCGTCCGTACGTTCGTTCGCCGGGACTAGACTCTTCGCTAGGTTCTGTGCAATCCCTCCGCCAAGCCCCGGTGAAGAAAGGAGGGGAAGCACCCATGCCGACGATCGCCCTGCGGCGTTCAATGCCGGCCGCGCTTCCTCCGGTCGCACCCGCGGCTCCCCGCGCGGCCCCGCCGCAAGCGTGGTCGCCGGACTGGAGAACAACGACTCTATCCGCCATTCCACGTCCCCCCCCTCCCACACTTGCTCAAACAAGGACCAAAGGGAGGCCAACTCATGTGACTCGTTCACGCTCCTCCTCCTTCATCCGCTCCCGCTCCAGGATCAGAAACGCCTCAACGTCTCTCGCCCGCAGGCTCTCAGCTTCCGCCGGGGCCCATCGCGACCACACCGCGTAACGATCCAGCCACTCCATGCTCTGCGGCGTGATGAGTGACTTCGGGCAACGCGCCGTCGCCACGCCCGGTCCGGCCCACACCGGTGTCTCGCTTTCCGCGGGACACGGCCTCAGCCAGGCGCACCTCCGCGTCTCCGCCAGGCCGCTGCTCCGGCAGGTGTCGCACTTCCACGCGGCCTGGTCCCGGCGAAAGAAATGGAAGGCGACCATCAGTTTTTTCTCTCTTCTTCCGTGACTCCGTACTCGCGCGCCACCGCCCGTACCGCTTCCGCTACCAGTTCCTCCGGTCCGCTCTCCACCAACGATTCCGGTGTGGCTGGTGCCCCGTCAATCTCGAGCCCGCGCACCTCTCGCAGCCCGTGGCGCAGATACAGCCGCTCTATCTCGCCGTTGAGCAGCCGGCTCTCCATCTGGTCCGCTGCTTCCTTGCTTGCCGCCAGGAACTCGCCCCGCACCGCGAGCTCGCGGACTTGCCGCGCCAGCTCCAGCCTTCTTCCGAACGACGCCCGCGCCACGACGAACGTGACCTCCGGCCGCTTCTCCGAGCGGACCTCCGCTACGCTCTCGTATTTCATACTGTTCTTTAGCCGAACGCGATCACTACTTCATCCTCGCCCTCGCCGAAGGCCCGGCCATCGCGAAAGCGCCACTTCAGCCGCCGATCCTCGTCGTCGAACTGCGGCGTCTCCGGCACCACCTGCTTTGCGTAAAGTCCGCACAACTGCCCCGTCTTCTGGCCCAACTGAAACATCACCGCGATCGGCGACTGCTGCCGCGCCGCCTGATAGAGGCTGATCGTCTGCGCTTCATCGCGCTCATAGATCTCAAACCCGACGCGCACCTCCCTCCGCCCCGGAACCACCGCCGCCGCAAGTGTGCGTCCGAATTCGGTCGCCCGCACCTCCACATCGTTGTGCAGTTCGAAAGTCCCTGCCGTGACCGTGGCGAATCGGTGCGGCCCCCCTCCCAGCCACACCTGCCCCAGATGCCCCGGCACGATCGCGTGGTCAAAGTCGCCAGGGGGGGGCTCCGCGGGAAACGTCCCCAGTTCCCCGGCGCCGCTCTGAAAACTCGCGCTGTCGATAATATCTTGCGCCGGCCCCGAGAAAACGAACTCGTGGTAGTCCCCGTTCAGTCCCACCCGCAGCCGATTTACCGCCGCCCCGGCCAGGATCCGCTGGACAGCGGTGCTCGGTGTCCAGTAGTCGTAGATACTCACGCTCGGAAGATCGGTCGCCGGCCAGAATGTGACGGTCGGCGGCAAAGCTGCGCCCACCACCGGACTGACGGAAAGGGGGGCGTTCAGCGTCACGGTCGTGTTATTCACTAACGTCTCCACAAAACGAATCTCACCCCCGTGCGCCACCCCCTGACTGACGCTCAACCCGTGCGGAGCGGCAAACACCAGCACGCTCTCCGTCGTGCCGCCCGCCAACACCCCCCCGCCGAAAACCACCGGCGCCCCTCCTAGGGCCGCACTAAATAAACCACTGTACGCGGGCGGCGTCGGCGGCCTCCACGAAGTGAGATACGTCCGCAGCTCATATTCGCTGTTGCGCCGTCCTCCTGCCGGCATACCCAGAAAAGTCCGGCTGCCCGTCTTGTCTCGGCGCAGCCTTAAGTCCACTTGCTGGCGTGCCGTCAGCTTGACTGCCGGAATCCGGTTGTCGCTGGTGATTGCGGGCACTGTCCCGTACGCGCTCTCCCCTTTCACATACAGCCGGTTTGCATAAGATGAAATATAGCTTCCCATTTCTCCGCCTTCGCCGCGTCACACACTCACATCGATCGTCATCCGGACTGTGGCGGTGTGCACATAACGTTTCCCGCCTGGCTTCAGCGCCGGAAAGTCTACCTCGTACCCTCCGCTGTAAAACAGCCCTTCGCCCCAGTCGCCCCGCTGTTGGTCCAGTGTCCGCAAGACTGCCGCCGTATAAAGATGCAGCAGCCCTTCCGCTCGCGCCGCGTGGTCATGCGTCACCCGCACATCGATGCACATGCGCGCCTTGCCGGAAAACTGGCGGAACTTCTCCGTTAGTGCGTTGCTCAAAGATTCACACCGCACGCTCGCCGACGGGTACCTTCCCTCTCCCCGCCGTTCCAGGAAGTCGGTCCCGCTATTCATGGCCACCACCTCGCAATTCGCCAGCTCCGTCCGCGCCACGCCTTCCGTTTCCGCAACGGCGTCCAGGTTGTCCCCGAGTCCGCCAGGCCCGGCCAGCAGACCCACCACCCGCTCGATTGCCCGCTTACTGATCACCGTCACGGCTACCCCCGCTGCATCACGCCCCGCACCTGGTGATACTGCTGTGGCGCTTGCCCTTCGCCGGGCTCACGCGTCCCGCTCACCAGCGTCGTGACGGTGTAGCTCTCTGTCGCCGCGATCGGTGAGTTGTTCTGGAGGGCCAGCCTCGACGGGTCGGTCCCCGCGTACAGGTTCCAACCCGCCGCCCTCGGTGGCGGCGGACCGGCCGTCACCAGGAGGCCGTCGCCCCCCTCGACTTCTACCGCCGTTTCTGGGCCTGGCGCCCCCTCTTCGCCATCCGCGTTTGTCCACGCCGACCGCAAATAATAGACCCCGCCAGCCAGTCCCCCCGCCACGCGCGTCGTCCCGACCGCCCGTGCCTGGGCAATCGGGTTGGTCACCGTCCCGATACCGATTTCGCCGAGCAATCGCGCCGCCCATTTGGCCAGCTCGCGGTGCTCTCTCCATTTCCCTTGGTAGCGGTCGTTCACCTGGCGGTTGCATGCCTCGCGATACACCAGCTCCAGTGACCGGAACACCAGCCAAAGCCGCAGCGCCGGCGTCACCACGACCCCCGCCAGCGGATCACGGCCCGCGGCCGGAGGCGTCGCATGCCGAAGCGTCGCCGTCAGTTCCAGCGCGATCTCATCCCGCGCCAGTAGGACCTTCTTCCCCAAATCGATGCCTTCCGCCGCCGCCGTCTCTAGCAGACTGCCGTCGTGGGCCGCCAGCTCCTCCGGACCCACTCCCGGGACATCCATTAGCAGCGCCATGGATTCGCTAGCTCCCGCGCTCCCCGCCTCGCTTGAGCGCCCGGAAGTCCTGCTCGCTCACCACCCGTACTTGTAGTCGCGAGGCCGCGTCCCGCTCTTCCGCCTCGCGCCGCGCCGCGGCTTTTTCGCTCCGGTGCGCCGCGCTTTCTTTCGCGTCCGCGAGCCGCGCCCGCCCTTCGATCACCATCTTTGCGGCGACCTCCGCGCTCACCTCCGTCGCGACGCCCGCGCGGCCTCCGTCTGCGGTCTCCAGGCTGATGACCACCGGATAGTCCTCCCGAATCGACTCCCGGACCTTCCGCATCGCCTCGTAGTATTGCTTGAGATCCATTTCTCACCTCCTCTAATCCGGCGTTGGGGCCGCCGGATTCTCCTCCGCCGGCCCTTGCCGCCCCTCACGCCTCGTGCTAGCTCCGCACCTGCACGCCAAACGCGTTCCGAATCACCGCGCAACCGTACAGCACGTCCACCGTGAACTGTTGCGCCAGGGTGTTCGGCTGGTAGCTCATGATCACGCGCATGCCGAAGTTGCCCAGCTCCGCATACTCGGCGATGGCCCCCGTCCCGGGCAGCGGTTGCGGTAGCCGCCGGATCACCAGCCCCATCGCATTGCGGGCGAACGCGATGTTGTTGGTGGTCACCGGCGCGCTGCCTGTCTTCGCCACAAACTGCGACCGGAACACGTAAAAGTCTTTGATCTTCCCCACGGAACCGTCGATCAGCGCCCGCAGCCCCGCATCCCCGGCCGTCTGAAACTCGCTGAACCGCGGGATCTGCCGCAGGGCCGAATACGCCGCCGAGTCCACCACCAGATACTTCGGCTCGCTCGCCGGCAGTTTCGCGTTGAACAACGCCGTCTCCGCGCTGTCCACCACCGCTTCGGTCAGCGCTGCCCCCGCCGTGCCCACCGGCGCGTTCGCCGTGAAACCGGCGTACAGATTCAACAGGTCGGTCTCGATCTTCTGTGCAATCGCGATCACGGCAGGCTGCATGTAAATCTTCAGCAAGTCCGGCACCGCAAGCACCTTGGTGACGTCCGGTATCTGGAACGTCGCCTCCACGTGCGAATTCAGCACGATCTGCGACGTGCTCAGGCTCGGGTTCTGCGTGGTGACCGTGCCCCCCTCCGCGATGTTATTGGCCATCAGGGTCGGCGGAATCACCACGTTTACGGTGTCCCCCGCCTGCGCCAAGGTCGGCTCGTAGTCGCGATTGACGAGGTTCCCCATCACCAGGTTCCCCACCAAGGCGGGCAGCGCGTCGGCCGCCACTAACTTCACAATCGCGTTCGCTACGTTCGCTGACGTAATAGCTGGCATTCCGTTCTCCTCTGTTCTGCCTTCCCGCGGCTCCTGCGAGCCGCCTGTCTATTGCCCGCGGAGCGTCTGCGAGGCTACCCGCAGAATCTCCAGCCGGGCCTTCTCCATGTCCTCCCGACTCATGCCCGGACGGATCTTCTCCAGGTCAATGCTCCCCCCGCTCGCTGGCGCCCGGTTCCCCGTCCCCGTTCCCGATCCCCCCGGAATCCGCGCCGGCAGAAACTCGGGATTGGCGCGCAAAAAGTCCGCCACAAAGTCTCGCAACGGCACTTCGCCCGTCTCCGCCCGCGCCAGCAGCTTGCCATCTTCCCCTTTCACTACGGCGTCCTGAATCACCTTGTACGCCAGGTCCACCTTTTGCACGCCCGCTCGCTGCAACTCCGCGCGAATCCCTGCGCTCCGCTCGGCCTGCTCCGCCTGCGTCCGCGCCCGCTCGTTCTCCGCAATCAGCTCGTTGACCCGCTTCTCCAGCGCTTCCCGCCTCCGCCGCTCCTCGAGTAGCTCCGCTTTGTGTGCCGGCTCCGCCTTGCTTTGCTCTCGCTGCCGGTATTCATCGATCACTCTCCGCACCACCGCCTCGAGATCGCCGCTCGCCGCGTCGCCCGGCCGCCCCTGAGTGTCCTCGTCCATGCCTTCCCCTCCTTCCTTTGCTTCTCAATTACCGTCCTGCCCCGCATCGATCTCCCTCGCGATCCGGTCCTTGATCTCCTGCCGGACGTCGCACAGATACTTGAACGCCAGCTTCTTGAACACCTGCTTGCGCAGGGTCTCCGACGGAATCCCCAACGCCAGCATCTTGCGCGCGTCCTCCAATTCCCCGCCAAAATCGCCAATGTCGAATTCGTCCAGGCCTGAAACGTCGATCGCGAGCCCGTCTTCCCGCACCGCCTCAATCGACCGCAGCACCTGCTTCATCGTTTCTTTCACCGCGTCGCCGTAGGCCCGCAGCACCTCCTGCGTGATCCCGAAGTCCCTCAGTTTGCTCAGGCCGGATTGCGCCAGGCTGCTGGCGCTGGTGCCCATCGCGTGCGACATCAGGTAACATACCCGGTACAATTCGTCTTTCAGCCGCACCAAGTTGTCCGCCGCGATCTGATACACCGTCCCCGCCGGCTCCGTCCACCCAAACCGGTCCTCCGGTCCGAGCTGAATGTAGTAGCTCTCCCCCATCACCTGCGCGAACGGTTTCTCCGAGTACACCACCGGCATCGCGAACAACCCCATCGTCAGCGCCCACGCCAGGGCGTTGGACTTGTTGAAGTGCTCCAACTGCAACAGCGCGGCCTTGTTCATCAGCCACAGCCCCTCCGAGATCCGCAGTTCGAACACCGGCACTCGCGCCAGTCGTGCCAGCCCGTGCCTCCCCTCTGCCACCAGCCGCACCGCCGCCGGCCCCCCGTGGTCCACTGCTGCTTCGTACACGCCGTACCGCTCGCGGTCGTAGTGCACCCACTGCCGGTGACGCCGCCAGCCGCCCACCTCCGCGCTGTCCTTCCTCAGCGTCTCGGTCCGGAACACCACCCACTGGAGATTCCCATCGCTGTCCCGGTCCCAGTTGATCAGGTCCTCCGGCGTGTACGCCGTTAAGTACGCCCGTGACCGCCCGCTCTCGTCTTCTTCCGCCCGGGTCCGCGCCTCCCCGGAGAGGTTCGGAAACTCCACCACCGTGTAAGCTGTCCCGTGCACCAGGGCCTGCACCAGTTGTGCGCGAAAGAATTCCGCGCAGTCTGTCCCCCTCAGATCGCAATCCTCCAGAAACTGCGCGTAGAACGCTCGTGCCGCTTCGTTCTTCCCCTCGCACAGCACCACCGGCTCCCGCCGCATCAGCGTGGCGGCGTACCAGTCGATGATCGAACCAATGTAGTTCTCGTAGAACACGCGGTTCAGCCGCTCGTAGTAGACTTCCGCCGGTTCCTTGCTGCGCCGGATCAGATACTCGGCCGCGTGCTCGCGAAACCGCTCGCCGCCCGCGTATAAGTCCCCGTATTTCCGCCACATCGCCTTCCTCGCGACGTATTCGGGATGTTCTCGTTCAATCCACTCCATGCCTGGTGCCCCCCCTTTTCCGGCAAAGCCTTGGCGCCTTCTTCCGCGCACGCCGGTCGCCCCCTTCTCGCGCTACAGCCAGAACAGAGGGTCGCTCCGCTCGCCGATCCCCGCTCGGTTCACGGATTCCTGCCACACTAAGTAACCAAGCGCGTCGCTCAGATGCGTGCGGCTCCGGTCCCGCCCCTTATCGATCTCTACGGTCCCCGCCACGTACTGGACCTGCTCGAGGTCTTTGATGAGCTCCCTGCACCGGCGGTCAATGATCAACGACACTCGTCCCGACGCCGTCTTCAGCCTCGCGTTCAGCACATTTACTCGGTCCCGCACCGCCGGATTCGCCCGCGGCACCCGGTACTCCAGCCTCACCCCGCGCTCTGCGAAACAATCGGCTATCATCTCGTAGTCTGAGTTGCCGGTCGTCTGCCGCCGCGCCCCGGATGCGTCGCCGTACACCACCATGCCGCCGGCGTGCCCCCCGTACCGGTCGAGAAAGCAGCGGCAGGCATCGGCTGTCGTGGCGCTCTTCAGTACAATCTCGTCCAGCACGCGCACGCATTCCTCCACGATCTGCGCTACCACCGAACACATGGGATCCACATTGAAGTCCAGCGCCCACAGCAGTGGCCTTCTTTCGTCAACCGTGAGATCCTTGACGTGTTCGTCCCGCTGGAAAGCGTAGTACACCAGCCCTCCCGAAGTGCTCAGATACTCCCCGAGCACCTCCTGCTGGAAGAACAGCGGATCGTAGCTTGCCTTGAGACGTTCGTAAAAGTCCGGCACGCGATCCAGCAGGTAGCGGTTTTCGTAAGGCTTCGCCACCGTCACCTGGTAGCCGGGCGTCGCCTCCCCAACGAAGCGCCGGTACACCCAGTCGAAACCCTTTGGGGTCCATACCCCGAACCCGCACAGCCGTCTCGCCTTGGGATCCCGCAGCCGCCCCTCCAGCCGCAGCCATGCCTCTTCGGGCGCGTAGGTGAGTTCGTCCAGACCGAACCACGCCAGGTTCGTGCCTCTCAAACGCTCGAAATCGTCCACCGGTCGGAACAGGATGCGCGACCCGCAATCCCGCAGCACCAGCGTGTTCTCCGCCTTATTCAGCTCGTAGGGAATTCCGTCTTGGTTCAGAATCTCCAGCAGCGTCGCCTGCGTCGCGTCCCTGAGCATCGGAAAGGTCGGCGCCCCCAGGAATCCCAGCCGTCCCGCGTTGACATACCCCAGCCGGATCGCCTCGTGACACAACGCCAGGCTCTTCCCCGAACCAATTGGACCCGAATATCCCTTAAATCGCGCCGCAGACCGGTGAAACTCCCTCTGCGAAGGCAAGGGCCTATACGTTATGCCCCTTCTTCGGGTCCGTCGTCCGGTGGATCTACCCATGTCACCGTGATCTCCTTGGGGGTGTCCTCTTGCTCCTCCAACTCTCTCCGCAATTGCACCAGCCGAATATAATCGGCCACGGTTGCTTTCGCATCCGCCCCCAGCCGCGCCTGAAACTGTCGGATGATTCGGTCCACAAAACTGGCCGGCGTGGAGGCGTCCCCCGGCCCCGCTTCGACCCGCGCCTTCTTTGAAGATCCTCCCTTCGCCTTCCCCCGTGCGCGTCGCGTGGCTTCCTTCCTACCCTTCGTGGCCCTTGCGGTTCTCGCCTTCGAGTTCGCGACCGGCTTCTTTCTCTTGGATTCTTGTGTGTTGGGTTCGATCTGCGCCGGCTCCGCAGAGGCTTCCCTACCCATATTCGCCTCCCGTCGTGAAAGACCACCCCTTCGGTGTCTTCCGAATCTGGGAAGTATCTTCCACTTCTCGCGGCCTTCGCCGCTGCTATGTCGGGTGTCGACTACTTCGGATATGTCCAACTGTTTCCGGCTTCAACCTAGCACGGACCTTGGCCGCCTACTGCGCTAGGCCCCTTATATCCGTCAGATATGTAGAGGGATATGTTCCGAGAAAGTAGCGTGAATGGCGTGAATGACCCCTGCGCCGAATCCTGGCTGAAAGAGCCGCGAGCGGGCCCACATTCCCCCTTGCCACCATCCCTCGCAAAGGGAAAGAACCGCGCACCAACGCCTTTTTCGACCCACCGATCGGTGCCCCCGCACTGCTCGCTGATCGAAAAAGACTGTCTGTCTTCGGTTTATTCAGCGCCCAGGAAGCGCCCGCCCCGCTTGCGGCGATGAAAATGCCCGTCTCGCTTCCTCAGTCCTGTTCACTCCTGACCTTGGCGCGACCCACCTCGTCGCCCGGTCAACCCGGACAGCGCCAGCCCCACGGTCACCGTCGTCAGGCAGCCGAATACGTTGAACCACAAGAAGGAGTACCCTGCGGCCTGCGTGGCGAAAATAGCGCCCTCCCCCGCCAGCATGCCAAAAAACGCCCCGTGCCCATTCGCGCGCCGGAAGAAGAATGCCAGCGCAAAAACCCCTAGCAGCGACCCGTAAAACAAAGATCCCACCATGTTGACCGCCTCGATGAGCGAGCCCAGGTTGCGCCCATATTCCGCGAAAGCCACCGCATAGACGCCCCATAACGCAGTCGCCCACCGAGAAACCGCCAGGTAATGGCGGTCGCTGGCCTCCCGGCGTATGTGGCGCCGGTAAATGTCGATCACCGTCACCGTGGCTAATGAGTTGATCTCCGCCGAAATCGTCGACATCGCCGCGGCAAAGATGGCGGCGATGACCAGTCCCACCATGCCCGCCGGAAACTTCTCGATAACGAAGCTGAGAAAAATATAGTTCGTATCGTTATAGCCCTTCTCAACCAGCGCCCCGGCGGCCGCCCGCGCGTTGTCCAACTCCCGCTGCGCGCTCCGGTACTCTCTCCGAAATCCTTCCGCCTCCTCCTCGTTTCCCGTCCGGTGGGCCCGCAGCAACGCGGCGGCCGCGGTCTTGCGTTGCGCAAACGCGCTTTCATAGCGGGTCTCAATCTCGCCTGCCTGCGCATGGGCGCCAAACTTCTCCCGGGCGGCTTGCTGAAACAGCAGCGGTGGCCGCTCATAGACATGCAGTACGAAGAGGATCGCCCCGATAAAAAGAATGAAGAACTGCATCGGCACTTTGGCCGCCGCATTGAACAGCAGGCTCAAACGGCTTTCCGCGATCGAACGGCCTGTCAGGTAGCGCTGCACCTGGGATTGATCGCAGCCAAAATACGCCAGCGCCAAAAACATACCCCCGACCAGCCCGCTCCACACGTTGTAGCGATTGCTCCAGTCCAGCGTAAAGTCCACCGCATTCAGGCGACCCATCTGGCCCGCCAGGTATAAAGCGCCGCCCAAGCCTACCTCCCCGGGCAGTAACAGGACCGCCGTCGCAATCGCTACCACCAGCCCCAGAAAGATGATCAGCATCTGCTGCACATCGGTCCAGGTTACCGCCCGGATTCCCCCCGCCACCGTGTAGCCGATCACCAGTCCCCCCATCACCAGCGTCGTCACCCGGTCCGGCCACCCAAATAGCACCGCCAGCACAATCGCTGGCGCGTACAACGCCAGCCCCACCGCCAGCCCGCGCTGGATCAGAAAGATCACGCTCGCCAAAGCCCGCGTCTTTGCGTCGAAGCGCCTCTCCAGATACTCGTACGCCGTGTACACGCCCGCACGGTGAAAAATCGGCACCGCTGTCGCGCAGAGAATCACCATCGCGATCGGCAAGCCGAAGTAAAACTGGACGAAACGCATGCCGTCTACATACGCCTGACCGGTCGTCGAAATGAATGTGATCGCGCTCGCCTGCGTCGCCATGATCGACAACGCCATGGCGTACCAGGGCATCGTTCTGTCCGCCAGCAGATAGCGCTTTACCGTATTGCTGCCCCGGCCCTTGTAGATTCCGTACAGTACGATGAACGCAAGCGAACCCGCCAGCACCGCCCAGTCCAACGCACTCATGCGTACCCTCGCGTGAAGAGCGTAAACAGCGCGATCAGCGCGGCCAGGTACAACAGCACTGCGGCGTAAACCCGTTTCCAGGAGCCGAGGAACGGCGGCGGTTCGTCCGGCGTCATCGTGCCCCCCGGACTGCGGCCCCCGCGCTGAGCAGGTTGGCGAAGATCCGAAATGCCCCGGGTACGCCTGCCGGAAGTTGGCGAAACCAGGCATATCCCGTGAAGATGAAGACTCCCTTGCCGTGCCGGGCGTAGAGCAGTCCGCCCGCCTGTGGTTCTTCCCCGGGGTCGCTCGCGCTCAGCACTGCTTCGTATCGCGGATCCCACTGCGAAGCGAAATACAGCCCCCGCTCCTGCACCCAGCCCTGGAAATCGGACTCCCCAATGCGGTTGGGAGTCGTCAGCAGCGGATGATCGGACTTCAAGAACGTCACCGGCGCGTCTTCCACCGACACCCGCCCCCGCCCAATCGTCAGCGGAAAGGGCCCCAGACGATCCAGCGCCCCGGTTCGCCCGCGCATGCCCGGACCTCCCTCCGCCACGTTGTACTGCACAATCAGGGTCCCGCCCCCCGCCACGTACTCCAGCAAACGCCCTTGATTCGCCCGCACCGCGGCGCGCACGTTGTACGCCCGCACTCCGGTGACGATCGCATCGAGCGAAGAAAGATCCCGGTAGGCCAGTTCTTCGTCCGAAAGCCGGACCACCTGCACGCCCAACTGCTCGATGCTTTCCGCCACTTTGTCGCCGGCGCCCGCAACGTAGCCCACCTGCCTGGCCAGCGTCCGGACTTCCAGCCGCTCCGCCCTTGCTTCCGCGCGGGTCAGCACCGTCTGCACCGGGATGTGCGGCTGCTCGATCACCTCTACGCCATGCGTCAGCTCTTTTCCTTCCACCAGCGCCGTCGCGCGCAGGCGGGCGCTGCCGGCGCGGCGCGGCGGCGTCACGGCAAACTTCGTCACGCGCTGTTCCCCGGCGCCTGCAAAAGAAAACTCCTGTTGTTCCGGAAGAATCTGCCACCCCGGACCCGCCTCGAGTTTCACCCTCCCCGCCGCCGCGCGGTATGATCTCAGCTCCACCCGAACGCTCCGGGGCTCCGCGCTGGCCGCAATCAGGACCGGTTCAGCGATCCGCACGCTGACCGGCGGCGCCACCGCAACGGGGCGCGTGAACTCGCCGCGCACCGGATCGACGCCCACGTACGTCAGCGGCCGCGTCAGCTGCAGTTCCTCTCCGTCCACCTCGAACACAAATTCCGCCCGAAGCGGCGCCGGATTCTCTGCCTCTCCCGGTTCGTGCGGACCGGCTAACGCATACCGGTCTCCTGCCGGCGGGAGGCGCAGCCAATACGGTTGTGTGTACTCGTCCGGAGCGGTCCATCTCTCCTCGCGCGTCACCGGCACATTGCGCTTCAGCGCGGCGCTCAACGTTCGAGCCCCGCCGCCCAAACGATAGCCGCTCCACACCACCGCCGCCGGCGAACGCTGAATCACCGTCGCGCGCACCTTCACCTCGGCGCCTGGCGTGGCGGTGTGCTGGTCCGCCACCAGTTCCGCGCGCAGTCCCAGACAAGCCGCCAGCACCTCATCCGACTCCGCCAGTTTACGCTTCACCCACTCCCCGCTGAGTTTGCGCATCTGACGCCGCGCCTCGATCAGAGCCGGCACGGCTCGCCAGGGCTGCTCGGCTTGATAGGCGTCCAGCGCCTTCTTCAGCGCTTCATCCACGCCGCCCCCGGATGCCACCCGCCCCCATGAAGTATCGATCCCGTCCATCGGATCGCGTTGCGCCGCCGCCCCGGCTCGCATCTCAAAGCTGACCACCGCCGGCCCTCGCCAAAGCGGCATCCCCATCGCCTGCGAACGGTGCTGGCTGCGGCTGATGCCGCCGATTTCCGTAAACGACAATCCCAGCAGGGGACTGTACTCCCCTATGTCCACCTGAATCGCGTCCGGTCTTGCTGTCGTGGGGTACGGAAAGAAGGCCAGCGTGTTGTGCAGCAGGCGGACCGCCTGCCACGGTTCCAGGCCGTCCACCCGCCGTGGATCTCCCGCCGCCGCGTACGCCTCTTGCCCGAGCCAGGCGGATGCCTGATGATGTCCATGTCCGTCGCGCGCAGTCCCGGAGAACCGCAGCACGATGACGTCCGGCCGGTAGGCGCGGATCACTCGCACCATATCCGCCAGAATTTCTTCCTTCCCCCACCGGCGCAGTGCTTCTTCAGGGGTCTTCGTGTACCCGAAGTCAATCGCCCGCGTGAAGTACTGCTCCGCTCCGTCCAACCGCCTTGACGCCAATAGTTCCTGCGTCCGGATTACCCCCAGCAGCGCTCCCTGCTCCGGGCCAATCAGGTTCTGCCCGCCCTCCCCGCGCGTCAAGGACAAGTAGCCGGTGCGCAGCAGGCGCCCCTTCCCGAAGTACGCCAGCAGCGACATATCCTCGTCGTCGGGGTGCGCCGCAATCATGAGGACGCTCCCGAGCACCCGCAGTTTCTGAAGTTGTAGCTGAACTTCGCCCGATGTAAATCCGGTCTCCGCGCGGCTCGGGACCCACGCCCACACCAGCCACGCCAACACAGCGGCGATCACACGCATTGACCGATATCGTAATGCATCCGGCGGCGGCCTCGCCCGCCCTGCCGGCCGGCGCTCGCGGCCAGCTCTCGGGCAAAACCCTCCGCCACCGTCTTTCTCTCACGCCGCCGGTCGCCCGCAAAGGGCCTTCAGCCGAGGTTAAGAATGCTCTTGAAAGTGCCCGTCTCTTTCTCGATCTTCTTTTGCAGCAGCATGATGGCGTAAATCAATTGCTCCGGCCGGGGCGGGCAGCCCGGCACGTAAACGTCCACCGGAATCACTTGATTCACCGGAATCAGCGCATAATTGCTGAAGACCCCGGTTGACGTCGCACACGCCCCCATCGAGATCACCCACTTGGGCTCCGGCATCTGCTGGTACAGATGGCGCACCACGGGAGCCATTTTGTTCGTCACCCGGCCCGCGATGATCATCAGGTCGCTTTGCCGCGGAGTGCCGCGAAACACCTCCGCGCCAAAGCGCGAGATGTCAAACCGCGACGCGCTCATCGCCATCATCTCAATCGCACAACAGGCCAGACCAAATGACATTGGCCAGATCGAGTTCTTGCGCGCCCAGTTGATCGCCGAGTCCAAGGTGGTGGTCAGGATGCCCTCCGCCATCGGATGATCCACGGCCTCCTGGTCTAGTCGCGCGAACAGGTCCTGCGGTCCGGCCGCCATCGGGAGCTTCTCAGGTGCCTCAGCCATGCCTTTATTCTCGCATACGTTCGAATCTTTGCACCTTCGCACAGGAGATCATTCCGCCCGTCTTGCTAAGATACGAACTTGGAGCCGCTCTCGCACGTTGATCTTCTCAACCAGGCCGCCGAATCCTGGGGTATCCAGCCGCATTATTACGATATTTGGGGCAATCGTCACGAGACATCCGCCGAAACCAAACGGGCCATCCTCGAAGCCTTAGGCGTCCCCGCAGGCGACCGCGAATCCCTGGCCCGCGCCATCCAGGACAGAAAGCGCCGGGAGTGGACCCGGATCCTCCCTCCCTGCGCCGTCCTCAGCGCCCACCTCCGCCCTCGTTCCGTTCCTCTCCAGATCCCGGAATCGGCTGCCAGCCAGTTTGCCTCCTTCGAGATTGTCGATGAGCGTGGATTCCGTATGCGCTCTCGGGTGGACCTCCGGTCTCTCCCCACCACCGATGAGCAGGACATCGACAGCGTTCGCTACCTCCGTAAACTGGCGCCCGTCCCCGAAGTCTTGGGCCTCGGCTACCACCAGGTGCATTGCTTTGTGGAAGGCTTGACGCCCGCTTCCATGCGGTTGATCCTTACCCCGGATCGCGCTTGGCTGCCCGAGGATTTGCGTACCGCGGGGGTCGCGGTAAGCCTTTTTGGCGTCCGTTCGGAGCGGAACTGGGGCTTCGGCGATTTCCGCGACTTGCGTGACTTGGTGGATTGGTCCTCCGCGGAAGTCGGCGCGGGGCTTCTTGGCCTGAATCCCCTGCACGCCATCCACAACCGCCAGCCCTACAACACCAGTCCGTATCTGCCAAACTGCGTGTTCTTCCGCAACTTCCTGTACCTCGACGTCGAGGCCATCGAGGATTTCCAGTTAGGCGCCCGGGCTCGCAGACTGTGGGAAAGGCCGGAAACCCAACAGTCCCTCGCGGCATTGCGCGCCTCTGAACTGGTTCAATATGAGGAGGTTGCGGCTTGGAAACTGCGGTTTCTCAAACTCGCCTTCGGCCGCTTTCTTCGCGAGGAGTGGAGGCAGGGTTCACCCCGCGCGAAAACCCTCAAGGAATTCATCCGCCGGGAAGGCGACCTGCTGGAGCGCTTCGCCACCCACGCCGCCCTCGATGAGTGGATCCATCGCCGCAACCCGGAAATCTGGATCTGGCCCGATTGGCCGGCGCCTTATCAGAACCCGGATTCCCCGGAAACCCGCTCGTTCCGCGACAAGCATTGGCGAAGCGTCCTCTTCTACCAGTACCTCCAGTGGCAGATAGACCTGCAACTGGAGCGCGTACAGCAGTACGCCCGCCAGCGTGGCCTCTCCCTGGGCCTCTATCACGACTTGGCCCTCGCCACGGACCGTTGTGGCGCCGACCTGTGGGCCTATCGTGACTTCTTTGTCTCAGGTTGCCGCGTCGGCTCGCCTCCTGACGATTTCGCGCCCAAGGGCCAGGACTGGGCTTTCCCTCCTCCCGCGTCCGAACGCCACTACGAAAATGGCTACCGCCTCTTCGCGGAAACCATCCGCAACAATGCCCGGCACGGCGGAGCCTTGCGCATCGATCACGTGATGCGCTTCTTTCGCCTCTATTGGATTCCTGATGGGCGGGACGCCACCGCCGGCGCTTACGTGCGGGATCGCTGGGAAGACCTCTTGCGCATCCTCGCCCTGGAGAGCGTCCGCAACCGTTTCGTCGTCGTTGGAGAAGACTTGGGCACCGTGGAGCCCGATGTCCGCGAAGCGCTCGCCCGCTTCGGGATCCTCAGCTACCGCCTGTTCTACTTCGAGCGAACCTCCGACGGCGGCTTCGTGCCTCACCACGCCTACCCCGAGCAGGCGCTCATCTCTTCGACTACCCACGACCTGCCCACGTTCGCCGGATTTTGGGCCGGTGAGGACCTCGAGGCCCGTCGCCGCGCCGGCTTGTTCCCCGACGAGGCCACCTACTGGCGTCAGCGCGACCAGCGCCAGCATGACAAGCAACGTATGCTGGACGTCCTGTTTGAACTCGGTCTGCTGCCCCCCTCCTTCCCCAAGTCTGCGCGCGATGTTCCCGAGTTGACCGGTGAACTCCACAACGCCGTCATTGGATTCCTTGCCCTCTCGCCCTCCAGAATCCTGCTCATCAACCAGGAGGACCTGACCAAGGAAATTGCTCAGCAGAATCTCCCGGGCACCACTTGGCAGTATCCAAACTGGAGACGCAAAATGCGCTTCTCGATTGAGCAACTCCGCACCGAACCCCTTGCCCACGACTTCGCCGTGATGCTCAGGCACTGGCTGGAAAGGTCCGGACGCCGATGACCCGCCGCGTCTTCTCCACGCTCACCGCCTCCGCTGCGTGGGCGCAGCGTCGTCCGCCTGCCCCCAGTGGCTACGTCGATTGGTCCTGGGAGCGCTGGCGCGCCATCACCAGAGAGTCCCGGCCCGTCCTTCGTTCCGATCAGTCAGGACGCGCCGGCCTTGTCGATCTGCTCCGCTTCCAGGACCGCGAAATCGCTTCTCCCGAAGCATGGCAGCCCCGGCGTGATCAGTTGCGCTCCCTGGTCGACGCCATCCTCGGACCGCCTCCGCCCCGCAAACCCCCGCTCGCCGCCGAAACTCTGGAAGAAGTCCCCCAGGCAGGCTACCTGCGCCGTCTGGTTCGCTTCCAAACCGAACCGGGCGAGTTCATTCCTGGCTACTTGCTGCTGCCTGCCGGCCGAAGCCGTTTCCCCGCCGTGATTTGTCCCCACCAGACCGTCCAGCTCGGCAAAGCCGAACCTGCCGGCCTCGCGGGCAACCCCCAACTTCACACCGCCCTTCACCTGGTCCGCCACGGATTCGCCACCTTCACCTACGATGCGGCCTGCTTCGGCGAGCGGCACGACCCGGCCACCGGCCATTACGGCGATGCCATCCCCTTTTATCGCCGCCACCCCCGCTGGTCCATGATGGGCAAAATGGTCTGGGACCTCAGCCGCGCCATTGATTACCTCGAAACCTTGGAGTTCATCGACTCCACCCGCATCGGCTCCATCGGCCATTCCCACGGTGGCTATACCACCTGGTTCGCCATGGCCTTGGATGAGCGGCTGAAAGCCGGCGTGTCGAGCTGCGGCTTTGACACGTTCCGCTTCGACGGCAACGTCTGGCGCTGGTCTCACGCGACCGCCTTGCTGCCGCGCTTGGGTTTCTACATCTCCAGCCGCTATATCAACATGCGGAACTACAATGGCGTGCCTGATTCCGAGACCATCCAAACGCCTCTTGACACCCACTTTGTCCTCGCCCTGATTGCTCCCCGGCCCCTCCTGCTTACCGCGGCCGACGATGACGCCATCTTCGCCAATTCCGGCTGGAGCACCCGTCAGGCCGTCGCCAAATTGGAGCCTCTGTACCAGCTCTTCGGCGCCTCCGAGCGTCTGCACGCCGCTTACTTCCGCGGCGGACACAGTCTCCCCATGGAACTGGCGGATCGAGCTTACACCTGGCTTGCCCGCTGGCTGCGCGGATAGCTCTGCGTACGCCCCCTCGGTAAGGCGCTTCCCGCACTCGCCGCTATACTGAAATTTGCCCCTCAAACTCTGCTCGGTGGATTTCCTCAACTCAGCACCTCTCGTCTGGGGCTTGCTTCACGGACCCCAGCGCGGGCAGTTTGACCTGGAGTTCGCTTCCCCTGCCCTATGCGCCGACCGGCTTCGCGCCGGCCTGGTGGACCTCGGCAATGTTCCCGTGATCGAATACGCCCGTCAGAAACTCGCCTTTGTTCCCGGCGTGGGCGTCGCCTGCCATGGACCCGTCCGGAGCATCCTCCTCTTTTCCAGGGTCCCGTTCGATCGCGTTCGCCGCCTGGCTGCCGACACCAGTTCCCGCACTTCGGTCCAATTGGCCCGCATCGTCCTGGCCCGGCGCTTCGGCGTCTTTCCCGAAGTGCTCCCCCACCCTCCCCAACTCGAGCCCATGCTGTCCGTCGCCGATGCCGCTCTCATCATCGGCGACCCGGCGCTGCGCCTCGATCCGCCGCAGCTCCCCTATGCCTGTCTCGACCTCGGAGGCGCTTGGGTCGAAATGACCGCCCTCCCCATGGTGTTTGCCGTCTGGGCCGGTTCCCCCGCCGTCCTCACCCCCGAGGTCGAGATGTCCCTCCGCGCTTCCTGCCGCTTCGGACGGCAGCATCTCGATGACGTTGTCCGAATGGAAAGCGCCGCCCGCGGTCTCCCCCTTTCTTTGTCACGCGCATACCTGACGCGAAACATCGTCAATGAACTCAGCGAGCGCGATCTTCAGGGCATGCAGCTTTTCCTGCGCTACGCCGCCGAACTCGGCGCCCTTGACTCCGCACCCGCCCCTGCCGCACCGGCCGTCCGCCCATGACTGCGGATCTTCCGCGTTGCCCTTGGTGCTCCTCCGATCCCCGGTATCTCGCCTACCACGACGAAGAGTGGGGCGTACCCCTCCACGGCGACCGCGCTCTGTTTGAATTGCTCGTGCTTGAGGGCGCCCAAGCCGGTCTAAGCTGGCTGACCGTGCTCCGCAAGCGCGCCCACTACCGCCGGGTCTTCGCCGGTTTCGACCCCGCGCGCATCGCACGCGGGCGGCCGGCCAGGATCGAAAAACTGCTCGCCGACCCCGGCATCATCCGGAACCGCGCCAAGGTGGAAGGCGCCGTCGCCAGCGCGCAAGCGTTCCTGCGCCTGGCCGAAAGGGAAGGCGGGTTCGACCACTGGCTGTGGCAGTTCGTCGGCGGACAACCGCTCGTCAACCGCTTCGCTTCCCTCCCGCAAGTCCCTGCGGAGACCGCCGCCTCCCGCGCCATGAGCAAAGCCCTCCGCCGCGTAGGCTTCACGTTCTGCGGTCCCACGATTTGCTATGCGTTCATGCAGGCCGCGGGTATGGTCAACGACCACCTGCTCACCTGCTTCCGCCATCCGGATCACCCCCTCTTCAGACCCGAAGTCCGCTCCCCTTGATGCCGGCGACTGGGACCAGAGCCAGTCCCCACCGCAAGCCACCCCCTGCTGCTCGTCGAGCAGGCCTCCCCCTGCCCAATCGCGGGTGGCAACCTGCGGCGCGCAGTCCCAGCGACCCCAAAACGGCGCAAGGCCGGCGCCTCGCGCGGGAACACCGGGGCCGCCCTCGTAAACTAATCTTTTTTCGGAGGCTGCGCCACCGGTGGTGGCTCAGGCGGCGGTGGCGCCGGGATTGGTTCCTGCCAGCGCCGGTCCCAGTCGCGTAAACGATTCTCGAGCAGCCGCATCCGGCCTTCCGCCAGGCGCATGGCCTGTTCGGCCCTTCGCAAAGCTTGCTCGGAGCGGCGCACCCGGCTGCGCATGACCTCCCGAATCTCTTCTTCCAGTTTCCGCACCTCCGCGTCATCGACCGGACGCCGGTTCAGTGATTTCGCCAGCCGCTCGTGCAGGCGGGACAGTTCGCGATGCGCCTCCGCCAGCCGCTCGTGCGGGAGCGCGCGGGCGCGCCCAGCCAATTCGCGCATGACGAGTTGGACTTCGGACTCGTTCAATTGCCGGATCTGTTCCAGCACCCGTTCGGCGCGCTCGCTCGGTTTCTTGCCCGCATGCGTCTCCGCCGCCTCAACGGTGCGCGGCGCAGCGGCTTCTTGACTGAGCCCCACGTTCGCGGGACGCCCGGTCAGTCCGCTCGCGGCCAGCAGCCCTATCAGCACTACGGAGCTTGCCCTCGGATGAAGTCTTCGCATGGATGGTTCTCCTCTCACGGCCTTCCTTCACTGCTGGGGGAACGGCCTTTGATCCGGAAGCTCAGACGAATCGATCGCCGCGAGGTTAGCCTAAGCGAACCTGTCCCGACGTTCTTCAACCAGCCCCTAGCTCGCGCGGCTCAGCAGGGAATGGGTCGCCATGAGCCGCCACCGCTCCACGTCCGCTTTCCCGCGCACCTGCCCTGGAATCGAAACCGCCCAGATCTGATCGAACGGGATTTGCTGCGGCAGCACCAGTTGGGCCGCGATCTCCGCGTGCGCCCCATGGTCCAGATTGGCGTAGAGCAGGCTGAGGTGCGGATCCAAGGTATAGTCCCCCGGATGTTGCGAGAGCCGGCGAAAGCGCTCGCACAACTCGGTCAGACCCTCATGGTTCCCCAACTGCAAAAAGCAGCTCTTCGTGTACAACGGCGAAAAACAAAGACCCTGCACCGGCAGGACAATTCCCGTTCCGCTCCGCGCCGCGGCTTCGAGCACCAGCGATGGATTGTCGGCGGGCCCGAACCGCCCCGCGTAGATCGTAACGTGCGGCTCGAAGCGCGGCCCATGATACTGCCGGGCAAGCTGATTGATCATCAGTTGCAACCGCGGCAGCGCGGAGGCCGCCGGAATCAGCCAATACGCCACCCGCGAGGGCCGAGACGCAAGCTCTCCCTGGGAATCTCGCGGGTGCCGTTCCATGGCTTCCCCTTCGGCAGCATGGTACGCGGACGCCCCGCGAGCCGTCAACCGGGGATCTGCCTGAGGATTTCCCGTGAGACGCCGGATCCGCAGGCGAGCCGCCACGCTCTCAGTCCACGTAAATCCGCCGCACCCGCTCCCGGATGCCGCACAGAATGTTGTACGAAATGGTTCCCGCCTGCCGGGCCATCTGTTGCGCATCCAGGCGCGCGTCACCCTCCTCGCCCAGCAAGGTCACCGCGTCCCCCGCCTGTAACTCCGGGCTCCGGCTGATGTCGATCGTCGTCAGATCCATCGATACGGTTCCCACGATCGGCGCGGGCTTCCCTCCGGCCAGGACGCGCCCTTTGTTCGACAGCCGGTGCGGCACCCCGTCCGCATACCCGGCCGCCACTACTGCGATCCGCATCGGCCGCGGCGCGCGGAACGTGCCGCCGTAGCCGATCAAGGCGCCTTCCGGCAGGTCTTTGGTGAGCAGGATCCGCGCCCGCCACTGCAAGACCGGACTCACGGACAGGATCGCCGGCGGCGCCTCCCCCCGCGCGGGCGAAACGTACCCATACAAAACATGCCCCGGCCGCACCATGGTGTGCCACGCTTCCCGGCGTCCGTACGCCAGCGCGTTGCTGCTGGCCAGATGCCGCAGCGGAGGTCGCCACCCGGCCCGCTCCAGGGCGGCTGCCACCGTCTGAAACACCTCCACCTGATGGTCCGTTTGCAGGGATGCATAGTCCGCCGAAGAGGCGAAGTGGGACATCAGGCCTTCCATCCGGGCCGCCCGGAGACCGGCCAGCGCCTCCAGCAGCTTCCCTTCGCTGGCCGGCAAACCCAGCCGCGACATCCCCGTGTCCAGCTTCAAGTGGAAGTCCAGCGGCCTCCCTGCGGCCGCCGCCAGCCGGTCCATCCTCTCCAGGTCGCCGAGCGAGTGCAGAGCCGGGGTGAGGCGGTACGGCGCCAGCGCCTCCTCCTCGTAGGACAGCACCCCCGCCATCACCAGAATCCGCGCCCGGATGCCGGCTTCCCGCAGCGTCACCCCTTCCTCGACGCTGCTCACCGCAAACCACCGGGCTCCCGCCTCTTCCAGCCACCGCGCCATGGGGACGGCTCCGTGCCCGTACGCGTCCGCTTTCACCACCGCCGCCACCTCGATGCCGTCGCCCGTCGCGCGGCGCACTGCCCGGAAGTTCTCCAGCAAGGCGCGCCGCGAAATCTCCACCCAGCAGCGCGCCGCCACGGGGCGGTTCATGACGCCGGACCGCCCGCCGCGGCGCCGATCAGGCGCCTCAGTAACTGTTCGTAGGCGTCCGTCACCGCCTCCCACGAATACTGCGCGCGCACCCGGTCCTGCGCGCTCCGGCCCAGCCGCTCGCGTGCGCTTGCGTCCATCTCCATCGCCGCCCGCATGGCGCCGGCCAGGCTCTCCACGGAATTGGCGAAGGGCAGACCCACTCCGCCGGCCACCTCGCGGTTTTCTTCCGTGTCCAGGTACAGCACCAGCGCCCCCCGTCCCATCGCTTCAATCAGCGCCGGATGCGTACCGCCGACCTCCGTCGCGTGGATATACGCGAAGCAATGCGAGCCCAGTTGCGCGTAGCCGCGTCCGTAAATCGCCCCGGGCAGAATGATCCGCGGATCCCGGGTCGCGCGCACCTGCCGGATATAGGCGTGCGCGTAGGGCGCGTCTCCAATCAACGCCAGTTGCCGCCCCCCCGGCACGCGCTCAAACGCCTCCCGCACCAGCAGGGCGTTGTTCTCCGGTTCCAGCCGGCTGACGTAGAGAAAGTACTCCCCGCGCCGCAGCCCCAGTTGCCGGATCACGTCGTCCTCGGCCACCCGGCCTACCTCCGCGCCATACGGAATGAACGTGGACCGCTTGCCGTAAGTTTCCGCGTAATAGTCGCGAATGCTGGCCGCGTCCGTGACAACTTCGCTGGGACAAAAGGTGGCCAGCCACTCCGAGAGCCGGTACCACCCGCGCGCGAGCCGATTCCACTTCTTGCGTTTCCGCTCGAGCCCGTCGACGTTCAGCGCCACCGGAATCCCCGCCAGACGGGGCGCCCAGGTGAAGATCGCGTTGGCGCCATTGCAGTACAGCGCGGCATCGGCGCCGCGCAGCAGCAGATGCGCGGTCGACAAGGCGGTATGCGCCAGCGTGTCGAGGTACTTGTGCCTCACCGTCGGCAGCCAGCGCAACTCCACCCCGCGATACGGCGACGCGTGGCGGGTCCGTGTGTACACCGCCACCTGGTGGCCGCGCGCCGCCAGCCGCGTCGCAAGCTCCTCGGCGAACGTCTCGAAGCCGCCATAGCTGGCGGGAATCCCCCGCGTGCCGAGCAAAGCCACCCGCACTGCGTCAGCGCCGGCCGCTCCGGGCGCCCACCACGCTCTTCTCACGCGCCGGCTGCGGCGCGGGCTTGCTCACCGGCTGGTAGCGGAACCAGGAGGCGATCTCCTCCTCCGAAACCACGGCGCGCCGTTGGATCTCCCGGCGCTTGGCCAGGATCCGCCGCCAGTGACGCGCTAAAAACCAGAACGCCTTCAGCGAACTGTGCTCCCACACCAGACAGCACGTCAGCACCACCAGATCGCGCAGCGTAATCGACACCGCATTCCGCAGGTAGAGCCCCGACGTGATGTTTTTCAGCCGCATCAGAAACCGGTTCTTCACCGAGTGCATATTAATCGCGGCAGGCAGCGCCCGCCGGTTGTTCGGCAACACGTTCCGTACGTGGTAGCCCCGGGCGTACGGCGTGTAAATGCATTTCCAGCCCAGCAACTGCGCCCGCCACGCCACGTCGGCATCCTCGCGGTAAACAAAGAAATCCTCGTCGAAAAATTCGCCGTCGATGGAAATGTCCTCGATCATCGCGCGCCGGTAGAGCGCGGCCGCCGCCGTCGCGCCGAACACATACTCGTGTTTCAAATAGCGGCCGTTGTCCGTCTCCTGGCTGCCCCGGTCCAGGTGCCGGAGCATCGGGTTGAAATAAATCCCCGTCGAGTCGATCAGCGGCTTGCTCGGAATATCGAAAGTCGAGGTCATCGACAGCAGCTTGCCACACACCGACCCGATCCGCGAATGCAACCTGCCCGCCCGCACCAGCGACGCAATAAAGTTCGGCAACAGCAGCACGTCCGGATTCAGCGTCAGAATCCAGGCTCCCCGCGCCATCCGGATCGCCTGGTTCTGCGCCGCGGCGAATCCAACGTTCTCCTCGTTATACACAATCCGGCACCGATCCTCGAACTGCTCGAGAATGTCCACCGTGCCATCGGTCGAGTTGTTATCTACAACGATGATTTCCTTGGGATACCGCTGCGCCAGCACCGACTCGATGCATCGCTTGATAAAGCGTCCGCTGTTGTAGGTCACAATGGTCACGGACACCGAATCGGGTTTCATCATGAGCGCGTTATTGAACTCCCCTTCTTGCCGCGAGACCCCACGGAGCACCCCCCGCGAAGACTCGCCAGTCAGCCGCCACGACAACATCTGCTCGCGGCCAGCCGCAGCACCCTCCCGCAACTGCGCAGGGGCCGAAAACTTCGTTCCGCCGCCACCGCCGGCCACACCCGCAGCGAAACGCCTACCAGTATAGCGAAGCCCAGCATCCGCACTTGCCGCGAACCCAGATGCTTCTCGGCATACCGCAACAGGCTGCCGTACCACGCCGCTTGGCGCTCTTCCCAAGGCATCCGGAGAACGGCGTGCCCGCCGCGATGCCGCGCCACCGCACCGGGCTCGTACCGGATCCGCCATCCGGCCTGCCGCAGACGGTAACAAAAATCGACATCCTCGAACCAGACGGGAAAAAACGATTCGTCGAAGCCGCCCGCCTGCCGCCAAGCTTCGCGCCGGATCAGCAGAAAAGCGCCTGCCGGTTGCTCGGCCTCCTGCGCCTGTTCGAGATCGGCATCCAGGCACCGGTACCGCCGGTTGAGCGGGTTGGACGGCCACGCGCGATTCAACAGCAAGGCTTCCGCAGCCAGCTCCGCGGCGCGCGGAAAACGGCGCAGCGTGAATCCGCGCTGCGCCAGACCATCCTCTCCCGCCAGCTTGCCGCCCGCCGCGCCGACGCCCGGCGCCGAGCAGGCCCGTACCAGCGGCTCCAACGAGGTTTCCAACACCGCATCCGGATTCAGCAGCAGAACGAACTCGCAGTCCAGCAGGGCCAGGCCTTGATTCGCGGCCGCGGCAAACCCCCGGTTCTCCTGATTGACGATCACCCGCGCGCCGCTGGCGCGGGCAATGGCGGCCGTGCCATCGCGCGAGGCGTTGTCCACCACCACCAGGTCGCCGCAGCGGCCCGCGGCGGCCGCCAGACACGCCGGCAGCACCTCCGCCGAGTTATGCGTGATCACCACCACTCCGGGTTCCATGAATCAACCCGCGCCTGCCAGCCGCCGGTAGCAGCGCCAGAACCGATCGGCTCCCGCCGCCGCCTGCAAGCGCATCAACTCGGATTCGGATTCTTCGAGCAGCCGGCACAGCGGGCCCTCCGTCCCCCGCTTGTCCAGCGTGGCTACCTCCCGGTAACGCCAGATCCCCTCGACTTTCCCCGCCAGCCACGCCAGCGGGCGTCCGTGCCGGACCGCGACCAATCCCCACAGCAACTGCCCGGCCAGCAACGGCCGCCAATACCGCCGCGCGAGGGCCGGGGAGAGATGGCGGGCAGCCAGGAATACCTGGTTGCGGGCCAGCAGGCGCACCGTCGCCGGATGCCACCGGCCGAGCGCTGCGCTGCCCACGTGCACGGCTCGCGCCGCCGGCTCGTACCAGCCCCGATAGCCGCCCAGCGCGGCGCGCAGCGCGAAATCCGCGTCCTCGAGGTAACTTCCGAAAGCCGGTTCCAACATGCCGGCTTCCTCGAAGAGCCGCCGCCGGTAGAGCGTTGCCGTCATCGAGGCCAGCGCGATGGGCCGCGCGTTGGCGTAGACCGGATGATCCCGCTGCCCGCTACCGGCCCGCCAGGGCAGCACACCCCGAGTCACCAGGTCGAACGCGCCATCCAGCACTTGGCCGCCGGGCCGGAACAGCCTCCCGCAAACGAACCACACCTGCTCGCGGGCCAGCGCCGCGCCCAGTTTCTCCAGCCAGTCCGCCGCCGGTTCTACGTCGCTGTTCACGATCGCCACCAGTGGCGTCCCCACGCGCTGCAACCCCTCGTTGATCGCCCGGGCGAATCCCAGGTTCGCGCCAAGCCGGAGGACGCGCGCGCCCCGCGCCTCCGCCTCGCCGGGCGCCCCGTCCGTCGAACCGTTGTCCACCACCAGCACTTCGGCGGGAGGCCTCGTCTGGCTGGCCAGCGCTTCCAGCAGCCGCGCCAGCAGCGGCCGCCCATTCCATACCGGGATCAGTACCGTAACCGCGTCCGCCATCCGCTTCTCTTACGTGAAGCGCTTCTTGAGCAGAAACCAGAGATTGTAGAATCCATCCCGCCAAGGGTTCAGTTTGATCTCCCCCAGCCGCGAGGAATACTGAATGGAGATCTCCCCAAACCGGATCCGCGGGTGTTTCAGCGCCTCGATTTTAATCTCCTCGGAAAACGCCATCCCGTCCGATTCCAGCTTCATCAGCGGGAGGATCGAGCGGCGCAAGACCCACATGCCGGACTGGGAATCCCGCACCCAGCGCAGGTAAAGCAGCGACATCGCCAGCGACAGAATCAGGTTGCCGATCTTATGCTTCAGACTCATCGCCCGCTTGTCGCGCACCGGAAAACGCGAGGCGTTCAGAAAATCCACCTCGAGATGCCGAAACGCCTCCAGCAGATACGAAATGGCGTCGACCGGATAACTGTGATCGCCGTCCAGGGTCACAATGACATCGCCCGTCGCCGCCGCAAATCCCCGCTTGTAACTCCGTCCGTAGCCCCGCACCTCCTCCCGGATCACCTTCGCCCCCAACTGCGCCGCCACCTCGGAAGTCCGGTCCGTCGAGTTATTGTCGACCACAATCACTTCGTCCACAAACGCGGGCATGCGCCGCAACACCTCCTGAATGCCCTGCTCTTCGTTCAGGCAAGGCGTGATCACTGTGATCCGCTGGCCGTTATACAATCGCTCCTCCGCGATATGATCGAAGAGTGCATCGGTTTGTTGCGCTTGCCGCGTTCGCGGCGGCTTTGGCCGCCCAGGCTCCCGAACCGCCGGAATTGTATGTGTTGCCCATGCGCGCGGGGCTCGACCAGTTCCTGGCGAACCACATTGCCGCCTCCCATCTGTACCGCGTCGCCACCGACCCGAAACGCGCCACGGTCTTCCTGACGGACCGTCTCGGCGAGTCATTCGAGCAAAAAATGCAGGAACTGTTTCCGCCGCCGAAGTCCCCCGAGGAACCGGACGCCGCCGGGAGTTCTGCCAAGCAGCACGACGTTCCCCGCGGGGTCTTCCTGTCCGGAGCCGCCAGGGGCAACGTGTTTCTGGTGGACGCCCAGTCGCGCCAGGTACTCTGGTCGGCGTTCGTCAAACCCAAGAATAACACTCCCGATGAGTTAAACCGGACCGCCCGACGGATCGTCGCGCGCCTGGCGGCCAGCCAGCGAGGTAACTAGCGTTTCTCCCCCACGCGAACTGACTCCTGCTGCTAGGATAGGAAAGAGCGCCAACGGCACGGCTAGGTTGGAGTGACTTTCGCGGATTCCTTTCTCCGCCTCCCGAACGATGACTTGCAAGTGAGGCTGGAAGGCGATTTCTCGCATGGACTCGGCCAGGCCCCGGGCGCAAAGCGGACACCCAGGCATTCCTGGTTTAGGAGATACCTTGAAAGACATTCGGCAAATCATCAGCGAGTTGGAACAGCAACAGGACGCGATCACCCGGGCCATTGCCGCCTTGCGGGAAGTGGGTGGAGCAGCTGCTCCCGGCGTCCGCAAGAAAGTTGCGACCGCCGCCGCCCCTCAGAAGCGCAGGATTAGTCCCGAAGGTCGGGCCAGAATCTCAGCCGCCGCCAAAGCGCGCTGGGCGGCCGAGCGCGCCAAAAAGGCCGCCGCGGCTCAACCGCAAACGGGTAAAAAGCGCGCCGCGCGGAAGCGGAACCGGCCGCAACCCGCCCCCGCGGCCGCGTAGCTCCCAACCGGATCCGGTCTAGTCCGAGCGCGCCAGGTGCGGCCCTCAGAGAACGGCTCTGCCCCTGCCGTCTCTCTCTTCACCGGCAGGTCGGTGCGGCTCTGGCGGGATGTGTCCCCCGCGCCCCGCTTCCTGGCCTTTGGCGGGCATCGGGGCTGGTCAGGTCCCTTGCGGGTAGCAGCCCAGCAATCGCCATTCGGCAATTTCCTTGAGGTGGGAGAGCGCGTTTCGCACCACGGGATCCTCCACGTGCCCGAGGAAATCGAGATAGAAAAGATACTCCCAGGGCTTGCCCCGGAGAGGGCGGGATTCGATCTTCGCCAGATTCAGGTCCCGCAAGGCAAACGCGCTGAGACATCGGAACAATGACCCGGGCACGTTGCGCGTCGTGAACACGAGCGACGTCTTCCACGTCACACGGGCCGTCTTCGCTCGCCGCGCGCGCGGATCGCTGGGGCGGCGGAGCAGGAAAAAGCGCGTGAAATTCTGCCGGTCGTCTTCAATCGACCGCTGCAGAATGCGTGCGCCGTAAATCCGGGCCGCGCTGGCGGAGGCGATCGCCGCGGCGTCGCGTAGTTGCTGCTCAGCCAGCATCTTGACGCTGCCCGCCGTGTCGTAGTGGGCGTGCTTCTCGTACTCCGGATGCTCGGTGAAAAAACGCAAACATTGGTTGAGCGCCACCGGATGCGAATAGACGCGCCGGACCTGCCGCGCCTTCACCCCTGGCAACGCGATCAGGTTGTGCACAATGCGGATTCGCGTCTCGCCCGTGATCACCACGTCGAAGTTCTGCAAGTGGTCGTAGTTCTCATGCACCGAGCCATGCAGCGTGTTCTCAATCGGCAGGATCGCGGCATCCACCCGCTTCTCCACCAGGCTGCGGAGCACATCCTCAAAACGGGCGCAGGGCACCGGCGTCACCTCCGGTCCCAGCAGGCGCCGGGCCGCCTCCTCGCTGAACGCCCCTCGTTCTCCCTGAAACGCCGCCGTTTGTTTCTTCGCCATGGTTACTCAGGTTGCCATCTCTTAATTTGAGCGTCGGGGACGCCCAACAGGTCCAGAACGCGGTCGATGCTGTGATCGACGATGTCCGCCACGGTTTGCGGCCGGTGGTAAAAGGCCGGCACCGGAGGGGCAATGATCGCCCCCATCTCCGCCAGGGCGGCCATGTGGCGCAGATGCCCCAGGTGAAACGGCGATTCCCGCACCAGCAGGATCAGTTTGCGCCGCTCCTTCAGCGCCACGTCCGCTGCCCGGATCAGCAGGTTCGCGCTGATGCCGCTCGCAATCGCCGACATGGTGTGGATCGAACAAGGAGCGATCACCATCGCGTCCGTCCGGTAGGAGCCGCTCGCCAGGCGGCAGCCGATGTCCTCCAGGGGGTACGAATAGTCCGCCAGCTCCTTGAGCGCCGCACCCCGCAACCCCATTTCCAAATAGAGGGTCCGCTCGCCGGAACGTGTGAGGATGAGATGGGTCTCCACTGCGGGTAGCGCCTTTAGCCGTTCTAGTAAGCGATACCCGTACACCACCCCGCTCGCGCCCGACACGCCCACCACGATTTTCAATTTTGCAGCCCTCCTCTCCACTCTTGTTCTGAATTCAGAACAGGACTCGACTTAAGCGGCTTGCCCCCCTGCAGGACGCCCGCTATAATTAGGGTCCTGAGGCTCCATTGGAGTACCGAATCAGATCGCGTGGCATCGCCTCGGATGGGATTACGGAGGAAGCGGGACAGCGCCTCAAACAAATCCGCGAGCGCCTGAACCTGACCATCCGCGACGTGGAGGAAGCCAGCCGGCTGATTGCCGATCGCCATCAGAACGATGAGTTCGTGGTCGGTTTGAGCCGTCTGTCGGAGATCGAAAACCGCGGCACTCTCCCCACCATCTACCGCCTCTACTCGCTGTGCGTCATCTACCGGCTGGAACCGGCGGAGGTGCTCGAATGGTACGGCGTGGACATGGCCTCGGTGGCCGCCGACGCCTCCCTGGTGGAGGTCTCCAAGAGCCACCTCGTCCGCTTTCGGCCCGATGGCCGCGGCTACGTGAACATGCCGCTGGCCCTGGATCCCGGCTTCGATTTCCGGCGCACCACCCACTTCAGCCGCATGATCCAACGCTGGGGCCGGCTTCCCCTGGCGCTGCTCAACGGCCTCGACCTCAAAGAGCACCGCTACGGTTTCATCGGTGGCGAGGACTTCATGATGTATCCGCTGTTGCCGCCGGGCTCCCTGGTGCTCATCGACGAAACCCGCCGCAAAATCGTCTCCTCCGGCTGGGCCAACGAGTTCGAGCGTCCCATCTACTTCTTGGAACGCCGGGATGGCTGGTCTTGCGGATGGTGTTCCTTGCGCGAGGGACAATTGATCCTCCAGCCCCATCCGGCATCTCCTTGCGCTCCCGAAGTCTACAGTCATCCGAACGATATCGAGGTGGTCGGCCAGGTCGTCGGCGTGGCTATGCGTCTGGATCTTCGGAAGAAACGCCGTTTACGTTCTGCAACAGGTTAAGCAGCGTTTCAATGTCCCGCAAGTAGAGCTCGCGTTCAACCGGCCGCACCGATGCCGGCATCAGGTGCAGGTACGGTTTCACCCGCGTCCAAGTCTCGACAATGCGCTTTCGCTCGGCTTCCACGCCCGACAGATAGAGTTCCAGGTCCGCCTTCTGCTGCTCCAGATCGAATGCCAGCCACTCGGAGAACGACTGCTCATGGCTTTCCCGCAGCGCTTCGTGGGCCTCCCGGGGACTGAATTGCTGCGCCAGGCCAAAATGCTGGTACAGACCTGTGTCGGCGTCCCGCAAAGAGCAGAGGTAGACCAGCCGCCCAAATACCGACTCAATGTGTGAAAGCGTGTGCCTCCACAAATCGCCGATTGGTCTACGATCAAAACCCACAGCGTTGCTTTCAAGATCCAGCCGTCTCGGTTTCACCCCACCCCGATTATAGACCTAAGTCAAACGCTCGCGCGCAAAAGGGGCCGGGTGATCCGGTACTGGAAAATCTCTCGCCTCGCTCCTCCGCTCCGCCCCCGCCGGTACTAACCTCAAGTCCGAAAGGGTACCTCCCGCTCCAGAAAGGAAATAGTACCAATGTCGCGCAATTCGCTCTTCGCCGCCGCCCTCGTGGCGCTTCTCTTGGGTTTGACCCCCAGCCTTGGATGGGTCGACTCGTGGTCCTTGTCGGGGACCTCCTTGCTGGCTCTTAACCGAACGGACGACCTGTTCCCCTGCCCCGACGGCGACTGTAAAACGGCCTTGAACCGGACCGACGACCTGTTTCCCTGCCCCGACGGCGACTGTAAAACGGCCGTGAACCGAGCGGACGACCTGTTCCCCTGCCCCGATGGCGATTGCAAGTTGGGTTGAAGATGGCTTGAATTGGCCGATGATAGAATCTTGGGCGGTGCTTCCGCCCGACCATGCTAATTGCGAGCTCTATCCAGACCGCGCTGTTCCTGGCAAGCATCTTCGCCCGCATGGTTTTGGTGGTTCGCCTCCGTCAGTTGCATTTGCACCGGGTATATCCGTGGTTCTTTGGTTACTGGATCCTGAGCACGTTGCGGGCGCTGGCGCTGATGCCGCACGATCCGCAAAGCCGGGAGTACTACCGCATCTGGCTCACCACCGAACCGCTGCTCTGGGCGGGCCAGATTGCGCTGGTGCTGGAGCTGCATAGCAAGTTCCTCGACCGCTATCGCGGAATCTATCGCATGAGCGCCCGCCTGCTCTGGGTGGGAACCCTGGTGGCCGTCGCCGTTGGCCTGCTCTTCCAGACCGCGTCCATGGGTTCCACCCGGTGGGTTATGGAGTGGTTTTTGGTGGCCGACCGCACCGTCCGCATCGGGTGCGCTACCTATGTGGCGCTGCTGCTCGCGTATTTGAACTGGCTCCCGGTGCCGGTCACTCGAAACACTCTGCGCCACGCGGGAATCTTCTCCGCTTATTACGGGATCACTTCGGCGATCTACCTGATCCGGACCGTAGGCGGCAGCGACTACAACTCGATCACCGGCTCCCTCGTCGTGGTAACGGCGGGGGTGGCCTGCCTGGCCTGGACGCTGGCGCTTACCCGGCAGGGGGAAGAAAGCCAGGTGAACTTTCATCATTTATCGGCTGCATCGGAAGAACGTTTATTACGCCAATTGGATACATTGAATACCCGGGTACTCGCCGGCCGACTTCCCCGTTGATTTGCGGCCGAAAATCGGTTAGCCTTGCTCCATGGTGACTTGGGCCTTTCTGGCTCTTCTCGGGGCAATCGCTGCCTTGCTGGGCGCGGTGGCCTGGTTTTACGTCCGGCTGGCTGCGCCGTCAGATTCGCCGGAACAGTGGATCGCCTGTGTTGACGAGGATCTCACCTACAAATACCGCCCTATGGTGCGGCTGCTGAACGAGGAAGATTTTATTTTTCTGCGTGGGGAGCCGGGCTATAGGCCGGATATCGAAAAGAGGCTAAGACGAAGCAGGGCGCAGATTTACGGCCGCTACCTGCGTCTGCTCAACAAGGATTTCAGCCGCCTCTGCAAGGCGGGCCGCGCGCTGGCCGTCTATGCCGCCTCGGACCGTACGGATTTTATCGATGAACTTGCCCGGCGGCAGTTCGCCTTTCGCCTCCGGTTGCTCGAAGCCCACTGGCGGCTGGTCGTCTATCGGTGCGGCTTCCCGACGCGCGGCCCGGCCGAACTCCTGCAGGTGATCGAAGGCCTGCAACGGCAAGTCCGGCTTGTCACGCTGCCTTCCCCCTCCGTGGCTTGAAAGCCAACTCTGCTCCGTTTCTGGCGGGGGGTCCGCTTGTGCCCCCCTTCTTTCCCTCCCCGCACCAGGGAATTCCCTCAGCCAACCTCTCCAATGAACCTCGTATGATAGTCAGAAGATCGTAGTTCTTGTTGAGGAAGAAAAGGCAGAGCCTAGGTTGTCATGACTCGTTGGAAAGCGGCCCCCCTTCTGCTTCTCGCCCTGAGTTCGGTCGAGGCGCAAATCCAGCTCAACTTCGTGCCCTCCCGAGCCCTGGGCCACCCTAACTTGCGCCCCTCCACCTCGGTCCCGAACCTGGTGGAAGGACGCGAGTTCAGTTCACCCCAGTCGGTCGCCGTGGACGCCAATGCCGCCACGCCGCACCTCTACGTCAGCGACGCCTCCAACAACCGGGTCCTGGCCTGGCGTGATGCCCGTTCGTTCTCCAATGGCCAGAAGGCCGATTTGGTCCTGGGCCAGCGGGATTTTCTTTCCACGTTCCGGGGCGGCCCCCGCACGGCGACCTCCACCGGCCTCTTTCTGCCTTCCGCAGTGGCCGTAGACCCGCAGGGAGACCTCTGGATCCTTGACTCCGGCAACAACCGAATTCTCCGCTTCCCCAGGCCCTTCGATCAATCCGAGCAACTCCCCGATCTGGTGGTGGGCCAGACCAGTTTCAGTTGCGCGACCTGTGACCTACCCAATGCCGGGGGCCTGTCGGCCCGCACGATTGCGGTCGGCGGCAACCAGGCGTTCGGCGCCGCGTTCGCGTTCGACCGCGACGGCAATTTGTGGTTCCTCGACACCGGCAATCACCGCGTGTTGCGTTACCCCGCCGACGTTCTCACCCGGGATGCCCGTAACGGCCCGGCGGCGGACCTGGTGCTCGGCCAAGTCGATTTCCTCTCCGCCACCCCCGCCACGGAGGTCCGGGACCGGGTGGCCCTGCGGTTCCCGACCGGCTTGGCGCTGGACCCGGCCGGACGACTTTACGTCGCCGATTCGCTCAACCGGATTCTCGTCTGGGAGGTCCCCGCCTCGAGTGGCCAGCCGGCGAATCGCATCGTCGGAGTCTTTGAACCTCCGGCGGGCCAAACCGCTCCCGCGGCGAATGATCAGATCTTCAACGGACCGGAGGGCCTCTTCTTTGTGGGCGGCAGCCTGGGTGTCGCCGACACCCGCAACCACCGCCTCGTGTTCTTCGATCCGTACGAACAGTGGCTTCCGGAAAGCACTCTCTTCTCCCCCAGGGCGCGCGCCGCGGGGCCAGTCGGCCAAAACGACTATACGCAGAACAAAGCCAACCGGGACCTCCCGCAACCGGACGCCCATACCCTCAACTCGCCTTCGCACGCGGCGCTGCTCGGAGATGAGTTGTTCGTGGTGGACAGCCTGAACCACCGCGTGCTCGTTTTCCCCGCCGCCGGCCTTGGCAGCGCTTCCCGCGCCACCCGGGTGCTCGGACAGGATGCTTTCGATCGGAACTCCCGCAACCTGATCGAAGGCCGCGAGTTCAGCTTTCAGGGGGTCACCACCGCAGGCAACGTGTTTGACGGCGGCCTTGTGGTCGACTGGAATTCCGATCCGCCTCACCTCTACGTCGCCGACAGCTATAACCACCGCGTCCTCGGGTTCCGGGATGTCCGCCGCGTCCGCCCGGGAGATGCCGCCGACCTGGTCATCGGCCAACCCAGCCTCTTTCACGCGCTCATCAATTACCCCACCAACGACCCCGAACAACCCTCCGCCCAAAGTCTTTTTCTTCCCACCGGATTGCTGCTCGATGACGAGGGCAATCTTTACGTCGCCGATACCGGCAATGGACGCGTCCTCCGCTTCCCCAAACCGTTTGCCGGCGGCAGCTTCCCCCGCGCCAATCTTGTCCTCGGGCAGGGCAACTTCACTACCCGGATCACCGACCCGACTCCCAGCCGGATGCGCAGCCCCTATGGTCTGGCCTTCGCCGGCCGAAACGCCCTGCTCGTGTCCGACGCCTCGCACAACCGCGTGTTGTTATTCCGCGGCGCGCCTGAGGAGCTCACCAACGGCCAGTCCGCCGCGCTGGTGTTCGGGCAGCCTAACTTCAACTCGTTCGGCGCCGGCAGCGGCGACAATCAGATGAACGGTCCCCGGCATATCGCCACCGATAGCGACGACCGGCTCTATGTGGCGGATACCGGAAACAACCGCATTTTGATCTTCAACCGCGCCCCCTCCGCCGGAACCGATCCTCGGGCCGCTACCATCCTGACCACGGTGGCCGGCGCGTCCCGCCTGTCGGGACCCCGCGGAGTTTATGTAAACCCTGTGACCGGCGAAATCTGGGTCGCCGAGATCGGCTTGACCCGCGTGTCGCGGTATCCCCGGTTCGACGATTTGGTCGCCAATCAGTTCGCCGCCAATCTGCAACTTCCCACCGAAGGGGGTTCGGTCGCCCTTACTCAGGACCGGTTTGGCAATCTCCTGTACGCCGAAACCACCAACCGCGTCGCCATCCATTTCCCTTCCGCGAGCGTGATCAATGCGGCCAACCAGATTCCGGGCCGCGCCCTCGCGCCCGGAACCATTGCCAGCCTGTTCGGGCAAGGCGGCGTAATCTCCGAAGAACTGGTAACCGGCCCGGGAAATCCGGTGAGCCGCGAAGTGGCGGGGATTCAGGTCTTGGTCAATGACCGGCCGGCGCCTATTTTCGCCGTCGCCGGCAACCAGGTGAACTTTGTGATCCCCCAGGATACGCCGTCCAACGGCACGGTTCCGGTCGAGGTGGTCCGCACCTCTACCGGCCAAGTCGTCTGCGCCGGCGTCGTCTCCATGGCGGCTGTTTCTCCCGGCCTGTTCACCTCCGCGGCCAGCGGCGACGGCCAGGTGGCCGCCATCAACGAGGACGGTTCCATCAACTCCGAACAGGCCCCCGTGGGACGGGGGAAGGTGATCTCGCTGTTCGGTACCGGCTTCGGCGTGGTGCCCGGCAGCCCCCCGGACGGCGAAGCGCCCACCGGCCCCGTCTCGACGCCGCTGCGCCCGCGCGTCTGGATCAACAACTGGGTACCGGACGAAAACATCCTATACTCCGGTCTCGCGCCCGGTCTGGTTGGAGTCTGGCAGATCAACGTCCGCATCCCGCAAACCGTGCCGCCCAACAACGCCATCCTGACATTTATCCAGGTCGACAGCGTCAATAGCATTACCCAGGGTCAGCGCACTACCATTGCGGTGAAGCAGGAATAGCGCCCGGCGCAGCCGCCCCAGGCGGATGCCGGCCTTTCCGCACTCGACCGCTCAGCCAATTTGAGAGATGAGGATGAGCGCGGAACCTCAATGCGCCCGGATACGGATCGGGCGGGCTGGCGGCGGCAGATGACCGCGTTACTCCCCCCGGAAAAAATCCGGCGGAAGATACAGCGACCACACCTCGTTGCTCAAGGGCCTGGCGTGGCCTCCCGCGACCCACAGTTTGTCCTGAAACACCAGCCCGGAATGCTCATGCCGCTCTTTCCAGATCACCTTGGATTTGAGTTGCGTCCATTCTTTGCCGTCGCGCGAATACCAGACGTCGCCCCAGTTGGTGTCCGGAGTCTTCGACCAGCCGCCCAGCACCCACATCCGGCCCCGGTACACTGCGGCCGCGAACCACAGGCGCGCCGCCCACCCCGCGGCCGGCGTCACCTGCGTCCACCGCACGCCATCCTCCGACGACCAGACATCGTGGAACCCCTGATACTCCGGCACGTAGTTGCCGCCGCCGAAGACCCAGATCTTACCGTCGTGCACCACGGCCTGATGGTACGCACGCGGCGCCCACCCGGCGTTGGCGGTCGCCTGCTTCCAGGTGCGGCCGTCGGCGCTCGACCACACGTCGTTCTTCAGGCTTTGCCGATCGCCAAAGTAGTAGTTCTCCGTGCCGCCCAGAATCCACATGCGGCCGCGGAATTCCACTATGGCCGCGGCGAGGCGGGGCGACCAACCCGCGCGCTCGGTCACTTTTCGCCAGATAGCCCCGTCCGTCGAAGACCACACGGCGCTGGACGCCGAATGGCCGGGCAGCCGGCCGTTGTACCAGCCACCCATCATCCACATCCGGTCTTGGAAAGTCAGCGACATCGGCAAGTCGCTGTGGATCCACGGCGCGGCCTTGGTCACCAGCGTCCAATCCCTGCCGTTCGCCGAACTCCACACGTCGCGCGGCGGCGCCTCAAACGAGTTGAACCACCCCCCGAAAATCCACATCCGGCCCGCGTAGACCACTTCCCCCTGCGAATCGCGCGGCTGCCATGCTGCGGCGGCGGTCTCCCGCACCCAGTCCGGACCGGCTAGCTCCCCGGCGCTAAGCAGCCCCCCGGCGGCCATCATCAGGAAAACTAAGAGATTCTGTCTCATGACGTTCTGGGGGAATTGTAGATCCATCGCGCCCGTCGCCGCTCACGAACGCAGGAACCGGTTCAGGAACGCATAGCATGACTGGCGCGTCTCCGGCGGAAAGTCGTGCCCGGCATCGGGATACTCCACGCGCAGCCGATCGGCGGCGCCGAACACGTCCCGGTACACCGGCGGCGCCGCCTCGTAGCAGTCCCGCACGCCCGACACCTCGAAGTCCGGAGCATCGCGCAGCGGCGCGTTGACAAACACCGGCCGCGGCGCCAGGGAGGCCAGGATCTCGGTGAAGTCGAACGGCACGCGCGCCGGGTCCTTCCCGAAATCGGTTTCGATCCGCGGCATGTAATACCGCGACGCCCACGCCGTCAGGCCCCCCCGGCGTGCTTCGCGAACACGTTGAACCCGCAACTGGACACGATCGTGCGCACGCGCGCCTCGAACGTCGCCAGGAACAGCGCGTTGTGTCCGCCCAGTGAATGGCCGATCACCCCGATCCGCGCGCGATCCACATAGGGCAACTGCCGCAACAGGTCGACTCCCCGGCGGTGATTGACGATGCCCTTCATGGTGCAACTGGCGTACCCCAGAGCGTAGGGATCCGTCGCGTATTCCTGCGTATGCAGCAGCGGGTAGTCGATCACTAGGCACACGTATCCGCGCTCAGCCAGCTCGTGCGCCCAGAGCTGATTGGGTCTGTCCCGCAGGATGCCCGCCGGGATGTCTTTGCCCGGCTTGGAGCTGCCGGGCAGGCAGATCATCCCTGGATGCCGGCCACGTACGGGCTGCGGAACCAGCAGGTACGCGGGCTCGCGGTCCCCGGGCTCCGAGATCTACGTCAACCTCCGGCGAAGGTAATTTGCCTGCGCGGCTTCCTCGTGGATGCGCATTTCGAGCGGAACCCTTGACCGCGCCGGCAGCGGCCCCATCACCCGTTCCATGTGCGCATGCAGGTGTGCCACGCGTCTAGCCCAGTCGGCGGGCGTGCGTACCGTCCGCCGCCGCCCGCGGCTGTCCAGGTAGTACAGAAGCTCACGGTGGTCCGGATAGACCGGGACCGCCGCCCGCCCCAGCGTCGCTCCCGCGGCGGACATGAGGAAGGCCCGGCGCCTCATTCGCAGTTCCTCGCGGCCACCATCGAACCGCGCGCCGGGTCTCGCCGTCAACCCGAACTCGTCAGAAAACGAACCGGCCCACCAGGATGTGGTGAGCTCGCGCGGTGCCGATATCGGAAAAGCTGCCCCGCGTGCCGCTGAACGTGCCGAAGTTCGCGCGGTTCACCAGGTTGAACTGCGCGTTCGGGTCCGCAAACTGCGGCTCCTTGGTCAAGTTGTTCATGTCCCACCGCAGTTCGAACACGTAGCGCTCTTTGAATTTGAATTGCTTCGACAAAGAGACTTGCGTCCACCTCAGCCCCGGCGACTCGAACACGTTCCGCCCCAGCGTTCCAGGAGTGAAGGCCGCCGGATACGCAAACCCGTCGAAGTTGAAGTAGCGGTTTTGCGCGCTGAACGGGAACCGGTGCGGGCCAATGTCCCAGTTCTGCACCTGCGCCTGCTCCCGGGGCAGCACCTGGTTCGGCCGGAGCGCTCCCGCCAGGTAGTTGAACGGGCTTCCCGCGAACGACATGTTCACGGGCGGACCCGACTGATAGGTCTGCGTCCAGGCTCCGTCCCAGCCGCCCAGCACCCACTCCTTCAGGCCGCCGCCATTCATGAATCGCCGGCCTTTGCCGAAAGGCATCTCCAGGGTAAACACGCTGACAAACCGGTGACGGATATCGTAGTTGGCCCGGGCTTTCTCCAGGCGGCGATTGTACCAGGTGATGCCGCTGGCGGTGCCGTCATCGTCGGCGTCGTTCAGAGTCTTGCCAAGTTGATAGAACGCGTTGAGCGATACTCCGCTCGAATAGCGCTTTTCCACCCGCAGCGTGCCGGCATGATGCGAATTGTGACCATAGTTGGCATAGTGGTTGATCGCGCCGAATTGCGGGAACGGCCGGAAATTCTGATAGTTCTGAAAGATTTGCTGCAACCGCACCGGGTCGCGAGAAATATCCAGCGGAACGACATTGGTGTTCCAGTTATTCAACAGTCCCACGCCGGCTGAACCTTGATAGATCGTGTCCAGCAGCCAGGTGGAAGCAAACTGGTACTGGATGCCGGCCGACCAGGTGGCGATGTACGGCAGCCGCATGTTGGGGTCGTACCACGAGGCGTTCCGCCCGGTGTAATTGGTTCCCCGAAACGGCACGCTTCCGTCGGCCGCGATCGGCAGCGTGAACGCGGGCGGCCCTTCCGAAAGCCGGAATACCGGCGTCGGGTTGCCGACGGGCGCCTCCACCACCGCGGTCGCCAGATACTCCTCGAAGTTCTGGTTGATGCCATTGGTGAACAGGTCCGAGTGCGTGATCCCGAAACTTCCGCGAAATACATACTTCGGGTGAAAGTTCCACGCCAGCCCGAGTCGCGGCTGGAAATTGTTCAGATCTTTCTTGGCAAGCGGACCGCCGCCGTGTACGATGGCGCCCTGCCGTCCTGTCAGCGGATCCACGACGTTGGGATCGAACTGCGATTGCTGGCCATACTTGGTGTTAAACGGCGATTCATAGGACCACCGCACCCCCAGTTCCAACGTCAGGTTGCGGATTGGACGCCACGTGTCCTGCACATACCAGGCATGGGACCACCACCGCGGCAGCCAGGTGGCTACTGGCACCGTAAAGTCCGCCCGGACCACGCTTCCGAGAAGGAACGCGGCGAACGCATTGCCGGTATTCGGCCGGAAGGGGAAATCCGTGCCGCCCATCCGGTATGCGCCGGAAGGCAGTCCCTCCACCAGCGCGTTGTACCTCGTCCGGATCAGCTCATAGCCCGTCTTCATCGTGTGTTTGCCCAAGATCTTGGTGAAGTTCTCCTGGAAGGTTATGTCCTCCGCCCGGGTGTAGGAGCGCCCTCCGGGGCCGAAGGAATAGAACCGGCCTCCCCCGGTGTTCAGAAAGTCCGGGAAGGTATCGGCGCTCACCCGGGGGATCCCCAACTTCTCCGCCCAGCCCTGGCCGAAGGTCTCCGGCAGCGCGGAAAACGCCCGCCGGTTGGCGCCCAGCCGGATCTCATTGATCGCCGTCGGGCTGAAGGTGATGGTGTCGGAGATCACCACGTTGTGGAAGTCCTGCGGCTTGACGTAGACGCTGCCGAAACGCAGCGGCTCGTTCAATCCGCGGACCGGCCGCTCCTCGCTCCGGTGCCGCACTCGTGAATACCGCCCGAAAATCTTGTGCGTGTTGCTGAATTGATGGTCAATCTTGGTGTCGTACCGCTCGAATTTGTACAAACCCGGGAAACTGCCCTCCAGGTTGTTATTCGGCCCATTGGGGGTGATATCGCCCGGCTGGTTGGGCTTCATCCACGGATTCAGGGCCAGCACGTTGCGGGCTACGGGGTCGAATCGCGCCTGCGGAATCCGGTTGTTCGGAATCGGATCGCGGACCCACGCGTTGTTCTCAAAACGCGTCGTGCTGGGATCGTAGATCGGCAGGCCGCGCCCGGCGAAGCTGAAGTCGCCCGCCAGCATTTCTTCGCTGGGGACGGTGGTCGTGATGGTCTCCGCCAGCTTCTCGTAATGCTGCTGGAAGCCGAAAAACCAGAACGTCTTGTCTTTCCGGATGGGACCCGACGCCGTCGCGCCCCACTCGTGATAGTCGAACGGAGAAGTAATGCGCGACTGCTCCAGATAATGCCGGTGCCGCAACCGCCCGCTCGTGTACCGGTCCTCGATCGAACCGTGCAGCGCGTTCGTGCCGCTCTTAAAAACCACGCTGAGCAGTCCGCCCGATGAGTGTCCGAACTCGGCTGGCGTCCCGTTCGTCCACATCTTGAACTCCTGTATGGCGTCCAGTGATGCGATCATCGTGCGCTGATAATCGTTCACCTGCCCGACCGCCGGCTCTTTCCCGCTGACGCCGTCCATCGAGTACCCGATCGCCCGCTGACGCTGGCCTACCGCGTGCGTCCCGTTGATATTGGTCATGTTCGGCATGTACAACAGGACCCGGTGCACGAACTTCTGCATCACCGGCAGTCGCTGCACCGTGCTGCCCTCCAGGATCTGGCCGACGCCCGCCGTCTCGGTTTCCAACAGCGGCGGCCGGCTGGTGACGTTAACCGACTCGGTGACGCTGCCGATTTCCAGTTGAACATTGACGCGCGGGCTTTCATTGATGCGCAGCACAATGTCGCGCTGTACCGCGGTCTTGAAGCCCGCCGATTCCACCGTAAGCTGATAGGTCCCCGAACTCAGGTTCGGCAGGTAGTAGTCGCCGGTGACCGTGGAGGAAGTTTCATAAACAAACGAGGTCTGTTGGTTACGGGCTGTTACCTTGGCCCCCGCAACCGACGCGCCGCTGGCGTCGGTGACCGTGCCGACAAGACTCGCCGTACCAGTGGTTTGCCCCAAGAGTAGGGGAACAGAAAGAAGGAAGAGGGCCGTGACGCGAAACACTGAGAATCCTCCCTTGGTCCGTCCAAACGAGCAGTTGGGACAGACGGAAACTCACACTGCATACTTCCGTGAGATACGCGGGACACCCTCGGTTGCTTTGCCAACCCCGCGTACCCGAGACGAAACTAGCCCGCCATTGCTGTGGCTGGTTGAGTATATACCCGAATGCGCCGCGGCTTCAAGGCTGATTTTTACCTTGTTTCGCGAAAAGAAGGGACAGATTCATAAATGCGAACGGATCGTTTCTGCCTCTGCACCTTAGGTGGGCGGCGAGCGTTCGCCGCCCACCGTTTCTTGTTGGCCTGTGTTAAGTTAAAAGCAACAGCGGGAAAGAAAGTGCGGGTGTAGGGATGGCGTGCCTTCGCCGGAGCATCGGACCGGGCGTGGGAGCGGCGCTGCTGGTTTTGCTGGGAAGCGGGATCAGTTGGACGTTCGCCTCCGCAGGATCCGTGCGCGCGCCGCAACTCCCGCGTCCCCGCACCGGCTCGCGCATCCGCGGCGAACGGCACGCCCTTGCGTCGCCGCTTGCGCAAACTGGCGTTTGGGCAAGCCGGCAGCGCGTTCTCCAGGAAGGGGTCCTTCCGCCTGGCGCCCGTCCCGGCGCCCCGCTCCCGGAGTCACTCCTCCTCATTGCGGCGCCGAGACCGCGGCTCCGGTCGGCTCCCGTTTCCCGGTTCACGATCCGTCCTCCCCCGCCCGCGACAGCCCGTGTCTGAAATCGCGCTGCCGCACCAGGTCCGCCCTGGTGCCGCTGATCCATCCTAAGGAGCCGCCACCGGCAGGGAGCGGTCACCCTGGGGCGTTTTCCACACGGGCTGCTAACCGTGAGTCTCCGGTGGCCTTGCAGCCAATAAGCACCACGGAACCACAAGGCAAGTAGCAAGTAGGAGGTGTGTCGTGAAGCGACTGGTAGAAGGTATTAAGCGTTTTCAGACGGAAGTGTTCCCGGCCAAGGCGGCGCTGTTCGCGGACTTGGCCACCGGGCAGACGCCGCGCGCCCTGTTCATCACCTGCGGCGATTCACGCGTCGAGCCCACGCTGATCACCCAGGCCAACCCCGGAGAGCTGTTCACCTTGAAGAACGTCGGCAACATTGTGCCTCCGTACGGAAGCATGGTCGGCGGCGTGTCGGCCGGTATCGAGTACGCGGTGGAAGCTCTCCAGGTAAAGCATATCATCATCTGCGGCCATTCCGATTGCGGCGCGATGAAAGCCGTGCTGCATCCGGAAAGCGTCGCCGGGATGCCCACCATCGGCGAATGGCTGCGCCAGGCCGACGCCGCCCGGCGCGTGGCCCTCGACAACTATCCCGACCTGCGCGAGGACGAGAAACTCGACGTGCTGACCCAGGAAAACGTGCTGGCCCAGTTGGACAACCTGAAAACGCATCCCTCGGTGGCCTCCGGGATCGCCCGCGGCACCTTGAACCTGTACGGTTGGGTCTATGTGATTCATTCCGGCGCCGTGATCGGCTTCGATGCCGAGCAGGGTCGCTTTATCCCGCTCGACGAGACGCATATTCCCACAGCCACGCCGCGCGTTCGCGGACGGGCGCTGGTGCAGGCCGACTGAAAGGACACCGATGACCGATCAGAAGACTTGGCCAAAAGATCTCTTGGCGTCGGTCGTGGTGTTCATGGTGGCGCTCCCCCTCTCCATGGGCATTGCCATTGCCTCCGGGGTGCCTCCGGCGCTCGGTTTGATCAGCGGCATCATTGGCGGCATCGTCGTGGGCCTGCTTGCGGGTTCGCCCCTTCAGGTCAGCGGCCCGGCCGCGGGCCTGGCGGTCATCGTCCTGGAACTGGTGCAAAAGCATGGCTTGCGCGTCCTGATCCCGGTCTTGTTGTTCACCGGCGTGTTGCAGTTGGCGTGCGGGTACCTGAAATGGGGCCGCGTCTTCCGCGCGGTCTCGCCCCCGGTCGTCTACGGAATGCTCGCCGGCATCGGCGTGCTGATCTTCGCCTCGCAGTTTCACGTCATGGTGGACGACGCGCCGAAGCGCAACGGCATCGAGAACCTGATCTCGATTCCGGAAGCGGTCTACAAGGGCCTTGTTCCGGTGGAAGGGTCGAACCACCATATCGCCGCCGGCATCGGTCTGCTCACCATTATTCTGCTGGTCAGCTGGGCCAAGTTTCGCCCAGCCAAACTCAGTTTCCTTCCTGCGCCGCTCGTGGGCGCGGGGATGACGACCTTCATCTCAGACGTTCTGAACCTGCCGATCAACAACGTCGAAATCCCCTCGCACCTGCTGGAAGCGGCGCAGTGGGTGGGATGGGCCGACGTGGCCCGGCTGGCCGAGTGGCAGATTCTCGGGGCAGGCCTCGCCGTTGCCCTGGTGGCCAGCACGGAAACGCTCCTGTGCGCCGCCGCCACGGACCGGCTTCACACCGGGCCCCGGACGAACTTCGATCGCGAATTGATGGCGCAAGGCGCGGGGAATTTCCTGTGCGGCCTCTGCGGCGCCCTGCCCATGACCGGCGTGATCGTGCGCAGCAGCGTCAACGTCGCCGCCGGCGCGAAGACCCGCTGGTCGGCGGTGCTGCACGGCGTCTGGCTGCTGGTCTTTGTCTGGTTTCTGCCCGATGTGCTCCGCAAAATTCCGACGGCCGCGCTGGCCGCCATCCTGGTGCACACCGGCTACAAACTCGTAGACCGCAGCAACATCCGCAAGTTGCAGCAGTACGGAAGGGCTCCGGTGGCCATCTACCTCGCCACGCTCTTCGGGATCGTCATCACCGATCTGCTCACCGGCGTGATGATCGGCGTGGCCTTGACCCTGCTTCGGCTGATCTATCAGGTGTCTCACCTCCGCGTGCACTTCGCACAGTCGGGCGGCCGCGTCGACCTGCACCTGGACGGAGCAGCCACGTTTCTGGGGCTGCCGAAGATCGCCGAAGTGCTTGATTCGCTTCCGCCCGGAGTTGAATTGCACGTCCACCTGGACCAGTTGACCCACATCGACCACGCCTGCCTGGACGCCTTGGAGAACTGGGAGCAGCAGAACGCCAGACTTGGCTCCCGCCTGGTGGTGGAATGGGAGGAACTCTGGGCACGGCACCATCGGACCATCAGCGCCGCCGCCAACGATTCCACCCCGGCGCCAGCGTCCGAAGCTCGCAACAAGCAGTGAACATCTCTGCGCGCCCAGGTGGGGCCACTCCCCGACTTGCCCTCTCCGGGTTGCCAAGGATGCAAGTCCCCGGCTGAACCCTGGCCAGAGCGCCCACAACTCTGGCTGCCCCCGTCAAGTCGGTTCCTACCTGTGGGATTTGCCCCAAACACCCCAGTTTTTTGGCGCAAGCGCGAGCCCTGGCGCTCGTCATGGACTGAGCCTCTCATTACTTTTCAGTTACTTAGCGGACCTGTCGAATTTCGGCACATTCCATGCAGACGGAAAGGGTTCGAAGAGGAAGCGCTCATGCCACGCCACACAATCGGCTTACGAACGATCGCGGTACTCCTCCTGCTGGTGGGGGCTTTCGTCCTGACCAGCGCCCCCGGACCCGTTTTCACCGCCCGGGACAAAGCTTTTTATGCCGACGAGAACTTGGTCAACTTCGTCCGGCCCGGATTGAATTTCCGAATTGAGACGGCCAGCATCGACAACGACGGCACCATCAAGGTGCGGTTTCGGATTGAGGATCCCCGGGGTTTAGGATTGGACAGGCTCGGCGTGACGACCCCCGGCACCGTCGCCACCAGCTTCATCGCCGCCACCATCCCCGCCGGACAAACCCAGTATGTGGCGTACACCACCCGCATTCAGGGACCCACCCCTCCCACCAGCCCGATCGTGGGCGCTACGGCGGTCCAGGCAGCCGCCGATACCGGCGGGACCTACCGCCAGATTTCGGATGGAACGTATGAATATACCTTCCGCACCAGGGCCCCTGCCAACTTCGACCGCAACGCGACGCATTCGATTGGAATCTACGGATCGCGGAACCTCTCCGAGTTCAATCTTGGCGTCAACTATGCCGATGCCGTCTACAATTTCGTTCCGGGTGGCGGCGAAGTGAAGACCGTCCGCGACGTGGTCACCACCGCAAGCTGCAACAAGTGCCACGAGCAGCTCGCCTTTCACGGCGGGTCGCGCCGGAGCATGGAACTGTGCGTCCTCTGCCACACGCCGCAAACGATCGATCCCGATACCGGCAACACGCAGGACATGCCGGTGTTGGTTCACAAGATCCACATGGGCAGAGACCTTCCCAGCGTGAAAGCGGGCCGGCCCTATCAGGTGATTGGTTTCAATCAAACCGTCTACGACTATTCGAAGGTGGCGTTTCCTCCGGATGCTCCCTCGAATGTTTCTGCGACCCGCAATTGCATCCTGTGCCATGAACAGGAAGGGCCGCGCGCGGCCACCCAGGCCAACCGCATGTTCGCGGCCAACCGGGCCGCCTGCGGCGCCTGCCATGACAACGTCAACTTCGCCACCGGAGAGGGGCATGTCAATCTGCCGCAACTGAGCGACAACCAATGCACCAATTGCCATATCCCCCAAGGCGAATTGGATCGGGACGCTTCGATCATCGGCGCGCACCGGCCGCGGCAGTATTCCTCCTTCCTCCCCGGCTTGGTCGCCGAGATCATCCGCGTGGACGACGGGCTGGCGGGTAAGCGGCCAACCGTGACGTTCTCGCTGAAGGACAAGAAGGGCGATCCGGTGTTGCCGTCGCAGACCGCCCGTTTGTTCCTGGTGCTGGCGGGTCCGACCACCGATTATCGGACCTATCTGAGTGAGAACATCAGCCAGGCGCAGGGCAACAACGGGATTTATTTCTGGACCTTCGCCAACCCGCTGCCTCCGGACGCGAAGGGCACCTACACGGTGGGCATCGAGGGCTACCGCAGCGTGACCCTCCTCGAAGGCACGGCGAAGCAAGAAGTCGTCCGCGACGCCATACCCAACAAAGTGATGCACTTCTCGGTCGACGGCAGCCGCTTGGAACCGCGGCGGCAGATCGTGAGTCTGGCCAAGTGCAACGCCTGCCACCTGAGCCTGTCGCTGCACGGGTTCAACCGCAACACGGTGGACCAGTGCATCCTGTGCCATCACCCGCTCGAGAACGACCGGGCGCGGCGTCCGGCGGCGCAGATGCCGCCCGAGAGCGTCGACATGAGAATGATGATCCACCGGATCCACACCGGCGCCCAACAGGGCCGCGATTACACAATCTACGGCTTCGGGAACGTCCCGCACAACTACAACGACGTTCGTCTGCCCATGAGCCCGGCGAATTGCGCGGGCTGCCACGTAAACGGCTCGGAGAATCTGCCGCTCCGCGAAAACCTGCTGTCGGTTGACGACCCGCGCGGCCGCATCAGGAATCCGGGTCCGGAAACCGCCGCGTGTCTCAGTTGTCACACCAGCCGCGCCGCCGCCGCTCATGCCGCCGTCAACACCTCGGCCGAGTTGGGCGAAAGCTGCTCGGCTTGTCACGGAGCGAATTCGGAGTTTTCTGTTGGCCGAGTGCACGCCCGGTAATCCGGGAAGCCTGGTTCGACTAAGAGGGAACTCCATATGGCTTGGCCGCCGTCCGCAACACCAGGCACAAAGCTGCCTCCTCAGGGTCGCCATCGCGCGGCGACCCGCTCCCCAGCGCCTGGTGGGACGGCGGCCGTTTTCCTGGGTTTGATCTTTGCGGCTTCCGCGGTGCTCCTCGCTCAGACCGCGAACTCGGAGCCGGCGAACTCCTCCTCCCAAAAACAGGGTTCCTCCGGCCCTGTTTACGCCGGCTCCGAGACTTGTACGGCCTGTCACGAGGACATTTCGCAATCGTTTGCCAAGTCGCCCCACGCGCGCATCGCCGGGCGCAAGGGATGGGAGGAGCGCGCTTGCGAGGCGTGCCATGGCCCTGCCGCCGCCCACGCCGAGTCCGGGGCGGCCGAAGACGTCAAGAACCCGCTCAAGCTCGCGGTCAAGGACACGGACGCCATCTGCATGGACTGCCACCGCAACGAACAGACCGCGGTGGGCCGCTTGCGCGCGGGCCATTACCGTAACGAAGTCGCCTGCACCGCGTGTCACACCATCCACCAGACCCACGAGGATCTGGTAGCCCGCGCTCCGGCCCGCCAGAATAAGCAGTGCGCATCCTGCCATTCGCAGGTGTGGGCGCAGTTCCAGCGCCCGCACGCCCACCGCTTGCGGGAAGGCGCGATGAAGTGCACCGACTGTCACAATCCGCACGGCGGGTTCCTGTCGCCGTCGCTGCGCACCGTTTCCGCCAACGAGCCGAACTGCTTTCAATGCCACGGCGACAAGCGCGGCCCCTTCACCTTCGAGCATGCCGCCATGCGCATGCAAAGTTGCGCGGGCTGTCATGAGCCGCACGGCTCGGCGAATCCGCGGATGCTGACGCGGCACGAAGTGCGTTTCCAATGCATGGAGTGCCACTCCAATATCGGGACCGCTTCCGGCACCATCGGCGGGCTGCCGCCCGCCTTTCACGATACGCGCAATCCGCGCTACCGCAACTGTACGATCTGCCACGTGAAGGTCCATGGATCCCACGTGAACCGGGCGCTGCTGCGATGACCAAACTAACCAGATTCGGGTGGGTCTTGATCTTGGGGTCGGGCCTTTGTCTTGCGCAGAACGAACAGGCCAGCCCCGCCGACGCCAAGCCGGAACAGCAAGGGGCCCCGGTGGAGGCCCAGGCGGAAGCCCAGGACGCAGCCGCGGCCCAGCCCTTGGTTCCATCCGATGAAGCGGCGGTCGCCGGCACGATGGAACTCGGCTACCGCTGGCTCGGCGATGTCGGCGGCAATTTCAACGCGTACCGCAGCGTGGTGGACCTGGGCTCCGGCGTGCGCGTGCTGAACCTGGACACGCGGCTGGACGATCCCAGCGGGAAACTGTGGGACCGCTTTACCCTGCGCGGCGGCGGCTGGGGCGGCGATCCTTATAACACCGCCCACCTGGGCGTCGAACGCCATCGCGTCTACCGTCTGCACGTGGATTACCGGAATCTGGTGTACCTGAACTACCTCCCCTCGTTCGCGAATCCCACGATTGACCGCGGCGTCTTCGTCAACCAACGTTCGATGGACGTGCAACGCCGCTTTTCCGACGTGCAACTCGACCTGATGCCCGGGCGCATGCTGACACCTTACGTGGCGTTCACCCGGGATTCCGGTTTCGGGAGGGGCATCACCGGTTTTGTCAGCGACGGCAACGAATATCCGGTTGCCAACGACCTGCGCGACCAGACCAACCACTACCGCGGCGGCGTCCGGCTTGATGGGAGAGGTTGGAATCTCACCTTGGAGCAAGGCGGAACGACGTTCAAGGACGACCAGCGGGTGTTTAACTCCGCGCCGAATCAAGGGAATCGCACGCAGCCCCTGCTTGGCCAGCAGTTGTTCCTGCGCGATCTGCTGCAAGCCTACGGGGTGCGGGGAGACAGCATTTACAGCAGGGGTCTGCTGGCGGCCAGTCCGGCGGCCTGGATCGACCTGAACGCGCAGTTTCTGTTCAGCCAGCCTTCCTCGGACACCAACTACTTCGAGGCGAAAACCGGGCAGTTCGTGTTGCTGAACCAGTTGCTGTTCTACGACCGGGGCACGGGAACGCTGTCCTCGTCGGCGAAACAGCCCCATTCCTCGGCGGGCTTCAACGTCGAGTTGCGTCCGCACGCGCGCATCCGCATCCGCGAAAGCTGGTTCACCGACCGGATGCGCAACGCCACGCGGGCGCAACTGGTCGAACAACTGGCCCTCACCGGCTTCACCTCCGCGCTCACCGACCGGCTGGCGGTGAACTTCAGCCAGCAGCAGACGGAATTGCTGGTGGATGTCACCAAACGGCTGACCATGTGGGGCGGACACCGGTACCTGTGGGGAGATTCGCAAGTCCGCGCGCCGCTCGTGCAGCGTCCAAACGCCTTTGAGTCCGCCGAACTGCGGCGGCACTCGGGACTCGCCGGGGCGCGCTTCCGCCCCTGGCAGAAGTGGATGCTGAACGCCGACGCGGAGATCGCCCGGGGCGACCGCACCTACTTCCGCACCGGCCTGCTGAATTACCAGAAGCTGAACCTGCGCACGCGGTACGATGTCACCTCATCCCTCTCCGTCTCAGCCGTGGCGGCCGTGATGGATAACGAGAACCCCACCCCCGGGGTGCAGTACTCCTTCAGCAGTCACGACGCGGGCGTTTCGGTGTCCTACCTGCCGAAGGGCGGAGAGAAACTCAGTCTGTTGGTCGACTACAACCGGACGGGCATCTATTCGGACATCGGCTTCATCGCTCCATTCAACGGCCAGGTGGAACGCTCCCTGTACCGCGACAACGCCCACACGGGCTCTGTCTTGGCTGATGTCCGCCCCTGGAAGGCGGGACCCTGGGTCACCGCGGGCGGGTCGTATTTTGTTTCTTCCGGAAGCCGTCCCACGCGGTACTATCAGCCGATAGGCCGGGTGGCGTTGCCGCTCGGCAAATACGCCCATTGGGTCGGCGAGTGGAGGTGGTACGGTTCGGCGCAGCCCTTCTATCTGTTTGAGGGGTTTCGGGCTCATCAGTTCACTACTGGACTGCGGCTGACCCGCTAGGCGCGCAGCGAGGAGGTAGCTTCCATGATTTGGCGATTGGCTCTCTTGGCGTCGGCGGCCGCTGCTGCGCAGGCTTCCGCGCCCGTGATCGCGGGGGATGCGCAGCGTGGCGCAGAGGTGTTTCAGGCGCAGGGGTGCGTCGAGTGTCACCGCGTAAGGGGAACCGGCGCGGTGGTATCGCGGGCGCCTGATTTGGGCCTCCGCCGGGGCCGCGACATGAGCCCGGCGACCTTGGCTGCGCTGATGTGGAATCACGCCCCCACCATGTGGAAGGCGATGGATTCCCAGCGGGTCGAGCGCCGACCGCTGAGCAGTCAGGACGCCGCCGACTTATTTGTGTATTTTTACGCGGCAGGCTTCTTCGACCCCCCAGGCGATGCCGGGCGCGGCAAGGCGCTCTTTCGCGAGAAAGGCTGTGAGGGCTGCCATGCGGCCGGCAAGGCGCGCCCGGTGGCCGAATGGACCGCAGTCGACGATCCCATTCGCCTGGCCGGACAGATGTGGAACCACGCCTCCCGGATGCAGGAAGCGATGGGAAAGCAGAACATCCCGTCTCCAACCCTGACGGCCCAGGATTTGCGCGATCTTTGCGTTTATGCGCAGAACTTGCCCCAAGCCCGCGGGCGCACCCCGGAGTTCAAGTTGGAACAGCCGGAAACCGGCGAGGAGTTGTTCCGGACCAAGGGCTGCGCCGAGTGCCACGCCGGGCGGCAATCGCTGGTTGGCAAGCTGGGCCAGAAATCGCTCACGGAAATCGCGGCCGCGCTTTGGAACCACTCCCCCAAGATTATCCCGATGCCGCCGCCGTTGACCGAAGCCGAGATGCGGCAATTGCTCAGCTATGTTTGGGCGAAACAATTCCTGGATGGAGACGGCAGTGTAACGCGGGGCAAGGGCGTGTTCGCCCGGAAAAACTGCGCGGCCTGCCACGCCGGCAGCGGGGGAGCGCCCGCCCTCCCTACAGCGGGGGGGCCAATTCCTCATCCATGATCGCCGCTCTCTGGGGACACGGCCCGGCGATGCTCGCGGAAATACGGACGCGTAAACTCGCTTGGCCCCGGTTCCGCGCCAGCGAAATGGCCGACTTGGTGGCGTACCTGAACAGCCCACGCTCCGGCGCGCGGTAAGGGACTCCGCTTGCGTGCAGGAATGCCTCCCTGTCAGGGCCGAGGCGAAATCAGGATGGGAGAAAGGTCTAAGCCAAGGCAGTCGAAGCGCGCAACTCGCCAACCGTCGGCATCATCAGGATCGAGTCTCTCCAATGACGCCACGCGAGGCTGACGACGCGAAATACCTCCGTCGGGTCAAAGGGCTGAGCGAGCACATCGTAGCCGCCCCGGTTCAGCACTTCGGCCCAAAGCTGATCATCGGCCATCCGCGAAGTAACCACCAAATGGGGGGGACGTTCGGAGCGGGACAACTCCTCCAGCAGATCCTTCCACGTCCCGTCCGGTAGCTCCTGTTCGCAAATCACCACAGAGATTGGTTCTTCCCGCAGGAGGTCCTTCGCCTCCCGAAGGGTGCCCACTCCGAAGAGCTTCCAGTCGGAATGGGCAAAAATCCTCGTCAGTGTCCTGTGGTCGACGATTTTTGGGGTGATCGCCAGCACGTTCACCCGTTGGACGGTCGGACTCGTCAGGTTCCGTGAAGCCATGGCTTTTTCAGTTGCGTTAGCAGATGTCGCCGCAGGTTTCCGACCCGGCAGAGCCCGGGACGGCGGGGTAAGAAGAGACCGGCTCGCCAGTCCGAGTACCGGTACGCACTTCCTGTCATCCTAAGGATACGCCTGACGCGACGCTTCCGTCAACCCTAAAAATAAAGTGACGAAACCGGGAGATTTTTCTCCGGAGAACCCTAAAAAAATCCTCTCGCTCTCCGGGCGCTCCCTGACTTTGGAACCCGGCGGAGAACGCCGCGCCTTCTCCGTTATTTCTTGATCGTCTCGCCCTTGCGCAGCAACGTCGGCGACTTCCGCTTCTTCTGCTCCTGCGCGGCTTTCTTCTCCTCGGCCCTCTTTTCCGCTAAGTCCTTAGGCTGCATCATGCCTTCGAGTTCTTTCTTCTCCTTGGCTACCGCGGCTTCGACCTTGGTGGAACGCGCGGCAAGGTCCTCTTGCGCCAGTTCCATCACATCGCTGGTGGTCTCTATGGCATTGGTCAGCGCGAATTCAAACCGGGCCGCGTCCGGGTGGTTGGCCGCTGCAATCTTGCGGAGTTTCTCGAGCAGCTTCGGCGTTGCCGACGCAACTTCACCCACGCCGGCGTCCACTGCGACCTTTCGCCGCAGGGCGTCGTCCGTAACGGTGTCCATCGCATCGAGGATGTGGGAGTAATCCTCGAGCAATTGCTGGACCATGCCCGACCGCCCCGGCTTTTCCCGGGACAGCAATTGCTCCACCTGGTCCAGGCGCTGGCGGGCAAAGTGCAAATACAACCTCAGGCGGTCGTTCGGTTCCTGCACCAGCCGCACCTGGTCCACTTCGTCGGCGGTGAGGAAATCCCGTTGGGCGCCTGCGGGAAACGCCGCCAGCCCGCACAAAAGTCCCAGCCAGAATCTCCGGCGCATGCGATTCACTCCTTTCGACGTACGCCCATGATGCCGCGCACGAGCTCATCGTTGACCCGGCGCAGTTCCTTCTCGAGCGGTTCCAGCGCCGGCCGGTCGGCGTAGTTCATGGCTTCGGAAAAGCGCGTAACCTCTCGAATTAACGCCCGGGTACGAATCTCCGCGCGCTTGAAGTATTTGGATTTCCGTCGGGGATCCTTACCAGTGCCCTCGAGCGACTCCAGGCTCAGCGCGACCGCCTGCTTCGCCTCCGCCACCTGCGCGGCCAGCGCCTCCTGGTCCCCTCCATCGTAAGCCTTCCGGGACGACTTCAGGAGCTTATCGGCGTGCGCCAGGAGAGCCTCGGCGCGTTTCTCGAGGTTGGGCTCGGCCAGGATCGGAGTCAGGTCCGCCCTCAGCAGACCGGCCAGGGCGAGGATCAGAGCGCAAGTTTTCATCGACGGCTCAGTTCCTTTTTGATGATACGAATTCGCTGGCGCGCCTGGAACTCCTCGTCGGGGAAATTCCCGCCGGCGACCGCCAGGAACCGCTGGTAGGCGTCGAGCGCGGGCTGGTACTGGCGCGTCTTGTCGAGGATGATCGCCCGGAAGAACAGGTGGCCGGGCGTCTCGGCGCCCAGCGCCGCAACCCGGTCCAGAGCCGCGAGCGCCTGGGGAAAATCCTCGACCAGGGTCAGCATTCCGGCCAGTTCGCTCCACGCTTCCTTGCTGTCCGGCCGCAGGCGGGCCGCTTCCAGGAATTCCCTGGCGGCCAAGGCGTAGCGCTTCTGCTCCCGGAGCAGAATCCCATAGGTCATCCGCAGGTTAAAGTCGCGCGGCGCGGACGCCGTGGCCCGCTGCAATTGATCGAGCGCCTTGCCATGTTGCCCGTCTCGGCGGTAGGCGTCCGCCAACGCGGCGCGGTTGGCCGCCGTGGGGTCGCGCGCTACCGCCCGTTCAAGTTCCGGAATCGCCTCCGCCGCCTGGTTCCCCTGGAGCAGCAACTGGCCGATGCGCTCCCGGGCGGCCACCAGCTCCGGAAATTGGCGATAGATGGCGATCGCCTCCTCGCGGTATTTACCCTGCTCGTACAGCGCGGCCAGTTCCAGCAGCGCATCCCGGTAGCCTGGATCGAGATCCGCCGCGCGTTGGAAATACGGCGCCGCTTCCTCCAGCCGCTTCTGGCGGGCCAGCGTCCTACCAAGACCCAACGCCGCGCCCGGCGCCTTCGGATCCAACCGGACCGCCTCCTGAAAATGTTTCTCGGCCGAGGCCAAGTCATTGGTTTCCAAACAGGCTTCGGCCAGGTAAAACCGGGGCCGGAACTGGTCCGGCTTTTTCTCGGCCGCGGCGGCCAGCAACGGCAGAGCGTCCGGCGCGTGTTTGGCATCCAGGAGCAGAATGCCAAGATTCAATTCGGCCTCGTACAACCCCGGCTTCAGGGCCAAGACCTTGCGATAGGCCTCGATGGCCCCATCCCGCTGTCCGGCCAGCGAGAGCGCCAGCCCCAGGTGGAAATGGGCGCCATAGTCCTCCGGATCCTGCCGGACGGCCTGCTGGAAATGGGCCACCGCGGCCGCGTAATCTTGCGATTCCAACGCCTTGATACCCGCCGCGTGGGGGTTGACCGCCTGGAGCCAGAACCAGAGCAGCACAGCAAGCATCGCTTTTAGTTTACCCTCCGGCTGGGGAAAAGGAGTCTGGGAACGATCGGATTGGCATTGAGTCGGAGTCGGCGACGAGAGCGGGAGCGACTCAAAAACTTCACTAAATTCTCTTGACAAACATAGACTCATATTTTATGATTGCAGTTGGAGGCAAATCAACCATGTCCCTCACTCACTATGATCCATTCGCCAGCTTGAAGCTCTTTGAAGACGCTGTCGCCCGGATGTGGAGCGAACCCCGGGCCACCCGTCCCTGGTCGCCGGCCGTCGATATCGTCGAGACCGAGGACGCCCTGGTTCTCAAGGCCGATCTCCCGGACGTCAAGCTCGAAGACATCGATGTGCGTGTCGAGAACGAGACCTTGACTATTAAGGGCGAGCGCAAGTTCGAGAAGGAAGAAAAGATCAAGGGCTACCACCGCATCGAGCGCAGCTATGGCGCTTTCATGCGCAGTTTCACGGTCCCGGCCAGCCTGGAAGCCGAAAAAGTCTCGGCGGAATACAAAAACGGCGTGCTGACCGTGACCTTGCCCAAGCGGGAGGAAGCCAAGCCGCGCCAGGTAAAGGTACAAGTGAAGTAGCGAACCGGCGCCGACCGGTTGCAGTCCAGCGGGGCCGCCAGCGGCGGGCGGAGTCAAGTTGCCCGGCGCCGGCGGCCCATGGTTTTCTGGAAACGAAGTCGAGGCTCGAACATGATCCGTTTCGATCGATTCACGCAAAAAGCGCAGGAGGCGGTCCAGCAGTCGCAGACCATCGCGGCCGAGAACCAGCACCAGGCCGTCCACCCGGTCCACCTGCTGCTGGCGCTGGCTCAGGAGCAGGAGGGCGTGGTGCGGCCTGTACTTGAAAAGTGCCGCGTCCATCCCGACCTGATTGTCCGGGAGGCGCGGCGGCTCCTGCAAAGCATTCCGCAGGTCAGCGGCGCGCAGCCCGGCATGTACGCCTCTCCCTCGCTCAATGAGCTCCTCGAAACGGCGGTGCGCGAGGCCGAGCGGTTCAAGGACGAGTTTGTCTCGACCGAGCATTTGCTGCTGGCGCTCAGCCAGATGAAGCACGATCCGGCCGGGAACCTGCTGAACCGCGCCGGCGCAACTCACGAGGCGATTCTCAATGCCCTGGTTTCCGTGCGCGGTTCCCAGCGGGTGACCGATCAGAACCCGGAGTCGAAATACCAGGCGCTGGAGCGCTACGCGATCGACCTGACCGAGGCGGCGCGGAAAGGAAAGCTCGACCCGGTCATCGGCCGGGACGAAGAGATTCGCCGGGTCATGCAGGTGCTCAGCCGCCGCACCAAGAACAACCCCGTGCTGATCGGCGAGCCCGGGGTCGGAAAGACCGCCATCGTCGAGGGCCTGGCGCAGCGCATTGTCAAGGGCGACGTCCCCGAGCAACTGCGCAATAAGAAACTGGTCGCCCTCGACTTGGGCGGCATGGTGGCGGGCACCAAGTTCCGCGGCGAGTTCGAGGACCGCCTCAAGGCCGTCCTGCGCGAAATCCGCGAATCGAGCGGCGAGATCATTTGCTTCATCGACGAGTTGCACACCCTGGTGGGCGCCGGCGGCGCCGAGGGCGCGATCGACGCGGCCAATATGCTCAAGCCGGCCTTGGCCCGCGGCGAATTGCACTGCGTGGGCGCCACCACCCTGAACGAATATCGCAAACACGTCGAGAAGGACGCCGCCCTGGCCCGCCGCTTCCAGACCGTGCTGGTCGGCGAACCCTCGGTCGACGATACCATCTCCATCCTGCGGGGCCTCAAAGAGCGCTTTGAAATCCACCACGGCATCCGCATCAAAGACTCCGCCATCGTGTCCGCCGCGCTCTTGTCCAGCCGTTACATCACCGACCGCTTCCTGCCGGACAAGGCCATCGACCTGATCGACGAGGCCGGCTCGGCGCTCCGCATCCAGATCGGTTCCATGCCCATTGAAATCGATCAGATCGAGCGCAAGATCACGCACCTGGAGATCGAGCGCCAGGCGCTGGTGCGCGAAACCGACGCCGCTTCGCGCGAGCGGCTGCGCGCCGTCGAAAACGAACTCGAGCGCGTCCGCGCCGAATCGGCGGGCCTGCGTGACCGCTGGAACCGGGAAAAGAGCGCCATCACCGCGGTCCAGCACTTGAAGGAAGAGCAGGAAAAGCTGCGCCAGGAAGAGGAGAAGGCCACCCGGCTCGGCGAATGGGAGAAAGCCGCCCAGATCAAGTACGGTCGTCTGGCGCAGATCGAAAGAGATCTCGAGCAGGCCAACCGGGAACTCGAGGCCATCAAACAGGACTCCCCCCTCCTCAAGGAAGAAGTGGACGAGGAGGACATTGCGCGCGTGGTGGCCAAGTGGACCGGCATTCCCGTGGCGCGGATGCTGGAAGGCGAGATGCAGAAACTGGTCCACATGGAAGAGCGGCTGCAAGAACGCGTGGTGGGCCAGGACGAAGCCGTTCGCCTGGTCGCCAACGCCATTCGCCGCAACCGCGCCGGGCTCAGCGATCCGCAGCGCCCCATCGGCAGTTTTCTGTTCCTCGGACCCACGGGCGTCGGCAAGACGGAACTCGCGCGCACCCTGGCCGAGTTCCTCTTCGACGACGAGAAAGCCATGGTCCGGATCGATATGTCCGAGTACATGGAGAAGCACTCGGTGGCCCGCATGATCGGCGCGCCGCCCGGCTACGTCGGCTATGAAGAGGGCGGCCAGCTTACCGAGCATCTCCGCCGCCGCCCTTACTCGGTGGTCCTGTTCGACGAGATCGAAAAGGCCCACCCGGACGTGTTCAACTCGCTGTTGCAGATCCTGGACGACGGGCGGCTGACCGACGGTCAGGGACGCACGGTGAGTTTCCGCAACGCCGTCATCATCATGACGTCCAACGTCGGCTCGGGCGCAATCCGCGACATGGCCCCGATCGGCTTTTCCGTGCACGTGCGTCATGCCGGATCGAACGAGGAAGTCAAGAACCGGCTCCTTGAAGCGCTCCGGCAGACGTTCCGCCCGGAATTCCTCAACCGGATCGACGACATCATCGTCTTTAACTCCCTGACCCGGGAGCATCTGGGCAGCGTCATCGACATCCAGTTGCGGCGGGTGCTGGCGCTGCTGGCCGGCCGCGGCGTGACGCTCGCACTGACGCCGGCCGCCCGCGATCTGCTCATTCAGGAAGGCTACGACCCCAAGTACGGCGCGCGTCCCATGAAGCGCACCATCCAGCGCCTGGTGCAAGATCCCCTCGCGCTGCAACTTCTCAACGGCGAGTTGCGCGCCGGCGATACGGTCCGCGCGGAAGCCGACCCGGTCGCCAAAGCGCTCCGTTTCGAAAAAGTCGAAGCGGCGCAGCCGGTAGCTTGATATTTTCGGGGGCGGGCGAATCCCCCGCCCGCTCCCGTGCGTCCAACCAGAAAGAGCGGAGGTTAAGATAAAGGAAAGCGATGACTACCGCCAATAATCTGAAAACTGTCCTGTTGTTGGGACTGCTGAGCGCCCTGCTGATCTTGGGGGGCCAGGCGGTCGGAGGCAAAAGCGGCTTGTACCTCGGCTTTACCATGGCCGTGGTGATGAACTTCGTGAGCTATTTCTTCTCCGAGAAGATCGCGCTGTCGATGTACCACGCCCAGCGGGTCAGCCCTACCGAGCATCCGCGCATCTGGGCCCGGGTGGGACCGATGACCGAGCGTCTCTGCCAGCGCATGGGCCTGCCCATGCCTAAGCTCTGGGTGATTCCTGAGCAGTCGCCGAACGCGTTCGCCACCGGGCGCAACCCCCGCCACTCGTCGGTAGCGTTCACCGCCGGCCTGCTGGAGGCGATGAACGACCAGGAGCTCGAAGGTGTGGTCGCCCACGAGTTGGCGCATATCAAGCATCGCGATATCCTCACCAGCTCGGTCGCCGCGACCATCGGGGCGGCGATCACGCAGTTGGCCTACGTGGCTATGTTCTTTGGCGGCCGGCGCGATGACGATGAAGAGGGCGGCAATCCCCTGGCCGGCCTCTTGTTGCTGATCCTCGGTCCCTTGGCTGCGTCGCTGATTCAAATGGCGATTTCGCGCACCCGGGAGTACGCCGCCGACGCCGCCGCGGCGAAATATTGCGGCTCGCCGTGGGGGCTGATGAACGCCTTGCGCAAGCTCGAGGCGTGGTCGCAGCGGGTGCCGCTCGAGGCTTCGCCCGCCACCGCCCACATGTTCATCATCAAGCCGCTGAGCGGCCAGGCGCTGGCGCGGCTGTTCTCGACGCATCCGGCCACCGAGGAACGCATCGCGCGGCTGCGGGCCCTGGTTTGATTGCGGTCCGGATCTCCGGCCGGGCGGCCGCACGCATCCGTTCCGGGCACTGCTGGGTTTACGCCAGCGAAGTGACCGATCGCGCCGCCGCGCAACCCGGCGACCTGGTCCGTGTCCTCGACGAACGGGGCCGCCCGCTCGGCCTGGCGCACTTCAGTTCCACCTCTCAAATTACGCTCCGCGTGCTCTCGACTCGGCAAGAGGCGGTCGGAGCGGAATTTTTTGTAACCCGGATGCGGGCGGCGGCGGATCTCCGCCGCCGGCTGGTTTCCGGCGCCGACGCCTTCCGCTGGGTCCATGCGGAGGCCGACCTGCTCCCCGGCTTGATCATCGACCGCTATGCCCGCTGGCTGGTCGTGCAGACGCTGAGCCAGGGCATGGACCGGTCGCTCGACTGGATTCTGGACGCCTGTGAGACGCTGGCCGAGCCCACCGGCATCCTCCTGCGCAACGACGTCGCGGTGCGCGCCAAGGAAGCCTTGCCCCTGGAGGTGCGCGTCGCCCGCGGCCAGGTGCCCGCTACGGTCGAAATCGAACTGAACGGCTTCCGCCTGGAAGCAAACCTGCGCTCCGGCCAGAAGACCGGCATCTACCTGGATCAGCGGGAGAACTACCTGGCGGCGGCTCGCTATGGTTTCGGGCGCGCGCTCGATTGCTTCACGTCCACCGGCGGCTTCGCGCTACACCTGGCCGCGCACTGCGAGAGAGTGGAAGCCGTCGACAGTTCTGAAGCGGCCCTGGCCACGGCCCGGCGCAACGCCGCGGCCAACGGGATTCTGAATGTCGAGTGGCGGGAGGCCGATGTCTTCGACTTGCTCGCCGGGCATGCGGGCGCCCGCCGCCATTTCAATACGGTGGTGCTCGACCCTCCGGCGTTCGCCAAGTCGCGCGCCAACCAGGAGGCGGCGCTGCGCGCCTATAAAGACCTCAACCTCCGCGCCCTTCGCCTGCTGGGACCGGGCGGCGTGTTGATTACCTGTTCCTGCTCCTTTCACGTCAGCGAAGCCGATCTGCTGGAAACGGTCGCCGCGGCCGCGCTGGATTCCGGCAAGATCCTGCGCGTGCTCGACCGGCGCGCGCAGGCCTCCGATCATCCGATTTTGCTGACCGTCCCGGAAACCCACTACCTGAAGTGTCTGATCCTCCAGGTGGTGTAATCCCCGTGGGTCGCCGGCCGCCCGCATCGAACCTGATCTCGGCGCCCCGTGGGGCATGTCGCGGCTCGCCGGTCGCGGCGCGGCGCGGAGCGCGATCCGTCCAAGTCACGCTCCGAGCCACAAGCGGTAGCGAGTGGCCCGGCGTCGGGGTTGCGACCGCGGCAGGCCCGCAGCAGGCCGGCTCCCTCCCGGTCGCGGCTCCGCGGTCGCGGCGCGGCGGGTTACTTCACCGCTGCAAGGATACGGCGCGGGGTCCGATCCGCAGCGTCACGTCGTCTTCCGGGCGGATCGCCACGCCCAGGTACTGGACGGGCCGGTCCGCGCTGGCATGGAAGACGCGCAGCGAGAACTCTCCCGGCGCCGAAGCCTTGATACGCAGGGACGCGGGCTCGCCGGCCGGGAAGAGGTAGACTTTCACGTCCCCCACGCTCCACCAGTCGGCCGCCTGCTCGGTGAGGCCGTGGACGGGGCAGCCCAGCACCGCCACCGAGAACCTCGTCATCGCCTTCATGGTATAGAGGCTGGAAAACGCCTCGAGCAGCGCTTTTTCAATCCGTTTCTTGGTCCCCTCCTCCGCGGCGGAGGCCGGCGGCGCGCTCCCGTTATTGGAGGGCGCCGACGGGGCCGTCTGGACAGGCGCCGCGCCGGCATCCGCCGGCGCCGCGGGTGGCGCCGCAGGCGCAGCGCTGAGTTTTTCATTGGCCACCCGCAGCCGTTCCGCCAGCACTCGCGCCATCCGGATGGGAATCTCCGGGTACTTGTTCATGAGCTTCACAAAACTGTCCCGGGTCAGCAACAGGCACTCGGTATCCTCGGTCGCCGTGACCGTCGCCGAGCGAGGCTTGTTGTCGAGCAGCGACATCTCGCCAAAAGATTGCTCCGGCCCCAGTTCCGCCAACTGGGTTTTCTTGCCTGCCTGCTCGCGGTCCACGCGGACGTGGCCGCGCGAAATCACGTAGACGCCCAAGCCCATCTCCCCCTGGCGGACGATCGTTTCGTTTTTGGTGTATTGCCGCATGATGCAGGCATCGGCAATCCGCTTCAGGATCCGCTCGTCCAGCCCGGAGAAAAAGTCGATTTTGGTGATGAGCTCTTTCATTTCGTCCTATAGAAATGCGTCTTCCCCATGATCCAGATGCGGTAGCCGTCCGCCGCCTGCACCACATGGACCACACGTTTGCGCCGGGCAGGGGGAGCGCCCGCGATGGCCGCCGGCCCGGCCGGCGCCAGTGCTTCCTCCACCTCGTACTTCGGCGTCGGCGGGGCGGTCCGCACCCTGGTCTTCAGCGCCTCCGCCGTCTGATTGAGCGACTTCTCCATCATCCGGCCGACCATGAACTTGGGCACCAGCGCTCCGGCGTCCATTTCCATCTCGCCCACCACCACCGTGCCTGCTCCATCCGAGGCGTTCATCAACCGGAAAGAGCCCACGTAATCCTTGACGTCCTTTCCGCTGATCTTGCGGAAGGCGATGAACTGCGTCGGCGTAAGGTCGAACTCCAACCCCAGTTGGATCGTTTTCACGCTGGCCAGGGTCAGATCAACCTGCTTGACGTTGCCTTTGTCCAGACTGATCTTGGCCTCTTTGCACCCCGGGAACCATTCGTTCCAGCGATCGAAGTCGGCGATGATGCCGAATAGCCGTTCGCGCGGGGCGTCAATCTGAAAAACGCCTTTGGTCAACCTGTCTCCTCACGCGTTTCCGCAGTCCTATTCGTCGATGGGGGTCAGCTTGTACCGCTTTCCCAGGAACCAGATCTCCAGGTAATCGTTCGTCTGGATGATCTCGAGAAACTTCCGCCCGCCGGCGTCCGCCATTTCGGAAGCGAACGCATTCACCCGCCCGGCCAGGGCGTCCAACAGGGCCTTCTGAATGAATTTCTGCGCCATGCCGGGGATCAGGATCCGCCAGTTGGTCAGCTCCATCTCCGTCCGCAGGGTGACGCGGGCGCCGTCGCCTTCCGGGGCCAGGTTCCATTGCACCCGGGTAATCGGCATGTGCCCGCTGATGCGACGGTGCAGCACCATTTCGTTGCGGGTGTGGATACATTCCACGGTCAGCCTGGCGCCTGCCGGCTTGTCGAAGCCGAATTCGGCGATGGCCAGTTCCTCGCCCTCCCGCACCAGCAGCTTGGAGTGGTTGGTCAGCGGGAACCACTCCAGGTAGTTGTCGTAGTCCGTCAGGATCTCGTAGACGGTTGACACTTCCGCCGCCACGGTCAGGCTCGCCGGAGCGAGCGGGGTGAGCTGTTTCAGCTTCCACACAGTAAAACTATTCTATGCGCGAGACGATCCAAAATAACGCAGCCGCGGCGCACCCGGCAACGGCGGACCAGAGAATCTGCCAGGAGCCCGTTACGCTGGAGGCCAGCCGCAGGCTGATCAGGAATCCAACCAGCAACATCCCCAACAGGACCCGGTGTCGCACCGTCCGGCGGATCTTGCGGGCCTCCTCCGGCGGCGTCTGCAGGTCCACGCCGACCGCCACTTCATTCTGCCGCACTTGGTCCGCCAAACGGCTGGCCTGTCGCAATCCCTCGAAAAGCAGGAGACCGGCGCCGATCAGCCAGTCCGACGCCACCTCCCGCGAAAACAAATCGCTGGTCCTCGTCCGCAGCAGGCGGCTGAGTACGGGCCATTGCGCTTCCGCCAGCGCGTCCGCGATCCGGCCCTCATCGGGCCGGGCCAACTCCGCGTTCCAGTATCCCACGGCCACCAGGTTGCGGTGCAGGATGTCAAGGAATAGTGGCTGCGGCAGGTCCAGCCGTTTCAAGGCCCTCCAGTTGCTCTCGAAAATCGCCGCAACCGGCGGGAACTGGACGTTCACCTTCAGTTCCGGCTCCAGGTTGGAGAGGGCGTCCAGCAACCGCGATTCGTAGTGGAGCGCGGTGCGCCCGTACGCCAGCTTGACCAGTTGGTGCGCCGCGGTGGGCGCGTCGGAAGCGAGCACTGCGGAGACGTATTTCAGGCAGGCGCCGGCCAGGGCGGCGGGAATGCCCAGAAACCGCTCGACGCGCCGCACCGCCAAACGCCCGTCCGGCTTCAGCACCAGCGCCTCGGGGTCCAGATCGGCATCTAGCGCGGCCAGGCAGCAAACCTGTTCGAGGACGCACTCCGCCAGGCGCCGGACGGCCTCGGGGGACTGGCGAGCCAGCAACTTGAGAAGGGGTTCGCCCTCCACCCATTCGAATACCAGGAAGTCCCGCGTCGAAAGGCCGGCAACCAGTTTTGGGTACTCCACCAGGGTCGGCGCGCTGGCGATGGATTCCAGGTAGGATCGTTCCCGGTCCAGGTCGCTCGAAAGGCGCATCCAAGCCCGGAATGCGGTGAACACTTCCGGCTGCAAGGCGCCACGGAACGAATCCGCCTCGATCAGCTTCAGATTCGCTTCCAGGGCGGCGAAGTCACCTTCGCCAAACGCTTCCCGGGCGAATTCCACGACGACGGGGCGTCCCTGGTGCACGGAACGGAAAGCGCAGCGCGCCGGCGTGCTCCAGCACGCGTCGGGCTCCAGCGCGTCCGCGAGGCCCGCCGCGGGACCTCCGCCCCGCCGCAGGCGCTCTGCGGCCTCCTCCACCGGCATGGGCGCTACCCGGGCGCGAAGGTCGCGCAGGCGCAGCAACGCCTCCGAACGCAACAGGTCCGACCGCCAGACCAGGAAGCGCCCGAACGCCGCGTAGATCCCGCCCAATTCTTCCAAGGCATCCCGGAACCGGGACGGCCCCGGCAAGCGGGCTGCATGGCGCTCCGTCCGCCCGCCTGCAAACGAATTGCCGCGGAATCCAAAACGCCGGAGCACCTCCCGGGCTGCTGCGGGGCTTGCGCTGCGAATCGGTTCGGCTTGAGTCAAGGAGGAACACGCGCCGCCGGCGGAGCCTCCGGTCCGCCGGCGGCCGGCCTTTTGGGGAAGGTTAGTTCTTGAGCGCTTCCGCCGCGGCCTGTGGCTCGGAAGAAGCCGACTCGCTCTTCGGCATCGCTTTGTTCACCAGGTCCGACAGGGAGTCGGTGGTCTTCTTCATCAGGTCCGCGGTCGTCGACATCATCTCGCGCGGGTCGAACGCCTGCATGTTCATCGCGTCGAACGACCGGTCCACGATGTCTTTCTGAACCTTCGTCATGCTGTCCAGCGTGGAGGTCTTGGCTTCGTCCATTTGCTTGGCCATGGCGTCCGTCATGGCGTCCAGCGCGTCCTTGAACTTATCCAGCGCGCTCTGCGTGTCCGCCGCCGCGCTGACGGCGTTTTGCAACTGCTGCATGCCAAACAGCGTCATCGCGGCCGAGAACCGCATCATCGAGACGATCAGTTCCTGCATTTCGTTTATCCTCCTCACCTAGTGTCCCACTGCGTTTGGTCGATGTGGCAAGCGGGCCCGACTTTGACTGAGCCTCCGGGGCGCCCGCACAGGGTGGCAGCTTCAGTGCGCCGCCAGCCGCTGCAAGAGCCGCAGCAGCCATACCGTCCATAATGCCAGAAAACCTCCGGCTACGATAGCTGGAAACCGCGGCGGAATCCAAAAGTCCGGCCCGGTGAACAGGCCGAGCGCCAGGGTGGCGACGGCCCACACGGCCGCGGCGGTAATCGCTCGCGACCTCAGCGCCGCGTCCTTGTCCCGGTGGTTGGCCACGCTGGCGTGAACTTGGAACTGCCTGCGCTCGAACAGGTTCAAGGCATGCAGCAGTCCTCCGGGACCCGTCTGGAGCCATAGCGCCAAGTCGGACATCATGGCCAGCGCGCCCCCGCGCGAAAACACTTTTTTCCGCGCTTCTTCTTCCAGGTATTCCTCGACCACTCGCCGCAGCACCGCCGCCAGATCGAAGTCCGGAGCCAGCCGCGTCACCAGCCCGTCGGCCAGAATCGTCGACCGGATGTACTTGATCATCTCCCGGTCCACCAGCACGCCATAGTTCTGGCAGATCGACAGTAAGTCCATCATGGTCTTGGTGACGGTCACCCGGAAACGCACCCGGCCGGCGATGGCCGGTTCCGCGTACCAGTCGTCGCAAAGCTCGGCGATCCGTTTCCGCATGCCTTCCAAATCGGCGTCCGGACCCACGATGCAGATATTCAGAAACCCCTCGTAAATCGACTCCGGATTGCCGCTCGAGTACGCCAGCGTCAACTCGATCTGCTTGCGGCGCGCCTCCTGCGTCAGCGTGGCCACGATGCCGAAGTCCACGTAGCCCACCACGTTGTCCGGCAGGATCAGCAGGTTGGCCGGATGCAGGTCCGCATGGAACACGCCGAACCGGAACGCGTCGCTCAGGAAATTCGAAATGACGTTCGCGCTGAACACGGCGGGTATGAAGCCCTTGTCGCGCAGCGCCTGCAAGCCGGCTTCATCGCCCGCCTCCACCATCCGCAGATAGGTCGAGACGCTCGGACCCTCCAGGAAATCCATGGTCAGCACGCGCGACCGAGTCAGGTCCCAATACACCTTGGGCACCCGCTCGGTCGGCGTGGACCGGGCGTTATCGCCGAGCAGTTGCGCGTAAGAGGCTTCGCGCCGGTAATCCAACTCGTCCTGGGTCCAGGTCGACAACTCCCGCACCGGGTCCCGCATGAAGTAGAAACTCGTAATCCGGAAGAAAAAAATCAGCCGGACGAAGAACCTCAGCAGCGCGTTGTCCCGTTCAAAGATCGCGCGGATTCCCGGACGCTGCACCTTGACCGCCACCGGCGTCCCGTCTTTCAGCCTGGCGCGGTGCACCTGGCCGATCGACGCGGACGCCACGGCGCGGTAGTCGAACTCCGCGTAAATCTCGAGCGGCACGCCGTGCAACTCCTCGCGCATCACCTGCTCTACCTGCTCGGCGGGAAACTGCGGCACCCGGTCGAGCAGCGCCAGGAGCGAGTCGCAGTACTCTTTGGGCAGCGTGTCGATCTGCAGCGAGAGAATCTGCCCGAATTTCAGGAAGCTGCCGCCCAGCTCCTCGAATGCTTCCCGCACCAGTTCCGGCCCGCGGGTATCCTGCTTGCGGAACCGCCGCCAGCCGTAGCGGGCGCCTTGCCGCAGCATGACGCGGCTCACCTCGAACAGGCGCGCGAGGTAAGACGTGGAGGAAACCAGGGTGGCCAACGCTCAAATGTACCAGAACGGGCGGCGAGGCCTTCAGGAAGCCGTGCTCCGCAAGGGCACGGCGAAAGGCTCCGCCGGCGGCGCGGTGCCGTCCAGCACCCGGCCCCAGAACCAACTCTTGCGCTTCAACCGCATGTCGTCGACGTTGCGCTGGACAATGTGCTGGACGTGGCGGGCGAATTCCCGAACCAGCCGCGCGTTCTCCGCGTCCGCGGGCTTCAGCCCTTCCAAGGGCACCGGCGCCAGCATGCGCACATGCCACTTCACCGGCAGCGGCACCGGCGCCAGCGGAAACATCGGCGCGATGGGCAGGTAGGGCCAGCCGTAAGTCTTCGAGATCCAACTCGAATCGACCCGGCCGATAATCGGAAAAATCTCCGTGTGGCCCACCACCGCGCACGGAATCACCGGCGTCTGAAACTCGATCGCCAGCTTGGCGAAGGCGCTCTTGGAAAAATCGCGCAATTGGTGCCAGCGCCGGTAAGGCGAGAACGCGCCCCGGATCCCTTCGGGGAAAATGCCCACCAGTTCCTCCCGCTCGAAAAGCAGTTGCGCGTTCACCTGGTTGGCGATCACCCCTCCCAGCTTCGTCAGGAAATTGCTCAGAAACGGCATCCGCAGCAGCGCGGGGATGATCAGGAAGCGGATAATCCGGCCGGTGTTCCAGTAGGTCAAGTACAGGTGCATCACCGCGTCCAGCGGCATGAAGCCCCGGTGATTACTGACAAACATCGCCCGGCCCTGCCTGGGCAAATGCTCATAACCTTCCGCATCGATTCGCCAATACGCCCGGCGCAACAACCGGAACCAGCCGCTCCAAGCGTGGATGTACCCGATGTCCAGGCCGAAATCGTCGTAGCGGTCGGCCAGCAATTCGGGGCGCGCGCCCCGCTTGGCGACCAGGAAACGCCGCAACGCTTCCACGCTGGAGCACTCGGGCGTGAACCCCAATTCGCGGGCGGCGCGTTCGCCGGATACCGTCCAGTTGTATTCCACCGCCAGCCGGGCGGCGCCTCCGGGCAGCGCGATCCGCTCCGTGCCGGCCGCACGGTACGCCTTCTTCAAAGGAATCGCGCCGCCGCCGGCGATGTTGAAAACGCCGGTGGCTCGCGACTCCGCCGCGGCCAGAAAAGCCCGCGCGGCATCCTCCAGCGTGAGGAATTGGAGATTCGGATCCCGCCCCGGCCGGGCGAACCCGATTTGGCCCGCCAGTTGGCGGACCACGTAGTCGCCTTCCTCGGGCGCCAGCAGATTCGCCAGGCGCAGCACGGCGGCGTTCGGGAACGCGAGCGCCCGCGCTTCGGCCCGCAGCCATTTCTGTTCCGGGGCGCGCGGGTCGAGCAGCGACACCCGCTCCTCGGTCATCATCCCCGGGTTCTTGTCGCTGGAACCGTACACGTACGCGGTGCTGCGCTGCACCAGGCGTTCCAGCCCCGGCGTGGCCAGCGCCGCCTCCACCTGCTCCGCCGACAGACAAATGGCGCAGGCCGCCGGCTGCCCCTCCCCGGCCAGCGTCCACCCTTTCCGCTCCGCCGCCTGCGCGATGGCCCGGCGCAACGGACCATCCGGTCCGGCCAGCGCAATTCTCATGGCGCCTCGACGCCTCGCAAAAACAGGTCCGTCATCTCCCGGACCAGTCTCTCATCGTCCAGCGGCTCTACCTCCCTGCCGCCGTATAACTCCATTACCAGCAGGATGAACGTCAGCGTGGACAGGAACATGGCGGCCGCGGCCTCCACGTCGCAATCCGCGCGCAGCTCGCCCAGCTTCTTCCTCACGTTCAGAAACTCGGTAAACAACAGCCGGCCCTGCTGAATGAACGTGCGGTAGAACAGCGCGCCCACCTGCGGGTTTTTGCTCGCTTCGGCGAGCAGCTTGCCCAGAAAGGGCAGCCGCTGCCGGTACTCGTGGAGCATGATCTTGGCCAGCACCTGCAACTCGTCGCGCAGCGTTTCGCCGGGGAAACGCAGTTCGGGCGCCGGCACCGATCCGGCAATCAGCTCCAGTTCCCGCTCCAGCACCGCCGCCAGGATTCCCTCCTTGGACTGGTAGTGCCGCACGATATCGAAGGCGGAGACGCCGCAGGCCTTGGTCAGTTGGTCCAGCGTAATTGCGGACAGCTCGTGCTGCGTCGCCAGTTTCACGGTGGCTTCCAGCACCTGGCGTTGCTGCTCGGCCGAAAGCGCGCTCATCATAGGGTTAACTGATTCTCGCGGATCGCGTCTTCCACGCGGCGGCCGGTCCGGAATTCGAAGTATTCCCGGGCCAGGTCGCGGCTATGATCCTTGCCGGTGAGAATCATGCGGGCCGCCCGCTGCGCCGAGACGATCACCGGCGTGATGCCGCCGCCCGGCTGGGTCCAGTGGCCCACCATGTACACTCCCTCCACCGGCGTCGTCATCGGCAGCCGGGCCGCGCCCAACTGGCCCGGCGACATTTCCCATCCCAGCATGGCCCCCTGCCAGTTGTTGGTAAACCGGAAGGAGGTCATGGCCGAGGCGCTTAACTTCACTTCGATGTGCTCATCGATCCCGGGCAGAATCTGGCGCAGCCGGTCCATGATCTTCCCTTCCACCGCCGCTTTGTGCGCCCGCCAGTCAGCGATCTCCTCCAGACGCACCGGCGTCAGCTTCTGCACAATCAGGATCTGGCAGCCGGGCGGCGCGATGTCCGGATCGAAATGCGTCGGGATGAAGACCTTGAACACATTCCGGATCGAGTCCTCCGGATCGAAGCAAGTCCAGTAGTAGCCTTCCGCCGCCGCCAGTTGCTCCGGGTCCATGCCGCGCAGCCCGATGTGGACCAGGAAGCAGGGCAGGCTGGGCTTTTGCGACTGCAAATACTCGATCGCCCATCGCCCGCAGTGCTCTTCGCCCAGCAGGTCGCGATAGGTATGGATCGCATCGCCGTTCGAAATCACTACCGGCGCGCGAAAGCGGTGGTATTCCGGGGCGCGCTTGGACACGGTCTGGATCTCGACGCCGGCTGCTTTGCCGCCCTCCACCAGAATCCGGTCCACCTGCGCGCACTTCAGCACATAGCCGCCCTTCCGCTGGAGCGCGCGCCCCAGGTCGTCGGCGAACTTCTGCGAGCTTCCCTTGGGATAGTAGTTCCCCAGAAAGTACGCCAGCCGCAGCATGGCGTCAAACAGGAACGAAGTCTGGCTGGGCAACGAACCCCAGTGCGGCGTGTCCGCCATCAGCAGCGCCTTGATGCGCGGATCCCGGAAGTGTTCGTCCAATTTCTGCGTCACCGTGTAGCCGGCGTACGCATCCGCCTTGTCGTTGTCGACTCCGCGGAAATAGTAGAGCAACCCGGACAGGTAAGCCTGGCGCAAATCGTTGAAATAGCTGTCCACCCCCGCCGCTTCGTCCGGAAACCATTCCTTCAGCCTCTCCAGGTAGGCGGTCAGGTCGGCGGGCACCGCGAACGGCCGCAAGCCCGGGAAATGGAACTGGTCGACGGGATCCATCTTTACCCATTCGGTGGGAATCTCCAGTTCCTGAAGCAGCTTGCCGGTCAGGGTGGTGGGATTGCCCAGCAGCGGATAGAAATGGGTGGCGGCATCGAAGACGTAGCCCTTGCGGCGGAACGTCGAGCAGTAGCCGCCCAGCATGTAGTGGCGTTCCAGCAGCAGAACCTTCAACCCCGCCTTGGCGAGCAGATTGCCGCAAAACAGTCCTCCGATGCCGGAACCGATGATGATGGCGTCGTACTGTTCCGGGTACTCCCGGCCAAAGATCACGGGCATACGCATCGGCTCCGCAACGCTAGCTCAAACCTCCGTCCATCGTCAACACCTGGCCGGTGATGTAGGCGGCGTCGCCGCTGGCCAGGTAGACAGCCGCCCGGGCCACCTGCTTCGCCGTCCCCGGCTGGCCAAGAGGGATTTGCGAGTATAGCTTTTTCCGCGTGTTTTCGTCCATGGAGGACGTCATGTCCGTCTCAATGAATCCGGGCGCGATGGCGTTCACCCGCACGCCGAACCGCGCCACCTCCCGCGCGAGCGCCTTCGTAAAGCCGATCACGCCCGCCTTGGACGCCGAGTAGTTGGTCTGCCCGGACATGCCCATGATGCCGCTCACGCTAGTGACGTTGATGACGCACCCCTGGCGGCGCAGGAAGTCTTTGATCAGGACGCGGGTGTAGTTGAACACGCCGGTCAAATTCGTGTCCAGGACCTCCCGCCACGCCGCGGGATCCATGTTGTAGAGCGCGCTGTCCTTGCGGATGCCCGCGTTGTTCACCAGCACCTGAATCGGGCCCAGCGCGGCTTCCACTTCCTTGACCACCTGTTGGGCCCGGTCGAAGTCGCGGACGTCGGCCTGGTAACCCGCGGCCCGCTCCTCCAGCGCGCGCGCCGCTTCGACGTTGCCCGCGTAGGTGAACGCCACCCGGTAACCTTCAGCGACAAACTCTTCCACGATGGCGCGGCCGATGCCGCGGCTTCCGCCCGTAACCAGCACCACGCTCACTTCGGCCGGTTCCTCCCGTAATGTTCATGCGCGGCGACGAACTCGCCGGTCGTGATGGCCGCCCCCATCGAAATCTCCCCGCCGAGCACCGCGGCGGCGACAATTTCGGCGAACTTTTTCGCCTTGCCCGATCCCGCGCACCCCATGATTCCCAGGGCCTCGCGCGGCGTCGGCAACCCGGTGCCGCCGCCCACCGTGGCCACCGTCAGCGCCGGCAGCGTCAGCGACACGAACAACCCCTCCTCGTGAAGTTCGAAGTACGTGATGCCGCACGCCGCATTCACCACGTTGGCCACATCCTGGCCGGTGGCGATAAAGATCGCCGTCAGTCCGTTGGCGTAGTGGGCGTTGTAGCCGACCGCGTTCGCGTGCAGGTGGCCGAGCATCGTCGAGTGCCACACCTCGAACAGTTGCCGCGCCGTGCAATGGAGGTACAACCGCAGGGCCTCGTGCGTCACCACCGCGCCCGCCGTCACCCGCTTGCCCTTGCCGCGGGTCAGCAGATACCCAGAGGGGCGTTTCTCTGAGCACATCCCGCTGAAGATGAAATAGCGGATGTGCGGGTAGTTGCGCTCAATCCACCGGCACGCCTGCTCGGTCGCCTTTACGATCATGTTCATGCCCTGGGCGTCTCCGGTCGCATAGCCGAGATTGACGATCACCTGCCGGCCCATCTGATAACAATGGAGTCCGGTGAGCCTGCCGTGCCGGGTGGTGGATTCGGCGGCCTCCCGCAGGTGCGGCAACTGCCCGGGCAGCCATTCGGTGAAGTCTCGCGCCGCGTGCACGTCGGTGAAGAAAAAGGTGGGGGAGATCTGGTTCTCGTCGGCCTGGATGGATACCTGCACGCCGCCGGACTTGCTCAACGCCACCATGCCGCGCTCGTAACTGCGAATCAGCGCTCCCTCGGTGGTGGCCATCGGGACGTAGAACAACCCTTGCGCATAGCGCCCCTGCACCAGCACGGGACCGGCGATCCCCATGGGGATCTGGGCCACGCCGATGGGGTTCTCGATGTTGCCCCGCATTTGCTCCGTGTCCCAGGAGCACGCCCCGACATGCTCGAGCGCCGCGCCGGTCTTCTGTTCCACCCAGCGGCGGCGGCGCGCCACCCGCTCGGCGTCATAGCCCTGATCTTTCAGCCGGGGCAGCAGATCAGCAGGGCCCAACTCAATGGGCGGTGTGTTAGCGGTCGCCACTATTTGCCTTCCGTGAATTTCTCGCCTGCGGTCTTGCAGACTTCCATCAGCGAGGCAGCCTTCTCCATCCACACGCCCGCGATGGCTTCGGCCTTCTTTTGGAGACCTTCCTCCTTGGGCCACGCGAACAGGGGCTGCGCCTCCTTGAACAGGGTCTCGGCCGACTCCACGGGTTTCAGCATCATTTCCAGGCTTTTGTAGCAGGCGCCCAGATAGATGGCGAAGCCGGTCTGGAGAAACTCCGGCATGATTTTGCGATCAAGTTCGTCGGCCATAAGCAATCCGGAAAGGGTCACACGGACTTGAGCACGAGCGACGCGTTGTTGCCGTCGCAGCCAAAACAGTTCACCAGCACCGCATGGGCGGAGAAAGGTTGCGCCTGCGCCGACAACCGGAGCGGCGCGTCCGCGCCGATGAAACCGGCCGTGGGCGGGGCGTGCTGGCGGCGCAGGGCCGTGGCGCCGCACAGCGCCAGCAGCGCGCCGGAAGCGCCCATCGCTTCCCCAAACGCAGCCTTCGGCGCGGATACTGGCAACTCGCCCAGCCGCGGCCCGAACACCTCCTTCAGCGCGTGCCATTCCATCTGGTCGGCCGCCGGACTGCCCGACGCCCCCGCGATCACGCAGCCGATGTCGGCGGGCGTCAGGCCGGCGGCCTCCAGCGCCTGCCGCATCGCCGCCGCCGCTCCCTGCCCGCGCACGTGGAACGCGTTGATGGCGTGCGCGTCGTGCGCCGAACCAAAACCGGCGATCTCAAACAGCGGCGTCACGCCGCGCGCCCGCGCGCGCTCCTCGGTTTCCACCACCAGCAGCGCCGAACCCTCCCCCAGCACCATGCCGTCATGTCCGGCTTGAAACGGCCGCGACCGCCCGGAAGCGGAGAGTACACCGGCTTTCCGGAATCCCACGAACGATTCCTCGCACAGTTCCTCCACGCCGCCGGCCAGCAACGCCGAGGCGCGGCCGAACCGGAGAAACTCCGCCGCATAGTGAATCGCGTACAGTCCTGAGGCCAGCCCGGCGGAGATGGTCGAGTTCACTCCGCGCAGCTTGAACTTGATGGCCGCCTGCCCCGCCGGCGAATTGATCACCGTGTTGGGGAATTCCATCGGGTTGACATACTTCACGCCGTCGGTCTGCCCGCTCCAGTCGAAAGACGTGATGCTGTGCACGGAGCCGAACATGGTGCCGCACACCAGGCCGAACTGCGGATCTCCTTCGGCGTTCTCCGGCTGCTTAAGCCCGGTGGCGGACAAGGCCATTTCCGCCGCCACGCACAACAGCCGCGCGGCGCGGTCCAGCACCCGAATCCCTTTGGTTCCCAGCCAGGTTTGCGGCACAAAATCGCGCACTTCGGCCGTGATGGCCTCTTCGCCGAACATCTGGCTCGGCCCGATCCCGGCGCATCCGGCGTAAAGGTTGTCCTCGAACTGTTCCCGGCCGGCCCCGATCGTGGAAATCACGCCCACGCCGGTGGCCACGATCCGCGGCGCAGTCATGCCGCCTCCTCAAAGCGCGCCAGACACAGGGATGCGTTGTTGCCCCCGAACGCGTAGGCGTTATTGAGCACCAGCCGCGGATTGGTCTGCCGGGCGGTGTTGGGCACGTAGTCCAGATCCGCGTCCGGGTCGGGTTCCGTGAAATTGATGGTCGGCGGGATGACGCCCGTGTGCAGCGCCAGGGCGCAGGCCACCGCCTCGATCGCGCTGGCCGCCCCCATCGTGTGGCCGAGCATCGACTTGATGGAGCTCATCGGCACCTGCGGCGCGCGGCGGCCAAACAAGGTCTTAACTGCGATCGTCTCGACGCGGTCGTTGGTCGGCGTTCCGGTCCCATGCGCGCTGATGTAATCCACCTCATCGGGCGAACGGCCGGACTCCCTCAGCGCCATGTCCATCGCGCGGATTGCGCCGTCCCCCTGCGGATGCGCCGCGGTCATGTGATGCGAATCGCAGCTCACGCCGTAGCCCAGCACCTCCGCGTAGATCCGCGCGCCGCGGGCCAAGGCGGCCTCCAGCGGTTCCAGCACCAGCACTGCCGCGCCCTCGCCGGGCACCATCCCTTTGCGATTCCTGTCAAAAGGCTGGCATTTCTCGGGCGCGATCGCGCCCAAACGCGCGAACCCGGTGTAGGTGATGCGCGAGAAGGGATCCGCGCCCCCCGCCAGCATCAGGTCCGCGCGCCCGGTCCGGATGAGATCAAACCCGTAACCGATCGCGTAGTTGCCCGCGGCGCACGCGGTGGGGATCATCAGGCAGGGACCCTGCAACCCCAGTTCGATGGCGACGTTGCTGGGAATCACATTACACGGGTATTTGGCGCCCAGATCCGCCGGCAGCGCGTCGAGCCCCTCGGCTTTACGGATGTCGTTGTACTTCTCCACAAACCCCGGCTCGCCGGAGGTGGTGCCCATCGAGATCCCCACGCGCCGCGGCGCAAAGGCGGACAGGCTCAAACCGGCGTCGTCGAGCGCCATCCGGGCCGCCGCGATCGCCAACTGCGATCCTCGCCCCATGCTCTCCGGGTCGCGGTTGCGCACCCAGTGCGCCGGATCGAACGCCTTGACCTCCGCGCCGATGTGCACCGGATAATCGGAGGTATCGAACGAGCGCACCGGCGCAATCCCGCTCTGGCCGGCCACCAGGCTGCGCCAGAACTCTTCCCGCCCGGCGCCGACCGGCGTAATCAGGCCAGCCCCCGTGATCACTACTCGCTTCATTGGGACTCCTTCCCTGGCTCGATGACCCTCCCGCACGCCACTCCCGGGTGGCGAACGCGCTTACGCGCGCACCGCGGTGCCCGCCGCCTCCAGATGACGTTGCACCACTTCCACCGTATCGTTCACGTTCCTGATCTGCGAGAACTCGTCCTCGGGAATGTTGATCTTATACTTCTTGTCCACCGCCACCATGACTTCCATCGCCATGAGCGAGTCCACCCCCAGGTCGTCCTGAAAACTGGCGGTATCCTCGATCTCCTCCGGGGTGCGCTCGGTCACCTCCGCGATCAGCCGCTTGATCTCGCCGCGAATCTCGTCTGTTGTAATCGCTTCCACTGCTTTCTTTTCCTCCGTTCCGGGCGTCCCCGTGACGCCCGCCTTGCTTACAGCCGTTCCGCCGGTTGCCGCCGCTCGACCGCGGCGCCGGCTTTCACGCGCTGATATCCCTCCAGAATAACCGGCAGGTTCATCTCCGCTACCCGCCGCCCGCACTCGATGATCTCCGGCGCCCGCGCGAACTGAAGCATCGTAATGGTACCGTAATCGGGCGTCAACACGAAATTCGCCGCGTCTTCCGCCCGCGCCTGCCCGATCTCGTGGCCCATGATCCGCGTGCAGCGGAACATCAGGTCGAAGGCGTTGAACGGATAGCGGGAACTGATTTCCTGCGCCTCCATGGCCGCCATCGCGTTGACGGCGACGATGAACCGCGCGCCCATCCTCCGGACCAGACGGACGGGCACCGGGTTCATGATGCCGGAATCCACCAGCAAGACGTCGCCGCGCTTGAACGGCGGCATCAGCCCGGGCAGCGCGATCGAAGCGCGCACGCAGTGGGTGACGGGACCGTCGCGGATCGTGAACTCCTTGCCGGTCTTGATGTCGACCGCATTCGCCCAGTAAGGAATTTCCAGCTGGTTCACCGTCCGGGCGCCCCAGTACCGCTCAAAGGTCTTCAACACGATGGCTTCGTTGAGCAGGCACATCCGCCAGAACCGCCATTCGATAAAGCGGCGCGTGCGCGTCTTCCAGTAATCGGCGATTTCCTGCAAGTCGGGGATCGCAATCCCCGCGGCCCGCAGCGCGCCGATTACACTACCCATGGAGCAGCCCGCGATGACATCGATCGGCAGTCCGGCCTTCTCAAAGACGGAGAGGACGCCGATGTGCGCCCAGCCCCAGGCCGCCCCGCCCCCCAGCGCGATGCCCACTTGAGTGCCCAGGATATGGCGGGCCAGCGAGTCCACGCTCCGGCGAAAGCGCGCCGTCACCGGCCGTCCGGCGCGGAACGCCGTTTCCGATTCGGCGGCGTCAAAGATCAACTGGCGGCCGCCGTCGAGCACGGGAAGCGTAGGGGCCTCGCCGCTTTGGGCCACAAACCGCCCGGATCCGCTATCGGCGGCAAGCGCGTCCCCCGGACCGGCCAGCCAGCCCCGCATCACGTCGGGAGCGTTCGCCTGGGCCAGCGCGGCGGCCACTTCCCGCACCGCCGGCGCCGACGGCAGGGGATTCAGAATCACAAACGGGAAACGCGCCTTCCACTCCGTCAGCCGGCGCGCCAGTTCTTCGCGCATCTCCCCTGCCGAGCCCCGGAGGCCTAGATCGACCGCGTAGGACTGCGGGGAGAGCAGGCGCTCGGCCCCTTCACCGCTTTCGGCCAGATGCACGCACAGCGCGGCTTCTCCGGACTGTTCCGCCAGCGAAAGCGCCAGCAGGCTCCCAAACGCGTACGGCGCTGCCCAGTGCGGCTGACTTTCCAGCACCACCACCGGAGACACCTTCGCCTTGGCGCCGCCGGTCACCGTGGAATGCATCCGGTCCGCGATCACTTCCAGCAGTCCGCGCAGAATCGTCTCGCGGTTCTGGGGCAGCCGCACCGAGGCTTCCTTGGTCAGGACGAGCACCTCCGCGTCGACCACCACCTCGACGTCCGCCGAACAGGTTTTGCCGGTCACGAACGACAGCTCGCCAAACAGGTCGGGTGGCTGCAAATACGCCACCGTTTCCCGGGAATCGGCGCGTTCGACGCGCACCGCGCAGCGGCCGGAGCGCAGGAAGTACACCGCCTGGCTGCGGCCGCCCTGCTCCAGGATCTTGGCGCCCGCCGGATAGCGCCGCTCCTCGAACAACGCCGCAATTCTCTCGAGTTCGCCGGCCGGGACGCCGCGAAAGACGGGGGACGTCGAGAGAAACGCCACGCGGTCCTGCATGGTTTAACGGGCCGGTCCGGCCTTGGCGATGATGCCTGTTCCTTCCTCCACCGTGATGAATTGGTTGGCGGCGATGTTCGTCAGGGTTTGCTTGGCGCCGCTGGGCCATTCGATGTCCAGCTTGGTTACGGTGGGATCGCTTCCCAAGCCGAACGTCAGCGCCAGGTCGCTCTGCGAACAGTAACTGGAGCCGCTCCGCACCGTGTTCCACTGCCGCCCGGACGCGCTCTCCAGCCGGACGGTCGCGCCGATGGCGCTCTTGTTCGACTTGGTCCCTACCAGCTTGAGGCATAAGAACCGGTTCTTGTTTCCGCCGTCGTTCCGGTACAGATACGCCGGCCCGTGATTGGACGTGATCAGCAGGTCCAGGTCCCCGTCGCGGTCAATATCGGCATACGCCGCGCCGCGCGCGACGATCGGCCGGCTGAGTTCCGCGCCCACCTTGGCCGTGGTCTCTTCGAATTTGCGCTTGCCCAGATTGCGGAACAGGTGCGGCGGCTCTTTGTAGGAAACCTTGGGCTGGACGCGCCCGATCTCCTCCTCAATGTGGCCGTTGGCCGCGAAGATGTCCAGATAGCCGTCCAGGTCGTAGTCCCAGAAGAACACCGCGAACGCCAGCGTCAGCAGGCTGGCGCGCCCCACCGCCGAGGTAGGCGCCTCGTCGACAAACAGGCCCGTGCCCTCGTTGTGATACAGCCCCAGCATCTGGTTGGAGAAGTTGCCCACGATCAGGTGCGGGCGTCCCGAGCGGTCGTAATCGCCGAAGTCAACGCCCATCGCGCCGCGGGCGACGCCGTCTTCGCCGAACGCCACCCCCGCCACCATGCCTTCTTCCGTAAACGTGCCGTTCTTGTTGTTCCGGTACAGTTTATTGGGCTGCGTGTCGTTAGCCACGAACAAATCGGGCCAGCCGTCGCCGTTGTAGTCGAACACCACCACGCCGAGCGACTTGCTGGTCGGATCGCCCAAGCCAGCTTTTTCGCTGACGTCCTCGAACTTGCCGCCCAGGTTCCGGTAAAGTTTGGACTGCGTTCCCTTATACGACTCGGGCGTGCAATACGACTTGGTCGCCCCGTCCAGCGAGCACCACAGGTCGCCCTTCGCGGTCCACTGGACGTAGTTGGCGACAAACAGGTCGAGTTTGCCGTCGCGGTCGTAATCCAGCCATGCCGCGGACGTGCCAAAGTTGGCGTTGCTGATCCCGACTGCCTTGGTGACATCCCGGAACTTGCCGCCGCCCTCGTTGCGGAACAGGCGGTCGCCTTCCAGGGCCGTGATATAGAGATCGTCCTTGCCGTCGTTGTCGTAATCGCCGGCCGCCACCCCCAGGCCATACATCTCCACATCCAGGCCGCTGCCCGCTGTGATATTGGTGAAAGTGCCGTTCTTGTTATTGCGGTAGAGCGCGTGGAGGGACTTGCGCCCGCGCGGCGTCCAGTCCTTGCTATTTACCAGGATGATGTCCGGCCAGCCGTCCTGGTCGGCATCGAAGAAGGCGCCGCCCGACCCCAAAGTTTCGGGCAGCCATTTCTTCCCCGCCTTGCCGCTGTTGTGGGTGAACTTGATTCCCGCCGCGGCAGTGATGTCGGTAAACTTCACCGGCACGGCGGGTCCGGGCGCCACGCTGGCCACCGCCCACGCGATGCCCGCCGCACCCAGCGCCCACGACGCGGATGAACTGAACCGGGTCAACTTCACGCTCCTCCTCCTGCTCCCAGCGCGCCAGGCGCGGGCTCCGCCTGCGCGGCCCGGACCGGGGCCGGCTTTCGCGCCTGCCCGGCCGTCATCCGCCGCGCCGCCGGTTTCGCGACCGGCTCCTCCAGCGGCACACTGTCGTGGTCGTGAATCTGTTGCCGCTCATTATTATCTTCCGGGCTGACCAGGCGCCGCTTCGCCGTGATCGTCTGCGAAGCCTCGTCCGCTTTGAACCGCCGGAACAGTTTTTCTTCCCGCGCCGCGTTCTCCTGGTCGCCCAAACCGCGATAACACAGCATGGCGGTGTAGTGCATTTGCAGATCTTCGGGATCGATCAGACACACCTGCTGCAGCACGTCCAGCGCGGCCCGATACTCGCGCTTCAGGAACAGAATCCGCGCCTTCTGATTCAAAACCACCCGATCCCGCGGATACTTCGCCAGCACCTTGCTCAACGATTCGAGCGCCGCATCGTAATCCCCATCGGACCGCTCGATCATCGCTTTAAAGAAGTGGATCCGCCCCAGCGAGGCATCGATGTCCAGCGCCTTCTGGATGAAGGGCTTCGCCGCGTCCGTCTCTCCCTCCTGGATCAACGCGCGCGCCACGTTCAACCATCCGTCGGCGTAACCCGGTTCCGCCTCGGTGACGCGCTGGAACGCGTATTCGGCGCCCTTCAGATCTCCCTGCAACAGCAAGCCGATGCCCCAATCGTTCCACCGTTCCCGGTCCTTCGCGGTCACCGCCGGCTTCCAATCCGGCGTCCCGACCTCGAGCGTCGCTTGCGCCTCGGCCAGGGTGGTGATGGGCAACACCGGAATCTCGCCTTTGATCAGCCCGGACACATTGGCCGGAATATTGGCCTTGTCAAACGAATACTCGAGGCTGTTGTGCGCAGCGCTCAGCAGCGACGGATCCTGACCCGGCTTCGGTTCGCCGGCATAGGAGAACTGCGTGTAGTAGTGGGAGAACTTGCGGTGATTCAGCTTGGCCGTCAGGGTAATCGGTCCCCGCACGCCCTTGGGAATGCGCAACCGGTAATGCGCCACATCCGCCGCGCCCGGCGGAATCAGCCGCACGTACAGCACGGTCCGCATCTGCCAGGCATTGCGCTTGTTGATGGGATTGCCATCCCCATCAATCTGTAGCGCCTTGTAGAAGTGCGCTCCGGGCTCTACTGGCCCCTTCCCCTCGTCTTCGACGCGCCCGCTCCAGAAGATCGGTTTCCCGTTCGCATCCTTGGCGATCAGTTCGAGCCAGATGTCAAAGGCGTCCACCGTTCCGCCCGGAAAGAAGTGACCGATCTTGCGCGTCCGCACCACCACGTCGACTCGCACGGTGGAGCCCGGCTCCACCTTGGCGCGCGCGGTGTCGATGGGAGCGGCGATCTTCCCCACCTCCCGGATGATCACCTGGCCCGACTGTTCCGCTTCCTCGCCCACCGCAAAACTCGTGGCCAACTGCGGCACTTCGCCGGACCGCCGGACCATCTGCGTTTCATGGGCGCTCTCCTCGAGCGGAGACACCGAAAAGATATCGACGGTGATGAAACCCGATTTCAGGAACCGCTCGACGGCGCCCAGTTGCGCCTGGTCGCGGTTCACATGGGGCAGCGCCGTATTGGCGCCCGGGAATCGGTGGGAATGGACCTGCCCGTTGATGTTGCCGGGGTCGCGCGACGGCACCAGCGGCATATGGCAGTCAGCGCAATCCATCGGTTCCTTGGGATAGTAAAACGAACGCGCCCCCTGCCCGGAGACGCCGCTGGCCTGCCAGTTGTCGTAATCGTTAAAGCCGCGCATCCACCGGTAGTCATTCACCGGGACATCCAGGTGCACCTTGTGGCACGCGGAGCAATACTCCGCCGTGTCCTGCCGCATGAACGGCTTCATGAACGTGCGCTTGTGCGGTTGCGGCTCGGCGAACGTCAGGAAGCGGTCCACGGCCCGGATGAACTTGTTCTTGCTGGTGGCCAGCTCGTGCAACGGGGGATATTCAATCAGGAAATTGCCGTTCCCCATGCTGGAAGACACGTGCACGATCGAGTGGCACGAGGTGCATGCCAGGCCCGCGTGCGCCTCGGGCGTGTCGATCTGTTCCTTGATGGGCCTCTCGAAACGGCCGTTGAAGAACACCGCGTGGTCGTGGCAGCCGGCGCACCATTTGCTGGGTTGCGTGCCGACCACGTCCTGCATGTACTCGATGGATTTCCGGTAGAACTGGTTGTTGAACGACGCGAAGTGGTGCGCCGAACCCTTCCACTGCTCGTAAATGTCCTTGTGGCATTCGCCGCAGGCTTCCGAGTCCATGAAGAAATTCGACGGGATGATGCCGTTGACGTTCGTGTTCGCCGACGAGGGAAAGAAGGGCGATTTCGGTCCCGCGCCCTCCTCTTCCATGCTGGTGGGAACCACCAGCGGATTCCTGATGCGGTCCCACCGGTCGGGGAACACCTTGCGGTATATCTCCGCCGTCACCGGCCAGATCACCAACAGCGCCGCGGACGCCTGGAACGCCTTCTGGAATCGCCGCCAGCCGCCGCCCTCGGCACGCGCTTTCCGCCAGACGTAGGGAACCAGCAGCGCCACGCCCAGCGCCGCAAACACGATGTGCGACCAAAAAGCCCAGCGGTTTTGCATCAGGTTGCCCGCGCCCGGGATGTAGGCTCCCAGGCACAGAAAGACGCCCAGGCCCAGCGCAATCACCAACGCCCCCGCCGCCCGGGCGACGCCTTCCCGCAGCTCGGCGTCCTTCAGGGCCAACCAGATCAGCACGCCAAACAGGACACTCCCCAATCCTATGTGAACCATCACATTGGTCATGTAGAAAATGGTTGGCTCCGCGAACGCCGCCAGATAGGCGGTGTTCACCAGCAGCACCACGAAGAAGATCGCAACCAGTTTAGGCAGTTTGGTCGACATGGCTATCTTTCGACTCTAGCGGCGGCCTGCGACCTCCCTCAATACTCGAAATCTATTAGGGCTCCGGCCCTCCGACATGGGCCGGAGCAGGCGCAGAGCCGGGCGGGTGGTGTACTCCCGCTGCAGGCGGCTTTCCGGAAAGCGCTCCGACGCCGGGTAGGGGTAACGCGACATCCCATGAAAAGGCAGCGGTCCCACCGTCTGCGAGTGCGCGGTGTTGGCGTCTCCATCTTTGGCCCACCCGTCCACCATCAGCAGAAAATCGCGCCGCCAGCCCTTGGGCAGAGCCGGCAAAGCCTCCGCGTCGAAGCGCAGCCGCAACTCATCGCCTGAACCCATGATCAGCAGGTTGTCGTCAATGTGCTCGAGCAGGGGCAGCACCGGCCCGTACCGGGTGTACAAACCGGGCGTCGGGTTCCACATCGAGGTGGACGACACTTGCCCGTAGACGAAGGATTCGGGCTGCTTCCGCTCGGGATGGATGACGGCGCGGGAGAAGCCGCGGAACCGCAGTTCCGCGTCCCGCGCAGCCAGGTCGGTCAGCCGGACGGGCGGCGCCCCGGGATCTTCCCCGAGGAAGATCTCATCCCAATAGACGCAAAGATTCGTCACGATGCGCACGCGCCGGTCCGCCGTAAGGAACTTGCCGGTCAAGTCGACCGCAATGGTCTTTGGTTTCCCTGCGGGAATCCCCAGATCTTCGATGACCGTCTGCCACTCTCCCCGGGCGTTCTTCACCTGCAAAGACGGCATCAGCAGCCCTTCGCGCGAGGACTGCGCCACCCCCAAAAAGGTGCTGCCGTCCGCCCAGTCCACCCAACCGGAAAGGATCAGCACAGCGCGGTTGTCCGGCGCCGCCTGGCCGAAATCGAGTTCCAGCGTTTGCCGTTCGGCCACCCCGGCGTAGTCGCGCTGGAATTGGTCGGGATACCACTGGTCCAGCCGGGTGAGTCGGTCCAGCACGTCCACCGGCTGGCCGAGCGAACGGCTGCTCAGCCGCGCGGCCACCGGGTAGCGGCGCTCCTTGACTCCGTACAGACGAAATTCCGGAAACGGCGGGGCTTTGAACTTATCGTTGGTGTAGATGCTGGTGTCCGCCGGATGGTCCACGGCGATCAGGCGGACGTGGTCCAGATAGGCCACTTCGCGCAATTCCTCGGTGATCCGGATCTCAAAGCGGCCGTCGGCCGGGGCAAGCGATTCCCCCCGGATCTGCACATATTCGTCGTGATCCACCGGGAAGAACTCCCCGTCGCCCGCGCTGGCGCCCAGCGGCGCCACGCCCAGCACGTCGGTGATGAATTCGAACTCACGGCCGTTCCAGGTGAAGATCATCGGGCAGGAACCCGACAGGCGCTGCGCCTCTTTGTAGGCCAGCGTCTTGCCTGCCGGCTGCCTGGTTTCGTTCTGAATCAGCCCGTTAGGCCACGTGATCCGAACCGTGTCGGCCTGGTTGCTTCCCCGCAAACCAAAGACCAGGGGAAGCCCGTGATACACCCGCTTCTGATACAGCGAACCCGCTTTGACTTCCACTTCCGCGCCGGGCGCCAGTTTCAGGTTCTTCACGCCCGTCAGCGCGACCCTCATCCACTGGTGAGAGGTATCGGTCTCGTTGCGCAGCATCCGGATGTTGCTGGCCGCCGAGGCCAGGTCCTCTCGCCCGTCACCGTCGAAATCCGCGGTGGCCAGGGCCGCCGCTTTCGGCACGGCGGTGGCCGAGATCTCGAACTTGCCCTGCCCCAGGTTGCGAAACACTTTGCCGGATGCCACCAGGTCGGCAAAGCCGCGGCTTTCCAGGTCGGCGAACACGACCGGCGCCGAAGCGTCCAGCTTCGCGCTGGCTTGCAGCTTGCCGTCATGGTTGACCGCCACCACGACGCCTTGCGATCCCGCCAAGGCCAAGTCCATCCAGCCGTCGTTGTTGACGTCGAACGGCGCGGCCTGCGTCATGCCGGACGGCAAGGCGTCCAGGGGCACGGCTTCAAACTTGGCGAGGAGACGGTCACGGTAGAGCACCGGCGGCCGGTCCTGATAGGTCACCACCACGTCGGTGCCGATCGTGTCGGCGATCAGCTCGAAAATCGCCCCGTGCGTCGCCGCGCCCTTCACGAAGGGGAATGTCGCCGTCTCGTCGGAAAAGCCCTCCGCGCCGTGGTTGCGGAGGAGGCGGGAGTCCTCCCCCAGGAGCAGCAGGTCGAGGTCGTAGTCGTGATCGTAGTCCACCCACAGCGCCGCCCGGTACCGCCCCGCGGGCAGTTCCGCGGCGTGCCGGGCGAACTTGCCCTTCTGATTCTGGTAAAGCGCCGCGCCGGCCGCGGACACGACGGCCAGGTCGGGGAGCCCGTCGTTGTCAAAATCGCCTGCCGCAAGGTGCACGGCGCCCTTGATCCCACCCAGTCCGGACGCCGCGACGGGTTTCTTGCCGCCCTCCAGCAGGGTGACTCCCTCGGCGGACCACGCCACCAGGTCGGCCCGCCCCGTGCCGGACGCGTCCAGCGCCGCCAGGCCCGCAGCCTGCACCGCGACTTCACTGGCCGCCAGCTGGACAGCCGCCGCCGGACCCGCGGCGGGCAGCGGTTCGATGGGATCCATGATCTCGGAGTAGAAACTCCACTCCATGTCCTCCGGCACGGCGGCTCCCTGGGTTTTCTGCTTGATCGCCTGGAACGTCTTCAGCTCGCGCGAGGCATCCTCGCCGCGGCCGGCCTGGCGGTAGGCGTTGTAAAGCTGGAAATGGGGCCCGGCGAGGTTGGGGTCCAGTCGCGCCGCCGTTTCAAACTCCTTCAGCGAGTCCTCCGCACGGCCGGCGAGCTTGTACAGCACGCCCAGGTTATAGTGCGTCACCGGTTCGTCCGGAACCAGCTTGGCCATCTGTTCCAACTGCACGATGGCCTTTTCGTACTCCGATTCCTTTTTGTAGACGATCCCCAGGTTGAACCACGTGTGCGGAATCGAGGGATCCTGCTTCTGGGCTTTCTCAATTTCGGCAACGCCTTCCTGGGTCTTGCCGGCGCGGAGCAGCGCCAGGCCGTAGTTGAGCCGTTCGCGCGCGGAATCCGGCCGCAGCTCCAGCGCTTTCCTGAACTCATCGACGGCCTGCAACTGCGTGGTGGGATTCTCGTAGAACGCCTTGCCGAGATTCCGGAGATGCCACAGCCGATCTTCGCTCGACGCGCCGGATTCCGCCGCCCGCACCAGCAGGATCGCGGTCAGGACGACGACGCCGCCCGAAGCTAGGTACAGAATCCTCCTCATACGTTTGGTGCTCCCCGTGGCCCCGATGCTTGCGAGCCTAGTTCTTGGGTCCCCAGGCGGGAACCACGCCCTTGCCTTCCTGCACGTAGTGGATCTTGTTGACGCTCAGGTTCACCTGCTCGGTGAGGCCGCTCGGCCATTGAATCTCCACCGCGTCCAGCTTGGCCGCCCGGCCCACGCCGAAATGCAGCCGCAGGGAACTCTGCCCCGCATAGCCGTTGCCGCCGTTCACCTCGCGAATCTGCGTGAGTCCGCCTGCCGTCAGCGTGACTCGCGCGCCGATGGCGTCCCGGTTCGATTTCGTACCGATCAACTTCATCTGCACCCAGTTGCCGGCCCCCTGCGTCCGCCCGCGGTAGAGCAGCGACTTCTGATCCGCGTTGGTCTGGTAGAAATCGAGCAGCCCGTCGTGGTCGAAATCGGCCATGCCGATCCCGCGCCCGTCCAGGTCATTGTCGACGCCGGCTTCCGCGGAAATCTCCTTGAACGCCTGATTGCCGAGGTTGCGGAACATTTTCTTGCGCTGGTAGCCGCTCCAGGTCATGTTGCCGATGTTCGGCCAGTTGTTGACGTCGGTGAAGTCGATGCCGGGCGTGGTGATCATGGTCACCAGCACGGGGATGTAGTTTTCTTTGCCCGCCGACCGCAGGCCGTTCACTACAAAGATGTCCTGCCAGCCATCGTTGTCGAAGTCGCCGAACTTCGCCGCCCAGCCCCACAGCGTCGGACACGTGCCGGTCTCTTTGGAGAGGTCCGTGAAGGTGCCGTCGCCGTTGTTGTGCCAGAGCATGTTGCATTCCTTCATGTACTCGTCCGTGATGTTGGTCACGTAGATGTCGAGGAAGCCGTCGTTGTCGTAGTCGGCGACGTCGACGTTCATGCCTTTCTTGGTGTCGAAGCCCAGGCTCTTTTCCGTGGTGTCGCGGAAGGTGCCGTTCTTGTTATTAAAAAAGATCCGGTCGGTGCCGTAGTCGTTGGCGAGGTAGAAATCCTGCCAGCCGTCGTTGTCGAAATCCCCGTGGCCGATGTCCAGCGTCCAGCCGGTGTGATGAGCCAGCCCCGCCTCCTTGGTCACGTCGGTGAACCGGCCGTTCCCTTCGTTGCGCCACAAGGCAACGCCGCCGCCATTCACGGCGTTGTCGAGGTCATTGGGCAGCACGTGCGGCGTCTTCAGGTCGAGCAGGTTCTCAGCTTTGAAGTAGTGGCCGAGCATCACGTCCAGGTCGCCGTCCCGGTCGTAGTCGAAGGCTACCGCGGCGATCGAGTTCCCAAACTTCGTGAAACCGCTGCCGGCCGTGACGTTCTTGAACTTGCCGTTCCGCTCGTTGTGATACAGGATGGGCGTGCCGAAGCGCACCACCAGCAAATCCTGCCAGCCGTCGTTGTCATAGTCGAACCACAGACCGTCGGCGACAATCGACAAGGGATCGTTTCCGCCGGCGACCCCGGCTGCCTCACCGACTTCAGTGAACTTCCAGTTGCCGTCGTTGCGATAGAGTTTGCTGTGCTTGCCCTCGTCCGAATCGGTGACAAACAGGTCGTCCAGCCCGTCGTTGTTGAAGTCGCCGACCGCGACCGCCGCGCCGCCCGAGGTGAACATGCGGAGCACATCGGCCGACTTGCCCTTGAAGTGGCGCGTCGTGTGCGTCATCTGGACGCCCGCCGGACCGGCGATCTCCTCGAACTGGATTTTCGCCACGCCGTTCCAGGCCAGCAGCAGCGCCGGCACGACGGCGGCGATCCACAGGACCCGCCGGCTCACTGGTCCTCCCACAACTCGTGCAGATTCGTGTCCACCCGCTTGTTGGGATCCAGCGTTTCATCGATGTATTTGGCCAGTTCTTCCCCGCTCCGCGAGAGCCGGTCTTTCAGCCGGGGCTCGTTCGGAAACAGCTTGGCCCCTTCCTGCCACACCGCCCGGGCCTTTTCAAGATCGTCCATCTTCCAGTAGCCGTCTCCCAGGGAAATGTAGGCGCGCACATGATACGAGCGAAGCTTGTCCTGCTTCTGCATCTTCATGGCTTCCTCCAGGTCCTTGACCCCCAGCGGCGCCTTGCCGAAGATTTTCGGCCAGTACAAGTAGCTGTTGCCGCGCGTGTAGAGCGCGATCCAGGAAGGTCTCAATTCAATTGACTTGCTGAAGTGCGAAAGCGCGGTATTGGCCAGAATCACCTGGGTGATGGCCCCGGCGTCGGGAATCTTGTCGACGTAGGCAAAGCCGTAGTTGAGGTATGCATTCGCGGCCTGCGGGCTCTTGGCCACGAGTTCCTCGAAAAACTTGATGCAGCGGTCGTACTGCTTGAGCTGAATCACCGCCTGCCGGTACTCGCTCCCCGCCCGAAGGTCGTCGGCGTTCTTGGCTAAGGCTGCCTCGTACCGGTCCAGGTCGGCCAGCGTCGCTCCCGACGCGCCCACACCCGCGAGCGCCCACGCACATACCAGAAGTCTTGCCTGTCTCATTTCTGACTTGCCTTTGCGATCAAAATCTCCGCTTTCGGTTTGCCCTCCAGCACCCGGTAGATCCGGTTGGGGGGAAGGTTCTCCAGGGTTTGCTTCGCGCCCGACGGCCAGCGGATTTCCACTTGATCGATCTTTTCGTTCTTGCCGAGGCCGAAGTGGACACGGTTGGTGCTCTGGGCGGCAAAACCGTTGCCGCCATTCACGAAACTCAGTTGGGTCCGCCCGCCGGAGGTCAGCCGCACCTGCGCGCCGATGGCGAAGCGGTTGGCCTTGGGCGATCCCAGCAGGAATTGCACCCAGTTCCGTCCCGGCGGCAACGTATTGCGGTAGAAATACGGCTCCGCGTTGGCGTTGGCCACGTACATGTCCAGCCGGCCGTCGTTATCAAAATCCGCCACGCCGATGCCCCGGCCATCGCGAACGGAATCCACGCCGTGCCGCGCCGCGTGGTCCTTGAAGCCCGCGCCGCCTTCGTTGTGAAACAGCCGTTTCTTCTGATAGCCGCTCAGACTTTTCGATCCCATGGGGGGCCAGTTGCGCGCGTCGGCCAGTTCGATGTTCGGACGGGTGATCATCTCGAAGATGTCGGGCACGTAGCTCTCCTTGCCCGCCGACACCCAGCCGTTGACGACGTAGAGGTCCTGCCAACCATCGTTGTCGTAGTCAAAGAACTTCGCGCACCAGCCCCACCCGGTGTTGTAAGTATCCGTTTCCCGCGAAACGTCCGCGAAAGACAGATCTCCGTTGTTGCGCCACAGGAAGTTGCCCTCCCGCATGTAGTCGTCGGTGATGTTGGTGACGTAAATGTCCAACAGCCCGTCGCCGTCAAAGTCGCCCCAATCGACGTTCATGCCCTTCTTGGTGTCGATGCCGATGGCCTTTTCCGTGATGTCGGTAAAGGTGCCGTCGCCGTTGTTGACGAAGAAGCGGTCGGTTCCGAAATCGCAGGCGACGTACAGATCTTCGTCCCCGTCGTTGTCGGCGTCGGCGTGCCCCATATCCAGCGTCCAGCCGGTCAGGCGGAACCCGGCCTGCTCCGTCGTGTCGGTGAACGTGCCGTCGCCGTTGTTGCGATATACAGTCACCCCACCGCCATTGTTCGCCGTCTCAAAGCTTTCCGGAAAGAAGCGCGGCGTTTCCGGGTTGAACACGTTGACCGGTTGAAAGTAACTGCCTACGAACACGTCCACCCAGCCGTCGCGGTCATAGTCGAAAGCCACGGCGGTGATCGCGTTCTTGTAGCCCAGCATGCCGCTCGTGCGGGTGACGTCGCGGAACTTGCCGTTGCCCAAGTTTTCGAACAACTGGTTCTGGCCGAAACGGATGACCAGCAGGTCGGGCCGCTGGTCATTGTTGAAATCGAACCAGAGCGCATCGGCCGAGGCGTTCTGCGCGTCGTTGCCGGCGGCCAGACCCGCCGCCTCCGCCACATCCGTGAAGGTAAAATCGCCGTTGTTCCGGTAGAGGCGGTTCTTGCCGCCTTCGGCCGAATCGGTGACGAAGAAATCGTCGAAGCCGTCGCCGTTGTAATCAGCCACCGCCACGGCCGCGCCGAGCGCGGTGTAGCCGGCCATGATATGCGCGTACGGGTTCTTGAACTCCCGGTTGGTGTGCTGGTGCGTGATGCCGGCCCGGGCCGTGACATCCTCAAACCAGCGCTCGCCGACGCCATTGGCCAGCAAGGCCAGACCCGCCGACGCCGCTGCCGCCAGCACCACGCGTCCCGTCATAACTTCACCGCCGCATACCTCTTTTCCACCAGTTCATCTTTGCCCTCGGTGATCTCCAGAATGCGATTGCCGGCGACGTTGCGGAAGGTTTGCGTAATGCCCGACCGCGGCCATTTCACCACCACCTCATCCACCGCCGTCGCCTCCCCCAGGCCGAAATGCTGCCGCAAGGTGTTCTGCGAGCCGTATCCGTCGCCAAGAAACACCTCGCGCATCTGCGGCTGACCCTGCACCTTGAGGTACACGCGCGCGCCCACCGCGTCGCGATTCGACTTGGTCCCCACCAGTTCGAAGGCGATCCAGTTGCGCTTACCGCCGATGTTGTTCTTGAGCAGAATGTGCCGGTCCGTGGACGCCGACACCGCCAGGTCCAGCACGCCGCGGTTCCAATAATCGGCCGCGGCCACGCCGCGGGCGTTGGTGATCAGGTCCGTGCCGGTGGGCCGGCCGATCTCGGAGAACTTGCCGTTGCGGTCGTTGCGCAGGTATCGCTTCCGTTCCCAGCCGTGCCACGAGGTGGACCCAAAATTGGCCGGATCAAAAAAAGCGCCCGTCTTGTACTCGTCCTGCTTGCTGACCACATTGTTCAGGAAGTCCAGTTCGATCTCGGTGCCTTGGTCGTTGTAGACCCAGCCGTTCACGGCGTAAATGTCCTTCCAGCCGTCGTTGTCGTAGTCGCCCAGGTAAGCGCCCCAGAACCAGCCGATCGGATTGGCGTTCGCCTGCCAGGTGGTGTCCTCAAACTTCCCGTCGCCCTTGTTGCGCAACAGCGTGTTGCCCGAGGCCATCTGCTGGAAGACCTCGACGAAGCCGAAGCCGGACTGCCGGAACACCTCGAAGTACAAAGGCATATCCGTCTTCCAAACGCCCTGCCGCATGCAGTTGATCATATAGCGGCCGACCGTCGGCCACTCCGCGTACCAGGCTTCCTCCGAACGGATATTCGTGACGTAGATGTCAATCTTGTTGTCGTTGTCGTAGTCGCCCATCGACGCGTTCATCCCGGCGCCGTAAGCCAGGGTGCCGGTCTTGACGGTCACGTCCGTGAACGTGCCATCGCGGTTGTTGCGATAGAGGGTGTTCCGCCCGAAGTCGTTGACGACGTACAAATCCGCGTAGCCGTCGTCGTTGTAGTCGCCGAACACCGTACCCAGGCACAGCCCCACTTCGCCTACGCCGGATTCCTTCGTCACGTTGGTGAAGGTCCCGTCGCCGTTGTTGCGGTACAACTGGTTGGGCTCGCCGTTGCGCGCGTAGAACGTGGTGGGGATGTCCAGCCGCGGATCGAGGTAACGCCCGACGTACAGGTCGAGCAAACCGTCGTTGTTGTAGTCCGCCCAGGAGGCCACGGTCGTGCAGCAGTCCTCGCCAATGCCCGCTTGCTTGGTGACGTCGGTGAACGTTCCGTTTCCGTTGTTGCGAAAAAGTTGGTTCGGCTGGAACGTCCGGCTGACGAATAGGTCCTTATGGCCGTCGTTGTCGTAGTCGGCGAACACGCCCACGCTGACGCCGTCCAGCCCTTGCAAGCCCGCCTGCGCGGTCACGTCCGCGAACTTGCCGTTGCCCAGGTTCCGCATCAGTTTGGACTCGACGCCGTCGGGGATGAACAGGTCGTACCAGCCGTCGTTGTCGTAGTCGACCGCGGAAATGCCCGCCGGCCCGTAGCGGATCATCGCGAATTTCAAGGGCTGGTTCAGGAACGCCGGGTAGTAGCGGTTCTCGAAATCGATTCCCGCCGCCGCAGCGACGTTTTCAAAGTGCGGTGCGTCGCTGATAAAACGGTCGCCCTCAATCAGCGACGTTTCCACAATGCGAATGTCGGCGCCCTCTCCCCGCAGTCTGAAGCGGAAGTAGGCGCGGTCGATCCCCTCCTGCACGGCGCCCTTGGGCTTGCCGATGACCTCGAAGCGGACGCTCAGCACCGTATCGTCGCGCCGGTCCCATTTCTCCACGCGGTGAACGTACAATCCCGACTCGCTGATGGAATCCAAGGAATCCAGGTAGGCGCGCCATTCGGCCAGGGCGGCGTCCCGCGTCGGCAGGTCGCCGTCAGATTCAAAAAGGTACCGGCGCACTCCGTCGCGGTCCTCCACCTGCCGTAAGCGGTTCAGTCCCAGCCGTTTGCCTTGGAAATCCGCCGCGTAGAAAGCCTCCACGCCTCCCAGATCCCGCTCGTGCAGAGCCTCGCCGATCTTCCGCAGCATCACCGTGGCGTCGCGGCCGGTGTTGAAGAACTGCCAACCCTTTTGATCGACGAAGTCCACGCTCATCGTGCCGCCCAGGTAGAGGGCGACCGGAGCCAACACCGATCCGAAAATGACAAGACGATTGCGTGATGGCATAGCTTAGTGAAAGGTCTCCGCTTCAGTCCACTTCCGTTCGGCCAGGAACTCGAGGAAGGCTGTGTTCGGACGGCCGCCTCAACCGCTCTGTATCCCTCCGCGCCGCCCACTTCTCCGCATTTGAACCGCTGCGGGAAAACACCAAAAGGCTAACAATCGTCCCCTCGCAGTGTCAAGAAAATCACGTAAATTCCAGACTTTATGGTCTCTTTATGCGATTCCGGGGGATCCAGGCGTCCGCGAGCGCCAGCCCTCCGTCACTGGACACTCGCGGAGCCCGCCTCCGATCCGCGCCGTCCTCCGATCGGCGCACCACCTCAACAGCACGTTCGATGCCGAACCGTAACTGGCTGGAAAGACTCGCTTCGCGGGTCCGGGAACCGGTCACTGCCTGTCCAAGGGCTGGACAGCTCCCGCGAAGCGCTTCCGCTTTGTCCCCGCGGCTGTCGGCTTCCGGGAAGCGTCGCTGGGTTCTGTACAGTCTTGTCCAGCCAATTTACAGTCCCGGGAATGGCGGGATACACTAAAGCATTCGCCATGCCGGTGTCACCGTTCCCGTCCGCCGAGGAAGCGCGAAGCGAGGACAAGCTGCGGGCTCTGCTGCATCTGTGCCAGCGGATGAACTGCGAACGGGACCTGGACCGCCTGCTCGACCTGGTGGCGCGGGAGGCGACCTTCCTGCTCGACTGCGACCGCGCGAGCATTTTCCTCTACGACCCGGAAAAGCAGGAACTGTGGTCCAAAGTGGCCCTCGGCAGCGAGGAAATCCTGCGGTTCGACGCCAGCAAGGGCATTGCCGGCGCCGCGCTCCGCGGCGGCGAGACGGTCATCGTCTCTGACGTGTATCACGACCCCCGGTTCAACCCGAACATCGACGACACCACGGGCTACCGCACGCGCAATCTGATCGCCACGCCCCTCCGCCTGCTCAGCGGCGAGACGGTGGGCGTTTTCGAGGTCCTCAACAAGAAGGACGGGAACTTCGATGCGGCCGACGCCGAGGTCGTGCGCTCGCTGGCCGCGCAAGCCGCCATCGCCATTCAGAACGCCCAACTCATCGGCGAACTGCGCAAGAAGCGGGACGAGCTGACCGAGGAAAACACCATGCTCTGGCGGGAGGTCAGCGGCAAGTTTGCGCAGCCGCTGCTGCTGGGCAACAGCCCCCGCATCCAGCAGGTGTTGCGTCTGATCGACCGCATCCGGGATACGTCGGTGAGCGTGTTGATCGGCGGGGAGAGCGGAACCGGGAAGGAACTGGTGGCCCGCACCATCCACTACACCAGCCTGCGGGCGCGCAAGCCCTTTGTGGCGCTGAATTGCGCGGCTTTGCCCGAGACGCTGGTGGAAGCCGAGTTGTTCGGCATCGAACGCGGCGTGGCCACCGGCGTCGACAAGCGCATCGGGCTCTTTCAGGCCGCCCACGGCGGTACCCTGTTCCTCGATGAGATCGGCGACCTCAGCCTGACCGCGCAGGCCAAGATCCTGCGCGTGTTGCAGGAGCGCACGGTCGAGCGGGTGGGCTCGCGGACGCCGGTGGCGGTGGATGTACGCCTGCTCGCCGCCACCAACAAGGACTTGGAGTCGGAAATCAAGCAGGGCCGGTTTCGTGAGGATCTGTACTACCGGCTGCGGGTCATCCACATCCAGTTGCCGCCGCTGCGGGATATCCGCGAGGACATTCCGCTGTTGGCCACCCACTTCCTGGCCGAATGCAGCCGCGAGTTGAACAAAGGCCCGCATGAGTTTTCTCCCGCAGTGCTGCGCCGGCTCTGCGAACAGCCGTGGCCGGGCAACGTCCGCCAACTGCAAAACGAAATCCGGCGCATGGTAGCCTGCGCCCGCGGCCGTCTGATCGGCGAGGAAGACCTGTTCGAAGGCCTGCTGGTGGATCCTGCCGCCCCCTCGCCGGCCGCGCCGTCTTCCGCCGCCCGCACGTTGCCGGAGGCGGTCGAGGAACTGGAGCGCAAACTCATTTCCGAAACACTCGCCGCCACGGGCAACAATCAGGTCCGCGCCGCGAAGCTGCTGGGCCTCAGCCGGCAGGGCCTGATCAACAAACTCAAGCGTTACCAATTAGCCTGAATGCCCTCCCTCATCGACCGCATCGGCCTGCGCGGCCCCAGGATGAAGTACTGGTTTTTGTACCTTGCGGCGTTTTATGTGGCATGGGTCATGCTCGCCTTCGGTTACGGTTACTGGCCGGAGATTGTGGCGCACTGGCGGATCGCCCTGGTGATGATCTTCGGCTCACTGGTCGCCGGCTCCACCCCGATGGGCGGCGGAACGGTGGCCTTTCCGTTTCTGGTGCTGGCCTTCGGCCATCCGCCGGCCCTGGGGCGCAATTTCGGCTTGGTCATTCAGGCCTTGGGCATGACCTCGGCGATGATTTTCATCCTCTGCCGGGGCACGCCCGTGCAGGTGCGTCTGCTCACCGCCACCAGCGTGGCCTCCGCGGCGGGATTGTTGCTGGGCACCTTCGTGGTCCATCCCCTCATCTCGAGCACCTTGGTCAAACTGCTGTTCTCCTGCCTTTGGATGAGCTTTGGCATCCTCACCCTGGCCAAGAACGCGGAGTTTTGCGCGTTGGAAAACAAGCCCCGCCTCTCCTGGGCTGCGGCGTGGAGGCTGGGAATCCCCATCGGCATCGCAGGCGGGGTGCTCACCTCGCTGATTGGGGTCGGCGTGGAGATGCTTCTCTATACCAGCCTGGTCCTGCTTTTCCGCAGCGATCTGAAGGTGGCCGTGCCCACGGCGGTCTCGACTATGGCCATGGCAAGCGTCCTGGGCGCCGCCCTCCACCTGGCCATCGGCGACCTCGAGCGGGAAGTGTATCTGAACTGGCTGGCCGCAGGTCCGATCGTGGTGTTGGGTGCGCCGACGGGAGCATTCCTGGTCAGTGTGATTCCCCGGATTCGCACCCTGTATTTCGTCTCCTTGCTCTGCGTGGCGCAGTTCATCTGGACGCTCTACCAGGTCTCACCGGGAAGGAAAGAAACCGTCTTTGTGGTGATCGCTTTAGCCGTCGCGGTGCTGGCGTTCTATCTGATGTACCGCATCGGGCGCCGGCGAGCCCGGGCGCCGGCCAGTCCGCTTCTGGCCTGGCAGGAACCGTAGCCGGCCAGAAAGGGGGTCCGCTATGTTCCGCCGGGCAGGTTTGCTGCGTGGAGGGCTGGCGGCCGTCGCGATGGCCGCCGCGCACCCGGAAGTGGCCGCATTGATGCGGCTCGACGAGGAATTCTGCGCCTCCTTCCAGAAAAAGGGCGCTGCTGGCTGGTTGGCATACTGGGCCCAGGATGCGATGGTGTTTCCCCCGCGCGGACCGATCCTATGAGGGAAGGCGGAAGCCGTCCGCTCCTACGCACCGCTCTTTGGAAACCGCCCGGGCACGTTGCGCGGGAAGCCGGCCGGCGGCGACGTCTCGGCCAGCGGCGACCTGGGTTTTACCTTCGGCGCCTGGGTTTCGTCCCGGCCGGGGACTGACGGCAAGCCGGTTACCACCACCGGGAAATACTTCACCACCTGGAAGAAGCAGCGCGACGGCTCCTGGAAGATCGTCGCCGATATCGGCCAGCCGGCGGCGCCCGAAAAACCATAAGCGTGGCCTCCTGGGAGAGACCCGCCCTACGGCCGGGAGCTGTCCGGCGACGCCGGAGGCACGCTCATGGCCATCTGCTTTGCCGCCTTCGTCCCGGCGGCAGCCAGCCCTTCTCTCACCGCCAAGGACAGCCTTTGGCCCGCCTCGGACTCCCAGAACCGGGCGGTCTCCTCGAGTTCGGCGTCCGTCAGATCCCGATGGAGAAACAACAGGTGGACGATGGCGGCGTTGCGCGCCACCGCAGCGTAATGCGAGCGCACCTGCTCGAGCGCGGCCTCCAACTGCTCGGCGGTGAAACGCAGCCGCTCCGGGAGCACGGGGTTCATCGCGAGCGCCATCGCCCGCACCACGCCCAGCGTGACGTCGATCTCCCCCACCGTCAGCCCCATGCCGCCGTGGATCCGGTGAATCAGCGCAAGACGCGCTTCCGGCGGCGGGTTCTTTGGCAGTTCCTGAGCGAATTCGACCAGCCGTGCGTGCGCGCCCGGAGAGGCAGCGGCCGCGCTGGCGAGTTCCAGCTTGCGGGCTGCCGGCTGGTCCAGGTAGGCCGCCAGCGCCTCCGTTTCCCCCGCGTGAAACCGGGCGGCCAGCAACTTCACCATGTCGTCCTCCTCCGCCACAAAGCGGCGCAGGTGCCGGGCAGCGGCGTCGCGCAGCCCATCCGCATCGACATGGCGCAAGCGGCTTTTTTCGAGAAACGAAACCGGATTCACCGTCTCCACGAACCGCCGCAACTCGGCATCGACCCCGGACCCGCGCAGCAGGCGGGCGAACAGATCTCCCAGAGGCCAGCCGGGCGGCGCCGGAAAGCCGGCGCTGGGCGCCTGCTCCGGCGGCGGCGATGGAGGAAGCTTCGGACCCAGCGCCGAGGGGTCCGGCAGCACGCCGGCTTCCCTGGCGGAATGGACCAGAGCCGCCGCGGCCTGCGGCGTAATCTCGCGCACACGCGCCGCCGCGGGAGGGGTGGAAGGAACCTCGCGGATCCGGATCGGTTCACGGGGCTGCGCCGGAGCGGGGGGCGTCGCCGGGGTCGCCGCCGCGGGCGGTGCGGCCGCCGCCTCTTCCCCCCCGCGGTCCGGAGTCAGTTGGTCGCAGGAGACATAGCCCAACCGCTTGGTTTCGCCCACCCGGCTGATGGCGCACCATGTGATTTCGTCCCCGAACAAAACCAGGGTGATCTGTACCGCGTCTCCCTTGGACAATTGCCCCACGGGCGCGGACGCGGTGGACATCTTCGGATAAACCGGCAGCCGGTCGATGCCGGCCACGGCGCGGGCGCCCGCCGTCTGCGCATACGCCCAGGCGGACGCCAGACAGCCGGCCGCCAGCCATCGCCTCATGGTCGTCTACCCGGCCGGACGCCGGGCCGGGCGTCCGCCTGCGTCTCCCAGGCGCTGGAGGTTGCGGAGGAGATTTTGCGCCACCGCGCGGATCGCGGTTAGAAATCCCTGGTGCAGCACCGGAGGAAACCAGCGCCCCTGGTCTGATTCCCAGAAACGAACGTACTCTTCCAGTTCCTCATCCGGCAGCGAACGGTAGGCAAAAAGGAAGTGCAACAGCGCCCCGTCGTGGGCGGTTCTCCAAAAGTCCGCGCGCAGACTCTGGAGCGAACTTTCGCTGAGCGAACCGCCGGGAACCAGCGCCGTGGCGACCTCCCGGACCAAGACCATAGCCATTTCGACCCGGAACTCCGACGAGCGCAAGGCGCTGTCCAGCCGCTGCACCAGGTTCAACCGGCGCTGCGAGGCAGGATCGCGCCGCAGTTGCTCGGCGTACTCGACCAACTGCCGTCTCGCTTCCGGAGACGCAGCCTGGACCTCCAATTCGACGACGCGGCGCGACAGCGGCGACCGGAGCCAGTACAGCAGTTCGGGCGCGCGGCCCACCGCGAAATGGAGCCGCAGATGCTGCCGCAGCGGACCATAGAATTCCTCCGGCCGAAAGGAATCGGCCAAAATGCGATGCAAGCGGCCGATCTCCGGATGCTTCTCCTTGCCGCCGAACAGCGCCGCGAACTGACGTTCGTCGGTAATCTCGGCGATTTGCCGGCGGACGCCGGACAAATCGAGCAGAGCATCGATCACCGCATCGCGCTCGCGGTCCGCCAGCGCCGCGTTTCGGACGGGCGGCCGTTCCAGGGCGTCGCAGGGGAGGAAGCCCCGGATTCCGTGATAGGCAACCGCGGTCCAGCACCCGTCGGCGGAAGCGATGGACAGTCCCGTTTCGACCACATCGCCGGCCTGCACTTCCGCCAGCACGGGGCTCTGCTGGCTTCGTTCCGCGTGCATCGCCGCGGATCGCATCGCCTGAAGGGGGGCCGCGCCCGCTTCCGCCACCGCCAGCAGGACAAGCACACACAGGCCCGCTGGCGGCCGGAGTCGTCGCATACCGGGATTATATCAACGGCCCGCGAAAAAGAACTCGGTGAAAGCACTGAAGACCGCCACCGCCAAGGCGGGATAGCCGGCGCGGATCTTCAGCTCGTGGCCTGCGTCCGGGACCTCCATCACCCGCCGCGCCGCCGGGATGGACCGGAAGGCATCCTCCACCTCGACGGCGCCGCCGAAGGTATCCTTCGATCCCTGGACCGCGAGGACGGGAATCCGCAGCGAAGGGAGATGGCCGGTGCGGAGCTGATCGGGTTTGCCAGGCGGATGCAGCGGATACGAGCATAACAACAGACCGCGGAGTCCCGCCGGATCCTCGGCCGCCAGCAGCGAAGCCTGGCGGCCGCCGTAGGAATGCCCGCCCAGCCAGACGCCGGCGATGCCCGCCTCGCTCAGCCAGCGGGCCGCTGCCCGCAACCCCTCCCGATCGCGGCCGGCGTCCGCCGGGCGGGGCGGACCCGCTGGCCGCAATTGCCGAAAGGGCAGGTTGCAGCGCAGCACCGCGTAGCCGCGCCGCGCGAATTCGCTGGCGAGCGCCACCAGCCAGGGAGCGTGACAATTGGACCCCGCGCCATGGGCCAGCGCCAGTCCCCCCGCTGACGCTGAGTCCGGCCAGTGCGCCACGCCTTCCACGCGCACGCCGCCGGGCGCGGCGGAGCTGACGGCTTCTACTCTCACGGAGCTTTGGCTTCCGCGAACCCGATGCGGCGCAGCGTGGCCGCCGGTTCCTCGCCGTCGAACTGAGTCACCAGCATCTTCTGGCGCCCGTCCTCCACCGCCACGGCGACCGGGGTTGAGGAAAACGAAAACGCCTTTTGCAAAATCTCCACGTCGTGGGAAATGCCCGCGCGCATCCCGGTGGCCTCCAGAAAACCGGCCGCGAACTGGGGCTGCACCGTCGGCACCACGACCACGCGCGTCCCGCCCCAGTCCAGCCTGGCCATCTTGCGGCCGGCTTGCAGACAATGCGAGCACTCGGGGTCGAAAAAGTACAGGAAGACTTTCCCTTCGCGCAGCGAGAACGGCTGTCCATCCACCGTAATCGTCGCCGGCGCCTGTGCTCCCCGAGGCTGCGTCACCGCCACGCCGTAGGAGGCCAACGCGAACACCACCACGACGCCCAGAATCACGGCCGCGTTGCGGACTCCGTGGGAGGGCCTGCTCCACCATGCGGCCACCGCCGCCAGGACCAGCATGGCGGCGTCCGCCACGAAGAAACCGGGGCCCACCGCCCGCTTGATCCACGGGAAGCAATTGCATTCCTCCCCGCGCAGCGCCTGGTAGTGCCAGCCGACGTAGATCATGAACGCCACCAGCATCGCGGAAATCAGCCACGCTCCCCAGCGGCGGAACCGGGGCACCAGAATCAGCACCCCGGCGAACGTTTCCGCGATGCCCAAAGCCAGCGCGGCCGGGACGCTCAGCGCTTCTGGGACCAGCGCTTGCGTCAGCCGCATGGCCGCCGCCGGCGTATCGGTGATCTTCCATACCCCGGCGACCAGGAACAGAGCGCTCATCGCGACGGCCGATGCCGCCGCCAGAAACGTCCTCCACCCGGAGACCTCCCACGCCCGGAAGGCCGGGCCCGGGTGGACCGTACTGTCATCCATGCCCATTATTCTATGCCGCTCGCAGCCCCGAATCACCACGCCCCGGCCGTGGCCAACCCGCTGGACTTCAGGCGCCTTGGCGCCTGCCACGCGGCGCCGGCTCTGAAATACTGGAGGAGAGAAAGCGGCGGCGAAACGATGAAAGCGCTCGTGAAGAAGGAATCCTCTCCCGGTCTCTGGCTGGAAGATGTCGCCGAACCAAGTATCGGCATCAACGATGTTTTGATCAAGGTGCACCGCACCGGCATTTGCGGGACGGACCTGCACATTTACAACTGGGACGAGTGGGCCCAGCGGACGATTCCCGTCCCTCTGACCATCGGGCACGAGTTCGTCGGCGAAGTGGTGGAAACCGGCAGCAATGTGTCGGACTTCCGGGCGGGCGACCTCGTGAGCGGGGAAGGCCATGTGGTCTGCGGCCGCTGCCGAAACTGCATGGCCGGCCGGCGCCACCTCTGCGCCGCCACCCAGGGCGTCGGCGTCAACCGGCCCGGGGCGTTCGCCGAGTACATCTCCCTGCCGATGACCAACATCTGGCGGCACGACCCGCAAATCGACCAAAGCATCGCCGCCATCTTCGACCCCTTCGGCAACGCGGTGCACACGGCGCTGGCCTTCGACGTGCTCGGCGAGGACGTGCTGGTGACCGGCGCCGGGCCCATCGGGATTATGGCGGCGGCTGTGGTCCGGCACGCGGGAGCCCGCAAGGTGGTCATCACCGATGTCAACCCCTACCGCCTGGAACTGGCGCGCCGCGTGGGCGTCACTCTCGCCGTGAACCCAAGGGAAACGCCGCTCCGGGACGTCCAAAAACAGCTCGGCATGAAGGAGGGCTTCGACGTTGGTCTCGAGATGTCCGGCAACGCCGCCGCCTTCCGGGAAATGCTGGCCAATATGTGCCACGGCGGCAGGATCGCCATGCTGGGCATTCCCCCGAACGAAATGGCCATCGACTGGAATACCGTCATCTTCAACATGCTCACGATTCGCGGCATCTACGGTCGCGAAATGTATGAAACCTGGTACAAGATGACCGTGATGCTGGAGTCCGGCCTGGATATCCGGAGCGTGATCACGCACGAGTTGCCCTATCGGGATTTCCAGCAGGGGTTCGAGGTGATGTCCACCGGTCAGTCCGGAAAGGTTGTGCTGCACTGGGCGTGACGCCCGGCGGAGGTCAGAACTCAGGTTCCGCGGCGGCGGAGCTTGGCTCGCTTTCCGGCGCGGGCGGCCGGAGCGCGTACTCGGCCATCGCGTAGCGCAGGGCGTCGAGCCCCTGCCCCGCTACTGCGGAAATCGGGAAGAAGGGCAGACCTTCGCTCTCCGCCAGGCGGCGGAGAGCCTCGAGACGGGACGGATCCTGCAAGGCGTCCAGCTTGGTCGCGACCACCAGCATCGGCTTGCGCGGGAGCGCGGCGCTGAAGGCGGACAGTTCGCGCATCACCGTCCGGAAATCTTCCTCCGGGTCGCGTCCGCTCGCGTCGGACACATCCACCAGGTGCGCGAGCAGCCGCGTCCGTTCGATGTGCCGCAGGAACTGAATCCCTAGTCCGTGCCCAAGATGGGCGCCTTCGATCAACCCGGGGATGTCCGCGATCACAAAGCTGCGAAAGTCGTCCAGGCGCACCACGCCCAGGTTCGGTTCGAGGGTGGTGAACGGGTAGGCGGCGATCTTCGGCCGCGCGGCGGATAAACGCGAGATCAGGGTTGACTTGCCGGCGTTGGGAAACCCGACCAGGCCCACATCGGCGAGCAGTTTCAGCTCGAGCCGCAGGCGTCTTTCCTCGCCCGGGTGTCCGGGTTCGTGCTCGGTGGGCGCCTGGTGCGTCGCCGTGGCGAAGCGAGCGTTGCCGCGCCCGCCGCGCCCGCCGCGCGCGACCGTAAACCGTTCGCCGGGCTGCGTGAAGTCGTGCAGCAACTCGCCGGTGTCGGCATCGTAAACCACCGTTCCCACCGGCACCGGGATTTCGATCGAGGCGCCGTCCTGCCCGGTGCGGTTGCTGCCTTCGCCGTGGCGTCCGCGGCCGGCCTTGTGCTCGGGATTGAAGCGGAAGTGCAGGAGGGTGTTGTAGTGCTGGCTCGCCACCATCACCACGTCGCCGCCGCGCCCGCCGTCGCCCCCGCTCGGTCCGCCTCGCGGAACGTACTTCTCCCGGCGGAACGCCAGGCAGCCGTTGCCTCCGTCCCCCGCTTTGACGTAAATGCGAACCTCGTCGACAAACATAGCCGCAAAGAAAAACGCCAAGCCCGCGAAGGCTTGGCGTCAAAGCGGAGACGGAAACAGCCTACTGCGCCGCCGGCTCGGGCGCCGGCTTGACACTGACAAACTTGCCCCACCGGCCGCGCTCGCGATACTCGACAATGCCGGTGATTCTCGCAAACAGCGTGTCGTCCTTACCCAGGCCGACATTCTCGCCGGGCTTGATGCGGGTGCCGCGCTGCCGCACCAGGATCGAACCGCCGGGCACCAGTTGGCCGCTGAACACCTTCACGCCCAGCCGCTGCGCCTGCGAATCGCGCCCGTTTTTGGAACTGCCTAAGCCTTTCTTATGTGCCATGCCAAACCCTCAAACGACAATCTCGTTGACGCGCAATTCCGTGTAGTGCTGGCGGTGCCCGATGGTCCGCTTGTACTGCTTCTTACGCTTGAACTTGAAGACAATCACCTTCTTGGCGCGATCCTGACCGGTCACCGTGGCCACCACCTTGGCGTTGGCCAACTGATCGTTGGTCAAAACCCCGCCTTCATCGGGAAAAACCGCCAGGACGGAGGGCATCTCCAGCGACGCGCCTTTTTCCGCGTCCATCTTCTCCACGCGAATCACCTCCCCAGGGGCGACGCGATATTGCTTTCCGCCTGCTTCGATAATGGCGTGCATACATTCCCTTCCTTGGGTAGCGCTGAACGGACCGGCGAACGCGGCCCGGGCGTGCTGGTCAATATTCGATTATACCTTGGCCCGGGCGTTTTTGCCAAACGGGGTTGGTCTCCCCGGTCCGGCTCGGGTCCTGCTCCGGCCCTCCGCCGCGCGATTCGGCGGCCGGCGGCGCAAACCGGCCGCCTCGGTCTCCGGCAATCGTGATACGCTTGCAGGGTTATGGCATCCCGTAGCGTCAACAAGGTCATTCTGCTGGGGCACCTCGGCAAGGACGCCGAGACCCGCTTCACCCCGCAGGGCACGGCGGTGACATCATTTTCCGTCGCCACCAACCGGCGTCTGAAAGACGCCCAGACGGGCGAATGGCGCGACGAAACCGACTGGCACAACATCGTCCTGTGGCGCGCGGAGAATCTGGCGAACTACCTCACGAAGGGCACGCAAGTGTACCTGGAGGGCCGGCTGCAGACGCGCAGCTATGAGAACAAGGAAGGCCGCAAAGTCTACGTGACGGAAGTGGTGTGCGATGCCGGCGACGTCATCCTGGTAGGAGGCCGCGGCGCGCAGCAGGCGGGCGGCGATTACAACCAAAACGTCGTTTCCATGCCGCGCGGCCAGTCTTCCGCAAGGCCAGGCGGCGCTCCCGGCGGCCCGCCGGCGGACGACGCGGTGTTCAACCAGGGCATCACCGACGACGACGTGCCGTTCTAGCCTGGGACCTAGGGGAAAACGCCGGGACAGGCATCTCTGCCCGCTCGGGTTGATCGTAAGGCAAATGTTCGTTTCGTGCGCCTCGGGGCAGCGCAACCTGTCCCGGTTTTTCCACAAGTTATTAGATTAGCCTCGCCGCGGCCCTTTGGAAGGGACCGCGGGACCTGACCCCGCAACCATGGTGCTTCCGCGTGGCGACCCTTCCGGGCGCGGAAGAGAGGCCCGCGAGCGGTTACAATAAAGGGCGAAGCTCATGGCATACCGCGTGGTGTGTTTGTGTCTGCTGGCAGCGCTGTTGGGCGCGCAGGAAACGCCGCCGGCGCCGGCCCCCGCCTCGCAGGAGACACCCTCCCCACCCATCCGCGTCGAGGTGAACGAGGTGATTGTGCCCGTCACGGTCACCGACGATAAGGGCCGTTTTGTATCCGACCTCGAGGCCAGCGATTTCCGGATCCTCGATGAGGGCCGCCCGCAGCGCATCAGTTATTTCACGCGCGAGCGTGGCCAGCCAGTGGTGATCGGCTTCCTCTTGGACATGAGCAACGCCACCCGCATCCACTGGAAACACTACCAGGATGCGGCGATGGAATTGATTTTCCACCTGCTGCCCGGCGAACCAAAGTACAGCGGCTTTCTGATTTCCTACGCCAACGAGGCGGAACTGCTGGTCAACACCACCACCGATTCCGAGAAGCTGGTCGAAAAGATCCGCAAGATGAAGCCCGGCGGGGGAGCGGCGCTGTATGACGCCATCCATATTGCGCTGACCAATCGCAAACTGGTGAAAGGCGAGCCGATCGAACCGCGGCGCATCCTGATCATCATTGGCGATGGGCACGACACCGCCAGCAAGTACTCGCTGGAACAAGTGCTGGAGATCGCCCAGCGCGAACTGGTCACCATTCATGCGCTCAGCACGGTGGCGTTCGGCTTTTCGAGCGAAGGCGAAAAGAACCTGGAGCGCCTCTGCGGCGAGACGGGCGGGCGGGTGATGTACCCCCTCAACAATCTGTATAAGGACGTTTCCGGGTACCTGTCGACGCCCTCCGACGAAGGGAACTTCGCCCTGAAGGTCGGCACCGGAGGCTATGCGGCGGAAATCTCGAAGGGCATCATCAACGCCATCGCCGCGGTCGCGGGCGAGGTCACCACGCAGTACATCCTTCGCTACATTCCGGACTACGGTCCGGATGCGCGCGCGGATGCGAAAGTATTCCGGAACATCGAAGTGAAGATCCATAACCTGCCCAACGTCCGCATCCGGGCGCGCAAGGGTTACTATCCGGTTGAGATCAAGTCCGTCGCGAGCCGATGAGATGAGAGTGGGCGTCTCGACGCGCGCCGAATACGCGATCCTGCAAGCGGATCTGCCCGGCCGGTCCCTCCGGAATATCGGGGTCATCTGGTACGCGCCGGCGGAGGGGTCCCTGCGCTTCCGGCTGGCCGAGAACTGGGACCAGATCGCCGGCGATGACGACCGGGAAGTGCTGGAGCGCCTGGCGGAGGACTTCTCCCGGAAAATTCAGGAGTTTGGTCCGGAAGGCTTTCTGGCGTACCTGGAGGACAGCCTCTCGAACACGCTGCGTCTGACCGCGCGCCGCCCGGCGGAGCGCACGCTCGAGGAACTGTTCGCCGAGCACGTAGAACCGCCGCCCCGGTCCGCGAAAATCCTACCGTTTGTAACGCACCTGCCGCGGATCCCGCTGCGGGCAGCCGCCACGCGATTTGGCGAGGACCTGGAGATCGGCGAGGATTTTGAAGATTGGGTTCCCGCGCCGCCCGGCTTGCGCCTCTCCCGGGACATGTTTGTGGCCCAAGTGGTGGGCAAATCCATGGAGCCGCTGATCCCGGACGGAAGCTGGTGCGTCTTTCGCCGCGGCGTCGTGGGCTCCCGGCAGGGGAAGCGCCTGTTGGTTCAGCGTCTCGGCGCGACGGGCACATCCGCCGAGTTCACCGTGAAGCGCTACTCCAGCCAAAAGCACGTGGACGAACAGGGCGAATGGCGTCACACGCGGATTCGGCTGGAACCGCTCAACCCAGACTTTGAGCCCATGGAGTTCTCGCCGGACGACGAAGCCCAGGAATTCCGCGTCATTGGGGAGTTCGTGCGGGTGCTCTGATGCCGCGCCGCCGTCTTACCCTGAGTCTGCTGCTGGCCATCTCGATGGGGCCGATCGGCTGCGGGTCTGCGGAGCCGGAAGCGGAAGAGCGCATCGACATCCCGATCTACCCCCAAGCCTCGACGCTCCGCTCCGCCGGCGAACCCGGCGGCGCACATCACGAACTCTATCTGTCCTCCGGAGACACGTCGGCGCAAATCAAAGACTGGTATCTGGAGCAATTCGCCCGCGAGGGTTGGGAGTTGGAGCGGAGCGGCGGCTTGGGCATTCTGCCCACGATCTTCGCCTGGAAGCGTAATCGCGCGGTCAGCGTGAAGGTGCTCGAGCAGCGCGATCGCCGCGTCATTCACCAGGTCGTGAAGATCAAACCCCGCCGCCGGCTCTGGTAGCCGCGCCTACGGCGTCACTGTGGAAGGGTTCGGGTTGACCAGCGGGAAGGTAATAATGTTGCTGACGTACACGTCCTGGGCGATGGTCAATTGGGTGAACGGATTGGACGGCAAATCCGAGTTCAACTCAAGCAAGACTTCGTAGATGCCGACTTCGCCCTGCTTGAGCGTCGCCTTTAGAACATTGGCCGCTTTGCCGCCGGCGAGGGAAGAAACAAATTCAATCGGATCCGTCTCCGGACCGTCATACCGGAGACCGGTCACTTCCGTGCGCGGCTCGGCCAGCCCCAACCCCGTCGCGTAAAGGATGATTCGTTCCCCAGGAACGGCGGGGTTTTCAGGAGAAACCAGCCCTTCATTCGCGCAGCAGAGCTGCGTATTGAACGCGGTCATCACCACCGTCGCCCCCTGGTTCGAACCCTCCCGGGATCTCGCCGCTGCGGAAAAGCGAATCCCCAGTCCCTCCGGTCCCCGGATACGCGCCTTCAGGAGAATGCGCGTAAACGAGCCCGACGGCTCCGCCGTGACAAAAGGATCCTGATTAATTAACTCCACCAGGCCGTTGCGAATGCTGACCAGCGTGTCGCCTTCCTGGACCGTGTAGCTGTACTCGCGGCCATCGATGAACACGCTGGCGACATCGCCGGCTTGTGCCGAACCGTCCACAGACACCGTGCCGGTGGCAAAGGGGGAACCATGGAGCACCACGCCGGGCCGGGGCTCGGCGCCTTCGAAGGTAAAAATGCCGGGGTTCTGCTTGACGATGGTCACGGCGCGCGGCACCGTCACCGAAACCGTGCCATCCTTCCGCTTGGTCCGCACGTAGACGTTGACGCTCGTCCGGTCCCGCACCTCGAAGGGGATTTGGGCGTTGATCTGATTCGGCGCCACGTAGAACAGAGGCGCGCGGATGCCGTCAAAATAAAGCTGCGTATCCGCGAGCTCGAGCGGCAGTTCCCGAAGGGACGGCCTGGCCTCTTCGATCCGCTCGCTCAGGTTGTCGCCGAACACGCGCACCACTGTGCCCGGGGCAATCTTGGCGGCGTCCATCCCTCCGGTCAGCGTCGCGCCGCCCGTGGTCACCAGAATCGTGGCCGTGGCCGGAGACAGGGAGGTCGAGTAAGGAATTTGGTTCCCGTCGCTGCCCGGCTTGCGCGCGGTAAGGATGACCGTGCGGACCGTAGGATTCGGCGTCGCCAGCACGTTGGGGTCGCCTTCGCCCTCGTTGATCAGATCAGCGAGGCGTCCTACGACGCCCTCCAGGGTATCGTCCTTCTTAATCTTGTACTTGTATTCCTTCTCCGCTCCCTCCGGTCCGATCTTCACGGTGATCTCATCGTTTTCCTGGATCTGGCCCGACAAGGCAAGACTGCCCACGGCGAAGATTTCGATGCTGGCCGCGTTCCGGACGCCTGTATAAGGGACGTTGGGCTCCGCTACCGAGTACACGTTGATGCGGCGATTGTACGTGTCGGCCACGTACAGGTTGGTCCCGTCCCATGCCAGTGACATCGGCGTGCGCAACGAGTCCGTGCTGTCGGACGCCTGGTTGATTTCTCCGCCCAACTGTCCGATCACCCGGTCGGCGGCTTCGCCACTGCGGGTGGGGATCCTTTCGTAGATCAATACGCGGTCATTGCCGCCGTCGGCGATAAACAGGCGTTTTCCGTCCGAGAGCGCGTAGCGAGGGAAATCCAGCGTCGCCAGGCAGCGGTTCGGATAGATTGCTTTGCCCTCTTTGTCCGTGCCGGTCGGCTCACACAGCTTTTCCGCATTGTTGGCGAACGCGCTGTTCAGGTCCGGCTGCCCGAGGGCGAAATCGGCGGGCTGCTGGTTGCGCGTGGGGATCGAGTTCCACACCAGCACCCGGTTGAATCCCAGGTCCGCCACGTATAGGCGAATCCCGTCCGAGGTTACGGCCACGGGGTTCAACATCGTGGTCGGGGAAGCGACCGAAGGAGCTTTGGTCAGGTCCGGCTCGACGAACGAAGTAAAATCCGGCTGTCCGAGCACGACGTCCGCCGCCGCGCCGTTGCCGGTCGGAATGGAGTTGTAAATCAGCACGCGGTGGTTCTGCGTGTCGGCGATGAACAGCCGATTCCCCTGGATCCACACCCCTTGCGGTCCGCGGAGCGACTTGTTCGTCGGCGTGTTATTGGGCGGGATTCGCGCCGTGGTGAAGTTGTCCTGCCCCACGACGACATCCGCGGGCTGCTGGTTGGCGGTGGGAATGCGATTCCAGATCAGCACGCGGTTGTTGTCGGTGTCCGCCACTACCAGGCGCACCCCGTCAGTCGCTACCGCCGTGGGCAACCGGAGCCGGTTTTGGGCGAGGCCGAACTCGGTTTTCGTGAAATCCGGCTGGCCAAGCACTAGGCTAGCTTTGCCCACGCACACCGGGCAGGGCTGGGTAAAGAACAGCTCCTGGGTCTTCTCGGGAATCATCTCCCGGATGTTGTGGTAGATGAGCACCCGATGATTCAGGGGACTCGCGCCGACGCGATTGGAATCCGCCACGAAGAGCGTGTCATTGGCATAAGCGAGCCCGCTCGCTGCGCCAATCAACTCGTCGGAGGCGCCAGGCCGCTGGTCGGTAAAGGTGCGCTGGCCGATGGTGGCGCGCGCCGCCTGGCCGGTCTCAAAGCGCTCTTCCGCCGCGGCTAAGGCGCAGATTACGATGACTAAGGGAACGAGGGGCTTCATCCGATGCGGTGTACGTCGAGCTGTTCGGTGCTTTCCCAAGTATACCAATCCCGCCGGGCTCGCCTGGCGGGCATTTGGCTGGGATGCGCGTGGCTTGCCAATTCCGGAGCCGCGGCGGAACCCTTGGTAACGTTAAGGTTGTTCCGCTACCAGGACGTCGGGGAGGCCACTCTGATCCGGGGTAGACAGACAACACTGTTGTCTGCTGGTCACACTCCCGCGGGGGGCAGTGAGTTCCGCGGCCGATGGACGCTGGAACTTCCAGGTTTCGAACCGGTTAGCGGCGACTGGCCGCTGTCGGTCACCAAGTCCGGCAAATCGCTCAGGTTTACGGTCCGCTTGCCCCGGGAGGACTACGTCGCCGCAGTGCTGGCGGGCGAGGCCTCCATCCTGCCCCAGGAGGCGTTGAAGGCGATGGCCGTGGCGGCGCGCACCTACGCGTTTCGTTTCGCGGGCAGACACGGCGCCGAGGGGTTCGATTTTTGCGACACCACGCATTGCCAGGACACCCGGCTCGCCGCGAGCCCGGCGCGCGCACGGGAAGCCGCCGAGGCCACCGAAGCCGAATTGATCTGGTGGAAGGGCACGCCCGCGGCGGCGTTCTATCACCGCGACTGCGGCGGCCACACCGAGTCCGGCCAGACCTTGCTGGGGAGTTCGGTCCCGTATCTTCCCGCCGGGCCGGATCCTTATTGCCCCCGCACCCCGTGGTCCGCGACGATCGAGAAGGCGCGGCTGCAAAGCGCGCTGGCCGCGGAGGGATTGGGCAGGGTGACGGGCGTCTTCGCCCTCAGCAAGCGCCAATCCGGGCGCGCGCACGCCGTACGAGCCGGAGGCAGGATCATTCCGGCGGAATCGTTCCGCATGGCGGTGGGCCGGCAAATCGGCTGGAACCTGGTGCGCAGCGATTGGTACGAACTGGACGACAAGGGCGCTGCCGTTCACTTTGCCGGCAGAGGTTCGGGACACGGCGTCGGCTTGTGCCAGCTTGGCGCGGCCGCTATGGCGAAACAGGGCGCGGACTATCGCAAGATTCTCGAACAGTACTACCCGGGCGTCGCCATCGGCGTTTCGGCGCGAGGCATGCCTTGGAGCCGGCTCGGCGGCGAACGCGTCGAACTGTTCACCACCGACGCCCCCGACGACCGCCCGTTGGTCGCGCTGGCGGACCGCCTCGCCGCCGAGCTCGAAGCTAGGGTAGCGCTCGCGTTTCCCCAGCGGACGCGCATTGTGGTGTATCCCTCGGTAACCGTCTTTCGTGACGCCACCGGCGAGCCCGGTTGGGTTGCGGCCAGTACACGGCGCGGCGTGGTCCGCCTGGCGCCCGCGGGACGCAAGGCGCCGGTGATCCAACATGAACTCGCCCACGTCCTGATCGAGGCCCACGCCCATCCGTCTCTGCCGCGCTGGTTCCGGGAAGGGCTGGTCCTGTTCCTGGGGGACGCTCCCGCGCCCCGGTTGGCGCCCGGGCAGCCTCCCGAGGAAGACTGGCACCGAGACGCCGCCACCGCTCGCCGCGCCTACCAGCAGGCGCACGCGCAGGTGCTTCGCCTGGTGAAGCGGTATGGCGACCGGCAGGTATTCAACTGGATTCCGCGCGGGTTGCCGCTAGTGGTGCTGCCGCCCGCGCCGCCGCCATCAGCCAGCCCGCAGCCGCGATGACATACGCCAGTCCGGCGCGGAGGAGCAGACTGGCGATCTCCCACCCGAGGCCGGTCACGGCCGGACGCCAGGACCAGAGCGCCCAGGCGGCCAGCGCTGCCGGAATCCCGAGCACCATCGCCTGGACGAACCGCACGCCGCGCTCGCGCAGTGGTCCGGGCAGCGTCACCAGCGCGAGCGAGGGAAGGACGATGCCGAGCGTCAGGGGCGCCGCGACCCACGCCGGGGCGCGCGCTCCCGCATACCAGGCCAGCGCGGCCGCCAGAGCCCCCCACAGCAGCAGGCGCGGCGCCTGTTTCGCCGCCCGGGCGAGCGCCTCGCGCCAGGAGATCTCTCCTCCTGCTTGCGCTCCCGCCAGGTAGTAGAGGGTCGCCGCAGGCAGCAGCAACAGCCACGCCGCTGCGGCGAGAAACTGCACCCCCGACCAGACGACGCCGGCCGCCGAACTGTCCGGTATCCAGAACCACCCGAGCGCCAGCGCGCCCGCCACCAGCCAGCCGCCGAGCGTCACCAGCCACAACGAAGGACGTCCGCGGAGAACGCGCATCACCGCACCTCCACCTCGCGGCTCTCCGACGTGGCCAGATACTGCGGCTGGTACATCGGCTGCACCCGGGCCGGGTTTACTTGGTAGCGGCCCGGATTCACCACGCGGAGCAGGTAGAAATGGTCCGCCCCGCGTTTGGGCAGGTACGTTTGGAAGAGCGCTACCCGGTTGTCCCGGAACTCGCGCCGCGCGTAGGCATACTGCCACCACGGCGGGCGCTCCTGCAACGTGTACAAATCGTCCTTATCGATCGCCTCCGTCCCCGCCGGGATCGGATCCTCCAGCAGCAGGTAGTTCCAGCCGCTGCCCGCAACGCGCAACCGCACCGCCAGCACGTCCCCGGGTTGAAGCGTCGCGGCGGCGTCCAACGGTTCCAGACGGTGCACGATCTTCTCGCCTTCGCCGACCGGCCGCAACCGGAAGTACTCCCGGCTGATTCCCAGCGCGGCCGACCCGGTCTCCTCCAGAGCCCGTGCGGTGGAGTAATACTCGCCTCGCGCGGCCCAATAGAGCAGCCCGGTTCCCTGCTTGGTGACCCGAATCTGGTTTTGCCCGGCCGCCAGGTCCGCGGCGGTAAACCGGAGCGGTGGGGCGTTCGGGTTCAGCGCTTCCCTGGCGGTGACGCGGCGGGAATGCACCTGCCGTCCGTTCAGGAAGACAGTCAGCGTGTAATCTGGCTGGAGTTCGCCGCTTTGGCGCAAATAGTCCGTCAGGCCGTAGATCACCATCGCGGTCTGCTTGGTGGAACGCCAGTAGAACCCCTCGTCGCGGTGGGTGGCCAGCCAGTGCGCGGCTTTGGCGATCACCGGGCTGCCGGGTTTCGCGCGCACGAGCAGTTTTAAGGCGTGCGCCGTGGCTTCGGTGGAAGTGTCGCCGCGAAAGGCCAGCAGGTGGTCGTACTCCACGGGCCAGAACGCGTCGCGCTCGTCCGCGCGAGCCTGGGTTTCCAACCGCGCGGCCACCTCCGCCGTGCGCGGATCGGCCGCCGCCTGCAAGGCCAGACCGAGGACCGACCAGCCATAGGGCGTCATCTCGTTGCGCGCCTGCCAGGCGGCCTCGAACAGAGCCGCGTCCTTGGCTCCGGCGCTCGCCAGCGCGTAGGTGAGATAGGCGCGCAAGTCGGCGTGCAGCGATTCCTTGTCCTGCAAACGCCGGCGGATCCAGCGCCCCCCGCGCTCCAGCGGTTCTTCCCGCACCGGGTAGCCCGCCGCTCGCGCCTGCGCCAGGCCGGCTACCACGTACGCCGACATGAACGGATGCGATTCGTCCCCCGGCCACCAGCCCCACCCGCCGTCCTCGTGCTGATACTCGTACAACCGGTCGAGGCCCGCGCGCACTTTCCGCTTGAGATCGGCGGCGTCAATACCGCTGGGCAGGTTCAGCTCCCGGAGAGCCTGCGACACCACGACGTTGGGCAGAAAGCTGGACATGGTCTGCTCGGTGCACCCGTACGGAAACGTCACCAGGTATTCGAGCGCGCCGAACAGGGCCCCGGCCACGGAAGGATGGAGCGTCAGCTCGATCGCCCGGGAGGAGGGCTCGATCTCGCCGGGGAACGCGATATCCGCCGCCGCTTCGCCCGCGGCGGCGCGGACCGAACCCGCCCGGGCGATCGCCAGCTTCACGCCGCGCGGCTGCACAGGCAGCTTGATCTCCAGCCCGTCGGACTCTTCGTCCGTCAGCGCCTGGCCCGTCAGGATGACTTCTCCGATCTGCGTGGCGCGCAGCCGCCATGCGGCCTTCCCTTCCCCGCCCGGCGGAATCGCCAGATCGCGCGTCGCGCCGTCCAGGACCTCGGCGCCGCGCACGTCCAGGGAAACGCGGACCGTCTTCTCGCTCTTGAGATAGTTGTGCGTCAAAGCGGAGATGGTCACCTCGTCGCCTTGGGTCAGGAAGCGCGGCGTGGACAGCCGCAGCATCAGGTTCTTGCGCACCATGGTCTTCTGCGTCGCCGCACCCGCCGCCGTGTCCCGGGTGATGGCGCGCGCGGTGGCCCGCCACGTCGTGAGCGAATCGGGAAAAGAGAACCGGGCTTCGGCGCGGCCGTTCGCGTCTGTCACCAGCGCCGCGGCCCAGTAGATCGTGTCGGGGAACGCCTTGCGGATTCGGGGCTGAAGCAGCGCTTCCGGCTTGAGTTGCCCGTAGCTGGCGCGACGGAACTCGGCCAGCGGCATGGCCTTCTTACCCGCCTGGCCGAAGAAATAATAACTGAGCGAACTCTGCGTGGCTACGCGGTTCGGCGCCGAGCCCCAGAAGTGCAGGAAGAGGTCGCGCGCCGCTTCGGGGCGGATCGCATAAATCGCCTCGTCGACGACCCCGAGGCTGACCTCCGCTCCCGGCACAGCCGCGCCCGCGGCGTTGCGGGCGGAAATGCGATACACGGCGGGTTCGCCCGGCTGGAACTCTTTCCGGGAGGGCTCGATGTCGATTTGCAGTTGGCGGTCGGTCGCGGGCACGCGCACCTTCTTGGCGCCCTCGAACATCTGGTTGTCCTTGACAAACACCGCGCTCACGAAAAAATTCGGGCTGAATTCCCGCCGGACCGGAACCTCCACCGTGACCGTGGCGCCGGGAGCTTCCACCACCTGCCGCGTGGCCACCCGCTGCCCTTCCGCGGTGACCAGCAGGCGCGCTCCGGGCACGCCGGTGACAATCAGCACCTTGGCCACCTCGCCCGGCTGATAGGATTTCTTGTCCGGCACCAGCGTCAGGCGTTGCTGCGGAGCGCCGTACCAGCTTCCGCCCGGACTGCTCACCCAGATCCAGCCGGAACCTCGGACCGTCCGGTTCTCCGGAGTCCGGGCCGAAGCGTGGGCGGTGTACGAACCCGGTTCGCGGACCGCGAAGGTCACGCGCGCCTTGCCCGCGCTGTCGGTGGAGGTCTCGGCCACGGCCGGAGGGGACGCCGGCTCATTCCGGCCCCGCGCCCGCACCAGCTCCACCTGGACCCGGGCGGACACTGGCTGACCGCCGTAATCACGCGTTTCGATGTCAAACGCCGCCTGTTGCCCGGTCTCATACACGTACTGAGCCGGCTGTACGTGCACCAGAAAACTGCCCACTGTCGCGATCACCCCGGCCGCCCCGCTGATCTGCCGGTTCGCGGCGTCCGTCACGCGAGCCTCCACCCGGTAGCGCTGGTCCCAACCGCGATCGGAAACGGCGGTCGGCAGGCGCACCACCAGCACACCTTCGGCGTCCAGTTGCCCTTCCTCCTCCAGCACCTGCTCGCGCTCGGAATAGAAGTCTTCGTCCCCTTCAAAGCCGGATTCGTCCATTTCCTCGGCGTAAAGGGGATACCAGTAACGCTGCCGGTGGACCACATATTGCACTTTGGCGTTGCGGACCGGCTCCCCGAAGAAATAGCGCGCCTGAATCCTGGCCGAGATCGGTTCGCCCTGCAACACCCGCGGCTTCTCCGGCGTGACCCGTACTTCGTATTCGGGCTTGCGATATTCCTCGACGTGAAAGCCCGCTCCGTGCCGCGCCTCGCCCACCTGAAACTCGAGCGAATGATAGCCCAGCGCCGCGTCCCCGGCGATCTCGAAACTCCCAGAAGCCGTGCCGTGCGGCGAGAGCGTGACGTCCTGGCGGTAGATGGTCTTGCCCTCGGGGTCGCTCACTTCGGCCCGGGCCGCGTGTCCGGCGGGAACGCTGAAGCCGTCGGCCTGGCGGTTGCGGACGATCGCCTTCCAATGCACCTTGTGCCCGGGCCGGTAGATCGGGCGGTCGGTATAGAGATACACCTCGGTGAAACGCTCCGGCTGGTTCCCAAGATTCCAGCCGTAAAGATTGCTGACCGCGAAATCGTCGCCGTGCCGCGCCAGGATCAGCGGATCGCCCGGATCGGCGTCTTGCAGGGGGAACTCGGCCAGCCCTTGCCGGTCCGTGCGGGCTTCCCCGATTTGCTGGCGCTTCGCCCATAGCCAGACGGGGCAGTCCGCGACCGGCTGCCCGGTTCGCCGGTTCGCCGCGAACGCCAGCACGGCTCCAGGCGCGCTCTTGGTGATGACCGCCAGGTCCGTAATCAAGACCACGGTGTAGGCCCGCAGTTCGCCATGGACCGCCTCCACCAGGTACAGCGCTTTATCGGAGACCGCGATCGGGACCGCCTGCGATTCCCACCGCTGCCTGGCCGAAACCGGCTGCCGCCAAACCGCGACTACCTGCTGCGGATTCAGCAGCGGCAGGCCGGTGGCGTATTGCGCCGCGGCGGGCAAGGGTTGCTGCTCGCGCCGGGCGATAAACGTGCGCACCGAGGCCCGCGCCTCCGCCGAGAATTGCGCCCGCAGCGCGTTGCGCAGCCGCGCGCGCATCCGCCGTTTGAAAGCGTGAAACCGTTCGATTCCGGTGGTCTCGCCCGTCACTTCCTGCGGCCGTTCTCCCGCGCCAAAGCCGTGCACGTTCTCCAGCTTGCGAAAGAAGGCCAGCGGATCCTGAACGCGGTACACCCGGAATTCCAGCGCCTCCACATGCTGGCTCCACAGCTGGATGGACGGCGTTTCCCCGGGGGCGAAGGTCCGGTTGGTCGACAGGGAGAAATACGGCCGCTGCTCCTGCGCCACCGTGGGCAGCAGGGCGGCAACGATCAGCGATAGAACAAAGGCGCGGTGCGTCATCTCAATCGGACTCCCGAAGAATGTTCCAGCGGTACACACCCAGAAAGTTGGGATTGCCGGCCAGGGGACGCCAGCGGGGCGAGGGATGGTGCAGCAATTGGCCCGCCTCCGGACGCCGGATCTCGCCCGGACCGCCGTCGAGCGGTCCGGTGTGATAGACGATCCAGTTGCCGCCGGGCTCGAACTGGCTCGGGCCCAGGTAAATCATGGCGTGGAACGGCAGGTCCTGCTCCAGTTGGCGGTAAAAGAGGAGGTCGCCGGGTTGCGCCCGGTCCAGACGGCGAGACAGAAAGTGCGCGTTGTGCCGGCGCAATTTGTCGGCGTCGGCGAACTGCGCGAACGCGGTGGTTTCATCGCCGCGCGCAAACGGTCCCGGCGTGATGCGGAACAATCCCGCGCCCAGGGGGGTGAAGGGGTAGCGGTACTTTTCCACCGACGCCTCGGGCGGCGGAGCGTCGAGTCCCAGTTCCGCAGCCCAGGCGCCGGTGTGCTCGCGGAGGGCTTCCCGATAGGCGAAGCGGAGCAGCGCGGCGCAATCGGTCACCTCCCGGGGCAGCGCGCCCGGCGGACGGTAATAGAGCGCTTCGGCCAGAAAGGTGAACCAGCGGCGGAAACTCCGGCGGTCGTGCGCGACGTCCAGCGCCAGAAACGCAGGGAACCCGTCGCCGTCCACGTCGCTCCAGTCGGGCGCGGAGGTTTCCGCAGCCGGGGCGGTCTCCGCGGCGATCCGGCCGGGCGCGGCCGGAATGCTCCACCGCCAGGCGAGCGCCACACCAGTCAGCGCCAGCACCCCCACCCAGCCAATGCGCTGCGGCAACACAGCGTCATTCTAAAATAGGAACCGGAGCGCGAACAACAGAATCGATCCTCATGTGGCGCGGCAAAATGCCCGCGTGGAGGGATGGATGACGGGAACAACGATCGCCGTAGGGATCCTGCTGGTAGCCCTGGGCGCGGGGAGTTATCTAGTGACGGGCATGCAGTCGCCCACGGCGCTGATCCCCGCCGCGTTCGGTATGGCGCTGGCGGGACTGGGGCTGGTAGCCAGGAACGAGCGCCGGCGCAAGCATGCCATGCATGCCGCGGTGCTGGTGGGCCTGCTCGGCCTGGGTGGTTCGGCGCGCGGGTTGGGTGGCGCCCTCCGCTACTTGTCCGGAGAATCCGTGGCGCGCCCCGCGGCCGTGCTGGCCCAATCCGTGATGGCCGTGGTGCTGATCGGCTACGTGGCGCTGTGCATCAAATCTTTTCTGGATGCCCGCCGCAACCGCGCCGCCTGACGCGCGTGCGCGCCGCCTCAGTCCGCCGCCACGCGTTCCCACTCGGTCTTGTAGACGCCTTCCCAGTGCTCCTGCCCTTCCGTCACGCGGATGGTCTTGTTGACGGGCAGGTTCTCGAAACGCTGGCGGAGTCCGCTGGGCCAGCGAATTTCAAGGGCGTCCACCCGCTCAAGCTTCGCCAGGCCGAAATGCTGTTCGAACGGCAGGCACCCAAAGTTGGACCCTCCGCTGACCTCGCGAAACTGCTTGCGCCCGCCGGCTTCCAGCATGACGCGCGCCCCGATGGCCGAGCAATTGCTCTTAGTGCCTTTCAGGCGCACGTTGAGATAGTTCCCGGGAAGCTGCTTCGGCCGGTAGACCGACATCGTGAGCAGGTCCCCGGGATAGGCGCCGCCACTGGCGATTAAGATGCTCAGCCGGCCGTCTCCATGCAGATCGGCCATGTTGCCGCCGTGCCCTTTGCCGGTAAACGGCAAGCCGGCCGCGAAGGTGATGTTGCGGAATTTCTCGCCGTCCTGTTCGAGCAGGACGGGCGGCTCGACCCGGTCCATGCGGGGACTGCCGTTGCCCAGCACCAGGTCGAGGTAGCCGTCGTTGTTGAAGTCGCCGCAGTTGCCGCTCATGGTGCCCCAGCAACCGTTGATGCCGATTTCACGGCTCACCAGCGTGAAGGTGCCGTCCCCGTTGTTGCGGTAAACGCGCAGCGGGTTGCCGTCGGCGGGGCCTTCGCCGGTCTTCATCGTGTGAATCACGTCTTCGTGGTCGGACCAGTTGAACTGCACGATGTCCAGCAGGCCATCGTTGTTGTAATCCCACCAGAAAGTCGTCGACCCGATGGCCAGACTGGTGAGCCCCGCCTGCTCGCTGACGTCGGTGAAGGTGCCGTCGCCGTTGTTGCGGAACAGTTGCGAACGGCCCATGGCGTTGGAGACGAACAAGTCGGGATAGCCGTCGTTGTTGTAGTCGCCCCAGGCGGCGCCGATGGTCGGCCAGAGGGTCTTCAGCCCGGCCTGCTCGGCGACTTCGGTGAAGGTGCCGTCGCCGTTATTGCGGAACAGCAGGTTCTTGTACTTGCGGTCAAACAGCCCGCCCAGGTTGTTCGCCACGAACAGGTCCAGATAGCCGTCGCCGTTGTAGTCGGCCCAGGCGGCGGTAAAGGCCGGACCCCAGCAGGTGATGCCGGCTTCTTTGGTCACGTCAGTGAAGGTGCCGTCGCCATTGTTGCGGTACAGCGCGCCTTCGCCCACAAAGAAGCCCAGACGGGTGACGAAGACGTCCTCGAAGCCGTCGTTGTTGTAATCTCCCACCGCAATGGCGAAGCCGTTGATGCACTCGTCCATGCCGGAGCCGACCGAGACGTCAGAGAACGTGCCGTCGCCGTTGTTGCGGTACAGGCTGCACCCACCGTGCGCGGCCGCGATCAGGACATCCAGATAGCCGTCGTTGTCGAAATCGAAGACCGCCAGCCCGCGCCCGGCGCTGGTCTTGTTCAAGCCGATCTTCTCGCAGACGTCCTCGAACTCCACCGTGGGCTGCGCATAGCCGACCTTCATTTCCATCCGCTGCCAGTCGGGCACCTCCGCCGGGTACCCGCCGAGTTTCTGCGCGGACTGCCACAGCCACATCCGGGAGCGTTCGTTGCCCGGATCGGCCGCCAGCGCCGCACTCGCCGCGCGGACCGCTTCCGCGTACCTGCCCCCGCGCATGTAAGCCACCGAGGCTTCATGCAAAGCCAGGGCCTTGTAGTCGGGATCCTCGGCGGCCTTCATCAACTCCCGCGCGGCGTCCTCGTACCGCCCGACCTTCACTAGCACCCGGCCCAGCTCCGTGCGCACGTTGGCGTCGCGCGGTTCCTCCTTCAGCCGCCGCTCGTACTTTTCGATGATCGTGTTGTACTTGACACTGACGTAGATCTGCACTTCCGTGAACATCTCGAAGACGTCGCGGACAAACTTCGGGAAGCGCTGCGGCCCGACCACCTGGTACGAGGCCAGCCCCCGCAGGCTGGATTGGGTCATCAGCGTGCCGAAGGCCAGCGGCAGTTCGAACGGGACCACCCAGTTGCGCGGGTCGCGCGGATCCGCCGCGAAACGGAAACAGAAGCGCGTCGCCTCCAGAATCTCTTCCAGCGCTTCGCCCCAGGCCCGCTGATCCTTGGCGGTCATCCGGGCGATCCGCGCCACGCGGTTCGCCCATTCGGATACCGCGGTATCAATATCCGCCGGTCCGTCGAGCGGCGGAGCGGTGGGACGGGCGCGGCGGACGCCGGCCAGCGTTTCCATGCTCGCCTGCACCGTGCGCAGCGTGGAATCCGCCAGCAGCAGTCCCGTCTCCGCCATCCCCGCGGAAAGCTTCAGCATCGCGTCAAAAAGAGTGGCCATAGCGAACTAAACCGGTTTGGGAAGAATGTAATAGACCGACATGATGGCGCAACCGAAACTGGCGGTATCCGCCTTCTCGATCGGCTGCCCGGCGCGGAAGGCGGCGATGGCCGGCTCCAGATACTCCACGAATTCCGGATCGGCGCGGAACTTGAAGTTGTCGATGGCGCCGCGGTAAAGCAGCGTCTTCTGCGCGTCCACCAGGAACGCCCGCGGGGTTTGTTGCGTGTACCACTGCCGCGCCACCGCCTGGCTGGCGTCATGCAGAATGGGAAACGTCAAGCCGCGTGCTGCGATGGTGGCCTTGAGCTTGGCCGCGGTTTCGCCGTGACGGGAGGCGATCGCCACCAACCCCAGATCCGGATGCCGGGCGGCGAACGTGTTCAGATACTCGTCGTAGCGGTTGCAGTGGGAGCATTCACCCGACCAGAAAACGACCACCGCGCCCCGCTTGCCTTCCAGATAATGATCCAAGCCAAACAGGCCGCTCCCGCCGATGAGAGGCAGGGAGAAATCCGTCACCGGCAACCCGATTTCCTGTTTTTCTCGCACAGGCGTCATAGCTCGCCGTATTCTAGCGCAGCGTCCGGCGAGAACGTATAGCGGAAACAGATTAGACGGCGACCCTCAGGCCAGGGAGCGCACCGCCGCCACCGCCCGCTCCAGTTCCTCGGGAGAGTTATAGATGTGCGGCGACCAGCGCAGTCCCGCGGCGTCGCCGGCGGCGGTCATGGCGATGCTCATCCGATGCTGCCGCCACAGCAGGTCATAGGCCTGTTTGATCGACGGAGAAGCCAGCGCAAACTTCACCACGCCGCCGGACACCTCAGCCGCGAGGTCGGTCTTGAGGTTGACGCCCGGGATCCGCGCCAGTTCGGTCTTGGCGAAGGAGACGAGTTGGCGCAGACGTTTTTCCACGCGGGGCATGCCGATCAAGTCGAGAAAATCAATGGCGGCTTCGATGGCGGCCACCCGCGGATCATCACGCTGGCCGAACACCTCGAATTTGCGCGCACCGGAAAGCTGCTCGCTCCAGCCCGCGGTCACCATCGACGGCCAGAGCCCGGGCAGACGCTCGGCCTTCACAAACAGGATGCCCGCCTCGAGCGGTCCCATGGGCCATTTGTGCATGCTGGCCGCGTACGAGTCGCAGCCCATGGCCCGCAGGTTCACCTCCAGGGCGCCGAAGCTCTGCGCGCCGTCCAGGTGGAAGAAAATGCCGCGGCGGCGGGCCAGTTCGCCGATGCGTTCGGCCGGGTAGAGCGCTCCCGCCGTGTTGGTGACGTGCGTCACGGCAATCACCCGGGTGCGCGGCGTGATCGCGCGCTCGATGGTTTGCAGCAGCGCCTCCGGGCTGCCGGCGGGCACCGGCACGGGAGCGCTGCGCACGACGAAACCCACCCGGCGCGCGCGCACTTTCCAGGAATCCAGGTTGGACGGGTGGTTGTGTGCGGTCACCACCACTTCGTCGCCTTCCTTCAAGTCCAGCCCCTGCACCACGACGTTGGTGCTCTCGGACGTGTTGCGCGTGATGGCGATCTCCTCGGGGCTGACGCGCAGCAATCCCGCGATCTTGCCGCGCAGCCGTTCGCGCAGGCCCACATACTTTTCCCGGTTCTGAAACGACGGGTTGGCCTGGAAGTCGCGGAGATACCGCTCGTGGCGGTCCAGCACGGGCCGGGACGCCGGGCACACATTCGCCGCGTTCAGGTAAACCAGGCCCTCTTCGAGCGGGAACTGGCTCTTCACCATGCGCCAGAAGGACTCGCCTTCGCCGGCGCGGATGCCCGCGCGGACCTGCTGGGCAAACGCCGGCCAGGCGCCCGCGGCGGCGGCGGCCGGGAGTCCGAGAAGAAAGCGGCGTCGGGATGCCGGCATAAGCTTCACTCCTCCAGGTCGGATCTGTGAGTAGGATAGTCCGATTTCGGGCGCGGCGCATCTGGATATTCAACGCCGAGCAGAAAGAGGCCTTTGGCCGGCGCCGTGGGGCCCGCCTCCCCGCGCCGGCCCGCCGCCAGCAGACGGCGCCAATCCTCCAGACCGAGGTTACCCTTGCCAGTTTCCAGCAGCGCGCCCACCAGGTTTCGGACCATGTGTTTCAGGAAACCGGATCCGCGGACGCGGTAGAGCAACCGCTCACCTTCGCGGATCAACTCGGACTGGAAGATCGTGCGCACCTTGGACAGGCCCAGCGCGTCGCGCTCGTCGGCGGAGGCGAAAGCGGAGAAATCGTGTTCGCCCGTGAGCGCCGCCGCGGCGGCCGCCATCGCTTCCTCGTCCAGCGGGTAGGGATAGTGATGCGCATAGCGCCAGTCGAACGGCGAGCATTGCCCGGAGCGCACGATGCGGTATTCGTAAGTCTTGGCGAGCGCGTCGTGGCGCGGATGGAAGTCCAGCCACGTTTCGCTGGCCTCCCAGACGCGCACCGCGGGCGGCAGCAGGCGGTTCATTGCTTTCGCCAGGTTGGGCGGGGGGATGGGGTTGGTGAGGGTGAACGCGGCCACCTGCCCCAGGGCATGCACCCCCGCGTCGGTTCGCCCGCTGCCCAGCGCCTTCACCGGCGCCCCTTCGATGGACGCCAGGATCTCCTCGACGACGCCCTGGATCGTGGGCAGTTCGGGCTGGACCTGCCAGCCGTGAAAATCGGTGCCGTCGTAGGCGAGGGTGACGCGAATGCGCCGGCTCATCACTTGCGGCTGCCCGGTTTGACCGCGGGCGAGCCCTGCCGGCACAGCGGGCACTGCTCCGGCGCGAAAGTAACGGCTTGGAGGGTGGCCAGCGCCACGCGCGGCGCGCCGACCTCGGCCACGCCCCCACTGCGGTCGATGATAGAACCCGCAGCGAGCACCCTGGCGCCGGACGCCTGCACCAGATTCACCACCTCGCGGGTACTGCCGCCCGTCGTCACCACGTCCTCCACCACTACCGCGCGCTCGCCCGCCGCCAGAGAGAAACCGCGCCGCAAGGTCATCGTTCCCTGCGTGTCCCGCTCCGCGAACAGGAAGCGGACGCCGAGCGCCCGGGCCACTTCGTGGCCGATGATGAGTCCGCCAAGGGCGGGCGCGATCACCAGGTCCGTGCCCTCCGCGAGGAAACGCCGCAACGCAACCGCCAGCGCGCGGCCCAATCGCTCGGCGTGGTTCGGGAACTGCAACACCAGCGCGCACTGCAAGTACTCCGGACTGTGCAGGCCGCTGGTGAGCAGAAAATGGCCGGTTAAATAGGCGCCGGTGGCTCGGAACAGCTCGAGCACAGGTAACTCTTGCGGCGTCACAAACGCCCACTATACCATTTAAAGAACGAGGAACTTTCCGGTCCTTCTCCACGTACAAGCTCAGTTAAGGTGCTCACCCCATGTATTCGTTGCGACCTGTGATCGTCATTTGGTGCGTTTTTCTGCTGGGTCTGCCGCCCGCCGGGGCGCAGGTGTTTTCCGGCGGCCATCGGAACGGGATGTCGCGCATCACCGAGCCCTACCGGCCGAAGGCGCTGGCGCCCTTGAATCTGGCCAATTCCGGCCGGCTGGAGGATCTCGTGCGGGGCGGCTCGCTCTATCTTTCGCTCCAGGACGCGATCGCGCTGGCCTTGGAGAACAACCTGGATATCGAGTTGCAACGCCTCGGTCCTGCCATCGCGGAGGCAAGCCTGTTGCGCGCGCAAGCCGGCGGTTTGCTGCGCGGCGTGCCGCCCTCGGTGACGCAAGGACCCACCAGCGGGCAGGTGACCGGCGGCGCCCAGCGCGGGCAGGCGTCCGGGATCACCCAGAGCGCCGCGCAGCAAGCCTCTTCGGCGCAAAGCGGCGCGGGCGCCGGCACGGTGATCAGCCAGACGGGCACGGTGGTTCCCAACCTGGACCCGGTGCTCACCGGCTTCCTGCGCTGGGGCCACTTCACCAACCCGCAAACCAACTCCTTCGTCACCGGCAACAACACGCTGATTAACCGGAACGACATCAGCAATTTTCAATTCCAGCAGGGGTTCCTCACCGGGACCACGGTTTCCCTCGGCCTGGCGAACTCGCGGCTGCGTTCCAACAGCCTCCGCGCCGAGCTGAATCCTTCCAATTCCTCGTCGCTCAGCCTGACCCTCACGCAGAAGCTGCTTCAAGGTTTCGGCCGGCCGGTGAACAACCGGTTGATCCGCATAGCCAAGAACAATCGCGAAGTGTCCGACTTGCAGTTCAAGCAGCAGGTAATCAATACGGTTTCCGGCGTGATCAACCTGTATTGGGACCTGGTGAGTTTTATTGAGGACGTGAAAGTCAAGGAGCGCACGGTCGAACTGAACCAGAAGCTGCTCAACGACAACCGCAAGCAGGTGGAAATCGGCACCCTGGCCCCGATCGAAGTAGTGCGGGCGGAGGCTGAGCTGGCGAACGCGCAGCAGGACCTGACGATCGCCGAAACGCGGGTGCTCCAGCAGGAAACGGTCTTGAAGAACGCGCTGAGCCGCACCGGGATCGCCAGCCCCACGATCGCCGACGCGCGCATCGTGCCCACCGACCGGATCACCATCCCCGAGACCGAAGCCGTCGAGCCGTTCCAGGACCTGGTGGCCAACGCGCTGAAAGCCCGGCCGGAACTGGCGCAGCGCCGCATTCAGATCGACAGTGACAAAATCAACCTGGCGGGCTCGCGGAGCCAGCTTCTGCCGCAGCTCGACGCGGTTTTCGCTTTTTCCAACAACGGCCTGGCTGGCAGCATCAGCGACCTGCCGCTGCCGGAGGGCTCCCCGCCGCGCTTCGTGCCGGCGTACTTCGTCGGGGGCCTGGGCACCACGCTGGGCCAGGTGTTCCGCCGCAATTTCCCGGACTACAGCGCGGCGCTCCAGTTGAATATCCCGTTGCGGAACCGCGCCGCGCAAGCCGACATGGCCATCGACCAGCTGAACATCCGCCAGCGGGAGATCCAGTTGCAGCAGTTTGAAAACCAGGTCCGGGTGGAGGTGCAAAACGCGCTGATCGCGCTGCGCCAGAGCCGCGCCACCTATAAGGCGGCGGTGCAGACGCGCATTTTCCGGGAGCAAACGCTGGACGCGGAACAGAAGAAGTACGCACTCGGCGCGTCGACGATTTTTAACGTGATTCTGGTGCAGCGCGATCTGGCGCTGGCGCAGTCGGCGGAAGTAGCGGCCTTGAGCGAATATGGCCGGGCGCGGGTGCAGTTCGATCTCGCCACCGGCAATACGCTGGTGACTCACAACATCTCGATCGAGGAGGCCGAGCGGGGGCAGGTGTCGCGCGGGCCGTCGCCTCTGCCGCCCGGGCAGTAGCGGCGTGGTTCGCAGGGCGTCCGCCGCGGGCGCCCCGGCAGGCAAGACGTTTTCGCGCTGGTTGAAAAACCGGGACAGGCGACTCCGCCCGCGCGCACCACGCGAAAATCAGAGCATTCCGATCAAGCGGAGTGGACAGAGACGCCTGTCCAGAAGCTTTCGCTGCCCTGTGCGGGCCGTTTCCCGGAAACACCCCGTGGGCGGCCAAGCGGAGAGGAAGAGAAGACGGCGATCAACCAGCGAGGTGGAACACGGCGAACGCGATGGCGACGCCCAGCGCGGAACCCGCGACCACATCGCTCAGAAAATGCATGCCGAGAAGCACGCGCGAGGCGGCGATGCTGGCGGCGCAGAACAGGAGTCCCACCTGCAGGGAGGGATAAAAAAAGCTCAGGGACACCGCAATCGCAAAGGCGGTCATCGAGTGTCCCGAGGGAAAGGAAAACTGGTCCGGCGGCAGAAGCGTGGCCCAGGAATGCGGTGCGAACGCGCAGGGACGCCGCCGCCGGGCGGCCCGCTTCAGGCGCAAAAAGAGCGCCACGGCGATTCCCGCGGACAGCGCAGCCTGTCCCACGGCGATGAATCGCGCGGATCCCCCGAACAGCAGCAGAACCACCGCCATGGCATACCACAGCCAGCCATCCCCAAGCCGGGAAGCGTACAGCATCCACAGCCGGATCCAGCGCGGCGGTCGCCAGCCGTTCACCCGCTGCATGACGCGATGGTCGCGCGTCGCGATGTAACGCAACATCCCGCGAGCTGCTCCCACCGGTAGCATACCCCATTTATATGCCCCGATTCCTACATTCCGGTGACATGTTGGCGAACGTTCGGTAAAAACAATCGGGCGCCAAAACGTTTTGGCTGCGCGCCAGTGGCGGAGCCGGAAACTGATTGGTAGGCTTGAGGGTTACCTGCCCGGGCGCGCGCCGGCCGCTGCCGGAACGGCGAAACGGCCTGCTGCTCGCGCCCGGCGCCATCTGCGCTGATGAAAATCCACTTCATGTTCTTCGACGCGGGAGGGGGGCACCGGAGCGCCGCCACCGCGCTGCGCGAGGAAATCGCCGCCGCAGGCAAACCGTGGAACTGCGAACTGGTGCAGGTGCAGGAACTGCTGGACCAGTTGGATATCTTTCGCAAGTTCACCGGTCTGCGGCTGGAGGATTGCTATAACCTGCTCCTGAAAAAAGGCTGGACGCTGGGCTCCCCGCAAATGACCCGGCTGATGCAAATGGTGATCCGCTGGTTTCACCGGGACCAGGTCCGCCTGCTGGCGGATTTCTGGCGCCGCCACCGGCCCGACCTGGTGGTTTCCCTGGTGCCCAATCTGAACCGGGCGATGTACGAGGCGTTGGCCGCGACCCATCCCGGCGTGCCGTACGTCACCATCCTGACGGACCTGGCCGACTACCCGCCTCACTTCTGGATCGAGCGGCAGCGCCAATACTTCATTTGCGGCACCGACAAGGCGATGGAGCAGGTGGCGCAGTACGGCCACCCGGAGGCGCACGCCTTTCGGGTTGCCGGGATGATTTTGAGTCCTCGTTTCCGCGCCCGGCCTCAGCTCGACCGCGCGGCGGAACGGCGCAAATTAGGACTCGATCCGGAAGCGCCCACCGGCCTGGTCATGTTCGGCGGGCAGGGATCCCGCGTCATGGAATTGATCGCGCGCGAGGTGGAAACTCAGCTCATCTGCATTTGCGGAAAAAACGCCCGCCTGGCCGAAAACCTGCGCGGCATGCGGCGCCGCCACCCGATGTTCGTCGAAGGATTCACCCGCGAAGTGCCCTACTACATGAGCCTGGCCGACTACTTCATCGGCAAGCCCGGTCCGGGCAGCGTCAGCGAAGCGCTGGCGATGCGGCTGCCCGTGATCGTGGAGCGCAACGTGTGGACCCTGCCGCAGGAGCGCTACAACACCGACTGGGTGCGCGCGAACGGCTACGGGCTGGTGCTCCCCCATTTTCGCGGCATTGGACGCGCGGTGCGGGAACTGCTGGAACCGGAACGCTACGCCCGGATCCGCCAGGCGGTGAGCACCTACGAAAACCGCGCGGTTCACCAGATACCGGACATTCTGGAACAGATTCTGCGCGCGCACTCCTGACGGCCGCCCGCCGCGTTGGCGACAATGGAAGTCTTATGCTCACCTCCGCGGACTTTCAAGTAGAGGAACTGGGTGACCGCCGGGTCGCCTCGCCCCTGGCCATCCGGTTTGTGCCGGAGGGCGCCCGGATACCGCTGGACGCGGAGTTGCAGCCCGGCAAGGAATTCCGTCCGGACCTCTCGTTCGAGCGCGCCGGCCCGCGGGAGCGGCTGTATTTCGACCCCACGCAAGTTTCGGCCGCGGTGGTAACCTGCGGCGGCATCTGTCCCGGGCTGAACAACGTGATCCGGGCCATCGTGATGCAGGCGGTGCACGGCTATGGAGTCCAGGCCGTCTGGGGCTTGCGCTACGGGTACCGGGGCCTGGAAGAGGACAGCGGGCATCCCCCGCTGCTGCTGACGCCGCAAGTGGTCTCCGAGATCCACGAGCAGGGCGGCACCATTCTGGGCACCTCGCGCGGACCGGGAGATCCCGCCGCGATGGTGCGTTTCCTGGCCAAACGAAACATCGGGATGCTGTTCACCATCGGTGGGGACGGCACGCAACGCGGCGCGCTGGCCATTCACCGGGAGGCGCGCCGGCTGGGGTATCCCCTGGCCGTGGTTGGGGTTCCCAAAACCATTGACAACGACATCCCTTACGTGTGGACGACGTTCGGCTTCTCGACGGCGATCGAGCAGGCGCGCGGGGTAATCGACTGCGCGCACAACGAAGCGCGCGGCGTGCGCCACGGCGTGGGATTGGTGAAACTGATGGGCCGCGAGGCCGGCTTCATCGCCGCCGCCGCGACGCTGGCCAGCGGCGAGGTCAACTTTACGCTGATCCCGGAGGTCCCCTTCGCCCTGGACGGCGAAGACGGCTTCCTGGAGGCGCTGCGCCGCCGGCTGGCGGACCGCGGCCATGCCGTGGTGGTGGTGGCCGAAGGCGCGGGGCAGGACCTGTTCCAAGGCCAGGATTTCGGCAGGGATCTCTCCGGCAACGCCAGACTGGGCGACATCGGCTTGCTGCTCGCCGATCGGATTCGCGCCTACAGCCGGTCCACCGGCTTTCCCATCGAGCTGAAGTATTTCGACCCCAGCTACTATATCCGCAGCGCGCCGGCCAACACCCACGACGCCATCTTCTGCGACCAGCTCGCGCGCAACGCCGTGCACGCGGCGCTGGCGGGCAAGACCGGCCTGATCGTCGGGCTCTGGTACAACATGATGACCCACGTGCCCATCGCGCTGGCCGGCTCGGCGAAGAAGCGCGTCAGCGCGCGTGGCGAATTGTGGCAGGCGGTCCTAAAAGTGACTGGCCAGCCCGCGCGCATGGGCCCCGAGTAATACAATGGGCCTTCCGGGTACAACCTTCCACTGTTATGTCCAAAGAACCTATACTGCGTAGCGCCGACTGGTTCGGCCGCCGGGACAAGCTCGGCTTTGTGCACCGCTCCTGGATGAAAGCCGAAGGCTTCAGCCATTCCGTCTTCCAGGGTCGCCCGGTCGTCGGGATCTGCAATTCGTGGAGCGAGTTGACGAATTGCAACGCGCACTTGCGCCAGGTGGCCGATGCCGTCAAGCGCGGCGTCTGGGCCGCGGGCGGCTTTCCGCTGGAATTCCCGACCATCTCGCTGGGCGAGCCTTTCATGCGGCCGTCCACGATGATGTTCCGCAACCTCATGTCGATGGACGTGGAGGAATGCATCCGGGCCAATCCGCTGGACGCAGTGGTGCTGCTCTGCGGCTGTGACAAAACGACGCCCGCGCAACTGATGGGCGCCGCCAGCGCCGACCTTCCCGCCATCATGTGCACGGGCGGCCCCATGCTGAAGGGCATGTGGCAGCAGCGGGAGATCGGCTCCGGCAGCGACGTCTGGCACTTCTGGGATGAGTTGCGCGCCGGCCGCATCAGTGAGGAGGAGTTTCAGGAGATCGAATCCTGCATGTCCCGTTCGCACGGGCACTGTATGACGATGGGCACCGCATCGACCATGACTAGCCTGGCCGAAGCGCTGGGCATGACGCTGCCGGGTTGCGCCAGTATTCCGGCGCCGGACTCGCGCCGCCTGGTGATGGCGGAGATGACGGGCGCCCGCGCGGTCGAGATGGCCCGAGCGGGCCCGCGCCCCAGCCAGATCCTGACCCGCCAGGCTTTCGAGAACGCGATCCGCGTCAACGCGGCGATCGGCGGATCCACCAACGCCATTATCCACCTGGTCGCCATCGCCGGACGGCTCGGGATGGAACTGCCCCTCGGGCTGTTCGATGACCTGGCGCGCTCGACACCGTTCCTCGCCAACGTGCGGCCGAGCGGCAAGTACCTGATGGAGGATTTCTATTACGCGGGCGGCCTGCCGGCGGTGATGCGCGAGGTGCTGCCGCTGCTGCACGCCGGCAGCCTCACCGTCAACGGCCGGACGGTGGGCGACAACTACCGGGACGCCGCCTGCTACAACCGCGACGTGATTCGTCCGGCGGCGGAACCCCTGGCCAAGGAGGGCGGCACCGTCGTGCTTTACGGCTCGCTGGCCCCCCATGGCGCGGTGCTCAAGCCCACCGCCGCATCTCCCCAGCTGATGCAACATACCGGACGGGCGGTGGTGTTCGAGGATCACGACGACCTGAAGGAACGCGTCGACGACCCCCATCTGGACATCGACGCCGACTGCGTGATGGTGCTCAAGCACGGCGGCCCCAAAGGCGCGCCGGGCATGCCCGAGTGGGGCAACCTGCCGATCCCCGCCAAGCTCCTAAAGCAGGGCGTGGAGGACATGGTCCGCATCTCCGACGCCCGCATGAGCGGCACCAGTTACGGCACCGTGGTGTTGCACATCTCGCCGGAGGCGGCGGTGGGCGGCCCGCTGGCTATCGTCGAAAATGGCGACCGCATTGAGCTCGACGTGCCAAACCGCAGACTGAACCTGCTGATTTCCGAGGAAGAGAAGCAACGTCGCCTGGCCCGCTGGGAACCGCCGGTCCGGCACTACGACCGCGGATACGGCCGGCTGTTTCTCGATCACATTTTGCAAGCGCACGAAGGGTGCGACTTTGATTTCCTGCGGGCGTATCCGGGCGGCGAGCAACTGCGGGGCTCGCCCCGTTCGTGGAAACGCCGGGCGCAGGATAAGCTGCCTTCACCCTTCTGACGGCTCACGGGAGCCAAAGCCGTCGCAGGGCGGCTCAGACCTTGCCCCGGAAGCCGCCCCGCGGTAACCCGATCCTTCCTTAGGATTCAGGGGGGATCCATCTGGTGGATCGGCTGAGGCTTCGAACTGGGGTGCCCACTAGGCGCCGGATTCAGGGCGCTCCGGCCTGGAGCGTCAACGCCCCCCGCCAACCGGACGGCGATCAAATCACTCCGCAGAATATCCGCCCGCGAGATCACCACCCACTGCTCGTCGGGCGACACGGTCAGGCCATTGGTGTCCGCCAACAGATCGTGCTCCAGCCTTGCCACTTGCACCAACTCCTGGCGCCGCGGATCATACCGGAAGAGCGTCCGAGGCTCGGAGTTATGACCAACGAAGTAAATGCGTCCCCCCGCCACATCCCAATGCCGGCGCGCGAAGTAGGGAAGCGTCGCCAGAAGCGCCTCTTCCCCCGACCCGTCCGCTGGCGCCCGCCAGATTCCCGGCTCCGAGAGCGCCGGCAGGAAGTAGAGTTCCCCGCCATCGGCCGATTCCGCCGCGTCGTAGCCCCGATGCCGGGTCACCCGCACCGCCGGACCGCTCCCATCTGCCCGCCGCTTCCAAATCTGTACCAACCCGCCCCGGTTGGAATTGAAGTACACCCACTGTCCATCCCGGGAAAAGCTCGGATTGCGTTCCTCCCACGTGTTCTCCTCCAACAAGCGCGGCTCGGCGCCACTCCGGGCTTCCATCACGAAGATTGCGCAATTTTCACGTACCCTCGCATCAAAGGCGATCCACTTCCCGTCCGGCGACCACCGCGGCGTGCCTAGCATGCGCCCGTTCGATTTCTCCGCCAGCTGGGTCATCTGGACCGCTCCGCTGCCGTCCGCATTGGCTACCCAGATTTCCCACCCGCCGGTCCGGTCCGAGGCCCACGCGAGTTTGCGGCCATCCGGAGAATAGCGGGGGAACATGTTCGCCCCCGTCGACAAGGCCACAGGAATCGCCGCCTCCCCCGTAACCGACGGGCCCAACCGCTGCCGCCAGAGATTCAAATTCACCGTGGCGGCAGTGAACACGAGCAACCGCCCGTCGCGGCTCACGGCCGGTCCGAGGACGCTCCCGCCCGGCGCGGCGAACGCCGTCGGCTTCGCACCAGCCACGGCCGCCACGGTCCACAACTGCTGGGCGTTGTTGCGCGCGCTTGAAAAGAGGAGAGTTCGGGAGTCCGGAAGCCACGCAAGCCCACGAACCTCGCGGCCATCATTGGTAATACGCTGCTCCCGCCCACTCCGCCGGTCCACCACGTACACATCGCTCACCGAGGCGCTACTCTGGCGAACAAAGGCCACCCTCGTGCCGTCCGGCGACACAGCCGGGAAAAAATCATGCGCCAGCTTCGTTGGCCGCGTGATCTGTCTCCGGGCCCCCGTCGCCAGTTCGAACTCCCAGAGCGCCGCCCCCTGCTGCGACCCTGCGGCGTCCCCCAGGATGAGCGACCTTCCGTCAGGCGCCCAGGAGGGTCCGGGATACCCCGTCGAAGTCAACAAATCAGATCGCCAGTTGAACCACTCCAACGTCCGGATTTCGCTCAATTTCGTCGGATCTTCGCCGTTTGCCCCGATCATCCAGACCTCGATGGCGTCCGGCGACGCCCTCAAAAACGCAATTCTGGCGCCGTCCGGCGAATAAGCCGGGTGCATGTCCCGATCCGGCGTTGCCGTCAGTCGCCGCGGCTGCCCGCCCCGCGCAGGCACTGCGTAGAGGTCGAAATCGCCGCGATCGCCATCCCAGACGAAAACGACCTGCTTGCCGTCGGGCGAGATCGTGGCGTCCAACTCCTGCCCTGGCAACCCGGTTAGGGGGTAGACCGACTGCGGCTGCAGATTCACGCCCTGGTTTCTGGCGTTCACCAGAGACAGGGCCCCGACGCCCAATTGGACTCCGGCCACCAACCCCAACGCCAACCAACGCCATCTTCGGAAGCGCCCATCTACTTCGCACTGCGGCGCCTCCGGGGGCAGCGTCTCGATTTGCAGAAACGGCGCCGGCTTCTCCCGAAAGGCGAACTGCGCCACATAGCCACCCTTGGGGACAACAACCTGAACGGAGTCCAGCGCCCCTTCCCGCTCGTAATATCGCTGGATCTTCTCGCGCAGCCGCCGCGCTTCGCTCCGCACCACTGGGTCCGTCTTTGGGTCATACGTTGGCTGCCGATCGAAGACCTCGACCCCGATAATGCTCTCTTTCAGTCTCGATTCGTCGCGCGCGAGGCTCGCCTCCACGACGTACCGCAGAAACCGCGACATCCGGCCGGAGCTCTGAAATTGCCCGCTGCGAAGCATGCGCTCCAGTTGCGCCCGAACCTGCGACGAGTCTGGCGCCCTCGCTTCCGAATTGTAACTAAGTTGTTGCAAATAAAACTCCTTACTGCGTCCCATTCTACTCCCTTACACCCCACCACACCCCGACAATCTGGCATATTCAACATCGGACAAGCCGGCAGTTTGTTGGGCCCTGAGGACACCTCTTTCCACTTACCGATCCGGACGCGAGCCGCTAGGATCGAGGGGCAAGGCGCCATGACCAAACGGTTTCTCATTCCAGCCCTCGGGACCGGCATCGCCCTTTCCGCCTCGGTACTGCTGCCTCAAGTCCGTTTCCCCCTTCTTTCATCGACAGCACTCCTCGGACGCCAGCCGGACGGATCTTTCCTGGTTGCCACCAACCAATTGCTTCGCCCCTGGGAAGAGCAATCCATGATGGCAGGCCGTCCGGTTGAGATCGCCATGGACCCCGCTTCGGGACTCACCGCGATCCTCAATACCCGCTCCGTTCACCTCCTTGACATCACCAGCGGCGCCGAGGTTGCTCGCGTCCCCACCGGCGCCACTTCTTACACGGGCCTCGCCTTCCGGCCCGCGAACCCGAAAGCTGAGCCGGGAAGGATGGCGCCCGCCCGCGAGATCTGGATCAGTGAGACCAGCCGAAACGGGCCCGACTCCTTAGCCATCATTCCCCTTCAAGACCGCAAGCCCGGCGAAATCCGCCGGATCCGGCTCTCCGGCCACGTCGTCCCGACTGGCATCGCCTTTTCCCCCGACGGGGCTTCTGCCTGGGTCGCCTTCAGCGACCGTGCCGCCATCGCCCTTATCAACGCTGATACCGGCGCCATCATTCGCCAGATCAGTACGGGAATGGTGCCCTACGCCGTCATGGTGTCCGCCAAGCACAACCGCGTTTACGTCAGCAACCGCGGCGGACGCAAGCCTCGCCCCGAGGAAACGAAAGCCCTCTCCAGCCGCACCGAAGTCGTCAGTGATCCCGTCACCGGCGCCACCACCACCGGCACCCTCAGTGTGATTGACATGACCAGCTATCAGGAGGCGCAGATCGACGTCGGCCTCGCCCCGGCCGGCCTCGCGCTTTCCCCGGATGAGTCGACCCTCGCCATCGCCAACGCCCACTCGGATTCGGTCACCTTCGTCGACCTTCAAACTTTGAGGACAACTGAGGTTAAAGTCCCCGCATGGCCCGAAGGGAGCTTCGGAGCGGAACCTTCGGCCTCCGCTTTCTCGCCGGACGGCAAGAGGCTGTACGTCACCTGCGGTGGATCGAATGCTGTTGTTGCGCTCGAAACCGATCGCGGCAAGTGGCAGGTTAAAGGAGCAATCCCCGTGGGCTGGTTCCCCACCGCCATCGCCGTTGATTCCGCTGGCTCCCTGCGCGTCGTGAACGTAAAAGGCGTGGGCAGGACGCTCGGTCCTGAAGGCGCCCACAACTCCCGCGCCCACGAAGGCTCCATCTGGAAGATCCCCCCGCCCACCGATTCCACTCTTCGGAACGGTCTGCGCGAGGCCAAGTCCGCAAACGCGCCCAAGTTCACCCCGGCCGAGGGTGTCGAAAGCCTCTCCCGGCTGGGCATTCGCCACGTATTTCTCATCATCAAGGAGAACCGGACCTATGACCAGGTCTTTGGCGACATGCCCAAGGGCAACGGCGATCCGAAACTCGTCATGTACGGCCGCGAGGTCACCCCCAATCATCATGCCCTGGCCGAGACCTTCGTTCTCCTCGACAACTTCTACACCGGCGGCGCCATCAGCTTCGACGGCCATCAATGGCTTATGCAGGGCTTTGTCAGCGACTACGTAGAGCGCGCCTTCGCCGCTTCCCCCCGGGGCTATGCCTGGAATATGGCTGATGCGCTTACGGTTTCGCCGCAGGGATTCTTTTGGCAGGATCCCTCGCGCCCCCTCGACATCCGTCTCTACGGCCCGTTCTCGGAACCCATCACCTGGGACCCCGCTACGAAACGCGCCGTCGACATCGACGGGAGCAGGCTGCCGGCCTGGAGCGAATACTGGAAGATGTATCAGGAGCGTAACTGGCATGGCAAGCTCGGCCACCGCAGCGGAGTACCCGCACTGCAGAAGTTGATCAACCCCGACTTCCCGCCAAGTTCGATGAATATTCCGGATGTCCTTCGCGCGGAGATCTGGCTTGAAGAATTAGCCGGACGCGAGAAATCCGGGCAGATGCCCAACCTCCTTATCTTCACCATGACCAGCGACCACACGATGGGTACACGGCCCGGCTTCCCCACCCCACGAGCCATGGTCGCGGACAACGATCTCGCCCTTGGGCGCATCGTCGAGGGCATCTCCAAAAGCCGGTTCTGGCCCCACAGCCTGATCCTTGTCACCGAAGACGACGCCCAAGACGGGGTCGATCACGTCGACGGCCGCCGGACCATCGCCCTCGCGATAGGCCCCCACATACGCCGCGGCCTCCTCGACAGCAATCACTACAACCACTCAAGCCTCATCCGGACCATCCAGGACATCCACCGCATTCAACCTCGCGTCCGGTATACCGCCACCGCCCGCGCGATGAACTCCGTATTCACCACCCGGGCGAACCGCGAGCCGTTCACGGCTGTTGAGCCGCGGGTCAGTCTCACCGAGATGAACCCGCCCGCCCGCGCCCTCTCCGGCAGGCAGCTCTGGGCCGCCCGGCAGTCCATGCGGCTCAACCCCAACAACGTAGACGACTTTCCAGCCCAAATCATGAATCGCATTCTCTGGGGCGAGGCCAAAGGCTGGGGCACGCCCTATCCCGGGGAGCGTTCGCTTCCCAAACGCCACACACCCTAGCGGAACTGAGCCGCCAGGGTAATCCCAGCTCAGGAGAGAAATGCAATGAGGATAGGTATGTTCACACGGGGAATCATCCTGGCGCTTGCCCTGCTCGCCGCCAGCGGCGCCCGCGCCCAAGTGCTCTACGGCTCTCTCGTCGGCATCGTCACAGATCCGTCTGGCGCCGGCATCCCTTCGGCCGCCGTCGTGGTCATCGGCGAGCGTACCAACGTCTCGCGCACGGCCAGGACCGACCCCGAGGGTCGCTATCAAGTAACCGCTCTCTTACCCGGAACCTATAAAATTCAGATCGAAGCTTCCGGTTTCCTTAAGTTCGAATCCACCGGCAACGAGGTTCAGCCGAACGTCATCGCCCGTCTTGACGCGTCCCTCCAGGTTGGGGAAGTAGCCGAATCCATCACCGTGACGGCAGAAACGACGGGCCTTCAGACCGAGAAGACCGACGTCAGCTCCTCCATCACCAACCGCGAGGTTCGCGATCTTCCTCTCCCGAATTATCGCAACTACCAGTCCCTGCTCGATCTTGTCCCTGGCGCAACCCCCACCGCCGAACAGAATGCCATCATCGACACCCCCGGCCGCTCCCTGACCACCAATGTGAACGGCACCGTCCGCAACACCAACACCACCCGCATTGACGGCGCCGCCAGCATCAACATCTATCTGCCGCACCACACCCTCTATAACCCACCCGCCGAAACCATCGAGAGCGTGAACGTTTCCACGAATAACTTCGACGCGGAACAGGGCCTCGCCGGCGGCGCCGCCATCACCGTCGTCACCAAGTCCGGAACCAACGACCTCCATGGCGCTCTTTTCTGGTATCACACAAACTCGCGCCTCAGGGCCCGCAACTATTTCTTCCAGGGTAATAACCCGAAGAATATCGTGAACTTCACTGGCGGCGTCCTCGGCGGCCGCATCATCAAGGACAAGCTCTTCTACTTCGGCGGCTGGGAAGGTACGCGTCAGCGCAACAACGTTTCGAACCTCTACACCGTACCCACCGCGGCCATGCGCGAAGGCGACTTCGCCGGTTTCGGCACCACCCTCTACGATCCCCTTACGGGCGATTCCAATGGACGCGGCCGCAGCCCTTTCCCCAACAACACGGTGCCCTCGCGCCGCCTCTCTCCGATCGCTCTTCGCATGCAGCAGCGCGTCCCCCTACCCAACCGCCCAGGTCTCAACAGCAACTACTTCGCCTCCGACACTCAGGCGCTGGACCGGGACAATTACGACGTCAAGATCAATTGGGCCCGCAACCAGAAACACACCTTATGGGTCAAGTATGGAGCGATGAATGCCCTGGTGAAGTGCGCTTTTGGACTGGGCAAGGCAGGCGGCTCCGGCCTCTGCAACGGCGGAGGCTCCGGCGTCGGCGACACGTTCGTCCACACCGCCACCGTGGGGAACACCTACGTTGTCAGCCCCACCCTCCTGATTGACCAAAGCTTCGGCTACAGCCGATTGTGGCAGGAAGTGCGCGCACCCGATTATGGCCAGAACGTCGGGCTCGACCTCGGCATCCCGGGAACGAACGGCCAGGATGTCCGCCAAAGCGGCATCCCCACTTTCAACATTTCGGGGCTGAGCGCCTGGGGAAACACCGACACCTGGAGCCCCACCTTCCGCTACGATGACACCTTTACCAACAACGTGAATGTCAGTTGGAACAGAGGCGCGCACGATATCCGCTTCGGCTCCGACCTCATCCGCCTCCAGCTCAATCACTGGCAGCCGCAGATCGGCGGCGGGCCTAGGGGCGCATTCACTTTTTCCGGCGGCGTCACCGCGCTGAATGGCGGTCCCGCGTCCAACCAGTACAACGCCTATGCCTCGTATCTGCTCGGGCTTCCGTCCCAAATGGCGAAAACCTTGCAGTTTTACGACCCGATGACCACGCGCGAATGGCAGTTTGGCTGGTACGTCCGCGACCGCTGGCAGGTTTCCCGCAACCTGACCGTCACCCTCGGCGTTCGCTTCGAGTACCTGCCCCTGTTAAAGCGCAAGAACACGGGCATTGAGCGCTATAACCTCGAGACCAATGAGGTCTTCCTTGGCGGCTTAGGCGCCACGCCGGACAACGCGGGCGTCCAAACGAAGGCCACGCAGCTCTCGCCGCGAGTCGGCCTCGCCTACAAGATGGGCCGCCACATGGTCGTGCGCACCGGATACGGGATCAGCTATGATCCGCTGCCTCTCAGCCGTCCTTTCCGTGGAACTTACCCGGTGATGATCTCCAATGACTTTGTGCCGGCCAACAACTTTCTGGCTTTTGGCTCCCTGGCGGAGGGCATTCCCCCCTTCGTGACACCCGCCCTCGACCGCGGTGTGATCCCGCTGCCGCTTACCGCCACCACCATCACGCCGCCGCGCGATCTGCGCCGCGGCTACATCCAGTCGTGGAACCTGATCATGGAACGCAAACTGCCGCTCTCCCTGGTCGGATCTGTCGGCTATGTGGCGACAAAAACCGTACGCCAGTTCGCCGATCTCAACATCAACGCCGCCGGACCCGGCGAGGGCAACGTCGGACGTCCCCTGGCCGTAGCCTTCGGGCGCCGTGTCGACACCACCCTTACGGACGCCTTCTGTGACGGCCAATATCACTCCCTCCAGGCGACCCTCAATCGCAACTTCACCAGGGGACTTATGATCCGCGCCGCCTACACGTTCGGCAAGGCCATCAATGAGAACGACGAGCCCAGCCGCGGTGGGAACCTCTTCAACCACCCCTCGGTTCGCCACCGCAACCGTGCGCTCGCCGGTTTCGACCGCACTCACAATTTCCAGATGGGCTTTATTTATGAACTGCCCTTGGGCCCCGGCCGAAAGTTCCTCAACAGCGGCAACCGCTTCGCCTCCTGGCTGGCCGGCGGCTGGCAATTCAATGGCATCGTGGGCGCCTACAGCGGAAGGCCGTTCACCGTAACCGCCTCCGGCTCGGCGCTGAACGCACCCGGCAACACCCAGACCGCCGACCAGGTGAAGGCCAACGTGGAGTATCCTCGCGCCATTGGTCCGGGGGCTTTTTGGTTCGACGTCACTGCCTTCGCCGGCGTCGCCGAAACTCGCTTCGGAAACACCGGACGCAACATTCTCCGCGGTCCTGGCGCCGTCCGGGCCGACGCCAGCATCTTCCGCAGCTTCCCATTGACCGAGCGCTACCACCTGGAGTTCCGCGCCGAAGCCTTCAATGTCCCCAATCACCCGCAGTTCAACAACCCCAGTTCCAACGTCAACGGCGCGAACTTCGGCATGATCACCTCAGCCCAGCCGACCGAACGGCAGTTGCGTTTCGGCCTGCGCCTGGGCTTCTAGACCCTGCCCCTGCGCTAACAAGGACGGGCCACGGCAGACGCGCCGCGGCCCGTTTGCTTCGGCGGCCCAAAAAATCTTGCGACCGGACGGGGAAGACGCACGACGAGAGCCACGCCCGCCGCGGGACTCTGGCGCAGCCGGTCTCGAAGTGCTGGGGAGTGCGCTCTCCAAGGCCTAGCCCTTTACGCCCCCGCGCCATACATTGGGATCAGCGCGCCGCTCACCTCGGCGGCGTCGTCGGAGGTCAGCCACAACGCCAGGCTGGCGATCCGGGAGGGGGCAACCCAGCGGCGGAAGTCCGCGCCGGGCATGGCCGCGCGATTGGCCGGGGTGTCGATGATGCCGGGCAACACCAGGTTGGCGGTGATGCCCCGGTCTTTGTTCTCGAGGGCAAGCGTCCGCACCAGCGACACCAGCGCCGCTTTCGCGGCGCCGTAGGCGCCCAGCGTGGCCACCGGCTCGACGGCCGGACGCGCGCCGATGGCCAGAATCCGCCCGGCGCCGGCGGCGCGCATCCCCGGCAGAAAGGCGCGAGCCAGGTGCACCGCCGGCCAGAAGTTCAGCGCCAACATCTTTTCGAAAACCGCCGCGGGGGTCTCGTCGATGCGCGCGCCGCCTTCGTAGCCGCCCATCAGGTGCGCCAGGACGTCGGCGCGGCCGTGGCGCGCGAAGATCGCCGCCGCCGCCTGGTGCACGTCTGCTTCGCTGGCCAGGTCGGCTGGCAGCGCCGTAAACCGCTGCCCCCGAAAATCGTCTTGCGTAATGCGGCGCGCCAGGCCCACCACCGTAGCGCCGGCATCCAGGTAGGCCTGCGTGACCGCCCGGCCCAGTCCGCCCTGGGCCCCGGTGACAATCACGACTTTGTTCTCGTAACCGCTCATGCTCTACTCCCCGGAGGACCAGGCTACGCGAAATTCCGGATACAGCGTCAGTCCGCCGCAAGCGAAAATCGTCTGGCCCGTGACATAGGACGCCTCCTCCGAAGCCAGAAACGCAAAAACGGCGGCGATCTCCGCAGGTTCGGCGGCCCGGCCCATGGGAATGTGGCTTTCCACCTCCGCTTTGGCCTTCGGATCGTGAATCCAGGCGTTGTTGATCGGCGTGATTACCGCGCCCGGCCCCACCGCGTTCACCCGGATGCCCCGCCCCGCGTATTCCAGCGCCAGCGTCTTAGTCAGGTTCTCCATGCCGCCTTTGGAGATCGAGTAGCTGAGATATTTGGGTTTGGGAATGATTTCATGCACGCTGGAATTGTTCAGGATGACGCCGCGGATCCCCCGCTCGACAAACAGCCGCAGGGCTTCACGGGAGCATAAATACGCGCCGCGGAGATTGACGCCCAGGATCCGGTCGAAATCCTCCGTCTCGCTCCAGTGGCTTTCGGCCGGCTGCTGGATGCCGGCGTTGTTGACCAGAATGTCGAGCGTGCCGAACGCCTCCCCCACCTCAGCGAACATGCGCCGCACGTCCTCTTCGCGCGCCACGTCGCCGCGGACCGCACAGGACTTCAGCCCCGCCGCTCCGAGGCGGGCGTGCGCCTGGCGCACCTGTTCCAGCACACGTTCGGCGTCGGCGGGCCGCGTGCGGTAGTTGAGGGCGACGCTCGCGCCCTCCTCGGCAAACCGGACGGCGATCGCTTCGCCGATGCCGGAGGAGCCGCCAGTGATCAACGCGCATTTCCCCATCAGTCGCGACATAGCTTCATGGTAGGCGATTCACAGGACGGCGCTGGCCTTGCGTCTCGCGGCGGCGACCCCGAGAATAGAGGTCGGACGTACGCGACCCGGCCCGCGCGCGGCTGGGGAAAGGCCGGCCACCGCATGCACCGCCGTATCGGGATTCTGGGCGGCATGAGTCCGGAATCCACCACCGTTTACTACGAACACATCACCCGCCGCTATGCCGAGCAGTTTGGCGACTACGGATATCCTGAGATCCTGATTTACAGCGTCTGCTTCCAGCAATTCGTCGACTGGCAGCACGCGGGGCGGTGGGACGAGGCGGCCCGGGAGATGGCGCGCGCCCTCGAAGCGCTCCGCGCGGCGGGCGCGGACTTCGGGTTGATCGCCACCAACACGATGCACATCGTCTTCGACGCGGTGCAACAGGCCGTACGCATGCCGCTCCTGAGCATCATCGAGGCCACGGCGGCGGGTGTGCTCGCGGCCGGCGTGCGCACGGCGGGACTGCTGGGGACGGTGTTTACGATGCGCGAGCCCTTCTTTCGCGCAGGCCTGGCCCGCGCCGGCGTCGCGGTGCAGGTCCCGGCGCCGGACGACCAGGAACATCTGAACCACGTCATCTACCAGGAGCTATGCCGCGGAGAAATCCGGGACGAATCCCGGCGGTTTTTCCGCGAGGTGATCGAACGGCTCCAGGCGGACGGCGCCAAAGGAATCATCCTGGGGTGTACGGAGATCCCGCTGCTAGTCCGGCCCGAAGACAGCGCGGTGCCGTTGTTCAACACGACGTTGTTGCACGCGGAGCAGGCGCTCCGCCGGGCGCTGGAACCGGATCCCGCGCCCCCTCCTGTTCCCGCATCGGCCGGATAACGCCGATCTCCCCGGCGGTGGCCGGCGTCAGGGGCAACCGCGGCGGCCCCACCCGGAACCGGAACAAAGCTCGATCGCAGCCCGCAGGATCGGAATCGGGTTCACCCGCCCATTTTGTCCCAGCGCCATGAAGAAAGGCATCCGCCGGAAATAGATCTGGCTGGCGGCGCGATTGTCGTTGGCAAAGTAGGCGGCGATCATGGCCTTCATCTGGCGGCCCATGACATGCGACCCGCCGCTCACGCAACCCACGCCGCGCTGCGGAAGCACCTGGAGCACCATCGCATCGTCGCCGCAGTAGATCGAGAAGTCCTCGGGGATCAGCAAGGCGTACTGCGCGGCCTGGTTGGGCGCGATGCCCGCCTCGTCTTTGATCCCCCGCATGTTGGGCACGGTGGCCAACAGGCGGGCCAGGGTCGCCGGTTCCATGTTGACGCCGGCGCACAGGGGCAAGTTGTACACCAGCACGGGCAGCGACGTCGCCGCCGCGACCGCGCGGAAGTGCTGTTCAATCCCCTCCTGCGTGGGATGCGCGTAGTCCGGCAGGACGCACATCGCCACCTGAGATCCCATTTCCTCCGCCCGCCGGGCCAGGGCTACCGAGGCGCGGGTGGATGCGGCGCCGGCATACAGCAAGCCGGAGCCGGCCTTTCCTTGCCGCACCACGCCAACGCAAACAGCAGGGGCAGGGTTTGGACGGCTGGGCCGGCCGGCGGCCCAAACGAATCCTTTCGCCTCTCGCGCTCCCTCCTGGCTCACCTTCGGACAGGCGCACTCCGGCTCGGTCCCGCAAACGGCGGGAAGCGGGCGTGATCTCCTGCAAGGTTTGGCAGGAACGGAAAACTCAGGTCTTCCAGCGGTTGGCTATACTCGCTTCCAGGGAGCAGTTTCCTGCGCTCATGGTTTTCCGCAAACGTCAGCGTGACGCCGATGGGCCCTATGGCGATTTGGGGCCGCTGGAATTCTCCGTAATGGAGGCATTGTGGCGGGAGGGCGGCGGGAGTGTCCGGGACGTGGCTGAGCGCCTGGAACGCCCCTTGGCATACACCACGGTGATGACAACCCTGGACCGGTTGTACAAGAAGGGACTGCTCGACCGGCGCCGGCAGGAGCGCGCCTTCTGGTATGCACCGCGGCTTTCCCGCGGCGATTGGGAGCGCGGTCTGGCCCGCGCCGCGGTGGAGGCGCTGTTGCGCGGCGGGCCGGCCGTGCGCCGGGAGACGATCATGTCCTGCCTGCTCGAGGAGGTTTCCGCCGGCGACCCGGACCTGCTCGGCGAACTCGAGCGGAGGATCCAGGAGAAACGGGCGGAGCTCACGGAGAAGAAGGAGGAGGGCGGGCGGTCATGATCGCGCCCTACTACGTGCGGCTGGCGTGCCTGCTGCTCGCCGCCTTCTTCCTGGTGCAACTCGTGCTGGCTTGCGCGGCCCGCGGGCTGTTGCCGGCGGTCCTACGGGCGGCGGAGAAGGTGCCGCCGGCCGCGGCGGCGAACCTGCTGTTCCTGCTGGGGGTGGCGCCTGCCGGGCTGAGCGCCCTGGCGGTTCTCGGTCTGTGTGTCCCCGCCTATCTCTGGCTGGAACCCGCCGTGGAGCACGAGGCGGTGGGCTGGGTGTGCGGGGTGGCCGCCCTGCTGGGATGCGCGCTGCTGGCCGAGTCTGGCGTCCGCGCGGCGCGCGCCTGCCTCGCAACAGCGCGGCGCATGCGCGAACTCCGGCAAGCCGGCCGCGAGATGGTTCTCCGGCAGGAACGGGCCTGGATTGTGGATTGCGAACGGCCGCTGCTCGGCGTGATCGGCATCCTGGCGCCGCGGCTGGTAGTTTCGCGAGCGGTGCTGGAGGCGCTCCCCGCCGAACAGTTCGATCTCGCGGTGCGGCACGAAGCCGCGCACCAGCGCGCGGGAGACAACCTCAAGCGTCTGCTGTTGCTGGCCGCCCCGGGACGCTTGCCGCTCGCGGGGGCGTGGCGCGAGTTGTCGCAGCGCTGGAGTGGCTATGCGGAACGCGCCGCGGATGCCCGCGCGGTGGAAGGTCCCCCGGAGCGTTCGGTGGCGCTGGCGGAAGGATTGGTGCGCCTGGCGCGGCTGGGGAGCGCGCCGGCAACCGGCGCGGCGCTTTACACCCCATTGACTCAGGATCCGAACCAGCTCTCCGCGCGAGTGGAGTGGCTGCTTCGCCCGCCCGGCGCGCAGGCGGAGACTCCTGCCTGGTGGCGCGCCGGCGGCGTAGCCCTGGGCGCGCTTGGGCTCTTGCTGGCCGCGGGGCTTCCCCAGGCGCTGCGCGCTGTCCACGAACTGCTGGAAAAACTGCTCGCCCTGAATTTTTTCTACGACCTCTGGTAGTACGCCGTTCGCGCTTGCGACCCTGGGGCTTCGCATGGCGCGGCAGATCATCCTCTCTCTGTTCCTCTTGTTTCGTGGCGTGTTACTCGCCGAGCCGGGCGGCGGATTGCAGGGCGTGGTGCTGGATCCCTCCGGCGCGCCCACGCCCGGGGCGCGCATCGCCGTCAGCACCGCGTCCCAGGTGACGGCCGGCGTCACGCAGAGTGGTGCCGACGGCCGCTTTTCGCTGCCCGGCCTGGCGCCCGGCCGCTACACGCTCCACGCCGACAAGTCCGGCTTCCTGCCGGTGCGCATGCCCGTCGTCGCCGGGGAGGCGCCGGTTACGGTGCGCCTGAGCCTGAACCCCATCGGAGCCGAGGTGACCGTGAGCGCGGAGGCCTCCGGTCCCGCGCCGGCGAGCGCCGTAGCGCAGCCGGTATCGCTGATCCCCCGCGAGGAGTTGGATCAGCGCGCGCAGGTGCTGAGCGAGGCCGCGGAAGGCCAGCCGGGGGTACACCAGCTCCGCACGGCGCCGGTGATGGGAGCCTTCTTTGTGCGCGGCCTCACCGGCAATAAAGTGTCCGTCTACCGCGACGGCGTGCGTTACTCGAACTCCACGCAGCGCGGCGGCGTCAGCACATTTTTTAATCTGTTGAACCCGGAGACGCTCGACGCCGTGGAAGTGCTGCGCGGGCCGAACAGCGCGCAGTACGGGTCCGATTCGCTCGGGGGAACGGTGGCCGTGCTCTCCCGCCCCGCCGAGTTCGCGCCGTCCGGCCGTTTCTGGCGCGCGCAGCTGGCGCCCTGGTACAGTTCGGCCGCTCACGCGTTCGGCTCCCGTTCCGACGTGAGCTACGGGGGCTCGCGGGTGGCGTTTCACACCACGCTGTCCGGCCTCCGCTCGAACACCCTGCGTACCGGGCGCGGTTTGGACAGTCATGCCGCGGTGACCCGCTTCCTCGGCCTGCCCTCGACGATCTTCGGCGAGCGGCTGCCGGACACGGCCTTCACTGGCTACGGGGGCAGCTTTCACGCACAGGCCCGCCTGGGCGAGCCCTCGCAGTTGGTGGGCCATTACGAACGCAGCCAGCAGGACGGCGGAAAACGCTACGACCAGTTGCTGGGGGGCGATGGCAACTGGATCGCGGAACTGCGCAACCTCATGCTCGACTTCGCGTATTTACGCTACGAGCGTTTCGCCCTCGGTCCGTTCGACCAGCTTTCTGTCACCGGGTCCTATAGCGCCCAACGCGAGGAACGCGTCAACCAGGGAGGACAAGGCAATCCCGTTGGCAGCATTACCCACCAGTATGAAAAGACCCGGGTGACGGGCGCGCAGTTCTTCCTCGACAAGCGTTTCCGGCAGGCGGACTGGCTGATCGGAGGCGAAGGCTACGCGGAACGGGTGACCTCGCCGTCGTTTCAGGTGGCGCCCCTGACCGGCGTGGTGCGGCTGGTGCGGCCCCGCATTCCGGACGGCGCGCGCTACTTTTCGCATGGCCTCTACACCCAGGCGAACTGGGCGCCGGCCCCGTCCCGCCGCGTGCGGCTGAGCGGCGCGCTGCGGTTCGGCGGCGGGTCTTACCGGTCGCAGGCGGCGCGCAGCCCGCTGGTGGGCGGCCGGTCCTTGTGGCCGGACGATTCGCTCGCAGCCAATGCGGTGACGGGCCGCGCTGGCGCGGTCTTCCGGCTGACCGGCCAGGCCGGCATCCACGCGCATTACAGCCGCGGGTTTCGCGCTCCCAACATCACGGACCTTGGCTCGCTGGGTTTGCAGGGCAACGGCCAGTACGAAACGTCCGCCGCCGACCTGGCCGGGCGCGACGCCACCATTGGCGACCGCGCCGACGACCAAGCGGTGTCTACCGGCCAGCCCGTCGAGCGCTTGCGCCCCGAAGTGGTGGACAACCTGGATCTGGGCGTGCGGCTGCGCGCCTCCCGCCTGGAGGCCGATCTGAACGCGTTCTGGCTGCGGTTGGACAACTCGATCGTCTCGCAAACGCTCATCCTGCCGCCCGGCGCGACCGGTCAGCCGCTCGGCGAGCAGATCATTGCGCGGCAACTGGCCTCGGGCGCCGTCTTTGTGCCTCTCTCGGCAAGCCCCGTCCTGATTCGCGCCAACTTCTCCGGCGCGCGCATGCAGGGCTGGGAACATCGCCTGCGCTGGCGCCTGTCCCGCGCGTGGAGCCTTGCCGAGAACATGACCTACCTGCGCCTGGAAGAGCCCGGCACGGGCGCTCCGCCCGATATCGAACCTGGCATCCCCCCCTTCACCGTGTACCCGGCCCTGACTTACCGGCCGCCGGGCAGGCGCTACTGGGCCGAAGCCTACGCAACCCTGGCCGGGCGTCAGGACCGGCTGTCCTCGCTCGCCTTGTCCGACCGCCGCATCGGGAACCCGCGCTCGCGGGCCTCGATCCAGTCTTTCTTCAACAACGGCGCGCGGTCCCGCGGCCTGGTGGCCAACGGCATCCTGCTCCCGACGGGCGAAACCCTGGCCGAGGTCCAGAACCGGGTGCTCGGCAGCGCGAACTCCGCGCCCCAGTTCACGGCGATTCCCGGTTACGCGGTATGGAGCCTGCGGGGCGGAATCACGATCTCGGAACGGACCGACCTGTTTGCGAACTTTTCCAACATCCTGGACAAGAACTACCGGGGCGTCGGGTGGGGCATCGACGGTCCCGGGCGGGGCGTCACCGTGCGCCTGTGGCGCCGGTTCTGACGGCCACCTGCGAACCCGCTGTCTTCGCGCAAGGAAGGGCGCATTCGTTATGCTGAAAAGTTCGATCGGCCATGAATTCGCATCAGGAAGCGCAACGCAAGCTGCTGGCTGTGGTGCAGCCCGGTTTCGCGATTCGCCGTGGAACGCCCCTGCCGTTGGGCGCTACGCTCCACCGGGACGGCATCAATTTCGCCATCTTCTCCAAGCACGCGACCGCGGTGACGCTGGTTCTTTTCTATCCCGGCGACGAAGAACCGCTGATTGAGTTCCCGCTGGATCCGCAATCCAACCGGACGGGTCAGATCTGGCATGCGCTGGTGGCAGGCCTGGATCCCGGCATCCAGTATGGCTACCGGATGGATTGCCAGCCCAATCCGAATCCCCGGCTGCACCGTTTCGATCCCTCGGTGATTCTGCTCGATCCGCATGCCCGGGCCATTACCGGCGGCCAGGGATGGGCGTCTCACAGCGTGCCCGAGCGGCGGCGGTCCGTGATCGTCGACGATGAGTTCGACTGGGGACACGATCAACCGCTGAATATCCCCTTGGCGGACTCGATTATCTATGAACTGCATGTGCGTGGCTTCACGCGCCACCCGAGTTCCGGCGCACAGAACCCGGGCAAGTTCGCCGGACTGGTGCAAAAGATCCCCTACCTAAAGGATCTGGGCGTGACCGCGGTCGAGTTGCTGCCCGTGCATGAGTTCGAGGAGATGGATAGCGACCGCGTGAATCCGTTTACCGGCGAGCGGCTACTCAACTTCTGGGGCTACCAGCCCATCAACTTCTTCGCGCCAAATTCCTCGTACGGAGCCAGCGCCCTGCCGGGCGCCGTCGTGAAGGAGTTCAAACAGATGGTGAAAAGCTTTCACGAGGCGGGCATCGAAGTGATCCTGGACGTGGTGTTCAACCACACTTCGGAAGGAGACGAGCGGGGACCGACCCACTCCTTCCGCGGGATCGACAACTCGATTTACTACCTGCTGGACCGGGAAACAGGCCGCTACCTGAACTACTCCGGCTGCGGCAACACGCTGAATTGCAATCATCCGCTGGTGCGCGACCTGATCACCAACTGCCTGCGCTATTGGGTGATGGAAATGCACGTCGACGGTTTCCGTTTTGACCTGGCGTCGATCCTGGGGAGAGGACAGGACGGGTCGGTGCTGGCCAATCCGCCGCTGCTCGAGCGCCTCGCCCACGACCCGGTGCTGGCCAACACCAAGTTGATCGCGGAAGCCTGGGACGCCGGGGGCCTGTACCAGGTGGGCACGTTTCCCGCGTGGGGCCGCTGGGCCGAGTGGAACGGCATCTTCCGCGACGACGTGCGCCGTTTCGTCCGCGGCGAGGCGGGTCTGACCGCCGCGCTGGCGAACCGCCTCCTGGGCAGTCCCGACCTCTACCAGCAAAGCGCGCGCGAACCGTACCACAGCATCAACTTCGTCACCTGCCACGACGGCTTCACGCTGCACGACCTGGTTTCGTACAACGTGAAGCACAATGAAATGAACGGGGACAACAACACCGACGGGGCCAGCGAGAACTTCAGTTGGAATTGCGGCGTCGAAGGGCCGACCGACGATCCCGAGATCCTGGCGCTGCGGCTCCGCCAGAGTAAGAATTTCGCCGCGATTCTGCTGCTTTCCCACGGCGTGCCGATGATCCTGGGGGGAGACGAAATCGGGCGCACCCAGCTGGGCAACAACAACGCCTACTGCCAGGACAACGAGGTAAGTTGGGTCGATTGGCGCAACCTGGACCGGCACGCCGACCTACACCGCTTCTTCCGGCTGCTGATCCGCTTCCGGCGCGGCTGCGGGCTGCTGCGGAGAACCACGTTCGCGTCCCAGGGCCGCGGCAATGGACTGCGGGTCACCTGGCATGGCGTGCAGCGCGGGCATCCGGATTTCAGCGCCTATTCCCGCACCCTCGCCATGCAGCTGAGCGAATGCCAGCCCGGCGGGCACGAGGAACATCTTCACTTCATCGCCAACGCCCACTGGGAGCCCCATACGTTTGAGTTGCCGATCCTGCGCCAGCGGCGCTGGCGGCGGTTGCTCGACACGTCTCTCCCTTCGCCGGAGGACATCGCGGAACCGGGGCGCGAGTTCGCCATCCCGTCGCAGGATCGCTATGAAGTGGGCCCCCGCAGCGTCGTGGTCTTCGTCGCCCGGTCTCCCGGAGAAACTCCATGAATCCAACACTACCCGTCCTCTACCTTTCCGCCAAGCTTCGCTCGGCAGTGGACCACGCCTTGACGGCGTGGGACGCCGCGGGAAACACCTTGCGTCTGTGGGCGCGGGATTCCACGCTGTGGACCGGCGCGGACGAGTCGCGCTGGCTCGGCTGGCTGGACGTCATCGGCGAGCAGTTGACGGATCCTGGTCATCTGGCCGGAGTCGCCGCGCTTGGCCGCTCGGGCGAGTTTGACGATGCGGTGGTGTTGGGCATGGGCGGCTCCTCGCTCGCCCCGGAAGTGCTGGCGTCCACGTTCGGCGCGCAGCCGGGCTTTCCCCGGCTGTCGATTCTGGATTCGACCGATCCGGCCCAAGCCCGCGCGCTCGAGCAGCGGCTGAACCTGGGCCGCACTCTGTTCGTGGTGGCCAGCAAGTCCGGGAGCACCCTCGAACCAAACGTGTTTCATGCCTACTTTTGGGAGCGGGTGCGACAAGCTGCCGGCGACGCCGGCAGCCGTTTTCTGGCCATCACCGATCCGGGTTCGCCGTTCGCGCGCGTGGCCGCCGAAGCGGGATTCCGGCTCACCCTATACGGCGTGCCTGAAATCGGCGGGCGGTTCTCGGCGCTTTCCAATTTCGGGATGGTTCCCGCCGCGCTGATGGGGCTGGACGCGGGTGATTTCCTGGCGCGCGCCGACCAAATGGCGAGAGCGTGCGGCGCCGCCGTGCCGGCGGCCCGCAACCCGGGCGTGATGCTGGGAACCGTGCTGGGCGTCGCCGCCAACCAGGGCCACGACAAAATGACGATCGTGGCGTCCCCCGCCTTGGCCGCTCTGGGCGCCTGGCTGGAGCAGTTGATCGCCGAATCCACCGGCAAAGAAGGCAAGGCGATCATCCCGGTCGACCGCGAGCCGCTGGGAGCGCCGGAAGAGTACGGCGCAGACCGGCTCTTCGTGTACTTGCGCTACTCCGCGGCCCCTGACGCCAGGCAGGACGCCGCGGTCGCGGCGTTGCGCGCGGCCGGCAGACCGGTGGTGGAATTGCCGGCCGGCGACCTGCGCGACCTGGGCCAGGAGTTCTTTCGCTGGGAGATCGCCACCGCGGTCGCCGGCCATTTCCTGGGCATCAATCCCTTCAACCAGCCGGACGTGGAGGCGAGCAAGATCGCCACCCGGCAGCTTACCGAGGCGTATGAGTCCGCCGGCGCGCTGCCGGGCGGGACACCGGTATTCGAGCAGGGCGACGTGCAACTGTTCACCGACGAGGAAAACGCCGCCGACCTGCGCGCCCGCCTCCCGGAGGAATCGCTCGCCGGCTGGCTGTCCGCTCATGTGCATCGCCTGACGCCGGGCGACTATTTCGGCCTGCTGGCGTACGTGGAGATGAACCCGCGCCACGAGGAACTCCTCATGCGGATGCGGCTGGCGGTGCGGGCCGCCCGCAAAGCGGCGACGTGCGCCGGGTTCGGGCCGCGCTTTCTGCACTCCACCGGCCAGGCTTACAAGGGCGGACCGAATACCGGGGTATTCCTGCAAATTACCTGCGAAGATGAAGCGGACCTGCCCATCCCGGGACGCCGGCTGACCTTTGGCGTCGTCAAGGCGGCCCAGGCGCAGGGAGACTTCCAGGTGCTGGCCGAGCGCCGCCGCCGTGTCCTCCGCGCTCACCTGCGCGGCGCCGTCACGGGCGCGCTCTCGCGCCTGGCCGAAGCTGTCGAAGTCGCGGCCAGCCGCTGAAGCGGAAGCAGCGCAGGCCAAATTTTTGTATCCAGAGCCTCCTGGGCCGAATCTTCCTTTCCGCACCAAGGGGCTTTGCATGCATCTCGCCGTCGCACCCGCCGCGTTCGACCCGCCGGCGTGTTCGGAGTACTTAAATGGAAGCTTGCGCGTGGATTTCGCACGCCGGCAGGTCTGGCTGGACGGGCAATTGATGGGAACCACCCCTAAGGAGTGGGAACTGCTCTCCCTGCTGCTCCGGCATGCTGGCGCGGTGGTGACCCGGCGGAGGCTCCTCGAGGAGGTTTGGGGCTACCGCCCGGACATCCGCACCCGCACCCTCGACGTCCATGTTCAACGTCTCCGGAAAAAGCTGGGGCCGGAACACGAACACCTCATCGAGACGGTTTTCGGCGTCGGCTACCGCTTTCAGCCACGGGCGGAACCAGTGCCAAACCCGGTCTGCTAAATCCCGCGCCGCGCGGGCAGCGAGCGGGCGCCGCCCGCGCGCATCACCTTCCGAACCCGCGCCACCATTCTTCCAGCGCGCGCGGCAACTGCTGCTGCCAGGTATCGAACGATGCGAACCCGTCGCTTTCGTGCGAGGTGAAGTCGTAGCGCTGCTGGCGGAGCGCGCCCCACACCAGGTGGTTGGCGTCGCGCACCGCCTCCGGGTCGTGCGAAGCGAGCGTCATGTGCAGCCGCAGTGGCTTGGGCGGGGCGGCGCGAATCCATTCCGGATACCGGAGCGCCTCGGGATGCGCGGCGAAGTTAGCCGCTTGGGTGAGGACCCGCCCGAAAACTTCCGGCGCCTGCCAGGCGGCGTGGAACGCGGCCAAGCCTGCCGCGCCGGCGCCCAGAATCGCACGGCCTGCCGGAGCGGCAGGCAGTTCCCACCGCGCGCCAGCCTCGCGGAGGACGCCCTCCCGGAGCATGTTCGCAAACGCCGGCGAGGGCGCCAACGCTTCGGCGGGGAGGGCCGTCTCCAAGAACAGGGCCAGCAGCGGCGGCATGCGCCGGCGCGCCGTCAGGCTATCCAGAATCTCCGGGAGTTTGGCGGCGCGATATCCGGACCCGTCCAGCACCACCAGCACGGCGGCGGGCGAGCCGGGCGGAACATACGCCGCGGCCTGCCCCAGCGCTTGAAACTGCCCGCGCGGAACCCCCGGCCCCGGCTCACACTCCCGCGGCGCGCGATACCGCGGCATTACCACCACCGATTCGCCGTCCGGGGTGCGCTCCGCATTCCACGGATCGGGCATCGGCTTGCCGTCTACCACCAGGTGGTAAGAGAACCGGACGTCGTCGCCGAACTCGTGCAGACTCACCCACACCGCGGCGCCGGGAAGCCGCCGCATCGCGAGCGGACCGTCCGGCGCCGCCAGGCCCGCCACCTCCACCTGCCGCGCGGCGCCTTCGAACACAAACGCCAGCCGCCGCCCCTCGATCAGCGGAGAACGCCGGGCGGCGCGCAGCCGGTTCGCCAGCGCCCGCGCCGCATCGCCAGCCATGGACAGCTTCAGCGCGGTCTCGATGTCCTTCAAGGGGACGCGTTCAGCGGCGCCCACCAGCACCCCGGCGGCGGCGGCGAACCACTCCCGGCGTCTCACGGCCGCCGCTCGTAAAGGTAGGCGCAATCCTCGAGCCGGCTTGCGCCCCCGTCGTTCACAGCGAACTGCCGGCGCACGCGCCGGCTCCCGGTGACATTCGCGTCCCACAAAGAACCGCCCGCATAGTCGCCGTCCTTGCGCAGCGCGTAGAAATTCAAATCGAAGCGGCCCAACTTGGCCAGATTGTCACCGTAGTTGCGCGAGACGCGCCGCAGGGTTTCCAACACCGCCTCTTTGGCGGACCGGCCCTGGCGCATCAACTCGACCACGGTATGCGCGCCGGCCACGCGGATGTTTTCCTCGCCGCGCCCGGTGGAACCCGCCGCACCGGCGTCCTGGTCCACATACAGACCCGCGCCGATGATCGGCGAATCCCCCACGCGCCCGGGGATCTTCCAGGCTAATCCGCTCGTGGTCGTGACGCCGGACATTTCGCCACGTGCGTTCAGCGCCAGACAACTGATGGTCCCGGTAGGAGGATGGCGCGCGACCTCCCATGCCCAAGCCAGCATCTCGGCGGTGGCGCCGGGGAACCGTTCGCGCAGCCAGGCTTGCGGCGCGGGATCGGGCGCGTCCAGGCCCGGCGCCCAATTGTTCCAGCCGCCCGCGTCGCGCAGAGACTGCTTCCACACCAGCCAGGCCAGGCGCGCCTGCTCGGTGAGCAGATTCTGCTCGGCAAAGCCGTGCGCGCGGGCAAAGCGCAGCGCTCCTTCGCCAACCAGCATGATGTGATCGGTCTGCGTCATCACCAGGCGGGCCACCTGGGATGGATTCCGGATGTTGCGAAGGGAAGCCACGCTGCCGGCGCGGCGCGACGGGCCATGCATCACGCTGGCGTCCAGTTCCACCACGCCCTCCTCGTTGGGCAGGCCGCCATAGCCAACCGATGTGTCGCGCGGGTCGTCCTCTACCAGCGTCACGCCGGCCACTACCGCGTCGAGGGTGTCCTTGCCCGCTTGCAGCATTTCCATGGCGAGACGGCAGCAGTCCGGCCCGTTGCTGCTGGCGATGACCAGGTTTTTCGGGGCGGCGGCGGAGGTCGTCGCCGCGGCTGCCGGCACGGCGGCAACCTGCAAAAGGCTCCTCCGGCTGATCATGACCGCTTAGGGTAGCATATAGGATACGAAGAGGTAACTGGACTTGACGCGACGGAGGGTGGCGGCTCTTTCCCTGGGCGCGCTCGCGGCGGCGGCCGCCGAACGCCGAGAGCGGGAGAAGCGTCCAAAAGTGAAGGAGTTGGAGGTGGTGGCCGTGTCCGCGCATCGCGCGGCGGAGGGCATCGAGTTGGACGGCAGAATCCGCAACACGGGCGTGCGGCCGCTGGAAGGACTGGCCCTGATGTTCAGCTTTTACGCCGACGAAAAGAAACCGCTGACTACGCAAAGCGCGACCATCGACGAAGCGGTGCTGACGCCCGGCCAGGAGTGTACCTTCCGCTTCGCCATGCGCGACGTGCCGCGGGCGGTCTCCTTCACCATGCAGGCGCGCGACGGAGCGCAACGCGAGGTGGGCGTCTCCCGCGAAGGCCCTTTCCCGCTGGAATAGCAGCGGTTTCCACCGGCGCGGCGGCTTGCCCCGCGGCCCCTCCGCAGACGAAACTGGAGGGGAAGGATCCCATGCAGCCTAAAGTACGCAAGGCCGTCTTCCCTGCCGCGGGTCTGGGCACCCGATTCCTGCCGGCTACGAAAGCCCAGCCGAAGGAAATGTTGCCCCTGGTCGACAAGCCTCTGATCCAGTATGGGGTCGAGGAGGCCGTCCATTCCGGAGTGCAGAACATCATCATCGTCACCGGCCGGGGCAAGTCGGCGATTGAAGATCACTTCGACGTGAGCTTCGAACTCGAGAATCTGCTCGAATCGCGGGGCAAGAAGGACCTGCTGGCGGCGGTGCGCGGCGTCTCGGATCTGATCGACGTGTGTTACGTCCGCCAGAAGGAGGCGCTGGGCCTGGGCCACGCCGTCCTGCGCGCGCGGGAACTGGTGGGTCCCGAGCCTTTCGCGGTGGTGCTGTCGGACGACGTCATCGACGCGGAGACGCCTTGCCTCCGCCAACTGCTGGACATTTATGAGTTCTTCAACGCGCCGGTGATCGCGGTGATGGAGGTGCCGCCGGAGCGTGCCTCGGCTTATGGCATTGTGGATGCCGAACCGATCACGCACAACGGCGCCCGCGACCGGCTGTTCCGGATTCGCGACATGGTGGAAAAACCGCGGCCGGAAGACGCGCCCTCCAACCTCGCGATCATCGGCCGGTACGTGCTGACGCCGGAGATCTTCGACTCGCTGGCGGCGATCGATCCGGGCCGCGGCGGCGAAATTCAGTTGACCGACGGGCTGAAGCACCTGCTGCGGAGGCGTCCCATTTACGCCTACCGGTTCGAAGGCTCGCGCTACGACGCCGGCGATAAGTTGGGCTTTCTCATGGCAACGGTCGAGTTCGCGCTGCGGCGGCGCGATCTCGGCGCGGAGTTCCGTGAGTATCTCCAGTCGCTGCATTTGGACGGCGGCCAATGAATCCAGCTTCCCTTGAGGCCACGCTCCGGTCGGAGGAGATCACCGGGCTCGCCGAGTTGCTGTTCGCGCAGATGGAAAGCCATCCGGCGACCGGCGAAGCGCGGCAGCGCCTGGCCGCCGGCGGCGCGGGCCGGTTCGAGAAGATCACGCCGCACTGGGGGGCCCTGGCGGCCGATCCCGACCACCCGCGGGCGTATTTCCTTCCCGTCGAGGGAGTAAACGGACGGACGTGGCTGCTGCGGCTGGCCGATGCGGAGTCGCCCCCCAGCCGGCACTTCCCGCAATCGCTGCGAATCGGGCGGGTCCCTCTGGCGGGGGCGGCTGCGGGACGCGGCGCCACCGTGGTGGTCGACGCTACGCCGTTCTCCTCAGGCGACTGGGATGCCCTGCGCACGTTTGCGGCTGAGATCGACCGCGTATTCCTGCCCCGTCCGCAGGGCGCGCTGCCCGCCATCGCCGTGGGCAACCGCCACCCGGAAATCAGTCTGCCCGCCGCGTTCGCGGCCTTCCGGGAAATCCTGATCAGCACCGGGCGGAATCTGGCGTCGACGGTGCAGTTGTCCGCCACCCGGGAGATGACCACCGACGAGGCGCTGGCCGCGCGGGACGGCGAGACGCCGACAGCGGCCGGCCATACCCGGGTCTCGATCCGCCATCTCTTTCACGCCGGCTTGTGGGCCGCGATCCGCGCCGGCTGGCGGGAAGGCTACACCGCCGAGGCCGACCACTTCATCATCACGGGGCAAACCCCGGAGGAGATTGCCCATTCGGTCGAGCAGGCCAAGGAAGCCATCCGCCACGCCGCCGGTTACACCAAGTTCACCACGGACACCTCGCGCCTGTTCCTGCTGGAGGCGGATCCCCGCCACCCGGCCCCTTGGCCTTTGGCCGCCGTGGAAGAGCAGTTCCAGCGCCTGTTCCCCGCCGAGGAGCAGTCCTGGATTCTCGACGAATTCACCAAGCCTTGTGCCTGCGGCGAAACCACGTACCGCCTGTCCCGCGAGGAAGTCTTGCGGCTAGCGGTCAAATTCGGCGCCAGCCTGAAGCTGAACGAAGAACTGTACGATACGATCCGGGGCTACACCGGCGCGTTCGATTTCGAGCCATCCCTCGACGAGGCCGAGACGCTGACCACGCCCGAGGAGATGATCTTCTATATGCAGTGGCTGCGCGCGCGGGGCCGTCCGGCGCAATTGGTGCCGCCCAACCTGGGCTTCAAGAAAAGGCAGGCGTATCCGGAAACCGGCGCGGACCTGGAAAGATACGCCGCGCACAAGATGTGGCCGGAACTGCTGCCCCGGGCCGGGCGGGACTTTCAGGGCAATCCGCTCGCCGAACTGGCCTGGCGCGTCCGTCGCCTGGCCGACGTCGCTCGCTACTTCTCCGCGACGCTGAGCATCCACTCTGGCTCCGGCAAGCAGGCCGGCGTGCTGGAAATCATCGGCGCGGCCACCGCCGGGCGCGTGAATTACAAAATCTCCGGAGAATTACAGTTGCAGCTTTTCGATGTCCTCGCCGAGCAGCCCCCGGAGTCGCCCTGGCGCCGGCTCTTCGAGCGCATGGCGGCACGGTGCAACCGGTTTGCCGCTCAGGGCGCCTTCGGCGAGGAGAGCGAACTGGCCGCCCGCTATCCTACGCCTTACTTGGGAGACGCCGCCCGGGGCCGGACGGATGGGAACTTGTTCCTGGTTTTCTGGCTGGGCAACATGGTGGGCAGCCGCGATGTCGAAGCGCCGGACGGCGATGCGCGCTTTTTCAAGGAAAAACTGGACGAGTTGCCGCCGCCCCTGGTCGAAGAGGTCCGGCGGCGAAACAGCCGGTACATCCAGTGGCTGGCGTCGCACTTGCGCGGTTAGGACGCGGCGGCTTTCTCAGTTCGTGTTCTGCTGCTTGTTCTTCCGGAGTTTGCGGAAGAGGTCGGGCCCGAATTCCGCCAGCAGGTTGTTGACCACGTCGAGCCCGATCATGACCGAACCCCTCGCCAGCGCCTGATCGACGCCCCCCCGGCTGGGAGGCAGCCAGGCGCGGGCGGTGAAAGCGGCCCCGTACGCAGAGGCCAATCGGGGAAGGGCAGGCAACGAACCACCGTGGTCCCGTGGGGACAGGAACGTCCATTTGATCGCGTGTCTGACACGCGCCTTGGGGTCCGAGGATCGGGACCGCTGATAGCGCGGCTCCACCTTCAAAATCACGTTGCCGGTGGCGATCATCGCGCTGCGAGTTCCCGTGAACGCCAGGGCGGCCGCGTAGCGCTTGCCAAAGCCGGACATCCCCTGCTCCCACTCCTCGGGAATGTCCCGCCACTGGGCAATGCCCGCGCCCGCGGCCCACCCCGCCCAGCGAACCGGCTGGAACGCGCGCTTGAGTTGCCACTCGTATTTCTCCGCCGGGCGGAGCGGGACTATTCCCGGCGTCACCGCCGGAGCGGTGGATTGCGCGAAGGGAATACCCGCCACGGCGCAGGCGGCGGCAAGGATTCGAAACAGAAGCATTCAGGCGGGGCCTTGCGGGCATTCTAGCGTACTTGCCGGCGAAAGATCCCCGGGGTGGTGCTTCCGGAATGATGAATGGCGCGCTGCGCCCGCGCCGTTGCGGCTCGCGCCGGGCCTCATTAAACTAACGAACACCATGCAAACCGTACGGCAAGACCTCGACCCCCGGTCCCGGAGGGGGGCGATCCGCGGACTGTTTGCGTCCGCCGGACTGGCCGCGTTCGGCGCCGCCAGCGCCGAGGCCCAGCAACGGGCCGGCAAGGACGCTCCCGTGGCGGCCAGGGACCCGCTCAAGATCACCAAACTCGAAACCTTTCTGGTGAAGCCGCGCTGGCTTTTTCTCAAAGTGCACACCAACGCCGGCATCACCGGCCTCGGGGAACCGATCCTGGAGGGCCGCGCCCTGACGTGCAAGCAGGCCGTCGAGGAAATCGCCCCTTACCTGGTGGGAAAGGACCCGCGGCGGGTGGTGCACCACTGGCAGGCGATCTACCGCCATGCGTTCTATCGCGGCGGACCGATTCTGACCAGCGCGTTGAGCGGCATCGACCAGGCGCTGTGGGACATCAAGGGCAAGGCGCTGGGAGTCCCCGTTTACGAGTTGCTGGGCGGGCCGACCCGGGACCGGGTGCGCGTGTATGCGCATGCCGGGACGCCAGACGCAATGCGCGCCGCCTTGGCCCGCGGCTTCACGGCTTTCAAGACCGGCCCCGCCAAGAAGCGTCCCGCCCGGTACGTGGAAACCCCCGCGGCGGTGAAGTACGCCGCGGAGAAATTCGCCGAACTGCGCGCCACGGTGGGCGACGAGTGCGATATCGGCGTCGACTTCCACGGCGCCATCAGTCCGGCCACCGCCAAACTGCTGATCAAAGCGCTGGAACCCTACCAGCCCATGTTCATCGAGGAACCGTGCCAGGCGCAGAATCATGACGTGATGGCCGAGATCGCCCGGGGGACGCACTTACCCATCGCCACCGGCGAGCGCGTGTTCACCAAGTGGGGCTTTCTCGAAGTTCTGCAAAAGCAGGCAGCCAGGATCCTGCAACCCGACCTGTCGCACGCCGGCGGCATCACGGAAGTCCGCCTGATCGCCGGCATGGCGGAGGCATACTACGCTTCCATCGCGCCGCACAACCCGCTCGGCCCCATCTCGCTGGCGGCGGGCGTGCAACTGGCCGCCTCCATTCCCAACTTCATGTGTCAGGAGCAGGTAAGCCTGGGGGATGGGTACCTGAAAAAGCCGTTCACGGTGCGCGACGGCTACCTCGATCTGCCGGCAGGACCGGGACTGGGCATCGAACTGGACGAGAACGCCCTCGCCGACAAGATGCACCACGACTGGAAGAATCCGGAAACCTACGACGCCGACGATGGTTCCGTGGTGGACTGGTAACCTGAGAACGGGCGCGGCGTCCCGCCCTGGGGGCCCGCGCCGGATTCCTTCCTTATGACCAAGCAACAAACCCTTTCCTTCATGATCGATACCGGCATTGTGCCGGTGGTGCGCACCTCCAGCGCCGAAGACGCCATCCGCGCCATTGAAGCGATTTACGCCGGCGGTATCCGCGCCGCCGAAATCACCATGACCGTTCCCGGCGCGGTGCAGGCGCTCGAGAAAGTCGCCGCGAAGTTCGGCGACAAGATCGTGCTCGGCGCGGGCACGGTCCTCGACCCGGAAACGGCGCGGATCTGCATGCTGGCCGGCGCCGAGTTCTTCGTCACACCGAGTCTCAAACGGGAGACGATCGAAGTAGCCCGCCGCTACGCCAAAGTCATCTGCCCGGGAGCGCTGACGCCGACCGAGGTGCTGACCGCCTGGGAGGCGGGTGCGGACATCGTCAAGATCTTTCCTTGCGGCGCGGTGGGCGGCCCCAAGTATATCAAGGCGCTGCGCGCGCCGTTCCCCCACATTGAGATGATCCCCACCGGCGGCGTCAACCTGGAAACGGCGGGCGAGTTCCTCAAAGCGGGCGCCTGTGCGGTCGCGGTGGGGGCCGAACTGGTGGACGGTAAGCTCATCAGGGAGGGCCGGTTCGACTTGATTGAAGACAAGGCCCGCCAGTACCTCGCCGTCATCGCCCAGGCGCGGCAAGAAATGAAGCAGGCGCCGGGGCGCTAAAGCTAAAAACGCTCGTACCGGCCCCTATAGATGGCTTCGGCGAGCACTTTGCCGCGCAGGGCGCGGTCGACCTCCGCCCGCCGCGCCCCGGCGGCCAGCCCCAGACTGGGCGCGGAAAGCGCGTAGAGCCGGAAATAGTAGCGGTGGGGTCCGTGCCGCTTGGGTGGACAAGGACCGCCGTAACCCGGCCGGCCGAAGTCGTTCGTGCCGCTGACGCCCAGCGCGCCGGGCTTGAAAGTCTGGGCCAGCGTGTGCGTCGCGGCGGGAATGTCCCACAGCAGCCAGTGCGTCCACACGCCGGCGGGCGCATCCGGGTCGTCGAGAATCAGCGCGTAGCTGCGCGTCTCCGGGGGCGCGCCCGCCCAGGAGAGGGACGGAGATACATCGGCCCCTTCGCAGGTATGCAAGCGGGGAATCGTCTCGCCTTCGCGAAAGCCTTCCACGATCAGAGTGAATGACATGACGCGTCTCCGGCTTCAGTGTACGGAATCCCGCGCGAGCCTGGCGGAGCCGGGCAACGCGCCGGCGGCGCCGTCAACCCAGGTTGGGCAGACGCGCGAGCGCGTACTCGAGCGCCTCCAGGGGCACCTCGTAACGCGAGTATGAGCGGTTGCCGCGGAAATCCAGGTCCTTGATGCCCAGGGGGCTTGTGTAGAACGCGTCCACCGTCAGCTTCCGCACCCAATCGAAGAACAGCACGCCGGGCATCAGGTCGGAAACGCGTTTGGTGGAGTAGCCGCTGAAAGCGCGGTAAGCCTCGGAGCGTTCATACCCCCGCGTCTCGCCGCGGCGGATGCGCTCGGCGCGTTCGGCGGCCACCAGCGCGTCCAGCATGGCGGTTTGCTGCGCGGCGCTGGCCTCGAGAAACGCGTTCCCGTGCCGGCGGCGCATCTCCGCGTCCAGCCACGCCAGACCGCCCGTGAAGATCGCGCCCAGCCGCGCGCTCTGGCCGCACAACAGGTCAATGAACTCGGGCGCGCCGGCATCCCTGGCGCTGCCGGACACTTCGTCGGCGGGCACGATCAATTCCGCCAGCCGGCCCAAGGTCTCCAACTGCCGCGGGACGAAAAACTTCGCCTGGTAGGCGCCCTTGGCCTTCTCCTGCTGCGCGGCGGCGTGGACATGTTGGGCCGCTTCCAGATCGAACAGTCCAGCCGCCGCCAGGCCGGCGGCCAGGCTGCGGATGGCGTGGCGGCGCGTAACGTCGAGTCCGTCAGACATTGCCTTTCCTCATTTCCTCGGCCAGGTAGTCGCAACCGCGCCAGGCCAGGGCATTGATGGTCAGGGTGGGGTTCTTGTCGGGGTTGCTGACAAAGCAGCCGCCGTCCATCACGAACAGGTTCTTCACCTCGTGCGCCTGGCAATAGCCGTTGAGTACGCCGGTGCGCGCGTTGGCGCCCATGCGGACCGCGCCGACTTCGTGAATGATGGTTCCCGGCACGGAAATGCCGTTGCTCTCGCGCTGCGCGGCGCTCAGGCCGCTCACTTTGCCGCCCATCGTCTCGATGATCTCCGTGAAGGTCTTCTCCATGTGGCGGGCCTGCTTCCACTCGTGGTCGCTCCACTGGAAATGAAACCGCAGCACGGGGATGCCCCATTGATCGACCACCTGCGGATCGATTTCGCAGTAGCTGTGCTGATTCGGAATCATCTCGCCGCGCCCGGCGAAGCCGATGCGGCAGCCATACTCCTGGCGGATGCGCCGTTTCATGGCCGCGCCGTAGCCGTGCTCACGCGCCGCGGCATGGAAGGAGCCCACCATCGGCATGCCGTAGCCCCCGCCGATCTCGATATGGTAGCCACGCGGGAAATCCAGTTTGCGATGGTCGTCCCACAGCCACCAGGGCATGTACAGGTGCGCACCGCCGTACCCGTCCGTGTCGTAGTGGGGCATACCCTCCAGCGCCGGGACGTAGCCGCTGAGGCCGAAACCCACCGTATCCATCAGGTACCGGCCCACCAGCCCGGAACTGTTCGCCACGCCGTTGGGAAATTCCCTGGTCCGGGAGTTCAGCAGCAGCCGCGCCGACTCGCAGGCGCTGGCCGCCAGGATCACCACCCGCGCCCGCATCCAGCGCTCCTGGCGCGTGCGCTTGTCAATGTAAATCACGCCCGTGGCTTTACCGCTCCCGTCGGTGGTGATCTCTCGCGCCATGGCCAGATCGAACACGGTGAGCTTGCCCGTCTTCATGGCGGGGAACACCTGCACCTGGCTCGACGAATAGTTGGATGCCGTCACACAGCCGCGCCCGCATTGGCCGCAGTAGTGGCACGCCGGACGGCCGCGCCGCGACTTGGTGAGCACGGCGCGCCGGTTCGGAATGCAGGGGATCCCCAGCTTGCCGCACGCCTTCTGAATCAGCACCTCGTGGACCTTCGGCGGCGGCGGATCCTCGAACACGCCGTCCGGCGCGCTGCGAAGCCCTTCCTTCGACCCCGTAACCCCGATGAACGCTTCGGCTTTGTCGTAGTACGGCGCGACATCCTCGTACGTGATCGGCCAGTCCCAACCCAGGCCGTCCCGCGAGTAGGGCTGAAAATCGTAATCGGAGAACCGGAACGACATCCGGCCATAGTGATTCGTGCGCCCGCCGAGGATGCGGGAGCGGAACCAGAGAAACTGGCTGCCCTCGCCGACCGTGTACGGCTCGCCCTCCAGTTGCCAGCCGCCGCTGGTGGTGCTGAAGTAGCCGAACGGTTTCCCCTGCCCGAAGTAGAACGCCCCGCCCTCTTCCGCGCCGCGGTGGTCCACCTGATGGGGCCACTGGTGTTCCTTGAATTCCTTGGCGACGTCGAGCAGGGGACCGGCTTCGAGCAGCGCGCAGCGAATGCCCTTGGCGGTAAGCACGTGGACGGCGGTCCCCCCGCCCGCTCCCGAGCCGATCACGACGACTTCATAGCTTTCCTGCGACTTCGAACTTTGCGCCATCATCTAAGCTCCCTATTCCATCACAACCAGCCGCGGGGGCGCACCGGCGGCAGACGAACGGATAGGCGGTTGGGAACGCGCGTCTGCGGCTGAGCGGTTCGTCTCGGGGCGACCGCCCGGCTCGCACTACAGAACCGGCGTCTGGACGCAGGAAGCGCACGTCATCGGATCTTTCGCCGACACGTGGCGCGTTCCGGTCGCTGGCAGAGCCGTGATGAACAGGCGGCGGGCGGGCCAGCGCTGCGTTTGCGGGACTCGCTCACTGCCGGCGACTCGGAGAGTTGCCCCACCCGGGCGGACTACCACCCCATTCCCATAGCCGGCATGTTCCCGCATAATCAACACAGAGAATGCGTATGAGCAATACCGCAAAGGCGACGCGCCGGCACTTCCTCGGTTCCACGTTGCTGGGAACGGCGGGTGCGCCCTTCATCGTTTCCGCCAGGACGCTGGGCCGGGGCGGCGCTCCGCCCAGCGACCGCGTCACGGTAGCCGTGCTCGGCAGCGGCGGGCGCGGCGTCTTTGAGACCAGCCAGTATCCGTTCTTCGACAATACGGAGATCGTGGCCGTATGCGACGCGCGCGAGGACCGCCGGATCAAAGCCAGGGCTACGCTGGAAAAGATCTACGCGGAGCGGACGCCGGGCCGGGGCCGCGGCATCCGCATGGAGCGCGACTTTCGTGAACTGCTCGCGCGGCCGGAAATCGACGGCGTCTACATCGCCACGGCCGACCACTGGCATGTCCCGATGACCATCGCCGCGCTCAAGGCCGGCAAGCATGTGCACTGCGAAAAGCCGCTGGGGGTGAGCGTCGAGCAGGACCTGGCGGCGCTCAAGGCGACCCGCCGCTCCAGGAAGGTCTTTCAGTACGGCGCTGAGCGGCGCTCCACACCCGAGTCGCGCAAGGCCCTCGAGCTGGTGCTCAACGGCCGCCTTGGCGAGATCCGGAAGATTTACGTGGTGGCGCCCGCCGGCGCGACGGGTGGTTCGCCAACCCCCGAGATCCCCGCGCCGCCCGGTTTCGACTACGACCTCTGGCTGGGGCCGGCGCCCGTCAAGCCGTTCTGCGCCGATCGCTGCCTGGAGGGCGCGGGCCGCAACGGCATCTTCGCGATCTACGACTACACGCTGGGCAACATCGCCAACTGGGCCGCGCATCCGCTCGACCAGGTCCAGCGGTGGGCCGACCAGGCCGGCCGGACTACGCCGCCGGTGCGCTATGAGGGCTCCGGCAAGATTGGCGCCGTGGGCCTGTTCGATACGGCGTACGAGTGGGATGTGCGCTGTACCTATGAGGACGGGCTGGTCCTGCATATGGTGGACGATGGCACCTACCGGCAGTACGAAGACGCGCCCCATCCCGAAATGCCTTGGGGGCGCAAAGGCGTCACCAACGTGCACAATGGCGCGGTGTTCATCGGCTCGGAAGGCTGGGTGATCGTCTCCTACGAGAAAGTGGTGACGCACCCGGCCAACCTCATGGACTCGGAAATCGGGCCGAACGAGATCCACCTTCCCGACAGTACGCTGGCAAGCATTCCCGAGGGCATGCCGCGCGGGCAGCAGCAGGTATCGACCGCGGCCCACCATCAAAACTGGATCCAGGCGATCCGCAACGGCACGCCTCCGGTGTGCGGCATCGAAACCGCGGTGCGCTCGGATCTGATCAGCCAGCTTTCCGAATTGTGCGTACGGACGGGCCAGAGCTTGCGGTGGGATCCAAAGAAGGAGACGATTGTCGACAACGCGGCCGCCCGGCGGATGATCCGGCGGCCGATGCGCAAGCCGTGGGGAATCGCATGAGTGGCGTCCTGGTTCTGTTCGCCGCGGCGCTGGCAGCCTCCGCCGCCGACGCGCCTCTTTACGTCTTCGACAACGGCACTGGACGCGGCGAACTGCCGATCGAGGAGCAGGTGGAACTGGCCCGCCGGACCGGGTACGCCGGCATCTTCTATTCCGGCACGCAGAAGATCCCGGAACTGCTGGCTGCCCACCGGGCGCGCGGGATGCGCGTGCTGGGCATCTACACCGGCATGAACGTCGCCGATCCCGAGCCCGGATGCGACCCCGGTCTGCCGGCCGCCATCCGCCAGCTGCGCGGCACGGGCGCGCTGATCACGTTTACCGTGAACGGCAAGGCCGCCGACGGCGACGCGCGGGCGATACCCGTCGTCCGGCAGGTGGCGAACCTGGCGGCGGAGGCGGGACTCGAAGTTGCGCTTTACCCGCACCATGGATTCCATGTCGCCCGCATCGAGCACGCCCTGCGCGTTCGGGAGAAGGCAGGACGCCCGAACGTGGGCATCGTGTTCAACCTTTGCCACTGGCTGCGGAGCGGAGACGCCGCCAACCTCGATGCGCGCTTAACAGAAGCGCTGCCGCACACGCGGATGCTCAGCGTGAACGGCGCGGACCCGGAGGGCGACTGGGACCGGCTGATTCAGACGCTGGACCGCGGCACGTATGACGTAGGCGCCTTCGTGCGCAAGTGGTGGGCGCGGGGCTACCGCGGTCCGATCGGCTTGCAGTGTTACAACGTCCCGGGCGACCGCGAGGAGAATCTGCGCCGGTCGATGGAGGCGTGGCGAAAGTTCTGACGTCCGGGCCGCGGCGCCGCCGTGGTATCCCATGGGGTCCCGCGGCGCGGGGCTACGTTCGCCAACGCTCTTGGATCTGATCGTTCTCGTCCCCCGTGATCATCCAGTCGAGAATGGCGCCGGTCCGTTCGCGGACGATGCCCTACCGCGCGGGGGCGCGGTACAGCTTGCGGGTCTCGCCCGGATCTTGTTCTAGGTCGCACCACTCGCCGCCCTCGCCCGGATCGTAGTTCAGCTCCCACCTCCGCGTCCGCGCCATCTTGGCGTCGGGACGGCGCATGCCGCCTACCCCTTGGCCGAGCACGAAGGGCAGGTTCAGATTTCCCGTCGTGATCACCTCCGGCATGACGTTTTCCGAAAACACGATCTCGCGCGGGTTGGCACCGGCGGCGTTCAGGTTCCGCCCCTGCACGCACCTTGGGGATCGGGATGCCGCACCACGCCAGCACGCGAGGCAGCAGGTCGACGGCTTCGACCGGTTCCCTTCGCCAGCCGGGCGCAAGGCGCCCCGGGATAGCGGATCAGGCAGGAGACCTGCACGGACGCTTCGAAAAACAGCCGGCATCTTTCCTCAAACGCTGCCGAAACACTTCGCGCGAGTCGCACGGAGTGTCATTCACCCGGTTCTTGTGCGAGTGGGCGTAGCGCCCAGCGAAAAAGCTGACGCGCGACGGCACGCACCCCGGCGACGGACGAAGGCGTGTTGCAATTCGCGGCCGGGGCGGCCGGGGGGGTCGAGGTGAGGCGTACGCAAGATCTCGTTGCCGTTGGCGCCCAGGCAGTCGAAGCGCCGCTGGTCGGTCATGATGACCGGCACGTTGGGACGGGTTGGAGTCGCGGGGGCGGCGGCGAGGGCGCCCGCGGCCAGCAGATCACGGCGGCGCACCGATCCGTCCTAGCGCCGCAAGAGCGGTATGCGAGAATTAAATTCGGAAGTTCAGGTACCCGGAAATGGTAGTGGACGGGATTTATTACGCCCTCGCCCTGACGGCCGGTGGCGCGCTGGTGTCATATCTGACTCGCCCATGGGTGGGCGTGCCGCTCTTCGTCCTGGCGTTGTTCTGCCTCTACTTCTTTCGCGACCCGGACCGCGTGATTCCGCAAGGACCGGTGGCCGTCTCCCCGGCGGACGGCAAAGTGGTCGCCGTCAAGCCGCAGGGCGAGGGGACCCGGATCAGCATTTTCCTGAATGTGTTCGACGTGCACGTGAACCGCGCCCCGATCGCCGGCCAGATCAAGGCGGTGGAGTATCAGCGAGGCGAGTTTCTGGTCGCCAGCAAGGAGGAAGCGTCCACCCGCAATGAGATGAACACCATTACGGTGGAGGATGCCGACGGCGCCCGGGTCGTCTTCAAGCAGATCGCCGGACTGATCGCGCGGCGGATTGTCTGCTACAAAAAGCCCGGCGATCAGGTGGCGGCGGGCGAGCGCGTGGGATTGATCAAATTTGGCTCCCGGGTGGACCTCGAGTTAGGGCCGGAGTGGGAAACCACCGTGGAACCCGGCGCGCGGGTGGCGGCGGGATCGAGCATTATCGCGCGACGGAAAGGCCGCCCGCAGTGATGGGTCTTGATCGGTTCAAGGAGCCCGGGCGGCGGCCGCCGCGAGCCGCCTACGCCCTGCCAACCTTGTTTACCGCGGGGAATGTCTTTCTCGGGTTTCTGGCGGTGGTCAAGTCGTTTGAGGGCGCCATGCTCGCGGTCAGCCAGACGCCGGGGGCCGAACGGCACTTCGAGCTGGCCGCCAAGGCGATCGGGGTGGCCGTGTTTCTGGACGGGCTGGACGGCCGCATCGCGCGCATGACCAACACCACCAGCGAATTCGGCCGGGAGATCGACTCGCTGGCCGACGTCATCAGCTTCGGCATCGCGCCGGCGGTGTTGGGGCTGGCGTGGGGAATCTTTTTCGTCGAACCCGCCGCCGGCATTCTGGCTCGCGGCCAGTTGCTGACCGCGGGTTATTTCTTCTCGTTCCTGTTCCTGTTGTGCGGCGCGGCCCGGCTCGCGCGGTTCAACGTCACCAAGAACCCGGTGCCCAAGAACCCGGGCCGACCGGACCGGAAGTATTTTGTGGGTCTTCCTATTCCCGCCGCCGCGGGCATGGTGGCGGCGGTGGTTTACGCGGCCGGTTGCGAGCCGGTCACTTACTGGGCCCTGTCCGTCGGGTTTCTGGGGTTGCTGGCGCTGTTGTCGTTTCTGATGGTGAGCACCTGGCGCTATTACAGCTTCAAGGACGTTTCGCTGCTGCGGCCGCGGTCGCCGCTGACGCTGATCCTGCTGGGCAGTCTCATCTACATGGTGTGGCATTATTCGGAGATCGTCCTGCTGGCGATGGCGATAACGTACGTCGGCAGCGGGATTGCCGTCCGCGTGGGCGGGATCCTGCGCAGACACTGGCGCGCGGCGCCGCACGAACCGGAACGGCAGGTAGGCTCGGGGAGCAGCGCGTGACCGGCCGGCCCATCGCGCTGGTAGGCAGCGACACCCTGCTGGGCAGGGAAGTCCGCGAAGCGTGCGCGGCCTCCGGCGTGCCGCTGGAACTCGAACTGTATGCGGAAGAAGAAGAGGATGTCGGCCGCCTGACGGTGGTCGCGGGCGAGCCGGCGGTGGTAACGCGGCTGAACGCCGAGCGCCTGGCCGGGGCGCGGGCCGTGATTCTGGCTGGCGCGCGCGAGTCCAGCCAGCGCGTCCTGGCGATGGGGTTGGAACGTCCCCTGATCGACCTGACGTATGCGGCCGACGAGGATCCCCGCGCGCGGCTGCGCGCCCCGCTGGCGGAACGCGATCTGCCCCCCATGCCTGCCGGAGCGGTTTCCGTTGTGGCGCATCCGGCAGCCACCGCGCTCGCCATCGTGCTGGGGCGCCTGCACGACGGGTGCCCGATCGCGCGGGCGGCCGCGCACGTGTTCGAGCCGGCCAGCGAACGCGGGCAGCAGGGCCTGGAAGAATTGCAGCAGCAGACCGTGAACCTGCTGTCGTTCAAGCCGCTGCCCAAGCAGGTCTATGACGCGCAGGCCGCGTTTGCGATGCTGGCCCAATACGGGGAAGCGGCGCCGCTGGCGCTCGAAGCGATCGAAACGCGCATCGAAAGGCATCTGGCCACTCTGCTTGCGCCGTGGCGTGCTCCGCTCCCCTCGCTTTGCCTGGTGCACGCCCCGGTGTTCCACGGCTACACCGCGTCCCTCTGGGTGGAGTTTCGCGAGCGGACCAGCCTGGACGAGATTCGGGAGAGCCTGGAGGGCGGGCGCGTCGAGGTTTATGGGCCGGGCCTCGATCCACCGAACAATGTCGGCATCGCCGGCCAGGCGGAAGTGGCGGTGGGCGGCGTGCGGCTGGACCGGAACGTTCCCCGCGCCGCCTGGCTCTGGTTCGCGGCCGATAACCTGCGGCTGGCGGCCGAAAATGCGCTGGCGATCGCGCAGGAGGTGCTCTAGCATGCGGAAAGTGCGGCTGCTGGCCGCCGCGGCGATGTCTTTGGCCGGCTGCGGATACCAGGTAGCCGGCAAGGCCGACCTGCTACCGAGGAACCTTGAAACGATCGCGGTTCCGGCGTTTCAGAATCTTACCGTCCGCTATAAGCTCGCCGACCGGTTGCCGGCGGCGGTGACGCGCGAATTCATCACCCGCACCCGCTATCGGGTGGTTGTGAAACCCGAGGAGGCGGATGCGACGCTCCAAGGCGCATTGGTGAGCTATCAGGCGTTTCCCGTCATCTTCGACCAGCGAACGGGGCGGGCAAGCGGGATCCAGGTGGTCGTGCTGCTTTCGGTGACCCTGACCGACCGCGCGGGCAAGGTGCTGTTTACGCGACCGCAAATGGATTTCCGGGAGCGGTACGAGATCAGCGTGACCCAGGACGCGTACTTTGAGGAAAACGAAATAGCGCTGGAGCGCCTCAGCCGCGACGTGGCGCGGACGCTGGTCAGCTCCGTTCTGGAAATGTTCTGAAGCCCGATGACGCCCCAACAATTCCAAGCGAAACTGGCTCGGGGCCTAGCTCCGGCGTATCTGTTTTTAGGTCCGGACACTTTCTGGCGGGACCGCTGCCGCGCCGCGTTGATCGAGGCCACGCTGCCCGATCCGGCGGAGCGGGCCGAAGGGCTGACCCGGGTGGATTTGAGCGAAATGAGCCTGGCGGAGGTGGCCGACGACGCGCGGTCGCTCTCGCTGTTCGCGGCCCGGCGGCTTATCGTGGCGGCCAGCGCCGAAGCCGCGCTGCCCCGTGGGCGAGCCGCCGCCGAAGAAGACGGACCGGGCGGCAAGGGGAACGCAGCCGCGCTCGAGGCTTACCTGCGCGACCCCACCCCCGGCGTCGTGCTGCTGTTGGACTGTTCCCGATTCGAATGGGAGGGCGACGACAAGAAGAAGCTGGAGCGCGTCCGGACCTTCTTCAGCTCCGTAACCGAAGTGGTCGAGCTGCGCCGCGCCACCGCCACCGAGGCGCAAACGGAAGCCGCGGCGCTCGCCCGGGCTGCGGGCCTGAAACTCGATCGCGATGCGCTGGACTTGCTGGTCGAGTCCCTGGCCGGCGACTTGGCCCGCATCGCCATCGAGATCGAAAAGCTCCGGCTCTTCGGTAAACACGAGGTGGATGCGGGCCTGGTGGCCGCCATGACGCCCGACGCACGGGAAACTACGGTTTTCGCGCTGGTGAACGCGCTGGGCCGAAAAGACCGCCGGCACGCGCTCCGCATTTTGGACACCCTGGCGCGGGAAGGCGAGTACCTGCCTCTCGCGCTATCGTTTCTCGCCACCCAATTTCGGATGGCTCTGATTGCGCGGGAAGCCGGCCTGCGTTCCGCCGGGCAGATTCAGGGGCATTTCTCCAAGTTGGGGATTCCGATGTGGGGGTCGCGAGCGGAGGCGGTGCTGGATACCGCGCAGCGATTTGGCCGGCAACAACTGGAACGAGGGATGGAATTGATCTTCCAGACGGACCGCAACCTGCGGAGCCCCCGCCCGGACGACCGGACGGTGATGGAAGAATTTGTGTTCTCGCTAACCGCGCAAAGGCCGCATGGCTAAGCGGCTTGCAGCGACCCTTCCAGCGCCTTCAGGCGCAGGTGGAGACGGCTCTTGTACCGGGAGGCGGTGTTCTTCTTGATCACGCCCAGCTTTGCGGACCGGTCGACCACCGAAAACGTTTTTGGCAAGAGCGACTGGGCCAACGTGACGTCCTTGGCGTTCAGCGCGCGGCGCATGGCGCGAATCTGGTGCCGCAAGCGCGTCCGCGTGCGGCGGTTGAAAAGAGTTCTTCGTTCCGTCTGCCGGATCCGCTTCAGCGCGGAGAAAGTGTTGGCCATGCCTGCTTCGTCAATCCTTCACAAAACGCTTTAATTCTCATAGGATACCCTAAAAATTGAAGAGCGGTCAAACGGCGGCGGCCTGCGGGGCGCTCGCGCGCCGCAAGGCGTTTCCCTGCCAGCGCCGGCTACTGCAACCGGGAGCGGAGTTGCTCGTTGCTCACCAGCCCGTCGAAGATCGCCAGCACCTGCTTGCGGTAGTGATACACTCGCTGGAGCGACTCGCGGAAGTTACGCTCCAACGCCCGATCTTTCAACCACTTGTCGTAAGTAGCCTTCGGGACGTCGATGTCGCGGCGCAAGGTTTCCACCGAATGGCCCCGGAGAAACAACCCATAGAAGAATGCTGCCTCGCGCTGCGGGGCGAGCGGATCGGAGTCGTCTCGCCACATCATAGATGCATACCGTCAAAAACGTAAGTATAAACGTGCTCGCGGGGCCGCGGCAAGAGCCAAAAGTTGCGTTCCTGGCGCCCGGCGCCCGCCTGTTGACAAGGCTTCCACCGAGCCCGTAGGCTCATAGGGCACATGCCTAAACTTATCGTACAGCCGGCGCGAATTCCCGGCGCCGGGTCCCCGTCCAAGCAAATCGACGAGTACATCGGCCGAGTGAATTCAGAAACATCCGCCGTCAGCATCGCCCTCATGCGGAGCCCCGCGGGCTGGCAGGAACCCGGGCAACGTCCCGCGTTCGACGAGTACACCGTGGTGCTCCGGGGCACGCTCCGGGTAGAACACGAGGGAGGCGTCCTGGAAGTGGGGGCGGGACAAGCCGTGATCGCCACCCGGGGGGAATGGGTGCGCTACTCGACGCCCGGACCCCACGGCGCCGAGTATGTGGCGGTGTGCGTGCCGGCCTTCTCGCTGGCGGACGCCCGCCGCGACCCGGACGGGGGCGCTACTGAATGAGAATGCCGCGCTCCTCCAACAGTTCTCCGCTGAGGCGCAGCAGGTTCACCAGGTTCCGACGGAAAGCCACCGACTGAGTCACCACCTGCGATTCGGCGCTGATGAGGTCGGTTTGGGCTTGCAGTACGATAAAAATCTGGCTGGTGCCGAGCTCGTATTTTCGCTGCTCGGCCTCGAGCCGCTTGCGGGCAAAGTCGAGCGCCTTTAAGGAAAGGTCCAGGCCCTCCTTGGCCGACTCCACCTGGTTCACCGCGTTCAGCACTTCCTGCCGGATCTGTTGTTCCACCTGGCGGACGAAAAGCGTATCCCGGCGCCGGGCTACCAGCGCATCCGCCAGGTTGGCCTGGGCCTGCCGGTCGCGAATGGGCAGCCGCAGACGCAGCCCGAATTGGTAGACCGGAAACCCGAAGCCGAACAGTTGATCCAAGGCATCGCCGACGCCGCCGGGAATCAGGCGGGTGACGATCGATGGCTGGCCGGTATCGGAAAACACATTGGTGCGTTCCAGGAAGTTACCGCCTCGCCCCTGGCTGGTGTAGCCGCCGGTGAGCGCGAAATCCGGCTTCAATTGATCCCGCGCCTGGCGGATCGACAATTCGTCGATGTCCAGCGCCTGGAGCGCGGACTTCAAGTCCGGGCGCAGGGTTAACGCCCGGGCGACGGCGGCTTCCGCGTCAATCTTGTTCAGACCGGTCGGCGGGGCCGGATCTTCCGTCAGCACGATCGGCAGCCGGCGGATCTCAGGATCCAGGTCGGCACCGATTTGACGCCGGAGCAGGTCGTCCTGCTGGGCCACCAGGTAACGCGCCTGGGTGACGTTGGCCTGCGCCTGCGCAAACTGAAACTCCGGCTGATAGATGTCCAAACGGGAGATGGCGCCGAGTTCGAGTTCGCGGCGGGCTCTCTTCAGGAAAGCCTCGGCCAGTTCCAAGGCCCGTTCCTGCACTTTCAGGTTTTCGCGCAGTTCCACGCCCCGCCAGTAGATCAGTTCCGCCTGCGCAACCAGCCGGAGCAGCGTGTCCTTTAGGTTCTGTTCGGTCTGGCGCAGCCGGCTGCGCGCCACCATGATCGGGATCTTCTGGACCGACCCGCCGCGTCCCCGCAGCAGCGGCTGCGCAAAATCGAACCGGAGGTTGGTGGTGAACTGGGGATTGAACACCGCGAACGAGTCGTTGGTAGTGAACTTCTGCCCGAAGAAACTGATGTTGTACTGCATGCCGTTGGTCAGGGTTTGCTGATAACCCAGATTCAGCGGCTGGGACAGCGTCTTCAGCGTGGCCGCGCCTTGCAGGACGCTGGTCGTGGGCTGGGTGTTGCGCGTGGCGTTGAACTGGGCGATGCCCAGCGGATCGAACGGGGCGAAGGCGCGCGTGATCTGGTTCCGGGCCGTCTCCACGGTCAGCCGCGAGATCGCGATTTCCGTGTTGTTGGCGGCGACCAATTCCAGGTACGAACGCAGCGACAGCTCCAGCCGGTCGCCTACCCGGTAGTCGCGGAGCTTGACGGGTTCCTCCAATTGGACGCGGGCCTCGGGCTTTTGAAAAATATACCGGAAGTAGTCCGCTTTCGGAAAGAAAGGCGCCGGCTTGGGATCCTGCGCCGCCGCGGAGAAAGCGCACAGGACACCCACGGCAAAACGGGTCCAAGACATAGGTGAGTTACTCGTAGCGAATGGCCTCAATGGGATCCAGTTTGGCGGCCTGGACGGCCGGGTAGATGCCGAACAGCAGTCCGATGGCGACCGACACGCCGAAGGCGACCGAAATCGAAGAGGTGGTCACCACGGTGGGCCAGCCGGCTTGGAGAGAAATGACTCGCGACAGGCCAAAGCCGAACGCGATGCCGATCAGGCCGCCGATGATGGAGATCATGACGGCTTCGGTAAGGAACTGTCGAATAATATCGCCCTGGCGTGCGCCGATGGCGCGGCGGATGCCAATCTCACGCGTCCGCTCGAGCACCGTCGCCAGCATGATGTTCATGATGCCAATGCCGCCGACCAGCAGCGAGATGCCGGCGATGCAGATCATGACGATGGCGAAGATCTTTTGCGTTTCCTGCCGCTGCTTCAGCAGGCCCGCGGGCACCACCACAGTGAAGTCTCCCGCGTCCTTGTGCGTCGACGACAGGATGGCCCGCACCACACCCTCGGTTTCAATCGAGTCGGTGCCCGGCCGCAGCTTGATGTAGATCCCGTCGATCTCGTCCTTGAGCCAGCTCATGTTGTCGTCAAACCGGCGCATCACCGTATTCAGAGGCGCGACAATCAGGTTGTTGCGGCTGAGAGTCTGCGCCGATTCGTCGTCGCTGCTGCCGCCCTGCGAAGCCATCACGCCGATGACCCGCAGCCACTGGTCATTCACCTTGATCCACTTGCCCACCGCGTCGTCGTAGCCCAGCAGGTTTACCTTGGCGGTTTCGCCCAGCACGCACACCGCCTCCGAACGGATGTTTTCGTCCTCGTTGAAGAAGCGTCCGGACACCATGCGCAGGCTTTGGATCTCGCGGTAGTTCGGGTACACGCCAATCAACTGGGGGGGCTCCTGGCCGGTCTTGGGCAGAACCTTCTGGGGCTTGAATCGCTTCCGGGGCGTGATGTGCTCAATCCCGGGCACGTTTTCGCTCAGGGCGCGGTAGTCGCGAAACGTCAAGCCGGGGGAGATGGCCCGAATGGTTTGCAGTTCGGTAGGGTCGCTGGCTTCGCGCGCTTCGATGATGATGTTGTTGACGCCCAGTTGGTCAATCATATTCATCATTTCTTTTTGCGCGCCGGCCGTAATGGACAGCATCGCCACCACGGCGCCCACGCCGAAAATCATTCCCAGCATGGTCAGCAGACTGCGGAGTTTGTGCACCAGGAGGCTGGACAGCCCCATCTGCAGTTCCGGGAGATAGCCGCTTAGATGCGCCATAACCTACCGTGTGCTCCTCGAGGCGCCGATGCCTCCCGGGATCGCTTTCGGCTGGGCGGGCGGCGAGGTCTCTCCGGTCTTTTTCTTCGTCGCGCCGCTGGTCGCGGTCGGATCGGCCAAAGCGATGATCTCGCCCGGCTGTAGCCCCGAAGCCACCACCATGATCGACTCGCTGCGCTTGGCCGGCTGAATCACGCGGGGCTCAAAACGATTCGGCTTCGTCTGCACGTACACCGTAAACTTTCCGTCCTTCTCAAAGACCGCTTGAGCCGGGATGTTGATGGCGTTGGGGATCTTCTCCACAATGATCTCGACATCGGCGAGCAGACCCGGCCGGAGCAGGATGTCCAACTGCGAGTTCTCCTCGGGGGGCGCCGGCAATTTGGCCTTGGCCATTTCCGCTTCTTCCTCCGGCGTGAGGCCGGTCGCCTTGGGGAGCGGCGCGCCGAAGCGGAGGCCGCCGGGCGCGCCCTCGGCCTCTTTGCGCCCTTCGGCGGGACGCTGCCGTCCGCCGCCAGGTCCGCCGCCGGCCAGTTCGCGCATCCGGGCGAAAATCCGGCCGCGTTCTTCCTGCGAAAGATCCGCGATCTTCCGGCCCTTGAGCTCCTTCTGGATTTCTTTCTTCACGGTGTCCGGCAGGCGGTCGATGAACTGCTGAAACATCGCCGCGCGCTGCTCGGGGGTCAGGGAACCGAAGCCTCCGCCCCCGGGTCTGCCTCCTCCCGGCGCTCCGCCCGGCACGGCCCCGGGAATCCCCCCGCCGGGTCCGAACGCGCCGGGCGCTCCGGGCGCCGCGGCAGCCGGCCCGGGCATTCCGCCGCCCGGCGCTCCACCAGCCATCATGCCGCCGGCGCCCGCCGCTCCTCCAAGAGCGCCCAGGGCGTTTCCTCCGCCCATTCCGCCGGCGCCCCCGGGCGGTCCGCCGCCCATACCCGGAAATCCTCCAAAACCGGAGAGAGCCAGCGCCGCCGGAGCCTTCCTGGCGTTCTCCGCGGCGGTCGCCAGCACACGCCGGATCTGTTCCTCACTGGCGCCAAGCCCGCGCAACAGATTCGCCATATCGATGGAGAACACGACGTCGAATTTCTTGCCCGGATCGCCGCCGAACGGGTTCGCCGTCGCCGTGGCGCTCATCGACTTGATCTTGCCCGCGAAAACCTTCTCGGGCACGGCGTCAAGCTGAATGTTCACGTCCAACCCTTCGCGCAGGTTCGCCCGATCCAACTCGCCTACCTTCGCGATGATCTCCATCTCAGAGAGATCCATCACGTCCGCCACCTGCATGCCCGGTTGCACGGTGTCGCCTTCCCGGAACTCGGGAAGCTGCTGCCCGAACATCGCAAATCCCGTCCGGTTCTGGCGGACCGCCACCAGTCCCGTGATGGGCGAGGTGACTCTGCTCTGCCGGATGCGCTGTTTCTCGCGATCCAGGTCGATCAAGCTCTTGTTGCGCCGCTCGCGCAGCACCGCAAGTTCCGCTTCCGCCTGGGCTTGCCGGGACTGAATATCGCTTTCCAACTGCTGCAAACGCCGGCGCGCCTCTTCCAGATTGAGGATGTTCTTTTTCTGATCGATCTCGGCGAGCAGCTCGTTGCGCTGGACTTCCAGTTCAGCCCTGCGGACGGCGTAACGCGCGCGCAACAGTTCCACTTGGTCCTGGTTATTGCGCATCATCAGGTCCGCCTGGGCTTTCTTGATCTGCTCATCGATCTGCTCGACTTCGAGCAAGGTCTCTTCCAGGGCGGCGCGCCGCTCCGAGTCGTCGAACTCGATGATGAGGTCGGATTCCCGGGCCAGCGCGCCAATGGGCGCGAGCCGGGTGATTTGCACAGTGGTGAACAGGTTTGGCGCGGTCAGCGTCGCCTGGCGCACCGCCCGCAGTTCTCCGCGCGTGTAAGCCCGCACGACCACATCGCTTTGCCGGACCCGGGTGGTGGCGATGGTTCGGGAAGAACCGCCCCCCGGGAAAAGGTACTTCCAGGCCACCCAGCCGCCGGCAGCCAGGAGGGCGATGAAAATGATCCGCGAGATGATTCTCTTCATGGACGCTACAACTTCTTCCGGGCGCGGCGGGACGCCTCAATGGGATCCTCCAGCGTGACGATCTCGTTTTCCTGCAACCCGCCCAGCACCACAAGGTCGTCTTCGTTACGCTGGCCTACTTTGATCTCGCGCAACTGAAACTGGAGGCCGCGCTGCACGTAAACGGACGGTTTGCCCTGGCGGCTGAAACTCGCCTTCAAGGGGATCATCAGCACATTCGGATAGCGCTCGATGATGATCTCCGCCGACGCGCTCATTCCGGGGCGCAGACGCGCATCCACCGTTTGCAGCGTGGCGCGGGCCGGGAACAGTTTCTCGGAACTGCCAAATCCCTTGTAGACCAGCGACGCAATGGGGCTGATCCAGTCCAGCTCCCCTTGAAACTCCTTATCCGGAATGGCGTCCACGCGGATGCGCACCGGTTGCCCGAGTTTCAGCTTGCCACGGTCCACCTCTTCCAGCTTCAGTTCAATCCGCATCTCCGAGAGGTCCGGGATCTCGGCAATGGCCGCGCCGGTCCAAGCCCGGTCCCCTTCCTTGAACGCCGGCGGCGTCTGTCCCCAGGATCCGCCTACCCGAAAATTGGGCAGGATGTTCACGATGCCATCCACCGGAGCGCGCAGGACCATCTTGGACAAATAGCTTTGCGCCAGGTTGCGGTCGCGGATCGTTTTGTCTTTCCTCTCGGCCAGCCGGTCCAGGTCCGCCTGTTGCGAAATTTTGCGGGAGTCGAGCACCGTCTTCACCTGTTTCAGTTCGCCTTCCGACACCCCGACCTGAATGCGGTTCTTGGCGCCTTCAATCTCCGAGACAATTTCGGCCTTGCTGGCTTCCAGCTGGGCCCGCTGGACGTTGTACTCGGCCTGCATCAAACTCATGGCGTCCATTTCATCCACGATTTTGTGCTGGGCCTTGGTCTGCACAATCTCGCTGTCAGCGGTTCGGACGGTGGTTTCGCGCTCGATCAGGTTCTGCCGTTGCTGTTCGGGATCGAATTCAACGATCACTTCGCCCTTGCGCACCTGTTTGCCGTTCTCCGCCAGCTTGACGATGCGCGGTTCGGGCACCTGCGGCGCCGTAAGGATCACCGAGCGGGTGGCGCGAATCTCGCCACGCGTACGGACCGAAACGACAAAATCGCCGCGCCGGACTTTGGCCACGGGAACATCGACCTCCGTGGTCGCGGTGTACCGGTAAGCCGCGTAGCCACCTCCGGCGCACAGGAGCACGGCAATGCTCCAGCCGATCAACCGGCGGCGCAGCGACTTCCGCTGGCCCAATCTTGCTTTCGGTTTCAGGTCCTTGGACATGCGCGCCTCTTCACCTTGCTAACTTTCCTTGCGGGCGGCCGCGGGCTCGGCGAGGCTGACCACATCGCCGGGCTTCAGGCCCGACTTCACCGAGATCCGCAGCGTGTCCGTGCCGCCCAATTCCACTTCCTGGCGGCTCCACTCGCGGGGTCCGCGCAGAAACACAAACGATTTGCCGGTCTGGCGATCACGGAACACCGCGTCGACGGGGATCAGCGCCGCGGAGGACTCGCGGCTAACGACCACGTCTGCGCTGGCGGACAGATCCGGGATGACCCGCGGATCCTGCTCGTCCAACTTCAGGCGGAGCGGCAGGGTCTTCATGAAATTGGCCCGGCGCCCCGCCACCGGGACCGCGCCGATCGAGTACACGCGGCCCCGCAGCCGCATCCCCGGGAAGGCGTCCAACTCGATCGTGGCGGGCTGCCCGATCCGCAGCAACTCGGCATCTACCTGGTTGACCGTGGCGTTTACGACCATCGACGACGGGTCCACAATCTGCATGAACATCTGGCCGGGATACAACTGGTCGCCCACCTGCACCTGGCCTTGCTCCGAGCCGCGCCGGATCGTCTGCATCACGACCACGCCGTCCATGGGAGCCTTCACGATCAGCCGGTCGGCGTTATTCTCAGCCCGGCGTAATTCCAGCCTGGTTTTGTTCAGATCCAGTTCCGCCGCCCGCAGCTCCGCCTCTTGGGAAATACGGCTCAACTCCTCCTCGCGGAGGATTTGGCGATAGCGGGCTTCGGCCTCCTCGGCCGCCAGTTTCAGCCGCGTGGCATCCATGTCGGAGACCACTTCCAGCGTCTTCAGGTCTAGGCGCGCCTTCTCCAGGTCCGCCTTGGCGACCCGAATCCGCTGCGCCAGGGTCTCCCGGGCAACGGCTTGATCCGCCTTCAGCTTACGCAGGTCCGCTTCGGTCTGAATCACGGACGCCTTGTAGTCATCCAGCCTGTTCAGCATGTATTGACGGTCGAATTCGGCCACCACGTCGCCCTTGCGGACCGTCGAGCCCGGCGTCGCCAGCGAGAGCAGGACCATGGTCCACTCTCCCCCGCCGCCTCCGCTTCCCATGCGGGAGACCGAAAACAAGCTGCCGCTGGTCGATCCCAACCCCCCCGAAACCGAGGACGCGCTGGCGGAAGCGCCCGAGGAAGACCCGGAGGGGGAGGTTCTCGATGAACCCGAACGGACGGCGGACCGGTCGCTGAAACGGTTGGTGGAGCCGCGCATGGCGCCCAGGCTCGCCGCGCCGGAGCCGATATTGGCGTTGAGGGCCGCATTGGCGGAGCCGCCCCCGCCCGCACCGTCCGCGGAAGAAGATGGAGATGAGGAAAGCCCTCCAGCGAACGAACTCAAACTGGCCGAGGAGGCCGCCGCCGTGCTCGTGGTTCCCGTCGAACCCGAGGAACCCATTCCGGACGAGACGACGCTGGTTCCGCCGCCTCCGGACCGCCGGCTCGATCCATCGCGCCCCCGTCCGCTGCGGCTTCCCTGCAACTGGGGGACCAGGAGGGCGGCGAAACGCTCCGCCTGGACCGTGCCGCTCAGCCGGATCGTGCGGGTCAGATCGCCGGTTTCCACCACCGCGGTGGCCACGGGGGCGGCGGTCCCGCCGCCGGATCCGAACTGAAATAGGTCGCGCCCCAGAAAAAGCCCGAGACCGATCAACCCGATCACCGCTCCGGCGACCCACCACCCGCGCCGCGGGGGGCGCGCCGGGGGCGGGGGCACGATCCGGGGACGCGGCGGGGCAGGCTCCGGCTGAGGCGCCCGCCGCGGATCCGGGAGCGGCAAACTGCTTAAGTTGGATTGCATCCTAAACCCCACAGCGGCCTAGCGCCGCCCGATCCGGATAAGAGCCTCATTATACTCGCAGATCTCGTTGCTGAAGACACAGCTTTATGTTCGGGGCTGTGGCCCTTCCTCATTTAAGACGAATCCACCCTGTTCCGAGGTTAGCTGCGCGCCGAAAAAAGCGCCTGCCGCCACTCTGCCGAGGCCCATGTTATGTTGATGAACAGTGTCGTCGCCGCTGAATGTCCGCTTGCAGCAGTATGAAGGCCCGCTGGATTTGCTGCTGGACCTGATTCGGAAGCAGCAACTGGACATTCGCGACATTCCCATCGCTCTGATTACGGCACAGTACCTGGAGTACCTGGAACAAGCGCTGGAACTCGACATCGATCTCGGAGCCGAGTTCGTGTACATGGCTGCCACGCTCATCCACATCAAGTCTAAGATGCTGCTGCCCCGGGATCCGGAACTGGAAAGAATGTCTCCGGAGGAAGATCCCCGCAGCGAGCTCGTCGAGCGTCTGATCGAGCACGAGCGCTTCAAGAATGCCGCCGAGATGCTCCAGCAGAAACGGCTGATTGAAGAGAACGTGTGGTCCAATCCCCAGATCCGGGAGTACCTGGAACAGGATGCGGATCCGGGACTGGCCGTCAGCCTGTTCGACCTGGTCAAGGCGTTTGGCGAGATCCTCGAACGGGCCCGGGACCGGCCGGTCTACGAGATTGAGGTTGAGGACGTTAGTATCCCGGATATGATCCGCCACTTGGGAACGCTGCTGCGTAACGCGCGCCCCGAAGAACCCCTCTTGATCCTGCCCCTGCTGGAACGGCAGCGAGGCCCCCGCGCCATGATCGCGATGTTTCTGGCCGTGCTGGAACTGGTCAAGCGGCAGGCGGTCACCCTCGCTCAGAACCAACTCTTCGGTGAGATCGAACTGCGGAAACACACGGCGTTTGAGGAGATCCTTAGCGACGTACCCCTGGCCGAGGCAGAGGCCGATTACAAATAACCAACGAGAGAAGATGCAGGAAGATACCCCAAGTCCGGGCGGCGCCGAGGAGTGCGCCCCCGAATTTTCGAGTGAAAACGCCGCCCAAACGCCCCTCGGAGCCGCGACCGGCACGGAGTCGACCCACTCAGCCGAGCCCCCCCTCGATCCCCCCGCCCCAGACACGAGTGCGACCGCCGACTCCGCCGAAATCCAGGAAATCGTGGCCGGCGGCGAAGCGTCTCCCGGCCAGCCTGCCTGGACTCCCGAGGAACTCCTGCCTGCGGAAACAGGGGAGGCGGCGGAACCCCCCGGCCTTGTGGAACTTCGCGGGCTGATCGAAGCCATTGTGTACGTAACGGAAGAACCGGTTACGGTGGCCCAACTGGCCGCCTCGCTCGAGCGTCCGAAGGAACTCGTGCAACAGGTGCTGGCGGACCTGACTGCCGAATTTGAGAAACCCGGGCATGGCATCGCCATCCGGGAGGTAGCCGGGGGCTACAAAATGGCGACCAAGCCCGAGCACCATGAGGCCGTGCGCGCCTTCGCCAGGAGTCTCAAGCCGCCGCTGAAGCTCTCGCTCGCCGCGCTCGAAACCCTGGCCGTCATCGCCTACAAGCAGCCGGTGACGGCGCCCGAAATCATGGAAATCCGCGGCGTGCAGGGCGCGGGGGTGCTCAAGACCCTGCTTGACCGGAAATTGATCATGGCTGCCGGCCGCAAGAACGTGATCGGCAAGCCGGTGCTGTACAAGACAACCCGGGAGTTCCTGGTCCAGTTCGGTCTCAAGGACCTGTCTGAGTTGCCCACGCTGAAGGAATTCGAAGAGATCCGGCGATTGTCCCTTCCGGAAGCAGCGGGGGAAATCGAAGCTCCCGCCCCGGAAACGATCACCGCGGCGGCCACGCCCGCAGAGGAACCCGCGCGGGATGAAGTGAATGGCTGAAGAGCGGCTGCAGAAGATCATCGCCCGCGCCGGCATCGCCAGCCGCCGCCGGGCTGAGGAGTTGATAACCGCCGGCTGCGTCTCGGTGAATGGACGCACGGTGACCGAGCTGGGCAGCAAAGCCGACCCGGACCGCGACCACATCAAAGTCAACGGGAAGCTGCTCCACCTGGAGCGGGTTCCCCTGGTGTATCTCGCTTTCCACAAGCCCAACGGTTGCGTGACGACGCTTAGCGATCCCGAAGGACGCCCGACCGTGATGGATTACCTCCGCGGCGTGCGCGAGCGGGTCTACCCGGTGGGGCGTCTCGATTACCATAGCGAGGGCCTGCTGCTGCTCACCAACGACGGCGAACTGGCCCATGCGCTCACCGCCGCCCGGAGCCATGTCGAGAAAACGTACGTGGTCAAAGTGAATGGCAGCCTTACCGCGGAGGAGGAAGAACAGTTCCGGCGCGGAGTTCCGCTCGGCGGCCGCCGTACCGCGCCCGCCGGTCTGCGCCGCATCAAAGGTGGCGACAATCCGTGGTACGAAGTAAAGCTGATCGAGGGACGCAACCAGCAGGTTCGCCTGATGTTCAAACACTTTGGCAAGCTGGTCGAGAAGCTGCGGCGGGTGCAGATCGGGACCTTGAAGCTGGACGTCAAGCCGGGCCAGTTTCGGCCGCTCACCCCGCGGGAGGTGGCGCGGCTCAAGAGACTCGCCGGACCGGCGGGCGAGCGGGCGGGACACGATGACGATTGAACGCTTGTTGCGCCAGGTTCGCACCATCGCGGTAGTGGGCCTTTCGCCAAATCCTTTCCGGCCCAGCCACGGGGTTGCCGAGTACATGCAGCGGCACGGCTACCGCATCATCCCGGTCAATCCCTCCCATGCCATGATCCTTGGAGAGCGGTGCTACCCAGACCTCGAGGCGGTCCCGGAACCGGTCGATCTGGTGAACGTGTTTCGCCGCCCCGAGCACGCGCCGCCAGTGGTCGAGGCGGCCATCCGCATGGGCGCGCCAGCCATTTGGTTCCAGGAGGGGGTCGTCCACGAGGAGGCCGCCGCCCGCGCCCGCGCCGCCGGTCTGTTCGTGGTGATGGACCGCTGCCTGTTGAAAGAACACCGCCTGCTCCGCTCGTAACCACGCGACGGCGCGTGGCATGGGGGCTGATACGATGAGGGCGTGGAAACGGCGCGCGGCCGGCGATGGATTACCAGCGAGGATGTGGTCTGGGTCCTGCTGTTCGGCGCGCTCGAGTGGATCCACGTCGCCGAGGATCCGCTGGAACGGCCGCTGCTGACGGCGCTCGCGCTGCTGCAAATCCTTGAGCCGCGCCTCCGCGTCTTCCGGACGACCCACGGCCAGGTGGCCGCGGTGCTGGCGAAGTTGGGCCTCTGCTACCTGCTCATCGGTTTCACCGGCGGCGTCAACAGCAGTTACTTCCTGCTGCTGCTGGTGCCGATCATCACCGGCGCCACCGCCTTCGGACCGCTGGGCGCGCTGCTGGTGGCCCTGGTGACGGCGGCCTCCTACGTCTCTTTCCTGCTGTGGCTGGACTGGACCCGCTACTTCATCGGCGCCTACGAGTTCCGCGAACTGGGTCTGCGGCTGCTGATCTTCGGGGTGGTGGCCTACCTGGCGAACCGCCAGGCCGCGCTGACGCGCGAACAATCCCGGCGCTACAAGGCCGTGGCGGAACAACTGGCCGCCACCAACCGCAGTCTTCAGGAAGCCGAGGCGGCCGTGCGCCGGTCCGAGCGCCTCGCGGCGCTGGGACAACTTTCCGCGGGACTGGCGCACGAACTGCGCAATCCGCTGGGCACGATGAAGGCTTCCGCCGAGATGCTTTCCAAGCAACTCCACGGCGAACAGGGCGTCGCGCGGGAGCTGGCCGAGTACATCTCCAGCGAGGTGGACCGCGCCAATCTGCTGGTGACGCGGTTCTTGGATTTCGCCCGGCCCCTGCAGCTCCGCGTGAGCACGGCCGACCTTGCCGAGGTGCTGGACCGCGCCATCACCCAATTCGAGCGGGCCGCGGCGCGTCCGGACGTGGCCGTGTTCAAGAACTACGCGCCTGACATCCGGCCGTTCGCCATGGACGGCGATCTGATGGAGCGCGTGTTTTTCAACTTATTGTTAAACGCCGCGCAAGCCAGCCCGCCGCATGGGGCGATCACCGTCAAGACCAGGCCCGCCGACGGCATGGCGGAGATCTCGGTGATCGACCGGGGCGAGGGCATCGAGCCCCGCCACCTGGAGAGCATTTTCAATCCCTTCTTCACCACGAAGCCCGCAGGCATTGGCCTCGGCCTGGCGATTGTGTCGAAGATCGTCGACGAGCACCGCGGCCGGATCACCGTCGAGAGTCAGCCCGGCAAGGGGAGCGTGTTCCGCGTCTACCTGCCGGTCACGCCCGGCTCGTCGGCCGGGGAAACGCCGGCTCCGGCGTCCGCGTCGCTTGGGGAGTGAACAACCGCATGCAGAAGAAGCGCATTCTGGTGGTCGACGACGAGGAGAAGTTGCGGCGGGTGATCGAGCTGCACCTTACCTCGGCGGGCTTCGAGGTTGACAAGGCCGCCACCGCCGAGGAAGCGCTGCGGATCGCCGACCGCGCCGATCTGGTGCTCACCGACCTGCGCCTGCCCGGCATGGACGGCCTGGAGTTGCTGTCCCTGCTCCGCCGCCAGAACGCGCAGGCGACGGTCATCGTCATGACCGCTTTCGGCACCGTCGAGAACGCCGTGGAAGCCATGAAGCTGGGCGCGACCGACTTCCTGCTCAAGCCCTTCTCGCTGGACCAGTTGACGGCGGTGATGCACAAGGCGCTGGAAGTTCACAACCTCCGCGCGGAGAACCGCGAACTGCGGGAAGAGCTGGGCCGGCGCTACGAAATCGACAATATGATCGGGCGCAGCGCGGCCATGCAGGAGGTGTTCGCTACGGTGATGCGCGCGGCGCCGACGCGCGCCACCGTGCTGATCTGCGGCGAAAGCGGCGTCGGCAAGGACCTCATTGCGCGCGCCATTCACCATTACTCCCCGCGCCGCGGCCGTCCGTTCGTCAAGATCAACTGCTCCGCCATCCCGGAAAACCTGATGGAAAGCGAGCTGTTCGGATTCGAGAAGGGCGCCTTCACCGGCGCCATTCAGGCCAAGCCCGGCAAGTTCGAACAGGCCGACACCGGGACGGCGTTTCTCGACGAAATCGGCGACGTGCCGCCCTCCATCCAGGTCAAACTGCTCCGTATCCTTCAGGAGCGGGAGTTCGAACGACTGGGCAGCAACAAGACCCGGCAGATCGACGTCCGCGTGGTGGCCGCCACCAATCAGGACCTGCGCGCCGCGCTCGAGCAAGGCACCTTTCGCGAGGACCTCTACTACCGGCTGAACGTGGTGCCGCTGAACATTCCTCCGCTGCGCGCCCGGAAGGAGGACATCCCCTTCCTGGTGGAGCATTTCATCCGGCGTCTGGCGCCGGAGTGCGGCAGTCCGGTGGAGTCGGTCACCAGCGCGGCGATGCAGAAGCTGCTGGACTACCACTGGCCGGGCAATGTGCGCGAATTGCAGAACGTGATCGAGCGCGGCCTGGTGCTCTGCACCGGCGTCCGCCTCGATGCGGGCGATATCCGGATCGAGGGCGGCGTCCGCACCCCGCGCGCCGAGGGTGTGCCCTTTCTGCCCGACGGGATGACGCTGGAGGAATACGAGCAGCACGTGCTGCGCGAGGCGCTGCGCCGCGCCGAGGGAAACAAGAGCCAGGCCGCCCGCCTGCTGGGCCTCACGCGCAACGCCTTGCGCTACCGCCTGGCCCAGATCGGGCTGGATTGAAGCTATCGCCCAAAATAACCCGCAACTTCCAGGATCAGATGCGTGGGCTGAAGCGCGAACACGTTTACCGCGGCGTTTGCGCCGGCCGGAACGATCGCGGCATTGGACACGGCCTGGCCCTCGAAGGCGTTGAGAATGGACGCGATGGGCTGCGCTTGCCCGGCGGGCCAGACGGTCACGAATGGCATCGGCGATCCACCCAGGATCGCGGTGACGTTGAGCGCATACGCTCCCGCATGGGATGGAATTCCGGAACAACCCGGCGCCGCCGGCAGGGGCGTCGTGCGGACCGACTGGGCGCCGAACATCGGTCCTCCAAAGACTCCGTCAGACAGGGAACTGGCGGTGTCGACCGCGCGGCATGGAGGCACGGGGAAGTAAGCAAGGCCGCGGTGTCCGTCATCCGGGGCGAAATAGCCGTTGATGTCGATCAGCAGGTCCGCCGGGCCGTACGCGAACACATCGATCGCGCTGGCCTCACCCGCGGGTATGATGACGCTGTTCGCCACAATCCGGCCGCTGGGCGAGTTGAGAGTGGACACGTTGGGCATGCCGGCCCCGGCAGGCCACGCCGCCAAAAACGCCAGAGGCCCCTGCGGGACCACCGTGAGCGTCACCGAGTAGGCGGCGGCAGGCGGGACCGGACAGTACGGTGTGGCTGGAAGCGGAAAGCGCCTGCTTTCCCCGGCCCGCAGCGAGGGGGGACCAAATGGTCCCGGCGAGGGGCGATACTGGCTCCTCGTATCCAACACGCGGCAGGGCGTTAACGGATAATACCCGAGGTTGGAAAGCTGGGGCGCGTCGGTGAAGTAGCCGATGACATCAATGACCAAGTCGGCGGGACCCGAGGCAAACACGCTGATTGCGCCACCCAGCCCCGCGCGGACGATCGCCGAGTTGGCCACGGTCAGCCCGTCTGGAGCCGTCACCGTCCGGAAAGCCGGACGCGCTTCGTCCGCCGGCCACACGGTGACGAAATCCACGGCGCCGCGCGGCGCCACCGTGACATTCAGCACCAACGCTTTCGCGATCGCGGGAACCGGACAGACGGTAGAGGCCGCCGGCGCGAGGGTCCGCGTTTCCCCGGCCTGAAGATACGGCGGTCCGAATGCGCCCGCGCGCCCCTCGAAATTGTATTCGGGCCGCGTTTCCATGACTCGGCACGGGAGAATCGGAACGTAGCGCAGCCCAGCGCTGGCCGGCGGCCCCGAGCCTGGCGCATTCTGAATCGTGACCGTCCCGCCGGCAGCCGAAATCTCCGCAAGCTGGCCTCCGGGAGTAACCGCCAACGGATTCGCCACCTCGAGCGGGGTCACACCCGTCGCCACGGAGGCGGTTCGAAGCAGAGCGTTCGCGACGATCCCATCGCCAATCGTCGTGGCGTTCAGGCCCACGATCACGCAGTGGACTGTCCCGCTAGCGGTATGACAGGCCAAGCCCTTGCCTGCGGCGGAAGCAGCGGGTCCGAGCGTGATCTGGACAGACGAGAAACTCCCGGCTGGATACCTGAGCGTCCACTGGAGGGCGGACAACCGGGCGCCTCCGGCCAAGGTGACGGCCAGGCTGACCGACTCGCCGGCCCCTGCGGTTCCGGAAGACAGTTGGAGCATAGCGGGCGCCGCGACGGCTGCCCGGACTGCCGGTTGCGGGGAAGCGGCCCGAGGTTTTGCCGCGGCGCGATCGACCCCCGGAAACGCCGCAGCCATCCGATCGCACCCTGGTCCGCCGAGTTCATTCGCTTGCAGAGCGCCGGCGTCCACCCCGCTCTGATTCGACCGGCTTTCGAGACAGCGCGGATGCACGTACTGAAACGCGGGAGTGAGCTCGTACCCGCCCCAACTGGCGCCGGTCCCGGCGGCGATGGCCGCGGACGAAGGCGTCAGGCGGTAGTCGAATGCGCCCGCATCGCGGAAGCCTGGGTGGCCCGAGAAGTTGTGGCTGAGCGAGGCGTGGGGATGGTTGGTGATCGTTCCGGCGCCGCTGAAGATATTGTTGCGGAGGACAGCCGGCGCGAAGGCGGAGGCCGTCCACACGAACAACCCGCCATCCTGCTCGTTCACGAAGGTGTTGTTCACGGCAAACAAAGCCTGGTCCCCCGCGGCCAGCATGACACGGTCCCCCGCCCGAGACCCATGGTGCAGCAGATTGCCGATGACGAACGACCGGCCCCCACCCGTGAGATCCAACTCGCGGGTCCCCTTTCCGTCTTCGCCGGTCAGGCGATTGTACAGAATGTGGTTCTCGGCCGCGCGCGACTCCGCCAAGCCGCCGCTCTCGCTGTGGTGAGAATAGCTGGCGGTCAGCACGAAACGCTCCGCCCTGCCAATCGCAATATTCCGCTGATTCCTGGCGAACTCGCAGCGTTCAATGGTGATCTCCCCGCCTCCGTCCGCGGCCCCCAGGCCGACGCCGTTTCCATGCAGATACGCGTTTCGCAGCGTTACCCCGAATCCGGCTTCGACCCAGACCGCCGCCCCGCCGCTTGCGCCCTGCAACTCAACTCCCTCGATGACCACCCCCGGCGCGCTGACGACCCAAATCGCCTTCCCGCGAGCCAGGGGTGCATCCTTTGAAACGGTGATTCGCGCGACTCCCTGGCCGGCCGGGCGCACCGTCAGATCCGGGGTCGTGATCGCGCAGACATCGTCTTTCCACGTCACGGAACCGGCGATCTCCACCACATCCCCTGGCCTCGCAGCGAGAATCGCTTCGCACGGGGCGCGGAACGGGCCGCCAGGAACAACGGGAAGGAGGGCAGCTTTCGCTCGCGGGGAACCCAGAGTTGCGAGAACGGCCAGCAGCAGGATGGGCAGGAGGCTCCTGCCGCACCGTGAGTCACTCTCCGGCCAACCTGGGAACGCCGGCACCATCCGGGCCACAAAATCCCGTTGGATTGTGCCTGGGCATTCCATGAACCACTACCCGGCTGCTGTCATCCGTGTCCATCCCGCACAAACGCCTTGGCCAGGATCGGGGCTTCAACACCCCAATCTCTTCATTTTCCTCAGCTCCGTCGCTCCAAACCGGCAGGCGGGCGCGAGGAACTCCTTGACTGCACCAAGAGTCCTGGTACTTGACAAGCAGAGCGACGGAAAAGGCCTTTCCATCCCGGCGCGATGGTTTCAGCGTCGCGGCAGCGGGGCGCCGCCGGGGTAGGGAGGCGGCACGTAGTCCGGCGGCAGCGGCGGCGGACCGTAATATTGGTCCTTCGTGCGCTTTTTGCGGTCGCGCAGGTATTGCTGAATCGGCTTCTCGCGGTCGCCGGCAGTCCAGGCGCGCTGAATCTCCTGTTCCTTCAGCCCCGCGACGCGCCCGAACAGCGTAAAGGCGCCGATGGCGTGCCGCAGGCTCTTCCATCGCGCCATCTCGATCAAAGGCTCGATGCCGCGCCCTTCGATGGTGCGGAGCACCTGTTCGTCGCGAGTATCGGAGAGAGTCAGCAGGATCTCGACGGCGCGCATCCGGTCGGACCAGACGACCGAATTCAGCAATTCCACGAACCAGGTCGGCTGGACCTGAATTCCCAGCTCAGGATCCTTGCGCGCTAGGACGGCGATCGCGCCCAGCGCGCGGATCGCCTGGCCGCGCACCGCGGGCGAAGGATCCTGTAACGCGAGCTGCAGATCGTCCACCACGAGGCGTTTGGTGGGGAAGTAGCCGATGACGTAGGCGGCGATAGCGCGCTGATCTTCGTCCGCACTCTCGCGCAGAACCTTACGCAAGGGCCCGACGTGCAGTTCGGCCAATCCCACGAAGCGTTCCTGAACGGCGCGGGCGGTGGGGTCCGCCAGCAGCGAATGGCCGCGCGTGAGATCCTCGGCCACGGCGCGGTCCGAGCCCCGGATCGTCTCCAGGAAACCGCGGTAGGCTTCCAAGATTTCCCGGGGCAGGCTGGCGTCGCCCCGGGGTTCGCTCCGCGCGGCGAAGTGCGGCGCGCCGCGCTCTTCCAGGCCGATAAAGAGATGGACTTGGCCTCCGTCGCAGCAGACGGCTTCCACATGGGAGGCGACGACGCCGGGGATCCCGTCCAGTTTCTCCTCCATCGCACCCTTCGAGGCGGGCAACGTCGAACCTTCGGCCACGTTGAGAGCCTTGCGAATCCGTTCGGGCGAGACGCGCCGCAGTCCGTAATAATCGATGGAGCCAATTTGGGGAAGCTGACTGGCGGCTGGCGCGACCACCGCCAAAAGCAACCACGCCAGCCTGGAATGACAAAACACCACGCTGATGAGACGCGGGCCTCAGGCCTGGCGTTCCGCCAGCGGCCCGATGATCGGCAGCACCACGCGCTGATTCTGGTAAGCCGTGTACATCATGTAGAGCCACAGCCCAATGAAGCAAATGGTGAGCAGGGGGCTAAGGCCCAGCCACACGAGGCTTCCCAAGGCCACCCCCAGCGCAGGCACGATCACCAAGGACACCACGATAATCGCCAGGTGCAAAAAGATGGACTGGAAGGCGTGAAACCGGACCGTGCGATTTTGATTATAAGGTGAGATCAGCAGGAAGATGATTCCGGTGACCAGACCCAGCAGGTAGCAAAGCGCTGAGGCGACGTTGTCCGTCATGCCGGCGCTGGCCGCCGGGGGCGGCGCCGGAGAAAAACTTGACGGGGACGGGCGGAACCTAGACTCGCCGGACGGCAGCGGCGTCTCGCCGGGAGCGGGCGCGCCACAGCTTCCGCAGAATCTCCCGGTCATCTCCGCGCCACAGTTCTGACAAAAAGGCATGCAACCTCCGTATCCCGAACTCTAACCGCCTGAGGCCGGCGATTGCAAGTGTGCCCGGCCTGATGCGCCAAGCGCGTCCCGCACCTTTTCCACGATGACCTCGCCGATGGCCAGGGAAGCCGTCGCGCCGGGACTTGGCGCGTTGATCAGGTGGACCGCGCGCGGGCCCAGTTCGAACGCGAAGTCCTGAACCAGGTCGCCGGCGGGCGTCAGCGCCTGCGCGCGCACGCCCGCGCCGCCGGCCGTAAGATCCTCGGTTCGAATCTCCGGCACGAGCCGCTGAAGAGAACGGCAGAACAAATCCTTGCTGAACGAGCGCCGCAACTCCGCCCAGCACATGGCCGGATACCGGCGGAGGAAGTTCCACATGCCGGGATACGTCAGCGCGTCCCACAAATCGAAGAGATTGATGTCGGTCTTCCGGTAGCCTTCCCGGGCGAACGCGAGCACGGCATTGGGGCCCGCCTCGATTCCGCCGTGGATCAGACGGGTGAAATGCACGCCCAGGAAGGGGAACTTGGGGTCCGGCACGGGATAGATCAAGTGCCGGACCAGATACTGGCGCTCCGGGCGGATCTGGTAGTATTCGCCGCGAAAGGGCACGATGCGAGTGCGGCGGGGGATCCCGGCGAGGGCGGCGACGCGGTCGCAGTGCAGTCCCGCCGTGTTCACCAGCAAGGCCGCCTGGAACGCCCCGGCCGGAGTTTCCGCCACCCATCCGGGACCGCGGAGCAACAGTTTGCGCACGCCGGCGCGCGTGACGACGCGGCCGCCGCGCTCCTCAATCCGGCGTACCAACGCGGCGCAGACGGCGGCATAATCCACAATGCCCTCCTCCGGGACGCGCAACGCCGCCACCCCGCCTGCGTGCGGCTCGATCTCGCGCATTTCCGGCGGCGTCAGCCAGCGCAGCCCGGTCAGGCCATTCTGCCGTCCGCGCGACTCCAGGTCGCGCAGCCGAGGGATCTCCTCCGGGTCCGCCGCCACGACCAGCTTGCCGCAGATTTCGTGAGGCACGCCATTCTCCTGGCAAAACGCCGCCATCTGGCGGATGCCCCGGACCGCCAGGCGCGCTTTGATCGAGCCGGGCTTGTAGTAGAGCCCGCAGTGGAGCACGCCGCTGTTGTGCCCGGTCTGGTGCTGTCCCACCGCGGCTTCTTTCTCGAGAACGGTCACGGCCGCGTCCGGCCATGCCTCCAGAAGCCGGTACGCCGCCGCCAGGCCGATAATGCCGCCCCCGGCGATCAAAACGCTGGGCGCCGCCACCTAGCGGAATCCTTTCCGGTAAAGCAAGTCCATACCCAAAATGCCATTATCTTCCCGGACCACCAGCACGGAGTAGTTGCGGTTCACCGCCCATTCCATGCGGACGATCTGCTGGTTGGTGCGCTGCACATCGGTGATGTAGGTAAAGGTGATGTCCCTGGTGATCTGCTGCTCGATGGTGACGCGGGCCTGGGGACGGTTGTCGACGCCCGTCAGGTTCGGATCGATTTTCAGACGGCTGACTCCGAAAAAACGCTGGAGGCGGTTGCTCACGGGGGCCGCAATGGCCTGACCCACCAGCGCGGAAGGGCCGAGTTGCGCCATGTCGCGGGACTGCTGCGCCTGGCGGATCGCCAGCGCGGGATCGGTGGTGGGCGCGCGGCCCGTGGCCAACAGGGCGATCACTTCGGAAAACTGCAAGGGCGGGTCGGCGCGGTGCGTGATGTTCAGCTTGTTGATCGGTCCGGTGAACGTCAGAATCACGTCAATGCCGCGCACCCGGGTTTCCAGGTCGAGATTGAGAATCGGCTCCAGCTTGAGAGGATTGAGGAAATTTACCGTGCCCTGGTTGATGTTGTAGCGGGTGCCGAAAAACATCACTTCGCCCTGGGTAATCGAGATGCGTCCCAGCAGGACCGGGTTGAAGGCATTGCCGCGCAGGCGCAGCGACGCTTCGGCCTGCATGTCCTGGGTCAGCGCGCTTTCCACCGTGAGGTTAGGGCCGGAATCCACCAGCACGTCGAACTGGATGCCGCCCGCGATGCCGGTCCGCGCCGACGGCGTCCGCACGGGTTCGGCGGACTTGGTCAGAATCGAGGACAGGTCCGTGCGGGGATTGAAGCTCGCGCGTTGGATGGTGACGCGCCCCGTCAACAGACTGTTCTTCAGAGTGCCCGACCAGACAAAGCCGGCGTCCGAGGTCGTCGAAACTCCTTCGGGGTAACGGATCCGGACCTGGCGGGCCTTGGCTTCCAGGCGAAACGCGTAGTCGCCATCGAGGAACTCGACGAAACCGGATCCCTCGATTTTTCCGCCGCCCGCCTCCGCCGTGAGGCTCTGGATCTTCGCTTCGCGTTCGGTGAACAGGATCTGGGCCTGCACCGCGGAGAGCCCGGCCGGGCTCTCCTCCAGGCCGAGCGCGGCGTTCTTCAACTCCAGGCGGCCGGCGATCGCGGGGCGGGAGAGCACGCCGCGGACGTCCGCGTTCACGGCAACCTGGCCTTCCGCCGTCAGGTCCGGGCTAAACTCATCGATCAAGCGCAGGTCGAGTCCCCCGGTCAAGCGCAGGTTCAGCGCCTGCCGTCCGGTGAGCTGGGCCGAACCGGAGGCTTCGAGGTTGGTCGCGGCGCCGACGAGCTTGGCGCGGAGCAGGCGGGCCACGCCCCGGTCCAGCGTGGCTTCGATAACGCCGTCATTCCGCACCACCATGCGCTCCGGCGGCGGGCCGGTCCGCGTTTGGTAGAGCGGGAAAATCCGCAGTTCGGGGACCGTCAGCCGGCCGATCCACGCTTCTGGACGGAAGACCGGACCCGCCATTTCCAGTGCCGCTTCCGCGATCCCGTCAAACTCCAAGGTGCCGGTCCCCGGCTTCTCCTGGAACCATGCGCGCAAGGCGCCAATCGAAGGAACGGCCACGCGGAGGCGGAGGTCGCCCGGAAAGCCGTCCGCGAAAGCCACTCCGCCCAGCCCGGTCAGGCGCGAGCCCAGCAATTTCGCGTCCAGGCGGACGTTGACCCGGTCCGGGCGGCTGGCCACCGCGGCGATCACCGTCCCGACCGGCTTGTCTTCGTAATGCACGTCCGCAGCGGCCACATGGCCGCGAAGATCCTGCAAACGGACCCCGTCCGGGCGGATGTCCAAGGCGCCGAACAGGTGCGCACGCAATTCGGCCGTGGCCCCGGGCAGCCGCTTGGCCGCCAGCCGGATCTTGTCCAAAGCGAGTCCGGTGGAGGTTATTTCGAACCGAAAAATTCCCTGGCGCGCATCCTGCTCGGCGTAGGAATAGGACCCCGACGCCACGATCCGTCCCGCGGGGAGGGTGGCGGCCGCGCGCCGCAGCAGCAGCCGGTTGTCCACCGACGCCAGTTCCGCCTCGATCCGGTCGAATGGCTCGCCGTGGAGTTCACCTTTGCGGACCTGCACTCCACCATCGACGCGCGGCGCCGCCACCGTTCCGCCAAAGGCGCCAGAGGCGGTGATGAGGCCGGAGACTGTTACATCGCGGACGCCGGCAAGGCCCGCCAGCCGCGCGGCGTCGACGTCGCGCAAGCGGAAGCTGCCCGCGACCGGGCTGGCGGAAGTCGCTTTCCAGTCCGTCAAGCCGAGAGAACCGGCCAATTCCACCTGCGCGCCCGAGTACTCCCAAACCAGGCGGTTGACCTGGATCCGCTCGCGCGAGAGCGCGGCCAAGCCCTGGAAACCGCCGACGGGCCGGTCCTGATAGACGAGGCCTGCGCCCTGGACCTGTCCCGCGATTTCCGGATTCTCCAATTCGCCGGTGACGGTTCCGCTGAAGGAAAGTTCTCCTCCGTGGTCAAACCGGAGGGGATAGGCGCTCGCGTCGAACACCGGCGCCAGGTCGCGCAGATCGGCGGTTCGCACCTGAACGTCGAGCTTTTCGCCGGGCTCTCCGCGGAGTGCCAGGCGGGTGGTTCCGGTTCGCAGATCCACCCGGCGAAGGTTGAGCGCCCGGTCGAAGACGACCTCGGCGGATCCTTCCAGCGGCGCGCCGGCGTCGCCTGGCGTCAAAGTCAAATCGGCTTCCACCCGGGGCAGGCCGGCGTCGAACCGCCCGGCCAGCCGCACCGGCCCGGCAGCGCGCGTGTCCCACTTGCGGGCCAGATCCGCGATCTCCTTCGGCAGCACCGGCAATGCGTCAAGGGCTGGCTGCAAAGCCAGACTCGCCAATTGTCCTTCCACCTGGTACCGTTTCCCGTCCTCGATGACGGCGGAACCGGCAAACCGCGCCCCGAGCACCTGCAAATCAAAAGCCGGCACGGCGAGTTGCTCGGAGGTCCAACGTACTTGCGCTTCCAGCGCTGCGTCACCGGCGCGCACTGCGGGAGTCTGCACGCGCCCCTGGCGGACACTCGTTTTGGCCTCCAGCAACATGCCCGCCGGGCCGCCGAAAGCCGCCGAGCCTTGGATTCGCGCCCGGCCGTCCCGCAGCCACGGCCAGCGCAGCCAGCGCGCCGCCTCTTTCAGGCCGGCATCGGCTTCAAAACCAACCTGAACCCGCACGTCCCGAAAGTCCTCGATCACCAGGCGGGCGCGTCCGTCCAGACCGGGTTGCCGGATCACGGCGTCGTCGATCCGCAAGCGGTTGCGCTCCAGCGCCAGGGTGAGATTGGTGTCCAACTCGAGGGCTTCCAGGCCCGGCAGCTCCAGACGAAGGGGCCGGGTCTCGACCCTCCCGAGGTAGCGCGGGCCGGCCCAATCGTAGGCGAGCGCCACATCCAGGCCTCGGGCCTCCGCGCGCAGGGGAATCTTCCGGTCGTCGAAGAGCAGTTCGCCATCACGCAGCGCGAACCAGCCGATCTTTAGCCGCAGCAGCGTCTCCACGGTGTCCCGGTCCGTGCGGCGGGGGATGCGCGGCTGGGGAAGATTGGTGGACCCGTCCGCGCGCACCAGGAGGTGGATCCGCGGGTGGGCGATGTCGAGTTCCGCCAGATCGATGTCGCGCTTCCAGAACGACAAGATTCTGAGCGCCAGCCGGAGGCGGGGCGTTTCGAACAGCGGCGGCGCCTCCGGCGGCTCTGTGCCGCGCAGCCGGAAGCCGTCGATCACCACCTGGAGGGAGCGGGGATCGAAGCGGAAACGGGCCATCGCCGCCTGGCCGCCGCTGGCGCGTTCGATCTCGGCGATCAACCGCGCGCGAATCCGGCGCTCCAGCCAGGCGCTCCGCAGCACGTGCCAGCCGGCCAGCGCCGCCACCAGCAGGAATAGCAGACCGGCAAGGGATCGCCGCAGAAGAGTTCGCCGCCCGGCGCGGATCATTGGAAAACCTCCGGATGAAAATCAATGATGGTTCGAGCGCGCGTTTCGCGCACCCAGTCATCGGCAAGCTCGTTGGCGCGCTGCTCCCGCAGCGTCTCCTCGATCTGGCTCTGAAAGTCCTCCGCCGTAGCGGTGGCGCCTGGCCCCAGCTTGGGCGCGATTTCCGCCATGAAGTACGCCTGGACCTCCTCGGGAGTGATTTGCAGCCCGGCGCCGAAGCGGACGCCGACAAAGCGTACGACCGTCAACTGCCAGCGGAGATGCTCGAGGAGCAAGCGTTCGTCAATACCGTACTCTTTGAGCGCGGTCTCGTAGGCGACGCGGTCTCCCCGAAACAGTTCGGCGATGATCCGGGCTTGGGCCGCCGCAACCGCTTCCTCGGAAGGGACGCCGTAACGGCTGTTTTCGTTCTCGAGCCGGATCAGCAGTTGGTCTACGAGCCGCTCGCCCGCGTCGCGCAGGATGTAGGCCCGGAAGTCCAGCGGCTCGCCATTTAAGAATTGGCGGAGGCGCACGGCCTGCCGCACTTCGCTTTCGGTGATGACGCGGGCGCCGACGGTGATCGCTACCCGGTCAATGATCTCGCCCCCCGCCGCCTTTGCCAGCAGGAACCCGATCGCCACCAGGATGCGCGGAAAAGCCATAGCTCAGAACGACTGTCCAATCGAGAAATGGAACTGCACGCGGCTGATCCGCTGGTCCACCAGCGGTCCGCACTCGGTAAGCGAATTGGTGGCGCTACAGCCGCGGAAACGGGGCGAGTTCAGCCCGTAAGCCAGGTCCAGCCGCACGGGTCCGATGGGAGTGCGGTAGCGAATGCCGAACCCGAGCGCGTGCGCCATATAGTCGAAGTCCCGGATGTCGCGTTGCCGCACGCGGAACGAAATATTGCCGAGGCGCGAATAGGTGTTGCCCGCGTCGTGAAAAACCACCCCGCCGATGTTCTCGCCGAGCAGGGGAAAGCGAAGCTCGAGGTTGTGCATCAGCACCGCCCGGCCGCCCAGCGGGAAGCCGGTTTCCAGGTCGCGCGGACCGGCCTGGTTCTCCGGGAACCCACGATGGCTGTTGGCGCCGCCGGAAAAAAAACGCTCGGCGATGGGAATGTCCGCCGCCGAATCGAGTTCCGTGCGCAGAAACGTCTCGCCGAACGGCTGGAGCCAGCCAAACGTCAGCGACCGGGCCAGCACGTATTTGTTTCTTCCATAAGCATGATACGTGGTGTTGCGCGCGAGAAACCGCGTGAAGTTGGCTTGCGATCCGAAGGCTCGCGACGCCAGTCCCAGATCGATCGTGTTGAAGACGCCTCGCGTCGAGTCCGTAGGGTCGTCGCGCTTGTCGCGAATGAGGTTCCCACTGAGAATGCCAATCCGCACCGGTTGGGACAGCAGCGGCACCAGGCGCGGGTCGATCTTCAGGTTGTCCACGCCCACGCGGCGGTAGCTGAAGCGGTACAGGAAGGTGTCGGCTTTGGAAACCCGCTGGGAAAGCTGCACGGCGCCTTCCCGCCGCCGGGAAATGAACGTCCGGATGTCCCCCGCGTTATCGGCGAGCGCCGTGAAGGAAAGGTCCAGCCCGGTTACGTTACGCAGCCGCGGCGCCGAGTAGTTCACCAACGCCCGCTGTTGCAGGTTCGAGAGGCGGCTGCGAAAACTCACGGTGTGTCCGATGCCGCGGAAGTTCAGGCGGCTGAAATCGAGCGAGATGCGCGGGCTGAAGCCGGGTGCGCCGGCCGGATTTTCAAAGCTGGCCTGGTTGCCGCCGATGCGGGCGATTTCCGCCCCGAGACCGCCGGTGAGAGAGTAGCGGTTGGCTTCGTCCACCTGGTAGAGCACGTACTTCTCGCGCAGTTCTCCTTCCGGGTTCTGGATGGCCACGTTGACGCGGGCGAAAATGCCCAGTTCATAAAGAAGCTGCTGCGTCTCCGCCATGCGCGTCTGGGACAGCGGATCGCCGGGATTGAGCAGAATGCGGCGGTTGACCAGTTGCGGCTGGGTGGTTTGCAGTCCGCTCATCAGTACTTGCCGCACGAAGCGCCGGCGGCCTTCTTTGATCTGATAGCGGACATGCAGACGCTGGGGTTCGCCGGCGGGCGTGGCGCTCCACGCGAAGGATGCGTCGGAAAAGCCCTCGGCATAATAGCGGGCCAGAATGGCGTCGCGATCCACGGCTACTTGAAATTCGCTGAACGGCTGTCCGGGCAGCGAGGTGCAGCGGCTGAGCAGCTCCTCACGGTCCAGCGTCTCGACGCCTTCCAGCTCCAGGCTTTGGATCAGCCACTGGGGGCCTTCCTTGACCCGCAGAGTGATGGCGAGTCCGCGCTGGGGTCCGGGCGCTTCGCCTACCGAAGAATCCACCTCCACATCGCGAAAGCCGTTTTCCCGGTACAGCGTGGCGACCGCTTCCTCGTCGCGGCGCAACAGCGTCTCACTGTACCGGCCCCGGCGAAACTGAAAGGAGCGCGGCAGCACGAACATCCGTTCGCGGATGGTTTCAGCGTCGAAATACTGGTTGCCCTTCACTTCCACCGTGCTGACGACATTCCGGCGGCCGAGGTTCACCAGGTAATCGACGGCGGCGCTATCATCGCGCAGGCGCTGCTGTTTGAACTCCACCTCCGCGTTGAAATATCCCTGCGACTGGAAGTGATCGCGGAGGTTGCGGGCGCCCTCCACCAACAGGTCGCGGTCCACCGTTCCTTCCTCGTAGATAGGGATCAGAGCCTGGAGGCGGGACCGGGAAACGTGGGCTCCCACCACGTTGACCTTGACCTTGGGGCCCGCGTCAATTTGCAGTTCCGGGACGGCGCGGCCCGAAGCGGGATCGTAACGGAGGTTATCGAGCAGCACTTGCGCCATCAGTCGGTCGTTGCGGCGGAAATCGCGCCGCACCCGGTCGAGGCCGCGCTGCGTCCGCGACAAGGTGACCGGCCGCCAGCCGATGATCGTGCGCCAGCGGGCCAGGCGGGCCAGCTGTTGGGGCGTCAGGCTCGCGCCGGGAGGCAACTCCGGCGAGGCGAAATAAGCCCGCTTGCCCGGGTTAATCACGAAACGGATGTGAATCTGCTGGGTCCGCGGCTCGTATTCGAAGCGAGGCTCCACTCGCGACTCGAAAAAGCCGTTGGCTTCGAGCAGCGTTTGGATGCTGTCGACGGCGGTCTTCACCGCCTCCGGCCGGTGCGCCTCGCCCAGCCGCAGTCCGGCGACGTTGGTCAGTTGACCCGGGTTGGGAGGCTGGCGGACTCCCTGGTCCGTCGACACGCGGCCGATGAACCAGCTTTCTTTGGTGAGGATGGTGATCGCCACGCCTTCGGTGTCCACCAGGCGGGCGTCGACCCGGATGTCGGTGTATTGGCCGGTGGCGTACAGCCGGTAGATGCCCTCCCGCACGTCCGCCAGGCGGAGCGCCTCGCCAATCCGCAGAGGCAGGAGCCGGAAGATCTCCTCTCCTTGGATCGGCTGCTCCACCGGACTGAACTGAATCGTCCGAATGCGCTTCCCCTCGTACTTGTCCGGTTGCGCAAGGGCGGCGGGACCTCCGCCACACACCGCCAGAACCGCCAAGCCCATGGTCAGCGCGGGGGCACGGGCCATTCCCTTAGTGTCGCAAATCGGACTCGCCAGGAGCCTGCTACTATCGGAGCGCATGACGGCCGAAGAGCGGGAGCGTTACTCGCGGCAGATCCTGTTTCCGGAAATCGGGGAAAGCGGACAGGAAAAGTTGCTGGCCTCGCGCGTGGCGATCGTGGGGTGCGGCGCGCTGGGCAGCTTTCAAGCCGCCGCCCTGGCGCGGGCGGGAGTCGGACGGCTCACCTTGCTGGACCGCGACTACGTGGAGCCCAGTAACCTCCAGCGGCAATGGCTTTATGAAGAGGCGGACGCCGCCGAAGGTTTACCCAAGGCCGTGGCGGCCCGCCGCGCCCTGGCGCGCATCAACGCCGCCGTTCGGGTAGAGGCGCACGTCGAGGACCTGACCCCTGCGAACATTGAAGACCTGCTGGATGGCGTCCAACTGGTCCTGGACGGCACGGACAATTTTGAGACCCGGTTTTTGCTGAACGATTTCTGCGTTTCCCGGCGTCTTCCCTGGATCTACGGAGGCGCGGTGGGCAGCTATGGCATTGTGATGCCCGTGCTGCCCGGCGGCCCTTGTCTCCGGTGCGTGTATCCGGAGCCCCCCGCGGGTTTACAGCCGACCTGCGAAACCGCCGGCATCTTGAATCCGGTCACCGCGACCGTAGCCGCCTGGCAGGTGGCCGCCGCCTTGAAAATTCTTTGCGGCCTCCAACCCGCCGCCGCCGTGCTGACCTTCGATGTCTGGCAGGGCGCCATCCGGCAAACCCCGCTGCCAGAGGCCGATCCGGGATGCCCGGCATGCGGTCGGGGGGAATTCCCCTTCCTCGAAGGCGACCGGCGCGCTCCCATCAGCCTTTGCGGAAGGAACGCCGTGCAGATCCACGAGCGGTCCCGCCCGTTGGATCTGGACCTTCTGGCCCGTCACTTAGCGCCGCATGGCACGGTGCGCAACAACGGTTTCGCGCTGCGTTTCTTCCACGGCGGTTACGAGCTGACGGTTTTCCCCGACGGACGCGCTATTGTAAAGGGCACCACCGACGTGGGGGTGGCCCGTAGCCTGTACGCCCGCTTTCTTGGTTATTGAAGCTCGTTTCCTCAATACTGAGAGAGCAAACTCCTAGCCTCCGTCTTTTTGGGCGAACCGCCTCTCTGAATAGCCCGGAACAAGTACGTCCATGGTGTACCATCGCGATCTACCCACAAAGGGATATTCAGTTGCCCCACAAATAATCCGATGGTTTAACGAGAGAAGTTGAACGAAGTCCGCACTTTGTAAACGTACAATCGAAACGGCAAAAAGGACGAACCGAAAAAAGGCACGGCCTTCGCCGGGCGGAAGGATTCTATGAGAGCGCAGACGGTCGATGTCAAGAACTCCAATGGAAGGGTGCTTTGCTGCACGGTGTTTCGTTCCGGGGGGAAGAAGCTCCTGGCCAAGGGCCATGTGATCAGCGAGGAAGATATCCGCATCCTCGAATCCGAAGGCATGGACAAAGTCTGGGTCACGGAGTTGGAAGAAGGGGAAGTCAGCGAGGACGAGGCGGTGTGCGCCGTGGCGAGCGAAATGGGCTGCGGCTGTTTTGAAATCCGGATGGCGGCAGGGGGGCGGGCCAATCTGGTCGCGACGGAGAATTGCTGCATTCTGATTGATGACGAGTTGCTCAAGCAGTTGAATTGCACGGCAAGCGTGGTGACCGCCACCGCGCTGAATTTTAGTTTCGCCCTGGCGGGGCAGCGGATCGCCACGGTGAAGAGCGCGCCGTTCGCGGTGGCGCGGGAGCAGTTGGACACCATCGTTTCCATCCTGAGGGAGCGGGGTCCGATTTTGCAGGCTCGCCCCATTCGCAGTCCTTCGGTGGGGATTCTTTACACCGATCCGCTGAACGGAGACCGGGCGAAGCAGTTGTTCGAGGCCATCATGCGGCAGCGGTTGGAGCGGTTTGGGGTGGCCGCCAATTTCGTCCTGGCCTGCGCCGAGGATGAGGGGCCGGTCACCCGCGCTTTGCAGCATCTGGCGCGTTCGAAGCCGTCGGTAATTCTGGTGGCGTCCACCACGGCGCCGGCGGGGCCGGAAGACGTGGTCGGCAAAGCGATCCTCCGCGCGGGCGGCCAACTGGAGCGTTTCCTGGCTCCTGTCGAGCCCGGGAACCTGCTGATGCTGGCGTACCGGGACGACATACCCCTCCTGTCGGCGCCCGGCTGTTTCCGCTCCGCCAAGCCCAACGTGATTGACCTCCTGCTGCCACCCCTGCTGGCCCGGTATCGGGTTTCGGGTTGGGAGATTGCCTGTCTTGGACACGGCGGCTTGTTAGCCTGACTGGAACTTTCCGGCGGCCTTCAGCGTCTATCCTGATGGGTATCCTCTTACCCGGAAGGGCGTGAATTAGATAGACCGGGCCCGAAACGGGAAGACGAACCGAGGTCTTTCTTCTTCGATCCTGCTCAGTTTAAGGCCCCTGACTTTCCTCCGGGTCAGTTGGGCCTTGCCCGTCGAACGCAGGAAACGGCTTCAGAGCCTGAGGGTTTTGTGCCGTTTCCGGTCGAGAAGGGCCGCTTAAGCGCACGAGCAAAAGGGCTTCCTCCGAGCCCTGGCGTGCCGGGCGGACCCGGCGTTCGACCCGTCTCCAGCGCCGTGGAATCCGGCGCGCCTTGGGGTTGCCTCCGAGCCCCGGGCCAGCGCCGATTCCATGGCCTGGACCGGCGGTAAGCGCAGATTTTACGGAACTTTGAGTCGGCGGGCACGCCGCGCCGCCAGCCAGGAACTCCAACCCTCCAACCCCTCTCCGGTAGTGCACGAGAGCTCCAGAATCTCTATCTCCGGGCGGACTTTCCGCGCATTCCGCCTGGCTTCCTCCACGGAAAACGGTACGTAGGGCAGCAGGTCGATTTTGCTCAGGATCATCAATTCGGCCCGATGAAAGATCCCCGGGTACTTCAGCGGCTTGTCCGCGCCTTCGGTCACACTCAGAATGACGACCTTAGCGTCCTCCCCAAGGTCGTAGCTGGAAGGGCACACCAGGTTTCCGACATTTTCGATCAAGATCAGGCTCAAATCGTCCAGATTCCAGGCCGACAGCGCCTTTTCAACCATCCGCGCGTCGAGGTGGCACGCTCCCGCCGTCGTGATCTGCTGGACGGGGAATCCATACGTTGCCAGGCGGCGGGCGTCGTGGTCGGTTTGAATGTCCCCGGTCAGCACCGCGACGCGATCCCCGGCAGGCAACGCGGCGAGGGTGCGCTCGAGCAGCGTGGTCTTGCCGGCGCCAGGCGAACTGATGAAATTGAGGCAGAGGATGCCGCGCTGCTGAAAGCGGGACCGCAGGATGGCGGCGATCCGGTCGTTCTCATTGAGTACTTTGCGCGCAACCGGATCCTGAACGGCCTGGCTCATGGTTCCTCTAACTCCAAGTATGCGACTTCCAATTCCCGTCCGCTACGGAAGCGCGTCTCGCCGGCGCCGCACCCGGGGCAGCGCCGGTCCCAATCCCGCACCGGAAACTCGCGATGGCAGGCCAGACATTCGTGCGTCAGCGGCTGCCAGTCAATCTGCAATTGCGCGCCGGCGTGCGCCGAATCCCGCACTAGCACCTCGAAACAAAAGGCCAGCGACTCGCGATCCACCCCGGCCAGTTCGCCCAGCCGCAAGCCGACCTTCGCCAGCCTGGCCCCGGGGTGCTGCCGCAGCGTGGCCTCGGCCGTTTCCAGAATGGCCTGCGCGATGCTCAACTCGTGCATGGCGAACGGTCTCAGTATAATTCTCGCGGGGCCCTGCTCATGAAACGCGCCTTGACTGGCCGCGGCCTGCTGGGCGCCGCCGCCCTGCCTCGAGCCGGGCGCGCCGCTGCCGGCCGTCATCCGGACCTGCCGGATCCCAGCTTCGACTTCCGCGCCTTCTTCGTTTCGTGGGGCGACACCACCACCGCGGAGTTCCGCCGCTTTCTGGATGACGTCCGTCCGGCATGGGTGCAAGCGTGGTTTTACGGCCCGGTGTTCCGAGGCTATGCCGATAACCCCGCCTCGACGGGCTACCTGATGCGCCTGCCGGTTTCCGGCTAACGTGCAGCCCTAGCCGCGCAGCGCGAGGTGATTCAGGATGTGCACCGGCGGTTCCCCTCACCTTCGCGCTGATGGTGAACGGCGAGGCGGCATCAGCACAGGCCCGGACGCGGCTGTCGCGGCGCTGACGACTTCGGCGAGGCGTGCCGAGGCACGCTTGCGACTTCCCCGTTCGGGCCCTTGCCTGACGCGAGCGATCGGAGCGCGCCCAAAGCCGGGAATGACCGGAACGCAGGGAGCACCGGACACAGCGGCGGAGCAGAAGCTTGATGCACGCCGCTCCTGCTTCCGATGTCCGGGCGCTGGACCTGCCGAATTGACGCGGCGCATGAAAACTACCGCGTGCCCGGCGCACCGGCCAAGCGCGCCTCTCACCCCTGGGCAAGCGTTAGTCCAGCACCACGAACGGCTCGGGCGCGGTGGTTGCCACACGCTGCCGCCCGCGCGCCCGGCCAACGCGCACCGACGCCCGGAACAAAGCGCCGACGGGCACCAATCCGCCTAGCCGGTGCGCGGCCACGGCGGCCAGGCCCATGGACGCCACGCACCCGCACTGGGAACAGTCCGGGTTGCCGCCCAACTGGCATGGCGTCACGATCGTGCGCAGGTCCGCGGAGATCGATTGCGTGGTGAGCGCAAACACACAGTCGCCGGGCGCGTGGGGCGGCGAAGCGAACTGCCGGATCAACGCCTCGGGCATCCCGAGCTTGGCATACCGCCTCCGCAATTCCAGCATCTCCTCAATGGCTCTCCGCCGCTCGTCAGGATTGAGCATCTCGGGAAGACGGTCGCCGATTTGCGGTGTGAACAGGCTGAACTGAATCCGGTGCACTTGATCGCGCTGCGACCAGAAGCGCGTGAACTCTTCCAGGTAGCCGGGCCGCTTCATCATCTGGCCGGTGATGGTACAGTGCACGTTGATCCTGCAGCCGGCGATGTTCTTGAGAATGCGCTCGTAAGTAGCGGGCTTCCGGCGGGCGTCGTGTTCCGGCGCCAGCCCGTCGATCGAGACCGTGACGTTCACCCGGGGCTGCGCGGTCCAGCGGGGCGGGATCTCCCGGAAGGCGCTGGTGACCACCTGCACGTGAATTCCCCGCGCCGTCAGCAGCGGCAGCAGCGCATCCACCTCGCGGTAGCGCACCAGCGGGTCCCCTCCCACCAGGGAGACGTGCAGCGGACGGGCGGCGTCAACCGCTTCCAGGACGCCGTCGATGAGCGCCTGCCCTTTCCGGTCCGCCAGATCCCGCAACGTAACGGCGCCGCCCAGGTGCGCGGGATCGTAGGCATAGCAGCCCGGACACCGCAGCGGGCACTCCCGGGTGATCTCGAGGGCCAGCGAAGGTTGCCGGCCCTGTAAAATTCGGGCCCATGCCCGCAGGATGTCTCCTGTCCTCAACGTGAACGTGCCTCCCCTTTCGACCGGATCCGGCCTGGTGCCCGAATGTGGCAACAAAGGCTGGCTGCATCCGAACAACAGTGGGGCCCCCCACGGGCGCCTTTGGTTATTATCAACCCATTCCGGGGGCCCGAGCACAAATGTTTTGCCGCGGCGTCCCGGGCCGCCCTACTTCGTCAACTCGTCCGGGAACGGCACGGGCCGGTTTCTGCCCTTGGGTCGCAAGTTCTGCTGCCGCCCGCGGTCCGGATACAGCGGGATGTACATCCCGTTGGTTTCCCCGAGGATGGCGAACAGCCTTTTGTTCATCTCCCCCCTACCTACTGATGCGCAGGGCTGAAGATCAGATTGTTCAGCTCGAGCGGATCCTCCACAAGGTCGCACAATTCGTCGAGATCCCAGATGCCGTGGCAGTGGATGTGCTTGTACCGGTCGCCGCGCAGCGCGTGGCGGGTGGGCGTATGGGGAAAATTCCGCTCCCAGTAGTATTCCTACAGCAGGCCATCGCGCTGGCGCCCCTGCGCCAGGTTGAGAAAGCTGCGCCCGTCCCCGCCGCCCGGATTGCGCACCCCGGCGGCTTCCAGCAGGATCGGCGCAACGTCGATGTTGGCCACCATCTCAGAGAGAACGGTCCCTGGCGGAAACAGTTCCGGGCAGTGCAGCAGCATCGGCACGCGCATGGACTCCTCGTACGCGGTGCGTTTGTCGATGAGCCCGTGCTCGCCGAACGCGAAGCCGTTGTCGCCCATGTAGACCACCAGCGTCGAAGCAAACAGCTTGCGTTCGCGCAGGAAATCCATGACGCGGCCGAGGCTTTCGTCGACGCCCAGCAGCGTTTCGGCGTACCGCCGGTAGTAGGCGGCGATGTCCAGGTCGCGGTGGCAGGGGAAATCGACGCCGTGCCAACTGTTGCGCTGCGCCGCGACCCACATCGGCCGGTGTTTGCCCTCGTTCATCGACCGGGGCGGCGTGAACTCCGCGTTCGCGTACCGGCCCTGGTACCGCTCGGCCGGCAGGAAGTCGGCGTGCACCGCCTTGTGCGACAGGTACAGGAAAAACGGCTTCCGGCGGTGTTTCAGCCAGTCGAGCGCGTAATCGGTCAGCTCGTCGGTAATATAACCCTGCTGCGGCATGCGCCGGCCGTCGACGTTGAGCCCGTCGGCGTGCGGATAGTAGTGGCCCTGTCCGCGAAAGCTGACCCAGCGGTGGAAGCCGGGCCGCGGCGCGTCGCTCTCTCCGCCCATGTGCCACTTGCCGATGAACGCCGTCTCGTCGCCCGCCTGCTGGAGCAGCTGGGGAAAGAAGCGCGTGCCCGGCGGCACGGGGTTGTTCTTGTCGACCACGCGGTGACGGTGCGCGTACTGCCCCGTCAGCATCGACGCCCGGCTCGGTGAGCACAGCGCCGTGGTGACGAAGGCGTGCCGGGCGTGAACGCCGTTCCGCGCCATCGCGTCCAGCCGCGGCGTTTGCAGGAACCGCTGGCCGGCGAGAAAACCCATGGCGTCGTAGCGGTGATCGTCGGTCAGGATGAAGATGATGTTGCGGGGCTTCGGCTGCCGGCCCGGCGCGGCCGGGGCAGCGGCTGCTCCCATGAGCTGTCTGCGCGTCATCGGGGTGCATCCTCGCGAGAAATGTTGAGCTTCCTGTCTGCCCCCCAATCTTCGCCGCCGGCGCCGCGCAACCCGCGGGAGACTCGCAGCCGGGCGCGGGCTTGGGATATAACAGGGGCTGATGAAAGACTGGAAAGCACTGGCCGCCGCCCTGGGCGCGACCATCACCGAACCCGAACGCGTCATCCCGGTGCTCGAGTCGTTGGAGGCCGGCTTCCGGCCCCTGACGAAAAACATCCCCCACGACGTGGAACCGCCGCTCACGTTTCGCCCTTTCCGAAAACCGGAGGCGGACCAGTGACCATCCTGCAAGCCGCCGCCGCCTTGCGCGCCGGCAAGACCACTTCCCGCAAACTCACCGAAGAGGCGTTCGCCCGCATCCGCGCGTTGAACCCGCGGCTCAACGCGTTTCTGACGCTGATGGAAGAAACGGCTGCCGTGCAGGCCGCGCGCGCGGACGATGAATTGTCCATCGGCATCGACCGCGGTCCGCTGCATGGCATTCCCGTGGCTGTGAAGGATGTCTTCGAAACCCATGGGATTCGCACCACCTGCGGGTCCAAGCTGTTCGCCTCTTATGTTCCCGAGCGCGACGCCGCGGTGGTGGAGAAGTTGCATGCCGCGGGCGCGGTCCTGACGGGCAAGACGAGCATGCACGAACTCGCCTTCGGCATCACCTCCAACAACCCGCACTTCGGCCCGGTGCGGAACCCCTGGAACCCCGAGCACATCCCCGGCGGTTCCAGCGGCGGGTCCGGCGCGGCGGTGGCCAGCCGGATGGTGTTCATGGCGATGGGCAGCGACACGGGCGGATCGATTCGCGTGCCGGCGGCGTACTGCGGTTGCGTCGGCCTCAAGCCCACGTTCGGCCGGGTCAGCCGGTACGGCGTGATGCCGCTCGATTTCACCCTCGACCATATGGGTCCGCTGACGCGGTCGGTGCGGGACGCCGCGGTGGTGCTGGAAGCGATCGCCGGGCCGGATCCCCGCGACGAGACCTGCGCGGCGGAACCACCCGGCCCCTGCGTGCCGGAGGAGAATCCGAGCCTGGAAGGACTCCGCGTCGGCTGGCCGGAGAACTACTATTTCGACCGGGTCGCGCCGGAAATGGAACAGGCCGCCCGCCAGGCCGCCGAGGCCTGCGGGCGCGCGGGCGCCGAGATCGTGCCCGTGCGGATGCCGGATCTGAATGCCTACAACCTGGTGGCGCGCGTCATCGTCCAAAGCGAAGCCGCCGCGCTGATGGAACGCTATCTCGACCGCCGGGAACTGTTCGGCGCAGACGTGCTCGCCCTGCTCGAGCAGGGCCGATTGCTCTCCGCGACGGATTACCTCAACGCCCAGCGCCTGCGCCGCATGATGCAGCGGGAGTTTCACGGGATTTGGAATCACTGTGACTGCCTGCTGACGCCGTGCACGCCCACCGGCGCGCCGCGCCTTGGCGCCACGACCATCGCCGTCGGCCCGGAAGAAGAGGACGTGCGGCTTGCTTCCACGCGTCTGGTGCGCGCCGTCAACCTGCTGGGTTTGCCCGCGCTGTCGGCGCCGTGCGGTTTCACGGCGCAGCGCTTGCCGTTGGGCATTCAGATTATCGGCCAGGCCTTCGAGGAAGCCTTGGTGCTCCGGGTGGGACAGGCGATTGAACATCGGCTACAGTTGAAGTTGAAGCCACCCGTCGCCTGACGGAGGAGCCGCCTGATGACCCAAGCCGGAAGCGATTTTCTGATCCTCCGCGTGCCGTTGCGCGCAGGAGACGATCCCGCCGACGAGCGCCCGCACGGAGTGGTCGTGGTCCCGGCGTTTCAGGGAGATGCGGCCGCCGCGCTGGCCCGTTATGAGGCCGCCGCGGCGGCGCGTCCGGCCCGCTTTCCCCGCGCGGTCCGCCTGGCGGCCCTGTCGCTGGGCCCGCCGCAGGATGAGGAAGACGAGTGCGCGGTGACCGAATTGCTGAGCGCGCGCTGGGAATTCGAACTGCAAGTGACCCGCACCAGCGCGCGCCTGGCCCGCGGACGCCCGTCGCGCGCGCACCCCTGGCGCGCCCTCGCGATGGCTTTGCTCCCCGCCGAACTCCGCCCCGGCGAGTACTCGCTCCATGCGCTCTGGATCACCCGCGGCCAGCTTGGCAAGGGCCGCCGCGAATTGATGCCCGAGTATCTGACTCCGGCGTTCGAATTCGAAGTGACCGGGTGAGCGACGGCGGGGTCTTGCAGGCCCCTGCGCGGCGTTGGAGTTTCTCCATTGTCCCCGGCCGCCGGGGGAGGTAGGATAGCCGCGGACAGGAGCCGTCATGGAACGCAGAACATTCGTAGCCACGCTGGCTGCCGCCGGATCCGCCGCGGGCACGCCGCGGCTGGCGCTGGAGGGAGGAACGCCGGTACGGCAGACCCCTTTGCGCGGCGACTATTGGGGCCCTTTGCACTTCGACCAGGCCGAACGCGGCCAGGTCACGGAAGTGGTCGACACCGGCATGCCTTTCCGCTTCAGCGGGCGCGCGGGCCGCACGCCCGCGAAGGTGGCGGATTTCGAAAAAGCGTTCGCCGCCCGGATGCAGACCCGTTTCGCGCTGGCGGTGAGTTCCGGCACGGGCGCGCTGGAGACCGCAGTGGCCGCTTTGGGGATCGGACCGGGTGACGAGGTGATTGTGCCCGCCTGGACCTGGCACTCCACCGCCACCGCCGTCATTCGCTGCGGCGCGCTGCCGGTGTTCGCCGAGATCGACGATTCGTTCAACCTGGATCCCGGCGACATCGAGCCCCGCCTGACGCGCCAGACGCGCGCCATCATGGTCGCGCACCTGCAAAACAACGTCGCCGACCTGGAACCGATTCTGGCCATCGCCCGCAAACGGGGTCTCAAGGTGATCGAGGACTGCGCCCAGTGCGTGGGCGGCAGCTACCGGGGCAAGCCGCTTGGCTCCTTAGGCGACATCGGCATTTACAGCCACCAGGCCAGCAAAACGATCACCTCCGGCGAGGGCGGCGCCCTGGTTACCAGCGATCCGGCCCTGTTCGAGCGCGCCTGCCGCTTTCACGACGTGGGCAATCTCGCGCCGGTCCATCGGGAATGGATCGGCCAGGCCGGCGGTTCGCCGATGGCGGGCACCAATTTCCGGATGAGCGAGTTTGCGGGCGGGGTCATGCTGGCGCAGTTGCGCAAGCTGGACCGGATCATCGCCGCCGTCCGCGCCAACGCGCAGCTTGTCTACGATGGCTTGCGCGACCTGCCGGGCATCCGCTGGCGCCGCCGGCCCGACCCGGAAGGCGATCTGGCCGCGCCCGTGTTCTTCGCCTTCGCCACCAGGGCCCAGCGGGACCGATTCCTGGAAGCGATGAAGGCGGAAAATGTGCCCGCCGTTGCGCCAGGCGGCTCGGCCGTGCTGCCCGTGCAGCCTTACATCGAAAATAAAGTGGCTCATCATCCGGCCTGGCCTACCTGGACCACGCCCCGCGGCAAAGCCATCCGCTACGGCGCGGCGTCGTGCCCGCGCACGCTCGACATCCTGGGACGGTACGCCGGGGTCGCGGTCGGGCCCAAGTACTCCCGCCAGGAGGTGGACGACATCGTGGCGGCGGCGCGAAAGGTGTACCCCGTCGTGGCGGGCGCCGCCGGCTAGTAGTTCCCGCGCCCGCTACCAGTCCGGGATTTCCCAGGTCCGGAAGTGGTGCTGATGGCGCGTCATGTCCACCCGCTTCCCGATGAAGGTGACCCCCTCCATTTCCAGGCGGAGACGCTGCTCGGCGCCCGCTTCCGCTTTCCGCCGGATCTGGCCGCCGGCTCCCAGCACGCGCTGCCACGGCAACTGGTCGCCGGACTGGCGGAGAATGCGGACTACCTGCCGATGATACAAAGGATATCCCGCCGCCGCGGCCACTTGGGCGTAGGTGGCGACTTTGCCTTTCGGAATGCCGCGAATCAGCCTGCGGATCCGCTCATCGCGCTCCGGGGAGGGGTCCTGAAGGCCCAGACGCGCGACGGTTTTGGCGGTGAGAGGACGAGGCGGGCGGGCCACTTCCGCCATCTTACGGAATTCGCGCGCTCAACGGCGTCTGCCTCACCAGCCTGCCTTACCACTCCAGTACGGCCATTACCGGAAAGTGATCCGACGGAAAGCGCCCGTCCTCCTGGTAGGTCACCGTCTCCATTTCCAGGACCTCGAACGGACCGCGGAACAGGATCCAGTCGATGCGGCGGCCGGTGGTGCGGCCGGCGAAGGTACTGCTGGTGCCTTCCGGGCCAATGGTGCGCGCGGCCGATGTCCAGGCGTCGCGGAACTGCTCCGTCAGGATCTTGTACGGTTCCGCGGTGGGAGCCGCGGCATTAAAGTCGCCCGTAATGATCACCGGTAGGTTTCGCGCGGGCTTTCCAGCGCGTGCGGCGAGCAGCCTGGCCGAGTTCACACGCGCCCCGGCCCCATCCGGCGTGTGGTGGAAATGCGTGTTGTAAAGGTAGAAGCGGCTTCCGTTCGTGCGCACCTCGAACAGAGCCCAGGTCACCATGCGCGGCAGCGAAGCGCCCCACGCCTGGCTTCCCGGCGTCTCGGGCGATTCCGACAGCCAGAAGTTGCCGGACTCGATCACCCGCAGCTTGGCGCGCTTGTAGAAGATGCCCATGTGCTCGTCCTCACGGCTGCCGCGGCGGCTGTCGCCGAACCACTCGTATTCGGGCAGGTTCTGGACAATGTACTCGCCCTGGAGGTGGAACAATTCCTGGGCGCCGATGAGGTCGGGCGTCTTGAGCCGGATCGTACGCAGCAACAGGTCGCGGCGCAGTTCCCAACGGTTGGGACCGTCACCTGGCGCCGGGTAACGGACGTTGAAGCTCATCACGCGCAGCGTCTCGGCAAAGGAGCCTGGCGCGAGAAACAGGAGCAAAACCAGCAGGCAGCAAAGGCGCATCGGGATCGCATGGCGGATACCGGAGGCCCGGCCGGCCGCCTTCCGCAGGTTACCAGAGGGGAGCCTGCCGTCGAAGCCCGCGCATTCCACCCTCCCTTCGCCGCCGCCGCGGTCCGGCAGGAAGCGGGGAAACGCCCGGCTCATGAGGGAGCCTTGCGCAGCCAGAGATAGGCATGGTTGCCCAGACGGCCGGCTTCGGGGGAACGCAGGAGCGCCAGATCGAGATAGCGCAACGGAAACAGCGCCCAGCCTAGCACGCCGTGCACCGCCGCGCGCCAGAGTCGCGACGGAAGCCAGAGCTTGACAAATTCGAGCAAGAACACGGCCAGGGTTGCGGCGGGACCGCTTCGCCATCCCGCGGCCACTTCCTCCAGGTCGCCGGCCAGCAGGCGCAAACCATCGAGGGTGAATCTGCGGTAGTCCCGCGGATAGGCATGGAAGGGATGGCAGAAGGGAGCGACCAGGTGGGCATATCCTCCCGGCGCCAGCACGCGCCGGATTTCCCGCATCACGGCTTCCGGGTCGCGGACGTGCTCGAGCACCGCATCGCATTCCACACGGGCAAACAGGTCATCGGGGAAAGGCAACTGTTCCGCGTTGGCCACCACCTGCACGCCCGGCAGCAGGAACAGGTCGAGGTTGAGGTAGCCGGGAACCTCCGCGCCGCCGCCGCCCAGATAAAGATTGCGCTTTCCCAGGGGGAAGTCGCGGGGCTCGCGGGGATTCGGCAGCACCGGGGCGGGCGGCTCCAGCCAGCGCCGGAGCCGATCTTGCCAACGGCGGGATCGCCGCCTGCCGTAAATCTCGCGGAGGCGTTTGTCCTCCAGGGGAGCTGGTGGAAAAACGCCGGGACAGGCAGCTCGGCCCGTTCGAGTTGGCTGCCCGTCTCGGAGTTTCGCTTGCTGCTCCTCGGGGCAGAGCAGCCTGTCCCGGTCTTTCCACCAGCTCATATAGAGATCAGGCTATAACGAGGCCAGAAAGTCCAGCACGATCCGGTGCGCCAGTTCCGGCTGGTCGGTGGTGAAGAAATGCGACGCGTTCGGCAGGATCACCAGCCTGGCGTTGGGAATCCGGCGGGCCAGCAGGAAGGCATTGCCCACCGGCATCAGCGGATCCTGCTCCCCGTGCAGGATCAGCGTCGGCGCCTCAATGCGCGGCAAACGACGGTAGGAACTCCACGGAATCATGCCGAGCAGTTGGTTCAGGTAGCCCCGCTCCCGCGGGTAGTTGGCGAGCCGGATCCGCACATCTTCCGCGATGCGTTCGGGCGGCGTCCTGGGCGAATAGAGCAGAGGAGCGAGACGCTCGGTGCGCTCGGCGGGCGTGATCCGCCGCCAGCGGCGGAACACCCGCAAGAGTCCCGCCTTGGGCCACTTGCCCCGCAGAATTCCGCACGAGGTGCAGCCCAGAATCAGGGAGCGCACGCGGTGGGGAAAGCGGAGCGCGAACTCCTGGGCGATCATGCCGCCCATGGAGGCGCCGATCAGGTGGGCGCGCTCGACGCCCGCGGCGTCCATCACCGCCGCCACGTCGCGCGCCATCAGCGGAACGGAATAGGGGCCGCGCGGGACGCTGCTCCGCCCCACGCCGCGGTTGTCCAGCAGAATGGTGCGGTAGCGGTGGGTCAGGTAGGGCAGGGAGCGGTGCCACAGATCCAACGTAAAGCTCAAGCCCATCAGCAAGACCAGCGGTTCGCCCTCCCCGTGCGATTCCCAGTAAATGCGCGCTCCGCGGTTTACGGCGTACGGCATAGTCGGCGGGCATGCGATGCAGGTTCGGGAGAGCCCGTGGTCATTGCTCCTATTTTACGCACCCGCGCCGCGGCGCCCGCGCTACGATGAGGAGCGCCATGCGGCGAGGATGGGTGGTGCTGTTCTTCGTGGCGGTGTGGGGCGCGGGGTTGGCCGCGCCCAAACGCCCCGGCCGGGATCGCGCTGAATTCACACCAGGCGTGTTCGACTACTATCTGCTGGCGCTTTCGTGGTCGCCGGAGTATTGCGCCAGTCCCGGCGGCGCTCGGGAAGCGCTCCAGTGCGGCCCGGGCAAGCGCTTCGGATTCGTGGTACACGGGCTTTGGCCGCAGTTCGAGCGCGGCTACCCGGCGGATTGCGCGGCGGGCGAACCCGTGCCGCCGGCGCTGGTGGAGCAGATGTTGCCGCTGATGCCCAGCCCGCGCCTCATCCAACACGAATGGCGCAAGCACGGCACGTGCACCGGCCTGACGCCGGAGGCGTATTTCCGTCTGGTGCGCCGGGCGCGCGCCGCCGTGCGCATTCCGGAAGAGTTCGAAGCCCCCGCGCGCCAGGTGTACGTCACTCCGGACACCATCGTCACCCGGTTCGCGGCGGCCAACCGCGGCCTGCCGCCCGCGGCGATCCGCCTGAGGTGTCGCGGGCGCTTCCTGAGCGAGGTGCGGCTTTGTATGACCAAGGACTTGGGGTTCCGCCCGTGCGGCGCGGGCGTCAGGGACTCTTGCCGGGCCGAGGCGGTCATCATGCAGCCGCTCCGCTGAGCGGGCCGCCGGCGGCGGGGGAGTTGACCTCCAGGCGGAAAAGCCGGACAGTGAGGGCATATGCACCGACGTCACTTCCTGGCAGGGGCGGCCGCCCCCCTGGCGGCGCGGGCCGCGGCGCGGGGCCGCGGCGTGCTCATGCTGATCGCCGACGATCAGTCGCTGATCGCGGGCTGCTACGGCCATCGGGTGATCCGGACGCCGAACCTCGACCGCCTGGCTGGGCAAGGAGTCCGCTTCACGCAGGCTTTCTGCACCACGGCCTCGTGCAGCGCCAGCCGATCCGTGCTGCTGACCGGGCTGCACAATCACGCCAACGGACAGTTCGGCCACGCGCATGCGCCGCACAACTTTCACACCCATGCCTGGGTGCAATCGATCCCGCGGGTCGCCCGGGAGCAAGGCGCGCGGACGGGCGTCATCGGAAAGCTGCACGTGAATCCGCCGGAGGTCTACCCCTGGGACTTCCGGGCCGAGGGCGGCGGACGCGAAGTGTTCGCCATGGCGGAGCAGGCCGCGCGCTTTCTGCGGGAAGCCGCGGGGCGGCCGTTCTATTTGCACGTGGGCTACACCGATCCGCACCGCGCGGGTCGCGGCTTCGGCAACGATCGCGCATATCCTCACGTGCAAGCCCGCAAGTACTCGCCGGCGGACGTGGAAGTGCCCGCTTTCCTCCCCGACACCGCCGAGGTGCGCGCCGAGCTGGCCGACTACTACCAGGCGATTGACCGCCTGGACCAGGGCGTCGGTTTCATGCTGGAGGCGCTCGAGAAATCCGGCCGCGCCCAGGACACGCTGGTGATCTACGTCAGCGACAACGGCATGCCCTTTCCTGGCGCCAAGGCATCGTGCTACGACACCGGCCTGCGCGTCCCGCTGATCGTTTCCTCGCCGGACATGACCCGGCGCGGCCACGCTTGCGACGCGCTGGTCCACTTCCCGGACTTGGCGCCGACGGTCTACGACTGGCTGGGCTTGAAGCCGCCCGCCCATGGCGTTCACGGGCGCAGCCTGCTGCCCGTGCTGGAGGAGGGTTCGCCCGCGGGCTGGGACGAAATCTTCTTTTCGCATACGTTCCACGAAGTCAACAACTATTACCCGTTCCGCGGGCTGCGGACGCGAACGCACAGGTACGTGCGGGTGTTGTTTCCGGAACTGCAAATGCCCATGCCGAGCGACTTGTTCGCGTCGGCGGCGTGGCAGGGAATTCGCGCGCGAGGCGACAGCCGCATGGGGGTGCGCCGCACGGCCAACGTGCTCCATCACCAGCAGGAAGAGCTCTACGACATCCGGCAGGACCCCTACGAGACGAATAACCTGGCCGCGGACCCCGCGCACGCGGCGCGGCTGCTGGAGATGCGCGAAAAGGTGCGGGATTTCCGGCGGCGTACGAAAGATCCATGGTTCATCGAGGAACAGGGACTGGGCTGACGCTGCCGCGGGAGTTTTACGCGCGGCCGGCGGTGGAGGTCGCGCGCGCCCTGCTCGGGAAAGTGCTGGTGCACGGCGCAACGGCGGGCCGCATTGTCGAGGTGGAGGCGTACCTGGGCAGGGAGGATCTGGCGGCGCACGCTTCGCGCGGCGTCACGCCGCGCACGCGCGTCCTGTTCGGACCGCCGGGCCACGCGTATGTGTACTTCATCTACGGCTTGCACGAGTGTCTGAATCTGGTGGCGGAACCGGAAGGCACGCCGGGCTGTGTCCTGGTCCGCGCGCTGGAGCCCCTGGCCGGCCTGGACGCGATGTTCGCCCGGCGGCCGGCGGCCCGGGGCGTCGAGGAACTTTGCGCCGGACCCGGCCGGCTCACGCAGGCCATGGGCATCACCCGCCGCCACAACGGCTGCGACGTCACCCGGGGCCCCCTCCGCGTGGAACAACCGGCCTCGACAGAGCCCTTGCCCATCGGCGTAAGCCCCCGCATCGGCATCCGCCACAGCGCCGACTGGCCCTTGCGTTTTTTCGTGGAGGGGAATCGCTTCGTCAGCCGGACGAGGCCGACCCGGAAGGAACGCACCGGCGCGTAGGGGGGCCCTGGCGCGGGCGATGCGCCGCGTCGCTCTGGCGGTCCGGCTCTGCGAGCGATGAGACGCCGAAACACGATTTTTGTCTGAGAACTTTTCGCCCGGATTTCCACTACTCGACTAGGAGCTCGTAGAAAAACGCCGGGACAGGCCACTCTGCCCACTCGGGTTGATCGTAAGTCTCTCATGGATTTTCGCTTGGTGCGCCTCAAGGCGGAGCAGCCTTTCCCGGTTTTTCAACAAGTCCCAGGGAACCAAGTTCAGCATGCGGATCTTTCTGCGCAGGAACGCGGGGGAAACCGCGGAGGACAAACGGCTCGATCGGTTGAGGCGCGTGCTGCGCGCGGCGCGGCGAACGGTGCGCTACCGGGGCGTCCTCGAGGCCGCCGGCCTGGCGACCGAGGAGGCGCTGCGCCATCTGCGGCGTCCCGAGGACGCATTGTGGCGTTTGCCGCGCCTGGAGGCGGTCGAGTGGGACCGGGCCAATGCCGCCTGGTGCAACCCGGGCGCGGCCGCTCCGTCGCCAGAAGCCCTTCGTTTTCCCGCCGGGACACTGCCGCGCACCGCGATTGTGTTGCCGCGGCAGGAGCCGTGGTTCCGGCGCGACAGACAGGTCCGCCTGTTTGAACCAGCGCAGCTTCGGGACCTGCTGGCGTACGAGCCGGAGGCGATCGCCGCGCCCGCCGCCTTCCTGGTTTTTCTGGCGAGGCTGGTGGATTCGGGCTACTTCCCGTCCTTCCCGAGGCTGAAACGCGGGCTGGTGGCGTTTACGAGCGTTGCTCCCCGGCGGGAAGGACCGGAAGAGATGACCCGCCAGGAGCGGGACCTGCTGTGGGAGGTCTTTCGCGTCCCGACCTTTCAGCAATTCCTCGGCCTGGACGGACGGCTGATCGCGTGGGAGTGCGAGGCGCGCGAGGGGCTGCACGTGGAACCGGCCAACGCGGTGCTCGAAGTCGACCGCCGGTCGGAGATTTTGTTTACGTCCCTGACCGACTGCCAGATGCCTACGCTCCGGCTGGCCACGCGCGCCACGGCCGCCGTCGAACTGAGCCGGTGCCCGTGCGGCCACCCGACGCCGCGCCTGGCCGAGTGGCGGGCGCTTCCGCTGCCGATCCGCACCCGGGCCGCGTGCGCGGGCGGCTAACGCGAAGACTGGCGTCGAGTCCTGCTACGATGCCAGCTGATGCTGCTTCGATCCCTCGTTCTCAGCTTTTTGCTTGTCTGGCAGGGGCCGGCGGTGCACGCGGCGCCCCAACGCGAAACCGCGTTGGACCGCTACATCCGCGAGCCCGATTCCGCGTTCCAGTACAAACTCGCCGGCAAGCAGGAGGCCGGCGGCCTCACGGCGTATGTCCTGGACATGACGTCGCAGCGGTGGCGCTCGCCGGCAGAAGTCGATCGCACCGAGTGGAAGCACTGGCTCACGATCGTCAAGCCCGAGTCGGTAAAGCATGCCACCGGGTTTCTGTTCATCACCGGAGGATCCAACGAGAGCGGACCGCCCAAGCGTCCGGACGGCTGGCTGATCGAGATGGCTCGTTACACCTCTTCCGTGGTCGCGGAACTGCGCATGGTCCCCAATCAGCCGCTCGTGTTCGCCGGCGAGAGCCGGCGGCGCAACGAAGACGCGCTGATTGCCTACACGTGGGATAAGTTCCTGCGGGGCGGGGATGAAAAGTGGCCCGCGCGCCTCCCGATGACCAAGAGCGCGGTCCGCGCCATGGACGCCGTCACCGCGTTTCTGGCTTCCGACGAGGGCGGCGGCGTCGCGGTGAACCGGTTTGTGGTTTCCGGGGCTTCCAAACGCGGCTGGACGACCTGGGCGGCCGCGGCCGTGGATCCGCGCATTGTCGCGATCGTTCCCATTGTGATCGATGTGTTGAATGTCGTCCCTTCCATGGACCACCACTGGCGAGCTTACGGCTTCTGGGCTCCCGCGGTGCGCGATTACGAGCAGATGCGCCTGTTTGACTGGCGGGATCTGCCGCAACACGCCGCGCTGATGAAGATCGAAGATCCCTACGAATACCGCGAACGCTTCACGATGCCCAAGTACATCGTGAACGCCGCCGGCGATCAGTTCTTCCTGCCGGATTCCTCCCAGTTCTACTTCGACCGCCTGCCCGGAGAAAAGCTGCTGCGCTACATTCCGAACGCCGATCATTCGCTGCGCGATTCCGACGCGCGCGAGACCGTGGCCGCCTACTACGAAGCGATTCTGAACCGGAAACCCCGTCCGCGAGTGACCTGGAAGATGCAGGACGGAGGCATCCGGGTGACGGCGAAGGACGCGCCGGCGGAAGTCAAGCTGTGGCAGGCGACCAACCCCGGGAAACGCGACTTCCGCCTGATGTCGATCGGCAAGGCGTACCAGTCGTCTCCGGTCAACGCGATCCGGGCCGGCGTGTACGAGGTCAAGGTGCCCGCCCCGGCGGAAGGATGGACGGCGTATTTTGTGGAGCTGACCTATTCGACGGGAGGCAAGTACCCGCTCAAGGTGACGACGCCCGTACGCGTCACTCCCGACACGCTGCCGTTTCCGCCGTATGAACCGAAGCCGATAGAGGGCGTGAACGCCCGGTAGAGCGCGGGCGCGAGGAAGGCTTGGCGTGCTCCGGCCGGCGGCGGCGATGATATCCTCAAAGGCGGATTTGCCATGCGACCCCTGCTGCTGGCGGCGCTGTTGGCCGCGCCCCTTTCCGCCCAGATGTTCTCGCTCAGCCCGGAACAGCTTGCGCACTATACGCCCCGCAATCCGTTCGGCCGCCTGCCCGACGGTCGCCCGCAAGTGCCCGACGAACTGCTGCAGCGGCTGAAAGCGCTCACCGTGGAGGATGCCTGGAACGTCCTGCGGGAAAAAGGCTTCCCGAACCAGTTCGTCGGGGGGTTCCAGATCGCCAGGCCGGGGCAGAAACTGGTGGGACGCGCGCTGACGGCGCAGTATCTGCCCGCGCGTCCGGACCTGGCGGAGGTGCTGGCCGCTGATGCGCGCGCCCAAGGCCGCGCGTCCGGCACGAACCAACTCGTCATCGACCGCCTCACGCGGAACGACGTGCCCGTGATCGATCTGATGAACGCAACGGCCGGGCATAACTTCGGCGGGGACAATCTCCACGCGGCCATCGCCGGCGCGACCGGGACCGGCGCCGTGATTCAGGGCACGATTCGGGACCTGGAGGGCATGATGGAATTGCCCCACCAGATCTACTATTTGAAGGCGATTCCCGCAGCGGTCAGCGGCGTGACGGTGATTGGCGTCAACATCCCGATCCGCATCGGGAACACGCTGGTCATGCCAGGCGACGCGGTGCTCGGCGACCGCGCGGGCGTGGTGTTTATTCCCCCGCAGTTTGTCCGGGAAATTGTGGAGCGCGGGGAAGCCGTGCACCTGAAAGACGAATGGGTGAAGCAGAAACTGCTGAGCGGCCAATACAAGTCCAGCGAAGTGTACGGCTCGGGCAACCCGCTGTCGCCGGAGTTGCAGAAGGACCTCGAGGAGTTCATCCGCCAGCGGCAGGCTTCCGGCCGCTGAGCGCCGTCGTGGCGGGTGGGCCCGTTCGATCATCGCCACGCCGAACGGGAGAGCGAGGGCGGAGATCGCGTGGCGCGCTGTCCGCGCCGGGACCGCAGGATTTCGCTCAAGAAGCCCCAGGACGTTCCGATGCTGATACAGTAGGAGGTAGTTGCTAGACCGATGATCGTCCGAATCCGGCTGGGGAAAGGACCTCGGGTGCGCAGGGCGCGGGGCGTCAACCGCGGGGCGTTGCTCGCCCTGGGCGCGCTGCTCACGCCGGCGGCGTGGATGGCGGGGGTGCTGGCCGTCTGGCGGCTGGCTTCCGACCTCCAGTTCGCGGGCGAATTCGGCATTGCCAGCGGCGTCTTCTCGCACTGGCAGGTTTGGCTGTCCACCGCCGCGGCGCTCGGCTGGGGAGCGCTGGCGCTGAACCGCGCGGCAAGCCGCGACGACGACGGAAGCGCCCTGTCCTGACGGGCGGGCGCGCGCGGCTCTGATATCTTTAGAAACAGAGGCAGCGTAGCTCTCCCATGGCCTATTCGGTGCGCTCTCCCCGGTTCGGCGGGTTCCTTTCCGATGCTTTGCCGCCCGGCGTGAAGTGGCTGCTGCTGATCAACGTCGGCGTCTTCATCCCCTATTTCCTGCTCCAGCGCACCAGCTACGCGCAGGACTTCTGGATGCTCGCCCTGGTGCCGGAAATCGTGATCCGGCACTTCGGGGTGTGGCAACTGGTCACCTATCTGTTCCTGCACGGCAGCATCACGCACATCTTGTTCAACATGCTGGCGCTGTATTTTTTCGGCACGCCGCTGGAACGGGACTGGGGCACGCGGCGTTTTTTGCGGTACTACTTTCTGTGCGGCGTAGGCGCGGCATTGTGCGACGTCGTCCTGAACGCCTTGTGGGGCCACTGGCTCGTGCGCACCATCGGCGCGTCGGGGGCCATTTACGGCCTGCTGCTGGCTTTCGGGGTGCTTTACCCCAACCAGACCGTGTTCCTGTATTTCCTGTTCCCGCTGCGGGCGAAGTACATGGTGATGATCGTGGGCGCCATCGCGTTTCTCAGCGCCGCCGCGGACGCCGGCAGCAACGTCAGTCATATCGCCCACCTGGGCGGCATGGCGTTCGGGTTCGCATACCTGAAGCTCCGGTTCGCCGATCTGCGCTGGATCCAGCGCGAATACCAGGCTTGGAAGCTGCAACGCGCCAAACGGAAGTTCCAGGTATACCTGCGCAAGCAGGAGCGGAGCGACCGGGACCGGTGGGTGAACTGACCCGGCGCCCGGCGCGGCGTAACCCTGCCGCTGGTCCGCCCGTCGATTGCCTCAGGGTGGGTGTACGCTATAGTGATCGTGGAGTTTCGCCTATGACGCGCGTTTGTTTGTGGCTAGCGCCCTTGCTGTTGCTTTTCGATCCCCAGGCCTTCGCGCAGGAGGGACCGAAGAAGGAAGTCAGCGACACTGTCGCCCGGCCGCGCAAGAAAGGCGCGCCCGCCGAGGAGGAGCAGCCCAAGATCCCCTCGCGCCTGGCCAAAAAGCCCGGCGCCGACGAGGCGAAGGAGGAGGGGCTGATCGCGTTTCGCACGGAAACCAACGTGGTGAGCGTGGATGTGGCCGTCGTGGACAACAAAGGCCGCTTCATTCCCAACATCCCGCCCGGCAACTTCCGCGTGCTCGAGGACAACGTCCCGCAGCAGATCAGCGGCATCACCATGGGCGAGGCGCCCATGACGGTCTGTATGGTCATCGAGTTCAGCAATCTGTTTCAGCAGTACTGGAGCAGCGGCTGGTACGAGACCCTGACCGCGGCGTACGGCTTTCTGGAGACGCTGAAGCCGGAGGACTACGTGGCCGTGGTAGCGTACGACCTGCGGCCGGAGATCCTCTCGGATTTCTCCACCGACAAGCGCAAAGCTTACGAAGCGATGCAGCGCCTGCGCATTGCGGCGTTTTCCGAGAGCAACCTATACGACGCGCTGGTGGACACCGCCACGCGCATGTCGGAGATCGAAGGTCGCAAAGCCATCGTGCTGATCGCTTCGGGGCTGGACACGTTCTCGAAGCTCACCTTCGACCAGACCCGGCGCAAACTTCAGGAGGCGGGCGTCCCGATCTATGGCATCGGCATCCTCCAGGCCATGCGCGAGTGGATGGACGCGCGCGGCTGGCTGGGGCCGATCGCGCGGATGGATTTCCTCCAGGCGGACAACCAGATGCGCACGTTCGCCCGGGAGACGGGCGGCCAGGCTTTTCTGCCCCGCTTCTTTGGCGAGTTCCCCGGCATCTTTCGCGCGATTCACGAAGCGCTCCGCAACCAATATCAGATCACCTACTCGCCCACCAACCTGGCCAAGGACGGCAAGTTCCGGCGGATCAAGGTAGACTTGGTGAATCCGGCCAACGGAGAGCGCCTGCGCATCGTGGACGAAAAGGGCAAGCCGATCAAGTACTCGATTATCGCCAAGGCCGGCTACACCGCGCCGCGCGAAGTGGAGTAAAAATCGGGACGCGTCCCGAACAATTGACCTTCGACTCCGAAAAACATTTCGCAATTATCCTGTTCGTAACTATTCGCGCTGGGCCATCAATCATGCCTGCTGCGCAAAGTCAAGTGCGAAATGTTGAGTGTTTACAATCTGATCCGGATGGTTTGACACGTCCGAATTTCCTTTGGTACATTCGCTCGGTCAAGCCATGCCGCAGCCGCTTCCTCCGCCTCCCGCCCCCTTCGTGATCCTGCTCGCCGGCGGCCATCGCGACGGGTCGATTGCGCGCAGAATCGTACTCGAAGAGCACGGCTACCGGGTCCTGCTGGCCGTGAATGGCGAAGAGGCTTGCGAAACTCTCTCCCGGGAGCGCGTCGACCTGTTGGTGACCGACTACCGGATGCCGCGGATGAACGGCAAGGAACTGGTCGCGCGGGTCCGGCAAACCCACCCGGAAATGCCGGTAATCCTGCTGGCCGGGTATCTGGAACTGATGGGCATGAACGAAAAAGACAGCGGCGCCGACCTGGTGCTGACCAAGGGCGCGCACGAGGTGACCCATCTGGTGCGCGGCGTCAACCGCCTGCTGGCCCGCCGGTCCGGGCGTAAACCGCCGGAGGTGGAGCGCCGGACACGAACCACCCGCACGAGGGCGGCCAAGGCCTGAACGCCACGTCCCAGGGAATGCGAGACTAAAGGGTGGACCGGCGCGGGCGTGTCTTCCTCCTCCTCTGTTTGCTGCTCTGGACTGCGGCCGTGGACTCCCCGGCGCAGGCGCGTAAGGGCGGCGTCCGCAAGCCCGGCGCTTCGCCGAAGACGCCCGGCGCAGCGGCAAGCCGCTGGCTCGCATCGCTGACTGTCGAACAGAAAGCGGCGCAACTGGTGGTGATCCCGGTTTATGGCGACGCGCCGAACGTCCGCTCGCGCGAGTATCAGAAGTTCGTCCGCCTGGTCCGCGATCGGCAGGTGGGCGGGCTGATCCTGATCAACCGCATCCGGCAGCGGGCGTTGCGGCGCGCCGAGCCGTTCGCGTTCGCTTCCTTCCTTAACCGGATGCAGAAGCTAGCCCGCATTCCTCTGCTGGTGGCGGCGGATTTCGAGCGGGGCGCGTCGATGCGGGTGGCGGACACGACGGCGTTTCCTCATGCCATGGCCTTGGCGGCGGCGGGCGATCTGGAAGCCACCCGCGAGGCCGGGCGCTTCACGGCGCTCGAGGCCCGCGCCCTGGGGGTGCATTGGGTGCTGTTCCCCACCGCCGACGTCAACAGCAACCCGGACAATCCGGTCATCAACATCCGCTCGTACGGCGAAGACCCGCAGGCGGTCGCGCAACACGTGACGGCTTTCATCGCAGGGGCGCGCTCCGACCCGCGCCAGCGGGTTCTGACCACGGCCAAGCATTTTCCCGGGCACGGAGACACGGCGGTGGACAGCCACGTCAAGCTGGCGTCGATTCCCGGTGACCGCGCCCGGCTGGACGCGGTGGAACTGGTCCCGTTCCGGGCGGCAATTCGCGCCGGCGTGGACAGCATCATGACCGGGCACCTGAGCGTGCCGGCTTTGGACGATCCGGCCCTTCCCGCGACGCTGTCCGCCAAAATCCTGACGGGTCTTCTCCGCAAGGAGCTGGGATTCCAGGGGCTGATTGTCACCGACGCGCTCGAGATGGGCGGCGTGGCTAAGGGGTTCGCCGCGGGGGAAGCGGCCGTCCGCGCGCTGGAAGCCGGCGCGGACGTGCTGCTGATGCCTCCCGACCCCGAAGCCGCGATTCGCGCCGTAGCGCGCGCCGTGCGCGAAAAGCGCCTGACCGAAGCCCGGCTGGATCAGAGCTTGGCGCGCTGGTTCGCCGCCAAGCAGCGCGTCGGCCTCGATCGCCGGCGCGAGGTGGCGGTGGAAGAACTCGAGGAAATCCTGGACTCGCCGGAAGCGAACGCCAGCGCGCAGGCCGTTGCCCAAAAGGCGATCACGCTGCTGCGGAACCAGAACCAGGTGCTCCCGCTGCGGCCGGCGGAGGGCGCTTGCGCGGTCTTGCTCACCGAAAACCGCTACCACCCGCAGGGCCTGGTGTTCGCCGAGGAATTCGCGAAGCGCGACGCCGGCGCCGCCGTGCTGCTGCTCGATCCCCTGATGCCCCAGCCCGAACTGGACGCCGCGGCCGCGCAATTGGGCGGGTGCGCCAAGATCGTGGCGGCGGCGTTTACGTCCGTCGCATCTTACCGCGACGGCGACGTGCTGCCCGCCGGCTATCCCGCCTTCCTGGAGTCCTTACTGGCCTCCGGGAAGCCGCTCGCGCTGGTCTCGCTGGGCAACCCTTATCTGCTGCGGCGTTTCGACCAGGTTGCCGGCTACGTGGCGACTTTTAGCCCTGTTCCTCCTGCGGAGTTAGCCGCCGTGCGGGTCCTGTTCGGGGAAGTTCCGCCCGCGGGGAAACTGCCGGTCACCATTCCCGGTCTGGCGAAACCGGGCGATGGGCTGACGCTGCCCTGAGCCGCATCCGGCTGGTTGCCGGTCAGAACTGGAGGCGCAGTCCCGCCTGAAGCCGGCGGGCCGGCTGGCTGCCGACGGCGCGGCCGAAGAAGGGCGAGGTCAGCGCGCCGATGTAGTTCTGGTAGTTGACCCGGTTTCCTACGTTGAAGGCGTCGACGGCGCAGGTCAACAGCGGGCTCTTGTCCTTGCGCGACGGGGACAGCCGCCAGTCGCGATGCCAGCGCAGATCGAGCGTGGCGAGTCCGGGTCCCTGGCCGGTATTGCGCGTCACGCCGGGCGGCCGGTCCATCGCCTGGCCGTCCCGGTTCTCGTCGCGCCCGGTGGTCACGTTGAACGGGATGCCGGAAAGCAGCGAGAGGGAGATTCCGAAGTTGGCCCAGCGGTGCAGCGCCAGCGTGCCCAGGAACTGGAGTTGGTGGCGGCGGTCCGTGTCGGCGCGGGACCATTCGCCGTGGGGCGCAAAACTATTCGCCGGATACCAGTACAGGCCGCCGGTGTCGGTCATCGTCTTTCCGTACACGTACTGCGCCAAACCGGTGACGCGGCGCGCCAGGGCGCCGCGGAGCGTGATCTCCAGCGCGTTGGACTCCAGCCGGCCGGCCGACTCGATCTGGCGCAGGACATTCACGTGCGGGTCCGGCCGCGCGGCGAACTCCGGGGGCAGCGGCGCGTTCGCATCCCGAGAGCGGAACTGCTGGAAACCACGCACGCCCACATAATTGACCGTCAGCGTGGTCTTGCTGGCTAACTGGCGTTCGACGGCGAAGTTGAACTGGAACACGTTCGGCAGTTCCGCGCCGCGGTCCAGCCGGTGAAGGCTGGGGGGCGCAGCCAGCGGGCCCTCCAGATTTCCCTCCGGCGGGATGAGCGGGCCCGTCAGCACATAACGCTGCAAGCGCACACCGTCGAACCGGGTGATGTCGGCAATCAGACTTGGGCCGGAACGCTCGAAGAAGGATCCCGCGCCCGCGCGGATGATGGTGCGCCGGTTCTTGCCGGGAGCCCACGCCAACGCCAGCCGCGGCCCAAAGTTGTTGTAATCCCGGAAATAGTTTTGCCAGTCGTAACGCAGGCCGGCGGCCAGGGAGAGGTTGGGCCGCGCCTGCCATTCCTGCTGCACGAAACCGCCGGCGTTCTTTTCGACGAAAACATTCCGCGGTTCGCCGCGCTGCAACACGACGGCGAAGGGGCGGCCGGCGGCGAGATCGCTCAGGCTGGCGTACGAGAATGCGCCACGGCGGAACGTCCGGTCCGACAAGCCGCGGCGGGTCCAGGCCGGAATGTTCACCCCGTATTTGAACGTACGCTTGCCGGCGCTGTGCGTCATCATCCAGTTCAGCGAGCGGTGCCCCTCGGTGGCCAGCCGGTCCATCTGCGCGCCGCCGCCGGCCCAGGCGTCGGTCACCACCACGCGCGGAGCGTCGAGGTTGCTCCGCGAGGGCGCCCAGTAGCGGCCCACCAGGACCCGCAACTGGGACAGGACGCGGGGACTGAGCACAGCGCGGTGATGGAAGGTAAGCTCATCCTCGCGGAAACGCGAGTGCAGTCCCGCCTCCGCCACCGTGATTCCTCCCACCCCGCCGTTGTTTTGCCACCGGTCGTGGAAATTGTATTGCCAGAACACGGCCTGCTGATCGTTGAACTGATGGCTGACGCGCAGCGAGGCGAGGGAAATCACCTGGGGCGCCGGCACGTTCTCATAAACCGGCCCGCGAAGATCGCGAGCATATACGATCGCCACCAGGTCGTCTTCCTGGCGCATACCGGAAAACAGAAACGACGTCTTGCGGCTGCCGGCCACCGGGCCGAACAGGCTGCCCTCGGCAATGCGGCGCTGCTCGCGCGGACGCTCGCGGGCAAAGGCATCCCGGGCGTTCAGCCGGTAGTCCCGCAGCAGGAAATTCAACGTGCCGTGAAAGGCATCGGCGGAGGTTTTCGTCGTGACTTCGATGCGCCGGCGGCTCCAGCGCGGAAATTCCGCGGTATACGGATTATTGTTGATGCGGATTTCCTGGATGGCCGAAGCACTGACGCCGGTATGGCGCGTCTCCATGCCGTCGACCACCTTGCTGGGCTCGGCATCCCCAGGATTGCCGGGGTCGAGGAAACGGCTCAACGCGCCGACGTAGTCGAGGTCCAGAAACGGGAGGCGGTCCAGCATGGGGCGCTCCACCGAGAGCGTGTCGGCGTTGGAAGCCGGCGCGGCGGCGATCGAGCGATCGTCGCCGAACACGCTCAGCTCTTCGCGCAGCGCGGCCAGTTTGAGACGGAGCAGCAGCGGCTGCGGACTGCGCGTGCCAATGCGCACGCGTTCCGCCACCGGGTCGAAGCCGGGGGCGAACGCCTCCAACAAGTATTCGCCGGGCGGCAAGCCATCGAAGCGAAACTCCCCGCCCTCCCCGCTCAGGCGCTCGACCCGGAAACCGCGCGCCGCCAGACGCAGCATCACGCCCGGAGTCGGCGCGTCCGAGGGATCGATCAGCGTCCCGGTCAGGGAAACGCCTTCGCCGCTGGTCTGCGCCGGCGACGTGACGCCCACGGCCAGCATCGTCAGCGCGACGCTCAGGGATACGTCCAGGCAAGGACGCAATTTGGAAAAAATGCCGCCTGATTGCGGACGGCTGCCCACAGGCCAGATTTTACCTTTCCGGAGGAGCCCGCGGCTACACCCCCCGCAGACTTCATGAACCCTGCCAGGCGCGGCCCCCCGGGAATTCGTACGCGTCCAGCGAGGCGGGTTTCATGGTGATGCCGTAGCCCGGCGCTGCGGGCGGCACGTAGCGGTTATTGCGCATTTGCACGGGATTTTCAAAGTGCTCGTGCAAATGATCGACGTACTCGACAATGCGGTTCTCCAGCGAGGCCGAAACGTATATATAGTCGAAAATCGCCAGGTGCTGCACGTACTCGCACAGGCCGACGCCGCCGGCGTGCGGGCAAACGGGGATGCCGAATTTCTTCGCCAGCAGGAGCACGGCCAGAATTTCGTTTACGCCGCCCAGCCGGCAGGAATCGATCTGGCAGAACTGAATCGCGCCCGCCTGCATCAGTTGCTTGAAGATGACGCGGTTCTGGCACTGCTCGCCGGTGGCCACGCCGATGGGAGCGATCGCCCGGGCGATGGCGGCATGCCCCAGCACGTCGTCGGGGCTGGTGGGTTCTTCGATCCAGTGGGGCTGAAAGCGGGCCAGTTCTTTCATCCAGCCGATGGCCTCGGGCACGTCCCAGCGCTGGTTGGCGTCGGTCATCAGCTTACGGTCGAAGCCGATCTCCTCGCGGATAATGGTGCAGCGGCGGAGATCGTCGGCCAGGTCCGCGCCGACCTTGATCTTGAAGTGCGACCAGCCCTCGGCCAGTGCGTCGCGGCAAAGCTGGCGCAGTTGGCGGTCGGAAAAGCCCAGCCAGCCCGCCGAGGTCGTATACGCGGGATAACCGTCGCGACGGAGTTCCGCTTCGCGCCGCGCGCGGGTGGGCGCGTTGGCCTCGAGGATCTCGAGCGCCTCGTCCGGCGTCAGCGCGTCGGTGAGGTAGCGGAAATCGATGAGGGAGACAATCTGCGCGGGTTCCATGTCCGCCAGCAGTTTCCAGACGGGCTTGCCTTCCGCCTTGGCGTAGAGATCCCAGACGGCGTTGACCAGAGCGGCGGTCGCCAGGTGCAGCGCCCCTTTCTCCGGACCGATCCAGCGCAACTGGCTTTCGCTGGTGAGCGACCGCCAGAACGCGGCCATGCCGTCGCAAATCTCCTCGAGCGTGCGGCCGCGGACGAGCGGCGCGAGCGCGTTCACCGCCGCCAGGCACACCTCGTTTCCGCGGCCGATGGTAAACGTCAGACCGTGGCCTTCCAGGCCGGGTTGGCTGGTGCGGAGAACCACATAGACGCAGGAGTAGTCGGGGTCCGGATGCATGGCGTCGGAGCCGATGTGCTCGCGCGAGGTAGGAAAGCGGATATCCCGGGCAGTGACCCCGGTAATGGTTGTGGACATCAGCTACGAGTGTATGGCAACGGGCGGGGGAGACGGCGGCGGGGGCGGCAATCGCGCCGCCTGTCACCGCGCCGGAAGGCGGAGCTCGACCTCGGTGTCACGCATCGTAGCGCTACTAACCGTGGCGGGACGGCGGGGCGGTGTCAGGGGGAATAAACCGCTGCCTGGCACGCCCCTCTCGCCGAGGCGAAGGTCCTGGCCCCGTTGACCCGCCGCGCGCGGTCGGGTACCGTGATCGTCGGCGGTATCGTATGCTTCCCTCCCGCGACGAAGAGAAAGTCTGGAACGCTCTCGACCAGTTCTCCGTGGAACTGCCCTCGTGGGGGTTCGCCAACACCGGGACCCGCTTCGGCAAGTTTCTGCAACCGGCCGCGGCGGCGACGACGGAAGAGAAACTGGCTGACGCCGGGCAGGTGCACGGCGTGACCGGGTGCTGCCCTTCGGTGGCGCTGCACGTGTTGTGGGACTTCCCGCGCGGGCTCGCGGACGCGCCGGACGTGACGGCGGCCGCGGCGCGCTACGGCGTGCGGATCGGGGCGATCAATCCCAACGTGTTCCAGGATCAGCAGTACAAACACGGCTCGTTAGGCAATCCGGACCCAGAGGTCCGGAAAGCGGCGCTGGCTCACCTGGTGGAATCGGCCGGGATCGCCGCCGCCACCGGCAGCCGCGACGTGTCGTTGTGGTTTGCGGACGGTTCGAATTATCCCGGCACCGCGAACCTGCGGGCGCGCAAGCACTGGTTCGAGGAGGGACTGCGGGAGTTGCACGGCCATCTGCGGGCGGACCAGCGCCTGCTGGTCGAATACAAGCCGTTCGAGCCGGCGTTTTACCACACCGACATCGCCGACTGGGGCATGGCGCTGCTGCTGGCACGCTCCGCCGGTCCGCAAGCCCGCGTTCTGGTGGACACCGGTCATCACTACCAGGCTCAGAACATCGAGCAGATTGTCGCCTGGCTGCTGGCGGAGGGCATGCTGGGCGGGTTCCACTTCAATGACCGCCGCTACGCGGACGACGATCTGACCCTGGGCTCCATCGACCCCTACCAGGTGTTTCGGATTTTCCACGAGATCCTGTTCTACGAGTGGGAGTCCGGCAAACGCGCCGATGTAGCGTACATGATCGACCAGAGCCACAACTTGAAGCCGAAGATCGAGGAGATGATTCAAACGGCGGTCATGGCGCAGGAGTTGTACGCCAAGGCGGTGCTGGTGGACCACGCGCGGCTGGCGATCCATCAGCGCTCCGCCGAACTGGTGGACGCCGAAGCATGCTTGCAGGGGGCCTTCGCCACCGATGTAAGGCCCCTGTTGCGCGAGTGGCGCATGGCGCGCGGGTGGCCTGCCGCGCCTTTGGCCGCCTTCCGGGAGAGCGGCTACCTCGAGCGAATCACGACCGAACGCGGAGCGCGGGCCGGCCCTGCGGCCTCGAGCTACGCGTGAGGCCCGGCGGCGGCGTCAGTGCCTGCTCGCCGCGGCTTCGTGTTCGGCGGCGGCGGCTTCTCCCGCCCAATCCCAAAGAAAGGGGAGGTTCCCCTCGCTGTCGAACGGGAACTCGTCGGGCCCGCGGAGGATGGTGAGCGCCGGGTTCGCCTCGATGGCGGGCCGCAGGTTTTCCGTCAGCGCAAGCAGGCCCAGTTCCAGGGAGTTTCGAATCCACCCCAGCGTCACCTCCTCAGCCGCGAACTTTCCCACGGTGGGAAAAACCTTCTCCAGGCACATCTTGTCGGTGGGAAAGTGGATGGGCGTGCGGATCGCCGCCAGGCTGCCGGCGGTCAGCGAGTTGATTTGGGTGGGAATCCAATCGATCTGCTCGAGCAACCGGTCGTGCACGATGTCCGCCAGACCAATGCCGATGCCGTTGCCGTAAGAAAGCGCCGAGAGCCCGCGCACGAAGATCCGTTCGAACTTCGGACCCGGCCACGGATTGTACTGGCCGTGCGTGGCGCGGTTGACCACCTTGGTGTCCATGCCGGCGCCGCTGATGTTCTTGCCGATCTCGTCCAGCATGAGGATGTCGAGATCCATGGGGACGCGGCCCATCCACGACTTGGCTGTCTCGAGCAGTTCCTCTTCTCTCGCCTCCATGACCTCCGCGGGCACGGCGGCCAGCAACGCCGTGTCGTGGCGGGCGTCTTCCACAATGGCGAGCCCGCCGAGGATCCTGCCCGACGCCAGCACCTGCCGGCCTACGCTGCGAATCACGTGTTCCAGGCCCAGCTTATGAGCGAACGTGTGATACTGCTGCGCGCCGGCGAACTTGCCGAGGCCGATCGCCATCATTTTGAACAGGCCGCTTTCGAGTTTGCCGGTGAAATCCGTATGCCATTTCACGCGGCCCACCATCATCACGGCGCCGGTGTCGTAGGCGGCTTTGTCCAGATAAGCTTCGATCCCGTCGGGCGTCTTTCCGAGCGACACCACTTCCAATTGGCTGATCACGGGACAGCCCACGGTCTCCTCGATGATGCCGTAGTGCGCCAGCACTTCCGCCTGCCCCTCCGCCGTCGCCGCGCCGTGGCTGCCCATGGCGGGGAAGATGAACGGCCGCATGCCTTTCGATTTCCAAAAACTCACCACTGCCCGAACGATGGTCGCCAGATTGCTGATGCCCCTGCTGCCAACGCCGATCGCCACCGGCGCACCCGGGGCCAGGCGCGAGGCAAAGGGCGACTGGTTCAGTTCGCGGTAGACTTCAGCGGGGATATCGCGAATGGCGCGGTCCGGGAACGATTGCCGCACCAGAAGCAAACGGGGCCAAGACATGCCTCATTATACTTCCGGGTCTTCCTCAGGAGGCCGTTTGTGCTTCGGCTTCTTCCGGTCCTGCCGGTCCGTCAGGGGACGCGACGACGGCACGGCGCCCACGCGTTCGCGCGCCAGTTTCCGCACCTCGCGCGGCAGTTCGAAGCGCTTAGTTTTCTTGCGCGGCATGGCGTTTCGCCCGCCCGCGACGCCAGAGCAAAAACGCCAGGCCGCCCGCGGCGGTGAGCCCGGCGGCCGGCTCGGGAATCTCCTCAATAATGGATCGCCCGTTAAAGAACGTCACCTGGTCGGTGGGGCCCAGGGTGAAGTTGAGTTCCACCGTCAGGAGTCCGAGAAACGGGCTATGGTTGAACCCCGCTTGGTCCGTGCCGCAGTTCTGGGTCGAACCCGGCGGGGCGTTACAGCCCGAGCCCACCTTGCCAAGGAGATTGCCGTCAATATACGTGTAGGCCAGTCCCGGCTCTTCGCTGTTCAGGGTAAGACTGGACCCTGGCGGGTTGCCGCTCAGCGATGCGCCATCGTCGCCCAGATCGGTGACGGTCGCGCCGAGTTGCGAACTAGTGGTGCCGAACGGTCCCCCGACGGTGGGAGAACTGAACCGAAAACTGAAAGAACTGCTGGACGTGCTGAAGTTCAACACCGTCAGCCCGTAGTCCACGAACGGATCCGGGTTGGTGACCGCAAAGACGCTGATCGCGAACTGGCCCGGGCTGCCCAGAATCGCGGAGATGGTGAAGGTGGCTCCCCCGTTGCTGGTCGTGCCCGCCAGAGTCGCCAGGAAGGTATGATTGACGTAAACATCCAGCGTGGGAATGCAGGTCGGACACAAGATTGAACCTGCGCGGGCGGGAACAGCCGCCCCCACCAGCATCAAAAACACCGGGAGCAACGAAGTTTTCAAGGGAGAGACCTTCCACGCTAGGATTTCGCGACCCTTCTTAGATTAGAGAGGTCCGGGCGGCGCGTCAAGAACGTTTGCGGGTTGAGTTGCTCAAAACGCTTCTATTTCTTAAACTCAGGCGAGTGAGGACCAGTACCATCCCTTGGGTCGCGCCGGTGCTGCTGGCCTCGCTGACCTGGGCGCAGCCCGGCCCGGAGACCGGCTATCCGCTGTTCCGCCACTACTCGCCGCGCGTGTATGGCGCGCAGGGGCAGACGTGGGTGGCGCTGCAGGACCGCCGCGGCATTCTGCTGGTGGGAAACAACGACGGCATCCTGGAATACGACGGCGTCCGCTGGCGCCTCCTCGCTTCCGAGACAGAACTGACCGTAGCGCGGGCCCTCGCGATGGATCTGGCCGGCCGGATCTACGTGGGTGCGCGAGGCAATTTCGGCTATCTCGAACCCGACGCCGCCGGTCTGCTGCGCTTCATTTCGCTCGTCCCGAGGCTCAAGCCAGAGGACCGGAAGTTTCAGGACGTTTGGTCGGTGGTGATCGCCGGAGAAGACGTCTTCTTTGCGGCCGCCGAACGGGTGTTTCGCCTTTCGGTTTCCGGCGAACTCGAAGCGCTGCGCGTGCCGGATCGGCTCCTCCGGGCCGCGGCGATTGGTGGCGAACTCTATGCGCAGATCAGCGGGCACGGCCTGATGCGCTGGCAGCGGGGCGCCTGGTCGTTAGCGCCCGGCGGCGAGCGTTTTGCCGGCGGCCGTATTGGCTGCCTGCTGGAGGAGCCGGAAGGCGGTCTGCTGGTGGCCACGCGGGACGCGGTCTTCCGCCAGCGGGGGGACCAGTTCGTTCCGCTGGCCAGTGCCGCGGCGGAGTTGCTGGCCTCGTCGCAGGTCTATTCCTGTTCGCGGACCTCTTTTGGCTTTGCCCTGGCGACCCTGCGCAATGGCGTGCTCCTGGCCGACAAGCAGTTTCACCTGCTGGGCGTCGTGAACATGGCGGCTGGTCTGCCGACCAACCTGGTCAGTTCCGTCACCGAGGACCAGGAAGGAGGCCTGTGGCTGACCGGCGACCTCGGGGTGATCCGCCTGGAGGCGCCCGCGCCGTTGACCGTGTTCGATGCCCGGGCGGGTTTGAAAGGTACCGCCCTCCAGGTGGCCCGTCACCAAGACCGCATCTACGCCGGCACGGTCCACGGCTTGTACCGGCTGCAACCCGGCGCGGGGGGCGCGCCGGCGCGTTTCGAGCCGGTCGACCCGGTTGCCGAACAGGTATTCGCGTTGCTGTCGACCGAAGCCGGCCTCTTGATCGGCGGCTCCAACGGGGTGGCGGTGTGGCGGGGTGGACGTGCCGAGCGCCTGGCGGCCGTGCGCAATGTGTATGACCTCGTGCGGCTACGCAACGACCCGAACACGGCGTTCGCGTTAGGACCGGAGGGGCTGTTCCGCCTGGAGCAGAAAAACGGCCGGTGGCAGGCGGCCGGCCGCGTTCCGGGAATCCAGCAACTGCTGCGCCGCGCGGCTGAGGACCGCGATGGCCGGCTGTGGCTCGGCAGCGACTTTCAGGGCGTGCTGCGCCTCGATCTGCGCCAGCATCCCCCCGTGGTGGAAACATTCGGGACGGATGCCGGGCTGCCGGAGGCGTGGAGTTATCCCTTCCCGGTGGCGGGCGGGGTCGCCTTCAGCACCGCCAAGGGCCCGCTGCGCTTCGACGAGACCGCTCGGAAGTTCACGCCCGCGATCTCCGACGCGTTCGCCGCAATGGCCGAGGCGCCGCTGCTCATGCATGAGGATCCGGCGGGCAATGTGTGGGCCGCCGCGCGATCCTACAGCGGCGTGCTGCGCAAACCGCCGAACGGAAGCTATCTCTGGGATCCTTCGCCTTTCCGGCGAACCTCGGTGGAAGCGCTCCCGTGGCCGGGGCAAAGCGAGATCTACGGCTGGCTGGCGGAACCTTCCGGAGTGGTGTGGGCCGCGAGCGCCGAGGGCATCGTCCGCTACGACCCCGCCGTCCGGCTCCCCAAGGCGTCCCTCCAGGCTTCCATCCGGCTGGTGCAGTCCATCACGGCCGGCGCCGAGGACATCTATTTTCATGGCGCCTCTCCGGAATTCGGGGAGATTTCCTTGCCCTACCAGCGCAATTCTCTGCGCTTTGAAGTGGCGGCCAGCTCGTTCGCCGAAGAGAGCCAGAACGAGTTTCGCTTCCAACTGGTGGGATTCGATCCCCAGCCTTCGGCCTGGACCCGCGAAACCCGGCGCGACTACACCAATCTGTCCGAGGGAAACTACCGGTTTCGGGTCGAAGCTCGCAACCTGTGCGGCATTCCCGCCAGGCCTGCCGAGTTTGCGTTCCACATCCAGCCGCCCTGGTACCGCGCCTGGTGGGCGTATCTGATCTACGCCGCGGTCTTCCTGCTGGCGATGCGGGAGACCCTGCGCTGGCGGCTGCGGGCGGTGGAAGAGCACAACCGCCGCCTGCAACAACTGGTGGACCAGCGCACCGAGGAGATCCGCCTCAAGTCCGAGGAGCTTGAACGCGCCAACGCCGCCCTGACGCGGACCAACGCCGAACTGGCAACATTCAATCGCGAGAAGAACGAATTCATGGGCATTGCCGCCCATGACCTGAAGAACCCGCTGGGCGCGATTCGCGGCTACGCCGAAATGATGGAGGAGGACGCCGGCGACTTGCAGCCCGGCGAGATCGCCGAGTACGCCGGCAAAATCAAAGGCAGCGCCAACCTGATGTTCGACCTGGTGTCGAACCTGCTGGACGTGAATCGCATCGAGCGAGGCCAGATGGAGGCTACGCTCTCGCCCTGCGACGTCTGGGACTGCGCCGTTCGTTCGGCGGAAAACTTCCGCGCCCGCGCCGAGGCCAAGCAGATCGAACTCCGGTTGGACGACGGGCGCCCCGCGCCCGCGCTTGCCGACGCCGGGCAGTTGGCGCAAGTGCTCGACAACCTGATCTCGAACGCCATCAAGTACTCGCCGCCCGGCAAACGGGTCTTCGTCCGGAGTTGGGAGCAGAACGGCCGCGTGCGGGTCGAAGTGCGGGACGAAGGCCCCGGGCTGACGCCGGAAGATCACCAGCGCCTCTTCACCACCTTTGCCCGGCTCAGCGCGAAACCCACGGCCGGCGAGCATTCTACCGGACTGGGCCTGGCCATCGTGAAGCGGCTGGTCGAGCAAATGCAAGGCCGCGTCTGGTGCGAAAGCGAACCCGGCCGCGGCGCGGCGTTCCTTGTCGAGTTGCCCCGCGCGGACGGGCTGTCGTAGATCCCCGCGCCCGCGAATCGACGCGTCAAGCCTGGCCCGCGAACCGATCGCCGAGCGCCGACACGCACCCGGACCCGCCAGCTCACGAGCAGCGGAACCCGGATACCCAATTCGTAAAGGCAACCTTTCCCCTCGCGAAGGGAGGCGTTCGACGTGGCGCGCAGTTCGCCGCCGTTGTCCGAAGTGACCACGATCAGGGTATGCTCGAACATCCCCAGCGGCGGCGGAGCCGGTAGCGGCGTGTGCACCGCGTCATGCGGCAAGTAAAGGAAAAAGGGCTGAGGGTGGTTATGTTCCAGGCACGCAAGGACCTCCCTGGTGAAGCGGTCCGTCAGGTACTCGCCGGGGCGGCCGCCCTTCGGGGTAGGGATGGCCGTATTCCAGTCCTGACGCGCGTTCGTGTCAGGATAAAAGTACGACGGTCGAGCACCATGTTCGTCGCCGGCGACGTTCATGTCGAACCCCTGCGCGTCCGGGCAGAACCCGCGCGGGCCCAGGCGCCATTTGCCCACGCTCGGCGAGACGTATCCACCGGGGCGCAGGGCTTCCGCCAGGGTCACTTCTTCCGCGCGCAAAAACAGGTAGTCGTCGGGAGGCAGGATTCTCCCGGCAGCCGGATGCCGGTGGCGCCCGGTCGCGGTGATGTGCCCGGTGAATCCGACGCGCGCCGGGAAGCGGCCGGTCGGCAGGGCCGCGCGGCTGGCCGAACAGGCGGGACAGTTGGCGTACGCGTTCGTGAAGCGCGCGCCCTCATCCGCCAGGCGGTCGATGTGCGGCGTCTCGTGGAATGAGCTTCCCTGGCAACCGAGGTCGCTCCACCCCAGGTCGTCGATCACCACGAGCAGCACGTTGGGCCGCGTGGCGCGGCGCGTCTGCGCGAAGCCCAGGACCCCGCCCGCCCAGCCAACGAACTCCCGGCGGCGCATGCGAACTCCTTGTGGACCACGGCGAGGTTGCGGACCTTTCGCTTTAGCGGCCCAGGCTCTCCATTACCAGCCTGGCCGTCTCCCGACCGGAGAAGTTTTGCTGTCCGGTGATCAGGTTTCCATCGCGAATGGCGAAGCTGCGCCACCTGCCCGCCTGCACGTAGTTCGCGCCGGCTTTCTTCATTTCGTCTTCGATCCGCCAGGGCATGACGCGCTGGCCCCGGGGCAGCAGGCCCATGCTCCACACCGCCTCGTCCGCGAAGTCCTCCTCCACGTTGGCGAAGCCAGTCACGGTCCGTCCTGTCGCGATCAACTCGCCGTTGCCAAGCCGCGCATACCGCAGGATGGCCACGCCGTGGCACAGGGCCGCCACCACCTTGCCGGCTTCAAAGAACTCGGCGAATTTGCGGTGCAGATTCCCCGCTGTTTCGAAGTTGAACATGGGCGCCTGGCCGCCTGCCACCAGCAGGGCGTCATACCGGTCCGCCTCAAGACCGTCTACTCGGGCGGTGCGCTCGACCAGCGCCGCCCGCTGCGGCGAGGCGAGGAAACCCAAGCTGATCAAGTCGCTCGCCGAGTAGCCGCTGGCGTCGCGGGGATCGCTCATCGCGTCCGCCTCGCACTTGCCGCCCGCGGGGCTGACGACGTCCACTGCATAGCCCGCTTCCTCGAACTCATAGTAGGGGTGGGTCAGTTCGCTCCACCAGAATCCGGCCGGCCAGCCGGTGGTAGTCGAGACCGCCGGATTGGCGATCACGATCGCGATTCGCTTTCTGGCCCGGGGATTGGTCACGTTGCTGTCTTTGAGGCTCAACGCCTTCCTCCTGAAACCGGGAACGCCGGGGGCGGCCGTTTGCAGGCTCCCGGAGGTTGCCCGCCCACGCCGCGGAGATTATCATTACGATACTGTATCGTATCGATACACTTTGTCAAGGCGCGTCCGGCAGGGTCAATCGGGCGGAGGATTGCCTCCGGGAAAAGGAGGAGAGGCGTGCCTCAGGCGGGCGGGCTCCCCACCCGCCCACCCGCCGGCCCAAAGAAAGAAAAGGGATCAACCCGTGCGGGGGAAGGCGAGGCCGGGCGCCTAGAACAGGTCGCCGACTTCCTTGGCGACACCACGCGCTTCCAGGTGGATTAACCCCGCGTTGCCGCCCTTGGGCGCGATCACCGCCAGCACGCCTTTGGCGCCGGCCGCGTACATGAAGATCTGGCCCTCCGCGCCGGTGACGCTGATCTCTACCAGGCCGCCCACGCTCAAACTCTCACTGACGCGCTTGCCCAGGTTGACGCAGGCGGCGGCCATGGCGGCAATCCGGTCCGCCATCGCGGCCACCCGCGCCGGATCGGCGCCGCCCGCGATGGAGTGGGCCACCGGCAGTCCCTCCGTGGAGGCGATCAATACGCCCCGCAACTCGGGGATGGCCGCCCGCAGCGCTTCGATCTGCTTCTGCAAAGCCTCAAGTTTCGCCATCGTGTTCTCCTTTTCCTAACTCCGCCAAGAGCTACGGATCTGAACTAATACAATCGCTCGAATAGGGAGAAAACTTTAGGCCCGTAGTACGGAAAAATTTCCGCCGCGGCCCCGGCGTGACGCTCGCAGGAAGGCTAGGGCTTTTCGGTCACCTGCCGCACCAGGCGCAACAGGTTGCCGCCCAGGAACTTGCGAATGCGTTCCTCCGAGTAGCCGCGGCGCAGCATCGCGTCGGTAATCTGCGCGAGGTCGCGCACGTCGCGCATCCCCTTGGGCAGCGTCGGACCGCCGTCGAAATCGCTGCCCAAGGCGACATGATCTTCCCCTACGATTTGAATCGCCCGGTCGACCACGGCGACCCAGTCCTCGGGGCGGAATAGGACTTCGGGCGGCGCCGGCATCCCCTCCATCGGGAACTGCGGGGCGACTTGCCGGTCAATGTCGAGAATCGAGCGGGACGCGGCCGGTTCGCGAATCTTGGAGGTGTCCCAGAAGACCTTGCCGGCATGTTTGGTCCGCCAGTCAAACATCGGGCGGTGATGGAATTCGTTGCCGATGTGGAAGCCGATCACTCCTCCCTTGGCGGCCAGTTTGCGCATCAGCGCCTCCGGCATGTTGCGCGGGATGTCGTTGAAGATACGCAGACCGTGATGGGTTGCGACGAGGGGATCCGTGCTGACCTCCAGCGCCTGTTCGATCGTGGCGTCGGAGGCATGCGAGATATTGATCACCATGCCCAGACGGTTCATCTCCCGGATGACCGCGCGGCCCTGCTCCGACAAGCCTTGGAACCTGGCCGGCGCACAACAGGAATCCGCCAGGCTGTTGGCCCAGTTATGCGCGGGCAGCATCAGCGAGCGGAAACCGAGCCGGTAAAGGGTCCGCAGCACTCCCAGGTCTCCATCCAGATCGAAACCGCCCTCCAGGTCCAGCAACGCGGCCATCTTGCCGCCCTGCACGATGCGTTCGATGTCGGAGGCGCGGTAGGCCAGTTCCAGCACCTCGCGGTGGGCCTCGATCTGGCGCATGGCCAAGTCGTAAAGCCGGAGGGTGTGCTTGGTCTCGAAACGCTCGGGGTAATACTCTTCCGGGATATAAAGCGTGAAGAAGAGCGCATCCATCCCGCCTTCGCGCGCCCGGGGAAGATCCCATTGGCCGTTCTTCAGCCGCTCGCCGAGATTGGTCCCGTCGTGGAACTGGCGGTTGATCACGTGCACGTGCGCGTCGAAGACCAGCGCGTTCTGGTGCAGTTGCCGGGCGCGCTGGGAGACCGGCCCCGCTCCCGCGGCGAGAGCGGCAAAGAAAAAGAGCAGGGGCGTGCGCATAGGGTCATGGTAACGTTCCCTCGCGGACCTGCAAAGCCGCGAGCGCGCGCCGCCGGGTTCCGACCGGCTACGGAAGGTTCGGAAACTCGCGCGGCTTGCGGTGGGTGAAGGGAGATTCCTCTCCACGCCCGTCCGGCACTGGCGCCGCCGCTACGAGCCTCCTGCGTCCAGGATCTCCCGGCCGGCCCCAGGCCGGGCTCCCCTTTCATTCAGGCAACTCGGAGACATGGCCCGCGCGCTTACTTCTGCCCGGGGCGGCGGACGTGTTCGAAGTATTGCTGCACGTAATGTTGGAGCGCCTCGGGCACTTCGTCGCGATGCATCTCGCCGCCCGCCCGGCCGTGCGCGCCCACGCTCGGAGAATAGGGCGTGCGAATCCCGGCCTTGCTGGACTGCACCTCGATGGTGGTTTCGCCGGTGACGTTCTGCGAGCGCTTGCCGAGGATCTCGCTGATCTTGCCCATGGCCTCCAGTTGTTCGGCGAGCCTGGCGTCCTTGGCGCCGTCCTGCTTGCCCATGCCGCTGCCGGGAGTCTGACTGGAGGCGCTTTCGGTGCTGCGCCCTTTGCTGGCGCCTTCGGCCGATTCGCCCTCTTGCGATTCGCCGGGCTCGCCGTCCTGACCCTCGCCCTTCTCGCCTTGCTGCGCGCCCTGTCCTTTCTGCCCGCCGTCCTTCGCCGCAGCGGTCTGCATCGGAGACTGGCTGGCCGACTTCGACTGAGCCTTGCTGTGGCGTCCCTGGTTCGAGCCCGACGGAGGACGCATCTTGGACATCAGGTTTTGCAGAGCATCGCGAAACTTTTGCGCCAGGCTGGAATCTTCTCCCGCGGAGTTCGGCGCTTGCTTCCCGCCGGAATCCTCGTCTCCGTTCTTGGCCGAACTTCCGGAATCGGTTTCCGCGGTGAGTCCTTCCGCGGATTGGATTTCACCCCGTTCGCCGCCCCCCTCGCCCTCGCCGGGCTCTCCCTCGGCGCCGGCTTCTCCCGCGCCCGCGCCTTTCGCCGGGCGTTCCTCCGTGCCCAACCGGTCGTTGTTCACATCCGGGATGTCGACGGTCTCAAACACCTTGTCCGGGGCGGCGTCCAATTCCTGCTCATCGTCGTAGCGCCGGTCTTCGGCCGAGACTCCTTCGGGGGATTCGCCCTCCGCGTTGGGAATCAAGGGACTGCCTTGCGGCGGCTGCGCGGACGCGGTCTGGTATTGTCCGCCGAAGGCGTCAAACACCACCTGCAGCAGCGGGGCGCGCAGGTCCAGCCGCTCTTCGATGCCGTAGCGCAACGCGAACAGAGATCCGGCGGCCGTCAGCAAGCCTGCGAGCAGAAAGGCGCTGCGAGGCAAGGTGAAGGGCAGCGCGGACCGGAGATCGATCCGCTCGGTCAGCCGCTCGGCCATCGCGCGCTGGCAGCGGGCGATTTCGGGGTCGGGCCGCGCCTCGGCCGTCTCGCCGAAGTACCAGGCCGTCGAGAGCGCATCATCCAGGCGCAGCCGCCGATCGACAAGCTGCGCCACGCGGTAGGGCGCCGGCACGCGCCGCCGAAGTTGCCACGCGCCGAACCACAGCCCCGCGCCCAGCAGCACGGCCGCCCAACGCCAGTCCAGCAACTGGGTCCCGGCCAGCAGGATCACAATCGCGCCGCAGACGCCCAGCGACGCCGCCGCCAGCCCCTGCGCCAGCGCTTCCTGCGCGGTGAGCCGCCTGCGGGCGCGGCGAACCGCGGCGTGAATCGGGTCCTGAACTCGGTCCATGTGGGGGTAATACCGTTCCGCCTTTATTATGGTTCGCCGCGGGGAGGCTTTGCAAAAGCGACCGCGCTAGAATAAGGCTACATCCCCAGATGAGCCGTTTGATCCGAGTCCTAATTGTGGACGACGAGGCTGCGCAGCGGTCTGGTCTTTCCGGCATGGTGGAAGCCTGGGGCATGTGCGCCGATACCGCCGAGGACGGAGGCGTGGCGCTGGAAAAACTCTCGCGGACTTCCTACGACGTGATTATCACGGACCTGAACATGCCGCGCGTGGACGGTTTTGCCCTGCTTTCCCGGCTCCGCGAATGGCCGGACGCGCCGCCCGCCATCGTGCTGACCGCATTCGGCAGCGTGGACAACGCGGTCAAGACGGTGCATGACTATGGCGCGTATTGGTTCCTGGAAAAGCCGGTGGGCCCGGCCGCGCTGGAGACCTTGTTGCGCCGGGCCGCCTCGCTGCGGCAGTTGCAGGGTCAAAACCGCACGCTGGAAACGCAACTCCGGTACAAGGGCGCGGTGGGAGACCTGGTCGGTTCGTCGCGTCCGATGCAGGAAGTCTTCGCCCTGATCAAGCAGGCCGCTCCCAGCAAGGCCTGCGTGCTGATCACCGGGGAGAGCGGCACCGGCAAGGAGTTGGTGGCCCGCGCGATTCATCAGCTCAGCCCGCGGCGGGACGGGCCGTTCATCGCGATCAATTGCGCGGCCTTGCCCGAGACCCTGATTGAGAGCGAGTTGTTCGGGCACGAAAAAGGCGCCTTTACCGGCGCCACCGAACGCCACGCGGGCTGCTTTGAACTGGCCCAGGACGGCACGCTGCTGCTCGACGAGATCGGCGAAATGCCTCCGGCCACCCAGGCCAAGCTGCTGCGCATTCTGGAGGATTCGCGCGTGCGGCGGCTCGGCGGCCGGCAGGAGTTCGCGGTGGACGTTCGCATTGTGGCGGCCACCAACCGCCCGCCGGAAGAGGCGGTGCGGCAGGGTTCCCTGCGGGAGGATCTCTATTACCGGCTGAACGTGTTTCACCTTCACCTGCCGCCGCTCCGCGACCGGAAGGAAGACATCCCGGCCATTGCCGAAGCGCTCATCGCGGACCTGAACCGCAAGCACGATTGCCGGGTCTCCGGCGTTTCTCCGGCAGCCCTGAACGTGCTCCTGCAACACCACTGGCCGGGCAACGTGCGCGAATTGCGCAACGCGCTCGAGCGCGCGGTGATCGTGGCCGGACACGGCCAGATCGAGCGCAAGCACCTGCCGCCCACGGTCGAGGACTCTCCCACCGCGCCGCCGGCGGCCACCAACGGGGACGCCATTGTCTTTCGGGTGGGCACCACGGTGGGAGAAGCGGAGAAGGGGCTCATTCTGCGCACGCTCGAGCACACCAGCAACAACAAGACCCGCGCCGCCGAAATCCTGGGCATCAGTTTGAAGACCCTGCACAACAAGCTGAAAGAGTACGCCGCAGGCTCGTAGCGACCTGGGTGTCGAACCTCCGCGGACGCCTTGGAAAGACCGGGCGCGGACACCTTTTTCGAGCCGCCAACCGTGGGTTCTGCACCGCTCGCTGATCGAACGAGGCTGTCCGCCCTCCGTTCTTCCTCGCCGCGGAAGCGAGTGGGCCAGGCGTTGCGTCTGCGGCTGCTTCCGGCCCGCGCCCTGCCGGTCGCGGCTCGGCGCGGGCGCGGGACTGAGCGCCCCGTCCGCCGGTCAGCCGGACGCCGGCTGCTGCTGCGTGAGGCAATGCAACGTGCCCAAGCCCCAAACCAGATCGACGGCGTGGATACCCACCACCTGGCGCCCCGGGAACAGACGCGCCAGGCGCGCCAGCGCCACGCGGTCCTGCGGGTCGTTGAACGTCGGCGCCAGCACCAACCGGTTGGCGATGTAGAAATTGGCGTAGCTGGCGGGCAAGCGCTGCCCGCGATGATACAGCGGGGCGGGCATCGGCAGTTTCACCACGCGCAGGGGCAGCGCCTTCAGCCGGAGGTAATTTTCCCGCAGCGGCTCGTAGTTCTCGTCGCGCGGGTCCCGCTCGGAGGCAATCACCACGGTATCCGGACTGACAAATCTAGCCAGGTCGTCGACGTGGCCGTGCGTGTCGTCGCCCGCGATCCCGCGCCCCAGCCAGATCACGCGGCGGATACCCAGATACTCGCGGAACACCTGTTCGTAGTCGCGGCGGCCGCGGCCGGGATTCCGGGCCTGCACCTCGCTCAGCAGGCATTCCTCCGTCGTCAGGAGCAGTCCCCGGCCGTTCACGTCGATGCTGCCGCCCTCCAGCACCCAGCCGGCGTCGAAGCGCTGCATCGCCAGCCGTCCGGCGATGGCTGCGGGGATCGCCTGGTCGCGTTGCCAGTTCGGGTATTTGGCCCAGGCGTTGAAGTTCCAGCTCGTCGCGGCCACCTCGCCGCGGCGGTTTTTCACGAAGATGGGTCCGTAGTCGCGCGTCCACACCCGGTCGGTCGGGAACGCGAAGAATTCCACCGCCGCCAGGTTCGCGCCGGCCTGGCGCAGGATCCGCCGGACGGGCGCTTTGTCCTCCTCCGCGTTGACCAGGATGCGCACCTGCTCGGTCTCGGCCAGCTTGCGGACGATCTCGGCGTAAACCCAGGGGATCGCCGCGAACTTTCCTGGCCAGTCAGCGCGGTGGTGGGGCCAGGCGATCCAGGTGGCTTCGTGGGGTTCCCATTCCGCGGGCATGCGGAATCCGAGGGCGCGCGGCGTGGTCATCAGTCCAGGAACCTGCTGCTCAGCGGCGCGTACGCGTCAATGCGGCGGTCGCGGAGGAAGGGCCAGTTGCGCCGCACTTCCTCGATGCGGGCCGGGTCGCACTCCACCACCAGAATCTCTTCCCGGTCGTGCGCCGCTTCGGCCAGCACCTGACCGAACGGGTCCGCTACAAAGGAAGCGCCCCAGAATTCGAGGCCGCGCTCAGGCGGCCCTTCAAAGCCGACGCGGTTCACGGCCGCCACGTAGACCCCGTTGGCGATGGCGTGGGCGCGCTGCATGGTTCGCCAGGCGTCGTGTTGCGCCCAGCCATACTGCGCCTTTTCCGCCGGGTGCCAGCCGATCGCGGTGGGATAAAACAGAATCTGCGCTCCCTGTAACGCCGACAGGCGGGCCGCCTCCGGATACCATTGGTCCCAGCACACCAGGACCCCGATGCGCCCCACCGCCGTGTCGAAGTTGCGAAACCCCGTGTCGCCGGGCGTGAAGTAGTACTTCTCGTAAAACAGGGGATCGTGCGGGATGTGCATCTTCCGGTACAGGCCCGCGACCGAGCCGTCCGCATCCAGGACCACCGCGGTGTTGTGATAGAGGCCGGGCGCCCGCCGCTCGAACAGCGAAGCGACGATCACCACGCCGAGTTCGCGGGCCAGCCCGGCCATCACCTCGGTCGAAGGCCCGGGAATCGGCTCGGCCAGGTCGAACCACCGCTGGTCTTCCTCCCGGCAAAAATATTGCGAGCGGAACAGCTCCTGCGTACAGACGATCTGCGCGCCGCGCCCGGCGGCGGCCCGCACGCGGGCGGCCGACCGGCGCATGTTCTCGGCGGGATCGAGCGAGCAACTCATCTGCACCAGGCCGGCGCGGAAGGAGGAAGTGGGCACGTAAGGATTGTCGCAAGACGGCCGGGCGCCGCGCCACGATACAATAGCGGCTGCGTCATGCTGCCGCGCTTGTGGTTGTGGCTGGCGGCCGCCGGGATCTGCGGCGCGGCCGCGATTCCGACTCCTGAACAGCACCTCGGTTTCCGTCCCGGCGCGGACTACCAACTGGCCGGCTACGAGGAGATCGTCAGCTACTTTCACAAGCTCGCCGCCGCCTCCGACCGGATTCGCCTGGCCGACTTCGGCCGGAGCGCGCACGGCAAGTCCACCTACGTGGCGTTTCTCTCGTCCCGCGAGAATCTCCAGCGTCTCGACCGCTACCGCGAGATTCAGCGGCGCATGGCCCTGGGCGAGGCGACGGCGGAAGAAGCCGCCCGCCTGGCGAAGGAAGGCCGCGCCGTCGTTTGGATCGATTCCGGCCTGCACGCCAGCGAGATCGCCCCGGTGCAGCACGCCCCCGAACTCGCCTACCGGATCCTGACCGACGAATCCGCCGAGGCGCGCCGGATCCGCGACGAGGTGATTCTGCTGCAGGTGCCCGTCATCAATCCCGACGGGCTTGACTGGATCGTGGAATGGTACCGCCGCAATCGCGGCACGCCGTATGAGCTGGCGCCTCTGCCGCGCCTCTACCAGAAATACGCCGGCCACGACAACAACCGCGACTGGTTCATGCTGAACCTCGCGGAAACGCGTAACGCCACGCGGTTGCTGTTTCAGGAATGGTTCCCGCACATCGTTTATAACCAGCATCAGCAGCCCGCCTTCCCCGCGCGCATTTTTGTGCCCCCCTACGCCGAGCCGTTGAATCCACACATTCCCGCCGCGGTCATGGAGGGGATCCACCTGATCGGCAGCGCCATGAAGGAGCGTTTTGCACTGGAGCGCAAATCCGGGGTGCTGTCCTATTTCGGCTTTGACGCCTGGTGGAACGGCGGCCTGCGCTCGACGCCCGCCTTCCACAACATGCACGGCATTCTTACCGAAACGGCTGCGAACGTGTATGCCGAGCCGCGCGAATACGACGCAGCGAAGTTCCCCGCCGCGTTCGCCAACGGCATCCCCACGCGCGAGCCCTCGGTCTTTTACCAGAACCCGTGGCGCGGCGGCCGGTGGACGTTGCGCGACGCGATCGAGTACATGCTCACCGCCGATTTCGCCATCCTGCATCTGGCCGCCACCCGGCGCGAGGAGTTCGTCATCAAGGCCTGGCGCCTGGCGCGGGAGGCCATCGAGTCGCCCCGACCGTACGCGTATGTCCTTTCGCGCGATCAATGGGACCGGTCGGCGGCGCCCGACATGCTGGAGCGGATGGCCTGCGCGGGCGTGCGCGTCGAGCGCGCCGCAGCCGCGTTCACCGCGGCCGGAAAAACGTATCCGGAAGGATCCTTCGTGGTGCGGGCCGGGCAGCCTTTCCGTGCGTACCTGATGGACCTGCTGGAGCCACAGAGGTATCCCGAACTCAACAGCGGCCAGGACGGCCCTCCCAAGCGGCCGTACGACGTCGCCGGCTGGACGCTGCCCATGCTGATGGGCGTGCAGGTGGACCGCATCGACGAGCCCTTCGCTGCCCGCCTGAACCCCGTGGCCTCCTGGCTGCTTCATGGGGAAGTGGAAGGCGAGGGTCCGGTAGCCCTGCTGGACCCCCGCGACACCAACGCCTACCGCGCGGTAGCGGCCCTGGTCGCCAGGGGGCAGCGCGTCGCCTGGAGTCCGTCCGGCGATTGGAGCTTCTCGGCGCATGCCGGGCTGGCAGCGCTCGCCGATGAATTCGGCATCCGCATCCGCCGCGCGGCGCAGCCCCCGCCGGCGCGTTACGAAGTGCGTCCGCCCCGCGCGGGTCTCTACGAATCCTGGGTCGCGAACATGGACGCGGGCTGGACCCAGTTCGTCTTCGACCGCTTTCAGATTCCCTACACGCTCCTGCACAACGAGGACATCGGCGCCGGCGCGTTGCGGAGCCGCTTCGACGTCATTGTTCTCCCCTCGCAAACCGCGAGCGGCATCCTGCACGGCGTGCGCGAGGGCGAGACGATTCAGGACCGCAATCAGGGTACCCGGATCAGCACGCAGCGGCCGGAATACGCCGGCGGCATCGGCATCGCGGGCCTTGCCCGCCTGGAAGAGTTTGTCCGCGAAGGCGGCACCCTGGTCGCGCTCGATCAGGCTGGCGACCTGCTCATCGAGCATTTTCCGCTCCCGGTACGCAACACCGTGCGCAGCGGCGACAGCCGCGTCTTTTATTCGCCCGGTTCCCTGCTGTGGATGACGGTGGACACGGCGCAGCCGCTGGCGGCGGGCATGCCCGCCGCCTGCACGGGGTTCTCCACCGGCGCGGCCGCTTACGAAATCACGCTGGCGCCCGCCTACAACCAGGGCGCGCGCGAAACCCGCGGAATCGTCCGCTTCGCGGAGAAGGACCTGTTGGCGAGCGGCTGGCTTTCCGGAGAACGCGCGGTGGCCGGGCGGAGCGCCCTGGTCGAAGCGCGCCACGGCGAAGGACGCGTGCTGCTGTTCGGGTTCCGGCCACAGTTCCGCGGGCAGACCGCCGCCACCTTCAAACTGCTGCTCAACGCGGTCTATCTGGCGTCCGCGCGGCCGGCGGCATGAATCCGGCGTCCCGGCCGCGCTACACTCAGAAGCAAATGCGGAAAGGCTTGTTCGAGGTCGCGTGCCCGTGCTGCCATGCCTCGCTGAAAATCGATCCCGCCACCCGCGCGGTGATCGCCCACAAAGTCCCGGAAAAGCCCAAACCGATTGAGGATCTCGCCGCCGAGGTGGAAAAACTGAAGGGCGCCGCCGGCCGCCGCGAGGAATTGTTCCAGAAAAGCCTTGAACAGCACAAAGTGCAAAGCCAAGTCCTCGCGAAGAAGTTCGACGAACTGTTCAAGCAGGCCCAAGCCGATCCGGACAAGGAGAAACCCTTCAAGCGCGACATCGATCTGGATTGAGCGCCCGCGCTCCGTTCGGGCGCTCCGCTCATCGCCTCGTTTGCTTTCAGGGCGCCGGCGCAAGCGGCGGCGGAAGAGAGCGGACCGGCGTGGCCCTCCTCAGCCATTTACTTTACGCCCGAGGCGTCATTCGGTATGGTAGGGAAACGCTCCAAAGGAAGCGGACCATGCTGAGTTTCTTGTGGATGTGCCTAATTGGCCTGGTGGCGGGCGCTCTGGCCAAGTGGATCATGCCGGGCAAGGATCCCGGCGGACTGTTGGTGACGATGCTACTGGGCATCGCCGGTTCTTTCGTAGGAGGATTCCTGGGGAGGCTGGTGGGGTGGTATCAGCCGGGTGAAGGCGCGGGGCTGATCATGTCGGTGGTTGGCGCACTCATCCTCCTGTTCGCCTACCGTTTGCTGCGTCGCCCGGCAGCCTCGTGAAGGACGGCCCCCGCGGTCACGGCCGGCCGAACCACCCGAGCGGAATGCTCCGGAATCGGAGACTGTACATCTTGTTTTTGCCGTAATAGTAGGTCAGCAGCGCGCGCCCGTTGTGCAGCGTGACGCTGGTGTAGGCGTACGTCGCTGCGGGGTCGGGCTCGATGACCTGGTAGGGCGACCACGTCTTGCCCTCATCGGGCGACACCGCCGCCACCAGGGGCGTGCGGGGACCGCTGTGGTCGCTGTCCAGACGCACCTCAGGATTGTAGATGATCGCCACCCGGCCGTCCGGCAGCCGGAAGATCGTGCTGGGCGATTCCGGCGCGGCGACCGTCCACGGCGCCGCCGGACTCCACGTCACGCCCCCGTCGGCGGAAAGCGCATGCCAGACCTGGCCCACCTGGGTCCGGATGATTTGCAGCACGCGGCCATCTTGCAGTTCGAGCAGACCGGGTTCCATCGCGCCGCGCCGCGGGGCGGTGAGCACCGACGGGCTGCGCCGGAACGTGCGCCCATCGTCGTCCGAGTAATAAACCACGTTGCGGAACGTCTGTCCTTTGGCGAAAACCGTGCCGGTGAAGGAAAGGGGGCACAGGATCCGTCCCGAGCGAAGCTGGATCACCCGCGCGTTGTTCATGACGTAGTAGCCAGGGTCGCGCAGCACCCGCACCGGCGGGCTCCAGGTCTTGCCTTCGTCCGCCGAGCGGCGCACGACAGGGTATAAGTCCTCCTCGGAGTTCTTCACCAGAAAGAAGAACAGGATCTCGCCCGACTTGCGCGACCGAAGAAAACTTACCGACATCACGTTCTGCCGGCCAATGTTCTCCTGCAAGCGGAACGGGGTTCCCCAGGTGCGTCCGCCGTCGCGCGAAATCGCAGCGGTGATTTGCGCGGTGGATTCATCGCGGCTGCCGCCGTGGAACGCCGACCAGGCGGCGAGCAGCGAGCCGTCCTGCAGCACGATCACATCGCCTTCCGTGTTCCGCGGGTTGTCCTCGGTGGCCTCCGCAAGAAAATTGGCGAAGGGCTCCTGCGCGATGGCGTTTCCGGAGACCGCCAGCAGCGCGGCGGCCAGACATTCCGCGAGGTTTTTCGTCATCGGTCTCGATTCCATATTCCCTGGGGTGCTGCGGCAGTTTCGGCGCCTGGTAACGCACGGCCAGTTGCGGAGTCTCCAGCCGCTGCTGGCCCTGGAGGCGCGAGGTCAGGCACGCCTCCAATATGCCGCTGACGATCAGGGTCCGCTCGGCCGGGTACGGCGCTTGGCCGGTGATGAACATCTCTTCGATCTTACTCACCAGGCACGCGGAATACGACACGTTCGGCGTCGGCGGCAGGAAGAACTGCGTGGACGGAATGCCGGGCATGCCCTTGACGCGCGCGGCGAAGGTGAAGTCGCGCACTGCGCCATTCAGCATCAGCAGGGTGGTGCGGAGGCCGTCCCGATGTTCGATGAAATAGGCCGCGGGGTTCTTCACCAGTTGGGGCAGCGCGCCGGAGCCCACCAGGTCCTGCGTGCGGCCGTCGGCCAGGGTCAGCCCTTGGGGCGAATCGCTGCGTGACAGCGCCGCGGTCAGCAGGCGGGCGGACCACTTCCCTTCCCGGCCGGCTTGCCACACCGCGTCGCCTTCGATCATCTGTACGGCGCGCACGCCCGTCTCGCCGCCCTTGCGTCGTTCGATCATGCACTGCATGGCTTCCAGCGCGTGGTAGTCCATCGGGTCTGATCCCCCCACGCCGACCATGAGGGCTTCCTGGATCTCGCACCCGAGAGGCAATTCCAGATCCGGCAAGCGCCAGGTGACGGGGAGCGAGGAGCCGGCGAGCACCGGAAACTTCAGCCGCCTCGCGCTGTCGATCATCCACTGGGCTTTCTCGAAGCTATAGGACAGGTGTTTGTCGTTATAGATGGGCACGCTGCGCCCGTCCTGCTCGAACACCTCCACGCATTGCTGGAAGAACTCGTAGCGCGGATAGAGCACCTGGCCTTTTTCGTTGCGCGGGTATTCGCCATGCTCGGCGATCAGCAGGACGGCGTCCACCGCCAGGCGGTTGCCGCCGCAGCGCAACGCTTCCGCGATCGTGGGATACACCTGGAAGCCAAACTCCTTGGCCCGCTCCCCACTTTGATCGCCCTGCGGCTTCTGGTCCACGTACAGCGAAACCACCTTCAGGTCCGGCCGATGCCACTCGCCCGCAAGGGGATAGCCGATCAGAAACCGGTCGCCGATGTGTTGGGCGTGGGAAAGGTAACGGTAAATGGAGGCCAGGATGGCGACGCGTTTCGGCATGAATCAGGTCCTCCAGAAGGTCGATTCCCGGGTGGCGCGGTACGCAATGTCCGCCAGGTGGGGCGTTTCGTAGCGCACCTGGCCGCGGTACAAGCTCTCCACGCCCGCGGCGGTGAGGCCCGTGGTCAACAACGTCCGCTCCACCGGATACGGCGGTTTACCCGTCAGGAACATCTGCTCGATGTTGTTCACGAGCGGGCTGAAGAAGTTCGCGAGGGAGGCGCGCGCCGGAGGCATCGGCAGGTACATCTGGACCGAAAACGGTTGGCGGCGCCCGCGGATCCGCGCCGCGAAGTTGAAATCCTGCACCAGACCGTTCATCAGCAGCATGGCGCCCATCAGCCCATCCGTGTGCTGGTAGCGGTAGGCGACGGGATTCTTCACCAGCCGTTTCATGTCCGCGCGAGATGGGAGATCGTGGTTGAACCCCGCGCGCGAAGGCGTCAGCGTGTGGCTGCGGCACAGCGCGGCCACCGCCAACTCTTGCGGCCACACTCCCTCGTCCCAGGCCTTCCAGAAGCGCTCGCCGCGGTAGGCCTCCAGCCACCGCACGCCCGTTTCTCCGCCCTTGCGGCGCTCCACGAGGCATTGCGTCGTCTCCAGCGCGTGAAAGTCGTAGCTGTCGACGCCGCCGTAGGCCACGCACATCGCTTCCTCGACTTCGACGTTGGCCGGCATCTCGACCGAGGGCGTCCGCCAGGTGACCGGGAGCGAAGAACCGGCCATGAACGCGAAGCCCAGTCTCCGCGCATCGTCATACATCTGGCGGGCCCACTCCCAGTTCCACGACAGGTGCTTGTCGTTGAACACCGGCACGGCGCGCCCGCTGGATTCAAACACCTTCATGATTTCCCGCCAGAATTCATAGCGCGGATACTGCGTCTGCCGCTTTTCGTTGCGGGGGTAACGGCCGTGCTCGCCGATGAGCAGCACCCCATCGACGGCCAGGCGGGAAGTGCCTAGCGTCAGCGCGTCCGCAATCGTCGGATAGATCTTCATCGACGGATGGCGGGCCGCGCGTTCCCGGCTGAGGTCGTTGTCCCCCACCTGGTCGACGAACAGCGAGACGAGGTCCATGGGCGGCCGGTGATGGTCTCCGTTCCAGCCGTAGCCTTCCAGAAACCGGTCGACAATGTGCTGGGCGTGGGAGTACTTGAAATAGATGGTGGCCAGCGCCGCGATCCTGGGCCGCCGGGGCTGGCCAAAAGCCAGCGCGGGCGTACCGGCCAGCAGTTCTCTACGGGAGATCCTCATAGTGGCTCGATGCTAGGATACGGGTTTGCCGCGGGGGGATGCCACTGGTGGCGCCGGGACTGCCCGGGTTCCCCCGGCAGGAACGCGGAGTCCTAACCGGCCGATGGAGCCAGGCAACCTCGTCCGACTACGGCTGGCGTCGGGGGCGCGGGCCGACGCGTTCCAGCGGCAGCGGCTGGAATCCCATCCGCCGCGGCGGAGCGTCCGGTCGCAGGCGGAAGTCGCCCTTCGCGCGGTCGACAAAGCCGGGCGTGTGCCCCAGGTAGTTGTCCCGCACTTCCACCACCGCGCGGTCCACTTCCGGCGTGATCTGGATCCAACCCTTGCCGCCGGTGAAGATGTTCCGCACGATCCGGTTGCCTTTGGGCATGCCGGGATTGTCATCCAGGTAAGTGAGGAGCCCGGGATAGCGGTCGCGATACGGCGGCTCCCGGTACTTCACGGCCTCGAGTTCCTTCTGAATGGCCGGGATGTCCGCGAACGAAGCCGAGGCCCAACCCAGCCCGCGCCCGTCCAGGCTCAGCGCCGGATCGCAATCCACGAAGATATTGTTCTCGACGAGGTTGTCGCGTCCGCCGCCGATCTTGACGCCGTACACCCGGTGAAACACGTTGCCGGAGATGGTGGTGCCGCCCATGAAGTCGTCCAGGTACACGGCCGGCGCCTGCGACTTGCCGCCGATGCCGCGGATGGCGCGGAAGACGTTGTTCCGCACCTGGTTTCCCCGCGCGGTCCGGTTGAGCCCGTTGGCGTAGAAGGCGCCGCAGTCGTCGCTCTCCAGGCACAACTCGGAGAACTCGTTGAAGTCCACGCGGTGGTCGTTGCCGTCCAGCAGCACGCCGGCGTGCGGCGCGTGGCGGATGCGGTTGTGCTCGACGATGCTGCCCACGCCTTTCAGGTTCACGGCGGCGCGATAGGTGAGCCGCCAGCGACTGTAGTGATGAATGTCGCAGTCGCGCACGGCATGCCGGGCAGGGGTGAGGGTCTTGGGATCGCCCGCCTGGATCAGCACCCCGCCGTCGCCGGTGCCGGTGATCTCGCAGCGCGCGACCGTGTGGCCCTGGCCGCCTTCGATGGTGACCGCGTTGTTCCCCACGTTCCGCAAGCGGCAGTCTTCCAGGGCGATGCCCTCGCCGCCGCGGATCTCGACGGCGTTGCCGCGTCCGTATTCCACGATGAAACCCTGGAACCGGATGTGCGAAGCGTCCCGGAGATCGAGGAGCGGGCCGGTGAGCACGGAAACATGCGCCTGGCCGGGGCGGACCGGTTCGGGCGGGTAGAAGTAAAGCTTCCCGTTGCGGCGATCAAGATACCATTCGCCGGGCTCATCGAGTTCTTCGAGGATGTTCACCGCGTAGTAGCGGCGGCCGACCGAGGAAAAGTTGCGATTGATCACCTTGCCGGTGGTCTGGTCGGCCATGCGCGCGCGGACCACCCCTTCGCGGTCGAAGACGATCAGCCCCTCGTCGGGACGGATTTCCTTGATGCGTTCGTAGGTGGCCCACCAGTCGTAGACCCAGAAGCCGTGCAGCCAGGCGTCGGGAGCGTGGAGCCAGCGGCGCGGCCGCCCGCCGACGTAGATAAAGCGGTCGCCCTGGGAACCGTCCGGCACCCAGGCGATGGTGAACCAGCCTTTGTTGGCGGCGGAAGGATCGGGCCAGCGGGCCAGCGTCATGGGACGGCCGCCATAGAATAATTCGACGCCGGCCGGTCCTTCGGCCTGGATCACGCCATACTCGCGGATTCCCTGGGCGGCGAGATCGGCTTCGACAATGAACTCGCGATAGGCTTCGTCAAAGCGCTGGGCGGTGGCGGGGTCGCGGACGGGAGTGAACGCCTTCACCGCGCGCCCGCCGCTCAGGTGTACGGCCGCGCCCGGGGCCGCCACCCATCGCACGGGCGCGCCAGGGGCGCCGCTGTCCTCGGGGCCAAAACGCAGGGATCCGGACAACTCGTACACGCCCGCGCGGAGCATGACGGTGACGGGTTCGGCGGGCCGGGCGGCGCGGATTTTCCTTACCCGCGTTTGGGCAGCGGTGAGCGTCTGGATTGGCGCGGCTGCCGTTGCACCGCTGTTCCGGTCGTCGCCCACGGGCGAAACGTGGAGCGTTGCGGCAGAACCAACCGCGAGGAATAGAAAGAGCGAAACCAGAGTAGTCAGCTTCATCACAAAAAAGGACCGGCCAAAGCCGGTCCCAGGGGCAACCATTTGGATGCGCCGCTCGAGTGCGGCGCCAGGCGGGCCGGATGGCGTCCGGCCCGGAATCAGTCCTGCCAAACCCTCTAGAACTGGACGGCGAGTTCGAAGCGAAGCGTCCGCCAGCTTCCAAAATTGTAGGCCGACGGGCTGTCAAAGAAGTATGCGTCTGCCCGTCCGACGATCGAGCGGGGGTTGGTGACGATGTAAGCCGTGCGGCCGAAGGTGCCTTTCGGCTGCACGTTGAAGATGTCCAGGGCTTGAGCGCCGATTCGCAGGCTGGGGAACCGCTCGATGCCGGAGAACTGGATCGTCTTGTAAATGCCGCCGTCCATGCGTGCGCCGCCGATCCCTTCAATAATGCCCCGGCCGGCGTTGCCGTACCGCCCCGCCGCCGGGCGGACAAAGTCATCCGGATTGAAGATGCGCGTGTAGTCCTGGTTGGACACCCTGCCCGAACCGATGCGGTCGGGCCGAATGTCGGTTTGCCCGGTTCCCGCCGCGTCGAAGCCCTGCCAATACGGGGTGTAGAAACGTCCGGTCTGGCCGATGAAGAAGCCGGACAGCGTCCAACCGCCGATGATGCCGTTGAGAATCGCGCCGCCCGGACCCGGCACGCTGTTCAGAAACTGGCGCCCGCGGCCGAAGGGCACGTCCCAGGTGAACATCGACTTAAACACATGCCGCGGAGTCGTGTGGCAGTTTCCCCGGTCACGCCGGCGGTCGTAAGGGTTCTCAATGGTCGGCCCGCCCGCGCCGATGGAACCGATGTAGGTGAGGAATGCGGCGCCGTCGAACTCATCGACATCGGTAAGGCACTTGGCCAACGTATAGCCGCCGTTGACCATGAAGCCGTTGGCGAAGCGTCGTTCCAACTGGAACTCGCCCGCCTGGTAGAAGGAATTGCCGCCCGTCTCGCGGAGGGTGACGCCGGTCCACTGCGGATACACCCGGCGGTTCGGCGTGAAGGGCGTTGTGCTGGCCGGGGGAAGGTTGATGTTCCGACCGTACGCCAGGTGCGTGCCGCGGGTCATGATGTAGGACGCGCGCGCCACGAACTGTCCGGGCAACCGCTGCTGGATGGTCAGATTCGCCTGGTGATGCAGCGGCCACCGCATGTCCGGAACCACGCCGCCGACGCCGAGACCCGCGATGGGGCGAAAGCCCAACGCACCCGCGCCCTGCGGGAACGGATTCGACAACGTGAAGATCGGCTGGCAATTCACGGTGCTGCCTTCCGGGCAAACCAGCCGATTCTGGAAATCCTCCAGCCCCGCCTGGAACGGACCGCCGGTGATGGGACCGAAGGCCTGCTGAATGCCATACATCGAATAGCCCGCCCGAATGACGGTGCCGTCCATCGCCTGATATGCAAAGCCGAGTCTCGGCAGGAACTGCCGCAAGGGATTTACCAACCGGTCCGGAAAACCGGAAACCTGGTCGCGGGTGACGATCCGATTGCGAATGGCCGGCGCCAGACCGGGCGACAGAAGGCCCAGGGCTGCCTGGTTGCGGACCACCAGGTTGCCGGACGCCAGATCAAAGTTGTACACGCGCCCCTGTTCCTCAATCGGGGTGGTGTTGTACTGGAAGCGGCCGCCAAAGGTAATCGTCAGACGCTTGCTCGCCCGCCATTCCTCGGCGACGTAGAAGCCCATCATCTTGTTCACCCGGCTGGACAATCCAAAAGGTTGCGCCCGGGCCGTAGTGAAAGGAATACCCAGCAGGAAATCACCCAACCCCTGGCTGGTGGCGAAACCGGTGAAGTTATAGGAGCCGAAGATGTCACCATAGGTGTCCGTGCTCGTTCCCGGGTTGATCACCTCAACGCCGAACTTGGTGGTCCACCGGCCCTTTAGCCAGCTCACATTATCGCGAAGCGTCCAGAAGCGCGCGTCCGACACGCTTTGATTATTGAAAGCGACGGGCGTGATGCCGGAAACGCTGAACCGCGGGCCGCCCCGGATGGGCGGCGCGTTGGCCGGCGCCGGCAGTCCCAGCGCCTGGTTCACGTCGCGGCCAACCGTATCGACCTGGTTGCTCTGCCAGGGCCCCAGCCGGAATCCAAAACTGGCCTCGTTGATGACGGACGGCGAGATCACATGCACATCGGAGATATTGAAGAAGTTCACCCGCTGGAGCACATAGGCCCGCCCCTGGTCCAGCAGTCCACCAAAGACCGGATTGTTCTGATCGTAGCGGTTCTTGGCATACGAAAAGCTCAGGTTGTTCCGGGAGCCGATGGCCTGATCAATCCGGAAGAACCAATCAAGTTGGTCCCATTTCAGATTCTCGAGTTGGGTGAAGTTGTTGGGCGCAAAGGCGCCCGTGAAGGAAGGATAGAACCGGTCGAATACCGCCCGCGTGACCGGGTGAATCCGGTTGGCCGGGATGGTGTTGTTGGGAAAAGGCTGGCCGGTGAGCGGATCATTCACCGTCCGGCCCAATTCCCGCAGGTCGCCACCCTTCATATTGTTCGTGGGAATCGTGGTGGCGAACGGGAAGATCAGCTTCGGGGCGTTCCATTCGAGGCTCGTGTGGAAGAACGTCTTATTCTTGCCGTTGTACAGTTTCGGAATCAGGACCGGTCCCGAGAAGCGATAGCCGGCGCGCACATCGGGCGTGTTGGTTCCCCGGCCGGGCGCGTACCAGGGCGTCGCATTCAGACGGGCATTGCCGATATCCGTCCAAACCTCGCCGTGAAAGTCGTTGGTGCCCTTCCCGGTGAACATCTTGGCGGTGGTGGTGGTGGCGTGTTCGGCGTCGGCGTTCAGCACGGCGGCCTGCACCTCCAGGATGGACCGCCGCGGGATGCGGACGCCGCCGCTTGATCCATCGGCGTTCAGCACCGCGCCGTCAAGCGTTTGCCGGGCGTCTTTGGCGCGCGATCCGTAAGCGACGAGGTCCTGGCCTCCGCCATAGTTGACGCCGAGACTCTGGGCCAGATAGTTACCGGCCGGCAGGAGCGACGGATAAAAGATGACCGGAGGCCGGTCCAGGTACCTGCTGGAGAAATCCGTCGTGATGGAGGTCGACTGCGTCTCCAGGCGCGCCACGTCGGCGGTGACGGTAATGGCCTGGGTGGTGTCGCCCAACGTCAGCGCGACGTCCCGCCGCTCGGTAAAGCCCGCTGAGACGCGGATGCCGGTCACGCGATACTCCTGGAACCCGGACTTGATGGCCGTAACGGTGTAAACGCCCGGCAGCAAGCCGGAAATCAAGTAATCGCCCGTGTCGCGGGTCGCCACCGTGAAGCCCACTTGCGTGGCTTCATTGACGGCGCGGACCTGCGCGTCCGCCACCGGGGCGCCGGTGGGGTCGGTAACAACGCCGCGAATGGCGCCGAACTGGCTCTGGGCCAGGGCGCTCGAGGTGGCGAGCAAAGCGGCGAGCAGGAAGCGGCAAATTCGCAAAGACATGGTCAGCCTCTCTGGGGGGTGTGAAGATCCCGTGTCACGTTTGTGTCAGTATCGTATATTCTCTGCATATTGTCAATATGCATTTGTTGACGAATTCATATAACTGAGATATCGTATAGACACCATGCGCGCAAAGAGGGCTGCCGCCGCCCGGCGCTCCGCTTCCGGGACGGCGCCCCACGAGAACAAAACTTTGGCCGAGACGGCCTTCACGGTGCTCAAGCGGGCCATCTTGCAGGGCCGCTTTCCGGAGGGGCAGTTCCTGTCCGAAGCGCAGATTCTCAAGCAGTACGGCATCGGCCGCACCCCGTTCCGCGAAGCCTGCAACCGTCTGCATCACGAAGAACTGCTCGAAGCGGTGCCGCGGCGCGGCTACCTGGTCCCCAAGATGAGCTTCCGGCAGGTGCGCGACTTTTTCGAGTTCCGGCTGCTGATCGAAGGCACCGCGGCCGAGCTGGCGGCGCTCCGCGCGAACGCCGACCAGGCGGACGAACTGGCGAGATTGGCTTCGCCCGCCCCGGGAGCGCCGGGCGAAGTCCCCTTCGAGCACGTGATTGAGGCGAACCGCGCGTTCCACCTGGCGGTGGCTCGCGCCACCGGCAACCAGGAGATCGTCAAGCTGGTCACCCGTATTCTCGAGCGCAACGAGCGGGTCTCTTACATCGAGCTGAACACCGCCCGGATGAACTACGCGGATCTGGCCAACATGCACCGGCCCATCGTCGAGGCCATCGGCAGGCATGAGCCGGCCAAGGCCCGGGCGGCCATGGTGCAGGACATCACCGACGCGCAGTTGAGCGCCTTTGGCCGGGATTTCTGGAACCGCGATCAGGAACCGGCCCTGGCGGGCGTGGCGGAAGGACTGTGGACCGCCGACGGCGCCAGCGAAATCCGCGCCCGCCGCCATTAGACCCTGGGAAACCGTGCCGCGCCTTCGCCAGTCTTCTCCCCCGCCCCAGTTGTCCGGAGCGCCCGCCGAGTGGAACCGGCGCATGCTGCTGCGGGCTTCCGCGGCCCTGGCCGCGCCGCGCGCCGGCCGCGCCGCCGTTTCCGCGCCCTACCCCGCCGATATGCACCTCAGCGCGGGTGATTATTGGTGGTACGACACCTGGCTGGCGCTCGATTCGCCGGCCAGCATCCGCGAGTCCGTCGCCTTGTGGGCGGACCTGTTCGGCACCCGGCGCGTCTACTGGCGCGGCCAGCAGGAAGAGATGGTGCTCGAGGATTTCCTCGTGCGGCCGGAGAACCTGATCTACTCGCACGGCTACCAGTGGATCCGGCGGCTCATCTATGAGCGGGGCGTCAATCGTGTCCTGGTCGAAGAGGCGCACCGGCGCGGGATGGAAGTGTGGGCGTGGGCGCCGCTGTTCGATTTCGGCGGTCCGGCCGATACCGGCGGCTACCTGGAGTTCCCCTACGCGTTCCAGTGGAAGCAAACCATCGCGCGCCCCGAGTGGATGCCGGTGGACCGTCACGGCGTCCGCCGCCAGTGCGGCCCCGTGGCGTTCTGCTATCCGGAAGCGCGCCGCGCGGTGATCGAGTTGTATCTCCGCCACCTGCGGCGCGAGGGCTACGACGGGATCGCCTTCTTCACCTACGCCGAGAACTTCGGCATCCGCTTTGAGGATGAGTACGGTTTCAACGAACCCGCGGTGGAGGAGTTCCGCCGCCGGCACAAGGTGGACGTGCGCAAAGAACCGTTTGACCGCCATCTGTGGCGGATGTTCCTCGGCGAATACGTCGCGGCGTTCCTGCGCGAGCTGCGCGCGGAACTCGCCCCGCGGCGCGTGAAGCTGGGCGTGTGCCTCAACGCCCGCGAACCGAACTTTCCGCAACCCTGGAACGTCTCCACCTACCGGCTGACCGCGGGCCGGGTCTACCTGGACTGGGAAAGCTGGGTGCGCGAGGGCCTGTTGGACGACTTGCAGGTGTGGACGCCGCGAGCGCCCTGGGAGCTGACGCGGCGCACGCTGGAGAACTGCCGCCACGCTCTGCGCGGCTCCGGCGCCTCCTTCACCATCCTGGTGAATCAACACCGCCTCGACATCAAGCCCTACCTGGAAACGGGCGCGCGGGCCGTGGCGGCGTACGGACCGGAGGAGGCTTTCCTCCAAGTCGGCTACCCGGAGCAGGCGCCGGCGGCGCTCGACGGAGCCCATCCTTACGCGGCCATGCGGGTGCTGGCCCAGATTGTCGGCGGCAAAACGAAAGTCCCGGTGGAGCGCGTGCTGCCGCTGGTGAAACACGAGCGCGTGCTGGTGCGGCGCCTGGCGTTGAAAGCGCTGGCGGCGCTGAAGGACCCGGCCGCGGTTCCCGCCGTGGAGGCGGCCTTCGCCGACCCGGAAAGCAGCGTGCACCACGCCGCGGCGCGGACTCTGGTGGCGCTCTCGGGCAAGAACGCGGCCCGCGTCTGCCTAGACGCCGTCCGGCGCTACGACGATTTTCAACTGTTCGAGGCCATGGCGATTGAGCTGGGCGCGGTGCCCGCCAGCCGGATCCAGGATGTAATCGCGGCGCTGGATGACCGCCAAGAGCGGGTGCGGCGGCTGGCGGCGTACACTTTGGCGCGGCGCGCCGAGGCCACGCCCCCGCCCGGCGTGCGGGAGGCGCTCATCCGGGCCCTGGGCGATCCGGCGCCGTTTGTCCGCTTTCGCGGGGCGGAAGGTCTGGGCGCGTTCCGGGACGACGCGCGGGTGATCGATCCCCTGCTGAAGGCGCTGCGCGACCCGCACGTCGCGGTGCAGGCGCGCGCCGCCACCTCTTTGGCCCTGGCGGCGGGGCCGGCGGCCATCATCGAGAATCAGAAAGTGTTCTATGCCGTGTTGCGCCTGTTCAAGGTCCCGCCCGACGACCGCGAAGTGGTGTTGACAGCCGACCAGCGCCGGGTGCTGGCCGCGCTGGTGGAGCGCTTTCAGGAATTCAAAACGGGATACAAGCGGGAAGACGCCGACTGGGGCTTCCGCTCCGCCGGCAATGCGATCCTCGCGTTTGGCGCCGAGGGCGCGCGCCGCCTGGAGGCCCTCCGGAAGGGGGAGGAGCGCGCCCTGGCCGAGCGCGCCTGGCAGGTGCTATACCTGCGGGCGCCCGTGATGGATTTTCCCAAAGTCGACGATGAAGAAACTCATGATGCTCGCGCCTTCGCGCAACGGCCCGCCTGAGAGATCCCTGTCGGCGGCGACGCGGCGCGCGTTCCTGCAAGCCGCTTCCGGCGCGGTCTGGCTGGCGGCTCCGGCGGACGCCGCCGCGCCGCCCGCCGAGGCCTTGCGGATCCGCGAAGTGGCCTACGACCGGAAGGCGGGCTGCATTTGCTTGCGGACGGATGCGGCCACGGGCCGCGGTCCGGTCAACCTCGCTGGGGAGGGCGAAACCGCGGAGTCGCTGGGGCGCGCAGTCCTGCGCAACGCGGATGCCGGCCAGCGCGAAACCTGGTGGAGCGAACTGCGGCGCCGCGGCGCGCCGCCCCCGGTGCTGGCCGCGCTGGACCTAGCCCTGTGGGACCTGCTCGGCCAAGCCTGGAAACTGCCGGTGTTTCGCCTGCTGGGCGGCTTCCGCGACCGCGTCCCGGCGTGTCGCGCGGGGGCGATCGAGCGGAGCGTCGAGCGGCTGGTGGAAGCGGCGGCGGAAGCCCGCCGCCAAGGCTACCGCGCCTGGCGGAGCCGAGCCCGCCTGACGGTGGCGGAGACGGAACGCATGGCGAGCCGGGTCCGCGCCGCGGCGGGCGACGACTTCGTCCTGATTCACGACGCGCTCGGCCAGTTCGGGTATGCCGACGCGCTGCGCGCCGGGCGCGCGCTCGAACAGGCCGGCTACGCCTGGATCGAGAACCCGCTGGCGGACAGTTCCGCCGCCGCGCGCCAACGGTTGTGCGCGGCGCTGGACCTGCCGGTGGCCGCGCGAGTCACCATGGCGTCGGCCGCTCCGGTGCTGGCGGAACAGAGCGCCGACCTGCTCATCGCGCAGGTGCCCGGCGAGACCGGCTTCACCGGTCTGGTCAAGCTGGCGCGCCTGGCCGAGGCTTTTGGCGTGTTCTGTGAACTGGCGCCCGCGCCGCCCGCCCTCCTGGCCGCCCAGGCGCACCTGCTGGGAGCGACGCGCAACGCGATGTTCTTCTGTACGGAAAGTACTTTGCCGCTGGCTGACGGCGACCTACGCGTACCCGCGGCGCCGGGCTTCGGACGGCTGGGAGCGGGCGCGTGATCATCCGCTCGGTCATCTTTTATCTGGAGGAGTATCCCCCGGGGACGCGCTCGGTCTCCTCGCGTCTGGGCGCCATCGAGAAGACGCCGCCGGGCCTGTCGAACGTGTTCACGCATGCCCTCGGCTTCCGCAAGCAGCGTCCGGACGAAGTGATCGAGTTCCAGGACCCGCAGGCGCGCCCGTCGTACCTGTTGACGTTGCGCATGGAGACCGATGGCGGCATGAGCGCCTGGACCGGTTACGCCTCAGGCTATAGCGCCTTGGAACTCGAATGGCAGGCCAAAGGATTTCTGGCGCAGTTGGCGCCGATGTTGAAGGGCGTGGACGCGTTCGACCGCGAATATATCTGGCAGCGCCTGTTTACCGCCCAGCGCTTCTTCTATACGGGGCGTATGCCGGTGGATGTGGTCGACAACGCGCTCTGGGATTTCGCCAGCCGGTACACGGGACAGCCGATTTACCGTCTGCTGGGGGGCGCGCGGACCCGCGTGCCGGCGTACCGCAACATCGGCGGGCCGTCGATCGACGAACTGGCGGCGGACGCCCGGCGCGCGCAGGCCGAGGGGTTCCGCGGCGTGAAAGACCACGCCTACCTGGGCGCGCGGCAATACGCCGTGGCGGCGCGGGAATTGCGCGCGGCCGTGGGGCCGGGGTTTCCGCTGATGCACGACGCAGTGTGGTCGTACGATTTCAACGACGCGGTGCGTATTGGCCGCGTGCTGGAACGCTATGAGTATTCCTGGCTGGAAGAGCCGCTGATGGACTACGACCTGCTGGGCGCGAAAAAGCTGTGCGAAGCGCTGGACCTGCCCGTCATGGCGATGGAATGGATCGGGGCGGTGGGCGGGCAGCCGTTCACCGCCAGCGCCTACCTGGCGCTCGGCGCGACCGATATTGTCCGGCAGCGGGCGTTGGGCATCACGGGACAGATCAAGCTGGCGCAGCTTGCCGAGTGTTTCGGGCGCAAAGTGCACGGCGGCAATCCGCACGTCGTGCTGGCGATTACCAATGACGACATGTACGAATGGGTGGGCCCGATCGTGCGGCGTCCGCCCGAGGAGGAGTTGACCGCTCAGGGGACGGCGATTCTGGAAGACGGTTACCTGACCATCGCCACGGGTGAACGGAACACACCGGAGCCGGATTGGGATGCGCTGGCCCGGCGAGCGGTGGGCGTGTTTACCTAACAGCCAATCTCAACGAACCGCGACCGGTCTTCCGAACCGCGGGCCGGCAGCCGGAACCGCGACCGGGAGGGAGCGGGCCTGGCTCGCCGCACGGCTTTCCAGGACGGGATCGACGATCATGCACATACTCTTCTTATTGCTCGTGTTGCTCTCCCCCGCGGCGGCGGCGGACTGGACGCTGCGCGGCGAGGGGTTCACCGCCGCCGTGCGCGAATCCGACGGCTCACTCGCGCGGCTGGCCCGCCGCGGCGCGCTGTTGCTAGGGCCCCCCGTGCGCGTGCTGCTGGAGGAGGAAGGGCGCGAATTGCCGCTCGGCGCGCCGACCGCCGGCGCGCAGGCTTCGGCGGCGGGCGTCCGTTTCACCCAGTCCGCGCCCGAACTCACCTTGCTCAGCGAGTGGCGCGCGGGCGCGGACCTGACCCTGACGGCGACGCTCCGCAACCACGCGCCCCGCCGCCGCGCCGTGAGCCTGCTTCTCGAGTTCCATGGCTTGCCGGAAACCGCACGGGTCTTCACGCCCAGCACCTACGCACATGCGCCGCGCAACCCGGGGCGAACAGCGGCGTTCGGCTACCGGGCGGACGGCAGCGCGATGGTGTTTCCGGCAGCCGTTTTCTATACGCCCGCCGCGAGCCTGACCGTGCACGCGCCGCTGGGGGTCGTGCCGACCACCGCGTTCGCCGTGCAACTGTTTCCCGCGCAGGGCCCGCGCATCGGCCGTCTTGACCTACGCCTGGAACCGCACGGCGAAACACGCACGGAGATCCGGCTGGCGCCCGGCCCCGGCGACTGGCGCGGCGGGCTCGCCCTGCTGCGCGACCGCAACCCCGACCAGTTCCGTTCGCCCGACGCGCGCGCGCCCGCCATCAACGGCTCGTTTGTGTGGGCGCCGCTGGTGGCCGAAGGGCAGGTGCGGCAGTGGCGCGACCAGGGCGTCCGGTGGGTCGAAATCATCTTCACCCATCCCTTCGTCGGCGAGTTCTATGCGAGTAAGGAACCTTGGACCCCCGCCATGGACGACCAGTGGCACTGGGAGAAGATGGTCCCGGGCGCGCCCGGCGTGCACGTGCCCTTTGTCGACATCCGCGCCTGGATGGAGCGGCGCCTGCCGCCCTGGGTGACGTTCGACCGCGTGCGCCAGTATATCCGCGTCTTGCACAAGCACGGCATCAAGGCATTCATTTACTTTCAGACCGGAACCTGCTGGGAACCATACGCGCGGGACTATTTCCCGGGCGACATCGCGCGCGCCCGCGATGGCGACGTGGTGTACGACTGGCTGGAAGACATCGGCATGAATCCGCGGGACGGCGGAAAGTGGGGCGCGCACCTCGAGGACCAGTTCAAGAAGCTCATCGCCGCCTACCCGGAAGTGGACGGCGTGTACATGGACCAGTCTCACTTCGATTATCCGGACTTCGCGCACGACGATGGCTTCACCTTGATCGACGGGCGGCCGGCTTATCGTATCGGCTACGCCATCAGCCAGGTGACGCAGAAGCTGGTGGCGCATCTGCGGTCGCTCGGCAAGATGGTGTGGTGGGGCGCGCCGTGGCACCTGGAAATCGGCTACCTGGCGGACGGGCATCTGTCCGAGGCGTCCGAGTCGGTGGATGGATTGAAGTACCTCGCCTTGGGTTTCAAAGGCATCACCACGGGCGCGGCTTCGCTCGACGGCTATGACCGCGCACTGCTGGCGGGCGCGCAGCCTGCCGCGCCGATTCTCTCGACGATCATGGTGTCGCACCGCTACGCGCGGGAGGTGCCCGGCGACGCGCGGCCCCCGGCGGACGTGCTGGAAGAGTTCAAGCGGTATCAGCCGATGTTCGACGAGGTCCGCGAGCGCGAATGGGTATTGGAGCCGCACGCCATCTCGACGCCCGGCGGCTTGGAGAGCAACCTGTTCCGCCAGCGCGACGGCACGCTGGTGGCGGTCGTCGTCACCGACCACGCGGACCGGGCGGCGGGCTGGCGCTTCGATGTGCCGGTGACGCTCCGCCTGCCTCCCGGATCGGCGCCCGGGACCGCGCTCTGGCGCAGCGACTGGTGCGGCGCCGCGCAACCGCTCCCGGTGGTGACACGGGCGGGCGTCCGCACGGTGACGATCCCGCGGCATCGCCGGGCCTCGCAACTCGTGCTGGGCGCCGCTGTGGCTTCCGCCACCCCGTCCCCGGCGTGCGCCGCGCCGCCCTTCGAGATCGGCTGGCTGGGCGAAGCGGAATGCTATCCGGGAACGGCGTGCCAAGTGACGCTCTTCGTCGCGGGCACGCCGGGCCAACCGCAGCCCGTGCGCTTCGAGGTCACCACGGCGGACGGGGACGTCAGCACGCCGCCCGCGCCGCTGGCCGGATTCGACGGCCGCCGCCGCACCGTGCGGTTGACGTTGACGCCGCGCGGCCCCGGCGAGAGGCAAGTGCGCGTGAGCGCGGCGTGGGCCGGCCGCACCGCGGCAGCCGAGATTCCCGTGCAGGTGTGGCGGACGCGCTTCCGCCCGGACGCGCGCGTCGTCTCGGCCCGGCTGGAGTTCGAAGGCTGGATTCCCGACGGCAGTCCCGACCTGCGCGTCATCACGGGCGCCGACCAGTTCCACGCCGAGGGCGCGGCCAAACCCGAGCAACCCGCCATCGCTCCCCGCGCGGTGCAGGTGAACGGCCGGCTCGCCGGCTATCTGCCCAGCCTGAACTCCGCCCGCTGGCGAAACCTGGGGCCTCGCCTGGGCGAGGCGCGCATTCCGATGATGATCAAACTGCCGCCTGCGGTGGTGGTGGATCTGGGCCGCGAAGTGGAGGTGGAATTTCTGCCGCACAGCCCGCGGGACGACTACCGCCTCCGCCACGTCGCGCTGCGGGTGAAGTTTAACGACGGCTCCACCGTCACCACACCGGCGGCAGGCGCCGAACTGCGCACTCTGCCCGACGGCGCGCCCGGCCCAGCCAAACCGATCCGGATCCGGCTAAGGATACCAGGGCCGGAGTAGAGCCCTTGCCGGAGAGCTTGCGCAGTGGAAGCTCATGGCGGCTCCGACCCGTGGGACGAGCGGATACCATTTCTGTCAAGCGACCGTGTTGCAGGCAAGGCAACCGCACCAGCTCGCGAAAATCCAAATGCGGACGCACGTCCGTATCGGTGCCGACAAGCGTCCCCCGGTGATCGATCCAGTAATCTTCCCTTCGGAGAGGCCATTCAGATCCGCGCGGCGGAAGACCCGGAATTCCGTCCTTAGTTTGTTGGCGCCCCGCGCCCGCCTGCATGGTTCCGGTTCGTCACGCCGGCGTATCGCCGCTCGGCCTTGACTTTGTTGAAGCCCGCTCCGGCGGCGAACGTGACGCCCTCCTCGAGCGTGAGGTCGGCGAGGATGGCGCTGACCAATCCAAGCGGCATGGGACGCGCCTATTGTTGCATACAGAGCAGGGTTGATATACTCGCGCGGGGCGCTCCATGCAACGACGCGATTTCCTTGCCGGATCAATCTTGTGGGCGGCGCGGCCTGCCCGAGCGCAGTCCGCCATTGCGGAGACGCACTTCCCTTCCCGGCTTCACCAGTTCGTGTGGCGGAATTGGGAACTGGCGAACACCGGCCGGATGGCGCGCCTGGTGGGCGCGACCGAAGCGCAGGTGCTGGAACTGGGCGCGTCGATGGGCCTGCCTCCCAAGCGGACGCTCTCCGCGGAGCAATTACGGCGGATGTACATCACGGTGATCCGCCAGAACTGGCACCTGCTGCCGGAGGCGCAAATCATCGACCTGCTTGGCTGGACGCGCGAGCGTTTCTCGTTCACGTTGAAGGAAGACGATTTTCTCGACATCAAGCTCGGCCCGAAGCCGCCCTGCGAACCGCTCCGGTACCGCGCGCCGTCGCCGGAGGAACAACGCCGGGCGGCGGAGATCCGCGACCTCGTCCGCAAGGAGTTTGGCGCGGCGCTCGGAGAGCGCGGCGAAGACCTGGCGCAGTTCGTGGCGGCGTACGCCAAACCGGTTACGCGCCAGTTGAAGCCGCGGCCGGAGAACGCCGTCTGGGATCCGCGCATCGTCTACTCGTTCTTCGCCCTCTACGGCGATCCGCTGCTCGAGCCCGACATCGATCCGTTCCCCGACGAATACCTGGCGCAGCTCGCCGACATCGGCGTCAACGCGGTGTGGATGCAGGCGGTCCTGAATACGCTGGCGCCGTCGAAGACCTTTCCCGAGTTCGGCAAGGACTGGGAGAAGCGCTTTCAGACCCTCGACAAGCTCATCCAGCGCACCAGCCGTTTCGGCATCCAGATCTTTTTCTACCTGAACGAACCGCGCGCCATGCCAGCCGAGTTTTTCGCCAAGCGGCGCGAGTTGCGGGGCGCCGAGCATCGCGGGCTGTATTCACTGTGCACCAGCACGCCGCCGGTCCGCGACTGGATTTCCGACAGCGTGCGCCATGTAACCAAACACGCTCCCGGGCTGGGGGGCTATTTCACCATTTCCGCCTCGGAAAATCACACCAACTGCTATTCGCACGTCAAGCCTTGGAGCCAGACGGCCGAGCGCGTGAAGGACTGCCCGCGTTGCGCCAGGAAGGACGCCTGGGAGGTCCTCGCGGACCTGCATCGGGCCATGCGCGAAGGCATCGATGCAGCCGGGTTCCGCAACGTAAAGCTGATCGCCTGGGATTGGGGCTGGACGTACGACACCTGCGAGAAGATCATCCCGCTCCTGCCGAAGGACGTCGCGGTGATGAGCATCAGCGAGTGGGATCAGCCCGTGAACCGCGGCGGCGTGCGCACGCAGGTGAAGGAGTACTCCCTCTCGGTGCCCGGGCCGGGACCGCGTGCATTGAACAACTGGGCGGCGGCGCGGCGGCAGGGGCTGAAGGCGATGGCGAAACTCCAGATCAGCAACACGTGGGAGATGTCCGCCGTGCCGTACGTGCCGGTGCCGCCGCTGGTGGTGGAGCACGGCGAAAAACTCAGCCAGGCGGGGATTTCCGGCGTGCTGGCGTCGTGGACGTGCGGCGGCTACCCGTCGCCCAATCTGGAGGCGATGCTCTCTTTCGCGCGCGCCGGTCACCCGGGCAAGGACGAGATCCTGCGCCGGGTGGCGGAACGGCGCTATGGGGCCGCCGCGGCGGCGGACGTGATTGGGGCGTGGCGGGGTTTCAGCCAGGCTTTTCAGGAATTCCCGTACGGCGTGGCGATCTACGTCATCCCGGTCCAGCATGGCCCGGCGAATCTGCTGCGGATGGAACCCACCGGGCACCGCGCGGCCATGATGCTGTTCCCGCACGACGCGCTCCCGCAGTGGTGCGGCGCTTACCCGCCGGAAGCCGTGGCGCAACAGTTCACGAAAATGGCGGCGGGCTGGAAGGAGGCCCTGCCGGTCTTCCGCAAGGCGATGGCGCGAGCCTCCGGGCCGTACGCGCCGCTGGACCTGGCCATCGCGGAAACCTGCTATCACCACTTCCAGAGCGTCGCCAACCAGGTGCGCTTTTATATGTTGCGCGGCAAAACGGACGCCGGCGCCAGGCGCGAAATGGCGGCGCTGGCGCGCCGGGAGATCGAACTCGCCAAGGCGCAATACCGGCTGGCGCGCCGCCACTCGATCCTGGCGTACGAAGGAACCAATCATTATTACTACACCCCGCTGGATCTGGTGGAAAAGGTGCTGAACGCGCACCAGGTGATCCGGCAGCTCGGGTAGAACGTGACCACGATGATCCCTCCTGCACGCCGTCCTGCTCCCCCCACTCTGCGCCAGAGCCTACGTGCGGGCAAGACCCTGATCGGGGTGTTCTGCGAACTGGGGTGCCCCGCCGCGGTGGAGATCGCAGGCTTGGCCGGCTGGGATTTCGTGTTGCTGGACGCGGAGCACGGGCCGCTCGGGGTCGCGCAATTCCCGGAGCACGTGCGCGCGGCGCAGGCCGTGGGCGCCCAGGCCGTGATTCGCGCGCCCAGCAACGATCCGGCCATCCTCCAGCACGCCCTGGACGCGGGCGCGGCGGGGGTGCAGATCCCGCGCGTCGAGTCGCTGCCGGAAGCGCGCCGGGCCATCGAGTCCGCGCGCTTTTATCCGAAGGGACGGCGGGGTTTCAATCCCTTCGTCCGCGCCGCCAGCTATGCGGCGACGCCGGTGGGAGAATTCCTCGAGCAGGCGAACGAAGACATCCTGGTGACGCTGCAACTGGAAAGCGTCGCCGGCGTGGAAGCGGCCGCGGAAGTGGGGGCCCTGCCGGGCGTCGATGTGCTCTTCCTGGGCCCGTTCGACCTGTCGCAGAGCCTCGGCATTCCCGGCGAGGTGACGCATCCGCGCGTCTATGCCGCCGGCGAAATCATCATCCGGGCCGCCAGCGCGCGGGGCGTCGCCGTGGGGGTCTTCAGCAACGCCGAGGAGGACGCCCGCCGCTGGCTGCAAGCCGGCGTCCGGTATCTGGTGTTCTCGACGGACACGTGCCTGCTGACACAAGCCATGCGGAGCGCCGCGCGGCTCCTGCGCTAGCCTTCCTCCCCGTTGCCCGCCTGGAGCCGCCCCAACAGCGCGTGCGCCAGCAGTACGGGATTGTGCGACCGCGCGGCGGTTGCGTGCGGACAACCACCTTTGCCGCACATTCCGGTTTCAGCCGGCGGCGTTCGGGAGCTGCCGGGTCCAGGCGCGGAAGGAGGACTACCTCAGGGGCGGCGCGATGCTGGGTGGCGCCCGAGCGATGGCCGGCGTGGCGATTCGTCACGGGGAATTGTCCCAGGAGATCCGGCTGTGGCTCAGCCGCCCCGCGGAGGTCACCAGCCGCGTCGAGGTCGAGGATACGCGCCAACCGATCGCCGGCGAACACGCGAATGGACGTCTTCGCTTCTCGCGTGTTCTCTCTGCGGGAACCGCGGCGGCGCATGCCGCAAGGCCATGCGGTGATCGGCCCCGGCGGCGAGTTTGTCATCAAGAACCTGCCGCCGGACGAGATCGGGGTGGGGCTGCGTCCAAAGCCGATCGGGCGCGTCTCGAAAAACCCCACCTGCTGGCGCGCCTGCTGCCGAACGCGAGGAAGATCACCCTCGGGGGCGGCGCGGGCCAGAGTGAACGGGTAGAGGTCACGGACTTGCGCCGAGGTTTTCCACGGAGATCCGCACGCAAGTCGGAGACTTGCCAAGCCTGGAGAGGGGCCGTGGAAGCTAAACTTCCAGGGCGCGGAAGCGCGCGTGGGGCGTGGGCGCGGGCCCCGCGCTCCGCCTCGTCCAGGGGACATCGATGCTGGCTGCGATGATGAGGTATCCTGATCGCACGCCGGTCTGCGCCGGCGCGAGTGGGGATCATTCGCATGAGAAGCCTGATTTGGATGCGCCTGGCGGCGGGCGCTTCTCTGGCGGCGGGAGTGCTGGCTGCCGCCGATGTCCACAAGCCGAAAGCGCCGCACCCGGCGATCGGCGATCCGGAAGCCATCGAAGCCGGCCGCCAGCTGTTTACCAGCGGCTGCGCCGGTTGTCACGGGCTGACGGGCGAAGGCGGGCGCGGTCCGAAACTTCGCGACAGCGGCATGTGGCACTCGCTGGATGACGAGGCGCTGTTCAAAATCATCAAATTTGGAATCCCGAACACCGAAATGCCCGGGTCGCATCAGCCCGATGAGAAGGTGTGGCAGACGACCGCCTTCGTGAAGGCGCTGGGGTCTCCCGCGATCGAGGCGCCGCCGCCGGGCGACATCCGCCACGGAGAGGAGATCTTCTGGGGCAAAGGCGGCTGCGGCGGGTGTCATGGCTTGCGCGGGAAAGGCGGGAAGGCCGGTCCGGATTTGGCCAACGTCGGCGGCATGCGTTCGGCGGGCGTCATTCGGGAATCGATTGTCGATCCCGATGCCGACGCCACGGAAGCGTGGCGCAAAGTCTCGCTCACGCTACACGATGGCAGCGTCCGGGAGGGTCTGCTGCGCAACCGGAACAACTTTTCGGTGCAAATCCAGGACGCGAAGGGCGAGATCCACCTGGCGCTCGCGTCCCAGATCAAGTCCATCACGCTGGCGAAGTCGTCGCCGATGCCCGGCGATTATGGCAAGCGGCTGACCCGGAAAGAACTCGACGACCTGGTGGCTTTCCTCAGCCGGCAGAGCGTGCGGCCGGCTGAGTCCGTGCTGGCGAGCGCAGGGAGGTAGGCAAGATGCGGGTCCATCGGACTTTGGCCCTGGCTCTCGCAATCTGCGCCGCGGCCGGCGCGCAGGTGAAGGACGAAGATCTTCGGGCGGGACCCGGCGCCAACTGGCTAACCTATGCGGGCAGCTACAGTGGCCAGCGGCACAGCCCGCTCCGTCAGATCACGGTGGCCAACGCCGGCTCGCTGGTTCCCAAGTGGACGTATCACATCCCGAAGGCCAACGGCTTGCGCACCAGTCCCATTGTCTATCAGGGCGTGATGTACGTCACCGATTCCAACACGATGTACGCTTTGGACGCCCGCACCGGCCGCCAGATATGGGAGTATCGCGACGCGCGGGCCAAAAAGAGCGGCGTGAATCGCGGCGCGGCGATTCTGGGTGACAAAGTCTACTTTGTGACCGCCGACGTGCACCTGGTGGCGCTCGACCGGCGCACGGGCGCGGTGTTGTGGCAGACCAAGTACGGCGACATCGACAAAGGGCTTTTCTCGACTGCCGCGCCGCTGATCGCCAAGGACAAGGTGATCGTGGGCGTGGCAGGCGGCGACACCGGCATGCGCGGCTACGTGGCGGCCATCAGCGCGCACACCGGCGAGGAACGGTGGCGCACCTATACAATCCCCGCCAAGGGAGAGCCTGGCTCTGAAACCTGGAGCGATCTGCACGACTGGGGCGGCGCGGCCACTTGGCTGAGCGGCACCTTCGACCCCGAACTCAATCTGCTCTACTGGCCCACCGGCAATCCCTGGCCGGACTTTTACGGCGGCAATCGCGCCGGCGACAACCTTTATTCGTGTTCGGTCCTGGCCCTCGATCTGGACACGGGCAAGATGAAGTGGTATTTCCAGTTCACGCCGCACGACACCCACGACTGGGACGCGCAGGCCTGGCCGGTGCTGGTGGACTTGCCCTACCAGGGCAAGCCCCGCAAACTGATGCTTTACGGCAATCGGAACGGCTTCTATTATGTGCTCGACCGCACCAACGGTCAGTTCCTCCACGCCACCCAGCTGGTGGACAACGTAGACTGGGCTGCGGGGATTGACGCTAAAGGCCGGCCAGTCCTGGTCCCGGGGAAGGATCCCACTCCGGGCGGAACCCGGGCTTGCCCCGGCGTGATGGGCGCCACGAACTGGCCTTCCCCTTCCTTCAATCCGGCCACTGGTCTGCTGTACATCATGACGCTGGAGCAGTGCGACGTGTACACCAGTTCCGCCAAAGAGCCCGAGCCGGCCAAGGGGTTTTCGGGAGGGGGCGTGGGCCGCAGTAAGGAGGAACCCGGCCAGTATGTGCTCCGCGCGCTAGAGCCCACGACGGGAAAACGGGTTTGGGAATATCGCATGAACGGCCCGGTCACCGCGTGGCCGGGAACGGTGTCCACGGCGGGCGGCGTGATCTTTTCGGCCGACGACGACGGACACCTGCTGGCGCTGGATGCCCGGAACGGCAAGGTGCTCTGGCGGTATCAGCTGGGCGAGGTGATCGCCGCCTCGCCGATCACCTACGCCGTGGACGGCAAACAGTACGTTTCCATCGCTTCGGCGACCGCGATCTGGTCATTCGGCCTGTTTGAAGCGCAGCCGCCGATGAGCCCGCCGCCGGTCAAAGTGGTGCGGTAGGCAAGGGCTTCGCGCGGTTCCAGGTGGTACACTCGACCTTCGATGCGACTGACACGGCGGAGATGGGTGTGCGCAACGGCAGCGGCGGCCCTGGCGGCACGGCCGGGCGCGGCGGCCGCTCCGCCGAGGCTGCTGGTGTGGCTGATCGCCGAGCAATTCCGTGGCGACTATCTCGAACGGTACGCCCCGTGGTTCGGCGCTGGCGGCTTTCGCCGGCTGATGAGCGAGGGGGCGTATTTTCGGGATTGCCGGGCGCTCGCCAGCGCATTTTCGGCTTCGGGCGTGGCGACGCTCGCGACCGGGGCCTGGCCGGACACCCATGGTATTGTGGCGGACCGCTGGTTCGACCGCGCCTCGCGGCAAACGGTGGAAGCGGCCCTGCCTCTGCGGCGGGCGCCCGCGCTGGCCGACGAACTGCTCGCGGCCAGCGCCAGCAATCGGGCGGCCGCGCTGGGTCTGGGCGGGCCACTGGCTGCGCTGGCGGCCCCATCGCGCGGCAAGCCGCTGGTCTATCTGATCGAGGCGGAAGGAGCCGCCGCCGATGAGCCGGTATGGCTAAGCGCGGTGAGATCGGCGCACGGCCCGGAACGGCACGCCGGCGCGAAGTGGATCGCCTGCCGCGCGGACGAGAATTCGCCCCCGTTGCGCGTGTTGAAGCGGGAACCCGGCGCGCCGGACGAGTTCCGGGCGCTGTACCGCGCCTCGCCCTTCTCGCAGGCTGCGCAGTTCGCGGCGCTCCGCGCCTTGCTGGCCGAAGAGAAACCTGGCCTCGGCGAAGCCGCCAGGCTAGTGACCGTGGTCCTTTCTTCCACCGCGGCGCTGGGTTACGAGGAAGGCGGCGTCTCCCCCTTGATGCGCGATCTGGTGCTGCACCTGGACTTGGAGATCGAACAACTGCTGGAAGCGCTCGACCGCGCGCCGGGGCGGGGCAACTACAGCCTGGTATTCAGTGCGGCGCACGGCGCGCCGCCGCTTCCCGAGGGGGAATCGCGCAGCCGTTACGCGATCTCCAGTGAAGCCGTGGCGCGGGCGGTGGATACGGCGCTTTCGGCGCGGTTCGACATCCCGCCGGCCCGCGAGCGGTATGTGGACCGCTACATCTATCCGTTCCTTTATCTCCGCCCGGACGCGGTGCGCCGGACCGGCGCGGACGTTCGCGCGGTGCGCCGGATCGCCGGCGAGGCGGCCCTCACCGTCCCCGGCACGGCCGCTTTCTACACCGCCGACGGCGATTGCAGCCGCGGACCGGCCTGGCGCCGGCGTTTCCAGAACAGCTTCCATGCGCTCCGTTCCGGCGATGTCATGCTCGCTTATGAAGCCGGGGCGTTCGAGAACTACGGGGAGCGCGGCGTCTCCTACGGATCTTTGTACCCCTATGATGCGCGAGTGCCGCTGATCTTTTTCGGCCCGTCTTTCGCCGCGCGAACCGTGGAGGATCCCTGCGCGCTGGTGGATGTCGCGCCCACGCTCGCCCGCAGCCTGCTCATCCCTCCGCCCGGCGCGGCCATCGGGCGGGTGCTGGGCGCGGCCCTGGCTGCGGACGACCGGACTTCGCGATGAACCGCCTGGCCACCTCGCTTTGTGGCATCCCGCTGAAGAACCCCGTACTGGCCGCGTCGGGCACGTTCGCGTACGGCGTGGAATTCGCCTCCCTGCTCGACCTGAATGCGCTCGGCGGCTTCGTGGTGAAAGGGTTGTCGCGGGAGCCGATCGCCGGCAATCCCCCGCCGCGCATCTGGGAGGCCGAGGCCGGCATGATCAACTCGATCGGCCTGCAAAACATCGGGGTGCGCGCCTTCGTGCGCGACAAACTGCCCGCGCTGGCCAGCCTGGACACCGCCGTCCTCGCGAACGTGTTTGGCTACGAGCCGGAAGACTACGTCGAAGTGGTGCGCGTGCTCGAGGATCACGCGGGCATCGCGGCTTATGAGCTGAACGTGTCCTGCCCGAACACGAAACACGGCGGGATCTTTTTCTCGAGCGACCCCCGATTGCTTGGCGAGGTGGTCACCGCGGTGAAGCGCGCCGCTCGGCGGCCGGTGCTCGTCAAGCTGTCGCCCAACGTCGCGCAGATCGAACCGCTGGCGCGCGCGGCGGAGGAGGCCGGGGCGGACGCGATTTCCCTGGTCAACACGTTCCTCGCGCTGGCGATCGATGTCCGCACGCGCCGGCCCCGCATCGGCGCGGGTTTTGGCGGCCTTTCCGGCCCGGCGATCAAGCCGCTGGCGCTGCGGTTTGTTTACCAGGCGGCGCAGGCGGTGAAGATTCCCGTGGTGGGCCTGGGAGGCATCGCGAGCGGCGAAGACGCCGCAGAGTTTCTGCTGGCGGGCGCTTGCGCCGTCCAGGTGGGCGCGGCGACGTTCTGGGACCCCGTCGCGCCCTTGCGCATCGCCCGGGAACTGGACCGGCTGCTAGCGCGCTGGAAGGTCGCCCAAGTCGGCGAGTTGGTCGGCGGCTTGCGTTGGTGAGAACGGCCCGCTAGAGTAACCTCTTTGACTCATCCATGCAGCCGCGCCGCGCTCCTGATTGCGGGCGCGCCCGGCGTCGCCAAAGGAGCTCTCCCTTGCGAAGAACCGTCCACACCGATCGCGCACCCCAGGCCATCGGGCCCTACTCGCAGGCCATCACCTGGAATGGCCTGGTGTTCGTCAGCGGGCAGATCCCTTTGGATCCGGCCACCGGAAAAATCGTGGAGGGCGGCATCGCCGAGCAGACCCGCCAAGTGATGACGAACCTCGCGGCGATTCTGGAAGCGGCCGGTTCCAGCCTGGCCAGCACGCTACGCGCCACCGTTTACTTGAAAGACATGAACGAATTTCCGGCGATGAACGCCGTCTACGCCGAATTCTTTCCGGCCGAACCACCCGCCCGGGCGACGGTGGAAGTGGCGCGGTTGCCGCGCGATGTCCGCGTCGAGATCGACGTGGTCGCCGTGGCCGGATGAGCCTTCAGCGGATCGCGGACGAGCTCGCCGCCTGCCGGCGGTGCCCCCGCCTGATCGCCCACTGCCAGCATGTCGCGTCCGTCAAACGCCGTGCGTACGCGGACTGGCAATACTGGGGACGCCCGGTGCCCTCGTTCGGCGACTCGGGGGCGCGGTTGCTGATTATCGGCCTGGCCCCGGGCGCCCACGGCGCCAACCGGACGGGGCGGGTGTTCACGGGCGACCGTTCCGGCGACCTGCTCTACCGCGTCCTGCACCGCACGGGGTTCGCCAGCCAGCCCCAAGCCACCTCCCGCGACGACGGGTTGGAATTGCACCGCGCCTACATCACCGCGGCGGTGCATTGCGCTCCTCCGGGCAACAAACCCGCCCCCGGCGAGATCCGCGCCTGCCGCGGCTACCTGGAACGGGAACTCGATCTGCTGACGCAGGTGCGGGTGGTGGTGGCGCTGGGCCGCACTGCGTTTGACGTGTATCTCTCCATCCTGCGCGACCGCGGCCACATCGCCAGTCCCCGGGCGTTCCTGTTCGCCCACGGAGCGGAATACGCCCTGGGCGCGGACCTGCCCACGCTCCTCGCGTCTTATCACCCCAGCCAGCAGAATACACAGACGGGACGCCTGACCGAGGACATGTTCACCGCGGTGTTCGCGCGGGCGCGGGAATTGGCGGATACGGCCGACAGGTGAATGCCACACTCCCACGCGGTGCGCGTAGCGCCCCGTCAGCCGCGCGGAACGGGAGGGCGAGCAGGTGGGATCCACGTTGGAAATCGGTCAGCCGCGTGCTTTCGGTGTGCAACCGGTCCAGGTGAGGCGTGCGCGCCCGGGGATTGCCGTGGCCACCAAGGTCGCCATAGCCCGGGTCGTCGGTAAGGATGACGATGACGTTCGGCGAACGTTGCGCGCCTCCAGCGAACACACCCGCCGCGGCGGGCAGGAATTGTCTGCGGCTCAAATCGTGGCCCGGCATGGGCGCCCCCCGGGGGGCGTTCGCACCTTCCGTGGATCAGCCCGGCAACGGCCGTGCAAGCGCGCCCGGGCGTCCTCTCCTCCCGCCAGCCGGGCGGCGGCGGCGGGAATCGTACACTGAACGTATGGTTCTCTCCGCCTCGCCCAGCGAGCTACCGGATTTCGCGGAAGTGGTGGTGATCGGCGCGGGTTTCGCCGGCGCGTCCACCGCCGCTGCCCTCGCGCGCGGGGGGCAGATGCGCGGAGTGTTGCTCGAGCGCGAGCCGGTGCCGGGGACGTACGCCTCCGGGCGGAACGCGGCGATTGTCCGCCACGTGGAGACCGAATCGATTTTGCGAACTCTGGTTCGGGAAAGCGTCCGCCTCATCTCCGCGCGCCTCCTGGAAGACGGTCCCGCGCTCCGTCCGACGGGCGGCCTCTACCTGACGCACGACGCGCAGCCGGACCGGCCCGCCGAATGGGTGGCGGATCTCTGCACCAACGGCGTCACTTGCGAACTGCTCTCCGCCGCGGAGGCCCGCCGCCGATTCCCGTTCCTGTCCGGTTTGCACTTTACCTTCGCCGTCTTCAGCGCGGGCGATGGCGTCCTGGATATCCACGGATTGCTGACCAGCCTGCTGGCGGAAGCGCGGCGGGGCGGCATCCCTTCCCTGATGAACTGTCCGGTGGAGGCGGTGCTGCTTGACGCGGGCCGGGTCCGGGGAGTCCGCACGCCACGGGGCGAACTCCGCACGGACCTCGTGGTGGACGCGACGGGTGCGTGGGCAGGCCGGCTGGGCCGCGAGGGGGCGCCGCTTCCGCTCCAGCCGCTGCGCCGCCATCTCTTCGTGGCGGAGAGCCCGCTGCCCGCGGACGCGCCGATCGTTTGGGATCTGGACGCCGGCTACTACTTCCGCCCCGAAGGAGACGGGTTGCTGCTGTCGCCTTGCGACGAAACGCCCCATCCGCCCGCGCCTCCCGCGGCCGACTTCGCCGCCGCGGAACTGCTGGCGGAGAAACTGGCGGCGAACGCACCGACGCTGGCGGGAGTGGCTATTCGCCGCCACTGGCCGTGTTTGCGCACCTTCGCGCCCGATCGCCTCCCGGTGATCGGGTGGGATCCCGAGGTGGCCGGCCTGTTCCACGTGGCGGGCCTGGGCGGCTTCGGAGCCGCATGCAGCCTGGCGATCGGCGAGGCCGCCGCCAACTTGATTCGCGGACGCCAGCCCGGCTGGATCGACACGGCCGAATTCAGCCCGGCCCGCGCCGCGCTCGGGCACACGGTCCTCCAGCCGAGGTCGTAGCTACTCGATTCCCAGGGACTGCCAGTGCTTCCGCTCCTCGGGCGTCAGGGAGGCGCGATATCTCTCGACTACGGTGGCAAAGTCCCAGCGTTGTTTTTGGTTCTTCCGTGGAATTACCGTAATGCCCTCGACCGGCAAGGCCAGCGGCCGCGACTCGGGCAAATGCAGCAGCATCCGCCACGGCCGATTCCGCACCGGCGCGGTGAGTTCGACGTGGACGCCCTGGGCCAGCCCGCGCACCGTCAGGTGCATCACGCCGAAGTGCGTCGGCATGCGCTCCAGGCGGATTTCCTGACCTTCGGCCAGCCACCAGTCCGGCACGGCTTTCAGCAGGTGCAGGTCCTCGCCCTCTTCATGGATCAACATGTGCCGCAGCAGAATGGCGTAGTTCGAGGCGCCGGTCACGTGCGGGATGGTGTCGTACCAGGCTTCGCGTTTTTTGAAGAAGATGCCCTCGGGAAACGCGTTGGCGGCGGTCGTGTGCAGCAGGCACCAGTAGAAGTCCTCCACTACCTGCTCGTGATCCCCCCGCGCCAGCGAGTTCATCACCGTGTACGCGCCCAGGTAGGGGTGGATGGCGTTTTCGTGATCTTTGGCCAGCCAGCGAATGGTCCCCTCGACGAAGCCGCCGCCGTGCTTGCGCCGGACCTGATCGATGGTGGCGGCGACGCGCGGGTCGTCGAGCGGGAACACCGGCGTCGGCCAGAACAGCTCAGTGTTGCCCCAGTGCGTCCCGGCGCCCTCCCAACTGGGCGGGAAGTAGGGCACGCCGGTCCGCACCCACGCGGCATCCATGGCCGCCCGGTAATCCTGCGCTTCCGCCATCAGCTTCTCCGCGTCCTCCCGGAGACCCAGCCGGCGGGCGGCATCCGCCGTCAGCAGCAGTCCGCGCAGATTCCAGAGATCGTAACCGACGATATGATGTCGGGCGTCCCAAAGGTACTCCCCGTCGGCGGGCGCCACGGTCAGCAGGCCCGGGAACGGCGGCTTTTCTTTCCGGCGCTCCTGCATCGTCCAGCTCACCGCGCGCAGCATGCGCGGATAGACGCGGGCGAGGTAGTCGAGGTCGCCCGTGATCCGGGCGTACTGCCACAGCGCCCAGACCGCCTGGCCGTTGGCGTCGTATTGCTCTTTCTGCGATTCGAATCGTCCGTAGCGACCCTGCCGCGGCAGATACCGTTCGATCGCGCGGGCGGCCTCTTCGTGAAAGCCGGCTTCCTCAAGCTCCATCACCTGGTATGCGCCGTCCCGGATGTAGAAGTCTTCGTAGAACCCTTCTCCACCGCGCAGATCGCCCAGGTCGTTGGCGATGAGCTGGCAGACGTGCGCCGCCTTAAGCGCTCTCGTCGCCTTGCGGCACGGGACCTGCACGCGGGCAGCGCGGTCCAGGGCGCTTTGCCAGAACTCGGCCGTGCGTCCGAGCCAGAGCGCCGGGTCTGCCGTGTCGATGGCCTTGCGGTCGTGGACCGGATAGTACGGGTAGCGCGCCACCGCCTCCCGGCTCTCGCCAGGGCCGAGATTCCACGCCCACCGGTACTCGCGCGTCTGCTGGCGCGCCGTCATGAAGACCGGCGGCTTCGGTTCATACGCCTTGGGATCGGGCCTCATCTCGACTTTGGCCGGCGCCCTTTCCCCGGACGTATTCGTCGCTCTAACCGCAATCCAGGTCAGAAAGTTCTCGCCTTCGGTGGGCCAGGCGAACGCCTTCCGCCAGTCGCGGACATCCGGCAGCGGGGTAGCCCAGAACGTGATGGCGTACCGCACCGGCCCATCTTGCACGGACGTTTCCATGATCGGCATCCACCCTTCCCGGGCGCGCTTGCCGTGGGCGCGGCGGAGCGGCGTCAGGTCACGGCCGACGCGGATTTTGACGGCGGTTCCGCCAGCCAGGAAGACTTCGTTGGCGGGCGTGATCCGGCTCCCGTACATGTAGTCCGGCAAGCCGACCACGTTCCAGTTGTTGACGAAGTAGTCAAAGTCATCCTCCACCACGGCGGGCGCGGCAGCCGGAAGCAAGACGCAGAGCGCAAGCAGAAGCCTCAGCATGTCACCATCAGTTCCCTGGCGTGATTGTAGCCACCCCGCTCCGTGAGGGATACGGGTGTCGCGCGGCAACGTCCGACCGGCCCGTGGGTCAACGCCGCGTTCAGCGGAACTCTGCCTCCCCCACGGCGGGATCACTGCTTCGGGCAGAAGTTCGGAGAGTGCTCCCGGCGTAGGAGACGCACGCGAATCCGGCGCTACGCCTGCCAGGCGCGCTGCCGCTCCAGCGGGCCGCGCAGGATCTCCTTCACCAGCCCGACGTCCTCGGCGATTTCAAAATCGAACATCCCGGCCAGCACGAAGTCCGCGCCGTTTTCGAAGGCATACCGGAAGGCGTTCTGGGGAGGGATGGCGCCCGCCGCCATCACCTTGAAGGCGATCCAGGGCTTGCGGACCGACCGCATGAACTCGACGGTTTCCCGCGGTTTGCCGCACCAATACCCCGGAAATTCCTTGAAGTCGTCGCCTGCCTCGCCGGGCTTGGGTCCGGTCTTATAGTCGTGGTGGTGCAGCGTTTTCAGGTAGAATTCCGCGCCCGCGCCCGTGCGCTCGCACTCCATCACCGTCTGGAGCGCGTGCGCGCCCACGCCGGTCGGCAGGCCGGTGCTTTTCATGATCTCCACGGCTTGCGCGATCAGGTCCGTCTGGCCGGCCTTAGCCAATTGATCGGCGCGCACGCCCCACAAATAGATCGCGTCCGCGCCGTGTTCCACCAACTCGCCCACGCGGCGGCGGTGCTTCTCCATGTCGGGCTGCACGGGCGCGTCGGTGGGCGGCTCGGTCGCAAGAATCCATTTGATCTTGCCGCCCCTGGCGCGGTGCTGCTTCATGATGCGCAGGGTCTCCGGGTCAGGATGCACCGCCAGCGTGTCAATCCCGTGGGCCTCGGCCAAGGCCAAAGTCTCGAGCAGTCTTGCGTCGGTGTTGTAGGCTCGGGCCAGCCGGTAGACATACTTCAGGTCGCGGCTGTGCGTGTAGTGCGTCAACAGGTTGCCGCCCAACAGCAAACGGCTGACCCGCAGGTTCCCGATCTTGCCGGCAGGCAGGCCGCCCGGAGATTCCACGGGCGCCGCGCTCGCGGCGGAAACAGCCAGCGCGCCGCCTACAAAATGTCTGCGTGTCGGTCGAGGTTGCATCGCATTCTCCTGATTCATGAATCGGTTTGCAGACGCTGTCTCAGCGCCCGCCAGGCGGTCATGGATTCGCGCAGATGCACGGCGGCATCGCCGGGCAGGCCGTAGCACTGCAAGCCCACGGGGCCGCGATAGCCGATCCGCTGCAATTCCCGCAGAAAGCCCAGCATGTCGAACGTTCCCCGGCCGAGCGGCTGAATCCAACGGCCGGCGCCCGACCGGATTTCCGCCCCCCGGTCCGCGCCGTTGATGCTCACGGCCAGCAGGTGCGGCCGCGCCGCGCGCAGCAGGGGGACCAGACCCGCTTCCTCCTCCGCCGCCAGCCAGTGGCAGAGATTGAACATGGCTCCCATGTTGGGGCGCCGGGCCTTTTGGACCACGCGCAGCGCGTCCTCCACCCGTTCGAGCCAGTTCTTCCGGTGCGGATACAGCGCCAGGCGAACTCCATAGGGCTGGGCCAGGTCTGCGATCTCGCCCAACACCTCCACCGCGCGGTCATCCAGCGCGGCATCGGAAGGCCTCCCGCCCGTCACCAGCGCGGCAAGCTGCGTCTCCCGGCCAGTCAGCAGCGGAAGGACCTGCCGCAGCCGCGGATCGTAGGGCTCCGGGGCCTGCGCTCCCAGATTGACCCGCATGTAAATCTGGAACAGCGTCAGGCCCTCCCGGTCCAGGGTCGCCAGCCGGTCGGCCACCTGGTCAAACCACAGGTGACCGGCCCCCGCATAACCCAGTTCCCTCAGCATGCGCGCCTGAGCGGCCAGGTCGCGCTTTTTCTCGTCGTGGGTGTCCATGCACAGGGCGAAGAACGGGTTATCCGTGCGGGCGTGGAGCGGCAGCGCCGCCGCGGCGCCCATCCAGGTCAGGAAGGACCGCCGGGGAACACCCCACCGGAGCGTCTGCGGAACGTCGGAACCGTGCGGCATGGAACCCTGCCTTTAGGGAACCAGCGCCGCGCGAGGGTGTCAAGGGTCCCCGGCCAGCAAGTCACTTGGGCCGCGCGCCGCCCAGCGACCATTTCAGCAGCGGCGGCGTGACCACCGTCGTCAGGATGACCATCACGATCAGCGCGGAGGTGGTGACCGGATTCAGAATGGACTTGCCGCCCACCGCTAGCGAGGCGCCCAGCCCGACGAAGATCAGGCCGACCTCCCCGCGCGGGATCATGCCGATGCCAATGGCCGTGCGGCGGAGCGTCCGGTCCCTGACGCCCAGGGCGCAGGCCTGTTTCCCCGCGATGGCGGCCACCGTAAGCAGCGCGGCCAGTCCCAGCATCTCTACCGAGGCCACCGCCCGCAAGTCGACGCGAATGCCCATCATCACGAAGAACACCGGCACGAACAACATCGCCACCGGCCGAATCAGGGACGCGATGGGCAGTTCGCCCTTCTCCTGATACAGATCGTAGTCGCTTTCTTCCAGCACCAGGCCGGCCGCGAAGGCCCCCACAATGGGCGCCAGGCCGACCCAGCCCGCCAGCGCGGCCAGGGAGAAGCAATGCGACAAGGCCACCACCAGGGCGACGCCGGGTACGCGGAACCGCGCGCCCCACCGCGCCAGATTCAGGTGCAGACGGCGCCCCAGCCAGATGGCTACCGCCAGGAACGCAATGGACTTCCCAATAATCAGCAGCACGGGACCCACCGAAAAATCCGCACGGCCCGTCCGGGCCACCGAGGTTACCAGTCCGGACACCACCGCCAGTACAATGAGCCCGAGTACATCATCCACCACTGCCGCGCCGAGAATGATGCGGGACTCCTTCCGGTCAAGGCACCCCAAGTCTTTCAACACCCGGGCCGTGATGCCGACGCTGGTGGCGGCCAGCGTCGCCCCGATGAACAGGTGCACGTACCAGGGGTCCCGCGGCAGCCAGAGAGAACTCACCGCATAACCCAGCAGGCTCGGCGCCGCCACGCCGATCAAGGCGACGATCACGGCGGAGACGCCCACCTCCGCCAATTCGTTGAAGTGCGTTTCGAGGCCAACCTCGAACAACAACAGGACCGCGCCCAGTTCGGCAAAGGTCGAGACCAGCGCTGACTCGCGCAACCATGCCGCCCCGGCTACCTGCTCCATGGCCAGAGCCGACAGGCCGATCCCGGCCAGCAGTTCGCCCAGCACGGCAGGCTGGCCGAGGCGCTCCATCAATTCGCCGCCGATTTTGGCCGCCAGCAGGACGACCACCAACTCCGCGAGGACGTAAATGACGCCCTCCTCGCCGCCTATCGCCCGCAGCGAGGTCACGCAGCCGGCGATCAGCAGCAGGCGGAGCGCGCCGGCGCCCATCACGCGGGGATGTCGCCGCAGATGGCGACATCCAAACCCATAGCCTGAAACGCCGTGGCCTTCGCCGCCAGCGCCAGACGCGCGCCCGCGCGGTCCGGCGCGTACGCCACTTGAATGTGATTCGCTTTGTGCCGCGCCATCATCTGGTCGCGCGAAACGCCATAGGTCACGGCGTGCATGATCGGCCATTGGGGCGTGGTGATCTGCCAGCGGCGCTCGGTCTCTTCGCGCGGCAGTTCCACCACCTTCGCCAGACCCAGGTCGGCCTTCAGCGCGCCGCCGTCGACGAACACGCGGCTCCACACCACTTCGCCGGGCTTGCTGACGCCTTTCACCGTGCCGCCGCCGAGCCGGAAGTACATAGGCGGCTGCCGTTCGCTCACCGCGCCTGCGTAACCGCCGATGAAGTGCTGCGGCGGCGCCGCGCCTGAGATCTCAAACACCCACACGAACTCGTCTTGGTACTCCTCGCCGTAGCGCACATCGTGCAGCGTCGTCTCCGGATCGAAACCCAGTGCGGTCCACAGCCGGTTGGTGACCAGCGCGTCCAGACCTGCGCACTCGTCTACTTCGTTGAAGTGCGGCACCGCCTGGCCCGCGAACAGCACGCGCCCGTCGCCGCGGGCTGTGACCGGCGGCCGGTCCACGTTGTTGAGCAATCCCTCCGGCAAATCGGACGCCGGGGCCAAGTCCTTGAGGCCTTGCTGGTACTGGATGCCGATGCAGTCGCAGCCGAAGTCGTCCGCGATGCGCACGGCGGCGATGTACATCTTGCACTGCTCGTGGATCTGCGCGTCGGTCAGGTCCGTTTCCGGGTTGGGACCGGTGAGGAATTTCATTCCCTTGGCATCCAGCCAGCGCCGCACGGCCTGCGCTTCGGCGTCGGTCACCGTCTGCATTTCGGCGTACAGCGCCGACTGGCTCAGCCGCTCCTTGAACACGCCCGTGCGGTGCAGCAGCTCGTCGGGGACGATGGCGTTGTACATGCCCATGCACCCCTCGTCGAACACGCCCATGATGGCCTTGTTGCGCCGCAGGTCCTGGGCAAGCCGCTCTCCCAATTGCTGGGCCCGGTCCGGCACGGGCATTTCCGCGAACGGGCGCACATGGCTGAGATCGTGCTGGACCGGCTGGCCGTTCAGCCAGCGGTTCAGGTTGTTGACAAAGAAATCATCCGTAAAGTTCACGCTCCAGAGCGTGGAGTAGGCGACGCCGGCCTTGGTGAGCGAACCGTTCAGGTTAAGCATGCCCACCAGACCCGGCCACTGGCCGCTCCAGTTGGCGACGGTGAGAATGGGGCCCTGATGCGTATAAAGACCGTGCAAGAGATGATGACTGTACTGCCAGACCGCTTCCACCACCACCAGCGGCGCGTCGGGCGGAATCGTGCGGAACACCTCCATGCCGCGCCGCTGGCTGTCGATGAACCCGTGCTGTTTGACCGGGTCGTAAGCATGGCCGCGCTGCACGTCGAACCCCGCGCGGCGAATGGCCGCCATCACCGCCTCCTCCGCGTTCTGCTGGGCCGGCCAGCACTTCTGATTGGCCGAGAGACGCAGGTCTCCATTGGCCACGAGGATCACAGGTTTGGGCATGCCTCAATTCTATCGTGCTATCTTAAGGAAGGCAGTCCCTCCCGAAGTCTGCAAACATCGCCGTGCCTCTTGTGGAGCGAGGTGCGCGGTCAGGGCCGGTAGCTCAGTTGGTAGAGCATCAGACTTTTAATCTGAGGGTCGCGGGTTCGATCCCCGCCCGGCTCACCATCCACCTCATTGCGTTGCGTCAAACCGTTACTCTCGGCGTAGTCGAGCAGCGCTTCCTGCGCCGGGCAATCTACGCCGCGGCTTTCCGCGCCTCCGGGGATCCGCTGCCACGGCGCGTCCCGCGAGTTGGCCAGGTTCTCCTCGTGATGGCCCACGGTGGCCAGAGCATGGATGCCCACACCCATGCCGAGCGCGCGGACGCGCGGCGGCAACCAAAAGCGCGAATCAGACGGTCCATGGCGCCCGCATCGGCCGCGCACACATGCGCGCCGCCGTCTCATCCCCGGTCACCGTCTCCGTCCGGGGGTCCCACCGGATCAGCCGCCCGGTGCGGATGGCGATGTCCGAAAGCTGGCTAATCAGGTCGGAGCGCACCGCAGACTCGATGGGGGACGCCGGGTCCTTCCGCGCGCGTACGGCGTCCAGGAAATCCTGGCAGTGGGCTTTGGTTTGCGGAAAACCCTGGATGGGACCCTGGTAGCCGGCGATCAGGGATTGCGGATGGGCTTCCAGCCGGGCGCGGCCGATCCCGATCCAGCCCGCGGTTCCTTCGATGCGGGTGTAGTCGGTTCCGTGCGTAAAGTTCATGACCACTCCGTCGGCGAACCGGCAGCGGACGAACCAATGGGTGACCGTATCGAACAGGCCGGTCTGCGGCAGCGCGCCCAGCCCCTCGTATTCGACGGGAATCGCCGGTTCCGGCAGCGCCCCATCGAGCACGTCCAGGGGGTGTGCGCCCCAGCCGGCGAGGAAGCCGATCGAATAGTCGTAGATAAAATACCGGCCGGCGCCAACGCAGCGGTCCGTCGAGTAGGGCGCTTCCGGAGCGGGGCCGAGCCACATCTGGTAGTCAAATCCTTCCGGCGGCGGCGCGGGCGTGGGATCTCCACCGGGTGAGCCCGCGGGCGCCCAGACCTCGATCGACCGGATTTTGCCCAAGTTGCCAGCGCGGACCTGCTCGCAGGCAAAGCGGATGTGCGGCGCGTTGCGCTGCTGCGTGCCGTATTGGAAGATCACCTGGGACTCGCGAATGATGCGGCGCGCCGCCAGGTCTTGCTTCACCGTGAGACCGAGCGGTTTTTCGACGTAGAGATCCTTCCCGGCGCGGGCGGCGGCTGCCGCCATGGGCACATGCCAGTGGTCCGGCGTCGCGATCACGACGGCGTCGATGTCGCGGCGGGCCAACAACTCGCGAAAGTCGTGGTAGGCGGCGCAGCCGCGATACGCGCCGCTGCGCTTGCGTTCGCCGTACGTCTCCTCGACGGCTTGAGCCCACTTCTCGCGGCGGTCGCGGAAGGGGTCGCACACCGCCAGGCAATCGCAATCGCCCAGCGTGAGAAACGCCTTCAGCAGTCCATCCGCCCCGCGGGTGCCGACGCCGATAAAGCCCAGCGCGATTCGTTCGCTCGGGGGGCGCCGGGTCTGTCCGATCGCCGCGCCCGCTGTCAGCGCGCCGCCGGCCGTTTGTAAGAAGCCACGCCGTTCCATAGAAGGAGACCTCCTTGGCGCCACAAAAGGGGTGCATTACCTGTAGAGCAGACGGGAACGTGCAGGGCAAGCCCCCCCTGGGAGCGCGTGCGGCGCTTGGGTGTCATTTCACCGAGATCTCTTCTTGCGCGGAACGCCGACTCCGGCCCGCTCGCGGGGTCCGCCGGGCTGGGTTGGACGGTGCTCCCGTCCCGCGTACGGTGCGCGGGGCCCGCGGTTGCCGCTCCCGCCGCCGCGTGCGTGCCGGAAGGGTCGCCAACAGAGCCGCGAGCGGCAGCGAGCAGGCTGTCCCGGAGTTTGCAGGAGCCCGGTCTTAGCCGCGACCAACTCGCGGCGCCCGCAGGGTTACGGGAACTCCCTTACGCACGGGCCAGGGTCTCCATCACCGAGCAGAAGCGGTCGATTTCCTCCAGGGTGGTGTAGATATTGGGCGTGATGCGCAGACCCCGGAAATCTTCCCGCACGATGGGCACGACCAAAATCTGATGCTGGTCGAACAGCTTCGTGGCCAGTTCCACCGGGTCCTTGCTTTCCACGGTGAGCAGCCCCAGTCCTCCGGCGTCCGGAGCCGTCAGCGTGCCCATCCCTCGCTGCCCCGCCAGGCGATCGGTCCAGCGGCGGCGCAGGTATTGCAGGCGCGCGAACTTCCGGTCCGTACCCAGCGCGTTGTGAAACGTGATGGCTTCGCCAATCGCCAGGAAATTGGCGGACGGGTGGGTGCCGATTTGCTCGAACTTCCGGATGTTCGCGTCCAGGTCGGGCGTGGCGGCCATCAGCGGCCACAAAGAGGCAATCTTGTCCTTGCGGACAAACAGCATCCCGGTGCCGTGCGGGGCCAGCAGCCACTTGTGGAGGCTGGTGCCGTAGTAGTCGCAATCCAGGTCCGCCAGCTTGTCCGGGTAATGCGCGAAGGTGTGCGCGCCGTCCACAATCGACGCGATCCCTCGCGCGCGCGCCATCCGGCAGATGCGTTTCACCGGAAACGCCTGGCCGGTCAGGTTGGTGATGTGGCAGAAGTGGATCACCCGGGTGCGAGGCGTAATGTTTTGCTCGAAGAGCCGGACGAGTTCGTCTTGGCCGGCCAGCGGGCGAAACGCAAGCTTGCGGATCACCAGCCGGTCCCGCCGCTGCCGCTGATCCCAGGTGGTCAGCATGCGGGGATAGTCCTGGTCGGTGGTCAGGACTTCGTCGCCCGGCTTCAGGTCCAGTCCCAGTTGGGCCGTTTCCAGCGCTTCGGAGGCATTGCGCGTGATCGCGATCTCTTCCCGGTCACAGCCGAACAGGTCCGCCAGCCGCGTGCGCACGCTCTCCACCTGGGGATCCAGCAGCCGCCACATGTTGTGGGTGGGCAGGAGATTGCTGAATTCCAGGTAGCGCCGCATGGCGTCCTGCACGATGCGGGGAGACGGCGAGACTCCTCCGTTGTTTAGATTGATGATGTTGCGATCCACCGTGAACGCGTGCTGGATCTCCCGCCAATAGTCTTCATCGCGGGCCACATCCTGAGGCGCGCGGCGGTCCGTCGCCGCTGCCCGCACGCGGTCCAGAGCGTCGGAAGAAAAACAGGCCACCCCAGTGGCGGCGCGAAGGAAAGTTCGTCGCTGCATGACAGAAGACAAGTAGTTTTATGGTATCGCGGGTGGCGTCGATTGGGCAGGAAAGTTGTGGCGAGGGCGCCGGCTTGACCAGGAAGGCTTGAACTACCCGACCTTCCGCCCGGGGCTCCGGACCGGCGCTTCCGCGCGGCAAAAGAGCGCGAGTGCGCCGGGGTCCGCCAAGATTTCCGCCTCCAGTTCCGCGAGCTCCCGAGCCAGAATGTGTTGCTCGATGCACAAGCCAATCCCGGGATTGTCCATCTCGCTGCGGCGGCGGTCGATCAGGGTCAGCAGTTCTGCTCCCAGGGCAAGTCGCTCGTGTACGCTGGTCATCGTTTCATCCCCCGCCTCCGAATAGTGCAGGTTCCGGGCCAAGCGTTACCAGGCCCGGAACGCCGTTTGCGATGAATACCTTAGAGGTCGCGACGCTGCGGCCGGCTGCCCAATCGGCGGACACTCGGGTCCGCAACGTGGACAGTTCGGGTTTTTGCTCCCTTTTCCGGCCATCTGCATCCTAACTAAGGGGAGAATGTATGCTGCCGATCCGGAAACGCTTGGAAGTTGCGGTTGCGATTTTGGAGCAGATTCATCAGCGCCGCCGCGAGACCGGCGACCCGCACTTGGCGTCTTCCTTGGAGCGGCGGATTATCGAACGCGAATTGGAGCAACTGGCGACCGAGTGGATCATGCATCCCGCAGCGGACAGCTCCTCGCCCGAACCGCCGCCGGCGGCTCCGGGCAAGGCCCTCAGCCTGTTCGCGCGCCTGTTCGGCCCCCGCTAGTCCAGCCTCTCGCCGCCCGCTGCTTCGCGACGGCTCACCCAGCATCCGCCACCCGTCTTACCAGCCGCGCCGGTACGCCGTACCGCGGGCGTAAGGTCAACAGTCCGAGTGGTTCTACCGCCGCCCCAGGATCGACCCGCGCCCGGAACTCGCGCGCCAGCGCCGCCAGCACCATGACTGCTTCCATCCAGGCAAAGCGCTCTCCGATACAAAGGCGGCTGCCCGCGCCGAACGGCAGATAGGCGAACCGGTTGGGCGGCGCGTTGGAGGTCAGCCAGCGTTCCGGCAGAAACTCCCCGGCGCGGGGGTAAAGGGCGGGGCGCCGGTGCAGCGCGTACAGGCAGACGATAAACACCGTACGGGCCGGGAAGCGCTGTCCTCCCAGTTCCACCTCCCGCAGCGCCCGCCGGCCCAGGATCCACACCGGCGGGTACAACCGCATCGCCTCCTTCACCACCGCCTGCGTGTACGCGAGGTTCGGATAGTCCGCCGGACCGGGCGGCCGGCCCCCCAGCACGCCGTCCAGTTCCCGCTCCAGGGCTAGCCGGATGTCCGGGTGCCGGTCAAGCAGGTACCACGTCCACGCCAGGCCGTTGGCCGTGGTTTCGTGACCGGCTACGAAGATCGTCATCACCTCGTCCCGTAGTTCGCGGTCCGTCATCCCCTCCCGGCCTTCGTCGCGCGCGGCCAGCAGCATCCCCAGCAGATCTCCCCGGTCCGCACCTTCGGCGCGGCGTTGCTCGATGAGGCGGTAGAGGATCCGGTCCAGGCCCCGCAACGCCGCAAAGTAACGCCGGACCGCCGGCAGCGGCAGCGACAGCTTCAGCCGGCCCCAGGGCGCCACCAGGCTGTTCAGCATCGGCAGAATGATCTCCAGGTGATGAGCCACCTCGGCGGAGATTTCCCGCGCGCTGCCGCCAAACATGGTGCGGCAGATGATCTCCAAGGTCAGGCGGTTCATTTCGGCCGCCAGGTCGACGGGCGCGCCGGGGCGCCACTCGGCGGCCAATTCGGCCGCGCACTCCACCATCGTGCGCCCGTAGGCTTCGATCCGGCCCTGGTGAAACGCCGGTTGCATCAGCCGGCGCTGGCGCATATGCACCGGTTCTTCGCTGGTCAGCAGCCCTTCGCCAAACAGCCCCAACTCGGGCTGCACCCGGGGAAACTTTTCCAGGCTGGCCCCCTCGTTGACCAGCAGGTCGCGGATCATCGCACAATCGTGGATCAGGTACAGGTCCGACCGGCCGAACTTCAGGCGGACGCAATCGCCAAACTCGTCAGCCAGTGACGTAAAGTAGGCCACCGGCTCGGAAAACAAACGGGGGAACGAGGTCAGCAACCGGCCGAAAGGCGGCGCCGCGGCGGAAGCGGGAGCGGGTGAGGAAGCCATGCGCGAGAAAGCGGGGCGACGCCGGGCGCGCCCCTCTTCCAGCGTAAACCGCCACCGCACAAGCTGCGCCGCCCCTACGCTCCGGCCGGAGCGGACCGCTACAATGGCTGCCATGTTCTCCCGGCGCCGCCGCTCGCTTGTCCCTCTCGTTCTCCTCGCGCTGCCTTCGGCCGGCATGGCTGAGAACTGGTTGACCCCCGAGGAGCGGGCCGCAGGGTGGCGCCTGTTATTTGACGGCCGCTCGCTGAACGGCTGGACCAGATCGGCGAAGTCGGACTCCTTTACCGTTGACCAGGGAGCGATCAAAGCCACCCGCTTGCCCCGCTTTCGCGAGGATCTGGCCACCGCGGAACACTTCGAGGACTTCGAGCTGACCTTTGAATGGAAGATCTCGCCGGGTGGCAACAGCGGCGTAAAGTATCGCGTGCAGGGCGCCGCCGCCGTCCATCCGGAACTGGTGCCCCCTGATTTGCGGAACATCGAAGCGCAGGTGGCTTATGCGCTGGAACATCCCGCGCCGCGCGAGCGGATGCCCGCCGACGGCAAGGGCCAGGTGTACGTGGTGGCGTTCGAATACCAGGTGATCGATAACCTCGGTCACGCCGACGCGAAAAGCTCGCGCAAATCCTGGGCGGGCGCGCTTTACCAGTTGGCGGGGCCGGAGCAGGACTCGAGCAAACCGGTCGGCGACTGGAATCAGGGGCGGATCGTGGTGCGGGGACACCACGCGCAGCACTGGCTGAACGGCCGGAAAACAGTCGACATCTCGCTCGACAGCCCGGCGGTGCAGGACGGGCTGGAAAAAAGGTGGGGCGCCGACTCCCCCGTGTTTCGCCTGCTCACCCAGCGTCCCCGCCGGCGCGGACCCATCGTGCTGCAGAACCACAACGATGAGGCCTGGTTTCGCAGCCTCAAGATCCGGCCGCGGTAGTCACCGCTGCGGGCGGCTGGGCGGGAGCAACTGCCCAGGCGCAGTCCGCGAGCCACTCGACAGAAGGGCGATGCGCGCACTTCCGCACGGGCGGCGCCGCAAGTAAGTCGGGCAGCACGCTGGGGGATGGGATCCGATGTGACTGCCAGCGGGCTTGCGAAGACCTCGAGGCTAACGGCATGCTGGAGATTGATGTCTGAGAAGGTTCAGAGGAATACCCGCCAGCGGTCGGCGATTCGGCGAGTCTTTGAGCAGAACGACCGGCCCCTTTCGCCCCAAGAAATCCTCGCTCTGGCGCAGAGAGAGGTCATGGGCATGGGCATCGCCACCGTGTACCGGAACCTGAAAGCCCTCGTCGAGGAGCAAAGCCTCATTGCCGTCCAACTGCCGGGCGGCAGCGTCCTGTACGAGGCCGCAGGCAAGGCTCATCATCACCACTTCCAGTGCGACCATTGCCAGCGCGTGTTCGAGTTGGAGGGCTGCCTTCCCGACATACACAAACTGGCTAAACCGAAGTTTAGGGTCTACCGCCACGAGTTGATCCTGTACGGGATTTGCGCGGAGTGTCGCGCTTCCAGCCGCAACTGAGCCGACTGGAAGCCGCGGCGGTTGCGCAGAGAATGATATCGCGTTATTATTCTCATCGGAGGCCGTCCGGCGGCCTCTCCCGTCATGCATATCGCCGAAGGCTATTTGCCCGTTTCGCATGCATTCGCTTGGACGGCGGCGTCGCTGCCGTGCGCACTTTGGAGTTGCCGTTCTCTGGATTTGCCGGGGCAGTCGCGGCCAAAGCGGCTGCTGGTCGCCGCGTCCGCCGGCTTCCTGTTCGCCATGACCGCGATGAAATTCCCCTCGGTGGCCGGCAGCAGTTCGCATCCCACTGGCATCGCGTTGGGCACCGTCCTGCTAGGCGTTTCCGCCATGCCCGTGCTGGCGCTGATCGTCCTGTTGTTTCAGGCGTTGCTGATGGCGCACGGCGGCTTGACGACGCTGGGCGCCAACCTTTTCGCCCTCGGCGTGGCGGGTCCGTGGGCCGTGCGGATCGTCTGGGGGGCGTCGCAAGCCCTGCGAATACCTGAAGCCGCCGGGTTGGCGGCGGCGTCGGTCGCCGGCTCGCTGGCGACTTACGCCATGACGTCGTTGCAGCTCGCCCTGGCCTTTCCGGACCCGGCCAGCGGGCTTGCCTCCTCGTTTGTCCGTTTCGGCGCGATTTTCGCGCTGGCGCAAACTCCCGTGGCCGTGGCGGAGGCCTTTTTCACGCTGTTGGTTTGGCGATCTTTGCAGCCCGGACTGCGCAAGGCGGTGGCGCGGTGAGACGGGTGGCTGCGATTGCGGCGTTGGCAGGCGCTGCGGGTCTGGGCCTGAGCCTCCGGGGGCAGCGTGGCGCGGATGAGCTGGCGCGGGAAGCAGTGCAGGCGGTCGATCAGAACTATACGCCGTGGTGGAGCGGAGCCGGGTCCGCCGGCTCCGAATCCCTCTGGGCTGGCGTGCAGGCGGCCCTGGGAGCCGCCATGCTGGCGATCGCCCTGAGCCGGCTGGGACCGCGGGGGTGATGATGCACCGGCACGTGCCGCTTGATCATCTTCCGTATGCGAACCGCTGGCGGCGGCGTCATCCAGCGGAGAAGGGGCTGCTGGCGCTGGGCCTGCTCCTGGTGACGCTGGTTCTGCCCCCAGTTCCGACGTCCGTGCTGGCTCTGCTGGCGGCCAGTCTGATCGGAATGCTGGGAGCGCGGATTCCGGTTCGCGCGTGGAGCCGATTGCTGGGGGCGCAGAGCGTCTTTCTGGGTGGGGCGTGGGCGGCGCTGGCCTGGCAGTCTGGATGGCAGAACGGCGCGGCCATGGCCTTGCGGAGTCTGGCGGCGACGGCGTGCTTGCTGCTGCTGGCGCTGACGACACCGGTTCCGGCGCTGCTCTCCTGCGCGGGCCGGTGGGCGCCGCTGCGGCCCCTCGCCGACCTGGCCGCTCTCATCTACCGCTTCCTGGCGACGGGGATCGGAACGATGCAGCGTTCGCGCGCCGGCGTGCGGCAGCGTTTAGGGCATCCGCGGGCTTGGAAGGACCGGGCCTTGCACGGCGACTTGGCGGCCCGCGTGCTTCATCGTTTGCTCGACCGTTCGACCGGCATGGAACGTGGTTATCAATGCCGGGGAGTGGACGGTCTGCTTCCCTACTACAACGCTCACCAACCGCTGGAGGGGCGTTATGTGGCGGCCGCGCTGCTCTTACAGGCCGGTCTCCTCGCGGGGGGGATTTTCCTTTGGTAAGGCCGGCGCTGGAGTTGCGCGGGGTGGGCTTCGCGTACGCCCCCGGCTCATGGGCGCTCAAGCATGTGGATCTCGCCGTGGTTCCGGGGGAACGGGTGGCGCTGCTGGGCGGCAACGGCGCCGGCAAATCGACGTTGCTGCTGATGATGAACGGGGCCGAGAAACCCTGCGCCGGGGCCGTCTACCTGGATGGCGAACCGATCGCCTACACGCGCGATGGGCTGCGCCGGGTCCGGCGCAAAGTCGGGATTCTCTTGCAGGACCCGGAAGACCAGTTGTTGGCGCCGGTGGTGGAACACGATGTCGCGATCGGTCCGCTGCTGGCCGGCGCGGAACCTGCGGAAGCGCGGCGGGCGGTGCGGGAAGCATTGTGCGCCATGGAGATCGAGCACCTGGCGGAACGGCCGATCCATGAGTTAAGCGCAGGTGAAAAGAAACGGGTGGCCCTGGCCGGCCTGGTGGCGTTGAGGCCGTGCGTGCTGCTGCTGGATGAACCGACCGCCGGTTTGGACCCGGCGGGCGTCAGAGCCCTGCTGAGTGTGCTGGAAACCGTCCGGCAGCAAGGAACCGCGATTGTCCAGGCTACGCACGACGTGAATCTGGCGTACGCCTGGGCCGATTCCGTCTGCGTGCTGTGGCGCGGGATGGTGCTGGGAGCGGGAACGGCGAAAGAAGTACTGAACGACCAAGAAAAGTTGGCACGCGCCGGTCTGGAACTCCCGTTCCAGCTCCGGCACTTTTCGAGTTCCGGAAGGAGATTGCGATGAACAAGAGCAAAGCTCCCGCAACTACGCGAAAGACCTTGGGGCAGGTGGTCGTCTGCCAAGGTTGCTGTTGCGGGCGCACCGACAAAGGGCATCCGCCGGTGCCGGTGGACTGGCTCAAGCACGAGTGGCGGACCCGCGAGCTTCCGAAGAAGATGCATTTGTCAATCAGCGGGTGCCTCGGCCCCTGCGATGCCACCAACGTGGTGCTGTTGATGTTTGGCAACCAGGCGGTTTGGCTGGGAGGGCTGAAGACGCAGGACTCCTATCGGGACTTAGTGCAGTGGGCGGCCGATTGCGCCCGGAGCGAGGCCCTGCACCCCTTGCCCCCGTCGCTGGCGCGCCACCGCCTGCAGCGCTTCTCCGAAGAATTTCCTAACGTACGAGTCGCGTGAGGTTGGTTTTATGACGACACCGGATAAAATTCCCGTAACCGTTCTCACCGGGTTCTTGGGCTCGGGCAAGACGACGCTGCTAAACCGGATTCTGACCGAACAGCACGGCAAACGAATCGCTGTGATCGAAAACGAGTTCGGCGAGATCGGGGTCGATCATCAGTTGGTGGTCAACGCCGAGGAAGAGATCTTCGAGATGAACAACGGGTGCATCTGCTGCACCGTGCGGGGAGATCTGATTCGCATTCTGGGCAGCCTGATGAAGCGCAGGGACCGTTTCGACTACATCATGATTGAGACGACGGGTCTTGCCGATCCGGCTCCCGTGGCGCAGACGTTCTTCGTCGACGACGAGATGCGGGAGCGGCTGGCGCTGGACGGCATTGTGACCGTCGTGGACGCCAAGCACATCTGGCAGCACCTCGACGACTCCACTGAAGCGAAGGAGCAGGTGGCGTTCGCCGACGTGATTCTGCTGAACAAGATCGATCTGGCGACTCCGGCCGAGTTGGACAAACTGGAGGCGCGCATTCGCCAGATGAACCCGGCCGCCCGCCTCTTCCGCACCCGCGACGCCGTCGTGGAAATGGATCAAATTCTCAATCTGGGCGGCTTCAACCTCCAGCGCGCGCTGCAAGTGGATCCGATGTTCCTCGAGCCGGAGTATCCATTCGAGTGGGCCGGAGTCTATGAGCTCGCGCCCGGCTCGCACCAGTTGGTGTTGCAGGATGGCCCGGATCCGGCGATGAACGTGGTCTTGCTGCCGGTGAAATCCGCCGACTACGGGGGGCTGGAGGCCGTGCAGCTGGAGGCGGTGCTGAGCTTTTCCGACGAGGAAATACCGGTCGCGCCGGGGTCGGCGTTGAGGCCCGGCCCCGGGCTTTGCCGCTTGGACCTGCAAGGGAAGGGTGAGAAGCGGTTCCCGCTCGAGACGCCGGTCGGCGGCGCCTACGCCCTCTTCACCGAGCATCACCCCGACGAGTTTCAGGCTGCGGTCCACGGTTCGGCGTTGCTTGAACCCGTCGTGGCGAAAGCGTACAAGCCGGACCACGAGCACGACTCGGAGGTCTCCTCGGTGGGTATCGCCGTGCCGGGCGATCTGGACGAGAAGAAGCTGAACCACTGGCTGCGGGATCTTCTCATGAACAAAGGGCCGGATATCTTCCGCATGAAGGGCGTCCTGGCGATCCAGGGTGACAGCCGCCGTTTTGTGTTTCAGGGCGTGCACATGCTCTTCGACGGACGTCCGGACCGGGAATGGGGCAACGAACCTCGCCACAATTCGTTGATCTTCATCGGCCGCAATCTGGACCGCGCCGCACTGACCGAGGGGTTTCAGCAATGCCTCGCGCGGCCTTGAGCGCCTCTCCCAGTGCTCCTCCGCTCAGCGTGGGATGGAGCGCCGACCTGGGCGACCATGTGGTGCGCGCCGCCTGGTCGCCAGACGCGTCCCGACTGGCGTTGGCCACCATTGGAGGTCCGGTAATCGTGTTCGACCGAGGCGGGCGCTTGCTGTATGAAGTTCCAGGGCATCCCTCCGGCACGCTGTCGTTGAGTTGGCGCGCCGACGGCCGCGCCCTCGCGACCGGCGGCCAGGAGCCGGTCGCGCGGATTTGGGACGGCGCGTCCGGGGCTCTCTTGCACGAGTTAGAGGCGGGCCGGCACTGGGTGGAGCAGGTGGCCTTCTCCCCGCGCCGCGACTTCCTGGCGACCGGATGCGGGCGTCTGTTGAAGTTGTGGCGTGGCGGCGGTGAACTCCTCCGGACGTACCCGGAACATCCGAGCACGATCACCGACATCCAGTGGCAGCCGGGTGAGTTGTTTTTCGCCAGCGCTTCGTACGGGCAACTGGCTACGTTCCGGCCGGACGCCAATGAGCCGGTCAAACGATTCGCGTGGAAAGGGTCCATCCTCACGATCGCCTGGAGTCCGGACGGCAACTACGTGGCGACCGGGAACCAGGACGCCAGTGTTCATTTCTGGTATCGGAAGAGCGGCAAGGACCTGGAGATGACCGGGTATCCCGCCAAAGTCCGGGAGTTGTCCTGGGACGCTTCCAGCCGCTATCTGGCCACAGGCGGCTCGGCGGTGGTCATCGTTTGGGATTGCAGCGGCAAGGGCCCGGCGGGCACGCGGCCGATTCAACTCGACGGCCACGAAAACAAACCGCTGCGCGCCCTCGCGTTCCAGCACAAAGGCCCGTTCCTGGCTTCGGGAGGGCAGGAGGGGCGGGTGTGCCTTTGGCGCCCGTCCCAACACGACCGGCTCGTGCGCATGGCGGAGTTGGGGAGCAGCATTACGCAAGTTGCTTGGGCGCCGGACGACCGCAGCCTGGCGGCCGCCTCTGCAAGCGGCGTGGTGCGTGTCTTCTCCCCGGCGGAAAAGTAGACCATGAACCTGTTCAGCGCCCCGCGGCCCGGGGCGGATCGAATTCGGGAAATCAAGGCTTGGGTGGCGGAGGAGTTCCGCCTCAACGAAGACTCGACCGTGATGGTGACCGAACTGCATTGCACCGAACCTGGCTGCCCGCCGCTGGAAACCGTCATTGCCATTCTTTGCGGCGCCGAGCGCAGGCAGTTCAAGCTGCACAAGAGCGCCGCGGAGGTCGCGCGCACGGATATTCAGGGGTTGCGCCCGAGTCCGGAGTAACGCCAGCAGCCAGGGCGAGCCGTGACGGCGAGGGCCAAGGCCTGGGGCGGCGCGGTCGTCCCTCCCTGTCCTGGCACGCCGGCGACCCTGGCCAGCCCGCGAGGGTCAGCTCCCTGCGTGCGTGCCAGCGCAGGCTTTAGCCGCACCGCGCTCCCTCTTCGCTGGCAGCGCCTTGGCCGATCGCGCCAAGCCTCGCAACCGCCAGCTCCGGCCGAACTCCCACCCCTTCCTCCGCAGGCGCTGGCCCGCGATCCATACGCCCGTGAAGCTCAGCAGGGTGCCCCCCAACATCAGCCCCAGCACCACCACATCCCACAGTGGCCGGCGCCGATAGAGCAACGGCAAGTCGAAACTATGCAGACCATGATAGAGCCAGCGGTTCCAACGGGAGAGCGTCACATAGCTTTGCACCACCTTGCCGGTCTTGGGGTCAAGATAGTGAGTGGATCCGTCGGGCAGATCGAGTTTCTCCACCGGAAGCGGTTTCCGGCCGTGGCGATCGATGTAGTAATGATCGTAGGCGTCAAGCCGCACCCGCCGCACGCCCGGCCCCAGACGCCCAACCAGCGTGTCCACGGGCGATTCCGGTTGCATGACGCCGCCCGGCGGAAAGAAGACGCTCTTGCCCGGCAACTCAATCGCCAGATAAGCCGGCTTTCCGTCCGCCCAGCAAAACTCGAGTTCTTTGACGGCGATCCGCTCGCCGGCCCGGCGCAACGCCCGGTCCGGAGGTTCCAGCGCGAAGGCGCGCAGGTCCCAACCGTCACCGCGAAGCCGGAAGCTGACCTCCGGGTGCGGGCCCGCGGCCGGCGCCCAGTGCAGAGGGTTCATCGAGAACATACCGCTGAGGATCCAGGTGAAGGTGAACAGTCCGAACAGCAGGCCAAGACCGGTGTGCCAGCGCTTCGCGCCCGCGTAGGGAAGGGAAATAGCGCCTGCCCGGTCCCGGTAGCGCCGGGAGGGAGAGTAGAGCCACCATCCGCCTGCCAGACCCAGCAAAGCCATCACGCTTCCCAAGGCCGAAAGAGCGATCACCACCACGCGCCAGACCTCGGTCTGCTTGCGGATGACCGTGAAGTAAAGCCAGTGTGGGATAGCCCCGAGCCATGCCGCAAGCCGGGTGGCGCGAGTGGTGTGCTGCATCACTTCGCCGGTGACCTGAGAAACGTATACCTCCTGTCCGTCCGGCCAGGAGTATTTCAGAAAAGGACGGAGCGGGCGAACAGCCTGGTTCAGCGTCCACTGGTCCTCCTTCATCTGGAATCCCTCGAAGGTCGCGAGGCGCTCGGGCAGTCCCGTCCACTGGGCGGCGATGCGCCGCCCGGCGGCCTCCTCCAGCCTGGGCGCCGGCAGTCCGGTGTCCGCGTACACCAGCGACTGGAGCCGTCCGTAGTGAAACCGGTAGACGGGCCGCCCGTCCAGCATCGTCAGCCGGACCAGGTCCGGCTGGCTGGTCTCGCCGAGCGCCGCGAAGGCCTCCGCCGGGCCCTTACGGACGGCAGCGGCATCCAGCGGCAGTGCGCGCCGCAGCCGATCGGCGGCCTGCACCCGCGGGTAGTCCGAGTACATCATCACGATGCCGGAAACGAACCACATGGCGAACAGCACGCAGCCGCCAACGCCCATCCAGCGGTGGGTCAGCAGAACCCATTTCCGAAGCGCAAGGGGGGAGATCATGGGTTGCGTTCAGAACCGGTAGCGGATGGTCGTGAAGACGTTCACCGGACCCCCGGGATAGATCTGGTTGTCGTAGATGCCGGCGATGAAATAGCGGCTGCGGCCCAACAGGTTCTCCGCGTTGATGCTCCACTCCCATGCGCTCCGGCGAAGGCCCGCAGCGCCGCTGAACACGGTGAACCCGCCCAAGCGCACGGTGTTGGAGTTGTTCGTGAACATGGAACTCAGATACCGCATCCCCGCGCTGGCGAAAGCGCCCGCTCTCCAGTTACGGGTCACCCAAGCGTTGGCCGCGTGGCGCTGCGTGAAGCGCGGCCGGAATCCGCTCAGGTCCACCGCGCCGTTCGAGATAAAGAACCGGTCAAAGCGCGGCAGGGTGTAGCCGTAGTTGGCAACCACCCGCAGGCCGCGCCCCAAGTCGCCCTCCAGGTCGAAGTCAACGCCCCGGGCGGACTGCCTTCCCGCCTGGTCGAACTCCTGGTTCGGCCGGGCAATCAATACGTTCCGCCGCACCAGGTGGTAAAGGGCGAGACTGCTGCGGAGCCTGCCTCCCCACCCCTGCCAGCGGTGCCCGATCTCCAGGCCGCGTCCGTTCTCTGGCTCCAGTTCCCGGCCGTCAGCCGGAATCTGCGTCACGGGCTGAAATGACGTGGAAACGCTCGCATACAACTGCTGCGTCTCCGTAAGCGAAAATACCGGACCTGCGCGGTAGGTGAAAGCTTCCTGCCTTCGCCGCAACTCGGGCCCGCGGCTGGCGGGGAGTCCGTTCGCCCACGGATCGTTCCGTGCGATGCGCCGGTAGCCATCCAGCCGGCCGCCCACATTCAGCTTCAGCCGGCTGGCCAGTGCGATCTGATCTTGCCAGAAGAACGCGTTCACGCGGTTGGTAAAGTAATCGACGCGGCTGATCGGGAAGCCGGAAACTGGCGTGTAGGTCTCCAGCAGCGTGGCGAGCGGGATCGGCGGAATGCTCACGCTCCGGCTCGCGGAGCGGTGCGTGAAGTTGTAAAAATCCTGGTACTCGTAACCGGCCAGAAACGTATGTTTCATGCCCCACTGACGGAACTGGCCCACCACGTCGGCCTGGTTGAGAACCGGGCGCCGGTGGTGCTTGAAATACAGGAACTGCCGGTCCACTTGGTTCAGCGCGGGCCGGAACGTGAGCGTTTCGGCGCTGTAGTACTGGTCATTCGTGTAGCGGTAGAAAAAGCTGTTGCGCAATTCCCACCCGTTGGTGAGATTTGCGTTGTAGAGAACGTGCGTTTGCGAATCCTTGACCAGACCGAAATCCTGCGGCGTGTTGAAACGCGTGGCGAGATTGAAACCGCGGATCGCCAGCACTCCCACGGGAATACCCGCGTCGGTGTCGAACCGGTCCCGGTTGACGGCCTGGTGCACGGTCACGCGGTGCCGGCCGGTCACCAGCCAGGTTAGGGTGGGCGAAAGGTTGACCCGGCGCGCGCCGGCGCCGCGCCAGTCGTCGGTGGTATCGAAGCTGGCGTCGACGCGGTAGAGCAGCCGGTCGATCCCCAACACCGTGCCCGTGACACCCCCGCCCGCCTGGTGCGCGCCAAAGCGTCCCGCCCGATACTGGAGGTCGGCCGCGGGGATCGCCTGAGGTTTCTTCCGGATGACGTTGATCGCGCCGCTCAGCGCCTGACCTCCGTAGAGCATCGAACTCGGCCCCTTCAACACATCCACCTGCTCCACGTTGTTCAACTGCGTGTTGATGCGGTTTCCTTCCAGCCGCATGCCGTCCACCAGGACGACATCCGCAATGTGGAAACCCCGCACCGTGTAGTACTCGTACATGCCGTACCAGCGCATCGCCGATACACCCGATACGTTGCGGAGCGCGTCGACCATGTTGTTGACGCCTTGTTCCTGCAGGGTCGCCCGCGAAACGGAGCTGACCTGCGCGGGCAAATCGGTGATCGGCACGCTCATTCGTGACGCCGTCGTCTTGCCCGCCACGTCTTCCACCACCAGCGTGGTGTTGACGGCCGCAAGGGCCAGGGTGACGTCCAGTTCGCGGCTCTCGCGCAGGGTCACCTCCAGCGTCCGCGGCGCGAAGCCCTGTTTGGTCACCTCCAAGACATACGGCCCGGGGGGTAAACCCTCAAAGCGGTACCGGCCGTCGTCGCCGGCATCCGTGGTCCACCGCGACGCCGGCGAGCGCAGCGTCGCGCGCGCCTGCGGCAGCCCGGCGCCCGTTTCGTCGCCGATACGCCCGTGCAGCGTGAGCGTCTGCCCCGCCAGCGTCATGGCGCCGAGGAGCGCGGAACCAATCAAGGCGCGGGCGGGGAGGCGAAGTCCCCAGGAGCGGGATTTCATCGGAGCGGCCATATAGATGATAATGCATGATCAATAGCGAAAACGTCAAGCCGTCCGACGTTCTGCACGGGGGAAGACAAAAGTGACGCCCGCGAACGGGCCGCGCCGCGGCGGGCGGCTTACGGGTAGGAAATCAGCTGGCGCTCCCGCAGCGCTTCCCAAATGCGCGCCAGGCTTTCTTCCGGCGTCTCGGTGGCGGAGTTCACGGTGATTTCGGGCGCCAGCGGCGGCTCGTAAGGATCCGAGACGCCGGTGAAATTCGGAATCTCCCCCGCCAGCGCCTTCTGGTAGAGGCCCTTGACGTCGCGCTCGGCCAGCACCTCGAGGGGACAGTCCACGTGCACCTCGACAAAGTCGGCGATGCGCGCGCGCACCTCCTCGCGGACGGCGCGGTAAGGCGAAATGGCCGCCACGATCGCAATCACGCCGTTGCGCGACAGCAGTTCGCAGACAAAGCCGATCCGGCGAATGTTTTCATCGCGGTCTTCCTTGGAAAAGCCCAGGCCCTTCGATAAGTGTGTGCGCACCACGTCGCCGTCGAGCAGCTCCACCTTGGCGCCGCACTCGCGCAGACGCCGCTCGAGCGCATGCGACAGCGTCGACTTGCCCGCGCCGGACATGCCGGTAAACCACAACGTGAATCCTTTATGCATGGGCCGAGAGGATCTCGCCGACCAGGATATCCAAAGTCCGGGCGGTCTTGCCTTCCGGCGTGAAATGCAGCCCGCACTCTTTGGCGGCATCCTGCTCCCACCACCAGCGCCCGGCGCGTTCCTCTTCCCCGGGCATCAGCGGGCGGGTGCAGGGAGCACAGCCGATGGAGCCATAACCCTGCTGGTAAAGGGGGTGGCGGGGCGTCTGGTGCGCGCGGGTGTAGGCATCCACCTCCGCGCGCGTCCAGTCAGCCAGGGGATTGAGCTTGACCGGCCGGGACGCGGTGTCCAGCTTCAGGACCGCCGCACGGGTTTCGCTCTGTTCCCGCCGCAGTCCGGTGGCGTAGGCCTCCAGCCCGGCCAAGACCCGCTCGAGCGGACGCACCTTCCGGAAATGACAACAGAGCCGCCGATACGCCACGTCGCGATAGAACAGGTTGGGACCGTGCCGCAGCACCATTTGTTCCACTTCCCGGGCATCCGGCGAAATGACCTCCACCTGCACGCCGTAATGCTCCCGGACCGTCTCGATCATCTGAAAGGTCTCCGCGGGCAGGCGGCCCGTATCGAGGGTGATCACCCGGAAAGGACGGCCAAGGCGGGAAGCCATGTCAATCAACACCATGCCTTCAGACTGAAAGCTGGTGACGATGGCGAAGCGAGCGCCGTAGGCGCCAATCGCCCAATCCAGGATGGCCGCGGCGTCCGTTGATTCGGGAGGAAAGTGGGTCAATCTCTATCAAGATAGCGGAGCTTATCGCCTGGCCGCAAACCTGCACGCCGGCCGGACGGATGCTACGTGGCGGGGGCCGGCGGGCTGGGCTCGATCCGCTCGATGGCGACGCGAGAGATCCGGTTACGCTGCATCTCCAGCACCGTATATTTGCGGCCGCCGTGGGTCACCGACTGTCCGGCTTCGGGAATGTCGCCCATCTCCTGGAGGAGGAACCCGGCCAAGGTCTCGAAGCCGGCGTCGGCGGGGATGTCGATGCCATATTGCACCGCCAGGTCGCGGATGGTGGTGGTTCCTTCCAGTTCCAGCACCTCCGGCTCTGCGCCAGGTTCGGTCGGTTTGGCGTCGTATTCGTCGGCGATGGGACCCACGATCTGCTCCAGCACATCTTCCACCGTCAACAACCCGACAATCGTGCCGAACTCGTCGACGACGAAGGCCATGTGCGTTCCGCTGCGGCGGAACTCGTCGAGCATCTGGAGTACAGGTTTGGTCTCCGGGACCACCGGACACCGGCGGAGCAGGCGTTCGACCTGGAAGGCGCGCTCGCGGTGGCTGAACAGCGCCCGGCGGCGCTCCAGCCAGACGGGAAGCAGATCCTTGTAGATGATGATGCCCAGAATGTTCTCCGGTTGTCCCTGGTAGACCGGCAGGCGCGAATGCTGTTCGGTCACCATGGTGTTCAACACCGCGTCGAGCGAGGAATTCAGGGGCACCGAGATGATCTCGTTGCGCGGCACCATAATCTCGCGCACGTACAGATTGTCCAGGTCGACGATGTTGTGAATCATGTCTTCCTGGCTTTCCGTAAGGTGCTGCGAACCGCGGGCGAGGCTGACGATGGTCTTGATCTCTTCCGGCGAATGGCCGAGGCTGTGGCCCGACCCTGTGAGTCCGATCGCCTTCGACACCAACTGGCTCGAACGCTCCAGCACCGAGACGAAAGGCTCGGAGGCTTTGTAGAACAACAGGAGGGCGGGGGCAACCAGGCAAGCTAGGCGGTCGGCCTTTTCGATGGCCAGGTTTTTCGGCACCACTTCTCCCAGGACAACGTGCGCGAAGGTCATCAGGGAGAAGGAAACGACAAAACTGGCGGCGTGCAGCGCCGCTTCGCCGGTGAGGGTAAGGGCGGGCTGGAACCAGGCGACGAAGAGCTGAAACAGGGTATCCTCGCCCGCCCAACCCAGGCCGAGGCTGGACAGGGTGACGCCCACTTGCACTACCGACAGCAGGCGCTCGGGGTTGGCGAGCAGGCTGATGGCCGCCTGGGCACCCTTTTCGCCCTGATCCGCCAACTGCCGCAGGCGCGAGCCCCGCACGCTGAGCAGGGCGACCTCGGCGCCGGCAAAGAAGGCATTCGCCGCCACGATCACAAACAGCAGCAGAAAGCGAAATCCGTAAAACGTCTCAGTCATTGCGCGGCGGGCCGGGCGAAGGCGGTCATCGAAAAGGGGGGGGATCCCGAAACCTGCATCTTACAATTGACCTGATGGGTTCCGGCCGGTTTCTCAAATATATCAACATTCTGATTGCCGCCGTGGTGCTGGTGACCGGCGCGTCGGGGTACTGGTTTCTGTATCGCCCGTTGCCGGTCCGCTCGGGGACGCTGGCGGCGCCGGTCCGCCACCCGGTCGCGGTGCACTGGGAAGAACGGGGCGTTCCCGTGTTGCGGGGCGCCAGCGAGGAGGACGTGTGGTTCGCCCAGGGGTTTGTCACCGCGCAGGAGCGGATGTGGCAGATGGACGCGCTGCGCCGGGCGGCGGCGGGCGAACTCGCCGAGATCGCCGGCGCCGGGGCTCTGGAGCAGGACCGGGAAGCCCGCCTCCTGCGGTTGCGGCGCCTGGCCGAGGCGGCGGTGAACGAATTGCAGCCGGAGGAACGCCGGGCGCTGGCGGCCTACGCGCGAGGCGTCAACCACTACCTGCGCACGCATCGCGACCGTCTGCCGGTGGAGTTCCTGCTGGCCGGCTATCGGCCGCGGCCGTGGCGTATTGCCGATTCGGCCGCCATCGGGTACCAGATGGCCCGCACCCTCACCAACCACTGGCCGGCGGATCTGCGCAAGGGACGCCTGCTGGAACAAGGCAAGCCGGAGTTGGTCGAGGCGCTGTTCCCCCCGGCTGGCGGCGGCATGAATCCCGGGTCGAACGCCTGGGCCGTTTCCGGCCAGTGGACCGCCTCGGGGCGTCCGCTGCTGGCCTGTGATATGCACCTTGAGATCAGCATCCCAAACTTGTGGTTCCTGGCGCGCCTCGAGGTCACGGGCGAGCGCCCGCTGCGCGTGGCGGGCATCACGTTCCCCGGTCTGCCCGGCGTGGTGGTAGGACACAACGAGCGCATCGCCTGGGGAATCACCAACCTCGAATTCGACGTCCAGGACCTGTACCGGGAGAAGATCGATCCGGCGACAGGCCGCTACCAGCATCAGGACCGCGTCGAGCAGGCGTACGGGGAGCGGGAGCTGATCGTGGTGAAAAACGGCCGGCCATTGGAATTCGTGACGTGGCTAACCCGGCATGGCCCGGTGCTGACCGCGGACCGGGGCACAACCTATTCTCTGCGGTGGGGCGCCGCCGAGCCGCGCTTTTTCCGTTACGTGTTTCCCGAACTCAACCGCGCCCGCGACTGGACCGAGTTTCGCGCCGCCCTGGCGCGGATGAACGGGCCCGCCTTCAACTTCGTCTATGCGGATGTGGACGGCAACATCGGCTACCAAGTGGCCGGCCGCCTTCCCATCCGCCCCGGTTTTTCGGGCAGCGCGCCGCTGGACGGGATTTCCGGCAAATTCGAGTGGGAGGGGAAGATCCCGTTCGAGCAATTGCCCTCGCTCTCCAATCCGCCCTCCGGCGTCATCGTGAGCGCGAATCAGAATCCCTTCCCGGCGGGCTACCCGTACCAGGTGGACGGCAACTTCGCCGCGCCGTACCGGGCGCGCCAGATCCGCGCGCTGCTCACCAGCCGGAAACAGTGGCGCGCCGAGGAGATGCTCGCCGTACAGAAAGACGTCTATTCGGAGTTTGCCCGTTTTCTCGCGCGCCGGATCGTCGAGGCGGCGGATCGCCGGCGCGCCGCGCCGCCGCTGGTCCAGTCCGCCGTCGAGTTGTTGCGCGCATGGGATGGCCAGATGGAGATCGAACGGCCCGAACCGCTCATCACCACTTTGACGTACCAGCACTTGCAGCGCGCGCTCACCGACGCCGCCGCGCCCGGCCACCGCGTGGAACCGCTGGTCGGCGAGCAGGTGGTGGAGCACTTGCTGCGCACCCGCCCGCCCGGGTTTTTCGCCGATTGGGACCAGGCGTTGTTCGACGAGTTCCTCTCCGCCCTGGAAGAGGGCCAGCGCATGCAGGGCCGCGACGTCCGCCAGTGGCGCTACGGCCGCTACAACCAACGCCTGATTGCGCATCCGGTCGGGCACCGGTTGCCATGGATTTCGCAGTATTGGGATTTGGGCGTAATCCGCTTCAGCGGGTCGCACACCACGGTGAAGCAGATTTACAACCGCATTATGCCCTCCATGCGCATGGTGGCGGACCTGAACGACTGGGAGCGCTCCCTGATCAACCTGCCGATCGGCCAGTCCGGGCACGTGCTGTCTTCTTATTACAAAGACCAGTGGCAGGCGTATTACCTCGGCCGGAGTTTTCCGATGCGGTTCGGGCAGCCCCCGGCGGGCAGGCGCCTGGTGCTCGCGCCCTCGAGCGATGAGAAATAATCGCCGCGTCTGCCAGCACGCTTTCCGCCCAAGGCTTTCCCATGCATCGCCGCCAGTTCCTGCAAACCACCGCCGCCGGCCTTCTGGCGCCGGCGCTACGGGCCGCGCCCGAACGGCCGAACATGGTCCTCTTTCTGACGGATGATCTCGGCTACGCCGACCTCGGCTGCTATGGCGCCACGGACCTCCGCACGCCCAACATTGATCGCCTGGCCAGGGAGGGCGTGAAGTTCACGCACTGCTACTCGAACGGTCCGGTCTGTTCCCCCACGCGCGCCGCCCTGATGACCGGCCGGCACCAGCAACGCGTCGGCATCGAGTGGGCCATCCACCCCGGACAGCACGGCTGGGGCCTGGAGCCACGGCACACCACCATCGCGACGCGCCTGAAACGCGCGGGCTATCGCACCGGAATCTTCGGCAAATGGCACCTCGGCTACGAGCCCATCTACGGGCCGAATCAGCATGGGTTCGACGAGTTCGCGGGCCTGTTGAGCGGCAACATCGATTTCTATTCGCACCGCGAGATCAACGGGGAGTTGGACTGGTACGAGGATCTGAAGCGCGCCGACACGCCCGGCTACGCCACCGAAATCATTGCCCGCAAAGCCGCCAGCTTTGTGGACCGCCACGCGGGTTCTCCCTTCTTCCTCTACGTCCCGTTCAACGCGGTCCATTGGCCGTTTCAGGCGCCGGGACGTCCGCACGACCTGCGCGAACGCAAGACGTGGTTCGACGGCGCCCGCGCCGATTACGTCCGTATGGTGGAAAGCGTTGACGACGCGGTGGGTATGGTGTTGCGTACCCTGGCGCAGCGCGGCGCGGCCCGCAATGCCCTGGTGCTGTTCACCAACGACAACGGCGGCGAGCGGTTGTCCATCAACCGGCCGTTCGCGCACCGCAAGGCGACGCTTTGGGAGGGCGGCATTCGCGTGCCGGGCATCGCGCACTGGCCGGGCGTCCTGCCTGCCGGCCGCATCTCCGACCAGGCCTGCATCTCGATGGACCTGTCGGCCACCGTGCTGGCGGCGGCGGGCGTCACCGGACCATTCGCGCCGCCGCTGGATGGCGAAAACCTGCTGCCCATCCTGACGGGTAAAGCTCCACCGCGCGAGCGGACGTTCTGTTGGCGGATCGACCGCGAGGACCGCAAGCAGAAGGCGGTTCGCCAGGGCGATTGGAAGTGGCTGCGGGACGGCTCGATCGAGCTGCTCTTCAACCTCGCCGAGGATCCTGGGGAAAGGCACGATGTCGGCTACCGCTACCCGGAGAAACTTGCCGCCCTCCGCCAGCGCTTGGCGGAATGGGAAGAAGAACTGAAGAAGGATCCCCCGCCGAAGGTGATCAAGTAGAGCGGAAACCTCTGTTACCGCCCCGCGCTCGCGGACCGAGCGGAATTTCGTCCGCGGCCGCCGTCCCGGCCTACAATGAGGATTCCGATGAAGGTTGCGCTGGGACAGATCAACACCACGGTAGGCGACATTGACGGCAACGTGTCCCTCATGGCCCGGACCGCCCGGGAGGCGGCGGGCCTCGGCGCGCAACTGGTGGTTTTCCCCGAGCTCTCCGTTACGGGTTATCCGCCGCGCGATCTGGTGGAGAAGCCGAGCTTTCTGGCGCGCAGCGAAGCGGGTCTTCGCCGCCTGGCGGAGGAGACGCGCGCGCTGCCTCTGCACGTGATTTGCGGCTATGTCGGGAAGGCCGCGGACGACGCCGGCAAGCCCGCCGTGAACGCCGCGGCGGTTCTCCATCGCGGGGAAATGGTTTTCCAGCAAGCCAAGACGCTGCTGCCAACGTACGACGTATTCGACGAATCCCGCTACTTCCAGCCGGGCGACGCCGTGCGTCTGTGCACGATCGGCGGGATCCCGGTGGCGCTGACCGTCTGCGAGGACGCCTGGAATGACAAGCAGTTCTGGGAGCGGCGCCGCTACGAGCGCGACCCGGTGGAAGAACTGATCCGCGCCGGCGGCCGGTTGCTGATCACGATCAACGCGTCGCCTTACCATTTGGGAAAACGGTCCCTGCGCCGGGAGATTTTTTCGGCGGCCGCGCGGCGGCACGGCGTGCCCGTCGTGTACCTGAACCAGGTGGGCGGACAGGACTCGCTCGTGTTCGACGGCAGCAGCTTTGTGATGGACGCGCGCGGCGCGTTGGCGGCCTCGGCGAAATCCTTCGGCGAGGACCTGGTCCTGTACGATGTGGCGAGCGGAACCGGCGATCGCCATGAGAGCCATGCGGATTCCCGCGAGGCGGTCTACGAGGCGCTGGTGCTGGGCACCCGGGACTACATTCGCAAGTGTGGATTTCACCGGGTGTTGATCGGGCTGTCAGGCGGCATCGACTCCTCGCTGACCGCGGTGATCGCGGTGGATGCCGTCGGCCGCGAGAACGTAACCGGGGTGGCTATGCCGGGCCCGTTTTCCTCCGGGCACAGCGTGCGCGACGCCCGGGCATTGGCGGCAAACCTGGGCATCCGATTCGAAATGGTCGGGATCACGCCCGCCTACCAGGAAATGCTGCGTGCGCTGGAACCGTTGTTCGCCGGGGCGCCGCCCGACGTGACGGAAGAAAACATCCAGGCGCGGCTGCGCGGCGTGGTGCTGATGTCGCTGTCGAACAAGTGGAACGCGATGGTGCTGACCACCGGCAACAAGAGCGAACTCGCGGTCGGCTACTGCACGCTGTATGGCGATATGTGCGGCGGGCTGGCCGTGATCAGCGACGTGCCGAAGACGCTGGTGTACGAACTTTCGCGGGTGGCGAACCGGCGGCGCCCCGGCGCGATTCCCGAGGCCGTCTTCACCAAGCCTCCCTCGGCCGAATTGCGGCCGGACCAGAAGGACTCCGACTCGCTGCCCGCATACGACATCCTGGACCGGATCCTGCGCGCCTACATCGAAGAGAACCACACCGCCGCAGAGATCGCCGAAAGGCACGGCCTGCCGCTCGAACTGGTGCGCGACGTCACCCGCAAGGTCGACCAGAACGAATACAAGCGCCAGCAGGCGGCGCCGGGTCTGAAGGTCACCAGCAAGGCTTTCGGCATCGGACGCCGGTTCCCCATCGCCCAACGGTTTTCCGAATGAGACACGTACTGTTGCTTGCCCTCTTCACGGCGGGCGCGCTGCTGGTTTCCCAGCCCGCGCCGCGCGAACAGGTTGGACCGCTGCCCGCGGGCGGCTACCTGCTGAACAGCGGGTGGCGGATCACGCCCGCCGGGCGTCAACTGCCGCTGGATACGTTCCCGATGGCGACGGCGCTGGCGCCGGACGGCCAGCACGTGGTGGTGCTGAACGGGGGCTATCGGCCTCCGTCGCTCAGCGTGATCGAGATCGCTTCCGAGCAGGAAGTCTCGCGCACGCCCGTCCCGGACGGCTGGCTGGGCCTGGCGTTTGCGCCGGGAAGCGATCGCTTGTACGTCGGCGGGGGCTCGCGGGCGGCCGTTTTCGAATTCGCTTACGCCAACGGGGCGCTGAAACCCGCCCGCGTGTTTCCCGTGGCGCCGGAGGCCAAGCGCACCCCCGAAGACTTCATCGGCGACGTGGCCTTTTCGCCGGACGGCCGCCTGCTGTATGCCGCCGACCTTTTCCGGGACTCCGTGGTGGTGATCAATCCGCAGTCCGGGATGGTGATTGAACGTTTCCAGACCGGCCGGCGTCCCTACCGGATCCTGTTTCATCCGGACGGCAAGAGCCTGTTCGTATCGAGTTGGGCGGACGGCAGCATCGGGCACTACGACGCGGCGCGGGGCGACCTGCTGGCCACGCAGCGCATCGGCCCGCATCCCACCGACATGGCGTGGCGGCCGGGCCAGGTGGAAACACCCGAGGGCCAGCCGCCGATCACGGCCCGGTTGTTCGTGACGGCGGCCAACACGAACAACGTGTACACGGTGGGCGTTTCCGAGAGCAAGCAGATGCGCGTGCTCGAGGCGATCAACGTGGCGCTCTGGCCCCGGCAGCCCGCCGGCATGACGCCCTCCGCCCTGGCCTTGAGCGGCGAGGGCGGGACGCTGTTCGCCGTCTGCGCGGACGCCAACGCCGTGGCGGTGATCGATGTCACCGAGGACCGCAGCCGCGTGGCGGGTTTCGTGCCGGTGGGCTGGTATCCCACCGCCGCGCGCGTCTTGCCGAATCGCAAACTGATGGTGCTGAACGGGCGCGGGCTGCGGTCGTATCCGAATCCCCAGGGGCCCAATCCCACGCGGCGGCCCGCGCCGGTCCACCAGGGCAACGTGGCGGTGGAGTACGTGGGCCTGTTGCAACGCGGCTCCGCCTTGTTCCTCGATCTTCCGCTCGACGACCAACTGTTCGCCTATTCTCGTACCGTCCGCGAGAATTCGCCGTACCGCGACGCGCTCCTCGACGACGCGCGGACCGGCCCTGGCAACCCCGTGCCCGCCCGGCCGGGGGACCCTTCGCCCATCCGGCACGTGCTGTACATCGTCAAGGAGAATCGCACCTACGACCAGGTGCTCGGCGGGATGAAGGAAGGCAATGGCGATCCGAGCCTGGTCCTGTTCGGCGAGAACGTCACGCCCAACCACCACAAACTGGCCCGCGAGTTCGGCCTGCTCGACAATTTCTACGCGAACGCCGACGTCAGCGCCGACGGGCACAACTGGTCCACCGCAGCGATCGCGCCGGACTACGTGCAACGGATGTGGCAGAACAGCTATGGCGGGCGGCGGAAGAAGTATGACTACGAAGGCGGCGAGCCCGCCGCGCTGCCGCCGGCCGGTTACCTCTGGAGCAACGCTCTGGCCGCCGGCCTGACGGTGCGCAACTACGGCTACTGGGTCGAGAATATCCAGCCCGCGCCGCCGTCCGGCGAGCAGATCCGGCGCGTGCGCGACCCGGTCCTGCGGCCGGTGACCAATTTCCAGTTTCGCGGTTTTGATATGGACTACCCCGACGTCGAGCGGGCCAAGGTATTTCTGCGGGATCTGGCGGATTTCGAAAAGCGCGGCGACATGCCGCGCCTGCTGCTGCTGCGGCTGGGCAACGACCATACCTCTGGCATGTCCGCCGGCAAAATCTCGCCGCGTTCAGCGATGGCGGACAATGACTATGCGCTGGGAATGATCGTCGAGGCGGTCTCCCGCAGCAGGTTCTGGCCGCAGACCGCCATTTTCGTCGTCCAGGATGACGCTCAGAACGGACCGGACCATGTGGATTCCCACCGCGCGCCCGCCTTTGTGATTTCTCCTTACGTCAAACGGCGGGCGGTGCACCGCACGCTTTACAACACCACGTCGGTCCTGCGCACCATGGAACTGATCCTGGGCTTGCGCCCGATGACGGTATTCGACGCCGGCGCGCGGCCCATGTCCGCGTGTTTCACGTCGCAGCCGGATCTGACTCCCTACACCGCCGAAAAACCGCGTTATGCGCTCGACGAGCGCAACCCGGCCCACACCGCGCTGGCGCGCCGTTCGGCTGCGCTCGATTTCACGCAAGAGGACCGGATCGACGACCACGAGTTGAACGACATTCTGTGGCAGGCCATTCGCGGCACCGCCCCTCCCGCGCCCGTGCGCAGTATCTTTTCCCGGTAGGGCACGTCTCTGCCTGGTCCGCGCCGGCACGATCTACGAAAGGCGTTCGGGCAACGCCGACCGGAAGCCCTCGAGGTGTCCGCGTTCAGCCGGGCAACGTGAAGTGTCCGGAACCGATCAGCACCGCGGGACCGGCCAGATAGTAATCACTACCCGCTCGCCGGACGCGGAGCGGACCCGCGGGCGTCTCGACCGTCACCTCGTCGTCCACCAACCCGAGGCGCGCCGCCGCCGCCACCGCCCCGGTCGAGCCCGTGCCGGAACTCATCGTCTCTCCCGCGCCGCGTTCCCAGAAGCGGACTTCGATGGTGCGCCGGCCGGCGACGCGAAAAAAAGACACGTTCGTCCGTTTCGGAAACCGCGGGTGGCGCTCGACCTCGGCGCCCACCGCCCGCCAGTCGAAGTCGAAGTTCTCCACCGGAAACGCGCATTGGGGATTGCCCACGTCCACCAGCACGGCCGCCCGCTCCCCGTCTCGGAGGTTGAGGCCGATGGGCTCGTCCGCGGGAAATGCCGGCGTGCCCATATTCATCTCCCAGTCGAAGGCGGCGCCCCGGCGGCTCAAGAGCCGCAACTCCTTCCTTCCGGCGCCGGTGCGCAACTGGACGTGATCCGCCGCCAAGCCAAGGTCTACCAACCAGGCCGCGGCGCAACGGGTGCCATTGCCGGAAATTTCCGCGCGGCTGCCGTCGGAATTCCACAACTCGATCTCCGCGTGCTCCGGCGTCGCCGGCGACACGACGATCCACCCGTCGGCGCCGATGCCGGCGTGCCGGTGGCAGATTGCTTGGGCCACCGCCGCCCGGTCGAGCGGGCCCGCGTCGCTCGCCCAAGTCAGCAGAAAGTCGTTCAGTGCCCCGTGGGCCTTGGTAAAAGGAATTTGCACGCGCCGGTTATCCCTTCAGTTCCGAGAAAGCCTGGGTGAGGCCAGGCCGCGCTTCCGGGGGCAAGGGCGGGTTCGGCAAACGCGGTGGACCACCGTAGTAGCCGTTCAGGTCCATGGCGTGCTTCAAAGCCGCCACGCCGCCAGGCTGGCCGAACCAGGCCGCGCCCTTGCGCAGACGGTCCTGCCAGTCGAGTCCCGCCGCTTCCTCGCGCGTGCGATAGGCCTCCCAGACCGCGATCACCGAGTACGGCGCCGCACTCGCGATCGAGACCACCGCCCCTTGCGCGCCGGCGTGCAGCGCATCCCACAAACGAGTCTCGTCTCCGCCAAGCAGGGCGAAGTCCTTCCTCACTCGCGCACGGAGCGCACGGGTGCGCTCCGGACCGGCGCAACCCTCGATGACGCCGGCGATGTTCGGGTGGGCGGCAAGCCGGGCGAGCAGATCCACGGGCAGATCGAATCCGGTGACGCCGGCTTCGTTGCGAATCAGCACCGGCAAAGGCGACCGGTCGGCAAGCGCCCGGTAGTACAGCAGGATGATCTCTTCGCTGCGCTCCCGCCGCAAATCAAAGCGGGGAGGCAGGGCGGCCACGGCGTGAAAGCCGATCTCCGCCGCGTGCCCGGCCAGTTCCGCCGATTCGGCCACGCCCGCGCGATCGATCCCCGCCAGCAGCGCCCGCGGCCGGTCGGAGTTCAAAGCAGACGCAGCCTTCACTATGCGCCACAGTTCGATGCGCTCCACGCCGGACAGCAGCGGGCCTTCTCCCGCGGACCCGGCCACCAGGTAACCGGCGACCGTGGTCAGATTCCACTTGGCGACATTGAACTCCACCTTGCTGCGATAAATCGCGCCACTGTGATCGAACGGCGTCGCCATGTCCACGAAAACACCTTGCAGGCGCAAGGGCGCGCTCACAGGCGCGCGGACATCAAGTACACCAACGGGAAGATAAACATCCATACCAGATCCACGAAATGCCAATACAGGCCGCTGACTTCCACCTCCACCAGGGTGTAGCGTCCGCGGGCGACGCCGGCGGCCATCACCGCCAGGTACACCATGCCCGCCAGCACGTGCAACATGTGCAGGCCGGTCAGGGTGAAAAACGTCGCGCCGAACAGCGGCTCATCCCAAGGGTTGCGGAACGGCGTCACCCCCGCGCGGAACAGGCTGTTCCACTCTCCCAGATGCAAACCCACGAACAGCAGGCCGGCCGTCAGCGTCGCCAGCAGCCAGCGGACCGCCGCGCGCGAGTCCGCGGCGCGCATGGCTTCTACCGCCCGCACCATGGTCAGGCTGCTCGAAAGCAACACGAGGGTCATCACGCTGGCCAGGACAACGCTGGGAAAGAAAGGAAACGGCGTGGGCCAAGCCGGCGACGCCATGCGCAAGTAGGTGTAACACACCAGTAGGGCGGCGAACGTCAGCGAATCCGAGATGACGAACAGCCACATGCCCAGTTTCTTGGTGCCCGTCGCGAAAGGCGACTGGCCTCCGGCCCAGGTGGAGAGAGTTGTCGTGGTCACGCGGATTCCGTCCTACCCCCAAAGGTGGAGCATGGCCACCAGATAAAGCCAAAGCCCGGCGAGGAAATGCCAATAAATTGCGCTCAGGTCGGCCCCGGTGCGCTTGCCGGGACCCAGCCGCAGGCGGAGCGCCTGCACGTTGACGTAAATCAACGCGACGACGCCGCCCAAGAGGTGGGCGGCATGCGCGGCGGTGAAGATGTAGAAGAATGCGGCGCTCGGATTAGTGCTGACATAGACTCCGGCAGCTTTCAGTTGCTCCCACGCCACCACCTGGATGGCGAGGAAGGCGACCCCCAGCGCCGTTCCGCCGGTCCAGTACCGGTTGAACGCGGCGCGCCGGCCCCAGCGCAGGGAACGCCGCGCCAACCCCAGCAAGCCGCTCGACGCCAACAGGACGCCGGTGTTCCACCACACAATGGCAGGAAGCGGCGTGTGGCCCCAGTCCGCCGAGATGCCCCGCCGCACGACGAACGCGCTGGTGAAGGCCGCGAAAAACATCACGATCGCGGCCAGGATCACCCAGAGGCCGGTGAAAGAAGCGCGGCGCTGCCAACCCGGGCCCTCGGACCCGCCACCGCCCGGTCCCCGGCCGCCGCCTCCGCCCCCGCCGCCCAGATGGCCGGGAGGCCGGCCGCCGCCGTGCACCGCATCCGTTGTCAGCGAGGTCGCCATGGGCTGTCCTGCCTTACTTGGATTCCGCCGGCTCGTGCTGCATCACAAAATCCTTCGCCGCCCCGGGCACGCTGAATTCGTAAGGTCCGTGGTGCACCGTCGGGACGCCTTCTTCGAAGTTATGCTCCGGCGGCGGCGAAGCGGTGGCCCACTCGAGGGTGGTGGCGTTCCACGGGTTCGCCGACGCCGGCCTGCCGCGCCACAGGCTGTAAATCAGATTGCCGAGAAACAGCACTTGCGCCGCCGCCGTAAAGTACGCGGCATGGCTGATGGCTTTGTGGAGCGGAATCAGATCGGCCAGGAACTCGAAATTGGTGAAGTCCGGGTAGCGCCGCGGGTTTCCCGCAAAGCCCAGAAAATGCATCGGCATGAAAATGGCGTACGCGCCCAGGAACGTCGCGTAGAAATGCGCCTTGCCGAGGCCTTCGCTCAAGTGCCGCCCGAACATCTTGGGGAACCAGTAGAAGGTGGCGGCGAAAATCCCGAACACGGAAGCGACGCCCATAATGATATGGAAGTGCCCCACCACGAAGTAGGTGTCGTGGAAATAAATGTCGATCGCGGACTGGCCGAGGAACAGGCCGCTCAGACCGCCGGTGACAAACACCGAAACAAAGCCCAGGGCGAATAGCATGGCGGTGGTGAACTCGATCCGTCCGCCCCAGATGGTGCCCAGCCAGTTGAACGTCTTGATCGCCGACGGCACGCCGATCACCATGGTGAGCAGCGAGAAGGCAAACGCCGAATAGGGGTTCATGCCGCTCTGAAACATGTGATGGCCCCAGACCAGGAAGCCGATGAACGCGATCGCCAGGCTGGCGTACACCATGGCCCGGTACCCAAAGACCGGCTTGCGCGAGAACACCGCAAGCACCGTCGAGACCACGCCCATGCCGGGCAGAATCGCGATGTAGACTTCCGGATGGCCGAAGAACCAGAACAAGTGCTGCCACAGCAGGGGCGAGCCGCCCCGCCGGTCCAGCAACTGATCGTTCACCAGCAAGCCGGCGGGCAGGTAGAAACTGGTGCCCGCCCCGCGGTCGAGCAGCAGCAGGATTCCCCCGGCGAGCAGCACGGCGAACGCCAGCAGGCTGATGATGGCGGTGAGGAACCACGTCCACACCGTGAGGGGCATGCGCAGCAGCGTCATGCCGCGCGTGCGCAGGTCGACGACGGTGGTGATGAAATTGATCGCGCCCATCAGCGACGCTGCGCAGAAGATGGCGATGCTGACGATCCACAGCGTCTGGCCCAGCCCTTGGCCGGGGCCCGTGATCGCGCCTAGCGCGCTCAGCGGGGGATAGGCGGTCCAGCCCGCAAGCGGCGCGCCCCCTTCCACGAAGAAGGCCGCCAGCAGCACCACGAACGACAGCGCCGTCGTCCAGAACGACAGCATGTTGAGCACGGGAAACGCCATATCCGGCGCGCCGATTTGCAGCGGCAGCATGAAGTTGCCGAAGCCGCTTTGCGGCGCGGTAGTGAGCACGAAGAACACCATGATGGTGCCGTGCATGGTCATCAGCGAGAGATAGAGCTCGGGCGTCATGACGCCGCCCGGCGCGCCGTCCGGCCAGAGCGCGCCAAACCAGCCTACTTTCGTGTCCGGGTTGGTGAGGTGATAGCGCATCAGCAGCGACAGTGCGACCCCGGCGAGCGCGGCGATCAGCGCAAGAAAGAAATATTGAATGCCGATCACCTTGTGGTCGGTCGAAAAGACGTAGCGCCGGAAAAACCCTTTCGACGCCGCAGCGGGGTTAACGCTCGCCGGGGTCATCGCGCCTGCTCCCGCAGCCATTCGTCGAACGCTTCCCGCGTCATCACTTCCAGCAGGCTCCGCATCTGGTGGTGACCCAGACCGCACAGTTCGGAACAGGCCACTTCATACTTGCCGGGACGGTCGGCCTGGAACGAAAGCGGAATCGCCATGCCGGGCACCACGTCCTGCTTCAGCCGCAACTCGCGGACGAAGAAGTTGTGGATCACGTCGCGCGCCAGCAGGGTCAACACGACCGGCGTTTTTTCCGGCACCCGCAGCGCGGAGGCGACAATGTCATCCTGGGCCGCGGGGTCCTGCTCGTCCAGACCAAACGGGTTGCCCGCCGCGTCGTTCACCAGCCGGACGTCGGTGCGGCCGAACTTGCCGTCCGGGCCGGGATAGCGGTACGACCAGGCGAACTGCTTGGCCACCACTTCCACGCGCAGCGCGTCGGCGGGCGGCCGCTCAAAGTGCAGCTTGGCCCAGATGCCGAAGCCGCTGAACATCAAACCCAGGAACACCACCGCGGTGGCGGTGGTCCAGGTAAACTCCAGCCGGTTGCTGCCGCGGCTGAAGCGCACGCTCTGGCCCCGATTGCGGAAGCGATAAACAGCCCAGCCTAGCAGCAATTGCGCCGCCACAAAGATCGCCCCGCAGGCCCACAAGGTCAGGCCAAGCTGGCGGTCGTAAGCTTCCGCGTGCGCCGAGATCGCGCCGGGGAACCACCACCGCTTCGCCGCGAAGGCGAGACACGACACGCCGGTAAAGATCCACAGCAGAACAGCCAAAAACATGAAAAGGTGTCCTTCCAGCTTAGATGCTGGAGCCGCGCGGTTTCAACCTCAATCCGAAATGGGATCGAACTCGAACAGCCCGACGGGCGTGGTCACCGTCAACCGCCCGGGGCCCAGCGGCTTGCCCGCGGTGGCGAAAAACACCGCGCCATCGGTAGATTGCCCCGGGGCCAGTTTCGCCGGCACCAGGGCGATGGCCGACGCCGCCGCCGCCGCTTTCAGCTTGGTGGAGGAAACCTCCGCCAGCGCCGCTTGCCGCCGCTGCTCGTAACCGTTCGTCGACAGGATCCGCGACATACCGTACAGTGCCGCTTCGTACGCGGAAACCAGCCTGACCACGTCGTTCCGGCTGCCCCTCTCGATCAGGCGGTTCACTACCTGCACCGCCGGCGTACCCCGCACCACCTGGCCGTCCGCCCGCTGGTACTGGAAATCCTCCGGCTTCACCACGCAGGCGCTGGTCCCGCCGTTGGACACCTGGACCTGGAGAATGGCATACTCGCGCACCACGCCCGGCAACTGGGCGAACATGACGGTGACCCCTGCTTTCGTCAGCGTCTGGTAGCGCAAGCCGTTGGATTCGAATTCGATCACCTGTGCGGCGGCGCACACCGCTCCCAGCGCACAAAGCAAAAAGGCCGGAATTGCGCGGGGCGGCATCTCAACCACTATCATAGAGGTTGCCGGCTCACACCGGATCGCGTTCCTCTTGGAGTCCTATGGCCGCTATTTCCGCCGCCGCGCGGACCTACAACCGGATCTGGCTCAACCTGGTGGCGCTGACCGCCGCCGAGGTCTTGCTGGCCTGCGTGCAACTGCGCCCGGCGCTGATGCTGACCGCGCTGATCGGCCTGTCGGTGGTGAAGGCGGTGCTGATCGTCGCCTACTTCATGCATTTGAAATTTGAGCGGCTCAGCTTGTTTTTCGCGCTCTTTCCCGCGCTGATCGCCATGATCCTGGCGCTGCTGGCGCTGATGCCGGACGCGGCGCGGATGATGGAGTTGCGCCCGCAATGATCCGCCGCGCGGGTGGGGTGTTGGCCCTGCTGCCCGGGGCGGCGTGGGCCCAGTGCTCGATGTGTTTCCGCAATGCCGCCGCGCTGGAGGCGAGTCGCCAGCAGGCCCTCAACCTGGGCATCGTGGTGCTGCTGGTCCCCCCGTTGCTGGTGCTGGCGGGAATCCTGTACCTGGCGTGGAAACGCAGTTTGGCCGATCATGAGCATGCGGAAACGCTAACCTGTCCGGCGGGTGGGAATCCGCACCAGGACCCAAGCTAAGGCCGCGAATCCCAGCAGCGACAGCCACCCGCCCCACTCCGGGAAGCCCGGCAGCTCGTCCGCGCCGGTCAGCAGGCGAGTCAGCGAGGGGATCCCGGCCAGGAACGTCACCGCCAGGACAATGCCGAGGATGGCTTCTCCCGCGATGAGTCCGGAGGCTAGCAGGGTGCCCTTTTCCTCGGCTGCGGCGCGCGCCTGCTCCGGCGCGCGGGCGATCCGCCGAGCCGCCAGGGCTTGCAGTACGCCCCCCGAGAAGATCGCCGACGTCGTGTCGAACGGCAGATACATGCCGACGGAGATCAGCATGGGCGCGCGCGCTCCGCACAGAATCAACGCCAGCGCGAACGCCGCGCCGATCCCGATCAATCCCCAGGCCATCTGCCCGCCCACGATGCCCTTGGCCAACTGCGCCATCAAGCCCGCCTGCGGCGCCGGCAGCGCGCGGCCGCCGATGCCGCCCGTCGACAGGTTGGCCTCGTGCAGCGCGATGATCGGCAGCATCAGGAACAGCGACAGCAGCACTACCGCGATCAGCTCCACCACCTGCATCTTCCAGGGGGTGCCGCCCAGCAGATGCCCGGCCTTGAGGTCCTGAATCAACGAGCCCGAGACGCAACAGGCGCAGCACACCACCGAGGCAACCCCCAGCACAGCCGCGATGCCTGGCATCCCGCGGACGCCGATGGCCAGCATCACCAGCGAACTCAGCACCAGCGCCGACAGCGTCAGCCCGGAGACCGGCTGGTTCGAACTGCCCACCAGTCCGACCAGGTAGCCGCCGACCGCCGAGAGCAGAAACCCAGCCACGCTCATCACCGCCGTGGCGGTCAGCGCCGCCGTCCACGAACCGGTGAAGGCGTGATAGATCAGGGCGACCACCACGGCCAGCGCCGCCGATCCGATCACGAGCCACCGCGCAGGGATGTCCTGTTCGGTCCGTTCCCACGGGCGGCCATGGTGCGCCGCCGCCGCGGAGGCGGCGTAGGCGCCCTTGAGCGACCGGACGATGGAGTCGCGCATCCGCCACAGCGTATAGCCCGCCGACACCAGCATCGCCCCCACGGCTACCGGGCGCACCACGTTGTACCAGACCGTATACGCGGCCACGTCCGCGCCCGCCTGGCCGCCCAGTCGCGCCGGCAGGTCGGGGTCGAAGAACAGCAGCAGCGGGATCAGCATCCACCAGGCGAACAGCCCGCCGGCGAAGCTGATCGACGCCAGTTGCGGACCGATGATGTAGCCAATTCCCAGCAGCGCCGGCGAGAGGTTCGGCGTGGCCCAAGGGATGCCTCCCGCGTGCGCGACGTCGGTCAGCGGCGTCTTGCGGAAATCGAAGTGCTGGATCACCGAGCGTGAAAAAGGAAGAAATCCTTCGGTGTACTCCCGGAAGATCAGCAAGCCCTTGTCGCTCTTGAGCAGTTGGATCAGCGCCCCGAAGCCCATCGCGCCGAAGATGTGGCGCGGCGCGTGGCTGCCTTCCTGGCCGGCCTTGACGATCTGCGCGCTGGCCACGCTCTCGGGCCACGGCAGGCCGGCGTCCACGCAGAGCGGGCGGCGGAGAATGATGATAAAGAATACGCCGATCAATCCGCCGGCCACCAGAATCAGCGCGGCTTCCCAGAAGTGCCCGCGCAGGTCGGCCCACAACCGCCGTCCCTTGAGTTCCACCAGCAGGAACGCCGGGATGGTGAAAATGGCCCCCGCCACCAGCGCCTCGCCGACCGAGGCAGCCGTGCGGGTAATGTTCTGCTCCAGCACCGTACCCCGGAAGTGCGGCAACCGGAACAGCGCGATGGCGATCACCGCGGCGGGAATGGTGGCTGCCACCGTCTGCCCTGCTTTCATGCCCAGGTAGGCGTTGGCGGCGCCGAAGATGAAAGCGAGCAGTAAGCCGGTAACGACGGCTTTCCCCGTCATCTCGGCGGGCGGCGGCGGAGGAGACATCCCCTTATTGTGGACCAGCGGGACGGGCTGCCGGCGCACTCCTGGCATGGGCGCACACTTCGCGAATCGCCTCCACCACCAACTCCGGCTCGTCCAGGGGAATCCAGTGCCCGCTCTGGTGGGCAAGGACGAACCGGCCGCGGCGGGAGAGCGTGGCCGCGCGCTCGTGGAGCGGCCCGCGCGCCGGGTCCGCGTCGGGTGCGCCCAGCACCACCAGGGGTAGATCGCCGAAGTCCCCGGCCTCGGCCGCTTGCCGCGCGCTCTCCGGCAGGCGCTCCATCTGGCCGGCCAGCGCGTCGAAGAACTTCGGCTGCGACCACATCCACTTCAGGACCGGATAGAACTCGCGGGGGAGTTTCGCAACCGGGGCCAGAATCCGGTCGCCTCGCGCGGTGTCGATCGCGCCGCCGGTCACCCAGCGCACGCCGGTTCGCGCCCAGTCGGCCGCCCGCGTGCCCGCCAGCGCCGCCACCATTCGCGCCAGACCCGCTCGCGCCAGCCAGGCGCCGCGCCGCGTGAGTTGAATGCCTTTCTCCAGGCGGAGGCGGTTATGGGGACTCATGGCCAGCCATTCCTCCGGGTGCGCGGCGTCGACCAGCACCAGGCCGGCCACCTCCTCCGGATAGCGGGCGTAGAAGGCGCGCACGTTCAGGGCGCCGAACGAATGGCCGGCGAGCACGTAGGGCGGCGGAAACCCGGCGGCGCGCAGCAAGCCGCGCAACTCCTCCACGATGTTCCCCGAGGTGCGGGGCCGTGGGGACGCGGCGCTCCACCCCAGGCCGGCGCGGTCGAACGAGCAGACCGTGGTGAACTCGGCCACCTTCGGCTGCACGTGGGCCCATGTCAGGCAGGACCCGCCCAGCGCCGAATCCAGCACCACGGTGGGCGTCCCGCTTCCCCGCGGATACACGTGCAGCGCCACTCCCTCCACGGGAATGATCCGGCCCGGCGGCGGAAAACCCTTGGCGATGGCGGCGCCCTCCCTTCGGCTCGGACGCGGGCGACCGGACGCGCGTTTCCGGGACGCCACGACTGAACATGTTTGATAACAAATGTTTCGCCGGGCGGTCAACGTCCTGTAACCGCGTCCCGGATACAACGAATTCATGCGCTGCGACATGCACGTACACACGGTGCATTCCGGGATGTGTACGATTCCCGTACTGCGCCGGTGGTGCCGGGAAAGCTACAACGACCCCTTGGCGCTCCGCGAGCGGCTGGAGGCCCGCGGCATGGATCTGATCACGGTCACCGACCACGATTCGATCGACGCCGCCGAGCGCCTGCGGGGGCTGCCCAACTTCTTCCTCAGCGAGGAGGTGACGTGCCGCACGCCCGATGGCAACGAGTTTCACATGGGCGTGTACGACATCACCGAGCGCGACCACGCGCAACTCCAGCAGCGGCGGGACGACCTGCCGGCGCTGCTCGCGTACCTGGCGGAGCGGAACCTGCTCTTCAGCATCAACCATGCGTTCTCGGGCCTGACCGGCCGACGGTCCGACCGCGATTTCCAGTGGTTTCAGGAGCGGTTTCCGCTGGTCGAAACCCGCAACGGGCAGATGCTGAAGTCCTCGAACCGGGCGGCGCGCCGGATGGCGCGCGCCAACGCACAGTTCCCCATCGGGGGCAGCGACGCGCACACCTTGCACGCGGCGGGCCGGACCTACACCGAAGTGCCGGGCGCGCGCAGCAAAGCGGAGTTCCTCGCCGGACTGCGCGCTGGGCGGGGCCGCGTCCGGGGCGAATCCGGCACGTATTGGAAGCTTACCCGGGCGGTGCTCGCCATCGGCGGGGGCATGCTCCGCGAGCGTCCCTGGACCGCCCTGCTGCTGCCGCTCAGCCTGGTGGCCCCGCTGATCACCCTCGGCAATTACGCGAATGAGCGCATGTTCGCCGCGTTCTGGGAGCGCCGCCTGGCGTTTCACGGCGCCGCAGCCGGCCGCGGACAACTCCGCGCCCCCGCCTCCGCCACGGCTTCGTGACCATGCTGTAGTGCTTCTGCAACGTGCCTTAGCCGGGGAACGGGTTTGAACGAACCAAGCCAGGTTGGCGATGTTCACCCCAGGTCCAACTTCTGCTGGGCGGGCGGGGACGGCGGTTTCTCGGTGAGTTCGCGCCGCTGGTGGCGAAGCATGGCGGCCAGCAGTTGCCAGGTAGGCCCGGGCGTGTCCCGCCAGGGGGCGGCGATCCGCATCAGGCAGTAAAGCTCGCGGTCCGCGTCGTAGGAGAAGAAGCCCGCGTGGCCCGCAATCATCGTCCGCCACTCAGCCGGCGTCGCCTGCCCGGCTTCGATCCAGCCGCACTCGCTGGGGATCTCACCCAGGCCCGCGACTCCGGGCGACGTCACGAAGTAGAATTCGTTGGAATAGCGCATGCCGATGCGCCGCTTGAGCGGCCGTCTGAGTTCCGCCAGGAAGTTGGCGCGCGCGGTCTTTACCTCGTAGCAGATCCGCTTCATCCCGAGGTGTGGATAACAATTCAGCGCAAACGCATCCAGCCGCTGCGCCGCCTGGGCGCCCCGCCCCGTTCCGACCCGCAACTCACGGAGGAAGATCCACTCGGTCTGGTTGGCGTGCAGAGCCCGCTCGACGACGTCGATCAACCCGGAGGCGTCCGGGCGAAACGGCTCCCGCGCCGGCCCGCCGCCTGCCTCCGGAGGCAACGCGACCGCCGCTCCTCCGGCCATGCCGGGATTATCCCACAGCGCCCGCCACTGACGAGTTCCTCAGCGGGACAGGGCCGTCCCTACCCGCCATCCCTCGGCAGAACGCGCGGAGACGGGGAACGCCATACCCACAAAATTCCCGCTCGCCTTGCCTGCCGCAACGCGCCGCCCGCGCGGCAGGCCGCGGCAAGCTGGTGAGGCCGTGGGACGCTACCCGGCAAGCGGGATTTTGATGATCTTCTTCTGAATGGCGTACTGGACCAGTTGCGCCTTGTTGTGGATGTCCAGTTTGCGCATCAGGTTGAATTTGTGGGCTTCCACGGTCTTCACGCTCAGCTTCAGCCCGCAGGCGATTTCTTTGACGGAGTTGCCTTCCGCCAGCAGTTTCAGGACTTCCTTTTCCCGCGTGGTCAAGGTGGCGAAGCGGGGCAACCGGTGGGCCGACTTGATGCGCGACCGGAAGTCGTCCACCAACTGCGACAGCATGCGCGGGCTCAGATAGCTGCCGCCCCGCTGGACGTCGCGAATGGCCGCGACCAGTTGCGCCGCAGGGCTGTCCTTCAGTACATAACCGCTGGCGCCCACTTCCATGCACTCGACCAGGTAATCCTCATCATCGTACATGGTGAGGAACAGCACCTTGGTTTCCGGCCGGTTCTTCTTGATCTGGCGGGTGGCCTCAAAGCTGCTCAGGCCGGGCATACCGATGTCCATCAGGATTACGTCCGGCCGGACCTCGGCGGCTTTCGTCACGGCGTCGGTGCCGTTCCCCGCCTCTCCCACGACCTCCATATCCGCTTCGGCGGAAATCAGCGTCTTGATTCCCTGCCGGAACAGAGTATGGTCATCCGTCAGCAGAACTCGAGTCTTGGCCATATTCCTAATTCTCTCCTCTGAATCGATGGCCCGGCATCTCGTGTACGTTTTCTCCCTTAACCCACGGAGGAGTCTTGGACTTACGTCCTCGTCCGCGCGGAGGCATCCTTGGCTCGGGTTTCTCTCCGCCCCGTAAGGGGCAGCGACACCTTAACCGCGGTTCCCCGGGCTTTGCTGCTTTGGATCTCCAGGGTTCCGCCCAACAGCGTGACGCGCTCTCGCATGCCAGATAAGCCAAACGAATTCCGTTTTTTCAGCGCCGAGTCGACTTCAAAACCAACTCCATCGTCCTCTACGCGAAGTTCTAGGTATCTATCGGTAGATCTCAGGTAAATGTTTACGGTTGATGCGGCAGAATGTTTAGCGATGTTGTTGTAGCACTCCTGCACCAGCCGGTAGGTAATGATCTCGGCCTCTCGCGGCAGGCGGCCTAACTTCAGTGGCATGTGTAGCCTAACGCGCACCGGGTGCATCCTCCGGAACCGGGCGGTCAATTGCCTTAGGGCCGGCACCAATCCCAATTGTTCGAGTACGGACGGACTGAGTGCGGCAATGATGCGCCGGATCTCGACGATGGTCCGCTCGGTGACGTCCCGGATCTCCGCCAGCCTGCCCCGAGCTTCGTCCGGGAGGGTCCGCTCCAGCATCTCCAGTTGGAGCCGGATGAAGAGCAGGGACTGGCCGGCCTCATCGTGCAATTCCCGGCTGATGCGCCGCCGCTCCTCTTCTTCCACCTGCCACATGTGCTCGCTGAGCTGCCGGATCTGCTCCTCGCGGGCGCCTAAGTCCTGGACCAGGCGGGCCTTTTCCGCCGCCTGGAGACACTGCTGGACGGCTCCGTTCAGCAGGTGAAGTTCGCGGGGCAGCCAGCTTCGCTCGGTGGAAAAACCCAATTGGATGACTCCGGCCAGCGACCCGCGGGCGAACAGCGGCACGGACCAGAAGGAACGGTGCAGCCGGGCCATCGCCTTGTCCAGGATGAGGCTCTCGGCGCGTTCTCCCTGGCGGATGTATCGCGTCCGGCTGAGTTGTTCCAGTTGGCGCCGCGGGACATGCGGCGGCTGCCAGTCGCCGCCGCATTCCCCGGTGGCCGCTTTCGCCCAGCAGGTTCCGCCGCCGTCCCGGAACAGCAGGAGGCGGCCCGCCTGCGCCTGACACACGGAGGTCAGATTGTTCAGAAACTGGAGCAGCAGCTCATCCAGATTCTTGGCCTCCAGTTCGGCCTGGAAGAGCTGATAGTAGGCGTCCGCTTCGGCCCGCTGCACCAGGTGAAAAGCGTTGTTGAGGCCCAAGGCGACGCAGAACGAATAGCGTTCCCGCGCGGCGGCGAACCTCGGATCGGCGGGTGGGGCCTTGCGAAGCGCAGGTTCCAAGACCGCATCGTAAATCTTTAAGGCTTCCAGGGCCTGGCGCGGCGACAAATTCAACTTCGCCAACCGGCGGCCGCTGTAGTTGATCTGTTCCAGCAGCGCCTCCGGAGGAGCGTTTTCCCGGATCATGCGGGCCGCGGCGCCCACCGTGATCGCCGACAGCGCCTTGATCTGCTTGGCGTCGTAACTTCCGGCGCGTCTCAGCCGCAGCCGGTACTGCTGCTCCAGGCGAGGGAAATGCGGCTCCAGGACCTCGCCCAGCCACGCCAGTCCTCCCACCAGTTCGGCGTTGAAGAAGCCCTCCGCGCCCGCCACCAATGCCGATGAATCCGGAACGTACACGCCGCTCTCTAAAGATAGAAACACCTTGTGCGCGCACGCAATATAAACCGGACGGGTCTGTGGTGGAATGGGGCCATGGCGGGCATCCGAAGCTGGTGTTGCGGACTGCTGGCCGCCTGCTGCGCGGCAGGGGCCTCCTATCCCGACGAGATTGCGCAATGGCGCCGCGACCGCGAGGAGCGGTTGCTAGCGGACGGGGGCTGGTTGACGGTCGAGGGGCTGTTCTGGCTGCGGCCGGGCGACAACCTGGCGGGAGCGGATCCGGGGCTGCGGATTGCCCTCCCGGCCAGCGCGCCGCCGCGTCTGGGCGTGTTTACCCTGACGGGCGGGCAGGTGCGATTCGCCGCCGAAGCCGGCGTCCGGGTGCTCAGCCAGGGGAAACCCGTCGACCGGCTGGAACTACGCCCGGACACCTCCGGCGATCCGACCAAGCTTTCCGCCGGCCCTCTCGAGATGTTTGTGATTCAGCGCGGGGACCGGCTCGGCGTGCGCCTAATCAACCGCGACAGCGAGCGGCGGCGCAGTTTCCGGGGCTTGCGGTGGTTTCCAGTCAACCCGGAAGCCAGGGTGGTGGCCACTTTCGTCCCGTACCCGGCGGGTCGCACGATTTCAGTGCCCAACGTCCTGGGCACGGTGGAAACGCTGCCCTGTCCGGGCTATGTGGAGTTCACCTGGGAGGGGGCCAGGGTTCGCCTGGAACCGATTCAAGAAGGACCGCAGTTATTCTTTATTTTTCAGGACGCCACCAGCAAGACGGAGACCTATCCGGCGGGGCGTTTCCTGGATGCGGACGCGCCGCGGGAGGGGCGCGTGGTGCTAGACTTCAACAAAGCGTACAATCCTCCGTGCGCGTTCACTCCCTACGCCACCTGCCCGCTGCCGCCTCGCCAGAACCGGCTCCCCATAACGATCCGCGCCGGCGAACTGCGCTACCCGTGAACGATGGTTTGGTAACCTGAGAAATCCATCGGAAAGGAGCAGCGCATGAAACGGGTCAGATTCTGGAGCGCGTGGGCGGGGATGGCCGTAGCGCTGGGCGTGGCGATCTGGGCCGCCGATTCGAAGCCCAAGCCGAACCGCTCCGCGCCCTTAGGCTATAAGGATACCCCCCAACTGCCCGGCCAGCCGTGGCTGGTGCACGATCTCGACCGGCCGCGCCCGCGGGTAGTGACCCCGGGCGCCGACTGCTCGCAGCCGCCGTCGGACGCCATCGTGCTGTTCGACGGAAAGAACCTGTCGCAGTGGGTCAGCCGCCGCAAGGGAGGACAACTCTCCGAGGGCGCCTGGAAGGTTGAGCGCGGGTACATGGAGATCGTCCCCGGTTCCGGCGACCTGATGACGAAAGAGAAGTTCGGCGACATCCAGTTGCATATCGAATGGGCCAGTCCGAAGGAAATCGACGGCGCCAGCCAGTGGCGCGGCAACAGCGGCGTCCTGTTGATGAACAGCTACGAAATCCAGGTGCTCGATTCCTACCACAATCCCACGTACGCCGATGGGCAGGCGGGTTCCATCTACGGCCAGTGGCCGCCGCTGGTGAATGCCTCGCGCCCGCCCGGCGCATGGCAAAGCTACGACATTGTTTTTGAGGCCCCGAAGTTCGAGGGCCAGCGGCTGGTCAAGCCGGCGTATGTGACGGTCTTTCACAACGGGGTGCTGGTGCATCACCGGCAGCGGATCGTGGGACGCATGGCGCATCGCGTGGTGGGAACCTACCAGCCCCACGGAGACGAGGAACCGCTGGGTTTGCAAGATCACGACGTGCCGGTGCGCTTTCGCAATATCTGGGTGCGCCGGCTGCGGGGGTACGATCAGCCCGAAGGTTCCTAGAGAGCCGCGCGCGGCAGGCGGGTCGGCCTTGCCGGCTTGGAAAAACGGCTGCTGGATCAAGCCGGCGGGCTCGCCGCCGTTTGTTCGCCGGTCAAATCGCGGATGGTTCGCAAGAGGACTTCGGGTTGGATCGGCTTGGTGATAAACGCATTCATGCCGGCCGCCAGGCAGCGTTCCCGGTCCGCCCGCGTCGCATGCGCCGTGACGGCGACGATGGGAGTTCGCCGGGCGGAGCCAGTTTCGGCTGCGCGCAATTTGAGCAAGGTCTCCACCCCGTCCATGCCGGGCAATTCTAGGTCCATCAGGATTAGGTGGAACTCGCCGCCGCTCGCCAGGCGCAGGGCGTCGGGCCCGCTGGCGGCGATCTGAACGGAGTGCCCCCAGCGCCGGAGCATGCCCTCGGCCACCAACTGGTTCACCCGGTTGTCCTCAACCACCAGAATCCGCAACGGCGAGGCGGGGGTCACCGCTTCAGGCGGCGCCGCATCGAGCGCTCCGGCCCGTTCCGGCACGGGAGTCAGCTCCACGGTGAAGGTGAACGTGCTGCCCTTGCCCAGTTCGCTTTCGGCCCAAATTTCGCCGTTCATCAGCCGCACCAGACGCGCGCAGATGGCGAGGCCCAGGCCGCTTCCGCCATACTCGCGGGCGGTCGAGCGTTCCGCCTGCCGGAACGGTTCAAAGATAGCCTCCAACTTCTCCTGCGGGATGCCGATGCCGGTGTCGGAGACGGAGAAACGAAATCGGTTCGACTCCACCCACTCGGCAGCCAGCGTCACCTGTCCCCGGGGGGTGAACTTCATCGCGTTGCTCAGCAGGTTGACCAGCACTTGGCGCAGGCGCTGCGGGTCGCCCACCACCAGCGCCGGCAGATTGTCGGGCAATCGCTCCACCAGCGTCAGCTTCTTCTGAATCGCGCCAAACAGAAACGTGCGCATGGCGCCCTGCACACACTGGCGGATCGAGAACGGCATCGGATCCAAATCGAGCTGCCCGGCCTCGATCCTGGAAAAATCCAGAACATCGTTCAACACGCACAGAAGCGATTCGGAAGACTGCTTGACGTGTTCGAGGTACTCGCGCTGCTCGTGGTTGAGCGGCGTCGCCAGCGCCAGTTCAGCCATGCCGATGATGCCGTTCATCGGCGTGCGGATTTCGTGACTCATGGTGGCCAGGAACTCGCTTTTCATGCGGCTGGCCGTCTCCGCGCGGATCTTGGCTTCCATGGTCTGCTGCTGCTGCTTGAGCAGTTCCAGATTCTGGTAAAGGCCGCCCAGCAGCGCGGTAACCTCGCGGATCCCGCTGACTTCCGCGGGCAGGTACGGATGTCCGGACTGCTTCTCGCCCAGCAGCAGGAGGCCGAGCAGCCGGCCGCCGGAACCGCAAATGGGGGCGGCCAGAACCTGCTCGCCCTCGCGCAGCCACGCCCAGCCCTCGGGCGGGGGCGCGTCGTCGCCGATCCGGAGCACACGCTCCCGGGCGAACCGCGCCGCGAGGGTGGGAGGAATACTCACCGAGGCGGGAAAACTACGGTGGCCGGCATGCACCGCGTTCACATACTGGCCGTCGGAAAGCTGGGTAAGCAGCAGCCAGTCCGGCCGCAGCGCCCGTAAGAGACCCTCCGCCGCCAGGCGCGACAAATCCGGTCCCAGGGGCGCGCGTTGCAGGTCTTGGACAAGTCTTTCGAGCGCCCGGTCTGACGCCGCCGCCTCGCGGAAGAATAGCCGGTCCAACGCGGCGAGGAGTTGCTCCCGCACCTCGAGCAGGACGATCGTCGCCAGCAAGGTCATCACGGCCAGCCAGTTGTCCCACAGCACTTCGGCTACCGGACGATCCGCCTTGATGGCGAACTGGTAAGTCAAATACAGGGCCGGCAACAGCATCGCCAGCTTGACCAGACGCCGCGCCAGCATATACTTCAATCCGTAGCGGATAGCGTCGCTCACGCCGAAGGCGCGATGACGCGCCACCGCGTACAGGATGCTCAGCGGGGTGAGCACCGTCAGGAAGTTGACGCTGGAGCGATGGCACGCGCAGGCGGCGCCCATCCAGGTCTCCCACAGGTCCACCAGGCCCGCGAACGCCAGCGGCGAAACGCCCGCCAGCGACCCCGCCGCGATCCACTTCAGCCGTCCGCGGAGGGCGGGTTGCGGAAACAGGCGGTAGTTCCGCACGACTAATCCACACAGGCTGAGCGAGCCGGCGACGTCGAATCCGGTGGTGAGCCAGCGCCGCAAGGACAGCCACGGGGGCGCGCTGTCGACGCGCCAGACCTCGACCGCCCAAGCGTGCGGGAGAACCCAGGACACATGATAAGGAAGCAGGATCAGCCACGCTAGCGCTCCCCAGCCATGCAGCGCGTCTCTCCACCGGCGGCCCCAGCCGGTTAAGGGCGTGTAGGCCGGGAACCGCTCCAGGAAACGGAAGGCCAGCAGGAAGTGCGCCGGGTACGCCAGGCTCACGATCAACTGGCTCCAGACCAGCGGCCCCCGGTTGTAGGCGGTCAGCGGGCTCAGCGTGAGCGCCAGAAAGTGAATGGCGCAGGCCACGCCCGCCGCCGCGGCATAGCGGGCCGCCGCATCGCTCGGCCGCAACCGCGCCAGTGACCAGCCCGTCAGGAAGAACGCCAGCGAGACGGCCAGGTGCGTGATGGTGCTGGCCTTCCAGCCTTCTCTCGCGCGGAGCCCAACGGGGAGCGTGATCTCCCCTTCCTGGTTCCCGCGCCGCACGTGGAGGCGATAGTGATCCCCCGGCTTCGATTCGCGGCTGGCCAGCGCCGGCGCCAGTTCCGCCGCGGCGCGAGAGCCGTTCCAGGCAAGGATCCGGTCGCCGGCTTGGAGCAGACCCTCGGCCGGTCCGCCCTGCTCCACCAGCACCACCGTGCGCACGCCGTCCGCGCCGCGCTCCGCGCTCCACCCCAGGTAGCGGCGGCCTTCGTGGAATACCGCCACCTGCCAGGCGGTCATGCCGAACAGGAGGAAGTAGCCGAACGCGAAAACAGGCGTCCAGCGTTGAAACCGGCTCTGTGCGTCCAGGCTCATCGTACCCGTATGCTCGCTCCCCTGGGCCGTTCCAGAGCGACGTGCCAATTATACGATTGAAACGAACCCAAGTCCCACTGATTTCCACCATTAGCTCCGCGAGATAGTTCCTGCCCGTTGGTTCTAAGCAATTCTGCGGGAATGCTGGCCAAAAGGTCCTACAACCCGCAGGACCACGCCCGTTGGTAGTCCTGTTTCGGCAGGCGCTCGCGGCAGAATCTGTCCAGATCGGGCGGAAATGGGGCGCGGAACCGCGGCCGGTCCTGGAAATCCACCTCCAGACGATGAAGCGCTTGACGCGGCAAATCCAACCGGGCGGCCAGGCTGGCGGTGTACCCGTGACGCAGGAACGCCAGATAAATCTCCTCGCCGTCTCCATAAAGCTTGTCGCCAACCACGGGCCGGCCGATGCACGCGGCGTGGACCCGGATCTGGTGGAGCCTGCCCTGGCGAGGCAGCACGCGGGCGAGCGTGTATCCTCCACCCGCGACGAGCGGAATGAACGTGGTTTGGGCGGCGGCCCCGGCCGGCGGATCCACGGTGCGCTGTTTGAAAGAAACCTGCGCGCTGGGATCGCGGGCCAGCGGCCGGTCGACGCGGACGCTCTGGAGGAGTTCTCCCCGCAAGATCGCCAGGTAGACGCTGCGAACCTGGCCCCGTGTCACGGCCCGCTGCAACCGCGAGGCGGTGTCCGCCCGTTTCGCAAAAACGACGACGCCGCTGCTCTCCCGGTCCAGCCGGGACAGCAGGTGCACCCGCGAGAGTTTCCAGGGTTCCCGTACGGCCCCCGCCAGGCTGGACCAAGGCCCGTGCTTAGACGGGTGGCAGACTACCAACCCGGGCTTGTCCAACGCCAGAATCTCCTCGTCTTCATACAGGATCCAACTTTCCAGTTCCGCGGGGGTGACCAGCCAGCCCCACTCGGTCGCCGGCATGTGGTGGCCCTACGCGAGCATGCGTTCGATCCGGCCGGCCAGCCAGTCGACGGCGATGCCGATCATGGCCTCTCCCTTGGCCGTCGTGGCCCACCGCGCTTCCCGGGCGAACTCTTCGTCCTGCTTGGCGGACTGGGGATCGCGGATTCCCAGCCGCCCTTTGACTTTTTCGTAGTCGACTCCCTCCCAGTGGATCCGTTCGGGGAAGGCGGCCATGGCGAACGAAGTTTCGAACTCCGCGGCGTGGCCGGGAGCTTTGCCGCTTTCCATGAATTTCTTCACGATCTCGGGTGAGTACGCATCCCAGTAGGAATGAAATTGCACGTCGATACGCAGTTTTTCCCGGAAATCGGCCAAACTCTCCCGCAGGGGGCGCACGTTTCCGCCGTGGCCGTTCAGAATCAGGATGCGCGTTACGCCGTGCGTGCGGAGACTTTCGCAAATGTCGAACACGACGGCGAGAAAGGTTTCCTTCCGCAAGGTCAGGGTGCCTTTGCGGTCCATCCAGTGCGGGGAGATGCCAATGGAGACGGGCGTCGCCACCAGGACCTGCGGGTACAGGCGCAGCGCGGCCAGTTCCGCCACCAGGGTGACGCTGGCCGTGTCGTGGATCATCGCCAGATGCTCGTTATGCTGCTCGGTGGAACCGGTGGGAACGATGACCAGCCGCAAGGCGCCGCTTTCGATCGCTTCGCGAAACTCCTTGCGGGTGTTCTCCCACAGGCGCACTTTGCGGGCGAGGGCATAGCCTTGGCCGGCGCGCGCCAACTCGTGAGCTCCTGCGGGAGCGGCGGCCAGCGCGGCGGCCAGCCACCTCCGGCGGAGAATGGTTTCGCTCATGTTCAGCGATCGTATCACCCGGCGCGGCCGGAAGCACCGCTGCCGCCGGCGAGGGGAATTTGCGACAATCGCGACGTGCTGTTACTGGAAAACGGAACTCTCATCGACGGGACTGGCGCGCCCCGGACGCCGGGCAGTGTGCTGGCCGACCAGGGCCGGATCGTGGCCGTGGGGCGCTTTGAGCCCCCCACCGATTGCGAACGCGTCGACTGCACGGGCCTGGTGATTGCGCCCGGCTTCATCGACCTGCACAGTCACTCGGACCTTCAGGTCCTCACCGGCGAGCGTGTGAAATCGCAGCAGGGCGTCACGACGGAGGTGGTCGGGAACTGCGGCTTCTCGGCATACCCCTGCGGGTCCGACCCGGCGGCGGTGCATGCGTTCGCCAATGGGATCTTCTGCGGAGACGACTCGTGGAACTGGGCGGGCGCGCGCGAATACCTGGCCGATGTCGCCGCGCGCTCCCGACTGGTGCACGTGGTCTCCCTGGTCGGGCACGGAACGCTGCGGATTGCGCACCTGGGGCCCCGGCAGGGTCCGGCGGCGCCGCGGGAACTCGAAGCCATGGAGGGCGCGCTGGCCGAATCGCTCACGGCCGGCGCCAGCGGCTTTTCCACAGGCCTGATGTATGCGCCGGGCTCCAGCGCCCCGCGCGAGGAGTTGGTGCGTTTGTGCAAAGTCGTGGCCAGGCACGGGAAGTTGTATGCCACGCATATGCGGAGCTACTCGTTTGAATTGCTGGAATCCATCGACGAACAACTGGATCTGGCGCGGGCGAGCGGCGCGCGGCTCCAGATCTCGCATTTGCAGGCGGTCGGCCGCGCCAACTGGCATCTGCAGGCAGCCGCGATCGAAAAGATCGAGCGCGCGCGGCGGGAGGGCATCGATGTAGCCTTCGACATCTACCCCTATACGGCCGGCAGCACCGTGCTGACCCAGTTGCTGCCGCAGTGGGCTCTGGACGGCGGCATCCCCGCCATGCTGGCCCGCCTGCAGGACCGGGAGCAACGCCAGCGGATCCGGGAGTCCATGGTGCTGGCCCAGGAGTGGCGGGATATCTACATCTCCGCGGTGGGTTCGGCCCGCAATCAGGATCTGGTGGGCAAACACCTCGCCGAGATCGCCGAGGCGCGCGCGTGCGATCCCCTGGAGGCCACCCTGGACCTGCTGCTGGAGGAACAGGGCATCGTCAACATGCTTTCGTTCAACCAAAGCGAAGACAACCTGCGCGCCTTGCTGACCCACCCGTTGTGCAGCATCATCAGCGACGGGTTCTACGTGAAGGGGCGCCCTCACCCGCGCCTCTACGGAACCTTCCCGTTTCTGCTGGGTGAGATCTGCCGCAACCGCCGCTGGATGACGCTGGAGGACGCGATCCACCGGGTCACCGCCAAGCCGGCGGCGCGCTTCGGCATCACCGACCGCGGACGGCTGGCGCCAGGAGCCCGCGCCGACCTGTGCGTATTCGACCCGGAGCGGGTGGCGGGTACAGCCACCTACGAACGCCCGCAGTCGGCGCCGGAAGGAATCCGGATGGTGTACCGCGAGGGGAAACGCGTGCAGTAGCCTTAGCGGGCGAACCACCAGGCCACGGCCGCCGCCAGCAGGGCCAGTGCGCCCAAGGCGAACTTGCGCCCCGCGCCGGGCCGCGCCGCGGGACTTGGCGGCGGCCCCGGAGTGGAGATTCCCACGCCGGGGCCCATGTTCAAACCCATTCGCTGGTAGCGTTGCAGCAGCCGCTCGATATGCGCTCGCGTCTCCGCGTCTTGGCCGCAAAACGATTCCAGGAAGCCCGGCCACTCTTTCTCCGGCAAATCCAAGGCGCGGCGCAATCCCTCGGAAACACGGTCGTCGTTCATTTCCCCTTCCGCGAAGTACGACGGAGGCCGCGCCGCAGGACGCCGCGGCGCCCCCTTTATTTGCTGGTTCGCCGGGCGCTGACAATGCGGGAGGCGATCAGGTCGTAGATCTGATCGCGCTGCTTGCGGTCATTCAACTGAAAGTCATACCGCGATCCCTTCACGGGCCGGACGCGCATCTCTTTCCGCCCCTTGCGGGACAGTTCGCGAATGTCGGCGTACCGCCACGTGCGGGAGTGGCGGGAGTCGGTGAGCGATTCGAACGCCAGTTCAGTCTCCAGGAGCATCAGCTTGCCCCGTTGATCGCCATTCCGCACATCGAAGATCAGGTCGCCCGGCGCCGTCTGCGCGGCGGCGGTTCCCGCCAGGAAAAAGATCGCGCCAACCAGCAGCGCCGCGGTGTGAAGCGTGGCTCGTTTCATCTTTTGTTTGCACCCTCCGTGTTCGAAACCTTCCCTGCAAGGGACCGTCATTTCAGCCCTTCCCCGAAGCGGAGACGCGCCGCGCCGGCGGCGCGTTACGTTTCAAGTGTGCAACGTCGCCACTTCCACCTGGGAGCGCTCCCCCGCCACAACCACGATGCCGCTTTCGGTGACATGGTGGCGGCGCCGGTCGGCCTCGAGATCGAAGCCGATTTGCGCGTCTTCCGGTATTCGGACGTTCTTGTCCAGAATGGCGCGGCGGACTTTGGCGCGGCGTCCGATGTCGCAGTTGTCCAGGATGACGCACTGATCGACCACGGCGCCCGAGTGGACCCGCACGCCCCGGGAGAGCACGGAATTCCGGACCATGCCGCCTGACAGGATACAGCCGCCCGAAACGATCGAGTCGATCGCCTGCCCGCGGCGGTTCTCGTCGTCGAACGTGAACTTGGCGGGCGGATCGGGATACCCCACTGTGCGCACCGGCCACTTCTTGTTGAACAGGTTCAAGGCGGGCGTCACCGCGCGCAAATCAAGATTCGCCTCAAAGTAGGCGTCGATCGTTCCCACGTCCCGCCAATACGGCTGCACCCCGAGCGGATCGCCGGGAATCCGGTTGGTCGTGAAATCGTAGGCGAACATGGCGCTGCGGCCCACCAGCGAAGGCAGGATGTCCCGTCCAAAATCGTGGGAGCTGCCCACGGCGGCCGCGTCGGCGCAAACTTCGTTAATCAAAAGCCGGGTGTCGAAAATGTAGTTGCCCATGGACGCGAACACTTTGTCCGGCTGCCCGGGGATGTGCGGGGCGTCGGCGCGTTTTTCGTGAAAGCCAATGATTCGTCCGTCCGGAGCGGTTTCGATCACGCCGAACTCGACGGCGTAACGCCGGTCCACCGGGATCGCCGCTACCGTGACCTGGGCCTCGCGTACCTTGTGGAACTCGATCATGCTGGCGATGTCCATGCGGTAGATATGGTCGGCGCCGAAGATCGCCACCACTTCCGGATCGGTCTGCTCGATGAGGTTGATGTTCTGGTAGATCGCGTCCGCCGTGCCCTGATACCAGGACTCGTTGGCCGAGCGCATCTGCGCCGGCACGGGAATAATGAACTGGTTCTTGAGAATGCCGCCGAATTGCCAGCCCTCGCTCAGATGTTGGAGGAGAGATTGGCTCTTGAACTGTATCAACACATAGAGTGAGTAGATCCCGGAGTTGACGAAGTTACTCAACACGAAATCGATGATGCGGTACTTGCCGCCAAACGGGACGGCCGGCTTGGCGCGTTCCTTGGTCAGCGGGTAGAGGCGGGTTCCCTTGCCGCCGGCGAGGATGATGCCGAGTACACGAAGGTGCATGCGGTTTGCCTTTGGCCTGGATGGCCAGCACGACTGCTGCGACTGCGATTTCATTGTGTCAGCAGCCGCCCGTGTCCGCAAGGTGAACGGTGTGATATTGTTGGGAACCGAATGGCGACCGCATCCCAATCCCCGGCGGAATCCGGCGGAAACGCCCCGCGGGAATCCAACCTGCTTCGCTGGTCCGTGATCGCGCTCCTGAGTCTCGGCATGATCATCGCGTATGTCGACCGCACCAACCTGTCGGTGGCGCTGGCCGTGCCTGAGTTCAAAGAGTTCTTCAGCCTGACCGACGCCCAGCGCGGCAACCTGAATTCGGCGTTTTTCTGGTCCTACGCGTTCCTTCAGATTCCCGCGGGATGGCTGGTGGACCGCTACGGCGTCAAGTTCCCGTACGCGATTGGCTTCTTCTTCTGGTGCCTGGTCTCGGCCGCGACGGCGGCGACGCGTTCCTTCGGCCAGTTGTTCACCCTGCGTTTCCTGCTGGGAGTGGGCGAAAGCGTCGTCACCCCCGCCAGCATGCGCTGGATCCGCTTCCACTTCAGCGAGAAGGAGCGGGGACTGGCGGTGGGGATGTACATGACCGGCACCAAGATCGGACCGGCGATCGGCGCTCCCATCGCGGCCTGGCTGATCCTGTCGTTTGGCTGGCGGGCGATGTTCGTCATTCTGGGCCTTGGCGGTCTCCTCTGGCTGATTCCCTGGATGCTGCTGGTGAAGAATGACGACCGCGCCCGCGAGACGGCGCAGGCGCCGAAGGGCGGAGCGCCGCCGGTGTCCTTCGGCAAAATGATGGCGAGCCCCGTGATCTGGGGGACCATCATCGGGACCTTTTGCTACATGTACTTTGTCTACTTCTGCATGACCTGGATGCCGGCGTATTTCGTCGAGCGCCGCGGGATGTCGTTAAACTCGATGGGGCTATATCAATTCTTCAGCTTTGGCGGCATGGCCACTATGGCCGCGGTCGCCGGATGGCTCGCCGACCGGCGGATCGCCCGGGGCGGCGACCCGGTCAAAGTGCGGAAGGCCTTTACCATCGCCGGGTTCGTGATTGCGTCCACCGAGGTGTTTGGGGCGCTCTCCGAGTCGCACGCCGTGGCGTTGTTCTTTGCCGTTTTCTCGCTGAGCGGTCTCGGTCTGGCTACCGCGAACTACTGGGCCCTGACGCAAACCCTGATCCCCGGCGGCGCGATCGGCCGCATCGTTGGCATCCAGAATTGCGCCGCCAATCTGCCCGGCATCGTCGCCCCGATTCTCACCGGCTGGCTGAAGGAAAAAACCGGCAGTTACGATGCGCCGATGCAGGCCATCTGGGTGTTCCTGATCGTGGGGATTGCCGCTTACGTCTTCCTGGTGCGGAAAGAGTATGCGCCGAAGTCCACCTGAACTGCGACGGAAACTGGCATGGGGTCTTGGCTTGGCTGCCGCCGTTGCGGCTTTCGGCTCATCATCTTGCCTCGATGGTAGCAGGCTGGGGGACCTGCCGAGGCAACGACGCCGGAGAACGCCTGGCTCACGTTAAGCTGCCACCCTTATTGCGCGGTGGCGATGGAACGCCCCAAAAACCGTGAGCGCAATTTTTACCGTCCCGCAAGCAAATCGTCATTTATCTGTAACTATTCGGCTGTTATCGTGGGGCTTCGTAAGTGAAGTGATCTCAGCTCGGCTTCTCGTGATCTGCATCCGCTGGGAACACACGCTGATTTCGAAACAGGCGTGAGTGGAGCACCTGTAGTTCGAACCTCAACACAACAAAGGACTTCTCGATGAAAGTATTTGCTCTTGCTGCTGCGCTGGTTTGTCTGGGCGCGGGGACCGTGGACGCCCAGAACCGAATAGTAGTGGTAAACGGAGCTCGCTTTGAGCAGGGCTTTCCGCTGGCCCCGGGCACCTATGCCCAAGCCTTTGGTGACTTCGCCGGGGTTTCGACCGCCACTGCAGCCACGGTGCCCTTGCCGACTGAATTGGGCGGGATCAGTGTGCTGGTGGGAACGACGCGCGCGCCGCTGTACGCGGTCACGTCGCAAGCGGTCGCCTTTGTGGTGCCGTTCAATACCGAGCCCGGGCGGGTGCGGGTGCGCGTCCAGCGTGGCGGCGCCGACCTTGGAGCGGGCGATGTGGACATTTTTCAGGTTTCCCCGGGGATTTTTTTTGACGGAGCGTCCCCGGTTCGCCAGGGCGGCGTGCTCAATCAGGCTGGCCAATACGCCGTGGACGGCGCTCCCGCCCGGCGAGGCCAAGTGATTCAAATTTTCGCTACTGGTCAAGGCGCGGTAACTCCCGCCGTGGCCGACGGTGCGGTTCCGCCTGCCGGAACCTTAGCGAACGCTCGCGGCGCCACGAAGGTCTTTGTCTCGGTCGATGAGGCCCAGGTGCTCTTCAGCGGTCTCTCTCCCCAGTTTCCCGGCCTCTGGCAGATCAACGCGGTCGTTCCCGATAAGCCTTATATCTCCGGGCAGGTGCCCTTGGTGGTCACCATTGACGGGCTCCCCTCGAATCAGGTGAGTTTCCGGGTGGCTGAGTAGCCGTCCATAATTCAGGGCGATCATGATGCAGTTTTGCTGTCGTGTTGTTGTTCTGTTCGTGTCCCTGGTCGCCGTGCTCTCGTCGTCCGCGCAATCGCCATCATCTGAAGGTTTGGCGGATGCCGGGAAGCAAGGCACGATCGCGGGAACCGTTTTCGATGCAAATAACGGCCAGCCAATCCGGGCGGCGCATGTCTCAATCAAGGGTCAAGCTCTGACCCTAGTCACGGACACCGACGGACGCTTTCAAGTTAGAGTCGCGCCAGGAACTTATTCCTTGGTCGTGACTTCCCCTCGCTACGTGGACGTGGAAGTAGCGGATGTGGTGGTGGTCGCTGGCGAGGTCGCCGAAGCAAGTACGGTCATGGTGGCCAAAGGCACGGTGACGACAGTCGACGTCGTGGAAAAAGTGGGCGCGGTAGAAGCCACCGCTGCCGCGATGCTGGCCGAACGAAAGTTGTCGGGTAGTGTAACGGATGGCCTCTCCAGCGAGGAGATTCGCAAAACCGTCGCGTCTGACGCCGCGGGCGCCGTCGAGAAGGTTACCGGAGTTTCCATCGTGGGCGAAGGATACGTGTATGTCCGAGGCATGGGCGAACGTTATAGCGCCACCATGTTGAATAACTCCGTGCTGCCCACGACGGATCCGGAGAGGCGGGTGGTTCCCCTGGACCTGTTTCCTGCGTCCCTGATCGATCAAATCAAGGTGCTCAAGACGTATTCGCCCGATTTGCCCGGTGAATTTTCCGCCGGACTCGTTCAGTTGCAGACTATTGAGTTTCCAACCAAGCGGCTCTTCCGTTTCGGTTACAGCACCGGCTTCAACACCCGCACGACCTTCCAGCCCTTTCAGAGCTATGCGGGCGGTCGCCGCGACTTCTTCGGCTTCGACGACGGGACCCGCTCCATTCCAGCTGCCATTCCCACCGACGATCGCCTGTTTCAAGGCCGCTTTCCCGCGGAACAAGTGCAGGCCTTCGGCCGTTCGTTCTCGAGGAATTGGGAGCCTCGGCCCATCGGCAGCATGCGTCCCGTTCAAACGTTCAACTTGGCCGGAGGCGACACCTTTGGCAAGTTTGGACTCGTCGGCGCGGTCACCTTCACAAATCAGCCCCAGCGCTACGCACAAGTTCAGCGATTTCTTGCACTGGAAGCCGCCAACCAACCCTTCTTTTTCACTCGCTTTGACGATTTCCAGACCGACAACGAGGCGACTCGTCTCGGAGCGGTAGGCAACCTCGCGTACCGGATCAACCCTTCCCATAAACTGGTTTGGCGAAACACGCTGAGCCGCGATTCCGACAAGGAGGCCCGGACCTACGAAGGGCTCTACGGCACCACGGACTCGGTCATTCAGGCGCAGCGGTTGCGCTGGATTGAACGGGGTCTGCTGTCCACGGGGCTGGAAGGCGAGCATGCGCTGGCGTCACTCGGCAACACCCTGTTCCGTTGGCAGTTTACCGTTTCCAACAGTAAACGCGATGAACCCGACCTGCGTGAGACCATCCGGACCCAAAACTTCGACGGCACCTTTCGGTGGGCGCCTTTGCAAAATTCCGGGCTGCGATTCTATAACGACCTCACCGACCGAATTTATGAACCTTTGGCGGAGGTGTCCAAGCCCTTCTACTTTGGCGGCGTGTCGGGCCTCATCAAGACCGGATTCCGCGCCACAATTCGGGAGCGGGACTTCAACGCTCGGCGTTTCCGCTTCTTTCAGAGCCGGCTGCCCAACTCGCTGCTGATTCAGCCGACCAACACTATCTTCGCGCCGGAAAACATCAATCCAAACGGATTGGTTTTATTGGAGGAAACCCGGACTACGGACGCGTACCAGGCGTCGCTTGACATCTATGGCGGCTACGTGATGGCGGACGTGAACCTGAGTCCGCGCTGGCGGCTGGTCGGCGGCGCGCGCATCGAAGACGCGCAAATGGTCGTCACCACCAGGGAGTCCAAGGTTCCCGGATCGGTGCCGATTGTCTCACGCCTGGATAACCGGGACGTTCTTCCTTCCCTGAACCTGATTTATGCCCTCTCTCGCCGTCAGAATCTGCGTTTCGGGTACGGGCGGACGGTCTCCCGGCCGGATTTTCGCGAGCTCTCTCCTTTCGAATTCCTGAACACCCTTGGGGGATTCACTACGGTTGGCAACCCCGACCTGCTGCGCACCAAGATCGAAAGTCTCGACGGGCGCTGGGAGTGGTTTCTTGGTGGTGATCAAGTGGTGGCCGCCAGCTATTTCTACAAGCGCTTATCTGACCCCATTGAGGTCTTTCTCCAACCCAGCACCGGAAGCGACCTGCGTCAGAGCTTCTTCAACGCCGAGGGGGCCAACAACCAGGGTGTGGAACTCGAATTCCGCAAGAATCTCTCCTTCCTCGGCTCCCGTTTCCGCCCCTTGTCTCTCGTGAGCAATTACACCTTTGTGAACTCCGACGTCGTGCTGGGAGGCACCGACGCGATCGTCGGCATTCTCACTTCGCAGAACCGTCCGTTGACCGGCCAGTCGCGTCACATCTACAACGTCATTCTCGATTTCGCCAAACCCCAATGGCGTTCCAACGCGCGGTTTTTCATCAATTCCGTTTCGCGCCGGATCACGGACGTCGGTCTGCTGGGCTTGCCGGATCTCTATCAGGAACGGAATGTGATGATGGATTTCGTTTATCAGTACGACATTAAAGAGAATGGCAGATGGAGCGTTCGTTTTACAGCCGAGAACCTCGGCGACAACACCTTCCGTTGGACCCAAGGCGGTCTTCTGGTGCGCCAGTACCAGCTGGGCCGTACGTTTCAGATCGGCACGACCTTCTCATTGTTCTGAGAACGCAGTTGTGAAAGATTTCGATTGCACGCAAACAGGAGCCTGACACGATGCAAAAGCAATTTCTGATTTTGGCCGGGTTGTTGGTGCTGCCGACACTGTCGGTAGCAGCCGGCAGCGCCGGCTTTGAGGCGATATCGTACTCCGAAGCGCGCCGCGAGGCCGAAGCGCTCAGCCACAACGAATCTCCCGCGTCGCTTTATATCTGGACGAATAAGGTTGTGTATTCGCCCGGCGACCCCCTAACTTTGCGGTGGACATCCAAGCCGAACAACGACCTGTATCCCTACACCTTGTTCGCCTACCGCCTCAATAACCAGACCGGAGCCAAGACTTACTTGCCGGGCAACAGCGCGGAAGTTACCGATATTTTCGGCAACACCGCATCGCAGGGTTATCGCATTACCCGGCTTCCAGAGGCGAGCAAGCAAGTTCTGGTCGGATCTGGCGGCATTCTGGTTTCGTCGACCGTGGCCGTGCCCAACGAGCCGGGGATGCACACGCTGGTGCTGGAATTGCGCGATTTCACCGCCACGCGGGTGATCAAGTCCGCTTATTACAAGATCAGCGTGGTGACTGAGTTCGTGAACGTGTCCGGCAATATCGAGTCCAGCGTGACGTGGGTAAATTCCAAGGCCTATCGCGTGACGGGCATCGTGTTCGTACGGAACAATGCGGTACTGACGATCGAACCGGGCACCGTGATCCTCGGCCAGCCTAGTGCTCCTCCCAATCCGTCGACCATCGTGATCACCCGTACCGGGCGCATCGTCGCCAACGGCACCAAGAGCCGGCCGATCATCATGACGAGTTCGCGGGACGTCGGCCAGCGGGACCGCGGCGACTGGGGCGGTTTGATTCTTCTTGGCCGGGCGCGCATCAATGTGGGCGCCGAGGCGGTAATCGAAGGCCTGCCCGATTCGCCCGATTCGCGTTTCGGACCAGGTAGCGGCCAAGCCGATGAAAATCATAACTGCGGTTCGTTGCGCTATGTGCGTGTCGAGTTCGCCGGCGCGGTTTTGGCCCCCGGCAGCGAGGTGAACGGCATCACTTGGGGAGGATGCGGCAAAGCCACCGTGTCGGAACACCTCCAGTCGCACTATGGCTTCGACGACGCCTTTGAGTGGTTCGGGGGAAACAACGACGGCAGGTACTTGGTCGCCTCCTTCGCACGCGATGACTATTTCGACTGGCAACTGGGCTGGACCGGCCGGCTCCAGTTCGGCGTCGCTGTCGCGAATGGCGACTTCGGCAACCGTGGCATCGAAGCGGATAACTTGTCAAACCCGCAGGACGCCCAGCCGATTTCGAACCCCACTCTCTACAACTTCTCCTTCATCGGGAATCCCCTCTCTATTGAGGAGGATGTCAACGCAAACGCCGGCATCTGGCTGCGCCGCGGCACCGCCGGCACGCTGCGGAATGTGGTGGTTTTTGACTGGAACCAAACAGGAATCGAAATCCGCGATACCGGCACGGTGAATCAGATTAACGCTGGAAACTTGCGGCTGGATGGTTTGCTCTTGTGGAACAACGGCCGCGACCGGCAGGGCGGCGCGGTGAACACGCTCGAAGGTCAGGTTGGCTCGCCCAATACGCCCGCCGCGGTACTTGGCCCGCTCCGCACTTGGGTATCCGGTTCGCCCCGCATTTTCGTAGAGGACCCGAAGATGCGCCGGCCGCTCGAGTACTCGAATCCGGACTTTCGCCCTGGCCCGGGTTCGCCTCTGTGGAAGCCCGGCTGGGTGCAACCCCCTGATGATGGGTTCTTCGACCAGTCGGCGCGTTTCCTCGGCGCGTTTGGGGACGTCGACTGGACCGAGGAGTGGACTTCGTTCCACGTCGAGACGGAGCTCCGCTAAGCGGAGAATAAACTCCTCTGTGGCCCGGGCTCCCGTCGAAGGGATCCCGGGCTTTTTCATCTGTGCCCTCCACCAGCGATTTCTTTGCCCTCCTAGGCGTAGCAGCCGGAACGAGCCTGAACCGAGGTCCGAGGATTGCCGGATTCAAGCTATAAAGAGTAAGCGATGTCTTCAGCTTGCGCAGTGCGCGCGGTGGTTTGCCTAGTAGTGCTGGGGCTTCTGTTGGCCGCCGCCGACTATCGAGGTCCTGCCGGCGATCGCGCCGCCCAAAGGCGCGCCGAAGGTACAAGCATCCTGCCCGGCGGCCGGTTGATCGCGCCCCATGGCGCGCAGTACGTCACTGGACCAGGTCCTTTCGGCTTGGCCGTGAGCCCGAGCGGCCGGCGCGCGGCCACTGCCAACAGCGGGCCGGACCGCTTCTCTGTTACCCTGCTCGACAAGCCCAAGGACCGGTTTCGCACGGTCCGCCATTTCGTCGCCGAGCGACGCAAACGCGGCGAAGCGCCTGGAGAGAACAGCGAGTGGCGAAGCGTGTTCATGGGCTTGGCTTTCTCCGACGACCGCACGTTGTATGCTTCTGACGGGAACTCGGGCCAGGTGCGCGTGCTGGATCCAGAGTCGGGCCAGACGCGCCGCGTTCTTGCGCTGGACGGGGAGTTTGGCGGGGTCGCCTATCGCGACAGCTACTCCGGTGACCTGGCGCTCGACGCGGAACGCGGCCGTCTCTACGTGGTCGACCAGGCTAATTTCCGCGCGGTCGCCTTGGATCTGCGCTCGGGCCGGGTGGTTTCTTCCCTGCGGCTGGGGCGCCTTCCGTTCGCGCTGGCCCTGTCGCCGGACAAACGCAAACTCTACGTCACCAATATCGGTATGTTCGAATACCAGGCGATCGAAGGCGCGGACCGCAAGCGCGCCCGCGAAACCGGCCTGCCGTTCGCCGCGTTTGGCTTCCCGTCTGCGGAATCGCTGAGCGGAACCACCGCGGAGACCGGCAGCGGCCGAACCGTCCGCGTGCCTGGCCTGGGCGATCCGAACGTGCAGGAATCCAATTCGCTCGCGATGGTCGACCTGTCCGGCGAGGAGATGAAGCTCGAGGGCTTCGTGCGCACGGGCCTCGCCTTTGGCCAGGACGGCGCGGCAGGCGGCAGTAGTCCCGCGGGCGTCGCGGTCACGGACCGTTATGTCTTCGTCTCGAACGGCCACAACGACACGATCACCGTCCTCGATCGCGATTCCGGCAAGCGAGTGAGGGACGTGCCGATCCGCATTCCCGGTCTGGAGAAACTCCGCGGCGTACTGCCCATCGGCATGGCTTTTCACGCCACCAGTGGCTGGCTGCTGATCGCCGAAGCGGGCATCAACGCCGTCGGTGTGCTCGATACCCGCAAGATGGAGGTCGTCGGACATATCCCCGCCGGCTGGTTCCCTTCGCGCGTCGCGCTGGACGGCGACGACGTCTACGTCACCAACGTCCGCGGCAATGGAACCGGACCTAACATTCGCCCTCCGGATGAAGACTCTTTTGTGGGCGTGATCCGCCGCGGCAGCATCTCGGTCTACCCGCTGCCCGGCCCCGAGGAGTTGCCCAAGCTGACTGCCGCCGCGCTGGGCGCCGCCGGCTTCGCGCCCTTGCGCGAGCAGCCGGCGCCGCTGCCCGAACAGATTCGCCACGTGGTCATCATCGTGAAGGAGAACCGCACCTTTGACGAAGTCTTCGGCGACCTGCGCGAAGCAGCCAACGGCAGGGTACGGGGATTTCCCGGGCTGGCGCGGTTCGGCGCGCGCGGTTTTGCCCGCGGCCGTGGCGAACGCTTCAGCCTCCAGGACGTCAACGTGACGCCGAATCACCGCAAGCTGGCCGAATTGTACGCTTTCAGCGACAATTTCTACGCCGACTCCGAGGTGAGCGTCGACGGGCACCATTGGGTTGTCGGCGCCTACCCGAATGCCTGGACCGAGACCACCTACCGCGCCGCCTACGCCGGCGAAAAGGACTTCCGCCTGCCGACGTCCGCGCCGGGCCGCCTGCTTTATCCGGGCAGCAACTCCTCGGTGCATCCGGAAGAACAACCAGAAGCCGGCGCCATCTGGCACCACCTGGAACGCCATGGCATCCCCTTTCGTAATTTCGGCGAGGGCTTCGAGTTGGCCGGGATAGACGAGGGCGTGGGGCTGAAACCCACCGGCGCGCGGTTCCTCACCAACGTGCCGATGCCGGATCCGCTGTACCGCAACACGTCCCGCCGCTACCCGGGCTATAACATGAACATTCCGGACCAGTACCGCGCCACGCAGTTCATCGCGGAAATCGAAGAGTTGTATCGGGCGCCCGGCAAGCCTCTGCCGCGGCTGTTGTTTCTCCACCTGCCCAACGATCACATGGCGCGGGCGCGCCCGGAAGACGGTTATCCCTACGAGGAATCGTTCGTCGCCGACAACGACTACGCGCTGGGCCGCATCGTCGAATACCTGTCCCGCAGTCCCTGGTGGCGGCAGCTGGTCATCTTTATCACGGAAGACGATGCGCAAGGCGGGCGGGACCACATCGACTCGCACCGCACGGTGTTGCTGGTGGTGAGTCCGTGGACCAAGAAGAACTACGTTTCGCGCGTCAACACCAGTTTCCCGGGGCTGCTCAAGACCGCGTTCCGCATCCTGGGGTTGCCGCCGCTGAACTTGTTCGACGCGGCCGCGACGGACCTGAGCGATTGCTTCACGGACGAGCCCGACTTCACGCCCTACACCGTGCAGCCCATCGACCCCCGGCTCTTCGTTCCAGGCAAGGCTCGCGAGCCCATGGATCCCAAGCCCAGCCCCCGCATGGACGATCCGGCCGTGCTGCGCGACCAGCACCGCCGGCAGTAAGCGGAGCCAGCACGCTCCGGCCGCGCATCTAGCGCGGAAGCCCGGCGATCTCCGTGCGCAGCGTATACAGTGTCTTGCCCGCCGTGACATAGAGCGTCTTCATGTCGGGCCCGCCAAAAGCGCAATTCGTGAGGGTGTCTTCGGGAATCGGGATAAACTTCAAGAGCTTGCCCTGCGGCGAGATCACATGGATTCCGCACTTGGTATCCAGCGTTTCATGGGTGCCGCGCCGCCGGTGCAATCCCGCGGCGGCGTACAGGTTCCCCTCCCGGTCGATGCTCATCCCGTCGGCGCTGCGGCCCGGGTAGAAGTTGAAGTGGACGCGCTGGTTGCGCACCGTGCCGTCGGGCAGCAAATCGAAGGCGCGAATCATGCGCGCGCCTCCTTCGGCGGGGTTGGCCTCCACCAGGTACAGTACCCGGTCGTCCGGCGAGATCTGGATGCCGTTGGGCCGCTCGATCTCCGGGCGGCTCAGGATGCGGGCCACCCGGCCCGGGCCATCGATGCGGTACACGGCGCCGCCGGGCAGGTCGGTGAAATAGATCCTGCCGCGGCCGTCCAGCGTAACGTCGTTCGGCCCTTCGAACCGCTGACCTTCGCAGTGGTCCGCCAGCACCTCGATCTTCCCGGTGGCCAGGTCGGTGCGGGTCACGCGCGGTTTGCCGCGGATGGCCAGGCCGGGCTGGCGAAAACTGGCGCCCTCGCAGGCGATCAGCCGGTTCTGGGCATCCACCACCAGCCCATTCGCCACATTGCTGTTCTCCCGGTACACGGAGAGGACGCCCTCGCGCGAAAGCTTCAGGATACGCTGCCAGATCGTTTCGGTGAAGTACACATTGCCGTCGCGGTCGACGGCAGGGCCTTCGGTGAACGCCACCGTGGCGGCCACTTCCGGTTCCTGCGGGAACGCCGGCGCCAGGCCCAGACAGAGAAACAGGAGTGCGCGTTTCATGCCTCGATTGTCGCGCACGCCGCCGGCGGAGCACGACCTTGCCGGGCTTCTTCTCCGCGACCACTCCGGCTACGCCGCGGCGTTGCCAATCCTCCCGGTCCGCCTCCTGCCGCTGCCGGATCGCGGCGGCGGGCATCACCACCACGCGGCGCGCCTCGCGCGCGCCGGGGACGAACGTCACCAACACCCGGTCGCCGGCCTGAATTTCGGAGAAGCGCACGGGCGGCGCGTCTTTCAAGCTCCGCTGGCCGGGGGTACCCGCTGCGGCACGGCATCCGCGCCGGTTGGCACGGTCATCGTTGCTCCGTGATCGGATCGAATCGCGAGTTCGCCCGCTTCCGCCCGTGCAGCGATCACCGTTCCAGTCACAGACGGTGTCTGCGCCCCGGCCAGCGCGGCGGCCAGCCACGCCAGGCCGGCCAGGATTCGCCCCCTTCTCTTCACACCGGTGAAGACGACCGCTCTTCTGTTAACCGGCGGAAGTGGGGGAGAAACGCGGACCGCGAAGAAACCGCATCAAGGCACGAGCGGCGAGCGCGGTGCGCGTCAGACGCTTTCGCCGTACCGTTCCAGGAAGCGCGTCACGGTCCGAATCCCGTTGAAGAAGTTCTCGATCCGGTATTTTTCGTTGGGGGAATGGAGACCGTCGTCCGGCAAGCCAAAGCCCATGAGCACCGTGGGAATGCCAAGGTGGCTGGATACGTCGCCGACGATCGGGATCGAGCCGCCGGAACGGATGAACACCGCAGGCTGCCCGAAGACGTCGTGGAACGCCTGGGAGGCCACGCGGATGGCGGGATGATCCGGATTCACCATCGTCGCCGGACTGGAGATCAGCACGCGGACTTCGGTGTGAATGCCCTCGGGGGTATGCTCCGCGATGAACTGGCGGAACGCCGAGATGATCTGCTGCGGGTCCTGCCGGGGAACCAGGCGCAGGCTGACCTTGGCGGTCGCCTTGGAAGGAATCACCGTCTTGGCGCCCTGCCCGGCGAACCCGCCCGCGAGGCCGTGGACCTCGAACGTCGGCCGCGCCCAAAGCCGTTCCAGCACCGAATAGCCTGGTTCGCCCGCCAGGCCAAAGGAACCGACCTCCTCCTTGAGGAAGCGCTGTTCGCAGAACGGCAGGCGGTCCCAACTGGCCTTTTCCTCCGGCGCCGGCGCTTCGACCCCCTCGTAGATGCCCGGAATCCGGATGCTGCCATCCCCATTCTTCGCCTTGGCCAGCATTTCCATCAGCGCAAAGACGGGATTCGGCGCCACCCCGCCGAACAAACCGCTGTGCAGATCGCGCCGGGGGCCGATGGCTTCCACCTCCAGATACACCAAGCCGCGCAAACCAATGCACAGCGTCGGGATGCCATCGGCGTACAGCGGCGTGTCGGAAACCAGCGCCACGTCCGCCTTCAACTGCTGGGCGTTGGCGGCGATATAGCGGCGGACGGACAGGCTGCCCACCTCCTCCTCGCCCTCGATCAGGAACCGCACGTTGACGGGCAGACGGCCGTGGATCGCCCGCAGCGTCTCCACCGCCTTGATGTGCATGAAGAACTGTCCCTTATCGTCGGCGGCGCCCCGGGCGTACAGGTTGCCGTTGCGCACGGTGGGCTCGAAGGGCGGCGACTCCCATTGATCCAGCGGATCGGGCGGCTGCACGTCGTAGTGGCCATAGCAAAGCACGGTGGGCCGGCCCGGCGCGTGCAGCCACTCGGCATACACCAGGGGATGCCGTCCGGTGGGAATGATGTCCACGTTCTCCAAGCCGGCCGCCTTCAAGCTCTCGGCAGTGAATGCGGCCGCCCGTTCGATATCGGCCCGGTGCTCCGGCGCGACGCTGATGCTCGGAATGCGCAGGAACTCTTTCAGTTCGTCGAGAAACCGGTCCTGATGCGCCTGTACGTAGGCGTCGGTGGCTTGGGGCATGAGGGAATCTTAAAGTGTAGCGAACTAGTGGCACCCTAAACAAGTAAATTGGCGGCCGTGGCAGACGGCGCAACTCGCTTTGTCCAACGCGGCGTCGCGCCTCGAGTGCTCGTCCAGGTAGTGCGGCGTGTGGCTGGCGGGCTTCAGTGGGGTGGACCGGTCGTGACACGTCTCGCAACTGAACGGCGGGTCGATCTTGTCGTGACAGACCAGGCAGTCGGCCATGCGGGGGAAGTTTTCCGCGGTCACGCGGACCGAGTTTTGCAGGCCGCGATGGCAAGCGGCGCAGGCATTGCTTCCGGCGGTCTGCAACTGTTCAAGCAGCGCGCCGGGCGGCGATAGGTACCGGCCGGACTCGACGGCCGCGCGCAGCCACGGCGCCACGCTTCCCAGCGCCGCATGTTGCCGGTGCGAGAACCGGTGTACCAGCGTGCGGCGTGGTTTCTTGATCGCGACTTCGGCGTGGCAGTCCCGGCATGCGCGCGGGGGCGGAAGCAGGTTGTCTTCCGCGCGCGCGCTGTCGGCGGCGGCGGGGTGGCAAGCCACGCAGGTCAGCTCGAGGCGGAGGTGCGCCTGATGCGAGAACGGGCGCGGTTGCGCGCTCAGCCCCGGCAACAGGCTCAGCGCCAGGAGGGGGACGAGTTGGTGCCGCGCCACGCCGGTCACTTGCCGCGATAGGCGACACGCCAGATGGTGCCGTTACCGTCTTCTGAAACCAGCAAACTGCCGTCACGCATTTCCAGCAGGCCCACCGGCCGCCCCCACACTTCCTGTCTGTCCGGACCGAGCATCCAACCGGTGAGGAACTCGCGGGGCTCGCCCGCCGGCTTGCCGTTTTTGAACGGTACGAACGCGACGGACTGGCCCACCCGCCGGGATCGGTTCCAGGAGCCGTGCCAGGCCAGAAACGCGCCGCCCTGGTAATCCTTGGGGAACTGCGTTCCGCTGTAGAACAGGAAGTCGAGGACCGCCACGTGCGCGCCGAGCAGCACATCCGGCGTCAGCGTCTTCGCCACCAGGTCCGGCCTTTCGCTGCGGCGCGGGTCCGCGTTCGGGCCGAGGTAGGCGTAGGGCCAGCCATAGAATCCGCCCTGCCGGATGGACGTGAGAAAATCGGGAACCAGGTCGTCGCCCAGCGCGTCCCGCTCCTGGATGGCAGCCCACAGCACGCCGGTGACCGGATTCCACCGGAGGGCGGTGGGGTTGCGGGCGCCCGCCGCGAAGATCTCGTGTCCGGAGCCGTCCGGATTGAAGCGATTGATCGCCGCGCGCATCTCCGGCTCCCCGTGGTCGACGTTCGAGCCCGAACCGATGCCCACGTACATCTTTTTGCCGGCGGGATCGAACAGCAGGCTGCGCGTCCAGTGGCCCTTGCCGAAATCCTTCATGCTGACGACTTCCTCGCCCGGCGTGGCTGCCTTCCGCGCGGCCCGATCATACCGGTAGCGCTTCACGGAGGTCGTCTCGGCCACGTAGAGCCATTCCTGATGAAAAGCCATGCCGTACGGCCGGTCCAGGTTCTCGAGCAGCGGCCGGCGCTCGGGCTCCAACAGGTACACGATGCCGGCGCGGCTGTCGGACAGCAAAATCTCGCCGGACGGGCCGTAGATCATCAGCCGCGGCTGGGCGAATCCGCTGGCGTACGGTTCCACCGTGAATCCCGCGGGAACCGAAAGCCGCGCCCCGGCGGGAGCCGCGATCACCCGCGGCCGGTTGTTAACCGAAGGCGTGTGATACGGCTTCGGCAACCGGATCTCGGCGGCAAGGGCGGCGGCTGCCGGAAGCGCCGCCAGGAGTGACAACAAGGCAACAGAACGCATGTTGTTCCAGTGTAGTACGGCGGGCAGGGCCACCCTTCGGGCTGGAAGGCTGCGCGTCAGTCCTGGTCGTTCACTTGCCAGGACTCCTCCAACATGCGCGAGTATTCGCCGGAGGCGTAAATCTCGAAGCGGAAGCGTTGCGTGGCCAGAACGGTGAAGGGCTGCAACTGCTGCTTGCACAGGAACAGGTGATCCGCGTAGCGGTAGTAGTGGCGGATAAACTCCAACTGGAGGAAATTGGGGTCCGGCGGTTCGCTGAAGATGGCGTTCAACCCGAGGGCGCGGGAGAAGATCGACTTATAGTCCAGCACTCCCCAGCGGCGCAGTTTTTCCTGCACGTTGGGCGGCGGATCCCGCACCAGCAGGTCCGCGTAACTCTCCGCGCGAATTCCCATCTCCGCCAGCTGGGGATCCCGGCCGGTGAACTCCATGCACTGGCCCACCCAGCGGTTCAGGTCCCGGCCAACAAAGTACAACATGCGGACCTCACACATCCTGCCTTCCAGCAGGCGGAGGTTCAGTTCGTCGCGCATCGATTCGTCGCAGGGCAGCACCCCGTTCAGCATCAGGCTCGCCCGGGAACTTTCGAGCAGCTTGGATGGTCCGCTCTGATCGGAAAAGGGGTGCAGGATCAGCGGGGGCAGTTCCCAAACCTGGTCGCCGAAGAGCTTGGCGTCATCGTCCACGCGTGACATGATCTTCCACGAGTATATATCGGCTCGCGCCGCGGGACTCTTCGGAAAACCACTGATTAGCGGCTATTTTCGTTGACCGAGTACTACGCGGGTTTCGACGGTTTCCGTACCCCTCCGCACCTTGACCAGCACCTCGTCTCCAGGCTTTCTGGAGCGCAGCAGGTAGGTGAAATCGTATAGGTTCCCCACTGGTTTGCCGTCGAATTCAAACAAGATGTCCCCGCCCTTCAGGCCGGCTTGCGCCGCCGGAGAGTCCTCTCGCACATCCGCAAACTTGACTCCGTTGGGAACCTCGGCGAAGTCGGGAATACTCCCAAAGTACGGTCCGTAGCCCGTACCTTGCCCCCCGGCCGCCGATGAACCGGCCACCGCGCCGTGCGACGGCCGCGGGTCGCGCACCCGCACGAACTGAGGCCGTTCCACGCCATCGGCAAGAGCCGAGGCCGCACGGGCCACCAGGCGCAGCACCTCGGTCGCGCCTGATGAGTTGATCTTGTCCCAGGTGTCGCTCGGTTTGTGATAGTCGCCGTGCAAACCGGAAAAGAAGAACAACACCGGCACCTGCTTGGTCGTGAACGAGGTGTGGTCGCTGGATCCGTACCCGGTGGCATCGCTAAAGTCGATGCGGAGCCCGTTCAGGTCCGCGCCGGCCTCCTCCATCAGCTGGCGGAGATTGGCGCCGGTGCCCACCCCGCCGACGTACACCTTGCCGTCCTTGACCCGGCCGATCATGTCCATGTTCAGCATGGCCACGGCGCGACCCAAAGGAAGGGGCGGGTTGTTCACCAGGAAGCTGGAGCCGAGCAGACCGAGTTCCTCACCGGCAAAAGCCACGAACAGCAGGCCGCGCTTCAGCCGCGGCCGCGAAGCAAAATAGTACGCCAATTCGATCACGCCCGAAGTTCCCGACGCGTTGTCGTCGGCGCCGGGATGCGGCGTGCCCGCCAGCGACGGGGCCATGGAGAACTGCTCGCCCAGTCCCAAATGGTCGTAGTGCGCGCCAAGGACCACGTACTCCTCCGTCTGGCCGCGCAGATAACCAACCACGTTGTGCACGGTCTTGACCTCGCGGTCGACATCGACCCAGGCTTCCACCCGGATCGAGTCGGGGAGGACAAAGGAACGGGGTTTGAGGTCCGCGTCGATCTCCTTCTGAATGCTGGTCAGATTCCGGCCCGCCTCGGCGATCCACGTCTCGGCGATTTCCGCCTTCAGGTGGACGAACGGGATGCCGGCGTTGGCGGGTCCGACGGTCCGGCCGAACTTCTCCAGTTCATCCGGTTCGCCTTCATGCGCGGCGCGGTCGCTGATCAGAATCACGCCCACCGCGCCGTGGGCCTTTGCGTTCGTGACCTTACTGAAGAACTGGGCGTGCTCGGTGTACACCTTTCCGGCGAACACGCTCTTCTCGTCGAACTCCTGCGGCTCGTGGCGAAGCAGCAGGACGATCTTGCCCCGTGCGTCGATGCCGGCGTAGTCGTCGTAGCTGTACTCGGCCGCCGTGATGCCGTATCCCGCGAAAACGAGCTGGCCGGTCATCTCGCCGCGCGCCGAAAAATTGAAGGGCATGAACGCGGTTTCAAACGGCGCCTCGGAGCGTTGGCCCCGGACGACATAGCTGAACCGGTTCCGCTTGCCCAGGCGGGCGTTGGTGGTGACGGCGAACGGCTGAAGGAAACTCCGGCCGGTGAGCGGCTCCAGGCCAGCCTGCTTGAAGTGGCGGGCGACGTAGCGGGCGGCCTGGTCCAGTTCCGGCATTCCCGTGCCGCGGCCGCGCATTCCTTCCGACGAGAGGGTTTTGACGTGCTCCAGGTAACGCTCCGGGAGCAGTTCGTAGAGAGCCGCGCGCCGCTCGGAAACCGCGAGGCCGGCGGCCAGCGACGCGAAGGCGGCAAACGCCGCAACGCGGCGGAACCAGTTGTACCGCATCAGTTCAAAGGAGTCGGCAGCTTCACTTCGCAGCCGCAGTCTTCGCCGGCGTTCTTCGCCGTCTTCTGGTATTCAATCTCGAAGTCAATCACTTGTTTCAGTTCCGGCCAGCCGATCCGCGTGGGAATCCGGCGGCCGTTGACGAACAGCGTCGGCGTGGACATCACCCGCAACTCGCGGGCTTCGGCCACGGATTTTTCCACCTCGGCCAGCGTGGCCTTCGTGTCCAGGCACTGCCGCAGTTGCAGCGAGTCCAGGTCATTCTGGTTGGCGAACTCCATGACCTTGTCCCGGAAGTTCTCCGCGGTCAGCTTGTCCTGGGCCTCGAAAACCCAGTCATGGTAGCGCCAGAACACGCCCGCGTTCTGCCGGAAGACGCAGCGGCCCGCCAAGGCGGCGGGTTTGGCCCAATTGTGAATCTGCTCGAGCGGCAGGTCCTTGAAATACACCCGCACCTGCTTCGGATACGTGGCCACGACATTCTCGCGCAGCATCTTGGCTTCTTCCCGGCAATATGGGCATTGGAAGTCGCTGAACACGACCAGCACCACCGGCGCCCCCGGGGTTCCGAAACTGGGCTGGAACTCGGTCTTCAGCTTGTCCAGTTCCGGCTTAAACGGGTTCGAATTGACGTCGAAAACCTGCCCCCGGACGATCTTTTGCCCGTCCTGGGAAACATAAAACTTCTCCTCCTGGCGGGCGTTGCCGGCGGTGGCGTGCACCCCGACCTCCAGGAAGCCCGGCAACTGGCTGGGTTTGGGCTCGTCCACCGTCACCTGAATCTGCGGACCCCACACGAACAGGTGCCGTACGTACGCCTCCAGCGCAGCCCGATTCAACGCGGACTTTTTCGCGGCGGGCGTGGACGGTTTCGCCTTCTCCGCGCTCCCACCGGGCGCCGCCAGGGCGAATACCGCAATCGCAATACGCAGCCGGAACATGAGTTCTCCCATTGTACGTCCTGCTCGGGTTGGATGCGCCGCGGGGCCGGGAAGTTGCCCGCCGTTACACTACCGGGCCGATCCGCCAGGGCACGAATTCCTGGTGCCCGAGTTGTTCGGCGCACGTCCGGTAGTCGCCCGAGGCGGTGCGGAGCAGCAGTTCGAAAATTTCTTCGCCGACCTGCGCCACCGTTTTCGCGCCATCGGCAATGGCGCCCGCGTTCACATCCATGTTGTCCTGCATCCGCCGGTAGGTGGAGGAGTTGCTGGCCACCTTGATCACCGGGATGGTGGGAAACCCGATCGCGCTGCCGCGGCCCGTGGTGAAGACGATCAGGTTGCAACCGCCGGCCGCCAGTCCGGTCAGCGACACGGGGTCGTACCCCGGCGTGTTCATGAAGACGAAGCCTGGCGCCGTGACCGGCTCGGCATAGTCGACCACCTGCATGAGCGGCGAGGCGCCGGCTTTGGCGACCGCACCCAGGGACTTCTCCAGGATGTTCGTCAGGCCGCCTTCCTTGTTGCCCGGCGAGGGGTTGTCGTCGAAGCTCTCGCCAAACCGCGCCAGATACTCCTTGTACCGGGCAATCATCTCGAGCAGCCGCTCGGCCACCTGGCGATTCCGGGAACGGCGCACCAGCAGGTGCTCGGCGCCGAAGTTCTCGGGCGTCTCGGCCAGCACCGCCGACGCGCCCAACTCCGCCAGGCGGTCGGAACAGAACCCCAGGGCGGGGTTGGCGGTGATGCCCGAGAAGGAGTCCGACCCTCCGCAGTTCAATCCCACCACCAGCTTGGAGACCGGCGCTTCCCGCCGCTTCTCCTCCGCCATTTCCTCCATCATGGCGAGGATCTGACGCCGCGCCTGCTCGACCGTGGCGCGCGTACCGCCGCTGGTTTGCAAGGTCAATCCCGCCAGCCGGCTGGACCGCGGGGCGTTCGGGCCGAGGTAGTGATCGATCTGGTTGACTTCGCAGCCCAGCCCAATGATCAGCGCGGCGCCGACGTTGGGATGGGCCAGCACCCCGGCCAGCGTCCGCCGCAACTGGTCGGTATCCGGCCCGAAAGCGTGGCCGCAGCCGTCGCCGTGCGGGAACGCCCGGATCCCATCGACGTTCGGCGGCAGCGCCTGCCCCTGAAACGAAGCGGCGACCAGATCGGCAGTGTGCGCCGCGCAGTTGCTGGCGGCCACCACGGCCACGAAATTCCGGGTTCCCACCCGGCCATCCTCGCGGAGATAGCCGCGGAAGGTGGGCGCCTGGGCCGGCAGCGGGCGCTCGGGCAGGTCTCCCGCCGGAAACTCGTAGTCCCGCGTCAGTTCTTCAAAGGCTAGATTGTGCGTGTGCACGTGCTCGCCGGGCGCGATGGACGTCCTGGCGCGTCCGATGAGCTGGCCGTACCGCAGCACGTTCTCGCCCGCCGCGATCTGGCGTAAGGCCACTTTGTGACCCGCCGGGATGTCCGCCCGCAGCCGCACCACCAGGCCCGCGAGGCGAATCTCGGCGCCGGCCGCCAGGGGTACGCGGGCCACCACCACATTGTCGAGCGGATGAAGATGGATCGCGGAGTTCTCCGCGGTGGGTAAAGGCGCGATTTCGTGTAGGGCCATGGATTACCTGATGAGGACAGTCTCCGTGATCTGTTCCCCCAGATGCACGTGCAGTTTGCCTTGCACGGGGCGCACCCAGAGTCCGCTGCCGTCCGCGGGTGCCGGAATTTCCGCCGGAGAGTCAACCACGATGAAGTTGTCCGTCTCCACGCCGGGGATGTATTTGCCAATGTGAATATGCGTGTGGCACTGGGTGCGAACTTCATCGCCATTCATCGCCAGCGCCCACTGTTCGCCCCATAACTCGCGCGCCTTTTCGATAGCCGCTTGCCAGAGCCGCGCGCGCGCCTCCGGCGGCATGGCGGCGAACGGATGCTCGCCCCGCAAATGCTGGCGGGGCAGGGCCAGCATGCGGTTTGGTTTCCGGGGGTTGATGTCTTTCAGAAAAAACACTTCTTCGCCCGGCGGGCGTTTCTCGGCTTCCCGGCACAGGCTGCACGCGCGCGCCGCCATGGTTTCCGGTTTGGCGGGATCACAATGGCAGTCCAGCGCCGGCGCGGCGCCTGCCCACAGCAGCAGTCCAAGAACTACGATCCGCATGACTTCCCTCCCTTCGATTATAGAGAAGCCGCGTTCGCAGCCCGGCTCCCGGGGTCGCCGTGCAACCGCTATTTGGCGCTGCGTTCCACGCGGATCACCTCCAGATTGCGGCGGGCCGCGTCCTGATAGGGACCGCGATATTGCAGGCAGGACTGGTTGAACTTCTCGGCGTCCACCAGGTTGCCCAGTTTGTAGTTCACCCAGCCCAAGTGAAACAGCACCGCGCCGGTCATGGCGTCGTTCCCGCGCAACCTGTTCAAGGCCTGGCGCAGCAGCGAGTCCGCCGCGGCGAACTGTCCGCGCTCCATCTGGATTTTGCCCGCCATCCAATAGGCGCGGCCGAGCGCCCGGGCAGCCTGCTTCGCGCTGTCCGGACCCGCGGCCGCCTCGGCCCGCCGCTGGGCGGCCGCCTCGATCGTCTTGGCGCTGTACCGCAGCGCCTTGTCAAAGTCGCCGGCCTTGAAATAGTGCTCCGCCACGGAGACGGCCAAGTCCTCGCTGGCGGCGCCTCGCTCGATCATCTGCTCGGCCAGCGCAAGGACCTTGGCCCGGTCGCCCAACTGCTCGTAAGTTGGAAAGTACAACGACTGTACGTTGCCGAGGTACGACGAGCGGGGATGCTTCCGCTCGAACTCCGCCATCAGGCTCAGGCGCTGTTTCGGATCCTGGGCCTTGGTGATTTCGACATAATCGAGGTACTCGCAGTATTGGATCACCTGCCGCGCCAGATCCGCCTTCGGGGCGTCTGGGCGCGCTGCTACTCGTCTCGCCACTTCCCACGCCCTGGCCGCGTGCGCTCTCACGGCTGACGCATCTTGCGCAGCCTCCGCGGCCTGCAGGTTCCGGTAGGCCGCCTCCACATCGTCGGGGTCGAGTTCGAGCAGCCGCTCGCCGGCCGTGATCGCTTCCCGCCATTGTTGCCTGGCCGCCAGGAGGAGTTGGGTTTGTTCCAACACCCAGCCGCTCGCCGGATGTTTCGGGAATCTGCGGAGGAATTCCTCTAAATACTTCAGTTTTTCGGCCGGGTCCGCCAGCCCGAAAATCTGTTGCAGCTTGAGTGTCTCCTCGCAGGGTTCCGTTGCTTCCGGGCGCGCATAGCGCTCGGCTTCCGCCACGACCGGCAACAGCGCCAGCACTGCCGCCAAAGCGAACGTCGGGAATCGCGCAGGCATGAGCCCTCCTTCGCTGGTTGCCCATAGCGTACACCCTGAAACTCGTAGAACTTCTAGACCGAGTTACGCAGGACAAAAGGCGTTTTGCCGTAAACATTCCACAGAAATCAGCTGGAGATTTGGCGTGAATCTAGTACCTCGATACTGGTACCTTTGGTTGATGCGCCGGAATGCCCCGAACGTGCAAGGCTTTCCGCGCTCGCGCCACCCGCCGTGGCATAATCGAGGGTCGTGCCGGCTGGCGAACGGCCGGTCCCGGATCGGATCTGCCTCTCCTCATATGCGCCTCATTGCTGCCCAGGACCGCTTAATCGTCGCCCTTGACGTCGCCGGCGTTGAAGAGGCGCGGCAGGCGGTACAAGCGCTCGAAGGCGCGGTGGACTTCTTCAAGATCGGCCTGGCGTTGCAACTGGCCCCCGGGGTGGATGCGTTCCTCCAGTCTTTGCTCGCACAAGGAAAACGCGTCTTCCTGGACTACAAGTATTACGACGTCCAGGAGACGCTGCGCAAAGCGGTGGGCCGGGCCGCGCGGCTGGGCGTTTCCTTCCTGACGATCCACGGTCCGGGGAGTCTGATCCGGGCGGCCGTGGAGGCCAAAGGCGAGAGCGATTTGAAGCTGTTGACGGTGACGGTGCTCACCAGTCTGGACGCCGGCGACATCGCGGAGATGGGATACACGCGGCACGCCGTGGACGAATTGGTCCTGTTCCGGGCGAAGAAAGCCCTGGAGGCGGGGTGCGACGGCGTGATCGCGTCCGGGCGGGAGGCGGCGAAGATCAAGGAAATTGCCGGGAGCCGCCTGCTGGTGATCACGCCCGGCATCCGGCCGGAGGGCGCGCCTGCGCACGAGCAGAAACGGCACGCCACGCCGGCGGAGGCCATTCGGGCGGGCGCGGATTATCTGGTGGTGGGACGGCCGATTCTGGGCGCGTCCGACCCCCGGCGCGCGGCAGAACGCATACTTGCCGAAATGCAGGATGCATTCGACGCCCTTCCCTGAAGCCGCCACCCGTGTCCGACGGCTTTGGCGGCCCGCTCGCTCGCGAGGCTACGAAAAACCGGGACAGAGAGCCTTTTGCGATCAACGAGCAGTGCAGAATCAACGATTTGGTGGCCGGAAAATGGTGGCAGTCCTCGGTTTTTTCACACCCCCTCCCGCTTACGGATCGGCTTGAGCCATGGTTTGCGCGGCGATTCGCAAAGCAGAAACGGCCTGCTAAGATCACGATGAGAGGAATGTGGGGGAGCTTCCCTATTCGACCTGTCCATGCGAGTGCTGATTGCGGGCGGAGGCGAAGTCGCCTTGCTCATCGCCCGGCGCCTTAGCCGGGAAGGCAAAGAGGTAACGGTCGTCGAGGAGAATGCCGACCGGTGCCTGCACCTGGAAGAACAGGTCGACGCGCACATTGTGCGAGGCAGCGCGCTAAGCGTCGCCACGCTGCTTCGCGCGGGCGTCCGTGAGGCGGAGATGTTCATCGCCGTCACGAATGTGGATTCGGTGAACCTGCTGGCTTGCATGGTGGCTCAAGCCGAATCGCCCGGCGCCATCAAGGTGGCCCGGGTGCGGACCCACGAGTTCGAACACTGGCGCCGCGTGTGCGCGCAGTGCGACCTGAAGATCGACCTGATGATCCACCCCGAATCGGAGATGGTGGCCCGCATTCTGCCGGTGTTGCGCGTGCCCGGCGTCGCCGATGTCTTCGAGTTCGCCGGCGGCCGGGTAAAGCTATTCAGCATCAACGTGGATCCGGACAGTTGGGTGGCTGGCAAGACCATGGAGGAGCTGGACCGCGCCGGACCGCCCAAGAATTCCCTGATCGCGATGATCTTTCGCGGCTCCCAGGTGGTGATCCCCCGTGGCGGCGACCGCCTGCTGCCAGACGATCAGGTGTACGTCGTCACCACCGCGCAAGACTTGGAAGAAGATTTCCGTTTCATGGGCATCCGCGCTCAGCCCTCGATCGAGCGGGTCTTTATTTTAGGCGGCAAGCAGCTCGGTATTGCGATCGCCCAGGAACTGGAGCGACAGGGCTTGCGCATCAAGCTGTTCGAGCGGGACGCCGCGCGGTGCGAAAAGATCAGTCAGTTGTTACACAAAACGGTGGTGATCCATGCCGACGGCACCGAGGAAACCACGCTGGTGGACGAGAACATCGAGGGCATCGACGCGTTTCTGGCCCTGACCAACCACGACGAGGACAACATCATCGCTTCGCTGCTGGCCCGGCGGCTTGGCGCCAAGAAGGTGGTGGCGCTCATCAACCGGCTGAACTACCTGCCCATGGCGCACCGCTTGGGCATTCACACAACCGTCAGCCCCCGCCTGGCCGCGGTGGACGGCATTCTCCAATTTGTGCGCCAGGGCCGCGTTCTTTCGGTCACCACGTTCCGGCAGGAGGAAGCCGAAGCGATTGAACTGCTTGCCCCCGCCGGTTCCCGCTTCGTGGGCAAGCCTCTCCGTGAACTCAAAATGCCGGCGGGCGCCCTGGTGGGCGCCATCGTCCGCCCATCCGGGGAAGTGCTGATTCCCCGCGGTGATGCGGTGATTGCGCAGGGGGACCAGGTGATCTTCTTCACGCTGGAATCGTCGGTGCGCAAGCTGGAGTCGGCGTTTCTTTCCGAGGCGCCGTCGTTCTGGAGCCCCGCTTGATCCGGTTCACCGCGGTCGGTTACATCCTGGGTCAGTTTCTCGCCGTCTTGAGCGTCACCATGCTGTTCCCCCTGGCGCTCGCCTGGCGGGATGGAGACATGGGCTTGTGGCCGCTGGCGGCGGGGATCGGCGTGACGCTGGCCGCGGGTGCGGTCCTGGCCGGGAGTTGCGCCCGGCCGTCCCGGGACCTGTCCACCCGCGAGGCCATCCTGCTGGTGAGCATCGTGTGGGCTTGCGCGGGACTCTTTGGCGGGATCCCCTTCTGGCTCTCTCCGTACTTTCCGTCCTTCACAGACGCGGTGTTCGAAGCGGCTTCCGGTTTTACGACCACTGGCGCCACGGTACTGCCCCAGGTAGAGGCGCTGCCCCGGTCGCTGCAACTGTGGCGGCACTTCACCCACTGGCTGGGCGGCATGGGCATCGTCCTGCTCGGACTCGCCGTGCTGCCGCTGATCGGTATCGGCGGCGCTCACCTGTATCGCGCGGAGTTCTCCGGGGCCAAGTCGGAAAAGCTGCGGCCGCGCATCACCGAGACCGCGTTGGCGCTCTGGCGCATCTACTTCGTGCTCAGCCTGCTCGAATTCCTGCTGCTCCGCCTGGCGGGCATGAGCCGCTTTGAAGCGCTGTGCCATACGTTCTCGACGCTGGGCACCGGGGGGTTCTCCACCCGCAACGCGAGCATTGCCGGATTCCAGAGTCCGCTGATCGAGACGATCCTCATCGTATTCATGCTGCTCTCGGGAATCAGCTTCGCCCGTCACTACCAGTTGTGGATCGAACGGCGCGGGCGGATGTTCTTTGCCGACGCCGAAATTCGCGGTTTTCTGGCGCTGGTGGCCGGGGCGACGCTGGCCATCGGCCTCACCCTGACCTTCCAGGACGAGGCGGCGCCCGGGGAAGCATTTCGCGCGGCCCTGTTCCAGGTTTCCTCGATCACTACCACCACGGGCTTTGTCACGGCGGATTTCGAACGCTGGCGTCCGCTGCCGCAATTGATCCTGCTGGCGCTGATGTTCGCCGGCGGTTGCACCGGATCCACCGCCGGCGGGTTGAAGATCTTCCGGCTGATGCTGCTGGCCCAGGTGGTCCGCCGGGAATTCCGCCGCATGACCGAGCGGCACGGCGTGTTCGCCATTCGCGTCGGCGGCCAGGTGATCCCCGAGACGGCGGTCCAGGGCGTGCTCAATCTGGTCTACCTGGCGTTCCTCGTCAATTTCGTCGCCTGCCTGCTGCTGGCCGCGGCGGGGGTGGACGTGCTCACCACGATTTCCGCGGTCGCCGCCTCCATGTTCAACATCGGACCGGGCCTCGGCGCGGTGGGTCCGGTCGAGCACTATGGAAATCTGCCAACGCTCGCCAAGTGGGTGCTCACCGGCTGCATGATCGCCGGACGCCTGGAGTTTTACACGCTCCTGGTATTGTTGAGCCGCAGTTTCTGGGCCCGGTAGGCGTCCGGCGCGGATCTGCAACCGCCGACGTCGGTTGCACCTGGCCGTACCGGGCGGTTGAGCCGAACCCGCGCGGGATGCGATGATGAGACACTCCTCGCGGCGGCAACCGCCGGCCGCGGGTCAATCCGGTCCTTTTGGCCTTGTATGCCTGACCTCGAAACTGTTGCGCCACCCACCACTCCCCGCCTGCGTTACGCCGGCGCCGCCGTGTTCATGCAGGTGTTGCTCGGCGTCATTTACTCCTGGTCCATCTTCCGCGGACCGTTGGAACAATTGCACGGCTGGACGAGAGCCGAGACGATCGCGCCGTACCGGTATTCCCTGATCACCTTCGCCGCGGGAATGATCCTGGCGGGTTTCTGGCAGGACCGGCGCGGGCCGCGTGAGGTGGCCAGCGTGGGCGGATTCCTGCTGGGCCTGGGCTGTCTGCTGGCCGCATGGTTGGGAGATACGGTCTCGGGGCTGGTTTTTGCGTACGGAGTGGTCGCCGCTTTGGGTGTAGGGTTCGCGTATGTCACGCCGATCGCGACCTGCATCCAATGGTTCCCGGACAAGCGGGGAACGATTGTCGGCCTGGCGGTGATGGGGTTCGGCATCGGCCCGCTGCTGTTCGGGCCTTTGCTGGAGGGACTGATCGGCAAGGACCCGGCGCGTTTGGGCGAGACCATTCCGCGCACGTTCCTAGTCCTGGCCGCGCTGTTTTTTGTGGGCGTGATCGGCGCAGCGCAGTTTTACCGGGTCCCGCCCCCGGGCTGGAAGCCGGCAGGCTGGACGCCGCCGGGCGGTCGCACGACGGGCCGCGTCGACGTACCCGCCCGCGAGATGCTGGCCACCTGGCAATTCTACGTGCTGTGGGCCGTGTACTTTCTCGGCACTTCGGTGGGACTAACCGCGATCGGCGAAGCCACCCCGCTTCTCCGCGAGATGGCTCAAACCACCGCCCTGATGTCGGCCGGCACCGCCCTGGGCGTGATGGCGACGTTCAACGGCGTGGGACGTCTGGCCTGGGGCAGCGTCTCGGACCGGTTTGGCAGGCGCGCGGCCGTGCTCGGGATGTGCGTGGTCTCCATCGTGGCCTGCCTCGGATTCCTGCGCGAAAGCAGCGGATTCCTGCCGCTGCTCATCGGGTTGTGCCTCGCGGCGTTTGCCTATGGCGGCTATCTGGCGTTGATGCCCTCGCTCACCGCCGATTATTTCGGTCCGCGGCACGTGGGCGCCAACTACGGTTTGCTCTTCTCGGCCTGGGGAGTCTGCGGGTTTCTGGCGCCCGGCTATTTCGCTGGAATCATGGACCGGGCCAAAGCCGCGGGCGACTTGGCGGGCGGGTACCGCGAAGTCTACACGACCCTGGCCGTGCTGGCGCTGGCGGGCGGCATCCTCTCCGCCGTGGTACGCCCGCCGCGGCGAACGTAGCCGTTAGAAGTGAATCTTCGCCGCGAGTTGAATTACCCGCGTGGTTACGCCCTGCACGCCTCCGCCAATCGACCCGAAAGTAGCCGACTGGAGATTGAGATCCACCGCCGCCGGCGGCGCGTTGAAGTGGTTAGCGGCATTGAAGACTTCCGCGCGCAATTCCACCCGTCGCTGCTCCCGCCAATTCAGGGCGCGGGCGAAAGCAAGATCCACGTTGCGGATGCCAGGCAGGCGCACCGCTCCCGTCCGCGGCGCAGTGCCGAAACGGCCGAACGGAGCGGGCGCGAACGCGTCGGTGTTGAACCAGCGCGCGTAGGTCCTCTCGGACGCGGGCAAGTCGCCGCGCTGGCCCGCTAACCGGTCTGGCCGGGAGACGAGGCCCGTGCCGGTGGTGTCTACATTAAAGAAGACCGGAGCGGGCGGCCCGCTCGACAACGTAGGAATCGCCGCGATCCGCCAACCGTCCAACAGCCACTTCAAGGCCGCCGGTCCTCGCCGCAGCCTGGTTTCATAGATCGCGCTACCCGTGAACCGGTGGGTGCGGTCGAACCCGCAAAGGCTGCGGTCAGCCTGGAGATGGTACAGATCCTGCGGTCGGCCAACGTACGCGCCGCCCGGAACCATCCCGCCGGCGTCGCCGGGACCCGAAAGGCACTTGCTCCACGTGAAGGCCAGCGCCAATTCCAGACCGCTTGAGCTGCTGCGGAATGCCGAAGCTTGCAGGGAATGATAGTTGCTGTTGCCGATCGACTTCTCCCCCACGACGGCGCGCGGAAACTCGGGATGCGGGCGGCGCTGGTTCAGGGGCGCCAAGCCAGGCGTGCGCGGGTCCACCAGATCGGCCGGACGGTTCAGGTCGTCGAGAGTGACCGGCAGGCGGGTTCCCTTGGAGCCGACGTAGCCTGCATCGAACAGGAAATTCAACAGCACTCTCCGCTGGACCATGAAGTTCCAGTGCTGGGCGTAGGCGTCGCGCAGGTGTTGGTCGACGCTGACCGCCAGGTGGGAAACGCCGTTGGCAGGCCGCCGGGGAAACGGATTCGCAAGGAAGACATCCGGGATGCCGTCGAGCGACCCCTGGACGGCGGAGGCTTGTGTCTCCTGGGCCGCTTCGGCCATCCGGAACGACGCGCCGGGGTGCTGGGGCGAGAAATACATTCCATAGCCGGCGCGCAAGACCACCCGGCCCAGAAACGTCGGCGCCCAGGCCAGACCGAATCGCGGGCCAAAGTTCGTCAGGCTGACTTCGCGCATCCGGCGTCCGAACCGGGATTCGCTAGCCCGCACGAATTGCGCGAGCCGGAAACCATCCTGCTCGATGTTCACCATCTCTCCGCCCCGCTGAAAAAAGGCCGGGATCCGATCCCACCGCATACCAAAGCTCAAGGTGAGTCCGGATTGCACCCGCCAGTCGTCCTGGACAAACGCGGCTTGCCAGTCCGTTTGCAATCGCTCGTTGGTGAGCGTGGGCGCCACTTCCGCCGCGCGGACGTAGCCCAGGAGGAAGTCGGCGATCGCGGAGCCGGTGTAACTGCCGTCGAACACGAAAGTCCCCCGAGGATTCCGCGCCAGCCGCCGGTTGTCGTGCTTCCGAATCCAGTCACCGCCCGCGCGGACCGTGTGCGGACCATTCTGCCAGGCGAGCACGTTGGAAAACTGGATGCTGTAGTTGGCGCGGGCGCGCGGGCCGCTGACGCTGGGCAGCGAGTAGACGTCGAAGACGCCGTCGGGGCCCGCCAGCGACAGCGCGGGGGGGCCGAAATCCTCGGGGCGGCGCGATAGGAGAGGAATGCCCATGGCTCCCCCGACGTCGAAGGCGTCTAGCCCAGTGCTGCCAAAGCTTTCACTCTCGGCGAGGCGATTCCAGCCCAGGCGGAGCTGGTTGACCCGCCGCGGCCCGAAGCTGCGCGTGTACTGAGCCAGCAGGTTCTGCCCGCGGGCTTGGTTGCGCCGTTCGTCGTGCCCCCAGAAGGCGGCGCCGCGCTCGTAGGTTTCATTGAAGCTGTAGCGGGCCGTGAGCAGGTTGTTGCTCCGGAGCTTCTGGTCGAGCCGCGCCATGGCGTTCTCCTGCCGAGCGCGGGCTTTCTGGTCTTCAGACCGGTAGTTGAATGGGCCCTCCGCGGTGTTAGGCAGCGCCACGAAGTTCAAGAAGGCCAGAGCAGGACGGCTGAGCAACGGGGCCGGAATCCGGTTGCCCGCCAGGCCCGCGCCCAGCGGGTCGCGCAACACGATGGGTGATCCGTCCCGGGCATTCGCCAACCCGGACAGATCGCCCTCCCGCATGGCGAGCGTGGGTACCCGGCGGAGCTCGCCGACTACTCCTTCCCGAAGGCGACCGCCTTCCCAGTTGACGAACAAGAAGCTGGAAGCTTCCGGCGTCAGCACATCCGGCACCTGAATCGGACCGCCGAAGTTGACCCCGTACTGATTGCGGTTCAGCCGCGGCGGCGTCAGCGACACGCCCGCAATCATATCCTGGGTCTGGCTGAAAAAATCGTTGCGGTTGAACGCCCAGAGCGTGCCGTGATAGCCCGCGCCGCCGGTCCGGGTGACCAGGTCGATTTGGGCTCCCGGCGCCGCTCCGTAAAGAGCGGAATAGGTGCTGGTTTCCACTTTTACTTCCGCCAGCGAATCGATGGACGGCGAGAACGGATAGGAGCCGGTTTCGAAGTCGAGAAACTCGACGCCATCCAGGAAGTAGCGGTTGGCCGTGTCCCGGAAGCCGTTGGCGGCGAGGGCGGTGAAGCCGGTTTGCGGAGAGGATTCGCCCAAAGACGCGCGACCTTGCGTCGAGGCGATCGAGCCCGGGGCGCCGGGAAATACCCCCGCCAGCAACTGCGCCAGCTGCACGACATTGCGGCCATTCAGCGGCAAATCGCGAATGTTGCGCGGCTCCACCAGCCGCCGTACCGCGGCGCCCTCGGTCTGCATCCAGGTGTGGCTCGGGCTCGCCTGGGCCTGCACCTCCTCGGCCGGACGCAGCACGAAGTCAAGCCGCAGCACTTGCCCCGCGCGCAGGGAAAAATCGTCCAACGCGCCCACCTGGCGGTCCGGCGCTGCGACGCGAATGCCGTAAACGCCGGCCTGCAGAAAGCGGATGGCAAAGAATCCCGCCGGATCCGTCACGGTTTCTCGGGAGATCCCAGTTTCCACGTTCGTAAGGATGACGCGCGCATTGGCCAGCGGAACGCCGCGACGCGTTTGGACTTCGCCGAGCACGGTCGCATCCACCTCCTGTCCGCCCACCGGCGCCAGGAAGCCGAGCAGCGCGCACGCGAGGGCGGTAGTGCGAGCCAGGACTTCGACGACCAGTACCCGGGTTGTCTCTGCGCGGTCCATCGCCACTCAGAAAGCCGGGCGGTTGGGAAAATCCGGATCCGGCGTGCGCGTGAAGCGAATCAGCAGATTGGTGAACAGCAGATGGCGCCGCGCGCCGACGCGGGCGGCGCGGCCATCCCAGTAATAGCCCACGTCCAACATCACCTTCGGGTTAGCCTGCCACCGCACGCCGGCGTGCGGGCGCTGCCCCCAGAAACTGTCGGCAAACGCGAACACTTCGTAGCCAAGCAGGGGCGAGACCTTCCATTCACGGAAACTCAGCCGGTTGCGATGCCGGAAACGGGTATAGTTCGTGAGCGTGCCCGCCGGTCCGCCCTGGAATCGTTCGGTGAGAAACCGGGTTTCCAAGAGCAGCGGCGGCAAGGCGCCCGGCTCGTCGAGAAACTGATAATTCTCGATTCCCCCGAAGTAGCGATGCGAGTCACCCCAGCCCGGAGACAGGCGGTTAGGTTCGCGCCGATAGAAATACCCGCCCACCAGCGCTGTCTTCGGCAAGACATAAAACCTCAGGATGGGACCGGTGCGCCCTTGCAGAAATTCGCCGAGCGGGCGCACGGTGCGAAACTGACCATGCAGCACCAGCGAGAAGCGGCGGCTCAGGTCGACCTCGTTGGTCCACCAGTGCCACATCTGCACATCTTCCGCGCGGGCGGCGCCGGGCGCCGCCCATATCAAAGCTGCCAGCAAAAAGCGGCGGAAAGGCGTCATTGCGCGGGTGTCCGGGCGGACTCCACCGGCGCCTCTGTCAGCAGGCGATGTCCGCGCAGGGACAGGGAGTAGGTTCGCTCGCCGCCCTTGCCCACCCGGGTCTCCTTCCAAGTCTCCGGCAACACATAGCCGTCCAGGATGACACGCCGGTCGACAATGGCCTCCGACCGGAGCAAATCGCCGGTTTTCTTGTCGAAATAGAAGACGACAAAACTGCGCGCCTGCTTCCGGTCGGCAGCGTCGCGTTCGATCGCCAGAATCGTGAGCATCATGTTGTATTCCGGCGTGCTCCGTTCGATCACACGGATTTCACGGTCGAGGATACGGAAACGCGTCTGATAGGGATCCCCTTTGAGTTCCAAAAGCTGCCCCAGGGGGTGCAGGTCGTCCTTGCCAAAAACCACGCCCACCTTGGCGTACCGTTCCTCGAAATCCTTGCGATGGCTGGCGGCGGCGATCGAGTTCATTACGCCGGCGGCCCACTTCCGGGCTTCGCTGTCGGGGAGATCCACGCGCACCTTGCGGCCGCCGTCCACGGTGACCTTACCCTTGTGCGTCTGACCGGCATGGTAGACAGCCATTTCGGCGGAAAAACCTGGGAAGCCGTTCCAGGATGCGGCGCGCTCCTCGGCTTCTCGCAGAAAAGCGCGGGCTGCCGGGTCGTTGGGCGGTTCGCCAAGCGGGCCGTTGCGCTTCTGCTTTCCCCCTGCGCCCTCCTGTCCCGACCAAGCTGTGGCCCCGGCCAGGAGGACGATGCCCGAAACGAACACGCAGCGGAATAACAATAACGTGGTCATCATCAAAGCACGAACCGGTCCGGAACCCGATCTCTGGCTGGGTTCTCCGGAAGGAGATGGCTCCCTTCAGGATAACAGCAGGACGAACGCTGGTTTGTAATCGCGAGACGACCCGGTCCGGTCCGGCGGGAAGCAAACGGGTGGTAGCGCCCGCCCTGCCGGACGCCCTATCATGACGGACGGAGCCGCCCGTGACCTGTCTTGCCGTGCTGTCCCCGCTCATTTTCGCCGCGAGCTTAGCCTCAGCCGCTCCCGTGCCCGACAAGGCCGCTCCGCGCTTGTCCCGGCCGCCGGGCATCGAGTACCAACTGAGCGGCCCGGTTGGCGAGCGGCTGAAAGCCAACCTGGAAAACTGGGAGCTGCGCGCTCCAGCCGCCAATCCCGCCCTGGTGCAGATGTTTTACGACCGCGAACGCAAACCGGACCGCAACCTGCTGCCGTGGTCCGGCGAGTTCATCGGCAAACACCTGTGCGCGGCGATGCTCAATCATCGGCTCCAGCGCGACCCTCGCCAGAAACGGAGCATCGACCGCCTGGTGACGGAGTTCCTCAAGAGCCAGGGCCCGGACGGCTACCTGGGCCCGTTCGACCAGAACCGGCGCCTGACTGGCAAGAATTGGGACATCTGGGGCCATTACTGGGCGATCCGCGCGCTCCTGCTCTATCACGAAGAGTTCGGCGCCCCGGGGGCGCTGGCCGCGGCCACCCGCGCGGCGGACCTGCTGGTGGACAAGTTCCTCGACAAAGGAATCCCCCTCACCAACGACGGCTCCTTCGGCCAGATGAATTACGCCGTCATTCACGCCTTTACCAACCTCTACCGGGTTACCGGCAAACCCTCGTACCTGGCGATGGCACATTGGATCGTGCGCGAGTGGGACCGCCCCGGCGCGGGGCTCTACCTGCGCTACGCCCTGGCCGGAAAGGAAATGTTCGAGTTTCCCGGCAACCGCTGGGAGAGCCTGCACGACTTCCAGGGCATGTACGACCTGCACCTGCTGACGGCCGGCCCTGAACTCCGCTCCGCCTTCCAGCACATCTGGTTCAGCATCCTCAAAGGCGACCGCCATAACACGGGCGGCTTCACGTCCGGGGAAAAAACCACCGGCAACCCCTACGACCCCGGCGCGATCGAGACCTGCTGCACTGTGGCCTGGATCGACATGAGCGTAGACATGCTCAAGCTCACCGGCGACTCGCTGGTGGCCGACGAACTGGAGCTTTCGCTGTTCAACGGGCTGATCGGCGGGCAGCATCCGTCCGGAAGCTGGTGGACATACAATACCCCGATGGATGGCGTGAAGAAGGCCTCCGCGCACGACATCGTGTTTCAGGCGCGTCCGGGCAGTCCGGAACTGAACTGCTGCTCCGTGAACGCGCCGCGCGGGCTGGGCCTGCTGACGGAATGGGCCGCGCTGCGCGCCGCCGACGGCATCGTACTGAACTTCTACGGACCGGGCACGATCGCCATTCCCGCCGCCTCCGGCCAGAAAGTGAGCCTGGTCCAGCGGACCCGCTACCCGGCGGACGGGAGCATTGAGGTGAAGCTCGCGCTTGCGAAGTCCGAGGCGTTTGCCCTCTACCTGCGGATTCCCGCCTGGTCGGCGAAGACCGAAGCTCAGCTCAACGGCGCGCCCCTCAACGCCGCCCCCGGGGCTTACCTGCGGGTTGAACGCGCATGGAAAAGCGGAGACACGATGTCGCTACAACTCGACATGTCGCCCCACTACTGGATGGGGGAGCGCGAGGCGGACGGCAAAGCATCGGTGTACTACGGGCCGCTCCTGCTGGCGTTCGATCCGGCGTACAACCGCTTAGGGCCGGACGAGATCCCGGAGTTCGATGCCCGCCAGCTCGCTTTGCGGCACGCGCGAGCGGAAGGACCATACCCCCCGCTGGCGATCTTCGAGGCGGACGCCGCGAACGGAACCTCCCTGCGCCTTTGCGATTTCGCGACGGCGGGCGTCTACGGGAACTCCTACCGCACGTGGCTGCCGATGCGGAATCTCCAACCGCGCCCCTTCGACCGCCGGCGGCCGGTGTGGGCGAACCGCCCTTAAGCGCGTGGGGCCTCCCGTCACCTTCCGCCGCCCGCGCGGCGGCGGAAGCCCAAGCGACCTGCCAGTAGCAGCGCGACCCCGGTCAGCAAGAGCGTACCCGGCTCGGGAGCGTTCTGAAAGACAATGTCTTGCGCGCCGATGAGGTTGAGGGCGAAGACGTCGTCCAGCCTCGGTCCCGCGCTGGTGAGGCTAGATAGCATGGTTTGCGCCAGGGTCAAGGCGGCGGGATCGCCCGGATTGCGGAACCGCGTGGTTCCGCTCGTTACGTCCAGCACCCCCGTTGTTTCGCGTACGATCTCCCACGTGGCAATCTGGAGCGCGTGGGCCGTGTTGGTCGGAATCGACGCAATGAATTGCGGAAAATAGCGCGCGTAGAGTTCCCGCAGCAAGTCAGCCCGAGCGGGCCCCATGCCGCCGATGTTGGTCGCTCCGTATTGCAGGTCCTCGACGTCGTAGGTGTAGGTGACGCCGGGCGTGACGAACTCGCGGGGCTCAATGCAGAAGCCGACGAAATCGCCGGTCGGACTTCCAGGATAGGTGCCGCCTAAGCGCGTGAAAGCGAACAAGCCGACGCTGGTGGTGATCCAGCCTCCACCATCTCCCACGTCGCGCTGAATGCTCATCGGGTTGATGACCCCGTTGAAGCGCGCGATGAGGGTGGCGCTTTCGAGCGGCATCACGGCAGCCAAGCCGACACAAAGAAAGAGAGCGGTGCGAATCATGCGTTTTCAGAACCCCACATAGCAGTTAAGGTTGGTCCAGGGCTGCAAGCGGCGGCGACCCCGGAGCTAGGATCATGGTGTACTGACTTGTCCGGACGAGGAATCGGGTCGACTCCCTAGCCCCTTTGCGTGTTCCGCCTTAGCCCTCCCCCCTCAGTTGCGGTACGTCGGTACCGCCAGGGCATCTGAGGCGTTTTGCGGGTAGGATGAGAAGAAGCTCGCCATGAAAGCTCTCCTTCTCACCGACTACCTGCAGATGCAGTACACCGACGTGCCGGAGCCGGAAATCGGCCCGGACGACCTGCTGGTGGGGGTCCGGGCGTGCGGCATCTGCGGCAGCGACGTGCATGGCTTCGACGGCAGCACCGGACGGCGCATTCCTCCGCTGGTGATGGGACACGAGGCGGCAGGCGTCGTCGTGGAAACCGGCAGGAATGTCCGGCGCTGGAAGAAGGGCGACCGGGTGACGTTCGACTCGACGGTGTCCTGCGGCCAGTGCTACTTCTGCCGGCGCGGCGACATCAACTTATGCGACAACCGGCAGGTGCTGGGCGTTTCGACGGGAGAGTACCGGCGGCACGGGGCGTTCGCGGAACTGGTGGCCGTGCCGCAGAACATTGTCTACGCGCTGCCCGACGAACTGCCCTTTGAGCACGCCGCCCTGATTGAGGCGGTATCCGTCGCGGTCCATGCCGCCAACCTGACGCCGGTAAGCCTGGGCGACACCGCGGTGGTGGTGGGCAGCGGGATGATCGGGATGCTGACCATCCAGGCGCTGCGCCGGAAAGGCTGCGGACGCATCATCGCGGTGGATCTCGAACACCACAAACTGGAAGCAGCGCGCGGCCTGGGCGCGGATGTGACGTTGAATCCGAGACGCGACGACGTGCCGGCCGCGGTCCGGGCGTGGACCGATGGCCGCGGGGCGGACATCGCGGCGGAGGCGGTCGGCGCGACCGAGCCGATCCGGACCGCGCTCGATAGCCTGCGCAAGGGCGGCGTGCTGACGCTGATCGGAAACGTCACGCCCCGCATCGAGCTCAACCTGCAATCGGTGGTGACGCGGCAGATCCGGCTGATCGGCTCCTGCGCGTCGGCGGGCGAGTACCCGGCCTGCATCGCGCTGCTGGCCAGCGGGGCGATCGAGGTGCGGCCGCTGATCAGCGCCCGCGCGCCCTTGGGCGAGGGCGTCGAGTGGTTTCATCGCCTTTACCGGCACGAGCCGAACCTGATGAAAGTGATTCTGGAGCCGCAAAGATGAGCGCACCATTTTTCGATTTGAGCGGACGGGTGGCCCTGGTGACGGGGGCCAGCCGCGGCTTGGGGCAATATTTTGGGCGGGCCTTGGCGCGCGCCGGCGCCGATCTGATTATCACGAGCCGCAGACTGGCCGATCTGACGCCGTTCCAACGCGAGATCGAAGCCTTGGGGCGGCGCGCCGTGCCGCTGGAACTGGACGTCCGGGACTACGGCAGCATCCAGCGCCTCGGCGAGGCGGCGCCCGAAGCTTACGGCCGCATCGACATCCTGGTGAACAACGCCGGCTGCAACGTGCGCAAGCCCGCGCTGGAGGTGAGCTGGGACGACTGGAACCTGGTGGTGGAGACGAACCTGCGCGGCACCTTCTTCGTGTCGCAGGCCATCGCCCGGCACATGATTCCCCGCCGCTACGGTCGGATCATCAACATCGGCTCGGTGACCTGCGTGTTCGGCTACGCGGGATTGGGGCCCTACACCGCCAGCCGGGGCGGAGTCAAGCAGCTCACCATGAGCCTGGCCGACGACTGGGGACCGCACGGCATCACCGTGAACTGCCTGGCGCCGGGCTGGTTCAAGACCGCGCAAACCGCGGTCCTCTATGAGAACCAGGAATGGCTCGCCTATATCTGCGACCGCATCCCGCTGAAGCGCCCCGGCGCGCCGAACGACCTGGACGGCGCGGTGGTGTTCCTCGCCTCCGAGGAGAGCCGGTATATCACCGGACAGACGCTCTTGGTCGACGGCGGCATCTCGACGGGCGCCACCAAGGCTACGATTCAGAAGAAGCCGACGGCATGATATCCTCGGTGGCCGATGACAGCCCGGCTCTTCTTACAGTACGCCGCGGTGGCGGCGGTTTCGGCTCTGGGAGGATGGTGGATGCACAGCGAGACGGCAGCGGCGGCGTCCCCGCGCGTTTTTGAACTACGTACGTACACCGCTCATGAGGGCAAGCTCGAGGCGCTGCACGCGCGCTTCCGCAACCACACGGTGAAGCTCTTTGAGAAACACGGCATGCAGAACATCGGGTACTGGGTCCCGCGGGACGCCCCCGGCAAGACCAACACGCTGATTTACATCGTTTCTCACGCCAGCAGGGAGCAGGCCCGGATGAACTGGGATGCGTTCCGCAACGATCCGGCCTGGATCCGGGCGCGCGACGAATCGGAAAGAAACGGCAAGCTGGTCGAGAAGGTCGAGTCCGTGTTCATGGACGCGGTGGACTATTCTCCGATGAAGTAGAGCGGTCCGCGCGGGCGCGTTAGAATAGAGGCGCCCAAATCCTGGATGTGTGAACGACTGGCTCGCGGAATCCTGCTGTTGGGGCTGGTGGGGCTGCCGCTGCGCGCCGCTGGAGCGGTCACCGGGAAGGTGACCGATGAGAACGGCGTCGCGGTAGCGGCCGCGCGCGTCCAGTTGCGCGCCGCGGACGGGTATCGCGTCACCGCGGTTTCGGACCTGACCGGCCATTTCCGCGTGGAAGCGCCCGTCCCGGGCCGTTACCAGGTGCGCTGCGAGCGGGACGGGTTCTTTCGGCTGGATACGACCGTGGACCTGAGCGAGGCCGAGCCTGGCCTTACCCTGGTCCTCAACCATTTGGAAGACCTGGTGCAGAAGGTGGATGTAGCCTACTCGGCGCCAGAGGTAGACCCGCAACAGATCAGCGAGAAGAAGCAACTCAACAATCTCCAGATGCTGGAAGTGCCCTACCCGGCGTCGCAGGATTTCCGCAACGCCCTGCCCATGCTGCCCGGCGTGGTGCAAGACACGGCGGGCCGGCTGCACTTCAACGGGGGCGGCGCGGACCAGACCAACTTCACGCTGGACGGGTTCAATCTGACCGATCCGGTGACCGGCCGGCTGGAAGCGCGCATCAACGTGGAGACCGTGCGGGCGGTCGAGTACGAAGGCAGCGGGTTCACCGCGGATAAGGGACGCGGGTCGGCCGGTTTCGTGGACCTGAAGACCGCCATGGGCGACGACCAGTGGCGCGTCGGCGCCACCAACTTTGTGCCGAGCTTTTCCGCCCTGGGCGGCTGGCATTGGAGCAAATGGACGCCGCGTTTTCAGTTCTCCGGCCCATTGCGGAAAGGGCGGGTGTGGTTTCACAACGGCTTCGACGCTTTCTACGACGTCGACACCGTGCCGGAACTGCCGCGGCAGGAGAATCGCAGCCGCGCGTTGTCCTCGAACAACCTCACCCGGGTACAGGCGAATGTGACCTCCGCCAACATTCTGACCGCGAGCGTGCTGTACAACCTGGTGCGCGACAGCCGGCGGGGATTGTCGTTTCTCGAACCGGCGGAAACCACCACCAACCGCCGCCAGAACCTGTGGTTCGCTTCTTTGAAGGATCAGCACACCTTCCGGCGCGGCGCGATCGTCGAGTTCGGCTTCGCCGGCACCCGGATCAGCGAGCGGCAGAATCCTTTGGGGCGGCAGCCGTTCGAGATTCTGCCCTGGGGCCGGCGCGGCAACTACTTCGTGGACGTGACGCGCGACGTGGACCGCCAGCAGTGGATCGCCAAGACCTACCTGCCCGCCCTCCGCTCGCCGTGGGGCGCCCACCAGTTTCAGTTCGGCGTGGACTTACAACGCACCGCGTATTGGCAACGGGCGGACCGGCACACGTACCGGATTCTGCGCAATGACGAGAGCGTGGCCCGCGAGGTATCCTTCGCGGGCGCGGGCCGCGCCGCCCGGCGCAACTTCGAGTTCACCGAGTATGTGTCGGACCGCTGGACGCCGCGCGACGGACTGCTGCTCGACGTGGGACTCCGTCTCGATTGGGATCAGGTGGTGCGCAACGTGCTCACCTCGCCCCGGCTCGGCGTCTCGTGGGCCCCGGCGTGGCTGGGCGGCGCCAAGGTGGCAGCCGCCGTGGGCGTGTTTCATGACGCGCTCAGCCTGCCGCTGATCAGCCGGCACCAGGACCAGGTGGCGGTTTCGACCTTCCTTGCTCCGGACGGCCTGGTCCGGCGCGGTCCGGTTGAAACGGCATTCCTGGTGGAAGAGCAATTCCTGCGCGTGCCTCGCTACCGGACCGTCAGCGCCAGCCTCGAGCGCCCGTTGCCTGGCGGTCTGCTCGGCAAAGCGACTTATTTGCGGAGGAGCGGCAATCGGGGGCTGACTTTCTTTTCCGAACTGGTGGACCTTCAGGGTCCCGAAGCGTCCCGCGTCCGGCAGGTGGAAAATTATTATCTGCGCAACTGGCGCCGCGACCGGTACGACGCCCTGGAGCTTACCGTGCGGCGCTCGTTCGGGGGCGCCTTTCAGTGGCACGGAAGCTACGTGTGGTCCCACGCCCGTTCGAACGCCGTCATCGATTTCAGCCTGGAGAACTCGATTTTCGCCGAGCAGAGCGGGGGGCCGTTTCCCTGGGATACGCCCCATCGCTTCGTCACCTGGGGTTGGGCGCCGCTGCCGGAGCGCCGGCTGGCTCCGTGCCTGCGCTTTCTTACACGCGACACCAATGCTTCCTACCTGATCGAATACCGCACCGGCTTCCCGTTCAGCGCCGTCAACGAAGAGGGTTTCCTCGCCGGCCGGCCGAACGAATGGCGGCTGCCGGGCTATTTCAACATCAACCTGCACTTGGAACGGAGGTTCCGGTTCTGGCATTACCTGCTGGCGTGGCGGGTAGGGTTGAACAACCTGACCAATCATGGCAATCCGAACGTGGTCAACAACAACATTGACTCACCGGACTTCCTGGCGTTTGGACGCGGTCAACCCCGGGCGGTGCAGGTGCGGCTGCGCTTTCTCGGGAAGAAATAACCGCAGGCGACGTCCTATGATAACGGGATGCGTTTGTGGATGGCTTTGCTGGTGGCGGCCGGCGTCCAGGCGGCTGTGCCCTCTTCCTTCGACGCCTTGTGGCGTCTGACCCGCTCCCCTTCCCGGGCGCTGGCTGCCGCGCTTGAGTCCTGGTTTTGCGAGTCCGACCTGCGCGAGGGCAAGGCGTGGGCCAGCCAGGGATCGAACTTCGTTTGGGCGCTCGAATGCGAGCGGGAGCCGCAACTGGTGGTGGACGAACAGGCGCCCCGCAAGATGCGGCGGATCCCCGGGACGCATCTGTGGTATGCAACCGGCCAATTGCAGACCGGGCGCGTGCACGCGTTCGAGTACCGGATCGAGGGAAAACCGTTCGGCGGCAAGGCGGATGTGCCGGCCTTTGGTCCTTACTCCTACCTGAAGCCGGGTGCGGCGCCGGGCAGACTCTCGAAAAAGTTCACCCACCGCAGCCAAGTCTATCCGGATATGGAGTGCTCTTATTGGGTTTACGCGCCAGCCGCCTACGACGGCGCGCAGCCCGCGGCGGTCATGATCTGGCAGGATGGCGAGGTGCTGGTCCCGCGCGAACTGCCCTCGCGCGCGCAGATTGTCTTTGACAACCTGACCCACGAAGGGAAGATCCCCGTGATGGTCCACATTTTGATCTCGCCCGGCCTGGTGGGAGGCCGCCGGATTCGCTCAGAGCAATATGACGAGGTGTCGGACCGGTACGCGCGTTTTCTGCTCGAGGAGATTCTCCCGGCGGTAGGGGCCGGCTATCGTCTGCGAACGGACGGATACTCCCGGGCGCTGGCGGGGGATTCGTCGGGCGGAATCTGCGCCTTCAATGCCGCGTGGCACCGGCCCGAAGAATTCAGCCGCGTCCTGTCGCGGATTGGCAGTTTCACGAGCATTCAATGGAAACCCGGCAGGATGGACGGAGGCAATATCTATCCCTTCTGGGTCCGCAAGGCCCCGCGCAAGAATCTGCGGGTCTGGCTCCAGGATGGCGCGGGGGATCTGGAAAACGAGCACGGCAGTTGGCCCGCCCAGAATCTGGCGATGGCCAATGCGCTGAAGCTGATGGAGTATGACTTCCACTTTAGTTGGGGCGAAGGCGGACATAGCCGCAACAGCGGACATGTGGAACTGGCTGAGGAGATGGTCTGGCTGTGGCGGGACTATAACCCCGCCCGCACCGGGCAGGAGTTCCGGATGGATCCGGCCGAACGCGGCCGGCCGTTCTACCGGATCAGGGGATTAAACCGGAAGTGACGGGCCCGCCACACCTGTGCGAAGGCGCGCACAGCCGCTCGCCGATGCCGGCGGAAGGCCTGGCCGGCGCCTGCCGGGTCCCGCCTTCAAGCGAATCAATCAGTTTCCGGGCGACGCCCCCATGGTCTAAGCGCGATCCCTCAGACCGCCGAGATTCAGCTAGAATGGAAAATTACGTGCTTCACCGTCCGGCGGAGTCCAGAGAAATCTCTTGCGGGGCCACGTCCTCTTCAAACCAGCGCGGAACGGGAAAGGAATCAGGTATCGGATGGGTTGGTGTGGGCGCCTAAGCCTGCTGATCGTGTGGGTTTCACTGGTCGTTGGGGCTTCGTTCGCGCAACAGCCGCAGAGCGCCCCGGGCGGTGGGCAGGGACAAGCGCCGCCGCCGAAGCCCGCGCCCCCGAAGGCGCCGAGTCCGTTTGAAAATGTGCCCGATTCGGTTGCCCCGGAGGCGCAGCCGGCCCCGGCCCCCAAACCGGTCCCCGGGCAGAAACCCGTCTTTGAGACTCCGGAGACGGCGGTGGAGCCTGCCAAGCCCGTCTCCAATCTGATTGAGGCGATCGAATTTCGCGGCGCGCGCCGCGTCCCGCAGGACACGCTCCGGGCGCTGATTTTCACCAAGAAGGGCGACACGTTTGATGCGGAAGCGTTGCGGAGGGACTTCATGGCCCTCTGGAACACCGGCCGCTTCGATGACATCACCCTGGAGACCGAGCAGGGCCCCGCCGGCCTGATCGTGCGTTTTCTGCTGGCGGAACGCCGCGTCGTCCGCACGATTAAGTACGAGGGCATCAAGTCGGTCACGGTTTCCGAGATTCTGGACCGCTTCAAGGAGCGGAAAGTGGGTCTTTCGGTGGAATCGCAGTACGACCCCGCCAAGGTGCAGCGGGCGGCCGTCGTGCTGCGGGAGTTCCTGGCCGAGCGCGGGCGGCAATACGCCCAAGTGGAGCCGGACATCCGCCAGATTCCACCGTCCTCGCTCTCGGTTACCTTCAACGTGCAGGAAGGGCCGAAGGTAAAGGTCGGCAAGCTGGACATCACCGGCAACCGGGTCTTGAAGGACCGCGTGGCCATCCGGTCGATGAAGGCGCTGCGGCCCATCGGCATCCCCCGCTCCATTCTGCTGGAGAACATCTTCGCCAAGACGTACGACTCGACCAAACTCGAAGTGGATAAAGAGTTCCTGCGCGAAGCGTACCGCGAGCGCGGCTACTTTCTGGCCAAGGTGCTTGACCATGACGTAAAGATCCGCGACGTGGGCGGCGGGAAGTTCCGCGTACCCCTGTTCTACATGAACAAGCCCGGCAAGCGGGCGGACATCACCATTCCGGTGGAAGAAGGCGATCAGTATCGCCTGAGCAAGATCAACTTTGTGGGCGTGAAGTTCTTCCGCACGCCCGAGTCGCTGATGCGGCCGCTGTTTCAGATGGGCGAAGGAGACGTGTTCTCGACGGGAAAGCTGCGCAAGGGGTTCGAGAACATGCGCAAGCTCTACGGCGAGTTCGGCTATATCGACGCGGTCATCGAGCCTGCGTTCGATTTCCCCGAGCCTGGCAAGATCGACCTGACGCTGACCGCCGAAGAGGGCAAGCAGTTCTTCGTCCGCCGGATCGATTTCGCCGGCAACACCACCACGCGCGACAAGGTGATCCGGCGCGAACTGCTGCTCGACGAAGGCGATATGTACAACACCCGGTTGTGGGAGCTGAGCATCCTGCGCCTCAACCAGCTTGGCTACTTCGAGGTGTTGAAGGAGAACGAAGCCACCGACCTCAAGCGCAACCCGCAATCGAACACCGTGGACATCACGCTGAAGGTGAAGGAGCGCGGCAAGAATTCGATCGGGCTGACGGGCGGCGTCTCGGGAATCGCCGGCAGCTTCATGGGATTCAATTACTCCACCAACAACTTCCTGGGGCTCGGCGAAACGTTGTCCATCGACTCGCAAATCGGCGCCCGGATCCAGGATGTCAGCTTCGGCTTCACCGAACCATATTTCCTCGACCGCCCGCTGCAGTTGGGCTTCGTGGTCTACATGCGGCGGTTCAACTTCGACCAGGCGCGCGAAGTTTCGCTGCTGACCGGCCGCAACTACATTCCGCTGTTCGAACAGTTCGGCCGGGACAACCTGCTGAACTATACCCAGAACGGCAAGGGGTTCTCCGTTTCGGCCAGCTATCCGCTGCGGCGGAGTTTCGCGCGGGTGGGCATTACCTACGGCTATGACCGGTCAAACATCGCGGTCGACAGCACGGCCTCCCGGCAGTACTTCGAATTCATCAACTTTCAGGGCATTGGGGGTCCGAACTCTCTGCAAGGCATCAAGACGAGCCGCGTGGTGCCGTCCTACTCGTACAACACGGTCAATCATCCGATTAATCCGACCGCCGGCAAGGCGCTGTTTATCTCGACGGAATTCGCGGGCAGCTTCCTGGGCGGCAACGTCAACTCGATCCGCCCCGTGGTGGACGCGCGTTATTTCCGGCCTTCGCCGTGGAGCCGCAAACACGTGCTGGCCGCGCACGGCATGTTCTCGTTTCTGAGCGGCTACGGAGGCAAGGTGGCGCCGCCGTTTGCGCGGACCTACATCGGCGGCGAACAGGACATTCGCGGCTTTGACATTTGGGGGATCAGCCCGATTGCGTGGGTAGCGAGTGAAGCGACGGTGCCCATTTTGAACGCGGACAACTCCGCCCGGCTCGAGAAGCTCATTGACGAGAACGGCCAGGAGTTTTTTGTGCCGGCCAGCCAGCGCATTCCGATTTACCAGTTCACTTATGCCGGCGGCGACACGCAAATGGTCGGCAATTTTGAGTACCGCATTCCGATTGTCGGCCCGGTGAATGTCGCCCTCTTTTTCGACGTGGGCGCGAACAAGGTGCTGCGGAAGGACCAGCTTCGGATGAACGACTTCCGGGTGGACGAGTTGAATGCCTTGTATCCCCAGGCGGGTTTTGACGGCCGGGCTTTCATCGCGCCGGGCACGGAGAAGGTACGCGCTTCGACGGGTGTCGAGTTCCAGGTGCTGCTGCCCGTGGTGAACGCGCCGTTTCGCCTGTACTGGGCGTACAACCCGATGATCCTGCGGGACTTTCTCCAACCCCCCATCGTGGCGGACCGGTCGTTCTTCCCCAACCAGCAGACCTTTGTGAACAGTATCGCCCAGTTCGGTCGGGCCTACCCCTGGTTTGAGCGGCGGCGGACGTTCCGCTTCACGATCGGGCGCACGTTCTAGTTCCTCGTGTGAGAAACTATCAGGAAGGAGTTAAACGGAACCAATGAGACTTGCTGCGCAGCCGGCCGGCTTGCGTGCGGCCCTGGTGTTGTTTGGAGCCGCCGCGGCCTGGGGCCAGGCGCCGCCGGCCAAGGTCGGCATCATCAACATTCAGGAAGCGATCATTCGCACCAAGGACGGCCAAAAGGCGGCCAACGATCTCCAGGGCAAGTTCCAGCCCAAGAAGAACGAGATCGACAAAATGAACAGCGAGATCGAGCAGTTGCGCTCCCAGTTGAGCCGCGGCGCCAACACCATGAGCGAAGAGCAAAAACAGAAGCTCATGCGGGAGATCGACGCCAAAACGAAATCCTTGCAGCGGGAGACGGAAGACGCGCAGGCGGAGCTGGACCAGGAGCAGCAGCGGATCATGGGCGAACTCGGCCAGCGCATTATGGCGGTGATCGACAAGTACGCGCAGGACAACGGGTATACGTTGATTCTGGACGTGAGTTCGCAACAGAGCCCCGTGCTGTATGCTTCCAACTCGATCAATATCACGGACGAAGTCATTAAACTGTATGACCAGAACTCGCCCGGTCCGGTGAGTTCCCCGTCGGCGCCTGCGGCGGCGCCGAAGCCCTCGCCCGCCAAGAAGCCTGCGGCGGCGAAATAGCCGCCCACGGCGGAAACTCCGCATCGCCGCCGCGCGTCGATCACCGCGTAAGCTAAACTAAAAGCGCGGAGGTCGGCATGCGTTTGCTGTTTGTGTTTGCGGCCGGAGCGATGGTGGCGTTTGGTCAAGGGGTTCGCGCGGGATCCAACGGGCACGGGTTCGGGAACGTGGTGTTTCCGGGCACGGGTGGGCCTCCCGGACGGCACGCACCCCTGACTCCCGGCGTGCGGTCGACCTTCGCGGACCGGTTAGGTTCCACCGTGAGCGGGTATCCCGGCTACACCGGGCGGAGGGGCTGGGGTCCGGCCCGGCCGGTGTTCGTTGTTCCGTGGGCGTTTCCGACGTACTACCCGCCCGCGCAGCCGAACGTGGTCGTCCTCCCGCAGGCGCAGCCCGGCCCCCAGGTGATTATCAACCAGAACTTCACCCCGGAGGTGGCGCGGCCCGTCGTGAAGGAATACGCCAGCGACGACGGGGTGCGCATTTACGAAGTGCCGCCGCGCGCCGCCGCCCAGCCGACGGAGCCACCCGCCGGCGAAAAGCGGCCCTTCCTGCTGGCCATGAAGGATAGCAGCGTGTACGTGGCGTTTACCTACTGGCTGGAGAAAGACACGCTGCACTACGTGACCATGCAGGGCGCGCACAACCAGGTGACGCTCGACCGGGTGGACCGCGAGATGACCCTGCGGCTGAACCGCGAACGGGGTGTGGACGTCAAGCTGCCCTGACCGCCCGCCGCCAGAAGCGGCCCGCGCGCAACTCCGCTCGGAGGGCGGCGGTCCGCATTCAAAGCACATCCGCAAACCAACGCCGTAGTTTATAGAACCAGGCGAACCCGCCGAGGAACGTCACCGAGCCGAGGGCATACAGCATGGCCAACCCCGCAGCCGAAGGAGCGGCGCCTTCCAGCAGCACCGTGCGGTATTCGCGCACCAGCACGGACATGGGGTTTTTCGCCAGAATCGGCGCGATGGCCGCCGGCAGGGAAGCCTCCGGGTAACAGATAGGCGTGAGGAAGAACCACAACGTCAGCAGAAAACCCATCACCTGGCTGAGATCCCTCACGAAGACCCCCAAGGCGGCGAGGAACCAGCAAAGGCCCAGGGTGAACAGCACCTGAGGAACAAACAGCGCCGGCAGCCAAAGAGCGCTGAACGGCGCCGCCCCTCGCAGCGCCAGCAGGACCCCCAAGAGCAGGATGGCGGCGATGCACTCGGTCACCAGTCCGGCGGCGGTGAGGTTTACCGGGAGCATTTCCACGGGAAACAGGAGTTTCTTGACGAAATTGCGATGCTCCCACAGTACGCCGGGCGCCCGCGCCAGCGCTTCGGAGAACGCGAGCCACGGCAGCATGCCCGCCAGGAAGTACAGGGCGAATCCGGAGCGGCTTTGGTCATTGCCGAAACGCGCTTCCAGCACAATGCCGAAGACGAAGAAGTAGGTGACCATGAGCAGCAGCGGGCTCAGTACGGTCCAGAACGCGCCCATGAAAGAGCCGCGATAGCGCGCCAGGATGTCGCGCCGCACCATGGACCGCACCAGGCCCCAGTTGGCGAAAATGGCGCGGAAGGGCAGCGTGAACAATCGCCCAACGGCGCGCCACCAGCGTTCGCGGCGCAGCGTGCGGGCGGTGGCCAGGCGCAGCTTCTGCCAGTCCGCCCGCCCGTGCTCGACGACGGCATCGAGCAGCAGGAATGGCCAGCCGCGCTCGGAGTACCACGCCACGCCTTCGCGCAAAGGCGAAACCACAATGCGATAGCGGCCTGGCTCGGGTGGCAGATCGATCGACAGCGCCAGCGGAGCTTCTCCTTCCGGCGGGAGAACGCCGGGAAGCAGGGCCCGCGGACCATCGCGCACCAGCGTGTCGCTTTCCGGATCGAACATCAAATAGCCGAAGGCGAATCCCTGGTCTGCGGGCCACGGCTCCCCGGAGCGGTTCCGCGCGGTGAACTCGATCCGGAGGCGAAGATCGCCCTCCCGGACGACACGAGGCTGCTGGTAGCCGACGCTCATGAGTAGAGCCAGGAAGGATAGCGGTCGCGCACCGGACCCGTCTTGCGGCCCACGGCGTAAATGCCGTCGCCCCGGAGGTGCACGGGCAGGTTGTAGCCGCGCAGCAGGTGCTCTACCCAGGCATACTCCGGATGAGCTTCCTCGCGAAAGGGACCCGTTTCGAGCAGCGTCACCTCGAAACCGGAGTTTTCCAGAAGCTGGTGGATCTCGCGGGGGGTGTACTCCCGGTTGTGGCGGGCCGCGGGTTCTTCCGCGCCGGCAGGCCGGAGGTAGGCGTGGAAGAAGCCGGGGTGGTAGCCCTCCAGCATGGCCGCCAGCCCGCGCAGCGCGGCGATATTGGGCGTCGTCAACACCAGGCTCCCGCCGGGCCGCAGGATGCGGTGCACCTCCGTCAGGAGATGCATGGGATCGGCGTACAAGTGCTCGATCAGCTCGCAACAGAGCACCGTGGTGAAGGACTCGTCCGCGTACGGGTAGCGATCCCGTTCGGCGTCGAAATGATCGATGTCGCAGACAAAGGTTTCACCGCTCGCGGAGCGGACTTCCTTGTGATCCACCACGCCGAGCTTGCCATAATAACAGCCGCGCACATGCCCGTAGCCCAACTGAAAGCGCAACGCCGGCGTGATTTGCAGGTAAGCGCCCATCTCCAGGATGTGATCGTCGGGCCCGCCGGGGGGAATGATCGACAGCGTCTTTTGCAGGCGGCTGACATGCGCGGCGGCGTAAGCGCGCGCGTTTGGTTCCTGCACCCAGTCGAGAATGATTTCCGGCGGCGGCGTGGGAGCCGGCGCTTGGGCCGGCGCCGGCCCGGGCGATGGCTGAGGCCCGGGATCCTGATAAGGGCGTCCCTCGGTCGCCGCGCGGGCGAACTCCAGGTAGCGGCGCGCGGCCAGTTCCCAGCTACACTCCCGCGCGACGTAGCGCCGGGCCGCCTCGCCCAGGGTGCGCGCCAGGTCCAGGCGCGAGGTCAGCAGGTTCAGATACTCGAAGATCAGGTCTTCCTCGCCCGCGCCCACGGGAATCTTCAGGCAGATCTCGTCGGGCAGTTCCGCGAAGGAACCTACGTCGGAAACGAGCACGGCCTTTCCCATGCCCAGCGCGCGCAAGAGACTGCCCGACGTTTCGCCCACGGTGGGATAGCGCAAGTTCAGGACGATGTCGCAGGCGGCCAGGCAGCCTTCAAAGTCCTCGAGCGGCGCGAAACCGGTTAGCCGGACATACGGCGTCAACTCCAGGGATTGAATCAGCGCGCGCACCGGAAAATCGGGGTGCTCCTCACCCACCAGGATCATGCGCACCCGGGGATGGAGCCGGACCAGGCGGCGAAAGGCGCGCAGCGACTCGGCGATGCGTTTGTACGGTTTCAGAAAACCGAAGATTCCCACCAGCGGCGTAGCTGGGTCGAGGCCCAGCGCATGCCGGTGCTCCTGCCCGCTCGCGCGCGGAATCCACGCGCCGTGCGGGATACAGGCCACGGGTCCCGCAAAACCGAACCGGCGCATCTGGTCCGCCATGTAACGGCTGTGCACGATGACTCCGCTGGCGGCTTCGAGCAGGCGGCGGACCATCGGGAGGCCCTCGTAGTCGGGCCCGGTTTCACCGTTGCGCACACGGCGGGCATGGGCGAGCGCCGCGGGTCCGCCTTCGTATTCACACTCGCGCAGGTAGGCGTCCCAGTCGCCCTGCTTGATGGTGATGTCCGCCAGCAGGTGGTGCAGGTTAGCCTCGTGCATCACCACCAGCCGGGGCGGCGGCGAGCCCGCCAGCGCCAGCGCGCTGCGATACGCGTCAGCGTGATAGGCGTTATTGCCCACCTGGAAAAGCAGTGCGTCGCAGGCGGCAGCCTCGCGCGCCGGCCGGCGCCCATCGAACACCTCCACGTCAGCCAGCGGCCGCAGGTGCTCGAGCAGCGTCTGCGCGTAATCGGCGATGCCGCTGCGCGCCGGAGGCAGCGGGGAAAAAAAACCGAGACGCACGTTACGGCTCCAACTCCAGCGTCAGGGACGCCACCGGGAGCGGAATGCGGATGCGCAACGGCGTGCGAGCGTCGTCCTGCGCCAGCCAGAACTCGAAGGACCCTTTTGACTTGGGCCCCGCGAAGGAACCGGCGATGCGATCGGCCTTCCGTTCCCGGTTTCCCATGAGGATCTTCTCCGAGCCGGCTCTCTTCAGTTCCACCTGATAGGTGGAGCCGAACACCACGGGCTGCGGAGGCGGGAGTTTCTTGCGGCGCATCTCCGCGCGCGTGTAATACAGCAGGGTCAGCGGGTCGCGCGCGCAGGCGGGGATGGCGACTTCGGAGAAGCCGCCCCCGTGCGTGACGCGCAGGGCACGCTGGCGTTCCTGGTAGAACACCACCGTCTCGCCGCGGCGGCGGCTGCCATACTCGGCGGACTTGTCGAACTGCCCGGAGCAAAAATCCGCCGCAAGCGACCGGTAGCGGTCGCGAATCGGCATGCCGGGCAGGGAGAAATCGGCGGACGCCTCAAATAGCCAGGTGGCGGCCGCGCCGGCCACGCGCCGGGCCTCGAACCGCACGGCGCCCCCCGCGGGTGCGCCGGCCACCAGGACGCGGTAGCGCAGCGTCTCGTCGGCCTCCGGGAAGCCCGCGGGCGCCGCCAACAGCCACCCCGGAAGCCAGAAAACCGCTAGCTTACTCCTCATCGCGACAGCGTGGCGGAATGCGCCCCGACGGGCGCCATCTGCCGCTGCTGTTCCGCCACCCGGGCGTAAACGGCGAGCGTCCTGCGCGCGGTGTCCTGCCAGTTAAACGTGGCGCATCGCTGCTGGCCCAGGCGTTCCATGCGCACGCGCAACTCGGGGTCGCGCAGCAGATCGGCGATGGCCCGCGTCATGTCCGCCACCGAGTGGGGATCGAACAGGATCGCCGCGCCGTCGGCGACTTCGGGCATGGCCGACGTGTTCGCGCAGGCTACGGCGCGCCCACAAGCCATCGCCTCCAGCACCGGCAGCCCGAAACCTTCGTACAGCGAGGGGAACACAAAAATCTCCGCGGCGTTGTACAGGTGAAGCAATTCCTCGTCCGTCACAAAGCCGAGCAGGCGGATGCGGTCCGGCATGCCGGAGGCACGCACCGCCTCGCGCACCTTGGAACTGAACCAGGTGTCCTTGCCCGCGAGCACCAGGCGGTGCCGCAGTTGGGGGAACGCCCGCACCAGTTCGCTAAACGCCCGAATCAAGCCGATCTGGTTCTTGCGCGGTTGCAGATCGCCCACGCACAGCACGTACGGAGCGGGCAACTGGAAACGCTTGCGCACCGCGTCGAGCGCGTTGTCGATGTGCAGCGGACGGAAGAACGGGCTGGCGGCGTTGGGGATCACCTCCACCTGACTGGGTTGCAGGCCATACGCCCGGCAAATGGAACGGCGCGAGAACTCGGTCCCCGTGAGGATCCGTGCGGCCCGCCGCACGGTTCGCCGAACCGTCAACCGGAGTTGCAGCGCCCGGGCGCGGGTGAAATATTCGGGATGTTCGAGAAAGCTGACGTCGTGCACGCTCACGACAATGGGCGTGGGGCAGTTGAGCGGCGCCGTGTATTGGACGTGGATGAGGTCGGGCCGGTCCTCCCGCAGCTTGGCCGTCAGATCGTACCCCAGACGCACAAAAGGATTCGGGGAGACCGGGCGCATCCGGAAACGGGATGGAATCCACGACCGCGCATCCGATACCGACACGTACGCAATGAACTCGGACTCGGCGTCCACTTGAGCGAATGCGTTGAGGAGGCTGCGCACGTACACCTCGTTGCCGGTGAGGTGCTGGCCGATCTGGTGAGCGTCAACAGCTACTCGCATCCAAACTCTCAGTATAGGGGGAATCACCCTTCCGCGCGAAAGCGCGACCTTTACATTTCTTAACTTTTCGCCGTGTAACGAATTGCTACTGGCCCGCGCCGAATCAGTGTGCAGTCGCGCGGTTACGGCTGCGCGTGACGTGGTTGAGAGAATACGTGAGAGTCGGCTTCCTTGTCCCCGCCATGCTGTTCGCTCTCTTCCCCGCGAGCGCGCCTGCGCAGCGCGTGGAACTCCGCCCCGCCTCTGCCGCCTACATGCTGTCGCGCGTGGATTCCAACAGCCCCGCCTACTGGCGCCAGGGGCGGTTCCATGTTCTGAACTCCGCCGGTTTCCCATATCGCACGAGCGGGTGGGGCCCGCTTACCCTGCAGGAAGTCCGCGAAGCGATGATCAGTCCGACGACGCACTACCCCGCCTGGATCGAAGCGGCATGGCAGGACGAAGACGGCGCCCTGTTCGCCTGGTATCACCACGAACCCGAGGGGGTTTGTCCCGGCGGAGAATTGACCGCGCCAAAGATCGGCGCGATCGTTTCCTACGATGGCGGACTGCGGTTTCGGGATCTTGGCATTGTGCTGGAATCCGGCGATCCTCCGGATTGCGGCGCGCGAAACGGTTTTTTCGCGGGCGGCTACGGCGATTTTTCCGTGATTGCCGATCGCGAGAACGGTTATTTCTACTTCCTGTTCAGCAGCTACGGCGGAGACGTGAGCCAGCAGGGCATCGCCATGGCCCGGATGGCCTTTGCCGACCGCTGGTCGCCGGTGGGCCGGGTCTATAAGTACTTTCGGGGCGCATGGCTGGAGCCGGGACTCGGCGGGCGCCTCACGCCGGTCTTTCCGGTGGTCGTACCCTGGCAGCGCAGCGATGCGAACGCCTTCTGGGGTCCCTCGGTCCATTGGAATACGTCCGCGCGGTCGTACGTCATGCTGCTGAATCGCGCCTGTTGCGCGCCGCGCTGGCCGCAGGAGGGAATCTACGTCAGCTTCTCGCGGGAGCTCGACCAGCCGGAACGATGGAGCGAGCCGGTGAAGATCCTGGACGACGTCGGTTTCTCTCCTGGCTGGTATCCCCAGGTGCTTGGCTTGCAGCCCGGCGAGACGGACACGCTGGCCGGACGTGTCGCGCGGCTATACGTGCATGGCGTGTCCAAATGGGAACTGGTCTTCTCCGATCTGGAAGCAGAGACTCCGGAGGCCCGCGAACAGCCGGAGGAGCGAGACAGTGAAGACGCCGACGACGGCGGGGCCGAGCAACCCCCAGTCATCCCGATCGAGGAACCCAGACTCCTGCCGGCCATCGCTTCAGGGCCAGGCCAGCGCGCTCCCTAAGAGCGGCCAGACGGTGGCCCAGTGCAGGCGCGATTCAAAGAGCGCGCGGCCGCGAGCGCCCAAGGCGGCGCGCCGGGCGGGCGAAGCCAGTAAATCCGAGACAGCCGCCGCGAAGCGGTCCGGTTCGTCCGCCAGGATCAGGTCGCGCCCGTCCTCGGCGGGCAGGCCCTCCGCTCCCAGCGTGGTCGACACCACGGCCCGCCCGGCCGCCCAGGCTTCCACAATCTTGAGGCGGGTTCCGCTGCCGGACAAGAGCGGCACCACGACTACTTTGCAGCCCGCCAGCTCCGCGACCGCGTCCTCCACTGGTCCGGAGCACTCGATGCGCGGATCCCCGGCGACCAAATCCGCCACGGACGCCGGATGCCGCCCGATCAAGCGCCACGTGAGAGCGGGCCACTCGTGCCGCAGCCGCGGCCAAACCTGCCGCGCGAAAAAACGCACTGCCAACCGGTTTGGCTCATAGTCGAAGCTGCCGGAGAAACCAATGATCTCGCGCTCGGGCCGACGGGGCTGGTCCCGCCACGGCAAGGCATTGGGATACACGTGTACCCGGGCGCCAGGCGCGATGCCGCGTACGTGCTCCGCGTCTGCTTGCGAGGTCGCCAGCACGCAGGCGAAACGCGGCAGATACGCGCGCTCCAGCGAGAGGCATGCCTCGCGGAAAACCCGGTGGGCGACCTGCACCGGCGACCAAGCGCCCGTGGCGCGCGCCTCCGCCTCCGCGCATCGCTGATGCCACACCGACTCCACGTTGTGCAGGTCCAGGACGACGCGGGCGCTGCGCGTTTCGAGCTGATCCAGATAGGGTGCGCACCAGAAGTGCTCGATGACGGCCAAATCGTAACGGTAGCCGTCCACAAACCGGACCAGCTCGGCTTCAAAACCGGAGAAACGATCGATGAGGGGAGGCCGGTGCTTGACCAGCCGCCAGCCGTTGCGCAAGGCCTTAGTCACCGGGTCGCGCGCGTGATACGGCAGCCCGATCGTGTGGATCCGGCGGATGTGATGGTGCGCGGCCAGCGGCGCGGGATCGGGCGCGCCCGGTTGCCGGAACACCACCAGGTCCACAGCGTAGTGCTGCGTCAGGAATTCCAGCACCGACGCCGCGCGCAGCGCGCCGCCGCCCACCAGCGGATAGGGCGATTCCGGGGCGAGCAGCAGCGCTGGCGGGCGGCGTTCAAGCGTTGGCGCCGGAGATTGCGTCGACATAGACCTGCCTTGTTTCCCGCGCGGTGCGCGCCCAGGAAAACAGGGCCGCGCGCCGCCGCGAGAGCTCGCGGCGGACCCGCCAGCAGGCGTCAGCCGCCGCGCAGCTTTGCATCGCCGCGGACCAGGCTCGGCCGTCCCGGGCATCCAGGCACACCGCTGCCCCACCCGCCACTTCCACGATCGCCGGGTCCCGGGAGGTGATCACCGCCGCGCCGCATTGCATGGCTTCCAGCACCGGCAGCCCGAAACCTTCATACAGCGACGGATACACCAGCGCAAGCGCTCCGCTGTACCAGGCAGGCAACTCGGCGTCAGGCACTTCGCCCGCCAGATGCAGGCCGGGCTCGGAGGCGAAATCCGGACCGTCGGCGCGCCGGCGCCCAATCAGCACCAGATCCGCCTGTTCCCGCAGCGGCCGCCACGCTTCCACCAGCATGGGGAGATTCTTGCGCGGCTCGAGCGTTCCCACAAAAAGAAAGTAAGGCCGGCTGCGCACGGGCGGCGGGGAAGGGCGGAACCGGGGACTGGCCGCCAGCCACACGGCCCTCACGCGCTCTGCCGGAAGGCGGAACCGTTCGATCACCTGCCGGCGCACGGCCTCCGTGAGCGTCACGACGCACCGGGCCAGCCCCATCCGCAACAGCCACGGCGTCCTTCGCCGCACGGATCCCGCGTGCTGGTGCCACGCCGGGTCCAGCCAGGGAGACAAGTCCAGCACCGTGACCACGCTGGGCCGCACCGGCCAAAATGGCGCGGCGAAGTTTGTGCCGTGAAATACGTCCGCCCGCGCCTGCTTCAAGCGCCGGGGCAAGCCCCAGGACCACCACCGGCGTTCCGCCCATGAACGCGGTCCCGGCAGTTGCCGCAGGTTCAGCGGGCTGTCCGGAGGCAGGGGAAAGGGCTGATCCGACGCCAGCAGGATTTCGTCGGTTTCGCATTCGGTCGCCAGCGCCCGCGCCAGTTCGGCGGTATAGCGCGGCAGGCCTCCCGAGGTCAGCGTCAGCGGCGTTCCGTCCAGCACCACCCGCACGCGCGTCACTTCGCGACCGTTGCGCGCCCCCCGTAGTTGCGTTCGTAATAGGTGCGGTATTCGCCGGACTTGACAGCGGCCACCCAGTCGTGGTTCGCGCGATACCAGGCCACCGTGGCGGCCAGGCCCGCCGCGAAATCCTGCCGTGGCGCCCAGCCGGTTTCCCGCTTCAGTTTCGCGCTGGACAGCGCGTAGCGGCGATCGTGGCCGGGCCGGTCGGCGACATACCGGATCAGGCTCTCCGGCTTGCCGGTGGCCGCCAGGATCTGGCGGACCACCGCGAGGTTGGGCAGCGAACAATTCCCCCCAATATTGTAGATTTCGCCATCGCGGCCCCGGTCCAGCACCGCGCGGATACCGCGGCAATGATCGTCCACATAAAGCCAGTCCCGCACCTGCTGGCCATCGCCGTAGACCGGCAACGGCAGGTCTTCCAGGGCGTTGGAGATCATGAGGGGAATCAGTTTTTCGGGAAACTGATACGGCCCATAGTTATTGGAAGCTCGCGTGATGAGCACGGGGAGTTTGTGCGTAAGGAAATACGACCGCGCCAGCAAGTCCGAGCCCGCTTTGGTGGAGGAGTAAGGGCTGCTCGGATTCAACGGAAAGTTCTCGTCCGCCTCCAGGGGTGCTTCCAAGCTGCCGTAGACCTCATCGGTGGAGACGTGCACGAAGCGGCCGATCCGGTGCGCGCGCGCCGCCTCCAGCAGGGTGAACGTGCCCCGCAGATTGGTCTCAAACGCCGGACTCGCCGACAGGATGCTGCGGTCCACGTGGGACTCAGCGGCGAAGTGCACGATCGCATCCGGCCCTTCCTCGCCGAGCAGGCTGTCCACCAGAGCCGCGTCGCAAATGTCGCCCTTAACGAAGCGGTGGCGGGCATCAGCGACCACCTCCGCCAAGTTGGCCAGATTGCCGGCGTAAGTGAGTTTGTCGAGGTTAACGATCTGGAGCGAAGGATCGGCCGCCAGCGACAGCCGGATAAAGGCCGACCCGATAAATCCCGCGCCACCGGTAACCAAAAGTTTCATATAGGCTCACTTGTGCTGCAATTCCCAGTCGTAATGGATGCCCGGATCGTCATAGGCCAGGCGCCCCTCGTCCGCGGGGTTGTAAAAGTGATCCGTGAGATAGACGAGCACCGCCGGTTCCGTGCCGATCACCTTGTATCCGTGGCCGATGCCGGGCGGAATCAACACCTGCCAGGGACGCAGCGCACCGATGTAGATGGTGTTGCGCAAGCCAAACGTCGGCGACCCGGCGCGCAGATCCACCAGCGCCACCTGGTACTGGCCCGCGACCGGCGTCCAGCAGTCCGTCTGATGCAGGTGATAATGAAACGCCTTGATGATCCCGGGGTAGTTGAACGCCGCCGAGACCTGGGTGGTCTCCGGCGGGAACTGCGCGGCCAGCCCCCGTCCCAGGCGCTGCACTTCGAGGAAATATCCGCGGTCGTCCGGCCACAACGCGAGGGGCTGGATGCGCACGCCCCCGATCAGGTCGGCCGAGTCCGGGGCGTTGATCACCCGGCCAATGCCTTTCTGATTCTCCGGCGTCCGCAATTCCAGCGCGCCGGCGGCCACGATCCGCCCCGGCAAGGCGTCGGGCGGCGTCATGCTTCCCCGCTCCGCGGCGCCCCGCCCTCGGTCTGGGCCACCAGGTTGCTGGCGCGCAACAAGGAATCGAACGTGCCGGCGTCGGTCCACCAGCCTTCGAGAAAGGAGAAAGTCATCGTTCCTTCCCGGATATACGCGTTATTGACGTCCGTAATTTCGAGTTCACCGCGTCCGGAGGGAACCAGATCCTTGATCTTGTCGAAAACGGTCCCATCGTACATATAAATGCCGGTTACCGCGTAATTCGACTTGGGCCTTCTGGGCTTTTCTTCAATGTTGACCACGCGCCCGCCGTCGACTTCCGCGACGCCGAAACGTTCCGCGTCGGGGACCTCCTTGAGCAGGATCTTCGCGCCCCGCTCCTGCCGCCGGAAGTCGTCGGCGGCCTGACGGATCGAGCGTTCGATGATGTTGTCGCCCAGGATCACGCAGATCTTCCCCCCATCCGCGAAGTGGTGGGCCAGATTCAGCGCGTCCGCGATGCCGCCTTCCCCTTCCTGATAGGTGTAGTCAATATGGCTCAGGCCGAATTCCTTGCCGTTGGCGAGGAGCCGCAAAAAATCTCCGGCATTTCGCCCGCCGGTCACGATCAAAATGTCCCGGATTCCCGCATCGACCAGCGTGCGAATCGGGTAATAAATCATCGGCTTATCATAAACCGGGAGCAAATGCTTGTTGGTGATTTTGGTAAGTGGAAACAGCCGGCTGCCCGTTCCGCCCGCCAGGACGACGCCCTTCATAACTCCACATGATACACTACGCCCTCGTGGACCTTTACACCTGGAACGCCATCCCCGAAGAGCGGATGAACGACTACGTGACCCGGCAGGTCATTCACGGCAGCCTGCTGACCGTGGCGCGCCTGCGTCTCCGGCGGGGCGCGGTGGTGCCGCTGCACCGCCATGCCAACGAGCAGATCAGCCTTCTCGAGTCCGGCCGGCTCCGCTTCGTGATCGACGGGATCGAGACGGTTGCCGTGGCTGGCCAGGCGGTGCGGATTCCGCCGCACGCCGCGCATGCCGTCACGGCCGAAGAGGACAGCGTCGCGCTGGACCTGTTCGCCCCCGTGCGGGAGGACTGGATCCGCGGCGACGACGCCTACCTGCGGCGCTGACTGGCTGCCTACACGCGGATGCGAGCGTAACGAATGGCGGTGGCCGGCGCGCCCTCGCAAATCCCTGCCAGGTCCAAGAGCGGCGACGGTCGCGAGCCGCCCCGCTCGGTCGCAGTGAGGAAATTCACGGGTAGCGGAGGTTTAGCCGCGGGCCAGTGACCGGCGCCCCGTTCGCGGCGATCGCCAGCAGGCGGTTGTCATGAAGCGGCGGCGCGCCGGGAGTTTCGTGCCGCACCGAAGCGATCACGAACAGCCGGCCGTCCGGCGTCGCGTGGAAACGGCCGCAGACCGGAATCTCGGAACCGTCCTGGTCGCCGCCGGCCAGCAGGGTCCGGACGCCGACGATCTGGCGGTTGCGCACCATCGCATATGCGAGCGTGATCCGCAAAGGCAGGCCCGGGAAAAACCGGTCCCGGAACGCGGGCGTAGCCACGTTGCGTTTCAGGTAGAGCAGGTGCGCCGCGCCCGCGGGGTCCAGCCAAAGATCCAGGTTGGTGAGATGGCCCGCGGTTTCCTCGACGTTGGCGGCCTCGATCACCTCGCCGAAATCCCCGGCGGCCGCATCCGGGTTGAAGGCGTAAAAAGGCGCCACGTGTCCAGACCCGCGAGAAAAACGGTGTCGCCCTCGCGGACGATGCCCGGCGCGCCGTAGGCCCACCGCGGTCCCGCGCCGGTGTCCGCCGGAACGAACGTGCACACTTCCTCCTCTGCCTGCACGCGCGGGCCGGGCGCGGCGGCGCGCACGGGAAGCGCTCCCGCCATGGTCTGTGCCGCGAACTGGCGGCGGGTGGTCGGCATCGGGTCGGCCCTCACTTCCGGGCGGCCTCCAACTGGGCCGCGGCGTCGAAGTCCTGGAGGCGTCCCTCGAAGAAAATCAGGTGACCCTTGATGGATGCTTCCGTTCCGGGCGGCAGGTCGGGAAAGCGGGGATCGGCATGCATGCAGGGGTGATTCGGGTTCGAGACCAGCGAGAGGGTGTGCTCATGCCACGTCATGGCTGCCAGGCGGTCGCCACGCGTGGACACCGTCACCATGACCGGCAGGTCGGCCATGGGCTTGCCGCTCCAGCGCCAGCCGACCCGATAAGGCATGCCTTCCACCGGATCCGCTTTCAGCGCCTGGTTCACGGGAATCCATCCCTGCGGGGTGTGCACGAACTTGTTGGCCGTGGTGTAGTCGCCGAACTCGCGGATGGCGCGCAGGAAAGCGCAGGTCTGGAGCGAAATCCGGTTGAGAGGCTGGCGCGATCCGTTGCGCAGGCGCAGTTGCAGTTCCACGGCGTTCGCGTTCTTGCGCGTCACGCTGCCGCCGAAGCGAATCCCGCTGGGCAGCGCGCGTTCGAACGCAATGCCTCCGGTGGTGGAGCGCCAGGACACCGCCGGCAAGTCCGGGTGCGCCACCGGGAACGGCGGGTTCACGTGGCTCAGAAAGAGCAGTCCCTGGCTGGTGAACACCGCCTCCGGGAAGTCCAGCCAAAGATAGTCCTGGCTTGGCCAGGACGGGCTGACCCAGGCGATCTGCTCGAACGGATAGTGCGGCCGCCACATCCCGGGAAGGATGCGAATCCCCCTGGCGTGCGTGTCGTACGTTTCCCGCTGGGCGAGAGCGCCGCCGGCGAGCGCGACGCCGATCAGGATTCCAGGCAGCAGCGCCCGCCGCCGGAACTTAACAAAGTGCAACCAACCCATGGCGGTCCTCCGCGAGCGCGGCGTTTCGGCGGCGGGACTGTTCGTCCGCTTCCGAGGGAAGCCCGCCCGCCGTTCAGCTTCGAGAGTACCAGAAGGGCCCGGCTTTGCGGCACAATTCAAGAGCAACCTCATAGCGGAACGGCGCACCTGTTGCGTAAGGAGAAGCAGGCGATTGGATAAGTATCTGGTGGTGCTCGCGGGCGCGGGCTTCGGCGGCTTGGCCCGGTTCGTGCTCGGCACGTGGGTGATGGCCAAGTACGGGGGGCGCTTCCCCCTGGGCACGTTCGTCGTCAACGTCAGCGGCGCGTTTCTCATGGGGCTGCTGATGACGCTGCTGACCGAACGGCTGGCGCAGCCGCACCCTTTGTGGCGGCTGTTTCTGGTGGTGGGCGTCCTCGGCGGCTATACAACGTTTTCCAGTTTTGAGTACGAGACCTGGCAGGCGGTGCGCGGAGGCGAACGCTGGATGGGCCTGTTGTACGTGGGCGGCAGCGTGCTGCTGGGGTATGTGGCGCTTTGGCTCGGCGTGATGGCCGCGACCGCGCGCCGCTAGCCGGCGACGTTCCGCGGCGGAGCCTGATCGTGCCCTGGCTGAGGCGAGGCAGAAGCACAACACCCGGCTTTGCTCGCTGCCGCGGACCGGACGACCCGGCAGGCGGCGCGGGGAGGCGAGCGCGGGACGGGCGTCTGGCACGGGGGCGGCAGCGTGCGGCTGGCATGCGTGGCGCTTTGGGCTGGCGCGTTCCGGGCTGGAGCAGACCGGCCGCGGAAACCGGCTCCGGGCGGGACACCCTCACCACCGCTATCCGCCATTTGCGATGCTAACTATGACCGGAAGGGGAGGACGCCATGCTGACCAAGGGTCCCGCCAAGAAGGTGACCATTTATCTGAACGAGGACGCGCAGCACCATCTGACGGCGCTGCATGACGCCATCATGACGTATCTGCTCCACAAAGGCGTGGCGGGCGCGACGGCGACGCGGGCGTACTCCGGGTTTGGCTCCCACCAGACGCTGCACACGCCCAAGGTGGAGGTGCTGGCGCAACACCTGCCCATCCGCATCGAGTTCGTCGAATCGTCGGCCAAGGTGGACGAAGTGCTGCCCACCCTGTATGAGATGGTGACCGACGGGCTGATTGAGGTGCAGGAGACGACCGTCGTGAAGGCGGCCCGCAAGTCCAGCCAGCCCGAACCCGCGTTGCCGCACGAGCGGCGCGTGGGACCGGCCAAGCTGCTGCGGGTCTTTCTCGGCGAGGACGACCGCTGGCACGGCGAACCGCTGTACGACGCGCTGGTAAAGAGGTTGCGCATGATGGAGATCGCCGGCGCCACGGTCTATCGCGGCATTCTCGGCTACGGCGCCAAAGGGCATCCGCACCGGCGCAGCTTTTTCCACCCGGCCCGCGACCTGCCGGTGATGGTGTCCGTGATTGACACCGCGGAGAAGATCCGGGAGGCGGTGGAGGCCATCGAGGCGATGCTGGAAGATGGCTTGATTGTCATTTCGGACGTGGAGATGATCCGGCTGGTGCGCGGGTCCGCCGGGACCGCAGGTCCCGACACGGGCCGGCCGGACGGCGAAACCCGCGTTCCCGAGTAGGAGGTTCCCTTCATGAAGACCAGCCGCCGGCAATTCCTCTCCACCGCGACGGCAGCATCCGCGCCGGTCGCCTGGTCCTCGTGTACTTCCGCCAACCGCAGGTCTTCGCCGCCCGGCGCCCGGGACCCAGCGCTCGAGGAGCGCTACCGGAAACTGGATGACGCGTTGCGGCGCTCGGTGCTGAAGAAGGAGCTTTTCCGGGCGCCCGTGATCCTCGAGTCGGTCGAGTTGCTGCGCCACGGCAACAGTTTCCTGTGCCGGGTGCGGTCCCGCGATGGGGCCGAAGGGATTTCTGTGGCGCACAGCGCCATGAGCACGCTCTACCCCATCTTCCTCAAGAACCTCCAGCCGTTCTTCCCCGGTAAGGACGCCCGCGAGTTGGACCTGATTCTCGAAAAGATCTACATCTTCGGATTCAACTTCCGCTATAACGGCCTCGCGCTGGGGCTGCCGCTGGCCACCATCGAGTTCGCGATCCTGGATATGCTTGGCCGGATGGCGGGCAAGCCCGTGGGCGAGTTGATTGGCGAGATCCACAACCCCGAAGTCGCCGTATATATCGCCACCGAGTGGCGGGAAAAGCCGGTGGACGAATCCATCCGGCTGATCCAGGAAGCGGTAGCGGCCTACGACGCCAAGGCGCTGAAGATCAAAGTCGGCGGGCTGATGTTCATGACCACGGACATGTACGCCCAGGGTCCGCCAGGGCGCACCGAGCAGATCGTCCCGCTGGTCCGCAAGACCTTCGGTGACGACATGGCCCTCTATGCCGACTCGAACAGCTTCTACTCGGTCCCGGAAGCCATCCGCGTGGGCAAACTGCTCGAGGAGTACGAGTACGCCTACTTTGAAGAACCCGTGATGTTCGACCACCTGGAGGAGATCAAACAGGTGGCCGATGCGCTCACGCTGCCGGTCGCCAACGGCGAGCAGGACTACAGCTTTTATGGCTTCCGCTGGCTGCTGGCGCACGACGGGCTCGACATCGTGCAGCCGGATAATTACTACTTCGGCGGGCTGATCCGGTCGATGAAGGTGGCGCGCATGGCGGCGGCGTTCGGCAAGACCATCATTCCGCACATGTCCGGAGGAGGGCTGGGCTACCTGTACAACATTCAGTTTGTCTCCGCGGTCCCGAACGCGGGGGCGCACCACGAGTTTAAGGGCTTCAAAACCCACGTGCAGTTCGAATGCAAGACCTCTCCGCTCCGGGTGGCAAACGGGAAAATCAAGGTTCCCACCGGGCCGGGGTTTGGTGTCGATCTCGACCCGGGCTGGGTGAAGAAGCACCAGCCCGTCAGTCTGTGATGGCGTCCGGCGGCGCCAGGGCGCAGGAGCTTGCACGCCGCGGGCTCGCGGCTCGTCTATTCGTGCAGGGGCCCATGCGCGAACGCGGCTTCACCCTGGTGGAAATCCTGATCGTGGTGACGGTTCTGCTGTTGCTGTTGGGCTGGGCCGCGCCGCGGTACGCCGCCGCGCGCGTCGCGGCGAACGAAGCCGCGGCCATCCGCAACCTGCGGACGCTGCACGAAGCGCAGGCGCAGTACTATGCCGAGTTCGGCCGGCACGCCCGCAGCCTCGAAGAACTGGGCACACCGAAGGGCACACTGCCGGGACCCACGGGCGCCGGACTGATCGCCGGCGACCTGGCGCGCGGCCAGAAGCACGGCTACTCGTTCGAAGTCCGCGAAACGAAAAGCGGCTATGAGTTGCGCGCCAAACCCCTGCTGTTCGGCATCACCGGCCGGCGGACATTCGTTTCCAACGAGACCCTGGGCCTGTACCAGAGCGAAACCGAGGAATTGCCGGAGGCGCCCGAAACCGAGGAGACCGGCACTGAGTCGCAAGGCCGCTCCATCGAGCGGCGGGCGAAGCCGTGAGCCACGCCGCCGGCGCCCACCTTCCCGAGCTGTGAAAAACCCGGGACGGGCAGCCTTTGTCGATCAGCGAGCAGTGCAGCATCTAACGCCAGGCGGCTCGAAAAAGTTGTTAGTCCCCGGATTTTTTCCCACGCCCTTCCGGCCGCGGCCGGCGTGCGTTAGCATTGCGGTGGAGGTTCTACGGATGGAGACGAATCGTCGCGACATCTTGAAGGCGGCGCCGCTGGTGCTGAGCGCCAGCGTGTGGGGCGCCAATGATCGTCCCGCGTTCGGGATGATCGGCACGGGCCTGCGGGGGCGCTGGCTGCACGGAGCGTTCCAACGGTTGCACGCGCGCTGTGTGGCCATCTGCGACGTCTACGAGCCCAACGTGGAGCTGGCGCGGGCCAATTCACCCGCGGACGTCAAGGCCTATGTCGACTACCGCGAGGTGCTCGCCAGCAAAGACGTGGATTTTGTCGTCATCGCGACGCCCGACCATCATCATTGCCCCATGCTGCTGGATTCCCTGGCGGCGGGCAAAGACGTCTATCTGGAAAAGCCGCTGTCCATGAATCTGGAAGAAAGCCAGAAGATGGTGGACGCGGTTCGCGCTTCCAAGCAGATCGTGCAAATCGGCATGCACCGCCGCAGCATGCAGTTCGTCTACGACGCCAAGAAAATGGTGGACGACGGCGCGCTCGGCAGGATCTCGATGGTCAAGGCGATGTGGAACTGGCATTTCCGCATGCCGCTCGACAGTTCGCCCTTGCCGGGCAAACTGGATTGGGAGCGCTTCGTCGGTCCCGCCCCGAAGCGGCCGCTTGACCCGATGCGTTACCGCTGGTGGCGGGGGTTCTGGGATTATTCCGGCGGGAACATGACTGACCAGGGCACGCACCTGATGGACGTGGTGCAGTGGATGACCAATTCCGGTCCGCCGCTGTCCGCCGTCGCGCAGGGGAAGGTGATCGGGATCACGGGCGCCGAAGTGCCGAACGTGTTCAGCGCCGCATTTGAGTTCCCCGATTTCATCGCCACCTGGACCTTGAACTATCGCAGCACTTACGAGAACGACTGGTCCATTCAGTTCCAGGGCGAGAAAGCGGCCATGATCCTGGACCGCAACGGACTGCACCTGTACAAGGACTTCGGCGAAAGCCGCGAGCCCTGGAAGCTGCGCGAGAAACCGGAGTTGATCGCCGACAAACCGGACCTGGACAAGCCCGAAGCGCACCCGCAAAACTTTCTGGATTGCATCCGGTCGCGGCGGCAGCCCAACTGCACGGTGGAGATCGCCGCGGCGGCGGTGGCGGGTCCGCACATGGCGAACCTGGCGTTGAAGCAGCGGCGCATGGTCACGGCGTAGCCGCCCGGCGGCTACGGCAACAGCGCGCGGAAGAGTTCACCAGCCCGGGGGGCGGCGTCGCGTCCCCCGGAGCCGTGCTCCAGGTACACCACCACCACGAACCGGGGATCGCGGGCGGGCGCGAAGCCGGCGAACCAGCCATGGCGTACCGGCCCCGCGCCGGTGGACGTGCCCGTCTTGCCCGCCACCGGGAACGGCAAGTCTGACGGATTCGCCAGCCGCGCCGTTCCGTACTCGGTGGCGGCTTCCAGCCCCGCGAAGATCAGATCCATCGCTTCGTCCGGTTCGCGGAGCGTCTTCCGGCGGAGGGCGAGTTTCCGGTAGGCTTCCGCCACCGCCAGCGGAGTGACTTCCACGCCGGCTTCGCCGAGCGCCTGCAAGACGACCTGCGCCGAACCGGCCGGCCGCCGCGCCCAACCCGCGGCCTCGCCCGCCATCAAACCCGTCGGCGACGTGAGACCCAGCCGGTTGAGCAACTCCGGCAGTTCGCCGGGCGGCATCCCCGCCGCGGCAGTGGCGAAGAAGCAGTTGCAGGAGTAGGCCAGCGCCGCCGTGGCATCCAACGGGAGCGGACTCACCGGATGCGAGCAGTCCAGGATGCGGCCGGCCACGCGCAGGCGCCGCGGACAGACCTGCGCCGTCGGCGTGCGCACGCGCCCGGTATTCACCAGCGCCAGCAGCGTGAACGGCTTCAACGTAGAACCGGGCCGCACCAGGCGCCGGGCCGCCAGGTCAGGCCGGGTGCACGCCAGCAGCCGCCCGCTGTCGACCTCCAGGACAATGGCAACGCCCTGCGCGTCCCGCATCACCCGGCCGGCCGCCGCGGGCACGGACTCCCCGCGCGCGACCGCCAACGCCAGCAGCATCCAGGCGACTACCACTGCCGTTATGGTACCCGCGGGCGTATCCTGGAGCCATGAGGCATTGGCTGTCCGCCGCGCTCCTGCTGGCCGCTCCTCCTGCATGGCCGGGCGCCCAAGGTACGCCGCCCAAAGAGAAACCCGCCGATTATCCCGTATCCGCGGCGGCCGGGCCGCTCACCATCGCCGCGGACTATCTGGTCCGCTCTTTTGGCCGTGAGGGGGCCATGTTCTGGACGCCGGATTACCTGGTGGTCGAAGTGGCGCTCTTTAGCGCTACGCGGGAACCGGTAGAGGTGGCGCATTCCTGGTTCACCCTCCAGATCAATGGGAAAAAGCAGGTCTTGATGTCCCAGGCGCCAGGACTGGTCGCCGCGTCAATCCGATATTCGGACTGGGAGATGGAGCGCCGGCTCGAAGTGGGCGCCGGCGTCGGCGACACGGGGGTGGTGCTCGGGCGCCCCACGCCGCAGGAACGCTTTCCGGGCGATGGCAGCGGCCCGCGGCGCCTGCCTCCGGCGCCCCGTGCCCCCGATGCCGACGACCGGACAGGTCTGGAACGGGAGCCTGCCCGGACTGCTCCGGAGATGGCCGTGGAGGCCGCTTTGCCGGAAGGCGCGCAGACCTTGCCCATCGCCGGGTACGTCTATTTCCCGTTCAAAGGCAAACCGAAGTCGATCCGAACTTTGGAACTGCTGGCAGCCACGCCGGCGGGCGCGGCCACGCTCAAGCTGAAGTAAGCGCGCACGCCGGCCGGCGGCTAAACTTCTACCTTGCGCGCCGCAGCGTTCCATTTCAGCCGCCGCCCGGTGCGGAGCGACTCCATGGCCATACAGAGCGCAATGTTGGTCGCCTGTCCGGCTTCCACCGGAGCCGTCGGCTCTTTTCGCGACCGCACACACTCGAGGAAGTTCCGGATGTGCGCCCGGCTGGCCGATCCAAAGCTGCCAGGGCGTTTTTCAAGCATCGACGGCTTCATATCGATCGCTTTGGGATCTTCTGGGTACAAGGCGTAGCCTTCGCGCCACACGTCGAAGCGCGCCTTGTTTCCGTGGAAGTTCTTCATCTGGTCGTTGAAGCCGCTGTAGCGCATCGCCTTGTAGCCCAGCGTGAATGTCGCCAGGTAATTCTCCGGGTACTCAACGATCATGCTGGCCGTCTCGGGCACTTCCGCGCCCAGGTTCGACTGGCCCCCGGCGCAGGTCACCGCCAAGGGCGCCTGGGAATTCATGAACCATTGAATGGCGTCGATGATGTGGGCCGCCTGGCCAACCAGCAGGCCGCCCGAGTAGTCCCAGTAGTAATACCAGTGGAAGAATCGCTTCTCATCCATCGGCCGGTCTGGCGCGCTGCCCAGCCACTGCTTCCAGTCCAGCTTGCCCTCCAGTTTGCGGCTGGAGAGGGACGTCTGGTGGTTGTACCAATAGGAGGTCACCAGCCGGATTTCGCCAAGCTGGCCGGAATCCATCACCTGCTTGGCCTCCTGGAACAAGTCGAAGCTGCGGCGCTGGGTGCCCACCTGCACGATCCGCCTGGTGCGGCGGACCGCGTCGATCACGTCGAAGCCTTCCGGAATGGTGTGCGCCATCGGCTTTTCGACGTAGACATCCTTGCCGGCGTTCACGGCGTCGATCACCATGCGGGCGTGCCAGTGGTCGGGAGTGGCCACCACGATGACATCCAGCGACTTATCGTCTAGCATGCGGCGGTAGTCCGTGTAAGGCTGGGCGGTGGAGGAAGCAACCTTCAGGCCGGCCTGGAGGTTCGTTTCGTAGACATCGCAGACCGCGGCCATCTCGACGCCGATCTCTTTGAACTCGGCGGTGAGGTAGCGGCCGCGGCCGCCCGCGCCGATCAGGGCGCCGCGCAGGCGGTCATTGGCGCCCAGCACCCGGCTGGCCGCCAGGGCGGTGGTGGCATAGAGAGCGGTTCGGCGGTTCATCGTGGGCTAGTGTAGCCAATCCTCACCCATGACGGAAATCGAATCTCAGGTAAACACCCATCGAATTCCGATATGCGGGGGTCGTAAGATGGAAGTATGGATAAACGGATCGCGACGCTGGCCGGAGCTGCCTTGGCCGTGTTCGGAGCCTCCGTGATCATCCTCTTGAAGCTCCTGCCCGATCGGCGCACGGAAGCCGACTACCTGATCATCGGCAGCGTCGCGACCCTGATCGCGCTCGCCGTGCTGTTCGCCATGCTGACCCTGACCGGCAGCGGCGGCAAGCGCGATGTGTTTTTCAAGCGGCGGCCGAAGGGCGGTTAGCGTCCGCCGGCCTGCGCCATGGCCGGTTCGCTGCGCGCCTGCCCCGGAGGCTTGGCCGCCTCGCCCTTGACGATATCGATGCTCCCCTTGAAATAGGCGCCGTCTTCGATCACGATGCCGGACGTCTTGACGTCTCCCACCAAGTGGGCGTCTTTATGGATGGTGATGCGGTCGGCGGCATGGACATTGCCTTTGACGTCGCCGCGGATGACCACTTCGCGCGCGCGGATCTGCGCGCGCACCTTACCGCTGGCGCCCACGGTGACCCGGTCCTGGGAATCGACCGCGCCTTCCACCTCTCCTTCAATCGTCAGCTCCTCTTTGGCGATCACCTCGCCCTTGATGACGACGCTCGCGCCGATGGTGGACGCACGCCGGGACGCCGGAGCGGAAGGCGGCGCGAGAGCAGCCGGCGGGACTGCCGGCCGCGGTTCCACGGGCCTGGGGGGGACTTCCGGTTCGTTGCGTCTGCTCCACATGGACATGTTTGGTTTTTCTTCCTCAGGTTGTTGAGTATTGGAGTTCAGACCGGAGATCTGCATGCACGACACCCGCCAAAGCCTCGGACGCGCCGGACCATGGGGTTAAGCGGCTGGCCGGTAAGAAGTGCCTGGGCTTGGCGGTAAGATTTACTTGCCATGCGGAAAATCTTCCTGGTCGCTGGGATCCTCGCCGGTCTGCTCGGGGGAGAGTCTTCATTGTACGACAACAAGACGGATTTGCTCGTGGTTCGCGACGCGCCCACCGGACCCGCCCGGCCGGTCCAAACCCCCGCCGATTGGGCGCGGCGCCGCGCCCACATCCTGGCGAACATGGAGCGGGTGATGGGCGAATTTCCGCGGCGGCCGCGCCCTGTGCCGCGGTTCGAAGTCGCCGCGGAAGCGGACACCGGCAAATCCCTGCGCCGCCTGATCTGGTACGAACCCGAGGAGGGAGACCGCGTGCCCGCCTACCTGTTCCTGCCGAAATCGCCCGGCAGACATCGCGCCGTGCTCGCGCTGCACCAGACCACGCGCATCGGCAAGGCGGAACCGGCGGGTCTGGGCGGCTATGTCAACCTGCATTATGGCCAAGAGCTGGCTGAGCGTGGCTATGTAGTGCTGGCGCCCGACTATCCGAACTTCGGCGATTATCCCTTCGACCCCTACGCGCACGGCTACGTGAGCGCGACCATGAAGGGCATCTGGAACCACTCGCGGGCCGTGGATTTGCTGGCGTCGCTGCCGGAAGTGGATTCCGCGCGCCTGGGCGTCATCGGCCATTCGCTGGGCGGTCACAATGCGCTGTTCGCCGCCGCGTTTGACGAGCGTCTGAAGGCGGTGGTGACCAGTTGCGGGTTCAATTCCTTCGCCAAGTACATGGGCGGCGACCTGACCGGCTGGAGCCACCGGGGCTACATGCCGCGCGTCGCCAGCGAATACGGCGCGCGCGCGGACCGGATGCCGTTCGACTTCAGCGAAGTGCTGGCCGCCATCGCGCCCAGGGCGGTTTATATCAACGCGCCGCTCGGCGACGACAACTTCGAGGTGTCCGGGGTAAAGGACGCGGTGGCGGCGGCGCGGCCCGTCTTCGAGCGGATCTTCGGCGCGGGCGACCGCCTGGTGGCGGAACACCCCGACGCCGGCCACGACTTCCCGCTACCCCAGCGGATGCAGGCGTACGCGTTCTTGGACCGGCGCCTCGACGGCCGGTAATGCGGCGCTCGCCGCCACCTGCCGAGGCGGGGAAAAACCGGGGACGGACAGCCTTTTTCACTCAGCGAGCAGTGCCGAATTCACGCTTGGTGACTCGAAACAGGCGTCCCTCCCCGGATCTTCACCCAACCTACTGCGCGGGGAGCGCGGGCGGCGCCGTTTCCAGCCACTTCAGGTTGAAGCGGTAATCGTTGATGCCGCTGATCAGGTGGATCATGCCGTCGCGCGACTGGACCGTGGCCAGGTCGCCTTTCGGTTCCGCGCTCGAGCGGCTCAAGGTGAACATTTCGTCGTGCCCCATCACGAAGGAACCCGGCTCGATGCGGATGAACTCCATGCCAAGCGAGTTCCGGTACCGTTTGCCGCTGGGCATTTCCGCCGCAGTGGCGGCCAGGACGGCGGCCGCAGCCGCCAGCAGCAAACGGAGGGTGCGGTGTTTCATGGATCCTCCCGGGCCGCGTTCTCGCGCGGAAACCGCGGCGCACCGTTCCATGGTGCCGGATCCGCGACTCCCGGGGGAAGCGCTCGGGCTGTTCGGAGACCGGCCGAGGACCTGGGGGAGGCGAGATTCCCCGCAGCGCCCTCGCTGGTGGCGCGCTGCGGCGCGCAGAAAAGCTTTCGCTTCCCCGTTCGCGCGATGGCCTGAGGGCAGCGTAACCGGCGCGCCCAGGCGAGGAGGAACAGCATGCGGCAGGCAACTGGTGAGCGAGGCTGGAACCGAGCCGGCGCGGGCCCGGCAAGCGCCCGGCGGAGGGGGAGCGAAAGCCCCAGGCAAGCGTGCGCTGCGCGCCGGCCGTGCCGCCGTGTCCCGCTGCACCGATACAATGAAAAGGATGCTGCTTCGTATCGCCGCCTGTCTGACCGCTGCCGCCGCGGCGGCCGCTGCCCAGGCGCCACCGGGGAAAGCGTTTGGCAATCAGGCCGCGCCCCTGCGGATTGAGGTGTTCAGCGACTTCCAGTGTCCGGCGTGCAAGAATCTGCACGAAGGCGCGCTGGCTCAGGTCCACCGGGATTACGTGCGCGCCGGCAAAGTGTACCTGATCCACCGCGAGTTCCCGCTGCCCATGCACCGGTACGCGCGCGAAGCGGCGGCCTACGCGACCGCGGCGGCGCGGCTGAACCGCTACGAGGCCGTGGCGGCGGCGCTGTTCCGCCAGCAGGCGTTCTGGTCGAACTCCGGCAATGTGGAGGCGGTGGTCGCGGGCGCGGTTTCGCCCGCGGAAATGCAAAAGCTCCGAGCGCTCGTGCGGGACCCGCAAACGCAGATGGCCATCGAACAGGACATCGCGCTTGGCAAGCAGAACGCGCTGTCGCAGACGCCGACCATGGTGATCACTAAGGGCTTCCGCCGCTACCCGGTCGGCGGGAATCAGAACTACGCAATCCTGAAGCGGTTTCTGGACGATTTACTGAGCAAATGATGCGCTGGATCCTGCGGTTGCTCCGATGGGCGATGGGCGGCGTCTTTCTGTATGCCGCCTACACCAAGCTGCGCGAGCCATGGCTGATGTTCGCGATGGCGATCGACTCGTATCAACTGTTGCCGGAGTGGGCCGTGCTGGCCGTGGCGCGCACGCTGCCCTGGTTCGAACTGGCGCTGGGGCTGGTGCTGCTGAGCGGCTACGGGTTGAAGTATGCGGCGGCGGTGGCGAGCGGGTTGCTGGGCGGCTTCTTCGCCGTGATGATCTGGGCCTACCTGAAAGGCATGAACGTCGACTGCGGTTGTTTCGGCGCGGGCGACCCGTTGGGTCCGCGGACGTTGATCCGGGATGGCATTCTGCTGGCGGGCGCGCTGCTGCTGACCGTGCTGGCGTTCCGGCCGGCGCGGGCCTCGGCGAGGGACGAGACGTCGGTCCTTAGCGCCTGAAGCCCGCGGCCGCGCGCGCGACGATCCAGGTTTTCTCGAGCGGGGACAGGGCGATGCGGCGACGGAGCACATCGAAGCCGGAGCGTTCGATCTTAGCCAGCAATTCTCTATAGATCGCCATCAAAGCCCACAGCGAGGACTGGCAGCGGGGATGCACCATCCGCACCAGCGGCCGCGCCGCCGCGTAGTAGGCCTTGGCGCGCTGTGCTTCAAACGCCAGCAGGCCGGCGAGCGCGGGCGAAGGGCGGCTTTGCTCCAACTCCCGGGGGGCCACGCCAAAACTCGCGAGGTCTTCCTCCGGCAGGTAGAGGCGGCCCCGGGCGGCGTCCTCCCGCACGTCCCGAATGATGTTCGTGAGTTGGAAAGCCACGCCGCACTGTTCGGCCAGCTCGAGCGCGGCCGGGTCATGAAACTCGAAAATGTGCACCGTGGTCAGCCCGACCACGCTGGCCACCTGGTAACAGTAGTGGTAAAGCTGTGCGAAGTCGGCGAAGCGCCGTGGTTCCAGGTCGGAGGAGACGCCGTCGATCATGTCGTGGAAGTACTGTTTGGGGATGCCGAAGCGGCGGACGGTGTCGTGAAACGCCGGCAAGGTGCGGTCGTCGCCGTAGTCGCCCTGCCAGGCGCGCTCGAGGGCCTGCCGCCAGCGCTCCAAGGGCTGGCGGGAAGCGCCGGGTTCGTCGCTCAGGTCGTCGCAGTACCGCATGAAGGCGTAGACGGCGCACATGGCGTCGCGATGCGCCGCCGGCAGCAGCAGGAACGAGTAGTAAAAATTGCGGGCGCGCCGCCGGGCTACCGAGCGGCAGTGCGCGTAGGAGGCGGCCAGCCGGTCCGGCATCACGCAGCCTTCCGGAAAACCTGGCGGAGGACGCAGCGCAGCAGCAGGCCCATCCGCTCGCCCCTGCCGATGGCGGGGCGGACGGACAGCACGTCATAATCGAGCGCGCGAATCTTCTCGAGCACCCGCATCCCTCCGCGGCTGAATAACTCCAGGTCGAAGCCCAGGCGGCGATCCACCGTGCCGGCCAGCGGCAGCCCTTCGTGAAAGAATCGTTCGGCCACATCCACGGCTTCGCGCAAGGCCGCGCGGAAGCCGGGCGTGGCCCGCCCGGCCGCAATGTCCTCCTCGCGCGCCCCGTGCCGGGCCAGCAGATCCTGCGGCAGGTAGACGCGGTTCTTCCGCCAGTCGACGGCGACGTCCTGCCAGAAGTTCGCAAGCTGGAGCGCGGTGCAGGTCGCATCCGCCAGGCGACGGCGCCCGTCGTCGCGATAGCCGCACAAATGCAGCACCAACCGGCCAACCGGGTTGGCCGAGTAGCGGCAGTATTCGAGCAGTTCCGGGAAATTCCGGTAGCGGGTGACGGTCTGGTCCTGCACGAATGCGCGGATCAGGTCCGCGAACGGCTCCCTGGGAACGCCGTGGCGGCGCACCGTGCCGGCCAGGGCCACGAAGACGGGGTGAGTCGCCTCGCCGCGATACATCGCCTCCAGTCCGTCGCGCCACCAGCCGAGCAGGCGCAGGCTTTCCTGCGGATCCCCGACCTCATCGCCCAAGTCGTCCGCCCAGCGGCAGAACGCGTAGACGTTGTAAAAATCCTGGTGCAGGCGTTTGGGCAACAGAAAGCTAACGACGTGGAAGTTCTCGTAATGCCGGGTGGCGAGCCAGCGGGTATAGCGCTCGGCTTCGCCGGGAGGATAGGCGCGGGCGCACTCCTCCGGCGAGGCGACAAATTCGCGCGGGGAAAGGAACCCGGCCTCGGCGCCGCGGCGCACGCGCCGGATCCGGTCTGGAGGCTCGCCGGCGGGCCGGCCGGAACCCAGCATGGCGACGGAGGCTGGATCAGGGAATGATGGCGGTCTTCAGATGGCCGTTATGGCTCATCAGGTGCCGCATCACTTCCAGCAGGTTGGATAGCGGTTCTTCCCGGTTGACGAAGTCGCTCGCCGTGATTCCCCGCTGGGTGACGATATCGAGGGCTTTGCGAACGTGGGCGGGCGTGTGATGGAAACTGGCCTTGCAGGTGATCTCCGAATAATGGAGCAGCGAGGTGTCCAGGCTGACCTTGCTCTCGTTCGGGCAGCCGCCGAAGAAGTTCACGGTGCCGCCGCGGCGGACCATGTCGACCGCCCAATGCCAGGTTTCCGGCTTGCCAACCGCCTCAATGGCGATATCGGCGCCGCGCCCTCCCGTCAGTTCACGGACGCGCTCGATGGGGCGCACGTTGTGCGCCGTGCTGATCAGTTCGTCGGCGCCCATGGCTTGGGCGCGTTCGAGTTGCTTCTTGCGGCGGCCAATGGCGATCACCCGGGCGCCGAACAGCTTGGCCAGCCGCACAAACATCAGGCCGATGGGACCGAGGCCGATGATGGTTACGGTATCGCCCGCCCGGACGCCGGTCTCCTCCAGGCCGCGCAGCACACATGCCAGCGGCTCAATCAGCGCCGCGTCATGATAGCTCACCGTTTCCGGGATCACGTACGTGTTCCGTTCCACAATGCGACCGGGAATGCGGATGAATTCGGCGTACGCGCCATTGTTAAACAGGAGGTCCTCACAGAGGTTCTGGAGGTCCCTCTGGCAGAAGAAACACTGGTTGCAGGGAGCCGAATTGGCGGCCACCACCCGATCGCCCACCCGGAAGCGGGTCACGGCCTCACCCGCGGCGACGACGTCCCCGGCCAGCTCGTGGCCGAAAACCGCCGGCGGGACGATCATCCGGGCATGGTAGCCGCGGCGAAACACCTTCACGTCGGTACCGCAGGTCAGAGCGACGCGTACGCGCACGAGCAGATCAGACGGGCCGATGGCAGGCACCGCCACCGGTTCAATCTGCAAATGCTCGCGGCCGTACAGGACGGCAGCCATCATCTGGCTTTTCACTGTGAACACCTCTGAGGACGAACAATAATCTTCATCGATTGACCGTCAGGACGCAAAGCCATCTGGAAGCCCCGACCGATTTCCTCGAGGCTAACCCGATGAGAAATCAAGGCTTCAATCGGAAGTTGTCCGTTGAAGACCAGGTTTGCCGCCTCGGACTGAAGATCGATGGAGGCGCTGTAACACCCAATCAACGCCCGTTCCTCCTTACAGATGCTACCACCGGACAACTCGATTCGCTCCCGGTCAGAGGTTTGGGCGAACAGCAAAATCCTGGCGCCGGGGCGGGAGCAGGCCACCGCCTGCTCCACAATGCCGGGCGCGGAAGCCGCGATAATCACCTGATCGGCGCCGCGGCCCTCGGTGCGCTCGCCCAACCGCCGGCGCAGGTCGGCGGATCGAGGGTCCCAGGCTTCCCGCGCGCCGCAGCGCACCGAAAGCTCGCGCCGGAACGGCAAGGTGTCCGTCGCGTAAGTGGCCGCCCCGCGCCGGTGCAGCAGCATGGTGAACAGCAATCCGATCGGGCCCTGCCCCAACACGGCCACCGTGTCGCCGGGCTGCGGATCAAGTTGGACCACCGCTTTCAGGCAGGTATTGAGCGGCTCCACAAAGCAGGCGCGGTCGAACGGCACGCCGTCGGGAATCTTTTCCACACCGCGGGCCACAATCCAATCCATCACCCGCACATACTCGGCGAAGCCGCCGCCGGCGGGTTCAAAACCGGCCGTGACCCCGACCTTCTTGTACGTCTCGCACTGCGCGTACACTTTGCGGCGGCAGTAAAAGCACGCCAGACAGGGCACGTGGTGGAACACCACGACGCGATCGCCGGGGGCGAAGGCCGTCACGCCGCGGCCGGCCGCCACGACGGTGCCGGCCGTCTCATGCCCGTACACGCGCGGGGCGGGCAGCAGGTCGTATTCGATCTTCTTCAGATCGGTGTGGCAGATGCCGCACGATTCGACGCGGACCAGCAGTTCGCCAGGCCCGACCGGTGGCACCGGAATGGACTGCACCCGTACGGTGCGGTTGCCTTCATAGACCGCCGCCCGCATCGTTTGGGGCAAGCTACTCGGCGGCCCGGATTCAGAATCGGCAGTCAGCAAGAAAGTCTCCCAGGCTTCGCGCTGCCTTCGCACTCTGGCGGCGCAACCGAAGCAACTCCGCAGGACCCCGTACCGGCTGGCGCAGCGCTTGCCACACGAGGCGCGCCTCGCTGATACGGCCGTCGGGCCGGCGCGCGCCATTCAGATCGAGACAAAAATCCTCCGACGCCAGATCGCTGACCGAGCGGACACAAAAAAAGGGCACGTTCCATTGTCGCACTAGCGGAACCAGTCCCGCAGCTTCCATTTCGACGGCCATCGCTCCCGAGGCCGCCAGACGCCGCTTTTCGCCGGCGCTGGCGACCACGCGATCCAGCGACAAGACCGGACCGGCGTGAAACCCGCGAGCGGCGGCAGGCAGCGGTAGGGGCAGGGGTTCACCCGCGCCGCGCAACTCGGTCGCCGCGACGATGGCGCCAACGGGCAAGCTCGCCTGGAGCGCCCCACAGAATCCCGTGCTGACCACGACCGCGCGGCCGCCCTGCCCATGCAGGAACCTCAACGCCTCGGCCGCCCGCCGCGGCCCCGCCCCGTTGGCCGCCATCCAGACCGCGCGGCCCTGCAGTTCGCCTTTTCGGAGCCAGTCCAGCGGACCGGCCATCCTCCGCACGCCGCGGCAGTGGCGCAGCAGGCCCGCGAATTCGCGCGGATCGGCCGCCACCAGCCAAAGCTCCCTGCCCTCGCCCATCTACACCAAGCCTTTGGCACGGAACCACTCGACGGCTCGCAGCAAAGCGTCGTCCACGGGGCCGGGCGCGTAGCCGAGTTCCCTGGCGGCTTTGGCATGCGAGACCCACATCTTTTTCCTTGCCATCCGGACGGCGTCCAGGGGAACCCGGGGGGGAATTCCGGTCCAGTTGGCCAAAGCCGTGGAAATCCAGCCTGCCAGGAAGGCCACCGCATGGGGCAGCCGGATGCGGGGCGCGGCGCCGCCCGTCAGCCGCGCCAGGCGCTCAAGGATCTCGGCCAGGGTGAGGTTGGCGGCGCCCAGGATGTAGCGCTCACCGCGACGGCCACGTTCGGCGGCCAGCAGATGCCCCCTGGCGACGTCGCGCACGTCCACCAAGTTCAAGCCGGTATCGACGAACGCCGGCAGGGCGCCGCGCAGGTAGTCGAGAATGATCTTCCCGGTCGGGGTGGGTTTGAAGTCGTGATCTCCCACTGGCGCGGTCGGGTTGACCACCACCAGATCCACGCGGGGCGCATACTCCAGCGCCAACCGCTCGGCCAGGAATTTTGAGCGCTTGTAGGCGCCCGTCATGTCCTCGACCGACACCGGCTGGGCCTCGTCGCCGACGCCGTCCGGGGGCACGCCGATGCAACCCACCGTGCTCGTGTAAACCACCCGCTCGACGCCGGCGGAACAAGCCGCCTCCAGCATGTGGCGGGTCCCCTCGACGTTGGACTCGTACAGCTCGCGCGGCTGTTTCGCCCAGAGCCGGTAGTCGGCGGCCACGTGAAAAACCAACGCGCATCCGGCGACAGCTCGCCCCACAGAGGCAGGCTCGCGCAAATCTCCGGCGACCGGCTCCACCTCGAGCTCGCGGACGCGGCTCAAGGGCCGGACCAGGGCGCGCACCGGATAGCCGGCTTCCGTCAGCAGGCGGGCGACATGCCAGCCGACGAATCCCGAAGCTCCCGTGACCAGGACCGGCCGCAAGGCGGCGTCACCGGATCGCCCAGCTCAGCATTTTGAAGCTGTCCGCCAGGGTCGTGTTCACCCCAAGGGCGGCGGAGGGCTCATAGCCGCAGTGCACCATGCAGTGCTCGCAGCGCGGGTCGCCGTTCCCGGCGCCGTACCGCTCCCAGGGCGTTTTCGTCATCAACTCTTCGAACGTCTTGTAGTGGGCGTCGGTGATCAGGTAGCAAGGGCCCTTCCAGCCCTTCACGTTGTAGGTGGGATTCCCCCACGCCGTGCAGGGCAGATCGCGCTCGCCGCGGAGGAATTCCAGGTAGACCGGAGTCTGGTTGAGCTTGAACCGCTTCAGGAGCTTAGCGGCCTCGCGGAATTTCTCGTGGACCTCCTCGCGGGTCATGAAAATCTCGCGGTCGTTGACCGCGGAGTAACCGTAGGCCGGCGACAACTGGTGGCCATCCACCCCGAATTGCTCCAGGTACTCGAACAATTCGGCGATCTCCCGCATATCCGTTTCCTTGTACACCGTAGTGTTGGTGCACACCAGGAACCCGGCCGCCTTGGCGGCCTGGATGCCCTCGATGGCCTCGCGGAAAACGCCCTTGCGCTCGACGGCGAGATCATGCGTCCGCTCCATGCCGTCGAGGTGCACGTTGAAGAAAAAGCGCCGGTCCGGCTGGAATTCGTGCAGCCGCTTGCGGATGAACATGCCGTTCGTGCACAGGTAGATGTGCTTGTTCCGCGCCAGAATGCCCGCGGTCAGCTCCCCGATTTGTGGGTACATCATCGGTTCACCGCCGCAGATCGAGACCATGGGCGCGCCGCATTCGTCCACCGCGGCCAGGCATTCTTCCAGCGGCACGCGCTCTGTGATCGTGGATTCGTATTCGCGGATGCGCCCGCAGCCGGTGCAAGTCAGATTGCAGGCGTGCAGCGGCTCCAGCATCAGCACCACGGGAAACCGTTTCTTCATCAAGGGATGCGGCTCTCGCTCCCCCCCCTCGGCCGGCAGGCGATCGGGCAGAATCCGGAAGGGATTCGCCGCATCCGCCTCGGCCGTGCGCACATCCACTTGCCATTCCGGCCGGGGCCGCACCTTGTTGCGCAAGATATACCCGGCCATTCCGACCGTCATCGACAAAGGGAATCTCATAGGCGATCCAAGGTGGAACCGGCTTTCGTCTTTTGATAGGCAGCCAGCGCCATCAGCGGGAAATAATCCCGGTAATAGTGGTATGTCAGGTAGAAGACCTTCGGGAAACCGGTGCCGGTAGCCAGGTCTTCGTCCCAGGAGCCGTCCGACTTCTGCGTACGGACCAGATAGTCGACGCCGCGGCGCACGCTCTCGCTGGCGGCATCGCCGCCGGCGAGCAAGCCGAGCACCGCCCAGGCGGTCTGGGAAGGCGTGCTGGCGGCCGGTACGAACTCGTCCGCGTTATAGCTCTGGCAGCTTTCGCCCCAGCCGCCGTCGGCGTTCTGCACCGAGCGCAGCCACTCGGTGGCCCGCAGCATGTGGACTTCACGATCGCTTTCGCCCGCCGCGCGCAGACCCCGGAGCGCGAAGCAGGTGCCGTAGAGGAAGGCGACCCCCCAACGGCCATACCAACTGCCGTCCGGACGCTGCCGCCGCACCAGGTAGTCCACGCCGCGCCGCAGCGCGGGGTGATGGCCGGCGATCCCGTGGGCCGCCAGCCCTTCCAGCACCCGCCCCGTAATGTCGGGACAGGTGGGATCCAACATCGCATTGTGGTCCGCGAAGGGGACGTCGCTCAAGAACTCCCAATCGTTGTCGGCGTCGAACGCCGCCCAGCCGCCATCCCGGCTCTGCATGGCCAGCAGCCAGTTCACCGCCCGCCGGATACACGCCTGCTGGCGCGGCCGGTCCGGGCTGCGCGCGTGCGCCAGCGCCAACAGCACCATCGCCGTGTCGTCGATATCGGGATAGAACTCGTTGTGGTACTCGAACGCCCAGCCGGAAGGCTCCACGTTGGGGCGCACTACAGCCCAGTCGCCCCGGCGGCGGATCTCGCGGTTCAGCAACCAGTCCGCGGAGCGTTCCAGGGTTTGCCGCGCGGCGCTGCCCCCCTCGCCCAGCGCGAACGCCGTGATCGCCGTGTCCCACACCGGCGAAAAACATGGCTGGAAAAAGAAGCGCTGCCCATCGTCCACCAGCAGGCGGAAAAACTGCTTCTTCGCTTCCACCAGCAGCGGATGGTCCTCCGGATAACCAAGCGTTTGCAGCGCCATGATGGCGTACATCATCGGCGGATAGATGGCGCCGAGCCCATCCGATCCCTCGAAGCGCTCGATCATCCATTGCTCGCAGCGGCGGATCGCCTTCTGGCGGATGGCGCGCGAGCCGTGCCGCTCCCACCACTTCAGAAACTTGTCGGCGGTCAGAAAGAAATTCCGCCAGCTAAAAAAGCGGTCCGCCTTACGGAACGCCGGACTGACATCCGGCCGGAACAGTTCCTGTAGGGAGAACCCGGCCGGCACGGGCCGCCGCGGGTTGGGCGCGTGCACCAGCGCCAGTGAGATCACGATCGCGCGCGTCCACGAGGACATCCGATAGATAAAGTTCCCCAGCAGGATAAACTCGGGAGGAATCGAAGGGACGTGCTCGCGCGGATACAGGTCGAATAGGCTGAGGTTGATCTTGACGTAGCTGTTGGCCGATTGAATGCCGCCGAGCGCGAGAATGCGCTCGCGCAACCGGGTCATGGCCGGGTTATCCGCCGGCACGCCAGCCACTTTCAGGGCGAAGTACGCCTTGACGGAAGCGCTGACATCCGCGGGGCCCTGAGGATGGATGTTGAACCCGCCGTCGGGAAGCTGCCGGGCGAGAATCGAGCGGACTGCGCGGTCGATCCGGGTGCGATCCGGAGGATTCCAGGACGCTCCCTCGGGGGGATGCATCCATAATTCCAGCAGAATGTAGTCGGATTCCAGCGTGGTATCCGCGGTCAGTTCCGCGCACCAGTGCCCGTCCTCCCTCTGGAGCGAAACCAGAAAGTCGGAAGCCGCCCGGACTGCCCGGGCGACCGAAACCGACCGGAGATCTTGAACATCAAGCGTGGGACTCATGGAAGGCCAATGGAATGGAGCCTGGCGGCTCCTTTCAACTCGGAGGGCAGCGAGAAACGGACGTCCTCGTCCACCAACTCGATTTCTTCCAGCGTGAGGAAGCCGTGCGCGCGAAGGTACGCGATGAGCTGCTGCACCAGGTTTTCGGGCGCCGAGGCTCCGGCCGTGACGGCCACCGAGCGGACCCCGTCGAGCCACGCCTCATCCACCTGGCTGGCGTCGTCCACCAGGAACGAGCGGACCCCCGCTTTTTCGCAAACCTCCACCAGGCGCTTCGAATTGGAACTGTTCTGCGAACCCACCACCAGCAACAACTGACAAAACGGCGCCACGGCCTTTACCGCCATTTGCCGGTTCTCCGTGGCGTAGCAAATATCCTGGGCGGGCGGTCCCTGCATGCGCGGAAACCGCTCCCGCAGTTTGGCGATGATGTCGCGCGTTTCATCGAGGCTCAGCGTGGTCTGCGTCAAATAAACCACGCGGTCCGGGTCCGGCACGCGCACCTGTTCGGCGTCCTCGACCGTTTCCACCAGGATAGTCCGGTCCGGAGCTTCCCCCAGGGTGCCTTCCACTTCCTCGTGGTCGCGATGGCCGATCAGGAGAATCGTATAGCCCTCCCGCGCGTATTTCACCGCCTCCAGATGGACCTTGGTGACGAGCGGGCAGGTGGCGTCAATGACGTTCAGCCCGCGCGCTTTGGCCTGCTGACGCACGGCTGGAGACACGCCGTGCGCGCTGAAAATCGCCCGTGCTCCGAAGGGCACTTCCTGCAATTCGTCGACAAACACCGCGCCCAACTGGCGCAATTCGTCGACCACGTGTTTGTTGTGGACGATCTCCTTGCGCACATAGATGGGCGGACCGAAGGCATCCAGCGCAATCCGCACCACGTCTATCGCCCGCACCACGCCGGCGCAAAACCCCCGTGGTTTCAGCAGAAAGATCTTGCGTTCGGCGCCGTTGTTGGGCGCGAAAGGCTTCAGCGGCATAAGGCAGGACGCTTATTAGTATAGCAGCCGCGTCCCGCAGGCAGCCCGAAAGTCCCTGGGTCACGCAAGATGAGGCCGACCCCAGTGGACACGGGCGAGCGAAGGCGTCCCCGCCCGGAGGGCCAGCCGGGTATCGGCGCGCGGACCAGATCTGGACGAGCTTCGGCGCGCGCGCTGGACCCCATCAAGCGGACGGGGGGGCGCCGTGCCTGGCGGCGACGCGGACGATCACATCAAGTTTTTCGCGGATCAGGTCGGCGGCGGCGGCCGCCGCCAGAGAGGATTTCCTCTTTGAGGTCTCTCGCCCCTTAACCGTTGGCTTGGTCTCCGGTTTGCAGCCGCTCCGCTTGCATCGCCGCGGCGGACTCGGTATCGTCATCCTTTCCAGGCAGGAAGAACCCATGCTGTGGCCGATTTCCGCGCGCGCCCAAGACCTCCACACCCGGCTGACCGCCTTCATGGAGGAACACATTTACCCGAACGAAGCGCTGTTCTTCCGGCAGATGGACGAAGGCCCGCGCTGGAAGCCGATCCCGATTCTCGAGGAACTCAAACCGCGCGCCCGGGCCGCCGGACTGTGGAACCTGTTTCTCCCGGACAGTGAATACGGGGCTGGTCTCACCAATCTTGAGTACGCCCCCCTGTGCGAAGTGATGGGGCGCTCGTTGATGGCGCCGGACGTATTCAACTGCAACGCGCCGGATACGGGCAACATGGAAGTGCTGGTCCGTTACGGCACGCCGGAACAGAGGAAACAGTGGCTGGAGCCGCTGCTGGCGGGCGAGATCCGCTCCTGCTTCGCGATGACCGAGCCCGACGTGGCTTCCTCCGACGCCACCAACATCCGCGCCAGCATTCGCCGGGAAGGCGATGAATACGTGCTGAACGGAGTGAAGTGGTGGCAGACCGGCGCGGGCGATCCGCGGTGCAAGCTGATCATCTTCATGGGCAAAACCCATCCCGACGCGCCACGGCACCAGCAGCAGTCGATGATCCTGGTTCCGATGGATGCGCCGGGCGTCACCGTGCGGCGCTTGCTGACCGTGATGGGGTACGACGACCCGCCGCACGGCCACGCGGAAATCTCTTTCGACAATGTCCGTGTGCCCGCGTCCAATTTGCTGCTGGGAGAAGGCCGCGGCTTCGAAATCGCGCAGGGACGCCTGGGTCCCGGCCGGATTCATCACTGCATGCGGCTGGTGGGACTGGCCGAACGGGCGCTCGAGTTCCTGTGCCGGCGCGTGCAACAGCGCGTCGCCTTCGGCAAGCCGATCGCCGAACACGGGACCATCCGCGCCGACATCGCCGACAGCCGCATTGAAATCGAACAGGCGCGGCTGCTCACGCTGCGCGCCGCGCACCTGATGGACACCGCCGGCAATAAGGCCGCCCGGGCGGAAATCGCGATGATCAAGGTAGTGGCGCCGAACATGGCGCTCCGCGTTCTGGATCGCGCGATCCAGGCGCACGGGGCGGCCGGCCTGTGCGAGGATTTCCCGCTGGCGCGCTCCTGGGCGCTGGCCCGGACGCTGCGCCTTGCCGATGGACCCGACGAAGTGCACCGCGCATCCATCGCGCGCCTGGAACTCAAGAAACACGCGTTATGAAAAGCTATCGCAAGGAACTCTGGTTCGAAGCGCCCACCCGCCGGGCTTTCCTCAACATTACACCCCAGGTGCGGGAGTGCGTGGCCGAAAGCGGCATCCGCGAAGGGCTCTGCCTGGTGAACGCCATGCACATCACCGCCTCGGTGTTCATCAACGATGACGAATCCGGGCTGCACGCGGACTACGAAAAGTGGCTCGAGAAACTGGCGCCGCACGCCCCCACCTCCCAGTACCAGCACAACCTGACGGGGGAAGACAATGCCGATGCCCACTTGAAACGGCAGGTCATGGGCCGCGAGGTGGTCGTGGCCATCACCCAGGGCAAGCTGGACTTCGGGCCGTGGGAACAGATCTTCTACGGCGAATTCGACGGCCGGCGGCGCAAACGCGTGCTGGTGAAACTGATCGGCGAGTAAGCCCGCCGGCCTCACGCCGAGATCGGATACGCGCCGTACCGTTTCACGGCCGCCGCCATCGCCCGAATGTTCTCAATTTTGCAGTACGACGCGAGGCTGTTGCCGCTGCTCAGGATGTATCCTCCGCCCGGGGCGATGTCCCGCAGTAAGCCTCTCACCTCCTCTTCCACCTGGGCCGGCGTCCCGGCGCTGAGCGTATTCACGTTCACGTTGCCGATGAGGCAGATGCGGCTGCCATAGCGCTTCTTCACCGCCCGGATGTCCATGGCGTCGGGTTCGATCGGGTGGAGACCGCGAATGCCCAGATCCACCAAGTCGTCGAGGACCGCGGTGAGATCGCCGTCCGAATGATAGATCCAGGGTACGGTGACCGCTTCGGCGACGCGGCGGACGTAGGGCAGAATGCGCTCGCGGAACATTTTCGGCGAGAACAGCAACCCCGTTTTGAAGGCGATGTCGTCCGCGGTCCAGACCGCGTCGAATCCCAGTCCGGCAAGCCGCTTCATTACTGCCGCGCTCCACGTGCTGTACCGGTAAAGCACTTCCTCCACCAGTCCGGGGTCGTCGTAAAGGGCCAGCGAGAAAAACTCCTGGCCAAGGCTTAGGTACGTGGGTGAGATCCCCACGCGGCAACTGGCGCAAAGCGCGAATTCGTCCTTCTGGGCGGCGAAACTGCGCGCGGCGGCGTAGAACCCTTCGGCGTTGGGATCCGGAAGCGCCAGCCGGTCCAGGTCCGCCGCTCCCTTGAGGAAGCCATCACCGTAAAAGGCAATGTTTCCTTCACCGGTGTGCTTTTCCGCAAAAATGGGCGGGCAGAAGTTGAAGCGGATCATGTCCCGGCCGATGGCGCGCGACAGGGCCTTTTCCACCTCCACGGGTTGGTCGGCGTACTCCCCCGCGTCGAAGACCCGCCCGGCAGGGATCTGCTCTCCGAGCAGCTGGCGGATGACGGGTTCATCCACGCCCAGTTCGCAATACGGGACGCGGTCGGGAATGCCGCCGCCGAGGGCGCAAAGAAACCGTTCGCGGGAATTCATCGGGAGCCGGGCCTCGTTCGTAGTGTATCGGGAGCGCGGGCGGGAAGCGACGCCCGGGAAAACCTGGGCGAATCCTGCCGTCCTGCGCGATAATCTAACAGAAGGGCGCGCCGATCTGGGAGCGCGCGCCCGCTGCCTTCTCTCAAGCAACTGTTCACTTGTGATTCAAGGAGAATCTATGCCGTTTACACTTCCCGATTTGCCCTACGCACACGATGCCCTGGAGCCCCACATCGACACGACGACGATGCAGATCCACCACGGCAAGCATCACAACGCTTACGTGACCAACCTGAACAAGGCGCTCGAATCCGCGCCCGAACTGGCGGGCAAGACCATCGAGGAACTGCTGGCCAACAATCTGGCCGCGGTTCCCGAATCGATCCGCACCGCGGTGCGCAACAATGGCGGCGGCCACGCCAACCATACGCTGTTCTGGTCGATTATGGGCCCGAACGCGGGCGGCGCGCCGGTGGGAAACCTGGCCCAGGCCATCAACAAGGCGTTTGGCAGCTTTGACGCGTTCAAGGAAAAGTTCGCCGCGGCGGCGGTGGGACGCTTCGGCTCCGGGTGGGCGTGGCTAATCAAGAATGCCGACGGTTCGGTGGAGATTACCTCCACTCCGAACCAGGACACGCCGTTGATGGAAGGCAAGTTCCCGGTGATCGGCCTGGACGTGTGGGAGCACGCCTACTACCTGAAGTATCAGAACCGCCGGCCCGATTACATCGCGGCGTGGTGGAACGTGGTCAACTGGCAGGAAGCCGAGCGGCGCTACCACGCCGGCCGGTAGATCCCGCCGCGGACGAGCCGCGCGGCGGGTCGATCCGCCGCGCGGCGTCGTTGCCTTACTCTACGGTTACCCCCGTCAGCGCCTCGAAATACTGCACGATCCCGCCGTGGTCGTCTTTGCCCTTCCCCTCCGCGATCAGCTTCTCCAGAATGTCGAACGCTAGGTGCGTGAAAGGCAGCGGGTGCCCGGTCGCGTCCCCCGTGTCGAGCGCGTTCCGCAGATCCTTGCGGTGCAGTTCGATGCGAAAACCCGGTTTGAAATTGCGGGCGAACATCAGCGGCGACTTGGCGTTCATGACGTTCGACCCGGCCAGCCCGCCCTTGATGGCTTCGAAGACGACTTTGGGGTCGGTGTTCGCCTTCGCCGCCAGCGTGTAGGCCTCCGAGACGGCGATGATGTTGAGGGCGACCACGATCTGGTTGGCCAGTTTACACACGTTGCCGCTGCCGCTCCCGCCAATGTACACCGCCGACTTGCCCATGGTCAGGAGCAGATCCTTGACTTTCGCGAACGCCTCAGCGTCCCCCCCCACCATGATGGCGAGGGTGGCGTTGATGGCGCCGGGTTCACCGCCGCTCACCGGCGCATCGAGCATGGGGATGCCCTTGCGGGCCGCCGCCTCGGCCATCTCGCGCGAAGCCTCCGGAGCGATCGAACTCATATCCACGAGAATGACGCCCGGGGCGGCGCCTTCCAGCACGCCGTCCGGGCCCAGGACCACCTGCCTGACCTCCGGCGAATTGGGCAGCATGGTGATGACGACGTCGACGCTCTGCGCCGTCTCCCGGGGCGTCGCGCAGGGGGTGGCGCCCAGCGCGGCCAGGTCCGCCACCGGCTCCGGGTTGACGTCGCAGACGCGCAGCGAGTACCCCGCTTTCAGCAGGTTTTTGGCCATGGGCCGTCCCATGATGCCTAGTCCGATGAATCCAACGGTTTTCATTGCCGCTCCTTCATGTCGAGAGGATTTCGTGTTTCGACGGGAGAATCAGGGCGAAGAGCGGGCGCCTGCGACGGCGCGCAAGGGCCCCCGGCTCGCCGGACCATCCCAGGGCAAGCATACCGCACCTGCGTCCGCAGGCGGTTATGATGAAGGACCGGCGCTCCCCGCCGGAAGAAAAGAGCGAGGCGGATGAAAGATCTTCGCGCCCGGTTGCGCAACCGGGAAACGGTGCTGGGTTGTTTTCTGAATCTGGGTTCGCCCCTGACGGCGGAAGTGGTCGGTTTGGCGGGATTCGATTGGGTGCTGATCGACCTCGAGCACGGCGCGGGCCGCGAAGGCGACTTGTTGGGGCAGTTGCAGGCTCTGGAACACACGCCGGCGGCGCCGGTGGTGCGCGTGGAAAGCCACGAGCGGCAGCGCGCCCATCGGGTGCTGGACCTGGGCGCCTGCGGCGTGATGTTCCCGCGTGTGAACACCGCGGCGGAAGCGGCCGCGGTGGTGGCGGCCATGCGCTATCCGCTCGAAGGAGTACGGGGCGTCGCGCAAATGATCCGGGCGACGCAATTCGGCGCGGACTTTGCGGCGTACCAGCGGCAGGCGGCCGAGAGCCTCGTGTGCATCGCCCAGATCGAAACGCCCGTAGCGGTCGAAAACGTGGAGGCGATCGCCGCGGTCGACGGGGTGGATGTGCTCTTCATCGGCCCGTCGGACTTATCGATGAGTATGGGCATTTTCGGCCAGTTGGATCATCCCGACTTTCTGGCCGCGCTGCGCCGCACCGCCGAAGCAGCGGCGCGCCAGGAGCGCACCGCGGGGGTTCTGCTGCGCGAGCCCGGTGAAATGGGGAAATACCGCGAACTCGGGTACCGCTTTCTGGCTTGCGGGTCGGACGGTGGCCTGCTGGCCGGCGCCGCGCGGAACCTGGCGCAGACGCTGCGAACCCGCACCGCGCAGGCGTAGGCCGCTACCACAACGCGGCCTGCTCACCGCGCCCGCGCCGGGAAAGACCGAAGTATTCAAACGCCCGCGGCGTGCCCATCCGGCCGCGCGGCGTGCGGTCGAGGAAGCCGAGCTGGATCAGGTACGGTTCGTACACTTCCTCGATGGTGCTGGGCTCCTCGCCGATCGAAGCCGAGATCGTGTTCAGGCCCACCGGGCCGCCGGAGTATTTCTCCAGCACGGTGAGCATGATCTTCTGGTCGATTTCGTCGAGCCCGTAGCGGTCGACTTCCAGCAGATCGAGCGCGGTGGCGGCGATGGCGGCGGTAATCCGCCCGTCCGCGCGCACCTGCGCATAGTCGCGCACCCGGCGCAGCAGCCGGTTGGCGATGCGGGGGGTGCCGCGGCTGCGGCGGGCGATCTCGTGCGCGCCCTCCTCGTCGAGGCGAGCCTCCAGCAGGCGCGCCGAGCGCTGCACGATCCGCGCCAGATCTTCCTCGCCGTAAGGGTTCAGCCGCAACACGAGGCCGAAGCGGCTCCGCAGCGGCGCGCTGACCAGGCCCTGCCGCGTCGTGGCGCCAATCGCGGTGAAGGGCGGGATGGGCAGCGAGTGGACCCGCGCGCCCGCGCCTTGCCCTACCAGGATGTCCACCCGGAAATCCTCGATTGCCGCGTACAACATCTCCTCGACATCGGGCAGCAGGCGGTGGATCTCATCGATGAAAAAGACCTGTTGGGGCTGGATATTGCTGAGAATGCCGGTAAGGTCGAGTTTTTTCTGCAAGACCGGTCCGGAAGTTTGCAGAAAGCGGACGCCGAGTTCCTCGGCCACGATGGCGCCCAGGGTCGTTTTGCCTAATCCGGGTGGTCCATACAACAGGATGTGATCGAGCGCTTCGCCGCGATGGCGGGCGGCGGCGATGGCAATCTCCAGATTCTCTTTCAGCTTCGCCTGACCGATGAAATCGCTGAGCCGCTTGGGGCGCAGGCCGGCTTCGAATTGAAGATCCTCAGGCTGGCGCGCCGCGGAGGTGACGCCCCGGTCCTTGGCGGATTGGCCGCTCATGCAATCGCTCTCAGCTTACCGCACCCGTTCGAGCGCCTGGCGAAACAGGGTCTCAAAGCCGGCGTGCGGGAGGGCGGCGCTGGTCTTGCGGACAGCCGCTTCGGCGGCGGGCCGGGCGCAGCCCAGGTTGACCAGCGCGGAGAGCACGTCCTGTTCGAGCGGCGAGAGCGCGCCGGGCGCGGGCGGCGGCGTCTCTTCGCCCGCGACGGGCGGGACCTTGTCGCGCAACTCCATCACCAGCCGCTCGGCGGTCTTCTTCCCGATGCCCGGAATCCGGACCAGGCGCTCCGTTTCGCCGCGGCGGAGGGCGGCGGACAGGTCCGGGGCGGGCAAGCCCGACATCACGGTGATCGCCAGGCGCGGCCCCACGCCGGACACCAAGATCAGCTTCTCAAACAGCGACCGCTCGTCGCGGCTGAGAAAACCGAACAGCGCGATGGCGTCCTCGCGGACGTGGGTGTGGATGTGAAGCCGCACTTCCTGGCCGGGTTCGGGCAGCCGGGAAAACGTGGGCACGGCGATCATGACGTCGTAACCCACGCCGCCCGCCTCGACAATGGCCTGATTGGGATGCTTTTCCAGCAGGATGCCGCGTAAATGCGCGAACATAAATTTCATACTATGGCGCGGCGGAGGTTTTTTGTCGAGCAAGTGCATCGGGGCGAAGCCGTGTTGGAAGGAGAGGACGCCGAACATCTGACGCGCGTGCTGCGGGTGGAGAACGGACAGCGTTTTGAAATTTCCGACAACCATGGGGTGTACTTGGCCCAGGTGGTGGAAGCGCGCAGGCAGCGGGTGCGGTTTGCGGTGGTCGAGCCCGTGCCGGTGACGCCGGCGCCGGTGGAGATCACGCTGTATGCGGCGTTGATCAAGTTCGACCGGTTCGAGTGGATGGTGGAGAAAGCGACCGAGCTCGGGGTGGACCGGATTACGCCGGTGCAAACCGAACGGAGCGAACCGGGCCTCGAACGAGCGGCGGGGAAACGCCTGGCGCGCTGGCGACGAATTGGCAAAGAGGCCAGCCAGCAGGCGCGGCGGGCGCGTCTGCCGGAGGTTTCCGCCGTCGTGGCCTTGCCCGAGGCGCTGGCGGCGGAGGAGCGGTGGCGGTTCCTGCTGGACGAGGCCGAAGGGGTCGTCCCGTTGGGTTCCCTGTTGCCGGCGGAACGCGCCGGCGGCGACCGGGTGGCTCTGCTGGTGGGCCCGGAGGGCGGCTGGACCGGCCGGGAGCGGGAATGCGCCCTCCAGGGCGGCTGGCGCGCGGCCTCCCTGGGCCCCGAGGTGCTCCGCGCCGAGACTGCGGCGCTCACCGCGCTGGCGCTGATTCGCCACGCGTGGTGGAGCGCGGCGGGGGCCGCCAGAACGGGTACGTTACACTAAACGAGGACCGGGATGCGGCTTTTATTGGACTTCGCCATCGTCGCGGTGGCGGTTTGGGCTCAGTGGGCGCTGGGCCGCCGCCTGGAACAGTCGGCCCGGGGCATGTCGCGTGCAGGCGCCGCCTTCGCCCGCGCGGCGTGGACCTTGTGCGCCGCCTGGTGCCTGTCCGGCCTGCTGGTCAACGTTTGGGCCGGATACAGCCACTACCCTTTGAGCGCGAACGTGCGGATCTTCTGGTGCGGCGCGGCGTTCGTCTGGGCCTTGGGTTCCACGGGGGCCGCGCTCTGGCTCCGCTGCTGGGAGGTGGTGACGCGGCGCATCCCCCAAGCCAACCCCGGACGCAGAAAACTGCTGCGCACGGCAGGCATCGCAGTGGCTGGGGCGCCGTTCGCGGTGACCGGCTTCGGGACTTTTGTCCAGCGCACCAGGTTTCGCGTGCGCGAGACTGCCATCTCGATTCCCGGGCTGGCTCCGGACTTGGCCGGCTTCCGCATTGTGCAACTCAGCGATATTCACCTTGGGCCCTTTTTGAGCGCCCCCGAACTGGCTCGCGCGGTGGCGGCGGCCAACGAGTTGCAGGGCGATCTGGCGGTCATCACCGGCGATCTGATTTCGGTAGCCGGCGACCCGCTGGATGAATGCCTGGCGGAACTGGCGCGCCTCCGGTCGCCGCACGGCTTGTTCGGCTGCCTGGGCAATCACGAACTGCATGCCGAAGCCGAAGACTATACCGAGCGCGAGGGACGCCGGCGGGGAATCGAATTCCTCCGCCGCCGGGCCGTCCTCCTGCGCATCGGCGGCGCGCGCCTCAATCTCGCCGGCGTGGACTACCAGCGCACCAAGGACCGGCCACGCTACCTGCACGGTTGCGAAACGCTGCGGGCGGAAGGGGCGTTGAACCTTCTGCTGTCCCATAACCCCGACGTTTTCCCGGCCGCAGTCCGGAAAGGGTTTGACCTCACGCTGGCGGGACATACCCACGGCGGACAGGTCACCGTGGAGATTCTGGAACAAACGGTAAACGTCGCGCGGTTCGTGACGCCCTTTGTCGCCGGGCGCTACCAGCAGGGAGGAAAATCGCTTTACGTCAGCCGGGGCATCGGCACCATCGGCATGCCCACCCGTCTCGGGGCCTCGCCGGAAATCACGCTCGTGCGGCTGGAGCCGGCTTGAGGGTTGGCGTGCAGTACTTGATTCTGAGCGATATTCACGCGAATCTCGAGGCCTTGGGAGCGGTGTGCCAGGCGGCCGCCGGACAGTATGATCACATTCTCTGCCTGGGGGATCTGGTTGGCTACGGTCCCGATCCCAACGCGGTCGTGGAGTGGGCCCGGGAGCACGTCGCCACCATCGTGCGCGGCAACCACGACAAAGCCGCCTGTGGGATTGACGATCCGGCCTGGTTTAATCCGGTCGCCGAGGCGGCGGCGCGCTGGACGCGCGCTCAGCTTACCGCGGAGAACGAGGCCTACGTGCGCGGCCTGGCGAAGGGCCCGCGCTCGGCGGAGGGATATACCTTGGCGCATGGATCGCCGCTCGACGAGGACGGCTACATCGCCACGCTCTCCGAAGCGCGCCAGGTTTTCCAGTACATTGAACGGCCGGTCACGTTTATCGGCCACACCCACGTGCAGGGTGGTTTCGAGTGCCGCCGCCGGGAGGTGAGACAGCTCGCCCGTCGTCCGGTGTCGGAGGAGGGTCTCCTGGTAGAGTTGCGCGACGACACGGCGTATCTATTGAACCCCGGTTCGGTGGGTCAGCCTCGGGATGGAGATCCACGCGCCGGTTACCTGACGTATGATTCCCTACGCAACGTCGTACGCTTCCATCGGGTGGAATATGACGTCACGGTGGTGCAGGCTCGCATCCGGCGCGCGGGGCTTCCGGCGGTGCTGGCGGATCGCTTGTCCTCCGGGCGTTGAGAGCCTGGACTCCGGTGTAGCTGGCCCAAAGATCTAGTACTCCCATCTTCTGACCCCCTCACAATAGCCGTCATCCTCCCCCAAGACCCGCCCGGAATTCGGTCCGGAAAACCCTGCTCGGGCAAGAAGTGGTTCACGGGGATTTGTATTCCGATAAACATATGTTTATCAACTACTTACATATAATCTAGATCTAAATTTTCCCAAAACACGCGCTAAGTTGGGTGCGGAGAAAGCGGGGTTCCTTACGGGGAAATCCGTAACCCAAATATGAACGACGAACCGATCGTCATTCCCCCTCCTGTTCTGTGGTTTTAACTAGATAGGGAAGAATCTTCCCTGAATCCGCTGCCACAGGCGGTTTACGGACAACCATCAAACACTCGGTAGTGTTGCCACGACACGGCGAAAATCGGTATTCTGCTCCCTGGGGAGATACCTCGCTAATCGGGATATCCCCAGGGATCGGATCTCGGCACCCCGATGCGGATAGTGGGCGCGCTGTTTATTGCGCTTGCATTCATTCCGCAGGGCAGTTCGATTCGCAGCAACGGGCGGCCTACCCAGTCGGTTTCGACGGGTTCCTACGAGCGGTTGGGGGGAAGTGCGTCCGCAGTTCCCCAGCTCCTGCATTCCGCCAAGGAAGCATTCCACAAGCAGGAAATCAGCAAGTCGATTGAGATCTATGAGCGGGCGCTGCGACTGGCCGAGCAGGGCGGCGGCGTACGTGACAGGGGCTTGGCCCATTGGGGACTCGGAGCGGGCTGGTTTGTGGCGCGCGACTACGGGCGGGCGTGGACTCACCTATTGGCGGCGCGCGAACTCCTTCGCGAGAGCCGGGAATCGGAATTGGCCGCTGGGGTTGAGGCGAATCTCTCCTCCCTGTACTTCCACCTCGGCGAAGCGGATGCGGCGCTCGAGGTGGGGGAGCGGGCCGTGGCGCTGCTGCCCGGCCGGACGCGGCATCGGCTGGCGGCGCCCGTGCTGTTCAACCTCGCCGCCATCCAGGCCGGAACGGGGCGCCTGGATCAGGCGATCCACACTTTCTCCGAGGGAATCCAGGCCGCCGAATTCGCGGCGGACCGGGAGAGCGAGGCGACAGGCTGGTCTAAATTGGGCTTCGAACTGTTTCAGGCTGGCCGGCTGGCGGAAGCCGAAGCCGCCCTGGTCGAATCTTTCCGTTTGCGCCGGCTCTTCCGGCTCCCCCACCTGGATGTCTCCCGGGAGACGTTAAGCCAGATCAAGCTGGAGCAGGGCGATCTGCGAGCCGCAGAGAGGATTCTAGGTCCGGAACCCGAGGCGCCTTCCTGGAGGTATTTTTACGCGCGCGGCCGGCTCCGGGAAGCGCGCGGAAGCCTGGATGCCGCGGTGCGGGACCTGCGGAAGGCGGTCGAGTTGTTGCAGCGTCACCGGGAAAGGCTGCCGCAGAGCGACGCCCTGCGCCTCAGCGCGGATTGGGTGTGGCAGCGGGTGCCCAAAGCATACGCGGAAACGGCGGCCCGCTTGGCGCTGCGGACCGGCAGCTCGCTCCTGGCGGATAAGGCTCTGGGAGTTCTGGAGCACCACCGGTCTGCCAGCCTGCTCCACCGGCTGCGAGCTCGCCCGTACCCGTTCGCCCGAAGCGCCCTGCCGGACTCGGTGGCTGTTGCGCTGGGCAAAGCCGAAGCAGCCTTGCTGCGCGCGGATCGGGAAAGCCAGTCGCGGTTTTTCCGGCAAATGCGCGCCGCCTGGATCGAAGCAGAGGCGGCGCAAGGGGATGCGGCGCATCAACAGGTTCCGCGGGCGGCGCAGGCCCTCCGGGCGTCTCTGGCTCCTGACGAAGCGCTCCTCAGTTTCGCCCTCGGGCAGGAGCGTTCGCTCGCCTGGATGGCGACCCGCAGCGGCGTCTGGGTGCGCGCACTGCCCCCGCGGGAGCTGCTGGCGGCCCGCATTGCCGAGTTTCGCAACGACTTGGAGCACGATCGCACAGGCTCGCGCGCCGGAGAGGAGTTGTGCCGCGCGCTGCTGGACCGGGCGCCGGAACCGGTGAGGTCCCGCCCGGTGTGGCTGCTGTCGCTGGAGCGGGATTTGTTCACGCTTCCCTTCGCGGCGTTGCCTTGCGGCAAGTCCGGCCGCCCGCTGGTCCACGATCACACCTTGCACGTGGCGCCCGGAGCGTGGATGGCCAGACTGCGCGAGGCGACGCCGGTCCAGCCCGGCTGGTTCCTCGGAGTGGGAGACCCGGTTTATAATCCGGCCGACCCGCGGCGGAAAGGCTGGCGGCGCTGGCCGCGTTCGGAGCGCTGGTTGAGCAGGCTGCCGGGCACCGCTGAAGAGGTGCGGGCGAGCGCGTCGCAATGGCCTGGGCCTGCGCGGTTGCTGGTGGGTCCCCAGGCAACCCGGCAGCAACTCCGGGCGGCGCTGGAAGATGGGCCGGCCGTGGTTCATCTTGCGACGCATGTCGTTCAGCCTCCCGCGCCCGGTCCAGCCCACAACTTCCTCGCTCTCAGCCTGACGCCGGCTGGCGATCCCGAGATGGTGGGGCAGTTCGAAATCTCCGCAGGCTGGCGTACGGACGCCCGGCTGGTGGTGCTGAGCGGGTGCGCATCCGGGCAGGGAGTGGCCCGGGATGGCGCGGGGCTGGAGGGAATGACGCGGGCGTGGCTGGCGGCAGGCGCGCACGCGGTGCTGGCAACGCTTTGGCCGGTGCGGGACGAAAGTGCAAGCTTCTTCTCGGAATTCTATGAGGCGCTTCGCGCCGATCCCGCCCGAGACCCCGCCCGGGCGCTGCGGCAGGCTCAACTTCGCGCCCTCGAGGCGGGAAGCTGGCGAGCTCGTCCCAGTCTCTGGGCGTCCTATTTCTTGATCAGCACAAGGTGAATCCCGTGGCGCCAGGTCTTTCTTCTTCCTTCCATGCCCCCGGCCGCAAGCCGGGCGCGGAAACCCGCCGGGAGGAGGAAGCCGGGTGCGCAAGCACGCCGCCGGCTCCGGATTGGGCGGACCTGGTTACCCGCATCCAACGGGACGACGCGGCCGCCATGATGGAGCTGTACCGGCTCTTCTCCCGCGGCATCCGCTTCTATCTTTGCCGCCAGCTTGGTCCGCAGGATCTTGACGATAAGGTCCACGACACGTTCGTGATCGTCGTCCAGGCGATCCAGCGGGGCGAGCTGCGGGAGGCAGACCGGCTGATGGGTTTTGTCCGCACCGTGGTCCGCCGACAGGTGGCCGGCTACATCGACCGGGCCATTCAGAACCGGAAGGGAAGGGTGGATCTGGAGCAAGGCATCCATGTGCGGGACGCCCGCCTGGACCCCGAAGAGGAAGCCATGAATCGGCAGATGGCGAAGATCGCGGAACGGGTGCTCCGCGGGGTTTCCGATCGCGACCGCGAGATTCTGACCCGGTTCTACCTTCAGGAACAGAGTCAGGAGGAGATCTGCCGGGAAATGGGCCTCACCGAAACTCAGTTTCGCCTGCTTAAGTCCCGGGCGAAGGCCCGCTTCGGGGCGCTGGGGAAGAAAAAACTGCTGAAGGCTCATTTTCGATGAGAATCTTGCCGGGCAGCGGGGACTAACTACTGGGGGCTGGTGTGCCCTCCGGAATGGAGCCGTGATGGCCGAACACGATGGCTCATGTTGGGAGGAGGAGGAGATCGAGGGGTATGCGTTGGGAAAAATGAGCGCTTCCCGCGCCGCCGCGTTCGAGGAACATCTTCTGATCTGTCACCGCTGCCAGGACCGGCTGGCGGAACTGGACGCCTTCGTGCGGGCGCTGCGGGCGGTGGCGCCCCGCCTGCGGGAGGAGGACAGGAAAAAAAACTTCGCGGGCGCGCGGATCCTCCCATGGATTGAAACCCTGCGGCACTGGGGAGAGACTTTGCCCCGGGTTCCCGCCTTGGCCGGCATGCTGCTGGTCGTGGGCCTGCTGGTCGTGGTCCCCTGGGGCTTCCGCCGTGGGAATGCTCGCCTGGCCAGGACCCCGGCGGTCGTGGAACTGGAGGCATACCGCAGCGCCCCCGGGGCGGTGGCGTCCGGGCGGAGCGACCGGCCTCTGACGATCCGGACCCGGGCGGTGGGACTACCCTCCTCGCCGAGCTATCTCCTGGAGATCGCATCTGTTACTGGGCAGCGCGAGTGGGCGCAACCCGTTCAGGACCGCGGCGGTTGGCTGGAGGCCACCACGCCTCGACCACTTGCCCCCGGCCAGCATTTCGTGCGCCTGTACCTGCCGGGCGGCGCACTGGTGCGTGAGTTCAGTTTGCGCGTCGACCGAGCCCGCTAACTTCACTAGCCAAGGGCTCCGCCCTTGATATCCCACTGAATCCAAGGGTTTGCCGATACAGCGCGAACAAAATTCCCGTTTCGAGGTCCATAACGGTCTAACCGCGCCGGCGCCGCTCCACCAGCCAGGCGGCCGCGTATAGCACGGCGAAGAGGGCCACCGCGAATCCCGCCAGGCGCCCCGCGTGCTGCCGCAGATAATCCGCAGCCCCGGCCCCCATTTGCACGCCCAGCCACGCCTCTCCGCCATAGCGCAGGATCCGCGCCAGGAAGATCGTCGAGAGGAAGATAACAGGCCGCACCCCGAAGACGCCGGTCAGGATGACGAACGCCTTCAAAGGCAAAGGGATAGGAACCAGCGCGGGAACGAATACCGTGAGCATGCCATAGCGGTGAAACCAGTGCGCCACTTTGCGGATTCTCCCGCCCTGGTCTCGCTTCTCGAGAAAGCGCTGCCCGCCCCGCCGCGCCAGCGTGTAGAGCACAATGTTGCCTGCCGCCGAACCGAGCACCGCCGCCACAGTCACCAGCAAGGCGGATTCCGGCTGGCGGACGCACAGGAAGATGAGGTAAGCGTCCAGCCCTACGGTGACGGGGATGCCGGCGGAGTCAATGAAAGTCAGCGCCAGGACGCCCCATACGCCCAGGCTTTCGAGGTATGCGAGAAATTGACGGAGCAAGCTCCCATTTTACTTACGGGTAAGCGGGAGCCGGACGAACCGAGGACGTCCACCGAGGCGACAGTCGCGCGATCGAGTCCGCGGCTGGCGCACCAGGCAGCGGGTAGATTCGTCAAGCGAGGTCGCCGCGGTCGCTGGCTCGCCCGCCGCCAGCCTTGGTTTTCCAAAGAATCAGGAGGCTTGTGATTGGGAATCATAAGTGAAATCATGGGGGCATGCGCGACCAACTGACGGCGGCCGATTGGAAAGTTCTGCGGGTGCTGACCGCGGACGGCCGGGCGACGTGGGCGGAATTGGGCGCTGCGCTGGGCGTCACGCCTCCCGCGGCGGCCGAGCGCGTCCGGCGCCTGGAAGAACGCGGCGTGATTTGCGGTTACACCGCCGTGCTGGACGCCGGGGCGGTGGGATGCCGGCTGACGGCGTTCGCCTCCGTCACGCTCGACCGGCAGAAGTTCCGGGGCGCGTTTCTCAAGTGGGTTCACAAGCAGGCGGAGATCGCCGAGTGCCATCATGTGACGGGCGAGGATGAATTCCTGCTGAAGCTGCGCTGCCGGGACACGTCCGACCTGGCGCGGCTGCTGCAACAGTTAAAAGACCAGGACGGGGTATCCCGGGCGCGGACGATGGTGGTGCTTGCGACCGAGAAGGAAAGCACCCACCCGCCGCTGCCCAAGAGCGCGGAAGGCAAGTGAGCTTCGAGGGGAGTGGTCAGCCCCCGTCCCTCAGAGCCCCGAGTGGGAGGGAGAGGGCGCAACCCGACCGAGCCCCAACTGCGGAGCCAGGACCGGGAGGGAGCGGGCCTGCCCTCAGTGGTGGAAGGCCGCCGTGGGGCAACTCTCCGACTTGCCCGTCGCGTTTCTGGATTCCTCCGCCGGCTGTCAGCCGGCCGCGCCGGTCGGACAGCGGCGCCACGTGGACCGGCCGTCCGCCAAGCAAGTGGGAGCGCCCCATGGCCTTCCGGGCTACCAGAGGTCATGAAAATGGGCGCGATGCAGGGATTCCGCACTGGAGCCCTCGAGCACCTTCGGTTATGAGGCTGGCGTCCGTCGATGGGAGGCGACGCCCGGTCTCTCACCCCTCCGCGTCCAGCGGATGGCGGCGATCCTGCAACGGGAACGGCACCCGCCCGCCAGATTGCTGCGACCGGTAGACGCCCATCACCATTTCAATGGTCCAGCGCCCGTCGCGAGCGCTGCACGCCGGCTCGCGATTCCCTTCGATCGCCTGGAGCAGATCCTCCACCATCAAGGCGTTGGCGCGGCGGCGGTCGTTTTCGTTTTCGTCCTCCACCGGGATCCGCTCCCAGCCGCCCAGATCGGAGACCCAGGAGGGGGAGCGCAGCAGGTACGGCGGCGCGCTGGGGACGGAAGTCAGCGGCAGGTACAGGATGCCGCGGCTACCGCACAGCGTCACGCCGAAGCGGGGACCGCCGCGCTGGTCGTTTGCCATCGAACCGAAATAGCCGTGGACGCCGCCGGGGAAAGCGAACATGGCCGCCACCTGGTTGCCCGCCACCCGGCCGATGGGCTCGGAAGGCCGGCGGCTGTCGGCGGGAGTAATCTCACGGCCATCCTGCGTCACATGGGCAAAAACCCACTGTGGGTCCCCGCCAAACATCCGCAGCAGGTCGAACGTGTGGGTGCCGAGCACCATCAAGTCCTCTCCGCCCGCGCGGCGGTCCTCTTTACCCCGGGCGCGGATCTCGAGCAGCGTCCCGATCTCCCCGGAGTCGACCATCTGTTTGACCCGCAGGGTCATGCGGGACGTGCGGGCGGTGTGGCCCACCTGCATCTTCACCCGGTGGCGCTCGACGGCGGCGACCATCGCGTCCGCGTCGGTGAGCGAACGGGCGAATGGTTTCTCCATCAGGATGTGCGCGCCCGTCTCGGCGGCGGCAGTGACCATCTCGACGCGCTGATCCAGCCAGCGGGGACCGATCGCCACCAGGTCCGGCTTCTCGCGGCGGAGCATCTCGCGGTAATCGGCATATTCGCGGGCGGCGCCGCTGGCCGCCTTGGCTTTCTGCCGGCCCGCTTCCACCGGATCGGCGACGGCCACCACTTCGATGTTCGAAAAGCCGTTCCACGCGGTGTCCCAGTCATGACCGTAGTTGCCGCGCCCGGTGTGGCCAATCACGGCCGCCCGATACCGTTTCGCAGCGCCCAAGGCGGGACCGGAAAACGCGGAGGCCGCCGTAGCGGAAAGGAATGCGCGTCGATCCATCTAAGCAAAGCATGCTCCGCCAAGCCCGGTTTCGCAAGCAGCGAAAGTGGGGCAGGGAGTGGTTTCGCCCAACCCCACCTGGGTGAAACGACACCAGAGTGAAATCGGCGGCTGCCCGAAAACGGGCCGCGTGAGGGGTTTCCCTGAACTTGCGGTTTGGTACGCGGTTTGCACCTCCGGGACATTCTCGGTCCGGTTTATCCACGATCCAGGTGGTTGCGGGATGCAGTTGACACGGGCGGCTGACTACGCGTTGCGGGTGATGATTCACCTGGCGGGCGAGCCTGCCGGCGTCCGGGCTTGCCGCGAGGAACTGGCCCAAGCGGCCGAAGTGCCGCCCCAGTTCATGGCGAAGATCCTCCAGAGCCTGACCCGCGCGAACCTGATCCACTCGCACCGGGGAGCACAGGGCGGCTTCGAACTGGCCAAACCGGGCGCCCAGATCAGCGTGCTGCAAGTAGTCGAAGCGATCGAGGGCCCCATTTGCCTGAACGTGTGCCTGGCGGAAGATGACCGCTGCGGCAGGCGGTGGTGGTGCGGCGCCCACGAGGTGTGGAAAGAGGCGCAGGCGGCGATGGTGGAGGTGCTCAGGCGGGCGACGCTCGCGCGCCTGGCCGAGGAGTCGCGGACCCGGAAGCAGGGGACTGTCGCACTCCGGGCGCAGACGGGAGGTGCCGCATGGAACTGACGTGGGTGACCATCGCGGCGAGCTTGTGCATGGGCCTGGGCGCGGCGTTCCTGTTCGTGTTCGCAGTGAAGAGGGATTAGTTCCCGAACCTCGAGGACGCCAAATACCAGGTGTTCTGGTCGGACATTGAAAACTCGCAGATTCCCCGCAGGAGCAGACGAATGGCAGTGAGCCCGAGAAGAAGTAGCGCCGCGGATGCCGCCACCGGGGGAGACGCCGGGCCGCGCAGGGTCTTGGTCTGGCTGAGCACCTGCCGTGGGATCAGTTGGCTTGCTGGGCGATCACGGTGGGCGCCGCCATCGCCGGGTACGCGCCGGTGTTCGGCAAGGACATTCAGTTTCTCCTCCTGGGCGACGCCAACGTCGGCCAGGAGGCGCTGTTGCGCTGCTACGTGCCGCACGTGGCGGTGCTGCCGGCGATTCCGACGCTGCTGATTGCGATCCATTTCTGGCGGATCCGCAAGGACGGCGGCCTGTCGCGGCCGGAGGAGGCGGAGGTCGAGCCGGTCCTTGAAATAGGCGGTGCGGAGCTGGCGGTCACCGTCAAGGCCCTGCCACTCGAACCCAAGCGCACCTGCGGCCTGCAAGGCCTGGTGCGCGGCCCGCTTACCAAGGTAGGCAACGTGCCGGACCGGTCGGTGTTCTCGTAGCCGAACGTGGTGATCGCGGAGTTGTTCGTTTTCGTGATCACGCTGGCCGCGATCCTGGTGCGGTCGCTGCTGTTCGACGCGCCGCTCACGGAACCGGTGAACGTGATGCATCCGCCGAATCCCGCCCAAGCGCCCTGGTATTTCCTGGGGCTCCAGGAAATGGTGAGGTATTGGGCGTTTTGGGGAGGCGTCGGAATTCCGACGATCTTCGTCATCCTGCTGGTGCTGCTGGGAAGCGGCGCGGTGGACAAGGTGATCGGTCATTCGCTGCGCCTGTACGCACGGGGAAATTTCGCCGAGGCAGGTTCGGCCACGCCGCGCTTGCGGTGAGACTCAGCGCGCCCGGGCGTGTCTCTTGCGGATGCTCACCGCTACCCACACCGCCAGCCACGCCAGCACCGGAACATAGGTCAGCCACCGCATTTCGTGCACGCCCTGCCACTGGCGGGCATAGATCCAGCCCAGCACCGGGACGTGCGCCAGCGGGGCGCAAACGGTCCACAGCAACAGGGGCGGAACATCCACAAACACCAGCAGCGGGAGCAGCCAGGTCAGGTACCACGGATGGCAGTTTCCGGAAACCAGCAGGAGAGACGCCACAAAAACCAGCGTTCCTTCAAGCGGCCGCAGCCGCAGCCAGACGGCGGCGGCCAGCGCCAGTGCGGCCAGGCCAAACGCCAGCCGCTTGGCGAGGTAGAAATCCCCTCCGGCCAGCCACAGCAAGCCGCCGAAAAGGCTGTCGTTATTCCGCCAGCCGCCGACAAAGCCGGAAGCGAACCGGGCGTCGAGGATCAGCGTCTCCCAACCCGGCCAGAACGGCGCCCACAGCGCGGCGATGACGATGAAAAAGAGCCAGGAGTGCCTCCATCCCTGGCGGAGCAGCGGAACCAGACCAGCGGGCCAGAGTTTGGCGCCGGCGGCCAGGGCCAGCGCCGGCCAAGCCGCGCGCCAGCGGCCCGCCTCCGCCGCCAGCAGCGCCGCGGTAAGAAACGCCAGCGCGATGGCGTCGTTATGTCCCATCCCCCAAAACTCGAACACCGGCAGCGGCGACCAGGCGTAGATCACGATCCGCTCGTACGGCAGCCCGCGCCACCGGAGAAAGCGCCAGAGCAGGGCGATCGTGACCAGGTCAAACAGCAGGGCGGGCAGTTTGAACCAGGCCGCCTGCGCGAACGGATCGCCGCTCATGCGGCGCGCCAGTTCCCAGGTCCAGCGCTCCAGTTGAAGCGTAAAGGCTCCATAGATCGAGGGAAACTCGACGCCGGGAATGTGGTCGAACGTCTCATCCCGGAGATGCGCCCAGCGGGCGTCGGCCGGGCGGCTCAGGTACGGGTTGCCGCCCTCGGCCTGCACCCGCCCCTCCCAGCGGTAGCGGTTCAGGTCGTCGGTAAAGGCGGGTTCCAGCCCCGCCAGCGTCAGGCGGAAGAGCAGCGCGGCGGCCAACAGCCAGCGGGCGTGCGCCGGTTGCGTTCGCTCGAGGGCCATGCTACGGTGACACGCGTACAGGTAGAATAAACCCAGAGCCAGCAAAAGGAGGATCGTGCCGACAATGTGCTGGCGGATGTCCTCCGCAAAGCGGATGCGCGCGTACAGGGCCTCCTGGGCTCCTGCCAGCAGGAGCCAGATCATGAGCGTACTCGGTCGCCAGGGGCCTGCGCGCGGAAGAACAAGCTGCCTACTATGCTAGCAACCTGGATGCCAGCGGCCTGGCTGGCGGGAAACCCGCAGATCGACCGGATGATGCGCATCTGGCTGGACGATACGTTTGCGGGAATCCACCAGCTCAACTGGTTTGATTTCCTGATGCTAGGACCGTACTTCGGCGCGCTGCTCATTCTGTCCATATACGGTCTCCACCGCTACCAGATCATCCGCACCTACTTCCAGCACCGGAAGCGCGTCGGCCAAGAGCCACCGCTCCGCTTTGCCGAATTGCCGCGGGTGACGATCCAGTTGCCGCTCTACAACGAGCGCTACGTGGTGGAGCGGCTGATCGAGGAAGTGGTGAAGATCGAGTACCCGAAGGACCGGTTGCAGATCCAGGTGCTCGACGATTCCACCGACGACACCCACCCATTTGCCGAAGCGCTGGTGGCGCGCTACCACGCGCTTGGCTACCCCATCGAGTATCACCACCGCGCGAATCGGGAAGGGTTCAAGGCGGGCGCCTTGCAGGAAGGGCTCAAAACCGCCACCGGGGAGTTTATTGCGATCTTCGACGCGGACTTCGTGCCTCCCCCCGATTTTCTCACCCGCACGATTCACTATTTCGCGGACCCGGGCGTGGGCGTGGTCCAGACCCGGTGGACGTACCTGAATAAGGACTACAACTTCCTTACGCAGGTGGAAGCGATGCTGCTGGACGGCCACTTCATCCTGGAGCACGGCGCGCGCGCCGGCGCGGGGTTGTTTTTCAACTTCAATGGCACGGCCGGCATCCTGCGCCGGCGGATGATCGACGACGCCGGCGGCTGGCAACACGATACGCTCACCGAGGACTCCGATCTCAGCTACCGGGCGCAGCTCAAGGGATGGCGTTTCGTGTACGTGCCCGGGCTGGAATGTCCCTCCGAGCTTCCGGTTGACATGTACGCCTTCCAGGTGCAACAGTCGCGCTGGGCCAAAGGCCTGATGCAGTGCGCCATCAAACTGCTGCCCTCGCTGTGGCGGGCCACCCTGCCGTGGCGGGTGAAGGTCGAGGCGTTCATGCACCTGACGCCAAACATTTCTTACCCGCTGATGATCGTGGTTTCCTCGCTGATGCTGCCGGTGATGATCGTCCGGTTCTACATGGGCGTCTGGCAGATGGTGTTGATCGATCTGCCGTTGATCATCGCGTCGTTCTGGTCGATCTCGGCTTTCTATGTGCTGGCGCAGCGCGAACTCTATCCGAGCGCCTGGAAGCGGTCGATCCTGCGGTTGCCGCTGCTGATCGCCGTAGGGGTAGGCCTGACCATCATCAATACCCGCGCGGTGCTGGAAGCCTTTTTTGGAGTTCAGACTGCTTTTGTCCGCACGCCGAAGTTCGCGATTGAGGGCCAGCGCGTCAATCTCAAGCACAAGAAATACCGTTGGCGGAGCGGCTGGCTGCCGTACATCGAACTGGCCATCGGCACCTATTTCCTGGGGATGACCGCGTACGCCATCGACACGTACAATTTCCTGACCATCCCGTTTCTGCTGTTGTTCGTGTTTGGGTATTACTGGGCGGGTTTGGCGACGCTCTACCATGAGTATCAGGGCCGGTTGAAGTGGCTGGAGCAGCAGCGCCTGCAACTGGAAACGGCCCGGTAACCGGGGAATACGTGCCTGGGCGCCGGGTTCCTCCGACGGGTAAGGCCAACGGTTCCAGCAATCTGAAACTCGGGGGTGAGGTGTTCGCTCTACTGTATCCGCGTGGTATGCCAATGGATAATACGGTTTGCTGGATAGTACGATAGGGGTGCTTCGGCAGGAGTGATTCCATGGAATTCCGATACCAGAAGCTGCAGCAGGATTTGGGGACGCTGAAGTCCTCCTTTGAAGCGCTGGCGCATCAGTTGGCCGAGGCGGCCCACGAGATAGGCGTCAAGGGCACGATGCCCGGCGAGCGGCTGGCCGAGGGGATCGCCTCGGCGCGCCGGCAGTTCGACGCGGTCCGGTCGGCGGTGTTCGCCCTGGCCCAGGACGTGCTCGTGCCGTCGGTCCCGGCGTTGGACAATCTGCGCTCCTTGCAGGCGGTCGAGCAGTTGCTCGCGGAAGCCGCGGCCAGCGAAACCCAGCGGCATTCGGCGGAATCCGAACAAGGGCGCGCGCTGGAGGTGCTCGACCAGGTGCTGCGGCTGCGGCATCGCGACAGTCCGGATTTCAAGCCGCTGGCGGACTGCCAACGCCAGGCGCGGGAACTGCGCCAGGCCATCGCCGCCGCGCGCTGGCCGCAGACCCACCCGGAGACCGCCCATCTGCTGAGCGGCAAGCACGCCTTCCACGCTCTGCTGACCCTGGTGGCCCAGGGCGACGAACTGGATGACGAAAGCTACGCCCGGCTGGACGAACTGGTGACGGATGCGTTTGGCAGAACGCTCGGCGTCGCGGTCACGCGCGGGAAACTGACGCAGGCGAGCGGTTCCGAGGAGGGAACAACGCCGGCGCCCGCAGCGGCCGTTGCGCCGCCGCCCCCTCCTCCGCCTCCGGTAGCCGAACCGTCTCAGTTCGTGAGCTCGGTGGCTGAGCCGGCGCCGGTGGTGGCGGCTATGCCCAATCCGTTTCCCGCGCCGGTCTCCGTCGTGATGGAAGCCGCTCCGGTGGAGCCTCCCCCCGCCGAGCCCGTTCTCGCCGGGGCGCCGCCCGTGGAGACGCCGGCGCCCGAGCCCGAGCCGCCGATCATCGTGATGCAGGCCGAAACGGAATCTCCGTCGCCAAAGGCGGAGCTCGCCACTTCCTCGAACGACACCGTGGAGATTGCCCGGGAAGAGCTTGCGCAACCGGCTGCTTCGCAGGTGGAGGAGGCCGCCGGGAGCCCGGCGCCCGAGCCCGAGCCAGAGCCGGCGCGCGTCGCCGCGACCGACGCCACCGTCGCACTGGCCGAGGCGGTGAGCAAAGCCGATGCGCCGCGTCCGGCGGCCGAAACGCCCGAGAGCGCCAGCCCGCTGCGGCCCGCCCTGAAAACCGAGGACAAGCCCGGCGAGGCCGGCACCGCCGCGCGCCCGCAACGTTGGGGATTCTGGCGCGGCAACCGCTGAACGGCAGCCAACCGCGAGTGTTGATTTCCGGAGCGCGACCGGGCAACCGCCTTCGCTGGCCACCACGGCGCGGACAAACCTGGAGGTCTCCAATTGTGGCTGACTTCCTTTGGCGCTCCTGCGCAATGCTGGTCCTCTCCGCCGCGACACTCGTCTGCGCGGCTGGAGGCCGGGATCCCGCGGTGCTGGCGGACGCATCCATCGCCGCCCAGGATCCGTTCGCGTTTCCGGCGGCTCAGGGCAAGCATTCGATGGTGTTCCGCGGCGTCGAGGGCAAGTCGGGATTCAACCTGCACTCGTATCTGGCCTATCATGGCGGCCGTTTTTGGGCGATGTGGTCGTCGGCGGCAGTCCATGAGGAAGACCCGGATCAGCAGGTGGTGTATTCCACCAGCCGGGACGGCCACTCCTGGAGCGCGCCCAAGGTACTCGCGCGCGATCCCGACGGACCCGCCGGCCCAGCCCGCTGGATCGCGCGCGGGCTTTTCCTCCATGACGGCCGCCTGACCGCGCTGGCCGCCTACCAGGAGAGCGCCGATTACGGCAAGCGCGGCAAGGCTGTCGTGTGGAAGAACCTCCGCCTCGTTTACTTCCAGTGGGAGGGCGGCCGGTGGAAGGAAAAGGGCGTCTTCGCCGACAACTGTATGAACAACTTTCCGCCGGAGCGCCTGGGCGGCAGCCTGGCCATGGTCTGCCGCGATCACAATATGGACGTCAGCATGGCCCTCCTGGAAGACGGACACCGGAGGTCGTGGCAACGCACGCCCCTGGTTGCCGCCCCGCCGTTCCACTTGATGGACGAACCTACCTGGTACCGCGATCCCGAGGGCCTCGTGCACATGATCGTCCGCGACAACAACCGCTCGCGGAAACTGATCCGTGCCCTCAGCCGCGATGGCGGCCTCACCTGGTCGGCGCCGGTGCTGACGAACTACCCCGACGCCACCAGCAAAAATTTCACCGGACGGTTGTCCAACGGCTGGTATTACCTGATCAACAATCCCAACCCGGAAAAGCGGGACCCCCTCTGCATCTCCTTCAGCCGTGACGGCTGGGTCTTCACTCACCCCTGGAATCTCCGCCAGGGCGGCGCCGACCGACGTTTCGCGGGGCGCGCCAAGCCCAGCGAAAGCTTTCAGTATCCGCACGCGATCGAGCACGCGGGGTCATTGTGGGTGATCTATGCGACGAACAAGGAGGATATTGAAATCTCCGAGTTTCCGGTTACCCGCCTCGCACCTCCATAACCGCGGAAACCTGGGGAAACCTGGTGTCGGGAAACCTGGTGTCGGAAACCTGGTGTCAGACGGAACGTTTCCTGGGAAACCTGGTGTCAGACGGAACGTTTCCTAGTTTTCCCGCGGCCGGCCGGGTCTGGACAGGCGCCCCATCCTGGACAACCTGCGCCGCCGGACGCGGGCGACCATGGCGCTGGCGCGGGCGGGACAGATCACCTAACGCGGCCGGATCTCACGCGCCGGGCGTAAACTGGGGGGTTTCCCCGCGCAACAGCCGGCTGAGTTCGCCTGCCGGACAACGCAGCCCCACATAGAACGGTCCGAACAGCGCATAGACCGCGCTGGCCTCGTCGAAGCGCATTTCGTAGATCAAGCGCTTGAAAACCACGGGGTCGTCCGCAAACAGATCAACGCCCCATTCCCAGTCGTCGAAGCCGATCGATCCCGAGATGATCTGCTTGACTTCGCCGGCGTACTTGCGCCCGATAAGTCCGTGCTCGTGCATCATGCGCTGGCGGTCGCGCATGGGCGCCTCGTACCAGTTCTTTGTCTCGCCGCGCTTCTTGTCCATGGGATAGAAGCAAAGGTAACGCCGGGGCGGGACTTCGGGCCACAGGCGCGGGTGCATGGCGCGGCGCTGCTGGGCCAGCAGGTTCTCGGTTTCCTGTTCCCACTCCGCGCTGCCGGGCTCCACGCCGCGCGCCGTGAGCGCGCTGTGGAGTTTCACGGTGGATTCGTAGAGCCCCAGCTCGACCACGGATACATACGAAGTGGCGGGTTCCAGAAAATCGGCCAGTTCCCAGCGCGTCAGGGTAAGCTGCGCGGCGTTCAGCTCGGCAAAGTCGCGTCGGAAGTGAAGGAACAGCAGGTCGCCCTTATGACCGAGCATCGAGAACAGCGCGCTTTGCACGCCGGGAACTGCGGGCTGCTCCCAAGCCGCCAGCGCGGCGGCAGCCTCGGCGGCGACGCGCTCCTGGTCCTGCGGGGCAAGCTTCCGCCAGGCGCTCCACCGGAAGCGGAACATCTGGTGCAGCACGGCCGCGCCCTCCAGAGTCAGGGGCGCCAGAGGCAAGGGGATCGAGGGGTGCGCGCGCTCGGCCATGGTTCAGACTTTCTTATCTTTTGAATAGCACAGCGGCTCCAGCGGGCACTGCGCGCAGCGGGGAGATCGCGCGACGCAGATCTCGCGTCCGAAATGGATCACCTGGTGCGAGAACAGAATCCAGCGTTCGCGCGGCACCGTCTTCATCAGGTCGCGCTCGATTTTGACCGGGTTGGTTTCCTTGGTCAGGTCCAGCCGCCTTGCGATGCGCTGGACGTGGGTGTCCACCACCACGCCGGACGCGATGCCGTACGCCGTGCCAAGCACGACGTTGGCGGTCTTGCGCGCCGCGCCGGGCACCGTCAACAAGGTCTCCAGGTCCCGCGGCACTTCCCCGCCGAACTCGTGGACGATCTTGTTGGCCGCCCCCACGATGGATTTCGCCTTGTTGTTAAAGAACCCGGTGGACCGGATATCCTGCGCGAGCACCTCGGGCCTGACGGCGGCGAAATCCTGCGGGGTGGGGTACTTCGCGAACAGCCCCGGGGTAACCTCGTTGACGCGCTTATCGGTGCACTGCGCGGATAGAATGGTCGCCACGAGCAACTCCCAGGGGCTGCGGTGGCGCAAAGCGCAGGTCACGTTCGGATACAACTGGTCCAGCCGGCGCAGGATCTCCGCGACGCGCTCGCGGCGGGCCGTGGCGTTCGCGGGACGGGCGGAACTGGCGCCGGACCGCGCGCGGGACGGGCGGGACTGGGCAGGAGCAGCCTTGGACACGGAAGCCCGTATAATACCATGGACCTTGCGAGACTCCCTGCTGGTGGCCGCGGCGGTCCTGATTACCTGGGGCGCCAGCCTGGCGGGCCCCTTCCATTTTGACGATTACGCGCTGCTGGCGGACCCGGCGGTGGCCTCGCCGGACGGCTGGAAGCAGCTGGGACGCGCCGCGCAGACGCGTCCGCTCACGTACCTGACCTTCTGGTTGAACTACCAGCTTGGCGGCAGCGACCCCGTGGGGTATCACGCGGTGAACCTGGCGCTACACCTGGCGGTGGTTCTGTGGCTGCGCGCGGTGCTGGTCCGGCTGCTGCCGGCGCGTGCCGCAACGCTGGCGGCGCTCCTGTGCGCGGTCCATCCCATCCAAAGCGAGCCGGTGAATTATATCTTTGCGCGCGCCATCCTGCTGGCGGCGCTGCTGTGTGTGGCCGCGCTCGAGCTGTGGCTGCGCGGGCGGCGGTGGAGCGCGGCGGCGGCGTTCGCCGGCGCGCTGCTGGCCAAGGAAGAGTGCGCGGCGTTCCCGCTGCTGCTGGTGTTGCTGCACGTCTCGCTAGGGCGCGACCGCCGGGAATGGCGGCCGATCGGCGTCATGCTGGCCCTGTCGCTGGCGGCGGGGCTGCGGGTGTTCCACGCACTGGCCGCGGGCCGGGTGGAAGGCGCGGGCGCGACGGCAGGCATCTCCGCGCTCGATTACTTTTGGACGCAAGGGGTAGCGATTTGGCGCTACCTGCGGCTGCTCGCGCTGCCCTGGGGGTTCAGCGTGGATCCGCCGGTGGAACCGGCTCCCGCAGGCGTGGGCCTGGCCGCCTGGCTGGTGCTGGCGGCGACCGCCGTCCTGGCGACGCGCCGCTTCACGCACGCGCGGGAGGGGTTCTGGTGGATCGCCGGGCTGGTGTTGCTGCTGCCGAGTTCGTCCGTGTTTCCGGCGGCCGATCTGGCGGCCGACCGCCGGCTGTACCTTCCGTTGCTGGCCTGGGCGCCCGCGGCGGCGCCATGGCTGGCGCGCTGGCGGACGGCTTCCCTCGCCCCCCTGGTGCTGATGTGGGTGGTGCTGGGCGTGGGCCGCACCGCGGTGTGGAACGACAGCCGGGCGCTGTGGGAGGAAGCCGCGGCGCGCGCACCGGACAAAGTTCGCCCCAAAATCCAGCTCGCGCGCCATTTGCCGCCCGAGCAGGCGCTGGCTTTGCTGGCGGAGGCCGAAAGATTGGCCCCCCGGGATCCCACCATTGCGACCGAACAGGGCCGCGCCTGGCTGGCCGCGAACCAGCCGGCGGAAGCGCTGGCCGCGTTTGGCCGGGCGCTGGCTCTGGAGCCCGGCAATGCCCGGTACCGCAATAACCGCGGTCTGGCCCTGTCCCTGCTCGGCCAGACCGACGCCGCCGCCCGCGATTTCGAATCCGCGCTGATGTCAGATCCGTGCCTGTTCGACGCGCATCTAAATTTGCGGCGGCTGGGCCGCCCGGTCGCGCCGCCCGCGGGGTGCCGCTGGACGGCGCCGCAGCAGGCCGCGTTCGAACAAGCGCAATGAACCCCTACGTTTTGCAATGTGAGATGATCGCCCCGGTCACCTTGGAAGAGGCGTTCCGGGTGTTTGAGGATCCCTACAACTTAGCGCGCATCACACCCCCGTGGCTCAGTTTCCGGGTGACTTCGCGGGAACGCGTCGTGATGCGCCCGGGAGCGGAAATCACCTATACGATCCGCTGGCTGGGTCTGCCGATGAAGTGGAAGACGCTGATCAGCCGCTACGATCCTCCCCATTGCTTCGTCGACCAGCAGGAAGAAGGGCCGTACGTCCTTTGGCGCCACACCCACACCTTCACGCCCGTGGCGGAGGGCGTCCGAGTTGCCGACGAAGTCCAATACATCCTGCCCCTGGGTCCGCTCGGCAAGGCGGCGCACGCATTGCTGGTTGGCCGCCAGTTGAAAGGGATTTTCGAGTACCGGCAGCGGACTCTGCCGCCCTTGATTGGGGGAGACTTACACCGTTACCGCAGTTCGGAGGTGGTGATCCGGTGAGGATTACTTCACCGGTTCCAGCCGCGCGGTGAGGAATTGCCAGTCCGGAAGCTCGTACGCCTTCTTAGTGGTATTGAGCGGTGCGCTAAACTCCTTGGATTCATAGGGTCCTAAAGCGCCCCCCTTCAGCAGGCACTCGCCGACCATCACCGGCGGGGAATCGTTCGCCTTCGCCATCAGGCGGACCTTCGCGTTGAGGTCCGTCACGGCGGCGGCCGAATGGTTCACCACCACGAAGCGCATCTCGACTTTCTGGCCCGCGCTTTGAATCAGGCGCAGCCCGGTGACTTCGAGGTGCTTGAGCATGGGGTCGGCCTTGCCCGACGCCTCCTCGGCGACGGTCACGTTTTCGAGCTTCAGGGCGCCCGCCGCGCCCCGTCCGCTTCGATTCTCAATGTAGTAGTACACGCCCCCGACGATGGCGCCGAACACCGCCGCAAACAGGATGGTCAACAGCCAGGTCGGCATCCCCTGGCGAGGCTGGGGCACGGAATATACGGGCGGATGCGGCGGCGGGGGCAGGTAGGGCGCCTGAGGTGGCAGATAAGAGGCCTGGGGCGGTAGGACAGGGGACGCGGCGGCGGGCGGCGGCGCCGCGGCGGGCGCAGCCCTCGCCTTCTCCCGCGCGACGCAGTCGGGACACTCGGTCATCGAGGGCGCGCACTCACGCCCGCATTGCGGACAGATCCACGTAAACATCTTTCGCTGTCAGGACAGAGGCGGCGGCTACGCTCACCAGCTCCTCTTCAACTGTATCGCACCCGGCCTCCGGGCGCGGGCTCAAAAGCGGCGCAGCGACCGCAGCAGCGGCGCCGTGTCGCGCCCGTCGGGCCGCTGGACGAAGTGGATCACATTCCACTCGCGATCCATCGCACCGATGTAGCGCAGCGAATCCTTGTCGCCGCCCATCAGCACCACGCTATAGCCGCGCGCGGGATAGTCGAGCACCCGATATTGAATTTCGGCCGATCCCATCCGTTCGCGGACGCTGGCAGGCTGCCCCAGGCGGTGAATCACCGCATGGTAATCGTCCTGGTAGCGAAGTTCCAGAAACGCCTGATCGCGGTTCGTGTAGGAAACGCGGGGCACCACGGTCTTTTCGCGCGTGACCAGGACGAGGGCAAACAGGGCGACGGCGAGCACGGCCAGAGTGGCGAGAATCAGGCGGCCCACGCGCTGCTCCGCGGGAGACTCCAGCCGGATCGCCCCCGCCCCCGTGGGCGCGGGCGGGGTGAACGCCGCGGTCTCCCCGGCAGGCGCGGGAGGCATCTCAATCACCCGTTTTTGGCGCGGCCACACGGCTCCCGCGCGAAACTCCAGTTCTTTCGTCAGCCCCACGATGACCACGGGATCCGCCACCGGCGACACCTCGCCGAAGAAACGCCGCGGGATCCACAGGTCCAAGCCGCTTTTCGCGTTGCGGACCTCGATCTCGGACCAGGTGGCGCGGCCGAAACGCCACTCGTTATGTTCAATGCCGAAAATCGCGGGGTAAAAGGAAAACGGACGCTCTCCCAACTGCGCATACTGCGGAGGCAGAGGAGCGACGCTCATGGACGCCTCTCAATCATAACAGCGCCGGTTTCAGGCCATGTCGAGCGCGTCCAGAATGCCGGCGACGTCCTCTCCGGTAACGCGTACTTCGGCGTGGGCGGCCAGCCGGGGATGCTCCCACCGATCGAGCGCCTGGAACAGGGCCATCTTGGCGATGGCGTAACGCTCGGTGCTGTTGAGCGCATGATGAGCGGCTTCCCACGGCGCCAGCACGGCGCGCGCGAGGAAGACCGATACAGGGGCGTAGGCCTTGCGGTCGCCGGACACCTGAAAGACGTACTGCGTGCCCGTCTGGTGATCGCGGGAGGCGGCACGCTGGCCCTCGTAGAAGTATTGGTAGACGTAGCCGCTCAAGGCGGTGTAGAGCTTGAGCCGGCGGATGGCAGGCGCGCCGGTCAGCGGCGGTTCGGGCGGCCGCTTTAATTTGTGGAACCACTCGCGCCAGCCCACCAGACTACTCCGGCGCTTCTCGTCGGGCGGAGGCGGCGCGATTGGGTTGCCACAGCGTCTCGGCTTCTCCCAGCCGGTGCGACGCCCAGCGGCTCCACACGAAGAGCGCGTCGCTCAGGCGGTTCAGGTACGGAACGCATTCGGCCGGGATCTGCTCCTCGCTCGCCAGCGCCACGCACAACCTCTCCGCGCGCCGGCAGACCGTCCGGCACACATGCAGTTCCGCGTTCAGGCGGCAGCCTCCCGGCAAAACGAACGACCTGAGGGGCGGCAGGTCCGCGTTCATCCGGTCCAGTTCGTCCTCCAGTTGCCGGACCTCCGCGCTGGTCACTCGTGGTTGGCGCGGGTGAATATCTTCAGGCAGGGTGGCCAGAACCGAGCCCAGGTTGAACAGTTCGTGCTGGACGCGGTGCAGGATGGCGGCCAGTTCAGCGAGTTCGGGCGCGCGCGCCGCGTTTTCCGCGGCTGTGACCGCGGCGATACCCAGAAAGGCGTTCAATTCGTCCACCGCGCCATAGGTTTCAATCCGCAAGGCGTCCTTGGGCACGCGCTGGCCGCCGACCAGGCTGGTCTCGCCCTGGTCTCCGCGCTTGGTGTAGATACGATTGAGCGCGATGCGCGGCTCGTTGAATTTCGCTTCCATGGCAGAGGGGCAGGCGCGGCGCGCCTGCCCGGTTTCAATTGGCGGTGGTCGCGAGGCCTCGAGGTCCCGCGAGGGAACGACTACAGGCCCTTCTCGGCGAGAAACGCCACCAGGTCGAGCACCCGGCAGGAGTAGCCCCACTCGTTGTCGTACCAGGCGACGACCTTGAGCAGGTTGCCATCCAGCACCTTCGTCAACTGCCCGTCGACGATGGAGCTGTGCGGATTATGCATCATGTCGGTGGAAACCACCGGATCTTCGGTGTAACCGAGAATCCCCTTCAGCGGTCCCTCCGCGGCTTGCTTCAGCGCGCCGTTGACGGCGTCCTTGGTGCAGGGTTGGGCGGTCACCGCCACCAGGTCCACGACGGAGACGTTGGGCGTCGGCACGCGCATCGCATAGCCGTCCAGTTTGCCCGCCAACTCCGGCATTACCAGCCCGATGGCCTTGGCCGCGCCGGTCGTGGTAGGGATCATGTTCAGCGCCGCCGCGCGCGCCCGGCGGAGGTCCTTGTGGGGGAAGTCCAGCACGTTCTGGTCGTTTGTGTAGCTGTGGATCGTGGTCATCGACCCCTTGAGAATTCCGAATTTGTCGTGGATGACCTTCACCACCGGCGCCAGGCAATTGGTGGTGCAGGAGGCGTTGGACACGATGTGGTGCCTGGCGGCGTCGTACATGCCGTCGTTGACGCCGAGCACCAGCGTCACGTCCTCGTTCTTGGCCGGGGCGGAAATAATCACTTTCTTCACGGAGCCGCGCAGGTGCTTGGAAGCCTGCGTGGCGTCGGTGAACTTGCCGGTGGATTCGACCACCACCTGCGCGCCGAAGGAGGTCCAATCGAGCTCGGCGGGGTCCTTCACGGCAAACACCTTGATGCGTTTCCCATTCAGCAGGATCGCGTCCTCTTCCGCCTTGACCTCGGCGTCCAGCGGGCCCAGAACCGAATCGTATTTCAGCAGGTGCGCCAGTGTTTTGGTGTCGGTGAGATCGTTCACCGCCACAAATTCCATATCCGTGCGGTGCAACCCCGCGCGCACGACATTCCGGCCAATTCGGCCAAAGCCGTTAATCGCAACTTTCACGCTCATCTGGAATTTTCTCCTATGGTATGACTGCAACCTTTCAGGATAACAGACTGATTCAGGCTCCCCGCCCCGGCGGGCTGATGACAAAACCATGAAAAACGAAACGCGGAGGCGAAGGAGCCGAGAAGGGGATCGCGCGGGCCCTGCGCCGGCGTTCCTCCCGGCGGTCAGGGGGTGGGCAGGGGAGCGGCCGCCTCCGCGCCGAGTCCGGCGTACGATTCCCGCACCTTGATCACCTTGCCGTTGGCGAAGGTCACGAAGGTGATGCGGCCGGGCGCCTGGCCGTAGATCCAGTCCTCGGTTTCCAGACCGTCCACCACTTCCCGCGACTTGCGGACCGGGCGGCCGAGCGTCATCGTCACCTGGTCGCGGTCCATACCTTCAATGGGCCGCTTTTCCTTAATCGCCTGTTTGATCTCCGGCGGCAGCGATTCTTCGTAGGCTTCGGCGGCGCTGCGGCGGTCAAAATCGAGCACGGGCGCCAGCATCTTTTTGAAATCAGCGGGCTGCATAGGGGGCAGCGGCTTGTCGAACAGCACCACCAGGTTGGTGCCCGCCGTGGGAGCGCCGCCCATGCTGATCGGCGAGGTGCGATTCCCCATGCCTACCTGCACGCGATCCGTCCACTTCCGGCCGCTTTTCAGGCCGCCATTGATCTCCAGGACAACGCGGTCGTTGTCGATGTTGACCTTGGTAATCTGCACCAGGTCCCCCGGGCGGGCGGCCGGGCCCATTTCCTCGCCGATTTCCTCCCACAGCTTCTTGTCCCAGGTGCCGTCGGATCGAAAGGGTAGAGGCTTTTTCGACCGGGGCAGCATCGTTTTCGCCGTCGCGTATTCGGCCATGATGCCGCGCAACAGGGCGATGCGCTCCTGCGGGCTGATCTTGTCTTCCGCGCGGAAGTCCGCGGGCGTCACGAGCAGGGCGAGGAGGGCGAAGCAAGCGGCTCTCATTCGGGCGCTCCCTCGAGCAGAGGCGCAACCTGCCGCCGGACGGGCGCTTTCCACACAAACACGGCCAGCAGCACGAAAGCGACGCTCGTCAACAGGCTGGCTTCGGGACCATAGTCTCCGCCGCTCCACAGCGGACCGGCGTTCCAACGCATTTCGTAGGCCGTCAACTTCATTGTAAACCCGCTGACGTTGGCGCCGAACAGCGGCAGGACAAGATTCCAGCCGTAGTGAAGTCCAATAGGCAGCCAGAGATCGCGGCTCCGCCAGAAGGCAACGCCGAACAGAATCCCGAAGCCGGCGGTGTTCAACAGAGCGTGCCAGGTGGAATAAGGGTTGCCGCCGTGCAGCAGGGCGAACGCCGCGCCCACCGGGAAGATGGTGGAAAATGGGCCCAGCCGCCGGATGAGGAGTTGGAACGCGTAGCCGCGGAAACACATCTCCTCACCGACCGAGCCGGCCGCCAGCATGGCGACCAGCAGGGCGGCGCTGGCCAAATCCGGCGCGCCGGCTGCCGGTTCCAGACGAGCCATGCCCGCCAGCAGCGGCCCGCCGAGAACCAACAACGCCATCGCCCCGCCGCCCGCCAGGCCCCAGCCTAGGTTGATGGCGGAAGCGCGGCCGCCCCGCAAACCGATGTCCCGCCAGTGGCGCCGCTCGTAGATCCGGAGCGTGAGCAGATTCGTGGTAAACGCCGCCACCAGCGTGCCGAGCGAGCCGCCTGCCAGGTAACCGGACAGACCCACCAGCAGATGCGACACGACCAGCAGCGTGACCCAGTAGAAGAAGATGTAAAGCCCGACGCGGAGAGCGACGGATTTCGCGTCCAGCGGTTGCGCCACTTAACGGCTCGCTTTCCTGGCGCAGCCGCAGACCCCATCCGCCCGGGGGGCTGTTGCGCCAAGCTCTATCCGCATACACTGTGGGCATGGCTGCCCGGCGCATTCGCCAGCTTGGCGATCCGGTCCTGCGCGAGAAGTCCGCGATGGTGGCGGAGCCGGCCGCCGAAGCGGAACTGCTCGCGGACTTGCGCGCGACGTTGCATGCATTCCAGCAGACCCGAGGTTTCGGGCGCGGCATTAGCGCCGTCCAGATCGGTGAGCCAAAAAGACTAATATATATCGAATCCGGCGCCGCTTCGTTTTGTCTCTTCAACCCGGTTTACGAACGCACCAGCGAAATCACCTTCGAGCTTTGGGACGATTGCTTCTCGTTCCCTGATTTGATGGTCTGGGTGCGGCGCCACCGCGCCGTGCGCGTACAATATCGGGACGAGAAGGGCGCGGCCCGCGCGCTGGACGCCGAAGGCGATCTGGCCGAGTTGCTGCAACACGAAATGGATCACCTGGATGGGGTGCTGGCGCTTGATCGCGCTCTGGACGCGCAGGCGCTCGCCACGCGCGAAGAGTGGCTCCGCAGGGGCGCCCCGCGCTTTTCCCGCTGGTAGAAAGGAAACCGCCCGATGACTCGTCGCGACCTCGCCGCACTGTCCGGATTCACCGCTTCCGCCCTGGGCTTCGCCGCCAATGAGACGCTGCACATCGGCTGCCTGGGCTCGGGCGGACGCTGCCGCCACTTACTGCAATCGCTGGTAAAAATCCCCGGGGTCCGGGTCGCGGCGGTGTGCGATGTCTGGGAGCGCCATCGCGAGATGACGCGCGCCCTGGCCGCCCCCCGGGCGTTCGTCACCGGCGATTTCCGCGCCGTGCTGGACCGTAAGGACATCGACGCCGTCCTGATCGCTTCACCGGACCATTGGCACGTACCGATGACCATTGCGGCGTGCGACGCGGGCAAAGATGTCTATGTGGAGAAGCCCCTGACGCATAAACTGGCCGAAGGGCGGCAGGTGATCGACGCCTGCCGGCGTTCAGGGCGGATCGTGCAGGTCGGCATGCAACAGCGCAGCATGCCCCATGTGCAACGGGGCTGGGAGATCATCCGTTCGGGCGCGCTTGGCAAGATTCTGAAGGTGCACCTGACCTGGAATCGCAACGCGCCCCGGGGACGCCCCGCGCCTCTGGAAATCCCGCCCGCCAGCGTGGATTGGAGCGCGTTCCTCGGCAACGCTCCCCCGCAGCCGTTCGATCCCTACCGGCTCCGTAACTGGCGCTGGTTTTGGGATTTCGGCGGCGGCTTGTTCACCGACCTGATGGTGCACTGGATCGACGTGGTGCACTGGTGCCTGGATCTCGATCATCCGGCGATGGCCACCTCCATTGGCGATCATATGGCGTTTGGCGACCTGTGGGAGACGCCGGACACCGTCCAGACCCTGATGCGCTATCCGAAACAGGGCGTGCAGGTGTATTTCGAAGGCACCTTCTCGAACCAGCGCAACGCCGCCATGATCGAGTTCATGGGCACCGAAGGCACGCTCTACGTGGATCGCGGCCGCATCGAGGTGATTCCGGAACGCAAGCGGGGCGCCGACGGCAAGTTTTACGAAACCCGCATTCCCGCCGAGGACTGGATCCTCGGCGAAGGGCCGCGCGGAGCGGACTTCTACGCGCAGCCAGACGCCGAACTGCTGCACCTGACCCATTGGCTGGAATGCATCCGGGCGCACAGGCAACCGAACACGCCGGTGGAGGCGGGCGTCAGCGCCGCATCGGCCGCGCACCTGGCGAACCTGGCGTTGCGGTCCGGACAGGTGGCGCAATGGCCAGACGGGTAGGGTCCGGTCGGCACTCGCGCCCCGCGCCGGGCCAGCAGGTTACCCCGCGATCAGTGGTACGCTGAAGCAAGCGTGGGCGGTTAGCTCAGCCGGTTAGAGCGCCTGCCTTACAAGCAGGAGGTCGCAGGTTCGAGTCCCGCACCGCCCACCATCGGATTTCGCGCCGCGTGCGCGAAAACCAGCGTTGGCCCTCCCCGGGCTGGGGGACAGGCGGAACCGGTTGAGAATGTCGTGTTGAGCTTCTCTGAGTGGTTTTTTTGGGGCCCTCCGGGGATGGGCACCCAAGATGTTGGGGCATTCGCAAGATTACTACTGTGGGCAGTATGGCAACCGCTTTACATTTCCCTCGGGCGCGTTTAGTATAGTGACATCCCCCGAGCAATGACGTGAGGGTGCCTCTTGCTACAGCTCAAACGGGTTGAAATTCAGGGTTTCAAGTCCTTCTACGACCGGACCGAATTGCGATTTGACGGAACCGGAATTGCCGCCATCGTGGGGCCAAACGGTTGCGGCAAGTCCAATCTGAGCGACGCCATCAGTTGGGTGCTAGGCGAACAATCGGCGAAATCCCTCCGCGGCACGCGGATGGAGGATGTGATCTTCGCCGGCACCAGGGACCGCAAACCGCTTGGCATGGCGTCGGTCACCATGACCCTGGTGGATCCGGTCGCGACCGGCCAGATCCCTTCCGACCTGCCGAAAGAATCGCTGCAAACCGGCAACCGGCCCGCGGAGGTCACCATCACGCGGCGGCTGTATCGTTCCGGCGAGAGCGAATACCTCATCGATGGCAGGCCAGCGCGTTTGCGCGACATTCAGGACCTGTTCATGGGCACTGGATTGGGGCCGGAGAGCTACGCCATCATCGAACAGGGCCGGATCGGCCAGATTCTGAGCTCGAAGCCCCAGGACCGCCGGGCCATTATCGAGGAAGCCGCCGGGGTCACCAAGTACAAGACCCGCCGGCGCCTCGCCGAGGGCAAACTGGAAAGCGCCAAGCAGAACCTCTCGCGAGTGTTTGACATTCTCGAAGAGGTGACGCGGCAGTTGAATTCGCTGAAGCGCCAGGCGGCCAAGGCGAAACGGCACAGCGAACTGAAAGCGGAGATGGACGGCCGGTTGCGGGTGGTGCTGGCCGGCCGGTTCGAGCGGCTGAGCGAGGGCGAGGCCCGGGTGGCGGAAACCAGGGGGCAGGCCGCCCGCGACTTCGAACGGCTGGCGCAAAGCCTGGCCGCGAAGGAACAGGATCACGCGAGGCTGCAGGCAGCCTGCTTCGACCTGGAGAAAGAGTTGACCGCGATTCGCTCGCGTCTGGCGGAACTCCACGTGGAGGCGGAACGCACGCGCGGCCGGATCGAGTCGCAAGCGCGCCAGATCGGCACGATTGATCAGCGGATGGAGCAGGGCGAAAGCGAGTCGCTGCAACTGGAAACCGGGCTCGCCGCACTCGAGGCGGAAATTCAGAACCACCGGGCCGTGCTCCAGGAATTGGAAGCCCAGGCTGGGGATGCCCGGGAGCAGAGCCTAGCCGCCAACGAGCATCGCGAAGTGCTACAAGGCCAGGTCCGGGACCGGGAGAAGGCCCTCGAGGCGGGCCGCGCGGCGGTGCTGCGCCTGATGGGCGAAGCCTCCACGCTCCGGAATCAGCTTGCGCAAATCGACGAGTACCTGGCGGGGATTGAACGGGAAACGGCGCGCGCCCGCCGCGAGGAGGAAGCCGCGACCGCGGATCTGGAACGCGTCCTGCGGGCCCAGGAAGAGGTCTCGGCATCCCTGTCGGCACAGCAGTTGCAGCTTGAGACGCTCCAGGGAAAGCGCCAGAAGCTCGACGAGGAGCTGGGCGTGCACAAGCAGTTGGCCCACGAGACGCGGCGGCGGCTCGAGCAGTTGCGGAGCGAGGTCTCGCAGCTTCAGGCGCGCAAGGAGTCGCTGGAAGGGGTGATCGCCCACCGCGCCTACACAACCGAGTCGGTCAAACGGGTGTTCGCGGCCATCGAGAAGGGTGCGATCGCGGACTTCAAGCCGCTGGGCGTGCTGGCGGATTTTGTGGAGGTGGACCGCAACTTCGAAAAGGCCGCCGAGGAGTTCCTGCACGAGGAACTCGAGTACATCGTGGTCTCGAACTGGGAGCAAGCCGAGCGCGGTGTGGACGTGATCCGGGGCGAACTGGAAGGCCGCGCCACGTTCCTGGTGCACCCGGACAGCAACGGCGCGCCGGGACAGGAGACCGCGCCGCTGCCGGAACCGGCCATCGGTCCCGAGACCGGCATCGTGGCGAGGCTGAGCGACGGCTTACGCCTGGTGAACGGGCTGAAAGACCGCGCCCAGGACTTGCTGCCGCGGCTGGCCACGTGTTTTCTGGCCGAGGACCGCGCGGCCGCGCAGCGCCTCTCCGCGCAATATCCCCACCTCTATTTCCTGCTGCCGGACGGCGTTTGCTACCACGGTCACGCCTTGAGCGGAGGCAAGAAGAAGGGCGGCGGCCCCCTCGGGTTGAAGCGCGAATTGCGCGAGGTGACCGCGGCCGCCGAAGCCAGGGAGCGCGCGATGGAAGCGCAAGCCCGCCGCCTGGCCGAGCTCGACGACCGGATCGCTGAGCTAACCGAAGAACTGGAACGCCTGCGCCAGTCCCAGCAAGCCGCGGAAAAAGACGCGGTCGCGCTGGGCAGCGAAATGCGCAAACTTACCGAGGAACTGGCGCGCACCAATTCCCGCCTCTCGGTGGCGCGCGTAGAACTGGAACGGCTCCGGCAGGAACGCGAACGCTCGACCCAACAGCGGCAGAAAAGCCAGACGCTGCTGGAAGAGAAAGAGCAGGCCCGCCATCGTCAGGAGGAGGAACTGGCCTCGCTGCGCCAGCACCTGGAGGAGCTCGAAGGCGAGTTCACGCGCGCTCAGGAGGAACACGCCGTCCTTCGGGTGCGGCTGGCTGGCTTGGACGAACGGGTGCGGGCGGAAAGCGCGACCCTGCAGCGGCTGGATTCGCAAGGGAAGGAACGCTCGCACCGGCGGCAGGCGCTGCACCAGGAAATCGAGCGCCTGGCCGTCGAGCGAGCCCGCCTGCTGGCCGACAACGTCGAACTGGACCGCAAGGCCGGACATCTGGCGGAGGAGGTCCAGGAGGCCGAACAGCAGGTGGCGAGTCTCGCGGCCCACGAGGGAGAAACCCGGGCGGCGCTGGCCGCCGCTGAGGAGGAAATCCGCCAGCTTCGCGCCGAGGCCGACGCCGTCCGGGAAGAGCGCTCGCGCCTGGAGGTGGACCTGGTGCAACTGCGGGCCGATTTGAAGTATCTCGACGAAACCAGCCGCAAAGAACTGGGGGTGGGCGTGGCGGAACTGCGGGCGGAATTGCTGGCTCCTCCCGCTGGTGAAGACGGGCAACCCGCGCCGGTGCTGGAACTGAGCGCCGAACTGCTCGAGGAATCCGAGCGGGCTTATGCCGAGTTGAAGAGCCGGATCGAAGCGATGGGTCCGGTGAACCCGCAGGCCCTCGAGGAATTCCAGGAAACCCAGCAGCGCTATGACTTCCTGAACGCCCAGCGGCAGGACCTGCTCGATTCGATCCGCGATACGGAAAAGGCGATCGCAGAGATCGACCAGGTGTCGCGCCAGAAGTTCGCCGAAGCGTTCCGGGCCATCAACGAACACTTCCGCCAGACGTTCCAAATCCTGTTTGGCGGCGGCACGGGCGAGATGCGCCTGACCGACGAAGAGAACGCGGCCGAATCCGGGATCGATATCGCCGCGCAGCCGCCGGGTAAGAAGCTTCAGAACGTCCTGCTGCTCTCGGGCGGGGAGAAAGCGCTGACCGCGATGGCCCTGTTGATGGCGATCTTCCGCTATCAGCCGAGCCCGTTCTGTGTGCTGGACGAGGTCGACGCGCCCCTCGACGAAGCCAACATCGGCCGCTTCACGAAGCTGATCCAGGAGATGTCGCTGGAAACGCAGTTCGTGCTGATTACGCACTCCAAGAAGACGATGGAGGCGGCGCACGCCATGTACGGCGTCACCATGCAGGAGCCGGGCGTGTCGAAGCTGGTGTCGGTGAAGTTCCCGGGCATGGCGGGCGGCAACGGGAACGGCAACGGCGTCCGCAAGCTGCCGGCTTCGTAGCCAGCCCGCAAGACTTCGGCGCGGCCGGCGCGCCGCGGGCGCTAGTCGCCAACGCAAGGCGACCGCGGGTTGATACACTTTCTCCGGGTAACATGTCCCGGATCCTGCCCGCCTCTTGTCTGCTGGCCGTCCTTGCCGTCGCCTCCCGCGCCCAGGTGGTCGCCGGGCACGACTTCGATCCGGTCTCCGACGCGGTGGTCAGTTGGCGGATCGCTCCGGGGCGGAGCGTGGGCCAGTCGATGCGCGCGCCCGCATCCCTCCTCGCCGGCGTGCGGGTGAAATTGTTGCGGCAAGGCCAGCCGGCCGACCTGGAGTTCCGGTTGGGTTCGCGTCCCGGCGCGGCGGACCTGGCCGCGGGGCGGTTCGCTGCGGCCGGGGCGAATCCTTGGTTCGAACGCTGGCAGCAGGCGAGGTTTTCCCCGCGCCGCGTCACGGCCCGAACCCTCTACCTGGAGTTGCGCCTGCCGGCATCCAGCGCGGGATCTTACGAAGTTTTCGGCACGGCGCAAGCCCGCCTCGCGCGGCCCGAATTTCAGGTGCGGTTCGGCTACCGGCCGAACTGGTACGACCCCGGCGGCGAACCCGCGGCATTCGAAAGCGCCCCCAACCTCGACTACGGCGTGCGAACGCCCCGCTACGACGCCGGTGCGGCGTTCGATGATCAACGGCGGCCGCTGGACTCGATGGACCTCGCCTTTCAGTTGTTGGGACCGCAGCCGGTGACGCCGGAGGGCGAGGAACGCTTCGCGTTTGTCACCGAGATTACCGGGCCGCTGTACCCGAGGCGGCTGCGCGAGCCCGGGCGCCGCGCGCAACCGGGCGAGGTCCTGGTGGACGGGAGCTGGCGGCTGGAAGGGCCGCCGGCGCCAGGCGTGGCGCTGGACACCGCCGTGCGCGAGTTTCGCGAATTCCTCGACCGCGCGATGGACGTGCGTCTGGATTCGGCGCCCGTCCACACGATCACGGTGGCGGCCGGGTGTGGCGAACCGGCCGCCCAACCGGAAGCGTTTCACATCCGGGTAGCCGAGGCTCGCATCGAGGTCTGCGGCCGCGACGAAGTGGGCGCCTTGCGCGGGCTGCACTTCCTCGAGGCGGAAATGAAGCTGCGCCACGCGCCCCTGCTGGCCTTGGGGGAAACCCGCCTGGCGCCGGTCCATGCGCTGCGTATCGCAGCCGGGCCGTTGCACGCCAAGAGCGAACTTGACGGCCCGGACCACCCTTACACCGACGGTTTGCTGGGGCGGATGGCGCGGGCTGGATTTAACTCGATCTGGGTGTGGGGCGATCTCGACGAGATTGCCCATTCCCGCGTCTTCCCGGAACTCGACCACGGCGTCCGGACCCGGCAGGCGCGCCTCCGCCAGTTGCAGGCGCGCGCCGCGCGCTACGGCATGGGCGTGCATGTCTATCTCGCCAGCCGGCCGCTGCCGGAGGAGTTTTTCCAGCGCCATCCGGAAACCCGCGGCAGCGCGTTGCCAGCCTACGGGGGCGTGAACATCCTGTGCTCCAGCGTCCCGGCGGTGCGGGATCATTACCGGGCGGCGCTCGGCGACCTGTTCCAGGCCGCGCCGGGCCTGCGAGGCGTTTCCTTCATCGTGGGCGGCGAGGGATTCATGCACTGCTACACCCGCAAGAACACCTGTCCGCGCTGCTCGCGGCGTCCGCCGGAGGAGACCATCGCCGAACTGGCCGCGGCGGTGTTCGCGGGCGCGCGCGCCGCGGACCCGCGCGCCGAGGTGGCCCTGTGGCCGTATAGCGCCTCGAATACCTGGTCGCGCCACGACATCACCCAAGCGCGCCTGATCGAGCGCCTGCCTCCCGGGTTGATCTTCATGACCGAATTCGCCAAGGAAGCAGCGATCTCCTTCGGCGGCATCACCATTCCCGCCTACGATTACCCGCTCAGCATCGTCGGTCCCGCCGAGCGCTTTGTCCGGCAGAGCGAACTCGCCGGCCGGCGCGGTCTCGGTTTCTGGGCGCGCACCGAGCACGCCATCGCCCTGGAGTTCGTCCAGACGCCGTACATCCCGGCGATGCACCAGTGGGCCGAGCGTTTCGCGCGCGTGCGGGCCGCGCCCGGCGTGACGGGCGTGTTCGCCAACTGGATGCATTACGGCTTCATGCCCACCGTGGCCGCGGACCTGTTCGCGGCCAGCCTGTGGGATCACGCCGCCGCGCCGGACGAGATTTTGCGCCGCCTGGCCGAGCGCGACTACGGCGCCGAGGGCGCGCCTCACGCGCTGGCCGCCTGGCGAGCCTTCAGCGAGGCGATCCGCGAGTACCCGTTTTCCGGGAGCGTCGCCCTGGGGATCGTGCAAACCGGACCCGCGCATCCGTTGTTTCCTTCCGCCGGATACCGGCCGGTCCACGGCGCGGGCCGGCAGTTCCGGAACGATCTTGGCTGGACTAGGCCCTGGGGCCCGGAACTCACACTGGCGCAGTTCCGCAAGCTGGAGCGACGCTGGAGCGAGGGGGTGGCCGCCATGGAACAGGCGGTAGCCGCGGCGCCCGCCGCCCTGCGCCCGGCGGCCCGGCGCGAAGCCAACGTGGCCCGCGCCCTGCTGGCCTGCGTCCGCTCCACGATCCACGTCACCGAGTTTCTTCTGCTGCGCGAACGGCGGGACGCGGCCGGCGGGGACGAGGCGCGACACGATTGGGAACGCCAGATGGCGCGGGTGGCGCGCGCCGAGCTGGCCAACGCGCGGGAGGCCGCGCCGCTGGTCGCCGCCGATTCGCGCCTCGGCTACGCCAACAGCGGCAGGAACGAACAGACCGGCGTCGCCCGCGCCGGCATCTACTCGGCCGTGATGATCGAGAAGAAAATCGCGCAGGTCGAGCGCCTGCTGCGGACCGAACTGGCCGGACGCTGATCCGCGCCGGTTGCATTCCGCCCCTCCCGTGTCATCCAATGCTTCGAAAGCAGCTTATGCAGCGGCGTCTTTTTCTCGGATCCCTGGCCCTGACTGCTGGCCTGCACGGCGCAGGCCGCGTGCCGACTCACACGGCGCGAGTCACCAAACTCTGGAAGTCGCCCGACGGCTACCCGAACGCTCTGGAAGCCACGCCCGAAGGCCTGTGGGTCGGCGAGCAGTGCACCGACCGCGCGTACCTGCTCGATGGGCAAACGGGGCGCGTACTCAGGAAAGTCGAAACCGAATCGTCCAATACGAGCGGCATCGCCTTTGGCGGCGGTTACCTTTGGATGGCCGCCAACGGCCGGGCGCTCGGACGCCTCGGCAGGCCCACAGACGCGACCGGCGGCAACGTGGTGAAGGTGGATCCGGAAAACGGACGGACCGTGGGCCGTTATCCCATTCCGGACGGGGGCGGCGTCCACGGCCTGCTCTACATCGACGACACGCTCTGGATCACCTGCTTCAAATGGCAGGCGCTGGTGCAAGTCGATGTGCGTACGTTCAAGCAAGTGCACCGCATCCCCCTGCACCTGCCGCGCGCGCACGGCCTGGCCTGGGATCCGCCCGGGATCTGGGTGGGACACTCGAACGATTTCATCTTCCAGAAACTCAACGCGCAGACCGGCGAAGTGATGGAACAGATCCTGCTGACCAAGGGCGTGGATCCCGATCCGCACGGGATGGATCTGTATCAAGGGAAGATGTACTACTGCGACGCGGGTATCGCGCCGCCGGGCGTGGCTAACCACAGTCCGGCCGCCGGCTACATCTGCCGGATCGATCTTTAGTCTATGAGCGAGAATTGCAGGAGGCAAACATGCTTGTGAGAACCAGTCGCCGCCACGCCGCCCCGGCGATCGCCTCCTTGGGTTTGACGCCCGCCCTGAGCCGGCCATTACTGGCCGCCGCCGGCGCGGCTCCGGCCTCCGCCCGGACCATGCGCTTTTCGAAGTACGAAATTCTGCCCGTCAAGGTGCCGATGGCCGCCCGGCTGCGCGATGCGTGGGCCGAGAGCTACCGCTTGCAGGGCCGCCCGCAAACCGCGTACGAATCGACCATCATCAAGCTCCACACCGATGAGGAACTGGTGGGCATCGGCGACGCGCTGATGCCGCCGGCGCGCGCCGAGGCGATCCTCCAGCGCATGATCGGGCGCACGCCGTGGGAATACCTCCAGGACGATGCGATCGGCGGCATTCTCATGGCTGTCTACGACGTCATCGGCCACGGCACGGGTTTGCCGGCCTGCCGCGTCCTGGCCAGCAACCCCAAGCCGTCGATTTTTCACACGTACTGGACGCACTGTTTGCCGCCCGAGCTCATGGCGGCCGAGGCCCAGCGTGCGGCGGGCCTGGGCTACCGCGCGCACAAGGTCAAAGCCCGGCCGTGGCAGGATCCGGTGAAACAGGCGGAGGCCATGTGCGCGGTGGTGCCGCCATCGTACCGGTTTTGGGCCGACGCCAACGCCTGCTGGGGAACGCCCGGCCGCGCGCTGCACTTCATCCGCGAACTGGCGCGCTTCCACAACTACTTCGCCGTGGAATCGCCCGTCCAGTACCGCGAAGTCGGCTATTTTCGCGAATTGAAGAAAGCCAACCCGCCGCTGCGCATCGCCGAACATATGGGCCCCGATCCGATGACCTTCATCAAGGAAGGGCTGCTGGACGCCTTCGTGATCGGCGGCCCCATCGGCCGCAGCCTGGCGCAGCGGGCGCTGATGGCCGAGGTGACCAGTGTGCCGCTCTGGATCGAGTACGGCATCACTAACGGGGTGTGTCAGACGTTCCAGGCCCACCACGCCGCCGCCTACCCCGGCATCGAGTACACCATTGCCATTTCCCACTGCCTGGAAGACGACCTGGTCGTGGAGGAGTGGAAAATGCGCGACGGCTACTTTGATCTGCCCCGGAAGCCGGGACTCGGCGTGACGCTGAACATGAATGCGATTGAGAAGTACCGTGTCAAGGCCTAGGTCGGGAAAGTAAAGGTTTTTTCCATTAGATACGGCCCACGCGGTTCTTTCTGGACTCCAAAAATAAGGGGGGTTACACTGCGAGTCCAAGTCCCTTGTTTTCATGGGCATGATGGACGCCGGAGCCCTTCCCCAGCGGCGCGCAGGCCGGTTCGTGCTCCTGCATCCACCGGCGCTGGAATACGGCAGCCCGACCTTGGTCTGATTGGGTTCTGGCGCGGAAACCTCGCTTGAAAAGAAAACGGCGCGGGCCGGCGGGCGGGGCAGGTGTTGCATACGCCCGCCCCGGTTCGCTCGGCGCTCCGGTTTGACACAATGCTTTCCAGAATGCACATCGTTCCCTTTGCGCGACTGGTGAGCGCCGCCGTGCTCATGACCGCCGCGGCGGCGCAGGAACAGGACCCCGCCATCGCCGCCGCCCGCGAAGACCTCGCGGCGGCGCTCGCGTCCATCGGGCACGCCGAGTCCGGCTCGGCGTTGCAGGTGCGCTTCGACTCCGAAGTCCTGCCCGCGGAAGGCTACGCATGGACCACGGAAGGCGGCCGGTTGCGGCTGCGCGCGGGCAGCGCCCTGGGCGCGGCCTACGCCCTCGAGCGGATCGCCTGGCTGACGCGCGCGCTCCGCTCGTTTCCGCCGCCCGCCGGCGACGATCGTCCGGTCCTGCCCTACCGCTTCTTCATCATCCGGCCCGTGGTGACCAATTCGCTCGAGGGACCGCCCGCCGGACCCGCGGAGATCGCCCGCTCCGTGCAGGAATTCCGCCAGAGGCTCCGCGACGCGCTTCGCTTCGGATACAACTACGTGGTGATCGCTGGACTGGAGCACTATGTTCCCACGGAAGAGAAGCCCTACGCGGAGCGATCGGAACGCTACCGCCGCCACCTGCACGCGGCGATCCGCGAGGCGCACGCGCACCATCTGAAGGTCCTGCTGATCGGCGATGAGGCCATCTATCTCCCTTCCTGGCTCGCCGCCGCAGGTGCGCGCCCCTCGGTGAAGGACCCCCGGTTTTGGGTTGCCTTGCAGGACAAGTACCGCCGCCTGCTGCGCGCCGTCCCCGAACTGGACGGCGTGGCCACCCGGATCGGCGAGTTTATCCCGGGCCACGGTTTTGCAAGCCTGGACGTCATCCATTCCCGCGAGCCGGAACCGGATCCCCGCATCGAAGAGCGCTACCGCCTGTTCCTGACCAGGATCCACGAGGTGGTGAGCGGCGAGTTCGGAAAGCTCTTGCTGCACCGGACCTGGGTCACTAACGATTGGGAGCAGCACAGCGTACCCGAGATCTACCGCCGGACCTTTACCTCCGCCCTCCCGGCGGACAACCTCTTTGTCGCAATCAAGCTGACCAAGCAGGACGCCTGGTATTACGGATCGGCGTTCAATCCCACCTTTGGACACACGCCTCACCGGACCATCGCCCAGGCCGAGCTGTACAGCCAGTATCAGGGCCTGGGTACGGTGGCGGATTTTCCCGCGCGCTGGATGGGAGCCGCGCTGGAGTGGGCGACGGAGCGCGGGGCGCAGGGTGTGCTCACCACGCAGCCGCTGCCGAACCTGCTCTCGCCCGGCATCCTGTACGTCTTCTCCCGGCTGAGCTGGAACCCGAAATCCGACGTGCGGGGAGCGGCGCGGGAGTGGGTGGCCGCGACCTTCGGTCCCGCTGGCGCGGACGACCTCACCAGCTTGCTGCTGAACTCCGCCGAGGTGGCCCGGCACGTGTATTACCTCCCGCCCGTGGCGCTGGACGGCTGGGATCCGCTGCCCGCCATCCGGGTGGATAAGTTCGTGGCCAAAGGCAATCCGCGTTGGGACCACGGACGCGGCCATGATCAATTTCTGCGGTCGCTCTATCTAAAATTGAAGCCCTATTTCGACGACACCTACGCTCAGGCCGGCCGGGGTTTCGAACTCGCCGGGAAAATGCAGACAGACTTCGGCCGGCTGCGAGAGCGGATGGAACCCTCGCCCCAGGCGGCGCAGTTCGAGGAGATCCTCCGCCATACCACGGCGGTCGCCGCGCTGACGCGCGACTATACCCGCGCCATGCTGAGCTACTTCGCATATCGCGAGCAGCCCTCGGCGGCCAGGCGGGAGCGGCTGGAGGCCGACTCGGCGAAGCTGAAGGCGTCGGCCGCGGCGTACCGGCAGGCCCACCGCTTTTACGGCCTGGCGGGGATCGACCAGACGCTGGAACTGACCGCGCGGATGCTGGAGGACCGTGAGCGCGCCGAGCGGGTCCTGCGCGACGCTCCCACCGAACAGCAGATCGCCGCCCGTTTCCGGGAGGCGCGCGAGGAAGATCAGCGACTGCTCGACGGCAATCCGCGGGCTGAATTGATCCTGCGCTGGAAGGGCACCATCGACGGCAGGGACATCCTCCACATCCGCGGTGACCAGATCCGGGTCGAACCCATTTCCGGAGACGGGGTCCACGCCGTCACCGCCCGGTTTGCGCGGCCGCTGCCGCGGGCGGCAGGAAGCCGGTGGGCGATCCGGCCGGTCGCGGTCCGCGGAGTGGCGTATGTGATGACGCCGCCCGGTCCGGACAATGATTTCACGCTATCGATCTACCTGGACGATCCCGACCCTGGCAGTGGGGTGTTTGACTTCGAGGTGTACCGCATCCCGTGACCAGTCACGAGCGCGCTGGTAGCCAGCTTCGCGGCTGACATCCGGATGCGCCCACGGTTCCGGCGGCCCCAGCAACTGCCGGTCCGTTCGACTTTCTGTCTATTAGCCAGATTGAAAATTTCGATTGGAATTTTTGCGACCCTGAACCCTACAATCACCTAAACATCCGGTTCGAGCTCGTTGAAGGGCTATGGCCGCGTAGGACGCGAACGAAAAAGTCTCTTGTCCGTGCTGCGGGAACTGCCATCGGCGGGCGGCGGAACCAGTTTCCCTGGGCATGAGGAGAGAGATGACCTTCTTGAGGGCGTTGTGTGTCCTGACCGCCGCAGTCAGCGGCGCGCTGAGCCAGACCGAGTCTCCGGCGCCGCCACCAGCGCCTCCCTCAGCCTGGCCGTTTGGCCGCCTCCAGGCCAGCGGTCTGGTGGACAGCTACTATAGCCTCAATTTCAACCATCCCATCAGCCACGCAAACCAATACCGTAACTTCGACGTGCGCGCCGACCGGATCAGCGTGAACATGGCCCGGCTGACGCTGGAACGCAGTCCCGAGCCACTGGGGTTCAGAGCCGATTTCGGCGTGGGGCGAGCCTTTGAGGTGGTGCATGCCACGGAGCCGGCGGGAGACGTGCTCGACTGGCTGCCGCAGGCCTATCTCAGCCTGAAGCCGACCAAGGATCGAGGCCTGCAAGTCGACTTTGGCAAGTTCTTCACCAGCGCTGGCGCGGAACTTACTGAGACTCACTTGAACTGGAACTATTCCCGGTCACTGCTTTACGCCAACGGCCCATACTATCACCTGGGCGTCCGGTTGACCCGCCCCCTCGCCGGCAGCTTCACGGTCGGCTTTCAGGCCGTCAACGGCTGGAATAACATTAAGGACAATAACAGCGGAAAGACTCTCGGGCTCACTACCGCCTGGAATGGCTCCCGGGTCTCCTGGTTCAACAGTTACTACGCCGGGCCGGAAAAGAACGGCTCGAATAGAGGAATTCGTCATTTCTACGACACCGTTCTCACGGTCACGCCCCGGGACACGGTCTCCGCCTATGTGAACTTCGACTACGGGACGGAGAAGGCGGACACGGCCGGGAATCACATTTGGGTGGGCATTGCCGCAGCCGCCCGGTTTTCCTTGACCAGGCGCATCGCGCTCAGCCCGCGCGCGGAGTACTACTCGGACCGGGACGGCTTCATCACCGGGACCCCGCAGAACTTGAAGGAAGTCACCCTGACGGCCGAGTATCAGTGGCGGGAGGGGCTGCTGTCCAGATTCGAGTACCGGCGGGACTGGTCGGACCGGGAGGTCTTCGAACGCGGTCGCCATGGCGCTTTTCGCAGCCAGAACACGTTGCTGTTGGGATGCGTGGCCTATTTCGGACCGAAGTAAGGCTTGACGCCACGGCGTTGCTATTTCAACTTGTCGCGCAGCAGGACCGCGAATGACTGGGCAGCCCGTTTCCGGGCGGAATCCTCCTCCTGCATGACGAAGCGGAAGGTAACCAGCGTCTTACCCGTTTTGACATCGATCGCGCGGAGGATACTCTCACCTTTTCTTCCCGTTTGACGCTGGTAGACGATTTCGGCGGCGACCGACGTGAACTGCTTGCCAAGGAGGATCCTCAAGTCAGGGTGCTCCTCCTCGGTGATGAACTCAATATTCAGCTCCTGTTGCCGGATCGCATCCTCGACAAAACGCTCAAAGCCATTCATGCGGCCGAGGAAGATCGTCTTGCGATCTGCGGCGGCCGCGAAGGCAATCAGCATAAGAAAGAGAGCCGCCGCCACGTTACGCACGTCCTCAGGCTAGCATGAGGAGGCGGAGATCCGGGTCCGTCACCCCCAAGCGCCCTGGTCGCGGCCGCAAAACAGCCAGCTCTATCAAGAAAAGCGGCAAGATCCCTGACTTCCGGCGCACTCCGGGCCTCAAGCAGCGCGCGATGCGGCGGGAGAGACGTTTCCCGTGCGGCGCCCTTCGGGGCGGAGCCCTTGGGGACAAGTATCTTCGCCGGGCCTGGTGCCCGATGCCCTTTCGCGCCTCCCGTTCCCACGCGGTGGCGCCATCGGGCTCGGGCAAGCACGGCCCAATTTAACGGCTCCCTTTCCCGAAGTATGCGGATGCTGCCGCTTACCGCTTCAGCCGGCGGGCGCGTTCGTAATCTTCGGCGAGGCGGCGGGTGATTTTCTCGGCGACGTCGGCGCCTGCGCCGCGGAATTTGGCGCCCTTGCTCTCCTGGGTGGTGGCCCAGATTACGTCGCCGTCGCGGTTGACCAGCCGGACAGCGGCCATGGCTTCATGCCGGCGTTCGGTGACGTTCATCGACTCGCGCTCACCCACGCCCGCGGCCGCGCCGAGGCCGGAGGCGCGGATATTGGCTGTGCGCCGGCCTACGTTGAACGACGCCCGGGCGTCGATGCCGTCGCTCGACTGGTGGTGCTCGTTGTAGATCAGGTCTTCGGCCGCCCCGCGCAGGATCGCATCGGCGCGGTCGGGGTTCTCCGTGATCACGAAAAGGCGCGACTCGCGCAGGCTGGCCATCAGCAGGTCGCGCATCTGGTCGGCGGTCGCCCCGCCGGTGAGTTTGTCGACGTAAATCCGGCGCACGCCCAACAGTTGGACCAGCCCCTCGAACTCGACCTCCCGCTGCTGGACGATGCGCTGCGCTTCCAGGCTGAGCGGCGCCGGCGCGGCGCCCGCCGCGCGGACGCTCTCGGCCGCGCCCGCCGCGCTCACGCATACCCACAGACACCACAGCACCCGCATCGCGCTATCCCTTGCCACCTTTCCGCGCCTCCTGATCCTGGTATTCCACCCGCCGGCCGGTCCGCGCCTCCAGGCCCACCAGAATCGGGCGGATGTGGTTCTTGTCGACTTCGAACACCATGGCCTGATTGCGCCCGTCCTCATCGGCGTAGCCGACCGAAAGATAATGCCGGCGCTTCTTCGCGAGCAGCAGGATCGGCGACACCAGCACGGCGCTGACGTAGCGCCGGCTGACCTGCTGGCCGTACTCGAGAGTATGAATGCGCGAATAAGGAATCCGGATCGCGCCAGTTTTGATCCGGAAGGAGAATTCCTCCGGATCGGTGATGGAAAGTTCGCCTTCCGTTCTGCTGGGAAGGCCGGTGACCGTGCCGCCGACGTATTCGGCGCGGCCGCCTGTGTCTCCCGCCAGGAGCCGAGGCGGGAGGAGCGCCAGGCTCGCGGCCGCGAGCCCCAGCCACGCGAGTGTTCGCATGCGAGCTCCCTTCTTCGGCGCTCTCATTACAGCATGGAAGAGAGTAAACTGGCCATGCAGCGGGTGTACCAAGATGAAACAAGCTCAGGTCCTGTTTTTTCTGCCGGCGGCGCTGGCGGCGCTGCCGCATCACGAGCAAATCGCGCCCGGGGTGTGGGCGGCGGGGTTCGCCGACAAGTACGGTTCGGCCACCTGTGGATGGATGGTCCGCGGTGGAGAAACCCTGCTCATCGATCCGCCTCGCGGCGTCGAGGTAAACAAGTTTCTGCAGGAGGTGGCGGCGCTGACGGGCCGGCCGGTTCGGAGCTTCGCGCTGACAGCGCGCGCCGGCCAGGACGAGGCGCTGATCGCCGCGCTCGAACAGGCCGGCGTGAAGCTGGTGACGGCGGGCGAAGGCCTTCCGCTCGAGCGGGCGTTCGGCGGCGCCGCGCGGGCGCTCTATTTCGCGGATAAGCGGGTGCTGTTCGCCGGTCCGGCGGTGGTCCACGGCCCGCGCGCCGCGCTGCCGGGGACGGATACCGCGGCGTGGCTGGATGCCCTGGCGGTGCTGAAGACCAAACGCCCGGCGCGCGTTGTGCCCGGCCGCGGGTCGTGGGGCGGCCCGGACCTGCTCGACCGCCAGCAGCGGTTCCTCAAGGAGATCCGCCGCCAGGTGGCCTACGGCATTTCGCTCGGCCGCGCCCTCGAGAAGATCGCCGACGCGGTGCTGCTGCCCGCGTCCTACTACGCCTGGATGCCATACGACAACCCGCAGCCCGAAGATGTCCGGCACGTGTACGAGGAACTGACCGCGCCGCGCGCGCCGTATGACGGCAAGCCCCCGCAGCGCTCGAAACAGAAACCGCACGCCCTGGTGCTGATTGCCGACCGCTATCACGAACCCGAGCATATCGAGGACGGGCTGCGGCCCGTCTTCGCCGCCACCGGGGTCACCCCGCATTTCCTGGTCGACTACCGCGCGCTGAACGCCGAGAACCTGGCGCACGTCGACTTGCTGGTGATCCTGCGCGATGGCATGGTGTGGCCGAACGATTTCAAAGAGCCCGCCATCTGGATGACGCCCGCGCAGGAAAAGGCCGTGGTGGACTTCGTCGAAGGGGGCGGGGCGTTCCTGAACCTGCACAATTCGATGGGCGTCTACCCGGAGAACGGGCCGTACTTGAACCTGGTGGGCGGGCGGTACATCGGCCACGGACCGCTCGAACGCTTTCTGGTGGAAGTAGCCGACCAGGATCATCCCATCACGCGGGGCGTCACGCCGTTCTTCGCGGCTGACGAGCAGCATACGCCGCCCTATGATGAAAAGCGGGTGCGCTTGTTGCTGCGGAACCGGTCCGATGACGGAAAAACCGCCGCGGCGGGCTGGTGCTACGAACCCGGCCAGGGCCGCCTGGTGCACTTGGCCAGCGGGCACACGCGCGAGGCGCTGGAGCATCCCATGTTCCAGTTGCTCATGCGCAACGCGGTCAACTGGCTGTTGCGGCGCTGAGGCGGCGCACGCGGAAAGGGACGAACGGAATCATGTCATACGATCTGAACGGGCGCGTCGCCCTGGTCACGGGCGCTTCGCGCGGACTGGGCGCGGCCATCGCCCGGAAACTGGGTGCGTGCGGCGCCAAGGTGGCGGTGAACTACCATGCCAGTCACGATTTGGCGCACGCCGTGTGCCATGCAATCCGCGGCGCCGGCGGCACAGCCGAGGTGTTTCACGCTGATGTCACCGATGAAGAAGCCGTACGGCGTCTGGTGCGGGAGGTACACGAAAAGCTGGGCCCCATCGGCATCCTGGTCTGCAATGCGACGGGGCCGCAGCCGTTTCTGCCCATCGAGGAGCAGAGTTGGAAGCACTGTCTGGACCAGTTGCGGTTTTTCGTCAAGTCTCCCCTCATTCTGCTCCAGGAAGTGCTGCCGGATATGAAGGACAAGCGCTACGGGCGCGTCATCCAGATCGGCAGCGAAGTGGTGGAGTTGGGGCGAATCGAGTTCGCACACTACGTGGGAGCGAAAGCGGCGCAACTGGGCATGACGCGTTCCTGGGCCAACGAGTTGGGACCCTACGGAATTACCGTAAACCTGGTGGCGCCGGGCTGGATTCCGGTGGAACGCCACGCCGACGTGCCCCGGCGCGACTTCGAACAGTACCGGGCGCACGTGCCGCTGCGGCGTCAGGGCTCGCCCGAAGACGTCGCCGAAGCGGTGGCGTTCCTGGCCAGCGACGCGGCCAACTTCATCACCGGCCAGAAGCTCTCGGTCAACGGCGGGAACACGCTGGAGTAGTTCGCATCTGCAGGATATCCGCGAAGCGGCGAACGCAACTGCGCGGAACCGCTCCTTAGGCTTTTCCGCTGCGTCGGGATCCACCCGCGAGAAACTCCCAGCCGGTTCCCAGGAATCGGTGGCCGGCGCCCGCGCTCAGCGCGGACCCGGATCTCTCCGGAAGCGTTTCAGGCAATCCAGCACAAACGCATCCCGCCGCGCGCGAACCTCGTCCGCGCTTTTCACCGACCAGTCATAGAACCCGCGGCCGGTCTTCACGCCCAAGTTGCCGCGGGCGACCAGGTCGTTCATCAGTTGGGGCGCGCGCGGCAAGTTGTACAGATCCTGCGCGACATAGTTCACGATCGCGGAGCCCATATCCAGGCCCACCATGTCCTGGTGTTCGAGAATCCCGTACACCGGCAGGCGGAGGCCAAAGCCGTACTTGGCGGCGGTGTCGACATCTTCAGCGCTGGCGATGCCCTCCGCAACGATGTGCACGGCTTCGCGGACCAGCGCCATCTGCATCCGGTTGCCCAACTGGCCAGGGGTGTCCTTGCGGACCACCACCGGCACTTTACCGCAACGCAGCAACAGCGCGCGCAGGTCCTCCACGGCCGCCGGGTCGGTGCGCTCGCCGCGGACCAGTTCCACCAGCGGCATCAGGTGAGGCGGATTCCAGAAGTGCGTGGTCAGCACGCGTTCAGGGCGGCGGCAGCGCGCGGCGATCGCGGTGATGCTCAAGCCGGAGGTGTTGCTGGCCAGCAGCGCTGAAGGCCGCGCCAGGGAGTCGAGGCGGGCGAACAAATCCCGCTTGAATTCCATGTCCTCCGGCGCCGACTCGATCACCAGATCGACCGCCTCTACGCTCTCGGCGAAGGAGGTGGTGGCGGTCAACGCCTGGCGGGCGCGGGCGGCGGCCGCCGGGTCCGCCAGCCCATGCGCGGCTAGCAGGTCGAGTTGAGCGTGAGCTTTCGCCAGGCCGGCGGCGGCGTTCGCTTCCGACCGGCTGAGAATGGCGGCGCGCAGGCCGCCTAGCGCCAGCGTGAGCGCGATGCCGGGGCCCATCATCCCGGTGCCGATGACCGCCGCGGTTTCCAGAGCGTGCGCAGACATTGACCGCAATCGTACCAGACGCCCGCATGCGTACGAGAATAGAGCCATGGACCGGGTCCGTATGGACAAATGGCTGTGGGCGGCGCGTTTATTCAAGACGCGCGCCCTGGCCGCGCGCGCCTGCGAGCTTGGCAGAGTCGAAGCGAACGGACACTCGGCCAAACCCTCCCGCGAGGTCCATGCCGGCGACCGCCTGCGCGTGAGAACCGAGCGGGGCGAGTATGAGTTGGAGGTGGTGACGGTGAGCCAGATCCGCGGTCCGGCGGCAGTCGCGCAGACCTACTACCGGGAGACCGAGGCCAGCCGCGCGCTGCGGGAAAAACTGGCGGAGGAGCGCAAGGCGGCGGCCTTCTTCGACGGGGCGGCGGAAACCAGGCCCTCCAAGCGGGAACGGCGCGCGCTCGAGCGGTTGCGCGGCCGCGGCTGACGGCAGGAAGAGCGGCTCCCGGACGCGTCATAATACGGTCGATGACGCGGCGGACATTCCTGGGGGTGATGGCGGGCGGGCTGGCCGCGCCCGCGCGCGTGACCGTGTTCACGGAGGAAGGCGACTTCCCGCTCGAGCGGAGCGGCGCGCGGTGGGCGGCGCGGGATGTTCTGCTCGCCTGGGAGGGAAACGCGCTGGTGCTGGAAGCGCCGCGGCACGCCGTATTGAAGTTGCGGGTGCGCTGGCCCGGCGGCCTGCCGGAACGATGGCGCTATCTCGGCGATCAGTGGGAACGCAGTTACGGCGACCTGGAATGGCGGGCGGGGAACGGGGATCGCCTGATGCCCTGGTATTTCCTGGCCAGCGACGGGAAGGCCGCGCGCGGTTGGGGCGTGAAGACCGGCTGCCGCGCCCTGTGCGGATGGCAGGCCGATCCGGCCGGCGTCTCGCTGTGGGCCGATGTCCGTTGCGGCGGACGGGGCGTGCGCCTGGGCAAGCGCAGGCTCGCCGTCGCCGAAGTGGTGACTGCGTCCTCGGAGCGGGGGCAGTCGCCCTTCGAGTTTGCGCGCGCCTTTTGCCGGAAGCTGGCGCACGCGGCGATCCTGCCGGCGGCCCCGGTTTACGGATGGAATACTTGGTATTACACCTATGGCCGCGGTCTGACGGCGGAAAGCGTCCGGCGAGACGCGGCCGCCCTGGCCTCGCTCGCGCCGGCCAGGGTGGAGAACCGGCCTTTCCTGATGATCGATGACGGCTGGCAGGAGGTCCCGGGCGCGGGCCCGTGGACGCGCGGGCACGCGGGCTTTCCTGATCTCGCGGGCCTGGCGGCGCGCCTGCGCCAGGACGGAGTGCGGCCCGGCATTTGGGTCCGTCCGCTCTACACCGCCGAGAAACTCCCCGCAGGGTGGCGTCTGGAGGGAAACCGGCTGAACCGCCGGGTTCCCGAAGACCGCATGGTGCTGGATCCAAGCGTGCCGGAAGCGCTCGAACACGTCCGCCAGGAGACCCGGCACCTGGCCCGCGCCGGCTACGAAATGATCAAGCACGACTACACTACCTTCGACCTGTTCGGCCGGTGGGGATTCGAAATGACCCAGGATCTGACGAACGCCGGCTGGGCCTTCCGGGACTCGGCGAAGACGACCGCGGAAGTCGTGCTGGACCTGTATCGCGCGCTGCGCGAGGCTGCGGGCGGGGCGATGCTGATCGGCTGCAACACCATTGGTCACCTGTGCGCCGGCCTGGCGGAACTGCACCGGATCGGGGACGACAACAGCGGGCAAGAATGGTCGCGCACCCGCCGCATGGGGGTGAATACGCTGGCGTTCCGCAACGTGCAGCACGGCGCCTTCTTCGCGGCGGACGCCGACTGTGCGCCCATCACCCCGCAGACGCCCTGGGAGATGAACCGGCAATGGCTGGACCTGCTGGCGCGCAGCGGGACGCCGCTGTTCGTCTCCGCCCATCCCGAGCAGTTGAGCCCCGAGCAGCGGGAGGCGGTGCGGCGGGCGCTCGCCGAGGGCGCCACGCCACGCGCTCCCGCCGAGGCGCTGGACTGGATGGAAACGCCGATCCCGCGCAAGTGGCGGATCGACGGCAAGGTCACCCACTACGACTGGTGGGCCGCGGAGTAGGTCACCCTGGCGTCGCGAGCCGCAGGCTACCGCCTCTGGCGCTTGCCCTGCGCCGGTCGGGACCGGCGCCAAATGCCGCGTTGACTTGCGCTTCCGGGCCACCCTAAACTGAAAATCCACTCAAGGGGAGGAAAAGTGCGCAGACTGGTTTGGGAAGGGGACAGCCGCTTTTCCCTTCAGCAAGTTCGTCCTCCGGAAGCGCCGCCCGCCGGACGCGTTCGCGTGCGGGTCCGCGCGGTGGGCGTCTGCGGGACGGACATTCACATCTTGACCGGCGAATTCCCGCTCGCCCGGCCGCCGCTGGTGCTTGGACACGAGATCGCGGGAGAGATCGACGCCGTTGGTGAGGGAGTCACGCGCGTCCGCCCGGGCGACCGGGTGACGGTCGACCAGGTCATCGGGTGCGGCGCGTGCTTTTTCTGCCGCCGTGGCAGCCGCCAGTTCTGCGCAAACGGTTACGAAATGGGCATCACCGCGGACGGCGGGTCGCAGGACTTCATCGAATTGCCGGAGAGCAACGTCTATCCGATTCCGGACACGATTTCGTTCGAAGAAGCCGCCGTGCTGGACATGGAGGTGTACGGCGCGCTCAAGAAAGGCGGCGTCGGTCCGGGCGATGTCGTGGCCGTTTTCGGGCACGGCCCCGCCGGACTGGTGGCGTGCCAGGAAGCGCGGGCGCTGGGCGCCGCGCGCGTCATCCTTTGCGGACGCTCACGGGCGCGGCTCGAAGGCGCCCGGGCGATCGGCGTCGCCGACCGCTACCTCTCGGCTGAAGACGCCGACGTGGTGGAAGCGATCCGGGCGGAGACCGACGGGCGTGGCGTGGATGTCGCCGTGGAGTGCGCCGGCAGCCCCCGGAGCATCGCCGACGCCATCCAGGCGACGGTCGCGGGCGGCCGAGTCGTCCTCTACGGAATTCAGAACCGCCCCGTCCCGGAGTTCGATTTGGACGCGGTCGTGCTGAAGGACCTGACTTTGTACGGGTCGATCGCGGACCGCGTGGGCTGGGAGGAGGTAATCGATCTCGCGCACACGGGACGGCTGCGGCTCGGCCCGCTGGTTACGCATCGTTTCCCGCTGGAGGCGGCGCCCGCAGCTTACGACCTGGTCAGGCGTCGCGCGGATGGCGTCATCAAGGCCGTGCTCGCGTGGTAGGCCGGAGACGAGCCGTGCATTTGCGCGGGCTGCCCCCCCGGCGGCGCTTCCCGCTTAGGGCCGTGCGAACATGAGAAATCTGAGGACCGGATGCACTACGTCATCATCGGCAACGGCGTGGCGGGAATCTCGGCGGCGTTTCAGATCCGGCAGCGGGAACGCGCCGCCCGCATCACCGTGGTCAGCGGCGAGAGCGACTACTTCTTCTCCCGCACGGCGTTGATGTACGCCTACCTGGACCGGATGAATTTGCGGGACCTGGAGCCGTACGAGCGCACGGTGTACGACAGGCAGCGAATCGAGCGGGTGCGAGGCTGGGTGCGGGATCTCGATGCCGGGCGGCGCGCGATCCGCCTCGACGATGGCCGCGAAATCGGCTACGGCAGGCTGCTGCTGGCGGTAGGCTCCGTGCCCCACCGGCTTCCTTGGCCCGGCCTGGAAAGCGCCCGGGAGGGCGTGGTGCACTTCGTCTCGCTCCAGGACCTGGCGGCGTGCGAGCGCTGGACTCCCTCCACGCGCCGCGCCGTCGTGGTGGGCGGAGGATTGATTGGCGTAGAACTGGTGGAGTGCCTGGTCCATCACGGGGTCGAAGTAGACTTCCTGGTCCGCGAATCGTGGTATTGGCCGATGGCGCTCGCCCGGGAAGAAGGCGATCTGATCGCGGAGCATCTCCGGGGGCACGGGGTGCGGCTGCACCTGGATCATGAAGTCGAATCGGTGGTCGCCTCGGCCGGGGGGCGGATCGCCGCCGTGCGTACGAGCCAGGGGAGGGAGTTTCCCTGCGAGATGCTGGGCATTTGCATTGGCGTCCGCCCGGCGGTTGACTGGCTGGCCGCGGTGCGGACGCCCCCCGCGCTGGGCCGCGGCATTCGAGTGGACTCATCGTTCCGCACCTCTCTGCCGGACGTCTGGGCGGCGGGTGATTGCGCCGAGTTCCCGCTCCCGGATGGCGGCGCGAAGGTAGAGCAGATCTGGTACGCCGCCAAGCGGCAGGGGGAACTGGCCGGGCGGGCTATGCTGGGCGATCGCGTCGCCTACCAGCCGCCGCTGTTTTACAACAGCGCCAAGTTCTTCGACGTCGAGTACACCACCGTGGGCGAGGTGACGCGCCTGCCGGGCGATGCTGTCAGCTTCTTCCACCGGTTCCCGGGCCGCGCGGCCAGCCTGCGCCTGATCGAGCAGGACGGCCGAGTGACCGGGTTCAACATGCTGGGCTCGCGCTGGGACCACACCTGGTTCGAGCGCTGGATTCATGAGCGGCGGTCCATGGACGAAGTGATGGAGCACCTGCACCTGGCGCAGTTTGATGTCGAATTCGGCCGCGTGAGGCTGGACGAGGCGCGGGCCGCCTACCGCGCCTTCCGCGGCGCGGCCCGCCGGCAGGAGCGCGCATGACCAGAAGCGGCGCCAGGCACTGGCTGTTGCACGACGTCAAGAACCGCGGCGTCACCGCGTGGCTGCTCGGCGGCCTGTTCACCGCGTTCTACCTGGCGCTGTATTTCACCGATTGGCTCACCCTCGTGGCGCGCGGCATCGGCCTCGACAACAAATGGACGCTGTACGGAGCGCTCTACACGCTCGCGGTCACGGCGGGCGGCGCATACGTCATCCGCAAATACCGGCATAACCGGTATCAGGTGGTGCGCACCTTGGTGGTGATCTTCGTGCAAGCCACCTTCGCCTTCTCCATTCCGCACCTGCTCAAATTCTTTCAGCAGCCGGAGTACTATTTCAGCTACTTCTGGCCGCTGAAGATGGATTACCTGACGCCGTCGTATATCTTCTCCCTCCCGCTGCCGTTCGTTCTCTATAGCTTCCTCGGCGCCGTTTTGCTGGCGCCGTTGCTGGCGGTCCTGTTCGGGAAGAGATGGTACTGCTCGTGGGTCTGCGGCTGCGGTGGTCTGGCTAACACGTTCGGCGAGCCGTGGCGGCATCTCTCCGACCGCTCGTCGCTGGCCTGGCGGATCGAGAAGGTGACGATCCATACCGTGCTGGGAGTCAGTCTGCTGCTGACGGCGCTGCTGTTCGTCAGTTGGGGCGCGGGCAAGAGCCATCCCGAGCTGGCCCGATTCACCGCCGGGTTCCAGTCGTTTTATGCGCTGGTGGTTTCGTCGCTCCTGGCGGGAGTGGTTGGGGTGGGACTTTATCCGATCGGCGGGACGCGCATCTGGTGCCGGTTCTTCTGCCCGATGGCCGCCCTGCTCGGTTTGGTGCAGAAGTTCGGCCGGTATCGCATCCGGGTGAAGGAGAACATGTGCATTTCCTGCGGACTGTGCTCGAAGTATTGCGAAATGGGCATCGATGTCCGCTCGTATGCGCAGGCCAATCAGAGTTTCACGCGGGCCTCGTGCGTGGGCTGCGGTCTGTGCGCCGAGGTGTGTCCCCGCGGGGTGCTGCGGCTGGAGAACGCCCGGGCGGTCGATCCGCAGGAGGCCATGCTGGTCCAGATTCAAGGCGCGCCGGCCGCCAGGCCGCTCATTTGAGCGTGGGCGCTGCCGAAAACAAAACGGCGCGCCACCCCGGGCGCGCCGCGATTCTGTCTTCCGGTAGCCCGGCTACGTGCCTTCCGACCAGGAGGCCAGGTACGCTTCCTGCTCGGGGGTCAGCCGGTCGATGGCCATGCCCATCGCCTCGAGTTTCATGCGGGCGACCCGCTGGTCGAGTTCCTCGGGAACCGAGTACACCTTCTTCTCGAGACTGGCGTAGTTCTGAATCATGTACTCCGCCGAGAGGGCCTGGTTGGCGAAGCTCATATCCATGACCGACGCCGGGTGCCCTTCGGCGGCCGCGAGGTTGATGAGGCGCCCTTCGCCGAGCACGTAAATCCGCCGCCCGTCCTTCAGGGCATACTCTTCCACAAACTCGCGGATCATCCGGCGGGAGGAAGCCATTTCGCCGAGTGTTTCAAGGTCGATCTCGACGTTGAAATGGCCGGAGTTGCACAGCACCGCGCCGGAGCGCAGCGTCTCAAAATGCTCCCGGGCGATCACGTGCTTATTGCCCGTCACGGTGATGAACAGGTCGCCGATCTTGGCGGCCTCGCGCATCGGCATCACGCGAAATCCGTCCATCACCGCCTCGATGGCCTTGGTGGGATCGATTTCCGTGATGATGACGTTGGCGCCCATGCCGCGCGCCCGCATGGCGCATCCGCGGCCGCACCACCCATAGCCGGCAATCACCACCGTCATGCCCGCCAGTAGCAGGTTGGTGGCCCGGACAATGCCGTCGATGGTCGACTGGCCGGTGCCGTAGCGGTTATCGAACAGGTGCTTGGTCAGCGCGTCGTTGACGGCGATGATCGGATAGCGCAGCACGCCTTCCTTGGCCATGGCGCGGAGGCGGATGACGCCCGTGGTGGTCTCCTCGGTGCCGCCTAGCACCTGCGCCGCCAGGTCCGTGCGCTGGGTGTGCAGCATGTGCACCAGATCGGCGCCGTCATCCATGGTGATCTGGGGCGCATGGTTCACCGCCGCCGTGATGTGGGAGTAATACTGTTCGTTGTTCTCGCCCTTGATCGCGAAGGTGGGGATGCCGTATTCCTTCACGAGCGCCGCCGCCACATCGTCCTGCGTGGAGAGCGGGTTGGAGGCGCAAAGCACCACGTTCGCGCCGCCGTCCCGCAGGGTGATCATGAGGTTGGCGGTTTCGGTGGTGACATGCAGACACGCCGACACCCGCACTCCCTTCAGCGGCTGGTTCTTGATGAACTGCTTCCGAATGGTTTGCAACACCGGCATCGACTGGAACGCCCACTCGATGCGCTTCTTCCCCTGACCGGTCAGCGCCAAGTCCTTGACGTCGCCGGCGAGTTGCACGGTTGTTTCCGTCGCCATCGTTTGCCTGTCTCCTCCGTCTCAGCGCGCCGCTGCTTCCACCCCGGCTTCCCGCCGCAACTCGGCGGCTTTGCCGGTCTGCTCCCAGGTGAACGTGTCCTCGGTGCGGCCAAAGTGTCCAAACGCGGCGGTCGCCCGGTAGAGCGGGCGGCGCAACCGCAGGTGGTCCATGATGGACTTGGGCGTCAGCGGGAACAACTCACGCACCAGCGTCATGATCCGCTCGTCGGCGATCACGCCGGTGCCGAACGTATTCACCAGCACGGAAACCGGTTCGGCCACCCCGATCGCGTACGCCAGTTGCACTTCGCAGCGCCGGGCCAGTCCCGCGGCCACGATGTTTTTCGCTATGTAGCGCGCCATGTAGGAGGCCGAGCGGTCAACCTTGGTGGGATCCTTTCCCGAGAAAGCCCCGCCGCCGTGCCGGCCCATGCCGCCGTAGGTGTCGACGATGATCTTGCGCCCGGTCAGCCCGGTGTCTCCGTGCGGACCGCCGATGACGAAACGGCCCGTGGGATTGATGTGGAACTTGGTCCCCGCGTCCAGCATCGCCTCCGGCATCACCGGCAGAATCACGTGCTGTCTGACGGCCGCCCGCAAGTCCTCGGTGGAAACCTGGTCGGAGTGCTGCGTGGACACCACCACCGCGTCAATCCGCTTCGGCCGGCCATCTTCGTATTCCACGCTCACCTGGCTCTTGCCGTCCGGCCGCAAGAAATCCACGAGCCCCTGCCGGCGCACCTCGCTCAGCCGCCGGACCAGTTTGTGGGCCAGCATGATGGGCATCGGCATCAACTCGGGGGTCTCATCGCAGGCGTAGCCGAACATCAATCCCTGGTCGCCCGCGCCGCCCGGGTCGACGCCCATCGCGATGTCCGGACTCTGCCCCTGGATCGCGTTCAACACGCCGCAGGTATGGCAGTCGAAGCCAAAGGCCGCGTCTGTGTAGCCCACCTCCCGGATCGTTTCGCGCACGACCTTCGGCACGTCTACGTAACAGTTGGTGGTAATCTCCCCGGCCACCACGCAGATGCCTGTGGTCACCAGCACCTCGCAAGCCACCCGTCCGTAAGCGTCCTGCGCAAGCACCGCATCCAGCACGGCATCCGAAATCTGATCGGCGATCTTGTCGGGGTGGCCCTCGGTCACAGACTCCGACGTGAATATCTGACGCTGCTTTTCTGCCATGAAGGTTTTTCGACTCCCGGAGCGTCCGGTTCCCCGGCGGGGGACCAGGACGCAAACTTCGAGTGTAGCGGAGGGGCAAAGAACTGGTCAATTCGGGCAGGGCTCCGCAACCGGCGCCGGGTCCAGTACCGGGCTTGTGTTTTGCCGGCCAAAAGATTAAACTAGTTTAATAACGGCTGTCTGGCGGACTTAGCAACCGCCGAGGATCGCCGTGGTCCCCATTCGGACGAGGCAGGCGCCGTGGGTCATCCTGCCCCGGCTGGTCACACAACCATGCAAGTCGGAGAAAGGATCCCCGATGAGTCACGCTGAACCCTTCCGGTTCTTCACCGAGCGCCGCCTGGTGGAACTCACTGGCCGGCGGGCGCGAACGGCGCCGGAGTTGCTGCGCCACCTCGAAGACGTTTCCGGCGCTTCCGTATTCTTCCATACGCACCAGGCGTTTCTCTCGCACCATTTTCAGAAGCCGGTGGTGTATAACGACTTTGCGATCTGGGCGGAGGAAGCGTTGCGGGAGGACGCCCTGGCGGAAAAACTCGCGGCCGTGGACCTGCTGCGGTTTACCAGTGTCCGGGAATTGCGCGGGGCGCTGGTGGCGGTACTCCAACAGCACCTGGCGAGGTCGGGCGGCGTTGCGCGCGAGTGCCCCCCGGGCGAGGAGTTCCATTTCTGCCGCTCGAAGAGTTTTGTGATGTCGACCGGGCTGGTGGCGGCGGACGTGCGGGAGTTCTTCGCGCTGCTTGAGCGGGTGTCGAACGTGTCGCTGTATTTTCACCTGCTGGAGGCCCGTTTGCGGCTGGGCCGCGCGACTAACGATTTTTCCCAGTGGCTGCAAGACCGCGGCGAGCCCGAACTGGCCCGCAGGATTGACGCCATCAATCCTTATACGCATTCGCTCGACGAGGTGAAAGACAGCATCCTGCGGCTGGGGCGGCAAGGAGGTTGGCGCTAGCGATGTCGGTGAGACTAGAGGAATACGAAGCGATCGTCGGGCGCGACGTGATCGAAGAACTCCGGGTGGTCGCCGAGCGGGTGGCGGGCCGGCGGCTGCAAAACATCAACTCGACCCCGGTGGGCGGCGGCGTCGCGGAGATTCTGACGCGCCTGGTCCCGTTGCTGCGGGAGCTGGGCGTCGACGCCACCTGGGATGTCATCAAGGGCGACGAGGCGTTCTTCGCCACCACCAAGGCGTTTCACAACGCGCTGCACGGCGCTCCGGAAGAGATCACCGGGGAAATGCTGGAGTGCTACCGGGAGACCACCGCGCTCAACCTGGAACTGATGCAATTCACCGGCGACATTGTCTGGATCCACGATCCGCAGCCGGCGGGCCTGATCGCCAGGAAGAAGGAAATCGGCGGGCGCTGGGTGTGGCGGTGCCATATCGATTTGTCCGCTCCGGATCCGCGCGTGTGGGACTTCCTGCGGCCTTACGTCGAGGCCTACGACGCTTCGATTTTTTCGATGCCCGATTTCGCGCAGCAGTTGTCCATTCCGCAGTACATGGTGACGCCGTCGATCGATCCACTGGCGGACAAGAACCGCGAACTGCCGGAGGAACAGGTGCGCGCGGTGGTGGACAAGCACGGGCTGGATCCGGAGCGGCCGATCGTGACGCAGATTTCGCGCTTCGACCGGCTCAAGGATCCGTTGGGGGTGATTGCGGCGTACCGGCTGGCGAAACGGCAGCAGGATTGCCAGTTGCTGCTGGCGGGCGGCGGAGCTCCGGATGATCCGGAGGGCATGGAAGTGCTGCGTGAAGTGCAGGAAGCGGCCGCCGATGATCGCGACATTCACGTGCTTCTGCTGCCGCCGCAGAGCGATCTGGAGATCAACGCCCTGGTGCGCGGCTCTACGGTAGTGATGCAGAAGTCGATCAAGGAAGGCTTCGGACTCACCGTCAGCGAGGCGTTGTGGAAGGGGAAGCCGGTGATCGGGGGCGCCGTCGGGGGAATTCGCGTGCAGGTCATCAACGGGCTAACCGGCTACCTGGTGCACTCGCCGGAGGGCGCGGCGCGGCGGCTGGTGCGCCTGCTGGCCGATCCCGAGCTTTGCCGCCAGCTCGGGGAGAACGGACGCCTGCACGTGAAACAGAACTTTCTGTTGACCCGTCACGTCAAGGACTACCTGCTGGTGATGCTCGCGCTCGAGCATCCCGAGGAGAGCCTCGTTTTTCTGAACTAAGGCCATGACGAGCGCTCAGGAGGAAACCACCGCACGGGAGGCCGGCTGGACGCCCGCCTCGACATACCGCATCCAGTTTCATGCGGGCTTCCGTCTTGCGGACGCGGTGGCGCTCCTCGATTATTTCGAGGAACTGGGCGTGGGCGCCATCTACGCCTCGCCGCTGCTGGCCGCCCGGCCGGGCAGTCTGCACGGCTACGACGTCGTGGATCCCGACCGGTTGAATCCGGAGCTGGGCGGGATCGAAGAGCTGGCGGCGTTTGCGCAGGGTTTGGAACGGCGGGGCATGGGCCTGGTGCTGGACATCGTTCCCAACCATATGTGCATCGCTTCGGCGGAGAACAAATACTGGTGGGACGTGCTCGAGAACGGGCCAAGCTCCCCCTACGCAACGTATTTCGATGTCGACTGGCAACCGCCGAAGCCCGAGCTGGCGAATAAGGTGCTGCTGCCGTTTCTGGGCGAGCAGTTCGGTGCGGCGCTCGAGGCCGGCAAACTCCGGCTCCTCCGCAGCGGCGGGAGCTTCGTCATCGAGTATTACGACATGCGGTTTCCCGTGGCGCCGCGCTCGTGGCCGCTGATCCTGGAGCCCGCGCTGGGTCTGATCCGGGCCGAGCGCGGCGGCGCCGACCCGGCCGTGCTGGAGCTGGAAAGCATTCTCACCGCCCTCGGCTATCTGCCTGCCCGACATGAGACCGGCGCCGAGCGCGTGCGGGAACGCCAGCGCGAAAAAGCGATCATCGCCCGGCGGCTGGCGGCGCTGCTGGAGAGCGAACCGGCGGCGCGCGAGGCGGTCGACCGGACCATCGAGGAGATGAACGGGCAACCTGGCCAGCCGCGCAGCTTCGACCGGCTGGAAGCACTGCTGGACCAGCAGGCGTGGCGGCTCAGTTATTGGCGGGTGGCCGCGGACGAGATCAACTATCGCCGCTTCTTCGACATCAATGAACTGGCCGCGGTGCGGGTGGAGCAGCCCGCGGTGTTTGATGCGATCCACCGCCTGCCGCTCGAGTGGATCCGCAACGGCTGGGCGCAAGGCCTGCGGGTTGATCATCCCGACGGGCTCTTCGATCCCGAGCAGTACTACGCGCAATTGGCCGAATCCTGCCAGCAGGCGAGGCGCGAAGGCCCCGGACGCGCCGGCGCGAACGGGAAGCCAATGTGGGTGATCGGCGAGAAAATCCTGATTGGCCGGGAGCAATTGCGGGAAAGCTGGCGGTTCCACGGCACCACCGGCTACGGATTTCTGAATCAGTTGAATGGCGTGTTTGTGAAGAGTTCCGCGCGGCGGAGCCTGGAACGCGTCTACGCCGCCTTTACCGGCGCGGCGGTGGACTTTCAGGATCTGCTGTACGCCTCGAAGAAACTGATTCTCCAGGTATCCATGTCCAGCGAGTTGAACGTGCTGGCGCGACGGCTGGACCGGGTCAGCGAACAGCAGCGCGGCTCGCGCGATTTCACGCTGGAGAGTTTGCGCGGGGCGCTCCGCGAGGTGATCGCCTGTTTTCCGATCTACCGCACTTACACACGGACGGGCTCGTCCGGTCCGGACCCGGAAGATGCCCGGCACATCCGCCACGCGATCGCCGAAGCGAAGCGGCGCAATCCCGCGGTGGCCGTTTCCATCTACGACTTCCTGGGCGACCTGCTGCTGCTGAACGATCCCGAGGGGCTGAGCGACGCGCAGCGGGCCGAGCGGCGGCTCTTTGTGATGCGGTTCCAGCAGCTCACCGCGCCGGTGATGGCCAAGTCGATGGAAGACACCGCCTTCTACCGCTATGTTCCCCTGGCGTCCCTGAACGAAGTGGGCGGAGACCCGGATCAATTCGGCTGCCCGCTCGAGCGGTTCCACCAGAAGAACCTGATCCGGCGCAGCCACTGGCCGCACGCGATGATCTCGACCTCTACGCACGACACCAAGTGGGGCGAAGACGCCCGCGCGCGGCTCAACGTCTTGTCGGAACTGCCGGCGGAGTGGTTGCAGGCGTTGCGTCAGTGGGAAGCCGTGAATCGCCGGCACAAACGTCAGGTGGGCGGCGGCGCCGCACCGTCGGCCAACGACGAATACCTTCTCTATCAGGTCCTGGTGGCGAGCTGGCCCCCCGGAGGCCTCCGCGAAGAAAACCGGGCGGCCTACCTCGCCCGGATCCAGGATTACCTGGTGAAGGCCGTGCGGGAAGCGAAGTTGTACTCCAGTTGGGTGAGTCCCAACGAAGCCTACGAAGAGGCGGTACGGGAGTTTGCCGCCGGCATCCTGGCCCCCGGGGAAGAGAACCGGTTTCCGCCGGAGTTCGCGCGGTTCCATGCCCGCATTGAGCGGGCGGGAGTGTGCAACGCCCTCGCCCAAGTGGTGCTGAAAATCGCCGCGCCCGGGGTTCCCGACATCTATCAGGGCAGCGAGTTGTGGAACCTCAGCCTGGTGGATCCGGACAACCGGCGGCCGGTGGACTTCGCCCGCCGGCGGGCGCTGTTACGGCAGTTGCGCGGCAACGTCGTGGGCGACCTGGGGCCCTGCGCCGCCCGGTGGCTGGATCGGCACGAAGACGGCCTGATCAAGCTGCATGTGACACGGGCCGGCCTCCGGTTGCGGCGCGCGCACCCGGACTTGTTTCTGCGGGGCGAGTACCTCCCCTTGGCAGTTCGCGGACCGCTGGCAACGCACGTGGTCGCCTTTGCCCGGCGCCTGGAAGGGCGGGTGGCGCTGGCGGTGACCGGCCGCTTCTTCCAGTCCCTGGGCGCCGCCGACGCCTGGCCCGTGGCGGAAGCTTGGAGAGACACCGCGCTCCTGTTGCCCGCTGGGCTCCTGGCGGCGGGTCCGTTTCGCGACTTGCTGACTGGCGAGACGCTGACGGGGGAGCGGCGAGGAAGCCGCTCGGTGTTCGCGCTGGCGGAGGTGTTCCAGCGACTGCCGTTTGCCCTGCTGACCGGCGCGGGGGTGGGTTTGGATGTCTGACGTCTGGCGGTTGCGTCAGGGCGCGTCCGTCCTGCCCGAGGGCGGGGTGGAGTTTCGCGTGTGGGCGCCGCACGCCCGGCGGCTGACCGTGGAGACCCGCGGGCGGCAACCTGCCCGGACAGCGCTCGCGCGGGACGATGCCGGCGAGTTCCGCGGATGCGCGCCGCGCGCGCAGGCCGGCGATGACTACGTGTTCCTGCTCGACGGCGGCCGGGCGCGGCCGGATCCCGTGTCACGCTTTCAGCCGCACGGCGTCCACGGCCCCTCCCGGGTCGTCGATCCGCAGGCGTTCGCCTGGACGGACCACGCGTGGCGCGGCCTGGCGCTCGAAGACTACGTGTTTTACGAACTGCACACCGGCACGTTCACCCCGCAGGGCACGTTCGCCGGCGTGGGCGAGAAGCTGGAGTATCTCCGCGAACTGGGCGTGACCGCCGTGGAGCTCATGCCGGTGGCCGAGTTCCCGGGCGCCCGAAATTGGGGATACGACGGCGTCGCCTTGTACGCCCCCCAGTCCAGCTACGGCGGGCCGGAGGGGCTGAAGCGCCTAGTGGACGCCTGCCATCGCGCGGGCCTGGCGGTCGTGCTCGACGTTGTCTATAACCACCTGGGTCCGGAGGGGAACTACCTGGGAGAGTTCGGGCCTTACTTCGACGCCGGCCGGCAAACGCCCTGGGGACCCGCGATTCATTTTGATGGACCGCACCGCGAGCAGGTCCGGCGGTACTTTGTCGAGAACGCTCTGTACTGGGTGACGGAATACCACATCGACGCCCTCCGGCTGGACGCCATCCACGGCATCTTCGACACCAGCGAGCCCCACATTCTGGCCGAACTTTCCGAGCGCGTCCAGCGGCAGGCGGAAGCCCTGGGACGCCGGATCTGGTTGATCGCCGAGAGCGACCTGAATGAGGTTCGGCTGATTGAGCCGCGCGCGGAGGGTGGCCATGGCCTAGATGCCCAGTGGCTGGATGATTTTCACCATGCCGTCTTCACGGTCCTGACCGGCGAACGGCGGGGATATCTGGGGGATTATGGCCGGGTGGCGGATCTCGCCAAATGCCTGCGCGAAGGGTTTGTTTACGATGGGTGCTGGTCGGCATACCGCCGCCGCATCTACGGAACTTCCTCCAAGGAACGTCCCGGCCGCCAGTTTGTCGCCTTCGTCCAGAATCACGACCAGGTTGCCAATGCCAGCGTCGGCCAGCGGCTGGCGGCGCGTGTCTCGTTCGAGCAGGAAAAGGTGGCGGCGGCGCTACTGCTGGCGTCGCCCTTCCTGCCCTTGCTGTTCATGGGCCAGGAGTACGGCGAGACATCGCCATTTCTGTACTTCGTCAGTCACACCGATCCCGGTCTGATCGAGGCGGTGCGGCGCGGGCGTTTCCACGAGTTTGCCTGGTTCTACCAGGGCCGGGATTTTCCGGATCCGCAAGCCGAAGAGACCTTCCTGCGTTCGAGGCTGGCCTGGCCGCCGCTGGACGAACCGAGGCAGGGCGGCCTCTGGCGCTGGTATAAGGATTGGCTGGCGTTGCGGAGGCGGCATGCCAGCCTTGGCAATGGCCGTAAGGATCTCACCCGGGTCGCGTTCGACGAGGCCGGGCGGTGGCTGCGCATCGTGCGGGAGGATCCCGCGGGAGAGCGGGCGCTGTTGCTGGCGAATCTGGGTCCGCAAGAGGCGGAGGCGTCCGTCCCCGGCGGGACGTGGACGCTCGCGCTGTGGAGTGGCGCGGAAGCCTACGGAGGAGCGACCGGCCATCGGCCGCCTGCGCGGCTGTCGCCGCCGGGGGACGTGTTCTCCTTGGCTGCCGAATCCGCGGTGTTGTACTTGTCCGGCACGGCGTAAGCGGCACGCCGAAGCCGGCATGGTTCGGCGGGCGTCACCCGCAAGCCTGCGCCCCTCCGCGCCACCGCCGCGGCCTGCAACGCGGGCACGCCGTCGAGAAACCGTACAAATCACGTGACCTGCTCTCCGTCCCGAGCTTGGTGGAAGTTCCCCCGGAGCGGCCCCTGAGCGCCTACCGCGAGGCGGGAGCGGACCCTGCAACCCCGGGGCTGGTCGCTCTCGTTTCGCCTCCGAGCGTCAGCCGGGAGGTCCCCGGCCGTGTCAAACCGACACGCCGCTGGCGCCGAAGGGACGCATACCCGCTTCGCGCGGGCTGGCGCGGGGAAAGATTTACCTGGGAATTCTTACCACTTCGACGGCAGCCTGCCGGACGATAAGCCGGTTTCTGTTCCCTTGCGGGCGGTGGTCATTCCTCTGGGCCGCACCATTGCTGGCGGGCTCTAGCGACCTACCCGGGAGTCGAGCGGGACGGGCCGTCCCTCCCCCCCTATTTGGTCTTGCTCCACGTGGGGTTTACCCTGCCAGCCGGATCGCTCCGGCCGCGGTGCGCTCTTACCGCACCTTTTCACCCTTACCGGAACTGCTTCCGGCGGTATGTTTTCTGTGGCACTGTCCGTGAAGATCGCTTTGAGCGATCCCCCCCGGCCGTTAGCCGGCACGCTGCCCTCTGGAGACCGGACTTTCCTCCCCCGTTTCCGGGAGCGACCACCTGTCCGGCAGGCTTCCTTTTTCCATTGTGTCACCAACCCGCCGGGCCGTTCGCGTTCATTTGCCCGGAACGGCTTGCGGGGGTATGCTGGAAAAGTCAAGAGCACCGCCAGCGGGTGGTCGAAGAATTGCAGCCAGGACTCGCTGGTCTTTCATGCATATGCTTCCAACGGAGGAGACATCAAAATGTCATTACGACGTTGGGCGGTTCTGATCGCGTGCGCGCTGCTCGTTCCCGGCCTGTTCGCGCAGGGGAACGAAACCAAAGCCACGAAGGACGACTGGGAGGAGATCAACTTCGAGTTCGACTCGGCGGTTCTCTCCGACGGGTATCCCTCGTTGCTGCGCCTGGCGGAACTGCTCAAACAACACCCGGACTATCGCGTCAAACTGGAGGGCCACACGGACTATCGGGGTTCGGTGGATTACAACGAGAAACTGGCCCTGCGCCGCGCTGAAGCTGTCAAGAGCTTTCTGGTGAAGTACGGCGCCGGGAGCAACCAGTTGATCGTTGCCGGCCAGGGGAAGCGGTCGCCTTCCGTTCCCAATACGACCCGCGAAGGTCGCTTTATCAACCGCCGGGTCACCATGACGGTGACCGACGGGACGGGCAAGATCATTGCCGCCGGCGGCATCAGCGACGTGGTCCCCACGCTGGACGACCGGCTGAAAAAGCTGGAGGAGTGCTGTAGCGCGATCCTGAAAAAGCTCGACAAACTCGACGAGATTCTGGCCGCGCTCCGCGACTTGAAGGGAGAAAACGACCGGCTGAAGGCGGATCTGGCGCAGTTGCGCGACCAAGTCAACGCCGCGCCGAAGCTGACCGCCGCCGATCTGCCCAGACCGCTTACGGAACAGCAGGTGACCGACCTCGCCGCCAAGGCGCTGGAAGATCACGACGCGCGGAAGGGCAAGAAATTCTCTATCGGAACCATCAACCTGGGCCCCACCACTTACGGCAATCTCAGCGTCAGCGGACAGGGCCGCTTCTTTGGCGTCTTCGCCGAGCGGCACGCGTTACAGGCGCAGGGCGAGTATATGTACTACCGGGGTCCGAACCGGATCGAGGGCCGGCAGGAAGGCCAGTTTGACATCGGTCTGGTGAACCGGTTCGGCAACGTGCAGGCGGGCGCCTTCGCCAGCTTCAAGTACGTCAACATGAACCAGTTCCAGCGGGGCGGCGCGCTCGGCCAGGCGGCTTTCACGCTCGATTACGTCTTTAACCGGGGCCGCGTGGGCGGTTTCGCCACGCATGGTTTCCTGAACGATGCGGTGGTCAACAAAGTCCAGCTTGGCCCGGCTTCCTGGACCGAAACCTACTTGCGCATCGTCAACCAGTATGGCGGCAGCGCCGCGATCGGCCTGTGGAAGGACGCATGGGCGGAGGGCAACCTTGGTTTCCTCCAGACGCAGTCACGCAACAACGCGCCGGGCGGCATGATTCGGCTAGTTCAGCCCATCCGGCCGGGTCTCGCCTTCACGGTGGAAGCGGGGCTGAACGAAACGTTGCTGCTCGCCAAAAACAGCGGCCGCGTGGTCTTCGGTCTGCAATTCGGCAACTGGCTGAGCCCGAAGGATTACGGCCAGACCAAGGGGCCGGTGCCTGTAGACGTGCCGCGCGTCCGGTATGAAATTCTGACGCGTCGCGTCGGCAATTCCGCGCCGGTGGCCGACGCCGGACCGGACATTGTCACGCAGGCCGGCCAGGTGACGCTGGACGGCTCGGGTTCGTACGATCCGGACGGCGACCCGCTCACCTACGCGTGGACCCAGATCGCCGGACCGTCCGTGTCGCTCTCCGGCATGAACACGGTGCGGGCGACCTTCACCGCGGCGGAGGACCAGATCTATTCGTTCCGCCTCACGGTGAGAGATCCCGAAGGGCTGCAAAGCACGGCTAAGGTTACGGTTACGACCCGACGGAACCCGTCGGTGCGGATCGCGCGCTTCCAGGCGCAGCCCACCAATATCCGGGCGGGCGAAACCACCACGCTGATCTGGCAGGTGGAAAACGCCGAGTCGATCACCATCTCCGGGCTTGGCTCGGTCCAGCCGAACGGCAACTCGGTGGTCAGCCCTGCGGAGACCACGCAGTACGTGTTGACGGCCCGGGGCCGCGACGGCAGTTCCGCGACGGAGACCATCGTGATCACGGTGGAACGTCCGGAGGCGCGCATCCTGCGCTTCCTGGCGACGCCTACCACGCTGCTGGCCGGCGAAGTAGCCACGCTGGCATGGGAGACGGAGAACGCCGAGACGGTGGAAATCTCCGGCATCGGCGCGGTGCGGCCCAACGGATCCACCACTGTGTCGCCCACTCAGACCACCACCTACACCATTACGGCGCGCGACCGGTTTGGACGCACGGTGAACACCACCGCCACCGTCCAGGTGACGCAACCCGGCCTGCCGCGCATCATCCGTTTTGCGGCCACGCCGACCGAGATCCTGCCCACCGAGCAGGCGTCCCTGGTCTGGCAGGTGGAGGGCGCGACCGAGGTCACCATTTCGGGCCTGGGCCGCGTCGAATCGCAGGGCACGTCCACGGTCAGCCCGCAGCAGAACACCACCTACACCATCACCGCCAAGAGTCCGGCGGGCGAGGTGAGCGCGTCGGTGGTGGTCGGGGTCATCGCTCCGGTGAAGATCCTCGACTTCGTCGCCGATCCTCCCAGCGTGGTGCAGGGGCAGCCGGTGACGCTGCGCTGGAACACCGTGAACGCGACTGATGTCACCATCACGGGCATCGGCGAGGTGCCGGCCAGCGGTTCCCTCACCGTGACGCCGGCGTCGGACATCAGCTATACGCTGCTGGCCTACGGCAAACGGTCGCAAGCCAGCGCCTTTGTGCTGGTGAAGACCGTGCCGCCGCCGCCCACCAACCGGCCGCCGATTGCGGACGCGGGACCGGATCAGCTTGTTTACCGCACCACGGTCATGCTGGACGGTTCGCGCTCGTTCGATCCGGACGGCGATCCGATCACCTTCTCCTGGCGTCTGGTGGAATACCGGCGCGATCCGGCCCGGGGCCCGGGTCCGGACGGCGTCGACATCTCCGGCGCGGAAACCGCCAAGCCGGTGATCCGCATGCTGGGCTGGGGAACCTATATCTTCGAACTGACCGTTCGGGATAACAAGGGCGCCTCGGCGACAGCGTTCACTCGCGTAACCTTCGAAGATCCGTAAGAAGCCTAGCGGGCGGCCCGAGGCATGCCGTTCCGGGCCGCCCGCTGTTCCCGGTTATTACCAAGTTTTACCCTTCCTGCCCGTCCTCCCTGCCCCTGCCAAGTATCGTTCCGGCAATCCTCGGCACCTCACTTTGCGTTGAGAGTCGTCCCGATTCTATTCCTCTTGGCCGGCGGCCACGGCGATTTCTCCGTCATCCTCGGTGAGCGGAGAGAGTACTTCTCCTTTTTCTTCTCGAACTACGATGGCGGACCGCAGGAAGGCCTCGCCGTGGCGCGCATGCCTTACGCGGCCCGCGCGCGTCCGGTCGGCCAGGTAGTCAAGTACTTCGCGGGGCATTGGTCCGAACCCGGACTTGGCGGACGCGTTACGCCGGTGATCCCCGCCGCCATCTCGCGGGCGGCCGTGCACGCCGATGCATCCTGGGGGCCGTCAGTGCACTTCAACACACACCTGCTCCATTACGTGCTGTTGATGACGCGCTCGTGTCGCCAGCCGGGCTGGCCGCCCGCCGACATCTATGTCAGCTTCAGCCCGGATTTGACGAACCCGGCCTCGTGGATTTCTCCGGCGCTCCTGAGGGATCAACCGGGCTGGTACTCCCAGGTGTTCGGGAGCGAAGCGGGAGAGTCGGATTCCCGCGCCGGCCGCACGGCCAGACTTTACCTGGGGAGCGATTCGCGCTGGCCAGTGGAGTTCTTCCCCGGCCGGGCGCCCGAGGCCGTCGCGGCCGGAACGCCGACCGCGGCCGGCAGCGGGGCCCTTCGCTGTCGGGCGTCCGCGCCGTCCCTGGATGAAATAAACCGCTACAGTAGAGGGCTGCTCCGGCCCGCGGATGAAAAGATCGGCCAGCTCTGGGCGGCTGCGGGGGCGGCGGCGCGGGAAGATGGGATTGCCGCGGCCAGGGCCGCGCTGGCGGCGAAGTGGCGGCTATGGTCACGTTGCCCATGAACAAGGAGGCGACGCAACTCTCCGAGCCCACCATTGTCGGCACTGATCGGCCGGGTTTGCGGCGCCGCCGATGTCACCATCATGCTGGCGTCCGAGCACCTGATCGTCACGCACGTGAGCACCCATGTGTCGCTACGGGATGCCATCGCGCGGGTGAAGCGGGACCGCGTCCTCCGCATCATTGAATTGAGTTGACCTGCGCCGCGGTCGCGCGGCTGAGACCCAAAACCGCATCGCCGGTCGCCGGTCTGAACCCGCATGCGGGTGAGAACGGGCTGTTCGGGAGGGAGGAAATCGAAGAGATCCGGCCGGCGGTCGAGGACGCACAGGCCCGAGGCCTGCCCGTCGAAGGGCCGTTTCCACCCGACACGCTGTTCTTTCAGGCGGTGCAGAAACGCCGCGATGCCGGCCAGTCCGATGCGCGCGGCAGCGCGCCACCTCACGCCGCTCGTATGACCAAACTCCAGAGCCACTTCGGACACCGGCACGGGGTCACGGCCTTGGCCGGGCGGCTGACGATTGGCCCAGCGCGCGCTTCCCTGCTTCCAGAAGCTCGATGATGCGGTCCGGATCGTAGACGCAGCCGGCCCACGTGCCCCCGCTGGCATCGGTCAGCGCGGCCCACAGGCGGGTGTCCGCCGGCAGGTCTTCGTCCGGCGCCAGTTCGGGATTCGGCGGGCGGGCGGCCAGTTCGCGATTGCCCCAGTCGACGCCGTGCACCTGTCCCGCCGCGCCGACCAGATTCACAGAGCCATCCAGCTTTCCCCGGTCGATCACGATCTCGATCAGGTCCCCATCGCGCACCTTGCCAATTGGGCCGCCGGCAAGCGCCTCCGGGGTCACGTGGCCGATACAGGCGCCGGTCGAGACGCCGCTGAACCTGGCGTCGGTGAGGACAGCGATTTCCTTGCCGAATTTCAGGTAACGCAGAGAAGAGGTGATTTGAAAGATCTCCTCCATGCCGGACCCCATCGGCCCGCGGCAGATCAGCACCAGGATCTCGCCCGGCTTCACGCGCTCGGGACCGGTGCTCTTGATGGCCGCGATGGCGTCTTTTTCGCGCCGGAACACGCGGGCGGGGCCGGTCTTGCGGTAGACCCCGTCGGGATCCACGACGGAAGGGTCGATCGCCGTGCTCTTGATCACCGAGCCGCCGGGGGCGAGATTCCCCTTCGGAAACGTGACCGTGGGGGTCAGCCCATGGGCGCGCGCCGCCTGCGGGTCCATGATGACCAGATCGGGATCGACGCCGTCCCGGTCGCGCAGGATCTGGCGCAGTCGCGCGCGGCGCTCGGAGGTCTCCCACCAGTCCAGCATCGCGCCCAGCGTTTCGCCGGAGGCGGTGAGCACCCCGGTTTCCAGCAGGCCGGCGCGGCGCAGGTGCAGCATCACTTCCGGAACGCCGCCGGCGAGGAACACCTGGACGGTGGGATGGTAGCGCGGGCCATTCGGCAGCGCGTCGACCAGGCGCGGAATCTGGCGGTTGTAGCGGATCCAGTCGTCGACGGTGGGGCGCGGGAGACCCGCGGCGAACGCGATGGCCGGAATATGCAAAATCAGATTGGTGGAACCGCCGAACGCGGCGTGCGTGACCATCGCGTTCCGGACGGATTCCGGCGTAAGCAGGTCGCGCATGGTGAGACCGCGCGATTCCAGTTGCAGCACGGCGCGGGCGGAGCGGCGCGCCATGTCGGTCCAGATGTTGGCGCCCGAAGGAGCCAGCGCGGAATGGGTGAGGCTCATGCCGAGCGCTTCGCCGACCACCTGCGAAGTCGCCGCCGTGCCGAGGAACTGGCAACCTCCCCCCGGCGAAGCGCAGGTGCGGCACAGCGCCTCTGCCGCGTCTTCGAACGAGATCTGGCCGTGGGCGTAACGCGCTCCCACAGACTGGACCACGCCGGCGTCCTCGCCCTGCTCCGGCAACAGCGTCACGCCGCCCGGCACCAGCACCGCGGGCAGGCGGTGCTGCGCCGCCAGGGCCATCATCATGGCCGGCAAACCCTTGTCGCAGGTGGCGACGCCGATCACGCCTCTGCGCGTGGGCAGCGAGCGGATGAGGCGCCGGAACACGATGGCGGCGTCGTTCCGGTACGGCAGGCTGTCGTACATGCCCGTGGTGCCCTGGGTGCGGCCGTCGCAGGGATCGGTGCAATAGCCCGCGAACGGCACCGCGCCGCGGGCGGCCAGTTCCTGGGCCGCGGCCTGCATCAGCAAACCAACTTCCCAGTGGCCGGTGTGGTAGCCGAGCGCCACCGGGGTTCCGTCGGCGGCCCGGACGCCGCCGTGCGTGCTGAGAATCAGGATTTCGTGGCCGCCGAGTTTTCGCGGGTCCCAGCCCATGCCCGCGTTCTGCGCCCACCCGAACAGGTCGCCCGAGGGTCGGTGCAGCAGCATTTCGGGAGTAATCGGCAGCGCACCCTCGGGGCCGGGGGCTTTCGAGCGCAAATCGTAGATCGAGGGGTCACCGCTATCCACCAGAGTTGCAAACCGGGAGGTCATCAACCGCGAGTGTAGCAGAGCGGCTTTCCGCAGCCTGAGAGATCCGTTTCGGCGGGAAAACCACGCAAAACGGACTGGGCCGGTTGCTAGAATGAAGTTTCATCATGGCTTCCGCCAGCATCCGCGGTTCCCTGAAAGAGCGTGGCGTCCGCCTGACCCGGCAGCGCCAGATTCTCCTGGACCTGATCGACAAGTCGGGCAAACACCTGGACGCGGAAACGCTTTTCCAGTTGGCCAAACAGCAGGACGCGAAGCTGAATCGCGTCACCGTGTACCGGACGCTGAAACTGCTGAAAACCGGCGGGTTGATCGACGAACTGGACCTGATGCACTACGGCGGGGACCAGCATTACTACGAGACCCGCATGAAGCAGGAGCACGCGCATATCATTTGCCTGCGCTGCGGGAAGGTGGAGGAGTTTTTCGGGGAGCCGCTCATGCGCCTGCGGCGGCAGATCGAATCGCATTTCGGATTCGAGATCCTGCTGGCGCGCACCGAGGTCGGCGGCTACTGCGCGAACTGCCAAGCCCAGCGCGCGCGGGAAGTGGAGGAAGCGCGGGGCCTCGCGGACGGGCGGGTGGACGAGGGGGAGACTCTTCCCGCGCCGCGCGCCAAACGCCGCCGCAAACAGACATGAGTCCGGGAGCCCTGCCGCCGGCAGCGCCCTCCGCCGCCACGCTGATCGTGATCGACCCCAGCGGCAATCGCAGCACGGCGCAGGTGTCTTCCTTCCCCTTCCGGATCGGCCGCCATCCGGAAAACCAACTGGTGCTGCGGGACAACCGGGCCTCGCGGACGCACGCGCAGATCGTCTGGACGGACGGAGAGTATTACGTGGAAGATCTGGCCAGCCGCCATGGCACGTACGTCAATGGCGTGCGGATTCAACGGCACAAACTCCGGCATGGCGACCGGATCGAGTTCGCGGCGCAGGAATCGTACCAGTTGGTGTTCCACTTGGCCGGAACGGCGTTTCATCAGTTGCTGGAGACGCTGCCCCCACTGGAGAAGGGAGCGAGCGCCCTGCCCCCGGACGCGGCCGGCAACCTCGCCAAACTGCGCGCGGTTATGGAGGTGGCGCGCGCGCTCCAGACTTCACTTTCTGTGAACGACGTGCTGGCGTCGGTGGTGGACGCCGCACTCCTGGTGACGGGCGCCGAGCGGGGTTTCCTCTTGTTGCGCGACGGGGACCGTCTGGAAGTGCGCGTGGCGCGCGACCGGCGGGGGACTCCGCTGGCGGAAAGCGATTTGCGGGTGCCGCGCCGCCTGATCCGGCGCGCCCTGGAGACCCGGCGGGAACTGCTCTCGATGCAGTTCGACCCGCTGGGCGCCGAGGGGGTCAGCCCGGATCTCTCGGTAGCGGGTCTGGACCTGCGCGCCGTCGTTTGCGTCCCGCTCGTGCGCATTCGGATCGGCGCCAGCCAGGAGACCAGCGCGCTCGACACCGCCGCGGACACGGTGGGCCTGCTCTACATGGATTCGCGGGCGGGGAACGCGGATCTGTCGGCCGGCAACCGGGAACTGTTGCAGACGCTGGCGCTGGAAGCGTCGACCATTCTCGAGAACGCGCGGCTGCTGGAGCAGGAACAGAGCCGCCGCAAGATCGAACAGGAACTGATGCTGGCCCGCGAAATCCAGCGCAGCCTGGCGCCGGCCCATCTGCCCCAAAGCGGATGGCTGCGCGCCTCCGGTTCGAGCGAACCCTCCTACCAGGTGAGCGGCGATTCCTACGATCTGGTGCCCCTGGCGGATGGGCGCTGGGCGGCCGCGGTGGCCGACGTATCCGGCAAGGGCGTGAGTTCGGCGCTGCTGGCGTGTTTTCTGCAAGGGGCGTTTGCCTCGGCGGCCAAGACCGCGTCCGACCCGGCGACGATGATGGGGCTCATCAACCGTTTTCTGCATGAGCGCACCGGTGGCGAAAAGTATGCAACGGTCTTCTGCGGAACGGTGAGGCGCGATGGCCGCCTGGATTATGTGAACGCCGGACACTGCCCGGCGATTCTGATTGCTCCGGACGGCCGCCTGGACGTCCTCGAAACGACCGGTTTTCCGGTAGGGCTCCTGCCCGACGCCGATTTCGAGGCTGATTCGCGGATGCTGCGGCCGGGTCATAAGATCGTGATCTACTCGGACGGTGTTTCCGAAGCGCACGGCCCCAAGGGGGAGTTCTACGGGACCGGCAGATTGCTCGGCGTCGCGCGGGCGCAGGCCGTGGCATCGGCCGAAGCGCTGCACGAGGCGATCCTCGACGACGTGGCCCGCTTCACCGAGGGCCGGCCGCAAGCCGACGACGTGACGCTGCTGGTGCTGGAGTATCAGCCCGGCGAGACGCCCTGCCCCGAGCCGGCGGCTGGAGCGGGCTCGGCGCGATCCGATACAATCGGGAAGAATTGCCCGCGCAAGTGACGGTTGCCATCCCCACCCTGACCGCGGGTGCGGCTCTGACGCGCTGTGTGGAAGCGCTGGCGCGGCAGACCTATCGCAGCTTTGAAATCGTGGTCGTGGATAACGGCGGCGCGGGGGCGGCGCGCCGGCGTTTACGGGGCTGGGACGTGGTGATCCTGGAGAACCCCGGCAACGCAGGCTTCGGCGCGGCGGTGAACCAGGCGTGGCGAACGGGCGCCGGACCTTACCTGGCGGTGCTGAACGACGACACCGAACCCTGCCCGCGCTGGCTGGGTGCGCTGGTGGAGGCCATCGAGCAGCACGCACGGGTCGGCATGTGCGCTTCGCGCGTCCTGCTGGCGGGCGAGGCACTGGTGGATTCCGCGGGAATGAGACTGTGCCGCGACGGCAGCAGCCGGCAGCGGGGGCATCGCGAACCGCCGGGAGCATGGGAGCAGCCAGATGAAGCGCTCTGCCCCAGCGGATCGGCCGCTCTCTACCGGAGGCAAATGATCGACGAAATCGGCGGCTTCGACGAATCGTTCTTCCTCTATTGCGAGGACACGGACCTGGGACTCCGCGCGCGTTGGGCGGGCTGGCGGTGCGTGTATGTCCCGGACGCCGTGGTCGAGCACGCGTATTCGCAGACCGCCGGACTGGCGTCCGCGCTGAAGGCCTACCTGGTGGAACGGAACCGACTTCAGGTGGCCATCAAGAATTTGCCGGCCCGGTGGCTGTGGCAGGCGCCGGCCGTGACGCTGGCCCGCTATGCGTGGCATCTTTGGTGGTTGCGGCGAGGACGCGGGAAGACGTCCGAGTACGCCGCCGCGGGCGGGTCGGTGGCGGCGCTGGGTTGGATGATCGTGAAAGCTCACGCCGCGGTGGCATGGCGATTGCCCCGCCTGCTGCGGCAGCGAAGGGGGCGGTTGAACCGGATTTCCCCGGGAGAGTTTGCCCGGCAACTGGCGGCTTGGGAAATCAGCGCCCGGGAGGTCGCGTCGTTATGAGGTCCCCGGCGCCCGCCGCGGCGGCGGGTCGCGACTCCCTGCTGATCGTCGTGCCGGCTTTCAACGAAGAGGGCGCCATCGGACACGTGGTGCGCGGCATCCGGGAGGCTCTGCCTGGCGTGCCCGTGCTGGTGATCGACGATTGTTCGCTGGACGGCACCGTCGCGGCGGCGCGGGCCGCCGGCGCGCACATCCTTCCCCTCCCTCACCACCTCGGTCTTGGCGGGTGCGTCCAGGCCGGCTACCGCCTGGCTTACGAACTCGGCTATCAGTACGTGATTCGCGTGGATGGCGACGGGCAGCACGACCCGGCCGACATCCCCGCTCTTCTCACCGCCCTGAAGGTATCCGGCGCCGAAATGGTGATCGGTTCGCGCTTCCTCACCGGCAACCGGGAATACTCCAGCCTGCTGCGTTCGCTGGGGATCCGGTTTTTCCGCCTCGTCCTGCGGCCGATCCTGGGCAAGTGGGTGCACGACCCGACCTCCGGGTTCGTGGGCGTAAACCGGCGGGCGCTCGAAGTGTTTTCCAAGAGCTTTCCCCTCGAATACCCCGAGATTGAAGCGCTGGTGGTCTTGCAGCGGAAGCGCTTCCGTTTTCAGGAGGTGCCCTGCCGTATCCGACCGCGCATGGCGGGCCGCTCTTCCATCACGCCCGTCCGATCGATGTATTACATCCTGCACGTCCTGCTGGGGGTGCTGGTGAACGTGCTGAGGCTGAAGCCAAAGCCGTAGCCGGACGCGACGCCTCCGCACAAAGAAAAAACCGCATCCTTCACGGCGAGGAGACCAACTCGCGCCGGAAGCAATGCGGTTTGCCCCAAGGCAGGGCGAAGGATCTGGAACCGGTCTGGCCAGGGAGAGCCGGTCTCGCTGCCGGTCACCAACCGGGAACTCCGCATCCGTCGCGATTCCCGGGACCCCTTCCCAGAGCCGCTACCGAGGACCCAACGACACTGAAGTTACAGCCTGCCCGGCTCTTCCTCGCCGGGCCTTTCATACATCAAGCTATGAAATCGAATCAAGCCCAAAAAAACCCCTCTGTTGCAACCAACAAGCGATCAGTGAGGTACATCGCTTCAAACAACCGGCTCCCGCAAGCACGTTGTTCCGTCACTCACCGGTAGCATCGCCTGTCTAGTCACAACAGAGGGCAGGTTGAAAAGCACTTCTACCGATTCGCCAGTCATCTTAGCATCGCGGATGCCACTTTGAAAAGTCCGTAAGTGATTGATTTTGCGTAATCCAATTTGTGCAGATGGGCTGGTTTGGTGCGGCGGGTGTGTCCATATGACACAATCGGAGACGGAATGAGTCGCCTGCTGTGGCTCCTGCCGGTCCTGGCCGGCGGCGGGCTGCCAATCTGGGCGCAATCGGCGCCCCCTTCTGGATCCATATCGTCCCAGGAAGAGTTTTTCGATATTTATGCGGAGCATCCCCGCCTGTTTCTGGGCTCGCAGCGTCTGCGTTTGCTTCGCCGGGAGCGGGAGCGCCGCACCATGCGCTGGCTGCAATTTGAGACCCTTGTCACCGGCGGGGCGCCGATGCCTGAACCCGGGTTCGCCTACGCGCTGTTTTACCAGGTGAGCGGCGACGTAGTCATCGGCCAGAAGGCGGTGGATTGGGCGCTGTCGCCCAGGGCTGCCGACCTGCGCCAACTGGCGCTGGTGTTCGATTGGTGCCAGCCGTTGCTGGATGATCGGGACCGGGAGGCGCTGGCGGCGAGACTGCGCGCCCGGGCCGACGAACTCGAGAAAGATTCGTCCCTGCCAGCGCGGCGAAGCCGGGTTTTGGCCATGGCCGCCCTGGCTGGCCATAACTCCTTTCGCCCGAACCGATTCTTTGAGAACCTGGTGAAGCAGTGGTGGCGGGGACAGATCGCGCCCGCCCTCAAAGCCGGCCGGGACGCGATCCCCCGCGACGATTCGTTCCCGCTGCTGGAGATCCTGCATGTGGTGCGCGACAACTTGCAGATCGACCTCCGCGAGGACGTCCCGTTCTGGTTCAAGGAACTCCCGATCTACCATCTGCTCAGCTATTACCCGGCCAGCTATCCCGCCGCGGAAAACGAATACCGGATCCCCGCCCTCAAGCGCCTGGGGGAACCTGATACCCGGCGCGCCCTGTTCTCGCGCGCGGCGGAGCTGGCCATGGTGGCGTTTGAAACCAACGCCCCGGAAACCCAGGTGCTGCAAGGCTGGCTGATGCACGACCGGTTTCTGCTGCGAGGCGCCCTGGGGATTCCCTACGAGTTTCTCTGGGCTAATCCTTACCAGCCGGGCCTCAGCTACTATCACATCCCGCTGGTGCACCATGATCCGAAATTTGGCCGCCTGTTCGTGCGCTCCTCGTGGGAGGAGGATGCGGTCTGGCTGGGGTATTGGGATGGCCAACTGCAAACCTTTCAGGACGGGAGCCCGGCCAATCTGAAGTTGGACGCCTCCCAGCCCCCCCTGTCGTTCCCGGACGTCCTGGTCGCGACGGCGGGGCTGGCGGCCCGGTGCGAGATCCGCCTGGAGGAAGACCAGGACCTGCTGATCGTCGGACTGAAACCGCACACCCGTTACGAGTTTGAAGTGGAGAACCTCGAGCTGTTTGAAATGAAATCCGACGCGGGCGGAATCGTCCACCTGAAGCTTCCGCGCAACAAGAGCCTCGATGTCCGCGCGCGCGAGGCGGCCGCCGGGCAGTCGTAAGCGGAACCTGGCCCGACTAGCGTTTCGGCAGCGTGATGGTGGTGCTGACGGCGGCTTCGGCCGGCTTCAACTCTCCGCTGGGGCTGCGGCGGCTGACGTCGGTCGCCGATTGCTTAATCTGGCGCCCCTCGGCATCGGTGGACACGATCGTCGTTTCCGCCACTCGCTCGAAGTTGCCGAACCGGCTGGGGTCGTTGGGCATCCGCTGCCGCACGCTGGTGACTTCCGAGATCGTGCCGTCCGCCGCCAGCGTGCGTTCCCGCAACACCTGCTGCTGCAATCGCGGCGCGGTGGCGTTGGCGTCGGCCGCGTATCCGACGCCGCGCCCATACACGTCCACCTCTTCGACCAGGCCGCCATCGGCTTTCCTGGTGACCGTCCCGACCGTCCGGGTGGAGAGTTGCAGTTTGCCGTCCGGACCCGCGATGTAGATGGTGGAATCGGTGGTTTCCTGGTTGCCCCGCGCGGTTTTCACCATGCTCTGGGTGGAGGCGACATTGAGATTGCCGTTCAGGTCCCGTTGATAGGTGGTCGCCTCGACCTCGGCGCCGGACTGAGTTTTCCGCTCCAGGCGGGAGGTCTTCTCGACCAGTTCCAGGCCGCCATTCAGGGTGCCGCGCTGGACCGTGGTCACGCTCTGCGTCCGGTCGCCCTGCTCGCGGATCTCGGTGACCGAGCGTTCCTGCAACTGGGGTCTGCCGTTCAGGTCCTCCCGGTATACGGAATTCAGAATGGTCTTCGAACCATCCGGATTCACCCGCTCCTCGATGCGGACGCGCTCGGCGGGTCCCGGATTGCCGTTGGCGTCGAAGCGGCGCACCACGCGTTCCACCGTCCGGTTGCCCCGCCCATCATCGCTGAGGACTTTGTCTTCCGCGGACTCGAGCGGCACGCGCCGCCCGTTGATCGAGCGCGTCGTTTCCACCTTCTGACTGCCCGAGGGCGAGGAGCGCTCCGCGTACGACGCCGCTTCCACGCGGCGGCCGTTCGGATCGACGGTAAACGTGGTCGTCTGTTGCGTACGTTGCTGACCCAAGGCTGCCGCCAGCATCGCCGCTCCCAACGCGAAGAACCGGCTGGTACCCTTCATACCTTCACCATAGCGCAGGAGCCGGGAAAGCAATCCCCTTAATCGGCCCCGAATTTTGCCTGCGATCCGTCCGGGGGCCGCCGGCCTATAATAGAGAAATCGTGGCCAGCAAGACCTTCTATATCGAAACTTTCGGCTGCCAGATGAATGTGCACGACTCGGAAAAGGTCGCCGGCGCCTTGCTCCAGCGGGGGTACGCCCGGGTGGAAGCTCCGGACGCCGCGGACCTGGTCTTCTACAACACGTGCAGCATCCGGGACAAGGCCGAGCAGAAGGTTTTCCAGCGGCTCCAGCAGTTCAAGCGGGGCGCCAACGGCAAGGTGTTCGCCGTGCTGGGATGCGTGGCGCAGCAGGAGGGCGAAAAGATCTTCGAGCGCGCGCCGCACGTCAGCCTGGTGGCCGGTTCGGCCAGTTACGCCAGGCTGCCGGAACTGCTGGCCAGAATCGAGGCCGGCGAGCGCCGCGTGACCGGCCTGAGCCTGGACACGGACGAGACGTTCGAAACGCCCCTGACGCGCCGTGACCATCCCCATCGCGCCTACCTGACCATCATCGAGGGCTGCGACAAGTCCTGCGCGTATTGTGTGGTGCCCTTCACCCGCGGTCCCGAGCGGAGCCGTGCGAGCGCCAGCATCCTCCAGGAGGCCCGCGAACTGGCCGAGCAGGGCTACACCGAAATCCAATTGCTGGGGCAGAACGTGAACAGCTACCGCGACCCCTCGCCGGCGGGCTGGAATTTCGCGCAACTGCTGCGGCAGGTCGCCCGCGTTCCGGGCATCCGGCGGGTCCGCTTTACGACGTCCCACCCGCGGGACTTCGGCCGTGACATCGTGGAAGCGATCGACGAGAACCCCGTTCTCTGCAACCATGTTCACCTGCCCGTGCAGTCCGGTTCGTCGCTCGTGCTCGCCCGCATGCAGCGCCTGTACACGCGCGAGGAATACCTGCGGCGCATCGAGTGGCTGAAGCAGTCTCCCCGCCAGATCGCGATCAGCACCGATATCATCGTGGGATTTCCCGGCGAAACGGAAGAGGACTTCCAGGACACGCTCCGCCTCCTCGACCAGGTTGAATACGATTCGATTTTCAGCTTCAAGTACTCGCCCCGGCCGAACACGGCGGCGCTGGCGCTTGGGGACGCCGTGCCGGACGAGGAGAAGCAGCGGCGGCTCCTGATGGTGCAGGAAAAGCAGCGGGCCATTCAGATCCGCCGTCATGCGGCCCTGATCGGCTCGGTCGCAGAGGTGCTGGTGGAGGGCCGGAACCAGGCGCTGGGCCAGTGGATCGGGCGGACGGCGCAGCACCGCATCCTCAATTTCACGCACCCGGACAAGTCCGCCTCGCTGCTGGGCGCGTACCTGCCCGTCCTCGTCACGCGCAGCGGACCGAACTCCCTGGTGGGCGAAGCCGTGACGGGCGCTGTGGTGTAATGAAGGGGGGTGAGCCGACCGTGGAACTCGAAATGAAGATTCGTGGCCTGATGATGGATCCCGTCACGAACATGCCCATCGTCATCCTGAAGGATGTCAATGGGAACAGCGTCCTCCCGATTTGGGTGGGCATCTACGAGGCAAACGCCATCGCGCTGGAAATCGAAAAGGTCACCACGCAGCGGCCGATGACCCATGACCTGATCAAGAGCTTGCTCCATGGTCTGGACACGGGCATTCGCAAGGTCGTCGTCAACGAACTGAAAGACGATACTTTCTATGCCATCATCTGGCTGGAACGCAACGGGGAGTTGATCAGCGTCGACTCCCGCCCGAGCGACGCGCTGGCGCTGGCGCTGCGGCTCGATTGCCCCATCTACGTCGAAGAGTCCGTGTTGAAGTCGTCCAAGCTTTCCACGTCCACCGCGGAGCGGGTGAACAACGAAGAACTCCGCCGCTGGCTCGAGGGCCTCAACGACGAGGATCTCGGCCGGTACAAGATGTAGGCTCCAGTGACCGCGCAGCTTGAGAAACTGGCGGCGGCCGGCATTGAGTTGGTCCCTTCCCTGGCCGTGCCGCAGTACTTTGTGTTCACGCGCGACGGTTTCGTGTCCCTGGTGGAGCGGAAGGGGGACGGCTTCGGCGCGGCGGGCGCGCCCGCGCTCATCACCGAGCACGGCCTCGCCATGCTGATCTGGCGGGGAGACCAAGGGTTTTTTATCGCCAAGGATCACGAGCAGCCCGCCACCGCCGGGCAGGTCGCGGCGCTCCGGCGCTTCGCAGCCGATCTGGCGGCGGCGCTCGCGTAGCCGCCGATGGGGGAGACCGCAGCGGCCCGCTCGCTGCCGAGCCTGTCAAAGAACCGGGGCAGACAGCCTGGTTCGACGACGATTCGTTAATTCCTCGCTACTGTGGACTCGAAAAAGGTGTCTGACCCCGACGCCGGCGACTCGGATCCAGCGGATGGTTAAGGGGCGACGATCGTTCCACATCTTGCGGCCCGCCTCTGCCAGGCGCGCGGGCGACGCCGATCCGCGCATGGAAATTCACAATTTTTTCCGCGAAGAGAAAGCGCAGGATTCCTTCGTACTTACGCCCCCGGAAGACCGAAAATCCAGGACAAGCCGTGCGAAGTTGAGAGCAGGAGGCGAACTTCACGCCGGTTTCATGGGTGACCCGATCTTTGGCCGGGGCGATTTCGAAGGGTTTTTATCGCGCGGATTCGACTGTCCGGTTTGCGGCGCCTGGTTTTGGCGTCTGCCGGCTCTGGCCGAATGCGCGGCATGCGGCGAGGAGTTATGTCCGAGTTGCCAGCCCGTCGAGTGCGCCTGTGGCGACACGTTCTGCCAGAGCTGCATTGTCCGGTTGCGGGACGGCGACGGCGAGTACGGCATGTGTCCCGCCTGCCTGCGCGCGGCGGGCCTGTGCGAGGCCTGCGGGGAGGCTCCGCAGGAGATCCGGCGTCCGGAGGAGGGTGGAACCGAAAGACGGCTGTGCGCGGACTGCGCGCTGGCCTGCGTGGAGAACATCCTGCCGCTCCGGTGAAGCGGCCGGGCGCGCTACTTGCCGATGCAGAAGGTGGAAAAAATGCGGTGGAGGATGTCGTCGGCGGTGGTCGCGCCGGTAAGGCCGTCGAGGGGCGCGAGCGCCGCGTACAAGTCGACCAGCAGCATCTCGTGGGGGATGCCGGCGGCCGCGGCGGTTTCGGCGCGCGCCAGCGCTTCTGCTGCTTCCTCGAGCAGGCGCCGGTGGCGCAAGCTGGTGATGAAGCCGTCCTCCGGCTCGTGCCGCTCGGGCAGAATGGCCTGGCGGAGCGCGTCGATGCCCGCGCCGGTCAAGGCCGACACTTCGAAACAATCGTCCATCGGTTCCGCTCGGCGCGGAAGATCCGCTTTGTTGCCCGCCAGCAGGCAGCGCCCCTGTTGGCGGGCGCGCTCGATGATGGCGCGATCGGCCGCCGTCAGCGGCTCGGACAGGTCCACCACCACCAGCCGCACATCGGCATCCGCCATTGCCTGATACGTCCGCTCGATACCCAGCGACTCCACCAGGTCCTGCCCTTCCCGGATGCCCGCCGTATCCACCAGACGCACGGGAATGCCACCGAGCGACGCGGTTTCCGAGACGGTGTCGCGGGTGGTGCCAGGGATGGGAGTGACGATGGCGCGATCTTGTTCCAGCAGGCGGTTGAATAGGCTGCTCTTGCCGACGTTCGGGCGGCCGGCGATCGCTAGCGTCATGCCCTCGCGGACCCACTTGCCATAGTCAAAGGTAGCCGCCAGAGCGGCCACCCCCTGCCGGACCGGCATCAGCCGGGCCAGGATCTCCTCGCTGCCCGCCACGGCGACGTCGTCTTCCGCGAAGTCGATGCCGGCTTCCAGCAGCGCAATCAACTCCAGCAAGTGGCGCTTGACGGGCGCCAGGCGGCGGGACAGGGAACCGTCGGCCTGCTGCGCAGCCACCCGAGCCTGGTACAAAGTAGTCGCTTCGATCAGGTCGCGCACAGCCTCCGCCTGGGGCAGGTCGATGCGACCGTTCAGGAAGGCCCGCAGCGTGAACTCTCCCGGTTCGGCCAGCCGCGCTCCCGCGGCCACCGCCCGCTCGAGGCAGAAGCGCAGGACGACGGGTGCTCCGTGGCACGAGATTTCCACCACATCTTCGGCGGTATACGACTTCGGCTTTGCGAAATAGGTGACCACCACCTGATCGATGACCTGGCCCCGCTCATCGACCAGCGCGGCGCGAGCGGCGGTCCAACTTTTCCACTCGAAGGCAGGTTGCAGACGCAGGACGGACTCGGCGATGGCGCGGGCGCGCGCGCCGGACAGCCGCACAATGCCGATCCCGCCGCGGCCCGGCGCGGTGGAAATGGCGCCGATCGTATCACTTAATTGCAAGGCGGATGGTCGTCAACGGCGGGGTCGGCCCCGGCCCCGGTCCGGCCGGGCGCCCGCGCCGCGCGGCGGACCGCCCTGCCGGGGGGGCTGGAACGCCGAAGCCGGCGCCGATGGCATGCCCGCCGGGTAGACAATTACCTGCCGGTGCGGACCTACGCCCGCGCTTTCGCTCCGGATCTCCTGTTCGTCGCGCAGGGAAAGATGGATCACCCGGCGCTCGCGGCTGTTCATCGGGTTGAACGCGAAAGGCTTGCCGCTTCGTTTCACCCGCTCGGCCGCGGCGCGCGCGCTCAGCCGCAGTTCTTCAATGCGCAACATCCGATAGTCGTTGGCGTCGAAGGCAATGCGGGAATGGTCTTCCGACGGCACGCGGAGCACCTCCAGGCAGATCTGCTCTAAGGCAAGCAGCAGTTCGGCCCGATTGCTCAACAGCAGGTCCACGTCCCGCCCGGCGAACTTGACGCTGATGTCCGGGTTCTCAAAATCGGGATGGGGCGCCTCGCCCTCGGCCATCTCGAATTGCAAGTCGAAGCCCGCATTGCGGATGATCCGGCTCAGGCAGCGGTCCAATTGGGGTCCAACCGACGCAAGGGTGTACTTTCGCTCGCTCACCGGCTATTTCCTGACGGGTTTCTTCTTCTCGGGCGCCGGGGGCGCCGCCGGTACGGCCGCCGCTGTCTTATTGAAAAACCATTGCTGCCCGATGGCGACCAGATTGCCGGTCAACCAGTATAACATCAGGCCGCTGGAAGCCCCATAGAACATAAACCCGAAGACCAGGGGCATGAACAACATCATGCGCTGCTGGGTGGGGTCCACGCCCGCGGCCGGCGTCATTTTTTGCAGCAGGAACTGCGTGGCGATCATGGTGATGGGCAGCACCCGGATAGGAATGGTTTCGGGCTGCGAGAGATCCTTGACCCATAGCCACGACGCGCCCCGCATCTCGATGGCCAGCGTGAACACCTGGTAGAACGCCCACAGAAACGGCAGTTGGAGCAACAGCGGCAGGCAGCCGCCCAGCGGGTTGACGCCATGTTTCTGGTAGAGCGCCATGACCTCCTGGTTCTGTTGCTGCCGCTTGGGATCGCGCATGCTCAAGTTGCGGTACTTGTCGTTGATCGCCTTGATCTGCGGCTGGAGCATCTGCATCTTCTTGGCCGACTTCAGGCTCGTGAGCTTGAGCGGGAACAGCGCCATGTTGATGACGATGGTCACGATGATAATCGACCAGCCGTAGTTGTGAATATAACTGTCGTTCAGCCAGTGCACCACCAGAAAGATCGGCTTGGCGATGAAGCCGAAAAAGCCCCAGTCCACCACCTGTTCGAGCTTGGGGTTTACCTCGCGCAGGATGTCGAGGTCCTTGGGCCCGACAAAAAACGAAAACCGGTTGCCGCCGGATACCGCCCCGACGGCGGCGCCGACATGCGCCACCTCTTCCTGGTCCTTGGCCGAGGGCAGCAAATCGCTGAACGTCTGCAACGCGATGGTCGCGTTCGCCTCGGGGAGAAAGACCGCCGCGAAGTAGGTATCTTCGACGCCCGCGAACGAAAACTTCCCGGTGTCGGTGGTGACTCCGTCCTTGGCGTGCTTGTGATCGTGAGTCCGCAGTTTCCCGGCTTCCGTCTCGTAGTAGATCGCACGCTGAAGGGGTGGGGGATTGGGAACGGTAAAATCGCCGAAGCCGCCGCGCCAGGTGAGACCGTGGGGCACCGCCACGCCGCCGAGACCAACCTCCGAGCGCACCTCCGCCAGGTAGCGGTCCTTTTGAAAGAGCAAGGACTTCCTCGCCGTCACCTTGCCATCGGAGTATGCGAACTCGACCCCGAGTCCATCCTCAGCGGTCTTCACCGCGAACAGCGCCTGGTTCAGGTCGACCGGCGGCGGTTTGTCGCGAAAGGTGAACGAGAGCGGATAACCGACCTTCTCGGCCGCCTTCGCGTAGACGAATTCGACAGGGTTTCCGGCGTGATCGCGATATCGCTTCAGTTTCCAACTGCGGACCACGCCTCCGCGGTTGGAGAGCTCCACGCGATACAACCCGGTTTCGACCACCACCGTCTCCTCCCGCGCGGCCGCCACCGCCCCGGCGGCCGGGACCACGGGGGCGGGCTCCGGGGCGGGGGCTTCGGCGGGCGCCGCCTTTCCCGTTGCCGCTTCGGTTTTCTCCTGGGTTCGCTTGGCGTCCGGAGGAGGCTGCGGGGGATAGAAGTACGGCGTCAGGAACATCACGACGCCCATCAGGAGAAACGCGAGCAGAAGGCGCGTCTCCATGGAGATCTCGCCGGGAGCCTTTGGCGTCAAACCCTTGTTTTCGTCAGCCATCTTGCGTTACCGGACCGGGTCGTAGCCACCGGCATGAAACGGGTGGCAGCGCCCCAGCCGCTTCAAGCCCATCCACACGCCGCGCGCCACGCCATACCGGCGCACCGCATCGCACATATATTCCGAGCAGGTTGGAACAAACCGGCAGGCGGAAGGCAACAGAGGAGAAAGCATCAATTTGTAGGCCCGGAGGATGCCGATGACCAGCCCGCGCACCGGCGGAACAGACGGTCCACTTCGCGTTGCAGTTCGGAAAAGGGGGCGTCCAGACATCGGCGGCGGGGATTAATGACAATCAGCCAATCGGTTTCCAAGGCCTTCCGCTGGAGGCGAACGGCTTCACGCAGGCGACGCTTAATGCGGTTGCGGACCACCGCCGGTCCCAGCGCCCGCGGCGTCGTGAAGCCAAAACGCGCCTCCCCGGAGGCGCGGAGGCAAAACGCCGCGAACAACGGACCGCTGAACTTGACGCCTTGCTCATAAACCTTGCGGAATTCTTGCGAGCGCAGAATCCGGGCGCTCTTGGGAAAGCCGGCGATTCCTCTACCTCTCGTCGCTTACGGTCAGGCGCTTTCTTCCGCGGGCCCGCCGGCGCGACAGCACCAGGCGGCCGGTCGCGGTCCGCATGCGGACGCGGAATCCATGGGTCTTGGCGCGCCTCCGGTTATTCGGTTGAAAGGTTCTTTTCGGCATGGGTATTCCTTTGAGACGGCACCCACGCGGACGGGGCGCGGCCCAACTAGTTTCTCTGCAATTTTTCAGTATAGCGAACCGCCCGGTGTTCGGCAAACGCGGAAGTTGCTAAACTGTCCGCGTCATGTACATCAGCCGGCGTGAACTCTTGCTGGCCGGAGTCGCCTGGCCGGCACGCAGTCAGGACCAGACGCCCTTCCCTTGGTCGGAGGGCCAGCGCGCCGCCGTAAGCCTGACCTTCGATGACGCTCGCGTCAGCCAGATCGACACGGGAATCGCGCTCCTCAACCGTCACGGCGTGAAAGCGACCTTCTACGTCAACCCGGGCGCGGTCCAACGCCGCCTCGCCGGGTGGCGGGAGGTGGTCGCGGCGGGCCAGCATGAAATCGGCAACCACTCCTATTCCCATCCGTGCAGCGCCAACCTGGCGTTCTCACGCTCCAACGCCCTGGAAGACTACACGCTGTCCCGGATGGAGGAAGACATCGACCGCTGCACGGCGGAACTTCGCCGGCTGCTCGACGTCACTCCCGTCAGCTTTGCGTATCCGTGCGGCCAGGATTTCGTGGGGCGGGGTGAATCAACGCGAAGCTACGTGCCGGTGGTCGCCAAGCGATTCCTTACGGGTCGCGGGTTCCGCGACAGATGGGCGAACGACCCGCGGAGCTGTGACCTGGCGAACCTCACCGGCATCGACTTTGACGGCTGGACATTCGACCGGATGCGCGCATTCGTCGAGAACGCCGCCAAAGAGCACCGCTGGGTGATCCTGGCCGGTCACGAAATCGGCGTTCCCCGCCACCAGACCGTCATCGCGGAGGAACTGGAGTCGTTCTGCAAATACCTGATTGATCCGGCGAACGGCGTCTGGACCGGCACGGTGGCCGAGATCGCCCAGTACGTGCAGGCCCGCCGGCGGAAGAACTGACGGCCGCGTCCCGCTACGCGAACCGCTCCCGGAACGCCCACAACCCCAGCGCGGGATTCGAGATGTAAAAGATCTCTTCGCCACCGACAAGGTTGGGGCCATCGGTCAGGCGGCCCGGATCATACTTGCGCAGCATCTCGTCCAGCGGGGCGTAGCGGAAGCCGACCCCTTCGATTTCCTCCCGCGTCAGATGGCCGGGGCAGTAGGTGATGGAGAAGCGGCCTTCTGATGATCCATGGATCAGGTGAGCGGCGGCGCTGAGGTTGGCGGCCAAGTCCGGGTTCCGCTCCACCGCCTCGAGCACCCGCGGCGTGCCGGCGTAGCCGTACTTGCGAATCAACCGGTCGATCGTGGGGTCCTCGCCGAACTCGCGCACGCCGGGCGCCAGGACGATCAATTCCGCCTGATCGGCCAACGCCATGCGGGTCCGGTACACCGCCTTGTTCCCCAGCCAGGTGCTCTTGAATTCGCCGGGATCGAGGTACACCACCGCCTTGCGGAGCTCCCGGTCCAGCATCTGAAAATTGACTTTCAGGCTAAGCTCCGCGGCGAGTTCGAAGCACTCGGCGTCGTCGCCGATGTAGAGCCCGCGGGTGACCAAGTGGCCGTGCGGGTTCTTGGCCACCACCGTCTGCACGTACACGATGGGCAGATGGCGGGCGAAATGCTCCGACGCGTAGTTCAACACGCGGCGCACCGGCGTATCGGCGCGGCCCATGATGCGCTCCATGCCGTAAACCGCGCCCAAATAGTGGCTTTTGTTGATGCCTTCGGCGCCGCCCGTGCCGACGAATACGTTCTTGTTGTAGTTCGCCATGCCGATCACTTCATGCGGCACCACCTGACCGAAAGAGAGGATGAGGTCAAACCCTCCCTCCACCAGCAACCGGCCGACTTGCGCTGGCCAGCCGAAGTCCAGCTTGCCCTCGGATTGCTCCCGCAGGAACGCGGCGGGAACCTCGCCCAGCGTCACTACTCCCTCGCGCCAGTCGTGCACGCGGAAGCGATCCTGCGGCACGCCGCCAAACATCGCCGAGATCTCTTCCGGGGTCATGGGGAAGTGGGTCCCAATGGCGGGGAGGATGTCGGTTAGCCGGTCGCCATAATACTCCCATGCGTACCGCGTCAGTTCCCCGGCGCGCGAGTGCGCACGCGTAAAATCCGGGGGCAGGCACAAGACCTTGCGCCTGGGGCCGAGCGCCTCCAGCGCCCGGAACAGCCCTTGGCGCAAGTCGGCGGAAGACAGCTCCCGCGCTTCCCCGCCCGCGTGGAAGAAGAGGCTCATACGTCCTATTATGCGGACAAACGGCCTAGCTTGCCCGCGTCCCGCGTCAGAGGGGCCAAGCGTGAAGAAGTTTTCATCTTAAGTCAACGGAAAACGCGCTGCGCTCTCACGACTTTTATCTGTTTCGTCATGCATCTTTCACGGCATTCTGGATATCATAGGTACTAACGCAGAAGTCTGGTTGCTCAGAATATTTTAGAGGTTTCTCCAATGATTTCTTATCTACGAATGAGCATGCTGCTTGTGTGCGCGGCGACTCTCTGGGCGCAAGTCAGCGCCAACAAAGGGCAAGTTTCCGGAGTCGTATTCGATCAGAACGAGGCGGTGATTCAGAATGCCAAGATCCAGATCCGAAACGCGGCCACTGGGGCCCAGCGTGAGACCAACTCGGACTCTTCGGGCCGTTACCAGTTTCTGGCGGTTGATCCTGGCGCCTATACGGTGACGGTGGAAGCGCCCGGTTTCGCGAACGCGGTGTTTGAGAGGGTGATCGTCAATGTAGGTTCCTCGGTGTCCCTGCCGGTGACGATGCAGGTGGGCGCCACGGTGACGACGGTGGAGGTGGGGGCGACCCTGGTGTCGCTCGACCTCCCCGCACCGGCGCAGACCGTCAACGAGACCGCGATCCGCGACCTGCCGATCAACGGGCGCCGGTTCCAGGATTTCGCCGCCCTCAGCCCTGGCGTGCTGCTGGATCCCGAGCGCGGCGCCGTCTCCTTTCTGGGTCAGCGCGCGATCAACTCGAATATCATGATCGACGGGACGGATTACAACAATCCGTTCTTCGGCGGCATCCGCGGCGGCGAGCGGTCGAACTTCATATTCACCGTGCCCCAAAGCTCTATTCAGGAGTTCCAAACGGTAACGGCGGGCTACGCCGCCGAGTACGGCCGGTCGACGGGCGGGGTGCTGAACACCATTACCAAATCCGGCGGCAACGACTACCACGGTGACGCGTTTTATCAGGTGCGGCACAAGGAAATGAGCGCGCTGACGCCTTTCAAAACCCAGAATCTGGAGACGCTCCAGCAGTTCGGCGGCTCACTGGGTGGGCCCATCCAGCGCGACCGCCTGTTCTGGTTCGCCGCCGTAGAACGGCAGCAGGTGAAGTTCCCCCGCTCCACCCTCTTCGCTACTCTGGCCAACGTGACGCCCAATGAGAACACCCGCGAAGCGTTCGACCTGTTCAAGAGCTTCGAGGGACCGCTGCCGGGCACCAACAACGGCACGACGGCGATGGGCCGGATGGATTACCAGATGACCAACGGCAGCCGCCTGACGTTTCGCTACAACTGGAGCGATGCGACCGCCGAGAACGCGGTTACGACCGGCACCGCCCTTCCCGTGCTGCTGAATGAAGCCCGCAGCAACCAGGGCGTCGAAAAGAATGGAACGCATTCAGGCGTGATGCAGTGGACGCAGATTCTGTCCCCCAAGCTGGTGAACGATCTCCGTTTCTCCGGCACCCACGAACGCCGGCCGCGCGAATCCAATTCCTCTCTGCCTACGGTGAATGTCCGGGCGATCGGGTTATACGGAGCGCGCAGCTTCCTGCCGACGATCCAGGACGACACCCGCTACCAGATCAACAACGGAACCTCCTTTACTTCAGGAGCCCACACCTTCAAGTTCGGCGGCGACTACAATTACCTGAGGACTTTTCAAACCTTCGGCTTCAACCAGTTCGGCGCTTATACCATCAATATCACCGACATTAACCAGTTGCTGGAGATCATGTCGGTGGGCGGGCCGACGCCCAACCGGTTCGATCATCCGCAGGTGCAATATGCGCGGCAGATCGGCAATCTGCTAGCGGCTTTCAACATGCATCAGATCGCGTTCTATGTGCAGGACGCTTGGAAGGTCAACCGCAAGTTCACTCTCAATCTCGGCTTCCGGTGGGAGGGTCAGGTGAACCCCAAGCCCGAAGCCACCAACACCAGCTTGGTTAATCTTGTGCAGAGTGTGACCTTCCCGAATGGCTACCGCCTGGATCCCACCACAATTCAGAACGCGCTGAACCAGTGGATGCCGCGCGCTGGTTTCAGCTATACGCCGTTCAACAGTAACCGCACGGTGATCCGGGGACACGCCGGCATGTTTTACGCCTCCACGCCGATGCTGCTGTTCGCGGGGGCCATCAACAATTTCCGCGCGGTGCCCGGCGACGTCAGCCTAAACTTGCCGCGTTCGGGGTCGACGATCTACCGGGATTTCCTGGCGGTCGGAATCGATCTCAACCGCTTCCGCCTGGACAACCTGCCCATCCTGACCATCCAGCAGATGCAGCAGGCGGTAGCGGGCGGCGGCGCCGCGGTGGATCCGTTCCGGGGCGCGCGCCTCACCGGCATGGCCCCGGACTTCGTCAATCCGCGCTCTTGGCAGACCGGGATTGGCTTCGACCATGAACTGGCCTCCCGTCTCGTCGTCGGTGCGCAGTTCAACTACGTCAATACGGTGAATCTCCAGCGCAACCTCGATGTGAACTTGCCGTTGCCGCGCGTCAATCCGGCGGATCGCGCCCAGCGGCCCAACTTTGGCCAGGTGGGCACGTTCCGCATTCCGCGTCCGATTCCGACCTTGGACCGCATCACCTTGCGCGCCAGTTCGGCCCGCTCGATGTACCGCGGGGGCACCTTCCAGGCGCAGTATCGGGGCAAGAAATTCCAGGCCGGCGCGTTCTACACCCTGAGCGAGATGTTCTCCGACGACGACAATGAGCGTACCGCGACCAGCCTCTTTTACCAGAACCCGTACAACTTCCGCGATGAGTATAGTTACGGCAGACTGGACGCCCGCCATCAGTTCACTTCGAACGCGGTGTACCAGTTACCCTGGGGTTTGTCGGTGTCCGGCATCTTCCGCGCCAACAGCGGCCGCCCCATCGATGCATCCGCCGGCGCGGACCTGAACGGCGACGGGAACCTGGGCAGTCCGAGTTTCGCGCTCGGCGCTTCCGACCGGCCGTATTCGGCGCCGGGCGTTTCCTTCCCCCGCAACGCCTTCCGCAACCGCGGCTTCAAGGTGGTGGACATGCGCGTGTTGAAGGCGTTTCGCTTTAACGAGCGTTCGCGCCTCGAATTCTCCGCCGAGATGTTCAACCTGTTCAACTTCGACAATATCGCCTTCGACGGCAACGCGTTGAACTACGGGCCCGGCATTGACGCGGTGACGGGCGTCGTCCTGCCCGCGCGGGACACGTTCATGCGCTTGAAACTGGCGGACGGATCCTACGACCGCGTCAACATCCAGCAAGGCTCTCCGTTCCAGGCCCAGTTTGGACTGCGGTTCTTCTTCTGATCGCGAGCGCCGGCATAGGTCTGTCTTTCCGCCGGCCAAGCCAGATCGAAACCCTTCAGGGGCGGCGCGGCTGCCGCCCCTCTTTCTTTTTGCCTGCGGAAACCATGGCCAGGCCGTCAGGGGACGTCGCGCAGCCGTCCCGCCGCGGTCTGTTACGCTAAAAATTTGCTCCCTACGATTCCTGTTTCCTATGGCCAACATTTTTCCTTTTCCCGCTTACCGCTACGCCGCCGGCGCAGGCCGGCTGGACGATCTGGTAACCCAGCCCTACGACAAGATCACGCCCGCCATGCGGGAGCGTTATCTTGGGCTCAGCCCGCACAATCTGGTGCGGATCATCCTAGGCAAGGAGACGCCGGAGGACGGCCCGGCGGACAACGTCTACACCCGCGCCGCGAGCCACTTGCGCGAATGGATTCAGTCCGGCGTGCTCGCCCGCGAGTCCGCGCCCAGCCTGTACGCCTACTTTCAGGAGTTCACCGTACCGGACACGGGCGAACGGCTGCTGCGGAAAGGTTTCATCGGACTGGGCGCGGTCGAGGATTACAGCGAGGGCACCGTGCACCGGCACGAACGCACGCTGTCGGGGCCCAAGAAGGACCGGCTTGAATTGCTGCGGCACACCCGGGCCCATTTCGGCCAGATCTTTATGTTGTACCCGGACCCGCGGCGGGAGATCGACGCGCTGCTCGATGTGGTGGCTGCCACCGAACCCACCGCGCGCGTCACCGATGAATACGGCGAAGTGCACACCGTCTGGCGCATCGGCGATCCGGCGCTCATCGAGCGCATCGTCACGCTGATGGCCGACAAGAAACTGCTGATCGCCGATGGGCATCACCGCTATGAGACCGCCGTGGCGTTCCGCAACGAGAATCCCGGCGACCCCGCGGCCGCGAAGGTCATGATGACGTTCGTCAACATGCACTCGGACGGACTGCGCATCCTGGCCACCCACCGCGCGGTGTCCGGTTTGGAAAGCTTCGACGGCGCGGCGGCGATGCGCCGGGCGGCCGAAGCCTTCACCGTCGAGAAGGTCGACTCCGTCAGCCATTTGCAGGAGCGCTGGGCCGCCGGCGCGCAAGGGCTGCTGGGCGCGGCGTTCGGCCAGGAACTGTACGCGCTAACCGCGAAAGCTCCCGGCGGCAGGCTCGACCTGCAAATCCTCCACGAATCGCTGTTGGACCCGGTCCTGGGCGTGACGCCGGACGCCATCCGCGAGGGCAAGTACCTGCAATACCTGCGGGGCATCGACGTCGCGCTCGCCGAAGCCCGCAGCGGCCGGGCGCAGGTGGTCTTTCTGGTCAAGGCCACCACCGTGCAGGAGGTAGCGGATATTTCCTTTGGAGGAGGCGTGATGCCGCAGAAGTCCACGGACTTCTATCCGAAGCTGCTGTCGGGCCTTACCATTTACCGGTTGGACGGCTAGCTCCACCGCGGGCGCGGACGGGGCCGGCGCCGGTGGCCGCGCCAACCGCGCTGATCCTGACCCGGGTCTTCGGCAACACCCCGGAGTCCTGGCTCAACATCCAGCGCCGAACCGACCTCTGGCAGGTTCTCCATAGCCCGGTCGAGCGAAGCCGCATCGACCGCGCGCCCTCTTGGCAGCGCCGCGTAATTTTCCACCCGCCGCTCTTGGCCGGGAAGCCCGGGCCCTTCGGCGGCAACGGGGTTCTAGCCCAGCGCCTCTTCGAGGATCGCCCGCAACCGCCAGCCGACGATTCGCTCCTCGCCCGGGAACAAATTGTAAGACGCCAGCGACAAGCCCTCCTGCGCGCTGGCGTTGACTTCGATGGAGGGCTCGCCGTCCCGCAAGCGGCGGGCGCATTCCTGGTAGCTGAGCCGGTTGGCGTCCCATTGCACGCGCAGGTAAGGGACCGGGTGGCCGCCCGCCCCGGGAATATAGACTTCCGTGCGCACCGAGGAAACGCCGCGCAGGTCCTTGGCGATGCTCTCCATGAAACCGCGCCACAGTTTCTGGTCGGCGTCGTGATCACGCTGGAGGTAGAGTTCCACGGCCGCCAGCAAACCCATGATTTCCTCTTTGCCTACCTTGCACGGCCGGGCGATCGTGTCGCCATACGGGTTGTTGTTCAGGTGGGCGGCTTCGATCAGGTCGCGGCGTCCCAACAGCAAGCCGGAAGCCTGCGGACCGCGCAAGCCCTTGCCGCCGCTGAAAGCGACCAGGTCGAAGCCTTCCCTGGCGATCGACCAGAGGTTGCTCGCCGGAGGCAGTTCGGCGGCGGCGTCGTTAAACACCGGCACTCCCGCCTGTTTGCCGATGTCGAGGAACTCCGCGCGCGCGATCTTGCCCTTGTACTCGAAGATGTGCGTCCAGTAGAGCATCGCCGTGCGCGGGTTGATGGCCTGGCGCACCTCACCGGCGGTGTCCACTTCGATCAGCTTCACGCCCACGTTGCGCGCGGCGTGGTCGAAACCGTTCCGCTGGGCGCGAGGGATAATCACCTCGTCTTTCATGCCCGCGATGTCGGGGATGCGGCGGATCTTCTCCGGGTCGTTGCCGGTGACGCACGCGGCGGTGGCCAGCATGATGGAACCGGCGGCGCCGGAAGTCACCATGGCGGCCTCCACGCCCAGCAGTTTGGCGAGGCGCGCGCCGGCCTTCCGCTGCAACTCAATCAAGGGCACAAACGAGCGGGACGCCTCCTCCATGGCCTGCCGTACCGGAGGCGGGATCACCGAGCCGGTCAAGGTGGTGTACGTACCGGCCGCGTTGATCAGCGGCCGGACGCCGAGTTGGCGGTAGATCTCGCCGTGCGTCGCCGCCAGTTGGGCGGCCGCGTAGCGCCGGGGCAGCAAAGCCGCCAGGCCCCCGCTCAGGAGGAGCCGGCGGCGGGTGGCGGGAAGAAATCGCGCAAGCATGATCCCCCGATTATAGTTGCCGCGGCTAAGCTAGCGGGCGGGAATGGCCGCGCCGGGCGGCTCGAGGAATTCCCGGTTCACCCGCGTGAACGTGATGAATTGGTAGCCGTCGCTCACCCCGCGCTCCCACAGCACGCCCACCGTCTGGTCTTTCAGGATGGCCGTGTCCGAATACGCCGCCAGGCCGCCGTAGAGCACCCTCTCGTGGGCGAAGGTCTGTCCCTCGTCGTAGCTGACGCGGATCACCAGGTTGCGCCGGCCGGGACCCGTGATGCCGGTCCAGACCAGCCGGTCGCGGTCCGCGCCGGCGGACTCCAAAGTGTACCGTTCCAGCCCGGTCGCGATGGCGGGAGTCTTCTGGCCCAGCCTGGGCCGGGACCACGTCTGGCCGCCATCCTGGCTGACCGCCACCCAGCGGTGTTCGCCGTCGCCCTGGCGCGCGTCGATCATGATCGCCCCGTCGGCCAGTTCCACCACCTGGTCTTCGTTGGTGAACGCGCGCAGCAAATCGCTGCGCCGCCAGGTCTGCCCGTGGTCGTCGCTGTAGAGGACGTACGCGCGCATGGTGCTCATCTGGACCACGAAGTGGCCGGTAGCCACCGCGATAGAGTAGCTATCGTTCTTCATCGCCGCGGGGATGATCAGCCGGCCGGTGCGCGTTTGGATGCCGCCGCCCGGGCCGATGAAGATGGCGCCCCACTCGTCGAAGTGCCGCGACTGGCGGGTGATGTCGCGCGCCGCCGACCAGGTTTTGCCATGATCGTCACTGTAGCGAAGCCACGTCTGATTGTTCGTAGTGCCTTGCTTGGAACTTTCCGTGCCGTGCCCGGGCTCCCAGCGGTTGAAGGCGATCCACAACCGGCCGTTCGAGCGGTCGAGAATCGGGACCGGGTTGGATGCGCCCCATTTTTCGCCAGGGTCGTCCACCACCTGCAACGCAGACCAAGTGGCGCCCTGGTCCGTGCTCCGCTTGCAGACCAGGTCAATGTCGCCGCCGCCCGGGTCGCTGCGGTTCTCCTTGCGGCCTTCGGCGAACGCGATCAGCGTGCCATCCGCCGCCGTCACAAGGGCCGGAATGCGGAAGGCGTGGTAGCCCTCCTTGCCGGACGTGAACACATCGGTGTGAACGATCACGGGCTCGGCGGCCAGCAGGCCCGGGCTGCACAGAAGGAGGGTGAAGATACGCATAGCCGTTTGGAACGCTCCCGGCGTGAGGCGCGGAAACGTCCGCCAGCCAGTAGTCTACACCGAACAGGTCCACGCCGGGCCTCTGCTATGTTGGGAAAGCGATGACCCGGAGAACTGTGCTGGCCGCGGGGGCGACGGCTGCCCTGGCAAAGCCCCCCGGCCTGACGCTGTGCATGCACCAGACCACGCTGACCGGGGCCGGCTTCCGGCGGTCGCTGGAAGGCTGCGCCCAAGCTGGCATCCGACAGGTGGAAATCATCCCGCCGCTGGCGGAGCCCTTTCTGGCGCGAGAAGGCGTCGGCGCGGCCAAACGCCTGCTGGCGGACCTTGGCTTGACCGCTCCCGCCTGCGGCGGCGCGCGCGGCCTGGTGGAACCGAATCCGGAACGGCCGAAAGCTTTGGAGGATCTCAAGCGCCGCCTGCCGTGGATCGCCGAGTTGGGCATGGACCGCATGGTGACGCCCTGCCCCTATACCGCTCCCGCCACGCCGGACGATCTGAAGCGCGCGGTGGACAACCTGCGCGAGGCCGGGGACATCGCCGGGCAATACAAGGTCGCCCTGATGCTGGAGTTCATGCGGGGATCAACCTTGATTGGCAGCCTGCCCACCGCGCTCCAGGTGGTCCGCGAGGCCGCCCATCCGTGGGTGAAACCGATGCTGGACTTCTACCATTTCTGGGCCGGGCTGAGTAAGTTTGAAGACTTGGACTTGCTCCGGCCGGGAGAACTGCACCACGTCCATTTTCAGGACGTGCGGGATCTGCCGCGAGAACAACTCGACGCGACCACACGCGAGATTCCGGGCGATGGCGTCGCGCCGGTGGTGGCGATGCTGAAAAAGGTATGGACCCTGAAATACCGGGGACCGCTGTCCGTGGAGTTATTCCTGCCGCGTCTCCAGCAGGGCGATCCCGCGGAAGCCGCCGCGGAAGTCCGCCGCAAATGCGAAGCCGTGATGCGGCGAGCCGGAGTGTTCCAGGGATGAGCGAGGCGGTGGTGCGCGCCGAAGACCTAACCAAGCGCTTTCCGTCGGGACCGGTGGATGTGGTCGTCTTCTCCGGTTTGCATCTGGAGGTGCGGCGGGGGGAGCGCCTGGCGCTCGTGGGCGAGTCCGGCGCCGGCAAGTCCACCCTGCTCTACCTGCTGAGCGGTCTCGACCGTCCTTCGGCCGGCCGCATCCACATCGATGGCGAGGAGATCACCCTCCTGAGCACGGACGAACTGGCGGATCTGCGGAACCGCAAGATCGGGTTTGTCTGGCAGAGCCACAACCTGCTGCCCGAATTCACGGCCGCCGAGAACGTCGCGATGCCGCTGCGCATCCGCGGCGTGGGGGAGGCGACAGCGGCGCGCCGCGCCCGGGACCTGCTGGCCGAAGTCGGACTGGCCGAGCGCGCCCACCACCGGGCGGGAGAACTCTCCGGCGGCGAGCAACAGCGGGTGGCCCTCGCGCGGGCCCTGGCCGCCGATCCGCCCATTCTGCTGGCGGACGAGCCGACCGGCAATCTCGACCCCGCCACCGGCGACCGCGTCTTTGACCTGCTGACCCGCTTGCAGCAAGCCCGCCGCCTGACCACCATCCTGGTCACCCACAACGGGGCGTTCGCCCGGCGCTGTGATCGTATACTGAGACTAGAACGAGGAAGGTTGGTCCCGGAGGCGGCGCCCGATTGAAAAACGAATTTCCGCGTCCGGCAGGCCAGGTTTGGATCTAAAGTAAGAGGAGAGGTTGTTCCAGGGAGGCGGCAGCTCTTATGTTTGAACGCTACACGGAGAAGGCTCGCCGGGTGATCTTTTTCGCCCGGTACGAGGCAAGCCAGTTCGGCAGCCCGTACATCGAAACCGAGCATCTGCTGCTGGGCCTGTTGCGTGAGGACAAGGCGCTGGCCAACCGGTTTCTGCGTTCCCACGCGGCGGTGGAGTCGATCCGCAAGCAGATCGAGGGCCACACCACAATTCGCGAGAAGGTCTCGACCTCGGTCGATCTGCCGCTCAGCCATGAGTGCAAGCGCGTGCTTGCCTATGGCGCCGAGGAGGCCGAACGGCTGAACCACAAGCACATCGGCACGGAACACCTGCTGCTGGGCCTGCTGCGCGAAGAAAAATGTTTCGCCGCCGAGATCCTGCACGAGCGCGGGCTGCGCCTTTCCACGATTCGCGAGGAACTCGCCCGCTCCCAGTCGGAGAAGGTCGCTTCCAGCCGGCCGAAGGAAAGCTCCCTGCTCGCGGAGTTTAGCCGGGATCTGACGCAAGCCGCCATCGACAATCTCCTGGACCCCCTGATCGGACGCGACTACGAGTTGGAGCGCGTGGTCCAGATCCTGTGCCGCCGCACGAAGAACAACCCCGTGCTGATCGGGGAACCGGGGGTGGGAAAGACCGCGATCGTCGAGGGTCTGGCGCAGCGGATCGCCGAAGGGGACGTGCCCAGTTTCCTGGCCGACAAGCGCATTCTGGCGCTGGACCTCTCCCTGATCGTGGCCGGCACCAAGTACCGCGGCCAGTTCGAGGAGCGGCTGAAGACCATCATGAAGGAGTTGATGGAGAACCAGAACGCCATCATCTTCATCGATGAGTTGCACACGCTGGTGGGCGCGGGTTCGGCAGAGGGCTCGCTCGACGCCGCCAACATCCTCAAACCCGCGTTATCGCGCGGGGAGATCCAATGCATCGGCGCCACCACGCCCGCCGAGTTCCGCAAGTCCATCGAGAAGGACCGGTCGCTGGAGCGGCGCTTCCAGGCGGTCAAGGTGCCTCCGCCGGACGAGGCCGACGCCATTAAGATCCTGTTTGGAATCAAAGACCGCTATGAAAAGTTCCACGCGGTTGGCTACACCGACGATGCCATTGAAGTGGCGGTGCACGCCTCGCAGCGTTACATCCCCGACCGCTTCCTGCCGGATAAGGCGATTGACCTGATTGATGAAGCGGGCGCCCGGGTGAAGCTGCGGCAGACCACGCTCCCGGCGGAACTGGCCGATATCCAAAAGCGCATCAAGTTCATCGTGCACCGCATGGAGAACGCGATCGCCAACCACGAGTTCGAGAAGGCCCGTTTCTATTCCGACGAAGAGCGCAAGGAGCGCGAAAACCTCCGGCAGCTTCGCGAGAAGTATAATCTGGACGACTCTTCCACCGGGATCGTCACCAAGGAGGACATCGAGGACGTGGTGGCGCGCTGGACAGGCGTGCCGATGACCGCGATCAAGGAAGAAGAAGTCACCAAGCTGCTGCGCATCGAGGAGGAACTGCACAAGCGGGTCATCAGCCAGGAGAAAGCGATCTCGGCCTTGGCGCGGGCGATCCGCCGTTCGCGCGCGGGTTTGAAGGCTTCGACCCGCCCGGCGGGCTCGTTCCTGTTCCTCGGCCCGACCGGCGTCGGCAAGACCGAGGTGGCGCGCGCGCTGGCCGAATTCCTCTTCGGCAGCGAGAAATCGCTGGTGCGCTTCGACATGTCCGAGTACATGGAGAAGCACTCCGTGTCGAAGTTGATCGGTTCTCCTCCCGGATACGTGGGCTACGAGGAGGGCGGCCAGTTGACCGAACGCGTCAAGCGCGCCCCGTATTCCATCATCCTGTTGGACGAAATCGAGAAGGCGCACCCGGATGTGTACAACATTCTGTTGCAGGTGTTCGAGGACGGGCAGCTCACCGATGGCCTGGGGAACACGGTCGACTTCAAGAACACCATCATCATCATGACCTCGAACCTCGGCGCCCGTTTCCTGGAAAAGCGCGGCCACCTTGGCTTCTCCGCCCCCGCTGGCCAGGCGATTCCTTCCCAGGTGGAGGACCTGGTGCGCGGCGAGGTCAAGCGCGCCTTCAACCCCGAGTTCCTCAACCGCCTGGACGAGGTGATCCTCTTCCAGTCGCTCACCGACGACGACCTGGTGAAGATCATGGACCTGATGGTCGATCAGATTAACCGGAACCTGGTGAGCAAGCAAATCAAGATTCGGCTGAATACCGACGCGTCCAAGTACATCCTCGAGAAGACTTGCGCCGACCGGAGCTATGGCGCGCGGCCACTGCGGCGGGCCTTGCAGAAATACATCGAGGATCCGTTGTCCGAGGCGCTGATCCAGGGTACGTTGCCGCGCCCTGCGGAACTGGAAGTCTTCCTGGGAGACACGGGGATTTTCTACCGCGCGGCCGGTGAAGCGCAGCCGGTGGGCGCGGGCGGCGGCGAGAGCGAACCGGCGCCCGGCGTTCCGCTCTACACCTTCTGAACCGAACGCGCCGTGCTTATAGGCGCGTTTTGACGCTGCGCGACGCCCGGAGCGCTTCCTGCGCCACGTCTGCATCCCGGTCGTCGATCAGCCGTTCGAGAGGAGGCACGCTATCGGGCCCGCCGCTGCGCCCGAGTACGCGCGCCAGATAGATTTTTTCGTCCTTCGTCCCGGTGGCCATGGCGGGATAGAGCAGTTTCCGCACTTCCGCGTCGCGGGCTAACTCCACGAGCAGGGCGAAAGCTTCGCCTTGGCGGGCGCGGTTATTGAGCGTGTTGATCAACATTTGCAGCGGGCTGAACTCGGCGATCTCCTGACGCCCCAACAACACCAGCGCAAACGCCATGGAGAGGCGGGGGGAAGGTTTCGATTCGTTCTGAAACGCGCGCTCCACCGCCTCCCGGTCTTCGGCATGGCGCAGACGGCCCAACCCTTCCGCGGCCGCGCCGCGCAGATCCTCGTCCCGGTCGTCCAGGTGGCGCTGGAACAGCGCGCGGCTGTTCGGATCGGGGATGCGGGCCAGCGCCAGCAGCACCGCTTTGCGGACCCGCGGCTTGGACGTGCGCCCGAACAACTGGACCAGATCGCCGGCCGATTCCTCGGCGCGCAGCAAGCCGGTAGCCTCGACCGCCGCGATCTGCACCCGTTCATCGAAATCGTTCAGCAGGTACCGGATGCGAGGCGCCGTGCTGCGGTCCTGGATCTTCTGAATCGCGATCAGGCACTCATAGATCACACCGGAATCCTTGGACCTCATCGCCTCCAACAGGTCGGGAATCGCGGCGCGCCCGCGCAGAATCCCCACCGCCCGGGCCGCGTTGGCGCGCGAAAGCATCGAAGATCCCCCCCGCGCGATCTTGCCCAGCTCTTCGATAACTTCGGGCCTTACTTGCACATAAGGCTCGACCACCTGGTCGTTTTCGGCGGGCGAGCGCCAGGGAATCGCGCGCCCGACGCTCTTCAGCCGCCCCGCCAGCCCGCTTTGAAGATACCCGGGCAGGTAGAAATTGACGAGATGGTCGGTGGCGCGGATCTGTACGTCCGGATGATTGTCGCGGAGCGCTTCCAGCAGCAAGTCGACGCTTTCGGCCGTGCCGATCTCGCCGATCAGTTTGGTCGCTTCCTCGCGGATGCGGGGGTTAGGGTCCTTGAGCAGCGCTCGTAGTTTAGGCAGCGCCGACGCGCCGTCTTTGCCGATTTCCCGAACGTCTTTCGGCTTGAGTTGGCCGAAGACGGGCGTCAGCATCACGCAACAGAGGGCAGCGAATCCGCGATAGCGCATCACTCCTCAAGGTAGCACTCGCGATTGGACCGCCGCTGGCGCGTCCGAGCGCCGCGGCGGCCTCACGGGAGAGCGCGGAAGTACTCCCACTCAGCCAGCCGGTAAGTTCCGGAAGCGGCTTCCTCCTCGAGGATGCCCTTGGAGCGCAGGGCATCGAGGCGGGCCTGAAGCCGGTCAGTCTCCCAGTAGAACTCGTTGGCGTCCCGCAAGCGAAAACGGAACTCCTGCCGGGTTCGGGCCTGCCGGTTCCGAACCCACTGCCCGAGCCGGTCCACATCCTGCGAGATCTGCCAGGCGGGTTCCGCCGTCGCCAGCGAGTGTTTGCGGGCAAACTCACGAAGCTGCCGGTCGAGCTCGCGGTTCTCCGGCAGCCCAAAGGTTCCGACCCACGTGCCGTACTCCGGCACGGGACGCCACAAAGCCGCAAGGCGGCGTGTCAGCGCATCGCGGCCAAGGGTGCTCGCTTCGTTCGCCAGGGCTGCGAAACCGATTCGGAAACGCGCGTACGCCTCAATCTGCCGCAGGTGCGGCAGCATAAGCTCCACCAAAGTCTCCGGTGGGCAAGGCAGCGGAAACTTGGCGACGTATCCAGGATCTGGTTTCAGCCCCTCCAGTTCCCTGATCGACCGCTGTGCGCGATCCAAATCCGCCTCTGGGGACGCTGTGCCGAGGCGGTACCCTGGTTGCCGCCACCAATAGGTCTCCCAGTCGTCTCCCGAGCGAACTGCTTCGATCAGCCGCCAGGCTTCGAACACCTTTTGGCCGGCCTGCGGGCCCCAGATGCCTTCGGCTAGTTCGCGCAACAACACGTCGGGGTCCCGGTCGGGATCCCAGAGCAGTTGGCCGGCGGCGTACATCGAGGCGAGATTGTTCAAATGGTGCGCTTCCATCTCCGACCAATACGACACCGGGTGAATGCGGAGCGCGCCGTCCCGCATCTGGCGATAGAAGTTTCGGAGCACCCTGGCGTTGACATACATCGACGCCAGTTGGTCGGTTTCGTACTCGGTGGTATACCATCCCCAAACCCCGAGTTGGACGCCCAGTTTCCTGGCTTCCTCATGGATTCGCTCGCGCTGGCCCGGCGTGTATAGGTTAGGCATGCTCATTTCGAGCACCAGGTAATCCCGAAACCCATGGGCCAGCAATTCGGAGATGTACTCGTGGCCCGTGCCCCAGGCGTCGATGGCCAGTTTGATGCGCGGGTTGACCGCTTTGAATTTTTGCTCAAGCAGGCGCATGTAGCGAAACACGTCCTGGCGGTCGGATAGCTGCCCCGGATCGTAGAAGTGACCGATCAGGCGGTCGACGTCCGGGGCCAGGCGGGCGTAGAGATCGTAATATTTCTCGAAGCCCCGGCGCACTGCGGGATCGTCGAAAGCAGTCTTTCCCTCCTGCGGCTGGTAGACCACATCGGCGTCGGTCCAGCCGTAGCTGGAGAACTCCGCGGCCCACACCCACAGGCTGACGTTGGCGCCCAGCGCCCGCGCCGCACGCGCGAGCGCCCGCTGGCGGTCCTGAAAGGCCTCCGGCGAACCGAAGACGCCGTAGCTGTAACTGGTTTCGAGCAATTGAACGCCGCTGTATCCAAAGGCGTCGAACATCGCGACGTACCGCTGGAGTTGTTCATGGGAGAAGCGGAAAACGTCCATGCGAGCATCGGCCCACGGATTGAAGAAGGCGCCGCGCACCTGCTGCGGCACCCAGGGACAAAGCGCCCATTCTCTTTCGGCGATCCACGGAGCGTTCACCATCTCGACGTCGGGAATGACCAAGTCCCCCGCCTTCTGCTCGCTCAGGGTGATCAATCGCTGAACCGCATAGCGGAGAGCGCGGCCGTTCGCCGCGGCCAGCGTCACTCGTCCAGGTCGGGCGGAAATCGCATAGGATTCCGGGCTCGGCCCCGCGGCGCGTTTCTGCCAAGCGATCGCGCGGCCGCGAGCCCGCGGGACAATCCGCGCGGGAACACCGGTCACGGCCGTGGCATATCCCTGCAAGCGCTCCAGCGCGCCTCGCTCCACGGCGGTCGCCGGCGCAGCCGCGATGAGCACCGGCTCGCCGTGCGGAAAACGCGTTCCCGCGGCCGATAAGCCGGACCAAACGAAGAAAAACCCTACCCGCAGCAGCCAGACGCTCATGCGATCACCAGGAACCCCATTTCGCCAGCAGATGCCCGCAGCTTTCGGCGGATGCCGTCCAAACGGATCTCGCCATCGAATCGCTCCGGGGCCCAGTAGACAACGGTGCTCTGTCCATAGCGTTTCGCTTGAATGCCTGGCGCCCGGAGCCCATCCACGTCGCGAAATTGCCACGGGTAGCCGGGTGCGCGCGCCTCGCGCAGCCGTCTGCGACTGGCAACGAACGCCCGGAGCGCTTCGAGCATTTCGCCTTCCAGCGCATCGACGGCTCCCGATTCGGTGGGAAACGGGGCGACCAAGAGAGGGCATCCCAGTAACCAGGCGCGCGCCACACTCTCGCGGATCTGCCGCCGGTTGACGTGTACTTTAATCATCCGGTCTGGGTGGGTGTACCGCCAGATCTCGTTTGGCGTCCCAAAATGCCACAGGTCGATCCAGCGCGCTTGGACGTCACTGCCGCTTTCGCAGGAGGTGAACGCCGCGGGTCCCATCACCGCCCGAAAGTCCCGATAGATGCGGGTAGCGCCGCGGCTCTGCTCGGTGAGGAGAGTCAATGCCGACTTGGGCCGACCCTTGATGGCCAGAAGATGATGTCCGAATCCTTCATCAAAGTAGAGTCCATTCACGCCCATGGCCTTGTAGCGGGGAAAGATTTCCTGGCGCCACAACGCCTGCCATTCTGGCGACGCCAGGTCAGCGATGCCCCCCATCGACTCGTGCCAGGCTTGATGGGGATACTCGAGCCCTGAATCGGCCGCGGGAAGATAGTTCCGGGCGCTTCGATGAAGAAAACACGGATGGGCGTAGCAACAAATGCCCGCCACCCCGAATTGAATTAAGTCCTGCACCATCTGCTCGGCTGCCTGCTGGCCGCCGGCCGCCGCGTTCATCGGGAAGTGGTCCGGCATGTGGTAGATGCCCCACTCCGGACCGGTGCCCAGAACGTTTACGATCACGTGCTTCGGTTCCACCTCAAGCTCGCGGACGGCGTTCTTTATCAGCGGCGCGAGGTCGGTGAATCGATGGATCACGCGGCCGCGCGGGTAATCGTAGGGCCGGCGGGGATCGGTTGACGCCACGCCCCAGGCGACGTGGCTGTTCAATACCAGGTCGCACTCGCGCACCGCCGGGGAGAGACGCTCCCAAGAGACGAAATCCTCCTGAAAGACCTGCTCATACCGCCGGCGATAGGAGGATGCCGTCTGGCGCCAATCTCCTTCGTGAGCGACCAGAATCCATTCGTCGCTGGTGAACTGTTCGCCCGGGGCAAGGGGATAGATCTGTCGGCCGTTGTGGGGCGTCATGAAGCCCTTCCCACCTTCCAGCCGGAACAATCGCCAGCCGAGGCTGATCCCGTCAGCCGCCGCCTGCACTTCTCCCAGGATGTCCAATTCCTGGCGGTCGAGGTATCCGATGCCCAACCCCAATCCTGGCGTCGCAAGGTCCATCCAGCCGACAATCAGGCTTGCAGGCACCGTGGGCGGAACATTGAACGAGCGCCGTCCGGCAGGAATGGGAATGTAGCTTTCCCGGGCCGGAAGATGATGGCGCGGATCGTCGATGATCGATCCGCGCTCGTCACCAAGAGCCAGCCGCTCTTCCGCCGGCTTGGCCGAGAATGTCAGCGACTCGATCCCCAAGGCGAGGCCGGTGAGCCATTCGGGGCCCTCCACCTCGACCGAGGTGCGCAACCGCAAGGCCGGGTCGCCGGCGGCCAAGGTGTGGGTTTGCGCTAACCCCAGTGCTGGCCAGCGGAACTCCACGACAACGGCATCCTCGTCCGCGAGCAGGCGAGGAACCACTCGCCCGCGGTAGGACAAGGTCACGGCGGCCTGGCGGCCATCCGGATGCGAGGGCGATCCAAACCAAAGCCGGACCAGGCTTGCGGCCGTGGGGTTCACCCTCGCAACACGGCCGCGGGAATTCCGAAAGGAGCGGACCGCGCCGGAATCCAGATCGAAGGTCCACTCCGTGAATCGATTTCCTAGTCGCAACGCGCGGCCCGACACCTCCGCGTACACATCGCGCACGCGAACCGCGCGCGCCGCGGCCAGGGCGAGAAACTGGCGGCGGGGAATCATTTTGCTAACTCGAAAAGCAGTCGCGACCAAGGCTGCTCTTGGCTTTTGCGCTGCTGGAACGCCTCGAGGGCGAGCCGGCTCCGAGCAGCATTCCCGGCCTCCCTCCACGCGCGGGCTAACAAGTAATGGGGTTGGGGGTCGGCAGGCCGTAGCTCTGCGCCGCGCTCGAGCAAGACAATCGCATCCTGAACCTGTCCCTGCTGGAGTAGCCGTTTGCTCAGGGCAATCAAAGCGTCGAAAGAGGCTGGATTCAGCCGCAAAGCTTCCTTAAGCCACCGCTCGGCTTCGGGCGCCTCGCCGGCGGCGACAGCCAGATAGAAGTGCGCTTCCGAAGACTGGGGATTCCGCGCGCGCCATTCCGCCGCGGTCTCGGCCAGTTCCTTGGTCTGTTGCCGCCGCTGGAAAACCCGGCAAAGCACCTCCAGCGCCGGCTCGTAGTGCGGGTCCGCCTTGCGAATTGCTTCGAGGTGGGCCAGGGCTTCCTCACTGGCGGCATCGGTGTCCGTCGCCAGCAACGCCACCGCTAGACCGAGGCGAATCGGCGTAGACTGCGGCAGTTCGCGCGCGCCGCGCGAGAAATAGGCCACCGCAGCGGCGGGCGACTGATAAAAGAGCAGCATTTCTCCGATTTTTAGCCAACCGTCCTCCGACTTCGGGTCCAGTTCGAGAGCTTTCTGGAGGTGCTCCAGAGCGAGCGCGGCGCGGCCCAACTTGTACTCCGCGTAGCCCGCTAAAGCATGCCATTCGGCGTTCTGTTCAAGGCCGGCCAATGCCTTGAGAGCCTCCGCGGGTTGGCTACCCGCCAGCAAAAGCCGTGCGAGCGCCATCAGGTTCTGCTTTGCCCCAGAGTGCCCGGGATCGCGAGCCAGGACCTGACGATACTCTTGCACCGCCAAGGGCAGTTGACCCAACCGGGCTAAATTGTTGGCAAGATTCACGCGGCTGTCTGCGAAGTCCGGCCGGAGTCTCAAGGCGGCACGGAAATGAGCGTTCGCTTTGTCCAGCCGGCCTGCCTCGGTGTCGCAGAGCCCCATCAAATGGTGCGCTCCGAAAAATCCCGGCGACCGCTGCTGAAACGCGACGACCTGCGTACAAGCCACGTCAAATCTGCCCGCCCGCATCTCTCGGGCTAGCCGGTTAAACTCTTCCACCGCAGGCATCAGAACCTGAGGCGCAGCGCGATCTGATGCACCCGAGGCTGAGAAGTCTTCAACAGGATCTCGCCAAACCGCAGACCATTGACCGCCATGTTCGGAGTGCCAAAATTCGGATGGTTGAACGCGTTGAAGCTTTCGCCGCGCAGTTGCAGTTGATAGCGCTCAAAGAACGTGAAGTTCTTGTGCACCGCCAGATCGAAAAACTGCGCGTTCGGTCCGTACAGAATGCCGGTGCCTGAATTGCCGAAAGTGCCCGGCGTGGGCGCCGTAAACGCGGCAGGGTCAATCCACCTCTCCATCGACGGCCTGGCCACCCGACCGCTCGCGATCCGGTCGGGACGGGCGCCGAAAATACCCACATTCGCCGGATCCCCATTCCAGGTAGGCGTCAGCGGCCCACCCGATTGAAAGATCGCGAAGCCAGATACGGTCCAACCACCAAAAGCGGCATCCAGGGCCCGGCCCTGGCTCAACAAGGCGCGCCCCTTGCCGAAGGGCAAGTCCACCACAAAATGGAGCTTCGTAATATGCGGGAGAAAGTTCAGCGGGCCCACAAACAGGTCCCGGTCATAAGGGTTTAACGGGCTTAAGCGCCCAAGGTTCTTGGCAAATACATGGGAGAATTGGAGCGTGTAGTGAGCAGACTGTTTGCGCAAGGAGAACTCCAGCGCATCGTACCGCGTATGCCCGTCGTGGAAGGTGCCCCCAATGCTGGGACCGAATAGCTGGAACGGCCGCCGGGGCTCAATGGGTCCAGGGGCCGGCGTCGGAACATTTAGGTTCCAACTTGATTCCAATTTCAGGCTGTTCTGATCCTGAAAGTTGACATCGAAGACCACGCGCCACGGCAGTTCCCGTTGGATGCTCAGCGTCAACTGCTGGAGGTAAGGGGTGCGCATGTAAGGATGCCGGTGGGACGCCGCCGGTCGCGGCAATTGCGCCACCCCCGCGCTGAAAGGCGCGTTAATCGTAAAACTGGGATTTGGAACGGTGTTTTGCGTACTCACGCCGCCGCCATACGGAATCGTCCCCGTGTTGTTAAAAGCGATGTTCCCGTCCTCCAGCAGATAATAGATTCCGTAGCCCCCTCGCAACACGGTCTTATTGTCTTGAAATGGCCGCCAGGCGAAACCCACGCGGGGCGAGAAGTTGTTCCGATCCATAAAGACCAGGGTTCTCCGGGGGAGGTTGGTCTGGTCCGCGGTGACCAGCAAGTGACGGTAAGAGTTCAGGATCAGGGGGTCGGGCACCGCCCTTTCCACGATGCGGTCTCCCGCCAGGACTACGCGCTCCAGTTCTGGACTAAAATTACCCCAGATATTGCTTGCTTCTGATGGCAATTCGTTCAATTCGTAACGCAGGCCCAAATTAATGGTCAGGCTGGGCGTCACCTTCCAGTCGTCTTGGACAAAGAGCGCGTAGTCTCCGTAGTTTTGCTTGGCTGGGATAAATCGGAGGTTTTGGCTCGCGCTGAACGGAATCCCCAGGAGGTAGTCGCTGGGACCTGTCCCCGAAAATGTTCCGGTGAATGACGCATTAATCTGAAACTCTGGCCCCTTGTCTTTATACAACTGCTGCCGCCGTCCGAAGAACCCCGCCTTGATCATGTGGTTGCCCCGATACAAAGTGGCATTCTGAACGATTTCGAAGGCGTTTTGGTAGAAGCCTAAGGGAAAGCCCCATTGGTGAAACCCAGACGTATCCGTAATGTTGATTACCGGCAGACGTTCGCGGGGCGGCGCTTGGTTGTTAAAGCCGAGAATCGGCGTTTCCGGATAGCGTTCGGAGGGAAGACTGGCCAGCAGCAAACGCTGCCGCTGATAACCGAAGCGGGTTTCCGTTACGACCCGCGGCGACCACGTACGCGTCCAGCCTGCTCCGGCGTTCATAAAGTTGAAATCTTCGCCATGGTTGATGGACGTGGCCGCCAGCGGAGCAGAGATTCCATTGCGAGGCTGTGCATTGAAGCGGAAAAACAGTGCGTCGCGGTCCGTGGCTTGGTAGTCAACGCGCGAGATGTACTGGTCGTAGTCTCGCGTCGTGGTCACTCTGCGGACGAAATTGTTGACAAAGCCCGGCCCCGTGGGATTCGGCATCATCGCGTCCATGAAGGCCAGCGATACCGCGTTCAACCGGTTGGCGGGGATCTGGTCGCCGGGGAACGGTTGCCCGGTTTGCGGGTCGCGCACAGGCCGCGGATAGCCCCGGAAGTCGCCTCGGCGCATTGCCTCGGTAAAGACGGTACCTACGAGCTGGGCGGTCGAGCGCTCACGCTGGCTTTCCCAATTGAAAAAGAAAAACAGCTTGTTTTTGATCAGCGGGCCGCCCAGATTTGCTCCGAACTGGTTCCGTTTCAGCGTGTCCCGCACGCCGGTCAGCCAATTGCCCGCGCTCAGACGGTAGTTCCGGTTGTATTCCCACAGCGTTCCGTGGAAGTCATTGGAGCCGCTCTTCGTGATCAGGTGAAACTGCGCGCCGCCGCGTCCGTACTCGGCGCCAAAAAGGTAGCGGTCAATCCGGAACTCCTGAATCGCATCGATGGAAGGATTCATCGCGGGTCCGTTCCAGACGTTAAACGAGTTATCCACCCCGTCAATCGTGTAGTTGTTCTTTCCCGACGAAGTTCCTCCGGCTTCAACCGCCGTGGCGAACTGGGTGATCAGCGCTCCGCCAGTTGTTCCAACCGCCCTGACTCCCGGCGACAGCACGGCGAGTTGGCTGAATTCCCGGTCTCGCACCGGCATGTCGATCACTTCCCGCTGGGAAACCACCATCCCGACGGTCGCCGCTTCGGTTTGCAGGGCAGCGCTTGCACCAGTCACTTCAACCGTGGCGCTGACGTCGCCAACGGTCAACTCTGCATCCACCCTGACGCGGTCTCCTGCCTGAACCTGAATCCCGGGATAGACTGCCGCGCGAAAGCCGGCCGCTTTGACGGTGACGCGGAAGGAGGCGCTTTCCAGATAATGAAACCCATACAGCCCCTCCTGGTTGGTTGAGGTGACCCGTTTGACGCCGGTCCGCTCGTTTTCGAGCGTCACCTCTGCGTTTGGTACGCGTCCGCCCGCCGGATCCGTGACATGACCGACAATGGAGCCTTGAGGAATCTGCGCGTTCAGCACAACGCAGAGCAACGGGAGCACGACGAACCGAACTGCCATAGCGGTTACCCCTCGTTTTAGCCAGATTGAAGTTGGTTTTCAGATTACGCTGAACTTGAAACGACAGTCAACCTTAAAAGTGCTTAACAGTCCAATAGGCTGGACGGATGGCAGAGAATTTGGGTGCGTTTATTTAGTAGATTCTCTTTACTTTGCCGCGCCAATCAGGTGTTGAGAGTCTCAACAGGATCCGCGCGACATTGAGCCGGGACATCGGAAGATGCGCCGCTCCAGCACCGGCGCGCCGGCCAGTTAGACTCGAAGAGAGGGCTCGATCCGCGCATGGAGAACAAAGAGATCGCCCGCCTCCTGCAAGAGACGGCGGACCTGATGGAAATCGGCGGCGAAGACGCCTTTCGCATTCGCAGCTACCGGAACGCCGCGGCGGCGATCGAGGGTCACCCGGAACGCATCGCCGATCTGCTCCATCGCTCCGATCGCAAAGTGACGGATATTCCGGGGATCGGCAAGGGACTGGCGGCGGTGCTGGGGGAGATTGTCGCGCGCGGTTCGTCCGAACGCCGCGACGCCTGGCTGGCGAGATTCGGCCCGGTGGCGCTCGACATGCTGCGCATCCAGGGCCTTGGTCCGAAGGGCATCCGGCTGATCCTCGACCGTTTCCCCGTGCGTTCGCTGGACGATCTCGAGAAGCTGGCCAGGCAGGAAAAGCTGCGCACGCTGCCGCGCATGGGAGCCAAGCTCGAAGAGAAAATCCTGCGGTCGATCGCACAGGTGCGCCGGACAGCCGGGCGTTTCCTGTTGAGCTTTGCCGACGGCCTTGCCGAGGAACTCACCGGCTATCTGGCGCACGTGCCGGGCGTGGAACAGGTGGCGCCCGCCGGCAGTCTGCGGCGGGGCAAGGAGACCGTAGGCGACCTGGACCTGCTGGTGACGGGCTCGGCTGCGCCCGCCGCGGTGCTGGACCGCTTCGTGGCGCACCCGGGCGTGCGGGAAGTCCTGGGCCGGGGCGACAACAAAGCCAGCGCCCGTTTCGGCCCGCAGGGTCTGCAAGTGGACGTGCGAGCGCTGCCGCGCGAGAGCTTCGGCGCCGCGCTCCAGTACTTCACCGGCAGCAAGGAACACAACGTGGCCATCCGGACCCGGGCCGTCCGCATGGGTCTGAAGCTAAACGAATACGGCCTGTTTCGCGCGGACACCGAGCACCTGGTGGCGAGCGAGACTGAAGAGCAGGTCTACGCCGCGCTCGAGCTGAAGTGGATTCCGCCCGAAATGCGCGAAAACCTCGGCGAGATCGAACTGGCCGCCGAAGACCGGCTGCCGCGCCTCGTGAAGCTGGACGAAGTGCGCGGCGACCTGCATATGCACACGCGGGAGTCCGACGGCCGCGCCACCCTGGAGGAAATGGCCGAGGCCGCGCGCGGTCTGGGCTACGAGTACATCGCCATCACCGACCACTCGAAAGCCCTCGCCATGACCAACGGACTGGACGAACGCCGCGTCGTCGAGTTTGCCCGGCGCTGCCGCGAACTCAACGCCCGCGGCTTGGGGATTCACATCTTCTCCGGTTTGGAGTGTGACATCCTGCGGGACGGCGCCATGGATCTCGCGGAAGACGCCCTGGCCGAACTTGATTTCGTGGTGGGCAGCGTCCACAGCCATCTGAACCTGGAGCCCGCGGAGATGACAGACCGCATGCTGCGGGCGCTGGAGTCTCCTTCGTTAAAGGTCATCGGGCATCCCACCGGCCGGCTCCTGCTGCACCGCGATGGCTACCGCTTCGATTTCGAGCGCGTCGCCGAGGAAGCCGCGCGGCGGGGCGTGTGGCTGGAAATCAACGCGAGTCCGGAGCGCCTGGACCTGGAGCCCGCGCTGCTGCGGATGGCGAAAGCGCGCGGGGCGCGGTTTGTCATCGCGACCGACGCGCATCACCCCAAACATCTCGCGCACATGCGTTATGGCGTCATCCTGGCGCGGCGGGCCTGGCTAGGGCCGGATGATATCCTAAACACACAGTCTCTGCGGGATTTCCGCGCCGCGCTTGGCAAGTCCTGAAGGGACTAGCGCAAGACTCTTTCGTCCAACCGGAAAACACGATGCGTTGCTTTTCGACTTTGCTGGCCGCGGCCGTGGCGTTACCGTGCCTGGCGGCGGATGTTCGCGTCCCGTTTGAGAAATACAAGCTCAACAACGGGCTCCGCGTGATCCTTTCCCGCGACACTTCGGTTCCCGTCGTGTCGATTTACGTGCTCTACGGCGTCGGCGCCCGCGCGGAAGAGAAGGGCCGCACCGGCTTTGCCCACCTGTTCGAACACATGATGTTCCAGGGTTCGGCGAACGCGCCCAAGGGCATGCATTTCAAGACGGTGGAGAGCAACGGCGGATCGCTGAACGGGTCCACGCACCCGGACTTCACCGACTACTACGAGACCCTGCCCGCGAACAAACTGGCGGTGGGTCTCTGGCTCGAAGCGGACCGGATGCGCAGCCTCGCCATCACCCAGGAGAACCTGGATAACCAAAAAGAAGCCGTGAAGCAGGAGCGCCGCCTGAACTTCGACAACCGCCCCTACAACACGGCGATCGTGGACAAATGGCCGGAAGTCGCCTTTGGCAACTGGCAGAGTTCGCATTCCATCATCGGCTCGTTTGAGGATCTCAACGCCGCCTCGGTGGAGGATGTGGCGAAGTTCTTCAAGACCTATTACGCCCCGAACAACGCGGTGCTCTGCGTGGTGGGGGACCTGAAGCCCGCCGAGGCGAAGAAGTGGATCGAGACGTACTTCGGGGACATCCCGCCTCAGCCGCAACCCAGGCGCCCCGATCTGGCGGAGCCGGCGGACCGCTCCCCCCGCTCCGAGGTCTACCATGATCCGCACGCGCGCGTGCCGGCGGTGATCGTCGGCTACCCCGGTCCGAAGCGGCGCTCGCCCGATTTCTACGCGCTGTTGATGGCGGATGTGCTCTTGACCGGCGGCGACAGTTCGCGGCTCCAGCAAAGCCTCGTGAAGGGCAAGCAAAGCGTGGTCCAATATGAAGCGAATCTCGGGTGGCCCTTCTCCGGACCCGCCGATTATCAGGATCCGGCGGTCTACGCAGTGTTCGCGCTGCACAACCCTGGCTTCTCCGGCAAGCAGATCGTGGAACAATTGCAGGAAGAATTCGACAAGTTGGGGGCGGCGCCGGTGGACGCCAAAGAGCTCGAGCGCGCCCGGACCTTCCTGCGGGCGGCGCAGATCAGGGAATTACAAAGCACCATGGCGCGGGCGCGGCTGCTCGCCCAGCACGAGTATTTCGACGGCGATCCGGGCGTCCTGTCTACCGAGATAGACCGGGCGCTGGCCGTCACCTCCGCCCAGATTCAGGCCGCGGCCAAGAAGTACCTGACAGCCGGCAAACGCGCGGTGCTGACGATCGTGCCCGCGCCCCAAGCGCCCGCCAAGGAGGGCCCGTAATCATGCGAACTGTCGTTTTGTTGTTGCTCGGCTCCGTCGGGGCGATTCTCGGCCAGGATGTCGATCGGAGCAAACCGCCCGAGACCCCGCCGCTGGGTCCGTTCAAACTGCCGGCGAGGGCGGAGTTCGCGCTGCCCAACGGCTTGACGGTGGTCGCGGTGCGGGACGAGCGGTTCCCGCTGGTGACCGCCCGCCTGGCTTTCGGCGCCGGTTCGCGCTTTGACCCCAAAACCCAGCCCGGGCTGGCCGAGGGAGTGGCGGCGCTGCTGACGGAAGGCACCCAGGGGCGGAAGTCGCGGCAGATCGCCGAGGAAGCCGCGGAGATCGGCGGCAGCCTCAGCGGCTCGGCGACGCCCGACGCGCTGGTGATCGCCGGCTCGGCGCTCAGTGAGTATACCGCCCGCTTGCTCGACCTGATGGCGGATGTGGCCCGCAACGCCAGCTTCCCCGCCGACGAGGTGGCCCTCTACAAGCAAAACCGCAAACAGGCGCTGCTGGCGCAACGCTCGCAATCCTCTTACCTAGCCAGCGAGAAAACCGAGGAGATCGTTTTTGGCGATCATCCCTACGCGCGCCAGCATCCCACGCCGGAATCGATCGACGCGTTGCAACCGGAAGCGCTGGCCCAGTTTCGCGACCGGCTGCTGAGGCCGAACAATGCGGTGCTGATTCTGATCGGCAAGCTGCCCCCGCAGGGTGAACTGCGGAAGGTGCTGGAAGCGCGCTTCGGCAATTGGCCCAAGCGGGACGTCCCCCCGGCTCCCACGGCGCCCCTCCCGGAACCCAAGCGCACCATCACGCTGGTGGACCGCCCTGGCTCCGTGCAGGCGGACGTGCACGTGGGCCGGCTGGGCCTCACGCGGCGGGACCCTGAGTTCTTCCCCCTCCTGGTGGGCAATACCGTCCTGGGCGGCGGCGCCTCGTCGCGCCTGTTCAACCATATTCGCGAGGAGAAGGGCTACGCCTATGCGGTTTATTCGTACAACGAAGCGCATCGCGACGCGGCGCTGTTCTCGGCCGCGATGCAGGTGCGCAACGAAGTGGTGGAGGACGCAACCCGCAGCCTGCTGGCCGAAATGAAGCGCATGGCCGCCGAACCCGTCACGGCGGACGAATTGTCCGCCACCAAGAATTACCTGAGCGGCAACTTCGTCATCCGCCTGCAAAGCCAGGAGGCGCTCGCCGCCCAGATCGTGAATTTGAAAACCATGGGCCTGGCGAACGACTACCTGGAGATGTACACGACCCGGGTCCGCTCGACGGAGCCGGATCAGATTCTGAAGGTGGCCAGGAAGGTAATCGCTCCGGACAACTCCGCGATTGTCGTGGTGGGCGATGCCCAAAAGATCAAACCGGCGCTCGAAAAGTTTGGCGCGGTCCAGGTGACGCCGGCCCACTAGCCATGAAGGTGCTCTCGTCGAAAAAGGTCTACGAATGCGGGTTGTTTTCCGTCCATGAAGAACGCGCCACCGATGGCAAGGGGTACGACATCGCGCGCTCGATTGTCAAGCATCACGGCTCGGCGGTGATGATGGCGGTGGACGCCCGCGGGCGCATTCTGCTGGTCCGGCAGTACCGGCTGCCGGCCGGCCGCTACCTGTGGGAGTTGCCGGCCGGGAGGTTGGACCCCGGCGAAACGCCGCTGGCCGCGGCCCGGCGCGAGTTGGCGGAAGAGACCGGGTACCGCGCGCGGTCGTGGAAGAAGCTGGTGCATTTTTTCCCCAGTCCTGGCTACGTCGGAGAAGCGATGACCATCTACGTGGCGACGGACCTGACCGCGGGAGAGGCGCAGCCGATGGAGGACGAGCGGATCGAGTGCCGCTGGTTCACCCTGAAGGAGATTGAAGCCATGATCGACGCCGGCCGCCTTGCCGACGGCAAGACGATCCTCGGCGTCAGCTTGTGGCGGCGTCGCCGGAGGCGAGCCGGGGGCGTGTGATGGGCTCGTCGATGAGGCGCGCGGCTTGGTTGGGGGTGGTGATGGCGGTCAGCGGCTTCGGCGCGGATCGGGATTGGGAAGCCATGGCGGAGCGCCTGGTGCAAGCCGTCAAGGCCCGCCCGGGGGAGCGCGCGCTGGCCCGGTTTCACCGCAGCTACTTCCGCGAACTGGAAGCTCCCATCCGCAAACGGCTGAAGGCCGCCAGGGTCCGCTGCGACGTGATCGACGACCGGCAGGCGCTGCCGCCCCTCGATCGCTACAGCATCTATTTTTGGATGCCGCTCGGCGAGGACGGAAGGCAACTCGACGCGCGCGAGCGGGAAGCGATGGCGCGCTGGCTCGACGGAGGCGGCCCGCGCCGGTCGCTGCATATGCACTGGTCCGAAGGCGCCCGCCGCCCCGACGGACTTCCCGCTCCCCATACGCCCGAACTCGACGCCATGTACGAACGGGCGCTGGCCATTGACTACGCCGCGTTGCGCGCGGCGCAGGACCGCGCCATCGAGTTCTTCCGCAAGGGCACCATTCGGGTGCTGACGCCGCACGGCACCGACCTGATGTTCCGCACCGGGGTGCGGCCGTGGAACCGGCAGGACGGGGACGCCTCGCCGGAACGCGCCGCGTCGGCGCGCCTGCGGGTGGATCGCGAGATCGAATACCCGGCAGGGGTGATTCGGGTGGCGCCCATCGAGTTGACGCCGCACGGCGTGCTGGTGCTCCCGGAGATGCGGGTGGGCGCCGCCACCGCGCGCAAGGTGGCGCTGTACTTCGATAATGGCCGCATTTCCGCCGTCAAAGCGGCGGAAGGACAGGCCGAGGTGGAGGCGTACTTGAGGGAGAACGGCGAGTCCGCCATGCGTTTCCGCGAATTCGCGCTGGGCTTGAACCCGGAACTGGCGCCGCCGGCGGGCGCCGCGGTGATTCCCTACTTCGGCTATGGCGCGGGCGTTGTGCGCATCAGCCTGGGCGATAACGAAGAACTGGGCGGCAGCATCCGGGGCGGCTTTACGCGCTGGTTCTTTCTGCCCGACGCGTCCGTGCACGTCGACAACCGCTACTTGGTACGCGGCGGGCGGCTGGCGCCCTGAGCAGGAAGCGCGCCGGTTCACGCCGCGCCGAGCCCCGCGCGGCCCGTGTGTTACAGTGAATGTCTCGCCTCGGTTCTTATGTCAGGTTCGCCCATCGAAATCGTCAGCGCGCATAGTCCGGACTCCGACGATGCCTTCATGTTCTACGCGCTGGCGACGCGCAAGATTCGCTCCAGCAAGGTCACCTTCCGGCACGTGCTGGAGGACATCGAATCGCTGAACCGGAAGGCGGTGGAAGGCCTTTACGGCCTTTCCGCAATCTCCTACCATGCCTATCCTTACGTGGCCGGCAAATACGTCGTCATGGCTAGCGGGTCGAGCGTGGGCGATGGTTACGGTCCGCTGGTGGTGGCGCTGCGCCCCATGGAACCGGAAGACCTCAAGGGTAAGAAGATCGCCGTTCCCGGAACGCTGACCTCGGCCTTCCTGACCCTGAAACTCTTTCAGCCCGATTTCCAGCACGTGGTCGTCCCGTTCGACAAAGTGCTGGACGCGGTTAGAGAAAAGACGGTGGATGCCGGCCTGATCATTCACGAAGCCCAGTTGACTTACAGCAAGACGGGTTTTCACCGGGCGATCGATTTGGGGCGCTGGTGGAAAGCAACCCACCACCTGCCGCTGCCGCTGGGCTGCAATGTCCTGCTGCGCGAACTCGGCGCCGAAATTCACCGCGAATGCTGCCGCATGATGCGCGAGAGCATCCAGTATGCGCTGGACAATCACGACGAAGCGTTATCCTACGCGCTTCAGTTCGCGCGGGACATGGACCCGCAACTGGCTCAGAAATTCGTCGGCATGTACGTCAACCACTACACCGTGGACTGCGGCGAAGACGTGCCCGCCGCGGCGCAGAAACTTCTCGACCTGGGGTTCGAGGCCGGCATCGTGCCGATGCGGGTGCAGTTCGAGTTCGTGCGTTGACTGCGCGTGTCTGGAGCCCGTCGGGACCCGCTCGCTCCCGCTGGCGGCTCCGCGCAACCCGTGTTCGGGCCGCGAAATAAGGCTTTTCTCCCATCCGCACCCTCCTGTCAGGGCAGTATCATAAAGCGTGATGTCTGTCACCCGCCGGTGTTGGTTGGGGCAAGTGGGTTTTGGCCTGCTGGCTCCGCCGTGGGCCGAGGCCAGGAACTTGCGCTGCGACATCGCGATTGTGGGCGGAGGAACCGGGGCCTGCGCGGCCGCGCTGGCGGCCGCCCGGGCGGGCTACCGGGTGGTGATGACGGAGGAGACGCCGTGGATTGGCGGACAACTGACGGCGCAGGCCGTGCCCCCCGATGAACATCCGTGGATCGAGCAGTTTGGCTCGACGCGGGCGTACCGCGAGTATCGCCACCGGCTACGGGATTATTACCGGCGCAACTACCCCGTGACGGAGGCGGTGCGGCATGCGCCGGTATTGAACCCGGGCGGCGGCACGGTGTCCCGCCTGACGCACGAGCCCCGGGTTTCGCTTGCGGTGTTGGAGGAAATGCTGGCGCCGCACGTGAGCGCCGGCCGCCTCGCGGTGCTGCGGCGGACCCGACCGGCCGGCGCCGACGTGGAAGGCGCGCGCGTCCGCTCGGTCACCCTCACCGACCTCGATACCGGAGCGTCCCGAACCGTGGAAGCACCTTATTTCCTGGACGCCACCGAAACCGGAGAACTGCTGCCGCTGACCCGCACCGAGTATGTCACCGGCTTCGAATCGCGGCGGCAAACCGGCGAGCCCCGCGCGCCGGAAACCGCGCAGCCGGCCAATCACCAGGCTTTCACTTGCTGCTTCGCCATGGACTACCTGCCGGGCGAGGACCACACGATCGACAAACCCGCGGAATACGCCTTCTGGCGGGATTACCGTCCGCAACTCCGGCCGCCCTGGTCCGGGCCGCTGCTCAGCCTGACCACCACGCACCCGATCACGCTCCAGGATCGGTTCATCGGCTTCGACCCGACGGGGCGGGAGCCGGGGTGGTGGACCTACCGGCGCATCGCCGCGCGGGCGAACTTCCTGCCTGGCGCTTATCCGAGCGACATCACGCTGGTGAACTGGCCGCAGAACGATTACTGGCTCGGCAATCTGGTGGATGTGCCGTCCGAAGAGGCCGTCCGCCACTTGCAGCGGGCCAAGCAACTCTCCTTGAGCTTGCTGTACTGGCTCCAAACCGAAGCGCCGCGCGCGGACGGCGGACAAGGCTGGCCGGGGCTGCGCCTGCGCGGGGACCTGGTGGGCTCCGCCGACGGCCTCGCGCTCTATCCCTACATCCGCGAGTCGCGGCGGATTCAGGCGGAATTCACCGTCACCGAATTGCACGTCGGGGCCGAAGCCAGGGCGCAACTCACCGGCAGGAAGGGCGCGGACCTGCGGGCGGAACGCTTTGCCGACTCCGTCGGCGTCGGCAGCTACCGCATCGATCTGCACCCCTCCAGCGGCGGCGACAACTACATCGACATCAGCAGCCTGCCCTTCGAGATTCCCCTCGGCAGCCTGATTCCCCGCCGCATGGAGAACCTGTTGCCGGCGGCGAAGAACCTCGGGGTGACACACCTGACCAACGGCTGCTACCGGCTCCATCCCGTGGAATGGAATATCGGCGAGGCTGCCGGGGCGCTTGCCGCTGAGGCGCTGCGCACCGGCGCGACTCCGCGCGCCATCCGCAATCAGCCCGCCCGCCTGGCGGCTTTCCAGAAATCGCTCCTTGAGCAGGGCTTCGAACTGCGCTGGCCGGAGCTGACCGCCCGATGATCACCCGATAATAAGACTGAAGACCATGACTCCCACTTCCGTAGACAAAGACCGCCTGAACCAAACGCTCTGGGCGGAGGGCATTCTCGTGCGCGGCGAAGTCAGCCCGGCGCATGCCGAGATCCTCACGCCGGAAGCCCTGCGCTTTCTGGCCAAACTGGCTGGCGAGTTCGAAGCGCGCCGCCGCCAGTTGCTGGCGGCGCGTGTCCGCCGCCAGACGGAATTGGATGCCGGCAAGTTCCCGGATTTCCTTCCGGAAACGGCCGAAATCCGGGCAGGCGATTGGAAGGTGGCGCCCATTCCCGCGGATCTTGCAGACCGCCGCGTGGAAATCACGGGGCCGGTGGACCGGAAGATGGTCATCAACGCGCTCAACTCCGGCGCCAGCGTGTTCATGGCCGACTTTGAGGACGCCAACTCTCCCACGTGGCTGAACAACCTGGACGGGCAGCTCAACCTGCGCGACGCGGTGCGGGGCGTCATCGCGTACACCAGTCCCGAAGGCAAGGAATACCGGTTGCATCCCCGGCCCGCCACGCTCCTGGTCCGCCCGCGAGGCTGGCACCTGCCGGAAAAACACGTGGTGCTCGATGGTGAACCGCTTTCCGGATCGCTCTTCGATTTCGGCCTGTTCTTTTTTCACAACGCCAAGGCGCTGCTCGAGAAAGGTTCCGGACCTTATTTCTACCTGCCGAAGCTGGAAAATCACCTGGAAGCGCGGCTGTGGAACGATGTATTCAACTTCTCGCAGGACTATCTCGGCGTCCCACGCGGATCCATTCGCGCCACGGTCCTGATCGAGACCATCCTCGCCGCGTTCGAAATGGACGAGATCCTGTATGAATTGCGCGAGCATTCAGCGGGGCTGAATTGCGGACGCTGGGATTACATTTTCAGCTTTATCAAGAAATTCCGAAACCACCCCGGCTTCGTGATGCCGAACCGGGGGCTGGTCACGATGGACAAGCACTTCCTCAACTCTTATGTGCAGTTGCTGATCCGGACCTGCCACCGCCGCGGCATTCACGCGATGGGCGGCATGGCGGCGCAAATCCCGATCAAGAACGATCCGGCGGCCAATGAAGCCGCGCTCGAGAAAGTCCGGCAGGACAAACTGCGCGAGGTGAAAGCGGGGCACGACGGCACCTGGGTGGCGCACCCGGGCCTAGTGCCGGTGGCGAAGGCGGTTTTCGACGAACACATGCCCACGCCGAACCAGATCGGCGTCATCCCCGAGGTGGAGATCACCGCCGCCGATCTGCTGCAAGTGCCGGAAGGTCCCATCACCGAGGCCGGCTTGCGGGTCAACATCGACGTCGGCCTGCAATATCTGGAGGCTTGGCTGCGCGGCAGCGGCTGCGTACCCATCTACAATCTGATGGAAGATGCCGCCACTTGCGAGATTTCCCGGGCGCAGGTCTGGCAGTGGATCCGGCACGGCGCCCGCCTCGACGACGGGCGGCCGGTCACCCGGGAACTGGTCACCGAACTGATCGGCGACGAGTGGGGCAAGATCAAAGCAAACCTCGGGGACCGGTACGGCGAATCGAAGTTCGACCTGGCGGTGGCGCTGTACCGGGAGATGATGACCAAGGACGCGTTCGACGAGTTCCTGACCCTGGTCGCCTACGAACACGTGTAGGCAACCCCGCCGCCTCTACCCCACCTCCTCGTTGGCGCGGCGAAGAAGCGCGCGCATGTAGGCGATGCAGTAGGCGGTGCCCGCGCGCCGCAGACCGGCGTCGCCTTCGAGTTCCGGCACGTGGTCCGGGACCGCGGAGCCGTTAAAACGCACCTTGCGCAGTTCCCGCATGACCGGGTACAGGTCGGCGTAGCCGTCGTCGGGAAACGTCTCGACAAAGCGCGGCAGCGGACCCGAAACGTTGCGGAAATCGATGTCGAACAGCTTGCCCCGCCCGCCAAAGTCGCGGATCATCTCCAGCACATCCTTGCCCATCCGGTCCCCGCCCTCGAGCCACGTGCCCACACAGAGCCGCACGCCCCATGCGGGACTGCCAGCCGCGATCTCCTCGGCCCGCCGGTAACCTTCGTAGTGCACGAACAGCTTCGCCACGCCGTTCATCTTCGCCACGGGCGGATCATCCGGATGCAGCGGCAGCTTGACGCCCGCCTCCTCGGCCACCGGCAGCACGGCCTTCATCAAGTACGTGTAAAAGCTCCAGATGTCCTCGGCGGAGTACTCGCGAGCGAAAGCCTGTTTCTCCACGCGCGCGCGGAAATCGTCGAGGTTAAACTCGCGCGCGCGGTAGCCGCGGCGGATGACGTAATTGGTGGTGTAGGTGTTCGCCGGATGAAAATCGTACGGCGCCAGCGGAATTCCCAGTTTGCCCAGGCTGCGGAGGAAGGTGTGGTACGTCTCGATATCCTGGTCGCGCCCGGCTTGGCCAAGCTGGATCCGCAGCGAGCGGTAGGCGTGGTGCACGGCGCCGTAGATCGACAGCCCGAAGCGGGCGAAGCGGCGCTGCACTTTGGCCAGCGCATCGACGTGAGGATCCTGGCTTCCATACTCGAGCCGTACCCAGCGCAGTCCGATCTGCTGAAGAAAGTGCAGGTCGCCGTCCGGCGCGTCCCAGGGCGTCCGGTGAGCCAGTTTGAGGTTCCCAGGATCGTACTCGTCAATTTGCGGAGAGGCGGGAGCGGGACGGCAAGGCAGCAGTCCCGCGGGAAGTGCGAGAAACGCGCGGCGTCGCATGGTTCCTTACGATACAACGGCGCGGCGGCGGTCAGCTTGCGATCGCGTACAGGTGCTTCTCCGTCCGCCAGTACCAGACCCCTTCCACCAGCGCAGGGGAAGCGAGCACTTTCTCGCCGAAGCGGTTCACGTGCAGCAGGCGGAATTCGTTTCCCGCCGCCAGCACAAATGTTTCGCCCTGGTCGTTGGTGAAAAAGACCTTGCCATTGACGCCGATGGGCGAAGAGGAAAATCCCTCGCGTTGCGCCTCGCCGAGCCGTCCCTGCCAAACGGCCTTGCCGGTCCTGGCGTCCAGACAGGTCGCAATGGCGCTCATGTCATTGATCAGGTAAAGGTGCGGCCCGTAGACCAGCGGCGACGGAATAAACGGCGACCCGCGGGGGGACTGCCAGGCGATGTGCGTATCGGTCACGTCGCCGGCGCCGCCGGGGCGGATGGCCAGAGTCGGTCCGGCGCGTCCCGAGGAGCAGAAGATGAACCCGTGGCCTACCACCGGAGTGGGGGTAGTCTCAAACGTGTTGCCGCGCGCCCACCACACCAGGCGTCCGTCCGCGGGATCGTAAGCCGTGACGCGGTCCTGGCTGCTGACGATGACCTGGTCGCGCCCGCACGCCCGCACCGCCACCGGCGTGCCCCAGCCCACCTTCTCCTGCCGGGGCGTCTTCCAGATCACGGCTCCGGTGGCGCGGTGGAGCGCGGCGATGTAGGAGCCCTCCCGCTGATCCTGGTACACTACCACCCGGTCGCGGTACAGCAACGGCGATCCGCCGCTGCCATGATACAGCGTCACCATCCCGAAGCTGCGATGCCACACCGCGCGGCCCTCGAAATCGACAGCCATCACGCCCCCGCTGCCGAAATACGCGTACACGCGCTCGCCATCGGTCACCGGCGTTCCGGAGGCGTAGGAATTCTTCCAATACAATTTTTCGCCGGGGGCGGCGGGCGCATCGGTACGCCAGAGCAGCTTGCCGTCGCGGCGTTGGAAGCAGAGGACGCTGCGCCGGGGACCGTCTTCCGCGGTGGTCAGGAAAATCCGGTCGCGCCACACAATCGGGGAGGAGTGGCCCCGCCCCGGCACTTCCACTTTCCAGCGGACGTGCTTCGCGTCCGACCACACGTCCGGATAGGCGCCATCCTCCACCACCCCCTGCCCGGAGGGACCGCGCCAGCGCGGCCACCACCGGCGGCCTTCGCCTTCGGGTTCGATCAGCTGGACGGAGCTACACTCCGCGCCCCGTAAGGCCGGCGCAGCCAGCAGGCAGAACGAGCGCCGTGACATTCCGGACCGGCGGACATCCATCCTTGAATTATACGAAGCGGGGAGGTTTGCGCGGGCGCGGGAAAGCGGTTATCACAGAACATGGAGAGCCCTCGATGAACGAAGCTACGCAAGTCACCCGCCGCGGACTGCTGTCCGGCGGCGCTGCCGCGGCCGCCGCGGCGCCGGCCGTGCTGGCTCAGCGCAATCCCAATGATCGCCTCGGAGTAGCCATGGTGGGCGTCGGCACCCGCGGCATCTACCTGCTCGAACGCGCTCAAGAGTGTCCCAACACGGAGATCCGCGTTATCAGCGATTTGTACGACGGCAACCTGAAACGCGCCGCCGCCCGCGCGTTCAACAAGAAGGCGCAGCTCACCAAAGATTGGGAACAGGCCGTGGCTTCCCCGGACGTCGATGCCGTCTTCATTGCCACGCCTGACTTCTGGCACGCGCCGATGACGATTCGCGCCGCCGAACGGAAGAAACACGTCTACGTCGAGAAGGCGCTGTGCCGCACCCTACCGGAAGCCAAGGCGATCCGCCACGCCGTCAAGGCGAACAAAGTGGTGCTGCAACTTGGGCACCACCAGAACAGCGATCCGTTCTACCTCAAGGGCCGCGAGATCTACCGCTCGGGCCAACTGGGGAAAGTCACGCTGGTGCGCACCTACATCGACCGCACCAGCGCCTGGCCGGAGTGGCAGTTCTACACCGCGTACCACATCCAGGACACGCCGGCCGACGCGAGCCCCGATACCATCGACTGGAAACGGTTTGTCGCCAACGCCCAGGAAATCCCGTTCGACGTGCAGCGTTTTTTCCGCTGGCGCTGCTGGTGGGAATACGGCACGGGGATCGCCGGCGACCTGATGTCGCACCAGTGGGACGGCGTCAACCTCATCGCCGGCATGGGCATTCCGGAAACGGTGCAAACCATGGGCGGGCGGTACTTCTGGAAAGAAGACCGCGAGGTGCCGGACCAGTGGCACGTGCTGTTCGAGTACCCCAGGCGCGACCTCAATATCACCTTCGGCTGCACCTTCCACAACCGGCATCACGGAACCAATACGTACGTGTTCGGTCGGGACGCGACGCTCCAGGTGAGCTCGGAGTGGTGCAAAGTCTACGGCGCGGAGTGGAAGCCGGAATATAAGAACAAACTCGCCGCGGCGCGCCGGCGAGCGGAGAGCGCGGGTCTGCCGGCGGCCGACGCCCCGGCCCTGGTGATCCCCGATTACGCCATGAAGAAGGGCGAACTCGAGGTCAGCAACCACATCCGCAATTTCATCGACTGCATCCGGTCGGGCGAAACGCCCCGCTGCGGCATCGACCGCGCCTGGGAAGAGGCGGTGGCGGTAGTGATGTCCGTTGAGTCCTACTTTCGCGAGCGTAAGGTCAAGTGGGACCCGGTGAACGAGCAGATCGTCTAGCCGCCCCGCGCACATTCGTGACGCTGCTTCCGCACCGGGCGGAAGATGCGGCTGCGGAATCGAATCAGGTTGCCTGCGGCTCCTGCCGCGCCCCGTGCGGGGGAGTAACCTCGATGACGGTGGGTTCTTTCCGGAAGGCCTCCCACCATACGTACACCCGCATCAGGTGCGCCACTACGATCAGGATATTGGCCGTAATCACCAGCCATTTGATGCGTCCCGGCAGGGCGAGTTGCCGCAGGGATTGGCCGATCGCGTCCCCGGTGAACTGCAATCCCAGTCCGCCAGTGGCCAGCAGCAATTGGCGATCCACCGCTTTGCGGCCCAGCAGCATGCTCCAGAGTAGGAGGGTCAAAACCACCGCAGTGAAGCTCAAATCGCGCGCGACGCGCGTCGCCAGATCCCCAAGCTGGTTGTAGTACGCATTGACGGGACTGCCCTCGGAGTGGAATAAGATTGAACCATACGCCACCGCCAAAGCCAGCGCAATCAGGACGCCCCGCACGCGCTGCCGGTACAGGAACTGTTCCATGGCGCGATCAATGAAGGAAACCACCACTGCGAACAGAAAAACCTGCCGCAGCGTTTCAGTTTGATAAAACTCTTGGGGGACCAGCCTCTCCGCGCCGCTCCAGCGCGCGGTATCCATAATCGTCGTGAAGAAGAGAACCAAGGAGTAAGTGAACGCGAAGGGGTACTGGCGGTAAGGTCCTCGAATGAAAGCTTGGATGACCATCACCTGCAGCACGAGGCTGGCGACGATGAAAGCCCACTGGACCGAAGTGTACATCGAATGCGCTTCTCAAGACGAAGATAGCGCAAACTGGAGAATTTTGAGACAGTTTCTTCACCTTAAAAATCAGGTAAGGGCCTAGGGAGGAGGTACCGTCCCTTTCTTGCACTACGCTAGGTGGAACAATCTAAATAACTTGATACGTGGATCCGCCCAGCCTAGGCGCGCTTGTCCCAGGGATCCGGCGGGAACAGCGGGCCATCGGCCACCGCCACCGACCGCTTGTCCCAGGGATCCGGCGGGAACAGCGGGCCATCGGCCACCGCCACCGACCGCTTGTCCCAGGGATCCGGCGGGAACAGCGGGCCATCCGCTACCGCCACCGACCGCTTGTCCCAGGGATCCGGCGGGAACAGCGGGCCATCGGCCACCGCCACCGACCGCTTGTCCCAAGGATCCGGCGGGAACAGCGGGCCATCGGCCACCGCCACCGACCGCTTGTCCCAGGGATCCGGCGGGAACAGCGGGCCATCGGCCACCGCCACCGACCGCTTGTCCCAGGGATCCGG
>CALDSU010000009.1 GCA_937924525.1 uncultured Bryobacteraceae bacterium
TCGAACTGCGTTTGGAAGGACGGCGTGCTGACCGCGGAATACCGCCAACCCTTTGACATGTTGGCACTTGCACGCGAAGCCGCAGGCGATGCTGTTGGGGGGAGTGGGGCGAAAACAGCCAATTTTGAGAAGTGGCTCCCCGGCATGGATTCGAACCACGATTCACGGCTCCAAAGGCCGCTGTCCTACCGTTAGACGACCGGGGAGTACCTATTTCAGTGTACCGGTGCGGGGTGGTTTGAGGCAATGCGGGCCGGCGGGCCGAGTGCGGTATACTGAAAGCACTGCTGCCGATCAGTCTTCGTGTGTCCAGCCACCGGAAGCCTGAGGAAGCCCGGAACGAATCATGTTCGACAATCTGTCCGAGAAGCTGCAGCGGGTGTTCAAGAACCTGCGCGGCGAGGGGAAGCTCACGGCGGAAAACATGGAGTCCGCCTTGCGCGAGATCCGGGTGGCCCTGCTCGAAGCAGACGTGAACTTCAAAGTGGTCAAGCAGTTAATCGAGGGGGTCAAGAGCAAGGCGATGGGCGAGGAGGTGCTGACCTCGTTTTCGCCGTCGCAGCAGGTGATCAAAATCGTCCGGGACGAGATGATCAAGGTGCTCGGGAGCCACGCCTCGAAGGTGCGGTTTGCCAATGCGCCGCCGAGCGTGATGTTCCTGGTCGGGTTGCAGGGTTCGGGAAAGACGACTTCGACAGCGAAGCTGGGACGCTGGCTTTCCCGGAACGGGCACTCGCCGCTGCTGGTTTCCGTCGACGTATACCGGCCGGCGGCGCGGGAGCAATTGCGCGTGCTGGCCAACGAACTCCGGCTGCCGGTTTACACCGGCGAGGCAGACGATCACCAGCCGCTCAGCCTGGCGAAGGCGGCGAAGCGGGAAGCCATGCAGACGGGACGCGACGTCGTGCTGGTGGACACGGCCGGCCGGTTGCACATCGACGACGAATTGATGGTCGAGTTGAGCGAGCTGAAAAGCTCTCTCAGCCCGGTGGAGATCCTGTTTGTCGCGGACGCGATGACGGGGCAGGACGCGGTGAAGTCCGCCGAGGCGTTCCATCAGCGGCTGGGGATTACAGGCGTCATTCTCACCAAGATGGACGGCGATGCGCGGGGGGGCGCGGCGCTTTCGATTCGCCACGTCACCGGCCAGCCGCTGAAATTCGTCGGGGTAGGCGAAAAACCGGACGCGCTTGAGCCGTTCCATCCCGACCGGGTGGCTTCCCGGATTCTCGGGATGGGCGACGTCCTTTCTTTTATCGAGAAAGCCGAAGAAGCGATCGATAAAAAGAAGGCCGAGGAGATGCAGCGGAAGCTGATCGAGAACGAGTTCACGCTCGAAGACTTCCGCGACCAGATCCGGCAACTGAAAAAACTGGGTCCCCTGGAATCGATACTCGGCATGATGCCGCAGGTGGGCATGTTCAAGGAATTGAAGAACGTCAAAGTCGATGAGCAGGAGATCACCCGCGTGGTGGCCATCATCGACTCGATGACCCCCAAGGAGCGGGCCAACCACATGATCATCAACGGCAGTCGGCGCCGGCGGATCGCCCGGGGCAGCGGCACCAGCGTGCAGGAGGTCAACCAGTTGCTGAAACAATACGGGCAGGCCCGCAAGATGATGAAGGAGATCTCCGGCGGCATGATGGGGAAGAAGCTGGGCAAGCTGAAGCTGCCCTTTTTCGGATAGCCCCGGCCGGGAAGGTTGACAAAGTAGGGATGAAGGAATTGACGAAATGCTGATGATTCGCCTGGCGCGATTCGGCGCCAAGAAGAAGCCTTTTTACCGGATCGTGGTTATTGAGAAGGAGCGCGCCCGGAACGGCCGCAACCTGGAAGTGGTGGGACATTACAACCCGCTGACCGATCCGCCGACGGTGGTGCTGCACCACGAGCGGCTGGCCTACTGGCGGAAAGCGGGCGCGCAGTTGTCGGACCGCGTGCAGATTCTGGTGGAGAAGAATCCGGCCCCGGCGCCAGCCGCAGAAGCGAGTTAAGCGTCCGCCCGGGCGGTCCCGCCCGGGAACGCGGGCGCGTTACGATGGAGCTTGGGAGTTCGGGATGAAACAGCTGATTGAGGACATTGCGAAGGCTCTGGTAGACAATCCCGAAGCAGTCTCCGTCCATGAGGTGATTGGCGAGCAGGTAACGGTGCTGGAGCTGCGGGTGGCGGCCGACGACCTCGGGAAGGTGATCGGAAAACAAGGCCGGACGGCGCGTTCGATCCGCACCATCCTGGGGGCCGCCAGCATGAAGCTGAACCGGCGGTTTACGCTGGAGATTCTCGAATAGGCCGTGCCGGAATCCTGGGTGGCCCTCGCCACTCTTGTGCGGCCACGCGGCAACCGGGGGGAAGTCGTGGCTTGGTGTCTGACTTCCGGCGTCGAGAGGTTTCAAGGGCTGGCGCGGGTGATTTTGCGCCGACCGGGCGAAAGCGTCTGGCGGGAGGCGCAGATCGAGCGCGCGTGGCTGCACGAGGGCGATCTGGTGCTGAAGTTTCGCGGCGTCGACGGGATCGATGCCGCGGAAGCGCTGCGCGGCATGGAAGTGTGCGTGCCGTTGGCCGAGCGGCGAGCGTTGGACGAGGGGGAGTACTTCCAGGACGACCTGTCGGGTTGCGTGGTCGTCGAGGGCGGCGGGGAGCCGCTGGGTACGGTGGTCCGGTTCCTGGAGGTTGCGGGTAGCCCGGGGCTATTGGAATTGGATACGGGATTGCTAATCCCGTTTGCGCGGTCGATTTGCCGAACGATCGATCTGGACGCGCGGCGGATTACGGTTGAGTTGCCGGACGGGCTGAAGGAACTGAACGGGTAAGTGGTCTTTCACGTCATCACGATCTTCCCCGGTTTCTTCGAAAGCCCTCTGGCTTACGGCGTGGTGGGACGGGCCCGGGAGGCAGGCCTGTTCGAGGTGCGGGTGCATGACTTGCGGGCATGGGCCCGCGACCGGCACCGGACGGTGGATGATCGTCCGTTCGGCGGCGGCGAGGGGATGGTGTTCAAGCCCGAACCGCTGTTCGAGGCGTGCGAAAGCATCTGGCCGGATAAGACGCCGGAGCAGCGGATTGTGCTGCTGTCGGCGCAGGGGCGGTTGTTTGACCAGGCAGCGGCCCAACGGTTGAGCCGCTACGCCGAGATCATGCTGATTTGCGGCCGGTACGAGGGAGTGGACGAACGGGTGGCGGAGCATCTCGCCGATGAGGAGTTATGCATCGGCGATTACATTCTGAGCGGCGGAGAACTGGCGGCGGCGGTGGTGATGGACGTGGTTGCCCGCCAGTTGCCGGGCGTGTTGGGGAACGAAGCTTCCAGCGCGGCCGAGTCGTTCAGCCAGGAGGACCGGATCCTGGACTGCCCGCACTATACCCGTCCCGCGGATTTCCGGGGATGGAAGGTTCCGGAGGTCCTGTTGAGCGGCAACCACGAAGAAATCCGGAAGTGGCGGCGGTACGCCGCGCTGGAAAAGACCGCGCGGATGCGCCCGGACCTGCTGGACGGGCGGCCGGCCATGGACAGACGCCAGGGAACGCTCCCTGGCCAAGCGAGTTGAGAAGGAAACGACCATGAACAATGCGTTGCTGACGAAGTTCGTCAACAAGAACAAGCGTACGGATGTTCCCGAGTTCCGCCCCGGAGATACGGTGCGGGTGCACGTGAAGATTCGCGAAGGCGACAAGGAGCGACTCCAGGCTTTTGAGGGAACGGTGATCGCCCGCAACAACACCGGCATGGGCGAGTCGATCACAGTGCGCAAGATCAGCTTCGGCCATGGCGTGGAACGCATCTTCCCATTGCATGCCCGGGTGATCGACCACATTGATGTGGTCCGGACGGGGCGCGTGCGGAGGGCGAAACTGTATTATCTGCGCGCGTTGCGAGGCAAGGCCGCGAGGCTCCGGGAGCGCGATTAGGCACTCAGCGTGGCCGGCCATTCCCGCCATCGCCGCTGTTCCAGCGCCTGGGAGCGGGCCTTGCGCAAACAGGGATATCGCCTGGTGGCGGGGGTGGACGAGGCGGGCCGGGGGTCGTTGTTCGGCCCGGTTTACGCCGCCGCAGTGGTGCTGGATCCGGCCCGACCGGTGCGAGGGTTGAACGATTCGAAGCAGCTCGACGCCGCCCGCCGCGAGGTGCTCGCGGAGCGGATCCGGAGCCGCGCGCTAGGCTGGCGCATCGCGGCGGTGGACGCGGCCACCATCGACCGGATCAATATCCTCCAGGCCTCGCGCCTGGCGATGAAAAGGGCGGTGGAGGGGCTTCCCGTTGCTGCGGACTTCGTGCTGGTGGACGCCGCGACCCTGGATTTGCCCGTCCCGCAGCGGGCCCTGGTGGAAGGCGACGCCCGCTGCCATGCCATCGCCGCCGCCTCGATTCTGGCCAAGGTGGCGCGGGACGCCTGCCTGCGCGCGTGGGATGCAGTGTATCCTGACTACGGGCTGGGCTCCAATAAGGGCTATCCGACCCCCGGTCACCGGCGCGCCCTGGCCCGGTTAGGCCCCACGCCCCTGCACCGGCTTAGTTACGCCCCCGTGCGGGAATGCTGCCGCTTTCCTTTAGACTGGGATCAGTTGCCGCTGTTTGGACCTGAGGAATGCCGCTCGAGCCAATGACGCCTCCCGCCGAACCCATGCCCCCGGCCTCCAAGCGCCGGGAGTATCGCTGGTATCACAAAGCTCTGGCGCTTGCTCTGGTAGTCTTCTGCCTGGAGGTGGGCATTATCCTGTTGATCCTTCCCTGGTCGGAGTGGTGGGAAGGCAATTACTTTTCCTCGGTGGCCCCAACCTGGCCGCTGTGGAAGGAGTTGTGGAACAACGGCTACGTGCGGGGAGCAGTGAGCGGACTGGGAATTGTGAACATTTACATTTCTTTCGGGGAGCTGCTCCGTCTCCGCCGTTTTGCGGAGTGAGCGGGGAGGCCGCAGGATTCCATTGCCTTGCCGCACGGGTCGCGGCTAGACTAGGGGAGGTACCTGAGGCAAATGTGGAACCGACGTAAGGACGAACCCAAGGGCGAAACCCCCGGCGGCAGTTCGTCCCCCTTTTCGTCTCCTGCTAGCGAGGGCATTCCGTTGTCAACTTCGTCCATGAGAAACCTGGATGCGGACTATCCGCGGGGCGTGGCTACAATCGGCAAATCGGTCACCGTGAAGGGGCAGATTCTCAGCCGCGAAGATCTTTTCGTGGATGGCGAAGTGGAAGGGATGGTAGAAGCGCCCGAACACAAGGTGACGCTCGGACCGCATGGCAAGGTCCAGGCCAACATTCGCGCCAGGGAGATTCTGGTGCTGGGCACCCTCCTCGGCAACGTAGAGGCGTTGGACAAGATTGAAATCCGGAAGGAAGCCAGACTGACGGGCGACATCAAGACTGCCCGCATCGTGATCGAGGATGGCGCCTACTTCAAAGGCAGCATCGACATTGTGAAACCGGAGCCCGCCAAAGCCGCTCCGCCGAAGCCGGCGGCGCAGGCAGCGGTTCCGCAGACCGCCCCCGCGGCCGGGGGAGGCGCCCGCTAAAGCAGCGACTGCCGTGATCGCGGAACGATTCAAATCGATCTTCTCCCGATCCCGGGCCGGAGAGCCGGCGCGACCCCGTCTGTCGCCTTTGGGAAGGCGCGAGGCGGAAGGTCCGGAATTGATTACCCGCCACAGCGCCGGCCTCGAACAGTTTCTGCTCTACATCCGGGACGAAGCGGGCCTCACGTTGCTCGACTTGGGCGGCGCCAACCAGGAAAATATCTCCTACATCACCAATCTCGGCCACCGGCTTGCCTCGGAGGATCCGATCCGCAGCCTGCGCCAGGGAAGGGATGATGTCCCTGCCGAACCCTTGCACCCCTCCGAGATCGATGCGTTCCTTGACGAGAACCTGAATTATCCGCCAAGCCACTTTGACGGGGTCCTCCTTTGGGACGTGCTCGAATACCTGGAGCCACGGTTGCTCAACGCGGTGATGGACCGGTTGTTCCAGATCGTCAAACCGTCCAGTTGCCTGCTGGGACTGTTCCGGGCGCAGGAAAAGGCCTACCGGTCGCCGTTTTACTCCTTCCGGATTCAAGACGCGCACACCCTTACGCTGGTGCGCCGCGGCATGCTGACGCCGGTGCAGGTGTTCAACAACCGGAATCTGGAACGGCTCTTTCACAACTACGACTCCATCAAGTTCTTCCTGAGCCGCGACGGGCTGCGCGACGTCCTGGTCCGGCGCTAGCGTCGCGGCTTTGGATGCGCAGCGGTCACGGCGCCGCGGTCGCGGCGGGGCGCGGGGTTCGCCTCGCGCAGTTCACCGGCGCGGCGCGGGCGATGTCTTCGGGCTGTACTGCCGCTTCAGCCAGCGACTGAGCCCGTCCAGACCCGGGAACATGACGCGTTCGGTGATGTTCGCCTGATCGAGCTTGTCGCGGATCTCCCACTTGAGCTCCGCCGGGATCACGATCCGGTGATACAAATCCCGATGCGACTCCAGCCAGACGTCCACCTGCGCGGAGGCGCCCGACATCAGCGAAAAGAGGGCGTACTGATTGACAATGCGCTGGTCGAGGGAGGGCGGCTCGAAGAAGATCACGAAGTCGCCGTCCGTCTTGGAGGCGTCCAGATCCTGGAGGCTGCTCACAAAACGTTGCAGAATTTCCGCGGTCACCAGGTTGGAGCCCTCCTCTTCGAGCAACTGGCGCAAGCCGGCGGGCAGGAAGCGGTGGGCCTTGACATAATCCACCGCCCAGATGACGCCGTCCACGTCGTACCGTTCCAGGTTCGCGGTGGCGAAATGCAGCGCGATGTAGGGCGAGAAGGTCCAGTCCAGCAGGCGGGTGGGCAGGCCGAAGTGCTGCGCGGTGGCCAGCCAGTTCCACACCGAGTCGGCGGGCACGGCGTCGCGCAGCGCGTATTTGCGGAAATTGCGGAGCAGGTGGCGCTCCAGGCGCGCGTAGTCCCCGCCCAGCCGGATCAGCGTGGTTTTCAGGTCATAGGCGGCGTCCGAGAGTCCCCGGTAGGCGAAGGGAGAACGAAAGCGCTGGATCGCCGGGTTCCAGCACCCGTCGTACAGGTGGTCGTTGAGCTCGGCCCAGGATGTAACGCGGAGATCCAAGCCGGTCAGCGCCCCAGCAGCGGCGTCAGCACGCGGTCCAGTTCTTCGTCATCGAACGTGGTCAGGCGCACGTTGCGGTGCAGCGTCCAGCGCTCGACGTGTTCCACGGTCTCGCCGGGCGCGAGCTTCGTCAGGGGCCCCAGCGTTTCCAGTTCCAGCGTTTCCCCATTGGTGAAGGTTTCGTACGACGCGCCCATGTCGGGGTACGTCTTGGCCGGATCGGCCTGGTAGCGTTTGAGAAACAGTTCGCCGTTCAGATAATAAGCTCCCCAGGTGTCCCGGTTGAAGTGCCCGATCTTTTGCGGCAGCGCGTTTTGCGGATCCTGCCGCAGCATGATGTATTTCTTGGTGAACGTCCAGCGGGGATCGCTGAGGTGGGTGAAATGCCAGATGATGAGCGGGTTCGAAGGCGCCAGCATCTCCGGGTGCGTGCCGCGCGGCGGCAGGCCGGTGATGCCAACGCCACCCTGCGCCATCATCGAGAGCACCCACGGCGACAACTCCACCGTCCAGACGTTACGGTTGGTCACCCGGTGGATCACCTCGACCGCGCTGCCCGAAGCGGCCAGCCGGACTTCGATCTGCTTTTGCAGGCCCACTTCTTTCTCGAGCGGCGGCGTGGCGATCAGCGCGCCGCCTTTTACCTCGATCCGCACGGGCCTGTTGTCGATGGCGTAGGTGATGGGCGACACATGCTCGGCTACCTCCGGAGCGATCCACAAGCGGTGCCCGCCCCGCGGCTGCCACGTCGGCTCGCCGCTCTTGCCGAGTTGCGCGGAGAATTCCTTGAACAGGTTTTGGCCGCCGCGAAACCCGTAGCGCATGATGCGCGGGCCGACGTCGCCGGTCACGATCAGTTCGACTTCGCCGTTCGCGATGCGGTAGGCGTTCGGCCAGCCCTGGTACGTGATCTTTTCGATGGTGACGGCAGCGGAAAGGCTCATAGCAAGGGAAAGGAGAGCGAGAAACACTCGCATGGCGTTCCCATTATAAGCGGCGTGGACGCGGTGGGCGAAGCCTGCGAGGTCGTACCGCCCCGCATGATTGGTTTGCCACAGATCAATCCGCGCGCCCGGAACCTTCTCCCCCCGGGTGTTGACGACGCGCCGGGCGACGCGCAGGGGGAAGCCCGGATCCCCCGGCTTGCGCAGTGGGGACGTGTAGGGTGCGCCCTTTTTGAAGAAAGGCCCGCGCACATCCGGCGGTGTCGGTTTTTTCGCCGCCGCTTGCCCGCTCTGCCAAAGTGCGAGCAGCCTGCCGGACGCCAGCGGCGTCCCGGCGATCAGCAGGCCCTTCACGATGCAGTTTTCCAGCATCTCCCGCCTGTGCAGCATGTGTTGTTTCACGACCCATCTCGGAAATGGGGATGGTCGACTGAACGGAGCCGCCGGTACGGATGCGGTGTTTTTACGAAGACTGACCCTGGAGGCGGCGCCAGCGGGGCGGAGAGCATCGGCTACAATAGCCTTCCACCCATGCTGCTCATCGACGCCCACCTGGACCTGGCCTGGAACGCGGTGAACTGGAACCGCGACCTGCGCCGCCCGGTTTCTGAGATCCGCCTGGCGGAAGCCGGAATGAATGAGAAAGGCCGGCAGGCTGGAACGGTGGCCTTCCCCGAGATGCGGAGAGGCGAAGTGGCTGTCGCGCTGGCCACCGTGCTGGCGCGCAGCAATCCTCGCGGCCAAACGATCCTGGACTTCCGGAATCAGGAGATCGCCTACGCGAGCGCGCAGGGACAGCTTGCCTATTACCGCGTGCTGGAGAGCCTGGGGACGATCCGGCTGCTGCGCGACGCTGCGGCCATGGATGCGTGTCTGGCGGGCTGGGGGGCGGATCCCGCCGCCGCGCCTTTTGGGTTCATCCTCAGCATGGAAGGCGCGGATCCGATCGTCTGGCCCGGGCAGGCGCGCGAGTGGTGGGACGCCGGCCTGCGCGTGGTTGGCCTGGCGCACTACGGTCCCGGCGCTTACGCGCACGGCACGGCCTCCGAGGGCGGGTTGACCGCCCAGGGCCGCGAGTTGCTCGCCCTGATGCACGAATTGGGCATGGTGCTGGATGTCACCCACCTGGCCGATGAAAGCTTTTTCGAAGCGCTCGACCGGTTCCCCGGGCCGGTGCTGGCCAGCCACAACATGTGCCGCGCGATTACCCCCGGCGTGCGCCAGTTCAGCGACGAGCAGATCCGGCTCCTGATCGAGCGCGACGCCGTGATCGGCGCGGCGTTCGACGCCTGGATGGTGGTGCCCGGCTGGGAGCGTGGCGCGGACGTGAACCCGCCGTGCTTTCTTCGCCACGCGGTGGACCACATCGACCACATCTGCCAGTTGGCGGGCAGCGCGCGGCACTGCGCAATCGGCTCCGATTTGGATGGCGGCTTTGGCGCCGAGCAAACCCCGCGCGACCTGGACACGATCGCCGATCTGCAAAACCTGGCGCCCATCCTCCGGGAGCGGGGCTACTCCCCCGAAGACATCGAGGGGATCTTCCACGGAAACTGGCGGCGGTTCTTCCGGCGGGCGCTGGCGTAAAACGGCCGGGCGCCGCCCGCCCGGCGTCACCGGATGTTGTCCGCCAGCGAGAAGATCGGCAGGTAGAGCGACACCAGCACGAACGCCACAAAGATGCCCATGAAGATCATGATGGCCGGCTCGATCAGCGAGAGCGTGGCGGTCATGCGAGTGTTGACGTCCTCTTCGTAGAACTCCGCCACGGAGTTCAGCATGGCGGGCAGCGCGCCGGTGGATTCGCCCACTTCGATCATGTCGATGGAGAGCGGCGGGAACAGGCCGGTGCTCTTCAAGGCGGACGACAGCGGCTGGCCCTCGCGCACCAGCTTGCCGGCCTTCTCGAGAGCTTTTTGCAGGATGGCGGTGCCCAGCGATTCGCCCGCGGTGTCCAGTCCCTGGACGAGCGGGATGCCGCCGGTGAGCAGCGTGCTCAGCACACGCGAAAACTGGGCCACCTGATACTTGATCCAGATTTCGCCAACGACGGGCGTCCGCATCAGCGTCCGATCCCAGAGTTGCTGTCCGGCGGACGTCTTCAACCAAAGGCGCAGCGCCACCACCGCACCCATCAGGACGGCGACGCCCACCACGATGTACGCCTTGGCCGTGGTGCCCACGGCGATCAACGCCTGGGTCATCGCGGGTAATTCGGCCGACATGTTCTTGTACAGTTCGGCAAAATTGGGCACCACATAGGTCACCAGAAAGACGATCAGCAGCAGGGTCAGCCCGATCAGCACCGCCGGGTACAGCAGCGAAACCAGGACTTTTTTCTTCACCGCCAGCGCCAGCTTCTGGTAAGTGATGTAACGGTCCATCACCTCGACCAGGGAGCCGGACTTTTCTCCCGCCATGACCGTGGTGATGTAGATCTTCGGGAAGATTCCCTGCATCCGAAATGCGTCGGAGAGCAGCGTGCCGTTCTTCACTTCATCCCGCACCGCCTTGATGTAGCGGCCGAGGTGGGCGTCGGTCAGGCGGTCCGCCAGCAGGTCGAGTCCTTTGAGAATCGGCAGCCCGGCGCGAATCAGCGTCACGAACTGCTGATTGAAGATCAGGAACTTTTCGAGATTGAGTTTCTTGGCGCCGCCAAACAGGCCCGTGGCGGCCAGCGCGCCTGCGCGAGGCTTGATCCAGTAGACCAGGTAGCCCTGCGCGGCGTACTTGTCGCGCAATTCACTCTCCGAAGCCGCATTGAACGTCCGCTGAAGGATCTGGCCGCGCGGGTCGGCGTACTTCATTACCCATTCCGGCATGTCTACTCGACCTCCTCGGCCACCGGGACGCCAGGCGGCGGAGTGAAGACGAAAAGCCGGGACTCCAGCGGCGGGTTCATCTTCTCGCCTTGAAACCGGAACTCGAGCGTGGAGCGGTCCTGGCCATAGACACGCAGCACTTGGATTTCTGAGCGGGGCGTCACCAGCATCTCGATGTGCGTGTAGGCAAGGTCTTTGCGCTCCGGCACGGCTTTCACCCAGGTGTTTTCGCCCTCCGACCGCGACTCGAACCGTGAGAAATCCCGGGCGAAGTCGATGCGTCCGAGCAGGAATCCCAAAGGCGCGTGCAGATCGGCGCTGTCCTTCATGGGGCGCTTCTGAGCGCGCTGCGAGGCGGGCGAATACAGGTAGAAGAACTTTCCGTCGGTGACAAACTGTTTGCCCGGTGGCTGCGAGTAGTCCCACCGCATCCGGCCGGGCTTGCGGAGGTACAGCGTACCCGCTTCCTGCTGGCGGGCGCGTCCCGGAGCCGAGTAGGTCTCCTCAAACTGCGCGGTGAGCGTGGTGACGCGGTTGTAGCGCCGCTCAACACCGGCCAGGAGTTGCATGACGTTGACCGGGGCGGCGGCCAGGGATGCGGCGCAAAACAGGCAGGCGGCCAAACGCTTCACACTGAGGTAGACGCAAAAACCGGGCGGGGCGTTGAGATTCGGTTGGCGAGGCGAACCAGCCAATCGACATAGGTAGGCGGTCGCCCGCTTTCCCTGTCACACCACCGTACATGCGGGTCCGCATATGGCTGTCCTACCGCTCGCTTCTGCTGGTTTACCTTGAGTTTGAGCTTCTTGGCGATGAATCGCGTAACGCTCTCCATCACCCGTTCCCCGGCCCTTCGGCTGCGAACGTAGATGTTACTGTCGTCCGCATACCGCGCGAACCGAAGACCTCTCCGCTCCAACTCCCGGTCCAACTCGTCGAGCACGATGTTCGACAACAGGGGTGATAACGGCCCGCCTTGCGGCGTCCCCTCATCCACCGGACTCACCAGCCCGCCTTCCATCACCCCGGCTTTCAAGAACGCCCGAATCAGCTTCCGCATCCGCTTGTCGCCGATCCTTGCCGCGATTCTCGCCATCAGGCTGTCGTGGTTCACCCGGTCGAAGAACTTCTCCAGATCCACCACCCAGCGGTAGCCTTCGGCGATATACTGCTGCGCCTGTTCCACCGCCTGATGCGCCGACCGCCCGGGCCGAAACCCGTAGCTGTGTTCGAAAAACGTCCGGTCACCCCCGAGCTGTCGAACATGCTCGGCACACAAAAGAAACAGGCGGCTGTTGAGCCGCCTGTTTTGCTTTCCACGGTTCTCTGGAGCGGAACGCTATTCGCCGAGCTCTTCGCGCAGGTCCGGGGGAATCGGAGGCGGCGGCGGGGGAGGGCCGACCTTGTCCATCCAGCGCCGCGCGAGCGTTTCGGCCTTCCCGTCCAGCGACACCTTCTCCCGGTGCGTTTCCTCCCCTCCCACCAGGAAAACGGCCACAAAACCTTCCGCCGTCGGCCGCAACTCCAGGCGGTGCTCCCGGGCCTCCAGCCGCAGCGTTCCTCCCAGCCAGAAGATGTGCACTTTGGTGCGGTACCCGTGGCCGATCCGCGTCGCCGCGGATAGCAATTCCCCGGCGAAACGGCTGCCGCGCAAGTTCTCGACGGCCACCGGAGCACTGCGATTTTTGCGCGGAGCGAGCCGCTCTCGGCCTTCCCGCGCTTCCAGATTCTTCAGCGTGTTCTCGAGGTTGTCGCTAAAACTCATGTCCGGGAGATTTTCTGAATGATCGCAAATTATTGGATCGCCGCCGTAGCCGGCGGCTGGCAAGCCGCGCAGGGGCAGATGCGGCGCAGGTGCTCGAACGAATAGATGCCGGTGCGGTGACCGTCGTTCCATACGATCCGGATCGCGTATGCGCCCACCGGCTCCACTTGTTCCATCTTCAGCGCGGGCTGATAAAGCTGAAACGGCGACGGGTTGACCGGAGGCGCCTGCGGCGGCGTGCCGTGAGCGCCCGTGCACGTGGCGCAGGGACAATGATGCCGCAGATAGCGGAGACCGTACTCGCTCCGATGCCCGTCCTTCCAGTCGATGACTACCCCCTTCGACTTGGAAATAGAAATGTGCTCCGGATCCGAGGCCGCGGGCGTTTTCAGAGGAGTATCCATAGCTGGTTAGATACACGGGCAGGGATTCAGGACGCGCGCTCCACATCCCGCACGCCGCTAAGTCTGCGCATGGCGTTGATCAGCTTCTCAAGCTGTTTTTTGTCCCTCACATCCACCGTCATTTCGATCACCGCCCCGTCGCCGGATTCCGTGTCGGTGTGCGCCTCCAGGTTCCGGATATTGGTGTTCTCGTGGGACAGGATGGAGGTCAACTGATTGAGCAGTCCGGGCTGATCGGCGGTGTGCACGGTCAGCTTCACGGGAAAAGCGTCGGCCGCCGAGCGGGTCCAGTCCACGTCGATCTTCCGTTCGGGCTCGTAAAGCAGCTTCTGCACGTTCGGACAATTTCGCGAGTGGACGGCGACTCCCTTTCCGCGCGTGATATAGCCGATGATGGCTTCTCCCCGGATGGGATTGCAGCAGCCCGCCCGGTAGATCAGCAGATCGTCGAGGCCTTTCACCTGAATGGCGAAGTCCGCCTCTGAGACGTGCAGCGCTCCCCCGGCGGAGGGCGTCCCCGCTTCCGCCGTCGGCTTTTCCGGCGGCGTTTCCGCAGGCGCCAATCCCGGCGCCGCCTTCTGGAGGATCTGCCGGGGCGAGAATCTACCGTAGCCCAGCGCCGCGTACAGGTCTTCCATTTTGGAACACCCGTACTCGCCCGCGATTTCCTCGAACACCTGGCGGGGAATCTTGGCAAGCTGGACCCCAAGCCTGCGGGCTTCCTTTTCCAGGTACTTCTGGCCGATTTCCACGGCTTGGGCGCGAGCCGCCGAGTTGATCACCTGCCGGATTTTATTCCGCGCCCGGGAGGTCTTGACGATCGACAGCCAGTCCTTGGAGGGCTGGTGATTGGGCTGCGTCAGGATCTCGACGATATCGCCGTTCTTTAGCGCATAACGCAGCGTGACGATGCGGCCGTTCACCTTGGCTCCGACGCAGGTGTTGCCGATGTCGGAGTGAATGGCGTAGGCGAAATCGATGGGGGTAGCGTTGCGCGGCAGGACGATGACGCGCCCCCGGGGGGTAAAGGTGTAAACCTCCTCGGGATACAGGTCCACCTTCAGGGTCGACATGAAGTCCCCCGGATCCTGCATCTCCCGCTGCCATTCCACGAGTTGCCGCAGCCAGGCGATCCGTTGATCGTCCTCCGCCGGCCCCTGCTTGCCTTCCTTGTACTTCCAGTGAGCCGCGATTCCCTCCTCGGCCACGCGGTGCATCTGTTCCGTCCGGATCTGGACTTCAAAGGGCTGCCCGTGGGGTCCGATCACCGAGGTGTGCAGCGACTGGTACAGATTCGGCCTTGGGATGGCGATGAAGTCCTTGATGCGCCCCGGGATCGGGTGCCATTCGTTGTGAATCACGCCCAGAGCGGCGTAGCAGTTCTTCAGCGAGTCGGTCAGAATGCGCAGCGCCAGCAGGTCGTACACCTGGTCGACGCTGATGCGCTGGCGCTTCAGCTTCTGATACACCGAATACGCCCGTTTGACGCGCGCCTCCACCCGGGCGGGGATTCCCTCGCGGCGCAGTTCCGCCTCCACCTTCTGTCGGATCGCCTGTAAAGTTTCCTCGTTGGTGTGCTTGCGGGTCTCGATTTCCCGGGTGATCTCGGCGTAGGCCTCCGGTTCCAGATAGCGAAAGGCCAAGTCCTCCAGTTCCCCGCGCATCTTACCCATCCCCAGGCGATTGGCCACGGGAGCGTAGATGTCCAGGGTCTCGCGCGCCACCCGTTGCTGCGCCTCCGGCTTGAGGTAGCCCAGCGTACGCATATTGTGCAGCCGGTCCGCCAGCTTAACCAGAATGACGCGGATGTCGCTGACCATCGCCAGCAGCATCTTGCGGTAGGTTTCCGCCTGACGGTCCTCGGCGGAATGGAAATCGAGTTTGCTGATCTTGGTGACGCCATCCACCACCCGCGCGACTTCCTCGCCGAACTCCCTGCGTAAATCGGCGAAAGTGACGGAGGTGTCCTCAATCACGTCGTGCAGCAGCGCGGCCTGGATCGAGACTCCGTCCATCCGCATGTCGGCGAGGATATTCGCGACCGAGAGGGGGTGGACCATATACGGCTCGCCCGATCTCCTTTTCTGCTCGAGGTGCAGGTCGCTGGCGAAGCGATAGGCCTTTTCGATCTGGTCGACTTCCTCCGCCGAACGCGCTTCGCGCACCTTGCGGCGCAACTCCTCCATGAGGGCCTCACAAGTGGAGGACTCATCGAGCGACGGCAGCGGGGAGACGGTCTCCATGACGAAACGGACTTCTATTTTTAGTATCCCGCAGCAGCAGAGCGCCAAAGAAAAAGAACGCAGCCTCCGGCAGGCTGCGCCGGCGGCTGCGTCCCAGGAAGGCAAACAGGACTATTTCGATTCTTCCATCACGATGCCGCCATGGGTCTCCTGCCGCTCCGCCTTGATCTTCTTGGTCTGGAGCGCTTTTTGGACCCAGTTGTCGGCGATCTCAATTTCCTTCTTGTACTCCTCGGGAGTATCGACCAAGTCCGCGCGATAGCGGATCAGCAGGTTCATGTACGCCATGGCTTCGTCGTACTCTGGGTCGATCTCCAGCGCCTTCTTCATGTTCTCGATGCCCTCGTCGAGCATGGGAAGGTACTTGGCGCGAAGCTCCTCGCGGACCTTCTTGTCCTTCAGCGGGCCAGGATCCTCCGGCTGCATCCCCATCTTGTTGCGAGCTTCGCGGTCTGGCTGAAGCCACTTGGTCCACGCGATCACCCCCATGGTGTAGTACGCTTCCTTACTCTTGGGGTTGATCGCCACCAGCTTCTTGTTCCATTCCATGGCTTCGTCGAACTTCTTCTGGTTGAAATACAGCGAAGCAATGGACGCTGTCGCCAGCTCGTTTTTCGGATCCAGTTCGAGAACCCGCTGGAACGTCTTGAAGGCGTTCTCCGCCATCCTGAGGTTCTCTTCGGATTCCGCGCCCGGAATGTACTGGCTCATGTAGGTGGAAGCCAGGTAGAGGTGCGTGGTGGCGAAGTTCGGATCCAGCTCCACGGCCCGCTGGAAATAGGTCACCGCTTCCGGATAACGCGCCTGCTTATATGCCTGCACGCCCTTGTTCAGGTTGTCCCGCGCCTTCAACTGATTGCAGCCGGTCGACGCCAGCCCCGCCAGCGCGAGCGCGGCCAAAGTGAGGGTTGCCGTCCGGTTCGTCACTGGCCAGCCTCCATCTCGGGCGTCATCAAGCCGACCTTGTCCAGACCGACCCCTTTGGCGACGTCGATCGCCTTCGCTACCGTCTCAAACTCCAGTTCGCCGTCGCCCTTGACGAACACCACCCGCTCGGCGCGCGTCTTGAAGATCTCTTCCAGGCGCTTGCCCATCGTGTCGAGCGTCGTGGGCTCGGTGTTAATCAACATCGACTTGTCGCGGTTGATGATGATCACCACGGTGCGCTGATCCGACTCGGACTGCTGCTGGTTCGGGGGCGGCGGCTGCGGAACCAGCGCCTCAAGCCCCTTTGGCGTAAGCGGCGTGATGACCATGAAGATGATGATCAACACCAGCAGCACGTCAATCATCGGCGTCACGTTAATATCGACCATGGGGCCGCCCTTCTTGCCCCCCACTTGCATGCCCATAATGAGAACTCCTTCCTGTCCGGACGCTCCGGCAGCGGCGACTACTGAGCGGCCTGGCCTTCTTCGCCCGGCTTCGCGGCGCCCGCCCCGCGCTCCTGGATCTGCTCAGTCAACAAGCCCAATTGATCAACCCCCGCGGCGCGGAGGTTGTTGACCACGTCCACCACGACCTTATATTGCGCGCGCGCATCGGCCTTCAGGTACGTCGTCTTATCCAGACGATTGGTCAACAGGTCCTTCACTTTGTCCGGAAGTTGGGCGGGCGTCATCTGCGTGCTGCCCAGATACACCCGGCCATCCCGGGTCACCGCCACCAGAATGGCGTCGTCTTTGTCCGCCGCCTGCATAGCGATGGGGTTTCGAGTCTTGACCATGTCGACGCTGACGCCCTTCGAAAGCATGGGCGTGATGACCATAAAGATGATCAGCAGCACCAGCATTACGTCGGCCATGGGGGTCACGTTGATCTCCGAAACCACCCCTTCGACCCGCTTTTTCGCTTTGCTTTCTTTCATATTGCCTCCGCCAGTCGCGTCCGCCTGCGGCGTTGCGGGCATCCCTTGGGGAGGGATGCCCGCGGCGCCCGGAACTCAACTCGCAAAACCGGCCTGGCCGGCCGGCGCTGCTACTTGCGCGCCGCCTGCCGCTGTTGATTGCGCTTGATGAAGTAGTCGATCAACTCCGAGCTCGAGTTGTCCATCTCGACCGTGAACGCCTCGATGCGGTTGGTGAAGTAGTTAAACATCCAGACTGCGGGAATCGCGACGAACAGACCGATGGCCGTGGCGACCAGCGCTTCCGAAATACCGCCAGCCACCGCGCCCAGACCGGTCGACTTCTGCGTCGAAATGCCCTTGAACGCATTGATGATGCCGACGACCGTGCCGAACAGGCCGACGAACACCGCCGTGGACCCGATGGTCGCCAGGCTCGAGACGCCGCGTTTGAGTTCGGCCAGCACAATGGCTTCGGCGCGTTCCAGGGCCCGCTTGGACGCCTCGATTTCTTCACCAGGTATGTCGCCACTCATCTGGTGGGCTTGAAATTCCTGAAGTCCCGCCACCACCACTTTGGCCAAGTGGCTCTTCTTGAAGCGGTCGGCGATCTTGACTGCCTCGTCCAGACGGCCTTCCCGCAGCGCGCCGGCCACCGCCGGGGCGAACGCGCGCGACTGCGACCGGGCGGCGCTGTAAGCCAGCATACGGTCAATCATCACGCCAATGGACCAAGCCGACATCAGGAACATGATGATGACGACTGCTTTGGCAAGGAAGCCCATCTGGTTCCAGAGAGAGCGCACGTCCCATGCGACCTCTTCCTGGAGCAGAAACAGAATCGACCACAGATGCATCTGTAGCAGCATTGAGTTATCTCCTGCGAGTTGAATTCACTTTTCGTTCTGCCGCGGACCGCCAGATTCTGGAACGGTCCGCGGACTTTCCCGTACTTACTGACTCAACGTGAAGTTCACGTCGATTACCGTCACCACTTCCACCGGCTCGCCGTTCAACAGGGTCGGCTGATAGAGCCACTGCTTTACCGCGTCCATGGCGGCCGGCACCAGCAGCGGGTGGCCGCTGGCGGCGGTGAGATTCTGAATGGTCCCGTCCTTGCCAATGATGGCGTTCAGGCGGACCGTCCCCTGGATGCGCGCCTGCTTGGCTAGCGGGGGATACACGGGCTTCGGCCCGCGAATCAACTTGGCCGACTGCACATTGCCGCCCACCCGGATGCGCTGGGGCGCCGCGGGCTTGGGCGCCTCGGTCTTCACCGGCGGGGGCGGGGGCGGGGGCGCCGCACTTGGCAAGCCTCCCAGAATGCCGCCGATCACACCTCCCGTGACTCCACCAGGCACGCCGCCGGGAACGCCGCCCACCACGCCTTGCACGCCGGCGGCCGGGGGAAGTTCCTCTTCCTTAATCATGGCGATCTCTTTCGGGATCTGCTTGGGCTGCATCAGGCGGCCCGCGTCGAACTGCCGCGGAATCACTTTCACCACTTTGACCGGCGCGGCCGCCGGGGGCGGCGGAGGCGGCGGCGGAGGCGGCGGCGGAGCCAGGAACACCGCGCTCAATTGCGTCATCTTCAGTTGCTCGGTGAAGATCAGCGGAATCAGGATCATCACCCCGACCAGCGCGATCTGCCCCACAAACGACACGAAGATGGTCCAGGGCTTGTTCGTCTTTCCCACCCCGTCCACAAATGTCTGTTCAAACATGTCCCAACCTCACTTCCGGCAGCCCAAGCCGCCGCTCATTTTGCCTTCTTAGCCAATTGCTTTACCACTGGTTTGGACACCGGCGGCGCTGCCGAAGTGCCCGCGCCCGCCCTGCCCCACTTCCGCGCCTGGGCGTAATTCTGCCACGCCAGCACGATCGGGGACGCGATGAACACCGACGAATACGTGCCGACCAGGATCCCCACCACCAACGCAAACGAAAAGGCGTTCAACACCGGCCCGCCAAAAAGCCACAGCGCCAGCACGGTCAGGAAAGTCAGGCCGGAGGTAAGCGCCGTCCGGTTGAGCGTCTGGTTGACGCTCTTATTGATGATCGAGTATAAACTGTCCCGCCGCAACAACTTCAGGTTTTCGCGAATCCGGTCGAAGATCACGATCGTGTCGTTCATCGAGTAGCCGACCAGCGTCAGCAGCGCCGCAATGACGGTGAGAGAGATTTCTTTCCCCGTCAGCGAAAAGAACCCCAGCGTGATCAACACGTCGTGGAAGACCGCAACCACGGCCGCCACGCCGTAGATCCACTCGAACCGGAACGCAATGTACACCAGCATGCCGGCCAGCGCCAGCAGCGTCGCGCTCACAGCCTGCCCCCTAAGGTCGGCGGCCACCTTCGGCCCTACCACTTCCACCTGCCGGACGGCAAACGGCGCGAGGTAGCATTCCTCCTTGAACACCTTGACGATCTGGGGAGTAACCCCCGGCACCGCGGAAAGCTGGTCAAAGCTGGTGATCAGCCCGGACCGGGGAGGGCTGTTGCGGAAGTCAAGCACGCCGCGCACCAACTCTTGGAGCTTTTCCTCGTCCAGTTGCGCTCCCGCGCGCTGGAGCGGGTCCCGCAAGCGGGTCAGCAGCGCCTCCTGGCTGGCGTTGTTGAACTCCAGTTTGCCGCCTTCCGGCTTGGCGAACGTGGCGCCCAGCGTTTCGATCATCTTGCGCCGGGTGACGTCGAGCTCCCGCTCTTCCTTCAGTTCGGTGCCAATGAGGACTTCGTTGTTCCCGTCCGTCAGCGCCTGCACCGTCAGATCTCCACTCACGGCCTTCCCGATCGCCGTACGAATCTGGGCCACGGGCGGGGGGCCGGAAAAACGCACATACATCAACGCTCCGCCGGTGAAGTCAATCCCCCACTTGATGCCGCCCTTCCACACCATGCTTCCCAGCCCCAGCACGATCAGCAGCAGCGACACAATAATGAACGGCCACTTCTTGCCGAGGAAGTCAAAGTTGGTTTCCTTAAATAACTCCATTGAATCCCGTTACGGCGCCGGCGTTTGCAAAGTTAGACACCGGCGCCCTTCTGTTTGTTCCCAGGGCAGCGTCGCAGTTGTGGCGGCAAGCAGGTATTGTACACAACTTTTGCCTCGCGTGCGTACTCCGCCGGCACTTAAATACTCAGCTCCGTCACCTGGCGCTTGCCGGCCAGATGGTAGTCGAAAATCACCCGCGAGACAAAGACCGCGGTGAAGACGTTGGCGATCAGGCCGATCACCAACGTCACGGCGAAGCCGCGGACGGGGCCAGTGCCAAAAATGAACAGGAAGGCGCAGGACACGATCGTGGTCACATGGGTGTCGATGATGGTGAGGAACGCCTTCCCGAAGCCGGCATCCACCGCCGACACGATGCTCTTGCCCGCCCGCAACTCTTCCTTGATCCGCTCAAAGATCAGGACGTTGCTGTCCACCGCCATGCCGATCGTCAGGATCACGCCCGCGATGCCCGGCAGCGTCAGCACCGCGCCAAAGTAGCTCAACGCCGCCAGCAGCAGAATGGTGTTTAGAATCAAAGCCAGCACCGCGTTGATGCCCGCCAGGCGGTAGTAAAACAACATAAACGCAATCACCGCCGTCAGTCCCGCCAGTCCCGCGATCAGGCCCTGCCGGATCGAGTCCGCTCCCAGCGACGGCCCCACGGACCTTTCCTCGGCGTAGACAATTCCCGCCGGCAGCGACCCCGAACGCAAAAACTGCGCCAGGTTCGAGGCCTCGGTTTCACTGCCGAGGTTGGTGATCCGGCCCGAGTCCTCGATGCGCGCCTGAATGGTCGCCACGCTGATCAACTGGTTGTCCAGCGCCACCGCTAGCCGGTTGCCAATGTTCGCTTCCGTGAACCGGCCAAACCGGCGTCCCGCGTCGGGACTGAGCGTGAACGAAGTCTCCCACTTGCGGAACTCGTCCTGTCCGGCGCGCGCGTTGCGCAGGTCGCGGCCGGTCAGCACCGGAGTGCGAGTCACCAGGTACCAACTGTCGCCGCCGCCGCCCCGCGGCAGTTCTCTCATCAGGCGCGTGTTGGGCGGCAGCACACCGCCATGCCGCGCGCGCGCCTCCTGCTCGTTGGCGAAGGGCCCATCCTTGACCTCGTGGATGCCCAGGACCGCCGCCGTGCCGATGATCTCCTTGACGCGCGCCGGGTCGTCGACGCCCGGCAGTTGCACTAGAATCTCGAACTCGGCGTCGGCCCGCCCGTGCTGCTGCACCACCGGTTCGGTCAAGCCCAGGTTGTTGATGCGGGTCTGGATCGTCTGAATCGCCCGCTCCACCGTATCCCGCTTCAGCAGCAGCATTTCCGTGGGGCGCATCGTCAGGCGATAGTCGGAGGAACTGACCGGCGTCAGCACCCACCCGCTGTAGCGTTCATTGATCAGCCCGCGGAACTCCGTCGTCTTCTGCGGGGGAATGCCCTTGATGGAAATCTGGATGTCGTCGGCTTCCTCAATGCTCTGCGGATCGTTGCGCTCCAGCAGATCGTAGTCGATGTTCTGGCGTTTGAAGTCTTCCTTCAGCCGCTCGATGACGGTGTCCGCTTCGCCCTTCACCGCGTCCTGCACCTGCACCTGCAGCACCAGGTGGCTGCCCCCGCGCAGGTCCAGCCCCAGCTTGATGTTCTGCGCCAGATTCCGCTTCAGCTCCGCACTGCTCTTCGGCAGCCCGACGATCCCGTAGATACAGATCAGAATCGTCGCGACGATGATGACGGTCTTGGTGGTTAGATTCTTCTGCATGCGTGGCAAACTCCGCGAGGCGTACGGAAAGGATTCCTTCGATTCTACCTCGCTACTTGGCGTCCTTGGCGACCAGGCCGGATACCGCGCTGCGCGTGATCTGCAACTTCACGCCGTCGGGTTTGACCCGCAGCACCAGCGTGTCGTCGTCTCCAATCGAGACGATGGTGCCGATGATCCCTCCGTTGGTTACCACCATGTTTCCGCTCTGGAGTTCCGCCAGCATCTTTTGTTGAGCCTTCTTCTGCCGCTGCATCGGCAGGAAGAGCAGCAAGTAGAAGATGGCAAAAATAAGGATGACCGGCAGGAAGCTCACCACCGGATTCGGCGCATTCTGCAACAACAACAAGGCAAACGTCACTTCGCAGCCTCTTCAGGAGAACTCGTTTTCGGAAGCGTGGAGTCTACGGTTGCGGGGAACCCTACTTCAATTCCACGGCCGTCCCGCGTACGGACTTCAGATATTGGGGGAATCGACCCAAAACGATAGATTCCCGCATCTCCCGCATGATGTCAAGGTAGCGCGCCACGTTGTGGCGGGTGGCCAGCGACGCGTACAAAATCTCCCCCGCCTGAAACAAATGGCGAAGATAGGCTCGCGAATAGCGCCGGCAGGTTTCACAGCGGCATGCCGGATCCAGGGGCCCGCCGTCTTCCTTGTACCGGGCGTGCTTGATGATCACCCGGCCTTCCGAAGTGAATAAACAGCCATTGCGCGCATTCCTGGTCGGCAGGACGCAGTCCATCATGTCGATGCCCCGCGCGACATATTCGGGCAATTCTTCCGGCATGCCCACGCCCATCGCATAACGCGGACGGTCGCGCGGCAGCAGCGGTTCGGCCGCTTCCACCATCTCCAGGCTGAGCGGACGGGGTTCCCCCACCGATAAGCCCCCCACCGCGTAGCCGTCCGCGTCGAGTTCGCCGAGCCGTTCGGCGCACTCCCGGCGGAGATCGGCGAAAACCGAGCCCTGCACAATGGGAAACAGCGCGTGGCGCGAGGTCCGCTTGCCGCGTTCTCGCAGGAAATGAGCGTGGCCCTGCGCCGCCCACCGCAGCGTCCGTTCCATCGCGGCCCGGGCGTATTCATGGCTTACCGGATACTCGGGACACTCGTCGAGCGCCATCAGGATGTCGCTCCCAAAGGCCAGTTGCGCATCCACCGTCGACTCCGGCGTGAAACGGTGCGCGTCGCCGTTCAGGTGGGACTGGAACAACACGCCCTCCTCAGTGATCTTCCGGAGGCCCGCCAGGCTGAACACCTGGTAGCCGCCCGAATCCGTCAGGATCGCGCCCGGCCAGGCCATGAAGCGGTGCAAACCGCCCAGCCGCCGCAAGACCTCCGGGCCCGGCCGCAAGTAAAGGTGATAGGTGTTCGCCAACAGCATCCGCACGCCCAGATCGTGCTCGAGATCCCGCTGCGTCAGCCCTTTCACCGTCGCTTGGGTGCCCACCGGCATGAAGACGGGCGTCTCCACGGAGCCGTGCTCGGTGTGGAGGATGCCGGCCCGCGCCCGCGTCTCCCTGCATTCGGCCACGAGTTCCCAGGTCACTCCCCGTGGTTGCGGCACTTTCCCATCTTAAGTAGACTCAGGTGCAATGCGGAACGTGTCCCTGTTTCTCCTCCTGGCCATGGCCGCCGGGAGCCTGCCCGCCCAGAACACCTCGCGGGTTTATATGAGCGCGAAACGCCCCCGGGCCTTGGCCTTGATCGGGGATCGGTATCACAGCCCCGTCTACATCCGCGACGGCCTGAGCCCGGCCCTGGCGCGAGAGAACATCCCGGTCACCTTCATCGAAAACGTCGAGGAGCTCAACGCGGAAAACCTCAAGAGCTTCGAGCTTCTGATCATCCTCCGTGACGGCATGAACTGGCCCGATGGCTACGCCAAGCCTCCCGTCAAGTGGATGACCGACGCCCAGCAGCAAGCCGTCTGGGATTTCGTGCACCAGGGCGGCGGCTTCCTGGCGCTGCACAACGCGCAAGGGATTTACCCGCCGGGCGGTCTTTACTACAAGCTGTTTGGCGGCGATTACGGCGGACATCCGAAGCCCTACGTTTATACTGTCCGCATCGAAGACAAGAACCATCCCATCACCGCAGGCGTGGAAGACTTTTCCATCTTCGACGAGCAGCACACGGTGAAGTACTATCTGGGGCGCGAGCAGTTGCTGCTGCGCTCCATCGCGCCTGACAACCTCCAATCGGAGGGAGGCTGGTGGCGGGAAATGGGGAAGGGGCGATTCGTCTACCTGGCCCCCGGCCACACGCCGGAAGCCCTGGGCCACCCAATGATGCAGCGCCTGATTCGCAATTCGCTCAACTGGCTGCTCAAGAACCGTTAGCGTCCCCGCCCGCGTTCCGCTGCAAACCGTCGTCGTCTACCGCCAAAAAGACAGGCCGGGCCGCCCCCGGCCGTGATGATCGCAGGCGGCAACGCGAAGCGGTAGAATGCCGGTAGCTTGCAACGAACCGCTCCGGCGAGGCGGGGGCGCGATGACGTCTCTGTTCGCGATGCGGTAGGGCGCTTTCTGGCCTCCGCGGAGTTTCCCGTTCTGATCGAACCTGGAGAAGAGCCGCTCCCTTTGCGCCCGGGATCCTACGAAGTCTCCGAACGCAGCGGACGCCTGTCGATTCACGCCTGGGACGAACATCGCAGCCTGTGCCGCCGGATCAGCGGGATCCGCGACCAGCGCCGAGACCGCCTCGAGCTCACGGTGGAGCGCCTGGGAGGACGCCCGGGCAGGCTTTGGCTGGCCGACCAGGGCCATCCGGCCGCCGCCGAACTGACGCGCAAAGGCGTCCGTCTCGCGTTTCAGGAGCGGGTGCGCGATTGGCTGGCCCGCTGGTTCCCCGAGTGGCGCCTCCGCGAGCTCACGACGGAACCCGATCTGGAAAACTCTTTGTCGCCGGTCTACCCGCGCGCCCTGCTGGCCCGCGGAACCGGCCTGCTGGCCGCCATCGCCTCGCCGAGCGGCGCGCGGCCCGGCGACGTGCTGACCTTCGGCCTGCTGTGGCTGGAGTATCTGCGCCGGCGCGATCCGCACGCATTCCCGCGCCTGATCCTGCTTGTGCCCCACGGGGAGCACCGCTGTATCTGCCAGCGGGCGCGATACCTGGATCCGGCGAGGGTCGCGCTGGAATTGTTCGCCTACACGCCCGAAGACTGCGGTCCGGTCGACCTACGGGATTGGGGGAACGTCGAAGCAGGTCTGCCCGCGCTCGTCTCGGCGGGGCCACCGGACGACCTGGCGGATGCCCTGCACGCGGTTGGCGAGGGCAAGGTCCTCCGCGCGCCGGATGGGAGCCTGCGGCTGCGGGTCAAGGGAATCGAACTGGCCCGCGTCACGCGCGGGAACGCATGGTATGGCCTCGATCGCAGGACGCCGCTCCGGCCGCGGGACGCCTCGGCTCTGCGCCTGCTGGCCGCCGAAATCGCGCGCCGCCGGTCCGCGCGCACGGGCGATCCGCGCGATCCCCTCTTCAGCCGCGCCCCCGAGGCCTGGCTGGAGGACCAGCTGCGCGAGGATCCGGGCGTCATCGACCCCAGACTGCGGCCCGAACCGATCTACAGCCAGGTTCCGCATTGGAGCGGCCTCGAGCGCGGCGTCCTGGACCTGCTCGCCGTCGACCATCACGGGCGCCTGGCGGTGATCGAGTTGAAGGCATCCGCCGATCCCCACCTGCCCCTCCAGGCGCTGGACTATTGGCTGCGCGTGCGCTGGCATCAGGAACGGGGAAACTTCACCGCGCGCGGCTACTTCCCCGGCATCGCCCTGGCGCCTGATCCCCCGCGGCTCTACCTGGTGTCTCCGGCCTTGGAGTTCCATTCGTCCACGGAGCAAATCCTGCGCTACTGGGATCCGGCGGTGGAAGTCGAGCGGGTGGGAGTTTCTGCGGCCTGGCGTAGCCGGCTGGAAGTGGTCCTGCGCGCGCGGGGCCATGGCCGGCCGGATGCATTTGCCCCCCACGGCGCGGCTCAAAAAGATGGGGCGGGCGTTCCCGGCGAGACCGAGGAGAGTCGCATGAGAGGCCAACAGGAAGAGGCTGCCGGAAAACCTTCCCACAGGTAGCCCGGCAGCTTTGACGCCCGCCCTCGCCGGGGGCGCAGCCGTGGGAGCCGCTACGCCGCCGGCAACAGCCGGTAAGCAGCTACAGCCCGTGCGAGCCCTGAGTCTTGAACTCGTAGCGCTCGATCGCGAGCGCCGCCTTGCCTTCTTCGCACCGCACCAGGCGTCCCAGCGCCACCAGTTTGAGCGGAAGGGTGTGGTTCAACTGGGCTGGCCAACTGACCGACAGCTCCACCCGCTCTCCCCTTGGCAACAACCCCTCCGTGGTGAACAGCACCCCGCCGCTGCTGATGTTCAACGTCTTGCCCGTGCCCGTGATCGTGACCGCCCTGCCGGAATAGACCTTGTACTTGACCTCCCGTTCGATTGGCAGACGGTGGGAAGTACGTCGATCATCCGCCTGGTCCGTCCTCCGTAAAATCCTTGTCGGCATATGGTAATAGTGCGCGGAAACCGAACCTCGTTCAATAGGACAACGGGTTCATTTTCTATAGGATGAACGAACTAGGAGAGCGTGGCTAAAGCATAGTACGTTCTTGCTAGTTCCTATGTCCTAGGTACCGCGAACTCCTCCTGTCTTGCCTCCAGCGCCGCCCTCTCCGCAGAGCGGCGTTCCTCCCCTTTGCAATACCCTACCAAGCCGGGACGCGCGCGCCAAGCAGGGGTCCGGATCACGCCTCGGCCATCCTGCCCCGAGCCCATTCCACCATCGCCGCAATCCCCTCCGCGTATGGGGTCTTCGCCACCTGCCCGAGGCGGGCGGTGAGTTTGCTGTCGTCCAGGATCACTGGCGTCTCCTGGAGGTAGTACAACTCGTACATTTCCCGCAGCAGGCTGCTGAACAGCCCGGCGACCCGCAAAAACACCCGGCCCCCAGTCCGGTAACGCACGCGCTTGCCTAGCGCTTGGTAGACCCTCTGAATAAACTCGCGCGGCGTGATGACGCCCACGCCGCCCAGGTTCCACGCCTGACCCCAAACATCCTCCCGGACGGCCAGGTCGCAAACGACCGGTCCGGCGTCGGGAACATAGAGGAACTCGTGCGGCGCATCCAGCGGGCCTAGCCAGGGAGCGGGCATGTCCCGCAGCGCCGCCCCCAGGATCGTTCCCGCCAGGCTGTTCTCGGCGCCCGGACCGTAGAAGTCGGGCAGGCGCAGCACCAACGTGCGGATGCCTTCTGCCGCCAGCGCCAAATCTTCCTGCTCTTTGCGTAGTTTCCCCTTCACCGCTTTCGGTTCGCGGGGGTGATCTTCGCTGACTCGCGGCGTGCGGGGCTGGCCATAACTGTAGACGCTCGACACCACCAACATCTGTTCCACGCCCGCCTGCCGGGCTGCCTCCAGCGCCTTCCGCATGAGGACGGGGTGCTGCCGGAATTGCGGATACGGCAAACCGACGGTGTACACGACGGTCCGCAGTCCGGCGAACGCCCGCAGTGCGGAATGCGGATCTTCCCATTCCACGGCGCGCGCTTCGGCGCGGGGAAACATCGCCCTCAGCTTTTCTTCGGACCGCCCAATCACCGCATACGGTTCCCCGCGACACTCGACTTCCGCCGCCACGGCGCAACCCACCACGCCCGTCGCCCCGACGATGCCAAACGTCGCCATAGCCCTCCCATCTTACCGTCCGCCGGGGGGCGCCCGCGTTCGAAACGCTGCATCATTCGCAAGTCAGTTGCATCTAGAAAGTGAGGATCGAAACATGACGATAACCCCTGATCTCGGACTGAACAGCGAATCGCGCCCCGCGCTGGTGCGCCTGCTCAACGCGCTGCTGGCGGACGAGTACGTGCTGTACACGAAGACACGCAACTACCATTGGAACGTCACCGGACCGCACTTTAGCGACCTGCACAAATTCTTCGAAACGCAATACACCCAACTGGCGGAAACGATCGACGCGATGGCCGAGCGGGCGCGCGCGCTTGGCGGCCGGGCCGCGGGTTCGCTGGCCGAATTCCTCCAACTGGCGCGGCTGCGGGAGCAGCCGGCCCAGGCCTTGCGGGGGCGGGAGATGCTTGCCAACCTGCTCACCGACCACGAGGCGCTGATCCGGCAACTGCGCGCAGATCTGGAAGCCGCGCAAAATCAGTACGGTGACGCCGGAACGGCGGACTTTCTCACCGGAGTGATGGAAGACCACGAGAAGATGGCCTGGATGCTGCGCGCCATGCTCGAAGAATAACGTCGCCCCGGTACACTGGGCAGGATGCCGCGCGCGCTGGCCCTTGCGGCGCTCTGGAACTGGGTGCGCTGTGCGCAAGTTTGGGAGTTCGCGCGCGTGTTTTGCTCGATCCTGCCAGCTGGTCCGCGGGCGAGCCGAATGTCGTAGTGATCGATACGCGCTCCCGCCGCCTTCCCGCCGGCCGGGCCGCCGGTCGGATCAGAGCGGCGGCCGGCCGGTATCGCAGCGTCCCCGCCTATACGAAGACCGACTCGACGTGGCGCGGCCAGATCGCGGCCGAACTGGATGCGCTCCTCAAGACGGCCCCCTCTGTTCCGTTGGTGTATGTGCCGGCCTACCCAAGACTGGGCCGCACTGTGGAACGGGGGCGCTGCGCCTCGATGGGGTTCCGGCGGAGCAGACGGAGTTTGCCCGGGACCCTCGCCAGCCGGTGCGCGAGAGCTCCGATCCGCGCCTGCTTCGCGAGACGTCGGCGTTCCCGGTCGAAGAGATCTCTGGCGCGGAAGCTCTGGCGACCGCTCCGTCCCTGGTTTCTTCCCACCCCCACACGCGCGTGCGCGCGTGGCGGCCCCGCCATGGCCTGCCCCACGCGCCGTTACCGAAGCGTGAGCCCCGCGCAGATCACCACGACGTACGCGTGTACCAGAAACTCCACGACCCGGACAATCCGCAGCGGAATCTTCCCCAGGAACTCGAAACGAATGAACATCGCGCACGCCGCGCCGGCAAAGATGTACTCGTTGACGAATTCTCCCTCGAAGGTGCGGGCGAACAGGACCAGCATCAGGTAATACGCGATGGGAAAATTCCAATCGGTCGAGTGCGTGAAACGGGCGCGCATCAGCCACAACGTGACGAGCAGCATCAGCAGCGCCGCCCCTTGCGCGACCGGCAATCCGTAGAACATGAGTACGCACCGCGCCTTCGGCCCCGCCGCACGGGACGGCCGGACCTAGAACGACCACGAGAGGCTAGTATAGCCCGTATGCGCGCGATAATCCTGCGAGGGAACGACTAGTTTGAAGTCTTCTTTGTACCTATACAGTTGCCAGCCGGCGTTCCACCGCAGCTTCGGGTGCAAGCGGAGCGATACCCGCGCGAGCGGGCTGTGGAAGCGCAACGGAAACGTCTGCGCCCGGTTCAGCAGGCTGGCCACCGCTTCCCTGGTGTCGGAAGGGATCGCGCGGCCGTCGCCGGTGTCCTGCGTCATCGCGTACCCGCCGTACAGGTCGATGCGTTTCCGCACCGCGACCCGCACGCCGAGGTTCCCCGCGTGAATGTTGCTGATATAGAGCGACCGCTGGCCCTCCACCAGCCGGGCCGCGACGAAGAACTGAAGCCCGGTCACCGTGTCCAGGTGAAGCCTGGCGTAGGAGGCATCGAAGGCAAACCAGTCGCGGGGCGCCCAACTGGCGTCGTAGAAATAGTTCCGCGACCTGGCGCTGTGCGCGGAGACCGTGACCGCGTTGAAGTTGTACATCTGTTTGTAGGCGGCCGACAGCAACAGCGACTGCTGTTTGTATTGCACCCGCGCGCCCAGCCCGTGCAGGTTCCGCTCGCTGATGGGCGTGAACGGCCGGTCCGCGCGGGCCACCTCCCCGTCCAGCACCACCGTCAGCGGTTTGAGAGGACGCCAGCGCACCCCCGCCATCCCGGTGTGCAGGGTGTTTTCCTGCTCGTAAGCTTGCCGGTCCAGATCCGTGCCCGGGAAGCCCAAGCCGTCCCCCGAGCGGAACATGCGGTTCGACCAGCGGTATCCGGTGAAGAAGCTCAGTGTTTTTGCCGCCTGCACGTTCACGTCGGTGGCATTGGAAACCGTACGCAAACCCAGGAAGCGGAAAGAGACGAGCTCCCCGGCCAGCGTCCCGTTGTCCAACTGGCGGTAGAACGAATCGCCGTCGATGCGCGTCGAGTGCACCGCCGCATGGTTGACCACGGTCAGGCGCGCGCGGGGGAACAGGGTCAGGTTGAAATCGCCGGCCGTCACGGGACGCCGCGCGTTGCCGAACACGAGCGTCTGGCGGTTGAAGCCGAAACGGCTCACGCCCTGAGCGGCCTCGTCGAGGAGAAAATTGCGCCGCCCCCCCGAGTAGGTTGCCCGCCCATGGACGGCAAAGTGCTTCTTCTCGAAGCGGACATTGCCCCGCCAGAGCGGCGTCGTCCCGTGGTAGGGCTCGTCGGCGCGGAAGCGGTCGAGCGTGACCAGGTCGTCCAGGTTCGCGCCCGGGTGCGGCGTGTCGCGCAACCGGCGGGTGTCTTCGCGGAAGCTCTCCCAGGCGCGGAGGATGCTGATCTTCGCCCCAAACAGATTGAAGTCGCCGCCCAGCCGGATTTCGCTGCGCAGCCGCCGCACGTCGGCGAACAGCGGGAACTCGTCTCCGCGCGCGCCATCCAGGTTGAACGTGGAAAGCGCCGGGCCATCCTGGGTGACGCGCGCATAACCGGCTTTGAGCTGAAAGCGGCCTTGAGGCAGCAGAATCAAGTCATGGTCTTGCAGCCGGCGCTCAGTGTTCATCAGGTGCAGACCGCCGGCGACCGGCAAAGCGGGGTTGTAGTAGTCGTTCAGTCGCCAGAGCAGGTCGTAGCGGTACAGCTTGTTCTTCTGGACGCGGAGCAGCGATGACTGGTAGGGGTCGTTCCCCAAGCCTTGGGTGGAGATCACCAGTTCGTCGAAGTAGCGGCCCTGGCCGTCCTGGGAATGCATGGTCAGGTTGCTGCCGAGCAGACGAATGCCGTTGCGGTAGTTCACGTCGCTGCGGTACTTGCCGCGATTGCCGTCGATGCCGGCGAAACGGTAGCCGGTTTCAAACGACTGCACCAGGTTGTAGCCCAGGTAGTCTTCGCCGCGCGCGCGGCCCACGAGTTCGCCGGTGGGCGCCACCGTCTGCTGCGCCAGCAGGGGCAGCGCGGACACAGCCGTCAGCAACCTGGTGCGGAGCTTCATCGCAGGAACCTTGAATCCGAGTGGGACCCATGGATGCGTAGGTGGCAGGCGGTGCACTGCTGGTAGCGCGGGTCGGCCATGCTGTGGGAAGCCGACTGCAACTGAATGCCGTCGCCTTGCCGTCCGAAATTTCCCGTCCCGTTGTGGCATTCCAGGCAGAGAGTGAACACTACCGGACGCCGCAGCAGTCGGGCGTTCATCGCGCCGTGCGGGGCATGGCACGTTTCGCACCCCTCGATCCGCACGGGCGAATGCTCGAAGGTGAACGGCCCGCGCTTGTCCGCGTGGCACCGGACGCAGGGAGTCTCATTGCCGAGCGCCGGGTCCACCAGGCGGGGACGCTGGCTCATCCGCCAGGTAGGCGCGAACGACCCGTGCGGATTATGGCAATCCGCGCATTGCACTACCCCTTCGTTCACCCGGTGCTTGAATGGCATCGAGAACTGGCCGCGCACGTTGCCGTGGCACCCGTAGCACACCTCGCGCTGCTCCGCCCTGGCCAAGAGAAACCTGCGCGCAGGCGACTGGTGGATCGAGTGGCACCCGGTGCAAACCACGTCCGCCAGCGTGTGCGCCGACCGCTTGACGTTCGCCCGGGACAGGTCTTGAGAATGGCAGGTCAGACAGGTGTCCAGGATGCGTCCCGGCGGCATCAGCGAGAACGCGTTCGGGATGGACGTCTTGCCGCCTCTGGCCTCTACGTGCGCCTGGCCCGCGCCATGGCAGCCTTCGCAACCCGTTTTCTCCACGGCCAGATCGCCCGCCGTCAGACTCTTGTAGTGCGGATTTTTGTAGGAGTTCAGCCAGACGTCGGGATGGCAGGCGCGGCACACGTTGCTGCCGACGTACTCCCCACCCGGGCTGGCCCACAATGACAGCCCGGCGCACGCCAGGATCAAGACCCCCCGCATATTTGTATACAACCACATTTGTATACAACCACAACCCGGGCCGCCAGGCGCATTCTTTTTCGGGAAGGACTCTGCGCCCCGCGAACACTCGCCACCCTGCGCCCCCCCACCCGTTCATCTAAACGCAACGGAAGCTTGATAAGATCTTTCGGTCCTCAGAGGTCCGCGATGCGCAAACGAGTCTTTTTTGCTCTGTTCTTCGCCGCGCTGCTGATCTGGTCCGTCACCGCCCAAAGAGGCGCGGTGGAGGCGATCGAGATCGGCCGGCACAACACGAACTTGCTAGTTGCCGGAAAGGAAGCCGACGGGATCCCCGGCGACTTCGTGCTGCGCAACAACAGGATCGAAGCGCTAATTGCCGGCGCGCAACCCCTCCGTAAGGCCAACATGAGCTCGGAATATACTTATGTCCTCCAGGGCGTGGTCTACGATCTCGACCTGCGCGGGGCGGCGAACGACCAGTTGACCGCGTTCCGCCCGGGAGGCGAGGGCGGGGAGATTTCACACGTACGCATTGTCGAGAATGGCCAAAAGGGCGCCGCGGTGGTGGAGGCGGTCCGCACGGCGGCCAAGGGCGGCGGTCTCTACACCCGCCACGAGTACCGCCTGGAAAGCGACTGGCAGCACCTGCTGATCACCTCCACCTACCGCAACGAGTCGCGCGAGGCGCGCAAGATCACGCCGCGGCCGGTCTGGAAGGCTTTCTCCCAGGAGTGGGAGGTGGGCGCGAACCGGATCTTCCCCGCCGGGGCGGTGGTCCCGCAGGGGTATTTTTCCCAGGAGTGGGAAGCGGGTCCCATTCGGGTCGGCGACAGCATCGATCCTTTCGACAAGCGGGCGTACGCATACGGACCCGCCGGCAAGACCAGCTCCCTCGAAGCGGAAGTCGAACTGAAGCCGGGAGAGGAGCGGGTGGTGCAGGTGGCGCTGGCGGTGGCCGATTCGCCGGCCGCGGCTTTCGGCGTGATCGCCGGCCTGAAATCTCCTGCGGCGGAGTTGACCGCCTCGGTGCGCGACGCTTCCGGAGAGCCTGCCGTGCACGGCGCGCTCCTGCTGCCGCTGGCCGGGCAGCGTTTGCCGGCCTATCCTGACGCGCAGGGGAATCTTTCGCTACGGCTGCCGCCCGGCGAGTACCAGGCGGTCTTCGAGGACCTCGGACGCGATCCGGTTGAGCGGACATTTACCCTGCGGGCGAACCAGCGGACGCGCGCCGAAATCGCGGTTCCCACGGCCGCGCGCGTACGCGCCAGCCTGCGGGACGAGCGCGGCCAGCCGTCGCCAGGCAAGGTGCAGTTCCTCGGCGTGGAGGGCACGCCGACGCCGAATTTCGGTACGGACTACCGCGCCCACGGCGGCGACCACCAATACCAGACCCATGACGGCCGCGTACTCCAGCAGGTCCCCCCGGGGCGCTACCTGCTCCGCTTCACCCGCGGTCCCGAATACGACCTGGAAGAGCAAACCGTGGAGGTCGCCAAGGGCCAGACCGTGGACGTGCAGGTGACGCTGCGCCGGACCGTGGACACCTCCGGGTGGATCAGCACCGACTACCACGCCCACTCGACGCCCAGCGGAGACAATTATTGCAACACCGTGGACCGGCTGATCAACTTCGCCGCCGAACACCTCGAGTTCGCCCCCACCACCGAACACAACCGCATCACGGACTGGACTCCCCTGATCGAGAAACTGGGACTGAGCGCGCAGCTCAAGACCGTACCCGGCATTGAACTGACCGGCAGCGGCCAGCACCTGAACGCGTTCCCGTTGAAGCCGGATCCCTTCGCGCAAAACGGCGGCGCGCCCTTGTGGAATTACGATCCGCGCATCAACGCCATCATGCTCCGGAACTGGGGCACGCCGACCACGCAGGAAGGCGGCTCCCGTTACGACACGGAAACCAACGCCAACCGGAAGTTGAACTTCTTTGGCGGCGGAGCCGACCGCTGGGTGCAGGCGAACCACCCCATCGTGGGCAACGTGTTCTTCGACCGGGACGGCGACCGCGATCCCGACGGCGGCTTCGCCGGTTTTGAAGAACTGGTGGATGCCGCCGAAGTGTGGAGCACGGAGATCCTGACGCTCCAACCCACCTACCAGGGGACGGCCGTAGCCGGCGAAGGCCGGCCGGGGCAGCAGAATCGGACCTTCGGGTGGCTGCAAATGCTGAACCAGGGCCGGCGGGTCTGGTGCGTGGCCGTCAGCGACGCGCACCGCGTCTTCGGCAATGGGGTGGGCGGTTGGCGGACCTACGTGCCTAGTTCCACCGATGAACCCGGCAAGATCGACCCCGGCGAGATCATCGCCAATTCCAAGGCGGGGCGGATGATGATCTCGAACGGGCCGTTCCTGCGCGTCACCACCGGCGACGGATTACCCATCGGCTCGACGGTCATCGCGGAAGGATCCATCGATCTGCGCATTCAGGTGCAGGCCCCCAACTGGATGGACATCGACCGCGTGCAAGTGCTGGTCAACGGACGCCAGCCGCCCGAGTACAACTTCACCCGGCAGACGCGCCCTGCCATGTTCCGAAGCGGAGTCGTGCGCTTCGATCAGGCGGTGCGGGTGCGCTTACAGCGCGACGCCCACCTGATCGTCGTCGCGGTGGGCGAACGCTCGAATCTGGAGAAAGGCTGGGGCCGCAATCCCTACGGCAAGATGCACCCCATCGCCTACACGAATCCGATTTTCGTCGACACGGACCGCAACGGGTTCCAAGCCAACGGCGACACGCTCGGACATCCTCTGCTGGTGACGCCGTAGCCGCCGCCTCTGTCAGGAACCGGCGGGTTCGGCGAACGGGTCCAAGCCAATTGTGCCGAGGAGTTCGTCCAGGTAGGCGGGCGCGCTCACGCGGGAAAGCTGGGTCCGGGCGAACGCCAGCCGGGCTGGGCCGTCAAAAGGGGCGGTGGGCGGGCAGGATTCCAGCGCGGCGACATGGCGTCGCCATAAGCGGATATCGCGGCGTTGTTGCGCCTCCAGCCGCTCCCGGTACCAGGCGCTCGCCAGCACGGACTCGCGCGAGAACATCGCGCGCACCGCCGGATCGTCCAGTCCTTTGCCTTCGTAGGCCCCGAACGCCATGATGTGCAGCAGGGCACGAACCGGCGGGCAGGCGGCTTCCACCGTGCCGTCTTCAAAATAGAGACGCGCCACGCGCTGTTGCGCCTCCACGATGGCCGCCATTCCCGCCGCGAACGAGTCGGGATCCTGAAGTTCGGGCCGCAGGATCTCGGCGGAGAAGACGGCGTCGGGGTTCTCAAATATGCGGCCCAGGTACTGGTCGGCAAAGCGCTCGGTGATCCGGTATCCCAGGCGGCTGGCCTGGATGCGCCTGCCGCCGTAGGTGAAGTCTTCGAGTTTTTCCAGGTAACCGTTGGCGATCAGGAACCGCGGGTCCCGTTCGGCGGGGCGCATGCGGCACCAGATTTCGGGCACGAGCATGCTGATGTCGTGGTCGACTCGAAAACGCGGACCCACGTAACCGGCGGCGGTCGAAAAGCCGGCATACCCGGTCAGGACCGCCGCCACCAGCGCGTTGTTGACGTCGAGCACGGCGGGCATCGCATTGAACGGTCCTTTGGTGAGCGCTCCCTCGCTGCCAAAGCCGGTGGTGGAAGGCGACTTGCCGGTGAGACTGCAAAGGAAATCCATGAGCAATTCCGGCAGTTCCTGGTAGTGGATCGGATTGTAAACGGCGAGCGGCGGCAGTCCGGAGGCCGGCTCGGCCGGATTGCCCCGCCGTCCGGCGAGCACCGCATGAACCGGGAAGAACGCTGCCTGAGCGGCTGGCGTCCGGCGGTGGAGACGCGTCATCACTTCCGCCAGGTACGCCTCCCGCGGCTCGGCCAGGTCGGGACGCACTTGCAGGTACCGCGGATTCTTGGTGGGGACGCCGTCCACCAGCCGGGGATGCGCCGACGACACCACCCAAGCGGTGGCCGGCGACTCCACAAAGCCGGCCAAGAGGCGCTTCATCGGCTCGCTGAAGTGGTCAAACTCCACCAGATGATCCACCACGGCTTGCGCCGCCTGGCGCGACAGCGGTTCGAAATTGGAGAGGAAGACGTCCGGACCGGCGATATCGGCCTCCGCCTGTTTGTCCACGCCGCGATGAATGGCGTCGTCCGGCCGCTGGAACAGGCGGGCTTCGCAGTTGGCGATCAACTTGACGCTGGGCTCGGCCAATTCGGCGCCGAGATGCGGCAGGGCGCGGCGCGGCAGGACCACCGAGGCCGTAATGTCGTCCTCGAGCTGCACTTTGTCGGCGGGGCGGAAGTCGGGGCGGAGCTTGTAAATGCGCCAGGAGCCGTCCGGGTCGTAGCCGACGCGCAGGTAGTTGGCCACCAGCGGTTGGTCGTCGAACTTCAACTCATGGCCCAAGACCCCGTTGATGCGGTCTACGGTGAAGTGCTCCCGCCAGTTGTCTCCCCACTCGGGCCGGTAGTAGCGTTTGACCGCGAAGACCAACTGGCGGATTACCTGAGGCAGGGACCGGACCCAGGCGTTGTGCTCGGCAGTGTAATCGGGCGAGGGAGTGAGCAGTTTGATCACCGAACCGAGGGACCGTTCCGGGCTGAGGATCGGCCGCCGGGCCCGGTCGTCCTGGCGCGGCTGGCGATAAATGGCCGAGAAATCGCGGCGCAGGATCGCCGCCACCTCATCCATATCGCGGTGGTAGTCGCGCACAATAACCGGGCCCTTGAGCAAGGCGTTGGCGATGGATTTGGAGATCTCCGATTTGCCGCCCCCGGAAACGGTGCACGGTTTGTGGCACACCGTGCCGTCGGGCCGCGTGCCTACCAGCCGCCACGCGGCGCCGAGCAACTGGCGCTCCACCCTTACCCGGTAGCCGGAGGGCAACAGGTAATCTTCGCCGGCGCGCAGCGTGAGCCGCCGCGCTGCGCCCTGGTGAAGCCACTGGACGTAGCCGTCGCGCAGGTTGAACTCGGCGTCTTCGGGCAGGTAATGAATTCCGGGATAGTGCAGGTCCGTCGCATGGCCGTCCGGATGGAGCTGCGCGCGGCCTTCCAGCAGGGGGAGCGCGGCGCCAAAGCAAGCGGGCTCTGTGCGGAAGGAACGGTCTCCGTAGAAGTGCTGGCCCAGCACATAAGAAGGAAACGCCAGCGCTCCGCCGGCGTGCTCTTCCTCGCACAGCCCGGAGAGATTGGCCGCGTAGCCGATCTGGGTTTTGACTTCCTTCTTGCAATACCCGAAATAGTTGTCGGCAATCAGGGTGACCATCACTCCCCGGCGGTCGCGGCAAGCTACTTTGAACGCCGAGCCCTGGTTGTATCGTTCGTCTTCGTCCCGCCAGCACATGCCGTCGCGGCGCTGGCGTTCCGTGGCTTCCTCCCAGCGAGGCAAGCCCAGATCCCTTTTGCGCAGTTGCGTCAGGTGCGGGGCCAGAATGACGCAGCCAGTATGGCCGGTCCAGTGGGCCGCGTCCAGCGCCGCGTCGTTTTCCGGCAGGTAGGGATCCCCCGCGTTGCCGAAGATGGCCTCGACGAAATCGAGATTGCTGATCAGGCTGCCTGGCGCGAAAAAACGGATCTCCATGGTCTTCGCCGGGTCGGCCGCGGTGGCGGGGCAGACCAGCGGACGCAGCAGGAGGGTCACAAACAGGCGGGCGCCGTCCTGCTGATCCGCGGTGAACGGCAGCAACAGAGTTTCCTCCGGCGGGCGGAGCGCGGCGGCCAGCAGGCGCGCGAACGCCCGTTTCGGCGTTTCGATTTTGTCGGCCGGCGTGGGCAGGTCGCTTTCGACAATATGAAAAATGCCGTGCGTTGTTCTGCGGTCGCTGCGGGGGTTGTGCAGCACCCCCTGCGCCACGCGGTACGACTCCAGATACGGCGAGGAGAAGTGGTCCTGGCTGGCGGGCAGCGACATCATGCGCGCCATCCCCGGACGATCCAGGCTGAAGGTGAGCGACGGCAGGCGCGGCGCGCCCTCCGGACACACGCCGGCCAGATAGTCGTCCAGAAAACTTTGGATGCGGCTGTCCACCGGACACAACTGTCCGGCCAGCAGCAGGTTCTTCTGATAATGGTTGCGCAGCAGCGGCCCGGCTACTTCGAGAAACTCGGGGTCCGCCGTGCTTTGGCTGGTAGGCTGGCCGACGGCCGCCAGCTTAAGGTTGATGTACCGGAGCAGTTCCTTCTCCCTGGCGCGGAGTTCAGGTCGCATACCCCTTTAGCGTGGCACAGGTGGATGACGATGCCGTGAAACAGGGGCGCACGGCGGGCCCGTAAGATACACTCCATGGGAGACGGAGCGGCGATGCGAATCTGGAGATGGTGTCTGTTTTTTGCGGTCCCGGCATGGGCGTCTGCCGCCGCGGGCGAACTGAGTCTGCGGGTGTCGTGGGGCCACACCGCGCCCTCCCGGCGGGCGGTGTATGTGCGGATCGAGGACGCGCCGGGTTTGCAAATCCGGAGCGCCCGCGCGTTTGACCAGGAAGCCGGTGACGCCGGCGGGCCGAAAACCTGGCGCACCCAGGCGGGGGGAGGCGACGCCGACGGAGTGGACCTGCGGCTCTTCTACCCCTCCGCCGCCAGCGCTCCGCTCGAGGCCCTGCACGTTCTGTGGGCGGACCTGATCGCCGCAGCCGACGCCGACAGCCAGAAGCGCTGGGGACGCGACGCCAGTCTCCACCCCCACGCTCCCAGGCTCACCTTTCTCCTGAACGAGGAAGGCACGCTCGGCTTCTCCGTGACGCTGGAACAACTGCGGCGTGAGCAGGCGTTCTGGGCGCCGGAGCTGGATGTGTTCCTGGCCGTGGGAGACTCGCCGGTTTCCTTCGCGGAGCACCGTGCCGCGTTGCAGCGCTGGGAGGGCCAGCGCGTGCTCGACCGTATTCAACGCGAACCCGAGGCCAGCTATGAACAGTACCGGCAGCTTTGGGAAGACATGGGCCACCCGCATTACCGCCACCCGCAGCAGCGCGGCCCCGGCCACATCGTTTGCCTCACCTGGGACAGCGCCGTGCCCAAGTTTGGCGTCGACCCGGGCGCCGGCGTGTGGAACGACTACGGCAACCCTGACCGGTTCCGGCTCTGGTTCGACTTTGGCGACCTGGAATCGGGCGCGGGACAGTATTGGAAGAACCAGTCGCTGGCGGATGGGCTGCCGGTGATCACGACCATCTTCGAGCGGGAGGGCGTGCGGTACGAAGTCGAGCAGTTCGCCTACCCGCTGGACGGACCGCCCGCAGAGCGGAGAGGCGACCTCCGCATGACGCTGCTGAGCCGCATCCGGCTGACGAATTTGCGCGACGAAGCGCGCGCCGTGCCCGTGTCGATTCACCACCGGCGCAGGTTCCCCACCTACCCGCAGGTACGCCTGGAGGTGAAGCGCCAGGGAAAGCACACGCTGCTGACGGAGGCCGCGCACGGGCGGGTGCTGCTGGCGATCGAGCACCCGGGCGGGCTGTCGTGGGCGGGCGGCGTGCAGGATTACCAACGCGAGGAGAAGCGCTATCAGGCGTCGCTCCAAGTCCCGCTCGCGGCGCGGGACACGCGGGAATTCGTGGTCAAACTGCCGTCGCCGCTGGCCGGCGGAGACGCCGCCGACCGCCTGGCGGCTTTGGACTACGGGGCGGCGCGCGCGGCGACGCTGGCCTTCTGGGCGCAGTGGGTCGCGCGGGGCGCGCGCTTCGAGGTGCCCGAGAAAGCGGTGAACGACCTGTTCCGCGCCAGCCTCTGGCACGCGCTGCGTCTGCCCAGGCGCCACGGCGGCGCGGGCGCCGACACCGTCATCGATCTCCCTTACTCCAACTTCGCCTACGCGCAGAACGGCACGCCGTGGCCGATCAACCAGGCGGTGTACGTCGACTACATGATTCACAACCTGCGCGGCTATCACGACGTGTCCGCGGAGGAGTTGCTGGCGCAGTTCCGCCAGAACCAGGAGGCCGACGGGCACGTGGCGGGCTATGCCAACTGGGTGACGTATACGCCGTCCATGTTATATGCCGTAGCCCGGCACTACCTGCTGTCGGGCGACAGCGCCGCGCTGGAGCGGTTGACGCCGTATGCGCTGAAGGCGGCGGACTGGAGCATGGCGCAGTTGGCCGGCGACGCGCCCGCCGCTCCCGCTCCCTGGACGCGCGGTCTGGCCTATGGTCCCCTGAATGACGGCACCGGCAGCGGCTACTGGGGTTTCAACCAGGCGTATCTGTTCGCCGGCTTGCGGGATTTCGGCGCGGTGCTCCGGCGGATCGGGCATCCCCGGGCAGAGGCCGCCCTGCGGGCTTCCGCCGCCGTGCAGGAGGCCATCCTGCGCGCGTTCGGGTACGCGGCGGCGCGGTCGCCGCTGGTGCAGTTGCGCGACCGTACCTGGATTCCCTACGTGCCCGCCGACGCCGCGGCCTTCCGGCGGCTGCTGGAAGTCTGGTACGCCACCGACGTGGATACCGGCTCGGCGCACCTGGTCCGGCTGGGGGCGATCCCGCCCCGCCACCCGCTGGCGGACTGGCTGCTGCACGACCACGAAGACAACCTGTTCTACAAAGGACTTGGCATCGCCAACGAACCGGTCTACAACCAGCACGCCACCGCCTATCTGCTGCGGGACGAACCCAAGGCCGCGATCCGGACGTTCTACAGCTACATGGCCTCGGCTTTCAGCCACACCGTCTACGAACCCGTGGAGCACCGCTGGACGCACGGCCAGTATTTCGGGCCGCCCTCCACCGACGGCGCGTGGTTCGAACTGTACCGCAACATGCTGATCCGGGAAACGGACGACGACATCCTGTTCCTGGGACAAGCCACGCCGCGGCGGTGGCTGGAGCGCGGCAAACAGATCGTCGTCGAGGGGGCGCCCACGCGCTTTGGCGACCTGAACCTGCGGATCGCGCACGACGCCGCCGGCGTAATCGCGGCGGAAATCGACACGCCCGGGCGCTCGCGGCCGGCGGCGATCCTGCTGCGGCTGCGCCACCCGGACGAAAAGCCCCTGCGCGCGGTGACGGTGAACGGGCGGCCGTGGATGGACTTCGACGCGGGGAAGGAGTGGGTCCGCATTCCATCCCCCGGCGAACGGCGGTACGTGGTGCGCGCCAGTTATTGATTTCCCCCCAACCCGCGCGCCGGTTACGGCGAGACTCGCTTCCGCCGGGGAACCGCCTCGTCCACTACGTACCAGACGTGCATGGCCGGTTTGCCCCAGCCGTCCTTGACGAGGGGATCGTCCTCCACCACCCTTCTGGCGTCGTCGAGCGGCGTCGCTGCGTACACCAGAACCCCCAGCTTGTCGGTGGCGTCTGCCCAGAAGCCGAAAGAACGCAGTTTGCCCTCTTCAATCAGGCTCATCGCGTACGCCAAGTGCGGCGCGAGGATTGAAGAGCGGCCGCCGGCGTCAGGCCGGCCAACAGCAGCCACCACCCCGGCACCTTCATGCGCCAACTCGTACCCTGGGCGGTCTCAACGGCCGGCCGCCGGTGTGCCCTCCCCCAGGTACCGGCGCGCGACCTTGACCGCCACCGTTCCCATCGCGTAATAGCCGATGGAAATCCGCGCGGTGTGAGTCAGCAGGTCGTACGCCTGCCAGCGGTCCCAGCCGTAGCCGCTCTCCATCCACAAAATCAGTTGAGCGAACGCCTGCGCCAACGCCCGCTCCATCGGCGAGCCGGACACCACGGTCAGGATTTCCTCCGGGGTGACCATGCGCGGGCCGGGAATGCTTTGTCCTTTGATCAAGTCCAGGGTGATGATGGTCTCCGCGGGCATTTCGAGGCCCGCCGCCGACAACTCGCCGTGCCCCATGGCGGCGTGGGCGTCGCCCAGGTAAAAGTACGCGCCCGGCACGAACACGGGTAAATACACGACGCTGCCGGGCGCGGTTTCAATAATGTCCATGTTGCCGCCGTGCGGTCCGGCAGGACCAGTCGTAGGCACGCCCCAATCCGGACTGGTCCCCAGGCACCCCAGCATCGGCTGGTAGGGAAGCCGGATCGTTTCGCTCCAATGGATCCACCCGTCGCGGATTTCGCAGACACGCGTGCCGTGGGGGCACTCGGTTCCGAGCCACTCGCTGAGCATGCGCGGATCGGAGGTGCGGGTGAAACAACGGCCCAGGGTGGGCCGGATCTGGTGGATGCGCACGGCGAGCGTATCGCCGCGTTCGGCGCCCTCGACCACGATCGGGCCGGTCATCGGGTTGCTGTACGGCATCTTGCTCTTGTCGCGGCGGTCGGCAGGCGTGCGGATCTGTCCCGCGAACGCGTCCTCCATCTCGACAACCAGCGTTTCTCCCGGCGTGACGCGGGCGCGCGGCGCTGCCTTCCGGTCGAACTCATACATCAGGGGGCCCAGCGGAATGCGTTTCATGGCGTGACGCCCGATTGTACTACCCCTGGACTCGGGCGGCGGCGTCGCTTACCATGCCAGTGGCGGGAGGAGCCCGAATGTCTCCCTGCATCGATCGCCGCGATTTTCTGAGCGCCGGCGCCGTGGCTGTCGCCGCCACCGCGGGCGCGCCGCCGGTACTGGCTGCCGCAAAGCCGGACACGGCGAAGATCCTGAACTACCGGCCCGAGATGGAGTATCGCCGGCTGGGCAAGACCGGCCTGATGGTGTCGGCGGTGTGCCTCGGCGGGCATTGGAAACGGCTCGCCACGGTGATGCCGCCCGGCTTTCAGGGAGCCGGCTATTCCAAAGAGGACTGGAATAACGTCAAGGATCCGGTGTTTCTGAAGAACCGGGCAGACGTGGTCACGCGCTGCATCGAGCGCGGCATCAACTACGTAGACGCCTGCTCGCCGACGGAGATCCTCGCTTACAGCAAAGTGCTGGCCGGGCGCCGGCAGAGCATGTACTTCGGGTTCTCCTGGCACATCCGCGAACCGCGCTACCCCGAGTGGCGGACTGCCGCGAAACTGATCGAAGGCCTGGAACTCAGCATGAAGGAGGCCCGGCTCGACTACATCGACCTGTGGCGGATTTCCCTGCCGATGGAGGCGATCGCGGATCTCGACGTGGTCAACCGCATTGAGGAAGCGACCATCACCGCGCTGGAGCGGGCCCGGAAGCAGGGAAAGGCGCGCTGCACGGGCGTTTCCAGCCACAACCGGACCTGGCTGAAATACCTGGTGGAGCAATACCCGGAACAGATCCAGGTGATTCTGTTTCCCTACACGGCCGCCTCGAGAAAGGTGCCGGACGACAGCCTGTTCGACGCCGTGCGCGCGAAAGACACGGGCGTATTCGGCATCAAGCCGTTCGCGGACAACTCGCTGTTCCAGGGTGACAGTTCTCCCGGCAGCCCGGTGGCGGAGGAGGACAACCGCCGCGCCCGGCTGGCCCTGCGCTACATCCTCGAAAATCCGGCCATCACCGCGCCGATTCCCGGCCTGCTGTCGCCGGCGCAGGTGGACAACGCGGCGCTGGCGATCGAGGAACGCCGGCGGGAAGGCAAGCTCAATCGCCGGCAGCGGGCCGAACTCGAGCAGGCGACGCGAGGCATGTGGGCGCGCCTGCGTCCGGGGTACGCGTGGCTGCGGGAGTGGCGGGAGGTTTGAACGCGCCGTTTCCCGCTGCCGCGTAACCCGCCAGGGCGGCCGTGAACCACTTTGCGGCGCCCGCCGGGCGGGCATCGACACCCGGCGTCAAACGCCCTATAATTAGGCCGGTTTTCCTAGAAAGAGGTGGCCGATTTGAGACTCATACCTGTGGTGCTGGCGGCAGCCGCCATGCTTGGAGGTTGTGGAGGGAAGGAACGCGCGGAAGGACTGCAAATCGCCAAGGCCCTGAAGCAGCACCAGGCGGACTTTGCAAGCGCAAACCAACTCGAGAACGAACTGATCCAGAGCGCCCGTTCCTGGAGCGCCGCCGTTATTGCGAACGGCGCCGGACGTGGGCCGCAACTCGAGCAGAACGCCGCGGTGGCCGAGGGGCTGGCCAAGTCCGCGGTGGAGGTGAGCAACCGGCTGAGTGGTTTGCGCGCAGCGATTTCCGACCTGGCCGTCGAGCGGGAGTATGGCATGGGCGTCCGCGGCGAGATCATCACCGCGCTGACCCAGCGCCAGCGCCAACTCCAAGAGTTGCGGGCGTTGTTGCAGCAGATCGCTCCCCAGTTTCTGGAATACAAGACCCAGAAGAACTTTGCCGGCGACTCCTACCCGGGCGAGATCCAGAAGCTAGAGGCGCTTTTGAGAGCTTACGGGGCTCCCCAGGACCTCGTGGGCGACACGCTGAAGTCGCTCACGGAGAAGTACTCCTTTACCGCGGACGAACTCTGAGGGACGGCGGCCGGAACTTGCGAGATTTTCTTCGGGCGCGCGTTTGCGCCGGCGGGACCGCGGAGAACGGGGGGGAGTTTCCTCGCCAGCCCTGCCGGCGGTTCAGGATACGGTGATCGCTACGCCCAGGAGGCTGTATGCGTCCGCTTCTCACTCTTGCTCTTGTCCTTCCGCTCGCCTCTGGCCAGGAAGCCTATCTGGTGGAGCGCAACCGGGCAATTCCGATGCGGGACGGGGTGTCGCTGGCCGCCGACATTTACTTCCCGGCGGCTAACGGCGTCAGGAAGGCCGGACGGTTTCCCGTGATCCTGACCCGCACTCCCTACGACAAGAGCCGGGTGGACGGCGCGTTCTACGCCTCGCGCGGCTACGTGTTCGTCGCGCAGGATACGCGGGGACGCTACGCGAGCGAGGGCGAGTGGAGTTTCCTGACGGCGGACGCCGCGGACGGCCACGACACCGCCGCGTGGATCGTCAGGCAGCCGTGGCGTTCCGGACGGATCGGCGGGATCGGCGCCTCGTACGTGGGCGGGACCCAGCATGCCTTGGCGATTGGTGGCGCGCCCGGGCTGGCGGCGTTGATCCCGGTGGACGCCGTGGCCAACGCGGGATACTTCGGCATGCGCAACAGCGGCGCGTTTGAATTGCGCTTCTTTCAACTGGATTTTCACGATCGGCGCGCCCAACCGGATCTTTCATGCGCCGGGCCGCGCTTCGCACGTGCGGCTGCCGGTGATTCCCGCGCGCTGAGGCCCGCGGCCTGCGCTGGGGGCTTACCAGGTCGCCCGGGCCTCTCCAGGCTGCTAGCCTAGTGGGCAAATGACTGGTTCTCGCCTATCCTCGCTTCTCGGGGTGCTGGCTGTCTGCGCCGCCCCCTCCCTGCTTGCGCAATCCAAGCTCCTCCGGTTCCCTGACCTGCATGGCGATCGCGTGGTGTTCACTTACGCGGGCGATTTGTGGACCGCTTCCGCGCAGGGCGGTCAGGCCACGCGCCTGACCTCGCATCCCGGCTTGGAGCTGTTCGCCAAATTCTCTCCCGATGGGAAGACCATCGCGTTTACCGGACAGTACGACGGCGACGAGCAGGTGTATGTGATCCCCGCCACGGGGGGTGTACCGAAGCAGTTGACTTTCTACCCAGCCAAGGGGCCCTTGCCGCCGCGCTGGGGCTACGACAACCAGGTATACGGTTGGACGCCGGATGGCGGCGCGGTGCTGTTCCGCTCGCACCGCGAGTACTGGTCGCCGGCGGACGCCCGGCTCTACACGGTTCCGGCGGCCGGAGGCTTGCCGGTCGCGCTGCCGATGCCGGTCTCCGGCGCGGGCGACTTTTCGCCCGACGGGAAGAAGATGCTCTATTCGCCGCTCGGACGCGACTTCCGCACCTGGAAGCGCTACCAGGGGGGCTGGGCCCAGGACCTGTACATCTTCGACCTCGCCAGCCACGATCTCGAACCGGTGGCGCACCACCCGCGCACCGAGCGCGACCCTATGTGGATTGGCAGTAAGGTCTACTTCGCCTCCGACCGCACCGGCACACTGAATTTGTATGAGTACGATCCCGGCGCCAAGAGACTTCGCGCGCTGACCCAGTACCGCGACTGGGACGTCCGCTGGCCGAGCAAGAGCGACGGGTCGCAGATTGTCTTCGAGCGGAATGGCGAGTTGCACGTGATCGACGCCAAGCCCGGCAGCCAGGCGCGGCGGATTCCCATCAGCGTGCCGGATGACGGCGTGGCGGCGCGGCCGGCGCTGGTGAGCGCGGCGTCGCGGATCACGGGCATGGACGTAAGCCCCAAAGGCGAGCGCGTGGTTTTCTCGGCGCGCGGGGAAATCGTCACTGCGCCCATCGAGAAGGGCGCGCCGCGCCAGTTGACCTTCTCGCCCGGGGCGCACGACCGCGAACCGGCCTGGTCGCCCGATGGCCGCCAGATCGCCTTTTTCAGCGACGAAACGGGCGAGGAAGAACTCTACGTCGTCCCCCAGGACGGCAGCGGCGTCCCGCAGGCGCTGACCAGCGGGGGCCAAGCCCGCCGCCACCACCCGGTCTGGTCGCCGGATTCCAAGCACATCGCCTTCGGCGATAAGGACGGCAAGCTGTTCGTGGTCACCTTGGCGGACAAGAAGCTGGTGGAGGTGGCGGATGAACCGCGCGGCGCGCTGCGCGAGTACCAGTGGTCGCCCGATTCCCGCTGGCTGGCGTACACGCTGAGCGAACCGGATGAATCCGCCTCGATCCACATCTGGAGCGCAGCGGAGAACCGTTCCCGCCGCGTCACCGCTCCGCTGTTCGACGAGTTCAGCCCCGCCTGGGATCCCGACGGCAATTACCTTTACTTTCTGAGCACACGCGAATACGCCCCGCTCATCAGCCGGATCGAATGGAACTACGCCGGGGTCCGGAATGTGGGAATCTACGCGCTGGCGCTCCGCAAGGATGTCCAGCATCCTTTCCCGCCCGAAAGCGATGAAGTCACCGTGGATGGCGCCCGGCAGCAGGAGAAGAAGGACGAGCAGACGCCGAAGCCGGTGGGGATCGATTTCGACGGCATCGAGCAGCGGGTCAGCCGCGCGCCGGCGCCGGCGCACAATTACGTGTGGGTCCGAGCGGTGAAGGGTCACCTCCTCTATCTGCGCGGCGCGCAACTCCATTACGGGCGCGACCCTGAGACGCCGGCGCAGTTGATGATCATGACCCTCAAGGACCGCAAGGAAACCCTGCTGCACCAGGACGTCGCCGGCGCGGCGGTGTCGGCGGACGGCAAGAAGGTCCTGGTCCGGCAGGGCGCCTCGTTCTATCTGTACGATGCGACCCCGCAGGGGAAGGACAGCCGCAAGACCATCTCCACGGCAGGCATCCAGGTGGAACGCGTGCCCCGGCAGGAATGGGTGCAGATCTTCCATGAGGTGTGGCGGAGGTTCCGCGATTACTTTTACGTCAGCAACATGCACGGCTACGACTGGGAGGCGCTGCGCCGCCAGTACCAGCCTTGGCTCGAATATGTGGGCCACCGTTCCGATCTGACCTATGTGATTTCGGAGATGATTTCGGAGTTGAACGTTGGCCACGCCTACATCGCGGGCGGCGACCTCTATCAGCCGGAAAGGCCCAAGGTGGCCTTGGCGGGCGCGCGGTTCGAACTGGACCCCGCCTCCGGACGCTACCGGATCGCCGAGATCTATCGCGGCCACAACGAAGAACCGCTGTACCGGTCGCCGCTTACCGAGGTCGGCGTGGACGCCCGCGTGGGGGATTACGTGCTGGCGGTAGACGGACAGGAACTGGCGGCGCCGCTCAACCCCTACCAACTCTTGCGGGGCAAGGCGGACCGCCCGGTGCGGTTGACGCTCAACCGCGCCCCCGGCCGCGCGGGCGCGCGGGACGTCGTGTTTCAGCCCATCGCCGACGAAACCAAGCTCTTCTACCTGCGCTGGGTGGAAGGCAACCGGACCAAGGTGGAACAGGCTACCGGCGGCAAAGCCGGATACCTCCATATTCCCGACATGGCGGCGGACGGCATCCGGGAGTTCATCAAGTGGTTTTATCCGCAGCTCCGGAAAGAAGGCCTCATTATAGATGTACGCGGCAACGGCGGCGGCAACGTGTCGTCCATGGTGATCGAACGGTTGCGGCGCCAGTTGCTGATGACTCGCTTTTCCCGCAATCACGACTTTGCCGGCACCTATCCGCAGTCGGTGCTGCACGGGCACCTGGTCTGCCTGTTGAACCAGACGTCGGCCTCGGACGGCGATATCTTCCCGGCGATGTTCCGGCAGGCGAAACTGGGCCCGCTGATCGGAATGAAATCGTGGGGCGGCGTGGTCGGCATCACCGATCACGGCCCGCTGATGGACGGCGGGACGGTCAACGTGCCGGAATTCGCCCATGCCAATCTCGAAGGCCAGTGGATTATCGAGGGAGAAGGCGTGGCGCCCGATATCGTGGTCGACAACGACGCCAAGTCGGTCCTGGCGGGCCGCGATCCCCAACTGGAGCGCGGCATCCAGGAGTTGCTCGACCGCATGAAAAAGGACCCCAAGCGGCTGCCGGAGCGTCCGCCGGATCCGACGAAGACCAAGTAGGGGCGAGCCGTTAGACCGGGAACGTGGGCGGGGGAGTGTACGCGACGCGTACGTCCAATCCCCGGCGCGGAATCTTCCGCCCCAGCGCCCAGAGCAACCCCTGCGCCGCGACGCGCCGTACGGACTCCACGGTGAAGTCCTCCGGATGGCCCAGGGTGGTGAAGAACAGCCGCTTGCCGTCGCGCTCGCGAATCCAGACCACGGGGTTGGGCCCGTAGTCCTTCCGCTCCGGATTCACCGCGCGGCCGATGAGCAGGGGCGTGCAGTCGGCGGGCAGCGGCGTCACGTGATAGAGCCACGACCGGACGTGAAAGGCGGGCTCGACCCCGCGGAGGATCGGATGATCTCGCTGGCCGTCGGCTACGGTCACGTCGGTGCTGGAGCGGTGGCCATGGTGCGTGGTCCAGATCTGGCCGAACACCTCGCGGGGAAACTCCAGGTTCAGATTCTCGCGCGGGTGATCCTTCGGGTAACGGAAGGCGTGCGTGCTGGTGCGAAATCCGGCGACGGGCCTGGGCGATGCGGCGTAGCGCAAAATGTGCTGAAGCTGTTCTTCCGGCAGCGCCCGCCAGCGCAGGTAGAACACGGCCAGGTCGGCCGTCTCCAGCGCTTCCAAGCCCGGAATATTCTCTTTGCTTTGGGGGCTGGGTTGCGCGGAGACGGTCGTGCAGCGCACGCCGGCCTTCGCTTCCAGGATCGAGGCCAGCATGGGCATCGTGATTTCCGAGCGGTATTCGTCGTCACCCGTGACGAACACGATGTGGGGTTGGGCCGCCGCCGTCAGCGGCGCGGCGGCCAGGCAGGCGATCCATTCCCGGCGGCGCATCAAGGTCATCATGGCAGATTTGCCGGCCCAGGAAAACGGCGCGCCACCGCGCGATAATACGCCCGTGGACCGCCTCCGTCTTTCCCTTGCCGCTGTCGCGCTTGCCAGTCTGGCCGCCTGTGCCGACCCGAAGCCTGCGCCGGAAGTTCCGAAGGCCGCCAGACCAACCCAGGCGCCCGAGACGTTTCGTGTGAAATTTGAAACTTCCAAGGGCGATTTCGTGGTGGAAGTCCACCGCGCCTGGGCCCCGCGCGGCGCCGACCGTTTTTACGAACTGGTGGAGGAGAGGTACTTCGACCAGGCGCGCTTCTATCGGGTGCTGAAGAAATTCATTGCCCAGTTCGGCACCCACGCCAACCCCAAGGTGAGCGCCTTGTGGAGCCAGATGCGGATTCCCGACGATCCGCCCAAAGAAAAGAATCTCCGCGGGACGTTGGCCTTCGCCAAGGAGGGCCCGGCCAGCCGCACCACCCAAATCTTTATCAACCTGGCGGACAATCGCGTTCTGGATCAGACCGGGTTTGTGCCGTTCGGAAAGATTGTCGAAGGAATGGAAGTCGCCGACCAGATTAGCGCCTTCTACGGCGAGTTGTCCCCCAAGGGCGGCGGACCGGACCCGCGGAAACTGGAAGGGTTGGGAAACGAGTACCTGGAAAGGGAGTTCCCGCGCCTCGATTACATCAAGACAGCGCGCATCGCGCCGGATTGAAGACTCCATCCGCGATGGCGCCCCGCGCCGTCCGGAGGCGCCGCGACCGGCGCTGGCGTTCGCCGGAACTGGGTTAGTTCACGCTGTGCGTTGGGCCAGTTCAGCCACCTGCGGAAGTGATAACCCACGCGCACGTGGGGCATACCTGGACATGGCTAGATAACCCATTTCTGGATCAATTATTTAGGCGAATCCACCCGGCACGCTCACGCTGGCGAATGACGTGCAGTCACCCAAGAGGAAAGGCTCGGACTGCCTATGATTGTCGGCCTCGTACGGGAAACCCGGGTGGGCGAGCGCAGGGTGGCCTTGATTCCAGCCTCCGTCCGGCGACTGACGGAGAGAGGACACCGGGTCATCGTGGAGCACGCCGCCGGAGATCAGAGCCACTTTCCGGATGGCGCCTACGTTGCGGCGGGAGCGCAGATCGCGTTCACCGCTGCCGAAGTGATTGACCGATCGGAACTATTGGTGAAAGTCGAGCGCCCGACGCTCGAGGAGTTTAGCCAGATGCATCCCCACCAGGTAGTGATGGGTTTCATGCATCTGGCGGTCGCCCGCCGCGGAGAGATTGAGCAGGCGCTCCAGGAATCGATCACGACGATCGGCTGCGAGATCATTGAAACGGCGGACGGCGCTTTACCGGTGTTGGAACCAATGAGCGAGATCGCCGGTCCGATGGCGATCGCCATCGCCAGCCACTTGCTGCGGTCGACCTCAGGAGGACGGGGAATTCTGCTGGGCGGCGCTCCGGGGATTCCTCCGGCGCGCGTGGTGATCCTGGGCGCGGGCGTAGTGGGCACTTGGGCGGCTCGCGCCGCCCTGGCAGCGGGCGCCTCGACCCAGTGCTTTGACATTGACTTAGGCAAGCTGCGCCGCCTCCACCTGGCGGCGCCCGGCGCGATCACGCGACTCTCCGATCCGCCGCTGCTGGCCGACGCGGTCGCCGGCGCCGATGTCGTGATCGGGGCCATCCTGATTCGCGGCGAGCGCGCGCCGCTGCTGGTGACGCGGGCCATGGTGGAAGCGATGCGGCCGGGCAGCGTGATCGTGGACGTCTCCATTGATCAGGGCGGTTGCGTCGAAACCAGCCGGCCCACGACGCTGAACGACCCGGTGTTCGTGCATCACGGGGTTCTGCACTACGCCGTTCCGAACATGACGGCGGATATCGCGCACACGGCCAGTATGGTGATCTCCCAGCTCTTCCTGCCCTATGCGCTGGAAATCGCGGACGCGGGCGTGGAGGGAGCGCTCGCCCGCCAGCCCGATCTGGCCCGCGGGGTGTTCACGCACGCCGGCTACTGCACGCATGCCGCGCTCGCCGAGCGCTGGCAGCGTCCTTACCAGGAACTTCACGCACTGCTCGGACAGGAAAGGAGGGTTACCGTATGAACTGGCTGCGGCGGTTCAAGGAGAAACTCACCACCCCCGAAAAGGCCCTCGAGCTGGTGCGCTCCGGCGACCGGGTCTACATCCACCCCGGGTGCGCGACTCCCCAGCCCCTGGTGGAGGCGCTGGTGGCGCGCGCTTCCACGCTGCGCAACGTGGAAATCGCCCACATGCTGACTTTCGGCCGGGCGGATTACGTTAAGCCTGAGTACGCGGGCATCTTCCGGCACAACTCGCTGTTTACGGGCGCCAACGTGCGCGAGGCGATCGCCGCCGGGCGGGCGGACTACACGCCCATTTTCCTGGGCGAAATCGAGGAGCTGTTCCGCTCGGGCGCCCTGCCGCTGGACGTGGTCCTGATGCAGAGTTCGCTGCCCGACGAACACGGCTACCTCAGCTTCGGCGTCGGCGTGGACTGCACGCTCACCGCCGCGCGGCATGCGCGGAACGTCATCGTCGAAGTCAACCACCAGATGCCCCGCACCTTCGGCGACTGCTTCTTGCACGTCAGCAAGGTGAGCGCCATCGTGGAGACTTCCCGGCCCCTGCTAGAACTGGAGACCGAGCCGCCCACCGAAGTGCAGCGGCGGATCGGCGAGTACGTCGCGTCGCTGATCACGGACGGGGCCACGCTCCAGATGGGCATCGGGGGCATCCCTGACGCGGTGCTGGCGTGCCTGGACGACAAGCGCGATCTGGGCGTGCACAGCGAAATGTGCTCCGACGGCGTGATTCCGCTGATCGAAAACGGCATTCTGAACGGCGAGCGCAAGACGATCCATCGCGGCAAAGTGGTGATCGGCTTCGTGCTGGGCACCCGCCGCCTCTTCGAATACATGCACGAGAATCCCGTATTCGAGCTGCACCCCACCCGGTACACCAACGATCCATTCATCATCGCGCAGAACCCGAACATGGTGGCGATCAACTCCGCGCTCCAGGTGGACTTGACTGGACAGGTGTGCTCGGATTCGATCGGCACCAAAACGTACAGCGGGTTCGGCGGCCAGGTGGACTTCATCCGCGGCGCGGCCCGTTCTCCGGGAGGCAAGCCGATCATTGCGCTGCCGGCCACCGCCAAGGGGGGCACGATTTCCCGGATCGCCCCGGTGCTGGACCCCGGCGCGGGGGTCGTCACCAGCCGCGCCGACGTGCACTACGTGATTACGGAATACGGCATTGCTTATCTGCACGGCAAGACCTTGCGGCAGCGCGCGGAGGCGCTGATCTCCATTGCCGCGCCGCAGTTCCGCGACGAACTGTACGAGTTCGCCGTACGCGCCCACTATCTCGAACGCCAGCCGGCGCTGGCGTCTTGAAGGAGGACCGGATGCGGATCGCAGGCCGCCGGAAGGAGCGCACACGCAAACTCGCACCGCGCGCCGGCGGCCGCTCCGCTCCCAGGAGGAAGCCATGTCCCTGGCCACGGTTCACCAAATCGTCGTTCGCCGTCTGACCAGCGCGGACCGCTCCGCGCTCGAGAAGATGTACGAGAATTTCGCCCCGCTGGGCGAAGCGCTTGGCCTGCCCCCGCGCGACCGGGAGCGGCGCCGCGCCTGGCTGGATTCGCTCGCCGAGGGCATCCAGTTGGTCGCGTACGCCGACGGCGCGCTCGCCGGCCATCTGATCCTGCTGCCGGAAGACCACGAAGCCGAACTCACCTGCTTTGTGCACCAGGATTTCCGCCGGCAGGGCATCGCCACGGCGCTTGCCGAGGCGGCCGTCGCCGAGGCTAGCCAGGCGGGCGTTTCCACCCTCTGGGTTTTGATCGATAACCGCAACGCCGCCGCCCGCCGCGGCCTGCTGAAGTTTGGTTTCCACATCGCGTGGGAAGACCGCATCGAATCGAAGTTTGTGTACGCCGTTCCTGGCAAGTGAGGGCTCTATGTTGGAAGATCGCAAACCAGACCGAGGGTTCGTGGAGATCGACGGCGAGGAGTGCAAAGGTTGCGGCCTCTGTGTCGAAGCCTGCGTGCCGCGCGTGCTGCGTCTGGCCGAATCTCTGAACCGGTACGGATACCATCCCGCGGTGTACGACGGCCACGGCTGTAACGGCTGCGGCCTGTGCTTCTTTGTCTGTCCCGAACCCGGCGCGATCCGGGTCTTCAAACTGGCCGCGCCGGAGCGTGGCGCGCGCCCGGAGGCCGCCTTGGCGGCGGTGTAACGGAGGCGGGATTCATGGCCAGACAGCTCATCAAAGGAAACGAAGCCATCGTGAAAGGCGCGATCCTGGCGGGCTGCCGCGCCTACTACGGCTATCCGATCACGCCGGCTAGCGAGATCGCCGAAGCCGCCGCGTTCTATATGCCGCAGGCAGGCGGGGTGTTTCTCCAGGCGGAAAGCGAGGTGGCCGCGGTCAACATGTTGTTTGGAGCCGCCGCCGCCGGGGTGCGCGCCATGACCGCGTCCAGCGGACCGGGCATCAGCCTGATGCAGGAAGGCATCAGCTACCTGGCCGGCGCGGAACTGCCGTGCGTCATCGCCGACATCACGCGCGGCGGCCCCGGCCTGGGCAACATCGCGCCGGAGCAGAGCGATTACCACCAGGTGGTCAAATGCGGAGGCCACGGCGGCTACCGCACCATCGTGCTCGCCCCGGACTCAGCGCAGGAAATGGCCGACCTGACCATGCTGGCCTTCGAACTGGCCGACCGGTACCGCAACCCGGTCATGGTGATGGCTGACGGCTACATCGGCCAGATGATGGAGCCGGTCGAGTTCCCGGCGGAGGCGCGGCCGCTCCCCCTCCATTCCTGGAGCACGGACGGCACGCCGGAGCACCGCTCCAACCTGATCTGTTCCATCGAACTCCAGCCAGACGACCTGGAGCGGCACATCCGGAAGCTGGAAGCCAAGTATCAGCGCGCCGAGCGCGAGGAGGTGCGGGCCGAGCACTACCGCACGGACGATGCCGAGATCATCCTGGTCGGTTATGGCATTGTCGCCCGCCTGTTGAAGTCGGTGGTGGAGCGCGGGCGCGCCCTCGGCATGCCGCTTGGCCTGCTCCGGCCCATCACGCTGTACCCGTTCCCGGTGCGCGAACTCCGCCGCCTCAGCCGCCAGGCCTGCTGCTTCGTGGTGGTGGAGATGAGCACGGGGCAAATGGTGGACGATGTCCGCCTGGCGGTGGAGGGCCGCCGCCCGGTGGAGTTTTACGGGCGCTGCGGCGGCAACGCGCCGTCCGCTGAGGAGATTTTCGCCTTCGTCGAGCGGGTCGCCGCGCATCCGGCCGAGGCGTTGCTGGAGGAGGTCGCTGATGCCTGAATACCAGGTTCTGCACGAGAAAGCGCGCAGTTTTTATCCGCGCTACACGCGGAAAGCGGAGGCGCAGCACCAGACGCATTACTGCCCCGGCTGCGGCCACGGCGTGACGCACAAGCTGATCGCCCGCGCCATCGACGAGCTGGGAATTCAGGACCGCGTAGTCCTGATCAGCCCGGTCGGCTGTTCCGTGTTTGCCTATTACTATCTGGACGTCGGCAACGTGCAGGTGGCGCACGGGCGCGCGCCGGCGGCCGCCACCGCCGTCAAGCGCAGCCGCCCGGACAGCATCGTCATCAGCTATCAGGGCGACGGCGATCTGGCCGCCATCGGTTCGGCCGAGATCCTGCACGCCGCCAACCGGGGCGAGCCGGTCACCGTGTTCTTCATCAACAACGCGATCTACGGGATGACGGGCGGCCAGATGGCCCCCACGACGCTCATCGGCCAGAAGAGCACCACCAGTCCCTTCGGGCGCAGCATCTGGAACGAGGGCTATCCCCTGCACGTCTGCGAAGTGCTGGCGGCGTTGGAAGCACCCGTCTACCTCGAGCGCGTCGCGCTGGGCAACAGCAAACAGGTGATGGCCGCGGCCAAAGCCGTCCGGCGCGCGATCGAGAATCAGGTGCGCGGCTTGGGCTTCTCCCTCGTCGAGATTCTCTCGCCTTGTCCCACGATCTGGAAGAAGAACCCGGTGGAGGCGCAGCGCTGGGTGCGCGAAGAGATGGCCAAGGTCTACCCGCTGGGCGTGTTCCGCGACCGCACCAAAGAAGCGGAGCCGCGCCCGGCGCCTGCTCCGCCGCCGGCGCTTGGCGATCTGCCGCGCATCCTGGAAATTGGCGACGGCGCCGGGGAGGCGCTGCCTCCTCTGCCCAAAGATCCGTTCGCGGATCACCGGATCAAGATTGCCGGCTTTGGCGGACAAGGCGTCCTGATGCTGGGCGAAGTGCTGGCCGAAGCCGGATTAGCCGCCGGCCTGGAGGTGTCGTGGCTTCCCTCCTATGGGCCCGAGATGCGTTCGGGCACGTCCAACTGCCACGTCCGCCTCTCAACCCGCGCGATCGATTCGCCGCTGGTGGCGCATCCCACCCTGTTGCTGGCGCTCAACGAGCCCAGCCTACGCAAGTTTTCCGCCACGGTCGAACCGGGCGGCTGGATCCTCTACAACGGCGACCAACTGCCGGCCGATTGCGCCCGGCAGGATGTCCACGTGGCCGCGATTCCGTTTACCAGGCTCGCCGACCGGGTCGGCGATGCCCGCGCCGGCAACATGGTGATGCTCGGCGCGCTGCTTGAGATCACCGGCCTCCTCCCGGAGGCCCACATCGACTACGCGCTGCGCCGGAAGGTCAAATCGGAACGCTGGCTGGAACTGGACCGCCGCGCGCTGGCCGCCGGGCGCGAGGCCGCCCGCCAAGGAGTCACCCATGCAAGCTGACGCCGCCAACAACACCATCGTCTACTTCGAGAACCAGTTCGTCCCCATCGGCGAAGCCAAGGTCGGCATCCTGACCCACGCCCTGCACTACGGCACGGGCGTTTTTGAAGGCATCCGCGGCTACTGGGAGCCGGCAGGAAACGAGCTTTACCTGGTGCGCCCGGTAGAGCATTACCAGCGCTGGAAGGCCAACGGCGCGCTCCTGCGGCTCCACCTTCCGTTGTCGGCGCCGGAACTGGCTCAGCTTACGGCCGAATTGTGTCGGCGGAACGGTTACCGGACGAATGTCTACGTCCGGCCGCTCGCCTACAAGTCGGCGCAGCGGATCGGCGTCGCTCCCGACGACCGGGACGCCTTCGCCATCATCGTCGTCCCGTACGGCGATTACCTGGACAGCCGCAACGGGCTGCGCGCGGGGGTCTCCTCCTGGCGGAGGATCGAGGACAATGCGATCCCCGGGCGCGGCAAGATCTGCGGCGCGTATGTTAACAGCGCGCTCGCCGGCGACGAAGCGCGGCGCAACGGCTACGACGAGGCCATCTTCCTTACCGAAGACGGCCACGTGGCCGAAGGGGCAAGCTGCAACCTCTTTATTGTGCGCCACGGCGCGCTGATCACCCCGCCTCCGACGGATAACATTCTGGAGGGCATCACCCGCGCCGCGGTGATGGAACTGGCGCGCCGCGAACTCCATCTGGAAACGCAGGAGCGCAGCATCGACCGCAGCGAACTGTACGTCGCCGACGAGGTGTTCTTTACGGGCACCGCGGTCGAGGTGGCGCCGATCATCGAGGTGGACCGGCGGCCAGTGGGCGCGGGCGCCATCGGCCCCGTCACCGCCGAACTGCGACGGCTCTATTTCGAAGCCACGCGCGGCCGCCTGCCGGCCTATCGCCGCTGGCTCTTGCCGGTGTATCATCCGGCGCGGATGGACAAGGCAGCCTGAAAGAGGCGAAACATGCGGATTCATACGCTCGACAGCACGCTTTGCGAAGGCGTGCGCGGGGAGGGCATTTTCTTTAGCGTGGACGAAAAGCTCCTGCTGGCGAGGGAGATCGACGAGTTCGGCGTGGACTACCTGGAAGCCGGCTGGCCGGCGGCCGACCGGCTGGACCGCCGGTTCTTCGAGTGCGCGCGCGGAGCGGCCTTCCGCCATGCGAAACTGGTCGCCGCGGCCCGCCTGCCGCAGGCGCGCGACGCCGGCAACCCCTTCTTCGCCGCCCTGCTGGAAGCGGAGACCCCGGCGGTCAGCCTTTACGCGGGCGTGGGGGAACTCCCGGCGGAGCAGGCGCGGAGTACCGTCCGGCGGCTGAAGGAGGAGGGACGGGAAGTTCTCTTTCATGCGGAGGACTTCTTCCGTCATTACTACGCCAGTCACCTGGCGGCCGTGGAATGGCTGGAGGCCGCCAAGGCGGGCGGCGCGGATGCGCTGGTGCTGTGCGACTCAAGCGGCGGGATGTTGCCAAGCCGGGTCGCTCAAGGGTGCCACGAAGTGCGGCGCCGGTTCGGCGGTTCGCTGGGCATCCGCGCCTGGAACCAGGCGGACGTGGCGGTGGCCAACACGCTCGCCGCCGTGGAGCTCGGCTTCGATCTCGTAGGCGGCGTCATCAACGGCTACGGGGACGCGTGCGGCGCCGCCAACCTCTGCTCCCTCCTCCCAAACCTCGAACTGCGCCTGGGCCACCAGACGGTGGGACGCGACCGTTTGCGGGAACTGACCCGCCTGGCGCACGTGGTGGCGGAGATTGCCAATCTCGCGGTGCGGCCGGACCAGCCGTTCGTCGGCCGGCGAGCGTCTCCCGGCGCCGGCCACACCGTGCTGCGAGACCTTTCGCCCGAGGAAGACGGCTTGGCCGCCGAACTGGAAGCCGTCGGAAACCACCCGCGGAGGGTCCTGCTGGATTCCTATGCCCGCCGCCATCCCGAATTCCGCGAGGCGCAGGATTCGCTGGCGCAACTCGAAGACCTGGACCAGGATCTCAAGGCGGCCGACGGAACCCTCGAACTGCTGTTCCACCAGACGGTGAATCCCCACCTGCGCCCGTTCGAGGTGCTGGACTGGGAGGTGTCCACGCGCAAGCCCGCCGGCGCGGCCGCGCGCAGCGTCGCCACGGTCGCGGTGCGCGTGGGCGACCAGGCGCTCTCCGCGCGGGAGGAAGGCCGCGGTCCGGTTTACGCGCTCGACGCATGCCTGCGCGCCTGCCTTGGCAAGGTCTATCCGGGAGTGCTGCCGCTGCGCCTGGTGGATTACAAAGTCCGGGTGCTGGAACCGCGCAAGGGCGTAGCCGCCAAGGTCCGCGTGCTGATCGAATGGTGCGACGGCGGCCGCGACTGGGTGACGGTGGGCGTCTCCGAGGACGTGCTGGAGGCCAGTTGGCGCGCGCTCACCGACGGCGTGAAACTGCAACTGCTTCGCCAGGCCGCCCGCGGGGACGCCGCTACGTTTCCTTCGCGCGATTCCAGCTGGGCAGTGTAGCGGCCCACGCGCGTCCCCAGGGTGTCCGCTCACCCGAGATGTACGGGACCGGTCCGGTTGCCTGTCAGAAAGTCCGCCGGCAATGTCGTGCCGGCGATGGCCATGACTCAAAACCTCGGTCAGGCGGCCATGCCAAGCTTTTTCTGCATCTCCTCCAGAGGCACGTTCTTCGTTTCCGGAACCTTCAGCTTCACCCACAGGAGCTGGAGGCACATCATGAAGCAGAAAAATCCGAAGATGCTGGCCGGGGGAAGAATTTCCGCCATTTTGGGGAAGACCAGCGTGAGCGCGGCCGCAAAGAACCAGTGGGTGCTGCTGCCGAAGGCCTGTCCAGCGGCGCGATTGCGGTTGGGAAAGATCTCGCTGAGCAGCACCCAGATCACCGCGCCCTGTCCCACGGCATGCGCCGCGATGAAAGCAAAGATGCATGCCGGGACGATCTTGAAGTTCTGGGTGTGAAACGCCCAGGCGCACAGCCCCAGCGAGGTGATGTATCCGATCGAACCGATGTAAAGCAGGGTGCGCCGCCCCAGCTTGTCAATCATCCACACGCCGAGGTACGTCGCGATCAGATTGGTAATGCCGATGCCAACCGATTGCAGGAGCGCGGCCTTCTTGGCCAGCCCGGTCCACTCGAAGATGCGCGGCGCAAAGTAAAGCACGGCGTTGATGCCGGAAAGCTGGTTAAAGAAGGACAGCAGAAACGCCAGCATGATCGGGATGCGCAGACGCTCCGTGAAGAATTTCGCGGAGCCCGGCGCTTCGTCCCGGCTCGCCTCCACCGCTTCCGCCAGGGCGGCAATCTGCGCCTCGCTGAGCTCCGGATTGATTTGGCGAAACACGGCCACGGCCTCCGCCGGGCGTCTGGCATGGACGATCAACCAGCGCGGGCTTTCCGGCAGCCGCAAGCAGAAGAGCGCGTAGAGGAGAGCGGGAAAAGCCTCGATGCCCAGCATCCAACGCCAAGCCACCCCTTCATCCAAGTACGTACCGAGCAAGTAGTTCGACACGAAGGCCACCAGCACGCCCAGCACGATATTGAACTGGAACATGGCCGCCAGCCTGCCTCGCAGATGCGCGGGGGAGATCTCCGCGATGTACAGCGGAGAGGCCACCGTGGAGCCCCCCACGCCCAGACCGCCAAGAAAGCGGGCGATCATAAACGTGACGCTTCCCGTGGCCAGGGCCGACCAAACCGCGGAGACAAAGTAGAGGACCCCGATCAACAGCAGCGTCCGCCGCCGTCCCAACCGCTCGGTGGGCCAGCCGCCCAACAGCGCTCCCACTACCGTGCCCCACAGCGCCGCGCTCATGCAGAGTCCGTGCCTGACGCTATCGAGACGCCAGATCTCTTGGATCTTCTGTTCGGCGCCGGAGATCACGATTGTGTCGAAGCCAAAGAGAAATCCGGCCAGTGCCGCAATGATGGACCAGGTAAACAAGCGCAGGTGGTTCATGGGTGTCCTTTACGGGGCGCCAGCTTCGCCGGCGCAACCCGGGTAGGCAGGCCGCGGTTTGTACAACAGAAACATGATTCTAGCGAATCTGTTCCGGCGCCGTCCTGACAGCCGCGACTGGGTGACAGTGGGCGTCTTCGAACCGAGAACGCCCTGAAAGGCGAGTGGGCGGGCGTTCCGCGGCAGCGTGAATCTGGAACTGCTTCGCCGCCGATCACGATCTCCCGTTCCGCCATGATCGAACAACCGCAGGCGCAGGAGGCGGCGATCTACGCACTCGACGGCTCCCGTCCCGAATGCCCCGCATCTCGCGCCCATGGTCGGCATCTTTGATGGCCCGCAGGGCCATGGGGCACTCCCTCCCGGTCGAAGCGCGGTGGCTTCCTTGCCGTCGCGGAGGGGGATGCCGGTCGCCGCTCCTGGCGCGATCCCAGGGGCGAGGAAGCGGCCTGATAGAGTAGGGAGAACATGCTGCGGCGCGCCTGGCAATTGCTGATGCCTCAGGAGGCGGAGCGCGATCCCGGATTTGCCCAGGAGATCCTCAGCCTGAGCCACCTGGGGTTGCGGATTACGGCCTGGGCCCAGATTGCCGTCCCGCTGCTGATGCTCTTCGCGCAGTTGGTGGTCACGCAGAATCGCGGCGCCGCGCGGATTTATGCGCTGCAATCGGCCACCATCATTGCGCTGGGTATGCTCACGCTGGCCGCCGCGCGCCTGGACCGCTATTACGAGCAGGCGCGCGCGATCGCGCTCTGCTCCGTGTTCCTGACGGGCGTGACGCTGGTGGTGGCGGGCCTGTTGGTGGTGCTCCAGGTTCCGGGCGTCGGCCACTATATCCCGGGGCGCATCACCGGGCTGATGATGCTGGCGATGGCGGTGATCCCGCTGCTGCCCTGGCAGACGTTCGCGCTGGGTTCCTCGCTTGGCGTGTGCTACCTGGCGTCCGAGCGGGTTTTTCGGGAGGTCTACGGGATGGCGCCCGAGGAACTGACGCTGCACGACAACGCGTTCATGGGGGTGATGACGGTGATCTCCACCGGCCTGACCGCGGTGGTCTATCAGCAGCGGGCCGCGCGTTACGGTTCTTACATCATGGCGTTGCGGGCCTCGATGGACCTGCGGCGGGCGCAGTCGCAAATGCTGCTGACCGAGAGCGCGGCGTCGCTGGGGCGCCTGGCGGCGGCGTTGAGTCATGAACTGAACACGCCGCTCGGCGTGCTGCGCAGCGCCGTGGAAACGCTGGCGGGCCTGGCCCCGCGAGTGTCGAAAGCGCCGCTGGCGAATCAGGAACGCCTGCTGGAGCTGCAGCAGGACCTCTACCAGTCGATGCTGCGTTCGGTCGACCGCCTGCGGGAGATCATCGGGCGGATGCAACGGTACACCAATCTGGACCGCGCGGAGGTCCAGGTGGTGGAACTCGATGGGCTGATCCGCGACGTCGTGGCGCTGCACGGCCCCATGTTCGCCGGCAGGGCGGAGGTAGAACTGGCGCTGACCCCGCTGCCGCCGGTGCTGTGCCGGCCGCAGTTGCTGAGCGCGGTGTTCTCCAACCTGATCACCAACGCGGTGGAAGCCTGTGACGGCGGCGGCCGCGTGGTGGTCACCGCACGGCAGCGCGAGGGGGAAGCGCAGATCGTGATCCGCGACAACGGCCGTGGCCTGTCCGCCCGGGAAGTGAGCGCCATCTTCGACCCGGGATTCCGCGTGGAGCAAGGCAAGGTCGCCACGGGGAACTGGAGTTTGTTCGGCGCGCGGCAGATTGTGCACGATCACGGCGGCGAGATCCGCATCGAGAGCCGCGAAGGGGAGGGCACCCAAGTGAGCGTCACGCTGCCGCTGCCCGCCCCGGCGGGCGCCGGGGCCATTATGACGTAGGCCTCCTCTGCCCGATACCATGGGGCTATGGCGGATGGCCTCCATCTACCGGAACCCGCGGCGGGCCGCCTCCCTTACCAGGACGAGCCCGACTTCACCCGCCCCTTGCTGGAAATTCCCCCCGACATCGGCCAGCGCATCTTCGAGCGCTTGCGCTTTCTGTATGGCGCGGACGTAGCGCACGACGTCATGCCGGAAGTGGTCCGGCTGATGCGCGTCCACCATGCCCACAAGACGGACGAACTGATCGAGGCGGAAGGATCCTTTGGCGCCGAGCGGCGGTTTTCGGAGCGGGACATGATGCTGATCACCTACGGCGACCTGGTCCGCGCCGAAGGCCGCCCCGCGCTCGCCGCGCTGGGGGATTTTCTTCACGCCCTGCGCCGGCGGGCGCCCGTCTTCAACACGCTCCATATTCTTCCGTTTTTCCCCTACACGTCCGACCGCGGTTTCTCAGTGACCGATTTCCGCGCCGTCGATCCCAACCTCGGCACCTGGAGCGACATCGCCGAACTGGGGAAAACCTGCCGGCTGATGTTTGACGGCGTGTTCAACCATGCTTCCTCGAAAAGCCACGCTTTTCGGGAGATGCTCAGCGGTAATCCGTCTTATCGGGATTTCGCGATCACGTTCCGTTCGCGGGATGAATTGAGCCCCGAGCACCGGATGATGCTGCGGCGGCCGCGCACCTGCGACATCCTCACGCAGTTCTATTCCATCCACGGACCCGTGTGGGCGTGGACGACTTTTTCGCCGGACCAGATCGATCTCAACTACCGGAACCCGAAGGTGCTGCTGGACGTGATCGATACCCTGCTGCTGTACGTGCGGCGGGGCGCGGACCTGGTCCGCCTGGATGCGGTCACCTACCTGTGGGTGGAGCCGGGCACGCCCGGCGCCAACCTCGCGCAAACCCACGAGATCATCCGGCTGTTCCGCGACATTCTGAACATCGCGGCGCCGCCGGTAGGCCTGGTGACGGAAACCAACGTCCCGCACGAGGAGAACATCACCTACTTCGGCGACGGCACGGACGAGGCGCAGATGGTGTACAACTTCGCGCTGCCGCCCCTGGTGCTGCATGCGTTCTATCGGGAGGACGCCTCGTGGCTATCCGCCTGGGCGCGCAAGCTGGAGTATCCGTCCACGACCACCACCTATCTGAATATGCTGGACACGCACGACGGGATCGGGCTGCCGGGCGTGGCGAACATTCTGCCCCCCGGGGAGTTGGACTTCCTGATCCGTTCGGCGCGGCGGCATGGCGCCTTCATCTCCTACCGGTCGGTGGAAGGCGGGGGACGCGCGCCTTACGAGATCAACTCCACCTGGTACAGCGCGCTCAACCTGGACAACAGCGGCGAGGACCGCGCCTTCCAGGTGAAGCGGTTCGTGGCGTCGCGCAGCATCGCGCTGGCCCTGCGCGGCGTGCCGGCCATTTATCTGCACGGGCTGGTGGGGAGTCGCAACGACGTGCAGCGCGCTCTGCGCTCCAAGGTCAAGCGCGACGTCAACCGCGCGGTGTTGGATTACGAGCGCCTGATGACCGACTTCAACACCCGCGGCTCGAAGTTGCACCTGATCGCGGACCAACTGGGGAGGCTACTGGAGATGCGGGTGCGCCACCGGTCCTTCCATCCCAACGGCGCGCAGCGCATTCTGTCGCTGCACCCGGGCGTCTTTGCGGCGCTGCGCATGTCGCCGGATGGCGACGAACGGATCGTGGCCCTGACCAACGTGACCGGCAGACCCTGCCGGCTTCCCATCCCGCTCGCCGAGATCGGTCCGGAACAGACCACCTGGTACGACCTGGTGGCCGGGCGCGGCTGGGCGGCCGCCGGCGACACGCTGACGGTTGAGTTACAGCCTTACGATGTCCTGTGGCTCACGCCCTTCGGCGAACTGGAACGCCGGATCGAGACCGACAGCGTGTAGGCTTCCGGCTAATACCGGTACACCGCGGCGAGCGGGAGCCCGTCCGGCATCTTTTCCGGCGGGACGGCGAACACGGACCCGCTCTTTTCCAGGGTGAGGACCGCGGCGAGGTCGAGCAGGTCCTCGTCGCCCGGCTGCGCGGCGGGGTGGACTTGCACCTCCCGGCGGACGGGGTCGTATACGCCCCATTGCTGTTTGCCTACCGCCACGAGCAGGGACTCGACGCGTCCATCCGCCGCCGCCGGCACCACCGCCGCCACGTCCCCGCTGGCGCGACCGCCGGGAATCGCTTCCCGGAACGCGGCGATGGCCCGCGCCCGCCGAGCCGTCACGATGGGCTCCACCACCTTCCACGCTCGCGCGCGGAGCTCGTCGTTGCGGAGCGTCTCCGGGTTGCCCAGGACGGCTTCGGGGCTGAGGCGGGGGTGATCGCTCGCCTCCCGGTAAATCGGGAACAGATATTCGACGCACGCCAGCACCAGCGGCGCATCGTCCGGGCCGATGGCGTCGCGCAGGCTGCGGTCCAGGCGCTGAAAACGCGTGAGGAGGCGCATTTTGTTTTCCTCGAGGCCCGCGGGATTGCCGTGGAAGATCGCGTTCCCTTGCGCCCCCCCGGCCGAGCGCGCCTGCACCTGAATCTCAGGCAGATCGGCGGAGACGTTCGCCAGCGCCGCCAACGCTTCCGCGGGCAACGCCAGTTCTTCCTGGGTAAACCGCGTGCACCGCAGCAGGCGGAGATGCTTTTGGCTCAAACCGAGCGTGTAAAAGCGGTCCTCCTCGGTCAGCATCTGGAGGACCGGCTTCACGTGAAACCGGCCGGTGACCACTACCAGGTCCTGCAACGTGACTGGCAGACGAAAGGTTCGCTGAAAACTTGGCGCTGCGTACAGGGCCAGTCCGCCTGCCTGGTGCTGCCAGAACTCGAAATCATCCACCAGTTTGCGGAAAGGGGCCAGCAGCGCGCTGTGGCCGTTCCACCCGGCTTGCGCGAGTTGTTGTTCGGCCTCGCGAAGGTGATTCTTTAGCCGGATCGGTCCTTGGAGGGTATCCACGCCCGCCCGGTGCGCAGGCATGAAGACAGAGATGCAGGGGCCCTCCCGCCAGCGGCTGAGGGCGGCAATATCCTCGATGCGCACAATGTCCATGTGCAAGGGTCTCCGGTTTCAGTGTAGGGTTCGTGGCCCTCCCGCGGCAAACGTTACGGGAAGGAGGACCAAAGCGGGGGGTCAGGAAAACCAGAGCCGCGCCGCCGTCCCGCCCAGGATCTGCGCACGGTCGGAGTGGCGGAACGGCAGTTCGTAGGCGAACAAGCGCAGGTGCTGCGCGTAGGTCAGGCGCGGGGCCCACAGTTCCAGGGGAAAATCGCTGCCCCATACGCAGCGGTTCGCGCCGTAGGCTTCCACCACCTTCCCACACGGCTCGTGCATGTCGGCGCAGGGATAGCCGGTGGCGCTGCCGGTAGGCAAGAACGTCAGTTTGGCGTGCAGGTTCGGATGCGCCGCCAGGCGCTGGACGGTTTCCAGCGTGGGCGCCAGTTCCGGACCCGCCTTCAGGTTCAGGCAGTGGTCGAGCACCACGCGCAGCGTGCGAAACTCCCGCAAGAGGCGTCCGAGTTCGGCGGCGTGGCCACGCCCCACCAGGACATTGATCACCAGGCCAAGTTCGGCGGCCGTCTTCCAGAGAGCGCGCACTCCCGGGTGATCCAACCGCCCGTCGGCGGCCGGGATGCTGCGCATGCCGCGGCAATGGAATTCCGCAGCGTACCGGCGCAGCAGGCCCGGGCTGGCCGGGTCATCGGGAGAAAGCGTGCAGACGCCGGCGGTCCAGCCGGGCGCCGCGCGCGAGCAGTCCATCGTGTAGCGGTTGTCGAACCGGTAAAACGTGCTGGTCTGCACCAGGCACGCTTTGGCGACGCCGTGGGCGAGCGTTTCGCGGCGCAGGTGTGCAAAGGAGCCTGTGCCGGCCGGCGGGCGCAGCGGCTGCGCAATCGGCGGGTACTTGGCTTCATCGGGCGCGTAGACGTGCGCATGGGTGTCCACGATCAGCATGGGTTACAGCGTAAGACCTCCGTCGATGGTGAGAGCCTGGCCGGTGATGTAGTTGTCCGGCTCGAGTAAGAACCTCACCGCCCGGGCTACGTCGGCGGCGCGGCCGAAGCGGGGGATGGCGCCCTCGTCCACAAAGCGATGGTACTTGCCGGCGGCGATGCTAGCCTCCGCCATACCCGCTTGCATCACGCCCGGGCTGATCACGTTGACCCGGATGTTCGCCGGGCCGCGGCACTCCTTGGCCAGGATGCGCGCTGCGTGGAGGAGGGCGGCTTTGGGCGCGGCATAGGCCGTCGAGTTGGGAAACAGCGCCATCGCCTGCATGGTGGAGACCAGCACGATGGCGCCGGGAACCGCCGTTTCGCGCAGGCGCGCGGCCGCCGCACGCGCCAGCAGCAGCGGCCCGATCAGGTTCACCTCGGTCGAGCGGCGCAGGACGTCTTCCATCTGCTCGGGCGCCGCGACCCGGGCGGGATCGCCCGTGAGGACCACCAAGCCATAGAGCCCCGTCGCGGCATCCAGCAGCCGTTGCCGGTCCGCCGCCGACGTGAGATCCGCCTGGATAACCTCCCCGAACGCGGCTGCCTGCGCCGAGTGTTCCGCGTTGCTCCGGTAACTGATCCACAGTTGCGCTCCCTCGGCGTGGAGCAGTTCGGCGCAGGCGCGCCCCAGTCCGCCGGCGCCGCCCGCCAGCAAGATCCGCCGGCCGCGGAGCGTTTCAGGCATGCCGTGCCTCCGGCGCCTCGGCCGCCGCGTAGGCCGCGGCGGTAATCACCAGGAACATCGTCAACACTTCGCTGTCTCCCAGGTTCAGTTCGAAGATACCCACCACCAGCGTGGCCAGCACGCACGCCACGGCGCCGTGCAGCAGGAAGCGCGCCTCTCCACGGCCCGGCGGAAGCCGGCGCAACGCGCGAACCGCGTCATACGGGATGCGGCCCAGCAGCCAAAGCAGCATCAACAGGGTGGGAATGCCGCGCTCGGCGGCGTAGTGCAGATAGATGTTGTGCAGGTGCCCGTACCAGCCATGCGGAAGCGGGCGGGGAATATCCGGGGGCACATAGTGGTCAAAGTCGATGCGGACGAACTCCGGGCCCACCCCCACCAACGGATGCGCCTTGACCATTTCGATCCCGGTACGCCAGGTGACCACGCGATGTCGATTCGAGTCCGCGGCGCCGGGCTGAAGGATCGATGCGGCGCGGGAACGCAGCGAAGGCGGGGCGAGGAAAAACCCTGCTGCGCCAAGCACGGGCAATACGGCCAGGGCGCGGCGGTCCCAGCACCAAAGCAGGTAGATCAATCCCGCGGCCGTAGCCAGCCAGATGCTCCGCGTGAAGCCGAGCAGCAGCGCGGCCCCCAGCAGGCTGCCGCACAGCAACCAGATCCAGAGCCGCCGCCGGGCCACGGGCGAGAACGCCAGGAACGCCAGCAGCAGCAGCAGGACATACATCTGGAGGCTGCCAAAGGTCATCCAGTGGCCCATAAAGCCCGTGATCCGCTGGCCAACATACGCTTGATAGAAGTCCACCCCGGCCTCGCGGCTGGCCTGGAGCTTCTCCTGAAACTGAATGAGGCCGCGGGCCGCGACCAGCGCCCCCACCACCATCCAGGCCTGCATCAGGCGGCGCCAGTCCGCCACCTCGCGCAACGTGCAATAACAGACCAGGAGCATCGCGAAAACGAAGAACTTCCGCACCTGGTCGACGCCTTGCATCGGGTCGGGCGAAAGCGCGAGCGAGACGGTGGTTCCGCCCATAAACAGGGCCATCGGCAGCCAGATGGGCGGCAGGCGCAAACGCACGTCGGAAACCAGCAGCGCCACCAGCGCCAGGCCCAGCAGGATCTGGCTCACCGCAATCGAGAAAAGAATGCTGACCGCGGATGCGCAGGTCAGGTAGAAGGCCGCAGAGCGCAAGCTTCAGTATGCCATGCGTCCTCGCGGGCGACGTAACCGGCCGCCGCGGAAACCAGAAACAGGGTGAGCACCTCGCTGTCGCCCAGGTTGTGCTCGAACAGGCCAGTGACCATGGCGGCGATGCCCACCGCCGTCGCCCCCTCCAGCAAGTAGCGCCGGGCCGGGCCAGCGCGCGCCCGCGCACGCTGGAAATCGACAAACATTAGGCCCAAGCCTGCCAGCAGCGCCAGCAGCGCCGGCAAGCCGCGCTCGGCGGCGTAGTGCAGGTAGAAGTTGTGGAGGTGTCCGTAGTAGCCGTCGGGCAGGGGACGCGGGATATCCGCCGGCACGAATTCGGGGAAGCGGCGGTTGACGAATTCGGGGCCGAGTCCGAGCCAGGGGTGGGCCCGGATCATCGCGAGACCGGTTCGCCAGGTGACCACGCGGTGCTGGTTGGAATCCACCTTGGCCGGACGGACGATAGAGGCGGTGCGCGCGGGGGCCAAGACCCACAACAGGGCGGCGGCGCAGGGCGTCAGCAGCACCGCGGCGCGCCGCCAGCGCCACAACAGATACGCCGAACCGGCCAGCGCTCCCAGCCAGATGCCGCGCGTCATGCCCAGCGCCAGGCTGAGGGCGATCAGGGCCAAAGCCGCCGCCCACAGACGCCGCCGCGCGACTCCCGGCGCGAACAGCAGCACGGCCAACGCCCATAGCAGGACGAACATCTGTTCGCCGCCGAACGTCATCCAGTGGCTCATCAGCCCGGTGGTGCGTTCCACGATGTAGTAGTCGTAGAAGTCGCGCCCGGCGGCGCGGGCCGCCAGCCACTTCTGGAAAAACTGCCCGCAGGAGAGGAGCGCGGCGGCGGAGGCCACCGCCGTCCACCAGGCGACCAGCTTCCGCCACAGGCCCAGATCGCGCAGGGCGGTGAACGCGGCAAGCAGGATCGTGTAGACGTAGATCTTTTTGACCTGCGGCAGACCGTGGGCAGGATCCAGCGAGGCAGCCATTGAGATCAGCGTGAGGGCCAGGAAGATGCCCAGCGGAACGGCCAGGCGGGGAAAACGCGGCCGCACGCGCCCCGCGATCAACGCCAGCCAGGCCGCGCCCAGCAGCAGTTGACTGGCCCGGATGGACACCAGAATCGACAGAGCCGAAGCGAACGTCAGCAGCGCGGCGAGGCGGGGCAAGTCCTCATTGTGCCACTGCGGGCCAAGCTGCGGCCCAGCGGCCCGCTCAAGCCTCTTTCCTCCGCCCCGAAAGCACAACAAGGGCCGCGCCGGCTCAGGACGCCATTTCCGCCACCACGTCTCGAAAGGCTTGGAAACTACGCGAGCGATTCGCCGCAGGGTTCATCCGGTCCGCGATCGCTTGGGCTGCCTCCAACTTCCGGAGACCGGTTCGAAAATACCCTGCCCGCTGGAAAATCCGCTCCAGCGCTTCCCACGTTCCGCCCGAAATCGCATCCGCATCCCGGAACTTGCTCTTCTCGAAGGACGCTTGCATGGACCCGTGGATAGGCGGAACAGACCGCCTCCCAGTCTCCGAAAAGCCAAGCTTCCCACTCCTCCATCGCCAGGCGGTTTGCCGCCTGGTAAAGGCCTCCCCTGCGGCGTGTTTTGGAAGTCAGACGAGCATCCTGCGCCATCCTCTCCAGTCGCCGCTTGAGCGCGATGCAATCGTCGCTGTCTCTGTCCAGGATCACCGGGATGCGCCAGTTCGCCGGCAACCAGGCGGCCTAGCCCTTCAGGCGCGCGGGCAGTTTCTTGAGCAGGTCCTGTTTACGCTGGAAGCGGTACACCTCGAACGACCCGAACTCGCTGATTTTCGGAACGATCAGGCGCAGCGCCCCCTCCATGGACGGTTCCTCGACCAGGATCTCCACGTGCGTGACCATCAGCGCAAAACCCCCCTCGGGCGGGGCGCGCCAGCGTTCACCAACGGGTCTCCCACACCGAACCGTCCTTCCAGCCACAGATGGCCCATCGTCGCGCCGGCCTCAATGAACTCTTGCACCCCTTCCACGTCCGCCGCACGAACCGTTTGGGTGTACCCGCTCTCATCCCGAAAGAGGATGCGAACCTCGTTGGGCTGGGCCGCATCCAGAAAAAATGGCGAGTGCGTGGTCACCAGAAGTTGGAAGTGTTCGGTGGCTTTGCGGCACTCTTCCCCAAGGCCAGGCAAGAGTCTGGGGTGAAGAAAATTCTCCGGCTCGTCGATCCCGACGAGCTGTGGCGGATCGGGATCGTACAAGACGGTGAGATACGAAAGCATTCTGAGGGTCCCGTCGGAAGCGAACCGCGACAGGATCGGCTGATCGAAAGGTGCGTCTTTGATCTGGAGCAGGAGCCTGCCATCCGCCATCGCGTCCGCCAGCACGGTTTCCAAACGCGGCACGCGCCGCCGCAAGCTTTCGAAAATCTGCTCCAGGCGTTCAGGGTGTCTCTCCCGCAGGGATTGGATCACGTTGGCCAGATTGTCGCCGGTCTTGCTAAGGCGCGCGTGGGATCCGGCCTCCGGTTGGCCCCGAGTGTCCTCGATCGAAAGATAAGAGACGTACCGGTCCGTGATGAAATCGCGCAGCGCCGCCACGCGCGGGTGGTCGGCAAACTGCCCGAGAGCGTTCACCGCGATCCGGTCGGGGGACAAAAATGGTGGACTTGCCGCTGCCGTTGGGGCGAGCAAGATGGTCAGGGGCGTGATTTCCTTGACCTCCACGGATCGCAGGGCGCGATAGTTTTCCACGCGAAGCTGCTCGATGCGGGCGGGACGGGGTGACTGTGGTGTGGCCATGAACTCGACCTTCCCTTCACCATACGCTCTGCGGCGCGGCGACACGGTGTCGCGCCTTGCAAACCGGCGTGGGAAATGCTCTGATTCCTGCGTTTGGCCCAAGGTGGACGCTGCTGGCGCGAACACCGGGATGAGCGGCGACCTTGCCCCACCTCCGCTGCCACGCGAACGTCAGCCGCGCGGGGCAAGTCCTCAGTGTGCCACTGGACGCCGGCGCTAGAATGAAGGCGCCATGCGTCTGTACCTGCTCCGCCATGCGATCGCCGAGGACGCCGCGCCGACCGGCAAGGACGCCGATCGCGAACTGACTCCCAAGGGCGTCAAGAAGCTGCGTGAGGTGCTCAAAATGGCGGAGAAATACCGGTATCGCGCCGGACTTGTTCTCACCAGTCCCCTGCTGCGCGCCCGGCAGACCGCCGAGGTGGCCGTCAGCTCCCGGGGAGCCGCCGGTTCGCTGCTCGAGACGCGCGCCCTGGCCCCGGATTCCACGCCGGAAGCGGTGTGGGACGAGGTTCGCATGCACAGCGACGAGCCGGACGTGACGCTGGTGGGACACGAGCCGCTGTTCAGCAGCCTCTATGCGTACCTGCTGGATGCGCCCACCCTGCGCGTGAACGTCAAGAAGGCGTCCCTCGGGCGGATCGATCTGGACGCGGCTTCTCCCGCTCCGCGGGGCGTGTTGCGCTGGCTGCTTGCGCCGGAGGGCGAGGGGTAGCGGGCGATGCGCAGAGGGGGCAGCGGAAGCTGCGCTGCGCGCTTCCAGCGCGCCACCCGCGCGGAGGCCCAACGCGCTCAAGGCTGCGCCCGGCGTAAGCTGGGAGAGCCTCGCCCCATGAACTCGCAGCGGCGGCGCACGCCTACGCGGCGCCTGGAAACTTGAGTTCCGCCGCCCGCCGCGGGCTGCGCCCTGCGGCAAGTCGGAGACTGGCCCCACGAGAGACGGTGGCGCCGGATCGAAGGACGCGGCGGCTACTCCAGCGCGCCAATCGCGTACAGGGCGTTTTGGGTTCGAATATACATCCGGCCTTCGGCGACGGCCGGAGTCGCGTAGATGTCCGAGTCAAACTCATTGATCGCGAGGATCTCCCATTCGCCCGCGGCGCGCAGCACCACCACCTTGCCATGTTCGCTCGCGAGATACACTTTGCCGTCGGCGCCGACGGGAGAAGCGTAATAGTCTTCGAGCGCGCCCGCCAGACGTCCCTGCTTGAGCACCTTGCCCGTGCGGGCGTCCAGCGAGGTCGCGATGCCGCCGCTGCGCACCAGAAACACCACATCCTGGTACACAAGCGGCGAAGGCACGTCCGGCAGAGATTTTTCGAAGCGCCACAGCACGTGGGTGTCCGTCACATCGCCGCTGCCACCCAGCTTGACCGCCAGCAAGCCGTTGCGCGAGGCACGGCGGGTACGGAAGAAGTTCCATTCCCGCTCGTTCAGCACGCCATCCCGGTCCAGGTCCACCGCGCGCCAGGTTCCCGTGGGCTGCCAGGGCTGGGGAAGTTCCTGCGGGGACAGCTTCCCGTCCCGATTCGCGTCCGCCGCGGCGATCACCTCGGCGAACGGCGGCAGGTCCACCTGTTGTCCCGGGTCGGCGCCGGACGTCCAGCCGCTGAAGTAAAGCACTCCGCCGGCGATGGCCGGCGCGGACTTGGGCTGGCAGGTCAGGCCACGCACGAACCAGAGCGCCTCGCCATCCACGATGGAGTATGCGGTGAGCTGGTAGGAGCCCGGCGCGATCACCTGCGCGGGACCGCGTCCCGGCCGGTGGATGATCGGCGTCGAATAGCCGTTAATCACGTTGCGAGGCGTTTTCCACGCGATCTGGCCGGTACCCGCGTCCACCCCGAGGATGTACGCATCGGTGTCCTGATCGCAGACCAGGACGACTCTCCCGTCGCTGACCACCGGCGAGGCCACCACGCCATGCTGGCTGTTGAAAGGCCCGAGCGGCAACTGCCATCGCTGCCTGCCGCCGGCATCGTAGGCGACCAAGCCGAAATCCGCGAAGAAAACATAGACGCTGCTTCCATCGGTCACCGGCGTCGGCGCGGCGGCGTGGTTGAGGCTGTGCCGGGCGTCGCGCCGGGCGGCGCGGACCGACCGGCGCCACTGCACCTGGCCGGTGGCGCGGCTGAGGCACATCGTGATCAACTCGTCGCCCTCGGCGGCGGTCAGGAAAATCCAGTCTCCCGCCAGAATGGGGGAGGACTTTCCCGGCGGCGTCGCGGTTTTCCACACGACGTTCTTCCCCGGCCCGAACTCGGCGGGCAGCCTCCCGCAGGAGGCGCACCATCCTGATCCGTGCGGGCCGCGAAACTGCGGCCAATCGGCGCCGCTCAGACTGAGGGCGATCAGCGGAAGCAAAAAGGCGCGCATGAGTCTGCTCCCGATAGGCTGGGTGAACAAACCGGGGACGGCCATTTTTTTCGAGCCGCCGATCGTTGATTCTGCGCTGCTCGCTGAGCGAAAACGGCTGCCTGTCACCGGTTTTTTCTCAGCCTCTATAGTAAGCGGTTTTCCCGGGCGGCGAGGGGGCGCTCTCCAGGGATGCTAGCGGGTGGCGTAGACGCGATAGCGGGAGTTGACGAAGCTGGCCTGGGCATCCGGATAGCGCCGTCCGGGGGCCACGACGATGTAGTCGATGCCGCGCTCGGCATACCAGGAAAGCGGCGCGTTGGGGTGACCGCCCACTTCCTTCCACCTGCGCCACCATTCGAAAGCGAGCGCCGCGAAGTAGTTGACCTGCCCGCCGCCTTTCCAATCCACGTACAGAGCGCGCTGCGCCTGGACGCGAAAGATGCCGGGATCCAGCGAGCGCCGCGCGTGCGGGAACAGGAACAGCGCCTCGCGCGGCGTGTGGCTCTTCGCCCAAGCCGCCAGTTCCGCCACCTCGGGCGTATGCAGCGGCGGGTAGTTGCGGATGCCGGCGAAGCGCGGGATGGCGAAGAAAGGAAGCGTCACGGCGGCGGCGAGCGCGACCCAACCCCAAGGCCGGTGCTGGACCAGCAGCGCCATCGCCGCGAGCGCGGCCAGCAGCACGATCGTCAGCAAGCGCGGCGCCGGCGGCCAGTCCCACAACCACATGTTGGCCGGGATCCCATAGACGGGGATCGCCCACAGGAACGCTTCCGCCCAGCGACGGCGGCTGGCCGCATGCGCGCCGGCGAGCACGCACAACAGAACCCCCATCAACGTGACAAACAGCACCGCGCGCATGGGCTGAAACTGGGGCATCAGGGCCCACTTGCCTTGCTCCAACAGCAGGTAGGAAGCCGGCATGGAAAGCATTCCGTAAAGCGGCAGGCCCAGGGCCAGCCATCGCCAGAGCACGGGCAGCGCTCCCCATATTCGCCACGCCGCGGCCAAGCCGAGCGCATACAACAGCAGATAGTGGGCCAGCCACTTGTTTCCCCAGGTCTGCCACCAGGCGGAAATCCAGTTGTAGGAGGCGCGCATGCGCTGGAGTTGTTCCAGTTCCGGCGTCAGGCGGCCGAAGAGGATCTGCGGCTCAGTGGCTTGGATGCGCGCCGCGACGAACAGCACGCCGGCCGCGACGCCGACCGCCGCCAGGGTGCGCCAGAGGCCCCCCGGCCGGCGCCGGATGGCGGCCACCGCGAGGACAAGCACCACGGGCGCCACCGTCGGCGGGTGATACCACAGCGAACCGGCCAGCGCCAGACCCGCCAGCCAGAACCGGGCATGCACGGCCAGCCCCATACCCAAGATCAGCAGCGCGACCGCAAAGCCCCGCGGCACCGGTTCGTATTCGATGGTGAGCACGGACGGCCCGAGGATGGTCGCGCCGAGCGAGAGCGCCGCCGCCGCCAGCACCGCCGCCGGCGCGCTCAGGCCCGCCGCCGTCGCCAGCAGGTAGCATCCTGTCACCTGGCCGAAACGCCACCACGCCTGCTGCCCCTTCAGCGCGGCGAACATGCTCATACCCGTGGCCTTCCGCAACCCGAGCACGATCTCGTCGTAGAGGGTGTAGGAGACGTGCGGATGCTGCACGATCAGTTCGCGGGTAAACAGGGAAGCGTCGTACTGGTGCTCGAGGATGGGACCGTATACCTGCGTGTCCGATTGGAGCCAGGTGTGTCCCGGGAAATGATACGTCAGCGCGGTGACCAACAGGAGGGCGGCGCCGGCGGCAGGACGGATCAGCATGTTATTGCGCCGGCGTCTTATCGAGTTGCTGCTGGGTCCACACGCGGGCGGGGTTGAGCTGGAGCGACCGCTCGAACGCGCGGCGGGCGTCGGCGAGCCGGTTGAGTTTGCGGAGCGTAAGACCCATCCACAGAAACGCTTCGTCAGACTTCGGGTCGCGCTGGGCCGCTTGCTCGAACTGTTCCAGGGCCAGGGCCGGGCCGCCGCCCAGCGCCTCGGGCAGATAGTAATAGCCCACCCCCCGACTGAGCAGCACTTTTGGATTCCCGGGCTCGAGTTGGACCGCCCGGTCGAGCGCCTCGCGGGCGCGTTTGCCGTAGCGGAGACCGGCCAGCACGTTGGCGGGGATCACCTGGCCGCAAAGCGTGCCGAGCACCCGGTGATGCTCGGCGGAATCGGGTTTGGCCGCCGCGGCTTGCTCGGCGAAGCGGATTCCCGCTTCCGCCAGCGCCCGGGCCTTTTGCTTGTCCCGCAGTTCGAGGGCGACTTCCGCGGCAAACGCGTACGCCTCGGCAGCCCCGTGTTGCGAGGCGGCATCCTTCGCGGCCCCGGCGCGCTGCTGCGCGATCCGCTCGAGGGCGGCCAGATCCTGGCGGTTCCGGGCTTCTTCGAGCGGGCCCGCCCAAGCCGCGGCGGCCAGCGTGAGCCCCAGCACGGGCATTAAAAACCTCATAGATCGCGCACCTTCCGCTGCATGGTGAAGAAGTAAAGACCGAGGGCGAACAACAGCACGCCATTGACCGCCAACACCACCGGCGCCGTCAGGATGGGAACGAAGTAGCCCGACACCAGGTTGCCCAGCGGCATCCCTCCCCGGAACGCCACGTTATAGACGCTCATCACCCGCCCCCGCATCTCGTCGCCCGTAATCAGTTGGACGAGCGAACTGATCATGGCGAATACGGCGATCAGCGCCGCGCCGGTAAGGAACATCAGCGCGAAACTGAGCAACAGCGACTTGGAAAGCGCAAACGCCGTCATGCCGAGCCCCAGGAGCGTCAACACCGACAGCGCCACTTTTCCCTTGCTCCGGACATTGCCGAGCCAGGCGACCACCAGCGCGCCGAACACCGCTCCCGCGCCGGACGTGGAGAGCAATTGGGTGAACACCTCCGGCCCCTGATGGAAGACCTCCTTGGCGATCACCGGCAGGAAGGTCAACAGCGGGATGCCGAGAAAGGTCATCAGGAACGCCAGGGCGATGAGGGCTTCCATGGAGCCGTGGCTGCGAATGAACCGGATGCCCTCCTTCATGCTGTCCAGCATGGAGCCGGTCGCCTTCGGGATGAACTTGTTGGTAAGCAGCAGCAGCGTGATGATGACGGCGACGTAGGAGAGCCCGTTGAGGGAGAAGCACCACACATAGCCGAACTTGGTGAAGACGATGCCGCCGAGGGCCGGTCCGACGACGCGCGCGAGGTTGAACTGAATCGAGTTCAGAGCGATGGCGTTCGGCAAATCGTTGGGTCTCACCAGGGTCGGAATCAGCGCCTGGTAAGCAGGGCCGCCGAACGCCTGCGCCGTGCCGACGACAAAGGACAGCGTGAGGATGTGCCAGATGCGCACCACGCCAAAACCGATCAGCGCCGCCAGCAGGAACGCACAACTCAACTGCACAAGCTGGGAGACGATCAACAGGCGGCGGCGGTCCATGCGATCGGCGACGACGCCGCCGATCAGCGAGAACAGGAAGATGGGAATCTCACCGAGGAACGCGTCCACGCCGAGCAGAAACGGCGACTGGGAAATCTCAAAAATCAGCCAGCTTTGGGCCACCTTCTGCATCCAGGTGCCGACGCTGGATACGCAAGCGCCCGTCCACAGCAGCCGGAAGTCGGGATACGCAAAAGCCTTGAAGACGCGGCTGAACACATCGAGTCCGGACTACGGAAGCGGTGTTTCGCGATGAATCAGGTGGCAGATGTTGCCGTCGCCGTCGGCGAAGAACACCAGCCGGTTGCCTTCGATCACAAACGGTTCGCCGAGGAAACGGACGCCCTTGGCCTGCAAATGCGCGTACGCGGCGTCGAAGTCCTCGGGAATGATGGCCAGGTGGCGGATGCCCGGATCCTTCGGCTGGTTGGAACCGCGCTCGCCCACCGAGGGGATGATTTCCAGCATCGTGCCGTTGCGCGCTTTGACGAAATAGTTGCCCTGGTAGGTGTAGTTGATGACGAACTCGAGGTGGTCGACGTACCACTGCGCGAGTTTTTGCGGATCGGGCGACGCGATGGCGGTGTGCTCAATGCCAAGAAACATAAACCGTGATTGTATCAGGGGCGGGGAGGTCACGCCCCGAACTGAAAAGCGTACAGGCGCGCCCGCCGGAGCAGGAAACGGACGCGAACCAGCCTCCCCTCCAGGGCGCCGACGTTGACATTGCCCCGCCAGCTCATGGGCTGCCAGAGTTGATCTCCTTCCAGCCCGTCGCATTCATCCAGGGAAAAGCCCGGGGACGGCTGCCCGTCGGCGTCGGCCAGTTCCACCAGCACGCGGCTGCCGAGCGTTCCCCAGCAGTTCAGCCGGAGGCGCGCGCCCTGAAACGTCGCCGGCTGCGTCCAGCACTCGCCCTGCGTCTCGGCTTCCAGCGCCATGAGGCCGTCCTCCCGCAAGCGCGGCAGGAAAATGGCGCCGTGCCGCTGCCCGCCCAGCAGCTCCGGCCAGTTTTCGTTGTGGGTGGTCGCATAGCGTGTGATCGGAAACATCCATTGGCCCCGGCCCGCCGGAGTGAGGCCCACGCCGGCGTAGACCGCTCCTTCCAAGCCGGAGCCGGGTTCGCCGGCGGGCAGCCACGCGGAGCGTTGCGGCCGCTCCCAGCGGACGCCGTCCCGACTCACCGCGATTTGCAGATCCACCCGGTCGGAGCTGCGGTGGTAAATCGCCGGCATCATGATGTGTGCGTTGCGGGCGCCCGGCCAGCGCTGGTAGGCGTTGGTGTAAATGTCGGCGTCGGGTGGATCGTCCGGTCCGAGCGCGAGCGCCAGCCGCGGCTCGCCGAACGCCTCGAAACGATCCCCCTCCGTGCGCATGACGACCCGGCGCCCGCCGTACCCGGCCCGTGTCCGCGGCTCCCACCCGCGGACGTAGGCGATGTACTTGCCGCGCTCCTGGTCGCGGATCGCCACCGACTGCGTGTCGCTGGTGTGCGCGAGAATCGGTTTGGCCAGCCGCCGCCACCCGATGCCGTCCGGCGACACCGCCCCGAACACCATGCTGTTGATCTGGCGCCCGCCCACTTCCTGGAGTGGCACAGCGCCCAGGTGGATCAGCTTGTAGCGCTCCGCCGGCGGCGCGTCCGGATCGAGAAACACCGTGCCCCCAGGGCCGCCTTTGAAAACAATGTTGTGATTGCGCGAGCCTTCGTGCTCCACGCTCCCCACCGGCGGTTTGCGCCACGTCTCGCCGTCGTCCGATTCGGCGTAGCAGATCCTGGCCTCTTCGTCGCTGGTGAGCGTGCCGAACGCTTCGTACCAGAGCCGGTATTTGCCGCCGTCCTTGAGGAGCGTGGTGTAGGCGCCCATCATGACGCCGTCGGTGGGCGTATCGGGCACGAGCGCCGGCGCGGCCGCCGGCAGCGGCGGATATACGCGCAGCGTGACCCCGTAGGGCATGAACTGGGGCCGGCGCTGGCGCCGTTGTTGCTCCCGGTAGAAAAAAGGAAGTCCGTAGCCCGCTTCCACGAAATACCAGTCGGCAAACACTTGCTTGGCGGAGCCGAACTCGACCGGCAAGGTCCGGATTTCGGGCCGCGGCGTCTGCGGCCGCGCCGGGGCTGCCAGCGCGGCGGCGCTCTGAAGGAAGCAGCGGCGATTCATGGAAACAGGTTACCCCAGCGCCGGCGGGGCAAACAGGGTTCAGAATGAAAGCTGAAACAGCAGTTCCACCTGGTCCGGCCGGAAGCGCCACATTCCCCGATCCTGCCCCCAGCGCGTGTAGCGGAGCACCGGACCGAACCTCCGCTCGCCCGCGCGCACGTCCGCTCCGAGCCCGGCGGTCCATCCACCCCACGAAGGATAGTAGCCGTTGCGGTTGCCCGACAGCCGGAAAGACGGACCGGTCTCGAGAACGGGCCGGACACCGGTCCCCGGCGCTGGCGTCCACTTCACCAGCACGGGGAACTGCCACGTCAGCACCGTAAAGTGGTCGCCCGCCACCCGCTCGCCATCGAGGCGATAGAAAACGAATCGCGCCCGGGTTGGCCGGTACAGCCCCTGCGCTTCCAGCGTCAGGCTGCGGGTTAGTTCCCATCCCAGAGAGAGCCCGGCCGCGTAGCCCTGTTTTTCCAGGGTGAGCGGCAGCAGCCGCGGACCGGCGTCCAGCGCCCCGGTGAGCGGGATGCCCGCGACGAGGCCGAGGCGGACTCTGCGGTCCCTCACCTTCCAGGACGAAGGCGAGGTGGCGTAGCCGATGCCGGCCAGCACTTCCACCTGGTCGGACTTGGTGAGCAGGTATCGCGATCCCCCGTCCGCCGCCCAGCGGGTGTAGCGGATTCTGGGCGTAAGGCGGAGCGGACCCTTGCGGAATTCCGCCCCGAGTCCAGCCGTGAAACCGAGCTGGGATGGTTCGCTGGGAGGCTGATTCTTGCGGGTCCGGAAGGAAGGGCCTGCTTCCACGAACGGACGGGCGGCTGTTCCCGGCAGACGATACCGGATGAGCAGGGGCCACTCCCAGGTGCCGATCAAACTTCCCCCGGCGTCCAAGCGCTCCCCCGTGGGCGGGAGGAACTCCAGCTGGAGGGCCAGATTGCGGTGCAGGGCGTTCAATTCGAACGCCAAGGCATCGGAGAGCTCGATGGCGCACGAGGCTCCAGCCAACCAGCCGCGGCTTCCTGACCGCAGGCGGAACGTGGTGGGGCCTTGCGGGTAGAAATCATCCTGGTAGACCACGCTCACCGCGGAAAAATCCCGCGTGAGGTTGGTTCCCCCCAGCAAGCTGAAAGTAACTCGCTGCGCCGGGAGAGTTTCGGCCAGAAAGAATGCGGAAAGCGCGAGAAAAGCCGCGCCGGGACGTGGGGACAGGGGAGTAGGTCGCATGAAGAGGGTCCGGCCTCGGGCCGTGCGCCTCTTCGGCCGCCAGGGACGGAGAATCCGGCACACGCCAGCGTGCATGAGTCCCCACGAGAGCAAGCCTGGTGCCACCGTGTTTGACCGCGAACGCGGCAGGGTTCATGCGGCGGCCCAGAGTCTGTTTCCGTGACGGCTACGCCACACCTGTGACTGCCGGGAGCGCGGCGGGCGTGCCTGGGCTGAACGAGTGCGCCACCGGGGCGCGTCTGGTTCAGCCGGATTCACTTGCATCATGCAAGAATAAATGCGCGGCGGCGGCCGGTTTTCCAGGCCCCGCGGGAGGCATCCTACACCCTATGGACTTCCATTTCACGTCGCTGTTGAACGCGGTGGTTTTCGCGTGCGCCGGCATTGTGCTCTTTCTCGCCTCGTTTACGTTTGTCGACCGGATGACGCCCTACGACCTGTGGGAGGAGATCGTGCGGAACAAGAATGTGGCCCTGGCGGTCCTGGTCGGCGCGATTTCGCTTGGGATCAGCATCATCATCGCCGCCGCGGTGCACTGACGGCGAGCCGTGAGTTCGCGCCCGGGCTGCGATAGAATCCCCTCGTGATGAGGTTCTGCCGCCGCGAGTTTCTAGCAGGCGCCGTCGCCGCGCCTTTTCTGGCCCGCTTCCCTGCGCTGGCGGCTTCGGCCGCGGTTTCCGTCACCATCCGCGATGTGCAGGTCATGATCCTGCAAGGCGCGCGGACATACACGCTCATCAAGATCACCGCCGACAACGGGGTGTACGGCATCGGCGAGGCGTACGGCAGTCCCGGCGTCGGCGTGAAGGAGCAGGTGCTGTCGCTCAAGCCCTGGCTGGTCGGAAAGAACCCCCTGGAGATCGACTACCTGTACACGATGCTGGGCGCCACCGGGCCGAACCTGGCGGGCAGCCGCACCGACGGGTCCGCGCATATGCTGATTCGCGCCGCCAGCGGCATCGAAATGGCGTTGTGGGACCTGGCGGGCAAACTGCTGGGCGTGCCCGCCACGACCCTGTTAGGCGGCCGTTTCCGGGACAAGGTCCGCGTCTACGATCACGCCGCGCCCCGCAACATGCTGGACAAGGCGGCGTGCCGTGAGTGGGCGGCCCGCTGCAAGGAAAACCCCGCCGGCTTCACCGCGCACAAGTTCGGGTTCCCTCGCACCGACCCGGCGAAGGACAAGGCGCGGGACCGCGGCAATCGCGTCCTGACCACCCAGGAACTTTTGCAAATCGCCAAAGGCTTTGAGAACTGCCGCGAGGCGATCGGCTTCGAGCACGACCTCCTGGTGCACTGCCATTGGGAGTACGACGTCCGGACAGCGATTCAGCTTGCCGAGGCCGTCGCCCCCATCAAGCCGCTGTGGCTGGAGGATCCCCTCACGGTGGAGTACAGCGAATCCTGGAAGCGGCTGACCGCCAGTTCGCCGGTGCCGATCTGTACGGGCGAGAACCTGGCCCGCCGCCAGGGCTTCAAAGATTTCATCATCAACAGCGGCTGTGACATTCTGCACCCCGATCTGCGGAACTCCGGCGGGTTTCTGGAGACGAAGCGGATCGCGGATCTGGCCGACTCGTGGGGCTTGCCCATGGCGACGCACAACACCGGCAGCCAACTGAACACGTGGGCCACCTGCCAATGGGCCGGGTCGATCCGCGACTTCATGGCTTGCGAGACGGTCACCGGCAAAGGCGACTGGATGGACCAGGTGCTGTTGCTCGACGGCCCGTATATTCAGGACGGATACATCCGCATCACCCAGCAACCCGGCCTCGGCGCGGACCTGAATCCCGACGTGGTGAAGGCGCATCTGGCGCCAGGCGAAACCTGGTGGGGATAGCGGAGGGGCCCGACCCGCGCGGCGAAGCCGCGGAGGGCGCGGCGGTGGCGGAGCGCTTCGCGTGGCGCGTGCTGGCGTTCTTGTTCGCGGCGTCGATGTTGAACTACATCGACCGCGCCGTGCTGGGCGTCGTGATGCCTCAGGTGCGCCGCGACCTTGGACTCACCAACACCGACTACGGCCTGGCGGTAAACGCCTTCCTGATTACGTACGCGGTCTGCTACGTCTGGGGCGGACGCCTGGCCGACCGCTTCGGCTGCCGGAGGGCGTTCTCCGCGACGGTGGGCTTGTGGTCCGTGGCGAACATGCTGCACGCCCTGTCGCATGGACTGCTGTCGCTCAGCCTGTTCCGCGCCCTGCTGGGCATCGGCGAGGGCGCCTTTTATCCCACGGCGATTCGCGGCGTCACCGAGTGGTTCACCTCCCGGGACCGGGCCAAAGCCGTGGGGCTGATTCTGTCGAGCATCAGCGTCGGCACCTTGTTGACCCCTCCGCTCGCGGCGTGGATCAGCGTCCAGGCGGGGTGGCGGATGGCCTTTGTGGTTACGGGAGCGGCGGGACTGTTGCTGCTGCCCGGTTGGTGGTGGCTGCAACGCCGCATCCATGCGGCTTATGGGGAGACCGATCCGGCGCCCGCCGCCCGCCGGGCCGCGGCGGAAGTGGGCCTGGAAAGCTCCGCCGCTTCCGCGCGTGACGCGCTGGCCCATCCGAAATACTGGATCGCGCTGCTCAGCCGCGCTGCCACCGACGCGGCCTGGTACTTCTACCTGTTCTGGATGCCGGGCTACTTCCAGGAGGTCCGGGGCTTCACGCCCGCGATGGTGGGCCAATGGCTCTGGATTCCATTTCTGGCCGCGGGTTGCGGCGCGGTGGGCGGAGCGTGGATTTCCAGCGAACTGCTTCGCCGCGGCTTCAGTCTCGATTTCAGCCGGAAGAGCGTCCTGTTTGTTTCCGCCGCGTTGGGCAGCCTGGGGGCCCTGGCCTACTGGATCCCGGACCCGATCCTGGCGGTGGCGGTCATCAGCGTGACCCTGTTCGGTCACACTTCGTTTGCCTCCAACATCCACACCGTAATCACCGAGATCAGTCCCCCGCGGCATGTCGCTATGCTCTACGGCATCACGGGCGCGGCGGGCACGCTGCTGGGGGCGGTCGTCCAGCCGCTCATCGGCCGGGTGGTCGACTTGCAGGGATATGGACCGGCCTATGCGTTCGCGGGCATTTCGTACTGGATCGCGATCGCGCTGCTGGCGGGTATCGGCCGCATCGAGCCGATCCGGCCGCGCACCTGAGCGGAATGCCGCGTCACTACAGACCCGCGTAGCGCTCGCACACCTCCGCATACAGGGCTTCGTACCGGGGAATGATGAGGTTGGTGCAGAAGCGCCGGCGGGCCGTGGCCCGCGCCGCGGCGGAAACCCGTTCATAAAGGCTGGCGTCGGTCAGCAACTCCACGGCCCGCGCGGCGTGCGCCGCGACGTCCGCCACGCTCTCCAGATACCCGTCCTCGCCGTGCGTGACCAGTTCGGGAAGCCCGCCCACGCGGGTGGCGATGGGAGGCACTCCACAAGCCATTCCCTCCAACGCCGCAAGGCCGAAGCTTTCGAGTTCGCTCGGCAACAACAACACGTCCGCCTGGGGGAGCAGCCGTTCCACATGGTTCTGCTTGCCCAGAAACGAGACATGGCGCTCGACGCCCAGGCCGGCGGCCAGTTGTTCACAGGGTCCGCGATCGGGTCCATCGCCCACCATCAGCAGGTGCGCGGCGACGTGACGCCGGACTTCCGCCAGAATGCGAATGCAATCCTGCGTCCGTTTCACGGGCCGGAAGTTGGACAGGTGGATCAGTACTTTCTCTCCGGGCGGGGCCAGCGGCGTGTGCTCCCGCAGTTCCGGGGAGGGATGATACAGGTCGCAATTGACGAAATTGGGAATCACGCGGATGTCGCCGGTGACGCCGAATACTTCGCGGGTGCGCTGGCAGAGGTATTCGCTGATGGAAGTCACCGCGTTGGAAGCCGCAATGGAGAAGCGGGTGATGCGCAAGTACGAGCGGTCGGTTCCCACCAGGGTGATATCGGTGCCATGCAACGTCGTGATGAACGGCAGCTTGCGCGATGGCGCTTGCATCTGCTGCGCCAGCAGCGCCGAAATCGAATGCGGGATGGCGTAGTGCACGTGCAGCAGATCCAGATCGTAACGTTCGGCCACCTCCGCCATGCGGGACGCCAGAGCCAGACAGTATGGCGGGTACTGAAACAGTGGGTACGTCGACACTTCCACTTCGTGGTAATGCACGCGCGGGTTGCCCGTGTCGAGCCGGATGGGATTGGCGTAGCTGACGAAGTGGACATCATGGCCGCGGTTGGCCAGTTCGATGCCCAATTCGGTAGCGACGATGCCGCTGCCTCCGTAGGTGGGGTAGCAGGTGATCCCGATCTTCACGCCTGCTAGCGTAACAGGTCCTCGACGCCCCGCCGGCAAACGTGCGGCGAAAACGCTATGAAGTTTGAGCGAATACCGCCGATGAATAAGCAAGCGGGGCGAGAAAAAGCCCCGCGAGCAGAAGCAAGCCGCCCCCCGCCGCGCGAGGCGGCCAAGGCAGACCGGCAGCCGTGCCGGACAACTTCGCGCGAGTCTTGCGCCCGGTGACAGGCGCACCGGAAACACCTCTCCATCCTCGGGAACCGAAGCGTCCCCGAATCAGGCGGACTTTCGTCACCCTTTGGTGACCACCCGCCGCCTCTTCAGATTGCTCGGGAGCCAGCACGGGCTCGCCACATCGTGTTGCGCGATACTGGTGCGCCCGAGGCGAGGGGGGAATCTGCCTGGAGCATACCGCACGCCGTCCCGTCGTGGGCGCCGAGCCAGGGGTCTGCCTGCCAGGCGGAACAGCAGCGGGCGCGAATTCATCGCAACCCGGAGGGATACCGAACCATGGGAGCACGTCAAATCACGAATCAACGCGGCCAGCAGCCCAACGCCGCCGAAGCTTTCTTCTATCGGAAGCTCCTGCTGGAAAAGAGGCGAGGAGTGACGCGGGCGCTGGCGGCCAAGGCGGGAACGTTTGCCCGTTTTGATCGAATCGCCGATGAGGATCAGGCCCAGTACTCGCACGAGGAATTTGTATCCTTGCGCTTGAACCGCATGGACTACGAACAGTTACGCCAGGTTGAGGAGGCGCTGGACCGCCTGGAGAGCGGAGATTTCGGGATCTGCCAGGCGTGCGGGGAGCCGATTCCGGCCAAGCGCCTTCAGGCGGTGCCGTGGGCGAAGTACTGTGTGCCGTGCCAGCAACGGCTGGCTGACACGCCTTACCGAGAGCCGATTCGGCTGGTTTTGGAAGAGGAGGCGCCCTGTTGAGGGAAGCCAGACTCCCGCCCGCGCCCTCCGCCGGGCGCCGCGCAGACCCGGTGGCGCGCGCTTCCGCGCGCAGAGAAGCTTCCGCTTTCCTGCTTCGGGCGATGGCCGGGCAAGAGTGATGGGAGCGCGCCCAGGCCGGGCAGGACGGAAGACAGCAGACGTTTGCTGCGCGAGGAAGGCAGTCAGCCAGCACGCATGCCTGCCGGATCCGGCGGCCGGCAGGCATCGCACTTGCGGAGCTGAAGGCAACCAGGAGCAGTGGAGCTGAATCTCCTTTCCCTGCGAGAAACGCGCGCACCCTGTCGAAATGTCGCCGGAGGCGCGGCCCGGTGCGCTAGCGGGCCGGTGTCAGACACCGTTCGAGGAATTCGCGTGCCGGGGGTTCCACCTGCACCCGTCCGGTCAACCGCAGTTGCGAAAAGATGAGCCGGCCTTGGCCGAGGTCGCGTTCGGCCACCACGGGCAGCGGGACGCGGAGGGCGTAGGGATCGCCCGCCTGTGCGTCGCGCCCGGTGATGAGAATGGGCCGCAACTCGGCGCCCTCCAGGTAAGCGGTGGCGGTGTATTCGATGAAGTCCTTGGCGGGATCGTACCAGTAGGCGAAGTCGAAGGGCTGAAAGGCGCTCACCAGGGGATGGCCCGTCTTGCGCGACACGAATTCCTTGCCGCGAGCCGGCTTCACCAGCACCGGCGAACCCTCCACCCGCCACACGGACGCCGTTTCCTGTTCGAGGAACAGCGCCGTCCCCCCGGCGCGCACCCACTCGAGCAGGCGGGGGGCAGCCGCTTCAAAGGCCGCGGGCTGGTCGACCAGCGCAATGCGGGCGGCGGCGGGCGGGGAGCTAAAGCTCTGCGGCGTCCAACCGAGTTCCTGGGCGAGACGCCACGCGCGCCCGTCCTGCTCACCCACGATCAGGGCCACCGCCGCCTCCGGACGCGGCGCGGGAAACACCTCCACCGTCATTTCCGAATCGTGCAACAGCCGTCCGGCGGAATCCTGGAGACCCAACCTCAAACGGAGAGTCTCGCGGGCTGACAACTGCGGCGTCCGGTAGCGAAAATAGCCCTGAAACGCCGCGCCGAACGACGGCAACACCGCGGACGCGCGTTGGGCGAACACCCGCCGGTTCTGTCGCCACACCTCCCAAACTAGATAGGCGGGCTCGCGCGGCGCGCGCCGGTCGTTGGCCACCCAGAACTCGACCGCCAGCGGTTCGCCGCCGAAGTACCGCCGCCGGTCCGCGCGGATGTCCGCCAGCAGCGGCGTCAGCGCTTCGCGAAATTCGAAGTACGCCGGCTTGGGCCGCCGGTCGACGTCCACCAGCGATTTCATCCATCCCGCCGGCCAGGTGTCCAGCAGCAGGTGCACCGCGGTGGACACAATCCGGTCGGACTGCCGGCGGAAAGCGCGCGTCATCTCCCGGATGCCCCACGCTTGGTGCGCCTGGCTTGCGGCGATCCATTCCCGCATGGTTTCCTGCGCGTCGAACCAGCCATGGTGCATGGTCCACGTCTGGGCCGAGGCGATCTTGTCGGGATTCCAGGGGGCATCGAGGTTGGCCGGCAACCAGTCCTTGGGATAGTGCCGGAACATGGTTTCGGCGTCTTCCAGTCCTTCCACCCCGTACTCGCCGCTGCCGAACTTCCAGCCGGGCTTCTGGTTGACCCAGTAGCCACGGATGAATTTGCCGATGGGCACGGCGTGGGAACCGTACCAGGTGGAGTAGATGTGATTATCGGGCAGTCCCGGGGCGGGCGGATCGTAGTCGCCATCCACGGGCTTGATCACCCGGTCGGGATGGTGCGTCCGGATCACGGCCGAGGCGGCGGTAAAGAATTCCTCCAACTCGGCGCGGGTCAATTGGCGATGGCCGGCCTTGCGGGAGTCCGGCGAGAACGGCTCATTGATATAAGACACCTGGATGCTCGAAGCGTGACCGCGGATCAGCCGCTCCATTTCGCCGGCCTGCTTGATTGCCTCCACCAGTTGCGGCCGGCGCAGGAAGCCGAACAACGGCAGGTCGGTTTGCAGCATCATCCCCAGCCGGTCGCACACCTCATAGACCTCGGTGGGTACGGGGCTTTGCGTCAGCCGGAAGAAGTTCATGTTCGCCAGCCTGGCGATCAGGACATCCTCGATCAGGCGCTCGCGGTCGCCGCGCATCACGGCGGTCAGGAAGTGCCCCATGGTGTTGGCGCCGCGCAGGATCACCGGCTCGCCATTCAGGTAGTACGTGCCCTTGACCGGACTGTGGTCGTCCATCCGGAATTCGCGCATGCCGAAGCGCGTCTGCTGCACGTCTCCGCTGCCTCCCTGCTTCGGCCGGATCTCCGCCCGCAGGGCATACAGGTACGGTTCGTCCGGCGTCCAGGAGCGAAAGCCCCGCAGTTCGATGCGTGCGCGGTATTCGCTGAAGCCCGGTCCGGCGGGCTGGACCTCCACGGGAAACTCGGCGATCCGGGGACCGCGGAAGTTGGCGGGGTAGACCGCAAGTTTTAGCTCGATCTCCTTGAGATCGGTGTCGGGCTGGTAGACCTCGATCCGCGCCTCGATGGCGCCGGCGGCCCACAGGGGCCGGACAAACACATCGGTGATCGCCACGCGTGGCCGGCCTTCCAGGTAGACGCGTTGCCAGATCCCCGCGCCCGGCGGACAGTGGTGCCACCCCGTACCCGGTTCGTCCCAGCCCGGACCCACGGCCGCGTAAAGCTTGTCGCCGTCAATGTTCGGCCCCTTCCAGGAGTTCACGGTGATCGGGATGGATTCGTTCTCGATCCGGATCGCAAGCACGTTTTCGCGGTCTGTCCACAAGAACGGGGTGACATCCACCTCGAAGGGCGCAAAGAAGCCCTCGTGCGCTTTCACCATGCGGCCGTTGACATAAACCTGGCAGCGGTAGTCGACGCCGAGGAAGCGCAGAAACATCCGCTCCGCGGCGGCGACCGCCGCAGGCACGCGCAGCGTTTTCCGGTACCATGCCGACCACCAGCCGACCGGTCCCTGGTAATGCGGGATGCGCACGGATCGCCAGGCGCCCTCTCCGCGGAAGACGCGAGTGATGTCCTGCCGGTCGGCTTCCTCCTCCATGCGAAAGTCGAACGTATCGAGTTCGGCACGCGCCCGCGTCGCGGGCAGCGGAGGCGTATGGTCCTCGAGGAAGGGCTGAAAGCGCTCCCGCAGGCGGGCGAGTTGAGCGCGGAAGTCGGCGGCGTTGCGCAAGACCGGGCGCTCGCCGAACTGGATGCGGTCGTCGGACCGGGCCGCCTCCAACTCGATCGGCGGCAAGACCGGGGGCCGGTTCTCGCGCAAGCCTCCGCGCTGCGGCGGAGGCGTCTCGAGGGCGATGGCGGCAAACGCGTCCGGTGGCGCCTTCTCTCCCGGCTGCGCCCAGCTACCCGCCCCCGCACTCAGCGCCGCGCCCAGCGCCAGCAGTCGAATCGAAATCATGGGTCGCTCCCTTGGGGTAGCATGCCATCTCGCGGCGGCAAGGTAAATGCGCCCGCGAAAGCGCTCGCGCGGCGCGCGCACGCTGGGGGACAATAAGGAGACTCGAACGGTTATGAGGCACTGCCCCAGCTGTGGAGCGGAAACCGCCGTGGATTCCGAGAAATGCCCACGGTGCGGCGAGCTGGCCGCCGAGTCCCTGTCGCGCACCGCCACGCTGCCGGCGGGAAATCCCGCCGGACTCAGGCGGCGTGATTCGCTCTCCCGGCTCAGCAGTTCGACAGAAGACGAAGGGCGCTTTCTGCCGGGAACGCTCGTGGCGGGCCGTTACCGGGTGATCGGCCTGTTAGGGCGCGGGGGCATGGGTGAAGTGTATCGCGCCACCGATCTGACCTTGGGGCAGTCCGTGGCGTTGAAGTTTCTTCCGGAAGCCGCCGTCCGCGATCGCCGTCTGCTCGAGCGGTTCCACAACGAAGTGCGGGTGGCGCGCCAGGTCTCCCACCCCAACGTCTGCCGGGTCTACGACATCGGGGAAGCAGACGGACAGCCGTTCATCTCGATGGAATACGTGGACGGCGAGGACCTGGCGTCGCTGCTAGGCCGGATTGGGCGGTTGCCGGCGGAAAAAGCGGTGGAAGTCGCGCGGAAGATCTGCGCCGGCCTGGCCGCCGCCCACGCCCGCGGCATTGTCCACCGGGATCTGAAACCGCACAACATCATGCTGGACCGGCGCGGCGAGGCGGTCATCATGGACTTCGGCCTGGCCGCGGTCGCCAGCGAACTGAAGGCGGCGGATATTCGCAGCGGCACCCCGACGTACATGTCGCCCGAGCAATTACGCGGGGCCGAGGTGACGGCCAAGAGCGACATCTACGCGCTCGGGCTGATTTTCTACGAACTGTTCACCGGACGCCGCGCTTACGAAGCGAAGACGGTGGCGCAGTTGCTCGAATTGCAGGAGGCGGCGCAGCCCGCCAGCGTCACCTCCGTGGCGGGCGAAGTGGACCCGGTGATCGAGCGGGTGATTCAGCGCTGCCTGCATCCCGATCCGGCGATGCGCCCGGCCAGCGCCCTGGCGGTAGCGGCGGCGCTGCCCGGCGGGGATCCGCTGGCGGCGGCGCTGGCGGCCGGGGAGACGCCCTCCCCGGAGTTGGTCGCGGCGTCAGGCCGCACCGAGGGAATTTCCGTCCGGTGGGCGATTCCCTGCCTCTTCGTGATCGTGTTCGCGGTCGTGGTGCAAGTGGTATTGAGCCCCCGGCTGACCACCTTGGGATTGACCCCCGCCGAGCTCTCCCCGGAGGTGCTGGCACAGAAGGCGCGGGAAGCCGCCGCGGCGCTCGGCTGGCCCGATAAGCCCGCGGATCGCACCTGGTGGATGCAGCAGGACGCCGACTACCTGCGCGATGCGGGACGCCGGGGCAGAGGCGGGCGCTCCTGGGGGGCGTGGTTCGAAGCCGAGCCGCCGGTGCACCTCGTCTATCGCCAAAGCCCGCAGATGCTCGAATCGCTGCCGGACGGCGAAATCACGGTGAAGCGGCCGGCGCCGATTCTGCCCGGCATGGTCCGGGTGCAAGTGGACGCGCGCGGCCGCCTGCGGGAGTTTGAGGCCGTGCCGCCGGAATGGGACGAATCGGATGCGGCCAATGCCGAGACGGATGCCACGCCGGTATTCCACTGGGCCGGCCTGGACCCGGCGCGGTTTCAACCGGCGCCGCCGCGCTATCTGCCGGCTGTCGCGTTCGACCGCCGCGCCGCCTGGACCGGGACGCTCGCCGGGTTGCCGGAGGTGACCCTCACCCTCGAGGTGGCCTGGTGGAAGCAGCGGGTGACCTCGGCGCGGGTCATCTGGCCTTGGACGCGGGCCATGCGCGGCGAGGAGCGCGAGCGCAGCAAGCGCGAGTGGGCGGGCGCCGTCTTCTCCCTCGCCCTGGCCGGAACGGCCCTGTTCTTCATTCTGCTGCTGGCCCGCCGGAACCTCGGCTCGGGCCGCGGCGACCGGCGGGGGGCGTTTCGCCTCGCTGCGTTCACCTTCGCCTTGGGAGCCGTGGAGTGGCTGGGCGCCGTCCACTTCATCCCGCGGCCCAGCATGGTCGGGATCGTCATGGCCAACGTCAGCTTCGGGCTCACCTCCGCCATGGGCCTGTGGTTGCTGTACATCGCCCTCGAGCCCTATGTGCGGTCCCACTGGCCCCAAGCGATGATCACCTGGAGCCGCGTGCTGTCCGGCAAACTGTCCGACCCGCGGGCCGCGGCCGACCTGCTGTACGGCTGTGTCATCGGCGGCGTGGTGATCTCCGCGTATCAGCTTCGCAGTTGGTGGGGGATCGCGCGCGGCGCCGCGCCGGAAGGTTTTCTTATGCGCGGTCTGTCGGGCGCGGTCGAATGGGCGGGGCTGCTGGCGACGATCGTCTTCACCGCGATTCTCTCCGGTCTGGTGATTTTTCTCCTGCTTTTCGGTCTGCGGACGCTGCTGCGCAGGGATTACCTGGCCGCGGCCGTCGCGGCGTTCGTGCTAGCCCTCAACCGGGTCCTGCCGCGGCCGGACGCCGTGCTGACCCTGGACCTGCCGCTGTACTTCGTCATCTATGGGGCGCTGGCGCTCGCGCTGCTGCGTCTCGGCCTCCTGACGACCACGGCCTCGATGATCGTCGCCAACCTGCTCGGCGCGGGGGTGGTCAATCCCTGGGCGCCGGCCTGGTATAACGCGGCCGGGGCGGCAACGCTGGCCGTGGTCGTGGGGATGGCGGTGTACGCGTTTGCGCGGGCGATCGGCACGGCCGCGCCCCGGGCGGCGGAGTGGCTGCCGGGGCAGGCCCCCGTCAAGAGATCGGCCGCCGGAAGGTGACGCCGTGATCCGTTCGTTCGCCATGGAAACGGAGGCGATTCCTTTACCGCCGGCCGCGGCGCTGGCCCGTGCGCAGACCAGCGAGCCGCCGACCTGGGCTCACAAGGCAGCCTGCCGCGATCCGGAACTCCGCGCCGCGACGCCGAGCCGCGACCGGAAAGGAGCGGGCCTTGCTGCGCGGGCCTGAGGAGCGGGCCGGAAGCAGACGCAACCTCCAACCCCCGGGCCCACTCGCTTCCGCTCGTAGTTCGGAACCTAGTTGGAACGATCGAACTCGGCGCGGAAGCGGACAACCGGAAACAGTTTGGGCGCCCTCCGCCGAAAGGCTGTTCAACGCGCGCGGCTGGCGCTACACTCGGAGTGGAAGTGAACGCGTTCCGGTCCCGGAAAGGTACGCGAGGAGGTTCGCCATGACACTTCATCAATTCTTCCAGCATGAAGAACAGGTGGCCAAGAAGGCGGTCATGGACCACCTGCAAACGGCGGGCGTGGTGCTGATCACGCTGCTGATTCTGATCGGGTTGCTGCTCGGCGCATTTGTCGCCGCCGAATTGCACCAGTTCAACCCGTAGAGGTACCGCGCTTTCGTTGCCCAGGGAAGGCGGACGCCGCGGGGGCCGCAAGGACCTAAGCCTTTCCTGCACGGCAGCAAAGCCGTCCGTCGTGACGATGGCTCCGGCTTCCGTCCCGGGCGTCGGGGCGCCGGCATCCCGCAAACCGGCGAGGGTGGTTTCGGGCACGGTCCCGGCAGGCGTCACACGCGCGTAGAGGGCCGCCAGGCCGTGGCGGCCCTAGCCCATTTTGCGCAGCAGATCAAGCGCCGCCGCGTCCGCCTTGGCTTCGCGTTCCTCCTGTTGATCCTGCCGCGAACGGCCAGGCAGGATTCCTCTTCCATCGGCTCGGACGGTCTCCCTATTGTTCGTGGCAACCCCGCAACCGCTGCTGGTAGCGGGTGATTTCGCACTCCCCGCCGCCGCACCGAATCCTGCCCTGGGCCGAATCGCACAGCCACGGCGGCGGAAGGTCCACAAAATCCGCGCGCTGGCCTTGGCGCATAAATTGCTAAGGAAAGACCATACACCGGTTCCCGTGGAGACCTCCGCGCGGGGGAGGAGCCGGTGAGGAGACCTCTGGATGCGAGCGACGGCTATCGGTAAGGAAACCCAAACGCTGCGGACTCTCCCGGGCGACGACGTGCGGCAGATCCTGTGGCGCTTTGGCGACCGCTTCGACTTGCAAATGCTGGTGCAGTCGGTGCGGGCGGTGGCCCGGGGGCCGGTGGCCCGCGCGGTAGCGAATGGGGCGCGACACAGCCACCAGTGGACCAAAGAAAAGGACGATTTGCTGCGCGAGTTCGACGCCGCCGGCATTACCAGCGTGTTCCTGGACCCCGAGTTCGGCGGCTATCTGGCCGGGCCGAAAAACCTCGCCCTGGCGCTGACCGCGTTCGAACTGGCGTGGGTGGATGCGGGCGCGGCCACCGCCAGCCTGGCGGGATGCCTGGGCCTGGCGCCGATTCACGAACGGGGCACGCCGGAACAGAAAGCCGAGTACATGTCGCGGTCGGCGCCGGGCGGCGATCGCACCCCCCTGCGCGGCGCATTCTGCCTGACCGAACCGATCCCTTATGTGGGCGTCGAAACGGGGCTGCTTTCCGGCAAGGTGCGCATTGCCGAGTGGCGGGAAGGCCAGGAACCGCTGCTGCACGTCACCAAGCGCGGCCGGTTCATCACCAACATGGACTTCGCCGGGTTCGTCACGGCGGCGGTGGATTCGGGCGATCCCAAGATCCACGGCAGCTGCATGGTGATTCTGGAGAAGACCGATGCCGGCGTCTTCGATCCCGGCGCGCCCGCCCGCAAGCTGGTCCACCAGCTTTCTTCCACCACCGATCCCATCTTCGATCTCACGGTGCCGGCGAGCCGGATCGTGGGCGGCTACACGATCGAGGACGGCGTGGTGGTGCCGAACTATTCGCACAGCGAGATCATCGAAGCCGTGTTCCGCCGCACGCGCGTGACCGTCGGGCTGATGACGGCGGCCAAGCTGCTCAGCGCGGTCGAGCCGTTGATCCGCTATCACCGCGAGCGGTTCCGCGGGGGAGAATCCGTGCCGCCGGGTTCGCCGCGGTTCGAACTGGGCTTGCAGCAGCGCGAGGACGTGTTGCACCGCCTGCTGGAGGTCTGGTCGACCGGGGAGGCGGCGGCTTCGCTCGGCTTCTCGACCGCCCGGCTATTCGATGAGCTGGACCCGCTCGAGCGGGAGAAGGAGCGCGTCCTGGCGGCGCAGGGCGTCCACGGCGGGACCGCGTTGTTCAAGGCGCTGCGCAAACGGCAACCGGACGCGATCGAGTGTCTGACCCTGGCCGCGCAGCCCGCCGGACGGAGGAACCAGGAGCGCTACGACGCGCTGGCCGCGGATCCGGTGGTCCGCTTCCTCGCGCTCGACGCCCAGGCGAATGTCCTGTGTCCGGCGGTGAAACTCTGGAATACCGGACACGGCGCCAACGTGCTGCGCGAGGCGGTCAGCCTGATGGGCGGCTACGGCATCACGGAGGATTGCCCGGGCTTCCTCGGCTACAAGTGGATGGACGCGCAACTGGAGGCCACCTACGAGGGGCCCGAAGCGGTGCAGCGCCGCCAGTTGTCCCTGACGATGACCAACGAAGTCTTCCTGGCGCAGTTCAAACTGTGGATCGGGGAGATGCGGCGCATCGCCGCGCGATATCCCGGCAGCGGGGCGTGCGCCCTGGCCACGGCGATGGAGCTCTGGCTTTGGACCTTGAACCATCTTCAGAAAGCCACCGATGCCGCCGGGGTCAAGCTGTACTCGGGCAATCGCCAGGGTGTGACGTTCCCGCTCGCGGACGCCTTGTGCTGGTTGCTGGCCAGCCGCGCCCAGATCCTCGACGTTGTCGAACTGGCCGAGCAGGGGCCCAGCCACCCGGTGGTCTCCGAAGGGCTGGAGGGACTCCAGAACTTCTTCACCGATCTGTGCCACGCCCAGGCCGCGCGCGCAGCGGGCGAAGTCGGCCGGATTTGCGCGGAGTTGGTTTTCGGCTACCGGAGACACCCCTCCTGGGACGCGGAAGGCGACTACCAGGGCTGCTACCAGGAAGACGAACTGATCGCGATCGAAAGTCTGGTGCCCGGCATGTCGGCATGGACGCCGGATATGATCCGGGAGGATGGCTCGCACGCCAGCAAGGCCGGGCCCTGCGCGCGGATGGACGGGCTGCACGATTTCACGCGGCTGCGCGCCAAGCTGGACGGCTGCCTGACCGGCTCGCTCCTGGCCCGCGACCGGGCGGCGCATGCGCTGGCTCACGTGATGATTCCCCAAGCGCTGGATTACCCCGCATGAGCGAACCGGTGGAACGCCAGACGATGGACGTCGACATCGTGTGCGTGGGGTTCGGTCCCGCGAGCGCCGGATTTCTGACCACGCTGGGGCGCGGCATCGTGCAGGATGATGGCGCGCCGCGCTTCGAAAGCCCGTCGGCGCCCGGGGTGCCGCTCCAGGTAATTTGCTACGAGCGCGCCGACGACGTGGGCTTCGCCGTCTCCGGCGTCGTGACGCGGGCGCGGGCGATTCGCGAGACCTTCCCCGACTTGAATCCCGCGGAGATCCCCATGGCCGCGCCGGTGCGGGAGGAAAAACTGGTCTACCTGCTCGACCCGGTAGGCGCCAGCCGCCGTCCCTGGGTCTTGCGCGCCGCCGACCGGGCGCTGCGGCTGGCAGGGGTGCGGGACGAAGCGTTCGAGCTGCCGTATTTGCCCGAGTTCCTCGCGAAACGCGACGGGCTGCTCCTCTCGCTCGGACAGTTTCAGCAGTGGGTGAGCCAGCAGGTGTTGGCCACCGGCGCGGTGCAGGTGTGGCCATGCACCCCGGTGGTGGAACCGTTGATCGAAGGGGAGCGGGTGGCCGGGGTGCGCCTGGCGGACCAGGGTACGGACGCAAAAGGAAATCCGGCGGAGGTGTTCCTGCCGGGAATGGACGTGCGCGCGGCGCTCACCGTAGTGGGAGACGGGCCGGTGGGCGCGATCGGCCGCGCCCTGGACGAACGCTTCGGCCTGCCCGCGGAACATCAGCGCGACGAGTGGGCGGTGGGGATGAAGATGGTGATCGAGCTGCCCGCGGGGTGCGAACTCGAAGCTGGCACGGTGATCCATACCATCGGGTTTCCGGAGCCGGAGATCTTCGGCTTTTTCTACGTGCACCCGGAGCGGGTCGCCTCGGTGGGCATCTTCGTGCCGAGCTGGTTCGACAGCCCCGTGCGCACCGCCTACCGCTATTTGCAGCACTACGTGCAGCATCCCTACCTGTGGCGGCATCTCGCCGGAGGCACGCTGCGAAGCTGGGGGGCCAAGTCGCTGCTGGAATCCGGGCGGCGCGGCGAGCCGCGGCTGGCGGGGGACGGCTACGCCCGCATTGGCGAGAGTTCCGGCAGTACGAATGTGCTTACCGGGTCCGGCGTGGATGAAGCCTGGCACACGGGCGCGCTGCTCGCCGAATCCGTCCTGGAACTACTGCGCGAGGGGAAGCCGTTTTCCAAGGAGAACCTTGAAGCCACCTATGTCCGCCGGCGCCGCGCCAGTTGGCTGGACAAGGAAGCGCGCGTGGCGGAAAGAGCGCGCGACGGATTTCAGCGCGGCTTCCTGACCGGCATGTTTGGCATGGCGCTGGCCGGCTTCACGGGCGGCCGCCTGGCGATCCCGGCCCGGAGGCGGCCGTCCTGGAAAACGCGCCCGATCGAAGAGTATTACGCCGGCCGCATCCCCCGCGCCGAGATGGAAGCGTTGCGTCGGCAGTGCGCGGCGGAGGGCAGGCCGCTGCACGACGCCCTGATGACGCGCGCGGGCTGGCCCGCGATTCCCTACGACGGCCGTCTGCTGGTGACGCACCAGGACGCGCTGCTGCTGGGCGGCAAGGTGCAAGCGCCGCCGTCGGCCTTCGATCACGTCGTCTTTCTGTATCCCCATCTCTGCGAGACCTGCGGCGCGCAGGTGTGCGTCGAGATCTGCTCGGGCGAAGCCATTCGCCCCGGCGACGCCGGCGCGCCCGTCTTTGACCGCGACAAGTGCGTGCACTGCGGCGCCTGCTTCTGGAACTGCGGACAGCGGACCCCGGAGGGCCGGACGAACCTGCAATTCCGCGCCGGTTTTGGCGGTCTGCATTCTTCCGAAAACTGAACCGATCATGAGCGTTTCCTATCAAATCGTCGTCTGCGCCGGCCTGGCGCCCGATCCTTTGCAAACCTTGGAGCCCGTTCCCGGACCAGCGTTGAAGAACGAGCTGGCGCTGCCCGCGGTCCTGGACCCCTGGGCGGCGCATGCTCTGTATGAAGCGGCCCATCTGGCGAAGTCGCGCCCGGGCTCCAAGGTGTACCTGGTGGCGCTGGCGCCGAAGGCCAAGCTGCAACAGGTGATGATGACCGTGGCGCAGAAACTGCCGTTTGAGCTGATCGCCCTCGACGGGCCGATGAGCGGGTTTGCCGATGCGGCGGAAGTCGCGGCGGCGCTCAGCGCCGCAGTGAGCGGCATCGCCGGCCTCGACCGCGAGCGGTGGTTGCTGTTTGGCGGCTGGGAATCGGCTACGCGGGGCGCCGGCGCCACGATGCAGATGCTGGCGGAACGGCTCGGCATCATCGACCAATTCCTGGCCGTGGACGAACTGCGCGTGGAGGAGGACGGGTCGCTGCGCGTGTGGGAGCGGGTGGAAGGCGGGGGACACCAGGTTTCGCTATGCGAGGGGCCGCCGGCCATGCTGGCGTGGGCGACCGGGAGACTGCCCGAGCCGGTGAACAACCCGCAGATCGGCATGGCCAACATGCGCGGCGTGATGCCCGCGCTGCAACGCGCCAGACCCGCGCCGCCGCTGGGGGGCGGCATCGAGTACCGCAAAGTGGCGCTGCCCGCGCAACAGCGCCAGACGCGCGTCGTCAAGGACGCCGCGCCGGAGGAGATTGCGCGCGAACTGGCCGCCTGGATCCGGGAGTAACGGGAGCAACGCGATGGAGACGATTCTGGTTTTGCTGCACACCGAAGCGGACGGCTCGCTGGGAAGGAACGCCTGGGAAGCCTGCCAGGCCGCGCGCGCGGCGGCGGAGGCATCCTCCGGCGGAGGAAGGCTGGTGGCGGGCGTCGTGGGCGCGGGCGCGCGGGCGGCGGCCGAGCGTCTGGGCGGGCTGGGGGCGCAGCGCCTGCTGGCGGTCGAGGGCGAGGCCTACGCCGTATCCCGCTATGCGACCGACGCGGCGGCGGCGGAAGCGCTGGCGCGCGCAGCCCAGGCCACGCTGGTGCTCGCGCCGGGCACCTCGCGCTGGTCGCGCGCCCTGCCGGGGGTGGCGCAGCGGCTGAACGCTAAGGTGGATACGCACGTCACCGCGCTGAGCTGCGACGGCGGCGCGCTCACGATCTCCCGGTGGTATTACCGCCAGCGCATCGACGTGACGCTGGCCCGCCAGGCCCGGCCCTGGGTTCTGTTGTTGGACGGCGGCGCCTTCCCGGCGTGGGCGCCCACGGATGGGCAGGCGCAGGTCGAGTCCGTCGCGCCCTCGCCCCCCGCCGTGCGCACGCGCGTCGAGGGCATCGAATCCCCGGCCGCCGACCGGCAGACCATCCGTCCGGACGCCCCGCTGCTGTTTGTCGCGGGCGCCGGCTGGACCAAGAAGCAGCGCGATGGGCAGCCCCATGTCGAAGAAGCCGCCTCGCTGATCCTCGATTTCGTCACCCGCGCGCAGTGCTCGCTCGGCAGCAGCAAGTCTCTGGTGGATTTGAGCGGCGAGGGGCAGGCCGTCCTGCCGTTCCTGACCCATTTGCACCAGGTCGGCCAGACCGGTTCCACTCCCCGCCACCCAAAAGGATTGGCGACCTGCTGCCATGGCGAAGAGCCCCACGTGGTCGGCTGGCGGTTCATCGCGGACCGGCGCGCCGTCAACCTCGATGCCAATTGCGGCTGGGCGCGCGGCAAGGCGGACGTGCTGTACGTCGCCGACGCGTTTGCCGTCATGCGCCACCTGAACGCCTTGCTGGACGGATAGTTCGTCAGCCGCGCCGCCGGCCCGGTGGCGACCTGGCCGGCGGTTGGCATCCACTCCGGAGCGCGTCCCGGCCCGATCTTGGAGGCCGGGATGCCGGGGATCTGGGCGTCCTTAGGCTGAACAGGCTGCGGGCGCCGCGCCTTGGCCGCCTATCGCGACGAGTAGACTGGTAAAGCATGCTCCCCACGCGACGCGAGGCGATGCGCCGGACCGCGGTGGCCGTAGCCATGCTGGGCGAAGGCGCGGCCTCCACTCGGCAAGCCGCCGGGCGGGCGCGCTACTTCTACAACGACGACCTGGACCGGCCTTTTGTTTTCTACTCAGCACCCTTTCAAATCCAGCACCTCCATGACGTGGTCGATGTCTTGCTGGGAACGCCGGTGACCACCTTGGTCTGCAACAGCGGCGACGACCTGCCATATTACCCGTCACGGGTCGCGCCGGGGATCGGCTGGCGGAAGACGGCCCTGGAGGAGACAGATCCGCTCTACCGGCGGCGCTACCGGGTGGCGCAGGAGATCCGCGCGCAGGGCGTCGATGTCCTGGGCGTGATTCGCGATCGCGCGAGCGCCAAGGGCCTCGAGTTCGTCCCATCGTTACGTATGAACGACGGCCATTTCGGGCAGCGGTATCCTCCCGCGGAGAACCCCGCGACCTCGAAATTCTGGTGGGACCATCAGCACCTTGCGCTCGGGCGGTCCGACCCGACCATGACCGGCTTCGGCCGCTTCCAGTTCGACTTCACTCATCGCGAGGTGCGGCAATACCGCTTGGCGATGATTCACGAACTGATCGACGGGTACGCCGAAGATGGCTTTGAGATGGACTTCACCCGTCACAACACGTACTTCCCGCGCGGCAGGGCCCGTCCCGAGCTGATTACCGATTTGGTGCGAGAGGCGCGCCGCCGGTTGGACCAGCGCGGCAAGCGGGTGGGGCGCCGTCTGCCCCTGATGGTGCGTGTGCTCGCCAATCTCCGTTCCAGCCGTGCGGCGACGCCGGAAGAGCAAACGCTCCACTTCCGCTGTCCGCTGGAGTTGAGCCTGCGGACCGGGCTGGACATCCGCGAGTGGATTCGCGCGGGTTACGTGGACCGGCTGGTGGTGGCCGACCCCACGCGCATCATGGGCATGGACCGGCCTTTGCACAAGTTCCTGGAGGCAGCTCGCGGATCCGGGTGCGCGGTCTTCGCGAGCCCGGAGACCCGGGCGCACCGCGCGGACGGAAAAGCCACGCTCGAAATGTACCGCGCCGCCTGGACCAATTACTTTGCACTCGGCCAGCACGGGACCTATGTGTTCAACTTCTTCACGCGACATTGGCCCCTCACCTCGGAAGACTACGGGCTGCTGCGTGACCTGACGTCACCGGAAACGTTAAGGGGCCAGAACAAGCTGTATGTCGCCAACCACGAATCGTTCCTGGAGCCTCCCTATCTTCCGCTGGCTCTCAGCGGCGGGGAGCGGGACGGGTTCCTTCGCATCCTGATTCTTGAAGATCTGGACCCGGCGAGGCGGCAGCAGATCCTCAAGCGCATCGAGCTGCGGCTTCGGGTGGAAGGTCTCCGCGAACAGGACCTCCTCGACGTGACGTGGAACGGCCAACCTCTCAGCTTCGCCGCCGCGGACTGGGAGCGGGTGGATTTCGGCTGGTATCAGAAGCAGCCGGGCTGGAGCGTCGATCGGAGCGTCGTGCAAGGGCCGTTCGTGTGGCTGGTCTGGGACATTACCGGGCATGAGACGCTACGCGGCGTCAATCAGACAGGCATCCGCCTCTCGGGCCCCGGCATGCAAGTTCGCATCTCGGGACTGGAAGTGTCGATCCAGTACGATGCGGATCCGTTTCCGGTGCTACGCCTGTGACGATCGGGGGAGGCCGAACGTGATTCCGAGCAGGTGGCGGGCCAAGCGAAATCGTCGCCCGCCTCACGCCGGAGTGCCTCGCACGTCCTGCCAAACCACCGCGCGTCCAGGCTCGTGCGGGATATGATTGCTTGACCTGCCACCCGCTTGCTAGCCTGCTAAGGCTCGCGGCGCGAGGTTCCTGGTGGGACGTTCCGCGCGGCGGCGGAAGGAATTCCAGCTGATGACTTCTCTCCCCCATGCCCGCCGGCGGCCTGTCCGCGTCCGGCGGGTCGACGATTGCCAGACGCTGGCGGAATTGTTCGAACACTGCCTGCCCGCCTTTGGTGGAGCGTTCCTGCGCAGAATTTACGGTATCCTCGACCGGGCGATCGGACTGGGCTGCCCCCTGACGCTTGCCGTCGCGGGACCGGTGACGGTCTCCGGGCAACACCAGACGTGGCTGATTCCGCTCCTCGAAACCGGCTGGGTTGCTTACCTGAGCACCACGGACGCGGTTTGCTATCACGACGGGCACCGCAGCCTCACCGGACACCGCGACCACCCGGTGTTCGAAGTTCCAATCTTTGGCGACGACGCCGCGCTGCGGCAAGAGCGTACGATTCGCGTCACCGACATGGCGTTCGACGAGGAGGTCCTGCTCGACCAGGACCGTTTTCTCACGGCCATGTTGCAACGGCCCGAGTTTCAACGCCGGATGACGGGCACCGAACTCCGTTACCGGCTGGGAGCGTATTACGCCGCCGAGGAGCGCAAGCAGGGCGTGCCCGAGGGTCTGCTGGCGGCGTGCCACCGCCTGGCCATCCCCGTGTTCGTCGGCGCGCCGGGCGACGGCAGCGTGTTCCTCAATTCGATGAAGCTGTGGGCGATGCGCGAGGCGGGTTTGATCGGCGAATACGGTTTCGACCTCGACCTGCACGGGGAGGTGTTCGAAGCGTGCGCGTATCACTACTGGGGCCTGTTCGATCACCCCGCGCATGCGCTCGGGACGTGGATCTTGGGCGGGGGCGTGCCCAAGAATTTCAACTTGCAACCGGAACCGGCGCTCGGCCAAGTGCTGGGGTTGGAGGGGGTGCGCGGCTACCAGTTCGATGTCCAGATCGTCACCGCCCCCGTGACCGATGGCTCGCTGTCCTCCTGCCCGCCCGCCGAGGCGGTCACCTGGGGCAAGGTGGATGCCGCATCATATCAGCAAACCACGGAAAGCATGCAGGCGGATTATTCGGTGGTGATGCCGTTCCTGGTCAAGGCGCTGCTCGACCGGCGCGCCGCCTATGCCGCCCGCGCCGCCGAAATGGGCGAGGAGGCCCTGTTCGCCGAGGACCCGCGTGCACGCGGATACTTACGGCCCCGCGCCGGCTACCGCCTCTTCGAAAAGCGGGAAGAGTTGAGACGCCGCCTGCTGGAAGCGGTGCGGAACAACCGCGCCTGGCTGCTGGAGACGCTGCAATATCCGCTTGCGCGCGGCGCCGCGTGAAGCCCTGGCGAGCAAGCGGCAAACCGGAGACTCGCCCCACCCGCGCGAGCTTGCGGCCGCCCTCCGGCGCCTTGCTAGGTACGCCCTCCGCTTCCACCATACGCCCCGCGGGGCTCTATTCCAAACCGATCATATTGCCCCGTGCGTCCACGTCCATACGCAAAGCGGCCGGCGATTTGCCCAGGCCCGGCATCAGCAGCATGTTGCCCGCGATCACGACCACGAAGCCGGCGCCGGCGGACAGGAACGCGTTGGTGACGGTAAACGGAAAACCCTCCGGCGCGCCCAGCGTCTTCGGGTTATCGGTCAGCGACGATTGCGTCTTGGCCATGCAAACGGGCAGGTGCCCGAAGCCGAGTTCACGGAAGCGCTTCAGTTTACGGCGGGCTTCGCCTTCGAAATAGACCGAGCCCGCGCCGTAGATTTCCCGCGCGATCCGTTCCACTTTTTCCTCCAGCGCGAGGCCGGGATCGTAAAGCGGAGTGGCCTCGGGTTCGCCGTTGGCGTCGGCGGCAGCCGCGGTGATCTCGGCCAGTTCGATGCCGCCCTCGCCGCCCCGCTGGAACACATCGGCGATGGCGCTGGCCGCGCCGTGATCCCGGCAGAAGTCGCGCAACCAGTGAAGTGATTCCTCGCTGTCGGAGGGAAAACGGTTCACGGCCACCACCACCGGCACCCGGAACTTGCGGAGGTTCTCCAGATGCTTCCGAAGGTTGGCGGACCCCTTGGCCAGTGTGGCGGGAGAGACCCGGTCGACCCCGCTTTGCGCCGCCACCGCCCGTACAGACGCGATCAGCACGGCCACGGCAGGGCGCAATCCAGCGGCCGGCATCACAATGTCGAAGTATTTCTCCGCGCCCAGGTCGGCGGCAAAACCGCATTCGTTCACCACGTAGTCGGCCAGGCCGGCCCCCATTTTCTGCGCCAGGATGCTGCTGGTGCCGTGGGCGATGTTGGCGAAGGGGCCCGCGTGGACGATGGCGGGGGTGTGCTCGGTGGTCTGCACCAGATTGGGCATGATGGCCTCGTTCAGCAGGACCATCATCGCCCCGGTCGCGCCCAGGTCGCGGGCGCGTACCACCTCGCCCTTCAGGTTGAAGCCGATGACGATGTCGCCCAAGCGCTGCCGCAGGTCCTCACGGGAGCGCGCCAAGGCGAGGCACGCCATGACTTCCGAGGCGGCCGTGATCACGAAACCGCTCTCACGCGGCACGCCGTTCGCCTTCCCGCCCAGTCCGACCACGATGTGGCGCAACGCGCGGTCGTTGGTGTCGAGCGTCCGCGGCCAAAAGATGTTGTCCACGTCCAAGCCGAGGTCATTGCCATGATGCAAGTGCGCGTCGATCAGGGCCGCCAGCAGGTTGTGCGCGGCCGTGACCGCATGGAAATCGCCGTTGAAATGCAGGTTGATGATCTCGCTCGGTTCCAGCTTCGAGCGCCCCCCGCCGGTCGCTCCGCCTTTGATCCCAAAGACCGGGCCAAGCGATGGCTCGCGGATGGTGGCGACGGCGCGGCGGCCGATCCGCCAGAGAGCCTGGGCGAGGCCGATCGAGACGACGGTCTTTCCCTCGCCATGCGCGGTCGGAGTCACCGCCGTGACCAGGATGAGTTTCCCACGGCTGGGCGGGTGCTGATCGAGAAGTTCCAGGCGGAGCTTCGCGTTGTAGTTGCCGTATGATTCCAGTAAGGCAGCCGGGATCTGCAACTTGGCAGCGATGTCCCGGATCGGGAGCAGGTTTTCATGCATACGCGCCCCCATTCTAGGCCAAGCGAACCCCGTTGCCTAGCCGGCTATTCCGGACCAAAATGGTCAATATATCAATGCTTCTGGATCTTTGAATCCTTTTCGGCGCTCTGGTATCTTTTAAGATGTGCCGAAGGTAACGTTTCTACCCGCGAATCAGACGGTGGAATTCGACTTGGAGAATCTGCCCTATCAGGGCCATGGGAAGCCGGGGTCGCTGTTGGACATCGCGATGAACTTCGGGATCCACCTGGAGCACGCCTGTGGCGGAAGCTGCGCTTGTACGACGTGTCACGTCGTGGTGAAGGAGGGCGAGGCGAACCTCTCACCGATGGAAGACGATGAGGCGGACCGTTTGGACATGGCTGCGGACCTGACGCTCCACAGCCGGCTGGGTTGCCAATGCGTGGTGCAGGGTGACGTAGTGGTGGAGATTCCGGCGTGGAACCGGAACTACGTCAGTGAAGGCGGCGGATCGATTTTGGGGGACGCGATTCCGAGCCCGAAGCGGACGGCGGTGGAGGCGTAGAGGGCGGTCCGGCCAGTTGCGGGAACGGTCCTCGAAAGGGTACAATTTGGGCTGGTCCGCCAGGACCACGGGTGCGCTCCCCCTCTGGGCGCGCAGCGCACCACTTTTGAATCCTGGATTTCAACAAGGGCAGTGCGGCGGGCGGAAGGGTTGGTGTGCGCCCCCAGGTTCGCCCGCGGGGCTCGTCATCGGGCCGCAAAATTTGCTGAACCTTTTGGTGAAATCCAACGTCCTTTGAAGCGAGTGAGGAGTACGGAACGATGACAGCAGTAATGATGGATAACAAGAGCGTGGGCGTTCTCTACTGCCCCATCTGCACGCGGTATGTGGAGGGGCAGGTGATTCGAGGCGGAAAGAAGGCGGTGGTGGCTCCGGGTCAGAAGTGCCCGCGCTGCGCCTCCAGCCTGGACGCGGCGATGGTCGTGAAGTTCCCGCAGGCGGCATGAATTGCTGCCTGCGGATTCGCGGCTCTTGTGCCGATCCGCGGATTCTGCCATAGTGAAAAGCGAGGGGGGAGCCCAGCCAGATGCGCAAACGATCGCCCAAACCGGATTCGGTGGTTTCACCCGAAATCCTGGAACAAGCCAAGCGATCCGTCGTGAGCGATCGGCTGACGAAGCCCGGACGCTGTGTCGTGTGCGGCGCGGAGGCGTCGCTCGAGTTGACCGCGGATCCGTCCGGTGAGGCGCCCGAGCGTCTCTGTTGGGTCTGCCGCCGGCTGAAGATCAGCGCCTGGCGGGAGATCGAACAGCAACTGGGCGCTCAAGAATAGAACATCTTCCATTCCTGCCCGCGTTTTTGTTTCAGTGCTTGCTCGTAAACATAACCCGCCACCGCAACATCCTGCACGCCCAGCCCGTTCGACTTGAAAATCGTCGGCCCTTCGCGTCGCTTCCCGGCGACACCGGCCAATTCGACAATTTTGCTCGGATCCCAGTGATGCACCTCTTCGCTCAAGATCAGATCGCCTGACTCGAGGCGGGCCTGTTCGAGCGAATCCACCGCGATCAAGGCAGCCTTTGCGATCAATTCCGCCGGCAGTTCTCTCCGGTTTGCCTGGTTGGAGCCAATCGCGTTGATATGCGCGTCCGGGGAAACCCAGGCGGCGTCCAGGACCGGGTCCTTGGCGCTGGTGGCGGTAACCACGATGGAGGCGCCCCGGACGGCGTCCTCCGCTGTCGCGGCCGCTTCGACCGCGACGCCAAGCTGGACCGCGCACTCCACCGCAAACCGCTGCCGGTTGGTTTCCGAGCGGCTCCAGACCCGCGCGCGGCGGAGCGGGCGGACGGCGGCCAGGGCTTCCAGTTGCGTCCGGGCCTGGAAGCCGCTCCCGATCAGACCCACCGTGTCGGCGTCCGGCGCGGCCAGCAGACGCGTGGCGTAGCCGCTCGCCGCGCCGGTGCGGATTTGACCAAGGTGGTTGGCCTCCATCAGGGCCAGCGGACGGCCATCTTCGGCGCGGTACAGCGCCAACAGAAACCAGGCGCCGTGCCGCCGGTTGGTCGAGTAGAACTTGGCGCCAAAGTAGGGACCGCAGGCTCCCGCCATCTGGTGCAGGACGCTGCCCGTGGGCAGGATCAAGCGCCGCCGCGGCTGGTTGAGCGCCGTGCCCGACCCGAGGCCGGCAAAAGCGTCCGCCACCAGGCCGATCGCCGCCGGCATAGGCAACAACGCGCGAACGTCCTGCTCGGAAAGGAAAAGCATGTTCTCAGGGTAGCGCGACTGAACTTTTGGCTGGCCAAACGCGTATCAGTTTGATAGCAAGCCAGAGGGAGGCGACGATGTACTGCACGCACTGCGGACGCCAGTTGGGCGAGGGCGACCGGTTCTGTCCATCTTGCGGCTGGTCCACGGACCCCAACGCGCCGTCTCCGGCGACGCGGCCGGCGCAGCGGTTGAGCCGGCCCATGCACGAGAAAAAGATTGCCGGCGTCTGCGCGGGGTTTGCGCGTTACCTGAACGTGGACGTCACGCTGGTGCGGATCATCTGGCTGGTGGTGGCCCTGGCGTTTGGCACCGGCTTCCTGGCGTACCTTGTCGCCTGGATCGCGATGCCGGCAGACTACGGGGAGACGCGCGCCGTCGACCGGCCGCCAGCGTTGCCGCCGCCCGCCCCCGTCTAGACCTACAGCTTGAACGCCACCGAGACCCCGTCGCGCAAGGGGAGCAGGCTGGTGCAAAAGCGGGAGTCCTGGGAGAGCAGGCGGTTGAATTCCACGACTCCGTGATCGGACGGTTCGCGAGGCTCCAACACGCGCCCGTGCCACAGCGTATTGTCGGTGACGAACAAGCCGCCTTGGCGAAGACGGGACGGGACGGCGCGCCACACGTCCGGGTAGCCTTCTTTGTCGACATCGTTGAAGATCAAGTCGAACTCCCCGGTGGTGGAGGCGAGCGCCGCGAGCGCGTCGCCGGTATGGACGCGAATCCGGTCCGCCACGCCGGCGCGCGCGAAATAGTCCGCGGCGCGGCGGGCGTTGGCCGGGCTGCCATCGGAGTAGTGCACTTCCGCATGCTCGCCCGCCGCGCGCGCCAGCCAGATGGTGGAGTAGCCGATCGCCGATCCCAGTTCAAAGATTCTCCGCGCCCCGCGCAACCGGACCAGCAGGGCGAGCAACTGGCCCACCGCAGGCCCGACGATCGGCACCCGCCGTTCGGCCGCGAAGTTCTCCATTTCCGCCAGCACGGGGTCGCGTGGCGGCAGCAAGGAAAGCAAGTATTGCTCGAGGGCGGGCGCGGTGATCATAGCGAGTGCGGCTCCTCCAGGTACGTGTAGCCGTGCAGTCCGTCCTCGTAAAAGCGGAGCAGGCGGCCCGATTCCTCGTAGCCGATCCTCCCCTCGCGTAACGCCCGTTCGACATCGCGCCGCAGTTGATTCATGAGGGCGTCGGTGGAGAACTGCACGTAGTTGAGCACCTCCCGGACCGTGTCGCCCTTGATCACGGTTTCCAGCAGCGCCTCGCCGGATTCGCTCAGGCGCACATGGACGGCGTTGGTGTCGCCAAACAAATTATGCAGGTCGCCGAGGATCTCCTGATAAGCCCCCACGAGGAAGGCGCCCAGGTAATAATCGTTCCCGTCAAAGCGGTGCAGCGGCAGCGTGCGCTTCACGTCCCGCCGGTCGATGAATTGATCCACCTTCCCGTCGGAATCGCACGTAATGTCGCCGAGCACGCCGTGGCGGTCGGGCTTCTCGTCCAGGCGGTGAATCGGCATGATGGGGAAAAGCTGCTTGATCGCCCAACTGTCGGGCATGCTCTGGAACAGGGAAAAATTGCAGAAGTACGTATCCGAGAGCATCGCGTCCAGCCCTTCGAGTTCCTCGGGAAAGTAATCGAGTTCGTGCGCGAGCTTGGCGATGCGCCGGCAAATGTTCCAGTAAAGAGACTCGGCGAGGCAGCGCTGCTCGATGGGCAGGTAGCCGAGGCTGAACAGGTTCAGGGCCGCGTCGAGCGCCTGCTGCGCGTCGTGGAAGCTCTCGAGCAGGTTCTTCACCGTGAGCGAGCGGTAGGTCTCCTGCAAATCCACCAGCGGCTGCTCGGGTTCGCCGGGCAGATTCGGCAGCGTGTCGTCCTCGGCGAAGCCGGAAACGCCGAGGACGTTGAACACCAGCACGCTGTGGTAGGCCGCGATGGCGCGGCCGCTCTCGGTGACGATGTGGGGGTGCGGCACGCCGGCCTCGTCGCACACGCTCTGGACATGGTAAATCACGTCGTTGGCGTACTCCTGCAACGTGTAGTTCACGCTGGATTCGAAGTCGGTCTGCGAGCCATCGTAGTCGATGCCGAGCCCGCCGCCGACGTCGAGGTAGCGCAAGCCGGCGCCGAGCCGGCACAGCTCGGCATACAGGCGGGCGGCTTCGTTGACCGCGCCCTTCACCTGCCGGATGTTGGTGATCTGGCTGCCGAGATGGAAATGCAGCAGTTGCAGGCAGTCGGCCATGCCGCGGGCCTTGAGTTGATCGAGCACCTCCATGGCCTCCCCGACGGTCAGCCCAAACTTCGAGCGGTAGCCGCCGGAAGATTTCCAGCGCCCCGAGCCGCGGCTGGCCAGCTTGACGCGAATGCCGATTGTCGGCCGCACGCCCACCTTGGCCGCGTAACGCAGCACCAGTTCCAGTTCGGTGAACTTCTCGATCACCGGAACGATCTGCCGGCCGATCTTCTGCGCCAGCATGGCCATCTCGATGTACTCGTCATCCTTGAAGCCATTGCAGATGATCGGCGTGGTGTTGTCGGCCAGCGCCATCACCGCCAGCAACTCCGGCTTGGAACCCGCCTCGAGTCCGAACCCCAGCGGCCGCCCGAACTCCAGCACCTCTTCGACCACCTGGCGCTGCTGGTTCACCTTAATCGGATACACGCAGATGTAACGTCCGGTGTACTTGTGCTCAGCGATCGCCTGCGCGAAGGTTTCGTGCAATTCGCCCAGCCGGTGCTTCAGGATTTCGGCGAAACGGATGAGGATCGGCAGCGAAATGCCGCGCAGGACCAGTTTGTCGACCAATTCCTTGAGGTCGATCGACCGGTCCGGTTGCTTGGTCGGGTGCACGCGCACGTGGCCGTGGTCATCGATCGAGAAGTAGCCCTTGCCCCAGGCCGCGATGTCGTACAGGTCGCGGGAGTCCTGCACCGTCCACCGTTCGGAGGGGTCGATGATGAGCGCGGTTTTCCTGCCGTTGCGTTCGAGCGAAGCCATGAGTTTCCTGAAACTTTTAGTGTCCTTCAGTTCCCCGGGCAGCGGCAAGAGGAAAAAGCGGTCCGTTGCGCGAGCGGGTCGTTTCGTTGCGGTGCAGGGACGTTCAACGGTAGACGCGCGTTATGCTGGTGCTTGATGAACGAAGTGCGCGTCGGGATAGTGGGTTTGGGCAATGTGGGGTCCGGAACGCTGGCGATTCTGGCGGGGAATCGCGAGGCGATCGAGCAAAAACTGGGCTTTCCGCTGCGCGTGACGGCGGTGTGCAGCCGCGCGGTGCATACCAAGACGCTGCCCGAGGCGTTCGCCGGCGTGCTGCGCACCACCGACTGGCGGGAGGTGGTGCGGCATCCGGAAGTCGATGTGGTGGCGGAACTGGTCGGGGGCACCTCTGTCGCGCGGCAAATCATCGAGGCGGCCATTGCGCACGGCAAGTCGGTGGTGACCGCCAACAAGGAACTCATCGCTCTGGAGGGCGCTGAACTCTGGGACCGGGCGATCGGCGCCGGCATCAACCTGGCCATGGAGGCGAGCGTGGCGGGCGGGATCCCGATCCATGCCGTACTGCGGGAAGGCATCTCGGGCGATCAGGTGATGTCGCTGTGGGGCATCCTCAATGGCACCAGCAACTACATCCTGACCGAGATGGAGCAGCGCGGCGCGCCCTTCGACTCCGTGCTGCGGGAAGCCCAGGGCTTGGGCTACGCGGAGGCCGACCCGTCGGCGGACGTAGACGGTTACGACGCGCGCTCCAAGCTCGCCATTCTGGCGGCCCTGGCGTTCGGCGAGCGGATCCGCCCGGCCGACATCTACGTCGAGGGCATCCGGCGCATTTCGCCGATGGACTTTCAATACGCCCGCAAGCTGGGACACCGGATCCGGTTGCTGTGCGCGGCGCACCGGCGGGACGATGGATTCCTCCTTTCGGTGCGGCCGACGCTGGTGCCGGTCGGATCGATGCTGGCCAGCGTGATGGGCGCCTACAACGCGGTTATGGTCAAAGGACGTTACGGCGCCGACACGCTCTACTACGGCCGGGGCGCGGGACCCCATCCCACCGGCGTGGCGGTGGTCAGCGACCTGATGCGCGTCGCCCGGGAGATCCGGTCGGGGAGTCCGGAGCGGGTCTCGCCGTTTGCCCACGAGCGGCTGGCCCAGCACCAACCGCTGCCGGTGACCATCCAGAAACGCGCTTTTTACTTGCGGTTTCGCGTCCAGGACCGGCCGGGAATCATCGCCGCGCTCGCGGGCATCCTGGCCGAAAAGCGCGTCAGCCTCGACGCTGTGCTCCAGGAACCCTGCGACACCAAAGACGACCTGCCGTTTGTCATCACCGTGGAGCCGACCCGGGAAGAAGCCCTGCGCGAGGCAGTGGACCGCATGGCCGGACTCGATTTTATGGTGGAGCCGCCGTTGGCCTTACCGATGGAACCGCAGTTGTAGGATAGAAAGATCCGCATGAAAACGCTTTTCTTCACCCTGATCGCGTCCGGGCTGGCGATGGCGCAGGTGGCGGCCAACGCCAACAAAGGCTACACGACCACCGAAGGCCGGGCCCGCGTGGCCGCCATGCTGTTGCGGTCGGATCGGGACCACACCCAGAAGCCGGAGGAACTGCTTCGTTTGCTGGATTTACGCCCGGGCATGGTGGTGGCCGATATCGGCGCGGGCGCCGGATACATGCTGCCCTTTCTCTCCAAGGCGGTGGGGCCGGAAGGCCGGGTGGTGGCCGAGGATATTCACGACGATTTTTTGGAAAAGGCCAGGGAGTACGCGGCGCAGCAAGGGCTTGGCAATGTTCAGTTTGTGAAGGGCACCGAACGCGACCCGCGCCTGACGCCCGCCAGCGTGGATCTGGCTTTGACGCTGGACGCCTATCACCATTATGACTATCCCGCGGACATGCTGGCCGGACTGCGCCGCGGAATCCGGCCGGGCGGACGCCTGGTGGTGGTCGATTTCTACCGCCGCCCCGAGGCTATGCCGTGCGGCAACGCCATGGAGCATATCCGGGCGGATCAACCCGAGGTGATTCAAGAGATCGAAGCGGCCGGGTTCCGCCTCTTGTCCCGGCGCGACCACCTCCCCGGCAGCCAATATGTGCTGGTTTTCGAAAGGCCTTGACCGCTGGTACTCCCGGACGGGGCCAGTACGCAGATAGAGGAAAATTGGGGGGATATTCAGGGGATTCCTTGCCCCTCCCCTAGCGTCTCCGGACCGCCGTTGACGATATCATAAAGGGAAGTCCTGGAAAGGACCCGTGTACAGCATGGCAGACGAAGAGTTCGTTGACTATTACGAACTGCTCCAGATTGAACCCAAGGCGGATATCGAGGCGATCCAGCGCGTCTACCGCCTGCTGGCGGGGCGCTACCATCCGGACAACACCGAAACCGGCGACCTGGAGAAGTTCCTGCGCGTCAAGGAAGCCTACAAGGTGCTCTCCGACGAGCAGCGGCGCAAAGAATACGATCAACTTTGGGAATCGCAGAAGCACAGCCCCGTCCCGATCTTCATGACCAGGGAGTTCACCGAAGGCGTGGACGGGGAGGCCAACCGGCGGATGGGCATCCTCTGCCTCCTGTACAACCGCCGCAAGACGAACCCCGGGCAGCCGGCGCTTTCCATGCTCGAGTTGGAAAACCTGATGTTCGTGCCGCGCGAACACCTGACCTTCACCGTCTGGTATCTGAAGGCTAAGCGATACATCATGCCGGACGACCGCTCCAGCCTGATGATTACCGCCGAGGGCATCGACTTTCTCGAGGCCAACTTGCCGCAGCACAAGACCGTCTACAAGCTGCTGAAGGCGGCGGAGATGGGCACGAGCCGGACCGCCGGCCAGACGCACTTCACCAGCGGCTGGGCCGAGACGGAAGTCAAATCGTAGGTCGACGCTTTGCCCGCCGCGCCGTCAGGCCAGCAGCCCCTTGACAACGTGCGCAGGCTCCACGCCCGTTAGCCGCTGATCCAGCCCCTGATACTTGTAGGAAAACTTCTCGTGCTGGATGCCAAACAGGTGGAGCAGGGTAGCCTGGAAGTCGCGCACGTGCACCGGCTGATTGACGATGTTGTAGGAAAAGTCGTCCGTTTCACCGTACACGATGCCGCCCTTCACGCCCCCGCCGGCGAGCCAGAGACTGAAGCACCGCGGGTGATGGTCGCGCCCGTAGTCGGTGGGGGTCAGCTTGCCCTGGGAATAAATCGTGCGGCCGAATTCCCCGCCCCAGACCACCAGCGTGTCCTCCAGCAGTCCGCGCTGTTTCAAATCCTGGACTAGCGCCCAACAGGGCTGATCGACGTCTTTGCACTGGCTGGGGAGAACCTCGGGCAGGTTGCCGTGCACGTCCCAGCCGCGGTGGTAGATCTGCACAAACCGCACGCCGCGCTCGATCAACCGGCGCGCCATGAGCGCGCTATAGGCGAACGTGCCGGGCTTTCGCGCATCCGGGCCATACATCTCGTAGATGCTCTCGGGCTCCTTGGTCAGGTCGGTCAGTTCGGGAACCGAGGCTTGCATGCGGAACGCCATTTCGTACTGGGCGACGCGCACCTGGGTTTCGGGGTCGCCCAACCGCTCGTGCTGTATCTGGTTCAGTTCCCCCAGCGCGTCGAGCATGCGGCGGCGCATCGCGACGGGCACGCCGTCGGGATTGTTAATGTAGAGCACCGGGTCGGCGCCGGACCGCAACGCCACGCCCGCGTACTGCGCCGAGAGGAACCCGGCGCTCCACAAACGGGCCGAGATTGCCTGCACATTCGCCCGCGGGTGCGTGTGGCTGGCGTTCATCACGACGAAGGTGGGCAGGTCCTGGTTCATGCTGCCCAGTCCGTAGGCGATCCAGGAGCCAATGCACGGCCGGCCGGCGATCATGTTGCCGGTTTGGATGAACGTGATGGCCGGCTCATGGTTAATGGCTTCGGTGTGCATCGACCGGATGATGGCGATGTCGTCGGCCATCCTGGCGGTGTAGGGGAGCAGTTCCGAAATCCACGCCCCGCTCTGGCCATGCTGCTGGAACTTGAACACCGAGGGCGCAATCGGAAAGCGGCTCTGGCCGGACGTCATCGTGGTCAGTCGCTGGCCTTGCCGGATGGAATCCGGCAGGTCCTTGTCGAACCACTCCGCCATTTGCGGTTTGTAGTCAAACAGTTCGATCTGCGGCGGCGCGCCGACCATGTGCAGGTAGATGGCGCGGCGCGCCTTGGGCGGAAAATGGGGCAAGCCGGGCAGGCCGCCCTTGCTCTCCAGGCGGGCGGCGCCCCGGGCGTCGCGGCCGAGCAGCGCGGCCAGGGCCAGCGCGCCGAATCCGCGCGCCCCCTGTCCCAGCAGTTGCCTCCGCGTTTGCAACAACACGGTTTCATCGGAAGGGTGCATGGCTCGGTTCCTTTACTTGTTCAGCACTTCGTCCAGATTCATCATCTGGTTGGCCACCATGGTGAAGGCGGCGAACTCGGCCTTGGGCAGGCGCGGGTCCGCCGGAATCTCGCCGACGCTCAGCAGTTTACCCGCCTCGGCCGGTTGCGAATCGTAGAAGCGCAGATAGTCCTGATACGCGCGGCGAGCCACGGCGCGCTCGCGCTCGTCGAGCGGGCGCGAGATCAGGCGCGCGGTCAGGAAATCCAACCGCTGGTCAAAATCCGCGCCGCCTTCTCGCAGGGTCCGTTCCGCGAGCACCCGGGCAGCCTCCACAAACTGGGGGTCGTTCATGGTGACCAGCGCCTGCAGCGGCGTATTGGTGCGCTCGCGCCGGACGGTGCAGGATTCGCGCGTGGGCGCGTTGAAAATCTCCAGGGAAGCCGGCGGCGCGCTCCGCTTCCAGAACCAATAGAGGCTGCGGCGGTAGAGCGACTCGCCGTGGTCGCGTTTGTAGAAACGGGTGTTGCTCCCGTTCATCGCCACCGCTTCCCAAATTCCCTCCGGCTGGTACGGCTTGACGCTGGGGCCGCCGACGGCGGGCGACAACAGGCCGCTAGCCGCCAGGGCGTAGTCGCGGACCATTTCGCCTTCCATGCGGAAGCGCGGCCCGCGGGATAGCAGGCGGTTGTCCGGATCTTTTTCCAGCTTGTCCGGCGTCGTGACAGCCGCCTGACGATAGGTGCTCGACAGCAGCATCAGCTTGAACAGCCGCTTGACGTCCCAGCCGGACTCGCGAAACTCCACCGCAAGCCAGTCCAGCAATTCGGGGTGCGACGGCGGCTCGCCTTGGGAACCGAAGTCCTCGCTGGTCTTCACCAGGCCGGTTCCGAACACCTCCTGCCAGAACCGGTTCACCGTCACCCGGCTGGTCAGCGGGTTGGCCGGGTCCACCAGCCACCGCGCCAACCCCAGGCGATTACGCGGAAACGCGGCTGGCATCGGCGGCAGCGCCGCAGGCACATCGGCCTCCACCCGGTCCCGCGGCTGGTCGTATTGACCGCGGTGCAGGATGTGCGCGAATGGCTTGCTGTCCGTCTTTTCCTCCATCACATGCGTGATGGCGCCGCGCTGCCGGATGGCGCGCTTCTCGGCGGCATAGGCGGCCAATTGCTCGCCCAGCACCTGGTACGGGCGGTCATAGTGGTGCAGATAATAGCGGTGCAAGGCCTCCCGCTCTTCGGCGTTCAGTTGCTCCGGCGTCTTGGCGCGCGCGGCCACCAGATGCGGCCACGACCCCGCCACCAGCGCTTCCTCCTCGGTGAGCGCGCGATTGAAAATGCGGAAATCGGCGATCGCGCCGTTCTCGAAAAACCGCTTTCCCTCGTTGCCGAGCCGCAGCGGCTGCTTCACCAGCAGCGTCCCCTTGAGCAGGGTATTCTGATCGCCTCTGCCCTGCGTCGGGATCGCGCGGCCGTTCAAGTACATGTTCAATCCAGGCTGTTCGCGCGATCCGTCGTAAGTGAACACCAGATGATTCCAGGTGCCGGCTTTCAACTGCTGGAGGTGGCCGGCCCGAATCGTGATGGCCTTGCCTTCGTCGCCCACCAGGCGCAGCAGGGAGACCCGCGCGCCGATCTCGATGGCCCAGCCGCGTCCTTTGTCGTCGGGATCGGACTGGCTGGCCAGCACGAAGGTATCTTCATTGGCCGGGAAGAAAAACCAGATCGCCAGCGAGAACGCGCGGTCCCCGTCCAGCGCGTCGACGCGCGGAAGCTCCAGCGCAGCGCCCTTGGCGAAGTACAGGGCCGGCTGGCCAGGCACGGGCGATTGGCCCAGCGTCACGCCCTCGCGCAAGGGCGCCCGTCCGGCATGCAGCGCCTCCACCTGATCTCCCGCCAGGGTGAGGTACGTCAGTTCCGCTCCCGGCGCCAGCGGCGTTGCGATGCGCCGGTAGGCGCCTTCGCGGAGCCACGCCGCAAATTTCTCTCCCGGCGCGTGCAGCCGCTGCTTCAGCGCCTCGCGGACCGTCGCTTCGTTCCGGTTCGCCGCCACCCAACGATCCCGGTCCTCATCCCGCGGCACCACAACCACCGGCGGGGTATCCGGGATGTTGCCGTCCATCGCGTTTTGCGTCGTGTTGCGGAAGAACGCAGTCAGCGAGTAGAAATCCTTCATCGAGATCGGATCGAACTTGTGGTCGTGGCAGCTGGCGCAGCCGACGGTCAGGCCGAGGAACACGGCGCCGGTCGTATCCGCGCGATCCTTCGCATAGATCGCTTCGACTTCCTCAATGATCACGCCCGCTTCATTGGTGGTGACGTTGCAGCGGTGGAAACCGGAGGCGATCTGCTGATCGAGCGTGCGTTCCGGCAACAGGTCGCCGGCTACCTGCTCGACGGTGAAGACGTCGAAGGGAAGGTTGCGGTTGAACGCCTTGATGACCCAGTCGCGATAAGGCCACATCTCGCGGTAATTGTCCACGTGGATGCCGTGGGTGTCGGCGTAGCGGGCCGCATCCAGCCAATACTTGGCGCGGTGCTCGCCATAGCGGGGCGAGCTCAGGTAGCCGTCGATGAGCTTTTCGTACGCGTCGGGCGCCGGATTGTGGACAAAGGCTTCCACCTCCTCGGGACGGGGAGGCAACCCGGTCAGGTCCAGCGCGACCCGGCGCGCCAGCGTGCGGCGGTCGGCTTCGGGGCCAGGAGAGAGATTCGCTGCCTCCAGGCGCGCCAGAATGAAACGGTCAATCGGCGTGCGCACCCACTCCTTGCGTTTCACCGGAGGCAGAGGCGGGCGAACCGGGGTCACAAACGACCAGTGCTCCTGCCACGGCGCGCCCTGCGCGATCCAGCGCTTGAGCACCTCCTGCTGTTGGCTGGATAGCGTCTTGTGCGAGTAAGGCGGCGGCATGCGCCGGGCCGGCTTCTCTTCCACAATCCGCTTCCATAGCAAACTGGCCTCCGGCTTTCCGGGCACGATGGCCGCGCCGTTCTTCCTGGCGGCGGTGGCGTCCTCGCGGGTGTCCAGCCGCAAATCCGCCATGCGCGTCCCTTTGTCCGGACCGTGACAAGCGAAACAGGCGTCGGAGAGGATCGGACGCACTTCGCGTTGAAAATCCACCTGCCGCTTCGCTTGCGCCGCGGCAGGACTGCTGTGGAACATCAGCCCCAAAAGAAGGGCCAGCCAACTACGCCCCATCGGTCTCATAATCTTATGCCGAGCGCGCTCTTCCCGGGGGCGCCGCCGCGCGGCTGCGGGCCCGCACCCGGGATCACACGCGAGAATGAACGCGACCTCCCCTCTATTGTGCCAGGAAATCGGCAGGCCGCGCGGAGGGAGAGAACGGTTCACGTTCGAGAAAACGGCGGATCGTTTCGTTGACCAGGGATGGCTTCTGGTGGACGATCCAGTGCCCTGCGTCGGGCACGCGGACTACTTCCAGATCCGGCGCCCAGCGCTCCAAACCTTCCAGGTTGGACGGGAGCAGATACGGATCCTGTTCGCCCCAGATCACGAGCGTGGGTACGGGTATCCGGAGCGGAGGCAGGTCAGGCGCCGGTTCGAACGCCGGATCGGGCGGTCCGAGGCGCGCCGCGCGGTAGTAGTTCAGCCCCCCGGTCAGCGCGCCCGGGCGCGACCAGGCGTCCAGATAGGCGGCCTGGTCTTCTTCATCCAAATACCCGTCGCGCAACCCCTCCCCGAGCACGGCCGCGGAAAGCAGACTGTAACAGTGCGCCGACAGTTTCGCTTCGGCGTCCGGATTCCGGAACTCCAGCATGTACCGGCTGGCCTGTTGTTGAGCCGGATCGGTGCGGAGCCGCTCCTGGAAGACGTTCGGATGCGGAGCGTTGATGGTCACCAGCCGCTCAACGGCTTCCGGGTGCAGCGCGGCCGCCGCCCACGCGATGATGCCGCCCCAGTCGTGCCCGACCAGGACCGCCCGGTCGTGTTGCAGGTGCCGGATCAGACCCAGCACGTCCGCCACCAGGTGAGGCATCTCGTACCGCCGGACGTCCGCCGGCTTGGAGGAGAGGTTGTAGCCGCGCAAATCGCAGGCCACCGCCTGCGCGTCGCGCGAGAACTCCGCCAATTGGTCCTTCCACGCGTACCAGAACTCCGGAAAGCCGTGCAGGAAAAGAATCAGCCGGCCAGAGCCAGCGCTGAGATAGTGCAAGTTGACTTCGCCCAGGGGGGCGTTCCCATGAGTCCACATGATCTGTTTTTATTTTTTCAGCAGGCGAGCCGCGGCATCATCGAGAAACCAGGTCACGCCGGGGTTGCCGCGCAGGATTTGCGCCGGGTAACGGTGTGGGTCGGCGGGTTCCTCGAAGACCGCGCGCACAGCTTCGGCTTTGTCCGCGCCGCTCACCAGGAACAGGCTGGCGCGGGCGCGTCGCAGGGTTCCAGGCAACAGGGTGACGCGCCACTGCGCGTGCTTTTCGACAAAAACCGCGGCGGCGCTCCGCTCGCGGTCCTCCAGCAGTTTCTCGCCCGGAAACAGGCTCGCGGTATGCGCGTCGGCGCCCATGCCCAGTTGCATCACGTCGAACGCCGGCGGCTGGCCGACGGGCAACGCGAAGAACGCGGCCAGTTCCTGGCGATAGCGCTCCGCCGCGATTTCCGGGGGGAGTTCCGCGCGGACGCGGTGGATGTTTTTTTCCGGAACCCGTGCGGGCCTCAAGAGATGCTCGGCAGCCAGCCGGTAGTTGCTGCTCGCGTGCGTGGGAGGCGCCGCGCGCTCATCCACCCAAAAGACATGCACGCGCGCCCAGTCCACCGGCTGGCTCAGCAGTTCGTCGAACAGCAGGCGCGGCGTGGATCCGCCGGACACAGCGAAACTGGCCGAAGCGTTGCCGGCCAGCCTCGTGGCCAGCAACTCCGCGAGGTGGCGCGCCGCCGCCGCGGCTGCTTCGAGCGGGGTGGGATAGCAATGCCAGCGGAAACTCATCCTCTTCTTCTAGCCAAGAGTGGCGCAGACCCGGTCCAGCGCGGCCAGGAAGCTGCGATCCGGAGGCATCAGTCTTAATTCTTCGTCCAGCAACGACCGGTCCGAGGACGGCGGCAACACCGCGCGATTGCTCAGCCCATCCACCCGCACCTCGACGAGCGCCGCATCCACCTTCTCCAGTTCCACGTGCATTCCGGTCCCGCGGAGGGAGACGCGCGAGATGCTGCTCTCGGCGGGACCGGGGTGAAGCGTCGTCTCCACGCCCCCGCCGGCGGCTTCCAGGCAGGTGGCAAGCCAAGCCGCCAGATACCGCGCCGAGGGATGGGGCTCCGCTCCGCCGTGCCAGACTTCCATTTTGCGGAGCGACGCCGCCCGCTCGAGATACGCCGGATTGGCGAACACTTGCGCGACCAGTTCCCGCCAGCGGGTCACCCGGGTCCACGCCAGGTCGGCGCACGGAAAACCCGCGTTCCGCAACTCGCGCAGCCGGCGCAAGGCGCGGTCGGGCTCATCCGCACGGGCGCTGTCGGTGATCAGCCTGCCGCCGAGGGAAACCAAGGCGTTCAGGTCGCGGTGCTCGAGCAGGGAGGGGTGGCGTAACCAAACCGCCACCGGCAAGTCCGCCGCAACCAGAGGGAGGACTGCCGCCGCGGCGTCCGCCAGTCCCTGGGGTGGCGTGCGGATCTCGATCTGCTCACAGCAAATCTGGCGGCGGCCGCCAAAGGGCAGCCAGCACTGGGCGAACACCCGGGCGGCCAGTTCCCCGCAGGCGGGCTCCAGGCGGAGGACGATCATCCGGCTGGGATGGTGGCGCATCAGCCCGGCCAGGGTTTCGCCGATCTCCTGCGCATCGTCCTCCGGCCCGGCTACGGAGACCAGTGTCATCGCGCAGGCCCGCAGGACGCCGCCGCCTTCCTCCCCCTCTTTCCCCAGCGACACCCACAGATCGGCCAGCTCCCGGAGCACCCGGTCAGGTTGCACGGCGGAAGTCATTTACGGACGCCTCCACGCGTGGCCCCGGCGGGCCAGCATCTCATCCGCGGCCGCCGGTCCCCAGCTACCCGCCGCGTAGTTCGGAAACGCGAAACGCGTTTCCCCCCACACCTGCAAAATCGGCTCCACTACTTTCCAGCTTGCCTCGACCATGTCTTGCCGGGTGTACAGCGTCGCGTCGCCCCGGATGGCATCCAGCAGCAGCGTCTCGTACGCGGCCGGCGAACGGTCGCCGAAACTCGCGCCGTAGTTGAAGTCCATCGACACCGGACGCAACTGCATTCCCGCGCCCGGCTTCTTGGACTGGAACTTGAGCGAAATTCCCTCTTCCGGCTGGATGCGCAACACCAGCAGGTTCGGCGCCAGCCGGCCCCGCTCAGGGCCGAAGACCGAGTGCGGCGCTTCATTGAATTGAATCGCGATCTCGGAGACGCGCTTCGGCAGGTGCTTGCCCGTGCGGATGTAGAACGGAACGCCCGCCCAGCGCCAGTTGTCCACGAAGAAGGTCGCGGCGGCGTACGTTTCGGTTTGGCTTTCCGGGTCCACGCCGGGCTCCTCCCGAAAACCGTGGAACTCGGCGCCGCCGACGCGCCCCGGTCCGAATTGCCCGGCCGCCGCGTGCGTGGGCACCTCTTCCGGCTTCAGAATCCGGATGGACCGCAGGAGCTTGGCGCGCTCGTCCCGGACCGCATCGGGTTCGAAAGTGGCGCACGGCTCCATGGCGACGGTCGCCATCACCTGAAGCAGGTGATTCTGGATCATGTCGCGGAGCGCGCCGGCCTCCTGATAGTAAGCGCCGCGCCCCTCCAGTCCGATTGATTCGGCGGCCGTGATCTGCACGTGGTTGACGTAACGCCGGTTCCACAGCGGCTCAAAGATGCCGTTGCCAAACCGGAACGCAAGAATATTCTGGACGGTTTCCTTGCCCAGGTAGTGGTCGATCCGGTACACCTCGGATTCCGGGAAGAACTCCTGCAAGCTGCGGCTCAATTGGCGCGCGCTGGCGAAATCGCGCCCGAAGGGTTTTTCCACCACCAGCCGCCTCCAGCCGCGCCCGCGGGCAAGTCCGGCCTCCCCTAAACCGCGGGCCACGGCTTCGTACTGGCTCGGCTGCGTGGAGAGGTAGAAGAGCGCGTTGCCTCCCGTCCGCCGGGCGGCCTCGATTTCGTCCAGCCGGGCTCGCAACCTCGTGTAAGTTTCCGCCGTGAACAGATCGCCTGCCAGGTAGAACAGGCCCTTCGCGAATCCCTCCCACACCTCCGCTTCAAACGGCGAGTCCTCCAGGTGCCGGGCGACGGCGTCACGCATTTTTTCCCGGAACGCTTCGTCGCCCATCGGCGAGCGGGAAATCCCGAGGATCGCAAAGCCGGGCGACAGCCGCCGCTCATAGGACAGCCGGTACAACGCGGGCAGCAATTTCCGTTTGGTCAGGTCGCCGTTGGCGCCGAAGATCACAACGACGCATTCGGGAACCGGGGAGGCCAGCCGGTACAAATCCTGAAACGGATTGGGCAGCGACACGGTCCACCATAACAGTTCGCCGCGAGAGGCGTCCATGCCCCGGGCGACGCAGCCTTGCGCAGGCGACTCGGTAGAAAATTCCTTTTCCGGTAAGATTTACCGTACCCAACTCGTTCGTGGGGGTCTTGCCCCTGCTCTTCTAACTTTTGGTGTTCAGCACTTTAACTGTCTGGCGTTTGGCGTGCCCTCTCAGAGGTATCAGCTATGCGCGAGATGAAGTCCTCCCGGCTCGAAGTATCGTTATCCTGCCCGCCTGGCGCGCTCACCGTCCACGTGCGCGGCAAACTCATTTATCCCTGGACTCGCACCCTGCGCAGCCGCTGGCAGGAAGCCTGCGCGGTTTCCTACGGCGTCCGGAAAACGCTGGATCTGTCCGGAGTGCGCCAGATCGATGCCGATGGCGCCGACCTGTTGCGCGAGATGATGCGCAGCGGTTTTCGCCTGGTGGCCCGGGATCCGGCGTTGCAGGATCTGGTGGAAAGCATGGAAACCCAGATCCGGGAAGCCAATTTCCTGCTCGAGTACGAGGTGCGCCCGCAGTGGCCGCTCCTCCGGGCGATGTCTCGATAACGGCCCGTCCGCCGCGTTTCGTCCGCTCCGCACAGCTAGGGGAAAAACTCATCCGCCGCAGCAAGTCCTGACATCGCGGATCGGATGGCGACCGCGGCCACGCACTCTTTCTGAACGTGGGGCGCTGCTGTATGCTGGTGACGCTTGCCATGCGCTGCTCCTCCTATCTGGTTCCATGCTTGCTCGTTGGTTGCGTCATCTCTGCTCCCGCCCAGACGGATCCGCAGCAGGTGCAGCGGGTCCTGGAGCCGGCTCTGGTTTCGCCCGAAGTAATCGCCGCCGAGCTGCGCTCCTATCTGTTCGCCAAAGCGCCGCGGCCGCGGCTGCCTGGTTCGGCGGCGGAGTGGACCGCCGAATCGCGCCGGCTGCGCGACACTCTCCTGCGCGACGTGGTGTTCCACGGCTGGCCCGACGAGTGGGTCCGCGCGCCGCTGCGTGTCGAGGACGTGGGGGAAATCCAGACCGACGGGTCGTACCGGATGCGGAAGCTGCGCTACGAGATCGTTCCCGGCCTCTGGTCGTCGGCCATTCTGTATCTGCCGCTGAAGCTGAGCGGCCGCGCGCCCGCCGTGCTGAACGTGAACGGCCACGTGGGTCCCGAGGGCAAAGCGGTCGAGTACAAGCAGAAACGTTGCATCCACTTGGCGCGGCACGGACTGATCGCCTTGAACCTGGAGTGGCTCTCGTTCGGCGAACTGACCCACCAAGAGAACGTCCACTGGTTCGGCGGCCACCTCGACCTGGCGGGCGCCAACAGTCTGGGTCTGTTTTACCTGGCCATGCGCAAAGGCCTCGACTTCCTTGCCGGCTACCCGAAGGCGGATCCGCGCCGCCTGGCGGTGACCGGACTGTCCGGAGGCGGCTGGCAGACCATCGTGCTGAGCGCGCTGGATGAGCGCGTCGACGTCTCCATCCCCGTGGCGGGCTACGCATCGGTGATCTCGCGCATCGAGCGGACGGCCGACGTTGGCGATGTCGAGCAGAACGCCACCGACCTGCTCACCGTCGCCGATTACCCGGCGCTGACCGCCATGCGCGCGCCGAAACCGACCTTGCTGGTTTACAACTCCGAAGACGACTGCTGCTTCCGCGCTCCCCTGGTGCGCCGCTATATCTTCGACGAAATCCTGCCGTTCTTCCGCCTGGCGGGCAAGCCTGACCACTTGGCGTGGCACGAAAACGCCGATCCGGGCACGCACAACTACCAACGGGACAACCGCCGCGCCGCGTACCGGTTTCTGGCGCGTCACTGGCGAGTCCCGCTGCCGGAGGCGGAGGGCGAGGCGGACCTGAAGAGCTACGCGGAGTTAGAGGTAGGATTGCCGGCGGACAATCTGACGATCCTCGGCGTGGCCCGCAAACTGGCGGCCCGCCGGCCAGGCGCGGTCCCGGGCGAGAGCGCGGATGCGCGCCGCGCCCGTCTGCGCGAACTGGTCCGGTATCGTCCGGTCCAGGTTGGCCATCCCTGGGCGGTGGCGAACACGCGCCAGAAGGGATTGGCCACCCGTGGCTACCGGTTTGCGTTTGACAACGGGCTCAGCGCGGCGGGAGTTTGGTTGCGGGCTTTGGACGCTTCTGGTGCGGCCGCCACCGTCGTGCTGCACGATGAAGGCAAGAAGGCCGCCGGACGGCTGGTCTCGGACCGCGTGAACCGCGGCGAGACGGTCCTGGCCGCGGATCTGCTGTTCACCGGCGACGCCGCGGGATCGAGTCCGGGCGCGCGCGGCTACGCCCAGTTGCTCGCCACCCTCGGGGAACGCGCTCTGGGATGCCGCGCCGCGCAACTGGCCGCGCTGGCGCGCTGGCTCCGTCCGCAAGGTCCCCCCGTGCGCCTGGAGGTCGCCGGCAAACGCAGCCAGGTGGTGGCTCTGGTGGCCGCAGCGCTCGAGCCCGGATTGTTCCGGGAGGTGATCGTCTATGACGGCGTCGATTCGCTGGGCCACCTGCTGGAAGCTCCGGTGGACTACGGAGATATGCCTGAATTGTTCTGCCTGGATCTCTACCGGACGTTCGACTTGAGCGTGATGGTCGCGCTGGCGGACGCCAAGGTTTCCCGAAGCGCGTTGCGGCCCTGACTCGGGCGGTGGGTTACGACGGTCCGCCGCCGGCGGCGTAGTATCCTTTGCGGGCCTGCACTTTCAGGTCGCGCCGGGTGGTCCGGACCTCGACTCGCCGAAACTCGCCAGGCTGGCGCGGCCCCTCGGGCGTGTAGCCGATGGCGTACTGGCTGCGCATTTCCTCCTGGATCTGCTGAAAAATCATATCCAGGGTGAGCTTCTTGCTGACGCGGAACAGCCGTCCGCCGGTTTGCGTCGCCATCTTCGTTAGAGCGGAGTCGTCGACCGTCTCGCCCCACCCCATGTACGCGAGCGGATCCACGTAGTGAATCGAATAGATGATGGCGTTGGCTTTTTGCGCCGCTTCCAGGGCCTCGCCGAGCTTAAGCCGGCTGCCCACGTCCACTCCATCGGTGATCAGCACGATCGCCTTGCGGCCGACTTCGTTGGCCAGACGCTCGGTGGCCGCCAGGTAGACGGCGTCGTAAAGCACGGTGCCGCGGATCTTGCCCACGGTGGGCACGGGACCGGGGTGCAGACCTCCTACCGCGGCGTTCAGCTTCAGCTTGTCCAGCGCCCGGTCGAGCAGGCTGATCGATCCGGTGAGGTCCTGCAACAATTCCGCCTCCGTGCCGAAACTGATCAGAAAGGCCATATCCTTCTTGCGAAGCACCTGCCGGAAGAATCGCCGGGCGGCTACGCGTTCCTCCTCAATCAGGCGCGCCTGGCTGCCGCTGACGTCCACCAGCAGGCCGATGGTCAGGGGCAGATCTGTTTCGCGGGAAAAATACCGGATCGTCTGTGGTTTGCCTTCCTCAAAGACCTGGAACTCGTCCCGGGTCAGGTCGGCGATCAGGGCGCCTTTCTTATCGCGGACCGAGCACAACAGGTTCACCACCTCGACATCGACCTTGATGGTGGTTTCCGGACCCTCGGTCTCGGGAGGCAAGGCGGGGGGCGTCTGTCCGCTTAGCCACAGCGCGGTTCCCAGCGCCGCCAGCCCCGCCCAGCCGATCCGCATCGCCATATACTCAATGTATCCGACGCGTTGCGTACGGAGGGTGTTTCCCACGATGCGTCAGGCACTCGCGCACCTCAAACGCCGCGATCCCGTGCTCCGGGAGGTGATCGCGGCGGCCGGTCCTTACCGGATGGTGTATCGCAAACCGGATTTCGATACGCTGGTCCGCTCCATCGTCTACCAGCAGGTAAGCGGGAAAGCGGCGGTGGCGATTTACCGGAGGCTGGAGGCGAAGGCGGGCGCTCCGGTAACGGCCGAGCGGATCGCACGGCTCCGGACCCCCACGCTGCGGTCCGCAGGTCTCTCCGGGCAGAAAGCCAGTTATCTCCGCGACCTGGCCCGGCGCACGCTGCACGGAGAACTTGATCTTGGCCGGCTGTCCGGCCTGCCCGACGAGGAAGTGATCGGCCAGTTGACCCAGGTGCGCGGCATCGGCGTCTGGACGGCGCAGATGTTCCTCATCTTCGCCCTGCGCCGCCCGGATGTGCTGCCCGTTACCGATCTGGGCATCCGCACCGCGATGAAACAGCTTTACGGGCTGTCCGAACTCCCCAAGCCGCCCGCCATGCATGAAATCGCGGCGAGGTGGATTCCCTACCGTTCCGTGGCGTCCTGGTATCTGTGGCGCATGTTGGACGGACCGGCTACGCTTTAAACTTCCGATGCGCCGTCTGCCCATGCGCGAATCGGTGATTCGCCGCACCACCATCCGCTGCGCCCGGGAGGGCGCGGTCAATCTTTCGCAAGGCTTCCCGGACGACGACACGTCGCCGGAGATGAAGCAGTTCGCTCGCGAGGCGATCGAGGAGTCCTGCCACCAGTACACCGACCCGTGGGGGGCGCCGGCGCTGCGCCGCGCGATCGCCCGCAAGCTGGCCCGCTTCAACGGGCTCAGCGTGGACCCGGACCGCCAAATCGTCGTGACGTGCGGCGCGACCGAGGGGATGATGATCGCCATGGAGGCGCTGGTCGAGCGCGGCGCTGCGCTGCTGACCTTTGCCCCCATGTACGAGAACTACGTGCTCCAGTCGATTGCGGCGGGCTTGGAGTTGCGCGTCCTCGAATTGCGCGAGCCGGACTTTTCCTTCACCCGCGCGGAACTGGAGCGGATGTGGACGCCGCGCTTGCAGGCGGTGCTGCTTTCCAATCCCTGCAATCCTACCGGCAAGGTGTTCACGCGCGAGGAACTCCAGACCCTCGTGGATTTCGCCTGCGCCCACGATTTGCTGGTCTTTGCCGACGAAACCTATGAGTACCTGGTGTGGGAACCGCACCGGCATCTCAGCATCGCCACGCTGCCCGGTGCGGCGGAGCGCACGGTCACCGTCACCTCGACCGGCAAGACGTACTCGGTCACCGGCTGGCGGGTCGGCTACGTGGTGGCGGACGAGCCGCTCACCAATGAACTGCGCAAGATGCACGACTTCCACACCGTCACCGCGCCCCACCCCTTTCAGATCGCGATCGCGCGCGCCATGGACGAGCTGCCGGAGAGCTACTACGCGCGGCAGCGGGACAGCTTCGCCGAACGGAAACGGATCCTGACCACGGCGCTCGCCGCCGCCGGGCTCACCTATTGCGATCCCGGCGGCGCGTATTTCCTGTGGTGTGGTTACGACGCGCTCGCGGCGGAGGACGATGATCTGTTCGCCGAGCGCCTGCTCACGGAAGCGAAAGTGGCCGGGGTGGCCGGATCGGTGTTCTACCCCCGGACGGCGCAAAACCCGCGCCGCTTGCGGTTCACCTTTTCCAAGACCCGGCCGACCATTGAAGAGGCCGCGCGCCGTCTGTTAGCTTTAAGGCGATGAATTCCTCTCCGTTCCGTCTGGACGGGCGCGCCGCGCTCGTCACTGGCGGCGCCAGCGGCATTGGGGAAGCGGCCTGCCGCGTTCTTACCGCCGCCGGGGCTTCCGTTCTCATCGCCGATATCGATCGCGCCCGCGCCGAAGCGCTCGCCGCGCAGTTGCCGGGTTCTTCCGTACTGATCCTCGACATCACCGACGAAGCCGCGGTGCAGACCGCGCTGGGCGGCCTCCCGAAGCTCGACATCCTGGTCAACAACGCCGGCATCGGCCTGGTCGGCAATATCGAAGAAACGGCGCTTGCCGATTTTCAGCGGCTTTTCCGCGTCAACGTGGAGGGCACGTTTCTGATGACCAAGCACGCTCTGCCGCTGCTGCTCGCCTCGCACGGCTGCATTGTCAACGTGGCGTCGGTGGCTGGTCTCGTGGGCGTCAAGCGCCGCTACGCATATTGTGCGACCAAGGGCGCGGTGGTGATGATGACCCGCCAGTTGGCGGTAGACTATCCCACGCAGATCCGCGTAAACGCCGTCGCGCCGGGCACCGTGGATACGCCCTTTGTCGAAGCTTACCTGGAGAAGTATCACAAGCACGAGAAGGAGAAAGTCCGCGCGGAATTGAATGCCCGGCAGCCGGTGGGCCGGCTGGGCAAGCCGGAGGAGATCGCCTACATGATTCTGTACCTGTGCTCCGACGAAGCAGGTTTCGTCAATGGCGCGGTGCTGTCGATCGATGGGGGATGGTCCGCGGCGTGAGAGCGCAGGCGGAAGCGAGCGCCGCGTTATAGAATCTTAAGGTGCTGGTCCTGCTGCTGCTGACCGGGGCGGTTCTCCTCCGCGCGGGCGACTATCCTCGAACGCTGGAAGCGTTTCCCGGAACGACGCCCCGGCTGGACGGCGTGCTTTCCCCCGGCGAGTACGCCGATGCGACCTCCTTTACCGGCGTCGCGGATTGGATCCCGCAGTTCACGCCGACCCGCGACCCTAAGGACTTGTCGCTGCGCGGTTGGGTGAAGCACGACGGACGCCGGCTGTATTTTGCCTTCGACATCACCGACGACGTCCTCTACGGCATGGATACGCCCCGCTGGCTGCCCAAGGAGAACCCAAAGGCGCACGCGTTGACCCGCGAGGGGTACCCCTGGTTCGGCGACGAGATGGAACTGCTGATCAACGCCGCCAACCGCTGGTCCGGCGACGAGAGCGCGGCGGGCGACGGTTCGTCGTGGCAGATGGTCTGCAATCTGACCAAATCCCGCCAGGGCGGTATCGGCGTCGGCGGATTGCTGGAAGGCGAACCTCGCAGCAAGCAGGCGGCGTGGGATACCTACCAACGCTGGATTCTCGCCGGCGCCCAGGAGTGCGCGGTCAAGCCCAAGCCCGGCGGAAAAGGCTACATTCTGGAATGGGCCGTCTCGTTCGATCCCTGCCTGGAGGTGGAGCCGGGCCGGTTCTATCACCCCGCGCTGGGGGACCGCGCCATGGGTTTGAACATCGCGCTGGGAGACCTGGACGAACCGGAGCGCGGCGCGGGTAATTTCGGCAATTTCCATCACGAGGACTGGTGGGCGGGCGCCAAGGACGTGCGCACGCAGCTCAGACATTGGGGGACGCTATGGATCCGCACCTCACCACGGAACGCCCGCCGCTGACCACTTGCGCGGCGCTGGCCAGGATGATCGATCACTCCCTGCTGCGGCCGGAGCTGACCGAAACCGAGGTGAGCGAAGGATGCCGGGTGGCGCGCGACTACCAGGTGGCTTCTGTCACCGTGCGCCCGTCAGATATCGATCTGGCCGTGCGGCTGATGGCGGATAGCGGCGTGCCGGTGGGCACCGTGGCGGGTTTTCCCCATGGGGCGGACACCACGGCCGCCAAGCTGTACGCCTGCCGCGATGCTCTCCGGCGGGGAGCTCGCGAGGTCGACATGGTGTTGAACATCGGCAAGCTGCTGAGCCGGAGCTTTCCTTACGTCGAAAGCGAAATCCAGCAGATGGCCGCTACCTGTCGCGAGCAGGGCGCCATTTTGAAGGTCATCTTCGAGAACGCCTATCTGACCGACGAGTTGAAGATCGTGGCGTGCCGGATTTGCAGCCGCGCCGGCGCGCACTTTGTGAAAACCTCCACCGGTTTCGCGCCCACCGGAGCGACGATCGAGGACCTCCGCCTGATGCGGCAGCACTCCAGTCCGGACGTCAAGGTGAAAGCCGCGGGCGGGGTCCGCACCCTCGACCGCGCGCTGGAGGTTTACCAGGCCGGCGCCGACCGGTTCGGGGCGACCGCGACCACTGCGATTCTGGAAGAATGGAAAACCCGCCTAGCCCGGGCCTCCTCCGCTCCCGGGTGAGCTACGAATGTTAAGCTGAATTTTCCACGTAGAAAGATGCCGCAATCCAAGCCCTTCCCGAAGATCTGCGTCGCGCTGGGCGCCGCCACGCCCGAGCAGTTGTTCGCGCACGCCAAACGCGAGATCGAGGAGGGGGACACCTTCCTGGAGTTCCGCCTGGATTACCTGGAATACCCGGAACAGGGCATCGACGTCCTCAAGCGCGTGCTGGCCGCCTGGCCGGACGTGAGCATTCTGGCGACGTGCCGCCGGCACCAGAACCATGGCCGGTTCAACGGAAGCGTGGAGGAGCAGTTGCGTCTGCTCGAACTGGCCATCGAGGCGGGCGCGCTTGCGATTGATGTCGAGATCGAAACCGCCGAAGTCGCCGCGGAGCACGTCAGCCGGATCCGCAACCACACCCGGTTAGTCGTTTCCTACCACAATTTCGAAACCACCCCGAACCTGGACCAGGTGCTCCGGCGGATGATGCGGATCCCGGCCGATGCCTACAAAGTCGTTTCGACGGCGCGGAAGCAGACGGACAACGCGCGGGTGCTGGCGCTCGCCCGGTCTCACCCTCGCGTGCCGCTGATTGTGCTCGCGATGGGGGAAGTGGGTTTTCCGACCCGGGTGTTGTCAACGGCGAGCGGCGGCCTGTATAGTTATGCCGCTCCCCTCGCCGCGGAAGGCACGGCTGCCGGCCAGGTGACCGCCCGGGTGCTCCGCCATCTGTACCGCATCGAAAAGCTGGGCAAGGCCACGCGCCTGTATGGCGTGATCGCCGACCCGGTGCGGCATTCCATCTCGCCCGCGGTGCATAACCGCGCCTTTCAAGCCAAGCGCATCGACGCCGTTTACCTGCCCCTGCTGGTGCATCCCACTCAGCTCAAGGATTTCATGCAGGCCGCCAACCAGCTTGCCCTGGCCGGATTCAGCGTCACCATTCCACACAAGCAAAAAATCATCCGGTATCTGGATGTGATCGACCCCTTGACCCGCCGGATCGGCGCGGTGAACACCGTGTGGAAAAAGGGAGGCAAATGGCGGGGCACCAACACGGATGCGGCGGCGGTGACCGGTCCTTTAAGCCGGATGCTGAAGCCTTCCAAGTCGTCGATTCTGGTGGTGGGCAACGGCGGGGCGGCGCGGGGCGCCGCCTATGCCTTGGTGGACATGGGCGCCAAGGTCGCGGTGACCGGGCGCAACCCCGACCGCATTCGCGCCTTGGCCAAAATGTGCGACGCCGAGCCGGTGCTCCGCGAGAAACTTGCCGGCCGGTACTTCGACGCGCTGGTGCACGCCACGCCGCTCGGCATGTTTCCGCACCCGGACAGTTGCTTCTTCGATGGCAATATCCCGGCCGACATCGTTTTTGACATGGTCTACAATCCTCTCGAGACGCTGTTGATCCGCCGGGCGCGGGAACAGAACAAGACCGTCATCAACGGACTGGAAATGTTTATCGAGCAGGCGGCCAAGCAGTTTGAGATCTGGACCGGGGAACAGCCGCCCATTCCCGCCATGAAAAAAGCGGCCCTGGAAGCGTTGCACATTAAATAGCGCCCCGCGCCGGGCCGGCCAGCGCCGCCGCCACGCGCTCCTCGGTGCCGTGTTCGTAGGTGTTTCTCTTCTCGAGGAACAGGGTAACGCCGATGGCGTGCCGCCAGAACATCACGGCCAGCCAGTCGGCGAGGGCGGAGCGCCGGGGGTTGTACCGGTAGGGCGGCGCGCGGCGAAAGAGTTTCTTCCGGATCACGCGCCCGTAATACTCCCCTGTGTAGCGAAAACTGCCGCGAAGCTGGTGCGCCTGCGCCAGGTCCAGAGCCTGCCGGTAGCTGAGGTAACGGGTGAAGAAGAGGATGAAGTCGGCGTGCTGCTCGGCAAACAGCTCGAGCGGCGTCCCCAGAGCGCGGAAGTGGTCCCCGAACCGCCCCAGGCCGAAGCGGCTGGCCAGCCGGATGTAGGCCCGCAGCAGGTCCCGGTTACGAATGCGATGCGCCAGCGGCAGGTGCAGGTGGCCCTCCCAGAAGCAATGTTTCAACGGGAACAGGTGCGCGGAGAATCCCCCCGTCCGCAAAACCCGGTAAAGCTGCTGGAAGAAATGGGACGGATCGCCCACGTGCTCGAGCACCTGGTTGGAGACCACTACGTCGAAGCTCTCGTCCGCGTAAGGCCATGGGTCGCGCACCGAAATGCAATCGATGTCCGGCCGGAGCCGGCGGTCATTCGGCCGGCCGTGATCGGTCACTTCGAAACCGCGAACCTCGAAACGCAACCCCGGCCGCAGACGCGGCAACTGCGCGTTCAGGAACGTCATGAGGTCCCCGTGACCGCAACCCGCATCCAGCACCCGGACGGTGGATCCCTCGGGGAACCGGGCGGCTTCCGTTACCACGACGGAAAGCAGGTGCTCGTGGGTGGTGCTTTTGGCCTCCATCTGAAGAGATAGTCGGCGGGCGGGCCGGTTCTTCTCACAGATCGGCGCCCGGGCCGGGAGACAACAGGTCCGCGGCCGGCCGAAGGAGAGCGGGTTTGTTGTTGCAACCCCTTTTGCAACTAGAAGTGGCATACGCGCCGGTGGGTGTCCATCCCTAGCTGCACGGGAGCAACGTGGGCGCCAGCGCCTGCCCTGGCATGCCGGGTGATGGCGGATGTGGGGAAACGGCGGTGGAGCGCGCGGAGATCGTCCACTCCCGCCTGGCGCCGCCGCGCTCGGTCTTTCAAGCTGGCAACCGAAATGCAGACTGAGAAGCGAGGTCGCACTCAAGATGCCTAAAGGTTTTGTCACCATTACCGCCGAACGATGTAAAGGATGCGGATTCTGTGTTGAATTCTGCCCCACCCACGTCCTGGCTCTCTCGTCGGCGTTCAATTTCAAGGGCTACCACCCGCCGTACGTCCACGATGCCGAAAAGTGTTCAGGCTGTGACCTTTGCGGCATGTACTGCCCGGATTTCGCCATCTACGGCACCCGGATCACGGCGGCGCAAAAGAAGGGAGCCAACCATGCCGGCTGACCCGAAGGCAGTCCTCACCGGAGTGCATTTTCTGAACGGGGATGTGGCATGTTGCGAGGGGGCGCTGGCGGCAGGTGCGCGATTTGCCGCAGGATACCCGATCACCCCCTCTACGGAAATCGTTGAACGGTTCGCGTCCCGCGCTCCGGAAGTGGGCGGGGTGTTCATCCAGATGGAAGACGAACTGGCGGCTTCCATCGCTCTTCAGGGCGCTGTGTGGGGAGGGGCCAAGTCCTTCACGGTCACCTCGGGACCTGGCTTCTCCCTGATGATGGAGCACGTTGGCTACGCGGCGATGACCGAAACGCCGTGCGTGTTCGTGGATGTGCAGCGCGGAGGACCATCCACGGGACTGCCCACGCTCCCTGCGCAAGGCGACATGATGCAAGCGCGGTGGGGTTCGCATGGGGACTACGAAGTGATCGCCCTGTGCCCCAACTCTCCTCAGGAGTGCTTCGACCTGACGATCAAGTGTTTCAATTGGGCGGAAGACTATCGCAATCCGGTGGTGCTCCTGATGGACGAGTGCGTGGGGCATATGACCGAGAAGGTGGTCATCCCACCCGCCGAGCAGATCGACGTGACGCCCCGGCATCTGACCGATAAGCGGCCCGGCGACTACCTTCCGTTCAAGCCCTGCGACAACCTCGTGCCCGAAATGGCCCATGCCGGCGACGGTTACCGGTTCCACATCACCGGCGTCACGCACGACGAGCGCGGCTACCTAGCGGTCACTTCTCAAGCGCAGGACAAACTGGTGCGGCGGCTGTGCGACAAGATCCGGAGTGCCGCCGATCAGCTCACGCTGGTGGAAGAGGAGGGCACGGAAGACGCCGATGTCGTGGTGGTGTCGTACGGCATTACGTCGCGGGTAGCCGAGCGCGCCATCCGCATGGCGCGCGAACGCGGATTGAAGGTTGGCAAACTGCGGCTGATCACCATCTGGCCGTTTCCGGAAAACCGTGTGCGGGCGGTGGCCAGACGGGTGAAAACGCTGGTCGTCCCGGAGTTGAACCTGGGGCAAATGGTGTACGAGGTGGAGCGGGTGGCCGGGGGACTGGCCCGGACGGTAGGGGTCACCCATGCCGGAGGAGGCGTCCACCGGCCGGAAGACATTCTCGCCGCGATCGTGGAGGGGGCACAATGAGCGACAACCTGATGCTGGAGAACGCCGCCTTGCAGGTGGAAGAAGCGCTGCCGGAATCCATGAACCCCGTAGAGCCGTTCTTGCGGTCTGAGCGGATCCCGCATATCTGGTGCCCGGGTTGCGGCATCGGCACCACCGTCAACTGCTTTGCCCGCGCGGTGATGGATTCCAAGCTGGATCCCAATAAGATCGCGGTGGTCAGCGGGATCGGCTGCTCCGGACGGGTGGCCGGGTATGTCAATCTCGATTCGTTCCACACCACGCACGGGCGCGCCATCCCCTTCGCGACGGGGCTGAAACTGGCCAACCCGGAACTGACCGTGGTGGTCTACTCCGGCGACGGCGACCTGGCGTCGATCGGCGGCAATCACCTGATTCACGCCGCGCGTCGCAACCTCGATATCAAGGTCATTTGCGTCAACAATCTCATTTACGCCATGACCGGCGGACAGAGCGCCGCCACCACGCCCGAATCGTGCACCACGGCGACCTCGCCCTACGGCACCTTTGAACCCACGCTGAACCTGCCCCACCTGCTGGAGGCGGCGGGCGCGACCTTCATCGCCCGCTGGACCACTTACCACGTGATGCAGTTGGCTAAGACCATGAAGGAGGCTTTGCTCCACAAGGGCTTCAGCTTCATCGAGATCATCTCGCCCTGCCCCACCCTGTTTCAACGCCGCAACCAGATGGGCGATGGCCTGGAAACCATGAAGTTCTATAAGGAGCATGGCAAGACGAAACACGGCGCCGACACCGCCAGCCTGGACATGACCAAGTCCGGCGACATCATCATCGGCAAGTTCGTCGAAAAGAAGGACCGGCCCGAGTACATCGACCACATGCGGGAATACTACACGCAGAAACTGGGCCGTCCGTTCGAGTACCAGGTGAAGACATGCTGACCGAGATTCGTTTCGCGGGGTTCGGCGGGCAGGGCATCCTGCTGGCCGCCAACATCGTCGGCAAAGCCGCCGCGCTCTTTCAGGGTGGCCACGCCACCCTCACGCAGAGCTACGGCCCGGAAGCGCGCGGAGGCGCCTCCAGCGCCCAACTGTTGATTTCGGATGAACCCATCCTGTATCCCTACACCACCCAGGAGGACATCCTGGTGGTTCTCTCCCAGGAAGCTTTCGCCAAGTTCGCGCCGGGCATGAAGCCCACCGGCCTGCTGATTGTGGAAGAGGAACTGGTGCGCGTCAGCGACCTGCCGCCCACGGTGCACGTGTTCAGCATCCCCGCCACACGCCTGGCCGAGGAACTCGGCAAGCGCGTGGTGCTCAACGTGGTGATCGTGGGTTTCCTGGCTGCGCTCACCCACATCATTACAAAGGAAGCATACCTGGAGGCGCTGAAGGCGTCGGTGCCGAAGGCGCTCCTCGACCTGAATCTCCGCGCCTTCGAGAAAGGCTACGCGTGCGGCTTGTCCGCACGGCAGCGGGAGGCCCTTCCCGAGGAGACCGCGGTATCGGAACCTGCCTGGTCGGAACCCTGACCTGATCCTGGTCCCTCCCTCCCCGTCCGCGCTGGGGTCGCGCGGCCGCCGGGACATCGGGAACCTGATGTCCTCCGCCTTCGACCGGGGGCCCCCAGCCGTGAGCCCCCGGCTTACCGTCGGCGCGGCGGTTGCCTTATCAGGTTCCCCGCCGCTATGAGAAAGAAATGCTGGATCGGCGTGATGTGTTGAAGCTTCCCGGACTGGCGGCCACGGCTGCGGCCGCGGCGCCGCCGCGACAGCCGGTCACCGCGGAAGTGAAGCCCTGGAACGGTAAACCGACGCTGCACGTGCGCGGCCAGCCGGTTTATGCGGCTTTCTACGCCCTTACCGATTGTCCCGGCGGCCGTTGGAGCTGGGAAGAAGGTCCGCAGCAACACATCCGGCACTTCGTCGACGCCGGGTTCCGGCTGTTCCAAGTGGATTTGTTCCTCGAGTCGATCTGGCCCCGCGAAGGCCCGCTGGACATCGCGACGGTGCAGCGGCAGATCCGCGGCATCACCGAAATCTGCCCGGAAGCGGCGGTGGTGATCCGCTGGCACCTCAACGCCCCGGACTGGTGGCTGAAACAACATCCGGATGAACTGACCCGGTACGCCAACGGCGGCTTCGAGCAGATTGACCGTACCCAACCCGTGCGCATGCTGATGGACGATTTACGGCGGACGCCGCGCGCCAGCCTGGCCTCGCGCAAATGGCGCAAGATGGCTGAGGAAAAGACCATCGAACTGCTCCGCGCGTTGGCCGCAACGCCGGAGGGCGACGCGCTGGCAGGCATCCAGGTCGCCTGCGGCGTGTACGGGGAGTGGCACTATTGGGGCTTTCTCCGCAACGAGCCAGACACCAGCCGAACCATGCAGGAGCATTTCGACCGCTGGCGGCGGGCGGGCGGGCGGCCGCCCGCCCGCGTCCCCGGCATGGAAGAAAGAGCGGCGCTGGACGACGGCATCTTCCGCGACCCTGCGCGGCGCGAGGCGGTGATCGACTACTACCGCTGCCAGCAGGAGCTGGTCGCGGACGAGATTATCCACTTTTGCGGTCTGGTCAAGAAACACTGGCCGCGGCGCATTCTGGCCGGCACGTTTTACGGATATTTCTTTTCAATGTTCGACCGGCAGGCGACGGGAGGGCATTTGTCCCTGCCGCGGGTGCTGGCCGCGCCCGAGGTCGACTACCTGAGTGCGCCCCAAGCCTACGGATCGCTCTATCGCGATCTGGGCGGCTGCGGCATTACTCGCAGCCTGGTGGAGAGCGTCCGGTTAAACGGCAAGCTGTTTCTTGACGAGATGGACCAAGCCCCGTCGTGGCAATGGCTGAACAACGTGGACACCGCGTTCGCCCTGTCGGATCTGGAGTCGGATTTTGCAATCATCCGGCGCAACGTGCTCGAGAGCTTCACGCGCGGCATGGGCCTCTGGTATTACGATTTCGGTCCCGCCAATGTAAGCGGCTGGTGGGCGGATACGCGCCTGATGGCCGAGATCGCGAAGCTGCGGCGGATTCTCGCGGATTACCATCAACGGCCCTATCAGCCCGCCGGGGACGTCCTGTTCGTCTTCGACACGGAGGTGTACTACTACACGGGGACGCTGCCGGGCTCGGATCCCCTGACGGATGCGCTGGCAGTAAACCGGGCCATCGGTGAAGCGTGGCGGAGCGGCGCGGCGATCGAAACAATTCACCTGGCGGACCTGCCGCGGGTCGATCTCAGCCGCTTCCGGGTGGTGGCGCTGGCGAACACCTGGCTGCTGAACACCGCGCAGCGGCGCTTCCTCCGCGAACGGGTGCTGCCCGGCCGCCACGTGGTGTTTTGCGGCGCGCCCGGTTATTGCGACGGCAAGCGGTTGAGCGTCGACTTCGTGCGCGAAGCCACCGGGCTCGACATCCGCCGGCAGGACGGTCCGCTCCGGATGGAAGGCGTCCAGCCGTTTGGCCCGTACTTCACGGTAGAAGACCGCCCGCCGGGTCTGGTGCGCCGCGGCGACGTCTGGTTTGCTTCCGTGCCCCCGCTCACCCCGGCCGGCTGGCGCGAGATCTTCCGCGCGGCGGGCGCCCACCTCTACGTCGAGCAGGATACCGTGGTCCACGCCGGTGGCGGCCTGGTGCTGCTGCACACGAAAGAGGGCGGGCCGCGCCGGCTCACGCTGCGGAACGGCAAGGCCGCCGATCTCGGGCTGCCACCGAAAAGCTCGTGGCTGTTCGACGCGGCCACGGGGGAGCGTCTGCTGCCGTGAGGCCGCGCGCCGGCGCTAGAACTCCCGGCCGAAGTTCACATAGAGATTCCTGCCGGGTTCCGGCACGCGCAAACCACTGCGGAAGGGGTCGCGCTGGAACGACAGGTGCTCGTAGTAGAAGCGATCGAACAGGTTGTCGGCGCCGGCGGTCACCGACCACCCCCGGGCGTGCCATCCCGCGCGCAGGTGGAGCGTCGCCCAGCCGGGCGTAACGGGTTCCCGCAAGTCCGCGTCCACACGCCGTTGCGATCGCGCCGCGACGGGTTCGGCTTGCACGAACCAGGTGCGGGCGCCGTAGCGCAGCGCCAGGCGCGCTTTGAGCGGCGGGACTTCGGGCAGATTGGTGCTGAAGATGCCCAGTTCCGGCCGCGGGTCGCGCAGACCGCGCGTCATCGCCGCCCCGCCGGACACCAGCCACCTCCGGCCCAGCGCCGCGCCATAGCTGAGCTCGCCGCCATACATCCGCGCCGCCACGTTGTCGTACGATCGCGCGTTCAGGTTCATGACCCCGGGCGTCGGCGTCCTGCGCCGCTGATTGTGCACCAGGACGAAATTGTCGAGGCCGTGATAAAAGCCGAGCGCGCGCACAAACCACCGCCCGTTGCGGAGATTGAGCCCGAGATTCGCTTCGTTGTTGCGCGTCGGCCGCAGTCCGGGATTGCCGACCCAGTCCGCGCCCATGCGCCGGTGGTTGATGTAACGCTCCTGCGCATCGGGAATCCGCACCGAGGTCGCCGCTCCCGCAAAGGCCTCCAGGTTACTCGTCAAGCCAAGCGTCAGCCGCGCATGGCCGGAAGGATTGGTGTCGCGCTGCGCCAGGCCGGTTTCCCCCTTGTAGGCCTCAAACAGCGCCTGATTGAGGCTTCGGCTCCGGACATACATGTGGGCGGTGTCCAGTCGGACGCCGCCGCCCACGCGGATGCGATCCGTGAGGCTGCGTTGATACGCCGCGTAGGCCCCCGCCACCGTGGTGTTGACGTTGGGAATGATGTTCTGATCGGCCACCAGGGCGGGCGTCCGGAAGGAATTCACCGCGTCCCAGTTTCGCTGAAACGTCTCCCCGCCCAAGGTCAGGTGAGGAGAAACGTGCAGATCGCCGCGCCCGCCCAACACCCGCGTGCCGGCGAAGGTGGCCATGCCGAAGACGTCCCGCGCCGTCAGCGAAGACAGGCGCCGCTCGTCCGTCATCCAATGGCGAACCAGCGTGTAGTAGCCCTGCCACCGCAGGCGCTCGGCCCACCCCAGCTCGCGGAACTCGTAGGTGGCGCCCAGCCGGTCGGCCACATCGTACGGCGCGTCCATCTGGAGATAGGGATAGAGCACGTCCGCCGCGCTTTGCCGCGTATAGCTCAGCTCCCCGGACTGGTTCGTCGCCGGCGAGAAGCGGAAGTTGGTCCAGCCGGTGTGCACGCGAAACGCATCGTCGCCGGTCCGCTCCGGCCGATAATTGTTCCCCTCCGTCATACGCCGTCCGTTGCCATCCCGGAAGGGCAGGGACCGGCGAAACGAGTAGCCGGCCAGAACCTCGATGCGCTCATTGCCCACCGAGGCCACGGCGGAAGGATTCACGTACCCAAACGAGCCGGTCTGCAAGCTGGGGCGGAACGAGAATCCCGGCGCGGGGCGCTTGCGGATAATATTGATGATTCCCGCCATACTGCCCTGATTCGCCAGGTCGAATCCCCCTTTGGTCACCTCGATCCGCTCCACCTCCGCAAAATCCACATGGAACGCCGCCGGGTCCATATGTCCGGGACAAGCTCCGTAGATCCGCACGCCGTCGATCAATACGTTTAAGTTGTTGCTTTGAAATCCGCGCAAAACGACATCATTGGCGATTCCTCCCTTGCGCAACTTGACCAACCCCTCGATCTTTTCGAGCGCTTCGCCTACGTCCTTGGCCGGGCTTTCGCGCACCTCGCGCATCTCCAGCCCGTCCTGAATCGCTTCCCGCTGTGCTTTGGTTTCCAGATCTTCCGGGGTGGGTATCTGGCCGTGCGCCGCCACCACGAAAGAAAACATAAGAAAGTACCATGCTTGCCGCAAAATGCTGCCTCCTCGCCAGAAAACAGATAGACGCCCCCTGACCTTTGCAAGGCAAAGGCGGGCGGAAAAGAAATGCCGGTCGGACTCAGCCGGCGGGAGGCGCGCGCGGCGGATGCGGGCAGTTCGTGTCCTCGCCGGCCCGCAGTTCGACCGGAGGGGGCAGGCGCCATTCCGGCAATCCGTGCGGGCAACCTCCCGCCGGCTCAGGGGACGCCGGCGCAACGAGAGGGAGAAGGGCACTGAATCCGCGACAGCCTTCGCAACAGGCTGGGGCCGCAGGGGCCCATCGAGCGGCGCCGGCCGCTTCCGGCTGATTTCGGGCGCAACAGGTCAGCCCTTGCCGACGGCAGCGGGTGAGACAGTCTTCGCTCGCGCCGATGCGCTCCAGCGCCCACGCCATCCAGGGCAACCACAAAGCGACAGCCAGCAGTGCGGCAGTCGGTTGCCGCAGACGGCATGGCGAGCTTTCCAACATCTTATGCAGGAAATTCTAGCAGGCGCCCGGGAAAATTACTTGCAATTGCGCGCGGCATATTGTCGCGCAAGGAAGGAAGAATGCGAAAGCCGCGCGCCCCTCGAGGTCACCAGGTCCCGACTTTGAGCACCAGTCCCGTGGTAAGCCGCATGCCATGGGCATAGTCAATGCCCCGGACAGGGGGCATCCACGAGCGCATATACTCAAACCGGGTCACGCGGAACGCCAGCGCCCGGTTCAGGTCGTAGTCGAGTCCGCCCCCTACGGCGACGGCGATTCCCTTGCCGCGCGAGCGCTCCAGGTACTCCAGGTAGCGCGCCCGGACGGCTTCGGGGCCTTCGGTGGCGATGATCTCCGCGCGGCGGTGCTCGTGCAGACGTTCCATAGCGATCCGGTGGCCGCCGGCCAGCACTTGCACGTGCGGCGACCAGCGGTGCGTGCGGGGCGTCCAGCGGGGTCCCGCCAGGTAGGTCAACGAATCGCCGCTGACGTTGTAGCCGGGCGGCAACAGCTTGCACCCGGTAGCCTCGAAGACGAAATCCCAGGAAGAACTCACGCGCCATGCCGCGGTTCCGCCCCCGCCCAGGCACGTGACGCCACCCAACAGCGAAGTCTGAAACGGCAGTCCAAACTCGAAGCGGAGCCCGTCGGAAAGCCCGGTCCCTTCCGGACGCGGCTCCGGACGGGGCCGCTGCCGCAAGGGCGCCGGATCAATCTCCTGGCGAAAGACCCCGGAGCGTGTGTCGCGGTACCAGGGCACCTTGCCCCGCATCAGGTTGGCCATCGATCGCGACGGGTTCAGTCCTCCGCGCAGGAGCAGGCGCAGATAAGGATTGCCGATCCGGGCTTCCAGGTTCTCCACCAGGTAGCGATCCACAATGTCTTCCGTTACCATCCACCCCATGCCGATCGCGGGCGTCACCACATGGTCGACGAACCCCTGCTGGGGGTAGCGCGACTGGATCTTGCCGATGGTCGCCTCGCTGAACGGTCCCACCTCGAACTGGGTGCTGTAGGCGAAGGAAAACGCCAAAGCGCGCAAACGGCTTTTCCAGTAGTCCGGGTGGCCGCTGTACTCCACCGCGCGAAACTTGGGATCATTCTGCACCAGCAGGTAACCGCTTACCGCGCCCTGCATCGGATGGCCGATATAGTTCACGTAGAACGGATCCCCATCCGCAAAACCATGCAAACTGGAGACCGACTTCGCCCAGCCTTTGAAGAACGGTCCTTTCATCCCCTCGCGGGTCGCCGGCTCAGTCGCCAGTCGAAAACCGTGCTGGATGCCCAGAAACAGACCAGCCTGCTTCAACAGGGGGCCCCACTGAATCGAGTCGTCCTCTCCTCCGGAGCGTTCCTGGCGCTCGTTCGGTATCACCGAATCAGCCAGCAGCGGAAATGCCGTTGCCGTCAGCAAAGCCGGCAGTAGCCAGAGCAGTCGTGCCACCATGCGTGTCTCCCAGTCGCCACTTCCCGCCCGACCTAAATCGCCGTCCGGAGCACCGCCGCCTTGTTCTCAGCGTAACATTTTCGTCACGAGTCGAGACTTACGGCGCGACGTCTTGCCAGTCGCGGCGAGGTAAGCAAACCAAGGCGGGCAACTACGGCGTTCGCCTGGTTTCCGAAAAGTACTGAGGGTACTAGTATTGAAGTACTGTGAACGGTGCTATCCAGTTCCGCTTGCCTCTCGACTTGGGTCATCCGCCAACACCCTCCAGCGGACACCCCGGTTTTCGCTTGCTGTGCCCCCCGATCGCGCATCGACCCCGGGCCAGCGCCGGTAACCCCCTCGCGAAGCAGGAGGAGTCTCCCCGGGTTTTCACTCGCCTCCGGCTTCCTGGCGACTTCATCCGTTCGGTTTCGTGGGGACCGAATCCGTCCCACCTCGAAGGGGAACGATAGCGGGAGCAATGGGCGGCGAAGGCCGATGCCGGCCGGAGGGAAGCGAGAATCGACGCCCATTTCTCTCCGTCACAGGTAGCTGGGGACACTGGTCGCGCGCCGGCTCAGCCGGAGGCGCTGCGGCGCGGTTTTGGACTGCTTCTCTCTGCGCTCACCTCGGCCGGATGAACCCGTGAGGGGCGTCCGGCCGTTTTTTGGGCTGAGAGTTCGCTCTGCGGCTCACTGGCGACGGCGCGTCACCCGCTACGGTTTCGCTGAAGCCGCCGCCGGACGCAGGAGATCCTCTTTTTCGATCTTGACCTGCCGGGTATTGCGGAGTTCGTCCAGATACTCGCGTTGCCGCGCCTGGTGCAGTTCGACGTACAGGTCGTTCTTGACCTCGTCGAAGCTCTGAATGCTGATCTTCTCCGCCCGGAACAAATAGAACCCGTTGTTCGAACGCACCGGAGGGCTGATCTCCCCTTCCTTCAGGGCGAAGATCGCGTTCCGGATGTTTTCCGCGATGTTGTCCTTCCGGCGGATCAGGCCGTAGTCTCCCCCCTTGGACTTCGACGCCAAGTCGTCGGAGTGCTTCTCGACGTACTCGGTGAAACTGGCGCCCGCCTGCAACTCGGCGAACAGCTTTTCCGCCTTCTGCCGTGCTTCGGGCTCCGAGAGCGCTTTCGGTCCGGCGCCGGAAGCGAGCGGCTGGTTGGTGAAGGCAATGTAGATGGCCTTGACGGCAACCGTACGGTAACGCTCGATGTCCTTGTCGTAAGCCTTGCGGTGCTCCTCGGGGCTGATAATGATCTGCGTGGCCTGGTGATTGATCTGGGCGTTGAACAAAATCATGTTCCGGTTGAACTCGATCTGCTCGCGGAACGGGGGCTGCTTGTCCAAGCCGGCTTCGGTCGCCTTGGCGGCCAGGTGGCGGATCATCGCCAACTGCACTAGGAAGCCTTTGGAGTCCCGATAGAAGTTCTGCTCCGCCTGCGGGTTGGCGCTGAAGATGGCTTGCAGTTGCCCGGCGGTGACCGGTTGCCCGTCCACCGAGGCGACGACGGTCTCCGGCGGCACTTGCGAGAGCGGAGACTGGGCCAGCAAGGCCACAGCCATCCACGGAATCAGGAAACGCATTGTAAACAAAGAGCTTGCTCCCATCGACATCCGAAATTAGTGTATCACCTGCCAGCGTGCGCCGCCGAGAAGGGATTCGCTCAGGGGGCTTCTGGCGGCGCGCCGGAGGCTTCTGGGGCGCCGAAAAGAGGCAAGGCGCGCAGCAGCAGCGCGGCTTTGTCCTCCGGCACCGAGAAACGCAGGAACGCGCGGCTGTCCTCTGCGGAGACCTCGAAATCCTGAATGGCGCGGAGAAGTTCTCCGGCGGCGCCGCGGGCCTTTTGCGTCCGTGTCAAGGTGACGAGGAACTGCGCCACGTCGGCGAGCGCCGCCGCGTCCTTGGGATTCTGCGTGGCGGCTTGAGCCTCTGCCCGGATCGGGGAACCGAGGCGCACCTGGAGCCGCCATTCTTCGATCGCCGCGAACAGGTCGCCTTGCAGGACGCCGGAGACGTTCCGGTCTTCCGCCCGGCTGGCCAGCGCGGAAACCGGCTGCCGCGACAGCAGCCATAGCTGGCTTCCGCTCCGGAGTTCATCTGCTTGGCGGGCGATGTTGCTGGGCGGAGACGCCTGGCCGGACCAGCGGTCGATGGCGTCTTGCACGTCTTCGAGGCGACCCGCGACGAAAAGCGAAGGGGACGGCGCCGCCAGGGCGCGCACGCCACCCGACGCGGAAACACCGGTGACGAGGGTGACGTCGCGATACCGCCGGAGGCCGGACCCCGCCCGCCCGGCCGCGAGGGACTGAATGCGGGCGGCATCGAAGCGCCCGCGCAGCAGGATCAGGGGGGTGTCGCTGTCAGCGGACGAGCGGAGCGCCACCACCGCTTCCTGCAAGTCCCGGCGGAGGTCAAAGCCGGCCGCCTGGGCCAGCGCCTCCAGCGGGGAACCGTCCGCCTGCTCCGTGCTGCCGAGAAGAGCACGGCCGAGCGACGAATCCCGCGCTGCGGCGGCGTCCAGGCCCGCGATCGTGACCGCGTCTTGAGGGACGAGAGAAAGCAAGGAGGGCTCCGCCGCCGCGGCAGACAGGGCCGCGCCGCACAGAACGAGACTCCAGGCCGCGGCGCTCACGAGGTGGGCCCATGGATCTCGACCCGCGGGGAGTCCGGGATCGGGACCTGGCTGACAATCTGGATTCCGAACGCTTCCAGCGCGACCGCCTTGCGCGGATGATTCGTCAGCAGCCGGATGGTGCGGAGCCCCAGATCCGAGAGAATCTGTGCGCCGATGCCGATTTCGTGCTGAAGCTGGCGATGGCCCTCGGCCGCCGCCGAGGCTGCCTCCCGGACATGGGGCTGCACGCGCGCGTTTCCCGCCGCGTCCGCGCTCCACCGGAAGCCCAAACCGTTCTGGTGCAGGTAGACCAGCACGCCCGCGCCCGCCTCGGCGATCTGGCGCAGGGCTCCGCGCACCGAGCGGCCGCAGTCGCACTGCGTGGACCCAAAAACGTCTCCGAACGTGCAATGCGCGTGCATGCGGACCAGCACGTTATCCTCGCCGGTGACCTCGCCGCGCACCAGAGCCAGATGCGAGTCGGGCTGCGTCTCGCTGGCGTAGGCGATCACGCGGAAAGGGCCGAACTCGGTTTCCACAAAGCCTTCCCCGGCGCGGCGGATGAAGCGCTCATGCCGCAGCCGGTACCGGATCAGATCGGCTACCGAGATCATCTTCAGCTCATGACGGGCGCAGAACTCTTCGAGTTGCGGGACGCGCGCCATGGTGCCGTCGTCGTTCATGATTTCGCAGATGACGCCCGCGGGCGCCAGTCCGGCCAGGCGCGCCAAGTCGACCGCCGCTTCGGTCTGGCCGGCCCGCACCAGGACGCCGCCGTCGCGAGCGCGCAGGGGGAACATGTGGCCGGGACGGGCCAGGTCCTCCGGCCTACTGGCCGGGTCGATGCATGTCAGGATCGTCTGCGTGCGGTCGAGCGCCGAGATGCCGGTGGTCACTCCGCGCACCGCGTCCACGGATTCGCAGAATGCGGTGCCGAACCGCGAGGTATTCTTGGGGGAAACCAGGGTCAATCCCAACTGGTCGCATCGCTCGCCGGTCAGCGCGAGGCAGATCAAGCCCCGCCCGTGCTTCGCCATGAAGTTGATGATTTCGGGCGTAATCTTCTCCGCGGCCACCGTGAGGTCGCCTTCGTTCTCCCGGTCCTCATCGTCGACGACCACCAGAATCCGACCCGCCCGGAATTCCTCCAAGGCTTCCGGAATCGACACGAAAGGCATATAACCTGATTGTCGCAGACTGCCGGGTCGGCGAATGGCGGAGACGGATCCATCTAAGATGGAGATCCTTTCCTGCAATGTGGAAGACTTGACGCGATCCGCTCGCGTTGCGGATAGTTGGGAAATGCCTGCCGTGTTGGCGCTCCTGCTGGCCGTGTGCGCCCTGTCCTTACGGGCCGATAACCGGCCGGTCAGCCGCCCGCTGGCAGGCGCGGCCTGCGAGCGAACCCGCCTCGCCAAAAGCGACCTCGCCTCGCTGGAAGAATCCGGCGTCTCGATCATGCCGGAGGGAATCCTCGAGCAATGGAGACCGCCGCAACTCCGCGACCTGTTCGCGTATCGGGAGAAAAGAGCATGACCCGCCGGCAATGGATCGCCGGGCTGGGCGCGCCGGCGCTGATTCGGTGCGGCGCGCGCCAAGCCCACGCCATGAAGATCGAAGACATCCGGTTCGAGTTCGAGGATCACGCGCTGCGTACGCCACTCAAGTTCGGCGGCACGGTGGTGGATCATCTCAGCCTGCTGAACGTGACCACCGAAGTAAGCGGGGCCAACGGCAGACGCGCCCGGGGATTCGGGTCGATGCCGCTCGGCAACGCCTGGTCGTTCCCTACGCCGCGTTTGACCTACGACCAGACCCTGAACGCCATGAAGGCGCTGGCCGGGCGGATTGCCCGGATCACGGCGGGCTACCGCACGCCCGGCCACCCCATCGACATCACCTGGGCGCTGGAGCATGAATATCTGAAGGACGCCGAAGCCGCCGCCGCCGAACTGAAACTGGGCGAGCCGATTCCTAAGCTGTGCACGCTCGCTACCGCGAGTCCGTTCGACGCGAGCCTGCACGACGCCTTCGGCAAACTGCACCAGCGCAACTGCTACCACACGTACGGGCCGGACCTGCTGGCGCAGACCCTGGACCACTACCTGGGCGCGGAGTTCCGCGGCGAACGGCTGAACCAGTACGTTCAGCCTCAGCCGAAGGAGCGGATGCCCATGTATCACCTGGTCGGCGCGGTGGATCCGCTGACGGACGGCGACGTGCAGAAACCCATTGGCGATGGATTGCCGGAAACCCTGGCTCAGTGGATCCGGTTTAACGGACTGACGCACCTGAAAATCAAGCTCAACGGCGACGATTTGCGGTGGGATGTCGAGCGGGTGGTGGCGGTGGACCGTGTCGCCGTCGAAACCCGGGCCGCCGGCGCCTGGCATTACTCCCTGGATTTCAATGAGCGCTGCAAGGACGTGCAGTACCTGTTGGCGTTTCTCGGGCAGGTGAAGGAGCGGACGCCGGCGGGCTTCGAACGCATTCAGTACATCGAACAGCCCACCAGGCGCGACCTGCGCAACGACCGCGCCAACGTGATGCACGAGGCGGCGAAAATCAAACCGGTGGTGATCGACGAGTCCCTGACCGACCAGGAGAGCCTGCTGCTGGCCCGGGAAATGGGCTATACCGGGGCGGCGCTCAAGGCGTGCAAGGGACAGACGCAAGCGCTCCTGATGGCGGCGGCGGCGCAGAAGTACCAAATGTATCTCTGCGTGCAGGATCTGACGTGCCCGGGCGCGTCGCTGATTCATTCCGCCTCCCTGTCGGCTTACATTCCGGGGGTTGCGGCCATCGAGGCCAACGCGCGGCAGTTCATCCCGGCGGCCAACCGCGAGTGGGAGAAACGCTTCCCGGACATCTTCGTGGTAAAGGACGGCACGATGCGCACGGCGGTGCTGACTGGAAACGGATTGGGGGCGGTATGAAAATCATATGGCTGCTGGCGGCGGTGAGCCTGTCCGCGGCGGATCTGAAATTGGGCATCGTGGGGACGGATACGTCCCACTGTCTGCAATTCAGCCGGATTCTGAACGATCCGTCGCAGGCCGAGCACGTGCCGGGCGCGAAAATCGTCGCGGCGTTCAAAGGCGGCAGCCGCGACATCGAATCAAGCTGGTCGCGAGTGGACAAGCACGCCGAAGAACTAAGGGCGAAGTATGGCGTCGAAGTGGTGGCCGACATTTCCGCTCTCTGCCGTAAAGTGGATGCGGTGCTGGTGCAAAGCGCCGACGGCCGCGCGCATCTCCAGCAGGTGCGGCAGATCCTGCCGTTCAAGAAGCCCTTCTTCGTCGACAAGCCGCTGGCGTCGACGCTGGAGGACGCCCGTGAGATCGCGCGCCTGGCCCGGGAAGCCGGCGTGCCGTGGTTCTCTTCGTCCGCGCTCCGCTTCAACGAGATCGCCACGACGATGAAGTTCCCCGACCTGCGCGCGCTGTTTGTCTGGGGTCCGGGCCAAACCGAGCCGCACCATTACCTGGACCTTTCCTGGTACGGAATTCACCCGATCGAGATGATGTACACGCTGATGGGAACGGGCTGCGAGGAAGTGACGCGGATCGCCGGCGTGGATATGGATGAGGTGGTTGGCAGGTGGAAGGACGGCCGCACGGCCACCGTGCACATCATGCGCCCGTCCGGTCCGTACGGCGCGGTCGCGTTCCGGCCGAAGAGCGTCGAGCAGAGTCCCGCGAAGGTGCCCTTCTCGTACCGGCCGCTGGTTCAGGAGATCGTCAAGTTCTTCCAGACCGGCGCGCCGCCCGTGACGCCGGAAGAGACGCTGGAGATTTTCGCCTTCCTGGACGCCGCGCAGAAGAGCAAAGAGCGCGGCGGAGCGCCCGTCCGGCTGCGGTAGGCCGCGCGGCGCGGCGGGTCAATCCGCGAGCCGCGCCGCCAGCGCGCGAGCCGCGCGCACGCGGCGGGCCGTCCTCTACACCCGAGACGGGGAACCTGCGAAGGCCCGCGGGAAGGTCCAGGAACTTTCGGAAAAATACCCGCGCAGTTACCTGCTGCGCCTGGAGATCGGCAACGTTTTTCTGCGCATGCGGAAACCGGTGAAAGCGGCGCGGGCGTATGAGCAGGTCCCGCACATGGTCCAGACGAACGCTCACGATTACCGACGGCTGGAAGCAGGCGCCGCAAGGACCCGCCTGGGATTCGCCGATCACGCCGACGACGACGATCCGTCTTCGCCCGAACGCACCCGGACGGAAGGAAGGCTGGAACTAGGAAAGACGCTGGATCTTCTCGGACGCCGCGACGGAGCCATCGAACAATACCGGCTCCTGGCCGCTTCCGCTGGCTCGGCCGCGGCCCGTTGCGGGGTTGCTACCCTTCTCAGGTAGCCCTGTCTGACCTAAGTTTATACTATCGTTCATGGCCCGAAGTCTCATCGCCCTTCTACTTGGGGTTTGCGGAGGCGGCTGCGTTTCCGCGGACCAGGCTCAGCGGGTGAAACAGTTGAGTCCCGAGGAGGTCAAGAATTGCCAGATGCAGCGGCCTCGTTGCGTCCTGCTCGACGTGCGGGAGCCCCGGGAGTTGACCGAAGTAGGCGCGATCGACGGCTTTATCAACATTCCCCTCGGCCAGTTGGAACAGCGGCTCCAGGAAATCCCGAAAGACAAGACCGTCGTCACGATCTGCCACGTCGGGGCGCGCGCCGCTAAGGCGGCGCAAATCCTGGCCCGGCATGGTTATCAAACCCAGGGCGCGATTGGCATACTGGCGTGGAAGGAGAAGAACTACCCGGTCGTTTTCCCGGCGCGGTAGTCCGCGCCGCATGCATGCTGGCGGCCGCCGCACCCGCGACAGCCGCCAGGATGAGAATGTGGTCCCCAATGCCGCTAGCCGTCGATGAACATCCGGCGCCGGCGCTGCGACTGTAGGTCCAGCGCTGACTGAGGCGTGTCGCTGTGGATCGTATCGTTGCCGGCGCCTCCGTGCAGGCTGTCGTTCCCCGCTCCGCCGTAGATGCGGTCGTTGCCGCTGCCGCCGACGATCACGTCGTTCCCGCGCCCGCCATCGATGGTGAGCCCTTGCTTCACGCGCGGATCCACGTAAATGTGATCGTTGCCGGCTCCTCCCTGAATTACCAGGCGCTTAGCCTCTTCGGCGCTCAAACTGTAACTGCGAGTCTTTCCGTTCTGTTCCTGGACTGTCACGTCCACGCCGCCCCGCCGATTGGGCGCCACGGAGATCTTGTCATTGCCGCTGCCGCCGCTGATTACGAGCGGCTTTTGCGAAACCGCCGTCTGGGGTTGCGTGGGACGGGTAATATTGGGTCGAATCTTCATCGCGTTCAATCTCCTCCAACTTTCCTCCGGTCTGCCCTTTGCGCAGGCGTTCTGGCAGAGTGATCGCGGTGCGCTCCACAGTTGTTGTGAGGCGGCGGTTAACCTCTAAATCTTTTAATAGAGCGTGCGACTTTGATGACGCTGCCAGGCGGTGAAGGGGGCGCGCGCGTCGACTCCCTCGATGGCAATGAGGGGGATGCGACGCCGGGAGGGGGGGTTCGCGAGCTCCTGATAGATCAGGGAGTCGTCGAAACCGGACTCCGTGGCGTCCTGCTGATTGGCGGCATAATAAACGCGGTCGAGCCGAGCCCAATAGATAGCCCCGAGGCACATCGGGCAGGGCTCGCAGGTGGTGACCAACTGGCAACCGCTCAGGCGGAAGGTCCCCATTTGCCGACAGGCAGCCCGAATGGCCATTACCTCGGCATGCGCGGTCGGGTCATTGTCCCGCGTCACCGAGTTGACGCCTTCCGCTATCTTGCGGCCGTCGTTCAGCACGAGCGCCGCGAAAGGCCCGCCGCCAGCCTCGACATTGCGGACCGCGAGGTCCAGCGCGAGACGCATCCATTCGACGGCGCCGGCCATGGATTCAGCCCGTCAGCGCAGTGAAGCGCGTGTACGCGTCGTCCCAGCCGTCGCCGCCCGCGGGAGGCGTGGTGGCCACGGGAAACGACCGCCGCACGACGGCCCGCGCTTCGGCCAGATCGGAGAGGGCGCCCGCGCCGATGGCCTGGATCAGCACGTTGCCGATGGCGGTCGCCTCGGTGGGTCCCGCGACCACGGGGCGACCGGTGCAATCCGCGGCAAACTGGTTGAGCACCTGATTTCGCGATCCCCCGCCCACAATGTGGATCACTTCGATGCGCCGTCCGGTGAGGGTTTCCAGCATCTCGAGCACCTGCCGATAGCGCAAAGCGAGGCTTTCCAGAATCGTGCGGGCGAACTCGCCGGGCGTCCCCGGCGGCGTCTGTCCGGTGGCGCGGCAGAAGGCGGCGATTTTCGCCGGCATATCGCCAGGCTCCAGGAAAGCATCCGGGTTGATGACCGCGGTGAACGGGCGCGCTTCCGCCGCCAGTCGCGCCAGTTGTTCGTAGCTGTATTCCTGGCCTTCCAGCGCCCACGCCCGCCGGCATTCCTGGAGCAGCCACATGCCCGCGATGTTCTTCAGCAAGCGGATCGTTCCCGCCATGCCCACTTCGTTGGTCAGGTTCATCGCGAGAGACTGGCTGCTGATGACCGGCGCCTCGAGTTCGACGCCCATCAGCGACCAGGTGCCTGAGCTGATGTAGCACCAACTGCCCGCCTCCGCCGGAACAGCGGCTACGGCGGACGCCGTGTCATGGCAGCCGGTGGCGTAAACGTTCACCGGGGGCAAGCCCGCGAAGTCGCGGACTTCTTCTACCAGCGGGCCCAGGGCGGACCCGGGCTCCACGATTTCGGGCAGCATCGCCACCGGCAGCCCCAGGCGTTCGAGCAGCCCCCGCGAAAACTCGCGCGTCCGCGGATTGTAAAACTGCGAGGTGCTGGCGATGGTGCGTTCGCTCTTCGCCACGCCGGTCAGCCAGTAGTTGAACAGGTCCGGCATCATCAGCAACGTGCGCGCCAGGGGCAGCAGGGGAGAACCGCGCATGCTGTACAACTGGTAGAGCGTATTCAGTTGCATGAACTGGATGCCGGTCTCCGCGAAGACTTCCTCGCGCGGCACTTCGGCGAACAGCGCCTCCATTTGCCCGTTGGTGCGCGCGTCGCGGTAGTGGCGCGGGTTTTCGAGCAGATGGCCATCCGCCCCGAGCAGCGCGAAGTCAACTCCCCAGGTGTCGATGCCAATGCCGTCCAGGGTTAACCGGCGTTCGCGCCCCGCAATCCGCAATCCTTCCCGGATCTCGTGGTAGAGGCGCAGGGAATCCCAAAACAGCGCCGACAGCACCCGGACCGGCGTATTGGGAAAACGATGCAGTTCCTCGAGCACCAGCGTTCCGTCTACGAGCATGCCCAGCATGGCGCGCCCGCTCTCGGCGCCAATGTCGAAAGCAAGGAAGCGGCGGCTCATCAGAGTTCAATCACCACCTTGGCGACGCCGTCGGAATAATCTTCCAGCAGGCGGAAGGCTTCCGCGGTCTGCGCGAGGGGAAAGCGGTGCGATACCATCGCATCGGAGATCCGGCCGCGCTCGAGCAGATCGAGCGCGGCCAGATCGTTGTGATTCGACCGGCGAATGGTGTGGATCACGATCTCCTTGTTCAACGCCTGGTACAAATCGAGCTTCGGCCATTCTTCGTACGGCAGTCCGATCAGCACCAGGCGTCCGCCAGGACGCAAGACTTCGAGCGCGGCATTCATGGTTTCCGCCGCCGAGGCGGCGTCGTAGACGGTGTCCACGCCATGCGGTCCGGCCAGGTCGCGCAGGGATTCCACCAGCTTGGCTTCCCGGGTGCAGACGGCCGCGTCCGCGCCCAGCGTTTGCGCCAGCCTGGCCCGGTGGGCCACTTTGTCGGCCGCGATGACCTTACCGGCCCCGGCCAGGCGGGCCGCCTGCGCGGTGAGCAGCCCGATGGGCCCCGCGCCCAACACCGCCACCGTTTCACCCAACCGGACGGGCGCCACTTCCAGCACGTGCATGATCACCGCCAGCGGCTCAATCAGCGTGGTGCGCGCGTGACCGAGCGACGCGGGCACGGGCAGCACATTCTTCGCCGGCAACGTCACGAACTCGCGGAACAGCCCGGGGTGCGGCGGAGAACTCAAGAACCGCACGTTGGCGCAGAGGTTGTACCTGGCGGCGTGGCAGAAGTCGCAGTGGCCGCACGAGATCGCCGGCTCGATGGCCACCGTCTGCCCGGGCTGCCGGTCCGCGACGCCGGGGCCCACGGCGACGATCTCGCCCGACGGCTCATGGCCCAGGATGTGCGGGAACCGCATGCGGGTGTGCCCGATCTGCCCGTCCAGATACCAGTGCAGATCGCTGCCGCAGATCCCGACGGCGCGCACGCGCACCATGACTTCGCCCGGCCCCGGTTCCGGGGCGGCGGGGATTTCCGCCAGTTCGAGCTTGCGGCGTTCCACCAGTTGTACGCATTTCATGAGCAGGATTCCTGTGGGCCGCTGGCCCACGCCCCGAATTGTATCGCGTGCCCGCTGCGCGCGACAGCGGCCAGGTTGCGGCTATACTGATCGCTTCCGTGACCTTGCCGCAATTGTTTGAGCTTTCGTTCACCCTCCGGCGGGACCAGCCCGCGCTGGAGTGGGACCGGACGTACACGTTTGGCGAACTCGACCGCCGGGCGGCGCGCATGGCGCGCGTCCTCCGTCGCCGCGGCCTGCGGTCCGGCGAACGGCTGGCCGTATATCTGGCGAACCGCATCGAGTTCATCGACCTGTTTTTGGCCGCCACCCGGCTGGGCGCGTTGTTTGTCCCGGTGAACATCCTCTATCGCGACCGCGAAATCCGGCACATCCTCGCCGATTCTGACCCGGTGGCGCTGGTCACCAGCGACGCGCAGACGGATCACGCGCCGGCGGAGGTTCCCCTGTGGCGGGTGGAGGACCTCGCCCAGGAGGCGGAGACCCAACTGGACACCCCGCTGGGGGAGGTTACCAGCGGCGACGCGCCGGCGGCGATCGTCTACACCTCGGGAACCACCGGCGTTTCCAAAGGCGCCATCCTCACGCATCACCAGTTCGCGGTGAACGCCATCCACCTGCTGACCTGCTGGCAGATTCACGCCGGCGACCGCCTGCTGCTCACCTTACCGCTCTTTCACGTGCACGGCTTGGGCAACGGGCTGGTCTGCTGGCTGCTCAGCGGCTGCCGGATGCGACTGCAAGAGCGCTTCCTCCATCAGCAGATCGCCGAGCAGATGCTCGCGTTCCAACCTACGCTGTTTTTCGGCGTGCCGGCGATGTATGTCCGGCTGCTGGAGGTGGAGGAGGATGCGGCGCGCCGCATCGGCGGCGCCATGCGCTTGTTCGTTTCCGGTTCCGCTCCGCTGCCGGCAGCGGTGCTGGAGGATTTCCGCCGCCTCTACGGCCATACGATCCTCGAACGCTATGGCATGAGCGAAACGCTCATGAACATTTCGAACCCCTACGTGGGCGAAAGACGGCCGGGCAGCGTGGGCTTGCCGCTCCCCGGAGTTTCGGTCCGCCATCTCGACCCGGAAGGAAACCCCGTGCCCGACGGGGAGACCGGTGAACTGCACCTGCGCGGCTCCAACGTGTTTCCCGGCTACTGGCGGCGTCCCGACGCAACCGCCGCCGCGTTCCGCGACGGGTGGTTCCGGACCGGGGACCTGGCGGTGCGCGCCCCGGACGGATATTACACGCTGCAAGGGCGGCGCAGCGACCTGATCATTTCCGGCGGGTTCAACATTTACCCGCGCGAACTCGAAGAGTTCCTGGCCGAGCAACCGGGCGTCGCCGAGGCCGCGGTAACCGGCGCGCCCGACCCGGTCCGCGGCGAAGTCCCGGTCGCCTACATTGTGCCGCGCGGCGCGTGGAATCCCGCCGCGTTGGAAGCCGCCTGCCGGGAGCACCTGGCGTCGTTCAAGACGCCGCGCGCCTTTGTGCGCGTCGACCGGTTGCCCCGTACGGCGCTCGGCAAAATCCAGAAGCATCTGCTGCCGCCCTGGAAGCGCGATTCGTGAGCGGCGCCTGGCAACTGCTGGTGACGCTGCCGGGCGTGACCCTGCTGTTTGGCTGCGCGCAAGCCAACGGATCGCTCGCGGGGGCCGCGGGGCAGGCCGTGCGGCTGTGCCGGGGACGCGCGCCGCGCTTGCCGCCGTTGTTCTTTCTGCTGGCTGCGGCGACGGCGATGGTGGGCCCGGGCGCCATCCTCAGCACGGCGTTGATCGCACCCCTGGCCATGAGCACGGGGGCACGGGCGGGCGTCCCCGTTTTTCTGACCGCGCTCATGGTGGGCAATGGCGCCAACGCCGGGAACCTCTCGCCGTTCTCCACGGTAGGCGTGATCGTCTCCGGCCTGATGACGCGCAGCGGCTTGCCTGGTCACGAGCTTCGGGTTTGGTTATTCCATGCCGCGGCGCACGTCGCGGTGGCGGTGGTGGCGTATTTCCTGTTCGGGGGATTATCGCTCGCGCGTCAGCCGAGCGCGGCTCCTCCGGAACCCGCGCCGCGCCTGGAACGGCGCCACGTGGCCACCCTGGCCATCACGGGAGTGTGGATCGCCGGCGTGGTTCTGGGCCGCTGGCCGCTCGGCTGGTCCGCCATGGCGTTGGCTGGCGTCCTGCTGGCCGCGCGCGCGGCGGACTGGAAAACGACGCTCCGCCGTATTCCCTGGAAGGTAATCGGGCTGGTGACCGGCATCAGCACCGTGGCGGGTTGGGTGGAGCAGGCGGGAGGACTGGCCTGGTTCCAGGACCTCCTGGCGCGCCTGGCGACGCCGGCCACCGTCCACGCGGTGGTGGCGTTCCTGATGGGCGTGATCTCGGCTTACTCGAGCACCTCCGGCGTGGTGCTCCCCGCCTTCCTGCCCCTGGCGCCCGGCCTGGCGGCGCGCTTGCCGGGGGTGGATCCGCTGGCGCTGGCAATCAGCGTGAATATCGGCGCCGCGCTGGTGGACGTGTCGCCGCTCTCGACGCTGGGCGCGCTCTGCATCGCCGCCGCGCCGCCCGGCAGCGACCGCGCTAGGCTGTTCCGGCAACTCCTCTGGTGGGGACTGGCCATGTCCGCCGCCGGCGCCGCGTTCTGCTACGTCGCCTCGCCGCTGTTCACGATGGGCGCGTGAAGAAGGCGCCGATCACCCTTCCAGCGCCACGATCGCGCTCACCGGGATGCGCGGGATCGAGATGCGGATCCGCCCGGACTCGGCGCGCGCGACGCCGACCCGGCCTCCCGGCACGCCGGCGATGGTGGCCTTCGGCGCGCGCAGGTCGAGATTCAACTCGCACGTGACGTCCGTCAGGGCGATCGGGTCTTCGTGAAAGACCGGGTGCTTCGGCGTGCCGCGCACCGGCGAAAAATTGACCAGGTGAACGAGGTAGCGCTCCTTGCGTCCGGCGGCGGCCGCCTGGTGGGTGACCGTGATCTCCGTGCTCAGCGGCGCGTTGGACGTAATCAATTGCCCGGGCAGCAGCGTCTTCAAGGCGTGCTGCACCGCCTGGCGATACACCCAGTAGCCCTCGCCGAAATAGCTGCCGCCCACCGGGAAGCCGAACAGCATCACCCGCCCGCTGCGGGCGATGGCCGCGTAACGCGTTTCGCGGTCGAACGGCGTCTGGCGATGGCTGGTGTAATGCTGGGCGCTGCGTTGGAACTTGGGCTCGCCCAGCTGCGCGACCACCGCGGCGGGCGGGCCCGCTTCCCATTGCGAAGCGCCCTGATAGAGCGCGTACTCATAGCGCGGGATCGGACCGGTGAACTCTTCCTTGGGCACCAGATACGCGGGCTGGAACGGAGACCTGCCCGCGTAGCGGAAGCCGTAGCGCTCGAGCCAGGTGCCGTCCGTGCCCGCCAGCAGGCCTGCCTGGTGCGACACCAGCAGCGCGCCGCCGCGGCCCACGTAGGCGTGCAGCCGTTCGGCCAGGGCGGCGGTAACCGGAAACGCGTCCGGCAGCACGATCAGGCCGTAGCGTTCCCACGCCGCATCGGGTTCGTGCACATCAAACTGCACGCGGCACTCGGCCAGGAGTTTTACCCAGCCCAGATGGGCGTCGGTATTGGGCCGCTCGAGCGGATGGTCGGAGATCAGCAAGGCGGCTTCCGTCACCGGCGCCGCACCCTCGAGATACGGTTCCAGGTCGCGAATGCGGCGGTACGAGGCGCCGATCACGTGGTACACCGCCGGGTCGAGCCGGGCGGAGGGCGGCATCTGGTCGCCAATGTCGCAGCGGGCGGCGTGCGCCACGATGCCCGCCAGTTCGATATCGAGCTGCACGGGCTGCTTCAGACCGCCGAAATCCGCCCACGATGCCTTGAAGCGCCCCGTCATCCCGTAGGTGGTCAGGCCGAAGGTGCGGGCGTAACGCACGATCAGCGGAAAGTAATAGTAGCCCCAGCCGGAAGTAGTCGGGAGCGCTTCGATGTCGATATTGTCCTGGTGCGCCACGCGCGCGCCGAGGCCGTAGGCGCCCTGGTTGTTGTAATCCACCTGGCAACCCGGACGAACCTCGCGGACGGTCCTGGTCAGCGTTTCCAGAAACGCGATGTGCAATTCCTGTTTGTGGGCGCACTGCACGGCGCGCGAGAAAGGATCCTGTCCGCGGGCCTTTAGTTGCCGCAGGCATTCCGCGCAGAAACACTCCGCGTGAATCGGGATCGGCATGTCGAACCAGGCGCCATCGAGCGCATAGCGGCCGACGAATTCGCGGGTGTGTTTTACTTCCAGCTCGACAAAGTCGCGGTGGGAAAGACACAGCGCGGTCCAGCCGGGCGTTTCGTCGAACTTCGGCAGGTAGGTGGTGCGGTCGCGCTTGAACACCAGCCACTCGGGATGGTGCTCGGCCAGGTAGTTGTCCCAGGCGGTGCAGTAGTACGCATAGACGGCGATCTTACGCTGGCGGCACGCTTCCACCTGCGCCCCGAGCAGGTCGAAATCCAGGCCGGGATGCACGGGACCGTACTGGGACGGGTAATAGAAATAACCGTGCATGTCCTTGGCGAACACCACGATCGAATCCACATTGGCCTTCAGCAGCGTGTCGCCGAACTCGTCTTTGTCAAACCGTTCGCCAATGCGGCCGATGTGGTGGGAATTGTGGAAATCGAGGTGGACCTTACGCCAGGGACGGCGCGGTAAGGCGGCGATCCTGGGGTCGATCCAGAGCCGGGGAGCGGAGGTTTGCGCGGACGCGGCCCCGGGCAGAAGCGCGCCGGCCGCTAGCGTGGGGACAAAGTGCCTGCGGAGCATGATCCATAACCTGGCAGAGCAAGGTGGCGCACACGGGTGCGTGCGCCACCCCTGCCCCTAGGCCATCCTGGCGAGTTCGCTCTTATGCGCCCAGGCCTTCTCGAACGCTTTCACATACTGGTCGATCAGTTCCGGAGACTCGCCATAGAACAGCGGCACAAATAGGTGCGTCTTGTTCACCTGCTCGTCGCCGGGCATGCTCTTGGGAATCACGGGCGGATGATGCCACCACTTGGCTTCGGAGTAGATGTACATCTTGTGCTGTTCGGGGTAATCCCACACGGTGGCCCGGACGCCTTCCGCCTTCAGCGCCTTGACCAGGGCGTCGCGCTTGAAGCCCGCCTTCTTCTCGTCAAGGAAGAGCATGTTGGCGTAGTAGTACACCCGCTTCTGGTCGGGGCGCAAACGCGGCTCCGACAGGCCGGGCAGTTGCAGCAACCGGTCATTGAGCTTGCGCACCTGCGACTGCACCAGGGCGTTACGCTCATCCAGGCTCCGCAGTTGCTGCCGGGCCACCGCGGCGGCGAACGGATGCATGCGGTACTTCTGGCCGAAGCCGGTGCCTTCGTACTTGCGGTTCGGGCTGTCTTTGGGGAACTTCGGCGGGTCTTCGTAGTGGCCGAAAGCCGCGGCCCGCTCATAGTACTCGCGCGTCTGGTACATGCCCATGCCGCCTTCCACCGAAGGCATGACCTTCGAGGTCTGGAAGCTGAAGATGCCCATGGCGCCCCAAGTCCCCATCATCTTTCCCTGCATGGAAGCGCCGTGGGCGTGGGCAGCGTCCTCCAGCAGGATGAGCCCTTTCTCCTTACAGAACGCCTCGATCTGATCCATCTCGCAGGGCAGTCCCCAGGAGTGCATCACGCACACCGCCCGGGTGTTCCTGGTCAGCTTGCGCTTGGCGTCTTCCAGATCGAAGGTGGCGGTCTTCGGGTGAATGTCGATGAAAATGGGGACGTAGCCGAAGAACCGCATCGCCAGAGCGGTCGAGAAGAACGTGTAGGACGGCACCATGATCTCGGTTCCCGGCGGCAGGTCCAGGGCGAAGTACATGGACGTGAGCGCGCTGGAGCCGTTCATGTGCGCCTTGGCGAAGGGCGCCTTGGTGTACTCCATCCACTCTTTCTCGAACAGCGGCAGTTCTTCGTAAAACTTCGCCGAGTCGATCAGCTCATGCAGGGCTTTTTTCTCGGCCTGGCCATAGCGCGGCCAGCGGGTGAGAAAGGTGTGGTGGCTGGGCGAATAGGTAACCGTTTTCGGCCCCCCGTTCAACGCCAGCGATTCGACGGCGGCGGCTTTGGCCAAACCCAGGCCGGCCACCGCCGCGGCGCCGGTCTGGACGAATGTGCGCCGCGTCTTTTCCGTGGATTTCTGATTCATAAAGGCACTCCTCTTTGCCGCCCTGGGGCGGTTTCCGGGCACGCTACGGTTTCACGCTGAACAGGTCGGTGACCGTCCGCTCGCCCCGTTTGATTCTCGATAACGAATACACCGTGCCGTCCTTGCCCACCGCGATCGAGTTGACATAGGCCGGGCGGTCTCCATTGGGGAAATAAATCGCGCCGTGGTCGGTATAGCGCCGGGTGGGAATGTGGTAGGTGATCAGGTGCAGGTTCTCTTCACCTTTCGACTCGCCCTTGGCGGTGGAATCCTTGCCCGCCACGCGCTTGCCTTCCCGGTAAATCGGGCCGCCGGTCAGGTAGTAAAGCGTGTGCCCGTCGGGACCGAGCGCGAAACCCAGGTAACCGTAGCTGAACTGGTCGTACATGCCGCTACGCTGGGAAGGTTCGGAGGTGATGCGGTCCAGCACCTCGACGCGCGCCGCGCGCGGCTCGAACTTGAACAGGTAGCCCGAATTGCCGTGCACGCCGTAGAAAGCCTTCTCCGGCTCGTACCAGGTCACCATGCGCCAGTTATAGGCCATGTGCCCGGGAGAGGTGGGGTCGTACCAACCGAAATAATCCTTCTTCATCTCGCCCTGGGCGAACAGTTCCACCTTGTCGGCGTCGTACCGGTAGACGTAGATGTCTCCGTCGCCGTTCGTGAAATAGACCGCGCCGTCGGTGGGATCCACCGCGAGGGACCGGCAGATGGTGCGATAGGTGTCGCCCTTGCCGTTCTCGCCTTTGCGGAAGAAATCGCCGAGTTCCTTCAGTTCCCGCTTGGGCAGGTCGTAACGGAAGAAATACCCGGTCGGCCAACTGAGGCCGTAGATCCGCTTGCGCTGCGTGTCCATGTTCAAGGTCAGGACGCCTTCGCCGCGTGGAACCAGCGCCAGGTCCTCGAATTTCCGGCTGGCCATGTCGAACGCCAGCAGGTGGCCGCCGCGGTACGGCTTCATGCCGGGCGGTGGAATGCCCATCTTTTCCATGCCGTCGATGATGCTGTAGAAACCGATATGCGTCGCAAAGTACAGCTTGCCGTCGCTTTCGACGAAGTTAACATGGCTCTTGCCCTGAGAAATGGCTTTGGCGTCCTGCTCGCCGGACGCCTCGGTGAGGTCGCCGAGATAATCGATGCGCTGGGAGGCGGGATCGAACGCGAACATGCGCGCCCCGACATCAGGCTTTTCCGAGCACAGCACGTAATAGATGGTCCCGTCGCGCGCGCAGCCCATGCCGTTGTAGGTGTCGTGGGCGTCGGCAAAGCCAGAATCGTACACCTGGGCGCGCAGTTTCTTTTCGACGCCGGCCGCCGCGGGCGGGGCGGCTTCCTCCTTTTTCTTGGATTCCGGGGCGGGCCCGCAGGAGATCAACGCCGCCAGGATCGGGAGGGAGAGTAGGAAGCGTTTCATGGACGAGTTGCCCGACGCGCGAGCTCAACTCCTTTCGTCGTCACGTAGTATTTGGCCAGCATGTTGGGTTTCTCCCAAGCCGGCAAACTCTGGGGATCCTTCACATAGCTCAGGAACCGGGCGGTGAGCAGGGCAAAGTGCGCCTCGTGGCCGATGCGGTGCTTGTCCGGGATGGCGACGTGCAACCGGTCGCCCTGGTCCGCCAGCTCCAGGCCGGGCCACTCCGCCTCGAGCGAAGCCAGCAACTGACGGACCGCCTCCGCCACCGCGGCTTTGTCGCCGGCCCGGTTGGGTATCACGTACACCTCCGGGCGGAACCTTTCCGCCGCGCCCTGCCGCACTTCGACGCGGGAACGCGAACCCCGGTAGATGGCGACTTCGGTGTCGGCGCCGCCCGGCGGCGCTTCAAAATCCCACTTCACGTCGAGGCGGACATGGACGCCTTTCAACTTGTAATCCACCCGGTTGTTGCAGTAGTAAGCCAGCGCGCCGCTCGCGTCGACGTGGTCGCGGAGCGCTTCCGGGATCGCGGGCGCGCCGGTGACGCGTTTGAAATCCGGCTCCGCAATGGTGGTCGGCCAATGCGACCCGGCGACCATCTCAATGTCCTTCCGATAATCCACCGCCTGGTCCGGCAGCAGCGTCCATTGGACCAGGTCCACCAGGTGCGTGCCCACGTCCGTCAACCCTTCACCCTGCTCGCGGGTATCGAAGAACCACACCGGCCGCAGGTTGGGCGCGCCCGCCACCAGCTTCAGCAGGTAGTGAACGCTCTCCAGGTACACGCCCGGGTCTTCGGCGGTTCCCTGGAGAGGCTCGCCGAAGACCCCAGGCGCGTTCACCAGCGCCTTTTGCAGAATGCAGGAGATCTCGAAGCGCTGGGTCATGCCGTCGTAGCCGATCACGCGCTTGCTGTCGGCCGCGTTCAACGCGGCTTCCAGCTTGGGCAGATCTTCCGGCTCGATGATCCACGGCTTGTCCGCCAGCACGTGGACGCCGCGCGCGAGCACCTCCCGCACGCGGTCAATCTTGCCGCGGTTGCGCCCGGAGAACACCACCACCTGGCCGCGCCGGTCCGCGAGCATCTTTTCCCAGTAGTCGGCTCCCGCGTACACCGACAGCTTCCAGGCGGTGGGATTCTCCTTGCGCGCATTGAATCCGGCCACCCGGTTCAGGTGCGCCGCCAGGTCGGGACCCAGCGGCGCGTACACATAGGCGTGCTCGGAAAACTCCGGCAGCATTTCTTTCTGCAGCAGCGCGGCGTGGAAGTGGCCGGGGTCTACCGTGACGATCTCGAGACGGGTCTGGTCCACCCGGCAACCTCCCCCCGCGGCGATGGCCGCCGCGATGACGCTGGCGATGACGAATCGCATACTAGGCCCGCGCCAGCTCCGCCGCATGCGCCTGGATCTTCCGGACTGCTTCCGCGATCTGCTCCATGTCGGACCGGCCGCCGATCAGCATGTTCTGCGTGAACCACACCGCTTCCTCGCACAGCCGGTCGTTCATCGGGCACTGATTGCGCTCCTGCCATTTGGCGATGTAACCCTTCGAGTAGATCTTCTGATAGGCCTTCGATTCCAGCGTGTTCTTGAGGAACGGCTCCTTGTTGAGCGGCGAGTAGCCGCCGGACGACGGAATGCCTTCGGCGTTCATGGCCTGGAGGAATTTCGCGCGCGGCAGCCCCGCGAACTGCTCCTTGTCGTACCGGAACATGTAGAGGTGATACGCGTTGCGGGTGCAGCCGTCGTACATCCGGGCGGGCCGGATGCCGGGAATCTCCTTGAGCAGACTGGTCAGGTAAGCGCCGTTTTGATCGCGCCGCGTGCTCTGCTCTTCCAGCCTGGTCATCTGGGCCAGCAACAGCGTGGCCTGGAATTCGGTCATGCGCAGGTTCAGCCCGCGCGCCACGTACGAGAAGTCATAGCCTGTGTTGCGGCGGCCGCGACTGTTGTTGTGAAATGCGTAGCACTTCTCGGCGAAATCTTCGTCGTTGGTAACAATGGCGCCGCCTTCGCCGGAGTTCAGGTTTTTCGAAGCCTGGAAACTGAAGCAGCCCGCCTCGCCCCAGGTACCCAGCTTGCGGTTCTTCCATTCGCCCAGGTGCGCCTGGCAGGCGTCTTCGAGGACGGGGATCTTGCGCTTCCGGGCGATGGCGAGGATGGCGTCCATATCGGCCGCGCTGCCGCCCAGGTGGACGGGCAGGATGGCCGCGGTCCGGTCGGTGATCGCCGCTTCGATCTTCTTGGGATCGATTTGGAACGTCTCGATGTCCGTGTCCACAAAAACCGGCACGGCGTTCACCGCCAGCACCACGTTGACCGTGGCCACAAAGGTGTAGGGCGGCACGATGACTTCGTCCCCCGCGCCGACCCCCATGGCGTTCAGGGACGTGAGCAGGGCGCTGGTGCCGTTGGCCGTCGCCAGGCACGCCTTGGCGCCGGTCAGGCTGGCGTAGGCGCTCTCAAAACCACTCACCACTTTGCCGGAGCCGCGAAACCACTGGCCGCCGCGCAGCGTATCGAGCAATTTCGTTTCTTCCAGCTTGTCGAAGACCGGCCACTTCGGCCAGGCTTGCGTGCGAACTTTCGGGCCGCCCAGCAGGGCGGGCTTTGCCGCGGCGGCGAAGGCCGTCGCGCCGGCCGCGCTGGCGGCCAGGAATGTTCTTCTCGTGAAGTCGCTCATTTGATCGGTGAACCTCCTCCCGGTCCTCCGGGTAGTCGTATCCTTCGGCTCGCGGACCCGGCGGATTCCCGGAGCCTCTATTGCAATTTGTGCACCATCGGAGCCGGAATACAAGGCCCCCTTGCACGAAGCGGGTAACCTTGTGGGGAACCTTATACCTAAGCTCTCTTCCCGAAAAACCCGGAGGGACCTGACGCGCGTGCGGCGAAGCATTGCCCTTCTTCCCGCGGTGGGGCATCTGCCCCTCCGGCGTCCGGCCAACCCTATCGTTCCAAGACGACCACCTCATACTCGCCGATTTCAGGCACGAGGATCCGCGGCCTGCCCCGGCTATCCTTGCCAGGCGTCAACGTGCCCGGCTTGACCAAGGTCGAAGCCTTTTTCACGGGCTTGCCGTCCAGCAGCGTGAGCGACACCCCGCGCAGCGGCCAGACCTTCCGGATCGGCCGCGTCATCTCGCCGTTGAAGTTGACCAGGTGGACCAGCCAGCGCTGCCCGTTATTCTGCGAACGCAGCACCACCTCGACCGGTTCAGGGGCGCCCGCGATCTCCAGCGGACGCACGGCCAGCATCTCGACCGCGTTGGCCGCGATCGCCAGGTACTCCGGCGTGCGGAAGTTGTTCACCATGGCGCCAAAATCGCCGCTGAAGTACACCGCCTTGCCTTTTCCGAAGCTGTGCGCCAGCAGGGCGGGATCTTCCGACAGCCCGGGCACGCCGTCGTAGCGCCCTTTGAGCGGCGTGGTGAATTGCAAAACGGCTTTGGCGCCGGCGGGTTTGGCGCGGACATGATAGACGCTGGCCGGATACCACTCGCGCCGCAGGCCCTGGAGCAGCGGGTCGGCTTCGAGCGGCTTCATAAAGTCCCAGCGCTTCGGCCCGATGATCCGGCCGCCCGAGTGTACGCCCAGGACTTCCGCCAGCGCGTAGTCCGTCCGCCGCAGGCCGGTTTCATCGTACAGCGAAGTCTCGAAGGTGGCGAACAGGTTCCCGCCGCCGCGCACATAGTCCGCCAATCGCGAGGCCACCGCGTCGCCCATGCAGGCCACGTTGGGCAGGAAGATCGCCTGATACCGGCCGAGCGGCTCGCGCTCGAGCGTCGTGTCGTCGATCACGTCGAAGGGCACGTGCGCCCGGATCAGCGCCTCGGTGACGCCCGCGAACTCGGCATCCAGGTTGCCGACCTCGCTGCGCTGGGGAATCCGGTCCACGTCGATCATCTGTGCGTCCGAGCCGGCATAGAAATTCGCCGTCGTGTCCGACCAGACCACGGCCAGGCGCGCCTCCGACCGGGTGTCCTGGTAGTAGGCGGCGTTGCGCGCGACGTAGCGGTTCATCTCCGCCAGGGTTTCCATCTCCGGTTGCTGGAATTCGGTCGGCGTGATGCCCATCCAGACGCTAGCGGCGTTGGCGATGCTGCTGGCGTAAAGCAGGCGCAACTCGGGCGCGGGCAGCAGGGAGAACGTCCAGGGCTTGTGGCCCGCGGCCGAGAAGATCACCCGCGGCTTGCCGCCCGCTTGCGTCTCCAGCAAACGCGCGGTCAGCCCCGGCTTCCACATCGGCACGCGCGTCAAATCCCCGGAAATGAAGCCCCCTTCGCTGCCGAGCAGGTCCTGCTCGGTCACCAGCACGCGATTGAGCCGCGCGGTGGCCCAGTTCGCCCCGCGCACCCCGCCGTTCATGTAGAGCGCGATCTCGGGGTTGATCGCCTTCAACACCTGCCGCGATTCGCGCAGGTAATCCGTCAGGCTGTCGGCCTGAAACTGAATCAACCGGGCGAAGTCCTTGCCGCGGCGTTCTTTCTTCGACGGCAGATCCGAGCCGTACTGGGCGCGGTACTTGTCGCGGCACCAGCGGCAGTAGCAGGTGTCGCCCCGGTAGATCGGGCCGTCATAGAAAATGCCGTCGATGGGGTACGCCGCCAGGTCCCGCAGGACCTGAAAACACCATTGCCGCCAGGGAGAGTTGACGCAGAAATCGGCGCCCGTGTCGTAGACGCCATCCACCGGCTTGCCATCTTCCCGGATTTGCCGCCAGTCCGAATGCCTCTCGGCGAACGCCATGGTGTACCAGTGGACATTGAAGTAGATGAAGACGCGGATCCCGTTCTTCCGGGCGTGCGGCAGGTACTCGCGCAGGTAATCGCGATTTTTCCGCGCCGCCACCTGCGACTGGAAAAAGAAGTGCTCGTCGTTGAGCCCGGCGGGCATCCCCATGATCTCCAGGTGCTCGGCATTGTACCCTTGGGCGGCTTTGCGCGAAGCCAGTTCCGCCGGGTCCCACGCGTCGACGCGGTCCAGACTGGTGGTGATATCGATGATGCGCAACGGTTCGCGCTCCCACCAGGGACGCTGCGCCGGAAGCGCGGCCGCAAGGACAAGGCCCAAGCCCACGAGACGGAGAAACATAACTCTTCGCAGATAGCACGGCGCTGCCAGGAAGTGAAGGGCGTCGTGAACGATCCCCCGGCGCGGCGTTATCTGCTCCCGCGCTCCTTGTCCCAAAGCGCGCCGCCCGCTCGCGGCCGCGCCCGGCTCCGGGTGCTCGATGGCTGAGGTAGGGCGCGTGACGCTCGGTCCGCTAGCCGAAGAAGACGGCCTGCGCGGCGAGCAGCAGGAGAAACCCGCACACCGAGCCGATGATCTTCATCACGGTCCAACTGCGAAGCGTTTGCGGCACGGTCATGCCCAGGTATTCGCTCACGACCCAGAAGCCGGCGTCGTTGACGTGCGACAGGATGGTGCCGCCGCAACTGAGCGCCATGGTGATCATTTCGGGCGTATAGCCCGGGATGTCCTTAACGAGAGGCGCCACCATGCCGGCGGCGGTAATGATGGCGACCGTAGCGGAGCCTTGCGCGATCCGCATGGCGGCGGCGATCAGGTAGGCGACGATCAGCGGAGATATCGCCGAAGTCGCCAGGAGATGGCCCGCGTAGGGCCCTACCCCCGAATCGACGATCACCTGCTTGAACGCCCCCCCGCCGCCGATGATGGCCAGCAGCGTGCCAATGGGCGCCAGCGAGTCCGTGGCCAGGCGGCCAAGCTGATCGCGGCTGAGCCCGCGCCGCGCGCCGAACCAGTACCTTGCCACCAGCGTGGTCAGCAACAGCGCGGTGAACGGGTGTCCTACGAAACCCAGCGGCCGGTGTCCGGGCAACTCCAGCATTCCGGCCACCGTCGCCGCGAAGATGAACAGCACCGGCAGCAGGAGCACCAAAATGACCATGCCGACGGCGGGCCGCGCCCCGGCTTCTTCGGGCGCTGGTTCGTCTCCCGCCATCCGAGGCACCGGCACATGGATGCGTTTCGCAATCCAGTTGCCGTAGCCGATGCCCCCCAGGATGGCCATGGGCAGCGACAGGGCCACTCCGTAAAGAATGGTCGTTCCCAGGTCCGCGCCGAGCAGGGAAGCTGCCGCGGCGGGCGCCGGATGCGGCGGCACCAGCGCGTGGGTGAACGTCAAGGCCGCCGTCAGCGGCATGCCGTAAAAGAGTAACGACCGCTTCGACTCCCGCGCCAGACTCCACACGATCGGCACCAGAATAATGAACCCCACCTCGAAGAAGATCGGCAGGCCGACGAGAAACGCCGCGGTCAGCACCGCCCACGAGGCCCGCTCGCGGCCGAAGCGATCCAGCAGCCACTCGGCCAGCACCCGTCCCCCTCCTGACTGTTCCAGGTAACGGCCGATCATGGCGCCCAACGCGACCACGACCGCGATGAATCCGAGGGCCTCGCCGAAGCCGGTCTGCATGGACTTCAGCACCTGAGCCGGCGGCATGCCGGCGGCCAGACCCAAGACGGCGCTCACGATCATCAGCGCCAGGAACGCGTGGAGCCGCACCGCCAGAATCAGCGCCAGCAGCAGCGCGATGGCGCCCAGGGTCAGGCCGACCAGCCACGGGCCGTGGAGAGGCATGCAGCGCATTCTACAATGCCCCGCGGGCCGTTTTCGGGTTGAACCTGAAGCGATTCGAGGGGTTTTCAGGATTTCCTGGAAGGTCCCCCGAGTCTAGCCTGGAAGCACGGAGCCCGTATGCCCCATCGCCTCTTCCCGTTGGTTCTTCTGGCGGCGTCGCTGGCGGCCGGCCAGCCCGCGCCGGATGCGCCCTCCCTCCTGGACAGCCGCACCGCCCAACTGCTGCCGCCCAACAGCGCCATGGTCCTGGGAATTCACTGGCGAAAGCTGGTCGAATCCGGCATGTTCGACCAGGTCAAATCGCAGTTGCTGACACAGGCCGCGCCCGCTTTTCCCGGCCTGGCGCAGCTTGAGGATGTGCTACTGAACCAGGTGGATGCCGTTGTGCTGGCGGGATCGGCCGATGCGCTCCAGCAGATGAACCTGGCCGCCGGGGGCCCAAGGAAACGAAATCCGCCCATGCTAGTGGTGATCAAGGGCCGCTTTAACCTGGCTGCGCTGCGCGCCTGGGCCGGCGAGAAGAAGGGCGCCACGGAAATTTACCAGGACGTCGAACTGCTGCGGATGAAGGGAGCGAACCCGCCCACGCTGCGGTGGTCCCTGGTCGACGGCGGAACGCTGGTGCTCGGCGAACGCCGCGACCTAGTCGCCGCCATCGACCGGCGTCGGGCGCCGGCCGGAGCGCTGAGTCCGCTGCTGGCCCGGTCGGCCGAACTGGCGGCGCGCAACGATTTCTGGATGCACCTGCAAGTGCCGCCCACGCCGCCTGCCGGACCGCCAACGCCGGCCGAACAGTTCCTCAAAGAGCTCAAGTCGGTGGATGTCGGCATGTCGTTCTCGAACGGGCTGCGCATGGACGCGAACCTGCTTACCGCCAGCGGCGAAGCCGCACAGAAGCTGGCGCTGGGGCTCCAGGCCATGCTGGCCATGGCGGCGCAGGGCGAAGGGCGGAACGCGGAAGCCGAACAAATGTTGCGCCGGCTCCGCATTCAACCCCAGGGCTCTTACGTCAGTCTCGCGTTCGCCATGTCGAAGAGCGAGATGGACCGCCTGACCGCCGAGCGGCTGCGGGCGCGCGCTTCAACGCCGCCCACGGGGCCGGTGGCCGCGCGTCCCCCCGACCCGCCCGGTCCGAAAACCATCCGCATCACCGGACTCGAGGGAGGCCCGGTGGAGATTCCGGTCGACGGCGCCAAGTAGCGCCGCCGGGCACGTCGGGACAGCCTGCCGGGAAAGGGTACACTCTCTGACAGGACTCTCGCGCCATGCCGAACAAAGTTCTCATTGTCATCGGCGACGCCGCCGAAGCTCTCGACACCGTTTACCCGATCTGGCGGGTGATGGAAGAAGACTGGCAGGCTGTCGTCGCCGCCCCGGAAAAACGCGTCTACCATCTGGTGATGCACGAGATCCCCCCCGGTTGGGACGTCACTAAGGAATCGCCCAGCTACCACTGGGCTTCGGACCTTGCGTTTCGGGACGTGAACCCGGAGGAGTACATCGGGCTGTTTCTGAGCGGGGGGCGCGCACCGGAGTACCTCCGCTACGACGCCGATCTGCTGCGGATCACGCGGCACTTCTTCGCCGCGCAAAAGCCGGTCGCCGTGGTGTGTCATGGCGCGGAGATCGTCGCCGCCGCGGACGTAATCCGGGGCAAGCGCATGGCGACGGTGCCGAAGTGCCAGTTTGACGTCGAGGTCTGCGGCGCGACGTTCGTCAATGAAGCCTGCGTGCGCGACGGAAACATGGTGAGCGGCCGCACGTGGAAGGATAATCCCTTTTTCATCCGGGAGTGGATCCGGATGCTGCGCGATTACGAAGCGGCGCATACCAGGTAGGTCGCGCGAGGAGCGGTGATCATGGCCAGGCAGGCGGAACACCTGCGCCTCGAGGAGGCGCGGCGCGGCTCGGCGCCGTGGAAAAAATGGGGACCCTATCTGAGCGAACGCCAGTGGGGCACGGTGCGCGACGACTACAGCGACAACGGGGATGCCTGGAGCTACTTCCCCCACGACCACGCGCGCTCCCGCGCGTATCAGTGGGGCGAAGATGGCCTGGGCGGGATTTGCGACGACAAGCAGCGGTTGTGTTTCGCGCTCGCGTTGTGGAACGGCGCGGATCCGATCCTCAAGGAACGCCTGTTCGGCCTGACCAACGCCGAGGGCAACCACGGCGAAGACGTCAAAGAGTATTACTTCTACCTGGACAGCACGCCGACGCACTCGTACATGAAGTTCCTGTACAAGTACCCGCAGACGGCGTTCCCTTACCCGGCGCTGGTGGAAACCAACCAGGAACGCTCGCGTTTCGAGATGGAGTACGAGTTGCTCGATACCGGAGTCTTCGACGAAGACCGTTACTTTGACGTGTTCGTCGAGTACGCCAAGGCCGGGCCCGAAGACATTCTCGTCCGGATCTCCGCCCGGAACCGCGGGCCGGACGAGGCGGCGCTGGACGTGCTGCCGACGCTGTGGTTCCGCAATACGTGGTCGTGGCCAGCGGGAACGGCCAAGCCGGTCCTGCGCGGCGAGGAGGGCGGCGTGGTGGCCCAGCATCGGGAACTGGGCCGCCTGCGCCTGGCCGCGGACGGGAACCCGGAGTGGCTGTTCACGGAGAATGAAACCAATGAGGAGCGCCTCTTCGGTAAGCCGAATCCCCAGCCTTACCGAAAGGACGCCTTTCACGCCCGCGTAATCGGCGGCCAAACCGGCGCGGTGAATCCCGAGCGGGTGGGAACGAAGGCGGCGGCCTGGTACCGCGTGCGGGTTCCGCCTGGAGAGACGCGGACCCTCCGGCTTCGGCTCAGCGCGGACGCCGCCGGCGCCGGCGACGACTTCGATCACATCTTTGCGGCGCGTCTGGCCGAAGCCGACGGCTTCTACGACACGATCGCGCCGGACAACTTCACCGAAGACGAGTACCGGGTATTCCGCCAGGCGCTGGCGGGCATGTTCTGGACCAAGCAATATTACTATTTCGACGTGGATCGCTGGCTGCGCCAGCACGGCGTCGAGCCCCTGCGCCCGCCCCGCCAGGCGCGGCTTCGCAACCTGCACTGGTTCCACATGTTGAATGACGATGTGATCTCCATGCCCGACAAATGGGAGTATCCGTGGTATGCGGCCTGGGATCTGGCTTTTCACACGAGCGCGCTCGCCCTTGCCGACATTGACTTCGCCAAGGAGCAGCTTGACCTGATGCTACGCGAGGTGTACCTGCACCCCAACGGGCAGATTCCGGCCTACGAGTGGAACTTCGGCGATGTGAATCCTCCGGTGCACGCCTGGGCGACGCTGGCGATCTACGCCCAGGAACGCGAATTGCGCGGGCAGGGTGACATTGCGTTCTTAAAGCACGCGTTTCAAAAACTGCTGTTGAACTTTACTTGGTGGGTAAACCGCAAGGACCCCAGCGGGCGCAATGTGTTTGAAGGCGGATTCCTGGGGTTGGACAACATCGGCGTGTTCGACCGGAGCAAACCGTTGCCGACCGGCGGGTTTCTGGAACAGGCCGATGGGACCGCGTGGATGGCGATGTTCGCCCAGAACATGCTCGAGATGGTGCTCGAACTGGCCACCCATGACCCGGCTTACGAGGACCTTGGCCATAAGTTCATCGAGCACTTCCTCTGGATTGCGGCCGCCATGGACAGAGCTGGCGACAACCACGATGAGATGTGGGACGACGAAGAAGGCTTCTTTTACGATTTGCTGCGTTATCCGGACGGCAGCGGCCACCGGATCAAGGTGCGGTCGATGGTCGGGCTGCTGCCGCTGTGCGCGGCAACGGTGCTCTCACGGGAAACGATCGAGCGCTTTCCGAAGGTGGTGCGCCGCACCCAGCAGTTTCTCGACCGGCACCCACACCTGACGGTGAATATTCACCCGCCCGAGCAACCCGGCGCCGAGGGGCGGTGGCTGCTGGCGGTGCTCAACGAGCGCAAACTGCGCCGCGTGCTCCAGTACATGCTCGACGAGCGGCGGTTTCTGAGCCCTTTCGGCATCCGGTCGTTGTCCAAGTTTCATCAAGCCAACCCGTACGTCTTTACCGTGCACGGACAGGAGCACCGCGTCGAGTATTGGCCGGCGGAATCGCACAGCGGCATGTTCGGCGGAAATTCGAATTGGCGCGGACCGGTGTGGTTCCCCGTCAACGCCCTGATTATCCGGGCGTTGCTTCAGTATTACCTGTATTACGGCGACGGTTTCAAGGTGGAGTGCCCGGCGGGATCGGGCCGCGAGATGAATCTGTTTGAAGTCGCCCGCGAGATCGGCCGGAGGCTGGCGGCGATTTTTCTGCGGGACGCCTCGGGCCGGCGACCGGTGTTCGGCGGCGCGGCTAAGTTCCAGTCCGATCCGCATTGGCGCGACTGCCTGCTGTTTTACGAGTATTTCCACGGCGACAACGGCGCGGGTCTCGGCGCCAGTCATCAAACCGGCTGGACAGGCTTGGTGGCTCGCTTCCTTCAAATCTTCGCCATGCTCGATGCCGAGGAACTGCTGCACGGTGGGCATACGCGTCCGCTGACCAAAGCGTACCGGGAAGAGTGAAGCCGGATCGACTCGATCGGCGCCGGGGACCGGGCTTACCGGGCGGGAATTGCGGAGAAGGGCACGTTGAGGATCGGATACCGCCGCCAGTCGCGGTAGTTGAAGTGCCACCACTCGTTGGGATCCACGGTGAAGCCCTCGGCTTCCATCGCCCGGCGCAGCCGGTCGCGCGCCTGCCGCTGCGCCGCGGTTCCGCCGGGGTAATCCGGCGCGGCGCGGGAGCTCATTTCGTCGTAGCCGCTCGGCATCTCGACTTCGCGGCCCGTCCGGCGATCGTACAGGGTCAGGTCGACCGCGCAACCCCGGTTGTGCTTGGAGCCCTGGCGGGGGTTGGCGACGAACTTGCGGAGGCCCGGCGAAGTCTGGTCCCAGAATTGCTTGGTGACCGACCACGGCCGGTAGCCGTCGAACACCAGCAAGCCGTACCCCTCCGCCGCCAGCGCCCGATGGACCCGCACCAGCGCTTCCGCGGCCGGCCGCTGGAGAAACGCCCGCGCTTCGCCGTAGACCGGGCGTCCGGTGAAGTTGTTCGTCGTCGCGTACCGGATGTCGAGGCGAATCGTGGGATCCAGCCGCACCAGTTCCACGAGGTCGGGCGGCAGAAACGGTCCGGATTCCCGCGGCGGTCCGCCGCCGGCGCCCGCCAAGCCGGCCGCGGCCAGAGCCAGGAACACATAGCGCGTCGCTCTCTCCACCACTACGCCGCTGCCGGAGGGGGCCCGCATCCGCTACCCTTCAGCCCCCATTCGGGGGAGCGCCTTCCACAATACAACGAAGCTCCGCGACCGGCCGCCAAACGTCCCGGGCAAGAACGGGATCCGGCCGGCGTTTACGGAGGAGAAAGCGTTGTTAAAGCTCATCGGCCGTTGGCCCCTCGCCGGGCGGGCTTTCCGCGAAGGCAATTTACGCGCGTTCCGCCGCCGACTAAACTAAGCTCTGTATGCAAGTATCGAACTGGACTCGCCGCGGGTTTCTGGCCGCGCCGGCGGCGCTGGGCGGCGCGGCCGTTCTGGCGGCGCAGGCGCCCAACGACACGGTGCGCGTCGCTTTTATCGGCGTGGGCAACCGCGGCCATTTCCTCCTGACCCGCATGTTGAAAGTGCCCGGCGTGAAGGTGGTGGCCGTATGCGATCTCGACCCCGAACGCCTGAAGAAAGCCGCGGCCATCGCCGAGGGCGCCGGCGCCTACACCGATTACCACCGGCTGCTCGAGCGGAAGGACATTGACGCCGTGGTGATCGCCACGCCGGTCGACCTGCACAAAGACATGACCGTGGCCGCGCTCGAGGTGGGCTTCCACGTCTATTGCGAGAAACCGATGGCGGCGACCCCGGAGGAATGCCGGATGGTGGCGAATGCGGCGGCCAGCGCCAAGGGCATCCTCCAGCTTGGCTTCCAGTTGCGGCACGACCCCGCGCGGTCGGCTTCCATACAGTTCATCCACCAGGGCGGCTTGGGCGACGTGCTGTTCCTGCAAGGCTACCGGCACACCGGCGACCTGCCCCGTAACACCCCCTGGTATTTCGACCGCACCCGCTCGGGCGACAACATCGTGGAGCAGGCGTGCCACATCCTCGACCTGATGGTGTGGGCGGTGGGCGCGCACCCGCTGCGCGCTTACGGTTCCGGCGGCATCAACCTGTTCAAGAACGAACCGCCGGGGCGCACCACCATGGACAACTATGTCGTCCTCTACGAATTCCCCGGCGACATACGCCTGGAGTTCAGCCACATCTACTTCGATCCGCCCGGCTTCTCCGGCGTCAAGGAGCGCGTGTACGGATCGCTGGGCGCCATCGACCTGACGACAGGGATCTTTATCGAACGCGAAAAGAAGATCGAGCGGCGGATCGAATCGCCGCTGGCGGGGCAGGATTCCAACTACCTGTCGCTGGCGGCTTTCATCGACAACGCCCGGGCAAGGAAAACGCCGCTGAACAGCGCGGAGGCGGGACTGCGGTCCACGCTGACCGCCATCCTGGGCCGCAAGGCCATTTACGAGCGCCGGGTGGTGACGTGGGAGGAAGTGGCGGACTGACCCGCGGGGAGCGGAAGGCAAGCGAAGGCCACGCGGCGGGGTACGGGTCATTCTCTTCTCCGGGCTTCCGGGGAGCGCCCGCGCGCCGGGGAACAACCCCCGCAACGCTGTTCTGCTCGAGGAATTTGTGTCCCGGCTTTTCACCAAGCTCCTAGCGGCGGCCTGCGCGGAGGGAATGCAGGTATTCCCGAAGCGGGGCGTGCCACGCGGGGCGGTCCCAAAGGTGCTGGTCAGGGTAAGGGTCGGCGAGGCGGTAAGCGCCCTGGGCCGGCGGCCGGCGCGCCGGCCAGTCCTCCGCGGTCGCGACGTAGTCCCCGATGCGGTATCCATACAGGTCGAGGTGGCGGATGCCCATCGCAAGGGCGGCCTCGCAGATTTCCCGGATCTTGTCAAAGGTGGGATGGGTGGCCGGACCAGGTTTGCGTAACTCCAGGATGTTGGCGACCCAGAAAGTGTAGATGATTCGTTTTTCCGGACCCACCGCGGCGCGGGTGGTTTCCAGCACGCGGCGCGTGTTTTCGACCGCCTTGCGCCGCGAGTCGGGCGAATCGTCCCAGCGGGGAATGCTGTAGGCGCCCACGGCGTCCAGGGGGCGGGAGACCCGGCGGTAATCGGCGCCGGTGGCGTCGCGCGCGGTTTGGGAGAGCGTTTCATCTGGAGATCCCTGCTCGCGGCTCCGTAGGGAACCGACACGGTAGGGCGTCGTGTAGCAACCCGAGTCTAGCTAGGGCTATCGACAAAGGCGCCTCCGCCCGTGCGTCTCCCGGCGGCGAAGCGAGCTGCGTCGCGACCGCCCGCCAAAAAGCCAGGCGGCAGATTCAAACTACCGCCAACTCCGGCTCGGCGATGCGGGGAAAGACATAGGGTCCTTCGGGAATCACCGCGATTCGGGCGGTTTCGGGCAGTCCCTCCAGCCAGGCGTCCACGGCTTCCCCAACGGTCCCGAAAGAGGGCCCCCAGAGGGAGGAGTGATACTCGGGCGGCAATCCGGGAACGTAGAAGAAAATCCGGTGCTTGGCGGTCACCAGCCCCAGCTTTTCCAGTTGCCATTGATCGACGATCACCGGCTGGTTGACGATGTGCTCCATGAACTGCCGGTCGGAGGGGAAATCCCGGATCATGCGACTGAATTCCGGCGCGCCGGCGCCTTCTTCGCAAGCGGCCACCAGCAGGATCCGTCCGCCCGGCTTCAAAATGTGCTGCGCCGCCGTGATGCCTTTCACGGCTTGGTAGAAGGTCAGGTCCAGCGGGTAGCCTGCCGAAGTGGTGAGGACGGCGTCGACGGGCTCGGGCAATTGTTCCAGCAGAGCACGCCGCACAAAGCGGACGCCGGCGCGGTGGGCCTCCACCGGGTCGCCGGCAAAGACGCCCGCGATGCGCCGGTCACGGCTCAGGGCGACATCGAGCATGAAACTGTGGCCGGCCAGTGCGGCGATCTCGAGCAGTTCCCGGTGGAGCGGGTTGTCCTCCACCGAGCCCTCGACAGCGCGCGGATCGCGCATGAACCGCGGACTGTGCAGGACCTTAATGGTTTCCTGCGCCGCCAGGCCCGGGGCAATGAGCTTGCGGCCTCCGGAAAAACCCAGCATCAGGTGGGGTTCGATAAAACCCAGGGTGATGCGTAGATCGGCGGCGGCGAAGCGCTCATCAATCCAGACGGGCGTTCCTGAGGTGGTTTGTCCCAGATTCCGGTGTTCTTCCCTATTGCGGGCATTGTGGTTCCCGATAAGGTAGGAGGAAGCGATCTCTTCGCCCACGATTTCGCGGATTTCGGCGTTGGTGGCAGGTCGGTGGAGTCCGGTGGCGATGAGGAGGGTGGTGTGCTCCCGGGGGATTCCCGCCTGGTGCAACCGCCGCAGCAGAGGGGGCAGCGTGAAACGATTTGGCGCCGGACGCGTGATGTCGCAGACCGAAAGCGCCGCACTCGATTTGCCTCGGGCCAGTTGTTCCAGGGGCGGAGAGGCAATCGGATGATCCAGCGCCTCCTCCAGCGCTCCTTGCGGATCGTCCAACGGCTGGGCGGACCGGGCTTCCAGCACTTGATATCGAAACCGGTCCGGGAGGTTCGTCGTCAAACCTGTTTTTCCGAAGGCGAGATCCACGCGCATATTCGCACCGTATCATAATCGCCGAAACGTTTGGCCGGGCAATTGCACCAAAAGGAGTGAGGGATCCGGAGGGGTCGACCATGGTGATCGTAAGCATACTCGGGTTGGTGATTCTTTCGTTGCTCTTATCGAGCTTGTCGTCGCCTCCGCGGCTCGGCCGGTAAGTGTACACGTGGACACAGGCGTGCCTACTTTTTACACACGGACGGGTTCGCGGGGATACGGCCGCGTGGCAGGCGGCGAGAGATCGCGCCTGTGCTGCGGTCCGCCCGCACGAAAACCGTCGCCCCCTGCTTGCGTTTAGATCGGCCCCAATTTCCATTCGACACCGCAGCGTGGCGTGCGGGCGCTGTAACCTAGGCCTCAGTTGTTTCCCTGAGATCCGCCCCGGCGGGCCAAGACGCGGACAGCAGCGGTTGCCCATCGCAAGACGGCTGATCGAAACAATGACGTTGCGAACGATTGCTGGCGCGGCGCCGGCGTCACCCAGAGTGGGCGTGCCCGTCTCGAAAAGGGTCCGTTGCGTCACTTACCGGCGCGAGGATCAAGTTCGCTTCATGCAAGCATCGGCCGAGCCGGAGGGCGGCCCTTACCCGCCACGCCACTCCGCCGGCGAGATCACTAAACTTCGGCAAGGGGTTCCCCATCCAAGCAGTTACGACTGGTGGACCCGGGCGCTGGCCCGGTTGCCCGGGACCGGCAAGTGATACACTGAAGATCGGGCAAGCCGGGGGAGACCACCTTCCCGGCGAGCCGTATAAAGCCGGCCGATCGCGTTTAGATTCGGCGGTGCGAGAAGCGGACGTTGCGGTGTTCCACGGGGCCAGGGTTACGACGCGGCCACGTTCGCCGAACGCGGAGGTTTTGTTCACGTATTGGTAAACGGTAAGCCTGTTCTCCTGCACGGGAGAGCGACCCCAGAGCGTCCGGGACGCGTTCTTGACGATCCGGCGCGTATGTAAGGAAGACGAAAACGCAGAGTGACGATTATGAGACTCCTGATCCTTTTCCTGGTATCCCTGCTCGCGCTACCTCTCTGTGCGGCCGACGACGAAGGGTACATCAAAGCGCGCGGTAATCCGACGGGCGCGGGCTTGTTTGTGGACGGCAAGTATGTCGGTCCCGCGGGCCGCTTCACGGTGCCCGAGAAGTACGCGGTGGAGCCGGGCGAGCGCGAAATCACGCTGCGCGACCCGCGTTTTGAAGAGTACACCACCAAAGTCACGGTGACCGCCGGCAAGACGACCAAGATTAAATACAAGCTGAAGAAGCTGGAACCGCCGAAAGGGCCTTTCGGTCGCATCCGCTTTGGTCCGGGCCTTCCGGAATCTTTCATGTCCGTGGCGCACGGCGATGTTGGCCCGATTTACGTCAACGACCGGTTTTGGGGCTTCATTGACGAACTGAACAACCCCGGCGGCGGCATCATGCTTCCTCCCGGCGAGTATACGATCCGCGCCGAGCCGCGGGACTTTGCCCCGGTGAACCAGAAAGTGACGGTCGAGGCGAACAAGGTTACGGTGATTCCGCTGACCCGGCGCTAGGCGCGAAGGGCGCTGTTCTTCATCAATCGGGAGCCGGCCTAACCCCGGCTCCCGGCGCTTTCCGGTTCGATCTCCTATTTGATCTCCCACCGATCCACATCGACGTGGAATCCGGTCGCGAGTTTGTGCGTTCGATTCTCCACGCGGATTTCCGCCTTGTGGAGTCCCTCCTGGAAGTTGACCTCCATTCTTTGCTGCCATCGCACCTCCGGGTTGTAAAGATCAACCTCTCCGGTTTTACGTCCATCCAGCCACAAGGAGGCGATGCCCCGATTCGGCGCGCGCGTGAACACGTAAACCAGCCGCCGGCCCCGAAAACAGAACGTCAGACGGGCGCCCGGATGCCCGCTGTAGGTGAGCGTGCCTCCGGAAGCGCCGGGCGACTGCGTATCGTGCAGCCACGGTCCGCGGTAGCGGAACGCAGGGTGCGCATCGTCATAGCCGCCCGGTTCCAGCGTGATGGCGGGTAGCGGCCGCGGTTCGTTCCGCACGGCGGCAACCTCCCAATCGGCGTGGCGGAATTCCGCCTCCAAGTAGCGCGCGGCGAACTCCCGGAGCGCGGGCGTATTCAACCGCAGCGGAGATTCCGGCGCCACCGCCCGGCGCACTCCGAGTTGTCGCAGGCACACGGCGATCTCCTCGGCGGAGCCCGCTTCTCGCAGGCGGCTTTCGAGCACTGGCGAATGCCACGAGTTCGAGTAGGCGGGCGCGCGCAGTCCGGCGACGGAGTTGCCCGCGAGGAAGGCTGCCGGTTCTCCCGCGCGGTTCTGATTCAGCCAGTCGATCAGACCGCGCGTGGGCGCCATCCGATCGCGGTAAGCGCGCCATTGCTGGGCGGGCGCGCCCGGATGCAGGGCGAAATCGCGGTGCAGCCAGCCGGAGGCAGGAAGGAAAGCGAAGTTGAGCGCCGCCAGAACGGCGGCGCACCACGACGCCACGCGGGCGGGCAGCAGCGCCAGCGAAGAAGCCACCAGCCCGCTGGCGAGGGGCAGCACAGGATAGAGGTACCGCACATTCGCCTGCCAGGCGAACGTGACGCCCACGTAGATCGCGATGGCGCCCAGCGCCACGCCGAGGCCGTGCGCCGCCGGCGTGGGGCGGCGCGCGGGGCTTCCCCGCCGGATCGCGGCTGCCCATCCCACGGCCGCCGGCATCACCAGGACCAGCCAGTGAAACCCGAACGCCCCGTCGCTCCCTTCAAAATAGCTGCTGGTGGAAAACGTCAAGCGGTACAGCGTGTCCCAGGACAGGCCTTCGGTGAAGCGGGCGTCGGCCAGCGGACGCGGGTCGAACAGGGGCGAGCGGAACAGACTGTTCGCGAACGGAAACACCGGGTTGCCGGTTCTCCACCAGGCGTTCAGATAGGGGACGCCGCCGGCAACCGTGCACCATGCCGCGACGCTCACCCACGCGCGCCGCGGAGGCGCGAACATCGCCAACGCCGCCGGCACCAGCGGCAGGCTGCCGGTTTTGGCCGCCAGCGCGCAACCCGTCAGCCAGGCGAAGATCCGCCAATCGCCCCCTTCTCGCGCGCGCCAGCCCGCCTCGATCATGCCGAGCAGCATCAGCGCCCAGTAGTTTTCGACGTACAGCGAGCCAGTCACCAGTTGGGTGAGCGGCGTCGTCGCCAGCAGCAGGGTGGCCAGGGCCGCCTGACGCGGGTTCGCCAGCCGCGCGGCGGTCGCGGCGGTCTGCGCCAGCAGGGCGAGGAAGAACCCGAAGTTGAGCAGCCGGCAGGCTGATTCGCCGCCGGTCAGGTAGACGGTGGTGAACGTCCAGTTGGCCCCCATCGGCATGACGGCCCACAGGAACTCGCGGACATCGAACGGCCAGAGCCCGCGCCAGGCGACCGTGGCGGGAACCACCAGGTGCATGGCGAGCGCGTCCGGTCCGGCTTCCGGCTTCAGCGCCACCAGCAGGTGCGCCAGCAGGACGAACCCAAACGCGGCGTGCAGCCAGCCCGGTCCCGCATGCGCGGGGGCGGTGAGGCGGCGGAACAGCCGCCCGGCTTCGCGCCAGTCCGCCAGAACGGGCAGCAGGTGCAGCGCCGCGTGCAGCCAGGGACGGTTCACGGGGAGGAACGCCAGTAGCCCGGCCACCCAGGAATAGAAGCCCACGCCGACGATCCAGGCCAACAGGTCGTCACGACCGGTCAGCCGACGCCCGGCCAAGTACGCGGCCAGCGCGAACAGCAGAGTCGCCCCTACCGCGACGGGGCCCACCCACCAGGCGGCGTAGGCGAGACCGCAAACCGACAAAACCGCGGTCCAGCGCCGGGGAGCAATCCGCCACGCCAGCCCGGCCAGCGCCAGATACACCGTCGCGAACACCGCCAGCCGTTCCGCCCCGGTTGCGCTCCACGGCAGATCGGTATCCCGCCACCGGGCGGCGCATCCCCACAGCAGGCTCAGCGCCAGCAGGCCCATGGCCGCACGCGCGGCGCGCGCCATCATGAGAGTTTCCGGGCCACCATCAGCCGCTGGGTAAAAACAAGCGGCCACAGCACGGTTTCAAACAGAATCTGGCCGTGCTGCTCGACCGTGGCCGCCACCTCCGCGCGGGTCAGGGGACGCTCGTCGGGAAACGCCCACACCCCGGCGGCCTCAGCCAGGGCGCGGGCGGCGCGGTAAAGCCAGGTCGGCGTGGGAAAGGAAATTACCGCGCAGCCTCCCGGGGCTAGCAACGCGAAATGCCGTTCGATCACCCGCCGGGTCTCGGCGGGCGGAAAGTGTTCGATCAATCCGATGCTGAACGCCACGTCGGCGTCCAGCGCGGCGGGCGTGTCGCGGCAGTCGCCCAGGTGCAGCCGGACCTGGCCGAGACCGTTCACCCGCCGCCGCAGGATCTCGAGCCCATAGGCGTTCGAGTCGATGACGTGATATTCCCGCGGCCGCAACTTCCGGACTACCGCCGGCAGGAACGCGCTGCCCGCGCCCCCCAATTCGGCGACGCGCGCCGCGGAAGGCGCGTAGCGTTCCAGCGCGCGCAGCAACACCCGTTGGGTGTAGCGCCGGGTGAGCCGCGCGGTCCAGGGCGTCGAGCGATAATAATGGTCCCAGTCGGTCGCCCCGCCCGGCTTTCCGCGGCGAATGAACACAAAGTCGCGCTGAATGGCGAAGTTCGCCAGGAACAGCACAGACTCCGCCAGCAGCTTGGCGCCCATGACGGGCAGCGCGGCGTACCCGGTCAGTAATTGAATCAAGGCATACGAAGCGGTTCCGCTCGCCGCCACCAGCGCGAGATACCTCGGCAGGGTCACGCGATGGCTCTCCCGAGAGAGAAACACCGCCCGCCGCGCCCCGCCGTAGTTCACCACCACCCCCGCGGCGCGCGCCGCCACTTGCGAGCCGGCCACGTGTCCCGTCGCGCCGAACGTCAGCAGGAAAACCAGGTTGTCCACCGCCGCCGTCACTAGCGCGAGCAGGCTGAATCGCAGCAACACGAACGACACCCGCATCGAGTCGAGCAACGGGTTGAAATGCGATCCGGGATTGCCCGGTTCGTACAGCGTACGGATGGGCACCTCCCGCACGGCGCAACCCAGGTGCCGGGCGGCGATCAGCATGTCCAACTCAAATTCATAGCCTGTCGAGCGGACCCGCAGCAGCGCCGGCAGCAGCGCTTTGGGCACGCCGCGCAGACCGGTCTGCGTGTCGGTCAGCGGCTGTCCCAGCAGCGCGCGCACGGCGAGCGCGGCCACTCGGTTGCCCCAGCGGCTCCGCCAGGGCGCCGCACCCCGGAACGACCGCGCGCCCAGCACCAGCCGCGCCGGTTCCTCGCGCAGACGTTCCGCCACGCGCCGTACATCTTCGGGCGCATGCTGCCCGTCGGCGTCGGCGGTGACCACGCCGGCCAGGTCCGGAAGCGCGCAGAGGGCGTGGTTGAAACCCGTCTTTAGCGCGGCGCCCTTGCCCAGGTTGACGGCGTGCCGCACCACCGTAACTCCGGGCAGCGCGGCAACCTCGGCGAAGACGGCGGCGTAGTCCGGTCCGCTCCCGTCGTCCACGACAATGACGGCGGCGAATGCCGGTCCCGCCAGCGCGGTCACCACGTCCACCAGGGCGCGCCCCGGCCGGTACGCCGGAATCACCACTGCCACCGCCTGCGCCATCTTTATGCATGGTACTGCCCGGCAAGCCTTCCGGGAACCGGCGTGATACACTCGCTTCTCACGCCGGAAAGGCGGCGGCGCATGGCGGCGGAAGTCACGGAAATCGTTTCCCGGATGGACCGGCTCTACGAATACGACCGCGAGCCGGTCGCCGAATCCAAGCTCCAGTCGGGCGGCCGCTTCGCGGGCCTGTTCGCGGGCGAGCACGTCGCCGCCACCGAATTCGTGATCGGCGCGTTCTTCGTCTTGCATGGGGTGCGCGCCGCCGATCTGTTCCTGGGGTTGCTGCTGGGCAACGCGCTGGCGGTGCTCTCGTGGACGTTCATCTGCGCCCCCATCGCCGTGCGGACGCGCCTCACGCTTTACTGGTATCTGCGGCCGATCCTGGGATCGGGATTGACCGCGGCGTACAACGTGCTCAACGCGCTCCTGTTCTGCGTGCTGGCGGGAGCCATGATCTCGGTGTCGTCAACCGCCGTGTGCTCGGTCGCGGGTCTGGCCACCCCCGCCCCCACGGATGTATGGCCCGCCAGCCTGTCCTGGGTCCTGGTGACGTTTGCGATCGGCGTTCTGTTTACGCTGCTGGCGATCCTTGGCTTCGAGGGGCTCAGCCGCTTCGCGTCGGTCTGCTCGCCGTGGCTGTTCGTCATCTTTGTGGCCGGCGCGGTGGGAGTGATGCCGCGCCTCGGCGTGCAGCCCGACTTCCGCAACTTCTGGCAGGTGGCCGAAACACGCATCTGGAACGGAGTTCCCTCCCCGGGGCAGGAGCCGTTCGGCCTCTGGCACATCGTGTTTTTCGCCTGGTTCGCCAACCTGGCCATGCACATCGGCCTCAGCGACCTGGCGCTGTTCCGCTACGCGCGCAGTTGGAAGTACGGCTTGTGGTCGGCCTGTGGCATGTACCCTGGCCATATGCTGGCGTGGATCTGTTCGGGCATCATGATGGCGGCCATCAACCGCGAGGTGAACCCTGGCCTGATGGCGTACGCGTGCGCGGGCCTGGCGGGCGCGATCGCCGTGATGATCGCCGGATGGACCACGGCGAACCCGACGCTCTACCGCGCAGGACTCGCGCTCCAGTCGGTCACGCACAATACCGCGCGTTGGAAGGTGACCGCCGCCGCGGGTCTGGCTACCGCAGCCATCGCCTGTTTCCCGGTCGTCTTTCTGAAGCTGCTCGATTACGTCGCCATTTATGGCCTGACGCTAATGCCCGTCGGCGCGATCGCGTTCGCCGAGCACTGGATCCTGCCGCGGCTGGGAGCGGAGCCCGAACCCGCCCGCCGCCGCGGCTGGCTGGTGAATCCCCTCGCGCTGGCGGTGTGGGCCGGCACGCTGCTGTTTTGTTACTGGCTGCCGCTGCACCTGTTCTTCAAATGGCTTCCCGGATACCTGGCGGCGACCGTGGCTTACTGCGGTTTGCGCCTGCTGGAAAGGAGAACCAAGGCGTGACCAGACTCCTGCCCGCCGCCGGTCTCGCCAGCCTCCTGGCCGGCCTGGCTACACCCTTCCTGCACTGGCACGGCGTGCTCAGCGAGAACCAGTTCAAGCAGGCGCTGCTGGTCTGCTCGCTGGCCTGGTTCGTGCTGGCGCCCCTGTGGCTCGTCCGCCGCCAGCGGCAGCCTTAACCTTCCGCCAACGCGTGCAACCCGCGCCGGGCTTCCCGCGGAGGGCTGTTTCCCCGACCATGTGGCGTTGGCCGCCCGCACGCGGCCCGGGAGAGACTCATGCGGTGGCGTTCGATTCTGTTTCTGGCGAGCGCGCTCGCGGCGGCCAACCCGCTGCGCGCCCAAACTTGGGGTCCAACCCCGGGGCGCGGCGCTCGCAAACCGGTTTGTCCGCCTGGAATTCGCGCCGGGCGGCAATCGGGTTGAGCGCGATGATCGATCGCGCGAGCGGCGATGCCCTCAGCGGCCTACGGACGGCAAGCCTCATGTATTTCGGCACCCTGAAGGTGGGCACGGTGCTCGACGCCGCCGCAGGGGCGGAATTCCGCTCGGCGGTGGCCATGCTCGCAGACCACGCGCTTGGCGATGAAGGCGCCGACCTGGTCATTACGAACCAATCCCTTCCCCCGTGGCAGGAGGCGTTTCGCCAGGCCGGCTTTCGCCGCCGGCCCTCCAACTACGTGTTCGCGGGGTCCCTGGCGTTGGTCAAAGCCCGGTCGCCGACGGACTGGTGCAACTGGTTCGCGGAGATGGCGATGGACGACTGCACCTTTGAATCTGAAATGCGGGCTGGTCTGGTTGCATCCTCGTGTCTTGCGTGCCCGCCTGGTTGCTGTCCGCCCGGTCGGGGTGCGCTCTCGCCGTGCCGTGGCGCGAACGGGGATGCGGCCTGGCGGCCCGGCTCGTGACCCGAGCATACACCGTCCAGACGCCGGACGGGGGCCGGCCGGGCGGCGGAGTTGAAATCCCGTTACGCGCCGGCAGGGTGCTCCGCCCGCGTCCCGCGAAGCTTGCCGCGTTAGTCTGAGATCGCCAGTTCTCCCGGCACGATCGGCCGCGTGCGCGGCAGCCGTCCCCGGTACGCGAGGCGGCCCATCAAGGCGAGGACGCCCGCAAAGATCACCAGCTTCCCCAGGTCGTAGGCGAAGCCGGCGGGGAACAGTTTCCACATCAGCCAGAGCAAAGGCTGGGCGACGCAGACCGCCCACACGGTCCCATAGAAGTAGCGCCGCTCGTGCCCTTCGCCCTTGGTGGACGGTTTGACGCGCGGCAGCTTGCCCAGCGCGCCCAGCACCCAGATCAGGCCCGCCAGGGGGAAGTACGCCACATCGTAGATCTGGCGCAGTTGCCAGCGGCCCGTGGCCAGCGCGCCGATCAATCCCGCCAGGTTCAGCGTGACGAAGGTGAGGGCGGCGCTCCAGGCGAACGTGTAGCAGACGCGGCGGTAGAGCGGATTGGGTTTGTCTTCGACGAAACGGATGATGTAGGGTCTCGGCTCCACGCCGGGCAGACGGCCGCGCAGTCCGGCGATGCCGGTCGCCAGCAGCACCGCGCCCAGCCAGAGCGCCATCCGGTGGTCGAAACCGCGCGCGAACAGGTCGAAGGTCAGCGGTCCCGGGGCGATGAAGAAGACAAAGATCCAGATCGGCCAGTGCGCCAGGCGGTACACGACCGTGTTGCGGTCGCGCAGTTTGCGGGCGCTGGCCAGTTCCACCGGGATTTCGGCGTGCATTGGTTTTCGAGTGTCGCACACGGCCGCGCGCGGGTTCAACCGCAGCGCGCTAGGTGCGCACTGGCGCGCCGAACGCCTCCAGGAACAGCCGCCGGTTCTCGGTCACCTGGTCTTTGTGCTTGGGGAACATTCCCACAATCACGGCGTCGTGCGGCTTGGCGGAGGCGGCCACCAGGCGCAGCGCGTCCCGCATGTCCGCGGGAGTGGAACACAGCCGCGACGCGCCGTAGACCTTGAAAATCAAGCACTGGCGCGAGGTGCGGGCGACCCGGCGGAGCATCGCCTCGCGGTCGGGGTCATAAAAATGCGAACCGGGCGGACGCACGCCGTGTCCGGCAAGCCGCGCGGCGTCTTGCTTGGGCCGGCTGAGGTTGTAGAGGCTGGTCAGGTAGAAATCCACGTCCCAACCGCGCTCCTCGACCCAGTCGATGACCTCCGGAAGGTGGGTCGCCAGCCCCACGCGCAAGCCTGTATCACGAATCCGCCGGAGCGTTTCCCGGGCCTCCGCGATCCGGCCCGCGGCCCACAGGCGGTCCGTCATGGCGCCGTGGAGGTAGATGGCGATGGGCTTCTGCGCCGCCAGATCCTGAATATGGCGGGGAATATCGGCCAGTTCCGACGCGGTTTGCGCAATCCACTGGATGCGGCCGCCCTCGTTGCGGTACTCGCGCAACAGGCGCTGGATGTGGCGGTCGCCGCGCGACTGCCAGGTGTTGATCCCGGCGCGTTCGCAGTCCGCCAACAGCCGCTTGACGTTGGCGGCGGAGAAATAATCCATCATCTCGCGGCTGAGCTCGTCGCTCACGTGCGAGTTGCCGCTGATGGGATTGCCGCCCACGATCAGGCGGGAGACCCGGTGCGGGCCGAAGGGAACCAGGGGAAAGCCCGCCGCCGGCGCGGGCGCCGCGGGCGCCACCGCCATCAGTTGCCGCCGCGTCAGGTTCGTCATCGCCTGCCTCCGTCCTGCTCTTTAAGCTAGGCCCTCCGGCCGCCCGTCGCAACGGTGTATACTCGCCTCAAATCGCCATTCCACCAGGAGGCACGCTTCCCATGCGTCTTGCCTACGCCGCCGGCGGACTGCTGCTGGCCTGCGCGGCCGGTCTGCCCGGCCAAGCGCTTTACCAACGGGTCGAATTCGAGCGGCAGCCGCTCCGCCAGACGATGCGGCCGGTGGTACGCGGCACGCAATACGCGGCGACTTCGATGGAGCCGCTGGCCACCCAGACGGCGGAACGTATCCTCCGCGCGGGCGGCAACGCCTTTGACGCCGTCGTGGCGGGACAGGCGGTGCTGGGACTGGTGGCCCCGGCTTCCAACGGGATCGGCGGAGACGCGGTGCTGCTCGTGTGGGACGCCCGGTCGCAGCGCGTTTACTCGGTGAATGCCGAGGGCACGGCGCCACGCCTGGCCACCATCGAGTGGTACCGCCAGCATCATGGCGGCGAGCTCCCGGTGAACGACACGCTGCTGTCGGCCACGGTCCCCGGAGTGGTGGACGCCTGGTATGTGCTGCTGTCGCGCTGGGGCACCATGCGGTTTGCCGACGTGCTGGCGCCGGCGATCGAGCTGGCCGAGCAGGGGTTTCCCGCCAGCGAATCCCTGGCGGGATCCATCGCAGGCACTCGCCAGTTCGAGAAGTATCCCACCAGCCGGCGCGTCTACCTGCCGGGCGGCACAGCGCCACGAGCCGGCGAAATCTTCCGCAATCCCGATCTCGGCCGCACCCTGCGGCGGCTGGTGGAAGCGGAAGCGCAGGCGGCGCCGCGCGGCCGCCTGGCCGGACTCCAGGCCGCGCGCGACCGTTTCTACCAGGGCGACATCGCCCGCGAGATGGCGGCCTTCTCCGAGCAGAACGGCGGGCTGTTCCGCTACGAGGATTTCGCCTCCTACACGGCGAAAGTGGAGGACCCGGTTTCCTTCCGCTACCGGGACTACGAGGTGTACAAAAACGCCTCCGCCACGCAAGGGCCGGCCGAGTTGTTCGTGCTGAACCTGCTCGAAGGCTACGATCTGAAAGCGATGGGCCACAACTCCGCCACCTACATCCACACCTCGGTGGAAGCGACCAAGCTGGCCTTCGCCGACCGGGATCAGTTTCTGGGCGACATGGATTTCATCCGGATCCCCTTCGGCGGCTTGCTGTCGAAAGCGTACGGCGGGGAGCGGCGCAAGCTGATCGACCCCGAACGGGCGTCGGACGAGTTCCGCCCCGGCGCCCCGGAGCGCTTCCAGCCGGGATTCCCGGTCACCGAGCGCCCGCGCGACCTGCGGCTGGCCGGAGACGGAGATCACGAAGGCGATACCAGCTACATCGCGGTGGCGGACCGGCAGCGCAACGCGGTGTCGTTCACGCCCAGCCTGCACAGCGGATTTGGCGCCAAGGTGGTGATGGGCGAATTGGGATTCTCCTTGAATTGCCGCGGCGACTACTTTTCGCTGACGCCCGGGCACGCCAACGCCCTGGAGCCCGGCAAACGCCCGCGCAGCACGCTCCAGAGCACGCTGGTGGTCAAGGACGGCAAGCCCTATCTGGTCACCGGCAGCCCGGGCGGCGATGACCAGTGCATGCGCACGCTCCAGACGCTGCTCAACATCGTCGAGTTCGGGATGAACGTGCAGCAGGCCATCGAGGCGCCGCGTTGGACCACGCGGAGCTTCCCGTCTTCGCCGTTCCCCCACACCATGCACCCGGCGGACCTGGGGGTGGAAGCCCGCATCCCCTCCGCCACGCGCGCCGAACTGGCGCGCAAAGGGCACCGGGTCCGCGTGAGCCGTGCCTGGTCGCTGGGCTCGAACGCCGCGATTCTGATCGACCCGGTCACCAACGTGTTGCACGCAGGAGCGGATCCACGGGCGAACGCGTACGCGCTGGCCTGGTAGCGCGCGATTCTCGTACGCGCTGGCCTGGTGGCGCGCTATTCTGAGGGTTTCCTTTGGCGCCTGTTTCTCTTCGTTCCGATCGGATCGCGCTCGGCCGCAGGCTGGCGGCGATCAGCGTCCTGGCCAGCGCCGCGTTGGCCGCGTTGAACATTCTGGTCGGCCTGGCCAGCGGCTCCACGTCCGTGGTCGCGGCCGGCGTCGAATTCGCGGGCGACTTCGCCGCTTCGCTGCTCGTGTTCGCCGGCCTGAGCATCGCTTCGCGCCCGCCCGACCACAACCATCCGTATGGCCATGGGCGCTTTGAAACCATCTCCGGATTGCTGGTAGGACTGATCCTGGCCGGCGGCGGCGCGCTGATCTGCTACCGCTCGCTCCAGCAGATCGGCCAGATGCATCACCCGCCGCGCATCGCGGGCGTCTGGTCGCTCGGCTTCTCCATCGTGCTGAAGCTCATTCTCAGCGTGTCCAAGTTTCGGTTCGGCCGGCGGATTCAAAGCGCGGCGCTGGAGGCCGACGCCTGGAACGACGCGGTAGACGTGCTCTCCGGCAGCGTCGCCCTGGTCGCCGTTTGGCTGGCCATCTCCGATCCGGGCCGGTTCCTCGCCGCTGATCACTGGGGCGGCTTCGCCGTTGGGGTCATCGTCATCTTCACCGGCCTGCGCGTAGTGCGGGAAACCTCGTTCGAGCTCGCCGACACCATGCCCGATCCCGAGCGCCTGACGGAAATCAGGTTGATCTCGACCAGCGTGCCGGGCGTGCACGGCATTGAGAAGTGCTTTGCCCGGAAGAGCGGACTGCGGTACTTCGTCGATCTGCACGTGGAGGTCGACCCGCACCTGCCGGTTTGGCAGGGCCACGAAATCGCCACGCAGGTGCGGATCCGGCTGAAGGAATCGTGCGCGTGGATCGCGGATGTGCTGGTGCACGTGGAGCCGGCGCCCGAATGGAACGCCCCGGAGGTCCCGCCGAACGGCGCGGCTTAATCTTCCCGGATGGGAAACTGCACCGGCAGGTTCTCGTAGCCCGCGCGGGTGAACTTGAGCAGGCGAGTCTGGCCGGACTTGCCGCCCGGTCCGAGCGGCTGATGGTCGCGGGACACCATTACGTTGCCCGCGTTGCCCAGCCGAATGGCGAGTTCTTCCCGGGCTTCGAACGAGGCGGTCTGCCCCGCGTCCAGCAGGCGGGACGTCACGCGCTCCCCATCGCGGAAGACCGTGATCCAGGAAGCGCCCTCTCCGTGCAGCTCGACGCGGATCGGCCGGGCCGCGGTCTCGAGCGGCGGCGCCGCGTCCAGTGCGGTGGGCGGCTGGGGAGCCGGCGGCTCGGCAGGAGGGGCGCCGGGCGCCGGCGCAGGTTCGGCCGCTGGGCCGGGTACGGGCGTCGCCGCGCCCGGCGCCGGCGTCTCCGCCGCCACCGGCGCGCCAAGCTCCGGCCGGGCCGCCACCGGCGCGGCGGGTGTCCGCTTTGCCCCCGCCGGTTCTCCGGAAGGCCAGAAATAGAAGATCGCCAGGAGGCAGGCCAGCGCCAGCCCGGCCCATGCGGCCCAACGCCACCGCGGACGTTCCCATGGGGCCACCGCCCCGTGGCCGTTCATCAGGGTGGCCACATCCATTCCGAAGCGGTCCGCCACCGCCTGGCAGAAGCGATCCACCTCGTGGAGCATCTTCTTGAGACCCTGCTCCACCCCTGCCAGCTTTTGTTCAAAAGCCCGGAGCGATTCGCGCTGGGTGCTGACCTCGGCCTCCACACGTCCCACGCGCACCGCCAGGGCTTCAGCCAGCGCCTTCAGCTCCACCGGCGGCGCGGCTTCGACCTCCGCCGGGACGGCGCGCCGGCCGAATACATCCTGGGCGGTGGCGCGATCGAGCAACGCGGCCGGCATCACCACCTGCGGCTGGGCTCCGCCGGCCACCCGCGCTTCCAGGTCCTCCCGGATCTTCATCGCCCGCCAGCGCGTCATCGCCAGCCATTCGGCCGGTTCCTCGTCGCCGTCGCTCTTATATAACCCGAAGCCGATGATCTCGTCTTCGTGAATCGAGTCGCCCAGGTCGGCGAGGTTGGAGAGCGTGGCCAGCCGCAACAGCGTCGCGCCGTGGAATACCCCTTCGAGCGACTCCACCTGACGTGGTTCTACCGGACCAATGAACTCGGCGGTAAACCGCAACGAGGTGGTTCCGAACTGGTAGGCGACCCACCGGCCGGCGTCCCGGTCGAGACCCAGATCTTCGCCGAGGGTTCCCAGAAACTGGTTGGCCGTGAACGCGAAACCGGCCAAGGTTTCGACAGGGATGCCTCGTCCGCTGCGGTTGAGTTCCATCCGGATCCGAAGCCTGGGCATCGCGTGCTCAACACCCCTTCCCGCCGGGATCGAACTGCCCCATCCCCGCTCTGCCCGGGGGCGAGAGGATTCCGGTTACGGTTATCGCAGGACCACCCCGGCTCCCCGCGTGAATCCGGGACAGTGGCCACCAAAAAATTCGGCGAACGAGGCCGGAAGGTGGGCGCCTACTAGAAATACCTTAAAACTCCATCCGGCTACAACTTTGACACGATATTTTGGGCCATGTCAATATGACACACTTTATGCAGTATTTCACTCGACGATAGAAATCAGGTACCCGGCGTTTCACCTTAGTACATTCCGCTTCCGTCCGGTTGGTACTAAATCGTTAACTTCTTATTTTTCCGCATCTTGCCTCTCAGAACCCCTTGCGTTGCACCACCGCTTCCGTCTAAAGTGTTACTTTGCCGGCCGGCGGTTAAGTAAGTCAGCCGGAGGCGGTTTTCCGGTTCTGGTTTGGTTTTGTGCTCGGTATGAGACAGCCCGTCCGCCTGCGCGCAGTGACGCGCAGCAATACCGCCCTCGCTCCCAGCGCCAGATGGTGGCACAGCGAGGAGACCTTCCGCGAACTGGTCGAGAACGCCCACGACCTGATTTACAGCATTGACCTGGAGGGTCGCTTCTCTCACGTGAATCGCGCCGCGCTTCGCGTTTGTGGATACACGCGCGAAGAGATGCTGGAGATGAACATCGCGCATCTGGTCGCGCCGGAATGCCTGGCCAAGGCCCGGCACATGATTCAGTGCGCACTGCGGGGCGAGGCGCCGGAACTGTACGATCTGGACCTGGTCACCAAGGATGGCCGGCGGGTGACGGTGGAGATTACCCATCGCCTGGTGCTGGAAGACGGGATTCCGGTCGGAACGCACGGCATTGCCCGCGATATCACCGAGCGGCGGCGGGCGGAGCGGTTGGAACAGGACCGCATGCGGGTCCTGGAGATGATCGCCACCCGGCAGCCGCTCTCTGAGGTGCTGGATCATCTGGTGCGCATGCTGGAGCGCCAGAACCCGGATTGGCGGGGGGCGATTCTGCTGCAACGGGAGAACCGGCTGTACGTCGCTTCGGCGCCGAGTCTGCCGGCGGAATTCGTCACGCGGCTGGATGGGATTCGCGTGGGCTTAGCGAGTGGGACGTGCGCGGCGGCTTCGTACTGGCGGCGGCCGGTGGTCACGCAGGACATCGCCACCGACCCGGCCTGGGCGGAATTAGGACATGCCGCCCTCCAGGCTGGCCTCCGGGCGTGCTGGTCGGTGCCGATGATTACGGGCACGGGCCGGTTGGTAGGCGCCTTGGCGGTTTACCAGACCCAGCCGGGCGCGCCGGCGTCCAGCCAGTTTCAATTGTTGCAGATGACCTCCGGCTCGGCGGCGCTGGCGATCGATCACCGCCAGATGACCGACGAACTGGCTTACCAGGCGCACCACGATTCGCTCACCGGCCTGCCCAACCGCGTGCTGTTCGAGGAGCGGTTGCACCAGGCGATTCATGCGGCCCGCCGCGCACAGCTTCAGGTAGCCCTACTTTATATCGATGTCGACGAGTTCAAGCTGATCAACGACACGCTGGGCCACCCCGTGGGCGACCTCATGCTGCGGCAGGTGGCTTGGCGGCTGTCGGGCTGCATCCGGGAAACCGATACGCTGGCGCGGATGAGCGGGGACGAATTCGTGATTGTGGCAGGCGGCCTGCAAGACGCCGAAGGAGCGCGCCGCATCGCGGAAAAGGTGCTGGAACTGTTGCGCGAGCCCTTCCCGCTGGATGGCCAGGAGTTGTTCGTGACCGCCAGCGTCGGCATTTCCGTCTTTCCGCGCGACGGACAGGACGCGGGCTCGCTGCTGCGCGCCGCCGACGCCGCCATGTACCGGGCCAAGCGGCAAGGCAAGAACCGGCTCCAATACCACACGCCCGAAATGCGCGACGCGCTAGAGGAACGCTTCTCGGTGGAGACGCACCTGCGCCGCGCGCTGGACCGGCAGGAATTTACGCTCCACTATCAGCCGCAGTTCGACCTGCGATCGGGCCGCCTGTGCGGCTATGAGGCGCTGATGCGCTGGACGCATCCTAAGTTAGGCGCGGTTTCTCCGGCGCGTTTCATTCCCGTCGCGGAGGAAAGCGGGCTCATTCGGGAAATGGGCGCCTGGGCGCTGGGAGAAGCCTGCCAGCAGGCCCGCCGGTGGCAGGCGGCGGGCCGTCCGCCTTCCCGGATGGCGGTCAACGTATCCGCCATTCAGCTTTCGGCTCCCGGGTTCCTGGAAACGGTGCGGGAGGCGCTGGAACAGACCCACCTGGAACCCGCCAGCCTCGAACTGGAGATCACCGAGAGCGTGCTGCTGCGCGACGTAGAAGAGTTCGCCCGCAAGCTGCGCGACCTGCGCCAACTGGGGGTGCGGATCTCGGTCGACGATTTCGGCACCGGCTACTCGTCCTTGAGTTACCTGCAAAGCCTGCCGCTGGACACGGTGAAACTGGACCGCTCGTTCGTGCAGGGCCTGAAGAAATCCCGGAGCGGCCTGCCGCTGGTGCAAGCCGTGGTGGCGATGGCCCACGGACTGGGGCTCTGGGTGACCGCGGAGGGCGTCGAAACCCATCAGCAATTGGAGGCGATCCACCAGACCGGCTGCGATTTCGCCCAAGGCTATTTGTTGGGCATGCCCAAGCCGCCCCAGAACGGGCCCGAGCACGACGCCTTGGCCGCGCTGCGCTTGCCGGAGAGGTGGTCGCCGCGCCAGGACTGAGCGGGCGTCGCGGCCTCCGCCCCGCCGCCATCCGCAGGCCAGCGGGCCTCCCGGCCTCCCGGCTTGTCCTGCAACGTCCGGCACGGCAGAATGGAAGTGCGAATCGGCGCGAATTGCAGAACGCGCCGCCGCGCGCTGCTGCCGTTCCTCCCACGGGCACGACCCGGCGAACAGGAGAGTCCTCAGGAGAATGTATGGTGAACGCAAGCTGTGATATCGGACTGATCGGTCTGGCGGTGATGGGCCAGAATCTCGTCCTGAACATGAATGACCACGGGTACAAGGTCGCGGTGTTTAACCGGACCGTTTCCAAGGTGGACGACTTCATCAATAACGAAGCGAAAGGGACTGCCGTGGTGGGCGCCCATTCGGTGGAAGAACTGGTGCAAGCGCTGAAGAAGCCCCGCCGGGTCATGCTGATGGTGAAGGCCGGCCCCACCGTGGACAGCATGATCGATCTGGTCGCGCCGCACCTGGAACCGGGCGACATCCTGATCGACGGGGGCAATTCTCACTATCCCGACACCACCCGCCGGACGCAGGCGCTGGCCGAGAAGGGCCTGCTGTACATCGGCACAGGCGTCTCAGGCGGCGAGGAAGGCGCGCGCCACGGCCCCTCCATCATGCCGGGAGGCAATCCCGCCGCCTGGCCGCACGTCAAGGAGATCTTCCAGTCGATTGCCGCCAAGGTGGCCGATGGATCGCCCTGCTGCGACTGGGTGGGAGAGAACGGCGCCGGGCACTACGTCAAGATGGTGCACAACGGCATCGAGTACGGCGACATGCAGTTGATCTGCGAAGCCTATCACCTCCTGGCGCAAGGACTCGGATTGAGCGCCGATGAATTGCACGAAGTGTTCGCGGAGTGGAATCAGGGCGAACTGGACAGCTACCTGATCGAGATCACCGCCGACATCTTCGCCAAAAAGGACGAAGACGGCTCGCCGCTGATTGACAAGATCCTCGATACCGCCGGCCAGAAAGGCACGGGCAAGTGGACGGGCATCAGTTCGCTGGAGTTGGGCGTGCCGGTGACGTTGATCGGCGAAGCGGTTTACGCACGGTGCCTGTCGGCCATGAAAGACGAGCGCGTCACCGCCGCGGCGGTCTTGAAAGGACCGGCGGGCACGGTCAGCGGCGACCGGGCTACGTTCGTCGAGGACGTGCGGCGCGCCCTGTACTGCTCCAAGATCATCTCCTACGCCCAAGGCTACATGCTGCTCCGCGAGGCGGCGCGCGAGCACAAGTGGAATCTCAACTTCGGCGGCATCGCGCTGATGTGGCGCGGCGGGTGCATCATCCGCAGCCGGTTCCTCGGCAAGATCAAAGAGGCGTTCGACAAGAACCCGCAACTTTCCAATCTGCTGCTCGACGATTTTTTCCATACCGTGCTCAACGACTACCAGTCCTCCTGGCGGCGCGCGCTGGGCAAGGCGATCGAAATCGGCGTGCCGACGCCCGCGTTTTCCACCGCGCTGGCGTTCTACGACGGTTTCCGGGCGGCGCGCCTGCCGGCCAACCTGTTGCAGGCCCAGCGCGACTATTTCGGCGCGCACACCTACGAACGCATCGACCGGCCGCGCGGCGAGTTCTTCCACACCAATTGGACCGGGCACGGGGGCCGCGTCGCGTCCGGCACGTACAACGTCTAAGGAGCAAGGAGACCCAACCACCGTGATGTATGGACTGCAAATCCCCCCCGCTGGCGCCCTCGATTTTGTTTCCGTCGGAGCGCTGATTCACCGGCTGGACCCCGGCATCATTCCGTTCCGCAAGGCGCACGAGTGCCAGATTCACGTCAGCGGCGGCGAGTTCAACACCGCCGCCAACCTGGCGGACTGCTTTGGCCTGCGGACCGGCATCGCCACCGCGATGGTCGACTACCCCATCGGCGACCTGATCGCCGAGCGCGTGCGGGCGATGGGCGTGCGGCCTTTCTACAAGCACTTCAAACACGACGGCGTGCGCGGGCCCAACATGGCCACCGTCTACAGCGATCGCGGCCAGGGCGTCCGCGCGCCGGTCGTCTTCTACAACCGCTCAAACGAAGCCGCCGGCCTGCTCAAGCCGGGCGACTTCAATTGGCGGGAGATCTTCGCGGGCGGGGTGCGCTGGTTCCACTCCGGCGGCATCTTCGCGGCGCTTTCCGAAACGACTTCCGAAGTCATCATCGAGGGCATGCAGGCCGCCAAAGCCGCCGGCGCCGTAGTGTCCTTCGATCTCAACTACCGCGAAAAATTGTGGAGCGTTTGGGGAGGCGCCGGTCGCGCGCAGGAAGTGGTGGCGCGCATCGTCAAGAATGTCGATGTCCTGGTCGGCAATGAGGAGGACCTCCAAAAGAGCCTGGGCATTCCGGGCCCCGAGGTGGCCGCCAAGTCGAAGCTGGACCCGTCGGTTTTCTTCGGCATGATCGGCGACGTGATCGCCAAACACCCGCAGGTGAAAGTGGTGGCGACCACCCTGCGCGAGGTCCATTCCACCAACCGGCACAGTTGGAGCGCGGTGGCCTGGATCGACGGCAAGACCTACCAGGCCCCCACCTGCGAACTGGACGTCCTGGACCGGGTAGGTGGCGGCGACGGCTTTGCCGCAGGCATGTTCTACGGCATGATGAGCGGCGAACCTCCCGAGGAATGCGTCAAACTCGGCTGGGCGCACGGCGCGCTGCTGACCACTTTCCCCGGCGATACGACCATGGCGACCGTGGCCCAGGTGCGGGCGTTCGCCCAGGGCGGTTCGGCGCGCATTCAACGCTAGCAGCAACGAGGAGCGCGGCCCGGAGCGCGGCGGGCGGGGCGGCGCGTCCGTTTGCCGCATGGTACATACGAATGTAAATTTCGTATGCTGTTTTTATGCCGCGATTCCTTCTCCCTGTCTTGCTGCTTTCCGCCGCGGCCGCGTGGGCGCAGAGTTCCTCCGGAACGCTGGCCGCCTCCGTGGTCAATGCGGCAGGTCAGCCCTTGGCCGGAGCCACCGTCAAACTGCACGACCCCGCGCGGAACCTGGAGCGTTCGGCTGTGACCGGGATCGGCGGAGTGGCGGTCTTCTCCAGCTTGGCCCCCGCCGTCTATGCGCTGTCGGCCAGCGCTCCGGAGCACCTACCCGTCCGGATCGAGCGCCTAGTCATCAACGTCAATACCGAGGCGCAGGTGCGCGTCGTGTTGGCGGAGGGCGTGGTCCGCGCCTCGGTGACCGTGGAAGCCGAGGCGGAGGGCGTGGTGGCCGACGCGCCCGCGGTCCGCACCGTGATTGACCGGCGCCTGGTGGCGGATCAGCCCCTGAACGGGCGGACGATGCAGAATCTGATCGCGCTTTCTCCCGGAGTCGTGGTGACGGCCGCCTCGCTGCCTTCGCCGGGCCAGTTCAGCGTGAATGGCCAACGCGCTTCGGCCAATAACTTTCAGATTGACGGCGTGAGCGCGAACTTCGGAACCAGCGCGTCGGTGACGCCTTACGAGCCGGTGGGCGGAACCGTGCCCGCGCTCTCGGCGCTCGGCACCACCGCGGCGCTGGCTTCGCTGGAAGCCATGCAGGAATTCGCGATTCAGACGTCGACCTACGCTCCCGAGTTCGGGCGGCAGCCCGGCGGGCAGGTGTCGATGGTCACCCGCGCGGGCTCCAATCACTGGCACGGCGCGCTGTTCGAATACTTCCGCAACGATAAACTGGACGCCAACAACTGGTTTGCCAACGCCAATCGACTGCCGCGCAATGCGCTTCGCCAAAACGACTTTGGCGGCACGCTGGGCGGGGCGCTGCGGGCGGACCGGACGTTTTTCTTTGTGGCGCAGGAGTCGCTGCTGTTGCGGCAGCCCTTTGTGACGCGCCCGCTCACGGTGCCATCGCGGGAAGCCCGGCAGCGGGCCGCGGGCCCCATCCGCGAGTTGCTCAACGCGTTCCCCCTGCCGGTCGCCGCGCCGCTCGCGGGGGACTGGACCACCACGCCTTATATCGCCACCGTATCCAACCCCGCCTACGTGCACTCCACCAGCGGGCGCGTCGATCATCGCGTGTCCAACGCCCTGCAACTGTTCGGACGCGTCAGCGTGGCGCCTTCGGAAAACCGCGAGCGCGCCAAGTGGTGCGCCGCCAGTTGCGTTTCGGTCACCGACGTCGACGTGCAGACGTATACCGGAGGCGCAACCTGGACGCTGTCGCCGCGCCTGGTGAACGATGTCCGGTTGAACCACTCGCGCTCGCGCACGCGCCTGTTCTACGACATGGACACGTACGGCGGAGCGGTGGCGCCGAGCGCCGCGGCGCTCTATCCCGGCTTCACCACCCGGGGCCAGGGTTACATCTATATCGAGGTCGACCCGGGCGGCGACAATACGCTCAGCGACGGTCTCTTCGTCAACAATTTGCAGCGGCAGTGGAATGTGGTCGAGACGGTGTCGTTCCACCCCGGACGGCATGCGTTCAAGTTCGGATTCGACTACCGGCGGCTGGCGCCGCGCTCGGACTCCGGGTCGTACCGGCGGCAATTCCGCTACGCGAATCTCAGCCAACTGGTGAATGACGTCGCGGCCACCGGCGCGCTCTTTGCGCCGGACGTCGTCATGGAACCCCGCTTCGACAACTATTCGGCGTTCGCGCAGGACACCTGGCGGGCGAACCGCCGCCTGACCCTCACCTTCGGGCTGCGCTACGAAGTGGCGCCGTCGCCGCGGGAGGCCAACGGGCGGATGCCCGCCACCGCGGTGAATCTCAACTCCCCGGCCGAAGTCCGGCTTTCGGACCCCGGGGCCCGGTTCTACGGCACGGATTTTTCCAACTGGGCGCCGCGCCTCGGCATGGCTTACCGGTTGAACGACAGCGGTTCGTGGCTGCTGCGCGGGGGCGTAGGTCTGTTCTACGACCTCGGTTACGGGTTCACGGGCAATGCGTTCTCCACCAGCCTGTGGCCGTATACGCGCACCCTGACCTTGAGCAACGTCCGCTACGAGGATCCACGGATGAGCGCGCAACCGCCGGCAGTCTCGTTGCGGCCCCCCTACCCGCGGGTGTTCGCGTACGAACCCGGTTTTCGCACCCCCCGCATCGCGCAGTTCAATCTGACCGTCGTGCGCCAGCTTACCGCGTTCGACCAGGTTTGGGTCGCCTATGTCGGCGCTTCCGGCCGGCGGCTGCCGCGCATCGAGCAACTGCGCGGCTACCATCCGCAGTTCACCCGCATCGACGCGGTGCGAAGCAATGCCGAGTCCAACTTCCATTCGCTCCAGGCGCAGTACGAACGCCGGTTGTCGCGCGGGCTGCAAACGCTGGTCTCTTATACCTGGGGCAAGTCGCTGGACACCGCCAGCGATGAGGCCATCAACAATTTTCAAGCGCCGGCGAACCGGTTGAATCCGGCGGGCGACCGCGGGCCGTCGTCCTTCGACTTGCGGCACGCCCTGAACGCGGCGCTCAGTTACGAGATTGCGCCCGGCGCGGGCTGGCGGCGCGCACTCGGCGGTTTCGGCTGGGATGGGGTGCTCCGCGCCCGCACGTCGACGCCGGTCAACATCCTTACCGGGCGCGATCCTTTTGGCTTTGGCATCACCACGGTCAGCCGCCCCGACTGGGTCGCGGGCCAGCCGCTGTACCTCGCCGACCCGAACGTGGGCGGAGGGCGCGTCTTTAACCGGGCCGCCTTTGACGCCAATGCTCCGGTGCAGCAAGGCCGCCAGGGCGCCCTGGGCCGAAATGTGGTGCGCGGCTTGGGCGCGGCGCAAGTGGACCTTGCGGTCCGCAAGATCTTTCGCCTCACCGAACGTTTTCAACTCCAGGCCCGGGCCGAAGCGTTCAACCTGACCAACCGCGCGAACTTCGCCAACCCGAACGGCGTCCTGACTTCGGCCGTGTTCGGGCGCGCCACGCAGATGCTCGGGGCCGGATTAGGGGGATTGAGCCCGATTTACCAGCAGGGCGGGCCGCGCTCCATGCAACTGGCCGTGCGGTTGAGCTTCTAACGAGGGAATCCGGCGATGAGAACACTCTTGCTGGCGTTGCTGCCCGCGGCGTTGTGCGGACACGATCTGTACCTGAAGCCGGAAAAATGTGTGGTGGCCGGCGGCGCCCGCGTGCGGGTGGAGTACCACAACGGCGACAGTTTTCCCGTCAGCCAGGCGCCGGTGCGGCTGGAACGGCTACGCGACGCCAAGCGGGTGGCGGCCGCCGGCGAAGCGCCCTTCGAAGATATGCGGGTGGAAGGCAAGACGACGGTGGGCTGGTTCACCGCTCCTCCCGCAGGCCATTTTTACCTTCTCTCCCGCACCATCCCGAATTTCATCGAGCTCGCGCCCGAGAAATTCGAAAAGTATCTGAAGCAGGAAGGACTCAGCGCGATCAGCCGCTGGCGGAGCCAGCACGGCGAGGCGGGAAAGCCCGGACGGGAGTTCTACAGCAAGTATGTCAAGAGCCTGCTGGTGGCCGGGCGCGGCGACGGAAGTTACGCGCGGCCCTCTGGTCTGACCATCGAGTTCGTGCCGCTCGCCGACCCGTACGCAACGGCCGCAGGCGGCAAGATCCCGGTTCAGCTTTTGTTTCGCGGCCAGCCTGCCGCAGGCCACGAGGTGGAGTTGCGCTACCTGGCCGGCGGCCAGGTGCATCGGGAACACCTGGGCGCCACGGACGCACGGGGGATGGTGTCGGTTCCCGTGCCGGAAGCCGGCTTCTACAAATTGCACACCATCGTCATGGAGCGCCGCGCGGATCGCTCCCAGGCCGATTGGGAGAGTTTCTGGACCACACTTACCTTTGAAGCAGGCGGCGCACAGAGATAGCACGCGGCTGCGACGCAGGGTGCCGCCGAGGACGCCCTGGATCGCCCCTGATAGAATGGCCCCGACTGCCATTCTTGAGGAATCTGCCCATGCACATCCGCACTTGCCTGCTCGCAATCCCGTTGGGCGCCGCTCTCCTGGTGGCCCAGGCGCCCACGTTCAACGGCCTGGAAACGGGCCTCCACAATCTGTTCCGCCTCTCCAACGCGGAGACCCGCTCCATCAGCCCCGAGAATTTCTCCGGCGAGAAAGGGCGGGGAGGCATGGCCACGGAGGGAACCGGCAAGCATGCCGCGCGAAATCTCGGCCAAGGCTGGAAGATCAGTCCCAGTATCCGCATTAAGGGCGGCGAGACCTTTACCCTGGCGAATATCGCCGGGCCCGGCGCCATCCAGCACATCTGGATGACGCCTACCGGCCATTGGCGCTGTTCGGTCCTGCGCATGTATTGGGATGACGAAACCGAACCTTCCGTGGAAGCGCCGGTGGGCGACTTCTTCGGCATGGGGTGGGGCCAGTACGCGCATCTGAACTCGCTCGCCATCACCGTGAACCCTGGCAGCGCCTTCAACTCCTATTGGGTGATGCCCTTCCGCCAGAAGGCCCGGATCACCATGGAAAACATCGACGACAAGGACATGGTGCTCTACTACCAGATCGACTACACGCTGACCGAGGTGCCCGCCGACGCCGCCTACTTCCACGCACAGTTCCGGCGCGTGAATCCGCTCCCCTTCAAACAGGTCTACACGCTGGTGGACGGCATTCGCGGCGCCGGCCAGTACGTCGGCACCTATATGGCGTGGGGCGTGCACAACCGCGGCTGGTGGGGCGAGGGCGAAATCAAGTTCTACCTGGACGGCGACCAGGATTTTCCGACCATCGCCGGCACTGGTACGGAGGACTACTTCTGCGGTTCGTACAACTTCGAGAACCGCGTCACGCGACAGTATCAGGAGTTCTCCACGGCTTACGCCGGTCTGCACCAGGTGATCAAGCCTGACGGGCTGTACGCTTCGCAGCAGCGGTTCGGCATGTACCGCTGGCACATTGTGGATCCCATTCGCTTCAAAAAAGACCTGCGGGTAACCATTCAGGCGCTGGGATGGAAAGCCAACTCAGACCGCGAGTATCTGCCGCTGCAGGACGACATCGCCTCGGTGGTGTACTGGTATCAGACCGAACCTCACGCCAGATTCCCCAAGCTGCCGAGCCGCGAGCAACTGGAGGTAAACTGAGCGCAGCGCGCCGGCCCGCAGCGGCATGCTACACAGGGGGTAGGAGGTGGCGGTTTGCGCGCGCGGATCGGTTGGTTGGCCGGCGGGGGCGCCGTCGTCGTCCTGCTGGCTGCCGGGATCGCCTACCGTTGCTGGCCGCGTGATCTGCCGGCCCCTCCTCCCCGGGCGCTGACCCCGGTGGTCAAACTGGCCGCGGAGGGAATTACGGTCGAGACGCCCGGCCGCACCCTCGTGGCGGACGTAGCCAACTTCGACGATGAGTTGTTCGCCTATCTGATGAGCGGGTACCTCCGCAGCCTGGTGGCTCGTGACGGGTGCCGCGCGTGGCTCACCTTCGAGCGCGGCGAGCGGGCGATCCGCTATGTGATCCGGCTGGCGCCGCCTGGAGACCTGCCGGCGGGCATCTCCTACCTGTCCCGCCTGCACAACCTGGGCTGGATCGAAGGGTTTTCGACTCGCTGGGTGATTGCCGACGTCATCGCCCGTTACGAGGCGCAAGCGCAAACCTTCGACCGGGCCTACCGCATGCCCGCGCGCAAGAAACTGGAAGAGTTGCCCCGCGCCGAGCTGGTGGCTTACCTGCGCCGCTTCATTCGCTTCAAGGCAGTCACCGACGGGCGCATCCGGCGGAGGCTCGAACCGGTCCCCCATCCTCCGAGCGCCCCCGAAGCCCACAGCCTGGCCGAGGATATCGTCACCGTGGCGGAGTTTTACTCCCTGCCCCTCGATTTCTTCCTGGGCATCGGCGCGATGGAAAACAACTACATGCACGTCAAGGGGGACCTGGGCAACGCCATCTGGAAACGCCGCGCGGAAAAAGGCGACGTGATCTTGAAACGCGGCCGCCGCGGGGTGCTGGTGCTGAACGAATCGTCGGGCATCTGGCAGATCACGCGTGAAACCCTGCGGTACGCCCATCGCCTGTACCTGGCCGACAAGCGGGACTATTCGGCCCTGCCGGAGCATTTGCGCCCGCCGCGGAATTTCGATCCCGATGACGTGCCTCCGGAAGTTCTTACGACATACGCCGGGCTGTTTTTCCGCAACCTGCTCGACCGCTTCCAAGGGAACGTCACGCTGGCGGTCGGCGCCTACAATGGCGGCCCGGGCAATCCTAACCTGCGCTACGAGGAGGGGGTGCGCATGGTGGCCGAGTACGCCCGCCGCGTACTCGAGCACGCCGCAGCCCTGCAAGGCCGCCCGGCGGCGGAAACCCGGTTCTTGCGCGCCGCGCCGTAATCAGTCCAGCGAGTCGTTGCCAGGGGCCTCCGCGGACCGCTCGGCCCCGGCTCGCGGCGCCTCCTCATAGCCCGCGCACTTCCACACCGGCAGCGGCGGATACTTGGGATACGCCGGGTCCGTCCTGGCCCGTTCGCAGCGCAGGAAAACGCTGCCCCGATCGGAAACCATGCGCCGCTGGTGGCGGCAGCTGCCGCAGAGCCCGGCCCCGGTCACTCCGGCGTCTCCCGGTCCTCGAAACGGACGGTGCTCTCGCTGCCGAAGCGCTGGTAGGCGCTGTAGCGGATCTTCATGCGCATGCGCAGCGGGCCGCCGCGGAAAGGCAGCGTGTCGTCGGCGTGGGTGTAAATGGGAAACCAGACGCCCTCCGCCACTTTCTCCCGGATCGTGGTGAAACGCGGGAACAGGTTCTCCTCCCGCGTACTGAAAATCTGGGGCTCGGCGCGTCCTTCCAGCCGCACGATGGAATAATCTTCCTGGTCGATATACAGGAAACCGTCAAAGAGCCGCTGCCCCTGCAAGATCTGGCGGGGCCGGACTTGCAGCACATAGTAAGGCACGCCCTCGATGGTCTGTTCGCCGCGGTACCGGCATTCGTAGAGGAACAGGCGGTCCCGCGTCAGCAGCAGCGGCTGGATTTCGCGCAGGTCGCGGAAGTCTTCCTCGGTCAGTTTCAGCCGCTGCAAAGCCTGGTGCGGCCGTCCGGCGAGTTGTTCGATGCGTTCGCCCGCCGGCGTGAAGATGACGTCGCGCACCTCGCGGTAGACGCCCGCAAGCCGTCCGCCCGCGCCGAGTTCCTCAATCTCCACGGTCTGCCGGTAAGTGTAATGGCCCCGCACCGTTTCGCTGAAGGACTCGCGCTCCGCGACCCGGCGCACGAGGTCGGGCGGCGGATCTTTGGCCGCCGCCATCCAGACCGCCGCGCAGATACCCGCTATCGCCGGCCACCGGCGCCACGCCCTCAACGCCATTCGTTCCCTTCCTCCGCAGGATAGCGCGCGGTTCGGTTAGTGTTTGGGGGGCAGATACTTCTTCGGAATCAGGGTCGCGATGCTGCCGAAATACGTCACAATCTTGTGCTGCACCACCGTCCCCAGCAGCAGGTGCGCCTCCGGTTCGGTCAGCTTGTAGTCGCTGGTCAGCCAACGGATCATATCGGAGTTGGCCATGCGCAACCCGTGATCCATGCTGGAGGCGAACTCGGGCTGGCTGCCAATCGAAACGATGTATTCCTCGTTCTCGAGGCGCGGAATCGAGATGCGTTTTCCTTTGTGCACCCTCACCGTGAATTGCACGTCCAGCGACGTCTCGATCCCGGTGCCCAGGCCCTCGCCATCGCCCTGCGCCGCGTGCCCGTCGCCGAGAAACAAGTGCGCGCCGGGGTGAAACACGGGGAAATACAGCGTCGCTCCTTCGACCGTATCGTTGTAATCCATGTTTCCCCCGTGTGGACCGGAGGGCCCGGACGTCTCCACGCGTTCTCCCGGCGGCGCGACGCCAATGCAGCCCAGCATGGGCCTGACGGGGATCTCCAACCGGAAGCCCGATCCCTTCCGCAAGCGCGGGCGCGCCACCTTGCGTGCCAGGTCGATATCCCACGGGATCAAGTCGGCCCGGCCAGGGCGCACCGCTTCCTGCTGGTAGAAGTTCGGGTAGATGTTGTCCGACGGCTGCAACGCGTGCAGCGACAGGCGGTAGGACGTGTACCCGTACGGGCGGTTCAGCCGCACTTTGTCCAGGTGAACCTCCAGCGTGTCGCCGTAGTCGGCTCCCTCGATGTAAAAGGGCCCCATCAGCGGGTTGCCGCTCTCCGGATAGACATAGGGGTGCTGAATGTGCCAGACTCCCTGCCAGTCGCGCCCGCCGGAATCCCAGGTGCGCGTGATCACCGTGTCGCCAGACTTCATCCGCAGCACGGGTTCTTTGAACGCCGTGAATACCCGGGAATGGTCATTGGGGTAGATCTCGTGAGTCGCCGCCGGCAGCCACGCCGCCGGGAGAAGAAGCAGATACCGCAAGCGCATCCCTATCTCTCTATCACATCCCCGGACCGCCGGCGCGGCGCGGAGTTCGATGGTTCCGAACCACGTTTCGCGCCACGCGCGGAAGCGAGTGGGCCGGACGTTGCGATTGCGGCCGTGCGAGGCCCGCTCCTTCCCGGTCGCGGCGCGGCGGTCGCGGGGGTGGTTCGCGAGCTCAGACCAGGGCTGCTAGCATCAAAGAATCCATGCCAGTCAAAGTAACAGTGCTCAACAACGGGCCCCTTCGCATCGAAGGGGATTTTACGATTTGCGACGCGGAGGGAAAGGAATACGGACTCGCGGGACGGACGCTGTTGTCCCTGTGCCGCTGCGGGCATTCGCAGAACCGTCCGTTCTGTGACGGTTCGCACGCGCGGATGGGGTTTCAGTGCAAGCCGGAAGCTCGGGACCTACCGCCCAAGGTGTAAGCAAGGCCGGCAGCCCGGGGGCCGGTTCGCCGCCGGCCCCCGGCGGCATCAGTCGCTGATTTCGATTTTCGGGCCGAGTTGCGGGCCGATCTCATCGAGGCGGGCCACCACCCGCTGCGCCAACTCCAGGAACCAGTCGGCGCGCGGATCGCCCCCGTCGCGCAGCGCGACGGGCCTGCCGGAGTCGCCGCCGACCCGGATTTCGGGATCGAGCGGCACCTCACCCAGAAAGCGAACCTGCATCTCCTCGGCGGTCCGCCGTCCCCCGCCCCGTCCAAACACGTCCATCCGGTCTCCGTTGGGCAATACCAGGTAGCTCATGTTCTCCACGATGCCGAGGATTTCCACCTTGACCTGATGGAACATGTGCACCGCCTTGCGGGCGTCCTCGAGAGAGACGTTCGAGGGCGTGGTCACGACAATCGCGCCGGTGATGGGCGCAGTCTGGATCAAGCTGAGCTGCACATCGCCCGTGCCGGGCGGCAGATCCACCACCAGGTAATCGAGTTCGCCCCAGTCCACGCCACGCAGAAACTGCTGGATCACGCTGTGCAGCATGGGACCGCGCCACACCAGCGGGCGGTCGCCCGGGCTCAGGAACCCCATGGACATCAGCCGGATGCCATCCTTCACCAGCGGTTGGATGCGCTCTCCCACCGCGGCGGGCGGCTGATTGATGCCCATCATGAGCGGCACGTTCGGCCCATACACGTCGGCGTCCATCAGGCCGGCGCGATATCCCAGGCGGCCGAGCGCCAGCGCCAGGTTCACCGCCACCGTGGTCTTCCCCACGCCGCCTTTGCCGGAGCCGACGGCAATCAGATTCCGCACTCCGGGGATGGGAAGCTTGGGAGGCATTCCAGGCTGTTGGGGAGACATAAAACCCTAGTGTAGCAACGGGCCCGCGCAAAGGCGGTCAGAGGAGCGGGGCAGGCGCGCTCCCTTAAGCAGAGACTTGCGGGTGCGGTTCCCGAGCGGGAGCGGAATCCCTCGGCAACCGCACGCAGACCGTCTTGCCGCCGGTGGAACCCGCTACCTGAATATCGCCTCCGTGCGCCAGGACGATCTGGCGGCAGGTGAGCAGACTCCAATTCGCGCGCACCCGATTGGCGGCGACCATGAAGTGCGGGTTGAAAACCGCCTGCGCTTCTTCAGGCGCAAGCGGACCGCTATCGTGGATGGAGACTTCGACGTGGGCGTTCCGGCTGCCGGTCGACACCACCACGCGTGCCGGGGCGGAGGTTGCTTCCAGGGCGTTATGCAGCAGCGCGGTAAACACCGCGCTGAGTTCCTGCGGCCGGCCGGAGACGGGCGGCAGCGGGACTAGCCGCAGGTCAACCGGCGGCACGCCGGGCCGGGCCGCTTCCACCAGCGCCGCGACATCGCGTAGCAGGGCGTTGAGGTCGACTTGTTGCACCTCCGCGCGATCGAGGTTGCTCAGCCGGCGCAGGCGCGCCACCATGTCCGCCAGCCGGGCAGCCGAGTCTGCTGCGGTCCGGCAAAGTTCGCGCCCGGTGGCGAGCAGTTCCGTTTGCCGGGAGGGTGACGCGGCGGCGTAGCGTTCCAAGAGCGCGGGCATGGTCGCCGCCACGCTGCTCAAAGCGCCGAGCGGCGTGTTCATCTCGTGGCTCAGGGCGGCCGCCACCTTGCTGAGCGTGGCCGAGTACTCCGTCAGGAGCAGCCGGGATTGCGCCTGAAGCGTCTCCTGCTGCCGCAGGAAGGCTTTCCAAAGCCGGCGGTAACTGACGCCGGCCAGCACCGCGGCCAGCAGGAGGTGGGTGGTGGAGCCTGCCAGGGTGAAAGAAAGATCGACCCGCCCCCCGGAGAGGACGAGCAATGCCAGCACGCCGCCACCGCCCAACAAGAGGACCTGCCAAGGCAACAGTGGAGCGGCCGCCACCCCCACGAAGGTCACCGTGGTGAGATCTATCAGGAACCTCATGGCCAACTCCTGCGGGGAGGAGTGCAGGCGCAGGTCTCCACAGACCAGCAGCGTCAGGGTGGCAATGCCGGTCAACAGGAAGGCCATCCGCGAGAAGCGCCCGGTGCGGTCCAGGCGCGCGGTGAGCACGGTCAGCGCGCCGAGCGCGAGGAACGACCAGAAAACCCACATCGGGAACAGCGGCTTGCTTCCGGGAAGCGCCGCCCACACCAGCCGCCCCGCAATAGGCATGCCGATCTGCACCGCGCCCGCGATCAGGAGGCCGCGCCTCGCCAGCCGGTGCACCTCGGTGAGGAACTCCGCGCTGTGTTCCGCGGCAGGCTCAGCCAGCCATTCCCAGAGTGCGCTCCGCATGGGCCTCGCCTTCCTATTCTGCCATTACGTCGCGCGCGGCCCGCGAACCGCGGCAGGCAAATCTAAGAATTTGTGGAAAAACGCTGGGAGGGGCAACCCTGCCCACTCGGGTTGATCGTACGTCTCTGATTTTCGCTCGGTGCGCGTCGGGGCAGAGCAGCCTCTCCCGGCTTTTTCAAAAAACTCCTAAACTAACGCGCCGGAGCCGGCGTGCGCGTGGGGTTTTCGTACCAGATCAGCCCGAGGTTCTTTTCGCTGGTGATGACGTCGAGATCGCCGTCGTCATCCAGATCGATCAGTTCCAGGCCGCCAAAGTCGTCGCCCGCCTGGCCGGCAATGTCGTATTCCCGCCAGACGTCCTCCATGAGGCTGCGCTGGTAAGTGAGCCAGACAACGCCGGAGCGCCCGGCGTCCGCTTGTTCGGTGGTCAGCACCAGGTCGAGCTTGCCGTCGATATTGAGGTCCGCTACCCGGACCGCGCGCGCCAAGCCGGTGGTGTCCGGCAGGCGGATCCGATAGTTCTGCCAGGAGCGCGCGTGGGGCGCCCGGCGGCGATGAAACCAGATGTGGTTGGGCCGCGCGGTGGAAATCACATCGAGCAGTCCGTCGCCGTCCAGATCATACAAAGTGAGGGAAACGGATTCGGAGGGCCGGGTGCTGATCGGATGGCGGGGCCACTCGCGCACGCGCCGCGCCTGGTCGCCCGGATTTTCGAACCACGCCACGCCCGCCTGGCTGCCCGCGCGGTCCGCGACCAGCACATCGAGATCACCGTCTACGTCCAGGTCGTAGAGCACCAGCGCACTCACCCAGCCGGCGGCGCCCAGCGAGTGCCAGCGAAAGCCCGTCACGTCCCCGGCCTGGCCCAGGCGTTCGAACCAGCCCAGGCGCGCGGCCGGCGCCTGACTGCCCGCCACCAGATCCGGTCCGTAACGGTCATCGAGGTTGGCGGCCGCGGCCGCGGTCCACGCCGCGGACGGCGCGTCCGGCAGCAGGTCCGTGGTCCACGCATCGGGATCCAGATAGCGCTCGCGGCTGGCCGTGTGATGCCACAGGATGAGTCCGCTTTCGCAAGGCGTCACGACGTCCGGAATTCCGTCGCCGTCGAAATCGGCGAAGGCGGCGTCGCTGGCGCCCAGCGAATACCCGATCGTCACGCTGAGCCAGGGCTCCCGAATCGCACCGGGCCCTGGATTCTGATAGAAACGGACCGCGCCCTGCTGTTCCCACACCGCCACCAGATCGCGGCGGGCGCCCACGCCGATCGTGCCCAGGCGAAAGGCGCGGACGCCGGTGAACGTGTTGTCGATGATGTGCCGCGCCCAAGGCGACCCGGCAGGCTGGGCGGGCGCGCGGCCGCGGACCGCCAATGCCGCGGCGAGCACGAACCCGCAGGCCGCCGCCCGTCTCCAACTTACCGCCGGACTGGTCTCCTGGTTCTGTGAACAGCGAAGGCTGCGCGAGCGCCCCATCGACCTCGAGCTTACCGCGAGTGACCGGGCCGCGGGAAAAACAGGCTGCTCCCGCTCACTCCGCTTGGCCGTCCAGGCAACGCCGCACGGTCTGCGCCAGCACCGCCGGGCTGAACGGCTTCACGAGGACGGGCCGGGACGCGCCCTCCTCCGCCTGGGACTCATAGTAGCCGGACATGAAGAGGATACGCAGGCCGGGTTGCTGTTCCGCAAGCCGGCCGGCCAGTTCGAATCCGCTCATCCCCGGCATCACCACGTCGGTGAGCATCAGGTCGATCCGGCGCTCCTGGCTCGCCACGGCGAACGCCTCCTCCGGCGAACCGGCGGAGAGAACCCGGTAGCCTTGCGAGGCCAGCACCCGCGTCACGAACGCCCGCACCGTCTGCTCGTCTTCGACCACGAGAATGGTCTCCTGCCCGCCGGACGCCGCCGCGGTGTTCCGGCGCTCCGGTTCGGGTTCCGCCTGGCGCGGCAGGCGCGGAAGGAAGATGCGAAAGACTGAGCCGCGGCCGGGCTCGCTCTCCACTTCAATCCAGCCTTGGCTGCCTTCGACGATCCCGTAGACAGTCGCCAGGCCCAGCCCCGTCCCTTTGCCCGAGGGCTTGGTGGTGAAAAAAGGCTCGAACAGCCGCGCCTTCACCTCTTCCGTCATCCCGCAGCCGGTATCCGCCACCGAAAGCATGACCCATTCGGTGGAACCGCCGGGCAGTCGAACACGGTCGACGTTGGCAGTGGCAATTTCCACTCGCCCGCCTTGCGAGCCGACCGCGTCACGGGCGTTCAACACCAGGTTCAGGATCACCTGCTCCAGCTGCACCGGGTCCGCCCGAACCATGCCCAATCCGGGGTCCAGCGGCGTTTCCAGGCCGATGTGCTCGCCAATGATCCGGCGGAGCATCGATACCATTTCGCGCACCTGGGCGTTCAGATCCACGGCCACCAGGTGCTGAGGCTGGCGGCGGCTGAAAGCGAGCAATTGCTGGGTGAGCGCGCCCGCGCGGCTGGTCGCGGTCAGAATCTCGCGCAGGAGGGGCAGCGCCGGGTCGTCTCCGGAGTGCGCCGCCAGCAGCATTTCGCCGTAGCCTCGAATCACCGTCAGCAGGTTATTGAAGTCGTGCGCGATGCCTCCGGCCAGCCGGCCGATCGCGTCCATCTTCTGCGCTTGCAGCAGGCGGCGCTCCATCTCTTTGTGCTGGGAAATATCCTGAATGGTGCCGATCAGCCGGACGCAGCGTCCGTTCTCCAGCACCGGCTCGCCGTTCACTCGCACCCACAAACGCTTTCCCTCGGCGTTGAGGAAAGGCATCTCCAGATCCCAGGGCGTCCCTTCCCGCACGGCCCGCTCAATCGCTTCCACGAGCAGCAGCCGCGACTCAGGCGCGTAAAATTCCAGCGCTTCTTCCAGCGTGAATTGTTTTCCTGCCGGCGCCCCGTGGAGGCGATACACCTCCTCGGACCAAGTCGGCCGGTTCGTGGCGAGGTCCAGGCTCCAGGCCCCCAGACGCGCTACCCTCCCAGCCTGGCGCAGAAGGGTGTCGCTCTGAAGCAACTTCAACTCCGTTTGCTTCTGCGCCGTGATGTCAAGCTGTAGCCCGAGGAATCCGCTGAGCGCTCCATCCGTGTGCATCGGCTGCACGTCCAGACGCTGCCAGTACGGTTCGCCGTTCTTCCGGTAGTTCAGAATCTCCACAGAAAAACCTTCCCCTCGGTTCAAACGCTCGCGCATGTCGCGCACCACTTCCGGGTCGGTTCCGGGCCCTTGCAGGAACGAACCGGGCGTCCTTCCGCGGACTTCCTCCAACGCGTAGCCGGTTAGGCGTTGGAAACTCTCGTTGACCCACTCGATGCGCCGCCTGGCGTCGGTCAGCACCACCGAGTTGCTGGTTCGCTGCGCGATCAACGCCAATTTGCGCAGCTCCGCCTCCATTTCTTTCCGGGCGGTAATGTCGGTCATCACCCCCACCGCGCGCACCACGCGCCCGGCCGCGTCGCGTATCAGGCAGCCGCGGTCCAGAATGTGCCGGTAACGGTCATGCGCTCCCCGAAACCGATACTCGTAAGAAAAGGCCTTCCCCTCGTTCAACGCCGCTTCCAACGCCGCCAGGACCCGGGGACGATCGTCCGGGTGCAACCGGTCCGCCCACCAGGCGAAGTCCTCAGCCGGCGGTCCGGCCTCCCCGGCCAACTCCGCCAGCCTCCGGTTCCGCCAAACGTAGCCGGTTAGGGTGTTCCAGTCCCAGAGCGCATCGCCCGTCGCCAGAAACGCAAGCCGCAAGCGCTCTTCGCTCATGCGCAACCGCTCCTCGGCTTCCTTCCGGTCCGTGATGTCACGCAGCCGGAGTCCCACCGCGTCCCGAGCGGGAAATGCCGCCACTTCTACCCAGCGAACGCTGCCCTCCGAGGACCACCTCTGCTCCGCTGTCTCCGGTTGGCGGCTTTCAACCACCCGCGTCAACAGAGGGAGTAAGTCGTGGTGACGCAGAGATTGGCTTAACCTTGGATACGCGTCCTCCCACGCCTCGCAGCCAAGCAGGGCTGCTGCGGCCGCGCTGATAACCAGAAATTCGAAATCCCGGATGCCCGGGCCCGGACTTTCCAGAGGACCTGCGAGCGCGACGCCGTTACCTTGGTCTTCCAACAAAGCGCGAAGGAGTTCGCCGCGTTCCGACACGCCATCGGAGTGATGTAACACTGCCGCGAGTCTCTGCGCATTAGTGTAACCGGGATCCAGCGCGGGGCCAAGTGGCTTGCCGCTTAGATTTCGTACTCCGGTGGTTTCGCCCGCCCAAATGGGACGTATTGCCAAAGGCGCTCGTGGAGATAGTACAGCCCCAGCTTGATGACGGAGTCCGCCGCGCCCGCGCCGATCGCAATGCTGGCGTCGCCGCGGATCACGTAAACAATTAGGGCCGTGCTGAGCGAGCCAAAGAGCCGGTAGCTCAGAGCCTTGGCAAGACTTCGACTGTTCGTCTCCATGGAGTCGGTCGCCCCCCAGTATAACATCATAAACTCGATGGGGAATAGGATATTTATTGGGTTGCCAGCTCCCTCGTGTGAGCATTGCAATCGGACCCTTCTCATGCTATTATGCGTCTAGACGTATGGCAGTATAGATAGGTGCTCGCCGTGGAGAGGATATTCAAGGCTTTAGCGGATCGGACGCGGTTGCGGATCGTTGGCGTCCTTTTAGCCCAGGAGGCTTGCGTCTGCGATCTGCAAGCCATTCTGGGGCTTTCGCAGCCGTTGTTGTCGCGGCACCTTGCCTACTTGCGATCGGCGGGGCTCATCTGCGACCGGCGGGTAGGCACGAGAGTCTACTGCTCGCTGGTTCTGGATGGGCAGGTGGGCAACGCGCTGCGTGAGTTTTTGCGATCAATCATGCCGCACTTCGGGCCATTTCATGAGGACGCTGCGCGGCTAAAAGCTTACCTGGAACGCAGCGGTTGGATGAAGAGCGCGGTAGTCGAGTCGGTTCGGTCCGAAGGGAACGCTGTAGCGAAGGAGGTTCGTGATGGAGATCAAAGTCCTGTTATGCAACTGTAAGGGGCTGTGCCCTTCGTTTAAGAACACTGACATGAACACGCTTCCGTTTCAGTTGGAGTCGGAGTTGGAGGTAAAGTACGTGATGTTGCACCCTATGACTTGTGGCCAAGGGGGCAACCAGGCGCTCATGGACGTACTCCAGTCCGCGGGTGAGGACACCTATGTCATCAGCGCGGCCTGTGCGCCCGTAGCCCAGGAAAAGCTGTTCGCCAAGATCCTGAGAACGACCGGTTTCCCGCCGGATCGCTTCATCATGGTGGACATCCGAGGAACGGATAACGATGGCATTTTGAAGCGCCTCCGGGAAACCATCGAGGGCCTGCTGCGGCGGCCGTCGCCGACGACCGCGCCAGCGGCGTAGGAGGAATCCTCGAACGGCGGCATGTTGGTGCTGCAAACGAAGGAGGGTGGCGTTATGGCGCGCATTCCTAGAGAACTCATTCCCTGGTATCCCACCGTCAACACGGATCTCTGCACGGGCGATCGAGCCTGTTTTGATTTCTGCCGAAACGACGTGTTCGCCTGGGACGAAGAAACCGGGCGTCCCATCGTGAAGAACCCATACAGTTGCGTGCTGGGCTGTGACGCGTGTGCTCAAGTTTGCCCCGCGGGTGCGATTGCCTTCCCCACCCAGGAGGAACTCAAGGCCACAGTTCGCCGCCTCCGCGAGGAATTAGCCGTGTGATGACTAAGAATCATCAACGAGGGTGATCCAGGCGGCTGGAGATTAGCCACGATCGGCGTCCCTCCGATCCTTGGCGGCACGGAGCGGATAGAGAACGGCAAGCCCTCCGAGAAGGGCACGGGCTTCGTCCAACCGCCCGGCTTAGTAGCCGCGGACTACCACGCGGAGGTACGGCCGGCTTTCAGGTTCCGAGGCTGGCCCACCCCGCGCCGCGGGCGTAGTCCAGGAACCGCCGCGCGTAACCGTCCAGGATTTCGAGCGACGCCCCGTCGCGCAGCGGCGAGCACATTTCGTAGGCGATGCTGCCCGTGAAGCCCCCCTGTTCCAGCGCCCCCAGAAAGCCCCGGTAATCAATAAAGCCTTCTCCCATGGGGACGGCTTGCACCATCGGCGTCCGCGCCTCGTAGTTCACCAGCGCGGGCTGGTAGACGTAGCGTGGCAGCCGCCGATAGTCGGCGATGGTGGTGTGCACCGTGATCCCGCCAAGCTGACGCGCCTCGGCGCGGTAACCGGAACCCTGGAGCGCCGGCGCCCACGCGTCGAACGCCGCGCGGCAGTTGGGGTGGGCCACCGCCCGCAACAGATCGGCGAACGCTTCCGTGCCCGCGCCGATGTCGTGGTGGTTCTGGACCGCCAGGACCACTTCCTGCTCGGCGGCGCGCTCGGCGCACTCGCGCAGCGCTTCGACGATCATCCGCCACTGCCGGGTGTAGTCGCAAACGGCGTTTTCGTAGCCGGTAAAGACCCGCACGACGCCGGCGCCCACCTCACGCGCCAGGCGCGCCACCTCGGCAAGGTACGCCGTCTGGATCTCGCGATGCGGCACCTCGCCGTGTTCCAGGTCCGCCGTGAAGTTGCAGTAAGCAGCCAGCACCACGACGCCGAGCTGGTGCTTTTCCAGCAATTGGCGCAACCGCGCCCGCTCCGCCTTCCCGTAATCGAGCGGCGACAGGTGCGGCCGCTTGGCCATCAGCATGACGCCGTCATAGCCAAGTTCCGCCGCCTTCGCGATGACCTGCTCGAGCGGCAGATAGGCCTGTCCCCACAGCCCGGCGTAGCTCACCGAATGGAGCAACAAAGGATGGTTCATGGTCAACCCTGGCCCTCCAGGGCGAACGAGGGTTTCCGCGTGGCCCAGCGGCCGCCGGTAAAGTCGGGGAACTTCACCGGCTGGCTGCCCTGCGCGATCGACTGTTGCGATAAGGGAATCAGCACGCTCATGTTCACGGAATCATACACGTCAATGGGGGTCGGCCGCCGCTCGCGCACCGCCCGGAGGAAGTGCCGCAGCACCTGGTGGTCCGTGCCGCCGTGTCCCTGCGCCAGTTGATCACCCGACGGCCCGCCCGGTCGGCTTACCGGCTTCCACCACTCGTGCTGGAACTTCTCCATGTACGGCGGGAACGGCTCCCACTCATGTTCCTTCGGGCTTCGGCGCCACAGGTAGATCGCGTTGCGCTCTTCGCAGTAAAGGCCTTCGGTGCCCTGGATCCGCCAGCGGTTGTCGTACGGAGCGGGCAACTGCATGTCATTGTTGACCACGATGGTGTTGCCCTTTTTCGTCTTGATGAGCGACGTCGCGATGTCCCCCTGCGAGTAGTGGCGGCGCGCGGCGGGATGGTCGGGTCCCAACGTCTTCGAAAAGAAATTGTTGATGCCCAGCGACCGGCTCGCCATCGAGACCACGTAGTCGAAGGCGTCCCCGCAGCCGATATCCATCCAGCTCAGCACTGGACCCAGGCTATGGGTCGGATACTGGTCGCAGTTGCGACCCATCAGGTAAAAGCCGCTCCACCGCGGATTGCCCTGCCGGTCGAAGTACCAGGGCGTGCGCCCGACGCAGTCGTTGCCGTGCGCGCAGTGGCAATGCACGATCTCGCCCAGCAGTCCCGCGCGAATCATCTTGAGCACCGCCAGGTTGTCCGGGCGGAACGACCAGTTTTCCAGCATCATGCACGGCACGCCGGTTTCCTCGGAGGTACGCACCAGTTCCCAGCACTGTTCCACGGTCTGCGCGACGGGCACCTCCACGCCGGGGTACTTGCCGGCGCGCATGGCGTAGACGGCCTGCGGCGCGTGATACTCCCAAGGCGAGGCGATGATCACCGCATCCAGGTCGTCGCGCTCGACCAGGCGTTTCCACACTTCGCTGGCTGCGTCGCCGCGGTAGCCTTCAGGTTTCGGCTGCCCTACGGATGCGACCAGGTCCTGCGCTCTCGCCTGGGCTTCAGGATTCGGATCGTAGACCGCCCGGATGGCGACGTCGCCGAGTTCCAGCATTCTCCGGGTGAGCGAGGTCCCGCGATTGCCGGTCCCGAGCACCCCGACGCGCACTGGTCTTGCCGGGGCGGTTTGCGCCGCGGCCAGCGCCGCCGACGAGCTTTGCAGGAACGCGCGCCGGTTCATGCCCCACCCCGCACGCGCGCGATCGCATCGATCTCCACCTTGATGCCGCCCCAGAGCACGGACTGCACGGTGGTTCGCGCCGGCCGCACCCCGGTGAAATACTCCGCATACGCGCGGTTAAACGCTTCGAAATCGCGGATGTCGCTCAGGTGGCAGGTGCATTTCACCACATCGGCCGCCGTGCAGCCCGCCGCTTTCAGAATCTTATCGATGTGGGAGAGCGTCAGGCGGGTCTGCTCCTCCACCGTGCCCGACACCGTCTCTCCGGTCGTCATATCTAAAGGACCTTGGCCGCTGATGAACAGCCACCCATCCATCAGCACGCCGGCGGAATAGGCCCCCGTGTCGGCCTGTTTGTCGGGATGTTTGATTTCACGCTTGTCCATAAGGAAAACCCAACCGCAGTCTAAAGAACCGCGCGCAGGCAGTCAACGGCGTTCGTACCGGGGCAGCGATTCCGGCCGGCCCCCGGGGTCTCGCCACTACCGCGGAAAGCGGATATGATGAGCGGTCGGAAACGCCGCGGCGGTTGGTGCGGCTGCGGCGTCGCGTTCGCATTGTCCTGCCAGGAGGCTTTTTCGTATGAAACTCACCCGCCGCAACGTTCTTGGGGCCGCCGCCGGGGGACTGGCCCCCGGCGGGGTCGCTGCGGCCCAAAGCGCGCCGGCCGTCGCGGGCTCGCCGAATCTCACGGTCCGCAAGGTCGATCGCCGCTGGATCAAGATCCCCTTCCGGCCGGTGCCCGCGCGGAATATGAACCGCGAATTGCCCCACTGGGTCTACTTCGAAATCTGCCAGGTGACGCTGGCCAACGGCGTCGTGGGGTTCGGCGAGACGATGGTGTACTACACCTGGGGCCGGGTGACCGATGACGCCGTCAAGCGTGTCATCGGCCGCAGCGCCGCCGAATCGATGTGGGACGACAGTACCGGCTGCGGGCTCCAAATGGCGCTGTTCGACGCCGTGGGCAAGGCCACCGGCGTCCCGGTGTATCGCCTGCTGGGACCCAAGGTGCGCGACCGCGCGTTCCTCAGTTGGTGGGCCATCGACATGCCCGCCGAAGATTGGGTGCTGGAGTGCCGCGACGCGGTCGCCAAAGGCTACACCGCGTTCAAGACCAAGGCGCGGCCCTGGTTCGACCTCGATCGCCAGTGCCAGGTGCTGACGCGCACCCTGCCCGACCATTTCGTGATTGATTTCGACTTCAACGCCATGCTGCTGGACACTACCAACGCGGGCCGCTATCTAAGCCGCCTGGACCAACAGTACAAGCACATCGCGATCTGGGAGTCGCCCATCCCGCAGTCCGACGTGGCCGGCAACAAGTTTCTCCGCACGCAGACCCGGGTGCCGATCGCGATGCACTTCGGCTCCCCCCCCATCATGACCGCGCTGCGCGAAGAGGTGTGCGACGGCTTTGTCATCGGCGGCGGCGCGGCCCGCGTGATGCGCGATGGAATCGTGGCCGCCATGGCGGACAAACCGTTCTGGCTACAGTTGGTCGGCACGGAGATTACCGCCACCTTCGCCTTGCACTTCGCCGCCGTGCTCACGCACGCCCGGTGGCCGGCGGTGAACTGCCACCAGCTTTACACCGAGCCGATGGCGCGGCCCGCGATCAAGGTGGAGAACGGCTTGTCCGCCATTCCCGAAACGCCGGGGCTCGGCATCGAACTCGACGAACAGGCGGTGGAGCGTTACCGCGTCGAGCCGCTCCGGGCGGAGCCGTATCCCACCCCGAACCTGTTGATCGCCATCCGCTGGCCGACGGGCGCCACCAGTTACTACACACATACCCGCCAGTACTGGCAGGATTTCCAGAACGGCCGGCTGCCGGTGTTTCCCTCCGGCGTTTACCTGGAGACGATTCCCGACAACGGCTCGCGCGAATGGAAGGAGTTGCAGGCGCGCGCCGCGGCGAGCCCGGTCCACAGCGGGGGGCGGCCGCTGTAGCGCGCTCAGAACTCGGGGATGCCCAGCTTCCGCCGCCCTTCGTCGGTCAGCCGGTTGGCGTTCCAGTGGGGCTCCCAGGTTTGTTCCACCACCACCTTGCGCACGCCGGGCACCTGGAGCAGACGGTCGCGCACGGGCGTCGAGTTGCCGCCGGAACCGTAGGAAAAGTAGCCGATGCGCGGCCGTCCGCGGTGCGGCATGGCCATCACCACGTGGACCACGTCGCCGCGTACGCGCAGGTCGTACACCAGCCCCAGATCCACGATGCTCGGCCGGGTCGTGTACAGCTGTTCGTCCTGACAGCCGCCCAGCGCTTCCCACAGCAGGCGCTTGGAAATCGGGCTGTCGCCGGCTTCTCCCGGGCGCGCCAGCCGTCCCGGCGCCGGCTTGGCTTGCCAGCCCGTCGGCAGCGTGGTGACGGAAGGCGTGAGGGGGTGGAGCATCGCGTGGCGCAGGCGTTCGATCGTCTCCGCGCCCCCCTGCTCGGGAAACGGCATCGTCAAGTACGCGTTCTTCTGGCGCAGGACCGCTCCCGCGGGCAGTGTCGCGCCATGATAGAAGGCCCGGCTCCAGACGTGTCCGTGCCACTTGTAATAGAACATGGGCGCCCCGGTGTGTTTGAGCCCGCCCACGTTTTCCGCGGTGTGCTCCAGAAACAGGCCGATGAACGCGTCGCGGGTGTCCCGGTGGAAAAAGCCCACGGCCCACAGGTCTTCCTGTTGCCCTTTGGCGACCGGCCCGGTTTTCAGCTTCCCGTCCGCGCCGATCCACACGATATCGGTGAACGACATGCCGGAGAATACCCATTCGTCGTCGCGCAAGTAGCCGATCTCCATGTCCTTGATCACCTGCATGTACCCCGTTTTGACAAACCAGGGAGTGCCGGCGTAAAAACGGTACTCGACGAAGATATTCATGCGGGCGGGCGAAAACAGCGGCGCGACCGTCGAATAGGGGAATCCCCAGCGCCGCACCGTCAGCGAGAGCGGGCCGCGGAACACCTCATAATCGGGGCACCGCGGCCAGTTGGTGACGCGCAGCTTTTGGAAGTTGCCGGAGGTGACGTAGTCGTGCGCCCAGTCGATGCCGGGCGGCTCTCCGTGACCCTCGCCCCCGGCGAACAGTTCCTGCCCATGCTCGCGTTTGTACACCAGGCGTTCGAGTTGCCCCATCTGCTTGGAGAGCGACCCGCGGAAGTATTCGTTTTCGAAGTCGAGCGCCGTTCCCTCGCCGGTCACCGTGAGATCGGAGGGATAGTCCGGCAGTTCAGCTTCGGGATTCCCGTACAGGACCAGCCAGTAGGTCCGCTGGTGAGCGGGAGCATCGGCGAAGAAGGTGAGGCGGCATTGGCGTTCCGCGCCGCGGCGGACCTCCTCGGTCACCTGGCTGCGCACTTCGCGGGGAACGCCGCCCTCGATGCGCGCGACACGCACCTCGCGGGCCAGCGAAGCGCACTGGCCCTGCGGCACGGCCAGCACCAGTTCCACGGGTTCGCCGGACCGGGGCAGGCTCACCGTTTCGTCAAGCGCCAGGATTTTCGCGTAGGTCCAGGGCCGCGCCCAGTCGCGCCACGGCGCGGGCAACTCCTGCACGGGTACCAAAGCCCCCGCCGGCGCAACCGCCGCGCCCAGTGGCGCGCGTTGTTGTTGTTCCAGCGTCAGCGACTGTCGCAGCGAATCGGCGATCGCGCGGGCCAGCCGGTAGTCTTGCTTCCGGTAGGCCGCTTCGAGCAGCCGCATCTTTTCTTCGAACCGGTCCGTCCGCTCCCAGTAGGTGGTCTCTCGCATCGATGCCTCCAGGTTCCGCCCAGGCGACTTGGCCCGGCCACGTTGGTTCTGAGAGTTTATGACGAACCGCGCCTGGGCGCCAGCGTCCTGAATCTGCGGACCGCGCAGGGACACGCCTAAAACGTCGGCGCCACGCCCATTTCAAGCGGATTCCTGGGAGAGCGGGTTTGCGCGAGAGAGCAAATGCGGACCGGGCCGTGATGCCACCCCCGCGCGGGAGGGTCGCGGCGCGCGGGGAAATCCGATACGATGAGGGTCTTTGCCACCGCCTCCAACCTACCCTGGAACAACGCGATGAAGCGATGCCTGCTACTGTTCTTCTTCCTGTCTGCCGCCGTTTGGGCCGCGGCGGATCTCTCCTTGGAACAGGCGGTGGTGGTCTGCGGACGCCAGTTGCCGCAACCGCAGCAGAAAGCCGTCCAGATGCTCGTCGAGGAGGTGGAGAAGCGCGCGCAGATCCGCTGGCCGGTGGTCCATGCGTGGCCCGCCGCCGGAACGCCGGTGATCGTCATCGGCCAGGCGGCGGAGGTCAAGAGGCTTGGCGGCGCGCGGCTGCCAGCGGGCGCGGCGACGCGAGCGGAAGGCTTTCAGATTCAGACTGAGGCGGCGGGCGCCGCGCCGGTGATCGCCATCCGCGGCCACGATGATCGCGGCGTGCTCTTCGGCGCGGGTTACCTGCTCCGCCAGTTGCGCATGGGGCGAGGGCGGATTCGCCTGCCGGGCGCGTTGAACGTGACCACCGCGCCCAAGTACGCACTGCGCGGGCACCAACTGGGCTACCGCCCCAAGACCAACTCGTACGACGGCTGGACCGTGGCCATGTGGGAGCAGTACTACCGCGACCTGGCGGTGTTCGGAACCAATGCTGTCGAGCTGATCCCGCCGCGTTCCGACGACGATGACGACAGCCCGCACTTCCCGGTCCCGCCGATGCGGATGATGATCGAGATGTCCCGGCTGGCGCAGGAGTACGGGCTGGAACTGTGGATCTGGTATCCGGCGATGGATAAGGACTACGCCGATCCGGCCACGGTGGAGTTTGCCCTGCAGGAGTGGGCTGGGGTATTCGGCCAGCTTCCCCGGATCGACGCCGTGTTCGTGCCGGGAGGCGACCCGGGCCACACCCAGCCGCGCCACCTGATGGCGCTGCTCGAAAAACAGACCGCGAACCTGAAACGCCACCACCCGCGCGCCCAGATGTGGATGTCGCCGCAAGGATTCACGGCGGAGTGGATGGAGGAGTACCTGGAGATCATGCGCCAGGAGCCGGCGTGGCTCACGGGCGTGGTGTTCGGCCCGCAAATCCGCCTGTCTCTCGCCGAGTTGCGCGCCGCGATCCCGAAACGCTACCCCATCCGCGCCTACCCCGACATCACCCACTCCCTGCACGCGCAGTACCCGGTGCCCGAGTGGGACACGGCGTTCGCGCGCACGCTGGGACGCGAGCCGATCAACCCGCGGCCGCTTGACCAGGCAAACATTTTTCGTAAACGGCAGCACCTGGCCGAGTACGGGTTCCTGACGTATTCGGAGGGCTGCAACGACGACGTCAACAAGATCATCTGGAGCGCCCTGGGATGGGATCCGGACGCGGAGGTGACCAACGTGCTCCGGGAGTTCAGCCGCTATTTCATCAGCGACACGCTGGCGGAGGGCTTCGCGCAGGGACTGCTGGCGCTCGAAAGAAACTGGCGCGGACCGGCGCTGGCCAACGCCGGCATCCATACCACCCTCCGACAATTCCAGGCGATGGAACAAAGCGCGCCGCCGCCCGTCAAAGCCAACTGGCGTTTTCAGCAGGCGCTTTACCGCGCCTACTACGATGCATTCGTACGGAGCCGGTTGATCCGGGAGACCGCGCTCGAGGAACAGGCGATGGAGGCGTTGCGGCAGGCGCCACGCCTGGGTTCGCGCGTCGCCATCGCTCACGCCCAGGCGGCGCTCGACCGCGCGGCCACCGAACCCGCCGCCCCCGAACTGCGCGCGCGGGTCTTCGAACTCGCCGAAGCGCTGTTTCAAAGCATCCGCATGCAGCTCAGCGTCCCCCGCTACCAGGCCATCGCGGTGCGGCGCGGCGCGAATCTGGACGCCATCGACACCCCGCTCAACAGCCGCTTTTGGCTGGAGGCGCGCTTTGCCGAGATCCTGCGGCAAGGCGACGAGAAAGCGCGCCTGGCGGCGATTCAGGAGATTGTCGACTGGACCAATCCCGGCCCCGGCGGCTTCTACGACGACCTGGGACGGCCGGGGTCGCAGCCTCACCTGGTGCGCGGGGTGGGCGCCGAGGAAGATCCCGCCTTCCGGCGGACAGCGCTGCTCAGCTTCCCTACCCTCGAGCCCGAAGCGCCCTGGCGTTCCTCGTGGTGGGATCACGCCGAGGCGCTGATCGACGCAAAGCTGACGCTGCGGTACGAATCGCTCGACCGTCAGGCCGAATACAAACTCCGCGTAGTCTATGCCGGGGAAGCGCAGCCCATTCCCATGCGCCTGGTGGCGGACGGGAAGTTTCAACTCCACGCCTACCGCCCGCGCGAGATGCCGCCGCGGCCCGTGGAGTTCGACATTCCGCGGGAGGCCACCGCCGACGGCGCGCTCATCCTGGAGTGGAATCGCACGCCCGGCCTGGGCGGCAGCGGCCGCGGCTGTCAGGTGGCCGAAGTGTGGCTGATCAAGAAGCGATAACGATGCGTTGGATAGAGAAGATCCGCTCGATGGAGCCCGACCCCGAGTATTCCCACCTGGGTCCCCGTTACAAGTGGTACCTGGTGGCGATGCTCTGGTGGATCTCCTTTTTTAACTACGCCGACCGCCAGGCCATCTTTTCCGTGTTCCCGCTGCTGGAAAAGGAAATGAACCTGACCACGCTGGAACTGGGTCTGCTGGGGTCTTCGTTCGCGTGGGTGTACGGGTTGGGAGCGATTTTCGCCGGCTGGATTGTCGACCGCATCCGGCGCAAAGCGGCGATTCTCGGCGGCCTCCAGGTGTGGAGCGTTATTTGCGTCGCCACCGCGTCGTCGAAAACGTTCCGGCACCTGTTTTTCTGGCGCGCGGCCGAAGGTCTGGGCGAGACGTTCTATTACCCCGCCTCCATGTCGCTGGTCAGCGATTATCACGGCAAGGCGACCCGCTCCCGGGCCATGGGTCTTCACCAGACCAGCGTCTACATGGGGACGATCGGCGGCGGGTTTTTCGCCGGGCTGATCGGGCAGGTGTACGGATGGCGGTGGTCATTCATCGTGTTCGGGTTGTTGGGCATGCTGCTGGGCGTGGTCCTCAATAAGTACCTGGTGGAACCGCCGCGCGGCGCGGCCGATGTGGCGGACGAAGGCGGCGTCGCGCCGCGGCCTGCCCGCCAGATGCCGGTGCGAGAGTTCGCCCGCGCGGTGTTGCGAACGCCCACCATGCTCATGCTGCTAGGCGCTTTTCTTTGCGCCAACTTCGTCGCGGTGGTTCTGCTGTCGTGGATGCCCAAGTTCCTTTACGACAAATTCCACCTGAGCCTCGCCATGTCGGGCCTGACGGCGACTTTGTTTGTGCAATTGGCCAGCATGGCGGGCGCCCCGCTGGGCGGCTGGCTGGCCGACGGCTTGCGGCGGCGCACGCCGCGCGGGCGGATGATCGTGCAGGCCCTGGGCGTCTTCGGCGGCGCGCCGTTTGTGGTGCTGTGCGGCGTGACGCAATCGGTCGCCTGGGTGATGGTGGCGCTGACCGCCTGGGGATTATTCAAAGGGCTTTACGACGCGAACATTTTTGCATCGGTGTACGACGTAATCCGGCCGGAGGCGCGCGGCGCCGCGGCCGGCCTGATGAACACCGTCGGCTGGCTGGCCGGCGGCGGTTCCGCCCCGGTGGTGATTGGCTGGATCGCCCAGCGGGAGAGCCTCGGGCTCGCCATCGCGCTGGCGTCATCCGTGTACCTCGTGGCCGGACTGCTGTTGCTGACCGGCGTGTTGTTCTTTGTGGATCGCGACTCGGCGCGCATCCGGGCGCAGGTGGCCGAAGGCGCGGCGTCATGAGATCGCTGGCTGGTCTGCTCCTGGCCGCGGGCGCCGCGTGGGCCGCTCTCGACCTGCGCGAGGCGGTCGTGGTAACCCCGGGGTCGCTGTCCCGCCAGGAGCAGAAGGCCGTCCAGATGCTGGTGGAAGAGGTCGAGAAGCGGTCGCACGTGCGCTGGCCGGTGCGGACCGCCTGGCCCGCAGGCAAGCCCGCGATCGGCGTCGCTACCGCCGCGGCCATCGCCGCGCTGGGAAATCCTCGCGCCAGGGAGATGGGCGCGGGCGGCCCGGCGGAAGGTTTCCGCCTGCGCGCCTGGGAAGCGGAGCGGACGATCCTCCTTTCCGGCAACGACCGGCGCGGCGTGCTCTATGGCGTGGGCCGCCTCCTGCGCGAACTGCGCATGGAACGCGGCGCCGTGGAATTGCCCGGAGCCCTGGATGTGGCCACCGCGCCCAAGTACCCCATCCGCGGCCACCAGATGGGCAACCGCCCGCTCAACAACGCGGTCGACGCCTGGACCGTCGCGCAGTGGGAGCAAGGCATTCGCGACCTGGCGGTCTTCGGCGCCAACGCGATCGAATTCATCCCGCCCGGCGCCACCGAGCAGGCCACCAGCCCGCACGACCGCCTGCCGCCGCTCGAAATGATGGCGCGGGTGTCGCAACTGCTCGACGACTACGGGCTGGACGTGTGGCTCTGGCATCCCGCCAATGAGAAAGACTACACGGACCCGGCCACCCTCCAGCGCGCCCGCGCCGAGTGGGGCGCGGTGTTCCGCAAACTGCCGCGCCTGGACGCGGTCTTCGTGCCTGGCGGCGATCCCGGACATACCCATCCGAGAATCCTCCTGCCCTTCCTGGCCGGACAGGCCGAGGTGTTGCGCCAGTCCCATCCGCGGGCCTCGATCTGGCTTTCCCCGCAGGGCTTCGACGAATCCTGGATGGCCGACCTCTATGCCGGCTTGGGCGCCGAGCCGCCGTGGCTGGCGGGACTCGTCTACGGTCCTGGCGTGCGCGTCAGCATCGAGGAACTGCGGCGCCGGGCGCCGGCGCGGTACCCCATCCGGCTCTACCCGGACATCACCCACACCGTGCGGGCGCAGTACCCGGTGCCGGGTTGGGATCCGATTTTTGCGCTGACCGAGGGTCGCGAGCCGATCAACCCGCGCCCGCTCGCCCAAGCCCGGATTCTCCGCGAGACCATCGCTGTTTCCGCCGGCTTCATCACGTATTCGGACGGCGTGAACGACGACGTCAACAAGGCGGTGTGGAGCGCGCTGGGCTGGGACCCGGACACGCCGGTCGACGCCATCCTAGAAGACTACGGCCGGTATTTCATCGGGGAACGCTACGGCGACGACTTCCGCCAGGCCACGCTCGCGCTGGAGCGCAACTGGGACGGCCCGGTGGCCATCAACGGCGGGATTACCGCCACGCTGGGACAGTGGCAAGCCATGGAGCGGGCGGCCAGCCCGCCGGTGCTGGCGAACTGGCGCTTTCAGATGGGTTTGTTCCGCGCCTACCTGGACGCGTATCTCCAGCGCCGGTACCTGCGGGAAACCTCGGCGCTGGAGCAGGCGCGCGAGTGGCTGGCGCGGGCGTCGGCGGTGGGCTCGCGCGTGGCCATCCGCGAGGCGGTCAGGGCTCTGGACGAAGGGGCAGTCCGCCCGCCGGCGGCGGACTGGCGGGCCCGCCTCGAAGAGTTGGGCGCGGCGCTCTACCAGAGCATTGGTCTGCAACTCGGCCAGCGTTACGGCGGTTTCCGCCGCGACCGGGCTACCTCGCTCGACACCATGGACGACCCGATCACCATGCGGCCCTGGTGGCTTCGCCGCCTGGGTGAGATCGTGGAACTGGCCGAAGAAGCGCAGCGCCTCCGCCAGATTGAGGAACTCCTTGGCTGGGATGACCCCGGCCCCGGCGGGTTCTACGATGACCTGGGAAACCCGCTGCGGCAACCGCGCCTGCTCCGCTCCGGCGAGGAGCATCCCACCAGTTCCAGCGCCTTCCCGAATGGTCCCATCACCTGGTCGTGGTATGGCACTTCGGGAATCGGCCGGCCGCTCCGCCTGCGCTACACCGGCCTCGACCCTGAGGCGCGGTACCGCGTCCGCGTAGTCTACGCGGGGGAAAACGTTAGCCAGGACCAGGGCATCCGCCTGCTGGCCGACAAGTGGACCGTGCACCCGTACATGAAGAAACCCCTCCCCGTGCGGCCGATCGAGTTCGACGTCCCCTGGGAAGCGACCCGCGACGGCGAGACGATCCTGTCCTTCGACCGCGAGGTCGCTCCCAGCGGCCGCATTCGCGGCGCGCAGGTGGCGGAAGTGTGGTTGCTGAGGAAGCCATGAAACACGTTGCCACGGTATTGTTTTGCTGCGCCGCGGCGGTCTGGAGCGCCGAGTTGCGCCAGGAGCGCATCTTCGGTCCCGAAGTGCCCACCGGCCCCTACAAACATCCCGCCTGTTTCACCAGCTTCGCCAACGGAGACCTGTACCTGGTGTACTACGGCGGCGGCGGCGAGTACGAAACCGACACCGCGGTGTTCGGCTCGCGCTTGAAAAGCGGCGCGGCGAAGTGGTCCCCGCCCGTGCCCATCGCCAAGGACCCCTTCCGGTCCGCCGGCAACGGGGTGATCTGGCAAGCGCCCGACGGCGCGGTGTGGCTGTTCTACGTCGTGCGCTACGGCCAGACCTGGTCCGACTCCCGCATCCACGTCAAGATCAGCCGGGACAACGGCGAAAGCTGGTCGGACTCATCGGTGTTGGCGCTGGAGGCGGGGATGATGGTGCGCAACCGGCCGATCCTGCTCTCGAGCGGCGAGTACCTGCTGCCGGTTTACCACGAAACCGGCCACGACACGGAGAGGGTAGGCCCCGACAGCACCTCCCTGTTCCTAATTTACGATCCCCGCAAGAAGACGTGGACCCGGTCCGCGCCCATCCGCTCGCCGAAGGGAAACATTCAGCCCGCGCCGGCGGAAATCTCGCCCGGGCACGTGGTGGCGTACTGCCGGCGGGGCGGCGGGTACGGACCCGGGACGGAAGGCTTCCTGGTCCGCGCCGAATCGCGCGACGGCGGACGTACCTGGAGCGAAGGACGGGACACGACGTTTCCCAATCCCAACTCGGCGATCGATTTCCTGAAGCTCCAGAGCGGGCGTCTGCTGCTCGTCTACAACGACAGCCCCACCGAGCGCACCCCGCTGACCGCCGCGATCTCGGATGACGGCGACCGCACCTACCGCTACCGCCGCAACCTCGCCGAGGGACCCAACAGCTTCGCTTACCCCGTCGCGGTGCAAACGCGCGACGGCAAAATCCACGTGGTCTACACCTCGGATAAGCGGACCGTGATCAACCGGGTTACCTTCGACGAAGCGTGGGTGATGCAAGGCGGACGTTGAACGAGAGCCCCACTCGCTACCGCTTGCGAGTCGTTGTGAACTGTGGTTCGCGGGACGACCATCATTCCCCGTGGTGATTCATACACGGGCGCTCCGTTACGCCGCCGGCTCCAGGACCGCGGTCATCGAACCCCGTGAGCGCGGAAGGCGGGGATCCGCGCCGTACGCGTGGATCTGGTCGCGCGCGAACTCGGCGGCGCTCCGCTCGCAGGTCAGCGTGATCGTCCGCCCCGTCGTGTCCACCTCGATCGCGTGACGGAGGGCTTCGTCCACCGTCTTGAAGAACAGCTTGCAAAGCATCTCGATGACGTAATCGTAGGTGTGGTCGTCATCGTCGAGCAGCACGACGTGCCAGAGTTGCTCGTGTGTCTCCTGCGGCGGTTTCTCGATTGCGGCGCTGGGCGTGGAGAACGCCATGAACTACCAGTGTAAACGCGGTGGGCCGGCGCAGCCCGGCCCACAACCGGGGAGCGAAACCTCTCGCGCGTGCGGAAGCGCCGCCGGGCTACTGCTGCTGCCCGTCCTCTTCCACTTCGCGGCCTTCGCGCTGGGCCTTCAAGCGCTCTTCCCGCCGGCGCGCCCGCTCGGCGGCCCGCTTCACCAGTTGACTGCCCACCAGTTCGATCATGGCCTGCTCGGCGCCGTCGCCCTTGCGGAACCCGACGCGGGTAATCCGGACATAACCGCCGTTGCGCTGGCCGAAACGCGCCGCCAGCACGTCGAACAGCTTCTTGACTGACGCGGGGGTATCCAGGAACGCCGCCGCCATGCGCCGCGCGTGCAACGTGTCGCGCTTGCCAAGCGTGATCATCTTCTCGACCAGCGGGCGCACGGCTTTCGCCTTGGGCACGGTGGTGACGACGCGCTCCTGTTCGATGATGCTGGTAACCAGCCCGCGCAAGAGCGCCTTGCGGGCGCCCACATCCCGCTTGAGCTTGTATCCGCCTCTCTTATGTCTCATGGTCGCCTCCTGCTTATTCCGAGAGCCGCTCGGCCTCTTCGGCTTCGGACAAACTGACGCCGGCCGGCGGAATCAGCCTTCCCTGGGCGTCGACCTTCATGCCCAGCATCAGGCCCATCGAAGCCAGGATCTCCTTGATTTCGTTCAGCGACTTCCGGCCGAAATTCTTGGTCCGAAGCATTTCCGCCTCGGTGCGCTGCACCAGTTCGCCGATGGTCTGGATGTTCGCGTTCTTCAGGCAATTGTAGGAGCGGACGCTGAGCTCCAGTTCCTCGACGGAACGGTTGAGCACTTCGTTGGCCTTTTCGAGACCGCGCTCCACCGGCTCCTCCACCGCCTCGCTGACCTCCTCGAAGTTGATGAAGATGGCCATGTGATCTTTGAGGAGCTTGGCCGCCTGGCCGATGGCGTCCTGCGGGGAGATGGCGCCATTGGTCCACACCTCCAGCGTGAGCTTGTCGTAGTCCGTCATCTGGCCAAGACGCGCGGCTTCGACCGAGAAGTTCACCTTCCGCACCGGAGAATGCACGGAGTCGATAGGAATGTAGCCCAGCGGCAGGTCTTCGTCGAAGTTCTTGTCGGCCGAGACGTAGCCGCGACCGGTCTTCAGCCGCATTTCGATGCTCAACCGGCCGCCTTCACTCACGGTGGCGACATGCATGAACCGGTCGAGCACTTCGACGTCCTGGTCGCAGAGAATCTGCGAGCTAAGCACCTCGCCCGGCTCGTCCACCTCGATGCGGACGGTTTTCATCCCCTCGCTCATCACTTTGAAGGGAATCTGCTTCAAGTTGAGGATGATGTCGGTGGCGTCCTCGACGACCCCGGGGATTGGGCTAAACTCGTGCTCGACGCCCTCGATGCGGACCGCGGTAATCGCCGCGCCCTCAATGGAACTCAACAACACCCGGCGCAACCCGTTGCCGATGGTGGTGCCGAAGCCACGCTGGAAGGGCTGGGCCGTAAACATGCCATACCGGTCCGTCAGCGTCTCGGTGTTGGCGACAAGCCGCTTCGGTTTTTGGAAGCCTTTGAACATATTGCCTTTCTGCTTTCGCTCCAGACCCTGGACCGGCCCGCGGGCCGGTCCCGCCGCCTTACTTGGAATACAACTCCACGATCAACTGCTCATTCAACTGGATCTGCACCAGCTCGTCGCGCCGGGGCTGTCCGGTCACCCGCGCTTTCAATCCGTCGCGGTCCACCTCCAGCCAGCTCGGCGCCGGGTAGTGGGCCGTGGCGTCGCGCGCCGCCAGGATCGTGGGATTCTTCCGGCTGGACTCGCGCACTTCCACGGTGTCGTTCGGCTTCACCACGTAGGAGGGTATGTTCACCTTCTTGCCGTTCACCAGGATGTGGCCATGCCTCACCACCTGCCGGGCCTGGGCGCGGCTGGTGCCAAAACCCATCCGGTACACCACGTTATCCAGCCGGCGCTCGAGCAGCGCCAGCATGGTTTCGCCCGTGATCCCCTTCTGCGCGGCCGCCTTCTCGAAATTGTTGCGGAACTGGGTCTCCAGCAGGCCATAGATGCGGCGCGCCTTCTGCTTCTCCCGCAATTGCAGACCGTAACCGAGCACCTTCTTCAGCTTTTTCGTCTTCCCGTGCTGGCCGGGAACAAAGTTGCGCTTTTCAATCGCACACTTCTCGGAGTGGCACCGCTCCCCTTTGAGGAACAGCTTCACCCCTTCGCGCCGGCACAGCCGGCAAACCGGACCTTTGTATCTTGCCATCGTTCTCCTTGACGCCCGCCTGGCGGGCGCCCGCGTTCTACCCTTGAAATTCGGGTGCAGTTTACGACCCTGGAACGAGGGCCTTCCTCCTGCTTCCCTTCCCTGTCCGGAACCGCGGTCCCGAACGCTGCCCTTACACGCGCCGCTTTTTCGGCGGCCGGCACCCGTTGTGGGGAATGGGCGTCGTGTCGCGAATCATCTTCACTTCCAGGCCGGCGGTCGACAACGCCCGGATCGCCGATTCGCGCCCCGAACCCGGCCCGCTGACGCGGACATCCACCGTGCGCAAACCAACTTCCTTCGCCTTGGTGGCTGCGGTCAGCGAAGCCTGCTGCGCGGCGAAGGGCGTACCCTTCCGCGAACCGCGGAAACCCAGCGATCCCGCGCTGGACCACGATACCGTATTGCCTTCCAGATCCGTCACCGTGACGATCGTGTTGTTAAAGGTCGCCTGGATGTGCACCAGACCCACCGGGATGACCTTCTTTTCCTTCCGCTTGAAACTCTTCTTTTTCCCGCTCTTGGCCGAACTCTTCTGCTTTGCCATATTTCAACCGAGTCTATGTCTTGGCGGTGGACTTCTTCTTGTTGGCCACGGTGCCGCGCCGGGGTCCCTTGCGGGTCCGGGCGTTCGTGTGGGTCCGCTGTCCGCGCACCGGCAGGCCGCGGCGGTGCCGAAGCCCGCGGTAGGAGCCGATCTCGATGTGACGTTTGATGTTCATCGAGATTTCCTTGCGGAGGTCTCCTTCGACCGCCGCCTCCTCTTCCAGCAGGTTGCGGATCTTGCTGATCTCTTCCTCGCTGAGATCCGAAACCTTCTTGTTGAAATCAATGCCCGCGCGGTAGAGAACCGACTTCGCCCGGGTTCTCCCGATTCCATAAATATACGTGAGCCCGACTTCGACCCGCTTCCTCGGCGGGAGATCCACACCTGCGATACGCGCCACGTTCTTCCTCCCTCAACCCTGCCGCTGTTTATGCTTGGGGTTCACGCAAATGACCCGCACCACCCCGTGGCGGTGGATCAACTTGCACTTGTCGCAAATCTTTTTTACCGATGCTCGGACCTTCATGGTTCCATTCCTGGAGGCCCGGCGCCCGGGCCCCTTCTCATCCCGTCATCCCGCCCTAGCCGCCGCCATGTGGCCGGCCAGGAAAAACCTTTCTTACGATCCTGCCCCGTGTTCCGTCATGCGGGGCCACCGCCACTTCCACCCGGTCGCCCGGCAACAGCCGGACAAAATTCTTCACCGTTCCACCCGCCGGATGGGCCAGCAGGCGCTGCCCGCCCGGCAATTCCACCCGGAACTTGCCTTGCGGCAGTTCCTCCAGCACCGTGGCCTCGACGCGCTGGTCTCGCTTCAGGGCCGGGTCAGCACCCACGGGCCATTCTCCGTGACCGCGACGCAGTGCTCGAAATGAGCCGAGTAAGAGCCATCCTTCGTCACCGCGGTCCACTTGTCGCTCAACACCCTCAGTTCCGCTCCGCCGGCGTTGACCATCGGCTCGATCGCCAGCACCATCCCCGGCCGCAACCGCGGATTCTCGTTCTTGCGGTCCACGTAGTTCGGCACCTGCGGCTCTTCATGCAACTTGGTGCCGATGCCATGGCCGACAAACTCCCGGACAATCGAAAACCCGTTTCCCAGCACATGCCGCTCGACGGCGCCACACACATCAAACAGCCGGTTTCCCGCGCGCACCTGCTCAATCGCCAGTTCCAGCGACTCCCGCGTCACCGCCATCAGGCGCGCCGCCGCCTCGCTCACCTGGCCTACCGCCACGGTCGTAGCCGAGTCGCCAAAATAGCCATCCAACTCTACCCCGGTGTCGATTGAGACGATATCCCCGGACTTCAACACGCGCTTCGGCGACGGCATCCCGTGCACAATCTCATCGTTCACCGAAGTGCACAGCACGAAAGGGTATCGCTCCCCCGCCGCCGGCACAAAATAACCTTTAAAGGCCGGCTTGGCGCCGGCGTCCCGAATCATCGCCTCGGCTGCCACCTCCAGATCCCAGGTCGTGGCGCCCTCCTGGCATTTCTTCCGCAACTCATCCAGGATCCGCCAGACCAGCAGCCCCGCCTTCCGCATCTTCTCCAGCTCCGCGGGGGTCTTCCGTATGATCATGCCGCTTCCACCGCCTGCCGGATCCGCTCATTCACCCACAGCGGAGACTCCGTCGACGAGGCGACCTCCACCCAGCGCCGCCCGCTCTCCTGAAAGTAGCGGAGAATCGGCAGCGTCTTTTCCTCGTAAGCCACCAGCCGCTGCCGGATTACCGCCTCGGTATCGTCATCCCGCTGATATAGGGCCTCGCCGTCGAAGTCGCAAACTCCGTCCCGCCGGGGAGGCTGGAATGCGACGTGGTAGAGGGCCCCACAGGAGGCGCACTGACGTCTGCCCGTCAAGCGAGCAATAATTACATTGTAATCCACCGCCAGGTAGATCACCACCTCGCGAATTCCCCGCTGTCGGAACAGATCCATCGTCACTTTGGCCTGTTCCAAGGTGCGCGGATAGCCATCCAGCACAAACCCGGCCGCGCAGTCCGGCTGCGCCAGCCGCCGCTCCACCAGCAAATTCACCAGCGCGTCGGGCACCAGCCCGCCACCCCGGACAATCGCGCTCACTTCCCTCCCGATCGAATCGCCGGACTCGATCGCGTCCCGCAGCATCTCCCCGGTCGAGATGTGCGGCACCGGCCACGTCTCCACCAGCAGCTTCGCCTGCGTTCCCTTGCCGGAGCCCGGCGGGCCGAACAGAATCACTCCCCGGCAACTCTCTCGGCGCTGTGCGACCGGCTCCATGCCTTGCTGGCCGTCCCCTCCAGGCGGACGGCGGTTCCGCATCCTCCGTCAAATCGAGCTGCGACGCCCGCGAATGCGGCCCGCCTTCGGCGTAAAGCCTTCGTAATGCCGCATGATCAACTGCGCCTCAATCTGGTTGACCGTGTCCATCGCCACGCCGACCACGATCAGCAGAGAGGTGCCGCCGAAGTAAAAGTTCACCCCCAGCCCGTCCAGCAGCCAGCGCGGAAACGTCGCGTCCACGAAGTTGCCCACCAGCGGCAGGTGTTGCAATTTGATCCCTCCCAACATGATGTCCGGAATCAGGCACAGCAGCGCCAGGTACAAGCCGCCCACCACCGTGATCTTGGTCAGAATGGTGTTGATGTAGTCGGCCGTGTTCTTGCCCGGCCGGATGCCAGGGATAAACCCGCCGTACTTCCGCATGTTGTCCGCCGTTTCGTGCGGGTTGAAGATGATCGAAATGTAGAAGAAGCAGAAGAAGATGATCAGCGCGATGAACACCAGCACGTAGAGCGGCTCGCCGGTCCGGATCGACGCCAGCATGCCGCTCAGCCATTGGCTGTTCTTGATGGCGGGCCAGTTGGCCAGCGTCTGCGGCAGCGCCAGCAGCGACGAAGCGAAGATCACCGGGATGACGCCGCCGGCGTTCACCTTCAGCGGCATGTGCGTCGACTGCCCGCCCATCACCCGCCGGCCAATCACCCGCTTGGCGTACTGGACCGGAATCCGGCGCTCCCCGCGCTCGACCAGCACCACAAAAGCCACCACCGCGATCATCACCACCAGCACCACCAACAGGGTCAGCACGCTCCACTCCCGCGTGATAAACACGTTGCGGTACAACCCCTCGATGGCGCCCGGCAGTCCGACGACAATCCCCGCGAAGATGATGAGCGACATGCCATTGCCCACGCCCCGGTCGGAGATCTGCTCGCCCAGCCACATGATGAACGCCGTGCCCGTCGTCAGCGAGATGATCGTCAGCAGCGTGAAGCCGATGCCCGGGTTGATGACGATGTTCCCTTCCATCACCTGGAGCCCCTGGGCGATGGTGAAGGATTGAATCACCGACAGGATGATGGTCAGGTAGCGCGTGTACTGCGTGATCTTGCGCCGCCCCAGTTCGCCCTCTTTCTGCATCTTCTCCAGCTGCGGAATCACTACCGTCAGCAATTGCAAAATGATCGAGGAGGTGATGTAGGGCATGATGCCCAGGGCGAAAATGGTCAGCCGGCGGATGTTGCCGCCCGCGAAGAGGTCGAAGAACCCGAAAATCGAGCCGGCGTTCCGCTCGAAGAACTCCTCCCAGCGCACCAGGTTGATGCCGGGCGTGGGAATGTGCCCGCCCAGCCGGTAGACGGCGAGCAGCGCGAGCGTGAACAACACCCTTTTCCGGAGATCGGGAATCCGGAATACGTTGACGAACGCTTCAAAAAACTTCTGCATGCGACCTCGCCGCGCCCGCTAGGCCTGAGCGCCGCCGATGATTTCCACTTTCCCGCCGGCCTGCTGGATTTTAGCCAGCGCCGCCTGCGAGCACTGATGAGCCTGGACGGTGATCGCCCGCGTCAGTTCGCCGGCGCCGAGAATCTTCAACCCGTCGCCGAGCTTTTTCACGACGCCGCGCTCCAGCAACTGGTCGGGACCGAAGGAGTCCCCCTCCAGCCGGGCCAGGGTGCCCACGTTGACGATCGCAAACTGCCTCTTGAAGATGTTGGTGAAACCGCGCTTGGGAAGCCGCCGGTGGAGGGGCATCTGGCCGCCTTCAAAACCGCGCTTCTGGCGGAAACCCGAGATCGAATGCTGGCCTTTCATGCCGCGGCCGGAAGTCTTGCCGTGGCCGGAGCCCATGCCGTGGCCCACGCGCTTGGGAGCGTGCTTCTGGCCCTTAGGAGGTTTCAATCCGCTGAGGTTCATAGGTTCGGCTCCTTCGCTAGTCGACAATCGCCAGCAGGTGGGGGATCTTTTTCACCATGCCCCGGAACGACGGCGTGTCCGGGCGCTCCACCACCTGGTTGAGTTTGCGCAAACCCAGGCTTCGGACGATCACCTTGTGCTTTTCCGGCGTGCAGATCGGACTGCGCACCAACTTGATCTTGATGGTTTGCGGCATAGGGTTCACAGTTTCTCCACGGCCAGCCCGCGGCGGTCGGCTACTTCCTGCTTATCCCGCAGGCTTTCCAGGGCCACAATGGTCGCCCGCACCACATTGTGCGGATTCCGGCGGCCAATCGACTTGGTCAGCACGTTCGGAATGCCCACCGCCTGAATCACCGCGCGCACGGCGCCGCCCGCGATGACGCCCGTGCCTTCCGGCGCCGGCTTCAGCAGCACGTTGCTGCTGCCGAACGTGCCCAGCACGCGGTGCGGAATGGTGAACTCGAGCGTGTGGATCTTCCTCAAATTCTTCTTGGCCGCCTCGATGCCTTTCCGGATGGCGGAGGGCACCTCCCGCGCCTTGCCGACGCCAAAGCCCACCACCTTGGCGCCCGGGTCTCCCACCACCACCAAGGCGGAGAAGCTCATGTTCTTGCCCCCCTTGACCACCTTGGTGACGCGGTTGATCGACACCACGTTCTCTTTCAGGTTGAGGGATTGCGGATCGATCCGCTTGGCTAGTGCTTCAGGCATGCGGTTAGAACTCCAGTCCTGCTTCCCGCGCGGCATCCGCCAGCGCTTTGATGCGGCCGTGATACAGATATCCGCCCCGGTCGAAGACCACGCGCGCGATGCCCTTGGCTTTGGCGCGCTCCGCCACAAGTTTGCCTACCTGGCGGGCGCCGGCAAGGTTGCCGCCGCTGGCCGCCGCGCCGGACTTTTCGTTGGTCGAGGCCGACGCCAGCGTCACCCCCGCCCCGTCGTCGATCACCTGGGCATAAATGTGCTTCAAGCTGCGGAACACCGCCAGCCGGGGACGCTCCGCGCTGCCCCGGACCCGCTTGCGGATCCGGCCGTGAATCCGCAGCCGGATTTCGTTCTTCTTGATCTGCCGGATCACTTGCCCTTACCTCCCGCGCCCGCTTTGCCCGCTTTCTTCCGCAGCCGTTCGCCCGTGTAGCGCACGCCCTTGTTCTTATAGGGATCCGGCGGCCGTAGCGAGCGCATATTCGCGGCCACCTGCCCCAGCAACTGCTTGTCGATGCCGCTCAACACGATGTGCGTCTGCTTCTCGACCTTCATTTCGACGCCCGCCGGCAGGTAAAACTCGATGGGGTGCGAGTAGCCCAGCCGGAACGTCGCGATCTGCCCTTTGACATCGACGTTATAGCCGGTGCCGACGATGTCCAGTTCCCGCGTGAATCCTGCCGCCACGCCGGTGACCGCATTGGCCAGCAGCGCGCGCGTCAGACCGTGCAGCGCCGCGCGATCGTCGCTTTCCCGCTCGAGAATCGCCTGCCCGTCTTCCTGCTTCAGCCGAATCCCGGCCGGCAGCGGCACCGTCAGTTTGCCTTTCGGTCCTTCCACCACCAGCGGATCGCCCTGGGTGATCTTCACGCCCTTGGCCAGCGGAACCGGTTTTCTTCCTACTCTCGACATTACAGAACCCTCACCAAACCTGGCAGAGAATCTCTCCGCCCACGCCTTCCCGGTGGGCAGCTTTCCCGGTCATGACGCCGCGCGGCGTGGTGAGAATATTGATTCCCAGCCCGCCCAACACGCGCGGGATCTCCGATTGCCCGACATACACCCGGCAACCGGGCCGCGACACCCGCTCCAAGTGCGCGATGGCCGGCTCGTTGGCTGCTCCATATTTCAGGTAAATCTTAATGGTGCGCTTGGCCCCTTCCTCGGCCACCTTGAAGTTGAGAATGAAACCCTCTTCCTTCAGGATGCGGGCGATCTCGGTCTTCAATTTCGAACCCGGCACATCCACTTTCAGGTGGCGGGCCGCCTGCGCATTGCGCACGCGCGTCAACATGTCGGCGATCGGATCGCTTGTCACTTCCTCGACTCCTCCTACCAGCTCGCCTTGATCACGCCCGGAATCTCCCCGGACAGCGCCAGTTGCCGGAAACACAAACGGCAAATCCCATACTTCCGCAGGTAGCCCCGCGGCCGCCCGCACCGCCAGCAGCGGTTCCGCAGCCGGCTGGCGAACTTCGGTTTCCGCCCTTCGGCCCGCGCCCGGCGGATCTCCTGGGCTTTCCGTTCGTCTTTTGCGATTTTGGCCAATGTCGCCATCAGTGCTCCTCCTCCTACTTCCGGAACGGCATTCCCAGGTTGCGCAGCAGGCTGAGCGCCTCGGCGTCCGTCCGCGCCGTGGTGGCGATGGTCACGTTCATGCCCTTCACCTTCTCCACCTTGGCGTAGTCGATTTCCGGGAATATCAATTGATCCCGAATCCCCAACGTATAATTGCCGCGGCCGTCGAACGACTTCGCCGAGACGCCCCGAAAATCGCGCACCCGGGGCAGCGCCACGTTCACCAGCCGGTCGAAAAACTCGTACATTCGGTCGCCGCGCAGCGTCACCGCGCAGCCCACCGACATCCCTTCGCGGAGTTTGAATGCCGCGATCGATTTCCTGGCTTTGGTCACCACCGGCTTCTGGCCGGTGATCTGCGCCAGTTCCGCCACCGCGCCGTCCATCAGCTTGGCGTTCTGCGTCGCCTCGCCGAGGCCGATGTTGAGCGAAATTTTGGCCAGCTTCGGCACCGCCATGGGGTTCTGATAGCCGAACTCCTGGATGAGCGCCGGAACCACGCTCTTGAGGTAATGCTGCTTGAGTCTTGCCGCCATATCGAGCCTACTTCTTGTCCAGCACCTCGCCGGTTTTCGCGCAAACGCGCACGCGGCGGACGCGCCCGCCCGTCTCCTGCACCAGGCGGCGGATCCGGGTGGGACCCTGCGGACCCTTGATCATGACGTTCGAGACGTGAATCGGCGCTTCGCGCTCGGCGATGCCGCCCTTGACCTGCCGCGCGGGGTTCGGCCGCACATGGTGCTTGGCCAGGTTGACCCCTTCCACCAGAATGCGCCCGGTCCAGGGGTCCACGCTAAGCACCCGGCCCTCTTTGCCTTTGTCCTTGCCGGCTATGACGACCACGATGTCGTCCTTCTTCAGTTCAATCCGCAGCGGCTTGGCCAGCCGCTTCGACTGCCGGGCCATCTCAGATCACCTCCGGCGCGAGGGAAACGATTTTCATGAACCGCTTGTCCCGCAATTCGCGCGCCACCGGGCCGAACACGCGGGTTCCCACCGGTTCGCCTAGGTCGTTGATGAGGACTGCGGCGTTCGAATCGAACCGGATGTAGGTGCCGTCCTTGCGCCGCGTCTCTTTGCGCATGCGCACGATCACACAACGCACGACTTTGCCCTTCTTGATGTTGGAGTCCGGCGCCGCTTCCTTGACGCTGGCCGTCACCACGTCGCCCAAACCCGCCCGCAGCCCGAGGTCGCCGCCGCGCGGCAGAATACACGACAGCCGGCGCGCACCCGAATTGTCGGCCACCTCGAGGATGGTTCGCATCCCAATCATACGTTCGCTCCGCTCTTCAGAACCTTGCCCATTCCTAGACCTGGACGTCCAGATCCTTAGGCTGGGCGCCCACCACCACCGCCCGCCGGATAACGCCGCCCAGCGTCCACCGCTTCAACCGGCTCAACGGGCGGCTTTCGATAATGCGCACGACGTCGCCCAACCGCGCCTGGCCGTCCTCGTCGTGGGCATAGAACTTGCTGCGCCGGCTGATGATCCGTTTGTAGAGCGGATGCGGCACCCGGCGGGTCACCTCGACCACAATCGTCTTGGCCATCTTGGTGGAAACCACCTCGCCAATTTTCTCGTTCCTGCGAACTTCGCCTTTTTTCTTATCCGCCATCGCCCTTCCGCCTACTTCGCCCCCGCCAGGGTGCGTTCCCGGGTCACGGTCCGCGCCCGCGCCAGGTCCTTGCGCAACGCGCGATACTTCTTGATTCCGTCGGTCTGGCCCATCGACATCTGGAACCGGAGGCGGAACAACTGCTCTTCCATCTCCCGCACCTTGACGTTGAGTTCGTTTTGATCCAGGCCTCGCAGCTGGTCCGCTTTCATCGCTTGCTTCCTTCCCGCCCACCGGCCGCTTACAGCACCTCGTCCCGGCGCACGAACCGGGTCCGCAGCGGCAGTTTATTGGCCGCCAGGCGCATCGCCTCTTCGGCCAATTCCGGGGCGACCCCTTCCATCTCGAACATGATCTTGCCCGGCCGGACGACCGCCACCCACTGCTCCGGCGCGCCTTTCCCCTTACCCATACGGGTTTCGGCCGGCTTCTTGGTGATCGGCTTGTCAGGGAACAGGCGGATCCAAACCTTGCCGCCGCGCTTGACGTAGCGCGTCATCGCAATCCGGGCGGCTTCAATTTGCCGGTCCGTTACCCAACCGCACCCCAGCGCCTTGAGACCGTAATCGCCGAACGACAACGAGGAACCCCGCCAGGCCTTGCCGGCCATGCGCCCCCGCTGCTGCTTACGATATTTCACCTTCTTCGGCATCAACATCGCGTTCTCTCCTCGTCCCCGCTGCGGCTACTGCTTCTCCTCGCCGCCGTCTTCCTTGAGGTCCTGTTTCCAGGCGGGCGCGGCCGGCGGCATCAAAGGCGGCGCCAGCGGCACGTTGCGCGCCGGTTGCGGCAGGTCCCCGGGCGGCGGCTGGACCGCCGGACCCGCGTGCGTTTCCGCCGCCGTCACCGGCGGGGGCGCCGAGTGCTCCAGGCGCGGCGCACGATCGCGATCCCGGTCGCGGTCGCGGCGTTCCCGCCGCGGACGGGGTTCCGGCTCGCCCGACAACGACCGGCGCCGCGCCTCCAGAATCTCGCCCCGGTAGATCCAGGTCTTGATGCCAATCACGCCGTAGGTGGTGTACGCCTGCGCAAACCCGAAATCGATGTCCGCCCGCAGCGTGTGCAGCGGCAACTGGCCCTGCAAATACCATTCGCTCCGCGCAATTTCCGCCCCGTTCAGCCGGCCCGACACCCGCACTTTAATTCCCTTGCAGCCGAATCGCAGCGCCGAATCCACCGCCTTGCGCATGGCGCGCCGGAAGGCGACGCGCTTCTCCAACTGAAGCGCGATGGATTCGGAAACCAGTTGCGCGTCCAGCTCCGGGCGGCCCACTTCCTGAATGTCGATGGAGACGTCGCGCTTGGTCTTTCGCGCCAGCTCCTGCTTCAACTTCTCGATCTCCGCGCCCTTGCGCCCGATAATGATTCCGGGACGCGAAGTGCGGATCGTGATGCGCAGTTTGTTGCCCGGCCGGTCCACCTCGACGTTCGACACGCCCGCCGCCTTCAGCCGCTCCCGCAGGGTCTCCTTCAGCTCCAGGTCCTCGCGGAGCAGCTTCGGATAATCCTGCTTGGCGAACCACCGCGACCGCCACGTCTTGTTGAATCCCAGCCGGAATCCGTACGGATGTACTTTCTGTCCCATGCTTCGCTTTCTTTCGCGCTACTCGCTCGCGGCCGCCTTGTCGGCGACCTTCACCACGATATGCGCCATCCGCCGCTGATAGCGATAGGCGCGGCCCATGGGCGCCGGCCGGATGCGTTTCATCCGCGGCCCTTCGTTGACATACGCCGCCGACACCACCAAATCGTCCACATCCAGATCCGTCGCCTGGCTGCGCGCGTTGGCGATCGCCGATTGGAGCACCTTCTCCACCGTGGGGGCGATGCGCTTGTTCACCGTCCGCAGGGTCAGCAGCGCATCGTTGGCCTTCTGCCCCCGGATCAGGTCAACCACCAGCCGCGCTTTCTGCGGCGAGACCCGGATGTACCGGGCTTCTGCTTTCGTCTCCATCGCTTCGCGCCTCCACGGCCTAGCCGGCCTTGGCCCCTTTCTCTGAACTCTTGGCCGCGTGGCCTTTGAACGTGCGCGTCGGAGAGAACTCCCCGAGTTTGTGGCCCACCATGTTCTCGGTAATGTACACCGGAATAAACTTCTTCCCGTTGTGCACGGCCAGCGTGTGCCCGACAAATTCCGGAAGGATGGTCGACCGGCGCGACCAGGTCTTGACCACCTTCTTCTCGTTCTTGGCGTTCATGGCCTCCACCCGCTCTACCAGGTGGTCATCCACGAACGGCCCTTTTTTGAGGGAACGGCCCATACTTAAACTCTCTCTACCGTTTCTTCGACTTGCGGCTGACGATGAACCGATCGGTCCGCTTGTTGTTCCGGGTCTTGAAGCCGCGGGTGGGCTGTCCCCAGGGCGTCACCGGGTGACGGCCGCCCGAGGTCCGGCCTTCGCCGCCGCCGTGCGGATGGTCTACGGGGTTCATGGACACGCCCCGATTGTGGGGACGCCGCCCCAGCCAGCGCTTCCGCCCCGCCTTGCCCAACGAGACGTTTTCGTGATCGGTGTTGCCGACCTGCCCCACCGTCGCCATCCCGTCGAGCGGCACCCGGCGCGTTTCGCCCGAGGGCAGCTTCACCAGCGCGTAGCCGTCCTCCTTGGCGACCAACTGCACCTGCGCTCCCGCCGAGCGCGCCAGTTGCCCGCCCTTGCCGGGACGCAACTCGACGTTGTGAATCATGGTTCCTAGCGGGATGTTGCGGATCGGCAGCGCGTTGCCCACCAGAATGTCCGCTTGCGGGCCGGACGAAACCGTCATCCCGACTTTCAAACCCTGCGGCGCCAGGATGTACCGCTTCTCCCCGTCGGCATAATGCAGCAGGGCGATGCGCGCGGTCCGGTTGGGATCGTACTCGATAGCCGCCACGCGGGCCGGCACCCCCGCCTTGTCGCGTTTGAAATCCACTACCCGGTAAACGCGCTTGTGCCCGCCGCCCCGAAACCGGACCGCAACTTTGCCCGTCGCGCTCCTGCCGCCGGACCGGCTCTTGGACTCGACCAGGCTCTTTTCGGGCCGGTCCCGCGTAATGTCCTCCCGGGACACCACGGTCTGAAACCGCCGCGTGGGCGTGTACGGCCGATAGCTCTTGATTGGCATCGCGGTTTCCTTCCCTTACAACTCGGCGTACTCGGGCACCTTCTGCCCGGGCTTCAGCCGCACATAAGCCTTTTTCCAATCCGGCTTATAGCCGGAAAACCGACCGCGCCGGCGCAGCTTGCCTTCAAAGTTGGCGGTGCGCACTTCGGCCACCTTCACCTTGAACAACTTCTCGACCGCCTGGCGGATGTGGGTCTTGTTGGCCTTCACCGCCACTTCGAAACAGAGCGTACCGGCGGCTTCTTTTTCCGCCACGCCCTTTTCGGTCACGATCGGCCGCCGGATCACTTCAAAAATGTTCATTGCAGCGCCTCCGACAACTTCTCCGCCGCCGCCTTGGACATCAACACCTGCTGATGCCGCAGCAGCGCATAGACGGTCACCTCCCGCGTCGGAAGCAGCGTCACGCCGGGCAGATTCCGCGACCCGAGGGCGACGTTCCGATCCCCGCTGTTGTCCACCAGCAGCACGGTCTTGCCGGATTCCAGCCGCTCCAGCGCTGAACGCACCAGGCGCGTTTTGGGCTCTGCGAAGCCGAAGGCCTCGACCACCTTCAGTTCTCCATCGCGCAGCTTGGCCGACAGCGCCGACCGCAGCGCCCCGAGCTGCATCTTCCTCGGCAGCCGGTAGCTGTAGTCCCGCGGCACCGGGCCGTGCACCGTGCCGCCGTGCCGCCACAGGGGCGACCGGATCGACCCCATGCGGGCCCGCCCCGTGCCTTTCTGTCTCCAGAGTTTCTTGCCCGAGCCGGCCACCTCGTGCCGGGTCTTGGTTTTGGCGGTGCCCCGCCGCTGACAGGCCTGCTCCCAGCGCACCGCCTCGTACAGCAGGTGTTCGTTCACCTCGGCGCCGAAGACGGCATCGGCCAGTTCCACGGTGCCGACTTTGTCGTTGTTCAAATTCACCACATCCACGGTCGGCATCGCTTACCTCCCCGGCGCCTTGGCCCGCCGCACGACCACGTAGCCGCCGTTCGGTCCCGGCACCGCGCCCTTGACCACCAACACGTTGTCCTCGAGATCCACGTCGATCACCTCGAGATTCCTCACCGTCACCTGCGCGTGGCCCATGCGCCCGGCCATACGCATGCCCGGTAGCACCCGCGACGGAAAACTTGAAGCGCCAATCGAGCCCGGCGCGCGGTGGAACATGGAACCGTGCGTAGCCGCGCCCCCGCGGAAATGGTGCCGCTTCACCAGGCCGGCGAACCCGCGACCCTTGCTGACGCCCACCACGTCCACTTTGTCCCGCGGCCGGAACTGGTCGACGAGCACCCGGTCGCCCGGTTTGAGATCGTCATCGCCGGGCCGGAGGGGCAATTCCCGCAGGAACTTCGCTCCGTCCACATTGGCTTTTTTCAGATGGCCGGTCCGGGGCTTGTTCAGCCGCTGCGGCTTGACAAACTCCACCAGTCCCAACTGCACCGCGTCGTAGCCGTCGGTCGCCGGCGTCTTCCGCTGCACCACCATGCACGGACCCGCCTTCAGCAGCGTCACCGGCACCACCTGGCCGTCCGGCCGGAACACCTGCGACATGCCAATCTTCTTGCCAAGAATTCCTGGAACCATACGGAACCTTCACCCGCGCGCGGCCCGCAGGCCGCGCCGCTTCCTCTTATTTGTGATCTCGTCCGAACGCCTTGATCTCCACATCCACACCCGCCGGCAGGTCCAGCTTCATCAGCGCGTCCACCGTCTGCTGCGTGGGCTCAAGGATGTCCAGCAGCCGCCGATGCGTACGGATCTCAAACTGCTCCCGCGACTTCTTGTCCACGTGGGGCGACCGCAGCACGGTGGTCCGGCTAATCGACGTTGGCAGCGGGATGGGTCCCGCCACCATCGCCCCGGTGCGCTTGGCCGTATCCACGATCTCGGTCGTCGACTGGTCCAGCACCCGGTGATCATACGCCTTCAGGCGAATGCGAATTCGTTCTTTGATCATTTCCGTTCGCTCAATCCTGCCGTGGCGGCCCCCGTCCGGCGCGCCTTGGCCGCGGCGCCGCGGCCGCTACGCGAGAATTTCGGTCACCGTCCCGGCGCCTACCGTGCGGCCCCCTTCGCGAATCGCGAACCGCAGCCCTTTGTCCATCGCCACCGGCGTGATCAGCTCC
>CALDSU010000010.1 GCA_937924525.1 uncultured Bryobacteraceae bacterium
CAACGCGACCCGCCATTCTTCACCGTCAAAAACGGCGACTGGAATCTTCGACGCTTCAGGGGATTCGAGCCACATCCTGGCCGCGGAAATCGGAACATAGTGGAGTTCGGCGCGGCAGGGCGGAAACATCGTGAAAATCTCCTCGATCTGGACCCTGATGGATTGTTCGTCTGATTCGCCTTCATCTTCAGGGCGGGATGCTGCTAGCCCGTCCATTTCCAGCCGGAAAGCGACACCGATCAGAGGAGTGCGTTCCTCGTCGGGCAGGATGCCGTAGAGAAACGGATGCACTGGCGTGAAGTAGTTTTGCGGGCTGGTGGTCGCCGACCAGTGCTCTATTTGAGAGGAGGTCAGGACTGGTACTGCGACGGGCCCGCCCGTTACAGGAGCCAGCCTGTGCTTTAGCCAAGAGGTGGGCGAGTGAGCATCAACGAGGCCTTGTTGGTTGCAATGACCTCCCAATAGAACTCTTCGCGTAGCCGCACCAACAAGTTCGGCTGGATCAAGGCGTTTTGGTTTCTTACCTCCCTTCCCCCGGGTCTCGTTTTTATCGGCATTGTCTGATCCTGCGCCGGTGGCCGTGTTCCAGTGAGCGCCCACCAGGAACGAAGCCGAAGGGACATTTCCGTCCGGTGGTTCGGCGCGCAACGCTCGCGCCAACTGGATGATCCGCCTTGGAAGGTCGGATGGTGGGCCATCCTTCTTGTCCATCTTGACGAAGATCGTCATGGTCGGAGCTTCACATTCCCCATCGTGAAAAAGTTGGCTGAGCCTGCCACGACGGTCCAACCGCCCAAGCCTCTGAAGCAGAGTGGGAAGCGAAGCAAAATCGCAGAGAACCGCTGATGCATCCGCATCAAGGCCAACTTCTGCCGCAGCAGTTCCGACTAGAAAGGCGCTGTTGTTGCTTTCGCCCGCTTCCTCGCCGTTCCCAGGAGGAGCGAAGCGTACAAAAACGGGATCTTTTTCGATCCGATCACGTTCGTATCCGCGAAGTCGCCCCGTAATTGTCAGAACCCGATCTTTAAAATGCTTCTGGAGACGTCTTGAGATGTTGTTCGCGACCCGTGGCTCGCGCACGAACACTGCGACGTTCTGGTTCTTCTCGCCGAGCGCCTCGGCCTCCGCCCCGATTACCTGATCGAGTCCGTCGTCGCCCGTAATCCACTTGATTTTCACCTGCCGTGTTTGTGCGGCCCTGAGACGATCAAGGAGGCGTGGATCGTATTCGTCGTCAGGAATGAGTGTGAAGATCGAATCTGCGTTGGGTGGTGGCAGGGACGGAGTCGCGGACAGCTCCGTGGCCCAGAAAGGAAGGTGTTCGAACGTAGCGGAAAGCGCCGCAGGAATATCTCGGTCGGCCTGTTCAATGAGCCGACGCGCTTGACGGAGCGTAAGCAGGAACTCCGGTACGAGGTGGGCTTCGTCTACACAGATCCAAGCATCTACTGCCAGGAGAGCAGCCTGCAACGGCCGGCTCCATTTGCCGAGACCGTACCCTTGGAACAGGAGCCGGCTGCCGATCTGGTCAACTGTACCGATAATGAGTTGTGGCACCGAGGGGACAACAGACCACTCTCGGTCATCCACCAATTGACCCCGAAGTTGGACAACCCGAAAAATATCCGCTTGGTCTCTGCTTAAGGACTCCAGTCCCTTCCGTAATTCAGAGAGCTCGCAATTGCCTGCCGAGAGCTTGGCCTCAAGCTGGCGGGCCAAGCGAAAAACCTGCTGCACAAGCACGCGCCGGTTCACAACCCAAACGAGGCGCCGAGGGACCGGCCTCCGCGAGCCCCGCTCCAGCCCATACCACGCCAACGCCAGGATCCAGATGACGGTGACGTCGGTTTTGGCGGCCCCAGTGGGGAGGTCAATGAGGTTTGGATGCCATCCCTCCGTGAGTCTCTTGAACAGCCTGCCCATCCATCTCATGGGAGGCTGATCTCGCAGCGCGGTGTAATTCCGTTCGAAAAACTGGACGCACCTTTGAGGCGAGAACCCGGTGGATCGGATGTCTGTTTGCATCTATCTACTAAATCGGTATTTTACTCCTGCATCCACTGGCTGCATGCGACCCGCGGCACAACCGGAGGCGTAAGCCGCGCAGCCCAGGCATCGAGGCGGTCAGCCTCTCGGTCCAACGACAGGGCCATCGAGATCAGCGCCTGGAGCGCGGCGAAGGCGTAGACGCGGCGGTCAAGGGCCTCGCCGCGCGTTCCCTTCTTACGGCGCCACTCTCGCACCGGTGCGCCGCGCGAGTAGGTCGTCACCAGGATCTCGGAGAGCAGTTGCTCGAAGTGCTCCTGGGTGCGATCCGCCGGGAAGTGGCAGAAGCCGGGTGAGGGCTCGACGATCTTCAGGCGTCCGTGGACCGTCGACTTGGCGCTGTCCACGCCCACGGTGTAGAGCATGGTCCCGTTCTTGCGGCTCGGTCGCTTCGGCCAAACCGGCGGCGGCCCGGACTTGCCCTTGATCGCGAACACCCGTTGGTGGAACCGGACGCGCGCGAACTCGTAGACCTGCTGGGTGTAGAAGCCGCTGTCGATGCAGCAAGCGGAAACTGGCAGCGTGACGCCACGTTCATGCGGCCAGAGCTGCGCCAGCAGCCCGTCTAGGGACTGCCAAACACCCGGCGCGGAGGGGCCGCCCGGCGCCCACCAACGGGCGCCGGTGAAGCTGAGCGGCGGATCGGCCCGCATTACCGGGCGCCGAGCGCCTGGATCATTTTTTGCGCCGTGTCCCGGATCTCGGGCCGCGGGCTGGCCAAGGCCTGCCGCAGGTGAGGCAGCGCGGCCCGGGGATCTGCGCCTTCCAGCAGGACGGCGCCGAGCGCGTAGTGGTACTCCGGGTTTTGCGGGTCCAGCTCAAGGGCGGCCCGGAACTGCGCCGCCGCTTCGGCGGGACGGCGCTGCATGGCCAGCACGAGCCCGTAGCGGTGGCGGATGCCGGCGTTGTCCGGGGCGTGTTGGACGGCCTGGCGCAGGTGGTAGCCGGCCTCGGCGCTCCTGCCGGCGGAGGCGGCCAGCATCCCGAGATTCACGTGCGCCGGAGCATAGTCCGGCCGGGCGCGGATCGCCTCGCGGAACGCGGCTTCGGCTCCCGGAGCGTCTCCGCTCGTGTGGAGGAGGCCGGCGAGCGCGGCATGGATTTCCGGAGAGTCCGGATCGCTGTGGGCGGCCCGCCGGAGCAGGGCGATCGCCTCGGCGACGCGGTTCTGGCGGGCGTAGTTCAGCCCGAGATCGTGGAGCGTGCGCGGGTGCCAGGGGTCGGCCGCGAGGGCTTTTTCGAGCATTTCCGCGCCGCGCCGCAAGTTTCCCTGAGCGGACAGCGACGCGCCCAGGGCGCGCAGAAACACCAGGTTGTCAGGCTCGCGGCGCACCGCCTCTTCACCCGCCTGCACCGCGTCGGCCAGACGGCCGGTCTTGCCGTAAGCTTCGGCCAGTTCAAAGTAACAGGACGCCCCGCAGGAGGCGTCCTCGCGAACCGCCCGCTCGAGCGCGGGCACTCCCGCGCTGAGGTTGGCGCCGACGCGCACCTGCGCCAAAGCCAGGTAGAGCGGCTCCGGGTCGGGCGGATAAGAAGGCGCCACCGGCCCCCGGTAGACGGCTCGCCGTTCGGTTTTCGGCGCGGTCAGGTCTCCAGGGGGCGGTCGCCGGGTGATGAGATGATCATGCATCACGACGTGCACGGCATCGTCGGTCCGGCGCAGCGGCATGTGGCACGCGATGCACTCGGTGACGCCGTGGTGCACAACCGGCGACGGCTGCGCATGACACTTCCCGCATGCCGCGCTGGCCTGGGCGATGGACTCGACGCCGCGCCGGACATCGTGGGGATCGTGGCACGTTGTACAGGTGAGCTCGCTCCTGGCGAAACAAGCGGATTTGCGCAACCGGTACGAGGCGTGGGCAATCTCAAATTTGTCGTCGTGGCCGGCGCCCGGCGGATGGTCGAAGTGGAGGATGTAGTGGCGGAGCGGCTCGCCGGCGCGGAAACTGAACACCCCCCGCTCGAGCCGGGTAATCGCGTGCGGCAGCGGCGCGCTGGTGGACTGTTGGTGGCATTGCATGCAGATCTCCATCTGAGCGTTGCGGCTGAGGCGGCCGGGATGGACGATGGCGGCGCGGATCTTCTCCGCCGGCGCGCGCGAGGCCGCAGCCGCGACATGCTCCGCGCCCGGGCCATGGCACCGCTGGCAATCGATGCCCTCGGGCAACGTCTCGGGATAGACGGGGTCGGCGTAGAACGAGTCCCGCCCGGGGGGAAGCGCGGGATAAGCGTTGTGGCAAAAGAAGCAATCGTATTTGATGGGGCGTCGGAAATCCGGGTGATCCGGCCGGTCGTAACTGGGATTCATGGCCCAGTAGCCACCCTGGGCGGTGTACCAGGCGACGGGGAGCTCGATCAGCTCGCCGCGCGGATTACGGTGGACAAACGTCTGCCCGGTGTGTCCCGACCCCAGAATGTAGTCAATGCGTTTCTCGACGACGTTGGTCTCGCCGCCATCCGGCCCCACCTGGTGGCGGCGCATAAAGGCCGCGCCGTCGCGGAGGGTCATTGTGTAATGACGGTCCGACGCCTTGTGGTAGAAGCGGTTCCGGCGGCTGAAATCGGCGGTGGTGCGGGACGGGCTGAAGGCCGCGAAGGCCCGGCCCATGCCGGTTTGCCGGTAGGTCTTCCAGATCCCGGCGTGGCAGGCGGCGCAGGAGGCGGCGGGCGCGAAGGCTCTCACCGCGGAGGCCGCAGCGGGCGCCGGCGGCCGCCCGCGCGGCGCGAAGGACCAGTAGACGCCCGCTCCGGCAGCGGCCAGAGCGCTCCATCCCGCCAAAGCGCGGGCTCGGTTCATGTCGGGTGATTATACCGGGCTCCGGCGCTTCAGGGGAGCCAGCCCTCGTACACGCGCGCCAACTCCCACCCTTCCGGGCGGTAGCGAATCTCCGCGCGCGGGAACTCGGCTTCCGCCTCGATCCGGCGGGCCCGCGCGCCCGCCGGCGTGCGCGGCTCGACGATCCAGAGCGGCTTCGATTCCAGCGCCCGGCCCAGATCGCGGAGATCATAGTCCCGCAGCACCCCGGGCACGATCAGCTCGACCAGCCCTTCGTGGTGCCGGGCCTGCGCGATCGCCATCCAGGAAAGCACGGACCCTTCCGCGGCAATGTGGGACAACCGCGGTTCGAAAAGCGCCGCATGCAGCGCCAGCACCCCGCCTGAGCCGCCGCCGAACACCGCAAGCCGCGCCGGGTCCACGTCCGGACGGCTGGCCAGATAGGCAGCCGCACGCAGCGCATCGTGAAGCTGATAGCCGAGCAGCGTCTCCCCCAGCAGGATCGCCCGCATGGCTAATTGGTAAGCGGGGCTGTAGCCGGCGCCCCGCGCCGTCGCCGCGGTCTCCCAGCCGCGCAGGCGCGGGATGGCCACTACGCGTCCCAGGCGGGCGAGTTCAGCCGCGTTGGCCGGCGGATCGGAACCGGCCAGCGGGTCGAGATACAGGACGGCCGGCCGCCGGCCCCCCGCCGTCAGGGGCGCCAGCACGCGCACTGCGAGTTCCATGCCGTGACTGGTCTCGATCGTCACCTCCTGCTCGCGGAAGAGCGACGAAGACAAGGCGGACTGGCGGATTACCCGGGGCTGGCCGCGCGGGCGTTCAAGTCCGATGCGCGCAGCGACCAGGTCCTGGAGCGCGCCCGGATCGCTCAGGCTCGCCGCTTTCCGCTTCGGAAAGATTTCCGCGGCCAGCCGCGCGTTCAGCGACTGCACGGTCTCTCCACCGAAGGATGTCGCCACCTGGCCGGTGGGCGTGACTTCCAGATCCAAGTCCAGTTCTGTTTCGAACGCGGGCTCGGCCACGGCGCCGTTTCCGTTGCGTAGCCAGCGGTGGAACCACTGTAACGTCGCCTCGCGGCGCGGCCGGCTCCAGCCATGCGTGTCGTCATACTCAAAAAACGAGATGCGATCCGGGACGCCGGCTGCTTCGTAGACCCGCCGCGCCTCGGCGAACGCCGCCCGCGCGCCTTCAATCGGGAAGAAGTCGCGGATGGCGGCTAACACCTTCAGCGGCTTCGGCGCGAACGCGATGAGGAAATCGCTGAAGTTCAGCCCATCGGCCAGAAACCGGCTGAACACCTGTTCGGAATCCTGCGGGCCGGGCTTGTGCCACAACGTCTCCCAAGAGGTGATGTAGCAGGAAGGGGCGGCGGCGGCCAGCCGCGATTCCACCACGGCGAGATAGGCCGACTGCGTGCCGCCCCCGGAATTACCGGCCACCGCGATCCGGGCCGGATCCACGTCCGGACGGGTCAGCAGATAGTCCACCGCCCGCACGCCATCCCAGGTTTCGTAGCGCGCGAAATTGGTCCCGGTGAGCAGGCACTGCAACCCCGCCTGAATGTGCTCGCGGGTGCCGATCCCGACGCGGGAGCGGCCTGCCGCGGCATCGAAGTATTCCGCACGTTCGCCCTGTCCGGGAGGATCGAAGGCCAGCACCAGCATCCCGTGCTTGACCAAGCCGATCCAGCCTCGCTGGTAGACGGCGGCAGCCTTGCCATTGGCGCTGTGCCCCGCCGCGCCCACTACCGCCGGGAACGGCGGCCGGACGCCGGTGGGCACATACACGTTGGCCGTCACGTAGAAGCCCGGCAGACTTTCGAACATCAGCTTTTCAACGCGGTACCCCGCGCGATCGAGCGTGCCGGTGACGCGCGGATTCAGCGGCGTCTTCTCCGGGAAGCCGCCCAACGCCTCCAGAACCTTCGCCCGGATATACTCCTGCCGGGCGCGGACCTGTTCGGGCGTGCGTATGGCGGCCACTTGCGCCTGTCGCCCGGCCAGCAGGCGCATCGCGCGTTCCGTCAAGTGCGCTTCCAGGGCGCTTTGCGCCCACGCCACTGGCGCGAACGCCAGGCAGCAGATCCAGCTGGCCGCCCTCATTTCGCGCCGCCTTTCGCCCGGGCGTGCAACTCGATCAATTGCCGCACCGCCGAAGCGGCCAGCATCTCGCCGCCGCCGGCGGCCACCCGGGTGTTGATCACTTCGTACTGTCCCTGCGGGTACGCACGCCGGTCGGGGATATAGCCGAACGACCCGTTGGCCGGCGACGCCACAATCGTCACCGGGAACGGCGAGCCCAGCTTGATCGCCTTGCCAATCTCCACGAAGATCTCGCTGGGCAGCCCGACCCAAGCCAGGTCGCGGCCCAGCGCGATGACCTGCACCTCCGCCTCGATCGTTTTTCCCTCGCGGGCGGCGACCTCGATCACCTGAAAGGCTTTTACCTGCTCGTAGAACGGCGGCGCGCCCGGCTTGCCGTACTGCGCGATCACTGCCCGGGCGCGCGCGACGTCGCCTGGTTCGAGGGAGGCCAGCGGCAGCGCGACCATTTCCCGGCTGACTTGGATCTCTCCCTCCGCAGGCGTCCTACGCCGGAACGTCCGCAGGACTTCGCCGGCCAGGATGGCGCCGATCCGCGCCGCTTCCGCGTGCCCTTTCTGCGGAGCGGGGCTGCGCACGTCGATGTGGTTGACATTGCCGGCGCAGCCCTCCGTGAAGACCGTGAGCGTGCCGGCGCCGAGCGCTTCTTCCAGAATCTTGCCGAGCGCGTAAGGGTAGTCCGCTGAGAACCGCGTGCCGCCCACGGTGTCCAGGTGGTTGGCGTAATTTACATAGACGGCCAGCGGCGCGCCGCCGGCGTCCTCGAAGAACACTACCGGCAGCTCGGGATCGATCCCTCCGGCAGGCGCGACGACATCAGGATTGCGTTTGCCCGGATTCCACCTCACCGTGCCGTCCTTCATCCAATAGCGACGAATGAAGGCCACCGACTCCTCGCGGCCCACCCCCTTGCGGATGCGCCCGGGCCGCAGATTCTCCGCGGCCACGCGCACGCTCTCCGCGATCCGGCGCGGCAACTGCGCGTGATACGTCTTGACGATGTCCAGCGTCTTGGGGTCCACGTTGACCAGGCGCGAGCCCATTTCCGGTCCGGTGTGAGTGTGCGTGGCGCTGATCATGACGTGGGCGCCCGGAATGCCGGTTTCGCGTTCGATCAGCATCCGCGCCTCCTCGGCGAACGCGCGCGGCATGCTGACCACGTCGCAGGCTACCGGCGCCGCCCGCACCCCGCCCTGTTCCATCACGAGCGCCTTGGCGAACAGGTCGTCGTGCACTCCCTCATTCAGGCGGATGCTGTAATAGCCCGCCATCGGCATGCCGGCCGGCGGCGTGATCCTGACGGCGGCGCGCCCCACCCGCAGTTCGCCCGCCAGCGCGGGCAGCGCCAGCAACAACATCAGCAGCGTTCTCATCCCAGCCTCTTTACCAGCACGCGTTTGAACTCCAGCCAGTACCCCTGGCGGTGCCCTTGCAGCTCGATATATCCTTCGTCGAGCCTTTCCAGCCTGTGGTACTCGCACACGGTCTCGCCGTTGATGCGCACGAGGCAGGTTGGCCCCTGGACGCGCAAGTAGAAGTGGAACCACTTCTCGTCTTCGATGCGGGGGTAGCGCGCCCGATGGATGCCGTACAGCGAACCGGTGGGATAGTGCGCGCCTTCCACGTTATGCAACTGGATCTCGTAGCGAAAACCCTTGGTGCCGCGCCCTTCCGAGCGAAACAGCACGCCGCCGTTATGCTGCCGGCAGCCGCGGATATACAACTGCAATTCAAAGTCGCGGAATTTTTCCTTGGTGGCCCAGTGGCCCGCGCCGTCGACGTAAATGACTTCGCCCAGCAAATCGAGCTGCGGCTTGCCCTCGGAAATGAACCACTTGTCCGCGTCCGCCGGGCTCAGGTAAAGCGGCGCCCAGGGATCCTCGGCCGGCAGTTCCCTGATCCGGAAATTGCGAAAGCGGACGGGGTAGGACAAATTCACCAGGCCGAGGTAGCCGCGCCGCAGCCGGTATTTAAGCTCGGGGTGCGCGGAGACGTCCAGGTCCTGCACCATCTCGCCGTTGATCCAGACCTGCAACTTCGGCCAGTCGCTCAGGATGCGGAAGTCGTTCCACTCGCCCTGGCGGCGGACGTTCACCAGGCGCGGGGCCGCCACCGGGAAGATCGCCCCTGCCGATTGGGAGTTGGGCGGATCGTCCTTTTGATGAAAAACGTTGATCCGCATGCCGGTGTACATCGGCTTGCCGTGGAGCGGTGCGTGGATCAGGATGCCGGAGTCGCTCCAGCCCTTCAGGAAAAACTCGCCGCGCAGGTCGAAATTCTCGTACTCTTTTTCCGAGCGCAGCCAGGCTGGATCGTTGCCGCTACGATGGATCACCACGTCGCCGCCGTCGACGTAAAACGCGGACGGCGGTCCGTCTTCGACGGTCCACCCGCGCAGCGTCTTGCCATCGAACAGCGGCGTAAACGCGGGCTCCGCCGCCGCGGCCTTTCCGCCCAGACAGGGCGCGGCCAACAAGGGAAGAAAATGTCTGCGTTGCATTCTGGTGATCGCATTCTACCCCGGAGGGCGGCGCTGATCCACCCGGCAGCCGCACGCCAAACTTACCATGGGATATGGCTTCCCACGGACCGCGCGGCGCGGCGCTGGCAATCCACGGCGGCGGACCTACGGCGGTGCTGAACGCCAGCCTGGCGGGCGCGGTGCTGGAGGCCCGCGGGCGTCGGGCGATCTCCCGTTTTCTGGGCGTCCGCTTCGGCGTGGTTGGGCTGTTGAAGGAGGACTTCATCGACCTCGGAGCGCAGCCTGTCGAACTCCTGGAAGCCATCTCCTGGACTCCGGGCTCGGCGCTCGGTTCGTGCCGCCGCGGGGTTGACGAAGCGGACTACCCGCTCCTGCTCGACATCCTCGCCCGGCGCCAGGTCCGGTTTGTGTTCTTCATGGGCGGCAACGGGACCATGTGCGCCGCGGACCGGTTAGCCGAAGCCGCGCGCGCCGCCGGCTACGAACTGCGGGTGATCGGCATTCCCAAGACGATCGACAACGATCTGGACCGCACCGACCATGCGCCCGGCTACGGTTCGGCGGCCCGCTTTGTCGCCTGCGCCGTCCGGGATATCGGCGGCGATCTCTGGTCGCTACGCGAACGCGTCACGGTGGTGGAGACGATGGGGCGGAACACGGGCTGGCTGGTGGCCGCCAGCGCGCTCGCCCGCCACCGCGAGGACGACCCGCCGCATTTGATCTACCTGCCGGAACATCCGGTATCGGCAGACCGGATCGCGGGCGACGTCGAGCGCGTCTATGCCCGGCTTGGCTACTGCGTAGTCGCGGTCTGCGAGGGGCAGCGGGATGAGGACGGCGAACCGTTCGGGGCGGACGCCTTCGCGCCCGACGGCTTCGACCGGCGGTTGAGCGCCAATCTTGGGCACACGCTGGCGCGCGGGCTGGAGCGCCGGCTGAAGCTTCGCGCGCGGAGCGAGAAGCCGGGCTTGCTGGGCCGGTCGAGCTCCCTTTTCATTTCCGCGGCGGATCACGACGAAGCCATGCGCTGTGGCCGCGCCGCGGTGCAAGCCGCCCTGGCCGGCGTGAGCGGCATGATGATCACGCTGGTCCGCGAGCCGGGGCCGGACTATCGGTGCTCGACCGGACTAACCGAATTGCGCAGCGTCGCCGGCCGCGAGCGGCGGTTTCCGCGCCAGTGGATCGCGGCGAAGGGCAGCGACGTCACGCCCGAGTTCCTGGCATGGGTCGCGCCGCTTGCCGGCGAAGTGCCGCCCCGCCCCCGGCTGCAAGGATGCTGAGGGTCGCGTGTCGCGCTTGAGGGGAGCCGTTTACCCGGGACACGCCGGGCGCTACGATGCGCATGGAATCGTGATGATGAGCCTCGACCAGGTGAACGCGCTCCGCGAGCGCTTCTTGCGCATGTACACGGGCGCCCTCGCCGACGTGCTGGACAAGCGCGGATTTCGGAACCAGGTGCTGCCCCACTCGATCGCGCCCCGGACCACCGTGCAGCGCCTGGCCGGTCCGGCGTTCACGGGGCAGGGCTACCCGTGCGCCGATCCGGGCAGCGATGATACGCCCGTCCGGCTGGCCATGCTCGGCAGCATTACCCCCGGGACCTTGTCCGTGTGGGCGTGCGGCGGCAGCGTCGATTGCGCGCACTGGGGCGAGATGATGTCCACTGCCGCGCGCCAGCGCGGCTGTAACGGCGCCGTGCTGGACGGAGGCGTCCGCGATCTCAACTTCGTCAATCGGATGGAGTGCCCGGTCTTCGCGCACCATGTGTGCGCCGCTTCATCGGTCGGGCGCTGGGAGATGAAAAGCTACCAGATTCCCATCCAGATCGGCCGGACGGTCATCCGCCCCGGAGACTTCGTTTTCGGCGACATCGATGGGGTGGTGATTGTGCCGCAGGAAATCACGCTCGAGGCGCTGGAAGCCGCTGAGGACGTCTTCCGCCGGGAAGGCGGCATGCGCGAAGAACTCCGCCGCGGAGTTTCGGTGCAGCAGGCGTACGAAAAATACGGGTCGATTTGACCCGCCCGCTACAACTCCCGCCGGCCCTCCAGCGCCTTCCAAATGGTTACTTCGTCGGCGAACTCGAGGTCGCTGCCCACGGGAATGCCCATGGCGATTCGCGTGACGCGCACCCCGAGGGGCTTGAGCAGCTTGGCCAGGTACACCGCCGTGGCCTCGCCTTCGGCCGTCGGATTGGTGGCGACGATCACTTCCTGTATCTCGCCGGCGGCAAGGCGTTCCACCAGGCTTTTGATTTTGAGCTGTTCGGGGCCGACCGCGCGCAAGGGCGACAGCGCGCCATGCAGCACGTGGTACTGGCCGCGATACTGCCGCGTGGTTTCGATGCCGATGATGTTGTGCGGCTCCTCGACCACGCACACCATGTGCGGATCGCGGGAACTGTCCCGGCAGTAAACGCACAGTTCGCCGTCGCTGATGTTGTGGCACACCCGGCATAGCGAGAGCCGGTCCTTGACGTCGAGCAACGCCTGCGCCAGCCGCTCGGCGCTCTCGCGCGGGCCGCGCAAGACGTGAAAAGCCAGGCGTTGCGCCGACTTCTGCCCCACGCCCGGCAGGCGTTTGAACTCGTCAATCAGCCGCGCCAGCGGCTCGGCGAAATCCGGCATCTAGAAGAGGCCCGGCGGCAGGCCCATTCCGCCCAGCATGCCGCCCATCTTCTCCTGGGTTTCAGCATCCACCTTCTTGGTGGCTTCGTTGCAGGCGGCGACGACCATGTCCTGCAACATCTCGACGTCGCCGGCTACTTCCGGATCGATCTTGACGGCCAGGACGTTCTTGTGGCCGTCCATCTTGACGGTGACCATGCCGCCCCCGGCGGAGGCCTCCACGCGGATCTGGGCAATGGCCTCCTGCATGCGCGCCTGCATCTGCTGCGCCTGCTTCATCATCTGCTGCATGTTCCCGGGCAGTTTCACGTGTGTTTACTCCTTCAGGTTGCGCACCAGCCGCACCTGTCCGCCAAAGGTCTCGCGGAACCGGCGCACCTCCTCGTGCGCCAAAGCGCGGCGGGTCAATTCATCGTCGGGTTCGGCGGGGGGCGTGGCGGGTCGCGCGGGAGCGGCCGCCGCTTCCTCCGCCGCCACCGCGGTCACTTTGATGCGAAACGGGCGGCCCGCGATCTGTCGCACGGCCTTGTTCAGGTCGTCGGCCTTCATGCCCAGCAGGAAGTCCTTGGGCGTTGCAAAATGCAATTCGCCCGCGGAGACGCCGATGGCGGAGTGCTCAACCCCATCGGCGGTGAAAGGCATGCCCATCCCGGTGAGCGTGCGGCTCAGTTCCCGCCGCCATTCGTCGGCGCCGGCGGGGAGCGGCCGCGCCTCTTCGGTGGCCGCGGGCGCGGCGGAGACCGCGGGCGCCAGGGCGGTGGCGCCCTCCGACCTCGCTTGCAGGGTCTCGGCCGGCCGGGCGGGCGGGACCGCGGCCTTCTTGGCCGAATCCATGGCGAAAGGGGACGGGCGGCCCTCGCGAGGCGCGGAGACCCGCGCGGGAGGCTCCGCAGCAGCCGCCCGCGGCGCGGGAGCGCTCTCCGGCGGGCGAACTCCGGCCAGCGCTTCTTCGATGGACACCAGGCGTCCGGCGTGCACCATGCGGACCAGTCCCAGTTCCAGGTGCAGCCGCGGTTGCAGGGAATACTGCAAGTCGCGGTGCAGGTCCAGCGCCAGTTGCAGGTAGCGCGTCAGATCTTCTTCGGAAAAGCCGGCCGCCACGCGCGCGAGGCGCTCGCGCTCCCGCGAGGACGCCGCAATCAGGCGGGTTTCGCCGGTCCTGGCGACCAGCAGGTTGCGGAAGTAGCGCGCCAGCTCCCGGCTGAAGTGCTGGAGGCTGCGCCCGTTGCGTTCCAGTTCATCCACCACCTGCAACATGGCGGACGAGCTGGATTCCTGCAACGCCGCAGCCACCCGGTCCAGACTCTCGAGCGAGAATCCGCCCAGCAGCGCGCGCACTTGTCCGGCCTGCAACTGGTTTCCGCAGCAGGCAATGGCTTGATCGAGCGCGGAGAGCGAGTCGCGCACGCTTCCCTCCCCGGCCTGGGCCAGCACCGCGAGACTCTCTTCATCGGCCGTGATCCCTTCCTGCGCGCAGATCCGCCGCATCCGTTCGACCAGGTCCTCGAAATCCACCGAGCGGAAGCTGAAGTGCTGGCAGCGCGAGGCGATGGTGGCGGGGATCTTATGCGCCTCGGTGGTGCACAAAACAAACACCGCCCACGCCGGCGGCTCCTCGATGGTCTTTAGCAGCGCGTTGAACGCTTCGTTGGTGATCTGGTGCGCTTCGTCGATGATGAAGATCTTGTAGCGGTCGCGCGCAGGCTGATAGCGCACGTTCTCGCGCAATTCCCGCATTTCATTGATGCCGCGATTGGAAGCGGCGTCGATTTCGATCACGTCTACCGCGCTCGACTGGGCGATCTCGACGCAGCTTGCGCAGTCGCCGCACGGCTGCGTGGTGGGGCCCTGGAAGCAATTCAGGCAGCGCGCCAGGATTCTCGCCACCGTCGTTTTCCCGGTGCCGCGCTGGCCGGAGAAGATGTACCCATGCGCGATGCGGCCCTCCTTGATCGCGTTGGCGAGCGTCACCTTGACGTGTTCCTGGTTCAGAACATCGTCAAACGTCTGCGGCCGGTACTTGCGGGCGATGACTTGGTACATGGGCGAGGCCGGTCGGTCTGGCCAGGCCCCGGGTGATCCGCGGCACACAGGGTTTAGCCACTACCGTTGCTTCCTTCCGGACCTGGCGGGGTTTGCAGCCTCCTGTTGCACGGAGCCCGAAGCCTGACGTTTCCCTATCGTAGCAGATGGCCGCGCGGCGGCAGTCCCGAGGTCGGCGTTCGGTGCGGTTCCCTCGATGCACGGCCCCGCCGTTCTTTCAATCCAGCACCAGTTCGACGTACCGCAGCTTGCCGTCCCGCTGCAATTGCAGGACCACGTTTTCCGCGGGCGGCGTCTGGTCCACCAGTTCGCGAAGTTCGCGCAACGTCGAAACCGGTTGATTATTCACGGCCACAATGATGTCGCCCGGGAGCAGTCTGCCGGGAGAACCGTTGGGGGCTACGGAGATCCTCGCCACCAGGATGCCGTAGCTTCGCCGCAGCGGCGGCAGTTGGGCCAGCAGCGGTTCCTCGATGGGCAGCGCCAGCACGCCAAGCCTCGGCACCAGGTTGATCCGTTCGCTCACGAGGCTGGCGAAGCGGTCCGGATTATCCGCGCGGTCAAGCACCACTACGGACTTGTGGAACCGTTTGCCCTCGCGCAGCGCCTCCAGCTTGATCAGGACGCCGGTATGGTGCTGGTAGACGTTGACGTGGAACTGGCGGGCGTTTTCCATTGGCTTGCCGTCCACTGAGAGAATGATGTCTCCGGGCCGCAGATCCACGTTGTCGGCGGGTCCCTTGGGCGTCACATCGGCCAGGATCACGCCTTGGTCCACGGGAAGTTGGAGCGCCTTGGCCAAACCGGGAGTGATGGTCTGCGCCTCCACCCCAATGTCGCCGCGGGTTACCACACCGTGCTCGCGGATCTCGTTGACCACATACTTCACGATGTTGCTCGGCAAAGCAAACCCCAACCCCTCGCTGCCGCTGGACTGGGAAAGAATCAACGTATTGATGCCGATCACCTGTCCGTCGATATCCAGCAGCGGCCCGCCGCTGTTGCCAGGGTTGATGGCGGCGTCGGTCTGAAAGTAGACAACGCGGTCATCGGGGCGCAGTTGACGGGCGGTGGCGCTGATCAGCCCCATGCTGATCGAGTCCTCCAGCCCGCGCGGGCTGCCCAGCGCGAAGACCAGTTGGCCCTGCCGCACCGTGTCGGAATCTCCCAGCGTCAGGAACGGCAGGTCGCGGGCCTCCACCTTGAGCAGCGCCAGATCCGTCTCCTGGTCGGCCCCCAGGATTTTCGCGGGAACCAGGCGTCCGGGAGTGCGCACCGCGCTCCGGCCGCGGCGCAGCGCCGGCAAGCGCACCTCGACCCGCGTCGCGCCCTGAATGACGTGCCGGTTCGTCACAATCAGACCGTCCGCGGAGAGGATCACTCCCGAGCCGGTCGATTGCCGCAGGACGACGGCGGAGACTTCGTCCGCCGACTCGTCCAGCGGTCCGTACGCATTGCTTACCACCAGCACCACCGAAGGCGAATGTGTGCGGGCCAGGTTGACCAGCGCCTCATTGAACGACCGAAGCTCGCGCGTGCGCTGCGCCAGCGCGGGAACCACCGCCCACCCGGCACTCCACAGGAGAACCAATACCAACCGCATGAGGCTATTGTGCCGCGTCCCGGCCGAAGTCCCAGACCTGAATGTTCATTTTGCCTTCCGTGTATTCGACGATCGCATACTCTCCGGGGGGCAGGGGCTCCTCCGGCCAGATCTTGTACAAGCCGTCGCCAAGCTGCTGGCGGAAGGTAGCCACGGGGTCCTGGTCTTCCATCACCATTTTGGAAAGCGGCTCGATGGTGAGCTTCTCGACAATCCGGGCCGTCTTGTCCGGCGCCAGACGAATCATGCCGAACCGCTGCTCGGCCGACAGCCGGATATAGAACTCGGGCCGTTCGGCGGTGACGCGAAACGCCGCTTTCAATCCGTCTAGTTCCAGGAAGGCTTTGCCGGTAATGGGGATCGGGGAGACCGCCTTCAACACCGAGCGGCGCTTATTGGAACGCACCTTCGCCTCCGCCTGTCGGAGAGCCACCACCTCGGTTCCGGATTCCCAGTAGACGCCGGGCTCCACCGGTATGCGCGCGATGCGGCGGCGCTCCGCCCGCTCGGCCCGCTCTTCGGACTCGATCACCCTGGATTCCTGTTCGAGCGTCTCTTTCCGGGCCGCGATTTCACGGCGCGTGCGCTCCAGATCGACGAGGTCCACGGGGATCTCCTCCCATTCACTGCGCTCGACGCTGTAGAAGCGGACACGGTCGCCCTGCACTTCGTACTCGCGGACGAGCTGGTGGCCCCCGTCTTTGAGATACAGGCGCAGGTTGGCGCCCCACAAGGCGGCCAGCGCCAGCAGGAAAAGAGCGAGCCGGCCTGCCACCCTCATGCTTTGATTGTAAGGCGGGCGCGGGCCGCGGCGGAAACGTAACGCAACGCCGGCCCTGCCGTCTAACCAGATCATGGAGCCGTTTCGCCTTTGTTCGGGTCCCAACGGAGCCCACACCCTCCCGGCCGCGGCGCGGCCTGGCGCGCAAGCTTCGATCCGGGCGCTGACGGGCGCCTGCACGCTCTTCCTGGTCCTGGGCGTCGCGGGCGCGGCCTGGGGCCAGACGGAGTTTTTCCCGCTCCAAACGGGAAACCAGTGGATCTACCGCGGACCCGCGGGGGTCTGGTCGGCGCAGATCGTCCGCGCCGAGGTAATCGGCGCGCACCAATACTTTTTGTGGCAAAGCAGCACGGGTGAAGAGGCGTGGTTACGCATGGCCGAAGACGGCACGCTCTGGCAACTCGAACCGGAAGGGCGGGGTGAGCGGGTGCGCGTGGCGTTCGCCACGCCGGAGGGCGGCGTCTTCGACACCGTCGCGCATCCCTGCAACCGGGAGGGCGCGATGGAGAAGAAAAACACCGGACACCGCGGCCCGGTGGGCGAATACTACGGCGCGCTAGCGGTCCGCTACCTCGCCGCCAACTGCGCGGACGCGGGCCTGGATCGCGAGGTGTACGCTCCCTGGATCGGCCTCGTGCATCGCAGCGTCATCACTACCGCCGGCCCCCGCGCCTCCGAATTGATCTACGCCCGGTTGGGCGGCGTCACCGTTCTGTCCGCCCCCGAAGTGGCGTTCTCGCTGACTTTGGACCGCGCGGTCTACCGGGAGCCGGCGATGTTGGCGCGCATCACGTTGCGGCACTCGCAGCCGGAGCCTATCCCTTTGATTTTTCCGTCCGGCCAGACGTTCGAACTGGTGATCCGCAACGAGCGCGGTAAAGAGGTGTACCGGTGGTCGGAAGGAAAAGCCTTCACGCTGGCCTTCCGCCGCCTGGAGTTCGCGGCGGGCGAATTCAACTGGCCGGAGACCGTCGAGTTGCGTGACCGGGAGGGCAAGCCGCTTCCGCCGGGGCGCTATTTTGCCGAAGCCTGGCTGACGACGATGGGGCCCAAGGCGTTCGCCGCCTCGGCGCCGTTCGAGATCACGCCGGATCCAGATCAATCCGGTCGATAAAGCCGATCACCGCGGAGTCGATCGGCGAGTTCGGTCGTCCGACGCTGGTCATTGCGCTGTAGCCCTCGGTGGTGAGCAGCACGCGGTCGCCCACGCCCGCATCCACGGCGTCGAGCGCGACCAGGGGCACGCCTCGCGGACTCCCGTCGAGGTTCAACGGCTGAACCAGGAGGATCTTCCGGCCTTCGTGGCTGGCGTGCTTTTGCGTCGCCACCAATTCCCCGACTACGCGCGCGATCAGCACTTCAGGGCTCCGGCCAATAATCCACCGCGTCCACGATCCCGACGATCGTAGCGTCTGTCTGTACTTCCACGGGCAGAAAGGGAAAACTGGACTCCCGGCCCCGGCACCAATAGATCAGTTCCCCCGCGCCCGCGCCGGTGCAGTCGGCGCAGATCAGCAACTTGCCCGCGGGCTTCAGTTCCGGAGTGACGGGCTGAACCACTAGCAGGCGCTGGCCGTCCAGCCCGCTGTTCTTCACGGTGGACCACACACGGCCGATGACGCGCCCCAGTTGCATCAGGTGTCCAATCGCACGGTGTCGACGATGCCAACAATCGCCGAATCCACGGGCGTGTCCTTGCATCCCTCGGCCATGCGGGCGGAACTGCCCGCGACCAGCAGGACCGTCTCGCGGTAGCCGGCGCTCACCGTATCCACGGAAACCACGTAGCCGGATTCATCCTCGCCGTCGGGGGTCACCGGCTTGATGATCAGCAGTTTCTTGCCTTCCAGGCGCGGATCCTTGCGGGTGGCAACGACCGTGCCTACAACGCGCCCCAGGATCATCGCCGGCGCCTTACTTGCCGCTCTTGCCGATGGGCAGCACGTCTTCCAGGCTCGGATGCGGGCGCGGAATCACGTGCACGGCGATCAATTCGCCGACCCGGCGCGCCGCGGCCGCGCCGGCGTCCGTAGCCGCACGCACCGCCGCCACATCTCCTCGCACCAGCGCGGTGACATAGCCCGAACCGATCTTTTCCCAGCCGACCAGCGTCACGTTCGCGGCCTTCACCATGGCGTCCGACGCTTCAATCATCGCCACCAGCCCGCGCGTTTCGATCATTCCCAATGCTTCACCCATGCAACCTCCAAAGAAATCTTAGCGTTCTCTCGCGCCGGCTAGGCTCCCCGGGCGCGCATCGCCTCTTCGACCAGCGAGATGAGTTCCCGCCGGGTCACCCAGAATCGCTCCTCGCCGCCCGCCGCCTCCGCAGCGCCGCCCGCCGGCAGATCTTCGGCCACCACCGGACAGCCGGGTTCGGCGCCGGCGCGCGCCTTCACGCCATACCGCGTCCGGGAGTCGAAAAGCTTGTCGACTTCGGCGCGAGGCAGCACCGTGGGCCCGCCCAGCAGTTCCGCCACCAGCGTGATGCGTGCGAAGTGTTCCACGGTCTCCATGCGAAAGAACGCCTGAAACACGTCGGCGCCATAGCAAACCGAGCCGTGATTGCCCATCATGATGGCGTCGTATTTGGGAATCAGCGGCAGCATCGGTTCGGTCAACTCCGGGGTGCCCGGCAGACCATACGCCGCCAGGGGTACGCAACCCAGCCCGATGATGACTTCCGGCAGCAGTCCGAGGTTCAATGGTTTGCCCGCCGTCGCGAACCCGGTCGCCACCGGCGGATGCGCATGCACCACGGCGCGGATGTCCGGACGCAGCTTGTACACCGTCAGGTGCATCGCGATTTCCGAAGTCCGCTCCTTGCGGCCGCTGATCTTGTTGCCTTCGTAATCGACCACGATCAAATCGTCCGGGTGCATCATCCCTTTGCTCACGCCCGTCGGCGTGGCGAGGATGCGCTCTTCATCCAGCCGGATCGTGATGTTTCCGTCGTTGGCCGCCACCCAGCCTTTCTGGTACACCAGGCGCCCGACTTCGACAATATCCTCGCGATATTCCCGCTCGGTCTTCTGCATCAAAACGTTGATTGTACCAGATGGGCGCGCGCGCTTCGGCTGCAGGCGCCTTCGCTACAATAACCCAAATGGAAACCCGCCGCATGTGCCCGCATTGCCGGGCCTTCATCACCACGCGCGACCGGGTGTGCCCGTACTGCGGCGAGCGCGTGGGGCCGCGGGCGATGGAACGGCGCAACCCTGCCGACGTCCTCGGCGGCTTGATCCCGCATGCCCGTTTCACGACGGTCGTGTTGCTGGTGATCAACTTCGGTCTATATGTCGCCACCGTGCTCTACAGCGCGGGCTCCGGCAACGAGAACGCCTGGATGGGCGTGGATGGCGCCACGCTTTTCCGCTTCGGCGCCAAATACGGCCCCGCGATCGCGGCCGGCGAGTGGTGGAGGCTGATTACCGCCGGCTTCCTGCACGGCGGCCTGCTGCACATCTTCATGAATTCCTGGGTGCTGTTCGACCTGGGCGCCCAGGTCGAAGAGGTTTACGGCACGGCGCGCTACCTGCTGATCTACATTCTGTCTACGATCGGCGGGTTCCTGGCCAGCATGTTGTGGCGCCCCACCTTGTCGATCGGCGCGTCGGCGGCGGTATTCGGGCTGATCGGGGCCATGATTGCGCTGGGCGTGCGGCACCGCTCGGGTTTCGGCGAGGCGATCCGCGGTATGTATCTGCGCTGGGCGATTTACGGCATGGTCTTCGGGCTGCTGCCGGGTTTGCGGATCGACAACGCCGCCCACCTCGGCGGCCTGGCGGTGGGCTATGGAGTCGCCTACGTGGCCGGCGAACCGCGCATCCCCTCCGCCCCGCGCGAAAAGGTGATGCGCGTGCTGGCCTGGCTGGCCGTGGCGATGACCGTCCTCGCCTTCGCCACGGTCTACCTCACCTTTTCTCGTCCTTTGCGCATTGTGTAAGCCGCATCAGGGGTATCATAAACTCCATGCGTTGGCGTGGCACCGCGCTGGTTACCGGCGCGTCTTCGGGGTTGGGAGAGGAATTCGCGCGCCAGATGGCGCAGCGGGGATGTGACATCATCGCGGCCGCCCGCCGGGCGGACCGCCTGCAGGCGTTGTGCGACCGCATTCGCGCCGAAACCGGCCGGAAAGCGGTCTGGCGCGTCGCGGATCTGGCCACGGAGGAGGGCGTGCAGACGCTGCTGGCCGGTCTCGACCGGGAAGGGATCGTGCCGGACTACCTGGTGAACAACGCCGGCCGCGGCTATTACGGCGCGGCGGTGAACGCCTCCGCGCCGACCAACCAGCAGATGCTCCGGCTGAACGTGGAGGCGCTCACCACGCTCAGTCTGGAGATCGGCAAGCGCATGGTCCAGCGGGGGCAGGGCGCGATCATCAATGTCGCCTCCGCCATTGCCTATCAGCCCGCGCCGTACTTCGCCGTGTACGCCGCCACCAAAGCGTTTGTGCTGAGTTTTAGCGAGGCGCTGGCCGCCGAACTGAGCGGGTCGGGCGTGCGGGTCTGCACGATCTGTCCCGGGGCCACCGATTCGGAGTTCTCCAAGGTAGCCGGGTTCCGCACCGCGATCCCCTTTGCTACTTCCGCCCGCGATTGCGTCCGCCGTTCGCTGAACGCGTTCGAGAGCGGGTCGCTCACCTACATCGACGGGCCCTTGAACGCGGCCGGGGTGCTGTTCGCGCGGTTCATTCCGCGCGCCTTCGTGACGCGCGCCATCGCGATGGCCGCGCAGAAGTAGCCCGTTCAGCCAATCATCGCCGCCAGCCGTTCCGCGTCGTGGGGCGCCACCAGGGGCTGGTTGGCGAAGGCGCCCGCCAGGCGCGTGCCGTCGGGCGCCTCTAATTGGCCGGTGTGGTAGCGATAAATGTAGTCGGGATCTTTCAAGACGTGACCGGTCAGCACGGCCACGACGTCGGCGTCCGGCCGCATGGTTCCCGCCGCCACCAGTTTTCGGATGCCGGCCAGCGTGGCCGCCGACGCCGGTTCGCAGCCAATCCCACACTGCCCGATCACGGCTTTGGCGTCCGCGATTTCCTGCTCGCTCACTCGCTCCACCACGCCGCCCGAGGCGTCAACCTCCTGGCGGGCCTTGGGCCAGGACACCGGATCGCCGATCTTGATGGCGGTGGCCAGCGTCTCGGGATGCTCAACGGCGCGGAGCGCACCGGGCGCCGATTGCCGCATCAGGTCGTAAAACGGCGCGGCGCCCTCCGCCTGGATGACCGCCAGGCGCGGCAGGCGGCCGATAAGTCCCAGCGCGAGCAGTTCGCGCAGCCCCTTGCCGAAGGCGGACGTGTTGCCGAGATTGCCGCCCGGCAGCACCACCCAATCCGGCACGCGCCAATCGCGCTGGTCCAGCATCTCGACCATGATCGTTTTCTGCCCTTCGATCCGGAACGGGTTGATCGAGTTCAGCAGGTAGATGCCCAGCCGTTCGGCCAGTTTCCGGACGAGCGCGAGGATCTGATCGAAGTTGGCCTCTACCTGGAACGTCCGGGCCCCGTATTCGAGCGCTTGCGCCAGTTTCCCGTAGGCGATATTGCCGTAGGGAATGAAGATCAACGGTTCCAGGCCGGCGGCGGAGGCGTAGGCCGCCATGGACGCCGACGTGTTGCCCGTGGATACGCAGGCGACGCGCTGCATGCCCAGCCGCAGCGCCTGCGCCACGCCGCACGTCATGCCGTTGTCTTTGAATGAACCCGTGGGATTGAAGCCCTGATGCTTGAAGGAGAGGGCGTCGAGGCCCGCGTAGGAGGCGGCGCGCGGGGCCGGCAGCAGCGGGGTGTTTCCTTCCCGCAGCGTCACCAGCGGCTCTTCGCCGTCCAGGAACGGAATGACCTCGCGATAACGCCACACGCCGCTCTGATCGATCGCCGCGTTGTGGGTGCGGCGTTGCCGCCATAAGGCAGGCCAGGCGGAAACGTCCGCCGGCCAGGCGTACGCGGTTTCCAACAGGCCGCCGCAGCGTTCGCAGGTGTAAATCGCCTGGGTGACGGGGTAGCGTGCACGGCACGCCGGATCAAAGCAGACCAGCTCGGCGGGCATGAATCCTTGATTATACTGGGGGCGTCATGCGGGTACGCTTGCCTCGCGCGTGGCGCGTGCACATCCGGGGAGGGCGCCGGTGATCGCCGTCCACCTGGAAAACGGCCGGGTTTCCGTGCGGCGGGTCCCTCTGCCCCGGAGGCCGGCGGGCTTCGCGCGGATCCGCCTGCGGGTGGCGGGCATCTGCAACACCGACCTGGAACTCCAGCGCGGCTACTACGGCTTCGCGGGCACCCCGGGCCACGAGTTTGTGGGCGAGGTGCTGGAAGCGGACGACGCGAGGCTGATCGGCCGCCGCGTCACCGGCGAGATCAACCTGGCGTGCGGCGCCTGCGAATGGTGCGCGCGCGGGCTGGGCCGCCACTGTCCGCGGCGCACGGTCCTCGGCATCGTCCGCCATCCTGGCGCATTCCGGGAGGTGCTCACGCTGCCCGAGCGGAACCTCCACCTGACGCCGGACCGCGTGCCGGACGAGGTGGCCGTGTTCGCCGAGCCTCTGGCGGCGGCCTGCGAGATCCTGGATCAGGTGCGCATCCCCCACGGCAGCACGGTGGCGGTGCTGGGCGACGGCAAACTCGGACTGCTGATCGCGCAGACGCTGCTGGCGCGTGGGATCGAAGTCGTCCACTTCGGCCGGCATCGCGAGAAGCTCCGGATTTCGCAGGCCAGGGGCGCCGACGTCCGGCTGGCGAATCGCGTCCGCCCCCGCGCCGCATTCGCCTTCGTGGTGGACGCCACTGGCTCGCCGGACGGCCTCCGCGCCGCGGTGACGATGGCCCGGCCGCGCGGCACGGTCATCCTGAAGTCGACCGTGCATGGTCTGGTATCCGTAGACACCGCCCCGGTGATCGTCAACGAAATTACGCTGGTGGGCTCCCGCTGCGGGCGCATGGCGCCCGCGCTGGCCCTGCTGAAGTCCGGGCGGATCGATCCGGCGGCGATGGTCTCCGCACGGTTTCCCCTCACCGACGCCGCGCGAGCCTTCGCCCACGCTGCGAAAAAGGGCGTGTTGAAAGTCCTGCTCTACCCGCCGGAGTAGGCGCGGGGTCTCAGCTTGCGGGGCTCTGGCCCAGCAACGCCTCGACCTCGGGCCGGCTGGGCGCCGAAGATTGAGCTCCGGCCCGCGTCACGCTTACGGCGGCCGCGGCGTTGGCGAACCGCGCGGCTGCCTCCAGCGGTTCTCCCTCCGCCAGCGCCACCGCTAGGGCGGCGTTGAAGGTGTCTCCCGCGGCCGTCGTGTCCACGGCCGTCACCGCCAAGGCCGGCAAGTGCCGCTCTCCCCCGCTGCCGGCGACGAAGCAGCCCTCATCGCCCAGTTTCAGAATGACGGTCCCGCATCCCCGCGCCCGCAACGCGCGCGCGACCCCCGGGCGTTCCTCCGCGGGGATTCTGCCGGGCGGCTTGCCCAGCAGGATCAGCGCCTCGCTCTCGTTCGGCGTCAGGACATCCACCCGGCCGAGCAGTTCGGAAGTCAGCGGTTGCGCGGGCGCCGGGTCCAGAACCGTCCGCACCGCTTCCGCGCGCGCGGCGGCCAGCGCCGCCGCCACGGTCGCCAGGGGCGTTTCCAGTTGGAACAAAGCGATACCCGCGCCGCGAAACAGCCGGCGCGCGGCCTCTTCAGCAAGTGTCAGCGTGGCGTTGGCGCCCGAGGCGACCACGATCGAGTTCTGCCCCGTCCGGTCCACCCAGATCAAGGCTACGCCGGTGGGTCCGGATCGCGTCGCATGGACCTCGCCGATCTCCACCCCCGCGGCAGCCAGACCGGCCTTCAGTTGATCGCCGAACAGGTCATATCCGACCCGGCCGGCCATCGCCACCCGTCCGCCCAGCCTCGCCGCCGCATACGCCTGATTCGCCCCTTTGCCCCCGGGAAGCATGCGAAACGCGCTGCCGAGCACGGTTTCACCGGGCGCGGGCAGATGCTCCACGCTCACCACAAAATCCATGTTCAGGCTGCCAACAACCACAATGCGCTGCGAGTCCAAGCTCCCTCTCCGTGGGCTGCGCCAGCGCGGTGCGCCGCGCTAGGCGCCGCCGAGGTCAATGCCCAGTTTCTTGAGCTCTTCGGCGTAGAACTTCTTGTGGAGCAGGTCCCATTCCTCACTCCCCTCGGGAATGGCGCGCTTCAAGGAACGGACCTTCTCCCGCGCGGCGCGGTCGGACTTCTCCTCGGTTTGCAGGAGCGTGCTGAAAATGCGCACAAACTCCAGCCGGACCTCATTCTGGTCCTTCTTGAACCGAAGCTGTTTGAGCTTCCGCAGCGCCGGGATCAGCTTGTGGGAAATATCCGTGATCTTGTCGCGGGACAGCTTCATGTTGTCCCCGGTGTCGCGTCCCGACGCCCGGATCACCTTGCGTTGCGCAATCAGCGTATTCTTGATCTTGCGGAACATCTCCTGGTAGCTGACGCCTTCGCGCCGCATATAATCGCTGTATTGCTCCAGAATATCCCGCACTTCGTCGTTCAGCCGGTCTTCCACCTCAAGCTCGGCCAGGACCAGATCATGGATCAACTCGGCCAAAGCCTGGGGAGCGGGCGTTTCGAGGAATTGGGGGATCAGTTGCCCGGCGGCCTGGCGAGACAAATACGCAATAAATTCCCTGGCGAGCAACATTCTCTATGTTAAGGGGCTCCTCTGCAATCGAAGGTAGTGTATCACGCTGGCTCCCAGCCATGTCGATGATGCTGGTCTCGCTGATCAGCTACGTGGATCGCAATACCTTGGCCCTGCTCGCCCCCACCATCCTCCGCGAGTGCCGGCTGACGGGGGAACAGTACGGATTCATCATCGCTGCGTTTTCGGTGTTTTACATGGCTGGCAATCCACTCTGGGGGCTCTTGCTGGACCGGATTGGCCTGCGCATGGGCATGACCGCCGCGGTGTCGTTTTGGAGCCTCGCCTCCGCGGCGCACGCCTGGGCAGGAGGCTTCTGGTCGTTCGCCGCCGCGCGCGCCGCGCTGGGCCTCGGCGAAGGCGCCACATTTCCGGGCGGCTTGCGCTCGGTGACGCAGACCCTGCGCTTCACGGAGCAGGCGCGGGGCATGGCCGTCGCCTACAGCGGCGGGTCGCTGGGCGCGATCATCACGCCCCTGCTGATCACCCCCGTGGCGCTGAGGTGGGGCTGGCGCGCGGCCTTCCTGTTCACGGGCGTGCTGGGCGCGGTCTGGCTCCTGCTGTGGGCGTTTCTCAGCCGCCGTCCCGATCTGCGGCTCCAGCCGGCGGCGCCGCCTTCCTCCTCCGCCGTGCGCATCCGCGCCGGCGACCCGCGGCTGTGGGGCTTCATCGCCGCCTACATGCTGGGCGCGCTGCCGCTCGGCTTCATCATGTACAGCGCCGCGCTTTACCTGGACCGGGTCCATGGCGTGTCCCAGGCGAGCCTCGGCAAACTGCTGTGGATTCCTCCGCTCGGCTGGGAAGTCGGCTACTTCGCCTGGGGCTGGATCCTGGACGGCATGGCGCGCCGGGGCGTTCCCCGGTATCGGGCGGTGCGGCGGCTGATGTTCGCCAGCGTCTTTCTCAGTCTTCCGCTGGCTGCGGTTCCTTCCCTGACGCCGTTATGGCTGGTCATGCTCGCGCTGTTTTTCGCCATGTTCGTCACGGTCGGTTTCGTGGTGCCTGCGGTGGCCTACGCGGTGCATGCGTTCACGCACGCGAACTCCGGCCTCGTAGCCGGGATTGGCGCGGGTTCGTTCGGCGCGGGAGTGGCGATCTTCATGCCGCTGTTCGGCAAGCTCTTCGACCAGCAGTGGTATCACGCCGCATTCTCCCTGGCGGCGCTGCTCCCCACGGCCGGCTATCTGGTCTGGCGGAAGACGCATCGCGGCGATCCGGACGCCGGCGCCGCTTCCCCCTCCCGGTGAACTTCGCCTCCCTGCGATTCGCGCAAAAGCCGAATCACGTTAGACTGAGGGTTGGCCGGGTCCCTCTTCAGTTCTCCTGATATCCACCAGATCGCGCTGCCGCTGCCCTTCGCCTTCGGCTCGGTCAACGCTTATCTCATCCGCCTGCGAAGCGGATTTCTGGTGGTGGACTGCGGGATGGATACGGAACCTTGCATCGCCGCCTGGAACGAGGCCCTGGAGCGGCTTGGCGTCTCCTGGCGAGACGTGCGGCAGGTGCTCCTCACGCACATGCACCCGGACCATGCGGGACTGACCTCTCGCATCCTGGAATGGTCAGGCGCCGAGTTGCTGATGCATCGCGAGGAGTTGCGCCTGCTGGAGGAGACCACGGTGACCGATGACCGGAACCAGTGGCAGGAAGCGGCGCTGCGGCGGGTGGGCGCGCCGGAAGAGGTGCGCGCCAAGGTGCGGGCTTCCTTCGGCGCCCTCCGCCGGGCGCTACGGCCCCTGTCGCCGAACCGGGTGCTGGACGGCGGGGAGACGATCCCCACCGCCAGCGGCCCTTTGGAAATCCTTTGGACGCGCGGTCATTCCCGCGGTCACCTGGTGCTCTACCACCGCCCGACACGCTCGCTGTTGGCCGGCGACCAGATGCTCGAGTACACCACGCCCAACATCGGCTGGGAATCCGACCACGATGCGCTCGAAGAGTATCTGCGTGCGCTGGATCGAATCAGCGGCTACGACGTCGGCTGGATTCTGCCCGGGCACGGGTCTGCTTTCCGCGGCCACCGCGAGTGGATCGCCTCCGTCCGCGCCCATCACCGGGAGCGCTGCCGGCGTCTGGAGACCCTGCTGGAGGCGGGGCCCGCGCCCGCGCACGCTCTGGTGGCGCGGCTGTGGAGCCGGAACCTCAATCCTTTGGATTACCGGTTCGCGGCGTTGGAAGTGTTCGCGCACCTGCACTTTCTGGAGCGGCGGGGAAGAGTCGCCGCCGATCGCGGCCAGGATCCAACAATTTGGAAGCTCAGTTGCAACCCCTGCTCGCCAGCCCATAAAATAGAAGGTTCATTAACCCTCCCTTCCACCGAAAAGGATTACCTATGAGCACAACAGCCGCGGGGCTTGAAGGCGTCGTCGCCGGCGAGTCCTCCATCTGTTACATCGACGGGGCCAAGGGCATTCTTAGCTACTCCGGCTTCAATATTCATACGCTGGCCGAGCACGCCTGCTTCGAGGAAGTCATTTTCCTGCTCTGGAACGGGCGTCTCCCCAAGCAGAAAGAGTTGGACGAACTCAAGGCGGAGTTAGCCGCTCTCCGCCCGCTTCCCCAGCCGGTCGTGGATTTCCTGGCCAGCGTACCGAGCGGCAAGCCGATGGACGTCCTCCGCACGGCGGTTTCCATGCTGGGTTTGTACGATCCCACCGCCGGCGACCAGACGATGGAGGCCAAGATCGTGCAGGCCAAGCGGCTGATGGCGCAGACCTCCACCATCGTGACCACCTTCCACCGCCTGCGCACCAACCAGCCGGTGCTTTCGGCGGGGCCGGAACTCGGTTTTTCGGCCAATTTCCTCTACTGCCTCACCGGCCGCAAGCCCGACGAGGTGATGGAGCGCGCCTTTGACGTCGCCATGATCCTGCACGCCGATCATGAGTTGAACGCCTCGACGTTCGCGGCCCGCGTGACCGCGGCGACGCTCTCTGATCTTTATTCCGCGATCACCTCCGCGGTCGGCGCGCTGAAGGGGCCGCTCCACGGCGGCGCCAACGAGGACGTGATCCGCATGCTGCTGGCCGTGGGGTCGGTGGAGGGCGCTGTCGAACAGGTTCTCGACAAGCTTGCCAAGAAGATCAAGATTCCGGGGTTCGGCCACCGCGTCTACCGCACCGAAGACCCGCGCGCCACCCACCTGCGCGTCCTTTCGGAGGAACTTGGACGGCGAACCGGCCACTACAACTTCTACGTTATCTCCAACCACGTGGAGAAGCTGGTTAAGGAGCATAAGAACCTGAATCCCAACGTGGATTTCTATTCGGCCTCCACGTATTACTGCCTGGACATTCCCATCGACCTGTTCACGCCGGTGTTTGCGGTCAGCCGCATGTCCGGCTGGACGGCTCACGCGTTGGAGCAGTACCGCAACAACCGGCTGATCCGCCCGCGAGCGGAGTACATCGGCGAACCCGACGGCCGCAAGTGGGTGCCGATCTCCGAGCGCTGAGCGCACCTATCTTCGTCCACGGGTGTATGCTGAAGACGCACCCGTGGACGAACGAGCTTTCTTCACCGAATCCCGCACGGCCAAACCGGCCCAACTCACCTGCCCCTACTGCCGGACCGCCGCGCAGTTCGACTTGCAATGGGTGGTCCGCCGCAAGAAGGACCGCCTCCCGCCCGGCGCCGATGAGCGCGACCGCGCCAAATTCAGCAAGGCGCAAAGCTACATGGTCCTGCTCGACGATAAAGTCGTCTGCCGCAACCTGAGGTGCCGGAAACGCTTTGATGTCTCCGGCGTGAAGACGATGGCCTTCCTGGTGGAAGGCTGACGGCGGATACCCGGTCCGGCTACGGGATATCTTTCTCGACGCGCCATTTCATCCGCAGGCCGGAGCGCAGCGGTCCGCGGCGCGCATCCCAATACAGGATGTCCTGGCCGCGTCGCACCTCGCGGACCAGAATATCCATGCGCACGTTCCGCCGGCGTGCGAACGTGGGATCCAGCCGTTTGCTCTGCCGCAACAGGCCGGGCGCGGGCCCCGCGTCGGCCATGGTCGCCACCAGCGGCAGGCGCTGGCCGCCCGTGTCCAGCGTGTCGAATTCCAGGCCCAACTCGTACCGGGGGAAGGGCAGAGCTTCGCTGATCAGGCGGGTGACTCGCCCCAGCACCAGACTGCCTGCGGGAATCACTTCCCGCGGCCCCGAAAACAGCGGCTTCACCAGGCGGGCGCGCACCGGGGCGTCGATGGACACCGCCGTGGGATCCAGTTCGTGGTCCAGCGCCACTTCGATCATCGCGCCGCGCGGGAGCGTTACCTCGGCCGCCGGCGGTTTTTCTTCCACGAACTCCTCCGGCGGGGGCGCGCTCTTATCCTCAAAGCGAACCTCCGCGAGGGCGTGATACTGCTGGCAACCCTCCATGCGCATCCGGTTCAGATCCTCGGTGCCATCCAGCGCCACCACGGTCAGCGTCGCGGTCACCGGGAGCACCGTATCGGTTCCCCCCACGCGCACCAGGCCGTATTCCAGATCGATGTTCGCCTCGGCCACCCCAAGCTTGTCCGGAATGTCGTAGGCGATCACCTCCAGCCGCAACAATTGGTTGGTTTCTTCGTCGAAGCGGAAGGACCCCTGAAAAGCGACCGCCGCTTCGCCGCGGCTGGTGCGCAGTTGGTAAGCGCTCTGCTCGGCCGCTACTTCGTAGTCGAACTCGTGTACGCGCCGGCCGTCCTGTTCCGTTGCGTAGCGGTAGGCGAAGCGGGCGCGCGACCCCAGGAACACGTGCCGAGCCAGCAGGCCCAGCTTGCCGGTCGCGATGGCGCCGCGAGGGACGAGTTCGGCCAGCGGCCGGTTCTGGAGCGGTCCGCCCGCGATCCCGTACAGCTCCTGGTCTCCGACCAGCGCGACTTCCAGCTTCAGCCGGTCGATTCTCTCCCAGGGACGCTGGGCCGAGATCCTTCCAAACCGTTCCACCGTCTGTCGGCAGACGTAGTTCGGCAACCGGGCGAGGTCGGCTTGGATGTTGGCTAGAAATCGATCGAGCAGCTCTTCCGGCGCGGAAGCGCCGGAGGCCGTCGAACCCGCGAAGAGAGCAATCGCCAGCAGCGAAGCAAGGCGGGCCATAGGAGGGACGATACGCCTCTGGCGCGAACCGTCAAGAGGGTGCGGGAGCGAGCTTTCCGGCTGAAGATGGAGGGCAGGCGTCCCGCCGGCGCTGGGCGCTCGCCGGTCCCCTCCCGCGCCCGGCAGGGCAGGCCGTAACCCCCGTCCGCCTAGCGGAACAGCAGTTCCACCGTGTTGGAAACCACCCCGTCCACGGTGACCGTCAACTCGGTGAGGCCAGCGCCGGCCAGCGTGCGCGGGAGCAGGACATTGATCTGGTCAAGTCCTTCGTACTGACCTTGCGGACCCACGTAGAGCACCGGCAGCAGTTGCTTGCCCACCCTGACGGAGACCGCTTCCGGGCGGGAGCGCCCGCGCACACCGGTAAGGTAGAGCGACAGATAGAGCGCGTCGTCGGGCTGCTCCCAGACGACGGGTAACGGAACGCAACTTCCCGGCTGGACGCCGCAGGCATAAGTGAATTCGAGGCGGCGGACGCCGCTGGCGTAGACGCGCAACAGCAGGGCGGCGGGCGGACCTTGCCCGTTGGCATTGGCCGTGAAGATGCCAGGGGCCAACCGGTCGATCGCCAGCGCGCCGGTGGCCACCACTTCGCCGCGCGACAACACGCGGATGGTCCCGAGGCCGAAAGCCGCGCCAGCCGGAATCTGGTAGTTGATCTGGCGCGGCGAGACGTACAGCAGCGGGGCGAAGCGGTCCTGTCCGGCGTGGTCGGTGATGCGCAGTTGCACGCCCGCCAGTTCCAGCGGCAGCGGCTCGCCCGGCAGCGCCGCCGCGGTTTCGGAGGCAAACCCAAAGCCGAAAGCGGTGGCGAGCGACGCCGGCGCCGCGGCGGGCGTGCCGAACGACGCCGCCGACAGCGTGACGAACGGGGGAGGAACGGCCGGACAGACGCGTGCCGCGTCCACGAAATTGCCGAAATTCACCACGGCGGCCATTTCCGCGTAGACCCGGGGGGGCTCTGCCGGATCCTCGTAGCGAATGGGGCCCACCCATTCGCTGCCGGCCGCGGCGCAGCCGAGAACATTGCAGGTCAGCGCCACCGGCGTGGGGGGAAAGTACAAGGTCTGCACCAGTTCGTCCGGCGTGGCGGGGTCGAGCTCGTACAGCGACATGAAATTCTGGCCCGGCGACCAGGACGTCACGTCGGCGCAGCCGCCGCGGTCAAACTGCCCGTCGCCCGTGGTGTCGAGCGGGCAGCGCACCGGCACATCGACGGTCCGCGTGGACATGACGTTCACGCCGAGCGGCGATTCCTGCTCCGTGCAGTCCTTGGCGTTGTAAAGCGTGCAGTTGGGCGGCCGAAAATCCGGATGGTCCGTGCAGCTATTCCATTCAAACCACCGGTCGCCACAGGCGTTGAAGCAATTTCCTCGGTTATCGCAAACCCGGAGGTTTTGGCACCAGCCCTGGAATTGGTGGCCGTTGATCTTCGGGCCGAAATTGGAAGTCACTCCCCAATTGCCGAACGGCGCCGAGTGCAGCGGATGCGGACACTCGGCGTTGACGTTGCCCAGTACGCGGCGGTTGCGGTTCAGGCCCGCGACCGACAGGCGGCACACCTGCGCCTGGCCGAACGACGCCAGCAATAGCCAGACGGCAAGCCGCCGCGCGGTGCGCATATTCCGATGGTAAACGAGGCCCCGCGCCGGACGGGTACAATGGGGAGTTGTCACCAGCCCTTGCGGTCCTTGTTGTGATCATCCTATTGGTCTTGTGGGCCTTTCTGGTGCGCCGCTCGTAGACGTATGCCGGAGAATTTTCAATTTGCCATCCTCCAGGTGTTGCTGTTCTGGATGCTGACGACCCCCCACGAATTCGCCCACGCCTGGGTGGCGGACCGCTTGGGCGACGATACGCCCCGCCTGCAAGGACGGGTGACCCTCAATCCTCTCGCGCATCTGGATTGGATCGGCACGGTGTTCCTTCCCATCATCACTTCCCTGATGGGCGGGGGCTTCTTCGGCTGGGGGCGCGCCGTGATGGTGAATCCGCTGCGCCTGCGCGGCGGCGTGCGGGGCCACTTTCTGGTGGCGTTCGCTGGTCCGGCCAGCAATGTGGTGTTCGCGGTGCTGTTCGCCCTGGTGGCGGGCGTGTTGGTGAGCGCGGGTTCGGACCTGGCCTCGCTGCTGGCGATGAGCATCCGCCTCAGCCTGTACCTGGCGCTGTTCAACCTGTTGCCCGTGCCGCCCCTGGACGGCTCGGCGGTGCTGCCGTTTCTGAAGTTGCCCGAGGGGGTGGTCAACGAGTTGTATCGTTCCGGTTTCGTCGTGCTGATTATTGTGTTCTCGCTGACGGACCTGGCGGGCGTGCTGTCGAACTGGAGCTGGGCGGCGACGCGTACCCTGCTGGCTTGGTTTTCGCCGGCGAGCGCTTACTGACCCCCGGTGGAGTCCGCGGCGCGGGTGTCCTAGGCTGGGAGAAAACCTTTCCGGAGGCTGAACGTACATGTTCTACACCCGCCCGCTCCGCATGGCCTTGGCGCTGGCCGTGGCTGCGGTCCTGCCTGCCGCCGCGCCATCCGGCCGCAAGCTGCGTATCATCGGCTTCGGCGCGCACCCGGACGATAACGAAATCAAGATGGGGGGCGTCGCCGCCCTTTGGGCCCGGCAAGGGCACGCCGTCAAATTCGTTTCGGTAACCAACGGCGACATCGGTCATCACCAGATGGCCGGAGGGCCGCTGGCGCAGCGGAGAGCCGCCGAAGTCCAGCGCGCCGCCAAGATCCTGGGCATTGAGACCGAGGTGCTCGACATCCATGACGGCGAGTTGCTGCCCACGCTCGAGAACCGCGCCAAGATCACGCGGCTGATCCGGCAGTGGAAGGCGGATCTTGTTTTCGGACCGCGGACCAACGATTACCACCCCGATCACCGTTACACCGGCGTGCTGGTGCAGGACGCGGCGTATATGGTGACCATTCCGTTTTATTGCTCCGACACGCCCGCGCTGGAGACCAACCCGGTGTTCTTCTACTACGAGGACGGCTTCCAAAAGCCCGCGCCGTTCCAGCCGGATATCGTCGTCTCCATCGACAAGGTGCTCGACATCAAACTGCGGGCGCTCGAACAGATCGAATCGCAGTTCCTGGACTGGTGGCAGCGCGACCAGCCGATTGACCTCCAGAATCCGCAGGTCCGGCGCGCGACGATCGAGAAACTGTTCCTGTCGCGTTTCGCCGCACCCGTGCAGCGCTACCCCGACCTGCTCCGCGCCGTTTATGGCGAGCACGCCGCCAGGATCCGGCATGCGGAGGCCTTCGAGCTGTGCGAATACGGCAGCCGCCCGCCGGTGGCGGAACTGCGGAAGCTGTTCCCGATCGAAGCGTCAAAGTAACGCGCCCGGCGGGCGGTCCCGGGGAGCATCGGACGGTGCGCACGATGGCAATCGGGCTGGCGGGTGCGGTCGCGATGCTTGCGAGCGGCGGCCTGGACGAACTCGCCGGGCAGGTGCGAAGAGCGTACGCGGCGGGACGGAACGCGGAGGCGCGGGCGGCGGCGGACCGCGCCGTGGCTTTGTTTGGCGACCAGGCCGGGTCCTGGACGCTTCGGGGGTCCTTGCGCGAGGCCCTCGGCGCATACGCCGGGGCCGCCGCCGATTTCACGCAGGCGATCGAGAGACAGCCTCGCTCGGCGGACCTGCATAACCGCCGCGGCGCGGTCCGGTTCAAGCTGGGCCTCATCGAGGCGTCGGTTGCCGATTTCGACCGCGCCGTCGCCTTGGACCCCGCGCAGGAGCCGCACCACTGGCAGCGGGGCATCGCGTACTACTACGCCGCTCGCTTCGCCGACGGCGTCCGCCAATTTGAGTTGCACCGGCAAGTGAACCCCGACGACGTCGAGAACGCGGTGTGGCATTTTTTGTGCAACGCGCGCGCCACCGGCTTCGCGTCCGCGCGGCGGGCGCTGCTCCCGGTAAAGGGAGACGCCAGGGTACCCATGGCGGAGATCCACCGGCTGTTCGCGGGGCGCGCCCGACCGGAGGAGGTCTTGGCTGCCGCCGCCAGGGGCGCGCCTGCGCAGCGCAACGCGCAACTTTTCTACGCGCACCTCTACGTGGGCCTTTTCCATGAAGCCGCCGGGGATCCGGAACGGGCGGGAGAACACCTGCGCCGCGCGGTGCGTGAGCATCGTGTCAACCATTTCATGTGGGACGTGGCCCGGGTGCACCTCGAGCGGATGGCGCGGTAAATCTGCCGGCCGAACCGTTATACTTACTGCACGGCTCATGCGTCTTGCGGTTTGTGTCTTACTGACTGCTCTCCTGGCGGGCCACGCTCTGGCGGACTCGCGGAAGATTTCCACTCTGGCCGGAAACGGAAAGCCCGGGTACGCGGGCGACGGCGGACCGGCGGCGGCAGCTCAGGTGGCCAACCCCTACGGCCTCGCCATCGGACCGGACGGAGCGCTGTACGTGTGCGAGGTTGACAACCATGTGATCCGGCGCATTGACCTCAAGACGCGCCGCATCCGGACGGTCGCCGGCACGGGGCGGGCCGGCTACTCCGGCGATGGAGGACCGGCCGTCCAGGCGCGCCTGAACCAGCCCTACGAGGTCCGCTTTGACCGGGCGGGCCACATGTACTTCGTGGAGATGAAGAACCACGTGGTCCGGCGGGTGGACGCGCGCACGGGCGTCGTCTCGACGGTGGCGGGCACGGGCGAGGAGGGATTCGCGGGCGACGGCGGCCCGGCGCGCGAGGCCCGCTTCAAGCAGCCGCACTCGCTGCAATTCGACCCCGCGGGCAACCTGTTGGTCTGCGACATCGGCAATCACCGCATTCGCCGCATCGACCGGAAAACGGGCATCGTCACCACGTGGGCGGGAACCGGAGAGAGAAAGCCCACGCCGGACGGCGCGCCGCTCCAGGGAACGCCGCTGAACGGGCCGCGCGCCCTGGACCTGGATCCCCAGGGTAACCTGTATCTGGCCCTCCGCGAGGGCAACGCGGTGTACCGGATCGATACGCGCGCGGGCAGGATTGATCACCTGGCGGGCACCGGCGCGCAGGGCTATGCCGGCGACGGTGGGCCCGCGCGCGAGGCCGCGCTGTCCGGACCGAAAGGAATCGCCTGGGCGCCGGAAGGCAGTCTGTATCTGGCCGACACCGAGAGCCACACCATTCGCCGCATTGACCTCCGCACCGGCGTCATCACCACGGTGGCCGGAACGGGCAGGCGCGGCGACGGCCCGGACGGCGACCCGCGCCAGTGCGGGCTGGCGCGTCCCCACGGCGTCTTTGTGGACCGGCGCGGCGTCCTTTACATCGGCGACAGCGAAGCGCATCGCGTGCGGGTGTTGCGGTAGCCGGCTTGCTAGAATCGGGTCCATGGCTGCCGAGCCGCTGGCGCCAGCAATGGGACTGTCCGACCTGCGGTTCCTTCGCTCGCGCGCCTTCTCCGAATTGCTGGAAGAGGAGATTCGCGACTGGCGCGAGCGTTTCTGCTGGGACTTCACCCCGTCGGCCAACCTGGTGCGCCGGTTCATCGACCAGCGCTCGCTGGCCGGTTATGCGCTGGTCGAGGGCAGCGAGGTGACCGGGTACGCCTACTGTGTCACCGACGAGCCCAAGGGTCTGATCGGGGATTTATACGTGCGCGCGAGCCACCGGACGCCGCAAACCGAGAACCGCCTGCTGGCCGCGGCGGTGGACCTGCTGCTGCGCGTCCCCGGCGTCAGCCGCATCGAGACGCAGTTGATGCTCATGGAGAGCAAGCCCGGCGCGTGGCTCCCCGGAGCGAGGTACCTTCGCCAATACGAGCGGCAGTTCCTGGTGATCGATCTCGACCGGACCGCCGCGCTGGCGCCCCGGCGCGACGCGCAGCCGTGCGTTCACCCCTGGCAGGACCGTTTCCAGGAACCGGCGGCCGTGGTGGTGGCGGAAGCGTATCGCGGCCACATCGACGGCGCGATCAACGATCAATACCGCTCCCTGGCGGGCGCCCGGCGGTTCCTGTTTAACATCATTCAGTACCCGGGCTGCGGCAGTTTCTGTCCGCAGGCGTCCTTCGTGGCGATGGACCCCGCCACCGGGGCCCTGCGCGGGGTTTCGCTGGCGGGCAGCGTCGGCCGCGACGCCGGGCACGTTACACAGGTTTGTGTGACGCCTGCGGCGCGCGGCCAAGGGCTTGGTTATGAACTGTTGCGCCAGTCCCTGGCGGCGTTGCGGCGCATGGGGTACGCGCGATGCAGCCTGACGGTCACGACGGTCAACCAGCATGCCGTCGCTTTGTACGAGCGCATGGGGTTCCGCGCCGCGTGCCGGTTCCCGGCGCTGGTGTGGGAAGGGTTTGCGTGAGGCAAGGCTGGGGGGCGCCCTGCGCCCGGCGATGACGCCGTGGTCAGTGCCCGGCCGGCGCTTCTTCCGCGATGACCGGCGGCTTGGCGCCCGCCGGCGCCGGCGCCAGCAGTTGTTCCTTGCGGTAGATCAGCGTGGCGGTGTTGTAGCTGGCGATCTCGAACCCGTGGCCATGGGTGATCGCATCGGTCGGACAGGCCTCCACGCAATACCCGCAAAAGATACAGCGATTGTAGTCGATATTGTAGACCTTGGCGTACCGCTCCCCGCCGCTGATGCGGACCGTGTCGGTGTTTTCTGCGGCCTCGATGTAGATACAGTTCGACGGGCACGCGGCCGCGCACAGGAAGCAGGCCACGCACTTTTCCATGCCATTCTCATCGCGTTGCAGCACGTGGACGCCGCGGTAGCGTTCCTCGAACTTTGGCGGTTCGTCCGGATAGTTTTCCGTCACGGTGGGGGACATCAACTCTTTAAGCGTGACGGTCATTCCCTTGGCCACCGCGGCGGCCGCTTCGAACACTTCGTTGATCGGATTCGGCATGGAGTTACCTTCCTCATTTTATCTCAGGATCCGACCGGAACCTTTCAGTTTTTCGAACCTCACCCGGGGACAAACTCCGGCACTCGCTCGTCCGGGGCGAACAGGCTCACTCCCCAGCGCGCGGCGAGGGCCGCGTACTCGGCGCGGTGGAATCCGTGCAAGGCCGCCTCGACCACACCCTGGGGGTTCATCCAAAACAGCGATGGCACATGGTGAATCCCAAACGCATTGCTGACCGGGTAGCCCGTCTTCTCGCGGTCCAGAAAAGCCGGGGCGTGCAAATCGAAGCGCCGCAGGAACGCCGCGGTGGGGGCCTCGTCATCCTGAGACACCAGGCACACTTCCACCTGCTCCGCCGCCTGGCGATGAAGCCGGTCCAGAAACGGCAGCGCAAGCTGACAGGTGGGACAACTGACCTTAAAGAACACGAGCAGGAGGTCCCGCTTACGGAGGTGCTGACCCAGGCGCAAACTTCCGCCCCTGAGTCCCTCCAACTCTCCCGCCGGGATCGCGGTTCCCGGCGTCAGCATCTCGTGCCGCGCCATAGCAGAAGTCTAGCAAGGGCCGCGCCCCGCGCTTTACACGGTTTTACCTGGCGGCCGCAACGCGCCGCGTGGCCGTGCCGTATGTAAGGACAGGAGGCAACCAAGACCAATGAGCAACCTGACGCTGAGCTTCGGAGTGACGGCAGCGATGCTGTTGGCCAGCGCGGGCTCGGCCGCGACAACGACGCCCGCCATCAGTGACGTTGAGATCGGCGCGCAGGCCGCGCGCGAGATGCGGATGTACCCGCGGTACACGATCTGGGATTTCGTGGATTTGCGCGTCGTGGAAGGTAACATCGAACTGACCGGGCACGTCAGCCAGCCCTTCAAGAAAGCGGACCTCGGCCGGTTGATGCAGCGGCTTCCCGGGGTCAAGAGCGTGACGAACCGCTTGGAGGTGCTGCCGCTTTCCCGCTTCGACGACGACATTCGGATTGCGGTCGCCCGGGCCATTTATCGCGACCCCGCGCTGTCCCGTTACGCCCTGCAGGCGATCCCGCCGATCCACATCATTGTGAAAAACGGGCAAGTGATCTTGCAGGGGGTGGTCCACAACGAACTCGAAAAGAACGTGGCTGGCCTGCGCGCGGCAACGGCGGGTCTCTCGCTGGGCGCGGTCGTGAACAACTTGCGAGTAGAGAACGCAAAAGAGCGCGGCTGATCCTGCGCGCGAATCCTTTCTTCCTGCGCGACGCCGCCGGCCATCGGCCGGCGGTTTTTTTTGTTACACTCACCGCTTCGTGCGGCTTGTTTTGTTCAGTCTTCTGCTGCTGCCGGCCTGCCGCCCTTCCGGCGACTGGCAGCCGCTCCCGTTCCAGCGCACGGCGCTGACGGCCAATGACGAGTCCGTCCTGCGCAGCTTCGTGCGCATGGCGGATCCGGAAGCGCCGCGGCATTTCCTGGGCGGCGTCAGCCCTTCGCTGGAAGCCGGGTCCTGGCGCTGGACCCGCAAGCGGCCGGAGCTGAAACTGTTTGTGCGGCCGGAAACGGCCGGACGGCTGCGCGTGGAATTCGCGGTGGCCGAGGACACGTTTCGGGAGACGGGCCCGGTGCGCGTCGCCTTTTTCGTCAATGGGAGCCGTGCCGGCGAGCAACGGTGTCCCCGTCCTGGCCAGTACAGTTTCGAGCAGCCGCTGCCCGCCGGCCTGCTGCGGCCCGGCGCGCTCAACATGCTGGCGATCGAAGTCGACAAAGTCTGGATCTCGCCGGCCGACGGCGAAGTGTTGGGCTTGATTCTCCTGGCGGCGGGGTTTCTGCCGTAATGCCCGAGGCCGCCCGCGTCCTGTTTGCCGGACTGTTTACGGCCGCAGTGTGCCTGGCGGCGGGGACGGCGCTGCTGAGCCGCCTGCCCGTGCGGCTGAGCCGCGGCGAGCACTGGGCCCTCGCGCTCCCGCTGGGCGCACCCGTCGTGAGCATGGCCGTATTTCTGACTTGCGCGCTGGGAATCGCGCGAGCTGCGGTGTTCGCCGCCATCGGCGCTGCGTTCCTGGCGGCTGCCGCGTGGCTGCGGCCGCGCCCTGCGCCCCCGCCGCCGGGAGTCCCTGCGGCGTGGCGTTGGACCGCCGCCCTGATCGCGATTCCGTTCGGGGTGCTCTATCTGCTGCACGCGTGGAGTCCGGAGTACAGCCCGGACGGGGCGTCCTACCATCTCGGGGTAGTGGGCCGTTACCTCCGCGCGCAGGGATTCGAGCGAATCACCACCAACATGTACGCCAACCTCTCGCAGGGCATCGACCTGCTGTTTCTGTTCGCGTACGCGTTCGGACGCCATTCGGCGGCCGCGCTCACCCATCTCGCGTTCCTGGGGGCGTTGCCCGCCCTGCTGCTGGCGTATGGCAGGCGGTCGGGATGCGGCGCGGCCGGCGCGTTTGCCGCCTGCCTGGTGTTTGCTTCGCCCGTGTTCGGGATCGACGGCGCCTCCGCCTACAACGACGTGGCGGTGGCGGCCCTGCTGTTCACGGTTTTCTATCTGTCCCGGTTGTGGGCGCAGCAGCCGTCCCTCCCGCTGTCAGCCGCCGCCGGGCTCGTAGCCGGTTTCTGCTATGGCTGCAAGTACACGGCGTTTCTCGCGGTGCCCTACGGTTTGGTGGCGATCGGCGTCGCCGCCTGGCGGAAGCGGCTGCCGTGGATCTCCCACCTGGCCGTCTTCTCGGCCGCCGCGCTGGCGATGATCGCGCCGTGGCTGATCAAAAACTGGGTGTACCTCGACAACCCTTTCTCGCCCCTGCTCAACCGTTGGTTCCCCAATCCGTACCTTCACATCTCGTTCGAGGAAGAGTACCGTCACCTGATGCGCCACTACGACGGCATCCGCAGTTACGGGATGATTCCCGCGCAGGTGCTGTACCGGGGCGAGTTCCTCGCCGGGATTCTCGGGCCGGTGTTCGGACTCACGCCGCTGGCGCTGCTGGGAGTGCGGCGGCCGCAAGCCCGCGCCCTGCTGCTGGCAGGCCTGGTGTTTGGTTTGCCTTATCTCACCAACATCGGCTGCCGCTTCCTGATCCCGGCCGCGCCATTCGTCGCTTTGGCGTTGGGCGTCGTGCTGACGGACGTCCTGCCTGCGCGGGTGCGTTGGCTGGCCCTGGCGATCGTGCTGGGACACGGTTGGCTCTCCTGGCCCGCCCAGGTGGAAAAGTACAGCGCCCCCGGGGCGTGGCGGATGCCGCTGCCGGACTGGCGCGCGGCGCTGCGTCTGAAGCCCGAAAGCGAATTCCTGCAAGAACGGTTGGGGGGCTACGGTTTGGCGCGCCTGGTGGAGCGCAGCACCGAACCGGAGTCGCGCATCCTCGTGTTCACGCCGCTGCCGGACGCGTATTGCGAACGCGACCTGTTGGTGGCATACCAATCCGCTGAGGGAAACCAGTTGCGCGATATTCTGTTCACTCCCCTGATGCCAGAGGCGCTCCCGGCCGGCCGCCAGGAGTTCACCTTCGACCCGGGGCGCTACCGGCGGCTGCGCATCGAGCAGACCGCGGCGGGCAGCGAACTGTGGAGCATCAGCGAAGCGCGCTTGTACCACGGCGGGCAGGAGGTGCCGCGCGCCGCCTCCTGGAGAATCCGTGCCTCCGCCCATCCCTGGGGAATCGGCGACGCGTTCGACAACAACCCGGCCACGCGCTGGCGAAGCTGGCAGCGGATCGAGCCGGGGATGAGCGTGGAGATCGACCTAGGCGCGCCCGTCGGCGTGGACCGCGTGGTGCTGGAAATGTCGAACGACCAGCACCAGGTGCGGATGCGGCTTGCGGGCCTCGGCGCGGACGGCCGCTGGCGCACGCTGGCGGAGGCGGCCACCACCACCGCACCCGCGCCGGCCCCGGCCGCTTTGCGGCGGGCTGCGGGCCTGGAGCTTCAAGCTCGTCGCGTCGACTACGTCGTGATCCAGGACCACGACTGGGGCGCGGAGGACTTCCGCTCCCGGGCGGATGCCTGGGGAATGGCCCCTGTTGCGGCGGGGGAAGGAGGAGTAGTATATCGATGGATCCTTCCATGAGATTCTTCCTGGGGGTCGACGGTGGCCAGTCCAGTACGACGGCGTTGATCGGCGACGAATCCGGGTGTGTGGTGGGCGTTGGTTCAGGCGGGCCCTGCAATCACGTGGGGGCGGGCGCCGGCCGGCGGAAGCTTGAATCTGCGGTTTCCACCAGCGTGCGCTACGCCTGTGAGCGCGCCGGAATTTGCGCCCAGGAGGTCCGCTTTGAAGCGGCCTGCTTTGGCATGAGCGGCGGTCCGGCGGACAAGGAAGAAATCCTCCGCACTATTCTTCCCGTGGACGAACTGCTGGTGACGCACGACGGCGTCATTGCGCTCTCGGGCGCCACCGCGGGCAACCCCGGCATCATCGTGATCGCCGGCACCGGATCGCTGGCTTTTGGCCGGGGACCGGACAGCCGCACGCTGCGCGTGGGCGGGTGGGGTTATGTCTTCGGCGACGAGGGCGGCGCGTTTGACATCGTCCGGCAGGCGCTGCGCGCGGCGCTCCGCATGGAAGAAGGATGGGGTGCGCCTACGCGGCTGCGCGATGCCCTGCTCGAGCAGGTCGGCGCGGCGACGGCCAACGAGGTGATGCACCGCTTTTACACGGACGACTACCCCCGCGCGCGCGTCGCCGGATACTCCCGAATGGTGGAGCGGGTGGCCCAGGAGGGCGATCCGGTGGCGGGCGAGATCCTGAACCAGGCCGCGCAGAGCCTGGCCGGCTTCGCCCTCGCGGTGCGCGAGCAGTTATTTCCGCCGGAAGAATCCGCGCTGGTGTGTCCGGTCGGCGGAGTCTTCCGCAGCGCGCGGATCCTGACCCGGTTCCGGACGCTTGTCGAAGCGGGCGGGACGAGCCGGGTGGAGGCGGCGCGCCACGGGCCCGCGGCCGGCGCGCTGCTGGAAGCCTACCGATTGCGCGGACTGCATCCGACGCTGACCAATGTCCCCGTGCTCAAGGACTGACGCGCGCGGCGTCCCCTGCTAATCTCTAAGAGATCTCCTATGCCTACCCTGCAAGAACTCGATCTGACCGGCAAGCGGGTGTTCATCCGCGTGGATTTCAATGTCCCCCTGGCCCCGGGCGGCCAACAGATCACCAGCGACAAACGCATCCGGGCGTCGCTCCCGACCATTCAATACGCTCTCGAAAAAGGCGCGGGCCTCGTGCTCGCTTCTCATCTGGGCCGCCCCAAAGGCAAACGCAATCCCGAAATGAGCCTGCAACCCGTGGCCGTACGGCTGGCGGAATTGCTGGGCCGGCCGGTGGCCATGGCCCCCGATTGCGTCGGTCCGGAAGTGGAGGCGATGCTGCCCAAGCCGGGCGAAGTACTGCTGCTCGAAAACCTGCGTTTTCACCCCGAAGAAGAGAAGAACGATCCCGGCTTCTCCCAGCAGCTTGCCCGCTTGTGCGACGTGTACATCAACGATGCGTTCGGGTCGGCCCATCGCGCCCACGCCTCGACGGAGGGGATGGTGGCCTTCGTTCCCGTGGCGGCTCCGGGACTGCTGATGGAACAGGAGTTGAGGTACCTCAGCATGGTGACGCAGAACCCGGCCCGGCCCGCGCTGGCCATTCTGGGCGGCGCGAAGGTTTCCGACAAGATTGAGGTGATCGAAAACCTGCTCAAGATCATGGATCAGCTCCTGATCGGCGGCGCGATGGCCTACACGTTCCTGAAAGCGCAGGGGCGGCCGGTGGGCAAGAGCCTGGTGGAAGAGGACAAACTCGAATTGGCCCGCAGCCTGATGGCCGCGGCGGGACCCAAGCTGCTGTTGCCGGAAGACCACGTGGTGGCGCCCGAGTTGAAAGAGGGCGTCGCCTCGGCGGTGGTCACCGTGATTCCGGATGACCAGATGGGGCTGGACATCGGTCCGGCCACGCGCGCGCGGTACGCCGAGGTGATCGCCGGCGCCAAGACCATCGTCTGGAACGGCCCGATGGGCGTGTTCGAGAAGCCGCCCTTCGATCAGGGAACAGTGGCGGTCGCGCAAGCCGTGGCCGCGTCGGGCGCCACGTCGGTAGTCGGCGGCGGCGATTCGGAGAAAGCGGTGAAGGCGGCGGGCGTAACGGCCAAGATCAGCCACGTCTCCACCGGCGGCGGCGCTTCCCTGGAGTTCCTGGCCGGTCTCGAATTGCCCGGCGTCGCCGCGCTGCGCAAACGGTAAGTGGATCTGAGGAGGCAGTACACCATGATGAAGAGCGGTCTGACAGCAGGGGCGGCGCTCGCCCTATGGGCTTCGGCGGCGGGCGCCCAGGTGTTTCAGCTTTCGGGTGAGCAGTTGATCAAATATACCGCCCAGAATCCCTTTGAGCGCTTCGCCGACGGCCGGCCGAAAGTGCCGGACGCGCTCCTGGAGCAGATGAAGGAACTGACCGCCGAAGATATCTTCGGCGTGCTGCAAGGCGCCAAGTTCCCGAATCAGTTTGAAGGGAACTTCACGCTGCTGCACCCGGGGCGCAAGCTGGTGGGCCGAGCGGTGACGGCGCAGTTCATGCCGCTTCGCCCGGACGTGGCCGATGTCGCCGAGGCGGACGCGCACGCCAAGGGACTTGGCCGTAACGCCAACCAGCGCGTCATCGACATGCTCCAACCTGGCGACGTGCTGGTGGTGGATTTGTTCGGCAAGATCGAGAATGGCACCTTCGTGGGGGATAATCTGGCCACCGCGATCTTTGCGGCGACACGAACGGGATTCGTCATCGACGGGGCGATCCGCGACCTGGAGGGTATCTTCCCCATCGAAATGGCCGCCTACTTCCGCGGCGTGCATCCCAGCGCCATCGGCAATGTCATGCTGACGGCGGTCAACACCCCCGTGCGTATCGGCAACGCGACGGTGATGCCCGGCGACGTGGTCTTCGGCGACCGCGAGGGGGTCTACTTCGTCCCGCCGCAGTTCGTGCAGCAGATCCTCGACCGGGCCGTTGAGACGAAGATCCACGACGAGTGGACCAAGGCGAAGTTTCTGACCGGCAAGTACAAGGCGAGCGACCTCTACCCCAGCCCGCGCGACCCCGCGTTGAAGCAGGAGTACGAAGCCTACAAGCGCAAGCGGCTCGGACGCTAGCTGACGGCGACGCCGCGCGCTGTGGTACTCTATCGGATGACGATTCTCCCGCCGTGCGGATGTGGCGGAACTGGCAGACGCGCTAGATTCAGGTTCTAGTGGGGGCAACTCCGTGGAGGTTCAAGTCCTCTCATCCGCACCAGATCAATCAACAGATTACGAAGGGGGCAAGGCTCCTCCTCTCGAAGACCTCTCGTCTTGGTGTGCACAGGGAGTGCGAGCGTCACGATCGTCGCGCGCCTCGGCTGCCATTCCTCGCGCTTTGAGTGCCTCACCATTCTGAATGCGCTCGGGGCGCCCGGGCGGTCCCCGGAAAGGATCAGATCACCGCCCCCTCCGCGCCGGTCGGCTGGACTTCCGCCGCCTCAAGCGCCGCGACACGGGCCAACCCACCAGCCCCGCCGATATAACCACGGCGGCGGGGAAGAACCGGTGGTTCCGGACGACGTCCAGATACAGCCGCCAGCGGGGATAAGCGGGCGCCGCCGCGTCCGCCTGATTGAGTCCCCAGTCGTAGTCCTGATACTCGATCCGCGCGCCTGCGCGGGCAAGGAACCCGGCCTGGTCCGCCGGCGCATGCTTTGCCAAGAAGGCCCGCAGCCCATCCTCACCGCCGAAGTCGGCCATATACCATTTCAAAATCGGGCTGACCCGCGCCACCCGCGTGGCGGAGTCGAATTGGTGCAGGGCCGGATTCGCCAGCCACTTCCGCGTGTTGTCGTCCAATTGCTGATCCAGCCGCGCGGCTACGTACGCCTCCCCGCGAAGCGGCGGGCAACTGCGCGCCGCACAAACCACCGCCGCGTGGATACGAGGATCACCCGTCTCACGGAGCCGCTGTTCCACCTGGTCCAACGACCACCTCTCGCCGTTGAGGCGGTGGCGAGCGGAGGTGAACGGCTCTCGGGTTGCCTGAATGCTCGCCACGGGGAGGCGCCCGATGATCCAGCGGACGGTGAGCGCATTGTAGGCGTTGATCAGGGCCGCCTTCTTCGCATCCGGAGTCATTTCGCCCGGCCAGGGCGCGGCGAGCAAGGCCAAGTAGGCGTCCAACTTCGGAAGCGAGTCCTCCTTCAGGCCCGGATAATCGACCCGCCCTTCCAAATAGACGTATCGCGCCAGCAACGCATCCCAGGCACGGTGATCCAGGTCGTCGGCGAGCGCCGGTTTCAGCAGGCAACTCACCAGCACGAGCAGTGCTCGCAGGGACGCGAGCGGCGGGTAGGATGCGCGCCTGCCGCAAAAAAGAAAACGGGGAACCACAGCGCCAGCCTGTGGTTCCCCGCGGAGAATCAACAACCAGAGAGTCCTGGTCTAGAACACGTACTTCAACACCAACTGAATGCTGCGCGGAGGCGCCGCCCCGGTAATCCGGCCGAACGCCGCCGGAGCGTTGATATTGGCGCCGGTGCCGCCGAAGTTGACGCGGTTGAACGCGTTAAAGAACTCGGCGCGGAACTGAAGGTTATGCCCCTCCATGATGCCGAAGTTCTTCAACACGCTGAGGTTTTCGTTGCGGAAGCCGAAGTTGCGCAGATTCGAATAGTTCGGCGCCGCGTTGCCGAAGGTGAACGGCGCGGGCTGGGCGAACGCGTTGATGTTCAAGTACCGGTCGCGGGCGGGGTCAAAAGAACCGTGCGATATCCCGGTCTTGGGATCGACGCCGGGCACCCGATCGGGCCGGTTGCCGCCGCCAAAGAGCGGCATGGCTCCGCCGCCGCCGACAAAGATGGGCGTGCCGGCGCGGTATTCGTGAATCGCGTTGAGTTGCCAGCCGCCCACCAGCAGGTTCGCCGGGCGGCCCACGCTGCCCAGCCACTTTTTGCCGCGGCCGAAGGGCAGTTCATAGTTCCACGACATGATGAAATTGTGGGGCACATCGTTCGGCGCCAGCCGCTTTTCGATGCGCCGATTCGCCGTGTCGAGCGGCCGCGCGCCGGAAGCGTCATCGCCCCACCCCGTGAAGCCAGGACCATGAATAAAGTTCTTGGCGAAGGTGTAGGCGATGAGCATGGTCATGCCATTCGAATACCGGCGCTGAATCCGCGCTTGCAGCGAGTGGTACTTGTTCCAGCCGGTGGGCTGCAGCAGGTTCCGGATGTCGGTGAACTGCGGATACGCGCGCAGGGCCTGCGCGACCGAGCCGTTGAAGCCCGGGTACGGAGGACGGAAGCCCGCCGCCACCGCCGCCGCCGAGTTGATGTTCTGCGTGAGCAGGCTGCCGAACCGCAGGAATTCCGCCGGCACCTGGTTGATGTTCTCGAGACCGGCAGGCAGACCCACGCTGAACTGCCCGACGTAGCCGATATCGGCCAGGAAGTTCATGGGCAGCTCGCGCTGGATGTTGAACGTCCAGCTATTGGTGTAGCCCGGCTTGTTCGCGCCGGGGTTCATGAAGTCGATCACGTTGTTGTTCAGCAGGTCAGGCCGGGTGATCGGCAACTGGCCGGTGAACGCCGGCACGCCATTGTCCAGAATCAACGCGGGTTCGCGGCCGAGCGTCAACTGCGGGAACTCCTGCGTGAACGAGAACCCATGGTTGAAGTAGCGCGACAGGCGGCCAATCGAGGTTGCGTTGGTCGGCGACCAGAAGATGCCGTACCCGGTGCGGATGACCGTCTTGTTGTTGATCGAGTAAGCCAGGCCAATGCGCGGGGAGAACGCACGCCTGTAGGTCGGCAGCAGCCGTTCTCCACGGTTCAGGAACGCGAGGGCCCCCAAGCGGTTTCCGGCGCCGGGGTTGACGGCGTTCAAGTCCAGATACGACTGCGCGTAGTTCCGTTCGAAGACTACCGTTGGGATTTCATGGCGGAAGCCCAAGGTAACGGTCAGCTTGCGGTTCACGCGGAAGACATCCTCAAAGAACCAGGCGTAGAACTCATGCTGCATCTTGCGCTCAGGGGCGGGGATCAGCCGCTGGGCGCTGAACACCTGGCCAAGATAGAAACTGGCCCAGCCATTGCCCAGGTTATTGGCTTGGGGGCTGGTGAGGTTGGAGGTGCTGAGCTGGCTGAAGTTGTACAATCCGCTCAGACCGCCCGTGTCGGTGCCGGCGAAGTTGTCGAACCGAAGCAAGCGGAACTCGCCGCCGAACTTCAGCTGATGCTTGCCCTTGATCCAGGTCCAGTTGTCAAGGAAGACCCAACTAATGTTGGCGGAAGGATCGTTCGGCTGCTGGTTCGAGTTGCCGGCGGTGATGCCGCCGTAGGGATTGCCGACCGCGAACGCGGGGAAACCCGGATTGTCGCGGGGGATGCCGGGAAGTTGGACGATCTCGTTCCCTCGCCGGTCATCGCGCCGCCTAGTGGGATTGGAATACGTGTAGCCGAAGCCGGCGTGGTGCAGCAGGGTCGGCGTCACTGTCTGGTCATAGTTGGCGCGGTAGTTACGGCCCTTAATTTGCGAGAGGAACCATAATCCGAGCGGCCCTCCCGACGCGCCAAACTCGCTGCGCACAAAACCGTCATTCAGCGACTGCCAGGTGGTGAAGTTGACGCGATGCCGATCATTGAAGTTGTGGTCCAGCTTGAGCGACCAGACGTCATCCTCGGTGTAGTTTGCCTGGCGGTTGACGAAGTTGTTGAAGTAGGCGCCGGGGGTGTCTGGCAGCGGGATCAAAGGGAACACCCGCTGCGCGACCGCGCTGGCGCGGTTCTGCGGAATGATGTTTCCGGGAAAGGGCTGCCGCGTACCGTCGGCTGCAGTGGTGGCCGGGTCGAAGATCGGAATCAGCGCGCCGGCCGAGTCGACATAACGCGAGAAATCGCCGCGGCGGAACTCCGCCGGCGGCACGCTGACCAGGTTGCCGTTGATGGGGGGCGCGTTGCGGACAAAGCTGTAGTTGAAGTTCCAGAAGGTCTTGTTCTTGCCGTTATACAGCTTGGGGATCAGCAGCGGACCACCCAGCGAACCGCCTGCCTCGTTGAAGCGCACAATTGCCCGGCGGGGAGCGAAGAACTGTCGGGCGTCCAGTTTGTCGTTCCGGAACAGGTGGAACAAACCGCCGTGGAACGAGTTGGTGCCGGACTTCAGCGTGAAGTTGATCACGCCCAAGCCGCGGCCATACTCCGCCGGGAACAGCGTATTCTGGACTTTGAACTCCTCAATCGCTTCGTACGGAGGCGAGGATTGCGCGAGGAACCCCGGGTTGCCCGCCAACTGCGCCGAAATGCCATCGATTAGCATTTCCTGGGTGAATTCGGGACTGCCGTTGATGCTCTTGCCCCACTGCGTGCCCACCACGCCGGGCGTCAGAAAGATGAACGCTTCGGGCTGGCGGCGTCCGGATGCCGCCGTCGTGATCGCGCCGGTACCCACCTGGATGGGCAGATCCAGGATTTGCCGGCGCTCCAGCACCGTGGAGACCTCGGGCGAGGTGGTTTGCAGCGCGATGACGTCTGCCGAAACCGTGATCGAATCGGTGACGGCGCCCACTTCCATCACGATCGGAAGCTCAATCGTGGTCGCGGTGAGAATACTCACCTGCTCACGGACGAACTTCTTGAAACCTTGCTTTTCGCCCTCCAGGCGATACAAGCCAGGGGGTACGGCGCGGAACGCATACCCGCTCGCGTCCGAAGTGGCCTGGAACGTGGTTCCGGTCTGGAGCGAGCGCAACGTGAGCCGAACCTCCGGGATGACCGCTCCGGTCGAGTCGGAGACGGTTCCCGTGAGACCACCAAGGTTGCCCTGAGCTTGGAGCATCGGAGCCGAAGCCAGGGAAAGCAGCAACGCCAAAGTCGCGACAAGTGTGTTCTTCATGGAGTTACACTATTCCTCTGAGGGGAATGCCCTCAATGTTAAACTGAGTGAAATAAATCAGTCAAGCATGCAGACTTAAAAATATGTGGATTTTGGTTTTTTCCCTTCTGGCGAGCTTGGCTTTGGCGCAGAGCCACCCTCCCCTGCACGACGGACACCCCCACGGCGATCCTCCCTTCCGCATCGAGCCTGGATGGCGTAACCTTTTCAATAATAGAGACTTAACTGGATGGACGACGTACGGATCCCTTCCTCACCACTGGATCGCGACCTCGGCCATCCGGTGGGAACCGGTCTTAGCTCCCGATAAGCTCTTCGCTTTCCCCACCGGGGGCGACACGCTGTTCAACGGCGAGGCGGGAAAGTCGGCTAACCTGTTCACAGAACAGAAGTTTGGCGATGTCGAGCTCTATCTGGAGTACCTCATCCCCAAGGGCTCCAACTCCGGAGTGTACCTGCACGGTCTGTACGAGGTGCAAATTTTCGACAGCTTCGGCAAAGCCGAGGCGCAGTACTCGGACGCGGGCGGAATCTACCACCAGTGGATTGATGGTAAAGGAGTTGGGGGTTCCGCTCCTCGCGTTAACGCGAGCCGCCGCCCGGGGGAATGGCAGTCGTTCCAGATCTGGTTCCGTGCCCCTCGTTTTGACGCGGCGGGCAAGAAGGTGGAAAACGCCCGCTTTGTGCAGGTTTTGCATAACGGCGTTCTGGTACAGAAAGACGTCGAGGTGGCTGGACCCACCCGAGCGCACATGCCCATCGAAGAGGCTCCGGAAAACCCGCTCATGCTTCAGGGCGACCACGGACCGGTGGCCTTTCGCAACATCTATCTTCGGGCGCTTCGCCCTATCGTGCCGCGCTAAGACGATTCTTTGGCGGGGTGGTGCCAGCCCACGGCACCAGCCGAATCCCCAAACCGCTTGAAGCCCGCTTCGCGAATCGCCGAGTCGGGCACTTTTACGAGCGGCGTGTAACGAGGATGATGCGACTCGCGATAGGGGTCGTTGCGCGCCGCGTTGTAGCAGCAGATCATGGACCAGCGCGGATGCGGGGAGTGGTTCTGGTCGGAGCGGTGCAGCAGGTTGGCGTGGAAGAACAGCGTGTCTCCGGGGTCCATCTCGACGTAGATCAGGGGCAGGCGCTTGAGGATCTCCGCCACGCGCTCCGGGTCTGCGCCCGTCTGCTCGCCTGTCCGGCCATGATCGATGCGGCCGAGATGATGCGAGCCGTCCACCACTTGCAGGCACCCGTTCTCGCGCGTCGCCGGGTCGACGGCGATGAAGGCGCTGCACAGCAGCGGGTACAGCACGCCGTTGTTGTACCAGTAGCCGTAATCCTGGTGCCACGCCCACGCCCCTCCGGTGCGAGCGTCCTTCATAATCATCTTCGAGTGATAGTGGTAGACCTCGCCGCCCAGCAGCGCCTCGGCGGAGTTGACCAGCGATTCGCAGCGGGCGAACATGCCGTAGATGGTGTCGCCGGGATGATTCCACAACGAAAGGCGAACTGTTCCTCCTTCGCCATCGGCGCGGCCGAACGAGCGCTGGTCCAGCTCCCGGTCCTCCCGGGCGGCTTTGCCGAGCAAAGCAATTTCCTCATCGGCAAAAAACCGGCGCGCCAGCACCCAGCCGCGCTCGTGGAAACTCTGCACCTCAGTGGGGGTTAAGGGACCTCGTGCCATTCTCTCCCTTACTGTAGCGGATGGCCGGCGATTTGGAATAAAATTCGCCTAGCCGCGCCGGGAGCGCGGCGTAAAATGATCGACCTGAACTTGCATCACCTGCCGCCCCCGCCCGCCCGGAAAGACTACCGGATCGGCGTGATCGGGTCGGGGTTCATCGTGCGCGATGTCCAACTGGTCGCCTATCGGGATGCCGGCTACCACGTCGCGGCCATCACCAGCCGCAATCTCGACAGCGCCCGGGAAGTCGCGCAGGTGCGCGGCATTCCCGTGGTCCACGAAAGCTGGCAGGCCCTGCTCGAGGACCAGTCCATTGAGGTGCTCGACATCGCTGTGCCGCCCGCGGCGCAGCCGGAAATCATCGAACAGGCGGTGAGGCACGCCAGTCATATCCGCGGCATTCTGGCTCAGAAGCCGCTGGCGCTCGACTACCGGCAGGCTCGCGATCTGGTCGCCCGCTGCGCGCAAGCCGGCATCCGGCTGGCGGTGAACCAGAACATGCGCTACGACCAGTCGATTCGCGCGCTGAAAACGCTGCTCACGCGCGGCGATCTGGGCGAACCCGTCCTGGCCACCATCGAGATGCGCGCCATCCCGCATTGGAAGCCTTGGGCGCGCAACAGCCAGCGCCTGACGCTGGCTGTGATGAGCATCCACCACCTGGACTGCTTTCGCTACCTGTTCGGCAACCCGGATTCCGTCTATGCCAGCGCCCGCCCGGACCCGCGCACCCGGTTTGCGCACCGCGACGGCATCGTGCTGTATATCCTCGAGTACGCCAATGGCTTGCGGGCTTCGTCGTGGGATGACGTTTGGGCCGGTCCGGCGCGCGAAGGCGGCGCGCCCGACCTTTACATCAAATGGCGCGTGGAAGGCGACCGCGGCATGGCGCAGGGGACCATCGGCTGGCCCGGCTATCCGAACGCCGTACCCAGCACGATTCAATTCACCACCGCCCAGCAACCGGGAGTCTGGTTCAGCCCTTCCTGGCAGGAAGTGTGGTTCCCCGACGCGTTCCAGGGCACCATGGGCGACCTGCTGGATAGCTTGGCCACCGGGCGGACCCCCGCCATCAGCGGCGCCGACAACCTGGGCACGCTCGCGCTGGTGGAGGCGTGCTACCGTTCCCTGGACGAACACCGGCCGGTGGCGCTGCGCGAGATTACGGAGGAAACCGCATGAAGCTTGGCTTGATCAATACCGCCTGGTTCGGTTCGCCCATCGGCACGGCGGAGGGCATCCGCCTGACGAAAGAGATTGGGTTCGACACTATCGATATCTTCGCGGACCCCATGGACATTACCATCCGGGAGCGCCGCCTGGTCCGCGACACGTGCCGCGAAGCGGGCCTCCCCGTAATTTCCACGGTGTGCTGCGCCCTCGGCATCGCCGACTTCAATCCTCCCGTGCGGCGCTTCCACGTCGACCGGGTCAAGCAACACCTGGACCTGGCTTTCGAACTGGACTCGCGCAACCTGCTGCTGGTGTTGGGCGAGTACATCTGGCAGCAGGAGGTGATCGCGCCCCGCGACCAGTGGAACTGGGCCGTGGAGCACGTCCGCGATCTGGGCGTTTACGCCGCCGGCCTGGGGCTGGAAATTGCCGTGGAGCTTGAACCGTTTCACCAGTCGATCATCAACGACCTGCCCAAGATGCTCCGCTTCCTGGACGACGTGAACCACCCGGCGGTGCGCGCGAATGTGGACGTTTCGCACCTGGCGCTCTCGCACACTCCGGCGGGGGATTTGCAAAAGCTGGCCGGGCGCATCGCGCACGTCCATTTTTCCGATTGCGACGGCAAGAAACACGGGGATTTGCCACCCGGCCGCGGCGTGGTGGATTTCCCGCCGTACCTCCGGGCGCTGAAGGAAGCGGGCTACGACGGGACCATCAGCATTGAACTCGAGTATTCGCCCGAGCCCAATCGCATCGTCGAGTGGGTGCGCGAGGCGTACACCGCCACCGACCGGCTGATGGGCGACTTGGGTCTGCGGGGATAAGCCCGGCCAAAGCCGCCCTCGGCATAGTTTCTGGTTCACCGCTCGTGGCGCTTCCGTTTGTCCGCAGAGAGGATCAAGGCGACTCCCCCGCCGCCGCGGGCAGGGGGCACCGCCACACGCTGGCGCCGGAGATGAAGTAGACCGCGTTCCCGCGGAGCGCAAAGCCACCGGTGATGGGCCGGGGCGCTTTGGCCGCCCAGGTGACCTGGCGCGTCTCGGGATGGATGACAAACACGCCCTCGCGCGTCAAGCCCCAGATCCGCCCGTCCGGACCGGCGGCCACCGCATTGTAGATCGCTGCCCGGAAGGGCATCTGCGTGCGCTCCACCACCTCCCGCCTGGCGGGATCGAACACAAACAGCGTTTCGCCCGCCATCCCGTAAACCATTCCGCTGGCCGCGACGATCAGGTTGTTGATCGCGGAGGCGCCGGGCACGGGGACCGTTTCGAAAAGCTTCCGGCGGGCGGCCGGGTCCCACAGGAACAGCTTGGCTTCCTTCGCCGTTGGTCTGCTGCCTCCGCCGCCCCGCACAGTGGTTCCGCCGACAATCAGGCCCTTCCATGCCGCCAGGCTGATCACGCTCTGGTCGTCCACCACGTGATCGAACCTGTTCACCACGCCAGCATCCACGTCCCACTCCACCAGCGGACCGCCCAGCTTTCCATAACTGGAGACCGCGCCCAGGTACACCTTGCCATCCGGACCGTGGATAAACGCTTCCGGACGCCAATCGCCAGGCACGATGTCTGCGGCCAGCAACCGCGGGTTGGCTTCGCCGCCCCCCCGGGAGAAGGGACGCCGCGTATCGAATTGCATCAGGGGCGCGGCGGCTGAGTAGGCGGCCATCAACAGGTAATGATCCTTGGCGAGGAACGAATACACTTCGCCACCCCCCAAAGCGCCAATTGCTGGAAACGTGCGGGTCCGCTCATCCCAGCGCACCAGGTAAATGGGCAAGACCGAACTTCCGTACAGCACGCCGTTGCTGGCGAAGCCGATCCGAAACAGCGCTAACTCGTTGCCGGCGTACGAATAAGGATGCTCCACCGCGTCCCGGGTGCGCGGATCGGCCACGCGGACCTTGCCGTGCTCGACGTGTACCAGGCGGCCGTCGCGAAGGCGGTTCCGGGCGCGCGGCGGCGCGGCTTCGGACGCGGGAATCGGCGTCGTTTCCCAACCGCCCAGGCGGAAGTGGGCCGCCCCCACCCGGCCGTACACCCGTCCGTCCTCGCCGCGATAAACACGAGCCAGCGCCGGTGTCTGGTAGGCTTCCGGCAGAATACGGCGGCTTCGCCCCGTAGCGATCTCGTACGCTGCGATATTCGCTTTCACCGTGCCAATGCCGATGTACAGGAAACCGTCGTCGCTGGCCGCGATCCAGCGCGCGTACTGTTCTAGCGGATCCATGCGGCCCAAGTCCTCGCTGGTCTTGCGGACGGGGTCATATCGCACCAGCCGCGCCTCCGGATAGGTCACCCCATACACGTTTCCATCCGAACCGGTGGTCAGTTCCCAAATGTACTGTTCGGTGGGCGCCGGACGGCCCAGATCCTCCAGCGTGCCGGCCTTCGGATCCAGCTTCAGCAGGTGCGCATGGGGCAGCGTGCCGATGTACACGTTTCCATCCGGCCCCGCCGTCATGCCATGTGCTCCGTACTCGTCCGGAACCGGGTTCGGAAACACCCGGTGCTCCCCGGTGGCGGGGTCCACCGCGACGATGTCGAGGGTGTGGTTCACGTAGAGATAGCTCAGATACAGGCGCTCACTGGCCGCGGCGGGCCCGGGCGCGACCGTGGAAGTTGAGAGGCTGCCCAGACCGCGGTGACGGCCCAGTTCTTCGCACGTTCCCTGTCCTTGAGCTGGGAAACTCGCCGCGGCGAGCGCGAGCAGCATGGCGAAACGGCGCATCCTCTCCATCATCCGCCCGAACTGGTCCCGCGCTCAACCGCACCTGTGTTTCGCGTTGCGCCGGGCCGGACGCGGGATTCCCGAGTAGGTCATGCTTGATATGATGAGCGAGGGGAGCGCGGCGATCTTGAGGGCCTTGGTCCGGCAAGAAGCCAGCGCAGCGGCAGAGGCCCAGCCCTTCCTGGAGGAGGGGGCAGAGCATGGGGCAAAGTAAGCCCTCGAAACGGGCCGCCCCGCCGTCCAGAACGCACGGGCCCGTAGCTCAGGCGGATAGAGCATCTGCCTTCTAAGCAGAGGGTCGCTGGTTCGAGTCCAGCCGGGCCTACCACGCTGATCCCCAGCCGCGCCTTGCTGCGCTCACTCGGCGCCGGAATCGGCGTGGCGCGGACGGGCGTTCTTCACGTGGCGGTCGAACCACTCGATCATTTCCGCCAGGGTGTGCGCCACCGACTCGAAGGCCACGTAGCCATGCGACTCGTGCGGCAGCATCACCAGGCGCGCGACGCCGCCGTTGCCGCGCAGCGCCTGGTACATGCGCTCGGACTGCATGGGGAACGTGCCGGTGTTGTTGTCGGCCTCGCCATGAATCAGTAGCAGCGGTTCTTTGATCTTGTGGGCCGCCATCAGCGGCGACATCCGCAGGTACACCTCGGGCGCCTCCCAGAGGGTGCGCGGTTCGGCCTGGAACCCGAACGGAGTCAGCGTCCGGTTGTGAGCGCCGCTGCGGGCGATGCCGGCGCGGAACAGGTCAGAGTGGGCCAGCAGGTTGGCGGTCATGAACGCGCCGTAGCTGTGGCCGCCCACGCCGACCCGCTCCGGGTCGGTGACGCCCATCGCCGCCGCCTTCTCGATCGCCGCCCGGGCGCCGGCGACGATCTGCTCCACGTACGTATTGTTCACCGTCTCCGGATCGCCGATCACGGGCATGGCCGCGTCGTCCAGCACGGCGTAACCGGCCAGCGCGAAGAACAGGTGCGAGGCGCCGGCCAGCGTGGTGAAGCGCTGCGTGGACCCGCTCACCTGCCCGGCCGTGCCGGCATCGGAGTACTCTCGCGGATACGCCCAGACCACGGTGGGCAGGCGCGTGCCTGCCTGGTAGCCAGGGGGAAGGTAAAGCGTGAAGGAAAGCTGCACGCCATCGTGCCGTTCGTAGAGGACGCGCTGCTTGGTGATGCCGCGGATCTGCGGCGTGGGATCGGCAAAAGCGGTGACCGCGAACCGGGCCGGGTCTCCGGCGGCGCGCACGTAGTAGTTGGGCGGCGCCGCGGGGGTCTCGTAGCTGGTCAAAAAGCGCCGCCCGTCTTCGGAAAGCAGGGCGGCGACGTATTCATAGCTGGTTTCGCCCGACCGGAACCGCCTCTCCGCCTTCCGCTCCCGCCAGGAGAAGCGGTCCAGAAACGGCCGGTCTCCTTGGCGCGTGGCGCCCGCGCCGGAAAGAAAGATCGCATCCTCGTGCTGCCAGATGGCGCGATGCCCGTTCGGCAGCAGGCGCCGCACGGGCGCGCCCGGATCGCCGTAGCGGTCGCGGATATTGCGGCTGAAAACTTCCCGCGGAGCGAGTCCCGGTTCGAGCGTAAAGGTTCGCAGCCAGCGCCGGTCGCGGTCGTAGTCGGTGAGCCAGGCGACGTCGTCTTTCTCGAACCAATCGAGGGAAGTGAGCCGTTGCTCGATCCGGGCGATTTCAACCGGTTCGCCGCTAAAAGGCGCGCGAAGCGACACCAGCCGGTCGCGGTGGGGGACCTTCTTCTTCGGATTCCCCTCGTCGAGCGCCTCCGTCCAGAACAGCGTGGCGGGCTCGGTGGGCTTCCAGGTCACCAGGCGGGGGCCGGCGGGCACCCCGTCGATGGGCACCTCGGCCAAGGGCAGGCTGGCGACGGTGCGGACCCGCCGCGCCTGCCGGTCCCAGATCTCGAGTTCGGCGGGAAAGTATTCGACCGGGTGCAGTCGCGAATACGGGCGGCGTACCCGCGCCACAAACAGATATCTGCCATCGGGCGAGAGCCGGAAGGCTCGAAAGATGCCGGGCGCGCCCCAGGCGGAGACGCGTCCGGTTTCCACTTTCGCCACGGTCAACTGGCTGGTGGCGTAGTAGTCGAAGAGCGCTTCGTCGTGCGCGTTTTGCAGCAAGTCCTGGAAGGTGCGCACCGGGGCGGTATTGCCGGAGGTCTCCTGAATATTCGGCCCGGCGGGCGCGACGGGCGGGCGCGGAGGCGCGCCGCGGCCGGCTGGCACGGTCTCCACCAGAAGCGACCGGCCGTCGGGCATCCATGCGAAGGGCGCGCCCAGCGCGGCGTTGACGCCAGACAACAGCCGGCGTGGTTCGCCAGCCGCGGCTTCTCCCACCCACAGTTCGATCGTGGTCTCCAGGTAACGGAGAAAAGCGAACCGGCGCCCGTCCGGACTCCACACGGGTGCGCCGACGTGCGCGCCGGGCGGGAGCTTCAGCTTGCGCAGCGCGGGAAGCTTCGAGCTGTCCGGGGCGGGGAGCGGTTGCAGGTCGAGGGCCGTGGAATAAACAGGACGGTGGGGTCCGTTGTTGGCGGGGTCAATCCGGTGGCCCGCCAGGCGAAGCATCGGACGGGCCAGGTCCGCGATCGAAGGATAGCGGACCGGATGCGCCAGCAGGAGGAAGCGCCGGTCCGGACTCAACAAAGCTTGCGGCGGCGCCGGACTCTGGAGCACATCCAGGATCGCTTGTGGCGGCTTCCGATACCATTCTTCCGGCATGGCAGGCAGGGCGAGCAGGAGGAGCAGACCAAGACGCGGCATCGCTATCCCCCGGTCTGGCCCCGGACGCCCTCCAGCCCCAGGGCAGGCGCGCGTTCCTGCATCGCGCGGATGCAGAACGCGATGTGCTCGTCGAGGTCGACGCCCAGCTCCGCCGCCCCGTTCAGGATATCCTCCCGGCTGACGGCGCGGGCGAAGGACTTGTCCTTCATCTTTTTCCGGACCGACGCCACCTCCAGGTCATGCACGCTGCGCGTCGGTTTCACATACGTAGCGGCAGTGAGGAAGCCGGCCAGTTCGTCGCAGGCGAACAGCGTCTTTTCCAGCCGCGACTGGCGCGGCACACCGCTATAGCTGGCGTGAGAGAGAATGGCGCGGCGGATTTCACTGTCCACGCCGCGCTCGGCGAGAATCGGCTCGCCCTTCAGCGGGTGATCGGGCGCGGTGGGGTGCATTTCGTAATCGAAGTCGTGAAGCAGCGCAGCCACTGCCCAGCGTTGTTCGTCCTCGCCGAAATGCCGCGCGTAGGCCGCTACGCAGGCCTCGACGGCCAGCGCGTGTTTGCGGAGGCTGTCGGACTTGGTGAATTCACAGAGCAGTTCCCAGGCTTGATCGCGTGTCATGCGTCTTACGCACCAAGGTAACAAAAGCGGCGCGGGCTGCGACGCAGGACACGCCATGGAGGAAGGGCGCCAGGAGCAGGGCCGGGTGGGCGTGAATGTTGGCGCGGTGGAGGCCCAGCGCGCCCGGCCTGCTTTTCCCCAGCCGGACGGCGCTCGGGCGGCGCCGTCCGGCTGTTCCCGTCATCGCGTGGTGGGGCTGATGGCTTCGCGTTCGTCGCGGGTCGCCGCGACTGCCGCTCCCGCCACCCCGCCGGCGACGAGCACTCCCGCGATCACCGCCTTGGTGGCGATTCCCCCCGCGGTGGCCCCAGCCGCGGTGCCCGACGCGGCGCCCCCCGCCGCCGCTCCCGTCTGGGACGCGCCTTTCGCCGCAGCCGCGCCCGCGCCGCCGGTCGACGCCGCCGCACGCCACACGCACTTGCCCGGCAGCGCACGGACGGAGGTCACCTTCACCGGCGCCGCGCCTTCCCCCTCCGGTTCCGCAATCCCCACCACCTCCACGCGTTTGCCAAGGTGCGCCGCCAAGTCCTCGCCCCGCACTTCGAAAAGCACCTGGGTCGTCTCGTCCCCGACAAAGAACTTGCTGGCGTCGCCCTCCAGGCAACCCGTCATCGTCGAGACCGCCACCGCCCCGGAAGTCTGCGGGGAAAAGGCCAAGGCCGCGCCCGCCGCCACGTTCGCCAACAGCAGACCCGAATCCTTATACACCTGCACCGGGCCGCGCAGCGCCGCCACCTGCAAGACCTGATCCTCACCCACCGTAACCCGCACCCCGGCCGGCGCGGCGCCCCGGATGCGCAGCGACAGCGCCTCCACAGGATACGCCGCCAACCCTTCCATCTCCGTCCAGCCACGCTCCAATACCATGCGGTCGCGGTAAATCACCCCGCTCGCCCCGCTTCCCAGCTGGATCCGCGCGCCATTGTGCAAGCGGATGCGCGACGGCGCGCGGCCCGTCTGGATCCTGCTTCCATCGAACAGCGTCGCCGCGCCCGGCATCCGCGCGTCGTCGACGGTGAACTCCCCATTGGCCGCCGCCATCCCCACCACGGCGGACGAAGCTGCGCCAAACGCCAGATGGGCCGCCATGAAAGTCGCAATCAAAAACTGTCCGGTTCCTCGGTGCACGTTTGAACTCCTTGTGAAACTCCTCACACTGGCTTGATCGGTCAATTCCGGAATTTCATGAGACCCGCAGTTTGCGTATTGCTTCGGGGATATGGCGCCGCCGTCCGTTCGCGCCGATAGAAAGGTATGCGGCGCCACGTGCTCCCGCTACTGATGATGCTGCTAACGCTGCTTGGCGGATGGACGCACGCCCGCCTGGCGCTTGCCTACCTGCTGGCGGACGGCGGAGACGCTTCCCGGCTGACCGCCGCGGTCCGCCTGGCGCCGGAGGACGCCCGGCTCCAGTTGCGCCGCGCCCAGTCCGGCGCTTTCTCCGCCGAAGGCGCGTTCCGCGCAGCGATCCGCACCGCGCCTCGCTGGGCAGAGCCCCGGCTTGCCTACGCCCTCTGGCTCGAAGGCGAAGGACGCGCAGAGGAGGCGGAGCGAAGCTACCTTCAGGCCGCCAGCCTCGACTTGGGGATGCAGCCGCGTTACGCGCTGGCCAACTTCTACTACCGCGCCGGCAACCATGCCGCCTTTCTGGAGTGGTCCAGGCGGGCGGCGGCGGTGCCGCAGGCCAACCTCGAGGGGATCTTCGCACTGATCGAGCGGGCGACGCCCGACGCTTCCGCCGCCCTGCAGGAAATCCTGCCGGCGCAACCTGAGGCCTGGCGCCAGTGTCTGGACTATCACCTTCGGCGCCAGCAGTGGCGTGCCGTCCGGGGCGTGGCCGCCCGGCTGACTGAGCACGCCCGGCAAGAGGATGCAAGCCGCCTGCTCTGGTACGCCGATTTCGAAGTGCTGTTTGGGGATCCGCGGTTGAGTTTGCACGTCTGGAACCGGCTGGCTCGGGCGGGCTGGGCGGCCGGTCCCGCGCTCCGGCCGGACTCTGGCCCCTGGCTGGCAAACCCCTCCTGGGAGGCCGCGCCCACCCATCGCGCCTTCGACTGGCGCATCCGCGAGGAGGACGGCGCCAGCGTCACAATCGCGGGGAGGCCGCGGGTGTTGCGACTCGAGTTGTCCGGCAAGCAGCCACCAGCCGGCGACTTTGTCCAGCAGTTCGCCTATCTGACGCCGGGCCGGCGCTACCGCTTCGCGTTTCAAGCGCGCGCCGAAGGCCTTACGGAACCCTCCGGACTCGCCTGGGTGGCGCTCGACGGGCGGACTGGCGCGCCGGTTGCAGAACGGTCGCTCGCCACGTCCGGATGGAAAGCGCTTGCGCTGGATTTCCGCTGTCCTCCCGCTCAGCCGCTGGTGCGGCTGGCGCTCCGTTATGTGCGTCCTCCCGGTTGGCCGCGCGCCGCAGGCTGGGCCGAGTTCCGGGAGTTCTCGCTCGCCGAATCGGGAGGACCCGCGCCGTGAGCCGCAGCCAGCGCGGGCCGACAACGGTGCTTGCCGCGATTCTGGCGGCATCGGTCCTGTGGTACGGCGGCGCGGAGACCGGCGCGGCGCACGCCCTCTTCAGCATGTCTTTCGGGCTCGCGGCTTGGGTGATCCTCCAAGCCTGGCGCCAGGGCGAACGGCTGGCCTTGCCCGCGCTCGCCATCCCCCTTCTCGCGTTGACCGCCTGGTCCTGGACTCAGATTCTGTGGCAGGACGTCCCCCATGGGGCCGACGCCCGCCGCGCCGCCTGGCGCTGGGCGCATTGGACCGCCATGGTTTGGCTGGCGGCGTATCTGCTCGGCGAACGCCGGGTCCACCGCCTCGTGATCCGCTGGCTGGCCGGCGGAGGAGCGGTGCTGGCGGCGGCCGCGGCGGTCGCGCACACGCTTGCGCCGGGGCGCTGGTTCGGCATCGCCGGCGTCCGCGGAGGCCGTCCGCTGGGCAGTTTCGTGAACCCCGACCACTGGGCGGCGTGCGCGGAACTGGCGCTGCCGGCGGCGCTGTGGCTGCATGCGCGCGCGGCGCGCCCGGGATGGCCGCTGCTGGCGGCCGCGCTGCTATACGGTTCCGTCGTGGTGAGCGCCTCGCGCGCGGGAGTCGCGCTGGCTACGCTCCAGTTGCTGGCGCTCCCCTTTTGGATGACGCGCCGCGCCTCGCCGGACGCGGGGCTGGGGAGCATCCTCCGCCGGCAGGGAGCGGTGCTGGCGGCGGCCGCCGTCGGGGCGGCGGTCTGCGGATGGGAGTTGTTCTGGCGGCGTCTGCAAGACCTGGATTCGTTCCGCCACCGCCTGGAGATCTACGCCAGCGCCTGGCGCCTTTGGAGGGAAAACTTCTGGACCGGCGCCGGCCCCGGGGCCTTCGAGACTCTCTACCCCGGCGTGGCGCGATTCGACACCGCGCTGCGCGTCGACCACGCACATTGCGACTGGCTCGAGTGGGCGGCCGAGGGCGGGTTCCCCGCCGTGCTGCTGCTGGCTTGGTTTGTGATCCACTCGCTCGTGCTCATCGTCCGGCGCGCTCCCTGGGCCGCGGGAGTCGCCACCGTCTTTCTCCATGCCGCCGTCGACTTCCCCCTGCAACTTCCCGGCATCTATGTCCCCGCGCTTGGCATGCTCGGCGCGGTAGCAGGCGTTTGCGGCAAACCGGCGCCAGCGGGAGCCGCGCCGGCGGTCCGCAAGCGCGAAACTTTCCTGGAAGGCAAGGCGGGACGGCCGGCGCTCTCCGCACCCGGCCGTCTTTCAGTTAAAGGATGACCGTACGCTTGATGAAATCCAGATTCGGGAACTGCTGCTGGAGATACGCATTGCCCTGCGTGGTAATGCGGCCCTGGTCCGGGCGCTCTCCGTAGCCGGCGAACAGGGATTCCACCACCGCCATCCCTTCCACCACGTTGCCGAACGGAGCGAAGCCCTGGTCGTCCAGAAACGAGTTGGTCTTCAGATTAATGAAAAGCTGCGTCGTGCGCGTGTTCGGGCCCGCGGTCGCGAAGGTGATGTAGCCCTTGGTGTTGCTGCGCGCCACCGGATCGTCCTTGATCTGCGCGTTCTCCCACGCGCGGGCCACTTTCGGATCACCTGGAATGCCCCACTGCACGATGAAGTTCGGCACGATGCGGAAGAAGCGGTTCTGGTCGAAAAAACCGTACTTCACCAGGTTGTAGAATCGGTCAGCGCCGCGCGGCGCCCAGGCGCGGTGGACCTCGACCACGAAATTGCCCTTGCTGGTTTCAAAGCGCACCTTGAACGTGTCCGGAGCTTTCTCGGTGAACAGCGACGGCTTGGTCAGATCCTTCTTGACGGGTTTCTCGGGTTCCGCCTTCTTGGCCTCTTCCTTGGGGGGCTCGGCGGGCTTGGCGGGTTCGGCGGGCGGTGGCTCGGGCGGTTTGGCGGCCTCGGCCGTTTCGGCGCGCTCGTCGGCTTTCTTCGGGGCGGGCGCCGAACAACTGGACAAGAGGAAAGCCGCAGCGGCCAGCGCCGCGGGAAGCAAACGCATCGCGAAGGGTCGGGAAGTCATGGCGTGCCTTCTGAACTTCCTTATCTTATCCATCTTTGGCCGTGCGGAGCGAGGACGGCGCGGAGCGTTGCGGCGGGCTACCGCGACAGCGCAGCCAGCGAATCGGCCACCGTGGGCATCGCGCCGGAGGCCACGGCTTCGCGCCGCAACCGGTGGAATCTGGTCAACGTGGCATTGGCGCGCGCCAAGGCCGCGATCCTCTCCACATACGCTTCCAGTTTGGGGCCCGGCAGGGCGAACAGCGCGACGTCGTCGGTCAGCGCGTCCAGATAAGCTCGTGCTCCGCAGCACCCCAGGCTCAGCGCGCCGCGTCCGGAATTCGCCGCCTGCGGCACAATGGCGCACGCCGGGCGGCCCAACGCGGGTGGAAATCCGCCCTCCACCTGCTGGGTCGCCTCAGACAGAATCAGTGTTTGGGCGGCCTGCACAAACAGGAGCACCACGTCGGGGTTTAACGGCGCCGACGCCAGCGGCGCGTAGACCACGTATCTGGGTCCCGACCGGAGCGTGGGAATCGCCGCCAGGTCCTCCGGCCGTACGTATCCAAGGTCGCCGAACACTTTCAGGGCGTCTTGCAGGTCCCGCTCGACCGGCGCCGGCATCTCCAGGCGGTGCGTGTAAACCCCAATGGAGCAGAGAGCGTGGTGCGCCGGCGCGGTGGCGAAGGTGGCGGTGGCGGCCTCCTGCCAGAAGACGCAACCGGCAGGCGGCTGGCCGGCATACGGCGCGACGCCGGGCGCCAACTCATGGGCGAAGCACACCGCCACTGGCGGCCTCGACAACGATAATGCCTCGGTGAGCGCCGCGGACAGGCGCGCGAAATCAACCGACATGGAAACCTCCCCAAAGAATCAACTGGCGGGCGGCGCGGCGGGCCCCTCTTCCTGCACGGTGAAACCCGCGGTTTGCTGGATGAAGTCGCGCAAAGCGGAAACGTTGGTCCGGCGTCCGTCGAACCCGATGACGACGCGTCCTTCCGGATAGGAGGCCTGCGCCCGCACCACGCCGGGCTGCTGTTTCAGCATCGCTTCCAGGCCGACCGCGCACGTCACACAGGTGAAGCCACGCACGGCGAACCGTACTTGCCCTGTCTCGGCCGCGCCGGCGCCCGCCGCGCCCAGGCCGGTCGAGGCCGCCGTCATCCGCTGCAAGAAATTCCGCCGATCCATGCGGCCAGTGTAAGGGACCCCGCCGCCCGCCGTCTCTACTCGGAAATCACTAACGAGGCTCCGCCTCGGACCGGCGAGGTATATTCCTAACAGCCAGCGGCATCAAGGATCATCTACGGGCCTCCTTGAGAGGCGCAAGATCGATGTTCGCGACGCACTTGGGGCCTGTCATTCCGGCCAGCGGACCCATCCGTTGATTGAGCGCTGGATCGTCAGTGCCGTCCCCGAGTTCAGCTCTCCAGCGGAAGTTGGCGGTGAAGCATGGCGATGCGAACCGCAACCCGGCTCGTCGACGGCGCGTTTCAGCAGAAGGTCACTGTCCGGGTTGTGGCAGCTGCCGAAATCGAGCCTTGCCAGCTCGAGGGTCTCCCGCTCGCGGTCCATCCATTCCTGGACACGGTCAATGGCGGACCGGCCCCAGTGCCCCTGCACGCCGGGCCATTGGGCAGGTTGCAAAGGAAACTGATACGGTCCGCTACCATCCGGACTGCGCTTGATCAGGAGAACGGATGCAATGCGGCGCTGGCCGCCTCTCGGCGAACAGGCGCGGCAAATTGCTCTTATCGGCGTGGGGGGCCTACCACGGCGAGTTACGGGTCCAGGTCTGCGTCTATCTCCGTGCTCTTCCTTTTCAGCGAATGGCGGCGATTCGTCTGCGGGCAAGTTAGGCTCCTCCTTGCCCGCTTCGCGGAGCACCTGGCTCGCCGGCGGCAAGGGACGGCGGGGCTGAAGTTTGGAGGGCCTTCCCCTCCCGTTCCTTATGGGAGGCGGCCAGGGGCCGGTCGGAAAGACCACATTGTTGGACCAGCTCGACAAAAAACTCCAGCGGAAATCGGCGCCAGGCGGAACTTTCGCGGATTTTCCTGGCTGCCGAGGCGAGTGAGTTCGTCTGACCTGGATTGTTTACACTGCTCTTCATGCGCGCTCTGCTGCTGTTGTTTTGGTCCGCCGCTTTGCTGGCGGCCGCTGATCGGGAGGTCTACTGGGCCCTCTGGTTTGATACCGAGGACTACATCGCGCCGGAGGCAGACGATGCCGCGCTTCGCCTGGCGGTAGAACTGGAAAAACTGGATGTGCGGGCCACCTTCAAGATCGTGGGAGAAAAGGCGCGCGTACTCGAGCAGCGCGGGCGCCGGGACGTCATCCGGGCGCTGGCCAGGCACGACATCGGATATCACGCGGAAAACCACAGCATTCCTCCGCCGCCGGCCATGTACCTGCGGCTGCTCGGCATGGATGAGGGGGCGGTGGAGTTCGAACGGCGCGAAGGGCAGGGAGTGCGGGATCTGCAGCGGATCTTCGGCGTGACGCCGAGCTGCTATGGTCAGCCTGGCTCTTCCTGGGGGCCGCAGAGCAACATCGCCCTGCGCCGGCTGGGGATTCCGGTGTACATGGACGAGGGGTCCCAAGTCGGCCTCGACAACCAGCCGTTCTGGTTTATGGGTGTCCTGCACGTGTTCCGGCTCGGCCCCTACGCCCTACGCGCCAACCTCGACGAAGAAGGCAAGCTCGAAGACGCCAAACGGCTGTTCAGCGAGCGGGTGGCGGAACTGAAGCGCAGAGGGGGCGGCGTGCTCCACACCTACTATCACCCCACCGAGTTTGTGGCCACCGCGTTCTGGGACGGCGTGAATTTCCCGCGCGGGCGGTATACGCCGCCTGGAGACTACCGCCCGCCCCCGCTTCGCTCGCGCGAATCTTCCGAGCGCGCTTACCGGATCTTCCTCGATTTTGTTCGCCACGCGAAGAGCACCGGCGTCCGCATCGTGACGGGCCGCGACTGGCCGCAACTGATGGAGTCTCCGGTGCGCCCGCTCGAGGCCGGCCAGGCGAAACGGTGGCTGCGGGAAGCCATCGACGTCCGCGGCGCGTATGCGGCGGCCGATCAGCTCCTGGCCGTGCTTGGGATCTCTCCCCGGCTGGTGGATGGTCCCGCGCAACGGGTCGCCTCGACCCTGCGCGCTCCCGCCTTGCCGCGGCATCTGTTTGAGCGCGGGAAGCAGGACGCGACCGGCTACCTCGAGCGCCACGGCCGGCTGCCCTCGCACGTGTGGTTCGGCGCGGAGTGTTTGTCGCTCGCGGATTTCGCCGCTACGGCAGCCGGCGACGAGGGCGGCGCCGAAGTGCGGGTCCGCCGCGGCGTCCTGGCGTTCGAGCGGTTCATCGCGGCGGATCCCCGCAAAGCGTTCACCTGGGCGATCCACCCCGAGAACTTCGAAGCTCCCGAGTTGCTCGAGCTAGGCCGCTTGCAGGCTTGGACTCTCAAGGCCGCGCGGCTGAAGTAGGAGCCAAACGCGCGGCCCGGACTCATCCCGGGCGAACGCACGCCGCTCAGCGACCGGCGGCCAGGGTCAGAGCCCGTGGCGCTTGCGGAAGTTGGGGATCTGGCGGTCGAGCGTCTCGTCGATCAGCTTCAGTTTCTCCTGGATCGTAGCGGGCGTGTAGATGTAATCCTGCTCCCACTCGTAGCCAAGGCGGGAGTCGCGGCGCGCGGTTTCCCGCGCAGAGACGGTTCGGGCCCGCTCTTCGCGCAGCAGCGCCGTCATGCGGTCGAGCAACGCGCGCTTCGCGGCCGCGTCCGCCGCCCGATGCAGGGCCAGGCGCAGGCCTTCGAACTCGATGATGGCGTACTCGCTGCGCATCATGCGCTGGATTTGTTCGGCCAGCAACACCTCGCGGTAAGCGGAGGGCCGTTTGGACTCCGGAGCTTGCCCCGCCGCCCGCCGGTAGGCCTGCAGCCCTTGTTCCATCCGGTCCGCCGCCAGCGCCAGGTACTTCTGAAATACCGGGATGGTGAAGAAGCGGATATACCGCTCGGCATTGTTCTGCCGGTTGGTGAAGTCGGGCCAGAAGAACAGCCGGCGGGGCACGTAGGGCCAGTACGGATTCAACTGGGATTGGCGGCTCCAAAGTTCCTGGTCGGTCCAGGAGTGCTCCAGCGTCATCGCCCGGGGTTGCGGCTTTTCAAAAAACAGCGGCGAGGCCAGCGCGTTGCAACTTCCCCAGTTGGGGCCGGTGTCGGGATACACCTGGATGGCTTCGCTAAAGCGCTTCCATGCTTCGAGCGCCAGGTCCTCGTTGCCGGCGCCGAACTCGCGCCGCGCGATCCGCCGGAGCAAATCCTCGAGCGGCGGAGCGTCCGACCAGGCGTACCAGGCGCGCATTTCCGCCACCCAGTTGGGTTTGAACCCGTAACTCCAGGTCTCCAGCGTCCCGTCGATCTTCCATTCCTCCAGCGCCTGGTAGCGCTTGTGCCACTGGTACGGGAACGGCAGATAAGGGAAGGTGCCGAACTGCCAACTGGCGAAGGTGTCGGCTTTCGAATACAGCGCCCGGAACTTGCGCTGGCGGGCGGCCTTGATCTGGGCCTGCGTCACCTCGGCGGGGCCCACCTGGTTAATGGCGTAATCCCGCAGATAACCCTTCTGCCCGTCCAGTTCAAAGCTTTTGCCGTTCTCGAAGGTCATAAGCGGGATGGTTGATTGCGGCAGTTGGGTCATGACGTAGGCCTTGGTTTCGGCTTGTTCGGGCCGGAAGTCCAGGTTGTATTCCCACGGCAGGATTTCGAGCGCGGGATTGATCTTGTGCGCCTCCTCGGCGGCGATCGCCACCGCGCGCGACCACTCGCGGACCCAGTCGCGCAGATTCTGGTCTCCCTGCCCGCCGGCGCCAAACCAGCGCTTGTAGAAGAACCCCTCGGTGAGCAGCACATACCCGCGAATTTCCGGGAACTCGGTGACAATCTCCCGGACCAGCTTTCGCAATCCGGCGACGTTTCCCGCGTCACCGGTGTAGTGGTAGAGAATCGGCGCGTAGAAGTCTACGCCATAGCGCGCCGTGCGCCGCAGCAGGTCCTTCATCGCGCCGGGCGGGTGTTCGCGCATGTCGTCCCAGTGCGGTCCCACGCCCGGCGCGTTGTTCGGGTTGCGGTAGATCGAACAGTGGATGGCGTCGAACCCGTACAGGGGCAGGGTGGCCAGGTAGCGGTCCGGCCATTCCATCCAGCCCAGGCCTGACAGCGTCATCCGCGCCTGAAACAGGCTGTGCCGCACTGTATGCAGGTTGGAGGGCAGGAAGGGCGCCTCGCGCAGGCGGAACCGCATGATCAGGTTATAGAGCCCGTACATCGCGCCCCGGTCGTCGAACCCGCAGGTGGCTACCGCGGAATCGGACGCCAGGATCTGATAATCCTTGCGGGCTTTCAGCGCTTCGCCGCAACCGGGCATGGCCGCCCGCGCGCCCGCCACGATCGCTTGCTTGCGCTCCCGCCAGTTGGCCAGCGACTCGGCTTTCTCGATCTCGACGGCCACCTCCATCGCCTCGCGCAGGTAGCGCTGCAACTCCTCGGCCGCCGTATGCAGAGGCAGCGCTGCCCCGGCGGGGATCACGATCCTCCAGCCGGTTCGGCCAATCTCCATTTCTCCCGCTTCCCGCCGCGCTGCCGGATCGCGTCGCATCGGCGCCAGCCCTCTCGCGTGCTGCTCCAGAAAGGCGTACGGTTCCTCGACGGGAAGAGCCGTGAACGCCTTGGCTTCGAAGTTCTCCCGGGAAGCCTGCTCCCGCGCGCAACCCGCCAGCGCCGCTAGCGAGGCAAGCATTAGGGACCACACTGCTAAGTGCATACAGAAACAGTAGTCGCGTGAGGCGCCGGAAGTCAAGTAACATCCTGAAAGCAAGTGACTTGATGGAGCTGAAAGTATTGGCAAACAATGGGTTTTACAATGTCAATCAACACTGTTGACATTTCGGAGAATTTTGTGATCAACTACTTCCATCACCCTAGGGGTGTATACAACAGGAGGCAGACTCTCGTGAAACCAACCCTCGAACGCCATCTCCGGCTCGCACGGATCGTGCTGCTCGCCGCATGCTCGGCGTTTCCGCTCGCCGCGCAGAGTTTGACCGGCGACATCTTGGGAACCGTGTTTGACCCTTCGCAGGCGGTGATCGTCAACGCGAAGGTGCAGGTGCAGAACATCGGACAGGGCTGGACGCGCGAAACCCAGTCCGACGAGTATGGGAACTATATCTTCCGGACGCTGCCGCCCGGGCAGTACCGGGTGACGTTCAGCCTTACCGGGTTTCGCACGTTGGTGGTGCCGCTGGTGGAGTTGGCGGTGGACCAGCGCGCGCGGGTGAACGGCACCTTACAGCCCGGCGAGGTCGCCGAGCAGATCACGGTGGAAGCGGGCGCGGTTCCCCTGCTGGCGACAGACAGCAACGCGCTCGGCCAAGTGATCGATTCCCGGCGGATCACCACGCTGCCCCTGAACGGACGGCGATTTTTTGACCTGGCCCTGCTTGCCGCCGGCGCCGCGCCGCAGGGCACGACTTTCAGCAGCGTCGTGTGGGGACGGTCGACGGGCGTCGCCCTCGCCGGCACCCGCGACATCAACGTGGGTTTCTTGCTGGACGGTTCGGAAACCCGCGACGAGCGCTATGGCGGCACCTTCCAGTTTTCCAGCGTGGAGAGCATCAAGGAATTCAAAGTTCAGCAGAACTTCGTAGACGCGCAGTACGGACAGGCTGCCGCGCTGGTCACCGCGGTCACCCAGAGCGGCACAAACAACTTCCATGGCTCGCTCTACCACTTTCTGCGCAACAATAAGCTGGATGCCCGGAACTTTTTTGACCGCACGGCGCCGCCCCCGTTCCGGTTCAACCAGTTCGGCGGGAGCATCGGCGGGCCGGTCCTGCTGCCCAAGGTGAACGGCCGCGACAAGTCGTGGTTTTTCTTTAACTACGAAGGCCAGCGCCGCCGGCGGACGACGACGCGCATCGCGACGGTGCCGACCGAGCGCATGCGTTCCGGCGACTTGAGCGAGATTCCGGCGACCATTTACGACCCGCTCACCGGCAGCGCCGCCACCGGCCAGCGGACTCCGTTCGCGGGCAACGTGATTCCCGGCAACCGCATCAACTCGATTTCCCGGAACCTGCTTCCGTTCTGGCCGACGCCGAACCAGCCCGGACGCGCCAACAACATCATCACCACCGCGACCGACATCGACGATTACGACCAGGTCACCGGGCGCTGGGACCACAACCTGACGGACAAAGACCGGTTGATGGCGCGCTACGCATACATCGATCAGCCGACGCTGCGCGGCGACTACGCGCCCCTGGCCGGAAGGGTGGCGCCGCTGCGCAACAACAACGCCGCGCTCCAATACACGCGCATCCTGTCGCCGCGCGCCGTAAACGAGTTCCGCTTCTCCTACGCGCGTTCGGCCGCGAACTTCGCGCAGGAGCCGCAGAGCGAGAACCTGGCGGCGCGCATCGGGCTGCGGAACGTATCCACGGACCCGAAGGAATTCGGACTGCCCAGCGTCTCGGTGGCCGGCTATAGCGGCTTCGGATCCTTTTCGCCGACCATCAACAACATCACCGACCGGTTCCAGTGGTCGGACGATTTCACCTACAACGCCGGTAAGCATAACCTGAAGGCGGGCATCGACCTGCGGCGCGTCCGCTACCGGCAGCGCTCGGCGCAATCGCCGCGCGGCTTCTTGCAATACCAGGCGAACTTCTCCCGGCCCAGCCCCGGGGTCGGGGGCGGCGATGCGCTGGCCGATTACCTGATCGGCGTGCCGGGCTTCTGGCAGGTCCAGTTGGAAGAACTCGGTTTCGACGGCCGATCCACGCAACCCGGGCTATATTTCCAGGACGATTTCAAGGTCAGCAAGCGCCTGACCCTCACGCTCGGCGTGCGCTGGGAGTACAACAGCCCCTGGGTCCAGCCGCGAAACAATATGGCGGTCTTCAACTTCGATACCCGCCAGATCGAGTTTGTCTTGCGCGATCCCTTCGCCTTCCGCACCAGCACGGAGCCGGGCAACGTAGTGCGCCGCTCGATCATCAACCCGCAGTACAACAACTGGGCGGACCGCGTCGGCTTCGTCTACCGCCTGAACGACAAAACGGTGATCCGCGGCGGCCACGGCTATTACTGGAACAATGTCAACAACAACCAGCTCACCCAGAGCATGAGCCTGTTCTACCCGTTCGTCTGGAACCCGCAGCAAACCGAATCCGCCTCGCAACTGGTCCCCACGCGGTTCAACGATACGCTCTATCCCGACCGCCCGACCGGGACCGCCTTGCCCAGCGGACCGGCGTTCAGCTTCTTCACCGTGCAGAAGACCTACCGGCGGCCCTATACCGGCCAGTGGAACTTCAACATCCAGCGTACGCTGGGTAACGATTACGTCGTTGAGATTGGCTACATGGGGAACCGCACCCTCAAGATGCCCGCCACGGCGAATTTCAACCAGGCGCGGTTGCCCGATCCCAACATTCCCTTGCAAAACCAACCGCTTCAGCAGCGGCGGCCGTATCCCGAGTATGGCACCATTCGCCAGTTCGACCGGATGGGCAAGGCGCACTACCATGGCTTGACCGGCCGTTTGGAGAAACGCTTTTCCTCCGGCTTCAGCTTCCTGAGTTCGTACACCTGGAGCAAAGCGCTCGACTCGGGAACCGACATCAGTAGCGACCCCGTGAAGGCTCCCGGCGATGCGAACTCGTACCGCGGCCTGGCGGCGCTCGATACCGCCCACCGGTTCGTGTTCAGCTACCTTTGGGAATTGCCGTTCGGCAAAGGCAAACCCATCTTCGGCGAGGCCCGCGGGATCGCCAATGTGCTGATTGGGGGCTGGCAGGTGAATGGCATCACGACCTTTCAGTTAGGGGTGCCGATCTCGGTCACGGTTCCGGCCCAGACGCCCGACGTGGACGCGTTCCAGGTGTTCGCCGACCGCCTGTGCGACGGACGCCTGCCGCGCGGCGAGCGGACGCGCCTGCGGTGGTTCGATCCGTCCTGTTACGCCATTCCGGCTCCCGGCCGTTTCGGAACTTCCGGCCGCAGCACGATGCGCGCGCCGGGGATCAACAACTGGGATTTCTCGGTATTCAAGAACTTCGAGCTGCCGGGCGAAGGACGCCAATTGCAATTCCGGTTCGAATCGTTCAATTTCTTCAACCACACCCAATTCGGCGCGCCCGCCAGCGGGTTGCCGAATCCGGCGTTCGGCGTAATCAATAGCGCGCGCGATCCGCGGCAAATCCAAATGGCTTTGCGCTTGAGCTTTTAACGGCTCGGTCGCGTAAGGCGGGAGGGCTGCGCACACGCGCAGCCCTCGATTTGGCAGGCGATCAGCAGTGTTTGGCGGGCTGTTTCCAGGCGGGACCGGCGATGCAGGTGGGATCCGATCGTGCCGGCCTCTTAGCCTGATTATCGGGACTGCCCGCGTGAAGTTGCTTCGATCAACTTCGCCACTTGAGCAACAATCGTGTCCTCGATGGCTTCCGCGAAGGGTCCCGGATGGTTCTGGTAGAGCATGGCGCCGCCTCCTTCGTATCCGCCCTCCCGCAGGATCCGCACGGATGGAATGTACCCCATGACGTCGTTGGCATACCCCGCGACCCAGGTGTCGTCCCAACCGTGGTTGCTTTTCAGGCGCAGCGCGTAATCCACCACCACTTCGCCGCCTAGCGCGACGAACTTGAGGCCATCGCCCAGCCGCCACACCTGAATCGGATACGGATAGGAGTCCGGCAGCTTGCCGTCGCGATCGAGGATGGCCAGCAGGCGTTCGGCATGGCGGCGGACCACCTGGTCGGCATGGTTGCGCCGCGCCTCGAGTTCGGGGCGCGTGGGCGGCGTCTGGAACGGCGCCGGCACGGTGGCGAACGCGGTCCGCAGCGGGCCGTGCAGCGGTTTCATTTTGCCGTTGACGACCTCGCTCACCGCGTTGGCGAGCACCTTCCCGTACAGTTCGGCGAGTTCCACGCTGCGGCGGGGCAGGGGATTGGCATCCGCGCCGCAGCCGGCGACAAACAAAGCCGTGACGCCGGGGTGCATCCGCTCGATCTCGCGCTGGGCGTAACCCGGCCAGTCGCCGTTGATCAGGTAATCGGCCAGCACCGTGGCGTGGCAGGCATAGCCCGCGACCACAGCGCGCAACCGCCCGTCCGGGGCGCGCACAGTCAGCACCGGCACATCGTGATCCACCGGTCCCGGGTAATGGCGGTTGCCCACGCGCCGGCGGTTGACGGCGAAGCCTGCCAATCCCTGCTCGAACGCCAGCGTGGCGGGCGCCAGGTCCGCCAGAGCGGCGCCGATGGCGGCGACAATTTTGTCCGGAAGTTCCTGGCCGTATCGGCCGATCACCTCTTCCTGGCCGGGCGTCATCTGGTACGAACCGCGCAACTGGTACAGCGGCCCGCTGTGGGTGTGCGAGGCGATCAGCGCGATGCGGTCCCGCTCGAGGCCAAACTGCCGGCGGGCGCGTTCGGTCACGGTATGGGCCAATTCGCGCGTGACGCCGATCAGGTCCAGCGTGACCAGCACCACGGCGCCGCCGTCCTGGTCACGCAGCGCGAGCGCCTTGCCGAAAATGTCCTGCCGCACACCAGAGGACGGCTGGGTCCGGGCCGCGTAGCCCGCCATCCAGATCGGTTCGCGCGGGGTAATGGCGACCCGCCCTGCGCCGGCCTGCCACTGCGCCTGCCCGGCGGCGGCAAGAATTGCAACAACGAGAAACGAGCGCGTCATCCTTGCCGCATTGTATGCGACTCAGGGCACCAACTGGCCGAAGGAGAAGTTTTCGCCGAGATACACCCGCCGCACGTCCGGATCGCGGGACAGATCGGCGGGCGAGCCTGCGCGGAAGATTTTGCCGTTGTTGATGATGTACGCGCGGTCGGTCACCGACAGCGTTTCGCGCACGTTGTGGTCGGTGACCAGGATGCCGATCCCGGCGTTCTTTAGTTCGGCGATAATGCGCTGCAACTCGATCACCTGAATCGGGTCGATTCCCGAGAACGGCTCATCCAGCAGCAGGAATTTCGGGTTGATGGCCAGTGAGCGCGCGATCTCGACCCGCCGGCGCTCGCCGCCCGACAGCATGAAGCCGCGGTTACGGCGCACCGTTTCCAGGCCAAGCTGTTCGATGAGTTCGTTCATCCGCTCGCGCCGGGTGCGGCGGTCGAGCCCTTGCAGTTCCAGAATCGCCAGCAGGTTTTCTTCCACGGTCAATTTGCGGAAGACGGAGGGCTCCTGGGGCAGATAGCTGATTCCCAGGCGCGCCCGCTGGTACATGGGCAGGCTGGTGATCTCGCGTCCGTCGAGCAACACGCTGCCGGAGTCCGGGGGGATTAGGCCGACAATCATGTAGAACGAGGTGGTTTTGCCCGCTCCGTTCGGGCCGAGAATACCAACCACCTCCGACTCATGAATCGAGACCGACACATTATCGACCACTTTGCGGCCCCGATAGGCTTTGGCGATTTCTCGGGTTTCGAGGATGGGCATTATTTGCGGCGCAAGCGGCTGGAGGCCGGGCGGGCGGGCTCCCCGTTCACCAACAACCTATCATCGGCGGCAAAGTAGGTCAATTCGCGGCCCCGGGTGACGCCGGTAATCGAATCGCGAAAGGACGGCTCCCCGCCGCGCAGCAGAATCCGCTCGGACGTCACCTCGTATTCGGCATGCTCGGCAGTCCCGGTACGGGTGCGGCCGAACTCCGTCTGCACAATCTCGACTTTCCGCTCGGCGATGGCGCGCTCGAGACGGGATTCGGCGTCCGGCGCCGCCAGTTGGGCGCGCAACTCCAGGGAGCGCACCCGGAGACTGGCCCGCTGCAGAAGCACCCCGCCGGAATAAAAGGCTACGCGGTCGTCGTCGGTATAGACCAGGTGCCCCGCGCGCACGAGGGTCGCCGGGGGACGCGACCGGCCCTCTTGCACGGCATCCACCAGGTAGGTTTCCACCTGCCCGGAGGCGGCCAGCCGCCGGGCCTCGCGGTCGATTTCGACGCTCTCCGCCTTGAGCCAGTTGGGACCTTGCCAGAGTTTGACGCCGCCGCGGTAGAAAATCTGGCGGCCGCCGCCGGTCGCGCGCATCCAGGAAGCGGTGGCCTGAATCGGTTCCGGTCCTCCGCCCAACATCCCCGGCGAGGGCCCCCCTTTCTCATCGGGCCGGCGGCTGGAGGTCACCCGGCCTTCGGCCTCGAAGTCGCCGCTCGGCTGATGCAGCCGGATGACGTCCGCCGCCGTAGCGCTGGCGCGATCCCAAACCCGCGCGTTCTGTTCGAGAATCAGCCGTTCTTCCGTTTGGTCCAGCACGCCCTTGGCCGCCGTGGCCTGTCGGTCGCCTTCTTGGTAGCGAAAGTCGTCCCACTGCTCCAGGGTCTGCATCTGGCCGGTTTCGGGATGGAAGCGGGCCTCGAGGTGCTTGCTGGAGGTCTTCACCGGAGGCAGACCCTGCCGCGCGGGCGCGGTCACGGTGGCAACGGAGACCGCCCGGAATGTCTCCAGCGCGTTGCGCGGCCCGTACTGCAAGGAAACGCGCTCGCCTTGCAGGTCGCGCCGCCGCTCGCCCGGCTGCTGGGGAAGAAACGTGAGTTCGCCCGGGCTGTGTGTGGCCAGCGTGTCCAACTCCTGCCCGCCAGGCCGCATTTTGATTTCGATGACTTCGCTGCGCAGGGTGCGGACCGGAGGGGCCGGCTTGCCGGGCGCGGGGAGCGGTTTCGATTCGAGCACGCTCCGCCCGAACCCTACGGCGCGCGTCAGCACGGCTTCGTCCTGCTGCGCGGTGAACTCGAGGTCGACGCGTTCCGATCGCAGCAGAGTCACCGCCTGCGGCGTGCGGGAAGCGAGGCTGGCGTTCTGCTCGCCGCGGGCCGACTGCGCCACGCCTTCGGGGCCGAACTGCACCGCTAATCGATCAGCGGCGTACTCGACCTGGCGCTGGGGATAACGGTCTTCGCCCCTGGCGTTTACCGCTTCCACCTGCCGGACCACGCCCTCGGCGAGGGTGACGACGGCTTCGCCGGCGCGAATCACGGAAGTCCCGCGGAACAGCGTCGCCCCCTGGGTCAGGAATACTTTCGACTCCGTCTCCCGGTACACCAGGTGGCCGGCTTCCAACCGCATCGGACGCGTTCCCGGCCGCGCGAGTCGCAAATGCACATCCGCCTCCATGACCAGTTCTCGGGTGGTGGGATCGTAGGCGGCGCCCACGGATTTGCCCGTGCCATGTTCGAAAGTAAACTCCGCCGGCCGGGCCGTGGAAGCGCGGCCGGTGGCGCTATCGAAGGCCACGCCCGACGTCACAATCGAGACAAACTCCCGCCGTGTCTGGTCCTGGGCGGGAATGCCCAGGGTGATCTTTACCTCGCCGTCCGACGAAAGTTGTTGCTGTTCCGGCGAGAAGACGGCGTGGGCGCTCTCCACGTAGTCGTACACGCCGCCGTCCTGGTGGTACAGGCGCAACCGTACATCGCGGAGTTCGACCTTGGATCCGTCGTTGGTCTGCTGGAAATCGCGCGCCCGGATGTCCACGACCGGCCGGCCGCGATCCGTCTTGGTCCAATGCCAGTCGCTGGCGCGGCCTTCGACCCCGGGGGGCAACGGCGCGGGCTTCTCGGGTACGTCCGCCTGTTGCGCCAGGCGCTGCTGGCGATAGATCGTCGCCACCGCGGCGAGAATCCCCACGATGGCGGCCAGCAGAAGAATGCGCGCGCTGCGCATGCATCTTCATGATACCGAGCCCGCGGATGACGCCCCGCCTGGCCCGCCCGCGGTCAGCGAAATTCGGCGCTCTCGATCTCGCACCGAAAGAACTCGCCTTCCCGCGCGAACCGCTCGCCGCCGAAATGCCACCCGACCCGGAGCCGCACCGGAATCGTGAAGCCGGCGAAGGTCGCCTCCTCTTCGGCCAACGCGCCAAAGTCCACTTCGCCGAATGCGCCGCCCTCGGGATTCCCCCAGCGCCGGAGGCTGATCGATTTCAGACGGCCGTCCCCGGCCAGGGCAAGGACCAGGTCGCCGCCGGGAACGCGCGCTTTCACATGCGCGGCGTCGACGGTCTCCCAGTGCGTGTCCGCGGAAAGAAACGCCGAGGGAAGCCAGCACCACTCCGCCAGCCAGCGCCCCGTGGCGGATCGCGCAATGTCGGGTCCGGAAGCGTGCACCAGCGGAATCAGCCCCAGCATCTTCCAGCGCATCTCCGCTTCTCCATCCACCAGGCGATCGGCTCCGCGGATGGGCAATCCGCTCATCCGCACCGACGCCGCCCAGATAAAGCCGCGCTCCCCATGGAGCACCTCCTCGGCGGTGAACGGCCGCCACTTCCCCAACTTGAATTCTCCGCGCATCGTCAGTCGCACTGCCGAGGCAAGCCGCGCGCCGGGGCAAATCGCGTGCGCCAGGTAACGTTTCGCCCCTTCCGGTAGCGTGGCGAGCGCCTCCGCGGAGAAGATGTCCGCCGCAGGCCCGGCCGCGGCCCATAGTTGACCGAGGGGCAAGGGATCTTTCATGCGCGTGCTCCTTCTGCGCCGGCCGCCGCGATCCGGATCGCTTCGCGCTCAATTCCGCGCAGCATCCCGCGGAAAACCACGTGATGCAACGGCGCCACGGCATACCAGTACAGCAGTCCGAACAGCCCCCGCGGCTGGAACAACGCCTGCTGGCGCAACAGGCAACGATCGCCCGACTGGGCCTCCACCTGGAAGTCGAGCAGTGCCTCGCCAGGGAGTTTCATCTCCGCGCGCAGCGACAGCCGACGGTTGCGGTCCATCGCGACTACCCGCCAGAAGTCTAGCGCTTCGCCGTAGGCGACCTGTTCCGGGTCGCGGCGGCCGCGCCGGAGTCCGGGACCGCCGACTAGCAGATCCATCCAGCCGCGAACTCTCCACAGCCAATCGGCGGCATACCAGCCATGGCCGCCGCCGACGCGGCAGATCGCGCGGAACACGGCCCAGTCCGGCGCCTCCACCGCCAGCTCCCGCGCGTCGCGGAACACCGTGCCGCCCGACCAGTCGGGGTCGCCGGGCAGGGGGCCCGCCATCAACCAGCTTGTTTCCACCGAATGCGCCGCCACCTTGCGGAGCGCGGCGCGAATCGCCTCCCGCACCGTCCAGAGATCCTGAGGCAACCATTCCGCGATACGGTTTTCCCGGCAGACGACGGGATTGCGCAATCCTTCCGCGAGCGGTTTGGCAATGCTATGGCTGAGCGGCGTCACCAGGTGAATCCAGTACGAGCTGAGGCGGGGGGTAAGGACCGGAACCGGCAGGATCCAGCGGCGGCGCAACCCGAGTTCTTCCGCCATGATCTGCATGATTTCCCGGTAGCTGAGAACCTCCGGACCACCGATGTCAAAGGTCGCGTCTAGGGTTTCGGGGCAGGAAAGCACCCCCGTGAGATAGCCGATCACGTTGCGCACGGCGATCGGCTGGCAGGGCGTGCGGACCCATTTCGGAGTCACCATCACCGGGAGCCGTTCCACCAGGTAGCGGAGAATCTCAAAGGACGCGGAACCGGAACCGATGATCATCGCGGCGCGCAGCACCGTAACGGGAATTCCCGTTGACCGGAGCGCCTGTTCCACTTCGCGACGGGAAGCCAAATGTTGGCTGAGATCCGGACCCGTCTCGCCCAGTCCGCCCAGATAGATGATACGCTTGACGCCCGCTTCCCGCGCCGCGCGCGCGAACGCGACGGCCAGCGTCCGGTCCTCCTCGGCGTAACGGGCGCCGGCGGAATTCATGGAGTGCACCAAGTAATATGCGGTGTGGCAGCCGGACAGACTCTCCCGCAGCGCTTGGGAGTCGGCAAGATTGGTGGCGCAGATTTCCACGCGCGGGTGAGACGCCCACTCGCGGTCGCGCAATTTGCCGGGCGAGCGGACGAGGCAGCGCACCGCGAAGCCCAATTCCAGCAATCGCGGAGCTAGGCGTCCGCCGATGTAGCCAGTGGCGCCGGCGATGGCGAGACGGAGGGATGGGGGAGCGATCAAGTGCGACCCTTCACCGCAAGGCGGATCCACTTCCATTGAAGATCAATTGTGATGCCCGAGGGAAGCCGCTTGCGGTAGGGCCAGAGGGCGCGTAGGAAAACCAGGGCAGACCGGAGGGTCGGGAAGCGGGCGGCGAAGCGCCCGGCCGACCCTCGCAAACTCACGCGCCGGCCCTGGTATTCCAGGACGAGATCCACGTCAAGCGCGCGCAGCAGCGGCATCATCCTTGGTGCGGATCCTCACCGTGCCGTTGACGCGCCACAGGGCGTGCTGCGCGTCCGCGGAAGCCGAACTGGGCACGAAGATTTCGAAGTTTTGAAATTCGTACGAGATTTCCGCGCCGCGTCCAGTCAGTTTATCGTAGAGGCCGATCGCAAGTTCCGGCCAGGTTTTCGTGTCGGCATTCATTCCGTTCATGGTAGGAGAGATGCAAAGAGGCGGGGGGTGGGAATCAAGAAATGTTCCCCGGGTCGGCGCCGCTTCCGAGCCCGGTTGAAAAGACCCAGCTCCCGGAGGGCAGGAGCCGGCTCCGGCTTGGCGGACCGAGAGACTACCCTGGGGGGCTTCCGTGCGAAACCCGGGGGGCATAGAATCAGTGGCTGATGTCTATCCCGAGGGCAGCCGCGACGGGTGCGGGAAGCCCAGAAGTGGGTGAGCACACCCGGCCGCGTGCCGGAAATTCACCGCGGACAAGTTTCGCGCCGACCTCCGCTGGCCGCTCGATCCTTCTGCAAAACCGTATTGTGCGGGGAATCCGTGGAACCCGGGGCTTTTTCGCGCCGGGGGTTGGCCCATGGAAGCCTACGTGCTAGAGAGTAACCGAGGAGTCCTGCGCCCAAGGCCAACCGATGACCTGCCGTGAACGAGTCCTGACCGCCCTTGCCCACCGGGAGCCCGACCGGATCCCGATGGACTTTGGCAGCACTGCGGTCACGGGTATGCACGTCACCTGCGTGGCCGCCTTGCGCGAGCACTTCGGGCTCGAACGCCGTCCCGTGAAAGTGCACGAACCCTACCAGATGCTGGGGCTGGTGGAACCTGACCTTCAAGACGCCATGGGGCTGGACGTGGAAGGAGTGTTTCCGCGCAAAACGATGTTCGGTTTCCCCAACGAAGGGTGGAAGGAGTGGCGTTTTCACGGAGTCGACGTGCTGGTGCCCCGGGATTTCAACACCACGGTGGACGAAAAAGGCGACCTGCTGATCTACCCGGAGGGCGACTTGACCGCTCCCCCGAGCGGCCGGATGCCGGCCGGCGGTTTCTTTTTCGATACGATCATCCGGCAGCGGCCCATCGACGAAGCGCGGTTGGATCCGGCCGATAATCTGGAGGAATTTCAGCCCGTCAGCGCCGCGGACCTGGCGCACTTCCGGGAAGCGGCCGCGGCGGCGCGCGCGACCGGGAGGGCGGTCATGGCCAACTTTGGCGGCACCGCGTTCGGCGACATCGCCTTGGTGCCGGCGCCGTTTCTCAAGGACCCGAAAGGGATCCGGGACGTGGCCGAGTGGTACATGGCGACCCACACGCGGCGGGACTACATCCACCGGATCTTTGACCGCCAGAGCGAGATCGCGCTCCAAAACCTGGAGGCGATCTACGGGGCGGTCGGCGACCAGGTGGACGCGGTCTTCCTATGCGGGACCGACTTCGGCACGCAGACTTCCTCGTTCTGCTCGACCGCCACGTTCCGCGAACTGTACTTTCCCTACTACCGGCGGCTGAACGACTGGATCCACCAGCACACTCCCTGGAAGACGTTTAAGCACTCCTGCGGAGCGGTGGAGCGCTTTATCGAGTCGTTTATTGAATGCGGATTCGATATCCTGAACCCAGTGCAGTGTTCGGCGGCGGGCATGGAGCCCGCCCATCTGAAATCGGCCTATGGAGACCGGCTGGTCTTCTGGGGCGGCGGCGTGGACACGCAGAAAACGCTGCCGTTCGGCACGCCGGCGGACGTGCGGGAAGAGGTGTTGGGGCGGTGCGAAGTGTTCTCCCGCGGGGGCGGATTTGTGTTTGACTCCATTCATAACGTGCAAGCCGGCACGCCCGTGGTAAACCTGGTGGCGATGATCGACGCGGTGCGCGAATTCAACGGAAACAAGTGAGGCGGTTCATGGCGGACTTACAAAAGCTGTACGAGGCGGTACTCAACGGGGACAACAAGACGGCGGTGGCGGTGACCAAAGAGGCGCTGGCCGAGAACGCTGATCCGATCGAGTTGATCCAGAAATATATGATTCCGGCAATGGCGGAGGTGGGCAAGCGCTTCGAGTGCGAAGAGTACTTTGTGCCGGAGTTGCTGCTGTCGGCGCGGGCGATGAAGGGCGCGCTTGAACTGCTGCGTCCGTTGTTGGCGGAAAAAGGCGCCGAGCCCACCGGGCGGGTGGTCATCGGCACGGTGAAAGGCGACCTGCACGACATCGGCAAGAACCTGGTGGCGTCGCTGCTGGAAGGCGGCGGGTTTGAAGTCACCGACCTCGGCGCCGACGTCCCGCCCGAGAAATTTGTGGAAGCCGTGCAGCTGCGGAACGCCAACGTCGTCTGCCTGTCGGCGCTATTGACGGTAACCATGCCGGCGATGCGGACCACGATCGAGGCGTTGAAGAACGCCGGCTTGCGAGATCGGGTGAAAGTGCTCGTCGGCGGCGCCCCGGTGACGCCGCAGTTCGCCAAGGAAATCGGCGCGGACGGCTACGGCGAGAACGCCAGCGTGGCCGTCAATCTGGCGCGGGATATGGTGAAGGCGAGTTCGCATGCCTGCTAGCGTCTTCCGGCGCATGGCGGCGGAGGGCGGGCGTATTCCCCTGGCAGTGGACCTGGTGCTGCACGAGCAGCCCGACCCGGAAGCCATTCTGACCGATGGCGAACGCCTGGGGCGCGTCCTGGAAGCGCATGCGCTCCGCTACGGCAGTCCGGCGGCGTTTCCCCGCATGGACCTCCGCCTGGAAAAGCGCGATCTGCTCCACCGGCTAGGCATCGGAGGGGAGGAGGCGGACACGTATCACTTCCTCGCTCCGCCGACCGAGGAGCAACTGGCCCGCGTGCGGGACGGCGCGCCCGCCGCTTTTCTCCCCGCGCACCAGGCGCACTTCGATTCGATCCGGTATATCGCGGAGGTTACCTCGCTGTTTCCGGTGGGCATGACGATCGGGCCGTTTTCGCTGGCCACCAAACTGGTGGCCGACCCCATCACCCCGGTCGCGCTCGCGGGCCGCGGTTTGGGCCCGGACGACGATGAATCCATCCGCATGTTCGAACGCAGCCTCGAGCTGGCGGAAGCCACCGTCGCCCGCTCGATCCGGGCGCAGTTGGACGCCGGCGCGCGGGCGGTGATCTTCTGTGAACCGTCCGCCAATGCGGTCTACCTCTCTCCCAGGCAGTTGACCGCCGGTTCGGACATCCTTAACCGGTACGTGCTGCAGCCGAACCTGCGGCTGCGGCGTCTGTTGGACGAAGCGGGCGCCGCCTGGTTCCTGCATGACTGCGGAGAACTGACCGATGACATGGTGAGGATTCTGGGGGAGACCCTCCATCCCGCCGTGCTCAGCCTCGGCGCGTCCCGCTGCCTATGGCAGGATGCGGCGCTCGTGCCGGCGGACGTGGTGTTATATGGCAACCTGCCCACCAAGACGTTCTATTCGGACGCCGCCATGCCCGTGGAGCGGGTCGCGGAACTCGCGGGGCAGTTGGCCAAAGAGATGAAGGCGCTGGACCGGCCGTTCATCCTGGGGTCGGAATGTGACGTCCTGTACGTTCCGGAGGCGGCCGCCACGATCCGCCGTAAACTGGAAGCGATGGTGGCGGCTTAAGAGCCGCCAGCGGAAGGTTGTGCAATTCCATCGGGGACTCGCTGTTTCGCAGCCGCGCGAACAAGCGGGTCTTTGCTGGATTTGATTACGTGCCGCGAAAACGAAGCGGCGCGTAGGGGCCCCGGGTGTAAAGTCGCAGCGTCGCGGGAACAAGCCCGCGCATTCATGCGCAACTTGGAAGGACTGAGGATGCGGCTGAAGCTGATCGGTTGCGAAGTGATCCTCCGGGAGTTGAGTTTTGTCCTGTCGCGGTCGCCCCACACCATCGACGCGGAATTCCTGCCCAAGGGCTTGCACGACCTGGGCGGAAGCAAAATGCGGGACCGCTTGCAGGAGGTCGTGGACGCGACCGATCCGCAGCGCTATGAAGCGATTCTGCTGGGGTATGCGCTCTGCGGCAACGGCGCGCTGGGCCTGCGGGCCCGCGCCATCCCGCTGGTGATTCCCCGCGCCCACGACTGTATCGCATTGCTGATGGGCAGCCGGCGGCGTTATCAGGAGTACTTTGACGCCAACCCCGGCGTGTACTTCCGCTCCACCGGCTGGCTGGAGCGCGGCCGGGACCTCGATCAAACCACGATGCAGCAAACCCGCTCCCTCACCGGAGCGGGGTACGCCCTCCAGGAACTGGTCGACAAGTATGGCGAGGAGAACGGTCGCTACCTGTTCGAGCAACTCCACACTTACCGCCGCCACTACCAGCAACTCACCTACATCGAAACCGGCTTGGAACCGGACGGCAGGTTTGAGGAAGACGCGCGCCGGGAAGCTCAGGAGCACGGCTGGCGGTTCACCAAGATTCTGGGGGACTTTCAATTGTTCGAGCGGCTGGTGGACGGCGACTGGGATCCGGATCATTTTCTCGTGGTGCCGCCGGGGTACGCGATTGGCGTCTCGTATGACGAACAGATTGTGCGGCTGGAGGAGGCTCCGGAGTGACCGGCCGGGAGCGGGTGGCGGCGCACCTGGCGGGAGAAGCGGTGGACCGCCTGCCCGTGATGCCCATCACCATGATGTTCGCCGCCAGCCAGACGGGGGTTTCCTACCGGCGGTACGTTACGGATCACGAGACGCTGGCCCGAGCGCAGGACCGCACCGCCCGGACCTTCGGGTTCGATCATGTCTCGGTGATTTCCGATCCCGCGCGGGAAGCGCACGACCTGGGCGCCAGGATCGAATGGTTCGAGCACCAGCCGCCGGCCATCGTCGAAAGCGAGGCGCTCCTGGCCGCCAAGGAGCGGCTGAGCGCGCTGAAGCTGCCGGATCCGCGCGCCGGGCGGATGGGCGACCGGGTGGCGGGGGTGCGGCGGCTGCGGGAGTTGGCCGGCGCGGAACTCTGCGTTGAAGGTTGGGTGGAGGGCCCCTGCGCGATGGCCGCCGATCTCCGGGGCCTCAACTCCCTGCTGGTCGACCTGCACGACGATCCGGATTACGTCCGGGAACTGTTCGCGTTCTGCGTAGCGATGGAGATCCGCTTCGCGGAGGCGCAACTGGAGGCGGGCGCCGACTACATCGGCGTGGGCGACGCCGCAGCCTCGCTGGTCGGGCCCCGGTACTATCGGGAAATGGTGCTGCCGTTCGAGGAGGAACTGGTCGCGGGCATCCACGCGCGCGGCGGGTGGGTGCGGCTGCATATCTGTGGCAATACCAAGAAAATCGCCGCCGGGATGGGATCGCTGGGCGTCGCGATCGTTGACCTGGATTCGCTCATCCCTCTGGAACTGGCCCGCGCCGAAATGCCGCCCGCGCAAGTGCTGGCCGGCAATATCGATCCGGTGCGGGTGCTGCGCGACGGCACGGCGGAACAGGTGCAGGCGGCGCTGGCGGAGTGTCACCGGCAAGCCGGCGCGCGCTGGATCGTAGCCGCAGGCTGCGAGGTGCCGCCCGGCACTCCCGAGGAAAACCTGCGCGCGATGGCTGCTTACGCGCAGACTCATCTACCCTGATGCCGACCCTCCGTTTGCTTCCTCTCGGGGTGGAGACGCCGGTCCGGACGGGCTCCTCGCTCAGCGACATCCTCTTTCCCCTGGGAGTGGAGTTTCCTTGCGGCGGGCAGGGCACCTGCGGCGGTTGCCGCGTCCGCCTGCTCCAGGGCGAGTTGGCGATCTCCCCGGAGATGCGGCAGACGCTGACGGACGAGGAACTGCGCGCCGGGTGGCGGCTGGCTTGCTGCACGAGGGTAACCGGCGATTTGACGCTCGAGATCGAACAGTGGACCGCGCACGTGCTCGGCGACGACACGCACTGCGCCTTCGAGCCCCGTCCGGGGTGCGCGGTGGCCTTCGATGTCGGCACCACGACCTTGGCGGCCCAGTTGGTGGACCTGGAGACCGGCGCGATCCTCGGCGTGCGGACCGCCCTGAACCCGCAGGCCGTGCTGGGCGCGGACATCATGACCCGTGTGAAGGCGGCGTTGGAACAGAGGGATGGCGCCGGGCGGCTGGCCTCGCTGATTCGCGGCGCGGCGGGCGCGCTCACCGCCGATCTGGTCCGCGCCGCGGGACGCGCGGATCTGCGCGCGGTCTGGCTGTGCGGCAACACGGTCATGCACCACCTGTTCGGCGGCGTGGATGTCGAGCCCCTGTCGCACGTGCCGTTCGAGCCGTCGACGCTGGCCGCCCTGCGCTTCACGCCGCGGGAGCTCGGCTGGACCCTGCCGGAGCAGGTGGAGGTGGTCTTCCTGCCCTGCATCGGGGGGTTCGTGGGCAGTGACATCCTGGCGGGAATCGCCGCCACCGGCATCGCGGAGCGCGAGGAGCTGGCGGCGCTGCTCGATCTGGGGACCAACGGCGAAATCGTGCTGGGCAATCGCCACCGGCTGCTGGCGGCTTCCACCGCGGCGGGCCCGGCGTTTGAAGCCGGCTGCATCTCGATGGGCATGCGCGCCGCCGAGGGGGCCATCACGCACGTGTATTTCCGCGACGGCGCTTTCGAGTGCCGGGTCTTGGGCGGCGGCGGGCCGCGGGGCATCTGCGGAAGCGGACTGGTTTCCGCGGTGGCGCGCGCGCGCCAGACGGGTCTGATCGGGCCGGGCGGCCGCTTCACCAACGGCAAGGAGTGGCTGCTGGCGGATCCCGTCCGGCTGACGCAGGGCGACATTCGCCAATTGCAGTTGGCCAAGGGCGCCATCGCCGCCGGACTGCGCCTTCTGCTTGAGCAGTGGGGCGCGAGCCTGGAAAGCCTGCACGCCGTGTATCTGGCCGGCGCCTTCGGAAACTACGTGGACGTGACCGACGCCTGGCGGCTCGGCTTACTCGAGATGGATCCCCAACGCGTCGTTCCCGCCGGCAACGCGGCGCTCCGCGGCGCCAAGCTCATCGCCTTGAACCCATCGGCGCGCGACCGCTGGCTGCGGGACCTGCCCTCGCGCGTGGTCCACGTGTCGCTCCACACCGATCCGCGCTTTCAGGACACGTTTGTCGACTGTCTAGCCTTTCCGGAAAGGTGACCAATGATTCTAGCTAGCGCGCCCGCGAGAGCTGCGCGGGTTCCGCCCAGGCGTCCCCGGCAATCGCTTTCAGATCCCAGCCGCGGCGGTATTCCCGGTACAGGTGCTGATTCGCTTCGCGGCAATTGGTCACGCGGAACGCGAGCGGATCCCATTCGATGCGGTGGCCGACCCGCAAGGCGACGTTGCCGAGCAGGTAGGCTTCGGTGAACGGTCCCGCGTAGCCAAAATGGCACGGCGCGGTCTTCCCGGTCTTGATGGCGACCACCCAGTCCTTCTGGACATCCTCCCGGCCCCAATCGCGCTGCGGCGGCCAGGGCGGTTCGGGCGCGGTAGTGCCCGCGAAGGGGCCGCGCCCGTGGGGATAGCTGCCCTTGGTGCCAATCCAAACCAGGTTGCCACGGCCCCGGCGGAGAGGCTGCCCTCCCGTTGCGGACGGCGGCGTGGGCGGCGCCAGGTACTCCGGCAGCGGGCGGTTGCCGTCGTGCCAGTGAATCGACAACGCCGGATGCACGCCGCGGCCGGCGTAGTCGAAGCGCAGATGCGACCAGTCCGGATACATCTCCCGGCGCATGCCGGAGGTGTTCACGACCTCCACGGCCGAAGGCGCGCCCAAGTCCAGCGCCAGAAACACCACGTTCATGCTGTGCGGGGCGATGTCGCCCAGCGCGCCGCTGCCGAAATCCACCCAGCCCCGCCAGCAGCCGGGGTGATACACCTGCGGCCCGGACCGGAACTGATTCTTCCGGTCCGGATGGTAGACCGCGTGGCCTTCGGGCCAGCGGTCCAGGAAGGGCCGGTGCGGCGCCGTATTCAGCCACAGGTCCCAATCCAGGCGCGGCGGCAGGGGGTCTTCTCCCGCCGGCCGGTCGTGCCCCTGCGGCCAGATCGGACGGTCGGTGGTCATGTGCACTTCGGTGATCTCGCCGAGCGCGCCCGACTGAACCAGTTCGACCATCCGCAACGTGGCGGGATCGGCGCTGGTTTGCGTGCCCATTTGGGTGACCACCTTGGTTTCGGCCGCCACGCGCGCCATCACGCGCGCCTCGTGCACACAACCCGTAAGCGGCTTCTGACAGAACACGTGCAGGCCATGCTTCATCGCGTAGACGCTGAGGTAGGCATGACTATGATCCGGCGTCGCGACCACCACGCCGTCCAGTTTTTCCTTCTCGATCATCTTCCGGAAATCGGCGTAGCGGCGCGCGTCCGGAAACAGCGCGCCGCGCTTGTCCAGTATCTCGCCGTCCACATCGCACAACGCGACGATGTTTTCCCCGAGCGCCTGAAACGCCTGCGCGTTCACCCGGCCGATGCCCGCGACCCCGATGATGCCCAGATTCAGCTTTTGGTTCGCCTGATAGCCGCGCGCGCTGCCGGAAGGTAGGATCAGAAGCCCGCCCAAGGCGCCTAGGGACTGGCGGCGCGACACGCCGCCGGATGCAGACCGCACGGAAACCTCCTGGCGAGATTGTAGGGCGATCGCGGAACGAACGCCAGCCCGCTTCCCCTGGAGGCCGCCAGGGCATACAGTGAATCTCTGAATAGGTCAACGATGCGACTAGCTACTCTTCTGCTCTTGACGTCCCTGGGTCTGCCGGCTTCCGCCCAGGACTATACCATCGCCTTGATCGGGCTGCGGCACTCCCACACCTGGAGCCACCTGGAGCATCTCTTGAAGGCTCCGGCGGCCAGGTTTGTGGCCATCGCCGAGTCGGAACCGGACCTGGTGGCGGAAGCCAAAAAGATGGGCGCCACGGCCGTGCCCTTCTACGACGATTACCGCAAGATGCTCGATGAGGTGAAGCCCACCATGGTCTGGGCGTTCGTCGAGAACAACCGCCATCACGAGATCGTCGAGGCGTGCGCGCCCCGCAAGGTTCACGTGATCTTCGAAAAGCCGCTGGCCGCCACGCATGCGCAGGCCGTGCAGATCCGGCGCGCGGCGCAGAAGCACGGCATTCAGGTGCTCACCAATTTCCCGCCCGCGTTCTCGCCTTCTTACTACGCGGTCAAGGCCAAACTGGATGCAGGCGAGTTGGGTGCGCCATGGCGCCTGCGCGTGACGACCGGGCATGGCGGCGTGTTTCCCAAAGCGGGCCGGAACAAGTTTTTCCACGAGTGGCTGATCGATCCGGTGCGGAATGGCGCGGGCGCGCTGATGGATTTCGGCTGCTACAACGCGCTCTATTCCCTGTACTACCTCGGCAGGCCGCAAACGGTCTATGCGCACGCGCTGCGCTTGCGCCCGCAGGATTTCCCGCAAGTGGAAGACGGCGCCACGATCGTGCTGGGCTACCAGGACAAGGTCGCGATTCTGGAGCAGAGCTGGAATCTTCCGCCGGGGGTCAACGTGTTTGAAATCGTGACCTACAACGGGTATATCCGCATGGGCGAAGGACCAGCCGAGATCCGGAAAGGCCGCAATCCCGCCACGCGGTTGGAGATCCCTCCGTTGCCGCCGGAGCGCTCCGGAGCCATCGCTTACCTGGTGCACTGTCTGCGGACGAACCAGCCGGTCCAGGGCCTGGTATCGCTCGACTACACCGTGGACGTCAACGAGATTATTGACGCGGCGAAAGCCTCCATCAAAACCGGCAAGCCGGTGGTATTGAAGTAGAGCCGGGGAAAGGCCGAACGTTTCGGGTATTCCTCGCGAGTGGCGTAGCTTTTGGGCCATGCCCCGAGGAGCTGGTATACGCTCCTGCAAACCCGTTCGAATTCTGGATTTTCGATCAGGACGGCAGGCGGCTGGAGATCAGGCGGCCGGGGATGGCTTGCTTCACCAACGTCGATCTGGACGCGCTGCGCCAGCCGGCGCCCGTGCGCCGGAGCATGGTGGATCGGGCATTTCAGGCCCGGTCCCTTCCCGAGCGGGAATCTGCATTTTGTCCATCTGAATATCCCCCTTGGCGGTGAGCTGTTCAAGGTCCGGCTGGCGCGCCGATCAGGTCGCGCCCCGGCGCCGGCGCGCGGGATTTCGTCCTTTGCCGTCGAGCGGGTTCACATAAAGTTCCGCGTGTGCAGGCCGGAAAGCTCGGCGGCCTCCTCGTCAGCAAAGCCCAACCGCTGGAGGTGGTTCCGCCGGGCGGCATCCATATCGGCCAGCAGGCCCACGACGCGATGATGCCCCAGGCGAAGTTGCCCGGGATCCCATCCGCCGGCAGCCACCAGGAGCAGAGCATCGACCACTTCGCGGTTGAGGCCGGCCGTGTGCCGCAGCGTTTCATGGCGCTGCCGTGCGGCGAGGGCCAGGCGCGGACGGAAACCTGGGTCCTGCTCGAGGTGCCGCCGGAGATGCGCGAGCCCGAATGCGACGTAGCGGGCTTCGTCCTGCGCCGCCAGGCGCGCCACCGCCTCGGTCACCGGGTCGGGCGCGTGGCGTTCGAGGAACCAGAGCAGGACGAGGAAACTCCCCTCGCCCAGTACGCTCAGCAGGAACGACGCGATGGCAAACTCCGGTTCCTCCACCAGGCTCTTCAATGACGCCTGCCCGCCCGCCGTCGACCGGCCGAGACGGTCGCGCCGCAGCAGCGCCCGGCGGGTGAAGACCTCGACGTGCCGCGCTTCGTCGGCGGCCTGTATCGCCAGCAACTGCATTACCTTGCGGAAGTGCGGATGCAGTTGGGCCAGAAACCGGCTGGGCACCATCAGGGCGGCGGTTTCGTTCTCCACCAGGTACGTCATGATTTGGACCACCGCATCCTCGACTTCCGCGGGCAGGTCGAAAGCGGCGTCCCAGGGGATGGCGGTAGCGGGATTCCACTGCGCGGCGGCGGCCTGCGCATAGAGAGCGGCGGCGGTGTCGGCCCAAACCTCGATCTTGCCCGTGAGCCGGAAATCGAATTCGGGAGAACCGGCTTCTACCGTAGCGCCACGGGCGGCCAGTCCCCAGCGCAAGGGGGCGCGCTCGGCGACCGCGCCCGGCCGACGGGGATCAGCGTGGCCGGCGGGTTCAGCGCCCTCCCAGCGCGCCGCCTCCGCCGCGCCGCGGGACACGAGCAGAACGCCGTCCGGGCCGCACCCGAAGCGATGACCTTCCGCTCGGCACCACACCTCCAGGTGCAGCGCCAGGTCGGGTGCGCAGCCCATCACCGCCACCGCCTCGCCGGGCGCCGCGGCGCGCAGCGCCCGCTTCACCAGCAGGTGGCCGCCTTCTTCGAATCCCAGGTCCCCGAGCTCTACCTGCACTGCGCCACGAGCTTTTCGACAAACGCATCGATGGTGCGAAACCGTGTGACGGCCGCCTCGAGTTGCGCGTAGCCGCTAGTGCGCCCGGGCAGCCACTGTTTGAGGCCCTCGAGGTCGAGCAGGGGGCGCACCAGCGGGTCGGCGTAACTCATGGCGAACAGCAGGCGCCGGAATTCGGCGACCAGGGCCTGCGGCGCGCCGTCGAGCACCGTGAAATTGCAGTGGTCGTACGGCGGCGTCCGGTCGAGGATGCGCGTTGCGCCGGAGGGCAGCGTGCCCTCCTGGCTGAAGAGCAGGTGGTTCGCATCCAGGATGCAAGCCGCCTCCGCGTCGCCGCGCAGCAACGCCCGCACGGCCACGCGCTCCCCGCCGATGTGGTCGCCGTGCTTGCCGGGCACGAGATCGAACGGCAAGACCTCACAAGCAGTATTCGGTTCGATCCCCAGGTGCGCCAGACGCCCGAGGGGAATCAGCGTGGCCTGGGGGGAATCATGCGCCCCGACCGCGATCCGCTTGCCCTGCAAGTCCGCCACCTCGTGGATGCCACTGTCCGCCCGCACCAGGATGACGGAGGTCAAATCGCGGTCGGAATCGCGCATGGCGATCGCTTCCACCGTCCTGCCCAACGCCGCCGCGATCCGCTGGGACTGAATCCACGCCAGGGGAGAATTCCAGGCTACATGCAAGTGGCCGCGGAAGTGCGCTTCCACCTGGCGCTCGTAATTGGCGAACAGGACATAATCGAAGGGAAGGTGATGGAGGGCGAAGTGTCGCTGGAAGCCGTCCCAAATGGTGACCACTTTCGGATCGTACGCGACCGCGCCCAGGATGAGAGTGTTGGTTCCGTTCATGAGAAGTTCCCCGGTCCGTGCGTCCGCGGCTCAGAACAGCGGCAGGCCGCACACGGCTTTGCCAAGGAAGTCATAGAGCAGATCGGTGGTAGGCGCCATGACGCCCGCGGCGCGCGTATCGCGAAAGTAACGTTCCACGCCGACGTCCTTGCGGAAGGCCGCGCCGCCGCAGACGCGCATCGCCAGATCGAGCACCTCGGTCGCGGTTTCCCCGGCGGCCGCTTTCGCTTCCAGCACCCGCGGCATCGTGTCGGGACGCCCCGTGGCGACCGCCGCCACGGCGTCGTCCAGCAGCGCGGCGGCCATGTCGCTTTTCACCCGCATCCGCGCAATGTAGCTGCGGATGGTCGGTAGGTCCGCCAGCGCGGTGTCCAGGTGCGCGTAACGGACGCCGGAGGCGTGCTCCGCGGTCCGGCGCAGAGCGCCTTCCATCAGGCCGATCGGCCAAGCTGCGATCAGGAGGTTGAACAGAGGCAAAACGACGCCCATCATGATGTCGAACCCGCCGCCGTCCGGTCCCAGCATCGCGGAGCGGGGCACGCGCGCCCCTTCGGCGGATACCGGCGAGGAATCGTTGCCGCGCAGGCCCAGCCCTTCGAACGGCCCGTGCACGGGCAGACCGGGCGCGCCGGCGGGCACCAGCCAGATGGTGCTCCATCCGTCAGCCGCGAGCGGTCGCGAGGACCACACATAGGCCGTGGCGCGCGACGCGGAGGTGACCCAGCTCTTGCGGGCGTCGAGCACAACATCTTCGCCGTCGGCCCGGGCCGTGCTGACCGGGGCCCAGAAGTGGCTGCGCGAACCGGCTTCGCTGAAGGCCAGAGCGCTGCGATGATCGCCCGCCGCCGCGGCCCGGCGCACGTCCATCGGCGCGTACTGCTCCAGCACCGCCGTCCCGCAGTAATGCATGCACAACACCATCGCCGTCGAGCCGCACTCCTCCGCCACGCGCCGCACGATCCGGACCGCTCCGGGGATGCCCAGCGCTGATCCGCCCGTCTCCGGCGCGCTGACCGCTCCCAGCAGACCGGCCGCCTGCAAAGCGGACAGCGAACGCTCGGGGAACGTCCCTGTCCGGTCGACCTCCAGGGCCTGGGGCGCGATGGTCTCCTGGCAAATGGTCTCTAGAACGTCACGATAGGAATCTGTTTGCGTCGCCACTCATCTCCTCGCTTTCGCCGGACCATCGCCGGCGCCGCGAAGAACGAGCGCTTCACTGGCGCGGGGATGGAGGCGGGAAATTCCACCCGGACCCGCCGGGCGCGGAATGCATTCACCGGAGTGGAAAAAGCCGGGGCCTATCCGCGGGGTAGTGTACCATTAGCCCGCCGGCGAACGCGCCGCGCATTTGCGGCGCCGCGTGCCGGTCAGGTATGCTGTTCGCACGCTCGCCCCATGTCCACACCCAGCCGGCGTCTCACTCGCGTTGAATGGCTCATCTGCCTGGTCGCAGCGATTGGTTTTGCCTTCGACATCTACGAACTGTTGATGCTGCCGCTGATCGTGCAGCCGGCGTTGATGGAGCTCGGCAGAATCAAGCCGGGCACGCCCGAATTCAACACCTGGGTCGGCCTGCTGTTTTATGTTCCGGCGGTGGCCGGCGGCATCTTCGGAATGATCGGCGGCTACCTGACGGACCGGCTGGGACGCCGGCGCGTGCTGGTGTGGAGCATCCTGCTCTACGCTTTCTCCGCGCTCGCCGCGGGTTTCGCGACCTCCTTGACGCAACTGTTGATCCTGCGCTGCACGACGTTCATCGGCGTCTGCGTGGAGTTTGTCGCGGCGGTGGCGTGGCTGGCGGAACTGTTCCCGGAGCCCAAGCGCCGCGAGGCGGTGTTGGGATACACCCAGGCGTTCTCGTCCGTGGGCGGATTGCTGGTGACCGGCGCGTATGCGCTTGCCGTCACCATCGGCCACGCGCTGCCGGCGATTCATGGCGGACACGAAGCGTGGCGCTACACGCTGATTTCCGGCGTGATTCCGGCGCTGCCGCTGATGATCATCCGTCCGTTCCTGCCCGAGTCTCCGGCTTGGCGGCAGAAGAAGGAAGCCGGGACGCTGAAGCGGCCCAGCTTCGGCGAGCTGTTCCAGCCGCAATACCGGCGGACGACCCTGGTGACGGCGTTCATGTTCGCGTGCAGTTACGGCGCGGCGTTCGGCGCCATCCAGCATTTGCCGCGCATCGTCCCCGGCCTGCCGGAAGTGGCGGAGCTGGCCCGCCCAGCGCAGCAGCAGATCGTGAGCCTGGTGCAGGCGTTTCAGGAGGTCGGCGGGTTGACCGGCCGCTTCCTGCTGGCTTTTCTCGCGGTGCGGATGGTGAGCCGCCGCGCCCTGCTGCGCGTTTTTCAGGCGCCCGGCCTGGTGCTGGTGCCGCTGGTCTTCTTCTTTCCCGCCCGCGACAACCTGGAGCTGCTCAAGTGGGGGGTGTTCCTGGCCGGACTGGTGACTGTGGCCCAGTTCAGCTTCTGGGGCAACTACCTGCCCCGGGTGTATCCGGTGCATTTGCGCGGCACCGGCGAAAGCTTTGCGGCCAACGTGGGCGGCCGCATGGTGGGCACGTTCGCCGCGTTCGTGACGCCCCAACTAGCCAACCTCATGCCGGGCGAAGGACCCGCCGCCCAGTTGGCCCTCGCGGCGGCGTTGATGGCCCTGCTTGTGTACCTGGGGGGATTCCTGGCCAGTTTCGCCCTGCCGGAGCCCCGGAACGCCCGCCTGGACGAGTGAACCCTTCCGGCGCGGCCGCGCTTGGCCCGCCGCCCGTCGCGGTCTATGCTGGGCGGTAGAGGCCCGGCGATGAACGCCGTCGTGTTGTGTTGTCTTTTGCAGGCGGCCGCGGATCCCTATGCCAGCGCGCGCGAAGCCATGGTCCGCGAGCAGATTGCCTCACGCGACGTCACCGACCGCGTGGTGATCCAAGCCATGCGGCAGGTTCCCCGGCACGAATTCGTTCCCCCCGAGCTCCGGGATCAGGCTTATGCCGATCACCCCTTGCCGATCGGCCACGGGCAGACCATCTCGCAGCCTTATATCGTCGCGCTCATGAGCCAGATGCTGAAACTGGGCCCTGGTTTGCGGGTGCTCGAGATCGGCGCCGGGTCTGGCTATCAGGCGGCCGTGCTCTCCCGGCTGGCGGCCAAGGTGTATACCATCGAGATCGTGGCGCCGCTGGCCGAAAGCGCCCGGCAGACGCTGAAGCGGCTGGGATATCACAACGTGGAAGTCCGGCACGGGAACGGCTATCTGGGCTGGCCGGAGCAGGCGCCGTTCGACCGCATCCTGCTCACCGCCGCCCCGCGCGAAGTTCCGGCGGCGCTGATCGAACAGTTGAAGCCGGGCGGCCTGTTGGTGGCCCCTGTCGGCGGCACTCCCTTTTCCCAGGAACTCGTCACGATCGAGAAGACGCTCGACGGCAAAATCCGGCGCCGCCGGGGCATCCCCGTGCTCTTTGTGCCGATGGTTTCGCCTCCGGAGTGAGCGCGAACCTACTGGTACAGCCAGTCGAGATCGAAATAAGTCATCACGGACCGGCTCAAGTGCGGCAACCCGGAGCCGCCCGCGTTGTATCCCAGGATCACGCGATCGCCGGCGAAATGGATGGCCGTATAGCAATACCAGCCCTCCGGATCGTCGGCGATGTTCTTTGCCTTCTCCCAGGTCTTGCCCTCGTCGCGCGAAATCGCCACGGTCAGGGGTGTCCGCAGCCGGTTGCGAATCGGGTCGCTCACTCGCGCGTGGTCGTTCCAGACGGCGAGCAGGTCGCCGGTTTTCGGAATACGCTGGATGCTGGCCGGGCTCAGCGGGGACCGCAGCGTGGAGGGTTCGGGCGGAGTCCACGTGTCGCCTCCATCAGGCGAATACGAGTAATACTGGCTGCCCATCCCGGTTCGCATGTACATCAGCAGCCGGCCATCCTTGAGCAGGACCAGGCCCGGTTCCTGGAGACCGGCGGGATGCGGCGCGGGATTCTCAAGCGTGGCGCGGCTGCGCCGCCACGTTTTGCCTTTGTCGTCCGAGAGGTAGCACATTGCCACGCCGCGGCTGTTAAACCGGGTGGGTTCCGGCGTGTCGTTGCGGTGCAACGCGACCGGCAGCAGAAGTCGGCCGCCGGGTAACTGCACCACGCGGTCATTGTTCAGGACGTAGTAGCCCGGATCCGGGATAGTCAGCCGCGGCTTGCTCCAGGTCTTACCCTCGTTCCGGGAGATCCGCAGGTAAGGGCGGCAATCCATCATCGAGTCTTTGCGCATGTAGAACAGAGCCAGTTCGCCCGATTTCAGGCGCAGCAGACTGACCGACATGACGTTCATGCCGCCCTCGTTGCCGACCACGGTTTCGTCCTGCTCCGTCCAGGTGGCGCCCTGATCGCGCGAGTAGCGCGCCGCCAGGTCGGCGGCTCCGGAATCGGCCGGCCCATCGGTGGTGAAGCGCGAGTAGATGAACAGCAGACGGCCGTCTTTCAATTGGGCAAAGCTCCCTTCCGTGTTCCGCGGATTGCCGGGGCCGGGGGGAAGCAAATGGAGCGTGACCGGGCCGGCCGCCTGCGCAGCGGACGCGGCAAACGCGGCGGCGAACAATGGGAAGAAAAGAGAAATCATGAGGTTACGAAGGGATTGTATCGCGGCGGCGAAACTTCGGGCGTCCGCCCGGACACTCCCCTCTCCTCCGGGGAGGCGCGGCCGGGCCGCATGATACAATCCGGGCATGCGCGGGAATGATCAAATTATTGCTTATCTAAACGAAGTGCTGAAGGCGGAGCTCACAGCGATCAACCAGTATTTTCTCCACGCGAAAATGTGCGAGAACTGGGGCTATCTCCGGCTGGCCGAGTATATGCGGCACGAGTCGATCGACGAGATGAAACACGCCGATGACCTGCTGCAACGGATCCTGTTCCTCGAAGGTTCTCCCAACATGAGCGACCTGTTCCCCATCAAGATTGGCCGGGACGTAAAAGAGCAGTTGGAGAACGATCTGGCTCTGGAACTCCAGGCCATCCCGCGCCTGAATAACGCGATTCGCCACGCCACCGAAGTGGGGGACAACGCCTCCCGGACGGTGTTCGAGAAGATCCTAGTGGATGAGGAGCATCACGTCGACTGGATCGAGGCCCAGTTGCATATGATTCAGGAAATCGGCTACGCGCAGTATCTGGCGCAGCAGATGCACAAGGCAGACTGATTCCGGCGACCCATCCCTTCGCCAGGGCGGCGGATCGCTCAGGCCGCCCAAGCCCGCCAGCAGAGCCAGGCCAGTCCAGCGGCGTAGCCGAGCAGCGCTTGGTATTCGCGGTTGCGCCAGTATTGCCGGAGGCGAAAACCCTCTGTTGGCCATGGCTTCGGCCAGCGCGGCCACAGGGCGGGAACCTGCCGCGCGTACTCTTCATAGGCGGGGAAAAGTTTGCGCAGGTGTTCTTCTTCCAGTCGGATGACCGGGAGATAGACGAGGAGGAAAACCGCCGCGAACAGCAGCCCCAAGCCAGCGTGACGAGCCGCCACAACCAGTCCGGCGGCCACCAGCAGGGTGCCGAGATACAGGGGATTCCGGACGATGGCATAGGGTCCGCCAGTGGCCAGTTGCCGGTTCTTCTCCAGGTGGCCGGCCGCCCAGCCGCGCAGCGCCAGTCCCGCGAGCGAAACCGGCACACCCCAGAGCAGCGATTCGGCCGACGGGCGCGCCGCCCAGGCGAACGCCGCCACCAGGAGAAACCCCCCCGGCACGCGGAGGCGGGCCACCCGGTCCGCGTACCATTTGGGAAAGCGCCATCTCGCGATCATGCCTGGGGATGTATGCCTTTCCGTGCCGGAGGCGCAGCCGCAGAGTTCGGGAGCACATCGCGAAGGCGTTCGAACACCTCGGCGGGCGTGATAGCGGCCATACTGGGGTCCACGGTCTTGGCGCGCTTGTAGGTGGTAGGCGCTGCGGCGCTCCGCAGAACCTGCAAGCTGCCTCCGTAGGGTCCGTTCCGGGCGGGGTCCGTGGGTCCGAAAATCGCCACGCCCGGTTTCAGGAGCGCGGCGGCCAGATGCAGCGGGCCGCTATCCACCCCGACGACGGCTGAGGCGCGCCGCGTCGCATCGATGAGTCCCTCGATCGAAGACACATGAATTTGGGCCGTGTCGATGCGGCGCAAGGTGTCCACCGCGTCCGGCGCGCCATTGACCACCAACGGGACACCCAGCTCCCGGTACAGGCGGCCCGCCAGGACGGAGTAGTGTTCCAACGGCCACTGTTTGGATTCCCAGCCGGCGAGGGGACTGGTCAGAACGAACGGGCCTTCCGGCAGCGGTTCTTCGAGGCGGCCCGGCGGCAGCGGAAACTCCACGATGCGGTTGCGCGCCCCGGCGGCGGCGGCCAACTCCAAATGTTGGTCCACGATGTGCGCCGCGCGGGTCCTGGTCGGATGGGAGTAGAACCAGGCTGCCAGCGGCTCCCGCGCCTGCGCGCGGTGATAGCCGTAAAGCCGGTCCGGCCGGGCCGCCGAGGCGACCAGGGCGGACTTGACGAGTCCTTGAAAGTCGATTCCCAGCTCCGTCCGGCGCGAGCGCAACTGCCGAAACGCCTGCCGGATTCCGCGCAGGCGGCGCCGGTCAAATTCCACCACCTGATCGACGAACGGGTTGCCCTCCAGCAGGCATTTCCAGCGCGGTTCGATCACCCACACCAACTCGGCTGCCGGGAAGCTGTGCTTCAAGGTCGCCGCCGCCGGCAGGGCGTGCAGCACGTCGCCCATCGCGCCGAGGCGCACCATCAGGACGCGCATGCTAAACGGCGTGCCTTTCGCGCACGCGCGCCATCAGCGCCGCGCGCTCCTGCTCCTGCGCGGCGTGCTCCCGGTAAACGGCCTGCGGCGCCAGCGCGGTGACGGTTTTTTCCCACTCGCCCTGCTCGGGCAGGATCACGAAATCCACATCGCGCAAACCGGCGGCGAGTTCCGCGCGGGCCTGCAAGCTCAGCAGCGGCTCGGGGACGCCCGTCAGGACTACGACCAGGGTTGCGTCCGGGTGCCGCTGCCGGAGGTCGCGCAACCGTCTGACCGGCGGGGCGGTGAGCCCGTCGAACGGCGCGGCCACCGCGACCACGCGGGACAGATTGCCGCTGGCGGCGTAACGGTGCGCGGTAACGGCGTCGAGGATTTTCTTGCGCGTATCCACAAACTCCCTATTTGAGCAAATCCAAGGCGGCCTCCACCACGCGCCCGGGCCGGACCTTGGCCATGCAGGGATGGCCAGGGATCGGGCATTCGCGCAGCAGACAGGGGCTGCATGCCACCGGTTCCCGGATCACTCGCGTCCGCGGCCCGGTCGGCCCGGTCGCCAGTTCATCGGTGGCGCCGAACACGGTGACGGTCGGGATCCCCAGGGCCGAGGCGATGTGCATGGCTCCCGAGTCGTTGGTCAGGAACACTTCGCAGGCGGCGGCCATCTCGATGAACTGGCTTAGTGAAGTGGAACCGGCGAAAACCGCCGCCGCCGCCCCCCGCGTCCGGATCGCCGAGCCGATCGATTCGCACAGCGGACGCTCCGCAGCGGAGCCGAACAGCGCAACCGCCGCTCCCCGGGCCCCAGCCAGACTGGCGGCAGCCTCGGCGAAATGCTCGGGCAACCAGCGTTTGGCGTTGCCATAAGCCGCTCCGGGGCTCACCCCCACGACGGGACGGGACAGGCCGGCCGCGGCGAAATGATGTTCCCCGGCCCGCGCCGCTTCCGCGATCCCGTCCAGGCGGATCGCGTCCGCCTTCGGCGTGCCGTTCGACAGTCCGGCGCGGCGCAATAATTCCAAGTAGTAATAACGCTGGTGGCGCGGGATTTCCCCTTCTCGCGGCACGCGGACCGGGTGGGTCAGCAGCCACCCGCGCCCATCGCGGTCATAGCCCACGCGAACCGGGATCCGCGCCAGCCAAACCATCAGCGCGGCTTCGAAGGCGTTCTGCAGCAGGATGGCCCTCTCGAAGCGTTCGGCGCGCAGGGCCGCGGCTGTCTTCCATTTGGCGGTCCATCCGCGCCACCCCGGCGGGGCGGCGTCCGGGATCACCCGGTCGATGACGCGTTCGCGCGCGTACAAATCCGCCACCCACGGTTTGGCCAGCACCGCCACGTGCGCCCGGGGAAAGACGCGGCGGATTTCGCGGATGGCCGGCAGCGACATCACCGCGTCGCCCACCCAGTTGGTGGCCCGGATTAGAATTTTCTCCGCCACGGCGTTTCTCTGTCTGCTCTGGGCGCCGGCCGCGCCGCTTCCGAGCGAAAAGCGGCGCGAAGCCGGCCGGCTACGGCCGCCAGCGCTCCTCCCGCCACGCCATGTCCCAAAACATCCACTCGTAGCGGGCCGAACGCTCGAACAGGGCGCGGGCGCGACGCCGCTCCGTCTCAGAGAGTTGGCCCGCTTCCGCGTCCATCATATCGAGCACCTGCCGGACCGCCTTTCCGTATTCTTCTCCAGCATACTGGTCGATCCACCGCTGGTAGTCAGGGTCTCGCGAGCCCCGCTTCTTGAGCTCCTTGCCAACCTCCCAGTAGATCCAGTAACAGGGCAGCATCGCCGCCAGCCCGTGCGCGAACGGCTCCAGCTGGACGGTCGCCAGCAGGTGATTCGTGTAAGCCGCGTTGGTGGGAGCCATAGGGGTCCCGTCGCGGACTACGGCAGTGACGCCGTAGGACTGCAAAACCGTATCATGCAGTTGGCGCTCCGTCTCCAGGGCCTCGATGGCGTGGCGGCTGAGCGTCAGCGACCACTCCTCGCGCGGCGCTTTGGCCGCCAGCAGATTCAGCGCCTGTCCGAACGCGCGCAGGTAGAGGCCGTCCTGGATCAGATAGAACTGAAACCGCGATCTCGGCAGCTTGCCATCAGTCAACCCGCGCACAAACGGGTGTTCGAGCGTTTGGCGGAAAACCGGCGCAATGTCCGCCCACATCTGGCCGGTCAGCCCGGAGCGGGATGGGCCCGAGGCGCCCGCCGGGAGCACGCACAACAAGCCCCAAGCCAGCCCGCACCGCCGGATACCGTCACGCCGCGCCATGTTTTTGAAACCAAGCCAGCAACTGCTGCCACGCTTCCCTGGCCGCGGTTTCATGGTAGGACGGGCGATAGTCGGCGTGGAAGCCGTGCTCCGCGTCGGGGAAGACCTTGATTTCCGATGGTTTACCGGCTGCGCGCAGGGCGGCGCGCATTTGTTCTACCGTTTCCAGTGGGATGCCGCGATCCTTGCCGCCGTACAGGCCCAAGACGGGCGCCTTCAGGTCCGCCACCACATCGATGGGATGGCGCGGATTCATCTCGCTGGGCGAGCCCACCAGCCGGCCGTACCAAGCCGCGGCGGCCTTCACTTGCGGGTTGTGGGCGGCGTAGAGCCAGGTGATCCGCCCGCCCCAACAGAACCCCGTCACGGCCAGCTTCGAGGAATGCCCGCCGTTGCGCTTTGCCCAGGCCGCGGCGGCGTCCAGGTCCGCCAAGACCTGCGCGTCAGGCACTTTGGAGACCACCTGCGCGATGACGTCTCGCATGTTGGGGATTTGGGAGACGTCACCCTGCCGGGCGTACAGTTCGGGCGCCACGGCCAAGTGGCCCAGCTTGGCGAAGCGGCGGCAAATGTCCTTGATGTGCTCGTGGACGCCGAAAATCTCCTGAATCACCAGCACGACCGGAAACTCGCGTCCGCTGGCTGGCATGGCGCGGTAGCCGGGGATCTCTCCATCCGGCGCCGGGATCCTGACCTCTCCAGCCGTCAAGCCCGCGGTGTCCGTGGTAATGGTGCTGGCGGCCACCGGCTGCGCCGCCAGTGCGAAGCCGGCGGCCAGTTTGGTTACCAGGAATTGGCGGCGGTCAAGCGGGAAAGGCTCGGCGGAGCCTTCCAGCAGAATCGGTTCGGATTGCATAGGATCGATTGTGCCACGGATTTCAGGAAATGTTGGAAGCGCCTGCGCCGCAACGCAGCCCAGAACGGAGGGTCTCCTCTTTTCGCAGTCCGTGTTCAATCGCGCCGAGCCGCGAGTGGGAACGAGCGGGCCTCTCCCGGGTGAGACACGCGCTAATTAAGGTTCAACCGCATCGACTCTGCCTTTCCGCAGGCGCACGGACAGGGAGCCGCCGGCGGTGCGGTACATCCGGGTTTCGCCCTCGGCGCCGGTGATCGACATAAAGGGCCTCCCGAGCGCATCAAGTTCGTCTCGCGTCATCCCGGTACGGATCGACTCGGGATCCACGACGGATGCTTCCGGCTCGAGGCTTTGGGGGCGCGCGAGAGCCAGGCGCATCTCCGCCGCAGCCACTTCGTCGGCGCGGCTGTTTTTCCCACGAGCCGGAGGCTTGGCGGCAGGGCGGGAGCGGGAGACGCGGGTAGCGCGGGTCTTGCCGCGCGCGCGGGAGGCACTGGGCGTCGCCTCCGCAGGTTCCCGCTCGACCGCCACTTGCGAAGTTTTCGTTTTGTTCGCCTCCGCCAGGGCCTCCTGGGTTTTCCGCAGGCCAGTCTCGACGGTTCCTTTCGCGGCGACACCCAACCCGGTGGCCACCGTGGCGCTCTTACCAGCCGCGACGCCGTATTCGACGGCGGTTTGCGAATGAGCGGCAGCCGTCAGGACGGCTGCGGCGGCGAAAAGCCGGGCGAGGTGCATGGAATCCTCCAGGCCGACCTTACCAGGAAACGGCTCGGAACCGGTAGCCAGCGGAACCTTAGCCGGCGAGAAGAGGCTGCTGAGTTCGTGCGGGTCAGTGGGCGGGGTCGCCCCGGTGAGACTGGAGGAACTGCTGATCGATCGGCTTGCGCCCGGCAAAGCCTTCGTCAGTGCCGTGCCAGAACTGGATGGACGGTTCACCCAGACGCCAGCACAAAAAAACATCCCTGCCCTGGTACGAGGTGAGGAAGTCCACCAGCCCGACATCCAGATCCTTCACGACTACGCCGAGGGAATGAATGGCGTCGAGAGCCGCCTTCAGGCTGGTCTCCGCCGCATTGCGAGCCATGCGCAGTTCGAGAGCGGCAGCGCGGTCGATCGTGATGCCTCCCAGCCAGGCGGCGCGCTGGGAGAGCGCCTGCAGCGCCTGGGATGCGGAATTCAGCGCCTGTTTTCGCTCGAGCGCTTCGTGGAGGAGGCGACGAACTTCCGGGAGCAGACGTTCAGCTTCTTCAACGGTAAAGCGGCGAATCATCGGCCGGATACCGTCCTTTCCTCAGTCCCAGGTTAGCCGAAAGATTCAAACGCCGGAGACCTGGACCGACATCGAGCGGCTGCGCGGGCCATCGAATTCCGCCAGGATGATGCTCTGCCAGGTGCCCAGCAACACGGCCGAATTGCGCACCTGCAAGCAGAGCGTCTGGCCCATGAACATCCCCCGCATGTGGGAGTCGGCGTTCCGGCGCTCGCAGTCGGAGTATTCCGGGTCGTTGTGCCGCCAATAGGCCTCGCGGTTGACCATTTTCTCCAGGAAAGCCTTGGAATCGTGCACCAGCGCGTCCTGCCACTCATTGAGGAAGACCGCCGTAGTGGTATGCAGGGACTGCAAGTGCACCAGGCCGTCACGCACTCCGCTCTTTCGGACGATCTCGTTAATCCGATCCGTAATGTTGATCAGTTGCATGCGGTCGGTGGTGATCCAGTCGATGACGCGGTTGAAAATCTTATAGCTTCCTGGACTTGCGGCGACCGCGCCGCGCTCGGCGGCAGCATCCATCTGCACCACTTCGGCTTTCTTAGGGCTCATGGCTTTTCTCGCAACACGTTAGATCCCCGCCGCCAACCCGCGGATGGAAGATTGTTACGCGCTTACGAACGAGTATGATTATACCAAGCGAGGAAATCATGAAAGGTTGGGGTTTCATGGCAAACCGCCGGGATGTCTTCCGGGGCATGGGGTTGGGAATGTTGGGGGGGTGGCTGCGTACGCCGCTGGCGGCGGCGCGATCCGACCGGAATCTCTACGAGAGAATCGGGGTGCGCCCCCTGATCAATTGCAAGGGCACCTTCACGATCCTGAGCGGGTCGCAGACGCTGCCCGAAGTGAAGCAGGCGATGGACGAAGCCTCGCGCCACTACGTGCACCTCGACGAACTGATGGACGGAGTCGGCGCGCGGTTGGCGGAATTGACGAAAGCAGAGTGGGGACTGGTGACGGCGGGGTGCGCGGCGGCGCTAACGCACGTTACGGCGGCGGCCATCGCCGGGGCGGATCCGGAAAAGATGCAGCGCCTGCCCGACTTGCGGGGCATGAAAGACGAAGTGGTGATGCCCAAAGAGTCGCGCAATGTTTACGACCACGCGATCCGGATGCTGGGGGTGAAGATGGTGACGCCCGCCACGGGGCAGGAATTCCTGGAGGCGCTGCGGCCCAGTACTGCCTTGGTCTCCCTGCTGGGGGAAACGATTTCCCAGCACCCACTCAAACTCGGGGAGATGTGCGAAGCCGCGCACCGGCGGGGAATCCCGGTGCTGGTGGACGCGGCGGCCGAGCGGCTGACCATACCGAATGTATACCTGGAGAAGGGCGCAGACGTCGTGGCCTATAGCGGCGGCAAATGTCTCCGCGGGCCGCAATGCGCGGGCTTGGCGTTGGGCAGGAAGGACCTGCTGCAAGCCGCGTGGCTCAACAGCGCGCCGCACCATGCCTTCGGTCGATCGATGAAGGTGGGCAAGGAAGAGATCATGGGCATGCTGGCCGCGGTGGAAGCCTGGACGCGCCGCGACCACGACGCCGAATGGAAGCAGTGGGAAGGCTGGCTGGCTACCATTCGCGCGGCCGTGCAGGATCTGCCCACCGTCCAGACGGAAATTCTGCTGCCGCGCGGGCCCTCGAATTACGCGCCGCGCCTGCGCATCACTTGGGACCCGGCGGCGCTGGGCTGGACGCCGGCCGCCGCCTCGGAAGCGCTGCTGGAAGGCTCGCCGCGGATCATGATCCCGCCCGACCCGCGCGGTCTGACCGTGATGCCCTACATGATGATGCCCGGCGACGATCAGGTAGTGGCGCCGAAGTTGCGCGCGCTACTGGCGACGCCGCGTCCGGCGCCGGCGACGCAGGGCCGCACGCCCGATGGCGTCGCGATCGCCGGCAATTGGGACGTCGAGGTGACCTTTGTGCGGGGCGCGGCGGCGCACGCCCTGTTCCTCGAGCAGAACGGGCGCGAGGTGACCGGCCACCATCAGGGAGACGTGCTGTCCGGTCCCGCGCGCGGCTCTTTTGACGGCCAGCGGCTCCAGTTGCGGAGCGCGCACCGCTACGAGGGGACCTCCCTGACCTATGCGTTTGACGGGCAGTTCGACGGAAGCTCGATACAGGGCACGATCGACCTGGGCGAATACGGCCAGGCGCGGTTCGTGGCCCGGCGCCAGCGCCGCGGGTGAATGACCGGCTCGGCCGCCCACGCGGGATGACGGGCCCGCGAGCAGGCGAGATGTACCCGCCGTTCTCCGTTGAGGTCGGCGAGCGTGCGGGTCTGGTTTGCGCCAAACTTAACTTGAGCTCGAGTTTGCGCGAAGCTACATCCGGCGCGCGACTCGCAGTCAGCGCCCGCGCGGCGCCGGCCAACGGCCTGGAAGCGGCAAGGGCAACCGCTGGTCACAGCGTGAAACGGCAGGTGCGGCGCGCGCCAATGCCGCGGGGCCACTAGACCGTCCCTCCCATCTAGAAAGCCGTTGTGGCCTCTCACCGGCGCGAAAGGCCCGCTCACGACTTTTTCTTGGGCGACCGGCGAAGTTCTCGGGAAACTCAGGAATGCTACCGTGAACTGGCCGCTGCTCATCCTCGCAGGACTGTCTATCTACCTGATCCGGGACGCGCTGTTGCTCTCGCAGGTAGGCCCGCAGGTCGGGGCGAGTCGCCTTTATGCGGTCGCCGCAACCGCGGTCTTCTGCGCTCTTGGCATCGCCGCCGAACGGCTATCTAGCGGGGAGGCGTTCGCGCTGCTGGCCGACCCCCGCATCTGGATTCCCAGCGCCGCCCTGCACCTGATTCAGTGGCTAGCCATGCTGGACCGGCGCCTGTTGGGACGCGCCTCGCCGGCTGTTTTGCTGGCCCTACCCGCGCCGGTTTGGCTGTTCTCCGCGGGAGGCGTGGTTTGGCTGGTCCTCCGGTCGTGGTCTTCCCTCGATGGCTGGCTGACCGGAATGCTGATTGGGTTTACCTGGTCGCTGCTGGTGTGGTGTCTCAGGAGCTTGCTTCCTCGTTCCCCGCAGCGCGCGCGGGAGTTTGCCGCCGGTGCGAATCTGACCGCCCTGCTGCTGCTCCCGATGCAACAGCAAGCAGGAACTGCCTCCCTGCCACAAGGAGGCGACATCGACTGGCTGTCCAGCGCCTTGCCGCTTGCCGCCGTGGCTTTGGGAATCCTGGCCAGTTTTCTTTATCACCGCTATCGGAGTCTCCGCCGTGCAGCCCATCCATGAGCTTCTTTACCTGATCTCGAACGCCTTTCTGCTGCCTACCTTGCTCGGCACGCTGCTGGTGTTTGGTTACGGCACCTACGTAGTGGGCCGCTTCCTTAGTGACTGGGTGGATTTTCAGGCCAACTCGCGTCTGCTGCGCGCGTTTTTCGCGGGGCCGCCTACCCAGGCGCGGTATGAGGAACAGCCTTGGCGGGGCAATTATGCCGTCTTCCAGCAGGCCTTGCGTCGGTGGCGTGACTTTCCCGCCATGCTCGACAAGCAAGTGACCGACTTGGAGCACGAAATGACGGCCCAAGTGGATCGCCTTGGGGTGTTCGCCAAAGTGGGGCCCATGCTCGGGCTGATTGGAACGCTTATTCCGCTGCAACCGGCGTTGGCCGGCCTCGCGCGCGGCGATCTGCAAGTGATGGGGGCCAACCTCCAGATCGGCTTCACCACCACCGTACTCGGCCTGCTCACCGGCGGCGCCTGCTACGCCATCAGCGTAGTGCTGCGCAACTGGAACCAGCAGACGGTGGCGAATCTACACTTTCTGCTCGCCCTTTGGGCGGAGGAATTGGAGCATCATGAACCGTTCCCAGCGCCGGCCGCGGCCGAACATTACCGCTAATTGGAAAGCTGCCGTCCGGCGGTTCAGCCACCGGAACGCCGATGACGGCGACCCCCTGCTGGGCCTGATCAACCTATTCGACGCCAGCATGGTGCTGGTGGTGGCGATGCTGCTGGCGTTGGTAGGTAAAGGCAGCATGGCTGAGGTGGCTGCCCGCCTTTCGCAACAGGACGTCACGATCGTCACCAATCCAGGCAAACCGGACATGGAAATGATCATCAAACGCGGCAAGAAAATCGAGAAACTCAAAGCCACCGGAGACCAGGGACGCGGAGCTGGTCAACGGCTCGGCACGGCCTATCGGCTGGAATCCGGCGAAGTGATCTATGTGCCGGAACAGGAGGGCAATCAATGAGCAAGCGACGCTCTCTGTTCGCCGCCGCTACTCTCTGCGTGCTGGCCGCCGGAGGGCTGTATTGGTATCTCTCCCGTCCCAAGCTCGTTTTTCTGGGATTTCCCGGCTCTTACATCGCCTTGATGATGGAAGCTTCGCAGCGGACCGGCATTGCCCACGAATTCTGGGGCCGCCGTCAGATGGAGGACCCCAAACTGTCCACCTCGGCGCTGCTGCGTTACAAGGCAATTTTCGTGTCGGGACGCCGCAGCGAGCCTTTTCCAGACCCGCTCAAGAACGCAATCCTCGCCGCGCAAAACAAGGGCATCCGCGTGATCGTGCTGCCGCCGGGGCAGGGCCCTTCGCTCGGGGTTGGCAACGCCGACTTTCGCGGCCCCGAACAGCCCATCGAGCGCTACTTCCATTACGGTGGCGTCGAGAACATGGCCGGTCTGCTCCAATACGCCGCGAAAACCTATCTGGGCAAAAACGTGAGTCCGCCCCCTCCCGCGCCGACGCCGGAAAACGGCTTTTATCATCCGCTGGCGCCCCGGCCGTTCGCACGCACGTCCGAGTACCGAACCTGGTATGAACAGGCGGGACGCTGGAAGCCATCCGGACCACGCGTGCTGATCGACTTCGCCGACGGCTGGAAAATTGGCTCGGTAGCAGGCACGAACGGCATCATCGCCGGTTTCGAAAAAAAAGGCTGGAATGTGGCCGCGATTTTCGGGCGGGAGTCGACCGCGCAGTTCGCCTTGGAATGGAAGCCCGACCTTTTGCTCACCCGGACGCATGGGCGTTGGTATCAAGGCGACCGGGGCGTGCAACTGATCGCCTCCCGGCTGGATGTGCCGCTGCTGCGCGGCGTGCAACTCCTGTTTACCGGCGAAACGCTGACTGATTACCGGAAGACCAAAACCGGCATCCGCGGGGCGGGGCTCGCCGTCGGCGTGATCGTTCCGGAACTGGACGGCGCCATTGAGCCGACTCTCATTGAGGGGCTCGATGCGGAATGGTATGGCAAGCGGTATGAACCGGTCCTGGAAGACCGCATCGACCGCCTGGTGGACCGCGCGACGCGATGGGTGCGTTTGCGCCAGCGCCCGAACGCGGAAAAGAAGATCGCCATTATTTATGTCGCTGGCGTGGGAAAGGGCAAGGTCGTGGCGGCCAGCCTGAATGTTCCCCACTCCCTTACGCGGTTCCTGGCGAGCATGAAGGAAGCCGGCTACCGGGTCACCCGCCTGCCCCGGGACCCGGAATCTCTGATCGAGGAAATGACAACCAAAGGCCGCAATATCGCGGAAACGCAGCTTGGGGACCTCGAAGCCCTTTCGCGAATGCCGGATGTGGAATTGCTCCCCGCGGAGGAGTATGCCGCTTGGTTCCAGCAGTTGCCAGCGGAGCTTCGCACTCAGGTGACGCAGGCGTTCGGCCCGCCGCCCGGACAACTTATGGTGGTTGAGCGGGAAGGGAAACGGTTCTTCGTCATTCCCAAACTCGACTTTGGCAACGTCATCTTGCTGCCCCAGCCCGCTCGTGGCGGCCGCTATGACTCAAAACTGCTCCACAATGACAAGATTCCGCCGCCCCACCAGTTTTTGGCCGTCTATTGGTGGCTGGAAAAGAAGTTTCAGGCCGACGCCATCGTCAATTACGGCACCCACGGCACCCATGAGTTCCTGCCAGGACGACCCGTAGGCCAGTTAAGTGACGACTGGTCGGAAGTCACGCTGGGCCGGATGCCCAATATCTATGTCTACATCATGGACAATATCGGCGAGGCGCTCATCGCCAAGCGCCGTGGCTCGGCGGTCACCGTCAGCCATCAGACGCCGCCAATCGTTCCCAGCTCCCTTCTCGACACTGATCCAATCCTTGGCGAACTCTACCGCAGCACGCAGCAGTTCGCCACGCAGGAAGAGGGCGCGCTGAAGGAAACATTGCGCAAGAGGATCAGTCAACTGGCTCAGGCGAAGAAGCTTGATCGCGACCTGGACCAAGACTGGGCCAAGAGCCCGCCTACCGACGCCGATATCGCGGCCCTGGAGACGCACCTCCACCTGCTGGACGAAGACCGCATCCCGCTGGGCCTGCACACGCACGGCCGCGCCAACACGCCGGCGGAACTGGCGCCGGTGGTCACGGAGGCGCTCGGAGATCCGTTTGTGCGGCGCGCCGGCGGCAAGCAGCGCGCGTTGGCGCTGGTGCGCGCAATCCTCGAGTCGCCCGATCCGCCCGCCGCGCCCTCGTCCCACCCTTCCGGCGCCTACCCTCCCAAACTCACGAAGGCGCCCGCTTCCGAGCCGCCCCATCCTGCGGCCGCCACTTGGCAGAGGACCGCCGAAGCCAAGCCGATTCCCGGTGCTGATGACACGGCTCGCATTCGCGTTTTGAAAGCCGGATTCGCGGGCACGTCTCGCGAGATCGCGGAGACCTTGCGCGCCTTGGAAGGCCACTACATCCGCCCCGGCGGAGGTGGCGACCCGGTGCGCAATCCCATGGCGCTGCCTACCGGCAAAAACCTTTACGGCATCAATCCCCAAGAGGTTCCCACGCGGGCCGCCTGGGAGTTGGGCCGCCAACTGGCCGAAGACCTCATCGAAAACGAACGTAGGCGGCTAGGGCGATTCCCGCGGAAGATCGGCTTTACGCTTTGGAACACCGAACTGATCCGGCACTACGGAGCCGACTTGGCGCAGATCCTTTTTTTGATGGGCTTGCGGCCTCGCTGGAACGCGCAGGGGCTCGTGGAAGGCGTCGACGTCATCCCCATGGCGGAATTGGGGCGGCCGCGCATCGATGTGGTGATTCAAGCCGCCAGCCTGTTCCGCGACACGTTCCCTGACCGCATGGAGTTCCTCGATCATGCCGTGCGCGTCGCCGCCGCGGTCCGCGATGGGGAGAACTACCTGGCGGAAAACACGCGCGCCAACGAACAGCAGCTCAAAGAAGCCGGCCTTTCCGCGAAAGACGCGCAGCAGTTGGCCGTGGCGCGCATCTTCTCCAACGCCCCCGGCGGTTACGGGACCGGCGTCATCGACGGCATCGAAAAGTCGGGCAACTACGAGAACTCCAAACCGATCACCGAGGAATATCTGACCAAGACCGGCGCCGTGTATACGGCTGGGGTCGAATGGGGCAAGTTCATTCCCAAGCTGTACGAACAGCAGTTAAAAGCCACCGACGCCGTGGCGCTGTCGCGTTCCTCCAACGTGGTAAGCGCACTATCTCTCGACCACTACTTCGAGTATCTCGGCGGCATGACGATGGCGATCCGCGATACGACGGGCGCTTCGCCAGAGACCTATGTCTCCGATGTGCGCGACGCCTCGCGGGCCAAAATGCTCACCGCCCAACAGGCGTTGCGCAACGACATGCGCACGCAATTCTGGAATCCCAAGTGGATCGCCGCGCAACAGAAAGAAGGATTCTCGGGCGCGGCGGAGATCGCCGAGACCACCAAGAACCTCTTCGGCTGGCAGGTCACCAAACCGGAGGCGATCGGTGATGATGTCTGGGCCACGGTGGAGCAGATCTATGTCGCAGACTCCCTGAAGCTGGGCATCCGGGAGTGGTTCGACAAGCATAACCCCTATGCCTACCAGTCGACCACGGCCATCCTGCTGGAGAGCGCCCGCAAGGGCTATTGGAATCCGTCGCGGGAGGTGCTGGAGCGCTTAGCCAACGAGTACGCCTCGTCGGTGGCCCGACATGGGCATGCCGGCGACGCGCGGACGACGGACAACGCCGCCTTTCACGCGTTTTTGAACCAGCAGCTGAACGCGCCCGGCAACGTGACTGGCCTCTCCCTTTCCCAGGCATATCAGGCGGCGCTGGACCGCGCTTCCGGCGCGGCCGGACAACTGCTGGTCACCGGACAGCGGCTGGCGCGCGAGGCGGCCAGCCCGCAGACACAAAACCTGGTTCGCTACTCGGGGCTATCGCTCGCCGCCATCGCCGCGTTGGCGCTTCTCTTTCATTTCGGACTCCGGCGGAGGAATCGCTTATGAAAACCGTGACGCTGTTGCTACTGACCACCGCTCTTTGCTTCGGCCAGGGCGAAACCGCTTCGGTCTCAGGACTGGTCCTTGATCCCACCGGGCAGCCGGTGGCGGGCGCCGTGATTCGGGTCGTGTCCCGCAGCAGCGGGCGAACCATCCAATCGGTCTCCTCGGAGGCCGGCGTCTTTCGCGTTCCCTCGCTGCCCACGGGAGCTTACCTGTTGACCGTGGAAAAGGACGGCTTCCGCTCTTGGCGCTTGGAGGAAGTGCAATTACTCCCTGGTCAGGATCTTTCGAACACTGTGACGCTGGATTTGGGCGCCGTCCGAGACGAGATCCACGTCACCGATGTGCTCCCAGAGATCCAACGCGACAGTGGAGCCGGCGTGCGCGGCGCCAGCTACTCCCCTCGTGAGGTGGAGAACGTTCCGATGTTTACCTCCAACGTGGGCCGCAATTACCGCGCCCTCGCCTACCAAACTCCGGGAGTCGGATTCTCCCGGGCCGGCCATGCTCCTTTCACGGTCAACGGGAACCGGCCCTTGGGCGCGATGAACACCATGGTGGACTCGGCCGAGTATAACGACTCATACTCCGGCAATGTGCTGGGACGCGGCATGACGGAACAACCGGTCTCGATGGAGACCGTCGAGGCGTTTCAGATGCAGACGTCCAATTTCAAGGCTGAGTATGGCAGGGCGTCCGGAGCCATCGTCAATCTGATCACGCGGCGCGGCGGCAATGAATGGCATGGGTCCTTCTACCATTTTTTCCAAAACGAAATCACCAACGCGCGAAACCCGCTGCTAACCAGCCGCCCCCCGCTGCGTCTCAATATGCCGGGTTTTACCGTGGGGGGGCCGCTGCGGAAGAACCGCCTGTTCTTATTTAGCGGCTTTGAGGTGGCGGTGCGCAACGCCTATCGCGCATCGTCCACCGTGACCACGCTAACCGCCGCCGACCGCGCCCGCGCGGTGCCTGCCATCCAGCCCCTGCTGCGCTACTATCCCGAACCCAACATCCCGGGAACCAATCTCAATAGTGAGGGCATCGCCAGTCCGACCACCACCCCCACGGGGCTGTTGCGCGTGGATTACGCGATGAATGCAGCGCACCATCTCAGCGGACGCGTCAATTTTGTGAAGAACACCGGCGGGTTGCGCGAAAGGCTATGGGGCGGGGATGCATCATCCGCCAATCAGTCCCGGTCCGGAGTGCTCACGCTAGAATCCACTTTCAGCCCCCGCTTGTTCAACCAAGCGCGCGGCACCTACACCTACTTCCACTCCAACGTCGAACCCCATCATCCCTCGTTGGGCGATCCGGCGCTGAACGGGCAGGTAGGGCTGTTGGTCGTCACGGGGTTGCCCATTCTGGGGCAGTTCCGTTTCCGGACCTGGTCCACCTTCCACAACTATACGGCGGCCGACGATGTGACCTTCTTCCGGGGCGCGCACATTGTAAAGGCGGGCTTCATCTACCGCCTCACGCAAGCCAACAACGAATTGGATCGGAACTTCAATGGGACGTTGGTCTTCCCTTCGGTGGCGGCTTTTCTCGCCGGGCAGCCGCTATCCTACTCCCGTGCCCTTGGCAATTCCCGCCTTGATTTGCGAAATCGGGAAATGGCCGGCTATGTTCAAGACGACTGGCGCATCCTTCCCTCCCTTTCCCTCAATCTTGGGTTGCGCTACGAGTTCTATGGCGTGCCCAGCGAGAAGTGGAACCGGATCGGGAACTTGTACACGCGCGACGCCAACAACTTCGCCCCGCGCATCGGCTTCGCTTGGGACCCTATGCGCCGGGGCGCACAAGTGGTCCGCGGAGGATACGGTTTCTTTTACTCGCCCCTGCAAATGGACTTTGTCGGACAGGCGCGTTTCGCGCCCCCGCTGGTAACCACGTTCTCCCGCTTCCGGCCCACCTTGCCCGATTTGCTCGCGGGAGCGGCCATCGGTTCGGACGCTTTTATGGTCGCCCGCGCCATCCGGAATCCCTACGTGCAGAACTGGAACCTTACGGTCGACCACCAACTGTGGAATCCTGGCGCCGTATTGAGCGCAGCCTATGTCGGGAATCGCGGACTACGGCTTCCTTTCACCACCCGGCCCAACGGGGGCGAGAACCTGCCGCTGCCGCAACGGCCCGATCCCTCCCGGGGCGTGATCAGCTATCTTACTGATGGTTCGGCTTCCACCTACCACAGCCTTCAGTTGTCTCTCCGTACCGTGGTGCGCAAGCGGCTCAACCTGCGTGCGGCCTACGCCTACTCGCGCTCCATCGACAACGCGTCGGAATCCGCCTTCAATCCGATCGACGAGCGCAACTGGCGGCTCGATCGTGGCCTGTCGGACTTCGACCAGCGCCAGTTGCTCACCTTCTACGGGGTCTACGAGTTGCCCTTTGCCTCGCGGAACCGCTTGCTCGGTGGGTGGCAACTGGTGGGACTGCTGTTTTCGCGCAGCGGCACCCCATTCTCCTTGCTGGCGAATACCAATACCCCCAACGGCACGCTGCATAACCGCATCCTCGATCTTGCCGGCAGCCTTGTGCGGGAGCCGCAGGGCTCCAGTTGGTTGCGTCTGGCGCCCGGATTCACGCCGGCGCAGCTGCAGCCCGCCCCTAACCAGATCGGCACCCTGGGCCGGAACACGGAGATCGCGCCCAATTTCGCCGATCTCAACATGGCGCTGCACAAAGACTTCCGTGTCACCGAGAACGTCCGTCTGCACTTTCGCACGGAAGTGTTTAATCTGGTCAACCGCGCGAATTACGACGCCCCGATTAACAACATCGCCAATCCGGCTTTCGGCAGGATTCTCACCGCGGCCGACGCGCGCCAGTTGCAGTTTCTGCTGCGCCTCGCGTTTTGAGCGGCGCATCGGCGAAGGGAGCGTGAAGCCGCGTGCTGTGCACTCGCCGTCCGCTTCGCTGTTCTCGGCGCCTCCGCGCAGCTGGACGAGTTCTCATCAAGGGCGTGGCGATGACCAACGGGCAAGGCGCCCCGGGGGCCAGCCACCATTGCGCCACGGGGGGCCGTGGAGCCGCCAGCGCCAGACGGCTCCACGGGCTTTCACTCCGTGCGTCCGGGCCGCCGCGCGGCTCGACAAAGCGAAGCACGCACGTTGCGATACAATTCGGGGATTCTGGAAGGAGGCTTATGTTCGTCCCGCTGACTCCCCTCCGGTTTCTCCATCGCGCGATGGATCTGTATCCGAACAAAACGGGCGTGGTGTGCGGCGAACGGCGCCTGACCTACCGCGCCTTCGGCGAGCGTTGCGAGCGGCTGGGCTCGGCGCTCGAGCGCTCCGGCATTCGCCCCGGCGACCGCGTGGCGTTTCTCAGCTTCAATACGCACCGCCTGCTGGAGGGCTATTTTGGCGTGATCCACGCCAAAGCGATCGTGATGCCCCTGAACGTGCGCCTGACCGCGGCGGAGCTCACGGCGATCCTGAATCACGCCGAAGCCCGCGTGCTGTTCTTTGAAAACGACTTCGCGGACCTAGTGGCGCGCCTGCGCCCCGCCTGCCCTTCCCTAGAGCGGTTTCTCTGTCTGGACGGCGGCCCCGCCGTCGCCGACGGCGCCTATGAGGATCTACTGGCCACGGGCGAGCCCGGCCGCGCCGACGTGATGAGCTTCGAGGAGGCGTCGATCGCCGAGCTGTTCTACACCAGCGGCAGCACCGGCGCGCCGAAGGGCGTGACGCTGTCGCACCGCACGCTGTATCTGCATGCGTTCCCCGTGGCGGCCACGTTCTTTCTCGACGACACGGTGGTCGACCTGCACACCATCCCGCTGTTTCACGCCAACGGCTGGGGGCGTCCGCAGGCGTCGACCATGATGGGCGCCACGCACGTCATGATCCGCCGTTTCGAGCCGGCGCGGGTGTTCCAGCTCATCGAACGGGAGCGGGTCACCACCATGGCGCTGGTGCCGACGATGGCCAACGCGCTGCTGAATGCGCCCGAGCGCGCACAGTACGACCTGTCCAGCCTGCGCGTGGTCTATACGGGCGGCGCCGCTTCCTCCCCGGAGCTGGTCGCGCGGGTGGAAGCCGCGCTCGGCTGCCCTTGTTATGCCGGCTACGGCTTGACCGAAACCGCGCCGGTGGCCACCAGTTCCCGCCAGAAATCCACCGTCGTCTACCGCGACGAGGCGGACCGCTGCGCCCGCCAGGCGATGGCTGGCTGGCCGGTTCCGGGCTGCGAAGTCCGCGTGGTCGATGCGGACCTGCGGGATGTGCCGCGCGACAGCAGCACCATCGGCGAGGTGGTGATTCGCGGCGACAACGTCATGACGGGTTATTACAAAGAGCCGGAAGCCACCCGCGCGGTGATGAGTGGCGCCTGGTTCCACACCGGCGACATGGCGGTTTGGGACGAGGAAGGCTACGTGCAGATCGTCGACCGCAAGAAGGACATCATCATCAGCGGCGGAGAGAACATCTCCTCCATCGAGGTCGAAAAAGCGATCTACTCGCATGCGGCGGTCTTTGAGTGTGCCGTGATTGGCGCGCCCGACGAGAAGTGGGGAGAAATCCCGGTGGCCATCGTCGTGCTCAAGGAGGGGCACGCCTTGACCGCCGCGGAGTTGTTGGCGTATCTGGAAGGCCGGATCGCCCGCTTCAAGATGCCGCGCGTCATTGAATTCACCGACCAGCCTCTCCCGAAAACGGGCACCGGAAAGATCGTCAAGCGCGTCCTGCGGGAGCCCTTCTGGGAAGGGCGTGAACGGCGCGTCCACGGATAAGGACGTCCGTCTGGCGGCGACCTGCCGGATTCGGTTAGGCTGATTCGTGTATGGACCGCGAAACGTTCCGGCAGGAGATCGCGGGCAACCTGATTCCGTTGCCGACGCCGCTCGACCAGGACTACCGCCTCGACCTGACGGCGCTTCGCCGGCTGGTCCGGCGCCTGTTGGACGCCGGTTTCCGCCGGGGCAACGGCGCGCTGCTGGCAGGGGGCGCGGCCGGGGAGTTCTCTACTCTCGAAATGGACGAACGCAAGGCGGTGCTGGACACGGTGCTGGAAGAAGCCGCGGGCGCCATGGCGGTGGTCTTCGGCGCGCAGGACACCAGCACCTTTCGCATTGTGGAGCTGGCGCGTTTCGCCGAGCAGGCGGGCGCCGCAGGCGTACAGGTGGGCCCCACCTACTATGAGCCGGCAACGCCGGACGATGTCTTCACCCTGTTCCAGACAGTGTCGGACCGTGCGGCGATTCCGTTGATGGCGTACAACACCTGGTGGACGGGGACGCAGGCCGACCTGGGCGTCGATCTCGCCGCCCGCCTGGTGGACATCGCCAATGTCGGCGCCCTTAAATGGAGCGCGCCCAACTACTTTCAATATGAGTGGGTTCTCCGGGAACTCGCGGGCCGGGTGGCCATCATCGACAACCTGGTGAACGAAGTGTACTCCCACATGATGGGGGCCGCCGGATTCGTCAGCCATTTGCCGCTGGCTTGGCCGGAATGGGGCTTACGGCTGTGGGGAGCTCTTCAACGGCGCGATTACGACGCCGCGCTGGTGATGCTGCGCGGATTCCGCATGCCGTACTACCGGCTGTCCTGGAAGACTTTCGCCTACAGCGGCAGCGAGGCGCTGTTCGACAAGGCGATTCTGGAGATGATTGGCCTGCCGTGCGGTCCCGCACGGCCTCCGGCCCGGCCGCTGACCGCCCAACTGAGGGAAGAGATCCGGCTCATGCTGCGCGAGGCAGGAGTCCCCGGCGTGCTCCCGGCGCCCTGAGTCCGCCGGCGGTTTCCCGCTACAGGCGAAAGCGCACCTGCACGGTCACTTGGCGTCCCGGCGCGATCGCCGTGCCGGAAAACAGGCCGCTGAAGTTGATCACGTTCAGGCGGTTGGCGGCGTTCCGCACGTCGCACTGGAGGGTGACGGAGCGCGATGCGCGCTCCCACAGGCGAATCCCGGCGCCGAAGTCCAGACTGAAATTGGGGCCGAGACGCCCGCGGCTTTCGTTCACGCGGTCGAGAATGGCTGGCGAGATTCCTGGGCCGGGGGGATGGTTATCATCGTCGTCGTCGCCATCATCATCATCGTCATCGTCATCAGCCAACTCGACCGGCAAGCCGCTGCCATAGCGGACGCCCGAGATCAGCCAGAACCGCCGGTGTGGCTCGATGCGGACCTGCGCCGCGACGGTGTTGCGCTGGTCCTGGGAGATGGGGAATCGCTCGACCACGTTGCGCAGTTCCTCCGCCGCGCCGCCGCGCAGAAACAGGCCGCCGGTAACCGGCGAGGAGGCGACTCCCTTCATGTTCGAGTAGCTGGCGAGGGACGAGAGCCCGCGCCACCGGGGCATCTCCAGGCGCAACTCCGTACCCTGAATCCGGGCCGTATCAAAGCTGATCGGGAACGAAACGCCCGTATTCAGGAATACGTCGTCGTCGAAGTAGTGGCGGAAGGTCCGCCAGTAGTGAGTCGCGTCCAGGCGCAGGCGGTGGCCGAGCGGTTTGCGGATGCCCGCTTCGAAGAAGTTCGCGCGGCTGGCGGGCACGTCAAGCAGGCCCCGGAACTGTGGCAGGTCCAACCGGCCCGCGCCGGAACTCAGCAGCAGATTCTCCTGCGGCGGGGGCTGGAACACACGGTCGTATGCCGCGCGGAGCAGCAGATCGGCGGCGGGGATGTAATAGCTGATCGCCAGGCGGGGACTCCAGGCCGTGTCGCGGACCAACAACCGGTGGTGATCGAGGCGCAAGCCCGCCATGGCGGAAAAGTTGCCCAGCCGCACGTGGTCCTGAACAAAGGCGGAGGCATCCACGCCGCGCCGCCGGTCGCGAAAATCCACGGCGAAGTCCGGTACATCGTCCGGCTTGGCCGCGCGGAACTGCTCACGGAGGCGGCTGGAGCGGAAGTCGCCGCCGAACTTCCAGGTATGCCGCTCGCCTTCCCTGGTGACGGTTCCCACCAGGGCGCCTTCGCGCAACCCGCGGTTCTGCTCGGCGAACAGGGGCGTCGCCAGCGGATTGCTCCACAACCTGGACGAGAGGTCGCGGACCATGCCGCGCGCGGAGCCGAGAACGCGGCTGGAGAACATGTGCTGGTAGTGAACCTGGCCGGCCGATTCGCCGTTCCGGCGGTCCTGACGCTGTCCGGCGGCCTGCTGAAGCGGGTCGTTCGGAACCAGGAATCCCGTGCGGTTCGATCGGAAGTAGAACGTCAGGCGGTCGCCCAGCCCCAGGTTTTGTTCCCACCGGCCATGCACGCCGGAAGCTGCGCCGTGGTTCGAAAAGTTTTCGAGCGCGGGCGGGTCCAGGTGCCGGTCCGTTCCGCCGCCATAGGCCCCCAGGGAAAAAGCATGCGTCTCGGCGCGGTACAGATGGGCCAAGGAGGCGAAGTAGGAGGCATAGCTGCCGGCCTGCCAGGCCGCCTCGGTGCGATGCCCGTCCTGGCCGGCCCGCCGGGTGTCGAGGGCGATCACGCCGCCGAGCCGCCGTCCATATTCGGCCGGAATGCCCGCGGTCAGCACGCTCACCGCTTCGAATTCGCTGTTCTCAAAAGCGGGCGCAAACGCCAGGGACCGGTTATCGTAGAGCGGCATGCCGTCGATCACGTACTGGGTGTCGTACTCGCTGCCGCGCGGATGCAGCACCGCGTTCGCCTCCAGCAGCCAGCCCGGCATCGTGGTCACCACGTCAATGGTGCTGCGTCCCAGAGTGGTTCCGAGCGTTTCCTCAAGCTGGCGGCGTCCGGCGTGGGTGACCAGGCCGGGCTGCGACGGGTCCAGCAGCGGAGCGTCGGTGCGGACGACGATCTCGGTGGAGACCGCCGAAATTTGCAGCGTGACGCGCCGCTCCTGCGGCACGGCCGAGCGCACCTCCACCTGCTCGCTGAAGTCCTCGAAGCCGGAATGGGTCACCCGCAGGCGATACCGGCCGGGAGGAAGGCGGGTCAGCCGTCCGGCGCCGTTTCCGTCCGCGTCGGCCGCCGCGTGAAAATCCGGTTGATTCCCGTCAAGCTGGATCCGGGCGGCGACCGGCCGCCCGGCCGGATCCCGCACCGTCAGGCGGAGTTCGGCTTCCATCACCTGCCCGAAGACCGGGCGGGCGACCGCTCCTGCCAGGCATGCCGCCACCGTGACCAGCGCGCGGAGTTGCATGAATTCTTTATCTGACTCCAGCGGGCGACTCTCCGTCAATGAACGGGAGGAGGCCGCCCGAATCTTCGGCCGCCGGGGCCTCTCGATGCTACGATGAGCCGCAGATGGCCACCACCGAAAGGCTGCCGTCCGTGGTCATCGTCGGACGGCCGAACGTCGGGAAATCCACGCTTTTTAACCGCATCACCGGGCAGCGGCGCTCCATCGTCGGCGACGAGCCGGGCATCACCCGCGACCGTATTCACGGCGAAGCGGAACACCGCGGCAAGCGCTTCGAGGTGGTCGATACGGGAGGTATCGTCGTCAATGACGCCGATTATATCCCCAGCCAGGTGCTCCGCCAGGCCCGCGTAGCGCTGGAGCAGGCCGCGCATATCATCTTTCTGATCGATGGCCGGGCGGAGATCACCGGCGCGGACCGCGAACTCGCCCGCTTGCTCCGTCGCCTGGGGAAACCGGTGACGGTGGCGGTCAACAAGATCGACGTCGAGAAGCGGGAGATCCTGGCCCACGAGTTCCACGAACTGGCTCTGGGCGAGGTGTTTGCCGTTTCCGCCGAGCATGGGCTGGGCGTGGACGAACTGCTGGACCACATTGCCGCGCCGCTGCCGGAGCCAGCCCGCGAAGCAGAGTCCGGCCCGCCCCGCCGGATCAAAGTCGCGATCATCGGACGGCCGAACGTGGGCAAGTCCACCCTGCTGAACGCCCTCACCGGCCAGGAAAGGGCGATTGTGTCTCCGGTGGCCGGCACCACGCGCGACGCGGTCGATGAAAGCGTGCGGCACCAGGGCACCGAGTACGTCTTCATCGACACGGCGGGCATTCGCCGGAAGGGCAAGACGCGGCTGATGGCGGAAAAGCTGAGCGTGGTGATGGCCCGCCGCCACATCCGCCTGGCCGATGTCGTGCTCATGGTGATGGACGCCAGCGAAGGCGTCCTGGGTCTGGACGCCACCATCGCCGGCTATGCCCACGAAGGCGGACGGGCCCTGATCCTGGCCGTGAACAAATGGGACCTGATCGAGGAAACCGGCAAGCGCCGCTTCGAGCGCGACCTCCGCGACGAAATGAAGTTCCTCGATTACGCCCCCGTGCGTTTCCTGTCCGCGCTGCAAGGCGAGGGCATTCGCGGCCTGTTTCGCACCATCCGCGAAGCCTACGAATCCGCTTCCTTCCGAGTCCCCACCGGCGAATTGAACCGCTTCGTCGAGGCGCTGCGATTCGAAGATCGGAAGATTTACTACCTGACCCAGGCCGCGGTGCGCCCGCCGACCTTCGTGGCGTTCGTGGACCGCGGCGGACCGCTGCACTTTTCCCACGAGCGGTACCTGATCAACCAGTTGCGTAAACGGTTCGGCTTCGCGGGCACCCCCGTGGTGCTGAAGACCAGGATCAAGGGAAAAAATCCCCGGTAGATAATTGCTTGGGACAAGCCCGGCGGTTGTGGTGTAATGCCTTTTGCAGCGGAGGCAGCACCTGACATGAAGCGGTTTACCATTAGCGCGATCTTTGTTTCCCTGCTCGTTGGGGGAGCGGCTTTCGGCCCCGGCGCGCGACGCGGCGCGGCCCAGGCGGGAGCGTCCGGAGTGAGTGGGCAGGGCAAGTACCGGTTCCGCGTCCTCTACACGTCCAGCCACCTGCCGCCGGAAGCGCAACGCGTGCTCAAAGCGGCCCACGGCGGCTTTGCCGTCGACCGGCGTCCGGGACGCGGCGAGGCGTATTTCGCCTTGCCCGGCGCCGGCATCATTCAGATCAGTTCCGACTTCCGATCCACCCGCATGGTGGAGACCGCCCCCGAAGTCCGGGACACCAACATGCACAACACCACGCTTTGGTACGCCCCGGATGGCACGCCGTATCTGACGTTCCCGGGCAACGCGGTGGGGCGCGTCTTCACGACGTCGCTGGATGGCGAACTGGTGCACACCTTGTCCGCGCCGGACGGCAGCAAGGATCTGGGGCACCCGATCGCGACGGATTATTTCGCCGGCCGCGGCAACCTGGTGCCGACCGATGTCGAGCAGGTGGACGGTCTGCTCTACGTCGCCACCGGCTATTCCAATCTCGATTTCGTGCTGACGGCGAAGATCCTGAGCTTTCGTCCCTTCCGCGCCGAATGGTACGATCTCGCGTTCGGCGGCAAGGGCTCCGGCCCCGGCCAGTTCGGCACCGGGCACGGCATTACTGTCCCTCCGGGAACCACGCGTATCGACGTCGCTGACCGCCCCAACTCCGAGATTGACCGCTTCACCCGGCATGGCCAATACCTGTCGACGTTGCGCATGCCGCTCGGATCGTTTCCCTGCGACATCTTCTATGAAGGCAACTACGCCGTGGTCGGCTCGCTGCACGGTCCCGATCGGAGCAAGGGGGCGCCGATCTATCTCCTCGAGAACGACCAGCTCGTCTCGACTATCATGCCGAAAGAAGACCTGGGGTTGGCCAACTTCCAGCACATCCACAACGCCGCCATGCGGATCGTGGGCGGCAAGATCTATATCCTGGCGCAGGCCTGGAATCCGGGCGACTTCGCCATCCTGGAGCAGGTGCTGTAGCGGGCCGGGCGTGGGGAATGGGACGGCGGCAGGCCTGGTCCCTGCCGGTCCCGGCTCCTCGGTCCGGGCACGGTGTGGAGTTGCGAAGGTTCCGAGCCACGAACGGGACGATGATTGTCGACGCGGGCGGTTAGTTAGGGCGGGGCTTCGTAGAGAACGCACGAACCCAGGTCCGCTCCCGGTTGGCGGTGGCGGCGAACGAACGCGATGAGCCGCCGGGGCGCGGCGCCGCCGGGCCAGTCTTCATTGACGCAAACGACGGGAAACCGGCCCGCCGCGAGGGCGGCGATCAACTGGTCTTCCCCGTGGCGGCCGAGGGCGGTGCTTGCCGGCAGGTCGAACGGCGTCGGATTGCGCAGACCCGCAGCCAGATAAAGCCCCCCGGCGTCGTTGGTGATCAGCAGAGGCCGTTTGCCGGCCCGCATGGTGTCTTCGAGGCGCGCCACGGTGGCTTGAAATGTCTCCGCTTGTTCGCGATTCATCCACATGCCGCGATAGGGGTGGATGGCGGCGGGCGCCCACTTGCCCGTAAATAAAATGTGGGCGAGGGGCCGCGCGCCGACCCACAGCCACCCGCAGACGACCCATGCCACCGCGGCGCGCGACAGCCAGGCCGGCGCCCGTTCCAAATGACGCCACGCGTAGACCAAAGCCAGCAGGAGAATGGGCGCCGCGTTGAGGAAGTGGGACCACAGCGCGTGCGGAACCAGTAGGGAAAGCCCGGCGGCGGAGAAAAAGAGCGCGGGCCAGGCCCGGTCCGGTTCACGAGCTGCCGCGCGGCCGAAGGCGGCGGCCAGGAGTCCGAGACTCAGCGGCGTCAGCAGCAAAAGCAGATACGACGAAAACAGCAGGTCGAGCAGGCCTCGGAAGTTGCCGGCGGCAGCCAACTGCTTGCGCAATTCCACGGCGGGCGCAAACCGGTCGAGGGCCAACTGGACGTAGCGGGTTTTGTTCAGCAGGACGTAGTCGGCGAAGGCGGGCGCGGCATCGGAGAACAGCACCGGCGCCAGCAGCAGCAAGGTGAGCGCGGCGTACAGCCCACCCGCGAGCGCGGCGCGGCCCAACCGCAACCTGGCGGGAAGGGACGAGTCCCCCAGGATGACCAGCAGCAGCGCTCCGCACGCCGCCAAGCCAACGTGGTACTTGGCGGCGGTGCTCAAGGCCGCCGCCGCCGCGGCCAGCACCAGCCAGCGCGGCGTCTTGGTCTCCCGCCACGACAACGCCGCACGGTAGCAGGCCAGCAGAAACACCATCGCCAGCGGGCTGTAATAGCTGAAGTGCTGGAGGGTAAACAGGAGCGTCGCCACCAGCAACCGGCCGCGGCCGGGCAGCCGCAATTGCCCGGCGATGCGCGCGGCCAGCGCCAGCGTCGCCAGTTGGATCACTGCAAACAGCAGGCGCAGCGCGAGCAGTCTTCCGCCGCCGGCCCGCGCCAAGGGCTCCGCCAGCCAAACCGCCAGCGGCGTGGACCCAAAGAAGACGTCCCGGTAGAGGGTTTCTCCAGCCGCTACCCGCGTGACAACTTGCAGGAACCAACTCTCGTCCGTCAGGATGGGCGGTCCCAGCAGGCAGCGGTACAGGACTAAAGCGGCGAGCGCCGTCGGCCACCACCGGTCCCTCACGCCGGCAGACCTGGTTTGACGCCCGCGATCAATTGATAGGGACGGAAGCTCTTCCACAAAGGCGCTCTTCCCAGGACCGCGTCGACCCGGGGACCCCACCCGCGGTTGTACAGCACGGGTGGCAGAAACCCGAAGCGCTCCAGGCGCAGGTTCGTGAAACCGGCCTCCCGCATCGCCGGGAAGAGAATCGAGCGACGCATCAGGCCCATGCCCTTATCGCCCTCCCAGGTCATGCCTGGCGTGATGAGGATTTGCAGGTAGAAAAGCGGGTTGTACGCATTCGGTTCCAGAAACACCACCTGTCCGCCCGGTTTGAGCATGCGCCACATCCCCCGGTAGCAGGCGGTGAAGTCATGCAGATGGTGCAAGGTGAAGAAGCCGACGATGAAATCGTAGCGGCCCGTGAGCTCGGGCGGATGGTCGATCAAATCGGCGCAGTAGAGGGGAATCCGGAAGCGCCCGCCGTCGGCCTGGCGGAGCTGATCCAGCAGGAAGGGCGTCAGGTCCAGGCCCTCGACGCGCAGACCCCGTTCGGCCAGGGGAAGCGTATAGCGCCCCATGCCGCAGCCGGCATCGAGGATCAGATGGTGCGGCTGGATGCCTGCGAAACGGATCAATTCCTCCACCTGCCGCTGCACGTGCGGGGCGCCGCGCGGCACCATGCGGGGTTTGATGCCGCGGGAAAAGTAGCGGCGCTGTCGCTCGTTGTGTTGTGCCAGGGCTTCGGGCGTCATAAGCGGGACTCCAGGGCGGCGGCATTTCGAAAACGGGCGCCGAGTTTGGTGCGAAGGGCGGGGGGCGCAGCGGCCTCCGCGTCCGGGCGGCGGGGTTGCAAAGCCCGCCAGGCCAGCCGCAGCCGTTTGGCCAAGGTGTACGAGGAACGCCCCTCGGGGTTGGTTTGGCGCCGCACGGGAATCGAGCGCATGGGCAGTCCGCTATCGGCCATGCGCCGCAAGACATACAGCGGCGCCCCGCCTTGCGCCAGCACCCGCAGCACCATTTCCTGGCTCATGGCCACGCACAGCCCGGCGTCCGGGGGCAGCAAGCCCCCAGAGCGCCAGTGGAGCAGCCGTTTGAACACGTAGGAGGTAAGCAGCCGCGAGGCGGATTCGTACCGCCCGCGCCGTCCGGCGAAAACCGCGGCTACTCCCGGCTGGAGCGCCTCGAGCAGCAGGGGAATCGCCTCCGGCGGGTCCTGCAGGTCCGCGTCGAGCACCGCCACCCGGGGGGCGCGCGTGTACGCCAGACCGGTGAGCACCGCGGCGTTCTGGCCGGCGTTGCGTGCGTGCGCCAACACGGCGACGCGCGGATCCTCCTCCGCCAGGGACGCCAGCACCGCCAGTGAATTCTCCGGACAGCCGTCGTCCACGAACAGCAGTTCCCAGCGCCAGCGGGCCAGCGCGCGCTCGAGGCGCTGGTGCAGTTCGCGAAGCGTCCCGGCGTTGCGGTAAACGGGCACGACGATCGAGACTTCGGGTGGCGCCATCAATACCCGGCCTCCCGGTCGACGACATTCAGCAGCGGCTCGCCGGAGGCGAAGCGACGCAGGTTCTCGATGAAGAGCGGCTCCCAGCGGAATGAAGCGTTCTCCGCGCTGCGGGCCACGTGCGGCGTGATCAGGAGATTCGGGACCCGCCAGGCGGGATGGGAAGCAGGCAGCGGCTCTTCTTCGAACACGTCCAGCGCCGCGCCGGCCAGGTGATGGCGGCGAAGCAGGTCGAACAGCGCGGCTTCCTCCAGCGTGCCGCCGCGGCCCACGTTGACGACGTACGCTCCGCGGGGGAGCGCCCGCAACTCGGCCTCGCCGGCCAGGTGGCGGGTCTCGCGCGTGAGCGGCAACGCGAGGAGCAGCAAATCGGCGCGGGGGAGGGCGGCGCGCCAGCTTGCCGGACCCCACACGCGAAATCCCTCCGGAGTTGTCTCCCCGCTTTCCGGCGCGCGCCGGCGAACTCCTTCCACGGCGATGCCGAAGGCCCGCAACCGGCGCGCGGCGGCTTGCGCCACCCCGCCCCAGCCTAAGAGCAGCGCGCGCAATCCGCCCAGCGCGGGCAGCGCCGCCCGCTCCCAAACCGCCTGTTGCTGCTGGGCGAAAAAGCGAGGCAGCCGCCGCAGCAACGCCAGCACGAGCGCCAGGGCATGATCGGCCATCTCCTCATCGTAAACGCCGCGGGCGCAGGTGAGCGTCACCTGGCTGAGGCCGGCGCCAGCGCCTAGGATGCGGTCGACGCCCATCGAATTGGATTGCATCCACCGCAGGCGGCGGGCGTGCGGCAGCGATTGGAGAAAATAGCGGTTCCCCAGCACGGCGTCGGCGTCGGCGATTTCGCGCGCGGCTTCGGCTTCGTTGCGGGCGACGGCGAAGGCGGCTCCCGGCGCGGCGGCGCGCAAGGCGGCTTCGTGTTCGGGGGAAGGCGGATACATCAAGAGGATCTTCATCGCCCGCGCTCCGCCTCGGGACGCCATGCCTCGATGGCTTCCATCAGCCGGCGCCGGTCGGCCGCGACGGCGGGAGCAGGCCGCGCCGCGGCTTCCGACAGCGCCTGCCGGATCCGCGGCACCTCGACGCGCAGATCGCGCCCTTCGGTATCCGCCCGGAACGAACGCCGCAAGAAGCTGAACGAACAGCGCAACCGCGCCATCTCGCCGATCAGCAGGCGGCACGGAATCGGCGAGCCCCGCTCGGGCAGCGTCAGACCGCCAAACCCGAAAGGCGCCCGAAAGGCGCGGCGCACGGCTTCCAGCGTGCCGTCGGTCACCGCGGTGAACAGATTCGGCGTCCGGCGCTCGATGGCGAGGTCGTTCAGCCCCACGTAGACGCGCGCCAGCGGCAGCGCGGCGAACTGCTCCACGCGGCGAACCGCATCGGTGGTCTCGATCAGCATGCCCACGCCGGCGCGCCCGCCCGCCAGGTCCAGCGTGCGCTGGACTTCATCCGGCATGCGCGCCATCGGCAGCAGCAGCTCGTCCGCGCCAGCCTCGATCGCGGCCGCCACTTCGCTGGGGGTGACGTCCGGATCGTAGCCGTTGATCCGGCAGATCACCCGCGCGTCCGTGGCGGCGCGCACCCGCCGGAGATCGTCCAGCGTGTCGTGGTTGATCTCGGTGTCCGCGTCCGCCTGACGCTGCTGCTTGCCGCGGTTTTCCCAATCCACCAGGATGGCGTCGAGGCCCGCCGCCACCGCCTCCCGGACCCGCGCCGGATCGGTGGAAAACAGCAGCAGCGAAAAAGAGGCCGCCAGGGACTCGTCGGGAGATGGGGTCTCGCGTTCGGGCGGCGTGGCGTGCAAAGACATCAAGGATGAAGGCCTTTCATTGTCGCAAATCGCGCCACGGTTGGCAGCGAACCGCCACGTCTGATCCGGCAGAACGGGGGGCCGACTTGCCGTGTGTCCACAACGCGCCGGTTGATTCTAAGCGCGCGCCACGGCGTCAGGCGCGGGGAGAATCCGGATGCCTGAGGGGCAAGTCTCGGCCTGGCCCGTGCCCGTCGCCTTGATCACGTTTCACCGGCGCGGCGACAGGCCTGCTCTCCGTATAATGAGAACTGCGATCCCGCGGGCGATCAATCAACATCATGGAGTCCACCACCCTGGATCTGAAGAGGACCGTTAACCTGCCGAAAACGGATTTCCCGATGAAAGCGAACCTGCCGCAGACCGAGCCCAAGATGCTCGAAGAGTGGCAGCGCCAGCACATTTACCGGCAGATTCGCGAGGCGCGGGCGGGGCGGCCCCAGTTCGTCCTGCACGACGGCCCGCCTTACGCCAACGGCAACATTCACCTGGGGCACGCTTTCAACAAGCTGCTGAAGGACTTCATCGTGAAGTCGAAGACGATGGCGGGGTTCGATTCGCCCTATGTGCCGGGCTGGGACTGCCACGGACTCCCGATCGAGATCAAGGTGGATTCCGAACTGGGCGCCAAGAAATCCCAACTGACGCCGAACGCCATTCGCGCGGCCTGCCGGAAGTATGCCGCCAAGTATGTCGAACTGCAAAAGAGGGACTTCGAGCGGCTCGGGGTTTTCGGCGACTGGGAACGCCCGTACCTGACGATGAGCCCGCACTACCAGTCGGTGATTGCGGGCGCGTTCGTGGAGTTCCTCACCCGCGGGTACGTGTACAAGGGGCTCAAGCCGGTCAACTGGTGCCTGCATTGCCGGACGGCCCTGGCCGAAGCCGAGGTCGAGTACGAGAACCACTCCAGCCCGTCCATCTGGGTCCGGTTTCCGCTCACCTCCGATCCGGTCGCCATCCACCCCGCGCTCGCGGGCCGGCGCGTGTACGGGTTGATCTGGACCACCACGCCGTGGACCATCCCGGCCAACATGGCCATCTGCTACCACCCCAAGTTCGAGTACGCTGCGGTGGAAGCGGACGGCGAAACTTACGTGGTCGCGGCCGAACTGGCGGCGGCGGTGGCGGCCAAATGCGGCTGGACCGCCTGCGCGGAAGTCGCCCGGTTCCCCGGCACGGCGCTGGAAGGAGCGGTGTTCCGCCACCCGTTCGTCGAGCGCGATTCGCTGGGCATTCTGGGCGATCACGTTACTCTCGAACAGGGCACGGGCGCCGTGCATACGGCCCCAGGGCACGGGCATGAGGATTATGTGGTCGCCAATCAGTATGGGATCGCCACCTACTGCCCAGTGGACGACGCCGGCCGCATCTACCAGGCGGACGGCGCTGCCGGCAGCCTGCCGGAGGCAATCCTCGGCAAGACGGTGTGGGAGGCGAATCCGCTGGTGACCAACATCCTCCGCGAGCGCGGCGCGCTGCTGGCGGTCGAGCAGGTCGAGCACAGCTATCCATACTGCTGGCGCTGCCACCATCCCACCATCTTCCGCGCCACCGAGCAATGGTTTATCGGCATGGAGCGCAACGCTCTGCGGCAGCAAGCCCTCGAGGCCATCAAGCGCGTCCGGTGGATGCCCGCCTGGGGCGAGGAGCGCATTGCGAACATGATCGCCACCCGCCCGGACTGGTGTATCTCGCGCCAGCGGATCTGGGGCGTGCCCCTCATCGTGTTCTACTGCGCGCGGTGCCGCGAGGTGATCATGGACCGCGCCGCCCTCGATGGCGTGGTCAGGCTGTTCGCCGAGCACAGCGCCGATATCTGGTATGAAAAGAGCGCGGCCGAACTGCTGCCGCCGGGCATCCGCTGCGCGCGCTGCGGGCACGGCGAATTCGTCAAGGAGCGCGACATCCTCGACGTGTGGTTCGACTCCGGATCCAGCCACCTGGCGGTCTGCAATGAGCGGTTTGGCCTGCCGTGGCCGGCGGATGTGTATCTGGAAGGCGGCGACCAGTACCGGGGCTGGTTCCACAGTTCGCTGCTGGTGGGCGTGGGACTCCGCGGGCAGTCGCCCTTCCGGCAATGTGTCACCAACGGCTGGACGCTCGACGGGGAGGGCCGCGCCATGTCGAAATCGCTCGGCAACGTGGTGGAGCCCGACAAGATCATCAAACAATACGGCGCCGATGTGTTGCGGCTGTGGGTTGCCTCCGTCGAGTTCAACGAAGATGTGCGCATGTCGGAGACGATCCTGACGCGGCTGGCGGAAGCCTATCGCAAGCTGCGCAACACGTTCCGCTTCGCGCTCGGGAACCTGCACGGGTTCGACCCGGCCGGCGGCGCGGTCCCGGCGGCGGAGCTCGCCGAGATCGATCAGTGGGCGTTGCTGCGCACCAGCCAGTTGATCTCCCGGTGTCTGGCCTGGTATCAGGAGTACGCGTTCCACAAGATCTACCAGGCCGTGTACGCGTTCTGCACGGTCGACTTGAGCGCCGTGTATTTCGACGTGCTCAAGGACCGGCTCTACACGTGCGCCCCCCGCGCCCAGGCCCGCCGCAGCGCCCAGACCGCGCTGTACCGGATCACGCACGCGCTGGCGCGGCTGCTGGCGCCCTTGCTGGCGTTCACCACCGAGGAGGTCTGGCGGCACTTCGGCCAGGAGGGAAGCGTGCACACCCAGCCGTTTCCCGAGCCGGGCGACTTGACCGCGGGCATCCGGCCGGAACAGTTGGAGCGGCTGCGGAATTGGGATCGCCTGATTGAGGTCCGGGACGAAGTCTTGAAGCACCTGGAAGTGGCGCGCAACGAAAAACGCATTGGCGCGCCGCTGGAAGCGAAAGTGATCCTCGAAGCCGGCGCGGACTTGCTTCCCCTGCTGACGGAGTATGCGCGCGAGCTGGCGCCGCTGTTCATCGTGTCGGAGGTCGCGGTGACCCCGGGCGAGGGCGCGGGCGTGCGGGTCCGGGTGGAGCGCGCCTCCGGCGTCAAGTGCGAGCGCTGCTGGAAATTCACTCTGGATATCGGGGCCGACGCGCGGTTCCCCACCGTTTGCGCATCGTGCGCGGGGGCGCTCGAGGAGATCACGGTTGCTCCCTAACCCTACGCCGAAGGCCGCGTACCTGGCGGCGGCCGCCGTGCTCTTGCTGGACCGCCTGACCAAGTGGCTCATCGAAAGCCGCGTCGGCCAGTACGAAGTGATCGAGGTCATCCCTGGCTTGTTCAACATCATTCACGCCCGCAATGAGGGCGCGGCGTTCAGCATGCTGGCGCAGAGCGATGCGCGGTGGCGCGATCCCCTGCTGATCGGCGTGTCGGTCGCGGCGCTGGTCCTAGTGGTTTTGCTGCTGCGTAACACGAGCAACCTGGAGCGCGGCGGCGCGTGGGCGCTGGCTTTGATTCTCGGCGGCGCTGCGGGCAATCTTTTTGACCGGCTGGCGTTCGGCTCCGTCACCGACTTCCTGGACTTTTACGTAGGCTCGGCGCACTGGCCCGCGTTTAACGTGGCCGATAGCGCGATCGTCTGTGGCAGCGCCTTGCTGTTGCTGGGCATGCTCTGGGGCCGGCAGCCGGCCCAAACCTGATGCACCCTTATCTGTTCGAGGTCTTCGGTTACCGCCAATCCACCTATGGCGTGCTGGTCGCCGCGGGGTTTCTGCTGGCCCTGGCGATCACGGGCCGTTTGGCGAAACGCCGCGGCGCGGACCCGGAAACCATCACCAATCTGGGTATGTACTGCGCCATCGCGGGCTACGTGGGCGCCAAGCTGAACATGATTCTGTTCGACCTGGACGCCTACCTGAAGAACCCCGGCGAGTTGTTTTCCCTGGCCACCTTGCAGGCGGCGGGTGTTTTCTATGGCGGCTTGCTGCTGGCGCTGGCTTTCGCCTTCTGGTACATGCGGCGGAAGCAACTGCCCGCCCTGGCGACCGCCGACCTGTTCGCGCCGGGACTGGCGCTAGGACATGCCATCGGACGCCTGGGTTGCTTCGCCGCCGGTTGCTGCTGGGGCACGCGCTGCGACCGCCCCTGGGCGGTGACCTTCACCGATCCCGAGGCGCACAACCTGGTCGGGGTGCCGCTCCACGTGCCGCTGCATCCGTCGCAACTTTACGAGGCATTGGCCGAGCTGGTCTTGTTTGGTTTTCTCTACTGGCGGATCGGCCGCCCGCACGCGCCGGGCGTGATTCTGGCATATTACCTGGCGCTTTACGGCCTCACGCGCTTCGTGGTGGATTTCTTCCGCACGCAGTACCAGCCCTCGCTGTTTCCCTTCACCAACGCGCAGTGGATCTCGCTGCTGCTGATCGCGCTGGCGGCCGGGTATGGCTTGCGCATGCGGCGACGGGCGTAAGCTGCGGGCTCTCACGCTTGCCGGAGACCGCGAGACGGGCCTCGCGACGCGGCGCGCCGATCATTCATTCATTCGGCCGCAGCAGCCGTTCCTCTTCCAGGATGTCGGCGACGGCGTCGTGTCTCTTCTCGCGGGCCAGGTCCTCCGGGAGGCGTCCGTCCTCACAGCGGATGCGGGGATCGGCGCCGTGGGACAGCAGCAGCTCCACCATGGCGCGCTGTCCCTCGGACGCTGCCGTGTGCAACGGCGTGAATCCTTTTTGTTGGACGGCGTTGGGATTTGCGCCCGCCGCCAGCAGCATGGCCAGGATGACCGCGTCCCGGCGGGCGGCGGCGGCGTGCACCGGGGCGACGCGCAAGGCGTTCGCGGCTGCCTGGTCGACATCGGCGCCGCGGTCGATCAGCAGCCGCACCACCTCCCGATGACCAAAGAAGCAGGCCAACCCCAAAGCGGAGAAGCCGTCGGCCGCCGGCTGGTTGACCTGTCCCGGCTCGGCGTCCAGCAGCTCGCGGACCCGTTCGAGCGCTCCGGCCGCGGCGGCCTCGTGCAGATCCAGCGGCGCGCCCCGTTCGATGAAGATGCGCGCGACCTCGGGATGCTGGTAATACAGCGCCAGCATCACCAGCGAGAATCCTTGCCCGGCGCGCGCGGCCGCGAGCGCCGGATTCCGCTCCAGCCAGAGCGAAACGGCGGCCGTGTCGCCCCGCTGGACGGCGGTGACCAACGCTTCCGGCGCGGCAGGCATCCGCTACGACCGCTTCTCCTCAGCTTGCCGCTCGAGCAGCCCCTTCACCGCGGTGAGGATATCGACAGGCAGCGGGAAGACGACCGTCGTATTCTTTTCCGCGCCAATCTCGACCAGTGTTTGCAGATAGCGCAACTGGATGGCGACCGGCTCTTTCTGGATCCGCTCCGCCGCCAGGGCCAGCTTTTCCGCGGCCAGGTACTCGCCTTCAGCGTGAATGATCTTCGCCCGGCGTTCGCGTTCGGCTTCCGCCTGGCGCGCGATGGCGCGGATCATGGTGTCCGGCAGGTCCACCGCTTTCACCTCGACCTTGGCCACCTTGATGCCCCAAGGTTCGGTGTCGCGGTCGAGCACGCCCTGCAACCGCAGGTTCAGCTTCTCGCGCTCGCTCAACAGTTCGTCCAGCTCCACCTCGCCCAGCACGCTGCGCAGCGTGGTCTGGGCCAGTTGGGAGGTGGTGTACAGGTAATTGGCCACTTCCAGCACCGCGCGCTTGGGGTCCAGCACCCGGAAGAAGATCACGGCGTTCACCTTTACCGTGACGTTGTCCCGGGTGACGACGTCTTGCGGCGGCACCTCCAGCGTCTCCAGGCGGAGCGAAATGCGCTCCATCCGGTCAATCGGCCGGAACACCAGAATGATGCCCGGACCTTTTGGTTCGGGCAGCACGCGGCCGAGGCGAAAGATCACGCCGCGTTCGTACTCGGACAGGATCTTGATCGAGGACAACAGGTAGAGCACCAGAATCAGCACCACAACGGGCGGCACAGGAATCATCGTCAGCTCCTTTCCGGGCGGGAATCGACCGGATCCACTCTCAACATCAGCCCGTCCACGGCGGTGATCCGGACGCGGGCCCCGCGCGCAACTGGCGCCGAAGCGGTAGCGTCCCAATACTCGCCGTGCACTTGCACCTTGCCCGCGGGATTCAGGTCCGTCAGCGCGGTGCCGACTTCCGCCAGCAGACCGGATTGACCCGTGACCACCGGATTCGCGCGGGCGCGAAGAATCAACGACACCAGGAAAATCGTGATCAGGGCGAACGGAATGCTTACCGCCAGCGCGGTCGACAGGTGGATACGCATCTCCGGCGGCCCTTCCACCAGCATCAGGGCTCCCAACACCATACTCACTGCGCCTCCGATTCCGAGGATGCCGTGCGAAGCGACCTTGGCTTCCAGGATGAACAGCGCCAGCGCCAGCGCCACCAGCGCCGCGCCGGCCCAATTCACGGGCAGTAGGGACAACGCGATCATGCCGAGCACCACCAGGATCGCGCCGGCCACGCCGGGGACTATCAGGCCCGGCGTGGCGAACTCGGCGTAAATCCCCAACGCCCCCAGCATCAGCATCAGGAACGCCAGGTTGGGGTCGGCGATCGCCGAAATCAGCCGTTCCTTCGTGGTCAAACGATAATCCGCCACGGTGGCGCCGGTGGTGGCCAGTTTCTGTCTTTGTCCGTCGAACCGGGCGATCTCCCGCCCGTCGAGCATCCGCAACAGATCCGCTTCGGTGGCCGCGACCAGGTCGATCACCTTTTGGTCGAGCGCCTCCTTCTCGGTGAAGGACTTGGACTCGCGCACGGCTTTTTCGGCTAGCGCGGCGTTCCGGCCGCGGCGCTCGGCCAGGCTGCGCAGCGACGCCGAGGCGTCGTTCTCGATCTTCTGGCGCATCACCGGCTCAATGGGCTGCCCGAACAGGACCGGCGCGGCGGCGCCCGTGTGCGTCCCGTTCGCCATGGCCGCCACATCGGCCGCCTGCAACAGAAAGAATCCGGCCGACGCAGCCCTGCCTCCGCTGGGGGTCACGTAGGCCACCACCGGGACCGGGGAGGCCACTATCTTCTCGATGGTCTGCTGCGTGGCGTCCAGGAGCCCGCCGGGCGTATTCAGACGCAGCAGCACCAGCGCGGCTCCTTCCTGTTGGGCCTGGTCGACGGCGTGGCCGACAATCTCGGTGGTGATGGGATGAATTGTCGAGTCAATATTGACGGCGATCACCCTGGGCTGGGCCGCCGCCGGCACAGCGGCCAGCAAGCAGCAAAACCACCGTAGGATCCGCACGTTCCACCCCCAGATCCACGATAGCGCCGGGCGGAGGGGAAGTAAACGAATTCCGGCGCGGCGTGGCGGCCGGACCGGAACCGGGTGGCGGCGTTCCCGCCCATCCCCGCGCCTTTGCCGAGCCCCGGTTATACTAGGGCCATTTGGAGGAGGTGAAGCGATGACGAGCTTGCCGGGAAAGCGGGGGGCTGCCGGGATCGCGGCGATCACCGTTGCGGTTCCATTGCTGTTGCTGGCTTTTTCTTCTGGGCCGGACCCGGGGCACACGGGCGCGCCCGGGGAACGCACTTGTGCGCTCGCCGGCTGTCATACCGGCACGGCCGTGAATGGCGGTCCGGGTTCGGTCCGGATCACGACGGCCAGCGCGGATTACACGCCCGGCCAGCGGCAGCGCATTACGGTAACGGTAAGCGACCCGAATCAGCGCCGCTGGGGCTTTCAATTGACGGCGCGCTCGGGCGGCGATTTCCGCACGCAAGCAGGCTCCTTCACCCCGGGCGCGGACCGCTTCACCCAAGAGATTTGCAGCGACCAGAACTTCCGGGAGCTTCCCGGCTGTCCTGCCGCGACCGTCTTCCGCTACATCGAGCACACCAGCCAGGGCACCCGCTCGGGCACGGCAGGCTCGGCTGCCTTCGAGTTTGAGTGGACGCCTCCCGCAACCGACGTCGGTCCGGTCCGCCTGTTCGTCGCGGCCAACGCGGCCAACGGCGATGGCAGCATCTCCGGGGACCGCATCTACACGGCGACCGCGGAGCTGACCCCGGCCGCCTCCGGACCACGGCCTGCCATCTCGTCGGGCGGGGTACAGAACGGCGCAAGCTTCGCCCCGCCGATCGCGCCGAACAGTTGGATCACCATCACCGGCACGAACCTGGCCGTCACAGAACGGGTCAACCGCGCGGACGAAATCGTCAACGGCCGGCGGCCCACCAGCATGGATGGCGTCTCCGTCACGGTCAACGGCAAGCCGGCCTATTTCTTCTTCATCAGCCCCGGCCAGTTGAACCTGGTGTCGCCGGATGACGACGCCACCGGACCGGTGCCGGTCGTTGTCACGGTGAACGGACGGGCCAGCGAACCGGCGACGGTCCAGCTTGCGCGATATTCTCCCGCCTTCTTCCTCTGGCCCGGCAAGCAGGTGGTGGCCACGTCGCAAAACTTTGAATTGCGGGTGAAGAATGGCACCTTTCCAGGCGCGACGACGATTCCGGCCGCGCCCGGGGAGGTGATCATTCTTTGGGGAACAGGCTTTGGACCGACAGATCCCGCCGTGCCTGCCGGCCAGGTGGTGACGGGCGCTCCGCTCGTCCGTACGCCGGTCCGGGTGCGGGTGGGCGGCGTGGAGGCGGAGTACTTCGCCACGGCCCTGGCCCCCGGGTTTACGGCCTTGTATCAGGTAGCGATCCGGATTCCGGACGTGCCGAACGGGGACCATCCCGTGGTCGCCGAGATCGAGGGTGTCTCCTCACCCGCCGACGCCGTGATCGCGGTGCAGCGGCGGTAGGGCTTCGTCCTGCCGCGAGATCCGGACCGGCAGGACGCCGGGTGGTGGCGCGGGCGACGAAGTGTTCCGCGCACACGCCGAGGTCCCGCTGCCCAACATGCCTCCCGTGCGGACGCGCTCAGCATGGCGCGTGCCAGCCTGGGATTCAACGGGCCGCCGTCCCGCTTGCCAACCGCGCGGCGCGGGGCCATGCTCAAGCGTAGGCGAAGGGAGCGCCGTTGACGATGCTGGGAAGACTGCTGATTTGCCTCGCGCCCGTGCTGCTGGGCGCACAGCCGCCGGCGTCCCTGACGCCCGAGCGCATCGCCGAATTCAAGAACCTGCGTTTCGGGATGTTCGTCTGCTGGTCGTTCAGCACGTTCTCCGACAAGGAGTGGACGCCCGGCATCGCGGACGTCAGTTATTTCCGGCCCACCGGTTTCGATCCCGACGAATGGGCGCGCACGGCCCGCGGCGCGGGGATGAAGTACCTTCTGCTGCTGACCAAGCACCACGACGGCTTCTGCCTGTGGGATACGAAGACAACCGAGCGGAAAGTCACCCGGTCGCCGCTGGGGCGCGATGTCGTGGCCGCGGTCCGCGACGCGTGCCGGAGGCGCGGCTTGAAATTGGCTTTCTACTTCTCCGAGGGAGACTGGACTTGGCCGGAGGCCGAAGACGGCAAATCCGGCAAGGGCGGTCGTAATCCCGAGGCGAAGCGAGCCCAGTTGCGCGAACTGCTGACCGGTTACGGTCCGATCGAGTTCCTCTGGTTCGATCATGCGGTGGGCGACGGCGGTCTCCGGCATCACGACACCACGGAATTCGTGAAGCGCTTGCAACCCGCGTGCCTGGTAGGCTACAACCACGGCGAACCCAGCGGCGACTTGCGTCTGGGCGAAATGGGCCACGGTTCCTCCCTCGACGACGTGTCCGGTTCCGGCTACAACGCGCGGCACGCCAAGGGATACACCGGCTATGTGGCCGCTGAGTTCACCTACCCGATCCTGGGCGGGAACCGCCGCGGCACGCCGTACTTCGGGCGCTGGTTCTTCACGCGCGAGGAATGGAACGAGGTTGCCGTGCCGGCGGCGGATCTCTACCGCGACTACCTGGCGGCGGAAGCGCACGGGAACCTGTTCTCGCTGAACGTCGCGCCCACCCGCGCCGGCAAACTGCGCCCGGTGGATGTCCGGACGCTCGCAGAAGTGGGCAGATACGTCCGCAAGGAAGCCAGGCTGCCTTGAGGAGTGGTCCGACGGGATGGGATTCCGCCGTGAAGGCGCCGACCGGATGTTCCGCGGGTCGACAGCCACCGCCCTGCCCGCAACGCCGGAAGAGGTGGTGGACTTGGACCGCCAGCCGGGTCGGGGAGTGGCGCAACCGGATGGCTCGGCTTCCGTTCGCTTGCGGGACCACATGCGGCGTCGCGCCCCGAAAGGGAGCGCCGGTGGGCTTGGCGCGCGGCTGGAACAAGAAGGGCGGGACGGGCGGCTACCGGAACACGACCAGGTCGTCGAGCACAATCTCGGCGCCTTTGGAGTCCGGGTGTGGTTCGCCGCGCACTACCAGACGGAGCGTGTGCTTTCCATTTGCCAGGCCAAACGCGTGCCAGACCGACTCGCCGCGCTTGACGCCTCCTTCATCGGGATACACATCCACCGTCTGATGCAACTTGCCATCCAAGTAGACGTCGGCTTTTCCGCCCGCCGGCAGGTAGTGGCCGGTAAGGATGGCGCCGACGCCTTCGAACGCAATCTCCGCGGCCGCGCCCTTGCTGTCGGCCACGCGTACGTTCGCCGCGCCGGGCGCCGAAGATACCTCGCGCAATTGCCACGGGCCGGTCCACTTCCAGCGCGGGTCCGTGTGGGCGATCCGTTCCACCGGGGAACCGTAATCGTCCCAGATTTCCAGCCTGGCGGCCTCGGGCGCTTGCGGCGGGATGACGAGCGTTTCCCCGGCCAGCCGGCCGCCATGGCGCTGGACCATCGCGATGGCCCTTTTTTCCGTGCTCTCGACGATGGTGCGGAAGGAGAAGTTGGTGAAGCGGAACTTGTGGTCCGCGATGGCGGGAATGCCGCTTTTCCAAATGTCCGGAATCTGGCGGTAGCCGAGCATCACGCCCAGGATGCCGGCGGCGTTCGACGGGTTGCAGTCCGAGTCCTGGCCGGCGCGCGTCGACACGTCCAGCGTGCGGGCGAAGTCTCCCTGGCCGTACCACAGACCCAGCGCGATGTATGCTCCGTTCAGCTTGGCGTCGATGTTGAACGGTTTCAGCGCTCCGTCCGGGCAGGGCTCGCGCTGGTTCCACTTCTCTTCAATCAGCCGCCACACCTGCTTCCAATCGTCGGGGTGCTGCCGCGACCAGGCGAGCACATCCGCGATCAGCAGCCCGTAGGGGCTTTGCGGCGGCAGGCAGGCCAGACCGGCCTCCACCACCTTCCGCGGATCCGATTCGAAGAACGCGGCGGCGTACATGCCGGAGACAAACATGCCGCCGTAGATGCCATCGCCGTAGTTCATGACGCGCCCGGCGCGCCAGCACAAATCATTGGACGCCCGCGGCAAGCCGGGGCACATCAGCCCGATGAAGTCGGATTCGATCTGAAAGTCGATGTCGTTGGCGTGGGCGTTGTACCGCGGGGCGCCGGCCTGTTCGGCGGGCACGCCCCGCCGCAGGGCCCGACGCGCCGCCAGGTTGGCGTGCCACAGCGAATACCTGGCCTCCCGGAACATTTCGCCAAAGTCCGCGGTGGTCGCGTCCAGCCCCTTGTCGTCCAGGACCTGCGCGAACGTCATGTCGACGTAAAGATCGTCCTGGTTCAACGCTTCCGTCACGCGATCCGGCGTCCAGGGCGGCAGATCTCCCTCGATGATCTGCTCGCGATACCGGAACTCGGTGGGGGCGCCAAAGCTGACGCCGATCATCTGGCCGGCCCAGCCGCCCTCAATCTTGTCGCGCAGGTCGGCCAGCGCCAGGCGGCGCTCGCCAGCGCCCGGGCGGGCGCACGACGCCAGAGCCATCAGGGCGGGAAGGAGCAGCAAAATCCGCGAAAACATGCCCACATTGTAGGACTCACACCTTGGCAATCCCAGGGGGCGCCGCTACAGGGTCCAGTCGCCGGATAGCCGCCGGCCGGCGAGTTCGCCGTCCAAGCGCAGGAGACCGGCCGCCACATCGCCGGCGCCCGTTTTCGCCTCGTAGTAGGGATCGCCGGGCACGCGGACGAACAAGCCGCGGGCGCGGTCCTCACGCCAGAACATTTCGACGGCCATCCGGGCGTAACGTTCAGCGTCCTGAAGCCACGCGCCGCCGGCGTCCAGCGCGTGGAGATCCAGCGCCAGGTTCAACGCGATGCCGAGTCCTTGCAGGGATGCCCCCTCCGGGAATGGCGTTCGCCGCGCCAGCAAGGCCACGCGCCGGGCGGCGTCGAGCATGACGCCGTCGCCATCCAGGGCGGCGAAGCAGGCCGCCATCCTTCCGTACGGCAGCAGGGCGCCGCCGCCGTAGGCGAATTCCCACGGGGAATCGAGTTCGTCCCCGGCCGGCGTGCCGTCGACATGGACCGCCTTTCGCCACCCGCCCGCCTGAGCGTTCCAGCCGTATTGCTCCCAGGCGCGGATCAACGCCCGCGCGCTTTCGCCGAGCAGCGGCTGATCCGGGAGCAGCACGCCCGCCTTGCGCAGCCAGTACGCCAGCAGCGCCATCTGCGCCGAAGCAAGCCGGGAGCTCGGCCTGGGGTCGCCGATGCAGCTTTCGGTGAGCCCGGTGCGGGGATGGCGGCGGGTCCAGTAGATACTCGCGTCACCGAGGGCCCACTGCCGCCAACGCGGCTCCCCGGTCTTGGCATGGAGAAACGCGAACGCGTGGGCAAAGTGCCCGGCGTGGCGAATCCACGGCTGACTGCCGGTGGCGGGCTGATGCTCCGGGCGGTCATACCAGGCGTGCCGGTTGTAGAGCGACCCGGGCCGGTCCTCGAAGTGGTGGTAACGCAGGCCCGCGATTGCGGCGGCTACCGCCCGCGCGTCCAGCGCCCACAGCAGATCCCAGGGCGGCGTCCATTCCAGGAACTCGTGGTGCCTGCGCTCGGCCGCCGCGGCGTCCCGCGTGAAGTCGTAGTAGAGGTGCTCGCCCCAAGCCAGCAGGCCCGTGGCCGGGTGAGGACACGCCGCCAGAAACCAGCGCATGTAGTCGTCGGCGGCGCGCCGGTAGCGCCGGTCGCCCGTCCGGCGCGAGAGGGCATGAAACACCCGGAGCGTAACCGCGTCGTGATACAGGTTGGCTCCGCCCAGCGCGCGATCGTGCGGCCGGATGCCGGGGGGCGGCGGAACATCGGCAACCGGCACGGTCCACGAACGCGAGTCGATGACGCCGGCCCAGGCGGGCGTCGCCTTCGTTCCCAACCGGTCAAGGCCGCACGCCAGCAGGGTATCGGCGAAGCGCCGGGCGATTTCCAGCCAGCGCGCGGACGGGCGCGCGGCGAACAGCAGTACCGGCGCGCAGACGACAAAGTCCCTGCGTTTCATAAGTAGCGTCTTCAGCATACTGGCTGCCAGGCCCGACGGCCAGCCCGGACGATAGACTGGAAAGAACCATGCCGCTGCCGCACCGTGTCCGTTCCCCGCGATTTTCCTTCGCCTTGCGGGGCGGGCTGGCCGTCATTGGCGTGTTGCTGGCAGGTGTCCTTGCCGCCGAGGAGGCGGCGCTGCCCCATGGCGCGGCGCCCGGGGCCCTCGTGAGCCCGCACTTCCCGGACCGGGTGCATGAGTTCGTCTGGCGGAACTGGAACGCCGTGCCGCCGGAAAAGCTCGCCCGGATCCTGGGCGCGACGGCGCGGCAGGTGACCGACATGGCCGGGTCCATGGGCCTGCCTCCCGCCGCCGCCGTTCCACCCGAAATGCTCCACCGCGGCTACATCACGCTCATCCGGCGGAACTGGCACCTGCTGCCGTACGAGCAACTGCTCGAACTGGTGGAGATGACTCCCGAGCGGCTTTCGTTCGCGCTGCGGGAGGACGACTTCCTTTGGGTGAAGCTGGGACGGCTGAAGCCGAAGTGCGAACCGCTTCGCTACCAGGCGCCGGACGAGCGGGCGCGCCAGCGGGCGGCCAAGCTCCGCCGGGTGGTGGAGCAGGAATTCGGCCGCCAACTGACCCGGCCCGGCGAGCCCCGCTTCGCGTTCGTCCACCGCCTCAGCGCGCCGCCCCGCAACGCGTCCGCGGCGAAACCGCAACCGAGGCCGCTCCGCCTCGTGTATTCGTACCTGGCGGTGTACGGCGACCCGCTGGCGAATCCGGAATTGGATCCCTACCCGAACGGGTTCCTCGCGCGCCTGGCGGAAGTGGGCGTGAACGGCGTCTGGCTGCATGCGGTGTTGCGCGACCTCGCGCCCGGCGGCGCGGCGTTCCCGGAGTTCGGCGCGGGCGCGGAGGCGAGGCTGGCCCGCCTGCGGGAACTGGCCCGCCGCGCGGCGCGCCATGGCATCGGCCTGTACCTGTATCTGAACGAGCCGCGGGCGATGCCGGAATCGTTCTTTCAGAAGCGCCCGGATCTGGCCGGCGTTCGCCAGGGCGAATACCGCGCACTGTGCACTTCGCGCCCGGAGGTTCGCCGGTGGATGGCGGACGCGCTGACCCACGTCTTCTCCCGTGTTCCGGAACTGGCCGGAGTGTACGCCATCAGCGCGTCGGAAAACTTGACCAACTGCGCCTCGCTGCAGGGCTGGCGGGAATGTCCCCGCTGCCGGCGGCGGACCGACAGCGAGATCATCGCGGAAGTGGCCGCCACCCTGGAGGAAGGCGTGCACCGCGCCAAGGCGGACGCCAACGTCATCGTCTCAGACTGGGGCTGGAAGGGACACGGCGACGCGCGCGAGATCATCGCGCGTCTGCCCGCCAGCGTGTGGCTGATGTCGGTCAGCGAATGGTCGCTGCCGATCGAGCGGGGCGGCGTGGCGTCGAAGGTGGGCGAGTACTCCATCTCGGCGGTGGGGCCGGGCCCCCGCGCCACCGCGCATTGGACCTCAGCGGCCCAGGCCGGCCTCCGCATCGCGGCGGAGGTGCAAGTCAACAATACCTGCGAACTCGCCAGTGTCCCTTACCTCCCGGTCCTGGACCTGGTGGCCGAGCACCTGGTGAACCTGGCGCCGCGGCGGCTGGACGGCATGTTGATCGGCTGGACCATGGGCGGCCATCCTTCGCCCAACTTCGAGCTGGCCAGACGCCTCAGCCAGAGCTCGCCGCCGGATGCCGAAGCTGCGTTAAACGCCTTGGCGCGAGAGCGTTTCGGTCCACGGGGCGCCATGCCCGCCCGCCGCGCCTGGACCCGCATGAGCCGCAGCTTCCGGCAATACCCGTTCCACATCAGCACCGTCTATGCCTCCCCCGTGCAGGTGGGACCGGCGAATCCGCTCTACGCGGCGAAGACCGGATACCAGGCCACCATGTGGGGCATCCCCTACGATGACGTGGACGGCTGGCGCGGTCCTTATCCGCCGGAAGTCCTGGCCGCGCAATTCGAAAAGGTTGCAGCCGAGTGGGAGGCCGCGCTTCCGGACCTGCGCGCGGCGGTGGAGGCCGCCCCGCGAGCCACGCGCGCCGACGTGGAGGCCGATTTCCGCTACGCCCACGCGGCCGCGCTGAAGTTCCGGGCGGTGGCCAACCAGACGCGGTTCGTCCTCGCCCGCGATTCCCTCGCCGCGGCAGCGCCCGCGGATCGTCCCGCGCTCCGGCGCGCGCTCCAGGGCCTTCTCTCCGCTGAGATTGCTCTGGCCAGGCAGCTCTTTTATCTGGTCCAGCAGGACTCCCGCATCGGCTTCGAGCCTTCGTGCCATTATTTCTATCTGCCCCTCGACCTGGTGGAGAAGGTGGTGAACTGCCGCTGGCTCATAGAGCAGTTCCGCGAATGAAGAAGGGCGCCGCCGCCGTGTGCTATTTCTCGGAGGAGCGGCAGCGGAGGACGACCGTATGTGCCTGGCGATTCCTGGACGAGTCATCGAAATCTACGAGACCGGCGGTGTCCGCATGGGCAAGGCGGACTTCGGCGGCGTGGCCAAGGAGATCTGTCTCGCCTACCTGCCGGAACTGCAAGCGGGGGAGTACACCCTGGTCCACGCCGGCTTCGCCATCTCGCGGCTGGACGAAGAGACGGCGCGGGAGACGCTGCGCACGCTCGAGGAACTTGGCCAGTTGGGCGAGGAGCGCGACGATGAAGTATCTGGATGAATTCCGCGACGGGCCACTGGCGGGGCGCCTGGCCGGGGAAATCCGCGCTACCGCGACCCGCCCCTGGACCCTGATGGAGGTGTGCGGGGGACAGACCCACTCCATCCTGCGCTACGGATTGCACCAGTTGTTGCCGCCCGGCATCGAGTTGGTGCACGGTCCGGGCTGTCCGGTCTGCGTTACGCCCCTCGAACTGATCGACAAGGCCCTCGCCATCGCCGCCCGCCCGGGCGTGATCTTTTGCTCCTTCGGCGACATGCTGCGCGTCCCCGGCAGCGGGAAAGACCTGTTCCGCGTGCGCGCCGAAGGTGGCGATGTCCGCGTGGTCTATTCGCCGCTGGATGCGGTAAAGCTGGCCCAACGGCATCCGGACCGCGAAGTGGTGTTCTTCGGTATCGGGTTTGAAACTACCGGGCCCGCCAACGCTATGGCGGTGCGGGTGGCGAAGCAGCAGGAGGTGCGGAACTTCTCGATGTTGGTGTCGCAGGTGCTGGTTCCGCCGGCGATGGAGGCGGTGCTCGCGGCGCCCGGCAACCGCGTGCAGGCTTTTCTGGCCGCGGGCCACGTGTGCGCCGTCATGGGATGCGACGCTTACCCGCCGATCGCGCAACGCTACCGCGTGCCGATCGTCGTCACCGGTTTCGAACCGCTCGATCTGCTGAGCGGCATCCTCCGGGCCGTGCGCCAGTTGGAGCGAGGCGAGGCGCGCGTCGAGAACGCCTATGAGCGGGCGGTGCGCTGGGAAGGCAATCCGGAGGCCCGCCGCGTGCTTGCCGAAGTGTTCGAGGCGACGGACCGGTCCTGGCGCGGCATCGGCGTCATTTCCCACAGCGGCTGGCGGCTGACGGCGGCTTACCGCGAGTTCGACGCCGAGTTACGTTTCGACGTCGGCCACCTGCAAGTGCGGGAATCGCCCCTATGCCGCAGCGGCGAGGTTCTCCGGGGGACGCTCCGGCCGGATCACTGCCCCGCGTTCGGCCGCGAGTGCACCCCGCGCACGCCGCTGGGCGCCACCATGGTCTCCAGCGAGGGCGCTTGCGCGGCCTACTATCATTACGGCCATTTCGTGTCCGCCGGGAGCGTGGCGGCGTCGCATTGAGCCCCGAGGATTCCCCTATGGAATGGACCTGCCCGCTTCCCTTGCGCGACTATCCGACCATCGTGATGGGTCACGGCGCCGGCGGCCAGCTTTCCGCGGAACTCACCGAGCACCTGTTCCTGCCCGCCTTTCGCAATCCGGCGCTGGAGGCGCTGACCGACGCCGCGGTGCTGCCGTCGCTCGGCGGCCCGCTCGTGTTTTCCACGGATGCGTTCGTGGTGCGGCCGCTGTTCTTTCCCGGCGGCAGCGTGGGAGAACTCGCGGTCAACGGGACCGTGAACGATCTGGCGATGGCCGGCGCCATCCCGCTTCACCTCAGCGCGGCCTTCATCCTGGAAGAGGGCCTGCCGCTGGAGACGCTGGGCCGCATTGTGGCGCGGATGGCGGAGGCCGCCCGCCGGGCGGGCGTCCACATTGTCACTGGCGACACGAAGGTCGTCGAGCGCGGCCACGGCGACGGCTGCTTTATCGCCACCACCGGCGTGGGCGTCCTGCGGAAGGGAGTGGAACTCTCTCCCGCTGCGGTCCGCCCGGGCGACGTCATCCTGTGCAGCGGCTACGTGGGTGACCACGGCATGGCCGTGATGAGCGTCCGCGAGGGGCTGGAGTTTGAGACGCTGATCGAGAGCGACTGCCAGCCCCTGCATACGCTGGCGGCGGCAATCTTGGAAGATCCCGGCCCGGTCCGCGTGCTGCGGGATCCTACCCGCGGCGGCCTGGCGTCCGCGCTGCATGAGATCGCGCGCCAGTCGAACGTCGGGCTGCGGGTCGACGAGACCGCGCTTCCGGTCCGCCCGGAGGTGCGCGCTGCTTGCGAGCTGCTGGGCCTGGACCCGCTGCACGTCGCCAACGAGGGCAAGCTGATCGCCGTGGTGGCGCCGGAGGCGGCTGAGGCCGCGCTCGCCCGCATGCGCCGCCATCCCGCCGGCGCGGACGCCGCCATCATTGGTCTGGCTACCGACGCGCATCCCGGCGTCGTCGCCGTCCGGACCGCGGTGTCCGCGACGCGCGTCCTGAACATGATCTTCGGCGAACAGCTGCCGCGCATCTGTTAAGCGTCTATTGCCGCAGCACCACGCTGGCCTCGAACCCTGGCCGGCCGCTGGCCCAGAGCAGGAGGAAGCCAAGCTGGGAAGGCGAAGCCGTCGCGCCCCCCGCCGGGGAGGCGAAGCCCAACGCCCCCGAGGCCCCGGAAGGCAACGAGAACGAGGCTCCGCCAATCACGTGACGCGGCGTGTCCAACTGGTGCGTCATCGTGGGAATGGTGTCCGTGACCGCGCCGGTGAAAGAGTTGTCCAGCGCCCGCACCGAAAAGTCGAAGGGCTGGTTGGCGGCGAGGCCGAGCGCGCTGAGCGGCGCGGCCAGCCTCAGGTTTCCGCTGTTGAAGTCCACCGAGGTGAAAAAGAAGGCCTGGGGCGTCCCCGTGCAGGCAATGGGGCCCGTGGTCGGCACCGTGCAAATGAAAGCGGCGTTCGTGTTGGTCGTGGTGCGGGAATTGAACAGAATCCGCTCCGGACGGCCGTCGCGGTTGGCGTCAATCAGGATTTCGATGCGCGGGTAGGTGTTCGCTGCGGTGCGCAGGTCGAAGGTATTCACCCCGAACTCGGCCACCGGTGTCCCGCCCGGGAAGTAGCGCACTCCGACGGCGCGGAGATCGACGGTGGCGAAACCGTCGCCTGCGGAAGGAAAGGCCGACGGGGGCAGTGGCGGGCTTGTTCCGGTGAGCGCGAAAATCTCCGCCACGGCCGTGGAAGCGCCGCTGAAATTGCTCACGAAGAAGCTTCCATTCCCGTTCTCATCCACCGAAAAACCGGGATCGGCGGTTCCGCGATGCGAGCGCCGCGGTATGATGTGCCAGGGCAGGGAGATGGTTTCGGCGCCCGACGTGAGGGTCACGTAGCCGTCGTACTCAATCAAGTTGAATGCCGCGCCATTGGCCGCGTTGGAGCCGCTGTTGACGCCGGTGGACGAGTAAACCGGCAGGTTGGGCGGGTACACATTCAGGCGCAGGGTGAAGGCCGCGGTCCCGTTGGCCGGAACTGTGACGGAGGGTGGCGCCTGAAAGGCGATGGCGTTACTCGCCTGATCGGCGATGTAGCGGAACGAGGTAGAAATCGCATAAGTCCGGGCGACGCCGGTCAGATTGCGGACTCCGACGCGCTTGGTGAACGAGCGGATGGCGGTGGAATCGAGCGCCTGGTGCCCAAACGAAAGTCCCACCGATCCAGGATTCGGCGAAGACGCGTCCCACATCAGCGCACTGGCTTGACGGGCGCGGACCACCCGGACTTCACCCGCCCCGATCCGCGTGATGGGAGCCAGTTCCGAAGAGATCAGGGGGTTGGTCACGATCTGGGCATCGGCCGTGTTCATCAGGAGGGCCTTCACGTCGGAAACCGCCAGCGCCGGATTCGCCTGCAACAGCAGGGCGGCGGCGCCACTCACCACCGGCGCGGCGCCGGAGGTGCCGCCAAAAGTCGCGGTGCCCGTGCCCGTGCCCGCGACGGCGGCCAGCGAGGCGCCGGGCGCGCCGATTTCCGGCTTGATGAGGTTGTAGCCGTTGTTGGGGCCCCGCGACGAAGAGGCCACCATACTCCCGGCCAGGGAAGTCGGGCTGGCCCCGCCGATGGTCGCGTCGCCCACGGAAGCGGCGTTGCGGATCGTGTCGCCATCCGTCTGGGTGATGGTCAAGGTGGGGGCGAAGGTGTCCGCGCCGCCCGCACCGGGACCTCCCAGACCGAACGTCGGCGGATCGCCGGCGACGTTGTTGTCGATCACCACCCCGATCGCCCCCGCCGCGGTGGCGTTGGCTACTTTTTCACTGGCCGCGCAGGCGCCCCGCCGGATGAGCGCGATCGATCCGGCCAACGAGCCTGACGGGAACGGATTGGCTCCTCCGGTGGTGCAGCCGAGGTTGGTGGTCGGCACGCGCACCAGCGGGCCGGTGAGATTGGTGTTGGTGGTCTGGGACCACGGCTGCCATACCGTGTTGTTCAGCAAATTGGCTACGCTATTGATCACCACGGTGAGCGGGTAGGTGAAGCTATCGGGCATGGTCGTCTGGGCCACGGCGATGGCCTCCGGCGCCGAACTCGGCGAGCCATTGATATAGGGAACGTTCCCGTCATTTCCGGCGGAGGCGACCACGACCACCCCAAAGCGGGCCACGACTTGCGCGGCGTAGGCAGCCGGATTCTCCCGCTGTCCGTACCCTCCGCCGAGGGACATGTTGACCACGTCCACCGCGTCGGAGAGGTCATTGTCTCCGTTCGGGTCGAGAGCGAATTCCAGACCCTGCACGATCGCGACGCCGGAACAGGAAGTGGAAACGGCGCTACACACTTTTACGGCATACAGTTGCGCATCCGGAGCCACCCCCCTCCATCCGTTGCCGTCATTGCCGGCGGCGATGTCGGCCACGCTGGTGCCGTGACCTTCGCAGTCAATGGGATTGCCGTCCGGCTCCAGCACCGTTACGTTAGGCCAGCGCTCGCCGACGAAGTCGTAACCTCCAACTACTTTGGTGGTGAAGCCGCCCGGGGGGGAGGAGGCCGTGTTCTGCGGAGTCTGCACGCAGCTTGAAGAGCCATGGACCCCCTGATAAGCCGCCGGGGTTCCGGGGCCGCCCAGATTGCGATGGGTCCAGTCGATGCCCGAATCCAAAATGGCGATCCGCACGCCCGCGCCCGTCACGCCGGCCGTCCGCAGCGCGGTGGCGCCGATCAACTGGTTGACGCGCTCATCCGCGAGACGGCCGTCCTCGACGACCAGCACGGCCGCCACGCCCGGCGCTCCGCGCAGCGCCTCCACCCGGTCCGCATCCACGGAAGCGAGCACGCCGTTGAGAGACTTGGTGATGCGTCCGTACACCAGTCCGCCCGCCCCCTGAATCGCGGAAACGACGGGTGTCTGCTTCGCGCGCAAGCTCTGCGCATAACTGCGCTGCTGCGCCCCTGTCCAGGGGATAAACTTCCGGGGAGCGTTCGCCGGGCGGGCGCTGGCGAGCGCCTGCGCCAGCGGCGGGTCGGACAGCATCGCCAGAATGTTGACGCGCGCTCCCGGGGCGGGCGCGGGAATTGCCTGAGTGTCCGGCGGCGCCGGCTCGAGCGCGGGTCCCCCGGCGCTGAACGTTTGGCCCGGCGACGGAAGCGGGCCGAGTCCAAGTATCCCAAGTGCCGTCAAAGTCAAAGAAGCAAGCAGCCTCCAGGTGAATCGTTCGGTCACCGTGTCCCCTCCTTGCGGCGTCTCCGGAGAGTGGTCCTCTTGAAGCGCGCCCGCCAAATGTGCAATACTCCTGTTTGTACCAAGGGGCTGGGGAGTCGTCAAATTTTTTAGGGTCAACGGGTGCGGCTGGACGCCGGGCGCGGGTCCCGGCAGGTTGTGCTGGCTGGAGGGTCTGCTATGACTGTCATCCTGTGTCGCGCCGCCAGGGCGCTGGTGGTCTTTGCGGTTGCCGCCGCCACGGTGCACGCCGCGCCGTTCTTCGAGCCGGGCGGGGGAACAGGGTTCCTGCTCTCGACGGCGGTGCAGGCCCCGGCGGGCACCACGCAGATTTTCGGCAACCTGACAGACGGCACCGGAGGACAAATCCCCAATACCGTGGATCTGTACGAGATCGCGCTGAGCAGTCTCACCACCATCGTCACCCCGTTCAGCACCAGCTTGGTCCCGTTCCCCTCGCTGTTTCTGTTTGACAGCCTTGGCCTGGGCGTTGCCTGGGCGGCGGCCGACCTTGCGACTGGCGAAACCACCCTGCCCTCGATCCTGCCCGGAACGTACTTCCTGGGCATCAGCTTCTTCGGCATCTTTCCCGCCAGTGACCAGCCGCCTTCCGAGCAGGGCGACATTTTTGACCCGTTCAGCGATGGCGGCGGTCCGGTTGGCCCGGGCGGCGCGTCTCCGCTGACGGGTTGGTACGGCGATGTCGGATCGCAGTGGGATATCAGCGCCTACCGCATCGACTTCTTCACCACCGGAGAGCCCATTCCGGAGCCCGCGACGGTGTTCTCGGCTGCGTTTGCCCTGCTGGGGGTCTGGCTGGCCGCGCGGCGGCGGCGCGCCTAGGCTGAGAGACCATTCCCGCGTGCGCGCGGGTACGCTTTCATGCAGCCATGACCCGCCGGGGCTTGCTGTCCTTGCCGCTCGTGTCTCCCGCAGCCGCGGGAGAGTTGCTCTCACAACGGCATCCGCCTACCGGATAGGTGGCCGCCCCGCTGGGACAGTCTTCCTTACGCGCCGATGCGGACGCCGTGGCTGGAGTCGCCGCCGGAAGTGATTCCGATCGACACCGGGCGGCGTGCTCACGACGAGGCCGGGGCGGTTTAGCGGCTCCCAGGTGTTCGTCAACGCGGCCGCCGCGAGGGGGGAATTGCGGGTCGAAATTCTGGACGTCCAAGGCAACCCGGCGGGGGGCTGCTCGGCGGGAAGGTGCGGGCCGATCCGCGCCGACGCGACGTTCCTCCCGGCGCGGTGGGAGGGGGTGCGGGAGCTGTCGCGCCTGCACGGCTTGCCGCTCCGATTCCGCGTTCATTCGGAACGCCGGTCTGTATTCCTTCTGGGTCAGCCCGAACCCGGACGGCGCCAGCCGCGGATACAAGGCTGCGGGTGGACTGGGCTTCGCGACGGATGTGGACATCGCAGGCGGGGCCGCTGCTCGAGCATCGTAGCCGCGCGTCAGGCTACTGGGCGCGGTACTTCTGGACCAGCGCCTCCATGTGGTCCAGGTAGCGGGCGAACGCCCGGCGGCCCGCGGGCGTAAGCTGATACTCGGTCCGGGGCAGCCTCCCGGCGAACGATTTGTGACAGCGCAGGTAGCCGGCTTCCTCGAGCTTGCGGGCATGGACGCTGATGTTGCCGTCCGTCGCCTGCAACAGGTTCTTGAGTTCGAGAAATGAGAGCGGGGACTGCGCGGCGAGGGCGCTGACAATGCCCAGGCGAACCGGCTCGTGGATCACCCGATCGAGTGGAGGAGCCTCTCCCGCCCGGCGGCGGCCGGCCGGTTCCCGCGGCGCCGCGGCTGCGGATTTCCGAAGCGATTTAGCCATGGTCGTAATCCAGCCGCCTCCGACCCCGCGGAGTTACGCCCGGCCGCGCCGGATGCCCCCGCGCCGGAGGCCAGCATGAGAGTAGCCTAAGCCGCGGCCGCGCACAACGCCACCCCCCTCGCGGGAAGCGCACGGGCGGGTGAAGGCCGGCGGACGCGGCCGCGTGCGTTGCCAGACAAAAAGCGGGGCTCAGACGCCCGCGCGCGCGCGGCCAATGCGCACCACTTCATTCATGTCCTGCGGCGGCTCGCCGTCGCATTCTGCCGCGATCACCGTCACCGGCCGATCCGGAGGATGCGCCGGCAACCCGGTGAACCGCACGCGCAAACCGTCCTGCCGGTACGTTACCGGCTGCCCGGAGGCCAGCAGTCTGGCCGAAGTGATCTTGTTTTTCAGCCCCGCCACGGTCACCGTGCTTCCCGGCCAGAAGTGCACGTGCACGTACAGCGTATTGCCCTGCCGGGTGAAATTGCAGTAGTTCGACCGGCGCACCTGGCAGCGCGGCGCCCCGTAGATCGTGGCGCCGTTCTTCCCCATCCAGCGGCCCACCTCGGTCAGGATGCGCACGGACTCCTCCGGAATGGATCCGTCGGCGCGGGGACCGATGTTGAGCAGGTAGTTGCCGCCGTCCCGGGCGCAGGTGACCAGGTTGCGCACGATGGTCTTCGGCGTTTTCCAGTCGTCGTCGGCCGGGTGGTAGCCCCAACTGCCATTCATCGTCATGCAGGCTTCCCAGTCCTGAGCCGCTTCCGCGACGATCCGCTGCTCGGACGTGGAGAAGTCTCCCGCGAGCAGGTTCCGATTGTTCACCAGAATGTCTGGCTGGAGATCGAAGACCATCCGGTTCATCGCCTCCGATTCCCAGCCCGCGGCGTCCAGCGGCCAGGCGACGTCGTACCAGAGAATGTCCAGCTTGCCGTACTGGGTGCACAACTCCCGGATCTGCCCGTGGATGTAGTCGACGAACCGCCGGCGGGCCGCTTCCTCGTTGCGGCAACGGGCGCCATCGGGGTGGTGCCAGTCCATCAGCGAATAGTAAAACCCCGCTCTCAGCCCTTCGGCGCGGGCGGCGTCGAGAAACTCGGCGGCCAGGTCCCGCCCCGCCGCCTGCCTGGGCGCGCAGTACGTGGTGAGTTTCGTATCGAACAGGCCGAAGCCCTCATGGTGTTTGCTGGTCATCACCATATACTTCATGCCGGCTTGCTTGGCCAACTTGGCCCAGGCGCGGGCGAAGTTGGGTTTCGGCCGGAACTGCGCGGCCAGCGCCTCATATTCGGCGGTGGGGATGCCTTCGTTTTCCATCACCCACTCATGGCGGCCAAGGACGCTGTAGAGTCCCCAGTGAATGAACATGCCAAATTTGGCTTGACGCCACCATTGGATGCGGCGTTCGTGGTCGGGCGGAGGTTCGTCGGGCGGGGCGGCGGGAGCCGCGGCCTGTTCCGGGGGTTTGGGCGCACAACTGGACAGCGCGGCGGTCGCGGTGAGAAGGCCGAAGCAGCTTCGGCGCGACAGTGGTGGAAGGAACATCACGCTCTCATAGTAGGAGCCGCGGACGCGGAACGCGAACGCCTAGGCGGGCGTCCACCAGCGGTCCAGTTCGGCGAGGAGGCGCCGCACCTGGTCCGGCCGGCGCGGGGCGAGGTCGCGCTCTTCAAACGGGTCGCCGGCCAGGTCAAACAGCTCGGGTTCGTCTTTCATCCACGCGGGCCGTCCGCGCCGCTCCCATAGCTTTAAGTCTCGATTGGGCGCGTACGGCGCAATCAGCTTCCAAGGCCCGCGCACGATCGACCGGTATTTCAAGTTGGCGGCGGGCCGGTTGATGTCCACCGAGGAAGGCACAAAGATGCTGCCGAACAACGCCTTCCTCCGCGCCACGGAGCGCGCGTTGAGCAGGTTGACGCCCGGCGTCGCCGCCGGCGGCCGGACGCCGCATGCGGGCAGAATGGTGGCGGCCAGATCCACGCTGGACACCGCGGTGCGTTCCTCACGGCGCGGCGCGATCCGGCCGGGCCAGCGCAGCAGCAGGGGGTGTGCACGCCCGCGTCGTACGGCGAAAGCTTCGAGCGGCCGCTAAAGGGCAGGTCGCCGCCTCCCCGCACCCATCCGTTGTCCGCCAGGTAAACCAGCAGGGTGTCCCGGTCGAGCCGGCGCCGCTCCAGATGCTGAACCAGCGCGCCTACCGTCTCGTCCAGCCACTCGATCATCGCGTAGTACCCGGCCCCGTCCAGCGGGAGGCCCCGCAACCAGTAGCGATCGAGCAGATTGGCCGGATCGCGGGCGTCGCCGGCCGGGTCGTTGCCGGTGATGCGGTGCTGGTGTGGATCGAGACCGGCCAGGATGGAAGCCAGGCTCGGCCGGCACAAGCCGGAAGGCACACGGCCGCGCGTGCACGTCAGGCCCGCGCGCGCGATCCGGTCCGGGAGGGGCGTGCGGACGTCGCCGCGCCCCATGAACCCGTAATCGGTCCAGCTGTGGTCGTCCGAAATAAGCAGCACGATGTTGGGCGGCCGCGGGTCCGCCGCCCGGGCGTTCGCCATTCCGAGCAAGGCGAGGAACCATCTGCGGGTGAGCGTCATGCGCGGCGGCTGCCGACGAGTATAGCCCGCGGGCGGGCGGGGGCGGCGCGACCCGGCTCCGGCGTACACTCAAGTCAGCGTGCGCTATTCCCGGCTTGCCGAACTGTTGCCCCGTCCGCTGCGCGGCTACGTGCTGCACTTTGAAGCGGAAATCGAGCGGGCCGTCGCCGCGTTTGCGCGTACGTTGCCCGAAGGGGCGCGGGTGTTGGATGCGGGCGCGGGCGAAGGCCAATACCGGTCGTGGTTCCACCGCCAGCGTTACGTGGGCGTCGATTTGGGCGTCGGCGATCCCCGCTGGCGTTACGACGGCCTGGACGTGATCGCGGATCTCGCCCGCCTTCCCCTGGCCACGAGCTCGCTCGACGCCGCCTTGAACATCGTCACGCTGGAACATGTCCGCGAACCGAAAACCGTGCTCCAGGAGTTGGCCCGCGCGCTGAAACCCGGCGGGCGTCTGCTGCTGATTGTCCCGCACGAGTGGGAAGTCCACCAGGCGCCGCACGACTATTACCGCTACACCCGCCACGGCGTGGAATACCTGCTGAACGAAGCGGGTTTGATCAGCGGCGAAGCAAGGGCCGTTGGCGGTTATTTCCGGCTGATGGCCCGCCGGCTGCTGAACGGGTTACAATTCTTCTCAGGGGGTTTTCGCTGGGTTGGTTTCCTGCCTGCCGCCCTCTGCTTGGTCCCGCCAGCGTTGATTTTGCCCCTGCTGGATCGACTTGATCGGGACCGCAACTTCACGCTCGGATACATATGCACGGCCAAGAAGGGCGCGTAAGTGCGCGCCAGCCAGTCCCGGATCGCTCGTCCGGCCAGCCCGGCCGGGAGGAGGCGCGCCTGGACGGCGCGCTGGTGGTGGATAAACCCGAAGGCTGGACCTCGCATGATGTTGTGGCGCGCATCCGCAAACTCGCGGGCACGCGCAAGGTGGGCCATCTCGGCACCCTCGATCCCCTCGCGACGGGCGTGCTGCCCGTTTTGCTGGGTCGCGCCACCCGGCTGGCGCAGTTTTTCACCCGGAACGACAAAACTTACGAGGGCGCGATTCGCTTTGGCTGGGCGACGGACACCTACGATCGGGAGGGCGAACCCGCCGGTCCCCGCGTCGAGCCCGCCTTCACTCGCGAACGCCTCGACCTGGTGCTCGACCGTTTCCGGGGAGTTTTCTCGCAGGTTCCGCCGCCGGTTTCGGCCAAGAAAGTCGGTGGGGTGCCCGCCTACCGCCTGGTGCGCCGGGAACAACCGGTGGAGCTCGCGCCGGTGGAAGTCACCGTGCACGCTTTGGAAGTCGTCGAATTCACTGGCGACCTCGCCTGTATCCGGGTGCGCTGCTCGGCGGGCACTTACGTGCGCGCGATCGCGCACGAAGCCGGGCAACTGTTGGGGTGCGGCGCTCATCTGGAAAACCTGCGGCGCATCGAATCGGGCGATTTCCGCGTCGGACAGGCCTTCACGCTGGAGCAACTGGCTGAACTCGCCGCCGAGGACCGCCTGGGCGAAGCGGTGATCCCCCCGGCGGAATTGCTGCCCCACTTTTCGGCGCAGATCGTCGATGAAGTGACCGCGGGTCGCATCCGGCAGGGACGCGACTTTGCCGTCTCGCCCTTCCGGTTAAACCGGGAATCGCGTTACGTCAAGGCCATCGCCCCGTCCGGCGAGCTGATCGCCATCGGCGAACTGCGCCTGCCCAACCTGTGCCATCCGTCGGTCGTGCTCTAACCGCCCTCCCATGCGAGCCGCAGCCGGGCGGGAGTGCCCCATAGCCCTGCGGGCTGCAAACGTGACGCCACCGCGAGGCCTTTACCGGGTCTACAATCGAAGGAAACCATGCAATTTCACGAAGTCGTCGAGGCAGAAGGCCATCTGATCGATTCCCATGTCATGGAACAGATCTTCGACAAGGTCGTTGAGTTCGGTTCCCGGTTCGAGGTGGAGGAGTTCCGTATCGGCCGCACCAACAGCGACCCCTCGTACCTGCGCCTGAAGGTGGAATCGCCCACCGCCGAGCTGATGGACCGACTCTTGCAACAGCTCTTGTTCCTGGGCTGCGCGCTGGTGGACAAATCGGATGCCCAGTGGAAAAGCGTCGAGCGCGATTGCTGCGCGCCGGAGGACTTTTATTCAACCACGAACCATCACACCTACGTCCGGTGGCAGGGGCAGTGGCTCGAGGTGCGCAACCAGCGGATGGACGCCATGGTGGTGATCGAGAACGGGGAGGCTTTCTGCCGGCGGCTGCGCGACTTGCGCGCCGGGGACCGCGTCGTGGTCGGGATGCGCGGCATTCGCGTCCTGCCGGAGTCCAAGGAGCGCGACCGGCTCTCGTTCGCCTTCATGTCCAACGGGATTTCCTCCGAGCGGCAGGTGGAGACCGCCGTCCAGCAGACCGCGCAATTGATCCGCCAGACCATGGCGCAAGGGCGCCGCATCGTGGTCGTCGCCGGGCCGGTGGTCGTGCACACGGGGGGTGTGGAGGGCCTCTGCTCGCTGATCCGCCAGGGATGCGTGCACGCCTTGTTGAGCGGCAATGCGCTGGGCGTGCACGATATTGAAGCGGCTCTGTTCGGCACCTCGCTGGGCGTGCGCCTGGCCGACGGCCGGCAGGAAGAGCACGGCCACCGCAATCACATGCGGGCCATCAACGCGATTTACCACGCGGGCGGTATCGCCAAAGCCGTCGAGAAGGGAAAGCTGACCTCCGGGGTCATGTATGAGTGTGTCCGGTCCCGGGTGCCCTTCGTGCTGGCGGGCAGCCTGCGGGACGACGGCCCGCTGCCGGACACCATCACCGATATGAACGAAGCGCAGGACGCCTACGCCGCCCAACTGCGCAACGCCGGGCTGGTGCTGTGTCTCGGTTCGATGCTGCACTCGATCGCCACCGGAAACATGCTGCCCAGTTGGGTGAAGATCATCTGCGTGGACATCAATCCGGCGGTGGCCACCAAAGTGAGCGACCGGGGTACGGGTCAGGCGATCGGCGTGGTGACGGATGTCGGCCTGTTTCTCGACCACCTGGCTAAGGCGGTCGCGCGCCTGGCCCCCGCGGAGGTAAGGAATGGCTAAGAAGAAAGAGAAGAACAACAAGAAGACGACGGCGGCGGAAGCCGCCTACACGCCAGAGCACGCCCGCGCCGGCCTGGATGCGGAACTGCCCGAAATCGAAACGTGGCCGAACCAGTTCGCCGGCTACCAGATTGAAATCGAGGCGCCGGAATTCACTTCCGTGTGCCCCAAGACGGGCCTGCCGGACTTCGGCACCCTTGTCGTAGAGTACGTGCCGGACCAACACTGCCTGGAGTTGAAATCGTTCAAGCTCTACACCCTGGCCTACCGGAATCTCGGCATTTTCTACGAGAATGCCGTGAACCGGATTCTGCGCGACATCGTCAAGGCGTGTGATCCGTTGGAGGTGACCGTGACCGGCATTTTCCGGCCGCGCGGCGGGTTGGAATCCACGGTGACCGCCTCCTACCAGCGGAGCAAGAAGCGTTGAGTCCGATTCACGGCGCCGAGGGCGCCGCCGCGGCTGAACAAGAGCGCCGGAAGACCGAGGAACTGAAGGCGCTGCTCGCGGCCATCCGGGAGCGGGTGCAGGCGCGCTATCCGGAAGCCGGGAGCACCGACGCCCCGCCCGCGCCTTTGGCGGATCTGTTGCCGCTGTTGCACGCGCGGGACGCGGCGTTCGCCAAGGTGGCCTCGATTGGCGCGGTGAATCCGCGGCGCGGAGGGCCCCTGAATGCCGCGGTGCAACTGGCGAAGAAACTGGTGGCCCGCGCGCTCGACTGGCACGTCCGGGAACAGGTGGAATTCAACCGCCAGACGGTGCGCGCCCTCGATGCGGCGCTGGAGGCGATGAACGATTTCAACCGCGCCCTGCAGGCGTTGTCCCGGCAGAACCACGAGTTGCAGGAGGAACTGCGCCGGGCCGAGCGCCGCATCGAGGCGCGGGAGCAGCAGGTTGCCGACTTGACCTCCCACTGGGCGGCCTGGCGTCCGGACTGGGAGCGCAAACTGGCGACGAATGAAACGCAGTTCCTGCGCTCGGTCGCGGATTTGCAGATCGCCTTCCAGCACCGCGCCTCCCTGATGGAGTCCAATTTCCGGGACCTGCTGCAGGCGCAGCACGCCGACTACCTGGGCGCGCTGGAACGGTCGAACCAGGCCCTGCAAGAGCGGTTTTGGGGCGAGTTCGACAAAGTGCGGACCGAGTACGAGCGCTGGATTCACGAGGAACTGCGCGTCTTCCGCCAGCGGGCGGCGACCGCCGCGGCCGCGCGCGAAACCCCGCCGGCGGAGTCGGCCGCCCTCGACTACGGCTGGTTCGCCGAGCGGTTCCGCGGGAAAGAGGCCTATGTGCGCGCGTCCGCTGAGCGATATGTCGCCGAGTTCCATGGCTGTGCGAACGTGCTGGACGTGGGGTGCGGGCGCGGCGAGTTTCTCGCAGCGATGCGCGACGCCGGCATCCCCGCGCGCGGCATCGACCTGGCCGAAGACTGCGTCCGGCACTGCCGAGCCCAGGGTCTGGAGGCCGAGACCGCGGATCTGTTCCCGTACCTGGAAAGCCTGCTCCCCGGGAGCCTGGACGGCCTGTTCAGCGCGCAGGTGGTGGAGCACCTGCCGCCCGCGCGCCTGCCGCAGATGGTCCAGCTTGCCGCCCGCGCCCTTCGCCCCGGAGGCCGCATCGTGCTCGAGACGCCCAATCCCGCGTGCCTGGCGATTTTCGCCACGCATTTCTACCTGGACCCCACGCATCAGCGCCCGGTTCCGGCTGACCTGCTGGGATTCTATTTGCAGGAATCCGGCTTCGGGCGCATCCGCGTCGACTACCTGTCTCCGGCCGAGGAAACCCTGGAATCGCTGAAGGAACTGCCGGAAGCCTTCCGCCGCCAGTTCTTCGGCGGGCTGGACTACGCGATCACCGCCGTGCGCCTGTGATTCCTCGCTCCGCCCGTTTTGAAGGAGCGCCGGGGGGTGTGATTACAATACAGACATGGTTGCCCGCGCGGCGCTGCGGCGGGAATGGATCCGGTCCCGGCAGCGCACCGACGAACTGTTCCGCCGGGTGGCGCCGGAGGCGCTGTATGCGCGGCCCATTCCCGAGCGCCACCGCCTGATTTTCTACCTGGGTCATCTGGAGGCTTTCGACTGGAACCAGATGGCGCGCGGCGCGCTTGGCGAGCCGTCCTTTCATCCGGAGTTCGACCAGCTTTTTGAATTCGGCATTGACCCGCCCGTGGGCCAGGCGCCGCAGGACCAGCCCTCCGACTGGCCGGCGGTGGGCGCGGTGAAAGCGTACCACGCGGAGGTCCGCAAGCGCCTTGACGCGCTGCTGGACCGGGTCCCCGCCGAACGCGTCCACGTCGCGATCGAACATCGCGATATGCACGCGGAGACGTTTGCCTACCTGCTGCAAAACCTGGCGCCCGGACAGAAAGTTGCGCCGCCCGCGGAGGCGGCGTCCGGCGCGGCGGAGCCGCCCGCCAACCCGTTGACGCCGGTGCCGGCGGGCGCGGTCACGCTCGGCAGGCGCCGCGGCGACGGATTCGGCTGGGACAACGAGTTTGAGGCCATGCGCGTGGACGTTCCCGCTTTCGCGATGCAGCGGCACAAAGTGACCAACGGCGAGTATTTGCGTTTCGTGGCCGACGGCGCGGCGCCTCCTCACTTCTGGCGGGGAGAGCCCGGCCGGTGGCGTCTGCAAACCCTTTATGGAGAGATCGACTTGCCTTTGGATTGGCCGGTGTACGTGACGCAGCGGGAGGCCGCCGCCTTCGCGCGCTGGCGCGGACTGGAACTGCCCACGGAAGCGCAGTTCCAGCGCGCGGCCTATGGGTGCGCCGATGGCGTCTCGGAGACCGATCCGGATCCGGCACGGGGCAACTTCGACTTCCGCAGCGCGGACCCGGTTCCCGTCAGCGCCGATCCGGGCGTCAACGCGTTCGGACTCGCCCAAATGGTGGGTAACGGCTGGGAGTGGACTTCCACCCTGTTCGGCCCGCTGCCGGGGTTCGAACCCTTTCCGTTCTACCCCGGCTATTCGGCGGCTTTCTTCGATGGCCAGCACTATGTCCTGAAGGGCGCCAGCGCGCACACGGCGGCGCGCCTGACCCGGCGTTCGTTCCGTAACTGGTTTCGGCCCGACTACCCTTACGTCTTTGCGGGATTCCGCTGCGTGGAGAACCGGTGAACGCGACTCGGGCGGCGTTCGCCGCAGATGTCCGTGCGGGGCTGAGCTTGCCTCAGAAGCAGCTTCCGGCCCGCTGGCTATATGATGACGTGGGCTCGGCGCTGTTCGAGGCGATCTGCGCGTTGCCGGAATACGGCCTGACCCGCGCCGACGAGCGGATCCTGATCCGGCATGCGGATGAAATCTTGGCCTGCGCGGGCGAAGTGTGGCGGGTGGCCGAACTCGGCAGCGGGACCGGACGCAAGACCCGGGTGATGCTGGAAGCGGCCGCGCGGCTGGGTCCCGTTTCTTACCTGCCCATCGACGTGTCGCGCGCGGCGCTGGAGCGCTGCGAACGGGAGATGAGCGGGCTTGCCAACGTCTCGGTGCGTTCGCTCGAGACGGATTACCTGGACGGTCTGCGCGCCATTGAACGCGCAGGGCCCGGGCGGCTGCTGGTTCTGTTCCTGGGCAGCAGCATCGGCAATTTCGATCAGGCGGCGGCGCTCGCCTTTCTGCGCGACGTCCGGGCGGCGCTGGCGCCCGGCGATCTGCTGTTGCTGGGCGCCGATCTGGTGAAGGCTCCGGAACTGCTGCGGGAAGCTTACGACGATCCCATCGGGCTGACCGCGGCGTTCAACCGCAATGTCCTGGCGCGCATCAACCGGGAGCTGGAAGGCGCCTTCAACGTCCGCGCCTTCGCCCATGAGGTCCGCTACGACGCCGCCGCGCAGCGGGTGGAGATGCATCTGCGCGCCACTTCGCGGCAGGAGGCGCTGATCGGGGCGGCTGGACTTCGGGTGACGCTCGAGGCGGGGGAAACCATCTGGACCGAATCCAGCTACAAGTTCCGGCTGGCGGACCTGGAGCGGCTGGCGCGCGACAGCGGGTTCGCCGTCACCGCCCGCTGGTGCGACGCCGAATGGCCGTTTGTGGAAATGCTGCTGCGGGTGCAGGCGTGACGCCGGTGGTCGAGTTCCATGAGGTCTCTTTCCGGGCCGGGGGGTGCGAGATCCTTCGCCGGCTCTCCTTCGAGATACACGCAGGAGAGACGCTGGCGCTGCTGGGACGGAGCGGGTCTGGCAAGACTACCGCCTTGCGGATGGTCAACGCGCTGGTGACGCCCACGTCCGGGGAAGTACGCGTGGAAGGCCGCGCCACCACGGCCTGGCCGCCGCGGGAACTGCGCCGCCGGATCGGTTATGTGATTCAGGAGACCGGCCTGTTCCCGCATTTCACCGTGCGGGCCAACATCGGGCTGGTGCCGCGGCTGGCCGGTTGGGACCCCGCGCGGATCGAGGCGCGCAGCCGCGAGCTGCTTCAGGCGCTCGAATTGCGGCCGGACGACTTCCTGGATCGCTATCCCGCGCAGCTTTCCGGGGGGCAACAGCAGCGCGTGGGCGTGGCCCGCGCGCTGGCCGCCGACCCGGACCTGCTGTTGTTTGACGAGCCGTTCGGCAAGCTCGACCCCGTCACCCGCGCCGAGGCGCAGCGGCAGTTTCTCCGCGTGACCCGGGCCTTGGGCAAGACCGCCCTGTTCGTCACCCACGATCTGCGGGAAGCCCTGCTGGTGGCGGACCGGATTGGCCTGATGCACGAAGGAGTACTTGCCTGGATCGGCCCCGCGGGGGATTTTCTGGGCGCCGAGCACGCCGAAGCGAGGCGTTTCCGCCAATCCCTGGATCCCGCCGATGCTTGACGAGTTGTTCACGCTCGTGCTCGAGCATCTGGCGATGGTCGCCATGGCCACCCTCACGGCCACCCTGTGCGGCGTCAGCGGCGGCATCCTGCTGACGCGCCGCGCCGGCTGGCGTCCCGCGCTGCTGGGCTTTGCGGGGGTGATGCAAACCGTCCCGAGCCTGGCGCTGTTCGGCTTTCTGATCCCGCTCTGCGGCATCGGCCGCGGGACCGCGGTCGTCGCGCTGGTGCTCTACGCCCTGCTGCCGGTGATGCGAAACACGCTGGCGGGCATCTTGAGCGTCGACGCGGCGGTGCGCGAATCCGCGCTGGCGATGGGCATGAGCGAGTGGCAGATCCTGCGCGAGGTGGAGCTGCCGCTGGCCGCCCGCACCATCCTCGCCGGCGTCCGGGTGGCCACGGTGACCACCATCGGCACCGCCACCATCGCGGCCGCCATTGGCGCGGGAGGACTTGGCGTGTTCATCTTCCGCGGGATCGCCTCGGTGGATACCGGACAGATTCTGCTGGGAGCGGTCCCGGCCGCGGCAATGGCGCTGATCGCGGATGCTATCCTGGGATGGTTTGAGCGCCGTTGGGCCACGCCTGCCCCGACGCGAACGTGACGGCCTCCGTGCTCCTGGACAAATGATACGGTTGACTCGATTTCTGCCTGCTTGGACCCTGTTTTTGGCGGCGCTGGCGGGTTGCGGGCGGCCCGCGCCCCTGGTGGTCGGTTCCAAGAACTTCACCGAGCAGCTCATCCTGGGAGAGATCGCGGCCCGTCACGTCGAACGCCGCCTTCAGATCCGCGTCGAGCGCAAACTAAACCTCGGCGGCACGATTCTGGCTCATCAGGCGCTGGTGAGCGGCGGCATTGACCTGTATCCCGAGTATTCCGGCACGGCCCTGACCGCCGTTCTCAAGATGCGGCCCGAAGCGGGCGACGTCGAAATCCGCGTAAGAAAGGAATATGCCGAACGCTTCAACGTGATCTGGATGCCGCCGCTCGGATTCAACAACACCTTCGCCATCGTCGTCCGCAGAGACGATCCCCGCCTTCAGTCCGCCAAAACGATCAGCGATGTGGTTCGGATGAAACATCACTGGCGGCTGGCCGTGGGCTACGAGTTCACCCAGCGGCCGGACGGGCTTTCCGGGTTTCTGCGGACCTATCCGCTCGAACTGGACGCCACGCCGCGCAGCATGGACCTCGGCCTGCTCTACCGCGCGCTGGAAGAGGAGGAAGCGGATATCGTAGTGGGCAATTCCACCGACGGCATCATCAACGCCCATCATCTGAAAGTGCTGGAGGACGACCGCGGCTACTTCCCGTCCTACAAAGCCTCCTACGCCGTGCGCCGCGAAGCGCTGGAGCGCTTTCCCGGACTGCGGGAGGCGCTAGAGGAGCTTTCCGGAAAGATCGACGAGCAGACCATGCAGCGGCTGAACTACGAGGTGGACGGCAACAAGCGCCGCCCGCGTGAGGTGGCCGATAGATTCCTCGACTCTCTGTCCTGAATTGCCGTGACCGGAAGCCTCTTTGCGCAGGAATCCGCGTTTGATCGCGAAAAGCTGGGCCGCGAGCTGCGCCGCCTGGCGGAAGAAAACATCCTGATCGGCGGCAGCTCGTGGAAGTACGAAGGCTGGCTGGGGCAAATCTATACGCGGGCGCGCTACCTGGCGCGCGGCCGCTTCTCCCGGAAGTTGTTCGAGCAGGAGTGCCTCCGCGAATACGCGCAGGTGTTTCCCACCGTGTGCGGCGACTTCGCCTTCTACCAGTTTCCGAGTCCCCTGTTCTGGCGGAAGCTGTTTGCGCAAGTCCCGGAACAGTTTCGCTTCGCGTTCAAAGTGCCGGAACAAATTACGTGCCGCGTGTTTCCGGCCATTCCACGCTACGGAGCGCAGGGCGGGCTGGCGAACCCTGCGTTCCTGGACGCCGGCTTGCTGCGGGAGGCGTTCCTGCATCCGCTGGCGCCTTACCGGGAGAGGATCGGCGTCCTGATTTTCGAATTTGGCGCGTTCTCCCGTGCGGCGATGCCCGACGTGGAAGCGTTCGTCGAGGCGCTGGCGCCCTTTCTGGCACGGCTGCCCGGCGGGTTCCGTTACGCGGTGGAAATCCGCAACCCGGAATTCCTCACCGGCGAGTATTTCGCCTGCCTGCGCCGGCACCACGTGGCTCACGTCTACAACGCCTGGTCGAAGATGCCCGAGCTGGCCGCGCAAATGGCGCTGCCGGAGTCGGTGACCGCCAACTTCGTGGTCAGCCGTGCGCTGCTCCGGCGGGGACGGCAGTACGAACGCGCCGTCGAGCTGTTCTCGCCGTATACCGCGGTCCAGGATCCGAACCCCGAAGCGCGGGAAGCGCTCCGCGCCCTGATGCAAAAAGCCCGCCAGCAGCGCCTGGAGGCGTACATCTACGTCAACAACCGCCTGGAGGGCAACGCGCCGGGCACCATCATGGCCCTCGTGGAGTAGGCCGGCGGGTGGGTCCGGCTACAGGCAAGATGGAGAAGAAGCAAATGGACGACTCCCCGCCCTGCGCTGACGTACCGATCGACAAGGAGAAGCTGGCGGAGGTATCAGGAAGTCCGCATCCTCGCTGCGGCATGACGTGTCCGTCCTGATGGATGTTCTCGCCGCGGATTACCGCTTCGAATGCACGAAGAACGCCGGTTCGGGATATTCTCGGCAGCGAATTTCCGGATGGCTCGCCGCCCGGCTGAGGAGGCGCGGCGACCGTCACAGCGCCAGAAAATTCGCGACGATCCGCAGACCGACGGGACCGGATTTTTCAGGGTGGAACTGCACGCCGAAAAGGGGGCCGGCTTCCAGCACGGCGGTGTACGGCACGTGGTAGGTGCAGGCGGCGGCGGTGAAGGGGCCCGTGGGGGCGTAGTAGCTGTGGGCGAAGTAGACGTACGGGCTCTCTTCCAGTCCGGCGAGCAGGCGCGAGTCCTGGCGCCGCTCCAGGCTATTCCAGCCCATGTGCGGGACGCGCACATCCGGCGCGAAACGGCGCACCACGCCCGGAAAGCACCCGAGGCCGCGCAATTCCGGCGCTTCTTCACTCGATTCGAACAGCGCTTGCAGGCCCAGGCAGATCCCGAGGAAGGGCACGCCCGCCGCGATGCGCTCCCGCAGCGAATCCCGGACGCCCAGCGCATCCAGCGCCCGCAGCATCTGGCCGAAATGGCCGACGCCGGGCAGGATGATCTTTTCCGCGCGGCGCACCTGGTCCGCGGCGCGGACGAGGTGGTAGGCGGCTCCCAGTTCCGCCAGCGTGTTCTGGACCGAACGGAGGTTGCCGGCGCCGTAGTCGAGGATCGCGATCACAGCAGGCCCTTGGTGGACGGCAACTGGTCCTTCAGCCGCGCGTCGGTGGAGCAGGCGTACTTCATGGCCCGCGCGAAACATTTGAAGATGGCTTCAAGCTTGTGGTGGCTCGAGCGCCCGTAGAGTACTTTGGCGTGCAGATTCGCGGCCGCGTGATGGACAAAGCCGCCAAAGAAATCCTCCAGCAGTTCCACTTGCAAATCCCCCACTTTGGCCGCCTTGACCTTGTCCTGGTAGACGAGCGCCGGGCGCCCGCCCAGGTCGACGGCGACCACCGCCAGCGTTTCGTCCATCGTCTGCACAAAGTAGCCGGCGCGGTTGATGCCCTTGCGATCGCCCAGCGCGCGGGTGAACAACTGGCCGAGGAAGATGCCCACATCCTCGACCGTGTGATGCTGGTCCACGTCCAGGTCGCCGGCGGCCCGGATTTTCAGGTCGAAGCCGCCGTGCCGGGCGAACAGCTCCAGCATGTGATCCAGGAAACGGACGCCGGTGGAAATGTCGTAGGCGCCGCGGCCTTCCAGGCGGAGCGAGCCCTGGATCCGGGTTTCTTTGGTGTGGCGCCGAAGTTTGGCTTGGCGGATGGCGGGCATGCTAAAGAACCGTTTCGAGTTGGTTGATATCGTCCAGCACGGCGGCGGCGCCGTGCTCGCGCAGCAGGCGGGTGAGCTCCTCGCGGCGCGGCTTGCCGGGCGCGGAGATGCCGATGAAGGAGACGCCGGCGGCGCGCGCGGCGCGCGCGTCGTCCACCGTGTCGCCGATGTACCACAGCCTTCGGCCGGGCGCCCGGCGGACGATTTGCAGCAGCCCGTCGGGCGACGGCTTGGGCTGCTCCACTTCGTGCATACCGATCAGCGGGTCGAACCGCAGCGGGCCGGCGAAGCGGTCGAGCGTCAGCTGCGCGTCCTCGCGCGGCCGGCCGGTAAACAGCGCGAAGTCGAACCGCTCCGCCAGACGTTCCAGCACCCCTTCGCGGGCAATCCAGCGTTCCCGCGTGATCAGTCCGTCGCCGTGCTCGCCGAGGAACAGCCGCTGAAACTGATCCCGCACCGTCTCGAAAGAGAGCTCGCAGCCGTATTCCCGCAGCAGGGCTTGGGAGAGCAGCCAGTCGTCATTCCAGCCGCCGCGGTTCTTCCACTTCTGGATCTCCTCGCGCGTGGGCCGCCGGCCTGAAAAGTAGGCCACCGTTTGCTGAATGGTTTCGCGGTAAGACTCGCCCACGTCCACCAGGACGCCGTCCATGTCGAACACCAGCAGCGGACGCGGCACCTTACCAGATCTCCCGCAACTCCGCCAGGAATCGCCGCGTCTGCTCCCGGGTGCCGACGGTGACCCGGACGCAGCCGGGCAGTTCGTAGCTGCGATCGCGGACCAGGATTCCCGCCTCGCGCAGACGGTCGCGGATTTCGCGGGCGCGCTTGCCGAAGCGCACCAGAACGAAATTCGCCTGGCTGGGCACGTAGCGGATGCCCATCTTTTCGAGTTCAACGCACATTAACTCGCGCGCGGCCAGCACCTCGGTGACATACTGCTCCAGATGCGAGCGCTCGGCGAGGGCGGCCTGCGCGGCGAGTGCGGCGAGCATGTTCACCGAGTAGGGCGACTGCCCTTTGCGCAGATAGTAGACGTTTTCCGCCTGCGAGAGGACGCAGCCCATCCGCATCGCGGCCAGGCCGTAGATCTTGGAAAAGGTGCGGCTGATGAACAGATTCGGCTCGCTGTCCAGCAGGGGGAGGGCCGAGACGCCGGAGAACTCGAAGTAGGCTTCGTCGATCAGGACCGCGGCGCGCCGGGCGCGCTTGAGGATGCGGGCGATCGCGTCCAGGCCGGCGCCGGTGCCGGTCGGATTGTTCGGGTTGGCGAGCAGCACGGCCCGGGTGGCCGGGGTGATCGCTTCCAGGACGCCGTCCAAGGGAAAGGCGAAATTGACGTCCTCGTAAGGGACTTCTCTCACCACGGCGCCGGCCACCTGGGCGTAAAACTTGTACATCGCATAGGACGGCGAGAGCACCACCACCTCGTCGCCGGAGTTGATATAGGTATTCACCAGCACCTGGATGGCCTCGTCAGTGCCGTTGGTCAGCACGAGCTGGTCCTCGGCGACGCGGAAGAAGCTGGCCAGGGCCGGCCGGGCCTCGGTGTACTCGGGATAGATGGAGAGCGCCTCGGCGGTGACGCGGTCACGGAGAAACCGCGCGACTGCGGGAGCGCAGCCGACGGTGTTTTCGTTGAAGTCGAGCCGCAGTTTGCCCGCGCGGCCGGCGGAGGGAGGCGAGTAAGGGGCCATCTGCTGGATCGCCTTCCGGGGCCGCGGCGCGCCTTTGGCCAGGCGCGGGCCTCTAGCCATTCGCGCTGTCCCCTTCGAGGCGCAGTTCCACGGAGCGGGCGTGCGCTTCCAGTCCTTCGGCGCGCGCCAGGGTGGCGACCGTTCCGGTGAGCCGCCGGAGCGCATCGGCGCTCAGATGCTGCACGGAGATCACCTTCACGAAATCGGCGGCGGACAGGCCGCCGCGGACCCGGGCGGCCCCGCTGGTGGGCAGCACATGGTTGGGGCCGGAAGCGTAGTCGCCCGCAGCCTCGGGACTGAAGGGGCCGATGAAGATCGCGCCGGCGTTCTGAATGCGGTCCAGCACCGCCTCATGGTGGACGGAGAGGTGCTCCGGCGCGAACCGGTTGGCGAGGTCCAGCGCCTCGTCGATCGATTGCACGACGACGATCGCGCCGTTCTTCTCGAGGGATTTCCGCGCCACCTTGGCGGTGGGCAGGTCCTTCAGTTGGCGTTCGATCTCGGCGGCCACCGCCCGGGCCAGGCGCGTGGACGGAGTCAGCAGGATCGCGGCGGCGTCCACGTCGTGTTCGGCCTGGGCCAGCAGATCCGCCGCGATGAAGCGCGGGTTGCCCTCCGGCGCGATGATCATCACCTCGGTGGGGCCGGCCACGAAATCAATGCCCACTTCGCCGGCCAGCAGTTTCTTGGCGGCGGCGACGTAGATGTTGCCCGGTCCCACAATGCGGTCGGCCTTCGGCACGGTGCGCGTGCCGTAGGCAAACGCGGCGACGGCCTGCGCGCCTCCCATGTGAAATACCTGGGACAGGCCCAGCAGGTGCGCGGCGCCGAGCACGACGGGCGCCGGTTTGGGCGAGCAGGCGCAAATGTTGGGCACGCCGGCCGCCTGCGCCGGCACGGCGGTCATGATCAGCGTGGAAGGCAGCGGATACCGGCCGCCGGGGATGTACGCCGCCACGGTGTCCAGCGGGCGGACAACATAGCCGATGTTCAAGCCGGGCGCGAAGCGGCGGATCTGGGATTTCGGGAGCTGCAACTGGGAGAAAGCGCGGACGTTCCGCGCGGCGGTCTCCACGGCGGCGCGGAATTCCGGCGCCAGCGTTTCGGCCGCCGCCGCCAGTTCGTCGGGGTGCAGGCGGACCGTCGCGCGGTCCAGCCCGTCGAACTTCTTCGCGTACTCGACCAGGGCCTTGTCGCCCCGGCGGCGCACTGCTTCCAGGATGGGTTTCACCACGTTTTCCGCCTCCGCGAGGCGGGCGGTGCGGCGCTCGAGCAGTTTGCCGGCTTGTTTCGATTCAATGATCCGCATCATGGCTACATTACGATTTTGTTCAACGGGTACTCCACGATGCCCTGCGCGCCGGCCTGCTTCAACCGGGGCAGAATGTCGCGGACCGTGGCTTCGTCCAGGATGGTATTCACCGCCATCCAGTCTTCGTCGCTCAAGGGGGAAACCGTGGGGCGCTTGAGCGCCGGCAGCACCTCCAGCACGCGGGCCAGGTCCGCGCGGCGCACGTTGAGCATCAGGCCCACCTTGCCCAGCGCATTGATGGCTCCCTCGAGCAACAGTTTCATGTCCTCGAGCTTCGCCCGCTTCCAAGGGTCCCGCCAGGAGGCCTGGTTGGCGATCAACTGCGTGTTCGATTCCAAAACGGTGTCGATAATCTTGAGCTTGTTGGCGCGCAGGGAGGAACCGGTTTCGGTGACTTCGACGATGGCGTCCGCCAACACCGGGGGCTTGACCTCCGTGGCGCCCCAACTGAACTCGACTTTGGCGGATACGCCGTGGCCGGCCAAATAGCGCCGCGTGGTCTCCACCAGTTCCGTGGCGATGATGCGGCCTTCCAGGTCGCGGACCGTCTGGAACGGCGACGCCTCGGGCACGGCCAGGACCCATCGGACTTTGCCGAAACTCTGCTTCGCGTAGACCAGGTCGGCCACGGAGACCACCTGGGCGTTGTTCTCCTCCACCCAGTCGCGGCCGGTCAGGCCGGCGTCCAGGATGCCATCCTCCACGTAGCGGGCCATCTCCTGCGCGCGGATCAGCATGCACTCGATCTCCGGATCGTCGATGCCGGGGAAGTACGACCGGCTGCTGGTGGTGATGTTGTAGCCCGCCCGGCGAAACAGATCGACGGTGGCGTTTTCCAGACTTCCCTTGGGAATTCCCAGTTTCAGTTTCAAGCGAGCAGGCTCCTTGAGTTACTTGTTGCTTCCTTGATAGACCGCGTGCGGATCATAGGTCCGCGGTTCGCTGACGACCCATTCGCCATCCTGCAAGGTGCGAAAAAAACAGCTCTGGTACCCTTCATGGCAAACGCCCGGCCCGTGCGCCTCCACCTGAATCAGGAGGCAATCCTGGTCGCAATCGGTGGAAATCGACTTGACCGCCAGCCGGTGGCCCGAAGATTCGCCTTTCATCCAAAGTTTCTTTCGCGAGCGGGAATAAAAGGTGGCGAAACCGGTCTCGACGGTATGGCGGAACGCCTCCTCGTTCATAAACCCCACCATCAGCACCCGGCGGGAGACGTGATCCTGAATCACCGCGGGAACCAGCCCGCCTTCTTTTTGAAAATCCAGATTCATGCGCGCACCAAAAGAAACAGCCCGCCACGTCCGCGGCGGGCCTGCTATGCTCAACGAATTAGGTTTCTCAGGAAACTCAAATCCGTGCCCGCGCCGTCCGGGAGTGACCATGATGGAAATGGCGATGGAGACGGGCCGCGGCTTGGAACATCGCTTTCGAACTTTCTATATTAGCAAACGGTGCTCCGGTTTGTCCTAGCCACAGCCGCGGCGGCGCTGGCGGCGGCGCAGCCGCCAAAGGGCGCCGCCCCCCGCAAACTGGACTTTCATTTCGAGTTTCGCACGCGATTCGAAGCGCGGCAGGGCGTCTCGTTCGGCCGGGATCCGAACTCGGAGTTCCCGCTGCTGCGGACCCGGGTCGGGGTCGATTACCACCCTACCCCGTGGATGCGCTGGTCGGCGCTGGCCCAGGACTCCCGGGCGCCGTTCTATGGCAGCCCGGCGCCGGGCACGCTGCGGGACACGCTGGATTTGCAGGAGGGGTTCCTGGAACTGGGGCGCGAGAGCGGCCCGTCCCTGCTGTTGGGCCGCCAGATGGTGGAATTAGGCGAGACCCGGCTCATCGGCGCCCCCCAATGGCTCAACACCGCCCGGACCTACGACTCCCTGCGCCTGGCCCACCGGAGGCCGGACCGCGACTGGCAGGTGCTGTGGCTTTCGGTCGTGAAGGTGCGTCCGGATTCGTTTGACCTGCCCAACCTCGGCGACCGCATTTGGGGCACGTACAACACGTTCCGGAAGCTGATTCCGGACGGCGACTTCGAATGGTACCTCTTGCGCCACGACCAGAACCAGCCCGGGGGCTTCGCGGGTCCCGGCCGGCTGGGAGTGAATCTTTTCGGCGCGCGCGTGGTGACGCCGCTCGGCAGGGGTTTCCGGCTGAGCGTCGAGGCCGTCGGCCAGACCGGCAAAGTGGGAGGCAAGCAACACCGCGCCGCGGCCTGGTTCTCCTCGGTGTCGCGCGAGGTGAAGCTGGCCCGGCCGGTGACGTTTTCCGGGGAGTACAAGTACGCCTCCGGCACGGACGACCCTGAGGGCGGCCGCAGCGGCACCTTCGACCAGTTGTACCCGGCCAATCACGACAAGTTCGGCCACGCCGACCTGTTCGGCTGGCGCAACATACACAACGTGCGTTCGCTCGAAACCATCCAGCTCACCAGGGCCTGGCGGCTGTTTGTGATGTGGGACGCCAGTTGGCTGGCGTCGCCGCGCGACGCGTTGTATAACGGCCCCGGCCGTCCCCTTGCGCGCGCCCCCCTCGGCGACGCGGGCCGCTACGTCGGCCAGGAGATCGACTGCTTCACCACGTACCGCCGCGGGCCCTTCCGCCTGGGCGCCGGAGTCGCCAAACTGTTCGCCGGCGAGTTCCTCCGCCGGACCACGCCCGGCGCCAACACGCTGTTCTTTTACGTGTTCCAGGGCGTTTCCTTTGGCCGGCGTTGACTTGCCGCTTTCCGGCCGTAACACTGGACGTGTCATGATTCGCGGCATCGAGCACACAGCGATTACCTCCCCGCAGCCCAAGGCGCTCGCAGCCTGGTATGTCGAAACTCTCGGTTTCACCGTCTGCTACGAGTCGGCATCCACGATGATGGTCCGTGCTCAGAACGGGTATGTTCTGGAAATCACCGGTGCGGAAGGGGACCGCCCGCCGCAAACGCTGAAAACGCCGGGTATCCGGCACCTGGCCCTGCTGGTAGACGACTTCGACGCCGTCTACCAGGCGCTGCGCGGCCGGCAAGTGCATTTTGTATCCGAGCCCGCCGAGAGTAAGGGCAATCGCGTGGTCTTTTTCACCGACCCGGAAGGCAACTACCTGCACCTGTTACAGCGCGCCCAGCCCCTGGCTTGAGACGGCGCTACCGGGCCGTGGCCACGGTCTTTTCCGCTCCGTACACGCGCAGGAGCGGGTGCTGGACCACCGCGCGGTATTCGTAACGGTCGTCAGGCTTCCAACCGCGCACGGTCGCCGTGAAGGCGCCGGGGGCGGCGCGCCGGACCAGCGGCGTGCGCTGCCAGGGCCCCATGCGCTCGGTGAGGTCCATCCCCTTGACAGACCGGTACTCGAAGCCGGCCTCCACCGCGGGCGCGTCGCCCAAGTCGCGCAAGTTCGCTTCCAGGGTCGCCGTGGCGGCGGCGGCATTCCACCGCGCGCCGCCGGTTTCGACCCGCGGGGCGCGCAGGGCGGGCCGCGCGTGCGTGATCTTCAGCACCACCGGATTCGGCCACTTGCGGTCGTTGTAGATGCGCTGCGCGCGCATGGCGCGGATGCGCAGTTCGCCCGCCGTCTGGGTCCACGTGGTCCGGGGAACGACGTCGGGCTGGTACTCCAGCACGCGGCCGCTCTGCCCCAAAACGCTCACCTGCGATGCGGGCGACGTCTTCACCGAACGCAGGACGATGTCCTTCCACGCGCCGTACTTCCAGCGCTCCTTCTCCTTGACCGCCACATACACCGTGTCCTCGTCCTTCTTGCGGGTGAACCAGTAGTCGCCCTCGTTCGTGATGACCCAGGGCCGGACGCCGTGGATGGCTTCCCCGTTGATGAACATCCAGAGGGCGAGCTCGCGCAAGCGTTCTTCCTGCTCGCTGGGCAACTCGCCATCCGGTTTCGGGCCGACGTTCAGCAGCAGGTTGCCGCCTTTGGCGCGCGTTTCGATCAGGATCGAGATCAGCTCGCCGCCCGATTTGTACGCCTCGTTGGTGGGCTTGTACTGCCACTGGGTGCCCATGGTCAGGCAGGCTTCCCAGGCGCCCTCCAGCGGCAAGCCGGGGATGTACTGCTCCGGCGTTTCGATGGCGCCGCGCGTGACCACCACCCGCGGTTGCAGGTCCCAGGCCAGTTCCCGCAGCCCTTCGGGCGGCCCGTCGAGGAACAGCACGTCGATCGGCCCGTAGCGCGTCATCAACTCACGGATCTGCGCTAGATCGTGCCGCATCAGGCCGGGGTTGTTGGCGGGGGCCACCGCGGGCGTGTTGCGCTGCAACTCTTTCCCGTGGCGGTGCAGCCACCAGAAATCGTCCGGCGAAAAGTAGAAACCCGGCGCGATGCCTTCGGCGCGAAAGGCCTCCACCACCTCCCGGGTGAGGTCGCGTCCGAACGGCGTGCGCATGATGTTGAAATCCGTCGTGGCGGTTTCGAACATGCAAAAGCCGGAATGATGCTTGGTCGTGAAGACGACGTAGCGCATCCCGGCCAGCCTGGCCAGGGCCGCCCAGTCCCGCGGGTAAAACTTACGCGGATTGAACGAGTGGGGCAGGGCGAAGAAACGCTGGAGATAGTCCTCGGAGGCGCCCACCATCGAGTGGCTGATGACCGAGCCGATTTGCGAATCGATGCTCCAGTGTATGAACAGACCGAATCCTTGGTCGCGAAACCATTCCAGGCGATCCGCCTGATTTCCACGGGAGGACTGGCCGAACAGCAGCGCCGGCGCGGCCAGCAGCAACAGGCATGCGCGGAAGCGAGTCATCCTCCCGAAGCTACCGCAAGGCGGGACGGCTGTCCAGCAGTCCCGCGCGGATCGGCCGTCAGGCCGGACCGGCACCGCAGCGGGCTACAATTCCAGCGCCCCCTGAGCGGCGCCGTTCTCCTTCTCCTCGCCCGCGTCGGGGACCACGCTGGCGGCGGCCACGGAATCGCCCTCCTCCATCTTGAGCAAAGTGACTCCCTGCGTCGAACGCCCGGCTTGCCGGATCTGCGCCGCCTCCACCCGGATGATCTTGCCGTCCTTGCTGATGACGATGACGTCGGAATCGTCGCGGACCGCAAGAATCGCCACTACGTTGCCGTTGCGCTTGGACGTCTTCATGTTGATCACGCCCTTGCCGGCGCGGTGCGTCAGGCGGTAGTCGCTGATGGGCGTCCGCTTCCCAAATCCGTTCTCGGAAACCGAAAGGATCAGTTCGCTTTCGCCTACCACTTCCATGCCCACCAGGTAATCGCCTTCCTCAAGGTCCATGGCGGCGACGCCGCGGGCCGGGCGTCCCATGGCGCGCACCTCGCTCTCGGCAAACCGAATGGCCTTGCCCTGGCTGGTGCCCAGGAAAATGCAATGGCGGCCGTCCGTAATGCGGGCGGCCAGCAACTCATCGTCTTCATCCACGGACATGGCGATGATGCCCCGCGCCAGCGGGTTGTCGAACTCGGTGAGCTCGCACTTCTTGATCACGCCCTTGCGCGTCACCATCACCACGAAACGATCCGGCACAAATTCCTTCACGGGCAGGAACGCGCGCGGGGTTTCGTCCGGTTGCAGGTTGATCAGGTTGGAAATGTGTTTGCCCTTGCCGGAGGTGGCTGCGTCGGGGATCTCGTAGATCTTCAGCCAGTACACCCGGCCTTTGCTCGTGAAGATCAGCAGGTAGCTGTGCGTGGAATGGATGATGAGGTGCTCGACGAAGTCTTCGGCGCGGGTGCCCATGCCGATGCGGCCTTTGCCGCCGCGCGACTGCCGCCGGTAGGTGTCCACCGCGGTGCGCTTCAGATAGCCGCCGTGGGTGACCGTCACCGCGACGTCCTCCACCGCCACCAGATCTTCCAGCCGGATTTCGCCGGTGTCCTCGACGATCTGCGTGCGCCGTTCGTCCCCGAACTCCTTCTGGACTTCCTTGAGTTCCTTGATGATGACTTCCTTGAGAACCTTCTCCGATCCCAAGATCTCCAGGTACTCGGCGATGCGGCGCTGGATCTCGGCCAGTTCGTCCAGGATTTTTTGCCGCTCCATGCCGGTAAGGCGCTGGAGTTGCAGTTCGATGATGGCCTGCGCCTGTTTTTCGGTGAACGCAAACCGGGCGATCAGGCCGTCGCGGGCTTCGCGCGGCGTCCGCGCGGCGCGGATCAACTGAATGATTTCGTCCAGGTTCTCGAGCGCCCGTTGGAAGCCGAGCAGCAGATGCTCGCGGTCGCGGGCCTTGCGGAGTTCGTAGTCGGTGCGCCGGCGCACTACCTCCACGCGATGCTCGATGAACTGTTTGATGGTGTCGATCAGGCCCAGCTCGCGAGGCTGGCCGCGCACGATCGACAGCATGATGACGCCGAAGCCGACCTGGAGCTGAGTGTGCTTGTAAAGGTTGTTCAGGACCACCTCGGCCTGCTCACCCCGCTTCAGTTCGTAAACGATGCGGGTGCCCTCGCGGTCGCTTTCGTCCCGGATTTCCGCGATGCCCTCGATTTTCTTGTCGTTGACCAGGTCGGCGGTGTCCTTGATCAGCCGGGACTTGTTCACCTGGAACGGGATTTCGGTGACCACGATGTGCTCGCGGTCCTTGCCGATTCGTTCAATGGCGGCTTTGGCGCGCAGTTTCAACTGGCCGCGGCCCTTGGTATACATGTCGACGATGCCCTGCCGGCCCAGGATGTAGCCGCCGGTGGGGAAGTCGGGTCCGGGAACCACCTCCAGGATCTTCGCCAGGGGCGTGGCCGGATTGCGGATGAGCAGGATCGTGGCCTCGATGATCTCGTTCAGGTTATGCGGCGGAATGTTAGTGGCCATGCCGACCGCGATGCCAGCCGCGCCGTTGACCAGCAGGTTGGGCACGCGGGTGGGCAGGACCTCCGGTTCCACCTCGCTGTCGTCGAAGTTCGGCCTGAAGTCGACCGTTTCTTTGTCGATATCTTCCAGCAGGGCCGTCGCGATGCGCGCCAGCCGGGCTTCGGTGTAGCGCATGGCCGCCGGCGGATCGCCATCCACGGAGCCAAAGTTGCCTTGTCCGTCCACCAGCGGATAACGCATCGTGAACGGCTGCGCCATCCGGACCAGCGTGTCGTAAATCGCGCTGTCTCCGTGCGGGTGATACTTTCCCATCACCTCGCCGACGATTTTGGCGGACTTGCGGGTGGGCCGGTTCGGCGCCAGCCCCAGTTCGTTCATCCCGTACAGAATGCGCCGGTGGACGGGCTTCAGGCCGTCCCGGATGTCCGGCAGCGCCCGGCCCACGATCACGCTCATGGCGTAATCCAGGTACGAGCGCTTCATCTCGTCTTCGATATTGATGGGGATCATGTCCCGCCCGCTCTCGCCGCCCAGCGGGATTTGGGTGGGCGGCTCAGGCGGAGTTTGCGGGTTCTCTGCGTCTGCCAAAGCTTATGTTGTCCTCGTGTGGGTAAAACGATGCGTTTCCGGCCGCCGCGCGCCGAATCTTTCAGTATTATACCGCCGCGGTCTTTTCCGGGGCGCGCCGCTACCACTCCGAGTAGGGCGTTCCCTCCAGGCTGATCTTGTCCGAACCGCTCCGCACGTCGAAGATCCCCGGCTGGGTCTGATCGACGCTCTGTCCGGCTTCCTCCATCTCGAGCCGCCAGGTCTTGTTGCTGCCCGTGATGGGATCGTAAGGAACTTCGCGCAGGTAGCCCTCGTTGACCAGGTCTTCGAGCGACTGAGGAGCCTTCTGTTTGTCGTAGGTGTACTCGTCGATCACCGTCCGGATGGTGAACAGGTTGCTCTTGAGCACGCTCTCCTTGGTGCGGGTGATGGAGCGCGTGTAGATGGGGACCGCGATCGACACCAGGATGCCGATGATCGACATCACGATCAGGATTTCGACCAGCGTGAAGCCGCGCTTACCATTCCGAATAGGGCGTTCCATCCGCGGCTTTCTCCATGCTCTTGGTGTAGACGTCAAACACGTTCTGGCCGCCCCAGCCCATGCTCTTGGGGTCGTCCTGCATGCTGCGCTTGCCCCAGTCGTAGCTATTGGTCATGGGGTCTTTCGGAATCCGCCTGAGGAACTTAATTTTTTTCTCGACGCTGCCGGACGCCTTGACGCCCTCCACCAGCACTTCCAGCGTCTCGGGGTAGCCCTCCGTGCCCACTTTCAACTGCCCGAGCTCCCCCTTGTCGGCCTTGTCCTTATATTTGTCGATGGCGGTGCGGATTTCCCGTAAGGCCCAGCGCAGTTCGCGCTCCTTTTCCCGGCGGACCTTGGAGCGCGCCAGGGGGACCGCCATCGTGGTCAGGAGCATCATAATCGTAAAGGCAACGATCAGCTCGACCAGAGTCAGTCCGCGTTCACTCTTCCCGCGCATGGGGTTCTCCTAGCGCACGGTGATCGTCGTCTGCGGCGGCTCCACTTGGGCGGCTTCCAGCTTCGAGTTCCGCAGCGAGAGTTCGGAAAACGTCACGGGAGTGGACCCGCGCTCGCGAGTCTGAAACACAAAGGTCACCAGCGCGCCGGAGCCGCCAATGCCGCCGGCGCCGGGGACGCGGCTGAGAGATACGTACGCTTCGCCCGAATCGTTAAGGATATTGCGGGACATCGGCATGGTGCCCTTGCCATCGCTGCCCAGCAGTCCCCCCAACTGAACGTCGGTCAGGTGGACCACCTTCGGATCGTATTTGATGCGCAGGGGAACGGTGAACAGGTCGGCGGCGTTCTCGACGTTTACGGTAATGGAGACGGTTCCTCCCAGCATCGCTTCGGTTTGGGCCGGAGCGAACACTACACGGGTCGCGCCTTGCGGTTGCGGTTTCGGCGCGGCGGGCGCGGGCGCCGGCGGGGCGGGGGATTCCGGGGCAGGGGAGGCTGGCGCCGCCGCGCCGGGAACCGGCGAGGGCGCGGGCGTTCCCGCGGGCGCCGGAGCAGCGGTGGCGCCTGCGGTCCGCCGAGGCGCGAACCCAACCTTCACTACCTGGTCGCCGCCCACCGCCACCGGACGCAGGTTGTCCTCCCGGATCTCCGGCGACCGGACCACGTGCGGCACCAGCACGAACAGCAACTCGTTCTCACTGCGCTCCAGGGTTTCCGTCGAAAATAGCCGGCCCAGGATTGGGACAGAGGAGATAAACGGCAGGCCGCTCACGGTGCGACTTTCCTGGGTCTGGACGAGGCCGCCCAGGATGTTCGCCTCGCCCTCGCGCAGCCGCACATCGAAGACGACTTTGCGCTGGCCGATCACCGGCTGTTCGATGCCGCCAATCTCAATGCGCTCGCGCACGTTGGAAATGTCCACCTCGACGTGCATCGAAACCTCGTCCGGCCAGTGAATCTTCGGCGTGATGTCGACGTTGACGCCGACGTCCTGATATTGAAACTGAGTGTTGACCAGCGGGTTGATGCCGACGCCGCCGATGCCGGGCTGAAAGCTGCCGCTGGCGATCGGAACCCGGTCGCCGATCTTCAGGCTGGCCTTGAAGCTGTCCGCCGCGCGCACCTGCGGCGATTGCAGAATGCGGGCTTGCCCGTCCCGGATGGCGGCCCGCAGCAGTCCGTTGGGCAGCACGATCGAGTAACCCTCCACCGAAACCTTGCGGCCCACGATGCTGCTGGAACCCGAGGAGGAGCCCGTACCGCTCCCGCCGTCGGAGGGCGCCGGCACGCCCTTGTCGTACGTGATTGGCGTATTGATCCCATTCGGGGTCATGGTGGCGGCCAGGTCGCGCGAGCGGGAGCGGCTGATCTCCATCACGAGAATGTCGACCACCACTTCGGCCTTCGGCTTGTCCAGGTCGGCGATCAGCTTTTCGGCCAGCGCGACGCGGTCGGCTTCCGCGCGCACGATGATCGCCATCTGCGCGTTATAAGTGAACAGCCGGCGGATGTCGCAAATCGAGCGGACGTTGGTGGCGATCTCCTGAAGCTCCTGCGGCGTGTTGACGTTGGTGAGATAGAAGACCTTCATCACCTGCTCTTCGTAGTCGCGCCGCTTGGTGGTGTTGTCCTGGGTGACAAAGATGCTGCTCTCCGACAACGGCTTCCAGAACGACTTGGTGATCACCGCGAGGTGATCCAGGGCTTCTTCCAGCGTCGCGTTCATGAACTCGACCGACTGCGGGCGACCGGGCTGCTGGGTAAAGTCCGGATCGAAGAGCACGTTGATGCCGGCGAGCTTGCCCACGGTCTCGAACAGCACCCTAGGCGGCTGGCCGTTCATCTTGAGGTTGATGGGTTGCGGCGAGAGCGGCTTGAGTTCGGGAAGCGACCGCATGCGCTCCACTTTTTCCATGGTGCGCTGCTGCGCCACCTGCGCGGGCGTGAGGCTGCGGGTGTCCGGTTCGCCCTGGCGCGCGGGGTCGGCGGCCTTTTTCTTTTCGCGCTCGATCATCTCCCGCGTGCGAATGATTTCCTGCTCCGCGATCGAGGAGCCGGGATCGATGGCGAACGCCTTCTCAAAATCCGCCAACGCCTCCTCCAGCTTGCCCTGCTTGCGGAGGTCCTGCCCCGAGGACACGCGCGCCTGCGCGGCCCGAAACCGGGCCCGGTTGACCGCCATCTGGTAAGCCGCGTCGCGCGGGTCGCTGCTGAGCGCCTGCTCGAACAGATCGAGCGCCTTTTCGAAGTCCTTGGCCAGTTCCGCCTGCTGTCCTTGGCGAAGCAGTCGCTCGCCTTTGCGCGAACGAGCTTCGGCCACGCCGGAGAACGCCAGACCCAGCATGATGACGATTGCGGCTAACCTATTGCAGCTAAGCATCTTAATACGCAGCACGTGGTAAGATAGGGGAGCGGGTCCCATTCACCAGTCTTTGACGAAGTCTGGAACCTGGACGTGTAGGGGAAAAATTGGCGCGCACCAAGGCAGCGGCGAAGGACAGCGGCGTCCGGATTCTCAGCGATAACCGGCGGGCCGGACACGACTATTTTCTGATGGATCGCTACGAGGCCGGCATGGTCCTGACGGGCACCGAAGTGAAGGCCGCCCGGGCGGGCAAAGTCCAGTTGCGCGACGCCTATGCCACCATCGAGAAGAACGAGGCCTGGCTGATAAATGCGCACATTTCCGAGTACTCCCACGGCAACATCGCCAATCATCCTCCCGGGCGCCAGCGCAAGTTGTTGCTCCACCGGGAAGAGATTCGCAAGTTGCAGGGGAAGACACAAGAGAAAGGCCTCTCTTTGGTGCCGACCAAGATGTACCTGAAGGACGGCCGGATCAAGTGCGAACTGGCGCTGGCGCGAGGCAAGAAGTTTCACGACAAGCGCGAGGCCGAACGCGCGCGCGGCGCGGAGGCCGAGGCGCGCGAGGCGATCCGCCACCACAAGACCCGCGGGTAGACCCGCTACTGGAAACGCTCGATGAAAATCAACCTGGTTCCTGATCCGATCCATTCCCTTCCGGGCGACGCAGCCGTCCTGGTCGCGTTTGAGGGACAGTCCGGCGGTCCTGCCGGCAAATTTCTCGAAGAGTTGGCCGCCAGCCGGGAGTTCACCGGCAAGTTATTCGATACCGCCTTGCTTCACTGGCCGGAGGGCTTCGCGGCGCGCCGCCTGCTGCTGGTGGGCGGCGGCAAGCCGGAGCAATTCTCTCTGCGATTGCTTCGCCAGGCGGCCGGCGTCGCGGTGCGAGTGCTGAAAGGCAAAGGTTGCCGGGAAGCGGCGATGGCGTTGCCGGAATTGCTGGCCGGGGCGCCGGCCGTGTCCGCCTGGGTGGAGGGCGCCATGCTGGGCCAATGGGAGCCGGACCGGCACAAGTCCGAAAGAGAAGATTCCACCGCCCTGGAAGCCCTCGCGGTCGCGGGGGCGGGGGCCGGAGCCGAACTGGAAGCCGCCGCCGCGCGCGGCCGCGCGATCGCCGAAGCGCAAAACTTCGCGCGCGAACTGGGGAACGAACCCTCCAACCGGTTGCCTCCGCTCGAGCTGGCCCGTCAGGCCCGCGAACTGGCGTCCCGCTGCGGTCTGGACTGCGAGGTGCTCGACCAGGACCGCATGCGCCAGATGGGGATGGGCGCGCTGCTGGGCGTGGCTCAGGGCAGCGCCGAACCGCCCGCGCTGATCGTGCTGCGGTACCGGCCGGAGCGCGCCACAACCTCCGATCACTTGGGACTGCTGGGCAAAGGGGTCACCTTCGATTCCGGCGGCCTGTCCATCAAACCTGCCGATGGCATGGAAAAAATGAAGTACGACATGGCCGGCGGCGCGGCGGTGCTCGGCGCGATGCAGGCCCTCGCGCAACTCAAGCCCCCGTTGGCGGTCACCGCGCTGATTCCCGCCGTCGAAAACATGACCGGAAGCCGGGCCCAGCGGCCCGGCGATATCGTCACCACCCTCTCCGGCAAGACCGTCGAAGTGCTGAACACCGACGCCGAAGGCCGGCTGATTCTGGCCGATGCGCTGACCTACGCCAGGCAGTTGGGCTGCACCCACCTGGTGGACGCCGCCACGCTGACCGGCGCGGTCGTCGTGGCCTTAGGCCATCTGCGCGTCGGCGTTTTTTCCAACCACGACGCTTTCCAGGCTCGCGTGCTCGCGGCGGCGGACGCGGAGGGAGAGCGCATGTGGGCGCTGCCGATGGACGACGATTACAAGGAATCCTTAAAGTCGGCTTTCGCCGATGTTTCCAACGTGGGCGGCCGGTGGGCCGGCGCGATTACCGCGGCGATTTTCCTGAAGGAGTTCGCGCAGGATACTCCCTGGGTCCACCTGGACATCGCGGGCACGGCGTGGCAGGACGAGGCCAAGCCGTACGCCGCCAAGGGACCGACCGGCGTGGGGGTGCGCACGTTGGTGCGCCTGGCGGCGGATTGGGTCTAGCGCGGCGCGCGATGGCGGGAAGAGTCTACCTGGTGGGCGCAGGTCCGGGAGATCCCGGGCTGATTACGGTGAAGGGCCGCGCCGCGTTGGAGCGCGCCGATGCCGTTCTCTATGACCACCTGGCGCCCCGGGCCCTTCTCGAGCTGGCCCCGGCGGCAGCCGAGCGCGTGTACGTCGGCAAGAAAAGAGCCGCGCATTCCCACACGCAAGCCGAAATCGCCGCCATGCTGATCGCGCGCGCCCGCCAAGGCCAGACGGTGGTGCGATTGAAGGGAGGCGATCCGTACATTTTTGGCCGGGGCGGGGAAGAGGCGGAAGCCCTCTACGACGCCGGTGTCCCCTTCGAAGTGATTCCAGGGGTCACCTCCCCCTTGGGCCTGGCGGCTTACGGCGGAGTGCCGCTTACGCACCGCGATCATACCTCGGTGGTCACCTTCATTACCGGCCACGAGTTGGAGAAGATCGACTGGGCCGCGGCCAGCCGCGCGGAGACGCTCGTGATCTTCATGGGGCTTACCAATCTACCGGAGATCACGCGGCGGCTGCTGGCGGCCGGGCGGTCCGGATCCAGCCCCGCGCTGGCGGTCCGTTGGGCGACTCGTCCGGACCAGAAAGCGATCGAGGCCCCGCTGGCCGAGTTGCCGGCGCGGGTGGCCGAGGCGCGCCTCAAGCCGCCCGTGACGATCGTGATTGGCGAAGTAGTCCGGCTGCGGCCGAAACTGGCCTGGTATGAGAGGCTGCCCTTGTTCGGGCAGCGGGTAGTGGTGACCCGTGCGCGCGGCCAGGCCGACGCCTTGGCAAGCCGGCTGGCCGCCCTGGGCGCGGAAGTACGGCAACTCCCCACCATTGAAGTCCAACCGCTGGAGGATTACAGCCGGCTCGATGCCGCACTGGGAGAACTGGAGACCTTCGACTGGCTGATTTTCACCAGCGTCAACGGCGTGCGCTTTTTTTTGGAGCGGCTGGACCGTTCCGGCCGGGACTTGCGGGCCTTGCGGGGGCGTCTGTGCGCCATCGGCCCGGCGACGCGTGCGGCCGTGGAGGCGCTTCATCTGCGGGTTGACGTAATGGGTAAGGAATACATCGCGGAGAGTCTGGTGGCCGCGTTGAGCGCGGAACCCTTGGAGGGCAAGCGCATCCTGCTGGCCCGGGCTGCGATCGCGCGCGATGTGCTGCCGCGGGCGTTGCGCGAGCGTGGCGCGGACGTGGTGGTGGCCGAGGCTTACCGGACGGTTCCGCCCGAGGGTCTGCGCGCGGCGATCGAGACGCTGTTCCGGCAAGGTCCGCCGCCGGATTGGGTCACTTTTACCAGTTCCTCCACGGTGGAGAATTTCGCCACGCACGCCGCGCCCGAACTGCTGCCGGCAGTGCGCGCCGCTTCCATCGGCCCGGTCACTTCCGCCACCGCCCGAAAATGGGGCATCCCCGTGGCCGCGGAAGCATCCTGTTACAACATAGAGGGTCTGGTGGCCGCAATCCTGACGAAAGGTATAATTGTTCAGTGAAACTCCCCATCCTGATCGCCGGGTGCGCGCTGGTGGCGCTGTGCGGAGGCTGTGGCCGGCCCGCCGAGACGCCGGAGGCCGTCCGTCAGGCCGTCATCGATCACGTATCCAGTCGCGTCAATCTTGCCTCCATGGACGTAAACGTGTCGTCGGTCTCATTCAAAGGGGAGACGGCGGAGGCGAGCGTGGAGTTCCGTCCCAAGGACGGAACGGGCGGGTCTGGGATTCAGATGAACTACACCCTGGAGCGTCAGGGGAGCAAATGGACGGTGAAATCCAAGTCCGACGCGGGGGGTAGCCCGCATGGGGGCGGCATGATGCCCGGTCAGGAATTGCCGCCCGGCCATCCACCCACCACCAGTGACGAAGCGCCCCAGGGCGAGAAGAAGCAATGAAGCGCGTGGCGGTGCTGGGCGGAGGTCCTGCCGGCGCCTTCGCCGCGGAGTTGTTGGCGTCGGCGGGCTTCAAGACCATTGTGCTGGATGAGAAACTCGCCTGGGAGAAGCCTTGCGGCGGCGGACTCACCTACAAGGCATATCACCAGTATCCGTTCCTGATCGACAACTCCGCCCCGAAAAAGCTGATCACCAAGACGGTTCTGGCGGCGCCGAAGGCGGGAGAGGCGTCGCTGGCCATGGAGCGTCCGCTGGTGATTTACAGCCGCCTCGATCTCAACAATCTGTTGCTGGAGCGCGCCGCCAGCGCGGGCGCGGACATTGAAAAAGCCCGCGTGCTGGCCGTCGAGCGGCGCGGGGAAGGCTGGCGGATTCAGACGCGGGGCGCCCCGGTGGAGGCGGACTTCTGTGTGGTGGCGATGGGAGCGCGCAATCCGCTCCGCGATTTTGGCACCGAACTGAAACCGGGGGACACGATGGCCGCGCTCGGCTACTACGTGCCGGGCACCCAGGAGCGAATTGAAATCCAGTTCCTGCCCCGCCTCGAGGGTTACATTTGGGTTTTTCCCCGCTGCGGCCACCTTTCCGTGGGCATTTGCGGCAAAGGAGAGCCGGCGCACGCCCTCCGGCAGCGGTTGGACCGGTATATGGAGCAGCGCGGCATCGGCCGGCGGGACGCGGTTTTTTACAGCCATCTGCTCCCCTCGCTGGAAACGCCAAGCTGGAAGCGGAACCGGGTGGCCGGGGAGGGCTGGATGGCCATCGGTGACTCGGCCGGCCTGGTGGATCCGATTACCGGGGAGGGGCTCTACTACGCGATCCGCTCGGCGGACCTGGCGGCGCGCGCCCTGCTAGCCGAAGTCGGTTCCGTGGCCGCCAAGGTGCAGGAGTACCGGCGGCTGCTGCGGCGCGATTTTGCCGCGGATCTCGAATTCGGCTCCCGCCTCGCCAAGCGGATTTTCCACGGTAATTTCCTGTTTGGCTCGGTTACGGCACGCATGGTGCAGTTTACGCGGCACAGCCCGCGCTTCGCGCGCATCATGCAGGATTTGTTCGCGGGCACGCAGCCCTATCTCGGCTTGAAGCAACGGCTGCTCGATAACCTGAACGGCAGCCTGCTTGAAATCGCCATGGGTTTCGGTTTCCGCCGGCTGCTGCCCGGCGCCTCCAAGAGTTGAATGATCTATTCGAAATCGGCAGACTTATTTGAGCGCGCTCAGCGCTCGATTCCGGGCGGCGTGAACTCTCCGGTGCGCGCCTTCCGCAGCGTGGGGGGCAAGCCGCTGTTCATGGCCCGCGGCGAGGGCGCGCACCTCATCGACGCGGACAGCAACCGGTTCATCGACTACATCTGTTCCTGGGGGCCGCTGCTGCTTGGCCATCGCTGCCCCGCCGTGCTGGCGGCGATTCAGGAGGCGCTCGAGATCGGCACCAGCTTCGGCGCGCCCACCGAGCGCGAGGTGGAACTGGCCGAGGCCATTCGGGCGGCCGTGCCCTCCGTCGAGATGGTGCGGCTGGTGAACTCCGGGACGGAAGCCACCATGGCGGCGCTGCGCGTCGCGCGCGGCTTCACGGGCAGGGAATTGACGATCAAGTTCGAGGGCTGCTACCACGGCCATGTCGATTCGCTGCTGGTGAAGGCGGGTTCGGGGATGGCGACGTTGGGCATTGCCGACACGCAGGGCGTTCCCCAAGGCTTCGCCGCCACCACGATCGCGTTGCCCTTCAACTCCATCGAAGCCGTGGAGCAGGCATTCCGGACCCACGGCGACCGCATCGCCGCCGTCATCGTCGAACCGGTGGTGGGCAACATGGGCTGCGTGCTCCCCAAGGCGGGGTTCCTGGAGGCGCTTCGCGAACTGACCGCCCGCCATGGCGCGGTGCTGATTTTCGACGAGGTGATGACCGGGTTCCGGCTTGCGCGCGGCGGCGCGCAGGAATTATATGGCATCCGGCCCGACCTGACGACGCTGGGCAAGGTGGTGGGTGGCGGCCTGCCGCTGGCCGCCTATGGCGGGCGCGCGGACATTATGCAAAAGGTCGCGCCGGTCGGTCCCGTTTACCAGGCGGGCACGCTGTCGGGCAACCCCATCGCCGTTTCGGCCGGCTTGGCCATGTTGCGCCAGATCGAGGCGCATCCGGAGATCTACGCGACCCTCGAGCGGCTGGGTGCGGCGGTCACCGCCGAAGTCCCGCCGGGCGTTACGGTGAACCGGGCGGGCTCGATGTTCACTTTCTTTTTCACCCCGGCTCCCGTCACGGATTGGGATTCGGCAAAGAAGGCCGACACGGCGCGCTTCGGCGTCTTCTTCCGGGCGATGCTGGAGCGCGGCGTCTACCTGCCGCCGTCCCAGTTTGAAGCCGCGTTTCTCTCGGCCGCGCATACGGACCAGGACATCCAGGCCACCGTCGCGGCGGCGCGGGATTCTTTCGCGCTCGCGCTGGCGGCGTAGCGCCCGGCCCTTCGCAAAACTACCCGGGATGCGGAGCGCGTTCGGCGTCCCTGGTCCGCCGCGCTAGGGTGAAAAGGATATGCCCGACCCGAATCCCGCCCCGGAGTTCTACTGTCCAGTCTGCGCCCGCGCGGTCGCTGATCCGCTGCGTTGTGGCGATTGTGGTTCGCTGCTTTGCCGGGTCTGTGGCACGGTCCTCGAACTGATCGACGACTTGGGAATCGGGTGAAGCCTGGCCGGCCTTATCTGCGCGGGCGCGGGCGCGGTCCCACGCGGCTCAGGTCGATGGGCTGGAAACCCATCCGCAACGCGGGCGACTCCGGATGCAGGCGGAAATCATAGCGGCCCGGGTTCACGAACAGCGGATCGGCCACCACGGAACCTTCGTCGTGCCCCGCCGCCTGCCACTCCTCCCACGAGCGCCCGGCAAAGCGCACCGGGCCGCGCAGGTCCCAGTACAGGTTCCCCTTCAGCTTGAACTGGTCGCCGCTCCAGTTGCTGCCCAGCAGCCGCCCCTGGTCAAAGTAAATGATGTTGCCGGTCAGGGTGAAGGACAAGTGCGGTTCGACGCGCGAACGCATGAGCTGATTCTCCCGGTTGAACGCGAAGATGTTATTGCGCACCAGGTTTTCGCGCCCGTAATGCTGGTGAAAACCCGCGCTCTTGCAGCGGTATACCACGTTGTTCTCAATCAGCATGTGCGAGGAGCCCTCGTCCGGATAAATTCCCCATCCGCCGTAAGTAAACGACGCCACGTCATGAATCAGGTTGTTGCGGATCACCGTGCCCGGCTGCATGCCCAGCGTATAAATGCCGCCCATGTCGCTCAGCATCTCTTTGCCGATGTGGTGCAGGTGATTGAACTCGATGCGATTCTCCTTGGATTGATTGGGCCCGTAGCCCCAGGTCCAGCCTACGGAAATCGCGGTGTAGAAGAGGTCGTGAATGTGGTTGTGGCTGATCTCGTTGCGGCCGCTTTGGAGCACCCAGACGCCCACGGCGGGAGCGTACACCAGGCCGAGATCATGCAGGTGGTTATCCGTGATGGTGTTGCCGAAGTTCTGATCCGCCTCGTCCGGCCGCTGGACCGGTTCGCCAATCTTGATGCCTCCGCCGCCCATGTCGAAGACGTGATTGCCCACGATCCGGTTGCGTTTGGAGCCACGTCCGAACCAGATGGCATAGCCGCCGGAGTGGCTGAAAACGGAATCCTCGATGGCGCAGTCCTCCGCGCCCACGGCCTCCAGGAGCGCCGGGGCGGGAATGGCGGCCTGGGTGTCAGCGTAGCCGCCGGGCTCCATCGTCCAGTCGGCATGCGAGAACTGGAGGCCGCGAAAGATCACGCCGCGGACGAACGCGCCCTGTTCGGGACGGCCCTCCAGCCGGACGAGCTGCGGGAGGGAGGAGACGACGACTTCGTCCTTGGTGAGATCCTCGCCGGCCAGCGGCCAGTAGGAGACCACGCCCGCCTGCCTGTCGAGATACCACTCGCCCGGCGCGTCCAGCATATCGGGGGCGTTCTCGAGGTAGTAACGAGCGTCGGCCTCGCGGTTGGAGGGCCGCGGATCCTTGGCCAGCGTCGCCACCTGGCCCTCGACCTTCGTGAGGAGCATCCGGATATCGGCCCACGCCAGGAAGGCAATCGCCTCCACGTCGCCGCGCGCCGCCCACTCCGGCTTGATGTCCTGGCCGCGGAAGACGAGGCGGAACGGCTTGTCCTGCGAACTCGGGCCGAGAATGCGGTAGAAGCCGTAATTGGGCGTCCGCGCCCGCTGTGCGCGGCGCCCGCTGACGAAAAGCTGCCGGAACGGCTGCGCGCCCGCGGGGGCGGTCCAGACGTTGCCTTCTCCTTTGGTCCAGCCGCGGATCACCCGGCCGCCGCTGAACGCCGGGCGCGCGCCCGGTGCGGCTTCCCACACCGTGTGCGAGTCCTCCGGACCCAGCACGAGCGGCGCGGCCAGCGGATAGCGGCCGGTTTGGAGCTGAATCGTGATGGGACCGGCGACCCCTTTGCGGCGCAAAGCCCGGGCCGCGTCCCGCGCCGCCTCCGGCGTGGAGACGGGTCCGTCCGGAGACACCACGATGGTTTCCGCCAGCAGCAGGGGAGCCAATAAGAGAGCCGAAAGTGGCTTTAGCATGGTGACTCCAGCCTATCGCGCGCTCTTGGCCGGCGGAAGCGTCGGTTCTCATGGATGCCGGCCGGGAGGAAGCGAATCAGCGCCCGCAGTCTGCGCTGAGTGTTCCGCGACGCGGCGAACGGGCCACCACGCCGGGAGTGACGCCCCTCGCCTTCCGGAAACTGGCGACGAAGTGGCTGGGATCGCGGAACCCCAAATCGTAGGCGATCCGCTTCACCGACGAGAACTCGGGGGAACGAAGCGCCTCCTCGGCACGCCTTAGCAGCAGGCTCCGGTAACAGGCCGCCGGGGTATCGCCGTCGGTTGTGAGGGCGAAGGAAGCATAGAGTTCACGCCGGGTCACATTGAGCGCCTGACAGAGGGCGTCGATGGAAAAGTCTCTCTTCCGCGTGGCGGCCATGTACTCCAGGGTCCGGATCAACCGCTGGCGCGGCATCGAACCGCGCGGCGCGGGGGAATGCTCGCGAATCAGCAGGCGCGGCCAGGCACGCAGGACTTGCAGGGAGAGCGCGGTGGCAAGGCCCTCTATGATCCTCCTGGAAGGCGGACGCGACTCGGAGATCTCGCGCAGCAGCGCGTCCACCTGGGGTAGGGCTTCCGGCAGTGAGACTTTATGCATTAAAACGCATTGCCGCGCGGGGTGCTCGCGTTCAACGCCCGCGCGGCCAAGGAAATCGTGGAAAGCGGCGGCAGTGAACGTGAGCGCCACACCTTCCGTCCGCCGCCCGCCCGCCGCGTAGACGCTGGCATGGAGCGTGTTGCCATTCGTGATGAGGAAATCCCCTCTGTGGACGTGTTCGCGCGTGCCGAATTGAACGTAGTCGGTAGCTCCGTCCGCCAACGCGATCAGGGCATACTCATCGTGCAGGTGGCTCGGCGTCTCGAATAAGTCGTGATAACGGAAATAGTTCACCTCCACACTGCCTTCCGTCGTATCCCAAAATGCGTTGAAGGAGCCAAACGAATTCATGCCCGAAGTTTATCGCGAACTCTGGAAGGACAAACGGTGGCAACCGAGTACGGCTTAGTTTTCATGGAGAAAGAACGCGTTTGCCCACGTTTGTCACGTGACTGAAACGTGCTCGGCGTCAAAACGCAAAACAACCTCTCATCGTACTCATTCACCTGTAATCTCCGCTTCGGAGAATGGCGGGCATATGAGGACTCGACTCGCAGCATGGCTGTTCGTGGCGGCAGGGTGGACCCTGCCGCTCTGCGCACAAACCACCACCGCAACTCTCCTGGGCACGATCCGCGACTCCTCCGGCGCGGCGGTTCCCGGCGCGGCCGCCGCGGCGGAAAATGAACGCACAGGCATCGCGGTCCGCACCGTAGCCGATAGCGAAGGGAATTATCTCTTCGCCAACCTGCCGCCCGGATCTTACCGGCTGACGATAACCAAGGAGGGCTTCCGGACCTTGGAGGCTGGCGGCCTCATTCTATCGTTGAGTTCCACGGTCCGCCGCGACGCCGTGCTGGAAACCGGGGCGATCGAGCAGGCGGTCTCGGTGGTCGATTCGGTCCCGGTAATCGGTACGGACACCGCGAGCGTCCACAATATCATGGAAGCCCGTCAGATTGTGTCTTTCCCCGTAAACGGGCGGACAGTCGACCGGCTGATTCAGTTCACGCCTGGCCACATGGGGACCAACAATGGACAGCCCGAAATTGGCGGCGCGCCGCGTATCGGCGGCGCGTTCTGGAACGTGGACGGAGTGCCATACCAGGACGTTGCGCTGGGGCGCGCCGTGCCGACCGCGGGGGTGGGCCTCGGCCAGTTTCCCTCGCTGGACATGCTGGAAGAAGTGAAAGTCGAATCCACGCTGGCCAAGGCCGAGTACGAGGGTCCCGTCTCCGTCGGCTTGCTGACCAAATCAGGCACGAACCAGTTTCACGGTTCGCTGTTCTGGTTCAACCGCAACCGGGAGTTTTCCGCGCGTCCCTTCTACTTGAGCCTCGACCGGCCAAAGCCAGTCTTCAACCGCAATGAGTTTGGCGTGGTGCTCGGAGGACCAGTGCGCCGGAACCGGACCTTCTTCCAGTTTGGTTTCGAGGGCATGCGGCGGCGCACCGCGCGCCTGATATCGCTCAGTGTCGGAACGCCGGCCATGCGCGGCGGCGACTTCACCGGCTTGCTGCCGCTCCGCGACCCGGCGAGCAGTGCGCCATTCCCAGGCAATCGGATTCCCGGCGCTCGCATCGACGGCCGTGCACAGCGTTTGCAAGAGTTTATTCCCCTACCCAACGCGGCGGGCACCGGGGCGGCGGGAACCGGCATCAACTTTTTTGATGCTGTGGGCGAGCAACTCGATCATGACCGCTACACGCTCCGGGCCGACCACGTCCTGAGCGACCGCCACCGCCTGATGGTAAATCTAAACCACTCCGACAGTAGTCCCACGTTCCTCGCCGTGGGTACCCCCCGGAATTACGGCAACCTGGCGGACAACGGCCGGCGCACCAAGACGGGCAGCTTGGGATTGAACAGCAACTTCAGCCCGTCGCTTCTCAACGAGTTCCGTTATTCGTACTTCATGAATATGGAGTTCTTCCAAGGCCAGAACAAGGAGTTCAATCCGGCGAGCCTTGTGCCCGGCCTGTTCCAGCCTTTGTCCATCGGCGGCCTGCCTACGGTGACCATCGCCGGTTTCCAGGGCATCTCCGACTTCGGTGGCGCCGACGGGCTGGCCCCGCAGATCACCAATCAGTTCTCGAACAATTTGACCAAGGTGGTGGGCCGGCACGCCTTTAAGGCCGGCGGCGAGTTCGCGTCCGTCCGGCAATCGCGTCCCCCTAACACGGAGGCGCCCTCCTTCGGACAGTTCAACTTCAACGGACGCTACACCAACAACGGCTACGGCGATTTCCTGCTGGGCGCGCCGGTCGAGACCGCCCGCGCCCGGCCCAGCCTGGTATCCCTGCTTCACTACGTGCGGTGGGCGGGATACCTGCAAGACGACTGGAAAGTCAACGCGCGCTTGACCCTTAACCTTGGCGTGCGCTTCGTCGGGCAAACCGGGCCGGCCGAACGCGACGGCAGCATGTCGAACTTCGACCTCGCCAGCGGGCGTTTCGTAGTGCGCTCGGAGAGCGGCCAAGTCCCTCGCCAGTCGATTCCGCGCCTGCTCGAGGCCTATCCCATCGGCCGATCCGAAGACATCGGCTGGGGCAGCACGCTGATTCAGGGCGATCAAAACAATGTCGCGCCTCGCATCGGGTTCGCTTATCGGCCGTTCGCAAACAACAAGACCTCTGTCCGTGGCGGCTACGGTCTTTACTACATTCTCGGATACCACGGGTACGGGCTTTTCGGTACCTTTTTCGCCAATCCGACGTTTTTCTTCTCGGAATCCTTCGAAGCTCCCGCGGGCAACACTCCGGGCCTCTCGCTGGAGAATCCGTTTCCCGGCACGGGCGCGATCTCGGCCAACCCTCGCGTACTGGCCGTGGACCGGCGCATGCGCCTTGGCTACTCGCAGCAATGGGCGCTGTCCCTTGAGCGCGAGCTGGCCGCCAACGTCGGCTTGCGCCTCTCTTACGTGGGCAACAAGGGAAACAACCTGCACCGTTCGCAGACCAACTGGAATCTTCCGCGCGTGCAGCAGGCGGGCACGATTCAATCGCAACGGCCATTCCAGCCGTGGGGCAACATTCCCGCGCTGGTGTTCGACGGCCAAAGCATCACCCACCAGATGCAGGTCGAGTTGACGCAGCGCTACCGCTGGGGGCTGCAATTCCAGTCAAGCTATACGTGGAATCGGTCGCTGGATAACGTTCCCAGCGGAGGACTGACACAGAACCCTTACGACTACGCGTTGGACCGAGGCAACGCGGACGGTATCCGGCGGCATGCTTTATATCTCGCCGCCCTCTACGATCTTCCGTTCGGCGGCCGGACCGGACGTAAGGCGGAACGCTACCTGTTTGGCGGCTGGACCCTATCCACGGCTCTGCAAGCGCGGGGAGGCGCTCCGTTCAGCGTGACCTTCACGCCAACACAGGCGGGATGGTTCGCCACCCGCGCCGATGTCGTGCCCGGCGTCCAACCCTACCCGGCGGCTCAAACTGAGGACCAGTGGTTCAATGCGGCGGCCTTCCGGGTGCCGGAGCCCTTCACCTTCGGCAACAGCGCGCGGAACCTGCTCTTCGGACCCGGGCAAACCATTCTGGACCTGGCACTGTTCAAAAACGTGCCGGTCACCGAGAAGTGGACCGTGCAGTTCCGCGCGGAAGCGTTCAACCTGCCAAACTCGCCGAGTTTTGGCCAGCCCTCCGCCAACATTTCCTTCCCGCAGAACGTAGGCCGTATTCGCAGTTCCTCGGTGGCGGAGCGCAATCTCCAGTTTGCGCTAAAGTTGCTCTTCTGATGCGCCCTGTCTACTTGCGCGCCGGCGCGTTAACGATGTTGGTCGCGGCGGCTTGGTGGATGCCCGCCGACCCCGCGCCGCCGGCAGCCGGCGCGCTGCGCTGGTACAAAGGCAATCTCCACGCCCACACGGTTAACAGCGATGGCGACTCCACGCCGGCGCAGGTGATCCAGTGGTACCGCGAACATGGCTACCACTTTCTCGTGCTATCCGACCACAACTACCTGACCGAGACCGGCGCTCTGCAAAAAGTGTACGGGGCGCGCGAGCGTTTTACCTTGATCCCCGGCGAGGAAGTCACCAACACCCATGAGCACAAAGAAATCCACGTAAACGCTTACGGACTGCGCGAGGAAGTACCGCCGCAGCAGGGCGCGACCGTCCTGGACGTCTTGCAGAAAAGTATTGACGCCATCCGGCGGGCGGGCGGTTTGGCCTCCGTCAATCATCCCAACTACACGTGGGCGCTCAGTTCCCGCGAACTCAAGGCCGCCACCGGCTACCGGCTGTTCGAGGTGTTCAACGGGAGCTGGTCGGTGGGAAACCGGGGAGGCGGCGGGCGAGAATCCCACGAGGAGATGTGGGACGCCGTCTTGGCGTCCGGTCGGCGGCTCTACGGCATCGCGGTGGATGACGCACACGACTTCCAGGCCTATGGCAAGGCGCTGCCTTATCCCCCGACTCTGCCAGGAACAGGCTGGATTCACGTGCGCGCGCCCGAGTTGACGCCCGCCGCGATTCTAAGTGCACTGGAAGCCGGCGATTTCTATGCTTCCACTGGCGCGCAGATCGAGGACGTGCGCGCGACTTCCCGCGAGCTCGCGCTCCGAATCAAACCGGTGCGGGACAACCGTTATCGGACGTTCTTCATCGGCCGCGGCGGCCGCGTGCTGGCTTCTAGTGAAGATCTGACGCCCGTCTATAGGTTCGAAGGCGATGAGGGTTACGTGCGCGCCCGCGTGGAGGCCTCCACCGGCGGCAACGCCTGGGTCCAGCCGGTGTTCGTCCACCGTTGAGATTTATCCATATCCTGGAAGCAGGCCGAAAATCCGATCCCCCTCCGTCCCGCGCGGCTTACTCCGGCAGATGGGACGAACCGGTGAGATAGACGTCAATGGCCCGGGCGGCCTTGCGCCCTTCCGCGATCGCCCAGACCACCAGCGACTGGCCGCGGCGCATGTCGCCGGCCGCGAATACGCCGGGCTGTGACGTCATCCAATCCGCGTCCACTTTCACATTCCCCCGCCCGTCCAGCTCGCAGCCCAATTGCTCCAGCATCCCGTGGCGGACCGGTCCGGTGAAGCCCATCGCCAGCAGGACCAGGTCCACGTCGAGCGCGAATTCCGTACCCGGAACCGGTTCGAACTTGGGCGGGGGACCGACCCGCACCGCGTGCAGTTGCCGCACGTTGCCTTCCGCGTCGCCGGTGAAGTGCGTGGTGGAAACGCTCCACTCCCGGATGCCGCCTTCCTCGTGAGAGCTCTCCACCCGCAGTTGCATGGGCCACAGGGGCCACGGCGTCTGTGGCGCGCGCTCGGCGGGCGGCATGGGCAGCAGCTCGAACTGGTGGACCGACAGCGCCTTCTGGCGGTGCGACGTGCCTAGGCAATCCGCGCCGGTGTCTCCGCCGCCGATGATCACCACGCGCTTGCCGGTGGCCAGGATCGGGTCCGGCACCGTGTCGCCCTCGCAGCGGCGATTGGCCTGCGGCAAGAACTCCATGGCGAAATGGATGCCGCGCAATTCGCGCCCCGGCACCCGCAAGTCGCGCGGCTGTTCCGCGCCGCCGGCCAGCAACACGGCGTCGTAGTCCCGGCGCAGCTCTGCCGCGGGCATGTCGCGCCCCACGTGGGCGTTCACGACGAACCGCACCCCCTCGGCCCGCATCTGCTGCACGCGGCGGTCGATCAGGTGTTTCTCCATCTTGAAGTTCGGGATGCCGTAGCGCAGCAGGCCGCCGATGCGGTCGGCCTTTTCGAATACCGTGACGTCGTGGCCGGCGCGCGCCAGTTGCTGGGCCGCGGCGAGACCCGCCGGGCCGGAACCCACTACCGCCACGCGCTTGCCGGTCTTGCGCGCGGGCGGCTCGGGCACGATCCAGCCGTTCTCCCAGGCGCGGTCGACAATGGTCTTCTCGATGTTTTTGATCGTGACGGCGGGCTCGTTGATGCCCAGCACGCAAGCCGCTTCGCACGGCGCCGGACAGATGCGCCCGGTGAACTCGGGAAAATTGTTCGTCGCGTGCAACACCCGGATCGCTTCGCGCCACCGGCCGCGATACACCAAATCATTCCAGTCCGGAATGATATTGTTCACCGGACAGCCGGTATGACAGAACGGGATGCCGCAGTCCATACACCGCGCGCCCTGCGTCTGGACGCGTTCGAGCGGGAAGGGCTGATAAATCTCAAACCAATCGTTGACGCGCTCGGCTACCGGGCGGCGGTCCGGCAACTCGCGCGTATACTCCAGGAATCCAGTGTTCTTTCCCATCGCGGTCAGACCTCAGGCGTGCACCCGGGAATCGCCCGCCGCCAGAGTCGGCGGCGCCGAAACCGGCGGCACGTATTTGTCCTGGCGGCGCGGCACGCCGAGCACGCGCTTGTATTCGTGCGGGAACACCTTGATGAACTTGGGCAGCATCTCGCCGAAGTTCTCGAGGATCCACTGGCCGCGCGGGCTGCCGGTGGCCTCCACATGCTGGCGGATCCAGTGGCGGAGCGTATCGATGTCCTGCGGCTCGATCAAAGGTTCCAGGTCTACGCCGTCGTGATTGCAGCGCTTCTCGGCGAAATCGCCGCGCTCGTCGAGCACGTAGGCAATTCCCCCGCTCATACCCGCGGCGAAGTTGCGCCCCGTCCGCCCGAGCACGATCACCAACCCCTTGGTCATGTATTCGCAGCCATGGTCGCCGAGTCCCTCGACCACCGCGGTGGCGCCGGAGTTGCGCACGGCGAAGCGCTCACCCGCCATGCCGTTAAAAAACGCCACGCCGCTGGTGGCGCCGTACAACACGACGTTGCCCACCAGGATGTTCTCTTCCGGCAGAAACGAGGATTTCCGCGGCGGGTAGACAATCAGCTTGCCGCCGGACAAGCCCTTGCCGACGTAATCATTGGCGTCGCCCTCCAGCACCAGGGTCACGCCCTTGGCCAGGAACGCGCCGAAGCTCTGGCCCGCCGAGCCGTTGAACTCGAAGCGGATCGTGTCGTCGGGCAGCCCCTTGGATCCGTGCCGCCGCGCGATCTCGCCGGAAAGCATCGCGCCCACCGTGCGGTGCACATTCCGGATCGGCAGCTTGATCTCGACGGGCACGCCCTGCTCGATCGCCTCCCGGGCGTGATCGATCAGCTTGTAGTCGAGGGCCTGAGAAAGGCCGTGATCCTGCGCGACCACGCACCGCCGGGCCACGCGCGCGGGAACCTGCGGCTGATGCAGAATCGCGGAAAAATCCAGCCCCCGCGCTTTCCAGTGATCGATCGCTTTCCGGGGCTCCAGCCGGTCCACCCGGCCCACCATCTCATCGAACGTGCGGAAGCCCAGTTCCGCCATGTACCGGCGCACCTGCTCGGCCAGGAAGAAAAAGAAATTGATGACGTGCTCGGGCGTGCCCTGAAACTTCCGGCGCAACACCGGGTCCTGCGTGGCGATGCCCACCGGGCAGGTATTCAGATGGCACTTGCGCATCATGATGCAACCCATGGCGACCAGCGGCATGGTAGAGAAGCCGAACTCCTCGGCGCCCAGCAACGCCGCGATCACCACGTCCCGGCCCGTTTGCAGCTTGCCGTCCGTCTGCACGCGGATGCGGCCGCGCAGGTCATTCATCACCAGCACCTGCTGCGTCTCGGCCAGCCCCAGTTCCCAGGGAATGCCGGCGTGCTTGATGGAGGTGAGCGGAGACGCCCCGGTCCCGCCGGTATCGCCGCTGATCAGCACCACGTCCGCGTGCGCCTTGGAGACGCCCGCCGCCACCGTACCCACCCCCACCTCGGCCACCAGTTTCACGCTGATGCGGGCCCGCGGGTTGGCGTTCTTCAGGTCATAGATCAGTTGGGCCAGGTCCTCGATGGAGTAGATGTCGTGGTGCGGCGGCGGCGAAATCAGTCCCACGCCCGGGATCGAGTGCCGCACGCGCGCGATGGTCTCATCCACTTTGTGGCCCGGCAACTGGCCGCCTTCGCCGGGCTTGGCCCCCTGCGCCATCTTGATCTGCAACTCATCGGCGTTCACCAGGTAGTTGATGGTGACGCCGAAGCGGCCGGAAGCTACCTGCTTGATCGCGCTCCGGCGCGAGTCGCCGTTCGGATCGGGCACGTAGCGCGCTTCGTCTTCTCCGCCCTCTCCGGTATTGGAACGGCCGCCGATCCGGTTCATCGCGATCGCCAGCGTCTCATGCGCTTCCGTGCTGATGGAACCGAACGACATCGCCCCGGTGGCGAACCTGCGCACGATCGCCGCCGCCGGCTCCACTTCCTCGAGCGGCACCGGTTCGTCGGCCTTTTTCCATTCCAACAGGCCGCGCAGCGTGCACAACTGGCGGTTCTGCCGGTCGATGAGCGCGGTGTACTCCTCGAACGACGCGTAGCTCTCCTGCCGCACCGCGTGTTGCAGTTTGGAAACCGTGGCCGGATTGAGCAGGTGGTACTCGCCGCGGACGCGGTAATGGTAGTTGCCGCCCACCGGCAGTTCCGTGTCGGATTCCGTCACCGGCTGGAAAGCGAGTTGGTGTTTCAACTGCGCCTCCCGGGTGATGACTTCCAGACCGACGCCTTCCACCCGCGACACGGTCCCGGTGAAATAGCGGTCCACAAACTCCCGGTTCAGGCCGATGGCCTCGAAAACCTGCGCCCCCCGGTACGATTGCAGGGTCGAAATTCCCATCTTGGAGGCGACCTTCAGCAGGCCCTTGTTGATGGACTTGAGATAGTTCTTCAGCGCCTTTTCGAAAGGAGCGCCGATTTCGCCCTTCTGGCACTGGTCTTCGAGGGTTTCGATGGCCAGATACGGGTTGATGGCGCTAGCGCCGTAGCCCATCAGCAGCGCGTAGTGCATCACCTCGCGGGGTTCGCCCGACTCGACAATGAGGGCGACCTGCGTCCGCGTTCCCTCCCGCACCAGGTGATTGTGAATCGCGCTCAGCGCCAGCAGGCTGGGAATGGGCGCATAATCTTTGTCCATGCTGCGGTCGGAGAGGATCAGCAGCGTGTATCCGTTCTTGATTTCGCGCGAGGCGCGCAAACACAGCCGGTCCAGAGTCTGCTCGAGGCCTTTCGCTCCTTCGGCCACCGGATAGAGCGTGTAGAGCGTCGTCGCCAGGAAATCGCCTTGGGACACGCGGCGCAGCCGTTCCAGATCGCGGTTGGTCAAGATCGGATGTTCGATGCGCAGCGTGTGGCAGTTCTCGGGCCGCTCGTCGAGGATATTGCGCTCCTGCCCGATGTAGGTGACCAGCGACATCACCATCTCTTCGCGGATGGGGTCGATGGGCGGATTGGTGACCTGCGCGAACAACTGCTTGAAGTAATGAAACAGCGGTTGCGGACGGTCGGACAGACAGGCCAAAGGCGTGTCGGTGCCCATCGAGCCGACGGGTTCTTCGCCTTTCTCCGCCATCGGGATCATGATGAAGCGGATGTCTTCATCGGTGTAACCGAAGGCGCGCTGGCGCTGGAGCAGCGTGTCGAAGTCCGGAGGGTGGAACCGCGGCGGTTCGGGCAGCGCGTCCAGCCGGATCTGGTTCTCCGCCAGCCATTCGGCGTAGGGCTGCCGCGCGGCAAGGCGATGCTTGAGCTCCTTGTCGGAAACGATCCGGCCCTCTTCCAGGTCCACCAGCAGCATCTTGCCGGGTTGCAAGCGCCCCTTGGTGCGCACTTCCTCCGGGCGCACCGGCAGCACGCCCGTTTCCGAGGCCATGATGATCAGGTCGTCTTGCGTCACCAGATAACGCGCCGGGCGCAAACCGTTGCGGTCCAGCGTGGCGCCGATCACACGGCCGTCGGTGAAGGCGATGGCGGCGGGCCCGTCCCAGGGCTCCATGAGCGATGCGTGATATTCATAGAAAGCCCGCTTGTCGGGCGGCATGTGCGGGTTGGACGACCACGCCTCGGGAATCAGCATGGCCATGGCATGCGGCAGGCTGCGCCCGGCCATTACCAGCAGTTCCAGCGCGTTGTCAAACGCCGCCGAATCGCTTCCCCCCGGCTGGATGATCGGAAACAGCTTCTTGATGTCCGGACCGAACAAGGGCGACTCCAGCACCGGCTGGCGGGCGTGCATCCACGCCACGTTGCCGCGCAAAGTGTTGATTTCTCCGTTATGCGCGACGTAACGGAACGGGTGCGCCAGTTGCCAGGTGGGAAAGGTGTTGGTGGAGAAGCGCTGGTGCACCAGACAGAGCGCGCTCAGCACGTCCGGGTCGGAAAGCTCCTTGTAGAAGTCGGCGATCTGGGGCGCCAGCAGCAGACCTTTATAGACGATCGTCCGGCAGGACAGCGACGGGATGTAGAAGAAGCCCCGGTCGGGCATGTCCGACGCGGCGATTTCCTTCTCCGCCCGCTTGCGGATGACGTACAGCTTCCGTTCCAGCGCGTCCCCGGTCAGCTTGGCGCTGCCCCGCAGGAAGATCTGCTCGATGTACGGTTGCGAGGCGCGCGCCACGCGCCCGATGGCGTCCCCGTCGATGGGCGTGTCTCGCCAGCCCAGCACGGTAAGCCCTTCCTCCCGCGCGATCCTCTCCAGAATGCCTTCGCACTGCAAGCGCTGGTGCCGCTCCACGGGCAGAAACACCATGCCCACGCCATATTCGCCCGGCAGAGGAAGAGAAAACCCAAGCTGCGCGCACTCGCGCTCGAAGAACAGGTGCGGAATCTGGATCAGCAGTCCCGCGCCGTCGCCCGTTTCCGGATCGCAGCCGCAAGCCCCGCGATGGGTCAGGTTAATCAGGACCTGAATGCCCTTCCGAATGATCTCGTGCGACTTGTGGCCTCGAATATGGGCGACAAAACCGATCCCGCAAGCATCGCGCTCCTGCCGGGGATCGTACAAACCCTGGGGCGCCGGCAGCCCGTGAGGATAGAGTGACTCAGGATGATCCATGGTTCGAATCCGTCTTCCGCGAGGAGATAAAAGACACTATAACAGGTTGCGTAGTATTAGACAATAAAAAGTTGCGTGGGTCTTGACATTAGCTCTGCTTATGCTACGATCGCGGTGTTGCTGTTCGACCACTGCAAATTGTTCCGGGACATCGCCGTCCACCGCAGCGTCAGCCGGGGCGCGGAAATGAACGGCATCAGCCAGTCGGCGGCCAGCCAGCACATCCACGAACTGGAGCGCCGGTTGAAGACCACCCTGCTCGACCGGCGGAGGCGCCCGTGGAATCTCACGGCGGCCGGGCGCAGCTATCTGGAGCTTTGCCGCGAAGTCCTGCGGCGTGAGGAAGAATTCCTGGCCGGTCTCGATGAGCTTGCGCGGCGCGTGCAGGGGGAGGTACGGGTGGCCTCGATTTACTCTGTCGGCCTGTCGGAGATGTCGCGCATCCAAGAGGAGTTCGGCCGCCTGTATCCGGAATGCAATCTCCACGTCAGTTATCTCCGTCCGAACAAGATCTACGAAGCGCTGCTGAGCGACCAGGCGGACCTCGGCTTGGTGAGTTATCCCGAGTCGACGCGCGAGCTGACGGTAATTCCTTGGCGGCAGGAGGAGATGTGCGTGGCGGTGGCGGCCGGGCACCCGCTGGCTGGCCGCGAGCGGGTCACCCCGGCCGACCTGGACGGGTGCGATTTTGCCGGCTTCGACACTGATCTGCAAATTCGGCACGAGGTGGACCGGTTCCTGCGCGAGGCGGGCGCGGAGGTCCACATGGCCATGGAGTTCGACAACATCCAAATGGTGAAAGAAGCGGTGGCGCTGGGCGCCTGCGTGTCGATCCTGCCCGCTCGCACCATGCAGGCAGAGATCGCCCAGGGCCGGCTGGTTTCCATCCCGCTGCGCGAGCCCGAACTGCGACGCCCGGTCGGCATCGTCCACCGGCGTCGCAAACAATTCAACCGCGCCATGACCCGGTTCGTGGAACTGCTGCGGCAAATCCCGGAACGGGAGCCGGCCTTCGCATGAACGTCGCCGGACTCCGCTTCGCCTGCCAGGCAGGGTGCACGCGCTGTTGCGACGCGGAAGGATTTGTGTACTTAACCGAGGCCGATTTGGGGCGGGCGGCGGCGTTTCTGGGCTTAACCAGCGAAGAATTCACGGCCCGGCACGTGGTGCGCACCAGACACCGCATCCGGTTGCGCAAGCCCCGCGGCAAGCAGTGCTCGTTCCTGGAAGCCGGCGGCTGCGCGATCCATCCCGCCAAACCGACTCAGTGCCGCTTGTTTCCGTTCTGGCCGGAGCTGGTCGAAAAGCGCCGGAATTGGGAAAACACCGCCAAGTGGTGCCCGGGCATCCATCAGGGACCCTTGATCCAGATCGGCCGCGCGCTGGAAACGGCGGACGAGATGCGGAAAGCTTATCCCTATTTGTATCCCGAGGGGTAGGACAGGTTCGCATCCTTCGCCGGCGCCCCGCGATACGAATGGACCCACACGCGAACGACGGCGAGCGAGCCGGGACGGTCCTGCCCCGGGGCTGCTATCGGAGCGCCTCGTCCTTGCTGGCGGCGCGCGGCACGCCGAGCGCTGCGACGTAACGGCTATCCACGCACAAGAGCGCCGCCAACTGCGCGGCCGCGGAGTGCCCCATCAGCAAGAGCCGCGCGGGATCGCCGCCATAACGGCCGATGTGCGCGTGGACCCAGGCCAGCGCTTTGGCGACATCGCCCGCCTTTCGCCGCACACCCGAGATATCGGGAACTGACGCATACGCGCGAATACCAAGTGATTTCCATCCGATTCGCCCCAGGCCAGTCGATTCCCGCCCACGTTCATCCGCGGATGGAGGGGGGTATTGGGTTGCGCCGGCGGAAGCGTGGAGGTGGAAAGCTTCGATCTGCCCCAGACGGCGCCGGACGGGAATCTGCTGTTGCGGCTGGCGAGGCGGCGGACGCTTTCGGTGGGAACGGTGGCGTCGCTGACGGCGCGGCGGGAAAAGATTCACCGGCTGCGGGCGCTTTCCTCGGCCGAAATCGTTGATATTGTTACCCCCCTTACACCAGTGAGCGGGTGAAGGGAACCAGGTGGTATGCGTTGAGCCCGGCTCCGGTTCGGCCGGGGTCACGGTATTTCCCGGCGCGTATCGGGGATACGCCAGCCGGGTAGGGGGGCGCCGCGCGCGAGTGTGGTTGCTGGAGTTGGTGGGGCTGGTTCCCGGCTGGGGTTGCCCCTATTGGTACACCACCGCGTATTACAACGACGAACAGGTGTCCGCGTCGGGAGTACTGGGGAATCCGGACTATGGATTCGGTCGGCACGCCTGGAGCCGGTTGTCGGGTCCCGCTGGCTCGGCGGAAGATGATTCGGGCGACGTGTTCGGGTACTCTTCGATAGCCGTTCACGCCCACGTGAATTACGGGGTCTACGATGGGACCTACCTGACGACGGCGGAATACCATCACGTGATTCCGCCGGCGGCCCGATTGCTGCTGGCGCAGCAACAGCAGCCCCAGGCGGTCCCGCCGTATGTGCAGATCTGGGAAACAGCGAAAGGCTCGGGCGCTCTTACCCGGCAGAACGGGAGCGACTCGTTTACGGCTCAGGTGAAAACTTCCGTCGATTGCCGCGGTCCGGTGACGATCCTTGGTGGCATCGTCTACGCAACCGATATGCAAGCAACGATCGAGGCGCGCCCTCCGGGCGCAAACGGGTCGCCCCATCGCTCGGGGGGGGGGTTGGCCAGCCATCCGATGTCGAGCAACAGCACACAGAACCTCGCCTATACGATCCGGACGGGAGCGAACAACCAGGTGGTGGGGTTCATCGGTCCCGACGCGTGGTTCCACAGCCATCCGGCCGGCTGTACCGTGCGTGGCCCCGTTACGGGCCAGAGTACGGGGCAGCAGTACACGGTGCACGGAAGCCCACCATGAAACGGACGGGAGCTTGCCGGCGGCGGGGATAGACCAGGCTCGGCCGGTGTCCTTTCGTGCACCCGGCATGCCGCCTGCCGCGCTGCTGCTGTGGCTGTTTGGGGGAGATGGAAGAGGCCCTGGCCGCGTATGGACGGGCCGCTGCGCTCACCGTCTGCGGGGGACTCCGGGGTCTCACGGAATCCGGCACGAAAAAGGGGGCAGCCTGATCCGCGCGGTTTTTGTGCCGCGAGATTCAGCGGCGCCGTCATCACAAAGAGATTACCCGCTCCGGAAAGTGCGCGGATCAGGCTGACCCCTGTTTGCTTTCCGTGCGGAAGGCATGGATGGGGTTTTAATGGGGGGCGTGATCGAATTCCGCCGCCGTCGTCTGATCGAGTTCCTGCTGGGCGCGCTGGGTCTGCGCCGCGCGGCAGCCGGAAGCGCCGCCGAAAGTGCCGCATCGCAACCGCCGCCGCCGGAGTCCCGCCGCCCGGGCGCGTTGGGCGGTTATATCCTTGCGGACAAGGAAATCGTGGAGCGCCGCGCCTTCGACGTGGTGGTGGTGGGCGGAGGCATCGCCGGCACCTGCGCCGCCATCGCCGCCGCGCGCAACGGCGTCCGGGTCGCCCTGGTCCACGAGCGCTCCATGCTGGGCGGCAACTCCTCCAGCGAAGTCCGGCTCTACCCCGAGGTCAGCACCAACCACAACATCTGGTCCAAGGAACTGGGCATCCTCGAGGAGTTCCACACCGAGGAACGCAAGTACAACCACGAACCGTACCAGGAAGGGCTGCTGAACTCGCAGTGGGACCTGGTGCTCTACCAGAGCGCGGTGCGCGAGAAGAACCTGACGCTGTTTCTCAACACCACCGTCCGCGAGGTCGAGATGCGGGACCCCGCCACCATCCTGGCCGTGCACGGTGTGCAGATGGGCAGTGAGAAGAAGTTCGTGTTTTCCGCGCCGCTGTTCATCGACTGCACCGGCGACGGCGCGCTAGGCTATCGCGCGGGGGCGGATTTCCGCTGGGGCCTGGAGTCCCGCGCCGAGTACGGCGAAAAGGAAGCGCCCCCGCAAGCCGCCGCGCAGCCGCAGATGGGCAGTTCGCTCTTCTTCCGGGCGCGCGACGCGGGCGTACCCCTGGTCTATAAGCGTCCGCCGTGGGCCGCCGAGTTCCCCGCGGAGGACGACCTGCACGGCCGCAATCACCGCAACTTCGCTTATGGCTACTGGTGGATTGAAGTCGGTCTGCCCATGCACCAGATTTACGACAACGAGGCGATCAAGCACGAGGCGCTGCGCCAACTGCTCGGCGTATGGGACCACCTCAAGAACCACTGCCCGGACAAAGAGCAGGCCCGCAACTACGGACTCGAGTTCGTCAGCTTCTGGCTGTACAAACGCGAGGCGCGCCGCCTGCTGGGCGACTACGTGCTCACGCAGGCCGATGTGCAGAACCCGCGGATCCATCCGGACAGCCTCGCGTTCGGGTGCTGGTACATCGATGTGCACAAACCAGGCGGGATTCTGGCGCGCGCCCGGCCCAACCGCAAGCCGGCCTGGGAGGATGCCGGGACTATTCCGTACGGCATTCCGCTCCGTAGTTGCTACTCGCGGAACGTCGAGAACCTGCTGATGGCGGGCCGCCCTATCGGCGCGAGCTATGTGGCGTTTTCCTCGACGCGGGTGTTACGAACAGGCGCCATCGTGGGGCAGGGCGTGGGGACCGCGGCCGCCCTGTGCCGCAAGCACGATTGCGCGCCGCGGCAATTGGCGGTCCGCCACGCCAAAGAGCTTCAGCAGACGCTGCTCCGCCAGGACTGCGCGGTGCCCGGCGCGGTGAACGAAGATCCCGCCGATCTGGCCCGCGAGGCTACGGTCACCGCTTCCAGCGAGGCGGCGCTCGAATTCCCCGAGGGGACGGAGTTCTTCGCGCTCGACCTGCCCGCGGCGCAGTTATTCCCGATCACCAGCGGACGATGGGAAGCGATCGACCTGCTGCGGCGCTCGACGCGCGACGACGCCGTACCGGTGACCCTGGGCCTGCGCTCCGCCGAGTTCGTTTACGACTTCCGCGCCACACAGGACCTTGCGGCGGTCACGGCCACGGTTCCCGCGCGCTCCACCGGCTATGTCCGATTCGCGTTTCGCCGCGCCCTCGACGCGGACCGGCTGTATTACATTCACTTGCCCCGCGTCCCCGGTCTCGCCTGGGGCCGGTACGCGGATGAACGCGACGCGCCGGCCCGGTCACCCGCCGGATGCACCGCCGCCGAACGGCCAGGGCCGTCGCGGCGGCATCCCCTTACCAAATAACCAGAACTTTTGCCTGCGGGTCACTCCGGAGCAGCGGCCTTATTCGCCGCAGAACGTGGTGCGCGGCACGAACCGGCCGGACCGCTGGACCAACCTGTACATCTCGGATCCCGGCCAGCCCTTACCGGCGTGGTTGGAACTGCGCTGGCTGCGTCCCCGCCGGATCAACCGCATCGAGATCTTCTTCGACACGGACGTAAACCGCCACTCGCGGCGGGCCCTGTTTGTGTATCCGGACTGCGTCAAGCGCTACGATGTACTGGTCGATCGGGGCGGCTGGCAGCGCGTGGCCGGTGAAAGCGATAACTATCTTCGCCGCGTGCTGGATTTCCCCGAGGGGGAAACCAGTGGCGTGCGCCTGGAGATGCACGAAACCCACGGCGCGCGCTCAGCCCGGGTGTACGAGATCCGCCTCTACCGGGAAACCGCCGGCTGACGGGGCCGCGGCGCCATCAACTCGCCACCGCCTCGACGTTGCGCGGCTCGAAGGTGTAGCCGAAGCCCCGCACCGAGTGAATCAGCTTCGGCGCCGACGGATCCTCCTCGACTTTTTGCCGCAAACGGAGCACGTAGACGTCCACCGCCCGGTCGGTCACCGCGCGGTCGTTGCCCCAGACCGAGTTCAACAGTTGCTCCCGGCTGAACACCACTCCCTGCCGCGACATCAGGAAGTCCAGCAGACGAAACTCGGTGGCGGTCAGTTGCAAGGGCTGGCCACGCAGCTTGACGCGGCAACTGTTGCGGTCGAGTTCGATTCCCGCCACGCGGATCAGGTTCGCGGGCTCCTGCTGGGTCCGGAATTGCAGTTTGACCCGCGCGACCAGCTCCCGGACGAAGAACGGTTTCACAATGTAATCATTGGCCCCCAGTTCGAGTCCCACAATCCGGTCCGTCTCCGAGGCGCGGGCGGTGAGGAAGATCACGGGCAGGCTCGCCAGGTCGCTGTCCGCCCGAATGGCTTTGCAGATATCGAGCCCGTCGGAATCCGGCAGCATGATGTCGAGAATCACCAAGTCAGGTTTGATGGTGCGGCACAGGTCGAGCGCCCCGCGCCCGGTCTGTGAACCGAAGACCTTGAAACCTTCCTTCTCCAGGTTGTACTGAAGCAAGGAATATAAATCCGCATCGTCCTCAATCAGAAGGATCTTTTTCATAAGCCGTCGCCTGGTTCTCTCTCCCCAAACCGATTGCAGGGTGGAACCTGCTCTTCCACGAGAGTAGCGCCCTGTTTGTTACACTGCGGTTACGGAGTCGTAAACAGTGGATGAAAGAGTGAAGAAGAAGGTAGAGCCCTTATTCACTTCGCTCTCCACGCGCACGTCGCCGCCGTGCGCCTTGACAAGGTGCTTCACAATGGCGAGACCCAGCCCGGTGCCGCCCAGCTCGCGCGAGCGCGCTTTATCCACGCGGTAGAACCGCTCGAACAGGCGCGAGAGATCCTCGGCGGGGATGCCAACGCCGGAATCCCGGACGTAGAACTCGGTCCGGGGCGTTCCCTCGCCGCTGAGGGGGTACGCGCCGACCTCGATCTCGCCGCCGTCGGGAGTGTACTTGATGGCGTTGTCCAACAGGTTGATCAACACCTGGTGAATCGCTTCCGCATCGCAGTGCACGGCGACGGCGTCGGGGTGAATCCTGGTCCGCAGGACCACCGACTTCCTCGCGGCGACCGGGTGCACGGTGTCGACCGCTTCCTGGAGGATCTCTTCCACCGAATTGGTGTGGAACTGGAATTCGCGGCGCTGCATTTCGATCCGGGAGAGAGTCAACAGATCTGAGGTCAGGCTCGCCAGCCGCTCGGCGTTCTGCTTGATGACGGCGAGGAAGCGCATGCGGTTGCGCTCGTCATCGAGGGCGCCGTCCATCAGGGTTTCGGTGTAACCCTGAATGGAGGCCAACGGGGTGCGCAGCTCGTGGGAGACATTGATCACGAAGTCGCGGCGGACGCGCTCGAGTTTTTCGAGTTCCGAGTGTTCACGCTCAAGTTGCTCGACCGCGCGCTGGAGATGATCGCCGGCCTCGCGCAATTGCGCGCCGAGAACGCCCAGTTCCCCCTTGGCCGGCACCGCCAGCCGGGCGCGGAAATTGCCCTTGGCCAACTCTCCGGCAAAGGCGATGATGGCGCCGAGCCGCTGGGAGATCCGGCGCGCGAGCAGCGCCGCGATCAGGATGGCGGGAAGAAAGGCCAGGGCGGTGGCGCCGAGCATTTTCACGCGCAGCGCCTCCACCTGGGCGTGCACTTCCTCTAGGGGCACAGCCAGGCGCAGGGCTCCCCCGTCGCCGCACGGCACGGCGACATACAGGTACTCCTGTCCCGTGGTGGCGCTGCGCCGCACATTCGAACCGGTGAAACCGGCCAGCGCCTGCTTCATTTCTGGCCGCGTGCGGTGGTTTTCCATCCGGCCCGGATTGGCTTCGGTGTCCACCAGCACCCGTCCGCCGGCGTCGATCAGCGTGACGCGCCCGTTGGTCTCGCGCGCCATGGGACCGAGCAGATCCTGCCGGTGCGCCGATGCGGCGGCGACGCACATCACGCCCGCCTTCTCGGCCAGCTCCCGTTGCAGACTGCCCACGTACGTCGACTCCGCCACCCGCGAGGCCAGCACGTCCACGCCGGCCATCGCGCCGAGCAGCACCAGCAGCAGCCCGGCCAGGATCTTAAAGAAGATGCGCGCAGTCAAGAGAGAACCTCACTAAACAATACTTAATCCTGATCTGGTATTTCGAATCGATACCCGAAACCGCGCACGGTGGTCAAATACACGGGAGTATCGGGCTTCTGTTCGATTCGCTCGCGGAGCCGGCGCACATGCACGTCCACGGTGCGCGGCGTGACGAAATGCTGCTCGCCCCACACCTCTTGCAGCAACTGTTCCCGGCTGTAGGCGCGGCCGGGGTGGGTCAGGAAGAACTCGAGCAGCCGGAATTCGGTCGACGTGAGCGGCAATTCGCGGCTGTCCTGGTAGACGCGGTGCGCCGCGCGGTCCAGGCGGAAGGGGCCCCGGCAGGACGCGCCGTTCGCCGCGACCTCCTCAACCGGGTCCCCTCTGCGCAGGTGCGCCTTGACCCGCGCCACCAGTTCGCGCGGACTGAACGGTTTGGTCACATAATCGTCTCCGCCGATCTCCAGACCCAAAACGCGGTCGACTTCGTCGGAGCGCGCCGTCAGGAAGATGATGGGGACCGAGCCCAGGGCCGAATGCCGCCGTACTTCGCGGCAAAGGTGAAAACCGTCGGCATCCGGCAGCATCACGTCCAGAATAATCAGGTCCGGCCGGTAATCCGCTAACGAAGCGATCGTGTTTTGTGTCCCGGGAAACACCCGGGTTCCGAATCCCTGCCCCGCCAGGTTGTATTCGAGTAAAGATGCCAGTTCGGGCTCGTCCTCGACGATCGCGATTTTCTTTGGCATGCAGTTCCTCTATTTTAGCCGTCCGGCGGGTGCGCTGGCGAGGGAGTTGCCTCGGTCCCCCGCGGCGCGGTACGTTGCGAGGTGAGCGCCATGAACTCCCTTCGTCTGCATTGGGTCCAGATTCCCCTCCACGAGCCGTTCCGCATCGCCAACGGGTCGGTCGGGGTGAAAGATGCGATCGTGGTTGAGTTTACCCGCGACGGAATCACCGGTTGGGGGGAAGCCTCCCCGATGGCGGGCAGTTTCTATTCGGAGGAGACCCCGGAATCCACCTGGGACGCGCTGTTGCACATGGCCCCCGCGGTGATGCGCAATCCCGACGCCGACCTGGATACGCTGATCGCCGGGGAGGCGTTCGCGAAAGCGGGTCTGACCGGCGCGCTGGTGGACTGCCACGTGCGGGGCCTTGGGATGCCGCTCTACGAATGGCTCGGCTCGTCGTTTCGCGCCGTGCCCTCCGGCGCCGCCATCGGGCTGTACGACACGGTGGAAGAGTTGCTCGAACGCGTCGGCCGGTTGGTCGCGGACGGCTACCAGCGCGTGAAGATCAAGATCAAGCCGGGCTGGGACGTGACGCCGGTGGCCCGCATCCGGGAGAAGTATCCTGACCTGCCGTTGATGGTGGACGCCAACGCCGCGTATTCGCTGGCGGACCTGGAGGTGTTTCGCGAACTCGACCGCTTCGGGCTGATGATGTACGAGCAGCCGTTCGCCCGGAACGATCTGGCCGGCCTGGCGGAACTGAGCCGGAGCGTCCGGACGCCGGTGTGCGCCGACGAATCCGCCGATTCGCTCGAAATGCTCGAAGAGATCATCCGCCTGGGCGCGGCGCGGATTATCAACATCAAGATTCAGCGCGTCGGCGGCATTCGCAAGGCGCGCCGCATGTACCAGCGCGCCACCGAGGCGGGACTGCCGTGTTGGATTGGCACCATGCCCGAACTCGGCATCGCCAGCCTGGAAGCGCTGCACCTGGCCACGCTGCCGAACTGTGTGTATCCCACCGACGTCGAAGCCTCGGAACGCTGGTATGTCGATGATGTGGTAGACCCGCCGCTGGGCCTGGCGGCGGGCGGGAACCTGGAACCGCGGGCGTGCGTGGTCAACCCGGAGAAACTGGCCCGCTACCGGATCCAGCACGAAGAGATCCGCTGAACGGCGCACCTCCCGCAATGAAGGCAGACACGGCCCGCGCGCGTCGCTCGAAGGACCGGACATGACCCGCAAGTTTTATTATTGGAAGCTGAAACATCGCGAGCTCCATCTCGGCCCGCGCACGTTGGTGATGGGAGTGCTCAACGTCACGCCGGATTCCTTTTCCGACGGCGGCAAGTACTCCGATCCGGATCGCGCGTTCGCCCGCGCGCTGGAACTGGAAGAGCAGGGGGCTGACATCCTCGACGTCGGCGCCGAGAGCACGCGGCCGGGTGCCGTGCCGGTCCCGGCGGCCGAAGAGCTGCGCCGCCTGGTCCCGGTGTTGAAGCGATTGCGGAACAAGCTCGGCATTCCCCTCAGCGTGGATACCTATAAGGCCGAGGTTGCCGAGAAGGCGCTGGAGCTGGGCGCGGAGATCATCAACGATCCTAGCGGCCTCACGATCGAGCCTCAGTTAGCGCGGGTGGCGGCCAATCACGCCGCGGGGCTGATCCTGAATCACATGCGCGGCCGCCCGGAGACCTGGGCGAAGCTGGGCGCGTTGCCGGACGCCGCGGCGGCGGTCACGCGGGATCTGGACGCCGGTGTGCATCGCGCCCGCCGGCAGGGCGTGGAACTGAACCAACTGGTGATCGACCCGGGCATCGGTTTTGGCAAGCGGCGCGAAGAGAATTCCCAGTTGCTGGCGCGGCTCCGGCAGCTTGCCTCCCTGGATCTGCCGGTGCTGGTCGGCCCGTCGCGCAAATCGTTCTTGGCCCAGGCCACCGAAGAGCTCACGCGCTACGCGACGGCGGCGGCGGTCGCGGCGGCGGTGCTGCACGGAGCTCACCTGGTGCGCGTGCATGACGTCGCCGAGATGAAGGTGGTGGTCAAGGTCGCCGATGAGATCCTTCATCAAGGCGCGAACTGAGGCCCCAGGAGGGAGCGATCTGTGGCGCGCACGAATTTGTATCTGAAGGTGGAGATCGAGCACGATCCCGAAGAGAACCCGCAGCGGCTGGCCCAGGAGCTGTGCCGGCAGCTCCGCAAGTGGCATGGGGTGCGGGAAGCCGAAGTGGCCGGCGTTACCGCCATGGACGACTGACGTTTTGCTCGTAGACGCGCGCGAAGTATTGATCGGTCATCCCGGCGATATAGTGGCAAACGACGCGGTGCAAAGGTTCCTCCCGCGCCTGCTCCTGGTAGGGGGCGGGCAGCCGTTCCGGCTGCCGCAGAAATAGGTGGAACAGCTCGGAGATCATGGCGGTGGAGCGGCGCCGCTCGGCCAGCAGCGCGTCCGAGTTGTAGACCAGGCGGTGCAGGAGTTGCTTGCACTGCCGGTTGATCTCCGCCGTCTCCGGCGGGAAGCAGGCGAGCCGGGCGCCCGCGCCGCGGACCTCTTCGCACGACTGGACGCCGGCGTTCCGGGCGGCCTCCGCCGTGCCCGCGATCAGTCCGGAGACCAACAGGTCGATCAACTGGCGCAGCGCCTCCTGGAACCGGGTTCGCTCGGCCGCGCCCGGGTATTGGGTGGCCGCCGTATCCAGCAGTTCCGCCATCGCGGGCACCGCATCCCCGATTTGGCGCAGAGATAGCAAGCCGGCCGAGACGCCGTCGTCCAGGTCGGCCGTGTTATAGGCAATCTCGTCTGCCAGATCGATTAATTGCGCCTCCAGCGGAGGTTGCAGCCCGGGGAGGTATTCGTCGAGCGCCGCATCCTCGCCCGTCCTCACGTCGCGCGAGTGCTTGACGATGCCTTCCCGGACTTCGAACGAAAGGTTCAGTCCCGGGAACCGGACGTAGCGCTGCTCGAATCGCTCGACGATGTGCAGCGCGTGAAGGTTGTGATCGAACCGGTCGCCGTGGCGGAGCATCTGCCGGTCCAGTTCTTCCTCGCCCGCGTGCGCAAAGGGCGGGTGCCCGATGTCATGGGCCAGCGCCAACGCTTCCGTGAGATCCTCATCCAGGCCCAGCACGCCCGCGACGGTACGGGCGATTTGCGCAACTTCCAAAGTGTGGGTCAGACGGTTGCGGAAATGATCGCTAATCCCGGGCGGAAACACCTGGGTTTTGGCTTCCAGCCGGCGGAAGGCGCGGGTGTGGATAATCCGATCGCGGTCGCGCTGAAAAGGATTGCGGTAGGGATGTGCCGGTTCCGGGTACCGCCGGCCGCGGCTGGCGGCGATGGGAAATCGAAGTCGGGACAGCATCCGCATGCGCCGGAAAACCGGTCGCTTTCACTTCAACTCGGCGGACAGGTTCACTACGGCTTCCGTGATGGCGGCGCCCTTCGCGGATTTTAGCGGCTCGATCAGCTTGCGCGCTTCGTCAGGCTTGGCGGCGGCCAGCGCTTGGGCCAGCGCGATGGTGGCGTGCTCCTGGCTGACAAACGGATTGGGTTTGTCAATCAGAGGCCGCAGGATCTTCTCCGCCTCGCTGTGCTTGCCGGCGCTGGCGTACAACTGGCCCAGGGATAACCGGGCCAGGGAAGCCACGCTCTCCTCTCCGCTCCCGATCACCTGCAGGTAGAGTTTTTCCGCTTCCTCGGTGTTGCCCTCTTCGGCGCGGATGGACGCGAGGTAGGACAGCGCCACCCACGCCTCGCGCGTGTTGGGGTACTTGTCGACTACTTCCTGGAACCGCTTCACCGAATCGACGTTCTTGCGCCGCTCGGCCTCGAAGGCGTCGCCGCCCTCAGCGGGACGGATGTGGGCGTCGATGGCGGCGGCCAGCACGCCAAAGCGCTCGGCCTGCTGCTGTCCACGGTAGCTCCAGAATCCCCAGCCGGCGATCAGCACGGCCAAGGCCGCTCCGCCGTAGCGAAGAATCTGCTTGCGGTGCTCGGAAGCGTACTCCAGGGTGTGCCCCACTTCCTGGGCAAACTTGTCAGATTTCAGTTCTTTGCGGGTTAGGCGGTCCACAACTACCTCGGGTCAGAACCAACGGCGACTCTGTTCCGCAGTGTAGCACGGCGGGCTCCGCTTCCTGCCGAGCGCCCGCCGCCGTCCAAACTAAGTAAAACTGCGAATCGCGTGCGCCTCTTCTTCGTGCACGTCGAAAACGGTATACAACTTGGTGATCTGCAGCAGATCCTGGACACGCTTGGTGAGGCCCAGCAGCTTCAGTTGGCCGCCCTGGTTGGTAACCGTCGTGAACCCGGACACCAATTCTCCGATGCCGGAACTGTCGATGTAGGACACTTCGCTCAGGTTCAGCAAGATTTTCTTGTGGCCCTTCGAGATCAGGTCGCGCAGGCAATCTCGCAAGGCGCTGGACCCTTCACCCAGCGTGATCCTCCCCGCGACATCGACCACGCTCACGTCGCCGACTTGCCGAGTCGTCAATTTAACGCTCAAATGAATCCTCCTTCGTAAACCCTATGACTTTCGTTTGGCCGCCCAAGGCGCTTGCGCCGGTTCTCGACGGGACGCTCCTCAGCCGGGCGCCTCGAGATTCTTGACTAGGATCACCTCGGTGCCGGAGGGATCCAGGCGGCGGACCAGAAACTCATCCATGAACGATTTCACCAGAAAAATCCCTCGCCCTGAGTGCCGCAGCAGGTTCTCTTCGGCTAAGGGATCCGGCAGAGTCTCCACGTCAAACCCAGCCCCTTGATCGACGATGCGGATCTGCAACCGGCCGCCGCCCGCGCTCAGGGAAAACTCCACCTTCTTATGCGCGCTGTAGCGGTTGCCGTGGGCTACCGCATTCACCATGCACTCGCGCACCGCCATCCCGATCCGGTGGACGTCATCTTCGGCAAAGCCCGTTTGGGCCGCAACCTCCAGCGCCAGTTTTTCCGCGTCGTCAACACTCTGGAGCGTGGAGTCGTAGACACGCGAAATGCGGCGCGCCTGCCCGCCCGTGTTCAGTGCCATGAAGTCAGGTCGCCCCGGGATCCAAACTTTCGACGATAATGCAGCCCCCAAACGAAAGTCAAGCTACCGGTGGTCCGACCGCGCGGCCGCAGCTTTGTCGAGTTCCTCGATCTGCCGCTGCATCTGCTCGGCTTCCTGGCCGGCCGGCAGAAACTTCAGGTAGTCCTTCATGTGGGTGGACGCCGCAGCATAGTCGGCCTGTTCGATATAGATCGCGCCCAGCAGTTGATGCACCTTCGGGATGCGGTTCCGCGTGTCCAGCTTCTTGGCTTCCATCGCAGAGGTCTGCGCTTCGTCGTAGTGCTTCAGATAATAATGAGCGACGGAGTTGTAGAAGTAGACATCGGCGAAATCCACTGGATTGAGCTTAATGGCCTTGCCGGAATATTCCGCCGCGTCCTCCCACTTCTGCTCGCGGATGCTGATACCTGCCAACTGGCGGTACGGGTGAAGATACTTGGGGTCGATCTCGATGGCTTTCAAATAGGCTTGGCGAGCGGGTTCGGTCTGCCCGGTCATCTCCAGCACCCGGCCCATCTCGTAGTAGGCGGTGGTGTACTTGGGGTAGAGCTGAATCGCCTTTTCGTATTCGCGCAGCGCCTCGTTCGCCTTGTTCTTCTTCACGAAGTTTTGCGCCTTCTCGAGCGCCTTCTTGGCGTCCTTGGGCGCCTGCATGGCGATGGCGCTGACGGTGGTGCCCTCGACGTTCGCCAGGCGCCGGAGAATGATGGTGCCCACGTCGGGATTGTCGAGGGAACGCCTGCCGCTCAGCGGAACCGGGTCGGCGCGGTAGCCGGCCAGCACAGCTCGCAACTCACAGCCCATCAGATCGCGCTCGCTGATCTGCCGGCCGCCGCCCATGCCCGCCATCCCGGGCGAAGAGCCCCGCTGGCCGCTGAACGGATCGTTGCTTCCTCCGCCGATCGTGTCCCCAAAACCGCCATAGCTGGCGTCGGAGAAAATGCCCTGATTTCCGCCAAGCTGAAAACTGAAGCGCCCCTTCTGGTCCGTATAGGCTTCCGGACGAGGCTGGCCGTTGCACACGCGCTCAATGACGACCTGCTCGGGCGGAGGCGTACCGTCTTCCATTACCACTTTTCCGGAGAGGAAGATCATGCGCTGCATTTCGGGGAACGGCGTGCGCTCGGGGAACTGGCCAGGCTGTTGTGGTTGCCCGGGACGGCCTGGGGTAGTCCCGATGCCCCCAATGCCACCCGTGCCCGCGCCGGGCGCCGTAACTCCCCCGGTCCCCCCGGTCCCCCCGGCGCCGCCGGCCGCGCCGGCCGCGCCGCCCGTTCCGCCCGTTCCGCCTTCTTGAGGCTCCTGCGCCCATCCTGCTGTTGCTCCAAGAACCGCCGCCAGCAGCAGGACTGCCGGGGTGCGGGTTCGCTTCGCGGTCTCCAATGAGTTCAGACTGCGTTTCATGGACCACCTCGCGTGTGCAAAGTTGCCCTCATTCTACCTCAGCCGGCGGCGGACGGCGTCCCCGGGGGGCCGGGGGTACAAAACCGTTTTGGCGAGGGGTTGCCGCGCCGGCTACCGGAGGACCTGATGATGGATGCAGACCTCGCCGAGGGGTGACGGATCTCGGCTCCCTCGGCTCGGCCAAGCTGAATGGGGCACAGCAAACCATTTCCTTAAGGCCTTGTTTTTGAATGTCTTCTGCTTGTTCCCCGGGGTTGCGCGAAAGCCTGCAAGCGACCGTCCGCCATGAGATAGCGGGAATGCCGGGCGTGTGTAGGGTTAAAGTCTTTTTTCCCCTTGCGTTGCCGGACCACCCCACGCATTCGCCTGGATGCGCCAGGCGATGCGGCGGAACAGGAACTGCTTGTGATTGGATCGGGAATCCTCGCCGAAGACCTCGCGGTACTTCTCTTTGAGCTGTGCCGTGGTCAGGTTGCGGAGAGCCTCGATCTCCTCGCGAACTTGGGTTTCTGTCTTCACGGCGTCAACCACCAGTCACATGAGGGCTCTCTGTCTCCGGGAAGTCAACAGGCGTGCGAAAAAGCGGCCGGACGAGTGCATCGCCGAGGATGGCGGCGACCTCGCGGATGGCCTGATCGAGCGCGGCGTCATGATCGCCCATGAGCGGTCTCCTTGCCCGCGCAGCCCGAAGGCAAGCTGCGCGGTTCAGAAAGGACCACCCACGACGATCTCTGCTGCGCGGTCGAAACGCCGCCTGGTGGATGGGATCAACGCGGCGTGTTGCCGCGCCTGTTAACTATATTCGCCGTCCGGTTACGGAACGTCCGGCCTGGGGTTGGACAACCCCGCGATGGTGGGAACCAATTCCTGGTTTGGCCCGGAGAACGGGAGAAACTGTCGCCTGCAAGCCGCACCGGGGGCGCACGGCTGGCGGTTCAAGCCGGACTCGACCGGAAACGGGAAGACGCGGAAGTGGTGAAGGCAAACTCAGTCGCGGAATTGCTGGGGAGAAACGTGAGCGAATCGCTCCCTCGCCACTCTGCGTCGGTTTGTTCTCGATCCCAGACCCTCAATCGTTTGTTGAGTGGAGACGCAAGCCCAGAAACCGGAACTCGTAGACCCATTGGTGCTCGCCGTCCCAGGTTAGTCCTACCGCAGCGAACTTCACTCGCGTACGGGGAAAGTAACGGACAATTACTGCGAAATGGTCACTGGGAGCTAAGGGGAGGGCCGGTCGACCGGGCAGCGACTCGATCGGGTCCAGACTCACCGATCCTTCTTCGGCAAGGGCGTAGTATTCCAGTCCGCTGTAGATAGTGTCCGATTGGCCGAGTGGTATTCCCGAGAGCAGCCTCACATTGACAAGATCACCGGGACGTCCGTTGATCCAGGAGACACGAAACGACCGTCTGGACTCAATCGTGGTGCCTGGGTTGAGAGTGGTGGAAATCTCAATGGGCGCAGGCAGTTCAAACCCCGAGTTAAAGGGGCCCACGGCCGAGCTACCCTGCCCGACTACTGACAGTCTTCCGGGACGGATGGAGCCTGGCGGCAGGATCTGAGAGTAGAGAAACTCTCCAGTGGCGGACTTCAACGGAACCAACGTTCGGGATGACAAAGTGCCGGTCTGGATGACCAAGGTTCCGGCATCCGTATTGCTACCTGCATACCCGCCGCAGCGTGGCCGGCTGCCTGCGGTGCCAAAGCTTCTCCATTTCCCGATGGGGGGATCCGGAGTTAGACCGAGCCAGCTCGCGGCGCCTTCACGAAAAGCGGCACTGAATATTTCCTCGACTTTGGCCTCCGACGGCCCCGGCCCGGTGGTCGAGGTCCGCATCCAGGTGAGATCTGCGGTCCGAACCATAGGGGGATCCTGGCACTTCCCCCGGCCTTTGCGGACGCTCAGAGTTACCGGCTGAGTTCCGCTGCTGGCCCCGAGCAGCCACAGTGGAATCGCACATCCTTCGGGGGCATCGTGTGGGAGCCTCAGGTTAATCTGATCCACGCCGACCATGCCCGGCGCGAGACCCGCGAATTCCACCGGAACGAGATTTGGGCGCGATTCTGACCCCAGTTGCCCGACCGGAACGCTTTGAAGGACGGAAAGCGTTGTGGATGCAGAGGGCGACCCGCTCGGTGGAGGAAAGGACACAGGACCGAACCCGGATGCGAACACCGATATGAAATCGCCCGGCGCCGCGCTCCGATCAGGGGTGTTGATGGTGACGCTTCCATCCTCCGCCACATTCAAGATAGCTCCATATACGCCCTGAGCCCGCCAATTGTTCGCTCGCGTGTGAAATAACTGTTGGACGCACTGCCGAACCGTGATGGATGAAGCGCAGCCCCGGATGAGCCATCCCGAATTCAGGGTGTTATACATGTCGATCGGAAAGGCGCTCAAGTTCGATTCAACCGCAGTCGGAGAGATCCCGGCCCACCTGCGGGCTGGCTGAGATGGTAAAGGTGGAGCTTGTTGGCGGCGGGATAAGAATGCACCGCTTCGGGCGGTTTAAGGGCACCACGCGGGATGGTTTTCGATGGCGAGACAAAACACGGCGAGGACGGCCTTCACCTGTGGCCGTCGCGGCTCGAACTTGTTCGCCGCGGGGAACGATCAGTGCGTCGGTCCTTCTTCCGCGCTGTCCGCAGGAACCGGGGTTTTAGAGGCCGTGGCGTGCGTGGTGTCCGGCTTAACGGACTCGACGACCAGGAAGAGTTTGTCGGCGCTGTTGACCTTCCCCGACAGGCAGTAGTATTGGCCGGGCCTGAGGATGTGGGATTTAGTGAAGTCGTGCAGGCGATGAACCCGGAGGGTCGAGTCATCTCTCAGGTGGAGCACGGCACAGGAGCGGTATTCCGTACGGGAGAGCAGGAGCAGATGATTGGCGCTGAAGTTGAACATAGAGGCGAACGGTGGACGGGGAGCGGGAGCCGGCGCTCCCGCGGCCATTGTCAGCGCCCTTGAGGGGTTACCCGGCCGACTCCTGCGGCCCGGGATATCACCACAGCGTGGCGCATGCTTGCAGCCGGCTGGTCACGCGGCGGGCGGAAGGGATTCTTGTTGGGCTTGCGCAGGCTATCGCCACCCGGGAGGAAGACTGCGGAGTGTTCCACCAGGCGATCGGCGAGCGCCGTCGCGATGGTCGTGTTGTACAGGAAGTTACCCCAGTCAGAAAATGCTGTGTTGGTGGTAACGCGCACGCAGACGGGAGAGACGGAAGCGGCGTTCGATGGAGGGGGCGTTGCGCGTTTCGAACTCGGAATCGGCCAGGGATTCGAGGGCCTGAACCAGGCTGTGGTGTTTGGCCGTGGCGTCGGAGACGATCTGCTCGAGGCGCTGGCTGATGGTGGTGAGGCTGAATTAGTGGAACTTCTGGTGCAAAGAGATCACGAGAGTGGCTTTCAGGGTTACAGAATAAAGGCGTCGTACTCGGAGAGAGAACGCGGATCGGTGGCTAACTCATTCAGGTGGGGACGGTTCAAACGTAAGGGTGGCTGAATGTCTCGGCGGGCCTGCTACTGGCGGAGGATGTTGGCGAGGTAGTCGGCTCTGAAGGCCAGCGCCGCAGAGGCTTTCTCCAGGGCGGCAGATACCGATTCCGGCCCGTAGTCCCGCACCAGTTCTAGCACCGCGCGAATCTGGCGAACCAGGCTGCGATCGGTTTTGGGCGAGTTAGCGCAGATAGTACGCCGTAGTAGGATCGAGCAAGCGGACCAGCCGCTGCTGTGCCTCGGAGCGCTGCGCGGCCGCCAGTTGCGCAAACAGTTCCGCTGGACGTGGCTTGCTGCGAGCAGGCCATCTGGTGGCAGGACGACCCGAACTTCTGGCACTACTTGCTGGTGAACAATGGTGGCGCGGGCATCCAGGAGGCTGGCGCAACCGACGCCGCCGACATCGCGACGCGCCTCGCCTTGAGGGTGGGCATCTCCAGTGCCCTGGTTGATTGCACCGCCGCGGGCAACGTCATCGCGGTGACGCTCGAGCCGGGCGTGGATGGCCCCGTAGGGGTCACGACCAACGGCGGCTCGGCGCCCGCCACGCTGAGCCGGTTCGCGCCTGGGCATCTCCACCGCCCGCGTGGCCTCGTCGGCCGAGATCTGCGCGGGCGACTATGTGGGCGTCGACATCGGCGGCGCCGGCGATGAAGTCGTGAATGTGCTCTCTGTGGGCCGCGGCACGTTCACGGCGCACTCCAACCATCTGCATGCGGCTGGAACCGCCTGCCGCGTCCTGCCTCGGGCGCGGCACTTCGGGCGGGTGCTGAAGCATCGCGTGGTGGACACGCCGGCGCCCGATTACGGCGAGCAGCCCGCGAGCCTTGCGGTCGAGCAATTCACCACAACGAACACCTCTTGCGAACTGAAGCTGCGTCTCGTCGGGCAACTGCAACAGTGTGGACGCGAGGCCAACGGCATGCCCGTGCGCGTGTCGGTGGATGGCGAGAACCAGATCGTCCGGATCGAGAAGAAGGACGACGAGTTCGGGGCCACATCCCTCGCCACCGCCTCGGTCCTCAAGATCCACGGCCCCGGTTCCAACCCCGCCGACAGCACGCTCCTCGAGCTCACGGCCAACTGTGAACTCATCCTCGCCGGCGACTCCGGCAACGGCTCCCGCCTGGCGGATATGATGCCCGCAACCAATCCCTCCGGCTGGTCCGGCGTGATCAAGGTCCAGACACGCGCCGGGGCCACGCTCGGCTCCATTCTCCTACACGCGAGCCCATAGGGTCCCGGCTCAGGCAGATCCAACTTAAGCATCAGGCGCCCCACATCGTGTTCGAAGCGTGAAGTGGAGTTGCCGCCATCATGCGCAGTGGTTGATCCTCTCAGGGATCCGGCCCGTCTTTTTTCTTGATCTCGCGGCGTCACCTCAAGCTATATGCGTGCATCCGCATAGGCAGGAGATTCACAAATGCAAATGAACCAACACCGCGGCGTGCCGCCCGAATGGGCATTTGAATTCCACGGCCATCGTTGTCCCTTCATGCCTTTAGGCTTTCGGATGGGCCAAGCGGCCATGGCTGAACTCGGCGTAGGTCGGGAGCAAGACCACACGCTGCACGTGATCGCCGAACTCGGAGAGGGACATCCTCAGACGTGCCTGATGGACGGCATTCAAATCGCGACTGGCGCTACATTTGGTAAGACGTTGATCGAAAAGACGCATTGGGGAAAACTTGCGGCCACTTTCTGGTATCCCGGCAAGACGGCTGTGCGCTTTGCCCTGAAGGCGGACTTCCTGAACCGTTTTGGCGGGCAGGAGTTCTTTGCGTACCGCAAGCGAGGCATCGAACCGTCGGCAATCCCCGCCGAGGTGACCCAAGCCGCGATCGACTGGACCCTATTCTTGTCTGACGACGAAATCTATCTAGTGACTCAGAGGCCGGACTTCGCCTATACGCCGCCGCAAGGCTCCTTCAACAGAAGCGCCTGCACGGCGTGCGGGGAGTATGTCTTCGAACGGTATTTGCGCTTCCGGGACGGCAAGCCCTACTGCATCCCCTGTTCGGGGTACAAAGGATAGGGCCACGAAAACGCGAGAGTTGAGGAAACGGCGTGGATCCTTCATCGTTGGCTATCGCCTTTGTCTCCATTCTGCTGATCTCAGGCGTGTTTTCCATGTTCGGGAAGGGGGGCGGCTCGCTTTACACGCCTGTTCTCGTAATGCTCGGCATGGCCGTGGGGCCCGCCATCTCTACAGCCCTGTTCTTGAACTTGGTGACGGCGCTGACCGCGACCATCGTCTTCCGACGCAACAAACTCGTCGACACCCGGTTCTGCATGGTGTTTCTTCCGGGTACCGTTCTGGGTTCGCTCTTGGGGGCGGTGTTGTCCGCCATGGCCCCCAAAAACCTGCTGCTGGGGATCTTCTCTGTGTTCCTATATGCCGTGGGTTTCCTGTTGTTCCTTTCCAGTAAAGAGAAAGAGAAAGCCGGCCAGGCGGTGAAAGAGCTGACCCCTCGAATCCTCGTAGTGATCACCCTGTTTTCGTTCGGCGTGGGGGTCCTTTCCAGTCTTATTGGCGTGGGCGGCGGCCTCATCATCTTCCCCTTTCTGGTTTTGTACATGAAATACGGGGCGCAGATGGCCGCGGGCGCGAATTCGTTGATCGTCACGGTGAGTTCGTTGGTGGGGACGATCGGCCACTTCACGCTGGGCCACGTGGATATCCGCTTCCTCGCTGTCACCACCGTGGCGTGCATCGCCGGTTCGGCCATTGGCTCGCATGTGACCGTGAAGGCACGCCCGGGCTTCGTCCGGATCGCTTTCGCGCTTATTATGTGGTTTTTCGCCACACAGATCGCGCTGCAGCTTTGGGGGGCGTCTGATGCGGGAGGCGGCTCCGGGGCATTAGTCATGCAGTTCGCGGGCGCGACCCAATCCAGGGAAAGAACATGACACAGCTATCCTCCTTCTTTAAAGCTCTGGCCGACCCAACCCGGTTGCGGATGCTAAACCTGCTGATGCATTCCCCGTTGTGCGTCTGTGAAATGGCCGGGATGCTCAAGCTTACCCAGCCGCTAGTGTCCCGCCACCTGGCTTACTTGCGAAACAGCGGCTTGGTTGAAGGGTCCCGGCAAGGGCTGAGAATCAACTACGAACTCAATGAGCAACATCTTCTCATCCAGCAGATCCGGCCCTTTCTCGCGGAGGCATTCCGCGGCGAGGCCGCGGGCCAGATGGACCTTGACAACCTGCGGAGAGACGCCGCGCTGCAAAAGGACGAAATCCAATGAACCCTGATGAGAACCTGGAACCTTACCGCCCGACCACCGACGAGCCGCCTGTTCAGACGAAGGAGCATAAGCCACATCGCCGGCTGGCCACAGCACTTCGTGCCGGCCTCTCTATTGCCGCCATTGTACTCCTCATGCTCTGGATTCTCGGAGCGTTCCGAAAGGACCGGATCCAACCCGGCAAAGCGGCGGTTCCCGAGAAGCTGGCGGAGGGACTCTCCACACAGACAGTTTCCCTTACAACAATTCCTGTTGTCGACGAGGCCGTAGGGACGGTGCGGGCGGAATACATCGCCACCGTCACGTCCCGGATCGTCGGCGCCATCCTTGAAATGCGCGCGGCCGCCGGCGAGCGGGTCGCGAAGGGTGAGGTCTTGGCCGAACTCGACGATCGTGACCTCCGCTCCCGGTTGGAGCAAGCTCGCGAGGCCGTACGGGCGGCCGAGGCGACGCTCGCGCAGGCGCAGTCAAACTATCAGCGGGACAAACCGCTGTTCGATCAGCGAGTCATCAGCGCCTACGACTTTGAACAAACCGGAACAAGCCTGAAGACCGCGGAGGCGAATCTCGAGCGGCTGCGGCAGGCGCAACGGGAAGCGGAGGTGAGTCTGTCTTATGCTGTGATCCGCAGCCCGTTCGACGGCGTCGTTGTCGACAAACTGGCAGAGGTGGGCGAGTTGGCCGCTCCGGGCAAACCGTTGCTCACCATGTACCAGGAAGGCAGGCTGTGGCTGGAAGCCAGTGTGCCGGAAGAGCAGCTCGCCCGGGTTCGAGTGAGACAGACATACACGGTTCGCATGGCGGCGCGCGAGCGCGTAATGCGAGGATGGGTGGCCGAGATTGTCCCTGCCTCCGATCCAGCGACACGGACGGTGCTTGCTCGTGTACGCCTCGAAGACACGCGGGACCTTTTGCCAGGGATGTTCGGCCGCCTGCTGATCCCCGCCTCGCCACAGCCGGTCCTGCTGATCCCGGCGGGGTCGGTGAGGCGGGTCGGCCAGCTCACCGTGGTAGACGTCGTCCAGCAGGGCCGGGTGGAACGCCGTACGGTCCAGTTGGGCCGCGCCGCCAACGGGCAGTTGGAGGTGCTCAGCGGTCTGGCTCCCGGCGACGCCATCGTGGTGGCCGCGGCTGAAGCGGCCGCCGGAGGGAAGGCGCAATGAGCAGCTCACGCGAGACGTTCACCCTTCGGATTGTCCGCAAGTTTCTGGAATCGAACCTGTCGATGGTCTTCCTCCTCGTCTCGCTGGCGGCGGGCGTCACTGCCTTGCTCGTCACGCCGCGGGAGGAGGAGCCGCAGATCATCGTCGCCGCTGCCAATGTGATGGTTTCCTATCCGGGCCATAGCGCCTCGGACGTGGAACAACTGGTGTCGACTCCGCTGGAGAAGATGCTCCTCCAGATCCCCGGCGTGCAGTACGTCTACTCCCGGTCCATGCCGGGGCAGAGCATCGTGACGGTGCGTTTCTACGTGGGCGAGCCCCTGGAGCCAAGCTACGTCAAGCTGATCCGGAAGTTAAACGAGAACATGGACCGGGTCACGCCTGGGGCTGCCGCCTGGGTGGTCAAGCCGGTCGACGTCGATGACGTGCCCATCGTCACGTTCACCCTCACGAGCCCGTCGCATGACGATTACACGCTCCGGCGGATGGCCGATGAGATCGTTCCGCGGCTTCAGTCCGTGCCGGACGCGGGCACCGCTTACGTGGTCGGCGGACGCCCGCGTGAGCTGTTAATCCGGCCCTCGGCGGCGCGAATGGCCTCCTATGCGGTCTCGCCCCTCGACTTGAGTCGGGCTATCCAAGCATCCAACTCGAGCGTGCTGGCGGGGACTTTCGATCGCAACGACCGTGGCGTGCGGGTTCAGGCAGGGCAGTTCATCGCCGATGCACGCGACTTGCGCGACCTTGTGGTGGGAGCATCCAACGGACGGCCGGTCTACCTTCGGGATGTCGCGGATGTGACGGATGGGCCGGGAGAGTTCCTGGACTATGTCCGTTTCCATCGCGGTCAGGCCTGGAGCCATCCGAAAGAGGAGGGGGCCGCCGGAAGCCTGGCGGGCCGTAGCAGCTCTACTTCGTCCGCCGCCGACAGCGCACAGCCAGCCGTCACCATCGCCGTGGCAAAGAAGCACGGATCCAACAATGTGTGGGTCGCCCAGGACCTTCTGAACCGGATGGAGGAACTGAAGAAGGAAGTCCTTCCTGCTGACGTGGACGTGGTGATCACCCGCAATTACGGGATTACCGCCAACGCCAAGGTCAAGGAACTCGAGGAAGGACTGTTTGTAGCGATCGCCGTAGTGATGGCGCTGCTGACCATGGGGCTGGGTTACCGCCAGGCGCTGGTGGTCGCGATCGCCGTCCCTTGCGTTTTCGGCCTGACGCTAATCACCAACTATTTCCTCGGCTTTTCGATCAATCGAATCTCACTGTTCGCCTTGACCATCGCCCTCGGCTTGCTCGTCGACGACCCGATCGTGGACGTTGAAAACATCCATCGGCACTTCCGGATGCGCGGTAAGTCCACGGCGGCAATTGTGCTGGAAGCGGTCAATGAAGTTCGTCCCCCTCTGATCGCCGCCACCTTTGCCGTCATCCTCTCCTTCCTGCCTCTTCTGCTGGTCACCGACATGATGGGGCAGTACCTACGCCCGATGGCGGCCAATGTTCCTGTCACGATGCTGATGTCGCTGGTGGTTTCGTTCACCATCACACCGTGGCTGGCCTACCACATGTTGAAGAACCACGCCGGAAGTCCGGAAACCGGGGGGCCCCCTTCATTCCCTCAGCGGCTCTTCGAGCGTTCGCTCATGCCGCTGATTCGCCGCCCATGGCTCGGCCGGACGTTCCTCGTTCTGGTTTTGGTGCTCTTTGTCGGGAGCGTCCTCCTGGTGCTGACACGCCAGGTGAGGGTGAAGCAGTTGCCTTACGACAACAAGGACGAGATGTTGCTCGTACTCGACATGCCGACCGGCACGCCGCTGGAGCGAACCGATGCGGTGGCGCGTGAGTTCGAGCACTATCTTGCTTCAGTCCCTGAGATCACCGACTATGAAGCCTATGTGGGAACAGCTGCCCCCGTAGACTTCAACGGGATGATGCGCCAGTATTTCTTGCGCCGCGCATCGAACCGGGCCGACATCCGCGTCAACCTGATCCACAAGACAGAGCGAATCCACGCCAGCCACTCGCTTGCGTTGCGCCTCCGCCAAGACCTGACGGCGATCGCAGCCCGCGATGGGGCGAAGTTGAAAATCGTCGAACTCCCCGCGGGCCCACCGGCCATGTCAACCATCGTCGCGGCCATCTATGGGGGGCCAGGCAATTCCTACGAGGACCTGATGAAGGCCGCCTCCATTGTGAAGGAGCGCATGAAACGGGAACCCGGCATCGTCGATCTCGACGACACAGTAGACGAAGATCAGAACAAGATCGTCTTTGAAGTCGACAAGGAGAAGGCGGCGCTCAATGGCATCGCGGCCGATGAGATCTCCCGCGCCATCGCTCTGGCCCTGGGGAGCCAAAGCGCCGGCATCGCGCAGATGCCTCATGAACGCACGCCGGTGCGCATCGCACTCTGGTTTCCACGGGCGGAGCGCTCCAGCGGGCCCGACTTGTCCCGCATTTACCTCAAAGGGGCCGGGGCTCACATGGTTCCCATCTCCGAACTTGGGCGTTGGCAGACGCAATTGGAGGACAAGACGATCTTGCGCCGTCAGATGGAGCGCGTGGTGTACGTCCTTGGAGAAATGGCGGGAAGGCCTCCTGTGGAAACCATTTTGGATCTCAGAGCAGATGAGGTTCTGAGCGGACACGGCGCATTTGTGGACACGCAGGCCAAAGCCCGGCCGCTTGAAACCCGCACCATGTTCCGCAAGGGAGGGGGCATCAGTTGGAAAGTCCCTGAAGGTGTCACTGTGAGGTGGTGGGACGAGGGCGAGATGTATATCACGCTCAATCTGTTCCGCGACCTCGCCCTAGCCATGCTAGTAGCGCTAGCCGGCATCTACGTCATTCTGATGAACCAGACCGGATCTTACCAGCTTCCGTTGATCATCATGCTGGCCATTCCGCTCATGGTGATCGGCGTTCTGCCGGGCTTCTGGTTCCTCAATCAGTTCGGCGAGCGCACGATCGGCGGGCTGATGGATCCGGTTTTCTTTTCCGGCCCGGCGTTCATGGGCATGATCGCGCTCGCGGGAATTGTGACCAGGAACTCGATCATCATCGTCGATTTCATCCACCTTGCCCTAATGCGCGGATTGCCGTTGGACCGGGCCATTCTGGAGAGCGTTTCCGTCCGGCTGCGTCCGATCCTGCTGACCTCCGGCGCCGCGGTGCTCGGCGCGGCGCCCATCACGGTTGACACGGTCTTCGGGGGAATGGCGTGGTCGTTGATTTTCGGCCTGGTAGTCTCCACCGCCTTCTCTGTTTTCGTCATCCCCGTCACCTACAACCTGATGTACGCCGGCAAGCCGGATCACGGCCTGCCCGAGCAGATTCGTAAGAAACTGACCGCCAGCCACTTCCAGGAGGCTGAAGCGTGAATACCTTATATAAGTTGGTTGCGTCTGTGGCGATTTTTGCTTTTGCCAGCGGCGCCGGCCAGGCGCCCGCTAGCGCCGGAATGAGCCTTCCGGATGCGGTAAAGTACGCGCTCGAACACTCGCCGGAATTGAAGTCCGCCGAAGTGGAGATCGCGCGGCGGGAGGGCGTGACCACCGTAGCGCGTTCTTCCCGCCTGCCTCAATTGGATCTGGCCGCGGATGCAGCCCGCTCCCGCTTCGAGCGCGGCTATCCGGCCGGCACGCCGCCCGCGTTGCTTCGGTTCGACAACACTCTTTACACTGGGGCTGCTGAACTCAGGTTTCTCGCCTGGGACTTCCACAAGACCGAGATGGAGATCGCCGCCGCGCGGGAACGGGCGCAGGCTGCCCGTTCCACGGCCGAGCGGAAACAGCAGGAGATCATTTTCGATACGGCGCGCCTGTTCTTGCAGTCGATGACGTACACGGACCTGATCCGGTCGGCCGAAGCGCGGATTGTCAGCCTGCAAGCACTTCTCGACCGGACGAACAAGCTGGTCGACGCCGGGCGCGCCGTGCCGGTCGACGCCCTCAAGGTTCGCACCCGCCTTGCTCAAATTGAGAGCGATCTGGCCATGTTGAGATCCGCCCACCGCGCTAGCCTGAGTTCCTTAGCCGCCGTCATCGGCTATGACGGCGAGCTCCCGGAATTGTTGTATAGCCCGGCCACCGCCGCGTCGCCCACCCCGGAGGCCTCCGAGCCCGGACTGCTCCGGGACGCCCTCTCCTCCCGCCCGGAGATCCGTTCACAAGACCATGAGATTCACGCCGTTGAGCTGGCCTTATCGGCAGTGCGCAAATCCGCCTGGCCGCGAATCGATCTGCGGGCATCCGCTGTCCAGTACGGTTCCAACACTCCGGTGGGCTTCCCTCAGCTCATCGGAAAGATGCTGCCTTTGCTCGCCATCGACGCACGCTCGCCGGGCAACACCGCCACAGATTGGGTTCTCGGGGCTCACCTCTCGCTTCCCCTGTTTGATGGGAGCCGCCGGAAAGGACAGACGCAGGAGGCCTCGGCAAGATTGGAACAACTCCGCCTCGCCCGCCGCCAGTTGGAGTTGCGGATCAGCCGGGAAGTCCGTACAGCCCTGGCGGACCTCGAAAGCGCGCAGAGCCGCGTCACGGCGCTAAGAGACTCGGTCGCCGAAAGCGAGCGCGTGCTGCACGATGAGCGTCTCAAGTTTGAGGCCGGCCGCAGCGTAATCAACTTCGTCTTGGATGCGGAATCCGCCTTGTTGACCAGCCAGTCTCTTCTCTCGCAAGCGGAGCGGTCTGTCAGCATTGCCGAATTGACGCTCGACCTGAGCCTCGGGCGCTTGCAAGCCAACCGGCTTCCGATTGGCAGATAATCCCAAAGCATTTGCATGCATTCACCGGGAGATCGCACCCGAACCAGGCGCATTGGACCGCAGGCGAAAAAGTGGACTTGTCCCCATTTTGAGACAAACGGTTAAGACTCAAAATCCATTGAATGGAGAATTGAGTCATGGGATTGTCTCGTAGGCAGTTCACGAAGGAATGCAAGCCGGCCGCGGTACGGCGGCTCGAACAGGGGATTTCGATCGCGGAAGCGGCCCGGGCGTCGGAGGTAAACCCAACGTTCTGCACCGCTGGCGGCGAGAGTTTCGCCAAGGGCCGAGCAATGCTTTCCCTGGCAACCGGACCAGGCGCTGGTCGGAGGGTCAGATCGCCGAACTGGAACGGAAGGTGGGGGAGCAAGCCCTGGAGATCGTTTTTTTGAAGGGGTGCTCGCAGCGCATCGAACAACAGCGGATGCTGCAGGCGTTGACTGGAAATCCGCGGTCTACAGGAAGGTCTAAGAAGCGGTGAAGGCGGGCCGGCGACTGACGATTGAACGGATGGGGGAGTTGGGCCGGGTGAGCCGGTCCAGCTTCTACCGGTTCGGCGAGGAGGGAGCCGCGCCGTCGGACTGCCCCGCATCACGGCGGAACTGCGCCGTCAGGGCTGGCAAGTGAACCCCAAGCGGGTTCACCGTTTGCTGCAGGAAGACCACCTGCTGCGCCTCCGGAAGCGGAAGTTCGTGGTCACCACGGACTCCAACCACACACGCCGGGTGTACCCGAATCTGGCTGGCCAGATGACGCTAACCGGGATCGACCAACTGTGGGTGGCCGACATCACCTATGTCCGGCTGCGGGAGGAATTTGTGTTCCTGGTGGTACTCCTGGACGCCCATTCGCGCCGGGTGATCGGTTGGGCGCTGGACCGCCTTCGGCGCTTGCGAGAAATGACCACCCCTGCTTTCCAAAACTGACCCACGCTATCTGAACTGGCCCCACCCGGCGGGTCCGAGCGCGGTGACGACGATGGATCGTCACGATGTCAAAGGTCGGGAAGAGATCGTGTACTATCCGCCGCCGCTGGTTCCGGCCGCCTCCGCGCCGGGTACAGACAGCGTCGCCGGTGCTGTGTTACTCGCGATTGTTGTTCTTTCAGTGTTACCCATCCTTCCAAAGCTTCGACTGCAAGGTGGATCTCACCGAGGCGCTACGCTATTTCGGCGGGGCGGCCGGGCGGGTAATGATCGACAACACGCACGTCGTGGTGCTGCGCGGCAGCGGGCGCGCCATGATTCCGGTACCCGAAGTGGCGGCTTTCGGCGAGCGTTTCGGCTTCCGCTTCGAGGCCCACGAGATCGGCGACGCCAACCGTTCGGGGCGCGTAGAACGGCCCTTGCACTTCATCGAGGGAAATTTCTTGGCCGGGCGCACGTTCTCCAGTTGGGAGGATCGGAACCAGCCGGCGCGAGAATGGTGCGAAAAGCTCAACTCCACTTACAACAAACATCTGCGCGCGAATTCCGCGCGAGTGATTCGCCCTCGAGCGGCTGTATCTGAAACACTTGCCGGCCTGGATCCCGGGGGGCTACCGGCTGCACCAAAGCACGGTGGATGTGGAAGGCTATGTGGCTCTGTATACCAATCGCTACTCAGTTCCGGTGGACGGGATCGGACGCCGGGTGGAGGTGCGGGAGACCAAGGACAAGATCGAGATTCAACTGGATGCCCGCCATGGGGTGGCTTACGCGCGCGCCGCCGAGGCCGAGCATCAGCGGGTGACGCGCGCCGAGCACCGGCCGCCGCGCGGCCAGGGTATCCCCCGGCGGCCCGATCTCCACCCCGAGGAAAAGGGCTTTCTGGCGGCCGTGCCCAAAATGGCCGGCTACGTGATGATAGCGCTCCTCGATCAGCTTGAAGAAGATGTTACTCCGTTCGGGTGTGAGGTGGACATACCCCAACTCGTCGATCAGCACGACGGCTAGGTGGGCGGGCCAAACGATTCAGGAACCGCCGCGTGGAGCGGTCGGCCAGCGACGCATACATCTCATCGAACAGGTCTTGCGCTCGGATAAACTAGCAACGGTAGCCCTTCTCCAGAGCCTTCAACAGCAGGCTCGTCACTCGACGATCATTACGACCAAGCTAGTCCATGGCAAGTGGCACAACGTTCTCGGCAACAAGTCGATGGTGGACGCCTTGCCGAGCCGCGTCCGGCATGACTGCGACACGGTGAGCAGCGACGGCCCCTCGCGGCGCGAGCCGCAAGGGTGAGGAGCAACCCGTGGAAGAACCGCTCCACCGCCGGGAAAAGTACATCCAAAGAGTCCTTGGCGCTCATCCTGCGCCCCCCGGGGACGACGGGAGCGATCTGCCGTCCGGACCGCCTCCTAGCGGCCCAAGTGTACGCGCGCGGAGTACCGCGCCGAGCGGTGGAAAACGCCTTGGTGCTCGCCGCGTCGCGCCGGCTGATGCGCCCCGCGGACGCTGCGCCGCTGGCGGCCGTTCGCTCTCTGGCCTACTTCTTGCCGGTGATCGAGGAGGTGCTCGAATCACGCGTCAGCCAGGATTACTTCGAGTAGCTGCGTCACCAACTCCGTCATTTCCTCGAAACCGCCAACACCCTCTGACGCGGGACTGTCACGCCTCCGGCGCGGATGATGGGAAGGCAACTCGCACGCCTCCGGCGCGGGTGATGACGTGCCCCGCTGCTTTCTTCTCGTCTCGAAGTCCCATTCCCAAAGTCCGTTCTTCTCGTGGGTCAATTCTGCCAAGCGCTACTGGGTCAGTTCTGGCGAGCGCCGAAGGGTCCTCGACTTTGTAATGTCCGCGCCAGCAGGCGCGGTCAAAAGGATGGACGGCCCGCTTGCGGAAAGCGCGTCAGGCGTGGGTCAAGTAGCGAAACGATTTCGGGCCAGCCCTGGCACCGCTTGGGTGCGCAGGCGAACCGCGTCCCGCAGCGCTTCCAGACAACCGGCGCGCACAGCTCCAGCCCCTGGAGATGGGGAAAAGTAGGAGAGCACGACCGCAGACGTTGAAAAGCGCAGCGCCGAATCCAGATGACTCCTCAGCGTAACGCGGATGGAGAGCATTGCTTCTACTGGATTCGGGAGCTCGCGGGGGATCGACAATGGCCGGCGAACTCCGCAGCGAGCCTGAAATGCGGCTGCCTGTTTGTTCTCGTTTCGTATAGACTGCGGCGCACTACCTGGAAAACCGTATGTCAATGACGTTGCCGGAGGTGACTGTGAACCCGGTGTAAGAAACCGTGCGTTGCATCACGATTTCGCCCTTCGCGTTGATGTCCCGGCGAATCGTTGTGCCTCTGATGGAGGCGGGCAAGGAGCCCCCGGCCGTGGCCTTGAATTGAAACACCTTAGAGTTTTCATCGTAGACTTTGTAGTTGCTATACGACAGATCCACGCCGCCAATCGTGAGCGTCACATCGTCCTGGGTTTCATGTGTCCCGCTATCCGACTTGCGGGATGCTTTCCGCTTTAGTGTCAGGTTGAGCTGTAACAATTTTGTACCAGTTGGATTGAACAGCGCGGAAATCGTAAAATCCAGCGGCGTTTTATCCCGGTCGTCGTAGTCGGGAACAAAGGGTGTGAAGTAGCCTACCGACTTCTGGCCATTTCCGCTGAAGTTGGTTCCCAAAAAAGATCCCCCGAATGTAGCTGGGCCAAACGGGCCGCAGGTGCCGCCCGTGCACGTTACCTGAGCCGAAACGTTTACCGAAACCGAACGCGACTGGCCAAGCCACGCCATGATGTCTTCGCCCAAAGTGGCGGACAACGAAACGGAGGTGGAACCAGTGTAGGGCGCCACGGCGCGGGACTGGTAGAGAAGAGCAAACAGGATGCCGCCGTTCGTTGTCAATTGGCCGCCGTTGGCATAGGCATAACTTCCCGTGAAGCTTTGGACGAACTCGAAGTTGGAACCTGCCAGGCGGTACAGATGCACGCCAGCCTTGCCAGTCGGATCCGTCAGTTTCAACTTCAGCGGCACGGCGTTGTCGAGCGGGGAATTCCACTTGCGAAAAACAAGGAACACCGGATGGACGGAAAGATCGCCCATGTTGATCGACAGAGTTTGCGTTGCCTGGTCCGGGCCGGCGAATTCCAAAGTGTTCGATCCGCCCTGAAAACCCAGCCAGGCGCTGCCGGGAAAGCTGTGATTGGGGTAAATTTTGCTTTCGGCCAGGTTCTTGGCGAATGTGCTCCATCTGGAACTGAGGGCCGGATGGGCGAGCGTTAGGGCTTCTGTGGGACTGTATCGAGAGGAATCGTAGAGGTATCCCGAACTCTTTTCCCCCATTAATTTGATTACGTTCGCCACCAGGGTTCCGCCGGTGTCTTGCGTAAGCGGATCGAGGAATTCGAGCAACGCGGCGGCGGCGTACCCGTGCGACCGCGCAGCGCTGGCATCCCACCAGCCTGGCTGTACTTCCAGCGGCGTGTTCAACAGATTCCCGAAATTGTTGCGCACGTTGGGGGGCACGTAATCCGCGCCGCCCGCCAAGGCGCGTTCGAACCAGGTGGCCGAGGCCTCCAGCATCCATAACCAGGGGCTGTGGCTCAGGGTCCGGCGCGTCCTTCCCCGCGGATCGTAAAGCCCCTGGACAATATGCATTAATTCATGGCCGGCGGTAATGCATGCCTCGGAAATGTTCGCGGAACTCGTTAGCCTGTCCAGGTTAATGGTCAGACCGACGTTTTGATCGCCCCAGAGGTCGGACTCCGATGCGCCGATGTTGTCGCTGTCCTCCATGAAGAGTTTTGCCAGGCGGCTCTGGTAGGAATAGAGAAACACCGGAATTTCCGTCTTGCGCCGCGACGTCTCCAGGCCCATCGAGCCCAACCGCGTCCAGGCGCGGTCCAGGCAAGCGGCAACCGAACGCGCCTGGTTGTAGGCGCCTTCGGGAGCGTAGATCCGGAAACGGCCGGAATCGGAAGTGTGCCATTTTAGACCGGCGATCGCCCAGACCATGTGGCTCAAGCTGCCGCTCTGGACAATGGCGGTTCTAGGGGCGTTCGCGGCCTTCGTTGCCTGGACCGGCAGGCTGCTGCCGTCTTCCGGCAGGGCCGGCAAGGTGACGGTCAGCAGGCCATCTTTGACCGTCCCCGGAATTCCTTTGGGCGCCTCGCCCACCGATTGATCTCCATATGGGGCCAGAAAGGCCACCACATCGTCGCCCGGAGCAACGCCGGCTCGAACTGGCAGCCTCAATGTCAGCGACGCCGAGTAGCTGGCCGGTATACCGCTAATTCTATAAGTATCCGTAGCGCGCCCCGTGCTTTCGGGCGGCGGAACGGTAATCCGCAGGATTTCTATGGCCGTTTCGCTGCGAAATGCGTTCGGCGGAATTTGGAGCGACACTCCGCCCCCGGAGACCGTGCCGCCGCCGGCTCCAATCTGCCGCGTAGCCAAGGTTTCCGACGGGTAGTCTACGGGAATCGCGACGCCAGACTGGGACGCGCGGCCTGCCGCTGTCACCACGATCGGCTGCAGGCCCGGCGGCGCGTCGGCGGGCACTTGGAAATTGATCTGATACAGGCCCGCGAAACCGGGCGCGGCGCCCGCAAAATAAGGCCTCACCGTTTTCCCGCCGACCAATACGGACACGTCCGCCTTCGCCAGGTTCAGAGGACCGTATTGCCCGGTGTCGCCACCGGGATGTCCTTCCCGGAGCGGAGGATCGACGACCCCTAGGCCCGTCAGCCACAGGATGGCCCACTCGCCGGGCCGCAGGGGAAGAGCGTTAGCCACGGGAGTGTAATCTGAGTGCAGCGTGATGGGTTGCCCGCGTCCGTCCAGGGTCCAGGTGAACAGTTTGGGCGATGCTGCGACGACATTCACCGTCTCCTCGCGCGATACCCCGGCCGAATTTCGGACCCGGACGCGGACCGCCCCGCTCACTCCGTAAGGAAGTTGCGCGTTGATCTGACCTGAAGAAACCATAAAGAGCGGCGCCAGAATGGGGGGTCCGGAGGTCGGCAGCACCTCCACTTGGACTCCTCCTAAGGTGGTGGGAACCGGTATCCGGTCGTTCACCACAACTCCGCTCGCGAAACCCGAACCCCAAAGTGAGATGATGCTGCCGGGAGCGATTTCCGGCGTATAATCGGCCGCATTCACTACGCCGCCGACGGAAAGGACGGGAACGCTTTGGGCTGAGGCTGTAAGCTGCAAAACCCCACATAGAAAAACACCCATGACACCCGCCAAAACAGAACGTATCCTTTGCTGTAAGAGCAAGTTACCGTTGTCTCGCATAGCAAATTACCTCCAGAGATCTCGATCGTAGGACCGGCGCACACACCTGTCAAGGCCACTTGGTCTTAGAAGCTGCGACCGCGGCCATCGCGAACTGCCCATCGAAGCCCGCTTTGTCGGGCGCGTGGTGCAGACCACCGCCCGGGAGATCATCGAAGTGAAATTGCAGGAGATTGACCAAACCGAAAAGGTCCTCCTGGTTGAGCGAACGGATGG
>CALDSU010000011.1:5000-141532 GCA_937924525.1 uncultured Bryobacteraceae bacterium
CGGACGAGGCGTTCGCCATTGCCTCCGCGCCGGGGGGCTTCGTGTACCTGGCTGGCTACACCGCTTCCGCTGACTTCCCGCGCGCCGGCAATCCTCTGCAGGACTCCTTTGGCGGCGCCACCGACGCTTTCGTGGCCATTGTGCGGCCGGCTGACGCCGGCTTCGACGCCCTCTGGTACAGCCAGTTCTATGGCGACGAGAGGGATGAAACCGCCTACGCCCTCGCCGTGGACGCCGAAGGCAACATCTATGCGGCCGGCTCCACCACCTCCGGCGCCCTGCCCGGCGCGGCGGGACCCGTGGTGCAGGGCGCGAACCGGGGCGGAACCGAAGGGTTCCTGTTCAAGGTCGTCCCCAACGCCTCTCCCGCTCTTGCTTACAGCACTTTCTTCGGGGGCAAAAGCACCGACGCCATTCTGGCTTTGTCGCTGGATCCGTCCGGCGACGTCTATGTTGCAGGCTACACGTCGTCCGACGATTTCCCGGTCACCTTTGACGGCTACCAGGTCGAAATGCGTTCGAGCCTGGAGGCGTTCCTGGTGCGCCTGGACCTCCGCATCCCCGGACTGGATGCGCTGCTTTATGGCACCTACCTCGGCGGCGACGCCTTGGACGTCGTCCGCGCCATGATCCCGGCCGAGAACGGAGTCTGGCTGGCGGGCTACACGATGTCCTCTGATTTTCCCACCACCCCGGATGCCCATCGCCGGGAGCTGGCCGGAGGAGCGGACGCCTTTCTCGTGCGCTTTGACTACGACCGCCGCACTACGCCGGAAGCCCTGCGCTATGCCACCTATCTGGGCGGCAGGTCCGACGACGTTCCGTATGGTCTAGCGCGCGGCCCTCAAGGCGCGATCGCGGTGACCGGCTACACCTATTCGGACGATTTCCCCCTCGTCGGCAGCCCCCCGCCCACGCCCAAGGCCAGCCCCAACGCGGAGGTGTTCGTGTCCCTGATTGACCCGGCGCGCGGCGGCGGCGCAGCGCTGACGTATTCCACGGTGTTTGGCGGGGGCTACGCCGATGTCGCCGCGGGCATCGCCGCCGATGCCGCGGGGCATCTGTACGTCGCGGGCTTCTCCCAGTCTTCCGACTTCCCGGTGACGGACGAGTCCCGCAAGGCGACCCCCGGAGGGTCCACCCAGAGCTTTGTCGTCAAGACCGCGCCTGCGGGAAACTAGCCGGAAACGCTAGTCTGGCACGCTGCGCGCCAGGCGGACGCCATTCCATTTCAGCCGCCGCTCCGGGCGGTCCGAGTGTCGCGCGGAGGGGTCCAGCCACTCTGCCGCGTCGCTGAACGAGCCGCCCCGGAGCACCCGTAAGCCCTTCCCCCCCGGATCCTCCCGGCCGTCGCGGGGGTCGTAGGGGTATGGCTTTGCGAGGCTGGAAGTCCACTCCCAGACGTTGCCCAGCAAATCGAACAGGCCGAACTGATTCGCCGGCGTCCGGCCCGTCACCCCGGGACCTTTGGCGTCGGGTGCGAGCGGCGGTGCGGCCGTTTTGCCTTGTTTGGCCGCGAACTCCCATTCTGCCTCGGTCGGCAGGCGGAAGCCGCCGCCGGCGACGCGAGCGTTCAGACGCGCGATCATCTCCTGGCAGTCCGCCCAGGAAACGCTGTCCACCGGCAGGCGCGCGGCTTCCGGAAACGCGGCGCCCTGGTGCGTGCTGGGATTGGCGCCCATGATGGCTATCCACTCCGCCTGCGTCAGTTCGCGCTCGCCCAGGTAAAACGGTTCCACCCGGACCGTGTGCGCCGGCCTCGCCATGGCCAGCCGGTCCGATCCCATCTCGAATTCCCCGCCCGGCGCCAGCGCCATGGGGATCCCGAGGCCCGCCACTTTCACCTTCCGCGGCAACCCCGTGCGGTCATCATATGCGGACCCTGTGATCTCAAATCCCGGCCAGACGGTCTTCAGCCGCCGCCCGCACATCCGCTCCCGCTCCGCCGCCGTGGGATCGCCCGGTTTTTCTTTGAGCGCCGCTTGAAACGCCGCGCGCGCGCCGCGCCAATCCCGCGCCTGCGCCTTGCGTTCTCCTTCCGCCATGCGCTCGCGGTAGCGGGTCCAGCGGGCCGCCAGCTCTTCGTAATGGTCGTCCTTGGCCACGGCGGGCTGGTCCGGATTCATCAGGGCATGATAATGATGGCATTTCTGGCAGCTCGCCTGGTTCTTGGTCTTTGGACAGCCGTCGCCGTGGCAGTTCGCGCACATACCCGCGATCGCTTCTCCGTGAGGAATGTGCTCGGGCTTGACGTTATTTCGCTCGTCGATGACGTGGCCCTCACTCTTCCCGTGACAGGCCACGCAATCGGCGCCCGCCTGCGGGTGCTTCGAGATGCTCCATTCCACCACGGAGATCACGTGGCAGCGGGCGCACACCCCCGCCTGCTTGAAGTTTTCATCCTGCGGCGCCTGGCCCCACGCCAGGGACGCGGTGGCCACGGCCGCCGCCAGCAACAATCTGTTCAAGCTCGCCATTGCTCCTCCAGCCACCGGTATTCTTCCGGCAACCACCCGGGTCCGGCCAGCCGCGCCACCCGGCTGGCTGCTTCCAGCGCCGCCTGCTGCTCCGGCGTGGTCTCCTGATAGCGGGCCAGCGCGGCGTAGTTGTCGTCCAGCAACTGCTCTTCGAAAATGCCGGCGTTCGCCGTCGCCAGAAACGGTTTTCCATACACGAACCGCATGGCCGCCATGCACAGGGTCTCGTCCGGCATCCGATTCAGGCTCCGCGTCAACTCGGCCACCGCCGCGGGCAGAATCGCCTTGTTCCGCCGCTGCCACAATTGCAATTCTTCGAACTCCGGTCTGGCTCCCGGCCTCGCCCGCGGATCCAGCCGCATAATCGAGCCCGAAGCCAGCGGTTTCATCGCGATCAGGCCGATGTTCCGTTCCATCGCGACGGGCAGAAACTGGCTGTAGTCGGCGCGCGCGTGAATGAAGTTATAGGGGAAGAACAGATAGTCGATTCCCTCCAGCTCGTGCAGCGCCTTGGCCATGACGCTCTCGGTGTGGGTGGCGATGCCGATCGCCCGAATCTGCCCCAACGCCTTGGCCTTTCGCAGGCGGTCCCACGTCTCCAGCGTCTGACCGTCGATCTCGGCGGTGTGAAACCGGTAGAGATCCACGTGTCCAAACAGCTTCACCGCGCGGGCGATGTCCGCCGGCGACACCTCGTGCGCCAGCGAAATCAGCACCCGATTGCGCTTCTCCTTCACCAGCCGCGCGACCGGCTCCCACTGGCCCTCGCTCTCATACACATCAAGCAGGTTCACCCCCAAATCCAAGGCCCTGGCGATCAGCCGGTCGCGCCGCTGCTGGCCTTCCGGACTCAGCACCGTGCGGCTGGGTCCGCCCGGTCTGCGATCCTTGGGATCCGTGTGCGACCCGAACGACAACAGGGATACATCCATCCCCGTGCGTCCCAGGCTGCGATAAACCATGCCGCCCCGGCGGTATTCGCGCACCGCCCCGGCGGCTCCGGGGCCGCCCGCCAGGCAGGCTCCCGCGGCCAAAAGAAACTTCCGTCTGCTCGTGCAATTCTGGTTCGCAATCATGAGCTTTGGTTCCATGAGACGCTCTCATTCGAGCACACGCCGCCGCCGAACGGAAGGCTGCTCGCCCGCCCCTCCGCCTCGCATCTTGGGCTGGACTCAGCCGGGGGTGTTCGCCCACAGCGCCGCCGCCGGCGTCCACCGGGAAGGGCACCCTTGGCGGAACCACGGGCATCGCTCGCAAACCTCTCCCTCGTTCAGCGGGAACTCGGTGGATTCCTGCGCGTCGCGCAGAGCCAGGGCGGCGGCAATCGCCCGCTCCCGCCCTGACTGGTCCACCGCGACCGGCGCCGCCACGTCCGGGCGCAGAAAGTGCACATACGCTTCGTCCACCGGCCTGCCCGTGTACCGCTCCAGCGCCAGCGCGTAGAGCTGCACCTGCAACGCATAGGCCCGGGCGCGGCGTTCGGCCTGCGTCACATCCACGTCGTCGGTCTTGTAGTCCACCACCACGAGTCGGCCGCGATCTTCAAACCAGAGGTCAATCTGGCCGGCAATCACCAGTTCGTCAAGGGCGAAAAGGAAATCAAACTCACGCTCGGCCAGCAAGGTGGCTCCCGCGCGGCGGCCCAGTTCGCTCGCGTGGAAGCGTTCGGCCAGCCGGAGAGCTTCCGCCGCCGGCGCGTTCACCGGCGAGCCAGCCAACAGCGCATGCACCTGCACGCCGATGTCGCTGGCGTCCAGCGGATCCGCGACCTGCCGGGAGCGGTCCCGGCCGGAAGGCGCCATCGCCGGTTCGGGCATGAGCTGGGTGAACCGGTACCGCCGCGGGCATTGGGCGAACAGCACGATATCGGTTACCGACACCGCGCTGTCGGCCAGCCCGGCAACCACGGGCCGCGCCACGGTGGGGAGCACGGTATCCTCGTCCGCCACCGCCAGGCGAGGCAACGCCTCGGGAGGGTCGGTCACCACCCTCATCGCGACGTCACACTGGCCGGCCTTGGCCGCCAGGCGGCGCACGCCGCGGGAGTGCTCCGGCCGCTTCGGGTCGATGCCCAGCGCCTCGCCAAGCGCCTTGGTCCAAGGGTTGCGTTTCGCCCGCGCATCCCACGACAGAATCAGCCGCTCTTCGGCCCGCGTCATCGCAACGTACAGCAGCCGGTTGGCTTCCTCCTTTTGCTGCACGCTCTGGCGATCCGCGATCCGCCGTGAAGCCGGATCGCGCACGGTTTCGCCGGTCGCCGGGTTGCGCCACCTGACGCCCAGCCCGAGTCCGGGAGCAAACTCGACGCAGCCGGAGTCGGCGGCGGTGCCGGTATGGAGGGCGGGGAGGATCACCACCGGAAACTCGAGCCCCTTGGCCGAATGCATCGTTTGCAGCGTCACCCGGTCTTCGCGCTCCTCGGTCTGCGGATCGGCGTCCCGCGGGTCCGCCTCGCGCATCCGAGCGAGGTCTTCGACCACGGCGTCCAGCGACTGCCGCCGCAACAGAACGCGCAGTTCCGCCAGGAATCGCTCCACGTTGGCGCGCTGCACCGAGGACATGCGCAGTTCGAACCCGGCCGCGTCCATGGCTTCGGCGATCCACCGGTCCGCAGAAGCCAGGCCGTCCAGCGCCCGCCAGCGCCGCACGCGCTCGCGAAAACGGGCCAGGCGCTCCCACTCCTCGCGATCCCCTGCGCCGGACGGCGTCGCCGCCAGCATAGCCTCCGCGAGATTGCCCGTCTGCTTCCACTGCCACAGGGTCTCATCGCGAACCCCGCACAACGGTGATCGCAGAACCGCCGCCAGGCTGACTTCATCGCGCGGATTCGCCAGCACTCGCAGCAGGCAAATCAGGTCCACCACCTCGCGGGATTCGTAAAACCCGCGCCCGCCCCGCACCACGCAGGGAACTCCTTCTTGTTCGAGCGCGCGCGCAAACCAGGCCATCGGACTGCTGGTGCGGAACAGGACCGCGATATCCCCAAAGCGGGTCCCCCCTTCCGCAAGCTGGCGAATCCGGCGCGCGATCCAGCGCGCCTCCAGCTCCTCCGGCTCCTGCCCTTGGCCCGGCGCCGCCTGCCACACCTCCACACATGGCTCGGTCGCCGCCGGCCACTCCCGCGCGGCCACCAGTTCATGCGGTTCCACGCCAGGCAATCCGGACGCCAGGCAAGATACCGCCGTCAGAATCTCAGGCCGGCTCCGCCAGTTCTCCCGCAAGGCGCAAAGCCGCCGCCCGCTGGCCGCAACTTGGTCGCGGTAAGCCCGGAACACCGCCGGGTCCGCGTGGCGAAATCCGTAGATCGACTGGTTGATGTCGCCCACCGCATAGAAGCGGTCGGGCTGCCGGACCAATTCCAGCAGCGCCGCCTGCACGCCGTTGGTGTCCTGGAACTCGTCCATTACAATCTGCTCGAACCGCCCCGTCACCTCCGCGCGGATCTCGCGATGCTCGCGCAGCAGGCGCAGGGCGCGCTCTTCCAGATCGGCGAAATCGAGCACGCCGGCTTCCCGCTTGCGGCGCCGGTACAACCGGTCGAAGGCCTCCAGCGCCTGCACCAGCGTCATCCGGCACGGCGCGAAATGAATCGCCGCCAGCGCCTTGGTCAGTTCCGGGACAATCGTATCTTTCAAAGCGCGGACCGGCTTTCGCGCGGCCATCGGCAAATGGCCCAGGTTCGGCGGAAACCGCCCCAGCAGGGCAAACCACGCCTCCCCAAGCGGATGCCGCGCCAGCCTTTCGGCTTCGGCGCACCAGGCCAGCACCTCGGCGGCGGCCTCCTGCTGCGCGGCTGTCCATTGGGAAGAAATCATGCCGGACAATTGCGCGGATTGCTCCTGGATCAGCGTTGCATCGAACACCGGCAGCGGGCCCTCCTGACGCAGATCCTCCACCGCGGCTCCCGCCGCCCGCAGCGCATCGTAGACCTCGCGCAGATCGCCTGCCAGGTTCGCAGCCCCCAGCGCGGCGAGCAACTCCCGCATCTCCGCCGGACGGCCGGCCAACAGCGCATCCAGGCTTTCTTCGAGCGCGCGGTCCTGCATGCGGCGCGCCTCGGCCTCATCCATCAACCGGAACTCCGGATCCACCTCCGCCGCCAGCGCGTATTCCCGCAGCAGGCGCAGGCAGAAGCCATGCAGGGTCGACACCCAGCCGTGCTCGATCTCGCGCAGAATCCCGGGCCGGCCTCGAAACGCCTCCGCGAGTTTCCGCCGCATGTGCAAGGTCGCCTTCTCGGTGAAGGTGATCGCCAGGATGCGCGACGGCGGCGTCCCGGCCGCCACCAGACGGCAGTACCGCTCGATCAGCACGGTGGTCTTGCCAGAACCCGGACCCGCCACGATGCAGGTGTCCAGCAGGGGCGTGGGGATCAGCGCGGCGGCCTCCTGCGCGGGCGTCAGCGGCACTTTACCTCGCCTCCGCCGGAAGCGCCCGCCCCGCCTCGTAACGGCATACATCCCGCGCCTCGCAGGAGCGGCAGCGCCGCGTATCGGCCGGGTCCGGGGCAAAGTGCCCGCCCCAGATTTGGCCCGCCGCCCGGGAGGCCAGCGCGCGTCCGGCCTCGAGCCACTCCCGGGTCAATGGTTGGCCGGGCAGGCCCGTCCCCGGAACGCTCCAGCCTTCCAGCGTCGGCCGGTCGTACCGACCGTCGCGGCGCAGTCCCGCAAACCACATGGCCGCTACACGCTCCCCCGTCAGGGCCTCGGCGGCGAGGGCATAGAGCGGCCCCTGGAGCGAGCGTTCGCTGTTCACGCGCGCCAGCACGCTCGATCGCGGACTGTACTTGTAGTCGATCACCACCGGGCCCGCCGGCGCGCGGTCCAGCCGGTCGAGCCGCCCCCGCACGCGCAGCCCTTCGCCGAACGAAAGGTCAAACGATACCTCCGTCGCGGTTTCGGCGGGCGGAGGCAAGGAGCCTTGTCGGAGAAATACCGTCAGGTCGTCCAGCATCTGCCGGCGGTACTGTTCGGCCCGATACCCGCGGGGCGCCGCATGCGCTTCGCAAAGGGACTGAAAGATGTGCTCGAACACCTCCTCCAGCGGCGCCCGTTCCCGCGCCAGCACGGCGAGCACGCGGTGCACAATTTCCCCGCGCAGCGGCGCATCCAGCCGCTCTGCGGGCCGCGGCGGCCTCCTGGCCAAACGCAACGCCCGCTGGGCGTAGAACAGGAACGGACACTCCAGGTACGATTCCAGCCCGCTGGGCGAGAAAGTCCGCGTCGCCTGCCGGAACGCCGCCAGAACCTCGGGCGAGCGCACCGCCGCCAAGGGGACTGGCGCGGCAAACTCCGGCCGCGGCCGCGCGGCGCTCCGTTCGCGGCGGACCGGCAGCTCCTCCAGAAAACGCGACGGCAGCGTGCCATTCCCTGCCGCATCCGTCTCCGGAAAGCTAAGGGTCAACCGTTCGGTCGCGCGCGTCCGCGTGACTTCAAACAGCAGTTCCTCCTCCTGTTCCCACTCGCGCGCGGTGCGGATCGCGATTCCCGCCGCGCGCAGGCCCCGGCGGACCCGGTCAGGAAAGAACGGGTCCTGGGGCGCGCGCTTCGGAAATTCCTTCTCGGTCAGCCCGCAGAGAAAAACCGCCGGCAATTCCCACTGCCGCGCCTCATAGACGCTGAGCACGTGGACCACGTTGCGGCGGCGATCTTCCTGCCGCAGCGGCGTCTGCTCCAGCACCGGCCGCACCAGCCGCCAGAATTCCCGCAGGGACATCGCCCGCCCGGCCAGCAGACCGGCCGCTTCTTCGAGCGCCGAGTCGGCGGCCTCGAGCGCCGTCCGGCGCGCGAGCGAAACCGCCGCCGTCTCAGGCGGACCGCCAGGATCGAGGGGAGGCAAAGCAGCCCGCAGCAGGCCCAGCCGTTCCACCCAATGTTCGGGCAGCAAGGTATCGCGCGCCCAGGGTTCGTAGCTCTCCCCCGCCGCCACGAATGCCGCCAGTTCCGCCGGCAGCAGCCCGGGCTCCTGAAGCGCCGCCAGTCCGCGCGACGGCAAGCGTTGCCGCAGCGCGAAATCGGCCCGGTCAAGAGACTCCCGCCATCCCGCCGCCCGCCACGCCTCCAGCAGCAGTTCGTGCTCCCAACCCAGCAACAGCGCTTCGATCATCCGGTCCAGGAACCGCATCACCGGCGACCCCGCCAGGGTCTCCGGGAAGTAGGACCGAAAGGGGATGCCAAAGCGATGAAACGCCAGCGCCAGCGGTGCCAGATAAACCGCGGGGTTGCGCACCACGACGCCGATCTCCCGGCAGGCGCGTCCCGCCTCGAGCTGGCGGAGAGTCCGCAGCGCAATGGCCTCCGCCTCGCGGACCGGGTTTTCCGCGGAAAAGACCTCCGTGCGCGGCGGGGGGCGCCGCCGCTCCAGCCGCACCACCTCCGCCGCGCCGGAGAACACATCCTGACGGACCCCCGGCAGCGTGACCACCACGCGAGCCACCCGCCCCAGCGCGGTCACCAGTTCCCGCTCGGGTTCGGTGAACGTGAAAAATCCGTCCAGCCAGAGCGTGTGGAAGAAGCCCGCGGCCCGCGGCGTCTGTTCCACCGCGCGCGCCGCGGCGCGCAACAACTGCGGCCGCAGCAGCCGCCCGCGGACTTCCAGCATGCGCTCCACTTCGCGATAGACCTGCGCAAACGCGACGCCCACCGGCCAGGCGGCCGCCGCAGCCGCCAGGCGGGCTGCGTCACATCCCGCATCGGCAAACTCAAGCATCGTCCGGGTGAACGCCGCGGCGAATCCCGGCCAGGCGGCCGCGGGCTCCAGCGCTGGCGGCAGCCCCCGGTCTAAAGCCTGGCGCACGCACAGCAGGAGCGCCGGATCGGAGATCTGGCGGGACTCGCCGATCAACCGGGCCACTAGTCCCGACAGCGTCGTGACGGAGCGCGGCCGCAAGACGAATCCCTCGCGCGCCAGCGCGTGGCGGAAGTGCTCCGCCATGGTGGCTGTCGGCGTCACCAGCCGGACGCCGTCATCCCGTCGCCGCAACGCCTCCCGCAGTTCGTCCCACACCACCGCGGTCTTCCCGGAGCCAGGAGGGCCAACGACCACCCGCATCTTTTCCAGCGTATCGCGCCCCGCCTCCCGCGCCGCCTTTCGGGGGAGAATAGCGGCTGCGCTCCTTATGACCAGTCCAGCCGCCCCCAGCCGGCGCCTCCTGCCGGTCGACGCCTTGCGAGGCCTCATCATGGTGCTGATGGCGCTCGACCATGCTTCGGCGTTCGTCGCCCGCCAGCACTCGTCCGAGTTCTGGAGCGGCGCTTGGACCCGCTATGAAAGCGCGGCGCCGTTCCTCACGCGATTCGTCACGCACCTGTGCGCGCCCGGCTTTTTCTTCCTGATGGGCGCGGGCTTGGCGCTGTTCGCCGCCGACCGCGCGGCAGCGGGGTGGTCCTGGCCCCGGATCTCGCGCACCGTCCTGGCTCGGGGTGCGCTGCTCCTGGTGGTCAGCCAGTTTCTCGAAGTCCCGGCATTCGTGGTCGGCGCGTTCAGCGGCTCGGGTAGCCCGCCCCCCGGCGCCCAGGACTTGCCGCCCGGCATGGGCGCCGCTCCGCTCTATTTCCTGTGGCCGGTCCTGTCGGCGCTGGCTGCCGCCTTGATCCTCTCGGCGGCGCTTCTGCGGTTGCCAGGAGTCGTGTGGGCGGGGATCGGCGCGGGCGCGCTGGCGGCGGGCGCCTTGCTGATTCCGAGCCCCGAGTTGGCTCACGCACCTGTCTCGCTGGCCGCCGCGTTGCTGCTCGTCCCCGGCCAGACTGGCCACGTCTTTGTGCTGTACCCCATCGTGCCGTGGTGGGGCGTCACGGCGGCGGGGGTGTTGTTCGGCCGCTGGCTCCACCGCGACCGCGCCAACTGCCTGCGCGCCACCCCGTGGATGGGCGCCGGACTCCTGTTGGCCGCCCTCGCCTTGCGCGCCGCCGGCGGCCCCGGCAACCTCCGTCTCCCGCGCGACGCGAGTTGGATCGAGTTTCTGAATTTCATCAAGTACCCTCCGGCGCTCGTGTTCACCCTGTTCATGGTGGGAGGCAATCTGGCGCTGCTCGGTCTGCTGGCCCGCCTCCCTGGGGACCGCGGCCAACGCGTCCTCGCCGCGTTTGGACAGGCGCCTCTGTTTTTCTACCTGGCGCACCTTTGGTTGTACGCGCTCCTCGGCGCGGCCTTCTTCCGGCGCGGCGTCAGCCTGCCGGCGCTGTATCCGGTCTGGCTGGCCAGCCTGGCGCCCCTGTACGCCGGATGCCGGTGGTATGGCCGCTTCAAGGCGGCGAAACCTCCTGAGTCGGTTTGGCGGCTGTTCTGACCGTGCGCAAGCCCAACACAACTACGCAACGGCGGCGCAGCCGCTCGACTCTCTTCGTGCTTCGCGCTGGCGTAAACGTTGGCGCCCCAGCCGGAAGCCCGGCGTGATCTTGCGCACTCGCTCAGAAACGATACGTCGCCGTGAGTTTGTAGAAGGAGTCCGTCCCGTTGGACGCCGGGCGGCTAGTCACGTCCGAGCCGGCCGTGAAACGCACGGTGACCCGCGCCGGCAACGAGGCCTGGACGTAGGGTCCGAGCCAGCGGTACACATGCCCGGACGCCGGCGGGCTCGCGCCGCTCGGCTTCGAGAACAAGGCCTCGTAATGCACCCCCACCGAGATCAGGGACGACGCCTTCCACCCACCGTTGCTCCACCAGTGGACGAAATTGTTCTGCACCGGAACGCTCACCCGCGCGCCCCCGTCCGCGGCCGGCGCCTTGCCCTTGCGCGCGGCCAGATAGTAGCCGACATAGAACTGACCCTCCCCCCGCGCGGTATCTGCGTTGACGGTGAAGTTAGGAACCACGCCTTCCAGGGCCATGGGAAAGTTCCCGTTCGAAAGCAGTTTCCCGTTGAGCACGCCTAGTTGAGGATTGAACTGCAACTTGCCTTCCCACGCCTTCAGGTTGACGCCGCCGCCGAACTCCGTCCAGAGTCCGCCGCCGCCTCCCGTGCCAAAGGAAGGGGTGGTCCAGAAGATCCCATAGTAGGTCCAGTCGATCGTATCGTTCTGCTGGTAGGACCCGTTCACCTGCGGGTAGAACCCGAAAAATACGTCCTGGTTGAGCGAGAAACTGCCTGACGACCTGCTTTCCTGCGCCTGAGCCGCGGCGGCCAGGAGGATCATCGTCGCACCGCGGACCATGGCGCCTGAGGCACAAATACACCTCGCGTGTATGTTCATCGAACTCTCCTCAGCTTGTGAATCACTGACTTCCACCCGGCCAGACGAACCGACCGTGGGTTACCGGCGAAAGTCTGCGGGTTATTCAGCCGGCAGGCTGAATATTTTGGAAGTCTGTTGTTGCCTGAATGGAAGGCAGTGTATCATCGGGCCGCGCCGAGCCCAAGAAAATATTTTCGATTGGTTACATCCAACTTCTTCATCGGCTGGCCAGCGGGAAAAGCACCGGGCGGGGCGGGCAGCAAAGATGTTTGCCGTTTCAGCTACTTTGCATCAGCAAGGCTGAGGCAGCGCGACGCGGCCTGGCCGCAAACCAGGCGCCCGGTTTACTCGCTCGGCAGATTCAGCGCGTGCAGAATGCCGCGCATGTAGCCAAAAGCGAAGATCTTGCCCTTCATCGCGTACCCGGGCCGGTCGTTGGTTTCGCCTTCGAGCGTGGGGGCGTGGTCCGGGCGGATCGGCCCCTGGAAGCCCGCCTCGGCATAGATCTTCAACATCTCCACCATGTCCGTGGGTCCGTTGTCATGAAACGTCTCGCGGAACCTCCGGGCGGGCTGGCCGAGCGACGCTCCTTCGATATCCCGAAAGTGCACGAAGAACACTTTCTTCTTGTCGAGGAATTCCTTGGCCACCTGGTACACATCCTCGCCCATCGCCACGAAATTGGCCTGGCAATAGGTGACGCCGTTGACCGGGCTCGGCATAATCTCGAAAATCCGGCGGTAATTGGCCGCGCTGGTCACGATGCGCGCCAGACCGCGCAGCTTCGGCAGCGGCGGATCGTCGGGGTGCAGCGCCATGCCGACGCCGGCTTTCTCGGCCACGGGAATGATCGCCTTCAGGAAGTAGGTCAAGTGGTCCCACATCTGCTCCTCGGTGACTTCCCCGAACTCGGTCACTCCCTCGCGCTCGGCGGCGGCCGAGTCGAACTCACTCGCCAGCGCCCCGCCGCGCTCGGGAAAGTCCGTCCGCGTGCGGTACCAGTTCACACCCGCCATGAAGTTGTAGCAGATCATCTTCACCCCCAACTCGGCCAGCGCCTTGATGCATACGACGTAGTTCTCCAGTTCCTCGTCGCGCCCGGCGAGCCCCAGCTTGATCTTCTCGGCCGGCACGGGATGGCTCTCCACGCCGGCCAGCCCCAGGCCGTGCGCGCGCAAGTCTTGTTGGAACCGGGCCAGCGCGTCGAGATACTGCGTGCGAGGCAGCCTGGCCAGATGTCCGGTCACGCTGCCAATGGCGTAGTTCACCCCCACCTGTTTGAGCAAACGCATCCGGTCGCGCTCGCCGGGCAGGATGATTTCGGAGAACTTCATCCCGCCGGGACGGCCCTTGACGGACGGCCTGGCGGGCACGGCGGCCGCGGGCGCGGCCCCGGCCAGCAATCCGGCCGATGATTTCAAAGCGGTGCGGCGCGATAGACGAGGCATGTCTTGGTCTCCTTCAGTCAACGTGGTGCTGTTTCGCCGATAGTACCAGCAAACCGCGGATCCGGTCAGGCGCGCCGCAGATGCCGCGCAGCCGCCCTCAGCGCCCGAGATACAACTCCGCTCCCGGCCCCACCGGCCAGCCGAGCAGCATCCAGCCCAGCAGAAACAGAGTCCACGTGACCAGAAAGAACACCGTGTACGGCAGCATGGTGGCGATGATCGTCCCGATGCCCGCCGCCGGGCTGTATTTCTGCGCAAACGCGATCATCAGGGCGAAGTACGACATCATGGGAGTCACGATATTCGTGCAGGAATCGCCGATGCGGTAAGCCGCCTGCGTCAGTTCCGGCGAATACCCGAGGAGCATGAACATCGGCACGAACACGGGCGCCATGATCGCCCACTTGGCGGAAGCGCTGCCCATGAAGAGATTCAGCGCCCCGGCGGTAATGATGAACGCCGCGATCAGCGGCGGCCCCGTCAAGCCCACGTTTTTGAGAAACTGCGCGCCCTGGATCGCGCTGATGATGCCGATGTTGGTCCAGTTGAAGAAAGCCACAAACTGGGCGGCGAAGAACACGAGCACCAGGTAGCCGCCCAGCGTGCTCATCGTCTTGCTCATGGCGTCGATGGCGTCGGCGTCGCGGCGAATCGTGCCCGCGGCGATGCCGTACGCCAGGCCGGGCGCCAGGAACGCGGCGAAGATGATCGCCACGATGCCGCCGAGGAAAGGCGAATCCAGCAAGCCCCCCGTCTGCGGGTTGCGGAGCACCGCCCCGGCCGGCGCGGTGGCCCACAGCAGCAGCGCGTTGAATCCCACCAGCGCCGCCGCGGCAGCCGCCAGTCCCCGTTTCTCCTGCGTCGTCAGCGCCTGGACGGACGCGGGCGCCGGTCCTTCATATCGGCCCAGGCGGGGTTCCACGATCCACTCGGAAACGGCGGTGCCGAGGACCGTCAGCAGCGCCGTCGAGGCCGCCATGAAGTACCAGTTCGCGGCCGGATTCACCGTGTAGCCCGGATCCAGGATACGGGCCGCTTCGGTGGTGAGGCCCGCCAGCAACGGGTCCACCGTACCCAAGACCAGGTTCGCGCTGTATCCGCCGGACACCCCCGCAAAGGCCGCGGCCAAGCCCGCCAAAGGATGCCGGCCCACGGTCAGAAACAGGATCGCCGCCAGGGGAACCAGGATCACGTAGCCCGCCTCCGACGCGGTGTTCGACAGGATCCCTGTAAACACCACCACCGCCGTCAGGATGCGCTTGGGCGCGGCCAGCACGACGGCCCGCAGCGCCGTCGTCAGCAGGCCGCTGCCCTCGGCGACCCCCACACCCAGCATGGCCACCAGCACGGTGCCCAGCGGGACAAAGCCGGTGAAATTTGTGACCAGGCTGGTCACGATGCGACGCAACCCGTCGGCGGAGAACAGGTTGACCGCCGATACCACCTTGCCGGTGGTCGGATGGATCGCCGTCACGCCCGCCGCCGAGAAGATCCAGGAGCCGGCTAGCACCGCCATTGCCAGCAGGAAAAACAGCGTCACGGGATGAGGAAGCCGGTTCCCTGCAGCTTCAATGAAGTCGAGCGCCTGATCCAGCAGGGAGCTCCTAGGTTGATTGCGCAACTCTCCTCCGGTGTCTCCGTACGATCAGAAGGCGTTCAGTCCTTCCGTCAGCGAGACCGTCGTCCCGCTGGGGTCGGTCAGGACCGCCGCCGCGGCTTTGACTTTCTCGAACCGGCGGAAGGGCTTCTCGAACCGGATGCCCTGCCGTTCGAGTTGGCGGCAGAACGCTTCCAGATTCCGGACCTCGAAGCCGATGTGGTCCAGCGCCCGTCCTTGCGACGGCGCCGGGGGGTGCGGCGCCGGGGCGAAACTCAGCACGGCGCCGGGGATTGCCAGTTCCTGGCGCTCGGTCGTTCGCAAGCCGAAGGTTTGCCGGTACCATGACCGCAGCCCCTCCGGGTCCGGAATCCGGAAGTGCACACGATGAAATCGGATCGCCTCCCGCTGGGACGGAAAGTCGAACAGATCCACCCGCAACGCCTCAGGAGTGCGCAGACTCAGCCAGGCCGGCCCCAGGCGCGTAAGGCGCACGCCGCCTTCCTCCAGCTTCGCGGCCAGCCGCGCGAGGTCGCGCGCCCCAAACCCGAGATACTCCACCGCGCTCTCCCCGCTGTCTTCCACCCGTTCGCGCTCCCGCAGCATGACCAGCGCACCGGGGAAACGGATCGCCTCCCCCGGCCCGATCTTCACGGGCGCCCCACCCAGCAAGCCGACCCAGAATTGGCGCGCGCGGGCGGCGTCGAGCACGTTCAGGTGCACGTGCCCCATGTTCACCCGCGGTCCCCGCGGCGTTTCGGCCTGGACGCGCCCCGCCGCCGCCACCCCTGCCAACAGCAGAGCCAGCGCCCAGTGATACCATGGAGGACAAGATCGAATTGCCGGAAAGGACTTTTTATGGATCGACGAACGTTCCTTCAAATCTCCTCCATGGCCCTGGGCGCGCAACTGGAGGCTCTCGCCGACGTACCCGTGCCCGTCGCCACTTTGGGCAAGAGCGGCTTGAAGGTCTCCCGCATTTGCCTCGGCGGTTTCCATATGCGAAAGGGCGGAGAGCAGCAGGGAATCTCCCTCATCCATCGGGCCCTCGATCTTGGGGTTAACTTCCTGGACAGCGCCCATAAGTATCATAACGGCGAAAGCGACATCACGTACGGGAAAGCGCTGGCCGGCGGGCGGCGGCAGAAGGCTATTCTGATGACCAAGGCCCAGCTTCGCGACAAGGCTGGAGCCATGCGGCAACTCGAGGAGAGCCTGACCCGCATGCGGACCGACTACCTGGATCTGTGGCAGTGCCACGAGGTCGCTACCCATACCGAAGTGGATCAGATCCTCGGACCCAACGGTGCGCTGGAAGCGTTTGTCCTGGCGAAAAAACAGGGCAAGGTGCGGCACATCGGGTTCACCGGCCATCACGACCCCACGGTGCACGAGCGTCTGATGAACGCGTTCGACGGTTGGGAAACCGTGCAGTGCCCGGTCAATCTGATCGATCCGCACTACCTCAGCTTCATCAATACCGTCCTGCCAAAGTTTCGGCAGAAAGGCCTGGGAATCATCGCCATGAAGTCCAACGCGATCGGCGAGATCACCAAGGCCAGAATCGCCACCATCCCCGAGTGCCTGCGCTTCGCCTGGAGCCATGACGTGGACACGCTGGTATCCGGCGTCGAAACGGTGCAGCAACTCGAGCAGAACGTGGTGGCGTGCAAGACGTTTCAGCCGATGTCCAAGCAGGAGCAGGCGGCGCTGCTGGCGCGGACGAAGCAGGGCCCCTACGGCTCAAAGATCGAGCGCTACAAAAAGCCGGAGCCCGGCGCGCGCCACCGGCTTCATTTCGACGGCGAAGTGGCGTAACCGGCATCACCGCCAATTGGTTGCGCGCCAGACGCCAGCTGCTCATTTCTGAATCTCGACGAGATACCGGTGGCCAACCAGGCCGGCGCCCCCCGAAACCCCGGATGGGAGGCCTGTCCGGCCCTTTGAGGTGATCCCAGCCTCGAAAGCGGCGTGACGCCATTCCGCGTTTCTTACACCTTCTCCCGTGTTTACGGCATCCCCCTCGAGTGTGAGCCAGTGAAGCTCATAAAAATACCCAGAAAGTAGGGAACATGCTCAAACGATTTTCTCTGTTTGCATCCGCGTGCGCCTTGTTCGCTCTGCCCGTCTTTGCGCAGGAGCAGAAGGCCCGTATCCGCGTCGTCCACGCTTCCCCCGATGCGCCCGCCGTTGACGTTCTCGTCGACGGAGGCAAAGTCCTGGCCAGTCTGCCCTTCCGCGAGTATTCCGAGTATCTCGCGCTGCCCGCCAAGAGCTATGACATCCGCGTGAATGTGGCGGGCACTTCCACTACCGTGCTCCAGGCGAACCCGACCCTGGCTCCTGGCCGCGACTATACGGTGATTGCGGTGGGCCGCGTCTCGGGCGGTTCTGAGCCCCTGTCACTTCTTTTACTGGAAGACAACAACGACGAACCGATCCCCGGACAAGTGAAGTTCCGCGTCGTCCACGGCGCGCCGGGCGCTCCGGCGGTGGACGTGTACGTGACTACCCCGTTTGAGGCGTTGGACAGCAGGACCCCCGTGCTTAGCAACGTCCCGTTCAAGGCGGCTTCGGGCTACCTATCCGTGCCGATTCAAATGTACCAGGGGCGGGTAACCGTGGCTGGCACCAAGACCGTGGCGATTGACACGATGCGGGTGCCCACCTGGGGCGGAATGATCCGCACCATCGTTGCGGTCGATAGCACCGGGGGCGGGGCTCCTTTCGACGTTCTGCTGTTGCCGGACCGTAACTAGAGGCGGGCCGGAGTTCCTACGACGAGTGGCTAGGCGGCGAGTGCCGTCGCCGCCTTCGTCCGCTAGTCTTTTCGACGTTTTGCCGACGCTTCCACTCCGCGATAAGCTTCATCGAGGACTTCGACCACATGAAGCACCCGCTGATTGTGCCCGTGCAGTTTAACCCCGGCGCGCAACTGGAGCATACAGCCGGGATTGGCCGTGACAATCAATCCGGCGCGGGTGCGATTGACATTTTGCATTTTGCTATCGAGCACCGCCATCGCCATCTCGTTCTGCAGCACGTTATAAATGCCGGCGCTGCCGCAGCAAATGTCCGAGTAGGGCAGTTCCTTGAACTGTAATCCGGGAACCGATTTCAGCAAATTACGAGGCGGGAGCTTGACTTTTTGGCCGTGCAGCAGATGGCAGGAATCCTGATACGTCGCGACGGCTTCCACGGGCGCCATATCCGGATTCAACTCGATCGCCGCCAGGAACTCGGTCACGTCCCTCATCTTGCGCTTGAACTCCCGGGCGCGGTCCCGATAGGCGGAGTCATGCTCCAGCAGTTCGTCGTATTCCTTCAGCGTGGAGCCGCAGCCCGCGGCGTTGGTGAGAATGGCGTCATAATCGCCGGGGTCGATCGCGTCGAGGTTGCGCCGGGCAAGTTTTCGGGCATCCTCGCGCAAGCCGGAGTGCACGTGCAGCGCCCCGCAGCAAGTCTGCCCGCGCGGAATCACCACCTCGCAGCCGTTCTTCTGGAGCACGCGCACCGTCGCCTCGTTCAGCCGCGCAAACGATACGTTGGCGATGCATCCCGCCAGAAAGGCCACGCGATGGCGGCGGGCCCCCTCGGCGGGGAAGGTCTTGCCGATTTTGTCGAAGAAAAACGGCGGCTCGGCCGGTGGCGAAAGTTGCTCTACCGCCGCCAGGTTGCCGAATGCCTTCAGGACTCCCGAAGCCCGCACCAGCCGCTGCAAGCCCGAGAGCTCGTACAAATAGAGACCCGCCCCGGCGATGCGCAACAGCGCAGGCGACTGGAGCAGGTGCCCAAAAATGAAGCGCCGGAAGGCGCGCGCATACCAGGGCCGCACCATCTGGCTCTCGATGTGCGCCCGCGCCGCTTCCACCAGCCGGCCGTACTGCACGCCGGAAGGGCACGCGGTTTCGCACGACCGGCAGGCCAGGCACAGCTCGATGTGCTCGACGTACGCCGGCGTGATCGGCGCGCCATTGTGCACTTGGACCATCTGGTAGATGCGGCCGCGCGGCGAGTCCATTTCCACGCCCAACTCCCGGTAGGTGGGACAGGCGTTCAGGCACAGGCCACAATGCACGCAGCGGTCCAAATCGACCTGTTGCGGCCGATCCAGCTTGTTGTCAAGTACGACCAAAGAGTCTGCCACGGTTCAAGAGATGATGCGGGTCAAGCATCCGCTTCACCCGCTGCATGATTTCGAAATCCGCGCCCGGCGACGGCCATAGTTCGGCCGTGAAGGATCGGGAGGTCGGCGAAAATTCCAGTATAGCCTTGGGCTGGCTCAACACCGCTGCCGCCGCGGAAGCTTCGGCAAAATAGAGGTACGCGACCCCGCTCCCCGCCCGGATCACCGCCGGCGCGGGCGACTCCAGCAACGCGGGCGCCGTTTCGAGCGTCGAACAAAGCCGCACCACCGCGCCCTCGGGGTGCTCCTCCAGGAAGGCGGGCGTGAATTCGCGCAGGCGGGCGGTCCAGTTGGGATCAACTTCGGAAAGCGGCCCCAGCGCGGCCAGTTCCCGCTGGTAGCGGTCCACTACCGCGCGGTTACCGCCGGCCTGGATGGACAGTAGAAAGCCGGACTTTCCCATCCGCGCCGCGGCGGCCGGGTTCAGCAGATCCAGCGATTGCGGTTGCAGAACGCTGCGCAACACGCGGTCGCGCGCCGCGCGCGCGTCGGCGGCCAAATCAAACGACAGGAGGAAGTGTCTTTCCACCTGCGGCCGCGGCAGGACCTTGAAGTTCGCCACCACAATCGCTCCCAAGGTGCCGAAAGACCCGATCAGCAGTTTCGCCATATCGAGTCCGGCCACGTTCTTCACCACCATGCCGCCCGACTGGATCAGCTTGCCCTCCAGCGTAGCGAACTTCATCCCGATGGTCAGGTCCCGCGCCGTGCCGTACAACCTGCGCCGCGGCCCGCAGGTATTGGAAGCCAGCACCCCCCCTACGGTGGCTTCGCCGGCAAACGGCGGGTCCAGTGGCAACATCTGGCGGTGCTCACCGAGCAATTGGTCGACCTCGGCAAACCGGATCCCGGCTTCGACGCTCAGGGTCAGGTCCCGAGGCTCGTACTGGAGCACGCGGGTCAGCCGGGCCGTGGAAAGATTCACTTCCGCGGCGGGTACCGCTCCCGCCATGCGGTGCTTCGTGCCGCGGCCAAACAGGGCAATGGTTCGGCGCTGGTCGCTGGCGGCGCGGAGCGCCGCCGCGAACTCTTCGGGCGAGTCCGGGGAAACCGTTTGAGGGGGAAGCAAACCACTACTGTACTACTTCCCCCGGCAGAGGAGGTCAGGGACGGGGGGAAGGCGGGCAAGCAGGCGGTTTAGGCGTTGTGGCCGTGCTTCCCTGCCGAGGGCATGCACGGCCCGCAGTACGCACGATTCCCTGGTCAGCGCATGCCCGGCTGCGTGACCGACAGGCTGCGCGCGGCGGCCGCCCTACGATCCGCGCCGGCCCGGATCTCCGGGGTTTGCCGGCGCTGGTCCTGCCAGCCCGCCAGCCGCGGCAACAGGGCTGGGACCTGGTCCCGATAGAGCCGGTAGCGGTCGCCGAAGAACCGCATCAGGTCACGCTCCTCCAGTTGAATTGCCACCAGAATGTATCCCGTTGTCACGGCTGCGAACAGCAGGTGACCCATCGTCATTGCGGGCGTCACCCAGAACGCGATCAGGAATCCCACCATAATCGGGCGCCGCGTGTACCGGTAGAAACCGGGCGCGCGAAAGCCCAGCTCCTGGTAGTTGTAGCCGCGGAAATGGAGGTACACCTGCCGCAAGACCGAACAGGTCGAAGTGGTGCATCATGAACGGGGCCGGCACCACCATCACCCAGCCCCCCAGTGAGCTGGCGGTCAGCGCCGCCGCGCCCAGCGGATGCTCTACCTGCCAGACAACTTCGGGCAGGGGACGCCACTGCCAAAACAGCATTCCGAATACCACGCACGTCGCAAGTACAAAGGTGCTGCGCTCGATGGGCTGGGGAATGATCCGGGCCCACCTTTTCCTGAAACCAGGACGAGCCATGCCGCTGTGCTGCACGGCAAAGAGGGAAAGCAAGGCCATGTTTACCAGGATCGCCTCGGCGGTTCCGGCGCTGGCTCCGGTGTCGATCGATTTGGGAACCATCATGTTGCCTACGAAACCCATCGCGTACACGATGGCGCCGAGGAAACAGGTGTAAGCCAACGCGCCGTAGGCCAGAGACAGGATTCGTTGCATGGTCATCGTTGTTTCTCCTGAGTCGGTTTGGCGGCTGCTTGGCGTTCGTGTTTACTGCCGCCTCACAGACACATGCGCAGAATCCGGACCAGAAGGGACACTTCCTTTTGGCTGGCGGTGGATTTCCGGGAAAAGTTCGAGCAAGAACGGGCCGCGTCTGGGCGCTACTCCAAGCCATACACGCGGCGCAGGTCCTCGTATTCACGCAGCGCGCGCGCGGCCAGCGCACGGTCGCCCAGCGTGAGGGCGGCGCGATAGATCTGATAGCGGACCGAGGCGTCCGTGGAGTCCAGTTCGGCCGCGCGAGTCCACTCGGCCAGGGCTTCACCGGTTTGGCCCAGGGTGGTCAGCGTCCGGGCGAGCAACTTTCGCGCCGCGGCGTCTTGCGCCGCCAACCTTACGGCTTCGCGCGCGAAGGGCAACGCCTCTTCGGCGTGGCCGGCGGTCAACCGCAGGCGGGCCAGCCCCGACCAGGGCTCCGGAAACGCCGGCGACAGCTTGCGCGCCCGCTCGAACGAGGCTTCGGCTTCCGCCGCGCGGCCGAGCTTCTCCAGCGCAAAACCCAGGTAGTAGTGGGAGGGAGCATGCGCCGGCGCCCGCTCCAACGCCGCGCGGAAATGGGCGACGGCGGCTGCGAAGTCGCGCAGATCGGTATCGCAATGGCGGCCCAGATAGTAGTGGGGCGCGAAGTCCTGCGGACCGTGGCGAACCTCCGCCTCCATCAGCGCGCGGAAGAGCACATATTGACGCTCGGCATAATACGCCGCGGCCAGGGTCTTCCGCACGTGGGGAGCGGAGGCCGTCTGCTGGGCCCGCCGCAGAGCGCGAATCGCGCCCCCCGGGTTACCAAGGCGCAGCTTGACATAGCCGCTCCAAAATGCGCCATCGCCGCCGGGCGCCTGGGCGGTCAGTTGGGCCGCGCGCGCCCAATCGGCGGAGCGGATCGCCTCCAGAACCTGCCGGCCGAGCGGACTCAACTCCTCCGCCGGCGGGAGCAATCCGCCCGTCTCCTCGAACGTGGGCGCGCCCCCCTGCAAGACCAGCGTCGCGGCCAGCCAGCCTACAATACGAATGACGAGGCGCATACCCGTGTGGCGGTGTGGTGGTTTGATGCTGGCGGCCTGTTCCGCGCTATGGGCGCAGTTTGCGCCGGTTGCCCAAGCCCGCACACCCGAAGAGTATGACGCATTCCTGGACGTGGTGGAGGCGGCGGGCGCGCCCGCCGCGGCGGAGCGCTTCCTCCGCGCCTGGCCTCAATCGGAACTCCGCGGGCGGGTGTACGAGATGGGATTCGAGGCTTACCGGCGGCAGGGCCGGCGCTCGGAAGCGCTCGCCTGGGGCGAAAAAGCGCTGGAAGTAAATCCCCATCATTTGCCGCTGCGCGCCGCGCTGGCCGCGTTGCGCGCCAATGGGGCCGGCTCCCCCGGAGAACTCACCCAGGCGGAGGCCGACGCCCGGCAGGCCCTGGATGGCCTCGATGCTTACCGGCCGCCCAAGAGTGTGGCCCGCGACGAGTGGCGGCGCATCGACGGACGCTGCCGCGCCGAAGCCCACACCGCGCTGGGACTGGTAGCCTTCAAACGCGGCGACACGCCCGGCGCCATCGAGGCCTTCGAAATCGCCGCGCGGTTCGCTCCCGCGCCGGACGCCGCGCTGCTCTACCGGCTGGGCAAGCTGTACCAACTCGCGGGACGAAAACAGGAGGCCGCGAAACTGTTTGCGCAGGCGGCCGCGCTCGATGAGCCGGCAATTCGCGGGCTGGCGCTCGCGGAGCTGGAGGCGGCGCGGTGAAGCGGCTGACCTGGCTGCTGCTGCTGGCTGCGGCGGGCGCGCCGGCGCAGGAAATCGACACCGTGGTCTTCGAGAAGGACCGGAAGAACTTCCGCCTGCTCGACCAGATCTCCGACCCGGCGGAGCGCGGGGCGCTGGAGGCCATCTTCGCCGTGCGCGACCCCGCCGGCCGGCTGGCGCGCACCGGCGAGTTCCTCCAGCAGTATCCGGCGTCGGCGTTCTTGTCCGTCGTGTACGACGTGGCCGCCAAATCCTGCATCGACCTGCGCCGTCCCGGCTGCGTGCTCGAGAACGCGGCGCGCAGTCTGCGTCTGCTGCCAGAAAATCCCGTCCTCCTGGTTTCGCTGTCCGAGGTGCAGGCGGGCGTCGGCTTGCTGGAACGGGCCGCGCTCAGCGCGCGCCGCGCCCTCGAACTGCTCGAGCGGTACGCGCGCCCCTCGGGATTCACGGAGCCGCAGTGGAAGGCGTTGGAGCCGAAGTTGCGCGCGGCGGCGCGCGCGGTCCTCGAGGCTCAAGGGCTGCCCATCCCCGGCGCGGCGCCGCTCCCGCCGGCCCGGCCCGCCGAATACGCCGGTTCCGCCGCCTGCCAGCCCTGCCACGCCCAGGAGCACCGCAACTGGCAGCGCACCGGCATGGCCCGCATGCTGACCCCGTACCGGCGTGAGAATGTCTTCGGCGACTTCGGCGGCAACTCCTTCCCGGGACGCGAAGGCGGGGCCGCCCTGCGCATGGTGGACGACCACGGCAGGCACTATTTCGAGATGCGCGACCGCCATGGCGAATGGCGGCGCTACCCGGTCGACTACACCATCGGATCCAAGTGGCAGCAGGCGTATGGGACCCGCCTGGAAAACGGACGCATCCACGTTTTCCCGATTCAATACAACCGGCTTACTGGGAAGTGGTTCAACTACTGGGCCACCATTGACCCGCCGGGCTCGCCCCGGACCGTGATCGAGCACTTCACCACGTTCAGCGACGCAACGGCGTATCAGATCAACTGCGCGCCCTGCCATACCAGCCAGTTGAAGCAAGTGGGCAAGGAGGCCACCGCCGAGAACATCGCCTTCGCCGAACCGGGGGTGAACTGCGAAATGTGCCACGGGCCGTCCGCCGCGCACGTGCGGCAGTGGCGGCAAAAAGCCACGCCGGCCAAAGCGCCCGCCGAACCGCCGGTCGAATTCCGCAAAATCGGCGGCCGGGAATATGTGGCCATCTGCGCCCAGTGCCACCGCCAGTCCGCCATGTTCGAGCGCGGACCGCACGGGGAGATGAACTATTCGGGCGTCACGCCCGCTTTCACCAGCAAGGCGAAGGGACGGCCGCTGATCGAGTTCTCGCGGAAAGCGTTCTACCGCGACGGGCGTTTTCGCGAGACCACGTTCATCGTCGAGTCCTTCGAGCGGTCCCAGTGTTTCGACCGCGGCGGCGCGCATTGCGGCCATTGCCATCACCCGCACCCCGCGGACTTTCCGGCGAATCTGAAGGCGTTGAAATACCAGGACGACCCCGACCGGATGTGTACGCAATGCCACGCGGAAATCGGCCGGAACGCCCGCGCGCACACGCGCCACCAGCCCGAATCCGAGGGCGCGCGCTGTGTCGCCTGCCACATGCCGCGCATCATGCGCACCGTGGAGTTTCAGGCGCGCACGCACACCATCGACGACATCCCCGACGCGGACATGACCGCGCGGTTTGGGCCGGAGGAGAGCCCGAACGCCTGTCTGGATTGCCATCGCGAACGCGGCCTGGCCTGGGTGGCCGCCCGCTTGCGCGAGCGGCGCGAGCCGCGCGCGGATTCCGCTCCGGGCCCCGAGCCGGTACGCTGAGATAGCTTATGACTAGCGCCGAACGAGTCCAGACCACCCTCGCCCACCGGCTCCCCGACCGCGTGCCGATCGATTTCGGCGGCACGTTCGTCTCCGGGATGCACGTCAGTTGCGTGGCCGCGCTGCGGCGCCACTACGGGCTCGACCCGTCGCCGGTGCGGGTCATTGATCCGGGGCAGATGCTTGGCGAGATCGACGAGGACCTCAAGCAAGCCATTGGCATCGACACGGAAGGCGTCATCAAGCGGATGACCCGCTTCGGCTTCCCGCTGGAGGGGTGGAAGCCGTGGCGGATGCCGGATGGGCTCGAAGTGCTGGTGCCCGGCGGCTTCGAAGTGTCGATCGACGCCCATGGCGACATCCTGATGCATCCGCAGGGGGACCGGTCCGCGCCGCCCAGTTCGCGCATGCCCGCGGGAGGCTATTTCTTCGATCCCATCATCCGCCAGGAACCGCTTGACGAGGACAAGCTGGACCCCCGCGACAACCTGGAGGAATTCACCCCCATCTCGGAGGAGGAGTTGGATTTCCTGGAGGCCTCCGCCCGCCGCGCCCGGGCCACCGGACGCGCCGTGGTGGCCGCTTTCGGCGGCACCGCCTTCGGCGACATCGCCCTGGTCCCCGCGCCAGGTTTGAAGAACCCCAAGGGCATTCGCGACATCGCCGAATGGTACATGGCGACCCGCAGCCGCCGCGACTACGTCCGCGCGGTGTTCGCCGGCCAACTGGAAATCGGCCTGCGGAACCTCGAGCGGATCGCCGCCCGCGTGCGGGACCTGGTGGACGTGGTCTACGTCTGCGGCACGGACTTTGGCACCCAGACCTCGTCGTTCTGCTCCGTGCCCACTTTCCGCGAACTCTGGCTGCCGGTCTATCAGGCGCTCAACGGCTGGATCCATCAGCATACGCCGTGGAAGGTGTTCAAGCATTCCTGCGGGGCGGTGGCGAAGTTCGTGCCCAGCTTTATCGAAGCCGGCTTCGACATTCTCAACCCCGTGCAATGCTCAGCCGCCGGCATGGACCCGGTGGAGCTCAAGTCCGCCTACGGGGACCGGCTGGTGTTCTGGGGCGGCGGCGTCGATACCCAGCAGACGTTGCCCTACGGCACGCCTGCCCAGGTCCGCGAGGAAGTCCTCCGGCGCTGCGACATCTTCGCCCGGGGCGGCGGGTTCGTGTTCAATACGGTGCACAACATCCAGGCGCGCACGCCGCTCGAAAACATCCTCGCCATGGTGGCCGCCGTCCACGAGTTCAATGGAAACCGGGGCGTGATCTAACCGGGCAGACTTCGTTCTCCCGCGTTCACCAGACGGATCAGACTACCCGAACTAGTTCCCTGCGACAGGCCATGGGCCAGATCTGCCGGCAGGCTCTCCGGCCTGCCTCGGTCGGGACGCTCGCCAGCCTGTCGGTTCTCGTGGCGGCTAGACCGCGCCGCTCTCCCGGGACGCGGCCGGGACTTCCGGCAACCGCGCCAGGTACGTGGCGTGGCGGCCGGGCGCGAACTCGGCGCAGAAGACGGCCAGTCCCGCCCGCCGCATGGTTTCCAGCAAAGGTTCCGGTCGGAACGAACTGGTCAGCTTGATCAGTTCGCCCGGCCGCAATTCCGAGGCGCAGGCGCGCACTTTGCCGATCGGGTGCACGCCCGTCTCCAGCATGGCGTCCGCGTCGATGTTAAACCGGACGTGCTCGTCGTTTACCCAGGCGGGGGTCTGCTCGGCCGCCACGGTCTCCGTGCCAGCGGGCTCTCCGCCAGACTGGCCGGCCGCCTCGCGCAGCCGGCGCACCAGTTCGCGGACGCTGATCCCTCCCACGCGCGCCGCCTGCTCGAGCGTCGCGACCCGGGCCACGGTCCGGCGCAGCACCGGGTTGCGCAGCCTGGCGAACGCCGGCGCGCAGGCGATCAGATGCTCCTCGAGTTCAGGGTAGGCTTCGAGCAGCGCGCCTACCTTGGTGTCGGGCGTGATCGGAAGACTCATACCACCCCCTCCCGCGGCGGCTCGTCGTACTCGAGCAGCCGGCGTTCGCCTTCCAGCGCGCGCAGGCGCGTCAGATCCTGCGTCACCTCCAGCGTGCCGAGGTACCGCCCGTCTTCCCGGACCGCGAAGTACCGAATGTGCACAAACCGGCCGTGGAAGTGGATCCAGAACTCGGCCACGTTCTGCCTCCCCTCGCGGAAGTCATGCAGGATGCGGTCCACCACGTCCACGCTGCGCGGCGGGTGGCAATGCTGCACCTTGCGGCCAATGATGGCCTTGCTGCGGGCGAAGATCCGGTCCGGACCTTCGGAGAAGAAACAAACCCGGTCGTCGGCGTCCACGAAAGTGAGATCCACCGGCAGGGTCGAGAAGATCCCCGTCAACTGCTCGAGCGAGAGGTGGCCGGTGGGCAGGTGCACCGTTTCGCTCCCGGCCAGCCGCAGGCCCTCCCGTACGGCCCGTTCGGGCGGCTGGTAACCGGTCCGCGGCTCCACCAGGCACCACCCGTACCGCGGCGACGCCGCCCAGATCTCCGCCCAGTCGTCCTCCGTAAACGTATCGAGGCACATGGGCAGCAGAATGTTCTCTTCCTTGTAGATCATTTCCTCGATGGCGTTGATCGCGGTCTCGCCCAACGTCGCCGCCACCAGCTTCCACTCGCCCGCCGTGGCGTCCTGCTGACGGAGGGCGGCGCTGAGATCTTTGAGCAGTTCCCGCACCTGGTCATCCTTGGCCCACATCACCTTCGACGGGCCGGTAATCCCGTGCCGTTCGAGCGCGGAGAAGAACGCGTGCTCTTTGCGCTGGTAGTGTTTGTCGATGTCCATCAGTTCGTTTGACGCCTGCCGCCAGGCGAGGAGGGGCGCGCCCGCCTCCGCGTCATCCGGCAGCGCGCGCAGGTCCTTCAACGCCTGCCGCATGCGCAGCAGCGAGCCGCGCAGCGCCTCGTTCTCGCGCCGAAGCGTGTCGGCGGGATGTCCGGGAGGCACAGCGCGCGCCGGCGGCGGCACCAGCACCTCGCGAGTCACCTGCGAATGCAGGTCGCACATCGAGGTGATCTCCTCGACTGGCATCCCCTCGGCCATCAACTCCTGTTCCATGGCCACGATCTCCGAGTAGTCAGTCTCCCGGACGATCTGCGCGAGTTGGCCTTTGACCTCCTCCGGCGCGTGTCCGGCGTGCAGCTTCCTGATGATTTCCTTGAGACTCCGCACCCGGTGCGCGCGGTTGTCGATGATCTCGCTCATAGGCTCGCGTCTCCTTCGCCACCTTCCACGGTACCGGCCGCCCGGAGCGGACGCGATGACTTTGGTCACATTCGTTCGTCCGGGAAGAAGGGACCGGCCGGATTGCCCCTCCAGGCGCGATGTAAAATACGGCCATGCGTCTGGCCGCCGCCCTGTTGCTTACGGCGGCCGTGGTGCGCGCCGCCGCTCCGTTGCCACTCGGCGCCGTCCCCCCCGGCAAAGTCTTCCTGGTCGTGCTGTCCCACCATGACGACCATACCTGGGAGTACGGCTTTGGCGGCTTCATCGCCCGCCTGACGGAAGCCGGCTGGGCGGGCTACTACGTCCGCACCACCAACGACGAAAAAGATTCGCGGGTGGGCTGGGGACGCGGCGACCAGATCAACCTCCGGGAGGCGCGGGAGGCGATCGGCCACCTGGGCATGAAGGACGTCATCAGCCTGAACTGGCGCAACGATCACATGGACTCGGTCCCGCTGGCGGAAGTCCGTGCGCAGATGGTGTTGCTGCTGCGCAAATACCGGCCCGACGTGGTGATGACCTGGAATCCGTGGGGCCATTACGACCGCAACCCGGACCATCGCAAGGTGGCGCGCGCGATGGCCGAGGCGCTCTATCAGGCGCCGCTCGAAAACGCCTACCCCGAACACCTGGCGGCGGGCATGCGGCCGCACCAGGTGCGGCAGGTTTATTACACCCAGCGCAGCGACTACGGGAAAGGGCACACCCCCAACATCGCCATCGCCATCGAGCCGCGGCACGTGGAGCAGAAGGGCAAGGCCTTCTGGGCGCACAGGAACGTGTACGATACGCCCGCCCTGGCGCGGCAGATCCGGGAGGAGCTGGCGCGCCGCGGCATGGCGATTCCGGAATTCGACGGGCTGACCGATGAGCAGGCCATCGAGAAGCTCCGCAAATGGCAAATGGAATGGGCCTCCCGCGAAACCGGCAAGCGGGCCGGCGTGGCGTATGCCGAGGCGTTCTATCTGGTGGATGAGTGGGACATGCTGCCCGGCCTGCACGAGTATCTGAAGGAGCACGTGGCCGCCCGATGAAAGTCCCCGTCTGGCTGATCCTGACCGCGGCCGCCGCCCTGGCCGCCGGGCCGCTGCCGATCAAGGACTTGCCCCCTGGCAAGGTGATGATGGTGATTCAGCCCCATCACGACGACCACACGACGGACTACGGCATGGGCGGACTGATCGCCCAGTTCACCGACGCGGGGTACGAATCGCACTTCGTTCGCGCTTCGAACGACGAAAAAGACGGAGCGCACGGCTATGGCCATAACGACCTGATCAACGAGCGCGAATGCAAGGCCGCGATCGCGATTCTCGGGATGAGCGAACTCTACAGCCTGAGCTGGCGCAACGACTACATGGACCCCGTCCCTCTCCAGGAGTTGCGCGCACAGTTGATCTTCCTGATCCGCAAGCACCGGCCGGACGTCGTGCTGACGCACGACCCCTGGGGCCATTACGACCGCAATCCCGACCACCGGAAAGTCGCGCGCGCGATGGGCGACGCCTACTGGCTGGCCGGGCTCGAGAACGTGCACCCGGAGCACTTTGCACTCGGCGTCCGGCCGCACCGCGTCCCGTACCTGTTCTATAAAGCGCGCGTCGACTACGGCAAAGGGCATGAGCCGAACGTGGCCGTCGAACTGAACGAAAGCCAGGTGCGGCGGAAGATGCGGGCTTATTCCACGCACCGGAACGTGTATGCCTCGCCCGCGATGGCTCGGTCCGTGCGAGAGCAGCTTGCCCAGGAAGGCCTGGAGTTGCCCGATTTGCGCGGGCTCACCGACGAAGCCGCGGCGGTCGAGATGGAAGAGTGGCACATGGACTGGATTTCGCGCAAGCGCGGCCGGGAGAACGGCGTGCGCTACGCGGAGGTCTATTACTTCGTGGATGAATTCGATCATCTTCCCGGGCTGAAGGAGTACTTGCGCCAGCATACGGTCCAGCGATGAGAATCCTGCTTCTTGCTTTTTGTCTCGCCGCCAGGGCGGCGGCCGCGGATCCCAAGGTGGTGCTGGTGGTCACCGCGGACGCCGCCGACTTTGTGCATTGCGCGGGCGGGACCATCGCGGCGATGGCGGACCGCGGCGCGGCCGCGCACCTGGTCCGTGTCACCAACGACGAAAAAGACTCCTGGCGGCTTTCTCCCGAAGAGACGGCGCGCCGGGTGCGCGAGGAGGTGGAGCAGGCGGCGCGCGCGCTGGGAATCCAAAAAGTGCATCACCTCGGCTACCGCGCCGGCGAACTGGCCTCCGTGTCGCCCACGGAGTTGCGGGACCGCCTTGCGTTTTATGTGCGCCTGCTGAAGCCGGACGTGATGTTCCTGCCCAATCCGTACGCCGAGTACGTGGAGGCGCTGGATCGCCATTACACCGGCTCGGCGGCCGAGGAGGCGCGGCGGGCGGCGGCGCTGGCCAACTACCAGCCGCCCTTCGCCCAAGTGGGGTTGGCGCCCCACTACGTGCCCGAGTTGTACTATTACGCCGCGCCCGTCGATCCCCGCCGCCGCGAGCCGGAAAGCACAGCGACCTTCGTGCCCCAGCCGGTCACCCGCGAGATCGCCGCGACCTTCGACCGGAAACTCCGCGCCGCGCTGGCGCTCCGCACCATCAACTTCAGTCTGGCCATGCGCATCAGGCAGCGCCTGGAGGATACGGGCCGCCGCTTGCCGCTGCTCGACACCGTGGACGACGCCGCAGTGGCGAAACTGGTGGAGATCAACCTGCGCAAACTGGCCGCCATCGGGGCGGAGAAAACCGCGTTCCAACTTGCCGAAGAGTTTCACTACGCGGGCCTCGATTACCAGATCCCCCAGAAGTATTTGATTCCTCCGCGGTAGCAGTTTGCGCTGGCGCGGCGGCGCGAAACCGGACGGCAGCGGGGCTCGTCCCAACCAGCGTATGGAACACCGTTGGGTAGTGAGCTGCTTGCTGGGCGTCGGCCTGCTCTACGCGCAGAACGACAGGGCGTCCTCGGACCGTCCCCGGATCTTCATCGAAACCAGCCAGGCCTGGCAGATGACGGGCGGCGGCGGCTGGGGTTCGGTCGGCGGGGGCGGCGGCATCGCGGGCGGGACGCGGCCGCAAACCGTCGAGATCATGCGCACGTTCCAACAGCGCTGCCCTGCCGTACGGATCACCAACCGGCGCGAGGCCGCCGACTACGTCGTATCGTTCGACCGCGAAGGCGGCAAAGATATTGTGCGCAAAGACAATAAGATCGCGGTTTTCAACCGGGACGGCGACCTCGTCCACACCAGTTCGACGCGTTCGGTCGGAAACGCGGTCAAGAACGCGTGCGCGGTGATCACCGGCCAGCCCTGAGCCTGGCAGGAGTTACTGGCTCACGCCCCGCGCCGCAATCCGCCAGACGCCTTCCACCTGGTCGCCGCGGACGCGGTAAATGCGGTCGTACAGGTTCACGGAAGGATCGCAGTGCGGCACCATGAACTCGATCCGGTCGCCGATCTTGACCTCGCGGCTGGCGTTGGAAACGTCCAGCCGGCCGTGCTCATCGCCACCCCAGTGATAGATCATGCCCTCGATGTCCTTCGCCACCGGCGGGAAGGGTTTATCCGTCGAGAACGCCTTCAGCCCTCCGTCGACCACGGCTTGCCGGTCATTTGGTTTGCTGACCACCGTGGTCAGCACGGTGAGAGAATTCTGGAAGTCCTGATAAACCGGACCGCTCTTACCGCCGATCCGGTTGTAGTCGATATCCATGAAGATGAAACTGCCTGGTTGCAGTTCGGTGATGCCGTCGATCTCCGAATCGATGTTATAGGTGCCGGTGGAGCCGCCGGACAGCCAAGGGCAGGAAATTCCGTTCTTTTCGATGAGCCGGCGAGTTTCCACGGCGGGCGTCATATCGGCGAGCGAGCGCCGCTGGCGCGCCTCGAAGCCGGTGACGTGCGACGCCCCGCCCGCGTAAGCTTGAATCCCGTGCAGCCGAAGATGCTTCTTGCGGTCGATGTGCTGCGCCAGGGCGAGCGCGGGCTCGCCGGGGATGATGCCGGTGCGGTTGCTGACAAACAGGTCGATGGCCAGGTTCAGCCTGATCCGGGCCGCCCCCGCCGCTTCGTCCAGATCGTTCACATTCTGCGCGTTGTCGACGGAGAAGATGGTATCCGGTTGCTTCCGCGCCAGGTCGATGGCCCGTTCGATCTTGTGTTTGCCGATTACGGCGGTGGTGACCAGCAGTCCGGATACGCCGTTCGCCGCGAATACTTCGGCTTCGCCCAGCTTCGCGCCGCAGGCGCCGACCGCGCCCGCACGGATCATCGCCTTGGCGATGTCCGGGCACTTGTGGGTCTTGCCGTGCGGGCGCAGCGCGCGCTGCTGCTGTTTGCAGTGCGCGGCCATCTTCGCCACGTTCGCCTCAAAAGCGTCCATGTCCAGCAACAGGGCCGGGGAGGCGATTTCGTCCTTAGTCAGTCGGCCGCGCACCTCCCCGGTAACCAGCATCCGCTCAACTTCGGCGTAGGAGAAGCTGCGTTTGGCCCCCTTCAGGACGGCGGGCGCCGCGAATAACGTACCTACGAAATGTCGCCGCTGCATGATCTGGTGATGATACCAGAATCGTCCAGGGGTTCCGGTCGAACGGGCCCGCCCGCCGCCAGGCAAGCAGGCCGGTCCGTTCCAGACGCACGCAGGAAAAAGAGCGGAATTCGCCGCGCGGGAAAAACATTTCTGCCCTATAATGTTTGACGAGTGAACACGGATACCTCGCCGGCGGCGATGCTCCCGCCCCTCAGCGGGCGGAACGTCACCGCGCGCTGGCGCCTCCCCCGGCGGTGCTATACTCAAAGTCTCGCCCGCGTCCGTCCCGCTTCGGCGGTCACCAAAATTCGTCTCTGAGGTGCGCATGCTCTCCCCGAACAAGACATTGTTTTCCGTTGCAAGCCTGCTGCTGGCCGCCGCCGGCGCGGTTTCCGCGCAGACCATCACCGCCGTTTCCGGCAACGGACAGATGGTCCGGCCTAACTTCATCACGGATCCGCTGGTCGTCGAGGTACGGACCGCGCAGGGCGCGCCCGCGCCGGGAGTGGAGATCCGGTGGCAGATCCTCGACGCCGGTCTGGGAACGGTCGTGAACAGCATCACGTTCACCGATGGCGCCGGGCGCGCGTCGACGACCTTCGTCGGGGCGCTGATGCCACCCACCGCCTCGTTTCTCCAAACGACCGTAAACGCGTCGGTGGCGATCAACCCATCCATCAACACCAACTTCACGGTCACGACCGTCAATTTCACCGGCGACGGCAGCCAGAGCCTGACGGTCGATATCCTGCTGTTGAGTCCCTCGCTGGAGCAGCGGCCGCTGGTGGGCGGCGCCGGGACCACCGGCACGGTGCCGATCCGCGTAAGCGTTTTCGCCACGCGCGGCGGGACGCCCGGCCCGGTCCCGAATGTGTCGGTTCGCGTGCAGGAACAGGACGGATCGAGCGGCACGATCCGTTGCCAGGAAGGCACGGTGTTCACCAATGCCGTCGGCGAGGCGGTGTGTACGCCGGTCTTCGGCGGCCGGCTGGGTGACGGACAGTTCTCGGTGTTCGTCGGGGGAGATACGTTTTACGTGTTTTCCGACATCCTCTTCCGGATCACCGTCGGCCCGCTGGCGGCGTTTCGCATCACGAACGGCAACAATCAGAGCGTGAACGCCGGCCAGGCGCTGCCCGCTCCAATGGTCGCGATCGGCGAGGATGCGTCGGGCAACGCCGTCACGGGCGCCGACGTCGTCTGGGAACTGGTGAGCCCCAACACGGGCGTGCTGAGCAATCTCACCACAGTCACCGATGCGAACGGACGGGTCTCCGGCCGGCTGACCGCCGGGTCGATTCCCGGTACGTTCCAGGTGCGTCTGCGGAACCCGCGAGGCACCGTCCAGGCGCTCTTCAACTTTACGGTGTCGCTGACGCTGACGGGCATCACGAAGAATTCCGGCGATAACCAGACCGCGATCACCAACCAGCCGTTCGCCGAACCGCTGGTGATCACGGTGAACAGCGCCCAGGGTCCGGTGCCCAACATCCCGGTTTTGTTTACCATCACGGGCGGGGCGACGCTCAGCGCGTCGACCGTCACCACCAATGCTCAGGGAATCGCGCGGGTGAACGTCACCGCCGGCCCCAACTCCGGAGCGGTTGTGGTGACGGCGTCAGTCAGCAACTTCTCGGTGCAGTTCACCCTGACCGTCCGGCTGCCCGGTCCGGTGCTGAGCCAGACCAGTTTCACCAGCGCGGCGGGCGGACAGCGCGGCGGCGTCAGCCCCGGGGCGCTGGTCCAGATCACGGCGCCGGGGATCGCTCCCGGCCTCCAGGGGTGCGTCGTGGCCGCCCAGTTCGTGGGTGGGTTTGCCTACCAACTGGCGCGGGTCACGGTGACCTTCAACAACGTGAGCGCGCCGCTCTACTCGGTTTGCAACCTTGGTCAAAACCAGGAGTTCGCGGTGGCGCAGGTGCCGACCGAACTGCCCACGGGACTGGCCAACGTCACGGTGGCCGTCGGCGAGGGCAACGCGACGATAACCGGCATCCCGGTCACGGCGGTGGCCCCCGGGTTGTTTGAAACCGTCATGTCGGACAACATCCGCCGGGCCGTGGCGCTGCGGCCGGATGGCAGCTATGTGACCCTGCAGAACCCCGCCCGGCGCGGCGAGCGCATCAAAGTGTTCGTTACCGGGCTGGGGGCGCCGGTGACCGCGGCGGGGACTCGGATCCCGACCAACCAGGTAGCGCCCTCGACCACCCCGGCGACTTCGCCCTTCGGCGTCGTGGTCGGACTGAACAATGAGGGTGTGCCGAACGTAAACGCTCCGGTGCTGTCCAGCACGCTCATCGGTATCTACGAGGTCACCTTTGAGGTGCCGACCAATATTCCGGCGGGGGCAAACATCCCCTTCGTGGTAGCGTCGGTGGTGAACGACCAGTTTGTCTTCAGCCAGCCGTCGGCGCTGCCGGTGCAGTAGGCTCTCGGGCGGGGGGCGGGCCGGCCGGAGCCCCGTCCGCTCTCCGCGCGGTCAGCGCTGAAAGACGTCGAGACTTGCGTGGCGCGGCTGCGCCGGGCGAAGCTTCGACCCTGTTGCGCGCCTGCGCCGGTGGCGAGCGCTGCCAGCGCGCAAAGCAGCTTCAGCCTCGCCGTGCGGGGCATTACCTGAGGGGAGCGATGCGTGCGCCACCTTGCCGATACCCCTCTCGATACCGGGCTAATCGGTGACTTGCCCCGCCTATCGAAGAGCGTCTCAATCTCCGGAGACGGTCTGCAGGTCCGCCGCCACGGCGCCGGCCGGGCGTCCACGCCCGGCGCGGTCTTCGACGATCGTGTAGATGACCGGGATCAACACCAGGGTGATCAGGGTGGAACTGAGCAGTCCGCCGATGACCACGCGCGCCATGGGCTGCTGCAATTCGGAGCCTTCGCCGATGCCGAGCGCCATGGGCGTAAGGCCGAGCACGGTGGTCAGCGTGGTCATGAGCACGGGGCGCAGGCGGCGGGCGCCCGCGGCGACGACGGCGTCGCGCACGGCGAAGCCATGGTCGCGGCGGAGTTGATTGGCGTAATCGACCAGGACGATGGCGTTGTTCACCACGATGCCGACCAGCATGATCACGCCGAGAAAGGCCTGCATGTTGAAGGTAGTCTGCGTGAGCACCAGGAGGCCGATCACGCCCACGGCCGCGAACGGGATCGAGAACAGGATGATAAAGGGGTCGCGCAAGGACTCAAACTGCGCGGCCATCACCATGTAGACCAGCAGGAAGGCCAGTAAAGCGGCGAACGTGAGTTCGCGGAAGGCCTCCTGCTGCTCTTCGTACTCGCCGCCGAACGTGAATTCGTAGCCTGCGGGGCGGGGGATGTCCCGCAGGCGCGCCGCCAGGTCCTTGGTGACGCTGCCGAGGTCCCGGTCACCCAGAGTTCCGGAGACGGTGATCAGCCGTTCCTGATCCAGGCGTTCGATGGAAGTAGGCCCTTCCTGACGCTTCATGCGCATTACGCTTTCGGCCGGAACGACCTGCCCGGAAGGCGTCACGAGCGGAATCTTCCCCACCATGGGAAGGCTGAGACGATCCTGCGCTTTGAGCCGGACCACAATATTGAACTCGTCGCCCCGCTGCCGGTACATGGAGGTGCGCCGCCCGCCGACCGCGGTTTCCATGGCGTCGGCGATATCGGAGACATTGAGGCCCATGGTGGAAGCCTTGACGCGGTCCACTTGCAGCAGCATTTCCGGCATGCCGGGCTGCCGGCTCACCTGCACTTCCGGCACGCCGGGGATGGCCGCCATCGCGTCCCGGACCTGCGCGGCCAGATCGGCAAGGATTTCCAGATCGTGCCCGCGAATTTGGACGGCCAGCCGGTCCTCGGAGGAAGAACTGGAAGAGCGGAACATGCCGCTCCGGACGTAGGTGCGTACCGTCATGCCCGGCTGGATTTGCAGCAAGGGGCGGATGGCCATGGAAATTTCCCTGGCCGAACGGGAGCGCTCGCGCTGGCTAACCAGGCGCAACCGCAGCTCGCCCTGGTGCTGTCCCGAACTGCGGAATCCCCCGGCCGCGCCGCTCTCCACCATGATGTTGCGTGCTTCCGGCACCTGGTCGCGCAAGATCCGGGCGAGCCGCTGCATGACGTCGTCGGTCACCTCGACGCGCGTGCCAGGTTCCAGATCGACGTTGACGCGGATCTCCCCTTCGTCGGGCTCGGGCGAAAGTTCCACGCCGATGAGCGGCGCGCCCAGCAAAGCCAAGCCCAGCAAGCCGGTAGCGGTGAGGATGGTGACGGCACGATGCCCCAGCGACCAGCGGATGAGGCGCCCATACCGTTCGGACAACGCCTGCTGCGCCGCGCCAAACCCGTCGGCGATCCGCGTGAGCAGCCCCAGGTTGCGCCGGGGATCCCCCCGGCGGAGGAACCGGGAGCACATCACCGGCACCACGGTCAGCGCGACTGCCAGCGAGCACAGCAGCGAAAAGGCGACGACATAGGCAAGCTGGCGAAAGGTGATGGAGGAGATTCCGGAGATAAAGACGATCGGCACGAACACCGCCAGCGTCGTCAGGGTGGAGGCGGTCACCGCGCCGGCCACTTCACGGCTGCCTTGCACGGCCGCCTGCCGCGGCGCCATCCCTTCCTCGCGGTGGCGAAAGATGCTTTCGAGCACCACGATGGCGTTGTCCACCAGCATGCCCACGCCCAGCGCTAATCCTCCGAAGGAGATCGTGTTGAGCGTGAACCCGTAAAAGTGCATGAGGGTGAAGGTGGAGATCACCGAGATGGGAATCGCTACGCCGATGATGGTGGTGCTCGACAGGCTGCGCAGAAACACCAGCAGGATCAGGATGGCCAGCAGAGCGCCCTGCATGGCGGAGGTTTTGACGTTGCCGATCGCGGCGCGGATGAACTCGGCCGAATCCCCCGTGGTGGAAATGCGCAGATTCGGATAGTCCTGGTTGATCCGCGCGACTTCCCGCCAGACCGCATCGCTGACCTCGACGGTGTTGGCTCCGGACTGTTTGTAAACGAACAGGCGGACCGCAGCGTCGCCATCGACGCTCACCAACTGTCGGACTTCCTCGTGGGAGTCCTCCACTTCCGCCAGGTCGCGGAGGTAAACGGGAACGCCGCCCCGCGTGGTCACCACCAGGCTGCGAATGTCTTCAAGCGTCCGGTACTCTCCCTGGGTGCGCAACAGGACTTCAAACTCGCCTTCGTGGACCGGTCCGGCCGGCCGGTTCAGGTTTTCCGCGCGCACGACCTGCACCACCTGCGCGGCCGAGAGCCCCAGCGCGCGGAGTTTCGCGAGATCCAGATCCACGTGGATCTCGCGGCGGAGTCCGCCGCGAACCGCCAGTTGCGCCACGCCCGGCACGCGTTCGAGGCGGTAGAGAATCTGTTTCTCGACGAAGTGGCGCAGTTGCTTCTGATCCATGTCGGCGGACGCCGCGGTGAGGAACAGGATGGGGAACTGCGCGACGTCGTACTTGAACATGACGGGCGGCTCCATATCCTCGGGGAGAGACGCGCGCCGCCGGTCCAGCCGGCTGCGCAGTTCGTTGGCCGCCTCGTCGAGGTTGGTGCCGTGCGCGAACGAGACGCGGATGCTGGTCTGACCCGCGGTGGAACTGGAGGAGATCCGCTCGACGCCCGGCGCGGCGCTGAAGGCTTCCTCGAGAGGCCGGGCGACCAGGTTCTCCATCTCCTCAGGGGCGACGCCCGGATAATCGGCGCGCACGCTGATGGTGGGAAACACCATCTCGGGCATCAAGTCGACCGGAAGCCGAACGAAGGCGATGCCCCCCAGCAGAATCGCGATGAGGCAGGCCATCAAAACGGTGACGGGGCGGCGAATGGAAAACGCGGGCAGGTCCAAGGCGATGATTACCTCCGCTCTCCGCCACGCCCTGCGGGTGAGGGCGTTTCTCTGGCCGCGGTGGTATTTGCGCCGGCTTCGTCGCCGCCGACGACCTTCACCGGGACACCGTCGCTGACCAAGGTCGCGCCGCGCGTGATCACCGTCATGCCGGGGCGCAGGTCCGCCGCGATCTCGATTTCTTCTCCCTGTAGCACGCCCGGGTCGACTTCGCGAAACACCGGCCGTCCTTCCTGAAGCACGTAGACACCGGGTTGCTGGCCGCGGTAGACCAAGGCCTGGCGCGGAACGAGCAAAGCGGGGCGCTGCCCAGCCAGATCGAGAGTGACGCGAGCGAACATCTCCGCGCGCAAGCCGATGTCACGGTTCGGAATTTCCACTTCCACCAGGGCGCTGCGCGTGGCGGCGTCCAGTACGGGACCGATGCGGGTGACCTTCCCTTCGAAGATCCGTTCGCCAAAGGCATCCACCCGCACCAAGGCGCGGTTGCCGATGCGCAGTTTGGAAACTTCGCGTTCCGGGACGTTGGCCCGGGTGATCATGGTGGAGAGGTTGACGATCCTGGCGATCGGCGTCGCCGGGCTGACGACGGCGCCCGCGTCGACGAAGCGCTCGGCGATCTGACCGTCCATGGGCGAAGGAATCCGCATCTGCTCGAGGCGAATCTTCAGTTCGTTGAGTTCGGCCACGGCTTGCTCGCCCTGGGCCTCGGTAAGCTGGATTTGCGCCTGGAAGACCCGAAAGCTGGTCTGCTTGGCCTCGTAGTCCTGACGTGCAAGCAACCCGCTCTCCAGCAACTGTTTGGCTCTATCCAGATCCGCCCGCGCGTTGGCCAGTTCCGCGCGCCGCTGCGCGAGCGTGGCCTCCACCACCTTCTGGGTGGCCGTGGCCCGGCGCACCTGCTGCTGCAACTCGGAATCCTCGAGGTCGGCGATGGGTTGGCCGCGCTTTACAAAGTCGCCGACATGGATGTAAATCCGCTCCACGCGGCCGGTGATCTTTGAGGTGATGTCAACTTGTTCTTTTGGCTTCAGCGCGCCGGTCAGCAGGATCTCCTCCCGGACGTGGCCCACGCGGACCGAGGCCGCGCCCACGGTGACCACTCTGGACGGGGCGCCGCCCGCCCGGCTCCTGGTTCCTGCGGATTGGTTCACGTGGCGGGCCTGCCAGACGCGGTAACCCATCACGGCGGCGAGCAGGAGGGCCGCAACCAGGAAGAAAGCCCGTGCCGCTTGAGGTCGAATCATGCGAAGTTCCTGATCATCAATGCGTTGTCGTCCTATTAGCCAGCGCCGCCCCGCTCCGGCGCAGGCAGGACTTCAATGAATAGGCGTTCACCGGCTACCGTTAGGGTACAAGAGGGACAGTTTGAGTGGAAGACCTTGCTTCCCTCGACGGGGAGTCTAGTCCAGCTTCGGGGCAGAGCAGCCTCTCCCGGCTTTTCCACAAGCTTCTGGGGCGACGGACAGAGGACGCCGACGGCCTGGGGTCCCGAGCCGGGGACAGGCAGGCGAGGTGAGCTCAGCCGGCGGCGGCCTGCCAATCCTCGAAAACCCGCGGCCGGGCGGCTTCGGCGCGCTGCAGACGGTCGAGGAGCGTTTGATAGCTCGCGGCGTCCTGCACCACGAGTTTAGCCTTTCCGTTGACCGTCAACACCATCGGCTGGCGGGTTTCTTTCAACCGCGCCGCGCAGGCGCGAAAGTTCCGCAAAAATTCCGTTGCGGAGCGGATCTCGAGCAGGTTGATCACGCTGGTTCTCCCTAGTCGTAGAGGTGCGGAATTGGGTGGGGCGTGACAAAGATTCTCCGAGGAATTCTCTGCGAATTCGCCAAGCGAGTTGCGCAGGGTTTCGCGCAGCACGGGAGCTTTCGCGCAGCAAGGCGCCGACCCCGCAGGGGAGGCGCCTCTCAGTGATTGGCCAGTCTTCACTTGGACTATTGGAGGAAGGTTTGCACGAGGCTGGGCAGGTTCGAACCTTCGAACTGGAGGACCACCGTGACCCGTTATGGATGGCTGCTTGATGCCAAGCGGTGTATCGAGTGCCGGGCCTGCGAATCCGCCTGCAAACAGTGGAACCAGGTGGAGACGGGGGTGAATGTACGCTTCCGGAGAGTCCGGACGGTGGAATCCGGCACGCACGCCGCCCCCACCGCCGTGGCTCTTTCGCTCACCTGCAACCACTGCATCGATGCGACTTGCATCAAGGTTTGCCCTGTAAAGGCGATCCAGCGGCGCCCGGATGGACTGGTGATCATCGACCAGGCCACTTGCGTCGGATGCCGCCTGTGCGAGAAATTCTGCCCCTATGGGGCGCCCCAGTTCAACGAGGCGACTCGGAAGATGCTGAAGTGCACCGGTTGCTTCGACCGGGTGGACGCAGGGTGGGCGCCTGCCTGCGCGACCCTCTGTCCGACTGAGGCGTTGCGCTGGGAGAAGTGGGAAGACATTCAGAACACGGGAACCGACCGGGTCACCGGGTTCTCCAACCCGGCGCTGACCAAGCCGGCGATCCGGTTCTTGTCAACGACATGGGGAAGGAAGTGAGAGAGGCGCGGCAAATGGCACTAAGTAGACGCGGTTTATTACAGTTGGCGGGCGCCGGAACCCTGGCTGGGGCAGACCGCCTGCTGGGGGCGTTCGGAGACATGTTTCGCCCGGCCTCGCCCTTAGGCGCGGCCACGCAGGTAATCACGGCGTGCGGCGTGTGCAGCCCGGCTTGCGGAATCAAGGCCACGGTGGAGAACAACGCGTTGCGCTTTGTCGAAGGGCTCGAGGGAGACTTTTCCGGGCGCGGACGCCTGTGCGGAAAGGGCGCCGCGGGCGCCGGCTTTCTGTACGATCCCGACCGGCTCAAGTACCCGCTGAAGCGCACGAATCCCCGAAAGGGAATTGACGAAGATCCTGGCTGGGTGCGCATCACCTGGCAGGAGGCGCTGGACACCATCGCCGAGCGGTTCGGCGATGCACGGAAACGATTCGGAGCCGAGTCCTTGCTGTTCGTCACCTTGCCGAGCCCCGATGTATGGCTGCGCTTTATGAACGCGATCGGCGTGGTGAACCGGATCGATCACATCGATGAGTGTTTCCTGACCGATCGCATCATCCAGCGTTACACCACGGGCTTCAAGAGCTGGTGCAACGATTTCGAGAACTCGAAGTACATCGTGCTGTTCGGCTGGGACATTCTGGCCAAGGCCAAGCTGGTCTACGCCAACGGCATCATCGACGCCAAGGACAACGGCGCCAAGATTGTCTGCTTCAACCCGCAGTATTCGACCACGGCGCGCTTCGCGGACGAATGGTACAGCATCCGGCCGGGATCGGATCTGGCGGTGGCGCTGGCGATGATCCATGTCCTGCTGGCGGAGAACCTGTACAACAAGGAGTTCGTCGATCAGTACACTAATTTCGGGGAGCATGAAAACACGATCCGCACGCACTTTGCGCAGTACACGCCCGAGTGGGCGGAGCGGGAAAGCGACGTGCCGGCGGAAGCGATCCGGCGGATCGCCCGGGAGTTCGGCACGCAGGGACCGGCCATTGTGCCGGCGTACAAAAAGACGCTCTGCGCCAACTACCAGAATGCATCGCAACTGGTGCACGCGATCTCCATTCTGAATATCCTGGCGGGCACCATCGACCGTCCGGGAGGGCGCTACGTGGCGCGGACTCCCGCAGTGCCGGGGATCGACGCCATTGTGCCGCCCCCGCCTTACCCGCCGAAGCAGGGACGGCGCGTGGATGGCAAGGACAAGCTGCCCCTGGTGCTCCAGGACGGCGGCGGGATGTTCTCGACCTTGGCGGACGGGATCCTGAACCGTTACCCGGGCATGATTCAGGCCGGATTCATCATGAACTATACGGCGCTGAGCTTCCCGCAACCGCAACAGACCCTGGACGCGCTGGCCACCATTCCCTTCCTGGCAGTGATGGATTACCTGCCTACCGATACCGTCACGTATGCGGACATTGCGTTGCCCGGAACGACCTATTTCGAGGTGAGCGACATCATGGCGCGGGACTATTACGCCCGACAACCTCAGTATGTCGCGCGCACCGCGGTCGTCTCTCCGCTGTTTGAATCGCGCAGCCCCGGGTTCGTCGCGCTGGAACTGGGCAAGCGGCTGGCGCCGGACTATTTCAAGAATCCGGACGGAAGCTGGATCAACCTGAACGCGGTGCTAGACGAGCGGACCAAGCGGTTGGGACTGGGAGAGAACTTCGCGGAGTTCCGCGCCAAAGGGATCGTGACTCGGGAGCAGGCTTTTGTGCCGCGGACCACGTTCAACGTGCCCGGCACCACCAAGTGCCAGATTCTGGTGCCGCAGTTCAAGGACGCGGGCGGCGATCCCTTGCCGGTGTGGCGACCCAAGCGGGAAATTCCTTCGGCGGAGTATCCCTACTATTACCTGACGTACATCCCGGCGGTGCACAAGCGCAATTCCACGCAGAACAACCCGATTCTCAACGAGATGATGGGCACCGCGGTGGCTTCGTTGAACCCGCAACTGGCCGCCAAGCTCGGTATTAGGGAGGGACAGCGGGTTCGGATCCGCTCCCGCGTGGGCGAAATCGAGCTTCCGGCGCACCTGACCGAAACGGTGCGGCCGGACTGCGTGCTGGTGCCGCATGGCTTCGGCCATCGTTCGCGTCTGCTCCAGACGGCTGGAGGAAAGGGAGTGCGCGACGGCGACGTGATTCCCGCGCAAAGCATTCAACAATGCGTGGACAGCGTGAACTTTGCGGGGTCGTCCTGCATCATGGACGCGGTGGTGAACATCGAAGCGCTATGAGCGAGCGGTTATCCGCGCCCGGGGATCTGGCGGTCTGGTTCGCCGCAGTGGGAAGGGTTCTCGCCTCTCCCGATGCCGCCGCCGGTCTTCGGGTCATGGCGGAAGGGCTGGCTGCGCGGGCCAACGCGAGATCGGGAGTGCGCGAAGAATTGGCCGCGCTGTGGGCGGAGTTCCCGGGCGATCCGCAGGAGGCGCATCGGGAATACGTCCGCTTGTTCTTGAGCCCGGGCGCCGCACCTTGTCCGCTTTGGCAGTCCGCCCATGGGGATGAGCCGCAACTGATGGGACCCTCCCATCACAGCGCCATCGAGTGGTACCGGAGCGAGGGAATTGAGCCTGGCGTGGAGAACGAACCGGCGGATCACGCCAGCCTGCTGCTGGTGTTCTTCGCGCACCTGCTCGATTCCGGCGCTCCGGCGGAGTGGATACAGCGGTACTGGCGCGAACATCTGGCCTGGCTGCCGAAGGTGCTGGCCAGAATCGAAAGGGAGACCCGGCTTCCCTTCTACGCCCGCCTGGCGCGCGTCACGCGCGAACGGCTGGAGGAGGCCGAGGCGTTTTTCCGGGAGACGCCCGCCTGAGCGAACCGCCGGCGGGCCGGAGAGTTGTCCTCCGGGGGCGCCGGTCTCCGCCCGGCGTCAGATGTAGGCGATGACGTCGATCTCCACGAGCGAATTGCCGGGTATGCCGCCGGCGGCGGCGATGGTGGTGCGGACCGGCGGCTCATCGCCGAAGCGTCCGCGGAAGGTTTCGTTCATCGCCTGGTAATCCTTCAGGTCGTTCAGGTACACGTTGCACTTGAGGACCTTGTTCATCGAGGAGCCGGCGTTGACGAGCTCCTTCTCGATTTCGTCCAGCACATGCTTGGTGTGCGCCCGGATGTCGCCTTCAAAGTGGGCGCCCTTGCCGGCGATGAAGAGCAGATTGCCATAAGAGACGGCGCCGTTGAACAGCGGGGTTTGCGCGGGCTTCGGCCCGCGGCGGTGCACCTTCTTCACGGGGGCGCCGGACTGGTCCTGGGCGGCGGCTGCGGGCGCCGCGGCCACGGCGGCTGCCTTGGTCAGGAAGCCTCTGCGGGATCTGTTCTGAGCCATGACGTTCACAACACTCCTGAATCGAAATAGACGAGCGGAAACTTCTTGCCAAGTATAACTTGGCGCACCCGGCGCGCCGCGGCCGCGGACCTCGCGTTTGACGGTGCACTCTACACTGAGGGCAGATCCGACACTCCTTGTGATGCAGCCCGGTCCGCGTTGAGCGTTCGCGGTCCGGGCTGCGCTTTTTCGGACCGACGACAAGAGGAAACCGGCGATGAGATGGATGCGATGGGCCGCGGTACTGGCCGCGGGGTTAACCGTGTGGGGCGCTCCCCCGCTCACCACGATTCAAGACACGCTGTACCGCGCCGACGGCGCCAAATTCAACGGAATCGTACAGATCTCCTGGACTTCCTTTGAGAGCGGGAACACGGTGTTCGTCGCCGCCAACAGCAAGACCGTGCGCATCATCGACGGAGTGCTGCGCGTCAGCCTGATTCCGACTGACAACGCCACTCCCGCGGCGTACTACACCGTGCGGTACTGGGGCGGAGGGCGCGTGCAGTTCTCCGAAACCTGGAGCGTGCCCGCCACGAGTTCGATCTTGAAAATCCGGGATGTCCGGACTTCGGGTCCGCTGTGGCCCGCCGGTCCCCCGGCGGGGAGCACCGAGGGCGGCGCGATCGAGATCTCGCAGGTCAACGGGCTTCAGAGCCAACTGGACAGCCGGCCCGCGAAGGCGACGCCTTTTCAACCTCTGCGGGTCGTGATGGTGAACACGGATGGGCAGTTGGCCTCGGTGACTCCCACCCTGGCGCCCACCGACTGCGTGCTGGCGAACGGCAGCACGGCGCCCTGCGGGTCAGTGATTCAGTTCGTCGACAACGAAACGCCCGGAGGACTGGTGGACGGAGTCAACCTGACGTTTACGCTCGCCTACCCGCCGAATCCGGCGTCCAGCGTGATGCTGTTTCGCAATGGCTTGTTGCAGCGGATGACCGTGGACTTCACGTTGACCGGCAGCACGATTCAGTTTGTCGCGGGCGCGACGCCGCAACCCGGCGACGTCCTGGTGGTGTCCTACCGCAGGTAGGGAGACCCCTATAGCCCTTTGGAGATATTGAACCGTTCCTAAAGAAATGCGACCCTGCTGACGAAAGTAAGAGCAGGGCCCGGTGAAGAACCCAACGGTTCGTCACCCCTCGGACCGCGCCGCCGTTCTCGAGTGGGCACGCCTCCGGCCGCAGGCGGCTTTCCTCCTCCTTCCCATTCTCCTGACAGGCGCGCGAGCCGAGGCGCGCCCTCCCGCCCTGGGGAAAATCCCGATCGCCTACATTGAAGACGCCGCCGCATTCGGACACAGCTATGTGGCCCGATCCGGCGAAGCGCTGTGGCGCTTCCGGCTGAGCGGCTTTGACGTCGCAACGGCGGAGGGCAGCGTCGCCGTCGAGTTCGCAAACGCCAACCCCGTCCTGCCGGCGGGCGCAGGGACTGCGGCGGGACGGGCGAATTTCCTGCTCGGCCCTCGCGAGCGGTGGCGCACCGGGGTCCCGATTTACGGCGAAATCCGCTATCCGGACCTCTATCCCGGCGTCGACGCGGTCTTCGGCTCCGCGGGAGCGCTGCTGAAGTCGGAGTTTGTGGTGGCGGCGGGAGCGGACGCGGCGCGCATTCGCCTGCGTTACGACGGCGCGCGCCGGGTGGCGGTCGCCTCGGACGGCGGACTCGAGGTGCAGACGGCAGGCGGCATCCTGCGCGAAGCGGCCCCGTTTGCCTATCAATGGCTGCCGGCAGGCCGGCAGGAAGTGGCGGCTCGCTATCAGGTGCACGCGGACGGGACGGTCGGCTTCGCGCTGGGCGAATACCGGGATGACTTGCCGCTGGTGATCGATCCGGTCTTCACCTATAGCACCTACCTGGGCGGCAGCAACATGGATTGGGCGCACGCGCTGGCGGTGGATTCCACCGGCGCAGCCTACGTCGCCGGCTACACGATGTCGCCGGACTTCGCCACCGCCTCGGGGCCGCCGCAGCAATTGCCACAGGGCAACCTCGACGCGTTCGTCGTCAAATTTCACCCCCAGGGCGACAGCCTGGTGTATTGGACCTTTCTGGGCGGATCCGGTCCGGATGTCGCCAACGCGATCGCCGTGGACAGCGACGGGAACGTGTACCTTGCGGGAGAAACCCAGTCGGCGAACTTCCCGGTCTCCGGCGGATTCCAGACCAGCGCGACGCCCGGGCGGAACGGGTTCGTCGTCAAGCTGAGCCCGAACGGATCTTCCGTGGTCTGGTCGTCCTTTCTGGGAGGGTCGCAGGAAGATTTCGCGAGCAGTATCGCGCTGGACTCGGCCCGCAACGTCTACGTGGGCGGCTGGACGTTCTCGCCCGATTTTCCGGTGGCGGAAGCCTTTCAGAACGTGGCAGCCGGAGCGGGAGACGGCTTCCTGTGCAAAATCAGGCACGACGGCGCGTCGCTGCTCTATAGCACGTACCTTGGAGGGCAAGCTGCGGACGAGGTGCGCAGCGTGGCGGTGGATGCGGCGGGCGCCGCTTACGTCGCCGGGCACACCAGTTCTCCGGACTTCCCCGTCCTCAGCGCCGCGCAACCCACGCTCGGCGGGAGTTCCGACGCGTTCGTCGCCAAATTCAGCCCTGCGGGAAATCTGCTGGAATACTCGACGTTCCTGGGCGGAACCCGCGAAGAGCGAGTGCTCGGGCGCCGCGCGCTCGCCGTAGATGGCGCGGGGGCGGCTTATGTGGGCGGGCGCACGCACTCCCCAAACTTCCCACTGGCGAACGCGGTGAAAACGGCGCTGCTCGACGTGGATGACGCGTTTCTGGCCAAGATCTCTCCCACCGGAAATGCGTTCATGTTCAGCACCTATCTGGGCGGATCCGGCAGCGACGACGTGCGCGGGTTGGCGCTGGACGCCGCCGGCCGGGCGCACGTGACGGGGAGAACCACTTCCTTCAACTTCCCGGTGGTGAACGCGCCGGTGAGTATGCCAGGCGGGCTATACAACCTCTTCGTGGCGCGCTTCAGCGCCAGTGGCGGGGCTCTCGAGCGGAGCGAAGTCATCGGCGGCGGGGGGGACGACGAGCCTCATGCCATCGCCCTTGACGCCGGCGGCGCGATCTACGTCGCCGGCGGGACCACTTCTCCGAACTTTCCGTTGCAGAACCCCCTGCAAAACATCAACTATGGGGGCTTCGGGGCTTTTGTTTTCAAGCTGGCCAGCCCGGGCGCGCCCGCGGCGATTTCAGTATCGCCGGCCAGCGGTTCGGGATCCGCCGCGACCTTTACCTTCATCTACTCCGACCCGGACGGCTTTGCCGATATCACGGTTGCGTCGGCGCTGGTCGCCGCCACCCCTTCGACCGCCAACGCCTGTTGGATTCGCTACACCCGCGCGGCGCACTCTCTCCAATTGGCCAACGACGCCGGCAGCGGTTGGACGGGCCCGGTAACTCCCGGCGGCGCGGGCACCCTGGAGAACAGTCAATGTGTGATTCACGCGGCCGGGTCGTCCGTTAGCAGCGCGGGGAACAACCTGACCGTCGTCGTCGCGGTCACCTTCCGTACGACTTTCGCCGGCGCGCGCAACGTCTACCTGGACGTGACCGACAGCGCCGGTGCGACGGCTGGCTGGCAGTCGCTCGGCACGTGGAACGCAACCGCCGGGGGACCTGTGCCGCCGGTGCTCGTGTCGGTAACCCCTGCAAGCGGGAGCGGTTCGCAACAGATCTTTCAGTTTGTGTACAGCTCGGTTTACGGGGCGCAGGATCTCAACTGGCTGTTTGCCAACATCGCGCCCGCCAACTCCACGGTGGGCGCCTGCATGGTCCGGTACGTCCGCGCCGCCAATCAGGTGGAACTGGCCAGGAACGACGGCAGCGGGTGGGCGGGCCAAGGCGCGCCGGGAGCGCAGGTCCTGATTCAGAATAGCCAGTGCACCATCAACCTTGCGTTCTCATCGGTCACCGCGAGCGCGGGCGGCATGACCCTGACGCTTTCCGTCACCTTCCAATCCAGCTTTGTGGGCGTGAAGAGCCTGTTTATGGCGGCGTTGAACAGCGCGGGCGTGCTGACCGGCTGGACGGCGATGGGTTCCTATACGGTGTTGTTTAACTACACGCCCGCGCCCGTGTCGGTGTCTCCGGCATCCGGCAGCGGCGCCAGCCAGGTGTTCGAGTTCACCTACTCGGATCAGAACGGGTTTGCGGATATCGCCTGGACGGCCATGTTGATCCACGCCACGCTCACTCCGGTCAACTCGTGCCTGCTGCGCTTCACGCGGACCACCAATCAGATCGAACTCGCCAACGACGCCGGCGCATTCACGAACGTCTTGACCGCGGGTTTCTCCGGTACGATCCAGAACAGCCAGTGCATCGTGGACGGTCTGAACTCAGCGGCCATCATTGCCGGGAACCAGCTTACCGTGCGGGTCGCCTTGACTTTCAAGCCGGCGTATGCCGGCGGGAAGAACATCTACATGACGGCGGCGGACCACCCGGGAAACGTAGCCGCCTGGGCATCTCGGGGAACCTGGACCGTCCCCTGAGCGGGCGGGCATCCAGACGCCCGCGCGACCGCGCCCGCCGCGGCGAGCAGTCCAGTAAAATACGGGGCACATGCCCCGGTTGATTCTCGCTTGCTGGCTCTTGGCCGCTGGCTCCGGCGCTTCCGCGCAGCAGTGGCTCCACTACGGAGGGGACGCCGGCGCACAGCGCTACTCTCGGCTGAAACAGATTCATCGCGGCAACGTCACCCGCCTCCGGGTGGCGTGGACGTACCGAACCGGAGAACTGGAGGCGGCTCCCGGTTCGCCGTACCGGCTCGCGTTTGAAGCCACGCCGCTGGTCGTGGACGGGGCGATGTACTTCACCACCCCGTTCAACCGGTTGGTGGCGCTGGACGCGGAGACCGGCAGGGAGCGCTGGATCTTCGACCCGGAAATGGACCGGGAAGCTCCCGTCAATCTCTTTTTGCACCGCGGCGCGGCCTTCTGGACGGATGGGAAACGCCGCCGGCTGTTCTACGGCACCCTGCGCGGCCGGCTCTACGCGATTGACGCAGACACGGGCCGGCCCGACCCCGCGTTCGGTACGGAGGGCTCCGTCGACCTCCGGCAGGGAGTGGCGGACCGCTTCCCCGGCAAAGGCTACGGCATGACCTCCCCGCCCGCGATTTATCGCAACCTGGTGATTTGCGGTTCCCTCACGGCCGACGGAGAACCGCAGGGCCCGGCGGGCGATGTGCGCGCGTTCGACGCGCGGAGCGGCAAGGAGGTGTGGCGGTTTCACGTGGTCCCGCGCCCCGGCGAGTACGGCCATGACACTTGGGCGCCTGGCTCGTGGAAAGACCGCGCCGCGGCGAATGCCTGGTCCATCCTGACCGTGGATGCGGACCGCGGCCTGGTGTTCCTCCCGCTGACCTCGCCCGCCACCGACTTCTACGGCGGCGACCGCAAGGGCGCGAATCTGTTCGGCGATGCCGTGGTGGCGCTGGACGCGCGCACGGGCAAGCGCGTCTGGCACTTTCAGACCGTCCATCACAACATTTGGGACTACGATCTCCCCGCCGCGCCAGTACTCGTCGACGTCACGCGGAACGACAAGAAAGTTGCCGCCGTGGCTCAGGTCACCAAAACCGGTTTCGTCTTTCTGCTCGACCGGCTGACCGGGAAGCCGCTGTTCGAGGTTGCAGAACGCCCGGTTCCGCAGAGCGAGGTCCCGGGCGAGGAGGCCTGGCCGACTCAGCCGTTTCCGGTGAAGCCGCCGCCCTTTGCACGACAAAGTATGCGGCGGGATGAATTGACCAGCGTTACACCCGAATCCCGGGCCTTCTGCGCCAAACTGGTCGAGGACGCCGTGTTCGGTAGTCTGTACACGCCTGTCGGCTTGAAACCAACCGTGCTGTTCCCCGGCACCAACGGCGGCGCCAATTGGGGAGGAGCCTCCTTCGATCCCACGACGCAAACCTTGTACGTTAACTCCATGGACGTGGGGATGCTGTACCGCATGGTCGAGCGGCCCGCGGGTTCGCAGATCCCCTACCGAACCCAAGGACTGGGGACTCCCAACTCCCGGTTTTGGGACCAGCAGATGCTGCCCTGCCAGCAGCCGCCGTGGGGACACCTCACGGCGATTGACCTCAGCCGGGGCGACTTCCGGTGGCGCAGCGTCCTCGGCGTCGTCGACGCCCTGCTGGAGAGAGGCATTCCGCCCACCGGCACTTCCAACATTGGCGGTTCGCTGGTCACCGCCGGCGGATTGGTGTTCATCGGCGCGACCAACGACGCGCGCTTTCGGGCGTTCGACAAGGAAACCGGCAAGGAACTGTGGGTCGCGCGCCTGCCGGCCAGCGCGCACGCCTCCCCGATGACCTATAAAGGGAAGAGCGGCAAACAGTATGTCGCGATCGCCGCGGGAGGAGGCAACAAATACAACGCCATCGTTTCCGATACGCTGGTGGTCTTCTCGCTGCCCTGATGATGTGCGGCGCGCCCGGTCGCGCTGGCGAAGCCCCTGTGCCCTTCTCCCACCCGGTCCATGCGCCGCTCAAGCTGAAGTGCGTCCATTGTCATGAGCAGGCCGAAACCGGCGAGCGGGCCGGGTTTCCCGCCGCGGGCCGCTGCCTGACGTGCCACGCCGGACCGCGTCCGGACATCGAACCGATTCGGAAGTTGGCCGCCTTATCAGCCGAGGCGAAGGTTTTTGGGACCAATCCGATTTACCGCCTGCCGGACTTCGTCGTTTTCAGTCACGCCCGCCACAAGGAGGCTGCCATCGGCTGCGCCGTCTGTCATGGTCCTGTAAACGAAAAAGACGCCAAGCAGGTCTTCTATCCGACTACAATGAAAGGTTGCGTGGACTGCCACCAGTCCCGCGGCGCTGCTGTTTCCTGCACCATCTGTCACGAACTTAACCAATAGGATCCTTCGCGAAATGATTGCCCGGTTCTTCGCCCTGTGCCTGGGGTTTGCGCTTGCCGTGCCGCTGGCGGCGGCGGACAAACCGAAGCTGGTGCTGGCCATCATGGTGGACCAGTTCCGTTACGACTATCTGCTCCGCTTTCGGAGCGAATACCAGGGAGGCTTGCGCCGGCTGTTGGAACGGGGCGCCGTCTTCACAGAGGCGCACTTCGAGCACTTTCCCACGGTCACGGCGATCGGCCACAGCACTTTCTTGAGCGGCGCCACGCCTTCGGTCAGCGGCATCATCGGCAACGACTGGTTCGACCGCGAAACCGGCCGCAGCGTCACCAGCGTGGAAGATCCGCAGGTGCGCCAATTAGGCGGCGCGGGCAACCGGGGAGCGTCGCCCCGCCGCCTGCTGGTCAGCACGCTCGGCGATGAGCTCAAGATCATGACCGGCGGCCGTTCGCGCGTCGTCGGGATTTCGCTCAAGGACCGGTCCGCCATCCTGCCGGCAGGACATATGGCCGATGGCGCGTTTTGGGTGGAGGCCGAAACCGGGCAGTTTGTGAGCAGCACGTTCTACTTTGCGGACCTGCCCGCGTGGGTCAAGGAGTTCAACGCCGCCCGGCCAGCCGACCGGTACCTGGGCGCCAGGTGGGACCTAACCCCTTACGGCGGGCAGGTGCGCATCTTCCCAGCGGCGGCGGACAAAACGTTCTATCGGTCGCTCACCGCCAGTCCGTGGGGCAACGAACTGGTGGAAGCACTGGCGGAACGGGCCATCGAGACGCTAAACCTCGGCCGCGGTCCGGCCACCGACCTGCTAGCCCTCAGCTTTTCCTCCAACGATTACGTGGGCCACGAGCACGGCCCCGATTCTCCCGAGGTGCACTCGATTTCCGTCCTGACCGACCGGCTGCTGGACAAGCTCTTTCGTTTTGTGGACGCCCGCGTCGGCATGGACCAGGTGCTGGTGGTGTTTTCCGCGGACCATGGCGTAGCGCCGCTACCGGAAGTGACCGCCGCGCGCCGCATTCCCGGCGGCCGGATGCCGCCCAAGGTAATCCAGGAGACGGTGACCGCGCGGCTGACGGAGAAGTTCGGCGCGGGGCGGTGGATCCTGAGCCCCTCGGACCATTCCTTGTATCTCAATCGCGCCTTGATCCGGGAGCAAGGCCTCAGTGAACCGGAAGTGCAGCGGGTGGCCGCGGAGGCGGCCGTGGGAGTCCCGCACGTGGCGCGGGTGTACACACGCGCGCGGCTGGCTTCCAGCACCCAAATGGTGGATGACGTAGGCCGCCGGGTCCTCAACGGCTACCACGATGGCCGGGGACCGGACATCATAATCGTGCTCGATCCCTATTGGATGTATTCGTCCTCCGGCACCACGCACGGCTCGCCGTACGGGTACGACACCCATGTCCCCATCATCTTCGCGGGTCCGCGGATCAAGCCCGGCACGCACCGCCAGCGGGTCGCCGTCAACGACATCGCGCCCACTTTGGCAAGCCTGCTGGAGACGGAAACTCCCAGCGGCTCGTGCGGACGCGTGCTGCACGAGATGATCGCGGAGCCGGGGCCGGCCAGACTCACCGGCGCACGCGGGAAATGAGCTGGTAACGCCGCAACTTGTCTTATTCTCCCTCAGGCCGGGCAGGCAGCGCCCCTTTCCGCATCATCCTCCCACCGGGCCGAATTTGACGGCCAGCAGGGGGCAGGTGTAGCTTGAAGCGATTCCAGAGCAGAGCCGGAGAGATGGCTACCTGTATGAAACCCTCGACCAAAACCCTTTTGCCGACAGGCTTGCGATGCGGAAAGCCGCTGCTCGTCCTCGTGGCGGTGCTGGGATGCGCGGCGGCAGGGGAAGCGGCGTTGCGCGCCGGGGCGGCCGTGGCCGACATCACCCCCCAGGAGTGGCCGGTGCGCATCATTGGCGGCTTTTCCCTGGTGCTGGCCGACTCGGCGCACGACCCGCTCCACGCCCGGGCGCTGGTGCTCGAAGAGGGGTCTACGAAAATCGCGATCGCGGTGATCGACAGTTGCTACGTCAAGCGCGAAGAACTCGACCGGGCCAAGGCGCTGGCATCCCAGCGGACTGGCATTCCGGCCGCGCACATGCTGATCGCCGCGACCCATACGCATTCGGCGCCGCCCTCCCGGGCGGACCCCGCCAAACCCGCGGAAGTGCGCTACACCGACTACCTGGTCGCGCAGACGGCGGAGGCCATCATCGAGGCCGACCGGCGGCTGAAGCCGGCGCGGCTGGGCTGGGCGATGGTCCCGGCGCCGGAGGAGTTGTTCAACCGGCGGTGGTATATGAAACCGGGGACTGTTCCGCCGAATCCTTTCGGCGAAACCGGCGACCTGGTGAGGATGAATCCGCCGGCGGGCAGCCCGGACCTGGCGCATCCGGCCGGCGGCACCGACCCGGAGTTCACCATCGTGTCGGTGCAAACGGCCGAGGGCAAGCCATTGGCGCTGCTTGGCAACTATTCGCTGCACTATGTGGGCGGCGTGCCGGGCCACCTGGTCTCGGCGGACTATTTCGGCGAGTTCGCCCGGCAGGCAGCGGACCGCATCGCGCCCGGCGACCGGGAATTCGTGGCCATGCTAAGCAACGGGACCAGCGGGGACGTCAACAACATCAACTTTTTGCAACCCCGCGCACCCAGTCAGCCCTTCGAAAGGATCGCCGCGGTGGCGGGGAAGCTGGCCGCGCAGGCGGCGCGGGCGATGAGGGAGATCGATTATCGGTCCGACTTGCCGGTGCGCGCGGCCGAGCGCGAGTTGCGGCTCCGCCTTCGCAGGCCGACGCCGGCACAGCTCCGGTTCGCCAGGGCGGCGCTGGCGGAACCCGATGAGAAGAAACTGCCGCTTCGCGCCAAGGCTTACGCGCAACGAGCACTCGCCCTGGCGGAAGGTCCAGAGTTCGCCCAGCTCAAGCTCCAGGCGCTGCGCATCGGCCCGATGGGCATTGCCGCGATCCCCTGCGAAGTGTTCACCGAGACGGGTCTCACCATCAAGGAATTGAGCCCCCTGCGGCCGAGCTTCACCATCGGGCTGGCCAATGGCCACTACAACTACCTGCCCACGCCCCGGCACTTCGACCTGGGCGGCTATGAGACGTGGCTGGGAACAAACACCCTGGAGCGGGAGGCCTCGGTGAAGATTACCCGCGAGATTCTGGCGTTGCTCGGGGAGGCGGCGCGGTAGCGCATCCTTCCTTGCTGGTCAAGCCGGGACCGAACATCGGCCGGGTAGCCGCCGGGCGGCGTTGCGTCTACGATGATTCTTTGGCCGGGTCCGCCGGGGGCCCGGCCGGCGGGGATCGTCCTGATGAAAAACCTTTCCTTAACGACGGTCGACTGGGCTGTCCTGGTCTTCTATCTCGTTGGCATCGCCATGATTGGCGTGCTGGCGGGGCGGGCGGTGCGCAGTACGGACCACTTCTTTCTCGGCGGCCGCCGGTTCAGCAAGTGGCTCATGATCGGCCAGAGCTTCGGCACCGGCACCCACGCCGACATGCCGGTTTCCCTGGCGGGCGCGGTGTATTCGTTCGGCCTGTCCGCGATCTGGTTTCAGTGGAAGAATCTGTTCGTCACGCCGTTCTATTGGATGTTTGCGCCCGTCTTCCGGAGGGTGCGGCGCACCACCACCGCGGAGGTGATGGAAGACCGCTATGGCGCGCTGATGGGCGCTATCTACACCGTGTACGCTCTGATTTTCTTCATGATCGCGATGGCGGGCATGTTGAAAGGCGCCGCCAAAGTGATTGTGCAAGCCGCCGGGGCGGACGTGCCGGTCAACGGACTGATCGTCGCCATGACGGCGGTGTTTCTGCTTTACAGCTTCATCGGCGGATTGGTGGCCACGGCCTGGACGGACTTCCTGCAAGGGTTTCTCATTCTGGTTCTCTCGTTCCTCCTGATCCCGTTGGGCTGGGAGGTGGTCGGCGGACTGGGGGGCATCCGGGCGACGCTGGGCGACACGAAGTTGTCGCTGGCCACGCCGGAAGGCATCGGTCCGGCTTTTATCGCGATCCTCACGTTGAACGGACTGGTCGGCGTGATCGCACAGCCGCACTTGATCGCCGCAGTCGGCACGGGAAGAACCGAACACGCCTGCCGCACCGGCATGCTGTACGGCAATTTGACCAAGCGCATCTGCACCGTGGGCTGGGCCGTGGTGGGCCTGATGGCCGCCGCCCTGGTGGTCCGCGGCGCCTTCGGCGTCACTGCGCTCCAGGACCCGGAAGAGGCCTTCGGCTTTGCCTGCCGCCACCTGCTGTTTCAGGGTGGAGTCGGCCTGCTGATCGCGAGCGTGCTGGCCACCAACATGGCGGGTTGTTCCGCGTTTATGGTGAACTCAGGCGCGCTCTTCACCAAGAGCCTGTACGCGCGCTATCTGGTGAAGGACAAGCCGGATGCACACTATCTGTGGGTCGGTCGCGTAAGCGGTTTGCTGATCACGCTGGCCTCGGCGCTCTACTCGGTGTTTCTGGTCGAGCGGATCCTCTACTCGTTTCTGCTGATGGAAACCATGGCGACGTACATGGGCGTCAGCCTGCTGGCGGGGATCTGCTGGAAGCGCGCGACGCGCTGGGGCGCCATTTCCAGCCTGGCGGTGGCGCTGGTGGTGAATTTTTCGCTCTACGCCGTGCGGGGACAGCGGCTGGATTACTGGGATCCCTGGGTGTTTCTGACCGCGCTCGGCGCGGGGTTGCTGACGATGGTGGTGGTCAGCCTGGCGACGCCCCGGGAAGCGCCGGAGCGTCTGGAGCTGTTCTACGGCCGCCTCCAAACGCCAGCCGAGGCGGGCGACCCCGCACCCGGCGCCCACGAACCCTCTCCGGAGCATGCCGCCAAGGGTCAGCAATTGTTGGTGGTGAACCTGCTGCAACCTCGCCAGGGCGCCGCCGGCCAGGGTTTTCTCCGGGCATACCGTGAGGATTTGGGCGGCTTTGTGAAGGGGTGGGGGATTGTGCTCGCGCTGGTCGCCCTGGTGTGGCTGATTTTCCGCTGAGCGCGCACGCCTACATGAAGTAGTCTTTGACCTTTTCGAAAATGCCCTTTTCCCGGGGTTCGTTTTCCACCGGCAGGGTGTCGCGCAGTTTCTCGAGCAGTTCGCGCTGTTGTCTAGTCAGTTTGGTCGGCACCCGCACCTCGACGTGGGCGTACAGATCGCCCCGGCCGTGGCCGTTCACATGCGGCACGCCCTTGCCGCGGAACCGGAACTGCGCACCCGTCTGCGTGCCCTCGGGGATCTTCAACGTCTCCGTGCCGTCGAGCGTGGGAATTTCGACTTCCGCGCCCAGCGCGGCCTGTGCGAAGTTAATCGGGATCGTGCAGTGCAAGTCGTTCTCGCGGCGCTCGAAGAAGGGGTGCTCGCGGACTTTCAGCAGGACGTACAGGTCGCCCGGCGGACCGCCGTTAACGCCCGGCTGGCCTTCGTGCGAAAGGCGCAGGCGCGTGCCGTTGTCCACTCCCGCGGGAATGGTCACCTTGAGTTTGCGCTCGACGCGCTTGTAGCCATCGCCCTTGCATTGCGGGCAAGGCCGGCGGATGATCTCGCCGGCGCCGTTGCACTGGCCACAAGTACGGCGGATCGACAGAAAGCTCTGCTGGTAGATCACCTCGCCGCGGCCCTTGCAGGTGGGGCAGGTGACCAGACCGCCCGGCTCGGCCCCTTTGCCGGAGCAAGTCCCGCACATTTCCAGGCGCGGGACCTGGATCTCCGCAGTCAAGCCCTTCACGGCGTCATCGAAGTCGATCTCCAGGTCGTAGCGCAGGTCCTCCCCACGCTGAGCCCGGCTCCGCCGGCGGCCGCCCCCGCCGCCGAACAGGTCCCCAAAGCCGAACAGGTCGCCGAGGATATCGTTGAAATCGGTGAAGGCGTTGGGGTCGAAGCCCGGCGAACCGCCCGCCGCGACGCCCTGGTGGCCATACCGGTCGTAGGCCGCGCGCTTCTGCGGGTCGCTCAGGACGCTATAGGCTTCGGCGGCTTCCTTGAACTTCTCCTCCGCCTCCGGACTGTTGGGATTGCGGTCCGGGTGATATTTCAGCGCCATCTTGCGATAGGCGCTCTTGAGTTGCTGCTCGTCCGCGTCCCGGCCGACACCAAGGACCTCGTAGTAATCTCGCTTCGTCACGCAGTTTGCTCGCGGAAGGGGCCTAGGCCGGCGCGACCGCGACCTTCACCATGGCGGCCCGCAATAATTTCCCTTTAAAATTGTACCCTTGCTGGTAAACAGCCAGCACCGTGTGATCCGGCGCCTCGGCGGTTTCGGCGCGATCCACCGCCTGATGCACATTTGGGTCGAAGGGCTGCCCCTGGCACTCCATGGGCTCCAACCCCGCCTTCTTCAGCGCGTCGAGGAGCCGCTGATAGATCAATTCCACGCCGCGCCGATAACCGCCGTCCACGCCTTCGGCCGCCGCCTCTCCCGCCTGCAACGCACGTTCGAAATCATCCAGGATGGGCAGCAGCGATTTGACCACCTCCGCCGCCGCATACTCGGAAAACTCGATGCGTTCGCGCTCGGTGCGGCGGCGGAAGTTCTCAAATTCCGCCTGCCGGCGCAGCAACAAATCCTGCAATTCCGCCTTTTCGGCCGCCAACTGGTCCCGTTCGGCGGCCAGCGCCGCCAGGGCCGCGGCCAGATCTTCCGTCGCCGGAGCGGAATCGCCCGGGACAGCCGCCGCCTCCGCCGGCGCCGCTTCCGGTTCCTGAGTCACCTGATTTTCTGAATTCACAGTTCCACCTTAACAGAGGTCTTGCCGGGCTTTCGGGCGCTCCGCGCCGGACGCCGTTAATGGTACGTTTCCGTGAAGAGACGGCCCAGGTGCAGCACCGCGCCCATCACGCGCTCATAGTGGATGCGCATGGGACCGAGCACGGCGACCTTCGCCATCAATCCACCGGGCAAGGCGACGGACGTGCCGATCAGCACCAGTTCATTCATGGCCGGGTGGGCCTCCCCCAGCCCAATCTGCACCCGGACTTCGCCGGGCATTTCTTCGAGAAAACGGTCCAGCAGTTCGACCAGGCGCTTCTTCTCCTCCAGCGCCCGCATCAACTCGCGCAGCTTCTGCTGGTTCAGTCCGGACTCCCCGATCAGATTCGACGCGCCGTCCAGGTATACCTCGGGGATTTCCCCCGCGTCCAGCAAGCCCTTGCTGTACAAGAGGGTCAGTTTCCGCTGGAGCGCGTCGCAAGCCGCGCGTTCCACGTCGATCCGCCGCAGCAGTTCTGTCCGCGCCTGAAACAGGGTCCACCCGCTGAACTGGCGGTTCACGTAATTGCGGATGGAGGCAAGTTCCTCGGGGGACACCGGTTCATCCAGGGTCACCACGCGGTGGCGCACCATCCGGTCCCGGGTCGCCAGAATCATCAACACCCGCCCGCCCGACAGACTGACCAATTCCACCTGGTCCAGCACCTGTGCGGAGGTGGGAATCGCCGCGGCAATGCCAACGTTCCGGGTGATCTCCGTCAGCACGTGCGAGGACTTTTCCACGTGCTCCTCCAGCGTCTCGGAAGACGCCAGTTGCCGGCGCATGCGCTCCGCCTCCCCCGGCGGGATGCGGCCCGCCTCCAAGGAGGCGACGAAATACCGGAAGGCCTTCTCGGTCGGGACCCGGCCCGCGGAAGTATGCGGCTGGCTCAAGTAGCCGGAATCCTCCAGATCGGCCATCGCGTTCCGGATGGTGGCCGGACTCAGGTTGTCCAGCCGGGCGCGCGAAACCGTGCGCGAGGCCACTGGTTCGCCCGTCTCGATGTAGGCGCGCACGACGGACGTCAATACTTCGTGGGCCCGCAACGGCAGCCTTTCGTCCACTCTCTTCATGAGCGCGCGATCTTCAGGAGGAGCTTCTACTGCGAGTTTATCCAACTGACGCCGAAGCGGGCAAGCTTGGGGAGGGCGGCGGGGCGGGGCGGGCGGGCGAGCAGTCCGGGACAGCCCGCCGAAAGTAGGGTAGGCTGAGAATCAATGAGGATCGAGTCTCTGTTGACCGAGGCCGAAATCTCGGAAGAATTCGCCGAGGCGCTGGAAGCCCGCGACCTGCCCGAGAAGTTTTTCTATTGGTCGCCGATGTCGGTGCGCGCCTGGCAGGCGCTCTCGCGCGATCTGGCGTTTGAAAGCTGCCTGCACTCCTGGAACCTGCTGGTGCACGACAGCGAGTCCATCGCGCGGGAATTCAACCAGGCGATTTCGGTGGTCAGCCTGGGCGCGGGGAGCGGGGCGAAGGACCTGTTGCTGTTGAAAGCGCTGGAACAGGCGGGGAAGCAGGTAGAGTACCTGCCGGTGGACGCCAGCATGCCGCTGCTGGAGCGGGCATGCGCGGCGGCCGAAGAGGGTGAGATCGAGGCGCTGGGCCTGAAAGCCGATATTTCGAGTCCCGTGCACCTGGTGCTGATCTCGGACACGCCCGAACATCCGCGCCTGTATTTGTTGTGCGGCAACACGCTGGGCGGCTTCGATCCTTTGGACGAGCTGATGCAACTGGCCAGTTGCATGCGCTCCGGGGACCGCCTGATTGTGGATGCCGAACTGGCCGACGGGTCGGCGCTGCCCTCGCGCGACCACCCGGTGGGCCGCCGGTTCGCCCTGGCCCCCCTCACCGCGATCGGCGTCGGTCCGGATGACGGCGAAGTAATGTTCGAACTTCGGGAGGACGACCGCCACGCCGGCCTGGAGGTGGTCACCCGCCATTTTCACGTCGCGCGCGACCTTCGCCTTCGCCTGCCGGAGCGCGAGATTCCGGTGCAGCGGGGCGAGCGGATCAACCTGAATTTCAACTACACCTACAGCCCGGAGGCGTTTCGCTGGCTGCTGGCCGAGCGGGCGGGACTGCACATCCTGCGGGAGTACCCGAGTCCGGACGGCCGCTACGTCACCGCCGTGTGCGCCCGGTCGCGCTAAGCGGGCGTCGCTGTCAATCTTTCCCTCCCTTCACCCCCGCGAGGCATCTCAATTGGTATGCCGAGGGGGCGAAAGCGCGCTCTGCCGTCGAAGATTTGCCCGGTTTGCGCCCGTCCGTTCACCTGGCGGAAGAAATGGGAACGCGACTGGAAAAACGTGCGGTATTGCAGCGAGCGGTGCCGGCGTTCCGGAAGGAGTCCCGGGTGAGCGAGGAATTGCGGCGCTCGTTCGCCAGCCGCGAAGATCTGGCCGCATATTTGAAGGAGCAGTTTCCGGAAGCAGCCGCCATCGACTCGCACGTCAGCCCGTTCGAGGGCGGCCGCACCGCCGCGGAACGGCGTCTTGCGCAAATCGAACCCGCCCGCTACGCCTTTACCCGAAACTATCTGGACGGGATGGTGACCAGGCTGTCTCCCTACATCCGGCACGGCGTGGTCAGCCTCGGCGAGGTGCGGGATCTGGCGCTCGCCCGCGTCGACGACCCGTTGCATGCCTCCAAGTTCCTCGCCGAGCTCACCTGGCGCGACTATTGGCAGCGCCTCTATGCCCGCTGGGGCGACGGCATCTGGCGGGACCGCGAGCCCTACAAAACCGGCTGGCGCGCGGAGGACTACGCCGCCGAACTGCCCGACGAAATCCGGCAGGCGCGCACGGGTCTGGCCTGCATGGACGCCTTCGCGAAGGAACTGCACGAAACGGGTTACCTGCACAATCACGCGCGCATGTGGGTGGCGGCTTACGTCGTGCACTGGCGAAGGGTGCGTTGGCAGGCCGGGGCGCGCTGGTTTCTCCAGCACCTGGTGGACGGCGATCCAGCCAGCAACAACCTGTCGTGGCAGTGGGTGGCCAGCACGTTCAGCCACAAGCCGTACTTTTTCAACCGCGAGAACCTGGAGAAATATTCGGGCGGCGTTCATTGCCGCCGGTGTTCCGTGCGGGGACGTTGCGACTTTGAAGGCAGCTACGCCGCGCTGAGCGAGAAGCTGTTCCCGCGGAGGAGCCCGGCATGACCAGCGTGCTCTGGATTCATGAGGACGTGCTGAATCCGAAAGCCGCGATCTGGCAACGCCCTTACGCCGGCGCCGTGTTCGTTTTCGACGCGGAGCAACTGCGCGAAGCGGGATACAGCCTCAAGCGCGTGATGTTCCTTTACGAAAGTCTTCTGGAGTTGCCGGTTTCGATCCGGCAGGGGAATACGGAGGAGGTCGTCTCTTCGTTCGCGGCGGAGCGAGGCGCGCAACGTATTCTGACCAGCGCCAGCGTGCAGCCCTGGATCCGGCGCGTGGTGGAGCGGCTGCGGGCGCGCTGGAGTGTGGAAGTGGTCCCGGAGGCTCCTTTCCTGGATGGTCCGGAACCGTCCGACCTGACGCGGTTCGCCCGTTTCTGGCGGCAGGTGGAACCTTACGCGTTCGGCAGGGAGCCATGGCTCAGGGCGCGGCGCGCAGCCGCAGCCGCGGCGCGGCCGGCGACGGGAGACCGGACCACAACGCAATCGCGGCGCCCTCGCCAATGATCGCCACTTCGCGGCCATCCGGCCGGAAAGCCGCCGCCGCCACGCGCCGTTGCCGCATCGGGGCCAGGAGCATCTCCCCGCGCCAGACGTCCCATACCCGAACGCCTTCGGCGGTCTGGAGCACCGCGACGCACCGGTTGTCTTCCACAAAAGACACCGCCACCACCCGGGACGGCGGATGGGACAGATGCAGCGGGCTGGCGTTCCGGGCGTCGAGAATGCGCACCTGATCGTCGCCGACCACCGCCAGGTACTGCCCGTCTGGACTGAAGATGACGTTTCGCGCGCCGCGCTCGAGACCCGGTCCGCGAATCGGGGCGGCATCCGGCGCCAACCGCCAGAGCCGGGTCGTCTTGTCCGCGGCGGCCATGGCGAGCCAGCCGCCGGCGGGATGAAAGGCCAGCGCCAGCGGCTCGCGCCGCACGTCGCGCAGATCGGTCACTACCCCCTTTTCGCGGAGCGACCACAACCGCACGCGGCGGTCGGAAGTGCCGAAAGCCACCCACCTGGCGTCCGGGCTGATGGCCACCGACCGTACCGGGGCCGATTGTCCAAAGGTCTTGGTTTCGATCCCCTCCTTGAGATTCCACACCTTGACCGCGCCGTCGGCGCCGCCGGAAATCAGCGACGCGGAATCCCCACTAAAGGCGAGCGAGGTCACGGAGGCGGAGTGGGCGACGAGCGGACGCACCCGGCGCGGCGGCCGAACCTGCCAAAGCTCGATGACGCCTTGCCCTCCGCCGACAGCCAGCCAGCGCCCGTCCGGACTAAGCGCCACCGCCAATGGCTGCGACCCGGGCGGCAGAATGCCGATGGGGTGCAGCCGTCCTGCGGGATGCATGGGCGAAACCGGTTCCGTCTGCGCCGGCGGCGGAACCGGTTTGGGCTCGGCAGGGGGCGGCATCTCCGCCATGGCATGCCGCGGAGCAGGGGCCGGAACCGCAAGCGGCGCGGACGATTCCGCCGGTGGTGCGGGAACGGGAGGTGGCGTCCGCCGGGGCGCCGCCGCGCTCACCACCACGCTGGTGACCTCGCGCGGCGGTCCGTCCTGCTCCGCCGTGGGTGGCACAGCAGGCGGCGCGGGTAAGCGCAGGGCCAGGACCTCAACCGGGCGCTCGATCGCGTCCCACACCGCGCGCGCCCCCACCACTGCCCCGAAACCAGCCAGGGCGGCGGCGGCCGCCAGCCAGCCCAAGGGCGCAGGCCGCCTTCCAGCCGTCCGGGGGGGGGCGGCGGGAGTCCGGATCTCAAGCGCCCGGGTGAGCGCCTCCCGGAATTCGCGGGCGCTGGCGTACCGGTCCTCGCGACGCTTCGCCATGGCCCGCAGCACCACTTGGCTGACCGCCGGAGGGACCCCGGGATTGCGGACATGGGGTGGCTCCGGCTCCGTTTCCAGGTGCGCCCGCATCAGCGCGAACGAGTTATCCAGAGGGAAGGGTTTTCCGCCAGTGACCACTTCGTACAGCACGGCGCCCAGCGAGTAGATGTCGGTCCGCAAATCCACGTCGGGGTCCGACCGGACTTGCTCGGGCGAGATGTAGTGCAGCGAACCCACCACCGCGCCGGTTTGCGTGAGACGGGGATCGTCCAGGGTCCGGGCCAGGCCGAAATCCGTCAGCTTCAGCACCCCGTCCGGCGTGAGCAGCATGTTGGAAGGTTTCAGATCCCGGTGCGTGACGCCGCGCTCATGGGCGTATTCGAGCGCCGCCAGCGCTTGCAGGATGTAGCCTGCGCCGGTCCGCAATGGCAGCCTGCCTTGCGCGAGCGCCTGCTCGAGCGTCCTCCCTTCCACCAGTTCCATCACCATCACCAGGTGTCCGCGAGCCCGGGATGCATTGAGCACAGTGGCGATGTGGGGATGAACCAGGCTGGCCTGCAATTGGATCTCGCGGAGAAACCGCGCGGCGTGGCTCGGGTCGCCCGCGCGCTCGCGCAACAGGACCTTCATCGCCTCGACCCGCCGGGTAATGGTGTGCTCCACTTTGTAGACTTCGCCCGCGGCGCCACTGCCCGCGAGGCCGATCACGCGGTATTCGCCCACCTGGTCGCCCAAGCGGAACGGACCGGAGGATGGAGAGAGCGTTTCGATGGCGGCCTCCTCAGCCCTTCGTGAGCGTGAGAAACCAGTAGAAAACGACCAGCACGACAACGAAGGTAACCAGGGCCAGCAGGAGCAGGCGGGGTGTCGACCAGCCGGGCGAAACAGGTCGCGGCGCCGGCACCTCACGAATTTGGGAGGGGCGCGCCGCCGGCTCGGGGAAAATCACGGGGGGCGGAGCCGCCGGAGGCGGAGAGGGTGGCGGGGGCAAAGCCACCGTCCGGTCGACCGGCGGCGCGGGAGCGGTAGCCGGCGTCGCGCGCCGGGCGGGCGCGCCGTTTTCGGCCAGGTTCTCCAGCGCCGATTGAAAGGCCAGCGCCGAGGCGAAGCGTTTCTCCGGATCCTTTTCGAGCGCCGTCAGCACAATCGAACTCAGTTCGGCCGGCAGCTCCGGATTCAGCTCGAGCGGAGACCGGGGTTGGCGCTGCACATGCGCCAGCATCAGTTCAAACTGCGATTCGCAGATGAACGGCACCTGCCCGGTGAGCATCTCGTACAGCACGGCGCCGGTGGAGTACACATCGGTTCGTCCGTCGAGGGGAGCGCCCTGGATCTGTTCCGGGGCCATGTACTCGATCCATCCCATCACCGTGCCCACCTGGGTCAACTGCGGATCGCCCACGCCTTTCGCCAACCCGAACCCCGAGAGCTTCACCGTCCCGCGGTCGGTGAGGAGGATGTTGGCGGGCGAGACTTCCCGGTGGATGACCCCGTGCTCGTGCGCGAACTGGAGCGCGCTCAGCAACTGGCCGGTCCACCGCAGGGCGTCCGCCACGGGCACGGGGCCCTTTTCCAGGCGCTGTTCCAGCGTCTCGCCCTCCACCAGTTCGGTGGTCATCACCAGTTGTCCCTCGATCTCGGCCGCGTTGTAGAAGGTGACGATGTGCGGGTGAGTCAGGCGGGCATGCACCTTGATTTCCCGCAGAAAGCGCTCCACCGCTTCCGGGTCTTCCTGTTTGGACAGGACGCGCAGATGTTCGACGCGATCGCCGAGAGTGTTGCGGACGCGGTAGCCGAACCCGATGCGGGAATCGCCCAGCACTTCGAGGATCTCGTAGTGGGCGACATGCTGACCGGTTTCAAAACTCATCGCGGCACCCGCATGATCCGGCACACGTTTGCATCCTAAGGAATTCGCGGGGCCTGCGTCAATAGATGGGGACGCCTAAACGCGGGCGGCGGAAGTACATAGTTCGACGACGATGGCGGCCGCCGCGGCGGCCTCCTCCCGGGTAACGTCGTAGTGGGTGACCGCCCGGAGAAGCCGGGGACCGAAAGCGGTGAGCAGGACGCCGCGGCTGGTCAGGCGCGCGGCGAGCTCCGGAGCCGTGATTTCGCCGCCGGTGAGCTCGAAGAGCACGATATTGGTCTGTACCGTAGCCAAATCTACCTGGATGCCTGGCGCCGCGGCGATGGTTTCGGCAAACAGACGGGCGTTGGCATGGTCGGCCGGCAGTCTGGCCGAGTGCTCCTCAAGGGCGATCAAGCCGGCCGCCGCCAGAATGCCCGCCTGCCGCATACCTCCGCCGAGCCGCTTGCGATACAGCCGCGCCCGCGCCATGTCTTCCCTCCCGCCCACCAGCACGGAGCCCACCGGCGCGCCCAGGCCCTTGGAGAGGGAGAACGCCACCGTATCGGCGCCCTCGGCCAGTTCCCGCACCGGGCAGCCGTGATACGCGGCGGCGTTGAAGATCCGCGCGCCGTCCAGGTGCACGCGCAGGCCCTCGGCATGCGCTCCGGCGCACACCTCCCGGAACACCTCGCGCGGATAGACGACGCCGCCGGCCAGGTTGTGCGTATTCTCCAGAGCCACCAGGGCCGTCGGCGCCCAGTAAGGGCTCGGCTTGCGGATTTCCCGCTCGACGGCGGGCCAGCGCAGAATGCCGTCCGGCGTGGGAATCGCTCGCACCAGGCACCCCGAGAACCAGGCAGTCATGCTCAACTCATAGTCCAGGATGTGGCTCCGTGCATCGCAAATCACTTCCTGCCCGTGCGTGGTATGGAGCTTCACGGCGATGGTGTTGGCCATGGTTCCCGAGGGCACAAACAGGGCCGCCTCCTTGCCGAAGATCTCCGCCGCCCGCCGTTCCAGGCGATTTACGGTAGGGTCTTCGCCGTAGACGTCGTCGCCGACCTCGGCTTCCGCCATCGCCCGCCGCATCGCGGGCGTGGGGCGGGTCACCGTGTCGCTGCGCAGGTCAATGGGCTTCAAGCGGACACAAACTCCTCAAACACTTCGTTCGAAAGCAGCACGCCCTGGGAGGTGAGACGGACGGTCTCTCCCCGCTGCTCGAGTAGGCCCGCGTCGAGGAACCGGCGGAGAGGTGCGCCGAACCGGGCCCAGTCGCCGGACTCCAGTCGCACCCCGTCCATGAGCCGCAGGCCGACGAAGAACTTCTCCTCCTCCGGCCGGGCAGGGGTTTCCGCGCTGCGCGCGCATTGCCCGGCGCGCCAGCGCGCAACATACTCAGCGGCCCGTTCGACGTTCTGCCACCGCATCCCTCCGGCGAAAGAGTGCGCATCGGCCCCGAATCCAAGATAGGGTTCCAACCGCCAGTACTTCAGATTGTGCCAGGACTCCCAGCCCGGACGAGCAAAATTGGAAATCTCGTACCGGCGCAGTCCGCAGCCCGCCAGCCGCTCGACGGCGTACTCATAGAATTCGGCGATGCAGTCCCCCTGCGGGACCTCTTTCGCGCCATAGCGGATGCCGCCTCGCAGCAACTCCCCACCCAGGCGGCTGTCCTCGTCCACCTCCAGCATGTACACCGAGACGTGCGGGGGCGCGAGGCGCTCGATCCAGTCGAGCGATTCCCGCCAGCTTGTCCAGGTTTGCCCGGCAAGGCCGGCGATCAAGTCGATGTTGAGGTTGTCGAGACCATGCTCCCGCAGGAGCGCGGTTTCGCGGGCCACCGTCCCGGCCGTGTGCTTCCTGCCCGTGCGGGCGATTTCCGGCTGGACGAAAGACTGTACGCCCAAGCTGACGCGATTGATCCCGGCCGCGCGCCAAGCGTGAATCCGCTCGTCCGTGATGCCGCCCGGCGCGGCCTCGATGGTCGCCTCCCGCCACTCCCGGCCGGGGATACGGGCCATGGCGGCGGCCAGCACGGACCGGGGCGCCGCGCCCGGAGTCCCGCCACCCCAGTAAACAGTCTCGGGTGTCCAGGGCCAGTCCTGCCGCGCCACCTCCTCCAGCAGCGCCGCCTGGTAGTCGCGCTCGAGCTCCCGCGGAAAGACGCCGGAAGCAAAGTTGCAGTACGTGCATTTCTGCGCGCAGAACGGATACGAAAGGTAGACGCCGGGCACGCGGGTTCAGCGTTTGGCGGGAGGCGCCGCCTTCAGCAACTGGTCAATTTCGGCGAACAAGCCGTTGCCTTCGAAAATGTGCTGGGTCTGCGGACTATAGACAATGTCGTTCCGCACGACGCCCTCGGCGTCGATGAAGAAAACGTGGGGGATCGAGATGGACGTGGATTTCGGCCGGATGTAGGAATAGGCCACCTGGCCGCAATCGAACAGGATCGGGCTAGTGATCTTGTGGTCTTGACGGAACTTGCTGACACCCGCCTTGTCGCTTGGCGGATTCACTACGGAGAGCACGGCGATCCGGTCGCCGTACTTCGCCTTGGCTTTCTCGAGAATCTTGGCGAAGGTGGCGCAGTGCGGGCAGGTGACCTGCATGAAATCCACCAGCAGCAGCCGCCCGCGGTAGTCGGCGGGGTCGTAGAATTTGCCGGCCAGATCGGGAAGAGCGAAACCGGGGGCGCGCTGGCCCACCAGTTCCCCCGCGGCGCCGGGCCCCGCGAAACCAAGCAGGAGCGCCAGGAATAGACGCATGAACCATCAGTTTAACATCACCTTGCTGACGCCCCAAATGACAGCGGACGTGCGGGCGGATCTAGCGTAGCTTTACTTCGCTTCTCTAAGATTTTTCTTGTATTGCTAGCGCCTTATCCTGTACGCTAACTTCGTTAGAAGCTATGAGGACCGTTGCGCTTTCTGTTCTCCATTTCGCCCTGCTCGGCGGATTGTTCATCCACCAAGCGGACGCCGCTCCCCTGTATGGCGCCACCGGAACCGGTGACGGCACGGGAACCCTTGTCACGATTGACCCTCTCACCGGAGCGGCGACCGTCATCGGGCCGCTGAACGATGCGTTGGGGCAGAACTACCGGTTAACCGGACTGGCCTTTCATCCCATCACAGGAATCCTGTATGGGTCATCGAACAACACGTCGCCGACCAACCCCCAAAGCCTCGTGATCGTCGACCCGCTGACGGGGTTGGTGACGCTGGTAGGTTCCTTTGGGCAGTCCTTTCAGACCATGGCTGACCTGACCTTCACGCCGGACGGCACGCTGTATGGCTGGCTGGAGTCCAACGACGACGATCTGTACTCCATCAATCTCGCGACCGGGCAGGCGACCTCTGTCGGAGAGTCGGGATTATCGACCTATGGTTCCGGGCTGGCGTCGAATGGTGCGGGGGTGGTGTATTTTGCAGGAGAGGGGACCGGCGGGACTCTGTACACCGTCGATACAACCAACGGCACGGTCACACCGGTGGCGACGTTAGGTGCCGGTCCCATAGGGCTCGGAAGGCCGGTGGCCGCGATGGCGTTTTCGCCCACAGGAACGTTATATGCTACGGTTGGGGAATTTGGCGGCCACATACCCGCCTATCTCGTGACGATCGATCCGCAGACCGGCGCGATTACGACGATTGGCCAGTCAATCGACCGGCTGGACGCCATTGCGTTCGGACTTGGCGCTCCAGGGACCGAGATCCCCGAGCCGGCGACGGTGAGCCTGCTGGTGGGCGGCTGCCTGATGGGATGGCTGCTGCGCCGGCGGCGCGTCGCTTAAATCAGCCTCGCGAGCAAGAACACACCGGGGGCGCTCCGCACGGGATGGGGAGCGCCCCGCTCGTATTAGGATGCTGGCCCGCAAAATCTGAAAGCCGGTCTCTCTGCGGAACGCTCCCTTCCCTCAAAATGGCCTTCCGGCCAACAGCGCTCCGTTCACACCGGGGTTAGCAGGCCCCCGCAAGCCGCGGCGATTGCGTCGCCGGTTTCCTTGGCGCGGCAGACATGGCCGTTCAACCCCGGCATGTAAACGCAGCGCGGATCCTCCGCCAGGTAATCGCCGGTGAGCGAGTAGGCGCGCGACCGCGAGCCCCCGCAAATCTTGACGTATTCGCACAGGCCGCACTTGCCCTCGCGCAGCGAGGGGTCGCGCAATTCGCGGAACAACGTGGAACTGCGGTACACATCCACCAGGGAATCCTGGCGTACGTTGCCCGCGGAAATGGGCAGGAAGCCGCTGGGGTAAATCTCGCCGGTGTGCGAGACGAACACGAAGCCGCGTCCATCGCTCACCCCGGCGGTCCGGAAAACCATGCGCCGGGCGCTCTCGGTTTCCGCCTGAGGGCCGTGCTCTTCGCGCTGGCGCTGCGCGATGTACCGCCGGTAGTGCATCGCTTCGGTGGTCTTCACTTCGAACGGCGCGGTCTTGGAGGTCTGGTAGAGGAACTCGAAGACCTCCTCGTACTCTTCGGCGCTCAGGTCATCGCTTGCCTCGGCCCGGCCCATAATGGTCAGGAAGAAAAGGCTCCACATCCTTCCGCCGATTTCGGCCACCAGGTCGCGCATCCGGGGCAGCAACTCCCGGTTCCGCCGCGTCACCGTGGTCTGGATCTGGGTTTCCAGGCCGATCTGCTTGGCGCGATAGGCGGCCCGCAGAAAGCTGGCGAACGTACCCGGCACGCCGCGGAAGGCGTCGTGCGTGGCGGCATCCGGCCCGTCGATGCTCAGGGCGAGACGCGCGACGCCCAGTTCCTTGAACCGGTCGACCACCTCCTCGGTCAACAGCGGCGTGGCGCTCGGTGTGACGTTGGTTCGCAGTCCCAGGCGCACGCTCTCCCGGATAAGGTCGTACAGGTCCGCCCGTTTCAACGGGTCGCCGCCGGTGAACACCATCAACGGGTTCCCAAACGACTTGATCTCGCGCAGGAGTTCGAAGCCCTCATCGGTGGTCAGTTCTAGCGGGTGGCGACTCGGCATCGCGCTGGCGCGACAGTGGACGCAAGCCAGATCGCAAGCCTGCGTAACTTCCCAGATGACCAGGAGTGGCGATTCGTCAAAATTCATGGCTGCCCCGGCTGTGGTAGCAATTCAGGTTCCAGCAGGCCCCAGGGGCCGGGAGGGCGCCCAAGGCTTCTGTATGACGTTACCCTAAAACTGCCCTCGGGGCCAAGCCCGGGAGATGACCGGATGCGGTGGGGCGGTTGATTTGCCCCAACGGACCGCGCTAGGTCAAGGCGACGGCCCCTCAATCAACGGTAAGCTAGAGGTTTTGAGCGTGAAAAGCGCGGGACCGCGGGTTGGGTTCCCGGCGGAGGGCGCGGAAAGGTTTCCAGAAAACACTCATGACTTTCATGCCAAGAGGAATGATCGGATGTCTGACCGGACTGCTGCTGGGCGGCGCCGGTTTGCCGCTCGGGGCGCAGACTTGGGAGTTCGGCGTGGCCGGGGGAGCTTCCCGCATCAGTTCCGCGTTGCTCGGCTCGCTCTCGATCAACGATCCCAAGAGCGACGATTCCCGGTTGCGCGGCAAGAACATGGTGGGCGGACGCGCGACCTTGAACACCCGCGGCTACTATGGGCACGAACTGGGCTACCTGCGCAACGCGGCGCGATTCCAAACCAAGGTGGTGGAGAATGGCGCCCGGGTCGCGAGGGAGAGTTCCGTGCAGGCTCACCATCTGTTCTACAACTTCCTGGCGTACTTCATGCCCGCCGGCGAACGGTGGCGGCCGTTCATCACCGGCGGCGCTCAGCTCCAAGAGTTCACCCGGCCAAAGCTGAACGACTTCCCGATAGGCGGCACGCGCAAGTATGGCGTGAACTGGGGTGGCGGGATCAAGTTCCTGCTGATGAAGAATGCGCTGGTCCGCCTCGATTTCCGCGACTACATTTCCGGGAAGCCCTATGTGCTGAGCTTTCCGACGCCGACCGGGTTTGGGGTAAAGTCGGACGAGAGCGGACTGCTGCACACCTACGAAGGGTCGATCGGTTTTTCGATCGCCTTTTAGCGCGGCCCACGGCCCGGCGGGTTCGGATACAATAAAGTTTCATTTTCAATTAGAGGATTTTACGGAATTGGCCACGCAGCCCGGCGGTGCTGTTGCGATCTACCCCGGCACCTTTGACCCCATCACCTATGGGCATCTCGATCTGGTGGAGCGGGGCGCCCGGCTGTTCGACCGTCTGATTGTGTCAGTCCTGCGCAATGACGCCAAGACGCCCTTGTTCAGCGTCGAGGAGCGGGCGGACATGCTGCGGGAGGCGGTGCAGGGTTTCCCGAACGTCGAGGTCGATTCCTTCCATGGGCTGCTGGTGGATTACGCGGCGCAAAAGCGGGCCAGCGTGATCCTGCGCGGCATCCGCGCCATCTCCGACTACGAGTACGAACTCCAGATGGCCCTGATGAACCGACGCCTGAGCCCGCAGGTGGAGACGGTGTTCCTGATGGCGGGAGAGGCTTATTCCTTCATCAGCTCGAAGCTGGTGAAAGAGGTGTTCAGCCTGGGAGGCAGCATTTCCGGGCTGGTCCCGCCGTCTGTCGAGGCTCGGCTGCGCAACCGGGTGCGCGGCTGGTCAGGGGCGTAAACCCGGTCCAGATCATTCAATCTTATGTCAGTAGCAGAACGAATCCTCTCGATTAGCGTCTCGTCGACCATGAAGGTGGCGGCCGATGCGGAACGGCTTCGGTCGCAAGGGGTGGACGTGGTTGACTTCGGGGCGGGCGAGCCGGACTTTCCCACCCCGGAGAACATCAAGCAGGCCGCCATCCGCGCCTTGGACCAGAACTTCACCAAATACACCGCGGCAGGTGGAACCATGGAGCTGAAACAGGCTATCTGCCAGCGGCACCGGGAAGACTTTGGCACTGCCTACGAACCGTCCGAGTGCATTGTGTCGGTGGGCGGCAAGCACGTGATCTTCAATCTGACCCAGGCGGTGGTCAACCCCGGCGACGAGGTGATCATCCCGGTGCCGTACTGGGTGACATACAAGGACGTCGTCAACTACGCGGGCGGCAAATGCGTCTTCGTCGAGACGGACGAGGCGGCAGGCTTTCAGCTCAGCGCCGCGCTGATCGAAAAACACTTCACGCCCAAGACTAGGATGGTGATCATGAACTCGCCATCCAACCCGTCCGGCGCGGTCCTGGATCAGGCCGAGTTCATCAAACTGTTTGAACTGTGCCATGCGCGGGGCGTGTATCTGCTGACCGATGAGTGCTACTGCCACTTCCTGTACGACAGCGCACCGTTTTCCATCGCGTCGCTGCCAGACGCCAAGAAGACGGTGCTGGTGGCCGGTTCGCTGTCGAAGACCTATGCCATGACCGGCTGGCGGATTGGCTTCGCGCTGGCGCCGCCGGCGCTGATCACCGCGATGAACAAGCTGCAAAGCCACTCCACCTCGAACCCGACTTCCATCGCGCAGAAAGCGGCGGTGGAAGCCATGCTGGGCCCGCAGGACTCGGTGCGGGCGATGCTGGCCGAGTATCGGAAGCGGCGCGACTTCGTGGTGGCGCGGTTGCGGCAGATTCCAGGCGTCACCTGCGCGGAGCCGCGCGGGGCATTCTACGCGTATCCCAACATCGGGTGCGCGCTGGGCAGGAACGGCGTCCAGAACACGCTGCAATTCGCCGAGAAGGCGCTCAACGAGGCGCGTGTGGCGGTAGTCCCCGGCGAAGCGTTCGGCACGCACGCGCACGTGCGGATTTCCTACGCCACTTCGCTCAAGGAACTGGCACGCGGCCTGGATCGTTTGCACCAGTTGATCGCCGGGTAACGCCATGGAGGTTTGCCGGCTGACGCCGTCGTTTCGCGAGAAGATCTGGGGGAGCCCGCGGCTGGAGCCCTGGTTCCCCAACGCGGATCGCAAGATCGGCGAGGTCTGGTTTGAGGCGGAACCGGCGTTGCCGATTCTCGTCAAGTTTCTCTACACGACGGAGAACCTGTCCGTGCAGGTGCATCCGGCAGGCCCGTGCGGCGTGGGCAAAACGGAGATGTGGCGCATCCTGCGCGCTGACCCCGAGGCGCGTTTGGCGTTGGGCCTGCGCGAGGCGGTGACCGCCGAGCGGTTCCGGGAAGCGGCCCGCTCGGGCGCGATTGAGGAACTGCTCAACTGGGTCCCCGCGGCGGCGGGCGAAACTTACTTTGTGCCGGCGGGAACCGTCCACGCCATCGGCGCAGGAATCGCGCTGTGCGAAATCCAGCAGAACTCCGATATCACCTATCGCGTGTACGATTATGGCCGCCCCCGAGAGTTGCACCTGGAAGAGGCTCTCCGCTGCGCCACGCTCGGCCCGCACACCGGCGGCGCCCTGCCTCGCCCGGCAGGGCCGGGCCGGGAAGTGCTCGCGTCTTGTGAATGGTTTGAGACGGAGCGATGGCAGGCGGAGATGCCGGTTACGCTGCCGGCCTCGCGGAGGTTTCGGCTGGTGATCTTCCTCGAAGGGGAAGGACGCCTGGGAAACCATTCGTACCGGGCGGGCGAGGTGTTTCATCTGCCGGCCGGCGCCGAAACCATCACGCTGCTTCCGCAGCGGACCACGGAGTTGCTGGTGACGTTCGTGCCGGGGATGGATTCGGCGCCGTGAGCGCCCCGCTCCATTCTGTTTCCTGCCGCGCCGTGGCACAATAGCGGTTCGCATCTCTTCATGCAAGAACTCAAGACCCTTATCCGTGAGATTCCGGACTTCCCGAAGCCAGGAATCCTGTTCTACGACATCACCACTCTGCTGAAAGACCCGGCGGGCTTCCGCAGCGTGATTGACGCGCTCAGGGCGCGGTACGCGGGGACGGCCGCCGATCAGGTAGTCGGGATGGAGGCCCGCGGGTTTATCTTCGCGCCCGCGCTGGCGTACGCGCTGGGAGCCGGCTTCGTTCCCGTCCGGAAACCCGGGAAACTGCCAGGCGAGGTCATCCGCTATGCCTATGACACGGAATACTCGACGGACACGCTGGAAATGCACACCGGCGCCATCCAGCCGGGCGAGCGGGTGCTGATCGTGGACGACCTGCTGGCGACGGGCGGGACCGCGCTCGCCACGGCGAAACTGGTGGAGCAGGCCGGCGGCGTGGTGGCGGGACTCGCTTTTGTGGTGGAACTGACGTTTCTGCCTGGCCGCGAAAAGCTGCAGGGGTACGACGTCTTCGCGCTGCTCGCCTACGACCGATGAACCCGCGGCGCGTGCGGATCCGGGCGCTGGCCAAGCTGAATCTCGACCTGCGAGTGCTCTTCCGCCGCCCGGACGGCTACCACGAGATCCGGACGATCTTCCAGACCGTTTCGCTGGCCGACGTGCTGGAACTGGAACTTCATCCGGCGCGGCGCACGGCGGTGCGGGTTCGCGCCGACGTCGAGATCGCGGACAATCTGGCGGCACGCGCCGCGGAGGCCTGTCTGGAAGCGATGAAGCTTCGCGCGCAAGTGGAGATCCGACTGCGCAAGCGGATTCCGATGGGAGCGGGGTTAGGCGGCGGGTCGTCGGACGCGGCGGCCGTCCTGCTGGCGCTGCCGGCTTTCGCGCACCAGCCCTTGCCGCTGGAGGCGCGTTTGGCGATCGCGCGCGAGCTGGGCAGCGATGTGCCGTTTTTCCTTCAGGGTGGCATGGCGGCCGCCGTCGGACGGGGGACCGAGTTGTATCCGCTGCCGGATCGCCCGCTTCCCGCCGCAGTCCTGGTCACGCCGGGGGTGCACGTGGCGACTCCCGCGGCCTACCGGGCGCTCCGGCGTCCCCCGTATGACGAATTGACAACAAACGGGCCGCAAAATACGATAGAAAGGTTCCAACAGCTCGCCTGGAGTTCGGGGATTCCCTTTGGCCAAAATGACTTTGAAGCACCAGTCTTCGCGCAGCATCCCGGGTTGCGCGTTTGGAAGCGCCGGCTGCGGAAGTCCGGCGCGATGCATGCCATGATGTCGGGGAGCGGGTCTGCGGTGTTTGGGTTGTACGCGTCGCGGGCGGCGGCGGAGGCGGCGGCCGACTCGCTGGGCGCGCCGGCGCAGCCGGTGTCCTTGGTCTCCCGGAAACAGTATCAACGCCTGTGGCGCCGCTGGCTGGCGCACCTTCCTCTGGATCCCGAATGGCCGCCCCAAAGCCGGTAACCGCCATGAACCGCGGCAAACTGAAGATCTTTTCTGGAAACGCCAATCCCCACCTGACCGAGGAGATCTGCCGGGAACTCGGCATGGAAGCCGGGCACGCTGCGGTCAAGCAGTTCTCGGACGGGGAGATCTATCTCCAGGTGCAGGAGAACGTGCGGGGCGCCGACGTCTTTGTGGTGCAGCCCACCTGCACGCCCGTGGACCGCAACCTGATGGAGCTGCTGCTGATGATGGACGCGCTGAAACGCGCGTCGGCGGAGCGGATCACCGCCGTGTTACCCTATTATGGTTACGCCCGGCAGGACCGGAAGGACAAGCCGCGCGTTCCCATCTCCGCCAAGCTCGTGGCCAGCATGATCGAACTTGCGGGGGCGGATCGCGTGCTGGCGCTGGATCTGCACGCGGCCCAGATTCAGGGTTTCTTTGAAGTGCCGGTGGACAACCTGTTCGCGGCGCCGGTGATGATCGATTACTTCAAGCCGCGCCGGCCCGAGCATCTGACGGTGGTTTCGCCGGATGCGGGCGGCGTGGAACGGGCACGGGCGTTCGCCAAGCGGCTGCATGCGCCGCTGGCCATCATCGACAAGCGGCGGGAGGAAGCGAACGTCGCCGAGGTGATGCACATTATTGGCCGGGTGAAGGATCGCAACTGCCTGATCGTGGACGATTTGATCGACACGGCGGGAACGCTGGTCAAGGCGACGGACGCGCTGCTGGACAAGGGCGCGACGAGCGTGATGGCCTGCGCGACGCATGCGGTGCTTTCGGGTCCGGCGGTGGAGCGGATCGCGAAGTCGAGGTTGAAGGAAGTGGTGCTGTGCAATTCGATTCCGCTGTCGGAGGCGGCGCAGAAGTGCGCCAAGATCCGGCAGCTTTCCGTGGGTCCGCTGCTAGCTACGGCGATCCAGTCGATCCACGAGGAAACCTCGATCAGCATTCTGTTTCATTGACTGGCGGCAGGCGCCCTGGCCGCCGGCGACGGCGGCAGGGGCAGGACATCAATACTCAGCCCCGCGGGCAACCCACGGTGACACGAAAGGGTGCCCGGACTTGCCCTGCGGGTGATACGCGGCGTGGTTCCTCCGGGAGCGCGCCGCCTGAAGGAGAGATCCCTTGCGAAGCAAGATAACGGTGGCCGCGAGCGTGCGCGATTCTCGCGGCAAGAATGAGGCCCGGCGACTCCGCCGGGCAAACCAGATTCCGGCGGTAGTCTACGGGGCTTACCGGGAAGCGGTGCCGGTCGCGGTCAGCCCGAAGGACATCCGAGCCATTCTCAAAAGCTCCTCCGGCCAAAACACGATCTTCGACGTGGCGATCAGCAATGGGGAGACCACGCCGGTCATGCTGGTCGACATGCAGCGCGACCCGATCAAGGGAAACCTGCTGCACGTGGATCTGAAGCGAATCGATTTGACCAAGCGCATCCGGGTGCCGATTCCGGTGACCTTCCACGGCGACCCGCGGGGAGTCAAGACGCAAGGCGGGCTGTTCGAAGTGGTCGAGCGGCAGGTGGAGATTGAGTGCCTGCCGGACGACATTCCCGAAAAGTTCGATATCGACGTCACGCCGTTGCTGATCGGGCAGGCAGTGCGCGCGTCGGACCTGCCGCTGACGGGCTCGATGAAACTTCTGAGTCCGCCCGACGTGGTGATGTTCCACGTGGTGGCGCAGCGGGGCGCGCAGGCCACGGGCGGAGCGGAAGCGGAGACCGCCGAGCCCGAGGTGATCAAGAAGGGCAAGAAGGAAGAAGGCGAGAAGAAGTAAAGCCGCGGCGCGGGTATGCATCTGGTGGTCGGTCTCGGCAATCCCGGCGAGGAGTACGCGCGCACGCCGCACAACGCGGGCTTCCTGGTGGTGGACCTGCTCGCCGAGCGGCATGGCATTCGCGTCACACGGCCGGACAGCAAGGCGCTGGCCGGGGTGGGAGAGGTCAACCGCCGCCCGGTGATCCTGGCCAAGCCGCAGACGTATATGAATCTCAGCGGCGCGGCCGTGGCGGCGCTGGTCGCCAAACACGGCATCGACCTGGCGGGGTTGATTGTCATCTGGGATGAACTAAACCTGCCTTGGGGGCAGGTTCGGATTTTGCCGAAGGGCTCGGCCGGGGGGCACCACGGAGCGGAGTCGGTGATCCGGCACTTGGGCACCGAGGAGTTCACTCGGGTGCGCATTGGGATTCATCCCGGCCACCCGGTAAACAATGGAGCGGACTACGTGCTGACGCCAGTGCGCAAGGCGCTCCAGGCGGAGTGGGACGAAGCGGTTCGCCGCGCGGCGGACGCCGTGGAGTCCATGATTACCGAGGGCGTCGAAAAGGCCATGACGACATTCAATCGTCGCGCCCCCGGAAAAACCGAGGAAGCATGAGGATTTACGAGGAACTGTTTATCATTCAGCCGGAAGCTCAGGAAGAGGAAGTCGATCAGATTGTCGAGCAGTTGACCGGCTCCATCAGCCAGGGGGGCGGTCAGGTGGACAAGGTGGAAAAGTGGGGCAAGCGGCGCCTCGCCTACCGGGTGGACAAGCACCGGGAAGGCTTTTACGTGTTGATGCAGTTTACGGCGCCGGCCACGGCGGTCAAGGAACTGGAGCGCCGTTTGCGGGTGACCGACGCGGTGATCAAGTATTTGACCGTCCGGATCGACGAGAACTTGAAGCGGATCGAAAAACGGAGGAAGCAGCGCGAGAAGCGCGCGGCCCGGCGGCCGCAACCGGTGGCGCCGGCCATGCCGGCCGCACCCGCTCCCGGACCGGCGCCCGCCATGCCTGGCGCGCCCGAGGAGAAGGAGGCCTAGCCGCGAGTCGCGCTCCCGCAAGGAAGCCACTCTTTAGGAGAATCCCATGGCAGAAAACAAAGGCAAACCGGTAGCCGCTTCCCAGCGCCCGACGGGCGGCGACAAAGCGGTGGTGACCCAGAAGAAGCAGTACTTCCGCCGGAAGAAGGTGTGCCGCTTCTGCGTCGAAAAGATCGACGACATCAACTACAAGGATGTCAAGCTCCTGAATGCGTTCATCGCCGAGCGCGGCCGGATTGTGCCGCGGCGTATCTCAGGAGTCTGCGCGCCCCACCAGCGGCGTCTCAACGACGCCATCAAGAAGGCCCGCAATATCGCGCTGCTGCCGTTCGCAGCTTCGCTGTAAAGTCAGGAGGCGCCATATGGAAGTGATACTGAGAGAAGACGTTGAGAAACTCGGGACGCGCGGCCAGGTCGTGAAGGTGGCCCCTGGGTTCGCCCGGAATTTTCTGATTCCCAAACGGTTGGCGGTGCCCGCGACGGAGGCCAACAAGAAGATCATCGAGCAGGAACGGCAGGCGTACCTGCGCAAGGAAGCCAAACTGGAGACGGAGGCGGCGGACCTGGCGAAACTGCTTTCGGGAGTGGCCGTGACTATCGCCCAGAAGGCGGGTGAGAACGATCAGCTGTTTGGTTCTGTGACGGCAAAGGACGTCGCCGACGCCCTGGAGAAGCTGAATTTTAATATCGACCGGCGGAAGATCGAGCTGGAGCACCCGATTAAGCAGCTGGGCGAGCACGAGGTCACGGTGCGGCTGCACCGGTCGGTTCAAGCCGCCATCAAAGTGCAGGTGGTGAAAGAAGAGTAGCGGAGGCTCGAAGGCTGAACGCAGAACGGGGTCCGGCTCGCGCCGGACCCCGTTCGCTGTTTGAGACTGGTTTTCCGCTCAGGCCGTTGCGGCGGCGGTCATGATGGATTCAACGCGGTTGAAGATGGTGGAGATCTGCGAGGCGATGTTAGGCATCAACGCGCCGGCGGCGACGGCGACAAAGCCGGCCATCAGCGCGTATTCAATCAGGTCCTGGCCCTTCTTGTCGCGCCAGATCTGCACACGGACCGCAAGTTTCAGCAGGCGATTCATCCTGGTTTCTTTCCCTCCCGACTGGAATGAATGCAAGTTGGAAATTCATCCCGGGGGGACGCCCTGAGCGCCCCCCCGGAACCTGAACACCTCAGATGACGGCTACGCGGTGGCGGCCGCGGTCATGATCGATTCAACGCGGTTGAAGATGGTGGTGATCTGCGCCGCGATGTTGGGCATCAGCGCGCCCGCGGCGACGGCGACGAAGCCGGCCATCAGCGCGTATTCAATCAGGTCCTGGCCTTTCTTGTCCTTCCAGATCTGATAGCGAACTACGAGTTTCAGCAAACGAGTCATTGTTCCGTGTTATCTCCTTCTCCGATTCAATCGTCTTGCGACGTTGTTGACTAAACATATCACGCAACCGAATTTACTTGGAATCAGCATTAACGCTTAGTCGACAAAAAAGTACTTGAATCGAAGGTACTGAACATTCTCTTACGACTATTGCCGCCCGCCCGGCATCTGTCCGCGCCGGGGGGAGTCCTAAGAGTACCCCGGGGCAATCACTTACCACACGTAGTCCTGCGCAATCGCGCGCTTGTCATACCCATCCAAGACGTGAACCACCCGAATCTTCTTGAGCGTCACCGGAGAGACCTGCCCGATCGGAATGTACACGATGGTCCGCCCCATGCGCGCCGCGATCGAGCGAAACACGCTGCGCGGCGGCTTGGCGGCCACGTACACCACCAGGCGCTCCAGCGAATACTCCAGACCCGCCAGCAGAAGCCTTTCGGGCTTGGTTTCCGCAAAATCGTAATCAGGATCGCTCCACACGTCATACATCCGGCGGGCCGGCAGGCTCATCAGAAAGCCGCCGTATTCGGCGCGCCCGATCCCCGGACCCACCAGATGGTCGAAGGGATTGGTCGCATAATAAGCCATATCCGACTCATTCGCGTGCTCTCCCAGCCACGTGGTGCAGTAAGGATAACGATCTTCGCGGTCTTCGTCGAAGATGACAATGACCGAGCCAACCTCGCCCGAGACCTTTCCGAAGCTGCGGACATAGATGGTCCGTTGATGCCAATTCCGGATGGTCTCCCGCAGATCGATCCCATCGAGCAGCGAGGTAGTAAAGCGTTCGACCCTGGCCCGCTCCTCGCTGAGGATGCTTTTTCCTTTCTTTTTAAGGTATCTGCCGTAGTTTTCAATGACTAAATCTTCCGGCGGGTAGGAGCAGATGCTGTCGCCGTTCAACTGTCGCGCCCACTCGCCGGCGTATTTCTCCTTCTTGCGGGGCTTCAGTCCCGGCGGCCGCAGGCGGCGTTTCATGCTGGGAAGCCGCCGGCGTAACTGCATGCGGCGGGTGTGGAGCCAGACCTGATCTCCCGAGATCCGCACGGTGGGATAGTCGCATTCGGTTTGCTGGACCGCATAGCGATTACCCAAGTCCCAAACCTCCCAGCCGTAGTTGTCATCCACAATAGAGCGCGCGGCTAGGGCCAAGTCAAAGAGCGAGGCGCAGAGATCGCCGGCGGCGAGCGCCAGGTTGCGGGTGAAGCGGGCGAGCAGACGCCGTTGCCACACGGCGATCGTCTCGCCGGTGTTGAGGGTATACGCCTCTTCGGCTTCCCGGAAGAGCGCCAGTTGAACGCGGGGACGGTCGATGGCCGCGGCATCCCCGCCCGCGGCACGGAATCGTTCATACCGTTCCTGGAGGTACGGATACTCGGTGGTGATTTCGGCGAGGCAATCCGGGTGGGGATTCAGCAGGTTGACTTCGTAGCGCCGCCGCATGTGCGGCTCTTCGCTGGGGACTTCCATGGCGTCGAGGACGGCGTCCAGAAGATTCAGGGAGAGGACGACCAGGGTACGGGCGCAGGGGTCGGCGCCCTGGAGCTTCCAGGCTACGCCCTCAGCCGCCTTCACGAGGGATTCGGTGCGGGGCGGGGGATAGAGGCGGTACGTCTCCACGTACTTATCCGGGCCAGTCACGCGCACGGCGTACGTGTCCGGGAACAGGCCCGGAGCGTGGGGGCGTTCGCCGGTGTCGGGGTCGAGGAAGACGACGGTCGCGCCGATTTCGCGCGCGGAGCGGACGGCCTCCACGAAGGGGTCGGCGGGTTCCACCGGCAGATAGATGGCGCTCTCCGGTTCCCGGTCCGCCTCGTCGGAATAGACGATCACCGACATCTCGGGGAGCCGGTCAATCGCTTCGAGGAATTTGGCTTCCAGAGCGCAAGGCAGTTCCACCGCCACCGTCTCGGGGCGCTCCCGCAGGATGACTTCGCGAACCGCAGCGGCGAACTCCAGGCGTCCGGGCACGACCGGGAAGTAGCGAAACGCTCCCCGGACCAGACTGCCCGCTTCACCCGATCCCGCGGAGTTCATAGCAGCCCGCGCGTGTAACGCAGCGCCTCTTGTCCGAGCGTTTTCAGAATGGCCGTTTCCAGGGCCTCGCCCACTGGCCCCGGACGCTGGCCCGTGTGCTGGAGTTTCAAGGCGAAGCGGCCCGCGTTGATGCCATCCCGCACGGTGTAGCGCTCGTCGGCCAGGTGGGCGCGCTGAAGGAAATCACTGACGTAGTTGAGAACCTGCTCGTCCGCGAACGGGAGGTTCTCCTTGAGGATCAGGTACTCTTCCTCGCGCTCGGGGAAGTCGATCCAGATCTGCGGCTGAAGGCGCGAGTGAATATACTCGGGCAACTCGAAGGTCGAGGCGTCGTCATTCATGGTGGAGACGAGCCGGAAATTGGGATGCGCCTTGATCTTGATGCCCGCGACGATCGACTCCACGTAGCGGCGGTTGTCGAGCAGCGGGGCGAGGCTGGCCCAGCTTTTCTCGCTCATGCGGTTGCCCTCGTCGAGGATGGCGACGCCCCCCCGCAGCATGGCGGTGACCAGCGGCGAGGCGACGTAGCGCAGTTTACCTTCGCCCTCAATCACGGGGGTAATCAGGAGGTCTTCCGGACGTGTGTCGAGGGTAGCCTGGAGAATGTAGACCTCGCGCCCCAGGCGCTTGGCGGCCGCGTAGGCGAGCGTGGTCTTGCCGACGCCGGGCTTGCCGAGCAACCGCGGGTTCATCGGCAGGTCCTGCTCATTCAGCACCATCCATGCCGCCAGCAACTGCCGGATCAGATCCTCCTGGCCTACCCACCGGACCGGCAGTTCGTCCGGGTGCGTGAGGTGGAGCGTTACGCCGTCAATGTCGACTTTCATGCGCGCCTGATTACTCTTATTCTATCGCCGGGCGCGCATCTTCCTTCCGCGAAGCGGATCGGGTGCGCTGTTTTCCCCTCCCGGCCTGGGTTACTGTGTAGAAACAGGACATTTCTGCCGATGGATAGCCGTCCCGAGAGTAGTCCGATGCTGCCGCCTCGCCTGAACCTGGTCGCCATCCTGCTCGCCGTCGCGGGAACCGGCTGGTGGGCGGCATCGTGCAAAAAGGAGAGCGCCGCCCGGCCGGCCGTGGGTACGGCGGAAGTGCTGGCGGAAACCATGGTGCTGTATTCCCGCGCCGACTCTGGGGCCCCGCCCGCGGCGGGTTTGATCAAGGGAGACCGGGTGCAGCTGCTGGCGGTTCCGGAACAGCCCGGACAAGAATGGATTCCGGCGCAACTGGTGAAAAATCACGTGGTCTCGGAACCGGGATTCGCCAGGACGGCGGAACTAGGCAACTGGTCCGGCAACCGGGCGGAGGAAGCACTCCGGTTGTTGTTGCTGTTTGCCAGGCCGGCGCCGGGGGCGGCAGCCAGCGCTGCCCGGGCCTATTGGAAGAAACTCGAGGCCTGGGAACAGCAATTTGGCTCCGCGCCGGGTCTGGGCGGGCTTTCTCTCGAGCTCGCCCGCGAGTACCTTTTTTGGGCGGCGGAAGCTTCCCGCAGCGCCGCATGGGACGCGGACCGGCCCCGCCTGCTGGAGGCGGCGCGCAAGGCGGCCGTGCGCGGGGCAGGCGCCCCGGGGGCGGCCCGGGAAGCGGCGCAGATCGAGGCGCTGGCGCGCCGGATCGAGGCGGAACCACCGGCGTCGCCCGCGCGGCCCGCGAGCGCCGAGCCCGATTTCTCTGAGATCCGGTCCTTGTGGGGCCGGGGCGAATACCAGGCTGCGCTCCAGCGCGTGGATCAGATCCTGGCTTCAAGTCCGGGCAATGCGCAAGCCATGTCGTGGAAATCGCGGTTGCAGGCGGCGATCGAGGCGGAGAGGGCGCTTTCGCGATGAAGGCACGTTGGTTGCGTCTGGTGATCGTGACCGGGTTGATCGTGGGCGTTCCGGCCGTGACGTTGCCGCAGGCCGGGGCGAGCCGGTCCGCCAGTTTTCTGAGCGGGCCGCCATTCACCTTCGAACAGGTGCTCGAAGCCGTGCGGCGAGTCCGGCAGGGCGTCCTGCCAGATAGCCGGCTGCGTCAGGCGCTCCAGAATCGAGGCGTAAATTTCGCGCTCCCTCCGGAGGACCTGGAAAAGCTGAAGGCCGCCCGGCCGACTCAGGGTCTGCTGGATCTGGTCGTGAGCCTGGCGAAACCGTTGCCTCCCGCCGAGCCGTCGCCGCCTCCGGTGGTTTCGCCTCCGGAACCGCCCAAACCGAAGCTCGGCACTCTCCAATTGGCCTGTGAACCACCCGAATGCAGCGTCCTGGTCAACGGCAAGCCCGCCGGGCAGACCCAACGGGGACAACTGACGGTGAAAGACATCCCCGCCGGCCAGACCAGCGTCAACGTACAAAAAGAAGGCTTCCATGTCGCGGAGCTGAAAGCGAACATCGAAGACGGTAAGATCACGCCGCTCACCGCCGAACTGGCGCCCATGCAGGACACCATGCGGATGTGGGGCCAGAAGCTTTTCGCGCGCGTGGTGGCGGCGCTGGGCGGAGAAACGGGCTTAGGCTACTGGCGAAGCCTCCAAGGCGCCGGGACGCTGACTCTGGTGAACCGGCAGGGGCAATCGACCCGCTGGGCGTTTCAGCTCCGGCTCGTGCTGCCGGACCTGGCGGCACTGCGTCTTACGACGGCGACGCGCAACTTCGAAGCGACCCTGGTCAAGAGCCAGTTCGCCTTCACCAAGGGAATGCCGGACGCCGACGAGATCGAACACACCCTGGCGCTGCTCCGGGATTATCAACTTGGCGCAGTCGTCAAACGCATGCAGGAGGCCGCCTCTACCCTGGAGGCCCGTACCCTGACGCCGAAATCCGGCCAGGAACCCGGCTTCCTGGCGGAGAGCAGCGTCGAACGCTGGAAGGTCGTGCTGCAAGCGGATGACCTGCCGAGACAGATCGAGATGACGTCGGCGGCGGGAGTCAACGTGGGGTTAACCGCTACCTACGCCGATTACCAGAAGAGCGGATCGACGATGATCCCCCGCACGATGGTTCTGCGGCTGCCCGGCGAGTCCGGGCAGGGCGCCGAAGTCCGCTTCGACAGCCTGGAAGCCGGCCCGCCTTTCTCCGAGGACGACGTCCGGCGGAAACGAAAACTGTTCGGGCGGTGAGGGGCGCGCGCCCGAAGCGTCGCCGGGCGTCTGCTAAGCTGATCGAGTGCGTCGCGCCTTGGTCCTGGGTTTGCTTCCGATGATGCTGGCCGCCTCGCCGCCGATCCTGGTGCATGGCCATCGTGGCGCGCGAGCCGTCCGGCCGGAGAACACGCTTCCCGCCTTTTCCTACGCCCTGGATCTCGGGGTGGACGTGCTGGAACTCGACATGGCGGTGACGAAGGACGACGTGGTGGTGGTATCCCACGACCCCGTCATCAACGAGCGGATCTGTTCCGGTCCGGGTCCGGCGCGCCCCATCCGGTCGCTCACTTACGCGGAACTTCAACAGTGGGATTGCGGCGCGCGGAAGAACCCCGCCTATCCCCGGCAGGAGCCCGCGCCGGGCACTCCGATGCCGACGCTGGACCAGGTTTTCGCGCTGGCGAAAGACCGGCGAGTCGGACCCGGCGGGGACCGCCCGGTGGAGTTCAACATCGAAACAAAGATCACTGAAAAGGAGCCGGACCTGGCCCCAGACCCTAAGCGGTTCGTGGAACTGGTCTTGGAAGTCGTGCGGCGGCACGAGTTGGAAGACCGCGTCATTCTTCAGTCGTTCGATTTCCGGACGCTGGCGGAAATGCGCACGCTGGAGCCGCGCGTGCGCTTGTCCGCGTTGCTCACGAATCCGCTAGCGAGTTGGACGGCCGTGGCCCAGGAGACTGGAGCCCGGATCATCTCGCCGGAGCGGCGACTGGTCACCAAGGGGCGTGTGCGGCGGGCCCACGCCGCGGGTTTGCAGGTGGTGCCGTGGACGGCGAACGAACCCGGCCATTGGAAACGGTTGGCCGATGCCGGCGTGGACGCCATCATTACGGACGACCCGGCCGGGCTGATCGAGTTCCTGAAGGCGCGTGGGCGCCGGTAAGGCGAGGGCCCGTGCTGCGACGATGTTCTCCAGCTAGGCGCCGCTGCCTCTGCATCAGCAGCTTGCGGCTCCGCCTCAGATTTGCGTGGGAACCGCGAGGCCATAGGGCAGGGCTGGGCAGACGCACGTTCACAAGATTTTTGCTGCCGCCGGCTCCCGTGAAATCACGCCGTTGGGCGGCGCTGGCCGGCGCCGGTGCCCCGAGATCGGTGTAGATTGAGGGCTGGAAGACGCAGTTCGACCGAAAAGGCACGCGAATCGAACGATTTCCGTTGCATCGGGCGGGGGGCGTCTGCTAGTATCACACTGAGCAGCGGTCCTTCCTCTTTGCAAGTGCCGTCCAAATCCCCAACCACGGAGTGAGTACACACGCGAGAATGAGTTTCACTATTTTTCTCGGCAACCTTCCCACGTGGGTCACTGCGGATGATATCAAGCAGTGGCTGACTGCCGAGGACCTTGTGGCCGATTCGGTCAAGGTCATCCGGAATCACGAAACCCAGGAGTCGAAAGGCTTCGCTTTTATCGAAGCGCCGACGGCGGACGAGATGCAGGCGATCATTCGCCGCTTCGACCGTGCGCCGCTCGAAGACCGAATTCTGCGAGCGAACCCGGCCCAACCATCCAAACCGAAGACGAAAGGCGCTCCCGGCGCGCAGCCGGCCCAGACGGGCGATGCCCAGCGGGCCGGGGCCGGAAGGCGCGACAAGAAGCGCAAGAAGGACGCCAGTCCCCGCAGCGCTTTCGCCGCCGAACTGGCTAAGGCGCTCTGAGCGGGGCCGGCAGGCGCCGCCCGCGGCCTTTTCCGCGATTTCGCCAGGATTTGTCGTCTCCTTCCCGGTTCCGGCATCCGCTAGCCGGACATGAGTTCTCATTGCCGCACGATCCGGGCGATCGGCATCCTCGTTTGCCATTTTCCTCGACTCGTCCACCGAGGCGTCGCCATCCCGTGAGCGAAGAGTTGTTCGCGCGAAACGCCGAGTCGCCCAGTCTTAGCTGCCGCCGTTGCGGCGCCCTGCCGGCATGGGGTCGGTTGCTCCTGCTGGCGGCCAGCGCCGTGATCACGACCCGGGCCCTGACCTTCGCTCAGCAACACGAAGAGGCGCAGCGGACGGGCGAGGATGCACGACCTCCTGGCGTCCTTTCAAAAGTGGATCCGCAATACACTCAGCGGGCGCGCGACGAGAAAGTCGGGGGCGCCGTCCTTCTGTATCTGGCAGTCTCCGAGGAAGGCCAAGCCGAGCAGATCCGCGTCCGGCGAGGACGGCATCCCGACCTGGACAGTGCGGCGGTGGCTGCGGTCCAGCCATGGCGTTTCGCGCCTGGGACCAGGCAGAGAAAGCCCGTCCGCGTCGCGGCGCACATCGAGCTCAACTTTCGGCTTCGGTGACTTGGGCGCGATTCCCTCCAGCCCGGCGCGACACCTGTGAAATCCAATCACACCATCCCCTTTTCTAAGTGCCTTTTTTCCAACGAGCTACGACTATGGCCCTGCGGCTGCACCGCGACCGTCATGCTCCCCCTCCGCGCCGGTCTCTGTCTGTTCTCAGCCAGCCTGGCGATGGCCGCCCCGCAAGTGACGCAGGTCGCGGCGGTGAACGTCAACACCCGGTACACCATTGAGGACGTCCAGATCACCGGGGATGGCGACGTCAAGCTCAGCCGGGGACTGCGGCAGGCGCTCTCCAGCCTGAACGGTTCGCGGCTCGATTTCGCGTTGCTGGAGGACCTGGCCGAGCGGATCCGGGCGGAATTGCATGCCAAGGCGGTGACGCACCGGATTCTCCGCGGGACGATTGCCGACCACGTGAAGGTGGTCTTTGAGATCACCCGGCGGTCCGTCGAACTTGACCTGAGCGTGCCGCGCTTTCTCTATCACTCCAAGCAGGGCTGGACCGGGCAGGGCGAGGCCGCAATGCGGATCGCGCGGCACCGGGCGGCTATCGGAGTCCTGTCGGACAACGATGAACTGGTGGAACGTTCCACGGGAATCTATGCCCGCTACGAACGCCGCCAGCTTGGCAGCAACCGCCTGGCGGCGCGTTTCCTCTACGAAGGCTATCGCGCCCGCTGGAACCCGGCGACGCTGGAAACGCTGACCGACGGCATGCGGCTCGAGAGCCTGGTCCGTCCCGGCGAGTCGGTGGCCCGTTATCGTACCCGCCAGAACTTCGAGCCGGAGATCGCCGTTGCTTTGACACGGCGCCTCACCTGGGCCGGAGGACTGAGCTTTCAGCGGCTGGAACCGCAGGAGCGCGCCGGTCCGGTGGAAGCGGCCAACTCCGTGAAGATGACGCTGCGCTATGATCGGCTGTGGGAGGGTTCCGGCGGCGAGCAGGTGTTCGTGGGCGGAATGTACGGGTTGCGGACCGGGACCGACTTGCTAGGGAGCGATTACCGGTACACGCGCCACCGCTTGGACGGCCAGGCGGGAATTCTGGCGGGCCGCCACCGGGCGGCGATTCGTGTCCAGGCGGGCGCGATCGGCGGGCGCGCGCCATTCTTCGAGCGGTTCGTGGCGGGCAACAGCCATACCCTGCGGGGCTGGAATCGCTTCGACCTCGCGCCAGCCGGCGGTACGAGGCTGCTGACCCAATCGCTCGAATACCGGTACCGGTGGGTGTTCGTGTTCTACGATGCGGGGGCGGTGTGGAACCGGTCCCAACCCGCGACCGTCCGGCATTCTCTCGGCGGCGGATTGCGGAAAGACAACCTGTTCCTGGCTTTGGCGTTTCCGGTGCGCGAGGGGCGGGCCGAGCCGGTGCTGATGGCGGGAATGAACTTCTGATGGACAAAGCAGGCTGGGGAGGGACAGCCGAGCCGCGACTCAGCCGCCGGGAGTACCTGATCGTCTTGTTCGCCGCTCCCGCGGCCAACGAACAGCCGCTCCTGGTCCGCCGCCACGACGATCAGCTTCGCGTTTCCGCTCCCCAACTGCGCTTTCTGACCGGAAGACCCCTGACCCAATTGAAAGACGGCCAAACGGTGGCGTTCGCCAGCCAGGTGACTCTCCAGGGCGAATCCTCCGCGCAAATTCTGGCGCGCACCGTCGACCGCTTTCTGATCAGTTATGACCTGTGGGAGGAGAAGTTTTCGGCGACGCGGATGGGACCGCCGGCGCGCTCCGCCAGCAGGCTGACCGCCGCCGGGTGCGAGGCCTGGTGTCTGGATCATCTCTTGCGCATTCCGCCGGGACTGGCGCCCGAGCGCACCTTATACCTGCGCCTGGAATTGCGCTCGGAAGACTACCGGGAGGCCTTCGGCGTGATCGGCGAGCCGGGCATCAATATCACCCGCCTGATCGAGTTGTTCAGCCGGCCGCCGAAGGCGCAGCAGTTACGCTGGGTGGCGGCGGCGGGGCCCTTCCGGCTGAGCGACTTGAAGTAGGTTCCCGCGGCAGTGAATCGTCTCCGTAATCGGCTGATTCTGACCTTCCTGGCGGCCACGCTCGCGCCCATCGGCGTGACGCTCTGGGTGACGCAGGCTCTGGTCGAGTACAGTCTGGGTTTCGCCGCCGCCAGCGAGGCCGAACTGGACCGGGTGTCGCGCTCGCTGGAACAGACTGGCCGGGAGTTGTACCGCCAGGCATGCGCTTCGCTGAAGCAGGAGGCAGACGCGGGCCGCATCCCTGCGCGCGAGCACCGGCAACAGGACAGGCAGAATTGGCCGCCCGAGGTGGCAGTATTCTGGGAGTCGGCCGAACCCGAGGCGTTCCGGCTGACAGAGGCCGAGGGCGGCGAGTTGGAGTATCTGGTGCGACACGCCGGCGGAGTGCGCGTATTCCGAACGGTCCTGGGGGTCGACTTAAGCGCCGTCTCGCGCGAGTACTCGCGCGCGCGGGAAACGGTGGCGCGCGGCCGGGTGTTCGACCGTCGCCGCGGTTTCCTGCTCACCTTCCTGGTGGTGGGCGCGGCGATCTGGACGCTGTCCTTCGGCATCCTGGTAGTCGTGGCGTTCCGGCTCAGCCGGCCGATTCAGCAGTTAACGGCGGGGTTGGACCAACTGGCGGCCGGCAATCTGGCGGTCCGCCTCCCGGCGGCGCGGGACGACGAGATCGGCCGGGCGATCCAGGCGTTCAACCACACGGCGTCCCAACTCGAGCAGAACCGCGACCGCCTCGTCTATCTGACCCAACTGGCAAGCTGGCAGAGCCTGGCCCGCAAGATGGCTCACGAAGTAAAGAACTCGCTTACGCCCATCCGGCTGATGGTTGAGGAAATCGCCGCGAGGCAAAGTCCCGGCGGCGCGGACCCGGCGTTTCTCGAACAAAGCCGCCAGATCATCGTGGAGGAGATCGAAGCGCTCGAACGGCGCATCCGGGCTTTCAGCCAGTTTTCGGCGGAGCCCGCCGTGCGGCCGGGCGCCGTGGCCGTCAACGACCTGGTCGAGGAGCGGGTGGCCTTCCTCCGCAACGGCCATCCGGAGGTGGACTACCGCCTGGACTTGGCCAAGGGCGGGCTGGCGGCCTGGGCGGACGAGGACTTGGTCAAAGGGGTGCTGACGAATCTGCTCGAGAATGCGGCGGAAGCCGCCGGCGCCGGCGGCGCGGTGCTCGCGGCGACGCGCCGGGCCGCCTCGCGCGTGGCCATCGAGATCCACGATTCCGGCCCGGGGCTGCCGGAAGCCGTGCGGGCCTCGCTGTTTCAGCCCACAATCACCTTCAAGAAGAACGGAATGGGTCTCGGCTTGTCGATCGCGAAGAAGAGCGCGCTGCTGACCGGCGGGGACCTGGTCGCGGTGCCGGGCCGACTGGGAGGTGCGGGATTCCGCGTTTTGCTGCCTGCGTATGAAGCGAATTCTGGTGGTGGATGACGAAGAGAACATCGGCCGGTCGCTGCGGCTGATACTGGAGCGGGAGGGGTTTGCCGTCTCGGTGTGCCGGAGCGGCGCCGAGTTCCGCCGGCACCCCGACGCGACCCGCGCGGACGTGTTCCTGCTGGACGTGCGCCTGCCGGACGCCAGCGGGATCGACCTGCTGCGTGAGTTGCGCGCGGCAGACTCCGCCGCCCCGGCGATCATGATCTCCGGCCACGGAACCATCGCCGACGCGGTGGAAGCGACGCGGGCCGGGGCCTATGACTTCCTGGAAAAACCGCTCGGCCGCGACCGGGTGCTGCTGGCCATCAAAAACGCCCTGGCGCAGGAGTCGCTCCGCCGCGAGAACGTGCAGCTCAAGGAAATCGTGGCGGGCAGCACGCGCATGATCGGACAGAGCCCGGTGTTTCAACGCGCGGTGGAACAGGCGACCATGGCCGCCCGGTCCGATGCCCGGGTGCTGCTGATCGGCGAGTCGGGCACCGGGAAGGAACTGCTGGCCAGCCATATTCACCAGCACAGCCCGTTCGCCGCCGGTCCGTTCGTGAAGGTAAACTGCGCCGCCATCCCGACCGAGCTGCTGGAAAGCGAACTGTTCGGGCACGAGAAGGGATCGTTCACCGGGGCGGTGACGGCCCGCCGCGGCAAGTTCGAACTGGCCGATGGCGGAACGCTTTTCCTGGACGAGGTGGGCGACCTCCACGCCGCCTCCCAGGCCAAGCTGTTGCGCGTGCTCCAGGAAGGCGAATTCCACCGCGTGGGCGGCGAGCAGCCCATCCGCGTGTCCGTGCGCGTGGTGTCCGCCACCAACAAGGACCTGGCGGCGCTGGTGCAGCAGGAGCGGTTCCGGGAGGATCTTTACTACCGGCTGAGCGTGGTGCCGATCCGCGTTCCGGCCCTCCGGGAGCGGCCTCAGGATCTGAAACCGCTGGCGGAGTTCTTCCTCGAGGATTTCTGCCGCCGGAACAATTTCCGGCCGAAACGTTTGAACCCGGACGTCTATCCGCTGTTCGAACAGTACGCCTGGCCGGGCAACGCGCGCGAGCTGCGCAACACGGTGGAGCGCATGGCCATTCTGTCGCCTGGCGAAACGCTGGCCGCGGATTCCGTGCCGCTCGAGATTCGCCTGCCGCGCGATGGCGTCCACAAGTCGAGCGTGCAGGAAGCCCGGGAGAAGGCGGAGCGCGAGCACTTGTTGCGCGCGCTCGAGGAAGCCCAGTGGAACGTATCCGGCGCGGCGCGGGCGCTGGGCATGGAACGCACCAACCTGCACAAGCGCATCCGCGCCCTGGGCCTGAGCCGCAAGCAGGGGTAGCGGCGTCGCGAGCCGCGCCCGGGTGGCAGCGGGCCTGCTCCGGGTCCCGCGCCGCCGGTCAGCGGCGGTTCCCGTCGCGATTGGGCTGATCCCAGAGGATCCGCGCGGCGTAGACGCTGTTGTCGGCGCCGTAGCGGTTGTCGACCGGCATGACGAAATCCGGCCCCCAGGTCTGCATCCATTCGGCGGTGGTCACCCACGTTTCGCGGGCGTTGACGTAGGTGACGCCGAAATTCCCCAGCCGCGCTCCCCGCTCCGGGACCAGGATCCGTTCCGTGTCCCGCATCACGACCAGGCGTTCGGGGTCCACTTGGCCGATGAACAACGGCGCCCGGTGGCGGAAGACGTGGTCATTGCCCGCTCCGCTGCGCGTGTATACCAGAAACAGGCCCCGGGAATGGGTGACCCAGTGTTGCTGCGTGTTGTAATTGCCCAGGCTGCTGCCGTCGTCGAAACGCCAGGGCCGCGGTGCGGCGAAGTGCAGCCCGTCGCGGCTCGTCGAGACGTAGCCGTCCTGATCGTGCCGGATCGTCAGATAATATTGGCCTCCGAACGACGTCAGCGAGGGTTCGGCAAGTCCCCGGTCGGTATCGAGACGCAGTTCGTTGCCGATTTCGGCGACGCTCAGGGAGCGTCCGTCGAACCGGCAGCGGAGCACGCTGACGGCGTGGAAGCGGTCTTCCAACCTGCCGTGATAAACGGGCAGCAGGATGTCGCCGTTCGGCAAGTCCACCCGCTGCACGCTTCCCGCCCCGGCGTTGGCGAACCTTGGTTCGTTCGGCATGGGCAAAGTCCGCCAGTCGCTCCAGGCGCGCGCCGCCGGATCGTAGATGGCGTAGACGGTTTGCCGCGCCGCATGCGGAATTACTTTGTTGTCGCGGTACCGCACGGTGTGCCCGATGCCGAGCAGTTTGCCGGTCCTGGCGTGCCACTTGGGCCAGAAATCCGCCGCGACCACCACCACCCCGCCGGGTTCGTCGCGGCGGCCGAGAGTGTGGGTGTGCTCGACGGGTCCGGTCCAGGAGCGCCCCAGGTCGTTGGTGCGCATTTCGTTCAGGGCGTAGAAAACGTCGCTGCCCGAGACAAGCAGTTTGGACATGGTCATCACGATCAGGCCGCGCCTGCCCGGAATCGCGCCCGCCCGCGGGTGCACCCAACAGGTCTTGCCGTCGTAGCCCTTGCGGACCGTGTCCAGTTGCACGCGATAGCCGACCGGCTCGGGCGGCTGGGCCATCGCGGTCAACCACGGAAGCAGGAACAGGACGCCGGCGAGGCACCGCATGACGCAAGTTGTAGCACGGGATGGTGGCCGGCGCAGGATCATTCCTCCCCGGCCGCAAGTGCGGTAGAGTGCGAAGGAACCATGTCTATCGTTGCCGGAGTCGACTTTGGCACGCTCAGCGTGCGCGTATCGATTTTTGACAGTGAGCGAGGCCGGCTGGGCTCGGCGACCGCCGACTATCCCCTGCACCGCAAGCGGGACGATCCCGATCACGCGACACAAAGTCATGCCGACCAGGTGGCCGCGCTCGAGCGCGCCATGGCGCAGGCGCTCGCCGCCGCGGGCGTGGAAGGCCGCCAGGTGGCGGCGCTGGCGATCGACACCACCGGTTCCAGCGTGGTCCCCGTCGGCGAGGGCCTGGAACCGCTGGACGACTACTATTTGTGGTGCGACCACCGCGCGTGGCGCGAAGCGGCGCTGATCACCGAGACCGCCCGCCGTCTCGGCCTCCCGGCCATCGAGTGGTGCGGCGGCGCGTACTCTTCGGAGTGGGGCTTTTCGAAAGTATTGCACTGGCTGCGGAACAACCCGGAGAAGCGGTCGAAGATGGTTTCGGCCTTCGAGCACTGCGACCTGATCGCGGCGGTGCTTTGCGGCATCCAGGATCCTGCGCAGGCGCCGCGCAGCATCTGCGCCATGGGCCACAAGTGGATGTGGAACGAATCCCTGGGCGGCCTGCCGCCGGAGGAGTTCTGGGTGGCCGTGGACCCGCTGCTGGCCGGCGTGCGCGAGCGCTTGCAGGGCCGCTACGCGACTTCCGATCAACTGGCCGGCACGTTGTGCGCCGAGTGGGCTGCGCGCCTGGGCCTGCGGGAGGGCATTCCGATTCCGGTCGGGGCGCTCGACGCTCATTGGGACGCCATCGGAGCCGGCGTCCGCCCGGGCGACGTGGTCAACGTCATCGGCACTTCCACCTGCATCATGGCGATCAGCGAAAACCTGCAACTGGTGCCGGGCATCAGCGGCGTGGTGGCGGGATCGATCCATCCGCAGATGTCGGGCCTTGAAGCCGGCCTTTCCGCCAGCGGCGACGTCTTCGACGCGATCGCCCGCCGCGCCGGCCAGAGCGTGGCCCAACTGTCGGCGGGCCTGGAAAGCTATCGCGCGGGACAGACCGGCTTGCTGCGTCTGGCCTGGGACAACGGCGACCGAAACGTGCTGGCCAACCCCGAACTGGGCGGCGTCACCCTGGGCTGGAAACTCACCCACACCGCGGCCGACGAGTTGTTCGCCGCGATCGAGGGCACGGCTTACCACACCCGGATCATCTTTGAGCGCATGGAAGAGTACGGCGTGCCCATCCGCCGGGTGATCAACGGCGGCGGCATCCCGCAGCGCAGCGCCGTGCTTAACCAGGTGTATGCGAACGTGTTGAACAAACCCGTGCTGGTGCCGGAAGGCGACGTGACGAGTTTGGGCTCGGCGATCTTCGCCTTCCTGGCGGCGGGCGCATTTGCGTCCGTCGAGGAGGCGCAGGACGCGCTCTGCCCGAAGTATCGCGTCATTGAGCCGCAACCGGACGAAGCCGGAATCTACGGCGAAATTTACCCGCACTTCCAGCAGGTTTACGCCGCGATGGGCCGCCCGCAGGCTCCGGCGGCGACGCTGGGCGGGGTGCTGCCCACGCTCCGCTCGATCGCCGAACGCCGCCGCGCCCCTTCGCAGGGCAGCCCTTCAACAACACCTTGAACGGCTTCGGCGGCTCCAACCGGGCGCCCTTGCTCTTCCGGCAGTCCATTCCGGTCGATGATGGGGAGGGCGTGGACGGACGGCCTCCGGCGGCTTTCCCGACGGCGCCAACGCCCGCCGGGCGCAGGTGTCTCTCCGGGTGGTGTCCTCACGGCAAGGCGGCCCGGCCCGTCTCGCGCCCCCGGCCATGGCCCCGGCATCCCGTTCTGGACGACACCCCCGATCCGCGCCGGGGCAAATAAGGGCGGGATCCTGGTCCTGTTGACGCTCGTCCGGACGGCATGCTATCCTCAACGGTTAAAAGATTGGCCCCGCGGGTAGTGCGTTTCTGCGGCTCCCCTTGCACATTTCATGGACTCTACCATACAGGCCCTGCAGGCGTTGTTCCTGAAATCCCTGCCGACGCTTTTGCTGGTTGTCGTTCTTCATTACTATCTGAAGTACGTATTCTTCCGGCCCCTCGAACGAACGCTCCAGGAGCGTTTTGACGCCACGGAGGGGGCGCGCCGGATCGGGCATGACAGCCTGGCCCGCGCCGAGAAGAAGGCGGCTGATTACGAAGCGGCCCTGAAGAGCGCGCGCGCGGAGTTGTATATCGAGCAGGAACACCTGCGCCGGCAGTTGGAGGACGAAAAAGCGCGCGCCGTGGCGGAGGCCCGGCGGGCGGCGGAACAGCGGGTCCGCGCAGCCAAGACCGGACTGGAAAGCGAAGTGGCCGCGCTCAAGACGCAACTGGCGGAAGAGGCGGAGACGCTGGCCGAACGCATCCTCGCGGCCGTCCTGCCCGGGAGGGTGGCGTGAAAGTCCCCGGCGCGCTACGGATTCTTTTGTTGCTGCTTGCTGGCGCCGTGGCTGCGTTTCCGGAAGCCGCGCACGGCGGTGGCGAAGCGCAGGACCACGTCGACCGGTGGAAGATTGCGAATTTTGTCATCCTTGCCGGTTTGATCGCCTATGCCGGGGCTCGCTTTGGCAAAGCGTTTTTCGCGGCGCGCACCGTGGAGATCGGCAAGGGCATCGAGGAAGCCCGGCGGATGCGGGAAGCGGCGGAAGCCCGCGCCGCGGCAATGGAAGCGCGCCTGGCGAACTTGAGCGAGGAGATCGAGGATCTCCGCCGCCACGCGCACCAGGAGACCGCGCACGAAGGCGAACGGATCCGCGAGGAGACCCGGCGCGAGATCGAGAAGATCCAGGCGCACGCGGAGCAGGAGATCGCGGCGGCGCGAAAGTCGGCCCAGGCGGAGTTGCGGCGTTATGCCGGCCAGTTGGCGGTGCGCCTGGCGCGCCAGAAGGCCGCGGAACGGATCGGCGCCTCCGAGCAGGATGCGCTGGTCAACTCGTTTGCCGCGCGGGTGCGCACGGTTCCCGCGGTGAAGTCCACCGAGTGATCCCATGACCTCGACCCTTGTTGCGAACCGGTACGCGCGCGCCCTGGTGGATACGCTGGTCAAGCCTTCTCCCCTGGCGCCCGCGCCGCCTGCCGCCGAGCAGGTGGTGGAACATCTGCGCGCCTTTGCCGCCTCGTTGCGCGAATCGGCCGAACTGCGGGAAGCGCTGGCGACGCCGAGCGTGCCCGCATCGAAAAAGCGGCAGATCGTCGATCGGATCGCCCGCGCGGCGCAGATGCCGCCAGTGGTGAGGAACTTCCTGCTGGTGCTGATTTCGCGGCGGCGGATGGGCGCCCTGCCGGCGATCGTAGACGCCTTCGAGGAGATGATGGACCGGTACCTGGGTGTGATGAAGGTGGCGATTGCTTCGGCGCGGCCGCTCACGGACGCCCAGCAAGAGAAGTTAACCGAGGGCTTGGCGGCGGCATCCGGAAAGCGGGTCTGGTTGGACACCCGGGTTGATCCGGACCTGTTAGGCGGCGTGGTGGCCCAAATCGGATCGCTGGTTCTGGATGGTTCGGTGCGCGGGAGGCTGGACGCCCTGGAGCGGCGTCTCAGTGACGTGTAGCTGGCGGCGGGATCTTTGAGGAAGGTATGGCTCAACTCCGGGCAGACGAAATTTCGCGGTTTCTCCGCGAGGAAATAGAAAACTTCGAAGGGACGATCGACGTCTCGGAAACCGGATCGGTGATCTCGGTCGGGGACGGCATCGCGCGCATCCACGGGCTTTCCCGGGTGATGGCGGGAGAACTGATTCTGTTCCCCCACCACGTGACGGGCATCGCCATGAACCTGGAAGAAGACCAGGTCGGCGCGGTGTTGCTGGGCGAGTCGCAGGAGATCAAGGAAGGGGACGAGGTCCGCCGCTCCCGGCGGATTATGTCCGTGCCGGTAGGCGAGGCGCTGATCGGCCGCGTGGTGAACGCCCTGGGCGAGCCGCTGGACGGCAAGGGGCCCATTCACGCCGACAAGTTCAACGCCATCGAACGGCTGGCCCCCGGCGTAGTAGACCGCCGCCCGGTGAAGGAGCCGCTGCAAACCGGCGTCAAGGCGATCGACGGCATGATTCCGATCGGCCGCGGCCAGCGCGAGCTCATTATCGGCGACCGCCAGACGGGCAAGACGGCCATCGCGCTCGACACGATCATCAATCAGCGCGGCGGGGACGTGATTTGCATCTATGTCGCCATCGGCCAGAAGCGCTCGACGGTGGCGCAGGTGGTGAAGACGCTGGAGACGTACGGCGCCATGGATTACACCATCGTGGTGGCCGCCACGGCTTCGGACCCGGCGCCGATGCAATACCTGGCTCCGTACTCCGGCTGCGCGATCGGCGAGTACTTCCGCGATACCGGCCGGCACGCCCTCTGCATTTACGACGACCTCTCCAAGCATGCCGCGGCGTACCGCGAGATCTCGCTGCTGCTGCGCCGCCCGCCCGGGCGCGAGGCGTTTCCCGGGGACGTCTTCTACCTGCACAGCCGCCTGCTGGAACGCGCCGCCAAGCTGAACGACGAGAACGGCGGGGGCTCGCTGACCGCGCTGCCCTTCATCGAAACGCAGGCCGGCGACGTGTCCGCCTACATTCCCACCAACGTCATCTCGATTACCGACGGCCAGATCTTCCTCGAGTCGGATTTGTTCAATTCGAACATCCGGCCGGCGATTAACGTGGGCATTTCGGTTAGCCGGGTAGGCGGCAGCGCGCAGATCCGGGCGATGCGCCAGGTGGCCGGCTCGCTGCGCCTGGAGCTGGCGCAGTACCGGGCGCTGGCCGCGTTCGCGCAGTTCGGTTCGGAACTGGACAAGGTGTCGCAGCAGCAATTGGCCCGCGGCGCCCGGCTGGTGGAGATTCTGAAGCAGCCGCAATTCCAGCCGCTGCCCGTCGAGAAACAAGTCTTGATCATCTACGCGGGCACCAACGCGTTCCTGGACAGCCTGGCGGTGGAGGACTGCCGCCCGTTCGAGGACTTCCTGTACCACTACGTGCAGAACGCCCATCCCGGCATTCTGGCCAAGATCCGGGAGCAGAAAATCCTGGACGACGCGCTGAAGGCGGAAATGGACCAGGCGCTGGAGCAAGCCAAAGAGCGCTTTCTCGCCGCGAAAGGCAAGTAATCCGCCATGCCGAGCCTGATCGATCTCCGGCGGCGCATCCGCTCGGTCAAGAACACCCAGCAGATCACGCGGGCCATGAAGCTGGTCTCGGCCGCCAAACTGCGGAAGGCGCAGGACCGCGTGCTGTCAGCGCGGCCCTATTCGCAACTGCTCCGGGAGATGCTCTCGAGCGTCGCCGCCGCCACCCGGGGCGTCGAAGGAGCGGGCGACGCGCTGCTGGAGATCCGGCCGGAAAAACGTATCCAACTGGTGCTGATCACCGGCGAAAAGGGACTCGCGGGCTCCTTCAACAGCGCCCTGATCAAAGCGGCGCAAAATTTCCTCGAAGAGCACGCCGGCAGCCAGGTGGTGCTGGAACTGGTCGGCAAGAAGGGCCGTGATTTTTTCCGCAAGCGGCGCCCCGAGATCAGCGGCGAGCTGGTGGGCGCGCTGAACAACGTCAAATACGCCGATGCGCAGGCGCTGGCCCAGGCGGCCATCGAGCGGTTCCGCGCCGGGGAAATCGATGCAGTGTACCTGCTCTACACCGAATTCCGGAGCGTAGTCTCCCGGCGGATTCGCGTCGACCGGGTGCTGCCCGCGGAATTGCCCGAGGGTCAAGCGGCTGCGGACTACATCTACGAACAGCCGCCCGCCGATCTGCTGGGGCAGCTTTTGCCGCGCTATGTCGAGTTCGCGGTCTTCCAGGCGATGCTCGAGTCGGTGGCGGCCGAGCACGCCGCGCGCATGACGGCCATGGACGCGGCTACTTCCAACGCCGCGGAGATGATTGAGAAGTTGACTTTGTACATGAACCGCGTGCGGCAAGCCAGCATTACCAAGGAGATTATCGAAGTGGTCAGCGGCGCCGCCGCGGCCGAGTAAGAAGGAGCCGAAATGGCGACAGCGACAGAAGCTCAAGTGATTGGACGCGTGGTGCAGGTGGCGGGTCCCGCCGTGGATTGCGAATTTCCGGAAGGTCAGATCCCACCTGTCTACACCGCCATCCGCATCACCAGCGAAGGGTTCGACGTTCCGGAGCCCATCGACATCATTTGCGAAACCCAGCAGCACATCGGCGAAGGCCGGGTCCGCACCGTGGCCTTACAGCCGACGGAGGGCCTGGTGCGCGGCATGAAGGCCATCAGCCTCGGCGGACCGGTCACGGTGCCGGTGGGCAAGGAGACGCTCGGCCGGGTCATGAACGTGCTCGGCCAGCCGGTGGACAAGCGCGGCCCGATCCGGGCGACGAAGACCCTGCCCATCCACCGTCCCGCGCCGGCCTTCGAGGAGCAATCGACGGAACTCCAGATGTTCGAGACGGGCATCAAGGTCATCGACCTGCTCGAGCCCTACCGGCGCGGCGGCAAGATCGGCCTCTTCGGCGGGGCCGGCGTCGGCAAGACCGTCATCATCATGGAGCTGATCAACAACATCGCCATGAAGCACGGCGGCGTCTCGGTGTTCGCCGGCGTGGGGGAACGTACGCGCGAGGGCAACGATTTGTGGCTGGAAATGCAGGAGTCCGGCGTGGTGAATCCGGACGACTACACCAAGTCCAAAGTGGCGCTGATCTACGGCCAGATGACCGAGCCGCCCGGGGCGCGCCTGCGCGTCGGCTTGACCGGCCTCACCGTGGCCGAGTACTTCCGCGACGTCGAAGGCCAGGACGTGCTCCTGTTCATTGACAATATCTTTCGCTTTACCCAAGCCGGTTCGGAAGTGTCCGCGCTCCTCGGCCGCATGCCTTCCGCCGTCGGCTATCAGCCCAACCTCGCCACGGAAATGGGCGAGTTGCAGGAGCGGATCACTTCAACGAAGAACGGCTCGATCACCTCGGTGCAGGCCATCTACGTCCCCGCCGACGACTACACCGACCCCGCGCCGGCCACGGCGTTCGCCCACCTGGACGCCACCACCAACCTGTCGCGACAGATCGCCGAACTGGGAATCTATCCCGCCGTCGACCCGCTGGCTTCCACCTCGCGCATTCTGGACCCGCGCATTCTGGGCGACGCCCACTACAACTGCGCGCAGCAGGTGAAAGCCATTCTGCAACGGTACAAGGATCTCCAGGACATCATCGCCATCCTCGGCATCGACGAGCTTTCGGAAGAGGACAAGCTGGTGGTGGCGCGGGCGCGCAAGATCCAGCGTTTCCTTTCTCAGCCCTTCCATGTGGCCGAGCAGTTCACCGGATTCAAGGGCAAGTACGTCAAGCTGGAAGACACGATCCGAGGCTTTCAGGGGATCTGCGACGGCAAGTACGACGACATTCCCGAGCAGGCGTTCTACATGCAAGGCACCATCGAGGACGTGCTCGAACGCGCCGAGCAGCTCAAGAAGGGATAAATGGCCGACACGTTTGAACTCGAGATCGCCACTCCGGACCGTCTGGTGCTGAAGGAGACGGTCGCGGAGGCGCAGATTCCGGGCAAAGATGGATTCCTGGGAATCCTGGCCGGGCACGCCCCGCTGCTGTCCGAACTCGCGTCGGGGATGCTGACATACACCCTGGACGGGCGGAAATACTATCTGGCCGTCCATCGGGGCTTTCTCGAGGTGATGCCCCACAAGACGCGGGTGCTGGCGGAAACCGCGGAACGCGCCGATGAGATCGACGTGGAGCGGGCGCGGCAGGCGCTCGAACGGGCGCAGCGCCGCCTGGCCCAAGTCACGCCTGGCATCAACATCGCCCGCGCGCTCAACGCGCTCTACCGCGCCCAGGCGCGGCTGGATTGCGCCAGCCACCGGCAGTAGGCCGTCGCGGCGCGGCCCTCGGCGCGTCTTCCGGGAAATCGTCGCGGATGGTTCCTCGCCGCTGCGCGCCCGGGCCATCACCGCCCAACCCGTGCCCGCGGCGGAGATCCACTGATCGTGTCCGTGCGGAAAACCTCCGTCAAAGTAAGACTGGAATTGGACGGCGCGGCTGCGCACGTGCCAGGATCCGTCAGGTTGCAGGGTGTCCAGCAGGAACCGGACGCCGCGGCGGACCTCCGGCGCGGACGCCGTCGACCGGCGGGTTTCGGCCGCGGCCGCGGCATCCACTGGCCAGGCGCGCGCCTGCGCCTCGCCGAGCGCCAGCGCGGTCATCCCCTGGTGGTGGCGGCCGAAACAGCCGCTCTGCTTAGAGTACGCCGCGGTGCTGCGCTGGCGTAGCGCCAGGGACTTGCCGGCCGCGTCACGGGCTGTCCCGGGGCGGCGGGCCACCGGCGCGCCGTCCGGTTTGGCCGGCTGCGCTTCTAGCAAGGCGAGCATCGCCGGGTTGTTGAACTTGCGCGCCCAGTCGGCCGCGTTTTCGCCGAGTTCGCTGTGCGCACTGGGACTGGCGCCCCGCGCGCGCCGCATCTTCACCACCGCGGTGTCCGGCGCTTCGCTCGCCGCGGCCAGCATCAGGGGCGTCATGCCGCGCACGTCGCGCGCTTCCACCTCGGCGCCGCGCTCCAGCAGCATGTGGGTGACATCGCGAAGACCGAACGGCGCCGCCCGCAGCGCGGCCACCCGAATCACGTTTCTCCTCATGCCCTCCTCCTCCCTGCCGACCTGCGCAATCAGACCTGGATTGGGCTCAACGCCAAAAGAAGTTATGATGTCCCTTCGCGCGAACCCCGAATTCTGTGGCTACCCAAGCTCCGACCCGCACCCACCGCCTGGCGGGCGCCGCGATCATCGTGGCGCTGTTTCTGTTTACCCAGCTTGGCCTGTCCCGGCCCGTTCAGATTACCCCGGAAGGGTGGCGTTTGTTTGGGATATTTCTGGCCACGGTGGGCGGCCTGATCCTGCAACCGATCCCCGGCGGCGCGCTGGTGCTGATCGCCATCACCCTGGCCAGCATCTTTGGCGGGCTCTCGATTCAGGAAGCGCTGGCCGGGTTCGGGGACCCGACCGTCTGGCTGGTCATGGCCGCGTTCTTCATCTCCACGGCGATGATCAAGACGGGCCTGGCGCGCCGGATCGCGCTGATCTTCATGCGCTCAGCCGGTCGCACTTCCCTGGGCGTGACCTATGCCTTGTCCGCCACCGACATGGTGCTGGCGACGATCATTCCGTCCAACGGTGCGCGTTCCGGGGGCGTGGTGCTGCCCATTGCCCGCTCCGTCGCGGAGCTTTACGGCTCCAAGCCAGGGCCGACCGCCGCGCTGCTGGGCAGCTTTCTGATGGTGGCGGTCTACCAATCCATCTGCGTCACCGCCGCGATGTTTTTCACGGGCCAGGCCAGCAACCCCCTGGCCGCCAGGATCGCCGGCGACAGTTTCGGGTTTGAAATCACCTGGACAAGCTGGTTTCTGGCCGGAAGTGTGCCGGGGCTGGTTTCGCTGATCGTCATCCCGTTGGTCGTGCACCGCCTGTTCCCGCCCGAGATCAAGAAGACCCCCGAGGCGGCAGCGTTCGCGGCGCGCGAACTCGCCGCCATGGGGCCCGTGGACCGCGGCCAAGGCATCGTCCTGGTGGTGTTTCTCTCCGTCTGTGGCCTGTGGATCACAACGCCGTTTCACAAGTTGGATATCACGGTGAGCGCGCTGATCGGCTCCTGCGCGCTGCTGGTTTTCGGAGTGCTGACGTGGGAGGACATTGTCCGCGAACGCGCGGCCTGGGACATCTTCGTCTGGTACGGGGGACTGTTGCGGCTGGGCAAAGCGTTGAACGACACGGGCGTGACACAGGAGTTCGCCAAGGCGGTGGGGGGCTGGTTCGGAGAGGCCGGCTGGGCGGTGCTGTTCGGCTGCGCGCTGCTGATCTATTTCTACGCCCACTACGGGTTCGCGAGCATCACGGCGCACATTCTGGCGATGTTCACGCCGTTCGCCGCCGTGTTGCTGGCCAAGGGCGCGCCGCCCGCCCTCACGCTCTATGGCTTCGCCTGCTTCACCAACCTCGCCGCCGGTCTGACGAACTACGGCACGACGCCCTCGCCCATGTTTTTCGCCGCCAACTACGTGCGGTTCCACGACTGGTGGCGGATCGGTTTTGTGGTCTCGCTGGTGAACGTCGCGATCTGGTCTACGCTGGGCTTCGGCTGGTGGAAACTAATCGGATATTGGTAAGGGGCCTGCCGCCCGGGAGCTTTTTGAAAAAGCGGGAGAGGCTGGTCTGCCCCGAGGGCGCGCGAAGCGTCCCCGCGCTTTGCCACCAGCTCCTGGACTAGCGCCCAAGCAGCAGGTGGCGGAGCAGGCCGGGTCTTTCCGTCTCGACCGGCTCGCGGCCGCAGAGCTTACGGGTGAAATCGAGGATCGCCGCGCCGAGTTTGTTGGACGCCGGGATCGCGTCCCCGCGGCTCTGGTAACGGCGCACGACGGGGTAATTGTTATGCAGCACGGCGGCGACGCGGCAGCGCAACAGCTTGTGGATCTCGTCCGGATCGAGATCGGAGCGGTGCCAGCGGTTGACGACGATTTCGATCTGCGTATCGCGCACGCCGCGGCAGGCCAGTTCCTGGATCCGCTGCTCGGCGAGTTTCAAGGGCGCCACCTCAGGGGTGGAGACGACGTAAACTTGGGCCGCCCGCCGGACCAGTTCGGCGGTGGCGTCATTGACGATCTCTGGCAGGTCGACCACGATCAGTTCATAGCGCGTGCGAACGAAGCGCAGGAGGTGGAAGTAGTCGATCCAGGAAGGGATGGGCGCTTTGCGGCTCCGGTCGGTGAGGATCGCGTCCAGGCGGCCGGAGGAGACGGCGACCGCCCGCCAGCGGGTGGAGTTCAATTGGGGCGCTTCCGCCAGCACCTCACGCATCGGGACGACCGGCTGGAGTTGGAGGAATTCGCCTGCCACTCCCGAGTGGAGATCCGCTTCGAGCAGCAGCGTCCGTAATGACAGGACATCGGCGGCGAGTTTGCTGACATTGACGGCCGCCGTGGAAGCTCCGCACCCGGCCTTGGCCGGCAGGAAGCAGAAGAGATGAGGGATCTGCTCCTGGTTGGTGCGCTGGATGGCGGTCGCGACGGCTTGCTGGAAGTCACGGAGGGTGACGGGAGTCGACAGCAGGGCGGCGATGCCGATTTGCAGGACGGCGCGCGGGGTGAACGGCAGCGTGGAATCGGCCACTCCGACGACGGCGATGTTGGGATGTTCGGACAGCAGGATGTCCAGCAGGGGCGTGGCCACGGCGGCGTCGTTCAACTCCAGGAACACCAGGTCCGGACCCAGACTGTTGAGCATGCGGAGCAGTTCGTACCGGCTCGGCAGCCGGCTGCAAGAGCGCAGCACCTGCACCTGCTTGGACTCCACGGCCATCTGCTCGAGGGCTACCGACGCGGAGGGATCTTCAACGAGCAGGAGAGCATCGAGCATGTGCGTTACCTCATAGGCAGGGCCCCACGGCTCGGGAGCCTGCCGGCGCATCGGCGCGGCGCGGAAACTCCGCCCCGTCACCGCGGCCCAATGCGCCGCCTTACTCTGTTATTATCGGCTCTTTAGGGTTTAACATTAGCCATTTCTGGAGATCCATTCCCCCGCAGTTCGCGCCGGGCGGCTCGGTAGCTGCCTTCTCCCGTCCCGGGTTGCCGAGCTTGGCTAGACTGAGGAAGAGAAAAGCCGTACCCCATGTCTTCCGCTCCGCTGCTCGTACTGCTGCTGGTCCTCCCGCTGCCCGCCGCCGAATACGACCTCCTCATTCGCAACGCCCGTGTGGCGGACGGGGCGGGCAATCCCTGGTTTCGCGCCGACGTCGCCGTGCGGGGCGGGCGCATTGCCGCGGTCGGGTCGCTCCCGGGGCTTTCCGCCAGCCGGGTCATCGATGCGCAAGGCCAGGTCCTCGCCCCGGGATTCATCGATGTTCACACCCACCTCGAGGGCGGCATCGAAAAGGTCCCCGGCGGCGACAACTACCTCCTCGATGGCGTCACCACCGTCGTGACCGGCAACTGCGGCGGTTCGGAGACCCGCTTGGCGGACTGGTTCGCGCAGCTCGAGCAAACCGGGCTGGGCCTGAATGTCGCCTCCCTCATCGGTCACAACAGCGTACGGCGCGCCGTGATGGGAACCGAGAACCGGCCGGCGACGCCCGCCGAACTGGCCAGGATGCAGGCGCTGCTCGAGGAAAACATGCGCGCCGGCGCCGTGGGTTTCTCCACGGGCTTGATCTACATCCCCGGCACCTACGCGGACACGGCGGAAGTGGTGGCGCTGGCCCAGGCGGCGGCGCGCCACGGCGGGGTGTATGCCAGCCACATGCGCGACGAAGGGGCGCGCGTGCTCGAAGCCATCGCCGAAGCGGTCCGCGTGGGACGCGAATCGGGTCTGCCGGTGCAGCTTTCCCACTTCAAGATCGACAACCGGCGCCGGTGGGGCCAGGCGGACAAATCTCTCGCCCTGGTCGAGAAATTCCGCCGGGAGGGCGTCGACGTGGTGGTGGATCAATACCCCTACGACCGCTCCAGCACCAACCTGGGCATCACGCTCCCCTCGTGGGCGCTGGCGGGCGGGCTCGAACAAACCAAGGCCCGGCTCCAGGACAAGACAACGCGCGCCCGCATCGCCCGTGAAATGCAAGCCCGGCTCCACGAACTGGGACACAAGAATTATGCGTACGCCACCGTGGCCTCCTTTGAGCCCAACCGCGACTACGAAGGCAAGACCATCGCCGAAATCAACCGGCGGAAGGGGCGCAGGCCGCGGGTGAAGGACGAGATCGAGACGATTCTCGAGATCATCGAGCAGGGCGGCGCGCAGATGGTGTACCACTCGATGAGCGAACGGGACGTGGAGCGGATCATGCGCTACCCCAACACGGCCGTCGCTTCCGATGGAGGCGTGCGGGAGTGGGGCGTTGGCGTACCGCACCCGCGCTCTTACGGAACCAACGCTCGCGTCCTGGCCGAATACGTGCGCCGAAGGGGCGTGCTCACGCTCGAAGATGCGATCCGGCGCATGACCTCTCTGCCCGCGCGCACCTTTGGTTTCCGCGACCGCGGATTGATCCGCGAGGGCATGGCCGCCGACCTCGTCTTGTTCAACCCGGAAACGGTGCAGGACAAAGCCACCTTCACCCAACCCCACCAGTACAGTGAAGGGTTTTCCCTGGTAGTCGTCAACGGAGTCGTCGCGGCCGAAAACGGCAAGATGACGGGCGCGCGCGCGGGACGGATTCTACGGCGCGCCGGCGGCCCTCCTTAACATCTCCTCCCGGGCCGCCTGGAACTCCGTGCCGGGCTTCCACTCCGGCCACCGTTCGTCCTGCGCGACGCGGTAGCCGACCCGGAACAACAACTGGGCATCTTCCACCGCCCCCGACAGATCCCAGTCGGGCTTCACCTCGTCGGTTACTTTGTGGTAGTCGTTCGCGGTGTACTCGTCGCGCTTCTGCCGCGCGTATTCCGCGGATTGCCCGAGGTACTCGGTGCCGGCGTCGGAATGCGACGCCGGCACGCCCAGCTTGGCGAACTCGAAGTGGTCCGAGCGATAAAAGAACCCTTTCTCGGGTTCGGCGTCCGGCTTGATCACCCGGCCCTGGGCTTTTGCTTCCTCGGCGAGCAGATCGTCCAGCGTGGTATTGCCCAGGCCGATGATCACAAAGTCCTTCGTGCGCCCCCACGGGTTCACCCCGTCCATATTGATGATGGCGAGGGTCTTCGCCAAGGGATAGAGCGGGTTCTCCGCGTAGTGCTTGGCGCCCAGCAGTCCGTACTCTTCCGCCGTCACGGAAAGAAACAGCACCGAGCGCTTTGGCTTGGGCGCCAGCCGGGTAAAGGCCTCCGCGATCTCGAGCAGCACGGCGACGCCCGACGCGTTGTCCAGCGCGCCGTTGAAGATCTGATCTCCCTGGAGCGACGGATCCTTGCCCAGGTGATCCCAGTGCGCGGTATAGATCAGGTATTCGTCGCGCAGGGCGGGTTCGGCGCCGGGCAACTTCGCCAGCACGTTGTGGGAATGGACTTCGCGGATCGCATTCTTCACGTGAAACGAGGCCGTGGCGTTCAGCGGCGCCGGCCGGAAGTCGCGCTGGAGGGCCTGCCGCTTCAGTTCGTGGAGATCCTTGCCCGCAAGACGGACCAGTTCGGCGGCCTTCTCCCCGGCGATCCAGCCTTCCACCGGCACCCGGCCGCGGTTGCCGTCCGGCCGCCGGAGATCAAAGTTTTCCCGGCCCCAACTGCCGCCGACTACGGCAAAGGGATACCCGGCCGGGCCCGTCTCATGCACAATCAGCACCGCCGCGGCGCCCAGTTCGGTGGCCTTTTCGTACTTGTAGGTCCACCGACCGTAGTAGGTCATCGCCTTGCCTTTGAACATCCGCTCGTCCAGGCGGGAGGGGTCTGCCGGGTCGGGAATGGCGGGGTCGTTGATCAGCACCAGCAGGGTCTTGCCCTTGACGTCTACGCCTTTGAAGTCGTCCCAGCCGTACTCGGGCGCAGTTACGCCATAGCCGCAGAACACAATTTCGGAGTGGTCGACGCGCACTTCCGGCAGCACCCGCCGCGAGAGGGCCACGATCTCCTCGCGGGCCTTGACGGACACCGGTTTCCCGCCGGCCAGCAAACGCACTTCCGTTTGGGCAGTCAGACCGACCAGCGGAACCCGCTGTACATACGTGCCGTCGGGGTTGCCCGGCTCCAGGCCGAGTTTTTGAAACTCCCCGGTCAGGTACGCGACGGTGCGCTCTTCGCCGGGACTGCCCGGGGCGCGCCCTTCGAATTCGTCCGACGACAGGACTTTGGTGTGCCGCAGCAAGTCCCCGGCGGTGATGCTGGACAAAGCGGGATTGAGGTCCGGCGCCGCGGGCCGCCCGCAAGACAGCAGCAAAGCGGCAGGCAGCAGAAGCAGAGAGGGTTTCATGGCGGTGCGGAGTTCTCAGTGTACCAGGGGGCGCCCGGCGCTACCTCGGGTCCGGTTCTTTTCCGAAATGCCGGGTCAGGTACGCGACAATCTCGCTCAGCTCTCCGCCCTCCACGCGCGCGCCGCGAGCGACCATGGTCTCGACTAGGGCCGTCCACGCGGCCCGGTCGCGGCGGACGCCCGTGACCGTCTCGATGTCATGGCAGGAGATGCCGCACGCCCGCTGGACCAGGGCGCTTCCCGGCCCCTCCGGGAGGCGGGCGGTAGCGGCCGCGCGAGTGGGCGCCCGTTCGCGCTGCGAGACCAGCGGCGCCGCGGGCGCGGACGCGTCGCCGAGGGCAAAGGCCACCACGGCGTCGCCGGGCGTACCGCCAAAATAGCCGCCTCCGCCTCCCGCCATGATCGCGACGTACTGCTTGCCGTCTTTGCCCAGGTACGTAATCGGAATCGTATGGCCGTTGGCGTCGATGGGTTGTTCCCACCGGAGGCGCCCGGTCCGGGACTCGAAGGCGCGAAACCGGCGGTCGTTGGTGGCCGCGATAAACACCAGGCCGCCGGCGGTGGCGATGCTGCCTCCCAGATTCGGCGCGCCGGTGTTCCGCACGCCTTTCTCCTCCAACTCCGCAATGGTTCCCAGCGGGGTCCGCCAGGCGATGTCGCCCCTGCGCGTGTCCACGGCCACCAGTTCGCCAAACGGCGGATTCGTACAGGGGATCTTGGAATCGCGATTCCAGAACCGGGCGTACGCCCCATAGGCGGACGTCCGAATATAGGTTTCTTCCCCGGTCTTCGGATCAGTCCGCTTCTCCATGTGTCCCCATTGACCCAAGTGGTTGACGTTGGTGAACAGGTAGCCGAGGCCCGGATCGTGCGAGAGACCGCCCCAGCCGCCGCCGCCCAGCGTGCTGGGAAACATCAGTACGTTGTCCTCCCGCCCGAAGGGCGTGTAGAGCGGGCTGATCCGCATTCGGTTCCGTTCGAACAACTCCCGGCAGAAGGCAGCATGTTCCGGGGTGCGGTTGTACATCTCGTCCAGCGAGAACGTCGTGCGCGCCAGCGGCGGGGGCTTCAACGGAAAGGGCTGCGTGGGCGACGTCTTTTCGCCGGGCACCGTGCTCTGGGGAACCGGCCGCTCCTCGATGCCGTAGAGCGGCTCTCCGGTCACCCGGTCGAAGACGAACAGCAGGCCCATTTTGGTGATCTGCGCGACCGCGGGTGTCCTGCGCCCGCCGCGCATCACCTCGAAGAGGATGGGAGCGGCGGCGGGATCGAAATCCCACAGGTCGTGATGGACCAATTGGGCATGCCACGTCCGCCTGCCGGTAGCGGCGTCGAGCGCGACCAGCGAATTGCCGTACAGGTTGTCTCCGTGCCGGTCGGCGCCGTAGAAATCGGTGGTCGGCGAACCCAGCGGAACGAAGAGCAAGCCACGCTCGGGATCCACGGTGAGAAAACCCCAGGCGTTCGTCCCGGACCGGTTCTTCCAGGCTCCGGGCGGCCACGTTTCGTAACCTGGTTCACCCGGACGCGGCACGGTGTGGAACGTCCAGACCAGTTTGCCGGTGCGGGCGTCCCAGGCGCGGATGTCGCCGTAGGCGCCCGCGCTCGGCGCGCCTTCGCCGTTGCTGCTGCCGGTGATGATCAGGTCGCGAAAGACGGCGGGCGGCGACTGCAGCGTCAGGCGCGCGTCCGGCAACCCGTCCAGCACGCCCTGTTTCAGGTCCAGCAGACCTTCGTTGGCGAATCCGGGCGCAGGCTTGCCGGTCGTTGCGTCGAGGGCGATCATCCCCCCTTTGATCCCGGCATAAACACGCGGGCGCGTGCGGCGGTCCCCGGGCCAGTATGCCAGTCCGCGGAGCGCCACCTGCTCGGCTTCGTAATGCCAGATCCGCCGGCCGGTCTCAGGTTCAAGCGCAAAGATGCCGTTCGCCGCGGCGGTGTACATCACCCCGTTCACCACAATGGGAATCGCTTCCGAACCGGGCTTGCCGGTACGAAAGGTCCAGGCCCGCCGCAGCCGGTGCACGTTGCCCGTGTGGATCTGCGCGAGGGGCGAGAACCGCGCCGCGCCGGGGTCGTGTCCGTACACCGGCCAGTCGGTCTGGGCGAAGACCGAGGGGACGAGCGCCGCCAGCAACGCTGTTCGGGACCAGTGCATCGCTGGCGGGTGCTACACCGTCGTGGGTTCCGGATGCACCCACGGCGCGCGGTACGGACGGCGGAGCAGGCGGTTGGCCTCCTCGTCGTTGATCACGCGGTGCAGCGCCGGGTCCCAGTGCAGCGTGCGGCCAACCTGCATCGAGAGGTTCGCCAGAATGCAGCTTGCCGAAGAGATGTGGCCCTGCTCGATGTCGGCCACCGGCTTGCCGCGCGTGGCGATATTGGCCAGAAAATCTTTCATGTGATACCGGATGGCCGGGGCGACGTGCTTTTCCAGCCGCTCCTCGGTCTGGTCCTCCGGATACTGATCCAGTTCGTAGGTGACGTCCCGGTGCACCGGCGCGGCGTTCTTGTCGAGCGGCACGTAGTCGTAGCTCATCACGCTGGCTTTCAGCGTGGCTTTTTCGCCGTAGAACGTGGCGGCCCACGGGTATTGCGGGTCGGGCATCGCGCCCCAGGTGCGGTGCTGCCAGATCACCTTCAATTCGCCGAAGTCGAAGGTCGCCGTCTGCGTGTCGCTAGTGTTGGCCTTGCTGTCTTTGTCCACCAGGATGCCGCCGGACGAAGAGACGCTCTTGGGCCAGCCCAGGTCCAGCATCCAGCGCACCATGTCGAGCATGTGAATGCACATGTCGCCCACAATGCCGTTGCCGTACTCCATGAACGAGCGCCAGCGCCCGGGGTGGGCCAGCTCGTTGTACGGGCGCATGGGCGCGGGCCCGGTCCACATTTCCCAGTCCAGGTGAGGCGGCGGCTGGGTGTCGGGCGGGTTGGTGCGCGGGCGCATGTGGTAATAGCAACAAATCTCCACCACGCCGATCTTGCCGAGCTTGCCCTCCCGCAGGTAGCGGTCGCGCGCCTCGATCAGGTGGGGCGTGCTGCGGCGCTGCGTGCCCACCTGCACCACACGCCCGTATTTGCGCGCCGCCGCCACCATGCTCTGGCCTTCGACCACGTCGACGCTGATGGGCTTCTGCACATAAACGTCCGCCCCGGCTTGCACCGCCTCGATCATCGGCAGCGCATGCCAGTGGTCGGGCGTGGCGATCAGCACAATGTCCAGGTCCTTCTGGCGGAGCAGTTCGCGATAGTCGGAAAAAGTCCGGGGCGTCTTGCCCGACTTCTGCCGCTGCGCGATCGACTCGGCGGCGCGGCTGAGCATCTGGCGGTCCACGTCGCAGACCGAGACCACCTCCACCGGCGCCACCTGGATCAGCCGGTAGAGGTCGCACTTCCCGTACCAACCCGCGCCGATAAGTCCTACGCGTTTGGGTTTCTCCCCGGCCAACTGCGCGGCGGCGGGCCAAGCCACGCCCGCGGCGCTCGACTGCAAAAATCGACGGCGATCCATGTCCGACAGTGTATCTGTTCGCGCCGCGGCGGCGTTAGCTCCCCTACGCCCCGGCTAGGGAGCGGGGCGGCGGCCCAGATTCTCATACCACTTCAGGTTGGCGGTCGCCGAACCCACGCACGCCACGTCCACGTGGCCGTCGGCGTTCAGATCCGCGGCCTGGCAGGCGGCGGCCGCGATGCCTCCCGCATCCAGCGGCTGGCGGGTCCAGCGGCGGCCGCGCGTATCGCGCGCGTAGTACACAGAAACGCTGCGGCCCGGGCCGCGGTACCCGGCGAGGATCTCGTCCGCGCCGTCGCCATTCAGGTCCGCGGTGAGGATCGTATGGCCATCCGCCAGCGACGCATCCAGCACGGTGCGCTCCCATGCCGGCCGCGGCGGACGCTGTGTATAGAGGACCACCTGGTGGCCATGCCACGGCTCGATCGAGGCCAGGAAGCGCCCGCCCGGCAAGCGGCCCACGGCGATTTCGCTGGCGCCTCCGCGCGGCGGGGGCGCCGGATCGCCGGCCGCCAGTTGTTGCCGGCTCCACGTCCGGCCGTCGAAACGATACAAATGAATGCCGGAGAAACTCGCGGTGAGTATCTCGTCGCGGCCGTCGCCGTCCCAGTCCAGCACGGCCAGTCCGTGCACCACGCCTTCGTCGGCCGGCAGACGTTGTGCTCCGCCAGTGATGTGATGGCGGATCCAATGCTCGGTGTCGTAATAGACGAGCGGCGCGGGTCCGCGATAAGCGGGCGGCTCGGCCTGCGCGCCGGTCAGGGGCGCGTTGACCACCACGGCAATTCCCTTCCCCAGCAAGTGCGCCCACTGCAAACGGTGCGAGGTGGTCAGCCGGTCGATCTCGGTGACTTTCCACGCCTCGCCGGGCTCGGCCGGCGATTCGAGCAGCGAGATCACCCCCTCGGACGTTTTCGCCTGATTCGCGAACTCGTGCGCCAGCACGATGTCCGGCACGCCGTCGCCCGTCCAGTCGCGCGCGGCCAGGTGAATCATCCGGCGGAACCCCTCGCCGATCCGGTGACGCCGCCACGTGCCTCCCGCCACGGCGGGGTTTTCGAACCACACCAGGTGGTCCATGCCGCTGGCCAGCACCAGCAGGTCGGGGCGGCCGTCGCGGTTCATGTCCACCGTCACCACCTGGTAGGCGCCCTTCAGATCCTGGGCCAGCACGTGTTCCCGGAATTGCGCCGGCCGGGGCGCGGCTTGAAGCAAAATGAAAGAACCGATGAAAACCGCGAGTCCGCGCCGCACGCTTCAGTATAGGACGGCCCTGCTGGCCTTCTGCTGCGCTCTGCCGCTGGGCGCACAGGCGCCCCGTCTGGAAAACCTCCGCCCGTTGACGTCTGGCGGCCAGAACGCCGAAGCCTACTGGTCGCCGGACGGAACGATGCTGGTGTTTCAATCCACCCGCGAGCCCTATGCCTGCGACCAGATCTTCGTGATGAACGCGGACGGCAGCGGTCAGCGCCTGATTTCTACCGGCAAGGGCCGCACCACGTGCGGGTACTTCCTGAAAGACGGGCGCCATGTGGTCTACGCCTCAACCCATGAGGCGGACGCCGCCTGTCCACCGCCGCCGGACCGGAGCAAGGGATACGTGTGGGGCGTCTTTCCCGGCTACGACATCTTCCTGGCGGATCTGAAAGGGCGAATTGTTCGCCGCCTGACCGATGCGCCCGGCTATGACGCCGAAGCCACCGTGAACTGGCGGCGCAACCGCATCGTTTACACCTCGCTGGCGTCGGGCGACCTGGACCTGTGGAGCATGCGGCCCGACGGCGCCGGCAAACGCCGGCTGACCACGCGCGAAGGATACGACGGCGGCGCGGTGTTCTCCCGCGACGGCAAACAACTCGTCTGGCGCGCCAACTATCCCGCCACGCCGGAGGCGCTGGAACGGTACCGTGCCCTGCTCAAGGAAAACCTGACGGCGCCCATGAAGATGGAACTGATCCTCGCCGATGGCGAGGGCCGGCGTCCCCGCCAGTTGACCAGCTTTGGCTGCGCCAGTTTCGCGCCCACGTTCACGCCGGACGGCCGGCGCATCGTTTTTTCTTCGAACAAGCACGAGTGCGACGGGCGCAAGTTTGAGCTGTTCGTCATCAATACCGACGGCACGGGGCTGAGGCAGCTTACGGATTTTGGCGGCTTTGTATCGTTTCCCGAGTTCTCGCCGGACGGCAAGCGGCTGGTGTTCTCCTCCGACAAGGGCGCGCAGAGCCGCTACGAGTTCAATATTTTCGTCGCCGACTGGGTGGAGAAGTAGCTCAGGCCCAAACAAACCGCGCCGTCTCGCGGTCCTTGCGCACCCGCCCGATGGGAAACACCTGGTTGTGGAATACCAGGAAAATCCCCGGCGGCAGCAGACGCGCCGCCAGCAGGCTTTCCGTCAGATTTTGCGTGCCGTCGGAACCTTCAAAGCCCAGGGGCGTCATCGCGCCGGTGAACACGATGGGCTTCGGAACGGCTTCCAGCCGGGCTTCCAGATAGCGCCCGGAGGTCACCAGCGTGTCGGTGCCGTGAGTGATCAGAATGGCATCCGCCCGCGGCAGGTTTTCGCGGACGGCGGCCAGGATCCGTTCGCGGTGCAGGTCCGTCATCTCCAGGCTGTCGATATTCATCAACGGAGTGATCTCGATGCACGTGTCGGGCAGACGCAACTGCCGCAGGTAGCGGTCGAGCTTGCTTTGGGCGTTTTGCAGGACGCCCGAGGACTCGTGGTAGACCTTCTCGAGGGTGCCGCCGGTGGAGATCAGGTGGACACGGAACACACTTTATTGTCGCCCCCGCGCTTGACTTCGGCGTAGTACTGTTTCCGTTGTTTCGCGCTTGCCTCGCGTTCCCCGCCTCCGCCGCACCCGTTGTATGATGAGCAAGCTGCCATGCGGCTCTTACGCAACCGGACGGTCTCCCGGCGCCGCCTGCTGCGCGGCGTCGCCACGGCGCTGGCCCTGCCGCCGCTCGAATGCATGTTCGACTCCCGCGGCGTGGCCTACGCGGCGGACGGGGGCGCGCCGCCCATGCGGTTCGTGCTGTGGTTTAACGGCAATGGCATCGTCGAAAAATACTGGATCCCGCGGGAAACCGGCCCTGGTTACCAGATGACGCCGTGTCTGGCGCCGCTGGCGCCGTTCCGCAACGACATCCACGTGATCACGGGATTGGACAATCCGGCGGCGCGCCTGCCCGGACCCGGCAACGACCATCACCGCTCGATGAGCGCCCTGGTGTCCGGGACCTCGTTTACCGGGCGCGGCGCAGGGGGGCCGTCCATCGACCAGGCGATCGCCGCACGGATCGGCGGCGACACGCGGTTCCGCTCGCTCCAGATCGGCGTTTCGCGGGAGTCGTTCGGCGAGAGCATCCAGCGCAATTTGAGCTGGGCCGGGCGCGACCGGGCGCTGCCGCCGGAGATGATCCCCCACCGCCTGTTCGACCGCTTGTTCGGCGCGCGGGAGCTCGGCTGGATCCGGCGCAAGAAGAGTATCCTCGACACGGTCCAGGCGGACGCGCGCGACCTGCAAAAGGAGCTCGGCGCGGCCGACCGCCTGCGCCTCGACGAGCACCTCGCTTCCCTTCGCGATCTCGAACGCTCCATCGTCGCGCTGCCGCCCGACTACGCCCAGGCCGAGGAGCCCGAAACGGGCGGCGACATGAAAGACTGGCCGCGCATCGCACGCCTGCAAAGCGATCTGCTGGCGCATGCGCTCGCCACGGGCCAGACCCGCGTGGCTTCGTATATGCTGACCAAGTGCCAGGGACTGGCCCGCTTCCCCTGGCTCGGCTACACCGCCGCCCGCCACCACGACTACACCCACCGCGACGGGAAAGCCCCCGGCGCCGACACCGCCGACGGCCAGCGCATCATGCGCGACATCTGCCGCTGGCATGTCGCAGAGTTCGCCTACCTGCTGGCCAAGCTCAAGGCGACGCCGGAAGGCGATGGCACGCTGCTGGACCGCACCGCGCTGCTCTTCCTTCATGAGCACGCCGAAGCCAACGATCACAAGAACAACGGACTTCCCGCCATCGTCGCCGGGGCCAAAGGACGCCTGGCCACCGGGCTGCATTCCCAGTTCACCGGCACCATGGGCGATTTGTATCTGACCGTCGCGGCGGACCTGGTGGGCGCGCCGCTCGACCGGTTTCCCACCGGCGACCGGAAAATTCCCGGGCTGGCGCTGTAGGCCGCCGCACCGGCTGCGCCGGCTACGTCCCCGGAACCAGCCCGCCGTCCACGGAGATCACCGCGCCGTGAATGAAGCTGGCCGCGTCGGAGGCCAGCCACACGTAGGTGTGGGCGATGTCCTCGGGCCGCCCCATCCGGCCCAGCGGCGTGCGCGCCACCATCGTCTGTACGATCTTTTCCGGCATCGCGCTCAAGATCTCCGTGGCGATGAATCCGGGCGCCACCGCGTTGACCCGGATCCCGTACCTGCCCAGTTCGCGCGCCCAGGTTTTGGTCATGGCGATGACGCCCGCCTTGGTGGCGGTGTAGTTCGTCTGCCCGAAATTGCCGTACAGGCCCACCACCGATGAGGCGTTGAGAATCACGCCGCCGCCGCCGGCGATCAGGTGCGGGATCACCGCCCGGGCGCAGTAAAAGACGCCCTTCAGGTTCACGTTCACCACGGCGTCGAACGTCTCGTCGCTCATGACCGCGGCCACCGCCCCGTCTTTCCACTTCACGATTTGGGCGTCGCGGACGATGCCGGCGTTATTCACCAGCACATCGATGCGGCCCTGCGCCGCCAGGACCGCCTCGGTGGCCGCGTTCACCGCGCCGGCCTGCGTGACGTCCACCTGCATAATGCCTGCGCCGCCGCGCACGTCCCAGGCCACCACCTTTGCCCCTTCGGCGGCGAACGCCTCCACCGTCGCTTTGCCGATGCCGGCGGCGCCCCCGGTGACGATGACAACCTTATCTTGAAGTCCAGTAATCCGCATGCCCGCTATTGTCTCCGGAATCGGCCGCCGGGGCTACAGTCAGGGTCAGTCCGGGCTTGCGCTCGCGGCGGCCAGGCGGCGCCCGCATCCCACCAGTATCACATTGACATCAAGGGGCTTAGAAGCTCAAGAGAAGTTCGTCGTGGCGCCCATAAGAACTCCCGCGCAAGGCCTCTTGACAGACCCATTGCTCTGTGCTCGCCCTGGGGCCGGAGGGCAGCTCGCATGATGAAGAAGTCCGTCATCAGGTTCATGCGGAATGTTGGAGTCCTCACGCTGTTATGGATTCTGCCGGCGCCAACCTTGAACTCGCCTCTGGCCGGCCAGATACAGTGCGGACCGTACATGAGCCCGCGATATTGTCCCTCCAACCAGGGGGAAAACTACGGGTATGGGTCGTCGCACGTATGTTGGGATCGCAGATGCATCTATAACGAGGACGCCTGAGAGTGGGATTGTTGCCAAGGATGTCCGTTCCAGGGGCCGGGGATCCTCGGGACGTGTTTGGACATCTATTGGTGTGGCAGATTTTACCCCTGTTTCTCCTGCTATTCCTGAGAAGCCGGGTTGGCAGAGAAGCAGAGAATCAGGGGCAGGCAAAAAGAGCATGCTTGGGTCTGTAATTCATGGTGCAAGCCGTGCTTCGTGTGTTGTCTGGGCGTGCGCTACGCTCGCCATGGCGGAGATTGCCACCGTAGCGCCGTTTACAGTTTACGAACGATACTCCTATCGCGATGCCACCGGCCGGGAAACCACGTTGGAACAGCGGACCTACGCGGTGCGGAGCGATGGCTCGGATGTCAGGGCAGTGGACCGATACATTATTCGGCGCGATCAATGGGCGCGGTTCCGCTTCATCAACGACATCGCCGCGATGAAGATGGTTTCGGTGGATCTGTTCACCGGTTCGACCACCTCCTACCCAATGGACGCGCGGGGCGCGCAGCTACAGCGGGAGAAGGTGGGAAGTGCTTGCGCAGGCGGGGCGGGAGAATGCGACCGGATTCTCGGGTATGAGGTCTTCCGGGAGATGTCGACAACCAAGGGGCCGGAGGGGGAAACGACGGAACTGGAAATGTGGAAAGCGCCGAAATTAAACTGTTACCCCCTACGCGTGACGGCGACGCTGAAGACCGCGAAGGGGGAATTGGAGGCGGAGAACGTCCAGGAAGCGATCGCGGTCGTGCCCGGCGAACCGGATCCGATGCTCTTCTTCGTTCCGCCTCACTATCGGGAGAGGACGGCCTCGGAGGTGATCAGTGAGACACAACGGCGGCGGGGAGGGCCGTCGGCTTGTCCGGAGTGCGAGAGCGACCCGGCGAAACACTGGGATGCCGTGTACCGGCAGCGGTCTGGGGAGAAGGTTGCAAGAATTCCCTGAGCGCAGCCTCGTCAGGAGACTTCTCATCCCGCCCGATCTCAGCGGGGCGCGTCGCCAGCCTCGCCCGTGAGGCGGAGCGCCTGCTCCAGGTTGCGCTGCGCCGACGGGTAGCCGGGACGCAGCGCGAGGGCGGCGCGGAAATGCCGGATCGCCTCGGCGATGCGTCCGCTCCTGGCGAGCAGGACGCCGGTGTGGTTCTCCATTTCCGGGTCCGGCTCCAACGCGAGCGCGTGGCGAAACCGCTCGACAGCGGCGTCCACGTCGCCTTGTTGTTCGGTCTCCACGGCCCAGCGCGCATAGGCCGCGGCCAGGGCGGCGGCGATCTCCTCGAAGTCCGGCCGCAATTCCAGGGCGCGGGAGAGTTCGGCCACGCCGGCGGCGGTGTCGCCTTGCTCCAGCAGGTCGAGCCCTTTGAGATACGCGGCGCCCGCCTGCTCGCCGCGCTGGCGGGCGGCCAGCATGCGCCGCACGGTTTGCAGTTCCGCTTCCGCGGCGGCTTGGTCGCCGGCTTTGCGGAGCAACGCGGCCAGGCGGTAACGCGCGGCGGTGAGGCCGGGATTGCGTTCCAGCGCGGCGCGGTAGGCGGCCAGCGCTCCGGCGTCATCCCCCTTGCGCTCCAGCAGCCGGCCGAGTTCGAAGTGCGCGCGGAAGAGGCCCGGATCCAGCCGCAGCGCCTGACGGAAGTCCCGCTCAGCCGCCTCGGCGTGGCCGAGTTCCGCCCGGACGTGACCGGCCCCGAAGTGCGCGAGGGCGTAGCGCGGCAGGGCCGCGCGCAGCGCGTCGAGTTCCTTCAACCCGTCTTGTTTGCGGCCGGCGTTGGCCAGCGCCATGGCGTAGTTGTAGCGCGCCTCCCGGTCGCGCGGATTCAGGCGCCAGGCCTGATGGAACGATTCGGCGGCGGCGGCGAACTCGCGCCGCTCGAGCAGAATGGCGCCCGCCTCGCGGTGCGCGGCGGCCAGCTTCGGATTGGCTTGCAGGGCGGCCCGCAACTGCTCGAGGGCGCCGGGCGCGTCTCCCGCGGCGCGAAGCTCCCCCGCTTTGCGCAGCAACGCTTCCGCCTCAGGCGGGGATTGCCCGTTCAGCAGAGCCGCGCACAGCAAGGCCGTCAGCCAGCGCACGAGTAAACTATACAATGCGTGCGTTACCTCACTCTGCTCGCGTTGTGGTGGACCGGCGCGGCCGGCGCGGAGACGGCGCGCGAGTGTCTGGCCCGCGCGCTGGCGCTGGCCGCCGAGGGACGCACCGCGGAAGCCGCGGGGCAAGCCGAACTGGCCACGGTCCTGGATCCGCAACTGGCCGACGCCTGGTACAATCTGGGCGCGCTCCGCCACGCCCAAGGCCGCGCGGAAGAGGCTCGGGCCGCGTTCGAACGCGTGCTCCAGTTGCCGGGTCCGCAAGCCGATGCGCGCCACGCCTTGGGGCTGATCCTGGAACAGGAAGGCCACCATAGCGAAGCCGCGGCCGAGTTCCGCAAAGCCCTCGCCGAGGCCCCCGCCCACCGTCAAGCCCAGCTCAACTTGGCCATTTCGCTGGCGGCGCAGGGCCGCCGCGAGGAAGCGCTGCGGTGGATCGGCCGCGTCCTGGCCCGGCATGCCGATTGGGCGGAAGCGCATTACCGGCAAGGCCGCATCCTGGAGCGGGCCGGCCGGGCGGCCGAGGCGGAAGCCAGTTATCGGTCCGCCGCGCGCCTGTCGCCGGACCTGGCCGACGCGCACTACCGGCTCGGCAAACGTCTCGAGGAGCGAGGCGAGTTGGAAGAAAGCATCGCCGCATACCGACGGGCCGCCGCTGCGGATCCGGCCAACGCGACGTTCGGCTACGCGCTGGCGCGGGCCTTGCGCAAGGCCGGGCGCGAGGCGGACGCCGCCCGCCAAACCGCGGCCCTGCGCGCGGCGCTGGCGGCGCAGAAGCAAAAGACCGCCGCCCAGGACGCGAATCGCGCCGGGGTCTTCCTCGCCGGCAGAGGCGACCTGGCGGGCGCCGCCGCCAGGTTCCGCGAAGCGGCGGCGCTGGATCCGGCTCTGGCCGACGCGCCCTATAACCTGGGAGGCGTCCTGCTGCGTCTGGGACAGGAGACCGAGGCCATCGCCGCCTTCCAGCAGGCGGTCGCGCTTCAACCGGATTTCGCAGATGCGTACGCCGCGCTGGCCGCGGCCCTGGAGGATGCCGGACGCTATCCGGAGGCGGCCGCGGCCTGGGAGCAGGTGCTTCGTTTGCGCCCCGCCTCGCTGGACGCGCTATATCGCGCCGCCGGTGTTTGCGCCGCCCTGCAAGACCATGCGTGCGTGGCGCGGCGCCTGACCGCAGCCACCGCACGCGACCCGCAAAACGCGGAGGCGTTCTTCAATCTCGGCGTGGCCCTGGCGCTTGAGGGCGGAGAGGTGGGCCGCGCCCGCGCCGCGCTCGAACGCGCCCTCGCCCTCAAGCCGGACTACCCCGGCGCCCGCGCGGCGCTGGATGCGTTGGCCGCGCCCCGGCGTTGACAGTTCCGTCAAGCAAGCCGGGCGCGTCCCAAACGCGCGTTCAGCCTTCCCGGGCGGGGTTCCAGTAGGCCGCATAGAACCGGATGCGCCACCCGTCCGCGCCGGTGAAGCGCACGCGAACCCGCACTTCCGGGACGTTCGCTCGCACGCGGTCCTTGCCCGGCCAGCGCACCGGGATTTCGATTCCGGAACGGACGACACGCACCGGCCAATAACCGGCAAGCGGCCGGCCGCCGAGATCCGTCACCTCCACCTCGATCACGCTCGTTTCACTGAGTCCGTCGGCGTTCAACGTGAGCGAGGCGCCGCGCGCAGGCAGCGGCAGCGGCGCGGTGACGAAACTGGCGGGGCGGTTCTCGACCGGGGACAGATAGCCAAAGCCGTCCCGCCGCATCATGGCGAGGCCCACCTGCCCGGTAGAGATGCGGCGGCTGGCCAAATCCCACGTGCCGTAATAGATGTACGTCTGATCGCCCACGTTTTCAAACCCCTGCCCCTGGATCAGTCCATGGCGGTCCCAACTGCCCGTCGGTCCGGCTTCGAGGAAGGGAAAATCCGGGACGGGCTCGCGAAAGTGGATGCCGTCGTTGGAGACCAGCAGCCCCAGATCCATGCGGCGCTGCTCAATCGACCGCGCTCCGTGCCAGAGCCCATAAAGGCCTACCGCCACGTTGTGCCGGTTCCACACGCCCGCCGGCTCATGCGCCTCTTCCAAATCCTTATCCCGCGAGCGATAGCCGTAGCGCTGGAAGGAAAAGGCGCGCTCCTGCGACCAGTGGACGAAATCCGTCGACCAGTGCGTCGTCATCGTGCGCGCCGTGGGCGCCCCCCAGGGCAGCCAGATGTCGGGCGTCATTTCCTGCCCGTACACGTAATACACACCCTGGAACTTCTGGAGACCGCCGATCTCGAACACATGGTGCGCCCGGAACGGGACTTCGGTCTCGTCCAGCACGGCGGTCTTTGGCGGGAGCGACGCCAGCGTCCAGCGCAGCCCGTCGGCGCTGAAGAACGGAAGGATCGTAGCGTGCGGCTTCTTGGTGGCGTCATCGCGGTGGTAGTAGCGGGTGTAGCGCGCCATCTTGTAACGCTTGGCCGGGTCCCGATCTTCCGGTTCATGCAGGACGAAGGCGGCGAGGGGTTCGGCCATGCTCTCGTCGAGCGCCGGGGTAAAAGAGACGAGGTTGTTTCGTTTGTTCCCGCCAAACTCGGCCAGGCCGAGTTCGGGTTTGACCCATTGGAGCCCGTCCTGGCTTTCGGCATACGCGATCCGAAACGAGGTTCCGCGGGCGCCCACCGTCTCTTCGGTGGCGCAGGCGGCGTACCACATGCGGAACTTGCCGCCCACGCGCAACACGGACCCGTAGAACTGGGCGCGCCGCGCGTCCACCGATCCTGGCGGTCCATGACGCAGCACGGGATTGCCCGGGTATTTCCGCGGCTGTTCGAGGGTGACCTTCAAGTTGTCGCGGAAAGGAATCGCGCGGTCGTCAAAGGAGAACAACGTCCAAGCCGGAACACTTTGGCCCCAGGCCCCGGAGGCTAGCAGGAATGTCACGCAGCACGCCAGGCGCATCAGGGGAATCCTAGCACGGCCGTTAACGGGCTCCCCGCTGTTCGGATCGCGGGCGCGCGGACGGCGATTGCAGCCTCAGTCCGCGGCGTACGCCGCCTGCGTCTGCCCGATCCGGGCGCGCAACTCCGCTTCGTAGTCCGCCAGGCGCCGTTCGATCTCTTCGGCGGCCATCCGTTTCCTGATCACGTCTTCGCGGTACCGCCGCAGGAAGTAATCGATGGTTTCGACGCGGATCCGGATGGAACCCGCGGGCTTGTTCTCATCCATATCCTTGAAGCAGAAATAGGGTGTCCCGGACTTCTCAATGATGCCTTCGATCACTCCGTAAATCGGGGCGTCGTGGCCGCACTTGAAGCTCGAGATCTCCAGCGCCACCAGGTTGGGATGGCGGGCCGTGAACTTGGCCGCCCACACCTTGTGGTTGGTGCTGCACGAGTACGAGTTCTTCCATACGTCCTGAATTTCGAGCGGGCTCGAAATCAGCCCTTGCCGCAGGTCGTCGGCAAACAGCCGCTCCAGCAGATCCTCGTCGACGGGCAGGGTGTTCTGGGAGAAGATCGGATAGCCGAGCTTCTGGAATTCCTCCATGATCTCGTGGTTCAGGCCCGGATCATGATGGTAAGGCCGGCCCAGCATGACAATGCCGATGCGGTCTTCGCGCTCCAGTTGGTCCAGCACCTGGCGGGCGCGCCGCCGGATCGAGGTCTCGTAGTCGTGCAGGGCTTGGTAGCCGGTTTCGATGGCCCGCTCGTGCTCCTCCCGCGATAAGCCGAGCAGGGGATTCCACGCCTCGAACATCTGGAGCGAGAAGATCCGCCGGTCCGCCAGGTTGATCATCGGGTTGACGTACTTCACGTTGTGCTCGGCGAAGATGTCGGACTCTTTGGTGAAGGCCGCCTTCACCGTTTCCGGCGTGGTGGTGACGGTCGGACAGGCGTTCGAGCCGGTCAGCTTCACCAGGTGCGTGGTCAGCACGTCGAACATGGGGAAGAAAATCACGTCCAGCTTCTTCCGCGCGCTCTTGACGGTGAGCAGGTTATGCACGTGGGCGATGCCGATCTTGGCCGGGAAACAGGGGTCGATCGCGCCCCGGCTGGAACCGGCGCGATACAGTTCGCCGCTCGTGTAGTCGGAATAGATGATGTTTTCGGCCTTGACGCCCAGGCTCTCCAGGTATGTCGCAAAGACGGGAGCATAGCCGTACATGTTGAGCACGCGCGGAATGCCGATCCGCAGGCTGGCGCGGTTCTTCATGAGCGCCACCCGTTCCTTGGCGGCCTTGGTCCAGGCCCGGGACGGAATCGGGTCCGCCACGGACTTCGGGCTCCGCGTTTTGAACACTTCATGCGCGGCGATGTCGACGAAGTTGGGATTGGCGGACTTCACCGTGTCGAGTTCCGCCTTGATTTCCTTCATGTCGTTGACATCTTCCACCGTGCCCTTCTCGCAGGTGGCGATGATCAGCCGCTGCTCGCCTTCCTGCAGCGGCACCTTGGTTTTCTTTGGCACGGTGAGCTGCACTAGGTTCGGGGAGGCGGCGGTCTTGTAGTCGATGAAGGTGCGCAGGCAGTTGTTCTTGCAAAAGTTGCAGCGCGTATCTTCGTTGCGCGTGGTGCGGTACTCGATGGTGCGGACGCCGTCCAGGCCCAGAAACTCGGTCCGCTTGCCGTTCTTCCACAAACGCAGCGCTTCCACCGCCGCGCCGATGGCGCCGGACTCGCCGCAATGCTCGTGCACAATCACCTCGGGCTGGCGGCCGGCGGCCCGGAAACTGGAGCGGATGAAGTCCACTTCCGCCTTCACCACCGCGAGGTTATTCTGCGTACCGCCTTGCAGGACGAACCGGTCGCCCAGCGCGGCCAAGTTCGGGATGCTGGCTACGTACAGGAACACGTTCTTCGGCAGCACCGCCGCAAGTCCCGCCAGGATTTCCTCCGCCCGCCAGCCCTGGCGCTGGAAATTGACGATGTCGGACTGCATGAACACGGCACAGCCGTATCCGAACACCGGCATGGCCTGGGCCGAGAACGCCAGATCGGCGTACTGATGCACGTTGAGGCCGAACCCTTCCGCCGTGGATTGCAGAAAGTAGCCGTTGCCGGCCGAGCACTGCGTGTTCAGCTTGAAGTCCTTCACGCGGCCGTTCTTGAGGACGATGAGCTTGATGTCCTGGCCGCCCACGTCAACGATCACGTGCGGATCGTCGTAATACTTGAGCGCCGACTCGGTGTGCGCCACCGTCTCGACCAGCGCGACATCGGCTTTCAGCACGTCGCGCAGCACATCCTTGGCGTACCCGGTGGTGCCCACGCCCAGCACTTCCAGCCGCGCGTGTTGCGCTTCCACCTGGCGGCGCAGGTCTTCCACGATCTCCTTGGTGTCCTCGATCGGGTTGCCTTTGGAGAGCTGATACGACTTGCAGAGCACGTCGCCGTGCTCGTTCATGAGCACGCCCTTGGTGGAGGTCGAGCCGCCGTCAATGCCGAGGAACGCGCCGACCGTCGTGCCGGACTGGAAGACCGCCGGGACAAACTTCTTGCGCCGGTAGGCTTGCTTGAAGGCCGCCAGCTCCTCCTGGTTGCTGACTAGGCCCCTGCCGCCCGATTTGGCCTTCTCTTCCGCGCGGCCGAAATCGATATAGTATTTCAGCTTGACCACACCGCGATAGCGGCCTACGTCGGCATCCTCGTCCTTGCCGAACTCGATGGCGCCCAGCGCGGCGAAGTACTGGGCGCTCTGCGGCACCTTGATCAGATCCTCGGGCCGGCAGCCCTCGGGCACTTCCACCTTCCTCTCCCGCCACATGCGCGGGATGTTGGCCTGCCAGGCCTCCCGCATCCCGCGGATGAAGGTATTGGGCCCGCCCAGCAACAGCACGTGCGGGCGCAGCGTGTTGCCGCGCGTGAGCACGGTCAGGTTTTGCAGCACGATGGCTTCGAACAGCGAGGCCATCAGTTCATGCGGCGGAGTGCCTTCCTTTTGCAAGCCGTTGATGTCGGTCTCGGCGAAGACTCCGCACTTGCCCGCCACCTTGTGCAGCTTGATGCCATGATAGGCCTGCTCGCACAGCCGGTCGGACGGAATACGGAGCTTGGCGTTGATCTTGTCGATGACGGCGCCCGTGCCGCCGGCGCACTTGTCGTTCATCGACGGGATCTTTTTCTTGCGGCCGCTGTCGTCATCGTCCTTGAAGACGATGATCTTGGCGTCCTGGCCGCCCAACTCGATCACCGAATAAACTTCCGGGTGCAGTTTCTCCACCGCCAGCGAAACGGCGGTGACCTCCTGCACAAATTTCGCGCCAATCTGCTCGGCCAGCGAAGTGCCGCCGGACCCGGTCATAAAGACCCGGGCTTTGCCTTCCTCCAGGCCGATCTCCTGCTCCATGCGGCCCAGAAACTCCATCACTTTTTCCGGCTGCTTGGTTTCGTGGCGCTGATAATCCTCCCAGACCACCCGGTCGGATGCAGTTTCTGTAACCACGGCCTTCACCGTGGTGGAACCGACGTCCAAACCTACCGAGAAACGGCTCTCCATGGTCCTCCCCTCGCGTTTCGTGGTTACGGCGTACGCGTCAAGCCACTTTGGGTTTCGGCAGCGCCTGGGTGACCGGCCAGAAGCGGTTGCGCCGCGCCATCAACGCGCCGACATGGGCCGCGAAGTTGGCGGCCGTACCCGCCACCCCCTCCCGGTGCGGGACTTTGTACAGCGCGCGTTTGAGCTCGGGATGGTCATTGACGTAAGCGCGGATCTCGTCCAGGCTGCGCCCGGTCGATTTCAGCACGGTCTCGAACTCGGCGCGAGCTTTCGCTTTCGCCTCGCCGAGCGCCATCTGCACCCGGCTGTGCGCGTTCACCTCGCCTTCCCCGGAAGTCTCGATGGGCAGGAAGATCATGTCCCGGTATTTGTTCACCACCGCCGATTGCACCCCGTCGGACTGCGACGAGGGCATGCAGCCGAAGGGCTTCACCGCCAGCACCATGTGGGTCAGATGGTGAATGTGATAATAAATGTTCTTGCCGATCTCGAGGTGGCCTTCGCCGCCCCGGCTCATCTTGTGATAGAAGGGGTGCGCCAGCGCGGCCAGTTCGTCCTGCGGGATCAGATAATGCGCCGTGCCGCCCAGTTTGTCGATCACGCGGTGGTAAAAATACTGCCACATCACCTCGCCGAGGTGCAGCCCTAACAGTTTCTTTTGGAGCTTCATGGCGCGATCCAGCCGTTTGCGGAACTCGTACCACGGCAACGGGTGCGCATGCGACTCGACGTCGTGCTTGTGGCGGGCGATGGTCTTTGCCTGGTGGCAGAGGTAAGCGACCCACGTGGCGATCGGCTCCACCAGCACCTGCGCGCCTTCGCGCTCGAGGAACCGGAACATGTTGAAGTTGCCGTCGCCCTCGGTGGTTTGCGCCCAGAACTCGCCAGTGATCTTGACGATCGGCTTCACGCGCAGCCTGTCGACCTCGATCGCGTCGATCATTTCCCGCACCTCGTCCAGCGTCTGGTGGAACACGTCGCCGGCCAGGTGCTCGCGGATCTTGCCGATCGTGTTCATCGGATTGCGGACCTTCTTGCGGTCCCGCAAGTAATTCTGGAGCCACCCGGGCGCCCGCTCCATGATCTCGAAGTGCTTGCGGTCGCGCAGCAGCCGCACCAGGCGGTTCATCGCCTCGCCAAAGACTTGGTTGGCTTCACCCTTGTTGACCTCGTACGGGCGGATCTGATAGGCGAGCTCGTTCATCACGTCGCCCATGTGCAGCGCGTTGAGCATGCCCATCCCGAAGTCGACGTTAAACTGGAGCCCCGACTGCCCCGACTTGGCGTTGATTCCCTCCTGCTGCTGGAACAGCAGAACCCGGAACCCGTCAAAGCCGGCGTTCTGCAACGCGAAGCGGTACTCAGCTTCGTACATGCCGAACCGGCAAGGTCCGCAGGAGCCCGCGGTGAAGAACACGTAGTTGTCGATGATGTCCTGCCGCCGCATGCCCTGTGCTTCCAGTTTTTGCAGGTACTGCACCAGGTTGCCCACCGTGAAGTACGTGGGGTTGCACTGGCCGTTGTTGCCGTACTCCTTGCCGGCCTGGAACGCCGGGACGTTCGGCACGGGCAGGATCTCGCACCTGTAGCCCGCGCCATGAAACACGGCCTGAATCAGCGCTTCGTGCTTGGCGGTCAGCCCGCCAAACAGGATCGTGACGCGATCCCGCTCGGCGGCGGTGAAAGGTCTCTCCACGGGCTTTTGGAACGGGTTGATCTGAACCAGACCGGTGTCGCGCCGCAAACGCGCCCGTTCGGCGGCCAGACGCTTTTGAATTTCTTGTTCGAGATCGGGAGTCAAAATGGGGGTCGACGTCATCTGACGAGTTCTCCGTTCACGCGGTCTACCTGCGGATAAGGCCGAGTATAGACGAGACACGGAGGATCGCACAAGCAGGAAACGCAAAAATTGCGCGGTTTGTGACGAAAAATTCCGCAAGACATCTCAGCTTAAAATATTCTATATTGCAAACATTATTAACTAGATTTGTTTGGATATCTAGTTGTGCACAGATGTAGATCTTTGACTATGTGGGAAAGATCGCGTATTATCAACCACATCCCAACGCCCGACCGTGCTCTCTACCGGCGCTGGCTGCGGTTGTCCCTCATTAACCCGCAAACCGGCCGGTCCTCCCACTGGGTGTTTTGGCTCAGTTGCTGCTGCGTTCGACCAGCGCTTTCGGCGTGGAGAGATAGCCCAAGACGAAATCTTTCTGGACTTCGTTGACAACGATCTCGTAGGGCAACTTGCTGCGCGAAACGTAGAACTGCACCGGTTCGTTGATCGTTCGGTCTTTCTTGTCGGTCTTGCGGTCCCCTACGATGATTTCCAGCGAGTACCGATTGGCCTTTGGGTCGGTCCGCTTGAGCACGAGGGAGACATCGCCGACGCGTTGCGGGTGCCGTCCGCGCTCGAGGTGGAAATCATAGTAGTTCCGCTCCCCGAGCGCCTTCAGAACCGCGAGTTCCTGCGCGTTGGTGGCGATCAGGCCGCTTTGCACGCCCAAGTCTCCGGTAACGCGCTTGAGGTCGGAGATGGTCCGTTCGAGTTCGAAACGGGTGGAGGCGACCTGATTCTTCACTTCGGATAGCTCGGAGGAGACCGAATCGAGCTTGGCGTTGGTGTTCTGCCTGACTTCGCCGAGTTGAGCCGTCACTTCGTGATGCTTCGTCTCCTGTTCGTCACCGAGTTTGCGGGCGATCTGGTCGGCATGCGAGACGGCCTCGACCTTGGCGGTGCGGGCCGCAGCCACAGCCTGCCCTTTCGTGGCGCTCAGTTGGGTCTCCAACTCCCGCCTCAGGTCCTCCAGGCGCTTCACGTCGGCGGCGGAGAGGGCCTTGCGGTCGGCCGGAGCAGCGGTGACGCGCATCTTCGCGATTTCCGCCACCACGGACTGGCGAAGGGCCATCAGGTCCCCCCGCAAAGCGTCCAGCGACCAGTACAGGTGTCCGATGGCGATCAAGAAAGCAAGGTTGGCTCCCACCAGAATGGCGGAGCGGGCGCTATTTGAAGGGCCGTCCATGTGTCTCGCTCCCGAGGCGCGGGACTCCGGCAGAGGAATCCCCAAATCCATGGTAGGGAGGCGGGGAGCGGCCGGCGATCCGAGAAACTCAGTAAGCGCCTGGGTTTTTGTGCCTAAGTTGACCCGGGGACAGCGCTCCGGGAGCGCCCCGCGACCCTGGCCCGCCGGGACCCTATGGTGGAACCCGCGCTTTCCTGACAAACTAAGTGACAGCTTGTGGAAAAGCACCGGGAGAGGTAAATCTGCCCACTCGGCTTGGGCGCCGGTCTCTGCTGGTCCCTCGGCGCGCCCCGGGGCACAGCAGCCGGTCCCGGTTTTTCAACGAGCTTCTCAAGTCCTGCTGGTATGAAGACGCTGGGCACGCAGATCGCCACCTTCTTGGCCTCCCGCGACGCAAAACGTAACCTGGCTACGCTGGTGAAATTTCTCGCGGCCCTCGCGGCGCTGATCGCGGTGTATTCGGTGCTCTTCCACGTGATCATGGACAGGGTAGAAGGGCGGCAGTTCTCCTGGTTCACCGGGCTCTACTGGACTTTGACCGTGATGAGCACGCTGGGCTTCGGCGACATCACGTTTACTTCGGACGTGGGCCGGCTGTTCAGCGTGGTGGTGCTCCTGAGCGGCATCGTGCTGTTGCTGATCATGATGCCCTTCATGTTCATCCACAACTTCTACGCGCCCTGGCTGGAAGCGCGGATTCGCGCGCGCGCGCCCCGCGCCGTGCCGCCCACGGTATCCGACCATGTGCTGATCGCGGCGTGGGACATGATCGCGCCGGCGCTGATCGTCAAACTGAACCGTCACTCCATCCCGTATTACGTACTGGAGCCGGACCCCGAGAAGGCCACGCGGCTGCACCTGGAAGGGTATTCCGTGCTGCACGCCCGGCCGGACGCCCGCGAGGACTGGGAGGCGGCGCGGGCTGGGTCCGCCAGACTGGTCTTCGCCAACGACGACGATCCGGACAACACGAACATCACGCTCACGGTGCGCGAGGTAACCCCGCGGACGCCCATCGTGGCCTTGGCCAACCACCTGGATTCGGTCGATATTCTCGAGCTGAGCGGCGCCACCCAAGTGGTGGCGTTAGGGCACTTGCTGGGCGAGTTCCTCGCCCACCGCGTCAACGTGCAGGGCACGGCGGCGTACGTGATCGGAGCGTTTCGGGATCAACTGATCGCCGAACTTCCGGTGCAGGGCACGCCGCTGGCGGGGAAACGGATTCGTGAGTCCCGGCTGCGCGACCGCACCGGGGTATCGATCGTCGGCGTCTGGGAACGGGGCCGCCTGCTTCCTGTGCATCCGAACCGGCTGCTGGACAGCAAGTCGGTGCCCCTGGTGATGGGCACGCAGGAGCAGATCGACGAGTTGAACCGGCTGTTCAGTCACCACCGGACCGCGACCACGCCGGTGCTGGTGATCGGCGGCGGGCGGGTCGGATCGGCGGCGACCCGCAAGCTCCGGCAGGACGGCGTATGGGTTCACCTGCTTGAGCGGGACCCGGCTCTGCGCGGCCCGCTGGAACAGGTGCCGGACCGCCTGATCATCGGCGACGCCGCAGACCGCAACGCGCTGCTCGACGCGGGGCTGGATCGCGCGCCTGCGGTGGTCCTGACGGCGCGCGACGATGCCGTCAACATCTACCTGGCTGTCTATTGCCGGCGGCTGCGTCCGGACATCCGCATCGTCAGCCGCATCACCCACGAGCGCAACCTGGAGGCGATCGTGCGCGCCGGCGCCGACTTTGTCCTCGGGGAGGCCTCGCTCGGTTCCGAAATCGTGTTCTCGCGCGTACTGGGCCGCGAGATGGTGATCCTGGGCGAGGGCATGGAGTTGTTCTATCAACCCGTACCGGAGCAGATCGCCGAGCAGTCCCTGGCCGAGTGCGGCATCGGCGCCAAGACCGGGCTCACCGTCATCGCCATTGAGGAGAACGGCGCGGTGATCACCAACCCGAGCGCCGGAGACCGCCTGCACGCGGGCGCGCGCCTGATCATGATCGGCAGCCCCGCGCAGCGGCAGGAATTCGCCAGGCGGTTCCTCCCGCCGCGCTGAGGCCGCCGTCCGGCTTACCGCGCCGTGGCGACATGCCGGATCGGGCGGCCGGCGCGTGCTTCCGTCAAGGCTCCCCCGCGCACCGCAAATTCTCCATTCACCAGCACGTGGACAATGCCTCGAGGTTCGCGCTCCGGTTGCCGGTAATCCGCATCCGTGCCGATGGTCTCGGCGTCGAAGACGACCACGTCGGCGAATCCGCCGACCTCGAGCACGCCGCGCCCCCGGAAGCCGAACCGCCGCGCCGCCTGCGCGCTGGTTTTCACGATGGCTTCCTCCAGCGTCATCCAGCGCTTCTCACGCACGTATTCGCCCAGGAACGCAGGGTAGGCGCCGAAGGTGCGCGGATGCGAAAGCCCCTCGGTGACCAGACCGTCGGTGATTAAGGAGGTCAGCGGGTGGGTGAGCACCCGGCGCAGGTTGGCTTCGTTGTTGTTGAACGAAATGACGTAGACATAGCCGTCTTCCTCGCGCAGCAGATTCATCGCCGTCAAGGGCGCCGGGGCGTTACGTTCGGCCGCGATGCGTGCGATGGATTTCCCGACGCACGTGCGGTTGGCCGCCGTGCGGACGTCGGACACCACCAGGTCGTCCCACGTATTCGCCATGTTGTCGTCCGTCTCGCGGGCGATCCGGTCGCGGTGCGTCGCCGACGCCAGCCACTCCAGCAGATGGGGCACGCCCCCTTCCTGGCACCAGCCCGGCAGGAACTGGATCAGCGAGCACGAACCCGCCAGGTACGGGTAGGCGTCCATGGCGATGTCGAGGCCGCTCTCTCGCGCGCGCTCGATGCGTTCGATCGCGCCGTCCAGTTTCGCCCAGTTCTTTTGTCCCACCACCTGGAGGTGCGAGATCTGCACCGGCACATCCGCGCGGCGGCCGATCTCGATCGCCTCGTCGATGGCCTCCCAGACGCCGCATTGGTAGTCGCGCAGGTGGGTGGTGTAATACGCGCCGTGCTTGCGGACGACGCCGCACAGCCGGATCACCTCGGCGGTAGAGGCGAAACTGCTCGGGAGGATATTCAGTCCGGTCGACAGGCCGAGCGATCCCGCTTCCAGGCATTCCTCGAGAACGCGTTCCATCGCCTGGAATTCCTCCTCGTTTGGAGGATCGGCGCGCGTGCCCATGATGAATTCCCGCAGCGTCCCATTCCCGGTGAGCGCGGCCACGTTCAGGCGCGTTCCGGAAGTCTCCAGCCCGGCCAGGTATGCGGCTGCTCCGGGCAGATGCACGTCATCGCCGAACCGTTCGCCGTTCGTCTGCCGGCAACCCGCCCGCGCGGGAAAGATCGAGATGCCGCAATTGCCCACCACTTCGGTGGTCACCCCTTGCTTCACCTTGTGCGGCAAATTCTGCCGTACTTCCTGGTCCCCGTGGCTGTGCACATCGAGGAAGCCGGGGGCGACGTGCAGGCCGGCACAGTCGATCACTTCCCAATCCGGCGAGCGTTCCCGCACACCGATCGCGACGATCCGGTCGCCGCGAATCAGCACATCCTCGCGGCGCGCCGGCCGCCCCGTGCCATCGAGGACGGCGCCGCCGGCCAGCAGGATTTTACGCATGGGCCGGCTACCGGGGATTCGGCAGCACGAAGCCGCCGTCGATGCGCAGGCAAGTCCCGGTGACGTAGTCGGCGTCGTCCGACGCCAGATACGCCACCCCCTGCGCGATGTCCTCCGGACGCCCGATGCGGCCCCACAGCAACTTGGGACCCTCGCGCGCGATGGCGTCATCGCCAAATGTCTCATGTTCGCCCGGCGTGTCGATCCAGCCGGGTTCAATGAAATTGACGCGAATGCGGTGAGGCGCCAGTTCCACCGCCAGAGTCCGCGCCAGGTGCTCGATGGCGGACTTGGCGGCGTTGTAGTCGGCCGCTCCCGGGTACGCGCGGAATGCGTGCACGGAACTGATGAAGATGACGCTGCCGCCGCGCCCCTGCCGGATCATCTCGCGCGCCGCGAACTGCGTGCAGTGAAAGCCCCCCCAGAAAATCACGTCCAGGGTCCGCTGAACGTCCTCCACGGTCAGGTCGACAAATGGCTTCCTCGTGCTCTTGGCCGCGTTGTTCACCAGGATGTCCAGGCGGCCGAAGCGGGAGACGGTTTCCTCGATCAACTGGCGGTCACGCTCACGGTCGGCCACGTCACCCTGAAAGAAGAAGGCCCGGCGGCCCATCGCTTCGATATCCCGGACGACTTGCTCCGCCAGTTCCGGATGGCGAAGATCCTGAATCACGACGTCCGCGCCCTGGGAGGCCAGTTCCAGGGCGCAACCGCGCCCGATGCCGCGCGCGGCTCCGGTAACCACGGCCACACGGCCGTCCAACTTTGGGGTGTGCATGGCGTCTACCAGCCTACACCGGGCTGCAGCCTGCCCGGCAGGGCGGCCCTGGCCGGCGCTCGATCATGCCCCCCCCTTGGCCGGCCGCGATCCGGCCAGTCAGGGCTTGGCGCGCCACAAGTGCGTGGCGACGATCTTCGGCCGAGCCCGGTGCCAGCCAGCCCTGCGCTGGTCGCCGGGGTCCGGCCCGGCGGGCTCTTTTCTTTGCGCACATCTCCCGAGCCTCCCAATACGGCGCCTTACCGCCGGGGCGCCATCTCGTAAACTGGGTCGGCTCCCAACCACGCCACCTGCGCGGCGACAGCGAGCGCGGCGGCTCAGCGCTTTGGCAGCGCAGAGTCCCCGCCGTGGACGAATGCTGAACGCCAGCCCGCGCGGCTATTTCCCTTTGACGATCTCGCCGTACAATTCCGGCCGCCGGTCGCGCAGGTGCCGGTCCTCGTGCACCTTGGACAGGTCCACGTCCACCACCAGCATGTCCGGCACGTTGGTTTCTAGCTTCGCAATCACCTTGCCGTCCGGATCGGCGACGAAGGCGACCTTGGGGTGCACAAACGCGAGAAAATACTCGTTTTCATACGCCCGGGTGCGCATCCACCATTCGTTGTCCAATCCCCACATGCCGTAAGAGGGCACCAGCAACAATCGCGCGCCTTTCAGGCGGAGCACCCGCGCCGTCTCCGGCCACCGCCGGTCGGCGCAGATCAGCACGCCGGTCTTTCCCCAAGGCAGATCGAACGTCGGCAGATCGCTGCCCGCGGCAAAGCGCAGATCGTGATTTTGCAGGTGGGTCTTGTCGTAGTGGCCGGCGATCCGCCCGTCGCGGTCCACCAGCAACGCGGTGTTGTAGAACTTCCCATTCCGCTTCTCGGTGAGCCCGAACAGGATCTGGGTGCGGTATTTTTCCGCCAGCACGCGCACCCGGGCGACGTACGGACTGGTGGCGCGATCCTGGGCGACTCGCTCGAAGCGTTCCAGCGTCCAGTCCTTGGCGGCCGCGGCATAGCCGTCCAGGAAACACTCCGGCGTGACGACGACATCCGGTTTGAGCCCGGCGCGCGCGGCCAGCACCTGTTCAAACACGCGCCAGTTCTCCTCCACGTCCCATTTCACCGGCTCGGCGGTGAGCAGCCCCAGGCGCACCTGGTGCGAAGACTGGGCGCTCGCCAGGGCGGCGGCCAGGACCGGCAGTGCGATCACCCGGATGCACTTCACGCCACGCGTCCTCCTGTCCGGTGATTGTACAGCTTCCGTTGACAGACTGCTTTACACTCCTTTACACGTCTTTACCGGCCGCCGCGCAACGTTTGCCCCTGAAACGGCGTTTTTCAGTCAGGAGCTTTCCAACGATGATGAAGAAACTCACCTTTTCCATAGTGGCCCCTGCCGTTGCCGCGACGGCGCTGCTGGCCCAACCTCCCGCCCGGCGGGGCGACACGCCTCCCGATCCGGGGGCATTCGTCGAGCGCCGCGTCGAGTTCCTGACCAAGCTGCTTAGTCTGACCGAAGACCAGCGAGCCCGGGCGACCTCCATTTTCACCGAGGCTGGCGAGGCGGCCCAGGCGGTCAACGCCAACCTCGCCGCGCCCCGGCAGGCGCTGGCCGAGGCGATTAAGACCAACAGCGTGGCAGCCATTGACCAGGCGGCGAGCGAAATCGGAGGTCTGCACGGCCAACTGACCGCCATTCAAGCGAAGGCGGACGCCGCGTTCTACGCCATTCTCACCCCCGAGCAGCGGACCAAGTACGATGCCCTGCCGCGCGGCGGGCCCGGCCCCGGGTTCGGCCCGGGAGGGTTTGGCCCCGGAGGACGGGGACCGATGGGCCGTGGCAGGGGCGTCCAGCAGTAGACCCTGATACTGATAACATCGGTAAAATCGGGGTCAGACGGAACGTTTCAGGGTTTTCCGCTCCGGAGCAGGGCGCTCCGCGTGCCGGGCTGACCGCCAATCAGCTGGTGCTTCCAAGGTCTGGAGGAACCGGGCTTTCATTGCAACCGGCAAAGCGGGCAAGCGGACGGAAGCGCCCCGAGAGAGAAGATCCCGGTGCGTCGTCGGGCAGCCGTAATGCAAACTACAGCGCTTCGCCGCGGCCTGTTTGCGCCTACTTCGGCCGACCTACCAGTTTGAGGTCGATCGGCTGAATACCCAGTTTTTCAGCTGGGGAGCCGGGCTTGAATCGAAAATCGCCGTGTTCCGCATCCATGAACATCGGGTCCGCGAACAGGCTGTGAGCCTCAATGCCGAACTTCCGCTCACGTTCGAAATGCTCCGCGGCCCAGTTTGGATCTGCAGTGTTGAAGTACAAATTGTAGTCGGTATCCGTGTCCCTCAAGTGCGGATCGGGGCCAAATAGTCCCTTCTGGAAATAGGGTTTCACATTTGCGCTGCCGGCGTAGAGGATGTTCCGCTGGATGCGCGAGCCCTTGACGGGCGATTCCTCCAGGGAAATGTACCCGCGGTGGTTGTGATGGGTGCTCAGCAGGACGAGGAAGTTGTTGAGCACGTTGTTGACACCCTTGATGGCGATGCCATCGCCCATGCCGCCAATCCGGAACACGACGTTCCTCTCAAGAGTGGTTTCATGCTGGTCATCGTCACACCGAATGCCCTCTCCCATAGTGGGCAACATGCTGTCGTGCACGAAGTTCTCGCGCACGATATTACCTCTTCCCGTGCCGGAGACATAGATTCCATTCCCATCCATCAACGTTTGCATTACGTCGTGGATCTCGTTTCGCTCGACGATGTTGTGGCGTCCGTGCAGAAACTTCTCCCGTTGCCACCAGTTCAGAAGCGCCGGCGCGCCGCCAGGAAAGTCGTTGTGCAGCTCGGCATCCACTTCTTTCCATCGGATGGTTCGGGAGCACTCGCTCTCCCCTTTACGGTCCCACCCGATGCGTCCGCTGACGACGATCCCGGTATACGGCGTGTGGTGGATGAGGTTATTCGCGATCCGGTTCTCACCGCTTTGCCAGATGAAAATGGCGGGGGAATGCCAGAGCAGCTCACCGATGTGGTGGATGTGATTCCGCAGAATCTGATTGCCGCGGTTAACGTCCTTTGTGCCGGGACCATAACCGGCCAGGAGAATGCCTACTCCGCCAAGATGTTCAAAGTCAGAGTCGATGATTTGGTTTTTCTGCGCATGTAAATCGAGCCGGATTCCTCCGCCCGCGCTGTCAATGAAGCGGCATTTCTCGATGGATACGCCTTCCGCGCCTCGCAGGCGCAGCAGGGTAGTAGGCCGGTCAAACATTTCCCAATCATGCTGAAGCCCCCAGCCTATCTTGTCACGCTGCCAACCAAAGCGGTCGCCATGCGTGAAAGTAATTCCGCGGAACACCAGGTTCTGTACCGGCGTGTCGCGCGGGCCGTCATAGTCGATATTGCCCTCGACTCGGACAAATTCTACTAACTGGGGCGCTACGATATTCCTGGGAGCGGTGCTATCTCGAGGCCAAAGGTACAGCTTGCGCTGCGCGAAATCGACCGCCCATTCGCCAGGCTCGTCGAGTGCCTCCAGTACGTTCTCAACCCAAACCGTTCCTTCTTGGTTGATTTGTTCAGGAGCGTAGCGGACGCGAATCATGTGATAAGTAGCGGGGACCGTTGTTTTGGCGATGCCGGCTCTTTCATCGACGGACTCGAGAGGCAAGAAATTGAGAACCCAGGCGTAATTGGGGCGGATCATCAGTTCGACGTCGCGCAGATTGGACCAGTGTTTCAGCTTTCCTGGGGGGAACGGAAGCGTAAAACAGTCCAATCCCTCGGCGGTGCGGTAATCTTTGGTGGGTGAAAAGGGAGAACTGCGCGCGCGCGGCAGGCGCCCCACACCATCATAAAGGCTGGAAAAGGGCCGCATGTTGGCGGGAAGGTCGGCCACCCACACCTTGCCAGTTGCGGCTGCGGGAAAACCAGGCACGCTGGACCTCACCTTCTGCCATTTGCGGATGGGAACTCCGCTGCTAAGAACCGGTGTCTCTCCGGGATAGGCGGCATACGTAATCGCAGACCCATCTGGGCTGGAATCTTCCCTCTTAAACACAAGCGAATCGCTGATGTAATATGTCCCTCCGCGCAGCAGCACCAGAACGCTCTTTTCCGCTTGAGAGCGCTTCAGTTCACGCACGGCGTCTCGGGCGCGCGCCAGACTGGCAAAGGGCTTGTTGAGAGTTCCGGGATTCCGGTCATTTCCGGAGGGCGAAACGTAAAAATCAGCGGTGGCGCCCGCGAAGAGGCAGCCCTGGAACGTCATAGCGCTCGCCAGTAAGAGGCAGGTTGTTGCGGCGTGCATACGTCACCTCGCTACAGGATTGTATTCAGGATACAAAGGATACAAAGGGACAGACGGAACGTTTCGGAGATTTTTTCCTGCGTCGGCGCACTTCTTGGGTGAATGGCACGCTTCCCCCGAGTGGTGGCGGTGGGCTTCCCGCACCATCTGACGCAGCGCGGCAACCGGCGCCAGGACATTTTCGAG
>CALDSU010000012.1 GCA_937924525.1 uncultured Bryobacteraceae bacterium
CCCCATGCCTATTTCGACCCGCTCGGGATTCCGAGATTGGCTGGCGGCCGACAGCTAAACCCGCCGAACCGCCGTATGCGGACCCGCATGTACGGTGGTGTGACAGGGAAAGCGGGCGACCGCCTACCTATGTCGATTTTGTCCTGGGCCGGAAATGCCGTCGACGCCTGCTTGCTACAATTCCCGACGGAAGCCAATCCTGGCCGGTGCTGGGCCTGGTCTTCAAAACCAGCGTGCGGTCGTTCCGATCGCGGGTGGGTTCGACCCCCACTGGCTTCCGCCAGCACCTGGCCGGACCGCGCCCGCTCAGCCGGAAGCTCGGCCCGGTTGAGGGGCGGCAGTCTTGAATCCGCGGCGCTCCATGATGCCCCATCCGCCGCGCTTGCCCTTCAGTCCTTCCCACAGGCCTTGCACCCGCCACCAGGTGAGCAGTTGCCGAAAGCCCAGGTTTTCGAGGACCGCCGCGGCGAACAGTTTCAGTGAATCCCGCCAGGAGGGATAGCGCAGCGTGGTCAGCTCCTCCAGCAGCACGGCGCTGGTGGAGAGCAGCACGCCGAAGACAATCGACACGGAGAAGAACAGCAGGCCGACCTCGGGCGCAATGATGCGGAACACCAGGCCGAGCACAGTGAGCACATAGCCCAGCAGCTCCACCGCGGGGCCGAACATCTCGAAGAACAGGAAGTAGGGGAACGCGAACATGCCGACCAGCTTGTAGCGGGGGTTGAGCAGCATTTCGCGGTGACGCCACAGGCTCTCAACGGTGCCACGCTGCCAGCGGCGCCGCTGGCGCTGCAAGATCTTCAGGGTCTGCGGCACCTCGGTCCAGCAGACCGGGTCGGCCACGTAGACGATGCGGTAGGCCTGCCGGCGGTCCAGGTAAAGATGGTGCAGGCGGACAATCATTTCCATGTCCTCGCCTACGGTGGAATGCTCGAAGCCGCCCGCCTCGAGCACGGCTTCCCGCTTGAAGAGGCCGAACGCGCCGGAAATGATGAGCAGGCAGTTGAGCAGGCTGAAGCCGACCCGTCCGCCGTAGAAGGCGCGCATATACTCGACGGCCTGGAAGTTCGCCAGCATCGACGAAGACGTGGTGATGCGGACGACGCGCCCGTCGCGCACTTCGCAATCGTTGACCGCGCGCACGGTGCCGCCCACCGCGACCACCCGCTCGGGATCTTCCAGATACGGTTTGACCATCTCGAGCAGGCCGGCGCGGTCGATGATCGAGTCCGAGTCCACCACCATCACCAGCGGCGAACTCGCCATGTTGATGCCCGCGTTGATGGCGTCGGCCTTGCCGCCGTTGTGCTTGTCCACCACCACCAGCCGGACGGGATCGGCGGACTGGTAGACGCGGCGGACCGGCTTGGTAGCCAGGGTCCCGATGGGCGCCCGGGCGGACTTGTAGAGGTGGAAGGCCTCGATCAGCACCTGGAGCGTCGCGTCCTGGGAGCCGTCGTTGACCACGATAACTTCGTAGTCGGGGTAGTCGAGTTTGAGCATGCCGCTTACGCTCTGCTCGACGGTCTTGGCCTCGTTGTAGGACGGCACAATGATCGAGATGGCCGGCATCAGGGGCGAGCGCATCAGCGCCTCCCGCTCGGCGCGCGAGAAGGGCGCGTGGTGGCGCCGCATGGACACCAGCGCCATCACGGTCAACGAGAGATAGATGCTGTTGATGACGAAAACATAGAGAATGATCCCGCCCTCGACGAAGAAATAGAACCGGTGGACGATGATGTCGAGGGTTTCCCAGTTCATGCCAGCTCCAGGCCAGGCGAGGGGCCGGCAGCCGCGGACAGGGCTTCGGCGGCGCGGGCGGCGGGCAGGGCGCCGCCTTCGCGCAGCAGCCGGCGGAGGATTTCGGCGCCGTCCGGCCCGAAGTGCGCCAGCGCCGTGCACGCCAGACGGGCCAACTCGCCAGATCCCCCGCTCGCGAGCCGCTCAAGCAGGGGCAGCCAGGAGGGTGCGCGGAAAGCCGCCGCCGCCGACAGTGCGGCGGCTTGCGCCTGTTCCGAATCCGACTCGAGCGCCCGGCGCACGTAGCGTTCCACGTCCTGCCCCTCGGCGGCGAACGGCGTCAGGCGGAGCGCCCGGGCACGCACCGCGGCCGAAGGGTGCCGCATCAATTGCTCGAGGAAAGGCAGCCGGAGCGCCTTTCGCCAGCTTTCGGCCAGTTCCAGCGCGGCCAGCAGCCGGGCGGTGTCGCCCGCAGCAGCCTCGGCGGGCAGCGCGGTCTGGCACAAGTCCAGGGCGTGCCGGCGCATCTCGCCGGCCAGCAGGACCCGAACCAGATACGGTTTGCCAACGATCAGCGAAAAGACCCAGGCGGCATCTTCCCGCCGTGGGGAGCGGGCCAGCAGGCGGCACGCCGAGGCTTCCACCAGCGGCGTCGAACGGCGCGCCAGCCGGCGCAGGGCGGGGCTGCCATATTCGCCAGCCAGCAAACCCAGGCATTCGAGGGCGTGGCGGCGCTCGCGCTCGGGTGCGCGGCGGGCCCAGCGTTCCCAGCGGCGGACCAGCCGCAGTTGTTCGGCCAGCGCGGTCAACCGGACGCGGCCTTCGCCACTTACCAGCGAAAGGAGGCGCTCCAACGCCCGGTCGAATTCGGCGGGATAGCGGCGCTCCAGCGCGCGGAGACCGGCCAGCCGGCCATCGCCCGCCGCGTACGCGGCCAATGCCTTCAGCAAATGCGGCCGCACCCGCCGGGAGCCCATCTCCCGGGCCAGCGCCGCGCGCTTCAATGCGCACGACGTCAGCAACTGGCACAGAATCACCGCCGCTTGCACCGTCAAAAACGATGCCGCCAGTGATAACGGCAGCTCCTGCCAGTGGTGGGAGAAGTACTCGACGTGCAGAAACCAGACCGGGTAGAAGAACGAAGCCAGGATGACCGCGGCGCGGAACCACATCCCCGCCCGGATCAACCTCTCGCCAACCGTCATGTCACGACGCCCGGGCGACAAGACGCTGCACGCGCGCCGCCACTTCCATAGGACTGAACGGCTTGGTGATGTAGTCGTCGGCGCCCAGTCCGAACCCGCGCAGCACGTCGGACTCGGATTGGCGAAGTGAAAGCATGGCCACCGGCAGCGTCGCCAGTTCCGGCGTCCGCCGAACCTCGGCCAGCACCTGGAAGCCGTCCAGGCCGGGCATCACCACTTCGAGGATGGCGGCGTGGGGCTGCTCCTGCTTGAGCAAGTCCATGGCCGCGCGGCCGTGCTCGGCCTCGAGGCAATCCATCCCGCACCGGTCGAACGCCGTCGCCAGCAAAGTGCGCGAAGCGGAATCGTCGTCGGCCACCAGCACCCGCGTCCGTTCCGCTTGGCCGCGGCGGCGTCTGGACGGACTCCGTTCGATCAGACCCGCCGTTCGCCACACCAGCTCCTCGGAATCCCACGGCTCGTTGACAAAATCCACGACGCCGCGCTGGTGCACGTGCGCCAGCTTGCACAGAAGCCGGCGCGGACCCGTCACCAGCACGGGAAACCCACGCCGCAGCAGGGTGTCGACGAAGGCGGGATCGGGCGCGGTGGGATCTTCGCCCACGCGCACGATCAGCAGGTCCAAGTGGTTCAAATTGCCGCCATCGGCCGCTGTCTGGAACAGCCCCATCGCCTCGACTACGCTGAATTGCGCGGTCAGGCACCGCTCGATGGCGATCGCCTCGGGCGGAGCGAACCCGATGGCGGTGATCCGCTTGCGGGAAAGCGCCGCGTAGAGGCTCCGCGGGGAATCGAGCGTCCTCGCCGCCGTCCGCCCTTCGTCGATCCTTGGCGGGGCGCTGTAAGCTAAGCGGAGCTGCGGCGGTTCGGCCCCCGCATCCTCGGAAGCTGAAGCTTGCGTTTCCGCCGCCGCGACTGCCGCCAGCACCTCGCCTGCCGGGTTCATCCCTTGGCCGAGGGGTGCGGGAGCCGTGTCCGAAGCCGGCGCGGGCGTCGCTGCGGGCTTAGCTTCCGGCGCGGGCTCCGCTGCTGGTTCCGCCACCGGCCTCCTGCGTGGACGCGCCACGCCAAAACCCAATCGGGAAGACAGGCGCACCAAGTCAATCAGGCCATCGTAGCCCGTACCCAATTCTGCCGCGTCTTCGTTGAACAGCCGGACCACACTCCTCCCAACGCAATCCCTACTTCGGCAGAGCGCGCTTATTCCTTTAGGGGTACTGGTGACGCGTACGGTGACTCCCCGAAGGTACTAAGGGGAATACGCAGTCTGTACCGGCACGGCGGGTCTGCCGATCTCTGCCAAGACGCACGATGCCACTCGGGAGGCCAAGCGCGGCCGTATTGCTGACGATGCTCCTTGCACCTTCCGCGACCGCGGAGGATGTGGTCCAGCGTGCGCGCGCCCTGGCTGCGGGAAAGCAACGCGCGGAGGCGCTGAAGCTGCTGGCGTCCCGGCTGGCCGAGGCGCCGGGCGATCTGGACGCCCGGACGCTGCTGGGCGCCGTGTTGTCCTGGGAGGGCCGCTACGAGGAGGCGCGGGGACAATTGCAAATGGTCCTCGAGACCGAACCGGGGCACGGCGACGCCACCCTGGCGCTGATGAATGTGGAGTTGTGGTCGGGCCACGGCGACCGCGCGGAGGAGTTGGCGCAGCAGGCCATCGCGCAAGCCCCGGAGTTCCTACCGTTCCAGGAGGCGCTCGCACGGGTGCGGCGGCAGCGGCGCGCGGCCCTGGCCGAGCCCCAGGTCCACGACGTGAAGTGGGAAATGGGCCTCGAGCGTTCCTCCATCTGGTTCAGCGACTCGCGGGACTCCTGGCGGGAAGCCAGGCTGGCGGCGCGCGTGGGTACGGTGGCGGGACCCGTTTCGGCGAGCGCATCGCAGGCCGCGCGCGGCCGCCTGACCGACCGCATCTTCGAAATCGAGATATTCCCGCGGCTCAATCGTCTGACGTACTTCCACGTCATGGCGGGCTACTCCCCGGAAGCGGAACTGTACGCTCGGCGAAGGTACGGCGCGGAACTCTATCGCGGGCTGCCCGCGCGCTTCGAGGGCTCAATCGGCTTCCGCCAGTATGTGTTCCGGCAGCGGGTGGATCTGATCACCGGTTCGCTCGGCCGGTATTACGGCCGGTGGTTCCTTTCCGCGCGGCCCTTCGTGGACCGGTCGGCGTTCGGCGTGTCGACTTCTTTGCAGGTCAACGCCAAGCGCTACCTCGGGCGGCGGGGCGGCTATTGGAATAGCCGTGTGGGGTGGGGCGCTTCGCCCATGGAAGTACGCAGCGTCAATGAGGCGGGAATCCGGAGCTCGCTGTCCTTTTTCCAGGATCTGTACTTGCCGCTTCCGTCCGGGCTCCAATTCCGCGTCTCCGGAGGGGTGGCCAGTCAGAACCGGCGAGACCGCGGCGCGCTGCGGCAATACGGTTTGAGCGGAACGCTGCTCTATGGGTTCTGATCTGCGGTACCACGCGGTACCCCTGTGGAAAACCCAAGCGATCTCCCGCGCTGCCAATGACTTATCCTGTTGGAAATCTTCCGTTTGGTACATGTGTACTACGTCGCTTTTCGCCTTGGGACCAAGGAACTCCCGATGCCCAAAAGGAATAGCCCCAGCCGAACATGGGGCTAGAGTGCAGCTCGGAAGATCGGAAATGCGTATCCTTGCGTTGTTCGCGGTAGTTCTGGCGCTGGCCTTGCCGTCATGGGCCGTGGTTGCCGGCGAGCGGCTGAGTCCCGTGCTGGAGTATGTGCTTCAGGCGGGGCCTGGTCAGTACGATGCCTACTTCGGATACCTGAATAACAACGCCGTCGCGGTGACCATTCCGGTGGGCGCGGACAACCGGTTTACGGGCGTCCAGGACCGCGGCCAGCCTTCGGTGTTCCAACCGGGCCGGCAGGTGGCGGTGTTCGTGGTGCGGTTTGACGGGAACGACCTGGTCTGGACGCTCAAGGGACCGGACGGCAACACGCGCACTGCGACCGCGTCGAAGAACCACGTGATCCCACCGGGCACTGCCGACCTGAGCCTGACGGCGACCGGATTGATCAACGGTCAGGGCGACGCCGAGGTGACCTTTACGCTGGCCAACCTCGGACCTTATCTGGCAACCAACGCCAAGGTGCAGATTTCACTGCCTGGCGGCTTCACCCTGGTGGACAGCGTGGCCGAGGAAGGCGCCACGCAGCGCACCCCCACGGGCCTGCAATGGGACTTGCCGGTGCTGGCCAGCAAGGCGTCGCGGCGGATTCGCGTGATCGCGCGGGGAGACCGGACGCAAGGGAACACCGAAGTTCGGGGGAACTGCGCGCACCAGGGACCCGACCCCAACCCGTCGAACAACCACGCCTCCTACACCATTGCGGGGCAGGCCGGCGGCGCCGCGGATAACGGACTGGAAAGCAACGGGCGGCTGGCCCTGCTGCTCGCGCGCCGTTGGGCGTTGCGGGAAACCGGGGGGCCGCGCGGGAAGAGCCGGATCCGGCTGGCCGAAGGCCGACCCGACACGGAGCTTGGGGCTTTGCTGCCCGCCTGCGGGCCGGCCGAGACCGTCGCGGTGGCCAGCGCTCCCGCCGACCTGATCGGCGTGACCAACGCCGCCTCGGTGGCGGGCGCCGACTATGTCGACGGCAACGGCAATCGGCAAGGCGCTGTGCTGGCCATCGCGACCGACTCCGGACTATACGAACACGCCAAGGCGGTCTGCGAGCGCGTCGCCAGGGGCGTGCTCGAGCAGATTCGCGCGATTCGCGTCAACGGGCTGCCGTTCCTGATGGCGAAAATCCGCCGGGGCGATGGGGCGATCGAGTACGCGGTCAGTTTCGCCGTGTCGCCGGCGGGCGTCCCGTGGCGGGTCGACAGCCGGTGGAACCCGGCGCTCGCCCCCCGCTTCAACGGGACCAGGGTGCTGAATTTCCAGGTATGGGCCGCCAACGCGGAGTTCGCCGAAGGGCTGGTGGCAGGAATCCTCGAGCGGATGCCCCGCGCCGTCTCGGACGATCCCGATGTGGCGCCTCCTGCCGTCTTTGTCCGCAGCGCGCGTTACCAGAGCGGCACGCTACGCCTCGAGTTGGAACGGCTGGACGCGTCGATCCAGACCGTCACCGTGGCGGGCTCGCTCGCCCTCACCGAACCGGGCCAGCGTTCCTGGGTGGAGTACGAGGTCCCGTTCGCACCCGCGGTGACGGTCCCGACCGGCCCGTTCTTCGACTTCGATTTCCGGATGGGCGAAGACCCGGCCTACGTCGCCGACGGCGCGTGGAGTTATTGGGTGGCCCCGGAGGACGGCCGGGTGGCCGAGTTTGAAGTGCTGGCGCAGCCTTCCACCGGGGCGGACCACGGAGGCGCGCCCGTCGAGCGAGGCATCCGGGCTTCGGGCCGCGTCGAGACGTACGTGTCTTTCTTCCGCCACCTGCTGCCCAAGGCGCTGCCCGTGGATCTCCGCGCGTTTGCGGCGATCGAGTTCACCGCCGCCGGCGAGGGGACGTTGGAAGTCATCCCCGTCAAGTCCAGCATCCGGACGCCCGCCGCTCAATACCGGCGGCGTTTCCCGCTAACGGGCGGCGGCGAGCGCCTCCGCCTGGACCTCACCGGCTTCGACGCGCACGACGTCACCACGCTGTATTTCAACGTGCTGGGCACGGGCGCCTTCGACCTCCGGATCGAGGACGTGCGCCTGGTCCCTAACCCCGGCGAATAGTCCGGACGCGCGTCAAAGCGAGGAGGCAAGGGCGCCGCCCCACCTCAAACCAGGCGCCGGAGCTTGGTGACTCGCCCGATCTCCACCCATTCGGCCACGAAGATATTCCCTTCGTGGTCGAAGCAGGCGCCATGCGGGCAGATGAATTTGCCGGGGCGGAAGTTCTCGCGGGGCTGGCGGCGGAGTTGGCTGTAGTCTCCGGTGCTGTCTTCGCCCAGGTGCGCCAGCGGCTGGTTCTGGCGGTCGAGCAGGGTCACGCGGGAGGCCAAGTCGGGAATCAGCAGCACGCCATCCCGCTCGTCGAAGTGGCAGGGAAGGTGCACTGCTCCGCTTTCCGTGCGGACCCAGCCGCCGTCCAGCGTGAAGTACTGCAAACGCCGGTTGGTGCGGTCCGCCACCAGCAGCAGTGGTTCCGGTCCCCGCGTGTCGATGGTGAGCCCGTGCGGGCAGTTGAGCTCGCCATCCCGATCCCCAGGCGCCTCGCCAATGGTCCGGAGGTAGTTGCCGTGCAGGTCGTATTGCAGGATGAAACTGGAACCATAGCCGTCGGCCAGGTAAAGGTCGCCGTTCGGGGCGATCGCCACGTTGGTCGGGCTGAACTTGCGCCCGTCCTGATAGCGCTCGGAATCCCGGGGGTAGGTCAGCCGCAGGACTTCTTCGCCCGCGAGCGTGGTCTTCACCACCACGCCGTGCAGAAAATCTGTCAGGAAGAGGAACTCGTCGGCGCCCTCTCGGACGTACTGGAGACCGTGTGCGCCGCCCTGAAACTCGCTCCCCCAGGAGCGGACGAATCGCCCTTCCGGGTCGAACACCGCCACGGCGTCCGGCGAAGCGCTGGACGCATGGACGGTATGGCAGATATGAATAAAGCCTTGGGCGTCCTCGCACACCCCGTGCGTGTTCCCGAAGCGCAGGGTGTCGGGCGGCTGCGCCCAATCGTGAATCACTTCATACTGGTGCTTGCCGTGGCCGGTGATCAGCATCGGTCTCCCGAGTGTAGCGGATGTTGCGCCCGGGAGGCCAATCCTGCGATTGTTCCTGGGCACGGCTACGGAACTTTCTATCGATCGACGGGCCCGCCCCGTTCTATCCTGAAGCCAGGGAAGAGCCACTCTGCCCATCCGGCTGTCGCCCCGCGTCGTGCCCGATAATAGCGAAGAGCCCTCTCGATGCCGAAGTACGTCACCCTGTTTCCGTTCGAACAATATTGGTGGTTTTACGCCGCGTTCAGCGTCTTCGTGATCTTTCTGCTGCTGATTGATCTGGTGGTCTTCCACCGCAAGGCGCACCGGGTCACGCTGCGGGAGGCCGGCGTGTGGTCGGCGGTCTGGGTTTCGCTGGCGCTGCTGTTCAATGTGGGGCTATATTTCTACGCGGTCTGGCAACTGCCGCAGGACCCGCGCCTGGCCGCCGTCGCCGGATTCGACCCGCAGGCCGCGGCGCGCCGGGTGAGCCTCGAGTTCCTGGCGGGCTACCTGGTGGAGTGGTCTCTTTCGATTGACAACCTGTTTGTCTTCCTGGTGGTGTTCGGCTTTTTCGCGATTCCCCCGGCCTATCAGCACCGCATTCTGTTTTACGGGATTCTCGGCGCCATTATTCTGCGCGGGTTGTTCATCGCCATCGGCACAGCGCTGATGCGGTTCCACTGGGTGATCTACGTGTTCGGGGCGTTTCTGATCTTCACCGGCCTGCGGATGATTTTCGGCCAGGAGAAGCAGCTGGAGCCCGACAAGAACCCGGTGATCCGGATGTTCCGCAGGTGGGTGCCGGTCACCGCGCAGTTCGAGGGGCAGAACTTCTTTGTCCGGGTCAAGGGCGTGTTGCACGCCACGCCGCTGTTCGTCACCTTACTGTTCGTGGAAATGACCGACCTGGTGTTCGCGGTGGATTCGGTGCCGGCGATCCTAGCTCTCACCCGCGAGCCGCTGATTGTCTTTACCTCGAACGTGTTCGCCGTGCTGGGCCTGCGCTCGATGTACTTTTTGCTGGCCGGGGTGGCCGACAAGTTTCACCTGCTCAAGTACGGTTTGGGCATCGTGCTGGTCTTTGTGGGGCTGAAGATGATCTGGTTGAACGACCTGTTTGGCGGCCACTTCCCCATCGGCTGGTCGTTGGGCATCATCGCGGGGGTCATCGGGAGTTCGGTGATCCTCTCGCTGGTGTTTCCCAAAAAGCAGGAAGCCGTCAGCTGTTCGGCGGACTGACGCCTCCGCCGCCCGTGTCTAAAATCGCCGTGCGCGAGGCCCGCTCTTCAGCCATGGAAACGAAGAGCCGCGACCTGGCGGGGGGCGGACATTTTCGGGCTTGGGACCCGGGCTGTTACGGCTGAGCACCTTGCCTTGAGGACCAAAGTTTAGGGTATCGTAAAGAGGATTCATTTCTTTGAAAGGTAGTCCTGATCCTTGAACATCGACACCCTCTCCGCGCCGGCGTGCCCTCCTGTGAGCGCCTATGACGTCGCTCTGCAGAACTTTCAAAACGCCGCTGCCGCGCTGGAACTCAGCGACGATGTGAAATCGCTGATCATGTACCCGGAGCGCGTTCTCACTGTTAACGTCCCGGTCCGCATGGATTCGGGAGAGATCACCCGATTCGAGGGGTACCGCGTGCAGCACAACACCGCCCGCGGGCCCGCCAAGGGCGGCATCCGCTATCACCCGTCCGTGACCTTGGATGAAGTGAAGGCGCTGGCCATGTGGATGACGTGGAAATGCGCCGTGGTCAACATCCCGTTCGGAGGCGGCAAGGGCGGTGTCGTCTGCAACCCGAAGGCGATGAGCGCCAACGAGTTGGAGCGCCTCACGCGCCGTTACACGGCGGGCATTCTGCCGCTGCTAGGTCCGGGGCGGGACATCCCCGCTCCGGACGTGTACACCAACTCCCAGACGATGGGCTGGATTATGGATACCTACAGCATGATGAAGGCCGACGGGTATCCTATTCCGGGTGTCGTCACCGGCAAGCCGATTTCGGTAGGCGGTTCGCTCGGCCGCGATGAGGCCACCGGGCGCGGCGTGTTTCATTGTTTACAGTCCGCCTCTGGGCACCTCCGCATCTCCCTGAAGGGCTCCAAAGCCGTGGTGCAGGGATTCGGCAACGCCGGTTCGGTGGTCGCCAACTTGCTCGACAGCCACCAGTCGCTGGTGATCGCCGTGAACGACTCGCGTGGCGGCGTTTACCGGGAAGACGGATTGGACATCCCCAAGCTGATGTTGCACAAGGAGCGGACCGGGAGCGTCGTGGGTTTTCCCGGCGCGCAGCCGATCGGCGACGAGGACCTGCTGGCGCTGAAATGCGATTACCTGATCCCGGCCGCCCTCGAGAATGCCATCACCCGCGACAACGCCGGCCGCGTGTGCGCCAAGGTGCTGGCCGAAGCCGCCAACGGTCCGGTGACGCCGGAAGCCGACGCGATTCTGGAAACCAACGGGGTCTTTGTCATTCCCGACATTCTGTGCAACGCCGGCGGCGTGACCGTCTCGTACTTCGAGTGGTGTCAAAACGAGCAGCACCTGTATTGGGACCTCTATGAGGTCGAAAAGCGGCTGGAGCGGGTGATGCAGAGCAGCTTCAACGAGGTGCTCAACTACCATACAGACCGGAAGGTGAGCATGCGCCTGGCGGCCAATATGGTTGGCGTCAGCCGCGTCGCCAGTTCGACGCTGGCGCGCGGCCTGTATCCGTGAGCGCCGCCGCGTCAGAAGAAACGCATGGTGTACGTAAAGCGGAATCCACGCCCGATCTCCGGAGCCAGATCCTTGATGAACGACAGGTGGTTCCGGTAGAGCCGGTCGCCGGCGTTAAACAGGTTGCCGGAGAAGACATGGACGACGTGCGGACGCGTGACCGTGTACTGCGCTCCGAGGTGGAAGACGGCATAGCCGGGAGTCGGGGTTTCCGTCTCGAAGACCCGGTCCTGCCGGCCGGCCGCGAGTAATTGCGGGCGCACGGACAGGCGCCCGAAGCGGAAATCCAGGCCGCCGCGGCCGCGGAGCGGCGGAATGCGCGGCAGGGGCTGATTGCGGACCTTGAGTTGCGCGTTCACGTAATCCATCCCCAGGTTCAGCCAGACGTTGGGCAAGAGGCCAAAATCCACGCCCGCCTCACCGCCCGTAAAGCGGCTGTCGGCTTGCGACCAGTTGGCTTCCACCAGGCCGTCCTCAATCTCGCCCGTAGGCGCGAGATACACGAAGTTGCGGATGTCGTAATAGAAGAAATTCGCTTCCGCGCGGATACGGGAACCGCGGTGGCGCAGCGACAGGTCAATGCCATCCGCGCGTTCCCGTTGCAGGTCGGGATTGCCGATTTCGTACGTCAGGTTGCCGATGTGGGGCCCCCGATTGTACAACTCCTCGAGCGCCGGCGCGCGGTAGGAATGCGTGTAATTGGCCACCATCGCCCCGTTCCGCCAGGCCGGCACGTGGATGCCGGCCGCTCCGGAAAAGCCGGTGAAAGAGCGGCTCCGCAGCCCCGTGGGGTCGTATTGGTTGTTTTCAATGCGCCCGCCGAACTGGAGACGGAAGCGCTCGAAACCGATTTCTTCCATACCGAACACCGCGAAGTTGTTCTGAATCACCGGAGGGGCCAGCGCTTCCGCGCCCGCGGTCTTGTAGTCGCGGTGCATGCCCTGAAAGCCGAAACTGCCGGACAGCCGGCCGCGGCGGGCCTGCTCAAACGTGCCGCGGTAGACCACCTGCCTGTTGTTGAACCGCGTCCCCACTTCCTCGCCTTCCAGTTCGCGGTGCTGCCAGTCGCTGTAGTTCAACGAGAGCCGGAAGCTCTCGAGGGCGCCGGCGAGTTTGCGCATGCCGCCGCTGAAGCGGAAGTTGTGCCGCCGGAAGTCCAGATCGACGAGTTCGTGCTCCTGATCGTCGTCGTGGTCGTCTTCATCCTGAAGCCGGATTCTTCCCGACCGGCTGTTGCGCGAGAAGAGCCCGGAACTGCGGCGGAGCAGGCTCCCGCCGCCGTGCAGGTCGTGGTCCTCGTGGCTCCCATGGAACTCGCCGGCGAAGGGCACGCCGAAACGGCCTTCTTCGTACCGGTAACCGGCATCGAAGAAGGCCTGGCGACCGTACCACCCGCCGCCGCCGAACGTGTTCGTCAAGCGGGTGTGGGAGTTCTCAATCCGGCCCTGGGCGGTATTGTAATCGCCGGTCCGCTGGCCGCCGCCGCCGCCCCAGAACAGCCAGTTCCTGACGCCGAACTCGAAGCCGCCGCTGCCCCCGCCTTGGTTATTGGTGGTGCCTCCCAAACCCGTGACGTATCCCCGCACGCCCGGATGGGGTTCGGGGTGGGCCTGGTGGTGGCCGGTGATCGCGTTGACCACGCCGCCCAGCGCGTTGCTGCCGTAAAGCAGCGTGGCCGGGCCCTTGACTACCTCCAGCCGATCCAGGCTGGAGGGATCCACCGACTCGCCGTGGTCGCCCGACTGTGAAGACAAAGTCCCGGTTGGCATCCCGTCGGTCATGATGAGGACCCGGTCGCCATCGAATCCGCGGATCACCGGGCGGGAGTTGCCCACTCCGAAGCTGCGCTTGGCGACGCCGGGCTGCTGGTCCAGCACTTCTCCCAGCGATGGCTGGCTGCGCGTGGCCAGGTCCAGCGAGTCGATCGTCGTCACGGTTTGAAAGCTTTCGAAAACCGACTGTTCGATGCCTCGCGCCGTGACGGTGATTTGCTGCCGCAGCGGCCGGACATCCAGTGCGAAATCCAGCACCGCGGTTTGGTCCGGCGCGATCGTGACGCTTTTGGCCTCGTCCGTCAAGGAATGCAGGTGAACCGTGACGGTGTAAGTTCCCGGCGCCAGTCCGGTGATTTCGTAAGAGCCGTCGGGCCCGGTTTCCACCATCCGCCCGGTCTGGCCGACCAGCACGCGCGCCCCTTGCAGGGGCGTCGCCTTTCCGTTGAGCACGACCTTGCCGCGAAGACTGCCCGTCGGCTGCGAGAAGGAGACGCCGGCGCCGAAAAGTAACGCAATCGCTAGTAAAGATAGATTTCTCATGCATGACCCCATTCGCCCTCCTGCCATCCGGCGAGGAAGGTCGTAGAATTTCGCCTCTCATCCGCCGGCTTCCGCGGGCGGATGCAAAAACTACAGGTGGATGGGATCTAGGCGGGCGGGGCCCTGGCATGGCCGCCAGCCAGCACCGGGCCGGCGGGACGCCAGACGCGGGTTTCGGGAACCGCGTACTCAACCGTGTCCGGCGGCGGCGCGAATGCCGCGATCTGCGGCGCCTCCACCGGCAGGCTGCTGACTTGGCAGATGGCGCACTCCCGCTGGGCCGCCCCGTCGTGAAGATGCGACAGAGATACTGCGGGCAACCAGGTCAGGACGCAGATCAACGCCCCGATGAGAAGGCGGTTCATCTCAGTCAGTTTCTCAGTATACGACGGAATCTCACGCGCGCCCGGGTTACGGGTTCGGTCGGGCCGGCTGCTCCTGAAGTTGTTCGTCGCCGAGGGGCTCCGGCGTGTCGAACGTGATGGCTGCGTCCGCGGCGAACTTCCGGTATAGCCGGAACTCCACTTCATTCTTCGTCAGCAGCTTTTCGCTGCGCATCCGGACCACGGCGCGCAGGGGCAGCAGGTGCGTCTGTTCACCGATCGTCGTGTACCCATAGTCCAGAACCGTGCTGGCCTGCTGGATGGGAAAGCTGGGGGGAATGCCCTCGGCGTGCAGAGTCACCCGGAGGATGGCCCCCGAGTCGCGCTCCACGTAGATCAGGCCGGAGTAGCCAGTGATAATCTCCTCGCGGCGCTCGTAACTCAGCCGCCACTGCGAATGCGGCTGTGCGATCCGGTAGGAGAAGACATGCACGCGGCTGCCGCGCAAGGTGGCCCACCGTTCCCAGGCGAAACGGGCCTGCGAACTGGCGGCAAAGATCTCCCGGAGAATGCTGCCGAATTCGCCGGTTGAGGTGGCGCCGCCGAGCGACTCATACGGCGCTTCGGTGGGGTGGCTGTTCACCAGGACAAGTTTGTAATTTTCCCGCTGCTCAAAATAGGTCAGACGCGCGGTGAGGGTGTCCTGCGCCTGCCAGAACTCGAGCCCGCTGGGGTCGTAATAGCGGCGCGTCACCTGCGTGCAGATGAAGTCGGGCAGGTTCCTGGAATAGTTCAACGCGTATTCGCGGGTTTGTTCCAGGATGCGCTGCTGCTCGGCGGGGGAGGGAGGGGGAATGGGGGGAGGCCCCTCGGGGCGGCTGACCGGGGCTGGCGGCTTCAACTCCGCCGAGGCGTTCCGCAGCGCCTTTAACGCTTCCAGCGTGCGCGGCCCTGCGCCCTTGCCCTGGAGCGTTTCGATGGTGACGTCGTCAAGGCGTTCGCTCAGCCTGACCCGCTGCAAATAAGCAGCTACCTGCTTATCAGGATGCTTCAGTTTGATCGATGACTCGATGAAACGAACGAGTTGGTCCACCGTGAGCTGGCTTTGAGACCACAGTCCTGGAGCCAGCCCCAGCGCGAAACCAAACAGCAGCGGCAGCGACCAGCGCCTCACAGACACTATTCTCGCATCGCCGCTACGGGGGTGGCGGCTCGTTCGATTTCGGCCGCCGGGACTTCAGGCGGTCAAGCAGGTCGCGCAGGGGATTGGCCGGCTCGGCGGCAGGCGCGGGCGCCGGCGCCGGCGCCGGCGGCTGGGGCGGGGCAGCCGTTTCTCCTCCGGCGGCTTCCGGCGCGGTCGTCGCTGGTGGCGGCGCCGGAGCGCTGAGACCGCGTGGCGCGGTCAGGCCCCGCAATTGCAACTCGGCCAGCCGTTCGGCGTCCGGCAGATACCGCAATTGCGGGTAAGCCCCCGAGATCCGCAGCGGGATGACCAGCTCGCCTTTCGGGTTGGCAAGCGCCGTGGTCAGCCACCCGCCGATCCTGGATCCTCCGGCGCGCGCGCTCGCCTCTTGGCTCAGGACCGAGATCATCCTCAGGTCGACGGACTGGTCGGCCAGGTTTAGCGCGCCGGCCCCTGAAAGCGTGACCCCGGCGGTTTCCAGGCGCAGGTCGTCGGTCCGGGCGACGCCGTCGCGGATCTGCAAGGAACCTCCCATGCGCGCGATCGCGGTCCCTCCCGTAGCCGGCTTGGCGAACGCCAGGAACTTGCCCAATCCCGCAATCTCGCTCAGCAGGTCCACGCCGGCCAGCCGCCCGCTCTCCATGGAAAACGAAGCGGCGCCGTTCAGCGATCGCGCCGGCGGCTGCCCGGGTTCGGGCGCGAACCGTACGTCGGTGTCCATCCGCACCCGCCCTTCGAGCGCGCCCTTCCATGCGGTGAGGGCCGCCAGCAGTTGATTGGCGTCCACCGCTTCCAGCCGGCTGCGCACGGCGTATTGGGTCGGCGCCGCGCGCGTGTCGATGGTCACCGCGCCCGCATGCCGGCCTCCGTAAACCTCCGCGGTGAGCGGGTCCAGCCGGATGACGCCATCCTCGAGCGCGCCGTTGGTCTGCACGTTCTTGAGGACGATCTGCTGGAGATGCAACTCGCCGATGGACAACGCCCCTGCGCCGGTGATGCGCACCGGCTGAGCCGCCGGCGTGGCGGGCGTTTCCGCCAGCCACTGACCGGCATCCGCGGACACCAGCCGGTCGATGGCGGCGCGGAAAGTGACCTGGGGATTGGCAAAGTCCCGCAGCGCGAGGTTGCCGCGCAGCGTAGAGGCGCCCACCGTGGCCGCGCCGATTTCGATCCGCGCCGTGTCGCGGTCGAAATTCACCTGCGCCGAGCCGATGCGCACGGGCACGCGCAGCGCGGCGAGTTGAATCGTTGCCTGGGAGAGCGAGGCGGAACCGGAGGCCGACAGCGGTCCGGCGAGCGGACCCTCCACGCGCACGTCCAGCGCCACCTGTCCCGTCCCCTGCGCGCGCTCGGGATGCACCGCTCCCAGGGCGGCGCCGATGTGCAACAATTCGTCCAGCCGTCCCTGCGGCGCGCGCACCGCCGCCTCCAGCGTGGCGTCCCGGCGCGTGTAGCCGTGCACGGCAAACGAGGCGGCCAGACGCGTGCCGCCGGTTTCGGCCGTGAACTCGCGCGCGCGGATGGCCGCGGGCGTGGCCTCCAGCGCCAGGGCGGCGACGCGCACCGGCTGCTTCCAGCCGGAGGCTTTCACCGTGAGATCGCGCGCTTCGATGCTTCCTTCCAGGCTCGGCCGCGCGGCGGCGCCCCGCACGCGCAGCGCTGCCGTCAGTTGTCCGTTCACGTCGAAATCCGCCCGGGGCGGGCCGAACGCGTAAGCCAGTTGCGCCAGGCCGCGAATGGGCGCGTTGCGCGCGCCGACCTGCAAGTCCAGATTCGTGGTCTCACCCCTGTCGATCCGTCCGGCGGCCGACATCTTCAGGCCGCCCACCTCCACTGTCAGCGCGGCAAGATCGAAACGGTCCCGCTCCAGGTCGCCCCGCACTTTATAGTCAGCGAGTATCGGCTCCCCGAACGGCCTGCTCCGGACCTGCAACTGCCTCAGGGTGATGCGGCCTTCCATTTCCAGCGCCGGATGTTTGAGTCGAATCGTGGTCTCGCCGGAGGCGATGGCCTCGGCGGGTAAGCTTGCGAGGCCGCCGGAGACTTTGCGGAGCGCCGCGAGCGACGCCTGTTCCAGCCGTAGCGTGCCGTCGAAATCCAGCCCCCCGTCCGGCCGCGGCTGGCCGCGCCCGCGCAGCGCCACCGCCTGCTTCCCCACGCCCGGCAGCCGGAGCGCCAGTTCCACCCGGAACGGACGGTGCGGAGCGAAGTCGTGGAGAGCCAGGTCGATGTGGTGATAAACCGCGCGGGGCGAGCGGGCCTTCTCGTCCGTAAGCGCCACCTTCCCATCTTCGATCTCGAGCGCGGCGAACGACAGCGCCGTTCCACCGCCGGACGTTCCGCCCAGCGTCTGATAGTTCCATTCGCCGCGCCGGTTGCGCACCAGTTCGATCGCCGGTTCGCGCAGGACGAGCGATTCGAGCGAAATCTCGCGCCGCAGCAGCGCGAGCAAACCGACCCGCACGCGCGCCTCGCGCGCGGAGGCGAACGGCCGGCCGGTGCGGAACGCCGGGGCTTCGCCAATCTCCAACCCCTCCACGCGCAGGCCCAGCGGAAACAGGCTCAGCCCGATTTCTCCCAGGGAGACCTGGCGTTGAAGCCCCTGCTGCATCCGCGCCTGGAGGACAGGACGCAAGGTTTCCGAATCGATGGCGAACCGCAGGATCGCCGCCGCCAACAAGACCGCCGCCAGCGCCACGCCCGCCGGAACAAGAATGCGTTTCATCGCTGGTCCTCCGTCTTCATCATAAGGGGAGGGAACGGTGGCGCCGCTCAGACGATTGGGATAAGCTCTTAGCGAAATTGTTTCCGGGAGTTCGCGATGCGAATTGCGTTGGTGTTTTCCCTTTGCTGTCTGCTTGTGCCTCCCGCTAAACTCGTCGCCCAGGTCACGCAAACCGGCAGTATCCGCGGCACGGTCGTGGATCCTTCCGGCCTGGGCATCCCCGGCGCGACCGTTTCGATCGCCAATGCCACGCGCCTGGTGGTCCGTACACTGACCACCAGCGCCGATGGGACCTTCGTGTTCCAGTCCGTGCCCAACGGCACCTATGAAGTTTCCAGCGAGGCCGCAGGCTTTAACAGGGTAGTCCTGACGCAAGTGATTCTACGCAGCGGCGAGAACGCCGTGCTCGAGTTGAAACTCAAGCCCGCGACCGTGACGACTTCGGTGGACGTGACCGAAGCCAACGCCCCCCTGGTCAATTCCGTCAACGCGAACATCAATGCGGTGCTCTCGAACACGGAAGTCATGAATACGCTTTTGCCCGCGAACGATGCGGTGCGCCTTGCCGCCTTTTTGCCGGGTGCGTCGAGCGAGTACGTACACAACGGGCAATCGGCGAACCAGAATGTGATCGTCGTGGACGGTTCAAACGACGGCGACGAATTCATCGCCGCCGGGACGTGGAAGTTCCATCCGCCTTCCGATTCGGTGGCCGAGTTCCGCGTCACCCAAAACGGCTACACCGCGGACTTCGGCCGCGCCTCCGGCACGCGCCTGGAGTTCGTCACCAAGACAGGCACCAACGAGTTTCACGGCACCGCGTACTGGTTCCACCGCCAGCCCGCGTTCAACGCGCGGAACTGGGGGCAGACGGTGCGCTCCATGCGGCGGTTTAACGACGTGGGCTACACGCTGGGTGGACCCGCCGTGAAGGAAAAAATCTACTTCTTCTGGACCAGCTACTACCGCAGGAGCAAAACGCCGCAGTCCGGTTTCCGTACTTGGCCCACGCGGGCCCAGGCGGCGGGAGATTTCAGCGCGTGGCTGAACCCGCCCGCGCCGCTGCGGCCGCGCATCGTGCGGGATCCGCTCACCAATCAGCCCTTTCCCGGCAACGTGATTCCCCCAGAAAGGCTGAACCGGAACGCGGTTGCTTACCTGAATCTGTTCTATCCCCTGGTGGCCGATCCCCGCGCGCTGAACAACAATGATTTCACCGCGGACGACCAATTGGATCAGGACGATTTCTACGCGCCGCGGGTGGACTTCCGCGTATCGAACAAGCTGAACATGTATGTGCGGGGTATGTACAACCGGCGCGACCAGTCGTTTGCCGATTTAGCGCCGCAGATGCGTTTTTCGCCTGACCAGTTGCGAATCCCGGGCCGAACGTTCTCAAGCGCTCTGGCTGGCACCTATATCTTTTCTCCGGCATGGTTCGCGGACTTTCAGTTCACGGTCTCTCGCACGGATGGAAGTTGGCAGCAGAAAGATCCGGAGAGCGCGCTACTGGAGCGCATCCCGAACTGGAACACCCGGCTGCTCTATCCCGCCGCCAACGTTCTGGGCCAATTGCCGCAGTTGAACCTCGCGGGGGGGCAATATACCAACATCGGCCGCGCGGTCGGGCGGTCGAACAAGTGGGGCCAAGGCAATCTCAGCGCGAATTTCAACCGGCAAAGCGCGCGGCATACCCTGAAGTTCGGTATCGAGGAGGTGTACCGCGGCAATACCCAGACCGGATACGGAAACACATTCGGCACGTACTCGTTCGACGGCTTCTTCACTGGCGACGCGGTGGCCGACCTGCTGTTGGGCTTCGCCCGCAGCTTCACGCAGATGAGCAGTTCGATCTACTGGCGGGCGGCGGCCTGGCAACACGGCTGGTATGCGCAAGACGAGTGGCGCGTCCATCGTAAGCTGATCCTGACCTACGGTATCCGCTGGGAGGCGGACGGCGCCTACAAAGCGGTCGCGGGCCAACAGTGGTCGAACTGGCGGCCCGAGAAGTTTGATGCTTCCAGGGCCCACCGCGTGGACCCGGTCACCGGCGTGATTATTGGCCCGGTGAACAATATGAATGGCATCGAGGTGGTGGACGTCGTGGCCGGGCCTCCTCTGAACAACTGGTCCCCCCGCTTCTCCGTGGCTTATGCGCCCACCGCCAGTTCTCTCGTGTTCCGCGCGGGCTACGGACTCTTCTACGACCACCAACAGGGGCCGACAACGCGGCTGCCGGGCAACCCGCCGTTTCGCTTCACGACGACGCTGCTAAACGTTGACCTCGATGATCCTACGGGCGGCGCCCCGGACGTCAACCGTCCGACCACGCTCACGGCGGTAAGTTTGCCTTTCCGTACGCCGCGTACTCATAAATGGTCCTTCAGCGTACAACGCGATCTGGGCGGTTTCCTCGCCGAGGCGTCCTACGTCGGGGCGCGCAACACCCACCAGGCGCTCGGCATTGCGTTGAATCAGCCGGCGCCGAACGCGGACGTGCTGGCCCGGCGCTTGAATATCGAGGCAATTCGTCCGTACTACGGCTTCAGCAACATTACCCAAACCCAGTTTGTCGGCAATAGCCGTTACGATTCGCTTCAGGCGCAGGTGCGGCGTCCGTTGCGAAAGGGCTTGTTCTTCCAAGCCTCGTACACCTTCAGCAAACTCTATACCGACGGCGGCATCACCGATCCGCGTAACCGCGCCTACGACGCCGGCCGTGCCGGCGGCGATTTCCCCCACATCTTTTCGTTCGCCGGCAATTGGGAACCGCAGTTTTTCCTTCAGGCGTCGCCTGTGATCAAAACGGTCCTCCACGGCTGGAGCTTATCCACAACTCTGAGACTGATTTCCGGGGCCCCTTTGGCGGTTGCGATGCCCACCGATACGACGGGCATCGGCCGCACGGTGCGCCCCAACTGGAGCGGTAGCGTCGCCCACCTGCGGACCATGGCGCGCTGGTTCGACGGCGCCGCGTTCTCCGCGCCTCCCCCACTCGTCTTCGGCAACGCCCCCGTGGATGCCGTCCGCGGTCCGGGCCAGCGCAACTGGGATCTCGGAGTGTTCCGTTCCTTCACCCTGCGCGAAAAATTATCGCTCCAATACCGCTTTGAAGCGTATAACGCTTTGAACCATTTCAACCTCAACAATCCGGGCGCGACTTTCGGCACACCGAACTTTGGCGTGATTGTCGGCAAGAGCAATCCACGAAACCTCCAGATGGGGCTGAGGCTGATTTTCTGATGTTCGCCCTGCTCCTCTTTCAACTGCTGCTCGGGCCGAACCCGCTGGACGTGGCGACCCTCCCTACCCCGGACGGCACCAAAACCGCCATGCGGAGTGGCTTTGACTACAACGATGCAAACTACGATTCGGGGAATCTGATCCGGGTGGAGCCAGCCGGAAAGCCCTTTACCGACCCCGCCACCGAGTGGGTCCTGTTCGACCGAGCCGGCCCCGGGGTGATCACCAGCATCTGGTTTACGGGCAAGAACAAGAAGGGAGGCGCCTGGATCGGCGGGCGCCTCAACTTCTATTTCGACGGGAATTTCCAGGCGTCCATCAGCGGCGCCCTGCCGGAGATCTTCGAGGAGAGCCGGGTGTTCCCGGCTCCCCTCGCCGAAAAATCGAGTGGTGGATGGCTGTCGTACCTTCCCATCTACTACGCTCGATCCTTGAAGATCACCATTTCCGAGCATGGCGATGGCTACACGCACCGCAAGAATGGGCGGGGCGAGACTATCCCGCACCTTTATCACCAGTTCACGTACCAGGACCTGCCGCGCGTCCCGCGTTCCGGCGCCTCTCCCCTCAAAGACTGGACGTGGAAACCGCGGGGCGTTTTGCAGCGGTTTTCGGGCGGTTTTCAAACGAAAGGCCGCGGCGTGGTGGAGGAATTGCGCCTGCTCGAGGCCCCGGACGACGGCCGGGTTCGGGTCGCGGCCGACGGGAGGACCACGGTGGATCTCACGGTCGCCGAACTGCTTGGCTTCTCCCGCCAGAAGCGCCCGGATGCCAGGTTTCGCTCCTTACTGTTGGGCATCGACGATGCGGGCGCGGTCTATGTGAGGTTCCCCATGCCCTACCGCCGAACGCTGCGGATACAAACGCCCGGCGCCGCCGAGATCCGTTTCCGCCGCGGTTGGCCTGCCTCCGAACAATTTTACTTTCGCGCCCAAACCCTTCAGGACGTGACCGAATCCGGCCGCGACATCCAAATTCTGAAGGCGCAGGGCCGCGGACACTTTGTGGGAACTATCCTTGAGTTACACGACCAAACCATGGAAGGAGACGATCGTTTCTACGTGGACGGCGAGCCGTTTCCGCCTTCCTGGCACGGTACGGGCACGGAGGATTACTTTCGCTGCGGATGGTACTTTTTGGGCGGTCCGCTCACCCGCCCCTTGTACGGCATGCTGGACGCCCAGAAACCCAAGGTCGCCTATCGCTTTCATGTCGCCGACCGCGTGAATTGGCGGAAATCGGCAATCATCGGATTCGAGCACGGTCACGCGAACGAATACCTGGGGCCGTTCCGCGGGGTGGTGTTCTGGTACAGCGAGCGCTGAGAGCCGCCCTGCCAGGCAATTGATCCCATTCCTATCGACTTGATCGCCCTTGGCGGTTGTGTTACGTTGCTTAGCGGATGCAGACTTCGGTGAAGGGAGAGTACGCTCTCCTGGCCGTGTTCGACCTGTCGCTGCAACCCCCTGGCGTTCCGGTGAGAATCGCCGAGATCGCCAAACGCCAGCAGATCCCCCAGAAATTTCTGGAGTTGATCCTCGCCAGCCTGAAACAGGGGGGCTTTGTCCAGTCGCGGCGGGGAGCGGACGGCGGTTATCTGTTGGCGCGGCCGGCCTCGGAAATCACGGTGGGAGGCGTCCTCCGGTTTCTGGAAGGGCCGGCGAGCGGCAAGAATGCGGCGCGGCGGAGGCCCGATTCGCCTTTCAAGGAGTTGTGGGCGGAGGTAGACGCCGCAGTGTCCGGCATCGTCGATCACCGCACCTTCGCCGATCTGCGTCGCGCGTGGCAGGAAAAGCAAAGTCAATTCATTCCGAATTGGGAGATTTAGATTACAGTGTGGTTCGCGGACAACTCGTTGAGCATCGGGCGCACGCCCCTGGTCAGATTGAACCGGGTCCCGGGCGGAGCGCCGGCTACGCTGCTGGCTAAGATCGAAGGGCGCAACCCCGCCTACTCGGTCAAATGCCGGATTGGCGCAGCCATGATCTGGGACGCCGAGAAGCGGGGGGTGCTGCACCCGGGCAAAGAGATCGTCGAGCCCACCAGCGGAAACACGGGGATCGCGCTGGCTTTTGTCGCTGCGGCGCGCGGCTATCCCATCACGCTGACCATGCCGGAAACCATGTCGATTGAACGGCGGAAGGTGCTCAAGGCATTCGGCGCGAATCTGCTGTTGACGGAGGGCGCCAAAGGTATGTCGGGCGCCGTGGCCAAGGCGGAAGAACTCTGCGCCTCCGACCCCGACCGCTACGTGCTGCTCCAGCAGTTCAAAAATCCGGCCAACCCCCGGATTCATTTCGAGACCACGGGTCCGGAGATCTGGGACGACACCGAGGGCCAGATCGATGTGCTGGTGTGCGGGATCGGAACCGGCGGCACCATCAGCGGGGTGGCCAACTACATCAAGAAAGAAAAGGGCAAGGCTATTCACGCCATCGGCGTCGAACCGGTCCACAGCCCGGTGATCTCCCAGAAACTCAAAGGCGAGGAACTCAAGCCCGGCCCCCACAAGATCCAGGGCATCGGCGCGGGATTTATTCCGGATACGCTGGATCTGTCTGTGGTGGATGAAATCCAGCACGTTTCCAACGACGAGTCGATGGAAATGGCGCGCCGCTTGGCGCGCGAGGAAGGCATCCTGTGCGGCATTTCCTGCGGCGCCGCCGCCGCCGTGGCGGTGCGGGTGGCGCACGAAGAGCGGTTCCGAGGCAAGACGATCGTCGTGGTGCTGCCCGACGCCGGCGAGCGGTATCTGTCAACCGCGCTCTACGAAGACCTGGCGGTATAAGGTTCCGCGCCGGCGGCGCAGTTTCCGGGAGCCGCGCACGCGCCTCGCAGCGATGTGTCCGTGGCGCGGGGCGACAGGGCGCGGGTGGCGCCCGGCGAGAGCGCGCAGAGGATCGTCCGCTTCCCCGTTCCCAGGCGTCGCCGCCCGGCAAAGCCAGCGCGTGGCAGATGAGATCAGGGAGCGAGAGCGGCCGCGCGGGCGTCCAGCCGCCAGACGTCGCTTTCCATGTTGTTCCCGGCCACCATCCAGAGCGCGCCCCCGTGCACGAACACGCTTGCCGCGTGCCGCGGTTTCCACGGCGTGCCAGGGACTTCATACCAATTGACGCCGTCGGCCGAATACCAGACGTCGTTCCGGTTGCCGCCCTGGGCGTGATACCCCTCCAGCACCCACAGCCTGCCGTCGAACACGGCCACTTCGTGGTACTGGCGCGGATGCCAGGGGGCTTCCGCGGTATGGCGCCGCCAGCGGCGGCCGTCGGCCGAACTCCAAACGTCGCTGTAGAAGTGGCGCGCCGGGGTTTGCGGCGTATCGTACGTGCCGCCGCCCAGGATCCAAATGCGGCCGCGAAACACCGCACTGCCGCCGATCATGCCGCGCGCGGACCAGTAGGGCTCGCGCGGCGGTACTTGCTCCCAGCGCACCCCGTCGGCGGAGCGCCAGATGTCGCGATAGAACTTCTCCGGACCTCCCGCGAAAGCGGGCATGGTCTGCCCGCCGATCACCCAAATTTGGTCCTGATGGACCACCGTGTAGTGCAGCGCCCGCGGCGCCCAGGGTACGCGCGCATTCACCAGCGTCCAGTTCACCCCGTCGGCTGAACTCCACACGTCGTCCTGGTAATGCTGCTGATTGGCGTCGCCGCCCACAATCCACATGCGGCCGCGATGTACGGCATAGCCCGCCGTATGGCGGCCCTCCCAATCGCGCCGGGGATCGAACGAAGCGTCCCGGAACGTATTCGGTTTGCGCTCCACCCACGCGGCGCCGTCGGTGCTGGACCAGACATCGTTGCTGCAAATCAACGGAAAATGCCGCTGGTCGCGCGGATTCCACCCGCCGATCAGCCAGAGCTGATTTTGAAAGGACAAGGCTCCCGCTCCGTCGCGCGGCGCGAAGGCGGCGTTTGCCGTGACCTGCGTCCAGCGGTAGCCGGCAACCTCCTGCGAACCGACCATGGCAAACGTCCCGCTCACCGCCGGAGTTTGTCCGGGCGCTTCCAGGCGAAGCCTCGCCCGGCGGTGCAGCCGGGCAGGCACGGTCCACCGGAAGCGGCCGGCGCTGGCCGGGACCTCCGCGATGCGTTCCCATCCGTCGCCGGCGGCGTAGCTCAGCACCGCCGCGCCGGCCGCGCCCGAGGCGGTCCAGGCGACCACGTGGATGCTGCCCGCGGCCCACACCTCTCCCCCGCCGGGGGACGTGAACGAGACGGCGCTCCAGGCAGGCAACCCGAACATCCAGCAGAGCAGGCTGCGCATGGGAATCGCGCTTATTGTATCCCTGGGGGAGGAAACAGCACCAACTGTTCGTGGCCCGCCGGCGTCTCCGGTTCGTGCGCCAGCGGAGCGGAGGCCAGCGCCAGGTCCGCGCGAATTCGCGCCACCCGCTCGCGCAACCGTGCGGGGTAAGGGCCCCGCAAGTACATGCCGCCGGCGTAAGCCGCGCGGTATCGCCCGGCCAGGTGAGGAAACTGCTCCTCCAGCAAGGGGAAAAAGACGCGCCGCGCCGCGCTCGACAGGAACAGCGGCTGCGCCCCAAAGAAACCCGCGCCGGCGTCCTTGGCCGCCTCGGCCACTTCCCGTAGGTCCCGCTCCGCGTCGTTGATGCCGGGCAGCACCGGACTGCAAAATACGCCTACCGCCAGTCCGGTGGCGGCTAGGCGGCGCACCGCCTCCACCCGCCGCCGCGGATGAGGCGCGCGCGGCTCCAGCAGGCGCGCCCGCTCCGCATCCAGCGTGGTGATGGTCATGTTCACGTGGACCGTGTTCCTGCCCGCCACCGCCCGCAGAATATCCAGGTCTCGCACGATCAGGTCCGACTTCGTCGTGAGGGACAGCCGCCGTCCGCGATCTTCCGCGAAAACTTCCAGAATCTCCCGCGTGCGCCCAAACCGCCTCTCCGCCGGCTGATACGGGTCCGTCGCCGTCCCGATCGCAATAATGTGCTCCCGCGGCGCCTTGCGCAGATCCCGCCGCAGCAGCGCTCCCGGAGACGCTTTGGCGTAAATCTTGTCCTCGAACTCCTCCGGCGACCGCAACTCCATGAACTCATGGGTGTAACGCGCGTAGCAGTAGCGGCAGCCGAACTCGCAGCCACGGTAGGGATTGATGCTCCAGGCGAAAAAGCGCATTCCCCGCACTCGGTTCAGCAGCGAGCGCGCCGGCAGTTCAAAATACTGGACGCGCCGCTTCGCGACGAGCGCTGGGCTGGCCGCCGCCAGTTGCGCGATGCCGGTTGCCACACTTTCGATCTTCGCCTGATATTCGCCTTTTGTCAAGAGGAGGGCGTGATATGCTCTTAGGTGGCGTGTTGAACCGGAACCCCCGCAAGGCGCGCCTGCTCTTCGCGCTCTCCGACATCATCTTGACCTGGCTCGCGTTCGAAGCCGCGTACCATACCCGGGCGCTGCTGCTCGATCTCGGGCGGTTGTTTTACATCGATGCTCCCATCAAGGCGCTGATTCTCGGATTCACGCTGCTGGTGTGGGTGTTGTTGGGGATCTGGTATCAGATCTACGACCGGCTCCAGGCGGGCAAACTGCCCACCGTGCTGGCGGAAACCACGCGCCAATGCGCCTTGGGCGCGCTGGCGGTGGTGGTCTTCGAGTATGCATTGCGCTTGGACCTCAGCCGTCCTTTTCTGGCGCTGTTCGCGGGGTACGCGTGGGTGTTGCTGTGCCTGTTCCGGCTGAACGCGGGAAACGTGGCGGGCTATATCCGGCGGGAATTCGGGCAGCCTCACTACGTGGTGATCGTGGGCACGGGCGAACGCGCGCGGCAGTTGGGGCGGCAACTGGAGGACTCCGCCGCTCAGGGAGTGCGCCTGATCGGTTTTCTTGATGAGCATGCCGGTGACGGCCGGGTCGAGTTGAACCAGGTCTATCCGGTGTGGCCGTTGGCGGAACTCAGCGACCGGTTGCGCCGCCAGGTGATCGACGAGATCGTCTTCGCGGTGGACAGCCAGCGTCTCGCCGCGCTCGAAGACGTCTTCCTGCTCTGCGATGAAGAGGGCGTGCGGACGCGAGTGGTGCTGGACTTCTTTCCCCACGTCAACAGCAGGATTTCGTTCGAGACGGCGGGGACGACGCCGCTGGTCACGTTCACCGCGGCGCCGGCGGACGAGATCCGGCTGCTGGTGAAACGGACCATCGACATCGTGATCGCCGCCGCGGCGCTGCTGGTGCTGTTTCCGTTGATGGTGCTCCTCGGGCTGCTGATCCGGGCGACGTCGCGGGGACCTGCCATCTTCCGGCAGCGCCGCTGCGGGCTCAACGGACGGATGTTCACGTTCTACAAGTTCCGTTCGATGTGCGAAAACGCCGAGGAGCTGAAAGCCTCGCTCGCGCACCTGAATCAGAAACAGACGGCGTTCAAGATTCCCAACGACCCCCGCCTGACGCCGCTCGGCCGGTTGCTGCGGAAGTTCTCGATCGACGAATGGCCGCAATTGTGGAACGTGTTGAAGGGGGATATGTCGCTGGTGGGTCCGCGTCCCGCCGTGCCGGAGGAGGTCGAGCGCTACCAGCGCTGGCAGCGGCGGCGGTTGCGGATGCGGCCCGGCTTGACATGCCTGTGGACGCTCGCCGGCCGCGACGCGGTGGACTTCGACACCTGGATGCGCCTGGATCTCGAGTACATCGACAACTGGTCGCTGGCGCTCGACTGGAAGATCCTGCTGCTGACCATTCCCCGCGTGCTCAGCGGCCGCGGCGCGCACTGAGCGTTCCGCCAATCCCGCGCGCCGCGCCCGGACAAACACCGCCCGCCGCTGGCGTATCATAGGAGACGGCGCATGAATCGCCGAAATTTGCTCTTGGCGCCCTTGGCCGGCGCTCTCCTCGCCAGGTCGAACCGCATTGACGCCTCACGCCTGAGCGCGATCACCGACGAGATCGGCATGACGCCGCTGGAGGCGCTCGCGTTCGCCCGGCATTATGAATTGCAGTGGATCGAGCTGCGCAGCGTTCCCCAGCGCGGCCCCGAATACGCGTTTCTGCCGGACGCCGAGGTGAAGGCCGCCGCCGCCTCGTTCCGTGACGCGGGACTGCGGGTCTCCTTCCTGAATACCTCTCTGCTCAAGTTCCCGTGGCCTGATGCGGAGCCGGTCCGGCCGCGCCGCGGTTCTGCGGCCGATATCGAAAAGCAACGGCAGCAAGAGGCGCAGCGGTTCGCCCGCCGCCTGGACGATCTGCGGCTGGCCATCCGCGCCGCCCACCTCTTCGACGTCAGCAAAATCCGGGTCTTCTGCGGCATGCGCGTGGCCGAGCCCCAGCGGCTGTTTCCGCGCATCGCCGACGTGCTGGGCGAAATGAGCGTGATCGCCGAACGCGAAGGCGTCGCCCTGCTGATCGAGAACGAAGGGGCCTGCAACGTGGCCACCTCCGCCGAACTGGCGGAGATCCTGCGGCTGATTCCTTCCAAGGCCGTTGGCGCGAACTGGGATCCGCACAACGACCTCGGCCACCGCCAGATTCCGTTTCCCGACGGGTACCGGCTCTTACCGAAAGAACGGCTGGGCAACGTGCAGGTGAAAGGAAAAAGCCTTTTGGACCCCCAAACCCGACTGGACTGGCGCGCGATCTTCGCCTCCCTCGAACGCGACGGTTACCAGGGCCAGGTGGGCCTGGAAACGCATTATTTTGACGGCACGCTGATCGAAAAATCGCACTTGTCCATGCAGGAACTGCTCCGTATGGTAAAAGAGTCCTGATGCGCCTGCCGCTGCGTCCCTCGATGTTCGGCGTGGGGCTGGTGGGCGCCGGCCTGCTCGTAGCGTTCATCTTCTGGTTTCAACGCGGCGCGCATATTCAGTTGAAAGGCTCGGTGCTCAAGGTGCGGACCCTGTCGCTGGAGCCGGAGTCGACCATCGCGGTGCTCGATTTCCGCATCACCAATCCGGCGGACTATGAGTTCGTCATTGGCAGGGTGGAGGTTTTCCTCGAGGACGGCTCCGGCCAGCGCATCCAGGCGGACAACGTCGCCGAGGTGGACGCCCGACGCTTATTCGAGTATTATCCGATCCTCGGGCAGAAATATAACGAGACGCTGCTGATGCGCGACCGGGTGCCCGCGCGGCAAACGTGGGACCGGATGATCTGCGTGCGGGTGCCGGCGCCGGAAGCCCAGGTGTTGCGGCGCAAGCAGTTCGTGGTCCGGATGGAAGACGTGGACGGACCGGTGGCCGAAATCGGGGAGACTTCCCGGTGAGCGCCACGCCGCGAGGCGGCGGACATCCCCTCTAAATTTTCCCGGTCCTCCGCCGATGGATGGTTGTGGCCCGCAGCGCTGCGCTGTGGCCGCCTGGGCCATCCGCGCCGGCATGGCCGCCGCTTCATCCTTGCCGTGCACGGCAGAGTCTGCCCTCGCGTGTACGCAAGCAATCGGATCGCCGATGGGAGCCTGCCCCTCCATCCCGCGGGTGGCCGAACCCGAAGCCTGCGGACCCGCCGTGGTTCGCCGCGTCGCCTGGATTTCCGACGCACCTCCGCCTTCCGGCCATCTCCCCGTCCACGAAGGTGGATTGCGTATCGCCGTGGAATGGCTGGTGACGGTGGGGGAGGCGCTCCGCCGCATCGCGGCGGGCGCTTGCGACGCGGTGCTCGTGAACCTGCCGCTGGTTGGATGGGAGGCCGAGGCGACCCTCGCGGAGATTCGCCGCCGTTCGCCGGGGGTTCCGGTTTTCCTGAACGCGCCCGGCGCCAGTCCCCCCGAGGCGTGCCGCTGGATGGAACTGGGAGTGGCGTTCGTCTATGGCGGCGCGGTTCCTCCCGATGACTTGGCTGCTCGCCTCGAGGATCGCTTGCCCGGCGCGCCGTCGGTTGAACCGTGGCGCGCCCTGCTGGTCGGCGACAGTCCCGCCATGGAGTCCGTATGCTCGCTGGTCCGCCTGGTGGCGGCGCGCCGCTCGACGGTGTTGATCACCGGGGAAACGGGCACGGGAAAAGAACTGGTGGCGCGCGCCCTCCACTTGGCCGGCCCGCGCGCCAGGCATGCGCTGGTGGCGGTGAATTGCAGCGCGATTCCCGAGCACCTGCTGGAAGCCGAGTTGTTCGGCCACGTCCGGGGCGCCTTCACGGGCGCAGTGCAGCAGAGGGTGGGGCGATTTGAGCTGGCGGATCGCGGAACGCTCTTTCTCGACGAGATCGGCGATTTGCCCCTCGACTTCCAGACCAAGCTGCTGCGCTTCCTCCAGGAGCGGGAATTCCAGCGCCTCGGCAGTTCCGAGACGCTCCGCGTGGACGTGCGCGTGGTGGCCGCCACCCACGTCGATCTGGCCCGCCGCGTCGAGCAAGGCCGCTTCCGCGAGGATCTGTTTTACCGGTTGAACGTGGTGCCGATCGCCACCCCGCCGCTCCGCGAACGGTCGGAGGATATTCCCGCGCTGGTGCGCCATTTTCTCCGCAAAATCTGCGCCAGCGAACAGTTGCCGCCCAAACGGGTGTTCCCCGAGGCGCTCAATCGCCTCAAACGCTACCCGTGGCCTGGGAATGTCCGGCAACTCGAGAATGCGGTCGAGATGGCCGTGGCTTTGAGCGGAGACCGGGAAGTGCTCCACGCGGCGGACTTTCGCCTGCCGCTAGCCTCGCCCCAACCGCCGGCCGCGATCTCCGCCGCTCCCGGCTTGCCGCTTCCCCCGGAAGGACTCGACTTCGAGGAAACCGTGAGCCGGTTTGCAAGGCAACTGATCGAGCAAGCCCTTCGCCGGACCGGCGGGAACAAGAAGCGCGCCGCGGAAATTCTTCGCCTGAAACGGACCACCCTGACCGCCAAGTGGAAGTCGCTCCAGGGGGTTTGCTGAGGCCTATAACTGGGGGCCGTGGAGTTCGCTATCCTAACGGGAGAGATCACTGCTCGTTTGGCAGCCCTCGCGCCCGCGGCGGGAGAGCTTTCCTGGAGATCATTTTTGGGACGTCTTGGTTTAGCTATCAAGAGCTTCTGGGCCATTCTGCGGACCGGCGCGCTGCCGGATGAAGTGGTGCAGCGCCTGGGCCTGGCGCGGCGGGGGCCGGCGAAAGCCGCACCGGCGGCGGCGCAGGCCGGACCCGCCGAGGGCGCCCTCCAGATGCTGGGCATCCTCCAGCGCGATGCCCGGCTGATCGACTTCCTGATGGAGGACATCGCCGCCTACTCCGACGACCAGGTGGGCGCGGCGGTGCGGAGCGTTCATCAGCAGTGCCGCGAGGCGCTCAACCGGTATGTGCAACTGGCCCCGGTGATCGACGGCGTCGAGGGCACCTTCACCAAACTGGCCGGCATCGAGCTTACGGCCGTCAAGCTGGTGGGAAACGTTCCGCCGCAGCCGCCCCCGGGCGGCGTGCTCCGGCATCGCGGCTGGCGGGGCGTCAAAGTCGACCTGCCTCCTCTGGGCGCCAAAACCAATCTCTCCGTCGTGGCGCCCGCGGAAATCGAAATTGAGTAGCCTCGCTTTGGATTCCCGCTTCGTCATTGGCATCGACCTCGGCACCACCAACTGCGCCCTGGCGTACGCCGACACGGCGGCCATGGGCGCGGACCCCGCGCTGCCTCCGGTCTCCGTCCTGGGGATCGCCCAGTTGGTGCACCCGGGAGAGGTGCGCGCGGAACCGCTCTTGCCGTCGGCGCTGCTGCTGCCGGGTCCGGCGGATTTCCCCGCGGGCTCTGTGGCTCTGCCCTGGGACGGCGCGGACGGGCAGGTGATCGGACGGCTGGCCCTGCGGCGCGGCGCCGAACTCGCCGGCAAGCTGGTTTCATCCGCCAAGTCCTGGCTGTGCCACGCGGGCGTGGATCGCACCGCCCCGATTCTGCCGTGGACCGCCGCGCCCGGCGTGCGCCGGCTATCGCCCGTCGAGGCCTCCCGGCTCTACCTGGAATATCTGCGGCAAGCGTGGGATCACGCCATGCCGGAAGCCCCGTTCGCCAGCCAGCAGGTCCTGGTGACGGTGCCTGCTTCGTTCGATGCGGTGGCCCGCGACCTGACCCAGCGGGCCGCGGAACAGGCGGGTTATCGCCAGGTCACGCTGCTGGAAGAGCCGCAAGCCGCCTTTTACGCCTGGATCGAGCGCCACCCCGGCTGGCGCGAACGCGTCACGGTGGGCGACCTGATCCTGGTGGTCGACATCGGCGGCGGCACCACCGATTTCACCCTGATCGCGGTGACCGAGCGCGCGGGAGAACTGGCTCTGGAGCGCGTCGCGGTGGGAGATCACATCCTGCTGGGCGGCGACAACATGGACCTCGCGTTGGCCCGGCTGGTCGAAGCCGAACTGGCGCAAGCCGGCCGGAAGCTGGACGCCATGCAATTGCAGGCGCTGTGGCACAACTGCCGGGCGGCCAAGGAAAAACTGCTGGATCCCGAGTCCGGCGTCGACGAGGAACCGGTGACCATCCTGGGGCGCGGATCCGGCCTGGTGGGCGGCGTGATCAAGGCGAAACTGAAGCGCGCCGATGTCGGCCGCGTCCTGCTGGATGGTTTCTTCCCGGAGGTGTCCAGCCAGGAGGAGCCGCGCCGCGCCCGCCGGGTGGCGTTGCAGGAAATGGGGCTGCCCTATGCGGCCGACCCGGCCGTGACGCGGCATCTGGCGCGGTTTCTGCGGCAGCAAGCCTCGCAGGCCGAGCACGGGGCGGTGCGGCGCGGCGCCAGCGGGCTGGCGACGCCCACGCATGTCCTCTTCAACGGCGGCGTGCTCCATGCGCCCCTGGTGCGCGAGCGGCTGTTGGCCGTGCTGAACTCGTGGCTGGCCGCCGAGGGCGCGGCCCCTGCCCGGTTGCTCGAAGGAGAAGACCTGATGCAGGCCGTAGCGCGGGGCGCGGCGTACTACGGGCTGGCGCGGCGCGGCAAGGGCGTCCGGATCCGCGGGGGCGTGCCCCGCACGTATTACGTCGGCATCGAGAGCGCGCTGCCGGCCGTCCCCGGACTGCCGAATCCGCTCAAGGCCTTGACCGTCGCCCCGTTCGGCATGGAGGAAGGCACGCAAGCGCGCGTCCCCGGGCCCGAATTCGGCCTCACAGTCGGCGAGCCCGCCGAGTTCCGCTTCTTCAGCTCAGCGTCCCGCAAAAACGACGAGCTCGGCGCGTTGATTGAGGAAGTGGGCGATGACATCGAGGAGCTTTCGCCGATCGAGGTGACCCTGCCCGCCAGCGAAGGCGGGGGACCCCTGACGCCCGTGACGCTGGAAACCGTGGTGACCGAGACCGGGGTGCTGCAACTTTGGTGCGTCGCGCGGGACGGCCGCCGTTGGAAACTGGAGTTTAACGTCCGCGAGCGCATCGGGTAATCACTTCCCGCGGAGGGCCCCATGAAGATTGGCATCGACCTCGGCACCACCAATTCCGCGCTGGCCTATATCGACCCGCGCGAGGGGGGCGACCAGGACTTTCCGCCCATCCACGTGCTGGACATTCCGCAACTGGTCGCGCCCGGCAGAATCGAATCGCGCAAGGTCCTGCCTTCGTTTCTGTTTCTCGACGCGGATCAACCCGTCGGCGCGTATGCCCGCGACCAGGGCGCGCTGGTGCCCACCAAGCTGGTGCATTCGGCCAAGAGCTGGTTGTCGAACGCCGGGGTGGACCGCACCGCCAAGATTCTTCCTTGGGACGCGCCCGAAGGCGGACGCGTGCTGTCGCCGGTGGAGGTGTCGGCGCGGCTGCTGGAAACCATCCGCAAAGCCTGGGAACAGAGCACGGGGGGGCCGCTGGATGAGCACGACCTGGTGCTCACCGTGCCGGCGTCATTCGACGAGGAGGCCCGCGAGCTGACGGTGATGGCCGCCGAACAGGCCGGCTTGCCCAAGCTGACGTTGCTCGAAGAACCGGCCGCGGCGTTCTATTCGTGGATCGCCAACAACTTTGCGCGCTCACGCAAGCTGCTGTTCGACGGTCAGGTGGTGCTGGTCTGCGACGTCGGCGGCGGCACCAGCGATTTCAGCCTGATCCGCGTGAGCCGCGACGGGGACCGCATCGACTTCACCCGCACCGCGGTAGGCAAACACCTGCTGCTCGGCGGCGACAACCTCGACCTGACGCTGGCCTGGCTGGTGGAAACCAAACTGGGAGCGCAACTATCGGTCCGCCAGCGCAGCGGACTGCGCCGCCAGTGCTCCGCGGCCAAGGAGCGCCTGCTCTGCGATCCGACCCTGGCCAGCGTGCCGATCACCGTGACGGGCGCGGGCGCCTCCCTCATCGGCGGCACGCTCCGCACGGAAATCCTCCGCCACGAAGCAGAGGAACTCGCTCTCGAAGGATTCCTGCCGTTCTCCAAACGCGGCGAGTTCCCCAAGGAGGAAAAGCGCAGCCTGTTCCGCGAGCTGGGCTTGCCGTACGTCACCGACCCGGCGATCACCAGGCATCTCAACCAGTTTCTCGAGACCGCCGGGCAGGCGCCCGACGCCATCCTGTTCAACGGCGGCTTTTTCATTCCCGACCTGCTGCGGCAGCGCGTGGCCGACGTGGTGGAATCCTGGTACGGCCGGCGGCCTGAGGTCTTCGACAACCGCGATCTGGACCTGGCCGTCGCGGCGGGCGCCGCATATTACTCCTATGTGCGCTCCACCGGCAGCGGTATCCTGGTGCGCGGCGGACTGCCGCGGACGTACTACGTCGGCATCGGCGACGCCACCCTGGACCGGATCCCCACGCTCTGCCTGGTGCCGCGCGGCGCCGAAGAAGGCTCTACGCAGGAACTCGATCGCGAGGCCCTGCAATTGGTGGCCAACCGCCCGGTTTCCTTCCGCCTGTATAGTTCGCTCACGCGCACCGAAGATCAGGTGGGCGACCTGGTCGAATTCGCGCCCGGCGACGAAAACCTGCACGTGCATGCGCCGCTGGTGGCGGTGATCCGCTTCGGCAAGAAGAACGGGGACCGCCTGGTGCCGGTCAAGCTGGGGGCGCGCCTCACCGAGGTGGGCACGCTGGAAACGTGGTGCGATTCCAAGATCAGCGAGCATCGCTGGCGGCTGCAATTCGAATTGCGCAAGTCCGCGGCGCAGGCGGCAGCCCCTCGGAAACCGGCCGCGGTGGTCAGCGAGGAAGCGGCGCGGCAGGCCATCGAGTGGATTCGCGCCGTGTTTACCCCGAGCGCGCGCTCGCCGATCGAGCCGGAGGAACTTCCCGCCAAACTCGAAGCGACGCTGGGGCTTGGCCGCGCCTCCTGGCCGCTGACGGCGATCCGGCCCATGGCGGACGTCTTTCTGGAATTGGCCGACGGGCGGAAGAAGAGCCCCGCTTATGAAGTGCGCTGGCTCAATTTGTGCGGTTTGTGTCTTCGCCCGGGCTTGGGTTATCCGGGCGACGACTATCGCATCGAGCAGGTACGCCGCATCTTTGCCGCCGGGCTTACCTTCCCCAACCAGGTCCAGTGCGAGATCGAATGGTGGATCTTCTGGGGCCGGGTAGCGGGCGGCTTCAACCGTAACCAGCAGGTGGACCTGTTCCAGCGGGCCGCTTCCCTCCTCCTCCCGAAGCTGCCCAAAGGAGGAAAACCGGCCAAGCCCGTGCGGGTGAACAGCAGCCTGCTGCGCGAGATGTGGCGCACGGCATGCAGTCTGGAACTGCTGCCGTCGCAAACCAAGATCGAGCTGGGGGACAGCCTGGTGAAGCGGGTGAAAGCCGGCGAAGCCAAGGAGAGCGACTTGTGGTGTCTGTCCCGGCTGGGCGCCCGGGCTTTGTTGTACGGACCCGCCAACCAGGTGTTGCCGCCGTCGACCGCCGGCCGCTGGGCCGAAGCGCTGCTGGCCGTCAAAGAGGATCGCGCCACCCTGGGCGACGCGCTGGCCTCCCTGGCGCGGTACACCGGCGATCCGGTGCGCGACCTGGCGTCCCACGTCCGGGAGGCCGTGGAGCGCCGTCTCTCCTCCATGCCCAACGCCGGCCGCCTGCTGACAGCCTTGCGGGGCGAAGACGAAGGCGACGAGACCGCCCTCGGCCGCATCTTCGGCGAGGAGTTGCCGTCCGGCCTGGTGCTGGGCAAACCGGAAACGGCGTAGCCGGGCCGGTCGGTGACCAGCCCCGCGTGGCGTCGCTCCCCGGCCGGCGCGTGCGTCCTACCGGTGCGCGATTACGTCGATCTCGACCAGGCAGCCCGGGAGGGGAATGCCGGACACCGCCACGGTGGTCCGCACGGGCGGCGTGTCGCCAAACCGCCCGCGGTAGGTTTCGTTCATGGCCGCGTAATCGTCGAGCGTGGCCAAGTACACGTTGGCCTTGAGCACCTTGTCCATCGCGGAGCCCGCCGCCTTCAGCGCGGCCTCAATCTGGTCCAGAACGGTCTTGGTTTGAGTCCGGATATCGCCGCTGGCCACGCCGTGGCCCGAGATAAATACCAGGTCGCCGTAAGAAATCGCCTCGGAATAAAGCGGCGTTCCTTTGGGCTTTTCTCCCCGGAAGTGCGCCTGCTTGGCGCGCTGGGGCTGCGCCGCGGCGGCGGCGGGTAAGGCCGCGGCCGCCACGATGGCGTTGCGTCGGGTGGATTTCATGGTCTATCCCTTACGTGCGCCGAAGATTTCGCGGATGCGCCGCGCCACCATTTCGGCCTCGCCCGGTTGCAGCATCCAGGTCGAGATCTCCACGGTTCCTTTGGGCGGCGAAGGCACCAGTTCGATCGAGGGCTCGCCGTCCCGCAGTTGCTGCATCAGTTGCGCCGGCGTCAGGCCCAGGCGGGCTTCCTCCCAGGTGAGGCGCACGTGCGGGACCTGGTTGGCGATGACGGGCACAAACCGCTCGGCCCGGAGCGTGGGGACGCCGCGCAGCGCATCGATCATGGACCGGGCGCGCCGTTCCCACTCGCGTTCCAGCGCGGCGAAGTCCTGCTTGAGGAACTTCTCGACGGCCACCATCATGCCGACCAGTTCCTCCTTGTTCACTTTGCAGCTTCGTCCGATGGTGTCGCTGTAAGGCGAGGTGTTCAACCGGGCGGCGTGGATCAGGTCGGCGCGCCCGAGCAGCAGACCCGCGCTCTGCGGTCCGCGGATGCCCTTGCCGCCCGAAACGGCGATCAGGTCGAAGCCGAGTTGAATCGGCCGGGTCAAGTTTTCGAGCGGCGGCACGTCGGCGGCGGCGTCATTGAACGTGGGAATGCCGCGCCGCTTGCCGATTTCGACGAATTCTTTCATCTTCACCTGGCCGAGCGGCTCGGATTTGTTCAGGAAAAGCAGCATGGCGGTCTGCGGGCCGATCGCGCGCTCGAGTTGCTCGCGCGTCTCTACCTCTACCAGGCGGATCCCGCAATTGCGGACCATGTGGTCGTAGGGAAAGCGGTGCGTCCTCTGGACGATCACCTCGTTCTTCATTCCCGTGAGGTCGGGGATGCGCTGGATCTTGTCCGGGTCGGCGCCGGTGATGCAGGCGGCGGTCCCCACCGTCAGCGCGGCGGCCGCGCCGGAGGGCACCATCGCCGCTTCCACGTTCAACATTTGGGCAATGCGTTTGCCCACCGCGTCGTGCAGTTCGCTGATGCGGACAAAGCGGGTGGAAAGCTGTTGGATGGCCTCCACCACTTCCGGCCACATGAGGGACGCGGTGAACATGGTGTAGACGCCGGCGCCGTTGATGATGGGGCGCACCCCCAGCGAGGCGAGGTAGTCGGGCGCTTTCGCGGCGGCGCCGCGGCCGGCCCAGGCCCCCACCAGGGGGAGTCCGGCCAGCCGTTGCAGGAAGCCCCTGCGATGCGATGCAGTCATGTCCGGGCATTGTAGAGAATCGGCCGGGCAGGTGACAAGCCCCGGCTCGCGGCTGGGATGTCACCGCCCGGTTGCGCCGCTGAGGCCCCCGCGTACTTCAGACAGGGCTCCTCGAATGGGACCGCGACCGGTTGGAGCATATACTGTCCGCCTGCGCGGACGTGAGCGAACGAGGGGGGGAGCTATAGAATGGAAGGGTGCCAACGCCCAATCCCGCGCACCGGGGCGATGCGGCCGAAGACATCGCTTTGGTGCTCTCGCCCGCCGCGAGGGCGCTGGGTTTCTGGTCCGCGGCAGGCGCCACGGTGCTCAGCCTGACGTACGTGGCCGGCCAGCTTGCGGAATGGCTGGGATGGCTTGGCTCGGCGGGGGGTCCGGAGAGCGCCAGCACGCCGCTCGGCCTCGCGGTGCTGCTGACGCCCTCGCTGTTGCTGGGGCCGGCCTTCCTGCTGATGGTGGTCAGCATCCACGAACTGGCTTCGCCCGAGCGGAGGGTATGGAGCCTGGCGGCCATGGCCTTCGCCACCGCGTATCTGGTGCTGACCGGCGTCACCTACTTTGTACAACTCGCCTGGGTCACGCCCCGCCTGGCGGCAGGACGAATCGCGGGCATGGAGCCGTTTCTTTTCGTGCCGTTTGATTCGTTCCTGTACGCAGTGGACATTCTTGGCTATAGCTTCATGAGCGTGGCTACGCTCCTGGCCGTCCCGGTCTTCACGGGTCCGGGTGTCGCGCGAATCGCGCGCCGGTTCCTGATGGCCAACGGGCTGTTGCTGCCCTTCCTTGCGCTGCAAATGTACTGGCATGGGCTGATCTGGATCGCGGCGGCGTGGGCGATTACGTTCCCGGGCGCCACTTGGTCCGTCGCCGTCTTGTTTCGCCGCGCCGCTCCGCGCCGGGAGCATGGAGCGCCGTAGGGGGCGCCGCTATAAAATGAGGGAGTCCGCGTTGCAGGAAGACCTTATGTCCTTTCTTCGCCTGATGGTGATCGCTGTGCTCTCGCTTCCCGCGGTTCCGGCCGAATGGAAACCTACCGGAAGCGACTGGCCGGAGGCGCGCGGTCCGTTTCGCGACGGGCGGTCGCTTGAGCAGGGTTTGCCGGAACGGTGGTCGCCGCAGGGCGAAAACCTGGCCTGGCGGCTCCCTTTCGGCGGCCGCTCGGCGCCGATCGTGATGGGCGGCCGCCTGTATTTGCAAACGTCGGCGGGTTCGGGCGAGACCTTGCAGGAGCGGGTGGTCTGCGTCGATGCCGACACCGGCAAGATGCTCTGGGAGCACCGCTTCAACATGTACCTGAGCGACGTGCCCCCGCACCGGATTGGCTGGGCGTCGCCGGCGGGCGATCCGGTTACCGGGAACATTTACGTGCTGGGCGGCGGCGGCACGCTGCTGGGCCTGTCGCGCGAGGGCAAACTGCTCTGGCAACGTTCGCTCGGCGAAGAATTGGGGATGGTGACCACGCACGGCGGGCGGACCGTCTCGCCGGTAATTGACGGCGACCTGGTGATCGTCAGCGGCATCACGTCCGGGTGGGGCGACACGGCGCGCGCGCAACACCGCTTTCTCGCGTTTGACAAGCGCAGCGGCGAAACGGTGTGGATCACGGCGACGCCCGGCCGCCCGTTCGATACCACTTACTCGACTCCCACCATCGCGGAGATCAACGGGACCCGCCTGCTGATCGCGGGCGCCGGCGATGGCGGCGTGCATGCGCTGAAACCACAAACCGGCGAGCTGGTCTGGAGCTTTCTGACCTCCAAGCGCGGCATCAACACCGGCGTGGTGCTGGTCGGCAACCAGGTGATCGTGTCCCATTCGGAGGAGAACTACGACACCAGCGACATGGGAATTCTCGCCTCCATCGACGCCACGGCGCGCGGCAAAGTGGGACCGGAACAGATCAAGTGGGCGGTGAAGGGTTTCCTGGGCGGCTTCTCCTCGCCGGTCGTGGTGGGCAAGCAGATCCTCCAGGCCGACAACGGCGCCAATCTGCACGCGTTCGACGCAAACACCGGCAGGCAGTTGTGGCAGCTCAACCTGGGCACCATCCAGAAGGCTTCGCCGGTCTATGCCGACGGCAAGATCTACGTGGGCTCCGAGAACGGGCGCTTTTTCATTTTGAAACCGCACGCCGATCGCGCCGAGGTGCTGGACGACGATCAACTCGGCGCCGAGCAGACGCCGGAGGCGATCATCGCCTCGCCGGCGGTGTCGCAGGGACGGGTGTACCTGGTGACGATGGACGCCGTGTACGCGATCGGCAAGACCCGGAAACCGCCGCTGGCCTATGAGGGGCGCGCTCTTCCGGCCGGGTCAGGCCCGCCGGCGCACCTGCAAGTGACCCCGGCGGATGTGATCCTGAAACCGGGCGCAGCAGCCGTCTTCCGGGCGCGCCTGTTTGACGCCCAGGGCCGCTTCCTGCGCGAGGAAGCGGCGGAATGGACGCTGGAGCAACTGGAGGGCACCCTCTCCGGCGGCAGGTTTCAGGCGGCGGCCGATCCGGTGGGGCAGGCGGGCAAAGTCAAGGCGGCCGTCGGCGGCCTGTCGGGAACCGCCGCCGTGCGGGTGATGCGGCCGCTTCCCTGGTCGGAGGAGTTCACCGGCCTGTCCGCGCCGCCGCCCGAGTGGGTGAACGCGACGGGCAAGTTCGCGGTCCGGGAGATGGAGGGAAACCACGTCCTGGTCAAACTGGCCGATAATCCGTTCACCAAGCGGGCCCGCGCCTTCCTGGGTTTGACCAGTTGGTCCGATTACACGATCGAGGCCGACGTGCGGGCCGCCGAAAAACGCCGCCAGATGGGCGACGGGGGCGTGGTGGCGCAGCGCTACGCGCTGGTGCTCTTCGGCAATCACCAGCGGCTGGAATTGCAATCCTGGCAGCCCGAAACCAAGCGGACGGTGCAGAAGCGCTTTCCCTGGAAAGCGAATACGTGGTACCGGATGAAGCTGGAAGTGCGGAACCTGTCCGACGGGAAGACCCGGGCGCGGGGCAAGGTCTGGCTCGCCGCCGAAGCGGAACCGGCGGAGTGGCTGGTCGAACGCCTCGACCCGATTCCCAACCGCGAAGGCAGTCCCGGCCTCTATGCCGATGCGCCCTTTGAGGTCTACTTTGATAACGTGAAGGTGTCATGGAATCCCTGAGCTCGAGGAAGCGGATCGTGCGGTTCTGGCCGTGGGCGGCCAGCGCCCTGCCTTTGTTTTGGGCGGGCGCGGCCAGTGTCACTCCTACCGACTGGCCGATGTGGGGCGGCACTCCCTCCCGGAACATGGTGTCGCCGATGAAGGGCTTGCCCACCTCGTGGGACATCCAGACGAAGAAGAACGTCAAGTGGGTGGCCGCGCTGGGCTCGCAGTCGTACGGCAACGCCGTGGTGGGCGGCGGCGTGGTCCTGGTGGGCACCAACAACGAATTGCAGCGCGATCCCCAGCAAGGGGGCGACCGCGGCGTGCTGATGTGCTTCCGCGAGTCCGACGGCGAGTTCCTCTGGCAGGCGACGCACGAAAAACTGGCCGCCGGCCGCGTCAACGACTGGCCGTACCAGGGCGTTTGCTCCTCGCCCCTGATCGAGGACGGAAGGGCCTACTATGTCTCCAACCGCGGCGAAGTGCTGGCGCTGGATCTGGAGGGCTTTCGCGACGGCAAGAACGATGGGCCTTATAAGGAAGAGAAGTACACTTCCGAGAAGGACGCCGACATCCTCTGGAAGTTCGACATGATGGAGGAAGTGGGGGCGCACCCTCACAACATGTCCAACTCTTCGCCGGTCTCCTACGGCAATCTCATTTACGTGAGCACCTCCAACGGCCAGGACGAAAGCCACGTGAACGTGCCGTCGCCCCGCGCGCCGTCGATCATCGCGCTCAACAAGAACACCGGGGAACTGGTGTGGGAAGACAATTCGGTCGGCGAGAATATTCTGCACGGCCAGTGGTCCTCCGCGGCGGTGGGCAAGATCGGCGAGGTGGTCCAGGTAGTGATTGGGCAGGGCGACGGCTGGATCCGCGCCTACGAAGCCGAGACCGGCAAGAAACTCTGGGAGTTCGACACGAACCCGAAGGATTCGGTATGGCCGAAGACGCGCAATGAGATGATCGCGACGCCGATCATTGTGGACGGGGTGGTGTACGTGGCGAACGGTCAGGATCCCGAGCACGGCGAAGGCGTCGGGCACCTGTACGCCATCGACGGCACCAAGCGCGGCGACATCACCCAGAGCGGCCGCATCTGGCATTACGACAAGATCCGCCGGTCCATCTCCACGGGTGCGTTGGCCGATGGCCTGCTCTACTATCCGGATTTCAGCGGTTTTCTGCACTGCCTGGACGCCAAGACGGGAAAGCCGTATTGGGTGCACGACATGCTGGCCGCGGTGTGGGGTTCGCCGCTGGTGGCGGATGGGAAGGTTTACCTGGGCGACGAGGACGGCGACGTGGTGGTGCTCCAGCACGGCAAGGAAAAGAAAATCCTGGCCGAGATGAACATGGGGAGTTCCGTGTACGCGACGCCGGTGCCGGCCAACGGGGTGCTGTTCCTGATGAACCGGAACCAGTTGTTCGCGCTGGCGGAAAAGAAGTAGGCATGACGCCGTTCGACTGGGAGGCGCGGACCCGCCTGGTCTTTGGACCGGGCAGCCTCCAGCGCCTGGGCGAAGTCGCCCGCGGGCTGGGATTCTCCCGAACCCTGGTGGTGGCCGATCCCGGGGTGGCCGCGGCCGGTTACGCCGATCGCGCCGCCGCGATCCTGGAGCAGGCGAACATCGCGGCGTTCCGCTTTCACGATTTCGACGCCAACCCCGACACCGCGATGGTGGAGACCGGACGCCGCGTGGCCGAACGAGCGGGCGTGGATTCGCTGGCCGCCGTCGGCGGCGGCAGCAGCATGGACTGCGCCAAGGGCATCAACTTCCTGCTGACCAACGGCGGCGCGATGCGCGACTACTGGGGTTGGGACAAGGCGGCGCGCCCGCTGTTGCCCGCGATCGGCGTGCCGACCACGACGGGCACGGGGAGCGAAGCGCAGTCGTATGCGATTATCTCCGACGCCGAGACCCACGTGAAGATGGCCTGCGGCGCTCCTGCGGCGGCCTTCCGTGCGGCGATTCTCGATCCCGAGCTGGCTCTGACGCAGCCGCGCGCCGTCCGCGCCATCACCGGCTATGACGCCATTTCGCACGCCGTCGAAACGTTTGTCACCACCCGCCGGACCGCCCTCTCAGAGTGTTTCTCGCGGGAAGCGTGGAGATTGCTCTCGGCGCATTACCTGCGGTCGCTCGCCGCGCCGGACGACCTCGAAGCGACGGCGGGCATGCAGTTGGGCGCGTATTTCGCCGGCGTGGCCATTGAGAACTCGATGCTGGGGGCCACGCACGCCTGCGCCAATCCCCTGACCGCGAACTTCGGGACGACGCACGGCGTCGCTATCGCCGCCCTGCTCTCGCACGTCGTGCGGTGGAACGAACCGGTGGCCGGCGCGCGCTACCGGGAACTGGCGTCCAATCTGCCGCGGCTGCTTCAGGAGTTGGCGGAGGCGGCCGGTCTGCCGGTCTACGTGGGCTCGCTCGAGGTGCCCAGCGCCGTGCTGCCGGAACTGGCCGAGCAGGCGGCCGCGCAGTGGACAGGACGGTTCAATCCGCGGCCCTTCGACCAGCGGGGCGCGCTGGAGATCTACCGATGGGCGTACTGAGGCCAATCGCCCGGCGGGAGTGGCTGCGCTGGGCGGCGGCGCTGGCGGCGCCCTTGCCGCTGCGCGCCGAAGACGCCTGGCCGCAGTTCCGGGGCAACCCGCAATTGACGGGCGTCGCCACCGGGACGCTGCCGGCCGAGCCGAGGCTGCGGTGGACCTTCGAGGCCGGCGAAGCGGTGGAGTCGTCCGCGGCGATCGCCGGCGGCGTGGTGTATGTCGGCTGCCAGAGTGGCCACCTGTTCGCGCTGGACCTGGCTACCGGCAAGGAGCGCTGGCGTTACAAGGCCGCAGATCTGGAAGGCATCGGCGAGTCCTCACCCGCGGTGGTGGAGAATCGAGTGTACATCGGCGACCTAGCGGGCGTCTTCCACGCCGTCGACGCGGCCTCCGGCAAAGCGCTTTGGACTTTCAAGACCTCGAATGAGATCAAGTCTTCGCCCGCCCCGGCGGGCGACCGCGTGTTGATCGGCTCCTACGACGGGACGCTCTACGCCTTGCAGGCGGCCACCGGCGCTTTGCTTTGGAAGGTCCGGACCGACAATTACATTCACGGGACCCCCGCGGTCGCCGGCGGCCTGGCGTTCATCTCCGGCTGCGACGAAGTGTTCCGCGCCCTTCGCGTCAGCGACGGCAAGGAAATGTACCAGTTTCCGTCCGGCGGTTATACGGGCGCTTCGCCGGCCCTGGTGGACGGCGTGGCGTACTACGGCACCTTCGGCAACGAAGTGGTGGCGGCGAGCTTGCAGTCCAGGCGTCTGCTGTGGCGGTTCGAGCACCCCCAGCGGAAGTTTCCTTTTTACTCCTCGGCGGCGGTGAAGGGTGACCGGTTGGTGCTGGGCGGGCGCGACAAGCACGTCTACGCGCTGACCCGGGCAGCCGGCCAGCCGCTGTGGCAATTCGCCACCCGCGCCCGCGTGGACTCCTCGCCCGTCATCTGCGGGGACCGGGTCTACATCGGTTCGAACGACGGGCGGCTGTACGGCCTTGACCTGGCCTCCGGCGCCAAGGTGTGGGAGTTCGAGGCCGGCGCCGGGATCTCCGCTTCGCCCGCGTTGGCGGGCGGCCGCCTTGTGGTTGGAACGCAGGATGGGCGCATCTACTGCTTTGGCTAGCGCGCCGGCTCCCGTATAATGCGAGCGGAATGACTAGCGTCGAATGGTTTGCCGCCACGCTGCGCCGCCGGGGCGTGGACTGGATCGCCACCCTCTGCGGGCATGGCCTCGATCCGTTGTTTCACGCGGCTCGCCAGGCCGGGATTCGTTTGGTGGATGTCCGCAACGAGCAGACCGCGGGCTACATCGCCAACTACTATGGTTGCCTGGCGCGCCGCCCGGGTGTGTGCGCCTCCTCGAGCGGCGTTGCGCAAATCAATGGGCTGACCGGCGTCGCCAACGCCTGGTTTGACTCCGCGCCGATGCTGCTGATCAGCGGGTCGGCGGCGCTGCGCACCGAAGGCCTTGGCCATTTTCAGGACCTGGATCAGGTGGCGCTGGCGCAACCGGTGACCCGCTACGCGCGCCTGATCGCACATCCCGAGCGCGCGGCGCAGATGCTGGAGGAAGCGCTGGACGCCGCCGAGGGCGAGCCCCCCGGTCCCGCCTATCTCACTTATCCGATGGATGTCCAGCGCGCCGTAGTGTCCCCCGAGCGGATGGTGCGTCCGGCGCCTCCCGCGCGGGTGACGCCCGCCGGAGACGTCGAGGCGGCGGCGCGCGCGCTGGCGCAAGCCCGCCGGCCCTATGTGGTCGCCGGCTCCGGGATTTATTACGCGGGCGAGGGCGCGGCGCTCATCGCAACTTGCGAGCGCTTGCGGATTCCGTTTGCGATTCCCATCTGGGACCGCGGCTTCCTTAATGCTCCTTCGCCGGCGTTCGTGGGAATCCAGGGAGCGCTCAGCGGCGGGCCGCGCATCCTCGACGACGCCGACTGTATCGTGATGGCCGGGGCCCTGGCCGACTACCGGGTCGGACACCTGCAAACCGAAGCCGCCGTCGTCCGTCTGACGCGCGGCTGGGCGGAATTGAGCCGCGCCCTGCAACCCGTTCCGGCGCACGCCGCATGGCTGGCCGAAGCGCGTGGGCGCCGCGAGGAGTTCCGCCAGGCTGTCGAGCGTAACGCCCGGCAGCAGGCGGCCGCGGGTACGCACGTCGTGCACATTCTGGACGCACTTGGCAGGATGCTGACGCCGCAAACGCATCTGCTGATCGATGGCGGCAGCGTCGGCCAGTGGACGCACCACCTGATGACGGACCGCTACCCGTCCCGTTGGCTCACGTGCGGCCGCAGCGGGGTGGTGGGCTGGGGATTGGGCGGCGCGATGGCCGCCCGCCTGGCCGATCCCGCCGCTCCGGTGATCCTGCTCTCCGGCGACGGCGCGTTCACCTTCACCGTGGCCGAACTCGAGTGCGCCGTCCGACAGAACCTGCCGTTCGTCGCCATCGTGGCGGACGACCTGGGCTGGGGCATCACGCGCGCGGGGCACCTCCGCCAGTTTGGCGAGCCGATCGCCAGTTCCTTGGGCCCGGTCGACTTTGTCCGGCTGGCGGAATCGCTGGGCGCGAAGGGCGTGCGCGCCGCCGAACCGGCCGCCATCGAACCCGCCGTGCGGGACGCGCTTGCTTCCGGCCAGGTCGCCGTAGTTCATGTGCCGGTGACGGGCGGGAACCCGTAGCCCGGCGGGAACCTGTCAGGCGTCGGCTTCCATTTCCCGCGTGACCGCCAGCCGGGAACACTCCACCGCGTTGGCGACGGCCTCGGCGGTGTTGCCCATCAGCAGGGCGGACATTCCGCGGCGTCCGGCCGAGCCCATCACCAGCAGGTCGATCTTCTCGGTCTTGCAGAAGAGCGGAATCACCACTAGCGGATCGCCCCGTTCGAGGTGGACGCAGCGGGCGGGCAGGCTCGCATCGCAGCGGTCGAGCAACGCCTGGAGTTCGGCGGCGTGCCGCCGCCGGGTCTCTTCGAAGTAGTTCCGGGTCTGCTCGTCCTCCCCCTGGCAGAAAGCCGAGTGCGCGAACAGGCTCTCGCCGAAAGCGCGCCAGGCGTGCAGAATGTGCAATTCGCCCGCGAATGCGCCGCACAGCACCTCTGCCACGTGCAGGATGCCGGCGTTCAGTTCGGCGCTGGCGGGGTTGCCGGGCTGGGTGGCGACGGCGGCGAGAATCCGCATGCGCCTGCGCGAGCGCCGCGGACGCACAATCCATACGGGACAAGGGCAGTTGCGCAGCAGGTGCATGGCGGTCTGGCCCGCGCGCGACCCGGCCTCCGCGCGTTCCGCTGGCACCACCACCAGGCCATGGCCTCGCTCCCGCGCGTCACGGACCAGTTCGGTCTCCAGTGCGCCCTGGAATATCTCCTCTTCCACTTCCAGGCCCTTTGCTCGCCACCGGCGCGCCCAGGACTGAAGCTGTCTCCGTATTTTCTCGCGCGCGAGGGCGGCCAGCGCCGCCCAGTTGGGGATCGCCATCCGGCGGTAAGCCGGCGGCTCCGGCAGGGCGTGTACAATCTTCAGCCGGGCTCCGATCGCGCCCGCCAACTGGCCTGCCTGCTTCGCGGCGTCTGAGTTCGAGTCCGCCCCAAACGCCGCCAGCACGCTCTGTATCTTGGTTGCCGGCACGGCATCCCTCCTTTCCGCGAGCGGCCGCTCAGCCATTCGCCGCCGCCCGGCGCCGCAGCCATTTCTCCAACCCGATCACGGCCCAGATCACCGAGGACGCGCCGAGAATCAGGAGCCACTCGCCGCCGCTGATCGGCGCGCTGTGGAAGGCCTTGTTCATAAAAGGCACGTAGGTAAAGATCAACTGGAGGACGGTCATCACGCCGACCCCGACAATCAGCCAGGGGTTCGAAAACACGCCGAGGGCGAACATCGACTGCGTGAGCGAGCGGCAGTTGAACAGGTAGAACATCTCGCCGAAGACGAACACATTGACGGCCATCGTCCGCGCCACGGCCATGGAGTCGCCCGTGAACAGCGACCACTTGAAGAAGCCGAAAGCCGCCGCCAGCAGCATCACGGACACCAGAACGATCCGGATCTGGAGGGTGCGGGTCAGGATCGGCACAGCGGGGTCCCGCGGCGGCCGCGTCATGAGCCCGGGCTCCTTGGGCTCCAGCGCCAGCATCAGCCCGAGGCAGACCGCCGTAGTCATGTTGATCCACAGCAATTGCACCGGCAGGATGGGCAGCGTGGCGCCCACCAGCACCGCCGCCAGGATCACCAATCCTTCGCCGACGTTCGTCGGCAGCGTCCAGGCGATGAACTTGACCAGGTTGTCAAACACGCTCCGGCCTTCTTCCACCGCCGCTTCGATGGACGCAAAGTTATCGTCGGTCAGGACGATGTCGGCGGCCTCTTTGGCCACTTCGGTGCCGGCGATGCCCATGGCGACGCCGATGTCGGCCCGGCGCAGCGCGGGTGCGTCGTTGACGCCGTCGCCGGTCATCGCCACCACGTGACCGCGCGCCTGGAGCGCCGTCACCAGGCGAAGCTTCTGCTCGGGGCTGACGCGGGCGAACACGGACGTCCGGTCCGCGGCCTCCGATAGCTCGGCGTCGCTCAGCGAAGTCAACTCCACACCCGTCAGGGCCGGCGCGCCGCCGCCGTTGAGTCCCAACTGCGCGGCGATGGCGGTGGCGGTGCCCGCGTGATCGCCCGTGATCATTTTGACCCGGATGCCGGCGCGCTGGCAGGCGCCCACCGCCGTAATCGCCTCCGGGCGGGGCGGGTCGATCATCCCTTGTAGGCCAAGGAACGTGAGGCCGGTGGAAACGTCTTCGTGCTCGATGGTCGTCTTCCCTTCGGCGAGCCGCGCGCGCGCCAGCAGCAGTACGCGCAATCCCTCACCGGTCATCGCCTCCATCTGGCGGAGTACGGCTTCCCGGTCTACGGGGCGCAACTCGCCGTCGGCCTCCAGCGCGGTCTCGCAGCGCGGCAGCAGCGTTTCGGCCGCCCCTTTCAAATACCCCACCGGCTCTGCGCCGTCCGGGCTCGAGTGCAGCGTGGCCATGTACTGGTGTTCGGATTCGAAGGGAATCGCGTCGAGCCGGGGCGCGGCTTGCTGCTCGGCCTCGGTCAGGCCGTACTTCAAGGCCGACGACACCAGCGCGCCCTCCGTCGGATCGCCCTCCACTCGCCACACCCCGTCCTTCTGCAGCAGCGCCGCGTCGTTGCACAGCAAGCCTGCGCGGAAGCATTCGCGCAGGGCGGCGTTTTCCTGGGGCGGCGTCCCGCTGACCGCTTCCACCTCCCCCACCGGCGCGTATCCCGTTCCGGAGAGGCGGTAGACGCCGCCGCCCGCGTAGGCGGCGTGCACCGTCATCTCGTTCTGCGTGAGAGTGCCGGTCTTATCCGAGCAGATGACGGTGGTGCTGCCCAGGGTTTCCACCGCGGGCAGTTTCCGGATGATCGCGTGGCGGCGCGCCATGCGCGCTACGCCGATGGCCAGCGTGATCGTCAAGGCGGCCGGCAACCCTTCCGGAATCGCCCCCACGGCCAGCGCCACGGACGCCATGAACATGTCCAGCCAGGATTCGCCCCGGATCGTCCCCACCAGGAACGTGAAGGCGGCCAGCGCCAGAATCACCCACAGCAACACGTGCGAAAACTGGGTGATCTTGCGAGTCAGCGGCGTCGCCAAGGCCTCCGTCGTTTTGATCAGTTCGGAAATGCGGCCGATCTCCGTGCGGTCGCCGGTGGCGACCACCACGCCGCGCCCGGCGCCGTAGGTGACCAGCGCCGACGAGTACGCCATATTGAACCGGTCGCCCAAGCTCGCCGCGGTGGTCAGCGGCGCCACGTTCTTCGACACCGGCACGGACTCGCCGGTCATGGCCGACTCGTCCACTTGCAGGCCACGCACGCTGATCAGGCGCAGGTCCGCCGGAACCTTGTCGCCGGCCTGTAGCAGCACAATGTCGCCAGGAACCAGTTCTTTGGCGTCGACGTGGCGTTTTTTGCCGCCGCGGACGAGCGTCGCGTCCGTGGTCATGGAGCGGGCCAAGGCCTCGATGGCGCGCAGCGCCTTCGATTCCTGGAAAAAGCCGACGACGGCGTTCACCAGCACCACGCCAAAGATCACGCCGCTGTCCACCCATTCCTCCAGCAGGGCCGTAATCAACGCGGCCGCCAGCAGAATGTAAACCAAGGGCTGATGGAACTGCATCAGGAAGCGTACGAACGGACCGCGCGTCGAGGGCGGGGTCAACAAATTCGGCCCGATCTTTTCATAGCGGGCGGCGGCCTCGGCGTCGGTCAGGCCGGTCTCGGCATGCGTGCCGAGGGCCTCCACCGCCTCTTCCACGGTCATTTCAAACCAGGGGCGATTCTGTACTTGGGTTTCTTCGGTCTTCGTCTGTGACATCTCCAAAGCCTCTCGGGATTGATCCGTTGCGTCGCCACCTATTAGAACAAGACCGGCGGGACGGTGACGAACCTCGCCGGGCGGAGGGCCGTCCGATGAAGGACGAAGCAAGACTGGCGCAGCGCGGGCAGTCGTGGGCCAGGAACTCGCGCTTGCGCCGGGCCACCTTCAGGACGCGAACAGAGGACTCGGCATCTGTCCCCGGGGCAGGAGGATGCCACGCGACTGGCGAATCAGCTTTCTACCATGGCTGCTGTGCGGCAAGCGCGGTTCCCCGTTTTTGACGGACGCGCGCGGGACGAATACGCGCAGGTCCTGTCGGAACTTGGTCCCTCGCTGCCGGGACCAAGATTCAGCTTCATTCATCTTGGACGCCAGTTGGTGGCGGCGGGTTCCAGAAACCGGTTGTGCCCCGTCGAACGTATGGACTGTGTGCTGTTTATCGTACCCGCAAGGGGATGCCGAAGATCATCCAGTGTACGGCCAAGGCCCGTGTCGCGGCCTGTTGATTCAACCTGCCGGCGGCATCGCGAAAGGTTCGCGCCAGCGGATTGTCGGGTACGATGCCGCACCCGACTTCATTGGTCACCAGCATCACGGCCGCCGGACTCGAGGCGGCCGCCGCAACCAGCCGCTCGCCCTCGGCCGCCCAGTCATAGCCTCCGGCAAGCAGGAGATTGCTGAGCCAAACAGTGAGGCAGTCGACCACGATCGCATCGAACGCCGCTGCGCGCGCGGTCAGCAGCGCGGCGACGGCGATGGGTTCCTCAAACGTCGTGAACTCCGCGCCGCGCTCAACCCGGTGGCGGGCGATGCGGGCGCGCATCTCCTCGTCGAAGGCCTGCGCCGTGGCGACAAAGGCGCGTCGGGGACCTGCCTCGCGAGCCAGTTTTAGCGCGTAGCTGCTCTTGCCGCTGCGGCTGCCGCCGCCGATGAGAATCAGGGGCATCGGGTCATAACCATAAGCTGCGGCGGCGTGTCCGCAGCAGCCAGATAAAGAAAGGTCCCCCGCACATGGCCGTGATGACGCCCACGGGCACTTCGGCGGGAGCCAGGACGGTGCGCGCGAGCGCATCGCAGACCGCCAGGAAGGCGGCGCCTACCAGAAAAGAGCACGGCATCAGGACGCGGTGATCGGCGCCGACGCGCAGACGCAGCGCGTGCGGCACGATCAACCCGACAAAACCGATCGGTCCGGTCAGGGCGGTGACCGCTCCGGTAAGAACTGATCCCGCCAGGTAGCCTGTCAGCAAGAGGCGGCGCGGCGACAACCCCCGTGCCGACGCCCAGTCCTCGCCCACGGCCAGCAGGTTCCAGTCGCGCGCATGCCGCAGCACAAGCGCGGCCGCCGCCAGGGTGATGACGCTCAACCAGGCCAGCGCCGGGTATTCCACCGCGTCTACGCCCCCCATCAGCCAGCGGCTGATCGAAAACGACTGCGTGAAGCCGGCCAGGTTGTGCAGAAACAGAATCAACGCCAGACACATGCTGTTGATGGTGACTCCCGCGAGCAGCAGCGTAAACGAGGACATCCGGTTGCCCTCCGTGGCGATGAGCAGAACAATGACCAGCGCCCCCGCCGCGCCCGCGAAGGCGGCCACCCAGACCGCCGGCAGGTAGAACGCCTGCGTCCAGCCCAGGCAGATGGCGGCGACCGCCCCCAACGCGGCGCCGCTCGACACGCCCAGTGTGTACGGGGTCGCCAGCGCATCGCGCAACAGCGCTTGAAAGAGCGCCCCCGCCAGCGACAGGCAGCCGCCGGCCAGCATCGCCAGCAGCACTCTGGGCAGGCGCAACTCCCATAAGATCTGGCGCTCCATAGACGAGGCCAGCGTCACGCGGCTCCAATCCAGCGCGGTCGGTCCGGCCAGCGGGGTCAGGATCAGCGCCGCCAGCGCCGACCAGGCGACCGCCTGGAACAGCCGTTGCGGAGAGGCTGGATCAATTCCCATACGCGATCCACGGGCGGCCCGCCAGCGTCTGCCGCACTTCCGCGTCCACGCCGAAGACTTCCGCGATCCGCTCGCGCGTAAACGCCTCCGCCGGCGCGGAGTCCTCCACCAGACGGCCCCGGTGCAGCAGCAGCACCCGGTCGCTGTAGGCCGCGGCCAGGTTCAGATCGTGCGTCACCGCGACCGCCAGCAGACCCCCCCGGCAAAGGCGGCGCAGCAACTCGTACAGCGCCACCTGGTGCTGCAAGTCCAGAAACGCTGCCGGTTCGTCCAGCAGCAGCACCTGAGGCTCCTGCGCCAGCGCCGAGGCCAGCACCACGCGTTGCCGCTCGCCGCCGCTCAAGGAACGGAAATCCCGCTTGCGGAACGCGACGGTATCGGTCATCTCGAGGGCGCGCTCCACCATCCGCCAGTCGTCGCCGCGCTCGAACAGGCCGTGGCAGTATGGCGTGCGGCCCATCAGGACCACCTGCTCCGCCGTGAACGGAAACTCAATCCGCACGTTCTGAGGCACGAAGGAAACGTCGCGGGCAAATTCGCGGCGCGGCCACGCGCGCACTTCGCGGTCCCGGTAGAAACAATGGCCCCGGTAATCCGCGCGCAAGCCGGCCAGCATGGTCAGCAGCGTCGATTTGCCCGCGCCGTTCGGCCCGGCGATGGTGACCAGTTGTCCCGCCGGCAGCGAGAAGGAGAGGTCCTCGAGGACGGCGCAGGCGCCATAAGCGTATCCGGCTTGTTGGGCGCGCAGCAGAGTCACCAGCCCGCCTCCGGATGCAGCATGCGCGCGAACGCCTCGGCCGCCTCGACGACGCGCGGCCCCGGCACGACAAAAATATCCGAGGCCACGGCGTACACCCGGCCCGCCGCCACCGCCTGAAGCGAGGAGCGTTGCCGCCACAGCGCGACCACCTGTTGTTTCCGCTCCTCGGTGACGCCCTTGGTCTCCGCCATTTCGCCCATGTCGACGATGACATCCGGGTTGCGGGCCAGCACGGTTTCCAGCGAGATCTTGGGGTAGTCGACCGGACTGTCCGCCAGCACGTTGCGTCCGCCGGCAATGTCGATGATGGCGTTCAGGTAAGATCCCCGGCCCACGGCAATGAGACCCTCCAGCCTTCCGGGGGTGCGGCCGACGACAAACAACAGACTGCGCCGCGGGCGGCGCCGGGTGCGGGTCCGGATTTCGTCCAGCCGCGCGCGGATGCGGCCGGTCAACTCCCGCGCGCGGGCGGCGACGCCCCCTGCCTCGCCGATCGCTTCGATGGCGGCGAACATGCGTTCGAGGTCGCCGTGCTCCACCAGCAGCACGGGCAGCGCGAGGCGCCTAAGCTGCTCCTCAACGCCCTGCGGCTGTTTGAGCAGGATCACCAGGTCGGGCTGGAGGGCGGCGATCCGCTCGACGTTCGGCCGCAGGTAGGTGCCCACCTTCGGCAGGGAGGCGGTCTCCGGAGGGTAGTGGCAGTAAGTGGAGACGCCGACCACGCGCTCGCCGAGTCCGAGGGCGAACAGGGACTCGGTGACGCTGGGCGCGGTGGAGACGATCCTGTGCGGCGGCGCCGCCCAGCCGAGCGGCAGGGTGAAAAGGAGCAGCACTATGCCGCGCACGGAAACTCCTCCCAGGCTGCGATCAGCCGCTCGTTTTCCGCACGCGTGCGGACCGCGACGCGAACCGCGCAGCCGTTGACTCCGGGCCAGCCCTGGCAGTTCCGCACCAGGACCCGCCGTTCGAGCAGGAAGGCGGTCAGCGCGGCTGAGGAATAAGCGAGGCGGACGAACACGTAGTTGGCGGTGGAAGGCGTCACTTCGACGCCCGGCAGCGTCCGCAGTCGCGCTTCCAGCCAAGTCCGCTCGGCGGCGACGTACGCCAGGGTCCGTGCGTGGTGTTCGGTGTCCTCCAAGGCGGCGACCGCGGCGGCTTCGGCCAGCACGTTTACCTGCCAGGGCTCCCGCTGCGCGCGCAACCGCGCGATGGCCTCCGCCGCGCCCAGCAGTGCGCCCACGCGCAGTCCGGGGAGGGCATGAAATTTGGTCAGCGAACGAAGGACGAACAGCCCCGGCCGCCGCTCGAGCAGCGCGGCCACAGACGCCAGGCCCGTAAAATCGAGAAACGATTCGTCCACCAGCACGGGACACGAGGTGTCCAGCAGCCAGGTGCGCAGCCGCGACGGGCGCAAAACCTCGCCGGTGGGGTTGAGCGGCTGCGTCGCCACCAGCAGGCCGTCGTCCGGCCAGGCATCCAGGTCGGCGGCCGGCGCGAGCGCGGCGTACGGATACGCGCGGTGAAACTCGGAAAACACCGGCACGGCGAGCGTGACCTTGCGGTTTCGCCAAACACGCGCAAAAAAGTGCAGCAGTTCGGTGGCGCCGTTGCCGGTCAGGATCTGGTCCTCGCCCACGCCCCAATGTTTCGCCAGGGCGGCGCGGAGGGCGCGCGGCTCCCGGTCCGGGTAGTGGCGGATGCGCTCCAGCGCGGCGGCGATGGCCGGCGCCACGCGCGGCGACGGGCCCAGCGGGTTGATGCTGGCGCTGAAGTCGGCCACCTCACGCCAGTCCCACCCGCGCTCTGCGGCCACCGCGAACAGGTCCCCCCCATGCGTCACGGTGCTCACAGATAAAGCTCCGCAAACCGCCGGGTATCGGCATACGTGGAGAACCATTCGCCCAGGCGGTCGTACACCTGCGTTTTGGGCGGCAGCGGCGGAACCGTCACGCCGAGGATTTCTCCGAGCACCGCCGGATCTTCCAGCGCGCCGTGCAGGTACGTCCCGAAGATGCGGCCGCAGCGAACCCCTTCCGCCGCGCCGTCCTCCAGGAGCGCGAAGGGTGGCACCCGACGGGTGAGGCTAGTCCGGCCCAGGTGGATCTCATACGCGCGGAAGCGTAAGCCGGACGGCGTCACGGCGTCCACGACGCGTGTGGTCTTCTCCGCAGCCATCACGGTGAAGGCGGGCAACAAGCCCAGCCCCTGCGCCTCGCGACGCGGCGATTCGACGCCGAATGGGTCCGCGACAAGCTCGCCCAGCATCTGGTAGCCGCCGCACACGCCCACGATGGCCGCGCCGGCGCGGTGCTGGTCCCGCACCCAGTCCGCCAGGCCCGTTTCCCGCAGCCACGCCAGGTCCGCCAGGGTGTTCTTGGTGCCCGGCAGGAAGACAGCGTCGAAAGGTTCCTCACGCGGGCGGGCAAGCCACACCGCCCAAGGCATCAGGCGGAAGTCGGTGAAGTTGGAAATGCGCGGAAGGCGAATGATTGCGGCGCGGCAGGGCGCGTCCGGCGCCGGCGGCGCTGCGGGCCGCTCCAGCGCGACTCCGTCCTCTTCATCCAGCGGCGCGTCCGCCAGCCACGGAAACACGCCGAGGCAGGGAAGCCCGCTCCGCTCCTCCAGGATGCGCACGCCGTCGTCGAACAGGCGCGGGTCGCCGCGGAAACGGTTGACGGCCAGCGCCTTCACCAGGGCGCGATCTTCCGGAGGCAGCAAGCCGATTGTGCCCAGCAGCGCCGCGAAGATGCCGCCCCGGTCGATATCGCCCACCAGCAGCGCCGGCGCGCCAAGGCGGCGGGCCAGGCCGAAGTTCACCAGGTCGCGATCCGCCAGGTTCAGTTCCGCCACGCTGCCGGCGCCTTCGATCACGACGTACTCAAAGCGCTCCGCCAGCCGCGCATAGGCCGCCAGCGCCTGGCCCAGCAGGTAATCGAAATGCGCATAGTAGTCGCCAGCGCTGAGTGTCCTCCACACCTTTCCGTTGACTACCACCTGGCTGCCGCAATCCGAGTTCGGTTTCAGCAGAATCGGATTCAGGTCAGGCGACGGTTCCAGCCCGCAGGCTTCGGCTTGCGCAACCTGCGCGCGTCCGATCTCCCCCCCGCCGGGGCACGGATAGGAATTGTTGGACATGTTCTGCGCCTTGAAGGGTGCGACCCGAAACCCCTGGCGAAACAGGTAGCGACAAATCGCCGTGGTCATCCAGCTTTTGCCGGCATGCGACGCCGTGCCGCCGACGAAGATGGGTTTGGCGGGCATCGCGGCGGGCTACCAGGCGCGCGACCAGCGCGGACCGGCGTGCGCGGCGTCGCGCAGGCGGGCGTCGCGGCCGCCCTGTAATTCGATCTGTCGCCCGCACAGCCACAACAGGTCGGAAAGACGGTTGAGGTAGCGGAGTACGTTGGGCTGCACCGCAACGCCGCCTTCCCGCAACCCGACGATCAGGCGCTCGGCGCGGCGGCAGATAGTGCGCGCCACGTCGTAAGCCGCCGATGCCGGGTCCTCGCCCGGAATCGACCAGTCCGCCAGCATGCCCTCGATGGCTTCCAGGCGATGCACTTCCGCGGTGAGCCGGTCCACCATGGCATCGGTGATTTCGGGCGGTTTCTTCTTGCTTTCCGGGGGAGTGGCCAGCGAAGACCCGACGGCGAACAATTCTCGCTGGATCGTTTTGGTCAGCTCCCGCAGCCCCTCATCGGCGCAGATCGAGCGGGCGAAACCCATGGCGGAGATCAACTCGTCGAGCGTGCCGTAGGCCTCGACCCGGGGGTCGCTCTTGGAGACGCGGACGCCGCCCGCCAGGCCGGTTTGGCCGCCGTCGCCGCGCTGGGTGGCTATCGACATGGACGCTCCTCCGGTTGCGGAGCGTGATCGTTTCGGCAAGTCGCTGGCATCGGGCCTCTCCCTCGAAGGCGTTTGCGTTTCACGAGTGCGCGCCCGGGGGGCGCGGGCAACCGGCAGGTCTTCGGACTCTGCAGGCGCTGTTCCTACTGGCCGTCGCTTCCCGGCGCGCGCAAGCGCCAGTGCTGGACCGCGCCAAAGTGGCGCGGTGACGGGGTTCGTTCCTGCTTACCGCTGCGGGGCAGTTCCGGATTCGCACCGGATTCCCGTTTTCACCCTCCCCGCGCACGGGGAGAGAACCGATTGCACCCCGTAGGGTATCACGCAGGGGACCGGTGGGCATCCCAGGTTCGCGGGCGGCGGCCGGCTACAATCGGAGCGGATGCCGGAACGGAACCAGCGCCCGCGGCCGCGCCTGGACGAGAACGCCCTGTTCGACTACGCCGTGCAGGCGCTCGCCGCCCGCGCGCATTCGTCGGCCGAACTGCGGCGGAAGTTGCGCGCGAAGGCGGCGCGCGCCGGCGACGTCGAACGGGTCGTGGCCCGCCTGAAAGAGTGCGGCTACTTGAGCGACCGGCGCTTTGCGGAAACGCTCGCCGGCGCCCGGCTGCACAACCAGGGGTTCGGCAAGGCCCGCGTGCTGCGTGAACTGCGCGGGCGGCGCGTCGCGCCGTCCGTCGCGGAGAAAGCCGTCCGGGACACCTACGCCGAGGTGGACGAGACGGCGCTGATCGAGCAGTACGTCGAGCGGCGTATCCTGCGCGCCGGACGAGGCGAGCGCCTGCGGGACGAAAAGGAGCTGGCTTCGGCGTACCGCAAACTGCTGCGCGCCGGTTTCAGCCACGGCAACGCGCTCGGCGTCCTGAAACGGCTCGCAGCCACGCCCGGCCAATTCGATGAGTTTGATCCCCCGGAACCGGAGGCGGCAGGGGAGGAGGCGCCGGGCGTATAGCCGCGCGGGCCCTGCCGGCCCCCGGCGCAGGATGGCGCGGTCAGGCGAGCGCTTTTTCGAGGTCGGCCGGGTCGCCGAACTTCACGCCAGAAAGCGCGGGATCGATATTGCGGAGCAAGCCGGTCAGCACCGCGCCTGCGCCCACTTCGACAAAGCGCGTCACGCCCTGGGCGGCCAGGTAGCGAACCGATTCCGCCCAACGCACGGGATTGGGCACCTGCTGATACAAACCCTCCCGCGCCTCCGCGCCGGTGTGAATTTCGCGCGCCTGCCAGTTGTTCACCAGCGGAATCCGGAGGTCGCGAAAGACCGTCTGCGCGAGATCCGCCGCCAGTTTTTCCTGCGCGGGCTTCATCAACGCGCAGTGGAACGGCGCGCTCACCGGGAGCAGTACGGCGCGCTTGGCGCCGGCGGCCTTGGCCCGTTCGACCGCCCGTTGGACCGCTCCGGCGTGACCGGCGATCACCACCTGGTCCGGAGAATTCAGGTTCGCCGCGCTCACGACCTCGCCCTCGGCCGCCTCCTCGAGGACGCGGTCCAGCGCGTCGCCGGGCATCTTCAGCAGTGCGGCCATCGCGCCGGCTCCGGGCGGGACCGCCTCCTGCATATACCGGCCGCGTTGCCGGACCAGGCGCACGGCGTCCGCGAACTGGAGGCTGCCCGCCGCCACCAGCGCCGAGTACTCGCCCAGGCTGTGCCCGGCCACATAGGCCGCATCCAACCCGTGTTCCCGCAAGACGGCCAGCGCGGCCACCGATACGGTAAGCAAGGCCGGCTGGGTGTTCTCCGTCAATTTCAATTGTTCGTCCGGCCCCTCAAAACAGAGGCGGGAGATCGCGAACCCCAGGGCCTCATCGGCTTCGTGGAAGACGCGCCGCGCCGAGGGGAACGTATCCGCGAGGTTCTTCCCCATGCCCGCCGCCTGCGAGCCCTGGCCAGGGAACAAAAATGCGATTTTCGACATTCTTCCAATTGTAGAAGGCTGCCGCGCGCGCTTACACGCGGAAATGCGGCTTCAACAATTCGAAGATGTCGTCCAACTCGCGCAGGTCGCCGGCGTCCATGGTGAATTTGCGCGTGCGGCGCATGACCACGGTCTTGAAGATTCCGCGCCGCCGCAGGATCTCCTTTTGGAGGACGAAACCCGTCTGCCGCTCGAGGACTGCGGAAAGCAGAAACTTAGCGAACAGCTCGCGCGACTCTTTCTTCTTGCCTTCGTGGAACAAGTCCCAAATGGCCGCCTGGATGTCCGCGAAGCCGGCGCCGGCCATCGTTCCGCCGCCGCCGCGCTCCATCTCCTGATAGAGGTTCATCGCCCCGCCCCCGGTCGAGGCGATCAGCCGGCCCTTCGCTTCGCGCGCCAGGCGGGTGACGTCGTGCGGGATGTTGCCCATCTCCAACTTGGCGATCTTGTAGCTGGGTATTTTGTCGGCGAGTCTCAGCAGCCAGTCCGTGTTCATGCCCGGAGTCGAGACTTGCACCGACAGCGGCAGTTTGGAGACGGAGGCGATCGCCAGGAAATACTCCGTGAGCGCGTCGGGGTCGGAAGAGTTGTCGCCCGGCCCGAGCGCGTGCAGACCGTCGGCGCCGATCTTCTCGGCGTAGCGGGCGTACTCCATCGCCTCGAATTTGTTGGCGCCGTGCACGCCGATTAGTACGGTGGTGCGGCCGCGCGCCTCCTGGACGACGGTCTGCGCATAGCGCATGCGTTCCTTGCAAGAAAGCGACGTGGTTTCGCCGGCGCCGGCGGGCCAGACGATGCCATGCACGCCGCCGCGCACCAGAAAGTCGGTTTCCTTGCGCAGCGATTCCTCGTCGATCTCCAGATTGTCCAGGAAAGGGGTCTGCATGATGACGAAGATGCCTTCCCATTGCTTCTGGCCGGAAGCGGCGGACGAGGAAGACGCGGACAGAGCGGCGGCCGTCGCGGCCGAGCCGGAGAGAAACGTACGGCGAGAGGTGAGTGAAGACATGTCCCCTCTTGAATATCAGAGTTTGCCGCCGTGCGGTAGCGGTGATGCCGGCCCTAGCCGGTGGCGAGGTTGGTCAGACCGGCGTCGCGCGCCCAGCGCAGCGCCTGGTGATACTCGGCGCGCGTGGGGCGGCGGTTGATCTCCGGGTACTGATGGGCGCGATGTTCGGGGCGGTATTGCGCCATCAGGTTGACATAGGTGGAAGGGCGCAGCCGCTCGGCGACGAACTTCACAAACCGGTCGGTGCCGGAGGCGTTCTCGGGCAGCACCAAGTGCCGCACCATGAGCCCCCGCAAGGCGATCCCCTGCTCGTCGGTGACCAGGTCGCCCACCTGCCGGTGCATCTCCACCAGCGCGGCGGCGGCGACCTCGGGGTAATCCGAGGCGCCGGCCGATAAGCGTGCGGCTTGGGCCGGATCCTGGTACTTGAAGTCGGGCAGGTAAATATCCACTACGCCATCCAGCAGCTTGAGAATCTCGACGGGTTCGTAGCCGCCGCAGTTGTAGACCAGCGGCAGGCGCAGCCCGCGCTGGATGGCGATCCGCAGCGCGCCCACGATGTTCGGGACGATGTGGGTGGGCGTCACCAGGTTGATGTTGTGACAACCCTGGTTCTGCAAGTCCATCATCAGCCGCGCCAGCGTCTCGTCGCTGACCAGAGTCCCGGCGCCGCGGTGGGCGATCTCCCAGTTCTGGCAGTAGACGCACAGCAGGTTGCAGTGGCTGAAAAAAACCGTGCCCGATCCGCGCCGCCCCGTCAAGGGGCCTTCCTCGCCGTAGTGGGGATGGGCGGAGGAAACGCGCGCGCGATCCGCGGCGCGGCAGACTCCCTTTTCGCCCCGCGTGCGATTGACGCCGCACTGCCGGGGACACAGCCGGCAGGAGCGGTAGACCCCCTTGAGTTCCGCCTCGCGCCGGGCAAGTTCGCCGCTGGCCTCGAGCGCCAGGTAAGCCGGTTCCCAGCCGTGGCGCGCCCGCACGGGCTGGCGGGGAGCGGCCGACCCAGGCTGGCAGGCCGAGGTAAGGGTGAGCAAGCCGCCGGTAAGCACGCCGACTTCGAATTGCCGCCTCGTCGTATTGGACATCGGAGGATCCTGCCCTGAGTATGCGCCAGCGCGGTTCGCAAGTCGAGGGGGGCGGCGGAAAACCCGAAAACGTGGTTCGATAGAAGGATGGCCCTGGTTCCCATGGTGGTGGAGCAGACCTCGCGCGGCGAACGCGCCTATGACATCTACTCCCGCCTGCTCAAAGACAACATCATCTTCATCGGGGTGCCGATCGACGATCACGTCGCCAATCTGGTCACCGCGCAACTGCTGTTCCTGGAAGCGGAGGCGCCCGACAAGGATATCTATCTGTACATCAATTCGCCGGGGGGCTCGATCACCGCGGGCATGGCCATTTACGACACCATGCAGTTCATCCGGCCCGACGTAAGCACCATTTGTATCGGCCAGGCCGCATCGATGGCGGCTTTGCTGCTGGCGGCGGGTACGGCGGGCAAGCGCTTCTCGTTGCCCAACTCCCGGATTCTGATTCATCAGCCGTCCATGGGGGGCTTGTCCGGCCAAGCCGCCGACATCGACATCTATGCCCGGGAGATCTTGCGCATGCGCGAAATCACCAACAGCATTTTGGCGCGGCACACCGGCCAACCCCTCGAGAAGGTCGCCCGGGATGTGGACCGCGACTACATTATGAGCGCGGCGGAGGCCAAGGACTACGGCCTCGTCGACGCCATCATCGACCGGCATTGACCGGATTGGGTCGGCGGAACCCCTTAGGGTCGGCCGCATTCCCTGACGGGACTCGGAACGAACCGGGACGGAAAACCCTTTTGACTTCTCTTTCCCCTGTTGGCGATAATAGAGGCAGCAGATTCAACGCGGGACCAATGACTCCGAGGGGTTCCATCCCGGGCCATCCCATTCAAACCGGCGAGGAGAGGACGTGTGAAACGTACCGGCTCAGATGATACGCTTCGTTGCTCGTTCTGCCATAAGAGCCAAGATGTTGTCGGCAAGCTGATCTCCTCCCCCAGCGATTATCCGCGCGCCTACATTTGCGACGAGTGCATTGCCGTCTGCAACTCGATTCTGGAAGATGACAAGGCGGACCACCCGTCTTCGCCCCCCAGCCGTTTGCCTAAGCCACTGGAAGTAAAGGAATACCTGGATCAGTACGTGATCGGGCAGGAAGGGACGAAAAAGAAGCTGGCCGTCGCTGTCTACAATCACTGCAAGCGGGTGCACATGAACAAGCTGCGGTCGACGGACGTCGAACTGCAGAAGTCCAACATCCTGCTGATCGGACCGACCGGCACGGGCAAGACCCTGCTGGCGCAGACGCTTGCCCGCATCCTGGACGTGCCCTTCGCGATTGTCGATGCCACCACCTTGACCGAAGCCGGCTATGTAGGCGAAGATGTGGAGAACATCATCCTGAAGCTGCTCCAGGCGGCGGATGGAGATGTGCAGCGCTGCCAGCAGGGCATCATCTATATTGATGAAGTTGACAAGATCTGCCGGAAGGATGAGAACCCGTCGATCACCCGGGACGTCTCGGGCGAGGGCGTCCAGCAGGCCTTATTGAAGATCCTGGAAGGCACGGTAGCCAATGTCCCGCCCCAGGGCGGGCGCAAGCATCCGCACCAGGAATTTACCCCGGTGGACACCACCAACATCCTGTTCATCTGCGGCGGGGCGTTCGTTGGGCTGGAGAAAGTGATCTCGCGCCGGATTGGCAAGAAGTCGATGGGCTTCCTGAACGAGGAGGACCGCCAGAAGACCGCCGCAGGCATCAGTGGACGCCGCGACATCAACCTGCTCGAGCAGGTGCAGCCGGTGGATCTGATCAAGTACGGCTTCATCCCGGAGTTTATCGGCCGGATGCCGGTGGTGGCGGTCCTCGAAGACCTGGACCGGCAGGCGCTGATCCAGATTCTTTCGAAGCCGAAAAACTCGATTATCCGTCAGTACCAGAAGCTGTTTGAGTACGAAAACGTCCGCTTGCGCTTTACCGACGATGCGCTGGAAGCGGTGGCCACGCTGGCGATGGAGCGCAAGGTCGGAGCCCGCGGGTTGCGCATGATCCTGGAGGATCTGATGCTCGACCTGATGTACTACCTTCCGTCGTACAAGAAAGTGCGCGAGTTCCAGGTGACGAAAGAGATGGTGCTGGCGCAAAAGATTAATTTGACCCTGCTGGAAAAGGCAGGCTAGCTTCCTCTGTAGGGCAGCCCGCGTGTGCGGGGATGGCTGCCCGTTCTCCAAGCAGTTTTTGTTGGTCTCACATCCGCACACCCGGGATCATTCATCAATGCTTACCTCGAGAGAAAAGTCCGACACCAAGCGCTTGCCCATGATGCCCATTCGGGACGTGGTCATCTTTCCGTTCATGATGACCCCCTTCGTGGTGGGGCGTGAATCCAGCGTGCGCGCGCTGGAGGAGGCCCTGGCGGGCGACAAGAAGATCTTTCTGGCGACGCAGCATGACGCCTCGGTGGACGAACCGAAACCGGACGAGATTTACCAGGTCGGCACCATCGTCAACATCGTGCAAAGCCTTAAACTGCCGGACGGGAATATCAAGGTCCTGGTGGAGGGTGTCGAGCGGGCCAAAGTGGTGTCTGTCACCGATGAGGAAGGCTTCTTCCGCGCGGTGGTGCGCACGTTCAGCTACCGGGTCGAGCCCGGACCGCAGTTGGAGGCGCTGACCAGCCGCGTCACGTCGCTGTTCGAGCAGTACGTAAAGATCAGCCAGAATCTGAACTACGAGACGATGGTGGCGGCGATCCGGGTGGACGACCCCAGCAAGCTGGCCGACACGGTGGGCGCGAACCTCCAACTGACCATCGAGGAAAAGCAGGAACTGCTCGAAATCTTCGATCCCATCGACCGGCTGACGCGCATCGCCGAGGTGCTCGACATCGAGATCGAAAAACTCAATGTGGACCGCACGATCCAGGGCCGCGTCAAGCGCCAGATGGAGCGGGCGCAGAAAGAGTACTACCTCAACGAAAAGATCAAGGCGATCCAGAAGGAACTCGGCCGCGGCGAAAAGAGCGAAATCGACGAGCTCAAGAAGAAGATCGACGCCGCGGGCATGACCAAGGACGCGCACGACAAGGCCATGGCCGAGTTGAAGCGCCTCGAGAACATGCCGCCGATGTCGGCCGAGTCGACGGTGTCGCGCAACTACCTCGAATGGCTGCTGGCGGTGCCGTGGAAGAAAAAGTCCAAGGAAATCCGCGACCTCAGCTACGCCGAGAAGGTGCTGGAGACCGACCATTACGGGCTCGAGAAGATCAAGGAGCGGATTCTGGAGTTCCTGGCCGTGCGTCGGCTGGTCAAGAACCCGCGGGGATCGATCTTGTGCTTTGTGGGCCCGCCGGGCGTGGGCAAGACCTCGCTGGGCATGTCGATCGCGAAGGCCACGGGACGCAAGTTCGTCCGCCTTTCCCTGGGAGGGGTCCGGGACGAAGCGGAAATCCGCGGGCACCGTCGAACCTACATTGGCGCCCTGCCGGGCCAGATCCTGCAAATGATGAAGAAGGCCGGCACCAAGAACCCGGTCTTCATGCTGGATGAAGTAGACAAGATGTCGATGGACTTCCGCGGCGATCCATCGGCGGCCCTGCTCGAGGTGCTGGATCCGGAGCAGAACTTCATGTTCATGGATCACTACCTCGACGTCGAGTATGACCTCAGCCAGGTGTTTTTCATCGCCACCGCCAACGTGCTGCACACGATTCCGCCCGCGCTCCAGGACCGCATGGAGGTGATCCGGCTTTCCGGTTATACGGAACTGGAGAAGCTGGAAATCGCCAAGCGCTTCCTGGTTCCCAAACAGATGGAGCAGACGGGATTGAGTTCCGCCGAGATCGAATTTACCGATGCGGGACTCCAGGCGCTGATCCAGAACTACACGCGCGAAGCGGGCGTCCGCAACCTGGAACGCGAGATCGGCAACGTGTGCCGCAAGGTGACCCGGCGCGTGGTCAATGCGGCCGCGGCCAAAGATCGGAAGATCGAAAAAATGGTGATCGTGCCGGAAAAGCTGCCGGACCTGCTGGGTCCGGAGAAGTTCCGCGATCTGCAAACCGAAAAGCGCAATGAAATCGGGGCTGCCGTCGGCCTGGCCTGGACCGAGGTGGGCGGGCAGATTCTGACCACCGAAGCCACGCTGATGGAAGGCCGGGGTAAACTGACGATTACCGGAAAACTCGGCGATGTGATGCAGGAATCGGCGCAGGCGGCCATGAGTTACATCCGGTCGCGGGCGCAACAGTTCGGCCTGCCGCGCGATTTCTACCGGCACCTGGATGTGCACCTGCACGTGCCCGAAGGGGCGATTCCCAAGGACGGACCATCGGCGGGCATCACGATTGCCACCACCATCGCCAGCGCGCTGACCCGGATTCCCGTGCGCGGCGATGTGGCCATGACGGGCGAAATTACGCTCCGTGGGAAGGTGCTGCCCATCGGAGGGCTGAAGGAGAAACTGCTGGCCGCCCACCGGCATGGGATCCTGGAGGCCATCCTGCCGAAGGATAATCAGAAAGATCTGCCGGACATTCCGGAGAATATCCGGAACTCGATGAAACTGCACTTCGTCGAGTCGATGGACGAAGTTCTGAAGCTCGCGCTGGCCGGCGACATCACCGCCGAGGGGCGGACCGCTCCGCCCGCGGCCGGCGTGGAATTAGGGCAGTCCGCGGAAGAGAACATCACCCATTAAGCGGAGCGCCGGTCTTTCGAGTTTGGAAGCGGAATTTGTGGTAAGCGCGGCGGGCCCGGCGGAATTCCCCCGGGAGCCGCTGCCGGAAGTCGCTTTTCTGGGGCGAAGTAACGTAGGGAAGTCCAGCCTGCTGAATGCCCTTCTCGGCAAGAAGGGGCTGGCCTTCACCAGCAGCAAGCCGGGGTGTACCCGGACCGTGAACTTCTACCGGGTGGAACGGCGGCTGTGGCTGGTGGATTTGCCGGGTTATGGGTATGCCAGGGTTTCCCGGGAGGAGTCGAAAGCCTGGAAGCGGCTGATCGAGACGTATCTGCTCGAGCGGCGCACGTTGGAGTTGTGCGTACTGGTGCTCGATGCACGGCGCGGATGGATGGAGCTGGACCTCGAACTGAAGCGCTGGCTGGATTGGCATAACCGTCCGTATGTGGCTGTCGCCACGAAAACGGACAAGTGGAAGAATCAAGCAGAGCAGCACGCGGCGCTGGCGAACCTACGGAGCGCATCGCCGGAGCCGCTGCTGTTCTCGGCCGTTTCCGGCCGGGGAGTGAGGGAACTTTGGCAAGCAATATGGAAGACACGGCGCCCGCGGTAACCCCCGCGGCCCCACCCACCGATAAGTCAGTGGAAAAAGCAGAGAAGCCTGAGCGGGCGGAGAAGACCGAAAAAGCGTCGGAGCCCAAAGCAGCCGAGAGCAAATCCGCCGAGGGTAAACCCGCGGAAAAAGCCGGCGACGGCAAACCGGCGGCGGAAGGACGGCCGGATAAGTCCGCCGGCGAACCACGTCCTCCCGAAACCCGGGCCGAGATGCGTCCCGGCGAGGCGAAACGCCGCGCCCAGGCGCAGCAGAAGAATGGCCCGCCCACCCTCGACCTGGTCGAGCTGAAGGATATGTCGATCCAGAAGCTCAACCAGATCGCCAAGGACCTTGGCGTCGCGGGCGCGGCCGGCCTCCGCAAGCAGGAACTGATCTTCAAGATCCTCCAGACGCAGGCCGAGAAGGCCGGCCTGATCTTTTCCGAGGGCGTGCTCGAGTGCCTGCCGGACGGCTTCGGCTTCCTGCGCGCGCCCGAGTATAACTACCTGCCTGGTCCCGACGACGTCTACGTCTCCCCGTCGCAGATTCGCCGTTTCGACCTCCGGACCGGCGACACGGTCTCCGGCCAGATCCGTCCCCCGAAAGAAGGCGAGCGCTACTTCGCCCTCATCAAGGTGGACGCGATCAACTTCGAGCCCCCCGAGGAGGCCCGCAACAAGATCTTCTTCGACAACCTCACCCCGCTCTATCCCAACGAGCGCCTGCGCCTGGAAACGGTAAAGGACAACTATTCCGGCCGCATCATGGACTTGCTGACCCCCATCGGCAAGGGGCAGCGCGGCCTCATCGTCTCGCCGCCGCGCACCGGCAAGACCATGCTGCTGCAATCCATCGCCAACTCGATCACCGTCAATCACCCCGAGGTGATCCTGATCGTGCTGCTGATCGACGAGCGGCCCGAGGAAGTCACCGACATGCAGCGCAGCGTCCGCGGCGAAGTGATTTCCTCCACCTTCGACGAGCCCGCCACCCGCCACGTGCAAGTGGCCGAAATGGTCATCGAGAAGGCCAAGCGGCTGGTCGAGCACAAGAAGGACGTCGTCATTCTCCTCGATTCGATCACCCGGCTGGCGCGCGCCTACAACACGATCGTGCCCCCGTCGGGAAAAGTGCTGTCGGGCGGCGTCGACTCCAATGCCTTGCAGCGGCCCAAGCGGTTCTTCGGCGCGGCCCGCAACATCGAGGAAGGCGGCTCGCTGACCATCATCGCCACCTCGCTCATCGACACCGGCAGCCGCATGGACGATGTAATCTTCGAGGAGTTCAAGGGCACGGGCAACATGGAAATCCACCTCGACCGCAAACTGGTCGACAAGCGCGTCTTCCCGGCCATCGACATCAACCGTTCAGGCACCCGGAAGGAAGAGCTGCTGCTGCCTCGGGAAGAGCTGAACCGGGTGTGGATTCTGCGCAAGGTCCTCAATCCCTTGTCGCCGGTGGAGACGATGGAACTGCTGCTCGACAAGCTCTCCAAGACGCGCTCGAACGCCGAATTCCTTGCCGCGATGAGCGGCTAGGCCGCGCCGCTCCGGCGAGAGGAGGAGGCGCATGCGGCTGTGGTGGCAGCGTCGGCGAAGGTTGCTGGCTGGATCGCGCGTCTTGGCGGTAGGGTGGTGCCTGGCCAGCGTCGGCCACGCTCAACCGCCGCCGCCCATCCCGCGCGTGCAAGTGATTCCCCTGCCTTACGCGCAGCTTTCCTTCCAGCGCGATGAACAGGAGCTGGCGCGCTTTCACTTCGGAGCGCAACTGCGCCGGCCGTTTGTTTACCCTGTCGTCGGGCCCTCGGGACGCCCCTTGACCCGCATGGGTCACCCTGGCGATCCGGATACGCACCGTCACCACAACTCGGTCTGGTTTTCGTTCAGCGACCTCGACGGCGTCGATTTTTGGAGCGACCGCGGCGGCGGCCGCATTCGCCACCGGCGGCTGGTCCACCTCGACGACGGCGATGAAGGCGCGCTGGCGATTGCGGAAGCTCTCTGGCTGGCCCCGGACGAAGCGCCCTTGCTACGCGAGCGGACGCACCTGGCCGTCCGGCTGTTGCCGGGCAAGGAATGGCTGCTGATCGCGGAACTGCGGCTCGAGGCGGCGCGCCGGGCGGTCCGCATTGGCCAATTCAGCTTCGGACCGATCGGCGTGCGCATGGCCAAATGGATCGGCGTACACCACGGCGGCGGGCGCGTACGCAACAGCGCAGGCGCCGAGGGCGAGGCCGCCATCTTCCGCAAACCCGCGCGATGGGTGGACTACGCCGGGCAAGTCTCGCCCGGAATCGTCGAGGGCCTTGCGCTGCTGGACCACCCGGATAATCCCCGCCACCCCACGCCGTTTCATGTCCGCGAGGACGGCTGGATGGGCGTGATGCCCGCCGCGGACGCGCCTCTCGTCATCGAGCCGGAAAAGCCGCTCCGGCTCCGCTACGGGCTGTATGTGCACTCCGGGTTTCCCGAAGCCCGCGCGGTCGGCGCGGTTTGGACCCGGTTCGCCCGGGAGCCCCTCCGCCCGCCGCTTGGTCCGCCCCGCCAGGAGCGCGATTGCCGCCATGGCGGGCACCGGCGTTTTACCGTTCCGCGTGAGTTCTCCAGCCAGCAGGATTGCGAAGCGTTTTTGCGGACGGGGAAGTGACGCGCGCCAGGGTGACGCCCCTGCGAATCGGCCTGATTCCCAAGTCCCGTCCCGACTCCTGGCCCTACTCTGATCCCGTTCGTGTGGCCCGCTCCACCAGCAGGCGCAGATACTCTGGCGCGGCGGGGTCGCCCTCCCGGGGCGCCCAGGGCGCGAACTCCTTGTCGGTCGCCGCGTCGTAGGGGCCCGGCTTCACCTCGTAGCAGACCGCGTGCGCCGACATCACCGCCAGCGTGTGCCACGCCCCAGGGGCCACGTCCACGCCCCACACCCCCGCCGCGGGACCGATGCGATGGACCGCCTCCACCGCACCCTGTCCGTCGAACGTGAACAGCGCCACCTCGCCTTCGAGCACCACCAACGCTTCCGCTTTGGGCGGTTCGCGGTGGCGGTGCGGCGCGATGTAGGCGCCCGCCGTCATCACATTCAGGAAGCGGTTGGGATTCTCCTCGGGCGATGCGTGAAAGTTGTGGTGCACGCGCCCCCGCGGCGCGGAGCGGGCCTTTTCCACCAGCGCCGCGATCAACTCGCGGCCGATCGTCTGCACTTGTTGTGGTGTCTGCACCCCTCCATCATGACGCAGCTTCCGGCGCCTGCCCCGGAAATCAGCGGCGCCGGGAGACGTTGTTCGCCGCCCGGCGCGGGCGGAGCCGGTAAGTAGGCGCACCCGATCCACCCCCACCCTGCACGCCACGACCCCGCGCCTGGCCGGGACGCCAGGGCGCCCCCCGCCGAACACTGGGTATCCGCGGCCTGCCGGCCCCTGTCCGATGACCATAGACTCAGCCGCCGGTCCCATTCCCGCCGGCCCTCCCATCCGGCATAATAGGCTCGCCATGACCCACCGCGAACGCGTGCTGGCCGCGCTCGACCATCGCGAGCCGGACCGTCTCCCCATGGACCTGGGCACCGCCAGGTTCACCGGGATGGTCTACCGGGCTTATGAGAACCTGCGGGCGCACCTTGGTTACGGCGCGCCCGGCCGCCTGCTGGACCGCATGCAGCAGGTGGTCGAGATGGATGAGGCGATTCAAAGGGCGCTCGAGGTGGATGCCCGCGCGGTCTCGCAGGGCGCGCCGGACAACGCGCGCGATCTCGAACTGGACGACATCCGCTATCAGGACGAGTGGGGCGTGGTCCGCCGCCGTCCGGAAGGGTGCGAGTATTACGAGCTCGACCGCTCGCCGTTAGCCGGTCCCATCACGGTGGAGACCATCGCCCGCTACCGGTGGCCGGACCCCACCGACCCCGGCATCACGCGCGGGCTGCGCGAGCGCGCCCAGCGCCTGCGTGACGGGACCGACTACGCGATCATGTTCAACGCCCGCGTCAACATCGTCCACCAGACCCAGTATCTGCGGGGATTCCAGGATTGGTACTACGATCTCGGCGCGGATCACGACCTGTTCCAAGCCCTGATGCAGGCCGTGCTCGAGGTGCAGCAGGAGGTGCTGCGGCGGACGCTGCGGGAAGTGGGCGATCTGATCGATATCGTGGCTTTCGGCGACGACGTCGGTTTGCAGGACCGCCCCATCTGCTCGCTGCCCCTCTACCGGAAACTGATCCGCCCGTATCACGAACAGGCCCTCGACGTCATCCGCTCGTTCACCGGCGCGCGGCTGCTGTATCACTCCTGCGGCTCGACGTATGCCTACCTGAGCGACTTCATCGAGATGGGCGTCCACGCCGTCAACCCGGTGCAGGTGACCGCGCGGCACATGGAGCCTGCCCGGCTCAAACGCGAGTTCGGAGACCGGCTGACGTTTTGGGGGGGCATCGACAGCCAGCACGTGTTGCCGGGGGGGACGCCCGCCGAGGTGAGCGCCGAGGTCGAGCGGATGTTCGCGGTGATGGGCTCCGGCGGCGGCTACGTGCTCGCCGCGGTGCACAACATCCAGCCGGACGTGCCGCCCGAGAACATCCTGGCCATGTTCGAGGCAGGCCGCCGCTGCGTCTACCGGTAGGGCGCATCCCATCCGCAGGACAGTCCGGCCCGCGTGGGCATGCCGCGGGATATGCTGGAAGAACTGACATGGATCGCCGACTGTTCACTCTGAGCGCCGCCTCCGCCGCCCTGGCCACCGCCCAAACCGGTGCGCCGCGCAAAATCAAAGACCTTACGATCTACGCCGATGACTTGTACTATTGCGCGTTCCCCTCGATCGTCCGCCGCGCGAATGGCGAACTGATTTGCGCCTTCCGCCGCGCGCCGAACCGGCGGATCGTGGGCGTTTCGCGCTATAGCCACACGGACCCGAACAGCTACTGCGTGCTGGTGCGCTCGCGGGACAACGGCCAGACCTGGTCGAAAGACCCCGAGCTGATCTTCGCGCATCCCTTGGGCGGCTCGCAGGACCCGTGCTTGCTCCAGTTGCAGGACGGGACGCTGCTGTGCGCCAGTTATCTGTGGGTTTGGCTGGACAAGGAACGGGGCGCCAAGAGCCAGGCGACCACGGTTTACGGACAGTATGCGTTCGCGGGAGGCTACGTGGTGCGGTCGACGGACGCGGGCCGCACCTGGCAGGGTCCTCTCTACCCGCCCCCCGTGCCGGGCCGGGCGGCCCGCGACATTTTCGGCAAGCCGCTGCCCGCTTACAACCGCGGCGGGCTGTACCAGGGACGCGACGGGCGCGTCTTCTGGGTGGTCGCCTATCCGAAGGGACCGGACGGCTCGGAGCGTTCCACCGACATCCACCTGATGATCTCCACGGATGGCGGACAGAGTTGGAAATACTCGTGTCCGGTCGCGACCGACGAAAAGGTGTCTTTCAACGAGACCTCCATTTATGAAACGCCCCAGGGCGACCTGGTGGCGTTCGTGCGGACGGCGGATTTCGACGACCATACCGTCCTCGCCCGGTCGCGGGACGGTGGCAAGAGCTTCGAAAAATGGCAGGACGCCGGCTGGCAGGGACACCCGCACCACGCGGTCCGGCTGCCCGACAATCGCGTCTTCCTCGTCTACGGTTACCGGCACAAGCCCTATGGCATTCGCGCGCGCGTGCTGAACGCCGAATGCACCGACTTCGCCACTGCTCCCGAGATCGTTCTGCGCGACGACGGCGGCAGCGGCGACCTGGGCTACCCGTGGGCGGTGGTGCTGCCGAACCGGCAGGTGCTGGCGGTTTACTACATGAACCACAACGACGGCCTGCGTTACATCGGCGGGACGCTGGTCGCGGTTTGAGGCAAACCAACAAGCCGGCCTGAGCAGGCTGGCGGGCCGCACCTTACGTAGTACCATCAGTCTCGATGCCTCGCGCTCTCCTGCTCTTTGCTCTCGTGGTGCACGTCCTCGCCGCGCAGACCGCCGCCGACATCGAGGCGGCGCTCCGCAAACCGCTGCTCGACCCGCAACAACCCGTGCTGGAAGTGCAGGCCTTCACCGCGGCGCGCGTCGCCTACCTGTCCGTGCCCGAGCGGCTCGCCGAGTGGGAGACGAAGGCGGCGGACCTCCGCCGCGCGGTGCTCGAGCGGGTGGTGTTCCGCGGCGAAGCGGCGCGCTGGCGCAACGCGGCTCCCAAAGTGGAACCAGTCGGCGAGCCGATCCGGGGCAGGGGATACCGCTTGCAGAAACTGCGCTACCAGGTGATTCCCGACCTCTGGCTGCCCGCCTACCGCTACGAACCGCTCGAGCGGCGTGGGCGCGTGCCCGCCGTGCTAAATGTCAATGGCCACGAGGGCGAGGGCGTAGCCACGCCGTATATCCAGCAGCGGTGCATTCATCTGGCGAGAAACGGCGTGGTCGCGTTGACGTTCGAGTGGTTCGGCCGCGGAGCGCTGGCGGACAACGAAAATTTCAATCACTACCGGATGCCGCAGGTCGACCTGACCGGCACGTCCGGCGTCGCCCTTTTCTTCCTGGCTCACCAGCGGGCCCTGGACCTGCTGATCGCCGACCCCCAGGTGGATCCCCGGCGCATCGCCGTCACCGGCCTGTCGGGCGGCGGATGGCAAACCATCTTCCTCAGCGCGCTCGATCCGCGGGTGGCCTTGGCCAACCCGGTCGCCGGGTACTCGAGCTACGTCACCCGCACCCAATGGCCGGAGCTCGATCTCGGCGATTCGGAGCAGACCCCTTCGGACCTGGCCGCCCTTGCTGACTACACGCATCTGACCGCGCTGCTGGCCCCACGTCCTTCGCTGCTCACCTACAACCAGAAGGACACCTGCTGTTTTCGCGCGGACTATGCCTACACGCCGCTGCTCCAGGCCGCGGGCCGGGTGTACGCGCTGCACCCGCCGGGCGAGCGGGAGCGCCTGCGCTACCACGTGAACTACGGCCCCGGCCACAATTACGACGCGGACAACCGCGAAGCGTTCTACCGGATGTTGCGCGAGTTCTTCTTTTCCGGCGCATTTCCGATTCAGGAAGAACCGGCGGACGGCGAAATCCGCACCGCGGCGCAACTGGCGGCGCCGCTGCCCGCCGGCAATCTGGACTTCCAGTCCCTGGCCCTGTCGTTGAGCAAGGACCTGCCACGGGACGCCAACTGGCCCGGCGAGCGCTCCGAGGCGCTGGCCTGGCAGCAGATCCGCCGCGCGGAATTGCGCGCGCTGGCGCGGATCCCGGCCCCGGCGCGGCGGGAATTGATCCCCGCCGGCGAAAGCGTGCTGGAGAGCGTCCGTGTGCGGCACGCCAAACTCCGGCTCGGCCAGGAGTGGACGCTGCCGCTGGTGGAATTCGTTCCCGAGCAGCCGCGGGAGACGGCGCTGTTGGTGGCCGACGAGGGACGCGGCAGCCTGGCTGCGCGCGTGCTGGAGTTGCTGCGCGAAGGGCGGCGCGTCGTTGCGCTGGACCCCTTCTACTTTGGCGAATCGAAGATCGCGCGCCGCGACTTCCTGTTTGCGCTGCTCGTCGCCGGAGTCGGCGAGCGGCCGCTCGGGCTTCAGGCCGGAGGGATCGAGGCGGCCGCCGCGGTTTGGGCGGAGCTGACCGGACAGCCCGTCGCCGTCGAGGCCCACGGCCCCCGCTTGAGCGTAGCGGCGTTGGGGGCAGCCGCCACCGCCTCCCCGGCGGTGATCGGCGCCCTCGATCTCTATGGGTCGTTTGGCAGCTTGAAGGAGGTGCTGGAGCGCAACCTCCGCGCGGACCAGACGCCCGAGTTGTTCTGCTTCGGCCTGCTGGAGCGCTTCGATCTCCGCCAGATGGTGGCCTTGGCCGCGCCGCGGCCGGTGCGGTTCCTCTCGCCCGACGAGCGCGTCCGCACGGAAATGCGCGGGGTCAGCGAGTTCTACCGGACGCTGGGCCGCGATCACGACCCGGTGGGGCGGTAAGGAAACGGGCGAGGCTGCGGCCTCGCCCCCATGCTCATCGTTGAGGCTGTCTTGGGCGAGTGTGCCTGCCCGTCAGACCACGCCGTAACCTAGACCGGAGCCTCCATTCGCCGCCCTGGAGGCCGCGCCGGATACGGCCTCCGCCAAGCCGTCACCTACAGTTTCGTCCCCTTCAGCGCGCTTTGGACCGCCGTGTTCATCATGGTCTCGGCCAGCTTCAACGTGACCTGGTTGACCTGATCGATCTTCTCGCGAATCAGCAGGTGATCGTCGCCGTGGTAAACCAGCAGTAACTGGTTCACCGCATTCGTGATGGCGTCGCGTTCCTCGTCGCTCAGCTCGAAATAGGCATCGTTGGCTTTGGCTTTTTCCACCGCCGCGAGAATCGTGTCCGCTTCCACGCGCGCTTCGGCCACCTGCCGGGCGCGGAAATCCTCCTCGGCGAACTCGATCGACTCGAGAATGCGGGCCTCCACTTCTTCATCCGTGAGCCCATAGGTGGGCTTGACGTCCACCGACTGTTCCTTGCCGGTCCGCTGGTCGCGCGCGGTCACGTTCAGGATGCCGTTGGCGTCGATGAGGAAGCGTACCTCGATGCGCGCCATGCCCGCGGGCAGCGGCTCGATATCCTTCAGGTCAAAACGGGCCAGGCTGCGGCAGTCCCGGGCCAGCTCCCGCTCGCCTTGCAGGACGTGGATCAGCACGTTCCGCTGTCCGTCCACCGCGGTGGTAAACACCTCGGTCGCGCTGGCGGGGATGGTGGAGTTACGGTGAATCAGCTTCGACACGACTCCGCCCATCGTCTCGATGCCGAGCGAAAGCGGCGTGACATCCAGCAACAGCTTGTCGTCCACCGCGCCGGAGAGAATGCCGGCCTGCACCGCCGCGCCCAACGCCACCACTTCGTCCGGATTCAAGTCGGTGTGCGGCTTGGCGCGAAACAGCGTCTCCACCGCACGGCGCACCAGCGGGATGCGTGTCGATCCGCCCACCAGCACCACTTCGTCAATCTGCTCGGGCGTCACGCCGGCGTCCACCAGGCACTGGCGGCAGGGCGTCAGCGTGCGGTCCACAATGTCCGAGATCAGTTTCTCGAACAGTTCGCGGTCGATGCGGCGCTGGTACTTCCGGCCGCGGTACGCGAGATCGATATGGGTGAACGGGACGAAGGAGAGCTCTTCCTTGGCCCGGATCACCGCCCGGCGCAACAATTGCCGGGCCTCATGGTTGGCGGAGATGTCCTCGCCCCACTCGCTGCGGATGTCCTCGATGCCAATCTGGATCAGCCGGTTGTCAATATCGTCGCCGCCCAGATGCGTGTCGCCATTGGTGGCCAGGACCTCGAAGATGCCGCCCTGCAATTTCAGGATCGAGATGTCGAAGGTCCCGCCGCCCAGGTCATACACGGCGACGATGCCTTCCTGGCGCTTGTCCAGACCATAGGCCAGCGCGGCCGCGGTGGGCTCGTTCACCAGGCGCAGCACTTCCAGTCCCGCGATGCGCCCGGCGTCTTTGGTGGCCTGCCGTTGGGCATCGTTGAAATAAGCGGGCACGGTGATTACGGCCTTGGTGACCGGCTCGCCGAGAAAGGCCTCGGCATTCTTCTTGAGTTGCCGCAACACGTAGGCCGAAATCTCCGGCGGCGTCAGCACCCGGTCCCCCAGCGCCAGTTTGATCACCGCCTGGCTTTCCGGGGCGATGCGGAACGGAAACATCGCCAGTTCGTCCCGCACGTCGTCGACGCCGCGGCCCATCAGCCGCTTCACCGAATAGACCGTCCGCTCCGGGGCGGTCAACAGCGCTTCGCGCGCCGGGTTGCCGACCAGCGCCTCGCCCGTCGGCAGCAACGACACGATGCTCGGCACCAGCCGGTCTCCATCCAGCCCGGGAATAATCCGGGGACGGGTCAGGTCCATATAGGCGATCAGGCTGTTCGTGGTGCCGAGGTCGATGCCGACCACGCGTTCCGGAGCGCGTTTGCCGAAGTCGATTTGCAGAGGAGTCATGAATCTCAACTTTCCCGGGCGGCGGCGCGGGCCGTCCGGTCACGCCGCCCGCTGGAGGGCCACCCTCACTTCGTTGACCAGGTTGCTGATGTACTTGCGCCGGTTCAGGATGGCGCGAATGCGCGCCAGCACCTCGCGCTCCCCGGTAGCGTCGTAATCGCGGAACGCCCCGGCCAGCTCCTGATCGATCTCCCGCAGCAAGCTCTCAAAGTGGGCGCGCGCTTGGTGCAGGGTCGGTTCCACCGAATGGTCGCCGCCCTTGAGTTCCTCCAGCGCAAGGTTCAACTCGAAGACCTCTTCCAGCAGGTCGGGCGGCACGTCGCGCGTGCCCTGCTCGCCGATCGGGAAGCCCGCCTGCTTCAGGACGTACTCCGCGCGCCGGACGGGATCGCGCAGTACGCGGTAGCCGTCATTCAGCAGCGCCGTCGCGTCGGTGGAGAACTGCTTTTCGCGTTCGCTCCGCCGGGTGAACAGGTCGGGGTGCAGGCGCCGGCTGAGCGCATAAAAGCGCCGTTCCAAATCCTGCTCGTCCAAGGCGAGTTGGCGGGGCAGGCCGAACAGCTCGTAATAGTTGTCGGGCGGGCGCTGGATGGCGCGGCAGGAGTCGCAAAACAACGCGTTGAAGAACGCGCCACACTGCCAGCAGGGATGACTCATCACGCGGAAAACGACGTCCCGCAGCCACAACTCTTCTGCGCGTTCGGATTCTCGAAAACGAAACCCGACTGCATCAGGGACTCTTTATAGTCGAGCGTCAGGCCATGCAGATAGAGCAGGCTCTTCGGATCCACCACGATCTTCACGCCGTCGAAGAGAAACACGCGGTCAGTGGGGCGTTCCTTGGCGTCGAACTTGAACTGGTAACTCAGACCGCTACACCCGCCGCCGAGGACGCCCAGCCGCAGCGCGCCATCCTGCACGCCTTCCTTGGCGAAGGCCGCGCGAATCTTCTCAATCGCCTTCGGCGTGACCTTGATCTCCAGATTCTTCCCTTCCGGGGCTTTGGTATCCGGATTCACCACCATCGTCGCCATAGTTGTAACTCGTTTCCGGCCCCCAACGCAATGGGAAGGCGGGATCGCGCCCCGCCTTCCCGGACGCTGCGGGAGGGTCAAGCCAGCGTGGGCGCCGCGGCCGGCGTCGCGACGCTCTGTTTCTTCTTGTAGTCGGCGATGGCCGCCTTGATGGCATCCTCGGCCAGCACCGAGCAATGGATCTTCACCGGCGGAAGGCTCAGTTCGTTGACCAGTTCGGTGTTCTTGATGGCCAGCGCCTCATCCACCGTCTTGCCCTTCAGCATTTCGGTGGCCAGCGATGAGCTCGCAATGGCGCTGCCGCACCCGAATGTCTTGAACTTGGCGTCTTCAATGACGCCCGTTTCGGGATTCACCTTCACCTGCAACTTCATCACGTCGCCGCACTCGGGCGCTCCCACCATGCCCGTGCCCACGTTGGGATCGGCCTTGTCCAACGATCCCACGTTGCGCGGGTTGTTGTAATGATCCAGCACTTTCTCCGAATAAGCCATGGTCTTCTTTCGTCTCCCTTTAGGTCCTGATTCGCTTCCGCAAAACTTCCCAGCGCCCGCCTAGTGGTGCGCTTCCGCCACCCACTCCACCTTGCTCAGATCGATGCCTTCCTTCGCCATCTCGTAGAGCGGCGACAGGTCACGGAGCTTACGCACGGCCTCCACCATGCGGTGGGCCACATAATCGATCTCCTCGTCGGTGTTGAACCGGCCGATGCCGAACCGGATCGATGTATGGGCCAGGTCATCTCCCACCCCCAACGCCTTCAAAACGTAACTCGGCTCCAGGGTTGCCGACGTGCAGGCCGACCCACTCGAGACGGCGATGTCGTTGATGCCCATCAAGAGGCTCTCGCCCTCCACATAGGCGAAGCTCATATTCAAGTTGTGCGGCAGGCGGTGATCCATCGAACCGTTGATGAAGACCTCATCCAGTTCCCGCTCCAGGGTCTCCTTCAGCCGGTCGCGCATTGCGCGCAGGCGGGCGGACTCCTCGGACATTTCTTTTTCGCAGATGGCGCACGCTTCCCCAAACCCGACAATCCCCGGAGTATTCAGGGTGCCGGAACGCATGCCGCGCTCGTGACCGCCGCCATCGATCTGCGCGGTCAATTGTACGCGCGGGTTCCTCCGCCGCACATACAGCGCCCCCACCCCCTTCGGCCCGTAAATTTTGTGGGCGGTCAACGACATCAGGTCAAGGTTGTCCCGCTGTACGTTCACCGGAATCTTCCCCACCGCCTGGACCCCATCGGTGTGGAACAACACGCCGCGCTCTTTGCACAGCTTGCCGATCTCGGCGATGGGCTGAATCACGCCGATCTCGTTGTTCGCATACATCACGCTCACCAGGATAGTCTTGTCGGTGATCGCGTCGCGGAGTTGGTCCAGATCCACCAGTCCGTCCGGGCGCACCGGCAGGTAGGTCACCTTGCAGCCGTGCTTTTCCAGTTTCTTGCAGGTGTCCAGCACCGCTTTATGTTCGGTGGCGACGGTGATGATGTGATTGCCTCGCTCGGCATACATCTCCGCGACGCCCTTGAGCGCCAGGTTATTCGACTCGGTTGCGCCGCTGGTGAAGATAATCTCCTTCGCCGTCGCCCCGATCAGGCTCGCGATCTGCCCGCGCGCCTTTTCCACCGCTTCTTCCGCCTCCCACCCAAAGGCGTGATTGCGGCTCGCGGCGTTCCCGAACCGCTCGGTGAAGTAAGGCAACATCGCCTGAAGGACCCGGGGGTCCATCGGCGTCGTCGCGTGATTGTCCAGATAAATCGGCAGCTTCATTGGTTCTTTCTCGTCCCCCCTGCTACGCGTGAATCAGTTGAATGAGTCCTTGGCGCGCCGTCCGCGCTCCGTCCGGCACTTCCATGTCGTCCCGGGCGATGTCCGCAATCGTGATCGCGCCCAATAACAGAATGATGCTCTCGTGAATTTTCCGTAACGGCTCCCGCACGGTGCACCGCTCGGCATGATCGCAGTCCCGGTGATCCGTAAAGCACGACGTCAGAATGATGGGACCGTCAATCGCCCGGATCACCTCGAGCGCGGTGATCTGGTTCGGATCCCGCGCGAGCCGGTAGCCTCCATTCGTCCCCGGGAGCGAGTGCAGTACGCCGGTGCGCGTGAGCTTCTGCATCACCTTGGCTAACAAAGGCAGCGGCACGCCGTATGCCTCGGCGATCTCCTTCGCACTGGCGGTCTCCTCCGGAGGGCAGATTGCCAGATGTCGCAAGGCGATCAACCCGTAGTCGGCTTTCTTTGTCAGCTTCAGCATGGCGAAACGATATGCGACTGATTCGGTCTCATTTCTACCCTAACCCACTAGAGCCCACCGAGTCAAGAAGTTAATATGCGACCAAATCTCTCTCCCTTATTATAGACTCTTTTGGTCCGGAAACGATGCAGGATCCGCCGCCAGCTACGGCGAACCGCTTGCCGGCTCGCAACCGCCACGCCGACAGCCTCCTCGGGAAGTGCGCCTGGCAAGTACGCTTGGGCGGTGGGCTGGGAAGGGTCGAAGCGCTGCGCTAGAATGGCGCTAGACATGAAACCCCTTGCGTTCATACCAATTACCGCCTTGGCCAGCCTCCTGTGGCTGACCGGTTGCGCCGACGAGCCAGCCAAAAAGGCCGAAGCTCCCAAAGAACCCGAAAAGATCGAGCCGATTACCGGCAACAAAGCCTTTTTCAGCATGTACGTCGCCGCGCGGGGGTGGGCGACGGACGCCAGCCCGATCCAGGTGAACAGCATCCCTCTGGAAGGCGTTCCCGAGGAACCCGGCAAGGCCGGCGCCTGGCAGGCTACGTTCGTCTCGCAAAGCCTGCGCCGCTCCCGGCCGTATACCTACTCGGTAATTGAGGGTCCGGGCAACCTACACAAGGGCGTCTTCGCTGGGCTCGAAGAGAGCTGGAGCGGTCCGCGCGGCAGCACCGAGCCCTTCCTGATGCAGGCGCTCAAGGTCGACACTGACGCCGCGCTCCAGACCGCGCTCAAGAAGGGCAAGAACGTGCAGGAGTACGTCAAGAAGAATCCCGACAAGAAGATCCTGTTCATCCTTGAGAAGACCAAACGCCATCCCAATCCAAGCTGGCGTGTGCTGTGGGGAGATTCCATCTCGACGAGCAACTACTCGGTGTTCGTGGACGCCAGCACCGGTGAGTACCTGGAGACCATGCGCTGACGTATGTACCTGTCTCTCCAACGCACGCTCACCGCCGGCCGGCTCTCCTGGCGGGAGTTCGCCCGGCTGGCGCATTTCATCGGGTACCCGGGCGTCGATGTCACGCTGGACGCGGCCATGGCGGAGGGCGCCGAGGCGACGCGGGCGCTGCTGGCTGAACTCAACCTGCGGCCGGCGGTGATCGGCCTGCCGGTCGAATTCCGCAAGGATGACGCCACGTTCGACAAGGACTTCCCCAAACTCGAGCCCGCTGCCCGGTTTGCCGCGGCGATCGGCTGCCCGCGCATCACCACCTGGATTCTCCCTTCCGACGACCGTCCGAAGGCGGAAGTGCGGCGGGTCTTCAAAGCGAGGTTTCAGCGCTGCGCGGAGGTCCTGGCGAAATACCAGGTGCGTCTGGGCCTGGAAAACGTCAGCCCGGTACACTTGCGCAAGCGCCACCGGCACGAGTTCATTTACCGGACGGACGAGATGCTGGAGTTCGCCCGCGAGATCGGTCCCAATGTCGGCCTGCTGCTCGATGCGTGGCATTGGCATCATGCCGGGTCGACGGCGGCGGACATCGTCAAAGCCGGCAAGGATCGGATTGTTCACGTCCAGGTGGCCGATGCGCCGGACCTGCCGCCCGAACAGATCGTCGATAGCGAGCGGCTGATGCCGGGCGAGGGCATCGTCGATTGGAAGGCGTTTTTCGGAGCGTTGCGCCAGATCGGGTATACCGATGGCATCAGTCCCGAAGTGTTCGGCCGCGGCCTGAAGGAAATGGCGCCAGAGCAGGGGGCGCAGCTCGGCTACGATTCCACGCTGGCCGTGATGAAGCAGGCGGGTGTCGTCTGATGCTGGAAGGGCTGCTCACCGAACAGCCGAACCCCGCTTCGGCAGGCATCGACGCCAAATCCACCATCGAAATCCTCCGCATCATCAATGAGGAGGATCACAAGGTCGCCACCGCGGTAGCGGCCGAGATTCCACGCATCGCCCAGGCCGTCGACGCGATCGTGGAGGCGCTGCAACAGGGAGGCCGCCTCTTTTATATCGGCGCGGGCACCAGTGGACGCCTGGGGGTGCTGGATGCGTCCGAGTGCGCGCCGACATTCGGCGTGTCCGCGGAAACGGTGCAGGGCATCATCGCCGGCGGCGAGCGGGCGCTATCGGCCTCGACCGAAGCCTCCGAGGACGACCCCGGGGCTGGGGCCGCCGACTTGCGGGCCCGCGGCTTCGCCGCCCGCGACGTGCTGTGCGGCATCGCGGCCAGCGGCCGTACCCCGTACGTGCTCGGCGCCGTCGCAGCGGCCCGCGAACTGGGCGCCCTCACCATCGGCATCTCTTGCACCCCGGACTCCGAGCTTGCGCGCCGCGTCGATATCTCCATCGCGCCGCTGACCGGCCCCGAGGTCGTCGCCGGCTCCACCCGTCTCAAAGCCGGCACCGCGACCAAACTGGTGCTCAACATGTTGACCACCGCCGCCTTTATTCGCCGCGGATATGTGTTCGGGAACCTGATGGTGAACGTTCAGCCCCGCAATTCGAAACTGATCGACCGCGCCTGCCGTATTGTCGCCGCCGCGGTCCCGGTCGCCCGCGAGCAAGCCGAACGGCTGCTGGAGGCGGCCGGCCTTGACGTCCGGGTCGCGGTGGTGATGGGCAGAACCGGCTTGAGCCGCCCGGCGGCCGCCGGTCTGCTCGAGCGGGCGGGGGGCCGCGTCTCGGCCGCCCTCGCGGCGTACGTCGCTGGCAACCGCGACACGCCTCATCTTGCGGGAGAGTCCTCGTTACAATGAGAAGCGTTGAACCCTGATGTTGCAAGCGAGATGGCGCGGCGTGTGGCGGCGGTCTGCGCCCGCGTGCGGCAAGCCGCGGAACGGGCGGGCCGGGATGCGTCGGCCATCCGGCTCGTGGCGGTGACCAAACTTTTCCCTGCTTCCGTCGTTCGCGAAGCTTACGCGCTGGGCTTGCGGGAGTTCGGCGAGAACTACGTCCAGGAGTTCGAAGGAAAAGCGCCGGAACTCGCGGACCTCTCCGCCGCGCGCTTCCACCTGATCGGCCACTTGCAGTCCAACAAGACCCGCCGAGCCGCCGGGTTGTTCCACGTGATCGACGCAGTGGACTCGCCCAAGCTCGCGCGCCGGTTGCAAGAGGCGGCCACGCGTCCGTTGGACGTCAAGATCGAGGTCAAACTCAGCGAGGAGGCATCCAAACAGGGGGCTTCGCCGGAGCAGTTGCCGGAGCTGATCGCGGCCATTCGGGAATGCTCCCGCCTGCGCCTGACCGGGCTCTTGACCATGCCGCCGTGGACGGATGACCCGGAAGCATCCCGTCCGTATTTCCGCCGCCTGCGCGAGCTGGCCGGGCGCTACGACCTGCCGGAATTGTCCATGGGCATGTCACACGATCTGGAAGTGGCGGTTGAGGAAGGCGCCACCGAAGTGCGGATTGGCACGGCGCTGTTTGGGGAAAGGATGCGCGCCTGAAAGTTGGAGTGTTCGCGCCGTGGCCGCCCGCGCGCACCGGCATCGCGGACTACGCCGCGGCTCAGCTTGCCGCATTACGGCGCACCGCGGGTCCGCACACGGCGGAGGCGGATCCCGCGACCTGCGACGCCGCGCTCTACCATCTGGGCAATCATCCGCTGCACGCGCGCATCTACGCCCGCGCGTTGCGGGAGCCGGGGGTAGTGGTTTTGCACGACGCGCTGCTCCAGCACTTCTACCTCGGCACGCTCGGTCCGGAAGAGTACGTCCGGGAGTTCGTCTACAACTATGGCTCCTGGCACGAAGATCTGGCGAGAGAACTCTACCGGTCGCAAGCCGCTTCCGGTCTGCGGGCGGAAATCTACCGCTATCCGATGTTGAAGCGCGTGGCGGAAACCGCCCGCGCGGTGGTGGTGCACAATCGCGCGGCGGCGCGCCTGGTCCGCGAGCACGCACCCGGGGCGTGCGTCGTCGAGATCCCGCATCTGTGGCAGCCGCCGGCGCACCTGCCTGGGGTGGCCGAGGCGCTTCGCTTCCGGCAAGCCCGGGGCATCCCGCCCGCTGCCTGGTTGGTCGGCCTGTTCGGGCACCTGCGCGAATCGAAACGCGTGGAACCGGCGCTCGCGGCCTTTCCCGCGGTGCGCGCCGCTTTCCCGGACCTGTATTTGTTGGTGGCGGGCGCCGCAGTGTCGGTGGACCTGCCCAGGGCTGTCGCCCCCTTGCTGGCGCAAGAGGGCGTCGTCCGCCTTGGTTACTTGGAAGAGTCCGAGTTCTGGCTGGCGGCGGCCGCGTGCGACGCCGCGCTGAACCTGCGCGCGCCCAGCGCGGGGGAAACCAGCGGCATCACCATCCGGTTGATGGGCCTCGGGAAGCCAGTCGTGGTAAGCGATACCGAGGAGAACGCCGCATTTGCCGAGACGGCTTGTGTCCGCGTCCGCACCGGTTTGGCGGAGCGCGCCCATCTGGCGGAAGTGCTGCGGTTTCTGGCAGGCTGTCGCGCCGATGCGGAGGAAATCGGCCGCCGGGCGCGCGCCTATGTCGAGTGCGTCCACGGCGCGGAGGAAACCGCGCGCGCACTTTGGAAAGTTTTGACCGCGCGTTGCTGAACTCGCCTTCGAAGGCTGCCGTTGACGAGGCTAGTGCCGGGAGGCCGTCTCCCGCGGCGCCGGCTTCTCCGTCGGGTCTGCAATTGTCGGCTTCGACGGCAGCAGCACAATGGCCACGGCGCCGATGAAAGCGAGCAGGAAGATGAAGTTCAGCGCGAATCCGTAACCGCCGTGATGGTCATGCAGCACGGAAACCAGATACGGGAACCAGGTCTGCCCGATGGTGTCGGTGGGCAGAATAATCGCCATGGCGCGGGCGAGCGTGTTGACGCCGAACTGCTCGGCCGCCATCAGCGGGATCAACATGTAGTCCGCGCCCATCCCGAAACCGAACAGGATGGAGAATACATAAACCATCTCCGGTGATTCCGGCCTGACCAGGAGCAGCAGGGGAATCGTGCCGGCCACTAACGCGTAGGTGCCCGTCATCACCCATTTCTTCGGGAAACGGTCGGCCAGCCAGCCCATGAACACCCGCCCCAGGACGCTCGACCATAGAATGTAAAGCGTTGCATCGCTGAACAGCGTGTTCAGGGCCTCCTGGTCGGTGAAGCCCTGCTCCTTGAAAACGAATTTCATGTGCTGGTTGATCGAACCGATGGCGCCGATCGAGCAGGCGCTGCCCACCACCAGCAGCCAGAAAGCGGGGCGGTGTAGCAACGCCCGGAACGCCTGGGGCGCGGCGCGCACTTCGGCATGCTCCACCAGGTCGCCGTCGGGCTGCTGGCCCATCTCCGCCGGCCGGTCGCGCATGATGAACAGCGCGATGGGCCACGTCAGCAGCAACAGGAAACCCATGGCCATCAGCGCGCCCTGAAACCCCAGCGCGTCCGTCAGGGGCTTGGCGATCAGCTTGGCCGAAATCCCGCCGAAGACGCCGACGCCGAGATAGGTCGCGGCCATGGCTTTGCCGCGATGCCGGCGGAACCACTGCGAGATGATCACCTGGTGGGGAATGGGTCCGGACAGGATGTAGCCCGTCATGTAAATCAGCCAGTAGCCGTAATAAAGCCAGAGGCTGCCCTGCATCGTCGCGAAACCGAGGTAGGCGAGCGCGGTCATCCCGGTGCCGACCACGATCAACTTGCGCGGACTGTACCGGTGCACGAGCAGCGGACCGACCCACAAGGTCAGCGTCGCGGCGAGGGGGAAGCCGAAAGTCAGATCCGGGCGCGACCAACCGAATGTCTTCTCGTAATAGTCGTAGAAAAACGGCATGGCGTAATACGGCACGCCCACCGCCAGACCGAACGTGAAGAACGCCGCAATGGAGATCCACCACCCGTAGAACTTGCGCGTTTGCATGGTGAAGCCCCATTTATATCACGAGGTATCCGCCGTTCGCCGCAGGTGCCGGTAGACGAGGGAAACCGGCAGGCCCATCACGTTGTAATAACACCCTTCGATCCGGTCCACAAACTTCGACGCCAGCCCTTGAATGCCGTAGCCGCCGGCCTTGTCCCAGGGCTCGCCGGACGCAATGTAGGCCGCGATCTCCGCGGGCGAAAGGTGGAGGAACCACACCCGGCTGACCGCCGCGTCCACCACTTCGAGACCGGCGCCCAGCAGGCAGATGCCCGTCCAGACCTCGTGCGCGCGTCCGGCCAGGCGCGACAGCATCCGGGTGGCCTCCGCCGGGTCTTCCGGCTTGCCGAGAATCTCGCCCTCCAGCACCACTGTGGTGTCGGCAGCCAGGACCGTTTCGCCGGCGCCGCGGGGCGTCGCCAGCGCTTTCTCGCGCGCCAGGCGGCGCACGTACGCCTCGGGGGACTCGCCCGCGCGCACAGTTTCGTCCACGCCGTGCGCCGGGCGCACGACAAACTCGAAGCCCGCATTGGCGAGAATCTCCCGTCGGCGCGGGGAGGAGGAAGCCAGTACCAGCAACTTCTATTACAGCATGCAGCGGCCTCGCGCCAGGCCCGGCCTCCCCGGAGTTGACCACCTTGCGCGCTGCGTGTTAGAACACCTGGCATGGCCCGGGATGTTTCGCGGCGCGGCTTTGTCGCCAAGGGCGCGGCGGCAGCCGCCACGGCGTTTGGTTTTGACCTGCGCCCGGCGCAGGCGTCCGTGCGCGAGTTGAAGATCTCGCGCACCACGCAAACGCACAGTGTGTGCCCGTACTGCGCGGTGGGGTGCAGCGTAGTGATCCACACGCTCGGCGATAAAGCGCATAACGTCAAACCCGCCGTAGTCCACATCGAGGGCGACCCGGAGAGCCCCGTCAATCGCGGCACGCTGTGTCCCAAGGGCATTTCACTCAAGGAGTTCGTCACCAGCGACCGCCGGCTGACCAGGGTGCTCTATCGCGCGCCCGGCGCCGCCGACTGGAAGACCATCTCCTGGGACGAGGCGTTCGCCCGGATGGCGCGCGCCATCAAGAATGCGCGCGACGCGGGATTTGAGGAAACGGACGAGCAGGGCCGCACCGTCAACCGTCTCCGCAACGTCGCGATGATCGGCGGTTGCACCGACACCAACGAGATCAATTACCTGCTCAGCAAGTTCCGCTTCGGCCTCGGCATTCTGCCGTACGAGAACCAGAGCCGGCTTTGACACGGCCCCACGGTGGCCAGTTTGGCCGCCACGTTTGGCAGAGGCGCCATGACGAACGGCTGGACGGACGTCGCCAACGCCGATGTCGTGCTGGTGATGGGGGGCAACCCGGCCGAAAATCACCCGGTCGGTTTCCGCTTCGTGATGCAGGCCCGTTTGCAGCGCAAAGCCAAACTGGTGTGCGTGGACCCGCGTTTCAGCCGCACCGCGGCGGTGAGCGACTGTTACGTGCCCATCCGCTCCGGCACCGACATCGCGTTTCTGGGCGGGCTGATCCACTATGCGCTGTCCACCGGGAAGTTCCAAAGGGAGTACGTGCGCCAGCACACCAACGCATCTTTTCTCATCAGGGAGGGCTTCGGTTTCGAGGACGGCCACTTTTCCGGCTGGGATGAGGCCAAAGACAACTACCACCGGGACACCTGGCAGTACGAAGTCGACGGGCAGGGTTACGCCAAGATCGATCCCACCCTGGAGCACCCCCGCTCGGTGTTCCAGTTGATGAAAAAACACTACGCTCGCTACACGCCCGAAAAGGTCAGCGAGATCTGCGGCTGCACGGTGGACGAATTCCGGAAGGCGGCGGAAATGGTCACCATCGCCGCCGCGGAGGACAAGTCCGGAACGGTGCTCTATGCGCTGGGATGGACGCAGCATTCGCACGCGGTTCAGTTGATTCACGCGGCGGCGATGTTCCAGCTATTGATGGGGAACATCGGGATGCCGGGCGGCGGGGTGAATGCGCAGCGCGGCCACGCCAATATCCAGGGCTCGACGGACATGGGCGCCTGGAATATGCTGCCCGGCTACCTGAAGATTCCCCGCGCGCACTGGGCCACGCTGGATGACTACCTGAAGGCGAATACCCCCGGAAAACTGCGGCCCGACTCGCTCAACTATTGGGGCAACACCCCCAAGTTCATGGTCAGCCTGCTGAAGGCGTACTACGGCGAGCGCGCCACCAGGGCGAACGGCTTCGGGTACGAGTGGCTGCCGAAAGCAGGCGAGGCCGACAACCACGGCTGGGGCTTCTTCTTCGACAGGATGTACGCCGGGAAGATGGACGGGCTGATTTCGTTTGGCATGAACCCGGTGGCCAACGGTCCGAACACCGCCAAGATGATCGCGGCGCTCTCCAGGTTGAAATGGTTGATCGTCGCCGAGAACTTCGAAACGGAAACCGCGGCCTTCTGGAAGGCCAAGCCGCTGGCCGGCCAGTATTACCCCGCGGCGGCGGACCCGGCCGCGATCCCCACGGAAGTCTTCCTGCTGCCCGCCTCGTGTTTCGCGGAAAAGGATGGGGCCTTTGTCAATTCTTCCCGCTGGCTGCAATGGAAGGAAGCCGCCCTCGATCCGCCCGGCGACGCCCTGCGCGATCAGGAGATCATCGCCCGGCTGTTTCTGAAAATCCGCGAGCTTTACGAAAAAGAAGGCGGCAAAGGCGCGGCGTCCCTGCTCAATATGAGCTGGAACTACGCCACCCCGGGACTTCCTTCGCTCCGAGAGGTGGCGCGGGAAGTCAACGGACGCGACCTGACCACGGGCAAACAACTCAACGGCTTCGGCGAATTGAAAGACGACGGCTCGACGTCGTGCGGCAACTGGATCTATTCGGGTTCGTGGACGGAAGCCGGCAACCAGATGGCGCGCCGCGGGCAGGAAGACCCTACCGGCCTGGGCCTTTACCCCGAGTGGAGTTGGAGTTGGCCGGCCAACCGGCGCATCTTATATAACCGCGCCTCGGTCGACCGGGAAGGGAAGCCTTGGGACGCCTCGCGGGCGCCGGTCCGCTGGGACGGCGCCCGCTGGGTCGGCGATACGATCGACTTCAAGAGTGACGCCGCCCCCGGCGACTTCAGCGCCTTCATCATGCTCCCCGAAGGCGTCGCCAAGTTCTTTACGCCGGACCTAGTGGAGGGGCCGTTCCCCGAACATTACGAGCCCGCCGAATCGCCCGTGGAGAACCCGCTCCACCCGCGCGTCAGTTTCAACCCCCTGGGCAAGGTGTTCACGAGCGACCGCGACGCGCTCGGCACGTCGAAGGACTACCCGTACGTCGGCATCACCTACCGCCTGACGGAGCACTTCCACTATTGGACCAAGCATACGGCCGGCAGTTCGCAATTGCAGTCCAACTTTTTCGTAGAAGTGCCGGACGAACTGGCGCGGGAGAAGAAGATCAAGAGCGGCGACCGGGTGCGCGTGACCTCCGCGCGCGGCAAGGTGGAGGGCCCGGCCCTGGTCACCAAACGCATTCGTCCGCTGACCGTAAACGGCAAGACGGTTTACCAGGTGGGGCTGCCCATCCACTGGGGCTTTGCCGGACGGGTGTCCGGCCCGCTGATCAACAACCTGACCCCTTCGGTGTACGATCCCAATTCGGGCACTCCCGAGTACAAGGGCTTTCTGGTCAACCTGGAGAAAGCGTAGATGCAGACGGTCGCCAAACTCATCGACACGACCCTTTGCATCGGTTGCAAGGCTTGCGAACTGGCGTGCCAGGAATGGAACGACCAGGAATTCACACTGGGCGTTTTTCAGGGCACCTACCAGACCATGCCGGACCTGGCGCACAATTTCTGGAACCTGATCAAGTTCAACGAGCGGGAAACCGCCGGCGGCATGTCCTGGCTGATGACCAAGTATCAGTGCATGCACTGCGCCGACCCCGGCTGTCTCCGCGCCTGTCCGGCGCCCGGGGCCATTGTTCAGCTCAGAAACGGCATCGTCGACTTCAACCACGACCACTGCATCGGCTGCGGTTATTGCATCACGGGCTGCCCCTTCGACGTGCCGCGCCTGAGCCCCGCCACCAAGAAGGTATACAAGTGCTCGTTGTGTTCCGACCGTACCGCGGTGGGTTTGTCGCCCGCGTGCATCAAGACCTGCCCGACCAACTGCCTGACGTTCGGCGCGCGGGATGAGCTGTTGCGCAAAGCCGAATCGCGCGCGGAACAATTGCGGGCCGATGGTCACGCGCAGGCCGGCGTATATAATCCGCAAGGCGTGGGCGGTACGAATGTGCTCTACGTCCTGAAAGACGCGACCGAACCGGAGGCGCACGGCCTGCCCAAGGATCCCACGATCCCGCTGAGCGTCGCGCTCTGGAAGGGACCGCTGAAGTGGCTGGGAACGCTCACGCTCGTCGGCGGCATTCTGGGGACATTCTTTCACTATGTCCGCTTCGGCCCGCGGACTTACGAAGGCCAGGAGAAGTAGCCGATGCCGCTCGAAACCGACCGCAAAATTCCGCGCTTTGACTTTGGCGAGCGGGCCGCGCACTGGATGGCGGCCATCAGTTTTCTGTACGCGGCGCTGACGGGGCTGGCGCTCTGGTCGCACAAGCTATACTGGCTGGCGTTCGTGTTTGGCGGGGGCGCTACCGTGCGCGGGTGGCACCCGTGGGGCGGCGTCGTCTTTGCACTCGCCTTAGGGGTGATGTTTTCCCGCTGGGCGCGCCAGATGCGCCTCGACGCCGACGACCGGACGTGGTTACGACTCTCGCACCGCTACATGGTGCACGACGAGAGTGGACTGCCGGAGGCCGGCCGCTTCAATGCCGGGCAGAAAATGTTGTTCTGGATGCAGTCCGCGCTGGCGCTGCTGCTGTTCGCCAGCGGGCTGGTGTTGTGGTGGCCGGAGATCATGCCACGCGCGTTGCGGCTGCTCGCCATCGTGGTCCATCCCGCAGCCGCCCTAGGGGCGATCGGCGGCATCATCGTGCACATCTACATGGGGACGGCGGCCGTGCCGGAGGCCTTCCGCGGCATGATGCAGGGTTGGGTCCGGCCGGGCTGGGCGTTGTCCCACCACCCGCGGTGGTTCAAGGAGATCTCGCGGCATTGACCCGCGCCGAGCGCGCCCGACTGTTGGCGGAGCGGGTCCCGGCCGCGCGCGAAGCCCTCCTGTTCTACGCCGGGATCGCCGAATTCCGCGGCGGGCTGGAAGAGTTGCGCGCCCTGGTGCGGCGGATGGGCCCGCCGCTGCTGCGGGAACAGGCGGATGCGCTCGATCCCGCCCACCTTCCGCCGGACGGCTTTTTCGCCCGGGTCCTGCTCCGCCAGCAGCCTCCTGCTGCGCCCGCGCAACCTTCGTCCGGAAAATGCCCCCACTGTGGCGGGCTCCCGCAGGCGGGATCTCTGCGTCCCGCAGGCGATGGCCATGCGCTGCACCTGGTGTGTGGCGTCTGTCTGCGGGAATGGCCCTATCCTCGCGCTCGCTGCCCCGCGTGTGGCCAAACCGAGGAAAGCCGGATCGCGCTGTACACCAATTCCCTGCTGGACCACGTGCAACTGCGCGTCTGCGAGGTTTGCCAACGGTATCTGCACGTAGTGCACTGCGGGCAGGACCCGCTTGCCATCCCCGATGTGGATGAAATCGCCGCCCTCCCCATGGATGTCTGGGCGCGGGAGCAGGGATGGGAGAAGGTTTGTCCGAACCTGATCGGGATCTGAGCCGGTCTCACGAACCCAGGTTCAGCCCCGTTTCCCTGCGGGTCAGCCGGCCAGCCAGATCGGGGAAGCGGCGGAGCATCGCGGAGTGGTTCCGGGCCGTTTCCGCGCCCAGCACGTCGCGGGCGTCATCGAGTCGTTGCGCAGATCGGTCAGACGTGCATGGTTGTACAAGAATCCCACCAGCACCACGGCCCAGGTGGCCAGCGGCGCGACCGAAGCGGCAGCCACCTGCCGCCACCGCTCCTTGTTCACGCCCTTCGTGGAGGGCGTCCTCGCCGTCCCACACCCGCTAGACCCGGCTCGCGCAGCGCCATATAATCGCCCTGAATCGAACCGGGCCCGGGAGGGAATGTCCTTCTCTTCCAGCCGGAGCTTTCGCTATGCGCATCCATCTGGCAGCCGTACTTTTCGGGACGTGCGCCGTTCCGCTCCCCGCCGCCGAGACCCTGCTCCACTACTACGCCCATCCCGCCGAACAGGACCGGCACGGCGTGATCGCACCCTGGTATTCACGGCAAAACGGCCAATTCGACTATCGCGTCCGCGTCGCCGCCGAAACGCTCAAACGCTATCCCTGGGCCGTCCAGGGCGCGGTGGCGCCCGCGCCCGAGTACGTGTACAACGGCACCTGGAGCATCGACCACGAAGGCACAATCGTGCCCGTGGCCGAGCAAGACTGGGCCAACGGCGACCTCGGCCAGCGCGCCGCCTACATCCTGGGGTCGCTCATCGAATACTACCGGTACAGCGGCGATCCGGCCGCCTTCACCCCGATTTACGCCACCGCCAACTACCTGGTCGAGCACTGTCAGACCGGAGCGGACCACGGCTGGCCTGGCATCCTGATCTCGGTGCCCACCATGGGCAAGCGTTACGGCAAGTGCGTCATCGGCCCCGGCGAAGGATTGCGGGACCGGCAGGGGATGATTCAGTTGGACATTGTCGCGGAGGTGGGCTGGGAACTGGTCCGCGCCTACCAGATGACCGGCGAGCGGCGCTGGCTGGACGCGGCGCGCCGCTGGGCCGGTTTGCTGGCGCGCAATCGCAACCGCGATCCGGGCGCCCCGCCCTGGGGGCGCTACGCCAATAAAGCCGGCGGCAGCGGGATGAACGGCGTCCAGAAGGGGGGCGTCGTCTTCCTGCTGGCGTTTTTCGATGAACTGATCCGCATCGGCGCCGCCGATGCGGAGGTTGTCGCGGCCCGCGATGCCGGGCGGCGCTATCTCCAGGATGTCCTGCTCCCTGCCTGGATCCTCAACGACACCTGGGGCCGCAACTACTGGGATTGGGAGAACCCCGTGCAGGCCGAGAACATCACCGAGTATGTCGCCCATTATCTGATGGACAATCCGGCGGCGTTTCCCAATTGGCGTCACGACGTCCGCAATATTCTGTCGCTGTTTTTGCACCACACCGGCGTGAGCCTGCGCTCGCGCAGCGACGTGTTCCACGGCGCATGGGCGTACCCGGAGGCGTCCAATTGCTGCGATCGCTCGCTGTGGTATGGACCGATGGAACTGGCCGGACCGTTCGCCCGCTATGGCGTGGAGGCCAGCAGCGAGTGGGCGCGCGAGATCGCACGGCGGTCGCAACTACTGGCCACCTACGATCCGCTCGACAACGGACTGACCATGGACTTGATCGACGGCGGCATGCACGTCAACCGGCACTGGTTCAAAATCGCCCACCCGATGGCGCTCAAACATGTACTGAGAACCATCGCCTGGCTCCCAGAGATTATGGGGCCGAATCGGGAGAACCACATTGTCCGATCGACCGGAGTGGTCAAACACGTGGGGTACGCGAAGGGCCGGGTGAGCTATCTGACATTCGACGCGCCCGCCGGCGCGACCGAGGTGTTGCGGCTCTCGTTCGAACCGGAACGGGTGCTTGCGGGAGGACGCCCCCTGGCCAGGCGCTCCGACCTGGCCGCTAACGGCTACACCGCGCGCGCCCTGCCGGGCGGCGATTTCCTGGTAGCTATCCGCCACGATGGCGCTACCGACGTGGAAGTGAGCGGGCCCGACCCGCAGGAACAGGTAGACGACACCCGGTTGACGTACCAAGGACCGTGGCGGACAGCGAAAGACAACGGCGATTTCGGCGGCGCGCACCGCGTGGCGGTCCAGGCGGGGGCCAGCGTCGAGTGGCGCTTTACCGGCAACCAGGTGCGCCTGGTCGCTCCTGCCGGACCCGAGGGCGGCTTGGCCGATCTCTACCTGGACGACCGGAAGCAGTTGGCGGGCGTCGATTTCTTCAGTCCGTTGGCGATGCGACAACAAGTGTTGTACTCCCGCGGAGGGTTGCATCCCGGCCCGCACACGCTGCGCCTGGTCGCGCGCGGCAGCGGCAACCCGCTGTCGAACGGAACCGAGGTGTATGTCGACGCCATCCAGTTTTCAGCCGCTACGGGCGACAGCGGGTTTGGCGAAGGCGGCGGCCCGACCGACGCGCAGCGCCTGATTTTTGGCTATCCCGAGCGCGACGACTATGTCGACGCCGCAGGCCACGCCTGGCGGCCTGGAACCGAGTTTCTGGCGCGCACCGGCCATATGACCGACGCCGTCGCCAAAACGTGGTGGACGATGCCCCAAGCCGTCTTCATCGGCGGCGGGGAGGGGAAGGTGAAGGATCCCGACCTGTACCGCTTCGGGGTGCATCACCAGGAACTGCGCGTGCCGCTCACCGTGGGTCCTGGCGTGTATCACGTGCGCTTGAAGTTTGCCGAGACGCAGTTCGACCGCGCCGGCGAACGGGCCTTTACCATCTCCATCAACGGACAGAAAAAGGTGGAGGCGCTCGACGTCTGGGCCACGGGCGGAGGCGTCAACATGCCGGTCGACCTGGTGTTCAACGGCATTGAACCCCGGAACGGCATCGTCGAGGTTCACCTGGTGGGCGAGGAACTTCGCGGCCGGCGGAGCGAAGCCATTCTCCAGGCGCTGGAACTGGGCCCCGGCGACGGCGGCGCCGGCGATACGCCCAAGTCCGCGGCGCTGCGCTGACTGCGTTCGCCGGCGAACCCTACAGCAACCCGCGGAAAGCGTCCAGCAGGTCCATCAGGCGAATCGTCTCACGCCAGAGCACGCCTGCGTTCTCCCCGCGGCAGGCGCGCACGAAGGCGGCGTCCTGATCCTGGATCGCCTGTTCATAGGTTTCCTGGCTGTCTCCCCGCCACTGCAAGACAGGATCGTCCGCCTCAACGAAGGAGAACCCGTCCGTCGCCACCGTCTTGCGGCTGCCGACCACCATCATCCGGCTGGCGGTGACGCGGGACTCATAACTGACGGACACCGAGGCCGGAGCACCGTCCGGTAAACGCGCGAGCAGCGTCACCGTGGCCGAACCGTCTCCGTCCGGCGCGGCGCAGCCCACGGGTTCGATTTCCCCGAACCAGTCGAGCAGCAAATCCACCGGATGCGCGGCGTGGTGCCGCAGCGCGTGATCGCTCCAGCTCCGGTGCCGCGGGATCAGGTGGCGATAGTAGATGACCTGGCGGACGGCGCCGAGGTCTCCGCCGCGAATCCAGGCCCCGATCCGCCGGTACGGTTCCAGGTACCGGCTGGTGTGGGCGCAACGGACCAGCGCCGCATGCGCGCCGAAGTGGCCTTCGATCGCCCGCGCCTCGGCGCCGCTGTCGCACGGGGGCAACTCGACCAGCGCCGGGACGGTCAACTGCATGGCATGCTCAAAATGTTTCGGGGTCGGCGACGCCACAATCATGGCGTCGGCCACCTCCAGCGCCTCGGGCAGGCTGGGGGTAGCCAGTGCGATTTCGTGGCGCTCCGCGAACCCGCGTCCTTTCTTGAGATCGGGGCCGCAGACCGCGGCCAGCCGCACGCCGTCGATCGTCTTGAGCCGCGCTGCGTGCACCTCCGCCACGGCGCCATATCCCAGCAACGCAACCCGCATCCCGCTACCCAAGGTCCCGCAACACGGCGTCGGGATCCATCCAGCCCGACTCTTCCAAAAGCCCGCGCAGCGTCGCTTCCTGCGCTGCCGTCAACGGAAAGAACGGATTGCGGCTGTAGCCGCCCCGCAGACCCCAGAAGTTCAGAATGGACCGGTAGGTCGCCAGGTCGCTGACGGGACCTACCTGCTGCCACGTCCACAGGTGCACAATCGGCAGAATCTTCTTCCAGATCGCGAAACCCCGCCGGGCGTCGTTCTGCTCGATACAAGCCTGGTACATCGCCTTGGCTGCCCGGGGGACTACGTTGAGCACGCCGCTGATCCACCCGTGCGCGCCCGCGCACATCGCTTCGAAAGCCGCCTGGAACGAGCCGTAGAAAATCGCCATCCGGTCGCCCAACAGAAAATGCAGGTCATGAATGGGCACCACGGTTTCGTACGTCGACTTGACCATGTGCAGCACGTCCTCCTCGACCAGTTGCGCTATTTCGCGCGGCGTCAGGTCGACGCAGGCGGAATTGGCCGGGTTGTTGTAAAGCATGACGGGCAAGTCGCTCGCTTGGCGGATCAGGCGGAAGTGCTCGATCACCGCCGGCTTGGAAGGCTTCTGGTAGTATGGCAGAATCACGATGAGCCCATCGGCTCCATAGCGGGCGGCCTGTTCGGACAGCTCGATGGAGAGCCGGGTGCTGTAATGGCCGGAGCCGTAAATAAGCGGCACCCGGCCGCGGTTGACCACCTGCGCGAGTTGGAACAGCCGGACGCGCTCGTGGTTTTCCAGCGCGATGAACTCGCCGCTGGTGCCCGCGATGACCAGGCCGTCGACGCCCTGCCCGATCAACCATTCCCAGTGCGCGGCCGTAGCGTCCTCGTCGAGGGCGTTCTCCTTGTCGAACATCGTCAGCGCCGCGGGGAAGATGCCGCGGAACTTGTCCAGAGAATAGGACATAGATCAATCACTCCTTGTTTGAAGGGGCCGCCGCCGGGGCCTGGGCGCGCGGGGCGGCCGCGATCCACATGCCGGCCAGCGCCAGCCAGGGCAGCAGGCCCACCAGCAGAAACGCCGTCTGGCTCTGCCGCAAATCCGCCAGCCGGCCGATCGACGGACTCACCAGTCCGTAGGCCAGATTGCCCAAACCGCCCAGCAAACCCGCACTCAGGCCGACCCGCTCCGGGTCCAGGTCCTGCACCGCCGTGAGGTAGATCACCAGAAAACCCGCGACGCCCAGCGCCGTGGCCACCAGCAGCAACACCGACAAAGCCGCCGAGGGCGCGGCGCCGGCGCCCGCCGCGCACGTCATCAGGAAACAGCAAATCACCAGCGAGACGCGCCGCGCGCGCGCCACCGGCACTCCCCGGCCGATCAGCCGCCGCAGGAGAAACCCGACGCTGAGATTGCCTGCGTCCAATCCGGCGAACACCAGAATCGAAACCGCGTTCCCGGAAGCAAAACCGAAGCCCCGCTCCGTCTTCAAATAGAGCGGAATCCAGTCCGCCAGAAAGTAGCTGACGCTGTTGACGATCACCGCCGAAAGACACAGCAGCCAGAACCGGGGGTTGGCCGCGATGGCGGCCAGCGACGCCGGCAGTTGGCGGAACGCCGCGGGCTGCCGTGTCAATTGCCGGCCCAATCCCCGCGTCAGCCATACCCAGGCGGCAATCCAGACGGCCCCCAGGGCGCCGGTCACCACAAACGACGCGCGCCATCCGTAGGTGAGCGTGATGGCGGTGACGATCAGCGGCGCGAGCATTGATCCCGCCGCGGTGCCGCTGTTGAACAGGCCCACCGCCAGCGCCCGGTCCTTCGGCTCCAGCAATTGCTGCGTAGCCTTTAGCGCGCAAGGCCAGTTGAACGCCTCCCCGATGCCCAGCAGAAAGCGGCACGCTTTCAGTCCCGCCACCGAGGCGGCGAAGGCGGTGAGAATGCCCGCCCCGGACCACAACCCCAGCGCCGCCGGAAACAGCACGCGCACGCCCAACAGATCCACCAGCCAGCCGCCGCCGATCTGGAGCGCGGCGTACGAATAGCGGAACGCCGCGATCACCTCGCCCAAGCCTTCCTTGGTGATGCCGAATTCCGCGATCACGTGCTCCGCGGTCAGGGACAGCACCTGCCGGTCCAGGTAGTTGAGCACGGTGGCCAGGAACAGCAGGACGCAGATCGACCATACCCGGACGCGGCTCGGCTCGGCGGACACACTCGGGCTCACGCCTCCCACAGCCGCCACAGCCCCTGATTGCCGTCCTCACCCAGACCTTTTTCCAGTGCCCGGGTGAACAGGTCGTACGCCAGCGCCGAGCCAGGACAATCAAGCCCGAGTTCCTGAATCCATTCCGTGGCCAACCGCAGATCCTTCTGATGCAGCCGAATCCGGAAACCAGGCGCGAAATCGCCGCGGATGACGCGGGGCCCCAGATTGGACATCATCCACGATCCTGCCGCCCCTTGCGAGACGACGCGCAGCGTTTTTTCCAGGTCCAGCCCGGCGGCTTTCGCCACGCGCAGGCTCTCCACCATGGCGAGCAGGCTCAGCGACCCGGCCACCTGGTTCACCATTTTGGTCTTCTGGCCATTGCCCGCGGGGCCCGTGTACTCGATGGCGGACCCGAGACATTCCAGGATGGGGCGGACGCGCTGGAACGCCTCCTCGCGGCCGCCCGCCATGATGGCGAGTTTGCCGGCGATCGCCAGCGGTTCCCCGCCGCTCACCGGCGCATCCACCCAGTCGCTGCCCGCCGCGGCCAGGCGCGCGGCGAACTCGACCGTGCGCTTGGGCGAAATCGTGCTCATGTCGACCAGCACGCTGCCCGGCGCCAGGCCCTCGGCGACGCCCTGCGGCCCGAAAACCACCCTTTCCACGTCGGGCGTGTCGCTCACCATGGTGATCACCACGTCCGAAGCCGCCGCTACCTCCCGGGCGTTCGACGTCACCGCGGCGCCCGCTTTCCGCGCAGGCGCGCACCGATCCAGGTTGCGGTCGTAGACCGTCAATGCGTAGCCCGCCTTCAACAGATTGCCCGCCATGGGACCGCCCATCACTCCGAGTCCGATGAATCCGATGCGCATATGGTGTCAGTGTACGGAAACCAGGGAGTCAAGCCCACCGCCCGCGGGCAACTCCACGGGGAGCTTGCCGAAGGCTGGCAATTGACGCACCAGCAAATCCTCCAGCATGCCGATCTTCCAGCGGACCAGATCCGGCGTGAACAAGCCGCCCCGCACCAGGCCGCCCCCTTCGGAGGCGTGTCCCAGCCGCGAATCCGCCTCCAGCACCGGCAGGATGCCGCGGGCGTTGGCGAGTTCGCGCCGGGCGATCGCGCGCAGTTCGGGAGCGTAACGCTCGGGCGCGTCCCTCGCCAAATCCCGCACCCGGATCCACTCCGCCAGGTTGAGGGTGCTCTGGAGCGACGATTCGATGGTGCGGGCGATCCGCCACTCTTCTTCCAGCGCTTCGCGCTCAGCGCCCTGCGCTTGCGCCCGCCCCTGGTCAAGTTCGCGGATCCCCGCCTGAAACGCCTCCAGCACGCGGCGCAGGTACTTGGTCGCGATCTCGGATCCCCAGGGTTCCGTCCACTTTAGATCGTTCTGCCAGGCGCGCCAGAGCCCGAACGCGGGTACGGAAGCGTCCAGGAAGAACGGATTGCTGGGTCCCTTTTGCAGCGGCCCCGGCGTCCGCGACACGCGATCGGAGTAAGGGAACTCGCGGATGCCGTCGCTGAAATGCCGCCAGGCGTTGCGGACCCGCGACGCCGCGGCGCCAAAGCGCGCGCGCGCCAGCGTCTCCAGCGCCTCGCCGCTCGCGGGCGCCGGATCCCAGGACATGCGGTTGATCAGGCGCGCGGGCGTCGAAGGCGTGTACCCGTAGTGGCACCAGTTGCCAAACCAGCCGCCCAGGCGAAACTCGCGGATCTTGTCGATGCGCCGCGCCCACTGCTCCATCGCCGGTATGTAGGGCACGAAAATGAACTCCTGGCTGATGGCGTGCTCGGTCTTGGCGATAAACTCATTACCGCTCTCGGTGGTGAGCCGGTGCTGGTCGACAAACTGCTGCGGCGGGCCCACCAGGGTGAGGTTGTAGTCGCCCGTGAAGTGCTTCACGCCGTCGCGCTCCACCTCGCCGTTCTTGCTGAAGTCCGTCATCGCCATCAGGCCCTTCGGCAACTGCGGCAGGAGCCGGTTGATCCAGTCGAGATGCGTCGACTGGACCTCCGCGTCGCCGTAGTCCCAGGCGATGAAATCCTTGTCCGGCCCGCCCTGCGCGCGCATCGCGTTCATCAGCGTCGTCAGGACCTCGCGGGCGAGTTCCTCGTTGGTCCGGTGACGGCAGCGGGGACACTTCACGCGCGTGCGCTCGGTGTGGCCGCAATAATAGAAACCCTCGCTGTCGTAGATCACCACCAGCCCTTTCAGATCGGGCGCGACGCGGAAGATCGTCCGGACCGTCTCGTCATAGTAGTCGAGCGATTTTTTCTGCGAGGTGCACAGCGGCCGCGCCCAGGCGCCGTAGCCGCGCAACTCCGGGTACTTTTCGAAAAACGATTCCGGAATCCAATGATGATAGCCGGTGGCCAGGTACGTGTACACGTCGATGCCGTAGCGCCTGGCGCGGCGCGCGAGTTCCTGCACCCGTTCCAGACGGATCTGCGCCTGCGGGTCGCTCAGTTCGGGCAGCACGCGCGAATTCACCGTGGCTTCCTCTACGTTCAGCCAGATCCAGATGCCGTTGAAACCGTCGTGCGCGATCCGCGCGAGCAGACCATCCGTGTAGAGAAGCTCGCGGGACGTTTCGGTGTAGCGTTCCCCGCCGGGCATGATCGACGTGGTGATGCGCCTGGCCATGCGCGGGTTGCGCACGGTGACGCCTTGGCGGAGGACGGGAGCGCCGGCGTCGCGCATCTCGTCCTCGAGCGCGAACACGCCCCTCATCAAACCGCGCCCGGTCGTGGCGAGCACCCGTACGTCGCCGTCGCCGGTCTCAATGCGAAAGCCCTCCGGTTGCGTGACTCCTTCCACGTACGGCCGCACTTGCAGGCGGAGGGTCTTTGCGCCTGCGGCGGCGGGCGCAAGGCCGAACGCATTCTTGAGAAACGCCCGCAGGTCGTCCAGGGCGTACCGGCCGGGTCCGTCCGTCACCCCCGCGGTCTCCACCCGCCAATCACTGGACAGGCGCACGCCGCTCGATGCGGCGAACGGGCGGCGGACGACGTCCGCGCCGGACCGGTACGGACCCAGGTAGTCCGGCAGGAACGCAAACGTTTCGTCCTTAGGCCGCGGCTTGCCATCGAGCAAACGGAACGACAACGCGAACTGCTCGGGGTAGCGCGTTCCGCCCAGCAACTTCGGGCCGTAAATCGTATAAAAATGGCGGGGCAGTTTGCCCGACGCGGCCGTCACTTCGAAATGATATTGCCGCCCGGGCGTCAGCGGGCGCGGCGCGACGGGCGCTTCCACCCAAAGGTCGTAGAGCGCGTACACCCGTTCCGCCGCCACGCGCGCCTCGCCCAGGTCCGCGGCGCCTTCCCGCGTGCCATAGCGAATCACCAGATCGCCAGGCTGTCCGGTCCGCGACGCCCGGATGCGAAAACCTTGAAACAGCGGCCGGGTCGCGGTCACGTGAAACGTGCCGCGGATCCGCTGATCGGAAGCAAGGGTCATCGTTTCATATGGAAAAGTATCCGGGTGGATGTCGCCCAGACCGGGCAGGGCCCGCAGACTGGGCCACAGCGGGTAACGGTAATCGCGGCCCGCCGGCAGTTCCGGGCGCAGCAAGCGGTCGAGGAACTCGAGCGCGCCCACTGCCTGCACCTCATGCACCCCGTCGAAATGGTCGCGCACGAAGCGTTCGGTTGCGCCGAACGCGCGCGCCACCCGTTCGACTTCCCGCCAGGCTCGCTCGTGCCACACCGGCGTCGTCGTGCCGTCGCGCTCGGCGAATTCGACGCACGCCGCGCGCGGGTACATCGCCGCCAGCAACTCCACGTGCGTGAAGCGGCGCAACGTGTCCCAGTTGTAGAAGTCCTCGTCCGGATGCAGCAGGTAGCTGGTGGGGTTTTCGTCGTTGGTGATCTTGGTCCGCCAGTCGTTGAAATGCCCGGAAACGACTACGGCTTTCAGGCGCGGTTCGCGCGGTCCCATCCAGATGGCCGAGTAGCCGCCGTACGACAGTCCGTAGTAACCGATCCGCTGGGCATCCACCCAGGGAAGGGAGGCGAGGAAGTCGACGATGGCGTTCAACTTGGTGACTTCCGAGCTGACCCGCATGCGCCCCAACGCCCCCGCCATGCGCACCAGCGGATTGATGAGCTGCGCCTGGGGGATGGGATGAGTGACATACGGAGCGAACACTACGTATCCGGCTTCGGCCAATCTGGCGCCCAAGCCATGATAGGCGGTCTCCGGTTTCGGTCCGAGCGTCGTGATGTCCTTGGGCTGTCCGCCGAGGCCGTGCTGCGCCACCACCGCCGGCAGGCGGCCGCTCGCGCCCCGGGGCACCAGCAACTGCCCGTATGCCTCCACCCCGTCGATCACGTCCAGAAGCACGTCGAAACCCAGGAATTTGTCCGTGACGCGGATCAGGCGAGTGCGCGGGTTCAGCGGGAGGCGCGGTTCGGTGGTTTGGCCCATCATGCGGACCAGTTCTGTGCGGAGCGCTTCCGCCTTGGCCGGCGCCGTCGCGGGCGTGGCGGTTTCCAGCCCCCAGCGCTGGCGCCGCACCGCCGCGCTGGCCTCGATCTCCGCGCGAAGCGCGCCGAGCACCGCTTCGAAGTGGCGGTTGCGCATGCGCTCGACCGTCTCGCCGGCCGGCCGCCAGTCCACGGGTACGGCGCTGCTGGCGCTCGCGCCCAGCAAGGCCGCGCACTTCTCGGCGGCCGCCGTGTCGAACCCCGGCCCTTCGCCGGCCTCGAGGTGAGAAGACGCCAGGCGGCGGGCGCGGCCGAGCTCCGCTGCGAAGCGCGCCGCGGGGATGCCGCCGCGCAGCAGGATGAGCTTGCGCGGCGCGACCATCGCCGCCAGTTCGGCGTCGCCAAATTCGAGCAGTTGCCCGTACAGCATGCGGTCGACCGGTTCCTGCCAGCCGTCCTCGCGCTGGTTGAAGTAGTCGCCCACCAGCGCGCCCATGAACCGTTCGTCCAGCGCCGCGGCCAGCAGCGCCGTCATGCCGCCCTGGCCGAAGCCTGCCACCGCGATGCGCTTGCCGTCCAGATCAGCGCGCGCCGCCAGGCTTCCCGCGAGCGCCCGCGCCTGGCCCGCCTCGATGCCCGGTACGGTGCGCCCCACCACGAAGGCCAGTCGGTGCAGGATGTGCCGGCGGTCCTTGCCGCGCGTCCGTTGGCACATGGGATGGTCCATCGCTCGTTCGACGGTGGACATCACCGCCACGGCCACGCCCCGCGAAAGCAAAGTGGCCAGCCACGCTGCCGGCGCGGCGCTGCCTGCTTCCACGCCCGCAAATCGCTCCCGCGTGGTTTCATCCGGCGGAATCGCGATCAGCACCGGAGGGCGGGTGGCTCCCGGCGGCACGAACAGCAAAGCGCGCGCGCCTCCCAGATTGGTCGGCACGTCGAGTTCCTCGACGCGCACCGCGCCGCGGTGCACCACGTGGGCGGCGGCGCTTTGGGCCTCCACGCGCGCGCCCAGCATGGTCTCCAGCCGCGACCGGCGGGCGCCCGGGTCTCCGCCCGAGCGCCAGGCACGGTCGCGCAGCGCCGGCGTTTCCGCAAGGCGTTTGCGGAAGTAGGCGTCCAGTTGCCGCCATTGCCGGTCGATCATGTCGTCCGGCAGGTCCAGGGGTTGGGTGCCCTGGAGCGTGACGCCGGAGAGCAGATGTCCGGTGGTCCGCTGGATCTCGGCGTTGATGAAAAGCGGAGTGTGCTCCTGCGCCTCTGCCGGCCAGACGAACGCGAGCAGGGCGAAGACGGATAAACAGGCGCGCATGACGCCCCAATTGTACACGAGCGAAATTCAGCAACGGCGATACTGTATGGATCGAATAATTCGATGGTCGGCCGTCCGGGACCGGGACGTACCTGGCTGCAACGGGCCGCCGGGGCTGCGGTAGAGTGGGGTGTCTATGAAGATCACGGCCATCAAAACGTTCGTCGTCAACGCGCGCATGCGCAACTGGATTCTCGTGAAGGTGGAAACCAGCGAACCAGGACTGTACGGCTGGGGCGAAGCCACCCTGGAATGGAAAACCAAGGGGGTGGTGGGCTCCATCGAAGACCTGGCTGTGCTGGTCATCGGGCAGGATCCCCGCCGCGTCGAGCACATCTGGCAGATCATGCACCGGCAGTTCTTCTGGCGCGGCGGCGTGGTCAAGTACACCGCGATGAGCGGCATCGACCAGGCGTTGTGGGACATCAAGGGCAAGGAGGTGGGCAAGCCCGTGTGCGAACTGCTCGGCGGGCCGGTGCGCGACACGCTGCGCCTGTACGATCACCTGGGCGGCGGGTCGCTCGAAGGCATGTACCAAACGGGCGAGCCGGAGGCCTTCGCCGAACTGGCGCAGGCCAGCGTGGCGCGCGGCTTTACCGCCTTCAAGTGCATGCCGATTCCCGTTGCGGAGTTGATCGAGAGCGCGTCGACCTTGAAGAAATCGGCCCGCGCGGTGGAGGCGATGCGGAAAGCGGTGGGCGACGACATCGATATCATGCTGGACCTGCACGCGCGCACCACGCCGGCGGCGGCGATCCAATTCGGACGCCTGCTGGTGGACTACAACCTCTACTGGTACGAGGAACCCTGCTGGCCTGAGCACATGGACGCCATGCGGGAGGTGAAGGACGCGCTGCCGTTTCCCATCGCCACCGGCGAGCGCCTGGTGGGCCGGTGGGAGTTCCGGGAGCTGCTCGAGAAGCGCGCCGCTTCCATCATCCAGCCGGACGTGTCCCACTGCGGCGGCATCAGCGAGGCGCGGCGGATCGCGGCGATGGCGGAGACTTACTCCATCCCCGTGGCTTGCCACAACCCGCAAGGGCCGGTCAGCACGGCGGCGTCGCTGCAAATCGGGTTCGCCTGTCCGAATTATCTGATTCAGGAGGTGGTGCGCGCTGATGTGCCGTGGCGGAACGACATTCTCACCAACCCGCTCGATGTGAGCCGCGGTTTTGTGCCAGCGCCCACCGCGCCGGGCCTGGGCATCGACATTAACGAAAAGGAAGCGGCCAGACATCCCTGGCAACCCGAGGTCACCATGCCGGCGTTTCACCGCGACGGTTCCGTGGCGGACTGGTAAGAACGTGCGCTTGCTCCTTGCCGTTCCGCTGTTGGCCGCGGCAGCCGGCCTGGCCGCGGAGCCCTGGACCATTGAGGCGGTGATGCGCATCCGGACCGCGGTCGATTTCCGTGCGTCACCGGATGGCGGCCGGCTGTTGTACGTGCTGCGTGAGTGGGATCCTCCCGCGAACCGGTAACGGCACACCTTGTGGATCCTGCCCGTCGCCGGCGGATCGGCGCGGCGCCTCCCGGAATTCGGCCCGGCGGACGGGCAGCCCCGGTGGTCGCCGGATGGAGAGCGGCTTGCTTTCGTTTCCGCGCGCTCGGGCAGCAGCCAGATCTATGTGATGACCCTGGAGGGCGCGCCCCGCAAGGTGACTGAAGCCCCGCGCGGCGTGACCTCCTTCGCGTGGTCGCCGGACGGGCGCGAGTTCGCCTACCTCGCGCCCGATCCCCCCACCGCGACCGAGACCGCCCGCCAGGCGCGGGGCGACGACGCCGTGGTGGCTGACCGCGACTACAAATACGCGCGGCTGTATCGCGTGGCCGCGGCCGGCGGTCCCGCGCGGCCGGCCACCCGTGCGGACCGCCACGTTGTTTCCTTCGCCTGGTCGCCGGACGGCAAGCGGATCGCGTACGCCGCGCAGCCTACCCCACGCCCGCGTGACTTGTTGCACAGCGACATCTTCGAGGTGGACCTCGCCACCGCGCACGAGCGCGCGGTGGTCCAGCAGGACGGGCGCGATGGGGAGCCCGGGTACGCGCCCGACGGGCGGACCATGGTGTTCCATTCGCGGATGGGTTCGCTCAACTACTTCGGCGAGCGCCACCTCGCCGAAGCGCCCGCGGACGGAGGCCCGATCGGTTACCTGACGCGCGGCTTCGCCGGGGACGTCTTTCGGGGCGGCAACGCGTACGCCTGGCGGGACGGAGGGCGGAAGTTGTTGTTCACCGCCGGCAAAGAGACCCGGGATTTCCTCTACGAAATGGACCTCGCTACCGGCGGCACGCGTCAGGCCGCGGAGTGGCTGGCCGGCCCCGCCTTCAGCGCCAGCCGCGACCGCGCGGTGGTCGCCTGGCTGGGCCATCGCAACCACGAACCGCCGGACCTCTACGTCAACGGGCAACGCCGGACCTGGCTCAATCCGGAAGTGGCGCGCTATCCGGCCATCGAAACGCGTCTGTTGCGCTGGAAGTCCAAGGATGGCCTCGACATCGAAGGCGTCCTCCGGCTCCCGGTGGCTTATCGGCCCGGCCAACGGGTCGCGCTGCTGGTGGAGTTGCATGGCGGACCGACCGGGGTCGCGCTCGAGGGGTTCCCCCTGTCGCGGTACTACCCCGCGCCGGTGTTCGCGCAGCGCGGCTTGGCCGTGCTCGCGCCGAACTTCCGCGGCAGCGCGAATTACGGGGCGCAGTTCCGGCTGGCGAACATCCAGTCGCAGGGCTTCGGGGATGCCGAGGACGTTTACGCGGGTATCGACTTGCTGGTGAAGGAAGGGATCGCCGATCCCGAACGGCTGGGCGTGATGGGCTGGAGCTACGGAGGATACCTGGCCAGTTTTCTGATCGGCGTCACCCGCCGCTTTCAAGCCGCCGCCATCGGCGCGACCGCCGCCGACTGGACGGGCTACTACGGGGTGAACGAGGGGCCGCGCGAAACCCTGGGGACGTACTTCGGCGGCAAACCCTGGGATCGCCTGGCCACCTACGCGAAGCATTCGCCTCGGACGTACCTGAACAACGCCCGGACTCTCGCGTTGCTCCTGCGCGGAGAACTGGACTTCGACAGCACGGCGGAGGTGTACCGCGCGCTTTACGATCTCGGCGTCCCGGTGGAGTTTGTCACCTATCCCCGCGAGGGCCATGGCATCGCCGAACCGGCGCACCAGCGGGACCCTGATGGCGCGCCGCCGGCGCTGGTTCGAACACTGGCTGAAACCGTGAGCCTCCAGGCCAGGGTCCCGCCGCGCGGCTCTTCTCCGCCTGCCCAATCGGCTTGGCGCCGCCTCAGGGGAGGAGATGGCGGCCCTGGAGAATGGCCTACGGCAGATCATGCAGATCGAAGAGGGTCACCGAGCCAAGGCTTTCATAGACATGCGCCGCCAGCCGAATTCACGCCAGGATGCCGTGAACCACTTCGCCGTGCACGTCGGTCAGGCGCATGTCTCGGCCGCTGAAACGGAAGGTGAGCCGCTTGTGGTCCAGACCCAGCAGGTGCAGGATGGTCGCGTGCAGGTCGTGGAGATGGACCTTGTTCTCCACGGCGAAGTAGCCGTAATCGTCGGTAGCGCCATAGACCGTGCCGCCGCGCACGCCGCCTCCCGCCAGCCACATCGTGAAGCCGAACGGATTGTGGTCGCGCCCCGTGGCGCCCTGCGACATCGGCGTGCGGCCGAATTCGCCGCCCCAGACAACCAGGGTTTGCGCCAGCAGACCCCGGGCTTTCAAGTCCTTCAGCAAGCCGGCGATGGGCTTGTCCGTGGCGCGGGCGTTGTCGCGATGGCCTTCGAACAACCGCGCGTGCTGGTCCCAGCGGTCGTGACCCGGCAGCTTGGGCGTCAAGCACTCGACAAAGCGCACACCCCGCTCCACGAGGCGCCGCGCCAGCAGGCACTGGCGGCCGAACGCCGCGGTTTCCCGCTCGTCCAGGCCGTACAACTCGCGGGTGGCGCGCGATTCCTGGCCGAGGTCGGTCAGCTCCGGCACCGCGCTTTGCATGCGGAACGCGAGTTCGTAGTTGGCGAGCGAAGCTTCCAGTTCCGGCAGCGCACCCAGTCTGGCGACCAGGCCTCGGTTGAGCCGTTTCGCCAGCGCCAGTTTCGCCCGCTGCAACTCGGGCGACGCTTCGCGCGGCTCGACGTTCGCGATGGGCTTTGCGCCCGGGCGGAACAAGGTCCCCTGGTAGGCCGCGGGCAGGAAGCCCGCGCCGAAATTGTCCATGCCGCCCGCCGGAATTAAGCCGCTATCGAGCACCACGAATCCCGGCAGGTTCTGCGATTCGCTGCCAATGCCGTAGGTGATCCACGCCCCCATGCTAGGGCGGCCCTGCATGGCGAAACCGGTATGCAACTGGTAGTTGGCCGCGGTGTGTTCACTCTGGTCGGCGACCATGGAGCGAATGATGGCCAGATCGTCCACGCAGGCCGCCACGTGCGGAAATAACTCGCTGACCTCGATGCCGCTCTGGCCGTGCCGGGCGAACTTCCACGGCGAGCGCAACACGTTGCCATTGTCGTTGAACTGGGTGGGCGGCGCCGGGATCGGCAGGGGCTTGCCGTGATCCTGGTCCAGGCGTGGTTTGGGATCGAAGGTATCCACCTGCGACGGCCCGCCATCCATGTAAAGAAAGATCACCGACCGCGCCTTGGGCGGGAAATGCGTAGGCTGGACGGCAAGCGGGTTCACCGCCCGCGACGCCGCCCCTTCGGCCGCCATCACCGCCCAGGCCAGCCCCCCGAAACCATGGGCGCACCGGCACAGCAGCGCGCGCCGGGAAAGCGGCTTACGGGACATAGAGAAACTCCGCGGAATTGAAGAGCACGTGCGCGAACTCCACCAGCGGATTGGCGCGGGGAAACCGCCGCCGCACCTCGGCGAAGAACGCGAGCGCTTCCTGCGTTTCGCGCGGCGCGGGCGGCCGGGCAAACGCCTCCAGGTACATCCGGCGCACGCGCGCCGCCGGGTCCCGCTCCTCGCGCGCCACCCGCGTGGCCCAGCGCCGCGCCTCGAGGTGCGGCAGTTCATTGTTCATCAGGTACAACGCCTGCGGGGCCACGGTGGACACCCCGCGTTTTCCCATCGTGGTGATGGGCGGCGGGAAGTCGAACGTCAGCATCTGGTCCGGCAGGTAATTGCGCCGCACGTTGATATACAAGCTGCGGCGGCCCAGCCCGTCGAGCGGACCGCCCGGAGGCTTGCTGCGCGGGTCGCCATCCATGTACGGACTGAGGTACACCGGCACGGGCGGACCGAAAAGTCGCCGGTCGAGCGTGCCGGCGACGGCCAGCATCTGGTCGCGGAGCGCCTCGGCCTCCAGGCGGCGGACAGGCATCCGGTGGAGCAACTCGTTGCGCGGGTCGGCCAGTTCCGCGCGGGAAGCGGCCGGTCGGCTCGACATCTGGTACGCCGCAGACAACAACATCTCCCGATGGAGCTGCTTGAGGGACCACCCCTGCTCGATGAAGCGGCGAGCGAGGTAGTCCAGCAGGGCGGGGTGCGTCGGCCGGTCGCCCGTCAGGCCGAAGTTGTCGGGCGTGCGCACCAACCCTTCGCCGAAATGGTGCTGCCAGACCCGGTTGACCATCACCCGCGCCACCAGCGGAGCGGCGTCGCGCAGCAGGCGGCGCGCCAGTTCTTCGCGGCCGCTGCCGGAAACGATCGGCGGCTGCTCGCCACCCGAAAACAGCGTCAGGAAGGCGCGCGGGCGCGCCGCGCCCAGATTTCGCGGATTGCCGCGCACGTGCACCGGCACATCCTGCGGTTCCCCGTCCGCGGTGGCCATGGCGAAGTGTGCCGGCGGAACGGCCATGCGGATGGGGACCGGCGGCGGGGGCGTCGGGCCTTCGTTGGCGGGTGGTTCCTTGGCGTCCGAAAACACGATGCGTTCGACGGCGATGAACTCTTCCGGCGACAGGTCGGCGATTTCCAGATGGGCCAGGTTGCCTTGGCCCATCCGCGCGTCGATGGTCTTCCAAGCCATCTCCTCGCCCCCGCGGAGCGTGCGGACCCCGTTGGTGTACTCATCGGCGAACAGCCGAACCAAACCCCGCCCCGCCAGCCGGACGTGGAGGTAACGTTGCTTGATGAGGAATTGGCGGGAGACCAGGATGCCGGTCAGGGCGTTGCCGTAGCGCCCGGAGTGGGCCACGCCTCCCGTGGGGCTGTCTCCAAACGCCAGACCGGTGCGCAGCCAGGATCCAAAGTCCGGCCGGGAGAAATCTTCGAACACCTCATACCGCCCGTCCAGCGCCGGTTTGGCGGGCGCCGGCAGGGCCGGACGGTCCGGCAGCGCCGCGCGCACGCGCTCGGTCACCGCCGGCGCATCGGCCGCCGCCTGGCGCAGCCGCGAACTGCGCAGAAAACCGGCGAGCGCGTAATAGTCGGACATCGGGATAGGATCAAACTTGTGGTCGTGACACCGTGCGCACGCCACCGTCAGGCCGAGGAACGCCTTGCCCAGCACGTCGATCTGGTTGTCGATGCGGTCGGCCAGCGCCTGGTAGGTGTCGACCGGGGTGTTGATGATTTCCCCGAGCCAGTAAAACCCCGTCGCCACGGTCGTCTCATCGATGAGCCCGTCGGGCGTCACGCGGCGCTCGGCAAGCAGGTCGCCGGCCAGTTGCTCGGTGAGGAACCGGGCATAGGGCACGTCCTGATTGAACGCGCGAATCACGTAGTCGCGATACCGCCAGGCGTTCGGTTTGTCCTGGTCGAACTCATGGCCATCGGTTTCGGCGTACCGCACCAGGTCCAGCCAGTGGCGAGCCCAGCGCTCGCCATAATGGGGGGACCCGAGCAGGCGATCGACCACGCGGGCGAACGCTTGCGGAGAAGCGTCCGCCAGAAACGCTTCCGTTTCCCCAACCGTGGGGGGCAGTCCGGTTAAATCCAGCCAGACGCGGCGCAGCAGCGCACGTTTGTCCGCCGGGGGCGCGGGCCGCAGACCCTTTTCCTCCAGCCGGGCGAGGAGATACCGATCGATCGCGCCCCGCGGCCAGCGCGCATCCCGCACCGGGGGCGGCGGCGTCGCTTGCAGGGGCTGAAACGCCCAATGCCGGCGGGCGCGGGCGAAATCAATATTCCGCGGTTTGGCCTCCGTGCTTTCGCCGCTGCGCGGATCTGGAGCGCCCATCCGCACCCAGTTCTCGAAGTCGAGAATCTGCTGGCTGTCCAGCTTGCCTTTGGGCGGCATCTGGAGGCGCGGGTCGGTATACCGGATGGCGCGAATCAGCCGGCTGGCGTCCGGATCCCCGGGGACTAGCGCCGGGCCGCTGTCCCCGCCCCGCCGCAAGCCCTCCCGGCTGCTCAGCCGCAAGCCGCCCAGGGGCTGCGCAACCGCGGGTCCGTGGCACGGATAGCAGCGCTCAACCAGCACCGGGCGGATGCGCTTTTCGAAGAACTCCGTTGCCGCGGGATCTGCCGAAAGCAGCGTCCCCGGAATCAGGACCGCGAGGGCCAAAGCAGGCGTACGCATGGCGCGGCGTATTCCGCCATTGTATGCCGGACCGCAGCCCCGCGTGGGGCAAGTCTTCGACTTGCCCCATAGCAAACAGCAGACCGGCGCGCCGCGCCTCAGCGCAGACGCACGCCGGGACGCTCCCCGTACTCGATCACCGCTTCGCGACCTCCGTTGAGCACCGACATCCGGCCAGCCTCTACCACCAGTTCGTTGTACGCCGAATTTGCCGGCGTCGCCATCACCCCCGCCTTGTCGATCGCCTCCAGGACTTCCTGACGCCGGGCGGGTTCCGCCATCTCCACCTCGATGGCCTTCTTCACAATGAACTCGATCGAACGGTAGCCGTACCCCACCGGCTGCAAACCTGGCCCCCCGACGTCCACATATTGGAAGTAGTCCGGGCTGGGTTCGGCGAAAATCGTCGCGCCCGGCTCATGGCCTTTGCGCGTGTAGCAGTAGCGCAAGCCGCGGTACTGGTCGGAATGCTCCAGCCAGGCGCCCACATTGTTGCCGCGGCAATACATGGTCAGGCTTTGCGTGTTCGTGCCCGGCGCCTCGTCCGGGAAGCCCAGCGCGTTCTGCACGTTTAGACAGGCGCCGTTCGACCAGATGACGCGCGCGTCCGTCCACAGAAATCCTTCGTTGCCGTTCGGGTACTGGTCGATAATGCCGTACACGCTCACGCGCACCGGCAGCAGCCCCGTAATGAAGTGGACCAAATCGACGTAGTGGCAGCCGACATAGGTAAACGCATCGGAGTTCTCGGTGGTGCACCAGTTCTGGAAGTTGGAGTGGCGGTAATACCACTTCTCGAGCAGACAGGCCGTGCCCAGCATGAACTCCCCGAACAGCCCCGCCTGGTAACGGCGGCGCGCCATCAGGCTGCGGTCGTCGAAGCGCTTGTGGTACTCGATGCCTACCACCAGGCCGCGCGCCTTGGCCTCCCGCTCGATCTCCACGGCCTGAGAGTGTTCGAGCACCAGCGGCTTGACCACCAGCACGTGCTGGTCGTGCCGCAACGCGCACATCACAACTTCGTAATGCAACTGGTCGGGCACCGCCACGGCGACGATCTGGCGGGGTTTCATGCCGGCGATGACCCGCTTGTAAAGCTCCGGATCCGCTTCGCCCGTCTCCGCCGCTTCCGGCACGGCGCGGAAGTGCTGGCCGGGGAACGCGCGCGCCCAGATTTCGGCGCGCCGCAACTCCCACAGGATTTGCGGCCGCAGCGCGGTTACGGTGATTTCGCCAATCACGCCGTTCCGCTGCATCTGAAAAAGCGAGGGAAGGATCTGGTCGTGGGTGATCATTCCGCCGCCGACGATGGTGACTTCTGGTTGATAGGACATGAGCTTGCCTGCCCCTGCTATGGTAATCCGGCCCGCGCGTCCCGCGCGACTCGCCGCCTTCCGCTGGCGGCTGCGCTCGCCGAGAATTACTACTGAGGAAACCGATGCTCTTCGAAATGGCTACCACGAAGTCCCTGGAAGCGATTGACCAGGATCTCCGCGCCGCCGCCGCCCGCCATCAGTTCGGCGTGATCGCGGTCCACGACCTGCAGCAGACGATGCGCAACAAGGGCGTCGATCTGAACATGGCGTGCCTGATCTACGAGGTGTGCCAGCCCCAGAAGGCGAAGGCGGTGCTCGAGCGGAACGGGGCCATCTCCACCGCGCTGCCGTGCCGGATCTCGGTGTACGGCGCCGCGGGCGGATATCGTCTTGCCACCCTGTTGCCCACGGCGCTCCTCCGCATGTTCCCCACCCCCGATGTCGAACAGGAAGCGAAGGAAGTCGAGGATGTAGTTACCGCGATGATTCGCGAGGCGGTTTGAGAGACCCGGGCGGCCCCGGCGAACGCGACTGCTCCAGTTGCTGGCTTTCCTGGCGGCGCGTCCCGGCGTCGCACACGTTGGACATTCAGGTGGGCACGCCGATGCTTGGCAGCACCCAGCGCATGATAACGAAATAAGCGGCGAGAAACAGAACGGGAACAGCCCATTCAGGTAATTCGCGCAACAACGAGCTCATCAATGAAAGGGATGCGGAGATCGCAGGCCAGGTAACAGAGTCTTTCAACGGCCTCCGCGCCGGTGGCCGGGTGGCCCCCCGTGATGACGCCATTTCGGGACGCAGGTGTGTTCGTCGCGCAGTTCGAGCCGAACCTTGCGCGCGGGGATCGCCAGCCGGATGGCCAGAATCGCGTCTCCGCTGCGGATCCCTTCCACCAGGACTTCCTCGCCGGCGGCAGGATTAAAGTTCTGCTCCATTAAATACCGCATGGAACCGAGCAGCACCCGCTCGACGCCCTTCTCTCCACGCACTTCCAGCGACGGCGTGCCGGCCCCGGGCGTCAGCACGACTTTTTCAATGGTCCCCTGAAGGCGGAGAACTTGCTCTCCGCACCCGGCGCGGCGCTCCTGCTGGACTGCCCAACCGGGCATCGTCAAGGCCACCGCGACCAGGAATCCACGCCACGCCACCTTTGACCTCCCTTCGCCCCGCGAGCCGGACCGCCCGCTTATTGCTTGGGCGCGGCAGACTCGGATTTCGTCTCCGCATCCTGTCCGCTTTTGGCCCTCTTACAGCACCCGCCGCCATTTCCTTCCGCCATCTTTGCGCACTTTTCGCACTTAGCCGTATCCCTGCCCTTGCCGCAACCTTTGGCGCCGTGGCCTCCATGAGCAAACGCCGGGACCGTCAACGCCAGCGTCATGAGCGCGGTTAGAATCCAGTGTCTCATCAGCGAACTCTCCGGGAATCCAGCTTGCAACTCGATCGCCAGCCTTCCTCGCCTTGCCGGGAGGACACCTGATCGGCCCGTGGTCCGGGCGGAGAAGTCGCGGCGCGCCATATGCATAGACCCGTCCGCCAACCCCCCGGCGAAACTCCCGACGCCGGCCGCACCCCGTCGGCCTGGGGTCTAATGTGCAAAAGTCGCACCGCGGGATTGGGTGCCCTGCACCACTTGCAGACGACTCGAAACGCCGCAGCGTCCCGTCAGCCGGGATGGTATGGTGAGGCAATTGCACAGAAGGCGTGGGACCGGCATGTCTCCCGGAGCGCGATTCCGTCTCCTCCTCGGCGCCAGCGCCCTCGCGCTGACCGGCATCCTGCTGGCGACCTCCGCCGGAACCTTTCGCGCGCTGGATGACCAGCGGGCCGTCTACCTGCGCAGCCGCGCCGGGCACCTGGCGGGCTTGCTGGAGACGCTTCCCCTCGATTGGAGTTCTCCGCGTCTGGCCGAAGAACTCGCCGACGAGGAACCCGGACTGGTCGATCTCACCATCATCGCCCCGGGCGCGCCCGCCGCCCAAGACCCTCGGCTGCTTCCCCTCTGGACCGGGCAGCGGCTCTACCTGACCGAAGAACTCGAGGCCGCCGGCGAAAAGCTGCTCCGGACCTGGGTTCCCTTCCACGCCGCCGGGCGGACCCTCATCGCCAGAATCGACCTCGCCGCGGCGTCGGCGGACTTTCTGTTGACCTCCGCCAGACGCAACCTCTGGGTCTCGCTGGCCGGGGGCGCCGCGCTGATCCTGCTGGCGATCGCCTTGCTTTGGACAACGCACCGCATGGGGCAAATGCAGCAGCGTCATCTCGAGATGGAGCACCTGGCCCAGATCGGCAAGATGTCCGCCGTCCTCGCCCATGAAATCCGCAACCCGCTCGGCGCCATCAAGGGATTTGCGCAACTGCTGGCGGAGAACGCGCCCGCCGAGCAACGCGCTTTGCTCGAGCCCATCCTCGGGGAGACCTCCCGTCTGGAAACGCTGGTGAATGAACTGCTGCAATACGGCCGCCCGCCGCAGCCTCAGCCGCGGGAGGTGCGCTGGGCGGAGATCGTGCGGCCTCTGGCCGACCACGCTTCCGCGTCGCCCGTCCGCTTCTCGGCCAACGGCGCGGACTTCGCCTTGCGCACCGATCCGCACCTTCTGCACGAGGCGCTCCTCAATCTGCTGCGCAACGCCATCGAAGCGGTCTCCGGCGATCCGGCGGGCGAGGTGCGCCTGGACGCCGCCGCCGAGCCCGGCAACGGCGCGGTCATTCGCCTGTCCGACAACGGCCCCGGCATCCCGCCCGAAGTCCGCGCGCGCCTGTTTGACCCCTTCGTCACCACCAAGGCTGCCGGCGCCGGCCTGGGACTGCCCATCAGCCGCAAACTGGTGCGTGCGCTGGGCGGCGAACTCGAACTGCAACCCGCCCAGCCCCGCGGAACCGTGGCCATCCTCCGCTTCCCGCGCCATGCTCTTGTCCGCCCCCGAGAACTCTGATGGAAACGATTCTGGTCATTGACGACGACCCCGGCTTCCGCAAGCTGCTCACCGCGATTCTGGCCGGCGAAGGCTACGCGGTGACGCCGGCCGACAGCGTCTCCGCCGCGCGCGCGGCTCTCGACCGCAAGCAGTTCCACCTGGTGATCGCCGACCTGCGCCTGCCCGACGGCGACGGGCTCGCCGTGCTCCGCGCCGTGAAGGAACAGTCCGCCGAGACGCCCGTGCTGCTGATTACCGCCTACGGAACGGTCGCCTCCGCCGTCGAAGCGATGAAGGCGGGCGCCGCCGATTACCTCGGCAAACCCCTCGCCAGCCCCGACGAACTCCGCCTCACCGTGCGCCGCGCCCTCGAGCATGCCCGCGCCCTCCGCGAACGCGACCTGATCCGCGAACAGGAGCAGTCCCGCTTCGGCTGCGACCGGATCGTCGCCACCGACCCGCGGATGCTCCGCGTCCTGGAACTGGCGCACAAGGTGGCGCCCACGCCCGCCACCGTGCTGATCACCGGCGAAAGCGGCGTCGGCAAGGAACTGGTGGCGCGCTGCATCCACCAGCACAGCCCCCGCGCCGGCCGCGTCTTCGTGCCCGTGAACTGCGCCGCCCTCTCGCCCACCCTCATCGAAAGCGAACTGTTCGGACACGAGCGCGGCGCCTTCACCGGCGCCACCGCGCAGCACGCCGGCCGCTTCGAGCGCGCCCACGGCGGCGCCCTCTTCCTTGACGAGATCGGCGAACTCGACGGCGCCCTCCAGGCTAAACTGCTTCGCGTGCTCCAGGACCAGACGTTCGAACGCGTCGGCGGCTCGCGCGAAATCACCGTGGACGTCCGCGTCATCGCCGCCACCAATCGCGATCTGGCCCAACTGGTGGCCGAGCGCAAGTTCCGCGAGGACCTCTACTACCGCCTCAGCCTGTTTCCCATCGAGGTGCCGCCCCTGCGCGAGCGCGGCGGCGAGATTGTCCCCCTGGCCCGCTTCTTCCTCCAACGCGCCGCCGCCCGCCTCAACAAGCCGCAGGTGCGGCTGACCGAGGCGGCCGAGACCGTGCTGGCTTCCTACGCCTGGCCGGGCAACGTCCGCGAACTCGAGAACCTCATGGAGCGCATGGCCATCCTCTGCGACGGCGAGGTGGAGCCGGACGATCTGCCCATCACCGCCGCGGGCCCGTCCCGCCCCGTCCTATTCAAAGACATCGAACGGAAAGCCATCGAGGACGCCCTCGCCGCCAATCAAGGCAACCGCGCCCGCACCGCCCGGCAATTGGGCATCAGCCTCCGCACCCTCCAATACCGCCTCAAAGAGTACGGACTCACCCAGCGCGATTAAAAAAACCGGGGACAGACACCCTTTTTCGCCCATCCATCCGTTGCCTTCCCCACATCCGCCGACGCGAAAAAGGCTGTCTGTCCCTGGTTTTTTCCCACTCCCCCGGCGCTGTGACCCGCCGGGAACAGGCAATCGGCAAGCGGGCGCCTCACGTCGGCTGGTCTCACGGAGCGAACGGGAAACGAGCCGCTTCGATCGTCCATTCCTCCAGGTCCGGGTCCTTTCGCAGCAGATCCCGCAAACCTTGCAGCAACCGGCGCAGCTCCTCGTGATGAGCCTCCGTGTTGGAGGCGAACCCGTGGTTCAGAATACTCAGGTTGCGCCAGGTCGTGACGTCCATTCCCAACCGCTCCTTCGGATTGGAGAGCGCTTCGCCCATCGGATCCTTGAGGCGCTTCAGCAGGCTGGCCACATGTTCTCGTCCCAGGGTCAGTTTGCCTTGCAGGCGTGAGGCGACAGAATTCCCCTTCCGTTTCTTATACTCCAGCCATTCCTTCACGCCCGGATGAGTCGGGTCCACCGCCTCCGAGTCCAGCCCGTGCGTGAACAGACGCGCCTGGCCGGCGGATTCCAGCACGCGGTACGCCCGCTGCAGCGCGTCTTCCGGCTGGCCCCAGCGCAGCCGTCGCTCCGCGTTGGCCAGTAAGTCCACCGCCAAGCATCGGGAATGCCGCGCCTTCTCGGGAAAATCCGTGGGCAGTCCCTGCGCCAGAAGCTCCAGCAAGGCTTGGTTCTTCTGGCTTGGCAAGAAGCTCGACCATTCGGTGGGGATTGCCAGGTCCTTCAACTCCGCCAGCCGCCTCGCCGCGCTTGCGTAAAAGAACCGGTCCCAGTCTCCCCAGAAAGCCGCGAACCAGGCGGCCGCCGCCGCCGCCGGCCTTGCCGCTTCGGGAAACGCCGCCAGCGCATCGGCACGCCAGCCGGGAAACAGGTTGGCCGCCGCCGCAAATTGCCCGTTGGCGATCAGCGACAGGGCCCGTTGTAACTGCGCGCGCACCGTCGCCAAGGCCGGCTGTACTTGCCGCATCCGCTCCGTTCCGGCCTGCACCATGCCGCGCGGATCCTGCTGCCGCACGCCGTCTACATAACGCAACCAACCGACTCCGCGGCTGACCCCCGCCAGCATCGCCGCCGCGCTCATCGACTTGGTCCCGCGCGTGAAATCCACCACAATCGACTCCGGCGGATGCCCCTGGCCAATCACCTCCGCCAGCACCCCGTCCATCCACGCGAAACAGCGGTCCGGGTCGTATTCGTCGCCGTCCTGCGGGATGGGCCGGATTTCGATGGCCCGGTCCGGTAAGCGCTGCCGGATGGTTTCCGCGTACGCGGCGGTCGCCGGCGATGGCACCAGGATCACCCTCCCGTGCGGCCCGGCCTCGATCGACTTGGCCAATGGCGTTAAGAGGGTTTCTTCCAGCCGGTTCCTGTCCCCCGTTCCTACCGTCAGCAGCAAGACGGCCCGCGAATCTGCGCCTTCGTTCATTCCTTGTCCTCGTGGCCGCCTTCGAAGGCGGGGAAATTTTCCTCCTCAGCCATTCTCGCCGAAGAGGCGCTCCCGCGCCACGCCCGCGTTTCCTCCGGCGGCCCCCCGGTTTGCCCGGCCAGCCGCGTGCGCCACAGGTCCATCAGCCGCCGGTCCGTCAGGAATACCCCGTCCGGTGTCCACTGTTCTCCCAAGGTCAGCGCGTAACATCTCCGGGGCAGAGGATAGATCCGCACATCGTCCTCGCGCGCGTCGATCCGCTCCCGCACCCCGGCGGCGGCCGCCGTCACCTGAAACGGCGTGAATACCCCCGCGAAGACCGAATACTGGAGCGCCATGGCATGCTTCACCAGGAACCGGTGCACCCGCACCAGCCGCTTGGGGTCGGCGATGTCGTAGGCGATCAGATACGCTCGCGCTTCATGCGTGGCCACCGGCGCCTCCCAGCCACATCAGGAATCCATGCCAGAGCCGTTCGAGGCGCTGGTTGTCGCGCGCCGCGCGCGCTTCGGCCCTCGCCGTCAGCCAGCGGCGCCATTCGCGCCCGGTAAGGGACTCGGCCGCGCCTGCCGCCTCGAGGTCGCGGCCAAGATCCCCGAAGTGCTGCCAACCCGCGATCTGGATCAGATCCTCGCCGATGCGGAATCCCGGCGCCCGCGCCGCCATTCCGGCCAGGTCGCATCCGGAAGCATGCCAGAAGGCGCCCAGGCGGACCGCCGCCAGCGAGTCCAGATATCGTTTGGCCCGCCGGAGCGCATCTTCCCCCAGGCGCGGCTGCTGCCCGGCCGCGGCGCCGACGTCGCCCCGGGCCCGCAACTCCTCCCACAGCGCCCTCTCCACGGGGCCCGCGCGCAGGTCCGCTACCCAGCAGCCCAACTGCCGCAGGACGCTTAACACCGCGGCCCGCTCGGCGCTGCGCCGCCAGTCCTCGTACCGGCTCCGCCAGTCGGGACGCTGCACCAACGCCTCCAGGCGCTCCGCTGTCCGCTCCGCCCGCGGCGCCGCCGGCCAGGCCATTCCTGCCAGCCCCCCATCCGGCCGGAAAAACGCAATCGCGATCCCCTGGTTCAGACACGCCGTAAGCGCTTCCGCGCTGACCACCGCCGAACCGGTCACGCACAGCCGACCCACGCGGCGCAACGGGAACCTCCGCACCGCCTGCCCCGCCGCCGCCACCTCCAGCGACGGGCCGTCCGCCGTCACCCGCAGCGTGCTGGCCCCGTCAAGATACAGCGATCTCATCTGCTGCTGCTGCTCCTTCCCCGGCCCCGCCCGTCAGCGTCCGCACCAGCCAGCGCGTGCGGCGCCGCAGCCGCCGCGTCAGCCCGGCCGCCCTCTCCTCCCAAGCCTCGTATACCAGCCGCCGTCCGGCTTTGCCCAAACGGCATGCGCCTTCGTGCCGGTGAAAATGCTCGGCCCGCAACCCCCGCTGCCGGAACAAATCCCAAACCCACGCATCGGTGGCCGTCCGCTCCAGTTCCACCAGATCGCACGCCAGGGACTCCCGCCCGTGCGCTGGTTGGTGAAAAAACCCGATGTAGGGATCCAGCCCCGCCGCCACGATCACCCGCACCGCCTCGGCATGCGCCAGCGTGTAGCCGAGGGACAGGCACACGTTCACCGGATCGCGCGGCGGCCTCCGGTTGCGTCCCTGAAATCCCAGCGCCGGAGCGAACAGTTGCTGGTACGCCTGAAAATACGCGTTCGCGGCCGCCCCTTCCGTGCCCATCCACTCGGCCGGCGTGGCCCCCCGGCCCTCGCGGAGCTTCACCCGTGCCCGCTCCAACGCCGCCGCGGCTTTGTGCAGCTCATATGCCAGCGCGCCCCGCGCCTCCGCCGCCTCCAGCAGCAGCCGCCGTTGACCGGCCAGTTTGCAGTCCAGCAGCCGCCGCGCCCACCTCTCGCGCCACGCCCGATCGGTCGCGGCCTGGTATTGCCGCAGCCGTCGCGCCGCGTCAGGCCCGCCGCCCCCGCTGACCAGCGCGGCCCGCTCCGCGTGCCTCGGATTCAGCACCACGCACACCACCCCTCGCGCGGCCAGCCGGCTCAGCACCGCCGAATCCAACACTGTCCGGGCGTGGATCACCACCCGCTCCACGAGCGTCAGCGGAACCCGGCGCGGCGCCTCGCCGGGCGCCCGCAACACCAGCGCCCCGCACTCCTCCTCCAGCCGCAACCCCTTCCGGTCCAGAAACAAGGTCGCCATCTTGCCCTCACCCTACGTAATAAAACGGCGGATCCTCCGGAGCGACCGCAATCCCCAACGTCAACACCGCCGGCCGGGGATCCAGCCGCACCATCAGATACCGATCCTCCCTCTCCAGCACCGCTCTCAGCTCGGCCACCATTTCTCCGCTCTCGGCCGGCGTCAAAAAACACTCAAACACCGACTTCTGCCCGCCCGTCGACCAGCCCTTCATGACCTCCCGCGCGCGGCGCAATCGCTTCGGGTCGCGTACGTCGTACGCGGCAATGAAAAAATCCCGTCCGTCCACCTGCCCAGTACACCCCGCCCAACCTCACGCTGTCACGCCTCCCAAGCTTGCCAACCCGCCGCCACAGCCGGTTTCAGCCGGACTTGCATATACCCGGTTCCTCTTGGAAAACGTTTCCCAGTTTTCCCCAACTTCAATCCTTTCTGGTTCAGGTCCTCTTTGATTTG
>CALDSU010000013.1 GCA_937924525.1 uncultured Bryobacteraceae bacterium
GATTCGCGAACCGCCAGCGCCCCGCGCGCGCGAACCACCAAGCCCACGACTTGCCGAGGGCGCCGGACTACTCCCGAGTGCACGCCATCCGGCGGACAACAGACCAGCAGACCTTTGGCACAAACAGGGAGCGTTTGCCTCGGGAGCGCGATTCTTCCGACATTTCGCCGGCGGAGCTATCCGGGCATGTATAATTCGGAGAATGAATTGACTATCTTCCATTCGGGCCCAGATGGATGACCGAATCAGAACAATTCGCTGCCTTTTTCAAGCAGGGCGCTGGTTTCGACCCGTATGAGTGGCAGCGGCAAGTCGCGCTGAACGGTTTGCCCGAGATCTTGCCCGTGCCCACTGGATTCGGCAAGACCGAGGGAGCCGTGCTCGCTTGGGCCTGGCGGAAAACTGTCAAGAAGGACCAAGCCGAGCCGCTTCATTTGGTCTACTGCTTGCCGATGCGCAGCCTTGTCCGGCAAACAGTAGAGCGGCTCCGGAAATGCTTCGACAAACTCGGAACGGCCCAGAACCCAGAAGTCAGTGTCTACCAACTGATGGGCGGCGCCATCGACGAAGAATGGGCGGGCAAGCCCGAGCTGCCATGGGTGCTGGTGGGCACGCAGGACCAACTTCTTTCTCGGGCGCTCAATCGCGGCTACTCCATGAACCGCTATGAATGGCCTATACACTTCGGCCTGCTCAACCAGGATTGCCGCTGGATCATCGACGAGGTGCAGTTGATGGGGCCCGGTCTATGGACCTCGGCCCAACTGGACTGGATGCGAAAGAAACGCTTTGCGTCGCTGAAGCCGTGTCTGACCACGTGGATGAGCGCTACGATGGCGACATCCTTCTTGTCAACTACGGATCGAAAAGCAGAGAAGTGCAGCAGTGCGCCCGATCCGAATTTAGAATTCAAAGATCGAGCACTCGATGCCAGGCGAGAGGCGGTCCGACAGGTCCAGTGGGCGCCGTCGAATGATCCGAAGCAAATTGCAGGTCTGGTCAAGTGCAAACACCAAGCCGGTGCACTTTCCTTGGTCATATGCAATACCGTCGAGACGGCGCGCGAGATCTTTCGGGCGTTGCCTGAAACCCCTCCAAAGATTCTACTGACTTCACGCTTTCGCCGCCAGGACCGCGACCCGAACGAGATGCGCTTACTCGAAATCGAAGACAAGCGAAGGGAGCGTTCCGGGCCGATCCCGGGTGACTCAGGCCTCATCTGCGTCAGCACTCAGGTCGTGGAGGCTGGACTCGATATCTCCGCGCACCATCTGTGGTCTGAACTGGCGCCCTGGCCGTCGATTATTCAGCGGCTAGGCCGCCTGAATCGGGATGGGCTCGACGACAATGCAAAGGCTTGGTTCTGGGAAACGCCTCTTTCTGGCGGCAAGGGGAAAACGAAGAAGGAGAGGATCGGGCCCTATGACGCCTCCGATATCGACACGGCGAAGGCGCTCCTCGAGGCACTGATCCAACTTTCCAGCAAACCCTTCGTTCAGGCCATTGAGGAGCTGGAGCAGACCCACGGCAAAGCCATTAAGGAAGCCCTGGAGCCCAAAATCGAGCCCATGCCGCGGGCGCTCGATATCCACGGATTGTTCGCCACCGAACGCGATGTGCATGGGGGCTTCACCGATATTAGTGCTTTCGTGCGCTCGGCGGATCCGGATGCGGATGTCACTGTGTTTTGGCGGGATTGGAGTGGCAGGAACAGCGCGCCACCGAAGGGAGAGGATCTCGACGGCCCGGACTTGAATCTTGACCAAGAGGGTTGCCCGGTACCCGTCTTTCGCTTGCGGGAGTTTCTGAAGTCCCAGAAGGCTGCCGCCTGGACGTGGAATGACGAAGCCGAGCAGTGGGAACGAATCGAACGCAGCGAACTGCGGCCGGGCATGGTCGTGATGTTGCATCGCGAGATCGGCGGGTATGGCTCGACCGTGGGCTGGACTGGCGATCCAAGGCAGCAGCTTGCCAGTGCGCCGCGAGCGGGGCGGGGCCGCATGCTCCGGGACGACGCCCGCACGGAAGCCAGTGCTTGGGTTCCGCTGCACAGTCACCTGGACGATGCCAAGCACCGTGCGGAGAAGATTTGCGAGGCGCTGCGGCTCGACGAACCGTACCGGAGCGCGGTGGTTGAGGCCGCCGCGCTGCATGACATCGGCAAGACCCATCCCCAGTGGCAGAGTGCATTGCCTGCCGCTGCCGAGTTAAAGGACGGCCCATGGGCCAAATGTCCGTGGGTTCTTGCCATCGACGTGGTTACAAAGAGCGATGCGATTCACGATGCTGTCCGCGCCTTGCGACCTGATTGCCTGAAACTACCCACCGAGATACGGAGGCAGAAACGCGAAGACTTGGTCCGACTTCGATGGGCAGTGAGCACAAAGCTCACGACGGAGGACCTCGAAAGGCTGAGGGGGCTCTCTGGCGTTCGCTGGGCCGGTCATGTTGCCTTCCGTCCTGGGCTGCGGCACGAAGCCGCCTCCGCACTTGCCATGTGGCGGAGTTATCGTAACGGAGCAGCTTCGTACCCAGCGCTCGCCGTGTATCTTGCGGCGGCGCACCACGGCAAGGTGCGGACGGTCCTTCGAAGCGTCACCGAGCCCGGAGATGACGTCTTTGGCGTGCCCCGTGATCCCGGCGCCATAAACGTGGACGGATCGGCGTGGCCCATGGATTTCAGCGTCGCTAAAGACGGCGCAGAAGGTCGATGGGAAAGTGACGGCTTCCTCCTGACTGGCGCTGGATGGACGGGTCTCGTTTCCGATCTCCTTGGCCCGTGGCGACGCGATGATTGTTGCCACGCTGGCGTGGTTCCGGACAGCGAGCCCAAGCGGCTTGGACCTTTCGTACTCGCCTACCTGGAGGCGCTGGTGCGCGTCGCCGACTGGCGCGCCAGCGACAAGCCGTCGCAGAGCGTCAAACCCGAGGAGAAAGCCTGTGAGCACAAGCCCGCGTAAGCTCCCTGCGATTCCGCTTCCAGGTCTGCGGCCAGATGGCCTGGGCAACTACCTGGCGTCGCTTGGACTTCTTCGGTTGCTCGCGGGGCAGTGGCCGGAGGTTCGGATCGCCTGGAGGGACGGAGTGCTGCACGTGGTGGGCGGGCCTGGCAGCCTTGACACTTTGCTCAATCAGCTTTTCGAAGTGGCCGCCAAGAAGCAGTGGACGCCGTATAAGCGCGGCTGGGTCGAAAAGCAAAAGGAAAGTACGAAATACAAATCGGGCGCTCCCCTTGCCGAGTGGCAAGCTCATGCCTGCGAGAAGCATCTCGAATTGTTTGCAGCTCACGTCGTCCCTCGCGACCGTGCGCACTTCAATCCTCTGCTTGGAAGTGGAGGCAATGCAGGCAAGCGAGCCTTTTCGGACGGATGGAAGAAGGCCGTCAAGGCACTGGTGGATGAAGTAAAGGAAGACGCAGACAAATCTTCTGGGCGGGCACGCCAAGAGCTTCGGTCGCTCTTGATGGGCGAGACCGTGTCCTGGCTGCTTGAAAAACTCAACGCTGCATCGTGGTTCAGTGATGCCAACAAGCTCTATAACAGCGGCCAGCAACCGTATCGCGAGGGGCTGGTTTCCCCTTGGGCCATGGCGTTGGCATGCGAGGGGCTTCCGTTTTTTGCGGGCGCCGCATCGAGGCGGCTGGGGACGCGGGCGCGCGCCGTCGGAGCCTTCCCTTTCGTCACGCAAGCAGCCGCGCCGAGCACCGCCGGAGACGCGGGGCGCGACAACGCCGAAGTCTGGGCGCCAGTTTGGGACCGGCCCATGACCCTGCCAGAGGTCCGCGCTCTGTTTGCCCGCGGTCGGGCGGAAGTTCGTGGGCGCGGCGCGGTCACCCCGGCTGCCTTCGCGACCGCAATCGTAAAGCGTGGTGTAGATGCAGGGATCATTGGCTTCCTGCGTTATTCGTTGGGTCGCACGACCAGCGCGAACACTTTTGAACCTCGCTTTGAGGGCCACCTCGTCCTGCCCACAACCGAGGTCCAGAATCACCCGGCCGAAGCAGCGCCACCCCTGGCAAACACCCTGGAACGCATCCTGGGCCTCATTGACCGCTTGCCACGCGATGAGAAGAAGGGGCAGCGCTGGAGGTTCGCCGGGCTCCGGGGGCCAATCGAGCGCGCCGTGATCCAATTGGCTGCCTCCCCGTCGGATCCGGAAGCAGCACGCGGCTTGCTGGACGCCGTGGTATCTGCTCTGGACAAAGTGGATCGCAATCAAGGCTATCGCGCGAGGCAGGTTTCGTGGGAGCCCTTGCCGGTTGCATGGCTTCCGGCGCTGTTCGGCTCGGAAAGCCCGCCCCCCCTGGAAGCGCGGCTCGCGCTGGCCGCCGTTTCCGGCTTTCCCGCCTCCCGGCCATTCGCGCTGTATCGTTTTGGCGTCGCGTGGAAATATGGCCGGTATGTCCATCCGAAGCAAGCCCCATTGCGCTGGGTGTGGGGAGCAGGAGAGCTCCCGCGTGTGCTAGCGAATGTACTTACGCAATGGGCGCTGGATTGGGAAGAGGCGACGAAGGATAGCTCGCGCCAGGAGCCGCCTGCCCGACTTCTCTTGCCGGCATCTTGTCAGTATGTGGATGCGTGGCTCGCTGGTCAGGTGGATGAGGTGTTTCTGGAGCGCTGGCTTTCGCGCCTCGCACTCTTCGATTGGCGCTGGCTGCCCCAGTCCGTCGCCCCAACAGGAAGAGGCCCGGATCGTGGCATCGTTCCGATCGGCGGGACCCTAGCGATGTTCGGACTCTTCCAGCCCTTGTTCGACCTGCAACCGGTGCGTCCGCCAGGTTCGGACGACAACGTCCTGGACCCGGAGAGCGGGGCGCGCACTCCCGTGGCCGCGCGTCGGCTGATCGCTCTCCTTCGGACTGGACAGGCTGATGTCGCGGTGACATTTGCCATCAGCCGTTATGCGATGGCACGGACATTTCTGGTCAGAACCGCAGCACCCTGGTTTGTCGAAGATCCGGAGCGGTTGTTGGCGTCGTTTCTGTTTAAGATTCCGGTGCGCGAGCGAGGATTGCTGATTCACCGCTGGCTTCGGCCACAGAAAGAAAAAGGAAAGATCGCCTATGCCTGAACACCTTACCCCAAGCGGCGTTTTGGAGAAACAAGGACCGCTCGTGCTGTTCGCCTTCTTTGAACCGATTGGCGGTATCGACCGCTTTCAGCCGGCCGGTTTCCCGGAAGTGGGGCACGTCGTGTACAAGGCGCCCCGCAGCGACGGCGTTGAAAATGTGTGTATCGTAGATAGCGCCGCCAGCATGGCGAATCACTTGGAGGCGCTCTGCATGCGGGGAGCACACGACTACGAACTCGTTGAGGATCTCCAAGGCATGCCCTACTTGCGCTGCGTCACGGGCGACGGGGACGATGGCAAGCTCCTTCCCGAAAAGCGGGAAGTGGTCGCGACCAGCTTGACCGAAGGGCACCGCATCGCATCGACGTATTTCTTGGCGGGAAAGCCTTTGGACGGAGAGGGCCTTCCGGCTGGAGCCCCAGACTCTACCAAGGGCAAGAAGGGCAAGAGCAAGGCCAATGCCAATGCCACGGGGAAATTTGAAGAAAAGCTGATCGACGAGTTCGGAATCGTCTTACCCGACAGCTCACGGGCGCACCCTCCGGCGGACAAGTGGTGGAACGTGTTCAAAACGATCTTCCGCTACGACCCCAACGCTCTGGTTCACGGTGTTCTGTTTCCTCAATGGCAGATCAAGATCCCGCGCGTTTTGACCGCTCACCTGGAAGCCTTCGGAGCCTCGCGCGTGGACCGGTCGGGAGTCAAGTTCGACCGGCTTGGCAAGACCACCTCAGGACAGCCGATCTTTGCCGTCGACGATACGACGGCGCGCGAGATTCGCGCCACGTTCATTCTGGATACGGCGCTGGTGCGCTCGTTTGGCCGAAAGAATGGCGACTGCGACCTTGGCCTTGGTGGCGGGCAGCAAGAGTTCCTGATTGCGCTGGCGCTCTGGAAAATCCAGCGGTTATGCCAGACGCCTTTCCGTTTCCGCTCGGGTTGCCATCTCAAGTGCGTCAGGCTCGCCGACGACGCAGGTCAGAAAGTCACGCTTGACGTCGACATCAAGAGCGCGATCACCCAGGCGGGCTTCGAGGATCCGCGGGTAACCGATATCTTCTGGCCGAGGGAAGAATTGTACCGGGCCGGCGAGGAGGAAGCGAAGAAGGATAAGGAGACAGACGCGGAAGGCGATATAAACGGCGCTAATGACGCAGAAGAAGGCGAGTGAACCATGCGGATCGTGCTCAAGCAGACCTTTCCGCTCGGGCGCTTTCACGCCACTCGGTGGCGCGTCAACCCGTTCGACGATCCTTACGGCGAGTGGCCGCCGAGCCCGTGGCGTCTGGTTCGCGGAGTGGTGGCTCGCTGGCGCCAATGGTGGCGCGAAGACCCTCAGGGGGCAGATGGAAGGCTCGATCCCTTGATTAAGGCGCTGTGTACGAGTTCCTACGCGTTTCATGTTCCGGTACACACACAGCGCGGGACTCCGGTGCGCCAGTATTTCCCGGTAGAGTTCGGATGGAACCCCAAGGAGAGGAAGAAAGCCGCCGTTCGGTCGTACAGCACAAGCCTCGCGCAGGACAACTACTTTTGCCTGCCCGTGGGCGGCAACGGCGCTGTCTGGTGGTTTCTAGAGAGTCACTTGTGGACGGAGGAACTCGTCGGCGCGCTCAAAGAATGTCTCAACCGAATGACCTACTTTGGCCGCGCCGAAGCATTCACGCGCATCGCGATTCAGAAGGACCCTGCTGAGGCGCCGAAACCCAATTGCCCCTTGATGGAGCAGCGGATCTCTGGAACAGTGCCTGTGCTTGTTCCGGAATCCACCGCCACGCGCCAGGACATCGAACGGGTAACCGATGATCCGGCGGCCGTCAAACGCTCTGTCCCTCCAGGGGCGCGCCTCCTGTACGCTGTCCGGCCCGCGAGTCCGACGGTGAGAGAAGTTGGAACTTCACGGAAATCCTACCGTGAAACAAACCTCATCCAGTTCGCCATCGGCTGGAACGTGCCGCCGGAAGGCCGAGCCATCGTCCGGCTGACGGCAAGGTTCCGTGGCGCCGCTCTGAAAGAGAGGCTTCGCAAGCTTACCGGCGACCCTCAGATCACCTGGAGCAAGGCGCCACTTAAAGTCCGTGAAGCCGTTGCTGAGTTGGCCGGTAAGGACGCTCAGGGTAATCCATTGAAAGGTCACCGACATTCGGAGTACTTGGTTTGGTGCGAGGATGGTGAACCGGTACGGCTCATGGTTTGGCGGTACGGTCGCCCGTTTGATCAAAACGAACAGGAAGCCCTGCTGAAGGCGGCAGGCCGGCAATTCTCGTGGGCCGCAGACGGCAATCGGGCGGATGTATGGAAAGTACGCCTCGTACCCTTAGATCGGGCAGTGCCTTTGCCTCCAGGATTCGACGGCGCTGCAGCAGCCGTTTGGGAATCGGTGACCCCTTACGTGCCTCCGCGCCACCACTTGAGGGGTGGCAAGCCCCGCCTCCGGGAGTCCATCGAGCACCAGATCCGGCGTGAGCTATCGCTGCGAGGGTTCGGTGAGGCGGCACAAGTCGCTGTGGAACAGTTGGGGCAGCCGGAATGGGTCGCTGTGCATCTGCCACGACGACACAGAAGCGACAGGACCTTCCTTGGTGACCGCCGTGGTTACCGCCTTCGCCTTCGGTTTTCAGAGCCAGTGGGAGGACCGATCCGTCTGGGCCATTCGAGCAGCTTTGGACTCGGCCTTTTTCGTCCAGTTTATTGACCCGCGCCACGCGGCAAATCTTGGCGAAATGGTGAATCTCACGCATGGCTGCCTTTCGCCGGCGCACGCATTCGCGGAGGGCTTTGCGCGCCACATCAAGACCACACGCGCCGTTCGCCACCCCAGGGTGTGCACCGATCTGGTAAAGGAAAACGCCGATCGCGGGCGGACCACCCCACATCGGCGGATCGTGAGGAAAACTTGTGGGATGAATGGTCGGGGCGAGTGGATTCGAACCACCGACCTCCTGGTCCCGAACCAGGCGCTCTAGCCAGGCTGAGCCACGCCCCGAACTTTCCTGAGTATATCACGGCCTACGCCGCAGGCTTCAACACGGTGCAGACGCTGGCGCACACCGGGCCGCCGATGTTGAACGTGGCCGCGGCGCGCGCATTTGGAACCTGCAACTCGGCCGGAACTTTCCCCAGCAACTGTTGCGCCGCCCAGCCGATCATGGCGACGCCGGTCGCGCCGATCGGGTGTCCCTTGGCCACCAATCCGCCGGAAGTGTTGATGCCGCACTCGCCTTTAGGAGCGGCCTTGCCCTCCACCCAGTAGCGTGCGCCGTAGCCCGGTTCGGCTTTGCCGATGACTTCCGTGCCGATGGCGCCCATCACGGTAAAACAATCGTGGATTTCGGCAACATTTACGTCGGCCGGGGTAATTCCGGCGCGGTCGTAGGCGGTGCGCATGGCGCGGCAGGCGCCGGCGGGACGCAGGACGTCGCGGCCCTGCTTGCGCAGCGGGTCGACCGCCTGGCCAAACCCGGCCAGTTCCACACAGTCCTGTCTGGCGACGCCCAGCCGCTGAAGTCCTTCTTCGGTGGCCAGGATCAAGGCCGCGTAGCCATCGGTGATTTGCGAACAGTCGTACGTTTTCAGGGGCAATCCCTCGACCACGTACCGGTTGATGCCCTCGATCCGCAGCGCATCGTCGACGGTGATTTGCACTGTTTGCATTTGCGCGCAGGGGTTGTACCTGGCGTTGGCGTACTCCTGCACGGCGATGTGCGCCAGATCGCGTTCGGTGACGCCGTATTCGGCCAGATATGCCTGCATGACCTCGGCAAACAGGTGGGGGAACACAAACACCTTGCCTGCGCGTTCGTCCGGGTGCGAGAAATACCCCAGGACCCGGCCGATCAGCTTGCCGTCCATCTTGCCTTCGGCGTCGCGCATCTTTTCGAAGCCCACCGCGATACCGGTGTCGGCGAGTCCGGCGAGCATCCGGTGAGCGATGCTGAGCACCGCCTGGCCGCCGGAGGCGCAGGCGTTCTCCACCGCCTCCATCGGCTTGCCGGCCAGACCGGGCGTTTCCGCCAGCAGGCCCGCCAGCAGGCCCTGTTCGTTCAGGGTAAAATTACAGGCCGCCCCAACGCTGGCGCAGTCCAACGCTTCGGCCGGGACGCCGATCTCCCGGCAACAGCCGTCCACCGCCCGGCGCAGGATTTCCGGCACGGTCAACTCCCACAGCTTGCCGAAGCGGGATTGATGGTAGGCGGCAATAAAGATTCGTTTCATGGAGGGCCTCTCGCCGCTATCGTGACAGGCCGGCAGGCGTTTGCGCAACGCCGCGCCGCGGCGGACCGACGCGGAGTGCACACGTCGAGACCGATCCCGACCCGTGCGGTCCCCATGCATTCAGGGAAGCGCGGGCGTAGAAAACTCCGCTGGGGGAGTTCATTTCCGCGCCTGGGCAGCGGCGCGCGGAGACCGACGCCGCGCGGCTAGCGAAGGGAAGCCGCGAGTTTGGGATAGAGAATCCGGAGCATCTCTTCATCGAGCATCAGCAACTGACGAACCTGCTCACCCGGACCTTCCAAGCCGGGCGCGATGAGCAGACGCCTTCCCTCGAGCCGCCAGACGGCAAAGGGAATGGGCTCCCCAGCCGGCTGGAGCGTGAGCGGCTTCCGTCCCGGCAAGACCGACGCGGCGGCCTGGGTCTCCGGCAACGACAGCAGGGCGGATATGAGACCTCCATTGCGAAACTGGAACGACCAAGGCGGCGTGGAATCGCAAGACTCGGGGTGCGCGTGCCCGTCATGACCGTGATCGTGGGCTGGCCAGTTCACCCCTGGCGGGGATTCGGTGAAGGTCATCACCACCAACTCCCCGTTCCGGTTGCGATGCGGCGCCGATCGCCCGAACAGCGCGGCGACCTCTTGCTCGCTTGCCCCCAAAGGGACACGGGATGCCAACCACTCGCCAGGCGGGAGGGAGATGGACTCCCCGGCCGCAACCGAGCCGGGGAGTCCGAATGACGCAATCGCGAAGCAAAGAAAGAGAGGGGTTCGCATCGCGCTTACTTGCCGATGGTCTGCGGATACTGCGCGGACTTCAGAAGGGGGACCAGTTTGTCGCCTTCCTCGGTGTCGCCGCGGAGCGCGACCGCCATCTTGAAGAACATGTCGGTCTGGTCCATGATCCCGCTGAAGAGGAACGCGCCAGGACCCTCGGCGGTGATCGGGACCGAACTGCCGGTGTGGCTGCCAGTGCGGAAACCCACGCTCAGGCGGATGTTGCCACCCTGGGCGGAGGTTTCGTTCTCCGGATAGCCGTCACCATCGCGGTCTACATAGTTAGGGAAATCGTAAACGCCCAGACCGCCGTAGCCGAGGGCGACCACCAGGGGAGCACGTGTGTGGGCGGGAGGGCCACCGGGGCCCGTACCGTTGGGGTCGTTGTCGAGGAACCCGTAGATGGCGCGAAGATTGGTGTGCACATCCCGGAAGACCCGCGACGTCTGCGCGCCGACCCCGGGTGTCGTCTGCACTTGGTGCGCGACGCTCCGGTCAAAATACTCCTGGTCGGGAACCACCGCCACACCGTTGATGACCATCGACTGATCGTGATCCGCCGCCGCCAACACCAGCGTGTTGCCCTGGCGCGCCTGATAACGGCGGGCGACGCCAATCGCCTGGTCCAGTTCGATCGTGTCCCAAATCGTCCCCGCGGCGTGGTTGGGGTGGGACTGTTTGTCGATCGAGGCCGCCTCCACCATCAGAATAAAGGGCTGCGACCCGCCCCAACCGGCGAGCACTTCGATCGCTTTTTCCGTCATCAGGTCGAGAAAAGGCTGATCGGTAAAGGCCCCCAAATTCCCCTGGGGCTCGCTGCCAGGGCGCCGCAACCGGAGCTTGTCGTAGGCCACGTTCATGTTTGGATCGACCGCCGCGCGGATGCCGTCGGCCGCGCCGCGAGGATTGTCCGAAGCGCGAAACAGACCCAACAGCCTCCCCTGGAGCGGAGTGGCGCGGCGCAGTTCTGAAGCGCTGCTGACAAAGTGGAAGCCGGCTTTGCGGAATTCTTGCACCATGTCGCGGCCATCGCGCCGCACATTCGGCATGAACTGGTCCCAGCCGCCTCCCAGAATGACGTCAAACGCGGGACGGCCGCTGAGCATCGGGTTCTCAAAATACTGCCGGATCACTTCAAAGCGCGTCTGGCGGAAGGCGCTGTGCGCAGCGTGACCTGCGGGCGTGGCGTCGGCAATGTCCGCCGTGCTCACGATTCCTGTCCGGTAGTTAAAACGCCGCTTGAGGTATTCCCAGAGCGTTTCGACGCGGGGGTTATCCAGCATGCTGGGCAGGGTGGAGGCGTTGGCTCCGCCCGTCCGCCAGACGCAGTCCGTGCCATCCGGGAAAACTCCCAAACCATTCGTATGGGCCTTGTTCCCCGTGGCCCACGCCGAAGCGGTGTTGGCCGAATCGGGGGTTACGCGGTCCAAGCTGTGAGTCATCACCAGGCCGGCGATGGGCATTTTGTCCATTTCGAGCAGATTGTCAAAAAATCCTTCCCGCAAGCCGGGCCGCCCGTCGGCGCTGGCGACGCTACGCGCCACCAGCCGGGCGGCGTCGCGGTAGGCGGTCCCCATCGCATCGCCGATGAACAGGATGATATTTCGGCGTTTGGCAGGCAAAGAAAGAGGCATCACCTGAATGGTCCGCTGGTCACGCACCGTGGAGCCGCCGGCCACAGCGGAGGCCTCGATTTTGACGGCGCCCGCCGCGAACCGCTGCAAGTTCGCGCGGTACACCACATCATTGTCGGCATCGCAGTCCAGATCCTTCACCTCCGGCGCGGCGAATCGCGAGGTGATATCCGCGCCGTTGGAAGTGACCTGGAGATTGGTGACGGCGGAAACGTTGCGGATCTCAATAACCAGATCGACCTGCTGGTCCTCCAACAATCTGGTTCTTTCCGGCAAAGCGATCGAGAGTCTTACCTGCGCTTCCAGCAGGGACCCTGCCAAATGGGCCGCACACAGCAGACCCAGAGCGTGGGATAGAGAGCGTGCAATGGTTCGGTTCATAGAGACGTCACTGTCAAGTTTTTTCGGGGATGCTTGAGAAGAGTATCAAGTCAAGATGAAGACCGGATAAAAATACAGGTGCGTTTCGGTTACAGACCGCCGCCGGGCGGCATTATTTGCCCAGCAGGCGGGACGCCTCGCTCCATAGGCGGGCTCGCGCCCGCCGGCCGCCGCCGGCGAGCGATCTGGCAGTTGACAAGGCGGCGCCACCACGCATAGAGTGGCGGTAATTCCTGGACCAGAGGAGAACCTCCGATGCGAGTCAAGCCAGGCCAATGGTTGCGGAACGCGGCGGCGCGCTGGACGCGCCGGGAGTTATTCGGAGCGGGCGTGGCGGCCAGCTTGATGGGCGGGACACGCGTGGCGCAGGCCCGCCGGACGATGTATGAACAGAGCATCTACACCCGCCTGCTGGGAGTGCGGCCATTGTTGACCTGCCGCGGCCATACCACCGCGTTCGGCGGGTCGCTGATGCCGGAAGAAGTCCTGCGGGCGATGGCGGAAGCCAACGACGTGTTCGTCGATATGAAGGAACTGAACGACGCGGCCGGCCGCAAGATCGCCGAGGTGATGAAAACAGAAGCGGCGATGGTGAGCGCGGGATCGTTCTCCGCGATGCTGCTTGGGGCGGCGGCCTGTTTGACCGGTTCGGACCCGGCCAAGATCGACGCCTTGCCGCACCCCACCTGGGAAAAGCGCGAGTGCCTCGTTCAGAAAGCGCACCGGGTGGTCTACGACCGGGCTTACCGGGCTGCGGGCGCCACGCTCATCGAGGTGGAGACGAAGGAGCAGTTTCTGAACGCCATCGGGCCGCGCACCGCAATGCTGGCCGCGCTGGCGAGTACGGCGCACCGGCCGCGCCCGGAAGTGCTGACGCTGCAAGAATACGTCGAAATCGGGCGAAAGACCGGTGTGCCGGTGCTCATTGACGCGGCCAGTGAATTGCCGCCGGCCGACAACCTGACGCGGTTCACCGCGTTGGGGCCCGATCTGGTGGTCATCAGCGGCGGCAAGGGCATCCTCGGCCCGCAGTCCACCGGCATTCTCGCCGGACGCAAGGTCCTGATCGACGCCGCCCGGATTCATGCTTCGCCCAACGCCAACATCGGACGCGGCATGAAGGTGGGCAAGGAAGAGATCATCGGCTTGATCGTCGCGATCGACCGGTACATCCACCTGGATCACGACGCCGTCATCGAAATGTGGAACAAGAAGGCGCGCTACCTCGCCGATCAGTTGCAGGCAATCCCAGGCTTTGAAGCGGTCTACCGGATCAACGCCTACGGTTTCGGCGAAGTGCGCATCGGCTGGGACCGGAACGTGATCCCTTTGACGGGCAAACAGGCCGCGGCGCAACTGATGGCCGGGAATCCGCGCATCACCTACTACGACGACGACGAAGGGGGCGTCCTGCAAACGCGCTGCATGAAGGACGGCGACGAGATCTTTGCGGCGCGCCGCCTGCGGCAATTCTTCACCGAGGCCGGCCGCGCCCACGCCTGACCGGGCGGCCGGGCGGAGCTGCCGGGGCGCCCGTGCAGTACACTACCCGTGCAGTACACTAAACGCACGCGCCCATGACGATGCCCGGTTCCCCGGCCTTCGCGCCTCAGGAAAACGCCGAGTTGCTGGTGATGGCTCCCGGCCAGCCGCCGCGCGGCCTGCCGCTGCCGGAACGGCCGTTCACGTTGGGCCGGGCCGCGGGTAACGAGCTGTGCTATCCCGACGACGCCGGGCTGTCCCGGCAACACCTGGTCATCGAGCGCATCGGCGAGGACTTTGTCGTCCGGGACCTGGGCAGCAAGAACGGCACGCTGGTGAACGGTGAGCGCCTGACCGGCCCGCACGTGCTGCGCTCCGGCGACCAGATTTCGGCAGGCCATCTGCTGATCGAGTTCCGTGCCCCCCTGCCGGACCCGCTCCAGCGGACTGTCCTGTTTGTCGAAAAGACCCATTCGGCGCCGGAAGAGAGCGCGACGGTCGTCTCGGCGAATCTCGAGGCGGTGCTCCGGCAGGAAAAAGCCACCCCGGCGGGGACCAAGACGGTGGACGCGCTGATCCGCGTGGGCCAGGAACTGGCCGGGCACCGGCCGCTGGACGAGTTGTTTCCGCTGATTCTGAACCTCGCCATCGAAAGCGTGGGGGCGTCGCGCGGGGTCCTGCTGACCCTGGAGGGGGCGAACCTGGTGCCTCGCGCCGCGGCGGGCGACAATTTCCGGATCAGCACCACGGTGCGCGACCGCGTCATCAACAAACGCGAATCGATCCTGGTCAGCGACATTTCGCTGGACCTCGAACTGGCGCAGCGGCAAAGCATCGTCGCGCAGGCGGTGCGCAGCGTGATGGCCGCTCCGCTGCAAACGCAGGAGAACGTGATCGGCCTGATTTACGTGGATGCGACCGACGCGCTCAACCCGTTCACCCGCGCTGACCTGAACCTGCTGACCGTGATGGCGAACGTGGCGGCGATTCGCATCGAGCACGCCCGGCTGGTGGAAGTGGAGCAGCAGGAGCGGGTGATGGCGCGGGAACTGGCCCAGGCCGCCGAGATTCACACCGCCCTGCTGCCCGCCGCGCCGCCCGAGGTGCCCGGATGGGACTTGGCGGCGGTCAACGTTCCCTGCCGTACCGTCGGCGGCGACTACTTCGATTTCATCCAGGGCGCGTTCGGCAAGCTGCTGCTGGTGGTGGGCGATGTCGCGGGCAAGGGGATGTCTGCCGCACTCATGATGTCCGGTCTTCAGGCGTATCTGCGGGTTCTGGGGGAGAATCCCGAGCCGCTGTCCCGCATGGTGACGCGGCTGAACCAACTGGTCGCGACCCGATGCCCGTCCAACCGCTTCATCACTCTCTTTGCCGCGCTGCTCGATCCGGAGACCGGAGAGTTGCGGTACGTCAACGCCGGGCACAACGCCGCACTGGTGATCCGGCGCGACGGCGGGCAGGAGTGGCTCAGCCAGGGCGGCGTCATGCTGGGACCTTTTCCCCGGTTCCTTTACGAGGAGAACCGCCTGCTGCTCCACGAAGGTGATCTCCTGGTTTTGTACTCGGATGGCGTTTCCGAGGCCACCCACGCGGAGACGGAAGAAGAATTCGGGCCGGACCGGCTGGCCGCGGTTTTCCGGGACTCCCCACCCGGGGGAGGTGCGGAGCTGATTTCCCGGCTGATGGAAGCGCTTCGCCAATGGTGCGGACCGCGGGGTTTTGAGGACGATGTCACGGTCCTGGCGGCTCGCCGGACCTCGCGGGAGGCCGCAGAGTCAGCTCGGCCTTGGAAAGAAGAGGCAGTGCTGGCCTGTAACGCGCAACGGTACTAGGAGTACCAAAGCCTGGCGCGCCTGACTAGGGCCGTTGTTCAGTGGACAAGAGAGAACCACTTGTGATACCCTCATCAGGCGGGTTAGGGGGAGGAGTTCCCGCCGTGCAATTCACATTTCCTCGGAGGATTTCGTGAGCTTTCGACTGCTTCGCGTTCTTGGAATGACCCTGGCGGGAGGCGTGGTGTTGTCCGCTGCGCCAATTTTGATTGATAATTTCAACACCTCGCAGTTCTTACAAGTCGGGCCCGGGGGCAGCAATCCGTTACCGGGGTTCAATAGCGTCGCCACCGGCGTCAATTCAATCGGCGGCTTCCGCTCGGTGGAATTGACGCGTACGGTCGGTTCCGGCATTGCGAGTGTCGACGCGAACTTCTCAGATCCGAGTATTTTGAGCTATAGCAACGGGGCATCCGTGGTCAGCTCGTTGCTGGTCTGGTGGGATGGAGATGCGGGTGCCACCCTTGATTTCACGAATTACTCGGTGGACCTGACCGGCGGCGGGACGAACACGGGAATCGCCCTTGCCACCCGCTCCGACTTGGTGGTGTCAGTCACTCTTCAGTTGTTTACGGATGCCTCCAATTATTCCACCGCGAACTTCAACACCCCCGGTTTGGGAACTTTGGTGCCCTTTACTGGGGTCTTCCTGCCGTTCGCGTCCTTCACCCCCACCGGGTCGGGCGCGAACTTTACCAACATCACCGCGGTCCTTTTGTCGATGACAGGTCCCGCGTCGTTCGACCTCCAGCTTGATTTCATCGAAGCGAACAACCCGATTCCGGAGCCGATGACGGCTTTGCTGATGGGCGGTGCGCTGCTCGGCTTAGGGGCTTACGGACGGCGGCGGGCGAGCAACCGCAAATAGGCATTCTCCAAGTACGAGCGAACCTTTCGGCGGCCGGCCCGTTCTGGGTCGGCCGCCGATTTTGTAGGTGCGCGCACTGGCCGCGCGAACACGCCCCCACTTGCCTGGCCGGCTGCGGTTCAGGCCAGAATCTGGAACGCAACCGTGCCTGCCACATCCGTCAGGCGATGATTCCGGCCGCCGTGGAAATAGGTCAACCGTTCGTGATTCAGCCCCAACAGGTGCAGGATGGTGGCGTGGAGGTCGTGGATATGCATCCGGTCCTCCACCGCGTAGTAGCCGAACTCATCCGTCGCGCCGTACGCGAAGCCGCCCTTCACTCCTCCCCCGGCCATCCACATCGAATAGCCATATGGGTTGTGGTCGCGGCCATCGCCGGCCTGGGAAATGGGTGTGCGGCCGAATTCGCCGCCCCATGCCACCAGCGTGTCCCGCAACAGACCGCGCGCCTTCAGATCGGTAAGCAAGCCGGCGATCGGCTTGTCCACCATCAGCGCCGTGCGGGTGTGCAAGCGAATCAATTCCGAATGGGCGTCCCAGCCGACCTCATTGCCAGGACCGTACTCGTGGTTCACCTGAATGAACCGGACGTTCCGCTCGGCCAGACGCCGCGCCATCAGGCACTGCCACCCGAACTCGCGCGTTTCGGGCTCGTCCAGGCCATATAACTTAAGCGTCGTCGGACTCTCGCCAGTAAGGTCGAAAGCTTCCGGGGCTTCGGTCTGCATCCGGAACGCCAGTTCGAACGCCTGGATCCGCGCTTCAAGTTCGGGATCGTGATCCCAACGGTCCGCCGAGCGGCGGTTCATCTTCTGGATCATGTCCAACTCATACCGCTGCTGGTCGGGAGTCAACCCCGCGTTGCGCAGGAACTCGATGGGATCTTTGAGGTCCTCGATTTTCACTCCGCCGTGCCCGACCGCCGTACCCTGATACGCGGCTGGCAGGAAGCCCGAACTCCAGTTCTTCGCCCCCCCGTGGGACAGGCCGGGCTTGATGGTGATGAAGGCTGGCAGATTCTGGTTTTCCGTTCCCAGGCCGTACACCACCCAGGAGCCCATACTAGGACGGGTGAAGGTGTTCGAACCGGTATGGAGTTGCAGCACCGCGCCGCCATGCGCGACGCTGTCGCCGACCATCGACCGCAAAATGCACAAATCGTCGGCGTGCCGGGCCACGTGTGGAAACAGGTCGCTCACCGGCAGCCCGCTTTCCCCGTAGCGGCGAAACTCCCAGGGCGATTTGAACAAGCCCCCGGTGCTCCCCTCGGCAAAGGTTAGCGGACGTTGGAAAGGCAGCGGCTTTCCATGGTCCCGCGTCAGGCGCGGCTTGGGGTCGAAGGTGTCCAGATGAGACGGGCCGCCGTGCATGAATAGAAAGATCACCCGCCTGGCCCGCGGCTCAAAGTGCGGAGGTTTCGGCGCCAGAGGGTGGGTGTTCCCGGGGGCTGGCGCGGCGTCCGCCAGTAGGGTTCGCAGGCCCAGCAGGCCGAACCCGCCAGCCGTGCGGCGCAACAGGTGGCGGCGGGAAACGCGGGGAACTTCAGGCGTGACCAGGTTCATCCGTCGCTCCTAAAAAAGGTAAAGAAACTCGTTCGAGGCCATCAGCGCGCGGCAGAAACTGGCCCAGGCGGCCGTGCGGTCTCCGCCGGGGAACCTGCGCAGGTAGGCCACCGCCTGATCGGTTTCCTCCGGTTCGGGCGGACGGCTCAACACGCGGTAGTACGCCTGCGCGACGCGCGCCGCGTCGGGCGTTGCCGCGTCCGCCAGCAGTTGAGCGGCGAGACTGCTCGCGCGCGCGGCCACAAACGGGCTGTTCATCATGAACAGCGCCTGCGGCGCGACATTGGTCTGCGTTCGCCCTTCGGAGCTGGTGGTTGCGTCGCCAAAGTCGAACAGGTTGAGCAGGCTCGGCAGGTTCGAGCGCCGCAGCGGCAGGTACACCAGCCGCCGGTTGACCTCGTCAGGATTCAAGCTCTTCCTCGCTTCGGCAAACTCCTGGTCGGTGCCCTCGCCGCTTTGGAGCGAACCTCCCATCGTCAGATCCAGGCTCCCGTCGGCGGCCAGCAGGGAATCGCGGATCTCCTCTACGGCCAGGCGACGCCGGAGGAAGCGCGACCAAAGCCGGTTTTCGGGATCTTTGGCCAGGGCGGCGTGGCTGGCCCGCGAACTCATCCCATACGTGTTCGAGAGCAGGAGGAGCCGGTGCATGTTCTTGATGGACCAGCCTTCCTTCACGAAACGCGCGGTCAGGTAATCGAGCAGCTCCGGATGCGTGGGCTTCTCGCCCAGGCGGCCGAAGTTGCTGGGTGTTCGCACCAGGCCCTCGCCGAAATGCCACTGCCACAAGCGGTTGACGATGACGCGCGGCGCCAGCGGGTTCGCGGGGCTGGAGAGCCACGCGGCCAGCTCGCGGCGTCCGGAGCCGGCGGCGATCGGCGTCTGCGTTTCGCCCGCCAGCGCCACCGGAAATCGCTTGGGGACGAACTCGCCTTTCGCTGCCGGGTTGCCCCGCACGAATACATGCTGGGTGACGGGTTCGCCTTCCACGACCGCGCACGCCAGGGGAGGATCCGGAGGAGCGGCCGCCAGGATCGCCTTCAGCTCCGCTTGCAGAGCGTGGAGACGGGCGCGGGCGGCCTCGCCGAGATGCGCCTCGCGGTCCTTTTCCGGCAGCGCCAGTGGCCCCTTGCCAGCCACGACTTCGGAGTAAAAGCGGTTCTCCCCCGCCAGAAAGCGGGGAGGTTCGGGCGGGGTCCGTCCCTCCGCCTGAGCCTCCTCGACCGCGCGCTTCCACCGGGCACGAGCCTCGTTCCGCTCGCGGACGGTCGCCAGGAACCGCTCCTGGTAGACCCGCGCCGTCGTTTCGGGCTCCGGCGCCTGGTGCCACTCCTCGAGGTGCGCGCGGCGTTCCTTGGTGGGCTTCAGGTAGTCCACCCAGCGCGCCAGCAGCGCGGCGTCCAACCCGCGGTTCGCGGCGACTCGCGCCGGCTCGCCGCCGTCCAGGTACACGGCCCGCGCCGCCAGCATATACGCGGCGATCCCCGGGGCCAACCGGTCGCGGTAACGCGCGCCTTCTTCGGCCAGCAGTTCGTCAATCTCTTTTCGCTTGGCTTCCACCCTCCCCTTGTGCGCCTCCCAGCGGGCCGTCTCTGCCGGACCGGCCAGTGGCACAAACAGCAGTTGCGACACCGTGCCTTCCAGTTTGGCCAGTTGCCGCGTGCTGGCGAAAATGGACGCCAGCGCGTAGTAATCGCGGGTGGAGATGGGGTCGAACTTGTGGTCGTGGCAGCGGGCGCAAGCGAGGGTCAGGCCGAGGAAGGCGCGCCCGACGACATCGATCTGCTCGTCGACGATGTCGTAGAACATTTTCACCTTGTCCTGCTCGGCGATCAGCTTGGGTCCCAGGGCCAGGAATCCGGTGGCGATCAGCCCGCGGCGGTTCACCCCGTCCGGTTCGGACGAGGGCAGCAGGTCGCCGGCCACCTGCTCGCGGATGAACTGGTCGAAAGGCAGGTCGCGATTGAACGCATCGATGACGTAGTCCCGGTAACGCCAGGCGTAGGGATAACGATGGTCTTCGTCCGCGCCGGTTGAATCGGCATAGCGGGCGACGTCCAGCCAATGGCGGCCCCAGCGTTCCCCATAACGCGGCGAGGCCAGCAGCCGGTCGACGACACGCGCCCGCGCTGTGGGGGACGCATCATCCAGGAACGCGCGGAGCTCGGCTTCGCTGGGCGGCAAGCCGGTCAGGTCGTAGGTGACCCGGCGCAGCCAGGTCCGCGGGTCCGCCGGCGGCGCGGGAGCCAGGCCTTCGCTTTCCAGGCGCGCCAGGATGAAGCGGTCGACCTCGTTGCGCGCCCAGCCTGCGTTGCGAACCGCCGGCGGCGCGGCCGGCGCGAGCGGCGCAAACGACCAAAAGGCCGCGCCGGCCGCAGGTGTGGCCTCGGCCGTTGGCGGCCACGGCGCGCCTGCTTCAATCCATTCCCGCACGGCCGCGATTTCTCCCTCGCTCAGCTTGCCGGCCGGCGGCATCTTCACCTTTCCTACGTGACTCAGCGCGGTGAGCAGCCGGCTCTGCGGGGGATTGGCTTCGTCCACCAGCGGGCCGCCGGCCGAGCCCTGGCGAAAGCCCTCCGCGCTAGCCAGATTCAGTCCCCCCATTTGGAGCTTCGCGCCGTGGCAATCGTGGCACTTGGAAACAAACAGCGGCCGGACCTTCTTTTCAAACAACTCGACGCGGTCGCCGGCCCAGGCGCCGGTGGCGGCAAGGAACAAACCCAGTGGGCAACAGGTCCAACGCATCTTCACGGGAAGTGGTCGCCATTATATCGGGTTTTCGGGCGGCCTTCTCAGCGGCGAAGTGAAGGCTGTGGAGGGCTGCTCCGGGGCGGCCGCGCATGTGGTACACCTGACTCAAATGCGGTACCCTCCCCAAGGACGGCGGTGGTCTCGGGCTTGGCCTGGGGCCGCGGCGCGAGACCTGCGTCCGCGCCAGGCGAGGTAGCCCGTGAGCCGCCGCGCGGGCCTGACGTTCCTCACGGTACTGCTCGTGGCCGGGCTCACCACGACGTTGTCCGCGCTGTACCTGGTCAACCAGACCGACAAGCAGTTCCAGTTCATCCGACGCCGGGCGGAAACGCTCAACCGGCTGGCGGCCGATACCGTAGCGCGGGCCGTGGAATCCCTGCGCGGCGCCAGCCCGGAGGAAGCCGTTCGCGAAAACGAAGAGCTGGCGGCAAGCCTCTTAAAGATCATGTCCGTCTCCGGCAGCGGTTTGCTGGAAATCGCGGTCTGCGATCGGGAGGGCCACGTCCTGCTGTCCACGGATTACTCCCGGAACCCGGGCACGCCGTTTCCCGCTTACCCCGATTACCGCGAACTGGCGCCGGACGAACACGCTTCGCCCGGAGCGGCGATTTGGCGCAGGCTGGCGCTGATCGGTCCCAAACTCGAAGTCCTGCGCGCGGAGAGCGGTCCTCGCTTCTACCAACTGCAAGAACTGCTGGCCGCCGAAGACCGCGGGCCGGTGCTGTCGGTTCGCGTGGTCGTCTACCCGGCTCTGATCCGGCAGGATGTGCTGGACGATCTCCAGGAGGCTGGCGTCCTGTCGCTGCTCTCCATTCTGGGGTCGATCGTGGGAGCGTTGGTTTTCTCCGGTTACGCGTTCCGCCCCTTGAGCCGCGTTTCCGAACTCCTCGACAATTTCACGCGCGGCGAGTATGTCGCGGAGGACCGCGCCCGGGCCGGGAGACAAGATGAGTTCGGAGCGGTCTTGTCCAAAGTCAACCTGCTGGGACAACAGTTGGGAAACTTCGAGCGCTTCCTGGATCAATTGGAAGAAGCCATTCTGGTCTTTGACCGTGACCGGGTGGTCGTGCTGGCCTCGGGCGCCCTGGAGAAGTTCCTGCGCCGGAAACGGGCGGAGGTGACCGGCCGCCGTCTCGAGGAAGTCTTCGACGCCCAGTCGCCGGTGACCCCTTTTCTCGAGCAGGCCGCCGAAACGGGCGCCACGCTGCGCGATGTCCGGGTCCGGATCGCCAGCGACCCCGAGAACGGGCGGCCTGTGCACGCGCTGTTGTCGGTCGAGCCGCTGGCCGCCAGCGAGCGCCGTCCGGCAGGGTTCCTGGTGCGCCTGCGGGACCCGGAGGTCCGCCGCCAGCTCGAAGGGCAGCTTCAACTCGCCGGACGCCTCACCGCGATCAGCCGAGTCACCAGCGGTGTCGCGCATGAGGTCAAGAACCCGCTGAACGCGATGCGGATGCACCTGGAATTGGCCAAACTGAAACTGGCGCGAGGAGACGCGGAGGTCCAGCCCCAGCTCGAAGTGATTGCCGGAGAGATTCTGCGGCTGGACCGGGTGGTCAAGACCTTTCTTGACTTCAATCGCCCCCTGGACCTCAAGCTCGCCGAGACGCCGCTCGATGGGCTGGTCGAAGGGCTTACCGCGCTCACGCGGCCGCAGGCGGAGGCGGCGGGGGTTCGCCTGGAGACGGCCTTCGAGGCGCGTGGCGCGGTGATCAATGCCGATCCCGACCTTCTAAAGCAGGCGCTTCTCAACCTGGTCGTGAACGCCATTGAGGCGATGCCGGGCGGGGGAGTGCTCCGGCTGGAGACCGCCCTGCGCCCGCCTTCCGGCGAGCAGGGCGAAGAGGTGGAGATTCGCATCCGCGATACCGGAGCGGGGATCCCGCCCGAAGTCGAGGAGAAGATTTTCCAATTGTTCTTCACCACGAAGGAACGCGGCTCCGGGATCGGGCTGGCTTTGACCTACCGGATGGTGCAGTTGCACGGTGGTAGAATCGAATTTTCCAGCAAACCGGGCCAGGGAACTACGTTCGTGGTGTGCCTCCCGCTGGCGGGAGCGCTGGTTTAAGGTGGGCGAGAAGATGAGGACGGGGCGAAACCTCGAAGCCACATTGCTGGTGGGGCTGGCGCTCGTGTCCGCCTGCGCCTCCCGCAAGCCCAAGAGCGCGGCGGTTCCCCCCACGCCCAAAACCTCACAGACGACGCCTTACCGCCCGGCTGCCACGCCCGAGCCGCCGCTGGCGGAACCACAAACCCGCGTGTACCTGCCCAAACCGCAGCCCCTGGACGAACGGGCCATTGTGATGGTGAAGCCGGTGGAATCGCCTCCGGCGCCTCCTCCCGCGGCCCGCACGCCCGCGCGCCCTGCTCCCCCAACGGCGGCCGCCCCTTCTGCTCCGTTGCCCGCGACGCCGTCCACCGACTTCCCGCGGCCTCGGATTCGCCCGGTGGAATCCGAGGCGGAACGCCGCCGCATCATCCGCGATGTGGCCGCCCGGCGCGGCCGCACGCTGAAGATCCTGGGCCAGTTCGCGACGCGGCCGCTGCGCGATGCGCAGCGGGAAACATTTGCGCGAGTGCAAGCCTTTCTGGATCAGGCGGAAGCGGCGCTCAAAGAAAACGATCTGCGCCAGGCCGACGAATTGTCGCGACGCGCGCTGCTGCTCGCCCAGGATTTGTCTCGTGGCCAATAATGCGCTGCCCACCCGCCGCGCCCGGTCGGCCGCGGAGTTGGCCGACCGATCCCTGGACGCGCTGCTCGTCTCGCACCTGCCGAACATCCGCTATCTGACGGGATTTACCGGCAGCAATGGCTTGCTGGTCCTCGGCGCGGACGGGCGGTCCGTGCTGTTCACCGATCCCCGCTACCAGGTGCAGGCCCACGAAGAGAGCGGGATGCCGGATTGCCATGTGCGGGTGGAAAAGGGCGCCTTGCTGCCCGCCGCCGCCCGCGCGCTGCGGCGCCTGGCAAAGCATCGCGCGGGGTTCGAGGCCGCCCGGATCGGCTACCAGGTTTACGCACAACTGGCGGAGCGCCTGGACGGGTGTCCCGAACTGGTGCCCACCGAAGGATTCGTCGAGCGGCAGCGCATGGTGAAATCGCCCGAGGAGATTGCGTCCATCCGCGCATCGGCGCGGCTCAACTCCGCTGCCCTGGAACGCTCCCTGCGCTCCGTGCGCGTGGGCAGAACCACGGAGAACGAACTGGCGGCGGAAATCGAGTACCAGATGCGCCGGCTGGGCGCGGAAGGACCCGCCTTCGAGACGATAGTCGCGGCCGGTCCCCGCGCCGCTCTCCCGCACGCCCGGCCGACCTCCGCAAAGATTTCGCCAGGTGCATTACTATTAATAGATATGGGCGCAAGCCTTGGTGGCTACGCGAGCGACATGACCCGGGTCCTGGCGGTGGGTTCCCCCCGGCGCCGGCATGCTTTGTTATACCGGGCGGTCGCCGAAGCCCAGCAGGAAGCGGTCGCGGCGGTGCGGCCCGGCGTGCAGGCCGGCGCCGTGGACCGGACCGCGCGCCGGGCGCTGGCCCGGCGCCAGCTCGATCACCTCTTCACGCATTCCACCGGCCACGGCTTGGGCCTGGAAATTCATGAGAACCCCCGCGTGGGGCGGAAAGACCCCACGCCGCTGGCGGAGGGGATGACGATCACCGTGGAGCCGGGGGTTTACCTCCCGGGCGACTGCGGCATCCGCGTGGAAGATACCGTGGCGGTCACCGCTTCGGGCTGCGAGGTCCTCACGCCCACTACCAAGGAGTTGCGCGCCTTGTGATGCGGCCCCCCGGCGCGTCACGGAGAGAGAGGCTTGCCGGGCCCTGCTCGGCCCTTTGCCATGACAATCGACGAAATTCGTGAACTCGTTCATTTGGTCACCGACACCGGCATCGCGGAGTTGGAATTGCAGCGCGGCGAGAACCGCGTCCGCATCCGGCGCTCGGCGTCGGCGCAGCACACGGAGGTGATGGTTCCTTCGGATGCGCCGCCCGCTGTGCATGCACCGCCCGCGCCCGCGAGCCCGGAAATCCGGATGCCAGCCGTGCCGGCTCCCACCGAGGTAGCGCCGGAAGAGACCAAGACGGTGCTGATCAAGTCGCCGATTGTCGGCACCTTCTACGAAGGCCCGTCCCCCGGCGCGCCTCCCTTTGTCCGCATCGGGGAGACGGTGCAGCCCGGCAAGGTTCTTTGCATCATCGAGTCGATGAAGCTGATGAACGAGATCGAAGCCGAGGTGGCGGGCGTCGTCACCAGCAAACTGGTGCAGAACGGGCAGCCGGTCGAGTACGGAGAAGCGCTGTTTGCCATCACCCCCCTTTAAGAAAATCCTGATCGCCAACCGCGGCGAGATCGCGTTGCGTGTCATCTGCGCCTGCCGGGAGTTGGGCATCAAGACGGTCGCCGTCTACTCGGAGGCGGACCGGGAGAGCCTGCACGTCCGTTTCGCCGACCAGGCCGTCTGCATTGGTCCCGCCAAGAGCACCCGCAGCTATTTGGACATCCCCTCGGTGATCAGCGCGGCGGAAATCACCAATGTCGACGCGATCCACCCTGGCTACGGGTTTCTGAGCGAAAACGCCGCGTTCGCGGAAGTGTGCCTGGAATCGGGCATCCGGTTCATCGGCCCCCGGCCGGACGTGATCCATGCGATGGGGGTCAAAGAGCGCGCGCGCCGCCTGATGAAAGAGGCCGGCGTGCCGATCCTGCCCGGTTCCGACGGCGTGTTGAAGTCGGCGGAAGAAGCCCTGGAGGTAGCCGGCCACATCGGCTACCCGGTCATCATCAAGGCTTCGGCGGGCGGCGGCGGACGGGGCATGCGCGTAGTCCGCGAACCGGCCGATCTGCCCGCAAACTTCGTGCAGGCGCAACAGGAAGCAGACGCCGCGTTCGGCTGCCCCGACGTTTACCTGGAAAAATTCATTACTCGCCCGCGCCACATCGAATTTCAAGTGCTCGGCGACACCCACGGCAACGTCGAAGTGCTCGGCGAGCGCGAATGCACGCTGCAGCGGCGTCACCAAAAGCTCATCGAAGAGTCCCCTTCGCCGTCTGTCAGCGCCGACTTGCGCTCCCGCACGGCGGAGACTCTCCAGACGGCGCTCCGCGCGGTCGGATACTCCAACGCGGGCACCGTGGAATTCCTGATGGACGAAGACGGCAGCCTCTACTTCATCGAGGTCAATGCCCGGATTCAGGTGGAGCACCCGGTCACCGAGTGCGTTACCGGCGTGGATTTAGTCAAAGCGCAAATCCAGGTCGCGGCGGGCGCACGCCTGTCCGACATTCTGCCTAACCCCATTACGATGCGCGGACATGCCATCGAGTGCCGCATCAACGCGGAGAATCCGGATACCTTCGCCCCTTCGCCCGGGCGCATCACCGGCCTCAATCTGCCCGGCGGCATCGGCATCCGAGTGGACACCTGGGTGTACACCGATTGCGTCGTGCCGCCCTACTACGACTCGCTCATCGCCAAGCTGATCGCCTACGGCCGGAACCGCGGCGAGGCCATCGACCGCATGAACCGCGCCCTCGACATGTTTGTGGTGGAGGGCATCCATACCTCCATTCCGTTGCACCGGCGCATCCTGGCCACCAAGGAATTCCTGACCGCGGATTTCGACACCAACTTCATCGCGCGTTTTCTGGCCGCCTCCCGACCCGGGAAGAACTGAGACCGCCCCGCCGGGCTGTCTTTTGTCTGAAAGGCGTGGTAGCTTGGCAGGCGATGAAACTCCGCAATCTCTCCTCCCGCCGGGCGTTCCTGGCAGCCTCGGGCGCGGGTCTTCTCTCCGCCTGCGGTAAAGCGGCGAAGGTTCCCATCGGGCTGGAACTGTACTCGGTGCGCGACGTGCTCCAACAAGACCTGATGGGCACCGTCCGCGCGGTGGCCAGGATGGGTTACGAAGGCGTCGAGTTCTACTCGCCGTATTTTCAGTGGACCACCGAACAGAGCCGCGAAGTCCGCAGCCTCCTCGACGAGCTCGGAATCCGCTGCTTTTCGACCCATAACAGCGCCTCCGCGTTGGCGCCCGAGAACATCGAGCGGGCGATCGAGTTGAACCGGATCCTGGGCAGTGAGTTCATCGTGGTCGCCGGCGCCGGCCGGGTCGAAGGACTGGACGGCTGGAAGCAGGTCGCAGCCAACTTGACCGCCGCCGCCGAGAAACTGAAACCCACCGGCATGCAGGCGGGTTACCACAATCACAAGACCGAGTTCGTCCCCCTGGACGGAACGATGCCCATGGAGGTGCTTGCCGCGAACACCCCGCGGGAGGTGGTCCTGCAACTGGATGTGGGTACGTGCCTGGAAGCCGGCGTCGACCCGGTGGCCTGGATCAACCGGAACCCCGGCCGCATCAATTCGATTCACTGCAAGGAATGGTCCCGCGACCCGGCGGTGGGCTTCCAGGCCCTGCTAGGCGAGGGCGCCGCGCCGTGGAAGGAAATCTTCGCCGCGGCGGAAAAGACGGGCGGCGTCAAGCACTACCTGGTCGAGCAGGAGGGCAGCCGCTTCTCGTCGATGGAAACCGCCGAGCGCTGCCTGGCGGCCATCCGCGAACTGCGGGGCTGAACGACCCCGGAATCCGCGGCGGATGCTTCACGCTTCCGCCTGTTTCTCGAGGCGTTCCTGGCAGGCCCGGCAGCGGGGAGTCCACGGCACCGCCTCCAGGCGGTGCTCGTCGATCGCTTCTTCGCACTCGACGCAGATGCCGAAGGCGCCCTCCCGCACGCGGTCCAGGGCGCTCTGCACCTCACGGTAGATGCCGGACTCGAGGTCGACGCTTTGAAACGCCAGGTCCGACGCCGCCGAGTTCTGTGACTGGTCGATGGCGTCGCCGGGATCCGCGAGCGGTTCAGGCAATTCCTGCCGGGTGAGAAACCGGTCGATTTCCGCGAGTTTTGCTTCAAGAATCGGGCGGAAACGCTCCGCCAATACTGCCTTCATGCCAGATGTCTCTAGTTCAAAAAATACGTCCGGTAAAGCGTGTCGCGCTGCTTCGGGACGAACCCGGCGTCCCGGATCATCCGCCGCAGTTCTTCCTCCGTGGACCGGTGGTGCGCCCCCGCCGCGGAAACGACGTTCTCTTCAATCATGATGCTGCCGACGTCGTTGCCTCCAAAGCGGAGACCCACCTGGCAGGTCTTCAATCCTTGCGTCACCCAAGACGACTGTATGTTTTCAATGTTGTCCAGATAAAGCCGCGACATCGCCAAGTTTTGCAAATACTCGACCGCCGTCGCCTCTTCCTTGACGAAGCGCCCGAGCGAAGTGTTCTCCCGTTGAAACGTCCAGGGAATGAACGCTGTGAAACCGCCCGTTTCATCCTGGATCCGCCGCACCAGATCGAGGTGGTTCATCCTCTGTTCGAGCGTTTCGCCGCACCCGAACATCATCGTGGCCGTGGTTCGCATGCCCAGGGCGTGCGCCGTGCGATGCACGTCGACCCATTCCTGCGTGCTGCACTTCAGCCGGCTGATGCGGTAGCGGACGTCGTCGTCGAGGATCTCCGCGCCGCCGCCGGGGATCGAGTCCAGACCCGCGTCCCGCAACCGCGCGATCGTGTCTCGCAGCGGAATGCCGCTCACCTCGGCGATGTTGGTGATTTCCGGAGCCGAGAAGCAGTGCAAGTGGATGCGGAAGCGCTGCTTGATGGCGCGCAGCAGGTCCTCGTACCACTCGATTTTCAGCTCCGGGTGCAAGCCGCCCTGCATCAGGATGCCGGTGCCGCCCAGGTCGATGGTTTCCTGGATCTTCTGGAAGATCGTCTCATACGGCAGCACGTAGCCTTCTTTGTGTCCCATGGGCCGGTAGAAGGCGCAGAAGCTGCAATACTCCGTGCAGAAATTCGTGTAGTTGATATTCCGATCAATGATATAGCTGACGACGTTCTCGGGATGCCAGCGCTTGCGCACCGCGTCGGCGGCCATGCCCAGGCCGATCAGGTCATCACTTTGCAACAAATCCAGCGCTTCCCGGCGCGAAAGACGATTGCTCATAACAGGAAAGTTCCTTCAGCGTACCACCTGTGCGGGCGGGTAGTCCGGCGGGGAGGCAACCGCCGGACTACCCGCTCCGATAATACGACGGAGGAAACAACCAACGATGTCCAGAAAAGTGGTCAACATCGGTCGGAGCGGCAGAGCGCCGGCGTTGCCCGCCGTGCGAGGACTGGCGCGCACGGAGATAGCGGGCGGATTCGCGGCCCAGGCGGCTCGCATTCGCCAGGCGTTCACCCGGCGCCGCGGGGTGCACCCGCTCGTGCGGCAGGGTCCTGGCGAGGTGACGCTGACCTTTGACGGGGGCGTGCTGCGTGGCCGCGGCATCGACCCGCACTCCGGGCAGTTGCGTTCGGGAGCGGTCCTCCCCGCGCGCCGGCCCGTGCCGTTCGATCTTGGCCCCCGGTCGGCGCCGGCCGGCCACTCCCTGGTCGGTCTGCGGAACTGGATGGCGCGGAACGGACATCGCCGCGTGTTGCTGGAAATCCGCTGAAAAAACGGCGGCGCTAGCAACCGCAGGTTGTGCGATCCGATAACAAGGGCGTCACGGGTGGGATCAAGCCACTCGATCAATCAACAGGAGGAAGACCGGTGCGCCACGGCTCTGGCGCCCGGGAGAAAGGACAGAGCGCATGATTGGCAACATTCTCAAAGTCGCAACCAGCGTGCTGCCGGGTCCCGTCGGCGGGATCGTCGGCGGGATTCTAGGCGGCATCGGCGGTGCAGGCGGTCCCGGAGGCGTGGTCGGCGGGCTGCTCGCCGGACCGGCTAACCTGATCGGCGGGATTGGCAAGGCGTTTGGCAAACTTTTCGGTCGCAAGAAGAAGAAGCCGAAGCACCATTGCCCGCCCCGCCCGCTGCCGTTCCGCCCGCCCTTTGGCGGGATTCAGCAGCAGTTGAAAGGGATCGGCGATCAACTGAACAAGATCACAGACCAACTGGGCAAGCTGCTCCAGGGCTTGCAGCAGGGCTTGCAGGGCATGGGTCAGGGAATTGGCCAGGGAATCGCCCAAGGCATTACCCAAGGCATGCAGGGCCTCGGCCAAGGCGTGGCCACCGGTGGGACGGGGATCTCGCAGGGTCTCCAGCAGTTGATGCAGATCCTTCAGGGCCTGTTCAACTCGCTCACGGGCGCGGCCCAGGGCGGGCAACAGTTGCCTGCCGTGCAGGGCCAGGGCGCGGCGGGCGGCGCCAGTTCCGCCGCCGGCGTTTCTGGTGGCGGTGGGGATTCCATCTCCGCGGCTGGCAGCAAGATCGACGGCATGATGAAGCAGGCCGAACAGCTCATGATGTCGGACAACAAGGCCGACCAACTCAAGGGCCAGAAAATGATGCAGGACGCTCAGAACCTGTTCCAGATGATGTCCAACCTGCTGAAGGCCCAGGCCGACATGCAGAAGGCCGCCATCCAGAACATGCGGGTCTGACAGAAACCGGAGGAATCCCCCAATGGCAGAAGAACTTACTCTCGAAACCGTACAGAAGGCCCTCGACGGCGAAGCGCCGCTGAACTCGATCTTCGGCTTCACCCCCGAGCAGATCGGGGGCATCGCCTCGCTCGGTTACGAACTCTATGAGCAGGGCAAGATGGAGGAGGCCACGCAGGTCTTTCGCGGCCTGATTGCCCTCGACGAATCCAACTATCTCGGCTACGCCGGCCTCGGCGCGGTCGCCCTGGCCCAGGAGCCTCCCGCGCTGGATATGGCGGTCAACTTCCTGACCCGCGCGACGCAACTGAATGGCAGCGACCCGTCGATCTACGCCAACCTCGGAGAGGCCTATCTCCGGCAGGCGAAGTTCGCGGAAGCGGCCCAGGCGTTTGAGAAAGCGCTGGACCTGGATCCGGAGGAAGAGGATCCCGGCGCCAACCGCGCGCGCGCCATTATCGACGGCATGGAGATCGTGATGGCTGAACTCCAGAAAATGGAGTCTTGATGCTCTCCCTGTGAATCTTCGCCGGGCGGCAGGGCGCCGCCCGGCGTATTTTGCTGCCCGAGGGTATGTAACAATCGACTTTCGCCATGGTGGCCCGCGTTCAATCGGAAATCGCCAAAATCCGCCAGCAGATTTTGAGCGGCGACCTCGTCGGCGTCCTCACGCGCTTTAGCGATCTCGTGATCGTCGCCGCGGTGTCGGTGATCATCGGCATGATGATCGTGCCGCTGCCCACTTGGCTGCTGGACATCTTTCTCACCGTCAATATCACCGCCGCCGTCACCGTCCTGATGGTGTCGATCTATATCTCCCGGGCCACGCAGATCGCCTCGTATCCCACCATTTTGCTGCTGACCACGCTGTACCGTCTGGCGCTGGACATCTCCTCCACGCGCCTGATTCTCCTGCAAGCCGACGCCGGCGAGGTCATCCGGGCGTTTGGCATGTTCGTGGTGGGCGGCAACTTCGTGGTCGGCGCGGTCATCTTCCTCATCATCACGCTGGTGCAGTTCATTGTCATCACCAAGGGCTCCGAACGCGTGGCCGAAGTCTCGGCCCGCTTTTCCCTGGACGCCATGCCCGGCAAACAGATGTCGATCGACGCGGACATGCGCGCTGGCATCATTGATTTCGAAGTCGCCAAGAGCCGGCGCGAGGAACTGGCCCGCGAATCGCAATTCTACGGCGCCATGGACGGCGCGATGAAGTTCGTCAAGGGCGACGCTATCGCCGGCATTGTGATCACGCTCATCAACATCGTGGGCGGCCTGATTATCGGCGTCGTGATGAACGGAATGGAAGTGGTCGACGCGGTGCAGACCTACTCGATCCTCACCATCGGGAGCGGCCTGGTTTCGCAGATTCCCGCGCTGCTGATCTCGATTTCGGCCGGCATGGTGGTGACGCGCGTTGCTTCCGAGGACCGGGAATCGAACCTGGGCACCGATGTCGCCGGCCAGATTCTGGCTCAGCCGCGCGCGATCGCCGTGGCCGCCGGCTTGCTTTTCGTGGTGGGCATTATTCCCGGCATGCCTCTGGTGCCGTTCTTTATTTTGGCCGCGGTCACCGGCAGCACGGCCTACGGCCTGTTCCGCGCCGTGGGGCTGAAGGAGTCCGCGGCCGCGCTCCAGGCCACCCCGGCCCTGCCCGAGGCGGCGAACGAAGAGCCGGAAGTTTCCGTGACCGTGCCGTTGGTGCTGGAGGTCAGCGACGCGTTGACCCCCTTCGTCGATATCCAGACCGAACAGGGCAAGCGCTTCTTCGAGTTGCTGGTGGAAGTCCGGAATAATCTCTACGCCGAGCTCGGCGTGATCTTCCCGCCCATCCAGGTCAGCGGCAACTGCCCGTACGAAGCCGGCATGTACATGATCTACCTCAACGAGGTGCCCGCCGTCACCGGCAGCATCCGCCTGGACGCGGTGCTGGTGAACGATTCGGCGCGCGCGGTGTTCATTTACGGCCTCAAGGGCCAGGACACCACGAATCCCGCCACCGGCAAGCCCGCCGCCTGGATCGACCGCGCCGAGCGCGAGCGGGCCGAGAACGCCGGCTTGCAGGTGTGGGACACTCACGAAATCCTGATCCTCCACCTGACGGGTTTCCTGCGCAAGAACGCCAAGGAGTTCGTGGGCATTCAGGAAGTGCAGTGGATGGTGGACACCATCAAAAAGTTCTATCCCAACCTCGTCGATGAGGTGGTGCCGAAGCCGGTTTCGCTGCAGACGCTCACCGAAATCCTCCAGCGCCTGGTGGAGGAAGAAACGTCGATTCGGGATCTGAAAACCATCTTCCAGACCCTGGCCGAATGGGGCCGCACCGAACGGGATGTGATCGCCCTGACCGAGCACGTGCGCACCGCGCTGCGGCGCAAGATCTGCTATCAAATCACCCAGGGTAAGTCGACGCTCTTTGTTTATCAGCTTGACCCGGAAATCGAGGAGATGTTCCGGAACTCGATTCGCCACGGCGCCAGCGGGGCCAGCCTGGCCATGGATCCGGCGGCGATCCAGCAGATCGTGGACGCGGCCTATGTCCAGATCGGCAACCTGCCGCCGACCGCGCAACGGCCGGTGATCATCACCGATCCGGAGATCCGGCGCTTCGTCAAACGCCTGCTGGACTACAATTTCCCGGACGTGACCGTGTTGAGTTGGACACAGATTACCAAAGATATCCAGATTCAGTCGCTGGGCATGATCTCGCTGGTCCGGCAGCACCGGCTCGTGGAATAGACCTCTTTCAGGAAGGAGACCGAGACGCATGAGTGAACCCGCAAAGACCACGATGGAATGGCCCCGGTACCCGACGCTCGAGCGGGTGCTGCAGGACGACGCACAGGGCCTGTTCGAGCGGATGGAGAAAACCTGCCGTCGCCTGGAGGAATTCGTCAAAACCGGCACGCCGCAGGAACAGGGTCGCGCGCGTTCCGCGATGGCTGCTTATGGCCGGACCATGCAATTGTTGCGGCGGCTTACCGAAGAAGCGGAAAAGCTGGCGCAGGAGGCGAAGTAGGCCGGAGCGGTAGCAACTTCCGCGCCCGCCCCTCGATAACAAGGTTGGAAGGAGCAAAACGAAGATGTCATTTCCCACCATCGGCAGCAGCATTCCCCCGGTCCTGACGACCGAAGACATTTTCCGCCCGCAGGAGGCGATTCACCGGCAGTCCGGCACGTTCCGCCGCGTGCTCGGCGGCGTGGTGGGCGGGGTAGGCAACCTGCTGTTGCCCGGAATCGGCGGACTGTTGGGCAGCGCGCTGTCCGGTTCCGGCGTCGGGCTGAGCGCGGGACCGTTCCTGGCCATTCAGGAGCAGATTCAGGCGGAAGCGCGCGCGGTCGAACTGCAATCGACCATCATGAAGGTGAAGCACGATATGTGCATGAGCTGCATCCGGAATATGAAGTAAAACGGCTTCGGAGGGCAGCCGCGGCTGCCCCACGGCCGCGGCCCGGCGCCGGCGGAGGGTGCGCCGGGTCGCGAGCGTGGATTTTTAAGGCGGAAATTCCGCCAAAGAAAGGATGACGCCATGAAGTGGGATATCGTGCCAACCAACGACGAGATCGCCTTGCTGATGGAAGCGGGCTTGGTGTATCGGGACACCAGCCAGTTCGCCGAAGCTCGTGACGTCTTTGCGGGCGTGCGCGCCCTCTTGCCCCAGAGCGATGTGCCCGAGGTCATGCTGGGGAGCGTGGCTGCCTATCAGCAGGAATTTTCGGCGGCGCAAAAACATTACCAGCGCGCGCTGGAGGTGAATCCGCGGAGTTCCCTTGCTCTCGTGCATCTGGGGGAGCTCGCGCTGGTGCAGAAAAACCCGGGGGAGGCTCGCAATTATTTCAAGAAAGTCCTCGAGCTCGATCCGCGCGGCGACGCCGGTAAGACGGCCCGCACCATGCTGGAGTTGACCGATACGCTGAAATGGGAAGGCTAGTCCGCAGCCTCAGCAAGAGAGGGCAAGGGAGTGCTGGTCATGGAGATTAAGCGTCCTGGCTTGGGTTTGCCTCCGCTCGACCGTGCGCGCGCCCCCCAGGAGACGGGTAAGCCGCAGACGGACTTCGCCGCCCAGCGCCGCGCGCAGGCGGAAAACAGCGCCCCGGTTCCCGAACCTTCCGGAATCCTTCCCGGGGTGGCGGCCCGCTTCACCAAGGCGGACCTGCGTGACCCGGATTCGCTGGAAACCGTTCTGCACAGCGCCATCCAGGAACTCCTGCTGCGGGACGCGCGGCCGCTGAGTGACCACCAGCGCGCGGTCCTCGGCGACTGGATGCAGAACGATCCGCTCATCCGCCGCCAACTGGAGCGATACTTGGAAAAGATCCTGCCGTGACTTTTCGTGGGCGAGGCTGACGCGCGTGGAACTGATCGTTTCGATCACGTCGAAGAGCAACCAAACGCAGCAATCCGTCGCCTGCGCCGTCACGCCGCGGATTGTGTTTGGCCGGACTCCGGACAGCCCGGTAGTGCTGGATGGTCCGGGCGTCTCCCGCGAGCACCTGGCGGTGGAGAGCGAAAACGGCGCGTTGTTCGTCGTCGATCTTTCCAGCAATGGCAGTTGGGTCAACGGCACCCGTCTGCCCCGGGGGCGCAGGCATCGCGTGCAAGTGGGCGACCTGGTGGAGTTGCCGGGTTACGAATTGCGGCTGGAAACCGCCGCGCTGGCTCCGGTGGCCGGGCCGGAGACCGCAGTCGCGCCAGCCGTCCCCGGCGTGTTGGAAGCCGCGGGCGCGGAGCCGGTGGCGGCGCCGGCCGCCAAGCCCTCTCCGCTAGCCTTGATCCAAGGCTTCTGGAGATCGTTTACTTCCCTGGAGCGCTTTGCGTTCGTCGTGGACGTGATCTGCATCGGGCTCCTCGTCTGGTATTTCACTTCCTGAACGCCGCGCCGGACCGCGTAAGCCGCGCTGGCGCGACGGTCTGCGGAGGATACGACATGAGATTCGCGCCACTGGTCCCATTGCTGGCCGCCGGTCTGTGGGGGGCTTTCGCCGCCCACCCCCCGAAGAGCCGGGATATTCAGGATATGTTTCACAAGGACACCCTGCCGCAGCCGGTCGTTCCCAAGAAACCGCGGGTTTCGCCGTCGGGTCCGTCGAAACGCCCCGATCCCGCGACCTTGCCGGTCAGCGCTCCGTCCCGCCGCCGCGTCGGCTTGCGCTACCGGTTGCAGATGGAATCGGCGGCAGGCGCCGCCGCGGACGTCGATGCGGCGCGCATCTTCCGTTCGGGAGAAGCGGTTCGCCTGATCGTCGATTCGAACATCGACGGCTTCCTGTATGTGTTGCTGACCGGATCCAGCGGCAAACAGACGCTGCTGTTCCCGCATCCGGACATCAACGGCGGCCTGAACCGGGTGACCGCCGGGGTCCCCTACACGGTGCCGGCCGGGGGCTGGTTCCGGTTCGACGCCACTCCGGGCGAGGAACGGTTGCTGCTGGCCGTCAGCCGCGCCCCGCTCGAAAACCTTCCCACCCGCGTGACGCCCGACGAAGCCAAGCCCGTGGTCGGGGCGGAGGTGCTGATGGCCGAACTGAACCGGCAGGTGCGGAGCCGGGACTTGGTCTTCGTGAAGGAAGAAACGCCCGCCGCCCAGCCCGGCGCGCCTCCCGTGCAAGCCGTGCTGTGGGTGAACGCCAGCGATACGGACAACCAGACGGTTTACGCAACCGTCGTTCTCCAACATCGATAAAGAGGTCAGCCATGCACGGTGCTTGTCTCTTGTTGCTCCTGGCTCCCACGACGGTTTGGGGCCAGCCGCGCGCCCGGGACCTCTATTTTTCCCCCGCGCGCGCCAGCGCTCCGGCCAGCGCGGCGGCGCTGGGACTGCGTTACAGCCTGCTGCACCTGCAACCGGGCGGGGCTTGGCGCGAGGTCGACACCTCCACCGTCTTCACCTCCGGCGACCGGATCCGGCTCCAGGTAGAGGCCAATCAGTCCGGTTTCCTGTACGTGCTGCACCAGGGATCCAGCCAGGAATGGTTCGTCATGGAGGGCAGTCCGATTCGCGTCGAGACGGCTCTCCGCACCGATGTGCCCCCCGGGGGGCGTTTCTATTTTGACCACCAGCCAGGCGAGGAGAAATTGTTCCTGGTGCTGAGCCGGGCGCGAGACGCGGAACTTGACCGGATGCTCGGGATCGCGCCTGCCGTTCCGCCGGGAGCGCCTCCCGCCGCGACGCCGGCGTCCGAAACGCCCCGGACCCGCTCTCCGGTCCAACTGGCCTTCCTTCGGACGCTCGAAACGGAGGTCCGGTCGCGCAACCTCGCGTTCGAGAAAGTGGACCAGAACACCGCCCCCGTCCAGGCTGAGCACGCGGTGTACGTGGTGAACACCAGCGCCAGCGCCGGCGCGCGCGTCGTGGTGCAGGTCAGCCTGCAACATAGGTGACGCAGATGGCGCGCTCTACCACTCCGGCTGTCCTCGCGCTGCTGGCGCTGACTCCCGGCGCGCCCTGGAAAGGAGAGGCCGGGGCGAGTCAGTTCCGTGCGCTGACACCCACCACCCACCGGATGGAAGTGAGACTGGAACAGGCCGCTGGCGCCGCATGGGAGGCCGTCGACCCGGGGCGCGTCCTGGATGCCGGAGGGAGGGTGCGTTTCCGGGTGCGCGCCAACTTCGAAGGGTTTTTGTACGTGCTGAACCGGGGCACTTCGGGGACCTTTGCACTCCTGTACCCGCAGCCCCGGGACGACAACCGGATTCTGCCCGGGCGCGACTATCCGGTGCCGGCCGCGGCCGGCCACTTTCAGATCACCGGGAAGCCCGGCTACGAGACGCTGTACTGGATCGTGAGTCCGGCCCGGCTGGCGCCGGAGCCGGACTTGCGCCCCGTACCCTTGACCCCCGAACCAGCCGCGCCGCCGGCCACCGGACCAGCGGCTCCGGCGCCGCCCCTAGAACTGCTGCCCCGCTGTCACGGGGAAATCTTCCGCGCCCGCGGCGAATGCGTCGACGTCACGGCGGGGCCCCGCGCGGCCCGGTTCTCGCCGCGCGGATGGCAGGTCTCGGCGGCGCGTTCCCGCGGTTTGGACTTCGCCCGGCACGAGGATTTCGCGGTCATTTCTTCCACCGCGCCCCTCACCGAGCCGGTCATTTACGAGTTCCGGTTGGCGCACCGATGAGATTCCCCCTTCCCGTTCTCTGGTTTGGCTGGCTGGCGGCGATGGCGCTCGCGCAGACCTCGCGTGACCTTCGCGTGGAGCCCGCGCCCGGTCAGCCCGCCGTCGAAGTCCGCATCCCCCGCAGCTATGCGTTGGTCATAGGCATCGCCAAGTACCCGCACCTTCCGGCGGAAGCTAACTTGGTATACTCCGAACGCGACGCCGAAGAAATCTACCTGGCTCTGCTCAGCCGCGAAGGGGGCAATTTCCAGCATGTCCGCCGGCTGATTGGCCCGCAAGCCACCCTGGCCAATATTCGCCGCGAACTCGAGCAGTGGCTGCCCTCGGTTGCATCCGACCAAGACCGCGTCCTCGTGTATTTCGCCGGGCACGGCTTTGTGCATCAAGGCAAGGCGTACCTGGCGCCGTACGACATCCGCCGCGAAGACATCGCCGGGACGGGCTACCCGATGGAGCGGCTCGGGCGCGTGTTCGCCAACCAGATCCGCGGGAAGTGGAAAGTGCTGCTGACCGACGCTTGCCACAGCGGCGCGATTTCGCCGGGCGTGGAGTCGGAAACCCTGAACCGAACGCTGGCCGGCGTCAGCCCTTCGTTGTTTTCGCTGACCGCCAGCCGGGATCGCGAGCTTTCCTACGAAGGCGCCACCTGGGGCGGCGGGCACGGCGTGTTCACGTATTTCGTGAAGCAGGGACTGGAGGGCGCCGCCGACGAATCCGGCGACGGAGTGGTGACGGCGGACGAACTGGCCGAGTACGTGCGGCGCAACGTCCGTGAGGCCACCCGCGAAGCCCCCGGCGGGCCGCAAACGCCGACTTCGGACCGGGGCAGCTTCGATCCCAATATGCTGCTCGCGTATGTGCCGTCGCGCGCCCGCCCCGCCACCCCCGCCGCTCCGAAAGAGGGCGCGCTGGTGATTGAAGTCAACCTGGACGGAGTGGAGGTGTTCGTCGATGGCCGGTCGGTAGGCGTCGCCCACCGGGCGCAACCGCTGGTGCTGCCCGGGCTTCCCCCCGGCGTCAAGCTGGTCAAAGGGGTCCGCCGGGGATACGAACCAGTCGGCCCCCGCGAGGAAACCGTCTACCCGGGGCAGCGCACGACCGTCACTCTGAAGCTGCTGGTGCCGGCGCGCCGTCCCAAGGCGGCGCTCGATCTGCTCGAACAGGGTCTGGAGTTTTATCAGCGCGGCACGGAAGCTAACTACCGGAGGGCCGTGGAACGCTTCACGCGCGCGCTGGCCGCCGATCCGGCCTACAGCGAAGCCGCCCTCTACCTCGGCCGGGCGTATCACGCGCTCTACGATGAGGAGAACGCGCAACGCTGCCTGCGGCGGGCGGTCGAGATCGATCCGGACTACCTGGAGGCGCGCGCCGCGCTTGGCGGCATGCTGCTCGACGTGGGGGACGTCGATGAAGCGCTCCGTCAACTGGCGGCGGTGACCACCCGCGACCCGGAGTACCTGCCAGCACATTACCTGCTGGCGCAGGCGTTCCGCATGAAAGGCCAGTATCGCGAGTCGATCGAGTCGGCCCGCCGGGCTATGCGGGCCGCCAGCCACCCGCCGGAAGCGCACTTCTGGCTCGCGGAGAGTTTGCGGATGAGCGGGCAGTATGAAGCCGCCATTCCCGAGTACGTCGAGTACCTGCGCCGGAGCGACTTCGACACCCAACTCGCCGGAAAAATCAACTATTACGTCCGGACCTACCTGGTTCCCGGGATTCCGGGGCGCAAGAGCCGGCCCGCGCTGCCGGACATCTGGCGCGACCTGCGCGGGCTGGCCTGGTTCGGCATCTGCAACTGCGAGTACAAGCTTCAGCGCTACGACGCCGCCATCGCGGACTGCCAGAAAGCCCTGTCCTACCAGCCCCGCTACCCCTTCGCCCACTATCTGCTGGGGCTCTCCTACGCGCGCCGCGGCCAGGCCGCGGGCGACCTGGCCAGTCTCGCGGCCGCCCGGCAGCACTTCGCCCTCCTGCTGGAGATCAACGCCGAGCTGGAGGAAGCGCACTACGCGCGTCAGAACCTGGCGGCCATCAACGAGGCGCTCCACCGCCGGTAAGCAGCGGTTTGTTACTTCCCGAGCGCCGTTGCATCCGATCGGGATAGGTATGCCTCTATACGAGTATCGCTGCGCCGCCTGCGGCAAAGTATTTGAACAGCTCCGCCGGATGGCGGACGCCGACCGCGACCTGATCTGCCCGGAGTGCGCATCCGGTCGTGTCGGCCGCCTCCTGTCCACCTTCGCCACGTCCGGTTGCCACGCGCCGGCCGGCAGCCGCTTTTCCTGAGGCTAAGCGGATTCGGCCCGTGCGGCCGGAAAACCCCCGGTTCAGTAACTGCCCTCCCGCGCGTACGGCTGGCTCCAGAGAGCCACCTGCAACGCAACGGCTTTGAACCAGGAGTCGTGTATTTGCTCCACCTCCTCCGGGGAAACTCCCGGCGCGGCCAGGAAAGGCTTCAGCGTCGCGGTGATGGGGTAAACAAAAGCGATCAGGTACCGCAGGGGAACGAGCGAGGTGAGGGCGTCGACCCCGTCCGTCCGGTTCTTTTTGACGGAGGTGTGGCGGAGCGCGATCTCGTGCTGATAGTCCAGCCACCGCTGGTCATATTCCGCCCGGCAGGTGTCGCGAATCCACTGTCCGAACCTCCGCCGGACGGCCGCCAGGTAACCCGCGTGGGGCTGTCCCTGCCGGTCCGCGAAGTGCTGGACCAGGTGTGGGTGGGACCCGACGAATCCATACCAGCTATCCAGCACCTCCTCGATCCGACCTTCCAGCATTTCGCCCGCCCGGCGAAGCCGCCGCTCGTCCTCCTCGGTGAACAGCAAGGTCCGCTTCAGCAAAGCCAGTTCCTCCAGCGTTACCGGCGAAGCAGGCAACGCGCGCATGCCATAATCGTATCCGGGAATTTGGTCTGTCATGGTGTGCAACGCCTCCTTCCGCAGATTAGAGGAGAGGCGCGCCGGCCGGAAAGCAGGCACAAACCGGTTGGGTAGTTTCCAATTGGTGTAAATTGATGTCCACGCTGGCCCAAAAAAAAGCCGAGGGAAAACAGCCGCCGTCGGTCAGCCGGATGATCGAAGACGTCGTCGGCTGCAAGTGGTCGATGGCCGTGCTCGGCGCGGTGCGCCGCGGAGTGCGCCGGCCGGGCGCTATCGAACGGGAACTGCCGGGCCTGACGGCGAAAGTGCTCAACGAGCGGCTGCGGAAGCTGGTCCGGTTCGGCATTCTGGCGCGCACGGCGTTCCCGGAGGTGCCGCCGCGGGTGGAATATCATCTCACGCCGTTCGGCGGGCGCTTCGCACGCCTGCTCGACCTTGTGGACGAGCTGCAACACGAGTGCGGGGAAAAGTCATGAGCGTTGCCCCGCGCCGCTAACCAGAGTTCTCCGCCCGGGCTAGCCATGCCCGTTTCCGGGCGGGATCTCGCGGCCCCAGGCGTCGCCGGGCGTCGAGTAGAACAGCGGCGGAATCCCCGGAGCAGCGCGGGCGCCTTGGGCGAGCGCGTGGAGTTCGGCGTAGAGATCCAGATAGAGATCCGTAGCTTTCGTCCAACTGTAGGCTGCTGCCGTGCGCCGGGCGGCCTCTACCCTCCGCTGGCGTTCTCGCGGATTCTGCATCAGCGTCCGCACCGCTGCGGCGAAGGCTTCGGGCTCAGGCGGCGCCAGCCACGCGTTTTGCTCGTTTGCGTACGTCAGCAAACCCCCGGATGGCGGCGCAACCAGCGGCAGCCCCGCTGCCATCGCCTCCAGCGGCGCAATGCCGAACGGTTCCCGCGGATTGGGATGCAGAAAAACGTCCGCGCAGTGGTACAGGCTGGCGAGTTTGCTCCGGTCGGCAAGCTGACCCGCAAAGTGAACCCGTCCGGGAGCCTTGGCCGCCGCTTCCCGGCGAAGCACTTCCTGCTGTCCGCCGCTGCCCGCGACGATCAGTCGATAATCGCCATCGTCTTGGAGTACCCGGATCGTTTCGATCAGCAGTTCGCAGTTTTTCTCCCGGTCCAGCCGCCCGGCGTAAAGCAGAAGCGTGGCGCCCGGACCGGCGCCGCAGGCCGACTCCCATTCCCGGCGGAGGTTCTCATCCCTCGCTAGGGAAGAGAACAGTTCGTAATCCACGCCCATCGGCCCCAACCAGACGCCCCGCCGCCGCATGTGTCCGCGACTCGCCTCCGCCAATTCGGCCGCCGTGTGACGGGAATTGGCGATATGGTGGTCGAACAGCGGAAAGTACAACCACTTCATGTACCATCGCGCGAAATGCCGTCCGAAGCGCCTCGCCGGCAGGTACGCCGTCACGTTATCATCCATGCGTTCGCAGGAAAGACCGACCACCGTTGGACGCCACGGCGACCGCCTCCCTCGCCAAACGCGGAGAAGTCCTCCAAGATAGTTCAGGGTGTACTTATCGCTGATCTCCACCAGATCGGGCCGCTCCTGTTCGAGGATCGCTTTGATTTGCGCACCCGGCATCAGGTACGTGACCGGGTCGAGCAGCCGGTATCGCGGATTCAACGGCGCCCTGCGCGCCTTCACGTGGTAGATCCGGCCAAACTTTCCCACATCCTCGGGTCTCGTTTCCGCCGACGGCACCACCAGCCGAAGCCATTGCTGCCGCCGATTCGCAGCTTGTAAAAGTGCGCGATAAAATGTCCGAATTCCGCCGGAATCCTCATGCCAGGCGTTCGTCAAATGAAAGGATTTGAATTGCATCGGATTTATCTTTACCATGGCCAGGGCGGTGTGCGCTGAAATATCCAATTAAAGTTCCTAAAGGTCCATCCTTGTTTCAGGAGAATGACGACGTGGGACACCACGGCCGGTTGCGCCGGTGGCTTGGCCGTACTACGCTGGTACCCGCCATGCTCCGCCGCTCGTTCCTCTCCCTGGCCGCCGCGGCCTTGCCTGCCGCCGCCCAGCCCCGCCTGATCATTGACACGCACCTGGAAGTCTGGACGCTCGATCCGAAGTTCCCCTTCCAGCACCCCGAGCGGCCGAACCTGAAGGTTGACGTGGCCGCGCCCATCGAAAACCAGGTCGCGTGCATGAAGAAGTTCGGCATCCGGTACGCGGTGCTCATCAATCCGCGCTATTACGGCTGGGACAATTCTTACATCTCCTACGCCCTGCACAGATACCCGGATCGCTTCGTCGCGCACGGACTGCTGAACCCTCTGGACCCGCGCGCCCCGGAACGGCTGCGCTACTGGGTCACCGAGCATGGTTTTCAAGGCATGCGCTTCAGCCCGATCTACCACCCGCAGTCGACCTGGCTGAACTCCAAGGAACATTACTCGCTGTGGCGGGAGGCGGAGAAACTGGGGGCGGTGTTCAATTTCTATATCCTGCCGCACCAGATGCCCATGCTCGAAGACATGGCGGGCCGTTTTCCCGGCGTCAAAATCGTCGTGGACCATGCCGGAAAACCCGATTTGAAACTCCCCGACCCCTGGCCGGAATTTAAGAAGATGTTCCGGCTGAAAAAATTCCCGCAGGTCTGGATTTCCAACTCGGAACCCTATGAAATGTCGGAGTTGAAAAAGTATCCCTACCCGGACACGTGGCCGTTCTACCGGGCGATTTATGAGGAGTTTGGGGAGGACCAACTCGTCTGGGGGACCGGTTATCCGCCGCCGCGCTGGGAACTGCCGATGGACAAGGAGTTGGAATTCGTCGATCGATGGTGCCGCTTCTACACTCCGGAAGCAAGACGGAAGCTATTGGGCGGCAATGCCTTACGGATCTGGAAGTTCCGGGGGGCTGAGCCCGCTTAGGGCCCGCGGGCCCGATCGCGCCGGCGGATAGGTTAACATGGAAAGCTGATGCCCTTGTTCTTTCCGGCGGGAGCATTTTTTCTCGGGCTCCTCGTGGCGCTCCCGACATCCGGTCAAGACCACGACCCCGACGATGCGGCTTCCGGGAGCTTGAAGCCGCAGATCCCCGAACCTCTGGCCTTCGATCTGGTGCGTCCTCTTGGCGCACACAAGGGCGAATTTGAAGTGAATTCCCTGTTTCTTCGCTCGCTTACGTCCGGGCGGATACGCTGGGCGCCGGAGGTCGAATACGCCCTGGCGCGCGGCTGGGCGCTGGAGTTCGAACTGCCTTTGGAGGGCCGGCGCGTCCAAGACTACAAAATCGCCGCCCAGAAGACGTTCGGCACGCTGGCGAAGAAGCGCTTCATCCATGGCTGGCAAGGCTTCGTCGAGTGGGAACGCGATGGCGAAAAGTGGAACACCAATCAGGTGTATATTTGGGGGGGCCGCTTTCATCCCCGCTGGTCAACGCTTTCGCTGAGCGGATTGCAGGTTGCCGATCGGAAAACAGGCCGTCTGGCGCTGGTGACCAACCATAGCGTCTTCTACGATGCCCACCGCCGCTGGATCATGGGCCTGGAAACCAACCTCCTGCAAGGGCAGAAGACGCTGGGCGCGCTGCGCATCCTGCCCCAGGCGCATTGGAAGATGCCCAAGCGGTTTCACCTGCAAATCTCGCTGGGCGTCGAATCCCAGCGCAGCGCCGGCGCCAATCCCGTGGCGGCGTGGCGGTTCATCCGCGAATTGTAACCGGCGGGAACTGGCCTCGGATCTTGGGTACAATGCGAGAAAGCCTATGAATCTCACCATCTCCGCGCTTTCGTTGCTGCTCGCCGCCGCGTCCGCGCTGCTGGCGCAGGCGCCTCCTAAGACGCACCTGAAGACCGGCGACCTGGCGCCGGACTTCACCCTCCCATCGACCGAGGGTAAGCCGGTCAAGCTGTCTGACTTCCGCGGCCGGAAGAACGTGGTGCTAGCCTTTTTCCCCGCGGCGTTCACCGGTGGTTGCACCAAGGAGATGCAGGCCTACCAGTTGGATTTGGCGCGATTTGAGAACGCCGACACGCAGGTGTTTGGCGTGAGCACCGATAACGTGCCCTCCCAGAAACGCTTCGCGGAGGATCTGAAGCTGACCTTCCCGATCCTGAGCGATTTCGTGACGCGGCAGGTGTCGAAAGACTATGGAATTTTGATCGCCGAGCGGGGGCTGGCCAACCGGGCCACATTCGTGATCGACAAGGAAGGGCGCATTCAACATATCGAAGAGGGCAGTTCCGCGATCGATATCACCGGCGCGGCCACCGCGTGCAGCCGCCTCAAAGGACGCTGAACCGCCGCGCCCGGGGGCCGTCGCGCGAGGCGCGATGCGGGCGGTACGGGCCGGCAGGTTGACAAAGCCCTCCACCTCCGCGGATAATCGCGCCCGATGCACCGTGCGCGCTTCAGCCTCTATTACGTAGTCGCCTACCTGTTGACGGCCGGCTTCGGGCTGCTGTTGGCGCCCGCCGCGTTCTTGCGGCTGATGTTTTCGGCCGGTGATTACGGCGATATCTTTCCGCGTTTCGCGGGCAGTTTGTTGCTGGGGCTGGCCCTGGTGGTGATCCGTCTCATTCAGTTCCGCGCTGAGGCGCTGTATGCCACTACGCTGTGGATCCGCGCTCTGATCGCCGCGACGCTGCTGTGGCTGTACGCCCGCAGCGGCGACCCGTTCTTCGCCGTGGTGCTGGGGATCGTCGGCGCGGGCATGCTGTTTACCGGCTGGTCGCTGTGGCGCGACCGACGCGGCGCGTAATCATTTCACACGCACCGTCAGGGACTGGCGCGCCGCGCGTTCTCCTTCCCGCGCGATCAGGACGTACTCGGTGGTCTGCCGCGGCAAGACGGTATAGCAGCCGACGCGTGCGCCTCCCAGGTTAATGTTGCCCGGCTGAAGTTCCACGCGCTCGCCATCTACCTGGAAACACAGCATGACCGACTGGCCCGCCTCGATCTCCGCCGGGTTCGCGGTGAAGGAATGGATGCGGGGACCCGCCGGCGCGGATTCCGCCGGCACGGTCTCGCCGCCGGACCGCGGCGCGGCCGGCCCCGCCCGGACCTGCACCCGCACGGACCGCCGCACTTCGCTCCCCCCGCCCGTGGCGATCAGCGTGTATTCGGTATCCCGCCGGGGCGTGACCGGAACGCAGCGGCTGAACGCGGGCTGGATGGGTTCCACCTCCGGCTCCAACCGCACCTCGTTGGCGTTCTCGACGCCGTAGCACACCGACGCGGACTGGCCTGGAGCCACGATGCTCGGCGCCGCATAGAACTGCAAGATGCGCACCGGCGCCGCTTCCGTCTTCGGGGCGGCCGGCCCCTCTGCCGGCGGCGCGGGCGGAGAACCGCACCCTGAGAGCACCAGCAGAACCGGGAGCGCCGCCAGATCGCGCATGCCTTTCTCAGCCTAGCAGGAACGCGCCGGTCCAGGGCGCTCGCTCCGAGCCCCGAGCGGAAAGCGAGTGGGCCAGGCGGTGCGGCTGCATCCGGTCCGCTCCCTGCCGGTTGCGGCTCGGCGGTCGTGGCTTCGCACGCCGCTCGCGCACGCCGCCCTGCTACCCTCGGCAGAAGCGAGAGAAAGTAACCGACCGCATGACGATGACATCGGAAACCGTGGCGGCGGCGATTGCCGCCTGGTCCGGGCTCAGCGAAGCCGAACAGGCGCGCGTGTTCCGGGCCTTCAAGCGTGACGAGCGCGAGCAACTATTCCTGGGCTTGAGGGCGGCGGAACAGGCGGTGCTCCTGCTCCGGATGCCCGTCCACGAAAGGCTCACTTATTTCCGGGTCTTGCCCCCCGACGACGCGGCGGACGTCGTTCAGCAGGCGCCCGCCGAGGAGCGCCCGCGACTGCTCGAACTGCTGGACGACGTGGCCCGTGCGGAGGTGAAGGCTCTGCTGGCCTACGCCGAAGACGACGCCGGCGGCTTGATGAACCCGCGCTTTGCCCGATTGCGCCCCGAGATGACGGTGGATGAGGCCATTTCCTACTTGCGGTTGCAGTCCCGCCGGATGGAGACCGTGTACTACGCCTACGTGCTGGACGCTGAACAGCGGCTTCAGGGCGTGGTCTCGTTTCGGGACTTGTTCACGGCGGACGGGCGGGCGCTGGTATCCCAGGTCATGAATCCGCATGTCATCTCCGTCGGGGAACAGACCGACCAGGAAGAAGTCGCCCGGCTGTTCGCCAGCGAAGACCTTTCGGCGATTCCGGTCGTCGACGAGGCCGGGAGGATGAAAGGAATTGTGACGGTCGACGACATCGTAGACGTAGTCCAGGAGGAAGCGACCGAGGACATCCAGAAGTTCGGCGGTATGGAAGCCCTGGACGATCCCTACTTGGAGACCGGATTCTGGCAGATGGTGCGCAAGCGGGGAGGCTGGCTGGCCGCGCTCTTCCTGGGAGAGATGCTGACGGCCACCGCGATGAGCCACTACGAGGAGGAAATCGCCCGGGCGGTGGTGCTCGCGGTGTTCATCCCGCTCATTATCAGCAGCGGCGGGAATTCCGGCTCGCAGGCCTCCACGCTGATTGTCCGGGCGATGGCTCTGGCCGAAGTCAGACTGCGTGACTGGTGGAAGGTGGCGCGGCGCGAAGTCGCCAGCGGCCTGGCGCTGGGCGGTCTGCTGGCGTCGATCGGGTTCCTCCGCATTCTGGTGTGGCAGGCGGTCGGCCAAACATACGGAGAGCACTACCTGCTGATTGGCGCCACCGTGGCGCTCAGTCTGGTGGGCGTAGTGCTGTTTGGCACGCTGGCGGGGTCGATGCTGCCCTTTGTGCTCCGGCGGGTGGGATTTGACCCGGCAAGCGCGTCAGCGCCTTTTGTAGCCACGATGGTGGACGTCACCGGTCTGGTCATCTACTTTACAACGGCCAATCTCATCCTGCGCGGAACCCTGCTGTAGGGCGCGATGGCGGGCAGGGGCTACGGCGGCGGAGCAGAGCCCGCAGGGCGCCATCCGCCGGTATTCGACGGAGGATCCGCGCCGGCCTCGTTCTGATTCCCGGAGGGTCCCTGCCTCGGTTCTCCCACCCGGCGCCATCCCGGCGGGGATGACGGGGCCGGAGCCGATGGGGAACTGCCGGTGGCGCGGGGATAGTTTTCCTCGGGCGTCGGCCGCAGAATCACCGGCCCGCCGCCGGCATCCGGCGCCGGCCTGCGGCGAATCAGAACCGGCCGGTCCGGTTCCTCCGCGGATGCTTCGTCGCCCGCCGCTGCGGACGGGTCGGGGCGGCGCTCGGACACCAAGGGCGCCTCCCCCGGCGCAGCCGGCACGAAGCCTTGCGGCACCACGTACATCCGCCGGTAGCGAACTTCGGCGTTCGGGTAGCGGCGGCGGGCGTTCGCCGCCAGGTCTACTTCGATCGTCCTTTCCTGGCCGGCGCGCGCGCCTTCCGGCACCTGGAAGTAGAGGGCGTAGCGCTGGCGGATCCGGGAAAGAGTGGTTTCCAGGGCTGAAGCATCCTCGACCCGCAGGCTGTCGCCGCCGCTGCGGCGCGCGATCTCCTCGGTTCCCGCCGATTGCGTGCGCGAAACCGTGCCTCCGGGGAATCGGCCGCGTCGGCCAAGGATAACCCCGCCGAGCGGACCCGACGGCCACGAGCCGCCATGCGTGCCCCGGCCAAAGCCCATCGCGTCCGGCGCAATCAGCGCGTTCAGCACCGTATCGGCGCGGGCCAGCGCCCGGCCAACCCCGTCCTCATCCCGGCGAAACTCAGTCTGATCGTCGGTCAGGATGACGATGGCGCGGCGGGCATCGGGCCGGGCCTCCCGCGCGACGAATTGAATGGCGTTGTGAAGCGCCCGCGTAATGTCCGTGCCGCCGTTGAAATCCTCTTCGGCGAGCAGTTCTTCCATCCCCTGCTGGACCACGCGGCGGCTCGCGCGAAACGGCAGGCGGATACGGGTGGCGCGGTCGAACACCATGATGGCGACGCGGTCGTTCCGACCCAGCACCTCGAGTGCGCTCTGCGCGCCGTCGGCGACCCGCCGCACGTGCGGACGCATGCTGCCGCTCACGTCCAGCAGCAGCAGGACGTCGACGGGCATCTCTTCCCGGGAAAAGTTGCGGATGGGTTGGGAGCGGCCTTCCTCACGCAGCAGGAAATCCTCCGCGCGCAGCGTGGTCACCGCCCGCGACCCGTGGTCGAGCACGGTGGCGTCGACCCGGACCAGCGATACATCCGTCCGGAAAACGACCGGTTCCTCCGCGGCGGCCGGCAAGAACCAGCCGCCCGCCAGACCGATCCACATCCAGTGCACAGGGCGGGCCATCCCCTCTCCTTATCGGGAACCCGGCGGCGGAGGTTGTCCTCCGCTCACCTTTGGTACGCGGCGGCCCATGTTCCCGTTACAGCGAACCGGCCCGCCGTCCGGGCCCTCAGCGGTACGTCTTGTCGTCCACGCCGGTCAACTCCACGTCGTCTCCGAACACCCCCAGGGTCAGGATGGCGAACGTGAACACCGGGTTACCCGGTTCCAGGTGGCCGCCAAACGCCCGCTCGGCGTTCACCAGCGTCATGTGCGCGTGCACCCGCCCGTCGATCACATACCCGTTCATGCTCACCAGATCGGCGGGCGCGGTCGGGTCCTTCGTGTAGATGTTCCGGGAAGGAAAATCCCGGTTGGACACCGAGTGTACGTGATAATTGCGCACCGAGCCCGCGCCGGCCAGAATCACCGCATTCCGGATCCGGTGCTCCTTCACCATCCGCTCCAAGCCGCCCAGCAGATCGGTCTGATGCTTGAAGCGCAACACCACAATGCGTTCAAACTGGCCGGAGATCGCGTAGACCTCCGGCACCTTTTCGCTGAGCGGTTTGCTGTCGTCATGCGGCGTGGTGGCCTTGGTGACCTCCGTTCGCGTCACCTGGGCGGGCAGGGAACAAGCGGCAAGGAGCCAGGGCAGCAGGCGTAGTTTGAGCATGAGGTTTCGTTCCGATAGACTTACGATAGCGCGCGCCCGCCGCCGTCGCGGGGCGGGAGCGTCCACAGGCGAAGGGTCATCGCCGCGAGCGCCAGCAGACGAAACACCTCCACCGACGAATAGACCGCGTGCAGCGTCCAGAAACGCTCGCGCGCGGGCGCCGGCGTGGTGACGAAATCAATCAGGCGCCCCAAGCGCACCACCTCCGGGGTAATCAGCCAGAGTTGCGCGATCGCGAGCGCGGTCAACAAGACGCAGGACCAAGCCAGCCACCGCACGCGAGGCTGGAAGCGGATCCAGAGTGCCGCCAAGGCCACACCCAGGCAGATCTGCGCGAGTTCCCAGCGTTCAAAGGAGAAGCGGTTTCACTCAGAAGCCTGATAGCGCGGCAGCAGGCGGACGGTTTCCCGCCCGTGCTGCGCCAGCAGTTCCGCTACCGGGGCCGGCGGCGTCGCCAGCACTTGCTCCACCCCGCGAAAATTATGGGTAGCGACCCAGGCCCTAAACAAACTCCCCCCAGCCAGCACCCCAAGACCGTGGAGGCGACGCGGCGCGTGTCCAGTTTCACCGAGTTCGAGTGTACCAACCCGCGCCGCCGGTCCGTAACCTCTTTCCACCCGGCCGCATCTGTCCGGTGACGGCCGCGACGGCCCGCCGGGGTGGCGAAGGCCGAGGCTGTTTATGTAAGATCGAGGGCAAGGCTGATCGCCGAGATAAAGTTTCCGATCAGGTGGAGAACCAAGACTATGATGAAGTTTGTTTTACCTCTGGCCCTTTTGATGGGAGGAGCGTTTTTGACCTCCGTGACCTCTTACGCAAAGCCGGAGTTTACGAAGAAAGAAAAGAAACCCTGCGTAACTTGCCACGTCAGCGCGAAGTCGAAGGAGTTGAACGACACGGGCAAGTGCTACGACAAGTCGAAGTCATTGAAGGATTGTCCCACCAGTTAGCTTCCCTGTGAGGCCGGCCGCGAACGGGAGCGCCGTATCCGGCTGCTTCCGTTCGCGTTTTCGTCTTCTCCCGGCTGGTATACTGGCGAGTTCGTGTTCCTTCAATTTGAACGCCGCGTTCAGCAGGCTTTTCAATCCCATCTTGCGATCCGGTACGGTTTGGATGTTCCCGTCCTCGTGGAGCAGCCCAAGCAGCCGGAGTTCGGCGAGCTGGCTCTGCCCGCCGCCTTTCAACTGGCCAAGCTGCTGAAGCAATCCCCGAAGAAGATCGCCGCGGAGATCTGCGCGGAGATCGGTCCGGTGGCGGGGGTGCGGGCGCTGGAAGTGGCCGGCAACGGCTACATCAACGTGCGCCTGGACCGGGGTGCGTACGCCGCGGCGCTGCTCGCCGGCGGCGAGGAGACGCCCGCCGCCGCCGCGGGCGAAAAGGTCATCGTCGAACACACCAACATCAATCCGAACAAGGCCGCGCACATCGGGCACCTCCGCAACACGGCCCTCGGCGACACGTTCGTGCGCATGCTGCGGGCGCGTGGATTCCGGGTGGAAGTGCAAAACTACATCGACAACACGGGCGTGCAGGTGGCGGACGTGGTGGTGGGGTTTCACTTCCTGGAGCAGAAATCCCCGGAAGAAGTCAGAGAACTGGCGGGACGGCCGCGCTTCGACTACTACTGCTGGGATCTTTACGCGCGGACCTCGCAGCATTTCAAAGATCACCCCGAGACCGTGAAATGGCGGGCCGAAACACTGCACGCCATCGAAGCCAACGAAGGGCCGCTCGCCGAACTGGGCCACGTGGTCGCCGACGCGATCGTGGAATGCCACCTCGACACCATGCTGCGGCTCGGCGTCGAGTACGACGTGCTGCCGCGCGAAAGCGAAATCCTGCAGCTCGAGTTCTGGGCTTCAGCCTTTACCCAATTGCGGGCGCGCGGCGCGGTGCATTTGGAGACCGCAGGCAAGAACGCGGGCTGCTGGGTGATGCGCGCGGCAGCGTTTTCCGACTCCACCGAGGACGACAAGGTGATTGTCCGTTCCAACGGCACCGTCACCTACGTCGGCAAGGACATCGCTTACCAGCTTTGGAAATTCGGGCTGCTCGGCAAGGATTTTTACTACCGGCCTTTGCGCACTTACGCGAGCGGGCATACCGTGTGGGTCTCCTCGAGCGAGCCGCAACCGCCCGGCGCCCCGGCGTTCGGGGGCGGCAGCCGCGTCTATAACGTCATCGACGTGCGGCAGTCGTTCTTGCAGGAGGTGGTGGCGGCGGGACTGCGGGCGCTCGGCTATACCGAACAGGCCGAGCGCTCGATCCATTTCGCTTACGAAATGGTGGCGCTCTCGCCCCGCTGTTGCGCCGAACTCGGCATCGCGCTGTCGGAAGAAGACCAGCGGCGGCCTTATGTGGAGGTCTCCGGCCGCAAGGGGTTGGGCGTCAAGGCGGACGACCTGATCGACCGGCTGGTGGAAGACGCTTACGCCGAGGTGGTCTCCCGCCACCCTGACCGCCCGGACGCGGAACGCCGGACGGTCGCCTCCCAGATCGCGATTGGCGCGCTGCGCTATTTTCTGCTCAAGTTCACGCGCAACACCGTAATCGCGTTTGACTTCCAAGAGGCGCTGAGCTTCGAGGGAGAAACCGGTCCCTACGTACAGTACGCCGCGGTGCGCGCGCGGAACATTCTCCGCAAGCTCGAGGAGCGCGGCGAAACTCCGCCGGATTTTGCGCAGGAGTTGGACGCGGCGGCGATGGCCCGCCAGCTCGCCGCGGAAGACTTCTGGCAGGTGCTGCTGGCCGCGTCCAAGGCGGATACGGCGGTCGAGCGCGCCGTGGCCAGCGGCGAACCCGCCCACATCGCCAAGTACGCGTTTCAACTGGCGCAGGGCTTCAACAATTTTTATCACCAGCACCACATCCTCACCGAAGAGGACCGCGGCCGGCGGGTGTTCCTGTTGTGGATGACGGCGTTCTTCCGCAATCAGCTCGAGCGGACGCTGGGCATCCTGGGCATTCAAGTGCCCGAGTACATGTAATCAGACCCGGGCGCACGGCCCGCTGGCTGGCCACCAGACCCGCCGGCGCCGGATCGCGCGCCAGGTGGGTGAACTCGCGCGGGTCGCGCAGCTCGTCGTAGAGATCCTCGTCCGGATAGAGTCCCTCCCAGGCCCGGCGACCTCACCAGGGGACGCCCGTAGCAGCCCCGCGTGTAGCTGAGGTCGTGGCAAGCCATGAATAGGATATTCGGGCGCGGCGGCGCGGTCTTGCGTGCCACGGCCAGAATGGGCGCGGCGAACGGCCCCCAGCGCCGCGCCCGCGGGCCGCACCCGGATGACGGCGCCGGTGGCGCGGTGCTATACAAAGTCGAGCGGAGCGGAGCGGAGAACCGGCGCCGGCGGGGTCCGGATTTGCCTACTGGCGGGTGAGAGTGCGATCGCGTGCTGACCAAACTGCGGATACGGAACTTCAAGCTCTTCGACAATGCGGAGATCGAACTCGGCGAGCGCGTCGTTTTCATCGGTCCCAATAACTCGGGGAAAACATCGGCCTTGCAGGCGCTGGCGCTCTGGGATCTCGGCGTCAAACGGTGGCTGGAAAAGCGCGGAGGCGGCCCTGTCCCCGAGCGGCGGCCCGGGGTGACCATCAATCGCCGCGATTTGATCGCCGTGCCGGCGCCGGCGGCCAAACTTCTCTGGCGGGACTTGCACGTGCGCGAGGCCGGCCGCACGGAAAGCGCTTCCCGCACCACGAACGTCCTGATCAGCGTCGAAGTAGAGGGGGTGCATGAGGGGCGTGCGTGGCGTTGCGCCCTGGAGTTCGACTACGCCAACGAAGAGTCCTTCTACTGCCGTCCGGCGCGCGACCCGCACGGTGGACGCAGCGAGGTGCCTGCACATCTGGCAGAGCACCGTCTGGCCTATCTGCCGCCCATGTCCGGCATCGCGGCGCGGGAGGATCGCCTGGAATTGGGCGCCGTCAACGTGCGCTTGGGTGAAGGACGCACCGCCGAGGTGCTGCGTAATCTCTGCTGGCAAGTGTGGAGCGCCGGCGAGGGTCGCGCCGCGTGGGAACGCGTCGCTAACAAGATGCACGACCTGTTCGGTGTCGGTCTCGAAGAGCCGCGCTACCTCCGGGAGCGCGGAGAAATCCTCATGAGTTACCGCACACGCGGCGGCGTCTCGCTGGATTTGTCCTCGAGCGGGCGCGGCCAGCAGCAGACCTTGCTGTTGCTGGCCCACATGAGCGTCCATCCCGGCTCCGTGCTGCTGCTGGATGAGCCGGACGCCCACCTCGAGATCCTCCGCCAGCGCCAGATTTACGCGCTGCTGGCCGAAGAGGCGGAGCGCACCCGCAGCCAGATCGTCGCCGCCAGCCACTCGGAGGTCATCCTCAACGAGGCCGCCGATCGCGACGTGGTGATCGCCTTTGTGGGCGCGCCGCATCGCGTGAACGATCGCGGCAGCCAGGTCGCCAAGGCGCTCAAGGAAATTGGTTTTGATCAATATTATTTGGCCGAGGAAACGGGCTGGGTGCTCTATCTGGAAGGCGCTACCGATTTGGCGATTCTCCAAGCTTTCGCCCAGCGATTGGACCATCCCGCCCGGAAGCTGCTGGAGCGCCCCTTTGTGCACTACGTCGCCAATCTGCCGCGCAAGGCGCAGGAGCACTTCTACGCGTTGCGGGAAGCCGTCAGCGGCTTGGCGGGAATCGCCATCTATGACCGATTGAGCCAGCCTCCGCCGGCGGACCCGAACCTGGCGCAATGCATGTGGCGTCGGCGGGAACTGGAGAACTACCTCTGCCAAAAGGAAACGTTGCTGGCCTACGCGGAGGAAGAAGGCCGCCGGCGCCAGGGAGAACTTTTTGGCCCGGTTTGGCGGGAACAGATGGCGAAAGCGATCGCGGCCATCGAAGGCGCCCTCAGCACGCTCGGCAGTCCCTCGCCTTGGAAAGGCGATCTCAAAGCCAGTGACGAGTTCCTCGACCCGCTCTTCCAGCGCTTCTTCCGTGATCTCGAGCTGCCCAACCTGATGCGCAAGACCAACTATCATGCCTTAGCCCCGTTTGTCCCGGCGGACCTGCTCGACGCTGAGATCACGGAGAAGCTCGACGCCATCGTCGGCGTCGCCGCCCAGGCGCGACGCCGCGCTGACGCGGGGTGACGTTCGGGGCATCGCCACGCGTGCGGGCGAGATTCGCGCGGCTGGGCTAGGGCGCCAGGTTCTCCGCCTGGAGCACTCCCTGGGCGGGCGCCTCTGGCGCCGTCTCGATCGCCTGGCGGGCCAGGCGGAAATCGTTATCGCGGAACACCAGGTCCGCGGTGCGCGCCCCTTCCACGCGGGCGTAGCGCGCCACGCGGCCGCTGGGACGGCAGGCGCGCACCACCCCGTCGCGCACATCGCGCAACACCAGCGAGGGGCCGTCTCCGGCCGGCGCGGCGATCCGCACGTCGTCGAGCGACAGGCGCTCGACATCCTCGCAGACGAAGCCGGGACGTTCGTCGCGGCCTGCGTAGCGGATTTCAATGTCCCGGAAGCGGACATTCCGCGCATGCCGCACGAAGAAGCCGTACGAGGGCAGGACGCCGAACATGTGATGCTCCGGGTAACCCGCGGGCTTTTCCGGAATCTCGCGAGCCGCGTCCGCCGCCGTGCCGCCGCCTACAAAAACGGCGCGGATGTTTTCGATGGTTACGTTCTCCACGTCGTGACCGGGCAGTCCGGTGATGGAACAGCCGATCCGGCTGGCGCCGGTGGCCTCGATGCCCCGAATCTGCACGTTCCGCAGCTGGCCCACTCCCGGCTGGGGACCGCCTTCCACAAAAGGACGCGCCCGATTGCCCAGGCGGATAAACACCGGCGCGCCGATGCCGTGGATGGCCAGGTTCGACACCAGAATCCGGTCCATGGTGCCGCCGTCGACGATGTGAAGGCCAATGCCCGATAACTGGGTATCGTAAATCGCGCAGTTCGTAATGGAGATATTCTCGAAGCCGCCGTTGGTTTCCGTCCCCATCTTCAGCGCGTTGCAAGCCGAACTGAGCACACAGTTGGTGATCACTACATTGCGGCAGACGCGGTCCGCGGTGCTCTTCAGTACGATCGCGTCGTCGCCCGAGGAGACGTCGCAATCGGCGATACGCACGCGGTCACAGCAGTCGATGTCGATGCCGTCATTGTTCTCGTTCACCCGGCTGCGCACCGTGATGCCGCGAATCACCAGGTTGTCGCAATTGAGGTAATGCTGCACCCACATGGGCGAATCGCGCATGGTCACGTCGTAGACGCCCACGTCGCGGCAGCCGATCACGCGGATCAGATACGGCCGGACCAGGTAGGGCCCGGGGAACCGCGCGCCCTGCCCGTCAATCACGCCCCGCCCTTCAATCGAAATATCCTGCACGTTTTCGGCGTAGAGCAGGCTCTTATCCACATAGACATCGGTATAGGAGCGGAAGCCGGGCGCTGTTGCGGGATAATCCGCGAGGTGGGTGCTGCCCAGCAACACCGCGCCCGCGTCCAGGTGCAGGCGCACGTGGCTGCGGAGCACGAGCGTACCGGACAGGTAGCGTCCCGGCGGGAAAAACACCGTGCCCCCGCCGCGCTCGGCGCAGGCGTCAATGGCCGATTGGATCGCCTTGGTGTTCAGGGTGCGTCCATCACCTTTGGCGCCGCGCTCGGTGATGTTCAGCCCAGAGGCGGCGGCGGGCAGTCCCGCGGCCGCGGCGGCAAGGAGCAGGTTCCGGCGGTGCATGGGTCCTTTCTCGTTCGGGTGCTGGTTGCATGTTTATCACGCGCCGCGCTGCGCGGCAAGGCGTGCCGAGCGCCGCCGGCAGACTGTGTCCCCGGCCGGGAGGCCGGACCAGACAGCGCGGTCGCGCCCCGGAGCCCGCAGGCAGAATCCGGGCAGGTTCTGTTCCGAGTCTCTTCTCCTGCCGCCGGATGGCGTGTTCAGCCATCCGTGGGATGAGATGGCATCCGGAGCGGGCCCTTATGGCGTCTGCGTCTCTGCGGGAGGAGACTCCTTGCCCAGGAACTCCTGGCGCACATACACCGTGTCTTCCGCGATGGGGGAAAAGCCCATGCGTTCGTAGACGGGCCTTCCCGCTGCGGTCGCAGGCGACGGCTCCGGATGCGCAAAGGAACGGCGATGCGGACGCCGCGATGCGCGACCTGCTGGCCCGGTCCCGGCAAGCAGGGCTCCCGCAGCGGATCTACTTGCAGGCGGTGTGCGGGTCCCGGCAGCCGGCCTCCCATGGTTACGTGTCCGACCGCGAACATCCAGGGCGCCCGGCGCTGCGCGGCCCACGCGGACATGGCGGCGACCTCATCGGCGAACTCCTCAAGGGACGCGGGCGGCTGGGTGGTGAGGTCCAGGTTGAAAAAGAAAGCCGGATACCTGAGTTCCCGGATGTCCGGCAAACCTTGGAGGCGGCGGGAGTCGCTGCGCAACGCGTCGAACGGTTTCGGTGCGCTTGCGCTGCGCCCTGACCTACCGCTTCGGCGGGCGGGACATGAGCCTGACGGACGTCCCCGGAGAGGTGCTGCGAGAGTTGCTGGTCCAGTCGAATACGGCTGCGCGCGGGCTGCGGATGAATGCTTACCCAGCCGTCAATTCGGCCACCACGGCGCACGCGCGGTCGTAGAGCATCTGGGTCTCGCTGCTGCATCCCAAAAAGAGCATGCCGCGTTCCCGCCAGAACCGGGCCAGCGCGATGCTGCGCGTCTGCGTTCCGGGGGCGATGCCCCGCCGCCGGCAGGCGTCGCGCACCCGCTCCATCGCCTCGACCATGCGCGGGTGCTGGAAATCACCCGGCACGCCGAGCGAGATCGACAAATCGGCCGGACCGACCATCACGGCGTCGATCCCCGGCACGGCCAGCAGTTCGTCGAGGGCGTCCAGCGCCCGCCGCGTCTCGATCTGGAGCACCACCATGGTCTCCGCGTTGACGTGTTCGATGATCTCCGGCAGGGTGGCCTGCTCGTAGTTGATGTGGACCGGGCCGAGACCGAAACCGCGCTCGCCCAACGGCGGGAATTTGGTCCACCGCACCGCCTGGTCGAGCCGTTCCGGCGCTTCCACCCGGGGAAAGATAATCCCCTGCGCGCCGGCGTCCAGCGACCGCGCGATCAGCGCGTACTGCAAGTCCGCCACCCGCACGATCGGGGTCAGCCCCACGAACTGGCAGATCCGGCACAAGTCCTGCACGGTCTCCAGATCGAATCCGCCGTGTTCGGTGTCGAGGAATGTCCAGTGAAATCCGGCGGCGGCGAGAGCCTTCGGGACTTCCGCGGAGCGGATCTGGCCGAAGCCGGCGCCCAGTTGGACCCGGCCTTCGGCCAAAGCATGTTTCACGGCGTTCTTCAGCATGGCAGAGGCAAACTCTCCGCCATTGTCGGCCATCCCGCGGGGCGCCGGCAAGCCTCAGCCGCGCGTTTTCGGCGCGCGCACGCCGAGCACGAACAGCGCCATCACCACGGCGCCCGCCGCGAACAGCGTATCGCCGGGCACCCGGAGCCAGCGCAGCGTCTGCATCAAGGGCTGGCCGAGGAACTCCGCGCTGCGCGCATACCAGTAACCGTGGTCGACGCTGGCCCACGTCTGGAGCAGGCCGACCGGCAGCAGGCTGCCCACGCACATCGCCAGCAACCCGCCGTTCATCGACCAGAAGGAGAACTTCAGCCACCGTTCGTTCCAGGTCTGCTCCGGCGACAAGGCGCGCAGGCAAACCAGCATCAGGCCGATGCCCAGCATGCCGTAAACGCCGAACAGGGCGGCGTGCCCGTGCACCGGCGTCGTGTTCAGCCCCTGCATGAAGTAGAGCGCGATCGGCGGGTTGATCATGAAGCCGAACAGGCCGGCGCCCACCATGTTCCAGAACGCCACCGCGACAAAGAAATAGATAGGCCACTTGTATCGCTCCGCCCAGGGGGTGGAACGCCCGCGCCGCAGATCGTCCAGCGCGGAATAGGCCACCAGGGTCAGCGGCACCACTTCCAGAGCGCTGAACACCGAGCCCCACGCCAGCGCGACGGTGGGCGTGCCCGTGAAATACAGGTGATGGCAGGTGCCGATGATGCCGCCCGCCAGATAAATGGTGGCCGACAACAGCGCGCCCTTGGCCGCCAGGCCCGGCCGGATCAGCCCCAGCCGCGCGAAAAAGAACGCGATCACCGTCGTGGCGAATACTTCAAAGAAGCCCTCCACCCAGAGATGCACCACCCACCAGCGCCAATATTCCACCATCGACAGGTGCGTGTGCTGCCCCCAGGTCAAACCCGCGCCGTAGAAAAGTCCGATCGCGCCGGAGGACATCAGAAACAGCCACAGCAGTTGCTTGTGTTCGCCGGGCTTTTTCAGCGCCGGCACGACGGAGCGAACCACCAGGCCCACCCAGATCAGCAAACCGGCGAAGAGCAGAATCTGCCAGCCGCGTCCCAGGTCGACATACTCGTAGCCCTGGTGACCCCAGTAGAAGGAGACCCGATCGGAGAGTCTGTTGTGAACGCTCAGCCACTGGCCGGTGAGCGAACCGGCCACCACCAGCAGGAGCGCGCCGAACAGCGCGTTCACGCCCCAGCGCTGCCCTTTCGGCTCGACGCCGCTGACCAGCGGGCCGATGTACAACCCCGCCGCCAGCCAGGCGGTGGCAATCCAGAAGATCCCGGTCTGGACGTGCCACGTGCGCGACACGCTGTAGGGAAGCCATTCGGCGAGCGGGATGCCGTAGAAGCCGTGCCCTTCCACACCGTAATGCGCCGTGACGACTCCCATCAGAATCTGCACCAGAAACACGGCCGCCACCACCCAGAAGTACTTCAGCGTGGCGCGCTGGGACGGCGTGGATTCCCAGGCCCCCAGCGGGTCCTTGGCCGGCGCGCTCTCGAGCGGCGGTTCTTTCTGCGCGGCGTACCACCATACCATCGCGCAGATGCCCGCCAGCAGCATGATGATGCTGACGCCGGTCCACATCACGCTCTCGCCCGTCGGGCGGTTGCCCACCAGCGGTTCGTGCGGCCAGTTGTGCGTGTAGCTGATGGTGTCGTGCGGGCGGTTGGCCGCCGCCGCCCAGGCGGTCCAGAAGAAGAAGGCCGCCATCTCCCGCATCCGGGTCTCGTCCCGCACCGCGCCCTTGGGGATCGAGTAAGCCTCGTGCCCGTCCATGAACACGCTGGCGTAGTGCTTCAGATTGGCCTCGAATGCTTCGCCGCGGACATCCGCGATCCGCAGCGTTCCGGTAACGGAATCATAGGCGTTCTCGCGGTAGATCTGCTGAAGGCGTCCGCGAAGTTTGGCCTGCGTCTCGGCGTCCAGCGCCGCGTATTCCTTGCCCGCTTCGGCCCGCGCCCAGGCGTCGAGCACGTACATCGCCTCCCGGTGCAGCCAGTCCGCGGTCCAGTCCGGAGCCACATAGCTGCCGTGTCCCCAGACCGACCCGACCTGCATCCCGCCCAGGCTCTGCCAAACGTTCTGGCCTCTGCCGATCTGCCCCGGGCCAACCAGAACCCTTCCTCCCGCGGTGATCACTTTTTCCGGAATGGGAGGCATTTCCTGGTAGATGCGGGTCCCAATCCAGCCCAGAATCGCAAACGAAAGCAGGGTTACTACCGCGAAAGCAGTCCAAAGTCGTCTCACCGGTTCGGTCTCCTTATCAGCGCGTCCTCTCTGGAAGGGTAGAGCTTACCGCCGAGACGTGGATATGACTTCGGTCACAGAATGGTGACGGCGAAGGAGATCTCCCGGGCAGAATCCCGGGAGGCAGGAAGTTTGCTCAAATGCCCGCGCTGGGAAACTTCCGGCGCATCCACTCGGCAAAAGCAGGAGGAGCCTCCATGGTGGAGAGGCGGCTTTGCCGGACGAGGGCCCAGTCGTCGAACAGCTTCGAGGACTTGATCTCCTTCAGCGTCACGGGTGGCGCCAGCCGTTGGGCGAACTCAAGTTCCACCACGGTGAGCTTGGGATCCTTGGGGTCCGGGAGCGGCTCGGAGACCACCTTGGCCAACCCCACCACGGCGGACTCGCCCCCGCTGTGATAGACAAAGACGCCATCGCCGGGGCGCATCGCCTGGATGGCGCGCAGCGCCTGCGGATTCCGCACCCCGTCCCACACTGTACGTCCTTCCCGCTCAAACTGATCGAGCGAGTAGGTTTCCGGATCCGTCTTGGCCAGGAAATAACGCCGGCGCTCCATGGGGTCTGTCCTCATTCTGCCTGCCGAAATCGCCTTACCGCCGCGAGGCGCATAGTGGGAACCCGGCGGTGTCGAGTACAATACAATCTATTGGCGCTCCTCCCCGTCGGGCAGCAGTGGCGTCCTGTTGGGACCGATCTTATGCAACCGCGCATTCTTAGCATACCGCGTCTTGCGCGTCTCTTCTTCGCCTGGTGTTTGGCCTGCGGTTGCTGGGCCGCGCCCGCCGAGGACCAGAAACAGTCCACGCCCAGCGCCGCCCAGGAATCACCGGCGGCCCCTTCCCCGGAAACCGGCGCCGGATCCTCCCGTGTTCCCGCCACGGCAGATTACATCATCGGCGCCGAAGACCTGCTCGACATTCACGTCTGGCGCGAGCAGGAACTCTCCGGCCCCATGACCGTCCGGCCGGACGGCAAGATTTCCATGCGGCTGATCGGGGAAGTGCAGGCGGCCGGCCGCACCCCCGCCGAATTGGGGCAGGTCATCCGCGAGGCGCTCGCCGCTAAGTACCTCCAGGACCCCATCGTCACCGTGACGGTGAGGCAGGTCAACAGCAAGAAGTATTTCGTGCAGGGGGAGGTGAACCGCCCCGGCCCTTTCCCGCTGCTGGTGCCCACCACCGTGTTCGAGGCCCTCAGCATCTCGGGCGGTTTCCGCGAGTTCGCCAAAAAAACCAAGATTGTGGTGATGCGGAAAGGTAAGCGTATTCCTTTCAACTACAAGGAGGTGGAGAAAGGAAAGAAGATGGAACAGAACATCTACCTGGAGAACGGAGACGTGATTATCGTTCCCTGACCTCGCTGGCCAAGGGAGGAACCGCTATGCAAACGCAGCCAGACTATCTGAGCGTGCCGCGCCGGGCGCTGGACATCGAGGATTACATCGACATTCTGCGCCGTCACTGGATGTGGATCATGGGCCCGGCCTTTGCGGGCCTCGTGATAGGGGTGGTGGTGGCGTTTCTCTGGCCGGACACCTACGTGTCCTACGCCGTGATGCGCATCACGCCGGCGTCGGTGCCCGACCGCCTGGTGCCCACCAACTTCCAGGCCGACCTCCGCGAGCGGTTGCAGACCATGCACCAGGATGTCACCAGTCGGCAGCGGCTGATCGAAATGATCAAGAAGTACAACCTGTACGCCAAGCAGCAGGAAAAACAGCCCATCGAGGACATCGTCGAGGAGATGAGCCGGAGAATCCGGATCATCCCCACGGCGACGGGTGCGGGGACCGGTGGCGGCGCGAAGGGGCCCAGTTCGGCGTTCCGCATCGAATTCGCTTACGTCAACCGCATGGACGCCAAGCGCGTCGTGGAGGAAATTGTCAGCGGGTTCACCACCCAAAACGTGATCTCGCGCCGGGAGAAGTCGCGGCAGGTTTCCGACTTCCTGAACGATGAACTGAAGGCCGCCAAGGACGATCTGGACCGGATCGAAGGCGAGATTACCCAGTTCAAATTGCGCAACGCCGGATCGCTGCCCGAAGAACTGAATGCGAATCTCCAGATGCAACATGGGATCCAACTGAGTCTGCAAGGCACGACGGACCTGTTGAACCGACTCCAGCAGGACAAGCTGATCCTCGAGACGCAGGTGCAGAACCTGAAGAACCAGTTGGAGACGGTGGAGACGACCTCGCTGGTGGCCCAGGAGGGATACAAAGGGAACGAGCGGCTGATGTTGCTCGAACGCCAAGTGAGCGCCCTGGAAAACAAGATCTCCGCGATGAAACAGATCTACCGGCCCCAGCACCCGGATTTGATCGCGGCGATCACGCAACTGGAGACGCTGCGAAACGAGCGCGATGCCCTCGCGCGCCTGGAAGAGAAGGAGCGCCAGGAACTTAAGAGCAAGGAACCGCGGCGAGTTATGGACGCAGCCGCCCTCGCCCGCCGGCAGGAACTGGAGGCGCAAATCCGCAGCACGCAGGTCCGGATCCACACGATCGAAATGGACATGAAAGAGCGGATGAACCAGCAGCAAAAGCTGCAAAGCAAGCTCAACGAATTGAGCGCCCGGATCAGCGCGGGTCCGCTCCGCCAGACCGAGTATGTCAAACTCATGCGCGACTACAATCTGGCCAAGGCGAAGTATGATGATCTGAATCTGAAGAAGAGCGCCTCGGAAACCGCCAATCGTCTGGAAGACCGGAGCGCGGGCGAAAACCTCGAGGTGCTCGATCCGGCCAGCCTGCCGGTGAAACCGACCGAACCGAACCGCTGGCTGATCGTGGGCGCGGCGCTAGCGATCGGGTTGATCCTGGGCCTGTTTCTGGCTGGCGCGCGCGAACTGAAGGACACGACCATGAAGGGCCTCAAGGACGTGCGCGCCTACTCGAACATGAACATCCTCAGCAGCATTCCGCTGCTGGAGAACGCACTGCTGGTCCGCCGGAAGCGGCGTCTCACCTGGCTGGCCTGGTCGAGCGCCATGATCCTCGGCGTCGTCGCGATGTCGGGTTCGGTGTACTACTACTACATGGGGCGCTGAAGGCGCGCCGCGAAAGGGAGGACCACCGTCTCATGAGCCGAGTTCACGATGCGTTGCGCCGCGCCGGGCAATTGCCGGCGGGCGACGGCGAGGGCCTTCCCGCGCCGCTGGCGTCCGCGCCGGTCGCCGAACCTTCGCCGAGACTGGACGGACTGCTGAGCCGGGTGCAGGAGGTTCCGTTCAACCCCGCGCCCGAGTCCCACTTGATCGACCTGCACCGCCCCATGGAAACGCCCAGCGAAGAATTTCGCAGCCTGCGCACCCGGCTCAACCACATGCAGACGCTCCAGCCCATTCACACCGTGGTGGTGACGTCGCCTTCGCCCGCCGAGGGCAAGTCGTTCGTGACCATGAACTTGGCGCTGGCGGAGTCCCACTTGGCCGACAACCTGGTGCTCTGCGCCGACTTCGACCTGCGCCGCCCGACCCTGCACAGTCTCTTGCAGGTGGAGCGTGCCCCGGGCATCTCTGATTACCTGCTGGGCGAGGCGCCGCTGGAGAAGTGCCTCCGGAAGATCGCTGGTTCCAACCTGTATTTCTTCCCCGCCGGCACGGTGGTCAAGAACCCGCTGGAACTGCTCAACCTGCGCGAGGCCCGGCAGTTGTTTGAGAAGGTGCGGACCGTTTTCAACTGGATGTTCTGTGATTCGCCCCCGCTGCTGTTCTCCGCCGACGCCAACCTGCTGGCCACCTACGCCGACGGCACGATCCTAGTGGTCCGCATCGGGGCTACGACCATCGACACCATCACCCGGGCGGTGCAATCGCTTTGCGAGAATAACGTGCTCGGCGTGGTGACCAACGGCGCCCGGGCAGGCGAGTTGTACAGCAAGTACACCTACTATTACTCCCGGCGCGAGGAATGATTCAGCGCCCCGCGAAAAACTGCAAGTGAGTTGCTAAATTCCGCTTGACATGAGCCGCGTCCGGCTTTACACTGCATTCCAGGAACATGCAACTCACTTGCATAAACAAGGCGCTGCGCGGAGGTCTCCTGCTGGCGGCCGCGGCGGCGGCGCAGACGCCGCGGGGCGAGATCGCGGGACGCGTCGCCGACCCTTCCGGGGCTGTCATCCCGAACGCCTTGGTGCGCCTGGAGTACCGGGCCACCGGGCTGGAAACCCGCGCCCGCGCCGCCGGCGACGGCTCCTTCCGCTTCGCGGAGCCCCCGGCCGGCGACTACACGCTGGAAGTCACCCAGACCGGGTTCGCGCCGGGGCGGCGTTCTTTCCGGCTGCGTCCCGGCGAGACGGTTTCTTTTGACATAGAGTTGCACCCGGCCACCATCGCCGAAGAGGTGCGGGTCTCCGCCGGGCAGATCGCCGGCACGCCCGAGCATCTGGAGCGGCTGCCCGGCTCCATCACCGTGCTCAGCTCCGCCGCCCTGACCGAAGCCCGTGTCTTCACGACGGAAGAGGCGCTCCGGAAGGTGCCGGGCGTCCACGCCCGCGCCGAGGAAGGCTTCGGCCTCCGTCCCAACATCGGGATCCGCGGCCTCAACCCCACGCGCTCCACGCGCGTGCTGTTGCTCGAGGATGGCCTTCCCCTCTCCTACGCTCCTTACGGCGACAACGCGTCCTACTATCACCCGCCCGTCGACCGGTTCGACAGCGTGGAGGTGGTGAAAGGCGGCGGGCAGATCCTCTACGGTCCGATGACCGTGGGCGGCGTCATCAACTATGTCACCGCTCCTCCGCCCGCCTCGCAGACCGGCTTTGTGAGCCTGACGGGCGGCAACCGCGACTACTTGAACGCCCACGCCCGCTATGGCAACGCCATCGGCAGGACCGGATTCGTGCTCGACGCGCTGCGCAAGCAGGGCGAGGGCGCGCGGGAGAACCTGCGGCACGGCGTCAGCGACTTCAACGCCAAAACCCTCACCCCGCTGGGCGGCAATCAGACGCTGGGTTTCCGCTTTAACTACTACAACGAAGACTCCAACGTCGCCTATTCCGGCCTCCGCGAGGCCGAGTGGCTGGTGAACCCGCGCGGCAACCCCTTCCGCAACGACTTCTTCCACATCGACCGCTACGGCGCTTCGGCGCTGCACACGTGGGCGCCCGCTCCCGATGTGGTGGTGAGCACCTCGGTGTACGGCTCCACGTTTTTCCGGGACTGGTGGCGGCAATCGTCCAACTCCAACCAGCGCCCGAACGACGCCGCCTGCGGAGGCATGGCGAACCTGCTGACCACTTGCGGCAATGAAGGCCGGCTGCGGAAATACTACACCTGGGGCCTGGATCCGAAGGTGCGCGCCGCGCACCGCTGGTTCGGCGTCCGCAGCGAAAGCGATTTCGGCATTCGCTACCATTCCGAACTCCAGGAGCGCATGCAGCAGAACGGCGCGTTTCCCACCGCGCGGTCGGGTCGCGTGGTGGAGGACAATCAGCGCCGGGCCAGGGCGTGGTCGGGATTCTTTCAGAACCGGTTCACCTGGAACCGGCTGAGCATTACCCCCGGCGTCCGGCTCGAACACATCGACTACGACCGGACCAACCGCCTCGGCAACCAGGGGCAGGGGGTATTCGGGGCCACTTCGCTCACCAAGGCGATCCCCGGCATCGGCCTGGCTTACCAGGCTACCCCCGGCATCACGCTCTTCACCGGTTTGCACCGCGGGTTTGCGCCGCCGCGCGTCGAGGACATCATTAACAACAACACGGGCGCCAGCATGGAACTTGATCCCGAACTGAGCTGGAACTACGAAGCCGGCGTCCGCGCTTCCGTCACGCGCGACCTGCGCCTGGAAGCGACGTTTTTCCGGATGAACTTTCAGAACCAGATTGTGCCCGCCAGCGTCGCCGGAGGCATCGGCGCGGTGCTGACCAACGCGGGCGAGACGCTGCACCAGGGGGGAGAGTTCTCCTGGCGGTGGGATGTCCGGAATCTCGCTTCCAGCCGCCACAACCTGTCCCTGCGCGGCGCTTACACTTGGCTGCCCACCTCTCGTTATACCGGCACGCGGTTCAGCAATGTCCCGGGATTTACGGCGGTCTCGATCACCGGCAACCGGTTGCCTTATTCGCCGGAGAACCTGTTTACCGGCAGCGTGCTCTACAGCCACGCGCGCGGCTTCAACGGGCTGCTGGAAGCGGTTTACACCGGCAGTCAGTTCGGCGACGACCTGAATACCCGCGGCGGTACGCCGGACGGCCAGCGGGGCCTGCTGCCCGGGAACGCCATTTGGAACGCCACCTTCAACTATCCGATCGAGGCGTGGCGGACCACCGCGTTTGTCACCTGCAAGAACCTCTTCGACCGGCTCGCCATCGCCGACCGGACCCGCGGCCTGTTGCCCACCGGGCCCCGGCTGGTCCAGGCCGGTTTCCGGTTCACTTTTTGAACCGGACGCCCCGCGCGGCAGCGCGGAGCGACGATCACCAGGGGCGCCGGGGAAACGCAGGCGCCCGCCACCGGCGCCCGGCAGCGGCCTGTCAAAAACAAAAAACGCACGGAATGTTTTTACAGTTCCTTCACCGAACGCACACCGGCATGTAAACAGGCTCTTCGAAGCTGGAGGAGATGAATGTCCCTTCCCGCTGCCCTATTCATTGTCTGTGGCTGAGTCCGGAAACGCCGCGCCGCTTCCGGACTGCGGTTTCGCTGCATGGCCACACGCTGCATTCGCGGGAGTGGTTGACGTTCATTCCGCGGCTGGCGGCGCGGGTCCCGTTTCTGCGCAAGCTGATCCAGCAACTCGAAGCCCGGTACGAGGCCTTCCATGGCGCACGCCTGGACTACCGGCGAGGGTGGTGGACGCCTCCCCTCGGCCCCGCCCAGGCGCTGCACCTGGAGCGGGCGCAGATCGAGGGCGGACTCGGCCTGCGGGCGCTCGTCTCCCTCACCGATCACGACAATCTGGATGCCCCTGCCGAGCTGGCGCAAGCGGCGGAGGTCCCCTACTCGTTCGAATGGACCGTCCCGTTCGGCCCCACTTTCTTCCACCTGGGCGTGCACAACTTGCCCGCCCGCCGCGCTCAGCCGGTGTTCCGCGACTTGCAGGAGTACACCGCGCGGCCGGACCCCAGCCGGTTGCGGGACCTGCTGGCCGGTTTGCACGAGGATCCCGCGGTGCTGGTCGTCTGGAACCACCCTTTCTGGGACGAAAACGAGATCGGCAACGCCCGCTACCGCGTCTGCGTCGAATGGTTCGGCGAGCAATGTGCGAGTTTCCTGCACGCCCTGGAGTGGAACGGATTGCGTCCCTGGCGCGAGAACCGGATGACTGTGGCTCTGGCCAGCCGGCTCTCCCTTCCGGTGATTTCCGGCGGCGACCGCCACGGGCGGGAGCCCAACGCCGCGCTCAATCTCACCTCGGCCGCCACCTTCAGCGAATTCGTCGGCGAGGTTCGGGAAGGGCGCAGTGAGGTGTTGCTGATGCCGCAGCATCGCGAGCCGCTAACCTTGCGCTTGATTCAGAATACCCGCGACGTGCTGGCCGAGGATCCGGCGCATGCCCGCGGCTGGCGAAAATGGAGCGACCGCGTCTTCTACCGCCTGGAGAATGGCGCCGAACAGCCGCTCAGCGCCGTGTGGGCGCGCCAGCCTGGTTTGATCCGGCGGTTCGTGAACGTGGTGCAGTGGACAGATCACCCCGGGGTGCGGGTCGCGCTCCGGCTGGCGATGTCGGAAAGGGGACAGTTGCGACCATGAATCCGGTCCCGCGCGTGGCTTTCTTCACCGATTGCTTTCATGAGATCAACGGCGTCGCCTTGACCAGCCGCCACCTGCATCAGTTTGCGCGGCAGCGCGGGTATCCCTTCCTGAGCGTTCACGCCGGTCCGCGCGCGGAGGTCTTCCAGGATGGCTCCGTGACGGTGTGGGAGTTCGACCGCGGTCCCTGGTCGATCGCACTGGACGCGGATATGAGCTTCGATCCCTTCTTTCTGCGTCATCGTTTTCGGGCCCGGGACCTGGTGGCCCGTTTCCAGCCGGACCTGATCCATATCACCGGCCCGGGCGATTGCGGGCTGCTCGGCGCTTGGCTCGCATGGCGTATGCGCATCCCGCTGGTCGCCTCCTGGCACACCAACGTGCATGAATACGGGGCGCGCCGCCTGCAACAGACGCTCGGTTTTCTGCCCACGCGCTGGGTGGAAAGAGCCGGCGATCTCTTCGAACGATACGCGCTCGCCGCGACCGCGTGGTATTACGGGCACGCGCGGGTGATCCTGGCGCCCAACCCGGCTCTCATCGACATGCTCCGCGCGCGCACCGGCAAGCCCGTATTCCTCATGCAGCGTGGCGTCGATACCGTCCGCTTCGACCCCGCCAAGCGGAACCGCGCGGATGACGCCGTGGTGCTGGGTTTCGTGGGCCGGCTGAGCACCGAAAAGAATGTTCGCTTCCTCGTGAAAGTGGAGCGCGCTCTGCTGGCGACGGGCGTGCGCAACTTCCGTTTTCTCGTAGTTGGGCAGGGGAGGGATCTGCCTTATCTCAAAGAGAATCTCCAGCAGGCCGAATTCACCGGCGCGCTTCGGGGAGAGGAACTGGCCAGGGCCTACGCCAACATGGACATCTTCGTATTTCCCTCCGAGACCGACACCTTCGGCAATGTCATCCAGGAGGCGCTGGCTTCGGGGGTTCCTCCGGTGGTCACCTCCCGCGGCGGACCGAAGTACCTGATCCAGCATGGCGTCACCGGCTTGGTGGCGGAGGACAGCGAACAGTTCATCCAGCACGTACGCCGCCTCGTGCTCGGGGAAGGGACCCGCCGGCGCATGGGTGAGGCGGCGCGGCGGCACGCCCTCACGATCACCTGGGAGAAGGTGCTGGAGCGGGTGTACGGCGCCTACGAATCCTGTGCCGCGACGCAATTGCAGCGATCGCCCAAGCTCGCTCTCGCCGGACAGCCTCAGCGAAGCTGACCTGGGCTTTGCCTATCCCTCGGCGCGCCCGTAGATGATCATCGCCAGCGGCGTTTCGCCCAGCTTGAGATGGACCACCCAACCGGCATCCTCCTCCCGGACCACGTCCGGCTGCTTTTCGTGGCGGGATTGCCAAATGCTCAGCACGGCGGGGTGCGGCGTACCGGAAGCTTTGCGGCTGCTTTTCATCAGTTCCTCGAAGCCAGGCCGCTGGGACGGGTCCTGGTCCTCCGCGATGGGAGACAAGACGGCGAAATCCCGCTGCGGCGCCACGCCCTGATGATCGCCGTTGACGGGATGCAGCGCGTACCGCAACGTGTAGAGGCCGGGTTTCAAGCCTTGACCGCGCCGGTCTTCGCCTTTTTCCGGAAACTGGATGACGCCCAGGAAGGCCCCTTCGGGAATGGTGGGCAGGTCGACGGCAGAGTCATTCGACTTGGGGCCAGACGGAGCAGCGGCGACCAGCCAGATCGCGCACCAAGTCCCCCGGGAGGTGACTACTTTCACCCCTTCCTTTTGCAGCACTGCGGCGACTGCCGGCGGTGCTTCCGCCGGTGGCGGACCGGCCGGCTCCCATTTATACTGCGGCAAGGCCGCGGCCGCGCTCAGAACGAAGGTGACAATGAGGTTCCGCATCGTATTCCTACCGTTGGATGCGGCGGAGCTCGGTAAGGATACATGGGTCCGGAGAGCGCCGGACCGGGGCGCCCTCCGGACAAAGGACGGGATCAGAAGTAAAGCTTCAACCCGAACTGACCGATGCGCGGATCCTTGGCGCTGAAAATCTGTCCGCCGGTGGCCAGTTCGATGTTGTTGGCCGGGTTGTTGAACTGCGTGTTGTTGAACGCGTTAAACCACTCGGCGCGGAACTCCCAGTAGAGGCGCTCATTCATATGGAAGCGCTTGAAGATCGACAGATCCCAGTTGTTGATGCCGGGGCCGCGCAGAATGTTGCGGCCGGCGTTGCCGATGGTGAACGGTTGCGGCACGCGGAAATCAGCCACGTTGAAGCAGCGTTCCCGGGTGCACTTGTCGACGGTGCCTGGCCCGATCCGGTCCGGACGCCGGGCGTACGAAAACGCCACGTTGGCCGGGTCGCTCGCGATCACCGGCGTGAACGGGAATCCGCCCTGGAAGGTGACGATTCCGCCTACCTGCCAGCCCCCCAGGATGAAGTCCACGGCCCGGCCGGCGTTGGACAGGTAGGCCTTGCCCTTGCCGAAGGGCAATTCCGCCCCGAAACTCGAGATGAACCGCTGACCGACGTCCAACCCGGACAGTCCCCGCATGGTGCGCAGGTTGAAAGGATTGTCCGCGCCTTCGCCGCCACCCTGGTCGTTGGTTGATCCATCAATCGACTTGCCGTACATATAGCCGACGGTGAGGGTGAGCCCCTGCGAATATCTCTTCTCCAGCTTCATTTCCAGCGCGTTGTAGTTGGAGTTGTCGCGGGTGTCGTAATACGTCCCGGTGCCGAACTGCGGGCGCGGCCGGCGCTGCTGGAAGGGACGCAAGTCGGTCGCCGACACGGGCGGAAGATTCTGGGGCAAGTACCGTTCCAGGTACGTCCCCTTGTTGCCCACGTAGGCGGCCTCTACCGAAAGCGTGTTGGAAAGTTGGCGCTGGATGGCGAAGTTCCATTGGTAAAGCCGCGGGGTCCGCATGCGCGGATTGAAGCCGAAGGTCAGCGGCGTCGTGAAATTCGCGTTCACGCTGAAGGGCTCAAAGAACGACTGCACGGGCAGCGTGGGCCGGCCATTCACCGTGGGCTGCTGCTTCGACTCGTCCACGATGAACGGAACGTTAATGATCGGGACGCTGACGGCGTTGTTCCCGCTGGTGAGTACGTAGAAGATGCCCGCGCCGGAACGGATCACCGTCTTGTTGTCGCCGAACGGCCGCCAAGCGATGCCTACGCGCGGCGCGAAGTCTTTGTAATTGTTGTACAGCAGCTTGTTCGGCAGCCCGACCTTCTCCGCCGTATCGACCAGATCCTGGAACCGCGGAAGAGCAAACCGGGCTACCTGCTGCGAGACGGTGTTGATCTGACCCCGATACGTGGACACGGCCCAGCGGCCGGTTTCGAAATCGAAGCGGGCGGATTGTCCCAGCATTGCGGTGGGGAACAGGTTCAATTCGTAGCGCAGACCCAGATTCAGCGTCAGGTTGCGCGAAACCTTCCAATCGTCCTGCACATAGAAGTGCCACCGCTTCTCGTACTGCCCGAACAGGTTGCGCGGGAAACTCCGCGTGCCCGATACCGGGAAACCCGTCAGGAAGTCCGCAAACGCATTGCCGGAGTAGCCGCCGGTGAAACCGAAGCTGCCCCGGGAGAAGGCCGAGTTGGTGGAGGTCAGCCGGTAGTCGCGCAGATCCGCCCCGAAGCGCACGGTGTGCGCGCCACGGATCCACGAGAAGTTATCGATGATCTGGTAGTTGTTGGTCGGGTTGACCAACGGCTGGAACGCGTTTCCGGGAACGCCCGAGTAGCCCGTGATGCTGAGTTGGGGAAACCCCGGAAAGTTCTGGCTGGTCTCTTCAAATCCGCGGATGCCGGAAAGGATCGTGTGGTTGGTGCCCAGCCCCTGATTCAGGTTCGCGTTGGCCCACCGCGTGTATCCCAGTCGCAACTCGTTGATCTTGTTGGAGCTGAAAATATGCGTATGGGTCAGCACCGCTGTTTGCACGCGGTTGCGCTGGGTAAACCCGCCGAAAACGGGGTAGTTGCCCGGGTTGAAGCGCTCGGTGTGGTTGATCGAATAGCGCAGGAACAGAGAATCCGAGGAGCTGAAGTTGTGGTCGTACCGGGCGTTGCCTTGGTCCTGGGTGTCGCGGAACGGCGCCGAGTAGAGGAACTGGCCGAACGGCGTCCCCGGGGCCACGTTCTGGGCGGGCAGAAACTGAAGGAAGTAAGCGGTGGACTGGTTGATCCGGTTCTGGGGAATTACGCTGCCGGGAAACGGATCGCCGGTCAGCGGGTCGCGCACCGGCGTCGTCACCGACGAGAAGTCGCCTCGCCGGAAAGAATCCGGCGGTACGATGGGGTTGAAAGTCCGGCCGCGCCGGATCCGCGTTCCCTCGTAGTTGACAAAGAAGAAGCTCCGGTCTTTGCCATTAAAAGCCCGCGGAATCAACACCGGCCCCCCGGCCGCCACCCCAAACTGATTCTGCCGGTAGGGGTCCTTGCGCGCGGCAAAAAAGTTGCGCGCATCCAGCTTGTCGTTCCGCAGGAACTCGTAAACGGACCCATGATACTCGTTCGTGCCCGCCTTCAAGGTCGCGTTGACCACCGCGTTGCCCCGCCCGTACTCCGCCGAGAACGAATTCGCCTGGACCTTGAACTCCTGGATCGCATCGACGGAAGGACGAATGGCGACGCCGTCAAACAACTGCTCATTGATCGATACGCCGTCCAGCAGGAACTCGGTTTTGCTCGACCGGCCGCCGCTGACGGTAACCGTCGTGGAACCGGCGGTGCCGGAGGTGCCGATAATGGCGTTCGGCAGCAGGCTGGCTAATTGGACGAAGTTCCGCCCGTTCAAAGGCAGATCGACGATCGTCTTGTTCCCGATCACCTGCCCGATCGCGCCGCTCTCCGTATTGAGAATGGGCGCCACGTCCGAAACCACAACCCGTTCGGTGGTGGACCCGACGTTCAAGGTCGTGTCGAGGCGCGCGCGCTGATCCACCTGGAGCCGGACACCGGTAAACTGCGAGGTTTGGAAACCTTCTTTGGACACCGAGACAGTATAGGATCCGGTGATGGGCAGCAAGGGTATTTCGAAGTCCCCGGTGTCGGTGCTCACCGTGCTGCGGACCAGGCCGGTTTCCACGTTCCTGGCCTCCACTCTCGCTCCGCCGATCACCGCGCCGGTGGCGTCGCGGACATTGCCGACGATGGTTGCCGTGGGCTGGCCGTACAGCGATCCCGCTAAAGCCAGCATGGTCAACAGTTTTTCGAATTCGCGCTTCATGACGTCTCCCCCGCTGATAGTTCGGTTAAGTGAAGTTAGGTTAGGTTAAGGCCGTAAGCTTGCGCCGTCGGAGCGCGACAAAATGGCTCACCGGGGACCCATCCCGAGCCGGGTATAGTTGACTTTATAAGTCTCGCGGGTTTGGACTGTCAACAGGAAAGAGGCGTGCGTTGTTCAGCCGGCTGAACGACGCTGGTCATTCCGCGAATCGGTCGAGCGCCTGCTCCAGATCCGCCACGATGTCTTCCACCGCCTCGATCCCTACCGACAGGCGCAGAAGGTTTTCGCGGATGCCCATGCGCTGGCGCTGTTTCGGCGAGATCTCCCGGTGAGAGCTCATGACCGGATACAGGAGCAGCGAGTGTACGTCGCCCAGCGTAGTGCCGCGCACAATCAGCCTCAGCGAATCCATGAACCGGAAGACCTCGGGCTGCCTGGCGCCCTTCAGTTCAAAACTCACGATCGCGCCGTACCGGTCCGGGGCAAACAAGCGCCGGATTTGGGCCGCGTCGGGATGGGCCGGGTCCGCGGGAAAATAAACCCGCTCGACACGAGGGTGCGCGGCGAGCCAGGCCGCGACGCGGCAGGCGTTAGCGCACTGCCGCTCCATGCGCAGCGGAAACGTCTTGATGCCGCGCATGGCCAGGTAGCTTTCAAACGACCCGAGGACGGGCCCGAAGATCCGTGAGTAGGACCGCAGGGTGGCCAGGTGATCGGCGTCGGCCACCACGGCACCGCCCAGGACATCGCCGTGACCCGCCAGATACTTGGTGAGACTGTGAACGACCAAGTGCGCGCCGTGTTCCAGCGGGCGCAACACCAGGGGGGTGGCGAAAGTGCCGTCCACCACCAGCGCGGCGCCGGCCCCCCGCGCCAGGCGCGCCAGATGGTCGAGCGGCGGCACGCGTAACAGCGGGTTCGAGGTGGATTCCACCAGCAGACAGCCCGGCCGCTCGGCCGCGATGGCCGCCCGCACCGCCTCCAGATCGCACATGTCGACAAACCGCACCCCCACGCCGAGCGGTTCGAGCACGGTCAGCAACAGGCTGACCGTCGCGCCGTACAGCGCGTCCGCCGCCAGCACCGACTTGCGCCGGTCGGTCAGCGCGGTCAGCAGCGCCAGGTGCACCGCCCCCATCCCGGAGGAGGTGGCCAGCGCTCCCGCGCCGCCCTCCAGCGCCGTTAGCAATTCCTCCAGCGCCGCATTGGTCGGGTTGTCGTAGCGGGCATAGCTTTGGCCTTCCGCCTCCCGGCCGAAAATGCGGTCCAGCTCTTCGACGCGCTCGTACAGGTACGTGGAGGCCAGATAAATCGGCGTAGTGGACGGAATCGCGGGACCGGGCCTCTTGCGGTCGCCCGCATGCACTGCCTTGGTAAAAATATCCACGCCTGTTATTTCCTCTTCCAGCGCACACCCTCGCGGGTGTCTTCCAGCACCACGCCCAGACTGGCCAGCCGCTCGCGAATCTCGTCCGCGCGGGCAAAGTTTTTCGCCTTGCGGGCCTGCGTGCGCTCCGCGATCAACGCTTCGACTTCCGCATCCGAGATCGCGTCCGCCGCGGCCGAGGGGCGCACGACGTCGAAGACGGCGTCGAACTGCCGGAGCAATTCGCGGGCCGGCTCGGCGGCAGCCGCCGGGAACTGCCCCGCGTCCATCTGCGCGTTGGCTTCGCGGATGTATTCGAAGACGGCGGCGAGCGCCTCGGCGGTGTTCAGATCGTCGTCCAGCGCGGCGCCGAATTCGGCCTGCGCGCGCCGCGCCCGCGCCGCCGCCTCGCCGCCTTCGCCCGCCGCAAACTTCTCCGTATCCAGCCGAAGCTGGAAGTTCCGCACGCGCTCCATCGCCGTAGCGGCGGCCTTGAGGCCCTCGAACGTGAAGTTCAATGCCCGGCGGTAAGGCACGGAGGCCAGCAGATAGCGCACCGCTTCCGGCGCATAGCCCCGGTCCAAAATATCCCGCAGCGTGAAGAAATTGCCGAGGGATTTCGCCATTTTCTGCCCTTCCACCAGCAGAAATTCCGCGTGCAGCCAGAAACGCGCGAAAGGCCGGCCGGTCAGCGCCTCCGCCTGGGCGATTTCGTTTTCGTGATGCGGAAAAACCAGGTCAATGCCGCCGGCGTGGATGTCCAGGGTCGCCCCTAGATAATGAATCGCCATCACGGAGCACTCGATATGCCAGCCCGGCCGGCCGGAACCCACCTCGGATTCCCAGAACGGCTCGCCGGGTTTGGGGGCTTTCCAGAGAACAAAGTCGCGGGCATCGGCTTTGTCGTACTCGTCCACATCGACCCGCGCGCCGGCCTGGATGCCGCGGAAGTCGTTGTGCGAGAGTTTGCCGTACTCGGGAAAGCGCGCAATCCGGTAGTAGACGGAGCCCTCGCTTTCGTAGGTAAAACCCTTGCGGCTCAACTCGCGGATGGCTTCCGCCATTTGCGGGATATGCTCGGTCGCCCGCACCAGCCTTTCGGGGCGCTCCAGGCGCAGCTTGGCGCAGTCGTCGAGAAACGCGTTCGTATAGGTCGCGGTGTATTCCGCCAGCGACTTCCCCTCGGCGACCGCGTTGCGGATGATCTTGTCGTCCACGTCCGTGATGTTCATGACGTGATCGAGCTGGAACCCTCGCGCCCGCAGCCAGCGCCGCAGCAGGTCGTAGAAGGTAAACGCGCGGAAGTTGCCGATGTGAGCGTAGCTGTACACCGTGGGCCCGCACGTATACATGCGCACGGTCCTGCCGTCGGCCGGCGTAAACTCCTCGACGCGCTGCGAAAGAGTATTGAAAAAACGAAGAGGCATATACCCGCGAATGCTTCATCGTACCAACTTCCGGGGGCGGTCCCCGGCGCGCGGCTACACTGTTACGCATGGAAGAAGAGGTCGCCGGCAGACTCTACGACGGACGGCTGATGAGGCGGCTGGTGGGGTATTTGCGGCCCTACCGCGCAGCCGTGGTCCTGTCGCTGGCTTTGCTGCTGATTCACTCTGGGTTGCAGGTGATGGGACCGTTGCTGACCAAGGTGGCCGTGGACCGCTACCTATCCCCCGATCCTGGGCGCCTGCCGACGCCGCTCGACCCCTTCCTGCCGGATCCACCCCGGGAGGGACTGCGCGCCGTGGCGCTGATCTACTTCACGGTCCTGGCGGCCAGTTTTCTTTTCGAATTCGCCCAAACGTACGTGATGCAAACCACCGGCCAGCGGGCCATGTTCGACCTGCGGCGGCAGTTGATGGAACACCTCCAGCGGCTGGATATCGCCTTTTATGACCGCAATCCGGTGGGCCGCCTGGTCACGCGCGTGACCACCGACGTCGACGCGCTGAACGAACTGCTGTCGTCCGGCCTGGTGACCATCCTCGGCGACGTGCTGACGCTGACGCTCATGCTGGCGGTGATGCTGCGGCTCAGCCCGCCCCTCACCTTGCTGCTGCTGGCCGTGATGCCGCTGGTGGCGCTCACCACCGCCGTGTTCCGCCGCACGGTGGCGCGCCACTACCGCCGCATCCGCGTAGCGATCGCCCGTATCAACGCGTTCTTGCAGGAGCACATCGCGGGCATCGCCGTCCTGCAACTGTATAATCGCGAGGCCCGCAGCGCCCGGCAGTTCTCCGACATCAACCGCGAGCACATGCTCGCGTTCAAGGAAACGATCACCGCCTACGGCTGGTTTTACCCGGTGGTGGAATTCCTGTCCCTGCTCGCGCTGGCCGGCATACTCTCCTATGGCGGTTATGCGGTCCCGGAGGGAGCAGTGACGCTGGGTGTCGTGGTGGCGTTCCTCCAGTACGCCATGCGCTTTTTCCGGCCGATCCAGGACCTGAGCGAGAAGTACAATCTGCTCCAGTCCGCCACGGCGGCGTCCGAGCGGATTTTTCATCTGCTCGATACGCCCGTGGAGATCCGTTCGCCGGCGGCGCCGCGCGCGTTCCCTGCCCGGCCGGCGCGCATCGAGTTCGACCGGGTCTGGTTCGCCTACCGGAACCAGGACTGGGTGCTCCGCGACGTTTCCTTGGTCATCGAACCCGGCGAAACCATCGCGGTGGTGGGGCACACGGGCGCGGGCAAGACCACGCTGGTGAGCCTGCTGCTCCGCTTCTACGACGTGCAGCGCGGCGCCATCCGCATCGGCGGCGTGGACGTGCGCGAGCTGGATCCTCGGGACCTGCGGCGTCATTTCGGCGTGGTGCTGCAAGACCCGTTTCTGTTCACCGGCACAATCGAGGAGAACATTCGCCTGGGCACCGCCCACATCGACCGCGAAGACATGATGGAAGCCGCCGGGCAGGTGAATCTGCTGGATTTCATCGACAGCCTGCCGGAAGGATTCGCCCAGCCGGTGCTGGAACGCGGCGCGTCGCTGTCCACCGGCCAGAAACAGCTCATCAGCTTTGCTCGCGCCCTGGCGCACAATCCGCGCTACCTGATCCTGGACGAGGCCACGTCGAGTGTCGACACGGAGACGGAACGGCGCGTACGCGACGCGCTGTCCCGCTTGATCGAAGGCCGGACCAGCATCATCATCGCGCACCGTCTGTCCACCATCCAGCGGGCGGACCGCATTCTGGTGTTCCACCGGGGCCAGTTGCGCGAACAGGGACCGCACGCGCAACTGATGGCCGCACAAGGCATTTATTACCGCCTCTACCAGCTGCAATACCGCGATCAGGACGCGCCGCGCCAGGCTTGAGGCCGGGGAACCCTTGCTACACTAGAGGCGTTCATGACCTACGACCTCGCTATCCTCGGGTCCGGCCCGGGGGGATACTCGGCGGCCGTCCGCGCCGGCCAGTACGGTTTACGCACCGCAATCATTGAAAAGGATCCGAAACTCGGCGGGTGTTGCCTGCATGTTGGCTGTGTGCCCACCAAGGCCCTGCTCCATATGGCGGAGGTGTGGGAGCACTTCGTGCACGCCGAGCGGGAAGGCATCCACTGCGAGAATCCCCGGCTGAACTATCCCCGGATCATCGAGAACAAGGACGGCATCGTCAGCAAACACGCCAAGGGCGTCGAGATGCTGATGCGCAAGAACAAAGTCGACGTGATCAAGGGATACGGCCGCCTGCTGGGAGGCGGACGGATCGAAGTCACCGGGGATGGCGGGGCGCAGACGGTCCAGGCCAGCAACATCATCATCGCCACCGGTTCGGAAGCGCGCATGCTTTCCGGCCTGACCCCCGATCCGGAGCGGATCCTCACCAACATCGAGATCCTCAAAATGACGTCCGTGCCCGAGTCCCTGTTGATCATCGGCGCGGGCGCCGTGGGCGTCGAGTTCGCGTCCATTTTCCGGCGGTTTGGTTCGCAGGTGACGATTCTTGAGATGCTGCCGCGCATCGTACCCGTCGAAGACGAGGAAGTTTCCAGGGAATTGGAGCGCCACTTCAAGAAGATCGGCATCCGGGTGGAGACCGGCGCGAAAGCGGGCCACCTCCGCCTGGGAGGCAAAGGCGTGCAACTGACCGCTACGCTCGCGAACGGGAAAGAGGAGGAGTTGGAGGCCGAGAAACTCCTGGTGGCGGTCGGACGCAAACCGAACACCGACCGGATCGGGTTGGAAAACACCCCGGGCGTGCAGTTGGACCGCGGCTTCATCACCGTCGATCCGTACCAGCGGACGGGCGAACCGGGCGTTTATGCGATCGGCGACGTGGTCGCCGGCACGCCGCAACTGGCGCATGTCGCCTCGATGGAAGGCATGGTGGCGGTGGCCCACCTCGCCGGCAAACCGGCGCACCCGATCAACCGCAACCGGATCCCCGGCGCCACTTACACCGAGCCCGGCATTGGCAGCGTCGGCATGACGGAGGCGCAGGCGCGGGCGGCGGGATATAAGGTGCGCGTCGGCAAGTTTCCGTTCCTGGGCAACAGCAAGGCCAGCATTGTGGGCCTCCATACCGGATTTGTCAAGGTGGTGGCGGACGAGACCTATGGGGAGATCCTGGGTGTTCACATCATCGGCCCGCATGGTTACGAGCTGATTGCCGAGGCCGTGACGGCGATGGAAGCGGAGGCGACGGTGGAGACCATGATGGCCACGATTCACGCCCACCCGACGCTCTATGAGGCGGTCGGCGAGGCATTCAATGCCGTCTACGGCATGGCGATCAATGTCTAGTTGCGAGGTGCGCCGCCTCGGGCGCCTGGCGTTCGCCGAAGCTTTTGCGTTGCAGCGGGACCTGGTCGCCCGGCGGCAACAGGGATCCATCGCGGACCAGTTGTTGCTGGTGGAGCACCCCCACACCATCACGCTGGGCCGGAACGGAAAGCCGCAGCATCTGCTGGCGAGCGAGGCAGCGCTGCGCGCGGCGGGTATCTTCTTTGCCGAGACCGACCGGGGTGGCGATATCACCTACCACGGCCCGGGCCAGGTGGTTGGCTATCCGATCATCGACCTGCGGGAGTGGAAGCGCGACGTGGCCGCTTACGTGCGCGCCCTCGAGCAGGTGATGCTGGACGTGTTGGAAAGCTACGGCTTAAAGGGAGTCCGCGTCCCCGGCTGCACGGGCGTGTGGGTCGGCGACGCCAAAATCGGCGCCATCGGCGTGCACATCAGCCGCTGGGTGACGTCGCACGGGTTTGCGTTCAACGTGCGAACCGATTTGCGTTACTTCCAGTACATCGTGCCATGCGGGCTGACCAAGCCGGTTACCTCGCTGGCGGAGTTAGGTATCCGGGCGGAGGTTCGCGAGGTGGAAGACCGCCTAGCCCAGGCCTTCGGCCGCGTCTTTGGCCGGGAAATCCTCCTCGGCGAACAACCCGAATTGACTGCTTTGGAGATGGCAAGATGACCGACGTAGTGATGCCCCAGATGGGCGAAAGCATCGTGGAAGGAACTCTGACCCGCTGGTTGAAGAAGCCGGGCGAACACGTCGAACGCGACGAGCCTTTGTTCGAGATTTCCACCGACAAGGTGGACACGGAGATTCCCTCCCCGGCGTCCGGCGTGCTGGCCGAGGTGCTGGTGGAGGAGGGCAAGACGGTCGCCATCAACACCGTGGTCGCCCGCATCGGCGACGGGTCGGCAGCGGCCGCGGCGCCCGCCGCGCCGGCTGCGGAGCCAGCGCTCGCTCCGGCGCCGACGCCTGCCGCGGCTCCCGCCGCGGAGACCGCCCCGCCGCCCGCGGCTCCCGTGGCGCCCGCCGCCCCGCGGGCGGAAGAGGAAGCTCCCGAGCCGGCCGGTCCGCTGTCTCCTCTGGTTCGCCGCCTCGCCCGCGAGCACAACGTGGACCTGACGCAAGTCAAGGGAACCGGCGCCGGCGGACGCATCACCAAACAGGACGTCGAGGCGTTCATCGCCGCGCGCCAGCCGGTTCCCGCCGCAGCGCCGCCACCCGTCTCCGCGCCCGCTCCGCCTTCTCCTCCCGCGGCCGCGCCCGTTCCCCCGGCGCCCCCCGCGGTCGCGGCCGCGGCCGTGGCCGTACCGCCGCGCGCCGAAGCCCCCAAGGTGCGCGTCGAGCCGATGACCGTGATGCGCCAGAAGATCGCCGAGCACATGATCCTCTCCAAAAAGACCGCGGCGCACGTCACCACCGTCCACCGCTGTGATATGACCGCGGTGGCCAGGATGCGCAGCCGGTACAAGGAGGAGTTCCAGCAGCGCTACGGCATCTCGCTCACTTATCTGCCGTTCGTGGCGCGGGCGGCCGCCATTGCTCTCCGCGACTTCCCCGTTGTCAATGCGTCCATTGAGGGATCCAATATTCTGTATCACGGCGAAATCAATATCGGGATCGCCGTGGCTCTGGAAAACGGTCTGATTGTGCCGGTCATCCGGCATGCCGATGAGAAGAACGTCATCGGACTCCAGCGCTCCCTTGCGGACCTGGCGGCGCGCGCCCGCTCTCGCCAACTCAAGCCGGACGAAGTGCAAGGCGGCACGTTCTCCATCACCAACTTCGGTTCTTTCGGCAGCCTCTTCGCCACGCCGGTGATCAACCAGCCCCAGGTGGCGATCCTCGGCGTCGGCGCGGTGGAAAAAGCCCCCGTCGTGATCGACGACATGATCGCGATTCGCTCGATGTGCTACCTCGCGCTGACCTTCGACCACCGCCTGATCGACGGCGCGCTCGGCGACCAGTTTGTTGGCAAGGTGAAGTCCGTGCTCGAGAACTGGTCGGAGCAGATTCTGTAGTCCACCCGCCGCGCCGCGGCCGGGAGGGAATCGCTGGCCTGATCCCCAACCCCAGGGTTGACGGCCGCCCTGGGGCAAGGCTCCGACTTGCCCTTCCACCTGCTGGATGCCTGTCCCGGCTGTAAGCCGACCGCGCCGGTCGGAGACCGGCGCCCTTGGCCCCGCAGGCCCCTCCGCGATGCGGGCATTTCCGCATGGGGCCCGCGGAACCGCGACCGGAAGGGAGCGGGCCGGATGCCGTGGCAACCCCACCGCCCTTGGCCCACTGGCTCCCGCTCGTGGCTCGGAACGATCGAATGCCCGCCTCGGGCGCGCTGCTACCGCCGCCCGCCGTCTCTACTCGGAAATCACCAAATCCTTCCGCCGCGCCGGTGGCGTCACCTCCAATCGCGCCATGGTCCCGCTGCGGTATTCGCCTTCCACGACCGCCGGACCGGGTGCGTGCAGCCGGAACGAAACATTCCACTCCTTGGGCCACGCCGGCAGCAGGTGGATCTTGCCCCCGGCGGCTTGCATCAGCATCCGTTGCAAGGCGATCATGCTCACGGAGCCGTGGTCCTGGTCGGGCACCCAGTCGTAGTTTGGCCCCCAGAAAGCCGGGAATCTGCTGCCCGGGTCCTTTTGGGAGAAGTTCGCCACGACATCGCGGCGGGCTTCGGCGGTCAGGCCCAGCATCGCCGCCTGGATGGCGTCCTGCATCCAGCCGCCGGTGCGCTTCATGCGCCGCGCGTGGAAGGTCTCGCGCGCCATCTCCAACTCCGGCAGCCCCACGCCGAACAGGCGATAAGGGAACACCGCATAGAGCTCCGGGTTCTCGAGGTTCCGGGGCTTGTCTCGCACCACGCGCGCCACCGCGATCCTCGTCTTGCCGCCCTCCTCGGTGCGCGGCAACTCTGGCAGCGCTTCGCGTAGCGCGCCCCACTCCGGTTTCCAGACCTTCGGCCAGTTCTTCAGCCCGTCGAGCACGAATTGCAAGCCCGCGATTTCCGGCGTGGGATCCTCCACATCCCAGAACGTTTCCAGGGCCTGCGCCGGGCGGAATACCAGCTTGCCGTTCTCGCGCGGGTAATGTTGCGCGTAGAAGTCCAGGATGGCTTCCGCCATGGGCCGCAGCGTCTGGCGCGCGAAGGAGTCATCACGGGTGTGTTCGAGGTGTTCGAGCGCCATCGCCAGGTACTCGATCGCGCCCTGCCAGTACCAGCGGATGTACTGGTTGTCGACGTGCGACGGATGTTTGCCCGCGCGGTCCCAGCCATAATTCGAATTGGCGTAAGCGCCCCAGAAGTACATCGTTTCGGGGAAAAATGCGCCGCCGTGGCCAAAATACAAAGTCGTGCGGCCCAGCGCCAGCGGCAGCGCGTCGCGATACATGCGGAAGAACGGGCGCAGCAGGTCGAAGTCCCCCGCCGCGAACATCGACCAGTAGGGGAACCGGGTGTTTTGGAACCAATACGGCCCGCCCCAGCGCCGGTAGTCGGCGTCATACACAAAATCCTTCTCGCGCCCGTCCACCGTGAAGAGGGAGCCGTTGAACTTGATGGGAAATGCGCCCCGTCCCGCGCAGGCTTGGAGGAAACGTTGCAACGCGTATCCGCGGCTGACCACCTCGGCTTCCGGCGGCCCGCTGACTTCGATCCAACTCCGGGCCCAAAACTCCCGCCACCAGCGTTCGTGCGCGGCCCGGCGCGCCCCGATCGGCTGCCGGCCCACCTGGCGCGCGAGCGCCGCCGCCATCAGGTTCCAATCGTCCGCCGGCGCCTGCGCGGTCAGCGGAAACACGCTCAGCAGCATCTGTTTGCGCGGCGCCGCCGTGCGCAGCGTGGTCGCATCCGCTTTGGGCAGCCCTTCCAGCCGCGCTCCAAACGTCCGCCCCAGCAGCGGATCGCCCAGCCTGGGCAGCAGGCTTTCCAGTCCCTGATGCTTCAGGGTCAAAGGCCAGATCGAGCGTTCGTTGCGGTGATACCAGACCACGGCATCCCGGGCGTTGTCCACCACGGTGTCGGGATCAACCACCACCGGCTCCGGTCCGCCGTCCATGCCGTAGGCGCTGTGGACCTCCTCCTTGGACAGCGTGCGGGGCCGGGTTCGCCAGATCTCGACGCGCGCCTCCGCCGCCACGCCCTCCCGGCTGGCGATCTCCACGTGCGCCACGGGGTGATGGGCGTCCACCCATACGAGCAGCGTTTCGCCGCCCGCGCGGATCTCGATGCGGCCGCGGTCCAGTTGCAGTTCCTGCGAGAACGGCCGCCCGCGCCGGAACGGATTCGGCGTCAGCTTCACGCGCACCCGCCCCAGCTTCTGCAAACGCGCGGTCTCGCTCCAGGCGTCCGTCTTGCCGAGGTAGAAGAGCAGGTCGCCGTCCGCCTCCACCCACACGTTGAGGCCGATGTCGCCGTTGCCCAGCGGCATGGAGCCGGAGGAGTTCTCGCTGGGCGAGTCCCAGCGCACGTGGTAACGGGTCACGTCGCCCCCCCAGGCCATGACGGCGAGCACCAGCCCTGCCAGCAATCGGTAGTTCATCAGTTCAATTCCTCGATTTCGAAACCCGGCGGTTGCAGCACGCCGCGCAGCGCCGGCGGCAGCAGATCGGCGACGTCCGGCGCGGCAAAGCTGTCGCCGGCAAAGAAACGCGCCGCCTGCGTCTGCACGGCTAGCGCGATGGCCGGGAAAGGCGGCTCGCCCAGCACGCCGGCCAGGTAGATATGGGGATTCTCAGGCAGCGTGGGCGCCACGGCGCGCGCCAGGTCATGCCGGTACACCGAAGCCCCCTCCCACAGGTTCACCGCCCGCAGCAGTTGCGCGCTCACCGGGTTAGGCACCGTCCGGTCGCCCAGCGCGATTTGCACCATCACCCGCTTATAGGGCACGCCGGGAAACGTCGCGGAAAACAGGTGAGTGGCAAACGCGTACGGCGCGCCCGGATTCTCCAACCACTCGATCACGTCCAGCGCTTCCAGGAGCTCCACCGCGCGCCGATTGCTCAGCAGGCGCGGAGGCTGGTAACGCAGCACGGCGGTCTCCTGGAAATCCTGCGCCCGCGGCAACAGCAGCGGGTTGCGGCCGAACAGATACGCCTGCAACAACGGGCGGAAGGAGAGCCCCAGGCGGACCGTGTCGGCGATCGAGCCGCCGCCGGCGTTCAGCACCACCGCCTGGACGCCGGGCTCAAGGGCGGCGAAGATCGCGCCGTAGTAAGCGCCCAGTGACTGTCCCAGGTAGGAAATCCGCCCGGGGTCGAGATCGCGCGCGCCGTCGCCATCCAGGTCGATGCCCGACTCGATCGCCCGCACCAACTGCGACAAGTCCAGCGCGGTCTGCCGCAGGCAGTCGCGCATGCCCAGGGGCGCGCCGGGCAGCAGGACAATGCATCCCTCGAAATCCTCCCAGCGGCCATTGTGGTCGACGTCGATGCCGCGTCCCGGCGCGGGAACGTCATAGACGTTGCCCCCGGCTTCGCGCACACGCAAAGCGCTCTGCGGTCCCCCGCCGTGGCCGAGCGCGTTGATCGCCACCACCGCGAAGCCGCGGGTCACGAGGCCGAAGATGAGCGCCGTCGGACCGCCGAACTGCGAATCGGTCAACCCGTGGCCCGCGACCACCACCGGGTAGCCGCCCGGAGGCGCGGGCGTGGCAGGCAGCAGCGTGTAGACCGTCAGTTCTTCCAACTCGCGCGGGGGATTGAAATCCGACCCTGCGCCAATGGGCAACAGCGATCCGCTCACGGCCGCGAAACGCGGCGAGCGGTACCGAAAGAAGGCCATCCGCCCGAGACCGGCTTGCACCAGCAAGGGGGCAGGGAACGCCGTCTCCTCGAAGCCCGCCGGGAAACCGACATGGCGGCGGTGGGTGAACGTCACGGCGGTTCGCGGGTCGATCACCCGGCCCGTCGCCACCGCGGCGGAAGTGCGCTGCAACTGCTCGCGCGCCCAGCGCTGGCCCGCCGTCGCCGCCATGGTGGTGAAGAGCGATCCTCCGGCTAGGGGGCCGCCGTTCCGGGAATCGCTCACCAAGGGCTGCAACGCCTGGCTGAGTTGCGCGCAGTATTCCCCGCCCAACTGCCGGTTCAGGCAGGCGAGAAACCCGTCCTCCGGCTCCACCGGATCGCCCGCGGCGTCCCGCACCGCGCCGGTCACCACCAGCGCATACCGCCGCCCTTCGTCGAACAGATCGTCCGGTTTGACGTAGGCGCGGAACGCCGCCGGATCGTAGAGAACTTCGTTAACCGGCGTGATCTTGCCCACCGGACCGAGGCCGGGGCTCGAGCGCGCCACTTCGTCCAGCCAGACGAAGTAGATGCCGTCGCGCAATGTCTGCGGCTGGACCGGTCCGGTGAACTGAATCGACGCCCGTGGTTGCAGCGAAAAACCGTCCAGCCCGTTCAACAGCCGCAGTTCGCCGCATTCGGCGGCGCGCAGCGCGCAATTGGGCAGCGGCAGATTCATCCGCCTGCCCGTAGGCCGGCTGGAATCCTCCACGGTCAAAAAGTCCGTGGGGAAGGGGCCGATGGCGGGATCGGTAGGGTCGAAGCGGACTTTGACGCCGCTGGCGGCGAGGGTCATCGCCCCCAGCCAGCCGTAGCACAGCACGCGGAAGGCTAATCCCATAACCGCGAGTGTAGCAACCGCCGCGCGAAGGCTACCGCGGGGTGATCAGTCCGCCCAGTTTGTCCGCCTCGCCCCCCGCCAGGCGCGGATAGCGCGTCGCGTAGGCCTCCAGGTATTTCAAACCCGCGCCCGTGTTGTAGATCACCAGGTTCTCGTCGGGGCGGAGGAAACCGGAGGCCAGCAGTTTTTCCAGCGCGGCCAAGCAGGCGGCGCCCTCGGGCGCCGCGAAGATGCCGTCCTCGGCCGCCAGCCGCAAGCCGGCATCCAGCAACTCCTGATCCGTGACCGCCAGCGCCGTGCCGCCGCTCGCGCGCACTGCCTCGAGGATCAGAAAATCGCCCAGGGGCTTCGGCACGCGCAGCCCGCTGGCCACGGTGTACGCGTCTGGCCAGAAGACGCTCTGGGTTTCGTCCCGGGAATGGGCGCGCACGACGGGCTGGCAGCCGGCGGCCTGCACCGCGATCATTTTGGGCCGTTCCGGTCCGATCCAGCCGAGCGCTTCCATCTCGGCGAACGCTTTCCACATGCCGATCATGCCGACGCCGCCGCCCGTCGGGTAGAAAATCGCGTCCGGCAGCGTCCACCCGAGCTGTTCACACAATTCATACCCCATGGTCTTTTTGCCTTCGATGCGATACGGCTCCTTGAGCGTGCTGACGTCGAACCAGCCCTGGGCGGGCGCGGCGGTGGCCACCCGCTGGGCGCAATCGCTGATCAACCCGTCCACCAGGGTCACCCGGGCGCCGAAGGCCTGGCACTCGATGAAATTCGCCTGGGGCACGTCCCGCGGCAGGAAGATGTGCGCCTCGATGCCCGCCGCCGCCGCGTAGGCGGCCAGCGCGCTGGCCGCGTTGCCCGCCGACGGAATCGCCACTTTGCGGATGCCCAGTTCGCGGCACATGGAAATCGCCGTGGTCTGCCCGCGCGCCTTGAACGAGCCGGTGGGGTTCAGCCCTTCGTCCTTCAGCCACAGCCGGCTCGCGCCCAGCCGGGCGCCAGTCCGCCGCAGCGGCAGCAGCGGCGTCATCCCTTCGCCCAGGCTCACGATATGGCGCGGGTCGCGCACGGGCAGTACGGGCGCGTACCGCCACAGCGAACGGGGACCGCGCGCCACCTCCTCGCGGCGCCATTGCGCGCGGGCTTTCGCCAGGTCGTAGCGGACCAGCAGCGGGCCTCCGCAGGAGCACAGATTCCAGATCTGCCCGGCGGGGTGCGGCCGGCCGCACCGGCTGCATTCCAGATGGGTCACAAAAGACATCAGCGTCCTCAATGATAGCGGGAGGAGCACGCCGGAGACTGGCCACGCCGGTTGAAGACCGGCTTCAGCGGCGCCAGTTCCGAAGAGGCTCAGGAACGAACCGCGCGGCGCCGGGTTCGCCGCGGAGTTTACCGTGCCGTCCTGGCTGACGGCGGCGGCCAGTCTCGCACCGTCCGCCGGCCCTACCGCGGGAAGCGTGAACCGACCAGGCACGGCCCCCGCCACCTCGATGCGGCCGGTTTCGGTAGGAATGCGAACCCGTTCCACGCTGATCTCGCCCTCGCCATAGAGCGTCTGGCACGCACGGCGGCATTGACCACGCACTTGGGCTGATCAGCCGGATCGAGATCGAAGTTTACCCGGAACAATGCGGCGATCTCGCATCCGACCGGGCTCGGCGGAACGTTCCGCAGGCCCGCGCCGGGCCAAAACCCCGCCCGATCTCGGGCGCCAGGCTGCGCGCTCGAAAACCTGCTCAGCCGCGCCCGTCCGCCGCCGGCCGCGGCGGGTCCGGTTCCAGATCCTCGGGGAAAGGATCCTCGCGGTACCGTTCGACCGGCGGCAGCGGCTCGGGCTGAGGCGCCTGGACGCGCGACGTGCTGAGGCCCGCCACGCCCACCAGCACCATGAGCAGCGGCGCGGCGAGGACCCACAGTACGGGCCGGACCCGCCGGCTCAGCACGGCTTCTTCCGGATTCGACGGATCGACGTAGCAGACTCCCTGCTTGCCTTTGGGGTACTGATCCACCAGTTGGGCAATCTCGCCCCAATCGTCGGAGAAGTACGGGAGCAGCTCAAAACGCTGGCCGCGGTACGAGGCGCCCGCGAATTCGTAGTCGTACCACACGTTCCAGTACAGGCGGCCATTTTCCGCGCGGTTCATCTGGCTGAGCGCGATGGTGCAAGGGGTCTCCACCCATTTCCGCGAGCGAATCGTCTCGCCCAGGGAAAAATAGGCCGCCAGGCCGGCGAACAGCAGCAAACCCGCCAGCAGCACCGCCGACCACAACAGCGTGGACGAGGACATGCCCTCAGCCATACGTGCAGTGTCGCATAGGGGCCGGCGGAGGGAGGGCGGGCGTCAACCAATGACGGCCAGCGGGATGCCCAGCAGTTCGCTTACCTTGGCCAGCGCGCCGCGCACGTGGCCGACGCCAAGCGCGCAGTGGTGGGTGGGCCCCTCCTCGCACCACCGGTTGATGAATTCCGCGGGGCCATAGGCGAACTTCAGCCGCGAGTTCGTGTTGCCGATGCGCAGGATCGGTCCGGGCAGCGACTCGCCCTCCGCGCAAAGCATCTTCAGGTTGCCTTCCGCGGTTTGGGTGACGCCCAGCAGCGTCACCGGACCTCGCTGCACGCTGAACTCGACGCTCACCCCGCAGCCGCGCTTGCCGTGATACAAACCCAGCCCGCGCAGCACGGGCCGGCGGTCGGAGAGGGCCAGATGCCCGGGACCGTCGTGCCCCATCAGCACGAACTGCTCCACGAAATCCATCGCGTAGAATTCGGTGTACGAGCCTCCCGCGTCCAGACGATCCAGGATCATCATGGCGAGGCAGGTTTTCAGATCTCCTTCCCCGCTGGCCGGGATGCCGCGCGCGGTCAGCAGCGAGTTGCCGAGAATCAGTCCCGCGCCCAGCCGTTCGTACTCATTGCCGTCCAGGCCGCGGTAGTAGTAGGTAAGCCCGTCGAGCGCAAACTGCTCGGTCAGGCGGTCAAGTCCGGCGGCGACGCGCGCGGCCCACTCGAGGTCCGCCGGCGGGCAGTCCTGCAACGTGAACGTGGCGCGCGTCAAATCGAGCACGCGGCTCAACTCGGCCTCGGTGACGGCCTCAACGCAGGCGCGCAGATCGCACATTTCCAGGACTTCGATGTGCGCGCCGGTCTGCGCGGTCACCATGGTGAAATCCGAATACATGTCCAGCATGCCCGGGTAGGTGTGACCCAGAAAGCCGATGCGGCTGGAGCGCAGCGCGCGGGCCACGCGCGCCGCCCGGCACCACTCCTCCACCTGCTTCCACGCCGCCGGATCATCATCCAGGCTGCCGGAGACTACGCGGAAACGCACGCGGGCGCGGGTGAAGGCGTTCGCGATCTCCGGAACGCAGCAGGCGCAACAGTTGGCCAGCCACTCCCCGGTGTCCGTATGCTCGTAGTCGAGCGCCTTCACGGGCTGGAGGTTCAACACCAGCACGGGCAGCTTCGCGCGCTGCGCCACCGGCAACACCTGGGACGACGTGGCGTACGTGCCCACGTAGCAGACCAACAGATCCAGATCAGACGCGGCGAACAGCTGGCCTGCCTCGGCCGCGGCGGGCGCCGTGTCCACCAGGCTGGCCGAAACCACGTCCACCCCGAAGTCCGCCAGCCTGGTTTCGACGTCGCGCTGGCGCCGCTCGAGGCGCTCCTTCAAACCGGGGAACTGCGCCCAGTACGCATGCAGGCCGATGCCGAAGACGCCCACCCGGCCCCGGGAGGTCTTGCGCGGAAGGAGACTGGCGAAACTCACAGCCGGCAGTATGCCCGCCGATGCGCCGCGAATCAAGGGGCGGAAGAAGCAAGGGCGTCCGCCGCCTTGCCTCGGCGGAAACTGCGTGCGAAGGCGGCTGCAAGATGAGAACACGGTTGCTGACCCGTCTGGCGGTCGCGGCCCTTGCCTGCACCGCGGCCGGCCGGGACGCCGCGGCCTGGCCCGCCATCACGCGCCAGGCGCGGCCGTGGAGTTGCTGGTGGTGGATGAACAGCGCGGTCGACGCGCCGAATCTCACCCGGGAACTCGAACGCGACCGCGCGGCCGGCTGGGGCGGCGTCCACCTCATCCCGATCTACGGCGCGCGCGGCTCCGAGGCCCTGCTGGTCCCTGCCGGCCAGCGCATGCCTGCGGAGACCATGTCGCGTCTGCGGTCGCCGGCGGAGTCCGGCGCGACGGTCTTGTTCGGCCGCGTGCTGCCAGAGGACGTCCTGCACGCCCGTGCCTGTCTACAGCCAGTACCGCCACCGGTCCGCGCCCAGCACGCAGGCGGTCAGCAGCGCGTTCGTCACCGCATGGGCCACGATGCAGTCGGCCAGGTTTTTGGTGCGGATCATCCACCCGTTGTAAATCAAGCCCGCCGCCAGACCCACGTCCCAAAAGGGTCCGTGCTCAGATGCAAACAGCATGCTGCCAATCCAGAACGAAGACGCTGTACAGGCTCCCAGCCGTATCCGGCGGAAATCGTCCGGACCGATCAGCCAGCGCGCCAGCCACCCGCGCCAGAAGATTTCCTCCACCATCGGGACCAGCGCAAAGCAACCTAGCGACCGAAAAATGAGAAACACCAAATTCTTCTTGAGCTCCGCGGGCGCGTCCGTCGGTATCCGCCCGGTCACGACGTTCTGGAAGATCCAGTGCTCGCGGTAGTGGGGCCACAGCAAGTCTGGGCCGATCCAGACCACAAACACGGCGGCGCCGATGAAGATGCTGGCCAGCGGGCGGGAGGCGCGCCAACTCACCAACTCGCGCGAAAACCACCCCAGGATCGCGGCCACCACCACGAAGCGCGCGGGGTAGGCGATTTCCGGGCCGAACGGCAGGTACTTCTCCGCGGCCAGCAACAACAGGAACGCCGCGAACGGCGCGACGTAGGGCACGGCGGGATGCTTAACCACGGAGGCTACCGGGCTCCCTCGATCCAGACGGGGAGCGCGTCGCACGCGGGGATCCAGGTCAGTCCCAATACTTCTCTCCCCTTGCCAGATTCGCCTTCACGACATCCCTGTTCAGGTCCACGCCAAGACCAGGCTTGTCGGGGACCGCGAGATAGCCGTCCCGCACCAGCGGACCCTCGCGCACGATCACGTCGTCCAGCCAGTTCCCGTATCCGGCGGCGACCTCGCAAGCCAGGAAATCCCGGACCGCCGCCGCCCAGTGCGCCGTGGCCAGCAAGGCAACCGGCGTGCCGGTGCTCACCGCGGCCACGGGCAGGTAGTACAAGTCCGCCAGGTCGGCGATCTTCTTCGCTTCCAGCAAGCCTCCGGCGTTCCGCACATCGGTCTGCACGACGTCACAGCCGTGCTGGACGATCAACTCGCGAAAGCCCTGCCGCCGGGCGAGAGATTCGCCGGCGGCGATCGGCACGCTGGCGGCGCGGCGCAACTCGACCCAGCCCGGGTGGAAGCCGGCCGGCAGCGGATCGCGCAGAAACAGAGGATTGGCCGGGACCGCGGCCTCGGCGAGCTGGAACGCCGAGCGCAGCCCGAAGCCGCCTTCGGCGTTCACGATCAGGTCGTAGTCCTGCCCGAGCGCGTCGCGGCAGTTCTCCAGCCCTTTGCGCAGATCGCGCACCTCGCGCGACGTCAGTGACCGGCTGGCGGCGTCGCGGGTTCGATCGACGTGAAAAGGCGCGCGCGGCACTCCAAGCTGACAGGCGGTCCAGCCTTGGGGACTGGACTTGATCCGGTCCGCCCATTCCCGGCAGCTTGCGCGGTCCAGCGGGTTTTTGGGAGCGTCCTCGGGATAGACGCGGATGCGGTCGCGAAACCGGCCGCCCAGCAGCGAAGCCACCGGCACGCCCAGCAGTTTCCCGGCGGCGTCCCACACGGCCATCTCGATGCCGCTCGCCGCCTGGACAAAGGCGGCCGACCCGCCGCCGGCGTGCCCGCTCAAGCGCACCATGAGCGCCTCGATGTCGATCGGATCCTGGCCGATCAGGGCGCTCTTCAGATCGTGGATCGCCTCGAGCACTCCCGCCGCGGGGCTGCCGTACGCCTCGCCAATGCCCGAGACGCCCGTGTCGGTCACAACCCGCACGAGCACGTAGGAACGCGGCCCCTGGAGCACCATGGTGCGCAGCGCGACCATGCGCGCCCGGCCTTTCACCGCCGCGGCCCGCGCCGGATAACTGGTTGCAAGCGTGCCCGTTATGACCTGTAACAGCCGGCGCCGGCTCCACATGGCAAAGCTTTCCGCAGAGATTTCTTCATTGTACTGGACCGCCGGTGGCGCCCGGGAGGCTCTTGCGGGCCGCTGGTATGCTGCGGGTGGAGAACCGTGAGCTACGAATCCATCGTCTCGATTGTGCTGTCCGTCCTGTCCATCGCCATCATGATTCTGAGCGTCGTCATCGCGCTGGCGGCGGCTTGGGGATTCCGGCGTATCAAGCGCGACGCGGGTGAAACCGCCGCCCAGATGGCGCGCGACATGCTCTGCGCCTACGTCGGTTCGCCGGAGTGGATCCAACACGTCGAAAACGAAATCCGCCGCAGCGTCGAGCGGGAGGCCGACCGCCTCTTTGAGGATTTGGCGACGGTGGCGGCCTATTCGGAACCCGCGCGGTGCTCCGGAAGCGAAGTCGCCAGACCGTATCCGGAAGATCAGGATCAACCCAATGCCGCACGCTAGCCGAACCGCCACCCCGGAATGCCCGGACCGGGACCGCGCCGCCGCCGACCGCCTGATCGCCCGCGCGCAGCGTACCATCCCGGTGGACATCACCGCCCTGGCGGAGTCGCTGGGCCTGGCGGTGTGGGAATCGCCGTTCCTGCCCCCCGCGATCTCCGGTAAGCTCTTCCGCGACCCGCGTCACGGCGGAGCGTCGGGCTACAGCATTCTGGTCAACTCCCGCGAGTCCTACACGCGCAAACGTTTCACCGTCGCCCACGAAGTGGCGCACTTCCTGTTGCACCGCAAGCGCCTGGGGGAAGGCGTCGCCGAAGACGCTTGGTATCGGAGCGACTTCGCCGTTTCCGAAGAACGCGAAGCGAACCGTTTCGCTGCGGACCTGCTGATTCCTCCCGCACAACTGGCCCGCTGGACCCGCTCCGGTGTCACCGATCCCGACGAACTGGCGCGCCACTTCGAAGTCTCCAGCCGGGCGATGCGCATTCAGTTAGGGCAATTCCGCCGGGACCAGGAGGAGTAGGACTCGGGGGCATCCCGCGGCCGGGACGGCTCCCGCCGGCTACCCCGGCGCCAGCGCCCGCACGGCTTCTTCCACCCGCCGCGCCAGCGCCGCGTAATCATCACCCTCCAGCCGGAGAGGGGGCCCAAAGATCACCCGCGCTCTCCCCGGAACCGCCATTTTCCAGTCGCGGTGCAGGATGCGCTCAAATCCAACCAGCCGGACCGGCACAACGGGAACGCGCAGGCGGGAAGCCATCATCCCCACGCCCGGGAAAAACTGGGAAATCTCGCCCGCCGCCGTGCGGCGGCCTTCCGGGAAAATCAGGATCGACGTCCCTTCGCTGACCAGTTCGCCGGCATAGCGCAACGTCGCCCGCGCTCCCGCCTCCCGCTGAGGGAAGGGAAAGCCATTGAAGAACAGACACGCCAGGACGTACTGGAGTGACGTGGTCCACCGGTCCCAGAGCGACCGGCCGCCCGGAAAGAAGTGCGCCCGAAAGAACTCCTTCGACATCGCCGGGGCGACGTGGTAGCGAAACCGCGCGGGCAGCGCCAGAAAGATTCCCGGCGTGTCGAGGTGGCTCTGATGGTTCGCCGCGAAGATGACCGGCCCGGGCGCCTCGCGCAGGTGTTCGCGTCCTTCGGCCCGCACCCACGCGAACAGGCGAGCTACCGGCAAAATCCACGTGGGCAGACTCAGCCGCCGCAACCACCAGGCCCAGCGCGACCGGTTCCAGCGCGGAAAATCCACCGCTTCCGCCGCGGCCGGCGCTCCGGCGGGAGGCTGGGCGGCCAGTTGTTCGATCTGCCGGATCGTCTGCGCGCCAGTGAACGAGGCTTCGTCGACCGGACTGGCCAGATGCTCTTCCAGTTCCATCAGCAACTCCACCCGTTCCAGGGAACTGAGGCCCAGGTCGTCCAGCCGCGTGTCCGGACCCAGGTCGCGGCCGCCGGCGTATTTGGCGAGAATCGCCTGGATTCCTCCGCGCGCGGGCGGCGTGGCCGGCGTGCTTCGCCCGCCGGAAGCGACCCACTGCCGGATCTCGGTCCGCTTCAGCTTTCCGGTGCCTTCGGTGCGCGGCAAGGCGTCCCCGGGCCAAAGGGAAAATCCGCGGATTTTCTGGTGCTCCTCCAGGCGTTGGTTCGCTTCGGCCGCCACGGCGGAGGCGTCTCGTCCCGCCTCGAGCACCAGCACCGCGTGCACCCGCTCGCGCCCCTCTTCGGCGCGGGCCACCACGGCGCAGTCGCGCACGCCGGCGCAGCGCCGCAAAACCTGTTCGACGTCTTCCGGGAAAACGTTCAGGCCTTCGGGCGTCACAATCATTTCCTTCTTGCGCCCGCGGATGTAGAGACGGCCCTCCGCGTCGAGCTCGCCCACGTCGCCGGTGTGAAACCAGCCGTCCCGAAAAGCCTCCGCCGTGTCCGCGGCGCGCCCGAAGTAGCCTTCGGTCACGTTGTCGCCTCGCACCAGGATCTCGCCGTCGTCGGCGATCTTCACTTCCACTCCGGCAATGGGTTTCCCTACTGCGCCCCGGCGCGTGTGGAACGGATGGTTCACGGTCACCACCGGCGCGGTCTCGGTGAGTCCGTACCCCTGAATGACGACGAACCCGAGCTGAGACCAGAACTCCTCGAGCTCCGCCGGCAGCGGCGCGGCGCCCACGATAAACGCCCAGAACTTGAACCCGAACAGCGCATGGACGCGGCGGTAGCGCCACCAGCGGTAAGCCCAGTGCGTCCGTCCCGGTGTTCTCTCCGCGGCCTCCGGCGCGTGCCGGATGACGTACTCCCGCAACACCTCGAGCATCTTCGGCACCGACACCAACACCGAGATCCGCCGCGCGCGCATCTGGCGGACCACGTCGGCTGGATTGTAGCCCCGCAGGAAGATCACCTCGCCGCCCAGCATCGGGGGGATGAAAGCGGCCATCACCTGCCCGAACAGGTGGCTCAGCGGCAGCAGGTTGAGAAAGCGGATGGGGGCGAAGGGGCGCGCATAGCGCCGGTATTTCCGTACCTCCCGCTCGACGGGAACGAGATTGGCCAGGACGTTGCGGTGGGTGATGGTGACGCCCTTGGGCTCCGCCGTCGCGCCGGAGGTGAAGATGATCTCGGCCAGGTCGGCAGGACCAGGCTGGTGCGCGCCGGGAGGGGCGTCGCTCCACTCCACCGAACCCACAGGCCAGCACGGAAGCTCGGGCAGGTCCCCGCCGGCCGGTTCGTCCCCGATCACCAGCGCCTTGGCTCCCACCACCGCCTGCACCCGGCGGACCAGGTCCGCCGACGCGCGGAAATCCAGCGGCACCGCCACCACGCCCTCCCGCAGACAGCCCCACAAAACCGCAATCCACTCCGGGCGGTTCTCGCACCAGACGAGGAGCCGGTCGCCGGGCGCGAAACCCGCCGCTCGCAGGCGGGAGGCGAACGCCCGGGCCGCGGCGGCCACCTGGCGGTAGCGATACCGCCACGCGCGGTACCCGTCGTCGTAGACGAGGAAGTCCCCGTCCTGTTCGGCGAGTTCGTTCAGAAAATCGGCGAGGGTGTCGCGCGCCACGGCTCCGCCCGCCTTATTGAATCGTGCTGGCGCCCTCCACGCCCAGGTCCGCCGCCGGCACGTTGCGGTTGATGTGGTTGTCCAGATTGATGACGTAGGTGTCGCGGTCCTCGATCAGAATCGGGGAGTGGGTCGCGCACACGATGCGGAACTTCTTCTGGTCCACCAGTTCCTTCATCATCTTCAGAATCCGCCGCTGGTTCGATGGCGAAAGCGCCATCTCGGGCTCGTCGAGCAGCAGCGTGGTTCCCTCCGGCAGACTGGGAAAATTCTGCGAGAACATCGCCAGCATCACCTGGCCGTGGCTGGCCATCTGCAAGAACTCGAGCATCTCGGGCTCGTCTTTGAAGTAGTCGAGGTTGGTGCGCGGGTTGTGCGCCTCGGCGTCGAACAGGAAGGTCTCTCCCCGCCGCACGTCCCCCGGATCCAGCCGGTAGACGTAGCCGTTTACTTGCTCGTCGCGCAGCGCCAGGTGAATTGAATGGAGCAGCGTGGATTTGCCGGATCCGTTCTCCCCCGCGATCATGATCAGCGGATGCCGCAGGTCCACAATCATCGGCATGTGATAGTTCAGGTTCACAAAGACGGGGTGCGCGAGAATCTTGAGAAACATGGGAGATTTCAGAATAGCAGGGAAGGGCTTGCGGCCCGCTTACCGATTGTCGCCGCGGGGTCGCGTCGTGGGATACCAAATGCCCAGTTGTTCCAGATAGCTCTGGTAACGCGCCGGATCGTAGCGCAGCTTTTTCAACGGCGGGCCGAAGCGCTGCTTCACCACCATGACGGCGGCGGTGACCTGCACGGCCTGGCCGGCATTATGGCCTTCGCCCTGGCCGGGCCCGCCGGGGATCAGCGGCGCTTCATAGGCCACCCCCGGCTTGTGCGACGTTTCCGGCCATCCGTCGATATCGGCCATCAGACCGATCACCGGCTTGCCGGAACCCCACTCGGCGACGAACGCCGTCGGCATCCCCGCCACCCCGCGCGTCACCCGGAAAAACCTTCCTTTTCCAGCAGTCCCGTCACGTAGTCCGCGGTGTCAAACTCCTGAAAGCCGCGTTCGGCGAAACTGAAGATCGAATCCACCATCTGCTGGGTGAACGTGCGCCGCGCTTCGACCCGTTCCGCGGCCTCCGCCTTCAACTGGGCATCCGGCGGCCGCTGCGCCGCCGCGGCCGCCGCCAGCCAGATCTCGGCCAGCATGGGGAGGGCACGTTTCATCGTTTCCGCCCGGCCTCCTCGTAGATCGCCAAGACTTCCCTCGCCGTCCGGTCCCAACTGAAGCGGGCCGCGTGCGCTTTACCCGCCGCCGCCATTTCCCGGCGCAACTCCGGATTCTTGAGCACTTCCTTGAGTCCGCGCGCAATGTCGAACACGTTCTCCGGGTTCACCAGCATCGCGGCGTTGCCAACCACCTCGGGGAGGGAACTGCTGGCGGAGGTGATGACGGGCGTGCCGGAAGCCATGGCCTCCAGCGGCGGCAGACCGAAGCCTTCGTAGAGGGAGGGGAACGCAAACACGATGGCCGTTTCGTAGAACACGCGCAGCGTGTCGAAGGGGACGAAGCCGAGAAACCGGACGCGATCCTCCACGCGGCTCTGGATCACGGCCCGCCTCACCGCGGGGTGCTTGGAGATCTCGTCGCCGATAATCAGCAACCGCAGGTCGCGGAATTCCTCCAGGTTGCCCAGTTCCTCCATGGCGACCGCGAAGGCTTCCACCAGGCGGGGAATGTTCTTCTGCGGCCGGATGCTGCCCGCGTACAGCACAAAAGGATAATTCACCTGGTAGCGTTCCAGGATGCGCCGGTTCTCCCGCGCGGCGGCGTCCGGCCCGGCGGCCCGCGCGTCCGCGGGATGGCGATGCGTGAAGAAGGCCGGATTCGGGGCGTTGGGCACCAGCCGGATGCGCTCGGGAGGGACGCCGATCAGGTTTTCCACGTCCCGCCGCGTGGCGGCCGAAACCACCAACACGCGCGCCGCCCGCAACAGTCCTCGCCGGAAATGCCACCGCCGCACGACCTGCTCCAGGGTCAAGCCCCCGCTATAGAACAGCGAGCTCAGGTCATGGGTCGTCACCACGTAGGGGCGGGGCATGAGCAACGGCACGTGACTGACCGGAATGTGATAGAGGTCCGCTCGCAGCGAGCGGAGGAAGCGCGGAAACGTCAGGTCGTCCAGGCGGTCGGCGTCGGTCTTCTCGAAGAAGACGTTGCGGAAGTTGGGCCCCAGGCCCGGCAGTTCGTGCGCGTCCGCCGGCATGCGGACCAGCAGATACTCGTTCTCCCGGTCCACCAGCGACAGCGCCGGGACCAGGTTGCGGATGTAGGTGCCCACTCCGAAATCCCGGATCCGCCGGATGTCGATGACGATGCGCATGGGCCCGCCCCGCCTTTCAGGCGCGCACGGCGTCGAGTTTCCAACTGTACAGCGGGAACCGGTCGGTCAGGGCGGCCACCCGCCGCCTCACCTGCGCCGCCGTCTCGGCATCGCCGGGCTGGCTGAGCACTGCGGCGATCAGCTCCGCCACTTCCCGCATTTCCGGTTCGCGGAAGCCGCGCGTGGTCACCGCCGGCGAACCGAAACGCATGCCGCTCGGGTTCATCGGAGGATTGGTGTCGAAAGGAATTGCATTCTTGTTCGCGGTGATGTGCGCCCGCTCGAGCGCCTCCTGCGCCTCGCGGCCCCGCACGCCTTTCGAGAAAACGTCCACCAGCATCAGGTGCGTATCGGTGCCGCCCGAGACGACCCGGAACCCCCGTTCCGCCAGACCCGCCGCCAGCGCCTGCGCGTTCGCCACCACCTGGCGGGCGTACTGGGCGAACGCCGGCCGCATCGCTTCCTGGAAGCACACCGCCTTGGCGGCCATCACGTGCACCAGCGGGCCGCCCTGCACCCCCGGGAACAAACTCTTATCAATCGCGGCGGCAAATTCCGCCTTCGAAAGGATCAGGCCCGACCGCGGCCCGCGCAGCGTTTTGTGCGTGGTGGAGGTGACAATGTGCGCGTGCGGGAAAGGACTGGGATGCACGCCCGCGGCCACCAGGCCGGAAATGTGGGCCATGTCCACCAGCAGCAGCGCGCCCACGCTATCGGCGATTTTCCGGAAACGCGGAAAATCCAGCACCCGGGAGTAGGCGCTGCCGCCCGCAATGATCATTTTGGGCCGGTGTTCCTCGGCCAGGCGGGCCAATTCCTCATAGTCGATGGTTTCGTCGTCCGGCCGCACCCCGTAGGGCACGATCTTGTATGTCTTGCCGGAAAAATTGAGCGGATGCCCGTGGGTCAGGTGTCCTCCGTGGGCCAGGTTCATCCCCAGGATGGTTTCGCCCGGCTTGAGCACCGCGGCGTAGGCTGCTTCGTTGGCCTGCGATCCGGAATGCGGCTGCACATTGGCGTGTTCGGCCCCGAACAGTTGCTTGGCGCGCTCCCGCGCCAGCGTTTCCACCTGGTCGGTAAACTCACAGCCGCCGTAGTAGCGCTTGCCCGGATAGCCCTCGGCGTACTTGTTGGTGAATACACTGCCGGCGGCTTCCAGAATCGCTTCCGTGGTGAAGTTCTCGCTGGCGATCAGCTCGATCTGCGCCTGCTGCCGGCGCACTTCCTGCTGAATCAGCGCGTGAATGGCGGGATCGACCTCCGCCAGCGGGCGGCCCAAACGCTCCATTTCAGTCATAGACAGATTGTAAAGGGAACTCCCCCCTGTTTCCTGCTCGCCTCCATCATAGCGGTTCGCCGGCGGCGGCTTCGAGCTCGGCGAGCAGGCGGCGCACCCGCGAAGGCAGGTCCTCGGAGCTGACCCGGACGCGGTCGATGTCGATCAGCAGGGGGAAGGCGAATGGGGTGGGGCGGGCGGTGTCGATCAGCCGGATCTTCGCTTGCGCCAGCCGTTCCAGCGTGCGGGTGAGGCGGCGCTGTTCCAGTTGGCGCTCCCGCACCTCCCGCCGCGCCTGGTGCAGCAGCAGGTTCTCCGGGTCGTACCTGGCGAACACGTCGAAGAGCAGGCCACTGGTGGCTTGCACGCTCCGCAGGGTCTTCGGCTGGCCCGGATATCCGGGGAAGACCAGACCGGCGACGCGGGCGATCTCGCGGAACTGGCGCTTGGCCATCTCCGCAGCGTTCAGGCTCGTGACGATGTCCTCTTCCAGGCTGCGTGTGGACAACAGGCCTCTCGCCAGCGCCTCCTCCAGCGGAATCGGATCGGCCGAGAGCAGTTCCAGCCCGTAATCGTTGGCGGCGTAGTTGAAAGACATCGGGCGCAGGCGCGAAAGGCGGTGGGCGAACAGTGCGGCCAAACCCTGGTGCACCAGGCGGCCCTCGAACGGATAGACAAAAACATGAAACCCGTCGCGCGTGCGGGTGCGCTCGATCAGCAGTTCCCCGGCGGCGGGAATCGCGGACCAGTCCGCCTGGATCTCCAGCACGGGCCGGACGGCCTCCATTTCCGCGCCAGCGAAATGGCCGCGGCGGGCCTCCTCGAGTTTTTCGCGAACCGCCTGGCCGAGCTCCTTGGAAAGCGGCATTCGCCCGCCCGCCCAACGTGGCACCGCGGCATCGGGCCGGTTCCGGGTGCGCCGCACCTCGGCGGCGAGGTCCCGCATCCGGACGAACTCGAGCGTCCGACCCGCGAACAGGAAACAGTCGCCCGGCTTCAGCCGGGAAATGAATCCCTCCTCGATGCTGCCGAGCACGCCGCCCGTGACATATCGCACCTGCACCGCCGCGTCGCTGGCGATCGTGCCGATGGTCATCAGGTGGCGGCGCGCCGTAACCCGGTCGCTCACCCGGAAAACGCCGTCCTCGACCACCACCCGCCGGAACTCCGGGTAGGCGCGCAACGCCTCGCCGCCGCGCGTGATGAAGTCCAGCGTCCACTCCCATTCGCGGCGCGTGAGGTCACAGTAGGCCGCTGTCGACCGCACCTCGTTCCACATCTCGGCGGCGCGGAACCCGCCGCCCACGGCTACCGTGACCAGATGCTGGGCCAGCACGTCCAGCGGCCGTTCCAGGGGTTCCCGGCTTTCCAGCGCGCCCCGCGCGGCGGCGTCGCGCGCGGCCGCCGTCTCCACCAGTTCGAAAGCGTGCGTGGGCACGCAGGTGATGCGGCTGACCGCGCCGGGCTGGTGGCCGCTCCGGCCGGCGCGCTGCAAAAGCCGGGCCACGCCGTGCGGACTGCCGATTTGCAGCACGCGGTCCACCGGCGTGTAATCCACGCCGAGGTCCAGACTGGACGTGCACACCACGCAGCGGAGCGCCCCGCGGCGAAGGCTGGCCTCGACGTAATCCCGCGTCTTGCGGTCCAGCGAACCATGGTGCACCGCCATCTGGCCGGCCCAGTCCGGCCGCCGGTCCAGAATCGCCTGGTACCAGATCTCGCACTGCGAACGGGTGTTGGTGAACACCAGCGTGGTCGCGCCTTCCTCGATGGCGGCGATGGCCTGATCCACCAGGTGCACGCCCAGATGTCCCGCCCAGGGAAAACGCTCCATCGACGGCGGAATCACGGCGTCCACCGCCACCTGTTTGAGCAGGCTTCCTTGCACCAGGCGTCCGCCGCGATGGGCGCCCATGAGCGTGTCCAGCGCCTGCGGAAGGTTGCCGAGCGTCGCCGACAGCCCCCAGGTGCGAACCTCCGGGCGCAGCCCCCGCAAGCGCGCCAGACAGAGCTCCGTCTGCACGCCGCGCTTGGAGGACAGCAACTCGTGCCACTCATCCACGATGACCAGGCGCAGGCTGCCGAACAGCTCCCGCCAGTTCGGCCGGGCGAGAAACAACGCGAGGCTCTCCGGCGTCGTCACCAGCGCCGTGGGCAGCTTGCGGGTTTGCCGGGCGCGCGTTCCGGGAGGCGTATCGCCCGTGCGCGACTCGACCCGCCAGCTCAGCCCGAGATCGTCGAGCGGCAGTCGGAGCGCCTGTTCGGTGTCGGCCACCAGCGCCCGCAGCGGCGTCACCCACACGACGCGCAGCGGAGGCGCCTGGCGCGCAGCGCTCCGGCCTGCGGTCTCTTCCAGCCACTCCAGCACCGGTCCGAGCCACGCCGCGTAGGTCTTGCCCGTCCCCGTGGCCGCGTGCAGCAGGCCGCTCTCCCCCGCCCGGTAAAGCCGCCACACCTCGCGCTGGAAGCGAAACGGCTTCCAGCCGCGCGAGGCGAACCACCGTTCGATGCGGCGTAAGGGAGTGTCCCCTGCGCCGGTGCTCCCCCGCCTGGTCTTCACGGCTCCCCCGGGCCGGAGGGGCCATGCCCCAGCAGCGCGCGAACCGTCTCCAGGGTGTCCGCCTCCTCCGGCTTCTTGTCTGTCCGCCAGCGCGCGATCCGCGGAAACCGGACCGCGATGCCCGATTTGTGCCGCGTGGACTCCTGGATGCCTTCAAACGCGAGTTCGAAGACCAGTTCCGGTTTCACGGTGCGCACCGGTCCGAACCGCTCGAGCGTGTTGCGCCGCACGAACGCGTCGACCCTGCGGATTTCCGCGTCATCCAAACCCGAGTACGCTTTGGCGAACGGCACCAGTTGCCCGCCGTCCCACACGCCAAAGGTGTAGTCGGTGTACAGGCTGGCGCGGCGGCCACTGCCGCGCTGGGCGTAGATCAGCACGCAATCCACCGCGTAGGGCTCGATCTTCCATTTCCACCAGTCGCCCCGTTTGCGTCCCACGCGATACGGCGAGCCGAGCCGTTTGAGCATGAAACCTTCGACGCCGCGCGCGCGGGCCTCCCGGCGCAGGAGGGCGGCCTGCTCCCACGAGGCGGCCGGCGCCGGCGGCGACAGGATCAGCCGCTCGGGCGCCGCGACCCGTTCGACGAGTTCCGCCAGCCGCGCCCGGCGCCATTCGAGCGGGCGCTCCCGCACGTCCCGGCCTTCGCACTCGAGCAGGTCATAGGCGATCAGGGCTGCCGGCGCTTCGGCGAGAATGCGCGCGCTGAGCGTCTTGCGCCCGATGCGCCGCTGCAACTGCGCAAACGGGAGCGGCGCGCCGCCCCGCCACGCCGTCACCTCCCCGTCGATCACCGTTCCCTCGCCCAGCAGTCCGCCGAGTCCGGCGATTTCCGGAAACCGCTCGGTGATGAGTTCCTCGCCGCGCGACCACAGGAAGGTCTGCCAGCCGCGCCGGATCAACTGGCAGCGAATCCCGTCCCATTTCCATTCGATCAGCCAGCCGGCGGGCGGCCCCAGTTCCGCCAGGTCGCCTTCGTAAGGATGCGCCAGGCAGAACGGATAGGGGCGGCTGACGCCGGCATCGCGGGTGTCGCGGGACAACAGCCGCGCGGCGAATTCCTCCGTTGGTTCCCAGTCGCCCATCAAGCGGTGCGCGATCGCGTTCTCCTCGACGCCGCTCACCTCGGCGATGGCGCGCGTGACCAGGTTTTGCGACACCCCCACCCGAAACGCGCCGGTGATCAGTTTGTTCCAGACAAAGCGCTGGCGGTGATCCATGCGCCGCCAGGCGTCCAGCAGGATCTGCCGCCGTTCGGCGTCGCCCAGATCTCGCAGCGGCAGCAGGCGGGTTTCCACCCACTCGCTCAGGCTGCCTTCCGCTCCCCCGGCGCCCTCGGGAAGCAGCAGCGCGATGGTCTCGGCGGTGTCGCCCACCGCGTCGTAGCATTCGCCGACCAGCCAGGCGGGCAATCCGGATTCCTCCGTCGCCCATTGCCAAAGCTTGGCGGATTCCAGCAGCCGCTTGAGCCGGCGGCCGGTAAGGAAGTACACCGCCCACGCCGCATCCCGCGGCGGCGCGTGGCGAAAATAGCCGGCCAGCGCCTCGACCTTTTCGCTTGTCTTGTTGGTCGCATCCAGGGCCGCGTACAGTTCCGCAAAAGCCCTCATGGCGCGGCCTCCTCCGGGGCGCTCTCCGCGGTCTCGCCCTCGAACCGCGCGTCCACCGCGCGCGCCCGCAGACCCTGCTCCGTCAGCCAGCGCACGAGCGGCGCCCGGTAGCCATGCGTCACCCAGACCGTCTCCGCGCCGGTCTCGCGAATCGCGGACAGCAAACCGGGCCAGTCGGCATGATCGGAGAGGACGAAGCCGCGGTCCACGGCCTGGCGGCGGCGCGTCCCCCGGATGCGCATCCAGCCCGAGGCAAAGCCGGTGGAAAGGTTTCCAAAGCGCCGCAGCCAGGGCGTGCCCGCGGCGGAAGGCGGGGCCAGCACCAAAGCTCGCGCCATGTCCTCCCGCCTGGCCTCTGCTTCCGTTCCGGCCCAGGCGGCCGGCGGCAACGGCACGCCGGCGTCCCGATACAGGGCGGTCATGCGCGCTACCGCGCCGTGCAGGTAGACGGGGCCGGTGTCCGGCCGCAAGCCCGCCAGCACGCGCTGCGCCTTGCCCAGCGCGTAGGCAAACAGCACAGAGGCCTTTCCCTTCGCCTGGTTGCCCCGCCACCAGGCATCGATTTCGCCGAAGACCTCCTGCTGCCGCGGCCAGCGGTAAACCGGCAGCCCGAATGTCGACTCCGTCACGAACGTGTGGCACCGGAGCGGTTCAAACGCCGCGCAGGTGGCGTCCGCTTCCACCTTATAATCGCCCGAGACCACCCACACTTCGCCCTGGTGCTCGACCCGCACCTGCGCCGACCCGAGGATGTGCCCGGCGGGATGCAGCGAAATCCGCACGCCCTTGCGCACGCGGACCTCGCCGTAGGCCAGCGGATCGATCACGGCGCCCGGCAGCAGGCGCGCCGCCAGCACGCCGGCCCCCTCCCGGCTGGTGACGTACAGGCCGCTGCCGTCCCGCGCGTGGTCCGCGTGGGCGTGCGTGATCACCGCGCAGCCCGCCGGCCCCCAGGGATCGATGAAGAAATCGCCGGCCTCGCAGTACAGGCCACGGTCAGTCAAGGTGATCATCGCGGGCGTATTCGCCAGCGTAGCATCGGCTCCGCGCCGGGCGCGGCGGCGCGTGGGATAATTACGGCTTCCCTCTTATGAGCGCAAACTCCGCCTCCGTGGGGCGGTCGAAACAGGAACTTGAAACGCCGGCGCTTTGCCTGGATCTTCAGCTTTACCGCCGCAATGTGCGCCGGATGGTGGACTTCATTATCGGCCAGTGCGGCATCGCCTGGCGTCCGCACATGAAAGGGCAGAAAGCGCCGGAACTGGCGCATGAGCTGCTGGCGGCGGGCGCGATCGGCGTCACCTGCGCGACGGTTTACGAAGCCGAAGACCTGGCCGAGGCCGGAGTCAACGACATTCTGGTCGCCAACCAGGTGGCGGGAAGGCACAAGCTCGCCCGCCTCGCCCGCCTCGCCCGCCGCGCGTGGATCCTGACGGCGACCGACAGCCTCGCGCACTTGGAACTGTTGAGCGCGGCGGCCCAGACGGAAGGTGTGGTGCTGCCTGTGCTCGTCGAACTCGATGTCGGCATGAACCGCTGCGGCGTGCCGCCGGGCGAACCCGCCGTCGAACTGGCGCGCGCGGCCTGCCGCACGCCCGGCATTCGGTTCGCCGGACTCATGGCGTGGGAAGGTCATACGCTGCTGTTCGAAGGCGAGGAGAAACGTCAGGCCATCCACGATGCCATTCGCAGCCTGGTGAACAGCGCGGAACTGTGCCGCGCCGCCGGGCTGCCCGTCGAGCGCGTCAGTTGCTCGGGCAGCGGCACCTTCCTGCACTCCGGCGAACTGGAGGGGGTGACGGAGATTCAGGCGGGAGGCGGCGCCTTCTGCGACCTGAACTATCGCAAATGGGGGCTGGAGAACGACTACGCCATTACCGTAGTCACGCGCATCGTCAGCCGGCCCACGCCCACGCGGATCATCGTGGATGGCGGATTCAAAACTATGAGCAGCCAGCACGGTCCGCCCCGGCCGATTGGCCTCGGTCCGCTGAAAAGCCTCGTGCTGTCCGCCGAACACGGCATTCTGGAACTGGAGCAGCCGGACACGGAGCGGCAGGTGGGCGATCTCGTCGAGTTCATTCCCGGATACACCGACAGCACGGTCTGCCTGCACGACGAACTGTGCGTGCTGGAAGACGGACGGGTGTCGGCGATCTGGGGGATTCCCGGGCGCTCGGGGCGGCGGTAGCCGCTGCACGGCGGAGAGGGCGATGCCGGGCCGGCGATCAGCCGCCCAGCGCCGCCATCTTATCCCGGATGAGGGCGGCCAGTTCGTCCGGGGGCGGAAAGCCCGCCTGCGCATGAGCGGGCAGATAGGCCAGCACGTCCTCGACGGTCCAGGGCAAGTGCGGGCGATAGGCTTGAAAACCAAGCGCGTCGGCCAGATGCGAAGCCAATTGGGCCAGGGCAGGGAGGCCGACCGGTTCGCGAATCCAGACGTATTCCTGTTCGGCGATCACCTCGCGGAGTTCCGGGGGGAACTTCCATTCTCTCGCCACCCAGACGCCCGCCTGGCGATGGTCGATCCCGAACAGTTCGCGCTCCACGTCCAACATGTCCGTCGAGCGCTCCGCCGCCGCCTCGATCAGGTTGGCGCACTCGGCCGGGTGCGCCACCAGCAGCGCCAGCCGGCCGATTTCCCGCATCAGCCCCGCCGTGTATGCCCGGTCGCGTTCCAGACCGAACGCCGGGGCCATCCGCTCGGCCAGGCAGGCCGTGGCCAGACTCTGATGCCAGCAGCGCTTCAGCGCCGCGTGACGCAAGGCTCCTTTCGCGAAGCGGTGCAACGCCACGGTGACCGTCAGCGATTTCACCTTCGCCGTGCCGACCAGCACGATGGCATGCGTGAGGCTGTCGACGCGCGAGCGAAGACCGAACCACGCCGAGTTGGCCAGCTTCAGGATCTCGGCCGCGAACGCTTGGTCCATGCGCAGCAACTCCGCCACCTGTTTGAGGAACGCGTCTTCCTGTGACAGCGCCTCCACGAGCCGCATCGCTACCTGGGGGAACGGCGGCAGCGCCTTGAACGCCAGGGGAACGGTCTCCGGAACGGCGTGCGAACTCATCGCGCGAGGCTCCTCCCCAGCTCTCATCGGCCCGAATTCCGAACTTGTCCGGAAAATCCCGGGGCGCCACCCGGTCCGGCCTCTGCCGGCCAGCCTGCGCCCCGCCACGTCCCCGGCTTAACGTCTCCGGCAGCGCGCCACCGCCTCCTGCCAGCCTTCCCAATTGCGGTCGCGGACGCTCGGATCCATGTTCGGTTCGAAGCGCCGCTCGGGACGCCAGAAGCTTTCGATCTCCGCAATGCCGCTCCAGACGCCGGCGGCCAGCCCGGCTAGGTAAGCCGCGCCGCGCGCGGTGGTTTCCACGTCCGCGGGGCGCACAATCGGCTTGCCCAGCATATCGGCCTGAAACTGCATCAGGAAGTTGTTGACGGCCGCCCCGCCGTCCACCCGCAACTCCGTGAGCGGCCCTCCGCCATCCGCTTCCATGGCCTGGATCAGTTCGCAGGTCTGGTAGGCGATGCTCTCGAGCGCCGCGCGGGCCAGGTGCGCTTTCGTGCACGCCGCCGTGACGCCGGTGAGCAGACCCCGCGCCTGCGCATCCCAGTGGGGCGCGCCGAGTCCGGCGAAGGCCGGCACCAGGTACACCCCCCCGTTGTCCGGAAGCGACTGGGCCAGTTCCTCGGACTCGGCCGCGGTGCGGAGCACGCCGAGCTGGTCGCGCAACCATTGGACGGCCGCGCCGGCCACAAACGTGCTCCCCTCGATCGCGTAAGCCGCTTCCTGCGGGAAACTGGCCGCGCGGGTAGCCACCAGACCATGGCGCGAAGTGGGTGGGTTCGCCCCGGTGTGCAGCAACGCGAAACAACCCGTACCATACGTGTTCTTGCTCAATCCGGGACGGAAACAAGCCTGGCCGGCCAGCGCCGCCTGCTGGTCGCCCGCCAGCGCGGCAATGGGTAGCGCCACCCCGAAGTTCCCGGGGTCCGTGTCCCCCACATACTCCGCGGACGAAACGATGCGCGGCAGCATGACGCGCGGGATGCCGAATGCGTCCAGCAGGTACGGATCCCAATCCCCGGTTTCCAGGTTCATAAGCATGGTGCGGGATGCGTTGGAGACGTCGGTTACGTGTTGCCGTCCGCCGGTCAGCTTCCAGACGAGCCAGGTATCCACGGTGCCGAACAGCAGGTCGCCGCCGCGCGCCTGTTCCTCGGCGCCCGGCGCGTGTTCGAGAATCCACCGGATCTTGGTGGCTGAGAAATAGGGGTCGACCATCAGGCCCGTCCGGCGGGTGATCTCCGCCGCGCGCCCCGAGGCGTGCAGGGCTGCGCAGGCCGCGACGGTGCGGCGGCACTGCCAGACGATCGCCGGCGTCAGGGGACGGCCGGTCCGGCGGTCCCAGACCAGGGTGGTCTCCCGCTGGTTGGTGATGCCCATGACGGCCACGCGGCGGCCGGAAGCCAGGGCCAGCACGGCCCGCGCCGCCTCGCATTGCGCCAGCCAGATGGCCTCCCCATCCTGCTCTACCCACCCGGGCTGGGGATACAGGCAGGGCGCCGGCCGGGACTCCATCGCCAGCAGGCTTCCCGTCTCGTCATACAGCGCCGCGCGGGCGCTGGTGGTTCCTTCGTCCAAGGCCAGAATGAGAGGCACGAACCAGAATTATAATGAGAAAGCACTCCCCATGTTCTTCCGACGCGTCAAACCCAGGATTCCCACCTTCGAGGAGCGGCTCCAATCGCTCGAGCAGAGCGGATTTACCGTGGAACGGCTCGACGCGGACCGGGTCCGGGTCACCCGCGCCGGTTGCGCCGCCGTCATCCGGAACTCGCCGGACGGGCCGCGGATCGTCGACAAACCCGGCCTGATCGTCGGCGCGGAAATCGGCGTCCTGGTGGACGCCGGTTTTCAGAAGCAGTTTTTGACGCCGAGCGGAAGGCGCGTGCCCGCGCTGGCGGAACAGTTGAAGGCCATCCATGCGTTCTCCGAAGACCTTCGCGAAGCGCTGGGCCTGGTCAGCCTGTACAACGAGTCGCTCGGCACCACCTCCACCCTCTATCTTTACGACCGCGTCGAAAACCGCGACCGCGGCGTGCCAAAGCGGCCCTGGGAGTAGCGTCGCCTCTGGCCCACGAGCGGGTTTGCCGCGCACGCGCCGCACCATGGAAACCCACGAAGATCATCCAGCCGGAGGCAAGGAAACTGCCGTGAACGCTCCCGCCAGGCGCGTCATCGTGGCCATCGACGGTCCCGCCGGTTCCGGCAAGAGCACCGTCGCCCGCCGGGTGGCGGAGGCGTTGGGGTTCACCTACATCGACAGCGGGGCCATGTACCGCGCCGTGGCCTGGTGGGCCCTGCGCCAGCGCGTCGATCCCGGCGATGCGCACCGTATGGAACAACTGGCGCTGGCCGCCGCCATCCGGCTGGAACCCGGCAGGGTGTTTCTGAATGGCGAAGAGGTCACCTCGGACCTGCGCACGCCGGAGGTGAGCCGCGCGGCCTCCGTGGCGGCGACTCACGCCGGGGTGCGCCGCGCCCTGGTCGCCAAGCAGCGGGCCGTGGCCGAGACGGCCAGCGTGGTAATGGAGGGCCGCGACATCGGCACCGTGGTCTTTCCGCAAGCGGACGTTAAGATTTTCCTGGACGCCTCGCCGGAGGAGCGCCTCCGCCGGCGGCAGGCCGAGCTTGAGCAGGCGCCCCCGGACCTGGCCCGGCAACTGGCCGACCGGGACCGGCGCGACCGCACCCGCGCCGAGTCGCCCCTGGTGCAGGCCGAGGATGCGATCTATCTGGATACGACGACTCTGAGCCTGGACGACGCCGTGGCCGCCGTCCTCGCGGTGATCCGCAAACGGCTCAGTAACGGGGCGTCCTTTGTGCGCAGCCACGAGGCGCGAGGAGTGTAGTCGGTGAAAGATCTCCTGGTCATGAAGTTCGGCGGCACCAGTGTGGGCTCGGCCGCGCGGATGAAAGTCGCGGGTGAATTGACCGCGGAACAGGCGCGCCGGCGTCCCACGTTGATTGTGGTGTCGGCCATGGCGAAAATTACGGATCTGCTGCTGGATGCCATGAAACACGCCGAGGCGGGCAATCGCGCCGGGCTGGACGAGGCGCTCCAGACGTTGCGCCACCGCCACCTGGACGCCTGCCGCGACCTGCTTCCCCCCGACCGCCAGGAAGCCGCGGCCGCCGAGATTCAGGAACTGATCGGCGACTTCGAACGCATCACCGGCGGCATGCTGATGCTAGGTGAACGGCCGCCGCGCTCCGTCGACGAAGCCGTGGCCACCGGTGAACGCCTTTCGGCGTTGCTCGTCTCCGAGTTCCTTTGCGGCATCGGCGTGCCGGCGGCGGCCTGCAACGCGTGGGAACTGGTGGTGACCGACAGCGTCTTTGGCAACGCCACCCCGCTGATGGAGCCCACGCGCGAGCGCTGCCGCGCCGGCCTGCTGCCGCTCCTCGAGAAAGGAATGGTCCCCGTGGTCACCGGCTTCAACGGCGCCACGGCGGACGGGCGTCCGACCACTCTCGGCCGCGGAGGCTCGGACTTCTCCGCCTCCATCCTGGCCGCGGCGCTCGACGCCAGTGAACTCTGGATCTGGACCGACGTGGACGGCATCCTGAGCGCCGATCCGCGGCTGGTTCCCAACGCCGCGGTGCTGAGCGAGGTGACCTACAACGAGGCCGCCGAACTGGCCTACAACGGCGCCAAAGTGCTGCACCCGCGCACCCTGGCCCCGCTGGCGAGCCGCGGCATCCCGGTGTGGAGCAAGAACAGCTTCGCCCCGGAAAAACCCGGCACGCGCATCGTGCCCGCCATCTCCGCCAAGAACGGCGCGCGCGCGGTCACTTCCACCTCCAAGGTGGCCCTCGTTTCCCTGGAGCCGGCGCGCGATACGCTGCTGGCCACCCACCTGATGGGCCGCGCCATGGAGGCCCTGGCTCGCGCCAATGTGGAGGTGCTGTTGCTGTCGAGTTCCAGCTTCCGCCAGAGCTTTACCGTGCTGGTCCGCAGTGAGGAGCTGGCGCGCGCTTTGGAGTCGCTGGAAGCCACGCTCGCCCTGGAGCTGGCGCACGGCTACCTGGCGCCGATTCAGGTGGACGAAGACGTGGGTCTGTTGGCGATTGTCGGCGAGGGGATGCGCGGCAGCCTGGGAGTTGCGGGGCGCATCTTCACGGCTATCTCCAAGGCGCAAGTCAACATCATCGCCATCGCCCAGGGATCGAGCGAGCTGACCATCGCGGTGGTGGTGCGCAAGGACGGCCTCGAGCGCGCCGTCCGCGCGGTCCATGAAGAGTGCCGCCTGGGCGCTCCGGGCGGTTAGGCCGCTGCGGTTTGCCTCGCCTGCCTCTGCAAGCGTTCGCAGGGCGCCCGACGCGGCCGCTTGCCGGCGCAAGCGCCCCCCTACACTCCCAACCGCACCCATCCGCGGCTCATCAGGTGATGGCAGAGCAGGCCGAAAAGCAAACCCGCCAGGTAACCATAGGGAACGGAACTGGCGATCAGGCCCACCATCACCGCCAGGATGAAATCCCTCTTTGCGCCGGCGAGGTCGCGCAGTAGCGCCAGCAGCGTGATTGCCTCAAACAACAGCAAAACTCCGAGCGCCGGCAGCGGAAACACCTGGATCACGGTCTGAAAGCCCGGTCCGAAAAACAGACCCAGCGCCACGTACATTGCGCCGTAGATGACCACCGAACCGCCCGTGCGCCCGCCAAACGCATAATGGCCCGCCATGCCGCCAGAACCGTGGCAGGTGGGAATGCCGCCCAGGAACGGATTCACCAGGTTCATCCACGAATACGTCAGACCGATCGCCCGCGCCGTGATTCGTCTCTCCGGGAACAGGTCCTCGGTGAGTTGCCGGGTGGCGAGCACGGAGTTAGCGATCGACAGGGGAATCTGGGGCAAGGCCAAAAGGAGGAATCCCGTCCAGACCTCCGGCAGGGCGGGCTGATGCCACGCCGGAAGGTGGAATCCTGCCGCCCCCAGCAAGTCGGCGGCTTTCAGCTTGAACGCCAGGGCGTACGCGATCCCCAAGGCCACCAGAATGACCGCGGCCGGGACCCGCCGGCGTCCCACGAGCAGCAGCGTGAGGGCAAAACCCGCCGCCGCCAGCCACCAGCCCGTCCGGCCGTCCGCCGGGACGAATTCGCGGAGCGCGATGCCCGCCAGTTGGAGTCCAAGCCCGCATTGGATGCCCCGCACCACCGGTTTCGGCGCCACGCGATTCACCCATTCGAGCAATCCCGAGACGGAAAGAATCAACATGCTGACGCCGATGGCTAGCCCGCCGCCGTACAGGATGTTGGCCGGCAATTTCTGGGCGATCACCAGGGCCGCCATCGCCTTGAGCGGCTGGACCGGCATCGGCATCCGGTAGCGCAGCGCCGTGGCGATCTGCATCAGACCGAATACGGTCAACACGCTGGCGGCGTCCAGTCCGGAGGCCAGGATCATCCCGACGATCAGCGGCAGGTCCGTGCCCAGGTCCCCGAACGCCCCGGACCATTCCTGCCGGTTGAAGCGCAACGGGGGCCGGGTCTCAACGACCGAGGCTGGTGGAGGCGCGGAAGTCAAACGGAGCTACCCGACGCCCCAACGTACCACAGACTCGGGTTGGGGCTGTCGGTCCCCGGTCCGGAGTCCGTTTCCGCAATGATGCGTCAAGTGCAAACTGACATCGGTAAGGCTTAAATTCATCATGGAATCACGATGCAATATCGATGATGACGTCCTGGAGGAGGCGAAGTCTCTGGCTGCTGCTCGCAAGGTTTCGGTGGGGGTCGCGCTCTCGGAACTGGCGCGGCGTGGGGTGGCGGTGCGGACGCCAGTGAGGCTTCGCAATGGCTTCCCGGTCTTTGTGATTCCGCCGGGAACAAAAACCTTTGGTCCTGATGATGTTGCCGAGGCGTTTGCCGACGAGGACCTGGAGAAGGCTCGGCAATTTCTGGTTCCAGGGCGTTAGTCGAGGCCTCGTCTTCTCCTCGCTGTGAATGTCTTGCTCGCTTTGGCGTGGTCGAACAGCATCCACCACGAGGCCGCTCATGCCGGGGGTGCCCAGAATCGGGCTTTGGGTTGGGCGACGTGTCCTCTCACCCAGATGGGCTTCGTGCGGCTCTCACCGCAGCCGGCTGTGACCAAAGTGCCGCTGGTTTTGGCGGATGCGCTGGAGGCTCTTGCACAGATCACAGCAGATCCCGACCATTGTTTCTGGCCAATGGAAGCAGGAGTCGCGGACCTCCGCGAGGAGATTCGCACGCGCATCGCGGGACACCGCCAGCTTGCCGATGCCATGCTGCTGGCACTGGCGATCCGACACCAGGGACGCCTCGCCACGTTTGACGAAAAAATTCAGGCGTTGTTGCCTCCGGGCTCGGCGATGCGCGAACCTGTCGCGATCATCCCGGTTTAGCCCGTCCGCTTCCGCTGGCTGAACTTCTACAATGAGAAACGGTGCGTGGTCCCGCGCAGCGGGATTCCGCCGGCGTGTAACGATCGATTGGGGGGCGGATGGAACATCAGGACGAACGGGGATACGGGCGCCGCGCGGGGAGTCGCGCATGAGTAAACTGGCGCTGCGGGGCGGCGAACCAGTGCGCACGCGGCCATTCCCCTCGTGGCCGGTGTTCGATCGCCGCGAGGAGGAACTGGCGCTGGAGGTGGTGCGGAGCGGGCGCTGGTGGAGCTATACCTTGGGCGAAGCGGTCGCGGCCGCGAAAGAAGACCACGCGGCGCCGTCCTCGAAAGTGGCGGCATTCCAGCGCAACTTCGCCGCGGCGCACGGCTGCCGTTACGGCATCGCCTGCGTCAACGGCACCGCGGCGCTGGAGATCGCGCTGCGCGCGCTGGGCGTGGGCGCCGGCGACGAAGTGATTGTCCCTCCCTATACGTTCGTCGCCACGGCCAGCGCGCCTATGCTGATCGGCGCAACGCCGGTGTTCTGCGACATCGACCTGGATACCTTCAACCTGGACCCGCGCCGCCTGGAGGAAGCCATCACGCCGCGCACGCGCGCCATCCTGCCGGTGCATTTTGCCGGATTGGCCGCGGATCTGGACGCCATTCTCACCATTGCCGCCCGCCGCGGCATTCCGGTCGTGGAAGACGCCGCGCACGGGCACGGCGGCAGTTGGAACGGACGGCCGCTGGGCTCGGTGGGGGCGGCGGGCACGTTCAGCTTTCAAGTTTCCAAGAACATGACCGCGGGCGAAGGCGGCATGGTGATCACGCGGGACGCCGCGCTGGCCGAACTCTGCGAATCGCTGATCTGGGCGGGACGCCAGCCGGGCCGTCCCTGGTATGAGCATCATCGCCTGGGCTGGAATTACCGGCTCACGGAATTGCAGGCGGCCATCCTGCTGGCGCAACTGGAGCGCTTGCCCGGGCAGACCCGGCGGCGGCAGGACAATGGCCGGTATTTAGCTTCCCGCCTGCGTGAAATTCCGGGCATCGCGCCGCTGGCTGTCCCCTCGTACGCCACCGGACATGCCTGGCACCTGTTCGTTTTCCGGTTCCTCGCGGAATCGTTCGGCCTCGGCCGCGCGGAGTTCCTGCGGGCCCTGACGGCGGAGGGCATCCCGGCGTCGAGCGGATACGCGCATCCCCTCCACCGCAACCCGCTCTTCCAGCAGCCGGGACTGCCGCTCGACTACGCGCGGTTCCAAGAACTTTGTCCGGCCAGCGAGCAGGCATGTGCAGAGGCGGTGTGGCTCGAACATCGTCTGCTGCTCGGCGATCGCGCGGACATGGACGACATCGCGGCAGCCGTAGCCAAGATTTACGAACATCGCCAGGAGGTGCGGCCGTGAACATCCGGATGAAGGTTCCGCTGGGCTTTTTCGTGGCGGCTTTGGCATTGCCTGCCTGGACAGTCGAGGTCGGCCCATTTTCCGCCGAGGTGCGGCGCACCCACACGGTGGCGGACGGCTTGCCTTCCGACGAGGTCCGGTGCGTAGCCGCGGCGGGCGGCCGGGTTTGGGCCGGAACCGCGCAAGGCCTCGCCGCGTGGGATGGAAAGGCGTGGCGGGCGACGGACCAGCGCCCGGTGGCGGCGTGCGCCGCCGATGGCGACAGACTGCTTTTCGCAGTCCCGGGTGCGGTGATGCAGGTGAGCGCTGGCGCGCCGGCCACGCGGGTGGCTGCCCTGCCCGCGGCGGCGGGTGACGTTTACGCTCTGGCCCCGGCGCCCGGCGGCAAGGCGCTGATCGGCGCGCAAGGCGGGCTGTTCGACGCCGCCGGCGCGCGCCTGATTGCTTCGCCCATCTATGCCGTGGCGGCGGCGGCGTCCGGGGAAGTCGCCGCGGGCGGAGCGGCCGGCCTCTTTGTCAATGGCAGGCCACAGCATCCGCGCGCGGGCGCGCGCAGTTGGGCCCCGGTGGACGTGCGGGGGGTCGTCTTCGACACGGCCGGCCGCCTCTGCTTTTTTAGCCCCCAGGGACTAGGCTGCCGGCAGCCGGACGGCTCGTGGAAACTGTACACCGGACAAGAAGGCTTGCCCTACAACGACGCGACCGCTCTGGCGCGCGGCGAAGACGCTGTCCTGTGGCTCGGCACCCGGCGCGGCGCCGTGCGCTACGACGGGCGAACCTGGGAGTACCGCCAGGGATTGCGCTGGCTGCCCGCCGACGATGTGCGGGGCATTGCCGTGCAGGCCGACGGAACCGCCTGGTTCGCTACCCCCAAAGGCGTCGGGCAGATCGAACGGCGGCCTATGCGCCTTGCCGAAAAGGCTAGGTTTTACGAAAGCGAGATTGACAAACGCCACCGGCGCACCGAATATCAATTCGTCCATACCGTGCACCTGCCCAAGGCCGGCGACCTGAGCGAGTGGGTGCAGACCGACAGCGATAACGACGGCCTGTGGACCAGCATGTACGGCGCCGGCGAGTGCTTTGCCTGGGCCGCCACCCGCGATCCGCTGGCGAAGCGGCGCGCCGCCCTGGCGTTCGCCGCGCTGCGTTTCCTCAGCCAGGTGACGCAGGGCGGGGAACACCCCGCCCCGCCCGGTTTCCCCGCGCGTTCTATTCTCCCCGCCAGCGGACCCGACCCGAACCTCCGCGACTCCCGCGAACGCGACATCCGCATGCAGGCCCAGCGCGACCGCCTCTGGAAGATCATGAGCCCCCGCTGGCCCAAGAGCGCCGACGGGAGGTGGTATTGGAAGACCGACACCAGTTCCGACGAACTCGACGGGCACTACTTCTTCTACGCGCTTTACTACGACTTGGTCGCGGAAACGGAGCAGGAAAAGCAGGAGGCGCGCGCCGTGGTGCGCGCGGTCACCGATCATCTGCTGGCGCACAACTGGTCCCTGGTCGATTGGGACGGCCAGCGCACCCGCTGGGCGGTGTTCGATCCGCAATCCCTCAACGAGGACCGGCTCTGGTGGGCCGGCCGCGGGCTCAATTCGCTCAGCATCCTCTCCTATCTGAAAGTCGCGCATCATATGACGGGCGACGCCCAATACGAAGCCGCCTACCAGCGCCTGATCCGCGATCACCACTACGACACCAACCTGATGGTGCCGAAGATTCAGGCCGGTCCCGGCTCCGGCAACCAGTCCGACGACGAGATGGCCTTCATGTGCTTCTACCACCTGCTCAAATACGAGACGGACGACAATCTGCGGCAGAAGTACGCCCTGGCGCTGGCCAATTATTGGGCGCTCGAACGCCTGGAGCGCAACCCGTTTTTCAACTTCATCGCCGCCGCCAGCCTGAAGGGCGCCCAGTTTTCCGGTATGTTCCGCACCTTGGACCTGACTCCCCGCGGCGACTGGCTGGAGGACGCGGTGGACACGCTGAAACGGCTGCCCCTGGATCGCGTCGACTGGGGTCATCAGAACAGCCACCGCCTGGACATCGTGCCGGTGGCCGCCTACATTTCTGAGGACGCCGGACGCCCGCAGAGCGGTCGCCTGCGCAACGGCAAGGTGCTGCCGGTGGACGAGCGCTACTTCGGCTATTGGAATCACAACCCCTACCAACTCGATACCCGCGGGGAGGGGCGCTCGCTCGGCGATGGCGCCGTCTTCCTGCTGCCTTACTACATGGGCCTGCACCACGGATTCATCAAGGACTGACTGTGCCGGGCCCCCGCATCGAGTCGATGGATCAGTTCCGCGGCTACACCATGGCCGGCATGTTCCTGGTGAACTTCGTCGGCGCGTTCGCGGTGACGCACCCGCTGCTGAAGCACCACAACACCTACCACAGTTATGCGGACACCATTATGCCGCACTTCTTTTTCGCGGTGGGCTTCTCGCTGCGGCTGGCGCTCCTGCGCAATATCGCCGCCAAGGGAGCCGGCGCCGCGTACCGGAAGGCGCTCATCCGCTGCCTCCTGCTGGTCCTGGTCGGCCTGGTCGTCTATCACCTGGACGGACGATTCAAAACGTTCCAGGACCTGGCTGCCGGGGGCTGGAGCGGCTTCTTGCGCACCGCTTTCTGGCGGACGCCATTCCAGGCGCTCGTGCACATCGGCATCACCAGCCTCTGGGTGCTCCCGGTCATCGCCCGGTCCGCGCGCTTGCGCATTGCGTTCATGATCGCCAGCGGCGCGCTGCACCTGGCGCTCTCCGACGCGTTTTGGTACCAGTTGCTCCTCGAAAAGCGCGTGATCGATGGAGGACCGCTCGGATTCCTTACCTGGACGATTCCCACCCTGGCGGGCTCTTTTGCGTATGACCTGGTGACGCGGGATGAACCACGCCGAGCCTTGCGCCCCCTGCTGCAATGGGGTGTCCTGCTTGCGGTCTTTGGTTACGCCCTCTCTTGTCTGAACGCCGTCTTCAATCCCATCCAGCCTGGCGGTCTCGCAAACTGGCTTGTCGAGCCGCCTTTCGTCCCGCCGTCGCGGCCCGTCGACTTGTGGACGATGAGCCAGCAGGCCGGATCCAATTCGTACCTGTGGTTCTCGGCGGGCTTTTCCTTGCTGGTCTATGCCCTGTTCGTGTGGTGGACGGATCTGCGGGGCGGGAAATCGTCGCTGTTCCACGTGTTCGGAGTGAATCCGCTTGCCGGCTACATCCTCCACGGCATGATCGGCGACGCCGTCCGCCCCTACGCGCCGGCGGACTCTCCCCTTTATTGGGCCGCCTTCGCTTTCGCGGTGTACTTCGGCATCTTGTGGCTGTTTCTCTGGGGGCTTGACCGCCAGCGGATCTACCTCAGGCTCTGAAGCGCGGCGCGGTCCCTCCGCCGGGCCGCGTGCGGTAGGATGAAAAGCGAAAGGAGTCGCGGATGCGCCTGTTGCTGATTGCCGCGGTATGGTCGGCCACGCTGGCGGCGCAGGATTTGCCTTCCCGGCCCCGGATGCCGGACGCCGAGCTTGAGTCTTACCGCTCGCTGCTGCGCTCCTTCGACCAACTGTTCCGTGCAGTGCGCGGCGTCCCGGCGCCGCCGGGTAGGCTGCCGGACCTCAAGCCCCAGCCGCTGTTCCGCACGGGGGACGAAGCCTGCTCCCTCCCGTCGCTGTCCTCGTTGCTTCCCAGGATTTCCATGCGGACCGTGCCGCCGCCGCCCGCCGCCGCCGAGGACGGCATGGCGAGCGATTTGCCGGCGCCGCCCTGTCCGGCGCCGCGCCCATAACCTATGTGCCGTAGCATCAAGCGGCTGCGCCAGCCGCAGGGGGAGGCTTCGGCGGAAGCGGTGCGCGCGGCGGCCTTGCAGTTTGTCCGCAAAGTGAGCGGCATGCACAAACCCTCCGGGGCAAACCAGGCAGCCTTCGCCGCCGCCCTGGACGCCATCAGCGCCGCCACCGGCCAACTGCTCGCGGACCTGCCGCCGCTCCGGGCGCGGCCGGACGAGCCCCCGCGCGGCGAGTAACACCTCAAGAGCGGGGGGAATATCGCCCGGACAGGCGACTCCGCCCCCTTGGGTTGCGCGTAAAGGCCCCTGATTTCCACTTGGTGCGCCTCGGGTTACCGCGGCCTGTCCCGGCTTCTCCACCAGCCCTCATGTCTGCCGCAACCCCGCCGCGTTCTGCTGCACCTTCCGGAGGGCGGCGGCGATCTCCTCCATATCGGAACGGCCGGCCAGCAACACGTGCTGCGGCAGCCACATGCCCTCCCGCGCCAGACGGTCGTTGGCCGGACATTGATTGCGCTCGCGCCACTGTTGGATTTCCTTTTCCGTGTAGATGGCCCGGAAGTTTCGCGAACGCAGCGTGTTCTCAAGGAACGGATCGCGGTTCAGCGGCCCGTAACCCGCGCCCAGCGGAATGCCCTCGGCGCGCACCGCCTCCAGGAACCGGCTGCGCGGCAGTCCCGCGAACGCCGCCTCGTCATAGCGCAGCATGTACAGGTGGTAGGCGTTGCGCGTGCAGCCCGGATGCATCCTGGCCGGGGTGATCCCCGGAATCTCGCGCAGCAGGGCGGTCAGGTACTCGGCGTTCTGCTCGCGCCGCTGCATCTGTTCGTCCAGGCGTTTCATTTGCGCCAGCAGGAGGGCAGCCTGGAACTCGGCCAGGCGGAGATTGATGCCGTTGCGGCTGATGGCGGGGTCGGGCGCGGTCTCGTCGGGCGAGCGGTAGTGCGAATGGAACCCGTAGGCGTGCCGGTGCAAACTGCGATCGCTGGTTACCACCGCTCCCGCCTCGCCGCCTGGCAGGTTCTTGAATTTCTGAAAGCTGAAGCAGCCCAGTTGGCCCAACGTGCCCGCCTTGCGGCCCCGCCACTCCGACAGGTGCGCCTGGCAGGCGTCCTCGAGCACCGGCACGTTGCGCCGGCTGGCGATGTCCAGAATCGCGTCCATGTCCGCGACATTGCCGCCGAGGTGCACGGGCAGAATGCACCGCGTCCGCGGGGTGATGGCGCCTTCGATCTTGCCGGCGTCCAGCAGGTGCGTCGCGGGATCGGTGTCGACGAATATCGGCAGCGCATAAAGCGCCAGGATCGCGTTGATGGTGGCGATGAACGTATAGGGACCGACCAGCACTTCGTCCTTGGGACCGACTTCCAGCGCGTGTAGCGATGCCATCAGCGCGCTGGTTCCATTCGCCGTGGCGATGACATGGCGCGCCCCCAGCCGCTCGGCCCAGGTCTTTTCAAAATCCCGCACGTAGTGGCCTTCCCGGCGCCACCATTTGCAGGCGCGCAGCGCGTCCACCCACGAGGCTTCATCTTCCGGACGGGTCTGCGGCCAGGAAGGGAACGGGCGCGTGCGTACCGGGTCTCCCCCCAGTAAGGCCGGTCGCGCGGCAGCGCTCCGCCCCGACGCCGCTCCGATGGCCGCGACCGAACCGGCGCTCACAAACGTTCTCCTTAAGAGGTCTTGCTTCATCGCGCGTAGGCTCCTGTCCTGGCCGCGATCCTACACCCCCGCGCCCGCCGAGTCCAGCCACAGCGGGTTCCCGCGCCGCCTGAACCCATCGAGCCGCGCGCGGGCCTCCCGCACTTCCCATGCGGCCGGCTACACCTCGGGGAGCGTCCACGGCTTGCGGTAGGTGCGTCCCAGGAGCTCGTTCGCCGCCTCGTCGTCAACAAAGCGTTGCCGGTCCCCGTCCCACCGCAGACGCCGTCCGGTCCGCCACGCGATGTTCCCCAGGTGAATTAGCGAGGAAGCCACGTGCCCGATGGCGACATCGCACACTGGCAGGCGCTGGTTACGGATGGCGTCTACCCAGTCCTGCTTATGGCCGGGATCGTCCTCGCGCTGGGGCGAGCCTACTTCCAGCTTCTTTCCCTGGGCGTCGTACGCCCGCCAGGCGCGATTGCCGATGACGACGTACCCGTTGTCGCCGTAAATGGCCGCGCCTTCCTCCTCGCCTTCGATAGCATGAGGCGACCAGATGCGCATCTCATAATGGAGCAGCGCGCCCGGGTATTCCCAGGTCACCAGCAGCGTATCCGGCCACTCCTGCGCGTCGTCGAAGTAGAGTTTGCCGCCGCTCGCCGAGACCGCCGACGGCCAGACCGGGAACGGCCGGCCCATCGCCGCCATCGCCGCCTCCAGACCGCGCCGCGCGTAGTCTACGCGGTGCACGCCATCATTGCCCAGGTCACCCGAACCGTAATCGAAAAACCAACGCCAGTTGCCGTGAAACCGCATGGGGTTGAACGGCCGTTTCGGCGCGGGCCCCAGCCAGAAATCGTAATCGACTCCGGCGGGCGGATCTTCGTCGGGAACGCGGGGCACGGGCCGCTGCCGCGAACTCTCCCAGGCGCGGGCAAACGTCACCTTGCCCAGCGCGCCCGAGCGAATATAGGCGCACGCCTCGGCCAGGTGCGGCCCGCTGCGCGATTGAATGCCCACCTGCACCGTGCGTTGATGCTGGCGCGCCGCGGCCAGCATCGCCTCGCCCTCGCGATGATTGTGCGCCAGCGGTTTCTCCACATAGACGTGCTTGCCCGCCTGGCAGGCGAGAATGGTGGGGATCGCATGCCAGTGCTCCGGCGTCCCCACCACCAGGGCGTCAATCGCCGGGTCTTCCAGCGCCCGGCGGAAGTCTCCAAGCGTGCGCGGCGCCCTGCCCTTTTTCTCTTCTACGTACTTCACGCTGGCGGCGAACTGTCGGGCGTCTACGTCGATCAGCGCGGCGATCTCGAGGTCGGCGCGGTCCGCGAATCCTTTCACCAGGTGCCCGGCCCGGCCCCGGCATCCCATGCATGCCAGCACAATCTTGTCGTTGGCGCCGATGCGGCGTGACGCTGCGGCTCCCGCCGGCAGGGCTCCGGCGAGCGAAAGGAAGGTACGCCGTCTCATGGCGCTGATCGTATCACGCCGCCGCAGCAGGGATTCCCCCGGTTACGGTACCGGCAGTTTGGCCTTCCGTCGGGCCTTCACCCGAACTCAGATTGAACCCTGAGGTCTATGGAAGCCTCTCTCCCATCAGGAGTAAGAAACAGGTATGCGAACTCCTTTCCAGCTTCACGCGGAACTCAGGACGCCGGCAGCCGACCGCGCCGGGAGGGAGTCTCTCGCCACCGGCACGGAGGGATGGCGTCCGAAACTCAATGACACCCTGCCCCTGCGCATGCTGCTGACCGTATTGGTGAACAGTGCCGCGCAGGACTCGCGCTGGCCCGCGCCAGGAGGGACTTATGTGCTCTGCCACCACCGCTGACGATGTGCGCCTGACGCGATACCGCCTTCAGGTGGTGGAGCGCATGCCGGATAGTCCGCTCAAGCAGGTGTTGCTCGATGCCCTGCGCTCCCGGTTGCAGCGGCTTGGCCCGTCCCAGCCGTCGCCAGGACCCAGTCTCCCGCATGTGCCGCGCGCGGCCTAGGCCGTGCCGCTACCTGGCCCCGCGCAGTGGACGCACGCTGCGGCGCGCTTCGCCGCCGGCTGCTACGCGCACCGGCAGCCCGCGCTTCAATTCACTGCCCAGCCGCACTTCGCGCCGCCCGGTGTCCGGTTCCACAATCTCGTAAAGCTGGTTCTCGTCCACGGTGTACCACTCGGGCCATTGGTTCAACCGGCAGTAATTTTTCCGCAGATTCAGCACCCGCCGGTGCCGGGCATAGTCGAACGCCACCCGCCCGCTCCACGACGCGGCCGCGCGCACGCTGACGTGCAGTTGCTCGCCGTCCCGCACCGCCCCGAACTCCACCCCGGGACGCCAGCGTTGCAAATAGCACCCCTGCGTCTTCATCATGGCGTACATGAGCAGCGTGCGGTTCCAGTTGCCATCGCCATACCAGCGTTCAATCGCCCCATCGGGTTTCTGGTAGGAAAACATCTTGGGAATCGACGCCTCGATCCAGGCCAAGGCCTCGGGCGCCGGCTCGAACGCCACCAGGTAGAGCGCTCCCTCGATCGAGTCGGCCAGGTCGTCCACCGTGTTCACCGGCTGGGTCCAATCGTGATCGTGGTAGCGCTTGAGGTTCGCCAGAACGCGCCGCACCTGCTCCCGATACTTCTCTTCGCCCGTCACCTGGTAGTACGCGTAGATGGAGCCGTAGATATATCCCCAGCAGTCGGTCAACGCCGTGTTGGCGGGTTCCAGATCGCTCGCCCGCACGACGCGGTAAAAGAATCCGTCCGGGTTGGCCGAAGCGAGCACGCGGTCCAGGGTCTTGCGCAGCGCCGGCCGCCAGCGTTGCGCGCGTGGCAGGCCGCGCTCCTGCTCCAGCGCCAGGGTCAACACCAGGCCCCCGATCGCTTCGTTGCCATGGTCGCCCAGCCGGATCATTCCGTCGCCAGAGCCAGTCTCGAAATTCCAGCGCATGGGCGGGAGGTAGCCGCTCTTCGGCAGGATCTCCTCGATGTACGCGTCGCCGATCTGTTCGGCCCAGCGCAAAAGCTGCTCGTCGGCGGTCATGGGAATTATGCGGGCCAGCGCTTGAAGAACGTCGCCGTTCAGTTCCGCCCCGGTGTCGGGCAGGTTGCCGAAGCGCGTGCGGACCGGCGCGCGCGCGTGAAAGTCCCGCATCATATCCGTCATACGGTCGAACCAGGGCGTCCGGCCGAGCAGTTCGGTCACGGGAACCGCGCCGTCCTTGGCATATTCGCCCGCGCCGAAAAAGCTGGGCGGCCCCAACTCGTAAGTGCGCAGATTCAGATTGCCCGGAATCGCGCCTTCTCCCACGTTGGTGTAGCGGATTTCGCTCCGCAGCATCTCCAGCATCCGGCCGTTGACCAGGTCGGGTTCCGTGAAGTACGCGGTAATGATCAGGAAGGGGTAGTTATCCGCGCCGGAGTTGTGCGGAGTGTAAATCGGCTCCGGGTCCGGTTTGCCAAACAGCACGCCCGGCACGCGGTCGGGCAGCAGCAACGTCTGCGGATCGGCCCAAGACAGCCACCGGTGCATCATCCGGTTGGTGCGGCGAAAGATCTCGTCGACGATGCGGCCGTTTCTGCGGGCTTGCGCCCAATCGGGCGCGGCCGCCGCGCCCAGCAGCGGCAGCGCGAGGAAAATCCCTAGCCGGCGGCGCATGGCATCCCGAATATAGCGGAAAGGCGCGCGGCGGGGAATCGTGGCTACGCGCCCTGAATTTCGAAGATCGCTTCCACTTCCACGGCTACCCCTGTTGGCAACGACGCGAAGCCGAGGGCGCTGCGCGCGTGGTAGCCGTCGCTTTCCTTCCCGAACACTTCGTGGAACAGGTCGGAGGCCCCGTGGATCACCAGGTGGTGGTCGGTGAACTCGGGCGTCGCGTTCACGCAGCCCAGCAGCTTCACCACCCGCAGTCCGTTCAGCGTGCCGTGCGCGTTCCAGACTGAACGCAGGATCTTGCGTGCGCAATCTTTCGCGGCTTCGTAGCCCTGCTCGACCGACAGGTCCGCGCCAAGTTTGCCTTTGAGGTCGCTGACGTGGCCCGAAGAAAACAGGAGGTTGCCCGCGCGCGCGCAGAGGTTCAGATAGCCGCGCGGTTGCGGCTCAAACGTAATGCCCAGGCTTTCCGCCTTCTGTTGAGGACTCATAAGAACACCCGCATTGTACCCCGGCGGCGGAAAGCTCCGCGATACAATCAAGGTCGTCATGCGAGTGTGGTTCGCCGCGCTGGTGGCGGCCCCTTTGTGCGCCGCCCCGGCCCTCGAGTTCAACCGCGACGTCCGGCCGATCCTGTCGGACAAGTGCTTTGCCTGCCATGGTCCGGACGCCGCTGCCAAGGGGATTCCGCTGCGCCTCGACCAGGAAGCGGCCGCCAAATCCGCCGCCCGCGGGCGGCCGGCGATTCTCCCCGGTGATCCGGAAAACAGCGAACTGATCCGCCGCATCATGCATCCCAGGCGCGGCTTACGCATGCCGCCCCCGCACTCCGGCGTGGCCTTGACCGCCGCCGAAATCGAAACCCTGCGCGTCTGGATCGCGCAGGGCGCGCCCTGGCAAAAGCACTGGTCCTTCCTGCCGCCGCGCCGGCCGGAGCCTCCCCAGGTGAACCAGGCGGGGTGGGTCCGCAATCCGATTGACGCGTTTGTGCTCGCGCGCCTGGAGCGCGAAAACCTGGCCCCCTCGCCGGAAGCGCCCCGCGAAACGCTGCTCCGGCGCGTCTCCCTGGATCTGACCGGACTGCCTCCCACCCTGGCCGAACTCGACGCGTTCCTGCGCGACCAATCGCCAGAGGCTTACGCACACGCGGTCGACCGCCTGCTGGCCTCCCCCCACTTCGGCGAGCGCATGGCCGCCCGCTGGCTGGACGCCGCCCGCTACGCCGATACCAACGGCTACCAGTTCGACGGCGAACGCTCCATGTGGCGCTGGCGCGACTGGGTGATCGACGCCTTCAACCGCAATCAGCCTTTCGATCAGTTCACCCTTGAACAGATCGCCGGCGACCTGTTGCCAGGCGCCACGCTCGAGCAGAGAATCGCCACCGGCTTCAACCGCAACCACCGCGCCAACACCGAGGACGGCATCATTCCGGAAGAGTACGCGGTGGAGTACGTGGTGGACCGCGTCGAAACCACTTCCACGGTCTTCCTCGGCCTCACCCTGGGTTGCGCGCGGTGCCACAATCACAAATACGATCCGTTCACCCAGCAGGAGTTCTACCGGCTGTTTGCGTATTTCAACAACGTGCCCGAGCACGGACGCGCGATGAAGTACGGCAATTCGCCGCCGCTGGTGGCCGCGCCCACTCGCGAGCAGCAAGAGGCCCGGGAGACGCTGGCGCGCCGCATGCAGAAGATCGAACGGGAATTGGCCGCCGAGGCCGAGGCGCTCGCGCGCGCGCAGCGGGCGTGGGAGTCCTCGCTGGCGGCGGCGCCCGCGCAGTTCTGGTCGCCGGCCATCGGACTCGACGCCGCGCTGCCCCTGGATGCGCCCGGCGCGGAACAGGCGGAGGGATCACTCTCCTTCGTCCCGGGCCGGCTTGGGCAGGCCGCGCGTTTCGACGGCGCCTCCCTCCTCGCCGTTCCCGGCGCCGCGCAGTTCGACATCGACGACCGCTTCACCCTCTCGCTGTGGCTGTACCCCGAAGCCTCGCCCCACGGCGCGCTCGTCACGCGGATGAGCGACCGGCCGGAAGGAAAAGGTTTTGGTCTGTATGCCCGGCAGGGCCGCCTCCACTTCCACCTCACCAGCAACTACGTCAACGACGCCTTGCGCGTCGACACCCAACCGGTGTTGCAGCCGAACCGCTGGCATCACGTCGCCGTGACCTACACCGGATCGAAGATGGCCGAGGGCGTGGCGCTGTACCTGGATGGCCGGCGCGTGGATTTCCAGGTGGAGATGGAAACGCTCTATCGTCCCTTCCGCAACGCTGGCGCTAGGTTTGCCGAACCCTTGCGCCTGGCGGGCGGCGGCGGCAAGGAGAACCGGTTTCGCGGGTTGCTGGACGAGGTCCGCGTCTACGCGCGCGTCCTGCCGGAGGAGGAGTTGAAGGCGCTAGCCCTGGGTATGCCGGTGCATCAGTTGGCCGCCAAGCCCGCCGCCCGGCGGACGGAAATCGAAAACCGCGTGCTGCGCTGGCAGTTCCTCGCGACGGCGGCCCCCGCCCCCATCCGGCAGGCATGGCAGGAGTGGCAGACGCTGCGCGAGCAGGCCGACCAACTCGAGCGCACCTTCCCGACCGTGATGGTGATGGCCGAGCGCCCCCAACCTCGCGACACGTTTTTCCTGATGCGCGGCCAGTACCACACCCCTGGGGAGAAAGTCACGCCCGGCGTGCCGGAAATCTTCCCGCCGTTGCCGCCGGGCGCGCCCAACAACCGCTTGGGTTTTGCGCGCTGGCTTGTCGCGCCGGACAACCCGCTGCTGGCCCGCGTCGCGGTGAATCGCTACTGGCAAATGCTGTTCGGCGTGGGCTTGGTCAAGACCGCCGAGGATTTTGGTTCGCAGGGCGAATGGCCCTCCCACCCTGACCTGCTCGATTGGCTCGCAACCGAGTACATGCGCACGGGCTGGGACACCAAGGCGCTGTTGAAAACCATGGTCACCAGCGCGACGTATCGCCAGGCGTCCCAGGCGGCGCCCGAGCTGGTGCAGCGCGATCCCGAGAACCGGCTGCTGGCGCGCGGACCTCGCTTCCGCCTGCCGGCGGAGATGGTGCGCGACCAGGCCCTTCGGGCCGCCGGCATACTCACCCCTCGCCTCGGCGGGCCGTCCGTCAAACCCTACCAGCCGGACGGCTTGTGGAAGGACCTGATCATGCAGGACATGGAGTATGTCCAAAGCACCGGATCCGACCTCTACCGCCGCAGCCTGTACACGTTCTGGAAGCGCACCGTGGCCCCGCCGATGCTGGTGAATTTCGACGCCGCCAACCGCGAGGCCTGCGTGGTGCGCGAAAATCGCACCAACACGCCGCTGCAAGCGCTGAACCTGATGAACGACGTCACCTTCGTGGAGGCCGCGCGCCTGATCGCCCAGCGGATGCTGCGGGAAGCCGGTCCGGCGCCCGCCGACCGCCTCCGCTACGGTTTCCGGCTGGTATTGAGCCGCTCGCCCTCCGCCGCCGAACTGGAAGCGCTGGGCGGCAGCCTGGCGTTCCATCGTGACCATTTCGCCGGCCGGCCGGAGGAGGCCCGCCGCTATGTGCGCCAGGGCGATTCGCGCCCGGACCCGGCCTTGCCCCTGCCGGATCTCGCCGCCTACACCGCGGTGGCCAGCCTGGTGCTGAACCTGGACGAAGCCGTGACCAAGGAGTAACCGCCGTGCATCCTCTGGCCGAAAACCAATTGCTGCGCACCCGCCGAAGTTTCCTGCGCGCCGCGACGGGCGGCGCGGGACTGGCGGCCTTGACTTCGCTGCTCGCCGGCCAAGCCCAAGCCGAAGGAACCACCGCCGCGTTGCCGCATTTCCCGCCTAAGGCCAGGCGCGTCATCTATCTCTTTCAACACGGCGGCCCGTCGCAACTCGATCTGTTCGACTACAAGCCCGCGCTGGCCAGGTTGCGCGGCGTCGACCTGCCCGCCTCTGTCCGCATGGGCCAGCGGCTAACGGGCATGACCGCGTTCCAATCCAGCTTTCCCACCGCCCCTTCGATCTTCCAGTTTGCGCAACACGGACGCTCCGGCCAGTGGCTGAGCGAACTGCTGCCGCATACCGCCAAAGTGGCTGACGAACTGTGCATTCTGAAATCGCTGCACACCGAAGCGATCAATCACGACCCCGCCGTCACGTTTTTCCAGACGGGCTTTCAACTGGCCGGCCGGCCGTCGATCGGTTCCTGGATCGCCTACGGGCTCGGGAGCGAGAACCAGGACCTGCCCGCCTTCGTCGTCCTGGTGTCGCAAGGGGTGGGCGGCTCCCAGGCGCTGGCCGACCGGCAGTGGGGTAGCGGCTTCCTGCCCACCAGGTACCAGGGCGTGAAGTTCCGCTCCGGCGCGGACCCGGTGTTGTTTTTGTCCAACCCCGACGGCTACTCCGCCGGGGCCCGCCGCCGCTTTCTCGACGATCTGGCGCGCCTGAACGAGCTCAAGTTCCGCCAAACGCCCGATCCGGAGATCCAGACCCGCATCGCGCAATACGAGATGGCGTTCCGCATGCAGACCTCCGTGCCCGAGCTCACGGACCTGGCGAAGGAGCCGGACGCCACTTTTGAGTTGTACGGCCCGGATTCGCGCAAGCCCGGCACCTATGCGGCCAACTGCATCCTGGCCCGCCGCCTCGCCGAGCGCGGCGTCCGCTTCATTCAGCTATTTCATCGCGGCTGGGACCAGCACGGCAACCTACCGAAAGAGATCCGCGGCCAGTGCCAGCAGACCGACCAGCCCAGCGCCGCGCTCATTACGGACCTGCGCCAGCGCGGCCTCCTCGACGAGACGCTGGTAGTGTGGGGCGGCGAGTTCGGCCGCACCGTCTACTCCCAAGGCACGCTCACCGAGACCAACTACGGCCGCGACCATCACCCCCGTTGTTTCGCAATGTGGCTGGCCGGCGGCGGCATCAAAGCCGGGATCAGTTACGGGGAGACCGACGACTTCAGCTACAACATCGTCGACAAGCCCATGGACGTGCACGACCTCCACGCCACCATCCTCCATTGCCTCGGCGTGGACCACACGCGGCTGACTTTCAAGTTCCAGGGCCGGCACTACCGGCTCACCGACGTGCACGGCAAAGTGGTGCGGGAGATCCTGTCGTAACGGGGCCGGCGCCCCGACGTGATCGGCTTTCCCTGCGGCGCTTTCGAATTCAGCCGCGATACCGGCGCCTGCCCTGGAGTCCCTTGCGCGCCCGAGTCAGGCGCGCAGAGACGCTGTGTGGGTAAGATTCCACCCGACGTGCTTCCGCTCGCCAGCGCGTGGGCCCCTGGCTAGCGCCGCCACATTCTCATCCGGCGTCTTCGGATTCGCGCGGCCCGCGCTCCCGCGCCCAGCAGGACCAGGGACCACGCGGACGGCCCGGGAATCGGTTCGCCCGCCGAGAGCAGGTCGAGCGAGGCTTCGTAGAGCAAGGCCTCCGGTTCGGCGTCGCACCGTTGGAAGAAGAAAGCGTCCGGCGGGAAGCCTGCAAGCTGACAAAATCCTTACACCGACCCTAGCTAGTCTTGATCGGCTTGGCAGGCTCGGCAGCGACTGGGCTGCCGATCACGATGGCACCAACAACCAAGGTGAAGAAGATTCCCATACGGCGTCGCCTATTGCCTTCCCCGAGGGTTGTAAAGCCTCTGGACTGACCCACATGTACGTCGAGGCAGATCTGAAGACCAAGGAACAGGCTCTGCGAAGTGTGACGCCAGCCGGAAAGGGCTCTCTGCGGTTCCAGCCCGGCGACGCATTGTTGGCCTTCCTCGACACCCTCTGATAATGCCGAGTCCAGACGACATCCGATCCGTGCCAGCATGTCGCCCGCTGTGATTGCTCGGGGTTATCCGGTACTCGGCATTAAAAGGGTATTTTGTCTGGCAGAGAAGCTCGCCACATAATTGATGTCACAGCTGCTTACTCAAATCACGCACTCCATACAGATTCCGCTCAATGCGGTGGCACCACTTCGACGGTCGAGACCGTGACCGTGTCTACAACCACCCGGGAGTCGAAAAGCGCAGTATGCACATAACCTTAGGTGCGCCGTTGTCATCTGCATCAGTGTGATCGAGGCTGTGGGCAACGCTACGTGGATCGTCGTTTCCGTACCAGGACTGCGATCCACACAAGCAAACTCGGTGCTGAGCCGTAGTCCACCAGCAACGGTATCCACCAGAAGCGACTCAAGGATGGTTCCGGTGCCATAGCGAGACCTATCGCACCCAGGATACCTCCGATAAAGGGAACCACCGAAAACGATTTACGGCTAAGCAAATAGCGCACGAGGCAGAAGCCGTGCCCGAGGGCAATAAGCCCGAACACCAACATCATTGCACCTGGAAGTAACCACCCATTGGTCATGGAATGAAGAGCCTCTGTCCAAGTAGAGCTTTGATGGCTCCTAGACCCATTTCCTTGAAGATCGGCAGGCGGATTGTTGACTGCGGCACATAGTACTCAGCTCCGGAGGCGAAGCGTGCGAACTGGTTTCCCAGCCCAGGCTGCCATTTCCCAGAAGGGGCATAATTAATCCAGTTCTTACCGCCCTTCATCACCCAGTCGCCAGCTTCAAGGCCAGTTCGACCCCATCGAGACACCAGAACCATGTTCTCGGTTGTTCCCCCAAGAGCCGTGGTCATCTGAAAACCGCTTGCACCAGTGACGCCAAGTGCATTGAGGCCAATTCCACCGAGAGCCGAAGCACCGTAAAAGGCGGCGATGAACCTGGGGTCAGTCACCGTCGCAGAATTCTGGATTCCTTGTGCGGCAGCCTGAGCCAGCGGCGTGTCTAGGTCGACATCGGTCTGCTTGTAGGTGCCAGTTTGAGTTCGGGAGCCATCATCGTTGATGGCGAAGATCTTGCCACCGACAAAGGCCATCTTGCCTTTGTTGTCCTTTTGGAACGCGCTGAATTGTTTGTCCGAGAGCTCATTCCGCTGGGTCGTGCAATTCGTCTCCTTGCCTTCCTCGTCGAGCTGGCACATACGATAGGACATGCCATCTGGATCTGTGTACAGGAGCGGGTTATTGCGGGCGTACGTATACATGTTCCAGCTCTGAGGATCGTTGCGATCGCCGAAGATTGGGTCGGCACCTGTGAATCTTCCCTGGGCGGCGGACATGTACCGGGCAAGAGAATAGTCGAGGCCCGTCTCAGGATCCCTCTCCTTCCCCGTAAACTTTTGCAACAGCCCCCTAGGGGCTGGGTCGGGAAGTGAGTCTGGCCAGGATCGCATGAGGCCGCGTGTCGAATTTTTGCGAAAGCAGGCGAGTTGGCGAAAAGCCCGTATCGAAAGGCTGCGGGGGCCTGCTGGCTCCCCAGGTTTCCCCGGGGCTTGATCGACGCCCTAGTTGCGGATGAGCCTGCCCGGACCGGCGCCCGGCACGAAGAATCGCCGGGTCGGAAAGCCGATGCCGCCGCGCGCTTTCTGATTCGAAGCCGGGCCTTCCGCGTTATCCAGCACCCGCCGGCCGGGCGCGGGAGATCCGCTGAAGTTCAACTCCTCTTCCGTGAACATAAGGTTGCGGTCGAGCACCATTTCCACGGTGCTGCCGCGCGCCAGGACGGCATCCGGTCCGCGGGTGAGCAGCACCCCGACCAGCCCTGCCGCAGCGCCCGCTCCCGCGCCGATGCCGAGACCTTTGCCCCAGTTGCCGGAGGCGGCGCCCGCAATGGCCCCCACGGACGCGCCGGCGCTGGCCGCCTCGCCCATGGTGCGCGCATCGCCACCCTTGTTCCCCTCACTGGAGATCTTACCCTCGGTCCGGTCGAAGTCTTCCGCGGCGCGCGCGTCCATGGCCTCAATCCGGCCGCGAAAGTCTCGCGTCACGCCATTGGGCAGCGTCAGCGAATCGAACCGCACGAACAACTCCCCGCGCCCCTTCACGCGCCCCGGGCGCTTCACCTGGGTGACCGTGCCCATGACATAGCTGCCAGGCGGTATCACCACTTTGCCGTTCACCACGATGGGAAAGGCGGTCTCCAGGTAAACCCGGTCGCCGACCGCGGAATGTTTGGTGCTTACGCTGTTGATCAGACTCAGGGGGATCTTCGTTCCGTCCGTCACCGTGTAGCCTGCCTGCTCGGATTTGCGCCAGCCCTCGGTTTCGCCGGGCGCAGGCGCGGGCTCCTGCGCGCCCAGCAAGCCGACCCACAGGACCGCCGCCGGGACCGTTCGTCGCCAACCGGTCATAAGGGAAATCTCCTCTCCTTACAGGTTAAACGCATCCGGCAAGAAGAAGTTGCACACGGAACATGGCTCCCCGGAACGGACGCCGCCGGGCAGAACCCCGGGCACGGCGGGAGGGAAGGGACTCACTCGGGCGACAAACCTCCATCCTTCTCTCAGTAATTTCGAATGAATAAGATCAAGATCAGAATGGCGGAGAGGGTGGGATTCGAACCCACGGAACCCGTAAAGGTTCAACGGTTTTCGAGACCGCCCGATTCAACCGCTCTCGCACCTCTCCGCAGTCTCTCACTCTAAGGTATCGAATCCCCGGCGCCTTTGGCAATCGCGCGCCCGTTACGGATGTTCCCGCGGGCATCATGCCGAGGTCGCGGGTCGCGCTGGGCTGGAAGTGATAGGTCCGCCCTTAAGCCACTGAAACGAAGAGCCGCGACCGGCAGGGAGCGGGCCTTGCTGCGGTTGCAACCGACCGGAGCCGTCCCGTGCTTGAGGGAGTCGCGGGCCTCATCCCCAATCCCCAGGGTTGATCGCCGCAGGGAGGCAAGTCTCCGACTTGCCCTTTGACTTCCTCGCTCTCTTCCCCGGCGGCAAGCCAGCGGCGCCGGTCGGAGACCGGCGTCACGTGGTTCCCCCGCACCTTGAAAAGTGCGCTGCCGGGTTCCGCCGCCACTCCGTTCAACGAGCCGGCAGAAGCTTCCGCAGCGTGCAGTGGGCCAGCAGCACGGCGGGTTCCCGCTGCACGGCGACGTGATACTTCATGCCGAAACCGAAACCGTTCTCATCGGGCACGATCGTCTCCCGGACCAAGCGGACCAACTGGCGCCCTTCCATCTCGGTGGGGGCGCTGCGCGGCGCCAGGGACTCGTCGATGCGGACCACCAGCCCGGACACGGTCCGGAGCCACGCGAACCAGGGGTCGGAGAGCAGCAGCTCCAGCAGGCGCGCCGGCGTCACGCGCCCATGGATTCGTTCGTAGGCGGCGCGTTCGTCGTCGAGCAGCACTTTGTGGAGGCGCAGCAGCGCATCGCGCACGGCGTGCAGATGTTGCCGCGTCTGGGCGGACAGCGGCTCGGCGGCAGATGTCATCACTCTTCAGCATAACGAACCTGCTCCGGGCGCCGGGCGCCGCCGCGATAGAATAATAAGTTACAGCCCATGTTCAACCTGAATTCTTTCGGCGCGGCGGCGACGCTGCGCGTTGGCTCCGCCTCGCACACCATCTATCGCCTGGATGCCCTGGAAAAGCGTGGCTTCCCCGGCGTGGCGCGGCTGCCCTTTTCCATTCGCGTCCTGCTTGAGAATCTGCTCCGGCAGGAAGACGGCCGTAAAGTCACCGCCGCCGACATCGAGGCCGTGGCGGCAGCAGCGGCGGCGGGAGTGAAGGAAATCGCCTTCATGCCGGCCCGCGTGATCCTTCAGGATTTTACCGGTGTGCCGTGCGCCGTGGACCTGGCCGCCATGCGCGAGGCCTTAACCAAGCTAGGCGCCGACCCGCAGCGCGCCAATCCGCTGCTGCCCGCGGACCTGGTGATCGACCACTCCGTGCAGGTCGATCATTTCGGCGCCGCCAACGCGCTGGAATTGAATTCGGTCATCGAATACCAGCGCAATCGCGAGCGCTACAGTTTCCTGCGCTGGGCCCAGACCGCGTTCGAGAACTTCCGCGTGGTGCCGCCGGCCACCGGCATCGTCCACCAGGTGAACCTGGAGTACTTGGCCCCCGTGGTCTTTCGCGCCCGCAACGGAGCGGCGTACCCGGACACCGTGGTGGGTACGGATTCGCACACCACCATGATCAACGGCTTGGGCGTCCTTGGTTGGGGCGTGGGCGGCATCGAAGCCGAAGCCGCCATGCTCGGCCAGCCGATCTCCATGCTGCTGCCGCCGGTGGTCGGCTTCCGCCTCACCGGGCGGCTGCCCGAAGGCAGCACGGCAACGGACCTGGTGCTGACCGTGACGCAGATGCTGCGTAAAAAGGGCGTGGTGGGAAAGTTCGTGGAGTTCTTTGGACCCGGCCTGCGCGACCTCGGCCTCGCCGACCGCGCCACGGTGGCCAACATGGCCCCCGAGTACGGCGCCACCTGCGGCTTTTTCCCGGTCGACGAGGAGACCCTGAACTATCTGCGCTTCACCAACCGTCCCGCAGACCTGGTGGCGCTCGCGGAGGCCTATTACAAAGAGCAGGGTCTGTTCCGCACCGACGCCACGCCCGACCCCGAGTTCGCCGATACGCTCGAACTGGACTTGTCCACGGTGGTGCCGTCCCTGGCCGGGCCCAAACGCCCGCAAGACCGGGTCGAGTTGCCAGACGTCAAGAAGAATTTCGCCGCTTTCATCAAGGATCTTCCGCCCAAACAGACGCAGGTGCCGGTGAACGGCTCTTCGGTCACCATCGGGCATGGCGCGGTGGTGATCGCGGCCATCACCAGTTGCACCAACACGTCCAATCCTTCCGTCATGCTCGGCGCGGGACTGCTGGCCAAGAAGGCGGTGGAAAAAGGACTGCGCTCCCAGCCATGGGTGAAAACGTCGCTGGCGCCGGGCTCCAAAGTGGTTCGCGACTACCTGATCGCCTCCGGGCTGCTGCCTTATCTTGAGCAACTCGGTTTCCACGTGGTCGGTTATGGCTGCACCACCTGCATCGGCAACAGCGGTCCCTTGCCCGAGCACGTGTCCCGGGCGGTGAAGGAAGCCAACCTCACGGTGGTTTCCGTGCTCAGCGGCAACCGGAACTTCGAGGGCCGCGTCAATCCCCAGGTGAAGGCGAACTACCTGGCGTCGCCGCCGCTGGTGGTGGCCTACGCCCTCGCGGGACGGGTGGATCTCGACCTCCAGAACGAACCGCTGGGCGCAGGCCGCGACGGGCAACCGGTCTATCTGCGCGACATCTGGCCGTCCAACGACGAGATCCTCGCCACGGTCCGCTCGGCGCAAACGTCGGCCCAATTCGCCGAACAGTACGCCGCGGTGTTCGAGGGCGACGCGGCGTGGCGCGGCATTCAGATCCCCACGGGCAAAGTCTACCAGTGGGACGAAGCCTCCACTTACATCAAGCGCCCGCCGTACTTCGACGCCATGGCGGATCCGGAAGCGCCCGTCGCGGACTTGACGGGGCTGCGCGCCCTGGCCGTGCTGGGCGATTCGGTGACCACGGACCACATCTCGCCTGCCGGCAGCATTCCCGCGGACTCGCCTGCCGGAAAGTACCTGATCGCGCAAGGCGTCGAGCCCCGCGACTTCAACTCCTACGGCGCGCGCCGCGGCAACCACGAGGTGATGGTGCGCGGCACGCTGGCCAACATCCGTCTGCGCAATCAGCTGGCGCCCGGCACCGAGGGCGGCTGGACCCGCCATTTGCCGGACGGCCAACAGATGTTTATTTACGACGCCGCCATGCAATACCAGCAGGAGGGCGTCAGCCTGCTGATTATCGCGGGGAAGGAATACGGTTCGGGTTCCTCCCGGGACTGGGCCGCCAAGGGCGTCGCCCTGCTGGGCGTCAAGGCGGTGCTCGCCGAAAGCTTCGAGCGGATTCATCGCAGCAACCTCGTGGGCATGGGCGTGCTGCCGCTGGAATTCCTGCCGGGGCAGAATCGCGAGACGCTGGGCCTGACCGGGGAAGAGGTCTTCTCCGTGACCGGCGTCCGCGAGGCCGTGGCCGGCGGACGGCGCGCCACGGTTCACGCGGTGGCTGCCGGCGGCGCCGCCAAAACCTTCGACGTGGTGGTGCGCGTCGACACGCCGGTCGAGGCGGACTACTACCGCCACGGCGGGATTCTGCCGTTTGTCCTGCGTCAACTGGCGGCGGGCGCGGAGGCTACCGCGTAATTTCGTTCCCGCGCGAAGGCCCCCGGCGGCCTTCGCCCTCCGCCATGACCCGCAGACTCTTTCTTGCTTCCGGAGCTTCGCTGATGACGACTTCCGCGCAGAGTCCGGCGCTTCTGAAACCGGCCGCTCTCAAACCCGGCGACACGGTGGGCTTGATCACGCCGTCCACGTACGTCTCCAATCCGGACAGCCTGCAACTGGCGGAGCGGACCATGGATTATTTCGGCCTGAGGCACAAGTACGGCCGCAACGTGCGCAAGCGGAACGGCTACCTGGGCGGCACCGTTGAGGAGCGCGTGGCGGATCTGCATGAAATGTTCGCCGACCCGGAGGTTCGCGCGGTGTTTGCGCTGCGCGGCGGCTACGGATCGTCCCAACTGCTGGACCGGCTGGACTATAGCCTGATCCGCCGCCACCCGAAAATCTTCCTGGGCTATAGCGACATCACCGCTCTCCACCTGGCCATCCACCGGCGGAGCGGGCTGGTGACGTTTCATGGACCCACCGCGCTGTCCCGGTTCAGTCCCTATACGCAGGAGCATTTCCGGCGGGCGTTGTTTGAAACAAAACCGCTCGGCCTGTTGCGGAATCCGCCGGACTCCGACCCGCTGCGTCCCGCGCACACGACGCGCACCGTTCGTCCCGGTAGGGCGCGCGGCCCGCTGGTGGGAGGCAATCTGACGTTGATCTCTACCACCTTGGGCACGCCCTTCGAAATCGATACGCGGGGCAAGATCTTCTTCCTCGAAGATGTGGAAGAGCAGCCCTACTCGATTGACCGGATGTTGACGCATCTCCGCCTGGCCGGCAAGTTCGCCGAAGCCGCCGGCGTGATCTTCGGCGAATGCGCCGATTGCCGGCCGCGCGACTTCCGCCCGTCGTTCGAATCCAATTTTTCGCTTGGCGAGATCCTCGACGAGATTCTGGGCAAGCTCCGTGTGCCGGTGCTCTTTGGCCTCACCATCGGCCACACCCCGGACCAGTTGACTCTGCCGCTGGGGCTGATGGCTACCCTTGATGCGGACCAGGGAACGCTCACCATCGAGGAATCCGCTACCGTATAACCGCGACTCATGGAACAAATCATTACTCCCGCCCGGCGCCTGTTCGGCGCCGTCCGCCTGCCCGGCGACAAATCGATCTCGCACCGCTACGCGATGCTTTCCTCCATCGCGGAAGGCGATTCGAAGATCACCAACTACTCGACCGGCGCGGATTGCCATTCGACGCTTGGCTGTCTGCGCGCGCTGGGCGTCGCGATGGAAATCGAAGGCACGGAGGTGACGATTCACGGCCGCGGCCTCGATGGCCTGCAAGCGCCCGCCACCGATCTGGACGCCGGCAACAGCGGGTCCACCATCCGGATGCTGAGCGGCATCCTGGCCGCGCAGCGCTTCTCCTGCCGTATCTTCGGCGACGAATCGCTCTCGCGGCGCCCGATGGACCGCATCATGCGGCCGCTGGCGCAGATGGGCGCGCGGATCGAAGCCCGCGACGGGCGCTACCCGCCATTGGCCATTACCGGCGCGCCGCTGCGGCCCATCGAATACGTCTTGCCCATGCCCAGCGCCCAGGTGAAAACCTGCGTGCTGTTCGGCGGCCTTTTTGCCGAGGGCGTCACCGTGGTCGAGGAGCCCATCCGCTCGCGCGACCACTCCGAAATCGCGCTCCGCGAGTTCGGCGCGGAACTCACCGTCCACAAACGGCGCATCACGCTCCAGGGCCGCCCGCGCCTCACCGGCCGGAATCTCGTCGTTCCTTCCGATCTTTCCTCGGCCGCGTTCTTCCTGGTGGCCGCGTTGATCGTGCCGGACTCCAGCCTCCAGATCAACGCCGTGGGGCTGAATCCCACGCGCTCGACGCTCCTCGACTTTCTGCTTTCGATTGGCGCGAACATTCGCGTCACGAACCTCGAGCAGCACAATGGCGAACCCATCGGCGACCTGCTCGTGCGGTCGGCGCCCGTGCGCGGCGGCGAGGTCTCCGGCGAAATCACCGCTGCCCTGATCGATGAACTGCCGGTCCTGGCGGTGCTGGGCGCGGCCAGCGAGCAGGGCCTGGTCATCCGTGACGCCGCCGAATTGCGCATCAAGGAGACCGACCGGATCAGAACCGTCGTCGATAACCTCCGTCGCCTGGGCGTCGCGGCCGAGGAACTGCCGGACGGCATGAAGATCCCCGGCGGCCAGCAGTTCCGCGCCGCCCGCCTGGACTCCTACGGCGACCACCGCATCGCCATGGCGTTCTCTGTCGCCGCCCTCCGCGCCGACGGCGAGTGCGTCATCGAGAACGCCGAGGCGGCATCGGTTTCCTTTCCCGAGTTCTTCGACATCCTCTGTCACGTGGCGGAATAATTTGCGCCGCGATCCGGCCACCCTTCGGTGCGCCGCGCGAACCCGGCCGCACCAGAAGGCTCGCGTTCCCCTTCCGCCGCCCGGGCGCGGCCATGCTCAAGAGCGCTTGCCGGGCCGCCGATCGTTCCCGCGCCTGCGGGAACCACGCGGCGCGTTTTCAGCGACCCGCCACTGGTACGCCGTCCGGAGCGCACCCGCCAGCGTGTCTTCATCCGCGGCCGCGAGGCGGACGTGGGTCGTCCCCCTCCGGCCCCAGCCCCCGGAAATCGCCAGAAACACGTCGGGGCGCTCGCGGATGAACTCCGCCTGGACCTCAGGCGAAAGCGTCCGGTTACCGTAGCCCTGCCGTACCGAGGCAAAGGTGGCGAAAATCCGTCCCCCTATGCCGAAATCGGCCGCGCCCATGTGCGAGCGTTCCTCCGCGCCGTCCAGGCTCAAGGCAAGCCGCTGGAAATCACGTGCATCCATACCGAGGGACGCCCTCGCGCCTACGCCGTCCAGCGAATTCCTTCCACCGTGTCGCCGTCGTTGCGCGTGTTCACCATCAGGACACTGAGGTCGGCGGCGTCGCGCAGCGCCTCCACGTGGAAGAGCAACTGGTTTTCACCCGGTTTCAATTCGACCGCCTGCTGGAACTGGCCGATGCGGTAGCGGGTGCGGTTCTCCAGCGCCAGCACTGGCTCCCCGTTCAGGCGGACGGTCACCTTGCCGCGCGCGCCCACCCAGAGAAACCCCTGCTGATGACCGTCGGAAACCAGGCGCGTGCAGGCGCCGAACGCCGCGCCGGGCGTCACCATGCCCAGATGCTGTCCGAAGTGGAGCGTGTCGGTCGGGATGGTGATGCGCGTCCAGGAGGCCAGCGGGGCCTGCGGGTCGCGTGTGACGCGCCACTCGCGGCTGCCGCGTCCGTACCAACGCTTGGGTTTTGCCCAGCGCCGGAAATACCGGTCCGGTTCCTCCCCGATCACGTCCACCCGCCGGCGGTCCAGCGCACCCATGCCGCGCTGTTCGGCCAGGTGCAGGAACTCCATGTCCTGCTCGTTGAAACCCATCAGCCGCGCGGCCAGGGCGTCGGCGGCTACCGGGTCCTCGCCGGCAAAGATCAGATTGGACCGGATCATCTGGTCCGGCATGTTGTTGTTGTGCTCGGTGTATTGTAAACCGCGAATCGCGTCGACCACGGTGTAGTCGGGCGGATGAAAGGCCGCCAGATCGCAAATGAAAGGATCGATCCGGTCTTCGACCGAATGTTCCTTGTGCAGGGCCGCATTATAAAAAGCTCCCGGCGGCGCGTAGGCCTCCCGCGGCGCGGTGCCGACGTAGTTCTTCAGCGAACAGGTGATGCCGCACTGCTCGTGCACCTTCATCACCGGCACGCTGATCAGGAAATCGCACTTCCGGATGGTGTTGGTGACGAAGTAGTCGGGACGCCCGCCAAAGGCGCCCACGCCGTTGGCCGCCCGGGGAACCTCGAGGCGACGGAAGCGGCCGGCTTCGTCGCGCACCGCGTCGTAGCTGAGGTCCACGTAATCAAACTTTTTGCCGGGGTGCTCGCGCTGGCAGGCTTCCAGCATGCCGCCCAGGGAACCGTTGAAGCCCGGGAACTCCTCGGGCCCCCAATCGAAGGTGCGCGCGTCGACGCGCGCCCCGTTCTGGTAACACACGTTGTCTTCGGCGGGATCGGAGACCCGCCGGTAGCTGCCTCCTTCGGCGATGGTGACCCGCCCGGCCTGGGACCGCGCCGCCACGTATTCGAGCACCGCCCGGGTGACGCGGAAATCGGTGATGTCGCCGGTGCGGTAGAAATCGCGCGGGCGCAGCGCCACGATATTCGGCTTGATGACGACCCACGCGCCGGGGGGGATCTTCGCTTCCAAGCTGCCCGCCCGCGGCGCCCCATACTCAATCGCCTTCCACACCATGTCGCGGACGCGGAGGTAGTCCAACGGATCCTCCGGACTGGCGGGCCGGGCCAGCCGCGCATGGGTGGACGGCACAAAGCCCAATCGGGTTTTTCCAGCGCCGGACGGGCTCGCCCAAAGCGATGCGGGAATCGCGGCGGAGGAGAGGAGGAAACAGCGGCGGCTGCACACGCCCATAGCTATTCTATACACCATCCCTCTAAACTGAAAAAGGGCTCTCCTGCATGCGCAGACGCGACTTCGTATCCACCGCCCTGGCGGCCGGCGCGGCCGCCGCGCAGACGCCCGGCAAACCGGAAGAGCGGTTCTCCGCCACGGCAACCCAGGACACCACCCCGCGGGTCGGCGTGGTGCTGTCCAGTTTTCGCGGCGCCGAGGAACACGACGGGACGAAACTGCCGGGGCTGGCTGACCCGCGCCCTGCGGACGCGGTCCTCACCGCCGCCCAAATCGACGCCATGACGCGCCTGGCGGTCTCGCTCGGCGGAATGCGGGTGGGCGGCTTGCAGGCCATCTTCGACGCGGAAGACTGGGTGGTGGTGAAGGTGGCCATTCCGTCGTTCCCGGGCGCCACGTCTGCCGCGCCGGGAAGCACGGCGCCGCCGTTCGCGCCCGGCGGCGTCACCGACCCGCGCTTGGTGCGCAGCCTGCTTCGGTTGCTGGCCGAACAGAAGCTCGGAGCGCGCTTCACGCTGGCGGAAGGGGCGGCGGGGTGGTTGCCCCAAGAGCGATCGAAGGCCGCCGTGGACGGCTGGACTTCGGAGTGGGGGGGCCAGTTCGACGGGCTCAGCTATGAAAAGCTGATAGCCGAACTGCGCGAAAGCCACCCGGATCGCGAGTTCGACCTCGCCGACCTGAATTTCGCCGAAACCCTGGAAACGCCCGTACCCGGTAAGCCGGCGGCGTCACGCAACCCGAGTGGCCGCTATCATCTGCCCAAGGTGATTCAGCAGTGCGACAAACTGATCAGCGTCTCGCCACTGCGCACCAGTGCGGACAGCGGCGTCGCGCTCTCCATGGCGAACTATCTGGGCCTGGCCCCAGGCTCCAAGTACGGTTTTCCCAAGACCGGCTTGTTTGCGCTGGGCTCCCCAGACGAGCTGATCGTCGATTGGTTTGCGCTGAAGCCGGCCGACTTCGCGGTAGCGGGCGGATGCCTGGGCCTGGAAGGCGATGGCACGACGCGGCGGCACAATCTGGTGCTGGCGGGCGCGAGCGCCCTGGCGGTGGATGCCTGCGCCGCGTCGGCCATCGGGTTCGATCCCGCGCGGATTCCGCACCTGACCATGGGCGAAAAGAAGGGCTTCGGGATCTTGGAAACCGAACTGGTGTGGACCCGGGGCAACAGCCTGGAAGAGGCGCGCCACGAGTTTCAGAAGCCCGCGCGCTGGCGGCGCTGAACCGCGGCGGAAATTACTTTTCCGCCAGCCACGCCACAAACATCCCGTCCGGTTCCACGTCCTCCCAGTACGAGATGAAACGCGATTCGGCGTGGCGGCAATGCCGGAGCAGCAGTCGCTGTAATTCCTCGGGGTGGAACCATCGCTCCCAAGCGGGGGTGGGCAGTTTGCCGAAGTGGGCGGCGTTCTTGTCGATGATCAGGATACGGCCGCGCGGTTTGACGACGCGGCACAGTTCGGCGACCGCGCGCTCGATCTCGACGGCGTGCTCCAGGGACTCGGTGGCGTACGCGCCGTCGAACCATTCGTCAGCGAATGGCAGTTCGGTCAAAGAGCCTTGCCGGGTGTGAATCGGCGGGGGAACGTGCCGCAGCATTTCGGCGGAAATGTCCAAACCCCACACCTCTGCGCCCGGATTGCGCTCCTGGACGATGCGGGCGAAGCGGCCTTTGCCGCAGCCGGCGTCCAGCACGCGCTTGCCGGCCACGTCGCCCAAGTGCTCCAGGACGAGTTTGACATGCCAGATACGCGGGTCGATGGTCGAAGGAAAGTGGTTCTCGTCGCGGGCGGCTTCGTCGAACGAGCGCCGGATGGCGTCCTCGAGTTCCGCGGTCAACCGGGTAGGAGCAGGGAGAACCGGCGTGGCGCCGGTCCTCCCTTTGGACCAGCGGGCAAGCAGGCGCGGAAGCCAGTTCATGGCCGCGGCAAAGCGTCTGGCTAAGCCCGGGTCAGGAAGATGGGCAGGCCCAGTTTGTGGGCGTAGATGGGCCGGAACCGCTCGGTGTTGTACATGGTCGCCACGTCGACGGTGCGGGGTCCCAGCGCCGGGTCCGGGATGTCGACGGCTTGGTAGCAGCCGTCGCGAATCGCCATCATCAACCCCGATTTGCCCGCTTCCACGCAGTCCATCGCCATGCCCGCGAAGGTGGACGCCACCATTTTGTCGATAAAGTCGGGACTGCCGCTGCGCAGGTCGTAGGTCAGGTCGCTGACAATGGTCTCCTCGCGCAATTTCTTCTGGATCACTTCCGCCAGATCCTCGCCGACGTTGGCCTTCTTTTTGTGGCCGAAGGCGTCCGCTTCTCCCTTCTCCTTCATCTGATAGCCCTCCCATTGGGCGCCTTCGGAAAGCAGAATCAAGGCGTAGTTGCTGGGATTGTGGCGCTTGTCCTGCATGATCAGGTCCAGCAGGTGATCCAGGTTGAAGCGGTACTCGGGAATGCAGCAGCGCACCGAGGTGACGTAGGCGGTGTAGAGCGCCGTAAAGCCGGCGTCCCGCCCGAAGATGCGGAACACGCCGATGCGCTCGTGCGATCCCACCGTGGTCCGCTGCCGCTCGATGGCTTCCATCGCCCGGCTGATCGCGGTGGAGAACCCGATGCAGTACTCGGTGTTGCGGACGTCGTTGTCCATCGTCTTCGGAATGGCGAGCACGTTAAAGCCCATGCCGTGCAGTGTGGCGGCGAAGCTCAGGGTGTCGTCGCCGCCGATGGCGATCAGGTAGTCGAGCCGCAGGGCTTGCAAGTTCTCGAGAACGCGCTGCGAGACGTCGTAGGTCACGATGGTTTCCCCGTTCTTCACCGCTTGGTGTTGGGGAAAGGTCCTGCCCTCGAGCACGGGCGGCAGGCGCTTCATCTTGGACGGATTCGTCCGCGAGCTGTGCAGAAAGGTGCCGCCAGTGCGGTCGATGGTGCGGGTGTTTTCCCGGGTCAAGGGAAGAATGTAGCGGGTCCGATTGCTGACCTCCTCCAGATCGAGGTGAGTCAGCCCTTCCCATCCGCGGCGGATGCCGATGACTTCGCATCCAAGTTCGCTGGCGCGATAGGTGACGGTCTTGATGACCGAGTTCAACCCCGGGACATCGCCCCCGCCGGTTAGAATGCCAATCCGTTTTGCTGCCACTGCGGCTCCTTGTACAAGAGGATCAGATTACTGCGTTCTCCAGCAGTGCGCTGCCATCCGGCAGCCCCGCAGCCTCAGCCGCGCGCGGCGGACAAACGGCCACTGCTGATCCTTTATTATCTCCCGGCTGGACCCGCGCCAGACGGCGCCCCCAGCCGCCCCCATTGTACCGTTAGCTCAGGTAGCGGGCGCCAGCGGCCGCCCCCTACCTGCGGTCCTCTGCGGGGCGGGCTCTTCCCGACAAAAGCCGCGGCAGCGACTTTGGCGCCGCGAGTACTTTCGCTCGCCAACGGCGCGCCTGGCGGCCCCGCTCATGGCTTGTCCAGCCTATAGGATGCACTTCGCTCCTAAGGCGGCCACGGGCGCTCCCCCCCCCTTTCATTTGTTACAGACTGGTGATAGACTTCCGCCACCATGAAAAGAGTCCTCGCTTGCCTCTTTCTGCTTGCCGCCGTCACCCTGACCGCGCAGGTGCTTCCCGTGGGAACGGTCGACGGAACGGTGAGAGATTCTACCGGCGGAACGCTGCCGGGCGTGCCCGTGGTGCTCACGAACCTGGATACGAACCAGACCCGCAACGCCACCACCAACGAAATCGGCTACTTCTTTTTCCCGCTCGTCAATCCGGGCCGTTATGAGGTAACGGCCGAAAAGTCCGGATTCAAGAAGGGCAGCCAGCAGATCATCGTCCGTACCGGCATTCGCTCGACCGCGGACTTCACCCTCGAAGTCGGCCAGGTGACGGAGCGGGTTCAGGTGACGGCGCAGGCGGCGCTGCTGGAAACCTCCACCGCCGCGGTCAGCCGGAACGTTGAGCAGCGCGTGATCACCGACATGCCGCTGCTGGCGCGCAACGTGCTGATGCTGATCAACCTTGCCCCCGGAGTTACCAATAACCGGGCCACCAACGTGACTACCGGCTTGATTGATGTGGACGGGGTGTCTTACACGTCCGCGTCGGGCGCCAACAACCGGACCAACGAGTTCCTGTTGGACGGCATCCCGAACAACATCTCCGACCGCGTCGCCTACATCCCCGGCGTGGACGCGGTGGACGAATTCACGGTGCAGACCAACGCGCTGGACGCCGAGTACGGTCATGGTGGCGGCATGTTTGTCAATGTCACCACCAAGGGCGGCACCAACGAGTTCCACGGGAACCTCTATAACTTTTTCCGGAACGACAAGCTCAACGCCAACTCGTTCTTCGGCAACCGGAACAACAATCCGCGCCCGATCTTCCGTTTCAACCAGTTCGGGCTGACGGCGGGCGGACCGGTGGTGATTCCCAAACTGTTCAACGGCAAGGACAAGCTCTTCTGGTTTTTCAACTTCGAAGGGCTCCGCCAGCGCACCCCGATTACGTACCGGTTCACGGTTCCTACGGAACTGCAAAAGCAGGGCGATTTCTCGCAGACGTTCAACGCCGCGGGGGTGCCGTTCCAAATCGCGGATCCGACCACCACCACTTCGGCGGGACTGCGGCAACTGTTTCCCAACGGCCGCATTCCGGCAAACCGGTTGAACCCCATCGCCCGCAACGTGCTGGCCCGCTATCCGGCGCCGACGTCACTGGGCGATCCGTTCACCAACGCGAACAACTACTTTGCGCAGGTGCCGCAGGTCTTCGACGGCGAAAATTATTCGCTGCGCCTCGATCCGAACATCCGGACGCACCGCCTGTTTGTGCGCTGGTCACAGAACCAGGGTTTTCCCGGCACCCCTACGCCGTGGGACATCGGCGGCAAGGGAGTGGGCGAACTGACGGGCAACAACCGCGCGCAGACCTCCATCGGCGTCAGTGACGCGTACCTGATCAGCCCGACGATGGTCATCACGGGCCAGGCGGGCTTCACGCGTTGGACCCAGCAGGGCATCTGGCCCAGTTTCGACATGACCCAGCTTGGCTGGTCGCGGGAGTTTGTCAGCCAGTTCCAGCAGAACATTCACCCCCGTTTTGACAACTCCGACATGTACTTCATCGGCGCCTCCGAGGGGCGTTGGTATGAGCACACCAACACCTTTTCGTACAACGTGGGCGCTACGAAGATCGCCGGCAGCCACAACATGAAGTGGGGCTTCCAGGGCCAGATCAAGCAGAACAACTCGCAGGGCGCCAACCGCCCCGCGGGACAGTACAACTTCAACCGCGGATTCACCCAGCCGAACGCGTTCCAGCCGGGCAACAACCTGGGCAATGGCATTGCCAGCCTGCTGCTCGGGACCCCGGCATCCGGTTTCAACAGCCTCAACGCCTCCACCGCTACCCAGTCTCCTTTTTACGGCTGGTATTTTCAGGACGACTTCAAAGTCAACTCCCGGTTGACCCTCAACCTCGGTTTCCGCTATGACCTGATGTTGGGCACTACCGAACGTTACAACAAGAACACGTTCGGGCTGGACTTTAACGTTTCCAACCCCATCGAGGAAGCCGCCCGGGCGGCGTACGCGCGAAATCCGATTCCGGAATTGTCGCCGTCTGACTTCCGGGTGCGCGCGGGGTTGCTCTTCGCGACCCCGGACAACCGTCGGAACGTGGTCGCCGATAAGAAAAACCTGCAACCGCGTATTGGCGTCGCCTACCGTCTGACTCAGCGCACAGTGCTCCGCGCAGGCGCGGGGATCTTCTTCTCGGTCTGGTGGCAGCCGTTTGTCAACCTCACGGGCTTCCTTTCGCAAACGGACATCGTCACCACCCTCGACGGCGGACTTACTCCGCAGGATACCCTCACCAATCCGTTCCCCAACGGCATGACTCCCCCTACGGGATCGAGCCTGGGGCTTCGGACTTTCCTGGGCCAATCGCTTTCTCTTTACAAGTATGACCGCGACAACATCCGGAACAACCGGTGGAGTTTCGGCATTCAGCACATGCTCACCAACGATTTGCAGGTGGAGGTCAACTACGTGGGCCAGAGCGCCAGCAACCTGCTGGTGTCCTCGGGCGCTGGCGACAGCGGGCGGATCATCAACAATGCTTCCAACGGCAACGGCGGCGCGTTCAACCAGAAGTACTTCCCGTTAGGCGCGCGTTTGAACCAGCGGATTCCGAACCCGTTCCAAGGGTTGATTCCAGCGCCCAGCCCGCTTTCCGGCGCGACGATCACGGTGGCCCAGTTGCTGAATCCGTATCCCCAGTTTCTCAACATCAACCACATCCGGGAAATGGGGGGAACCAGCAACTACCATTCGCTGCAAGCCAGCGCCAATCACCGCATGCGGCGCGGCCTAAGCCTGCAATTCGCCTATACCTTCTCCAAGCAGCTTGAGAGCCTGCGCTACGTGGAGACGAGCGACACCTTTATGCCGCAAATGACCGGGCAGTTCGACAATCCGCATCGGGTGTCGATGGGCGCCATCTATGAAGTGCCCTTCGGCGAAGGACGCGCGCTCAAGACCAATGTCGCCGCCGTGGACAAGATCATCGGCGGCTGGCAGTGGAGCGCTTTGTACATCTATCAGACCGGGCAGGCCGTGGCCCTGCCCAGCGGGGCCGTCGCCACCGGCGTCAGTCCCGAACTGAGCAACCGTACCATCGACCGTTGGTTCAACGGCGCGGCCCTGGCGGTGCTGCCAGCCTTTACCGGACGCACGCTGCCGTTCTATTGGGGCGGGCTGCGTTTCCCGGCGATGAATAACTGGGACATGGCGTTGCTGAAGAACACGAACGTCTTCCAAGAGCGCATCAAGCTTCAGTTCCGCGCCGAATTTCTCAACGCATTTAACCGGGTCTGGTTCGGCGGGTTGAATACCAGCATCCTAAGTCCGACCTATACACAGTTGCAGGGACAGCAAAACAATCCGCGCAACATCCAGTTGGGTTTGAAGCTGATCTTCTGATTTGGACTGCCAGTCGGCTTGCTTCGATCAAGCCGGCTGTCCTCCCAAGTGGGGGCAGCCGGCTTTTTTCATTTCCACCGGGGATGCCCGCCCGCGGTGGACCGTCGCAGTTCGCGGACGCGGGTGACATAATGGCCGCAAGCAGGCAAACTGTCCGCGCCGAGCCGCGAGCGGCAAGCGAGCGGGCGGCGCGCAACATCGTGATGAGAGCCAAGCTGGTCAGGAATATGGACCGCAAGGAAAACGAAAGGAGTTTGTGAAATGTCCCGTACCTCGCGCAGAGATTTTTTGAAGAGCGTCGCCGGAACCGCGGGAGCGGTGGCGGCCGGAGGCACGCTCGACGCCGCGCCGCGCAAGAGCGCAGCGGACTGGGTCACGCTGGGCAACTCCGGAGTACAGGTGACGCGCCTCGCGTTTGGCACGGGCACCTTCGGCGGCAAGGTCCAGCGCGATCTTGGCCAGGAAAATTTCACGCGCCTCGTCAGACATGCCTATGACCGCGGGATCCGCTTCTTTGAGACCGCGGACGCCTATACCGGCATGCACCAGATGCTGGGAGAGGCCTTGAAGGGACTTCCGCGCGACTCCTACCGCCTGATGACCAAGTTCCGCTGGCGCCAGGCGGACGACCCCGGGGGCGCCATCGACCGCTTCCGCCGAGAGTTGAACTCCGAATATTTCGACATTCTGCTGATCCACTGCGTGCGCACCTCCGGCTGGTCGGAAGATCTCAAACGCCTCCGCGACCACTTTTCCGAGGCCAAGCACAAGAAGATCATCCTGGCGCATGGCGCTTCCTGCCACGGCATCCTGCCGCTCCGCGAGTTTCCCGGCAACCAGTGGTTGGATGTGGCGCTGCTGCGGGTGAATCACAACGGTACGCGCATGGACAACCTCCAAGGGGAGGACAAGGGCGAAGGGAATGTACCCGAAGCGCTCGCCCACATTCAAAGCGTGCATGCGCAGGGCACGGGGGTGATCGGCATGAAGATCATGGGCGAGGGCGCGTTTCGCACGCCGGAACTGCGCGAGGAGTCCATTCGCTTTGTGACGAAGCTGGGCGCGGTGCAATCGATGACCATCGGCTTTAAGTCCCCGGCCGAAATCGACGAGGCAATCGAGCGGCTCAACCGGCGCCTGAACACTTAAGACCAGCGGACGAGGGCCTTCCCGCGGGGTTGCTGCATGAAGCGCATCGGTTTCTTCCTCGGTTGCGCGGCGCTCGGGCTCACCGCCTGCCGCGCGCCGGCGCCGCCTCCGGGGGCCACCGGGTCGGCAGTGCTGGAAGGGCGCGCCTTCCAATCGAATTTCCCATCCGCGCGGCACACCTACAACGGGCTCTCGGCCGCCAGCGACGGCCTGATCTACTACGTGCTGTCCTCGAGCGACCTCCACGCCGGCGGACGCATGTTTGTGTATGACCCGGATGCCGACGCCATCGAGGCGGTGGGCGACCTGACCGAAGCCGCCGGCGAAAAGGACCTGAAAGCCGTTCCGCAAGGCAAAAGCCACGTGCCGTTCTTCGAGGCGGACGGAAAACTCTACTTTGCCACCCACGCGGGCTTCTATACGCTGCGGGACGGCCGCGAGCGGATGGCGAATCCGCCTCCTCCCGGCTATCGCCCCTACCCCGGAGGACATTTTCTTGCGTTCGATCTGAAGACGCGGACGTTCACCGATCTGGCCAAAGCGCCGGAAGGCCAGGGAATTCTGACGATGACCGTGGATGCGGCCCGCGGGCGTCTGTACGGGCTCACCTGGCCCGATGGGTATTTTCTCCGCCACGACCTCCGCACCGGCGAGTTGAAGAACTTGGGACGGGTGTCCGCCCGCGGCGAGGCCGGCGAAGGTCCCACCTACCGCTCCTTGTGCCGGGCGATGGTGGCCGACCCGCGCGACGGCGCGGTGTACCTGACCACCGCCGAGGGTACGATCCTCCGCTACCGGTACGATCGCGATGCGCTGGAAACGGTGGCCGGCGACGACCTGCGCAAGGATTATTTTGGAATCTTCGATCCCGCTCAGCCGGGGCACATGGGCTATCACTGGCGGCAGGCCGTATGGTACGGAGCGGGCAACGTCATCTACGGGGTGCACGGGAATTCGGGATACCTGTTCCGCTTCGACCCGCGGGCGGAGCGCGTGGCACTGGTGGAGCGGCTGACGGCGCTGCCTTCCCGGCGGGCGGGGATGTTCGATAAGTTCTACTACGGCTACCTGGGATTCACGCTGGGTCCGGACGGCCGGACGCTGTATTACCTCACGGGCGGCGTCATCTGGCAGGACGGAAAACCGCTGCTCGCCCGCGAGGCGGCAAAGTTGGGCGCGCAGGGTGAGGAGAACCTTCACCTGGTGACGTGGGACATCCCGGAGGGCCGGTATCGTGACCACGGGCCCATTCTGCTGCCGGGTGGTGTCCGGCCTTCCTGGGTCAACTCGATCGCGGTGGGCAGGGACGGGGCCGTCTACGCCCTCGCCAGTTTCCTGGACGCCGGCCGCGAACGCACCGACCTGATTCGCGTGCCGCCGGTGCATCCATAGCGCCCGCCCGCGGATTCGACCCTCTGGCGGTGCGTCGCGCCCCGTGCGCCGAGCCGCGACCGGAAGGGAATCGCTGCCCTCATCCCCTACCCTCAGGGTTGACGGCCGCCGTGGGGCAACTCTCCGACGCGCCCTTCCACTTTCTCGATTCTCCCCCGGCTGCAAGTAAGCCGGCCGCGCCGGTTGGACCGGCGCCACCTGGCGTTCACTGGCGGCGCACGTCAGGGCGCACTCGCTTCCGGTCGCCCCTCTGTCGGGTGCGGAGGGCTGGCGCCACGGGCTCTAGGCGAGCGCCGAACGCAGGTCCACCACCGCTTCGGTGATTTGTCCCAGGTACTTGCCGTCCCGCATCACGTCGGCGGCAATCGCGAAGCGCGGGCCCGGGGCTTGCCAACCCGAGGGAATGGCGATTTCCACCGGACGTTCGGCCTGCTGGCCCGGCGGCACCTCCACCTTGACGGTGGCGGGTGTGATTTCCCATGCCGACGGAGCGATCAGGGCGATTTCCAGCTTCATCGGCCGCTGGTAATAGTTCCGCGCACGGATCCGCAGGGTCTGCCGCTCGCCGGGCGCCACGACCATCTGGTAGGGATACAACGCCACCCAGCTCGGGTCCAGCCCGTAGTTGGTCTCGCCCTCGGGCAGCAGATCGAAGAAGAACTGCTGCTGCTGGCGCAGTTTCTGCTCGGTCGCCAGCATGATCGACCGGTCGACCGGGTAAGCCCGGCCATGCCCTGGACAAATGATTTCCGGTTCGCGCTCGATCAGGTTGCGGATGGACTTCAGGTGGCTGTCGTTCTCCACATGGTTACGGAAGATGAGGTTGTGCCGCAGCGTCCCGTCGTTGCGTGGATTGGGGAAGAACGCATCGCCCGTGAAGGCCACCTTCGTGCCGTCCAGCGTCACGAACAACGCCATCTGATATTCGGTGTGGCCAGGCGAGTGCTTCGCTTCAAACTCGAACTCCTCCCAGCGGAAGCGCTCGCCATCCTGGAACGCGCGGCTGACTTTGAACGGTTCGCCCAGGATGCACCCCAGATTGTAACCCCGGGGGTTCTCAAAGACATCCACCATGTTCTCGTAACACCAAACTTTGGCGCCGTAGTGGCGAATGAGGTGGGGGAAACCATTCACGTGGTCGTCATGCATGTGGCTGGGCATGGCGACCTCCACCGACTTCAACCCGTAGTCGCGGCGCAACCGGTCGATGCTGTGTTCGACGAAGCGCATGCGGTCGGTGGCGGCGGTGGCGCGCTCGAAGTTGCCGAAATGCACGCCCGACGCCGCGCCATAGTCGATGAACATCGCCTTGCCGCTGTTCGACAGGATGGCGTAGAAAGACGAGGTGGTCGTGTGGTGGCAGACCAGGTGCGGGCTGACCGCATAGGGACGTCCCTCCTCTGAGGGATCGTTGCCGGTTTGGTAACGGTAGTAATCGGTGAGCCGCCGGCCCGTCCGGGCAATGGCGTCCGCCGGATCGGGCATGGGATCGCCATGGGAGGGACACAGCATTTCCGGCTTCAATTCCGCCAGGCGGGCGAGCGAATAGATACCCAGATCGACCCCCTCCGAGCCGCCGTAGTTCACCTGGGTGTCGTACAGGTTAAGGATCTTGCCGGGCGAGTGGATGAGGTCTCCGGTGAAGGCCACCTTCCTGCCGTCGATGGCGGCGATCAGCGTAATGGATCCCAGCGTGTGCCCGGGCGTGGGGAGGATGAAAAACTCCATCTTGCCCCAGCGGAAGGTCGAGTAGTCCTGCAGGGAGCGCTGGATTGGGATGTTCTCGGTGACGGTATGGAAGTCGTTGCGGACATCGTAGAGATGGAAAACGCGCCGGTTGCGCCAGAAGTTTTCCGCGTCGGCAAACAGGTGCCGTTCGTGCGCGGGCGCGGCGATCGGGATCTGGCGCTCCAGGGCGCGGTAGTCGCCCTGGCACTGGTCCCGGTGATGGTGGGTGTGGAGGATCCAGTCCACTTGCGTGACGCCCAGGCCGGAGAGGTGGTCAAGGACCTTGCCGGAACCAAAATCGATCAGCACGCCGCGGGAGCCGTCGCGGATCACAAATACGTTGCAGGTGTCTTCGAAGCGGTAGAGATTGGCGGAGATCCGCTGGGGAGCGCCGCCAGGCGTAAAGCTGGAGCGACGGTAGCCCTGGCGGGAGGCCTTTGCCTGGGCGGGCGCGGCGGGAGTGGCCGCCGCCGCGGCCCCGGCGCCCAGGAATGCACGACGAGTCGCCTTTGCCATGCCGCGATTCTATCGGAGCGCCGTAGGTTTGGGAATCCCCGGCTGCTCAGGGCGCGCCCGGCAAAGTCTCCGGATCGAAGCGCGGTCCGGATGCGTCCCAGTCCGCGGCGGAGAACCGGCGGCCCCGGCCGAACGGCGGGTCCAGTTCCTTGACCGTGATCTCGACGCGCGAGCCCGCCACGCGGACGAACCCATGCTGGAAAAACCACCCCTGGCGGAACGCGTCCCTTCCTCCGCCCTGGCGCAGGTGTCCGCCGGAGCTGCCGGCTTGTAAATACGTGATGCCGTCGCGCTCGATGCGTCCCCACTGGTGGCTGTGCCCGCTGACCACGAACTGCACGCCGTAGCGCCGGGCCAACTGGTGGAGCGGAAACGCTCCGCTGCCTACCTTCAGAAACACGATCCAGTACGGTTTGTGTAAGAAGACAAACTTTGGCCGGCGGTGCGCATGCGCCTTCAGGTCCGCTTCCAGAAAGGCGAGCTGATCATCGGCCAGGTCCAGCGTGCGGGAGTTGTCCAGGATGGTGAAGTGAGCGTCCTGGTAGTCGAAGCTATACGAGGGCGGCCGGCCGGTGCGTTCGCGATAGATCTGTTCGGACCACTCGGACCAGATATCGTGGTTGCCGGGAGTGAAGTGAAGAGGATAGCGCCCGTACCGCTCCCACAGCGGCCGCAGGCGCTCCCATTCGGCCTCGGCGCGCAGGTCTTCGCCGCCCTCGATCAGGTCGCCGACGTGAATGACGAAGTCGGGCCGCAGCTGATCGACTTCGCGCCAGGCCTGCTCGTACACGCCCGGCCGCGCGCCGCCGGTCCGGTCGCCGAGGATGGAGAAGCGGAAATCATTGCGCGGCTCGCCCGGCGCGCCGCGCATGGCCGCGGCGGCGTACGCCGCCAGCAACAGCGCCGCAGTGGCTCGGAAGCGCCGCACAACCACCATTGTGGCACTGCCGGTGCGCCCGTGACGCCCGGCGCGGACTCTCAACTTCCTGAGGACGGCGCGGCGGAGGCGGGCTGGCGGCCTACGGCCTCGCGGATCCGGGACACCACCGACGGCGCGACGCTCTCGAGCAGTTGTTCGGTGGAATAGGCGCCTTTTTGGAGGATGTTGCGGACCTGCCCGCTGAGGCGGACCCGATCTTCCGGGTTGACGTGTTTGGCCGTCACCACGACAATGGGGATCGCCTTCCAGGCCTCCTCGCGGCGGACCGCTTCGACGAATTCGAAGCCGTCCATTTCCGGCATCATCAGATCGAGCAGGACGATGTCGGGGACGCGTTGGCGGATTTGGTCCAGCGCCTCGCGTCCGTTGGCGGCTTCGGCGACTTCCCACCCGTGACTGGTGAGCGCGCGGGTAAGCAGTTCCCGGTTGTCCGGCTGATCATCGACCACCAGCGCAAAGCGGGAGGAGCGGCCGTGCGCATATTGCTGGAGCACCGCCGCCAGGCGTTCGCGGTCGACCGGCTTGGTGAGGTAATCGTTCGCTCCCAGCGCGTAAGCGGTCTTTCGGTCGTCCACGATGGTGAGCATCACGACGGGGATCGCGGCCAGGTCCGGATCGGCTTTCAGGCGGGAGATGACGTCCCAGCCGTCCATGCCGGGCATCATGACATCGAGGGTGATCGCATCGGGACGAAGGCGGCGGGCCATTTCCACTCCTTCGACGCCGCTGGCGGCATGCTCGACGCGGAACCCCTCGCGGTTGAGCGTCCAGCGCAGCAGGTCCGCCACCATGGGATCGTCGTCGATGGTCAGCACCAGCCCGGCGTCGGCGGGCAATTCGGCGGAAGGCGTGGGGCGGGAGGGTTCCGGCGCCGGCGCCTCCTCCGGCTTGCGTTCCACCACCTGACGGGGCAGCAGGATCGTGAACACCGATCCCCGCCCCGGTTCGCTTTCCACGGTGATGTCGCCGCCCATCATGCGGCAGAAATGGCGGCTGATCGCCAGGCCCAAACCCGTGCCGCCGAACTGCCGGGTGGTGGAGGCGTCGGCTTGCTGGAAAGCGCCAAACAGCTTCTTCATCTGCGCGGCGGTCATCCCGATCCCGGTGTCGGCGACCGTGAACCGGATCCAGTCCTCGCCGTCCTTGTCGACGCGCAGGCGCACCTCGCCTTCCTGGGTGAACTTGCAGGCGTTCGAGAGCAGATTGAAGATGCTCTGGCGGACTTTGGTGAGATCGGCGCGCATCACGCCGAGGTGGGGCGAGACCTGCGAGACGAGCCGGTTGCGGTTCTTCTGCGCGAGCGGGCTGATGACGGCGAGCACGTCCTCGATCAGGTGCGCCAGCTCGAAGTCCTCCAGAAAGAGCTCCATCTTGCCGGCCTCGATCTTGGAGATATCCAGCACGTCGTTGATCAAATCGAGCAGGTGTTTGCCGGCGGTGTGGATCTTGCGGAGGTCGCCCTGGATACCTTCGTAACCCTCGTCCTCGGCCAACTCCTGAAGCATTTCGCTGTAACCGATGATGGCGTTCAACGGCGTGCGCAACTCGTGGCTCATGTTGGCGAGGAATTCGCTCTTAGCGCGGTTGGCGCCCTCGGCGGCTTCTTTCTCCTGGGCCAGGCGCTGCGCCTCGCGTTCCTCGGTCACATCCCGGATGTTGACGACGACGCCGGCGACGGCGGCATCGTCCAGCAGGTTGTTGGCGGTGACCTCGAAGAACCGCACCGCGCCATCGGCGCGCGGGCCGCGGAAATGGATCCGCTCGACCGCGCCCCAGGCGGCGACGGTGCGAGCCAGCGCCGAGCGTACCGCTTCCGCATCCTCGGGGACCACCGAGTCCAGCAAGCCCCGGCCTAGCGCGGCGGCCGGCGCCAGGCCCAGCACGCGTTGAATCGCGGGGCTGGCGTAGCGGATCACGCCCTGCCGGTCGAGAATCACAATCCCGTCGGAAGTGTTCTCGATCAACGACCGGAAATATTGCTCGCTGCGGCGCATGTCCTCCTGAGCCTGATGCAGGCGCGCCTCTCGGGAGGCGACCTCCTGCACCATCTGGCCGAAGCTCTCGGCGAGTTCGCCCAGTTCATCGTCGCGCTTGGCGACCGCTTCGAGTTCGCCCGCCGAGGCATAGTCCTGGGCGATGACGCCCGCCGTCGCCGCCCGCAGCCGGCGGACCGGCTCGGTGACGCGGCGGGAGATGCCCACCACCAGCAGCATCATGCCGATCAGGGAGAGCGCGGCGACGGCCAGCATGCGGTTGGCCAGCCGGTAAGCCGGGCTGAGAATCACGTCCTCCGGAACGCTCAGGGCGACTTTCCAGCCGGTCATCGGCGCGGTGGCCCAGAACAGACGCCGCGGGTCCTGGCCGGGCGTTTCCAGACGGGCCTCGCCTTCCGGCGTCGCCGCCAGCCAGCGGCCTTCGGGAATCGACCGGACATCCGCGCCCGGAGAGGTGTCGCTCACCATCAGGCTCTCGTCCGGGTGCGCCAGAATGCGTCCGGAGCGGCTGACCAGAAAGGCGACTTCGGCCGACTCGGCGTCTCCGGCGCTGTCGTCGGGACTGGCGCGGAAGCGGAGATACGAGGTGATCAGGCGGATCAGCTCCAGCGAGAGGTCGGCCCCGGCCACCCCGATGAGGCGCGCCCGATGGTCGTAGAAGGGTTTGGTGACGCTCACCAGCGTAATGCCGGAGCCGTCCTGGTCCAGGTACGGTTCCGAAACAAAAACCTTGCCGGTCTTGACCGCTTCCTGAAACCATGGCAGGCCCTGGTCGCGGACCTTGCCCAGATTGTGCGGGTAGCTGTTGCGATCTACCCAAGCCATGCGGGCGATGGGGTCGCCGGGGGATGGCGGAAAGGCCAGGTAAATCCCAAAGGCCTCCTCGGGAGGGAGACTGTCCAGCAGATGGGCCAGGAAGGGGACCGTGCGGGAATCGATTTCCCCGCCGACCACCTCCTGGCGGGCCGCTACGCTGCGCGGCAGGACGGCGACCCGGTCCAGATAGGAATCCATGGTCTGCGCGGTGGCCTGGACCTGTTTGAGCGCTTCCGCCACTGCCTGCTGCTCCAGGTCGGCCCGGCCGGTGCGGTAGGCGACCAGGATGGCGACCAGCAGCACCGCGCCGGTCGCGGTCAGGATCAAGAGGCCGAAGTGGCGTGCTAGGCTACCGCGGCGCGAAGACAGAGTCGACATAGGAAATCCAGGGCGGGACGGCGTATGTCCCCTGCTGCGATTCTATCGGCAGTTTGCCCACAGAACTAAACCCCCCGCAGGTTTCCGCCGATAGAGAGGTGAGGAGGGAGATGCTGTTTACCGGATGGGTCCGGCCACTGGTGTGGCTGTTGGGCTGCTGGTTTGGAATCGCCCAGGCGCTCGCCGCCGACGCGGAACCGGCTCCGTTGCGCCTCTCCGAGCGCGAGGTGCTTCGCCAGGTGACCCAACGGGTCGAACCGGAATATCCGGCCATGGCCCGCCAGGTTCGCCTCGCCGGCGCCGTCGATGTCGAGATCGTCATCAGTCAGGAGGGCGCCGTCGAACAAACGAAGGTCCTCAGCGGCAACCTGCTGCTGTCGAGCTCCGCGGTTCGGGCCGTGCGCAAATGGCGGTTCGCGCCCTTCGAAGCCAACGGCAAAGCCGCGCGCGTGGTTACTGTCCTCCGGTTCCACTTCCGCATGTAGCTGTCCGGCGGCGGCCAGCCCCTCCCCAGCCTTGCCGTTTCTCCCCGGCAATCGCGCCGCTCTTTGGCCCGCGGTAAACTAAAAGTATGAGGACGCGACTTCCCTCCCAACAGCGTCCTGGCCTTTTCGGCAGCGACTAAGCGCCATTCCTCCGTCGGTCTTGCTTCCCTAGCAATCACTCTGGTCTTTTGAAAAAAGGAGGATGCCATGAGCTCAATCATGGACGCGGTGCGTCCGGATCTGCCCGCCCTCACGGGTCCGCTGCCGGGACCGAAAGCGCGGGCGGTCATCGAGCGGGATCGAACGTTTGTGTCGCCGTCTTACACCCGGGACTATCCGCTGGTGGCGAGCCGGGGCGAAGGGGCGATCGTCATCGACGTCGACGGGAACCGCTTTCTCGATTTCAACGCGGGCATCGCGGTGGTGGCGGCGGGACACTGCCACCCGCGAGTGGTGGAGGCGATTCAGCGACAGGCCGCGGAATTGATCCACATGTCCGGTACCGATTTCTATTACGAGTCGCTGGCGGAACTCGCCGCCCGGCTGGCGGCGCTGGCGCCGGGAGGCGGGGCCCGCAAGGTGGCTTTCGGCAACTCGGGCGCGGAAGCCATCGAGTGCGCCCTCAAGCTGGCGCGGTACCACACCCGCCGGGAACGCTTCCTGGCGTTCTTCGGGGCATTTCACGGGCGGACGATGGGGGCGCTCTCGCTCACCGGCAGCAAGCAGGTGCAGCGGGCGGGCTTCGGTCCCCTGGTCCCCGAGGTGCACCACATCCCGTACGCCTACTGCTACCGCTGCGCCTACGGCAAGCACCCCGAGACCTGTGCGGTCGACTGCGTCAAGGTCATCGAAGAACAACTGGTGCGGACGATTCTGCCTGCTTCCGAACTGGCGGCCATCGTGGTGGAGCCGGTGCAGGGCGAAGGCGGCTACGTGGTCCCGCCGGCGAAGTTCTTTGACGAATTACAGCAGGTGGCGCGGCGCCTCGGCTGCGTGCTGATCGCCGACGAAGTGCAGACCGGCATGGGGCGCACCGGCCGCATGTGGGCGTCGCAGCATTTCGGTTTGGAGCCGGATATCCTGGCGGTGGCCAAAGGAATCGCCAGCGGGTTGCCGCTCGGCGCGACCATCGCGCGGGCGGACCTGATGGCGTGGCCCCCGGGCGCGCATGCGTCCACCTTTGGAGGCAACCCGGTCTCGTGCGCCGCGGCGCTGGCGACCCTCGAACTGCTCGAGACGGAGCTGGTGGACAACGCGCGCCGGATGGGCGAATACCTGATGGAGCGCATGGCCGACTGGCCGCGCCGGTTCCGGCATGTCGGCCAGGTGCGGGGTCTCGGACTCATGATCGGGATCGAACTGGTGAAAAGCCAGGACACCCGCGAACGCTTCCCGGAACTGCGCGACCGCGTGGTGCGCGGAGCGTTCGAGCGGGGGTTGCTGATTCTGGGCGCGGGTCCGAACAGCATCCGGCTCTCGCCGCCGCTCACCATCTCGCGCGAACAGGCGGATTTCGCGCTCACCGTGCTGGAAGAACTGCTGGCGTAACCGGCGCGCGTTTCCCGCAGCGGGGACGAGCGAGTATACTGAAGCGGTCCTTATGCCGGCTTCCCGCGCCGTTCTGTTCTTCGCCGGCTGGGCCGCGCTTCTGGCCCAGCCCCGTGCTCCGTTCAATGAATCTATCCGGCGCGGCGACCTGGAGGCGGATCTGTCCTTCCTGGCCTCCGACTCGCTGCGCGGCCGCCTGACCGGCACCGCCGAATATCTGACCGCGGCGCGCTTCCTCGAGGCGCGCTTTCGCCGCCTGGGGCTCCAGCCCCTGGGCGAGTCGTTCTTCCATACCTTCAGCCTGACCTACTCGCGGTTGCAGCCGGGCAACCGCTTGCAGGTCAAGCGAGGTGAAGCGCTGCGGACCGAGGCGGGGCTCTCCGAAGACTTTTATCCGCTCTTCTTCAGCCCGTCGGCGGAAGCGCGCGGCCCGGTGGTCTTCGCCGGATATGGCATCCGCGCGCCGCAACTCGAATGGGACGACCTGGGCGGAAACGGGATGGATCAGCGACTGGCGCTCATCCTCGGCGGCGAGCCGGGCGCCGAAGATCCCCGGAGCCGTTTCGACGGACTGGTTACCTCGATTCATGCCGATCCGCTGCGCAAGGCGCTGGCCCTTCAGGAACACGGCGCCGCAGGCGTGCTGATCGTCAATCCCGCCGACAGCGCCAACGGCGTGCGCCGCTTCGCGGGCGGCGCACGCGGCTACTGGCCGGAGAAGCCCCCCCACCTGGAGCGGTACGCGCTGAGCGCCTGGGCCGAACGCCTGCACATTCCCGTGGCGCAGATCTCCCCCGCGTTGGCGCAGTCCCTGCTGGGCAGTCGCCGTCTGGCGGATGTGGTGAAGCAAGCGGAGAAGGCCCCCTGGACGCCGTCCCTCCTGCCGGGGGCCGAAATCGACCTGCGCGTCCGCCTGAGCCGCCACGTGATCGAGGATCGCAACGTGGTGGCCAAGATCGAGGGCGCCGACCCGGCTCTGAAACAAGAGAGCATCCTGGTGACGGCGCACTACGATCACAACGGGGCGGAAGACGGACAGATTTACAACGGCGCCGACGACAATGGCTCGGGCACGGTGGGCTTGCTGGAGATCGCGGAGGCCTACGCGCTCGCCGCCCAACAGGGACAGCGGCCCCGGCGCTCGTTGGTGTTCGTGGCGTGGGGATCGGAAGAGCGTTGTTGCGGCCCGCTGCTGGGCGCATGGGCGTGGACGGAAAACCCTCCCTGGCCGCTCGACAAGACGGTCGCGGTGCTCAATATGGACATGATCGGGCGCGATGAGGAAGTGCCGGAAAATCGAGGCCCGCGCTTCCACGGCCTTTCGCCCCAGACGGCGGCCTCGAACGCCAACGCCGTCAACGTGCTGGGCTTCAGCTTCAACGCGGCGCTGGCGGAAGCGGCGCGGCACGCCAATCGCGCGGCCGACCTGCTCCTGCGCTTCCGCTACGAGAACAACAAGTCCAACCTGCTGCGCCGCAGCGACCACTGGGTGTTCCTGCAAGCCGGCGTGCCCGCCCTTTGGTTTCATACCGGACTCCACCCGGACTACCACACGCCGAACGACCGGCCGGAGCGAATTCGCTACGACAAAGCCGAAAAGGTGGCGCGCCTGGTGCACCAGCTCAGTTGGGATCTGGCCAACCGTACAGAGCCCTTGGGGAAGGCCCGGCGAACGGTGATGCCGGACGTAGACTAAACAAGCCTGGTGGCCCTTCGATCACAACGTGCGGTAAGTTCATGACGGTGTCGACGACCGGATCAACTGACGGCGGCACAACTCGCCCGTCGCCGAATTTTTTGGAGAGTGTCGCCCGTGCTGGCGCAGCCGAGGGAAAATGCGCGTAAGGATTTGAAAACAAATGGCGACTTGGTAGCGCTAACGGGATTCGAACCCGTATTTGAGCCTTGAGAGGGCTCCGTCCTAACCCTTAGACGATAGCGCCGCGGCTTCCCTCCACTATAGCAGACTCATGCGGTCAGAGAAGCCGCGCCCAAGCGGCTCATGTGCTTTTCCATGCGGGCGCGCAGCTCCGTGCGGGCGCGCAGCAGACGCGATTTGGCGGCGGCGACCGAGATGCCCAGCCGCGCGGCGACTTCGGGCATCGGCAACTCCTCGAGGTCGCGCAGGACAAAAGCGTTGCGCAGCATGGGCGGAATGCGGCGAATCTCTTGCCGCAAGACTTGGTGCAACTCCTCGCGACTCAACGCCTCCTCCGGATTGCGCCGCTCATCCCTTACCTCGAACGTCCGGCGCTCCTCGGGAGATTGCATGTCTTCGATATAGACCAGATTCGCCCGTTTCCGCTGCCGCAGTTTCATCAGGCACTGGTTGACGACAATCCGCGTCATCCAGGTGGAGAACTTCGAATCCTGATTGAACTGGCCCAAGTGTTTGTAAGCCTTCCAGTAGGCGTTTTGCACCTCATCTTCCGCCTCCTGACGGTCGCGGAGGATGGACATCGCAAGCTTCAACGAGGAGGAATAGTTGCGCTCGGTGAGCTCGGTAAAAGCAGCTTCGGATCCCTGCTGGGCCATCGTTACCAGCGTTTCGTCGGTTACGGGTGTCTTCTTCATCGGATCAGTCCTTGGCGGAAACGGTCCACTGCGCTTGTTTTCGGTTCAATTCTGAGATTACGGCGAAGCGTGCGTGTCCACAAGGACTACGATGAAGATCGATTTGGTCAAACTGAAAGCCTGGCATTTTATTTCACTAAAACTGATATCAGTTTTAGTGAACCAGCCGCCAAATCCCTTCTACGGTTCCCGCCGACCATGTTAACATTCTGTACAACCGATGGTTGCAGAGAGTTCGTCCCCTCCAGGAGGCTCAGGCTGCTGTCTGGAGTGGGTAAAGAGACGTTTAGGTAAAGTGGAAAACTGTGATACTCTAGGGGGCGCAGAATGACCGAAACCTCCGCCCAAACCATCGAAAGGGTTTTGTCCTCCTACGAGATCGGCCCGAAGTTGCGCCGGTTGCGGCTACGCAAGAAAGTCGCTTTGGTCGACCTGGGAAAGCACACCGGCCTGTCCGCTTCCCTCCTTTCTCAGTTGGAAAACGGAAAGATGATTCCGACTTTGCAGACCCTGGCCCGGATCGCGATGGTGTTCGATGTGGGGCTGGAGCACTTCTTCGGGGACCGCCGCGGCCAAAGGCTGTTCTCCGTGGTGCGCAAGGACGAACGGATCCGGTTCCCGGAACGGCCGGATGTTTCCAACCCTGCGTTCTTTTTCGAATGCCTGGCCTTTTCCGCGCAGGAGAAGGCGCTCCAGGCGTACCTGGCGGAGTTCGTAGTGCGCGACGAACGGGAGGTAACGCCGCACTTTCACGAGGGTTCGGAGTTTATCTACGTCATCGAAGGGGCGCTGGCCATCCTGTTTCAAGGCGAGGAACACGTGTTGCGCGACGGCGACAGCGTGTATTTTGACGCCTCCGAGCCGCATGGATATCGCGGTCTGCCGCGCGACGGCGCCCGCGCCGTGGTTATCACCTCTCCGCCTCGGATCTAGCCGAGCCAGGAGCTGGTGGAAAAGCGCCGGATCAGGCAACTCTGCCCACCCGGCTTGATCGGAAGTCTCTCATCTTCGCTTGGTGCGCTTCGGGGCAGAGCCGCCTGCCCCGGTTTTTCCTCAAGCTCCTGGGGCTGCCACTGGGTCCCCCTCCGCGGCGCGATACACTAGAGGCAAACCGTGGACCCGCCGCGGGTCGGCAAGCGGAGAAATGGTCTTGATGAACACGGCTCACCTGGACTCCTTGGAACTGTTGCGCGCCACGCGCCTGACGACCCTCTCGCTTACTCGTGACCTCACGCAGGCGCAGGCGGATTTCAGACCGGAGGCGGACGCCTGGTCGGTAGGCCAAGTCTTGGATCACCTGCTGATCGCCGAGAAACTCTACCGGGACTCGATTGCCGAACTCATTCGGATGAGCAAGGACGGACGCCGTCCCGTCATTCGGAAGGGGTTCAAAGACATCGACACGTCGATCGCGTACATTCCCAAATCGCTGCTGCCGTTCCTCGACGTTCCGTTTACCATTCTGAACATGTTCGTCCCGCCGTTCGTCCGCGAAACGATGGCGGAGTTTCGCCTGCTGCCGGCGCAGAATCCCCAGATCGCGGAACCGGCGTCCGGCCGCCCGATCGGCGAGTTGCGCGACGCGCTGCGGGATTCGTTCGACGACACCGCGGCGCTGCTGAAGTCGAACCCCAACCTCGACTACCGGGCGATGCGCTATCACCATCCGCTGCTGGGCGAAAACAACGTCGCGCAGTTGCTGCGCATTGTGGCGTTCCATGAGCGCCGGCACCAGGCGCAAATCCGCGACATCCTCCGGTCGCGGGCGCTTCCCAAGGCAGCTTGACCATGCGCGGGTGGGCGGCAGCGGCGCTTCTGGTCGCCGCGCATCCGGGGTGGGTCGCGGCCGCCTGGGTTCGCCTGGAATCGGAGCGGTTCGAACTGCTTGCCGATGCACGCGAGGGAGAGGCCCGGCAATTGCTGAACGCGCTCGAACAGTTCCGGCATGCCGTCGCGGTCACCGTGGGCCAGCCGGAGCTGGCGTTCCGCCCGCCGGCGCGCGTCATCGTCTTCAAGACTCCCGCGCAGGCGGCCGCTTATGAAACACCAGGCGCGGAGGTGGTCGCGGGGGACCGCACGGTATTCATCCTGGCGGGCAGCCCCGTGCTGTCGCGCGATTGGCAGAAGCGGCTGGCGCGACGGCTGATCGAGACCAACCTCGCCCGCATGCCGGCGGAAATCGAACAGGGGCTGGTGGTCTACCTCAGCACGGTCCGTGTCGAGCGGACCCGCATCTTTGCCGGCGACCCGCCGCCAGAGCCCGAGCGCACGCCCGCCTGGGCGCGCGTGCACCTGCTGGCCACCCATCCGGATTTCTCCGGGAAACTCCCTATCCTGCTGCGGAATCTCAGCCGCGGCATGGAACCGGCGGTAGCCTATCGCAATTCGCTCGGCGTGGGCGCGCAAGAGGTGGAAAAACGGGCCGCCGCGCACCTGGCCGCGGGGCTCTTTCGCGCGGCGTCGATCAACGGCCTGCCCCTCAACCCTGAGCGGGACTTCATCGCCCGGTCCTCCGAACCTTCCATCCTCGATCCGATGCTGGCCGCGCTGGCGGAGGCCAGGCATCGCGCGACCGAGTACAAGAGACTGCTGGCCGACGCCGCGGCGTCCCCGGACCCCGCCCTGGCCACTGCGGCGCTGCGCCGGGCGATCGATCTGGAGCCGGAGAACCCGCAGGCTTACGTGCTGCTGGCCGGGCGCACCTCGAGCACCGAGGAAAAGATCCGCCTGCTCACCCGCGCCACCCAGTTGGACCGGCGCAGCGCGGCCACCTGGCATCTGCTCGCGCAAGCGTACCGCGAGTCACGCCGGTATGCCGAGGCCGCCCGGGCGTGGCTGGCGGCCGAACAGGCCGAAACCGACCCCGCCCGGCGCGAAGCGCTTCGCCGGCAGCGCCTCGACCTGGAGCGCCAGCGCCTCGAACACGAACAAGCCGAGCGCCGCCGCGCCGCGGAAGAAGAACAGCGCGAGCTGGAAAAGCTAAAGGCCAAGGCGATCGCCGAGCTGCGCGCGGCCGAGGCGAAGGCTAACCGGAGCCGGACGGCGCGCGACCCCAATGAACAGGTCGTGGCATGGTGGGAAGGACCCGCCGCGGAAGGCAAGGCGCGGGGCGTCCTCACGCGCGTCGACTGCCTCGGCGCGCGGGCTCGCCTGCATGTGCAAACGGATGCGGGCCAGACGGTGCAATTGCTGATCCGCGACGCCGGGCAGGTGGCCATCCGCGGTAAGGGCGAGCTCACCCTGGGCTGCGGTCCGCAGCAGAAGCGGCGGATCATCGTCGAGTATTTCCCCAAGCCCGACAAGGCGGCGGGTACCGCGGGCGAGGTAGCGTCGATTGAGTTCCCCGAGTAACTACCCGGCGCACCGTTGGGCGCTGCTCGGCGTGTTTCTGCTATCCACCACCATCAATTACCTCGACCGGCAGGCGCTGGCGAATGTCGCGCCGCAGATCATCGCCGAGTTCCGGCTGACCACCGCCGAGTACGGCTGGATTCTGGCCGCGTTCTCGCTCACCTACGCGGCCGCCGCGCCGTTCGCGGGGCTGCTGATCGACGGGCTGGGGCTGACCCGCGGGATCTGTCTGGCGATCGGGGTCTGGTCGCTGGCGGGGATCGCCACGGGACTGGGAACGGGGCTCGCCAGCCTGATCGTGTTTCGCGCCATCCTGGGTCTGGCCGAGGCGGGCGGGATTCCCGCCACGGGCAAAGCCATCCGCCTGTTCCTGCCGCCGGCCGAGCGCGCCCTGGGAACCAGCCTGAACCAGGCGGCGTTGAGCCTGGGCCTGATTCTGGCGCCGCCGCTGACGGTCTCGATCGCCCGGCAGGCGGGGTGGCGCGCTGCGTTCATCGTGACTGGCGCCCTGGGTTTGCTGTGGATCCCCCTGTGGCTGCGGGTGGCGCCGCGGGCTCAAGGCGCCGGACGCAGCGCGCCGCTTGACTTCACGCTGGCTCGCGACCCGCGGGTGTGGGGATTCGGCGTGGCCAGCGCGCTCAGCCTGGTGTTGCAGTCCTTCTGGGCCAATTTCACCTTCCTCTACCTGACACGGGAAGCGGGCGCGGAACCCGCGCGGGCGGCTTGGCTGGCGACGCTGCCGCCGCTGCTCGCCACCGTGGGCGGTTTCGCCGGCGGGGCGCGCACCTGGCGGCTGATTCGCGGGGGAAGCGCACCGTTTCCCGCGCGGCTGCGGGTCTGCGGGCAGGCCTCGGTGGCGGCGCTGCTCACCGCCGCGATTCCCTGGATGCCGAACGCGCTGCTGGCGACGCTGGCGATTTCCGCCGGCCTGTTTGCCGTCTCCGCGTTCAGCGTCAACATGTACGCGATCCCGCTCGATGCGTATCCGGCCGAGCGCGCCGGTTTCGCAATCTCTGTGCTGACCTTCTGCTACGGCGTCATGCAGGCCGTCATCTCGCCCTGGTTCGGCGCGGTGATCGACCGGTTCGGGTATGCGCCCATCTGCGCAGGCGCGTCGCTGACTCCCCTGGCCGGCTGGTGGCTGCTGCGCCGCCTGGAGCCTCCCGCATGAGGCTGGTCCGGCGCCTGCTGCGCGCCCTCGGCAAGGGAGACCGCAAGCTCATCGCGGTGTTCGCCGCGACGGCGGAGGAGGCGCGGGCCGCGGTGGCGCACGTGCGCAGCGGCGCGCCGGCGTGGCCGGTCTGGGCATTTTGCCGCGAGGCCGCGCCTGCCGGTCTGGCGGACCGCGTCCTGCCGTTTACCTCGCTCGGCCACGCCATCCGGGCGTTGTGGCCGTATTGGGTGGCCCTGGGCGTCACCGCGTGGACCGGCAAACCGGGCGCTTTCGGCTGCAAATTCGCGCCCTTCTTTCTGCACCCGCTTCGCGTCTTGGTGATGAACGAGCGGCGCGACTTCTTCGCGGCCACGCCGTCGGCCATCGGCCGCCACGCAGCCCGCCGCGTCCGCGACCGGATCCACTCGGCGGCCGTCCGCGCCCGGGAGGTCCATCGCGGCGTCTGGTTGTGGCTGTTCGCGCGGGTGGCGCAGCGCTTCGCTCCGCTTTCGCGCTGGCTGTTCCGGCGTGCCTGTCTGGAAGCGGACGCGGGCGCGCCGGCGGCCACCAAGCTGCCTGCGCCCACCGCTGCCGGCGGCATCTGCGTCGTCCGCCATGCCCGCCGGCACTGGGCGAAGGACGAGGTCCGCCGCGCCCTCGAACGCGCCGACGTCCGCTGGATTCTTTTCCTGGAAGACTGCGCCGAGCCCGACGTTTCCTCCTGGCTTGGCCTGTTCGACGACCCTCGCACGTTTGCGGTCAGTCTCCAGACCAATTGCCAGGATTGGAAGCCCGGCCTGTTCGCGACGGCGCCGTTCCGCACGCTGCAACCGGGCGAGGTCAGCCGGACCCTGGCGCCGGTCTCGCCGGCGATCCTCGCCGACCGGGCCAAACTCCAGACGCTCGGCCTGCCGGATACCATCGTGCCCGGGACGGCGTGGCTATTGTGGTTCTGGCAGGCAGCCGCGGCGGGCTGGCCGGCATACTCGATCGGCATGCGCCCGGGACCGCTGCCGGATGCCTCCGACTGGCCCTACGAGGAGGCTGAGTTCGTCACCCGCGTCCTTTCTCACGCCGGATGGCGGGCGCTGCGGCCGCGCGAGCCAGCCTTGGCCAGAGGCTCCACCGCCTTCCATCCGGCGTGCTCGCTCCCGTTTCGCGGTCTGCCGCGCGTCCTGGTGGTGTCGCCGTATCTGCCGTTCCCGCTCGCGCACGGCGGCGCGGTGCGGATTTACAACTTGTGTCGCGCCTTGAGCCATCGTGTGGATTTCGTCCTGGCGTGTTTCCGCGAGAAGACGGATTGGGTGGATTACGGCAGGCTCCGCGACGTGTTCCGGCGCGTGTTTGTGGTGGATCGGGACGAAAAGCCGTCCGGCCCGCGCCACTGGCCGAGCCAGGTGCGCGAGCATCCTTCCCAAAGCCTGCGCGCGCTGATCGAGGCGCTGTGCCGCGACCAGGCGATCGCCCTCGTGCAGGTGGAGTACACGCACCTGGCCGGTTTCCGCGACGCCGCGCCGGATACCCCGGCGCTGCTGGTGGAACACGATGTGACCTTCACGCTGTATCGCCAATATGCCCAGCAGTCCGGCACGGCCGAGGCGCGCGCGGAGGCGGAGCGCTGGTTTGCCTTCGAGTCAGCCGCGCTGCGCTCCTTCGACGCCGTGTGGACCATGTCCGAGCAAGACCGCGCGCGCGCGATCGAAGCCGGCAGCCGCCCGGAGTCCACGGCGGTAGTCGCCAACGGCGTCGATCTCGACAGGTTCTCGCCCCAGCCCGACGCGCCGGAACCGGAGATCTTCTACATTGGCGCCTTCCGTCATCTGCCGAACCTGATCGGTTTCGAGACCCTGCGGCGCGATGTCATGCCGCGCGTGTGGCGCCGGATGGCCGGGGCGCGGCTGCGTGTAGTCGCCGGACCCCACCCGGAACGCTACTGGCGGCAGTTCCGCCGCGAGCCGATGCCTGCCCGCTGGGATCCCCGCATCGAACTGTACGGGTTTGTCGAAGACGTCCGCCCGTTCTACGCCCGGGCGCAGGTAGTGGCCGTGCCGCTGTTGGTTTCCGCCGGGACCAACGTAAAAGTGTTGGAAGCGATGGCCTGCGGCCGCGCCGTGGTCTCGACGCCCGTGGGCTGCCAGGGATTGGGATTCGAGGACGGGCGCGACCTGCTGATTCGCCCGCCCGGCGCGCGATTCGCCGACGCGGTCCTCGCGCTGCTTGAGGACGCCGCCCTGCGCCGGCGGATCGCCGCCGCCGCCCGCCGCACGGTGGAAGCCAGCTACGGTTGGGACGCCATCGCCGCGCATGCCTGGCAGAGTTACCAGCGGCTAATCCGCCCATGAACGCACGGCTGAAAGGATGGCTGTGCCGCCTGCTCGATGTCGAGCCGGAAGCGGTGATCGCGCTGTTCTGGAGCGGCGAACCGTCACGCTGCCGCCGAATGGCTGAGCAAGTGCGGGAACTGGTTCCGGACCGCCGCCGGTTCCTGGTGACGGTGGATCCGGCGGCGCAAGCGCCCGGCTTCCAGACCATCGTGCTCCCGAACGGCCCGGACCTACCCTTGGCGGTGCGGTACGCCTTCCGGCGCTATCGGGTAGCCTTGGCCCCGGTGTTGTTCGATGGGACACCCCATCCGCTGCGCGCCGCGGCCTGGGCGCTGGCGCCGGGGCGAATTCTCGCCTATAACCGTCACCTGGAACGCCACCACCTCCGCCTGCGCACGCTCATCGCCTCGTGGCTCTTCCTGCGGGGCGTGCCGCTCGACCGGATCTTTCTGCGCCCCGCTTGGCTCTTTCCGTTTCGCCGCGACCGCACCCGCATCCCGCACCGCGTCCACTTGCTGGAAGGCCGTCCGCCGAGTCCGTCGCGCCGCCGCGCGGGAATTGTGACCCCGTATCTGCCCTATCCCTTGACGCATGGCGGCGCCGTGCGGATGTTCCACCTGATCCGCGAAGCCGCGCGCAGCTGGGACCTCGAGGTGTTTTCATTCGCGCGCTCGTTCGATCGCGCGGAGTTGACGCCGCTGCTTGAACTCTGCTCCCGGATTGTCATTGTGGAGCCCCCGCACTACCGTGAGCCCCGTTGGTCGACGTGGCGGCCGCCCGAAGCCGGGGAATTCGACTCTGCGGCGATGCGGGCGCAACTGGCAGCCGCGCGCCCGGAACTCGACCTGGTGCAGATCGAGTTCTCCCAACTGGCCGCCTATCCGGGCGATGTGCTGGTGGAACACGACCTCACCCAGGACCTCTACCGCCAGGTGTATGAGCGCGCGCCGCGGCCAGGCTCGTGGTGGGATTGGCGGCGCTGGCGGTGGTTCGAGGATCGCGCGCTGCGGCGGTTTCCCGCCGTGGTGGTGATGTCGGACCGGGATGCTCGCGAAGCCGCTCGCCGGGGAGCGGCGCGCGTCGTCGTGCTGCCGAACGGCGTCGACCTGGAGCGCTTCCGGCCCGAGCCGGAACCGCCCGGCGAGCACGTCTTGTTTGTCGGATCGTTCAACCATTTTCCGAACGTCGAGGCATTCCGCTTCTTCTTTGACGAAGTATGGCCGGAGGTGTGGCGGACACGTCCGCGGGCGCGCTGGACCGTGGTGGCGGGACGGGACCATCTGACCTACTGGCGGAACTTCACGAGGGCGGATCTGCCGGTCCACCCGGCTGTCGAGATCCACGGCTTTGTCCGGGATGTCCGCCCGCTGTACGCCGCGGCGAACCTGGTAGTGGTTCCCACTCCCGTGTCGGCGGGGACCAACCTCAAAGTTCTCGAGGGGATGGCGATGCGGCGGGCGATCGTCTCGACGCCTTGCGGGTGCGCCGGACTCGGCCTGCGCGACGGGGAGCACGTGGTGCTGGCCGATTCGGCCGCCGCATTCGCCTCCGCGGTGATTCGCCTGCTTGACGATCCCCGTGCGCGTACGCGGTTGGGCGCGGCGGCGCGGGCCGTAGCGGAACGCGATTTCGACTGGCGGGCCATCGGCCAGGCGCAGGAACGGCTGTGGACGGAACTGGCCGCCGCTCGCCAGCCCCGGGAGTCCGGCCGCTGAGCGATCTATGCGTCCAGCCGCTTGCCGTCGGCGCCCCAGCCTTGCGTGCAGAAATGCGAAGCGTTCGGCGTCTGATACCGCACCTGGGCGAGCTCCGGCGTCGTCAGCTTCCGGTGCCCCTGCACGCGCGACTCGAGCGCAAAATCGAGGATGCCGCTGGTCAACAGGGTCCGCTCGACCGGATAAGGGGGCACGCCGGTTTCAAACATTTGCTCGATTTTCTTGACCAGGCAGCCGAAGTGGTGATGCGGCCGCCGCTCCTGCAGCTTCATCAGCGTGGCGACGGGCTTGGCCTGCCCTTCCACCTCCAGCGCGACAGTGAAGTCTTCCACCAGCCCGGTGAGCAGAAACGCCGCGCCTTTCAGCCCGTCGGCGTAGTCGACCACGAAGACGGCGGGATTCTTCACCACTTGCTTCGGATCGCCCGGCTTGCGCGTCGCGCTGTGGGAAAGCGCGAGTTCGAACAGGCGCTGGACCCACGCGTTCCGTTCGACGAAGTCCCAGCACGCCTGGTGTTCAAAGCACTGGACGGCGGTCACGCCCGTTTCGCCGCCCCGGCGCCGCTCCGTCATGCATTGCAGGGCCTCCAGCACGTGGAAGCCGTAGATGTCCAGGCCGCTGTACGAGATGGCGACGGCGTGCGTCTGGCGCGCGCCAAACGGAGCGTCGACGGCGGGCACGCGATACGCCAGGGGCACCGACGAGCCGGCCAGCATCGGGAACCGCAGCTCGCGGGAGATCTCCACCATGCGCCTGGCCTGCCGCCAGCTCCACGACAGGTGCTTGTCGTTGAAGACGGGCACGGCGCGCCCGCTCTGGCGGAAGACATCGGTGATCTTCAGAAACATCTCAAAGCGCGGGTAGAGCGTCTGCGCTTTGTCGTTCATGGGATAGTCGCCGTGCTCGCCGATCAGCAGCACGCCGTCGACGGCAAGCTTTTCTCCGCCGAGGCACAGCGCCTCCTGGACGGTGCGGTAAATCGGTACGCCGTACTTGCGGGCGCGGTCGCGGCTGATGTCCTGCTTGGGCGTCTGCTCGGTGAACATCGAGACGACCTTCGAGCGCGGGTAGGGCGGGGCTTCATCCTGGTTGAGCCCCTCGAGGTACTTGCCGACGATGACGTCGGCGTGGGACATGGGCCGGTACTCGGTGATGATCGCGGCGATCTTCTTGGGCGGCCCGCTGGCGAGCGACGAAGACGCCGCCGCCGCGGCCGCAGTGGAAGCGAGAAACCTTCGGCGGTGCATTGGCGAACTCTCAGGCTGGCAACTTTAGCGCCGCCGCTTTCCGGAGGCGCCTCCGGCCACGCGGTCCAGCGACAGGCGGCCGGCCCCCAACAGCAGGAAAGCCAGCCCGACCACCCCGTAAAGCATCGCCAGTTCCTTCACCGAGAAGGCGTCGTTGCGGTGAGCGCCAAAGAAGGCGACGCCCATGGTGACCGCGATCGCGGCCCCCGCCGGACGGGTCAGCAAGCCAACCGCCAGCAGGAGCGCTCCCACGGATTCGGCCAGGGCCGCGCACCAGGCAAATAACTCCGGCATGGGGAATCCCAAGCCGCCCACCATGCCGACGAATCGCTCCGGCGGGGGAAGTTTCATCCGGCCATGGCTGAACAGCCCGATGCCCGCCGCCAGGCGCAGCAGGAGCAGCGCCACGTCTCCCAACACGGAGCCGGCGCCGGATCCGCCAAACAGGAAACTTCTCACGAGTGATTTGCCTCCATCAGAAAGGACGCCGGGGGGCGCTCACGAAGCGGTCGACAGATCCGTCAGATAGTTGAGCCGGCCGTTCGAATCGCCAAGCCGCTCGGTGGAGACGCCCAGCCCTTCCAGCATCGCCAGAAAGAGGTTGTTCATCGGCGTTTCCTGGGAATACTGAACGTGCCGTCCGGGCTTCAGCAAACCGCCCCCCTTGCCGGCCAGCAGCACCGGCAGATCGTGGTGCAGGTGGCGGTTTCCGTCGCTCAGACCGCTGCCGTAGAGAATCATGGACTGGTCCAGCAGCGACCCTTCGCCTTCCCGCGATTCCTTCAGCTTCGACAGGAAACCCGCCAGCAAGGAGACATGGTGGGTATTGATCCTGGTAAGCTTCTCAATCTTGTCCGCCGCGTTCTGGTGATGGGACAAGCCGTGGTGGGCATCCGGGATTCCGATTTGCCGGTACGGGCGGTTGCTGCCTTCGCGGCCGATCATGAGGGTGACCACGCGCGTCAGGTCGGCCTGGAAAGCGAGCAAAGTGAGGTCGAACATCAGGGCGACATGATCCTCAAACTCGGCCGGGATGCCCTCGGGGCGGTCCATCTGGGGAACAAACGCGGCGCGGTGTCCTTCCCGAGAAGCTTTCTCGGCGGCCTCGATGCGCTTTTCCACGTCGCGAACCGCGAATAGGTACTCATCCAGTTTGCGGCGGTCCGTCGCGCCCAGCGTGCCGGACAGGCGCCGGGCATCCTCCAGGACCACGTCGAGAATGCTCCGTTGCAGTTTCAGGCGGCGGGCACGGCTGGCGGGATCTTCCACGCGGTCGCCGGATCCGAACAGGCGCTCGAAGACCAGGCGCGGGTTCACCTCCGGGGGCAGGGGATTGGACGGCGTGCGCCACGCCAGACTGTTGGTGTAGGCGCAGCTATAGCCGGAGTCACAGTTACCCACCATGCGGCCGTGTTCACAGCCCAATTCCAGGGACGCGAAACGGGTCTCGGCGCGCAGCGCCTGGGCCGCTACCTGGTCGACGGAAATGCCGCCTTGAATATCCGCGCCGTCGGTCTTGCGCGGGTGCACGCCGGTCAGGAAACTCGCGGCCGCGCGCGCATGATCGCCGGCCCCGTCGCCGAGGGCGCGGCCATTCACTTGCGCCAAGCCCGTCAGCAGCAGGAAGTCCTGGCGCAGTCCGGCCAGGGGCTTGAGAATGGGAGGCAATTCATAGCCGGACCCGGCAGCGGCGGGGGTCCATCGCTCCATGATGATGCCGTTGGGAACATAGATAAACGCCGCCCGCACCGGAGGCTTTTGGCCGGCCCGCCGGGCGGCCCAAGCCGGCGACATCGCGTCGAGCAGGGGCAGGGCGACGCTGGCGCCCAACCCGCGAAGAAAGGTGCGGCGGGGAAGGTGCTTCCTGGTCATCACTCTTCGGTTGCCTCCTCAGGCAAATGCAACGTGCGCTTCCGCGATCAGGCCTTCCGGCCATCTCCGCCGCGCATGCGGAACGGCATGCTTCTGACTATACCAAGAACCAGGGTGGAGAATTTGTAATCATTGCGCTCGAGGTCCTTCACGATGGCCTGGACCGTCGCGCGGTCGCTCCGGGTCACGCCACGACCCAGCGCATAGGTGAGCATCTTCTCCGTCAGGCAGCGGGCGAACTCGCTGGCGTCCTGGCGGAGCAGACCCTTCAGTTCGGCCGGCGTGCCAAACGACTTGCCGCCCAGGACGCCGCCTGCCTCCACCGGGAAGTTGCCGTCATGGGTCCGCCAGCGGCCGATGGCGTCGTAGTTTTCAAGACCAAACCCGATCGTGTCCATGCGCGCGTGACAGGAGGCGCAGACAGGGTTCGCCCGGTGTTTCTCCATTTGCTGGCGGAGGCTCCCGGTGTTGCCGACCTCCTCTTCTTTGAGCTCGGGGACGTCCGGCGGCGGGGGGGGCGGGGGCGCGCCCAGAATGTTCTCGAGAATCCACTTGCCGCGAATCACGGGCGACGTGCGAGTGGGGTAGGAGGAAATGGTGAGAATCCCCGCGTGCGTGAGCAACCCCGAGCGCTGGACGCCATCGAGATCCACGCGGCGGAACTCGTCTCCGGCGACGCCGGCGATGCCGTAATGTTCGGCGAGGCGTTCATTCACGAAGGTGTAAGGAGCGTCCAGGAAGTCGAGAATTGGCCGGTCCTCTCGCGCCACGTGGGCGAAGAACAGCTCGGTCTCGCGCTGCATGGCCACGCGCAAGCCTTCGTCGAAATCGGGGAAGCGCTCGGGATCGGGCTTGACGCTCTCGAGGTTCCGCAGGTGGAGCCACTGGCCCGCGAAATTCTCGACCAGCGCCTGGGCCTTCGGATCGCGCAGCATGCGAAGCGCCTGCCGCTCGAGCTCGGCCAGATCGCGCAGCTCGCCGCGGTCGGCGGCGCGGTCGAGCGCGGCGTCGGGCGGCGCGCTCCACAGAAAGTACGAGAGGCGGGTGGCGAGTTCGTGGTCGTGCAGGAGGCGGATCGCGTCCGGCTGGCCCGGATCCGGATCCTGCTCGATGCGAAAGAGGAAGTGCGGCGACACCAGCACGGCCTGCACCGCATACCCGATCGCCTGATCAAAGGGCTCGCCTTCCTCTCGCGCCAGCGCGTAAATGCCCAGCAACCGGTCCAGCTCGCCCGGCCGCAGCGGCCGCCGGAAAGCGCGCCGGGCGAGCGGACCGAGAATGCGCTGCGCGCACGCGCGGTTCTGTTCGGCGGGCGTCAGTCCGCAGACCAACAGGCGCCGCCGGCTGGCCGGCTCATCCACCCGAAAAGGACCCCGCACTTCGAGGAAATCGGTGTACACCATCCGCCGGTCTTCGGGCGGTTTTTGCTCGGGCGTCAGCGGCGCCCGGGCCTGTTCGGCCAGCGCCAGGGCTTCCGGCGGGAAGAACCCGCCGACGGTGTGTTCCCCCCGCGTCACGGTGAACCGGTAATCGAAAATGCGATTCTTGTAATCGCCCGGCTCCACGTCGTGTTCGGCCACCGGCTTGCCGTTCAGGGTGAGCACGTAGCGGATGGGGGGCGAACCGTCCTTGCGCCGGTCGCCCACCTGGATGCGCATTTCGTATTCGCCGTCAAAGGCGAAGCGGTGCCGCACTTGGGCCGCGCCGCGCGGCGAATAGACCAGCATCCGGCCGCCGACCGTGTCTTTCGTCCGCCGGGTGCGGGGCGACTGGTAGCGCTCCATCGTCGGCTGGACTTTGCGGGGAAGGTCGATGGCGGCGCGGACAATCCTTTCGGCGGCGGTCAGGTACTTCTCCATCAACACCGGCGAGAGCGAAAGCACGTCTCCGATGTTGTCGAAACCATAGCCGGAGTCGTCGGCGGGGAAGTCCGCGGCGGGGTCGAGGTCGACGCCTAATAGGTCACGGACGGTGTTGTTGTACTCGGTGCGGTTCAGGCGGCGGGCCGTCACGCGGCCCGGATCCGGTTTGACGGCGCGGTCCTGGCGTTCCATTAACTCTTCGATCCAGCGCGTCACGGCCGCCACCGAAGCTTCCGGCGGGCGCGGACTGCCGGGCGGGGGCATCTCGCCGGTGCGGATTTTCCGGAGCGCCTGCTCCCATACCTCGCGCTCGTGGAAAGCCCGCTGCGCGTCCCGCAGCGCCGCCAGGTCCACTTCACCGGATCGCAGCTTTTCGTTGTGGCAGCCCACGCAGTGCCGGGCGAGGAAGGGGGCGACGGTCCGGCGAAAAGCGGCCGCGTCGCCGGGAGAGGGAACGGGCGGCGCCGCCACCAGCGGCAGCGCGCTCAGGATCCACCAGCCTGCCCGTCCTGTTCCGATGCGCGGTCGAAAGATAGACACGTCCTCCGGCTCCTGCCGTTGCGGGAATGCTTTTAGGGTAGCCGGACGCAAACAGAACGGTCAAACGGTCCTGACCAGCGAGACGGTGTTCGATCATCCCGGCAGTGCGCCGACCCCCCTTGTCCCCGGCGTCCGGATCCGCTATACGCCGGACGGAGGCCCCCGTGGCCATTTACGAGTTCGGCAACGATCCGCAAAAGATCCAACGCTACCTTGCCTTCTGGAATCGAAGCGATGTGCGCCGCCCGCTGGTGGGGTTCTCGCTGGTGGGCTGGTTTCCGTTCGGCCAGTTCTCCGTGTGCCGCGCATGGCCGCAGGATTCCTACCTAACGCTGGACATGATCGAGCCGGAGGCGTTCCTGGAAGACCATGTCCGCATGCTGCGCGAGGGCGAGTACCTGGATGACGACGTGCTCCGCGGCGCGTGTCCGGGCCAGGTGGCGCTGCCCTGGCTGCCGGCGATGCTTGGCTGCCGGCTGCGCGTCCTGCCGGAGAGCGTGCTCGGCGAGGAGCGCCACCTTTCGCTCGCCGAGGCGCTGGAAATTCGCGTCAACCCGGACAATCCGTGGCGGCGGAAATACTTCGCGTTCGCCGAAGCGCTGGTCAACGAGGCCGAGGGGCGCTTTCCGGTCAGCCACTCCGCCGAACTCGGGCCGGCGGATTTGCACGCCGTCCTGCGCGGCCACACCGAGAGCCTGCTCGATTTGGGGGACGATCCCGAACGCGCCGCCGCGCTGCTGTGGCGGATGGGGGAGATCTTCTGCGAACTCACCCAAGCGTTGTGGGAGCGACTGCCGCGATTCGCCGGCGGCTACTTTGACGCGCAATACTCGATCTGGTCGCCGGGTCCGATCGCCCGCCTCCAGGAGGATGCCACCGCAGTTTACTCGCCGGCGCTCTACCGCAGGTTCGTCCAACCGGTGGACCGGATGATGGGTGCGCGCTTCAGCCATAGCTTTATCCACCTGCACTCGAGTTCGATGTTTTTGCTGGAAGACTTTCTGGAAGTCCGCGAAATTCCGTGCCTGGAAATCAACAAGGACGCCGTGGGTCCATCGACGGCCAGCATGATTCCTTATTTCCAGCGCGTGCAGCAGGCGGGCCGGCCCCTGGTCGTCCGCGGATCGTTCCGCCCGGACGAGGTGCGGCTGCTGATGGACTCGCTCGAACCGCGCGGCCTGCACCTGAATCTGCTCGTAAACGACCTGTTCGAGGTCGAGCGGCTACGCCCCCTCGTGGGCTTGTAAAATCCGGTCGCGTGCGATGCCGGACCAGGCAGGGAGCGGGCCTGAGGCAGGCGCGGCCCCAACGCCTCGCCCACTCGCTTCCGCTCGTGGCTCCGCACGATCGAACTCCCCGCCGCGCCGGGAGGGTGCGGGCATTTCCGGGCTTACCCTGCGGCTGCTACCCCGCGCCCGCCTTGGCAAGCAAACGCCGCAATCCCTCGGCTCCTCCCGCTCCGGACTGGCGCCCCGCCACGCGCCCTTCCCGGTCGATCACCACGTACGACGGAAACCCACGCGGCGCGAAAACCTGAGTCAGATTTGTGTCCTCGGTCAGTACAATCCGGCAAGTGCGCGGCGAGGCGGCCAGGTACTGCCGCACCGTCTGCCGGGTTTCGTTCACGTTGACCGCCACCACCAGGACGCCGCGCCCGGCATATTCCCTGTCGACCTCGTCCACCGCCGCCTGGTCGGCGCGGCAGAACCCGCACCACGTTGTCCAGAATTGGAACAGCACCACGCGTCCTTTCAGCGACGCTCGGTCGTAGGTTTCGCCCTCCAGCGTTTTCAAGTGAAACCTGGCTTCCCCGCGCCGGGGCGCCAGCGCGATCCAACCCACCACCAGGACCGCGGTCAGCAGCACAAAGCGGTTCGCCATCCCCCTCCCTCGCTCAGAGCGTGTCTCTCAACTCGCCGCTGCGCAGTTTTTCGGTTACCTTCGCGAGTTCCTTGCGGAATAGCGGATTCTGAGGGAAATCCCGCGCCAGTTCTTCCAACAGTTCGCGGGCCCGGGTCGGCCGTTTCTCGCGCAAGTGGGCGATCGCCAGCAGGATCTTGGCGAATGGCCGCAAATACCTCCCGTGGCGCGCCGTCAAGGCCAGCTTATCGATCCCCGCCTGCTTGTCGCCCTTCACCTGGTCCACGCGCACGAACCACCGCACGAAGAACGGCAGGCTCCCGATCAGGTACTCGGTCAAGCCCGTGCTCAGATAAGCGTCGTAGTAGTGCGGATCGATTTGCAGCAGGCGGTGCGCGTAGGCAGCCGAAGACTTCACCGTGGACAGGCTGGCGATCTGCCGGCGTTCCACCAGCGCCGTATAGTCGGTGATCACCCCATCGGCGATGGTCAGGCTGAAGAGGGCGTCGGTGTGGTGCGCGTCGCGCTCCAGCAGCGCGTTGGCGCTGCGCCTGGTCTCCCCGATCGCCTCGTGGATGCGCTCCTTGATCGCCGGGTCGGGTTTCAACTTCTTCTTATCGGCGATGCGCTCGTCGCTGGCGAAGAATTCCGATTCCAAAATCCCCAGCCGGTCGAGTTCGAAGAACAGCAACGCGCACGCCCGGGTGGCGAAACCCAGGGGGTCCTCAGGATGCGCCCGGATGTGCGCGTCCAGCACCGCGTGCGCCCCCGGAAAATCGAAATTGTACAGGCGGTCGAACGCGCTCCGGATGCCAGGACGAGCTTCCGCCGCGGCGGCCGCGAGCGGAGTCGACAACAGCGCCAGCACCGCCACGGAGGTTTTCATTTCCTCCAGTCTAAACCGTTCTGTTGTCCCGGCGGACAGTGGCTGGTAGGCTGGAGAGCAAGATGTCCACCCGTCGAACCTTTGTGGCGGGAGCGACGGTTGCCGCGGCCGCCCCGGCCGCGCGCCGCACCGAACCGCTCGCGCTCAACCAGGGCCGCCCTGCCGTGTCCCTGCCCCCCGATCGCCATGCCGCGTTGACCAAGTGGCCCCGCTTTGCCGCCGCCGACCAGCAAGCCGTCCTCGACTTGCTGGAAAACAACCGCTATTACCAGGAAATCCCGCTCCTCGAGCAGGAGGAGAAGCAGTTCCTCGGGGTGCCCTTCGTCAAAGCGCATTGCAACGGCACCAGCGCGCTCATGTCGATGTTCTTTGCGCTCGATCTGCCGCCGGGGAGCGAAATCCTGGTGCCCTCCTACACCGCTTCGGCCACCATTGCGCCCATGCGCTTTTTTGGGTTGGTGCCGGTATTCGTGGATGCGGACCCGCGGACCTGCTGTTTCGATCTCCACCACGCGCGCAAAGTGATCACGCCTCAAACCCGCGCCATGGTGCCGCAGCACGCTTGGGGTCTGCCCTGCGACCTGGACGAGATGACGGCCTTCTGCCGCGAGCGCGGCCTGATTCTGTGCGAGGATGCCGCGCAGTCGCACGGCGCCACCCTCCAAGGAAAACCGACCGGCGCCTGGGGCGCGATGGGCATCTTCAGCTACCAGACCAGCAAGGTCCTGCCCGCTATCGAGGGCGGCCTGGGCATGTACCAGAAACAGGAATACTTCGAGCGGGCGGCGGCGTTCGGGGATTATACGCTGCCGGCCACGTTCCCTGCCGGGAGCCCTTATCGCCAATACCATGACACCGGCTTTGGACCGAAGTTTCGCATCCACCCGCTCGCCGCGGCTCTCGCCCGCCGCCAACTGGCCAAGCATCCCGCGACCATTCAACTGGTGAACCGCCAGGTGCGGCAACTCAATGACCGCCTGCTCCAATTGCCCGGACTCTCCGAGCAGCGACGCCGCAAGGACATGGAGCGGGTCCACTGGGCATCGAACATCCTGTTCTTCGACCAAGCCAAGGCCGGCTTTTCGAAAGAGGCCCTGCTCAAAGCCCTCCAGGCGGAGGGCGTGCTCGCCGCCGCCGCCTCGTATCCCGAGCAGCATCGATTCACCCTTTATCGCGAAGCCAGGTGGTGGCACCATGCGCCCCGCATTCCGGACGTGCTGCCAGGCTGCGCGGAGGTGAACCGGAAGGCCATCCGGCTGCCGCTGTTCACTTCCGAGGCGCCGGAACTGATCGAGCAGTACGCGGCGGCGTTCGAGAAGGTGTGGGCGCACCGCGCCGAACTCGCCAAGCTCTCTTGAGCGCCCAAACCGCCACCAGTTCTGGGATGCCGCGGACATCGCCGGCGAAGCATGCTTCGCCTTCGCGCGCCTCACGAAAAAATTCAGCCCGTCCCGAGGAACCGGAACGGGCTGTTGGGAAGAAAGCCTAGACCAGACTGAAAACCGTCTCACCGCCCCACGGAGCCCCGACCGGCAGGGAGGGGGGCTGACAACCACGACCACCGCGCCGACACAGACCGGCAGGGAGGGGCGCCCCGCCGCCACTCACCCGCCCGCATCCAGCCGCGATCCAGCCAAACGCCTAACGGCCGCGTCCTCCGCCTCCTCCGCGGGCGCCGCCCCCACCGGAACCGCCACCGCTGGAGCCGCCGCCGCGCATGCCTCCGCCGCCGTAACCGCCTCCGCTCGGAGCGCTCATCCTCGGGCTGGCGCTTCCGTCCGAGCGACTGCCAAAACCGCCGCCGCCGAACGAAGGCCGGGGCGCATCATAGCTGCCGCCGCCGCGCGCGGCGCCGCCCCACCCGGAGTAGCTGCCGCCGCCCCGATCTGCGCCGCGCCCGCCGTAGTCTCCGCGCTCGATCGTCCGGCCAGAATATCCGCCGTAATCCCCGCGTTCGATCGCGCGCCCGCTCCAGCCGCCGTAGTTTTGCGGCCGGGCTTCTCGCGACGTCCCGAAGTCCTGCCGCTCGCGCACAATGGGACGACTCACTTCCAGGGACTGGCCGCGCGAGCGCCCCGAGTCCCGTTCGCCGCCGAAGCTCCGCCAGCCCTCCGCCGGGGCCTGGCGAGGAGACGCCGCCTCCCGAGAACCCCGTTGCGCAGGTTCCGCGGCCCGGCCCATCCGCGACCCGCCGCCGTCGAAGCGCTGCCAGCCGTCGCGAGCCTCGTCGCGGCCCCGGCCCTCTCCACGGTCGACGCGGCCTTGCCACCCGCCGGCCTCGGCGGGCCTGCCGGTCTCCACGCCGCGCTCCGGCCGTTCTCCGCCGCGGCTTCCTCCGAAACTACGCCACCCGTCCGCACCGCCTTCCACGCCACCCGTGCGCGCCGCTCCAGACGCCCGCCCGTAACCGCTCTCGGATCGGCCCTCGTTCCCCATCGCGCCCCGCTCGATCGCGCGCGGTTCTCCAAAGCGACGCCAGCTTTCTTCCGGCGCATTGCCGCGGGTTTGCCCTGCTTCGCCGGCTCGACCCGGCTCGACGCCCGCCCTTCCCGCCTCGCGGCCCATGCTGCGCGGTTCGCCGAACCGCCGCCAGCCGTCCTGCGCTGTACCGCGGTTCTTGTCTTCGGCCGTCAGGCCGGCGCGCCCGTAACCGCTCGCCCCGCCGCGCACCACCGCCCGGCCCCCACCGGTCTCGGTTCCCAATTCGTTCGCCATCCGCCAGCCGCGCTCGCCGGTCACCGCATCCACGCCTCGCGCCGCACGATCCGCTCCGGCGCGCCCGTAGCCCGCGCCCGCCTCGCCGCCCGGCCGCTCTCCGAACGCCCGCTCGCCCGTTACTCCGCTGCGGCCATAGCCCGAGCCGCTCGCCTCAACGCGCGCCGCCCGGCCTTCGCCCATCACCTCGGCCGCCCGGCGGCTGATTTGTTGCATGCCCTCGCGTTGCTGCTCAAACGGCACCCGCTCCAGGGAGGTTGCCTGCCGCCGGCTGTAGAAATTCCCTTCCGCACGGGCCGCCCGCACCGGCGCCTGCACCGTGCGGTCTGTCATCCGCAGGCTCTCCCGCTCCGGCGTCACCGGCAGCGCGCCCCGCACCAGCCTCGCCTCTCGCAGTTGGTCGCCGGACAGACGCATCCCTTGTCCCGGACGCCCCCGCACAAAGTCCCCGCCGTCTACCGCGGTGATCGCGTTGTTGACTCGCGCGTTCCGATAGGTGTTGTAGATATTGACGTTGTTGACGATGTTGACGCTGTTGTCGATAAACGTCCGGTTCCGGAACCCGCCGTAAATGCCCCGGCCCCACCAGGGGTAGAACGGATCCCCCGGCCCTAGCGGAATCCAGCCGACATTCCCGAATCCAATCCCTACATGGAAGCTCGGGCCCCACCCGAAAAACGCCACCAGCGCGGGGCTCCAGACGTGCCGCACCCCGACGCCGCCCGGCCACCAGCACCAGCCGTGCGTGCCCCAGAACCAGCGCCCGTAGTGATACGGAGCCCAGCCCCAGGGATCGTAGCTCACCCAACTCCAGCCCCACCAATCCAGCCACATCCAGCGCCCGTACCGGTACGGAGCCCAGCCCACCGCCACCCTCGGCACCCACACCCAACCATAGTCGCGATAAGTCACCCAGCGGCCCCAGTCGTCCAGATCTTCAATGCCATAGATATCCCGGCTGACATACCGGTAACCCACCGCCCGGTCGAGCGCGCCGTCCCGGCTCCGGTTCCACCGGTCCCACTCGTCCTCGCCGGGCGCGCGCGCCACCTGGAACTCCGGATTCGCCTGCGTGCCGCGCACCCGCATCATCTCGCCGCGGCGTAACCGCTCCGCGCCGGTCGGCGTGAAAATCTCGGCTTCGCCTCTCCGCACGATGATTTCCGTCGATCCGTCCGGACGCACGAACACCCGGTAGTTGCCCCGTCGCAGCGGCCGCACCGCCACCGTCGGCGTGCTGATCTCCACATCGGCGTCCGTGTCGCGCACCACGGCGAAGGTCACCATGCCTTCCGCCAGTTGCATCTGGTAGCGCCGGTTCACCAGTTCGGTCAGCCGCACTTCGGTGTTCGACGCCAGGCGCACGAAGTTTGCCGCGTCAAACTGCAATTCCGCCCGCGAGTTCGCGCCCGTGTACACCCGGTCCTGCGTCACCAGCGGAGCGTTGAGAGCGGCCGCCACGTGATCGCCCGAGTCGCCGCGCTGGATCGAGACGTCGCCGCTCATCAGACTGAGCCGCGCCACGCCTCGTCCGGCCTCCCCGGGATCCTGGCCTGCCAAGAGCAACGGCAGGGCGGCCAACACGGCCAGACCGCGCGGCAGAGAAGCGAAGCTGTTTAACACCCGCATGACCGTCACCTTTCTCACCCCCTGAAATGGCAATTCGGATGCCAAATCGAATGTGTTGAAAGGACAACCCTTCGCCCCGCGCGCGCCGGGGCCGCGGTGGCCGAAAAGCACCACCCCGGTTCCGTTCGGCCGCTTCCGGCCGGTTCGCTTCACCGTTTGCGGAAGCGCAGCCAGCGCCCGGAATAGCGCTCCAGCGCGATCGGCGCCCCCAGTGGGAGCGCCTCGCCGGAGACCGGGTCGGAGACGTCCAAATACCGGTATCCGCGGGTGTCCAAGGTCACGAATCGCCCCTCCCCATCGTTGATGAAGAAGTAGTGATCCGCATCCGGCGCCGCGGTGCGGTACACCACTGCGCCGTCGCAGGCGAAAGGCGGCCGCAGGTTGCCCAACGCATAACGCCGCAGCCGCTCTTCGCCTCGGGGATTGCCAGGCCGGAAACACGCGAACGAGGCGTCAAAGGCCAAAACCGCGGCCGAGCCCTTGCCCATCCGGCGATCGGTCACCGCCGGAGCGCCGGAGCCGAACCGCGCCTTTACCTCCGCCGCCGTGGGCTTTACCTCGTACACGAATCCCGCCAGCGCCTCGCCCTCGAAGGACCACGGCACGTTGTTGGCGTACTGCAAGTCCGCCAGTTCCACCCCAAACAAGCGCTCGAATGCGGAACCGGCGGCCGTCGGCAGCACCCGCCCGCCTTCGTCATACGCTCCGCCGGGTGCGTCCAGCACCACCCGGCCCCCCTGTTCGGCATAGCGGGTGAGCAGGCTGAGCAGTTCGCCGGTCAGCGCAAGCTGCCCCGGGAGGTAAATCACCCGGTAGCGCGGTCCCAAACCCGCGCGCAGATCGTCCACCGTGACGTGTTCCCAGGGCACGTTGCCGTTGATCAGCGCCCGAGAAGCGCCGACACGCGCGCGCATCGGGTAGTGCCGGAAATGATCCCGGTTCCGGACCGCCAGCGCCGCCCAGACGGCGTCGGAATCCCAGTTGACCAGCACGCCCACGTACGGCTCCTTGCGCGCCTGCCACAGTTCGTCGCGCAACCGCTCGGCCGCCTGCGCGATCTGCCCGGCCCGCACCGCGCGCGCCGAGGGCTTCCCGTTGCGGTCCAGCAGCGCGTACTCGCCCGCCTCGATGCCGGCCCGCCGGTAGTTCCAGGTCCAGATGCCGCAACCCTTGAACCCCCCGGCCAGATAACTCAGAAGCAGTTGGGTCATTACGCCCGCGTCCACCGTGAACCCCGGCGTCGTCGATTGCTCGGCATAGTCCCAACCTTTGGCGCCTGACAACTGCTGCGGACCCCCGGTGGACTCCCACGCGCCCGTCCAGCCCCCCTTGAACAGATCCGCCGCGAAGGAGACCTGCATGTAGATCGGCCGCGCCACCTCGTAGCCCACTTCGCCGAAGTGCCACACGAAATGAATCGAGGGATAGAAGGAACCGTGTTCGCGCTGGGTCTCGGCGAGATCTTCCATGCGGATGGCGCGCCAGGCGAAGGGGAGAAACAGACCCATCTCTCCTCCGGTTCGCGTGGGCGCATCCGGGTTGGCGCGCCGCGCCGCCTCCGTCATCGCGCGAACCGCCGCCGTCCGCCCGTCCGCCTTGTAGCGCAGGACGTCGCGCACGCGGCCGAACTCGCGGCCGTAACCCCACAGCGAATCCGGTTCGTCCGGCAGCGCCGCCACGTACCGGTCCGCCTCTTCCCAGGAGCGGAACGGCGCCGGCGTGATGCCAACCTCATAGAGATTCCAGGCGTCGTTCAATTCCGCAACGCTGCGATACTGGCGGCGCAGCCATTGTTGGAACAGGGGCACGTCCTGCCGCCGCAGGAACGGGTCCGGAGTATGGCGGAAACCGCCCTCTTCGCCGTGCGCCGCCCGCCCGGCGTCCAGCGGAATCTGGCGCCGCAGCACTTCCTGCTGATACGCTCGCATTCGGGGATGCCGCCGGATGGCCTCTTTCGGCAGGTTCCGGTCGATGCCCAGCCGCTCCAGCAGTTCCGTGCTGACCGGCTCCCAGCCCGCCTCCCCATACCAGAAGGGGATCACGTCCTCCTCGAGCGCGATTTCCATAATGCGCTCCTGCGGCCATTCGGCGCTCGGCATCGTCTGCTTCAGGTTGCGGAACCCGAGCTTTTTCATCAGCCGGAACTGCTCGCGCATCTCCGCTTCGGTCATTCCCTTCCAGGGAAGGAAAACCACGCCGAACGGCATGGGCGCCAGGTCGCGAAACTTGCGCTGCATCGGCGAATCGTGGAGGGAATCGTACAGCCGGGACAGAAACTCGTCCGCCGGAGCCGGCGCGGCCAGCAAAGCCGCCAACAGGAGCAACAAGGCGCGGGTGGGGCACATGAGTCTATGTTGCCGCGACCGGGGAAAACGCGCCTCGGGGAGGCGGGATCCAGACAAATTGTCTGGCAATGCCAGATTGGCCTGCTTCCATTTGCCGGTTTACAGACGCTGTGGTATTGTGCGGGAGAGAGACCCGGCCGCCATGCTCCGTCCCCGCCTGGACCCCGCGAGCGAGATTCCATTGTACCGGCAACTGCGCGACTACCTGCGCGGCGCGATCCTGGCCGGCCAGATCGGCGGGGGCGGCCGGCTGCCCACCATGCGCGACCTGAGCGAAGCGCTCGGCCTGCACCGCTCGACGGTGGCGGCGGCGTACGAACTGCTGGAACAGGAAGGGCTGGTGCGGACCCAGGTCGGCAAGGGCAGTTTTGTCGTCAAGAGCTTTGCGGGCGCGGGGGGAAGGCTTGCTTGGGACCAGTTGCTGGGCCCGCTGGTGGGAGAGACGCCCCCGGCCGGTCCGAGTCCGCGGGACGTCATCAGCTTCGCCTCGTCGCGGCCCGCCGAGGATCTGTTTCCGATGGCGGAGTTGCGGGCGACGGTGGACGAAGTGATTGGCGGGCGCGACGTGACGTCGATTCTGCAAATCGGCCCGCCGGCTGGCTTCCCGCCGCTGCGGCTGTACCTGATCGAAGAAGCCCGGTCGCAGGGTATGCTGCGCGAGGATGAAGACCTGCTGATCACCAGCGGCTGCCAGCAGGCGCTCGACCTGCTGGAGCGGGTGCTGATTCGCGGCGGCGAGCACACGGTGGCGCTCGAAGACCCCGTGTATCCGGGGGTGCGGAACCTGTTCCTGCGCTCGGGCGCGCGGCTGCTGGGCGTGCCGGTCGGCGAGCAGGGCGTGGAGGTGGAGGCGCTTGCGCGGGCGCTGTCGGCGGCGCGCCCGCGCCTGGTGGTGCTGACGCCGAACTTTCAGAATCCCACCGGGACCACGATTCCGCTGGAGGCCCGCCGCGCCATCCTCAAACAGGTGCGTAAGGCCGGCGCGGTGCTGGTGGAAAACGACATCTACGGGGCGCTGCGGTACCGCGGGAGTCCCGTCAAGTCGTTCCAGCAACTGGACGCGAGCGGGCACGTGGTGCGGTTGCGCAGTTTTTCCAAGATGGCGTTTCCCGGCTTGCGGGTGGGCTGGGTGAGCGGTCCGGCGCCGCTCATCGCGCGCATGGCGGAGGCCAAACAGTTGGCCGACCTGCATTCGGACCAGCTTTCGCAGGCGGTGCTGCTGCGGTTTGTCGAAAGCGGGCGGCTGGAAGAGCATCTCCACCGCATGCTGCGGGCGGGCCTGGAGAGGCTGGAAGCCGTCGAGCAGGCGGCGGCGAAGCACCTGCCCCGCGGGACCAAGGTCACACGGACTGACGGCGGCATGAATCTGTGGGTTCGGCTGCCCGAGCCGCTGGACGCGGCCGGGATCCTGCCGAAAGCGCAGCGGCGGGGCGTCAGCTACCTGCCGGGCAAGTATTTCTGGGTGGACCGGCGCGAGCCCGGCGCGCTGCGGTTGAGTTTTGCGGGTCTCAAGACGGAAGAAATCGAGCGCGGGGTGCGGATCCTCGGGGACGTGTGCCGTGAGGAAATGCGCGAACCGCGCTCCGACCGGGTCCAACTCGAGCCTGCGGTCGTGTGAGGATGGAGAAACGGGGGAGCCCCGAGGAGAAGCGGTTATGTATCGAGATGAGACGTTTCGTGTCAAGGTCGGCCTCGCCGAGATGTTGAAGGGCGGGGTGATCATGGATGTCACCAACGCCGAGCAGGCGCAGATCGCCGAGAAAGCCGGCGCGGTGGCAGTGATGGCGCTCGAACGGGTGCCGGCGGACATTCGCAAGGAAGGCGGCGTGGCGCGTATGGCGCCGATCTCCAAGATCCGGGAGATCATGCAAACCGTCAGCATTCCGGTGATGGCGAAGGCGCGCATCGGGCACTTTATGGAAGCGCGGGTGCTGGAGGCGCTGGGCGTCGACTACATCGATGAGAGCGAAGTGCTGACGCCGGCCGACGAAGAGCACCACATCGACAAGCACAAGTTCAAAGTTCCGTTTGTGTGCGGGGCCCGCAACCTGGGCGAAGCGCTGCGGCGGATCGCCGAAGGCGCGGCGATGATCCGGACCAAGGGCGAAGCCGGCTCGGGCAACATTGTCGAGGCGGTGCGGCACATGCGCACGATTCAGCGGGAGCTGAAGCAGCTCACCACGCTGAGCAGCGACGAGTTGTTCACCGCGGCCAAGAACCTGCAAGCGCCGTATCCGCTGGTCGAGTACGTGGCCAAGGAAGGGCGGCTGCCGGTTCCCAACTTTTCGGCGGGGGGGATAGCGACGCCGGCGGACGCGGCGCTGGTGATGGCGCTGGGCGCCGAGGCGGTGTTCGTGGGCTCGGGCGTGTTCAAGTCGGCCGATCCGGAAGCGCGGGCGCGGGCGATTGTCAAGGCTACCACCTACTGGAATGACCCGGCCAAGCTGCTGGAAGCCAGCGAGGATTTGGGCCTGGCTATGCCGGGCCTGGATATCGCGAAGATCCCGGAAGCGGAGTTGTTGCAGACGCGCGGCTGGTAGCCGGCGGCCGGAGGGGGGAGCCGCAATCCCGGACGGGCTCCCCCGGGAAGGACGGATGGAACGGTGAAGCGAGTCGGTATTCTCGCGCTACAAGGCGACTTCGAGCGCCATCAGAAAGCGGTGGAATCGGCGGGGGGCGTCGTCTTCCTCGTGCGGCGGGCGGAAGAGCTGAACGGGTTGGATGGCCTGATTCTGCCGGGAGGCGAGAGCACGACGATGCTCAAGCTGCTGGAAGACGAAAAGTTGTTCGCGCCGGTGCGGGAGTTCTGCCAGCGGCGTCCGGCGTTCGGCACCTGCGCCGGCGCGATCCTGCTGGCCCAGGAAGTGAGCAACCCGTCGCAGGCGTCCTTCGGCTTGATCGACATGGCCGTCGAGCGCAACGCCTACGGACGGCAGATCGACAGTCACGTCCTGGCGGTCCATCCGGAGCCGGAATTCGCGCGGCGCACCAGCGAAGGCGATTTGGAGTGCGTGTTCATCCGCGCGCCGATCATCCGGCGCGTGGGCGCGGACGTGCGGGTGCTGGCCAGCGCCGAGGGCGCGCCCGTGCTGGTCGAGCAGGGTCCTCACCTGGCGGCGACGTTTCATCCGGAACTGACCCCGGATCTGCGGGTGCATCAGCTTTTCCTCAAGAAACTGTAGGGAAACCGTGGAACGTAAGAAGTTTCGGGTGGCCTTTGTGTGTCTGGGCAATGCGTGCCGCAGCCAGATGGCGGAAGGTTTCGCCCGGCGGTGGGCCGGAGACCGGATCGAGGTGCACAGCGCGGGACTGTTTCCCGCGGTGACCGTGCCGGCGCAGACCAAGCGGATGATGGCGGAAAAAGGGATCGACATTTCCGATCAATTCCCGAAGGCGTTTGCGTTGTATCCGCCCGGCTATTTCGACCTGGTGGTGAACATGAGCGGGATGGAGACGCCCGGGCACACCCGGGTGGTGGTGTGGGACGTCGAGGACCCGTACGGATCCAGCGACCGCCGTTTCCGCCAGGTGCGCGACCAGATCGAGCGGCAGACGGAAGAGCTGTTGCTGGGGATGCGGGAGAGTTTGGAGGAAGAGTAGCAGGATCCGTGCAGGCGCCGGCGAGCGCCGGAAAGCTTCCGCAGCGACCGTTGTCATCACACCGCGATGCCCCGACTTGCATCAGGGGCTTCTGGTCCGGTCAAATAGATTTTGCCGATGCTTCCGGTCGTGTTTCCGCCCCTTCCGCACTCCCTATGAGGATGACTTCGTTCGGCCCGTTTCCAAAAATCGATATGCGATTGAGTCTTTTCGCGCATCCTTTGTACGGGAGCGCTTCATGAATCGATTGATCTTACCGTCCGCCGCCCTTTTGGCGTCTCTGGTCCTGGCGGCGAAGGCCACCGCGCAGGACGGTCCGGAATCCGTCAGACGCGGTCCCAAGCAGTTTCAGAAGCGGGTGCTTGTCAGTGGTCTGGAGGGGCCCTGGGAAGTGGCTTGGGGACCTGACAACATGCTCTGGGTCACCGAACGCACCGGCAAGCGGGTGACTCGCATCGATCCGACGACGGGAGCCCGGCGCGCCGCCATCACCATCGACGAGGTGTCCGCGCCGGGCGGCCAGGACGGATTGCTGGGATTAACCTTTCACCCGGAGCTCCTGAAGGGGACCGGCAACGATTTCGTCTACGTCGCCTACACCTACGTGGACAAGAACAAAGGCGCCGATCCCCACGTCGCTGATCCGGCGAGCCCCTATCGCCACCTGTACGGCAAGATCGTCCGTTTGCGCTACGACGCCGCCAGCCAAACGCTCACTGACGCCGCCGACGTCCTGACGGGCCTGCCCGCTGGCGACGACCACAACGGCGGGCGCCTGAAATTCGGCCCTGGCAACAAGCTGTTTTTCACGACCGGCGACCAAGGCCACAACCAGTTCGGCAACTTCTGTCTGCCCATCGAATCGCAGCGCCTGCCCACCCGCCAGGAGGTGGCCGCGCGCGACTACGCGTCCTATGTGGGAAAGACGCTGCGGATCAATCCCGATGGCTCCATTCCGGCCGACAATCCGCGGTTAAACGGCGTAGTGAGCCACGTGTATACCTACGGCCACCGCAACCCGCAGGGTCTTGACATCGCCGCGAACGGGATCGTGTACTCCTCCGAGCACGGCCCCAAGACCGATGACGAAATCAACATTCTGAGGGCGGGCGCCAACTACGGCTGGCCGCATGTCGCCGGTTTTCGGGACGATAAAGCTTATGTCTACGCGCGCTGGGCCGAATCGCGCACGCCGTGCCCGGAGCTGAAGTACGACGACCTCGCGATCCCGGCTTCCGTGCCCCAGGAGCCGGAGTCGGTGTTCCGGAAACGCTTTGTCAATCCGCTGGCGACGATGTTCACGGTTCCAAACGGCTTCAATTTCGCCGACCCCGCCTGCGCGGGCGCCGATTTCATCTGCTGGCCCACGGTGGGCGTGTCCAGCGTCGAGTACTACGAGTCGAAGGGATCCGGCATTCCTGGCTGGGACCGCGTCCTGCTGGTGACCACCCTGAAGCGAGGGTCTCTTTATGTCTTGCCGCTCCGCCCCGGCGGGAGGAAGGCGGCGGGCCCGTTCTGGCGCTATTTCCAGTCAGAGAATCGCTACCGTGACAGTGCGGTCAACCCCGATGGACGCACCCTCTACATCGCCACCGACCCCGGCGGCGTGGCGGAAGGCAGGCACGGCGGTGTGGTGTCCAAAATGGAGAATCCCGGCGCCATACTGGCGTTCACTTACCTCGGAGAGGGCGTGCCCGGCGCAGAGAGTCTTCCCACTGTTCCGGTGAGCGCGGCCAAGCCCTCCACCGAGCCCGCGGCGCCCATCGCCGATGGCGTGCCGCCGCGGTTCACCGCCGCCCAAGCCGTCCGCGGCCGCACCGTTTACAACGCCTCGTGCGCGGTCTGTCACGGCAGCACGATGACCAATGGCGCATATGGGACGCCGCTGGCCGGGCAATACTTCAAGAACAAATGGTCGCACCAGAGCGTCGCCACGCTCCTCGACCGGACCCGCAAGACCATGCCGCCCGCCGCCCCCGGCTCCTTGCCGGCCGATACGTATGCCGACCTGGTCGCTTACATTCTGGAAGTGAACGGATTCAAGCCCGGCGACACGCCCCTCGCTCCCGCCGGCGAAGGTCTCGACAAGATGGTGCTCAAGTAGGTCGCGGCGGGAGAGGAAACTGCGAAGACCCTGTCGGTCACCACGTTCTCCTGCGCGTGGAAGATCGAGGTCGTCCACCCTGTGACCCGGTCGCACACCTGCACGCTGACGGAGCAACCGCATGGGTCGCCGCCGACCGCGGGAAGCGACAGCCTGGGCTGCCCATAGCGCCTTTCGTGCGGATCGCCCGAGGCCGGCAGCAGGCCCGGGTCGAGATCGACCACCGCGAAGCTTCCGGCCGCGAGGTTGATCGTCTTGGTGGGGCCGACGGGGTTCCCGTGGAAGTCCGCGAAGGCGAGGGTCGCGGCGCACTTCGGCGGATCGGGCTGAGGGTCGAAGCCGCGCGGGATCGAGGCGATCTGCTCTGCCAGATTGTAGACCACGTTCTGCACCCACGCCTGAGCGCCAACGGGTCGAAGCCGCACGTATACGTGGGCGCCGTCACCGGCGTGCGTTCGTTGCGCTGATCCGGATTTTTGCCTTGCGTTCGCCTGCCGGCATGGTCGTTATTGGACGCATGCGCCGGTCCGCCCCGCTCACGCGTGAAACGGAGAAAAGGTACCGGGCGCTGCCCGGTGTTCGCCAGGCACGCCGCGACTTGTTCGCTTTGTTGTGCGAGCGCACGCCGGCGCGCGCCCGCAAGGCGCGGGGCAAAGCGTCATGGCCGCGCCGGAAGCGATTGCAGGACCTCGGCCGCCTCGCGCCGAACCCCCGGGTTCTGATCGGCGGCCGCCAGACTCAAGTGACGCCGCGCGCCGGGGAGGTCGCCCGCGGCGGCCAGGACCATGCCCAGCCCGAGGTGGGCGCGGCCGAAGCGGGGCTGGAGGTCGACGGCGGCGCGGTAGCGCTCGGCGGCCCGCTGCCAATCCTGCCGCCGCGCGTACAGGCTGCCCAGCATTTCGTGGGCTTCGGCCAGGCGGGGATTGCGTTTCACAGTCTGCTCGAGTTGGCGTTCGGCGTCCGCGAAGGCCCCTCGCGCGGCCAGCACGGCGCCGTAGCCGTAACGGGCGGCAGCGTTTTCCGGAGCCAGGACCACCGCCTTCCGGAAGTGGAATTCGGCCTCGCGCAGGTTGCCTCGCGCCGCGAGGGCGTTGCCCAGGTTGGCATGCGCCGCGGCAAAATCAGGCTGGAGCCGGATGGCTTCCCGGAGAGCTTGTTCGGCGGCCGCGCGGTCGCCGCTCTCGAGCAGCATGTTGCCGAGCGAGTCGTGGATTTCCGGCAAATCCGGGTCGCGCCGGATGGCTTCCCGCAGAGCCGCAATGGCCTCCGCGCGGCGGCCGGACTGATAGTAAGCCCGGCCGAGTTCGTGCAACGTGGGAGCGTCGCCCGCGTCAAGCGCACGGGCCTTTTCGAGGGTCGCCGTGGCCCGGGGCAGGTCGCCCGCTTCGAGCTGAGCCGAGCCCAGGCCGCGCAGCGCCGGCAGGAACCGCGCGTCGCGCTCCAGGGCGGCTTCGTACATGGCGAACGCCTTGGTTCTCTCCCCCGCGGCCAGGTACGCTTCCGCCAGGTCGAAGTAGAATTCCGGCCGTTGCGGCTGATGGCGCTCAATCGCGGCCGCCAGGCGCGGGATGCCGGCGGCCAGGTTGCTTTTCTGAATCACCTGCGCGACGGCGAGGTACAAATCGCGGTCCGCCTCCGGAGTCACGGTCTCCGGGTAGTACAACATGACTTCGCCACGGTAGGAGACTCCAGGGGTCTCATGCCGCTCCTCACGCGGGTCGAGCAGACGGCGGCCCGGTTTCCGGACCATCCGATGATCGGTCATCGCCACGTGGACCACATCCTCGGTGCGACGCTTCGGCATGTGGCATCCGGCGCAATCCGCGCCTTGGGGATGCCGGCCGGCGGCGGTTCGCGCCGCGGTCCGCTCCGCGTGGCACTGGCGGCAAATCGCCGCGTAGTGCGCCACGGCGTTTTCCCCGCGCGGCGCCTCGTGAGGATTATGGCAGGTGGCGCACGTGAGTTTGTCGCCGCTGTTCAGGAAGCACGCCGACTGCCGGAACCGGTAGGCGGCGCCGGCGATCTCGAATTTGTCCTCGCGGCCGCTGCCAGGAGCGTGATCAAAATGCAGCAGGTAGGCGGCCAGCGGTTCATCCGGGCGGTAGGAGAACGTCCCCCGCCCGTAGCGGTGCAGCGCATTCGGCAGTGGGAAGGTCGTGGTCTCCAGGTGGCATTGCAGGCAGACTTCCATCTGACGCTTGGCGGGAAGGCGGCCCGGATGCAGAATCCGTTTGCGAATCTCGGCGGGATCCTGTTTTTGCTGCGCCGCCTCGAGGTGCGCCCGTCCCGGACCGTGGCAGCGCTGGCAGTCGATCCCTTCGGGCAGCCTGTCCGGGAATACCGGGTCGGCTCCTGCCCGGTCAGCGCCGGGAGGCAGTTGCGGATAGCCGTTATGACAGAAGAAACAGTCGTAACTGATCTTGCGGCGGAAATCGTAGTGGTCGGGGCGGTCGTATCCCGGACTCATCGCCAGATAACCGCCGCCGGCGGCATACCAACTGACCGGCAGTTCCACCAGACGATTTTCCGCGGTGCGGTGCAGATACGTGCGGGAGTGATTACCGGAGCCTGCCACGTAATGAATTTCCACTTCGACGACATTGGTTTCCGCTCCGTCGATACCTGTTTGGTGACGGCGCAGGAAGAACTGGTCGCCGCGCCGGAAAAAGCGGTACGTCCGGTCGGAGCGGGCATGATGGAAAGCGCCCAACTGATCCGGGGCTTCGGTAAGGTTGGCGGGCGAGGCGCGGGCAAACGAGCGTCCCATGCCGGTTCGCCGGTAGGTGACGGCCTGCGCCGCGTGGCATCCCGCACAGAGTCTGCCATCGACATACTCGGACGCAGCGGACTGCCGCGGCGGGGGGGTGGCGGGGCGGCATGCCGCGACGGCGAGCAGGGTTCCTAGGCAGAGGGCAAGCGTCGCCGGACGCCGCCACGCGCCGCGCTCGAGATCTGAGTTTCGCGCCCGCCGCATGGTGAAGCGAACAGTCCTGATTCTACCAAGCCGCGGCGCTCGGCGGCCGCGACAGCGCAGCATTCCTCAGCGCCCCGGGTTGAATTTTTGCGGGCCAGCGCCGCATACGGGAGGGATTTTCGCCTTTCACGCTATGATGAGGTTCAAGAGTCGCCAGCATCGGCATGAAGCGGATTGGACGCTACGAAGTCCTCGCGGAGTTGGGCCAGGGTGCGATGGGTGTCGTGTATCGATGCCTCGATCCCAACATCGGCCGGGAGATCGCGGTCAAGACGATCCGGATGGCCGACGCGGCGGATCCGGGGTTGCGCGCCCGCCAGCGGGAACGACTGTTTCGGGAAGCGCGGTCGGCGGGGATTCTTAACCACCCTTCCATCGTTACGGTGTACGACATCAACGAGGAGGACGGGCAAGCCTACATCGCCATGGAACTGGTGCGGGGCCGCTCGCTGGAGGCGCTGCTGGCGGCAGGGGAGACGCTCGCCGGTCCGGACCTGCTGCGTTTGCTGCGCCAGACGGCCGAGGGTCTCGACTACGCGCACCAGCAGGGGATCATTCATCGGGATATCAAGCCCGCCAACATCATGGTGACCCACGCCGGGCAGGCGAAGATCACCGATTTCGGAATCGCCAAGATCGCCGATCTGGAACGGATGACGGTGTCCGGCCTGATCATGGGCACCCCCAATTACATGGCGCCGGAGCAGGTGCAGGGGAAGCCGGTGGACGGGAAGGCGGATCAGTATTCGCTGGCGGTGATCGCGTACGAGTTGACGACCGGCGAGCGGCCCTTTGTCGCTGATCAACTGCCGACGCTCGTGTACAAGATCGTTTGTGAAGAGCCGGCGCCGCCGCAGCGCTTGAACCCGAGTCTGGGCGCGGGAATCGATGCGGTGCTCCGGCGCGGGCTGGCGAAAGCGCCGGGAGACCGCTACGCCAATTGCGGCGCATTCGTGGATGCGCTCGAACAGGCGTGCCAGGCCACGCCAGACTGGAAGGGGTTGCCGCGGGGCGGAAGTTTTGCGCTGCCTACCCAGAGCGACACGGGGCCGACGCCCGCGACGGCGCTGCCGGCGGCTGTCGCCACGCGCGCCGACGCGCCACCCGAGCCGCCCATCGTGTTGCCGCCTCCGCCGCCGAAGAGTCAAGCCGCCGAGGAACCGAGCCGCCGCGTGCCCGTGCTGGTTTTCCTGACGCTGGCTGCGGTCGCCGGGGGAGGCTACTGGGCGTGGCAGGGTGACTGGCTTCCGTTCGGGCCGGAGCCGAAATTGCCGATCGCCAGCCCGGTGGAGAGGGTGAGCAGCGAGACGCCGGCGCCAGTGGCCGCGCCCGAAGAGCCGGCTACCGTTGAAGAAGCGCCCGCCGCGAGTGAAACCGACACCCCGCCCGCCGCTGAACCCGCACAGGAGCCCGCGGCGGCCTCCCCGCAGGAGCCACCGGCCACTCCGCCGGCGCCCGCCAAACCAGGCGCGTCCGCGAAGCCGGTTCCGCAGCCACGGCGAGCCCCGACCAAGCCGGAACCGGTGAAGACTCCTGCTCCTGCTCCCGCGCCTGAACCGGTCGTGGTCTGGCGGGATGTCCGGGTGCGCACGGACCCGCCGGGGGCGCGAGTGGTGATGGATAACCTGGCAGGAACCGCCTGCCGCGCTCCGTGCTCCTTCAAGGCGGATCGCGGCAACCATTTCGTCACCGCGGCCCTGCCGGGTTACCAGGAGGCGCGGCGGACCTTCTACGTCGCCGACGAGCCGGTTGAGCTGCTGATTACCCTCACCCCTTCCGGGGGCGCGGCCGCTCCTCCCGGCGCGGCCGGGACGGCGCGCAATGGCCAAGCCACGGTGTTCGTGCAGTCCAGTCCCGCGGGAGCGGCGCTGACGGTGAACGGCAAGCCCTGGCCCCAGCGCACGCCCGCCACCCTGACGCTGCCACCGGGCGAGCACCGGCTGACTCTCGAAAAGGACGGCGCGCGTACGGAGTATTCCCTCAGGTTGCAGGCCGGGGACGTGAAGCAGATTTCGCTCACCCTGGCCCGGTGAACGCCATGCGGGCAAGTAAAACATTTCAGAGCTAGAATGTTGGCGTGAGCCTGGCGCCCTGGGACCGGTCGACGCGCCGCGCCATGAAAGGCGGGTGCGCGGCGCCGGCCGGTCTGGAGCGCGGTCCGGGGGGCCGGCCGCTTTGCCGCTGGTGCGGTCTCGAGACCGCGCCGCCGCGGCGCACGTTCTGTTCCGACTACTGCGTTCACGAGTGGCGCCTGCGGACCGACCCGGCGTACGTGCGGGAGTGCCTGCGGCAACGCGACCGCGGCGTGTGCGCCTGCTGCGGCATCGACACGGTGGCCGAGTACCGCCGGATTCGCCGCCTGCGCTTTGACCAGCGGCGGCTGGTCCTCGAGGAGTGGGGCGCTTCCCCACGGCGGGCCAGCCTTTGGGACGCCGACCACATCGTGCCGGTGGCCGAAGGGGGCGGGGAGTGCGACCTGTCAAACCTGCGGACGTTGTGTCTGAAGTGCCACCGGCGGGAAACGGCGGCGCTGCGCGCACGGCTCCGGCGGCGGGGCGCGCTTTCCCACGGCGCCCCAGACTCGTAGAATAACGGTATGAGAAGCCCGTACTGCACTCGCCGGCAGGTTCTGGCCGCCGCGGCAGGCGCCTGGCTGGCGCGCGCCGCACCGGCGGCGTCCCAAGCGCCGACCGCCCCGGTCTCCGTCGCCAAGTGCGCCACTTACGATCCGCAGGTGCTGACGCCGACGCTCGATCGCATGTTCGACCAGATTGGCGGGCTCGGGCGCATCGTCAAGGGCAAGACAGTCGCGATCAAGATCAACCTGACGGGCAGCCCGTCCTACCGGTTAGGCCATCACCGGCTGGAGGACACGCACTGGACGCACCACGCCGTCATCACCGCGACCGTGCACCTGATGGGACGGGCGGGCGCCCACCGCATCCGCCTGCTGGAGAGCCCCTGGTCCACCGCCGACCCGGTGGAAGAGTACATTCTGCAAGGCGGCTGGGATCCGCGCGAAATCCTCAACGCCGCGCCGCGCGTCGAGTTCGAGAACACCAACTACCTCGGCCGCGGCAAGAAGTATTCCCGGTTTCCGGTCCCGAAGGGCGGGCTGATGTATCCCGCGTACGATCTGAACCACTCGTACGAAGACTGCGATGTGTTCGTCTCGATCGCCAAACTGAAGGACCATGCGACCACGGGCGTGACGCTGTCGATGAAGAACTGCTTCGGCAGCACGCCGTGCACGATCTACGGCGAAGGAGCGGGCGAGAACGAGCCCAGCATGCTGCCGCGCGGGGGAAGAGGGATGTTCCACTCAGGGCACCGGCAGCCCTCGAAGTCCTCTCCTTCAGAGATTGACCCGACGTCGCCGCGGCAGGGTGGTTACCGGGTGCCGCGCGTGGTGGCGGACCTGGTGGCGGCGCGTCCCTTGCACTTGAATATCATCGACGGCATTTACACGATGGCAGGCGCGGAGGGGCCGTGGAATCGCCCGGCGCTGCATTTCGTTAAACCCGGCATCCTGGTGGTAGGCACGAACTGCGTCGCCACCGACGCGGTCGCGACGGCGACCATGGGCTACGATCCGATGGCCGACCGGGGCACGATGCCTTTTGAGGATTGCGACAACACCATGCGCCTTGCTGAGGAGTTCTATGGCTTGGGCACCCGCGACCTGAAGCGGATCGAGGTCGTCGGGGCGCGCATCGAGGATGTCCGCTTTGACTTCGGCGCCATGAAGAAACTGCCGGAACGCTGGCTGCCGAGTTAGCCGGAGGAAACGGGGCTTGCGCCCGAGGTTCTGCGGTAGGTGTTTCCGGATCGCTACGGTGTGCCATGGCGCGCGACCTTTGGCGACTGGACGGAAAGGATCGAGGACTTAGCCATTTTCCTCGGATCCCAGGCGGTGGAGGAGGACGTGAGAGGGCCCGGCGGCGCGGTTGACGGGGTTCGCGGCGGGGTGCGTGGTAAAACAGAACCCATGCCGAACAACTCCGTTTCCCGTCGTTCGCTGATGCGGGCGGCCGCCGCGGCGGCCGCGCCCGTAGCCGCCGCGCAGACAGCGGCGGGAACGCGCCAACCACAGGCGGTCTCCCCATTCGCCCAGGTGGTCGCGCCGCGCGCCGGCGAGCCGCTCACCATGGTGACTCAATACGCTTTCGAGCCGCACGAGGTCGCGCGGATCCAGGCGGCCGGGGCCGTGCCGGTGCGGATCGAGATCTGCAAGTCGCCCGCCGAGTTCCGCGAAAAGCTGCGGGACGCCGAGGCGGTCTACGGTGGATTGAGTGGCGCCGACCTCGACTTTGCGCCCAAGCTGAAGTGGCTCCAGGCGGGCGGCGCTGGCGTCGAAGGACTTGATCCGCGCATCCGGCAGAGCCCGGTCGTCGTCACGAACTGCGCGCGGACCTTCGCGCCGGGCATCTCCGAAACGGCCATGGGCCTGTTGCTGGCGCTGACGCGCGGCCTGGTGAAGCACTACCTGCCGCAGTTCTACCTGAAGAAAACCAACCACCCGGTGGGTACGCCCAAGTCGGATCACCACGTCGAACTCGCCGGCAAGACGATGGGCATCGTCGGTCTGGGCGGCATCGGCAGCGCCATCGCCCGCCGGGCCTATTTCGGCTTCGACATGCGGATCCTCGCGACGGACGCCAAGCCGCTGCCCAAGCCGGAGTACGTGGCGGAATTGCACGACCCAGGTTTCTTTCCGCGGATGGTCCCGCAGGTGGACGTGCTGGTGGCGGCCGCGCCCTCGACGCCGCTCACACGCGGCATGTTCGATGAGCAAGTCTTCCGCCAGATGAAGCGGACGGCATATTTTCTGGCCATGTCCCGGGGCGATCTGTTTGACGACCAGGGGCTGGTGAAGGCTCTGCGCGAGGGCTGGATCGCCGGGGCGGGATTGGATGTGTTCCCGAAGGAGCCCGTGCCGCCCGGCCATCCGATCTTCGACTGCGACAACGTGATTCTCTCGGCCCACACTTCCGGCTGGAGTCCGGATCGCCAGGAGCGTTTGATTGCGCTCATCGCCGAAAACGTCCGCCGGTATACGAGCGGATTGCCGTTGATGAACGTGGTGGACAAGGAGCGGGGGTATTAGTTCGCGTTTCGTCCGGGTCAGGCGGGCATCCGGACCTTGCCAAGCGAGTCTTCGCCCCGGTACACTACAAGTGTTGCGCCCGTAGCTCAGTTGGATAGAGCGTCTGGCTACGAACCAGAAGGTCGGGTGTTCGAATCACTCCGGGCGCACCATCCTCTGGAAACGGCCATCTTCCACCCGCCACGTTTTTACGCCCGGGCCGTTGGCGTTCGAATCCGCCTCGCGGGACGCTTTCACCGCCGCGACGACTGTGGTACACCCGAAGCAGGTGGTCTGCTGGACCCGGAAGTCCGGGCAGCGGCGAGCGGCGCTTGCGGAAACGTCGCTGTTCGGCATAAGATAAAGCACCTTCGCCACCTTCGGGCGGCGGAGGGACCGCCGGACCACTTGGGAGTTTGGGTTTGTGTTGATTCATAGCAGTTTGTTTCAGCGACGTTGGATCGTGGTTGTCGCCTCTCTTCTTCCGGTCACCGGATTGGGCCAATCCCTGATGCCGACCGCAGGCGCGGGGGGGTTCGTCCGGATCTTCGGCACCGATTCGGCGGTGTTGGAAGCACGGGAGCCCCGCAAGGACCTGCCCTGCACGGTCACGCCGACGAAGCCTTTCTTGGGTTTCGATCTGCGGTTTCATGCCGGTTACGACATCAGCATTCCGCTGCGGGAACTGGCCGGCGTGGACGACCTGCTCACCATCATCTTCCGGGTCACGCCCGCGGCGGACGGCGGAGTTCCGGTGTATTTTTCCCAGAAGGTGCGGGTTCCGGCCATCGATGATGACGCCAAGGGGAGCGCCTTACTGCAAGGGTCCTTCGACCTTGGGGAAGGCAAGTATCAGGTGGACCTGCTGGTGCGGGACCGGTCCGAGCGCGTGTGTTCGCATTATTGGGAAACCGAGGCGACGCTGCCGGCCAAGGACCGGGATTTGGCCATGAACATCGCGCCCCACACCGCCGAGGCTGCCGACAAGGAACCGTTCAAGGAAGAGCCCCCTGTGGACCGCACCGCCAGCGACCCGCTCAAGGTCAAGGTGCTGATCAACTTTGCGCCGCAGAACGCCCAGGCAGCTACGTTGCAGCCCACCGACACCAACGCCTTGATTTCGATCCTCCGGAACATCGCGCGGGAACCCCGGATCGGCGCTTTCTCGCTGGTCGCGTTCAACATGCAAGAACAACGCGTGCTCTACCGGCAGGACGAGGCGCCCTACATCGACTTCCCGACCCTGGGAGACGCCGTGGAGAACGTCAAACTCGGCGTGGTCGACGTGAGCAAGCTGGGGGAGAAAAATTCGGAGACTGCCTTCCTCACCGATCTGATCACGAAGGAATTGCAAAGCTCGGAGCGCACCGACGCGATCATCTTCGCGGGACCGAAGGTGATGCTGGATCAGCCGGTGCCGGAGGAGGCGCTGCGGCAGATGGGGAAACCGGACTTTCCAGTGTTCTACATGAACTATAACTTCAACCCGCAGACGAATCCCTGGCGGGACGCCATCGGCAACACGGTGCGGTTCTTCAAGGGGCAGGAATTCACCATCAGCCGTCCGCGGGACCTGTGGTTCGCCTGGACCCAAATCATGAACCGCATAGTAAGATTAAAGGAGAGGGTTAGCGAATCGGCATCTCGTTAAGGCGAATCGCCATGAAAGCGGTCATCGTTCCTTTGTCCGCGTGGATTGCGCTCAGCGCGTGGGCGCAGCAGCCCTTGTTGGAAAGCGACAGCCTGGCGCCTTACGTGCCTACTCCGCAGGAAGTGGTGGAACGCATGCTGGAAGCAGCGCACCTGCGGCCCGGCGAAACCGTGTACGATCTCGGTTGCGGCGACGGGCGCGTGGTCATCACCGCGGCCCAGAAGTTTAAGGCCAAAGCGGTGGGCGTCGAGATCAAGGATTTCCTGGTGCGCTCCACCAGCCGCAAGGTGCAGGCGCTAGGCTTGACCGAGTCGGTGCAGATCGTGCATGGCAACGCCCTGAAAACGGACCTCAGCAAAGCCGACGTGGTGACGATGTACCTGCTCACGCGTTCCAATGACCTGCTGCGTCCGAACTTCGAGAAATGGTTGAAGCCGGGCGCGCGCGTCGTCTCTTACGAATATCCCGTGCGGGGCTGGGAACCGGTGCGCACCGAGGTGGTGGAAATCCAAAAGATTGCGCACAAGATTTACGTGTACGAGATTCCGCAGAGCGTTCCCAAAGGGGCCAAGCCGGCCAAATAAGGGTCAGCCGCGCCATTTGCCGGAGGTGAAATCCGGAAAGGCTTGCGGTGCGCCGCCAGCCTGCACGGAAGCCTCGCTCAGGGGGATGACGGCGCTCCACGCCGCCGCGTCATAGACATCCACGGGCGAAGGCCGGCCCGAGCGCACGGCTTCAAAGAAATCCCGCAGCATGAGGTAGTCGCTGCCGCCGTGACCGGTCTTGCCGGCCTCCGCTGCATGACGACGCCACAGTTCGTGGTCGAACTCGGCGGCGTAGGGAGTCAAGGGTTCCCAGGCGTAGCGGGGCGAACGCTGCTCGATCCAGATGCGCTGCTCCCCCTCGGCGTCACGGTAGGAACCAGCCGTGCCTTGAAGAGTGAAATACGTCGTGCTGGGGTGGGGGCGGGGTGAGGACACGTCGAAGCGGATTTCGATCACCCTCTGTTTGGCCGTCCGGATCAGGCTGGTAATCGAATCGCCCCCGAACCGCCGCCCGCGGGCGGGCGAGTCCGGGGGGAACTGACGGGCCACATAGGCGTCCATGCTGGCGCTGGAGGTGGCCATGGAGACGATCGCATCCAACCGGTCGCCGCGATGAATTCCCATCCACTGCGCGACGGGGCCGAGGGCGTGGGTGGGATACCAGTTGGCGCGCCAGGAGGACAACTCGCCGCGCCAGGTCAGCTTGCCGTCGGGCGTGAAAAACAACCGGCGCACCTCGTGCACGTAACCGCACTCACCGTAAGTGAGTTCGCCGAACAAACCGGCCCGCACCAGGTTGCCGACCAGGAGATTGGTGCGGTAGTAGCAGCAGTTTTCGGCCATCATGTACACGCGGCGGGTTTGTTCGACGGTGCGGACCAGCCGCCAACAGTCGGCGAGGGTGGTGGCGGCCGCCACTTCGCTCAGGACGTGCTTGCCGGCCAGCAGCGCGTCCACCGCCATGGGCGCATGGAGCGGTTCCGGGGTCCCGATCAGCACAGCGTCCACGTCGTTACGATCCAGCAGGCGGAGGTAGGCGCGGGCGTCTCCCGCGAAGATCGCCGGTTTGGCCTGCCCGGCCCCTTGCACGTAGTCGACGGCGCGAGCGACCTTCGTCTCTTCCAGGTCGTTGACGGCGGTCACGGCGACGCCGGGAATCGTCAGGCAGACGCGGAGCAGGGAAGTGCCGCGGTGGCCCACGCCGATTACGCCCAAGCGCACCGGTTGGTCCTTCCCGGCGGCAGAGGCCGCGGCCGCGCTGGCGAGAAAGAGCCTTCGGTTCATCGCTTTTGATGCTACCTGATGCAAAAGGCGCGACGCCAAGCCCCGCCGCGCTCCGTCTCGAGTTCGGAGTACAATGGCCGAAATCAAGGCGCTGGGAGATAATCGAAAAGGCTATGAAGAAACGCACCAATGGCTGGAACCGGCGGGACCTTTTCCGCGTGGGCGCGATGGCCGGCGCGGCGGGCGCGCTAGGCGCGCCGGCGGCAGGCGCCGCCAAGGCCCCGGCAGAGAACCCGTCGGTGTACACCGCGCTTGGCGTGAAGCCGTTCATCAACACGACGGCCACGCTGACCATCAACGGCGGTTCCCGCCAGCTCGACGAAGTGATCGAGGCGGTGGAAGCGGCGTCGCGTTTTCACGTCAACCTGGACGAACTTATGGAGAAGGCCGGGGAGCGCCTCTGCCAGTTGTTGCAATGCGAAGGCGCGATGGTGACCTCCGGTGCGGCGGCGGCGCTGACGCATGCGACGGCCGCCTGTCTCGCCGGGGCCGACCCCGAGGCCATGCAACAACTGCCCGATCTCACCGGCCTCAAGGACGAAGTCGTCATGCCCACGTGGTCGCGCAACCAGTACGACCACGCGATTCGCACCCTGGGCGTGCGCATCGTCAACGTCGACACGCCCGATCAACTTGCGCAGGCTGTGAGCCGGCGCACGGCGATGATGTCGATGCTGGGGGACCGTTGGGAGAAACCTCCGGTGACGCTCGAACACCTGGCGGAGATCAGCCGGAAGACGGGAATCCCCATCCTGGTCGACGCCGCAGCCGATCCGCTGGTGATTCCGGATCCCTATCTGAAGCGGGGCGCCGCGCTGGTCGCCTACAGCGGCGGCAAGATCATCCGGGGACCCCAAACCGCGGGACTGCTGCTGGGGCGGAAGGACCTGATCCGCGCCGCTTTCCTCAATAGCGCTCCGCACCATTCCTTCGGCCGGGCATTGAAAGTGAGCAAAGAGGAAATTGTCGGCATGGTGAAAGCCGTGGAAGTGTGGGTCACCAAGCGCAACCTCGAGGCCGAGTACCGCGAATGGGAATCGTGGTATGCGCACATCACCCGAGAGGTTACCCGGGTGCCCGGCGTGCGGACCCGCGTGAATCCGCCCCGCCGGGGAAGCACCTTTCCGACCCTCCAGGTGGAATGGGACCCCCAACAGGTGGGCATCACCGCCGGCGAGGTCGGCGCGCAACTGCTGGGCGGAGAGCCCCGGATCATGTCGCACGCCGCGGGGGAGGGTTTTTCGTTTGTGATCCGCCCGGTCGCGCTGAAGCCGGAAGAATACAAGATCGTTGCGCAGCGCGTGCGCGAGGTGTTGGAAGCGGCCAAGGGCCGCCCTTACCAGCCGCCGAAGATCGCGCCACCGGCCGCGAATCTGGCGGGGCGCTGGGACGTGGAACTCGAGTTCGTGGTGGGCAAGGCCAGACACCTGCTCGTTTTCGAGACGAACGAATCGCAGTTGGCGGGTACGCACATCGCCCGCCTGACCCGCGGCGATTTGAAAGGCCAGGTCAGCGGCGACCAGGTGCGCTTCACCAGCACGCTGGCTTATGAAGGCAACCGCCTCGAGTACGCCTTCCAGGGAAAGATCGAAGGCAATCGCATGTCCGGCGAGGTGGACCTGGGCGAACACGGCATCGCCCGGTGGTCGGCGGAGCGGCATCGGGGGATTCGCGTGACGCGCGATCCGTCGAGGGCTTAAGCCGTCCGACGGCGGTCGGGGAGCGGCGCCACTCATCTCGGAGGTTTGGGCCTCGCCGGCGGTGGTTGCCCCGCGCGCCTCAGCGCGGGATTTCGTACTTCTTGATCTTTTCGTAGAGCGTGGAGCGGTCGATGCCCAGGACCGCGGCTGCTTCCTTGATATTGCCCTGGGTACGGTCCAGCGTAGCCACGATCGCCTGTTTCTCCAATTCCTGGAGCGTCATGTTCGGCGGCAGGACCCACTGGGAGCGGGCGCGCACGCTTTCGGCCAGGAACGCGAAGTCGTCTTCGGTGAGGATGCTGCCGCGGCAGGTGACGATGGCCCGTTCGATTGCGTTCTCCAATTCCCGCACGTTGCCCGGCCAATGGTGATCCATCAGGATGCGCATGGCGCCGTCGGTGACGCCGGTGATGTCCTTACCGACTTCGTTGCCGATGCGCTCGATGAGATGCTCGGTGAGCAGGGGAATATCCTCGCGGCGTTCCCGCAGGGGCGGAAGAAAGATCTCGATGACGTTGAGGCGATAATAGAGGTCCTCCCGGAAGTGGCCCTGGCGGACGGCTTCGCGCAGGTCGCGGTGGGTGGCGGCGACCACGCGCACGTCGACCGGCACCTCTTCGGAGCCGCCCACCCGGTAGAAACGCCGTTCCTGGAGGACCCGGAGCAGGTCGCCTTGCAGCTTTGGGGAGATGTCGCCGATTTCGTCGAGGAACAGCGTGCCGCCATTGGCTAATTCGAATTTGCCCTTGGTCTGCGCGGCGGCGCCGGTGAACGCGCCTTTTTCGTAGCCGAACAGTTCGCTCTCCAGCAGTGTTTCCGCCAGGGCGGCGCAGGAGACGCTCACGAAGGGCCGGGAGGCACGGTCGCCGGAGAAGTGGATGGCGCGGGCGATCAGTTCCTTGCCCGTGCCGCTTTCCCCCCGGATCAGCACCGTGCTGCGCAGGCTGGCGATCTCTTTGGTCAGGGCGAGAATATCCTGCATCCGGGCATTCTTGGTGATGATGTCGCGGAACTCATACTGCCGAAGCAGCCGCTTGCGGAGCAGTTCATTCTCCCGTTGCAGACGCTTCACCTTAATGATGCGCTCGACCAGCAGCGAGATTTCCTCCGGGTTGCACGGCTTCACCATATATTCCTGCGCGCCTTCCTTCATGGCGGCGATGGCGGTGTCGACGGTGGCATAGGCGGTGATGATGATCACGGCCGTGTCCGGGTTGAGGCGGCGCAATTCCATCATGGTTTCAATGCCGTCCATGCCGCCGGGCATCTTCAGGTCCATGAAGCAGATGGCGTAGGACTTTTCGCGGGCCAGTTCCACCGCCTGTCTGCCGGAGAACGCCGTGTCGACTTTGTAACCGTCCTCGCGCAGCCAGGCGGCCATCGACTCGCACATCGCCTCTTCGTCGTCCACCACCAAGATGTTCCACAGAGTCTTCATATCTCGTTTCCTCGAAATTCACGGATGCGCTCGGCCAGCGCCCGCCGGCAGCCGGCGCAGAAGGCGTCCTGTTTGAGGTCCAGTTGCTGAATGCTGGTCGCCAGGCTCATGGCGCAACTCCGGTCCGGGCAATGAATCAGCCCGAACGCGTGGCCCCCCTCGTGCAGCACTTCCGTCCGGAGGCGGCGCCGGAACACGGCGGCGTCGGCAGGCAAACCATAGAACTCCTGCCGGAGACGAGCCGCGGAAACCAACGCCGCCACACCACCCAACTGCGCCTGGCCGAAGAGAAAGGTCAGCATGGGGATGAAGATGTCGCGCTCGGTGAGCGCCACGACCTTGCCGTCGCCGGGCGAGGACCTCACCACCGCCAGCAGGAAATCGACGGCGCGGTACTGGGCGCGGCGTTCGTCGAAGGCGCCGGGAGGTTCGGCGATGGCGGGCAGGCCAACGACCGGAAGCTGGAACTCCTGTTCCACGCACTCCAGGGCGAGGGCGAGATTCGCTTGGGAGACGTCGCCCACCGCGGCCACGTACAACCGGCTCACGGACGCTGTTCAACCCCCGCCCGATCATTGGCATGCGCCGCTTGTGTTTCGGTGGGCGTCCGGGGCAGCGTCACCAGGAAGCGCGTGCCCTTCCCCACCGTGCTGCTGACGTCCACTTCGCCGTCATGGTCCTTCACAATGCCATAAAGAACCGCCAGGCCGAGGCCGACGCCTTTGCCCTCCGGCTTGGTTGTGAAGAACGGATCGAAGATCTTCCCGAGGTTTTCCGGAGCGATTCCTTCGCCATTGTCTTCCACCTCGAGTTCCACGGCTTCTCCATCGGCGGCCACCCGCGTACGCACCACCACGCGTCCGTTCTCGCGGCCGTGGAGCGCTTCGGCTGCGTTGAGCACCAGGTTCAAAACCACCTGCTGGATCTGGGAAGCATCGCAGAAGACGGCAGGCAAATCCGGCTTTAGCTCCAAGTCCACTTTCGCGTTGGAGAGCTTCAGCTTGTGGTCCACCAACGACACCGTGTTCTGGATCAGCTTGTTGATGTCCGCCGACGCCCGCTGGGGCTTGGAGCGCCGGGAAAAGGCCAGCAGATCGGACACGATCCGGCCGACCCGGGCGGTCTCGCTGACGATCTGGCCGAGATACTTGCGAAACTCCGCTTCCCGCCCCCGCGGAATGCCGTCGTCTTTCAGGATGCGCTGGAGCAGCATGCTCAGATTCAGCACGGCGGCGATGGGGTTATTGATCTCGTGCGCCACGCTGGCGGAAAGCTGTCCCAGCGAAGCCAAGCGGTCCGCCTGCAGCAGTTTCTGGTGCGCCGCCTTCAGTTGCTCGGTCCGCCGCGCAACCTGGGCCTCGAGGTCCTGGGTGAATTGATTGATCTGCTCCACGGCGGCTTTCAGCCGCTCGCGCATGGTGTTGAAAGAAGCAGCCAGCTCGTCGAGTTCCTGGCTGGAGTGCGGAATAGTGACCGGATGGTCCAATTGCATCTGGCCCAAGGCGCGCGTACCCTCGATCAACTCCTGAATGGGACGGCTGACAAAACGCCGGACGAAGACGACGATGAAGCCCGCGATGACCAGCACCTCAATCGCGGTCAAGGCAGCTACCTGCAACGCGTAGAGGCGCGACTCATGCTCGATCGGCTCTACCGAGAGCGCGACGTCCAACACGCCCAGCACTTTGATCGGCTCCGGGTGTGCATGGCACGGCGCCTGGCTGCAGGCCGGTTCGTTGGGGATGGGGGTCACCATGTGGAGCGTGCGTTTTCCCTCCGGACTGACGGCATACCGCACCCGCGCATGCACGTCGAGGCTGTGGAGGGGGTGAGCGGTGAGGTGACAACTGCGGCAGACCTCCGATTGGCGGTCGACCCGCATGGGTCCGCTCATCGGCCGGGTCGTGTGCATCACTTCGCCTTCCCGGTTGTACATGGTGATGCGGTCGATGCCCTGCTTTTCCGCAATCCCCTGCATGATTTCGTAGACGTTGGCCCGGTGGTCGTCCAGCATCGCCCGCCAGGTGGCGCCGGTGATGCTGCGCGAAAGCTGGTCGGCGCCCACAATCATGGTGTCGAGCAGCCGGTTCCGTTCGGTGCGGATGGCGTACGCGCTGTATAGCCCGCGGACGATTAAGACAATGATGGTGAGCGAGACGATGAGCTTGAAACTGAGCCGCCGGGAGAGGCGCATGGACTAGTCCAAACCCACCATAACATCGCGTGGGGGCGGAGCCTACCCTCTCCTGCCCCGCCGCGGGGGTCGCGGGGGTCGCGCGGTTCGCGGCGGGCATGCGGCGCAGCGGAGGAACCGGGAGGCGGCGAAGGAAGAATTTGCAATCTGTCGACAGTTGGTGTACGATGCGGTCATCCGGATTGGAGGTCTTTGTGCGCATGAAAAGCCGAATGCTGCGTTCTGTCCTGCTCGCCGCGCTGGCCGTCAGCACGTTGAGCGCTCAAAACACGACCGGGGCGATCGTGGGCGCCGTTCGCGATCCATCCGACGCCATCATCGCTGGGGTGAAGGTCACCGTTCGCAATGAGCAGACCGGCCTGACCCGCGAAACGCTGACAAATGAAGAAGGTCTGTACCGTTTTCCGCTGCTGCCGGCGGGCACCTACACGGTGAAAGCCGAGAAAGAGGGATTCAAGGCTCAGCAGCAGACCGGTGTACAAATCGAGATCCTGCAAACGCGCTCGGTCGAATTCCGGCTGGACCTCGGTTCGGTTGCCGAGACGGTGACGGTGGAGACGCGCGCGCCGCTGTTGGAAACGGAATCGTCGCAGGCCGGCGAAGTGATCAAGACCGAGCAGGTCATCAGCATGCCGCTGAGCGCCCGGCAGTTCATGCAACTGGCGTTTTTGGCGCCGATGGCGACGCCCGCCACCAACGACTTCCGGTCGACGGAGATCAACCGGGACACGGCCATGCCGGCCGCCGCCGGCCAACGTCCCGAGCAGAACAACTACCAGATTGACGGGGTGGACAACCGGGAGAGCGGGCGGAACAGCCTCGCCCTGGGCGCGTCCGTCGAAGCGATCAGTGAATTTAAGGTGCAGACGGGACTGGCTCCGGCGGAGTTCGGACGAGGCGGCGGCGTGATCATCAATGTCGCCACCAAGAGCGGGACCAACCAGTATCACGGCTCGGCGTTCGAGTTTGTGCGGAACGACAAATTCGACGCGCGGCCGTTCTTTTCCTCACGCGTCAATCCGTTGAAGCGGAACCAGTTTGGCGGAGCGCTGGGCGGTCCGATCCAACGCGATAAGCTGTTCTTCTTCGGCAACTACGAAGGGTTCCGCGAAGCGGCCACCGGCAACCCGCCCGTTGGCCGGGCGCCCACGCCCGACGAGCGGAGCGGGCTGTTCACCACGGCGATCGTGGACCCGCTGAATAACCGCGCTCCCTTTCCGAACCGGCAGGTTCCGACGACGCGGTTCGACCCCATCTCTCGCCGGATTCTGGATCTGGTGCCCTTGCCGAACAACCCCGGGGACCCGGCGCGCAACTTCATTTTCAACGACGTGCCCTCGGGCCGTATCAACCGCGACTACGCGGTGGGCCGCGTGGATTGGAACGCGGGGATGAAGGACACGTTGTACGGCCGCTACCTGTTTAACGAAGAAAAGCTGCGCAATCCCCCCACGTTGCCCGCGCCCGCGCTGTCGGGCGGCCGCGATTTCAGACTGCGGGGGCAATCCGCCAGCCTGAACTGGAACCACGTGTTCTCGCCTACCCTGGTGAGTTCGGTGAACGTCGGTTACACTCGCTACCGGAACGTTCTGGCTACGCTCAACTCCTTCCGGCAGGATTTCATTACGCCGGCGGGCATCACCAACACGCTCTCCGCGGTTGATCCGCTATTCTGGGCCGCGCCCAGCGTGAGCGTGCCAGGCTTTCTGTTCCCGAGTGAAGTGACGCCGAACTACCGCACGATGAACCAGTACCAGCTCACGCAGAATACGATCTGGAACCGGGGCCGCCATACCGTGAAGTTCGGCTTTGACGTGCGCCAGATCCGCACGGCGATGTTTTACACCGGCGGGAATGGTTCCACAGCGTTCGCCAACCGCTACACCACCGACAATCTGGCCGACTTTCTGCTTGGATTCGCCTCGTCGGCCAGCAAGACGGCGCGCGCCACGCTGTGGGGTTCGAAGATCAATTATGGCGGGCTTTACATTCAGGACGACTGGAAGATCACGCCGCGCCTGACCTTGAACCTCGGGCTGCGCTGGGAGGCGGAAGGCGCGCTGGCGCAGTCGGACAAGGCGGGCCTTGGCTGGGACGTGGCGTCCAGCACGATGCTGGTGTCGGAACAGGCGACCAACCGTCCCGCGATCGAATCTTTCTATCGCAACATCCGCCCGGAGATCGCGGTGCGTTTTGTGCCGCAGGTGGCGCCGTATGACACCGACTGGAACAACTTCCAGCCGCGGATCGGGTTTGCCTACTCGCTGCTGTCGAAGACCGTGATTCGTGGCGGCTTCGGGATCTATTTCGATTCGCCGCAGATTCAGTCGATGGCGTCGTCGAACGACTTTGCGCCCAACACGCTCCGGCCGATCTGGACTGCGAATCCGACGGTGCCGGACCTCGGCTATAACCCGGAAGGCAACACGGCGGCGGAAAACACGTTGCGCACGGCGCCGCTGACCATTTTCCCTTTCATCTCGCGTAACTTCCCGTATGGCCGGGTTCACCAGTGGAACCTCTCGGTGCAGCATCAGATCGGGAGCAGCTTCGTACTGGAGACGATGTATCAGGGCTCGACGGGGCAAAACCTGCTGGTGTTCAACAATATCAATTTCCGCGCTCCCGGGCCGGGAGTCGTGCAGCAACTGCTGCCCTGGCCATACTTCGCGCGCATTCAGAACTTCGACACCTGGGGCCAGTCCAGTTTTAATGGGCTGGGCGTCAAACTCGAGCAGCGGATGAACCGGGGCATAAGCTACCTGGTGGCGTACACTTTCGGCAAGTCGATTGACAACGCTTCCACGCTCAACCAGGCTCCGCAATGGACGGATCCGTTCAACCGGCGGTCGGGGCGCGGGCCGTCGGATTTCAATGCCCGGCAGCGCCTGTCAGCGGCGTATGAATACCAATTTCCCCTCGGCAAAGGCCGTGCCTTCTTCGGGGAGGTGTCGGGCGCGGCGGAGCGCGTCATCAGTGGCTGGGGCGTTCGAGGTCTGACGTTTCTTCAGAACGGATTGCCGCAGAACGTGACCATGAACCTGGCCCGCGTGGGGATTTGCGCGACGGCCTGCTCGGCGCGCCCGGACCGGATTGGCGACGGGAACCTGCCGAAGAGCGAGCGGACGCTTGCGCGTTTTTACGACGTGAATGCGTTCCAACTGCTGGCGTTGGGCGGGGCGGACCGCCGGGTCGGCAACGCCGGCCGGAACATCCTGACCAGCGCCGGCATCAATAACTTCGACCTGCAACTGTTTAAGAACACGCGCATCCGCGAAGGCCATAATCTGGAATTCCGGTGGGAGCTGTTCAACGCGTTCAATCACACGCAATGGGGAGGCGCGAACACGAACATGGAAGCGCCCGCGCTGTTCGGGGTCATTTCGTCGACGCGTGCCCCGCGCATCATGCAGTTCGTGCTGCGGTACGCGTTCTAACCTGAGTCCTGGCGCGGACCGCCGGCGGGTTGGGAGGTCCGCGCTTTTCGTTTTGCTGGAGGAGCCGTTTTGTGCCGCTGGAAACGCTTGCCGCCAACTTCAAGACGGTCTCTCTGCGGGAACACATTGGCGAACTGCTAACCAACGCCATTCTGTCCGGGGAACTCAAGCCGGGCGACCGGTTGAACGAAAGCGCGCTGGCCCGGCAACTCCACGTCAGCCGGGCGCCGATACGGGAAGCGCTGCAGCAACTGGAAGAGCAGGGCCTGGTGCTCAACCGGCCCCGCCGCGGCATGTTCGTGGTCTGTTTACAACCCGAGGAGCTCAAGAAGATCACCAGCCTTCGCCTGGTGCTCGAAGCGGAGGCGCTGGAGCTGGCGCGGGAACGCGTGACGCCGGCGCTGATCCGCCAACTCGACCAGATCGCCACCAGCATGGAGCGGACCCGGGGCATGAAGGCGATCGAAGCCACGCGTCTCGATCTGGAGTTCCACCGGACGATCTGGAACGCCGGGGGCAATGAGTACCTGGAGAAGATGCTCTCCAACCTCACCGCGCCGCTGTTCGCCTTCGCGGTGTTGACGATGCCGGAGGCCGCCAAGATGCGGATGATTATCGATTCGCACCGACCGCTGCTGGAGTTTGTTGAAGGCAAAACGTCGCGCGGCGCGCGGGAGGTGATGTACGAGCACCTCTCGCTGCGTTACCCGGATGCCGCGCAATATGCGTCGCGGGACTTGCGCGCGCTGGCGGCGCGGCGGAGTGGGAAGTAGCCTGGCTCGGCTAGCGGCTCCAGCCGTAGGCGGCCAGCAGAATCTCAAAGATACGGGTGTTGGGCAGGTAGCCCCGCACCCGTTCGGCGCCCGGGCCCATCGCCATCACGGGCACTTCTTCGCCGGTATGGGTGTTGTCGATGCGCACGAACGGGAGGCGGATCGCATCGCTCCGCTGGCCGGCCTGTCTGGCCTCCCACTCGTCCCAGCCCTTGAGCAGAGGCTCTTCAGGCCGGCCGCCCACGACGCGCAGGTCGAAGGAATGGTCCGCGGCGAACAGCAGCAGCGTTTCCTGAAGGTTCACCATGCCGGCCAGTTCGCGGATGAGTCGGTCGAAGCGGACCAGCCGGTCCAACCCGGCGCGAGGATGATTGGTGTGGGCATCGGACTCGATCATCAGAAAAAATCCCTTGGGGTTCCGGGAGAGTGCGCGCACGGCCTTGCGCGCGGCCTCGGCAAGGTCGATGGGTCCGTCGACGACCGCCAGGGCGCGCCGGGCGTCCGCCGGCACCTCCCCGAGCGAGCGGAGGATCGGGCGGTTGTGACGGCGGGCGACTTCATCGAGGTTCTGGCCCTCTTTCTCAACCGCTTCGTAGATCCGCTGCCGGCCGGGCCCGAACAGGATATCGACGCCGTCACCAAAGCGGGGCTCGAAAATCTGCAAGAAGAGCTTGCCCAGCTCCCTTCGGATGTTGGCGTGGCCGTAGCAGGCGGCGGGGGTGGCGTCGGCGATGGTGACGTCGGACAGGACGCCGGTGGCCAGGCCGCGTTCCTCGGCGTATTCGAGGATGGTTTTGAGGACCGTGCCATCCTGCTTGCCGGGCACGGCGTCCGCCCCCTGGCTGATGACGCCGTTGCGGGTTTTCTGGCCGGTCACAAGGGCGGTCATGCCGGCGGCCGAGTCGCTGACCCAGGAGTTGGCCGTAGAGGTGTCCATCAGGGCGAGGTGAGGCCAGCTCTGGATGAACAGTTTCAAGGGGGCGCCGTGGCCGGCGATACTGGCGGCGTGCACGGTGGCTACGCCGCCGGCGTCCGCCAGCAGCAGAATGACGTTCTTGGCGCGTTTGGGTTTCTTCGCGTCGGCGGGCAGGGGGCCGAGGGCGCAAATCAGAAGAAGACAAACCAACGATCGCAACATAGCCTCCCAGTGTAGCGGCCCTCGGGAGGTGGCGCGCCCGGAGAGACTCGAACTCCCGACCTACTGGTTCGAAGCCAGCCGCTCTATCCGCCTGAGCTACGGGCGCGCGTCACCCGCTATTATACTGGGCGGCAGTTGGCCGGAAGGAGATGCGTGACGACAGGCAATCAGGAAATCGAGATCAAACTGCGCGTGGAGGACGCCGCCAAGGCGCGGGGCATGCTGCGGGAGGCCGGCTTTCGGGTGCGGAAGCGGAGGGTCTTCGAAGCCAATCGCGTTTATGATACGGCGGCACGGTCGTTGCGGGCGGCCAAACAGCTTCTGCGCCTGCGGACGGTGGGCGCCCGGAACCAGCTGACGTTCAAAGGCGCGCCGCTGCCCGGAAAACACAAGAAGCGCGAAGAGTGGGAATTGACGGTGGCAGACGCCGCAGCCATGGAGGCGATCCTGACGCGGCTAGGCTACCAACTCATGTTCCGGTACGAAAAATACCGTACCGAGTACAGCCGGGCGGAGGAACCGGGGGTGGTCACGGTGGATGAGACGCCCATCGGGACGTTTTTGGAATTGGAGGGGCCGCCGGGCTGGATTGACCGGACAGCCCGGGAGTTGGGATTCGGCGCCGCCGATTACATCACGTTGAGCTACGGATCCCTGTATATGGAATACTGCCAAGTCCGAGGCGTGACGCCTGGCCACATGGTGTTCGCGGCGACCGGGGCGCGGGCGCGGGGCGCGGGGCGGCGATAACCGGCGGGTAAGCGCCGGCGCTGGGCCGGGCACCTGGCACGAGCGAAGGTCTCGGGAATCAGCCTGGATCGTCGGCCGGCGCGGGCGGATCGAACAGGCCGATCTGCTCGGCGGGCGGCTGCTTGGGTTTCTTCCGGGTAAGCGGACTGGCCACAACCCCGAGCACCTCAATCGTGGAGATCGCCTGCCTGGGGACAAAGAGGCGCTGGTGATTGCCCGCCGAGTCCGGAGGCGTGAGGGTGAATCCCTGGGGAAGGCATTGCAGCAGGTCGTTGGGCAGAATGCCGTCGTACAGATCGCCGTCCCGGAGACGGACCCGAACCCACAAGCCGGCAAGCTTTGGCCGGGTGGTAAAGATCTTGCGGGCGGGCCCGGCGCCGGAGAGATCGAAATCCCGAACAAAAAAAACGACTTTGACGGTGGAGAAAGGAACCAGGGTCAACTCGCCGGAGGGGGAAAGCAGTTCGACGCCCTCCGCTTGGAGGTACGTCAGGGGGTTGACGAACCCGTGCAGCGGTTCTCGGTCAAAGCGCTGAATACAGACCTTCTTGGACGTCGACCCCGGCAAACCGCTCGACCAGTCCCTTCTTTGTTTCAAACAATTTCCGAGTTATTGTATCATTGGCACGATGGCGGAAGCGCTCGGCGGGCCAGCGGAAGGCCGGTTGGCGGTGGAAATCCGGATGTTTCTTCAGTTCTGCCGCGTCGAGAAGGGGCTGGCTCCGGCGTCCCTGGAGGCGTACCGCAGCGATCTGAGCCAGTTTTCCCGGATGCTGGGTCCGTCCGCAGCCGTAACGGTCCACGACGTGCGGCAGTTCCTGGATCACCTTACGAAGCAAGGGGTTTCACCGCGATCGGCGGCCAGGAAGCTGAGCGCCTTGCGGAACTTTTTCCGGTTCCTGGTGGCAGAGGGAGTCTGGAAGGAGGATCCGGCGGAGCACCTGTCCCCGCCGAGGATCTGGCAGAAGATCCCGAAGTTCATGAATCAGGGTGACATTGAGCGACTCGTGGAGGCGCCGCGGGCGGACCGGCGGGAGTCGGTGCGAGATCGGGCCATGATCGAGCTGCTCTACGCGACGGGTTTGCGAGTCTCGGAGTTGTGTTCGTTACGCACTTCGGATCTGAACCTGGAGCTGGGGGTGGTGCGGACGACCGGCAAAGGAAACAAACAACGGCTGGTGCCGGTCGGACGGGCCGCCGTGGCGGCGGTCCGGGAGTACCTGGACGGTGCGCGGGGCGCCTTGCTGAAGCAGAAGGCAAGCGAATACCTGTTTGTGACGGCCCGAGGCGGGCCGATGACGCGGCAGGCTTTTTGGAAGTTATTGAAAAAGAATGGAAAAGTTGCTGGCGTTGGGCATGGTCTTTCGCCTCACGTCGTGCGGCACACCTTTGCGACCCACCTGTTGGAGGGGGGCGCCGACCTGCGGAGCGTGCAGGCCATGCTGGGTCACGCCGATATATCCACCACGCAGATTTACACGCATGTGGCGAGATCACGCTTGAAAAGAGTGGTGGATCAGCACCATCCGCGAGCGTAAGGGCGAACTTGGAGAGGGAAAAAACGAAGCTGGGCTTCGAACAGATCCTTGAATGAAGGAGTAAGCGGAAGCGGCGCCCTGCGGGGAGAAGCCGCGCCGCAGCCGTGTGTTGTTCTATGAGCGACTACATGTTCATGCTGGAAAGCCACCTGAACCCGCAGCAGAACCGGGTGGTTTCCCTCGTCCAGGACGCGGCGACGCAGGCGGGGCTCACCCTATTGCTGGCGGGCGGCGCGATGCGGGACATGCTGGGCGGTTTCCAGATCCGCGGGCTCGATTTTGTGGTGGAGGGTAATGCTTTGAAGCTCGCGCATGGGCTGGCCGGGCTTCCTGGGGTCGAACTGGTGTCGGAAGACGAAGTTCGCAAGAGCGCGGATCTTCGATTTCCGGGCGGCGTCCCGGCGCAGATCGCCATGGCGAGGGTGGAGCGGTACAGCCGGCCGGGCGCCAAGCCGAAGGTGTCAGCGGCTACCATCCAAGAAGACTTGCGCCGGCGGGACTTCACGATCAACGCGATCGCTTTGTCGCTGAATCGCGGGTCGCGGGGACTGTTGATCGACCCGACCAACGGTCTGGCTGACCTAGGTCGCCGCGAACTACGCACGGCGTATCCGTTTGCGTTTTACGATGACCCTGTCCGGCTGCTGCGCATGGTGCGCTTGCGGATCCGGATGGGGCTGGAGGTGGAAGAGAAGACGCGGGCACAAGCGGAGAACGCCCGCCTGGCGGAGGTTGAGAAGACCATCCCGCCGCGCGCCTTGTGTGAAGAACTGGCGCGGATAGTTTCGGAGCCGTCACCGTCGGAAGTACTGAAGGCGCTTGAGGAAGAAAAGCTACTGGCGTTGTTGTCGCCGGCGTGGAGCGGGCCCAAGCTGAACCTGGCGGGCGTGGCGAAACTGGAGCGGGCGCGGCGGCTGTGGAGTCCGGATGCGGACATGACGGGAGTTGATTGGGGGCCATTTCTTTACGCCCTGACCGAGAAGCTAACGCCGAAAGAGCGGGCGGAGCTGATCCGGAACACGGCGATGACCAAGCAGGAAGCGCAGGCGTGGCAACAGCTTCCCGCGCGGGCGCGCAAGGCGGAGGCGATCCTGAAGTCGGCGAGGCTGAAGAAACCGTCGCAGATCTACGAGGCAGTGTCGAAGACGGCGGGCAGCGAGCTGCTGTTTTTGCTGTACCAGTCGCCGGTGCGGCTGGTGCAGGACCGAATCAAGAATTACTTCCAGAAGTACTTGCAAACAGCCATGGAAGTAACAGAGGCAGAGGTAGTTGCCAGTGGAGTGACGCCTGGCACGCCGAAATTTTACAAGGTTCGGGATAGCCTGGTGGCCGCGCGACTGGATGGACGGGCAAGAAAGCCCGCGCCGCCGGTGGCGCCGATCGTGTTGACTCCGGAGCCGGAAGCCGCCGCGCGGCGGGGGCGGCGTCAACTATGAGGCTGTTCCTGCTCGGCTGCACGGCGGCGGTGCTGTGGGCGCAGGATCGGCCGCCCGTGTTCTTCCGGGAGGACTGGAAGGAGATTCCCGCCGCCACACCACTCACCCAGGAGCATGTCGCCAATCCGGACTTGACGGTGCAGATTTATGGCCCCGGGCGGTCTGGCGTGAAGAAGAGCCATCACGACAAACCCGCGGACGATCCGTACTATGTGTGGTCGGGGACGGCGCCCGGCACCTGGGCGGTGACGCTGCGGCATCGCACCCATTACGCCGACCTGAGGGGCAAGGCAAAGCTCCGGTGGCGGACGTACCAGGCGGGATTTCGCCAGCTGCGGATCGTGCTGAAACTGGCCGACGGCACGTGGCTGGTCAGCGATGCTGCCGACGGGACCAGCAGCGACTGGCGGATCCGCGAGTTCAACCTGGCCGATGTGCGGTGGCGGGTGCTGGACCTGGAGACAGTGACTGAGAAGAAGTGGGCGCTCAATCCCGACCTGAGCCGGGTGGACGAAATCGGCTTTACGGATTTGATGCCCGGGGGGCTGAGCGACGCTTGCTCGCGCTTGGATTGGATTGAGGTGGACGGCAGGCCGATCGCCCGGTCGGGGACCCGCACGGAGGAGTGAGGAGGGCAGGGACGACTGCTTCAGGCGCGGCCTTGTTGGGGGATGGGCTAAGCGCCGGTCCAGCGCAGCCGGGCGATGGTTTCCAGGTGATAGGTCTGGGGGAACAGATCCACCAGCGTGAGGGAATCGATCCGGTAGCCTCCAGCGGCGAGGAGTGCAAGGTCGCGCGCGAGGGTCGCGGGGTCGCAGGCGACGATGACGAGCAGGGGCGTTTTCAGTTCCACGAGGCGGCGGACGGCGCGTTTGCCGAGACCCGCACGGGGAGGGTCGGCGAGGACGAAATCCGGAGCTTGAGGCAGTTCCGCGAGGAACGTCTCGACGCTGGCCTGCCGCACGTCCACGGGTAAGCCGGCGCGGGCGGCGTTAAAGGCGAGATCCTGCGCCGCCGAGCGGGTGGATTCGACGGCGGTGACGCGCGGGAAGCGGCGCGCCAGGGGCAGGGAAAACAAGCCGACGCCGGCGTACAGGTCGAGCGCGTGGCGGCCCTGGGCGTCCGCAAGCGCGGCATCGACCAGGGCATCCAGCAGAAAGCGATTCACCTGGAAGAACGACCGGCCGCCGACACGGAAGCAGAAGTCGCGGGTGGGGTATTCGAGCGGTTCGGAGGCGCCGGGGAGGCGCTCGGCGCACCAATCGAAGAAGTGGCGGGCCAACGGCCGGCCGGTGTCGAGGACGTTCAACTGGACTGCGGTCTCATTCGTGAACAATTCAAGAGAGCGCAAGAAGGGCGGCCAGCGCGGGGCGCGGGCCATTTCGCTGAGATCGGCCAGGGCCTGATTCAAACGCGGCGAGGCGATGGGACACGCGCGGGCGGGACACAGGGCGCGAGAGCCGGGTTCGAGGAAGCCGAGGCGGCCGCCAGCGGCGTGCAATTGAATGCGGTTGCGATAGCGCCAGGGTTCGCCGGAGAGTGTGGGGATGTCGTCCGGCGCTTCGATTTTGCCGACGCGACGCAGCACCTCGCGCAGGATGTCCCGCTTCCAAGCCAGTTGCAGTTGGTAGGGCGCCTGCTGGTAGTGGCAGCCGCCGCAGCGGGCAAAGAGCGGGCAGGCCGCGGTTTGCCGCTCGGCGGCGGGCGTGTCGACGCCTTGCACGCGGCCGCGGAGTAAACCTTTGCGGGAAGGTTCGAGCGCTACGGTGACGGTTTCGCCCGGCAGCACATACGGCGCCATCACCACCTGCCCTTCGTGGCGGGCGAGGCCGTCGCCGCCGTAGATCATCTTTTCGATTTGAATCTGAAGCGTGGCGGACACGGAGTTCCAGGAACCGCAAGTCTACCACGGGGACGGCTGGTATCATCATTCACTTGCGGCCATGCGCGTGCTTGTGCTCAACTGCGGCAGCCAGTCGGTGAGGCTCCAGGTCATCGAAACCAGTCCGGAACTGGCGGCGGCGAATGCCGACCAGGTGCTGGCCAAGGGCAGCGTGGAACGGTTGGGGAGCGCCCAGACGGCGCTGCGGTTGGATGCGCCGCACCGGCCGCCGGTGCGGCGCGCGTGCGCCACGGCCGATCACCGCGCCGCGCTGGAGCTGGCATTCGCTTTGCTCGCCGAGACCGGACTCCAGGTTTCCGAGATCGAAGCGGTGGGGCACCGGGTGGTGCACGGCGGCGAACGGTTTGTGCGCAGCACGCGGATCGACGCGGAGGTGGAAGCGGAGATCGAGGCGTGCGCCGCGCTGGCGCCCTTGCACAATCCGCCCAATCTGAAGGGGTACCGGGCGAGCCGCGCGCTGCTGCCGCACGCGCCGCAGGTGGCCGTGTTCGATACCGCGTTTCACCAGACGATGCCCGCCGCGGCGTATCTGTACGGCCTGCCCTGGGAGCTGTACACGGAACAGCGGATCCGCCGTTACGGTTTCCACGGGACGGCCCACCGGTATCTCAGCTTTCGGTACGCGCAGATCCAGGGGCGTCCGGAGCGCGAGTTCAAGCTGATCACGTGCCATCTCGGCAATGGCTGCTCGGTCTGCGCGATCGAGGGGGGCCGGTCGGTCGACACGTCGATGGGGCTCACGCCGCTGGAAGGCCTGGTGATGGGCACCCGGGGCGGCGACCTGGATCCCGGCGTGCTGCTGCACCTGCTGGCGACGGGCGTCTGCCGGCCGGAGGAGTTGCCCGCGTTGCTGAACCAGCGAAGCGGGTTGTGGGGACTGTCCGGGTTGTCCAACGACATGCGGGACCTGCTGGAGGCCGCGGCGGAGGGGAACGCGCGGGCCGAAACGGCCATCGAGGTGTTCTGTCACCGCGTGCGCCGCTACGTGGGAGCGTATACGGCGTTGCTGAACGGCGCGGACGCGCTGATCTTTTCGGCTGGCATCGGCGAGAACGCTCCGGCGGTGCGGGCGCGGATCTGCCGCAAGCTGGATGCGCTGGGTATTCGTTTGGATGAGGAAAAGAACCTGGCGTGCCGCGGCGAGGAAGCGGATTTAAGCGGCGGCGGGGGCACGCGCGTGTGGGTGATCCCGGCCCATGAAGAGCTCATGATCGCCCGCGAAACGGCTGCCTGCTTGTTGGGCTAGGCGCCGTTCGCGTACCATAGAAAGTTCCTCACTCATGCGGGCACGCGTATTCTCGGGCATGCAGCCTTCGGGCAATCTGCACATCGGCAATTACCTGGGCGCCTTAAAGAACTGGGTGCGCATTCAACAGGAATACGAATGCATCTTCTGCATCGTGGACCTGCACGCGGTGACGGTTTACCAGGAGCCGGCGGCGTTGCGGGCCAAGATCGAGGAGATCGCGGGCCTGTACCTGGCGGCGGGGATCGATCCGCAGGTGTCGGCGGTGATGGTGCAATCGGCGGTGCCGGAGCATGCCGAACTGGCGTGGATGCTGACGTGCGTCACGCCGGTGGGATGGCTGGAGCGGATGACGCAATACAAGGCCAAAGCCGCCAAGCAGGAGTCGGTGGGCGACGGGCTGTTGCAGTACCCGGTGCTGATGGCGGCGGACATCCTGCTCTATCAGGCGGCGATTGTGCCGGTTGGGGACGACCAGGCCCAGCATCTGGAACTGACGCGCGACATTGCGCAACGGTTCAATTCGCTGTATGGGGAAACGTTTGTGATGCCTGCGACCAGCCTGCCGAGCGTGGGGGCGCGGATCATGGGGCTGGACGATCCGCAGGTCAAGATGAGCAAGTCCGAGACGGGCGCGGGCCACGCGGTGGGGTTGCTGGACCCGCCGGACAAGGCGCGGAAGGCGATTATGCGCGCGACTACCGATTCGGCGCCGGGCGTGGATTTCGACAACCTAGGCCCCGGCGTGGCCAACCTGCTGACGATTTATCAGGCTTTCAGCGGCTGGACCGATGACCAGATGCGGAAGCACTTCGCGGGAATGCGCTACGGCGACCTGAAGAAACAGGTGGCCGACGTGGTGATTGCGCACCTGGAGCCTTTTCAGAAGCGGTATCGCGAGATCATGGGCGAACGGGGCTATGTGGCGCGGGTGCTGGCGGAAAGCGCGTTTCGGGTGCGCCCGCTGGCCGCGGCCACGGTCGAACTGGCGAAACGGCGGATGGGGCTGTATACGGCGGAATGAATTCTTTCTCCGCCTACGGCCGCCTAATCCGGGAGAACCGGAATTTCCGGCGGCTATGGGGAGCGCAAATTGTATCCGAGCTGGGCGACTGGTTTTACGCAATCGCCATCTACAGCCTGATTCTCGAACTGACCGGGCGGGCGGAACTGGTGGCCGCCGCCGTGGTCTTGCAGGTGCTGCCGCAGACGCTGCTGGCGGCCACGACGGGCGTCATCAACGACCGGATGAGCCGGAAGCAGGTCATGATTGCCGCCGACCTGGCGCGGGTGGTGGTGGTGCTGGGCATGCTGCTGGTGCGGTCCCAAGAGATGGTTTGGCTGGTCTACCCACTGCTGTTTCTGGAGACCGTCGGCTGGGCGTTTTTCGAACCGGCGCGCAGCGCCGTGATCCCGAACATCGCCCGGCGGGAGCAGGTCATGACGGCCAACACGCTGTCCTCGGTGACGTGGTCGTTCAACCTGGCGGTGGGCGCGACGCTAGGCGGCTTGGTAGCGGCGCACTTCGGGCGCGACACGGTGTTTGTGCTGAACGCGGCTTCCTTTTTGGTTTCCGCGTGGTTTCTGATGGGGATGTCGTTCGCGGAGCCGCACCTGGCGCAGTCGGCGCCGCTGCGGGCGCGCGACTGGTTTGACTTTTCGCCGGTGCTGGAAGGCTTGCGCTATATCCGGAGCGACCGTTTCCTGGGCTCGACGATGCTGGTGAAGTGCGGCCTCGGGCTGCTGGGCTCGAACCTGGTGCTGCTGCCGGTGCTGGGCGAGCGGGTGTTTCCGGTGGGAGGCGCGGTGATGGGGATGAGCCTGCTGATGGGCTCGCGCGGGATCGGCGCTTTGCTCGGCCCGTTCGTCGCCGCGCCCTGGGCGGGCATCCAGGAGACGCGCCTGCGAAAGGGGATCTTCTTCGGTTTTCTGGCGGCGGCGGCCGGGTACATGCTGCTCAGCCAGGCGCCGAATCTGGCCGTCGCCTGCGCGCTGATCATACTTTCGCACGCGGGGGGGTCCACCATCTGGGTGTTTTCCACCACGTTGTTGCAGATGTACGCGGAGGACCGGTTTCGGGGGCGCGTGTTCGCCGCGGAACTGGCGCTGAACATGCTGGCGATTTCGGCGTCGAGTTCGCTGGCCGGACGGCTGGTGGACGCGGGGGTATCGCCGCGGACCGCGGTGCTGGTAACGGGCTGCCTCCTGCTGCTTCCCGCCGCAGCCTGGCTGATGACGCTGCGCTGGCGGCGCCCGCCTGGACAACCGCTGCAAACTCCGGTGGATGCCGGAGACACTACGCCGCCGCGGTGAGCAGTTCCCGCGCCGCCAAGGCGGTGTTGGCATGGATGGTGACGGTGTCTTTTGGATCGAAGGCGTAACCGCCCGCCAACGTGACGGCCACCGCGGCGCCCGCCTCCAAAGCCCGGCCCAGGCAAAGACGGTCGCGTTCCAGCAGACCGCGGAGCGTCAGATTCAACCCGCCCAACTGATCCATCTGGTAGGGATCGGCGCCGGCGACGTAGATCACCAGTTCGGGCCGAAACAGGTCAAAAGCTTTGTCCAGCGCTTCGCGCAGGAGCTGGAGATACGCGGAGTCGCCGACGCCGTCGTCCAGATGGATGTCCAAGCTGGAATGCGGCTTTACGGGGGGGTAATTGTCGCGCTGATGGATTGAGAGGGTGAACACATCGGGGTCGCCGGCAAAGATGGCCGCGGTTCCGTTGCCGTGGTGGACGTCGACGTCGATGACCATGGCGCGGCGCAGGCGGCTCTCGCGCTGGAGGACGCGGATGGCGATGGCGATATCGTTCAATGCGCAGAATCCCTCCCCATGAGCGTGGAAGGCGTGGTGAAAGCCGCCGCCGATGTTGAAGGCGAGCCGCCGTTGCAGAGCCAAGCGCGCGGCCAGGATGGTGCCGCCGGCGGCGTAGAAGAACGCTTCGACAGTCTTGCGGGAGTAGGGGATCTCCAGATTCAGGATCTCGAAATAGCTCAGGGTTCCGTTGGCCAGGCGTTTGACCCAGCCAGCGTCGTGGGCGAGGGCGGCTTGCTCCTGGGTAGCGGGCTCGGGGCTGACAAAGTCATCTTCTTCGGCAAAGCGGGCGCGAAGAAAATGTTCGCGGAGCAACCGGTACTTCTGCGCCTGAAAGACGTGCCCGCCCAAGTTCAGGTCGTAGCGCTCGTGGTAAATCAGCGGGAACGGCAACATCAACAGCACGCCTGGACCGCGGTAACGACGGCCGTATTGTAAATGTCATCGGCCGAGGCGCCACGCGACAGATCGTTAGCCGGCCTGGCGAGACCTTGCAGGAAGGGGCCGATGGCGGCGGCGCCGCAGAGACGTTCCATCAGCTTATAGCCGATGTTGCCAGAGACCAGGTTTGGGAAGACGAGGGTGTTAGCATGGCCGGCCACGGTGGAGCCGGGGGCTTTCGCGCGGCCCACCTCAAGAGACAACGCGGCATCGGCCTGCAACTCGCCGTCGATGTGCAGATGGGGTGCGCGCTCGCGCACAATGCGCAGAGCTTCCACGACGGTGTCCACCTGCTTGTGCTTCGCGCTGCCCTTGGTGGAGAACGACAGGAGCGCCACCACGGGCTCAACGCCAAGCAGGTCGCGGGTGCTCCGCGCTGAGGCGATGGCGATTTCAGCAAGCTGGACGGCGTTCGGCTCCACGACGACGGCGCAGTCGGCGAAGGTCAACAAGCCCTGATGGCCGAAGGAACGGTCGTGCAACGCCATGATAGAGACGCTGGAGACGACCTTGGCGTCCAGGCGGGGGCCGATGCATTGCAGGGCGGCGCGCACGGTTTCGGCGGTGGTGTTGGCCGCGCCGCCTACGGTGCCGTCGGCGTCTCCCGCCTCCACCATCAGGGCGGCGCAATAGAGCGGCTTCCGGGCGATCGCTTCCGCTTCGACGTGGGTGATGCCCCGCGTTCGGCGGCGTTCATAGTAAATCTGGCCGTAGCGGCGAGCGCGCTCCGGCGCGGTGGGATCGACGAACGCGACACCGGGCGGCGGCGGACTGGGGGGGTGGCCAATCAGGATGGGACGGGCCGCCTGGTCGCGGGCCAGTCGCGCCGCCGCCTGCACCACGCGCGGGTCTTCGCCTTCGGGAAAAACAATACGTTGCGGCTTGCTGCGGGCCTGGCTGATCAGCCGAGCCATAAAGTCGACCGCCGCCTGGGGAATAGGCATGAAACCCTCTATTTTAGCGGGAGCGGGCGGATTCTGCCGAACCCGGAAGCGATTCGACTCGGCGAGGTTTACCGGCCGTAGTAAGCGGCGTTCCGCTGGGTGAATTCCGCCCACTTCTCCGGCAGGTCGTCCAGCGCAAAAATGGCGGATACCGGGCAGACCGGCACGCAGGCGCCACAGTCGATGCATTCGACCGGATCGATGTACAGCATTTCTTCCGTGGCGAACTTGTCCTCGTCTTTCTTGGGGTGGATGCAATCGACGGGGCAGGCGTCGACGCAAGCCGTGTCTTTGGTTCCGATGCAGGGTTCGGCGATGACGTAAGCCATAGAAGTATCTCTCTCTTTCCTTCTGACTGCTTGGATGAACTGGCTATTGGGATGTTGCTGAAACTTTCAGGAATAACATAGGCCCCCGCGGATGACAAATCGGGAAGGGGCGCGCGCGGCGTTCACAGCAGAGCGGAAAGATCCAAGTCCCTCACTATCAATCACTTGTGTTCGAAAGACAGAGGCCCAGAACGGCAGGCAGCGGGTATGCTGAGGACGCCGAGGGCGTCCTCGTGCGCGGGGACGTCTTGGTCCGTTCCGGAGATCTTCCGGAACTCCGATCCAAGTCATCAAAGGGGGATGCATGAGAGGCAAGTGGATGGCGGCGCTTGCGCTGCTGCCGGGCGCGGCGGGCGCGGGTTGTGACCTGAGCGGCTACCGCGAGGTCTTCGGTTACTATTTCGAACCCAGCACGGGGTATGTTTATGACGCGCAATGCGTCCGGCAGCCCTACACGTTCGAGAACGCGGTGCTGTTCGATTTTCGGATGGACAACATGATGCGGCCGATGCCGCCGGCGCCCGCGGTACAGCTTAGTCCGTATGCGTTCGCCACGGCGCAGACCGCGCGGGAGATGGTCAAGCTGGTGGAACAACTCGCGCCGGGGTCCCAGCCGTTTATCGAAGAGCGAAACTACTGGGGATGTCCTGGGGGTCCGCAATACACGGGCGCGGACCATCTTGGGATCTGCTTTTCGCATCCCATGCGATTTGTCCGAGTCTATCCCTGGCTGGCCAACCCGATGGATGGGGGGAAGGGCTGGCCGATCTCGGCGGGGCAGGCAGCCAACGCGGTGATGCGCAACGCGCAGAACGCCCGGCGGGTGATCGCCGAGGATCTGGAGCGGGGCTTAGGACTGCTGCAACGCGTGAACGGAAGGTAGCCGATGAACCGGGAAGAGAGGCTTCGCGAGTTCGCGGCGGCCGCGGTCCGCGCGGAGCGGGATTGCGGCTATCCGCCCCGGTTGCTGATCGCGCAGTGGGCGGCGGAATCCGATTGGGGACGCCGCACGAGCGGCGAGCACAATTACTTCGGCGTGACGTTTCAGGCCAAGCGGCACCGCCACTTCCGCTACTGCCCGACCAGCGAGGAACTGACCGAGGCGCAAATGCGCACGCTGCCGGTGGACGAACGGAGGACCATTCGACGACGGCAGCCGATCGGCGGGGGCCGGTACCGGGTGGAACTGGACCGGAAATTCGCCTCCTACGCGACGCTGGAAGAGGCGATCGCGGACAAGATCGACCTGATCACCCGGACGGCCCGGTACCGGAAGGAATTCGAGGAATACCGGCGGAGCGGCGATGTGGAGGCGTTGATGGAGGGGATCGCCGGCAAGGGGTATGCGACGGCGTCTCATTATGCGGAGCTGCTTAAGAAGATCGGCCGCCAGGCGAACGTACTGGCCGCCATCGAGGAGGCGCGCCGTGCGGGTTGAGCCGGGTTGGATCGCGGCGGCGCGGGCGTGCGCGTATGTGGCGCTGGCGGGATGCGCGGTGGCGGCCGCGATGGCGCTGTGGGAGGTCCGGACGTTCTTGCGGGTGACGCCGCGGTGGATCCGGGCGGAACTTCAGATCACCCGGGAGGCGCTGCTTCACGAGCTACGGCAGAGCCGGGCGGACCTGCTGCACCGGGCGGACCGGCTCGAACGGCGGGCCCTCGGCCAGCTTGCGCGAACCCGCGCCAATTTGATGCGCGAATCGGCGTTGTACCGGGCGGACGGCAACCGGCACCTGGACCGGTGGACGGAAGTGGCGTCCGGTGAACTGAGGCAAGTCACGGCCAGCCTGGACCGTGTGGCGAGCGCGTACGCGGCGCTGCCCGGGGACTTCAAATACGCGACGGCGCAAATCTGGGATTGCCAGAACAATCCGGACTGCCTCGAAAACCGGTATGTCTCGCTGAGCCGGGCGCTGGAGCGGGCGTCGCGGGAAGTGGAACAGGCCGCGCCGCGCGTCGCCGCCAGCCTGGAGCAGACGGCCGCCAACAGCCGGCAGACGACCGCGCACAGTGCTCAATTCATGCGGAATCTTGCCGAATCGTTCAAACCCTTGCCGCGATGGTTGCGGATTCCGCTCCAGATCGCGGCGCCGGCGGCGCAGGTGGCGCTGCCATTCGCCGTGCGCTGAAGGCACGGCCTCTCCGGAGGCGAACAGTGATGATGTTCTTGAAGAAGTGGTGGGAAGCTGTTGCGGGCTATTTCCGCGGCGGGCGCGCCGAGCAGGATTTGCGCGCGGCGCGGGAAATGGTAGGAGTCGCGCTCCCGCTGGTGGAATCGTTCGCGCGCAAGACTCCCCGCCGGTCCGACGACGAGCTGGCCGCCTTGTTCCGCGAATACGCGCTGCCAAACCTGGACCGGTTTCTGGGGCTTCCGCGGGAAAAGCGGGGGTTGGCGCTGCTGGATGGGGTTTCGACGCTGTTGAGCCGCTCGTATCCGGGAACGGCGACCCGGGTGCTGAACGCGGCAGCGCAGATCGCCTACCTGGCGTTTCGCGCCGGACAGGAGCCGGGGCATGAATGACTGGTGGTTGTACCGGCTGATGCTGGTGGTGGAGACGTACGGGGGGCAATCCTGCATTCTCTTTCTGCTGTACCTGACGACGATCGCGACCTCCGCTTTCGATGTGCGCGAAACGGATCTGACCAAGCAGGCGTTCGCGGCGATGATCGGCTTCCTGACGGGCAACGCGTTGGCGAAGGGGCGTCGCACGTGAGGCGGGGCGGGGCGGGGCAGGACGGTGGCGTCGCGGGGTTCCCGCCCCCCGCCCGCGCCGCGCTACCATCGAGTCTGGCTGCTGATGGTAGGCGTTCTGGTTCACGGCAACAACCATTTCATGGTGCGCGGACCGCTGCCCAGCCCGGACGCCGCGCGAGCACTGCTGCGGCGCTGGTCGGTGATCGAGATCGGTTCGGGTATTGACGCCACCCGGGAGAGTGGAAAGTGGCGCGTTTCGACGCGCGAGTTTCGTGAGGATCTGACCTGGGCGGTGGTGGTGAGCGATGGCGCGGCGCCGCAGCCGGCGATCGCCAAGCTGTTGGAGGAACTGTCGTCGCGCGGCGTGAAAATCCATCGTTTGCCGGGTGAGGGCTGGACGGGGGCCGGTTTTCCGTGAGGCGGCTGACGTACGCCGCGGTGCGGTGATGGATCGCCTCCGGCGCATCGTTCGTTCGCGGCTCATCTGGAGTATTTTAGTAGAGGCGTCTGGATCCGCCCGTCTCCCTATGGCTGCGAATCGAATTCTCGTGCTGGTTCTTTCCGGCGCTTGCGCGCTTTATCTGGCTTGCGGAACCTCGACGGCTCCTTCCCCGGCGGAGACGCCCGCACCGGAACCGCCGCCCATCGACTCCTCGCGCGCTCCCGTTTTTGATGAAGCTTTCTGGGCGATTTGGTCAGACGGCAATGCGGAACTTTCCTCGTATGATCTGGTCGTGCCCAAGTACCACGCTCCCCGCCAAGGGGTGGCAGTCGCGATCTTTGTGACCGAGACGTTTTCCAACTCGGCGCGCGTGAAGGCGGATCCCGGCAAGCATCCCAAGGAAGACGAGTTTCCGGTGATGAAGCTCAATCTCATGCGGGACTTTCAGACGGGGGTGTACGACTACCACGAGATGCTCTCGGCGTTTGTCGCGCTGCAACCGGTAAACCGCCACCCGGCCGGCTCGTTGGTGAAGGCTTCCTTCGGCAGCCAGGAATGGTGCGGACACGTGTATTCGCAACTGCTGTTTGACGCTGCCGGGATTCGGCACACCAGCCATAGCTATTTTGACGGCGAGGCGGATCAGGACCTGACGCTCGACTACCCCGGCGACGGGATGAGCGAGGATGCACTCTGGCTGTGGGCGCGGGGGATGGCGCGTCCGACGCTCGCTGCTGGGGAAACCTTGGCGGTGCCGTTCCTGATGTCGCTGGCGGTGTCGCGCGACCGTCATTTGCCGGTGGCGTGGAAGCCGGTAGCGCTCAGCCGGTCAGGCTCGCCGAAGAAGATCAGCGTGCCGGCGGGCGAATTCGAGGTCGAGGAGTACATCGCGGAATCGAGTTGGGGCAAACGGATCTTCCGCGTGGAAACGAAAGCTCCCCGCCGCGTGATTGAATACGAAGCGACTGGCGGAGAGAAGGCGTCGCTGCTTAAGACGGCGCGGATGAAGTACTGGCAGCTCAACCAGCCCGGCGGCGAGTCGGCGCTGAAAGAGCTGGGTCTGGCGCCGCGTCCCGCGCGGACGAATTAGCAGGGCACACGCGGCGCGCCGGACCTGGCGCGCTCGCGCGCCAAGGAGGCTTTGCCGCAAAAAGCCCGGCGGCTGGCAGAATCTGATAGACTCTCGGGCCCACTTTGATGCTGCGACAGGCGACAGGGTGGCTCGTATCTCTGGCGGCGGCTACGGCGGCGAATGCGAATGGCGCTCTGTTTGAGGAACGCATGCTGCCGCTCCTCAGGCGGCACGGTGGTTCGTGTCACGGGGGAGCCAAGCCGCAGGCCGGCTTTTCGGTGGCCTCCTGGGAACGGGTGCGGGAAGGGGCAAGCGCTGCCCGGCGGTGACGCCCGGGAACGCCCAGGCCAGCCTGCTGGTGCGGTATCTCACCGGCGAGCGGACGCCGCGGATGCCGCGCGGCGGGACGCTCGATCGTGCCGTGATCGAACGGTTCGAGGCGGCGATCAACGCGATGCAGCCGGCGGAAGCCCAGGCTTGGGACCCGCAGCTCGACTGGCTTTCCCGCAAGCCCACAGCTCCCGCTGTGCCTGACGTGCGGGAGGCGGCTTGGATTCGCCATCCGATTGACGCTTTCATTCTGGCCAAGCTTCAAGAGAAGGGACGCCGGCCCGCGCCGCCCGCGCCGCGCCGGGCGCTGATCCGGCGGGTGTATTTCGAGTTGATTGGCCTGCCGCCTGCCCCGGAGAAGGTGCGGCGGGCGTTGGCGTAAAGGCGGAGCTAGCGGCGTGAATCCTGGATCCGCGCCGCATAGTCCGGCGGAATCAGCAACCGCAAGGCATCGGGCACAATTTCGACCCGGCCGGGAAGCTGGCCGGCGTACTCGCCGTCCACCTGGAGATGAACGGGGCGTTCTTCAAGCGGGAGGAACTCGGCCCGGCGCGCCCGCCGCACGGTGACGCCGCTCATCCGTTCCAGCGAGTTGGTGGCCACGCCGAGGAAATATTTCAAATAGCGGTACGACTCGGCGCCCTCAAACAAGACGATCTCGAAGTGATCGTCCAGGATGCTGACCTTCCTGGCGATTTCCAGGTCGCCGCCGTAATTGCGGACCTTGGTCACCAGCGCGAAGGAGCAGCGGTGGAGCGCGCCGTCCAGGTGAACGTGAAACTCTTCCAGCGAGCGCCCCAACTGCCGGAAACCGCCGATCCAATAGGCGGCCTTGCCGAAGCGCCGTTTCAACTGGGCGCTGATGTTGTACACGATGAACGCGTCGAGGCCCGCTCCCGCCATCAGGAGGAAGTACCGCGCGACACCCGCCGCGTTGGTGAGGAGGCCCGCCGAGATCCGGTGAGGGCGGCAAGAGGGCAGGTTCCGGATCGTCCGGCCCAGATTGGAACCGAAGCCCAGTTCGCAGGCAAGGACATTCGCCGTGCCGGCGGGCAGGATGCCCAGCGGGATGTCGCTGCCCACCAGCCCCTGGGCCACCTCGTTGATGGTGCCGTCGCCGCCGCAGGCGATAATCAGATCCGCGCCGCGGTCGACACATTCGCGGGTCACCTGGGGCAGCGTGCCCAGTCCGCGGCTGGCCGCCAGCGTGGCCCAGATTCCGTGCCGCCGGAGTTCGGAGAGCAACGTCAGGATCAGGCGGTCGCCGCCCGCTTTGATTTTGCCGGCCCCGGGATTATAAACGAGAAACGCTCGCTGGTCTCGGATGATATTGACTCCTCCGCGCCGCCGCCCGCCCGGGCGCGCGAACAGAAACCCCGGAAGATGTTCTGGCTACCAGCATAGCCGATGCGGCGCCGGCGCGGCCGGGAAAAGGGCATACTACGAAGGAGGAGGCAAAACCATGCTTCGGATCGCGGCGTTCCTCGCCGCCGGGACGGTGGCGCTGGCCGCGCAGACGCCCCCGTTGGTCCGCCAGACGGTCCGCGGCGGCTCGCTGGAAGCGCCGGCGGGTTGGAAAGTAGAAACCCAGGCGGAAGGCGCGAACTGGACACTCCAGGCGTGGCAGGATCCCTCCGACGGCGCGGCGGCCGCGGTGGTGGTTTACGGCATGGCTTTCGACCCTCACCGCACGGCGGCGGCGATTGTCGACGGAATGGTCAAGGAGTCGCCGGGGACTCGTCTGACGGGACGCGAATCAGGGCCGGACGGAGAAACGTTCCCCTTCACGTATCCGCTGGAAACGCCGGGCGGCGGTCACGGCGTATTTTTCGTCCAGCCGCGCCCGGCTCAGCGACTGACGCTGGTGCTGGCCTTAATGGGTTCGCGCGGCGCGACCGCCAAGGCCGGGGGCGTGGCCCTGCTCCGCCGCATGGCGGCGTCCCTGCAAGCACCGGGCGCGGTCTCCTCGCCCGCCGGGGAGGCGCCCTCTCCCCGGCCACCGGCGCCGGCGTCCGGAGCGGCGTCCCCGTTCGCGGGCGAGTTTATCCGCATCCCTGAAGTAGTCTCCAGGACGACAGGGTTTCCCGCCGGCGAGTTGCCCGGCGCGTGGGGGGAAGGCCAGGGTTCGGCGGTCACGCAAGTGCGGCAGCGGCGAATCGACGACCAGACCCTGGAGGAAATCTCCCGCGTCGCCGGGACGCAGGGCCGCGCCCGGGTCATCCGCTTCCTCGACGGCAACCGTTATCAGTGGCTGACCACCACCGAGGTATCCGATCCGGGCTGCTTGAGCCGAGCCGCTGTGACCGAGACCGGAACCTACGTCTTCGATAGGACCACGCTGCTGGTCCGGCCGCAGGCGTACGACGGACAGGTTTTCGTCTGTCATCCCGCGGACAGGCAGCGCCAGCGGGGCGTCACCCCCCCGCCACGGCGTTATCAGGTGTTTACGGCGGAGATCCGCCAGGCATTGACGTCGGGCGGCGCCACCCGCCGCGCCCTCCTGCTGACCGGCCCTTGCGCCGACCACTTGACCGAATGCGGCTACCGAAGTCAGGTTGAGATCATTCTCCAGAAGTTCTGACCGGCCTCCCGGGGCAGCGTGTTTGTCCTGAAAACGATACATTGAGGCGTTTAACTGTGGCGTAAAAGCCACAACGAAAACAGTGGAACCCCCACGAAATAAAGTACTTACCTTTTCCGTGCAACCTTGGTACACTAAGGGGTCACACGATCCTTCATGCCCGCCCCCCTGGAGTTCGCTCTTGCTGTTTGAAACCACTTTGCACCGCTCGGCCGAGGCTTCCGGCGTCGGCCTGCATAGCGGAGTACCCGTCCGGATCCGGATCTGCCCCGCGCCTGTCTCCACCGGCATCGTTTTTGTCCGCACGGACCTGGACCGCTTTCAAGTGCCCGCCAGTTGGCGGCATGTCGCCCGGGTCAGCTACGCCACCTCGCTGATGCGCCAGGGCGTGCTGATTTCGACTACCGAGCACCTGCTGAGTGTGTTCTACAGCATGGGCATTGACAACGCCTACGTGGAGATCGACAACCTGGAAGTGCCCATCCTCGACGGCAGCGGGCAGCCGTTTGTCGAACTGATCCGCGAGGCTGGCGTTCGCCATTACCGACGCAAGAAGCGCTACCTGCGGATCCGGCGGCCGATCCAGGTCGAGGATAAGGGCAAACGGATCGCGATTGAACCTGACGACGCTTTCCGGCTCACCTGCGCGATCCGGTTCGATCACCCGTGCGTCGGCCAGCAGCATTTGCAAATGGAGGTGACGCCGGAAAACTATGCCCGGCAGATCGCCCCGGCGCGCACGTTCGGGTTTTCCTATGAGCTGGATCAGATGAGGGACATGGGGCTGATTCGGGGGGCCTCGCTGGAGAACGCCGTATGCTTCGACCGGGAGCGCGTGGTGAATCCGGAGGGGCTGCGTTTCAGCGACGAACCGTGCCGTCACAAAGCCCTGGATCTGATCGGGGATCTGGCTTTGATCGGGCGCCCGCTGCTCGGCCATGTGAAAGCCGAGCGCGCCGGGCACGCGATGCATGTCGCGCTGGTGGCGCGGATCATGTCGGATCCCTCCCTGTACGAGATCCTCACCTACGACCAAGTGGAAGACCGTCTCGCGCTGGTGTCCTGAAACTGCTCTCCGCGGAGGAAGGGAGAGTGACCGGTTGTGCTACCCTAGGAAGGTCTTATGGCCAGTATTCCCAACGTCAAGCGCTTTCGCATCACCAGCCCGGACGGCTCGATGACCGCCTCCCTGATGGCGGTCGTGCCCAAGGGCACCGACTACGCTCAGTTTGTCGCCGACGCCGCCCAGCGGTTTGACTGGAAAGCGTGGCAGGAGTCGCAGCAGAAGCACTTCAAGATCCGCGTCGGGCAGCAGAAGCAGCGTAAGGCCAAGTAGCGCGCAAACTGCACGATCGGAACCTCCGGGGGCCGGCGTTCTGCCGGCCTCGAGCATTGCCGCAGCACGGCTGCTTACTCTCCGACGGCGGGCCGCACCGCCAGGCCGGCAATCCAGTCCGCCAGCAATCTCGCTCCCGCTTCGTCCACCAGGTTCGTGCTCGTAGGCGGCATTTGGCCCACCCCGCGGCGGGAGACACGGTAGTGAATCACCGACCGCGCCGGGGCGCCCGGCGCCACCAGGCGCGCGTTCTCCAACCCGAAGGTCTCATGGATGGGCGGTTCGTCGACGATTCTGGCCTTCGCCAGCGGCGTCTCGTAACCCAACTCCATCAGGGAATTCCCGCCCCCGTCCGCCACATGGCACATGGCGCAGTTCACCGCCAGGTAGGTCCTGGCCCGCTCGGTGAGGTCGGCCCGTGGATCGAACGGATCGGGATAGCGCGAGTAAGCGTCAGGTCTTTGCTTGAGCGGCGCCCTAAACAGCCCGACATGATTCAGCGCCCGCAATTGATTGTCCCGGACGCCGCCGTAATCCTGGTCGCGATTCATCTGGGCCGTGTTCAAACCCAGCACGAATCCGGCTGCCCGGGAATGGCAGAACATGCACTCGTTCCGGCTCGGATAATGCCAGACTTGCCGGCGGACGCCGCCCGGCGCCGCCGGATCCCGAATCGGGAACGTGCGATCCATGCCGGCTGCATCCACCAGCGTGGCATCGCGCTGCGCCCGATCCCACGCGTAGGTGTAGCCCACCCACTGATTGTCCTGCTTGACCACGATGCGGGTCTCGATCCAGCGGCGCGACTCCGGCTTGCCCGCCTCCATTTCCAGCGCAAAGGACTTGACGGTCACGGTCCCGTCGTCGAAATTCCAGGCGCCCTTCTCCTGAAACTCGATGCGCGCGTCGTCCGGCAGGGCGAGCCAGCGCTCCTTGTGCGCTCCGTCCGACCAGAATTGCGCGTTGACCGAGTACGGGATCACGCCTGGCGCGGGCCGTTGCTCCCGCAGCGAGGAGAACAGACCCGTTTCACTGAGTTTGCGGGGAAAACGGGGCCCCGGCGGACCGGGCGGCCGCCGCTGGAGTTGGTAAATGCCGCCTCCCGCATAATCGAGCGCGTAAAACGATCCATCGCGCGCCAGCCCGAAACTCACCAGCTTTAACGCGGAATCCGCCAATTCCTGGCGCCACGTCACCCGCTTCGCCCGGCGATCGTAGCGCAGAGCCCACATCTTTCCGTACTCGTAGTCGCCGTAGATGTAGGCTCCACGCAGTTCCGGAAACTTCGCGCCTTCGTAAAAATATCCGCCCGTGATCGACCGGCATTCGGTGTGATGATGCTCGATCACGGGCGGGGTGAACTCGCCCGGCCCGCGCGGTTTGTGCGGGTGGAATGGATGGCTGCCCTCCCTGACGCTCCAGCCGTGGTTGCTTCCGCGGCTGACCCGGTGGATCATCTCCCATAAATCCTGTCCCACGTCGCCCACCCAGGGCTGCCCGGTGACCGGGTCGAAGCTGAACCGCCAGGGATTACGGAAACCATGCGCCCAGATCTCCGGCCGCGCACCCGGCATGCCCACAAACGGATTGTCCGGCGGAATCGAGTACGCGCGGCCCGCATCCGGCCGGTCCACGTCCAGCCGCATCATCACGGAGAGTAAATCGTCCACCCCCTGGCCTGTCGCCTTCGGATCGGATCCGCCCGTGCTGTCGCCGGTGGAGATGTACAGGTAACCGTCCGGGCCGAAAACCGCCTCGCCGCCGTTGTGACCGCCGGCCGGCCACTCGATGATGATGCGCTCGGAACCGTCCTTCACGCTGGGCGGCTGCTGCGTGCGATCCACTTCGAAGCGGGAAACACGGCTGAGCTGACCCTTGGCGTCCTTGTGGGGGTCGAGGTGGCTGAAAACGAACACGTAGCCGTTCTCGGCGTACTTCGGGTGAAACGAAAATGCCGAGATCCCGCGCCCCATGTCGAGAAACAGCGCCTTGCTCGCCGCCGGGTTCTGCGGCAGGAAGCTGTAGATCTGACCCCCATACTGGGCCACCAGCCAACGATCCGACGTTGGTTCCTGGGCGATGAAGACCGGATCGTTAAACTGCAAGTCGGGGAACGCCCGCGTCAGCCGGTACGGGGAGGGGGGCTCCGGCGCGCCCTGCACGTTCGAAGTGGTCCATTTCACCCTTTGCGGCATGCCGAAGGGACGCTCCTCGCCGGATGGCGCGGGCGGCAGGGTCAGGCAGAACAAACCGAGGAACAGAGAGAACCGAGGCGGCAGAAGGGGCGCTTTCATTTTATATATTCAAAATATGCAACGATTATATTCTTGATCCTATCACACGGTTCACGGGCGCCCGGACATCCGGACCACGCCCCCCTCGGTGCGCGCGCCGGCCACCCCGCGAAATCCCTTCGGAATCTCTTCGAGGAACACGGTGAACTCGTTGCTGATCCGCTCTCGCGCGCCGATCCAGCCGTAAGCCGGCGCGCCGAACAGCGACCCGCGCAACACCGCCTTCTTCAATCCCTCGGCAAACGGCGAATTTCCGAATTCCAAGCCGCGGGCCACCACCTTTCCGTCCCACGGCTTGAAGCGGTTGCTGCCGTTCTCCTGCCAGTCAGCCAGCCACGGGTTGCCCTCGGCGGGAAACACGTAGCCGATCAGAACGCGGTAGGCCGGGTGGAAAAGCGTGAAGAACTGCTCCTTGCGTTGCGGATCCAGCCGCAGGGCGGCGTAGGTTCCGGCGCGCGGGCGCGCCTGCATCACGCGCACGTCGGCAGGTTTTCCCTCCCAGTCGACTCCGTACGGCCACGAGAATTCCACGCCCGGCCGCAGCGAGCGGGTAGCCGGATCGCCCTCGGCCACGCGGCCGCGTGTTGCTGAGGCATCCAGTACGGTCTTTCCCGGTTCAACGAACGGCGGCCCGAACGTGGCGTGCTGCATCCACTGAAACGGACGGTCCCACGCCGCCAGATTCTCCACCCACTCCCGCACCCGCACCTGGCGCTGCCCGGCGCGGAGAGTCACGGCGCGTTCCACGCGAAACTGGGTCTTGGGGAGATCCGCTCCATACCACAGAGTCAGGGCGTCATCCTCTTTTTCGATCTTGATCCGCCGCCATTCCACCACGGGCGCTTCGCCGTGGTTGCCGAGTCCCGCGCGTGCCTCCTCCGCCGAGGGTGGCCCGTAGATGGGAAAGCACAGCAGATGGCCCATGTAACCGCTCGACAACCAGCGGTGCGGGTCGGCGCCATAGCGGGCGTCGTGTTGCGCCGGATCGTAGCGGTGGGGGTCGATTGTCGGATAATGAGGCACCCGCATCGGGTTGATGTCTTTCCACGGGTCGCCGGTCGTCAGGCGAATCTCCGCCAGGTGGCCGCCGCCGGGCAGGATAGCGATCCGCATGCGTCCGTTCTCCAGCACCCAGGCGTCCCGCCCGTGGACGCGCCCCTCGCGCCACTGCAGCGTCTGCGCCCCCAACCCCGCCGCGGCGGCAATCATCAGCAGATAACGCACCATGGGTTCCCATTGTAAATGGCTCCCAAGACCCGCCCGCAGCGGGAAGGATCCTTCTGGCGATGGACTGCGCCGGAGCGGAAGTTGCGAAAACCAGCACAAACCAGTCGAGGCCACTGGGTGACCCAACGCCCGCCGCGCCAGCGTACCATGACGAAGAGGGCTTCACCTCGATGCCAGATCCGACCCGCCGCAGTGTTGTGTTGCAAAGCCTCGCCGCCGGAGCGGCGTGCGGCGCCCCGGCGGGCGACTTCGCCAGTTGGACGCTGGCCGAGGCGTCCGAGGCCGTACGCCGCAGACGCGTTTCGCCCGTCGAGTTGACCGAAGCCTGCCTGGCGCGCATCGCGGAGGCGAACCCGAAGCTCAACGCGTTCATCACACTCACCGCGGACCAGGCCCTGGCACAGGCCCGGGCGCTGGCGGCGGAGCGGTGGCGCGGCCCTCTGCACGGCATTCCCGTCGCGGTCAAAGATCTGTTCGACACCGCCGGCATCCGCACCACCGGAGGCAGCGCGGTGTTCGCCAGCCGCACGCCCGAGCGGGATGCCGAAGCGGTACGCCGCCTACGCGCCGCGGGCGCCGTTCTGCTCGGCAAGCTCAACATGGACGAGTTCGCCTACCACTTCACCTCCGAGACGAGCCACTTCGGCGCCTGCCGCAATCCCTGGAATCCGGCGCTGACGCCAGGCGGTTCGTCGGGAGGTTCGGCGGTGGCGGTGGCGGCGGGGATGTGTTTCGCCGCGCTCGGGTCGGACACGGGCGGCTCGATCCGGCTGCCGGCGGCGTTTTGCGGCGTCGTCGGACTGAAGCCCAGCTACGGGCGGGTGAGCTTGCGCGGCGTGCTGCCGCTGGCCTGGTCGATGGATCACGCGGGTCCGCTGGCCCGGACGGCGCGCGACGCGGCGCTGGTGATGGACGTGATCGCCGGGCCGGACCCGGACGATCCCGACAGCCTGTCCGTCCCGGCCGGAGGATTCGCTGCGGCGCTGGCCGGTCCCGGTTCCAGGTTTCAGATCGGCGTGCCCCGCAAAGTGTTCTTCGACCGCCTGGATCCCGAAGTCGCAGCGGCGTTCGCGCGCGCCGTGGAGATTTTTGAGCGGCTGGGAGCGAACGTCCGCGACGTCGAGTTGCCCGCGATCCCGCCTCTGCCGGTCCTGCGCGCCGAGGCGTTCGCGTGGCACGAACCCATGCTGCCGCATCATGCCGGTCAATACCACCCGCACACGCTGCATGAGGTCCGCGAGGGGAGCGGCATCGCCATGGGAGATTACGCGCGGGCGCTGCGCGAGTTGAAGCGGCTGCGCCTGGCGGTCCGCGATGTCTTTCAAGGTGTCGACGTGCTGGCCACGCCGGCCGCGCCAGGACCGGCGTTTCCCCTGGGGGTGGCGAAGCCGGACCTCGTTTACTTGCGCAATACCCTCCCCTTCAACGTCTACGGCATTCCCGCGGTTTCCGTCCCGTGCGGCTTTACCCGCGCCGGACTGCCCGTTGGTCTGCAACTGGCCGGCGCGCCGTTGGCCGATGCGCGCCTGCTGGCCGTTGCGCACGCGTTTGAAAGAGCGGCGGGGATTGGGCCCGCCGCGCCGCCCCGGTGAATCTCTCATGCCCGACTTGCCTCGTTCCCGCCCGATCATCCGGGTCATCGTCCGGCTGGCTGCGGCGTCGTGGTGGAACAGCTTGGCGCTGCTGGCGCAGCAGCACGAATTCGGCTTCACCCTGGGGCGTCTGGCCAGCCAGCAACTGCCGCAACTGAAATGGGGCGGGGGCGCCGCGCTTCAGCTCCAGTACGGCCGCCGTCTCGCCGGAGGCGCGGGCGTCGCGCTTTTTGGCGACGTCACCATACTGGCAAGTCCTCTGCGGGAGGTTTCCTCAAACAACCCGCGCGCCACGCGCGATGTAGCGTCCCTGTACCTCACCCCGGGATTGCGGGTGAAGGTGGCCCCGCAGTCCAAGGTCGCTCCCTTTGTGGCGTTCGGGGGCGGATGGGCTTGGTACGAGCAAAGCACCGAACGGCTGGACGGCAAGCCGAACGAAGCGCCGCGGAATGCCCACCGGCTGGCCCTGATGCGGGGCGGCGGCGTCGACGTACGGATCCGCCGCTGGCTGGCCGCCCGCGTCGAGGCCCGCGACTTTTACACCGGGAGTCCCGCCTTCAACATCTCTGTCAATGGCAGGCGTCACAACGTCGCCGTTACTGGCGGCGTTGTCCGGCGCTGGGGCCGTTGACCGCGGCCGCTCGGACTAGAAACGTAGCATGTCCCTTACCGTCTCCACGCGCGTGGAACATGAGATTCTGCCTGCTCCCGGCGCCCGTCTCCGGTTGAAAGTGGCGAAAACCGGGCTGTTTAGCGGCAGGAAACATATCTTCTCCTTCCCTCGGTTTCGGGGCGTCGTGCGTTTCGACAGCGATCGTCCCGCCGATTCGTCGGTCGAACTGGAAATCGACGCCCGCGCCCTGGTCGTGGAGGACGATTGGGTCAGCGGCAAGGACCGGGCGAAGATCAAGGAATACACCGAGCAGCAGATGCTTGACGTTGCCCGGCACCCGACGTTGCGCTTCGCGTCGTCGGCGGTGCAAGCGGCCGGCAACCGGGTTCGCGTCACGGGCGCGCTGACCGTGCGCGGCATTAGCCGTCCGGTTGAGGTCTCGGTGCTTTTTCGGGAAGCCTCCGCAGAAGGACTGGTGCTGGAAGGAGACGCCATCTTTCCGATGACGCAGTTCGGATTGACGCCTCCCTCGGCAGCCTTTGGCGCGATAGGCACCCGCGATGAGATGGAATTCGAGTTCGTACTGACCACGCGGCCCCGTGGAGGCGCCGCCGAGCGAGACTAGCCATCGGATCCGCGAACGAAAGTGCGCGGCCGGCCGGGTGGCAGGGCGACCGCAGCCGCCGCGGATGCGTTTAGCGCGACCACCACGAATACGCGGCGACGCCAAAGCCGATCAAGACCACAATCGCGCGGACGTATTCGGCGCGCATGCGGCGGGCCACCCGAGCGCCCGAGTAGCCGCCAGCGGCCGCGGCCACCGCCATCACCAGCGCGATTTTCCACACGATGACGCCGGAGAGGGCGAAGATGATGGCGGTGATGCCGTTGATCGTCGCCGCCAACAGGTTTTTCACCGCGTTCATCTGGTGGATGTGCGGGATGCCCACAAACGCCAGGGCGCTCAACATCAGAATCCCGATGCCCGCGCCAAAGTATCCGCCGTAGGTTCCCACCAGGAACTGAAAGAGCACGACGGCCGCCAGCGTGCCCGCCTTGGGCCGTTCGTGGGGATGGGCGCCCACCCACCGCGACAGCGGCTTCTGCAAGAGCAGCAGCGTGGACGCGGTGACCAGCAGCCAGGGGATCAGCCCGGCAAAGATCCGCTCGGGCAGGCGGATCAGCAACAGAGACCCGACCACGCCGCCCACAAAGCTGGAAGGCCACAGGCGCAGCAGGTGCGCGCGGCAGGTCGCGAGTTCCTGGCGGTAGCCCCATCCGGCGGCCAGCGAGCCGGGCAGCAGGGCGAGGGTGCTGGTCGCGTTCGCCGCTACCGGGCTTAGCACCATCAGCAGGCTGGGAAAAGTCAGCAGCGTTCCCCCGCCCGCGATGGAGTTCACGGCGCCGCCGCAAAACGCGGCTAGGCACAGCAGGGACCAACTCCACAGAGAATCCAGCATGGGCGCCCGCGGCTATTCGTCGTCGTGCTGCGCCGCCAGGCTGGTGATGACGTTGATGTCCTCGAGCGTGGTGACGTCGCCGACGACGGTATGGCTGGTGACGATTTCCCGCAGCAGGCGGCGCATGATCTTTCCGCTGCGCGTTTTGGGCAGCCCGTCGGTCAGGCGGATCTGCTCGGGCTTGGCGAAGCTGCCAATCTCTTTCGCCACCCACTGGCGCAGCTCCTCGACCAGTTCCTCCCGGTTCCAGTCGCCTTTCTTGAGGGTGACGAAGGCCACCACCGCCTGCCCGGTGACTTCGTGCGGGCGTCCGACGACTGCGGCTTCGGCCACCGCGGGATGGCGCACCAGCGCTGACTCGAGTTCCATGGTGCTGAGCCGGTGACCGCTCACGTTCATCACGTCGTCCACGCGGCCGAGGATCCAGAAGTACCCGTCCTCATCCATCCGCGCGGCGTCGCCGGTGAAATAGGCGCCCGGCATCCTTGACCAGTAATTGTCTTCGTAGCGCTGATCATCCCGCCAGCAGGTGCGCAGCATACTGGGCCACGGGCGCCTGATGATCAGGAAGCCTTCGCGGTTGGGACCCACCGGATTGCCTTCGTAGTCCACGATCTCGGGCAGCACGCCCGGCATCGGAAAAGTGCCGGAGCCGGGCTTGAGCGGCACCGCGCCGGGCATGGGCGCGATCATGATCGCCCCGGTCTCGGTCTGCCACCACGTATCCACGATGGGACAGCGCCCTTTGCCAATCACGCGGTGATACCACTCCCACGCCGACGGGTTGATGGGCTCACCCACCGAACCCAGCAGCCGCAACGACGCCATCGAGTGCTTCGCCGGCCATTGGTCGCCGTGCTTGATGAACGCGCGGATGGCGGTGGGGGACGTATAGAGGATGTTCACCTGGTATTTGTCGATGGTGCGCCACAACCGGTCCGGTTGCGGAAAGTCCGGCGCGCCCTCGTAGATCACGGTGGTGGCGCCCGCCGCCAAGGGGCCGTACACGATGTAGCTGTGCCCGGTGACCCAACCCACATCGGCGGCGCACCAATAGGTGTCTTCCTCCTTGAGGTCGAACACCCACTTCATGGTCATCAACACCTGCAACAGATAGCCGCCGGTCGAGTGCTGAATGCCTTTGGGCTTGCCCGTCGTACCGGAAGTGTAAAGGACATAGAGCGGATGCTCGCCGTCCAGCGGGACCGCGGGGGTGTTTTCGCGCGCGTCCTGGTCCAGTGCATGCCACCACCAATCGCGTCCCGCCTGCATGGGCACGTCGCTGCCGGTGCGTTGGAGAACGATCACGTCGCGGACGCTGGGGCAGTCCGCGCCCAAGGCTTCATCCACCGCGGCTTTCAGCCTGACTTCCTTGCCGCGCCGCCACGCTCCGTCGCAGGTGATCACGACCTGCGCTTCCAGGTCCTGAACGCGCGTGCGCAGCGCCTCGGCCGAGAATCCGCCGAACACCACACTATGGGTGATGCCCAGGCGGGCGCAGGCCAGCATGGCTACCGCCACCTCGGGCACCATGCCCATGTAAATGATGGCGCGGTCGCCCGCCTTCAGGCCGCGATGCTCCAGCACGCTGGCGAAGCGGCACACCAGGCGGTGCAGTTCCTGATACGTCAGCGTGCGCTGCTCCCCGGCTTCGCCTTCCCAAATGATGGCGGCCTTGTTTTTGCGCGCAGTGGTTAGGTGGCGGTCCAGGCAGTTATAGGAGACGTTGGTCTTGCCGCCGACGAACCACTTCGCGTACGGAGGATTCCATTCGAACACGTGCGACCATTTCTCGAACCAGAACAGTTCTCTTTCCGCCAGTTCGCCCCAGAATTCCTCGGGGTGTTCCTTGGCGCGCGCATAGAGAGCGCGATACCCTTCCAGGCCTTGCACGTGGGCCTTCGAGACAAAGTCGGGGCTCGGAGGATAGACGGGAATCTCGGACATAAATCGACATCGTATCAGAACACGATCACGGCGCGGCCGGGAATCTGGCCCAGCCGCAGGCGCTCGAGCACCGCGGGCGCTTCCTCGAGCGCATGCCTGCTGACGCGCGGCCGGACGATGCCGGCGGCGGCCAGGTGCAGGACGGCCTCCAGATCCGCGCGGGTGCCGAGATAACTGCCGCGCACGCAGATGCCTTTCAGCACGGTGTCGACCAGGGGGAGCTGATACTGGCTCGACGACAAGCCCACCAGCACCACCGTGCCGGTGCGCTTGACCGAGCGGAACGCCTGTTCCACCGCCGCGGCATTGCCGGTGAGGACAATGGCGGCATCCATGCCGCCGTGCTCCTTCTGCAAGGTACGGCTGGCCGTTTCCGCGGGCAGGGCGACCTCGGCGCCCAACTCGCGCGCGTGAGCCAGTTTTTCCGGCGAAACGTCCGCCGCGGCGGTCCGCATGCCGAGGTGGCGGGCGTACTGCAAGGCCAGGTGGCCCAGTCCGCCCATACCGAAGATGGCGACTGATTGGCCCGGCCGCAAGGAGGCGGTGGTCAGGGCGCCGTAAGCGGTCCACCCCGCGCAGCACAGCGGGGCGGCGAGGCTGGCGTCCAGCGCCTCCGGCACCCGCACGAGGTGCTGCGCCGGCGCCACCGCCTCCGTGGTCAAAGCGCCGTGCAGCGTGTAACCCGCATTCCGCTGCCGGGGGCAGTAGCGTTCGAGGCCGTGGCGGCACAAGTCGCACGCGCCGCACGTCGACGCCAGGAACGTGATCCCGACGCGGTCGCCCGGGCGGACGTGTTCCACGCCGGGTCCGACGCTGGTGACGCGCCCAATCCCTTCGTGGCCCAGAATCAGCGGGGCCAGCGGCAGCTTTTCCAGGCCAGCGACGAACAGCTCCGAATGGCAGAGGCCGCAAGCTTCCAGACGCACGGCGGCCTCGCCGGGCCCGGGTTCGGGCAGCGCGGCGGCTTCCACCCGCACCGGGCCGCGGGGCGAAGCAAGAACCACAGCATGACGGAGCATTGCGGACAACATACCAGATCCGCCGGCGCGGGAGCGCCCGAACCCGATCCGAACCGCAGCGCCGACGCTGCGCTACACTGGCCTTCCCGGCGGCCGCATGCACAAGACCATCCTCCTCGACCTGGGCAAGGTGCTGGTGCCTTTCGATTTTGAGCGGGGTTACCAGGCCCTGGCCCCGCACTGCCCGTATCCGCCCGGCGAGATCCCCGAACGCATCCGCGCCACCGCGCTGGTGGCTCCGTTCGAAAGGGGGGAATTGACGCCGCAAGACTTCGTCGCGCGGCTGACCGCGGCGCTCGAAGTCAAGCTCAGCTACGAAGAGTTTTGCCGCATCTGGAGTTCCGTGTTTCTGCCGGAAACGCTGATCGCCGACGCGATGATCGCCGGCCTGCACCGCCGTTACCGCCTGGTGCTGCTATCCAACACCAACGCGATCCACTTCGCTATGATCCGGGAGAACTACCCGATTCTGCGCCACTTCGACGAGTTCGTGCTGTCCTACGAGGTGGGCGCGCTGAAGCCTTCCCCGCGGATCTACGAGGCGGCGATCCGCGCCGCGCGGTGTGAACCGGGCGCCTGTTTTTACGCCGATGACATCGCCGAGTTCGCCGAGGCGGCGCGCAAGGCGGGAATCGATGCGATTCAGTTCCTTAACCAGGAGCAGCTTGCCGGCGAACTGCGCCGCCGGGGAATCGAGTGGGAAGAACACTTCTCCCCCGCGCCTTAGCGCAGGCACTCATACCCCTTCGCGTCCCGCCTCATCGGGACGCTCGCCACTCCCTCACTCCCGTCACGTACGCCACCGGGGATCAAGCGTGTCTTTCGTGATGCGTCCGGTGAACGAAAGGCGCGCCCGCACCCCAAATCAGCAGGAGAAGGAACACAAACCCGATGGCGACATCGGCGGACGGGCCGCGGAACGGCTCGGGGACCGGGGCCAAGCCGATCGCGAGCGCGGCAACCACGCTCAGCACGTGCCAGTACCAGGCCCGTGCTCCGAACCAGTAAAGCAAGCCGCAAGCCAGCGCGACCGAAACCAGATACGCGACCGCAACAACCCACGTGTTCATCGCGAACCTCCAGGGAGCGCCGGGTGGCCGCGGAAAGGCATTCCGTCCGGCGGCTGCCGCCCGGATTTCCCTTCTGTCCTTATGGTAGCTCCGGGCCCGGGCAGGGTCGAGCGAAATCGGCGCGGACGTTCCCGGGCGCGGGGTACGATAATAATCTTCCATGCGAACGAGGTTGCTGGGTTGTCTGTTGGCGGCGGCGTCGGCGCTGCCGGCGGTGGTGGTCCGGGTGGAAGTGCTCGAGCGGACCGACGTGCTGGACGGCAAAAGCTTCGGAAAAACGGGACCGTACGAGAAGCTCACGGGGAAGGTGTACTTTGCCGCCGATCCCGCACTGCCGGCCAACCGCATCATTGCCGATATCGGCCGGGCCCCGCGCAACGAGGCCGGACAGGTGGAATTTTCCTCCGACGTCATGGTGCTCAAGCCGCGTGACCCGGCAAGAGGCAACGGCGCGGTGCTGGTGGAGATCAACAACCGGGGAGGCAAAAGCCTGCTCGGCACGTTCCAACTGGGGGCCAGCTCTCGCAATCCGGTTCGACCGGAAGATTTCGGCGACGGATTCCTGTTCGAGCAGGGATATACGCTCGTGTGGCTGGGCTGGCAGTTCGACGTGCCGCGCAGCCCACATCTGATGCGGCTCTACCCGCCGGTAGCCACGGAAAACGGCCGCCCGATAACGGGTCTGGTGCGGTCCGAGTTCGTGGTGGACGAGCGGAGACTCACGGTATCCCTGGCGGACCGCAACCATGTCCCGTACCCGCCCGCGGACCCCGCCCAGGCGCAACTTACGGTCCGCGACTCGGTGCTGGGTCCCCGCACCGTGATCCCCAGCGGCGAGTGGGAGATCGTCGAAGGCACGCATGTCACCAAGGCTTCCGGATTCGAAGCGGGGAAATTGTACGAGTTGATCTATCAGGCCAGGAATCCGGCGCTGGCCGGTCTGGGTCCCGCGGCGGTGCGCGACTTTGTGTCGTTTCTCAAGTACGGACACGACCGGGCCATCACCGCGCTCTCCGATCAGCGGCGCTACCTGAAACGGGCGTACGCGTTCGGCTCCTCGCAGAGCGGGCGGTTCCTGCGCACGTTTCTCTACTATGGGTTTAATGCGGACGAACAACAGCGGAAGGTGTTCGACGGGATGCTGGCGCACGTCGCCGGCGCCGGGCGGGGCAGTTTCAACCACCGCTTCGCCCAGCCTTCCCGCGACGGCCATCCCTTTCTGAACACGCTGTACCCCACGGATCTCTACCCGTTCACGGACGAAGCGCAAGCCGACCCGGAGACGGGCCTGAACGAAGGCATTCTCTCGCGCGCCGCGGCTGCGAACGTGACGCCCAAGATTTTCTATACGAATTCTTCGTATGAATACTGGGGACGCGCCGCTTCCCTGATCCACACCACGCTCGACGGGCAGCGGGATTTCCCGCCTCCGGACACGACGCGTATCTACCTGTTCGCCGGCACGCAGCATGGACCGGCAGCCTTTCCTCCGGTCCGCCGGGGCATGCAATACCTGCCCAATTTCAACCTCTTCACGGCTTGCCTGCGCGCGGCGCTGGTGAACCTGGACCGGTGGGTGGCCGAAAACCGGGAGCCGCCGCCCTCGCAGATTCCGCGCCTTGCGGACGGCACGATGGTTCGCGTGGAAGAGCTGAAATTTCCCCCGCTTGCCGGCGTCGCCGTGCCGCGGAATCCGAAGCGGGCCTACCGGCTGGATTTCGGTCCCGAATTCCGAGCGCAAGGGGTGGTCACCATTGAGCCGCCGAAGGTGGGCAAAGAGTTTCCGGTGCGCGTTCCGCAGGTGGACGTGGACGGGAACGAGGTGGCCGGAATCCGGACGCCCGCCGTGGCCGTCCCCCTCGGGACGTACACCGGGTGGAACCTGCGCGAGCCCAAGCTGGGCGCTCCGGGGGAAATGTACAGCATGGCGGGCTCGTTCCTTCCTTTCGCGCGCACCCGGCGGGAGCGAATGCGCCTGAACGACCCCCGCCCGTCCCTTCAGGAACGCTATCGGAATCGCGCCGCCTACCTGGCCCGGGTCGAAACCAGCGCCCGTGAACTGGTGGCGCAGGGGCATCTGCTGGAGATCGACGTGCCCAGGCTGGTGAAGCGCAGCGCGGACGCCTGGGATTGGCTGATGAAACCAGCCCAGGCGAAGTGAAATGCGCATCCTGGACGTCGGCTGCGGCGTGAACAAACAGCCGGGCGCCATCGGCCTCGACCGGAACCCCGCCAGCCGCGCCGACGTCCTGGCCGATCTGGATCGCTACCCGTATCCCTTCCGCGACAGCGCGTTCGACGGGCTGGTGGCCATTCACGTCATCGAACACGTCGGAGACGTGATCCGCACCATGGAAGAGTTTCACCGCCTGGTGCGCCCCGGCGGCCTGGTGCGGATCGAGACCCCGCACTACACCGACTTCAGCTCGTTCTGCGATCCGACTCACCGGTGGCACCTCAACTCGTATTCATTTCGTTACTTCGGCGAGGACCACGGGGGCTTCGGGTACTATTCGCACTGCCGATTTCGTGAGATTTCCGTCCGGGTGCGGCTACTAGCATTATGGAGATGGCTGGGCTTCGAGTTTCTGGTGAATCGCGTGCCGCGTTTCCGCAGGTTCTGGGAACACTATCTGTGCTTCGTGGTCCGCGGCAAAGCGCTAACGTTTGAATTTGAAGTCCTCAAATAGGCGTGCAACTGTTGCTGCAAATCAGCGACCTGGTTCGCCACTACTTCCGGAGGCGGCAGTGGCGGGCCGACTTGGCTTTGGGCCGGCGCGCGGAGGACCTTGCGCACCGGTTTCTCCAGCGGAGAGGATACGTGGTGGCCGCAAGGAATGTCCGCGCCGCGGACGGCAGCGGGGAACTCGACTTGGTGGCGTGGCAGGGGGGGACGCTGGTGTTTGTGGAAGTCAAATCCCGCTCCACGGAGGAGTTCGGTGCGCCGGAGCGGGCGGTAGGGCCGGAAAAACAGGAGCATGTGCTGCGGATGGCGCGTGACTTTTTGCGGCAGCGAGGCGGCGAGCCGGTTCCGGTGCGTTTCGACGTCGTGACGGTGGTGTTCGGGCCGCGGAGGAAAATAGAGCACTGGCGCGATGCCTTCACGCCGCCGCGGGGTTGGTTTCCGGCAGCCAGCGATAAGGCATGCCACTCAGCAGGCGCCGGGCGGTGAGAGCCGGGGGTTCGGTGGCCAGCAGCACCTGCTCACCTGGCGCGCGGGCTTCCACCCGGACGCGATCGTGGAAGCGCAGCACGCGGTAAACCGCCCGCGCGCCGTGGTGCGCCGCCAGCGCCTCCGACGTCCAGCCATTGCCCATCACGACGTGCAAACTGCCGTCCGGGCGCACCACCAGGCTGATTTCGCTGGCAGCCGGCCCTGGCACCCGCTCCGCCGTCTGGTACAGGCGGTGCGCGTTCTCCTCTACGTGGCTCACGCTTCCCTTATCGGGCCGGCGGAAGCGAGTTTGAGCGGGACGGGCGCCGGAGTGTCAGTTCTGATTGCGCACGCTGCCCTGGCTGCGCTCGCCTGCCGGCCGCCGCGCTGCTTTGCGGCCGCCGCGCCCACCCCGCTTTTCGGCCGCATCCCGCCATTGTTCCCGGATCGCTTCCCGGTCTTCGGGGCGGATCTTGTCGCTCTGCATCACCTCGCGAATGCGTTGGGCGGCGGCGCGGGCGTTCTCCTCGTCCACCGACTCCCCCAACCGACGCGCCCGCGCGGCGCTCCGCACCGTCTCCAGATCTTTGCGCAGCGCGTCTTTTTCTTCCGGTGTCAGGCTGCTGTTGGCCAGCGCGCGTTCCCAGTTCTCGTGCGCCTGGCGAACGGCCTCCCCCCGCCGGGGCGTTTTCTGCCGGTCCTGCCCCAGGACCGGATGCGCCAGCAATCCTCCGCCTACGATCGCAACGGCAATCCAACGATTCATTCCACGTTCTCCTCTGTTCCCCGCCGCCTGGACCAGCCGGCGGCGGCTATCCCATGAAACCCGGACGCCGGCGGGAAGTTGCGGTCCAGCCCGAATCCCGGCAAACAGCCTCTTGTCGAACCGCCGGCTTATGGTAATCTGATCGTAGATCGTCCGTGGGCCTGTGGCGCAGTTGGGAGCGCGCTTCCATGGCATGGAAGAGGTCGAGAGTTCGAATCTCTCCAGGTCCACCAAGCCCCTCAGCCAGCCACTTCTTGCCTGAGGACACACTCCCGGAGTTCTGCGCCGAATCCTGGGGCATGGACGGGATCTCGCCTCAGTGAATTTCATACAACCTGCACGCGCATCTTGTCATCTTTGTGGGCCAGCCTTGGAATTGGACAGGGATGAGCCTATGATGGACGGGAAGAAACATTCGGAAAAGGAATTGTTTCGGCGCGCGGCTGCCGGGAGCGATGAGGTATGGAGCTTGACTACGACGAAATCGGCTCTTGGTCCGAGATCAAGCTTGAGATTGTGCGCAAGTATGCTGCGGCCTACTCGTCAATCATGGCCAAGCAGCTTTCCATCAAGAAGCACATTTACGTCGACGCCTTCGCGGGGCCGGGTGTCCATATCTCAAGGACAACGGGCGATTTTGTGCTCGGGAGCCCGCTCAACGCGTTGCGGATTGGGCCGGCATTCAAGGAGTTCCATTTCATCGACGCAGACGGAAACCGGACGGCACAGCTCAAAGAGCTTGCCGGCAACCGGCCGGACGTGTTCACATACGAAGGCAACTGTAACGAGATCTTGCCCAAAGAGATCTTTCCGCGCGCGGAGTACTCGAATTACGCGAGGGCCTTGTGCCTGCTGGATCCGTACAACATCGACCTTGCGTGGGAGGTCGTGAAGGCCGCTGGCCAGATGCGATCGATCGAGATTTTTCTGAACTTCATGATCATGGACGCCAACATGAACGTCCTCAGGCACAACCCGGAGAGAGCGGACCCCAGGCAAGTCGCTCGGATGAACCGTTTCTGGGGAGACGACTCCTGGCGCACCGCCGCCTACGATTCGTCGGGCAACCTGTTTGGGTGGGAAGAGAAAAGCACCAACGAGCAGCTCGTTCAGGCCTACCGCGAAAGGCTGCTTCGGGTGGCCGGCTTCGGTTACGTCCCAGCGCCGTTGCCGATGCGCAACAGCAAGGGCGCGACCGTCTACTACCTCTTCTTCGCATCGCCAAACGCGACGGGCGAGCAGATCGTTCAGGACATCTTCGCGAAATACCGAAATCGAGGAGTGGCCTGATGGCGGGCAATTCGCACATCGAGTGGACAGATGCGACCTGGAACCCGGTGACCGGCTGCTCCAAGATCAGCCCGGGCTGCAAAAACTGCTATGCCGAGCGCATGGCAAAGCGGCTGAAGGCGATGGGACAGCCGAATTACGCCAACGGGTTTCGCGTGACCCTGCATCCGCACATGCTGCATCTGCCGCTCACGTGGCGTAAGCCCCGGCGGGTGTTCGTCAATTCGATGAGCGACCTGTTCCACGACGATGTGCCGCTGGAGTTCATCCGGCAAGTCTTCGCCGTGATGGCTGAGGCCAACTGGCATCAGTACCAGCTCTTAACGAAACGGTCCGCGCGCGCTCTCGAACTCGATCGTCATCTCGACTGGCGCCCCAACATCTGGTTTGGGGTCAGCATCGAGAACGCTGACTACGTTCACCGGATCGGGGACCTTCGGCGCACCCGCGCGCAGGTGCGGTTCCTCTCGTTCGAGCCGTTGTTGGGCCCGCTGCCGAACCTGGATCTGGACGGGATCGACTGGGTGATTGTCGGCGGGGAGTCTGGGCCTAGAGCCAGGCCCATGAAGCCGGAATGGGTGCGCCAGATCCGCGACCAGTGCCTGGAGTGCGGCGTGCCCTTCTTCTTCAAGCAATGGGGTGGGCCTTTCAAGAGCCGAACCGGTCGTGTGCTTGACGGACGAACCTGGGATGCCCTGCCCGGCGGCCTGTCGATGCGTCACGATCCCTTTACGATTCTGGCTAAGGCCTAGCAAGCTGCCCAAGCGACCCCAGCTCGCCCCCCTACTGGCGCAGAATCTTCTCCATCGGCCGTCCCTTGGCCAGCTCGTCGATCAGTTTGTCGAGAATGCGGATCTTGCGCATGAGCGGGTCTTCCAACTCCTCCACGCGCACGCCGCACACGACGCCCTTAATCAAGTCGGCGTTGGGATGAAAAGCCGGGGCCTGTGCGAAGAATGTCTCAACGTCGTTCTTCAGTTCGAGTTGTTGCCGCAAGCCGGCTTCGTCGTATCCAGTCAGCCAGCAGATGATTTGATCCACCTCCCGCTGAGTACGGTTCTTGCGTTCAGCCTTCTGCACGTAAGCGGGGTAGACGCGCGCAAATGGCATGGCGAAAATGCGGTGCTTGGTCATTGCTGCCCCTTCTGATCGGCGCCACCCAGCGTATAGGCGCCCGAGCCGCCGGCGCAACTCCCTTCAGACTGCCGCGTGATTGGGTATCACTGTGATCTCCTGAGAGCTATCGGGAGATCATTGGGCAGTGGCGCCAGCCGTCCCGCCGGCGGCCCTTTCGAGTTGCGCGGCGTCGATCTTCGTCATCCCGAGCAGCGCAACGTTCATTCGCTCTGCTGCCTGAGAATCTGGGCCTTCATCGACTACGAGGACGAAGTCCGGCACAATCTGCCACGAGACACCGAAACGGTCCTTCACCCAGCCGCAAGGCTGCGACTGGCCACCGGTTGACAGCGCCTCATACAGGCGATCGATCTGCCCCTGCGTTTGGCAGCCCACGTACAACGAAAGGCTTTCTTGGAACTTGCCGAAATAGGCGCCGCCATTGAGTGCGATCAGCTCATGGCCGTTCAAGCGGAACCGAATGGTCTTCACTGCTCCCGCCGGTCCGGGCAGCAACTCCGGCGGCAGACCATGCTGATCGCGCACGGTGTCGATTTCGGCCTGCGAGAAGTGAGAACGAGCAATCTCGGCCGAATCACCCAAGACGTCGTCGAAGAGTTGAACGTAGAAACGCACAGCCTCTTCGGCCTGGTCCACGAAAGCGAGACAAGGAGTGATCATTTTGGTTCTTCTCCACGGATCACGCTGCAATCTCCGGCTCCACCAAACGTGCCAGCAGTTCAAACGACTGCTGCCAGCCGAGCCGGCAGGATTCCGCGGGAATCGCGTCAGGCAAACCGGCCTGCTCGACTGTGAGTTCTGTGCCGCAGGAGACCGGGCGCAAGACATAGGTCATCACCATTTCGCCCGGCAGATTGGGGTCGTCAAACTGGTCCGTGGCGACGAGCCTTTGGTTCGGCACAATCTCGCGATAGCTGCCGCCAAAGCTGTGCTCCTGGCCGCCCGTCAGATTGACGAAAGCCATCCGGAAGCGGCCGCCGACGCGGAAATCCATATCGCGCACGATGGCAGTGAAGCCGTCTGGCGGATTCCACTTCACAATGGCGGACGGTTCGGTCAGCGCGCGCCAAACGCGCTCCACAGGCGCACGCAGAATGCGAATTTGGGTCAGAGTGTAAGGCATGTTTTCCTTTCTTCGGGTGTGGGCAGAAGATGCTCGACGTAACGGCGCAAGTGCGTAATCTCATCCAGCACGATCTGCGGGTTGTTCATGGCCTTGGCCAGCACAAAGGCGCCTTGCAGGACAACTTGCGTGTGGCGCGCGAGGTCTGCGGCGGACCATTCGGCGCCGGGAGCGTACTGTTTCCGTGCCGCTTCAATTGTGGGTACCAGCGTTTGGGCGTGTGCTTCGATGCCTTCCCCGCAGGCCGCGCGCAGCGCCGGATGGGTGGCGAAGGTCTCCTGCACGAGCGTTCCGAGCAGGCAGGTGAACTCCGGGGCTTCGCCGCTTACGACGTGGGCGCGAAAGTCGAGATAAGCAAGCAACCGCTCCCTGGGGTCGCTGACAACTTGATAGGGAGCGCCGGCGAATAACGCCCCGGTCACATCGTTCCAATGCTGAATAGCAGCGAGAGCCAGCGCTTCCTTGCGTATACCGACCAGTTGGTAGATTGTCAAGAACAATCGTAGTGCCAGTCCGTTCCTCGCGATGCTGGCGGTACAGCGAGATGTTACGCCGCCCGCTCGCGTCCTCGGCTGAGCCGCCGGTGACCGTGGCGCGACAGTGAGCTGTGTGTGCATGCAAAGTGTGATAGCATGATTGCATGAAAAAGCAATCACTGTCTCGGGCTCGCCATTACACGATCCGCGGTGTCCCGCCAGAGGTGGATGCTGCTCTGCGCCGGAAAGCCCAGCAACGGCAACAAAGCCTGAATCGCGTAGTGCTCGATGAACTCACGCGCGCGGTAATTGGCCGGCCGATCAAAGCCGACTTCTCCGATCTGGTCGGGAAGTGGACGCCCGACCCGGCGTTCGACGAGGTCCTCGCAGCGCAGCGTCAAATCGATCCTGAGAAATGGCGAGACAACTCGCAAGAGGCCGGGCCGCAGGGATGAGAGCCGCCTTCGATACCAACCGGCTGACGGACCTGTTTCGTGGGGATGCGGAGTTGGGTGAGTTCCTCGGCGGCTGCGACCAGGTGGGCGTTCCGTTCGTCGTGCTGGCCGAGATGAAGGCGGGATTTCTCGGGGGAACACGATCGGCTGCGAACGAAAGGCTGCTGGCCAGCTTTCTCACCCGCGAAACGGTAGTCGTGCTGTACGCGGACCGGGAAACCACGGAGCAGTATGCGCGGCTGTTCGTGCAGTTGAAACGCGCTGGAACCCCGGTGCCCGATAACGATCTCTGGATCGCAGCGCTGTGCCTTGAGCACGACTTGGCGTTGATTACCCGCGACCAGCACTTTCACAAGATCCCGCAGTTGCGCCAAACCGCCGGCCGGTGATCGATTGGGCGATGATCGGCGGGGAGTCTGGTAGTGGGCCTTTCAAGAGCCGAACCGGTCGTGTGCTTGACGGACGAACCTGGGACAACCTGCCCAGCCGCCTGCAGGAGTACAGCGATCCGCTTCCGATTCTTGCAACTGCGTAAACGCTTGAGCGGAGCGTTGGGCTGAACGAGCCTTGCTCGGTAAAAGCCGCCCCTCACGAAACTATCAGGAACGATTTCTGTTCGTCGGCAAGGAACTCTTCGATGTCGGCGGCACGGCTTCGCAACAGGGTTTCGATCTCCGTTGTAGAACAGTTGCCAAGCCTCAGCCACACAATCTTGGGCGGATGGCCAAGCACGAAACTCCGCTGCCGGAAGTCGGCATCCTTTGTCACAATGGCGAATCCATGCTTGGCGGCATAGTCCCAGATGACAGCATCTTCGGCGTCTCGCAGCCCGATCTCGCGCACGTGGACGGAATCCGGAAACTGATCGGCAAGCCTGCGACAAAGCCACGGCGAAAGGTTCTGGTCGAAGAGAAGCTTCACGCGGGTATGCTAGCCAGTCGCCGCTCACGATCCGCCGCAAAGGCGAGGCAAGCCCGGATGTCCTCCCGGGTGAGGTCAGGGAAGTCCGCCA
>CALDSU010000014.1 GCA_937924525.1 uncultured Bryobacteraceae bacterium
GGCGGCCCTCACAACCATCAACAAGGAAATCGAACTGGCGGGCGGCGGCACCACGTCGCCCCGCCAGATCGTCATCACCCCGAAAGGAATCTGAACATGAAGAACTTCGTGCAGGAAGGCAAGACCATTACGGTCACTGCACCCGCAAACGTCGCCAGCGGCCAGTTGGTCGTGGCCGGCTCGATTGTGGGCGTGGCCGCGTTCGATGCCGCCTCGGGAGCCGAGGTGGAGGTCACGATGGAGGGCGTCTTCGAGTTGCCCAAGGTGGCCACGGACGTCATCGCCCAGGGCGACAAACTCTACTGGGACTCCGGCCAGGCCAAGCTGACCAAGGCTGCCGGCACGGGTAGCAAGCCCATGGTGGGCGTGGCGACGGCCGCCGCCGGCAATGGCGTCACCACCGTGAACTGTCTGTTGATGCCCACCGCCCAGACCGGACCCGCGTAACCAACCGGAGGAGGCCATGCCAACGATCACCCCAGCCGAGCCGATCCTGACGCTCGAGGAGGCTGCGGAATACCTGCGTGTCTCCAAGGCGCACCTCTCGAACGCGATCAACGGCAAGGTGCCGGGCGTTCGTCCTCCTCGTGTTTTCCGCGTGGGCCGCCGCATCCTCATCCGGCGCGAATGGCTGGACCGCTGGATTGAAGAGGGTCACCTGGAGGCTACCAGCGAATGGTAGTATCCGGGTCATGCCAAGAGTCAATGCCTTCGACGCAGGAAAGAGGCAACAAAATGCGCCGAAAGCGTTTCCAGAAAGGCAGCCTGCAAGCCCGCAAACACGGGCGGCATCGCGTGTGGGTTGCCTCCTGGTGGGAAGACGGCAGCCGCCGGTCCAAGGTGCTCGGGCTGTACTCGAAGATGTCGAAGGGGGAAGCGCAAGCCGCGATGGCGGCCATCCTCCAGCCGATCAACGAAGGCACGGCGCGGGGCCCCAGGCCGGTGTACACGTTCGGGCAGTTCGTCGAGGACGTGTACCTGCCGCATGGCCGCCGCGGTTGGAAAGAATCGACCGCGGGGACATCGGAGCAGATCATCCGAAAGCATCTCCTTCCGGAGTTCGCCAACGATCTGCTCCACACGATCCGGAGAGACCAGTTGCAGGACTTCCTCGACCGCAAGGCGGCGGAGTTGTCCTTCAGCGTGGTGGCCCATCTGCGGTGGTTTCTGAACGGCATCTTCAAACTCGCATTGTCGGACTCGATCATCTCGGGGAATCCGGCGGCAGAGTTGAAGATCCCCAAACGATGTCAGCCGGGGCGTGCGATGCGCCCACTGACGGAAGAGGAGGTTCACACATATCTGGAGGCCTTCGACCTCCGGGAAAAGTTGATCGCAAGGCTCGCGATCTTCGAGGGCATGCGCCCGGGCGAAATCCTGGCCCTCCGGTGGAAGTCGGTGGCGGGCGGAATCATCCGGGTGGAGGAGCGCGTCTACAAGCGGAAGTTCAACACGCCGAAGAACGGCAAGACCCGCGAAGGGGCGATCTCCGACGGCACGCTCGGGTTGTTAAACGAGTGGGCCGAACTGGCGCAGGACCCGAGTCCGGACGGTTTCGTCTTTCCGTCCGAGAAGGTCACCACGCCTATTTCGCTCGACAACCTCTGGCGCAGGAACATGCGTCCGGCGCTCGAGGCCATCGGCATGGAGTGGGCCACCTTTCAGGTGTTGCGCAAGACCAACGCCAGCTTGTCGAAGAAGGCGGGCGTCGATCCGAAGGTCGCCTCGGACCAGAGGGGCCACGGGCTCGGCGTCAGCCTGGAGGTCTATACGAGCTCCGACCTGGAGCAGAAGCGAGCCGCACTTCGGGCTCTCGAAGCCGCCGTCCGGCAGAAGGAGTCCAAACCGCAACCCGAGCCGTCAGCATGGCGCAAGTCGGCTTAATGGAGTAAACGGAGTACAGAGGAATCGGTGGGCGTTCCTAAGTGTTTGAAAAGTGGAGCGGGAGACGGGACTCGAACCCGCGACGTCCAGCTTGGGAAGCTGGCATTCTACCACTGAATTACTCCCGCTCGCGGGAACACCTTTAGTTTAGGAGGAACGGAGGGTCCGTGTCCAGGGGCAAACGGGCGCCCGGCTCGCTCCGGTGGACGAGGACCGATCGCATCCGGCGGGCCCGGTCACCGAAGTGAGGCAGCCTCCCTGCCCCCGGCTGCCGTCAAAGGCGGGGCGCGTAGTAGCCTTTGCGCGCGCGGATGACCAGGTCTTTCCGCCCGGGCACCTTCACCTCGATGGCGTGGTACAACCCGTCGGCCTGAAGCGGAACCGGCTGGTAGAAAATGTTGTACTGGTGCCGAAGTTCGTTGGCGATGTTCTCGAAGGACTGCGCCAGGTCCTGCACCTTGAACGGGAAGAACGCCTGCCCGCCGGTCTCCGCGGTCAGGTATTTCAGCACCTTGTCCCCGTCGGTCTCCGTGCGGGTGATGTTGGTCGAGATCGAGTAGATGACGACATCGGCCTTTTGCGCCAGTTCCAGGGCCTGGTCGCGCGTGACGCGGCTTTGGTTGTCATCGCCGTCACTGACGATGATGATGGCCCGCCGAAACTTGTGCCGGGGCTGGTCGCGAATCAGCCGGTCACGGCAGGCGTAGAAGATCGCGTCATAGAGGGCGGTGCCGCCCCCGGGGCGCAGCCCCCGGATGCCCTGCGCGAGCCTTTCCGGATCGTCCGTCATATCGGTCACAATTTCGGCGGAGGTGTCGAAGCTGACCAGCATGGCCTTGTCCTGGCGGGGGCGCATCACGGAGTTGATGAACTCAATCGCGGCCTCCTGCTCGAAGCGGAACCGGTCGCGGATGCTGTTGCTGGTGTCAATCAGGATGGCGAGGCGGAGCGGCAGATCGGTCTCCGCGGTGAACTCGGCGATGGTCTGCTTTTTCTTGTTTTCGAACACCTGGAAATCTTCTCTTCCAAGGTCCGTGACGAAGCGTCCCTTCCGGTCCGTTACCGTGAAGAGCAGGTTGACGCGCGTGACATCGACCACAATGGGCGGCAACTGGGTGGTTTCGATTTTGGCGTCGGGCGCCTGGGCGGCGAGCCCGCCGGTGAACACCAAAAGGGCAGCCAACGTCCTCATACCTTCATTCTAGTTCGATCTCGCGCAGCCACTCCGCCAGTTCGGCAGGCAACGGAGAAATCACCTCGCGGGTTTCGCCGGTGGTGGGCTGGGCGAACCGGATACGCCAGGCGTGCAGAAAAAAGCGCGCGTGGCGGCTCGCGGGGGCTCCGTAAAGCCGGTCACCGGCGACGGGGTGGCCCAGACTGGACAAATGCACCCGGATCTGGTGGGTGCGCCCGGTGGCGATCCGGACCTTGAGCAGGGTGTAGCCCGCATAGCGCTGCTCGACGCGGTACTCGGTAAGCGCCCGCCGGCCGCTCCCCAGGCGCGCCGTCATGCGCACCCGGTGTACCGGGTCACGAGCAATCGGCGTCTGAATGCGCCCGGCGTCCCCGGCGATCCGCCCGTGCACCAGCGCGAGATACAGTTTGCGGACCGAGCCGGAGGCGAACTGCGCGGCCAGCGCCCGGTGGGCCTGGTCGTGCTTGGCGACCAGCAGCACGCCGCTGGTCAGCCGGTCCAGCCGGTGGACGATTCCCGGCCGCCACTCTCCGCCCAGCGAGGAGAGCCGCACGAAACGGTGCAGCAGCGCATTCACCAGGGTTCCCTGGCGTACGCCCGCACCCGCGTGCACTACCATGCCGGCAGGCTTGTCAATCGCGACCACGTCGTCGTCCTCGTACAGCACCCGCAGCGGGATGTCTTCCGGCGTCGCGCAGAGCGGCTCGGGCGGAGCAGGCTCGACCTCAACGAGGTCGCCCGCGCGCAATTCGGAGGAGGCCTTCCGGAGCCCGCCGTTTACGCGCACGCGCGCGCCGCGAATCCAGGCTTGCAGACGCGACCGGCTGAACTCGGGAAGCCGGCGTTGCAGGTAGTGATCCAGCCGCTGCCCGGCTTCCGAAGGAAGAACGGAGAATCGCACTCACCGGGATTGTAACGAGGGAAGAGCTGAAGAAGAGAGCCCGGTCGGAGGCACGCCGGCGAAACGGGCCACCTGCTTGCGCAGTTCTTCGGCCCGCAGGGGCTTGGTCACACAGTCGTCCATGCCCACCTCCAAACACTGGGCTTGCTCCTCCAGCATGGCGGCGGCGGTGAACCCGAGGATCGGGGTGCGGGCGCCCTGCTGGCGCTCCCGCTGGCGGATCTGGCGTGTCGCATCGGTGCCGCTGAGCGACGGCATGTGCACATCCATCAGGATCAAGTCGAAGGACTGGCGCTCCCACTCCCGGACGGCGTCGGCCCCATCAGGGACCACCACGGTTTCGTAGCCCCAACTGGCAAGCAGCCGTTTGGCCAGCTTCTGGTTTACGGGGTTGTCCTCGGCGATCAGAATCTTCGGCGGGCGCGCGGAAACCTCCGCGGAGGAGGCAGCGGCCGGCGGGCGGCCGTTTCGCCGCTGGGCGGCCGGCAAGGGAATCACGAACGAAAACGTGCTGCCCCGGCCGGGAGAGCTTTCGACCCAAATCCGGCCGCCCATCAATCGCACCAGGCTGGCGGCGATGCTGAGCCCCAAGCCGGAGCCCCCGAAACGCCGCGTCGAGGATCCGTCGCTTTGCACAAAGGCGTCGAAGATGGCCTCTTGCTTGTTTTGGGGGATCCCGATCCCCGTGTCCCGAATCGAAAAGCGCACCATGGACGGTCCCGCGGCAAGGGACTCCGCCTCCGCCACGAGTTCGATCTCGCCGGCTTCGGTGAACTTGATGGCGTTCGCGGTCAGGTTCCGGAGAATCTGCCGCAGGCGGACCGGGTCGCCGGAGACCCACTCCGGCAGGCGAGGGTCCCAGCGCAGGTGGCAGCCGAGTCCTTTGGCGGCCGCGGCTGGCTGGAGACCGGCGAAGACGGATTCCACCGTGCTCCGCAAGGGGAAGGCGACGCCTTTCAGCGCGAGCCGCCCGCTTTCGATCCGCGAAAAGTCCAACAGGTCGTTGAGCAGCGCCAGAAGGGAGGATCCGGCCTGGTGCGCCAGCGTGAGGTTCTCCCGCTGTTCCGGGGTCAGCGGGCCGGCCAGCGCCAGTTCCGTCATGCCCAGCACTCCGTTCATGGGAGTGCGTAACTCATGACTGATATTGGCCAGAAACTGCCGCTTGAGGTGATTGGCTTCATTGGCTTTTTCCAGCAGCGTTTCAATCTCGCGGCTCTTGGCTTCGATCTCGCGCGTGCGCTGGCGAACCGCTTCCTCCAGGCTCTGGCGCCGCGCCAGGTGGACGTTTTCGCGCCACCGCCAGAGCATTCTGCCCAGTCCTGCCGCCACGGCCAGCGTCAGCAGACGAAACCACCAGGCGCTCCACCACGGCGCGGGGACCTCAAAGGCGGCGATGGTGACGGGTTCGCTCCAGCGGCCGTGGGGCCGCCGCACCGCGGCTTCCAGCCGGTAGTTGCCGGGCCCCAAGCGTTCCAAGGCCGCCTCCCCCCGGTCCGTTTCGATCCACTCGCCGCCCGAACCCGTCAGGCGATACCGGTATTGAAACTCCCGTTCGTTCTCGAAGAGCGGCGCGGCAAAGCGGAAGCGTACCGGAAAGCCGCGGAGCGCTTCGTGCAATTCCGCCGGCCGGCCTCCGGTCTCCAACGAGGAGATCACCACGCGGGAAGGGTCCGTCTGCCGCACGCCGAACCCCGGCTGAAAACGCGCCAAGCCCTGGTTGGTGCCAATCAACACGGAGCCGTCGGCGTCCTGCCAGAATGCGTTCAACACCGTATCGGCGGACACCATCCCATCTCCCCGGCCGAAGCGGCTCCAGGCAACCCCGTCGAACACCGAAACTCCGTTGTCGGTCCCTGCCCAGATCCTGCCGTGCCGGTCGGTCTCCAGAAGGCTGAGGTCGTCCGAGCCTAGAGGCCATGGCGCGCGGAAGTGGGTGATCGCCGGGGCGCCCGCCCCCCAGCGCAGCCGGCTGATTCCCTGGGGCGGGCCGTAGCCGATCCACAGATCGCCGTCGGGTCCCTCGGAAAGAAACACCAGCTCGCGATCACGCAGCCCTATTTCCTGGGCGTAGGTCTTCCAGACGCCTCCGTCCCACCGCGACAGGCCGAGCCGTCCGGCGGCCCACAGAGTTCCATCGCGCGTGCGCAAGATGCGGTAAACGCTTGCGGGATATGGGGCGTCAACCGGAACGAAGCGCCAGGGCGCCCGGCCCGGAACCGCGAAGACGCCGCCACGCGTCGACAGCCAAAGCTCGCCGCGTCCCAGACGGTGAAAGGCGATCGGCTCGTCGTTGGTTAGTCCGTGGCGGGGACCGAACCGGCGCAGCGCACCCGAAGCCAGTTCCAACCGGTAAATTCCCTGGCGCGCCGTCCCGATCCATAAGCCGCCCGCCCCGTCCAACATCAGAGTGCGGATCGGATGGTTGTCAAACGAGCGAACCGGCTCCCACTCCCCTCCCCCGGGTTTCCAGACGCTCAAACCGAAACGAGTCCCGACCCAAAGCCACCCGCGCTCGTCCCGGGCGACACTGGTCACCGTATTCGAGCCCAGCCGCTGGCCGGTGCCGGAGGATTGCCAAGCTCCTCTTCCTTGCAAACGGGCCAAGCCGTTCGACGCCATGCCAATCCACAGGACGCCGCCACGATCCCAATACACGGCGCTCACCGAACCGCGGGGCAGTCCTTCCTGCTCCCGCAGCCAGGGCGCGGGCGCACTCCCCAGAATCCTCACGCCGAATTCGGAAGGAACCGCGAGATGGCCGCCGGGATCCAGCGCCAGGGTGGCCGGCGAAGTGCCCGGAATGGCTTCCGGCCAGCGCGTGAACGTGTCCGCCCCCGGAGCGCGACGCCACAACTCGTGCTGGCTCCGGACCCACCAGGCGCCCCCGCCGTCCCGTTTCAAGGCCGTCCACTCGCCGTCGGGGAGACCTAGTTGGCGGCTGGCGGCGCGCAAGACCCCGCCCCTGAGCACGCACAAGGATTTCCCGCAGATCGCCCAAAGCGTCCCCTGCTCGTCCCACTCCAGGGCGCCGACGCCGACGCCGCCTGCCTCGGCCGGAACGGCGACCCGCCGCAGGCGGCTTCCCGGCCTCGCTTCTCCGATGAACAATCCGCCGGCAGCCCCCACATAGAGTAAGCCCGCCCGCGCCCGGATGCTATCGGCCACAGTGACCGATACGGGTTGCTCCGCCGGCAGGAGATGAAACCGCTCGCCGGCCCGGTAGAACAACCCCTGCCTCGTGCCCACCCACAGGGTCCCGCCTTCGTCCTCGTGCAGCGCGTTTACCGGCGCGCCGGCCAGTCCCGACTCCGGACCGAACTCGCGAAACCACCCGCCGTCGTAGCGGCATAACGATTCCCGCGTGCCGATCCACAGATAACCCTCCCGATCCTGCCACAACGTCCGGATGGACTCCCGCGAAAGCCCTTGGCCACGCCGGTAGTGCTCGAAAGAGAACTCCCAGGCCTGGCCATGCGCTCCGGTTGGCCACATCCAGAGAGCGGCTCCCAGAAAGGTCTGCGCGGCAACCACAGCCCTAGTTGGCCGGCTTAGGCCCACATCCCTCGTATCGGAATAAATGCCGGAAAGCGTTAGAAAAAACCGGGCGCCGCGGGGCAAGGCGCGCCGTCCCCTCGCCCGGATTCCCTAGCCGACCTTCCGCTTGCGGAATTCGTCCACCGTCACCGCCAGGATGATCACGGCGCCGATCATCGCCTGTTGCAGATACGGCGAGACGCCCAGCAGGTCGCTGCCGTTCGACAGCAGGCCCATGATGAACGCCCCCATCAGCGTGCCGACGACGCTGCCTTCCCCGCCGTGCAGACTCCCGCCGCCGATCACCACCGCGGCAATGGCCTGCAATTCGTAGCCCTGGCCGGCGGTGGGCTGGCCGGTCATCAGCCGCGACGCCTCGATCATGCCCGCCAGCCCGGTGAGCGCTCCCCCAATCGCGTACACCGCCGCCGTGTGGAACCGCACCGGGATGCCGGCGTACCGGGCAGCTTCCGGGTTGCTGCCGATCGCGTAGGCATACCTGCCGAGCCGCGTGTGTTCCAGCAGAAAGTGCACCAGCAGCGCGCAGCCCACCAAAATCCAGAGGACGAAAGGAACGCCCAGCACGTTGCCCTCGCCCAGAAACGAAAACCCCGACGGAATGCGATGCACCGGCAGACCGTTGGAAATGATCAGCGTCACGCCGCGCACGATGCCCATCATGCCGAGCGTGACGATAAACGGCTCAATGCGCAGGCGCGTGATCAGAAAGCCATTGGTCAGCCCGCAGGCCAGTCCTACGCCGACGCCGCACAGCACCCCCAGCGGGATCGGCACGCCCTTTTCCAACGCCATCGCGCCCATCAGCCCCCCCAACGCGAGCACCGAGCCCACCGACAGGTCAATGCCGCCGGCGACGATGATCATCGTCATGCCCAACGCCATGATATTGATCACCGCCGTCTGCCGGACCACGCTCGACAGGTTGGTGTTGGTCAGAAAATGCGGCGAAGCGACGGAAAGAAAAAGAAAGAGAAAAATCAGACTGAAGAACGGGAGCAGACGTTGGATCATGCCCGGGGCTCCTCGGCGGAATGCGCCTGACTCAGGGTGGCCAGCCGCAGGATGTCGGCCTGGCTGGCGCCGCGCGGCAGTTCGCCGCTCAGGCGGCCCTGCCGCATGACCAGAATGCGGTCGGCCACCTGCGACAACTCGGACAATTCGCTGCTGACCATCAGCAGCGCCGCGCCCGACCGCGCGAGCGAGTCCATCAGTTCAAAGACCTCGCCCTTGGCGCCGACGTCAATGCCGCGGGTTGGTTCGTCGAACAGGAAGACGCGCGCCTGGCGGAAGAGCCACTTGGCGATCACCACTTTTTGCTGGTTGCCGCCGCTCAAGCGGCCGACCAGTTGCCGGGGCGACGAGGCCCGGATGCGCAAACGGTCCATGAACCTGGCCGTCACGCGGATTTCTTCGGCCGCCCGCACGACCCCGCCGGCCGAGACCGCCGGCAGATTGGCGATCACGGTGTTGGCCACCATCGGCAACCGGACGGCCACGCCGGTGCGCTGGCGGTCTTCGGTGACCAGCGCGATACCGGCCTTCACCGCCTCCTGGGGACCGCGGATGGCCACGGGACGGCCGGCCACCAGCACGCGCCCGCGGTCCACCGGATCGATGCCGAAGAGAGCGCGGCACAATGCGGTCCGCCCGGCGCCTACCAGGCCCCCGAGCCCGACGATCTCCCCCGCCCGCAGCGTAAACGAGATGTCCTCCAGCGCGCCCGCCCGCGCGAGACCCTCCACGCGGAGCAGCTCCTCGCCCGGCGGGAGCGGGGTGCGGTGATAGAGCGCCGACACCTCCCGCCCCACCATGTGCTGGATGATCTCGTCGGTGCTGATCGCGGTGAGCGCGCCCGTGTGGACGCTCCGCCCGTCGCGGAAAATGGTCACCCGGTCGCCCACCGCGCGGAGTTCCTCCAGCCGGTGCGTGATGTAGATGACGCCCATGTTGCGCTCCCGCAGGGCGCGCACGATGCGGAACACTTCCTGGGTCTCCGCATCCGACAGCGAGGAAGTCGGTTCGTCGAAAATCAGCAGGCTGGAGCCATGCTGAATCGCGCGGCAGATCTCCACCAGTTGTTTGCCGGCGGGACTGAGCTTGTCCACCCGCCATTCGGCCTGGAGGGGAAAGTGATGCTCCTCGATCAGCCGGCGCGCCGCGGCCACCATGCGCCCCCGGCGCACGACCCCGAGCGGAAGGCGTTCCTCCCGGCCCAGGAAGATGTTCTCCGCCACCGACAGATGCGGCGCCAGCAGCGATTCCTGGTGCACCATGGCGACGCCGAGCGCGGCGGCCTCGGCCGGACTTTGCAGGTGCACCTGCTGGCCGCGCCACAACATCCTTCCCGCGTCGCGCTGGTACATGCCCGCGACGATTTTCATGAGCGTCGATTTGCCGGCGCCGTTCTCGCCGAGCAACAGGTGCACCTGGCCGGCCTCGACGCGGAGGTTCCCGTCGGCCAGCGCCGTCACGCCGCCAAACCGTTTCTGAATCCCCTGAAGTTCCAGCAACATCCGGAAGCTTCCAGTGTAAGACGAACGGCGGCGTCGAACGGCCGGACGGGCTGATCAGCCCACCAGCATCAGCCGGACGTCCATCACGTTGGTTCCAGTGGGACCGGTCTTGAGCAGGTCCCCAAGCTGGTCGAAGAAGACGTAGGAGTTGTTGTCGGCCAGATAATCCACCCCGGACAGGCCCCGGGCCTGCGCCCGCGCGACCGTCTGCCCGTCGGCGATGGCGCCGGCGGCGTCGGTAGGTCCGTCGGTGCCATCGGTCCCGCCGCTGAGCGCCAGCACGCGTTCCATGCCCGCCAAATCGAGCGCGGCGGCCAGCGCGAACTCCTGGTTGCGTCCGCCCTTGCCGCCGCCGCGGATCGTCACCGTGGTTTCTCCTCCCGTGATTAGGCAGGCGGGCGGCCTGACGGGCTGCCCGGAGGCGCGAATTTGCTTGACGATGGCGGCGTGCATGCGGGCGATCTCCCGCGTTTCGCCTTCGATGAACGTCGACAGGATCAGCGGCCGGTAGCCCAGTTCGCGAGCCCGGCGCGCGGCCGCCTCCACCGCCAGCCGGTTGCTGCCGATCACCAGGTTGTGCGTGCGGCGAAAGACCGGATCGCCCGGTTTCGGCGTCTCCTCAATTTCGCCGCGCGCGCCCGCCTCCAGGCGCTGGCGCACGGCAAGGGGAACGCGATCCAGCAGCGCGTGGCGGCGCAGGATCTCCAGCGCATCGGCGAACGTAGACGAATCCGGCGCGGTCGGCCCCGAGCCGATCACGTCCAGGTCGTCGCCAATCACATCGGAAAGCAGCAACGCCACCACCGTGGCGGGCGCGGCCAGGCGCGCCAGTTGTCCGCCCTTGAACGCCGACAGGTGCTTGCGCACCGCGTTGAGTTCGTGGATGTTGGCGCCGCAGGCCAGCAGCAGGCGGGTCGTTTCCTGCTTTTCGGCCAGGGTGATGGGCTCGGGCGGCAGGGGCGTCAAGGCGGATGCGCCGCCCGAAATCAGCGCCAGCACCAGGTCGCGGCCGGTGGCGGCGCGCGCCAACTCCGCGATGCGGCGTGCGCCGGCGACGCCGTTCTCGTCGGGCACCGGATGCCCGCACTCCTGTAACTCGATCCGGCGCAGCGTGGCTAGGTGGCCGTACTTGGTGTTCAGGTGCCCGGCGGCGATCCGCGCGCCCAACAGGCTCTCCACCGCTCGGCCCATCGTCGCGGCGGCTTTGCCGGCGCCCAGCACGTAGATCCGCTCATAGCGGTCCAGGGGAAACCGCAATTTCCCGACGCGGAGCACGCCGCCGGCCACCTGCGCGTGGCGGCGGATCGCGGCGCCGGGGTCGGCGGCGGCAAGCGCCGCGCGAAAGATTCTTGTCGCGTCTCTCCTCAGGTTCATAGTCAAAATACCGGCAGAGCCAGGATGGCGTCGACCGCCACGCCCGGGTCCTCACTGGTGATCTCGATGCGAAAGTCGGCCCGCGCGTAGCTGGCGCGGCGGGCGTGATAGAGAGCCTCGCAACGCTCCGCGTCACGGGCCAGCGGCCGGTGCGTCGCCTGGGCGACGCGCTGGCGAATCAGTTCGAAGGGGCAATCCAGCCAGATACTGACGCCGTTGTCGCGGATCAATTCATAATTGCGGTCCTGTGCGAACGCGCCTCCGCCCAGGGCGATGACGAACGGGACGCCGCGCCCGATCTGCTGCACGCGAGCGTGCAGCGCTTCGGTTTCGATTTCGCGAAAGACGGGTTCGCCAAGGCTTTCAAAAATCTCCGAGATGGAGATCTGCTGGCGCGCCTCAATGTCGTCGTCGATGTCGGCGAAGGACCAGCCCAGCCGCGCGGCCAGGTGCCGGCCGATCGTGCTCTTCCCGCAACCCATGAAACCCACCAGGTAGAGGCCGGGAGTCCGTTTGAGCTTGGTGATCATGCGGAATCCTCTTGCACAGCATGAATTCTTCGCAACCGCGCTTCCACCAGCCGCGGCGCCAGCCGGTACAGGCCGGCCAGCCAGCGGCCGAGCGGGGGAGTCACCACCAGGCGGGCCTCGCGTTCCAGCCCGCGGACCATGGCCTCGGCGCACTCTTCCGCCGAGACCGCGAAGCGTTTGCCGGAGACCAGCCGCGCGGGCGGCGCGCCGCCCAGCGCGTGTTGCTGAAATCCGGTGGCGACATAGCCCGGACACACGGCCATCACCCGCACGCCGCTGCCAGCCAGTTCCATGCGCAGCCCGTCGCTCAGCGAAAGCAGCGCCGCCTTGCTGGCGCTGTAAAGCGTAAACCAGGGCAGCGGGATCTGCCCGGCGATGGAACTCACGTTGACGATGACGCCGGACCGCTGGGCGCGCATCAGCGGGATCACGCGCCGCGCCAGATCCACCGGCGCGAACCAGTTCAACTCAAACAACTGCCGCCCCAAAACGGGCGGGGTTTCCCAGGTGGGCGCGTACAGACCGACGCCGGCGTTATTGATCAGGACGTCGATGCGGCCCCAGCGCTCCGCCGCACGCTGGACCAGGGCGGCGCGAAACTCTTCGTCGCACAGGTCTCCCGCCACCCGGAAGTCTGCGGGGGCGGCTGTCTCCCGCAGCGCCGCCTCCGAGCGCGCGGTCAGCGCCAGTCTGGCGCCCCGCGCCCGCAACGCCGCGGCCGTGGCGGCGCCGATGCCCCGCGACGCGCCGGTGATCAGGATGACTTTTCCGGCCAGCTCCATCCGCCCTTACGTTCCCACGTTCGCCGGATCCGGCACAAGCGCGCCCGGGCGTCAGTTCTCCAGGTAACGGCGCAGGTCGTCGGCGCGGAAGCAGTGGGCGAAGGCGGTTTCCCGCGAGATCTTGCCGCGGCGGACCAGCTCGGCCAGCGCCTGTTCCATCGTCATCATGCCCTCGGCGCGGCCGACCGACATCTGGGACCGCAACTGATGATCGTCGCCTTTGCGGATCAGCGCCCGGACGCCGTCGGTGCCCAGCAGCACCTCGCACGCCGGGAAGCGCTGGAGCGGGTCGACGCCGGGCACCAGTTGTTGCGCCACGACGCCGGCGATGGCCAGCGAAAGCTGCTGGCGAACCTGCGGCTGGCCGGCGGCGGGAAACGAGTCCAGGATGCGCGAAACCGCCTGCGGAGCGTCGTTGGTGTGCAGCGTCGAGAACACCAGATGGCCCGTTTCGGCGGCGGTCAGCACGGTGGCGATGGTTTCGGCATCGCGCATTTCGCCCACCAGGATCACGTCCGGCGACTGGCGAAGGATGCTGCGCAGCGAACCGGCGAAGCTGGGTGCGTCGTGGCCGACCTCGATCTGCTCCACGATGGAGGAGCGGTTCACGTGCACGTACTCGACCGGGTCCTCGATGGTGACGATGTGGTCGCGGCGCCGGCCGTTGATCTGGTCGAGGAGCGCGGCGAGCGTGGTGCTCTTGCCGCAGCCGGTTGGTCCGGTGACCAGCACCAGACCCTGCCGCCGCTCGGTGAGCCGGGCGAGCGCCGGCGGCAGGTGCAGCGATTCGAGCGACGGGATCCGCGCGGGCAACAGGCGAAAGCAGGCCGCCAGCGTCCCGCGCTGATAATGCAGGTTGGCGCGAAACCGGCCCACGCCCTCGCGCAGAAAACAAAAATCAATGGTTTTGTTCTTTTGCAGTTCTTCGTACTGGCGCGGCTCCAGCAACGGCAGCACCAGTTCCCGGGTGTCCTCGCCGGAGAGCGGCGCGGCGGCGGCCGCGGCCAGCGCGCCGGAAATCCGCAGGACCGGCGGGGCTCCGGCCACCAGCAGCAGGTCGGACGCGTGCTGGCGCGCGGCCTGCGCCAGCAGCCGGTCGAGGGAACTGGAGTCGGCGCGCGGACCCGGCGTGTCCCTGGCCGAGGCGGGCGCGGCGGCGCGATTCAATTCCGCCACCAAGCGGGCCAGTTTGTCGTCGTACTCTGGCATGCCCTCAGACGGTTTGACGCAAGCGCGTCACGCATCGTGGGAAGAAATCACGCGGGCGCGGAGACGGCCGCGCGCCAGGCGGATGCCGACCTCGGCGCCCGGGGGCGCCTGGCTGGCGCGGGTAAGCGCTTCGCCCGCGGCGCCCGTCACGATCGCGTAACCCCGCTCGAGGATGGCCAGTGGACTGAGTTGCTCGAGCTTGGCCCGCACCGCGCCCAGGCGCGCCCGGCGGGAGGCCAGTTGCAGGCGCGCGGCCTGGATCGCCCGGGCGGTCGCGGCTTCCTGGCGGCGGCGGGCGCGCTCCAGCCGCGGGCGCGGGTCCGCCTCCCGCACCGCGGCCTCCAGCGACCGCACGCGGAGCCGGCGGGCATCGATCCCTTCCCGCAGGCGGTGGCGGAGCCGGTAAGTCAGTTCATCCACCCGCTGCATCCGGCGCCCCACCTGCCGGTGCAGCAGCGCCGCGGCCCGATCGACGCCTTGCTGGTGCAGGCGGCGCGCGAGCATCGCCAGCCGGTATCGCAGCAACTGAGCCAGCTTTTCCCGCAGCCCGGCCACCAGGGCGGCGACCTCGTCTTTGCGGCGCACCACCAGTTCCGCGGCCGCCGAAGGCGTCGGCGCGCGCAAGTCCGCGACAAAGTCCGCGATGGTCACATCGGTTTCGTGACCGACCGCCGAGATCACCGGCACCCGGCAGTGGGCGATCGCCCGCGCCACCCGCTCTTGGTTGAACGACCAAAGATCCTCGAGCGAGCCGCCGCCCCGCGCTACAATCACTACCTCCGCCCAGCCGGACTCGCTGAAGTAGTCCAGCCCGCGGCAGATTTCTTCCACCGCGCCCTCCCCCTGCACCTGCGCGGGGAACAGCCGCACGTGAAGGCCGGGAAAACGGCGGGTGAGAATCTGGACCATGTCGGAGATCACCGCGCCGCGCGGCGAAGTGACCAGTCCAATACGCTGCGGGAACGGCGGCAGCGGACGTTTGCGTTCCCGCGCGAACAGACCCTCGGCCGCCAGCCGCGCCTTGAGTTGCTCGAACGCCAGTTGCAAGGCGCCATAACCCTGCGGCTCCAGCGTTTCGACGACCAGTTGGATCTCGCCCCGCTGCTCCCACACGTCCACCCGCCCGCGGGCGAGCACCTGCACGCCGTCCTGCGGCTTGAACTTTAACAGCCGCAGCGTTGATTTGAAGCAGACACAGCGGATTTGCGCTTCTTCATCCTTGAGCGTGAAGTAGTAGTGGCCGCTGGGCCAAAGCTTGGCCGAGGAGATTTCGCCGCTCACCCAGACGTCGTGAAATTCTTCGTCAATGAGGGCGCGGACGGTGGCGGTGAGCTCGCTGACGCGGTAAATGCGCCGCGCGGGAACGAAATCCAGAGAGAACTGTTCCACTGGAGGTGAGTATAGCGGGCTCGGAGCGGCGTGCTCTTAGGGCGCGGCGCCGCGCAGGTCCGCTTCCCACACGTTGCCCTCCGCGTCCGACGCCAGCACCAGCCAGGGAGCGTCATGGGGCAGCGCCGCTTTGGACCCCGTGAGGTTATTCAGCCGGCCCGCGCCCTCCAGCAGCGGGCGGGCGGCGGGGCTCAGGTCAACCCGGTGAGGGTCGGCATGCTGCCAGACGATGAGACGGCGAGGCTGGGCGCGATCGCGAAGATGCACGGTATGGGCGAGCCATAGCCCGGGCGGACGCTCGCTGAGCAGCACGATCGGACGGGTGGGTTCCTCGGTAGGGGTGCGCAGTCCGTACGGAAGATCGGTCCACTCTCCTCGCGGGCTGCGCTTGCGCAGCACGAGTTGGGGCTGGCCTACCTGATCCACTGAGTTCTTCGTAGCCGCCCAAAGAGTCCCGTCCGCGGCCACGGCCAGATTGAAGTGGTCGTCCGCCGTCTTGCCCCCCTGGGCAACCGTCTCCACCGGAGGCCAGGCAGCCGGATCCGGGCCGCGGAGGAGGCGGAAGTAAACGGCCTCGCGATTCTGATCCGACCACACCACGCCCACGCCGCCCGGTAGAGCGGCCGCCGCGCAGATGTCGTCTTCGTGGGTTTCGTGCTGACTGACCACGGCGGGAGGATTCCATTGCGTTCCGTCCCGATCGCGGGAGATGCGCACCCAGATGCGCCGCCGCCATCCGTAGGCGATCCACCATCGGTCGCGGGCGTCCCGGGTGATCGTCGCCGTCTCCAGGTCCGGCTTGCCATCCACCTCCGGCATCGCGAACCGTGCCGGCTCGGCGGCCAGGCGGTAGGTCGCGGTCCGGCGATCCCACTTCAGCAGGACGAACGCCAGGCGCTTCGGGTCCACCAGCACGGCGCCCACGGAGTCCCCTTTAGCCCAGACGTCTGCCTGGCCCGGCAGGCCTTGAAGCGGGCGATCCAGCGCGGTCTCCCGCCGCCAACCCGCGGACGTTCGCTTCCAAACGCCGCTTCCGCCGCGCACCGGCAGCCAGGCCCACCAGGAACCCTGGGCGTACCAGATCTTGGATTGCGGCTTGTCCTGGGTCGGGTTCGCCACGTCCACCCGGATGGCGGGTTTGCCGGTCCCGGCCCTCAGGGGCTCGAGCAAGCAACAGAGCGCGAGCAGCCCGATCGTCTTCCGGCGCACGGTCATCACGCGGAGGTTAGCAGGAAATGGCATCCGGGGGACAGGCTTCTGTCGCGCCAGTCAAGACAGTTTGCCTGCGCTTTTGTCTTGCTCGGCGCCGCACGGTGCGATTCCCCCGTTGCCTGCATCGAGCCACCTGATGCGGGGCCGGTTGCGTTTTCCCGTCGCCGCGCTACAATTGTGAGGGCGTTGTCGAAGGGAGAAGTGGGCGGAGAGCCCACTTTTTTGTTGGAGTCCGCCATCACCGCTGGCCGGCGACGCCAGTAGCCCGGGATGAAGAACGCAGTGGTTTCGCGCGTGGAAGAGATCGCGACCCGTGTGGGCGCGGCCGAGGGTATCGAAATCGTCGAAGTGGAGTTCAAGGGGAGCGGCGCTCACCGGTTCCTCCGGATCTCGATCGACAAACCCGAGGGCGTCAATCACCACGACTGCGAGCTCATCTCCCAACAGGTGGGAACCATCCTCGATGTCGAGGACGTCATTCCGGGAGGGTCCTACACGCTCGAAGTCAGTTCCCCGGGCGTGGAACGCAAGCTCCGGAAGCTCAGCGACTTCGACAGGTTCCGCGGCAAGAAGGCCAAGCTCGTGTTTCGCGAACCGGTCGGCGGCGCCTCCCATTGCGAAGGCGTGATCGAGGGAGTGGAAGGAGAACTGGTCCGGTTCACCACCGCGAAGGGCGAGCTGTTGGCGGTGCCTTTCGATCGGATCTCGCGCGCCAACCTCAAGTTCGACTGGTAAACCCGAAGCTTCCAAAACACATTCAGGCATCCTATGGCATCGATCTTTCAGTCCATCGAATTGCTTAGCAAAGAAAAAGGCATCGACCCCCAGATTGTCCTGGACGCCGTGAAGGACGCGATTCTGGTCGCGGCGCGCAAGCACTTCAAATCGACCGAAGACTATGTCGTCGAGCTAAATTCCGAGACGGGGGGACTCGAACTGTTCGCCGTCAAGACGGTGGTGGAAGAAGTGGCCGCGCCGGGGCGCGAGATTTCGCTCGAGGAGGCGCGGGCGATCGATCCGGCGGTGGAACTGGGCGGCGTGATTCGCTTTCCCAAACCCACCGACATCCTGGGGCGCATTGCGGCTCAAACGGCCAAGCAGGTGATCTTTCAGAAGGTGCGCGAGGCGGAGCGCGAGACCATCTACAACGAGTATTCCGGGCGCGCCGGCGAACTGGTGAACTGCACAGTCAAGCGCATCGAGGGCAGCGATCTGGTGGTGGATTTGGGCAAGACCGAAGCCCGCCTGCCAAAGAAGGAGCAATCGCGCCTGGAGAGTTTCTCGGTGGGCGACCGGATCCGCTGCGTAATCCGGATGGTGGACAAGTCCAGCAAAAACCCCGGCGTGACGGTTTCTCGCGCGGCGCCGGAACTGGTGATGCGCCTGTTCGAGCAGGAAGTGCCGGAGATCTACGACAACACGATCGTGATCAAAGGCTGCGCGCGCGAAGCGGGAGAGCGTACGAAAATCGCCGTGCATTCCCGGGATCGCGATGTCGACAGCGTCGGCGCGTGCGTGGGGATGAAAGGCATGCGCGTGCAGTCGATTATCCGCGAGTTGCGAGGCGAGAAGATCGACATCATTGAGTATTCCGAGGATCCGGTGGTATTCGCCACCCACGCCTTGAGTCCCGCCAAGATCACGCGCGTATCGATTATCGACGCTGCGCAGAAACATATGGAAGTGATCGTTGACGATTCCCAGCTTTCCCTGGCGATCGGCAAAAAAGGGCAAAACGTCCGGCTGGCCGCGAAGCTGCTGGGCTGGCGGATCGATATCAAGAGCGAAGAGGAGAAGCGGCAGGAAGTGGAGAGCGCGATGGCCGCCCTCGTTGCCCCCGGCGCTCCTGTTTCCGTCCTGCTGGATCACGGACTGCCCGAGAGGGTAGTCGAGCAACTGATCGAAGCCGGGATCGGCACGGTAGAAAAGCTGGGCGCCATGACGCCCGAGCAACTGGAGGAAATCGAGGGGATCGGCCCGGCGCTGGTCGGGCGCATCCAACTGGCGGTGAATCAGTATTACGGCCAGTTCGAACCGGAGGAGGATTTCGGCGAATCCGCCGCCGGCGAGCCTGCGATGGCCGAAGACGGTGCGGAAGCCGCGGAAACTGGGGCAGCCGGAATCACCGAAGAAGCAGCCGAAATCAGAGAAGAGGCAGCCGCCGCGGAGGCGCTGCCGATCAAGGAGGCGGAGGACGCCGAGTCTCGCTCGGAAGCCATGTCCGAGTCTGATACGATAGAAGCGTCGGATTCCCAATCCACACCTAGCGAAGGAGAGAGCGGGCGTAGCGAGGGGTGATTCCCCTCGACAATTCTTCCCCTGTTATGAGTAAGATCCGGATCAATGTGCTGGCGCGCGAGTTGGAAGTGAAGTCCCACCTCATTCTCGAAGCGCTCCCGGAACTGGGCGTTGCCGAGAAGATGACCCACTCCAGCTCGATCGATGAGGATCTGGCTGCGAAGATCCGCCGGCATTTTGGAGCCGAGGGTGAAGTCCCGCCCGCACCGGCCGCCGAAGGTCCGAAAGAAGAAACGGCCGCGCCCGTTGCATCCGGCGCGCCCGCCATGGAAGAGACTGCGCCACCGGCCGGGGAACCCGCGCCGCCCCCCACTATGGAGACCCCAGCACCGGCCGCTGAGCCACCATCCAGCGCGGAAGCGCCCCTTGAGCGGCTGGCGCGGCCCGCAGCGCCCATCCGGCCCCCGCTGGCCTCAAGTCCGGCGGGCCCCGGCGGAGTTCCGCCGCGCCCGCCCGCGCGGCCGGTGTCGCCTTTGGTTCCGCCGGCCGGCCGGCCCGGGGTCCTGCCGCCCCGGCCTGCTCCGGGATCGCCGCGGCCGGGACAAGTACTTTCGGGGCCGCTGGTTTCGGGGCCCCGGCAACCGATTCCGGGGGAGCCGCCCGAAGCGGGGCGTCCGGTCGTAGTGCCTCGCACGCCCCCTGCCGGCAGGCCGGCGGGACCGGCGCAGCCGGAATCAGCCCCGGCGGCTTCCGCCGTTTCCAGCCAAGTGGAGCCACCCGCGCCGCGACCGGGTCCGGCAAGGCCGCCGGCCGCTCCGGGCATTCCACCGCCGAAACCGGCTGCGCGTCCGCCGCTGGCAGGGCAACCCGCGCAGCGTCCGGTGGTACCGCCCCGCCCGGATCTGGTCGCCAGACTCACCCAGCCGCGGTTGGCGCCGGGACAACCGGTGGCCCCGCGCCCGGGCGTTCCCCTCCGGCCGTCCGCGCCGCCCGCGCCTGGACAGCCAATCTACAAAGGCCCCATCCGTCCGGGCCAGCCGGTAGTCGCCAGGCAGACGCCGGGCCGTCCTGGCGCGCCCGCTGGCCGGCCCGGCGGCCCGCGCCCCATGCACCCGACCTCCCGCGCGCGGCTGGAACCAGGCGCGGAGCTGCCTCCTCCTTCGGAAGTCAATCGCCGGCAACAACAAAGACCCCGGGCGCAGCGGGAGCGCGTGGAAGAAGAGCGTTCTCTCCGGCCGGTTCCCCGGCGCGAGGCTCCCAGCGGACCGCCTCCCATTACCCGGGAGATCACGATTTCCGAGGGCATTACCGTCAAGGAACTCTCGGAAAAGCTCGATACGCGCTCCAGCCTGGTGATTAAGCGCCTGGTGGACCGCGGGATTTTCGCCACGATCAACCAGCCGCTGGACTCCAAACTGGCTCAGGATCTGGCTCGCGACTTCGGCGCCTCGGTCAAGCAAATGACTTATGAAGAAGAGGCGATGCAGGGCGTCGAAGAGACCGAGATCGAAGGCGATCTGGTCCGGCGGGCTCCGGTGGTCACCATCATGGGGCACGTCGACCACGGCAAGACGTCGCTGCTCGATGGAATCCGGGCCACCAACGTCGCCGCCCGGGAGGCCGGGGGCATCACGCAGCATATCGGCGCTTATCAGGTAGAGAAAAATGGCCGGAAAATCGTGTTCATCGACACGCCCGGCCATGAGGCGTTCACGCGGATGCGCTCGCGCGGCGCCCGCGTGACCGACATTGTCATCCTGGTGGTCTCCGCCGACGACGGCGTGATGCCGCAGACGCTGGAGGCGATCGACCATGCCAAGGCCGCCAAAGTGCCGATCATCGTGGCGATCAACAAGATCGATAAGCCGGATGCCCAGCCCGAGCGCGTCAAGCAGCAGTTGGCGGACCGCGGCCTGCTGGCCGAAGATTGGGGCGGCGACACCGTGATGGTGCCGGTTTCGGCCATGACCGGCCAGAACCTGGATCTGCTGCTGGAGATGATCCTGCTGGTCGCCGATATGCAGGACCTCAAGGCGAATCCGGCCCGTCCCGCCATGGGCACGGTGCTGGAGGCCAAGCTCGACCGCGGCCGCGGTCCGGTGGCGACCGTACTGGTGCGCAACGGCACCTTGCGCGTTGGCGATTTTTTCATCTGCGGGCTGGTGTTCGGCAAAGTCCGGGCGATGCTCAACGACTTGGGTGAGCAGGTCCGCGAGGCCGAGCCCGCTACTCCGGTCGAGGTCCTGGGTCTCGAGTCGCTGCCGGAAGCGGGAGATTCCTTCCAGGTGGTGACCGATACCGCTAAGGCGAAACAGATTGTGCTCTTCCGCGAGGCCAAAGCCCGCGAACAGGCCTTGGCCCGGTCGGGACGGCTGACCTTGGAGCAGTTCCACAAACAGTTGAAGGAAGGGGAGGTCAAGGAACTCTCCATCATTCTCAAGACGGACGTCGGCGGCTCGGCCGAGGTCCTGACGGACACCCTCCAGAAGCTATCCAACGACAAGGTGAAGGTGCGAGTGATTCATTCGGGCGTGGGCGCCATTACCGAATCCGATGTGCTCCTGGCCTCGGCCTCGGACGCCATCGTGGTCGGCTTCAACGTCCGCCCGGAACGAAACGCCGCCCAGTTGGCGGAGCAGGAAAAGATCGACATCCGGCTGCACACCATCATTTACAACCTGGTGGACGAGATCAAGAGCGCGATGTCCGGGTTGCTGGCGCCGGTGTTCAAAGAGGTGTACCGGGGCAAGGCGGAAGTACGGGAGACGTTCCGGATTTCCAAAGTGGGCAACGTCGCCGGCTGTTACGTGCTGGACGGCGTGCTCACCCGCTCGAGCGATGCGCGGGTGATCCGCGACAACATCGTCGTGTTCACCGGCAAGATCGGCTCCCTGCGCCGGTTCAAGGACGACGTAGCGGAAGTGAAGAGCGGCATGGAGTGCGGCATCACCATCGAGAACTTCCAGGACATCAAGCAGGGCGATGTGATTGAAGCGTTCCAGTTGGAGCGCGTACAGAGCGACATGTTCGCCTGACCGGCGGCCGGACGGCGCCGGACGAGAGTGACCGATGCCCGCGATTGGCGTCCTGCTGTTGGAACTCCGGCTGGACTCGGCTCACTCGCTGAAAGAGAAACGCCAGATCGTCCAGAGCCTGAAGACCAGACTGCACCATAAATTCAACGTGGCGGTGGCGGAAATCGATCACCAGGATACCTGGCAGCGGTCTGTGCTCGCGGCCGTCACCGTGGCTTCGGCGCGGGAGCCGGCTGCCCATGTTCTGGACCAGGTGGAACGCGAGGCGACCTATCTTTTGGCCGAACAGCTTGCCAACGCTACGGTGGAATGGATTGAATAGTAGGTAGGGACGCCGTTGGCGCGTCCCGCTGGCGGTCCATGGATCAGCATCGCAGCGAGCGGGTTTCTGAGTCAGTCCGGGAAGAGCTGGTGGAATTGATTTCCTTCGAGCTCGGTGATCCTCGCCTGGAAACGGTTGAAGTGCTTGGGGTTATCGTGGCTCCCAACGGACGGGACGCGACCGTGCGCGTCGGCATCCGAGGCGACCAGACCGCGCAGCGGCGGGGTTTGGCCGCGCTCGACCACGCCATCCCCTATCTTCGCCGCCAGTTGGCGCTGCGCCTCGCGCTCCGGCGGGTTCCGGAACTGCACTTCACGCTCGACCCCCACCCCGACGCCGAGGATCGTGTCGCCCTCCTGCTGAAGAGGGCGAAAAAAATGCGGTCGCGCACCGAAAACCTCTCCTAAATGAAACACAGTGTGGTAGTTTTGTTTCTTACGGCGGTTCTGGGTGGAGCGGCTTCGGCAGCGGAGCCGTTGCGCATCGAAGGCAGTCTGGACGCCATGGGCACGGCCTACACGCTCGTGCTGTACGACGAAAACCGCCAGCGCCTGGAGACGGCGCTGGAAGATGCGTTCGAGGAGGTCCGACGTTTGGATGCCTTGCTGTCGAATTACCGGCAAAATAGCGAGTGGAGCAAAGCCAACCGGCTTGCTGCGACACAGCCGGTGGTCCTGTCCGCCGAGTTATTCTCGCTGCTGTCCGCCTGCCAGGAATACAGCGCCTTGAGCGAGGGAGCTTTCGACATTACCGTGGGCCCGTTGATGAAGGTGTGGGGGTTTTACAAAGGCAGCGGGCGCTTGCCCCATCGGGCCGAGGTGCGCACCGCGCTGCGGAGCGTCGGCTACCGGAACCTGGAGCTGAACCCCGCCGCGTCCACGCTGCGTTTCCGGCGGCCGGGAGTGGAAATGGATCCGGGCGGAATCGGCAAGGGTTACGCCGTCGACCGGGTCGTGAAGGTGCTTCAGGAGCACGGTATTCGCTCGGCGTTGGTTTCCGCGGGCGGCAGCACGATTTTCGGGCTGGGCCACCCACCGCATGACGCGGCCTGGAAAATCGCGATCCGCGACCCCAAGAACAAGCGCCTCACGGTGGAACAACTCGAGCTGCGGGATCAATCCATGTCCACGTCCGGAACGTACGAGAAGTTCTTCCGGGCCGCGGGACGCACGTTCAGCCACATCATGGACCCCCGCACCGGCTGGCCGGCGGAGGGCATGTTATCGGTGTCCGTGGTGGCGCCGCGCGCCATCGACAGCGAAGCCTGGACCAAGCCCGTGTTCATCAATGGCCGCCGGTGGGCGGCCTCCCACCTGCCTGCGGGTTTCCGGGCGTTGGTGTGCGAAGACGCCTCTCCCCGCCGGCAGTTCGCTCAATCAAGGATGGAATCTCCATGCGTATGGCTCCCATGAGTAGCCGTTTCCTCGACGCTTGCCGCCGTCGCCCAACCGACGTTCGTCCGGTGTGGTTTATGCGCCAGGCCGGGCGGTACCTGAAGCCCTACCGGGAGATCCGGGCCCGGCATTCCATCCTCGAGATGTGCAAGCGGCCCGACCTGGCGGCCGCGGTGACCCTCCAGCCCATCGAAATTCTCGATGTCGATGCCGCGATTATCTTCGCCGACCTGCTGTTGCCGGTCGAGCCGATGGGGCTGCGGCTGCGGTTCGTCGCCGGCGAAGGGCCGGTCATTGACAACCCGGTGCAGACGGCGAACGACGTGGATGCGCTCTCCACTTCGAATACGGACGAGCTGGGATATGTCGGCGAGGCCATCCAGCAGGTGGTGCGCGCCCTCTCCGGCAAGGTGCCGGTGATCGGCTTCGCCGGCGCGCCGTTCACCATGGCCAGCTACATGATCGAAGGCGGCTCGTCGCGCACGTTCGTCAAGACCAAGCAATTGATGTACTCGAACGAAACGCTGTGGCGCCGGCTGCTGGGCAAGATCGTGGACGTGGTGGCCCCGTACGCGGCGTCGCAGGTCGCGGCCGGAGCGCGGGCCATCCAGATTTTTGATTCGTGGGTGGGCGCCCTGGCCCCGGATGACTACGTGCGGTACGCGGCGCCATACTCGCGGGCGCTGATCGAACGGATCCGCGCCACCGGCGTGCCCGTCATTCACTTTGGCACCGGCGCCTCGGGCTTCTTCCGGGAGTTGCATGCCGCCGGAGGCGATGTGCTCGGCGTCGACTGGCGGATCAATATCGACCAGGCATGGATGGACATCAGCTACCGTTCCGCCATTCAGGGCAACCTCGATCCCACCGTGCTGTTTGGACCGCTCTCGGAAATCAGGCAGCATGTGACGGACTTGCTGAAACGGACGGGCACGCGGCCGGGACACATTTTCAACCTGGGCCACGGCATCCTGCCGGAGACCCCCGTCGAGAACGTGCGCGCCACCGTGGAGATTGTGCGGGAGTTTCGCCCCTGAACGCCTATGACCCCGGTCGTCATCGTCGGAGGCGGCATTTCCGGGCTCTCCACCGCCTATTACTTGAATCGCGCCGGGGTGCCCTTCACGCTGATTGAAAAGGCTAACCATCTCGGCGGCGTCATTCGCACCGAGACCGTGAACAACTGCCTGATCGAAGGAGGCCCCGACTCTTTCCTGACGCAGAAACCGTGGGCGCTCGAACTGATCCGGGACCTGGGGATCGCAAGCCAAGTCATGGGCTCCAATGACGACGAACGGGAGACTTTCATCTGGAAAGACAGCCAGCTGGTGCCCCTGCCCGAAGGCCTGCAATTCCTGATTCCCACGCGGCTGGGGGCGATGCTCGGCACGCCGCTGGTCGGCTGGGGCACCAAGATCAAGATGGGGTTGGAGTATTTCCGGCGGCCGGCTCCGGCGGTCGGCGAGCGTTCGGTAAGCGAATTCGTTCGTGACCATTACGGCCAGGAGGCGGTGGATTACATCGCCGAACCGCTGCTGGCGGGGGTCTACGGCGGCGATTGCGAAAAGCTGAGCATCAACGCCGTGCTGCCGCGCTTTGTGGAGCTGGAGACCAAATATGGCAGCCTGACCAAGGCGACGCTGGAGGCGATGGCCCGCGCTTCCGGCGACGGCGACGGGAAAGCGCCTCTGTTCAGCACCCTGCGCAACGGTCTCGGCTACCTCGTCGAAAAGATCCTCGACGCGATCGCGGAGAACATTCAAGGCATTCGAGGGACGGTGCGCACGCTGGAATCCACGCCGGGGGGCTTCCGCGTCAAGGTCGAGGACGAATGGATCGACGCGGAAGACGTCGTGCTGGCCTGCGAGGCGCACGCCGCGGCGGCCATCACCACCCAAGCGTTTCCCGCGCTGGCCGCGGACCTGGACGCCATTCCGTATTCGTCCTCGATGACCGTGGCCGTGGGTTTTGATATTCGCGACATACCCAGGATTCCCAAGGGCTTCGGTTTCCTGGTTCCGAAGGTCGAGCGCAAGCGGGTGGTGGCGTGCACCTTCGTCGGCAACAAGTTCCGCAACCGGGAAAGCGAGAATACGTTGCTGCTCCGCTGTTTTTTGGGCGGCGCCGCCGATGAGGCGATCCTGGCCGAATCCGACGCGGCGGTGACCGCCATCGTCCTGGCCGAACTGAAAGAGAAGATCGGCATCGACCTCCCGCCGCTGTTCGTCCGCATCCACCGCTGGCCGCGTTCGATGGCGCAGTACACCTTGGGCCATCAGGAGCGCGTGCAGAACATCGAAGCCATGCTGGCCCGGACGCCCGGCCTTTACGTCGCGGGCAACGCCTACACCGGCATCGGCATTCCCGACTGCGTCCGCATGGGCAAAGCGGCGGCGCAGGCCATCATCGAACGCCGGAACCGCGCGGCTTCCCGTCTGCCCTGAACAGCGCCTTGTCTCCACGGGCGGCGGAACCAGGCGCGCCAGGGGCGAAGCGCTCCTGTTGAATTACCGCTCCGTGAGCCGGAGGCGCCCGAACGCCGCCGGCGTGTGGTACGACGGGTTATTCACCGGCTGCCACACAATGTATTGGCGATGGGGGGGCGCGCCTTCGATCCGGTAGAGGTTCAGACGCAGTTCCTGGCCCGCCGCCGGCGCCCGCGGATCCAGCGCGCTCCACGGGAACCGCATTTCGCAAAACCACATTTTTCGTTCCCGGTCGACGCGCACCTTGTATTGCATTCCGGAATCCCAGAGCCAGTTCAGTTTGGGCCCTTTGCCCGGGATATACTGCACGTCGATGTCGACGAATTCGCCCTGCGGGGTGACCTCGATCTCCTTGTACCGGTTGATGTCCTGGAAATCATGGCCGATGAAGACCTCCACCACGTCATAGTCCCAGATGCCCCAGGTTTCCTTCTCCGGCGTCGGTTTGGGGGTCAGATGCATCGATTCGTAGTTTGCCGCAAACAGAAAATACAGACTGGCGTTGGTCCAGCGGCTGCGGATCTCGGTCCGGGCGGCGGGCAGTGGCTGGCCCCAAGGGTCGGTGGCCGCGACCGCCGGTTCGACGTCCCGCCAGGGGGCCGCGCTGGGGTCCGCGGTCAACTCGAAGTCCGCCGGGGCGCGGACACTCTTCATCACCCCGGTTCCCTCCGCCCAGAGCGGCAAGGCCAAAGCGCCAACCAGGAGCAAACGGTACAGGGCCATCACCCGGCGAGTATCCCACAGCAGGACGGGCCAGCGGAATGGGCCTACTGATTCCGCCCCTCGACCTCGCCGCCCGGGATCATCTGCGAATCGCTCGAAAACCTGCGGTAGTTGCCGTATCGGATCTCCTGCTCCAGGTGAAAATTCTTCACCATGCCCAGCTTGGCGGTGCCCGCGACCTGGATCAGCGACGGAACCCACATCCCCTGCTCTTGCCGCTGCGCAAAAACGAACCGGGCGCCGCGCTGCACCCGGACCAGGAATAACCCAAACGAAACCGTGTCGACCACCTCGGCCTCCGCTTTCACCCACTGGAAGTCTTCCTGGTCGATCCAAATCCTGCCGCGCACCTTCTTGAGAATCTCCGCGCGCCTTGCCCTGGGTTCGTAGCCGGGTTTGGGTTCGGCGTCGATCACCCACACCTGGTGGTTTTGGATGCTCTCCTCCCCCACCAGGCGGAAGTTGTACGCTTCCGGGACCTCACGGGCGAACTCGCGGTTCTGGCCCCGCTGTTTTTCGAAATCCCGCAATCGTTTCTCCCGCTCCCGCGGGCTCTCGCGGAGCCGGGCGGCCAATTCCCGGTCGAACTTCTTCTGCTCCTTCGCTGCCTCCTCCGGACTCAAGGGCTGATCGTCCTTCCGGATCAGGCGCTTATAGGGCGATCCTTCAACAATCACCACATCGTAAGTCTTCGCTTCCCGGTCGCTCACCGCGCCCTTCCTGTCCAGACGCCGGACCTCCACCCTCTCTTCAAAGGTGAAGTCTTTGAGCCGCGCCCAATTGGACTCGTCGCGCGACACCGACCGCCGCACAATATCCCGGGGATCGCTTTCCGCAACGAGCGCCGGAGCGGCGAACGCCGCAAACACCAGCAGGGTTGCCCACATATGTCGATCAGTAGACGCGTCCGCGGCGCCTCTGGCTTCACTTCCGCGCAGTCTCAGCTGGCGGCTTCCGGAATCCGGAGTAGAGGATTTGCTGATCAATGCGGTAATGCTTGATCAACCCCACGCGGGCGTCCGCCTGCAAGTCGATTTTCGTCTGCACCCAATGCCCCTCGGCGGTCCGGGACTGCTCCACGACGGCGCGCGACCCTTTGTGCACACGCACGAGAATCCATCCGAATGAAAACGTGTCGAACAACTCGGCTTCCGCCCTCACCCACTGGAACTCTTCCTGATCGATGTACAACTTGCCCTTGAGGTGCGGGAAGATTTTGGCCCGGCGGTCCCGCGGCGAGTAACCCAGCCGCGGCTCGAACGAGGTCACCCAGGTTTTCCGCCCGTTCACAGTCTCTTCCCCGATCACCCGGAAGGTAAACGCGTCCGGCACCTCGCGGAGCGCGGCGCGGTTGCGTTCGCGGGCTTTTTCCGCCTCTTCCAGGCGTTTCCGGCGCTGCTCGGGAGTCTCCCGCCGCCGCTCTTCGGCGACCGCTCTCAGCTTGTCCTCTTCGAAACCGACTTCTGCCTCGGAGAGCGGCTTCCCATCCTTTTCCAGCAGCCTGCGATAGGGAGAGCCCTCCAGGAACAACACTTCGTGGGCTTTCTGCTCCGTCTTCTCGACCCGCCCGTCTCCATCCAGGTGCTTGATGATGATCCGCTCGTAATACTCGTAGTCCAGAATGCGGGGCCAGTTGTCCCGGTCCGCCAGTTGAGTCTTACGAATCAATGTGTTTCCATCCGGAAACGACGCCGGCAGGGCCTGCTGCGCGGCCATGAGACCTGCCATCATCCAAAGGATCGGCATATTCACAGGTTAACTTGGCTGCCCCTGGCTGATCCGCGACCCTGGCGCGTTTCATCATACAATCGGAAGCGGTCCATGCGGAGTTCCAGTTCTTTGGCGCTTGCCTTTCTGGGTTTTTGGCTCTCATCGTGCGGGCGGTCGCCTTCGGCCGGCGCCCTCTCCCCCCAGGAGTCGTTGAAAGCGATGCAACTCAGCGAGGACTTCCGGGTCGAGTTGTTCGCCGCGGAACCCGATGTGGTCGACCCGGTCGACCTGGCCTTCGACGAGTTCGGCAGGGTTTACGTAGCCGAGATGCTGGACTACCCCGACGATCCTCCGCCGGGCAAGCCGCCCCGTTCCCGCATCCGCCTGCTCGAAGACGCCGACGGGGACGGCAAGTTCGAAAAGAACACGATCTTCGCCGATCAGGTGCTGGAGGTCGCCGGCCTGATGCCGTTTCGGGGCGGTCTGCTGGTGCCCTCGGCGCCGGACATCCTGTTCATGAAAGACACCGATGGCGACGGCAAAGCGGATGTCCGGGAGGTTTGGTACACCGGGTTTCCGAAAGTCAACCCCGAGGGCCGAATCACCAATTTCCGCTACAATATCGACAACTGGGTATACGCCGCGAACAACGGGGCGAACGGCACCATCCTGTCAAAGATCAACCCGCAGCATCCGCCAGTGCTGGTGCGGGGCGCGGACTTCCGCTTCGATCCCATCCGGCACCGCGCCGAGCCCGCCTCCGGACCCACGCAGTACGGAATGGCGATCGATAACTGGGGCAACCGTTTCCTGACTCAGAACACGGTCCATGTCCGCCATGCCGTGGTGCCCATGCAATACCTGCTGCGAGCGCCGCTGTTGGACGCGGGGGACGTGTCGTTGAACATTTACAAGTATGAGGCGGCGCAGGCTAAGGTGTACCCGCTGACCAAGCCGCAGGAATGGCGCGAGAAACGCACCCGGCTCCGCCAGGCGCGCTACGACGAGAACAAGCTCAACCGGATCGAGCAGGTGGGCGGCTACTTCACCGCGGCCACGGGCGGCACGATTTACAACGGCGACGTCTTCCCGGAGGAGTACGTGGGCAACCTGTTCACCGGCGAGGTGAACGGCAACCTGATTCACCGCGACATCCTGACGCCGGACGGCGTCACATTCCGCGCGGCGCCCGCCCGCGAAGGCGTCGAATTCCTGGCTTCCACGGACGTGTGGTTCCGGCCCTGCAACTTCGCCAACGCGCCCGACGGGTTGCTGTATTTCGCCGACATTTACCGCGAGTTCATCGAAACGCCCGAGTCCATTCCCGAGGAAATCAAGAAGGGAATGAATTTCTACAGCGGGGATACGCTGGGCCGCATTTACCGCCTGGTCCCCAAGCAACCGCGCAGGCAGCGCAGCCTGAGGACCAACCTCGGCCGCCTGCCGGTGGCGGAACTGGTCCGCGAACTGGAGAGTACAAACGGCTGGAACCGGTTCACCGCGCAGCGCCTGATTGTGGAGCGGCAGGACAACAGCGCCGCGCCACACCTCAAGGAACTGGCGGCGAAATCGAAGAGCCCGCTGGGCCGGATGCACGCTCTGTGGACGCTCCACGGACTGGAGGCGCTGGAAGCGCCGCAGGTCGAAGCCGCTTTGCGGGATCCGCATCCCGGGGTGCGGGAACAGGCCATCCGCATGGCGGAGCGCTTCCTCCCGGCGCTTGGTCCGGCGCTGCTGCGCATGGCCAAAGATCCCGAAATTCGCGTGCGGTATCAACTGGCGTTCACCTTGGGCGAGCTGCGCCAGGGAGACAGTCTGCCGCTGCCGGTGTTGCATACGTTGGCGGACCTGGCAGCGGCGCACCAGCATGACAAATGGTTCCAGAAAGCCGTGTTAAGCTCCGTCGCGGGCAGCCCCGCGGAGTTCCTGCCGCTGCTCGTGTCGCGCCGCCAGTCCGGTTTGCTGCCGCAACTGGCGGCGTTGATCGGCGCCCGCGGCAAGCCGGCGGAGATCGGCCAGCTGCTGAGGGCGGTTTCGTCCTCGCCGGAGCCGGGTCCCGCGCTGGCGGGACTCGCCCGCGGCTTGCGCCTGAGCGGCGCCCGCAAGCTCTCCGTGCCCTCCGCCGAACCCCTGCTGGGACGTCTGTTCGCTCACCCCGACGGGAAGATCCAGGACGCCGCCTGGGAGGTGGCGCGCTACCTCGCCATGCCAAACCTGATCAATGCCGCGTTCCGGGAAGCCGTTGACGAGCAGACTGCGCCGGAGCGCAGGGCGCGGGCGCTGCGGGCGCTCCGGGGCGCGGATTTCGCCGCGGTGCAGCCGGTGACGGCCAAAGTGCTGGCGTCGCCCGCGCCCGCTGCGGTCCAGGTGGCGGCCATCGAGTGTCTGGCCTCATTCGAGGATCCCGGGGTTCCTGCCGCGCTGTTGGCGAACTGGCCAGCCTACGCGCCGGACGCCCGCACCAGGACCGTCGCCGCGCTGCTCACTTCCCAGGCCAGGATTGACGCGCTGCTGGAGGCGCTCAATCGCGGCGACATCGAAGTCGCGGCCCTCGACCTCGCCGCCCGCGCCCGCCTCCTCGAAACCGGAGAGCGCGCCCGCAAGCTGCTGCGCGCCCAGGAAGGCGACCGGATGAAGGTGGTCGAGGCGTACCGGGAAGCCACCACGCTCCCCGGCAACGTGGAGCGGGGCAAAGTTCTTTTTGAGGAAAACTGCGCCCGCTGTCATATGCCGCGCCGCGAGGGCGGCCGCATCGGTCCGGACCTGTCCGGCGTCAACAATAAGTCGAAAGAGGAATTGCTGACCTCCATCCTGCACCCCAGCTATGCCATCGATCCCCGGTATACGAACTACATCGTCACCACCCGGGACGGCCACATGTACGACGGGGTGATCGCGCACGAAACCCCCGCCGTGCTGACCCTCCGGGGCGGCACCGAAGAAGGCGACCAGGCGATCCTGCGCAAGAACATCGCCGAGATCCGCGCTTCCACCATTTCGCTGATGCCGGAGGACTTCGAGAAGACGATCAGCAAACAGGGCTTTGCCGACCTTCTGGCCTATCTGCGTGCGGGGCTGTAGAGCCGGTCCGGGCCGGGGCTTCGCTCCGGCGCAAAGGGGGAGTACACTGCCGGGCAGAGGTATCGGATGACGCCCTCCCGCCGGGAATTCTTCGCCGCCGGGGCGCTGGCCGCAGCAGCCCCGGCGCCGGCTTCGGCCGCCTCGCCGCTCCCCACCGTTTCGTTCGGATCCGCCCGGGTGACGCGCCTGATCGTGGGTTCGAATCCCTTGTACGGTTATTCCCACTTCAACCAGATCCTGGACCGCCACATGCGGGACTGGATGACGGCCGAGCGGCGCCGCGAAACGGTTCAGCGCGCGCTGGCTGCGGGCGTCAACACTTGGCAGACCCACTGGAGCGCGCTGTCGATGGAAGATTGTGACGCGCTCCGCGCCGCCCAGCCGGGCTTGAACTGGTTTCTGCTGAGCATGCGCGAACTGCACCGCAGCCCCGCGCTGCTGGCGGAAGCCGTCCGCCGCAAGCCCCTTGGCATCGCCCATCACGGCAACATGACTGACGACCTGTTCCGGCAAGGGCGCAGCCACGAGGTCCGTGAGTTCACCAAACGCGTGCGGCAGACCGGGGTGCTGGTGGGGGTCTCCGCGCACAACCCCAGGGTGATCGAAACGATCGAGGAGCAGAACTGGGATGTCGATTACTACATGACCTGCTTCTACCAGGTCAGCCGCACGCGCGAGGAGCTCCGGGCGCTGTGCAACGGAGAAGCGCCCCTGGGCGAAACCTACCTGGAGCGCGATCCCGACCGCATGGCGTCCGTCATCCGCATGACCAGGAAGCCGTGCCTGGCGTTTAAGATCCTGGGCGCGGGGCGGGCCGGGTTCAGCGGCGAGCAGGTGGAGCGCGCCATCCGGTTCGCCTTCGCGCACATCAAGCCCAGCGACGCGGTGATCGTGGGCATGTACCCCCGCTTCAAGGACGAACCGGAAGAGAACGCCGACATCGTCCGGCGGGTGCTGGCGGGCGGCGGCGCTTCTCCGGCGACCTCCTGAAGGCGCGGACGGGAGCCTTCGCGCAGCGGCGGGCGCCGGACGCGCCGGCCCGGGCGAAGGATCTGGTATCTTCAAAGTCTGGGAGTTTTTTCCCGCCAAAATGATGAGCTCACCCAGCAACCAGCCGGAACGGATTGTGTTCCATGAACTGACCGAGGCCTACCTCCAAGCCGAGCGGGACCGCGAGGCGCTGCGCCGGCGGCATGGCCTGACGCTGGTCAGCGAGCAGGACGACGGCACGGGCATCCACCGCCTGCCGGAGGGAGTGTTCGGATTCACCTACGCGCCTTGTCTCAGCGATTCGCCGCTGTTCCGGAAGACCGGCTTGCGCGCGTTTGAGGTGCACAAGCACTCGGGGGACGAGTTCGTCATCGGGTTTGTGGACCCGGCGAGCGCGGAAAGCCTGAAGTCGGCCGCTGAGGCTTTCGAGTTAGACCTTTTTCCAGGACCGGAGGCGACCGCCACCCAGATTGTCGAGGTGCCCATGTCGCGCGTGCTGCATTATAAGCTCCACTCGCAGCGCGAGTTCGGCGCTTTGCATCTGCGCGTCAGCCCGGCGCGGTAACCGAACGCATGGCGCGAATTCTCATGGCGGCCTCCGAGGCCAGCCCCTTCGCCAAGACCGGCGGACTGGCCGATGTGTTAGGCGCCTTGCCGCAGGCGCTCGCGCGCCGCCGCCATGAGGTCGCGGTGTTGCTCCCCCGGTATCGCTCCGTGGCCCTGGACAGCGCCGTGCGAGTTGCCGACCCGTTCCCCATCTGGCTGGCCCGCAGGTTCTATCCGGCTACCTTGTGGCGGCTGGAGCGGGGCGGGGTCCTCTATTACTTCGTCGATTTCCCGCCTGCCTTCGACCGGGACGGTTATTACAGCGGCCGCGATGGGGATTTCCCGGACAACCATGTCCGTTTCGCGCTCCTGAGCCGGGCGGCGCTGGAACTGGTCCGGTCCATCTTCCGGCCGGAGGTCATCCACTGCCACGACTGGCAGACCGGTCTCGTGCCGGCGTATTTGCGGGGCCGGTTCGCGCTGGATCCGACGTTCGCCGGTCTGCGCACGCTGTTCACGATTCACAACCTCGGCTACCAGGGCTTCTTTCCCATGGCGGTCTGGACGGACCTGGACCTGGAAGCCAGCCAATTGACCATGTACGGCGCCGAACTGAACGGGGGACTCAGCTTCCTCAAGGCGGGCATCTTCTACGCCGACGCGATCAGCACGGTCAGTCCGGGCTATGCGCGTGAAATCCAGACTCCGGCTCTCGGCTTTGGTCTGGACGGCCTGCTGCGCGCCCGCGCCGATTCCCTCTCCGGCATCGTAAATGGCGTCGATTACCAGGAGTGGAATCCGGAAACCGACCCGCATATCGCCGCCAACTATTCGGATGCCGACCTGTCCGGGAAGCGGATCTGTAAGCAGGACCTGCTCCAAACGTTTGGACTGCCGGCGGATGACCTCAACATTCCCGTGGCCGGCATGGTGACCCGGTTCGCTCCCCAGAAGGGCATTGATCTGATTCGCGCGGTGGCGGAAGACGTCATCGCCGCGGGAGTCAAACTGGTCGTGCTCGGCAGCGGCGAAAGCGACGACGAGCGCTTCTTCCGGGATTTGGCGCGCCGGCATCCCCGCAGCGTGGGCGTCTGGATCGGATTCGACAATCGCCGCGCCCATCAGGTGGAGGCGGGGGCGGATCTGTTTCTGATGCCCAGCCGGTACGAGCCGTGCGGGCTGAACCAGATCTACAGCCTCCGTTATGGGACGCTCCCGATTGTCCGCGCCACCGGCGGGTTGGATGATACCGTCCGGGAGGGTACTGGCTTTAAGTTTTGGGATTTCTCCGCTTGGGCGTTTTGGGAAGCGATCCGCTACGCCCTGCGGGTGTTTCAGGATCGCGAGCGGTGGACGGCCATGATGCGGAACGCCATGCGCGAAGATTTCTCCTGGGACCACTCGGCGGCGGAGTACGAGGCGCTGTACCACCAACTGCTCCGCCAGGCGCGGCCGGCTGGCTGAATCCTTCGGCTCGTGCCAGCATCTGTATGAAAGGCAAGGCTTAGCTTTTGCGCATTGGGAGGGCCATGAATGGCGAGTGAACATACGCTTCATTTCACGGACGCAGGTTTTGATCAAGACGTACTGAGCTCATCGGAGCCCGTGCTAGTGGACTTCTGGGCGGAGTGGTGCGGTCCCTGCCGGCAGATGTCTCCGACGATCGATCTGATCGCCCAGGAGTACGCCGGGCGGGTCAAGGTGGGCAAGTTGAACGTGGACCATAACGGACAGACGGCGATGCGCTACAACATCCGCGGCATCCCCACCCTGTTGCTGTTCAAGGGCGGTAAGGTGGTCGACCAGCGGGTCGGCGCGATGGGCAAGTCGGAAGTCCAGAAAATGCTGGACGCTCACCTCTAAGATCATCTTCGAGGGGCCGGCGGCGAGCGCTTCCTCCTGCCGGCCCGCGCAGCCTTCTCCACGCCAGCCATTCAAACCGCAGCCAAGGTCTGGTTGAGCTTTTTCAGCAAGCCGGGGATGGCGGTGCGCGCGTCCTCTTTACTTTCGTATTCCAGGGCGGCGTATCCGCGGTATCCGGCGGCGGCCAGCAGGCGGGCCACCCTCGGCCAGTCGCAAGGCTCTACCTTCCCATCCGCGCCGCGCACCTCCACCTTCATCTGCACATTCACCGCGTACGGCGCGCACATTTCCATCTGGGCGTACGCGTCCCGGCGAAAGTTGCCCGAATCCAGGTTGATGCCCACCCAGGGCGAATCCGTCTTCCGGACGATCTCGACAATGCGCTCCGCGCGCTCGGTGATGCCCCCGTGGTTCTCCAGGCCCAGGATGACGCCCTTGCGTCCGGCGTAGTCGGCGGCCCGCTTCAGAACCTCCACCACCCATCCCACCGCCTGGTCTTCTGTCGCGCCCTGGGGAACCACGCCGCCAAACACGCGAATATGGCCAGCCCCGAGTTTTTCGGCCACGTCAACCCACCGTTGGATGCCCGCGGCTTCGGCTGCTTGCGCCTCCGGCGTCGGACGGCACATGTCGGACCGCACCGAGATGCTGTAGAGATGCACTCCCGCGCGGTAAGCATGGCGCTTCAGCGGCAGCAGAAACCCGTCGGAAGTGTCGGGGAACCAGTAGACGGTCAGGTCGAGCCCGGCGACGTCGTGGGCGACGCAAACGTCGGCCAGGTCCGCGTAGGACATGACTTTACTTTCCAGTTCCTTCCGAAACGAGTACGCGCACAGGGCCGAGCGCAGGCGGGTTTTGCCTCCCGCGGCAGGCGCGGCGGCCAGCGGCGCGGCCGCGCCGGCGCTTACGGCGATCCATAGTCTTCGAGTCATAGGCCTCTCCGGTTTCCCCACAAGTCTACATGCAAGCGGGGACTGAAACGAAAGCCTTCCCGCTTGCAGATCTCGGCCAGCCACAGACTGCGTTCATGCAGCACGACCGCATCCGTGCCTTCCGGCATCAGCACCACCCGGTCCGGGAACGCTTTCAGCGAGGCGGTCAGCGCCACAACTTCGCCGATGTCCTCCGGCTGGCGGATCACGAATTTCAACTGATATTCGTAGCGGCTGATGAGTTTCCGCAGGACTTCGGGCTGCATCCGCAGGCGGTCGTGCGCCGCCGCCCAGCGTCCCTCGGGCGTCGAATTCGCCAGTTTCGGGCTCACGCTCATCAGGTCGCAGACTACGGGCGCGTATACCGTGCCGGCGGTCTCGATGGTGATGTGATAGCCGCGCTGCCGCAGCGCCTCGGTCAGCGGCGTCACCTCCGGCGCAATCATCGGTTCGCCGCCCGTGACCACGACATACCGGGCCGGATGCGCGCCCGCGGCCGCGATCACCGCCTCGACGGCCATCTCCTCGCCCTCCGGCTCCCAGGATGTGTACGGCGTGTCGCACCATGCGCAGCGCAGGTTACAGCCGCTCGTGCGGACAAACACCGAGGGCACGCCGACCAGCATGCCCTCTCCCTGGAGAGAATAGAAAATTTCCGCGATCTTCATCGAACCGTCCGTAGCGGGTCCGCGACATCGGCCTCCGCGAAGCCTTTGGCGCGCAGCAGGCAGGAATCGCACGCGCCGCACGGTCGCCCGTCTTCCGCAGGGTCATAGCAGGAATGGGTCAGGCCCGGATCGAGCCCGGCGTCGAGCGCCGTCCGGACGATGTCCGCCTTCGTCAGTTCCAGCAACGGCGCGTGAATCCGCAACCGTGTTCTCCCTTCCACTCCGGCTTTGGTCGCCAGATTGGCCATCTTCTCAAAAGCTTCGATGAATGCGGGCCGACAATCCGGATACCCGGAGTAGTCGAGCGCGTTCACTCCGATGAAAATGTCGGCTGCTTCCAACACCTCGGCCCACGCGAGCGCGAACGCCAGAAAAATCGTATTCCGGGCTGGCACGTAAGTGATGGGAATCTCCCGGCCCATTTCGGCGGCCGAGCGTCCCTTTGGCACCGCCCAATCGTCGGTGAGGGCCGAGTGGCCGAATGCCCGCAGATCGATGCGCACGATGCGGTGTTCGGCCACCCCGAGCGCCGCCGCCACCCGTCGGGCGGCTTCCAGTTCGACCCGGTGCCGTTGGCCATAGTCGAACGACAGCGCATAGCACTGGTAGCCCTGCCGGCGCGCCAGCGCCAGGCAGGTGGAAGAATCCAGGCCTCCACTCAACAAACAAACGGCCCTTGGCATCGCTCAGCTCCGCGGCAGCTTGACCGCCAGAAAGTAGCCCGCGATCGGGAACAGCACCAGCCCGGCGAAGGCGTGCTGCATCGACCAGTGATCGGACACCCATCCCACCGCGGGAATGAACAGCAGACCGGCCAGCCCCCAGGCGAAGCCCATCATCAGCGCCGAAACCGTGCCCGCCTGCGACGGGACCAATTCCTGGCCCATCACCACATTCACCGGGATGGTGAACAGCAGCACCAGTCCGCCCAAAACCAGGCCGGCGGAGGAAACCCAGCCCGAAGTCAACACGAACAACCACAGAAAGGGCGCCGAGCCGGCCATCGACCAGAGGATGACCCGCCGTCCGCCGAAACGATCGGCGAGGCTGCCGCCCAAAAAACCGCCCACCGCGCCGCACAGCAGGTAGCCCGACGTGAGGTAGCTGGCTTCCTGGAAAGAATACCCCCGTTGGCGCGTGAGGAACAGCGGCAGGAACTGTGCGAAGGACACCTGTACAATGGACCGGACGAACACGAGCAGATACAGGAGCGTGAGTGGCTTCCAGACCTCGCGGAGGGCGTTCCAGTCCACGTGCGCCCGTGGCCGCTCCTCCGGGGAGAACCGCAGCCGCCCCAGGAGCACGGCTGAGATCAGCACTCCCGGCAGCGATGCCCACAGCACGCCGCGCAGCCCGAGGGCGGAGGCCAGAGCCGAATAGTAGACCGGCCCCAAGGCCAGGCCCAGCGTTCCCGAACTGATGAAGATGGCCATAGCGCGGCCGCGTCCGGAGTCCAGCCCGATGGTCGCCTGGGCCGCGGCCTGCGGATGAAACGCGGCAATGCCGGCGCCCCCCAGAAACACCATCGCCAGCAGCGCCGGGAAGTGGGGCGCCCATCCGAGGCCGCACAGAAACAGCGCCGCCACCGCAGGCGCCAGCACGCTGAACATCCGGCTGTGGAAGCGGTCGGAGAGCCAGCCGTAAGCCGGTTGCAGCAGCGAGGACGACAAGACCAGGACGCCGCCGAGCCAGCCCGCTTGCGTCAGCGAGAGGCGGTATTGTTCCACCAGCAAGGGCTGGAGGACGCCCAGGCCAATGGAATACAGATCCACCGCGAAGTGCGCCAGGCAAAACAGGACGAGCACTTCGAACGGGCGAACGCGAGGCGGAGACGGAGCGGGAACACTCAGGACCCCGGCTGGAGACGGCATGCGGTAATGCCGTTATTATACCGGCCGGCGGTCCCCCGGCCCGGTGCTAGCGCGCCGCCTGCGCCGCCGCCGGCGCAACCAGATGCGACAGGCCCCGATTCGGCGTCAGGCACAGCCGCACATCCAAGGTGTGACCTTCGAAGGCGAACGGCACAATCAACCATTCCTCCTTGCCCGCGCTCCGGGCGGAAAAACTCATGCCGTAGATGACCGTGGGGATGCTGAGGCCCAAAGGTCCGAGATGCTCCTCCGCGGCGGTCTTGAAGTTGCCGATAATCATGTTGGTCAGCTCCGCCATGGCGTCCAGGACCTCCTCGTTGACTTCGGCGAACTCCGTCATCAGGAAGCGGGACGACAGCTTGCACGCCGCGTCCCCCGAACAACACAGGCTGCCCGTGCCCATCCAGGCGCCGGCCAATCCGATCAGGCTGATGATGCCGTGGGACGGGCCGGGTGGATTGCGGTCCACATAGGCGGCTCCCACCTCCACTTCCATGCCCAGCATCGTCTGACAGACTTCCTGGGTAATCGCCGTCACGGTGTTTACCATGTGTTCGAACTGCATCATGTCGTTTGCCTCCGCGGGGGGCCGCCTCAGAACAGGCCGTCCAGTTTCTGCTTGATCTGGTCGGCGGTGAAGGGCTTACGCACGTAGCCGTTGGCGCCCCGTTGCACGGCTTCCATCACCTTGGCTTCGCCGCCCTCGGTCGTAATCATGATCACCGGGATTTTCGCCCAGTCGGCGCTGCCCCGGATCTGCCCCAGCAACTGGAGTCCGTCCATGTTCGGCATGTTGATGTCGGTCAGCACCAGTTGCACCGGATGCTGGCGAAGCGCGGCCAGGGCCTCCACGCCGTCACCCGCCTCCAGGACCTTCCCGACCGGAACCTGCGCCTGAGTCAGCATCCGCTGCACGATCTTCCGGATGGCCGCCGAGTCGTCGACGATCAACACGTCCAGTGGCATCTCTGCACCTCTCCTTGGGATTCTATTGCTGCCAGCGCAGGCCGGAGCAGCGCGAAACCCTTCCCCTGTTTCATCGGTCGGGAAGGCGAAAATTTGAGGAAGCGGAAACGTCAGCGGCGGCCCAGCGCGGCCGCGATGGCCTGGGCGATCTTCTCGCCGTGAAACCGCCCGTTCTCGATGAAGATCTCGTTGGTGTGCATGCCCGCCACGATCACCCCCGCCAGGTAGATCCCCGGCCGGTCGCTTTCCAGCGTCTCCGGGTGCGTCCGCGGGCGCTGGGTGACCGGATCGAACTCGATGCCGGCCTGGCGTAGAAACTCCACGTCCGGCCGGTAGCCGGTCATGGCGAACACGAAGTCGTTGGCCAGCGTCACCGGCCCGTCCGGCGTCTCCAGCAGCACTTCCTTCTCGCGGATTTCCACCACCCGCGAACGGAAAAAGGCCCGGATTTCCTGGTTCTGGATCCGGTTTTGCAGGTTCGGGCGGATCCAGTATTTCACGTGCCGGTGCAGCCCCTCGCCGCGGTGCACCAGAGTCACGCGCGCCCCGGTCCAATGCAACTCCAGCGCCGCGATGGCGGCCGAATTCTTACCCCCCACCACCAGCACGTCATGCCCGTAGTAGGGGTGCGCCTCCTTGTAGTAGTGAATCACCTTGGGCAAGTCCTCGCCCGGCACGCCCAGCAGGTTCGGCACGTCGTAGTAGCCAGTGGCCAGGATCACCTTGCGGGCGCGATACGTCCGGCACTCCCCGTGGCGGTCCCGCGTGGCGACCTCGAACGCCAGGTCCCGGCCCCGCACGTCCTCCACGCGCTCGTACTGCCGAATGACCAGCTGAAAGTGCTCGGCCACCCGGCGGTAGTACTTCAGCGCCTCGGTCCGGGTCGGTTTCTCGTTCAGGCTGGTCATCGGAATGCCCCCGATTTCCAGCAGCTCCGGCGTCGTGAAGAACACCATGTTCGTGGGATAGTGGTAAAGCGAGTTGACGACACAACCCTTGTCGATGAGAACCGCGCTCACCCCCCGCCGGCGGAGTTCGATGCCGCAGGCCAATCCCGTGGGACCCGCGCCGACCACCAGCGCGTCGTAGTCCGCGGTCACAGCATCCTCTCGACCATCGGATAGACACCGGACAGCGCGCCCGCCAGCGCGCTCACGTCCTTGCCGCCCGCTTCCGCCATGTCCGGACGACCGCCGCCTTTGCCGCCGACCGCCTGCGCGACCGCCCCGGCCAGCTTTCCCGCGTGCACTCTCCCGGCAAGGTCCTTGGTCACCGCCGACACGATCGCGATCTGGCCGTCCTCGGCCGCGGCCAGCACCACCACCGCCGTTTTCCACTTGTTGCGCAGGGCGTCGGCCAGATTCCGAAGCTGGGCGCGATCCAACCCGTCTACCCGCGCGGCCAGCACGCGCGCCGGTCCCAGCGTCCGGGCCTGCGTCTCCAGGTCCGCCGCCGCGCCCTGCGCGATCCGCGTCTTGAGCTGTTCCAGTTGCTTTTCCAGCGCGTGCTGCTGCGCCAGCATTCTCTCGACCTGCTCCACCAGTTCCGGCTCGCCGACGCGGAGCAGGTGGGCCAGCGCCTGCAACGTTCCGTGCGCCTGCTGGTACCGGCGGACGGCGGCCTCACCCGTAATCGCCTCGATGCGGCGCACGCCGGCCGAAATGCTTCCCTCCGAGACGATCTTGCAGACGCCGATATCGCCCGTGCGCGCCACGTGCGTGCCGCCGCAAAGCTCCTTGCTGAAGTCCGCCACGGAGACCACCCGGACCTCCTCGCCGTACTTTTCGCCGAACAGCGCCATGGCGCCGGCGGCGATCGCCTGCTCGAGCGGCAGCACGGCCGTGGTCACTTCCGCGTTCCTCAGGATCTGGTCGTTCATCAGGCGCTCGATCTCTTCGAGCTCGGCTGAATCCAGCGCCGAGTAATGCGTGAAGTCAAACCGCAGCCGCGGCGGCTCCACCACGCTGCCCGCCTGCTTGACGTGGGTCCCCAGCACCTGGCGCAGCGCGGCGTGCAACAGGTGCGTGGCGGTGTGATTCCGCATGGTCGCCAGCCGCAGGGCGGGGTCGACGCGGGCCACCACTTCTTCGCCCAGGCGGAGGGGCGCCACCGCGCGGATCCGGTGCACGCTCAAACCCGGCACGGCCGGAAACACCGTCGTCACCACCGCCACCGTTTCCCCGGTGGCCGGGCGCACCAGCCGTCCCTGGTCGCCAACCTGGCCGCCGGTCTCGGCGTAAAACGGCGTCTGGTCCAGCACCAGTTCCGCCTCGACCCCCGCGGCCACCTCGTCCACCGGTTCGCGGTTGACCAGCAAACCGGTCACCACCGAACCCGCCTCCAGCCGGTCGTAACCCAGGAAGCGGGTTTTGCCCTTCGCCAGCAGATCCTGATAGGCCGTGGCGATCGCCCCTTTCTCGGCGCCCTTCCAACTGGCCCGGGCGCGTTCGCGCTGCCGCTGCATCTCGGCCGCGAACCCTTCGCGGTCGATCGCGATGCCGCGCTCGCGGGCCATGTCTTCCTGCTCGTCCAGCGCCAGGCCGTAGGTGTCGTAGAGCTTGAACGCCACCGCGCCGGGCAGCACCGGCTGGACCAGCGCCTTCACTTCGTCCGTGAACACTTTCTCGGCCACCAGGAAGGTCGTGGCGTAGCGGTGCTCTTCATCCTTGACGACGCGCGCCACGCGCGTCATGCTCTCCATCAGTTCCGGGTACGCGGGCCGCATCCACTCGGCCACGAAGTTCGCCAGGCGATAGAGATACGCTTCCTCGACGCCCGCCCTGCGCGCGTGCCGCATCGCCCGCCGCATGATCTTGCGGAGCACGTAGCCGCGGCCGTCATTGGCCGGCAGTACGCCGTCGTGAATCAGGAAGGCCGCGGCGCGCGCGTGGTCGGCGTTGATGCGCAGGGCGGTGTCCACGCGCGGGTCCGCGCCCACCTCGACGCCGAACAGTTCCGCGGCTTTTTCCATGATGGGCCGCAGCAGGTCGCAATCGTAGTTCGAGTAATAGCCTTGCAGGATGGCCGCCAACCGCTCCAGCCCCAGCCCGGTGTCGATCGACGGCCGCGGCAGCGGCGTCATCCGGCCGTCGGCGTCGCGGTTGAATTGCATGAACACCAGGTTCCAGATCTCGACGAAGCGGCCGCCCGCGTCGTCGGGGAACTGTTCGTGCTCGCGCCCGGGCTCGGCGGCTTCCGGCCCCAGGTCGTAATGCAGCTCCGAGCACGGCCCGCACGGGCCGGTGTCGCCCATCTGCCAAAAATTGTCCTTTTCCCCGCAGCGGAAGATCCGCTCCCCGGGAACGCCCGCCACTTTCTTCCACAGCTCTGCGGCCTCATCGTCTTCCCGAAAGACCGTGACATACAGGCGGTCTTTCGGCAGGCCGTAATCCCTGGTCACCAGATCCCAGGCGAACGCGATGGCCTCCGCTTTGAAGTAGTCGCCGAAGGAAAAGTTCCCGAGCATCTCGAAGAAGGTGTGGTGGCGGCGGGTGTAGCCGACATTTTCCAGATCGTTGTGCTTGCCCCCCGCGCGCACGCACTTCTGCGAAGTCGCCGCCCGCCGGTAGTCGCGTCGCTCCAGGCCGAGAAACACATCCTTGAACTGGTTCATGCCCGCATTGGTGAACAGCAGCGTCGGGTCGTTGGCGGGGACCAGGGAGGAACTCTTCACCACGCGATGGCCGCGCGCGGCAAAAAAGTCCAGAAAACGTTGGCGTATCTCGTGACCGGTCACAGGGAATCCTTCTGCCAGGGGGAAAAGTGTTGCTGGACGCTATTGTATCGCGGGGCCGCGTCCAGCCCCGGCGCGCACCCTCAAGGCTGCAGATTGCCAAGGGCGCGAAGGGGGATGCGCAGCAGCCGGATGTCTTCCATGTTTTCGGCGTGAATCACGTACAGCGAGTCTCCCTGTTCCAGCAACTGGGCATAGTGATAACCGGCGTAGCCGGGGTCTTTGCCCGCGAAGCGATATACGGTCGGCGCGTCGCGCAGGACGGCCATCGCCGTGAAAACCCGTCCGTCCGCGGACAGAGACAGGCACTGCGGAATGCGGACGCCGTCCGGGTTGGGATTCGAAACCATCGCATACCGCCCGTCGCGCAGGCGGAGCACGTGGAACTTGGCGCCGGCGTCCGGGAAATCCGTGCGGACCGGCGGCGTCCAGGTGCGGCCCTGGTCGCGGCTGCACGAGCGGTACAGCCGGCCGGACTTGCGGTTGTCGCGCAGCGCCGCGGCCAGCGTACCGTCCGGCAGCGTCCACCAGACCGGCTCGTCCATCCGCGCGCCGTCCTCGGGAGCAGGCAGCGCGAAGAATTGCCAGTCCCCGGGCGCCGCGAGGCCGCCGCTGGCCATCGTGGTGCGCATTCGCCGGTCGCGCCGCGCCATCATCCACTCCCCGGACGCCAACCGCTCGGGCGGAAAGTTGTTGATGGTGTCGCGCGCGATCACCACCGGGGCATCCCAGGCGTCCCGCGCCGCGTTCCACCGGTAGCCGCGCAGTTCGAGGCCCGGACCGAACAGCGGCCGGACGGCTTCGTCATACGCGGCCAGCGCCCATAATTCCCCGGCGCGGATCCAAAAGCCACGCGCAAAGTAGCGCATGTTGGCTTCGTCTTCCCGGGGCGTCAGCATGCGCGGCGCGGACCAGTTCACCGCGTCGTGGCTGGTGGCGAAGCGCACGTGCTGGCCGGCGTGCAGGTCGCGGATGCGGTTTGAGCTCCACATCGCCCAGAAGCGCCCCCCGAAGTGGGTCACGTAGGGATGCATGTTGAAACCGGCCTCGTGCTCGACCGCGCGGAAGATCGTGATCAATTCTCCCGGCAGGCGCGGCAGTTCGGAAAAGTCCGCTGCCCGGCCGGCCGGCAAGCGCAGACCCGGCGCGCCGAACAGGTGGGCGCCGGCTTCCATCCGCCGGATGAATCCGGCCAGGATCCGCCCGAGTTCCGCGGGCTTCTCGGCCGGCAGCGGATGCGAAGCGCCCGCGATCCACCGCAGTTCGATGTTCGGCCGCTCGCAAATGCCGATGGCCTCCGGCGCCGGCGTGGGCCGTCCCCGGTCACCCCACACCTCCAGAATCGGCAGCGCCGTCTTCCGCAGCAATTCGGCGCCGTCCCAGCGACTCCAGAGCTGCGCGAAGGTTTTCCGCTGCTCCTCAGTCCAACCGCCCGTCACGCGCAGCCGCTCGGCTTCGCGCGCGCGGTTCATCTCTTCAGTGAGCGTGGGGTTGGCCGGCCGGCCGAACACTTCCTGGGCCTGATGACGAGTCCATCCTTCCACCGACAGCACCCCCAGGATGCGCGCGGGCCAGGCGCGCCCCATTTCGAGCGCAATCATGCCGCCGATGCTGTGGCCTCCCACGTAGAAGCGTTCGAGTTTTCGCACATCGGCGATCCGCATGGCGTCCGCGGCGAACTGTTCGATGGAACCGCGCGCCGGCGGCGGCCAACTCTGCCCGTGTCCGCGCACTTCGGCCAGCACCAGCGTCCAGCCCGGGTCCAGTTCCGGGATCACGCGTTCCCACTGGCGGCTGTCGCTGAAGCTGCCCGGAATCAGCATCAGCGCCGGACCACGTCCTTGCCGGTACAGGTAGGAAATCTTCCCCTCGTCCACAGCGAGGAATTGGCGCGTGAATCCCGGCAAATCCGGGCCGGGGTTGTTCTGCGCCAGCGCCGGCGGGACCCCGAGAGCCAAACACACCCCACCGAGAAGGAGACTGGCTGCGCCCTTGAATCGAGTCATGGCTGGGAGAGGAAAAAGCACGCCATACCCCACGCCCAACCGCGCACCCGGGCGTTGGTCCGCCGCGCGGGTTCGAGTTCCGGCTTGCCGCCCCTCAGATCTTGTACTTGTCGTAATCGAACGGCTCGTTCACCAGGTGGAACTTCGGCTCGCCCGGCATCTGGAGATAGTAGGTCTTCAGCGGCGTCCGCTCGAAGTCCGTCAGCTTGCGCGGTTCCGCGCGCCCGTCCACCCACTCGTAGATGGGCACTTCCCACGGATTAAAGGTGTCGCTCAACCCGCGCTCCACCGCCGTGCGGTACAGGTTGACGTTCCCCGGTTCATGCCCGCCCAAATACAGGCCAATGATGTCCAGGCGGAACTTGTCCTTGGAAAACATCACGAGGTTCGTCAGGTAGTCGTTCCCGATGCCGAAGCCGTCGCCGCTGCGCCCGTAGATGCCCTCGATCATCGCCAGGCCCGTCTTGAGCACACTCATGTTGTCGAGCGTCTTATGCGCCCAGATCTCCTGATGCATCGGGCTCAGCGGATGCGGGCTCTGATAGCGCGAGTAGTTCAGCTTCAGGTGCCGCTCGAAGAATTTGTTGACCACCTTCTCCACGTTGGGGTCAATGTCCGGCTTCATCCAATCCGGCACGCCGGTCACCATCTGCCAGCCGGGGCAGAAGCGGACAAACGGCAGCACGACCAGCCCCTGCTCGTTCTTGACCGATTGGGTCAGGCACATGCCGTGCGCTTTCCACTTGGCGATATTCAGCAGCCAGGTGTCCGGTTCGTTGACCGGCGCGTAGTGCGGGATGCGCTTGTACACCACCGCGTCCGGCACTTGGCTCCAGGTCATTTCGTAGCCATCCTTGAAATTCCGGACCCGGCGCTCGCACTCGTTCATCTCGATGCCCAGGCGCTCGTTAATGTCTACGAAGCCCCGGTAGTTCCAGGCGGGGAAGTTATTGGCCTCGATAAAGTGGAACTTTTTGAGACCCAGTTCCTGAAGGCCCATCACCATGCCCTCGTAGAACTGCGGATCGGTGCCGGTGCCCCAGTTCTCCTCGTCGGGCCGCCCCTTGGTGCGTACGCTGCACACATTGGGCTTCAGCACAATGCGATGCGACACCGGAATGCCGGGCTTATCCAGGGGAACGAAGATCTCCCGGGCAAGTTGGAGCCCTTCCCGCCGCTTGGCCTCCTCGTGCATCTTGTGCGGCACCTTCGTTCGGCGGATGAAGACCGCTTTCGGGTTGGCCTCGATGAACGGGTGGAGTCCGAAATAAGCTTGCGGCAAACGGCTGGACGCCGCGGGCAGCGCACTCGCGGTCACTGCTCCCGCGGCCGCCAGCGATCCGGTTCGAAGAAGGTCTCGGCGGCTCAGTTCCATGGTGTCCATTAGTCTATCAGAGCCGCCTTGGCCCCGGCGGGCCTCTTCTCCGCGTTCTCCCCGGCTGCCTGCTCGCCGGGAGCAACCGCGAGCAGCGCCTGGCCGACCGCCCGCAACTGCTCGATCTGCTCGGATTCGAACGTGAAGCTCTCACAGGCCAGATCCTGGCCGGTGTGCGTGCTCTTGGCCACCCCGGTCCGCGCGTGCTCCTCGGTGCCGAGCAGGATGTGATACAACTCATGGGCCAGCACGCGCGCCAACCCCCGCCCGTATATCCGGTCCCGCATTTGTTGCTCCTGGCCGAAAAGTTCGGCGCGCAGGCATAGCAGCACACGGTTGCAATCTACCTGCGCGAACGGCAGAACCCGCCCCTCTTCGACGAAAGCCGATCCGAGCGGCTTGCCTCCGGGAAGCCAGCGCTTCGCCAGGAGAAGATCAACCCCCTCCACCCGGCAGCCGCCCTTTATCCGCACCACGACAATCTGAGGATAGGTTTCTCCGTAAATTCTTGAATCCATTGTCCGCCACACGAAGTTCAGCCCCGCGGGCGAGAAGAGGCGGGCAATCTCCAGCCGCATCTCCGCCAGGATCTCCGGACTGATGCTGGATGGATCCCGGTCCAGAAATAGCGCAACGGTGGATGCTTCGTGCGCCTGCGCCACGCTGCACCCCGCGAGCAGGCCTGTCAACGCCAACGCTGCGAACATAGGGCCCTCCCGAATGTTACAAATTAATTACATCCTGCTTGAGTGTAGACACAATTCGCCGCCGATGTCTAACCTTTTTCTTCGGTTTTTCCTTCTCGCGCGGTGAGCTCAAAGCCCAAGGCCACGCTGCAGGATTGCGCTCCAGATTCCGGCATGCTACGCTGCGGGCGCTGGCGGTTCGCGAACCGAAAGTCCGGTCCGCGTCGCAAGAGGGAACCCGGTGAGATTCCGGGACTGCCCCGCAGCGGTAAGCAGGAACGAACCCCGCACCAAGCACTGGCCTTTCCGGGCTGGGAAGCCGCGGGTAGTAGGCAAACACGGCCTGCAAGTCCGAAGACCTGCCGACAGCCCGTCCTCCGGGACGGATTTCTAAAGAAAGCTTAGGCTTCGAGGGAAAGGCCGAATGCGCACCTTACTCTGTGGGCTGCTAGGCAGCCTCGTTTGGTCATGCCCGCTCGCGGGCGAATCCACCCAGACAGTTCAGGGAGTTCTCTCCGACCCATCGGGCTCGGCGCTGCCGGGCGGCGTGGTGGCGCTGCTGTCTCGCGCCGGATCCAGCCGACGCGTCACCACCACCGATGGGCACGGACATTTTTCGTTTCCGCAAGTGCCGCCGGGCGACTATTGGCTGGAAGCGGCGGCGGATGGTTTCAATCAGACAGCGAGCCCGGTGACGGTTCGCGACCGGGAAGTCGCGCTGGAAATCCGGCTGGAAGTCCGCCAGGTGCGGACCGAGGTGGTCGTCACCGCGACGGGACTGGCGCGTCCGGCCGCGGAAGTAGCTCGGGCGGTGGACGTGCTGCATAGCGATCAGATCGGACTTCGCGCGGAAACTTCGCTGGGAGAGGCGCTGCAAACCATGCCCGGCTTGCGCGTGCAGCAGGTGGGCGGACCGGGGGCCCTGACCCGCATTCTCTCGCGCGGCTTGCGCGCCCAGGACACGGCGGTCACTATGGACGGGCTGCGCTTCCGCGACGCCGCCACCACGCAGGGTGACGCCACGCCTTTCCTCGAGAACCTCTTTCTGGTGGGGACCGAGCGGGTCGAGGTGATGCGCGGCACCGGATCTTCGCTGTACGGCAGCCACGCGTTGGGGGGTGTCGTCAACCTGGTCAGCGACACCGGGGGCGGACAGACGCGCGGAAGCGTCAACTTGGATGGCGGCGGGCTCGGCTGGCTCCGGGGACAAGCCAAATTGGCCGGAGGCCTCTGGCGCGACCGGATCACGTACTCCGGCGGCGTGCAGCACCTCAACGTGCGCCACGGCGTGGATGGCGACGACCCTTTCCGTAACACGACCACACAAGCCGCGGTGAACGCCTATCCGTTCGGCGCCCGTTTCGGCGGGAGGCTGTGGTGGGGAGACAGTTTCGCCCTCCTCAACGACACGCCTTATGCCGCTCCGGCGTCTCTGCTGCCGCCGCGCGGCGTCATCCGGGCCGTTCCGGTCTCGCTGGCGACGCAGCGTCTCATCGAAAGCGGGCAGCCGTTTTCCTGGGCGGGCGCCAACCTGGCGCCGAATCTGAACGACCCCGATAACCGCCGCGCGTCCCGGTTTCGTTCGGCGGCGCTCACGTTCGAAAAACCGCTCAACCCGCGCCTGCTGATCGGCTCGTCGTATCAAAACGTCTCCACGCGGCGGATCTTCGAGGACGGGCCGGCCGGCGTCCGTTTCGAGCCGAACTTCCGCACGCTCACCCGCATCACCGGCGGCGTGGATACCTGGACGGCGCGGGCGGCCTGGAACCCAGTCTCCTGGGCGTCCACGGCCGCCGGCTACGAGTGGGAACGCGAAACCTACGACAGTCCGTATAAGGACTTCCACCCGGACCCCGCCCGGCGGGAGGCGTACCGCTCGTCGGCGCGGCAGCGCAGTCAGGCGGCGTTCGCGCACCAGGAACTGCACGCATTCCACGACCGGCTCCTGCTCTCTTTTTCCGGCCGCGTGCAGGATTTCCGCTTGCGCCGCCCGCGGTTCGAAGGCGGCAGGCTGCGCTACGACCAGGCGGAGGCGATCAGCCCGCCGCGCGCCTGGACGGGAGATACCGCCGTGGCGTATCGGATCGCCGGGACCGGAACCAAGTTGCGGGCGCACGCGGGCAGCGGGTATCGTGCGCCCTCGATCTACGAACGGTTCGGCGCGACTTTTTTCGACGGCACCTTCTCAGCGCTCGGTGATCCGCGCCTGCGCCCCGAGCGGTCCCGGGCGTTTGACTGGGGCGTAGACCAGTATCTGGCCCGGCAGCGGGTACGCCTGAGCGCCACGCACTTCTACACGGACCTGCGGGAGACCATCTTCTTCGACTCGACGGGAATCCTGAACCCGGCCACCGACCCCTTCGGCCGCTCCAGCGGCTACCGCAACGCCGGAGGCGGCATCGCCCGGGGGGTCGAAACCAGCGCGGAGATCGCGCCCGGCTTCGGCGCGCGGGTCCAGGCGGCGTATACCTACGCCGACTCGACGGTGCGCGTCTCCCAGGTTCGCGACCACGACTTCTTCCGCGCCACGCTCCAGTCCCGGCACCAGGGAACCATCGTGTGGCTCCAGCGGTTCGGTAAGCGCTGGGACGCTTCGTTCGATGTCTGGCTGGCCAGCGAACACGCGCAGATCTTCTCGCGGCGGGCGTTCCTGTTTCCCGGCGCGCGGAAGGCCGACGCCGCCGTCCACTACACGCATCCGTTTTCCGACCGCACGCGCTGGCGGCTGTTCGCCAAGTGCAGCAACGTGTTCGCCAGCGAGTACCTGGAGAACGGTTTTCGCACGCCGGGGCGCTGGGCGATCGCCGGGATGAGTTGGGAGTTTTAGCCCCGGCGAAGGCATGCGCCTGCTGAACTTCAACGTGGAAGCGCAGTGCGTGCCCAGCCGCGCGGCGGTGCTCACCGGCCGCTACGCCGTACGCACGGGCAATGGCTCGGCGCCGCGCGAGACGCCCCTTTACGGTCTCACGCCATGGGAGTACACCCTCCCCGAAATGCTCGCCGACGCCGGCTATGCGACGGCGATGTTCGGCAAGTGGCGCCTGGGCTAGACGCCGGGCCGGTAGCCCACCGACGAGTGGTACGGCATTCCGAACTCGTCCAACGACGCCTTCTGGCCGCACAACAGCCGTTTCCGGCCCGGAGCGCACCCGTTCGTCCAGTATGCGCAAGGGCTCGAGTCCCGGCGCGGGCAGCAACCGCGGGCGGTCAAGTGGTCATCTCTCCGGCTAACGAGATCTGCGGCGTGAAGCGGCGCAACTGGAAGATGGTGACGCGGCAGGTGGAGCGCGGCTTCGGCGAACCGATCAGCCAGTACAGTTTTCCCCCGTGGTACGACCTGCACACGGATCCGAAGGAGGAGTCTCCGCTGGACCCGCGCTTCGTGGAAAATCTTTGAGTCCGCTGGCCCGCCGGGCAGGCGATGGTGGACCATCAGGCATCCTGAAGCGCGAGCCTCCCATCCGGCCCGGGCACGCCCGACCCGTATGTTCCCGGCGGGTGAACCGGCGACTTGCCGGAACTGGCGGCTTATAATCGAGTTTGAACCGTGGTAAGCAAGCTGTAATTCATTTCTAAGGACGAATCTCGTGCGGAAAAAAGTAACGGTGATCGGCGCCGGCAACGTCGGCGCCAACTGCGCTCTGCGCATTGCGGAAAAAGAACTTGCGGACGTCGTGGTGGTCGACATTGTCGAAGGCGTCCCGCAGGGCAAAGCGCTCGATCTGCTTCAGTCCGGCCCGGTCCAGGGCTACGACGTGATGCTGACCGGCGCGAACGATTACGAACCGACCGCGAATTCCGATATCGTCGTCATTACCGCGGGCCTGCCGCGCAAGCCCGGTATGAGCCGCGACGACCTGCTGATGGCCAACTACGAAGTAGTGAAGACCGCCACCGAACAAGCCGTGAAGTACTCGCCGAACGCGATGCTGGTGCTGGTGACCAACCCGCTGGACGCGATGTGCCAGACCGCGTATTGGGTTTCGAAATTCTCCAAGAACCGCGTGATGGGCATGGCCGGCATCCTGGATACGGCCCGTTTCCGGACGTTCATCGCGCAGGAACTGCAAGTTTCGGCGCAGAATGTCACCGCGCTGGTGCTGGGCGGGCACGGCGACACCATGGTGCCCCTGGTGCGTCTGGCCAGCGTCTCCGGCATTCCGCTGACGGAGTTGCTGGACCAGGCGACCATCGACCGCCTGGTGGACCGCGCCCGCAACGGCGGCGCGGAAATCGTCAAGTATCTCAAGACCGGCAGCGCCTACTACGCGCCCTCGGCGGCGACCGTCGAGATGGTCGAGTCAATCCTCAAGGACCAGAAGAAGGTCCTGCCGTGCGCCGTCTACCTGGAAGGCGAATACGGCATCCGCGACCTGTTCGTGGGCGTGCCGGTCAAACTGGGCGCCCTGGGCGTGGAAAAGGTGTACGAGATCAAGCTCACCGACGACGAACTGGCCGCGCTCCATAAGAGCGCGAAGGCGGTCCAGGAACTGGTGGACATTCTCAAGAGGAAAATGTGAGCCCCCGGTGACGCCGCGGCCCGCGCCTGCCGGCCGGAGGCGAAGCGGGCCGCGGGAAAACCCTCCGGCCGGAGTCGCTAGAATAAAAGTTTCATTTACTCCACAGTCAGGAGATCATCCATGTCGGACGAATTCGCGCGGCGCGACTTCCTGAAGAAGTCCGCGGCCGCCGCGGCCTTTGCGGCGCCGGCGGTCCATTCCGCCCGCGGGGCCAACGGCAAAATCAATATCGGCTGGATCGGCGCCGGCACTCGCGGGTATCACTGCATCCAGGTGATGGCCGAGGCCAACAAAGACAAGGTGCAGGTGCTGTCGGTCTGCGACACCTACCAGGGCAACCTGAACCGCGGCAAAGACCGCATCCAGACCATCTGGGGCAATACGCCCAAGACGTACGTCGACTATCGGGAGGTCCTGGCCGACCGGAACGTCGACGCGGTCTTCATCATGACGCCTGAGCATCTGCATTACCCGATGATGCTGGCGGCGCTGAAAGCCGGCAAGCACGTTTACGTGGAGAAACCGCTGGCGCACACCATCGAGGAAGGCGCGGAACTGGTGGCGGCGGCTCGGAAAGCAGGCAAGGTCGTGCAGGTGGGCACCCAGAACCGTTCGTCGGCTCTCTACCAGCGCGCCCGGCAGATGGTGCAGGAGGGCATGATCGGCGACTGTCACTACGTTCGCGCGTTCTGGTACCGAAACTCGCCGGCGACCAACCCCGCCTGGCGGTACTCGATTCCCGACGACACCACCCCCGAAAACACTGACTGGGACCGTTTCCTCGGCGACGCCCCCAAGCGCCCCTTCGACAAGCGCCGCTATTTCCAGTGGCGGCTCTACTGGGATTACTCCGGGGGCATCTCGACCGACCTGCTGGTGCACCAGACCGACATCACGAATTTTGTGCTGGGCAAAACCGTGCCGCTCACCTGCATGGCGTCCGGCGGCATCTACCGCTGGACCGATCCCAGCGACGACCGCGACGTGCCGGACACGCTGAGCGCCATCTACGATTATCCGGACAAGTTCCACCTGAACTACAGTTGCTACTTCGGCAACGACCATTACGGCTACGGCGAGCAGTTCTGCGGCAACGAGGGCACCATCGAGGTAATCAGCCGCCAGGATCTGCATTTCTATCCGCAGTTGCTCCGCGGCCAGGCCTCGGAGAAGGTGAAGGCGCGCCGGGAGATCCACTTGAACGGGATGAAGGATTTCGGCGAGCCGGACGGCTTGCGACGGCACATCACCAACTTCATCGAAGCGATCCGGGGCAATGAGAAGCCCGTCGCGCCGGTGGAAGCGGGTCACCAGGCGGCCATTTCCGGGCACATGGCGACGCAGTCGTTCAAGTCCGGCAAGAAAGTGAAGTGGGACGAGAAGGCGGAAAAGCTCGTCATGTTATAAGCGGGCGCGCCCGGATAGGGGAAGCCGAGGGGGGCCGGTTCGATCCGGCCCCCTTTTCTGTTAGGATTTGGGGTTCCTGCTATGACCAGCTCACCTGCCGCCCTCTCGCGCCCGCGCCTGATTCTGGCCGCGATTTTCGCCATCCTCGTGTACGGCATGATCGCGGCGATGCTGGGCACGCTGCTTCCCGAACTTTCGAAGAAGTTCAACCTGACCCCGGACGAAATGGGGACCATCGCGTTCGCCCAGGCGCTCGGTCTGATCGTCGCCTCGGTGTCGGTGGGGCCGCTGATCGACAACAAAGGGAAAAAGACCGGACTGCTGCTGGGCCTGGCGCTGATCGCCGCTTCGCTGTTCATGCTGCCGAACGCCACGGGCTACAGCATGATCCTCGTCTGGATCGCGACCCTCGGTCTGGGCGGCGGCATCATCGTCACGGCGGCCAACGCCCTCGTCAGCGACATCGGCGAGGAGAAGCGGGCCACGGTGCTGAACCTGCTCAACCTGTTCTTCGGTCTCGGCGGCCTGCTGACTCCCTTGCTAGGGGCGAACGTGTTCACGGGCAACGCCATTGCGTTGTGTTATTTCACGGCGGCCCTGACGGCGCTGACCCTGGCGCTGCACACGTTCACGCGCATGCCGCCGCCTTCGGGCGAGCGCGGCTTCAAGGCGTCCGAAGCCGGGTCGCTGCTGGCCCGCCCCCCGCTCTACCTGCTATCGCTGTTCCTGTTTTTGTACGTGGCGTGCGAAGTGGGCGTGTGGAACTGGCTGGCCAAGCACCTGATCGCGCAGGGACTGCCGGAGAGCACGGCGCTAAACATCCTGTCGCTCGGCTTCGCGTTGGGTCTGCTGCTCGGGCGCGTGGCGGTGTCGCCGATCCTCATCAAGGTGCCCGCGCCCACGGTGACGCTGGCGGCGGCGGTATTGATGATGGTGACGACGTACGGCATGCTCCAGACGGCGGATCCCACCGCCGCTGCGGCGTTGGTGTTCCTGGCCGGGATCGCGATGGCGCCGGTCTTTCCGACGACGCTCGCCATGGTGGGCGACGCGTTTCCGCGCATGACCGCCACGGCCATGGGCATCGTGATCACCAGCGGGTGGATCGGCCTGGCGGTGAGTTCGAAAATCATCGGCGGCATCGCCGGAACCGACGCGGCGAAGCTCAAGACCGCGCTGCTGGTGCTGCCGGCGGCTTCCGCGGTGATGATCGTGGTCAACCTGGCGTTGCGGCCCATGCTGCGCAAGGCGTGACGGACGGCGGCGCTCTGCTACCCCAGGCGCGCCAGCGGGCCGTACAACTCCGGACGCCGGAAGCGGAACAGATACTCCGGCTCGGCGCGAGCCGCCGCTAACCCGGCCCGCTCGAAAGAAACCACCAGCAGGCCGGCCGCAGGCCCGCCAAGTACTTTGCCGCGCGGATCCAGAGCGGCCGCGCCGCCGGGGAACGTCTGATGGACGCCCGCGCAGCGGACCGTGCCGGTGTAGTTGGCGGCCAGCCCGAAAACGCCGTTCTCGGCGCAGCGGGCGCGCAAAGCAGGCAGCGCCCAGTCCGCCCAGGCTTCCAGCGTGCCGGGCGGAGGATCGGCGGCGAACGGAAATAATACCAGGTCGACGCCCTGCACCGCGAGCAGGCGCGCGGACTCCGGCAGCAGAGCATCGAAGCAGATATTCACGCCGATGCGGCCCAGCGGAGTCGCCGCCACCGCCAGTCCCGCGCCGCCATTGTAGAACGGCATCTCGAACAGGGGGATGTGCAGCTTCCGCCAGACGCCGAGCAGACCATCCGGTCCGGCCAGCACCTGGGTGTTGTGGAGCACCGGACCGGCGTCCTCCAACAGTCCGGCAGCCAGCAACACGCCAGTGGCGGCGGCCAGGCGCACCAGCGCCTCCGTAGCCGGTCCGGGAACTGGCTGGGCAAGGGCGCGCGCCGCCGCCAGCGCCTCGCGCAGCCAGGCGGCATGGTCGCCCCCCGGATGATTCGGCAGAAAGCCGGTGAGCGACAGCTCGGGAAACAGCGCCAGTTGCGCGCCGGCCCGGGCGGCCTCCCGGGCCGCTTCTTCGATCAGCGCCAGATTCTCTTCCACCGCGCCGGTCTGGCTCGGGACCGGAATGGCCGCCGCGCGCACCGTGTCCAGCATCGTCGTGCTCCGAAAGCAGCGGGGCCGCCCTTATGTCTCGTCCAGTTCGCCCCACGGATCCACCGGCTGCCCCGAACCGGCCGACCGTTCCGAGGCCAGGCAGATGCGGTGCGTCTCCACCGCGTCCCGTACGCTGCAATGCGACTCGGTGTCGTGGCGAATGCAGTCGACCAGGTGGGCCATCTGGTCGACAAACGGATGGTGGCTGACCTCCGCGGTGTCCGGCAGAATGGTGGGAATCGCCGCCCAGGAAGTCTGGCCCGGCCACCGCTTGCTGAACACTTCGTTGTTGCGGACTGAACCTTCGTCGCCCTGCAACAGGATGTTGAAGAAATACGGATGGGCGGATTCGATCGAACAACCGATCTTGCCCAACACGCCGCTGGCGAACCGCATCAGCGTGACGCTGTTGGTGTCGTAGTCGTAACCCAGGCGGTTGCGCGCGCTCGTATTCGCCATCGCGAACACTTCCGTCACCCGCGATTGGACGAACCAGCGGGCCGCGTCCACCGCGTGGCAGCCTGCCGAGAGCAGGTTGCTGCCGCCGTATTCCTTCCGCCGCATCCATGCGTAGCCGGTGTACCAGTCGCCAATCCCGCTCAGGTAGTCGACGCCCGCGTAGTACAACTGTCCCAGCAGTCCGTCGGCCAGCATGGCCTTGATGGTCTTGAACAGGGGATTCCAGCGCAGGACGAAGCTGACCACCGATTTCACCCGGGCCTGCGCAATGGCGCTGTCGAGCGCCAGCAGATCGCGGTAGTTGAGCGCGATGGGTTTTTCCACGCAGATGTGCTTGCCCGCCGACGCCGCCGCGATCCCCTGCGGCGCGTGCAGGTGGTGGGGCGTGCAGATGGTCACAATATCGACTTCCTCGCGCTGGAGGATCTCGTCCAGGTCCGTCGCGGCGAAGCAGCGGGTGAGGCCGTGCTGGCCGGCGACCGCCTCGGCGCGCGCGCGGTCGCGGCTCAGGATCGCCACCACCTCCGTATGCGGGTTTTTCTGAAACGCTTTGATGTGCTCGCCGGCCACCCAGCCGGTGCCGAGCACGGCGACTCCCATTTTGCGATCGATCATCATCCCTCCCTGGTCCATTCCTGATAAAGCCGGTCGATTTCCTGCCGCGTCCAGGCGCCGCGCCAGGCGCCAACACGCCAGCGGAAGCGAATGCTCTCGCCTTTTTCGAGCGGAAACGAGTCGGTAAAGGTGGGCGCGGCGCTCAGGTAGCCGAACTTGTCGTTCATCACGAAGAAAGGCGACGGGTGCCGGGGGTTGGCGGGATGATTGAAGATCCCCACGCCCGCCAGGCCTCCGGGCGCTTTGCCGTGATACGCGCACCAGAGAGCGGGCTCGCCGCTCGCCTTGTTGAAATCGGTGGTGCCCGCCGAGTTGATCACCTCGCCGAAATCCATGCTGGGCGCGACGCGAATGCCCAGGCCGTTGTAGGGGTGTTTGCCGGCGCTCAGCAGCACCGTGGTTTCCGCGGTGAGTTCGCTGTCCCAGTCGAGCAGGTTGACGGGTTGCGGGGACCGGACCGCGGCGAGCATCCGCTGCTCGCGCAGCAGCACCGCGCCCTCGGCTTCCCACCGGAGGCGGCTCGCCAGGCGGCGGTCGCCCCGCGAGCCCCAGCCTTCGTGCACGATCTGCCCGTGGCGTCCGGGGTTGGTCTCGCCCCAAAAATCGAACCCGTTGATCGCCGACCAGGCCAGCATCAGCCCGCGATGGTGCACATGGTCTTCCGGGCCATCGAGCGACACCACCGTTCCGTCGGGCGCCTTGAGCGGATGCACGTAGGTCTTGGGCCGGTCCGCACCGTAGCGATAGCTGAACAGGTGCCGGGAGCCGTCGTAAAAGGCCACCTCCGCCCGTCCGTCGTCCTTGAGGCGGGCCGCGCGGGCGGCGGCCGCTCCCGCCGCTGCGGCGGCGATCCATGCGCGCCGGGTCATACCATGCGGATCTCCTCGCGCTCCGCGTCCCACACCGCTACTTTCCGCTCCAGCAGCGACCGCATGGCCATGATCAGCGGCACCTGCACCGCGTAGCCAAGTTCCAGGTCGCCCACCGGCGCCTGGCGGGTGCGGATGCACTCCAGCCAGTCGCGGAGGTGATTGTCTTCGAACCGCTGCGAATTCAGCACCCGGTTGGCCCCTTTCGCTCCCGGCATGGAGCGCAGCACAATCCCCCCGAACGACTGATCGAAGGTAAGCGTGCCTTCCGACCCGCGGATCACCGCGTCCATGCCGGTGCTGTTGCCGACGGTCCCCAGCACGGCGACGCTCGGGCCGTCGGGATACTCGATGAGCAGGTCGGAGGTATCGGGCACGTCGCGCTCGCCGTTGTAGAGATACCGCCCGCCGACCGCCACCACGCGCGAGGGCATGCGGGGAGGTCCCAATGCTTTCAGGATCTGGGTGAGCGGATGCGGATAAAGGTCCGTGATCGGTCCGCCGGAATAGTCCAGGTACATCCGCCATTGGAAGAAACGGGAGACCGCGAATTCGCGCCGCGGCGCGTCCGCCTGGAACGCGTCCCAGTCGAGGCCGCGGCCGGGTTGCGCCTTGGGATCGTCGACCGGCATGCCGCGCTCGCCCGAATCGCCGCGGCGGAAGTAGCCGGTCTGGGCGTGCAGCACTTTGCCGATGGCGCCCTTTTGAATTTCCTGGGCGGCCTGCGTCCAGATCGGGTCCGACACCCACTGCGCGCCCACCTGGAACACGGTCTTGCGCTGCCGCGCCTCGGCGACCAGTTGTTTGAGCAGGTCGAACTGGGCCCAGTGCGTCAGCGGCTTTTCGCAATACACATCCTTACCCGCCCGCACGGCGGCGAGGGCATGGTGGACGTGTAAACGATCCGGTGTCGCGATGATGACGCCGTCGGGCGCAGCGTCGCGGAGCATGGCCTCCAGGGTGGGATACGCTTTGGCGCCAAGCGCGACCGAGAGGCGTTCGAGGCGCGGCTGGTAGATGTCGGCGACCGCCGTCACCTCGACCGGATAGCCGCCGTCGCCCAACGCCTTGGCGCGCCGCGCCAGGTGCGAGCCCCGCCCGCCGCAACCGACCAGGCCCACCTTGAGCTTTGCCGGGGCCTGGGCCGCGGACGCGGCCGGCGCGACGCCAGCCACGCCCAGCGTTTGCAGAAACCGCCGCCGCGCTGCCCCGCGCGGCTGAGGTGACAATTCCGACACGATGGACCTCCTGTTGGCTTCGCCTGAAAGCTATCATCCGGTCCGGCGGGTGTCAACGCTCCGGGCGTCCCGGAAGGCTAGGTCTGCCGGCCCGGCGAGGCCGCGCGCTGCTGGCGCGAGCGGATTTCGCGGATCGCGTAAATGCGGCGGTCCTGGCTCTCAAAGTAGGTGCGGATCATCACCTCGCCGAGCAGCCCGGTCGAGAACATCATCAGGCCCGCCAGCAGCAGGATGACGCCCGCAATCATCAGCGGTCCGTGCTCCAATTCGATATGCCGGCCCATCACCTTAAGCATCGCCAAGTAGCCCAGGATCAGCCCCCCCAGCGTCGTGCCCGCCAGCCCGATGGTGCCGAAGAAGTGCATCGGCCGTGTGAAGTAGCGCAGCAGGAACTTGACGGTCAGGATGTCCAGCATCACGCGGAAAGTCCGCGAGAGCCCGTAGTGCGAATCGCCCGCGGCGCGCGGCGTGTTGCGGATCGGCACCTCGGCGATGCGCGCACCGTAGAAACTGGCCAGCGCGGGAATAAACCGGTGCAGCTCGCCGTAAAGCTGCACATCCTTCAGCACCTCCGCGCGATACGCCTTGAAGGTGGTGCCGAAATCGTGCAGTTCGATGCCGGACGCCTTGGCCATCAGCCAGTTGGCGATCCGCGACGGGAGCTTCCGCGTCACCGCGTTGTCCACGCGATCCTTGCGCCAGCCGCTGGCGATATCGTAGCCTTCGTGGATCTTTTCGAGCAGCGCGGGAATGTCCTCCGGGGCATGTTGCAGGTCGCCATCCATGGCGAGGATGACGTCCCCCTGGGCTTGGTGGAAGCCCGCTGACAGCGCCGCGGTCTGGCCGAAATTGCGCCGGAGCCGGATCACCTTCAGGCGAGGATCCGTCTCGACCAGGTTCGCCAGCAACTCGAAGCTGCGATCGGTGGAGGCATCGTCGACAAAGAGGATCTCGTACGGCTGCGACATCGCCTCCAGGACGGCGGTCAGCCGGTCGTACAGCGGCAGAATCGACGGCTCTTCATTGTGGATCGGAATGACGATCGACAGCATGGCGCGCTTCTTCAGTCTATCAGGCGTGACGCCGGTCCCTGCCGGTGAGCGCGGGCAGCAGGACCAGGCGCGCGTACAGCCGGAGCAACTGGTAGAGCGTCACGAAGAGCGACTTGAAACGGAAAAACTGGCTGCGCCCGTGCAGTCGCGGGTAATGGTGGACGCCTACCTCCTCGACGCGCGCGGCGCTCAACTCCAGCTTGCGCACCAGTTCGACGCAAATGGTCCCACTGGTCGACGTGAGGCGAATCTCGTCGAGGAGGCTGCGCCGGATGAGGCGGAAATCGCAGTCGATGTCGCGAATGCGGATGCGGAAGATGAAACGGGCGAACCGATTGTAGAGGTTGCCGATCAGGATGCGGTGCCAGGGATCGTTGCGTTCCAGCTTGTACCCGTTCACCAGTCCCACGTCCGGCGCCATCCGGTCCAGCAGTTTCGGCAGTTCGCCGGGGTCGTACTGGCCATCCCCGTCGGTATAGAATACGAACTCGCGGGTGGCGGCGGCGAAACCGGAACGCAACGCACCCCCGTAGCCCCGGTTCCGTTCGTGCGTGAGCACACGTAACCGGGGCCCGTACTGGGCCTGCAACTGACGGAGAACATCGGCCGTGTGATCCTGGCTGCCGTCGTTGACGACGATGACTTCGAAGTCCTCGACGTGGCTGGTCAACACCCGAAACGTCTTTTCGATCAATCCCGGCAGGCTATCCCCGTCGTTATAAGCCGGGAAGAACACGGACAAACTGTGGAAGATACCCTGTATTGTAAAATACGCGGTATGTCCGAGTCGAACGGATTTTACCGCATCCAGAAGTTGCCGCCCTACGTTTTCGCCGTCATCAACGAGATGAAGGCGAAAGCGCGGGCAGCCCAGTTGGATGTGATTGACCTCGGCATGGGTAATCCGGACGGCGCCACGCCGCGCGCGGTGGTTAGCAAACTGGTGGAGGCGGCGCGCAACCCGCGCAACCACCGCTACTCGCAATCCAAGGGCATCCCGAACCTGCGGGAAGAGATCGTCAAGCGTTACCAGGCCAAGTACGGCGTCAGTCTGGATGCGAACTCGGAAGCGATTGTCACCATCGGGGCGAAGGACGCCCTGGCGCACCTGCTGTTCGCCGTCATCGGCCCCGGCGACGCGGTTGTCTCGCCGAACCCCTGTTATCCGATCCACCAATACGGCGTGATCATGGCGGAAGGCCATGCCTGCATGCTGGCCATGCCGTCGCCCGAGGAATTTCTGAACCGGCTGCACGACCTTTACCGGACCTCCGCGCGGAAGCCGAAACTGATGCTGATCTCGTTTCCGCATAACCCGACCACGTGCTGCGTCGACCTGGACTTCCACAAGGAGATCATCCGCCTCGCCCACGAACATGGGTCAATGGTGGTGCACGATTTTGCCTACGCCGACATCTGCTTCGACGGCTATCAGGCGCCGAGCATCTTGCAGGTGGACGGCGCCAAGGAAGTGGCCGTCGAGATCTTCTCGATGTCGAAGAGTTACAACATGGCGGGCTGGCGGGTGGGGTTTTGCGTGGGCAATGCGAAGATGATCGGCGCGCTGGCCCGGATTAAAAGCTACCTGGACTACGGCGTCTTTCAACCCATCCAGATCGCCTCCATCATCGCGCTGCGGGAGTGCGACGAAGATACCCGCAAGATCTGCGCCGTCTACCAGAAGCGGCGCGACACGCTGGTGCATGGCCTGAACCGCGCGGGATGGCCGGTCACGGCGCCGAAGGGTTCCATGTTTCTGTGGGCGGCGATTCCCGAGCGGCACCGGCATCTGGGCTCGCTTGACTTCGCCAAGAAGTTGATGGAAAAGGCGCTGGTGGCCGTTTCCCCGGGCATCGGCTTCGGCCCGCTGGGGGAGGGCCACGTGCGGTTTGCCCTGGTGGAGAACGACCACCGGATCCGGCAGGCGGTGCGCTCCATCAAGCAGTTCCTCAAGGAGTAGCCATGCGGCGGCGCGATCTGCTCGCGGCCGGACTGGCCGGCCCCGCCTGGTTGCGCGCGCCGCGGCGCCGGCCCAATATCCTCTTCCTGTTCACCGACGACCAGCGGTTCGACACGATCCGCGCTCTCGGCAACCCGGAAATCCGCACCCCGGCGCTCGACCGCCTGGCCCGCCGCGGGACGGCGTTCACGCAGGCGCATAACATGGGCGGCGCGGCGCCCGCCGTCTGCGTGGCCAGCCGCGCGATGCTGCTGAGCGGGCAGACCATGTTTCGCGCCGACGCCCATGTCGAGGCGGCCTCCCGGGGCCGGGACGCGCCGTGCGACCTGTTTCCGGAACACTTTCGCCGCCACGGTTACGTGACGTTCGGCACGGGCAAATGGCACCATCGCGCGCCGCGGTACGCCCGCTGTTTCTCCGCCGGCAGCGAGATCTTTCTGGGCGGCATGTCGGATCACGACCAAGTGCCGGTCCATGATTTCCGCCCTGCCGGCGCATACCCGCAAGAGCCCGACCGGCTGGGCGCCCGTTTTTCCTCGGAACTGTTCGCGGACGCGGCCATCCGCTTCCTCGCACAGCAGGACGGCGCGGCGCCGTTTCTGGCCTACGTGTCGTTCACCGCGCCGCACGATCCGCGCCACGCGCCACCGGACTTCGCCGCTTTGTATCCGCCCGGACGGCTGTCGGCGCCGGCGAACTTCGCGCCGCAGCATCCTTTCGACAACGGGGAACTGAAGATCCGCGATGAACTCTTGGCGCCTTTTCCCCGGACCGCAGCGGTGGTCCGCGAGCACCTGGCCGCCTACTACGCCATGATCACGCACCTGGACACCCAGATCGGCCGGGTGCTGGACGCGCTGGACCGCAGCCGCGCCGCCCGCGACACCCTGGTGATCTTCGCTTCCGACAACGGACTGGCGTTGGGGCAGCACGGTCTGTTCGGCAAGCAGAGCCTGTACGACCACAGCGTGCGGGTGCCACTGATGTTCGCCGGTCCGGACGTGCCGCGGGGCCGCCGGACGGACTCGTTGTGCTACCTGCTGGATCTGTTCCCCACCCTTTGCGAGTTCGCTGGTCTGGAGAGGACGCGCACGGTGGAAGGGGTCAGCCTGTGGCCCGCCATGCGCAACCCGGGCGCGCGCGTGCGCGACTCGCTCCTGCGGGGCTACCGGAATTTCCAGCGCGCCGTCACCACCGGCGATTGGAAACTGATCCGCTACTACCCGCCCGCCGAGCCTCGCACCCAACTTTTCCATTTGCGCCGCGATCCGGGAGAACGGCGAGACCTGGCCGGAGATCCCGCGCACGCGGCGCGGGTCCGCCACTTGAGCGGGCTGCTGGCAGAGTGGATGAAGCGCGCCGGCGATCCGCTGGCGGCGGCTACGTCCGGATAACCCGGCGGCCTTCGATGCGGTAACGGCCGCTCAGCACCAGCGCGATCGCCTCGGCGTAGAGACGGTGTTCCTCCCGCAGCAAGCGCGCGGAAAGCGTTTCCGGAGTATCGGTGTCCTCGACGGCGATCGCGGTCTGCGCCACGATCGGTCCGTGGTCCAGGTGCTCGTCGACAAAGTGGACCGTGCACCCGGTTACCTTGACGCCGTACTCGATCGCCTGCCGTTGCGCCTCCAGGCCGGGAAACGCCGGCAGCAGCGAGGGGTGAATGTTGAGGATGCGCTGCGGCAGTTGCTGGATCAACCACGGACTGAGCAGCCGCATGTAGCCGGCCAGGCAGACCAAGTCCACCTGGTGGTTTTGCAGCGTCGCGAACGTCAGGCGGTCATGCGCTTCGCGGTCCATGCCCTTCGAGGGGATGCACACGGTGGGCAGGCCGCGCTGCCGGGCGATCGCCAACCCACGCGCGTCGGGCCGGTTGGAGATGACGATGGCGATCTCGGCGTCCAGCGAGCCGGCCTCAATGTGGCCGGCGATCGCTTCCAGGTTGGAGCCGCGGCCGGAAATCAGGATCCCCAAGCGTTTCATTGGTAGAGTACGCGTCCCTTGCCGCGCGGAGTTTTCACGATGTCCCCGATGATCCAGCAACGCTCCCGCAGCCGCTTGAGCGCGCGCACCGCCGCGTCCGCGTCGCGCGCCGCCACGGCCAGAATCATCCCCACGCCCAGGTTGAACGTCCGCCGCCAGTCTTCTTCCGGCGTTTCGCCCAGCCGGCGCAGGAGTTGGAACACCGGCCCGGGCGTCCAGGAACCGGTCAGAATGCGCGCGGACCAACCGGCGGGCAGCATCCGCGGCGTGTTGTCGGTGATCCCGCCCCCGGTGATGTGCGCCGCGCCCTTGACCAGACCGGCCTCGAGCAGCGCACGGAGGGGTTTCAGGTAACTGCGGTGGACCTTCAACAACTCCTCGCCCAGCGTGCAACCCAGTTCCGCGACGTGCGTGTCCACCCGATAGCCGGCGACGTCGAAAAAAATCCGGCGCGCCAGCGAATAGCCGTTGGTGTGCAGGCCGGTCGAAGGCAGGGCCAGCAGAACGTCGCCGGCGCGGATCGAGCCTCCCGTCAGCAAGCGGTTCCGCTCGGCGGCGCCGACGATGAAACCCGCGACGTCGTACTCTCCGTCGGCGTAGAAACCGGGCATCTCCGCCGTCTCGCCGCCGATCAGGGCGCAGCCATTGCGCTTGCACCCGCGCGCCATGCCGGAAATGACCCTGGCGGCCACGCCCGCCTCCAGACGCCCGCACGCAAAGTAGTCGAGGAAGAAAAGGGGCGCGGCGCCTTGCACCGCGATGTCGTTCACGCAATGGTTGACGAGGTCTTCGCCGACGGTATCGTGCTTGCCGGCCAGCCACGCGACCTTCAGCTTGGTGCCCACGCCGTCGGCGGAACTGATCAGCACCGGCTGTTTCCAGCCGCGCAAGGCGTACATCGCGCCGAACGAACCGATGCCAGAGAGCACGTGCGGGGTGAAGGTGGCGCGCGCCAGTCTCCGGACGGAAGCCACCGCGCGATCCGCCTCGGCGATGCTGACACCCGCATCCTGGTAACGGATCGCCATGGCTACTGCGTCACCCTCGGCCGGATCACCGCCACGCCCAACGGGGCCAGCGCACCGGTAAGCCGCTCGAACATCGCGTCGTCCTCATAGGTTCCCACGATCGCGCCGCCCGAGCCGGCGAACTTCGCCGTGGCGCCGACCGCGCGCGCCGCCTGCACCATCTCCAGGTTGCCCTTGCCTACGTCATACAGCCGCGTGCGCAGGTCGAAGTTGGCGTTGATCAACTCGTTCAGGCGGCGGTAATCGCGGCGCAGCAGGCACTCGCGTCCTTCCTCGGCGTAACCGGCCCAGGTCCGCATCGCCTCGACGACCTCCGGATCGCCGCGCAGCCAACGGGACTTAAGGTCGCTGTGAAACACCTCGGTGCCTTCGCTCAATGACGTCCGGTACGCCAGATACACGTTGGGCAGCAGACCAGGGTCCAGGCGCTGGTACTCCCCGTAGCCGCGCGCGTCCAACAGGTCCTTGGCGAAATCCATATACACCAGGCCTTCGAAGGCTTGAATGACCCGGTCCTGCAAGCCGGCGGGAACGCCGAGTTCCCGCGTCTCGGTCTCCAGCACGACGTTGGCCTGGATCTCGGGTGGAATGATGACGTCGTAGTACTGCATCAGCGCGCGCAACGCCGCGGTGATGATCGCGCTCGATCCGCCCAGCCCGAGCCGCTGCGGAATGTTCGATTCGTACTCGATGGTGAAGTTGCGATCGGGCAGCTCGATGCGATGATCGCGGCAGAAATCGAGGAAACGCACCATCAGCGCCTGGATAATGCGAATGCCACCGTAGTAGCCCCGCCAGCGGGTTACGCTGTAGAGTTCCTCCAGGTTTTCGAAGATCGGCAGGTCCGCCTTGGCCAGCTTGATTTCCAGCCGCGCGGACGGGTACAGGATCACGCGGGCGCGGAAATTGCGCACGGAGAACGCAATCGTTTTGCCGAAGTAGCCGTCGCTCGGATTGCCCAGAAACCCGGCGCGGGCATAGGCATAGGTTTCGATCACCGGCTTAGCGCTCTCCCGAATCACAGAGTATCGTCACCGGGCCATCGTTCACAAGACGGACGGACATCAGGGCCTGAAATACTCCGGTCTCGACTCTCCCCACCCGGGCGCGCAGCGCGCCGACGAAATACTCATACAGCGCCCGGGCTTCCGCCGGTCCGGCCGCGGCGTCGAAACTGGGACGCCGTCCGCGGCGGATGTCGCCGTAGAGGGTGAATTGCGAAACCACCAGCACCGCGCCGCCCGCGTCCCGCACGCTGCGGTTCATCTTACCCTCTTCGTCCGGAAAAATACGCAGCCCGGCGACTTTTTCGGCCAGGTAATCGGCGTCCCGGGTGGTGTCTCCCTTCGCCACTCCCAATAGCACCAGCAGCCCCCGGCCGATGGCCCCGGTGACGGACCCCTCCACGGTCACGCTGGCTTCTGAAACCCGCTGGATCACCACGCGCATGGCGTCACCGTTGTTGCGGAGCGCGCAGCCGCCACTGAAATCGCTCCACGATTTCCAGGGGGCCCCCCTGGGCGGCGATGCGGCCCTTGTCGAAAAATACCGCCCGGGTGGCCAACTCGAGGGCGAAGCCGACGTCGTGGGTCACCACGATCTTGGCCTGCGGCAGCCGCGCCAGCAGCGCGGTCAGGTCGCGCCGGCCCGGCGGGTCCAGGTAGGTGGTGGGTTCATCCAGCACCAGGATCTCCGGGCGCATGGCCAGGATGCCAGCGATGGAAACGCGTTTCTTCTCCCCCGCGCTGAGATGATATGGGGCCTTTCCCGCGGCATGCGCCATGCTCACTTCCTCCAGGGCGCGCAGGGCGCGCTGCTCGGCCTCTGCGGGCGGGAGCCCCAGATTCAGCGGCCCGAAGGCCACGTCTTCCAGCACCGATGGCATGAACAACTGATCGTCGGCATCCTGGAATACCAGCCCGACTTTCTGGCGGATGGCGGGCAGGTTGGCCTTGGTCACCTCCAGTCCGGCGACGCGCACCAGCCCCGCACCGCGCAACAAACCGTTCAGGTGGAGCACGAAGGTGGTCTTGCCCGAACCGTTGGCGCCGAACAACGCCACGGTTTCGCCAGGGTAGAGGTCAAAGTCGATGCCCGCCAGCGCTTCGGTGCCGTCTTCGTAGCGGTAGGCAAGGTTGCGAACTTCGATCAAAGGCGGCGCGTTCATAGCTCCTGGCGCGTTCCGTCCGCGAGTGTCCGGCCAACGCCAAGCATCCCGACTCCTCGGGACGCACGCCCGGCGGGCAGCTCTGCGTGGAGAACCCCTTACGCTAGCACGATCGCCGGCCGCGTTACCCGTTCCGCGCGGTAGAATCCATTTCAGCATGAGTCATCTCGCCCGTATCGGCGTCGCGATCGACACCGGCTTGCTGAAGAAGTTCGACAAGCTGATCAGCCAGCGCGGCTACGCCAATCGCTCGGAGGCGTTTCGGGACCTGATCCGCGATGAACTGGTGGAGCAGCGGTGGGAGGAGCCGGAGGCTGAGGTGGTGGGCACCGTCACCCTCGTCTACGACCACCATGTCCGGCTGCTGAACGAACGCCTGACCGATTTGCAGCACGACCATCATGAATCGATCCTGTCGACCCTGCACGTGCACCTGGACCACGACAATTGCCTGGAGGTGCTGGTGGTCCGCGGCCAGGCGGCGCGCGTCAAGCGGATCGCCGACGAACTGATCAGCACCAAGGGCGTCAAGCACGGCCGCCTGACCATCACCAGTTCGCCCCGGGGGATTGAGTGATTCTGGGGTCCGGCATCGACCTGGCCGAAGTGCCGCGTATCCGCGAGGCGATCGAGCGGCACGGGGCGCGTTTTCTCGAGCGCATTTACACGCCCGGCGAGATCGGCTACGTGGCGCGCAAGGCGAATCGATACGAGCGGTACGCGGCGCGCTTCGCGGCCAAGGAAGCCGGCATGAAGGCGCTGGGCACCGGGTGGAAGCGCGGCGTCCGCTGGCGGGATTTCGAGGTGGTGAACCTCCCCTCAGGCCGGCCTACGCTCCGGTTGCACGGGGTGGCCGCGGAGATCGCCGCGCGCCAGGGCGTGCGGAACATCGCGCTGTCGCTGACCCATACCGCGGAGTTGGGCATGGCCTTCGTCGTCTTCGAGTCATAGCGGCGCGGGACGCGTGCTCCCGTGATGAAATAGCTTGGTTACCCGGCCTTGTGGGAGAGATTTCATGAAACCGGCAGTCCTTTTGCTCTGCCTCGCCCTCCTCGGCGGGCGTCCTGGCGGCGCCGTCGCGGCGGCGGAACTCCGGGCGGGCGTCGCCCGCGTAGACATCACCGATTATGCCGCCGGGCCGGTCAACGATCCCGCCTACGTCAAGGCGCTGGTGCTCCGGAGTGACGCCGCCACCGCCGTGCTTGTCACGGTGGATGCCGTGGCGATTGCCGAGATCGGCCACCTTCCCAATTCGTACCTGGGCAGCGTGCGGACCCGCCTGCGGGACGAGTTGGGCCTGGCGTCCTCCAGCCTGCTGGTGAACGCCAGCCACTGTCACGCGGTGGTGCGGAAGGACGCGGACCTGCTGACCGTGCAGGCGGTCAAGGAGGCCTGGCGGCGCCTGACCCCGGTGCACGCCGGGGCCGGGCGCGGCCGGGAAGACCGGATGATGGAGAATCGCCGCATGCGCCTTCAGGACGGGCGACAGGCGGACGTCCGCCGCGCCTACGCGCTGCCCCGCGACGAAGACGTGGTCAGCGTCGGCCCGGTGGATCCGGAAATCGGGCTGCTGCGCCTCGACCGCCCGGACGGAACGCCGCTGGCGGTGGTTTACAACTTCGCCGCCCATCCGATTCAGGGCGTGCCGAACGGAGGCAGCACGGCGGACTATCCCGGTTTCGCCTCCCGCGTCATCGAAGAAAACCTGCCGGGCGCGATGGCGTTCTTCGTGCAAGGCTGCGCCGGCGACATCAACCCGGCCAAGTACAAGGACGCCTCCCAGCCGCAGGATGCCGAACCGCTCGGCAACCTGCTGGGGCTGAGCGTGCTCCGCGGCGTCCGGGCCATCCGCCCGCGTCCCGGCGCGCCGCTCGCCGTCGTCCAGGAAACGCTCGTGCTGCCGCGGGCCGCCGACTATGCGCGGCGTATCGCCGCCCTGCGGGAGGAACAGCAGCGCCTGCTCGACTCGCTCTCCGGCACCTCGCTCAACTTCAAGGCGTTCCTGGCGCTCTATCTGCAACATAGCTTCAGCCCGGACGCGCCCTCTGGTTACCGCTACCGTTACCTGCACGAACAGGCGCAGGACCGCGAGCACCTGCGGCGTCTGGACAGCGAGAACCGCGCCGAGCTCGAGCGTTACCTGCGCAACATGGACACGATGGAGCAGCTCACCCGCCTCCGGATCAACCTGGCTCTGCTGGAGAAACACCGCGCCCGGACGGAAGCCGAGCAGGACCGGCCTCTCGAAGCCGAGGTAGTGGGCCTCCGGGTGGGCGACTTCCGGCTGGTCACTTTTCCCGGCGAACTCACCGTGGAAATCGGATTGCGCCTGAAGCAGCGCGCGCCCGGTCCGTTCAGCTTCGTGGCCGGTTACACGAACGGTTACCTCTACGACACCCCCACCGCCGGGCAGCGGAATAACGCCGGATATGCGCAGGAAGACTGCGACACCCTGGTCGCGCCCGAGTGGCAAGACCTCTTCGAGGAGCGCGCCCTGCGCGTGCTGGGAAAGCTCGATTAGGGCGCGGCGCTTTCAGCGCTCCCAGCGGGCCGATCATGGAGGCGCTCTGCTCCTCAACGCCGGCGGGCGGGCCATAGCGGCGCTCGCCGCGCATGTCGGCCTTCCGGCACAGCGCGCCACACCCGCTCCGCGTGGCCGGTCCCATACCCAGGCCCCCCTGTTCGAGCAGGCGCCAATCGGGCTCCGGGCGAAAGGTATGATGGCGGCGGAACTGCTTGATCTTCACCTGCTGTTTCTGGCGCGGGCGGGCAGAGCCGGATTTCAGCCGCGCAGCGTGACTTTCCGCAGCCGGATTTTCTCGAGGGCGAACTCGCCCAAGCCCAGCGCGCCGGCGATCTCCACGTGCTCGGTTTGACGGTTGAGGTAGGTGCTGAACTGGTCCGGTTTGGCCTCTTCCAGTTTGGCCATCCCGACGGAAACCCGCTTCTGATCAAGGACGCGCCAGCCCACGCGGTCCATCGCCACCGGGTCGGTGGCGAACCACATCGTCTTCTGTTCCCACACAAACTGCGGGCGCGCGCCGGGTCCGCCGTGATAGAGCCCCTTGATGCCATCCATGATGTGCAACACCGCTTTGTTGCGAATCACCGGCATGGATACGACGGCGGGAATAAACGCGCCGCACGTGTTCATGGTGGGCGTCGGATGGCTGCGGTTCACGTTGTTGACCAGACCGTGGGACAGGTTCTTCAGCGCCATCGTAATGCCCGCCGACTGATGGTCCTTTAGCAGGCAGAGGTTGATGAGCTTGTCGACTTTCTTCGTGATGAACTGCGCGGCGTATGAGCGGCGCGCGGTCAGGTTGGTGACGTCGTAACCAGGCAGCGTCAGCGCCATGTCCATGTAGTGGTCCGGATCGTAACCCTCAATGCTCTGCTGCACCAACTCGAAGTCTTCGGCGGCCCACATCCAGCGGACGCCTTCCGGCAGCCACTTGTCGAAACCCACGTCGAGGAACTGCTTCCGGTAGCGGTCGTACGCGACGATGTCCTGGTTGGGAATCCCCGCTGCGTTCAGGCCATGGATGATGGCGCGGACCACTTCCGGCGCGCTGCAACACAGTTTGCCGCCCACCGGGTTCAACTTGACGCCGACCACCTCGCCCGGCGTGACGAACTGCCGCCAGGCATCCGCCCAGTCCATCCCGGTCAGTTCCTTCATGCCCCGCTGCATCATCTGCATGACGGGTTCGGCCTGATACTGGCCGTTGACGATCGAACCGGGATGATAGACCTCCACCACCCGGCCGCGATACAAGCCCGGCATGGCGAGCTTGCTCTCCGGCGCTTTGGAAGAGACCTGGGCGCTGAGCGCCAGGTCGCGAACGCTCAGGGCGCCCGTCACCGCTCCGGCGCCCAACAGAAAATCACGGCGGGTGAAGAAACTGGTCATGGAGCTAGTTCTCCTCGTGGTTTCACTATAAGGGACACCCGGGGGGTCCGTCCACCCGCGCCACGGCGCTCTGTTTCGTGGTGCTCTGGTACTTTCGTAAACCACCCGGTTTGAAACGGCGCCCGATGGTGTGGGGCGGTTCGCCGCCCTTATCATGGAAAGTTGGTGATTTCGCACTGGCGGCAGGCGGGAGGCGGCGCGGCGGCGCTGCTGGCTCTCTACGCATGCTTCTTTTACGAACTCACCGGCGCCGGCATCCTCAGCGCGGACGAACCCCGCTATGCATCGATCGCCCGGGAAATGGCGCGTTCCGGCGACTGGATCACGCCGCGCCTGTGGGGTGCTCCCTGGTTTGAAAAACCGGCCCTCGTCTACTGGACCGGCGCGCTGGGCTTTCGCGCCGGTCTCGATGACGATTGGGCGCCCCGCCTCCCCATCGCGCTGCTGAGCGCGGGGTTCCTGGTGTTCCTGTGGGCGGAAGTCCGCCGCCAGTTCGACGCGCGGCTGGCGACCTACGCCACCGTCATCCTGGGCACCTCGGCGATGTGGATAGGCTACAGCCACGTCGCGGTGATGGATATCCCATTGACCGTTTTCTTCACGGCGGCGGTGGCGCTGGCGCTGCCTTGGCTGCGCGGCCGCGAGGACGCTCGCCGCCTGCCGTGGGCCGCGGCGTGCCTCGGGCTGGCGGTGTTTGCCAAGGGTCTGGTGCCGCTGGTGCTGATCCTTCCTTTGCTCTGGGAGGGCCGGGCGCGCTGGCGCGATCTGGCCAAGCCCCGGGTGGTGGGCGCGTTTTTTCTTACCGCGGCGCCCTGGTACGTTGCTTGCGCCTGGACGAATGGCGAGCCCTTCCTGAAAAAGCTCTTCTTCGATCACCACATCGGCCGCTTCCTGACCAACGATTTGTTGCACCGGCAGCCGGCGGGCTTTTACATCCCGGTGATGCTGGCGGCGGTATTTCCCTGGACCGCCGTCGTCATCGCCTCCTTGCGTTCCCCCTGGCGGGAACCGCTCCCCCGGTTCCTGCTGCTGTGGCTGCTCTGGGGGCTGGTCTTCTTTTCCGCCTCCACCAATAAGCTGCCAGGCTACGTCTTACCGCTGATTCCGGCCTGGGCTCTGCTGGCCGCTCTGCGCCTCGAGGCGATCCGCGACGCGCGGCCGGTTTGGCTCGCGACCGGCCTGCTCATGATGCTGGTCCCGCCGCTGGTGGATGTGTTGCCGCAGGCCCTTGCCCAGGGCCTGTCACGGGCGAAGTGGCCCGGCCCGGACTGGACGTGGCTGGTCCCGGCCGCCGCCATTGTGCCCGCGTGGCGGCTGGAGCGCGCGGGACGCCGTCTGGAAGCGTTTCTGCTCTTCGCCCTGCTCGCCGTAGGCGGAGTCGTGTTTCTGAAGCACGCCGCGCTGCCCCGGATCGACCGCAGCGTGTCGGCCCGAACCCTGTGGCGCGAGATCGCACCCCAGCGGGATCGCGTCTGCGTCGAAGAGCCGCTCGTCCGGCACTGGCGTTACGGCCTCAACTACTACAGTGTGACGCCGCTCGCGGACTGTGCGACCGCCCCCCGCCCGCTCCGCGTGATCGGCGCGCCCGGCGCGCCCCCAGTACTCCAAACCCCGTAAAACGGTTGACCGGAGGTTGTGGCGCGTTGTAATCTCGGCTTTCATCGCATGATCCTCCCACAAACCTACTACGCGACGCTGGGTTTGCTGATCTTGAGCATGCTGTGCTGGGGATCCTGGGCCAATACGCTCAAACTCGCGGGCAAGTGGAGATTTGAGCTGTATTACTTCGACTACGCGTTTGGAACCCTGCTGGCGGCCGCCGTGGCGGCGTTTACGTTCGGCTCGCTCGGATTTGATGGGTTTTTGTTTCTGGACGACCTGCTGCTGACGGGCAAACGGAACCTGGCCCTGGGCGCGGCGGCGGGCGCGGTGTTCAACCTGGCCAACATGCTGCTGGTAGCGGCCATCACCGTCGCCGGGATGGCGGTGGCGTTTCCCATCGGCATCGGCTTGGCGCTCGTCATCGGCGTGGTCTGGAGTTATTTGCTGAATCCGGTCGGCAGCCCCGTGCTGCTGTTCGGCGGCGCGGCGTTGGTGCTGGGGGCGGTCATCGTAAACTCCGCCGCGTACCGTTTACGTGAGCGGGCCCGCCAGTTGGAGCGCGCCAGACAGGGATTGCTGAAGACGAGCGTGCCGAGGGTGTCGCCCAAAGGAATCATTCTTTCGCTGGCCTGCGGATTGCTTATGGGATCCTTTTTTCCCCTGGTGGAAATGGCCAAGCACTCCGGCATCGGCGCGGGTCCTTACACGATCGGTTTCATGTTCGCGCTGGGGATCTTCGCTTCCACGTTCGTCTTCAATCTCTTCTTTATGAACCTGCCGGTGGAAGGCCGCCCGGTGGAGATCCGCGATTATTTCCTGACGGGCAGTCTCTGGCAGCATGCGCTGGGCGTGCTGGGCGGCGCGATTTGGTTCACCGGAGCCATTGCCAATTTTGTCGCGGCCAGCGCGGAAGGCGACGCCCAGGCCGGTCCGGCGGTCAGTTATGGGCTGGGGCAGGGCGCTACCATGATCAGCGCGCTGTGGGGAATCTTTCTCTGGAAGGAGTTCGAGGGCGCCGACCTGCGGGTCCGCCTGCTGCTGGCGATCATGTTCGTCTTATTCCTGATCGGCTTGGGCCTGGTGTCCGTTGCCCCGCTCTACTCGGCTGCCTGAACTGGAGGGCCTGCCGGTTTGGGTCGAGTTCCGGCCCGGGCTGCGCGCCTGGCAGGGCCGCTTGGAATCCGGCGGCCGGCGGGGCCGTGAGATCCTCGGCGCTGGCTTCATCCGCGAGCGGCGCATCGTGCTGGATTCCTCGCTGCGGCGGCAGCCCGCCGAAGCCCTCCGGATTCTGACGCACGAACTGTATCACTTCGTGTGGGTCCGGCTCGGCAACCCGGCGCGGCGTTCTTGGGAAGAGTTGCTGGCTGGCGAAACGGCGACAGGCGAACTCGGCTGGTCGGCCGAACTGCGGAAAGCCGCGCTCACCCCGGCCGACCGCTCGCTTCGCACCCGCCGGTGGCGGGAGTACGTTTGCGAGAGCTTCTGCGACACCGCCGCGTGGCTGCTGGCGGCCGGCGGCGGCCGGCGGCACGACGAATGCACGCTGCCTGCCGGCGCCCGCCGCGCCCGACGGCGCTGGTTTACCGCTGCTGGGCTGACGGCCCGAATCTCGATATAATTAAAGGCACGATGCCTGTCGCCCCCCGTTGGGTCATCTCGATTCCCTTGTTGGCTGCCATGGCGCTGTTTTCTTGCGCTGGCCAGAGCGGTTCCAAAACGCAGGGAAAGGTCAAGGCAGTCTCCAGCCGCAAGCCCGCCCCGGAGTTTGCCTTGAAAGACCCGGACGGCAAAGTGGTCCGCCTGGCCGACTATCGCGGCAAGGTGGTCCTGCTTAATTTCTGGGCGACCTGGTGCGGGCCTTGCAAGATCGAAATGCCGTGGTTCATCGAATTTGAGCGGCGGTACAAGGACCGCGGCTTCGCGGTGATCGGCGTGTCCATGGATGAAGAAGGCTGGCCGGTGGTCAAGCCTTTCATTACGAACATGGCGGTCAACTATCGGGTGGTGCAGGGCGACGATACCACCGCCGAACTGTACGGCGGGGTGGAAGCTCTACCTACCAGCTTCCTGATCGACCGGGAAGGCCGTATCGCGCAAACTCTGGTGGGACTTCACGGACGGGACGAATTTGACCATGGCATACAGGAACTGCTGGACGCGCAGGCTGCCGGCGCTGGCGCTGCTGGCCAGCCCGTGGCTCACGCCGGCGCAGAATAACGACGTCCTCACCGTCGTCCCGCTAGCCCGCCTCAGTGTGAAGCGGGGCGCTCCGGTCGAGGTGAAATTGCAGTGCAAGCTGCGGAATGGCTACCACACGAATTCGCACACGCCGAGCGACCCCTATCTGGTGCCGCTCAAGCTGACCTGGGACGCCTCCGTCCTGACCCCGGGCAGCGTGGTCTACCCGAAGCCTGTCCTGGAGAAGTACGACTTCAACCCGCAGCCGCTCTCGGTCTTTTCGGGCGCGTTTGAAATTGTCACCTCCTTCACCACCGCTCCGGGATTGCAGAGCGGTCCGAACCTGCTGACCGGCAAACTGCGCTACCAGGCTTGCACCAAAGCCATGTGCCTGCCGCCGAAGACCGTGCAGGTGCAGGTCCCGCTGGTGGTGCAGTAAGGCACGGTTCCGCGGTTTGGCCACGCCACGTCGGGGTGGCCGCCAGCCGGTCTCTACCTAGCGCTGCTCGACCGCCAAGCTCCGCGAACTGGTAGGCGGCAATCAGCAAGGTGGCGCGCTCATGCGCGCGCCACCGACAGGACGAACGCGTGACGCTGGATGCACTCTACTCTACGCCGTCCGGGGGAGGGAGGGGCGGAGCGGCGCCAGGGCGGCCGGGAGGCGGCGCCGGCGGGAGGGGCGGACTGATCAGGTTCAAGCCGATCGCCTGCGCAATGGCTGGCTGGAGTTTGGCGGCTTCGATCAGAACGCCGAGTTTCTCTCGCTGGGTCGCGGTCAGCACTTGCCGGGCTTGCGCTTGATACCGCTCGTTGGTTTCCCGGATTTGTATACGCAAATCGTTCACGTCCAGAACCAAGCGGCCCACCGGGGCCGCGTCGGCGCCGCCGCTTTCGAGCAGGGTGCGCAACGCGCTTTCCTTTTCGCGGATTTGCTGAGCGATGACCTGGACGGCTTGGCCCTGTTCCCTGCGGAGCTGGGTCAATTGCGTCGCCTGCGCATCGGTCAGGGACAGGAACTGTTTGAGAGCCTGCACTGGCGGCGCCTGGGGAGGCGCGGGCTGGGCCATCAGGGCCACCGCCAGCCAAGGGACTGTGAGCATGCTGCGAATCATCGTCTTATAGCTCCTCGTGTTACCAAATAGGGGATGAGAATTCCCGATGAGCGGATCACCCCGGGGTCCGTTCACGGTGGCTTGGTCGCCGTCGCAAGCCCCTGGTGGGCGCTCGCGCAGCGGCGTCAGAGATCCTGGTGCTCGGGGAGCGGGGCCGGGCGCTCGGGCGGAACATATGGCCGCGGCCCCGGCGTCACGCCAGGCGGAGCGCCGGGCGGGCGGCGTCGCCGCTCCTGAAGCAGCCGCCACTGCTCCACGGTAAGAATCAGCCGCAGCTTCAAGCTCATTTGCGACACCGCTCTGGCCAATTCGCTGCGCGCGGCGATCACCCGCTCGATGGCTTCACCGGCTTTGGCGGCGTCCACCTGCTCCTCGTTGAGCAGGTCAGCCAGTTCGCCTTCGGCCGTCTCCAACTCAGCGCGCTGCTGAAGCAGGCGAGGCCGAGATTGGCGGACGGTCTCGCGCACTTGACGGTGCTGCTCCGGGGTGAGCTTCAGGTCGCGCACCAGCGGGCTGTCCCACCAGGGAAACATGCCCGGGATCTGCGCGCCCGCCACGCCCGCGGCCAGCGCGAGCCAGCAGAGCACTCGCGGAATCATGGCCGCACCTCGAACAGTTCCCGCGCCGGAGTGAACGCCAGTGGCTCGGTGCGCGCCGCCTCGAGAAATACCTGCTCGAACCACACCTGATCGTACCCGGCAGCCCCGGCGGCTATTTCCGGGTACTGCCGCGGCTGGGGCGGTTGCAGGAAAAGCGCCGCCGCCAGCAGCACCGGCAGGACCGGCACGAGCCGCCAACGCCAAATGCCCGAACGCTGTTCCAAGCGCTCCCAAATCGCCCTTCGTTGAGCCGCCAGAAACCCGGCGGGCAGGGAGGGAGGCTCCCCCAGCCGGTTTCTGCGCCGCGTCAATTCTTCCCAGCGCGCCCGGCATTCCGGACAACCGGGTTCGTCTTCGCCGCCGGTCAGCCCGTACAGCCGGTCGAGCAACTCATCTTCGGTCCAATGTGTGTGTCCCATACAGATCCTTCAACTCCGCCCGCAGCCGGCTGATGGCGCGGGCCAGATGGACTTTGACCGTGCCCACTTCGAGCCCCAGGAGTTGGCCGATCTCTCCCAAGGGGCGGTCTTCATAGTGCCGCAGCACGAACACCGCGCGCTGCCGGTTCGACAGGCGGCCCAACGCCGCATGGAGGCGTCGCGCAATCTGCTCCGCCCAAGCCTGGGCTTCCGGCGTCGGCCCGGCACAGGGCGTGAAGGCCAGAATGGCCACCTCGTCGTCCGGCGCCGGACGGCGCCGCCAAAACTGCCACTGGCGGGACCGGAGCCGGTCGAGGCAGGTATTGACCGCGATCCGCGTGAGCCAGCGCCCGGGATCGGCCACCACGTCTTCTTCCTGCTTTGCCAGAGCCTGGTAGGCTTTCCAGAAAGCCTCTTGCGCCGCCGCATCCGCGTCCTGCGGGTCGCGTAGGATCCGCAAACACAGCAGCGAGAGGCGAGACTGCTCCACCGCCATCCACTCCCCGAAGTTGTGGGTGGTGATCGCTTTCGGTTCGGCGGCGCCCGCAGCCTCGGCCATCGCGGCCATCATACTTCCCAGGACGAGACAAACTTCGAGTCCGATGACAGCGAGTCTGGTAAATTCAGTGTTGTGAGACTGGCGGTTTGGATCTGTTTCGCGCTGGCTGCCCTGGCCTTGGGCCAACAGGCCAGCCCGCAGAAAAAGGAAGCGCCTCCCGCGCAGAAAGCCGAGCCGGCGCCTTTGTTTGGCGGCCAACTCGGCATTCGTTCTTCCGCAAAGACGAAAGAATCCGCCACGCTGGGCTTCAACGGCATCGACCCTTCCGGCAAGGTGGACAAGGCAATGATGGCCACCACGCCCGGCGACAAGGACCGCGAAACGGTGGCCAGCCTCGACAAGCACCGGCCCTCGGATGCCGAGGTGGAGGAATTCATCCAGCAGGGAGGACTGAAGAAATGAGAATCCCCGCCTTGGCGCTGCTGGCCGTTGTTTTTTCGGGCGCCGTCCCCGCTCCGGCGCAGTTCGGCGGGGTGCTCGGCCGAGCCAGGCAGAAGATAGAGGAGAGCCGGCAGAAAGCCAAGCCCGTCACCGACCGTGCGGAGAAGGCGGCCGCCATCCGCCCGTGGACCGACGAAGAGGAGCAGCAGATCGGGCGGGCGACCGCCGCCAAGATGGTGGCCATGTTCGGAGTGGTGGAAGAGCCCGCCGTGGTCCGCTACATCAATCTGGTGGGCGCGACCGTGGCGCGCCAAGCCCCGCGGAAGATGCCCTACCGGTTTGCCGTCCTGGATACGGAGATCGTCGGGGCCTTCGCGCTGCCGGGCGGCTACGTGTTTCTGACCAAAGGGGCGTTGCTGCGGATGGAGAACGAGGCGCAACTGGCCGGTGCGCTCGGCCACGAGGTAGTGCACATCGCCGAGCGGCACCTGGAGACGGAAATCCGCTCCAAGCGCGGCTCGGCTTGGGCGATCGAGGAAGCGCAAGCCCAGCAATTGCCGCTCGACCAGAGCATCCGCCAGCGGGCGGACGCGTTCTTGCACGACCTGTTCAACATGCGGCTGAGCCAGGATAAGGAAGACGCCGCCGACCGCGACGGCGCCCTCATGGCTTCGCGCGCCGGCTACTCTCCCCGCGGGCTGCTGACCTTCCTCGAACGCATGGCGCAAGTCAACCAGTCCGAGGAGAACAAACGGCTGTTCGGCCAATTGCTGAGCACGCATCCTTCTTTTGAGTCCCGCATGCAGGCGCTCCAGCAGACCGTGGCGGCCGCCGGCGACCGGGGCGAGTTGCTGGAGGCGCGGTTTCGGGGCGCCGTTCCCCATTAGCGGCGCGGCTCATGTACAGTCCTCTGGCCCGCCGCAAGCTTCTGCGCGGCGTGTGGTTGCTCGGCGCCGTGCTCGCCAGCGCTCTCTTGTTGCTGGAGGCCGGCGGTTGGCTCGAGTGGCTGGAAAACAAGACTGCCGACTGGCGGACCCGGGCCACGCTGGACTCTGGCCGGTCCGATCCCCGCATCGTCATCATCGATATCGACAACGCCAGTTTTCACGCCTTGACGGAAAAACTGGGCCGCTGGCCGTGGACCCGGCGTGTGTGGGCGGAACTGGTGCGTTACCTGACGCCCGGCGCGCCCCGCCTGATCCTGCTCGACATCATCTTTAGCGGCAGCGAACCCGCCGCCGACGAGGGCTTCGCCGAGGTCCTGCGCGCCGCCGGCAACGTCATCGCGCCGTTCGCCCTGGTGTCTTCCGTCATCGATACCGCCGACGAGATCTTCCAGCCGCCGGGGTCGGCCCGTATCCACGTCACCGGCCACCCGCCCGCGGCCAGCTATAGCCGCCAGCAATGGTCGGTCAATAACCCGCATCCCACCCTGCTGCCCGCGCTGCGCGGCGCGCCCGCCAATCTGTGGACGCCCGACGCCGACGGCATCACCCGTCGCGTTCCGCTCACGCTGCGCTACGACGGCCAGGATTGGGCCTCCTTTTGGCTGTACGCCGCCCAACAGGTGGCAGGCGCGCCCCCGTCCGCCCGCTATCAGGCTGGCCGCTTCGCCTCCGGTTCGTTGCGCACTCCGGTGGACCGTCAGGGCCGGATGCTGCTGCGGTGGCGCGGCGATTCGCTGACCTCATACCGGCTGGTCCCGTTGTGGGAGATGATCTGCTCGATCTATCCCTCGCAGTGCGAGCCGGCGGTGCGCAAGCACCCGGCCGAGGAGTTCCGCGGCAAGATCGTCCTGGTCGGCGCCAGCGCGTCAGGCAGCTACGACGTGCGCCCCACGGCCGTCGCCGAAACCGCGCCGGGCTACCTGACGATCGCCACCGCCGTGGACAATCTGTTGAACGAAGGCGGACTGCGTCCGGCGCCCGTCTGGCTGAGCTACGTCCTGATCGCGGCGTTCACCGCGATTCCCGCGTGGGGCGTAATCGCGTTCCGCTCCGTGGCGATCCCGGTGGCCATTACCGGCGCCGGCTTCGTGACCTATGGCGGCGCAGCGGTTTGGGCCTTTGCGCACGCCTGGTGGCTGCCGGTCGCGGCGCCCGCTCTGGCGGCGCTGCTCTCGTTCACCGCCAATACGGCGTTGCGCTACCTGATCGTGGATCGCGAACTGTCCCGCACGCGCGGCACGCTGGAACGATACGTCTCGCCCCAATTGGTGCGGCATGTAATGGACCGCCTGGAAACCTTCCGCTTCGACGGGGAAAAGAAGCGGCTGACCATCTTCTTTTCCGACGTGCGCGGTTTTACCACGCTCACCGAGCGGTCCGATCCGGTGCAACTGCTCAAGCAGTTGAACGAATACCTGGAGGCGATGACGGACATCATCTTCCGTTACGACGGCATCGTCGACAAGTTCATGGGCGACGGGATCATGGCCCACTGGGGAGCGTTCACGCCGGAGAAACCCAACGCCCTGCTGGCCGCGCGCGCCTCGCTGGAGATGCTCGGCCGTCTGGGGGAATTGAACGAGAAATGGCGGCAGGCGGGACTGCCCACGCTCGATATCGGCATCGGCTTGAACACCGCGGACGTCATCTTCGGCAACGTCGGCACGGGCAAAAAAGTGGATTTCACGGCGATCGGCGACGGCGTGAACCTGGCCGCCCGCCTGGAGGGCGCCAACAAAGACCACCAGACGCATATCATCGTGAGCGAGTTTACCCGCGAGGAACTCGGCGACCTGGCCGACCTGCGCCCGCTGGGTTCCATCGTGGTCAAGGGCAAATCCGTGGGCGTGCAGATCTTCGAATTGCGGGCGCTCCGTAACAGCGCGGCGTGAATCAGGCGGAAGAGCGCGCCCCGCGGGCGGCAACACGCACCCCTGGCTCTGCGCCCCAAAGAACACGCTCGTCTCCGGAGAGCCGCGAGGTAGAATCCGAAGGGGTAGAAACGCGTTGAACGAGCCCAGGTTTTTCCAGGTTGACGCCGCCCATCCCGGTGTGGCGCCCTCGCCGGAACCGGCGCGGGCAAGGATCGCTCCGCGATGAATGTCTTGGGGGGCGTGCTTCTGACGATGGCCGCCGGAACCATGGCCGGCAACTGTCTGCTGCCGATGAAGTACCTGCGCCGCTTTGCCTGGGAGCATGCGTGGCTGATTTTCTCGCTGGTCTCGCTCGTCCTGTTGCCGTGGCTGTTTGCCCTGCTGTGGGTGACCAGGCTGGCCGAAGTCTATGCCGCGCTCACCTGGCGGCAGGTTCTCGCGCCGGCCGGATTCGGGTTTGGCTGGGGCTTCGCGCAGGTGCTCTTCGGGCTGTCGGTGGCGCGGCTGGGCCTGGCGCTTGGCTATGCGATCATCGTAGGCCTGGGCGCGGTGCTGGGGACGCTGGTCCCGTTTTTTTTCCAAAGCCGGGAGACCGCGGCGGGCGGACAGGCGGCGCTCCTTCTGAGCGGCGTGGCGGTGATGGTGGCCGGCATCGCCCTCTCGGCTTGGGCCGGCCAGCGGCGCGACGCGCACGCGGCGGCGCAGGCTCAGCCGGGCGTCTCCGGCAACTACGCGAGCGCGCTCGGGCTCGCCATCCTGTGCGGCCTGCTCGCACCCATGCTGAACTATTCGTTCGCCTTCGGACGTGACATCGCCGACGCCGCGGCGCGCCTCGGCAACCCGGACGCGCGGGCGGCTTACGCGGTATGGCCCGTCGCGCTGGCGGGAGGATTCCTGCCGAATCTTGGCTACAGCGTGTATTTGCTCAGCGCCCGGCGCACCTGGGACCGCTTCTCACCGCCCGGCCGCGATCCCGGGCTCGCCGCCTTGATGGGCGCGCTGTGGATGGTGTCCGTCGCCAGTTACGGCGTCGCCGCGAGTTGGCTGGGGTCTCTCGGCACGTCGGTCGGCTGGGCGCTGTTTCAGATCTTCATGATCATGACCGCCAATGTGTCCGGCAGGTTGACGGGAGAGTGGAGAAACGCGCCTCGGGCGACCCGCGATCTGTTCTGGCTGGGCTTCGGGTTGCTGGCGGTCGCCACGGTGCTGATCTCCTCCGCCAACGTCATCCGGTAGACGCGCCTCGCGCGCAGGCTGGGAGCCCGGCGGGGGGTCTCTCAATGCATCCGCACGCTGTGCAGGGACTCGGCTTTGCTGAACTTCGGCCAGTTCAGACCGTAATAGGCAACGAACGCGAAGCAGAACATCGGCACGATGAAGCCCCGCGACATGTCGTACTGGTCGGCCACGTATCCCATCAGCTTGGGCAGGATGGCTCCTCCCACGATGGCCATCACGATGTAAGAAGAGGCCCGTTTGGCCTTGGCGCCCAGCCCGAAGATACCCAACGCAAAGATGGTGGGAAACATGATCGACATGAAGAAGTAGCTCAGGAAGACACAGGCCACACTCACCCATCCGAGTTTCAGGAACACGATCAGGCACGCCGCCACGTTCAGCACGCCGTAGAATCCCAGCACCTTGTGGGCGGAGTACTTTTTCAGCAGGAGCGCCCCGGTGAACCGGCCGATGAGGAAACAGATGAAACCGAGCGACGCCAGGTTGGAAGCGCCCTTGTCGCTGATGGCGAGCGCCCCGCTCGCGCTGGTCTCGAACCAGCCGTTGAGCCATTCGCGCAGCACGCCCGCCTTCGCCGCCGCCGATGCCATTGCCGCCTCCCATGCCCGGGGAATCGCGGGCACTTCGGCGGTCATGTAGTTGATGAAGAAACTGAATATCCCCGCCTGGGCGGCGACATAGAAAAACTGCGCCGCCACCGCCATCACAAAGTGCGGATGGGACCAGATGGAATGCGAGATGCCCGGCGTCGCATCGTCCACGTGGTAGTCATCCTCGGCTCGGATGTCGGGCACGTTCGCGAAGTAGAAAATGACGGCGAGCACCAGCACCCCTCCCGCAATGGCGGCATAAGGGATGTAGAGCGTCTCGCTGCCCGTGCTCCTGCCCGCGGCATCCGTCGAGTAGAAATAGATGCTGCCCACAATCGGACCGAAAATCCATCCCACTCCGTTGCAGGACTGCGCCAGATTGATGCGTGTGGCGGCGTACCGGCGGTCGCCCAGCACCGTAGTGTACGGGTTGGCAATGGTTTCGAGAAAGGTCAGGCCGGTGGCGATCAGGCAGACACCGGCCAAGAAAGCCACAAACGCGAGCCCCGGCGAAACCGCCCCGGTCTTTACCGATTCGCTGATGCGCGTGGCCGGAATGAACCACAGCCCGCCCAACGCCACGATCAGCAATCCCACAATGATGCCGCCCTTGTAACCCAGCTTGACCGCCAGCCACCCGGCCGGAATCGCCATCAGGAAGTAGCCCAGATAATGCGCGAATTGCACCCACGCCGACTGGGCCTTCGTCAGCCCCAGCTCGTCCTGGAAATGCTTGTCCATCACGTCGATCAGGCCGTTGCAGAAGCCCCAGAGGAGAAACAGGGAGCTCACCAGCACAAAGGTGAAGAAGACGTTCCGGCCGTCGTCCGTAATGAACATGGTTTTCCTGGCCGGCGCGGCCATGGAAGTGGAAGGGGCGTTGGTGGCGGACATGATTCTCCTTAGCATAGAAAGCGCCGGCCCCCGTGTTCAAGGAGGGAAGCACGCGGCCACCGCGCAAGGGAGCGTCTGTCCGCGCAAGCTTTCCTCGCCGGCGGCTTCCTCAGCCGCGACACCGCCGGTGCGCTACCGGCGCAATCCGAACACCAAAGGCCCGGGGTTCCGCCGGCCAGAACCTGGCGCCGGATCGCTGGGGGAATCGCCCCTTACCGCTGCAACCAGATCGGCGACGACCAAGCGATCTGGTCGTCCACCTGGAGCACGCGCACGTAGTAGTAGGACTCGCCGGCCAGCGGGTCCGGATCGAGCCATTCCAGGCTGGTCTCCTGGGGGAGCGCCTGCACGCTGTGGACGAACTTGTTGCTGCGGATGATGTCGATCTGCCGCAGCGGGCGCGTACCCTGGATCCGGATGGCGAGGCGTGGCTTGCCCGCCTCGCGGGCGATGTCTCCCTGCACATACTCCCGGCCGTCGACGCGCATCCGGTAATCCAGCACGATGTTGTCGGTGGCGCCGTAGGAGTGGCGCCGGCGCATCGCCTCCAGCAGCCCTTCGCGCGTGAAGTCCTTCACCAGGGCGCAGGCGTAGGAGATGTGCGTGGACAGGTGGTCGGAACTGGCCTGCACGCCCAGTTTGTAGCCTTTCGCCCAGGCGCGCCACACGTAACCGGCGGGGCGGAAGCCGCCAGGCGCCGAAGCCAGATCGCCCGCGTGCGCGGCCTTGGGCGCGCCTTCGTATTCCGCCGAGACGCGGTCGCCCTGGTAGATCTCCACCAGCGGCTCGACTTCGGGGTCGTTGTCGCGCCAGTCCGTTCCCATGTTGGTCGCCGAGGTATGGGAGATGGCAATGCCGCCCAGCCGCCGCAGATACTCGTAGAGCGCCTTCGCGCCCGTTTGCGCTTTCTGCTCCTCGGGCGGAATCGGCAGGGTGGGATGGCCGCGTTTGGCGAACATCACGTTGCGATGCCCGTTCGGATAACCGAGGCTGCGCTCGTAGCCGAACAGCGGAGCGAACGTGCCGGGCAGGTGAAACACGTCGGCCATTTGCTGGTTGAGCCAGTTGATGTACTCGAGGTCCGGCCCGCCGTAGGAGTTGTGGTCGCTCACGCCCAGGAAATCCAGTTCCGCCGCGTCGAGCGCGTAGCGGTAGGCTTCCTGGAGACTTCCGTCGGCGTTGCCGTCCATGGAAAATTCGGTGTGGCGGTGCGTGTCGCCGCGCACGATGCGATAGGTGACGCCGCCCGAGGAAATGCGGTAGGCGCGGATACGCTTCAGGTCCTCCGGTTCGCCCGGGTGATTCGGGTGCACGGAGAACTTCTCTTCCGCGCGCGGCTGGAGCGGCGTCGCGCCTCGCCGCGGCGGCGGCAGAGGCGCCCGGCCCGCATAGACATCCGCCCGCTGAAACAAGTACTGGTCATAGTCGCGATTGTCCGTCGGCCAGGCGGCGTAGAGGAGCCCCTCGGCGTTCACCGCAAAACCGCCGCGCATGTCCTGCCGCCCCGCCGAGAACGGCAAGGGCACGGGCTGGCTCCAACCCGCGGCGTCATAGGCGACGCCGTGGATCTCCCACGCCGCGCGGTGCGCGGGCGCGTCGGGCAGGATATCGGCGAACTTGATGTTGCGGTGCCGGAAGAACAGCCAGATCCGCCCGCCGGGTTCGGCCGCCAGTTGCGGCAGGTCGTTGAACTCCCGCAGTCCTTCGGGCAGCGCCGTCCGCAAGTCCGCCGGCTGAAGCCACTCCGCCCCGTCGCGCACGGCGACTCCGATCCAGCGCGATTGATAGAGCGGCGTGGCCTGCTTGCGAACCAGAAAACCCGTGTCCTTTCCCCAGTGAAAACCGCTCTCGTTCCAGGCCACCCACAGGCGGCCCTGCGCGTCGCACACCGCCGTGGCGTGCGCCTCGAACTTCGGCGTCGCCGCCACGGGCGCGGGCGCCTGCCACGCGCCGTCCTTCCAGGTGCGCATGCGAATGTCATAGTTCCCGGCGTCGTAGGTATCCCATACCACATGGACGGAACCGTCCGGCGACGGCGCGACCGCCGGCGTCCAGTCGTTGGCGGGAGAGTCGGAGACGCGCTCGGCCGCGCTCCAGCCGGAAGCAGTGAGCCGCCGGGCAAAGACGTCGGATTTGCCGTGGCGGAATCCCTGCCAAACCAGCCACAACGTTCCGTCGCGGGCAGTGGCCAGGCGATGATAGACGTCCGGCTGCGGATCGCTGGTCAATCGCTCGGTGGCGGTCCATTGGGCGCCGTCGAAGGCGCGCCCGTACAGATCGAAGTTACCGCCAATCTGCTCCGCCCAGACCGCCCACAGGCGGTCCTTGCCGTCGCGGCCAAGCTGCACCAGGAACAGGTCGCCGGGTTTTTCCGTCACGCGGCTGGCCGCCGACCAGCCGTGTGTTTCGCGCCGGCGCAGGAAGATCTCGCTGGCCCCGCCGCGGTAGCCCACCCAGGCGGCGTACATCGTGTTGGCGGGTCCGAGGGCCACGGCGGCGAAATCGTTCTCGTAGCCATCCACCGAGAGACGCGCGGCGCCGGCCGTGCGGTCGACCCGCACCGCACCGTTCAGCACCCGCAGGGGCCGCCCCGGCTCAATCGACTTCGGCGTGAGGGTAAAGTTTCCGTGCGGCGTCGTGACGTCCACGGTGGCCACTTCACTGCTGAACTCGACGACGACGCCCGTGCTGTTGACGTAGGGCGCCACCGGCGTGGGCGGCTCCGGCTCCCAAACGCGCCGGACGAAATTGGCTCCCTGCCGCGATTCGAGCTTCCAACCCGCCTCGCCCACCTCGTCTCCGGGACGCGGACGCCACAGCCGCAGACTCAGCAGACGGCCGCCGTTCACGCGCACGCCGCCATCCCACCTGCGCGGCGCGCGGTCGTTGACTCCAAACTCGAGGAGCAGCGAAATCGTCTCCGGCTCCACAGCCACCGCCGGCGCCGGTTGCGAGCGCGCTTCCCGCCGGCCAACCCAGAGCCCGACGCTCGCGACCGTCACGGCGAACAGCAGCAAGCCTTTCCGCCAACCGTCCATCCCGCCACCTCCGTGCGCCCAGAGTTTTGTGAAAAACGCGGGGACAGGCAACTGTGCCCACGCGGATTGGTCGCAAGTTGCCGTTGTTCGCCTGGCGCGCCTTGGGGCAAAGCAGCCTGGCCCGGTTTTTCGACAAGCTCCTCACGAGTATAGCGGCCCGGCAAGCCGTGTGCTATCCTCGATGGTTAGGCATCGCCCCGCGACCTGCTCGCGCGATGCCGTGTGGGCGCGTAGCTCAATTGGCAGAGCAAGTGACTCTTAATCACTAGGTTGTAGGTTCGATTCCTACCGCGCTCACCATCACCATCCCTCACTTACCGTCCGCGCGGATCACTGAATCCGCTCCCCTGAGGGGAATTGTTTGCGGAGCCCTCTTGCATCGGGGCGTTCGGCCGGCGGTTTCGGCCTCAGGTTCAGGGCGTCGGTCGAGTCCCGCCAAGCCGCCATCGGCCGCGGGTCGCCTCAGCAGGGAACCAATCCGGTTCAGGGACCGACGGGAACGTCAGCCGGCGGGCTGGTTTGGCCGTCTACCCCGACGCGCAGCGGCGCCACGCCAGCAGTGACGGCTGCGGGAGTCACCATGTTGATCTGAAAGACGCCCACCAGGTCCGGGGCCAGACCGGCGAACTCCACCTCGCAGCGCGCCGTTCCCAGCGTGACGGTCGCGGCGGCCGTCAAGCGGGACAGCGGCTCGCGCGGAGCGCCTTGCCCCGTCGCGGGGGCGGAGTCTACGGCGCCCAAGCCCGTGGCGTAGAAATATGCCCGTTCGCCGGGACGCAGCGGCCGTTCCGCGGTCACCAGCGTGTTGTCGGCGGCGCGCACCACAATCGCCCGGACCCCATCCAGCGTGAAGATCCCCGGTTGCGCGGACAGCACCGGGACCTCCACCGGCTGGCTGGTCACGCCGTCGCGGCTGACGATGACGGTCGCCGGCGTCCCCGCGGCCGTTTCCCACGGCGTCTGGAAATTCACCTGCTGCTGCCCGTTCACGCTGGCGACCGCGTGGATGGGCGCGGTTCGCCCCTGCACCGAGACGGTGACGCCGGCCAGCGTGCCCGGCAGCGGCAATCCGTCGGCGGATTGGATCCCCGAGAGGCCCGTGAGATTCGTGCCGTACAAGGTGGCCAGCGCCCCCGGCGTCAGGCCGGGCTGATGGCTGGCGGCATTGACGGTGGAGGCCGCCGAGAAACGGGGCGGGGGCAGCGTCTCGGTTCCGGCGACTTGCAGGATCCGGCCTCCGTGGTCGGCCAGATACAGTTCGCCCTCCTCATCCTCGCCAAATGAGCTGATGGCGATGCCGCTCGCCAGCAGCAGGCGGTTGGTGAATCGCGTTCCCTCGCGGGTAAGGGCCCAGATCCGGCCGCTGCCGTAGTCGCCGTAGAGGTAGTGGCCCGCCAGCGCGGGGTAACGCCTGCCGCGGTACACGTATCCGCCCGTGACCGACACCCCTTCCGCGCGCGGGTAAACGTGCACGGGAGGGGTTAGCCCGGTCTGGTCGCAGCCGGCGCGCACGCACACCAGGCCTTCGGCGATCACCCACCCATAGTTTTCGCCTCCCCGGCTCGAAGCGGGCTGGAAGTTGATTTCCTCGAAGCGGTTCTGGCCGACGTCCGCAATCCACAGGTCGCCGGTGGCGCGGTCGAAGCTGTAGCGCCAGGGATTGCGCAGCCCCAGCGCCCAGATGCGCGGATCGTAGGCCGGATCCCGGACGAAGGGATTGTCGGGCGGCGTCCGCACTTCGTTCAGATCGGACTCGACATCAAGGCGCAGCATCTTGCCCAGCAGTTGCCGGCGGTTCTGCGCCAAGTTCTGCGGGTCATTCGCGCTGCCGCCGTCGCCGAGCCCGATGTATAGATATCCGTCCGGCCCGAACTGGAGTTGCCCGCCGTTGTGGTTGGAGAAGGGCTGGGGCACGGTCAGGAGCATGCGTTCGCTGGCCGGGTCGGCGACGGCCGGGTCGGCGGTGACACGGAAGCGCGAGACGACGGTGTTGCCCTGCCGGTCCGTGTAGTTGACATAAAAATGCCGCTTGCTCGCGTACCCCGGCGGAAAAGCCAGGCCCAGCAGCCCGCGCTCGCCGCCCGACGTCAGCCGTCCCGAGATATCGAGGAAGGGCGTCGCCACGAGCGCGCCGTCTCGCACGATGCGGATCCGGCCGGCCTGCTCCAGCACGAACAACCAGCCGCTGCCATCGCGCGGGCTCTGGATGTCCACCGGGTTGCGCAGTCCGGAAACCAGGGGGATCAACCGGATCGCTTCCTGACCCGGCGCGAGCGGGGCGGCCAACAGGCAGACCAGCAACACACGCCGCATGTACCGATGCTAACCCGGATCGCCACCGGACCGCCGCGGGGAGAGGACACCGCGCGATCGCCGAGGTTGGCGCTGCTCGGAGCTGCCCCAGGCTGGCTGCTCGCGCGGATCGGACTCGGGCGGCTACGCCAGCGCGCGGAGCTCTTGCAGGTCCAGCCGCCCGGTATAGATCGCCATTCCCAGCGCCGCGTGAATGTTCAGCCGTCTGAGTTCCCGGACTTCTTCCAGCGTGGTGATGCCGCCGGCGGCGGTGATCTCCAGCGCGGTAGCGGCGCGCAGGCGGCGGAACCAGTCCAAATCCGTGCCTTGCAGCATGCCTTCCTTGTCGACATAGGTACAGAGAAAGCCGCCGCAGAACGGTTCCAGTTGGGAGAGCACCTCCTCCGCGGTTTGGCGGAGGGATTCGCGCCAGCCCTTGACGACGATCCGGCCTTGCCTGGAATCGAGCGCGATGATCAGGCGTTCTCGGCCGATGGCGGCCGCCAGCGCCTCCAGGAACGCCTGGTGAACGCCCTCGGCGGTGAACGCGGCGGTGCCGACGATCACCCGGTGCGCCCCCTGTCCGACGAGCGCCCGGGCGCGCTCCACCGAGCGCACGCCCCCTCCCACCCGGCAGACCGCGTGCGCGCATAGCAGGCGGACCAACTCGTCGTTGGCGCCGCTGCCGATGGCGGCGTCCAAGTCGATCACCTGGATCTCGGGGAAGCCGGCGAAGCGCGCCAGCATTTCCAGGGGAGGCGCGCCTTCCAGCGCCTTTTCGCGCCCCTGTACAAGCTGGACGACTTTGCCGTCCATCAGGTCGATGCAGGGAATAACCACCGGGTCTCCTAAGGCCCGCTTGCGGGCCTGACTTGCGTTGTTCCGCTCAGCCGCCCGGCCGTACCGGGATGCCGCGCCGCGCGAGTTCCTCTTTCAACTGGCCGACCGTGTAGGTCCCGTAATGGAAGATGGAGGCGGCCAGCGCGGCGTCCGCCTCCCCGTCGGTCAGCACGCGGACGAAATCCTCGGGATGGCCCGCCCCGCCGGAAGCGATCACCGGAATGCGCGTGGCGCGCGACACGGCTCGCGTCAGCTCGCAATCGAAGCCCTGCTGGACCCCGTCGGTGTCCATGGACGTCAGCAGGATTTCGCCCGCGCCGAGCGCTTCGCCCCGCGCCGCCCACGCGACGGCGTCGATCCCTTCATCCACGCGTCCGCCGCGCGTGAACACGTTCCAGGCGCCGGGCGCCCGGCGCCGGGCGTCGATGGCCAGCACCACCGCCTGAGCCCCGAATTCCTGGCTCAATTCGGTAATCAACTCCGGCCGGCGCACGGCCGCGGTGTTCACGGAGACCTTGTCGGCGCCCGAGAGCAGAATGCGGCGCGCGTCCGCCACCGAACGAATCCCCCCGCCCACCGCGAGGGGAATGAAGACGCGGCGCGCCGTCCGCGCCACCACGTCCGCCATGATGTCTCGCTCGTCGCTCGAGGCGGTGATGTCGAGGAACACCAGTTCGTCCGCGCCCTGCTGGTTGTACCGTTCGGCGAGTTCCACCGGGTCCCCCGCGTCGCGCAGGTTCACAAAGTTGACGCCCTTCACCACCCGGCCGCCCGTGACGTCCAGGCAAGGAATGATGCGTTTGGCCAGCATGGAAGTGGGGGAGCCGCTATGGAGGACAGACGGGCCACGGTGCGAAACCGATGGTCAACTGGTCGCCTTCCACCCACAAAATCTCTTCGCCCTGGTTCCCGAACTTGGCGTACACCATCACCCCCGAACCGCACGCCTTGGCGCGGGTGATTTCAAACCCGCTGAGATCCTTGTATGGGCTTTCGGGTCCCCAGTCGGCGAGGAACTTCTCCATGGTGTAGGTCGGGCACGGAGTGGCTTCGGTGCAGCCCCAGAGCGCATACGCGGCCGGATACTCCTTTCTTTGCAGGAGGCTCACAAACTCGCGGACGCGTTCCTTTTGGCGGCGATTCCGCAAGAACAGGAAGAGGCTGACGGAGACCACCACGACAATGAGCGCGGCGGCGATCAGCCGTTTCCATAACCTCGCCCGCTCGGCGTCGCCTTCCCCATAATGTTCCAAAAAACCAGCCACGACCACTCCAGAAGGGGCCTGCCGCTACTTGGCCGGGTGCGAGCGGTCGTAGGCCGCGATCGCCTCGGCCGTGATCTCTAGGGTGGGCTTGAAGTAGACCGTATTGCTGATGTCGACCACCACGTCCCAACCCTTTTCGTCCGCAAGCTTCTTGACGATTTCCTGCATTTGCTGGCTGGCTTTGGAGAGGATGTCGTTCCGTTCCCGGTCTACGTCGCCCTGGAGGTCCTCCACCAGGCGCTGGGCTTCCCGTTGCTTGCGCTGCCCCTGGGTGGCGAGCTCCTGCTGCGCCTGCGGGGTCAGCTTGTCGCCCATGGTCTGCAACTGCCGCTGGATGTCTTGCAGCTCCTTGTTCAGCGCTTCCACGCGTTGCTGGCGAGGGAGGTATTTCGCTTCCAGTTCAGCGGACGCCTTTTTAATCTCTGCCGTCTCCAGCACCGCGCGCTGAAGGTTGATCACGGCCACTTTACTTTGGGCGAATCCAGGCGCCACGCACACCGCCACTGCGGCGAGCCCCACCCGGAACGCGAGTGAACCCGTCATGTTTTGCAGCCAACTCCTTTGACTTCGTTGTTCTTTCTTAAAGTAACACAGCATCCGCGCCGGTATGATGGAAGAAAAAGCCGGGCCTGGTACTTCACCCGCCATGGAACGAGACACGTTAATGGAACAACTGCGCCGCCATCTGCCGGCCGATTCGCACGAACGCGAGATGACCGCCCGGCTGCTGGCCTTTGTGGAGGAGAATCCGGACTGCTTCCGCCGCTCGCTCCGCGCCGGGCACGTCACCGGCTCCGCCTGGGTGGTGGATCCCGGACGCCGCTCTGCCGTCCTGGTCTATCATCGCCGGCTGGAGCGCTGGCTCCAGCCGGGCGGACATTGCGAGGCGGACAGTTCCGTCCAGGCCGCCGCGCTGCGGGAGGCAAGGGAGGAAACCGGCCTGCGCACGGTGCGGCTGGCGTCGGAGGAGATCTTCGACATCGACATCCATCCCATCCCCGCGCGCGGCGAGGAGCCGGAGCACCTCCACTACGACATCCGCTATCTGCTGGAAGCCGACCCGGCGGAGCCGCCCCGCGCCAGTTCCGAGTCCCGCGCGGTACAGTGGTTTGGACTGGAACGCATCCCCGAGTTCACTTCCGCCGAGTCGGTCCTGCGCATGGTGCGGAAAACCGTCCAGCGGCGCGCGGCTCACCCGCACGGCGCGGGATCGGCCTAACCCATGGCGCTGCTCTTCATATTTGCCCTGATGGCTTGCGCGGCGGCGAGCGGGCAGCAGCCTTCGCGCACGGCGGAAATCGAGGCAGAGCGCGAGCGCAAGGCTGCGGCGCTGGAGCCCGAACAGAATCGCGGCATCGAGCGCGGACTTCTGATCCTCAACGAGAAGAAGATCGTCGAGCGCATCCTGGGGGGACTGAACGGCCTCCGCATCCGGCTTGGCGGGTTGCCCGTTGCGCAGGGCTTTGCCTTGGGTCCGGAGTACGTCCGCGAAGACCTGGTCAAAGGCAACGCCCACTTTCGCGCCGCTGCCGTGGGTTCCATCGCGCGGGCGGTCAAATACGACCTGCAATTCACCCTGCCAAAGCTCGCCAACGAGCGCGCGTTTGTGGATTTGTATTCCGCCTATAGCAACATGCCGCGAATCCAGTACTATGGTCCCGGGCCGGATTCGGCCAAGACCGGCCGCACCTCGTTCCGGCGGGAGACGACGGAATTCGATTTCACCGGGGGTGTGCGGCCCTGGCGGCAATTCACGATGGCGGCCAAAGGCGGCTACCTGATGGTCAACACGGGCCCCGGCAATCACCACCGGCTGGCCTCCCTCGAGCAGAACTTCAACCGCTTCACCACGCCGGGGCTGGACCGGCAGGCGGACTTCCTGCGCGGCGGCGGATACCTGCAATACGACTGGCGCGACAACCCCGGCGGGCCACGCACGGGCGGCAACTACAAGGCGGAGTTCGCCTATTATTCCGACCGCAAGTTCAGCGCCTACTCGTTCCGCGTCTTCGACGTCGAATTGCAGCAGTACATTCCGTTTTTCAACGAGCGGCGCGTGTTCGCGCTCCGCGGCAAGACCACCTTGACGGATGCCAATTTCGAGCAGCAAGTCCCGTTTTACCTCCAGCCCGTCCTGGGCGGGTCGGAGAGCGTGCGGGGCTTTCGCCCCTACCGCTTCTATGGCGACAACCTGCTGCTGTTGAACGGCGAATACCGCTGGGAGACGTTCTCCGGCCTGGACATGGCGCTGTTTGTGGACGGCGGCAAGGTGTTCGCGCGCCACGAGGAATTGAATTTTCGCGACCTGGAGGGCTCCGCCGGTTTCGGCTTCCGCTTCAACGTCCGCAACAACGTCTTTCTGCGCGTGGATGTGGGTTTCAGCCACGAGGGTTACCAGATCTGGTTCAAGTTCAACAACGTGTTCTGACCATGCGCACCCGGAGCAAAGTGATCGTGTGGATGGCCGCCGCCGGTTTGGCGGCGCCGGCGGGCGCAGTCCGCTTTTACGACGACGACCCGCTCGAGCGGGAACCCCGCCCGCGGCACGTCGAGTCGGCCCGCAGGCGCAAGATCGACGATCTCTATGACCTGATGCGCCACACGCTCGCGCTGCCGGGCGAGCGCCACACGAAGGAGCGCAGGATTCCGGCGCGAGCGGTCAACACGCTCGGCGAACCCATGGACGGCGCCTGGTATCAAGCGCGCCACTGGCGGCGGCCGCTGTCGATTGCGGAACTCGTGCGTGGTCCCGGCGCCGGCAATCCGCCGGATCCCCGCGGCCCCTGGTCCGTGATCGCCGGCAAGAACCAGGGCGTTACGCCCGGCTTTCGCATCCGCGACGCGCGCGGCGTGCGTTACGTCTTGAAGTTCGATCCCGTCACCAATCCCGAGATGGCCACCGCCGCGGACGTGATTACCTCGCGCTTCTTCCACGCGCTCGGCTATCACGTGCCGGAGTACTACCTGGTGTCTTTTCGCCGGGACCAACTGGTCATCGATCCGAAGGCGAAGATTCCGGATGAGCGCGGCCACGACCGGCCGATGAAAAGCCGGGACATCGACGAGATTCTCATGAAGGCGCCGTTGCAGGCGGACGGGACCTACCGCGCGGTGGCCAGCCTGTTCCTGTCCGGGCAGGACCTGGGGCCGTTCCGCTACTACGGCACGCGCGCCGACGACCCGAATGACATCGTGCCGCACGAACACCGCCGCGATCTGCGCGGCCTCTTCGTGTTCTGCGCCTGGCTGGGGCATGACGATTCCCGCGCCATCAACACGCTGGACATGCTGGTGGAGGAAAACGGCCTCCGCTTCATCAAACATTACCTGATCGATTTCGGATCGACGCTGGGCAGCGCCAGCACCAAGTCCAACAGCGCACGCTCAGGCAATACCTACCTGTTCTCCCTGAAACCCGCCATCAAGGAGTTCTTCTCCTTGGGGCTGTACGTGCCGAAGTGGGCGCGCTATCGCTATCCGAACATCCCCGCGGTGGGCAAGTTTCAGGCGGACATCTTCGACCCCCAGGAGTTCTCGCCCGAGTACCCGAACCCGGCGTTCGCCAACCGGCTGCCGGACGACAACTTCTGGGCGGCGCGGCAGGTGATGGAGTTTACCGACGAACAGATCGCGGCGATCGTGAAGAGCGGCCAGTACAGCGATCCGCGGGCCACGGACCTGATCACCCGCGTCCTGATCGAGCGGCGCAACCGCGTCGGACGCCGGTACTTTTCCATGGTGCTGCCGCTGGACCGTTTCGCCGTGCGGGAAGGCGAACTGCGGTTCGAGGACCTGGCGGTCCAGCACCGTCTGGCCGCGGCCCGCGAGTACCAGTGGGAGTGGTCCGAGTTCGACAACGAAGCAGAACGGCACACGCCGCTGCCCGGCCACGCCTCCGCCCGAGTCCCGCGATCCCGGGCGAAATACCTGTCGGCGAAGATCGCCGCGGGAGATCCGCACCAGACGGTGCGCGTTTATCTGCGCGCCCAGGGCGCCGGCGCATGGCAAGTGGCTGGTATCGAGCGCACCTGGTAGCGCTGCTGGCGTGGCCGCTGGCCGCGGCGCAGCATGTGTACGTCGGCGTTGTCGAACCCACCGCCGCGGTGATCGCGTGGGGCTCCACCGGCGGCGCGGGCAACACGATCGGCTTCGCCTCCGCGCCGCTGGGCGACGCCGAGCTCCGCATCGCCCAGCAGGTGCTGCGCACCAGCGAACGCAACTGGCTCCGGGTGGAAAACCTGACCCCGGACACGGATTACCCCTACGAGGTGCTGGTTGACGGGTCCCGCCTGGGGGGCGGCGTCCTGCGCACCTGGCCGCAAGCAGCGGATCGCCTGGTCTTTTTCGTGCTAGGCGATTGGGGAACCGGCAAACAGCCGCAGCACCGGCTTGCCCGCGCCATGGCCAGCGAGTACGCCGCCCGCCGTCAGCAGGGCGACTTCGTCCGCTTCGTTCTGACCACCGGAGACAACATCTACGCGGACACCTTCTTCGGCCTTCCCTGGCGCAACTCCGGCAACCAGGACGCTCACTGGGAAAAGAAGTTCTTTGCGCCTTATCGTGAGCTGCTCTCCGCGGTGCCGTTCTACGCCACGCTGGGCAACCACGACGGCAACGAGAGCGAATCGCGCGGCGACCTGCCGGTCTGTCTGGACAACTTCTTTTCTCCCGGCGGCAAGCCGGCGCGATATTACCGTTTCGCGTTCGGCGACCTCGCCGAGTTTTTCGCGCTCGATTCCACGCGGAACCAGGAGACCGGTCCCCCGCGTCCGGAGTACCTGGAGGACGGCGCGCAATCCCGCTGGCTGCGGGAAAGCCTGGCTGCCTCGCGAGCCGCCTGGAAGATTCCCTACTTCCACCATCCGCCCTATACCGCCGGCCCGCGCCACAGCCCGGCCCGGGAAGCGCTCGCCCACTGGATCCGCTCGTTTGAAGAACACAACGTGCGTGTGGCGTTCCACGGCCATGAGCACAACTTCCAGTTCACGGACCCCGGCCAGACCGGCGGCGTTACTTACGTGGTGACAGGCTCGGGCGGCCAACTGCGCAAAGGGAACATCCAGCGCCGCCTGGAGACGGCAAAGATCGCGGGCTGGGCCGGCCAGCATCAGTTCCTGGTCGTGGAGGTGGACCGGCGCGAGGTTCGCATCACGCCGCGTTCGTGGGAACCGGTCAGCGGCCGCGGCCCCGCCGGCCAGCCGGCGCCCCTGCCGCTGGTGATCGGGCGGTAGGTGGTGTCTGCCTTGCGACTGACGGGGAGACGGCAACCACCCTGTGCTTGTCATCAAACAGTACTTTGATCCATCCGCAAGGGAAGCCTGGGCGCCAGTACCGAAAGTACGTTGGTACCGCGGTCGGTAGGTCCTGGCGCGGGGATTTTCAGGTTCTTCGCCCGATTCCCAAAGATATTCCTCCATTGTTATAAGGAGACTAACCCGCTAACCCGTGCTGCTGATGTCGGCACGAAAACAAGCCTGAGCTTTTCGATAAGTGCGGCGCGCGCCCGACACCGGGCGTCCCGCCGCTGGAGAACGGAACGTGGTGTCCGCCGGCGATCGAAAGGTAAGAGCTTGAGAATCGTAATCATCGAAAAACACCAATTAAGGCGCGATGCGCTGCGCGCCCTCCTGGAACAGGCGCACCACCGGGTGGTCGGCGAGGCAGCCTCGGTGGCCGACCTGGAGGACTCCTGCCGGGGCCTTTCCCCGGATATTGTCCTGATTGGTGTGCCACGAGTCGACGAAGCATGGGTTCGCAGCGTCCGCCGGTTAAACGTGCAGGCCCCCCAAGCGCGGATCCTGGTGCTCTCCCAGACCGGCGACCGCGGCGACTGGATGGCGAGTCTGCAGGCCGGCGCATCCGGCTTCCTGCAGGACAGCGCATCGGCCGGAAACCTGCTCGCCGCTATCTCGGTGGTGGCGTTGGGCGGCCACTGGACCGACCCGGCCGCCATGGCGGAACGCCGCCGGCAAGCTGCGGTGCGTTCATCCTTCCACGAAGGGTCCTCGGGCGTGCTGACCCGCCAGGAAGAAGATGTGCTGCGCCTGCTGTGGGAAGGGGCGCGTAATCGGGATGTCGCGCAACGGTTGGGGCTGCCTCTGCCGGTGGTCCTGCGGAGTCGGCGCAAAATGATGCAGCGACTCCAGTGCCGCTCCGTTGGCGATCTGCTGCGCCTGGGCCTGCAAAGAGGGTTGCTGCCGGAGCCGCTGACTGGCGGCTTGGCCATAAAAAGGGAGGCCGTCCGATGATTGGTGCGGGGAAACGGGATCGGCTGCCGCAGGCCGTTCTGCGGGAGATCTGGCTGCGGTCCGGCGGCTTCGGCCAGTGCGGATCGGCCTGTGCGGGCCAGGCCGGCGGCGAGCGCGGGAAACCGTTGGCCGAAGACGCCTGGTTCGCCCAGCCGATGCTACCCGTCGCGCTGGGCGGGGTAGCCGTCAGGGGGACCTATCGCGCCGTCTGTGCCGCCGGTGATCAGGTTGGCGCGGCGCAGGTGGAGTCCCTTCTCCGGCTGGTTCATCATGTCGGACTGGCGGCGGGCTTCCCGTCCGCCAGCGCGGGTGCGCGCCACCTGCAAGGGAGAAGCTGAGCCATGGCAGCCCGCAACCGAGCAAACAGCCAGAAGCCCGGGCGCCCGCACTGGCCTTCCTGGGCGCTCACCTGGAAGCTTTCGCCGCTTACCTGGAAGCACGTGCCGCGTCTCACCAGTCTCATCGTCCTCCTCACTTCGGCGCTGATCCTCTTAGGTCACACCGCCGCGCCCGGATTGATGCTGAACCAACTGCCCTTCCTGGCGCCCGTATCCCGCGAGGCGGCCCTCATCTTGGTGCTCCTGGGATTCAGCCTGCGGCTGTCCCGTTGGGAATCCATCAGCCGGAGCGCTGGGGGTTATGCCCGGCTCTTTCGGGTGGCCGCCGCCGTGATCACGCTGGCGGCGCTTTGGCGGCAGGTGCTGCTCGGCGTGGACGCCGCCCCGGGGCTTGGTCTCTTTGGCCTGACCGGCGCGAGTTTCCTGTGCGTGGAGTTGATGCTGGCCAGCGCCAAACGCTGGTTTCGGGCCCGGCAGGCGCTGACGGCGGCGGCGCTGCTGACCGCGGTAGCAGCTTTGATTCCTTCCGTTTATGCGTTTGAGGCGGGCCGCGAAATCGCCCCCGCTTTGATCGCCTCCCCGGTGGCCGCCGTGCTCTTACTCCTGGCGTCCGGTGGGCGCCTCTTTGCTCTCGGCGGCGCCGGCTGGATGACCGTCGTCGCCTGCGAAGATGTCGGTTCGTCCACGCGCTGGATGCTGATCGCGTCGTTCGTGATTCCCATCGGTCTCGGCTGGCTGCGCCTGCTGGGGGAGCGCGCCGGCTGGCTCACGCCGCCTCAGGGCCTGTGGCTCCACGTCTTGGCGACCATTGGCGTTCTGGTCGGCCTGGTCTGGTGGAACACGCTGCGGCAGGTCCGGGTGCTCAGCGAAAAGCAACGCCTGGAAGAGGCCAGACGGGAATGCGAATCATCCTACCGGCGCTTTTTAAGTGACCTGAATCACGCCGTTCTGGAAATTGATTTCTACGGACGGGTACTTTACGCTAACCCGAGCGGGGCGGGTCTCCTCCGCCGTTTTGGCGGGCCGGCGCACCTGGTGAGCGCGATTCTCCGGCCCCCCGATCAGGATACGGTCTCGTGGACCCAGCTCAGCGCCGCGTTCCTGGGGCCCGCTCCGGTCACGCGCCGGCTGACGCTGTCCAATCTGGTTGATCAGCCGGTCGAAATCGACGTCCGGCTGTTCCCCCGCATCGAGAACGGTGCGCCCGCGAGCTTGCTGGTTTCTCTGGAGAGCCGGCGGCCGGACTCCGGCGCGGCGCCGCCAGCTTCGCCCGCGGGACCCTCTCTGGATGCGGCCCTAGCGCACTGACGCAACGCGCAACACGGCCACCACGCGCCCTTTGGCGGTTGGATTGCCGGTTTTCCGCCGGCGCTGGGAAGTCTGTCACATTCCGGTCCGCTCCACCATGGTGACAAGGAGCGGCCAGTGAGATCGCTGTATGCAAAACGCTGTTGAGAAGAATTTGGACTCGGCAAACACCGATCAGATCATTCTTGAAAGGATGCCCTTGGTTCGGTTGATCGCGCGGGTTCTGGCCCGCAAGGTGCCTCCGAACATCCTTTACGACGACCTGGTTTCCGCGGGCACCGTGGGCTTGATCGAAGCCATCCGGAGCTACGATCCGGCAAAGGGCGCCAGCCTCGATACGTTTCTGCACTACCGGATCCGCGGCGCCATTCTGGACTTCCTGCGGGACGAGGACCATCTTTCGCGGGTGCACCGCCGGCGCGCCAGGCTTATGGAGGACGCGCGCCAGCGAATGCGCAAAGCGGGAATCGAGACCAGCGACGAGGAGGTAGCCAAAAGAATCGGCGTCTCCGTGGAGACCTATCATCAGTGGCAATGTCAAGCGGCCGCGCTGAGCAGCCTCGATAGCGCCGCCTTACCGCAGGACCACCTGCGCTTCCTGAAGGATCCCCGCTCCGCCCGGCCCGACGAACAGATGGAGGAACGCGAACGCGCCCGCCTGCTGCAACGCGCGCTGCGCAGGGTTCCGCCCGCCGAAAGGAAAGTGATTCTCGCGCTCTGCGAGGGCGCCGGCACTCAAGCCATTGCCCGGTCGCTGGGAGTGAGTGCGTCTCGTATCTCTCAGGTCAAACGTTCCGGACTCGAGCGGTTGCGGGGCATTCTCATGAGTGCGCAAAACCCCTCCGGCTGCCTGCGTCCCGCGGCTTGACTCGGAGACGTAGGCATGGCAGGCGAACCGACAGCCCACGCTGAGTCCGGCAAGGCCGATCGCTCCACCTATTTGAGGGTATCTCGGCTTGGTACTTACCACGCACTGTTTCTGGTTCGGCGTGTTTGTCGGAGGCGAAGGTTTGCCGCGCGTGTCGCAACTTGCGACTGCGGAGACGCACTTCAGCGTTGGACCGGTCTGCGATTGGCCCTTCAGGCGCCCGCCGCCCGCCCGCCGCCTTTCTCGTCTGCGTTGGAGGCTCGCCTCCAACGCTCGAAGATCCGATAGAGCGTCGCCCGGCTGATGCCGAGGATGCGCGCCGCCTGTTCCTTATTGCCTCGCGTCGCCTCCAGGACGCGCTCGATGTAGTCGCGTTCCAGTTCCTCGAGGGAAGGAAAGGCCTGCGTCCTGCCCGGAGCACTGTCTTCGCGGATGCGGAGAGGAAGATCGGACGCGCCGATGCTGGGACCGGCGGCGAACGTATACGCATGGCCGATGACGCTCTCCAGTTCCCGGACGTTGCCCGGCCATGAATGGCGAGCCAGCAGCGCCTGCGCTTCCGGTGTGAGTTCCATGACCGGTTTGCCAAGAGTCGCGGCGTATTTCCGCGAGAAATGGGCCACGAGCACCGGCAAATCCTCCGGGCGTTGCGACAGCGGAGGCACGGCAATCTCAACCATGGAGATGCGATAGTACAAGTCCTCCCGGAAACCTCCCGCCGCGACCATCGCCCGCAGATCGCGATGGGTCGCGGCGATGACCCGAACGTTGACCTTGCGAACCGCCGGCGTACCAACCGGCTGCACCTCCCGTTCCTGGATGACGCGCAAGAGCCGCGCTTGCGCGGGCAGCGGCATGTCGCCAATCTCGTCCAGAAATACCGTGCCTCCGTCGGCGAACTCGAACAGCCCCACTTTGTCCCGGGCCGCTCCGGTGAAGGCGCCACGCACATGCCCGAAAAGTTCGCTCTCCAGGAGGCTTTCCACGACCGCGCCGGAGTTGAAGGCTACAAATCGCTTCTCCGCGGCAGGGCTGCGCCGGTGGAGAGCGCGCGCCACCAATTCCTTGCCACTCCCCGTTGGTCCGGTGATCAGCGCAGTCTGAAAGTGCGGAGCGAGGCGGCTGATCCTGAAGAACAGCTCCCGCATCGCAGGACTACGCCCAACCATTCCTTCAAACTCGGCAACTTGCTCCAGTCCCGGCTCCGGGGAGGCAGGGCGCCACCGGTTCCGCGACTCGGTGATTAACTGTGCCACGCGCTGGCGAAAGCGGGGAAGGTCGATGGGTTTGGTCAGGTAGTCCGCAGCGCCTCGTCGAATCGCCGCCACGGCATCTTCAATCGTGTAGTTGCCGCTGAGGAGCACCACCTCCGTCTGGGGGGCCACGCCGCGGATCCGGTCCAAAACCTCCAGACCATTCATTTCCGGCATCACCTGATCGAGCACCACCAAAGCCGGCGTCCGCTCCGCAACCAGCCTGATGGCCGTGTGCGGGTCCGAACAGGCGAGCACGGAATAGCCGGCTTGCTGCAGGACATTCCGCAAAAAGGCCAGCACCCCTCGGTCATCATCAACGACCACGATGTCAACCAATTCGTTACGGCTCTCGGTCATGCCGCCTTTTGCTTCCGAAGGACTTTGCGGCTCGGCCCGCGTCTCAAAATGAGAACCGCTGTCTCGTTTCAAGACAAATGTAATAGTAACAATATAGCAGCCCCTGAAAGCGATGGCGAATCCCGCAGGCGAATTCCCTGCAAATCGGAACCAGCCGAACCACGCTAATGAAGCAAGCAAGCCATTTACTTTCAATTCCTTATAACATCAACGGATTTGGCGCAAAAGAATCGACGGGGGGATGGCGGCCCTGGAAACCAAATTGCACCGTAGGTTCTATAACGCTCAGGCGTACGGGTACCTCGCAGCGGGTTTCGGTCCTTCGCTGGATCGACGTCGAGGTACCCGGCTTGACCGCAAACGGGAGAACGATCACGGCCGTGCGTCGCGTGCGCGCACGATCTCGTCAACGGATTGCGACCGCCTTCCCACTCCAGCCCGCAACGGATCGTGGGTGGTGACGCCTTTGCGACCGCAGGCGGATCAGGTCCTGCACGGAAAGGGCGTCGTATCCGGAGCGCTTCATTGGCCGGAGCCAGTCGGCGGAAACACGGTGAGGCGCAGGGCCCCGCGTCGCGGCGCATTTCGAAGGACCACGCGCTCCCGGCGGCCGGCACGCCGGCGGCCTTCGGATCCAGGACCAGCATCCGGGGCGTCTCGTTCCAGGCCGCGCGCCGGAGAGTGAGGGAGACGCAAACCGTTCCTTCGCCGGCGGTTTCCAGCGACCAGACGCCGGTGAGCGTCCCGGCGGCAATCAAGCCGGTCCCGGCGAGCAGCCGCGCGATGCGCCCGGCGAGCGCCGGGGCCTCCCGCGATCAGCTTCTCGCCTGAACTGGACCGGCCCGAGCCTCACTGCTCGAGCGTGTTCATTTGAATCTGCACCAATGAGGATCCTGGGGGAGGCAGCGGGGCGGAGCGGTTTTGCGGGGCCCGCCAATGGTCCACGTAGGAGGTATAGTGCACGCACGCTACCGTGCAGCGAGGCGCGCACGACTTCTCGGTCAGGAATTCCCGGCGGATGTCGGCGACGGTGTATTCCTCCAGGGGCTTGCCCGGATACCCGCGCTGCTGCGAGCAGTAGTGCACGAGGCCATCCTCGCACACGTAGAGGTAACGCGCGCCGGCGCGGCATTTCCACTGGTGTTCGCGGCCATGGGCCACGTCTTCCTGAAAGCCGTTAAAGCGCCCGTAGCTGCGCCGGCCGAGCTCCTCGGTGCGGAGGTAGACTTCCCGCTCCACCTCGGTCAGCGGCCGGAGTTGTCCTTCGCCGTCGTGAATGATGCCCACGGTGGAGCTCAACCCCAATTGGAGGGCCCGCCGCGCCACCACCAATGCGTCTTCCGGGTTCTTAATCCCGCCGCCCACCACCGAGTTGATATTGACGTGAAACTCAGCGTGCTCAGCCAACATTTGCAGCTTGCGGTCGAGCACTTTCAGGCTTTTCTTGGACACCGCGTCGGGCATCACGTTATCAATCGAGATTTGCAAATGCTCGAGGCCGGCCTGGTTCAGACGCTGGATGCGGTCGGGAGTGAGCAGGTATCCATTCGTAATCATGCCCGCCATCGCGCCCGTGGACCGGATATGCCGGATGATCTCGTCCAAATCGGGGTGCAGGAGAGGCTCGCCGCCGCTCAGGGAAATCACGCTGGTTCCCAGGCGCGCCAGCAGATCGATCCGGCGCTTCATCGTGTCCAGCGGAACCGGCGGGGAGAAGCTGTCGAACTCGTTGCAGTAGGTGCAGGAGAGGTTGCAGCGCCGGATCGGGATGATGTGCGCCATCAAGGGATGGTCGGTTGAAATCAATCCTTTGGCGACCACCGCCGTCTCCCGCAGCCGCCGGTGGACATACTTCAGAGCTCTCCGGACACGATTCGCCTTGACGGGCATACAGGTGGAGTCCTTATAGTAGAACACAGAATCCTCCATAGGAGAACGAACTGAGGTTCATCGGCGAGTTTTTGGGGCTAAATGGGGATTAGATCCGTGTGATGAGCGAACTTCGGGTCTGGATTGACGCGACCCCCTTGCTGTTGCGCAGTGCGGGCGTGAAGACCTACGTCTACTACTGGGTGCAAGCGCTTCGCCGCGCGGCGGGGGAGCAGGCGGTTCGTCTGTTCCCCCTGCTGGGTCCGCCGGGACCCTGCGTGCATGACCGTTCCGTAACCGGGCCGCTCACCACCTTGGCGGGATTGGGATGGCTGCATCTGGCGAATGCGCTCCCCCTGCGCCTGCTGAACCTGCTGAGCGGCGGGGCGCAGGTCTTCCACGCCTCCCACCAGCTCTTGCAACCGCCCACCAACTGCCGGGTGACCGCCACGATTTACGACATGACCTGCTGGCTGGTGCCGGAGATGCACGCCGCCGCCAACGTACGGATGGCCCGGAAATTCGCGCGCCGGGTCATGCAGCGGGCCGATGGACTGATCGCGATTTCCGAGCACAGCAAACAGGACGCGGTGCGCATTCTTGGTCTGGATCCTGACCGGATCGCCGTCATCTACCCCGGCGTGGCGGACGCTTTCTTTTCGACCCCGCCCCCGTCTTCCGGCAAGCCATACATCCTATTTGTCGGCACCGTGGAGCCGCGGAAGAACCTGGGCGTTTTGCTGGATGCCTACGAGCGGCTGCCCGGCGGCATCCGGAGCGAGTTCGACCTGGTGGTGGCCGGTTCGCCGGGGTGGGGAGATCCGGCGGTGTTGCGCCGCCTCGAGGCGGGGATGCCCGGGTTGCGCTACCTCGGTTACGTTCCCGAAGCGGAGCTTCCCGTCTTGAACGCCGGCGCTTCCCTGTTCGTGTACCCGTCTCTGTACGAAGGCTTCGGCCTGCCGGTGGCGCAGGCGATGGCGGCGGGCGTGCCGGTGCTCACCTCCCGGGTGTCTTCCTTGCCGGAAGTCGCCGGAGAGGGCGGCGTGCTCGTCGATCCGCATTCGGCGGACGAACTGGCGGAGGCGATTGCGCGAGTGCTGAATTCGCCCGACCAAGCCCGCCGGATGGGCGCCGCCGGGCGCGCCCGCGCCGAGCGCTACCGCTGGAGCCACTGCGCGGCGCAAAGCCTCGATTTTTTCTCTTGCGTGGCGTCCGGCCGGCCCGCATTTCGCCCCCGCGTGGTCGCCAGCGTAAAATCCGTGTAATCTAAGAGAAATCGGCGCCAGGCCGCGGCATTGTTTCCTGATTTTTGCGGCGTGCGCGGGAGCCAGTGATTGCGCGAGAAAGCCATCAATCCGGTGACGCCCTTCCCCGGCCCCCGTGATTCGGGAGAGTTATTCGGAGAAGAATACTTCCGGAATTATGGCGCTGCCAGCATGCCGGGCGGCGCGACGCCCTATGGCCGGCACGAACCCTGGCTCGGCCTGTTCGCCACGATCGCCGACCGCATCGTGCAGACGCTGCGGCCGCGCCGCGTCCTGGACGCGGGCTGCGCCAGCGGCCTGCTGGTCGAGGCCCTCTGGGACCGCGGCGTCGAAGCCTATGGCATCGATATCTCCGCGTACGCCATCGCGCAGGCGAGGCGCGACATCCGGCCCTATTGCACCGTGGCGTCACTCACGGCGCCCGTGGGCGGCCGCTTCGATCTGGCGGTCTGCATCGAGGTCCTGGAACATCTGGAACCGGCCGATGCCGATGCCGCGGTGGCGAATTTGTGCGCCGCCGCCGATGCGATTCTGTTCTCCTCCACGCCGGTGGACCTGAGCGAGCCCACCCATTGCAACGTGCGCCCGGTCCTGGACTGGCTGCTGCGCTTTGCGGCGCACGGCTTTGCGCCGGTCGCCGACTACGACGCCAGCTTTATCGCGCAGCATGCTTTCCTGCTGCGCCGCGGCCCAACGCCGCCTGAGGATTTTCTGCGGCTGTATGCGCGCTATGTGCGCCAGCGGATGGAACTGGCCGGGCGCTACGGCGAAGTCGCGCGGCTGGAAAAAGAACTCTCCGCCCTTTCCGGCGAGCAGCAACGGCTGCGGGAAGCGGCCGCCCGCGCCGAGCAGCAGGCACGGGAGTCGTCGGCGCTCGCGGCGGAATTGCAGGTGCAGGCTCAGCGCCTGACCGCCGCTTGGGAACAGGAGCGGGAACGCGTCCGCGCCGCGGCGGGAGAAGCCGCGGACTTGGCCCGCCAGCGCGAATTCCTCGCCGCCTCCCTGGCGGGCGCGCGCCGCGAGGCGGAAGCGCGGATCAGGGAAGCGCGGGAGGAAAGCGCGGCCGAGCGCCAGCGCTCCGCCCGCGCTCTCGAACAGGTGTTGAGCCAGCAGGCCGAAATCCAGCGGCTTTCGCTCGAGCGAAGCCAACTGCACGTCCGGAATGCGCGGCTGGAAGAGCGCCTCTTTCAGATCGAGGGAAGCTCCGGCTGGCGCGCCGTGGTCCGGTACCGGGAATGGCGGCGCGACTTCTTCCGCCGGGGCTCGGCGGCGGAGCGTTTTTTCGAAAGGCTGGTGCGCGGCTTTCTCCCCCGCTCCGAACCGCCTGCGGCGGCCGGCGTTTCCGCCGCGCCGGTTTCCCCCTGGGTCCCCGCGGACCCGCCCCTTTCGCCTTCGGCTCCGGCGCCGCGGTCCGCGCCCGTGGCCAAGTTCGCGCTGATCGTCAGCGGCTGTCCCGGAGATTCCTTCCGCTACCGGGCGGAACATCACGCCGAACAGTTTGGCCTCTGCGGACTCTCCGCGGACGTGGCGCTGTTCGACGAGGTGGAATACGACCGGGTGCTGAGCCGCTACGAACTGTTCCTCCTCCATCGTGTGCCGGTCACGCCCGCGATCGAGGCGTTTGTCTCCACCGCGCGCGGCATCGGCAAGCTGGTCCTGTTCGACACCGACGACCTGGTGTTCGACGAAGCGCACCTCGATGAAATCAAGGCGCTCGAGCTGATGACGCCGGAAGAGCGCGCGCTCTACGCCGACGGCGTCCGCCGTTACGGCAAGACCTTGTCGCTGACGATGGGGGCGCTGGCGACCACCGATTCGCTGGCGGCCGCCATTCGCACCGCCTTCCCTGGCCTGCCGGTGGAAGTACACCGCAACGCGGTCAGCGCCGAAATGGAAGCGCAGGCTGCCGCCGCGCTCGCCCGCGTGCCCCGGCCGGACGATGGCTGGGTGCGCATCGCCTACTTCAGCGGGACGCGCACGCACCATCACGATTTCGCCGTGTGCCTGCCGGCGCTCCTCCGGCTGCTGGAAACGCGCCCGCGGGTGCGCCTGATGCTGGTCGGCCACCTGGACCTGCCTGAAGCGTTGCGGCCGTTCCGTTCCCGCCTGGAGATCACCCCGCTGGTTCCCTGGCAGGAACTACCACCGCTGCTCCGCCGCGCGGATATTAACCTGGCGCCGCTGGAGGCAGACAACCGGTTTACGGAGGCCAAGAGCGAGTTGAAGTATTACGAAGCCGCCCTGCTGGGCGTCCCCACCGTGGCTTCCGACCTGCCGTCTTTCCGCTACGCCATCACGCACGGGGAAAACGGCTACCTCTGCCGGGCGCCGGAGGAGTGGAGCGCGGCGCTGGAAGCGCTGGTGGACGACCCCACGCTCCGCCGCCGGATCGGTGAAGCGGCCCGGACGGACGTGCTGCAGCGCTACACTCCCCGCGCCCGCGCGCCCCAACTGGCGCAGGCGGTGCGCAGGCTTGCCGGAAACCTGCTGCCCGAGCGGCGGCGTCCGCTTTCGGTGGCGATGGTGGCGCGGGCGCCCATCGCCAATACCGGCGGGGGCTACCGGACCTTATTCGAACTCGGTCACGGATTGGCCCGCCGCGGGCACGAAGTCCGTTTCTACGTCGAGGCCGTCGCCCACCTGGAAGGCCTGAGCGAGGAAGAAATCCGCGATTTCTGCCGCCGCCATTTCGGCGAAAGCGCGGCGTCGGTGCACGTCGGCCATGACCTCATTCACACCTGCGATGTCGCGGTCGCCACCAACTGGCCCACCGCGTACACGGTTGCCGGGCTGACCAACGCGCTGGCCCGTGTTTACCTGGTCCAGGACCAAGAGCAGTATTTCTACGAGCCGGAAGATCCCCTGTTTGCGCAGGCGGAGCGCACCTACGACCTGCCCTTGCGCAAGATTACCGTCGGGCGGTACCTGGCGGACGTCTTCTCCCGCCGGGACGGCATCCCGGCAGCACACCTCGATTTCTGTCCGGATCGCACATTGTTCCACGACCGCGGACTGCGCCCGGAAACGGGTCCGCTGCGCGTTTTGTTCTTCGCGCGGCCTGGCTTAAAGCGGCGGGCTTTTCCGGTAGGCGTCGCAGCCTTGGCTGCATTCGCGAGCCGGCATCCCGAGGCGGAGATCGCTCTGTATGGCGCCAGCGACCTGCCGCCGCTGGGCTTACCCTGCCGGAATCTGGGGGAGTTGACGCGCGAGGAGGTCGCCCGGGAGATGGCCCGCAGCCACATCCATCTTTCTTTCTCGCTCAGTAACATCTCCTGGGTTCCCTTTGAGGCGATGGCCTGCGGTTGCGCCGTGGTGGAGGCGGCGGTCCCCGCGGTGGCCGGCATGTTGCCCGCCGACGCCGCGCTGCTGGTGGAACCGGCAGCCGAACCGGTGGCGGAAGCGCTCTGCCGCCTGGCGGAGGATTCCGGTTTGCGCGCCCGGCTGGCCGCCCAGGGGCGCGCTTTCCTCGACGCCCTACCTGCCGATTGGGGCCAGGTGGTCCGGAAGTGGGAGGAACTGCTTTACGAAACGCTCCCGCTCCCGTGGCGTCCGCCGCAAGATTGAGCGGCGACCTGCCCGAGTCTAACCCGGTACGCCCCCCTTGGGGAATTCGCCAGCGCGGACCTGAGCTGTCTGAAGGGCCGCGCCGTCTATCTCCGGTTCCAGATGAAGCAGGCCGCCTTGTACGGTTTTCGCGTGGTCACGTGAGCGGAACTGGCGTCGTCGCGTCAGGATCCGCCTTTGGGCCAGCGCGGAACTTCCCGCTCCGGACCACCGTAGGAAGCCGGCTGGACACGTGGCTATACTGAGGCGTACCTATGCGCCTTCAACTGTTTGGGTTCCCCCTCCTGGCCGCGGCTGCCTGGAGCGCGCAAAACGCGACGCAGGCCGGCAAATTTCACGTGGAACATCCCACGCTGCTCAATTTGGGATTCGAATGGCCCATCGCCGGCGACGCCAACCGCAACGCCTCCGTGGCCGTGCGTTACCGCAAGGCAGGCGACGCGGCCTGGCGGGCGGCGTTGCCGCTGGTGCGCATCGGCGGCGAGAAGGTCTACCGGCGCCGCGAGCATCTGGACTACACCGTGCCGGACGGCTTCGCGGGCAGCATTCTGAACCTGGAACCTGGCACCGAATACGAATGCGACTTCACGCTCACCGATCCGGACGGCGTGGCGGGCCAGTCCCGCCACACCGTGAAGGTCCGCACCCGCACCGAACCGCAACCTTACGCGGGCGGGCGCACGCTGCACGTCTACCCGCCCGGCTGGGAGGGCCCGCGCCAGGAGCCGAGTTTTACCGGCATCCTCCAGGCGTACTACGGCGCCGGGCTCGGCGATTGGAGCGTGGTGTGGGAGCGGCGGGCCCAACCCGGCGACACGCTGCTGGTCCACGCCGGTCTGTATCGCCCGGAGCGCCTCAGCTACATCGACCCGATGATGGCGCCCTTCGACGGCTCGATGTCCCTGACGCTCCAGGGCACGCCGGACAGACCTATCACCATCAAGGCGGCGGGCGACGGCGAGGTGATCTTCGACGGCGCCGGCAACCACCGCCTGTTCGACGTGATGGCCTCCCGCTATCACATCTTCGACGGGTTGACGTTCCGCAACACCGACGTCGCCATTTTCGCCGGCCAGAAGGAGGTCACCGGCGCGGTTGGCCTCACCGTCAAGAATTGCCGCTTCGAACACGTGGGCTTCGGCGTCTGGACCGAGTACGCCGGCTCCAGCGATTTCTACATCGCCGACAATCTCTTCATCGGACGCGAGGACCGTTTCCGCCTGATCGGCTGGACCTATCCGGGCATCATGAGCGCGGGCATCTACGGCTCGCACCTGCTGCAAAGCTATTACGCCGTAAAGGTCTACGGCCCGGGCCATGTGATCGCGCACAACGCGATCGCGTATTTCCACGACGCCATCGCCATTTCCACCTACGGCACGCCGGAAGCGGATCCCGAGCGGAGAGCTTCGTCCATCGACATTTACAACAACGACATGCACGTCTTTAACGATGACTTTGTCGAAACCGACGGCGGCGTGCACAACATCCGGGTGTTTCAGAACCGCGGCGTCAACGCCGCGCATGGCGGCTATAGTTCGCAGCCCGTTTTCGGCGGTCCGGTGTACTTCTACCGCAACCTGCTCTACCACGTGCCGAGCGGCGTGGCGTTCAAGTTTTCGGCGAAGCCCGCCGGGCTGTTCGTTTACCACAACACCATCATCGGTGAGCACATCATTCGCGATCCCTATACGAATGTCCACTATCGCAACAATCTCTTCCTCGGCCGCGATACTCCCGGCCGGGGAATTATCGCGTGGGCCAACGCCACCGGGGCGTACAGCACCGACTACAACGGCTTCCGGCCGAACCGGGGCGTCAAGGAGCAATACGCATGGCTGGCGCCAAAGCCCGGCGAGACCATCTACGAACCCGCCAAGGACGACTGGAAGACGTTCGCCACGCTGGCCGAGTTCCGCGCGGCTACCGGCCAGGAGATGCACGGCATCGAAGTGGATTTCGACATCTTCGAAAACCTGGTCCCGCCCGATCCGGCTCGGCGCCACGCCGTGTATCACGCCATGGACCTTAACTTTCGTTTGAAACCCGGCGGCAAAGCGGTGGACGCCGGCGAGCGCATCCCCACCATCAATGAAGATTTCGCCGGCAAAGCCCCCGACCTGGGCGCTTGGGAGACAGGCAAACCCGAGCCGCACTACGGCCCACGCTGGCTGACGTGGCGGCCGTTTTACCGTTGAGCGGCGCGCTTTGGGCGGCTTCGCCCGCGGGAGACGTGGATCTAGAATGACTCTATGCAGTTCTCTCTCGACGAGGACGAATTCGGGCGTCTCGTCTGCCTGATTTCCGACGGCCCGACCCGCGCGACCGTGACGGCTGCGAATGCGATTGAGGCCGCACGGGAACTGTCGGCCGCCATCCAAAGCGCCTTGTCCGCCGGCACGGGCGAAGGTTTCTGGGAGGAATCCGGCGGCCAGTACCGGTGGCTGTTCCGCCGGGAGAATGACCGATTGCGCATCGTCATCCTCTGGAGCATCGGCACGCTGACGGGATGGGAGAACAAGTTCTGGGTGGAGTGCGAGGCGGCGCCGTTCGCCCGGCTGGTGGGCGAGGAACTGCGGCGCCGCGGCTTCGACGCATCCGGGTTGCCGGGCGAGGCGCCCCCGGTCGCGGTGAGCGCGGCGGCGCTGCGTCTGCACCTCGCCTACTCCGCCTGGGCCAGCCGGCGCTTGCTGGAAGCGGCCTCACGGCTCACGGAAGCCGAACGCACCCGTGATTTCGCGACCGCGGACAAGAGCGTTCTCGGTACGCTGTTGCACCTCTTCGCCGCCGACCGGATCTGGCTGCGCCGCCTGCGTGGGGAATCCGCGTCCTCGTTCCTGAATGAGGACGAGAGGCGCTGGGACCTGCTGGAAGCCGAATGGCCGCCGCTTTGGCAGGCGTGGCAAGACTGGGCCTTTTCCGTTCAGGACGACGGCGCCCGGCGCCCGGTGCGCTACTTTGACCTCCAGGGGAACCCGTCGGAGCAGCCCGTCTGGCAGATTGTTTTGCACGTGGTTAACCATGCCACGCATCATCGCGGCCAGGTGGCCGGCTTTCTGCGCGCCATGGGCCACCGGCCGCCCCCCCTGGATTTGATCCGGTACTACCGCGAACTGGGGAGTTGACCGGGCAAGCCGGAGGCTCGCCCCCTGCGGCGTCCGGCGTTACCGGGCCGCGGCCTCTTTCAGCCGCCGCGCCACCGCGGGGTGCTGGTTCGCCTCCGCGCTCTGCGCCGGGGTGACTCCTTCTTTGTTGGCGGCGTCCGGGCGTGCGCCGCGCGCCAGCAGCGCTTGCACCGCGCCCAGTTTTCCCCACGTGGCGGCCTGGAACAGCGGCGTCGCGCCCGTCTCCTCATCGCGCGCTTCCAGCGCGGCGCCTTGGTCGAGCAGCAAGTTCACCAGTTCTTCGCTGCCGTGCACGGCCGCGTCGTGGAGCGGCGTGCCGCCGTAGCTGTTGCGGGCGTTCACCGGCGCGCCCCGCTCGAGCAACCGGCGGGCCGCTTCCACCTGGCCCTTGAGACAGGCTTCATGCAAGGGCGTGTTGCCTTGGCCGTCCCGCCCGTCCACCGCCGCGCCCCCGGCCAGCAGCAAGTCCAGCATGTCCAGATGCCCCTTGGTCGCCGCCGCGAACAAGAGCTTGTTGAGTTCCGCGGGACTCCTGCCGCTGAGCAGCAGCGCCGCCGCCGCGGTCTGCCGGGCGCGCGCCGCGTGGTCCAGCGGCGTCAGCCCGGACAGGTCCCTGGCCTTCGCGTCGGCGCCGCTAGCCAGCAACAGGCGGATCACTTCCACATGCCCGTTCGCCGCGGCGGCATGAAGCGGGGTCTCCTTGTTTTCGTTGCTGCGCGTGTCCCAGCGCGCGCCCTTGGCGAGCAGCAGTTCCACCAGCGGGGCGTGGCCTTTCAGCGCCGCGCCGGCCAGGGGCGTCAACCCCGCGTGATCGGGGCGATTCACATCCGCGCCCAGGCCGATCAACCACTCGGCTATCTCCCGATATCCGCGATCGGCGGCCAGGTGCAACGCGGTCTCGCCGCTGCGCAGCGGCTTCTTCCAATCGGCGCCGCGCGCCACCAGCATCCTGGCGATGGCCGGATGATTGGTGATGATGGCGTAGTGGAGCGGGGTCGACCCGGCTTCGGCGTGGGCCGCGTCCGGCTGCGCGCCCGCCGTCAGCAGACGCTCCACCAGGGCGGCATTTCCACTCCAGGCCGCCTCATGGAGCGGCGTCGCGCCCAACTGGTTACGGGCATTCGGATCCGCTCCTTGCGCCAGGAGGGCTTCCACCTGCCGCACGTCTCCGGCCTTTACCGCCTCGTGCAGATCCGTGGCGCCGGCCAGCGCCGCCCAAAGCGCATAACCGCACACCGCTCGCCAGGCCACGATCCCGCTACTCCTGAATCACGGCCCCGGTCCCCTGGATCTGATAAAGGGTCGTACCGCTCTTCACCGAATCGGGCGAAAAGGGCCGGCCCTGCTCTGCCGCTTCGTGGCGCGCCCGCGCGATCGCCTGCTCCCGGGTCAGCCTCAGTTCCACCAGTTTGCCTTCCGCCACCGCGATCTTGCCGATAGCGGACTTCGGGAATACGATTTCGCCATCGTTCACCTTGACGCGGAGGCTGCTCTTCCCGGTAGGATCCACCAGGTTCATCCAGCAGCCCATTCTTTCGCAGACTTCGGTGATCTTGCCACGCACCTGCAACGTTTTGCCGGCGTAGCGCGCCGGATCCGTGGCGACCTCGGCGACCGGCACGGCGTGGCTCAGCGTGAGCGGCTTGCCCAAATGCATCTCCGCCGCGGCGGCGGCTCCCGCCGCGCCGACGCACCCCAGCACCAGCAACGCAACCATCATTGGCGGGAACCCTCTTTCCCTTTCCCATCGCGAAAGGCCAGAAACACAAGCACCATGCCGTTATTGTAGAACCGCGCGACCTTGGGCAGACTCCGCCCGCACGGCAGGGGCGAGCACGAGCGCGACGGCTACGGGCTGATCATCACCTTCAGCGGTTTGATCTCCCCGTCCAGCGCCCGCGCGAAGAATGGCGGAGCTTCTTCCAGGCGCAGCCGGTGCGTGATCAACTCCTTCAGCCGGAGCTTGCCCTCATCCACCAGCCGGATGGCGGGTTCGAAATCGGCATCGTACAGGCGGCTGGTGATCAGGCGAACATCCTTGGAAAAGGCTCCCTTCAACGGGAACGTAATGTCGCCGGCGGGGACTCCGTACACGACGATGCGGCCGCCGCGGGCGCACGCGGTCAGCGCGTCGCGCACCGTGCCTTCCGTGGCGACGCCGTCGATCACGGCGTCGAACTGCTTCTCCAGACGCGCGGCGGGGAATCCCGCGCGGACGTCGATGGGCTTGTCCACGCCCAGCGCGGCGGCCAGTTCGAGGCGCTCCGGCAGCACGTCGGTGACGGCCACCCGGGCGGCGCCAAACACGCGCGCCACCTGCACGGCCAGCAGTCCGATGTTGCCCGCGCCGAGCACCAGCGCCCGGCTGCCCGGGCCCACCGCCCCTTCCCGCACGGCCCGCACCGCGACCGCCACAGGTTCCACCATCGCCGCCGCTTCGAAATCCATGGCGGCCGTCATGGGGCGGAGCATGTAATCCTCCACCACCACTTCCTCGGCGTAGGCCCCGTTGCGGGAAACCACGCCCAACACTTCGGTGGAATCGGAGTGGTGGACTTCCCCGCGCGCGAACTCCGCCTCATCGCGGCGGCACAGGATGGGATGCAGCAACACCCGCGCGCCAGGACTCCAGCGCGTTTCCGCGCCGGCTTCGATCACCTCGCCAGCCGCTTCGTGGCCGGGCACGATGGGAAAGCGGGTGAACGGCAATTTGCCGGCGATGCTGGAATAGTCCGACCCACAGACGCCCACCTGGCGGATGCGCACGCGCACCTGGCGCGGACCCATCTCCGCGGGCGGCATCTCGGTCAGTTCCAATTGGCGGGGACCCTTCAGCAGGAGAGCTTTCATAACAGAGGCGGCCTCCAGGCCGATCAATAGCCAAGGAGATGGTAACAGTTGGCGGCGCCGGGTGCGCGGGATGCGCAACCGGTGGTTGCGGTTTGGCGGGGGGCTAGGCGGGCGGCTTTGGCCCGCCCATCAGGAACAATACAAAATTGGCCGCCGTGGCGCAGGCACTTGCGCCTGCCGCTTCCCGACTCCTCGGGAGGCGTGGAGATCCATTAGACTTCGGACCCTCCGGGAGGGGAGCCTGCCTAAATGGCGCCCCGGCTCAGGAGACCGCTTCGCGGCTGGCATCCACATCCGAGACGCTGGTCTCGACCAAGTCCGCGTCCAAGCCGTCGTCAAAGGGTTCGATCGGCGGGCCGGGTTCCTCGCCCGGTCCGCGAACTTCGAACTTCTTGCCGAAACGCCGGGCGCGCTTTTCTTCCTGGCGCTCCTTTCGCTGCTGTTCCTTTTGGCGCTTCTTGAAAGTTTGTCCTCCGCGTCCGGCCATGATTCCTCCTGCGAGATTCATAGGCCGCGTTCCAGGAGGCGCGCGGCCCTGCATAACTAGGCCGGACCCGGGTCCGGCCGGGATCACGAAACTACCAACGCGAGCGGCGTCCGGCGGAAGAACCCCGCCCGTAGCCGGAACCACCGCGGCCCCCGCCAAACGCGGAGCCCCCCTGCGGTTTCGGACGCGCTTCGTTCACATTCATGGTACGCCCATTCAGCTCCGCGCCGTTAAGGCCGGCGATGGCCGTCGCGGCGTCGTTCCGCTCGGTCATTTCCACGAACGCGAATCCGCGGGGCTGGCCCGTGTCGCGATCGGTCACGATACTGACGCGCTCCACGGCGCCGTAGGCCGCAAAAGCCGCATGCAACTCGTCCTGCGTCGTCTGGTAACTAAGGTTTCCTACAAAAATGTTGGTCAAGCAAATTCCTTTCAGGTGTTTCGTCCTTGTCAGACTGCGCTACAGATCGAATCGGAAAGCGGCGGCCGGAAGGCACTCGTCGAATATTGAGAGGCGGGCAAAGACACTTTTAGGATAGCATCGTTCCCGCGAAAGTCAAATTGGGGTCCGCAGGGCGCAAGCAACGGGCCGCGGAAAAATCTACTGCCCCGGCGCCGTCATCTGCGTTTTCATGTTTTGCAGTTGCTGCACCAGTTGCGCCCAGGTGGGGTTGTTCGGTTCCAGCGACTGCGCGCGGCGGAACAGACGCTCGGCGTCGGCGATGAATTCGACTCGCGCCTGAGGGGTCGGGGCCAGGATGCTGCCGTAGCGGTACAGCGTGTTGCCCGCCACCGCGAGGACCATCGGACTGCGCAAAGTCTCCAGTTGTCGCTTGGCGTGCGCCGCGAAGGGGCCGTTCTTGGCCAGCGGATCGATCGAGGTCGGCTGCCCGTTGAACGCCAGCCCGTCCACGCCCAGAATGCCCAGCCCGTAGAGAAACCCGAGCCGCCACTCCCATTCGCCGTTCTGCGGTTCGAGCTCCATTGCTTTCAGCAACAGTTTCTCGGCCAGTTCCCGGTCGTTCAACTGATAGAATCTGGCCATGTTGGCCAGGACGCGGGGATTGTTCGATTTGGCGTGGGCCGCCCACAACTGTTGAGCCTTCTCATAGGCGGCCGGGTCGGCCAGCTGGTGTCCGCGAGGATCGATGGCGGCTTCGTAGATGGCCGTCACGGGGGCTTCGGGGTGATGTTCGATCAGCCAGAGAATATGGCGGGCGCGGGCGGCCTTGGCCGCCTCTTCTCCGACCGCCATCCACTGGTAGAAGTAATACCCCAGCAGCTTGGCGCGGGCCGCCAGGTCATGAGGATTGCGCGTCAATTGCCGTTCCAGTTCTTCGGCGGCGTCGCGGTCGAGGGCGGCGCCCTGCTGGGCGGAGTCCTCGGCCGTGCCTGGCGTGGTGCGTCCTCCCCGCTGGGCCGGGGCGCCCACGGCGAGCGCCAGCGCCAGCGCTGCGGTCCAAATGGCTCTCATGCCACTTCCCATTGTATCGGCTTGGCGGCGCCGCGCCCGGAAGCCGTATGATGGAACGAAACGGTTGCTCATGACTGCCGACCGACCTTTCCGCATCGTCGCGATCGGAGGCGGCACGGGTTTATCCGCGCTGCTGAACGGCTTGAAACATTACGCCCGCCCGCCCGCCACGCCTGCCGAGGAGGAATCGGCGGTAGTGGACATTCGGGCCGTGGTGACCGTCACGGACGACGGCGGTAGTTCGGGCCGCCTCCGGCGGGACTTCGAAATGCTTCCGCCGGGCGACATCCGCAACTGCATGGTGGCGCTGTCGGAGGACGAAGCGCTGCTCTCACGCCTGTTCCAGTACCGTTTCCAAAACGGCCGCGGCTTGAAGGGACACAGCTTCGGCAATCTGTTTCTCACCGCTCTCACGCACATCACCGGCGATTTCCAGGACGCCATCCGGCTCTCGTCGGAGGTCCTCAAGATTTCCGGGACCATCTATCCGTCTACCTCGGCCGACGTTGCCCTGGAGGCCCTGCTCGACGACGGCACGCGCGTGCAGGGCGAGAGCAACATCAGCCGCAGCAGACGCCGCATTGAGCGGATTCGGCTGCGCCCCCGGCGCTGCAAGCCCCTGCCCGAAACCATTGAGGCGATCAGCCAGGCCGACCTGATCACCCTCGGTCCCGGCTCGCTGTTCACCAGCCTGATTCCGAACCTGCTGGTCGACGGAATCCCGCAGGCCATCCGGCGCGCCGCCGGATTGAAAGCCTATTTCGTGAACCTGATGTGGCAGCCGGGAGAAACCATGCACTTCCGCGCCTCCGACCATGTGAAGGCGATTTACCGCCACGCGGGCGATCCCTTCCTCGATTACGCGATCGTCAACAGCCGGGAGATCCCCCGGCCGCTGCGGCGCAAGTACGCGCGGGCCGAGGCGCGGCCGGTGGAAGTGGACGTTGACGAGTTGAACCGGCTCGGCCTGGAGGTGGTGGCCGGCGACCTGCTCGACAGCGGCGGCATGGTTCGCCATAGCCCGGCGGCCATGGCGGCCGTCGCCGTGCAACTGGCGCGCGAGGGACGCCTGCGGCGCGAACTGGCCGAGACGGAGGCGCAACGAGTCCGATGGCGCGCTTCGCGTTAGCCCTGGCGCTGGCCGCCGCGACGCTGCCCGCGCAGGAATCCCTCTGGAAGTCGTACCTGGATTCCGGCTTGCAGCGCGCCCGCCAGCAGGACTTCCGGCAGGCGCAGCAATTCCTTTTTCAAGCCGTGCAGCAGGCGGAGAAATTCGGCCCGCGCGACCCGCGCCTGGCGGCGACGCTGTTCGAACTGGCCGCCGTCTACCGCGCGCTCGGCAGGTATGCCCAGGCGGAAGCGCTGCTCGAGCGGGTCTGGGAATTGCGCGAGGCACAGCCGCGCAAGTCGCCGCGCGACCTGGCCGAGACGCAAAAAGCGCTCGCCGGACTGGCCACCCTTCAGGGCCAGTTTCGCAAGGCGGAGCAACTCTACCTGAACGCCTTTGACCTGGAAATCGAAGCCGCCGGCGCGGGCAGCCTCGCGTACGCCGCCACGCTGCGCCAACTGGCCGATGCGTACCGCCTGGAGGGCAAGTACCGCGAGGCGGAGGTGCTGCTGGAAAAGTCGCTGGGCATTTGCGAAAAGGCCGCGGGGGCCGATTCGGCGGAGGTGGCGGCGGCTTTGCAGTCGTTGGGTGAGTTGCGCCTGGCGGGAGGCCGCCCGCTCGAGGCGGCGTCGCTGCTGGAACGCTCGCTGGCGCTGCGCCGGGCCAGACTCGGCGCCGAGCACCTGGCAACCGCCGCCGCCCTGCTCCCGTTGGCCCAAGCCCACTTTGCGGCCGGCGACTTTGCAAAGGCCTCCCAGTTGCTTCACAATGGCCGGCGGTTGCGCGAGCGCCTGCTCGGCGCCGCGCATCCGGAGGTCGCGCAGGCGATCGAGCAGCAGGCGGAATGGCAGGTGGCCCAGCGCGAGTTTGCCGGCGCGGAAAAGCTGTATCGCGAGGCGCTGCGCGTGCGGGAGGAGTTGTTCGGCCGCGAGCATCCCGACGTGGCGCGCACGTTGTTGGGCCTGGGGCGCGCGCAAGCCTTCCAGGGCCGGTTCGGGGAAGCCGCCGGGCTGCTCGACGAGGCGCTGACGCTCAGCCGCCGGACCTTGGGGGAAGAACACCCTCAGGCCGCCGAGGCCCAGGAGGCGGCGGCGCTGCTGGCGCGCGCGCAGGGGCGCTACACGGAGGCGGAAAAGCTGGCCCGGGTGGCCCTTGCTCTGCGCCAGAAAGTGCTTGGTCCGTCTCACCCAGCGGTCGCCGAAACGCTCAACGCTCTCGGCAGCCTGGCCCTTGATCAGCGCCGCTTCGACCAGGCGCTGGCCGCCTACCGCGAGGCGCTCGCAGTCTGGGAACAGGCGCTGGGGCTCGACAGTCTGCCGGCCGCCGGAGTGCTGGGCAACCTGGGCGCGGCGCTGCATCAGCGGGGGGAATTCGAGGCGGCCGAGGCGCCGCTGCGCCAGGCGGCCGCGATCCTGGCCAAGGCGCTCCGGCCCGCCCATCCCGATGTGCTTGCGGCCAACCGGCGCCTGGCGGTCTGCCTGATCGATCTGGGTAATTTCCGCGAAGCCGAAGCGCTGCTGGCGGCAATCCTGCCGGCGTTCGAGCAGACCCGCGGCGCCCAGGACCCCGAGACGCTGCGCGTGCTGGAACAGCTTGCCGCGGTGTCCCGCGCCCAATTGAAGTGGATCGAGGCCGAGCAGTATGCCCAGCGCCGGCTGGCGGCGCTCGCCAAACTCGGAGAACCGGCCCAGTTGGAAACGGCGCGAGCCCTGGCGGATCTGGCCGATGCCCGGCAGGCGCTGGGCCGCGCGGCCGAAGGAGAAAAGGACTTGGCCCGCGGCCTCGAGATCGTGCGGGCGCGCCTGGGAGATCGGCATCCGGAAACCGCCCAGCTCCAGGTCCGCGCGGGCGTCCATGCCTTCCGGCAGCGCGATTACCCGCGCGCCGCGGCGCTGCTGGGCGAGGCCGCCGCGACTTTGGAGGCGATCCCCGGCCAGGAACCGGAGCGCGCCCGCGCGCTCTACCAGCACGGTGAAGCCCTCACCGCGCTGCAACGGCCCAAGGAGGCAGTGGGCCTGTACGAGAAGGCGCTCGGTCTGCAACAGGCCGCGCTGGGCCAGGAGCATCCGGACTGCGCTTCCACCATGCTCGGCCTGGGCCGGGCGCGCCTCGCCCTTGGGCACCTGGACGACGCCGAGCGGTGGATGCGCGCGGCGCTGGCCGCCTGGGAGAAGACGCTGGGACCGGAAAACGGCTCGCTGGCGCCCGTACTTGCCGACTTGGCCAACCTCCGGCGGCTGCGCCAGCAATACGCCGCGGCCGAGGATTTCTATCGCCGCGCGATCGCGCTGATCGAGGGGACCCAGGGGCCGCATTCGTCCAGCCTGGCCGCGCCGCTCGAGGGACTGGCGGCGTTGTTCGAGCAACGCGCCCGCTATGTGGAGGCCGAGGCCGCGCTGACGCGCGCGCTGCGCATCGCGGAAGCCGCCCTGGGAGCGGATCACGTCGACCTGGCCAAAACCCATCATGCGCTGGCCTCCTGTCTGCGCGCCCAGGCCCGTTACGCGGATGCCGAACGCAGCACGCGCGCCGCGCTGAGTCTGCTGGAGGCCCACTTCGGCGCGTCGCATCCGGAAGTGGCCACCGCGCTGGCCAACCTGGCCGATCTCTACCGGTTGATGCGCAAATACGCCGAGGCCGCTCCGCTGCTCGACCGCGCAATTCGCATCCTGGAGACCGTTCCCTCGGCGAAACCGCAACTGGCTGCGGTGCATGATCAACTCGGCGGTTTGCGCACCGCGCGACAGGACTATGCGGGCGCCGAAGCTGCCTTCCAGCAGGCCCTGAAATTATTCTCCGACTCCTCCGGCGCCTCCAGCCTGGAATACGCCCGCGTGCTCGGCAACCTAGCTTACTGTTACGCGCAGCAGAAGCGATTCGCCGACGCAGAGAAATATTTCCAGCGGACGCTTTCGCTCAGCGAGGAGATGCTGGGCCGCGACCACCCCGCGCTGGCGCCCGTGCTGGAGAATTATGCGGCCGTCCTGCGGCTCCGCAAGCGGGATGCGGAAGCCGGCGACCTGCTCGACCGCGCACAAGGCATCCGGCGCAAGGCCCAGGCTCCGTAGCCCCGGAGCTTGTTGAAAAACCGGGACAGGCTGCTCTGCCCCGAGGCGCACCCAGCCAAAATCAGGGAGTTGCGATCAAACCGACGTGGGCAGATGTGTCTGTCCCAGGGTTTTTCGACAAGCTCATCGCGTCGACTACACTGACAAGGGAACCGCCCGGTATGGAACTCACGCAAGCGGGTCGCTACGAGTTACGCTCGCTCCTTGGCAAGGGCGGGGGCGGCGCGGTCTATGCCGGATGGGATCCGCTGATTGGCCGGGAGGTGGCGGTCAAGCTGGTGCCGCTGGGCGAAATCGCGGGTCAGGACGCCATGGCGTGGGCGCTGCGGGAAGCGCGGGCGGCCGGGGTGCTCTCGCACCCCCACATTGTCACGGTGCATGACATCGGCGCCCTCGAAGGATACGCGTACATCGTGATGGAACTGGTGCGGGGAACCAATCTGGCCGCGCTGCTGAAGCAGGACCCGCCGGCGGCGCGCCACGTGCTTGGGGTGCTGCGGCAGGCGGCCGAGGCGCTCGATTTCGCGCACTCCCGCGGCATCGTCCATCGCGACGTGAAGCCGGCCAATATCCTGATCCGCGAGGACGGCTGCGCGAAAATCGGCGATTTCGGCATCGCGCGCATCCAGAGCGCGGCCAAGCTGACCCGGACCGGCCAGTTCTTCGGCACCCCGCAGTACATGTCCCCGGAGCAAATCCAGGGCCAGGCGGTGGACGGGAGGTCCGACCAATTCAGCCTGGCCGTGGTGGCTTACGAGGCTCTGGCGGGCCGGTCTCCCTACACCGAGGAAGGGCTGGTGTTTCAGATCCTCACCGCGCCTCCTCCGCCGGTGGACGCGCGCTGGGACCCGGTCTTCCGCAAAGGACTGGCCAAGAAGCCGGAGGAGCGCTACTCGTCGTGCACCGCACTGGTGGAGGCGCTGGAACAGGCCTTCGCCCCCGCGCCCGCGCCGGTCCGCGCCTCGCCGGCGAGCGAGCCGCGCAAGGCGCTGGCGGCGGCCGGCATCGCGGCGCTGCTGGCGCTCGCGGTGGGCGGGGCCTGGTGGCTGGCGCGTCCCCGCCCGCACCCGGACGCCGGCGCGGCGCCCTCCGCCGTGCGCGCCGGGGAACCGCCGGCTGCCGAGCCGGCGCCCGCCGCCTCCGCCGTCGCGCCGGCATCCACCCCGAAACCCAACCGTGAAACTCCGCCGCGCCCTTCGGCGACGCCGCCGGAACTCAAACCTTCAGCCGGCGCAGAGCCCAAAAACGCGTCTCCGCCGCCTCCGTCCCCCGAGGCCGACGTTCCCGCGCGGACTGCGATCTGGTCGGGGTCCCTCGCCCCCGGCGCGGAACTGACTTTCGGCGCGGCCGGCCCGTCCGCCGGGGCGCTGACGGTCGAACTTCCCTCTGCGTTCCTCGTCGACAGGGTCACCCCCAAGGTTGCCGAGGTGGTCGAGTCCCCCTCCGCCGCCAATGGCTGGTCGCAACTCCGCATTCGCAACAGCGGTTCCCAGACCCTGGATCTGGTTACAATCCGCTTCCGGCCGCGCCCTTAAACACGGCGTCCGGCCAGGCGGGGCCGGCTCAACCTCGGCGTTCGGCCCCAATGATATTCTGAAGGCGATGAGTTTGTTGTCCCCCAGGCTCCATCTGAAGCTGGCGCAAAAGCAGATCCTCACGCCCAGCCTGCTCCAGATGGTCACGGTCCTCCAGTTGAACCGGCTCGAGCTGAAAGAGCTGATCAACCAGGAGATCGTCGAAAACCCGGTGCTGGAGGAGTCAAGCGAAGGCGAGGAGATCTCGCCGGAAGAGCTGTTGCCTCTGCTGGAGGCCGAGCGCCTGCCGGAAGAGCAGATCCGGCTGGACGAATCGCTGCTGGTGGATTCGGCCCGGCAGGAAGAGCCCGCTGATGACGCCTCCGCCGGGGAGCGGGATGCCGCGACCGTGGCGAGCGAGGCCGCGGATCTGGCGCGCGAGCTCAACCCGGAAGCCCCGCCGGCGGAAGTCAACGATCCGTTTGACGAAATCGACTTCGGATCCTACTTCGACGAATATCTGGATCCGGGTCCCCGCAGCCCCGCCGCCGAATCGGTGGAAAAGCCCTCGTTTGAGACGTTTCTGTCCGCTCCGGTGACGTTGTACGATCATCTGCGTTCGCAGTTGAGCATCACCGAACTCGATCCGGAGGGCCGCGAGGCCGCCGAGGCGATCATCGGCAACCTGAATGAAGACGGATATCTGGCGGCTTCTTTAGAAGAAATCGCCAAGGGCGAAGAACTCCCGCTGGAAGCTCTCCAGCGCGGGCTGGAGGCCGTGCAGTCGTTCGATCCCGCCGGCGTGGGAGCGCGCGACCTGCGCGAGTGCCTGCTGCTGCAACTGGAAAGCCGCAACGGCCGCGGCGGCGTCGCGTGGCAGATTGTGCACGACCACCTGAAGCTGGTCGAGATGCAGAATTTCCGCGAGCTGGCCAAGGTTCTCGGCCGTCCCCAGGAGCACATTGACATCGCGCTCAACGTGATTCGCCACTTGAATCCGCAGCCTGGCCTCAAGTACGCCGCCTCCGGCGCGCGGACCATTGAGCCGGATGTCTACATCAGCAAGGACGCCGACGACTATATCATTCAATTGAACGACGAGGACATCCCTCAACTGCGGCTGAATTCGCAGTACCGGCGGATGCTCGAGCGCGAAAACGGCGCCACCAAGGAAGTGCGCAACTACGTCAAGGAGCGCTACACCTCGGCGATTCAGTTGATGAAGAACATCGAGCAGCGCAAGCAGACCATTCTCAAGGTCTGCCAGGCGATTGTGCGCCGGCAGACCGAGTTTCTCTCCGAGGGGCTGGATGCGCTGAAGCCGATGATGATCAAGGAGGTCGCCGAGGAGATCGGCGTGCATCCTTCCACGGTCAGCCGCGCGGTCGCCGGCAAGTATGCGCACACGCCGCAGGGCGTCTTCGAACTGCGCTACTTTTTCTCGGAAGCCACGCAGGGACCGTCCGGCGCGGAGACGCCGCTGTTATTGCTCAAACGGAAGGTCAAGAAGCTGATCGACGAAGAGGACAAACGCCGCCCCTTGACCGACGAGCAAATTACGGCCATTCTGAACGCGCAAGGGATTCAAGTGACGCGGCGAACCGTGGCCAAATACCGGGAGGACTTGAAAATTCCCTCGACGCATGTAAGGAGACTGAAAAACTGAGGGTCCCTGTCCCGCCCCGCGCGGATCCGTGCCGTCCGCGCGCCGGGGGACCGCCTTCGGTGAAGGAGAACCCATGAAAGTCAACTACACGGGCAAAGTGGAGTTGTCATCGGCCCAACAGCGCAAGATCGAGGCGAAGATCGCCAAGCTGGGCAAACTGCTGGACCGCAAACACGAGCGCGACGCACACGTGGTGGTGGCGCAGCAGCGGCACCTGCACAAGGCGGAGGTCACGGTGAATTTCCATGATCATCCGCTGGCGGGCGCGGGCTCCAGCGCCGACCCGTTCACCGCGATCCAGGAAGCGATCGAGAAACTGGAAAAGCAGGCCCTTAAAGTGCTTGCCAAGTGGCGCGACACCAAGCGCATGCCGCGCAAGGCGATGGTGGGCGCCCAGTTGGCGGAACGGGCCCTGGAAAAGGCCGCCAGCGCCGGTGCGCGCAAGGCGGTTCCAGCCGAAACCAAGCCGGCCCCGAAGGTGCGGCGCGTGAACCGCAAAGCCGACGGCAAGCCCATGACCCTCGAAGAGGCCATGCTGGAAATGGAAGGCGACCGCAATTACCTCGTCTTCCGCGATGCGGAGACCGACCAGCTTTCGGTGATGATCCGGCGTCCCGACGGCAACTTCGACCTGATTGAAGCCTGATGGCTACCCGCCCTTCCCGGACGCCCACCGAACTCGTCGTGATCACCGGCCTGAGCGGATCCGGGAAGGGTTCGGTTCTGAAGGCGCTGGAGGACGCCGGCTATTACGCGGTGGATAACCTCCCCATCGACCTCATCGTGAAGCTGGCGGAGCTGACCCGGGATTCGCCCCGCATCCAGAGCGCAGCCATCGTGGTCGACATCCGCGAAGGCGAACGGTTGAAGGACTTTCCGGCCATCTACGCGCAGGTGCGGGCGACCATTCCCAGCAAACTGGTGTTCCTCGAGGCCAGCGACGCCGTCATCGCCCGCCGGTTCAGCGAAACGCGCCGCCCGCATCCACTCGGTCCCGGCCGCGCCCTCGCCGGCAGCGTGCGCGCCGAGCGGCGTCTGCTCGAACCGATCCGGGCGCTGGCCGACCTGATCCTCGACACGTCAAAGTTCACCGTCCACGAACTGCGCGACGTGATTGTCGAACGCATCCGCGGCAAGCAGGGCGCCGGCCAGTTGCTGGTGCACGTGATAAGTTTCGGCTACCGGCACGGGCTTCCTCCCGAAAGCGACCTGGTATTCGATGTCCGCTTTCTCCCCAACCCGAATTACGTGCCGAAGTTCAAGAAACTGACGGGCAAGGACCCGCGCGTGGCGAAATATATCGCGTCCTTCCCGCAGACCAACGAGTTCCTGACGCGCATCGGCGGCTTGCTGGAGTACTTGCTCCCCCACTACGTGGAGGAGGGCAAGAGTTATCTCACCATCGCCTTCGGCTGCACGGGCGGCCATCATCGGTCCGTCATGATCGCCGAGGAGATTCACAAAGCCCTGGCCGCGGCCGGCTACCGCGTCAAGATCAGCCATCGCGACACGGCCAAACCGGTTTAACCGGCCCAGGCGGTTCAGGCGCGGGCCGTAGGGGAGGTGGGCGTACGCAACGTGCGCAGCACGATCCGTACCTGGATCCGCCACCGGCCCTTCGCGGGCGCTTGCTTGCGCGTCGGGGGCTCGTCGCACGGCCGGGCGGCTCTGCCCCAGCGCATCCGGTGGAACTTCTGCCGGCACGCCCGGCAGCGCCAAGCGTCCGCCAGCGGACTCAGCAAAGCGTCGAGAAAACCGGGATGGAGCACGCGCCGCACTTTCGCTTCCCCGCAGTGGGGACAGGTGAGCGGGTTCATGCCCGGCCTCACACGACAGCGGCCGCGGGAGGTACTCGCGCACGCTTTTTCCACCACCGCCGCGCGGCGATCAGCAGAATGCCGCCTCCGCACAGCAGATGAGTCGCCGCGTCCGGCACCGGTTCCTGATTGGCAGGAGCGGCGGCGTTTTGCGCCAGGTACAGATTGTCGAACAGAATGCGGCGGGCCGGGTCCAGCGAATACATCCGCCACTCGACGATGGGCTGATCAAAGCGGAAGCCGATAAACGCGGCGTTCGCATAACCGTTAGTCTGCCCCGTGGTGGAGTGTGTCGTGAGCTCGTGCTGATACCAGTTGTCGAGGTTATCGCGCGCTCGCACCCGTACGGTCCCAACCGCGGCGTCCTGGAGCATCAGGTTGGCGCCCACGAACAGGATGTTGCCCGTGCCGGGAAGGTAGACCCGAAGGTGAGAGTTGTTCACATTGGTGCCAGGCCCTTCTACGTGGCGCCCCGTCCACGAGGGGCTGGGAGTCGCGGGCACGAAGAAGTTCGAGGGAGCCCACTCGGTCCAATACGCCTGGACGTTAACAGGCCCGAAAGCCGTGCTCACGTTCAACCAACCCTGCGTGCTGTTGTACCACCGCTCCTCCACCTCCTCAAACGTAATCCGTTCCGGCGACTGGCTGGCGTTCTCCAGCGCCTGCGCGGAGGGGTAGGTCTCAATAATGGCACTATGCGCTGGCGCGGCGGCCAGGATCATCATCAGGAAATAGTCCAGCGACCGGATCGTCTTGTTTCGCGACACGGAATCCTCCCACATCGCCGGAACACCGCCCTACTCAGTCACAGCCATGAGGCGCCGGCGCCGGCAAGCCCGGATCAGATAGATCGGACATAAAGGAAGTACCCGAGGGAGACTCCTTCTCTCGTACCGAATTGGCACGCCGCGCTTATTCCACGGGTAAGATGCTGACAAGGGCCTTATCCGGCCGGGCGACCTCGATCTTGGCCTTGTCACTAAGGCGCAGGTTCCCCTGGAGCGTCACCGTGTACTGGCCGCGGACGGTCGCGAAGATCCGCTGGGCGATGTCGCCCGGCTTCTGCTTGCGCATCTCGGTCAGTTGGAACATCGCCCCGCCCGTGCCGCGCGCCAGCCTTTCAAACATGGACCGCTCCGAACCCACGACAAAGATGGGATAGATGGAAACGCTCTGTCGGCGCGCTACGCGGATCACCTGCTGCTCGGTGACGCGGCTTCTCCCTTCGAAGCCCGTCGTCAGGAGCAGGACCACGCGGCGAAAGGTGGCGGCCTGAAAGCCGCCGTCCACCGCTGCGTACAGCGCGTCCAGCACGTTCGGCGCGTTGCCGTAGCGGAGGTTCTCGAGGGAACGCAACAGGAGTTGCTTGCTGGAGGTAAAGTCCTGGATCAGGTCCGCGGCGCTGTGGAAGGAGACCACCGCCATCTGCTCCCTTTCGGCCAGTTGGGCGATCAGGTCGGCCGCCAGGGGCCGCACGACTTCCCCGACCAGGCTGGTGTCGAGCAACAGCATCGGATCCACTGGACCCGTGCGGTACTCGACATTCAGCACCGCGCGCCGGTTCTTGTCTTCCCACACGGTGAAGTCGGCGGCGGCCAGGTTGGTGGCGGCTTCGCCCGTCTTGCGGTCCGTCACCGTCACCTGGAGGCGGAGTTGACCCCAGGCGGGAACCAGGCGAAGGCCCAGAAGCAGGATGGCGATCAACCGGGAACAGGTGCGCATGCTTCCTCCAGTATGCGCCGCCTGCCCTGCCGCAGGAAACCGCGGCGCGAGCAGGTTGAGAGCTCAGAAAGAAGCCCATCCAGGAGGGTCCGCCGCCGATCGTCTACGATGAGGGTATGCGGTCTCGGGCGATCGTGCTGGCCTCCCCCGCGGAGCGGGAGCATCCCCGCTCGCCCCTGCCGTCGGCCGCGGAGTCGGCGCCTCACGTCGCGCTGCCCTGGGTGGTCAAACTCCGGTACGGATTGGTAGCCGGAGAACTGCTGACCATCGCCGTGGCGGAACTGCTGCTGGGCGTGGCGCTGCCCTTGCCTTGGCTGGCCATTCCGGTGGCGGTGACGGCGCTCAGCAACTACTTGCTGAGCAGGCATGTCCCCTCGTCGGCGGCGCACGCCCAGCAGTTGATCGGCCTGGTGTTTTGTCTCGACACGCTCTGCCTGACGGCGGCCCTGGCGCTGTGCGGGGGCCCGCTGAATCCGTTCAGCCTCCTCTACCTGGTGCTGATCACCGTGTCCGCCGTGGTGCTGGAGAAGTCCTGGACTTGGGTGCTCGGCATCCTCTCCACGCTGTGCTTCGGGCTGCTGTTCTGGGTGCACCTGCCGCTGGAGATCTTGGAAACGCACCATCACGGCGAGCGTTTCTCCTGGCACCTGGTGGGGATGTGGATTGCGTTCGCCATCGCGGCTTCGCTGACGGCTTACTTTATCGGCCAGGTCGCCGAGGCGTTGCGGCGGCGGGAGCAGGAGGTGCTGGAACTGCAACAGCAGGTTTCCCGCAACGAGCGCCTGGCGTCACTGGTGACGCTGGCTGCCGGCGCGGCGCACGAGCTTGGGACCCCCCTGGCGTCCATCGCGGTGGTTTCCAAAGAGATTGAGCGCGCGCTGGCGGGGCGCGACGCCGAACTGGCCGACGACGCCCGGCTGATCCGGTCGGAGGTGGACCGCTGCCGCCGCATCCTGCATGACATGAGCGCGCGGGGCGCCGAGGCCACCGGCGAGGCGCCCGTACGGATTGCCCTGAACGAGCTGGCCGAGATGGTGCTGGCGTACTTCACCGCAGCGCAGCGGACCTGGATTCAGGTGACTGCCTCCGGAACCGGACTGGCGCCGCCGGAAGCGGCCGCGCGCGCCGTGGCGGCCCTGGTGAAGAACGGCCTGGACGCCAGCCCGCCCGGCGTGCCCGTCGCGCTCCACCTTTGGCGCGCCGCCGGTTCGATCGTGATCCGCGTGACCGATTCCGGCAGCGGGATGCCGCCTGAGACCCTCAACCGGATCGCCGAACCTTTCTTTACGACCAAAGAGCCCGGCCGCGGCATGGGACTGGGATTGTTTCTCGTCCGCCTGTTTGCCGAACGGCTCGGCGGCCAACTCCGCTTCGAGTCGGAGCCCGGGCGGGGCACGGTCGCCACGTTGGAGTTACCCAGTCCGCCGATGGAGTCCGAAACCGATCATGACGCCTTCTCGCGAGAACCCAGTCGTCTTGTCCGTGGATGACGATGACGTGTTTCGTCATCGTCTGTGCCGGGCTTTCCGGCAGCGGGGGTGGGACGCGCACGAAGCCTCGGGCGGCGCGCAGGCGGAACGGATCGCCCGGGAAGTGAGTCCCGACCTGATCCTGGTGGATCTGCGCATGCCCCACGAAAACGGCTTGGATGTGGTGCGTCAATTGCGGGCCCTGGATTCGACCAGCATCATTGTGATGCTGACCGGCTTCGGGAGCATTCCTACGGCGCTGGCGGCCATGAAGATGGGCGCCGATCACTACCTGAGCAAGCCGGTGGATGTCGACCAGATCCTGGCCGCATACGAAAACCTGCGCGCTTCCGAGCCAGTCGAAGCGACCCCGCCCTCCGCCATTCCTTCCCTCGCCCGCGTCGAATGGGAGCACATTCAGCGGGTGCTGACCGACTGTGGCGGCAACATTTCGCAAGCCGCCAAACACCTTGGCATCCACCGGCGCTCCCTCCAACGGAAGCTCGCCAAGTACCCGCCGTCCCGCTGATTGGCCGCCGGTGAGCCAGCCGGGCGCCCGGCAACTTGGCATGCTACATGCACGAAAAGCAGGGACGGAAAGGGGCGCCCGATGGACCGGATCCGGCAGCGGCTGCTTGAGGCATTCAACACGTTGGAGACCATTGACTTGCGGCGACAGGCGACCGGAGACCCCGGCATCGGGACCGCGATCGAGAGTAGCATTTTGGAACGCGAATTGTCAGATTTGGAACAAAGTTTGGCCGCCGACCCGGGCCCGCTGGCCCGCTGGCTCTCCCTGCCCGCCGGCTCCGGTTCGGGCTCACCGCATCAGTTGGCGTAGATTCGCCAAGCGGGCGCACCGCCCGCGAAGGGGCGCACCGGGAAGTCCCCCGAGGCTAGGGCGTTGTTGGCCGCCCGCTCTTGCGCCAGTACCAGTAAAACGGCAGTCCGGCGGCTATGACGGCGAGCCCAAGAACGGACTCGCGCGGTGAGTCTATCAGCGTCGACGTCAGCAGCGCGGCGGCGACCAGCACAAACAGGATGGGGACGACGGGGTAACCCAGCGTCCGGTAGGGCCGGGGCAGGTCCGGTTCCCGTCGGCGGAGGACGATCACCGACGCCGTGGTCATGCCATAAAGGATCCAACTGGGGAAGATGACCAGGGTCACCAGTTGATCGTAACGTCCGGACAGCACCAGCACGGAGGCCCAGACGCTCATGGCCAGGATGGCCGTGCTCGGGGTGTGATAACGGGGGTGGACGTGCGCCACGGCGCGGAAGAAGAATCCGTCGCGCGCCATCGCGTACGGCACCCGCGAGCCCGACAGGATGGAACCGTTCAACGCCGCGAAGATGCTCACCATGGCGGCTAGGGAAACCGCGTCGGCGCCCCAGGAGCCCGCGACGCGGCGCATCACGTCGGCCGCCACCAGTTCGCTGCGCGCGACCTCGGCAGCGTTCAACACCAGGAAATAGGCCAGGTTGGCCAGCAGGTAAATCACGATGACGATCAGCACGCCGCCGATGAGGGCGCGCGGCAGGTTGCGCTGCGGTTCGCGGACCTCGGAAGCCACCATGCCCACGTTGTTCCAACCGTCATAAGCCCAAAGGGCGGCCACCAGGGCGGCGAAGAAGCCTGCCAGTCCGCCGGCCGCGGGAGTTGAAGACTGCAAGTTTGCCTGCTGGCTGGCGGGAGAAAGCATGCCAAAGCCAATCACGCCGCCGATCAACGCGATCTTGGACACCGTCACCACCACTTGCACCCGCCCGCCCAGCTTGACCCCGAAATAATTCAGCCAGCCCAAGCCAAGGATGAGCGCCATCGCATAGAGCTGACCTCGGGTGACCGGCAGGGGGCCGCCCCCCGAGCCGGCGTGGGGAATGCGGAACAGCACTTGCGTTGTCTCCGGGCGGAAATTGGAGAAGTACAGGAAGAAGGCCGTGGCCAGCGTCGCCAGCGAGCCGCTCTTGGCCACCCACATCTGCGTCCAGCCGTAAAGAAAACTGAACAGAGGCGAATACGCGCGCCGCAGATAGACATACTCGCCGCCCGCCCCGGGCAGCGCGGCGGCGAGTTCGGCGTAGGTGAGCGCGCCCGAAAGGGAGAGCAGCCCGCCAAAGATCCACACCAGCAACACCCAGTCGGCCGAGCCGAGCCGCTGGGTCATGGTGTTGGGTACGATGAAGATGCCGCTGCCGATGACGGTGCCCACCACAATCGAGGCGGCGCTCCAGGGCCCCAGGTCGCGATTCAGCTCGACGGGCGGGCCGGCCGGGTTACGCGGCACGCGCAGGCTCCCCGGGGCGAAGATAGGACAGCAGCAGAGCCACCAGAAACGTCGTCGCCGTGCCGATCAGGACGTACCAAGTCCAGGCGATTGGCGTAAAAAAACGGACAAACGTGATCATCGCGAAACCGGAGAGCATGCCGGCGATCGCATGGGACTCGCCGACGCGGCGGGTGGTGACCCCCAGCAGAAAAACCCCCAGCAGCGCGCCGAACGGGATCGACGCGATGGCCAATCCGGCTTCGAGCACCGAACCCCATTTCCGCGCGAGGATGCCAATGCCCAGCAGGACCAAGCCCCAGAACAACGTGGCCACCCGGGCCAGTTGCAGCGGGCGCGCCCCGGTTCCCGAAGGCTTCCAGAGGTCCATGATGGTGGTGGAGGCCAGCGAGTTGAGGGCGGCGCTCAGGTTGGCCATCGCCGCGGCCAGAATGGCGGCCATGACGACCCCTCCGGCGCCCACCGGCAAGTACTGCCAGATGAACTGCGGGTAGATCCGGTCCGCGGGGTGCGGCGGCGGCAGGTTGGCATCGCCATAAAAGACCCACAGCATGACGCCAATGGTCAGGAACAGCGCGAACTGGACAAAGATCACCACCCAACTGGCCAGCAGCGCCAGGCGGCTCTGGGCCTGCGTGCGAGCGCTCAGCAGGCGCTGCACGATCAACTGGTCGGTGCCGTGGCTGGCGGTGGTGAGAAAACAGCCGCCGATCAGGCCCGCCCAAAAGGTGTAGGTGCGCGAGAAGAACTCCAGATTGGGCGCGAACCGGAAATCGAAGACCTGAAACTTGCCCGCCGGCACGGCTACCGCCACCACGTGGCCCCAGCCGCCGGGGATCAGGTCGGCGATGATCATGAAGCTCAGCACGGCGCCGCTCACATAGATCACCATCTGCACCACGTCGGTCCAGATCACGGCCGTCATGCCGCCCTCGAAGGTGTAGAAGAGCGTCAGCGCCATGATCACGACGATGGAGGCCACCTCGCCGGTGCCCAGCAGGATCGACACCACGATGGAGATCGCGAACACGCGCACGCCTTCCGCCAGGGCGCGCGTTACCAGGAACGTGCATGCCGTCCAGCGCCGCAGCCGCTCGCCGAACCGCCGGCGCATGAGCTCGTAGGCGGTGAACATTTCGCCGCGGAAGTAATGCGGCAGCAGCAGCACCGAGATCACGATGCGGGCCAGCAGGTAGCCCAGCACCAGTTGCAGGAAACCCAGGTTGCCGCCAAAGGCCAGGGCGGGCGTGCCGATGATGGTGAGGGTGCTGGTCTCCGCCGAGACGATGGAAAGGCTGATCGCCCACCAGGGCGCGGCCCGTCCTCCGAGAAAGTAGTCGCGCAGGTCCTTCTGTTGTTTGCGGAAGCGCGCTCCGAAAAGGGTGATGCCGACGAGGTAAACGGCGATCAACGCGAGGTCGAAGTAGCGCATTCCGAACCCGAGAAGTCTAACACAGCGCCCGCGCAGATGCTTTCGGCGCGCCCGTTTGCGCCGTCCCGGCGGGACGCGGCGCGCCGCCGACGCCCCGTTGCTTTCTAGCCGTAGGGAAACAGACGGGCCCTGAGCGGCGTCCAAAGAGTTGCGGCGCAGTGCCGGGTTTGGGTATACTCCGCAAGAGTCCATTAAGGCTTTTGAAAGAAGGCTCCTGCGTATCGTGCCCCTCAGGCGCAGTTGGGTTGAACCGACGAACCTGCCCTGGACGCACCCGGGTGTTGGAGGAAGCTAGTGTTCCATCAATTTCTACTTCAAATTTTCGGCTTGACGATGATCGGTGTCCTGGGCACCGGGCTGCTGCTCGCGCAGCAGAAAGAAAAGAAGGTGAAGGACGCTCAGGAGTACGAGTTGTTCGTCGCCGTCACGAAGGAAACCGACCAGAACAAAAAAATCGGCCTCCTCAATACATGGAAAGAGAAGTACCCCGACTCCGACTATAAGGAAGAGCGCCTCGCCGCCATCCTGGAAACCTACCGGCAGTTGAACAACCCGCAGAAGATGTGGGAGACGGGCAAGGAGATCCTGCAAGGCGACCCGAAGAACGTCAACGCGCTCTACTGGCTGGCCCTGCTCACCGAGAGCCTGCCCGTGACGCCGGAGACCCTGTCGACGGGCCAGAAGGCGGCCGAGGGTCTGCTCGCCTCGGAAAAACCGGAGGCGGTCAAGCCGGAAGACTGGGAGAAGATGAAGAAGGAAACCGCGGTCATCGCGTATAAGACCCTTGGCTTCATCGCGACCCAGCAAAAGGATTTCAAGAAGGCGGAAGAGCATTACCGGAAGGTGCTCGAGTCGAGTCCCAACTTCGCGCAGGTTTCCTACGCGCTGGGGATGGCCATCTATCAGCAGAAGGACCCGGACCGCCAGTCGGAAGTGCTTTTCCACTTCGCCCGGGCGGCGTCGCTCACCGGCGTGGGCGCGTTCGCTGACGCGCAGAGGAAGCCCGTCGACAGCTTCTTCGTGAAGGCCTACAACACCTTTCACGGCTCCAGCGAAGGCCTGGAGGAAGTGCGCAAGCTCGCCGTGGCTTCGCCTTTCCCGCCGCCAGGCTTCAAGATCTTGAGCAAGGCGGAGGTCGACCTGGAGAAGCAGCAAAAACTGGCCGAGGCGAACCCGGCGCTGGCTTTGTGGGAACAAATTCGCGAGGCCATCCTTGCGCCGGACGGCCAGACCTACTTCAACGAAAAGGTCAAGGGTGCGGAACTGCCGGGCGGCGTCAACAACATCACGAAATTCAAAGGCAAAGTCGTTTCGCAAAGCCCCGAACGGGCGCCCAAGGAAATCATCCTCGCCGTAGGTCTGAAGGGAGAACCGGACTGCAAGCTCATCATGCCGGCCCCGCTGCCCTACCCGGCCGAACTCGGGACGGAAGTGGAGTTCAGCGGCATTCCTTCGGCATTGTCAACCGACCCCTATCAGCTCACGTTCGATATTGCCGAGCGGAAGGACTTGGTGGGCTGGCCCGCTCCGCCCAAGCGCGCGCCGGCGGCGAAGAAGCCGGCGAAGAAGAAGTAAAGACTTCTACGGACGATTCTCTGGCAGCGGAGGAACCCGGGAGGGTTTCTCCGCTGTGTTGCTTTTGGGGCGCCCGTCTTGCACGGAGCGTGCTACCATCGAAAAACAGGGTCAGTCCTGGTTCAACACTCAAGGCAGTCCGCTTCTCTCAGGTTCGCCGGTGAAACACAACGGAGGGGGCGAAGAGGAAGGGGCTGCGAGGGATCCACGTTATGCCGATGTATGAGTATAGGTGTACCTCCTGCGGAGAAGTCTTCGAGCTGATGCAGAAGTTTTCCGATGAGCCTCTCCGGCAACATCCGTCCTGCGGGGGCAGCGTCGAACGCCTGCTGTCGGTCCCGGCGCTCCAGTTCAAGGGCACCGGCTGGTACGTGACCGACTACGCGCGGGCGGGGACCAACGGCAAGGACGGCAAGGAGTCCAAGGAGACGGGCGCGAAGGCGGATGCGGCGGGTGCGAAAGCCGCCACGGCGAGTTCCACCTCGGCCTCCCCGAGCGCGTCGGCGTCGACTACCGCGTCGCAGGAGTGACGCCGTTCCCCTGGCCCCGGCGCACGGTTCGAGCCGCGAGGTCCGGCCCCCGCGCGCCGTCGCCCCGGAGTGGGATAGCATATCCGCGATGAGGCGGATGGCGGCGGTTTTCTTCTGGGGAGTTCTGCTGGCGGCGGAGACGATTCCGCTCGCCGGGCTGCGTCAGCCCGTGGAGGTGCTGCGCGACCGCTGGGGCGTGCCCCATCTTTACGCGGGAACCGTCGAAGATCTCTTCTTCGCGCAAGGCTACCTGGCTGCCCGCGACCGCCTTTTCCAAATCGACCTCTGGCGGCGTACCGGGACCGGCCAGTTAGCGGAGGTGCTCGGCCCGCCCGCCGTGGCGCGCGACGTTCTGGCCCGCTCGGTCCGCTATCGGGGCGACCTCCCACGGGAGTGGAATGCGTACGGCCGGGATACCGAGCGCATTACCTCCGCATTTACCGCGGGTATCAACGCGTACATCCGCGGCCTGAAGGGCCGGCGTCCGCCGGAGTTCGCCCGGCTGGGTTACGATCCCGGGCTCTGGCGGCCCGAGGACTGTCTCAGCCGCGTCGCCGGACTCCTGATGACGCGCAACGTGCGCACGGAGGTCCGCCGGGCGCTGGAAACCCGCATCTATGGCTCGGCCGCGGTCGCCAAATACAGCCCGCCCGATCCCTGGACCACGCTAAAGCCCCCGCGCGGACTGGATCTGGCGGATATTTCCGCGGACATTCTCCGGGTGTATGAGGAGGCCATCGCCGCCGTGCGGTTCGAAGGCGAACATGGCAGCAACAACTGGGTGGTGGATGGCGCGCTCACCGCGAGCGGCAAGCCGATGCTGGCGAACGACCCGCACCGGCCCATCCTGCTTCCGTCGCTGCGCAAGACGGTCCATCTGGTCGGACCGGGCTGGAACGCTTTCGGGGCGGGCGAACCGGCGCTGCCAGGCATCGCTCTCGGGCACAACGATCGGATTGCCTTCGGCTTCACCATTGTGGGAATCGATCAGCAGGATTTGTACGTGGAGAAACTGGACCCGGCCGATCCCAACCGCTATCGCCATCGCGGGCAGTGGCGGGCGGTGGAACGCGAGCGCCAGTGGATCAAGGTGCGCGGACGGGCCGAGCCCGTCGAGGTGGAGATCCGCTACACCCATCACGGGCCAATCCTCCACGAAGACCGCAACCGCCACCGGGCGTTCGCGTTGCGCTGGGTGGGAACGGAACCCGGCGCGGCGGGCTATCTGGCGGGACTCGCCCTGGCGCGCGCCCGCAACTGGAAGGAATTCCTTGCGGCGGCCGAACGCTACAAAGTCCCTTCGGAGAACCTGGTCTATGCGGACGTCGATGGCAACATCGGCTGGCAGGCGGTGGGCCTCGCCCCCATCCGCCGCCATTGGAATGGGCTCTATCCGGTCCCGGGCGACACCGGCGAGTATGAGTGGGCCGGTTTTGTACCTCCCGGCAATCTGCCCCGGCGGTTCAACCCTCCCGAACACTGGATCGCCACCGCGAATCACAACATCTTGCCGCAGGGCTACCCGATTCCGCTGAGCTACGAATGGGCAATGCCATTCCGCTTTCTGCGAGTCCGCGAAATGCTGGGGCCGGGCCGCAAATTTACCGTCGCCGATTTCCAGCGTATGCAGATGGATGTCACCTCCCTGCCGGCCAGGCGGTTCCAGGAGGCGGTGCGGCGGTGGCGGGGAGCGCGTTCGGCGGAAGAGCGCCGCGCCGTCGAGCTGCTGCTCAGCTGGGATGCCCGCCTGGAAGCCGGATCGCCGGCCGCGGCGTTATACGAGGCGTGGATTCACGCGCTGCCGCGCCACTTGTTCACCCACCCGCTAGGACGTTCCGCCAATTTGGGGGTGGTCCTCCGCACCCTGGAAATCCGCGCGGATCCCACCGCGTTGCGGCGGTCGCTCGCCGACGCCATCCGCTTTCTCGAGCAAGAGTTGGGCAAGGATTGGTCCGCATGGCAGTGGGGCCGGCTCCACACGATCACGTTCCGCCATCCGATCAACGTCCCGGCATGGCATCGCGGGCCTTACGCCCGGCCCGGCGACGCCCACACCGTCCATTCCACCAGTTCCGCCGGACAGACTTTTGCCCAAACGAATGGCGCCTCTTACCGGCAGATCATTGATCTTTCCGACTGGGACCGGTCGGTTATGACCAATGTTCCCGGGGAGTCAGGCGATCCCGGCAGCCCCCACTATGATGACCTGATCCCCGGGTGGACCGCCGGGCGGTACCACCCGATGCTCTTCAGCCGGAAAGCCGTGGAAGAAGCGACCGTCGAGCGCTTGCTGCTGGTTCCGGCGTATTAGCCGGTTCGGGTTTTTCCTGGGCCAATTGGCGCAGTTGCGGCATTTTTCCACATTTGGAAAGGGCGGCTTACTTGGTGCTCGTGAGGCGTTTCCACATGTTAAGAGATGGTAGGTTTCGTGCAGGGCGAATGGTAAGGGATGAGCTACTGGAATCCCATGGAGAGAGTATGGTCAAACCGCTGATCGTGGTGGCGTCTGCGCTCCTCGCGGCGCCCGCCTTCGCCCAGGAATTCTCCGGGCCACCCGCCGCCAAACGAGGCTACGAAATCTTTCACAACGCCGAAAAGGCGAGCAGTTGCGGGAACTGCCATGCGCTGGGAGGAAAAGGTCTGGCGGTCGGGCCCGACCTTTCCCGCCTGGCTCGCTTGAATCCGCGAGGCATCAAGATCGCCATCCTGGCCACGCGAACCCAGTATGTGCAGTCGGTGAGACTCAAGAGTGGCGAGACGTTCACCGGCATGGAGAAGTCTAAAGAGGGCGACACGATCGAATACTACGACCTGGGCAAGCAGCCGCCGGAGTTGCGGAAGTTCGCCAAGTCGGACATTGCTTCGACGCAGGATAATGCGAGCTGGAAGCATCCGGCGGAAGGCGGCGGTTATACGCCGCAGCAACTGGCGGACATCATGTCCTATATTCGTTTCGCATCCTACGGGGACACCAAGGGCGTTTCGCCCGAAGATATCGAATAGCAGGCTGGCGCGCGCCCCGAACCGGCGCGTGGAAGCGGCGCGGGAACGGATCCTTTGATACCGGCCCGCGCCGTTGTCTCTTTCCGCGGGGCGACGAGCGGCGCGCCGTGGCTGCGCCATCTCCGGGGCATGCCCGAGCGGGGATGGTATGATTGGCGGCGAGGTGCCGCCCTGGGTCGTCAGTGCGCTGCTGCTGGCCGGAATCACGGCGCCGGGCGCGGCCGCGCCGTTGGTGCGGGTGGTCAATGCGACCGGCAGCATCCGCGCCCGCGTGGTGGCGAGTCCGGATCTGCGCGTTTCCCGCTCGAGTCCCGAACGCGATACGCGCGCCAGCGACGTTACCGTGACGCGCGACGCCGGCACGGTGGTGGTAGCCTGCCGGCCGGAGGACGGCGCCCGGGTCGACCTGGCGCTCGAGTTGCCCTACGGCTTGGCGCTGGAAGCGCGAACCGGCGCCGGGGATATCATCCTCTCCGGCATGCTGCGCGCCGAACTGCATACCGACCAGGGTGGAATTGAAATCTCAGCTCCCTGGGCGGCGACCCGCCTGGATCTTGTCTCCAGCCAGGAACCCGGCATGGTGCGCCTCCCCACCGGCGTCAAGTTCTTGCTGAAATCAAGCAAGGAAGGATGGATTCTCCAGGACCGGTTGCCCAAACGCCGGGTGGCGTTCGGACGGATCACGGTGCAAGCCGCCGCGCCCCGCAAATTGGACCTGATTGACTCCGCCATTCCGGAGGACTCCCCCGTCAAGATGCACTGGCAGGCGCCCGCCCTGCTCGACGCCATGCTTTCGCCGGGCCCGCCTCCCGCCGCCGGCCCTGCCGCGCAGGAGACAGCGGATGCCGTTTTGGGCGAGATCCCCTTGTTCCGCTCCGACGTGCGGCTGGTCAACCTCGCAGTGGCGGTGTTCGACGACCAGGGACGTCCGGTGACGGATCTGCGGGCCGAGGACTTCGAGATTCGCGAAAACCGGGTTCTCCAGCAGGTGACGTTCGCGAGCGCCGAGGAAACGCCCTTCAATCTTGCGCTGCTGCTCGATCTGAGCGGGAGCACGCGCCGGGACCGCGACGCCATGAGGACCGCCGCCGAAAGGCTGCTGGCGCTGGCCCGTCCCCAGGACCGGGTGGCGGCCTACGCTCTGGCGGAAGATCGCTTTGTCATCCTCCAGCGCCTCACCAGCGATCAGCAAAAAGTGCGCGCGGCACTGGCGCGGCTGGCCGGCGCCAGCGGCGGCTCTCCGGTCTACGACACCATCGTGCTCGCTTACGCCGAGGAATTGCGGAAAAGAGCCGGCGAGCGGAATGCGCTCGTCGTGCTCACCGACGGCGTGGACAACCAGATCCAGGGCGAAGCCACGCCGTCGGAGGTCAGCTACCGCAAGCTCCTCCGCGGCGCGGCGATGATGGAGACCCTGATCTACCCGATCCTGCTCGATCCGTTCACCCGCGTCCCACCGCCCGCCTGGGCTCGCCTGGCTCACCAGCGCATGGCGGAGCTGGCGGCGGCTTCCGGCGGAAGGGTGTTTCGGGCTCAGTCCGTTCAGGATCTGGACCCCGTTTATCCGCAGCTGGCGGAGGAATTGCGCAGCGTCTATATGGTCGGCTACTACCCCCAGGACCAACAGTTCGATGGACGCTGGCGCGCCGTGGAAGTGCGTGTGAAGCGGCCGGGAGTCCGGGTGCGCACCCGCGCCGGCTACCTGGCCAGGCCGTATTGACCGCCGCGGCCCGGACGGCTGCTCTGGCACAATGACAGCGATGAGCCGTCCGCCCACCTACGACGATGCCAACCTCCTGCTCCGTCTGTACGAAGAGCGGCGCGAGCCCCGCATGCGGGAGGCGCGCGAATGGTTCGTAAAGAACTTCCGGTTCGCGAGCATGCCGGAGTTCCTCGAAGCCTGCCCCCCCGGGTCGGCCGAAAACGCGTTCGCGCGGCAGGTAACCAGCTACTGGGAAATGGCCGCTTCCCTGGTCGCGTCCGGCATTCTGCACGAAGAACTGTTCTTTCACAATACCCGCGAGCTCCTGCTTTGCTACCTGCGGCTGCAACCCCTGTTGCCTTCGCTGCGCGAAGCCCACCAGGATCCGTACGCGTATCACAATCTGGAGACCGTAGCGCGGCGGTTTGAAGCCTGGATGAAAGCCCGCGCTCCGCACTCGTTCGATGCCTTCGTCCACCGTGTCCGTTGAGTCCCGCGCGCCGAAGATCGTGGTGCTGGTCGGCCTGCCGGGCTCCGGGAAATCCACCTGGGTGGAGCGCCGCGGCCTGCCGGTCCTGTCTTCAGACGCCCTCCGCGGCTGGCTGGCGGACGATCCCACGGATCAATCCATCCACTCCCGGGTCTTTGCCTCGCTGCGCTACCTGTTGCGGCAGCGCCTGGCCATTGGCCGTCCGGTGACCTGTGTCGACGCGACGCACCTGACGCCGGCCGAGCGTGCGCCTTATCTGGCCATCGCCCGGGCGTACGGATGCCGGATCGAAGCCGTGTACCTCGCCATCCCGGTGGAAGTGTGCCTCCAGCGCAACGCCGCGCGCGGGCGCGTGGTGCCCGAGGAGGTGATACGCGCGATGCAGGAGCGCTTGGTTCCCCCGTCCGTGGACGAAGGGTTTGCCGCGGTGGAGGTGGTGTCCGAGTGAGCGCCCGCGCAGCGGCGAAGCCTCGCTCAGACTGGACGAACGCTGCAGGCTGGCTCCTGCGCGTTGTCCAGCCCGTCCGGCGTTTCCCGCGCTGAGCGTTCGCCCTTACGTCTCGGGGTTGTCGTTGATCGCGGGATCGCCGGTTTCGAATTTCGGCCCGTTCTCATCCCAGTCGTCGGCGCGGAACATCCTTCCCTGGCCCATTATGCCGTCGATTTCCTTGACGGTCAGCCACACCTGTCCGCCCTTCACCCGCGCCCAGATGTGGTGGTAGAAGTTCCCCTGCCGGAAGCCTTCGCCGCGCCGCAGATGGCCCTGGATGGTGCCCCCGCTGCTGCCCACCTCCATGTAACCGATCCCGTCGCGTCTCATGTGGACGAACTCGTGTCCATGGCCGCTGATCACATAGGTGACCCCGTGCTTTACCGCCAACTGGTGCAGCGGAAAAGAGGTATCGCCCTGCTTGAAGCGGGCGATCCAGAACGGCCGGTGGAAGAAGACAAACTTGGGATGCTTGTGGCGGTTGGCCTCCAGATCCTTTTCGAGAAAGGCGATCTGCCTCGCGTCAAGTTCGCGTTCGCGGGAGTTGTCCAGAATGGTGAAGTGCGCAGCGTGGTAGTCGAACGAGTAGGCCGGCTGAAAACCGGTTTGCGCGATGTAGATCTTCTCGGAGGCATCCGACCAGATGTCGTGATTACCGGGCGTGAAGTACTGCTGGAAGCCGCGGTAGCGGTCCCAGACCCTGGCGACGTCCAGCCATTCGCGCTCCGCCTGGGCATCGACGCCTCCCTGGATGGTGTCGCCGACGTTGATGACAAAATCCGGGTGCAACAAGGAGACTTCGCGCCAGACCCGTCCGTAGATCTGCGGGGTCGCGCCGCCGGTGCGGTCGCCCAGAATCGAGAAGTGGAAGTCGTTTTTGGGGGCGGGTTGCCCGATCAGGCCGCGCAGAGCAAAGGCCGAGGCCATGCTGGCGACGACCAGCAGCCGGGTCAGGAGCTTGCGGCGGGACGCGAAGGATGGAGCCATGGCACGCCCAGCATATCGCGCCGGACCCGGACGCCGGGTGACAGGCCGGTGACAGCGGGCGGGGACAGGCGCGCCTTCGGAGCGCGCCGCGACGGCCCGCCGGCGCGGTCAGAACTGGCGGGCAAACCGGCGGAAGAAGCTCTCTTCACGCCAACGGGGCCGTTCGCTCCGGTTTGCGGTGATCTCCACCAGCCTGGCCATGACCGCATTGAAGCGATGCGCGGCTTGCAGATCCACGGGCTGCCCGGCATCGTCGGACGGGGCGTGGTAGCGTTCGCGCGTCCACCGCCGCTCGATCTCGGCCTCGGGCGACCCCTTAGCGAAACCCAGTTTGAACGCCAGCGCCGGCACCCCCTCGCGAACGAAGCTGTACTGGTCGCTGCGGATAAACCGGTTGCGGAGCGGTTCGGGGTCCGCTTGCACCGCCACGCCGGATTCCGCTGCCGCCTGCCGCATGGCGTCGCCTAAATCGGACTCGTCCAGCCCGAGAGTCATGATGGACCGCAGCGGGAACAGCGGGAGAAACATGTCGAAGTTCAGGTTCGCCACCAGAGAGCCGGGCGGAACCGTCGGATGCGCCGCGAAATAGCGCGAGCCCAGCAAGCCTTTCTCCTCACCCGTCACCGCGGCGAACAGCACGGATCGCTTCAGCTTCCGTCCACGCAGCGCCCTGGCGATCTCGATCAGCGTGGCAATCCCTGAGGCGTTGTCCATCGCCCCATTGTTGATGGCGTCGCCCCGCACCGGTTCGCCGCGTCCGATGTGATCCAGGTGCGCGGTCAGGATCACATACTCGGACCGCAATGTCCGGTCGGCCCCCCGGAGAACGCCGACCACGTTGTCGGAGGTGAGCGAACCGCTCTCCACGGCGATCTCCGCTTCCAGTTCCGCGGCCAGCGGAAACCGCGGCAACGTCTCGCGCCGCTCCGCCATGGCGAATAGCTCGTCCAGGGTATGGCCCGATCCGGCGAAGAGGCGCGCGGCGTACGCCGGATGAAACGTCAGCCAAAGCAAGCAGGCTTCCGGGTCGCCAGCCGCCAGATTCATCGCGGGCGCCAGGCGCGCCTTGGCGGCGCGTTCCCACGGAATCTCAGCGGTTTTCGGATTCGAGATCGAGATCGCCCCGATGGCGCCTGCGGCGGCGAAGGCCGGCCAGCGTTCCCGCTGCGACGAATAGTGCGCTCCCAGGTTGCCCGAGACATGCTTCGGCAAGCCGGACACGAAGACCAGAATCTTGCCGCGCAGATCACGCCCGGCCAGGTCGTCATGGCCCGCCTCCGGAACCACCAATCCATAGCCGGTGAATTCCAGCGGCGCGCGCAACGAGGGCGGCGGGGCGCCACGCAGGCCCACGATGGCGTCGTCGCCGAACCGGACCGGCGTGACGCCGCCGCCGTGCAGCAGCGTCAGCCGGCTCTTCTCCTCCACCAGCCGGCGGGTTACCAGCTTGACGGGCTGATCGTATCCGCGCTCACCTTTCGGCTGGAGCCCCGCACGGCGAAACTGCCGGGCGACATATTCAGCGGCAAGGCGGTGGCCGGGGCTACCGGTGTCGCGGCCTTCCAACCGGTCAGCGGCGAGATACTCGACGTGGATCCACCAGTCGCTCCCGGCCTGGCGCGGGTTGGCGGCGCCAGCCACATGCGCCACCGCAAGCAGCGCTGCGGCGGCCCTCATTTTTTGCCTTTCGCCTGCTTGTAGGCGTCGCGAATCCGCTGGAGTTTCCGGGCGTGTCCCTCGGCATGCCCGGCGTAGATTTCCACCAGTTGCCGCAGGGTGACCGGACCCCGTTCACGATGCATCCCTTGGCGGGACCAGGCGCTCTCGGGCAAATCCTTGAGCAAGTCGAAATTCTCCGTGCGCAGCCGCCGGAACGCCTCCAGGGAATGCGTGGGCTTGCGCTTCTGATAGTCGAGGCGGGCTGCCCAGCGGTCCTGGTCGAAGGCCGCCAGCGTTGGATTGTCCTCCGCGATCACCGCGCGGAAGCGGAACGCGCCCACCAGCTCGGCGTCCGCCAGGTGCGCCATGATTTGGCGGATACTCCATTCGTCCGGCCCCAGGCGGAAGTCGATCTCTTCGCCGTAGACTCCGGTGAGGATCACGGCCAACAGTTCCGGACCGCGCCGGAAGCGCTCAAGCAGCTCAGTCATCAGACGTGCGATCCCACCCGGCGTTCAATAGTAATCGGCGCAGCTCAAGAAATACCCGCAGCGTTCGCAGAAGAGTTTGCACTTGCGTTCGGCGAGGCGGCGGGAACAGACCGGACAGTACAGCATGGGCTCCTCTTCATCCGGGGAATCCGGTCTGGCGGGCGAGGGAACGGGGTGGGTGGTCTCCATCGGTCTCTCGCTCGATTATAGCCGCGGGGCTAGAATGGAAGCATTCAGCCCTCGGGGAAAACGATGAAGCGCAAGACGGCTTGGATGGGCGTGGCCCTGCTGACCGCGCTGGCGTGCGCGCCGCACACACGGGCGCAGCGCAAGGAATTGGAACGCCCGGCCAAGTACGCCGTGCGCGGCTCGCATGGCGCCGTGGCCACGGGCAGCGAGCAGGCGGCGCAAGCCGGCATGCGCCTGTTTCAACAGGGCGGCAACGCCGTCGACGCCGGCGTCGCCGCGATGTTTGCGGCGGCCATCGTCGAGTTTTCCCATTTCGGCTTCGGGGGAGAAGCGCCGATCCTGGTGCGCGGCCGGGATGGCCAGGTGAGGTGCATCGCGGGCGTGGGCGTGATGCCGAAACTCGCTTCCGCCGGCCTGTTCCGCGAACGCCGCTTGCGGCCGGGCGAAATGCTGTCTCCGCCGGAGCCGAACGGGCTGAAGGGATTCATTCCCGTCGCCGGGCTGATGCCGGCGCTGGTTCCCGGGATGGTGGAAGGCGGGCTGGTCGCCCTGCGCGAATACGGCACCAAGACCTTCACCGAAGTGATTCAACCGGCCATCGCATTGGCGGATGGAACGCCGATCGACGAGATCCGCGCGCTCTACATCGAGCGCAGCAAGCGCTTTTTTGAACTGTGGCCAGGCTCCGGCGCCGTGTTTCGCCCGGGCGGGCGCTCGCCGCGTGTGGGCGAAATCTTCCGCCAGCCGGATCTGGCCCGTACGCTCCGCGCCATGGCGGCCGCGGAGGCCAAAGCGCTGCGCGGCGGGGCGGACCGGCAGACCGGGATCGACGCCGTGCGCGACTATTTCTACCGCGGCGAGATCGCCCGCAAGATCGATCAGTTCAGCCGCCAACACGAAGGCCTGCTGCGTTACGAGGACTTGGCGGCTTTTCGCGTGCAACCCGAGGAGGCGCTCTCGACCACCTATCGCGGCTACGTGGTCTACAAGCCCGGATTCTGGACCCAGGGCGGCGCGCTCCTGCAAACGCTGAACCTGCTCGAGGGGTATGATCTGCGCGCGTTCCGGCTGAACTCCACCAACTACCTGCACACCATGGCGGAGGCGCTGAAACTGGCCTACGCGGACCGGGACACCTACTACGGCGACCCGCGGTTCGCCGACGTGCCCGGCGGCCGCCTGCTGTCGAAGGAATACGCGGCGGAGCGCCGCGCCCTGATCGGGCCGGCCGCCTCGATGGAGTTCCGCCCCGGGCGGATCGGGCCGCACCCGGGAATTCATCCCTCGCAGGCGGACCAAATGGTGGTGCGGCTGGATGATGCCCTGATGGCCCGCGACACTACCTGCATCAATGCGGCCGACCGGCACGGCATGATGTTCACGGCCACGCCTTCCGGCGCGTGGATGCCGTCGGTGATCGCCGGCGATACCGGAATCCCGCTTACCCAGCGGGCGCAGAGTTTCTTCCTGATTCCCGGCCACCCCAACGAACTGGCGGGAGGCAAACGGCCCCGCGTCACGCTCAGCCCCACGCTGGTCACTACCGCGCAGGGTGAGCCGTTCCTGGTGCTTTCCACCCCCGGGGGAGACAACCAGGAGCAGAGCCTGTTGCAGGTGCTGCTGAACGTGATTGAATTCGGGATGAATCCGCAGGATGCGGTGGAAGCGCCCCGGATGCAGACCCGGCACCTGGTAGCCAGTTTCGACAATCACGCGATGAATCGGGGCGATCTGCTGCTGGACGAGCGGATGGCGCCGGCGGTGTTTGCCGAACTGGCCGAGCGTAAACACAAGGTGAGCAGGCAGTCGCGCTGGTCGAGCGGCGCGGCGCCCACCGCGATCCTGGTGAAGCCGGACGGGGTCCTGGAAGCCGGCGCCGATCCCTACGGGTACCGCATTGCACACGCCTGGTAGGGGCCTGGCCCGGGAAGCGGACGTGGCCGAGCGCCTGGCGCGGGAAGCCGGGGCGTGGCTGTTGCGCGAACTGCACGCCGCCGTAACCGGAAGCCAGCCCGAGGCCCACATCCAAGAGCATCTCGAACGCGGCCTCCGCGCCAACTTCCCCGGGGACTTCACCCCGGCGTCCCGCCGCCAATGGCGGATTGCGGCGCATGACGGCCGGGACGCAGCGCGCGCCGGGCGCCGGGGCGCGGCAGTCTCGCTGGCCTTGGTCGAAGGCGAACGGCCCCTGGTGGCGGTCGTGTACGCGTATGCCGCGCCGGACGACGACGGAGATCTATTCTGCTGGACGGACAACGCCGGACCGCCGCGGCGGAACGGCAGACCGCTGCGCCCCGCCGGATCGGTTGCCGTCACCTGCCCTACCCTCCTGACGCCCCCGCTTGACGAAACTCAAACGGCGGACGTGGCCCGCGTCCTGCACCCCTGGCGATTCCGCGCCATCCCGTCGGCGGCGTACCGCTGGGCGCTGGTCGCCGCGGGAGAAGCGGACGGCGCGGTGGCCGGGGATGCAACTGCCGCGGACCAGGCGGCCGGTCTCGCGCTCCTGCGCGCCGCCGGGTGCGGGGCGTGGGACGCCGCGGGCGTGCCGCTCGCCTTCCAAGACACCGAGAGCAAAACTTGCTTCGCGGGCCGGCGTCCGGAACCGGCGCTTTGCCGCTTGCCGTGGGACCGGTTTCGCCCGGCCGCGCCGCCCGAGCGGCGTTCGCTGGTCCGCGATGCGGGAATCTTGCGCCGCGCGCAGGGCTGCTGGCTGGGCCAACTCGCCGGCGATGCGTTAGGCTCGCTGGTCGAATGCGAGACGCCGGAAGGCATTGCCGCGCGTTACCCCGATGGGGTGCGCCACCTCGAGGACGGCGGAACCTGGGACACCATCGCGGGCCAGCCCACCGACGATTCCGAGATGGCTTTGGCGCTGGCGGGCACGCTGGTGGCCGAAGGCTGTTTCAATCCGGACGCCGTCTTGCGGGCGTACGTGGCCTGGTATGAATCCCAACCGTTCGCCATCGGCTCTACGACGCGGACGGCGCTGTCGGCAGCCAGGGAGGGCCGGCGCGCGGCGATTTTCGAAAGCCAGGCGAATGGTTCGCTGATGCGCGCGAGCCCGCTGGGCGTTTTCGGCGCGGCGCACGATGCGGGAGATCTGGCGGAGTGGGCGCGCGCCGACGCCGCCCTGACGCACCCGCATCCGGTGTGCACCGGCGCGACCGCCGTGTTCGCCGCGACGCTGGCGTACGCCATCGGCGCCGGCGGCGGTCCCGGCGCGGCGTATGCGCACGCTGGCGAACGGGCGGCGGCGGTGGGCGCTCCGCCCTCCGTGCGGGAGACGCTGGAGCGGGCCCGCCGGGAGCGCCCGGCGTATCTGGCCAACTCAGGGTGGACCCTGGTCGCGCTCCAGAATGCGTTCTACCAGTTGCTGCACGCCTCCAGCGTGGAGGAAGGCCTGGTAGACACGGTGATGCAAGGCGGCGACACGGACACCAACGCCGCCATCGCAGGAGCGTTGCTCGGGGCGGTGCACGGCCGCGAGAGCATTCCGGCGCCCTGGCGGGACCGGGTGCTCACGTGCCGGCCCCTGGCGGGACTGAAGGGCGTCCGACGCCCTCGCCCCGCCGTCTACTGGCCGGCCGGCGCGCTCGACCTCGCCGAGCAACTGCTCGCGCCGCGGTGATGGCGCGCCGGACCAGCCCTCGCGGCGACCGGAGAAAACCGTTGTCGCCGCAATCTCTTGCGCTCTACCGGACCGCGATGCGGACCGGGTTCGCGGTCTTACCGTCCGCGACCACCACCACGGTCACCTCGCCTTTGCCCGCCAGCGCCCGCGGCAGGAGCACGTTGATCTGGTCAAGGCCGACGTATTCCGGCTGCGGCGCGGCTCCCACGACAGGCGCCGGCGCGCCGGCGATCCGCGCCGTGACCGCCGTCTGGTAGCCGCGGAAACCGGTGGCGAAGAGCTGCAACACCACCTGGTCGGTTTCCGGTCCCAGATCAATCGGCGCCGCGGTGCACGCTCCCGGACTGGGGCAGTGATACGCGTTCTGCGTGCTGGTCTGGCCTTGCGCGTTGCGCCGCCACACCGTCGCCACGGGGACGCCGCGGCCGCCGGCGTTCGCGCAGAACAGGCCCGGCGCCACGGCTTCAATCCGCGCCGGCACGACGGTCTTCTGCGGGCCCGCCGTCACGGTCACTTTCGCCGGCCCCAGCGCGCTGCCCGCCGGCACGAGGAAGTTCACCTGGTCCTTCCGCACCGCATGGAGCAAGGCCGGACGTTTCAGCCCCTTGGCGTCGGTGACCTCCACCACGACGCCGCCCAGTTTGGTCGGCAGGGGAGGCGCATCCGCCGTCGCGGGTTCCGCGGCGAGCCCCGGGACGTACACCGAGGCCCAGGATTCGGGCGCGACCGGGCCTGCATCATTACTGGCCGCATTCCGCACCACGCCGCCCTCGATCGGGTCGGCGATGCCGTTGCCGTCCGCATCGGGGAAATTCACCAGGAAAATCTGGCGGAAATCCCGGCCGTTGAAGTCCTTCACCACTTCGCCCTGGTCGTTGTAGGTGGGGACCCGGCGGTTGAAGGCCAGACGGCGTCCGTCACGCGACCACACCAGCGCTTCCGGCGCGATCGAAGCATACTCGGGCCCATGCGAAGAGATAAAGTAAGCAACGCCGAACAGCGGCCCGGGCTTGACGCAGATTACGGCTACGCCGTTGTCGCTGAGCACGGCAATCGAGTTGCCGGACGGATGCCAGCGCAGGCCGGCGGTAGCCCCTTTCTCAAGAAAGGTCGCCTGCACGGGACGCTTGGCGGGGTCGGGGTCACGGTCGGAACCATCCGACGGGATGATGAACACCTGGCGCGAACCGTCGTCCGCGGTAGCGAAGTAACCAATCCGTGTCCCGTCTTCCGAGCCGCGGACGATGCCCGCTGCCGCAGTGTGGGTTAAACGCCGGACCGTCACGCCGCGCGGTGGCGAAGGGAAGCGGGTTTTCGAACCGGAGTCCGCCGTGGTGACGTCCACGTCTTCCGGTACGTCCACCACGAAGAGCGAACTCATGAGCGACCCGTCGGGCTGGCGCACCTGGCCGATAAAGCCCCGCATCAGCCCTGTGGCGCCGATCCAGGAATCATCGGCGGCGCGTTCCAGTTCTCCAGGCTTGCCCGTTCCCGTCGGGACAATCGGCACCAGGAGCACCGTGTAATGCGAAACCCCGCCCGGCGCGCGCGGGTGCGGCACCATCATGCCGATGGTGCGGCCGTACGTCCGCAGAAGATGGTCGTCGTAGGTGAACCCGACGCGTTTGCCGTCGAGTGTGAACTCGTGGCGGTGGGTGCCTCCGCGATGCGCGCCGGGTATCGTTTCGTCGGAGGTCACATCGCGGTAATCGAGGAAGCGCAAGGGCCCCTTGCCGTCCGCCGGCGCCACGCCGGCGCGGCGGTTGGTAGTGCCGTAATAACCGAGCGTTTCCACCTCGCTCACGAGCGGTCCGTGAATGAACACGACTTCGTCGGCGACCGGGCTGTAGGAAGCCGCGCCGACGCCCGGGGCGGAGCCCGTAGTTCCGACAATCACCGGCCGGGGTTCGTAAACCATGCTTTCCTGGCCGGTGGTGATATCCACCTTCATAATGCTGGTCGAGTTGCCAATGCCCCCGCCCACGGTTTCGCGGGTGTCGTAGCAGAGGAACCGGTCATTCGGAGAGAAATTGTCGTTGTTATCCAACGCGTGATTGATTGCGGTGGCGGTGAGCTGCCATTCGCCCACGTCCAGCGGAACGCTGAAGCGGGGCGAACGGCCCGACAGGGACACCATCATCCCCAGGACGCCCAGCGCAATCAGGAGACGGCTGATTCGCATGCTGATCCTCTTTCGGAGGGAGACTGGCTCATGAAGAGGGAGGAGTCTCAGCCTTGGTGTAGGACTTTTTTCTCTAGGTGTCAATGGTCTCCACATGGCGGCTTAATCGTATCGCCCCTCCACAAACCAACGCCCCGTCGCGTGTTCGGCGAACAGGCGGTAGAGGGCGCCATCGTTGAGCGCCACGTCCCAGTCGTCGCGGGCCCAGGCCACCGGCGTCCACCAGTCGCCGCACGTCCGCCAGGGGCCGGCGCAGGAGAGCACCTGCCCCCGGATCCCCCGCGCCTGAACCGCGGCCGGCTGTCCGTCCGCCAGGCGGACCTGCGCGGGCAGCGGCGGGCGGCACACCCGGAACCCGATTCTGGTTTGGCGCGGCGCGGCCGCCCGCGCGCGCGGCGCCGGCGACAGCGCGCGCGTCATGACAAACGCGCCGGGTTGATGCGTGTCCACCGTTTGCGGCGAACCGACTTTATCTTCCCCCACCAGCGCGGCCAGGCGGGCCAGCGTCAGTTCGAGCTTTTCGGGCTCGGGTTGCGGCGGCGTGAACAGTCCCTCCTGCGTGGCCCGCGGCCGCGCGGGCTCCAGTTCGAGCGTGACGCCGATCACCGCCTGGTCCGGCGGATGCGCGGCCAGGTCGAGTTGCAGGAGTTTCAAAAACGTGCGCGGATTGCGCAGCGGCACGGGCAGGTCGAGTTCGCGCGTATGCAGGCCGCGATCTTCCAGTTGCAGAATCAGCCGGAGTTTCCGCGCGGCCAGCGCGCGGGCTTCCAGGCGCAGGCACAAGTCTTGCAGCAGGGCGGCCAGCAAAAACGACAGCGGCTCCAGCGCATCCAGCGGATGATCCAACTCGGTGGAGGCGGCGAACGCAACCTCCGCTTCGACCGGCTGGAACGGCGCGTCCGGTTCGCCGCGCGCGAGCTTTTGCAGCCGGACGCCTTCCTGCCCCAGCCGCTCGGCCAACCCCACTTCGGGCAGCCGGGCCAGATCGCGAAACGTGCGCACGCCCCAGCAGTCCAGGGTTTCCAGCAACTCCGGCGAAGGATCGAGCAGTTCCACCGCCAGACCGCCCAGGCAACCGGCTTCCTCGCCGGGCGGCAGAATGGTGACCCCGCGAAAGCCGCGCGCCGCGTAAAGCGCGGCTTCGCGATGGCGGGCCACGCCGACGCGCGCGTCGGCGTGGCCGGCCGCCCGCCGCAGCGCGTCGGCCAGCCGTTCCACCGGACCGTACAGGCGTTCCAGCCCGGCGACGTCGAGCAGCACCGTGTTGGCGTCCACCTCCTCCCAGCGCGGACTGAACGCTTCCGCGCAGCGGGACGCCGCCACGCCCGGCGCGATCAGACACGCATACATGCGCATGCCCTCCAGGATCGGCGCTACGCCGCCGCCACGCGCAACGACGCGGCTCCCGCCCGGCCCGCCGGTTTGCGGCGCTCGATGCGCAGCGCCACCGAATGCAGCCGTCGCGCCGCCGGCGCTGCGCCTTTCCATTCACAGGCGTCCCGGCGGACTTCCAGCGCCAGCAAGGCGCATTGCCGCGCGCACGGTTCCTGCCCGATCAGCAGCATCACCGTGCGCGTGTTCTCGACCGCCCGGCGGAACCGGTACCAGGAAGCAAGCGAAATCCGGCGCGCGTTCCGCGGCGCGGTGTCGCCCAAATCCATCGCCACCAGACCGAATCCGCCGCCCTGCAGCAGCAAGTCGGTGGCTTTCATGGCGCGCTCGGTGTCGCCGCCGCACCGCACCCACACCAGGCGGTCCAGCCGGACACCGGCTTCTTCGGCCGAAACGGGGTCGAACGTGTCGTCGGCGTCCACCAGGGCGCAGGTTTCCCCCTCCGCCACAGCGGACGCCAGCACGGCATACAGAATGCTGGTGCGCCCGGATGAAACCGGACCGGTGAGTTCGGTGATGCCTCCGCGCGGCAGGCCGGCGGCGAGTGCGTCCAGTTCCGGTAAACCGCTGGACAGCAAATCCGCCTCCGCCGGCGAATGTGGCAAATAACGCCATGTAAAATCAGCCGCGTAGCGGCCCTGGAGAACTGCGGTGAGTGCTTGCGCGGGCATCGGAAATTCGCCTTTTGTTCGCCTACACTGCAATTATGCGGTAGTACGGCGGCGGCGTCAAGAGGGAGGTGCTCATTTGCCCCTCGCGCGCCGATTCCACCAGACGCTCTACAATCAAGGGGATGGCGCGCAAGAGAAACCGGGAATTGTCCTCCTCCGTCGGCAGGCGATCATCCGCGATGCACGTCTTTCCATCGACGAGTTCCTCGGCCTGGTGTGAGTCAGACAGCCGCACTGACCAGTTGCCCCAGGGTCGCGCTGCGCGAAGAGCAACCTTACCGCCGGCGAAGGAATGAATCCACCCCCATCCAGGCCGGATCCTCCGCGCCCGTGTTCACCGCCCGCCGCCTTGCCGCAGCGACACCCGCACGATCTCCTCGTCGTTGCGCAGCACCGCGTGGCCGTTCGCAAACGCGGGATGAACCCAGTTGACCGCGCCCAGTTCCCGCCGCGACCCGGACTTGGAGGTCGGCTTGATGACCCGCGCCCGGCTGAGCTCGGTGAAGCCGGCGGGGCTCAAACGGCCCAGCACCAGTTCGCCGCGATCGGTGTGGAAGATGTACCGGTCGCCATTGCGGACCAGGAACGCGGTGGCATAGCGGGCCCGCTCGCGCAGCAAATCCTGGGACTGCCACACGCGCTCGCCCGTCGCCAGCCTCAGGCAGCGCAATTCGCCAAACGCGCAGACGCCGTAAATATACTCGCCGTCAATCACCGGCGTAGTCAGCGCCGAGTGCAAGGTCTCGCTGCGGACTTCGCTGTCGCTCATGCCGCGCCACACCAGTTCCCCCGAGGCGAAGCGCAGCAGGCGCGCGCCCTGAAAGAACGCCGTCACCAGGACGAATTCCCCCGTCACCACCGGCGTGGCGATGGGCGTCGAGAAGGTGATGCGGTAGGGATGCTCCCAGAGCAGCTTGCCGGAATCGGGCTGGAGGACGGCCAAGCCGCCCGCATGCCAGACCAGCAGGCGGCGGGCGGGGCCGGAGCCCGCCAGGATCGGCTGCGAGTAGCCGGGCTCACTGGAGTCGCCGGACAGCGCCCGCCACAGGATCCGGCCGGTTCGTTTGTCGAACGCGACCACTTTGGCGTCCGGCCGCCCGCCGGCGACGGCGATGAGCCGGTCTCCGTCCACCACCGGCGCGCAGGCAAACCCCCAAGGGGGGGTCTCCGCGCCGAGGTCGCGGCGGAAATTCGTGCGCCAGACCACCGCGCCGTCGGCGGCGCGGAGGCACAGCAGATCCCCCGCCGCGCCCAGGACATAGACAAGACCGGCGTCCACGGTGGGCGTGGCGCGGGGGCCGCCGGCGTAATCGATGCCGCGATAATCGGCCGGCCAGGACTGTTCCCAGAGCAGCCGGCCGGTCTGCTCATCCAACGCGACCGCGCGTTCGCGGCCGGCGGCGTAGTCGGTGACCAGGACGCGGCCGTCCGCCACCGCCGGTCCCGCATAGCCGCCTCCGAGCGGGGCGCGCCACGCCACCGGCGGACCGCCCGGCGGGAAGCGGCGGACCAGGTCGGACTCCCGCCATACGCCCGCGCGGCCCTTCCCGCGCCACTCCGGCCAATCCTCAGCCGCCAGCGGCCCCGCCACTAGCAGCAGCCAAACCCACCTGGTCACGTTAGCGTTGTATCACGGCCGCAAGCGGCACAGCGGATCGCCCAGCACGATGTTCTGCCAGCTCAGCGCCGGCATGGCCGAGTAATACGCCTCCGCCAGCGTCCGTCCCGCCAGGTAATTCGGGAACAGATACTGCGGCCGCGCGGTGAACTGAAGGAACGGCTCGTCGATGTGCGCCGAGGAACCGGTGACCCCTTCATGCACATAGTCGGCCGCCAGGGATTGGGGCGAGCCGGCGAACCAGCGCGAGGGCTCCCGCCACGTGGAGATCGTCCAGTCCTCGGGCGGCCGGGCAAAGGTGCGGCCATTCGTCGAGACATACTCGGTCGCCAGCGCCCCGGGCAGCCAATGGAAACCGGTCCAGCGCCGCTTTCGGTTCGGATCGTTTGAACCCCAGGCGCAGTAGCCGATCACGTCTTTTTGGTCGTGCAGCACGGCCGGGCTGGTTTCCAGGACCACCCGGCCGGCAGGCAGTTGGCGGGCGGCCTCCCGCATCCACTGATTGCCGTCCTGGTGGTCGTCGCTCTTCAGATCCAGGACGATGCGGCCGCGGTTGCGCGCCTGAAGCGACCGGTCGATCAGCCCCCGCACGTCCGCGAAGTCGTATCCGGCCAGGCGCGTCACCAGGTACATGGGGTACCGCGGGTGCGCAAAGGGGCCACTGGCGCGGTAGTACGGATTCGGGACGGCGCCGGCCGTGGGGAACCGCTCGCCGCGCAGTTTGGCGTACAGCAAGGTGAGCTCGGAATCCACCGCCGCGCCGTCGGCGCCGGGCTTGGCCACCGCTCCCTGCACCCGCAGCGGCACGCCCAGCGTGGTCACCAGGAACAGCACGGACTCGCTCAGCCTCCGCCCCGTGAGAAACCGGGCCACCGGCTGCTCGATCTCCTTTTCGTATACCTCCCGGGACACCGACTCGGCGGCGCTGGTGCGGATGCGGCACAGGTTCGCTAGCGGAACGGACCGCTCCCGCAGATAGTATTCGGCAATCCGCGGGGAGACCGGCGCGTTCTGGTTGGCGATCACCACCACCTGGCGCGGGTCCTGCGCCGCTCCCGGCAGGGCCAGAGTCCACGCCAGCGCCGCCCGCCAGCTCACTTCAGGGACTTCAAATATTCCAGGATCGCTTCGGCATCGTCCGCGCGGAGCTTGTACGCCGGCATGGGGGGATCGGCGGGTTTGCCGGAGGGCGTCAGGCCCGTCATCAGGTAGTTCAGCAGCGCCTTCTCTCCCCATTTCATCCACAGGCGGCCCTGGCGCGTCAGGTCGGGAGACGTTTTATGCCAGCCGGGAACCGGTTCGATGGGCTGGAAATCCAGCACCGCGCCTTTCAGCCACCGGGACCGGTCCAGTTGCCCGTCCGGACCTTTGGGGGTATGGCACTCGCCGCACTTGGCCACCTCCTCCACCAAGTACCGGCCGCGCTCGATCTTGCTCATTTGAGAAGCCATCAACGGGCCGGCGGCGCAGACCAGCATCGCCACTCCGCGGAATCGAGTCATGCTCTACATGGTAACCGAAGAGAACCGGACGGAAACAAGGGACTGGAGGTGCGGATCGGGGCCGCCCGCGAGAGGCGACCCTAGCGGCTACGGCATGTCCCGCGCATTTCCAAGCCGCACCACCGGCAGTCCTTTGTTACAATCATTGTCCGGAGTCTTCGCCCGATACGGAAATTGATAATTTCTATTGCGGCCATCAGATTTTGTTTCGCCGCGGCGGCCCGGCGCGTGAGCGATGGACCTGGACCAACTGCACACGTTTCTCGAGATTGTGCGCCTGAAGAGTTTCTCCAAGGCCGCGCAAACGTGTTTTCGCACGCAGCCCGCCATTAGCGCCCAGGTGCGCCAGCTCGAGCAGGAATTGAAGGCGCCCCTGTTCGAACGGTTCGGCAGCAAGATCACCCTCACCACGGCGGGAAAGATTTTTGCCGGCTACGCCGAACAGATTCTCGAGTTGCGGCGGCAGGCGCAGGACGCCATCAACGAACTGGAGCGCAACCCCCGCGGCGAACTGGTGATCGCCGCCAACGAGGCGACGTGCATCTACGTGTTGCCGGAGGTGTTCGCCGATTACCGCCGGGAGTTCCCGGCGGTCCAACTGCTGGTGGACCGGTCCTACGCCTCGCGCATCCCCGAGTCGGTGCTGGAAAACACCGCGGATTTCGGTTTCGCGCAATGCCCGGTGGAGGAGAAGCGGCTACAAGTGATCGCGGTGCATCAGGACGAAATCCGGGTGGTGGCGCCGGCCGGGCATCCCTTGGCGGCGCTCCACGAGGTGCGCGCCCAGGATTTGCGGGGCTACCCGCTGCTGCTCCCCAAGCAGGGCCGGACGCGGGCGCGGTTGAACAGTTGGCTGGAACTGGTGGAGGACGAGATCTTCGTGTCCATGGAACTGGACTCGACGGAGATGATGAAGCGGTTCGTGCTGGCTGGCCTCGGCATCGCGTTCCTGGCCCAGACTACGTGCCGGACCGAGACCCGGGCTGGTTCGCTGGTGGCCCGGCCGCTGGCGCCCGAGCCGATGGTGCGCCGCCTCGGATTGATTTACCGTAAGGACAAGGCGCTGTCCAAGGCGGCGCTGGGATTCATTCGGGTGACTTTGGATCGCCTGGGCGGGCGCGTGGAAGAGGCGCCGGCGCTGGTGGAACCCGCGGAAAGAGCTTAGGAGCGTCATGATCTGCCCGGATTGCCGGCGGCACTTTTCGGCCGATGAACGCGCCGTCTGCCCGTATTGCGGACTGACCATTGCGGCCGGCGTGGTGAAGAGTTCGGCGATTCTCATTGGCGCCAACGGCCGGCACGACGTCTACCGAACGGTCGAGGAAGTGCCGGAGGAGTTGCGCTCGCGGCTGGTGAAAACGACCTCGAGCCCTCAGGCCCGCACCATCATCATCGCGGACCGGCGGCTCAAGGATCGGTTGCGGCGTCATGCCGCTTCAGATGCCCGCCGGCAAGTGCGTCGGGCCGCGCCGGGCCCGTTGCTGCCGCGTCAGCGCGCCGGAACCTGGACCCTCTGGTTGGGACTCGCGGTGCTGACCGGAGCCTCGATGGTGCTGCTGACGGCAAGCTTGCTTCGGTAAGCGACCCGGTCGCGCCCGGCGGCCCCGGATGTTCCCCAGTTCGGGAAATGATTCCGAAGCGGAAGGGCTGTTTGTGGCAGTGATACCATCGAAAATTGCTTATGAATCCCGGAAAACCGCGCGCCGTCAACCCGGATGATCTGCCGTTTCGGCATTACACCCTTAAGCACCGCCTGATCTCTTGGGTCAGCCAGAATCTGTTCGACGGCGTCACCTACACCGTGCGTCATGGACTGATCGCGGGGATGAAGCGGAAAGGAGGTCTGGGGTGGCTGCCCGTCCGGCCGCGAGCCACGGCCGAGCAGAGATTCTGGGCGCAACTCGATTTGCGCGGCCAGGTCATCTACGACATCGGCGCATTTCAGGGAATCCTCACGCTATTCTTCGCAAGTCGCGGCAAACACGTTGTGAGTTATGAACCTGCTTCGAAAAATTATGGCCGCTTGCTCGAGAACTTACGCCTGAATGAAATCACAAATGTCACCGTCCGGAAGGTCGGATTAGGGTCAAGCCGGGGGATGGCTTCGCTTTGTTTCCTGCGCTTGATGCCCGGCGGCGCGTCGATCGAGGCCCGCACCATCGCGGGCATCCGTCGCGCGCCCCACGTCATGGAGGAGATTCCGGTCACCACTCTCGACGAGGACATTCGCGAGCATGGCTTGCCGGCCCCGGACTTCATCAAGATCGATATCGAAGGACTGGAAAGCGAAGCGCTGCGCGGAGCCCGGCAGACGCTCGCCAGACGGCGGCCCGCACTCTTTTTGGAGATGCACGGCGAAACCATGAACGAGAAACGGCGCAAATGTTCGGAAGTGGTGGCGCTCCTGGAAGAAGCCGGGTATCGAGACATCGTCCACCTGGAGAGCTCCTCGCTGGTTTCGTCAGGCAATTGCGCGGTCGCGGTCGAAGGACACTTGTATTGCCCGTCACCGGTGGAGTCCGGCCGGCGCGCTTCCGGCTAGCCTGGTCCGATCAAGGCTGTCGGGTGGCGGCTGGCTTCTCCCGCCGCCATCGAAAAGGCAACGTCGAATACAAAGCCACCTGAAGCGTGTGGTTGTGTTCCAGCACCCGGCCGCTCCGCTGCTGAAGCAGTTGGTGCAGGTACCCGAATTCCAGCCTGCCTGGCGGACCCAGATCACGCCCGAGGGCCGCGTATGCTCGATTCTGGTCGAAGACGTTGTTGGCGACGTTCTTGCCGAAGTTCACAAACAGTTCGTTGTATCCGGCAAAGTACCAGGATCCCTTGACGATCGAGTCGCCCCGGAAGGGCACGGTCCCGCGCACCATGTAGCGAAAGCGATTTTCGTGGCGCCAGTTTGCAACCGTGGTCCCGCCGCCGGCGGCGGGAAGCATCTCGCCGAGCAACCGCTGCTCCAGCCGGTAGCGATGCGTCAAATGCAGTTTTCCGGCAGGCTGGCGGAGCAACGCCTGCTGAAAGAGCCGGTGCTCGGGAAACCGGTACGCCACAGGAAATTCGCCGTAGCGGAAAGTGTCGACGAAGGCGTACCCCAGGGTCAGCATCAGGCGGCGGTTCACCTCAAAATTCACGCCCGGCCGCAAAAGCAGTTGTTGCCACTTGGCGGCGAGATCATGCCGCCGCCATTGCCCCTCCAGGTGCACTCCCCAAGGGCCGCGGACCGCGTGATCGCCGAAGAACATGAACCAGGCATGCGCCTGGTGACTGCTGACCCGATCGGGCGGTTGCGCCACCGCCACGGCCTGTCCCAGGACGCAAAGCAGGGCGCAAGCAACAGCCGTTGACCGGTTTGTCACACTCCAGGTTACGGGCATTCCCGCGGCTAGCAAAAATACGCGGCCACTACCTCCGGCCGGCTCGGCCTTCCTTCCAGGATAAAGACATCGAGCACGAACTGCACGTTCCAGCGTTCCCAACCCGGCGGCGCGAGGCGGGTGGCTTCTTCCAGCAGGGCAGGCCCGGTGACAAACTCCCCCGCTGCCTGGGCGCCGTAGTGCTGATGCCGGCCAGCCCCAATAGCAACCGTCCGGTCTTGGGCTGGAAGAGGGGGAGACTAAAACGTAGTCCTCCGGGTTTTCCCGTCGGGACGCAGTTGCGGCACGGACCCGGAGCGGCCCTCGCGGCGATTCAGGATCTCGGGCGCCTCACGCACGGGGATGGACGCGTCAGGCGGGGCGGGGAGCGCTTCGATCTGCCGCTGGGCATGCGACGGGTTAGCGCCGCGGAAGCAGCGGCAGGTCTCCCCTGAGAACGTGGACCCCGTCGGGTGCGGCGCTAGAACCACGGGATCGGGATCGTGCCACGCCGGCGCCTAAAACCGGCCGACCGCGCTGGACGGCGAGAACAGGAAGAGCGCGCCACCCAAAGTCACGACCGCCGCCAGAACGGCCGGGAGCCGCCAGCGCGGAGGCGGCCGCGGGGCGGGCCAACCGCCGCTCCGGGGCAAGCGCCGTCCGCCGCGCCCGGAGCCAACGGTCCGGGCGCAGTTTCCGTCTTATAATGCGGAGTATATGGCGCACCCCAAACAGGAGCGGCTGTTCTCGATCCTGCGTGAACTCGACCGCGTGATCGTGGCCTATTCAGGTGGAACCGACTCCGCGTACCTGGCTTGGGCGGCGCATCAGGTGCTGGGAGAGCGGGCGCTGGCCATCACGGCCGATTCGCCCTCGATTCCCGAATCCCACAAGCGCGATGCCGCAGATTTTGCCCGCCAGTTCGGACTGCGCCATGAGGTCATCCCCACCTACGAGTTTGACAATCCCGCTTACGTCAAGAACGACGCCAGCCGGTGTTTCCACTGCAAAGACGAGCTGTTCGCGCGGCTAGAGGACATCGGCCGCGAGCGGGGCATCCCCACGATCGTGTACGGGGTCAACGTGGACGATTTGGGAGATTATCGCCCCGGCCAGAACGCCGCCAGGATTCACCAGGTGAAGGCGCCCCTGGTGGAAGCCGGCTTGACGAAGGCGGAGATTCGCGAACTGTCCCGGCAGGCGGGATTGCCGACCTGGGACCGGCCGGCGGCGGCGTGCCTCGCCTCCCGGATTCCCTACGGAACCCCGGTGACCATCCAGAACATCCGCCAGGTGGAGTTGGGCGAGGAGGAGGTGCGCGCGCTGGGCTTCCGCCAGTTCCGTGTGCGGTACCACGAAAAGCTCGCCCGCCTGGAAATCGCGCGCGACGAGATGGAGCGGGCGTTTTCTCTCGAGATGGCGGGGAAACTCACCGCGATCTTCAAGAAACTCGGCTTCCAGTACGTGGCGCTGGACCTGGAAGGATACCGCCAGGGCTCGCTGAATGAGGTGCTGCCGCTGCGGAAGGCGGAGGCCGCGCTCTCGCGTTGAACGGCGGGGCGCCTTTATCAGCGCGGCGCCCGGGACGGCGGGGCGCTTTCCCTTTGCCGGATGAACTCCGCGTCCAGTTGCTGCCAGCGGGCGGCCATCGCCCGCACTCTCTGCGGCTGGGCCGCGGCCAGGTTGCTCATCTCGGAGCGATCCCGCCGCAGGTCGTACAGTTCCCAAGCTTCGGGTTCGTAGCCCGCGGAGACGAGCTTCCAGTCGCCTTCCCGCAAGGCGCGGTTCTGCAGATGGTGGAAATAGAGGAAATCGCGCGGCGCGCCATCGCGGGCAAGCGCCGGGACCAGGCTGCGGCCGGAGACCGCGGGCGCTCCGTCGGGCGCCCGCGCGGGATCTCCGCCCGCCAGCTCAATCAGCGTGGGCAGCACGTCGACAAAATGGCAAGGGGTGTGGCGAAGTGTTCCGGGATCGCCAATCCCCGCCGGCCAATGCACGATCCAAGGCGAAGCGATGCCGCCCTCGTGCACCCACGACTTGTGCAGCCGGAATGGCGTGTTGGCCGCACTGGACCAGCCGGGTCCCAGGCACAGATGCGAAGCCGCCGAACCGGGCAGCGCGCGCGGGTCGTGACCATCCGCCCGGATCATCAGCTCGGCGCTGGCGCCGTTATCGGACAGGAACACGATCACCGTGTCGCGCAGGGCGTCCATCGCTTCCAGCTGGTTGAGCACGCCGCCGATCTCGCGGTCCATGCTGGTGATCATGGCGGCGTGGATCGCCATCTTGGTGCGCTGGAACCGCTGCTGCTCCGGCGTCAAGGTGGCCCACGGCACGGCGCGGCCGGTTTCTTCCGCTCCCACGCTCTCAAGCAGTTTCTCATCCGCCAGGTTCCAGGGCGGCCGGATCCCGGGTTCCAGCGGGGCCAAGGCGCACCGCACCAGCGTCATCTCCCGCATACGCTTCCACCGCTGCCGGCGGATGACGTCCCACCCCGCGGCGAACTGGTCGCGGTACTGCGCGATGTCGCCCTGCCGCGCGTGCAGAGGGAAATGCGGCGCGGTGAACGCCAGGTAGAGGAAGAACGGGGCCTCGCGATGTTCCCGCGCGTGCCCGTGCAGCCACTTCCGGGCGTAATCGCCGATCGCCTCGGTCGCGTAGTAGCCGTCGTTTTCCTTCACCGGGGGCAACGGCTCGTCATCGAGCAGGTGTTCTCGCGGCGTGAAGAAGCGGTTGTGGTCTTGCAGGCAGTACGAGTGGTCGAACCCCGCTCCCGCCACCGGGCGGAACCGGAGGTGCCATTTGCCGGAGTGATACGAGCGGTAGCCCAGCGGCTTCAGCGTCTGCGGCAGGAAGGTGGTCCAGCCGGGGACGTTGCCCGGGGTCATCACGTCGCTGGCAGTCTGCTGCGCGTAATACCCGGTCAGCAGGGAGCTGCGCGAAGGACCGCAGCGCGCCGTCGAGTAACCCTGCGTGAAACGCAGGCCGCCCGCGGCAAGCCGGTCCAGGTGGGGCGTCGCGATCTCTCCGCCGTAGCAGCCCGCGTCGGAGTAGCCCATGTCGTCGGCGAGAATCACGAGGAAGTTCGGATTACGGCGCGGCGAGGCGGCTGCGGGGAGCGCCGCCGCCATTCCGGCGCCCAGGAATGCTCTGCGAGTCAGCATGCGCGCCTCCTCGACGATTCTATGCTCCGGCTGCCTGGCGTGGAATCCGGACGCGGTTACCGCGCGGGCGGGCGCGCTGGCTTCAGCCAGCGGAGGAAGAACTGCTGCCAGGCGGGATCGATGTTCGGCCCGTTCGCCCGGTGGCCGTCCGCGGTCGAGACGTACGTCAGCCGGTCCGCGACACCCAGCAGGCGGTATACCTCGCGCGCGCGATTGACGTAACCCCAGCTTTGCAGGTCGTCTGAGTCGCCGCCCGCGTCTTCGGTCTGGCTTCCGCCGATCAGCAGGAAGGGTTTCGGCGCCGCAAGCGCCAGCAGCTCATGGTGGTCGTGCTCGAAGCCGGGACGGCGCGGGTCGGGATTCAGCAGGCTCAGCACGGTCTTCTCCGGAGTGGGGATATCCGGGAACGGCCGCAGCCAGTCGAGGTACCAGGGCGCGAACCAGTTGGTGCCGCCGTTCACGGCGATGTGCGGGTCGACCGACACCACCGCGGCGATCTCCCGCGCGAACGCGCCCACGTAGACCGCGGCCTTCGCGCTCAGCGAAAAGCCGAGGAAACCGAGTCGGCGCGCGTCCACTTCTTTCCGCGCGCGCAGGAACGCGGCCTCGCGGCGGACGTCATGGACCATCTTCGCCATCGGCAGCCAGCGGCCGAAGCGCTGGTACAACACGTCCGGAATCCCTTGCCGGTAGCTGGTTCCGCCGCGGTAGTAACGGATGAAAGACCAACTCGTCAGCACCACGCAGCCGCGCTCGGCCAGCCACCGGCCCCACCACTGCTCGGGCATGGTGAAGTCCGGCGACGTGGAGGTCCAGGCGATGACGGCCGGAAACGGGCCGCGCCCCTTGGGAACCAGCAGCAGGTGCTTCTGAAGGAAGTCCTTCTCGATGGGCAGGTCGAGGCGGATGCGCGTGTAGGCGCCGCAATCCTCCTGGGAATGGTAGACGGCGCGGCGAATGTCGCCGAACCACTTCCGGTCCTCCGGGGTGGGTTCGAGTTTCCCGAGGATTTGCGTCCAGACTTTGAGGATTTCGGGGCGGCGGCGTTGATGCCAGTCCGCGGCGGAATGCAGTCCCTCCACCAGTGAGGGGATGATCTGTGTCTCGGCGCCGGGTTCCGGCGCGGGACTGCGCGGATTGGTCACCCGGTGATAGGTCAGCCGCGCGGACGGGTCCGCCGCCATTCCGGCGGCCGCGCACAGCAAGCCGAGCGTCAGCTTTCGAAGCATACGGCGGCGTGTCCTTCCACCCGGGGCAGGCGGCAGGTGGCGTACCCGCCGGTGAACGCGAAGGGGACGGCGGCGCGCGAAGGGATCGCGTACGCCGCGCGCGGTTGCGCGTCGAGCCGGACGGAGATCTCGACGTCCGCCAGCAGGCCGGGCTCCTCGATGATGTCCAGGTCGGGCGCGCGCCGCGTCAGCGGATAGTACAGCACGTGCGCGATCACCCGCTTTTCGCGCGGCTGTTCCAGCACGTTGATTTGCGCGGTGGACGGCAGGTTGGTGCGCACCCGCGGCCGCTCCAGCAGGCGCTCGAGCAGCGCGGCCACCACTTTCTTCTGCACCCCGTAGCCGTCCAGCGCATACGAGGCAAAGAAAGGATTGGCGATATAGATAACCTTGCCGCGGCGCGTGATCAGCGGGTCCTGGCTGCGCTGGCCGAGCGGCGTCTGCTTGTGGGAGGAGAATTTCTCCGGCGACCGGTCGAAATAGGGATAGCCGTAGGTGGCCAGCACCTCCGTGCCGGGCCGCGCGGCAACGGCGCTGCCGCGCTGGTAAAGAAAGTACGGCTGTTCGTCAATCGCCGGGAACAGCTCGGGCTTCAGCAGCAGGTACGACTGCGCGTAACGCGCCGGACCCTGGTAGTCCACTCCGAGATCGAGCGCGAACCGCTTGGTTTGCGGATCCAGCAGCGCCCGGTCGGAGACGAGCAGCGCGCCTCCCGCGGCCACGTAGTCCCGCAAGCGCCGCACCAGGCGCTCGACGGGCAGAATCTCATCGGGCACGATCACCACCTGGTAGCGGCTGAAATCGGAGTCCGCGTCCAGCACGTCGAACTGATGATGCAGTTCGAGCAGCAGGTTGGTGAATCCCTGGTCCACGGTGGGAATCTTGTTGGTGGCGCGCTCCGGGTTGGTGGCCGCCGCGGACACCACGCCGAGATCCGTCAGCGCGCGCACGCCCCGCGCCCACGGCTCCAGCGCTTCCACCTTGCGGTAGGTGTGGCCGATGCGGCGGTAAGTCACCGGGTCCAGGCGGCCGCGCGGGTGCAGTTGGTCGCCGACGCACGCCTTCACGCCGGTCGCCAAAAAGTTGAGACATTCATAGTCGAGCGCGGCCTGGTTCTTCAGCCCCCCGAAATCGCCCCACGATTTGTGGAAGCGCCCGGTCATGCCGACGACTTCCTTGCCCAGCGTCCGCATGTAGCGCACGCGTTGCTGGAAATGCGCGTAGCCCCATCCGCCGGTCGGCAGCGACTCGATTTCGATGTGCGAGAACATGTCCAACTCGTCGCGCACGCCGATGATGATGCGTGAATTGAAGAACACCGCGCCGCCCGGCACGTGCTTGCGCGTGAGTGGAAACAGGCGCTCCTCCACCCGGCGCGCAACCAGTTTGTTGTGCCGGAACAGATCTTCCGGCGTGTCGCGCAGCCCCAGTTTCTTCCGATCTTCGACGCACCAGGTGCAGAAGCAGCCGTCGGGAGGCTGTTTCAGAATGTCGTACCAGGAACCGTCCACGGGGTACCGCGCGAGGATCTCTTCGTTTTCCCGGACCACGTGGTCGAGATAGGGCGTGTTCATGCACAGCCAGGGCCACTGGTCGGTGGGCGGTCCGCCGATGGTCTTGCCGTCCCGCTCGCGCTGCAGCCACTCGGGATGGCGGCGCGCTTGCAGCACGTCCCACACGAGCGAATAGTAGTAATGCACCCGGATGCCCGCTGGCTTCAGCACGCGCACCATCTCGCCCAGCAGGTCGGTTTTCAGGGCGGGATGCCGCACCGCGATCCGCGTGTCGTAGTAGGCATACCCGTGGTGGCACTTGGCGAAGACGTTGATCGAGTTGACCCGGGCGTCCTGGAGCGTGCGCAGGAATTCCTCGGCGCGGAAGTCCGCGCCTACGTCCGGGATCAACTCGGAGGTGTGGAAGTCCAGATGTATTTGACGAAAGGGCAATTCTTCCGGGGCCGCGCCGAGGGAACGCGATGCCGGCGCGGCGGCCAGCGCCGCCGAGGCGGCAAGGAAAGAGCGGCGGTCCATGGTGAATACAATACCAGCGGTTGAGCCGCGGACCGGCGCGGCCGCTGGCTGGTGGCGGCCCGGGCCGAAGTCAGGGAGGCGCCCGGTTGGGCCGCCTGCCTCCGCGCCCGGCTGGCCAGGGTGCGCCATCTCCTCCCACGCCAGGTCCGCGCCACACGCGGGTTGCTTTCCGGGCAAACTTCTTTTGCATTAGCAGGCAAGGTGCCCCGAGCCTTCGGGGTCAGTGAATTGATGGGGCTCCTTGAAGGTGTATCCGTCGCTGAGTGACACGGCGGCACGAGCCAAGAACTTCTACTCCGGAATTTGGGGGTGCATGGTCTATCGGAATCGGACCGAAACTACGTAGCCTTTGGGGAAAGCAACCCAGTCGAAAACCCGGCGCGCGGCGCTTTTACCCCGGAGCAGGCCAAGGCGATGCGGTTTGGAAATCTGGGCAGGCGCAGGGTTGGGGCCAAGAATCGAGGCAGCTTCGTATCGATCTAGGGTACGGGACTGGGCTCCGGCTATTCCCCCCGGTCCGACGGCCAGGCGGCCCAAGCGACGGAGCCCTTGTTGCGCTCGCCATCGGGCGTTGGCTTTGGCATCGGGAACGAAGGGGCCTAAGAATCGTGGCGCGGCAGTTCCCGCCACCTGCGCTCCAAACCGTCAGCAGGGCGGCAGGGACACCCTCGCACGGGGCCGGCGGCGATTCACTTCCCGGCGAAACGCGCGTAGATCGCCTTCACCGAAACCTCGTTCCGCGCGCGGTCGCGGCCAAAGGGGACGTGCCGGCTGAAATCGAGCGAGCGCGCCATGTCTTCGGCGGACGCGCCACGCGCCAGCCCCGCCCGCACCCCGTCGATCCTGGCGGCCAAATACGCCCGCTGGCCGCGCAGGGTGGTGGCGTCGCCCAGGCCGCCGTGCCCGGGAACCAGATGGACGACCGGCCAGTCCGCCATCGCGTCGAGCGCGCGCACCCAGTTGTCCGGGTTAGCGTCCGCATCGGCCACGTTGTCGCCGGGCGCGTTGACGCAGAGGTCGCCGGTGAACAGGATCCTCTCGCGCGGCAGCCACGCCACCGCGTCGCCACGGGTATGGCCGGGCCCCATGCGGATCAGTTCGACGCGGCGTTCGCCGTCGTCGAGCACCAGGCGGTCCTGAAAGCTGAGCTGCGGGTGCTCCAGTTTCTCGTGGCGCAGGTCGGCGCTGCGTGCCCAGCCAGCGGGGTTTTTCCGCAACGATTCCTCGGCGCACTCCCGGGAGCAGATGACCGCCGCGCCGGCCACCACGAACTCCGCGCTGCCGAACGCATGGTCGCCGTGATCGTGCGTGTTGAACACGAACCGCACCGGCTTGGCCGTGGTCTTGCGGATGTCGGGCAGAATCGCCCGCGCGCCCCAAGGAAAGCTGGCGTCGATCACCAGCGCGTAATCGCGGAAGATGACCCAGCCGGTGTTGGCGATGATGCGCTTGTCGCGTTCGGCCTCGCGGTAGAACACGCCGGGAGCGAGCTCGCGCACCAGACTGGGCTGGCTGGCGGCTTGTTGCCAGGCGGCTGCCGCCAGCAGAGTGAGAAACGCCACGGTGGAGAGGATTCGCTTCATGAGAGCAGTTCGATATTATCTCCGGCATGGGACAGACAAGGACACTGGCCGGGCAAGTGGCCCTGGTGACCGGGGCCTCGCGCGGCATCGGGAGCGCCATCGCCGTCCGCCTGGCCGCCGAAGGCGCGGCCGTGGCGGTGAACTACCGCGAGCGGGCGGCCGAAGCAGCCGCCGTAGTAGCGCACATCACCGAGGCGGGCGGCCGGGCGGCGGCGTTGCGGGCGGACCTCGGCGACCCCGCGCAGGCCGCGGCCCTCGCCGCACAAGCCGCCGCGCAGTTGGGCCCCGTAGACATCCTGATCAACAACGCCGGCATCTTCCGCGGCGGGGACCTGGCCGACTTCGATTTCGCGCAGATGGAGCCGATGCGCCGCACCAACGTGGATGGCCTGGTGGCGGTGACGCGCGCCGTGGTTCCGGGCATGCAAGCGCGCCGCTATGGGCGGATCGTGAACCTGACCTCGATCGCGGCGCACGGAACCTCCATGGCCGGCACCACGTTCTACGCCGCCACCAAAGCCGCCGTCGCCATTCTGACGCGGCGCTTCGCGCTCGACCTCGGCCCGCACGGCATCACCGTCAACGCCGTCGCGCCGGGGTTCATCCTCACAGACATGGCCCGCCAGAACCGCACCGGCGAGGAAGCGGAGCGCTTCTACGCCGCGGTGGCGGAAAAGACCATGATGCGCCGGGTCGGCTGCCCGGAAGATATCGCCCATGCCATCGCTTTCCTGGCATCGCCGCACGCCGGGTTCATCACCGCGCAGGTGCTCACCGTGGACGGCGGCCGCATGGACTACGTGGTGCACCCATGACGCTCCTGCTCCTGCTGGTGGTGGCCGCGCTGCCGGCCGTGCCGCAAACGCCGCCCCGGTTGCTGGGCTTTCAGATCGACGCCGCACGTGTGCCGGAATCGCTCGCGCACTACCGCCGCGTCATCGACTTTTCCGCGGAGTGGGGTTTGAACGCGATTCTGTTCCGTCTCACCGACGATCAGGGTTCGGCGCTGCGCTTCACCAGCCACCCCGAACTCCTGACCCACCGCCACGCCTTTACCGCGGAACAACTCCGCGAACTGGTGCGGTACGCCGACGCCAGGGGGGTGCAACTGATCCCCGAGATCGAATCCTTCGGACACTCGCGGTTCCTCACGGGCGTGCCGGAACATGCCGCGCTCGAGGACACCACGCCCGGCGCCGCCGACGGGTTCCGCGGGCTGATTCCCAACCACCCCAAGACGCTGGCCATCCTCGGCGACCTGTACCGTGAGGCGGCCGCCATTTTCACCTCCCCGTACTTGCACGGAGGGTGCGACGAGGTGAACTGGGGCGGATCCGCTTACTCGAAAGCGGCGCTGGCGAATCGCAGCCGCGCGCAGATCGCCGCGGACCATCTGAACGCCTTGAACCGCATCGCACGGGGGCTGGGCAAGGAGTTCCTCATCTGGGGCGACCAGGTGCTGCGCAAGGACCCCGCCATTTTGCCGTTACTCGACAAGTCGATCGTGATCCACGACTGGAACTACTGGGAGAACGACCCCGCCGCGGTCCGCAAATTCGCCCGGATGGCGCTCGACCAGGGGCTGCGCGTCGTGGGCGGTCCGGCGCTCGGCTGGTGCAAGTGGGGACCGCGCGTGGGCTCGGAACAACTGCGTAACGTGGATGCGTTCGCCGAAGCGTATCGCGGACTGGACGACCCGCGAGCGCTGGGCGTGATCGTCACCCACTGGCTGCCCAGCCGCTTCGTGGTGGACTCGCAGTGGGACTCGGTGGCCTACGCCGCGGTGGCCATTACGGAGGGCGCGGCCGCGGCGCGGGACTCCGCCTTCGAGCGTTTCGTGCAACGGCACTACGGCGCCGCCTGGAATGACCGCTGGGCGGACGTGTTCCGCTCGGCGTACGACTGCACGCCGAATCGCAAGTCCTGCGCCCCGGCGTGGATGGGACCCCGCCTGCCGGTCCCGTGGCGGAGTGACCAGGAACTGGCCGAAGCGCTGCAAACCGGGGTGATGAATCCGCCGCCGTTCCGCCGCATGCTCGCGCAGCTTGCCGCCTGCGAGCCCGAGGTTCGGCGCAACCTTGATGATTTCCGCGCGTTCCGGCTGAGTCTTGCCTATCTGGATCACCTGTTCTGGCGGACGGCGGCGCTGCGGCGCGCGGCGCGCTCGCCGGAACTCAAACCGGAGACGCTGGCCGAGTGGCTCCACGCGATCGCCCGGCGCGACCAGGAGATGCACGCCGCGCTGCGCGCCAACTGGGACCGCGGCCGCCCCGCCGATTCGCCGTTTCGGGACGAAGCGGGCTTCGACTACGAACCGGAGGACCAGATCGTGTTGCGCATGGGAGAAGCCGCCGCGTATTCGGCAAAGCTCGCGCGCGATCCCGCCCGCGTGCAGGCGCTGGCGGGACGCTAAAGCCAACTTCGGCGCACGCGGGAAGGAATGCGCTCGCAGGTAGAAGACCCGCGTTACTTGCTGGTCCCCCGCCGCCGATGGTAAGCCGCGTCTTGCAGCGTTAGCCCCGGCTCCTCGCCCGGCGCCACGGGGGGCGTCAAGCACGATGATTGAGGTTTAGAGGTTGGGCTTTTAGCGGGCTTGTGATCGGGATAGGTCTGCTTTTGTTTCCGTTGCGCCGGGGCAAGCGGCGTCCAGTCCTTTGGAACATGGTTATCGACGGCTGCTTGCGGCCGGAAGCCGGCGCGGTACACTGCGGGAACGGTCGCCGCGCGGCGGCCGGCACGCCTTGCCGACATGCAAGCCACCGCGATCATCCTCGGCGCCGGGGTCACCGGCCTGAGCACTGCTTATCATCTGGCGCTGAAGAAATTCGGCCGTGTCATCGTGCTGGACAAGGGACCGGTGGGCGACGGTTCGTCCCGCCGGGCTGCCGGCATCGTGACGGGGCTGCTGTGGAGCGACACCGGGGTCCTAGTTCGCCAGACCGCGCTGCGCCGGTTTCGCGAGCTTTCCGAGGAACTGCCCGGCTACCGGTTCCAGGCGAGGGGCTGCCTGAACGTGTTCGATCCGCCGGGATGGGAGGAGCGGAAACGGCTGCTGCCAATGTATGACCGGCTCGGGGCGCCGTACGAGATTCTGGACGCCGCACAAATGCGCCGCCGCTGGCCGCACTTGCACCCGCGCGAGGAGTTCACCGGGCTCTACGACCCCTTGGGCGGCTACAGCGAGCCGGACGAATATCTGCCGGCGCTGGCGGCGCGTTGCCGGGAGTTGGGCGTCGAGCTCCGCGAGCGCACGCCCGTAACGGGTTTCCGGATGGAGGGCGGGGCGCTGCGCGGCGTCCGGACCGCGGAAGGGGAACTGGGCGCGGATGCGGTGATTTCCACGCTCTACGCCTGGACGAACCTGGCGCTCGGCCAGATCGGGATGAGGTTACCGGTGAAGGCGGTGGTGCACCAGCGCTACGTCACCGCGCCGCTGCCGGAACCGCTGCCCGCACCCGCCGTAAATGCGAATCCTCTCAGCGGCTACCTGCGCCCGGCGGCGGGCGGACGGATGCTGCTCGGCATCGAAACCGCCGAACGGGAAGAGCATCGGGTGACCTCGCCCGCCTTTCACCTGGACGAACTCGAAGCCTGGCCGGGTCTGCGGGAGCAGATCCGCGCGTTGTTCGAGCCGTATGCGCCCGTGTTGCGGCAGGTGGAGTTCGCCGAGGAGCGCGTCGGCCTGCTCACGTTCGCCAAGGACGGCGAACCGGTGCTGGGTCCAGTCCGGGCGATTCCCGGCCTGTATGTCGGCGTGGCGTTCCATTCCGGCGGCTTCGCCTACAATCCGGCGTCAGGGCTGCTGCTGGCCGAATTCGTGGCGGACGGCCGCCCGCATATCGAGGTGAGTGCGTTCGCGCCCGAGCGGTTCTCCGAGCAGGAAACCGAAGAGTATCTGGCGTTGACGCTGCAACAGAAAGACCTGGTCCGCCGTCGCCATTGATTGCCCTGCGCCCGGGAGAAAGCTTGCCTGAACCACCGCGCCGAAGAGCCGCGACCGGGAGCGGACGCCGCAGTCGGGTAAGTCTCCGACTTGCTCTTCGCATGTCCAGATTCTTCCCCCGGCTGGCAGCCGCGCGCGCCGAGCGGAGAGCAGCGCCACATGGCCCGTCTGCCAAGCAAGAGGGAGGCGGGCAGGGTGTACCGGGACGCACCCCTACGCGGGCGACGCGGCTCCTGTCCTACTGCGGCCGCATTCCCAGTTGCCACATCAAGAATTGCAGTTCCGTGGCGGTATCCTCAATTACCTTGCTCACCGGCAGCGACTTGGTGTGGCCGAACTTGGTGTCGTAGCGGAGCAGCACGGGCAGATCGCTGGCCGTGGAGGCTTGCAGCAGCGCGGTCATCTTGCGGGCGTGCAAGGGATCGACCCGGGTGTCAGCATCGCCGGTCAGCAGCAAGACGGCGGGGTACCGGACGCCTTTTCGGACCCGGTGGTAGGGCGAATAGGCGTGCAAGGAGCGGAATTCGGCTTCGTTTTCCGCCGAGCCATACTCGGGCACCCACAGGCGCGCGAGGAGGAAGTGGTGGTAGCGCACCATGTCGAGCAGAGGAACGGCGCACACGACGGCGCGAAATAACTCGGGGCGTTGCGTCAGCGCGGCGCCCACCAGCAAGCCGCCATTGCTGCCGCCGCGGATGGCCAGGCGCGCGGGCGAAGTGTACCGGTTGGCGATGAGCCATTCGGCGGCGGCCAGGAAATCGTCGAAGACGTTCTGTTTGCGCTCGCGCATGCCGGCCTGGTGCCACTCCTCGCCGAATTCGCCGCCGCCGCGGAGGTTCGGCAGCGCATAGACTCCCCCGTGCTCCACCCAGACGCGCACCAGGGCGGAGAATTGCGGCGTCATGTTCTGGTTGAAGCCGCCGTAGCCGGTCAGCAACACAGGCTGGTTGCCGTCGCGGGGCAGGTCCTTCCGATGCAAAAGGAACATGGGGATGCGCGTGCCGTCTTTGGAGGCATACCACTCCTGACGCATCTCCATTCCGCTGGTGTCGAGGTCGAGGCCCGGCGCGTGGAAGACTTCCACCCGGCCTTCCCGATAGCGGTACATGGCGTGAGGCGCCTGGAAGGACGTGAAGCCGATGTACACGTCCGGTTCTTCCCAGCGCCCGCCGATCATGGTCACCGTGCCCGGCGTGGGGAAAGGAACATCCTCCAGGCGCGCGCCGTTGGCCTCGTACACCCGCAGGCTCGATTTGGCGTCCTCCATGGCGTGGACGAATACACGTCCGCCGCCTGCGCCGATCTCCTGAATGGCGTGAGGACCTTCGGGCACGAGTTCGCGCCAGGCGGACAACTCCGGCCGTTCCCAGGAGAACATCATGACCCGCCCGCGCGGCGCTTTCCAGTTGGTGTGCACCAACACCTGGCGTCCTGCGGGCCGCGCCGCGAAATTCGCCTGGACGCCCCGGGTCAGATGCACAGACTTGCCCGGGCGCGCCGGGTCCAACAAATAGAGGTCGGAGCGGTCCCATCCGAACGTCACTTCGCACAGCAGCCATCGGCCGTCCGCCGACACCGAAGGGGTGATCCAACTTTCCGGACCGATGCCCGCGCCAAATACCAGCGGATCGTCTCCGCCCCGGTCCAACCGGTGATGATAGATACGCGGTCCCTCCGGCCGCATCACGCCGTAATACGCGCCGCGCCGGTCCGGTTCGATCGCATAGCCCAGGTAGCGGGCGCGCGGCAGGCGCCGCAACTCCCGTTTTGCGTCGACGTCCAGCCAGACCAGTTCGATCTCGTCCTCACCGCCTTTGCGCACGCCGTACAGGATCAGCTTTCCGTCATCGGAAATGTCCTCCAGGGAGACGCTGGTGGTTTGGTCGGCGCTGAGGGGAGCAGGATCGACCAGGAGTTCCTCGGGTTGGTCCGCGCCGCGCCGCAAATAGATCGCGAAAAGCTGAACCCCCGCCGGGCGCTTCATAGAAAACACGCGTCCGCCGGCCGGATAAGCGCCGCTGACCGAATCGATGCGCAGTAGTTCTCCGAGGCGCTGTTTGAGTTTCTCCAACCCGCCCACGCGGCCCAGCACGGCGGAAGTGTACTGATTCTGGGCCTCGATCCACTCCCGGGTGCGGGGGCTCTGCTGGTCCTCCAGCCACCGGTAGGGATCCGTGATGGTGACGCCATGAACAATCTCTTCCACCGGTTCGGCCGCGGTGACGGGGGGTTTGGGATCCGGTGTCATGCAGGCTGGAGCAGAGAGGAGCATAGTGCAAAACAATCGTTGAAGAATCCGGGAAGCCATGAAGCAATCTCTGAAGCAATCTCCGTGTCTAACTTGGCGCATCGTAGCGCATGGGGAGGAGCTGGGTGCTCACCGGGGCAGGCGGAACACCCACGCAGGTTCCCCGGCGCGGGCCGTGGCAACCGAAGGGGGGATGCGCAGAACCGCCGGCCCGTCCTCCCGCTCCACGGCCACGCGCCCCGTTCCCAACAGGACCGCCGCCCGTACCGGTGTGACACCCGGCAGCGGGACCCGCTCCGGCAGGCGGGTTTGGTCGGTTCTGGCCAGATAGATCGCGTACCGGGCGCGGTTCTTCGCCGTGAACACGACGTCGCCGGCGGCATAAGGCGCCACGGGCCGCGTCCCGTGAATCGCTTCCCCGTGCACCGCCATCCAGCGCCCCACTTCCTCCAGGCGGCTCACTGCCTCGGCCGGCAAGCGCCCGTCGGGTTGAGGCCCGATGTTCAACAGCAGATTTCCGCCGCGCGAGACGATCTTCGCCAGCAGGTGAATGATTTCCCGCGCGGATTTGTATGTATCGTCCGGCTTGAACGACCATTGCGTCCCCATGGTCAGGCAGCTTTCCCAGACGTGATCGAGGATCGGCTGCTCCGGGACTTCCTGCTCCGGCGTCCGGTAGTCCTCGAACAGGCCTTGGCTGGCCCGGTTGACCACTATCAGACCCGGTTGGCGTCGCCTCGCCATAGCCACGAGTCTCTCCATGTGGATGTCCTGCTTCGGCGGCCGGACCTGCCCGCCGTCCAGCCAAAGAATATCCACCTTGCCGTAGCCGGTCAGCAACTCCTCGATTTGCCCATGGACAAACTCGACGAATTTCGCCCACCGTTCGGGTTCGGCCTGCGGGTCGTAATTCGGATTGCGGTCTTCGGCGAAAACGCCCGGCTTCCAGTAGTACGGCGTCCGCCAATCGGATTTCGAGAAATACACGCCGATGCCAAACCCTTCCGCGCGGAACGCGTCGAATACGGCCTTGGCGATGTTGGCGCGCGGATGTTTATGGAAGGGCACATCGGGGGAAGTGATCCGGTAGTCCGACAGCCGCGTATCGAACATGGCGAATCCGTCGTGGTGCTTGGTGGTGAACACGACGTAGCGCATTCCGGCGCGCCTGGCGGCCAGGGCCCAGTCGCGCGGCTGAAACGCGGTGGGGTTGAACGTCCTGGGCAGGGCGAAGTACTTCTCGCGAAACGCGATCATTTCCTCGCGCGTTTGGATGGCGGGGTTGGACCACTTGCGGTCCGCCCAGACCAGAGGCCAGGACTCGATGCAGCCAAGCTGGCTGTAGGGGCCCCAATGCAGGAACAGGCCGAAGCGGTGATCCTGAAAGCGTTCGAGTTGGCGCGCCACCTGCGGATCCGGGTGGAGTTGGGCGCGCAAGGCGAACGGGACGAAGAGCAGCCATCGCCGGGTCATGGTCAGGCCTAATGTATCAGCGGCGCCGCCGCCAGGCAATCTCCGTGCGGCGGAAACACCCCTGCTCCGCCTGCCCGCCGCGGCCCGCCCGAGTTGCCGTGCGAGCCGCGCCGGCAGCAAGGCCTTGATACAATTTGAGTGAGACCTCCAAAAGGAGCCTGAGATGGCCGAGGCCGAGACGATTGCCCTGGCGACGAGCGCCGGGAATGACGATGTGAACCGCCGCGACTTTGTGAAGACGGCGGGGACGGTTGCCGCCGTGGCGGCGGTGGCGCCGTTGCTGGAGGGTGCGCCCGCAATCCGCACCGTGCACGCCGCGAACGAACGGGTCCAATATGGCTTCATCGGCACCGGCGGGCGCGGCCAGTACCTGCTCCAGCATATGAAAGACGCCGATCTGGGCCGGTGCGTCGCCGTCTGCGATATTTACGAGCCCAACGCATTGAAGGGCGCCGAGATCGCCGGCACGAAGCCGAAAATCTACAAGGATTACCGCGAGTTGCTGGCGCAGAAGGACGTCGATTGCGTCCTGATTGCTACGCCGCTGTTCGCCCACTTCCCGGTAACCCGGGACGCGCTGCTGGCGGGCAAGCACGTTTTCTGCGAAAAGAGCCTGGTGTTCAAGGCCGAGGAGGTCCACGCGCTGCGCAAGCTGGCCAACGAGCGGCCGCGGCAGGTGCTGCAAACCGGGCTCCAGCGGCGGTACAGCAAGTTCTATCAGACGGCCAAGCAGATGATCGACAAAGGCTTGCTGGGCGACGTCACCCATGTGCAGGCCCAATGGCACCGCAATGGGGGATGGACCATGAAAAAGGTGGACGACCCCGCGCGGCAACGGATCGCCAACTGGCGTCTCTTCCGCGAGTACTCCGGCGGGCTCACCGCGGAACTGGCCTCCCACCAGATTGATGTCGCCGATTGGATGTTCGGCTCCCACCCCGAGTTTGTGACGGGAGTGGGCGGACTGGACTTCGTCAACGACGGGCGCGACGTGTACGACAACATCGCGCTGATCTTCAGCTACCCTAAGGGCCGCAAACTGTTCTACAGTTCCATCAGCACCAATCAGCACCTGCCCTTCTTCGGCGGCCAGCGGACGGAGTTCGGCGAGAAGATCATGGGCACCCGCGCCACGATCGAGATTACTGTCGGCACGGACAAAGAACCGGCGATTGGAATGTGGTACCTGGAGCCGAAGAAACCCGAGCCCGCCGCGCCGGCCAAGGACAAGAAGGAAGCGGCTGCGCTGGCCGGCGCCAGCCTTGCCAGCACCGGGAAAGGAAGCAAAGGTTTCCCGGTCCTGCTGGATTCCGATCAGGTCACCGACAAGGATTCCTTCCTCAGCAAGGAACTGAAATACGCCCGCCGCTGGCTTTACTCGAAGGGCATCATGGTTCCGGAAGAGGACCGCAATCCGGTGGACGTCGAACTGGAAGACTTCCTGAACTGCGTGAAGACCGGTCGGCGCCCGCTCGCGGACCTGGAGGTTGGCTTGGCGGACTCGTCCGCGGTCATCCTCTCCAACCTCGCCATGGACGAAGGTCGGCGCGTGTACATGAACGAGATCAACAAAATGGGCCGCGACGCCCAGTCCTGACCGTTCGCCAAGGGTGCGCGCAACCTTACGCCGCGCTGGCTTTGCGGTGATGGGCGAGGAATCGCTCCGCGCCTTCTTTGGTCATATAGCGGTCCAGCACGACGCGGTCGGTGCGGCGCAGATCCACCAGGATCAACCCGTCCAAACAGTTGCCGAATTCCGGGTCCACGCTGAAGGCGAGGATGCGCCCGCCCAGCTTCACGTACTGCTTCACCAGGATCGGGACACCCTTGCCATCTTCTTCCAGGTCGGCGATGGGCGCGGCCAACTCGTCGAGGTCTTTGGCGAGGTAGGCGAAGGACTCGGCCTCCCATCCCCGGCGGCGCCGCGGCCGGTAGGGGCGGCGAGGTTTCACCAGCCCGGCCAACCCGTCCGGCGGCTCCTGCGCCTCAAAATAGCGCACCAGCAACTGGCGGGACGCCTCGCTATAGTCGGCGCTGATGCTGACCGCCCCGAACAGCACGGGCGTGCCCGGGTTGCGGGACAGGTAGCGGCCGATGCCTTTCCACAGGAGCAGCAAAGGGGCGAACTGGCGCTGGTATTCGGGACGAACGAACGAGCGGCCTAACTCGAGAGCCGGTCCGATCCGGTTGAGCAGCCGCTCGTCGTAATGGAACAGCGTACGGGAATACAGTCCCTGGATCCCCCGCCGCGGCATCACCTCGTCAGTGCTGGCCAGACGATACGCGCCGGCGATCTCCCGGGTGTTCCGGTTCCACAGGAACAAGTGGCGGTAGTCGCGGTCGAACGGGTCCAAGTCCAGCGCCCGGCCGGTTCCTTCGCCGGCGGTGCGAAATGTCCACTCGCGCAACCGGCCGATTTCCCGCAGCACGTTGGGAATCTCCTCCGCGTGCGCGGCATACACCGCCAGTTCGCGGCTCTCTTCCAGCAGCGCGCCGGAAGGAAGGACGCTGATCTCCGCCTCGAGCACCACCCCGGGGACTGGCTTAGCCAACGGCTCGAGCTCGTCGGCGGGTTTGAAGCGGCGCACCGCGAAGGCCGGCGCCGGGATCGGAATGGTCCGCCGCGGTTGCTGTCCCCGCTGGCCGAGCAGGTAGGTCCGCCAGCGCAGATAGTCGGTCATCTCCCGCTCGCCGCCAAACGCGGCCAGAAACTCCGGCGGGATCACCCTTCCCACCCGGAGCGTGACGTGGCTGCCGCGTTTGTTCATCAGCTCGGTCGCCAGCGAAACCGTCCGGAGCCGCGGATGGATCAAGCCGAGCAACTGAAAGCCGAGGCTGTTGGTTCCCTCGAAATAGAGCGGCACGGCGGGCGCGCCCGTCCGGGCGATCAGCCGCGCCACCATCGGGTTCCATTCCGGGTCGATGATGGCCCCCGCGCGGGGCGAAAAATGCGAAACTTCTCCCGCGGGAAAAATGACCAACAGGTGCCCCCCGCGCAGCCACTCCAGCGCTTCCTTCAACCCCCGGCGGTTGGCCTGCACCGCCTCGGGCCCGCCGAACGGATCGACGAAGATGCAAAACTCACGCAACTCCGGCATCGCCGCCAGCAGGAAGTTGGTCATGACCTTGACATCTGGACGCATGCGCGGCAGCAGGGACCCGAGAATCGGTCCTTCCAGAATGCCGAACGGGTGATTGGCCACCAGCACCGCCGCACCCTCCCGCGGGACCCGCGCGCGGTCTTCCTCGCTTACTTCATAGGTCACACCCAGCGTTTCCAGCAACCGGTCGTGGATGGAGCCGTCACCTTGCTCCTTGGCCTTCTGATACAGCTCGCGCAGCTTGTCGAGCGACATGAGGCGCTCCGGGAGACTGCCCGGCAGCTTCCGGTCGGTAAACACCCGCTGAGAGACCAGCTCCAGGAAGGGCTGCGGACTGGGCATAACTTTATCTAACCCATGTCCGTTTACAAAGCTATGAGAAATCGGTTAGAGGTCGATGATGGATGGGCCGCGAAGCCGGAAAGCGGCGGCGGAGCGCGTACAATAGAGCAAGCCATGCGGCGCGACCCCAGTCTGATTCCGCTTTCTCACCAGCATCACAACGGCCTGGCCCTGTGCGTACTGACGGACCGCTCGCTGGCAAAAGACCCGTCTCCGGCCAACGTCGCGCGGCTGGCGCGCCGCGCCGCCGACCGCTACGAAATCGAGCTCATCAACCACTTCGAAATCGAGGAACAGGTCCTGTTCGCCGGGGTGGAACGCCTGCTGGGTCCGGATCCGTTGATCGCTGAACTGATCGCCGAGCACCGGCAAATGGAAACCCTGGTCAAACGGCTGGCCGCCGCGCCGGACGCGGATGCGCTCGGCGAATTCACCGCGTTATTGCGCCGGCACATCCGGCGCGAAGAAAACGAACTGTTCGAGCGCATCCAGCAGAGGCTTTCCCGCGAAGTCCTGGACCGGCTGGGCGAGGAGATCGAGCGCCGGGCCATTCGGGTCTGTCTCTGAATCGCGTTTTCGGGTATCATTCCTAGGAGCCTCCCCCACCGGACAAGATGGTTCCCGTGAACTCCCCCTCTTCCACCGTGGTCTTGACCACCGAACTCGGCGGCCTTCGGCTGCACTCGCGCGGCAAGGTCCGCGACGTGTACGCCGCCGGCGATGATCTGGTGATTGTCGCCACCGACCGGCTCTCCGCTTTCGATTGCATTCTGCCCACCGGGATTCCGGACAAGGGCCGCGTGCTGACGCAGCTTTCCGTGTTCTGGTTCGACTTCCTGCGAGACCTGACCGCCACGCACTTCGTAACCGCGGATGTCTCCCGCTTTCCCGCGGAGTTTCAGCCGCACGCCTCGCTCCTCGAAGGGCGTTCCATGCTGGTGCGGCGCGCGCGCATGGTGGATGTCGAGTGCGTGGCCCGCGGCTACCTGGCGGGTTCCGGCTGGAAGGAATACCGCGCCACCGGCTCGGTCTGCGGCATTGCGCTGCCCGCCGGGCTACGCGAAAGCGACCGGCTGCCCGAACCGATTTTTACGCCCGCGACCAAGGCCCAGACCGGGCACGACGAAAATATTTCGTTTGGCGCCATGCAAACGCTGGTGGGCGCCCAGGTGGCCACCCGCTTGCGTGACCTGACGCTGGCGATTTACGCCAAAGCCGCCGCCTACGCGGCCGAGCGAGGCATCCTGCTGGCCGACACCAAGTTCGAGTTCGGTTTTATTGGCGAACAATTGGTGTTGGCCGACGAGGTGCTGACGCCCGATTCCTCGCGCTTTTGGCCGGCGGACCGCTATGAGCCCGGCCGGCCCCAGGAGTCGTTCGACAAACAGTACGTCCGGGATTACCTGGAAACGCTGGCTTGGGATAAGACCCCGCCCGCCCCGCCCCTGCCGGACGAGGTGACGGCCCGGACGGCGGAAAAATACCGGGACGCCTTCCGCCGCCTGACCGGCCGCGAACTGGGCGCGTAACACGAACCCGCCATGACGTGGAACGACCTCAACTGGCTGGATATCGCCCTGCTGCTGATCGTCGGCGGTTCCGTCGTGATGAGCCTGTGGCGGGGATTTTCCCGCGAACTGATCGGTCTGGCGGCCACGGTGTTCGGCATCGTGGCGGGCGTCTGGTTCTACGGAATGGCCGGAAGTTTTTTGTTGCCCTTCGTCAGCACGCCGGCCGTAGCGAATTTCTGCGGCTTCCTCATCGTGTTTCTCGGCATCCAACTGCTGGGGTCGTTGCTTGGCTGGGTCGTGCGCCGCCTGTTGAAGCAAACTGGTCTGTCGTGGATAGACCGGCTGCTGGGGGGGTTGTTCGGTCTTAGCCGGGGCCTGTTGGTGGCGGTTGCGCTCGTGCTGGCCCTGCTCGCTTTCGCGCCCGGCGCGCGCTCCGGAGCGCCGCCGGAATCCATCGTGCAATCGCGGACCGCGCCCTACGTCCTGGACGCGGCGCGCCTGGCCGCCGGACTCGCTCCCCGGGAATTCAAAGACGAGGTCCGGCTTCGTTACAAACAGATTCATCAGCTATGGGAACGCGCCGCCACCCGGCCCTGAGAGAAGGTTTGGACCGCATGCATAGGGAATTGCCTGCTTTCGCTCGCCAGTCCGCCGCTGGGCGGAACTCCGGCGATCGCACCAGCGGCGGTCCTGCCCTCCCAGCCTTTGAAGCCCGGCGCGCGCGGGAGTAATTCAGTTGGAACTACATCAGGCTTTTGACCGGCTCGCTGATCACCTCGTCGGGAACGGGTTCTTCTTGCAGGAAGCGATCGAGATCCTGGAACGCACCTTGATTACCCGCACGCTCGAAAAGACGCGGGGCAATCAATCCGCGGCCAGCAAACGGCTCGGCATCCACCGCAACACGTTGCAGAAGAAACTGGTGGAGTACCAACTGGAGGCCGCGTCGTTTCGAAAAAAGCCCGGGCGCGCCGTGAGACGCCCGCGCAAGGTTTCGGCCGCCTGAACCATGCGACTGCTGATCTTCGACCTGGACGGAACGCTGATCGACTCGCGGCTGGACCTGGCGCACGCGGTCAACGCGACCCGCGCCTTCATGGGGCTTCCCCCGCTCGAACATGACCGAGTCTATTCTTACGTGGGCAATGGCGCGCCGGTGCTGATCCGCCGGGCGTTGGGCGCGCAAGCCAGCGAAGCGCAGGTGCAGACCGCGCTCGATTTTTTCCTGCGCTACTATCGCGAGCACCCTCTCGACCACACGCAACTGTACCCCGGCGTCCGCGAAACGCTGGACCGCCTGCGTGAGGCGAACTTGGGCCTCGCCGTCCTCACCAACAAACCGCTCCGCATCAGCCGCATCATCCTGGAGGGATTGGGCGTCGCCGACCACTTCGCCCGCGTTTATGGCGGCGACAGTTTCCCGGAAAAGAAACCGCACCCGCGCGGCATCCTCTCGCTTATGGAAGAACTCGCCTCGACTCCGGGTCGCACCCTGATGGTGGGAGACAGCGCGGTCGATATCCAGACCGCTCGCAACGCGGGCGTCCGTTCCTGCGGCGTCACCTACGGCTTTCAACCGGAAACGCTGCTGGCCGACCCTCCCGACCTGCGCATCGACCGTTTCGAGGAGATCGCGGACTGGATTCTGCCAGACCGCCCCCCGCAAGGCCGGATTTAATGCCGGAACCGCCACCCTGACCCGGCGCGCGCTGCTGACAAGCCCTTGGTGGCTGGCGGGCGGCCGCCGTCCCAATCCTCCCGCCTGCCGGCATCCCGGCCGCTGCCTGGGGGGAGCACTTCCGGCAGGTCGCGCGCTCCACGCGTCCACCCCTGGTGTTGCACGGCTAGCCTCCGGTGGAGGCCTATGCGGAACTGGCGGCCATTCCCTCGCTGGCCGCGATCAAGGAAGAGTGCACGGTCGACTACACCACGTCCATTGATCAGCAGTTCGGCGAACGGTGGAACATTTTTGCCGGCGGCGCCAAAGCCAGGTTCCTGACTTACCGCGCGCACGGCATGCAGGCGTACTCCAGGGCCTTTGCGACGTTCGCCCCGGAGGTTGCGATGCGTTTCTGGAGGGTGGTCGAGCGCGACGATCTCCAGGAAGCGCAAGCGGTCGTCTGACGCTACGACCTTCCGTTCTTCCGCCGCTGGTCGCACGCGTTCTGGCGCGCCACGCTCGAGGTGTTCGGGGTGGCGCGGCGCTATCGACGGCCGCCGGCGCCCAACTTCACCGACCAACCAGGGGAAGAAGTCCGGCGGTTTTTCCCGGGGCTGAACCTGCTGCCCGTGGCGTAGCGCGGCGCCGAGCGGCGCCTGGCCAGCCCTGCGTTTCCCCGCGCGCGCTGTGGTATCGTGCGGCCAGCATGACCTTCGCCTGGCCGTTCCTGCTGGCGGCGTTGCCAGACCGGACTCCGCTGGCGGACGAGTGGGGCTACCGGCCCGGAGATGGTTCCACCGTGCCGCTGGATCCCCCGTCGCTGACCTGGACGCACGAGCCGGACGCCGCTTCCTACACCGTGCAGTGGGCCAGAGATCCGGACTTCCGCGCGCCGGCAACCGCGTCCGATCTGCCTTGGCCCGCGTACACGCATCGCGCCGCGCTGGGGACGGGCCGGTGGTTCTGGCGGTACCGGATTCAACGCGCCGGGGCGGATCCCTCGCCCTGGAGCCGAACCCGCTCGTTCCTCGTTCCGCCCGGCGCCACGGTCTTTCCCCAGCCAACCATCGAAGAATTGCGCGCGCGCATTGGCGCCGGGCATCCCCGCCTGTTCTTCCGCCGGCAGGATCTGCCGCGGCTTCGCGCGCATGCCGCCGGGGCAGGCAGCCAGGAATGGCCGAAACTGCGGCAGCGCGCCGACGAACTGCTGGCCCCCGCCCCCACGCCCGAACCGGCAGTCAAGGCCTCGCCATACGATCCGGCGACCAACCAGTACTGGTGGTCGAACCGCCGGCAAACCATTCGCGCGGCGAACGAGGTCGAGATTTTGGCCTTTGTCTTTCTGATGACGGAGGAATCGAAGTACGGCCAAGGAGCAGCGCGCAACCTGCTCCGCCTCGCCGCCTGGGATCCGGGCGGCGCGACCGGTTTCGAGTTGAACTGCGAAGCCGCCAAGCCGCTGCTCCACCGCCTGGCGCGGGGCTACGACTGGGCGTAGGCCGCGCTCTCGCCCGCCGAACGCGAGACGGTGCGGGCGGTTCTGCTGCGACGCGCCCGGGACGCCTGGGTCGGCCGCGAGGTCCGCGAAGGCGCCGGCCACTTGAACCAGCCGTATTCCAGCCATGGCAACCGAACCTGGCACAAGCTGGCGGAGAACGCGGTGGCGACCTTGGGCGAAACGCCCGAGGCGGAGCGCTTCCTCGATTACGCCGTCACCAAGTTCTTCGCCGCCTATCCGGTCTGGTCCGACGACGACGGCGGCTGGCACGAGGGTCTCGCGTATTTCGGCGGCTATTTGTCAAAGGCGGCGTGGTGGATGGACCTGGCGAAAAATCCCCTGGGCATCGACCCGTTCCGCAAACCGTTCTTCCGCCACTTCGGCGATTACGTGTTGTACTCCGCGCCGCCAGCATCGCCGGATCTGGGACTGGGCGACCTGGCGTTCCGCCCGCCCTCCTCCGGCTGGTCTTTCCTGCACTTCTACGCGCGGCGGATGCGCAGCGGCCCCTTGGCCTGGTGGCTGGACCAGTGGCGCATTCCCGACGCATCCGAGGAACCGGTGCTCGGTTTCCTGTGGAGCACCGACGCTCCCGTCTCGGCACAGCCGCCGTCCGAACTGCCTCCCTCCAAGGTGTTTCAAGGTACCGGCGTCGCGATTTTGAATACGACCCTGCTGCGCTCCGCCGACAACGTGCAGGTGCGTTTCAAGAGCAGCCCCAGGGGACGCGTCAGCCACGGGCATGAGCCGCACAATTCGTTCACCCTGAACGGCTATGGCGTCCCGTTGCTGGTGAACAACGTCTACCGCGACCTGTACGGCACGCCGTTTCACAAAGACTGGGTGTGGAGCACGCGGGCGCAGAACGCGGTGCTAGTCAATGGGGAGGGCCAGAAGGTCCGCTCCGCCGATGTGGGCGGACGGATTGTGCGGTGGCAGTTCGCCCCTGGTTTCGACTACGTGGAAGGCGACGCGGCGCCCGCTTACGAGGGCCAGCTGACCCGCGCCCTGCGGCATGTCCTGTTCGTCAAGCCCGGCCTGATCATCCTGGTGGACGAACTGGAGGCGCCCGCGCCGGCGACGTTTCAGTGGATGTTGCACGGGCAAGTGGAGTTCTCGGCCGACCAGGCCGCGCAGCGGCTCGTATTGCAGCGCCCGGAAGCGGGGGTGGTGGTCGATTACGTCGCGGAACAGCCGCTGCAATTCCGGCAGTGGACCGGCTACACGCCGGAGCCCGATCACCGTTACCTGAAGTCGATCAACAGCCCGGGCATCCCGCCGCAGTGGCACGTGGAGGCGGCATCGCGGCAACCGGCGGCGCGGGCTACGACGCTCACCGTCCTGCGGCCTTATCGCGGGGGCCAGGCGCCGGCGGCAGACCTCGCCGTCCACCGGGAACCCGGACGCTTGCGGATCTCGGCAGGCGAACTCTCGCTGCTATTTCCCGCCGCCGGGCGCGGGTTCGCGGAAGCGACCCATGGCAAGACTACGTGGGTGGTCCCGCGCCGCTGAACAAGGAGAAGCAGACCGACGGAAAGGACGCCCGGCTACAGGTGCAGCAGTTCCCTGAGCCGTTTCGTCTGCACCCGGCTGACGGGGATCTCGGTCTGGCGCTTGTCGTCCATCCGGATCTGAAAACTTGAACGGAACCAGGGCACCAGTTCTTTGATCCGGTTGATGTTCACCAGGTACGAGCGGTGCACCCGCCAGAACGTGTCCCGGTTGAGCGCCGCCTGCAATTCTTCAATCGTCTTGAAGTTCGACAACCCTTCAATCGTGGTGGTCACCAGCGTGATCTGTCCGCTGTCGATGGTGGCGTACACCAGGTCGTCGCTATCGACGATGTAGCTGCGATTGTCTTTCCGCACCAGGAGCTTGGTGCGCGGCGCGACGGGGCGCGCCGGCGGCTCGGCGGGGAGCGTTTCTTTGGCCCGCTCGTGGGTGAACCGCCGGGCACGTTCGATCGTTTCCGCCAGGCGATCCTTCTCGACGGGCTTGAGCAGGTAGTCCATCGCCTCCAGCCGGAACGCCTCCACGGCGTACTGGTCGAAGGCGGTGACAAAGACAAAATATGGCAGGTCGAGGTCGCGATCGCGCAAGCGGTGCACCACGCCAACCCCGTCCAGCCCCGGCATCTGCACGTCCAGAAAGACGATGTCGGGATCCAGTTTCAATACCAGGTCGACCGCTTCCAGCCCGTTGGCCGCCGTGGCCATCACCTCAACTTGCGGAAAATCCCTGAGCAGATAGACAAGCTCATCTCGCGCCAGCGCTTCGTCGTCAACCACCAGCGCGGTCAACAGGGCAGTCGCGCGCTCCTGCATGAAGCTGATATGATAACAAATCTGATCAGTATGGCTTGTCGGACTTCTCCGTACAGGCTCTCCCAAGGAGAATCCTTTTTTGTCGCAAAGTAAAGATAATGTGACGCTTGCGCCGGCGGACGGCAAACTTGGCGTCCTCATCCCGGGAATGGGCGCCGTCACGACCACGTTCATCGCGGGGGTGGAGGCCGTCAAGCGCGGCATCGCTCTTCCCATCGGCTCGCTGACCCAGATGGCCACCATCCGGCTCGGCAAACGAACCGAAGGCCGCAGTCCCAAGATTAGAGATTTCGTGCCGCTCGCCTCCCTCGACCAACTGGTGTTCGGCGGGTGGGACATCTTCGAAGAGAACATGCTGGAGGCGGCCCGCCACGCCGGCGTGCTGGACGCTTCGCTGCTGGAACAGGTGAAAGAACCGCTGGCCGCCCTGCGCCCCATGAAGGCGGTCTTCGATCAGGACTATGTCCGCCGCCTCCATGGCCCGCACGTGAAAGAAGGCGGCTCGAAGATGGACAAAGCCGAGGCGCTAATGGAGGATATTCGTGCGTTCCAAAGCGCCAACGGCGTCAGCCGCACGGTGATGATCTGGTGCGGTTCGACGGAGGTCTACCACACGGCGTCCGCCGTCCACCAAACGCTCAAGGATTTTGAGGCTGGTCTCGCCAAGAGCGATCCCGATATCTCGCCCAGCCAGATTTACGCTTACGCGGCCCTGAAGATGGGCGTCCCTTACGCCAACGGCGCGCCGCATCTGACGGTGGACGCCCCCGCGCTGATCGAGTTGGCGCGCGACCGCAACATCCCGATCGCGGGCAAGGATTTCAAAACCGGCCAGACCTTTATGAAGACCTTGGTGGCGCCGGGTCTGAAATCCCGCATGTTGGGCGTGCATGGCTGGTTTTCCACCAACATTCTGGGTAACCGGGACGGAGAAGTGCTGGACGATCCGGGCTCCTTCAAGTCCAAGGAAGAAACCAAGCTCTCGGCGCTCGAGCAGATCCTCCAGCCGGACCTCTATCCCGAGTTGTACAAGGACGTTTACCACAAGGTCCGGATCAACTACTATCCCCCGCGGGGCGACGCCAAAGAGGGCTGGGACAACATCGATATCTTCGGGTGGCTGGGCTACCCGATGCAGATCAAGATCGACTTCCTGTGCCGCGACTCGATTCTGGCCGCGCCGCTGGTGCTGGATCTGGTCCTGTTCCTTGACCTGGCGCAGCGGGCCGGCATGCGCGGCGTGCAGGAGTGGCTGTCTTTCTACTTCAAGGCGCCCATGACGGCTCCCGGTCTGTATCCGGAACATGATATTTTCATCCAGTTGATGAAGCTCAAGAACACCTTGCGCTGGATGCGCGGCGAAGATCTGATCACACACCTGGGCCTGGAGTATTACGATTAAGGTTCTCGTTATCGGCGGCACGCTTTTCATCGGCCGCGCGCTCGTCGCCGAACTGCTCAAGGCCGGCCACGAAGTCGCCGTGATGCACCGGCGGCCGAAGCACGATTTCGGCCGCCGCGTGGAAAACATTCAGGCGGACCGTAACGACGGCGAGGCGGTGCAGGAAGCTCTGCGCTTCAGGAACTTCGATGCGGTCTATGACAACGTGTACGACTGGGAGCGCGGCACCACCGCGGCGCAGGTGGAAGCCACCGTCCGCGCTTGCGGAGACCGCCTCTCCCGGTATTTGTTCATGTCCAGCGTGGCGGCTTACGGCGACGGCTTGAATCACCACGAGGGCGACGCGCTGGCCCCGGACGACGCCTCCGATCCCTACGTGCGCAACAAGGCGATGACGGAACGGATGCTGTTCCGCCTGCACGCGCGTACGGGTTTTCCGGTGGTCACCTTTCGGCCGCCTTATATCTACGGCCCCGAAAATCCCTTCTATCGCGAGGCGTTTTTTTGGGATCGCCTGCGCGACCGCCGGCCCATCATTCTGCCCGGCGACGGTCACCGGCTGATGCAGTTTGTGTATGTGAAAGACCTGGTGGCGGCCATGGTCCGTGCGCTGACCGAACCCGGGGCGGTGGGCGAGGCGTTCAATGTCGCCAACGAGAAGCCGCTCACCCAGCTTGAGGTGGTCCAGGCGCTGGCGGCGGCGGCGGGCAAGAAGGCCGAGATCGTCCGGGCGCCCCGCGAAAAACTGCTCGAGCTGGGCGGCAATCCCATGACCCCGCCCTTCTATTTCGGCGAGTACTTCGACATGCCCGCCATCACCATGGTGGTCAACAAGGCCCGCCGCATCCTGGGATTCCAGCCGACGCCGTTCGACCAGGGCCTGAAGGAAACCTACAAGTGGTATCTTCGCCGCCCCCGCAAAATCAAGCCTGATTACACGTTCGACGACAAGGCGCTCGAGCTCGCCGCGACGCTCCCGCCTCCCGACGAAGATTAGCGGCTGGCGCCGGAACTCGCCGCTGCGCGGCGCATGTTACACTCAGGCCTGATGCTCGCCGACGTCGCGCGCGCCATTGAGCTGCAGGATCTCGACACTCGCGCCGCGCAGCTTGAGAAGGAAATCGCCGCGCTCCCCAAACACATCGCGCAGATCGAGCGCAGGCTGGAGGCGCACCAGCGCAAACTCGCGGCCGACCAGGCCGCCCTGGCCGCGAACCTGAAGGAACGCAGGAAACTGGATGGCGATGTTCAGGTGTTTCAGCAGAAGATCGCCAAGCTGCGCGAACAGATGATGCAGGCCAAGACCAACGAACAGTACCGCGCCTTCCAGAACGAGATCGGCTATTGCGAAGCCGAGATCCAGAAGACGGAAGACCGGATCCTGGATTTGATGGCCGAATCCGAACCGCTCGAAAAGAACGTGAAGGCCGCCGAGGAGTCGCTGAAGTTGGAAAGGGCGGAGGTGGAGAAGGAGAAGGCGGAGGCGCGGCGGCGGACGGAGGCGGACAAGCGGGCGCTGGAGGAAATCAGCGCCAAGCGGCGGGAACTGGTCGCCGCCATCCAGCCCCGCCTGCTGCAACGCTACGAATCGCTGCGGCGGACGCGCGGCGGCGTGGCGGTGGCCGAGGTCGTGGAAGGCCGTTGCTCGGCCTGCCGCATCGCCCTCCGCATCCAGTTCTTTCAGGACCTCAAGGCCGATAAGGATGTCCTCTGCTGCGAGACCTGCGGCCGCATCCTGTACTTCAACCCGCCGGTGGAGGCCGGCGAGTCCCGCAACGAGAACGCTTCCGCACCCGCCTGAGCCGGTAGAGCATCTCTCTAGTTCATGAAGGGATGGTTCGCAATCTGGCTGAGCGTGCCGCTGCTGGCGGCCGATTGGCCCCAACTGCTGGGTCCCGGTCGCTCCGGGGTCGCCGGAGAAGCACTCCCCGCCAAGGTGCGCATCGAAGCGCGACCCGTCTGGAAGATGGATGTTGGCGAGGGCTTCGCGCAACCGGTGGTGGCGGAGGGGAAATTGATTCTCTTCCATCGCCGCGGCGGGCGCGAGATCGTGCAGGCGCTCGACGCCGCCACAGGCAAGCCGCGATGGTCGTTTGACTACCCCACCCAGTACCGTGACGACTTCGGCTTTGATGAAGGCCCAAGGGCCGCTCCTACCGTGCAGGGCGGACGCGTCTTTACCCATGGCGCTGAGGGCATGCTGCACGCGCTGGATCTGGCGACGGGGCGCAAACTGTGGAGCGTCGATACCAGGGAGGTGTTCCGCCCGCCGAAGGGATTCTTCGGAGCGGCTGCGTCGCCGCTGGCCGAAGGGTCCGCGGTCATCCTGCATGTGGGCGGACCGGACGCGGGCGTGGTGGCCTTTGACGCTGCCTCCGGCCAAACGCGGTGGCGGGCGACGTCGGATGAAGCCGGTTACGCATCGCCGGTGGCCGCGACGGTGCATGACCGACGCCGGCTTTTCTGTTTCACCCGCAGCGGACTCACGAGCCTGGACCCGGTGAGCGGCCGGGTGGAGTTCCAGTTCCGCTGGCGTTCCCGCTCGCACGCCTCGGTGAATGCAGCCTTGCCTTTGGTCTTGGGCGACCGCCTGTTCCTGTCGGCCAGTTATGGGGTCGGCGCGACTTTGCTCCGGATTCCGCCCGCGGGCGACCCGGCGCAGTTGTGGGCGAGCGACGAGGCGATGTCGAATCACTACGCCACGGCCGTGCACCACGACGGGCACTTGTACGGTTTCCATGGACGGCAAGAGATGGGTCCGAGTTTACGCTGCGTGGAGGCCGCCACGGGCAAAGTGAAGTGGTCCGTGGAGCAGTTTCGCGCCGGCAGCCTGCTGCTGGCCGGCAAGGTTCTGCTGATTCAGCGGGAGAACGGCGAACTGGTCCTCGCGCCCGCGACGCCGGAGGCGTTCCGTCCTGCGGCGCGGGCTCAGGTGCTCCCTGGGACGGTCCGCGCGTTTCCGGCGCTGGCCAACGGCCTGTACTACGTCCGCAACGAGCGGACGCTGGCGGTTGTCCGCTTGCAGCCATAAGCCGACGACGCCCGCGCGCTGGCGTTGGCGGTTTTTGGCTACTCCCGGCCGGTGGCGGCTCCGGGCAGGTGGCGCGTACTTCCCTCCCCGGGGGAATTCTTCGCGCTGGTACTCTACAGCGCTTGGTCCTACCCGCCGATATATTCCTTGACGTGCAGCCGCAAGAACACCCTCCCGTCCTGGACCTGCCCTCCGACAGCACGGAAACGGGCCAGCCCGACTACGGCCTGGATTCGCCCGGCGTGGTCCGGACGCTGTCGTGGGGCGGAGGCCTAGCGCTGCTGCTCGGCTTCGCGGTGCGGGTGCCTGACGATCTGTTTTTTCTCCAGGCGCCCGTGGCTTCACTGCAATTGGGCGGAGCGTTTGCGCTCGTCCAGGCGGCGCTGCTGGCGGCGAGCAGTTTCTCGGGCAAGCTCAAGGAGCGCGACCGCTTGATCGAGTCGCTCGCCTGGCGCGGTGATGAACAAGTGCTGGATGCCGGGTGCGGACGCGGGCTTCTGCTCATCGCCGCCGCCAAGAGATTGACCACGGGTGTCGCGCACGGCATCGACGTCTGGCGCTCGGAGGACCTTACCGACAACTGGGCGGAGGCTACGCGGCAAAACGCCCGCCTGGAGGGCGTCGAGGAGCGCGTGGCGGTGCACGACGCGGACATGCGGGAGATGCCCTTCGAGGCCAACCGCTTCGACCGCGTGCTGTGCAGCCTGGTGTTCTATCTCTTCCCCTCGCGATCGCACCGGCGCAGAGCGATCGAGGAGATCTTTCGCGTGCTCAAGCCGGGGGGCGACGCGCACCTGCTGGAAATCGGCTGGACGCCCACGCTGGCATCGCTGATGAAAGAGGCTGGCTTCGAGAACGTGAAGCGCTCGGGATTCCGCCTGAGGATCTTTCCGCCCGCCCGTATTGTATCTGGTTGGAAACCCAGGACTGGGGCAGATAACCCAGTCCCCTCCGCGGCATCCCCGGAAACTCGCCCGTAAACGATTGTTGATTATTGACCAAGCCTGGCGCGAGGGTCTGGCCTTCCCCTTGCACGTGTTTGCGGTTGACGTCGATCAGGAGATTACGCGCATGATACGGAAATACAGAGCATTCATACTACCCGTTTTGACCGCAGTCCTGTGCCTCGCGCTCACGGTGATCGTCACCGGGATCAACGCGGAGGCGCAAAACGTCAAGCGCGTACCGGTGAAGCCCACGGCGAAGGATTCCGGCGCGGAAATGTACAAGGTCTATTGCGCTACCTGTCACGGCATGGACGGGAAGGGCAACGGACCGGCAGCGGCGGCCATGAAAACGCCACCGACGGATCTCACCGTGCTGTCCAGGAACCATGGGGGAAAGTTCCCCGAGTTGAAGTTCCAGAACGTTTTGAAAGTATCGTCTCCGCTGGCGGCGCACGGCTCGTCGGAGATGCCGATGTGGGGCCCCATCTTCCGCAGCCTGGAATCCGGCAGCGAAGGCTATGTACAGATGCGCATCTACAACCTGATGAAGCATGTGGAAGGCATGCAAGTGAAATAACAGGCCCTGGCGCGGCGGCCGGACGCTATCGCCCCGCTCGCGCCGCCACCAGTTTGGCGATGGCGATGGAGCGGATCTTCGTCTCGGGTGTTTCCGCGCGCGACAGTAGGATCAGCGGCACCTTGGCGCCCAGCACGACTCCTCCAGACTCGCCGTTGGCGAAGTAGAGGATGGCGCGATAAAGAATGTTCCCCGCCTCAATGTCGGGGGCGATGAAAATATCCGTGTTGGCGACCAGCGGCCCTTCGATGCCTTTCCGGTCGGCGGCGAACCGGCTCAGCGGTACGTCGAGGGCGATGGGGCCTTCCAGGTAGGCGCCGGTGATCTGTCCCCGCCGGTTCATCATGGTCAGACAGGCGGCGTCGAGCGTGGCGGGCATATCGGGATTGACGAACTCGAGGCCGCACAGGAGGGCGACATTGGGATGTTCGATGCCGATGGCGTGCGCCACCTGAATCGCGTTGCGGCAGATGTCGGCTTTCTGGGCAAGGGTGGGGGCGATGTTGATGGCGGCGTCCGTCATCAGCATCAGGCGGTCAAAGCCGGGGACCTGGAACACAATCACCTGGCTGAGCAGACCGCCGGTGCGCAGTCCGGCCTCCTTGTCGAGCACGGAACGGATCAGCGACGCGGTGCCGATCTTGCCCTTCATGAGGAGACTGGCCTTGCCGTCGCGAATCAGGGCGATGGCCTTGCGCGCCGCCTGGGATTCATCAGGCTCGTCCACCACCTGGTGATCGGCCAGAGACAGACCAGCCTGCTCGGCCAAGGCGCGGATTTTGGCCGCGTTGCCGAAGAAGGTGGCATCGGCCAGGCCGATGTCGCGAGCCTGTTTCAGCGCTTCGATGGCGTCCGGGTCGTGCCCGGCGGCCACTGCGATCTGCGCCGGAGCCGAGCGGCGGGCGGCGTCTACAAGTTCGTTGAGGGTCCGGAACATAGTTGTTTTCCTGATGAGACAAACAGGCGCGCGCGGGCGGAAACCACCGGCCCGCGCGCGACCCGCGCGCTACCGCTCCCGGCACGGGCTGCGGGCCGGCGATGGCTCGACACAGGCGGTTAAGCTTTGGCGACCGTGGCGCCCTCGAGCACCGCGTTCATGATCTCGTCGAACTCGGCGTCGGTGAGCAGGCGCTTGTTCTCGATCGAGAACTGCTTTACCCGGGCCAGAATCTCGTTCGCCTGGTCGGCGCTCGCGGTCTTCTGCCGGCGCTCGAGATGCTCCTCGATGTTGGCCAGGCCGCTGCCTTTGCCCAGGGCGATGTCGACTCCCGGCCGTCCGACCATGCTCGGGTGGAACGGAATGTATTCGAGCGGTTCGACGACGCGGCAGCGGCGGTGGAACATGCTGACGATGCCGGACTCAATCCGGTACAGCCAGTCGCCGACGATCGGGCGGTTGGGCGGCACCGAGAAGCCGGAAAGCTGTTGCACCAGCTTGGAGAGTTCGTAGAACACCTCAGTCTTGATGCCGATGTCCTTGTTGTACAGGCAGCGCAGCGCCATCACCGTGTCCTCGAGCGGCACGTTGCCGGCGCGTTCGCCGGTGCCGGTGACCGTGACATGCGCCACGGAAGCGCCATGGGCCAGCGCCGCAATCGTGTTGGCGACGCCCAGCCCGAAGTCCTCGTGGCAGTGGATCTCGATAGGCTGCGGAAACCGCGCGCGCAGCTTTCCGATGACCATCGCGACGCCCTGCGGCGTGCATCCGCCAAACGAATCGGCCAGCGTCAGCGCGTCCATGTGGCCTTCGGTGGCCACTTTCTCAAACAGGTCCAGCAGCCGCTCGATTTCCGCACGCGTGCTGTCGATCGTAAAGAACACGGTGTAGAGGCCGGCCTCCTTGGCCGCCAGCGTGGTCTCGATCGAGGACTTGATCGCCCAGTCCATCGTCTTGCCGTAAGCATTCCGGATGATGTGCTCGCTGGACGGGATCTCGGTGATGATCCCGTGCACCCCGCAATCCTTGGCCAGCTTCACGTCCTGCGGCATGCAGCGCGCAAAGGAAAAGATTTCGCACGGCAGGCCGAGCGCAACAATATCCTTAATGGCCGCTTCGTCTTCGGCGGATACCGCGGGCATCCCCGCCTCGATGCGGTGCACGCCGGCTTCGGCGAGTTTCTTGGCGATGGTGACTTTTTCCTGCCGGCGAAAAACGATGCCGGTCTGCTGCTCGCCGTCGCGCAGCGTCACGTCATGAATACGAATCTTTTCGGGGAAATGTAACTGGGACTGCACTTCCGGGGCGTGATTCCACGGACTGGTGAACCACTGATCGGTCTTCCAAGGCTGGCTCATGAATTCCTCCACTGGGAGCGTTGTATGGCGTTCGGCCTTATTATATCGACGTTGCAGGCCGGGCCGAAGCCTTCACAGCACGGTTTCGGCCACCACCGGGTTGCGGAGCTCGCCGAGCCGTTCGATGGTGATCACCACCTCGTCGCCCGGCTTCAGAAAGCGGGGCGGCTTCCGCGCCATGCCGACGCCCGCCGGCGTACCGGTGGAAACCACATCGCCGGGCTCCAGCGTAAACACGCTCGAAAGGTAAGAGATCAGGTCCGGCACGCGGAAGATCAGGTGACGGGTGTTCGATTCCTGCAAAACCTCGCCATGGATGCTGAGCCGGATGTCGAGGTCGTGCGGATCGGGCGCCTCGTCGGCGGTCACCAGATAGGGACCCATCGGGCAAAATGTGTCGAAGCTCTTGCCCATCGTCCATTGCGACGTGGCAAGCTGATAGTCGCGCGCGCTGACGTCGTTCAGGATCGTATAACCGAAGACGTGCTCCCGCCAGCGGAAAGCCGGGATGTACCGCCCGCCCTGGCCAATCACGAAGGCGAACTCGGCTTCGTAGTCGGGCTTGGTGGACGAGCGCGGCAGCACGATGCTCGCGCCGGGTCCGATCACGGAGGTGGGAAACTTGGTGAAAATCGTGGGCACCTCCGGAATGTCCATGTTGGACTCGCGGGCGTGGTCGGCCCAGTTCAATCCGACACAGATGATCTTGGGAGGCCGCGGGATCGGAGCCAGCAGGCGCACCGCCGCCAGATCGAGGCGCGCCGCCGGGGGCGCCTCGTCGGCATACTGCCGGACGCGCGCGAGCGCTTCCTCTCCCCCGGCGATCACCGATAGCAAGTCGCCGAAGCCGGCGTCCCGCAGACTCAGCAGCGACTGCTCCAGCACCATGCCGGGCTCCGGGGCGGAGTCCGGCCTTTGAAAAGTAACCAGTTTCATAAGAAGTGGGCGTGAAACTGTCACTGTATCACGCTCGGGGTATCAATCCCTCTTTCTGGTCCCGTCCGAGTGTGTACTTGCTGGGCGAACGGGGTTGGGTGCGGGGTGCTTACCGGCTCGACCGCCCTGGTCCGCCACAGTCACGCTTCGGCGCCTCCCGGAAGCGCCCGGGCGTGCGAAAGACCGGCGACGGGATGCCTGGTGCTAGCCAATCAAGGCCGGAATTCACCGGCGATCCGGCGGCGCGGATACGGCCTCGTGTCGCAGCCGGCGCAGGCAGCGGAATTCAGGCTGCTTTGGCCTTGGCCGGCGAATCGCCTTCCACCGAAACCGACTTGACGCTGGTGGCGAGCCCGAGCTTTTCGAGCAGGCGGATGGTCCACCACGTGATGTCCAGTTCGTACCAAGCCAGTCCGTGGCGGGCGGAAACCGGATAGGCGTGATGGTTGTTGTGCCAACCCTCGCCGAAGCTCAACAGCGCCACCCACCAGTTGTTCCGCGAATCGTCCCGCGTAGCAAACCGCTTACGGCCCCACATGTGCGTGGCGGAGTTGACCAGCCACGTCGCGTGCAGGCCCAACGTCACGCGCAGGAAGATGCCCCACAGCAGCCAAGGCAGACCGCCGATCGCGAACAGGATGCCGCCGAGCGCCACCAACGGCAAGTAGTGGTAGGTGTTCAGCCACCGGTAGAACGGATCGCGAGCCAGGTCCGGCGCGTAGCGGGCCATCTGCTCGGTGTTGCAGTGCTGGCTTTCCCCCAGAATGATCCAGCCGACGTGCGCCCACGCCGCGCCGTCCCGCGGGGAGTGCGGGTCGCCCGGCTGGTCGGATTTCTGGTGATGAATGCGATGCACGGCCACCCAGAAGATCGGTCCGCCTTCCAGCGTCAACGTGCCAAACACCGCGAGCGTGTACTCGATCCACCGCGGCACCTTGTAGCCGCGATGCGTCAGCAGCCGATGGTATCCCATCCCGATGCCGAAGCTAAGGGTGCTCCAGTACAGGAGGGCGGCGACCACCACCGCGGAAAACGTCGGCATGAAAAGGGCGGCCACCGCGCCCGCGTGAAACACGATCAGCGCGATCGAAGTGACCCAGTTAATGGCTCTTTTTTTACTGATGGAGACTGTCTGGCTCATGAGTGGATGAAAAGGACTCGACTTTTAAGGTAACAGGGGCTGGGCCGGCGAATTGTAAGAGTTGTGTAATTTCCTTGAAAACAGCGGGTTAGGAGCCAACTAGCAGGTAGGCCGCCTCCGGCTCCAGCGGGAACAGCGGCTTGCGGCGGCGCGCGTAGGGGAAGTGCCGCGGGCTGTTGGCGGTCGCGCCCGGGGAATCCACCAGCAGAATCTCGGCGGCCACGGGTTCGTAAGCGGCGCGCGGCGCTACCACCCCTTTCACCACGAGCACGCGTTTGCGCTCCGGCTTGATGCCGAGGCTGAGCACCTGCTCCAGGCTCATCGGGGCCATCCGGCGGCTGGTCAGCACCACCGAGTGACCTTCGGCGGTCTCGACCACCGCGGTGATTCCCTGATCGTTCTGCGTCCAACCCCCATGGCGGACCTGGGTTTCCACGAAAAAGCCGTCGGAGAGCGTCCGGACGCGGCCCCGGATGCGGATCGGAGAACCGTGCAGGAGGTCCGTTTTCCCGCCCACTTCCAGGTCCACCGTCTGACGAACGCCGGCGGCCAGACAGGACTGCACGGCCGCCGGATCGTACAGGATGACGAGCGCGTTGGGAACCCCCTGCCGCAGAATCTCCGCAAGCAAATGCGTGGAATCGCCCGCGCTGCCACCCCCAACGTTATCGCCGATGTCCATCAGGGCGACCGGAGTGCGCTCGGCCTTGCCGGCGTACCGGACCGCCTCTGCCACCGACGGCAGCGTGGCCACAAACTCGTGTCTCCGCTCCCAGGCGCGCTCCGCCATCCACCGCGCGGCGCGGCGGGCCAACCCTGGGTCCTGATCGGCCACCGCGAGAAACGAAGCGCCCATCTCGGCCACATCCGCGTAAGGGAACCCCATGGCGACGCTCGCCGAGAGGATTCCCGGCCAGCGCAGCGCTTCCGCCAAATCCTGATAGAGCCCCGCAGCCGGCGGTTGCGCGGTGTGCTGCCGGGCGATCTCGATCACCATCGGCGGCGTTTCCAGCGCCTGGACCGGACGCGCTTGGCCGGCCAGGATTTTCGCCAGCAGGGCGGCCGCATCCAGCCCGCGCTCGTACTGATCCAGATGCGGGTTGGACCGGTACCCGATGAGCGCGGTCGCGTGGCGGGCCATCTGCTCGCTGAGATTGGCGTGCAAGTCGAAAGTGGTGACGATGGGAAAGTCCGGACCCAGGCGCGCGCGCAGGCGGCGAAGGATCTCGCCGTCCGCATCCGGGTGTTGCTCGGAAACGGTGGCGCCGTGCAGCGCCAGCAGCAATCCATCCAAGGGCAGGGCGGCTTCCAGTTCCGCCAGCAACTCGCGGGCAATCCGCGCGAAGGCCCCCGCCTCGATCGCGCCGCTCGGCACCGCGAAGGTGGCCAGCAGGGGGGCGATGGTCCAGCCCTGTTCCCGCGCCCCTTCGAGCATGCCGCCGAGTTCGTGGCGCGCGCCCTGCCACCGCTCGAGCAGCGCCGCGCCGCGCGTCAGGCTGGTGGACGCAAAAGCTTCATAGGACGTCGGAATGGAAAGGAAGGTGTTGGATTCGTGCAGAAACCCGGCTACGCCGATGCGGAACATGGAAAATGCAGGCCGCCTTTAAAAAAGGATTTGGGCGCACGCGTTTTCCCGCCCGCCCTGGCCAGCATAGCGCACGCCAGCCGGAGATTCCGGCATCAGGGCTTCTGCACAGGGCTTGTGCTACCCTAAAGAGTCGCTGTGACGTATGCCGGCTCGCGTTAGCGAGGCCTTTGTTCTGCGGACCTATCCGTTTCAGGAATCGGATCTGATCGTCAGCTTCCTTACCCGGGATCAAGGGAAACTCCGGGGCGTGGCCAAACGCGCCAGACGTCCCAAAAGCCGCTTCGGTTCCGGTCTCGAACGGCTCTCGCAGGTGCGCATGTTCTACCTGCAAAGGGAAGCCCGGGAGTTGGTCAATCTCGATTCCTGCGAGTTGATCCGATCGCAATTCGGACTGCTGACGGAGTACGCGGCCAGCGTCGCGCTCGATTATGTCGCCGAAGTCGCCGAACAACTGCTGCCCGCCGCCGAGCCCAATGAGAAATTTTTCCGGCTGCTGGCGGCGGTGCTCGATCACTTCGGCAGCGCGGGCGCGGCGGGCTGGTGGCGCGGCACGTTGTACTTCAGCCTCTGGGCGGTGCGTCTGGCCGGACTGCTGCCGGCGCTGGACGTATGCCACCGCTGCGGCGTCTGGCTGGACGATCCCGAGCGTCCCGAGCGCGCCTGGTTCACGCGGTTTGACGAGGGTCTGTCGTGCTCTCCCTGCCGGCCCGGCGGCGCGTGGGAACTGGCCGCCGCATCCCGGGAGATGGCGCGCGACATGTTGAAGCGGCCCGTGCACGAAATCCCGCCCCCCGTGTGGAACCGGGACACCGCGTCCGACCTGCGCCGCTTCCTGGTCCAGCGCATCGAGAACGCCATCGAGCGCAAACTGGTGACCGCACCCCTGCTGGAGCAATGTTGAACCCGCCATGACCTCGTATCAGGAGCTGATCTTCAAGCTGAAACAATACTGGTCGGATCGCGGCTGTGTGATTCAGGAGCCGTACGACCTCGAAGTGGGCGCCGGCACGATGGCCCCCGAGACTTTCCTGCGCGTGCTGGGACCGGAACCGTATCGGGTCGCCTACGTGCAGCCCAGCCGCCGGCCCGCCGACGGCCGCTACGGCGATAACCCCAACCGGCTATACAAGCACCAGCAGTTGCAGGTGATCCTGAAACCGTCGCCCGCCGATGTGATCGAGCAATACCTGGGCAGCCTGGAAGCCATCGGCATTGACTTGCGCAAGCACGACCTCAAGTTCGAGGAGGACAACTGGGAGTCGCCGACGCTGGGGGCCTGGGGCGTGGGCTGGCAGGTGATGCTGGACGGACTCGAGATCACCCAGTTCACCTACTTCCAGCAGTGCGGCGGCATCGACCTAGAGCTGATTCCCGCCGAGCTGACCTACGGACTCGAGCGCCTGGCCGCGTTTCTCCAGGTTCGCGACAGCGTCTACGACATCGAATGGACGCCGGGCGTGCGCTACGCCGCCGTGCGCTACCTGGACGAGTTGCAGTATTCGGTCTACAACTTTGAACTGGCCGATGTTCCCACGCTGTGGCAGCTGTTTGAGATTCACGAGCGCGAGGCCCAGCGGCTGATCGACCGGTATCCACGGGCGCCGGAGACCGCCGCCGCCGCAAAGCGTCGCTACCCGCTGTTGCCGGCCTACGACCACGTGCTGAAATGTTCGCATCTGTTCAACACGCTGGATGCGCGGGGGGCCATCAGCGTCACCGAGCGGGTAGGCGTGATCGGCCGGGTGCGGAAACTGGCGCTGGGGCTGGCGCAAGCCTGGATGCATCAACAGGAGGCGGCGGCCGCCTTATGAGTCTCCCGTTTCTGCTTGAAATCGGAACCGAAGAGATCCCGGACTGGATGATTCCCGGGGCGCTGGAGCATCTGCGGTCCTTGTTCCTGGAATTGCTGGAGCGCCAGGGGCTGGCGGGGGAGAACGTAGGCGTCGACGCCACGCCGCGGCGCTTGGTGCTGCGGGCCGCGGGTCTGCCGGAGCGGCAGGCGGACGCCGAAGAACTTGTGCTGGGGCCCCCGCAAGCCGCCCCCCCGGCGGCCGTGGAGGGTTTCGCCCGGAAGCAGGGGGTGGCCGCCGCGGCGCTGACGGTGCAGCAGACCCCGAAAGGCGCGTATTGGGGCTACCGGAAAAAAACGCCGGGCCGCCCGGCGCGCGCGATCCTGGCCGAAGCGCTGCCGGGTTTGATTCTACGCATCTCCTTCCCGAAAACGATGGTGTGGACCGGCAAGAACGGGCCGCGCTTTATCCGCCCGATTCGGTGGCTGCTGGCGCTGCTGGGCGACGAGGTGGTTCCTTTCGAGGTGGGCGGCGTGCGCAGTGGCAACCGCACGCAGGGGCACCGGCGGCTGGGCCGCCCGGATCTGGAAGTCACCTGCGCCAGCTACGAAGCCGTCCTGCGCGCGAACGCCGTGTGCCTGCCGGCCGGCGAACGCCGCGCCAAGATCCGGGCGGAAGCCGAAGCGCTCGGCGCGGTGGTCGATCCCGGCCTGCTGGAGACCCTCGTCTACCTCACCGAGTGTCCCACGGCGATCCGCGGCGACTTCGATCCGGCGTACCTTACTTTGCCACGCGAAGTGCTCGTCACCGTGATGAAGCACCATCAGAAATACTTCGCCGTGGAGCGCGACGGCGGCCTGGCGCCGCACTTCGTGGCGGTGATGAACGCGGCCGCCGATCCCGAAGGGCTCGTCAAGCGGGGCAATGAACGCGTGTTGCGCGCCCGGTTCAATGACGCCCGTTTTTTCTGGGAGACCGACCAGAAGAAACCGCTGGCCGCGCGCCTGCCCGACCTGGGCCACGTTACTTTTCAAGCCAAGCTGGGTTCGTACCTGGAAAAGACCGGGCGGCTGATGGAGCTGGCGCGCGCACTGGGCGGCGACTCCCACGCGGTCCGGGCGGCCGAACTCTGCAAGTGCGACCTGACCACGGAACTGGTGAAGGAGTTCACCGAGTTGCAGGGCGTGATCGGCGGCCTTTACGCGAGGGCGCAGGGCGAGCCCGAGGAGGTCGCGCAGGCCATTTATGAGCATTACCGGCCGTTGAGCATGGAGGACGCGATCCCGGCGACCCGCGCCGGGCAGGTGGTCGCGCTCGCCGACAAGGTGGATACGCTGCGCGGGTGCTTCGCGATCGGCCTGGCGCCCACCGGGTCGCGCGATCCTTTCGCTCTCCGCCGCGCCGCCCAGGGCGTGGTCCGCATCCTGGTGGAGGGTAAGCTCTCCCTGCCGGTTCGGGAGCTGGCGGGAGGCAACGCGGAGCTGGCCGACTTCCTCCGGGACCGCATCCGCTACTATTTCCGCGAAGTGCGCGGTTTCCGCTACGACGAAGTCAACGCCGCCCTGGCCGCCGGCTGGGATGACCTGCCCGACCTGGAGGCCCGGCTGGTGGCGCTGCAGGCCGTGCGGCCGACCGAGAATTTCGAGCCGCTGGCGGCCAGTTTCAAGCGCATTCAGAACATCCTGAAGCAGGCGCAGTTCGCCGAGCCCCTTCCCATCGACCCCGGCCTGCTCGAAGCCGGTCCCGAAGCCGAACTGTTCGCCGACTACGAGCGGGTGCGCGCGGCCGCGCGCGGGCTGGGCTACCGCGCAGCGCTGGAAACCATCGCCTCCCTGCGGCCGCGGGTGGATGCTTTCTTCGCGAAAGTTCTGGTCAATACGCCGGATCCGGACGTGCGCCGGAACCGGCTGAGTTTGTTACGCAGTATTTTGACGGAGTTTTCCACGATTGCGGATTTCTCCGAGATCGTCACCAATTTTTAGGAGACGCCTACACGATGAAGAAATACGTATATTCCTTCGGCGGCGGCACGGCCGACGGCCACGGAAAAATGAAAGACATCCTGGGCGGCAAAGGCGCGGGCCTGGCCGAAATGTCCCGTTCGGGAGTGCCGGTTCCCCCGGGTTTTACCATCTCAACCGAGGTTTGCAACCTCTATTTTGAAAATGGCGGCCAGGTCCCTCCCGAAGTGGATGCGCAGATCGCCAAGGCGCTGGCCAAGCTGGAAAAGCAAATGGGCCGCAAGCTGGGCGACCCCAAGAACCCGCTGCTGCTCAGCGTGCGGTCGGGCGCCAAGTTTTCCATGCCGGGGATGATGAACACGATTCTCAACCTCGGGCTGAACGACGAGACGGTCGAAGCCCTGGCCGCCAAGACGGGCAATCCGCGGTTCGCCTACGACTGCTACCGCCGGTTCATCCAGATGTTCGGCGAGGTCGCCCTGGGGATCGACATGGAGCTGTTCGACCAGGTCTTCGACGCGCAGAAGAAAGCCGCCAAGGTGAAATTGGACACCGAGCTTTCGGCGGATGACCTGGCGAAAATTATCGCCCAGTACAAGAAGATTGTTGAAAAGGAAACCAAGCAGCCGTTCCCCCAGGATCCCCACGAGCAACTCACCCTGTCGCGCGACGCAGTCTTCCGTTCGTGGAACAACCCGAAGGCGGTCTACTACCGCAAAATGGAAAAGATTCCGGACAACATCGGCACCGCGGCCAACGTGCAGGCGATGGTGTTCGGCAACATCGACAATACGTCCGGCACCGGCGTGGGCTTTACCCGCGATCCGGCGACGGGCGAAAAGGTCTTGTTCGGCGAATACCTGATTAATGCGCAGGGCGAAGACGTGGTGGCCGGCATCCGCACGCCCGAGCCGATTTCCCACCTGCAAGAACAAATGCCGGAAGTGTACAACCAGCTCGTGGAAATCACCACCATGTTGGAGAAGCACTACCGCGACATGCAGGACTTCGAGTTCACCATTGAGCAGGGCAAGCTGTTCATGCTGCAAACGCGCAATGGCAAGCGCACCGGCGCGGCGGCGGTGAGAATTGCGGTGGATATGTGCCAGGAGGGGCTCATCAGCAAGCAAGAGGCCGTCCTGCGCGTCGACCCGCAGCAGCTGGATCAGCTCTTGCACCCGATCTTCGACAAGAAGTCGCTGGCGCATTTGCAGAAAGTGGCGACGGGCATTCCCGCGTCGCCGGGAGCCGCCGTCGGCAAAGCCGCCTTCACCGCGGAGCGCGCGGTGGAACTGTCGGCGCACGCGCCGGTGATCCTGATCCGCAAGGAGACCACGCCCGACGACATCCATGGCATGGACGTGGCCAAGGGGATTCTCACCGCCGTCGGCGGCAAGAGCAGCCACGCGGCGGTGGTCGCCCGCGGCATGGGCCGTCCCTGCGTGGTCGGCGCCAGCGCGCTGCAGGTCGAGGACCGGAAGGGCCAGTGCCTTATCAAAACGGACGGCAAGCCGATCGTGGTCAAGGAAGGCGAGTGGATCTCCTTTGACGGTACGACCGGCGAGGTCTGGCTGGGGCACGCCAGAACGCTGGAACCGGATCCGAAGTCGCCCGTGTTCGCCACGTTCATGTCCTGGGCGGATGAGTTCCGCGGCCGCTTCGGCGTGCGCGCCAACGCCGATATTCCGAAGGACGCCAAGGCCGCCCGCGCGTTCGGCGCGGAGGGCATCGGCCTGTGCCGCACCGAGCACATGTTCTTCGCCGAGGACCGCATCCCGCACATGCAGGCCATGATTCTGGCCACCGACGAGAAGTCGCGGCGCAAAGCCCTCGCCAAGCTGCTGCCGATGCAGCGGTCCGACTTCGCGGGGCTGTTCAAGGCCATGGACGGATTCCCGGTGGTGATCCGCACCCTGGATCCTCCGTTGCATGAATTCCTGCCCAAGCGGGAAGAGTTGATGGTGGACATCGCCAAGTTGCCGCACGCCGACGCCGCCGCCAAGAAGGAAATGGCGGCGCGGTACAAGATGGCCGTGGGCGATCTCAAGAAACAGTTGCCGCTGCTGCTCAAGCGGGTGGAGGAACTGCACGAGTTCAACCCGATGCTGGGCCACCGCGGCTGCCGTCTCGGCATCGCCTATCCCGAGATCACGGAAATGCAGGCCCGCGCGATCTTCGAAGCCGCCGCGCAAGTGGCGAAAAAGGGGGTCCACGTGATTCCCGAGGTCATGATCCCGCTGGTGGGCAATGTCAAGGAGTTGCAGCACCAAAAGGAGATCGTGGTCAAAGTGGCCAAGCAAGTGCTTGAGAAAGCGGGCATGCCCGATCTGAAGTATTACGTCGGCACCATGATCGAGATCCCGCGCGCCGCCGTGACGGCTGACGAAGTCGCTACGGAAGCCGAGTTCTTTAGCTTCGGCACCAACGACCTGACGCAGACCACGCTCGGGCTGTCGCGCGACGACTATACGAAGTTCTCGCGCGACTACCAGGACAAGAAGATCTTCCCGGACGATCCGTTCGCCGTCATCGACCAGGGCGGCGTCGGCAAGCTCGTGGAGCTGGCGGTCAAGCTGGGCCGCAAGACGCGTCCCGATCTCGAGGTGGGCATTTGCGGCGAGCACGGCGGCGAACCCAGTTCCGTGCAGTTCTGCTACCGCGTCGGGATGGACTATGTTTCCTGCTCGCCCTACCGCGTGCCGATTGCGCGGCTGGCGGCGGCCCAGGCGGCCATCTCCGGCGGCGAAAACGCCGAAGCCAAGCGGACCGCCTAGGCGGCCGGGGAGCGCCTGAAGTCACCGGGGCCGGCTTCGCCCGGCCCCTTTTTCCTCCGGGTGAGTATGCCGTTATCCCTCGACGAACAACTTCGTTATCTCAGCAAAGGCTTCGCCGAAATGATTCGGGAAGAAGATCTGCGCGAGCGGTTGAAGCTCGGCCGCCCGTTGCGGGTCAAGACCGGGTTCGATCCCACGGCGCCCGACCTCCACCTCGGCCACACGGTGCTCATCCGCAAGATGAAGCACTTCCAGGATCTCGGCCACACCGTGATTTTCCTGATCGGCGACATGACCGGCCTGATCGGCGATCCCACCGGGCGCAACGCCACCCGCCCGCCCATGACCCGCGCCGACATCGAGCGCAACGCCGAAACCTACAAGCAGCAGGTCTTCAAGATTCTTGACCCGGCCAGAACCGAAATCCGTTTTAACAGCCAGTGGCTGGAGCCGCTCACCTTCGAGGCGCTCGTCCGCCTGGCGTCCAAGTACACCGTGGCCCGGCTGCTCGAGCGCGACGATTTCGCCAAGCGCTACCGGGAAGGCACGCCGATCTCCGTGCACGAGTTGCTGTACCCTCTGGCGCAGGCTTATGATTCGGTGGCGCTCGAGGCCGACGTCGAACTCGGCGGCACCGACCAGAAATTCAACCTGCTAGTGGGGCGCGAGATCCAGCGCGACTTCGGCCAGGCCCCGCAGATCGTGGCCACCGTGCCGATTCTGGAGGGGATCGACGGCGTGAACAAGATGTCCAAGTCGCTCGGCAACTACATCGGCATCACCGAACCGCCGGAAGTGATGTTCCGCAAGGTGATGCAGATCTCCGACGAGCTGATGTACCGGTATTATGAACTGCTGACGGACCTGACGCTCGAGGAGATCGGCGCCCTCCGCGCCCGGGTCGCCTCCGGCGCCCTGCACCCGATGGAGGCCAAGATCGCGCTGGGCAAGCGCATTGTCGCCGACTTCCATTCTGCGGAAGCGGCCGCGCAGGCCGCCGAGGAGTTCAATCGGGTGGTGCGCAAAAAAGAGCTGCCCGCCGACATCCCCACCGTAGCGCTGCCCGAGGGCGTCGCCACCGCCGCCGGCATCCGGGTGGACAAACTGCTCGCCAAGACCGGCCTGGCCGAATCGGTCAGCGACGCGCAGCGCAAAGTCAAAGCGGGGGCCGTCGAGATCAACGGCGAGCGCGTCACCGAGCTGACGATTCCCGCCCGCTCCGGCGAATGGCTCGTCCACGCGGGCAAGCAGTGGCGCAAGGTGCGGACGCCTTAGGCGCGCGTGCCGGTGCGAGCGAGCGGTGGGGGCCGCCGGCTCCGCAGCGGTGCTGGCGGGGTCAATTCGGCTGGCGTCCAAGGGTCAGCGCCCCGAGCGTCAGAAACCCGAACGCGATCAGGAAGCGCAGGACCACCGTCCAGGCCTCAAAGCCCGCCAGGAGAGCGCGCGCGCCCAACGCGATAAAACCCGCCCCGATGCACAGGTACCACCACCCGAGCATGCGCTGCGAGGCCATGCCGCCCCCTGTCGTTCGCCCCTTCGGCCGCGGGCGGAACGCCCTACCCGTCCCGGCCCAGCAATCCGGTCACCGCGCGCAGCCCGCCGCGCTCGTCGCCGCTCGAACGGCCGCTGCCCACCAGCTCCCGGCGCAATTTTTCGAGCGTCAGGCTTTGGATGATGACCCGGCCGGGGCCGGTCAGGGTCGCCAGGAACAATCCCTCGCCGCCGAAGATCGCTGTCTTGATCCCGCCGACGAACTGGATATCGTAAGACACCGATTCGTCAAAGGCCACAATGCAGCCCGTGTCCACGTGCAGGGCTTCGCCAGGCTTGAGATCGAAGCTGAGGAAGTCGCCGCCTCCGTGGATGAACACAATGCCAGGACCGGTGAGCTTCTGGAGGATGAATCCCTCGCCGCCGAACAAGCCCGCGCCGATTTTCTTGACCAGCGCCACGCTGAGTTGCACGGAGGTTTCCGCCGCCACGAAACTGTCCCGCTGGGCCAGGATGCTCTGTCCGGGGGCCAAGTCGAAGACCTGCACGCGGCCCGGATAGTCGCCCGCGAAGCCGACCTCGCCGGGGCTGTTGGCGCGGAAAAAAGTCAGGAACAGGGATTCTCCAGAGAAAGCGCGCTTCAGGGCGCCCAGGACTTTCTGGCCGAGAGTCTGGCCGGTCATCCGGGTTTCCCAACTCACATTCGCGGTCTTGTATACCATTTTGCCGGCTTCCGCGAAGACCTCCTGGCCGGGCTTGAGCCGCACGCGGATCACCTGGAGATTGTCCCCTTCGACCGAATAGTCCAGCGGCTCCAGGGACCGGGCAAAGGGCGCCCCCACCACGGCGGCCGGGCCAGAGGCCGCGGCTCCGCAGTTGGGGCAGAAGCGCGCCTGTTCGGCAAGCTGGGAACCACATTGCGTGCAAAAGGCCATGGCTGCAAGGTTTCTCATCTTGATCTTAACCGGTACAACGCCGCCGCCTTGCCCCGTGTTCCCGAAAAAATAACGTGTCGCCCCGGGCCTTTACGAAATGCCAACTGCGGGCCGCTTCATGTTACCGCGCCGCTGGCAACTGGTGATAGTCGAACGAGCCGCCCTTCAGGCGCAGCAGGTTGGGGATGCGCTGCGGCGGCGGGAACGCGGGCACTTGCGTGGCCATCTCGTCGAACTGGCGGCGGAGGCGCGCGACGACGTCGGGGCGCCGCGCGGCGAGGTTGTGCTGTTCGGCGGGATCGGACTCCAGATCGAACAGCATCACGTCGGCGGGCGGGTCGCCGGTGGTGACCCCGGGGTGCGCGCTGGGCCGGGCCTGCTCGAACGGCGCGAGAATGGTCACGCCGCCCGGTCCGCGCGGATCCACCCAGGGCTTGCCGGGCTCGGCGGTCACCAGGTCCGCCGGCCCCGGGGAGCCGCGATCAGCTTCCACGGGCCGCTGCGCATGGCGCGCAACTCCGCGCCCGCCATCGCGAAGATCGCCTGGTGCGGGCTGCCGGACGCCGCCCCGGTGAGCAGGGGCGTGAGGTCTTTGCCATCGATCAAGCGCCCTTGCGGCAGCGGGACGCCCGCCCGGGCGCTGCACGTCGGGAACCAGTCGATCACGCCGGTGAGCGCGGGCGAGACGCGTCCGCCCGGGATGCGGCCCGGCCACCGGGCGATCATCGGGACGCGGATGCCGCCCTCCCACACCCGCCCTTTCATGCCTCGCAAACCGCCGGTGCTCCCGCCATACCACGCGCCGTTGTCCGAAACGAACACCACCAGCGTGTCGCGCGTAAGGCCCAACGATTCCACCCGGTCCAGAATCTGCCCGACCGACCAGTCCAACTCCCGCATCACGGATGCGTACAGGTCCCGCGCCGCGCCGCCCGGCCGGTAGAAGTCTTCGCTCGCCGCCAGCGGCTTGTGGGGCATCGCGTGCGGCAGGTACAGAAAGAATGGGTTGGCGCGATTGTTTTCCAGGAAAGCCAGCGCCCGCTCCGTGTAGTCGCGGGTCAGGTTGCCCTGCGCCACCGGATAAGCGGTCACCCGCTCGTTATGCACCAACTGCACGGGGCGCAGGTCGTTGGAATAGAGGATTCCGTAATACTCGTCGAAGCCTTGGGTCCGCGGCAGATGCGGCGGCGTATGGCCCAGGTGCCACTTGCCGAGGCAGACGGAGCGGTACCCCCGCGGTTTGAGTTGCTCGGCCAGGGTGATTTCCGCGGCGGCCAGAGCCACGTCGTTGACGCCGCCGTCGGGCGCGGGGTTGTACACCACGCCATGGCGGAAGGGATAGCGCCCGGTCAGCAGCGACCCGCGCGACGGCGCGCAGAACGGCGTCGGCACGTAGCTGTGGGTGAAGCGGATTCCCTCGGCCGCCATGCGGTCGATGCGCGGCGTGGCATTGACTTGACTGCCGTAACAGCCCAGATCTCCGTAACCCAGGTCATCGGCGAAGAGGAGGATGAAATTCGGCGGGCGCTGCGACTGGCCCCGCGCCAGATGCGCAGCCAACGCGCCGGTGGCGGTTTCCAGAAAGCGGCGGCGGTTCCAGAGACGCATGGCGCTCTCAGGATATTCCCCCGGCGCGCGAACAAACAGGCGGGATCAGCGAAGAAAGTGAGGAGGCCCCGCTCAGACGGCTACCCGGAGGTGTCCTGTTCTCTCGGCCCGATTGCTGCCGCGATGCGGGGCCCGGAGGTTGGATGGGTATGGGGAACCGGGCCAGTTTGAGCATATCGCGCTTGCGTGGCCCGCTCATTCGATCGGATTACTTAGCCGGCGGGGGAAACTCCCCAGGTTTGTCACCATTACGATCAGTACCAAGGTCACACCCGGGCTAGACCGACCTCCAGGAAACCCCTCAGGCACTTTGAAGAGTATCGCAAGTACTTGATGCTCTTGCACTTTCAGGAACATGACCCGTACTGTGGGAGAGGGAGTAAAGGATGTCTGAAGTACGGTGCCTAGAATGCAAAGGGCGAATCGGCTGGCTGCAACGCAGGCGCGGAAGTTCGTTCTGTAGTCCAAGCCATGAGTCCGACTACCACGACCGTCAACTGGCCTTGGACCGGCTGGCGGGCCGCGTGCGGGGCTCGTTCGGCGAAGCCCCCCCTCCGATGTCGGCTCCCGCCACGTCCGCGCCCACGCCAGTCTCGGTCATCGCGCGGGACTGGTGTCGCGAACTCCTGGAAAGGTCGCGCCTTGCCGCGTCCCGGCTGCGAACCGGCCGGCTGCGGAGATGGGCGCACTGGTTTCCCGGAACAGCCGCTGGCGTGGTCCTGGTGGCGTTGGCGGTGACGTCCGGTCACGTCCTCTCGCCGGGGAAGAAGGCGTCCGGTTGGGTGGTCGTCCACCTGCCGGATCCTCCCGGATACCAGGAGTGGCTCCCGGACCGTCCGGAAGTCGCGGCGCTGGCGCTTGCGTCCACCGCGGAGACGGCGCGGGACAACTAAAGCCTCAGCTTGCCAGGCGAAACGCGATCCACGCGCAGCCGTACGCCATGCCGGTCATGTAGGCGAACTGGATCGCCGGCCATTTCCATCCGCCGGTCTCCCGCCTGACGACGGCCACGGTGGACATGCATTGCATCGCGAAGGCGAAGAAGATCAGCAGCGCCACCGCGCCGCCGAACGAAAGATCTTTCTGGAGCGCAGCCTGAAGACCGGCGCTCGATTCGTCGCCCCCTTCGATCCCGTAGATGGTTCCGAGCGTGCCCACGATCACCTCACGCGCGGCCAGCGAGGTGATCAGGCCGATTCCAATCTTCCAGTTGAAGCCGAGCGGTTCGATCAGCGGTTCCACCGTGCGGCCGATGGTGCCGGCCAGGCTGTTCTCAATCTCAGGAGGCCGGCCATCCTGGAGAGGCAGGTGCGCCAGCACCCACAAGACCACCGCCACAGCCAGAATCACCGTGCCCGCGCGGCGGAGGAAGACTTTGCTCCGGTCATACAGCCGCAGCCCAATCGAGCGGAGCGTCGGCCAACGGTAAGGGGGCATCTCCAGGATGAACGGCGCGCGCGTGCTCTCCAGGATGGACGATTTCAGCAGCCTGGCGGTGAAAATGGCCGCGGCGAAACCGAGCGCGTACAGACCAAGCAGCGATAGCGCCCGGCTGCCGAGAAATGCGCCCAGCACCGGGCGTTCCGGAATGAAGGCGGCGATAATCAACGTATACACGGGCAGCCGTGCCGAGCACGTCATGAAAGGCGCGATCAGGATGGTCGCGATCCGGTCCCGCTTGTTTTCAATGGTGCGCGTCGACATGATCGCCGGCACCGCGCACGCATGCGCCGAAAGCAGGGGGATGAAGGATTTGCCCTGCAACCCGATCCGGGCCATGGTGCGGTCGGCGATCAGGGCGGCCCGCGCCAGATAGCCGGAATCCTCCAGTACGCCGAGGAAGGTAAACAGGATGAGGATCTGCGGCAGGAAGACCACGACCGACCCGACGCCGCCCCACACGCCGTCGGTCAGCAGCGAGCGCCAGATTGAGTCGGGCAGATTCGCCGCGAGCCAGATGCCCGACGCCGAGACGAGCTCTTCCACGCCATCCATGATGGGCGCCGCGAGGCTGAAGATGCTCTGAAAGACCAGCGTGACGACCAGGGCGAAAATCGCGGGTCCCGCGATGGGGTGGAGGAACAGGGCGTCGAGACGGCGGGTCCAGTCAGACGGCGCCGGCGCCTGGTAGCCCGACCCCTGGCCGACTTGGCGGGCCCAGGCGCGGCAACTCGGGATGTCGGAGATCACCGGCAACTGCACCATCGGCTGCCGCCGAGGCAGCGCCTCTTTCAGAAAGTGCGTGATTCCCTCGAGGCCCTCGCCCTTGGCGGCGCTCGTCAGCACCACGGGCGCGCCCAGTTGCGCGGCCAGCAATTTCACGTCTACGTTTCCGCCCCGGCTGCGCAGGTCGTCGGCCATGTTGAGCACCACCAGGGTGGGCAAGCCGAGGGAGAGGACCGGCGCGGCGAGCAGCAGGTGGCGGTTCAGATTGGTGGCATCCAGAATCAGCAGCACCGCCTGGGGCTTCGGAGAACCCGCGTGGATTCCCAACAGCACGTCGTGCGTCACCTGTTCGTCTTCCGAGCGCGGCGACAACGAGTAGACGCCCGGCAGGTCGATGAGCAGGACTTCGTGCCCGTCGGGAAGGGTGAATACGCCGGTGTGCTGTTCCACGGTCACGCCCGGGTAGTTGGCGACCTTCTGCCGCAACCCGGTGAGACGATTGAAGAGGGTAGACTTCCCGCAATTCGGCGGGCCGACGATGGCCACGGTACGGGGCCGCGCCGGCGAGACGGGAGCGGCGGCCGCCTCCGGCAAGCCGACCCCGCCGGCCGAATCGCGGGGCGCGCTCATATCCGGCCTTGGTCCGGGTCGGGCGGCCGCACGATCAGGCGGGACGCCATCTCCCGGCGGAGAGCGAACTCCGAGCCATCGACCCGGTACACGCGCGGATCGCCCCCGGGGGCCGCACGCGCGGCCGCGACCACCGCGCCGGGAAGGAAGCCGAGTTCCATCATCCGCTGCAACTCCTCGGGGCCCAGGTCCAGGTGGTCGAGGACCGCCTCTTCCCCCAGCCGCAAGTCCGACAACGAGCGCGCCGCGGCATGCTTCCTGCTACTGAGTTGCAACATCCTATCCTTATCTTCGGAGAGGTCCCGGCCCTTGTCAACGGAGGCCCGCCGGAGCGCCGGGGATACAAGGAGCCAGAATCAACGGCGCACGCGAGGGGACTGTTTTACTCGTAATGACTTCTGGCCTGCTTGCACATCTTCAGCCACTCGGCCTTTTGCTCGGGAGCAAGCTGAGCGTCCGGCAACTTCTCAATGCGCGACATGTATTCGTCAATCCATTCGCGCATGAGGGCCAGCGCCGCGGGAGAGCGCTTCGGCGTATTTCCCACATAGACCGGGCTGGTGTATGCAAAACGGACGTTCTCCGCGAGGTTCTCCAAGGCGCGGGCCGCCACCCAGCTCCCCGCTTTCAAACGGTGGCGCGCGCGTTTCACCATCCGCCGGCTCTCTTCCGATGCCATCGGCACAAAGGTATGGACGGGAGCGCCGTCGACCAGCATCTCCACCCGGTCCAGCCGGCCGGAAGTCAGAGCCTCGACCTGGATCAGCGAATCGGCCGCTTTTTCGGGCAGCTCCTCACCTGGCATGCGGCCGTCCACGGTCAGGAACAGCACGGGACCGTTGGTCACGAAATTCCGCCCGGCCTGCTGGCCGGCCAGCCAGGCGCCGGGAGAGAACGTGCGGCCCAGGAACACATACGAGCGGTTGTAGCCGAGGGGACTGGCCAGCACGCCGTTCGCCGACCCGGCCGAAGCGGCCACGCGGAACCCGGCGTTTTGAAACAGTGCGTACAAGTGGAAGATGTAGCGCGCGAACCCCTCCGGTCCGGGGTAGGCGACCGTGTTGCGCGGCCGACCCCAGGCCTCGTTGTCCATCACCGACGCCTCACGGAAGTGATTGTTGGCTACCCCGATGGCGTCGGGTTTTTCCAGCGCCGCGATCACCGGCGCGGCCCACCAGATGACTTTCTCGAAGTCGATGAACGCGCCCTCGGCGCGCGCCGCCCGCCAGGTCTCGACCGGCGTGGGGTGCTCGTCCTTGAAGCGGTAAAGCTGGATGGGCTGCCGGAGGCCGAGAAACATCACCGCGCCCCAGGGGCGCTCGTCCTCGGCGTTGTTTACGGTGTAGACCCGGTTGGGCTCCACCGTGAAAACGGGGTTCTCCGGCCAGGAATCGAGGGAAGAGCGGTCGTTCCAGCGGGTGAGCGTCGGGGCAAAGTGAAGGTCCGCAGCCAGCATCAACGCCGGCATCTCGTCCGGCAGGCGGTGGACGTGCGTGTCCCCGGACCACCATCCCCGGGCCGCCAGGTCGATCCACCGCGTCAACCGCACCTGCCGTTTCAGGCGGGCGCCGGGCGCCATTTCCACGGGCAGGGTGACCCGGCGGTATTCCAAGCCCCGGTCCACGGCCACCTGCCAGCGGCCTGCGGGCAGATACAGCGTGGCCTGGCCACGCACGATCACGCCTAGATTGGCGAAACGGGGGTGGGCCGCGGTCAGGCCGGTCTCAAGGAACGCTTGAGGCTTCGCCGACGCATCGAGCAGTTGGGCCCGGGCGATGACCCTGCCGCCGCGCTCGTCGAGGATTTCGAGATCGAGGGACCCCTTGGTATCCGGCGTTTGTCCCAGGGCGGCTGCCGCCGCCATCACAGTGATGAGGACCCGTGTCACGACACGCGCATTATAAGCAATTGTTCGCCGTGCCCCCACGGTGTACAACAACAGGAGGAGTGCTGCATGCCTTGTCTGCTGGGCGCCCTGGCGCTAGCTTTCCCCCGCGTGGTGCTGTTTCTCGTGTTCCTGTTCAGCGACTACCTGGGCCGGGCGTATCCATCCGTCCTGTGGCCGCTGCTGGGGTTTCTGTTCCTGCCGCTGACCACGCTGGCGTACGCGTGGGCGATCAACAGCAACCGCTCGGTGGAAGGGTTTTACCTAGTGGTTGTTGTACTGGCGGTCTTGCTGGACCTGGGTTTGCTGGGCGGCGGCGAGGCGTCGCGGCGGAAGCGGCGGAGCCAGTAGCGCGGCCGCGCGGGGCGCCCGCGCCCTGACGCCGTGGAGCAAAGGCGCGGCGGCCCCGCGCGCCAGATTAGAGCAAGCCGGCGAACACGCCGCTGCCCGGGAACGGCAGGCCGGCGGTGCGCTCCAGGTCGAGAAGGCGGTTGTATTTCGCCAGCCGTTCGGAGCGGGTGATGGAGCCAACCTTGATTTGTCCGGCGCCGGAGGCCACCGCCAGGTCCGCCAGAAACGCGTCCTCGGTTTCGCCGGACCGGGCGGAAATAACGGCCCGGAAGCCCGCGGCGCGGGCGGCGTCGATCACGGCGAAGGTTTCGGTTAGCGTGCCGATCTGGTTCATCTTCACGAGCACCGCGTTGGCCGCGCCCTCCCGGATGCCGCGCGCGACGCGCTCGGGATGGGTGGTGAAGAAATCGTCCCCGACCAACTGGAGCCGCCCGCCAAGCCGCCGGGTCAGCAGCCGCCAGCCTTCCCAGTCGTCTTCGGCCAGCCCGTCCTCGATCGACAGCACCGGGTAACGGGTCGTCCACTGCTCCAACAACTCGACCATCTCCTCGCGCGACAGGACCCGGCCCTCGGTGGCCAGGTGGTATTGTCCGTCGCGGTAAAAGTGCGAGCTGGCCACATCGATCGCGATGGAGACTTGCCGCCCGGGAGCGTAGCCCGCGCGTTCGATGGCCAGAGTGAGGATCTCGAGCGCGGCTTCGTTTGATTCGAGGCGCGGCCCCCAGCCGCCCTCATCGGCCACCCCGGTAAGCACGCACCCTCGCTCCCGCAGCAGATCGTACGTCGCCTGGTGGATCGCCACCGCCGCGTGCAGGGCCTCGGCGTAGGAAGAAAATCCGTGCGGGAGCGCCAGAAAATCCTGGAATTCGATGTTGTGCGCGGCGTGCCATCCGCCGGACAGGATATTCACCATGGGCACGGGCAGGCACGCGGGGCGCGCGCCGGCCAGGTATTGCCAAAGGGGAATGCCGAGCGCGTCGGCCGCGGCGCGGGCGGCGGCGCAGGATACCCCAAGGATGGCGTTGGCGCCCAAGCGCGCCTTGTGAGGCGTCCCGTCCAGAGCGATCATGCGGCGATCCAGTTCGTCACCCGCGAGTACGTTCTGTCCCTCGAGCGCCGGACGAAGTTCGTGGTGCACCGCCGCCAAGGCGCACTGGACGCCCTTGCCGCGATAGCGCGCCGGGTCGCCGTCGCGCCGTTCGACGGCTTCGTGCGCGCCCGTGGACGCTCCGGACGGGACGATGGCTTCGCCCCGCGCGCCGCCGCTGAGCGAGATCCGCACGGCCACCGTCGGCCGGCCGCGCGAATCGAGCGCTTCCCAGGCCTCCAGCATGCGGATGGTGGTAGCGGGCCGCGGAGGAAAGATCTCCCCCAGGGACGCAGGCGGACGCGCAATCCATGCGTGGGCCCATTGCCGGGCGCGGTCGCGCGTTTCCGGCGCGCGCAAATATTCGACGGGCGATTTGCCGTCCACCCGCGCCAGGAGCAGGAGTCCCAGGTGGCGGATGGTGGGCGCTTCCAGCGCGGGGAAGCTCGCAGGCAGGTCCTGGTTGAGCGCCTCCCAAAAGGCATGCGCGCACGCCGCGTACGCTGCGGCCCACTGGGGGCGGTACAACGTTTTCAGCAAAAGGTGATTCAACAGAAACGCCGCGTCGAAGGCCGGGTCTCCAAAATGAATCACTTCGAAATCGATGGCCGTCACCGCCGCCCCGGCCACCAGGAAATTCTTCGGACTCCAATCCCCGTGCGTCAGGGCGAAGCGGCGCGCCCTTGTCTCTTCGATCCAGGAGAGGAAGCGGCCGGCCAAGGCTGGATGGCGCTGCGCCGTCGTGCGGTAGTAGGGGTCCAGGCGCAGTTGGTCAAACACGGTCTGGTCGCCGAAGGTCTCCTCCCAGGCGCCGCCGCCGGCGGAGACGCGGATCATCGCACTCTGCATCCGGCCGATGCGGCGGGCGATGTCAGGGTCGGCGGCGCCACGCAGCAAATGCTCCTTCCAGGCAGCGGCGCCCGCCGGAGCCGCGTCCATGGCGTAACAGAAATGCTCCCGATCCTCGAAATGGACGCGGGGCAGGGCGCCGTCCGGCAGGTGCGGCGCCAGCAGGCGCAGCGCGGCGGCCTCACGGAAGATGCGGGACCGGTCGCTGCGCCAGTCGTCGGCCACCCGCAGTTTGCCAAGCGCCTGTTTGAGCACCAGTTCTCCCGCGGGCGTCCGCACTCTCACCACATTGTTCGAAACGCCCCCGCCCAGGTCCTCCGCCTCCAGCACCTGGATCCCGCGCTTAGCAAGGTAAGCCGCCGCCGTGGCGGCCCGCACCTCAAATTCGCTCAAAGCACTCTCTCCAGCAGAGACATTAGGTAATTCTGATCCACCAGGCCCGCCTGATAGGTGCGCGCGTCAAAATAATGCCAGACCACGCGGTCGCGCTCGAGGCAGGCGAACAGGCATTGTTCCTCGATCGAGTTCCGATCCAGTAAGTCCTGGTTAAAGGCGCGCACCGCGGCTTCCAGCACGTAGGGGATGCGGAAGTTCTCGGTGGAAATCAATTCTTCCGGCGCCTCGAGCTCGATCTGGAGCAGGCGGCCCCGCACGTGGATCTGAATCAAGTTCGGCCGCTGCTCTTCGAAAGCATCGTCGGCGATCCGCTCCGGGGCCAATTCCAGGCGCGTGCGGGTCAACAGGCTATTCACCTCGGCGACAAAGCCCGCGCAGAGGGCGAGCAGCTCGCGCGCCGCCTCCAGCCGGAGTCGGGCGACCTCCGCCTTTTGGCGGGCGAGTTGGTCGTCTTTCTCCACCAGGGCGTCAATCCGCAGGGCGAGTTTCTTCAGACGATCCGCCGAGAGGCGTTTGCGAGTCCAGTTTCCGGCCAATCCAAACCAACCTTGCGCTCAGAATCTCTAGGATATTCCGGCCGGGCTCCCGGACGCGAGCGGGCGGCGCCGTCCGCCATCCGCGGCCCGGCTCCCTCCACACCCGGCGAAGCACCACCCCGGGGCCCTCGGCGACGGCAAACCACGCGGGTTGCGCGCCAGGCTGGCGCGCGGCCGCGGCGAGGTCGAGCAGCGCCAGGTCGCCTTCGTCCAGCCAGGGGCGGATGGCGGGATCAGCCGCCACCAGCGCCGCCGCCGGCTCGCGCACCTGGCACCAGTCTCCCATGGGAAGTGCGAGGCGCGGCGCGCCGGGCACGCGGCGGGGAAAGGGATAGCCCGCTCCGAGCGGTCCTGCCAGCAGCGGCGCGGCCACGCCGGCGAGGTGCGCGCCGGCCGCGGCCAGTTCCCCGGCCGGGAGGTTCAGCGCCGCCAGGAGCCGGTCGGCCGCTTCCACCGTGACGCCGCGCGCGCCGTGCAGGAAGAGGTGGACGTGAGGCTGCGACAAGCCGGCGAGGCGCGCCAGCCCGCGCTCGGTCAAACGCCCGCTGCGGATCCGCGCGTTCGCGGCGGCGCGCAGGCGTTCAATGAGGGCGGCGAGGCTCTGCCCGCGCGGATCCGGCATATTGCTGTGAGAAATAGGTAAGAGTTCTTTCGCGGCTTGGGTCCCGCCGCCCCCGCAAAACGGAGCCGCCGGACTCTGCGCCAGAAACCCACAACTAACATTTTTCCACATACTTAAAGCGAGGGCGCGGTTTCGCGTGAACCGTCCCGCGATTTTTTTGTGTTTTTTGTTCTGCGAATTCCACGGCTGCCTTTAGATTAAGGAAAACGATTCACTTTCACAAGCGCCGGGCCGAACCGCCCGGCGAAATTGAGGCTAAATATGCAATGGACTCCTGAAAGTCTCCTCGCACTCGCCTATGAGAAGTGCAAGAACTGCCACGGCACGGGCCTGCGCGGCTGGCGCAACAATCCGCAGCCGTGCCGCTGCGTGCTGCGCAACGTGTTCCGGGCGTGCTACCGCCGGTTTGTTTATTGCGTCACCCAGGATCGAGCCATCAGCAAAGTCAATCTCGCCTCCCCGGGAGGCAGGGACGGACGGCGTCTTTACGAACGTCCCGTGGAGGACTACATCGCGGATTTCTTGCTGGTGAGCCGCCGTTACCTGGACGAGTTGGAATACCGCATCTTCCGCTTTCACTTCCTCCTGGGCGCGGACTGGCGGCTGTGCTGCCGCCGCCTCAAGATCGAGAAGGGGCCTTTCTTTCACGCCGTCTACCGCATTCAGCAGCGCCTGGGGCGCGTATTCAGCGAACTGCGGCCGTTTGCGCTGTATCCGGTGCAGGATTACTTCAACCGGCGCATTCCCGAAGCGGGACGGACGGGGAAAGTAATCCCTATGCCGGCGCGAACCCAAGGCCGGGTGACGCCGGTGCGTCCCCCGCTGAAAACCAAGGACGCGGCCTGAGGAGCTGTCCGCCCGCCTGGGCCGGGCCAGCGCCTGGCGCTCCCGGTCCGGGCGCCCGAAATTCAATCCGAGCGCGCAACCCGGCGCGAAAGCGTCCGATAACTCGGGCGTCGCCGCTCCCGCTGCCGCGACAACGAATCCAGAACCAAGGGAAGAGGAAACCAAAATGCCGCTACCGCTGATTGGCGTTGCCGCCAAGGTGTTGGCCGGGCCCGTTGGCTCGGTGTTGGGAAGTGTGTTTAGTGGAGTGGCCGGGGGCGGAGGTCTCGGCCAAGTGGCCGGAGCCCTGCTGAGCGGCCCGGAAAAGTTGTTCCCGGGAATCGGGAAGGCTTTCGGCAAGCTGTTTGGCCGCAAACGGAAAAAGCCCCAGATGCGCTGTCCGGCGCGCCCGCAGCCGTTCCGCCCGCCGCTGACCGGCTTGCGCGAGCAGTTCCAGGGAATCAACGACCAGCTCGGCAAAATCGGAGAGAAGCTGGGTAAGCTGCTGGAGGGGCTGAACACGCCGACCTCAGCCGGAGGCGGGGTTCCGGCGAATTCCCCTCCCGGGCTCCAGCCGACGCCGCAGTTGCTCCAGGACGTGTTGGGCAAACTGACCGGCAAACAGTGGGGCGATCCGCACGTGGGGACCGGCCAACACCCGGGCGGCGCGGTGGGCTTCGATCCTCAGCCGGACCCACCGCGCCCGGGCGATTCCGTCGCGGCGGCGGGCAACAAAATCGACGGCATGATGAAGCAGGCTGAGCAGCTCATGATGTCTGACAGCAAAGCTGACCAGTTGAAGGGCCAGAAAATGATGCAGGACGCGCAGAACCTGTTCCAGATGATGTCCAACCTGCTCAAGGCTCAGGCCGATATGCAGAAAGCGGTTATCCAAAACATGCGCGTCTGACGGAGCGGGCGCGGCGACGGCCGCTCCCTGGCCAGCGGCAGCGATCAAGGGCGGCCGGCGCGCACCCCAGGCGCACCGGTCCGCGAAGCAGACGCCGAGCGCATCTTCGGGGGCGGCGAACTGGGCCTGGAGCGGGAGCGCGTCCGGGCGGGCGTGACCAGGCAGGCCGGCGGCGGCGCGCGCCAGGACCCCGCGCGTATACGCGGCCATTGATGGCTACAAGCGGTTTCACTCGCTGATGCTGGCGAGCGAGAACGGCTGGGAACGCAGCGCGTGGCGGCGGCAGCGCCGCTTGCTTCAGTTCGGCAACCAGATCTGGTATTTCCACATCAACCTCCCGCCCGCGCGCTCCCGCCGCAAGGATTTCTTCGTGGTCACGCGGGAGTACGATCCCGGGGAGACACGCCCGGCGGGCCAGCCTGGTAAAGACGGCGGAGACGGGCGCTTCGCCTTCTCCCGGAGCGGATGCGCGCCTATACTGCGGAGGATGGGACGGCTACTGGGGTGGTGGCTGGTTGGCTGTGCGGCCGCGGGCGCGCAGGTCACAGGGCACGTCGTGGACGCAGTAACCGGCGAACCGCTCGGCCGGGTGCTGGTGAGGAATCTGGCGACCCGCGCCGCGGCGGAGACCGGTCCGGATGGCGTTTTTCGTCTGCCCGAGGCGGACCCCGGCGCGGAGCTGGTGGTCTCGAGCGTGGGCTACCGGCCCTTTCGCTTCCGCCTCGAGAGCCCCCTGGAACGGGAGTGGGAAATCCGGCTGGTGCCCGGCACGCTCCGGCAGACGGCGCAGGTGGACGTGCAGGCGGGACCGTTCGCCGTCGAGGAGTCTGCTCCGGCGGCGCTCAGTCTGGCCGGCAACGAACTGCGCAACCTGGCCAGCGTGCTAGCCGACGATCCGCTGCGCGCGGTGCAGGGCCTGCCGGGCGTGAATCCGAACGACGATTTTCAAAGCCAGCTTTCGTTGCGGGGCGCCAGTTTCCATCGCATCGGGGTGTACCTGGACGGCGTACTGCTGCACTCGCCCTATCACACGCTGCAAGCGGACCCCACCAGCGCCTCGCTGACCATCCTGTCGAGCGACATGCTGGAGAGCGCCGTACTGCATGCCGGAGCGCCGCCGTCCGAGTTTGCCGACCGCACGGTGGCGGCGCTCGATCTGCGCCTGCGCGACGGCAACCGCCAGCGGTTCATCGGCCGCGCCGCGGCCAGCGCGTCGAACGCCAGCGTCAGCCTCGAAGGTCCCTTCGCGCGGCGCCGCGGGTCGTGGCTGGCGAGCGCGCGCAAGAGTTACCTGCAATACCTGATCCAGGCCTCCAGCGATGAACCGTTCATCGGCTTCGGATTCACCGACGTGCAGGGGCGCGCCAGTTTCGACGCGACGCCACGCCATCAGGTGTCGCTCAGCCTGGCGCACGGCGCCTCGGGCCTGGACCGCTCGGGAGCCGAGCGCACGCTGGGGATCAACTCGTACTTTGAAAGCGACTATCAGTTCACGCTGGCCTCGCTCCATTCGCGCGCGACGCCCGCCGCGTCGCTGGCGCTAAACCACACGGTCTCCTGGATGCGGGAACGCTACGAGAACCGGAACCGGGAACGCAACCCGCTCGGCGGGGGGCGCTACGGGGAGTGGATCGCCAACGCCTCCCACACTTGGCAGTGGCGCGAAGCGGCGCTGCTGTCGTTCGGCGGCACGCTGCGGCGCGTGCGCGACGAAGGCTATCAGGACCGGAGGCTGGCCGCGCCACCCTTCGTCAACCGGCTGGACGCCTGGCGCGGCCACGGGGTGCGCGCCGGGACGCACGTGACGCAGCAGGTTTCCCTCGGCGGAGGAAAAGTGCTTTTGCGCGGTGGCGGACGCTGGGACACCCACGAGACGACCGGGCAGACGGCTTGGTCGCCGGCGGCTTCGGTCTCGGCTTACCTGACGCCGCGCACGCAAACACACCTGGCGTGGGGAACCTACGCGCAGTATCCGGAACCGGCGCAGTTGTTCTCGCGCTTCGGGAGGACCGGCTTGCTGGCCGAGCGGGCCAACCAGGTGCAGCTTGGCCTGGAACAACGCCTGGGGGAACGGACCCGGGTGCGCGTGGAAGCGTATCAGCGCCTGGACCGCGATCTGCTGTTCCGGCCGTTGCTCGAACCGCGCCTCCTGGCCGGGCGGGTTTACGCGGGCAATCTGCAAGCCTCTTGGGAGAACTCCCTGCGGGGCGTCTCGCGGGGCTGGCAGGTTTTTGTGCAGCGCCGCTCGAGCAACGGCCTCACCGGCTGGCTCTCCTACGCCTTCTCCCGCACGCGCATGCGCGACAGCGTGGCCGCCTTGCGCTTTCCCGCGGATTTCGACCAGCGCCACACCGCCAACCTGTTTCTCAGTTATCGTCTGCGCCCGACCGTGAACCTCAGCGGCCGCTGGATCTACGGCAGCGGGTTCCCGGTGCGGGCGTTTGTCGAGGGGCGCGACCCGTTCCGGCTGGCGGCGGAGCGGAACCAGGTGCGGCTGCCCGTCTACCATCGGCTGGACCTGCGGGCCAACAAGACCTTCGTGCGCAGGGCAGGCTGGCACGTGACGCTTTTCGTCGAGGTGATCAACGTCTACGGTCGAAAGAACATCCGTTTCGACGAGTTGCGCGGTTTCGACACCCGCACCGGAGTAGCGCGGCCGGGATTCGACAAGCTGTTTCCGGTGCTGCCGTCGGCAGGAATGGCCGTGGAGTTTTAACGGCGTCCGGTCCGGAGCGCCGCGCTGCCGCCAGGAACCTGAGACCCGGCGCGCGCAGAGCGTGGAGTTGGATCGAGTGTTGCCCTGGTGCTGGCGAAACCGACGGTACGGCCCCTTCCGGCGCCGCTTGCCGCCGGGCGGGGCAGGGACGCCGGGCGGCGGGGCTGGCGTTGTGCCGTTGGTTGCGCCATAGTATGGGCTCAGAGGTACGTATGAACCGACGCACTTTCCTGCAGTCGTCCCTGGCCGCCTCCACTTTGGCCGCCGGGGCGCGGCCGGCCGCGGCCAGCGACCGCATTCGGATCGGCCTGATCGGCTGTGGCGGGATCTCGGCGGGGGACACGAACGCGTTTCTCGCCCACCCGGAGCCGGAGATCGCCGCCATCTGCGACGTCGACGACGCCCAGATCAAGAAGACCCTCGAGCGGCTGGACAAGCTGGGCCGGAAGCGCCCGGATACGGTGAAGGATTTCCGACGCATTGTCGATCGCCAGGACATCGACGTATGCCTGATCTGCACGCCGGACCATTGGCACGCCCTGCCCACCATCGCGGCGGTAAAAGCCGGCAAGGACGTCTACGTGGAAAAACCACTGGCCCCCACCATCGCCGAGGGACGCGCCATGCGCGACGCCGCGCGCGAGCACGCCCGCATCTGCCAGATGGGTACGCAGTGGCGGAGCGGTGAGCACTTCCAGGAGGCCATTGAACTGATCCAAAGCGGCAAGATCGGCAAGGTGCGCCAGGTGCGCTGCTGGGCGTATCTGGATTGGATCAAGGACATCGGCAATCCGCCCGACGGGCCCGTGCCGCCCGGCGTCGACTATGACATGTGGCTGGGGCCGGCGCCGGCGCGCCCCTTCAACCCCAACCGCTTCCATTTCAATTTCCGCTGGTTCTGGGACTACGCCGGCGGCCTGATGACGGACTGGGGGGTCCACCTGCTCAACATCGCCCTGTGGGGCATGGGGCCCGAATGGCCTAAAAGCGTCATTTCCTCCGGCGGCAAGTACGCGCTTCAGGACCACTCGGAAACGCCCGACACGCAGATCACCGTGTACGACTTTCCCTCCTACACCCTGATCTGGGAGCACCAGGTGCAGTGCGGTTTAGGACCGGACCGCCGCGAGCACGGCATGGCGTTCACGGGCAGCGAAGCCACCCTGATCGTGGATTCGCACGGCTGGGAGGTGATCGCCGAACCGAAGAAGCGCGGGATGATCGAAATGAAGCGCTCGGCGCGCGCCGGCGAACAGATGCGCGCCAACCACGCCCGGAATTTCCTCGACTGCGTCAAGTCGCGCAAGCCGCCCGTCGAGAACCTGGACATCGGCCACCATGTCTCGACGGTGGCGCATTTGGGCAACCTGGCGCTGCGCGCCAAGAGCCGCATCGCATGGGACGCCCAAGCCGAGCGGGTGGTGGGCAACGAGGCGGCCAACGCGCTGGTGACGCCCGTCTACCGCGCGCCCTGGAAGCTGGGATAGCGCGAGGAGCCGGGTGATGACGCGGCGGAGGGTGATCGGCGCGGCACTGGCCGCGCTGTCGGCGAACGCCTCCGATCCAGCCGAGCGCCTGGGCGTAATGTGCCAGTTTGAACCGGAGGAGGCCGCTGCCCGGCGCGTGCTGGACGCGGCGGCGGAGGCAGGTTTCCGTCAGGTGCAGGTGTTTTTCAACTGGCGGCGGGCGCCCGATGAGTTCACGCGGAGGGCGCCCCGCTGGATTGCGGCAGCCGGACTCCGCTGCCCGGTGCTGGGCGCCTACGTCAACTGCGTGGAGCCCGCCAACGTGCTCATGAATGTCGGGTACGCGGAATTCCGCCGCATCTTGAATCAGGCGCCGGAGTACGGCGCCTCCACTCTGGTTGCCTGGACGGGGGGATATGGTTCCGGGCTGATGCGGTCTGACCCGCGGAATTTCACGTCCGCAGCCGAGGACGCGCTGGTGCGGTTCGTCTCGCGCTGCGTCAAGCCGCTCGAGGAAAGCCGCTTGCATCTGGCGCTGGAGACCTACATTACATTGACGTGCCCCGACGCGCCCAGCCTGCGGCGGGTGCTTGACCAGCTGCCGCCTTGCGTGACAGCAGTCTTGGACCCGCCGAATCTCACCCCGCTTGCGCGCTTTGCTGAACGCGACCAGGTGCTGCGGGAGATGACGCGCGTGCTGGCCGGGCGGATCGGCGTGGTGCACCTGAAAGATTTCCGGCTGGCGCCGGGCGGGCAAGCCTACGAGTTGCCCGGTCCGCTGGAGGGCGAACTGAATTACCCGCTGTTCATTGAGCAGATCCAGCATCTCCCGCCGGAGATTCCCGCCATCGCGGAGCACTTGAAGCCCGCCGCGTTCGCCGCCGCGCGCCAGAAACTGCTGCCGCTCTTCCGCGCGGAGCGGGCGGCGGCGTAGCTAGACCGGATCCGGATCCGGCGGGCGAGCCGCCCGGGCAGGGGTGCCTTGGGCCGCTCCGGGCTATCATGTTAAGCAGGCGTGAAGCGCCCCTCTACCCATGGCTGAAAAGGTGGACATCAACAGTTGGCTCGCTGACGAGCTGTATCAACAGTATCTGCACGACCGGCGCACGGTCGATGACAGTTGGAAAGAGTGGTTTGAAGGAACGGCGCCCGCGGTGGCGCGTCCCGCCGGAGAGGCGCCTGCCTCCGGCACGGGCGCGAGCGCAGACGTGACGGTTGCCGTCAAGCCCGCCGCGCCGGTGATCAAGCTCAACCCGGACGAGCAGCTCGTGCCCCTCCGCGGCATCGCCGCCAAGATCGCCGAGAACATGAATGCCAGCCTGGCGTTGCCCCTCGCCACCAGCCAGCGCACCATTCCCGTAAAGATCGTCGATGAGAACCGGACCATCCTCAACCAGCGGCGGACACAGATCGGCAAGCCCAAGATCTCCTTCACGCACCTGATCGGCTGGGCGATCGTCAAGGCGCTGGCGAGCAATCCGAACCTGAACAGCGCCTACGTGGAGGACCATGGCGAGCCTTGCCGCGTGGTTCGCCCGCACGTCAACCTGGGCATCGCCGTGGACGTGGAAGGTAAGGACGGCAACCGCAACCTCGTGGTCCCGAACATCAAGCGGGCCGACACCATGAACTTCAGCGAGTACCTGGCGGCGTTCGACGACCTGGTGGCGCGCGCGCGCCGGGGCCGGCTGACGCCCGACGATTTCGCCGGCACGACGATCTCGCTCACCAATCCGGGCACGGTGGGGACCATGGGGTCCATTCCGCGCCTGATGCCGGGGCAGGGCGCGATCATCGCGGTCGGCGCCATCGACTACCCGCCGGAGTTTCAGGGGGTCGCCCCGGAAACCCGCGCCGCCCTCGGCATCAGCAAGGTCATGACCATGACCTGCACGTACGACCACCGCATCATCCAGGGCGCCGAGTCCGGCATGTTCCTGGGAAAGGTGCAGAACCTGCTGGAAGGCGGGGAAGATTTTTACGTCCAGTTGTTCGCCGACCTGAAGATGCCGCACCGGCCGGTCAGTTGGGCGCCGGATCAGGGCGTGACGATGGGCGGGCTGGGGACTATGCGGCGCGACGACTTCGCCAAGGAAGCCGCGGTGGTGCAACTGATCAACGCCTACCGCGTGCGGGGCCACGTCATCGCCGATATCGATCCGTTGGGCTCCGAACCGGGCTATCACCCCGATTTGGATCCCGCCAATTACGGGCTTTCCATCTGGGATCTGGACCGGGAATTTTACACTCGGTCGATGTCGGAGGCGTTGGGACACGACGCGCCCACCGCGACCTTGCGCCAGATTCTGGAGCGACTCCGCCAGACCTATTGCGGCAAAATCGGCGTGCTTTACATGCACATCGCCAACCCGGACGAGAAGCGGTGGCTGCAACGCCGCATGGAGCCGGAGGCCAACAACTGGCCGCTGCCGCGCGAGCACCGGATCCGCATCCTGAAATCGTTGATCGAAGCCGAGGAATTCGAGCACTTTCTCCACGCGCGGTTTGTCGGCCAGAAGCGGTTCGCGGTGGAGGGGGGAGAGGCGGCGCTGGCAATTCTGGATGAACTGGTGGACCGTTCGGCCAATGCCGGGGCGCACGAGGTGGTGATCGGCATGGCCCACCGCGGGCGGTTGAACGTGCTGGCCAACGTGGTCGGCAAGCCGCTCACCCAGATCTTCGCCGAGTTTGAGGGCAACCTGGATCCGGCCAGCACCCAGGGGTCCGGCGACGTGAAATACCATTTGGGGGCCAGCGCCACGCGGACTTCATCCCAGGGCCGCGAGATCGTCGTGTCGGTCGCGCCGAACCCCAGCCATTTGGAGGCCGTCGATCCGGTAGTGGAAGGGATCGTCCGGCCCAAGCAGGACCGGCTGGGGGACGTCAAACGCGAACGGGTAATTCCGCTGCTGGTGCATGGCGACGCCGCATTCGCCGGCCAGGGCGTGGTCGCCGAGACGCTGCAGCTTTCGCAGCTTCCGGGCTACCGGACCGGCGGCACGCTGCACCTGGTCATCAACAATCAGATCGGATTCACGACGCTGCCCGGCGAGGCGCGTTCGGCCGCTTATTCCACCGACGTCGCCCGCATGGTCCAGGCGCCGATTTTTCACGTGAACGGCGACGACCCGGAGGCGGCGATCCGCACCGCGCAGATTGCCTACGATTACCGGCAGCAGTTTAAGAAGGACGTCGTCATCGACATGTGTTGCTACCGGCGGCACGGGCACAACGAGGGCGACGACCCCAGTTACACCCAGCCGATCCTCTACCGGAAGATCAAGGAACACCCCTCGGTGGCCGTGCAGTATGGCGAACGCCTGGTGCGGGAGGGCGTGCTGACCAATGACGAAGTCGCCAACCTGCGCAAGCAGGCGGCCAAACGTTTCGCCGAAGCCTTTGAATCGGCGCAGAAACGGGGCGAGCGCTACCAGACGCAGGAGATGGCCGCAGTCACGGTGGAGCAGTGGGGAGGGTTCTGCCCGCGCACCGCGGTTTCCCGTGAGACGCTGGCCAAGGTGCTGGATGGCCTGACGCGCTTCCCGGCCGATTTCCGCCTGCATCCCAAGCTCGCCGCCTTTGTCGACAAGCGGCGCGACGTGATCCGGAACAACGGGCTGGTGGACTGGGCGCTGGCCGAGGCGCTCGCTTTCGGCTCGCTGGCGCTGGAAGGAACCCCGGTGCGCCTGAGCGGCCAGGACAGCGGCCGCGGCACGTTCAGCCAGCGCCACCTCATCTTCTACGACTTTGAGTCGGGCAAACGCTATATTCCCTTGCGGTTTATTGATGAGCACCAAGCCCGGTTCCAGGTTTACGATTCTTCGCTCAGCGAGTACGCGGTGCTCGGATTCGAGTTCGGCTATTCGGTGGCGGACCCGCTGACGCTGGTGCTCTGGGAGGCGCAATTCGGCGACTTCGCCAACGGCGCGCAGATCATGATCGATCAGTTCATCTCCTGTTCGGAACAGAAGTGGAACCAGCCCAACGGCCTGGTGCTGCTGTTGCCGCACGGCTATGAGGGACAGGGGCCGGAGCATTCGAGCGCGCGCGTGGAGCGCTTTCTCCAGCTTTGCGCGCAGAACAATATGCAGGTGGTCAACTGCACCACCGCCGCGCAATACTTCCACGTGCTGCGGCGGCAGATGTACGGCGGCGCGGACCGCCGCGGGTTGCGCAAGCCGCTGATTATCTTCACCCCCAAGTCGCTGCTGCGCCACCCGCCCGTGGCTTCGCCCGTGGAGCAGTTCGTTTCCGGCAGTTTCCGCGAGGTAATCGGCGAGACCGGGCCCATCGAACCGCAGCGGGTGACACGCCTGATCCTGTGTTCGGGAAAGGTGTATTACGACCTGCTGGCGGCGCGGCAGGAGCGCGGTCTGGAGAATGCCGCCCTGATCCGCCTGGAGCAGTTGTACCCGTTCCCGGCCGGGGAGTTGAACGACGTGCTGTTGCGCTACCCGGTGACCTGCGACGTCGTCTGGGCGCAGGAGGAACCGCGCAACATGGGCCCCTGGCGTTTTGTCCGGGAGCAACTCCAGCCCCTGCTGGACGCGACCGGGCGCGAGTTGAAGTACGCCGGACGTCCGGAGAGCGCCAGTCCGGCTACCGGCTCGTACAAGCGCCACCTCCAGGAGCAGGCTGCGTTGGTCGAGGAAGCGTTGCTGAGCGATCTCGAGCTGCGCCGCGGCAAAGTGCGCTTGCTCGCGGCGCGCAAGTAGCCACCCCCTGGACCGGCAGGGCAACGACTGAGTTTTTTTGACCAGGACGGACCCGGCGGGACGGCTTGTTCGTCTTTTTCCCCCGCCCGCGCGTCCTCTCGACTAGGAGCCAGAACGTTTGATCTTTCGCGCGGTCGAGGATTCCGACCTCATCGCCCGGGCGCGGAAAGGGGATGTCGAGTCGTTTAACCTGCTCGTGTCCCGGTGGGAGAGGCGTGTCTATAACTATCTCCTGCGGATCCTCGGCCACCGCGAAGACGCGCTGGACCTGACACAGGACGTGTTTCTCAAGGCGTACCAGAATCTGCGCAAGCTGGACGACCCGTCGCGGTTCGCGCCGTGGCTCTACCGGATCGCGCATAACGAGGCGTTTTCGCTGTTCCGGAAGCGGCGGCCGGAGTCTGCCGATGAGCTTCCCGAGCAGGCGGATGCCGCCGTCACCATCGGTGGCACGGGCGTGTTTCCGGTAGAACTGTCGCTGGCCGTCAGCCGGGCGTTGGAGCGCCTGTCCGCCGACCAGCGGGAAACCGTGCTGCTGAAGATCTATCAGGGTTTCAAATTCGAGGAGATCGCCGGCATGGTCGGCGCACCGGTTTCCACGGTCAAGTCCCGGCTGTACGCCGCTCTGGAGTTGCTGAAAGAGGACTTGGCTCCAATCAAGACACGGGGGATGGCATGAACTGCGCACCGTTTGATCTGCGGGATTACTTCTTTGGCGAACTGGCCGGGCCGGACCGGGCCAGCATGGAGCAGCACGTTGCGGGCTGCCCCGCATGCCGCACCGAACTGGTCCGGCTGCGCCAGACCCGGGATGCGCTGCTCGCGCTGCGGGAAGAGGAAATCCCGCAGCGGGTGGCCTTCGTTTCTGATCGCGTCTACGAGCCGTCGGCGTGGAAGCGGGCGTGGCGGGCATTCTGGCCTTCGGGTCCGCGCCTGGGCTTTGCTTCCGCGGCGATGATCTCGGCGGCCTTGCTGGTCCTCGCGCTGCGGCCGGTCCCTCCTCCTCCCGCGCCGGCGGTGGACCTGGCGGCCCTGCGCGCCGAGATGGCCCGCGAGGTGCAGGCCGCCGTCACCCGCGCCACGGCCGAGGTGGAAGCCCGCCACCGCGCCGAAACAACCCGTCTGCTTGCCGCCGCCGAGGAGCGCTTCGCCCGCCAGCGCGAGCAGGACGCGTTTGTAGTGGCCACCGAAATGGCGCTGCTGAAACGCCAGCTGACGGCCGTCTATCGCGCCAGCTTTGACGCCCCGGAGCCCCAGCCATGAAACGTGTGCTGCTTTTCCTGGCGGTGGTCGCGTTCGGCGTGGCCGCCCAGCCGGCGAAGCCGCGCGTCAAACGGGCCTCGCTGGAAGCCATGGAGCGCATCTTTGACCAGAAGGTGACCCGCATCGCCGACGATCCGTTCCTGCTGCTCGGCCAGACCCGCGGCATCTATCTGGAAGGGTTTGGCGCGGTCTTCACCGCCGAAGTCAGCCTGTCGTCCGGACCCACCATCAACCCTTTCAAGCCGTCCATCACCAGGGAAGAGGTCGCGCAAGTCTATGCCCGCAAAACCGAGCGCCTGCCTATCCTGCGGGAACGGATGCGCGAGATGATGCTGGCTTCGGCGGCTTCGCTGGACGAAGTGCCGGTCCGGGAGGAGATCGTGCTGGCGGTCCGGTTGCTCTACCGCGCCTATGAAAACACGCACGGCTTGCCCGCGCATATTCAGATGCGGGCGCAGCGGGGAAGACTCATCGACGCGCAGTTGAAGCGGGTGCCGCTGGACCAGGTGCTGAGCGTCCAGGAGTTTTAGCGTGCGCCTGGGCGAGATTCTCATCGAGCGCAAGCAACTGGCACCGGAGGACCTGGAGCGCGCGCTGGAGCTCCAGAAGGAGCGCGGCGACAAGCTCGGCAAGATTTTGATCGACCTGGGCTTTCTTGCGCAGCGCGACCTGCTGGCGGCGCTCTCGGCGCAACTGGAGGTGCCGCTGGCCACGCTCGATCAGCCGCCCGCCGTCACCCCGGAAACCGAGCGGCTGCCGGCTCGCTTCCTGCGCCAGCACCTGCTGTTTCCGCTTTCCGTGGACGATGGGACGCTCAAACTGGCGATGGCCGACCCCTTGGATTTTGAGACGCTGGCCGCCGTGCGGGCGTGCACCGGCCTGCGCGTCCGGCCCGCCCTGGCCGCCGAAGCCGAACTGCGCGACGCCCTCGACCGCTACTACGAAGAAACCGGCAAGGCCGAAGCCGCGGCCGAAGGCGGTCCCGACCAGGAAGACCTCGAACACCTGCGCGACATGGCCAGCGAAGCCCCGGTGATCCGCCTGGTGAACACCATGATCGCCCAGGCCGTCGAGCGCCGCGCCAGCGACATCCACATCGAGCCGTTCGAGAAGGAGTTCCGCATCCGCTTCCGCGTGGACGGGGTCCTGTTCAACCAGGAGGCCCCGCCCCGCGAAATGAAAGCCGCCATCATCTCCCGCCTGAAGCTCATGGCCAAGCTCAACATCGCCGAACGCCGCCTGCCGCAGGACGGTCGCATCAAGCTCAAGACGCTCGGGCGTGAGGTGGATCTGCGCGTCTCCACCCTGCCCACGCTGTACGGCGAGAGCGTCGTCATGCGCCTGCTGGACCGCTCCGCGGGCGATTTCTACGATCTGCGCCGTCTAGGATTCGACGACCGCATGCTGGCGCGCATGGAGCATTTCACCTCCCTGCCGCACGGCATCTTTCTGGTGACCGGCCCGACCGGGAGCGGCAAATCCACCACCCTCTATTCCGCCCTCAAGCGGATCAACCTCCCAGACAAGAAGATCATCACCATCGAGGACCCGGTGGAATATCAGATGGACGGGATCAACCAGATCCACGTCAACCCGCAAATCGGCCTGACGTTCGCCGCCGGTCTGCGGCACATCGTGCGCCAGGACCCGGACGTGATCATGGTGGGCGAGATCCGCGACCGGGAAACCGCCGACATCGCCATCCGCGCCGCGCTCACCGGGCACCTGGTGTTCTCCACCCTCCACACCAACGACGCGCCGAGCGCCATCACGCGCTTGACGGACATGGGCGTCGAGAACTACCTGATCACCTCGTCGGTGGTGGCCGTGCTGGCGCAGCGCCTGGTCCGCCTCATCTGTCCCGCGTGCCGCGTCCCGGCGGGCGAGCGCCCGACGCCGTCCGGCGAAATGGCGCCCGTCTTCCGCGGCGCGGGCTGCGAGGCATGCGGAGGCGCCGGCTACCGCGGCCGCATGGGCATCTTTGAGCTGATGGAACTCAACGACGAACTCCGCCAGCGCATCATGCGCAACGAAGACGCCTCCCTGCTCACCGAGTGCGCCCGCCGCTACGGCATGCGCAGCCTCCGCGAGGACGGGTGGGAAAAGGTAAGGCTTGGCGTCACGACGCCCGAGGAAGTCACCCGCGTGACGCAGGAATTTTGAAGAGCCCGGGCGCCGGGGTCGCTGATGGCCGATCCGGCGCGGATCGGAAAGATCGGGGGCTAGGGGACGCCCGGTCGCGACGCCGGCGTGCTACCGGTGGAGCCAACGGCAGACCGAGTAGAGGATCACGCTAGCTAGGCCTGGACCAGGAAAGCTTTATGCCTACTCTTTATGTCGAGAATGTTCCTGAGGACTTGTACGAGGCTATCCGCGCCCGCGCGCGAACCCGGCGCACGTCAATCGCCGCGGAAGTCCTGGCGATCCTTGCGGAGAACGCACCGACTCCGCAGGAGTTAGCACGCCGCAAATCCCTGATCGAAAGCGCCCGCAAGCTCCGGTGGCGGCGTTCTCCGTCGCCCGGCCCGTTTCCCTCCGCCGAACAGATGCGGCGGGAGGACCGTGCCCGTTGACGGCTTACGTGTGGGACGCCAGCGTGGCGGCCAAATGGGTTCTTCCGCTCCAAGGCGAGTCCTTATCTTCCGAGGCCGTTCGCCTGCTTGATCGCGATGCCTGTGGAGGGGTGCATTTTCGGGTTCCCGACCTGTTCTGGCCGGGGATCGGAAACGTGTTGTGGAAATCCGTCCGGCTCGGCCGGATGGCCGAAGTCGCGGCGTACGAGTCTGCGGAATCTGGACATGCCCACTTCGCCCACGAAGCTCCTCGTGGGGAGGCGGTCAGGCTTGCGATGGTGGCCGGCCGGACTGTCTCCGACGCCGTGTACCTGGCTTTGGCGATGGAATCCGGCCTTACCCTGCTCACCGCCGACGAGCGCTTCGCAAACGCCATGGGAGCCCGCTTTCCGGTCCGTTGGTTGGGCGCCCTGGCGTAGCCACTGAATCGCCCGGCTGAACAGCCGGCCAAATGATAGTCAGGAACCACCGAACTCGGGCTCCGAATCCTCGCCTGGTGCGAACGGCGGCGCGTAAGCAGGGGCCGGACCGGCGCGTGGACCGGCCAGGCCCGAGCGCTTACTGCGGCCGGACCCAAATGGGGCTGGACCAGGCGATCTGCCCGTCAACCTGCTGCACCCGGATGTAATAGTAGGTTTCGCCGCGCAGGGGCTCGCGGTCCTGATAGGTGAGCGCCACCAGCGGCTTGCGCGGCTGCGCGCGAAACACATACCGGTTGTTGCGGATCACCTCGATCTGGCTGACCGGCGCCGTTCCTTCGACCCGGATCTCGAAGCGGGGAGGCTGGGGCAGCGAGCAGCTTTCGCCTTGCAGCCGCTCGCCGGCGCGGAAATCCACCAGGATGTTGTCCGTCGCGGCGTAGGAGCGCCGCGCGCGCATGGCCTCCAACAGCGCGTCGCGGGTGTTCTGCTCCGCCAGCAGGACGGCATAGGCGATGTGCGTCGAGGCGTGGCCGCTGGAGGCGATCACGCCCAGCTTGTAGCCCTTCGCCCAAGCGTTCCAGACGAAGCCTTCCGGCTGGAATCCGCCCGGCTGCGTGAAGGGTTCGTCCTCGTTGGCGGCGCGCGGAGCGCCTGCGTGTTCGCAGGAGGTCCGGTTGCCCTGGTAAATCTCGACGAGGGGCTCCAGTTCCGGATCGTGGTCGCGCCAGCCGTTGCCCATCGCGGTGGCGGAACCGTGCGGAATCGCCACGCCGCCGCTCTGCCGGAGATACTCGTAGAGCCGCTGCGCGCCTTCTCTGCCCTGTTCCTCCGCCGGGGTGCGCGGCAGCGCGCGCACGCCCCGCGTGGCCCAGATCAGATTGCGTTGTCCGCTCGGAAACCGGAGACTGCGCGAATAGCCATACAGCGGCGTGAAGCGATCCGGATAATGGAATAACCGGCACGACTTTTGCATCAGCCACCACAGGTATCCGTGGTCGTCGCCTTCCTGGTGGTCAGTGACGGCGGCGAAATCCAAATCCGCCGCATCCAGGGCGTACCGATACAGGTCCCAGAGCGAACCATCGCTGTCCCCGTCGAAGCTCAGATCGGTGTGGCGATGCAAGTCGCCGCGCAGCACGCGGTACACTTTGCCGCCGGCTCGGAGGCGGGCTTCCCGCAAGCGCGCCACGTGCCTGGCTTCGGCGTCGGGCGCGGGGCGGGCGGCCGGCGGCGGCGCGCGCCGGGGCTGCAGGCTGGGCTCGCCATACGACGTGCCTGGCAGGTCCGCCAGGTAGACATCGTTTTTGACGAAGGGATACGGCCTGGCGAAAGTGCGCCCGTCCGCGGCCCACGCCAGGGTGAGCCGGCCGCCCGGCGCGGCCGCGATGGCCGCGCGCTGGTCGTTGCGGCCGAAGGAAAACGGCACGCTTACCGGGTGCGCGGCGCTGCCGGCGAACCGGTAGGCGGCGTAGTCCCAGAACGAGTATTGTTGCAGCCGGTTCTTCTGGAGCGCCGGGATCCAGACCGGGTGCAACTTGGTGGAGCGCCGGCGCACCAGACACCACACGTTGCCGGCGGCGTCGGCCACCAGTTGCGGCTGTTCAAGGAACTCCGGCGGCCCGCCCGAGAGCATCCGGCTGAGCGGCGGCGCTTCCAGCAGGCCGCGCTCGGTCACTACGACCACCCGCACCTGCCGCTGCTCGTAGAGCGCCTCGGCGATCTTGGGGCGCACCAGAAACCCGGTGTCCTTGCCCCAGTGCTCGCCGGCCTCGTCCCAGGCGAGCCAGACCCGTCCCGAGGGATCGCAAGCCACGGCCGCGTGCGCCTCGAAGCGCGGCGAGGACGTGATCGCCTCGACATCGCGGAACCGTTCACCGTCGAACCGCCGGTAGTAGATGTCGTAATGGCCCCGGTCGTAGGCGTCCCACGCAAGGTGTACGCCTCCCTGGTGATCGCGGGCCAGCGCAGGCTCCCACGCGTTGGCCCGGTTGGCGCTCACCAGGAACTCGGGTTCCCACTTCTCCCCGTCGAAGACGCGCCCCACAATCTGCGAACGCCCGTCCCGAAAGCCCTGCCAGACGACCCAGAGCTTTCCCTTGACGTCGGCCGTAATACGTACGGCGAGATCGGGTCCTCCGGAGGAAACGATCTCCGGCGCGCTCCACTTGTCCGCAGTGTGGGTCCACACCGCAACCTTCCAAGTGTCCTCGTGATAAACGGAAGCAGCCAGGTAGAGGCGGCCACCGGTTCCGACCGCGAGCGCGGGCCGGTAAAACTCGCCCTCGGCGACGGCTACCGGCTTGCCGTTCGGGAAACGAGCCGCCATCAGTTGTTCCCGCTCGTTGCGATAGCGGATCCAGGCGATCCAACTGTTGCCCTGTTCGTCGACGGCCACCGCGGGATAGTCGTCCTCGGCGTTATCGCCGGCGGTGAGGTTGTGCGCGGCCGGCGCCCGCTCCACCTGCGCCCGGCCCTGCAGGACGCCCACGGTCTCTCCCATGCGCAGGTCCGCGGGCCGAAAGGAAAACGCGCCCTGCCTGGTCTTGACGCGCACCTCGGCGGCGTTTTCGACGTGCACGTACAAACCATTCGGGATCAGGTCGTCCGGCGGCGTCTGCCTGGACTCGGGCACGGCGGGCACGGCTTCCATCCACCAGAGCTGGGGATCAGGCACGGCGCTGAAGCGCGTGCGGCACCGCCAGGCGTGGCCTTCAGGTTCCAATTGATCGTCCTGGTCAAAACGCCACGGGGTGAGAGCGGCGACGCGTCCAGTCGTGGTCTCCACCGAACCGGACCAGTCGGAAGGTTCGCGATCCGTCACGCCGAAGGTCAGACGAAAGACCGCCCGCTCCGGAGGCGCTGGCCGGGGGGGACCGCCGCCGCAGGACAACACAAGCAGACACACGACCGCTCCTGCGGCCCATCGCACCATTGGCGGCATTATAAGGCAGACGGGCGGCGGGACGGAATCGCCTATTCGGCCAGCGAAGGCCAGCGCGGCGCGCGCTTTGCGCGGAACGCACGCACGCCTTCGGCAAAATCGGGGCTGCGGAACTGTTCTTCGCGGAACCGGAAGGCGGTGCGCCCGGCTTCCATGAGGCTCTTGCCGCGCGTTTCGGCCACGAAGAGCAAGCCGCTGCGCACGGCGTCCAGGCTGGACTCCGCCAGACCGCGCGCCACTTCCGCGGCGCGCTCCGCCAGAGCATCCGCCGGACAGACCGCGTGCACCAAGCCGAGGCGTTCGGCCTCGCGGGCATCCACCTGCCGGCCGGTGAGGCACAGTTCCACGGCCCGCCGCTCGCCCACGGCCATGGCCAAGGCGCGAAAAACCACATAGGGGAACAGGCCGATCCGGATCTCGGTGAGCGCAAAGCGCGCGTCCTCGGAGGCGAGCGCCACGTGCGCGTTCGCCACCAGGCCCACTCCTGCGGCGAAGGCGGGTCCTTGCACCGCCGCGACAAGAGGCTTGGTCGCCCGCGCGGCTTCGGTGAACAGCTGCTCGTGCACGTGGCTCAGTTGTTTTGCCTCCGGAGAAAATAGCTCGTCGAGATTCATGCCGGAGCAGAAGGTCGGTCCCAGGGCGTCGACCAGCACCGCGCCCATCGCGTCGTCGTGCATCGCGTCCTCGATGCCGTCTACCAGCGCCCGACACGTGGCGAAGTCGAGCGCATTATGCGTTTCCGGCCGGTTCAGAGTGAGCCGCAAGACCCGGCCCTCGGTGCGGCGGATCAAACCACTGGCAGGAGTCATGGCGCAGTCCCACTTCGAGTGTAGGCGGACGACGCGGGAAAGTCGCGCCTCCGCGCCGGCGTCGGCTTCGACAGTTAGGGAGACAGCCAAGACCCCACCGCCGAGCACCGACCGGCAGGGAGAGGCCGGTCGGAACCCGAAACCCTGCCCCTTCGCTTCCGCTCGTGGCTCTGTCGCTTCGGTGGTTTGCGGGAGACGACCGTCAACCCGGCGCGGGCGGTTAGTCGCTTCCCGTCCGCTTCACCAGTTCGTCGAACTTTTCGGCGATCAACTCCTCCACCGCGGCGCCAAACGGGCTCGGCAGGCCGTAGGGCACCATCGCTCCGCCGCCCTCGTATCCGCCTTCCCGCAACACCCGCAGCGACGGGATATAGGTAAACACGTCGTTCGAATACGCCGCGATCCAGGTGTCGTCCCAACCGTATTGCTTTTTGAAGCGCAGCGCGTAGTCCACCACGACTTCGCCGGCCATCACAATCATTTTCAGGTCGCCGCCAAACTGCCACACCTGCGCCGTGTACGGGTATTTTTCGGGAAGTTTGCCGTCGCGGGCCAGCAGCTGTAGCATCAGATCGGCATGCTGGCGGTCCATGAAATGGCTGGCCTCGCGTTTGCGCCGTTCCCACTCTTCCCTCCCCGGCGGTTTCGAGAAAGGCACATCCACCGTATCGAGCGCGACCCGGAGCGGTCCGCGCACCGGTTTCATCTTGCCCTTGAGCACGTTGGCGACTTCGGTGGCGAGCGTGTCTCCGTAACGTTCGGCCAGTTTGAGCTCGCGCCGCGGCAGGGGGTTGGCGTCGCCGCCGGCGCCGGTGACGAAGAGCGCGGTCGTGCCCGGCATCGCCCGCTCGATTGCGGACTGCGCGTAGCCGGGCCAGTCGCCGTTGACTTTGTGCTCATCGAGCACCGTGGCATGACACGCGTACCCGAACACCACGGCCAGAACCTTGCCATCCGCGCCGGTTACTTTCAGCACGGGGACGTCATGATCCACCGGTCCGGGCCACTCGCGATGCCCTACCCGCCGCCGATTCACAGCGAAGCCAGCCAGTCCCTGACCAAACTCCAGCGTGACCGCCTGACGATTGTTCATCGCCTCGCCGATCACCGCGACCACGCGCTCCAGCAGCCAGTCCGTGTACCGGTTGCACTGCGCGAACTGCGCGTCGGTCATGGGATACGCCACGCGCAGGACGTAGCCGGTCACCGGCGCGCTGTGCGTGTGCGACGCGTTCAGGATCAGGCGTTCCCGCGGGAGCTGGTGCTGCTGCCGGACCCGGTCGGCGACCACCTTCGACATCTGCGCATTGAAGCCCAGGATATCCGCCGTAACCAGGACCGAGACCGCGCCAGAGTCGTCTTCAAGGGCCAACGCCTTGGCGTAGATAGGATGCGTCACGCCCTCGGAGGGACGGGTCCGCGCCGCGTAGCCCCCCAGCCAGACCGGATCCTGCGGCGTAATGTCCGCCGTCGCCACCCCGGCTTTCCAGCCTGCGGCGAGCGGCGCCGCCGTCATTGTCAAAACCAACAGCCACTTCATCAAAACCACGGCTCCTTCTGAAATACTCGCGCCCGAGACGCCGAACCGCACCCGCGGGGCGCCTCCCGGCATCAACGAATTCCTCACGCCGGCTCCGGCCGCCTCAGGATGGCCCGGAGCGCTCCCCCGGTAAGTCTCCAGGATGATTCGGAGTGGTACTGATCGTAGCATCGCGATCCTGGCCCCGTTGAAGCATCCGAATCGCGGCATGCGGAAGATCCCTCATCCGGCGTGTGCTGGCGGCTAAATATAGTCCGGCGAGCCGTCGGCGCGGAACGCAAACCCCCGATGCCAGGGCTTCGGCGGATAATGCCGGAACGCCTCTTCGTTGACCTCATACCCCCAGCCCGGCTTCTCGGGAATCTCCAGGTAGCCGTCCTTCACCAGAATCGGATCCTTGATCAAATCCTTGCGCGGGGACGTATCGTCCGGGTGGTATTCCAGAATCAAAAAATTCGGCGTCGACGCGGCGAAGTGCACGTTGATCATGGTGGCCAGCGGCCCCATCGGGTTGTGCGGCGCCACGGTCACGTAATGCGCCTCGGCCATGGCCGCAATCTTCTTCAGCTCCAGGACGCCGCCGGCCAGGCAAATGTCCGGCTGCACGATATCGGCGGCGTCGCGCGCCAGGATTTCCCGGAACTCGTACTTGGTGTACAGGCATTCGCCGGTGGCCAGCGGGATGCCGATCTTGGCTTTCAGCCCGGCCAGCGCGTCGACGTTCTCCATGCGGATGGGCTCTTCCAGAAAGAACGGCCGTGCGGGCTTCAGCGCCTCGGCCATCTGGACGCCGCGGATCGGCTCGAACAGCGTTGCGTGGGCGTCGAAGGCGAGATCGACATGGGGGCCGACGGCCGCGCGGGCCGCTTCCGCCCGTTCGCCCGCCGCCGCGGTCACCGCGTTGTACAACATGCGGTGCGAACCGGGCGGGTGCGGCGCCATCTTGAGAGCCGTGTAGCCATATTTCTCGACGAGCCGCTGGGCGCTTTCCGCCAGCTCCTGCGGCGTCCGGCCGCTGGCGCTTTGGTAGACTCGAATCTTCTCGCGGCACCGGCCGCCCAGCAGCATGTAGACCGGCAGGCCCGCCGCCTTACCCGCGATGTCCCAGAGCGCATGCTCGATGCCGCTGATCGCCGCGTTGATCACCGCGCCCCCGGGGAAGCGCGTGAAGTTGTACATGGTGGCCCAGAGGTACTCGACGTTGCGCGGATCCTTGCCGGTCAGCCAGCTTTTGAAGTCCTTGATGGTGGCGACGGTGGCCTCGTCCGGGCCTACCGAGTACGCCTCTCCCCAGCCGGTGATTCCGCCGTCGGTGAGCACTTTGACGAAACAGAGGTTGCGGTGCGAGACGCTGACCAGATGCGCCTGGATGTCGGTAATCTTCAGTTGCGGCTTGCCCGAATAGCGGGGCGCGGCCTGCGCCGCCAGCGGCAGTCCGACCGCGCCGCCCTGAGCTAGAAAGTCACGCCGGTTCATCGTGCCGATTATATCCCGCCGGTTTCAGACCACCACCAGATGAATTTCGCCCGGCCCGTGCACGCCGCGCACCAGGATCTGCTCGATGTCGCCGGTGCGGCTGGGGCCGGTGATCAGGACCATGGCGCTCCGGGAGTCCACCGGCAAGGGTTCGCGCGCCAGCAGTTCGTCCAGTCCCGAGAGGATGCGCTCCCGCGGGATCACCGCCAGGTGGCAGGGCGGCAGCAGCGACGGCAGCCGGGATTCCTCGCGGCTGGTCAGCAGGACCACTGTGGCCGTGTCAGCGAGGGCGAAATCCGCGCAGGTAATGCCGAACGGAGCGCGGGCGCAGGCTTCCCGCAAGGCGGCCGGATCCGTCCAACCCGCCCGGACGTTGGGCAGCGCCGTGATTCCGCACTCGGCGAGAAAGGGCGCATTGGACGCCACGGCTTCCGCGCCGTTGAGCTGCTCGGCCACGTAGCGGCAGGCGTCCCGCGGCGAGGCCGCTTCGTAGAATTTTCCCGTCAGGCGCGCGATGGCCGCCCGCATCGTGCGCAGCCGGTCCTCCAGGGCTGTTTGCGCAATCCGGATGCGCGGCTCGGGAAGGGGCGCGATCGCCTGGCCAGGCTCGCGGCCCAGCGCCCGGCGGACATTCGCCAGCACGCGTTCGCGGTTCATGCCCGGCCTCCCCGCCGCTGCCGCCACCAGTCGCGAAACGACTGCGCGGCCGGCGCCGGCACATCGCGCTGGCTGGCCCATGCCTTCACAGGCCCGATGTTGATCAGGCCGGGCAACTCCTTCACATATCCCCCCTGCCCGGCCAGCGCCGCCGCGGCCATCAACCCGCCCATTTCGTAAACGGCAGGATGCGTCATGGCCCAAGCCCAGACCTGAAACGCCAGCCGCTCGAGCCGGTTTGCGCCCGCCCGCGTTTCCGCTTCCTTCACTTCCGCACGCAGCTCCAAAAGAATCTTCGGAATGTCAATCTTCACCGGGCAGACCTCGGCGCACTCGCCGCACAAAGTGGACGCGAAGGGCAGCCCGGGTTCATGGAAAGGCCCCATGAACTGCGGCGTGATGATCGCGCCGATCGGTCCGGAGTACACCCAGGGAAAACTGTGCCCGCCGATCTTCCGGTAGACCGGGCAGTGGTTCAGGCACGCGCCGCACCGGATGCAGAAGAGCGACTGCCGCTTGTCCGCATCGGCCAGCAGCCTGCTGCGCCCGCCGTCGAGCAGCACCACGTAGAATTCCTCCGGCCCGTCCAGTTCGCCTTCCCGCCGGGGACCCGACAGGATCGAAGAGTACGAGGTGAGCGCCTGCCCGGTGGCGCTCCGGCCCAGCAGTTTCAGAAAAACCGCCAGGTCCTGCGCGCGTGGGATCAGCTTCTCGATGCCCGCCACCGCTACGTGAACCCGCGGTGCGCTGGTGGTCAGCCGGGCGTTGCCTTCGTTCTCCACCAGCACCACGGCCCCGGAATCCGCCACCAGGAAGTTCGCTCCGCTGATGCCGATATCCGCCTTCAGGAACTTCTCGCGCAGCACCCGCCGCGCGATCATGGTCTGCTCTTCAATGACCTCCTCGCGCGGCGCGCCGAGCTTCGCCGTGAACAGGTCGGCGACATCGTATCGCGACAGGTGCATGGCCGGCGCCACGATGTGGTAGGGCCGTTCACCGGTCATCTGAACGATGAATTCGCCCAGGTCGGTTTCCACCGCCTCGAGCTGGTGGCGCTCCAGCCGCTCGTTCAAATCGATTTCCTCGCTGGTCATCGACTTGGACTTGACCAGCAGGCGCGCGCCCCGCTGCCCGGCCAGCTTGATCAGAAAGTCCTCCACCTCGTCGCCGGTGTCGCAGAAGATCACGCGCCCGCCGTTGCGCTCCACGCTGGCGGCGAACTGCTCCAGGTAATGATCCAGGTGCTCCAGGGTGTGCTTCTTCAGCTCGTGGGCGTGGGCGCGGAGTTCCTGATAGTCCGGCAAGGCGGTCTCCGTCACCGCGTGCCGGCGGTGTTCCATCAGCCGCCCAGTGGCGGCGTACACCTTGCGCTGCACCTCCGGTTCGGCGGCCACTTTGCGGATTCTTTCGTCGAAGATCGCAGACATGGCTATCCCTGCCTCGCCAGCACTTCGGCCAGGTGCAGGGTGCGGACCGGGGCGCCGGCGCGGCGCAGCGCGCCTTCGAGCTGCATCAGGCAACTGGCATCGATGGAGACCACGGTTGGCGCGCCCGTCTTCAGGATCGAGTCGATTTTGGTGCGCGCCATGCCCCCGGAAACCTCCGGGAATTGGACGCTGAAGGTGCCGCCGAAGCCGCAGCACTCTTCGGCGATCTCCATTTCCCGCAGTTCCAGTCCCCGCACCCGCCGCAGGAGCCGGCGGGGACCCTCCTTGATGCTGAGTTCCCGCAACGCGTGGCAACTGTCGTGGTAAGTCACCACGCCGTCGAAGCGCGCTCCGACATCCTCCACCCGCGCGACTTCCAGCAGGAAGCGCGAAAACTCCCACACCCGGCCCGCCAAGCGCGTTGCTTCCGCTTGCCGGGCGGGATCGGCGGCAAACAGTTGGTGGTAATGGTGCGTCACCATCGCGGTGCAGGAGCCCGACGGCGCCACAATGTAGTCGCACCCGCGGAAGGTGTCCAGCAGGTGCCGGGCCACCGAGCGGGCCTCCTGCCGGTAGCCGGAGTTGAAGGCCGGCTGGCCGCAACAGGTCTGCGCTTCCGGGAAATCCACCCGGTAACCGAGGCGTTCCAGCACCTCGACCACGGCGATCCCCACGTTCGGGCGCAACTGGTCCACCAGACAGGTGACGAAGAGCGAAACGCGGGCGGGCATGAACTCTCCATTATGGCGCGGCCCCGTGCGCGGCGGCGCGGCGGCGGGTAGACTCAAAAAACGAGGAGTTTCCCGATGCCGCTTACCCGCCGCGATTGGTTAGCCGGCGCGACCGCCGCTGTGCTCACCCCCCGTAAGTCCTCCGCCTGGCAGGCCACCACCCGGCGCGTGACCGTGCATCCCGCCATCGAGGTTGGCGTGATTCAGCCCGCGCTGCACGGCCATTTCGCCGAGCACCTGGGCTCGTGCGTGTACGGCGGTTTGTGGGTGGGCCGGGACTCAGCCATTCCGAACATCGACGGCTTCCGCAAACAGGCGGTGGAGGATCTGCGCGCGGTGGGCATTCCCGTGCTTCGCTGGCCGGGCGGGTGCTTCGCCGACGATTACCACTGGCGCGACGGCATCGGGCCCGCCGCCCGCCGTCCCAAACGGGTCAACCTCTGGTGGGGTAAGTATGTCGAGGACAACAGCTTTGGCACCCACGAGTTCCTGGCGCTGTGCCGCTTGATCGGCGCTGAGCCCTACCTGGCGGGCAACGTCGGCAGCGGCACTCCCGCCGAGCTTCGCGATTGGATGGAGTATTGCAACCATCCGGGGGAGAGCACGCTGGCCGAGGAGCGCAAAGCGAACGGCGCGCCCGAACCCTTCAATGTCCGCTTCTGGGGTGTCGGCAACGAAAATTGGGGGTGCGGCGGCTCGCTCACGGCGGAAGAGTACGCCGCGCTTTACCGGCGCTTTGCCACCTACCTGGGCGGTTTCGGCTCCGTGAAGCCTTATCTGATTGCGTGCGGGCCCAACAGCAACGACTTGGACTGGACCCGCCGCTTCTTCGCCTCGATGACCGCCACGCGTCTGACCTCCCGCATGCTGCCCCAAGGCTACGCCATGCATTTCTATTCCGCCGGTAAGGCTCCGGCGGCCCAGCACACCGTGGAAACCACGCAGGAGCAGTTGTCCTCGTTCGCGCGCATGGAGGACGCGATCCGGCAGCAGCGCGCGCTGCTCGATACCTACGATCCCGAGCGCAAGATCGGCCTGCTGATCGACGAGTGGGGAGTGTGGGACCGCATGGACCCCGAGGACGAGAAACGCTACGGCCGCCTGTGGCAGCCCATCACCATGCGTGGGGCGGTGGCCGCGGCGCTGGGACTGAACGTCTTTCACCGGCAGGCCGACAAACTGGTGATGTGCAATCTCGCCCAGATCGTCAACGTGCTCCATGCTTTGCTGCTGACCGATCAGGCCCGCTGCGTGCGCACCACCACGTACCATGCGTTCGATCTGCTCAAAGTGCACCGCAGCCGCACGGCGGTGCGGGTTGAGACGCCGCAGGACGGACCGCTGGGCCTGTCGGTGTCCGCTTCGCGCCAGGACAACGAGCTGGCCGTGAGCTGCGTCAACCCGAGGCACGACGCCGGTCTCCGGGTCGAGGTGACGCTGGCGGGGGCGCAGGCCGCTTCGGCCACGGCCAGGATTTTGCACGATCCCGATTTCAACGCCGGCAATACGTTCGCGCAACCGGACCGCATCGTGCCGCGTGCGCACCCGGCAAGCGTGCAGGCTGGCCGCGTGGAAATCGAGTTGCCTCCTCTGTCGGTGCTTACCGCGATGGTGCGCTTGAGTTGAGGCGCGCCTCCGCCGGACCGTAACACAACCTTCACAGTTCCGCAGCGCCACGTTCATACGGACATGCGAATCTGAAAGGGTACCCATGCGACTCCGGGCTTTTCTTCTCTTCGTTTATTCGACTTTGTGGATGGCTTTTGCGCAGGAGCGCACCGGATCCCTGACGGGCCTCGTGGTGGACCAGACGGGCGGCGCGGTAGAGGGCGCCGCGCTCGTGCTCCGCAACCCTCGGACCGGTTTTGAGCGGCGCGCGGTCACCACCGAGTCCGGGGCCTACGCGTTTCCGTTGGTGCCCGTGGGCGCCGGCTACCAACTGCAAGCGAAAAAGCCGGGGTTTAGCGCGCTCATCCGCGAAGGGATTTCCATCAGCGTGAACACGGCGGCTCGCGCCGACCTGACGCTCGAGGTCAGCGCGACCGAGCAGGCGGTCACCGTGGTGGCGGACGCCTTACAGGTGAACACGCAGAACGCCACCGGCGGCGTGACCGTCGACGAGCGGAAGATCGCGGCGCTGCCGCTGAACGGGCGCAACTTTCTGCAACTGGGCACGCTGATTCCCGGCGCCGCGCCCGTGGCCAGCCGCTACGAGGTGCAGGGCATCCAGGCGGCGCGGACGGGCTTTAGCGTGAACGGGGCGCGCATTCAATCGAACAACTTCCTGCTGGACGGCGTCACCAACAATGATCCGCAATTTAACGGTTTCGTGCTGACGCCCCCTCCCGATGCGCTCGAGCAGTTCAAGATCATCACCTCTACCTTTAGCGCCGAATATGGCCAGAACGCCGGCAGCGTGGTGAACGCGATTTCCAAGAGCGGCAGCAACGAGTATCACGGGCGGCTTTGGAATTTCCTTCGCAACGACGCCCTGGACGCGCGCGACTTTTTTAGCGCCGGCAAGCCGCCCCTGCGGCAGAACCAGTACGGCGCGACCTTCGGCGGCCGGATCGTGCGCGACCGCACGTTCGTCTTCGCCTACTACGAGGGCCTGCGGGCGCGCGTGGGCACGGTTCAGAACGTCGTGGTGCTGACCGATGCGCAACGCGCGGGGAATCTGGCGGGCGTCACGCCGGCGCCCCGCGATCCCCAAGCGGGCAATCAGCCATTTCCGAACGGGGTGATTCCCACCTCGCGCATTGATCCGATCGCGGCGCAATTGATCGAGCGCTACGTGCCGCGGGTCAACTTTGGAACCAACCGGTTCCTGCGGGCGCCCAGTGTCGCCACCGACGGCGAACAGTTTGGCGGGCGGGGAGACCACCGCTTCTCCGACCGGAGTCAGTTGTTTCTCCGCTATGCGTATCAGCAGTCCAAAGTACAGAACCCGCTGGGAGCGGGAACGTTTTCCCCCGCGGGGTCCAACAGCGAGGACTACAGCCACTCGGCGGTCGCAGGCCACACCTGGACGGTCAGCCCGCGCATTTTGAACGAAGCCAACGCGGCGTTTCTGCGCCAGTTCTCCCGGCCGGCTACCTGGAGTGGCGTGGATCTGGGCTCCCTCGGCTGGAGGTATCCGGCGACGGAGGCGACCGCCGCCGGTCTGCCCATTGTGGCGCTCACGGGCCTGTTCTCGATCGGTGACGTGGCGCAAAGCTGGACGCAATTGGCGCGCAACACCTACCAGGCCTATGACAACCTGAGCTGGCTGCAAGGCAAACATGCGCTGAAGATGGGCGTCGACTATCGCCTCCAGCAGATCTACCTGGTTTTCCCGAACCGGCCGAACGGAGACTTCAATTTCAACGGCGCCCGGGCGGGCAACGCCACCGCCGACTTCCTGCTCGGCCTGCCAGCGCTGTTTCGGCAGGGTGGCGGACAGCCCGCCAAGCACTTTGTCGGACACAACGTGGGACTGTATTTCCAGGACGATTGGAAAGTCACCCGGCGGCTGACGTTGAATCTCGGCGCACGCTACGAATTGCCCGTCCCTTATTACGACAAGCAGGACCGGATGGCAAGCTTTCAGCCGGGACGCCAATCGCGGGTCCGACCCACCGCGCCGGCCGGGCTGCTCTTCCCCGGCGACGACGGAGTCCCCCGCGCCACCATTCAGACCGATGGCAATAATCTGGCGCCGCGCTTCGGCTTTGCCTACGACGTGACGGGAAACGGCAAGACCAGTCTGCGGGGAGGTTACGGTATTTTCTTCGACTCCGTCCCCGGCGTGGCGGTGTTCCAGAACATCAACGTGCCGCCGTTTAACCGCTTCATCCAGGTGGACGCGCCCCCGGGTTTCGCGAATCCCTATGCCGGGTTCGCTGTCAACCCGCAGGTGGATCCCGCGCGGGACTTCCCCTGCCCTTGCCTGGTGATTGGCTTTTCGCCCGACTTTCGCACTCCTTACGTGCAGCAAATGCAGCTTGGCGTGCAGCGGCAAGTCACGTCCAACCTAGTGGCGGAGATTGGCTACGTAGGCTCGCTCAGCCGCAAACTGGCAGGCTACCTGGAAGTGAATCCCGCCGTCCCGGGTCCTGGCGCCACGCTCGCCAACAGCCAGCAGAGGCGCATTTATCGCGACTATAATTTGGTGCGACCGACGTTCAGCCGGTTTAACAGCCACTATCACGCCTTGCAGACGCGCTTGCAGCAGCGCTATTCCTCGGGGCTCTCGTTCCTGCTGGCGTACACCTGGAGCAAAGCGATCGATTTCCAAAGCTCGGTGAATTTGTCCGGCGAGAACCGGCCGCAGGACGCCTTCAGCCTCCGCGACGTCCGGGGACTGGCGGCGTTCCACGTGGCGCACCGTTTCGTCGGCAGCTACGGTTACGAGTTGCCGTGGGGGAAGAACCGGCGCGACCTGCCGGGGCTCATCCTCGGCGGGTGGCAGCTCCAGGGCATCTTCAGCGCCCAGACCGGTGGTCCGCTCACGGTGAACGAACCTGTCGATTTGAGTCTGCGCGCTCTGGGCGCGGACCGTCCGGATGGCGTGGCCAATCCCAACAACGGGCCCAAGACACCGCAGGAATGGTTCACCCGCGCGGCGTTTCAACGCCTCTCGGCGGCGGCGGGCGGGCAGCGCAGCGGCACGGCCGGGCGCAACACGGTAATCGGTCCCGGCCTGGTGCAGACCGACTTGTCTCTCCTCAAGCGCTTCCGCCTTACCGAGGCGCAGGGCGTGGAATTCCGCAGCGAGTTCTTCAACGCGCTCAACCGGACAAACTTCCGGGATCCCGGCGTGAACATCGGACAGCCGGCCACGTTCGGCGTTATCCAGGCCGCCCGGCCGGCGCGGATCATCCAGTTTGCGCTGAAATACGAATTCTGAGCGCACGCGCGGCGTTCCCATCCTGGATCCAGGCTTGGGTACCATAGGAGGGCGTGCGACGCAGCCCGTACCTTGAGTCCTCGGTGGTCGAAAGCCCGGTGGCCCTCCTGCTTTCCGAGGCGGGGAGCCGGCGGAACGCCATGACCCTATCGTTCTTCTCCGAGGTCGCGCACCACCCCACCACGCTTTGGGTTTCGGTCGGGCAGGGCTGTTACACCCACCAGTTGATGCAGGAGAGCGGCCGTTTTTCCCTCGCTCTGCTCCGCCGGGGACAGAGGGATCTCGCCCTGCGGTGCGGAACGGTCTCCGGGCGGCAGGCGGACAAGTGCGCTGCGCTCGCGCTCTACCGGAGCGCCGATGGTTTTCTGTATCTCGCGGGAGCGCTGGCGTGTGTGTCTTGCCGGATCCGCAGCCTTCATCCCGCGGGGGACCACACCCTGTTTGTGGCCGACCTGCTCTCCGGCGAGTTCGACACGCGCAGTGCGCTTTACCCCCACCTGCTGACCACCGATCTGGTTTGAGCATCCGCATGCGCTTGCCGGCCCGCACCATCTGGGATACGCGAATTCAGGCCGTGTGCAGCGCCGTTAGCGCGCTGGATCGCGAGCACGAGGATGTGGAATTGTGGATGTGCGGAAACTTCGGCCAGGCTTCGCTGGACCCGCCGCGCATCGTCATCAATCCCAACCGGCTGTACCCGATCGACGGCGTCATCCGGCGCGAAGGCCGTTTCGCCATAAGCCTCTTCCCGGCGAGCGGCCGCGACGCGGCGCTGCGGCTGGCGCGCGTGCGCCGGCGTACGCCGGAGAAGGCGCGCGCGGCCGGCCTGCCGCTTCACTTCGACGAGAAACACGGAATTCCGTGGATCGGCGGCACGCTGCGCACCCTGTTCTGCGAAGTGGAGGAGATCCTGGACACGGGCGACCATTCGCTGGTGATCGCCCGGCTGCTGGAGGCGCGGGAGCACGCCACCCACCGCGGCGAACGGCCGCTTCTTTACCGCGAGGTCTCCGGCGCGCCTTCCCGCTATCCGCGTCTGCAAAAGCTGCTCCGCCACGTCCTCACCCGCACGGGCGTGCTGGACGCGCTGCAAAAGCTGCTTCTCCGCCGCCGCGGAGCGCCTCCCGCCGATCTGCCCGCCCTCACCTACCGCGAGGGCGGCCAGACGGACCAGGAGATGGCGGAAATCCTCCGCCACGGCGCCTCCGACCGCAGCCGGCGTCTGCGCCCGCCCGAAGCGCCCGCTTTGCTCCGGCGGCGGGTCGGCGTCTGCGTCGCCGGCGCCGGCGCCTGGGGGTCCTATCATTGCCAGTTGTTCCGGCAGGCCAGTCCGCAGGTCGACCTCTACGTGTGCGGCCGCGACCCGGACCGCACCGCCCGTCTGGCCCGCGCCAGCGGGGCGCAGGACTACTTCGTCGGTTTGGAGCGGGCGCTGGCGGACCCGCGCGTGGAAGCGGTCTCGCTGGCGCTCCCCCACCATCTGCATGCGCAGGCCACCCGCCAGGCTGCGGCGGCGGGAAAGCACATCCTGGTGGAAAAGCCCATCGCCACCCATTTGGACGACGCCGACGCCATGATCGTGGGCGCCCGCCAGGCCGGCGTCATCCTCATGGTCGCCGAGGATGTCCACTTCCGGCCCGCCATCCGCGAGGCCGCCCGCGCCATCGCCCGCGGAGACATCGGCGAACCGCTGTATCTGAACGTCCACGCTGGCGGCGTGATGCGCCCCGAGGGCTGGAAAGCGGACAAAGACCTGATGGGCGGCGGCGTGCTGATGGACATCGGCGTCCACTACGTCCGGGCGCTTCGTTTGCTGCTGGGCGAACCGGATCGCGTGCTTGCCACCCGCGCGATGCAAATCAATACCAAGATCAGCGGCGACGATAGCGTGCAGGCGCTGTTTGCGAGCAGATTCGGCTGGCAGGCCCATCTGCTGCTCAACTGGGCTGGTCCGCGCGGCCACGCGCCCGACATCGTCGTCGCAGGCGACCAGGGGGTTCTCCACCTCTGGCCCGGCGCGGGCTATTACGATCTGTATCCCTCCGCGCCGCAGCCGGTCACCGTGGCGCTCTCCTATCTGCGTCCCCGCCGGCTGGCCGAGCGGCTGATGTCGCCCGTCTGGCAGCGCGTCCGCCGCCGGATCGCGGACGAGGACACGCGCGGATACTTGTCCGAAGTCCGGGAATTTCTGGCGGCGGTCGGCGAGGGCCGTTCTCCCGCCAGCCCGCCCGCGGACGCCCGGCGCGACCTGGAGATCGTGCTCTGCGCCTACGCCGCGCTGCGCGACGAGATGTGGACCCCGATCCCGCCGTGGCGCGCGCACCCGTAGTCGAGCGCCGGGCAATCCTGCGCGGGCGCTGGCGCGATCACTCGTAGCGGAGGGCCTCCACCGGGTCCAGGTTCGCCGCCTTGAAGGCGGGCCACACCCCGAAGAAGACGCCCACCGACACAGACACCAGCAGCCCCGCCAGCAACGCCCAGCCAGGCACCTGCGAGGGCAGCGCGGGCACCAGGGCACTGACTAGCATGGTCACCAGCACCGCAATCACGAGTCCCAGCGCGCCGCCCAGACCCGACAGGGTGACTGCCTCGGCCAGAAACTGGCCAACGATGTCGCGCTTGCGCGCCCCAATCGCCTTGCGCACGCCGATCTCGCGGGTTCGCTCCGTGACGCTGACCAGCATGATGTTCATGACGCCGATGCCACCCACCAGCAGGCCCAGGGCCGAGATGGCGATCGCCACCAGCCCGATCAGCCCCGTGATGCGATCGAACTGCTGGATAATCTGGTCCGGGGTGGAGATCGAGAAGTCATTTTCTACGCCGGGCGGCAACCGCCGGATCTTCCGCATCAGGGCCTCCACTTCCTCAAGGGCGGCTTGGCGGAGTCCAGGCTTGGCTTTGCAGGTGATGAGGAACCGGTCAACCTGCGGGTAGCGGAGTTTGGCCGTCTCCAGCGGAATGGCGACTTGCGTATCGAGCCCGTTCTGGCCGAAGAATCCCCCCTTGGCCTTCTGGTAAACTCCGACGACGCGAAACTCGGCGCCGTCCAACATGAAGGTGCGGCCCACCGCCCCTCCTCCGGGGAACAGCGCTTCCGCCAGGTCGAACCCGATCATGGCCACCCGGGCGGCGCGCTGGTTGTCCTCGGGGGTCAGCGCGCCGCCCTCGGCGAATTCGCGTGGCGCCAGATTGATGTAGTTCGCCGTCTGCCCGACGACGGAGAAGTTATCCGACTCAAAACCCGGCACCCGCGCCACCAGCGGCCGCCCGCCTACCACGGGAGGGATGTAAAGCTGGACGCCGACTTCTTCTACGTTCACGGCCCAACGCCGCAGCAGCTCCGCGTATTCCTCCCGCAGCGGCCGGCGTCGCGCTTCCTTGTCGGTGACGCGCGTGCGCCCGGGGTCGCCACTGGTCTTGAACAGAAAAATGTTGTCCGGACCCAGTTCCTGAAAGAAGGTCACGACGCCGGCCCGCAATCCGGCCAACAGGGACGCCACGGTCACGACCGTGGTGATGCCGATTACAATTCCCAGCACCGTAAGCAGCGACCGGAACCGGTGGGTCCACAGCGCGGTGAGCGCCATCTGCATGTTTTCGCCAGCCGAGACGTACATCCGCTCACTCCGCCCGCAGGGCCACCACGGGGTCCAGGCGCGCCGCGCGAGCGGCGGGATACCAGCCGGACAGCACGCCCACCACGCTGGACACGCCGACCGCCAGCGCCACGTAAACGGCGGTCACGCGCATCGTGATCTCGAAAACCTGGGACAGCAGCGCGGTGAGGGCGGCGCCCAGCATGACGCCGATCAATCCGCCCAGCGAGGCCATCAGCACCGCTTCGATCAACACCTGCGCCAGGATGTCGCGCTGGCGCGCCCCGATCGCCTTGCGGATGCCGATCTCGCGGGTCCGCTCGGTGACGCTCACCAGCATAATGTTCATGATCACGATGCCGCCGACGACTAAAGAAATGCAAGTCACCGGCACCACCACCGCCGCCACCAGCGCCAGGATCTGATCGATGAAACCGCGCACCGCGTCCGGGGTCAGCACATCGAAGGTGTCCTCCTCACCCGGACGGTTGTGGTAGCGGCTCCGGAGCGCCGCGCGCGTCAGATCCACCGCGGCGTCCAGGGCGAGGCCGGTCTCCGGGCGGGCCTTGCCAAAAATGCTGATATTTTTGCCCGGTCCGAACAGCCGGTTGAACACCGACACGGGGATGAACGCGCTCCGGTCTTCGCTGCGCCCAAAGACAGAGCCGAGTTTGTCTTGCACGCCGACCACCACGAAGTCCAGCCCCGCCATTTTGACCGTCTTGCCCAGCGGGCTGCCCCCTTCGGGAAACAGCAACATGCGGGTTTCCCAGCCGAGCACGACGACGGGTTGGCGGAACCGATCTTCCTGCTCGGTGAAGAACCGCCCCTCGGCGATCGGGATGTCGCGAATCTGGGCCAGCGTCGCGCTGGCTCCCACGACGCCGGTGTCTTCCGCCAGCAATTCGTCCCGCTTGAGGTCCGCGCTGCGCTGCCGGTAGGCGCTATAAATGCTGACTTCGGCATTCACCTGTTGCAGGTAGGCCAAGTCCGCCATGCTCACTTCCTTGTTGCGTCGCAGGCGCTCAAAGAACTCCTTGCGGCTGAGCCGGCCGGTGTTGGCCACCTGCGCCACCAGGTAACTGTCTCCGCCGAACACCTTGGCGGTGCTTTCCTCGGCGTACGCGCCCAGGCCCTCGATCGCGGCGCCCACCAAAATGACGCTGGCCACGCCGATGATGACCCCCAGCAAGGTCAGGAAACTGCGGAGTTTGTGCGCCCGGATCGAGTCCACAGCCAGACGCGCGGCGCTGGCGACTTCGTATCGCGTCCGTTGGAATTCCTCGCGCAATTCCCCCATATCTTCAGCCTACCGCGGATGCCGGCGGGCGAATGACGAGGGCAAATGTTTGCGTCCTTCTCTCTGTCGTATACTCGAAGGAGTTACCGCTCTCCTCTCCGTCCAGCCGGTCGAAAAAGAGCATGGATCCTCGTCTCCTGCGGCTGTTGAGCATCGGGCTGTTCTTGACGGCCTTCGGCATGTTGTTTCTCGCCTGGCCGCAGATCGGCGGGCAGGAACACCTTGACGGCGTTTCGTGGAACTGGAAGTTGCTGTTGGGCGTGGTCTTTGCCTTGTCCGTCGCCAAAGGCGCGCAAGCGGCGGCCCGCGACGAAAGCCCCTGGAATGCGCGCTTGTTTTCCTGGATCCTGATGGTGGCGCTGACGGTGGCCGCCATGGGCTACCTGACGTACCAGGCGCACCTCAACGAGCCGGACGAGGAAACCATGGACCTGAGTGAAGAGGACGCGGGCACGCCGCGCGCCCTCTGAGGCGCTTCCCTTCCCGTGACAGAGCCAGCCAACGCGCAGCCGGGAGTGTGGGCTTCCATCCGGGAAGCGCTGGCCGGCAGTCCGCGGGATTTCACCTCGGTCAGTCTCGACCGCGCCATCTTCCTGCTGGCGCTGCCGATGATGCTGGAGATGGTGATGGAGTCGCTGTTCGCTGTCGTCGACGTGTTTTTCGTCGCGCGGCTGGGAGCGGACGCCGTCGCCACCGTCGGTTTGACCGAATCGGTGATGGCGCTGGTGTTCGCGGTGGCGCTTGGGCTGGCCGCGGCCACCACCGCCACGGTCGCCCGGCGAACCGGGGAGAAAGATCCCGCCCGCGCCGCCCGCGCGGCGGTCCAGGCCACGTTCGCCGGCGTCGTGATTTCCGTTTTGTTCGGCGTCACCGGATGGCTTTTCGCCGCGGACTGCCTGCGGCTGTTGGGCGCGCCGCAGACGGTGGTAGCAGCCGGACGCGGCTACGCCGCGATCGTCCTCGGCGGATCCGGCGCCGCGATCCTGCTGTTCCTGCTGAACGCGGTATTCCGCGGCGCCGGCGATGCGGCCATCGCCATGCGCGTGCTGTGGCTGGCCAACGGCATCAACATCGTGCTCGACCCGTGCCTGATCTTTGGCTGGGGCCCGTTTCCGGAACTTGGTCTGCCGGGCGCGGCGGTGGCCACCACCACGGGCCGCGCAGCCGGCGTCGCCTATCAGATCGTTTGCCTGCTGCGCGGATCGCGGCGCATGCAGGTGCGCCGCGAGCACCTGCGTCTGGACCTCCCGGTGCTGCTGCGGATCCTCCGCGTTTCGCTGCCCGGCATGGCGCAATACACGGTGGCCAATCTGAGTTGGGTGGCGCTCACACGGATGGTCGCCATCTTCGGCGCGGAGGTGCTGGCCGGCTACACGATTGCAATTCGCATCGTCATCTTCGCGCTGCTGCCCTCCTGGGGCATGAGCAACGCGGCGGCCACGCTGGTGGGGCAGTGTCTCGGCGCGCGCCAGCCGGACCGGGCCCAGGAGGCCGTGCTCCGCACCGGGTTTTACAATGCCGGCTTCCTGGGCGCCGTGGCGTTGCTGTTCGTCTTCACGCCCGGCTATTTCGTCGCCTTCTTCACTTCTCAACCCGCCGTCGCCGCAGCCGCCACCGACTGTTTGCGCATCATCAGCTACGGCTATCCCTTCTACGCGTTCGGCATGGTGATGCAGCAGGCCTTCAACGGCGCGGGAGACACCCTCACGCCCACGGTCCTGAACTTCTTCTGTTACTGGCTGCTCGAAATTCCCTTGGCTTACCTGCTGGCTACGACGTTGCAACTGGGCCCTGGCGGCGTCTTCTGGTCCGTGGCCGTGGCCGAAGCGATTCTGGCCGTCGCCGGTGTGTGGGTATTCCGCCAGGGACGCTGGAAGGGACAACCGATCTAGGGGGAACACCATCGGACGCCTCCGCATCCGGCGAAAAGCGAGTGTTCTCTTGAACCAGGAGAAGCCCGGCGGGGCGCGAGGCGGGTGCGCCCTATACTAAAGGAATGCGCGAAGTGCGGCACTCGGTTTGCGCGCTGGACTGTCCCGACGCCTGCGCGGTCCTGGTGACGGTCGAGGACGGGCGGGCCACGCAACTGCGCGGCGACCCGCGGCATCCGGTGACGCGCGGCTTCCTGTGCGCCAAGGTGGCGCGCTACCTGGACCGCGAGTATCATCCGGAACGTCTGTTGCATCCGCTGCGGCGGACCGGGCGTAAGGGGGAGGGCAAGTTCGCGCGCATCTCCTGGGACGAAGCGCTTGACGAAATCGCCTCCCGGTTGCAGGACATCGCCGCCGAATGGGGCCCGGAAGCGATCCTGCCCTACAGCTACGGCGGGTCGATGGGCTACCTGCAAGGCTCGGGGATGGACCGGCGGTTCTTCCACCGGCTGGGCGCTTCCCGGCTGGACCGGACCATCTGCTCGGCGGCGGGCGGCGCGGCGCTTACCCAATCCCTCGGTCTGCGCGTGGGCACCGAACCTGAGCGGTTCCGCGATGCCCGGCTGATCCTCGCCTGGGGCGCCAACGTGATGGGCACGAACGTCCACCTGTGGCCGTTCATTGTGGAAGCGCGCCGGCAGGGCGCGCGGTTCTACACCATCGACCCGCGGCGGAATCGCACCGGCGAGCTGGCCGACCGTCACTATTTCATCCACCCGGGCAGCGACGCAGCGCTGGCGTTCGGCCTGCTGCACGTGATTTTCGCCGAAGGACTCGAGGACCACGACTACCTGGCTCGCCACACCACCGGTCTGGACAAACTGCGCGAGCGGGTGCGCGCCTATCCGCCCGAGCGCGTGGAGGCGCTTACCGGCATCCCGCGCGAGGAGGTGGCGGCGCTGGCGCGCGAATACGCCACCACGCGCCCCGCCGTCATCCGCCTGAACTACGGTGTGCAGCGCAGCGAGCGGGGCGGGCTCTCGGTGCGGGCCATTTCGCTGTTGCCCGCCGTGACCGGATCGTGGCGGGACACGGGCGGCGGGCTGCAACTGACCACCTCGGGCGCGTTCCGGATCAATCGGGACGCGCTGGAGCGGCCGGACCTGCAAATGACCGCCCTGGGCCGTCCCGCACGCCTGATCAACATGTGCGAACTGGGTTCGGCGCTCACGCGCCGGGACGACCCGCCGGTGAAGGCGCTGGTGGTCTATTGCTCGAATCCTGCGGCCGTCGCGCCCGACCAGGGCGCGGTGCGGCGCGGACTGGCGCGGGAAGATCTGTTTACCGTGGCGCTCGAGCAGTTCCAGTCCGACACGGCGGATTTCGCCGACTACGTTCTGCCGGCCACCACCTTTCTCGAGCACACCGACGCCTATTTCGCGTACGGTCACTACTACCTGCAAATGGCCCGTCCGGCGCTCGCCCCGCCCGGGGAAGCCAAATCGAACGTCGAAGTGTTCCGCTTGCTGGCGCGGAAGATGGGCTTTGACGAGCCGTGCTTCGCCGAATCGGAAGAGGACATGATCCGCGGCCTGCTGGCGTCCGGCCATCCCTTCCTGGAGGGAATCACGTTCGAGCGCCTGGCTCGCGAGCGTTCCGTCCGGCTGAACATCTCTCCGCCGGGCGAACCCTTCCGTCCGTTTGCCGACGGGGGATTCGCAACGGCGAGCGGCAAATGCGATTTGAACGTTCCCGACTACGCGCCGCCCGAAGAATCCCGGCTGGGCGACCGCGCCCTGCGGCAGCGGTTCCCGCTGGAACTGATTTCGCCGAAGAGCGACCACAGCATGAACTCGACGTTCGGCAACCGGCCGGAGGTAGACCGCGAGACCTCGCGGCTGGAGATCAGCCCCGAGGACGCGGCCGCCCGCGGGATTGCCGATGGCGAAGCGGTGCGGGTGTTCAACGACCGGGGCGCCTGCCTGCTGACCGCGGCGGTGAACGGACGCGTGCGCCGCGGCGTGGTGTGCGCTCCCGCGGTGCGGCAGCCTCGCCGCGCGCCCGGGCGCAGCAATGTGAATGCGCTGGTCACCGAGCGGCTGACCGACCTGGGCGGCGGCCCGACGTTTTATAGCTGCCTGGTGGAAGTGGAGAGGGTAGGAGATTGAGAGATCGCCTGATCATTGCGTGCGCCGCGCTGTTGGCCGTGAGCGGCGCCGCCTGCAAGAAGCGCGAGCGAATCCGCGTCGGCCAGACCGAAGAGGGCGCCGCAGGTCTGGCCAGCATCGTCCACGTCGCCGATCCCCGCACGGCCAGGCAACTGCTGGGCGGATTCCATGAGATCGAACAAAACTCGTGGCGCTGGACGGAGCGCGCGTTCCGCGTGGCGTTGAAGCCCCCGCCGCGCGCCGCTGAGCGCGGCGCCGTCCTGACGCTGCACTTCTCGATTGCCGAACCGCTCATCCAGAAACTGCAAGCCATCTCGCTTACGGCCAAAGCCGGGACCATGGTGCTGCCTCCCGAAACATACACGCAGGCCGGACAGTTCGTCTTCACCCGGGAGGTGGACCCGTCGCTGTTGGGCGGCGATTCCCTCACGGTGGAGTTTTCCCTGGATAAGTTCGCCGCCGCCGGAGAGTTCGACGGGCGGGAACTGGGGTTCATCGTGACGTCGGTGGGGCTGGAGCCAAAATGACGCGGGCCGGGCGCCTGCGCTCCCTCACCCTGTACCTGATACCACTTTTGTTTGGCGCATGGCTCTGGGCCGGGGCGCGTGACGCCTGGTTTCAGGGCGACGATTTCGCGTGGCTGGGCCTGCGCGACATGATCGAATCGCCGGGCGACGTCTGGCGGGTGTTCCTCACCCCTATGGCCCAAGGCACCGTCCGCCCCTTGAGCGAACGCCTCTACTTCATCTTGTTTTACGAATGGTTCGGCTTCAACGCCGTCCCGTACCGCGTCTGGGCGTTCGCGGTGCAGGCGGGGAACCTGATCCTGGTCGCGGCGATCGCCCGGCAGCAGACCGGTTCGGCGCTCGCGGGCGTGCTGGCGCCCGTGCTGTGGAGCCTCAACCTCTCGCTGCTGTACCTGATGACCTGGAACTCGGCGTACAACCAGGTGGCGTGCGCCTTCTTCCTGTTGCTCGCTTTCTTCCTGCTGTTGCGCTACCAGGCGACCGGACGGCGCGGCTTCTGGATTGGCCAGTGGGCCGTTTTTCTGCTGGGCTTCGGGGTGATGGAGCTGCAGGTGGTGTATCCAGCGCTCGCGTTGGGTTACGCCTGGCTGGAAGCGCGCTCTTTGGTCAAGCGCGTGTTGCCCATGTTCGGTCCTTCCCTGCTCTACCTGGCCGCGCACCGTCTGGCGGCTCCCGCCACGCCCGCGCCGGGGTACGCCATGCACTGGGACGCCTCGATCTGCGAGACCCTCTGGACCTACTGGCAGTGGGCGTTCAACACCACGCGCTACGCCGCGTTCATGCGGGTTCCCGAATGGTGGGGGGTCGCCGCCTTCTGGGGGCTTTCTCTTGCCCTTTTGCTGTTCCTGGCCTGGCAGACGCGGCGGCGGAATTATGGGCCCTTGTTCGGACTGATTTGGTTTCTGGTCACGCTGGCGCCGGTGCTGCCGCTGCGCGATCACCTGACGGAATACTATCCGGCGATTCCGGCCATCGGGCTCGCGTGGGCCGCGGCGAGTGCGGCCGCGACCGCCTGGCAAGCCGGCTGGTCCTGGCGCGTGGCCGCCGGCGCGCTGCTGGCGGTCTATGTGCTGGCTTCGGTCAACCCGCTCCGCATTGCCATCCGCCGCAACGTGGAGCTCAGCCAGCGGGTGAAAGCATTTGTCGGCGGGGTGACTCGGGCGGCGCAGTTGCACCCCGGACGGATCATCCTGATCACGGATCTGGATCCGCAGATTTTTTGGCTGGGCATGCTGGACCGGCCGTTTCGCCTGGTGGGCATCGAACACGTATACCTGACCCCCGAGGCGGCGGCGCGAATCCATCCCCGGCCGGAACTGGGCGATGTCGCCGAGTTCGCTTTGCCGGCGGCCGCGGCGCTCGCCGGCCTGGAAGGCGGCCAGGCCGTCGTCTACTCGGCCGAGGAACCGCGGCTGAAGAACGTGACGGCGCTCTACGCGGCGCAGGCCCGCTCCCGGTACGCGGGCGAGCGACCCCGGCGGCTGGAGGCGGGCAGCCCGCTGTTTTCCTCCTACTTCCTGTCCGGCTGGTATCCCGCCGATAGCGGGGTGCGGTGGAGCGGCAAACAGGCTCGTTTGCGGATCGGCGGCCCGCGAGACCAGACCGGCCAACTGGTGGTGAGCGGGCGGCGTCCTCCGCACCCCGCGTGGATCGGGCCGGTCCGGCTGCGAGTCGGGGTGGACGGGCAAGCTCTGCCCGAGCGGGTGGTTTCTCCAGGCGATTTCCGTTTCGTCTACGATCTGCCTCCGGCAGCCGCGGGCCGGCCGGTGCTGGAGGTGGCTGTCGAGGTAGACCGGACGTTTACCCCGCCGGAGGACGGACGGCCGCTGGGGCTGGCGTTTTCGGCGTTTGAAGTGCGATGAGTCCGGCGCATGGCGAACGCCTCGCGCCGGCACGCAAGGCCCGTGGGGAGGCCCGCTCACGGCCAAAGGTGGGGAAAACCGACGACCGACACCTTTGTCGAGCCGTCAATCGCTGACTCTGCACTGCTCGTTGATCGAGATAGGCTGTCCATGGCAAGGCCCGCTCGCCGCCGCTCGCGGCTCGGGGAGTGGAGGAGGATAAGCCGCTACCGCGCCGAGGCCAGGCGAGCGGCCGTCTCCGGAGAAATAGCTTTGGTTTGCGCGCGGATCTGCTCCCACACTTGGACCGGCACGCGCAGGAAATATCGGACCACCTCCGGGTCAAACTGGATCCCGGCCATGGCGCGGATCTCCGCACGCGCGGATGCGTACGACTGAGCCTTGCGATAGGGCCGGTCGGAGGTCATCACGTCCAGCGCGTCCATCACCGCGAAGATTCGCGCTCCCAACGGAATCTGCTCGCCGCGCAGTTCGTTGGGATAGCCCTTGCCATCGAATCTCTCGTGGTGGGAGAGGACGATGTCGCAAGCCGGCCGCAGCGCTTCGATGCCGCGCAGGATCCAGCACCCGATTTCCGGATGCCGGCGCATCTGTTGCCACTCCTGTTCGGAAAGCTTGCCTGGCTTGAGCAGAATGGCGTCGGAGATCCCGATCTTGCCGACGTCATGGAGCATCGCCCCCCGCCGGATCACTTCCAGGATGGGTCCGTCCACACCCATCTCCCGCGCCAGACGCAACGAATACTCGCTCACCCGTTTGGAGTGCGCCAGGGTTTCATGTTCTCGCGCATCCAGCGCGGAGACCAGCGCCTCCAGCGTCGTTTCGGACGCGTCGTCCAGTTTCTCCAGCACGTGCCGCAGTTCGTGCGCATGGGCGTCGACGGATTGCTCCAGCGTCTCGATGCGCCGCAGCTGCTCGAGCTGCTGCCGCTTGCGGCCCAGCGCATCCCGCACGCTGGCCGCGATGTCGTGCAGCTTAAAGGGCTTGATGACGTAGTCCAGCGCGCCGGTCCGCATCGCCGCCACCGCCAGACTGAGATCGTCACACGCGGTGAGCATCATCATACCCACGGTGGGATGTTTGCGAACCACGACCGACAACAGGTCGAGTCCGCTCATGCCCGGCATGCGCACGTCGCAGAGCACCAGCGCGAAGGGTTCCTGCTCAAGGAGCGTCAACGCTTCGCCCGCGCTGGCGGCCAGCCGGACGTCAAAGCCTTCGCCGGACATAAATTCCCCTAGTAGGGAGCGTATGGGAGCTTCGTCGTCGACAATCAGAAGCTTCGGTTTCATCTGAACGTTCCGACTCATACGGCAGTCCGTTTCTTCTTAAACCCCGCGCAGCCTCGCAAAGCGCTCAAGAGTATCGCGGATTCCGTCTCGCAGGGGCGTTTGGGGCACCCCGCCGATTTTCGACCGAAGGGCGGAGCCATCCATCCGGCAAACCACCGGAACCTGAGGCCCCGCGCAGGACAACAAGCCGCGCGCCGAAGGGTACAACTCCTCGATGAGCTGAATCACTTCCTCCATCGTTACGACGGCGCCCTCGAGATTAAAAACATGCGCGCCCGCGAGGTCTGAAAGCAAGCATCGCACAAACGCCTCGGCGACATCTTCGGCATACTGCAAATCCATGTGACCGGTCAAACGGATCTGATACGGCTCTCCGGCCACCGCCGCCCTCATCGCCAGCGTGGGATCCGCCGTCAACCCCTGGTCACGGCCCACCCCGTATACCGACCATGGCCGCAACCCGATGCTGGAGATCCCATCCGTTTGAAAGAAAACCCTCGCGTTGCCTTCGTTGGCCTGTTTGAAGACGCCGTAGTGAGTCTGGGGCTTCAGCGGGTCTTGCTCGGATACTTTGCCGCTACCGTAAAACTCCTCGGGGCCCCAAACCGCGGCGGAACTGGCGTAGACAATCCGCACCGGCCTGCGCGCCGCCCGCGCGGCCGCAAAGATGTTCAGCGTTCCAATGACATTGGCCAGCGCGCCCTCGACCGGCTGAGCCTGACAGAAAGGGATCAGCGCCGCGGCCAAGTGGACAATGTGTGTGACGCCCTCCTCCCGGACGATCCTGGCGATGAGGGCCGTGTCCTCGACGGCGCCGGTGACGGCGGGAATACGGTCCAACTCGGCCGCCGGCAGCAACATACGCAACCGCTCACCGCCCGCCTCCCGGTCGAATAAGACCACATCGATTTGCCGCTCTCTCAGCGACCTGGTTACCCACGCGCCGATACAACCCTGGGCGCCCGTGACCAATACGCGCATGTCCACCACCGGAACCAGCCGTAGCCCACTATGATACCAGTACCAGTATGGCTATACGTCTGGGCTTCAAATCTCTCGACCTAAGGGAAATACCCTTCTCAGGTTTAGACTACAACGTCATGCTCCTTACTCTCACCTAATTTTTACAGCAGCCGGCGGGACTCGTGTACGTTTTTACCGGGTGTCGGGAACCGGCAATCCCGGGCCAAGCTCTTGATACACTTATGAGGTTTCCATGCGTCGGGCTGGTTATTGGTTACTGCTTCCCGGGGTTTTGTACGCATCGGATGCAGCCAGGTCGGCTGCCCGCTCCGCCGCCGCCCCGGCGCCGGCGCCCAGGGTGCGTTTGAGCGTGTCCAGCGCCGCGGCGGCGCGCAACGAGAACGTCCAGGTCAGCCGGATCGACAACGAAGCGAAGCGGGAACTGAATATCCGCTTGGGGAGTCAATACTTTCCCGTCCTGCGCTCCGGGGTGGAGGTCAACCCGTTCAGTGCGGAGCACGGTGTTGCCCCCAGCGAACGCGCCGTCATCCTGCCGGCGAATGTGGCGGACGCTTGGCATGGTGAGCTGTTTGCGTCTCATCAGAACAGCGTGTTCAACAGCCGCACCTTTTTTCAGGTCGGACCGGTGCAGCCTTCGCGGCAGAACCGGTTCGGAGGGCGATTCACGGGACGGGCGGGCGCCCTGGGGTGGCTGAGCGGCAGCCACCAGCAGCACAAGATCCGCGGCATGGTCAACGGCAATGTGCTGGTGCCGCTCGCCTCCGAGCGCACGCCGCTCACGCGGGATCCCGCCGCCGCCGCGATCATCCAGCGCTGGCTGAACGCGTATCCCAACGAGTTGCCGAACCGGCCGGACTTCGACCCGCGGGCGCTCAACACCAATTCGCCGCAACGGATCGACGAGTTGACTTCCAGCTTGCGCCTCGACCGGCATTTCGGGCAGCGGCATCACTTGACGGCGCTCCACCTGATCAACCGGCAGCGGGTGTCCGCCTTTCAACTGGTCGCCGGACAGAATCCGGACATGGATGTGCACGGCCACCGCTCCCGGCTGGGCTGGCACACGGCGTTGACGGCTTCCACCGCCCTGGACGTCGGCGCGGGCTTCACACGCGTGCGCTCCTCGCTGCGGCCTGAGCCCAAGGCGGTCGGGCCGCGCGTGCGCGTGGGCTACCAGTGGCAGGAATTGGGGCCCGACAGCCACTTTCCCATCGACCGGGCGCAGAACTCGTTTCACGGAGGCGCGTTGCTTTCGCGCTACGCCGGCGCGCACCAATGGACCGCCGGCGGCGACGCCTTCCGGTTTCAGTACAACGGCGCGGAAACGCTGAACGAGCGCGGCGAGTTCGGCTTCACGAACAACTTCGGGCGATTGGCCATGGAGAATCTGCGCTGGAGTACGCCATCGTATTATCTGGCCAATTTGGGAGAGTTCCATCGCGGGTTCCGGAATTCGCAGTTCAATCTGTTCTTCGGGGACCGGTGGAAGGCGCGGGCCGGGCTCCAGGTCTACTGGGGCGTGCGGTACAGCGCCGAGACGGCGCCGTTCGAAGTGAACCGGCGGGAGACGATTCCGTACGATTGCGACTGCAACAACTTGAGCCCGCGCCTCAGCCTGGCGTGGGAGGCCCCGCAGGGCTGGCTGGTGCGGACGGGCTACACGGTCTCCTATTCGCAGATCCCAGCCGTCACCTACGGGCAGGTCAGAAACAACCTGCCGGGCAGCCGGTATGTCCAGGTTCAGAACCCGGACAGCATCGTGGCGCCGCTGCGGAACCTCTCCCCGCAGGGCAGGAGCGCGCCCATCTTTCTCGCCGCCGAGCTGACGTCCCCGTATGCGCATCAATACGGTCTGACGATGGAACGCCAGATCAGCGAGTATGTCCTGAGGCTGGGCTACCTGGGCAGCCGCACCATCAAGCTCCTGAATGCATACCAGGAGAACCGCGGAGGGCGTTCGCCAGGGGTGCCGGTCACCCTGGATACGGTGGACGCCCGGCGGGCTGATCCGCGCTATTACGACGTGGTGCGGGTGGTGAACGGCGGAATCGCTTACCTCGACGCCGCCCAGGTGACCTGGGAAGCCCCCTATCGCCGGGGCCTGGTTTGGGGAGCGACCTACACGTTTTCCAAAGCGATCGATGAGGGCGTCGATTACACCGCCACGGCGGCCAGCCGCGAGATTTCCCGCTTCCGAAGCCAGTTCCAGGACGATGTGCTGGCGGACCGGCGTGGTTTGAGCAATTTCGACTCGCCGCACGCACTCCTGATGTCGTATGCCTACGATCTGCCGCGCCCGGCATCCGGTCTTGGTTTGCCGCGCTGGCTGGTGCGCGACTGGTCGATTTCCGGGGCTGGGATCTTGAAAAAGGGCACGCCGCTTACTTTATTTGTGGGCAGCGATGCGCCCGGTTTCGGCAACGTGGATGGCGGCCCCAGCGACCGGCCGAATGTGCTGGACCCCTCGATCCTTGGCATGACGATCGGCAACCCCGATATCGCGGCCCGCATGATGACGCGCGACCGGTTTGCCTACCTCCGGCCGGGCGAGGTGCGCGGCAATCTGGGGCGGAACACACTGCGGAAAGGGGCCATCCGCAACCTGAACCTGGGGTTGAACAAACGGTGGAAGTGGGGAGCGCAAGGCGAACGGTCGGTGCGGTTCCGCGCCGAGGCCACCAACCTGACCAACACGCCGCAATTCGACGAACCCCAGCGGAATCTCACCTCCCCTTCCTTCGGGCGTATCACCAACACCCTCAATGACGGGCGTGTGTTACAGTTCGGGTTGCGGTTTCTCCTGTGACGGTGGGGGGGGCGCGGCAAGAGGAATCGATGCATGATTGAATGCTGCGGCATGACCGATCCCGGTTGTGTGCGGGCCAACAACGAAGACTATTTCCTGGAAGCTCCGGAGTTGGGATTGTGCGTGCTTGCCGACGGCATGGGGGGCGCGAACGCGGGCGAGCGGGCGTCGCAGCTTGCAGTCCAGACGGTGTGGGAAGTGGTCAAGGCGGCGGGCGCGCCCAGCCGGGACGCCCTGCTGGAGGCGATGGAGCAGGCCAACCGCGCGGTGCTGAGCGTCGCCAAAAGCGATCGGCGCCTGGAAGGCATGGGCACCACGTTGGTGGCCGCCCTCGACGCCGGCGACGAGATCCTGATCACCAGCGTGGGCGACAGCCGGGCCTATCTGCTCGAGCAGGACGCGCTGGTTGCTGTCACGCAGGACCAGAGTTGGGTGAATGAAGTGGGGCGCGTGATGGGCTTGGATGAACAAGCGCTGCGGACGCACCCGCTGCGGCATGTGCTGACCATGGCGATCGGCGCGGGCAACAAACTGGTGGTGAATTCGTACGCGTGTCCCTGGCAAGTGGGGTCGCTGCTGCTGCTCTCCAGCGATGGGCTGCACGGGGTAGTGGAACCGTCGCGCATCGAAGAGATCCTCCGCGAGCCGGACGAGCCGGAAGAGCCCCTGCGCGCCAAGTGCAGGAAGTTGATTGAGGCCGCGCGCAGCGCCGGCGCGCCGGATAACGTCACCGCGGTGCTGATCCGCCGGCGGTCGTGAGGGTTTTGCAGAACCCCGCAAGTTTTTTCAGCAACGCCCTTTCCGTACCGATAAGCTGGGCGTGGCTCCCGAATTCCCTGTCCTGCCGGCCGGGCAGCGGCTCTCCCTTACCGTGCTGGGCATCCGTCCTGCCGCGTCGATGGAGGCGGATGTTTCCCGCCACGACGGCGACCGTCTCTTGGTTCGCGTACCCCGCGCTTTGCCTCCCTCCGCGGCGGTACGCCTGGAATGGGACCGCCGCCTGCTTCTTGGCGAGGTCGTAGCCAGCCGAGCCGAAAAGGGCGCCTGGACCTCCTGGTTGCGAGTCCGGCAGGGGTTGTTCTCCACCCGGAGCCTTCAGCGGCTGGCGGAGGTCGTCAACGCCTGGAGCGAATAAGGTGGCGTGCCCCGGCGCGCACAGAAGCCCGCTAGTAGCCTGTTGGCCGCAGGTTGATTGAGACGCGATCGGACCGTTCCCGGCGGGATCGAGAGCGGCAAAGCCCTTCATCCGCCTGTGCCATCATGAAGGAGATTATGTCTGTTGTCCCCCCTCGTGACCGTCCGCGCGCCCTGATCCTCGGCCACCTCGGACAGCTTGGCATGGAATTAGTCCAGGAACTCCGCGCCCGGGACTACGCAGTGTACGGCTTCGACCGTGACGCCATCGATATTACGGACCGTGAGCGTGTCGAACAGGTGGTGGCGTCGGTCGACCCCCGCGTCGTGATCAATTCCGCCGCCTACAACCAGGTCGACGTCGCCGAGCGAGAGCCGCTCGCCGCCCTGGCGGCCAATGCGCTGGGCGTCCGTAACGTCGCGCTGGCCTGCCGGCAAAGCGACGCGCGTCTGGTTCATTTTTCCACTGACTATGTTTTCGACGGGTCGCTGGGCAGACCTTACACCGAAGAAGACTTGCCACGCCCGCTGGGCGCTTACGCCGTCTCCAAGCTGGCAGGCGAATTGTACGCCCAGGCTTATCTGGAAACGCCGTTGATCATCAGGACCTGCGGCGTCTTCGGGCCTTGGGGCCGCCGGACCGCGCGTGGCAATTTCATCGAAACCATGCTGCGGCTGAGCGCGACCGGCCAGCCGATCCGCGTGGTCGAGGATCACGTGGCCTCGCCGACCTACGCACCCTGGCTGGCGAACCGCACCGTGGAGTTGATCGAACGCGGCGCGCACGGCGTATTTCACATCGGCGGCGGACACCCGATTTCCTGGTTCCGTTACGCGCAGTTGATTTTCGAAGCGGCCGGACTGAACCCGCCGCTGGTGCCGACCAGCGAACGGGAATACCGAACCGAGGCGCGGCGGCCGCAGTTCTCGGTGCTTTCCAATGCGAAAATGGAGCGTCTGGGCCTGGCGCCGATGCCGCCGCTCGAAGAGGCGATCCGCGATTACCTGGCGCGGCGGGCGCAACTGGACGCGGAAGGTCCCGCCGGTTCCGGCCTGCTCACTTGAGCGCCCGCGCCCGGCGGCACGGCGCGTTGCCGCGCTGCCGGGCTGGTCTCCCGAACGGCATGATACCATCCGTCGCAAGCATGCATCCTGCGATCCGTCTGTGCGCCGCGGTTTGGCTTTGCGCCGCGGCGGGGACGGCCGAAACTCGAGTCCTGAAGAACTTCACTCTTTTTGATGGAACCGGCCAGCCGCCGGCGGCCAGATCCGCCATGGTCGTTGAAGGGGGGCGGATCCAGTGGGTTGGCCCGGCGGCACGCCGGAAGGTTCCCGCCGACGCCATCGTGGAAGACCTCGCTGGCAAGTTCGTCATGCCGGGCATCATCAATCTCCATTGCCATCTGGGGAATACCAAAGGCCTGACGCAGGACCCGAAGAACTTCACCCGGGAAAATGTGGAGGACCACCTGCGGACGTGCGCGCGCTTCGGCGTGACTTCCGTGGTGACCATGGGTCGCGAGCAGGAGTTGATTCTCACGCTGCGGGCCGAGCAGCGACGCGACGGGCGGCCCAGGATGGCGCGCATTTACGCGGCCCGGCGCGGCTTCACGGGCATCGGCGGCTACCCGACTTCCGCTCCGGGGATGAAAGGCGTGCCGTTTGAAGTCGCCAGCGCCGAGGATGTGCGCCGGGCGGTGAGCTGCCTGGCGGACGTACAGCCGGACATGGTGAAGATCTGGGTGGATGACCATCTCGGCAAGGAAAAGAAAATTTCGCTGGACCTTTGCAAGGAGATCGTCGGGCAGGCCAAGGCGGGGAACCTGAAGGTGGCCGCGCACGTGTTCTATCTGGAGGACGCCAAGCGCCTGAGGGAGTATGGGCTGGACGGCCTGGCGCATAGCATCCGCGACCGCCCGGTGGACCGCGAATTGATCGAGTTGATGAAGAAGCGCGCCGCCTGGTTGTCGTCAGCCACCCTGGCGCGGGAAGCTTCGACGTTTTTCGCCGCCAAGGCGCAGCCCTTTTACGAGGATCCTTTCTTTCAAAAGGCCGTCGCGCCTGAGGTCCTGCGAACGCTCCGTGATCCCGCCTACCAGCGGCGCGCGGCCGCGGAACCGGACACCGGGCACGGTCCCGAGTGGCTGGCGATGGCGAAGAAAAACCTGAAAGCGATGGTCGATGCCGGCGTGAAAGTCGGCTTTGGCACCGACACCGGACCGCCGCGCCGGTTCTTCGGTTTCGGCGAGCACTGGGAGATGGAGTTGATGGCGGAAGCCGGCTTGACGCCGCTCCAGATTCTCACGATCGCCACCGGCAAATCGGCGGAGTTCCTGGGCGCGCCGGACCTGGGCGTGCTGGCAGCCGGCAAGTGGGCGGATCTGATCGTGCTTGCCCGCAACCCTCTCGACGACATCCGCAACACCCGGACGATCGCAGCGGTCTGGATCGCCGGAAACAAGGTGAACTGATGAGCACCCGCCGCCATTTTCTGCTCTCGGCCGCCGCCGCACCGCTGGCCGCCGCCCAAGGAGGGACGCCGAAGCGCCTTGCCGCCATCGTCACCGAATACCGGCACAACTCCCACGCCGATGTGATTGTGGGCAAGTACCTGGAAGGATTCCGCCAGAACGGGCAGCCGCCGGGTCCGCGCTCGCGGATTGCGTCGATGTATACTGCTCAGGTTCCCAAGAACGACCTGAGCCGCGATATGGCGCGGAAGCACCAGGTCCCGCTGTTCCCGTCCATTTGGGAAGCGCTGACCCTGGGCGGCGGCCGGCTGGCCGTGGATGGAGTGCTGCTGATCGGCGAACACGGCCAGTATCCGTGGAATGAAAAAGGCCAGCACTTGTATCCGCGCTATGAGCTGTTCCTGGAAATCACCGACGCGTTCCGGGCGCTCGGCCGCAGCGTGCCGGTGTTCAACGACAAGCACCTCTCCTATAGCTGGATCAAGGCCAAGCGCATGGTGGAACTGGCCCGCGAATTGAAGTTTCCGTTGATGGCCGGTTCGTCGATTCCGGTGGCCTACCGCCCGGGCGGCGTGGACCTGCCTTGGGGGGCGCGCGCCCGCCGCGCCGTGTCGATCTTCTATGGCGACCCGGACGCGTACGGCTTTCATTTGCTGGAAGGGTTGCAGTGCATGGTGGAGCGTCGCGCGGGCGGCGAAACGGGCGTGCGCGCCGTGCAGTACCTGGAAAAACAGGCGATGTGGGATTGGGTGTCGCAGACCCCGTGGGCGGAAAAGCTCCTGGACGCCGCCCTCGCCCAGGCGGTGAACCGCAAGCCCGGCGACAAGCGGCAACTCGGCAAGGACGCCTACGCCTACCGGGTGGAGTATCGCGACGGGTTGGAGGCGGCCGCCTTCATGATGAACGGCGTGGCCCAGGACGCCGCGACCGCGGTGGAAGTGGAAGGCCGCGCCGAGCCGGTCGCCACGCTGATGTGGCTCGAAGAAGGACGGCCCTTTCAGCACTTCGCCTGCCTGGTCCAGGCCATCGAGAAAATGTTTGAAACCGGGCGGCCAACCTATCCCGTCGAACGGACGCTGCTGACCAGCGGCGTGCTCGAGGCCATTCTGGATTCGAAGTTCCAGGGGCACCGGCGGCTGGAAACGCCGCACCTCGCGGTGACTTACACCGCTCCACGGCAGGGGTTTTTCTGCACGGAGAAACTTTAGCTGCCCGTATCCAGAGCCAGATCGGCCCACACCCTTCCGCTCGCGGCTCGGCGCGATCCGGACGCGGAAAGCAGGCGTGGGGGACCAGGTCCCGCGCCGCGTGGCGAAACCCGAAAACACTTCTCTTCGGGTTGAAACCGCGTAGCGCGTTCTGGTAAGAATGGCAGCATTCAGGAGCTCTTTCCGATGAACCGACGCAACTTTGTAACATCTTCGGCAGTCTGGGCGGCTATGGGCGCCGGCGCCGCCGGGGACGCGCCCGCCAAAACCGGCGCGAAACCCCGCTTCGTCCTCGGCTGTCAAAGCGGGCCTACGGATGAAAAACGACTGCAATTCTTCGCCCGGCACAGCGTGCGCAACATCTGCGGCTATCCGGCGGAATCGGAAGAGCGGGGCTATCCCACGGTGGAAGAATTGCTGCGGCTGAAGGAATCGGCCGCCAAGTGGGACATCGCGGTGGACATGGTGGCGCCATCGTTTCTGGCCTCGACACACATCGACCGGACCAAGCGGCCCGCCATCATGCTCGGCCAGTCCCCGGAGCGCGACCGGGATATCGAAAAGATTCAGAACCTCATCCGGAACTGCGCCCGCGCGGGGATTCCGGCGGTGAAATACAACATGAGCATCCTGGGGGTGCTGCGCACCGAGCGGACGCCCGGACGGGGCGGCACCACCTTGTCCACTTGGCGTCTGCGCGAAGCCAAGGAACAGCCGCCGCTGACGCGGGCCGGCAAAGTCACCGCGGACCTCTACTGGGAACGGATCGACTATTTCCTGGCGCGCGTGGTGCCGGTGGCCAATGAATTCAAGATCCGCATCGCCTGCCATCCGCACGACCCCGGCGTGCCGCCCGTGCGCGGCTACCAGGGCGTCGACGCCGTGCTGGGCACGGTGGAGGGCCTCAAGAAGTTCGTTTCCCTGCACGAGAGCCCCTTTCACGGGCTCAATTTCTGCCAGGGCACCGTCTCGGAGATGCTCCAGGAGCCGGGCAAGGAGATTTTCGACGTGATTCGCTACTTCGGATCGCGCAAGAAGATCTTCAACGTGCACTTCCGGAATATTCGGGGTAAACGCGACGATTTCCAGGAGGTATTTCCGGACGAAGGGGACGTCGATTTTGTCGAGGCCATCAAGGCGTACCGCGAGGTGGACTACCCCTACATGCTGATGCCCGACCATGTTCCCCACCACGCGGACGACCCCGGTTCTCTTCAGGCATTTGCCTTTTGTTATGGTTACATCCGCGCGCTGATCCAAGCGGCCGACCGGCTGGCGTAGGGCCGCCGCCGGTTACCCCGCCAGGCGATCAGCTTTAACCACGCCCAGGGAAACCGCCGTCATGAGCAGGCCGATGCCCAGGATGACGGCAGCGGACAAAACGGGCGCAAGGCGGAAGAAGGGATGCCGGCGGCTCGCGTCACTTTCTGGGAGCAGGCGCTTGGCAAACAGAACCAGCAGGCCGATGCCGGTCAGCACCGCCGCCAAACCCGCGCTGAAGGCGACCAGCAGCACCAGGCCTAACCCGACCCGCTGAAAATACACCGCGCTCAGCAGGAGCACGAGCGCCGAAGGGCAGGGCGCCAGTCCGCCGCTGGCGCCCAGCGCCAGGAGCGAAGGGAGCGTCACCTCGCCCTCGGGGACATGCGTGTGTCCGCCGGGACCGTGCACGTGATCAGGATCGTGCAGGTGTGCGTGCGGGATCCCCTCCGCATGCGCCTTTTCATGCCGCCGCCACTCCAGATACCGGCGCAGGCGGGTCACCAGCAGGGATGCCCCGATCCACACGATGGTGAACCCCGCGATGCCCCCGAGGATCGGGCTGAGTTTTTCCGGCGCGACAAACTCGGCCAGATAGAGCGTGACAAATCCAAGGGCGAACACGCTGGCGGTGTGGGTGAAGGTGGTCATCGCCCCGAGCAGGACCGCGTGCCTCCAAGTGCCGCGGGCGCCCACCAGGTAGGCGGCTACCAGGGTCTTGCCGTGGCCCGGGGAGAGGGCGTGGACCGCGCCCAGGCCGAAAGCGGCGGCCAGAGCGAACAGGATCACGCCGGGCGTCAGGTCCGCCCGGCGCAAGACCTGCGAGAGATAGGCGCTGCCCGCGGCGGCGGGGGAGTCCGCGCCCCCAGGGTCCTGGGCCCAGGCGGCGCCGCACACCCCCGCCGCCACGAGCGCGATCGACAGGCGCGTTAGAATCATTCCAGTGGTTTATTCGGATTGTACGACGGAAGCAGTCTTATGCGGCGGGTGATCACCGCCGCGGACGTGCCTGCCGGCGGCGAGTGGATCGTCGAGCGCGACGCGCTGTGGACGCCGGTGGCGCGCGACCTGGCCCGGGAACGCGGCATCCGTATCGTGGAAGTCGCCCCCGGCGAAACGCCCCCCGCCCCGCCGGAGCGCACCGTATGCCTGGGCGCGGATCACGGCGGTTTCGCCCTCAAAGAGCAGTTGAAGCCGTGGCTGGCTGAAGCCGGTCTGGCCTGCCTCGATATCGGCGTTTTTGACGCCCAACCCGCTGCCTACCCGGACCTTGCCGCGCAAGTCGCCGAGGCCGTGGCCACGGGCCAGGCGGCCTGGGGGATCATGGTGGATGGGGCGGGCATCGGCTCGGCGATCGCCGCCAACAAGGTGCCGGGCGTGCGCGCCGCGCTGTGTTACGATAAGGCGTCCGCCCGCCACAGCCGCGAACACAACCATGCCAATGTGTTGACGCTGGGCGCCCGGCTGCTCACCGCGTCGCAAGCCGAAGAAGTGGTGCGCACGTGGCTGGCCACGCCGTTTGCCGGAGGACGGCACCAGGCCCGGGTGAGGCGAATCATGGAACTGGAACGCAAGTACCTCCGGCCCGTGTCCGAGGTGGGGGAGTGACGCCCGGCGAACTGGATCGACTGGTAGCGCAAATCGGCGAGGAACTTCTGGCGCGCCTGCCGGCGGCCGCTCCGCCGAAAGGGGAAGGGCTAAACGTTCCCCACCTGGTGTGCCCCGGTTGCATGCAGCGCTGCCCCCAGACGTGCGCGGCCAAGACAAGGGAAATCGTCGCGGCCGGCGCCGACCGCGTCTCGGCCAGCGACCGCCTGACGCGCGTCGCGGGCGACCTGGCGGCCCTGATCGATCACACGCTGCTCAAGCCCGAGGCCACCGCCGGCGACATCCGCCGCATTTGCGCCGAAGCTCGCCAGCACCGGTTCGCGAGCGTTTGCGTGAACCCCTTTTGGGTGCCGCTGGCGGCCGCCGAACTGCGGGGCAGCGGCGTTAAGACCTGCACCGTGACCGGGTTTCCGCTGGGCGCGACGTCGACCGCGGCCAAACTGACGGAAACCGAAGCCGCCCTGCGCGCCGGGGCCGAAGAAATCGACATGGTGATCAACATCGGCGCGCTGCGTTCGGGCGAGACGGACCTGGTCAAGGCCGACATCGAAGGCATCTGCCGCCTGGCGCACCGGGCTGGCGCGGCCGTCAAGGTGATCCTGGAGACGGCGCTGCTCGACGATGCGCAGAAGATCCTGGCGTGCGCGCTGGCCAAACTGGCCGGCGCCGATTTTGTGAAGACCTCAACCGGTTTTGGACCACACGGCGCCACCGTGCATGACGTGGCCCTGATGCGGCGCGTGGTGGGTGGCGAGATGGGCGTGAAAGCGGCCGGCGGCATCCGCACCCTGGCGGATTTGCAGGCCATGACCGCGGCGGGCGCGACCCGCATCGGCGCCAGCGCCAGCGTCCGCATCCTCGAGGAGAGCGCGCGGCCGGCGCACGCGTGACTTCCATGGGCGGTCCCCGCAAATCGCTGGTCCGGTTCCGCGAGCGCTCCGAACTGCTCGACTTCCTGCTGGAGGTAGTTGGCGTCACCTCGGAAACGCTGGACCTCGACCGCCTGCTGGCGAGCGTGGGGCAGATCATCAAGCGGGTGATCGACTGCGAGTTTCTGGCGATTCTCCTCTACAGCGAGCGCCAGCAGGCGCTCCGCATCCGCTACGCCATCGGCCACCGGCCCGAGATCATCGAGCACCTGGTGGTGAAACTGGGCGAGGGGATCACCGGCGCCGCGGCCATGCTGCGCGAACCTGTGCTGGTCGGCGATGTCCGGAGCGATCCCCGCTATCTGAAAGCCGTCGACTCGGTCCGCACCGAGCTCGCCGTGCCAATGCTGGCGCGCCAGAAACTGGTCGGCGTCCTGGATGTACAATCCACGAGGCTGAACGCCTACACCGAGTACGACCGCGCCCTGCTGCGGCTGATCGCGTCGCGCGTCGCCTTCGCGGTGGAAAACGCCCGTCTGTACCGGCGGTTGGAACGCACCAACCGGACGCTGAGCACCTTCGCGGAAATCGCCGGAGAACTGGCGTCGATTCTGGATCTGGATACGCTGCTGAGCCGCATGTCCAGCCTGATCCGCCGCGTCGTGCAATACGACGCCTTCAGCATTTTTCTGCTGGACGAAGAACGGCAGATCCTGCGGCACCGCTTCAGCATCCGGCACGATCAGCGCGTGGACATTGAGAGTCTATCGCTGGATCAGGGCATCACGGGCGCGGCGGCGCGGTCCCGGGAACCGGTCCGGGTCGACGATACCCAGGAGGACTCGCGCTACATCGCCTCCCATCCGGGCGTGCGCTCGGAAGTGGCGGTGCCACTGGTCCTGCGCGACCGGCTGATCGGTGTGATCGACCTGGAGAGCGACAACCTGGCGTACTTCACCGACGCGCACGTGCGGGCCCTGTCGACGCTGGCCCCGCAGATTGCGGCGGCGATCGAGAATGCGCGCCTGTACGGGGAAGTGGCGATCCGGCAGAAACGGATCGAGGGCGACGTGGAAGCGGCCCGGAAACTCATGGCGGCGCTGCTGCCGCACAGTCCGCCGCCCATGCTCGGGCTGGAAGTGGCGGCGCGGCTGGTTCCGGCGCGGGTGATCAGCGGCGACCTGTACGACTTCTTCGAGCACTCGGAGAACCAGACGGTGATCACCTTCGGCGATGTCAGCGGGAAAGGCGTGGCGGCGGCGCTTTACGGGACCCTGGTGGGTGGACTGCTGCGCCTGCTGGCTCCCCGGCGGCGCGCGCCGGGTCTGCTGCTTCACGTCCTGAACGAAGCGCTGATCGAACGCCGCGTCGAGGCCCGCTACGTGGCGCTGCTGGCGTTGCTTTGGGACCCGGAAAAGAGCGAGTTCCGCATCGCCAACGGCGGCGCACTGCCGCCCATCGTGGTCCGGGACGGGGCGGCGCGGACCCTGCACGTCACGGGCGTGCCGCTGGGCCTGCTGGGAGGACGCGAGTACGAGGAAATCCAATTTACCGCCCAGCCCGGCGACCTGATGGTGCTCTACTCGGACGGCATCACGGACGTGAGCAACGAGCGCGACGAAGACTACGGGCGCGAACGGCTGGCGGAGTTGCTGCCCCGCCTGGCGTCGCTGCCGGCCAGCGCCGTCGTGGAGGAGGTCCTCGCCGACCTGGCGCGCTTTGGCGGCAGCGCCGTGGGCGACGACCAAACGCTGCTGGTGATCCGGGTGTTATGACAGGGGACGGCAACTGATGTTTCGGAAAGTCCTGGTGGCCAATCGGGGCGAGATCGCGGTGCGGGTGATCCGCGCGCTCAAGGAACTGGGCATCCCGTCGGTGGCGGTGTATTCGGAAGTGGACCGCACCGCCCTGCATGTGCGCATGGCCGGCGAGGCGGCGTTGCTCGGCCCGGCGCCTTCGGCCGAGAGTTACTTGCGGATCGACCGCATCGTGGACGCCGCGCTGCGGCACGGGGCGGACGCGATTCACCCCGGCTACGGCTTTCTGAGCGAGAATGCGGCATTCGCCGCCGCCTGCCGGGACGCAGGTCTGGTCTTCATCGGCCCTTCGGCCGAGTCGATGCGCGTGATGGGCTCGAAGACCGAGGCCCGGCGGTTGGTGCGCGCCGCGGGGGTGCCGGTGGTGCCCGGTACGGAGAACGGCGTCGCGGACGCGGCCGAGGCGCGCCGCGTCGCCGAGGCCTGCGGCTACCCCGTCATGCTGAAGGCAGCCGCCGGCGGCGGAGGCAAAGGCATGCGCCGCGTCGATGCGCCGGAGCAACTGGAGGCCGCGCTGCGCGACGCCTCCAGCGAAGCCGAGCGCGCCTTCGGCGATGGATCGGTCTATGTCGAAAAATTGATCGTGCGGCCGCGCCACATCGAGATGCAGGTATTCGGCGACCACCACGGCAATCTGATCCATTTGGGCGAGCGCGAATGCTCACTGCAGCGCCGCCATCAAAAGGTGGTGGAAGAGTGTCCTTCCCCGCTGGTCACCGCCTATCCGGACCTGCGCCGCCGCATGGGCGAGGCCGCGGTCCGCGCGGCGCGCGCCGCCGGCTACTACAACGCCGGCACGGTGGAATTCCTGGTGGACGAAGACCGGAATTTCTATTTCCTGGAGATGAACACGCGGTTGCAGGTGGAGCACCCCGTCACCGAACTGGTCACCGGCCTCGATCTGGTGCATTGGCAGTTGCGGATCGCCGCGGGCGAACCGCTGCCCCTCGGCCAGGAGGGCATTGAATGGCGCGGCGCGGCGCTTGAGTGCCGCATCTACGCCGAAGACCCCGACAACAATTTCTTTCCCTCGCCGGGGCTCATTCAGTATCTCAGCCGGCCCGCCGGGCCGGGCGTCCGGCTGGACAGCGGCGTGTACGAGGGCTTCACCGTTCCGGTCGAATACGATCCTCTGCTGGCCAAACTGGCGGTCTGGGCGGCGGATCGCCCGCGGGCGATCGCGCGCATGATCCGCGCCCTGGAGGAATATTCGATCGCGGGCATCAAAACGAACACCGGCTTCTTCCGCCAGATTCTGGAAGACCCCGAGTTTCGGGCCGGCCGCTTGCACACGGGCTTGATCGACGAGTTTTTCGACCGCCGCCCGGACCGGGAAGACGACGCCGCGTCGGAGTGGCAGGCGATTGCCGCCCTGATCGGCGCGCTGCATCGCAGCCACAACGGCGTCACCCGGCCCCCTGCCCCGCCCGCGCCGAGCCGGTGGCGCACCGAAGGAAGGGAGCGGCTGCTCCGATGAAGTGCACGGTTTGCCTTGACGGACGGAGCGTTCCGCTCGCCTGGTCCGAGCGCGACGGCAGGATCGAGTTTCAGTTCGGCGAAAACGCCCCTGTGCGGAGCGCCTCGGTCGAGCGGGTCGAGCCGGATTTGTACTCGGTGCTGCTGGACGGCCGGAGCATTGAAGCCCGCGTCGAGGAAACGCTCGACGGACTGGTGGTGATCGTCGCGGGACGGCGCTTCGCCGTCGGCCTCGAAGATCCGCGCGCCTGGTCTCCGGGAGCAAACCGCCGCCACGCCGAAGGCCGCCAGGAGCTCAAGGCGCCGATGCCCGGCAAAGTGGTGCGCGTGCTGGTGAGCGAAGGCGACCAGGTGAGCGCCGGTCAGGGCATCGCGGTGGTGGAGGCGATGAAAATGCAGAACGAATTGAAAACGCCCAAGGCGGGTCGCGTCGCCGCGCTCTCCGCCCGGCCGGGCGCGAGCGTCAACGCGGGGGAGATTCTGGCTACCATTGAGTAGAAGGCGATGGGCGAATCCGCGTGTCCTCTTTGCGGCGGAACCGGCTGGAAGATTGTCGAGCGTGACGAACTGTCCGGCGCGGAGCGTTGTCCCTGCCAGTTCGCCGGCCGGGCCCAGCGGCTGGAGGAAAAGGCCCGCATTCCAGAGCTGTACCGCGGCGCGTCCTTCGAGAACTTCAAACTGCCCGACACCAACCCCGTCGCTCGCACCGGCCTGGCCAACGTGATGTTGACCGTGCGGTCCTTTGTGCGCGAGTATCCCAACGATAAACGGCCCGGGCTGCTGCTGATCGGCGAGCCCGGCACCGGCAAGACCCACCTGGCGGTGGCCGCGCTCCGCAAGCTCATCGAGCGCGGTTTCGAGGGGTACTTCTTCGACTACCAGACCCTGCTCGAACGCATCCGCGCCGGCTACGATGAGGCCTCCCACTCGAGCGCCCGCGAGGCGTATAACTTCGCCCTGGAGACCGATTTACTATTGCTGGACGACCTGGGGGCGCATCGCGTCACCGACTGGGTGGAGGACACCGTGACTGCCATCATCACCCACCGCTGCAACCAGCGGAAGGCTCTGATCGCAACCACCAACCTGTTCGACCCCGATGCCGAGAGCCCGGCCGACAGCGGCCCCGGCAAACTTTATTCGCGCACCACGCTCGCCGAGCGTATCGGCGCGCGGGCCCGCTCGCGTCTATTTGAAATGTGCCGGGTTGTCCGTATGCCGCTGGTCGAAGACTTCCGCGTGCGCCAGAGCGCCCGCTTCTGATGCGTTCGGCGCCCCGGAATAAACTGGCACGGCGGCTGCTGTCCCTGCTGGCGATCCCGGTTGCCGCCTGCGCGCTGGGGGGCGAACCCGGCGTCATCCAGGCGGTCGAGTTTCCCTTCGGGCGTTTCCCGCGCGCGCTGTGGGAGCGGGAACTGGTGTGGCTCAAGAACATCGGCATCCGCCAGGTGGCGTTTTCGATTCCTCCATCCTCCCGGACCGGCGACCCGCGCGAGGATGCGGCGGCGTTTCTGGATTTGCTCCAAACCCTCGACGTGCAGGCTTGGGTCCGTTCGGCTCCCGCGGAAGCCGCCCCGCTGCTGGAGCGGTATTCCGCCACCCGGGGCGGACCGGTCGCGGTTTGGGAGGGCGGACCGGATTCCTTGCGGCCTCCGCCGCACGTGGGGGTGATCTCCGCCCTGGATCCCGAGGCGGTGCCCAAGATCCATCGCGCGCTTGCTCAACCCGGGATGGCGTTATTGTGGACTGGCGTCGAAGATGCGTTCGGACCTGCTCTCCAGGCGGGCGCGGTTTCGGTGGAGGGCGTCGAGGCCGCGGGCGCCCGCGTGCTGCGCCGGCACAGTTCCCTGGTTCGGCAATGGGGCCGCTTTTTCGCCAGCGCGGCCGAGCGGCGCTTTCTGCCGGGGAAGCCCGGCCCCCTTCAGATCCTGAGCCGGGAAGGTTGGTCGTTGCTGCGCGTGGATCGCGCGCCCTCGCGTGCTGGCGCGGGCGAACTGCGGGCGTTCGATGCGGCGGCGGGCAAGTACCTCAAACTGCCCGCCGTGACCTTGCCCGCCGGCGAATCGCTGTGGCTTCCGGTGCACTGGCCGCTGACCGCCCCCGGGCTGTGCGAGGACTCCCGGGTTTTCCACCCCAGGGACCGGATTGTTTATGCGACCGCGGAACTGCACGCCGTCGAGTGGGAAAATGGCATCCTCGCCTTCGAGTTCTACGCGCCGGTGGACGGGGAGATCGTCCTCCAGCTTGCCGAGAAGCCCGCCGGCCCCTATCTGGCGGCGGGAAGGCCGGTGGACTTCGATTGGGACGCCGCGCAGTCCGCGGTGCGCCTGCCGATCCCGGCGGGAAAGGCGCCGGCCTATCGGGTGCGAGTGGGCCTGGCGTTGCGCGCGCCGGAGCAGACGGCTTTCTTCACCCCGCCGCCGCGGCTGCTGCTGGGACGGACCAACCGGCTGGCCGTGACCGCATCTTCGCCCGAACTCGCCGCGGACCTCCGCCTCGCCGCGCCGGCGGGTTGGACGGTTGCGCCGGCGGGCGTCCGCGGCCAGGTGGCCGAATTTGACGTCACGCCGCCGGACCGGGCGCGGCACGGGGAGTTCGTGTGGCTGATCCTGGAACACGGAGAAACGCATCTGGGCCACACCCGCGTGCAGGCGCTCGAGCCCGCGCGTCTGCGGGTCGCCGATGCTCTGACCTGGCACTCCGGAGACCGCCGCCTGCCGCTCGATCCGCCCGTGGTGTTGTATGAACCTCGCGCCGGCCGCCGCGTCTCGCTGCTGCTGCGGAATCATCAGGCGGAGATTGCCAACTTCACGGTTCAGGCGGAAGCCGATGGCATGCAGGTGGATCCGCCCGAGCAGGCGGCGCCCGTGGGCGCCGGCGTCGAGCGGGAGGTGCCGCTCCGGCTCAGCGGCGGCGGGGCGGGCCCGCATCGTGTGCGCATCCGCGTGCGCGGCGCGGCGGAGGTGGACCGGGAACTGCTTGCGGTGCCGCTGCGCCGCGGGCAGACGATCGCCTACCGCGCCGACTTCGACGGGGACGGAACGCCCGACGCGGTGGTTGAAAATGGCCAAGTGCGAGCCGTGTTCTCCGGAGCCGACGGACGCTGGCTGGAACTGGTGTGGAAGGACACCGACGCCAGTCTGCTCGCCGAAGCCGGTGAACTCGCGTCCCTGCGCTGCCCGGAGGTGGAACTGCACGCGGGAGGAACAGAGTCCGTCATCCGCTTCCGCGGCGGAGCCCGCCGGCGCACGATTCGTTTGTCCGCAGACAGCCGCCTCAGCATCGAGGAAGACCAGCCTTGGCGGGTCCCGGATTTCTCCCCCTTGCCAGCCGGCCTGGAGATGGCCGTGGAACAGCCGGCTCCCGGGCAGGTGAACTTGAGGTTGCGGGTGCGGGCTTCAGACAAGAAAGCAGGACTGATAAAATGAGCCCGGAGTTGATTCCGTGAACCGAAGGTACTTTCTGGCCGCGTCGGCGGCGGCAGGCGCGCAGCTTGCCCCGCGTCTTGGCAGCGCCAATGACACTGTGCGCGTGGCGGTGGTAGGCATTCGCGGACAGGGCAACGCCCACATCAAGGCGTATGCGGCCATGCCCAACGTGGAGATCGCCGCGCTGTGCGATGTGGACGAAAGCGTCCTGGGAAACCGCCTGACCCAAGTCGAGTCTTCCGGCAAGCCGCGCCCTGCGGCCTACACCGATGTGCGCAAGCTGTTGGAAGACAAATCCATCGACGCCATCTCGATCGCCACCCCGAATCACTGGCATGCGCTGATGGGCATCTGGGCGTGTCAGGCGGGCAAGGACGTCTACGTGGAGAAGCCCTGCTCGCACAACATTTACGAAGGCGCGCAACTGGTGAAGGCGGCCCGCAAGTACAACCGGATTGTGCAGCACGGCACCAATAGCCGTTCCACGGCGGGTATGCGGGAAGGCATGGAAAAACTCCGCGAGGGAGTGATCGGCGACGTGTACATGTCGCGAGGCCTCTGCTTCAAATGGCGGGACACCATCGGCCGGACACCGGAAGAAGCCCCGCCGCCAGGCGTGCATTACGATTTGTGGCTGGGCCCCGCGCCCAAGCGCGCCTTCAGCCGGAATCGTTTTCACTACAACTGGCACTGGCACTGGGATTACGGCAACGGCGACATCGGCAACCAGGGCATCCACGAGATGGATATCTGCCGCTGGGGTCTGGGCGTGAAGTATCCCACCCGGGTGTCGTCGATGGGCGGCCACTTCATGTTCGACGACGACCAGGAGACGCCGAACACGCAAATCGCGACCTTCGAGTTCAACGAGCGCGGGCGGAAGCAGATCCTGGTGTTCGAGGTGCGGCATTGGATCAGCAATCACGAGGCCGGCATTGGCGAACGCAGCGACGGCAAGCGCGGCGGCAACACCGTGGGCAATATCTTCTATGGCTCCCAGGGGTATATGGCCATTGACGGATACGCTACCTACAAGACGTTCCTTGGCCGGGAGCAGGAGCCTGGTCCCGCCCGCAGCGAAGGCGGCAGCAACTGGGCCAACTTCATCGCCGCGGTGCGCAGCCGCAAGGTTTCCGATTTGAACGCCGACATTGAAGAAGGGCATGTTTCCTGCGTGCTGATGCACCTGGCCAACATTTCCTACCGGCTGGGCCGCTCGCTGAACTTTGACGCGACCACCATGTCGGTCCCGGGAGACAGCGAAGCCAACAAGATGTTCACCCGCCCGTATCGCGAAGGCTTCGTGGTGCCGAAGAACGTGTGAAGCCGCGGCCCGCTCGTGGGGCGGCCGCTTTTCTGGAGGTTGCGGTATGAGGAAAAAGTGGTGGTGGGGCATCGCGGCGCTGGTGGCGCTCGGCTTGTTTGTTTCTTACACGCGCTGGGGGCAGGAGCTGGAGTTTCTCGCCGGCGGAGCCCTGGTCAACGCCGGCTACCGCCTCCAGGACCGGTTGAGCGCGTACGATTTTGCCCATGAGGAGGCGACGCCGGAGCAGGTCTACGAGGAGTTCCTGCACCAGAACCACTTGTCCGCCGCCGTGCGGAACATCTTCCCGCGAACCGTGCGCCACCCCGTGGTGGCGCTGGTGGCTTGCATGGACGCGCGCCTGGACACGAACGAAATCGCCGGAGACACGCGGCACTACTACTACGTCCTCCGTCTGGCGGGTTCGGTGATGTCGCCTAAGGAGGAGGAGATGCTCGAGCTCGCCGTGGACCATGGCGTCAAGGTGGTGGTGTTCACTACCCATTCCGACTGCGCCGCGGAAAAGACCGCCGCCGATCCGGCCGGCCGGGCGCGCTTCCCCAACCTGGTCAAGGCTGTCGACGAACGCGCGATGCGTTTCCAGGAGTTCCTCCACCGCCCTTTGATCCGCGAGCGGACCGGCCAGGGCAAGCTGCTGGTGAAGTGGCTGGACCTCGATACCGAGACCGAACGCGCGGAACCGCACCGCGAGCGGGCCAGCCGCTGACTGGACTGCGAGCTTGTTAAAAGACCGGACAAGCTGCTCGGCCCCGAGGCGCACCAAGCGAACATCAGAGACTGACGATCAACCCGAGGGGGCAGATTCCCTGTTCCGGCGTTTTTCATTCAAGCTCGTGGCAGCGCTCGCGTTCCCGAAAACTGCTTGTCAACCAATTTGCATTCCTTTGTAACTTTCTTTCTTTAGCCTGGATGTTTGCGGAAGAATCCATGCTATCCAAACCTTTCGTAGTATTTGTCACCTGCTGCCTCCTCCCCCTGTCCGGCTTTGCCCAGTCGACGCTCGGGGTGGTGTTAGGTACGGTCCGTGATGCTTCGGGCGCCGTGATCAAAGACGCCGTCGTCCGGCTCACCAACGCCGGAGAGAATACATCCCGCGAGACGCTTTCGGATGTGAACGGCAACTATGAGTTCCAGAACGTCAAACCCGGGTCATATATCGTCTCCGCCACGGCGCAAGGGTTCCGCCCCTTCACCGCCACCGGCATTCCCTTGGAAGCCCGCCGGACCGTGCGCGTCGACGTCAACCTCCAGGTCGGCAACCTGACGCAGGCGGTGGAGGTAACCGCCACGGCGGGCGTCATCGCGACCGACTCACCGATCATTCATTCCACGCTGAATGTGGAGAAGGTCATTTCGCTGCCCGCGAACGTGCGGGCGGGGGGTTCGACCAGCCCGTATAACCTGATCGCCACCCTGCCTGGCGTCCAGCCGGACAACGGCAATGGTTTTGGCATTCAGGGCGGCATTCCCGCACAGTCGGATTCCTCTGTAGACGGAATTTCCATCACAAACGCGGCCGGCAACAGTCCGCTGCGCTCGCTGTTCCCCTCGGTCGAATCCATCGCGGAGATCAAGGTGCAGGGCGTAGGGAACACCGCGGAATATGGCACGCCGGGCGACATCACCACCATCTCGAAGTCCGGCACCAACTCCTACCACGGGGCGCTGTTCTGGTATCACCAGAATCGCGCGCTGGATGCCCGGTCGTTTGGGCAGACCCGGCTGCCCGCCAAAATCGGCAACACGTTCGGCGGCACGCTGGGCGGGCCGGTGTTGCTGCCGAAACTCTATTCCGGACGGGACCGGACGTTCTTCCTGTTCACCTGGGAATCCTTCCGGTTTCCGCGGCAGTCCACGATTCAGAACTCGGTTCCTACCGCGCGGATGAAGGCTGGCGACTTCAATCTGGAGGGCGTGACGATCCGCGATCCCTTCACCGGGCAGCCGTTTGCCGGCAATGTGTTGCCCGCCAGCCGCGTCAACGCGGCCGCCCGCGCGATCCTGCCCTTTTATCCCGACCCGAACGTAGGCGCCGGCGACCGCTTTGTCGCGGCGAATTTCATCGAGAACCGCTCCTCCACAATCGAGTCGGATCAATTCGATGTGCGCGTCGATCATCAGTTCTCCCAGCGGCACTCGGTGTTCAGCCGGTACTCGCGAAAGACGAACCCGTCTCTCGCGCCCAACAATCTGTTGCTACCCACGGACACCCTTCAGGAGGGTTACCACTCGGGGGTGATTTCCTACACCTGGACCCTGCGTTCGAACCTGCTGAACGAGTTTCGCGCGGGCGTCAACTATAACTTCAATCAACGCGAATTTCCCTTCGACGGGCGGGGCTTCTTACGCTCGCTCAACTTGCGCGACATTCCGCCCGACCCGATCTACAACGGGATTCCAGCCTTTCAGGTGGACCGCATCACCAGCTTCGCCAAGGGGCGCCCGGGTTTTGGCCGTTCCTGGAACACGCAATTCATCGACAACCTGACGTGGATCCAGGGACGCCACACGTTCAAGTGGGGGATGGACGTCCGGCGCCTCAGAGGGGAGTCCAACATCAGCTTCATCACGGGGGACAGCTACGGCGATTTTGCGTTCAATGGCAATTTCACCGGCCACCCCTGGGGAGATTTTCTCTTGGGCGCGCCCATTCAGTCGTCCATCGCCGACCTGCGCATCGACAATGACGGCCGCGCCGTCCACTACAAGGCGTACTTCCAGGATTCGTTTCGCGTGTCGCCCAAACTGACGTTCGATTACGGCGTGCGTTGGGAATTTCATCCGGGTTACTACGACGCGGGCCTGAACATCGCGAACTTCGACCGGCGAATTCCGCGCACCGGCCGCGTGATTATCCCCTCGGATCCCAAGGCGCCGTCGTTTATCGGGCCTGGGGTGCTGGCCACGATCAACGCGTGTCCCGGGCCGGCGATCAACGGCGTCGGCTGCACCCCGATTGTGACCGCCAAGGAAATCGGCCTGCCCGAAGGACTGCGCGAGAACTACTGGACGCAGTTCTTGCCGCGGCTGGGCCTGGCCTACCGGTTGAATGACCGAACCACGCTGCGCGCGTCCGGAGGTCTGTACAACATGATCATCATGGGGTCGGTGTTCTACTCGCTTACCAGCACGGTGCAGTCGGACGTACGGTCGTTCACGAACGTCGGTCCCGATGGCCGGCCCATCTTTCTGCTGCCGGAGACGCGCACGCCGGGGTCCGGCGTACGGGCCGGTTCGGTGGGCACGTTTGAGTTCCGCACCGCCAACCAGATCGATTTCCGCCCGCCCCAAATGCTGCAATGGAGCCTGTCGGTGGACCGGCAACTGGCGCGGAGCGCCGGCCTGCGCCTGTCTTACATCGGCAACAAATCGACCCACATGCCCTGGGCGCCGGACCTCAACCAGCCGCAGCTTTCGACCGCGTTCTTCACCCAGCGGCCCTTGACCGACCGCCCGTTTCCCCACTGGGGCCTGATCTACTCCCGCGACGCGGGCGCCAACTCGATTTACAACGCGCTACAGGCGGAGTTGAACCGGCGGTTCGCGCAGGGACTCTCCTTTAACTTCGCGTATACGCTCGCCAAACACCTGGGGGACAACGCGGGACCCAATCCTAACAGTTGGGCAGGCGAGACTGGCGGCGGGCGTGTCACCAATTCGCTCGACCGCCGCGCCGACCGCGGCGATGTGTACGCCACGCGGCGGCACCGCGCCCTCACCACGCTGGTCTACGACTTGCCGTTCGGCCGCGGCCGTGCGTTGCTGAGCAACGCCAACCGCCTGGCGGACGCCGTGCTCGGCGGCTGGAGTATTTCCTCGATTCTCACCCTGCAAACCGGACCGTACCTGACGCCAGTCTTCACTGGCGGCGATCCCTCGGGCACCAACGCCCCCCGGCGCGGTTCGCAGCGCCCGGACCGGCTGGGCGCGGCCACCGGCGCCGTCGACAACCCCACGGCCGACCGCTGGCTGGACCGGTCCGCGTTTGTCTGCCCGGGTCGGGAGCCCGGAGCTCTGCAGTTCAACTGCTCGGTGGGCGTGGTGCCGGGCCGGGATCCGGCGCCCATCGCCCGCTTCGGCAATTCCGGCGTCGGGATCGTGCAAGGTCCGGGCACCGTCGGCTGGAACCTCGGCATGAGCAAACGCTTCGCCCTGGTCGAGCGGTTCTCGCTGCGGCTGGAAGGCTCATTCACCAATGTGCCGAATCGCGTGAACCTGGCTGATCCCAACCTGAACATCGCGGACAGCAACTTCGGCAGGATCACCAGCGCCCGCGGTGGCGAAGTGTTCGGCGGCGGCCGGACCGGCCAAGTCTCGATCCGGATGGAGTTCTGACCGCCCATACCGCGGAGGCCTCACCCCGAGGTCTCCGCGGTATGGAATCGGCCGCGCCACGGGCCAAAGCGAGGCGGCCGGGCGTTGCGCTTGTGAACCGCATCAGGCCCGCTCCCTCCCGGTCGCGGCTCCGATCACACATCGGGGTCGATCTGAATTTTCAGCTTTGCGGGCAGCAGCGCGGGGTCGATCTCGGCGGCCTCGGTCCGCTGGCGGACCGCCTCGGCAGCCGCCAGGCCGGCCACCTGTCCCGTCGTCATCCATACCGGCTCCATGCGCAACACGGACATCGCCACGTGCGTGCACGACAGCGCGACCGGGACCAGCAGATTATCCAGCCGTTTGGGCGCCATCGCTCCGAAAGGCACCTGCCCGGGTTGAGCCGGACCGAACGCTTTGCGGGGATACCACAACACTCCTTCCATGTACCCCTCCACCAGGAACCGCCGGTCGTGACAGGGGTGAACGTCGAACGAGTGCTCCCCGATGGCGATAGGTTGGGGAACGCGCGGCGTGCGGCCGGTGCGTGAGTCGCGCAGGAAGTTGTGCTGCGTCACCCGTGCGCGCCCTTCGATGCGGCGGCCCTGCCGCACGTAGATCTGCCAGGGCCAGTGGCCGGAATCGGGGAACTCCCCCCGGTGCAGCCCCAGCGGGGCAACGTGCGCGCGGACGTGCGCGGGAACGCGCGGATCGTGTTGCAGAAACCAGATCATGCCCGCGGCGTGATCGACGTGAAACTGTTCGAGGCGTTGCCGGTGCGCCCGGCCGGCTTCCGGCCATGTCCAGCTCGCGCCGGGAATGTTGAGGCTGGTGCGCGCTTCGATGCTCCCGTTCTTCTGATATTTCCGCCGCGGCAGCCGCGTACCCCATCCCCATTGCTTCTCGCGGCCCGCCGCGAAGTCGTCCAGCAGCGGGAGGAAATCCGGCAGGTGCTCCTCATACGTGGCGGGCTTTTCGACGGGGACCCGCCAGGCGGGATCGTCGGTGAAGATCGAGCGGGCGCAGAAGGCCTGGATGGCCGGAGACGGCTCGCCGGTGTCCGGCGTGAGAATCTGCCGGCCGGTTCGCCAGTTCATGTAATGGATGCCGGCGAACGGTTCGCCGTGCTCCTCCCGGCCCTCCCGGCCGACCCGGTACGGCACTTTGGCCGCAGCCGCCAGGTCGCCCTCGTAGGTGCCGTCGATGAATGTCCGCGCATGGATCTGGTGGCGGGCGCCTCCCGGCGCTTCCAGTTCCGCCGCAAGCACCTTCCGCCCCTCGACGGCCGCGCCCAACAGGTGGCATCCCGGCATCCAGCGCAGCAACTCGCGCTCGGCGTCCACCAGTTGCTGGAACGCCAGTTCGGCGACGGAGGGCTCATAGAACCACCCGTCCCGGGTCAGCTTGAGTTCTTCAGGCTGTCCGGCAAGTTCTTTCCGATAGTAGTCCCGCACCCTGGCGACGAACTCCGCCACAAGGCCGCCGAAGAGTTGGGTACGGACCGCGTCCGTGGTCGACAAACCACTGGCCGCCATCCCGCCCAAATGCTTCTTGGGACAGGCCAGAATCACGCGCAGACCCTGCCTGGCGGCTTCGACGGCGGCGGCGACGCCTCCCGGCGTGGAACCATACACCAGCACATCCACGCTCGTCTTTTCCGCCGCACTCGCCGGTTGCGCGCTGAGCGCCGACGCGGCCATGAATTCCCGCCGTCGCATCGTGAAGCCCTCCGCCGGATTTGTTCCCGGTTAGTGTACCGGGCCGGCGGCCGCGAAGGAAGGCTCCCACGCAGAGCGTCCGATTACGATCCGGCGGCCGGCGCCAGCCGCAAAGGCTGCCGCTTCCCATAGGTGAGCGAACGTCAGGCCCACTCGAGCGGGCCGAACCGGAAATACCGAAGCCACCAATCACGATCAGTTGCAGCACCCAGATGGCGGCCAAGACGTAGTACCTTTCGTAGCGCTGCAACCGGCCGTATAGTCCGAACCCGTAGCCCGTCAAGACGAATGCGCAAATCACGGATTGGAGGATGTCGTTGCTGAAGGCCATCTGACCGATGGCACCCAGCCGCGCCCGCAGTTCTCCCAGCCAGCCCCGCAGGCAGAAGATCATCACCATGCCCAAATGCCCCAGCCCAATCGACAACCGCCCGATGTCGTAGGTCGCGTTGGCGCAGGCGTGCAAGGCGGGATCAAAGTTGGAGCGGACGATAAGCCAGGCGGTATAGCTGTTCACCGGAATGCCGACGCCATAGCCGATCGACGCCTTGCCGATGTACTGTCCGGAGCGGTCGTTCCGCGCCCAGCACCCGCAACTTCATCAGCCCCATCCCGATGAACATCATGCTCCAGACGTCCCAGAAGAAGGGGTGAGAGAACGGCTTGCCGGGGAAGAAGCACACCACGCGGGCGCGCTTGGCGCGCGACGTCGACGCGGCGGCGGAAGCAACCGCTGCTACAGCCGCGCTCCCGCCGACGCCGTCTGAAGACGGGCTGGCTTCCCTGGCCTCCTCCATCGCTCGACGCGAACGGGGCGAGTTTAGCGTGTCCAGCTTGCGTTCTGCCGGAATTCTTGCCGCGACTCCGGGGAACTCCTCAGGCCCAGCGAATCAAGTCCGGACAGGGCCGGGTGAGCGGATCGTCGAAGTGGTTGGGGCTGACGCGCAGGGCATACCCCAGCCGCCCGGTCTGCATGGGCACCAAGTCCTTGGCGAACACGTAAACGCTGCCGTGCTGCTCCACGGCGGGCAGCACCGTGGTTTCCGTATCTTCCAGAAAGCCTTGCGGACCCACCCGGCCCAGCACCACTTCCACCCGGACATCCTGCGGCGTCAAGCCCGCCAGGTCGACGGCGGCGCGCACGGTGACGCTCCGGCCGCTGGTCACCGGCACGATGGGAGCCGGGCTGGCCTCCACGAAGCGGACGCGGTCCCAGTGCTCCATCACTTGGGCGCTCCAGCGGGCGCGGTCGCGCGCGCGGCGGTAATCGTCCGCGGACATCTGTTGCTGCGCCAGGTGGGCCGGCTCGTAAAGCTGCGCGTCGTACTCCCGCACCATCCGGCGGCAATCAAACTGGGGACTGATTGAGATCAGCGACTGCTTGACCCGCTGCATCCATTCCCTGCCCGCGCCGCGGTCCCGCCGCTCGTAGTACGCCGGGATGATCTCATTCTCCAGCAGCGAATAGATGGAACTGGAGTCCAGCGCATCCTGGCCTTCGCTGTAATCGCTGCGCGTGCCGATCGCCCAGGCGCCGGAAGCCTCAAACGCCTCGTCGAACCAGCCATCGAGGATGGACAGGTTCAGCACGCCGTTGATGCCCGCCTTCATACCACTGGTGCCGCAGGCTTCTTCGCCCCGGCGCGGCGTATTGAGCCACACGTCCACGCCCTGCACCATCTCGCGCGCCACCTTCATGTCGTAGTCTTCGACGAACACCAGGTGATGCCACAATTCCGGATCGCGGGAAAGCTGCACGATGTCACGGATGTACTGCTTGCCCTCCTGGTCTCTGGGGTGCGCCTTGCCGGAAATGATCACCTGCATCGGGAAGTCGCGGTTTTTGAGCAGCTTCTTGAGCCGCTCGACGTCGCGGAACAACAGCGTGGCCCGTTTGTAGGTGGCGAAGCGCCGGGCGAAGCCAATGGTGAGCGCATTGGGATCGAGCACTTCGCCAGCGCGCTTGATCTCGGAAGAGGACGCGTTCCGGCGGCGGGCGGCCTCCACCTGCCGTTCCCGGATGAAGTTGATCAGCCGCCGCTTCCGGCGCCGGTGCACCTCCCAAAGTTCCTCGTCCGGGATTTCGCGGATGAGTTCCCACATCTCCGGATCGTCCCACCGCTCGCGCCAATCGGGTTGCAAGTATTGGTCGTACAGTTCGGCCAGGTCGCGATTCAGCCACCCTGGAAGGTGGACGCCGTTGGTGACCGAGGTGATGGGCGTCTCCCAGTCGGGCAGATCGGGCCACAGATTGGACCACATCCGCTGCGACACCGTCCGGTGCAAGCGGCTCACGGCGTTGCGGTAGGCGGAGGTCTTCAGAGCCAGGATGGCCATCGAGAAGGGCTCGGACGCGTCGCGCGGATCCCGCCGCCCCAGCGACATCAATTGATCGAACCCCACGCCGGTTTCGCGGCAATAGTCCTGGAAGTAAAAATACATCATGCCGGGATCGAACAGGTCGATGCCGGCGGGAACCGGGGTGTGCGTGGTGAACACGTTATTGGCCCGGCACGCCTCCAGCGCTTCGGCGAAGGTGAGGTTCCGCAATTCCATCAACAAGCGGATCCGCTCCAGCGCCAGGAACGCGGAATGGCCTTCGTTCATGTGATAGACGGTCGGTTCCAAACCAAGCGCCTGGAGCGCCCGCAGTCCGCCAATGCCCAGCACGATTTCCTGCCGGATTCGCGTATCCGCGTCACCGCCGTACAACTGATCGGTGATCATCCGGTCCTGGGGCAGCACGTTGTCCGAAATATTCGTGTCGAGCATGTAGAGGTGGACCCGGCCTACCTCCATCTTCCAGACGCGGATCCAGACCCGTCCGCTCGGCAGGGAGACCGACACCTTCAAATCGCGGCCGCTCTCGTCCCGTACCGGCCGGACCGGGAGGGAAAAGAAATCGTTGAGCGGATTGTGTTCCTGCTGCAAGCCGTCCGAGTTCAGAAACTGCCGGAAGTAGCCCCGCTGGTACAGCAGACCCACCCCGACCAGCGGGATATTGCAGTCGCTTGACGACTTGAGGTGGTCCCCCGACAGGACCCCCAACCCGCCGGAGTAGATCGGCAGGCAATCCGCGAGCCCGTACTCGGCCGACAGGTAAGCCACCAGCTTGCCCGAGGTGGGCGCGGCGGTGCGCACGTGGGCGTCGTAGCGCTCGCAGGCGTGGTTATAGATCGCCAGATAACGGGGGTCGGAAGCCGCGCGGTCCAAGGTTTCCTGCGAAACCCGGCCCAGCAGCGCGACGGGGTTGTAACCAACCTCATGCCAGAGACCAGGATCCAAGCGCCGGAACACCGCGCGCAAGATCGGTTCCCACGTCCACAAAAGGTTGTAGGCCAGCTCCGAGAGCCTGGAGATGGCGGCCGGCAAGGCCGGCTGGATCATGAACTCCCGAATTGGATGGATTTGGAAAGCCATTCAATATAGTGTGAGATGCGTCCAGATGGAGATCAGTCGCAACTTGGCGAGACAACGGCTTTAGCGGACCGGCAGGCAAGGCTCATTCGGTTCAACCTTCCGAGTATAACAGCCGCTGGCCGGGAACTGAGCATCCACCCGCGCCGGCCGGCGGCGGGCGCGGGAAACCGGCGGCTGAGGCCGACATTTCCGTGAGAACCTCCGCGGGCTGTCCGCACCAAATCGTTAGTGAGCACGATCACGAGCCCATCGCAAACGAACCTCCCTGCCGAGGAAGAACTGGACTGGCTGGCGTTGCGGATGACACCCGGCCTCGGGGCCAGGCAATTCGGGAAGCTGATCGAGCGATTCCGCACCCCGCGCGGGGTGCTGCGGGCGACGGCGAAGGAACTGGAGGCGTGCGGCTTGGCGGGCGGACTGGCGCGCAGCATCGCCAGTGGATGCGGTTACGACGAGGCTGTCGCACAGCAGCAGGCCTGCCGGCGGGAGGGCGCCACCCTCATCCCAATGACCGACCCTCGATATCCCGATCTTCTGGGAGAAATCTACGACCCGCCCCCGGTGCTGTTCGTCCGGGGCCGGACCGAACTGCTGCGCGAGGACGCCGTCTCGATGGTCGGGACGCGCCGGCCAACAGCTTACGGTATGGCCGTCGCCGAGCGGATCAGCGCTGACCTGGCGGCCGCCGGACTGGTGATCGTGAGCGGCATGGCGCGCGGCATCGACACGGCGGCCCATCAGGGAGCGCTTCAGGCGCGGGGTGCAACCATCGCCGTCCTGGGCTGCGGCGCTGATGTTGTCTATCCTACTGAAAACAGAAAGTTAGCTGACCGCATTGCAAAGGAAGGGCTGCTGGTTTCCGAGTTTCCGATGGGGACCCCCGGCTACCCGCAGAACTTCCCGGTGCGTAACCGGATCGTGAGCGGGCTGAGCCTGGGCGTCATTGTCGTCGAGGGAGCGCAGTATAGCGGCTCGGGCATCACGGCCCGTCTGGCAATGGAACAGGCGCGCGAGGTGTTCGCCGTGCCGGGCAACATTACTTCCCGCGCCAGTTGGGGACCCAACCTGCTGATTAAGCAGGGGGCCCGCTTGATTCAGGAATGGAACGACGTCATCGAACACCTGCCGGCCGAAGTCCGGCGGCGCCTCGCCGAGCGATGCCGGAACCGCCTGGATGAAGAAAACGGGCAACCCAGCCTTCCGATGGACGGTCCGCCAACGGAGACGCCCCAGGGAGAGTTAGCCCGCTGGGTACTGGAGCGGCTCCCCTTCGATCAGCCCCGGCACCTCGATGACCTGTTGGAAACATTGGACTTCGGCTCGCCCTCGGAACTGGTTGCCACCCTGTTCGAACTGGAAATGATGGGCCTGGTCCGGCAGATGCCTGGCAAGAACTTCATCAAAGTGTGGTAAGTATGGCTATTGAGGTTCGCTGTGGGTCCTGCCGAGCGAGGCCGCCGTAACGAAAGTGAAATCTGGTACCTTCTGTGTCCAAAGCTCTGGTCATCGTGGAGTCGCCGGCGAAGGCGAAGACGATCAATAAGTATTTAGGCAAACAGTACGTGGTCAAGGCTTCCTTGGGCCATGTCATGGATCTGCCCAAGCGCGACCTCGCGGTGGACATCGCCAACGGCTTCCGCCCCCAGTACGAGGTGATCGAGGGCAAGAAGAAGCTCATCCAGGAACTGAAGGAAGCTGCCCGCAAGGCGGACTTGGTCTATCTGGCCGCCGACCCTGATCGCGAGGGTGAGGCGATCTGCTACCACTTGCAGGAGGTCCTCTCCGAAGGAAAGCGCAACCAGAACCGGCCGGCGATTTTCCGAGTCCGGTTCAATGAGATCACCCCGGCCGCCATTCAAAAAGCCTTCGACAAGCCAATGCCGGTGGATGTGCATCTGGTGGACGCGCAGCAGGCGCGGCGGGTCCTGGACCGGCTGGTCGGCTACAAAATTTCCCCACTGCTCTGGGATAAGGTCCGGCGGGGTCTGTCCGCGGGGCGCGTCCAGACGGTCGCGCTCCGGCTGATCGTTGACCGCGAGCGGGAAATCCAGGCCTTTCAGCGCCGGGAGTACTGGACGCTGGACGTGGACCTGCTGGCGAAAAAGCCGCCGGTGTTGAACGCCCGGCTGACCAGGATCGGGGAGGCGAACGCGGAAATCCCGGACCAGGCGGCGGCGGATCGGCTTGTCCAGGACCTCGAGGGCGCTGTCTTCCGGGTCGCTGCGGTCGCCACCCGTGAGAAGCGACGCAACCCGGTGGCGCCGTTTATCACCTCCACCCTTCAGCAAGAGGCCGCCCGCAAGCTCCGGTTCAGCGTCAAGCGGACCATGGGCCTGGCGCAGCGTCTCTACGAGGGCGTCGAGATCGGCAAAGAGGGCTTGACCGGCCTGATCACCTACATGCGAACGGATTCCACGCGGGTTTCCGACGAGGCGCTGGCGGAAGTGCGGCAATTCATTGCGGGCGAACGGTACGGACCGGCTTACCTGCCGGAGCGCCCCAACACCTTCAAGTCCAAAAAGGACGCCCAGGACGCCCACGAGGCCATTCGCCCCACTTCGGTGTTCCATACCCCGGAGGAGATGGCGAAATTCCTGGCCGAGGACGAGCTCAAGCTCTACCGGCTGATCTGGATGCGCTTCGTGGCCTCGCAAATGACCCCGGCCGTGTTCGACCAGACGACCATTGAGGTGGGGGCTGCCGGACGCAGTGGCGTCTCGTATCTGTTCCGCGCCACCGGGTCGGTGCCGAAGTTCGATGGTTTTCTGAGGGTGTATGAGGAGGGCAAGGATCAAAAAGACGAAGACGACGAGGAGCTGAAACACAAACTTCCCGCCGTCGAACCGGGCGAAATTCTGCGCTGCAAAGCCCTGCTCCCCGCGCAGCACTTCACCGAGCCGCCGCCCCGCTTCACCGAAGCCACGCTGGTGAAGGAACTCGAAGCCGACGGCGTGGGCCGCCCGTCGACGTACGCGGCCATCCTGTCCACCATCCAGGAGCGGGAGTACGTCACCAAAGAGGGCGGCAGGTTCAAACCCACCGAACTCGGCATGGTGGTGACCGACCTGCTGCTGGAGAGCTTCGACGACATTTTCGACGTCAAGTACACGGCGCGGATGGAAGAAGAGCTCGACGAGATCGAGGAAGGCAAGCGCGACTGGCGGGAAGCCATGGCGGAGTTCTACGAGAAGTTCGAAAAGGACCTCGCGCACGCCGCCGCCAACATGACCGACATCAAGCGGATGGAAAAGCCCACCGACCTGCTGTGCGAACGGTGTGGCAAGCCGCTGGTGATCAAGTGGGGGAGGCACGGCAGCTTCATCGCGTGCACCGGGTATCCGGAATGCACCTACACGCGCGAAATCTCACAATCCGTGAACGGCGCCGGCGAACTGTCCGAGGAAGGCGACGAATACTGCGACAATTGCGGCCGCCCGATGATTCTCAAGAAGGGCCGGTTCGGGCAGTTTTACGCCTGTTCAGGATATCCCGACTGCAAGACCACGCGGCCGATCGGCCAGCAGCAGCGCAAAGCCGACACTCCGCTCGACGAGCCCTGTCCTCAGTGCGGCAGCAACCTGGTGATGCGGTACGGACGTTTCGGCGAATTCACCGCGTGCAGCAATTACCCCAAGTGCAAATACGTCAAGCAGAAGACGATCGGCATAGCGTGCCCGGAGTGCTCGCAGGGCGAGGTGGTGGAGCGGCGTTCCAAGCGCGGCAAGACGTTTTACGGCTGCAACCGCTACCCCGAGTGCAACTTCGTCGCCTGGGGCAAACCGGTGGCCGAATCGTGCCCCGCCTGCGGCGCCGCCTACCTGATCGAGAAGTTCCTCAAGTCCGGCCACTTCTGGCAGTGCCCGAACAAGGAGTGCAAGTATAAACGGGAAGCGCCCGTGGCCGCAGAAGTGACGTCCTAAGCTCTGCGCCCCGGCTTCATGCCGAAGATTGCGCCCGCCAGCGTTGCAGCAATCCCCGCAGGTTCTGTTCTGCGGTCACAAAGTTGGGGTTGCCGTGGAGGTTGTTCTTCTCCCGAGGATCGTTGGCCAGGTCGTACAGTTCGTTGGGTCCGGCCTCTTCATTGCGCACGACCAGTTTGAACCGGCGGTCGCGCACCATTTCCGTGTTGCGGAAGTGTCCGTAAACCGATCCCCGCCAGGGTGGCGCCCCCTTCGGAAAGGGCCGGTTGAGCGCCAGCGGCAGGTAACTGCGGCCCGGCAGCTTACGACCAGCGGGCGGATCGATGCCGGTGAGTTCGCAAATGGAAGGCAGGAAGTCGATGAAGCTGATCAGTTCCGGCCGCGTAATTTCCGGGGGTGTGCGGCCCAGCCAGCTCCAGATCATCGGCACCTGCATCACCTCTTCATACATGTTGATCGGGTCCGAGGCCAGGCCTTTGCTCCACAATCCATGGCGGCCCAGCAGGTAGCCGTTGTCGCCGGTGAGGATCACCACCGTGTTCTCGCGCAGCTTCTTTTGCGCCAACTTGTTCAACAGGGCGGGAATCTGGTCGTCGAGCGCCGTGGTGGCGGCCGCGCACTTCCGGAGGTTGCCGACAATGTCGTTCAGCATTTCCTTTTCGCGGAGGGCGTTCGGCGCGGGCGGTTCCCAACCGATGGTGTTGAATGAAGTTTTCTCGTAGAGCTTGTAATACCGCGCGGGGTGGCCTTCGTACGGAGTATGCGGATTCAGGTAGCTGGCCACCAGGAAGAATGGCTGGCCGGGCTGTTGCTGGTCAAGAAACTCGAGCGCGCGATCGGTCAGCCGTTCGGTCAGATAGCCTTGCTCCTGCACGGTGCGGCCGTTGAAATTCACCTCGGGGTCCTGGTAGGTGCGGCCGCTCATCGTATACCAGTAGCGGTAGCCACGCTGCGGCGTTGCGTCGCCGCCCATGTGCCACTTGCCGACGTAACCACACTGGTAACCTTGTGCGGCGAGCAGGTCGGAGATCATCACCTCCTGTTGGAACGACGGCGGAGGCTCTTTCTGGCCCTGCGGCGGATTTGCGATGGGGTTGGCCGTCAGAAAGTCGTGAATGCCATGCTGGCGCGGAAGGCGCCCGGTGAACAGCGTGGCGCGGCTGGCCGAGCAGACCGGGGTCGCCACATAGCTATTCCGGAAACGCACGCCGGTCCGGGCCAGGAAGTCCATATGGGGCGTGCGGATTTCCTGGTTGCCGTAGCAGCCGAGCATCCAGGCCGCCAGGTCATCGGCCAGGATCAGCAGGATATTCGGGCGTTCGGTTTCGGCGGCCCGGCCGCGAGTGAGCACCGCAGGAGCGGCGGCGGCCAGGAGTTGACGGCGGGAAAGACTCATAGGCTCTCTTTATGGTAAGGCAGGGGCGGCCGCACACTTCAGGAGAGCGCCAGCGTGTCCCCCGTCGCCCGCTGCCAGGCGTCCAGCCGTTTCCGCAGCGCCGCCATCTCCGCTTGCGGCGGATTGCGGTAGTACCGGTTGTCGAGTTCCAGCGGGTCCTCGGCGGTGCGGAAGAACAGGTGATGATCGCGATCAAACAGGGCCAGCTTGTCGCCCTCGGGAGAAACTGCGCAGCGCGCGTGCGGACCGCCGGACGGGGTGAACCACTCGACGAAGACGTGGTCCTCGGCGAGACGGCCGCCCTCGAGGTAAGGCACCCAGCTCTGGCCGGGCAGCTGCTCGGGCGGCGTACGGCCCAGCATGTGCAAAAGCGTGGGCGTCAGGTCGATCGAACTCGAAGGCCGGTCGATGACGATCTGCCCGCGATGCAGGAACGGGGCTCGAATCAGCAGCGGGACCCGGGCCGCTTCCTCGTAGAACACTCCCTTGCCAACCAGCGAGTGGCTGCCCATCATCTCGCCGTGATCGCTTGTGAAGACGACCATGGTGTTGTCCGCCTGGCCGGACGCCTCCAGCGCCCACAGCATCCGGCCCACGGCCTGGTCAACCTGCGTGCACAGTCCGGCGTAGTTGCGGTTCAGCCGCTGCCACCCGGCGCGGGTCTTGAGGTCCTGCCCCTCGAAGCCCTGCTCCCGGTAGCGCGCGCGGATCTTCCGGTAGCGCTCCGGCTCGTGATCCACCTGGTCGCCGGGATAGTTACGCGGCACCGGCGCCTCCTCCGCGGAGTGCAGGTCGTTCAAAGGCCCGAAGAACGGCATGTGGGGCTCGAGAAAATTGACGTGCAGCAGCCATGGATCGCCCCGGTTTTCCAGGATGAACCGCGCCGCGTGGCGGGCCAGAAATTCGGGCTTGCAGTGCTCGAGCGGGAGGCGCACCGCGAAGTCGCGCGTGAACACATGCCCTTTCGTCCCGTCGGGCTGGTAGCCCTGGCGCAGCAGATAGTCGTGGTATGCGCTGCGGCGCGCGCGGTCGCGCCCGGGGGAGAAGTAGCGTTGATAGCCATCCTCGATCGCCACCCACTCCTGGAAGCCATGCTGCGCGAAAATTTCGTCCCCGAGGTGCCATTTGCCCATGTATGCGGTGCGGTACGCCGCATCCGCCAGCAGTTCCGGATGGGTGGGCGTCTCGGGCGACAGCGGGATATTGTTCGCCACGCACCCGTGCTGGTGCGGATACAGGCCGGTCAGGATCGATCCGCGGGAGGGAGTGCACACGGGCTGCGTCACATAATTCCGGCGAAAAACCACGCTCTCCCTCGCCAGTTGGTTGAGCGCCGGCATGCGGAACCGCGCATTGCCGCTGACCGCCAGCGTGTCGTGACGCTGCTCGTCGGTCCAGATGAACAGCAGGTTTGGTTTGTCCCGCAAAGGACGCCGCGCCCCGCGCAGCACCGCGGGCGCGGCCGCCGCGGTGGCGAACAGTTCCCGTCTCGACAGCATAAGCGCATGCTCCCTTGTGTTCCCGGACTCCACCGCGCCTTGCCGCGGAAGGCCTAGTAGCCACAGCGGGCGCAGCGGCGCGACTCCCACATCGGCCGACCCTCGGCGTCGCGCAACGTGAGGCTTTCGTTGCCTCGCTTCAAAGTGTACGCCACCAACGCCTCGCCTCCGTCGCGCCGGACACGCTCGCCCGCCACGTCGATCACATCTCCCTGGCGCAGCCGGAAGTCACACAGTTCGAAATACGATTTCGGCGCGAGGTGCACCGTCAGTTTCCGGTCGTTCTCCAAGCGGAGGACCGCCGTCACGCCCACCTGCCGGCAGGCGGGGCACGTGGTTTCTTCCACTTCCATGACCGCGCCTCGAATCGAAGGTCCAGGCGGGTTAATGCGCGCGGCGAAGGCCGCGCCGGCGAACAGGAGCACCGCGCACCCGAAAGCGCGCCGCATGCGCAGGGACATCGCCAGATCTGCCATCAGCGACTCCTCTGTCCACAACCGTAGCACCGCGGGGCGCAGGAAGAAAGCCGCGCGTGACGCAACTCCGCTACCTGGCCAGGTCTTCAAAACGGAGGATGAGTTCGATGATGGCGTCGCCGCCGGGCGGCTGGACGAGCACCGCCGTGCCGCCGTAACTTTCAATGAGCGCGCGAATCTCCGCCCATCCCGCCATTCGGAACTCATGGACGTCGCCGTAACCCTGGAATTCCAGGGAAAGATAGCGCGCGTCGCCGCCCGCGTCGCGCGGTGTGACCGCAAGCTGGGCCTGGGCGCGGGAGCAAGTATGCGCACAGAGGGCCAGCTGGACCAGGGCGAGGCGTAGCGGTTCGAAGTCGCCGGCCAGCAGCGCGGTTTCGGGGCGCAGCGCCGCCAGCCAGCGCTCCGTCGCGGGAGTCAGCGCCATGCCGGCGTCCAGCAAAGGCGGAATCAGCAACGGCAGCGAAGCGCGCCCCTCGCCTTGCGGGCCCGCCGTCTCGCGCAGCGAGCGGGCGAGCACTGCCGCGAACTCGGCCTGGTGGAGGCGCGTGACCAGGTGGGCCACTTCTCCGTCCCGGCCGAACTGCGGAAACAGCACGAAGTCGAACCACCGGACGCAACCGGCGGCGGCTCTGGCGAAGCTCCCGAAGGCGGCGGTCTTGTCGTCCCTGGCCCGGCACAGCGCTTCCGCCAGCGGGCGGGACGCGGAAGGTGGCGCGAACCACGCATGCCAGGCCAGCGGAAGCTGCTCCCCGGAGGCCAAACCCAGGGACTCCCGAGCCGCCACGGAGACAAACCTCACCGACAGGTCCGGCCCGAAGATCAGGAGCGGTTCTTGGGGATCGCACACCAGACGTTCCCCGACCTGCTGCGCGAAGGCGAGTTCCGGCGCCGTGGTCATGGTTCCTCCCGCTGCTGCTGAGCGGCGACGAAGCTGTCGATCTTGCGGAGGAGGGCCAACGGCGAAGGACTGGAGTTCAGGGGAAACACCGCGAAACTGGCGCCCACCGAGAGCACGACTTTCCGTACGCCGACATCAAACTCATGTTCCAGGCGGGCGGAACTGATTCGCTGGCATTCGCGCCGGACCGCATCCAAAGGCTCCTGCCGCGGCAGCAGCGCCAGAAAGGACGGGCCGGTCCAGCGGAACAACTGGTCTGCCGCACCAAACTGCTGCGCGACCATCCGGGCATAGAACACCATCATTTTTTCGCCCACCAGGGGCCCGAAGCGGACGTTGAACAGCCGGATACGCTGCAAGTAGAACACGACGGCATACCCCGCCGTGCCTTGGGAGATCGTCTCCGCCAGCGCCTCCTCACCGGCGATGCGGCTGGGCAGACCCGTCACCGGATCCACGGCCAGGGTGCGGGCCAGATCGATCCTTTCGTGGGTGCGCGTCACCTCGGCTTTCAGCAGACTGATCTGCCGCTCGGCCTCCTCGCGCTGGATGGCCGATTCCTTCCGCAGCGACTCCAGACAATCGGAAAGCCGCGCGCGAATCACGCGGATGTCATCCAGCCCGCCGGTTTGCTCGATCTCGTGTTCAATGCTCTGCAACCGGCCAACGGTGGTCTGGCTGGCCCGGCTCAGGTCGGTGATGGTCGCCGTGAGCATGCCCAGCATGGATTGCAGTTCGGCGGCCTGGGCTCGGACGAAACGGCCTGTGCGCACCGCATAATCCTGCAACAGGCGGCAGGTGGCGCCCGTCACCACCGGTAACTGCTCCAAGGGTACGCCTGCGTTCAGTTGCGCCTCCAGGGTCAGCAAGTCCTTCTGAAACTGGGCCAGGTCCGCCGGGTCGCCCGGCGCCGCGTGATGCCGGAGGGTAGCGATCACGGCGACGCTAAAACGTTTCCACGCTTCCGCCTGCTGTTCCGCCGAACTGTCGAGGTACTTGCGAATCGAGAGAATGGCCTCCTCCTGGCCCGGACGAATCACCGGCGGGGTGCATCCGGATCTCCTCTCTGCTTCAGATCGGCCAAAACACCACAAACGTGACCCGGGCCTGCCACAGCCAGCGCGGTCAGCGATCGGCGCCCACGTCCGCCAGCGCTTCCCCCTCGCGGCGACGTCCGATCTCGAAATGTCCGGCTGCGCCTGCCGCGCGGTAACGCTCGCGGGCCCGCGCATACCACTCCTCCACCTCGCCGGCGGGCAGCGGCTGCCCCAGCGCGTTGCACAGGTTGACCAACCGGACCCGGCGGGGCGCCAGGGCGCTGACCAGGTCATCCAGGTCGTAGGCCCGCAGCACGCCCGGCAGCACCAGGTCGAACACCTGCCGGTGCACCGGCGCTCGCGCCAGGGCGCGATAGGAAACCAGCGTCTCCTCCAGGTATAACTCCCGCACCCGCGGCTCCAGCACCGCGGCGTGGAGCAGCGGGATCGCCAGGCCGCCCTTGCCCACCCCCACGATTCCGCCTTCCAGGCCTACGGCCCTCATCACCTCCAACGCCCGCCGGATTTCTGTGATCCGGACGCCGGTCAGCGTGCGACCCGTCATCAGCGCCAGCCAGATGGTTTTGTCCTGTGGAAACCAGGTGGCCGAGTAACTGTCCCGCCGGGTGGCCGTCTCTCCGGCGCCCGCCAGATCCACGGCCAGCACGGGGTGGCCTCGCTGCGCCAGCGCGGCCGCATCCGGAGCGTCCTTGCCCGCGGCATCCGCGTACAAAACCGGCGGCCGCCGGCGCTGCCGGGGGTGATACAGGAGCGCCGGAACGGGCAGGCCAGGCTCCCCTTCGAAGATCAGCTTTTCCACCCGGTATTCCCCGGCCTGCGCCTGCCCCACGCGGCGCAGGCGCAACTCGCCGGCAGACGGCGACGCACGGGTCACCTCTGGAATCAGCGCCGCTACATCGCCGGGTGCGGGCCGGGGGATCGCGGCCAGCCGCCGCCGCTGCAACTCGCTGGCCGTCTCTCCTCCCAGCGAGGTCGCCACCTGGCCGGTGGGCGTGGCTTGCAAGTCCTCGTCGAGTTCGATCCGGTGCGGTGGTTCCGGCGCCGCTCCCGGCGGCTCCCCTTTCAGCCACTGCCGGAAAAACGCGTAGATGGCGGCGCGGGTATCCGCCCGCATGCCGTGCCCTCCCGGTCCAGAAAACCAGCCCAGGCGATCGGCGGCGCCCAGCCGGGCATACGCTTGCCGTCCCTCCTCGTAAGTGCGCCGCGCTCCCGCCAGCGGAAAAAAGTCCTGCGTGGTGGAACAAATCAGATAGGGCTTTGGCGCGAACGCCCAGACGAAATCGGCGTGGTCGAAACCCGCCCGTAGCTGGTCCGGGAACTGCTGCTCGGCGTCCTGCGGGCCGGTCCCCGCAAGCTGTTCTTCCCAGGAGGACATGTAGCAGGCGGGGGCCGCCGCCTGGACACGTTCATCCAGCGCCGCGACGTACGCCGTCACAGTGCCGCCGCCCGAGCAACCCGCGATCCCCAGCTTCTGGGGATCCACTTCCGGCAGCGACGCCAGCACATCGAGCCCCCGGATGGCGTCCCACACCATCATGCGCGCCAGGCTCTCCCCGCCCAGCAGCGCCTGGATTCCCACCATCTGGTGCTCCACCGTAGTGGAACCCACTTTGGAATCGCGCAGCTCTGCATCGTAGAAGATGCGCCGCTCGCCCTGTCCCAGCGGGTCATAAGTCAGTACGACGAATCCGTAATGCGCGAGCCCGATGGACAGGCGCTGATAGAGTTCCCGCGACTTGGCGGTCAGGCTGTGGCCGGTGGGCTGGAGAACGGCCGGGTATGGCGGCCGCCCGATTTGCGGGATATACAGGTTCGCCGTGACGAAGAAGCGCGGCTGGCTCTCGAACGCGATCTTCTCGAGGCGGTACGCGCCACGGTCGACCTGCCCGCGGCGCTGGAGGTTGAGCGGCGTGCGCTCCTCCGGCAGTCCGCCCATCAGGCGGCGCAGGGTGTCGCGGGCCCACTGCCCGCGCGCCTCGGCTTCCGTCTGGCTGCCGATGCGGCCGATGGCTGACCGGCGCGCGGCCAACTGCTCTTTAGCCAGGCGCTCGAAAAAGGCATAGACCAGCGACGAAGGCGGCGGGGACGGATCGAGCACCCGCAGATCCGCTCCCGCCCCCGCGCCGATCGTCAAAAAGAAAACCCATGCGCGCGTCGCCACCATCCCGGCTCCTTGCGGTCCTGGCGAGACGCGCCGCGATCGGGCGCGGTCTACGCCGGGTCCAGTCCGTAACTGTCCTCCCGGAAAAGGCTGCCCTGCGTTTCCCGCATTTCGCGGCACAAGTCGTCCTCGCCGTCCGGGAGCGCGGCGAGTTCGCTTTCGATGCGGTCGACCCAGGCTGTCTCCCGCCGCGGCAGTTGCAGGCGTCCTGTCGCGATGCCCTCCCGCAGCACCGCCACGGCTTCCTTCCCCGCGGCGATGGTGCGCCGGTAGGCGCCGCGCTCGCCGACAATCGCGCGGGCGATGCGCACGACGGCGGCTGGCGAAAGGATCGCCGCCTGGGGGCTCAGCCATTCGTCGGAGGCGGTCAGCCAGTCGCGCAGCAGGCGCGCCTGCCCCTGGGCGGCCGCCGTATTCATCAGCCGACAGTCGTAGGCGAGCAACTCGGTAAACGCCTCCGGGGCGCTGCCCGACAACAGCCGGATGTTCTGCACGGATTCGTTGCTCCAGAGGTCGCACAGGGCCGCGGCGATGTTGCCGAGCGGGCTGAAATGCGCGCAGGTCGCGGATTTGCCCTCCATCGCGATGGGCCGCCCGGTGATCGCCTTCAGGTACACTCCCTCGTACGCACAATCCTTGGAGGGCCCCCGGGCTCCGTGCTCGAAGGCCGTCAGGCTGCGGACGGCGCTCATCGCCCGCACCACCGCCGCGAACACTTCGGGCAGCATCTTCTGATGGGCCAGTTGCATGGCGGTGTTGGCGAAACCGCAGGCGGTATCGCCGCCCGGCACCACCCGCCCGGCGGCCTCGCAAATCGCCGTGATGTGCTCCCACAGCCAGGCCATGTCGCGCGGCGCCAGGACCCCCAGCGCAAAGACCACCGCCCGGAGATCCCCGTACATCAGGCCGTAGTCGTGCACCTCCTTGCCGCCCACCGACTCGATGGACAGGATGTCGGCGCCCGCCGCGGCGCAGAGCGTAAACGACTCCCGCAACCGCTCCCAAGCCGGGCCGGAGCGCAGTTCGGGCGGTTTGGCCTGGTCGCGAATGTCGGTCGGCGTGACGCGCAGCGCCGCTGGCAAACCATGCTTCTCATGCGCCTCCCGGAGATGGCGGTGCAGCAGCGCCGTGACCTCCGCGCCCCACGCCGGCGTTTCCGTCATGGCCGGCAACAGTTCGAACTCCAGCACCAGTCCGGGTGTGCGCATCGCCAATGCACGGCGGACGACGCTGCGGGCGATGTCTTCGTAGTGCTCGATGACCTGGTTCCAGTTTTGCGCGTTGACCTCGATCGCGGGCAGCGTGAAATTGACCTCCGGAAAGACGAGGCCGCCGCCGATCCGCAGGCCAAAGCCGCACTCCACCGGGTAGGGAGCGACGCCGAAGATCAGATCTCCGGGGTCGGGAAGCGCGAGTTGAGTGTAATGAGCCGGCATGGTTTCCCCCGAGTCGCTAAAACGGCCATGATATGCCAAGCTTGCCGGCAAAGTCGACCGGGCGGCGCACGGGGCGCCGAGCGCGCCGCCCGGCCCTTGAGATTACCGCCGCAGATGAACCGCGACGTCGCTGGTCAGCGAAGTCACCGGCAGGGTGACGACGCCCGCGCTGTCCGCGGTGATCGTCTGCGCGCCGGCGGGCGATCCGGTGGCGGTGTTCCACCACTGGACCCGGTAGGTGGCCAGCGGCGCCCCCATCGCGACCGTAACCACGCCCGAGACTGCGGGAATGGCGGCGCCGTCGACCACGGCGCGCCAGGTGTGCCGGCGGTGGTCGATCCAGAGGTGCGCGCGGCCGGCGGCCTGGTCCTTCTGGCCGAACACGCGCAGGTCCGGGTGCGACGCCGAGGCGGCCGCGTCCACATAACGGCCGTTGGCGAGCGGCACGTCCGCCATGAACCGGTTCCAGTTGCCGAACAGCGGGTGCAACCGCTTGCCGAACAGGTTGTCCGTGTACCAATACAGCGGGTAGACGCCGCCGTGGCCGGTGCGGGCCCACAGAATCTTGTGCAGCCAGACGCCGGCGTGGTCGCGGGCCAGGCCAGGGTCTTCACCGTCGGTGCCGAGGGGGCCGGAGATACCCATTTCGCCCCAGGTTACCGGTTTGCCAAAGCGCGCGTTCCAGGCCGCCAGATCGTGCTCCCGGAAGAACCGCGCCGAGTCGTTGGCCATCTCGTCCGGAGGCGGGGCCGAGAGGAAGCTGTGCCGCGCGTAGGCATGGAAGTCCGCGTAGGAAATCGCAGCGCTTTCGGGCGCCTTCCAGGCGGCCTCGGCGAGGGTAGCCCAGGTTGAGGTGGAAGCCAGGTGCGGGTTGCCGTCCGCGGCGGCAAACTCCGCCAGCGCTGCGGCAAGGCGGAAGTGATGGCCGGGGCCGGGAGCGGCTTCGTTGACCAGTTCCCAGGAGTGGATGGAGTTCCAGGCGCCGTAGCGGGCCGACAGGTGCCGCCAGTAGTATTCGTGCAGGCGACGGGCAGGCGTGCCGGGGGCGCCGTCGAAGTGCCCTCCCCGCGGGTCCGGTATGCCCTCCGGCCCGAGGTGGTTCAGCAGCCATTCCTGCTTCTCGCTGATCACCACCTTCAAAAACAATCCGCGCCGCGCCGCCTCGGCGACGATCCAGTCCATCGCCGCGCCCCGCCGGGGATCGTAGGAAGCGTGGGAGTTGAATTTGGGCGTCCGCAGCAGATTGGGACCGGTGGCGCCGCCGGCCAGCGCCTCGCCCAAGGTGATCTCGTCAATGTAGCCTGCACCGCCGGTGGCGTTCTCGAGAATCAGCGCGAGGTTCGGCGCAAAGTCGGAGGTGGCCGTAAAAACGCCTTCGGCCACGTGCCAGGGGGTAGTGCCGCGGACGTGGGACACCAGGGCGGGAAAGCCGCCGGTCTGGCCTGGTTCGGGCCACCCCGTGAACTTCACCGTTAAGCCATAGGGCGTACCCGCCTGCTGCGGGCCCGTGATCCCGTCGGCGCGCCACCGCACGCGGACGCGGTAGGCGCGGCCGGGCACGAGCGGAACATAGCCGCTGAGCGCTCCCTGGAACATCAGCGGGTTGGCCGCATCCAACCGCAGGGCCGCGAAGCCGTCGCCATAGGCCCGATCCAGCGCCAGGCCGGATGCGGGGACCGTGCCTTCGTGCGGCCGGGTGCGCGACAGCCAGCCCTGCCACGCCGAGCCCCACAAGTGGCCCGCGATCCACCAGCGCAACAACTGTTGATTCCCCTGACCCATGGCCTCGAATTGCTCCGCCATATCGTAGGAATGGCCCTCGGGCGAGCCGCCGACGCCATGACCGGCGCCGACAAACACCGATCCATCGGCATGCGCAAAGTAGCGCGTGTCGCTCGCAGCCACCCGGATGGGCCCTTTTACCCCCGCAGCCGGTCCCATGACGGAGAACGTCCGCTCCGCGGATTGCGCGGTTCCCTTCGCCTCGCGCACCTCAAGGCGATATCGCCAGGCGCCGGTCTCCGGCGGCGCGAAGCGCACCACCCAGGTCTCGGCGCCCGCCGGATACATCCACTCCTGGTTCTGCTTGCGTTGCCGCTCGTAGGGCTGCCACAGGAAGGCGGGCCGCCGGTAGGTGGTTTGCCAGTTGTTGTGGGTGAACAGGGCATCCACCGTCACGCCGTCGACCCACGCGAGGCCCGGAGGGGGCTGCGGATCGTACGGCAGTTGCGGGTGTGTCGCCGCGGAATTGGCCACCGTGAACCGGATCTCCAGCGGCTCCCAGCGGCGGACCTGGCCGGCGGATTCGGAAATGTTGGTGATGGCAAGCGCTCCGGCAGGCACGTAGCGCACCACTCGCTCCGCGGTATGTATGCGCCCTTGGGCGTCGGAAACCTGCGCCAAAATCCGATTGCGCCCCGGCTGGAGGCGTACGGCGCCCGTCCAGTTCGCGACGCCAGAGGCCGGAGCGGCGAATCCGCGATCGGTGCTGAGGAATACGTTCGAGGCGTTCGCCGCCGTGCCGCTGACGGTCAACACGTCGGCCGAGGTTTCCGCCGGAGGCGCGGGAAAGTCCACCAGCGGGTGGCCCGCGGCGGTGAGCGACCACGTCAACTCGCGTTCGACGACGTTGCCCCGGTCGTCAGCGGCGCGCACCCGGGCCCGATAAGTCCCCGGCGTGTGAACGGTCCGCGAGCCGTTCGCCGTCTGCGCCCGCACGCCGTCGCCGAAGTCCCACTCGATGCGCACGATGGCGCCCGTGGCCGAAGACCCGTTCAAAGCGAACGTCATCACCTGCCCGGGAGCGGTGAACGAGTTGGGGGTCAATACCGGGTCGATGACCGGCGGCGGATTGTTCGCCGCCGTCACCGCGGTGACCTCGTCGAGAAAGGCGACCATCCGACGCTGGGGTCCGCCGAAATAGCCCAGCATCACCCGCGACTGGGCGGAAGTGGCGGTGAAGCTGATGGCCAGTTTCTTCCACTCGTCGCCAAGTTGCGCCGCGGTGAGGAAACCGGAGTGCGCCAGCGAGCGCCAATCGTAGCTCTGGGCCTCCAGACGCAAGCCGCCCCAGTCCGCACCGGATTCCGAGGTAATCCGGACCCAGGCGGCGACGCGGTACTCGGTCCCGGGAGTAGTGTTCATCACCGCCATCAGGGACTGGTTGGCAATGCGCGCGGACCAGCGGCCCGCGTACACCACGTCGGAGGCGATGATCGCGCCGCCGGAGTCCCAGCCCGCGAACGTGCCCGTTTCAAAGCCGCCATTGGTGATCAGGTTCTCCGGGGGAGGCGGCGGGGGCGGGGGCGTCGCGGGCGGCGTCACCGTCACGGCGACCGGCGCCGAAATGGTGGCCGCGCCCAGATTGTCCACCGCCCGCGCGGCCAGCGTGTAGGCGCCAGCCGCGACATTGGCCCAGGTTGCGGCGAAGGGGGCCGCGGTTGCCGTCGCCACGACCGTGCCACCGGAAAGAAACTCGACCCGCGCCACGGCGCCATCGGGGTCCGAGGCGGTCGCCGCCAACCCGATGTTCGCCGGAGCGGGAAACGAAGCGCCCGCGGCGGGCGCCGTGAGCGCGACCACCGGAGGCTGGTTCGCAGGAGGCGGCGGAGGCGGCGGCGCGCCGTCCGGAGGAATCGGACTTTCGCTCACCACGAAGTCGTCACCCGCGGCGTCGTACTGGCCGCCGCCGCTGAAATTCTCAAACGTAAATCTGGTGCGGGTGCTGATGGCCGTAAACTCCAGGTCGAGGCGCTTCCACTGGCCGGGAGCCAGGCTGGCGGCGGTTTCGGTCTCGGTCGCCGCCAGTTCGCGCCAGGAACCGTAGTCGGCGATTTGCAGGCGCAAACCGCCCCACGACGGACGGGCGATTTCACGGTCGATGCGGAGGCGGCCCATCGCGTAATACCGCCGGCCGGCGACGGTGGTGAAGGTCTGCTCGGCTTTGCCGTTGACCGTCATTTTCAAACCTTGCTCTCCGGAAAAGCGCGCGGTGGGATGAGGCGCGACGCCCCAGCCTTCCCAGGGTTCGAGCCGCCCGGTCTCGAAGCCCCCGTTCACCAGCAGGTTGGCCGCGGGCGGGGGCGCGCCGGTCACGGTGATGCTGACCGGCGCCGAGGTGGTGGCGGCGCCGGCATTGTCGGTGGCCCGCGCGGTTAGCGTGTAGGCGCCCGCGGCTACGCCGGACCAAGTGTAGGTGAACGGTGGAGCCGTGCGGCTGCCGAGCAGGGTGGCGCCGGAGAAAAACTCCACGCGCGCAATGCTGCCGTCGGGGTCGCTCGCGCTGGCCGACAGTTCCATGGTCGCCGGCGCCACAAATGAAGCGCCCGGCGCCGGCGTCAGCAAGGCGACGACCGGCGGCTGATTGGACGGCGGAACCGCATCCGGCGGAATCGGCTGCTCGCTGACGACGAAGTCGTCGGCGGCGGCGTCGAAACTCCCGGCCTGGCTCTGGTTTTCATACGTGATGCGGGATCGGCTGGTGGCGGCCACAAACTGCAAGTCGACGCGCGTCCAGCGGCCCGCCGGAGAGTTGGCGAGGGTGTAGCTGTCAGACACGGCCAGCGCCTGGCCCGAGTCGGCGTTTACGCGCACGCGCAGTCCGCCGGAGCGGGGCGCGGCCAACTGCTGGTTGATCCGCAGGCGCGCCATGGCGTAGTAACGGCGGCCGGGCGTGGTGGCGAACAGTTGCTGCGCGGAACCGCGGGAGGTCATCCGTAAGCCATATTCGCCGCTGAAGCGGGAAGCCGTGTCGATGGTGAGCAGGGACAGCGTCCAGGGCGCGGCCGAGCCGGTTTCAAAGCCCCCGTTCTGGAGCAGATTCCCCGGCGCGGGCGGCGCGGCGGACTGCACCGTGATCGCAACGGGAGCGGAGATGGCCACCGCGCCGGCGTTGTCGGTGGCGCGCGCGGTCAGCGTGTGCGCGCCCGCCGCCACGTTGGTCCACACAAAGGTGTACGGCGCGCCGGCGGCCGACCCGATCAGCGTAGCGCCCGCGTAGAAGTCCACGCGCGTCACCGTGCCGTCACTGTCCGCCGCCTGCGCGGCGAGCTGGACGGTCGCGGGCGCGGTGTACACGCTGCCCGCCGCCGGACTGGTCAGGGTGACTGAGGGCGGCTGGTCCGGCGGCGGCGCTCCGCCGCCTGGCTCGCGCTCGCTCCAGAGCTTTTCGCCATGCGCCTGAATCGTCGCCACCAGCCGCTGCAGATGGCACAGGTCGCCAATGGCGTAGGGCACGTCGAGATACGAGCGCAGGGCGGATCCCGGCTCTTCGTAAACGTAAGCGTGAATCATGAACAGCGCCCACGGCGTGTCCGGCGTCACCATGTGGTTTTCACCGTAGTGGCCGGTCCATAACGAAATGGGCGGGTAGGCGCCGCGCATCGCAAACCAGTCCGGCCAGTGATTTTCAATGGCGGGCGTCTGTCCGGGTTGGCCTTCTTGCGGATTGCGGCTGACCCGGCGGCGGACCGCCTCCAACGCCCACTCCCGCAGGAACCGGCCGATTTCCGGAGCGAAGTGAATGGTGACCGCGTTCTCCTGGCGGTTGGCGTGAAAAGGCGCGAAAGCCCAGTCGTGGGTGCCGGTGAGCCAGCGAGCGTAAGCGGCATTAAGGAACGCGTCGAAGTTCTGTCCCGCCGTCAGCCCAGCCTGAATGCGCGTCAGGGCGTTGGCGTACGCCGTGCTCTGCCGCAGCCCGAACCGCTCCAGCAGCCGGGCATAGCCGATGGCGCCCGCCACTTCCCCGTAGCGCGTGGGCGTGGCCGGAATGGCGGCGAAGATTTGCTGAATCCGCTGCCAGCGCTCCCCGGAGGGCGGCGTGGTGGGAGAGATGAAGTCCCAGTCGCCGGTGCGGTCGGCGTAGCGCCAGATCATGTACAGGCCTTCGGGGGGCACGCGCGGCTCGGGAAACACGTTCGGGCGCAAAGGGTCTGGATTCGGACTGGCAGGCAGCGCGAAGTACTCGCGCCGGTTGCCGGTCATTTCGCAGGCGCCCCAACCCCACTCGCAATGCTCGAAGCCGCGGACGGTCGGGTCATAGTCGCGCATCTCCCGGCGCAGCCACGCGGCCAGCCGCGTACGGGTAGCAGGCGGCAGAAATGGCAAAGCCTCGGCCAGCACATACGCCTGCTCGCCCGGATAGCCGTGGAGAATCCAGCTCCCGGTAATGCCGATTTCGTAGTAAATGGGCTTCAGATGGCCGCCCTGCGCTTCGGCGCGATCCAGCATGCGCAGCACTTCGCGGTCCAGTTCGTCGCGAAGATCCTGCGTGGCGGCCCCATCCGCCCCGCGCACCCACAAGCGTTCCGCAGCATATCGCTGCGCCGTGGGAGCGTCGATCGCAGACGCGGGAAGTGTGGCAAGAATGCAGAGCACAATGATCGGGCGCATGGTTTCTCCCCTAGTTCGGCAGGCGGTAGCTCTTGATGCCGGCAGAATCGCGCAGCACGATTCTGCCGTTGGCGATCACCGCGCCCGCGTCGCTCACCCCGTAGAGCCCGGCGCCCCCCGAGTCGTCGGAGCTGTACATCCGGATGTTGAACGTGCGGCCGGTTTCCGTGTCGATACCGCCCACGGAGACCCAGGTAGAGGAGACCAGCGCGTTCTGCGCCGCGGTGAGCACCTCGCCCTCGTCGGCAATCTTATGGAAGTCTTCCCACGAAATCTTGCAGTTCGTGGACCCGAGACACGGAAAATAGTCGATCGCGAGCACGCCGCTTGCCGGGTTGGCGTAGATGGCCGGATCGAAGGCCAGCCGTAGCCCGGCCAGTTCGCCGTAATTCCGCACTCCCATCCCGTCAAAACGCGCGTACACGCTCCGCAGCGCGATCCACGCCCGCCCGCCGGCGTCGTCGGCCACCGGCGGCGCGGGAAAGTCGCCCGAACCGGAGGTATAGAGCACGGGCATCGGCAAGGTGTATCGGTCGGCGCCCGTCGCGGCGTTCAGCTCCCACAGCGAACGCCGGTGCGGGTTGTCCCGCAGCCGCTGGCTGATGGCGCGCTGCTCCACGATCCAACGCGCGGCGTCGCCGAGCGGGTTGCCCTCCGCCGTCGCGCCCGTCACCTGGTGGAGAAACGCCTCGTCGGCGTTCAGGGTGTCGTGGAACGAGTACACCGGCTTGGTCCGGAAAAAGACGACGCCGCCGGCCTGGCTGCTGGCTACCGCCCACCCCCCCGCGAACGACTGGCCGTACAGTCTCCGTTTCCACACCAGGCCCCCGTTCAGCAGGTTGAGCGCATAAGCGTTCATGTTCTCCGCGCCAAAATACACGCGTCCCTGCCCGACCGCCGCCGCGCAGAGAACGGGCGCCCGGACACTGTCGGCATCCGGCCCCGCGCCTACCTGGAAGACCCAGGCCGCGCTTCCCGAGTGGAGGTTGACCGCGTGAAAACGCCCGTCTTTGCCGCCCGCCAGCGCCAAATCTCCGGAGATCGTCACCGAAGTCTGGAAGCCTTTGCCGCCAGGCTGATAACGCCAGGCCAGCGCTCCGGTTGTGGAAAACGCCACCAGTTCCCCCGCCTGCGTCGCGGCGATCACCTTCCCACCCGCCATCGCCAGCGTGCCCCAGATCGGCGACCCGGCGTCGGCGGTCCAACGCACCGCGCCGGTGAGTTCATCCAGCGCCGTCACGGTCCCACGCACATCGCCGATGACGACCAGACCGTCGCCGACGATGGGCTGCCCGCGCGTTTCCGCCGTTTGCCTCCAACTCCAACGGGGAGCTCCATAGCCGCCATGCGAGGTATTCCGGTTGGTGACGATCCGCTCCGCCTGGTAGCCCGACTTGGCCGCGTCCCGCTGTAATTGCGGCCAGTCGGCGGCGAGGAGGGTCGCGCTGAGAATTCCAAAAAAGAAGAACAACCCTTCGCGCATGATTTCTTTCCTCGGTTCGAAGCGGCGCTGGTACCCGCGCCGCCTTGGATTCATTCGTACTAGAACTCGAACTGCGATAAAATCAGCAAATCTCTTAGCGCGATGTTGAAGGGGTGACAGACTCTAAGGTAATCACCTGATTCTTACCACTGCCAACCCTCGCCCATCCCGCAGTTTCCTCTCGCCGCGCCCGGCGAAGGGGACTAAGAATGATTTTTTTCGGGTGTTGAAGAGCACGCCGCAGATCGGTCGGTAACATTTTCGGGGAACACCTGGAAATGTTTTTCTATTTCGTGACAATTTGGTTGGCGCATTTGCGCGAGGTGGGGAGGCGGCGGAGGGCGTCGTAAGCACCGGCCTGCCGACGTCCTGCCGGGCAGGCGGTCCTTCTCCCCCTTCCCCCCGGGATCTCTCCGGAGCACTATGGAAGTAGCAGGCGGGCGGGCCGCGAGCCGCCGCGCCGGCGGGAGGATTCATGAATCGTCGTCTTTTTTGCTCGAGCGCCGCTGCGACAGCGGCTTTTCCCTATGTCGCGCGGCCTTCGGTGCGCGGCGCCAACGACCGCATCGAGGTCGGCGTAATCGGGCTGGGCGGCCGCGCCCGGTGGCTGATCCAGCACGAGGATTTCGGCGAGGCGCGCATCAATGCCGTCGCCGACTGTTGGTTGCCGCGCTGTTACGAGGCGGCCAAAGTGCACCCGCAGGGTGAGCAATGGCGCAAGTATCACGATTACCGCGAAATGTTTGACAAGGAAAAGCTGGACGCGGTGTTTGTGGAGACCACGACGCATGCGCGCGTCCGCATCTGCATGCAGGCGCTCCAAGCGGGGCTGGACGTGTACGGCGAGAAGCCCATTACGCTCACCGTGGAAGAAGGGCGCGCGCTGGTGAACGCCGTGCGGCGCACCAAGCGCGTGTTCCAGACCGGCACGCAGCAGCGCTCGATGCCCATCAACATGTACGCCAGCAAGCTGGTGGCGAGCGGCAAGATCGGGCGGATCGAACGGGTAATCGTCTGCAATTTCCTGGCGCCGCAGGAGTGGACGCCCAAGCCGGCCGAGCCGATGCCGGAGGGTTTGAATTGGGACGAGTGGTGCAATCAGACGGAACTGCGTCCTTATCACACCGAACTGCACCGCCGGTGGGCGTTCTGGCGGGATTACGACGGGGGCGGCCAAAGCTGGGGCGTCACCGGCTGGGGAACGCATTCGCTCGACCAGGTGCAGGCGGCGCTGGGCACGGACCACACCGGACCGGTGGAACTGATTCCGGAAGGGCCCGGGCCCACCGCGAAGGTCACGCTCGTCTACGCCAGCGGAACGCAGGTGCGCCTGGAGCAGGAGATCATCAAGGATCACCAGCAACTGGGCGCCATCTTCGAAGGCACCAAAGGACGCATCCAGATTGTGCGCGGCGATTTCTTTCCCGACCCGCCAGAGCTGAAGAAAGGCGCGCCCGACGTGATCAAGGAAGGGCCGGGCGAAAACTTCCCGCACCTGCGCAATTTCTTCCTGTGCATGCGCTCGCGCAAGAAACCGAACGCCGACGTCGAGATCGGCCACCGCTCGACCACCATCTGCCACCTGGTGAACATCTGCCGCGAACTGGGACGCCCGCTGAAATGGGACCCCAAGGCCGAGCGGTTTGCCGGCGACGAGGAGGCCAACGCGAAACTGTCGAGGCCGCGCCGGGCCGGTTACGAATTGCCCAAAATCGCCTGACGCGCGGGCGGCGTCGACCTATCGGCTCCAACGCTGCGCGGCGTAGCGCCGGCGATTCTCCCGGCGCGAGCGGAAGGGTATCTACGCCAGGCGCATTTCGAATTGATAGGCGCGGTTGACCTCGGATTCCGGCACGAACCACGCAAAATCCCACGCCGGGTTGCCCGCGCCGCCTTCGGACCGAGATTGCGCAAAGGCGATCCGGTCTCCGGGGCGGAACCTCATCACCGCCGCCGGATCGCGGCGGAGCCCGTAGGAGACGGGCCGGGTGTACACGTCGCGCGAGAAGCTGAACGCCATCCAGTACGCGGGGAATCCCGGGTCGCGCGGATACTCCGCTGGATCGGCGGCGGACCGGTGAGCGGAGTCGACGCCGTGGCGGGGCGAGTCGGCTTGGATCCAGCGTTCCTCCCGCTCGTCCCGCTGGCGCTTCAGGAAGTGGATCGCCAGCGACTTCGGCGCCTGGATATAGCTGGCCCAGAACAAGCCCAGCTACCCGTGGCGAAACGTGCGGGCGCGCGGAATGCACGCGAAGGTCATCAGGACCACGCCGCGCGGGTCGAGCGCGGAGCGGGTGCAGCTTTCCAGCTTCCAATGCGGCATGGGCGCCTGGTAAAGTTCCACCACGGTTCGGGACACGAGGCGCAATTCCATGCGGGCGCGGCGCGGCTCGAACATCACGTCGCGAGGCTGCTCCGCGCCGTCGAACATCAGTTCGAAATGCAAACCGGCATAGAGGGGAACAAACAGGTCGTCGGGTTGGGCGCGGTGGGCGAGCGAAGCCAGCCCGTTGTAGCCGGCGCGGTGCCCGGCGTTCAGCGGGGAATGGTCCACGATCACCGCCGTGACCGGTCCGCGGCGGAGCGTGACGGAGGGCGCCGCGGCCCGCTGGTAGGTCACCTTCGGGTTGGTGAGGGAGGTGACGCCGGGCGGACCCGCCGCCAGAGCGCAACCGCAACTGAAGACAGCAGCCGCAAGGCGGAAGCGTGTCACAGGCTTGCCCTACCAGCTCCGCCGAAGGCCGGAAAGAGCCGCGAGGCGGTGCGTGCCTGGTGATCGGGCGGGCGTTCCCGCCGGGGGGGCGGTTCGGCGCCGGACCTTAGGGCAGGAACGAAACCGCGACGGTGCGGCGCCAGCGCTGCCCGGTGGTTTCGTCGTAGCCGCCCAATTCGAAATACTGCTCGCTCGGCGCAAAGAGGTTGGCCGCCCGCAGGCTGGCGCGGAGCGTGCCGGAAGGCGGCAGCGCCGCCGAACCGAACAGCGCTTCGATGCGGCCGGAGTAATCCTCGCCGTTGATCTGGAACGTGTCCAACCGGGTGGCGACCCCGGCTTCTTCCCGCACCACCACCTCGAAGAACCAGCGCGACCCGGTGTCGTCCGGCTCGCGGGCGTAGACGGGATCCGGCGAGACTGAAACCGAGACGCGGGAGCGGTCGGCCGCCGCTTCCACCCGCACGTTCACGAAGCGGGGCGGCGCGGCCGGGCTCTGAATCGAGATCAGCGACTGAAAGGATCCGCTCGCTTTGAAAGCCGCCGGGTCCACCGACACCTCCAGCCGGGCTGGGCTCGCGGCGGACGTCGTGGCGGCGCTCGGACGGACGCGGATCCAGGGAGCCTCCGCGCGCCAACGGTAGCGCACCGCGGTGGCCGACTGCGTACTCACCGAGACGGTTTGCACCGCGGCGCCGGTCAGCGAGCCGTTGCGGAGCTGGAAAGTCAGATTCTCCGGCGCCGGACGCACCTCGGTGAAGGGCAGATCCTCCAGGTAGCCGCGCAGCGCCGGGTAGGCGGCGGAGAACCGGCCGTACCCAACGGGCGTCCGCGACGAACAGATGTCGTCCGTGATGGGGCCATAGCTCAGCAAGCCCACGAGGATTCCCGGGGAGGTGAACGCCGGGGAACCCGAGGAGCCCGGCTCGGCTACGCCCTCGTACCAGGCGCATTGGTAATAGCGCTGCGCCGGCGCCGCGCCGCGGCCGACGACGGTCGCGCCGACGTCATTGACGCGCCTGCCGAACGAAATCCGTTTGTGAGAACCGCGCGGGTGGTGAATCCCGGTGAACAGCGCACCCAGCCCAGGTTCTCCAGGGTCCCATCCCGAGAAGACCACGCCGGCAGGGAGATCCCGGAGTTGGAGTAAGGCAAAATCGCCCGCCTCCTGCCCGCCGGCGGCGAGCAGGTTACCGCCAGGGGCCGAACGCGCCGAGCCCCGAGTCGTGGGCCGCACGCCGCGGCACTGGGCCGTCTGAAACTGCCAGAACGCCTCCACCGAGCGCGCCACCGTCTCGCTACCCACGCAGTGCTCGGCGGTCAGCAGATAAGGTTTCAGGCTGCTGTTGCGGGTCGCCACCAGCGTCCCGGTACAGGCGGCTTCCCCTTCTCCCGTTTCCAATACCAGCGCCGCCACCATGCGCGAGGTCTGCGCCCACTCCGGGTAACAGGAAACGTCGAGGTTGCACGCGGCCGCCGGATCGTTCTCGGGAAGGCCGCTCGCCAGGGGGCCCACGCTCATTCTCCCCTCGTCGAGCCAGCGGGTCGCGAGCGTAGCTTCCCCTCCCGGCGCGACCGGCGGGTCGATTACCCGGTGCGCCACGCTCGCCACGACGAAGGGAGGATCGCCCTCCGCCGCCGCGTCCGCGGACGGCTCGTACTCGATGGTGACCGAGTCCCCTTCGACGGACGCGCTCCAGAAGCGGCCATCGCCGAACGGACCCCGCCCGGTGTAAGGGCCGTCCGCGGGAACCTCTTCGCGATCGGGCGGATACACCCAAAGCTGGCCCTCTCTCAGGTCCGCGCCGTCAAACAGCAGCCGGACGGCGCGCGCCCCGGCCGAGCGAATCGTGGCGCGCCAGGCGCGGCGGCCTCCCGGCAGGAACTCCCAACGCCCCGCGGCCAAAGACCCGGCCGGCAAGGAGCGGTGGACGCCGATCCGCAGCGGGGCGCTCGCCGCCCGCGCGACCGTCGCCTCCTCTTGCGGACTCAGCGCTTGCAGCGCGACTCCCGCGACGTGAGTTCCCCGCCGCCGCGCAGCGGGCTGGGACTGCGCGCGATGTTCCTGGACTTCCGCGGCCACGACCGGCTCCTTGCGCGCGGCAGGCGCCGGTTGCGCCACGCTCCCCCACGGCAGGCAACATCCAAGACAAACCGCCCAGGCGACTCTCATCATGACTCCCCCCGGCCTAGAACACCGCTGCGATGCCGACCAGCGGAACGATATCGTGGATGATCCCGCTGATCTTGGCCCCGATCGACGGCGCGATCACCTGCTTCGGGAACGGCGTGATGAAGTCCCGCACTTCCACCCGCAGAACGACGCCGGGCGCGATCTGGAACTTGACTCCTCCGCCGACGCTTCCCAAGCCCTTGGTTTCCGTCACCGGACTGAGCAGCGCCAGGTTGCTCAACGGCTGCACCGCCTGAGTGGCCCCGGTTCCCCGGAAGACCTTGATTCCTCCGCCGATGGCCGCAAAGGGCCTTACCTTCGCCCCCCGGCGTGTGGCGTACAGCAGGAAATCGTAGTGGATGATGTGCGAGTCGCCGCTGAAGGTCACCTTGGTGGCCCCCGAGGAGAGCTTCAAATCGTTCTTGCGGTAGGTATAGCGGAACTCGCCTCCAAAATGCTCAGAGATATCGTTTCCGAGCCAGCCGCCGGCGGCGAATCCATTCTCGAATCCGGTCTGGCCGGACAAGGAACCCGCAGTGACGGTCTTGTTCGAATAGAATCCAAAGCCCCCGCCTGCGCCCACTTCCCAGTTCTGCCCGGCGGCCGGCAGAGCGGCGGCCGCCAACGCGGCACAAATCACGTAGGATGATCGCATCATCGTTCTCCCTGGGACGCGGCGCGCTCCGGAACGCTCCTCACGCGCGATCCCTTTCTTTGGTTAATTCCCCTCGATTACGCGTACGGCCACCACCGTCTGGCTGGAGCCCTGGCGAACGGTCAGCGGGATCTGCAAACCTTGGCGTACGCCGTGCGGCACTTGTACATCAAGCCGGTACACCCCTACCTGGCCGGGCTCCATCTCCGCCTTGATGAGGCCCAACTCGACCTCATCCAGGAAAACTCCCGGCGTCACCAGCGGCTCAGCGGTGGGGTCGGCTGGTCCGGGCGCCCCGGTGCCGATCGCCGGTTGGGTCGCCCCAAGGCCGGTCAGGTAAATGGAAAGCTGATCTCCCTTCCGGACCGGGTTCGAAAGAGTCACCAACAAGTTGTTCGCCTTCCGGATGATCAGCGGCACCAGAAAATCCGCGCCCGGCGGCGGCGCGCGGAAGATCGCCGGCGCCACCTGCTGCACGTTGACGGAAAAAGGCGCGCTGGTCCCGCCTACCGACGTCACCACCAACTGGGCGCTGCCGCTGATCTCAAACGGCATCTGTGCGTTGATTTGCCCCGGCGCGACAAACCGCAGCGGGATCACCCGGTTATTCACCGTGACGCACGCCTCTCCCAGCGCAAAGGGGAGCGGAACTTCATTGGTTGCCAGCGCGACCGGATGCAGATTGCTGCCGTACACCGTGATCAGGCCGCCGCGCGCGATACGCGGTTCGCCATCGGCGGCGTTGACCACGATCGAAATCCGCGGCGGATCAGGCTGATTGGCGTCGTAGGCGAAGGGCAACGCCACAAAGCCCGACTGGCTCAGGATGACGATCGCCCGCCGGCCAGGCAGCACCGCCAGGCTGCGGGTGAACGGGTTGTTGATGCGCGCGACGGTCGAACGGCCGGGTCTCGGCAGCAGCGGCGCCTCGATCAGGCGCACCCGGCGCGAGAGACTGCCATCGCGCAGATTCACCTGCTCCAGGATGCCCGGCGAAGAAGCGTCCGCGGCGGAAACCCTCAGCGCGAAGTCATCGACAAACACGAATCCCGCCGTGATTCCGGACTCGGCGCTGAGCCTCCGGGTGGCGACCAACGAGGCGTTCAGCAGGCTGCCGCCCGCGTAATACTGCTCCTGATTGGAAGCCGCGATCGCGCCCGAGAGCGAAGGGAAATCTTTCCGGAATACCGTGAAGGTGTCGGCGGTGGAGTTATAGAGCAGCGTGCTGCCGTTAGCCGCCGCCCCGAGAATCGCCGCGCCGTTCGCCATGCCGGTCAGGTGCACATAACTGTCGAAGCGGTTCGCGAAGGCGCCCAGCGCGGGCAGTTCCGCGGCAGTCCGGCTCCCCAAGTCCACCCGATCAATGGTGTTGTAACCGCGTCCGACGTCCCGGTTGTCGGTCAGCGCCAGGATCGCTCCCCCGGATACCGCCAGCGACAGCGGGTAATGCGCGTACGGAAACTCAACCGGACGCTGGGCTTCCAGCGTCTCCAGGTCATAGACGTTGGCGTTCCAGGCGTGCTGATGCCCCACCAACAGGTAGCGGCCGTCCCGGGTGATGGCCATTTGCGTGGGGGCGGCATTGGTCTTCAGCGCGGCGATGCGGTTATAGTTGGCGCCGTCATAGACCAGCACCTCGTTCGTGTCCTGGCGGAGGATGTAGAACCGGTCGCGGACGGGGTCGGCCAGCAGGTCAGTCAGCACCCCGGACACCTCGACAATACTCCCGCGCTGGTCGGGCTCGCGGTTGTTCACGAGCAGTTGCACCGGCGGGGGCACGTTGACGGCGGTGGCGGAAGCGATTTCAATCGCGCCGCGCACGGTGCCCCGGCTGGCGGCGAAGGCGGCCGGGTCGATCGTGACCCGCACGGTGGCGGGCGTCAGCCCGGTCGAGGGCGAAATGGTCACGCCGGGCAACGTCGACGACAGCGTGAATTCCGTGGCGTTCCCGCTGGGGTCCGTAATTTGCAGTTCCTGGGTGATCGCCCGCCGTTCGCAGAAGGTGGTGCGAAAGGAAAGCGAGGAGCGGGAAGCGAACAAACGCGGTTCGCGATCGAGGGAACCCACCGGCAGGATGGTCACCCCGCTCTCCGAGATCGCGTACACGGTGCCCCGGTCCGCACTGAGCACCGACTTGCCGCTCAGATTCTCGCCCAGCAGCAGCCACTCGCGGACCGCGAGGTTGTCCGCGTCCAGCACCCGCAGCACAGGACCGGCCGGCCCGGTGGGGTTCTGCTCCGGAACTTGCGCGTAGATCACCCCCGCGACCGAATCCACGGCGAAACTGCCCACCGCCAATTGCCCGGTTACGTTCGGGAAATCGTTGCGAAAGCGCCCGCGCTGGTCCCACACCGCCCAACCAAACGCGAAGTACGATCCGTCCTGCGCGACGCTCACGGCGCGCGGCGCCAGCGGGGGTACGGCGCCTTTCGTCGGAAACGTGGCGACCCGGCGGGACGCCACGTCATAGATCAGCCCGAAGGCCTCCGTCGAGCCGTAGATGCGGAGGCCGTCGCCTGAAACGCCCAACGCCGTCTCGGTAATCTCGACCGGCGGCGCGGGGCCGGGCTGCGGAAGCGTTTTCGACGCCAGACTTTCCATGGTCTCGAGCAGCGTCAGGGTCCCGGTGGCCGGGTCGAGCAGCAGAACGTCGCGTTTGGTGACCAGCAGACACTTGCTATCCGCTCCGAACGCCACACCCAGTGGAGTCGCGCTGGCGACCAGGGTCCGCCGCTGATTGGTGTTCAGGTTGACCACCGTCACCGTGTTGTTTTGGGAGGCCGGCGCCGCCAGGTTGCCATAGTGGCCCACGACAAGGTATTGGCCATCCGGAGAAAGAGCCAGGGAAGCCGGAAAAGGCCCGACGTTCAGGGAACGGGGAATGCTCCGGTCGGCCAGGTTCATCACCTCGACCCGGTTGGCCGTGAAGTTGGCGATGTAGAGCAGACCCCGCGGCTCATCTAACGCCAAGTCCGCGGATTGCCCGCCGATGGGGACCACCGTGCCGAACGTGCCAGCCCAGCCCGCGGCCGCGCCGGCAAGCAGCGCCAGGCTCGCCCAGCACAACGGGCGCGCCGTGGCGGGTGTTGCGATGGCCCGACGAACTCTGGTATCCATTCCCTCTTCCTCTTTCGCGTACCGCTATTCGTGCACCGGCACCGGCAGACGGGTTTCCGACTCGCCCTGCCGGATGCGCAGCTCCTGTACGCCGGAAGCGCGCACGGCGCCTCCGACCTTCACGTTGAGTTGATACACGCCCACCTGCCCCGGGGCCAAGCCCGCGTAGGCGACTTCCAGCGGATCCCCGGCGAGGTCCACTTCGGGCGCCACCACGGTTTCCGCCAGCGGTCCGTCCGGTCCCGGCAGGCCCGCCTCGACGGCGGGCGATGTCAGCCCAAGGCCCGTCGCATAGATCACCAGGTGGTCACCCGGGCGAATCGGATTGTCTTCGCCCACCAGTTCGCCGTCCCGGACGACAATGGGCGTCCCGTCGCCGGCGGACCGGAAGACGCTGGGCGCCGTCGGCTGAATCGTGAAATTGAGGTTGTTGCTGACGCCCGCCGGCGTGCGCAGCACCAGTTGCGCCTTGCCGTCTACATGGAACGGCAACTGAGCATTGATCTGATTCGCCGAGACGAACACCAGCGGCAGAATGGCGCCGTTGACCGTCAGACAGGACTCACCCAGCGCGGTTGGCAGCGGGATTTCGCGCGTGGCGATGTTGATGGGGCTGAGGTCCTGGCCGAGCACGCTGATCAGCCCGCCGGGCGCCACCGGGGCGGTTTGATCGGCGGCGTTCACCACGCGGTCCAGCGAGGGAATCGGCGTGGCGGCGTCATAGCTCCAGGGGTATACGGTGAAGCCGCTCTGCGTCAGCGCCACGAACGCCTGCCGGTTGGACAGCGCCGCCAGCGTCCGGATGAAGGCGAATCCCGGCGTCACGGCTTCGGTGACGGGCGCCTCCACGGTGCGGGTGGGCCGCACGGACTGTCCCGTCGCCAGATCCAGCCGGCTGATCGTGCCCGGGCTCGCCGGCCCGGCCGCCGCGATGCGCACGGCGGTGTCGTCAATGAAGCTGAATCCCAGCGCCGGCTCGATTTGCCGCTGCGGGACCAGGGAGGCGTTCAGCAGCCGGTTGCCCACCAGGAACGCGCCGTGATTCGAGGCGGCGTAGGTCCCCGCCAGCTCGGAATAGTCCTTGCGGAGCACGGTGAAGGTGTCCGCGCTGGCTTCGTAAAGCAGAACCCGCCCGTCCGCCATGACCCCCAGAATCGAAGACCCGTTCGGCGGCGCGACCAGGGTGGTGTTGATATGAATGTCGTTCTTAAACACGCCGAGCCGCGGGAGCGTTGCGCCCCGCCGGGCCGCCAGATCCACCGCATCAATAACATGCGTCTCACCGGACACGCGAATCGCCGCCAGAATCGCCCGGCCCGACGCCGCGATCGAACGCGGGTAGTGCCCCCGCGGGAAGATCACGGGCGCCGTCGCCCGTAACGGTTCCAGATCGACGACCAGAGCCCGCGCCGAGTTGTCGTGGCCCACCAGCAAATGCCGCCCGTCCGCCGTGATCGTCATTTGCGTGGGCGTGTTGTACGTTTTGAGCGCCGCGATCTGCGAGAAATTGCTCCCGTCAAACACCAGAAGCTGGTTCCGGTCCTGCCTCAACACGTAAAAGCGGTTGCGCAGCGGATCCGCCAGAATGTCCACTAGTCTCCCGGGGACGTTCACGAACGTTCCCCGCTGATCCGGGTCGCGCGCATTGACCAACACCCGGATCGGGTCCGGCAGATTCACGGCCCCGCGCGAGCGGACCTGAATCGTCCCGGAGGTGGTCCCCTGGCGGTTGGCGTACACGGTGGGATTCACTTGCACCCGAATCACGGCGGGCGTGACGCCGCTCGCCGGGGAAATCGTCAAGCCCGGCACGTCGGCGCTGAGCGTGAAATCGATCGCGCCGCCGGCCGCGTCCGTCAGCGTGAACTCCTGGGTGATCACTTTGCGGTCGCAGAAGTTGCCGCGGAACACCAGATCTTCCTTCGAGGCCCGGAGCCGCCGCACCCCGCGGAAATCGCCCACGCGGCCCACTAGCACGCCGCTGTCGGAGATCGCATACAACGTCGTCGCCGCGCGGTCGAGCAACGCCTTGCCGGCCAGATTCTCGGGAAGCTGCAACCTGTCCAGCACGGCCAGGTTCGCCGCGTCGAGCACGAACAGCACCGGGTTCTCGGGCGTCAGGGTGTCCCCTCCGCCCCCGCCCTGCGCCGACGGCGGAAACTGGCCATAGATCACGCCCCGCTCGGAGTCGATCACGTGGCTGCCGTACTGGAACAGGCCGCTAACGTTGGCGACCTGGGAGATGAGGGAAAAATCCGCCGCCGAGCGCAGCGTCCAGCCGCTCATGAAATAACTTCCGTCCCGGGCCACGCTGACCACCCGCGGACCCATCGGCGGCGTGGACCCGCCCGGCGCGGCCGACAACTGCCGGGTCACCACCGAATACACGAAGTCCAGCCGGCTATCCCCGTCCGGACCCGCGCCGAGCGTGCCCACAATCCACCGGCCGTCCGGCGTCGCCGCCAGCGAAGAGGCGACGATATTCGGCGGGAAATTCCGGCCATCCTGCTCGACCGGAATCGAGCGCGCCGCGATCTCGGCGATCGTCTCCAGCACCCGCACCGCTCCCGACGCGGGATGAAAAAGCAAAATCTCGACGGTGGTCGCCAGCAACGCCTGCCCGTCCGCGCCAAAGGCGACGCCCAGCGGCGGAAACCCCAGCGTGTACCGCTGCTGCTGCCCGTTTGCCAGGTTCAGCACCGTCAGGCCGTTGTAGGGCGTGGCTCCCGTGGTGGCGTCCACGTTGCCGAAGTGGGTCACAACGAGAAACTGACCGTCCGGCGAGAGCGCCAGCGAGCCCGGCTGGGCCGGCACATTGAAGGACCGGCGGATCGCATGGTCGGACAGGTTGAGAACTTCGATCCGGTTGGCCGTGAAGTTGGCGACGTAGAGGACGCCGCGCGCTTCATCCAGCGCGAGATCGGAGGCGTTTCCCCCAAGGGGAATCACCTTGCCGAAAGAGGCCGCCCGCAGCAGCGCGTTTCCTCCGGCCCCCGCGGACGCCAGCGCGCAGAGGACCCCCGCCAGGCGGAGGAATCTCGAGCATCGACTGCGAAAATCCGAAATTGGCTTCATACACGTAACCTTTGGTCCGTTTCCAGACCCGCGGGAATCGCTTCCCGGCCCGCGGCCGTGCGGGCGGCCCACCGCAATCGCGTCCGCCGCCCGCCCCGTTAAGAAACGCGAGCCCTCTTTCCTTCTCTCTCTGCCTTCACCAGCCGCCGCGCCAAGCGGGACCGCACTACTCCGCCCGGTTGCGGCGGCGCATCACGATCACGCCCAGCAACACCAGCGCCAGGACGGCGCATACGACGCGAATCAAGGTTGCATCCATGTGTGCTCTCCTTTCCAGCGGCCGACCCTGCCGGGGCGCCGCTCAATCTGGCTAGAAATTCTGCATCATCGGCATCAATTCCCGCACCACCTTGATCGCCATGGGACCGACGGTCACCACGAACAGGGTGGGGAGAATGCAGAAGAAAATCGGGAACACCAGTTTGACGCCGAGTTTGGCCGCTTTTTCCTCGGCGATCTGGCGCGCCTGCACCCGCATGAAATCGGCGTGCGCGCGCAGCGTGGCGGCAATGCTGGTGCCGAACCGGTCGGCCTGGATCAACACCGCCACCAGTTTCTTGAGATCGTCCACCGCCGTGCGTTCGGCCAGGTTGCGCAGCGCCTCGATCCGCCGTTTGCCGGCCTTGAGCTCCAGGTTCATCAGCCCGAATTCCTCGCTCACCTCCGGGTGCGCGAACTGGAGTTCCTTGGCCACCTGGACCACGGCCTGGTCCAATCCCAAGCCGGACTCGACCGAAACCACCATCAGATCGAGCGCGTTCGGCAGCCCGCGCTTGATCTGTTTCTGGCGGCGGCCCGCCGCCAGCCGGACGTATTCATTGGGGCCGAAAAAGCCGATCGCCACCGAGGCCACCATCGCCAGCATCTTGTTGCTGCCGTCCAGGTCGGCGCCCACGATCAGCCCGAACGTCAGCAGGGGCACCACCACGGCGCCCGCGAACTTGGCGCCGTAAAGAATCTTGAGCGCGTTCTCGCCCCGGAAGCCGGCCCGCACCAGCCGCCGCTGCATGATCGTGGTGTCCTTGGGCGAGGCGGGCACGAAGTTGCCCAGTTTGCGCAGCAGCTCGCGGAAGGCCAGGCTCGGGTGCGACACCGGCGCCTGTTGCTCGACCATCGCGCCAGTAACCCGGTCGATCGCCGCCTTGGGACGCGCCCACACGTTGAGACCCAGCAGGGCGAAAATCCCCGTCATCACCAGAAAAACCAGCACCGACAAAAGCAGCACCATACCTCAGACCTCGATACTCACGATCTTCTTCATCACCAGATAACCGATGATCTGCAACCCGACACAAAACCCCGCCATGATGTGCCCCATCTCATCGCGGATGAAGAACGAAATGTAGTCCGGGTTGCTCATGAACATCAGCACCGCCACCGCCATGGGGATGCACGTCAACGCCGTCGCGGTGAGCTTGCCATGCGCGCTCAGCGCCCGGATGCGCCCGCGCAGCTTGAAGCGCTCCCGGATCAGGTAGGCGAGCTTGTCCAGCAATTCCGCCAAGTTGCCGCCGGTCCGTTTTTGCAGCAACACCGCCGAGACGAAAAACTGCACTTCTAGCAAAGGGACCCGTTTGGCCAGGTTCTGGAGCGCCAAGTCCAAGGGCAGTCCCAAGTTCTGCTCATCAAACGTACGGCGGTATTCGCCCGCCAGCGGCTCGGCGAACTCGCGATGGATCATCTCCAGCGACACCGAAAAGGCGTGTCCGGCCCGCATGGAACGGGCGATAAACTCCAGGCTGTCCGGAAACTGCTCCTCGAAACGGCGCAATCGCCGGTTGGCCTGGCTCTGCACGTAGACAAACGGCAACGAGAACGCCGCGATCGCGGCCAGGAGCGCGAAATTGTCGAGGGGCGGCGGCAGGAGAAAATACACGAAGTTGAAGCCCAGCAGCGCGAGAAACAGGGCTGTCTGCACCAGCCCGCTCGCGGTCCAGCGCAGGCCGGCGCGGTCGATCATCCCCTGCACCCGCTCGGCGAGTTCCAGCCGCTTGAGCAACTTCACCGAGAGGCTGGTTTGCGGCTCGTCGGATTTCATCAGGGCGGGTTCGCCCTCCGGTTCCCCTTTCTTCCCCTTCTTCGACTTTTTCGCATCGGGCCGTCCGAGCAGCCGGTCCCGGACCTTCTCGGCTTCCGCGCCGCCGGATGCGGCGCCGAAGACGTTGAACAGGAGCAAGGAGCCCGCCAGCACAATCACAAAGAGCAGCACCGTGAACAACATGAACGCCCCCTCTAGATATCCACCACCTGATCGAACAAGTCGGCGGGCAGCCGGATTCCGGCCGCCAGCAGACGCTCATAAAACTTCGGCCGAATGCCGGTCGCGGCGAAGCGCCCCAGCACTTTCCCCTCCGGCGAGACGCCTCGCTTTTCGAAGACGAAGATGTCCTGCAACGTCACGATCTCGCCTTCCATCCCCGTGACCTCGGTGATATTGATCACCCGCCGGGATCCGTCGGACAGGCGCGCCGCCTGCACCAGCACCTGCACCGCGCTGGCGATCTGCTGCCGGATCGAGACCAGTTGCATGTTGGCGTTGGCCAGCGAAACCATCACCTCGAGCCGGGAGATGGCGTCGCGCGGGGAGTTGGCGTGCACGGTGGTCAGCGACCCGTCGTGACCGGTGTTCATGGCCTGCAACATGTCCAGCGCTTCCTCGCCGCGGACTTCGCCCACCACGATCCGGTCCGGACGCATCCGCAAGGCGTTCACCAGCAGTTGGCGCTGCTTCACCGCCCCGTGCCCCTCCAGGTTGGCCGGGCGGGTCTCCAGGCGCGCCAGATGCGGCTGCTTCAACTGCAACTCGGCCGCGTCCTCAATGGTCACAATCCGTTCCTTGGGCGAGATGAACGATGAGAGGGAGTTGAGCAGCGTCGTTTTGCCGGCGCCGGTGCCGCCCACGATGACGATGTTCAGCTTCGCCTTCACCGACGCTTCCAGCAGTTCCATCATGCCGGCGGTCAAGGCGAGTTTTTCCACCAGGTCCTGCGGCCCCAGCTTGTCGGTGCCGAAACGGCGGATGGACAGCAGCGGGCCGTCCACCGCCAGCGGAGGAATCACCGCGTTCACACGGCTGCCGTCCGTCAGGCGCGCATCCACCATCGGCGTGGATTCGTCGACGCGGCGTCCCACCTGGGAGACGATCTTGTCGATAATCCGGAGCAGGTGCGCGTCGTCGCGAAACCGCACCGAAGTCAGTTCCAGCAGGCCTTTTCTCTCGATGTAGACCTGCTTGTGCGTGTTGACGAGAATGTCGGAGATCGACGGATCCTGCAGCAGGGGTTCGAGGGGGCCCAGCCCGAACACTTCGTCAAGCACTTCTTCGCTGATCTGCTGCTTTTCGATCGAGCTCAACAGGGTCGGTTCCTGGTCGATCAGCGAGATCACGGCCTGGCGCACCTCGCTGCGCACGCGCTGGTTGTCGATGGTGGCCAGCGCTTCCAGGTTGATCTTGTCGAGCAGCTTGCGGTGGAGGGTGAACTTCAGCTCCTGGTACTCCGGCTTCAAAGCCGCCTTGGGACGGCCCGCGTTCCGGAGCAAGCGCTGGTCCCAAGTCAGTTCCTGTCTGGTTTCGGTGTTGATCATGCTTTCCCCTTCGTCCGTTCTCGTCCATCCGCGCTCAGTTCAGCAGGGACCCGGTGCGGCGGGTGGCCGGCTGCGGCCGGCCCGCCAATTGCGTCACAAATTCCTCAATGGTGCGCCCCAGCGGCGTTTTCGCGCCCAGGGGCTGCCCGACGGTCAACCCCTTGTGCAACGACAGATAGTCGTTCGGGAACGTCCGGTAGACGGGCGCCCCAAAGATCTTCGCCATGTCCTCGCTCGAAATGGTGTCCTGCTTCCCCAGCCGGTTCACCAGCACCCGGTACCGCTCCTGCCCGATCCCCAGCCGCGCCAGATGCTGGATGGCCTTCCGGGTCAGGTGCAGGCTCGGCAATTCCGCCGTGCATACCAGATACGCCTCGTCAGAGGCCGACAAGGTCACCAGGCTGAGCTTCTCAAACACGTTGGGCAGGTCGGCCACCACGTAGTCATACAGGGTGCGGGTGTACTCGATGAAGCCGTGAATCTGTTCGGGTTCGATCACGACGCTCTTGGGCACGTCCGGCGCGGGCAGCACATCCACCCCGTCGGCGTTGACCACCAACGCCGCCCAATCCGGCGCTTCTCCCCGTTCCATCTGGGCCAGCGCGTCCGCCAGCGAGTACCAGTGACTGAGCTTGAAGAAGAAGCCGATGGTGCCGCCCCACAGGTCGAAGTCGGCCAGCAGCACCCGCTTGCCGGAGGAGCGCTGAAGCGTGTAGGCGGCCTGCGCGGCCACGGTGGAAGCGCCCGACCCCGCCTTGGTGCTGGCGAACGCGATCAGCCGGCCGCGCTCCTGTTCGCCGCGGGCCTGCGGGGTCCGCTTCTTCGCAATCCGCCCGATCGCCTCCCGCTGGATCTCCAGGTCGAACGGCGCGAACAGGAACTCGGCCGCGCCGGCGCGCAAAGCGGTCAGAATCGATTCCGTATCGTTGAACCGGTGCAGGCCGACAACAAACACCGGCGGCCGCAAAGCGGCGGCGAACTCGATCAACTCGGAGGCCTTTTGCAGATCGGTCGCCAGGTCCACGAAAACCATGTCCGGCCGCAGTTGCCGGAGCCGAATGTCGAACGCCTGAATGGACGGATAGCTCTTCAGCTCCGCCAGCAGATGGAAACTCCGGACCGCGCTCTGCGTGGCCAGAAATTGGGCCGCCAGCTCGCGGTCTGGCGCGATCATCATCGCCGTCATTTCCGGCTGGCGGGCGCTGCGCGTCTCCGTCACGTGGTTTCCTCCGTAGCCTCTCCGGTCAGTTGCGCTTCGACTTGTCCGGGCTGCCCTTCATGGCGTCTTCGTGCTCTTTCTGGCCCGCCACTACCCCCTCCAAGGCGGCCGGGATGCCCGGGTTGGGCATATCCTGGCTGGGACGCGGGTCGCCGGGCTGGAGCGGATTCACAATCTCGGGCGTGACCAGCACGATCAGCTCGGTCTTGGTTTTCTCCTTGTTGTAGCTGCGGAAGAGCTGGCCCAGCACGGGGATCGAAGAGAGGCCGGGAATCCGGAACAGGATGTTCCGCACGCGGTCGTCCAGCAGGCCGCCGATCACAAAGCTCTGCCCGGGGCCCAGCTCCACGTCGGTCTCGGCTCTGCGCGTCGACAAGGCGGGGATGGTGAACCCCTGGAACGTGACGGCGTTGGCGATGTCGATGGTGGACAGTTCGCTCCGCACGTGCATTTTGATCGTGTTGTGCTCGGTGGTGTTCGGGGTGAAGGTAAGCCGGATGCCATACTCGCGGAACTGAATCGTGACCGCGCCGGCGTTCGACCCGCCCTGCAACACGGGAATGGGAAACTCGCCGCCCGCCAGGAAGCTGGCTTCCTTGCCATTGGTGGTGACCAGATTGGGTTCCGCCAGGATCTGCAAGACGTTCTGGACCCGCAGGGCCTGGATGGTCGCGCCCAGGTTCAGATCCGGCCGCCAAGCGAACAGGTTCAGGGTGTCGGTCAGGTTGAAGTTGCTCTGCGTGCCGGCCACCTGGCCCCCGATGATGCCGTTCACCTCGGTCGCCCGCGGCGCGCGGAACTGGCCCGTCGTGGTGACCCCCGGCGTGTTCGCCGCCCCGGTTGAGAACAGATTGATGCCCAGCGTTTCGGCTCGCACGCGATTGAGCTCGGCGAACCGCACCCGCAGCAGAATCTGCTTGTCCACGCCGGGGGAGACGACCCGCACATTGTTGACCACACTCTTGACGAACGGCGCCAGCAGCGCGGCCGCCCGCTCGGCCACCGCCGCATTGGTGACCTGTCCGTTGATCGAAGCGGTGTCTTTGGCCACCTTGACCGTCAGCTTCTCGTCCGGAAACGTTTCCTTCAAGATGCGGTCGAGCGGCTCTCCGTTGGTCTCGACGGTGATCGCAAAGAAGGAGCGTTCGCCGGCCTTCGACCACACCACCACGGTCGAATGCCCGAAAGCCTTCGCGTTCAGCAGAATTTCCCGCGCCGTGATCGGCACCGCGTCCACGACATCGGGATTGCTGGTGGAGATGCGGCCGATATCGGACGGGTAGTCGATCACCACGCTCTTCCCCACGGTCAGACGCAGTTCCTGGGTGGCCGACTGCGCCCACAGGGCGGGCGCGGCCCCGCCTACCACGACGGCCGCCCAGGGGGCGAGACGGCGCGCGAACTGCTTGCATAGAAGGAGAAGCTTGCTCATTGCCACATGCCTTTCCGTCGATCGGATCATCGAGTGGAACCCCAATCCGGGGCGGCGGGCCGCCCCTCCGCGGCGCTCACTGCGCCTGCCTCATGCCCACGACCTCAACTGATTTCTGATTCCCGCGAATCATGATGATCTCGTCGGGGACCACCACGGGCGCCGGCGGCGGGGGCGGCGGCGCGGCCTCCTGCACCGGGCGGGGAGCCCGCGGGGCGGCCGCGGCGGCCAACATGGGGCGCTTCCGCATCCCGTACAGTTCGGCCACCTGCTTGCCAGGAGTCTGCTGGATCTCCTGGTCGACGGCGTTGCGGAGAACCAGTTGAATCTTTCCTTCGTTGCCCGCCAGCGTCAGCACTTCGGCCTGTTCCGGCGTCACCAGCAGGCTCACCACGGTGGCGTTGATCGCCCCGCCGCGGGAATCCGGCTGCGTTTGCTGGTTGGCGGAAAGGACCGTAATGTTCTGCAGGACCGTCGTGGTGACCGATTCGTTGTCCGAGTTCGGCGGCCGGCCGGTGACCAGCACGTCCACACGCATGCCGGGCAGCACAAAGCCTGCCACGCCGACGACCTCATTCACGCGCACCGCCACCGCCCGCATCCCCGGCGGAATCACCGTGGCCAGGCCCAACCCGCTGCCCCGCGGCGCCAGGCGCTGCTCCACTACGGGTTCGTCGGGCAGGATGTTGCTCACCACCGGGCGGTCGAGCACATCGTTCGGGTTCGAGAACGCGGTTTTCGGAAACAGGTTTTCCGGCACCTTGATGACTTTGACCTGGGTCGGCTTGATCTGCACGCCCAGAGACAAAGCCTCGGCGGCCACCACCAGATCCTTCATCGCGACCTGCGGTTTCGCCTGCGCCTTCTTCGTGATCTGGTAGAAGACGCCCGCGACCACCAGAGCAAGCACGACACTCATGCCCAATACCGTCAAGAACCTGCGGTCCATAACGCAATTCCCCTTCCTACAATTCGTTCACCATCGCCAGCCATGCTCCAGCAGTGATCGCCGGCGCGTAAGGCATAAACTTTTCTTCGTCCGGGCCCGGCGGACCCTCGCCGCGGCTGGCTCGCCAGCGCCGCCGCACCCGCTGCCAGGCCAGATACCACAGGGCGAAGACCCCTCCCGCCAGCGCCGCCAGCAACGCCGCCGTCCAGATCAGACCCGAGCCGAGGAGAGCACCGAAACCCGCCATCAGCTTGATGTCGCCCCCGCCCATGCCCCCCAGCAGATAGAAAGCGAGGAAAACACCGGCGCCGATCGCCATGCCGGCGCCCGCCTGCCAGAGGCCGGACCAGCCGTTGGCCCAGCAATGGATAGCCAGCCCGCACAGCACCGCACCCACGGTGGTCCAATTCGAAATGGTGCGCGACCGCAGATCTTCGGCTACCGCCGCCACTCCCACCGCCAGAACTGCGTAAGTTCTTAAATCCATTGCTTCGGCTGCTTTTCTGGCCAGTACCGAGGTACCGGCTGCGTCAGGCAAATCTATTATTCGACCGAATCGCCAACTTTCATTAGGGTCTTCCGGCGCTGAAATAGCAGCGTCCGGCCGTCATCGGCCACCAATCGCCACTCGGGCAAGAGCTTCAACGTTTCGGCCAGGGACCAGTTCACTGACAGCAGCGCCCAATCAAAGTCGTACCGCTCCAAGGTCTCCCGCCAAGGGTGCTTCCCGGCCAGTAACCGGGCCGCCTCGCGCTGGAATTCCGGCCCGTAGAAATCGCCACGCCCGTCGATAAATACTTTCAGGCGCGGATAGAAACGATAAATCAGATAGTCTCCGTAGTCATCGGAGGCCAGGATGCGCGGCGCCGCGCCCTCGGCAGGGGCGAGCGCCGATTCGTGCCGGCTGAGCAGCGCAAGAGGATACTTGGCCGCCGGAAAGTCCCGCGGCCAGGCCTGCCAAGGGGACCACCACAAAAAAAACAACAGCGCCAGCGGCCAAGGGCTCAGGCCCATCGGCTGGCGGCTGAAGTCCGCATCGAGTTGTCCCAGGATGGCCCCCGCCGACCGAGCCGGCCGGGAACGGCTCCACTCCCGCCAAAGCCACGTCACTTCCTCGGCAAGCAGCGGCGCGACTACCCAGCCAAACAGGCTCACGTGGCGAACGGAAGACAACGCCTGGTGCGCCCAAAACAGGATCAGCAGCGGCTCCACCACCCGCTTCCGGCGCAGGTAAAGGGCGATCCACGCCAAGCTCATCATCAACAGAATTTCGAAGTGCCGGAACTGCGGGTCGCCCACGCGGGGCGGTTCGAACTCCTGGATCGCCTTCTGCCACCAGGCTCCCGTCGCAAAGAACTGCGTGACGTGGAGATGCAAGTTCCAGCCGTAGGGGTTGATCAGGCTGGCGGCGGCGCATCCGGCCGTCACCAGACCGTAGCGGCGCGCCCGCTCCAGCCCGCCAGTCAAGGAGCCAGCCTTCCAGACCTCCTCAAGAAACACGCCCAGCGCATAGATCCCCCCGCAAGCCACCACCGCCAGGAAGCCGCCGTGGAGATTGGTCCACAGGACGGTCAGCGGAATCAGCCACCAGAGCCCCGCGGAACGTTGCCGGCGGTCCCGTTCGAGCAGCCACAGCGCCACCGGGAGCAGCAGGAACGTGAAGATGTGCGGCCGGGCAAGGAAGTGCACCCAGGCCGCGCCCCCCGCCGCCACGGTCAGCAAAAAGGCCGGGAAGAACTGGCTGCCCCGCCAGATCGCGTAGCGGAACACGAGCACCGCCGCCACCGTGAGCACGATGCCGGAAAGCAACACGACGCCCTTCAGATGAGCCGCTCCGTGGACGGCGGAGAAGACGATCGCCGACAGCCACTCCCAGGCGAACCACGGAGCGCCCTCCTTGGAGAAGGAAAAGATATCGACCGCCGGAACGGAGCCCGTTTGCCGGATAAAATCGCCCGTTCGGATGTGAAAACCGGTGTCTCCGTCCGTGAGCAGCGCTTCCCATCCGGCGCCCGCCGCGAACGACCACACCAGGAAAGCTCCGAAAAAGAAATCCGTCACCGAAGGTGTCCACACGCGGCTCCAACCGGCCCGGGTTCGGGCGGCGGGAACCGTCGCGGCCTCTGGTTTTCTAGAACTCTGCGTGACGGTCGGCATATCCGAACGGCCAGCGCCCTATGCCGGTCGTTCTAGTACGTACCACTTAATATCGGAGGACCTGAGCAAAACTTTAGCCGCCGCCCCGGGCGAAGGTCCGGCACGGCTAGGCGTCCGTCGCGGGTCGGGAAGGCAAGGAACGGGGCGTTTCGTTAACGCTGGAGCGGATCCTGCTCCCAAGGAGGCGTGGCGCTGAGCAGGCGTCCCAGGGCAGGGTCGAGCCGGTTCATCGCCTCTTTCATCTCCCAGGCGACCAGGCGGTAGCCAGGATGCCCCTTGACCCCGCTCCGCAAGCGGATGATGTATTCGGCTTCCGCGAAGTCCATCTTGAACAGAAAGCGCCCGCGCGCCGCAAACGGGAGCAGATACTGGTTGGCCGGGGACGGAAGTCCGTCCACGGCGGCGAAGGCCAGCTCCAACTCCTGCCGGTAAAGGTCCGCGACCCCGGCCTCTTCCAGCAGCGGCGGCGTCTCGTATCCCAGCCGCGTCGAGTAATCCTGGCGGAACTGATGGCAGCGGCGGTGCCGGTGGAGGTCGCGGTAGGAGCCACAGTCCATGACTAGGTCGAAGACATACGGTCCCCCCCGAAATCCGCGCGGCAACTCGTCGCGCCGGCCCCGGCCGCGCAAGGCCACGTCAATGACTTCCGCCCGACGCGGACCGTTCCACTCGCACGCCAAGTCATACAGTTCACGGTACGGGCGATCGGTGACCGGGTAGAGGAGGGTGGCGACCAGGTCGGCCTCCGCGCAGACGGGCTGGACCAAATCCACCCTTGCCGGAGGAGCGGCGGGTTCCCAGGCCGGAAGGTTTTGCGCCGCCCACGCCCGGAGGTCGCGCCGGGACGCGGCCAGGTACTCATCGGGATCCACGTACTTGGCCAGAGTCGGGGCCAAAGGCTGCGCTTCGTCCAACTCCGACCAGCGGCATTCGGGGACGTGCGCGCAGGCGTCCGCCATCTCCGCGCCCAGTTCGCGGATTTCGGCGAACTCGGACGCCTTCAGCCGGCGGATTTGTTTTTCCAGGGTGCGGATGCTGGTCACCTGGCCGACGTTGGTGGGGATGCCCCAAAAAAGCAGATAGCGCGCCACGTCGAACGCGCGGGCGGCCAGATTCCGGCGGTACGCCTCCGGTTTCATCCCGGGAGGGCAAGGGAGTTGCTCGGTCAGGCGAGCCTGCGCCTGCTGGTGCACCGTGCGGTAAGCATCCAGCAACCGCCCGGCGGTCTCGCGGTAGCGCGCCGCCTGCCCGGCGTCGAATTCCGGCGGGACCACCGTTCCCGCCTTCGAAAAATCCTGGTAGCGGGAGGACTTGGCCTGCCCGTCCCACAGCGGCTCGTCCTCGGCTTCGGCCGCCGCCAGTTCAGAAATGCCCTCGAGGCAGAGCACCAGGTGTCCCAGGTCCGCGATCGAAGCATGTCCGTATTGGAAGTAGTAACTGTCCAAAAAGGACTTCTCGTCGTGGCTCCGCACCCACGCGAGCGACTGGCGGATCGAATCGGCTGAGCGGCTATAACGGGCGAGCGCGTAGGCGCATTTTTCCGGCGGCATGGGGCCCACGGCCACTACGCGCCGCGATTCCGAGGACATCAGTCCGCTATCATAGCGCTCTATGCGCGTGCGGATCCGCCGTTTGACGCCCGAAGCCCACCTGCCCGAATATGCGCACGGCCCCGGCGAAGACGCCGGCATGGACCTGCGGTCGATCGAAGAAACCGTGCTGGAACCGCACGTTCCCCGCGCGGTGGCCACCGGCCTCTCCATTGAGTTGCCGCCCGGTTTCGAGGCGCAGGTACGCCCGCGGAGCGGCCTGGCGGCGCGTCACGCCATCACCGTGCCCAACAGCCCGGGCACCATCGACCCCGGCTACCGCGGGGAAATCAAGGTCATCCTGCTCAATCTCGGCACGGAGCCGTACACGGTGCGGCCGGGCGACCGTATCGCGCAACTGGTGGTCGCCCGCTACGAGCCGGTCGAATGGGATGAAGGGGAGCTGAATCACTCCCGCCGCGGCGCGGGCGGGTTGGGGTCGTCGGGTCGCTAGCTTCGCACGGACCGCATGCCCGCCGTGGCTACTCCTGCGGCGTGTTGCGGACTTCGCTGACCAGCTTGCTGGCCAGCGGACTGGTCTGACCGGCGTATTTGTTGTTCTTCTTCTCGCGATAGGAGATTTCCGCCGGCGTCGTCAACTGTTCAAACGTGAACGAGCAGATGCGCATGCCCGGGTACAAGGCCACGGGCATGCGGCCGAGATTGCTGAGTTCCAGCGTCGCCTTGCCGATCCACCCCGGCTCAAACAAACCGGCGGTGCCGTGCACGATGATCCCGATGCGGCCCAGGCTGGAGCGGCCTTCAAGACGGCCGAGCAAGTCCCGGTCCAACTCCAGGGTCTCGTGGGTGATGGCGAGGACAAAATCGCGCGGCTGTAGGACAAAGGGCTCGCCGGGCGTCACTTTGACCGAGCGCATCATGTCCTGGACGCTGCCGGCGTCGCGCAGGTCGATGTAGGGATGACGGCTGTACTCGAAGACGCTGAACTCTTCCCCCAGCCGGAAATCGACCGAGCAGGAGCCGAACTGCTCGGGCGCGGGAGAGGGCGTAATGCGGATCTTTCCCGCCGCCAGGTACCGCTTGATGTCCGCGTCCGAAAGGACCATAAGGGGCGATTGTACCGCCGCGCGGCGCCGCTGGCGCGGTGAGACCTTTTGCGCGGCCGCTGCCTGTGGCCGGCCCGGAGGCGCGTTGGTATACTGAGCCGCGGTTGGAGGAAGGGAGAGGCAGATGGATCGCAGACAGTTTCTGGCCGTGTCCGGCGCGCAGGCGGCTCTGCCGAAGCGCCGGCCGAATGTGCTTTATATTCACTCCCACGACACCGGGCGTTACATTCAACCCTATGGCCACCCGGTGGCGACCCCGAACCTCCAGCGGTTCGCCGAGGGCGGGGTGTTGTTTCGCCGCGCCTTTAGCGCCGCGCCGACTTGCAGTCCCAGCCGTGCGGCCCTGCTGACCGGCCAGTGCGCGCACCGAAATGGGATGTTCGGCCTGGCGCACCGAGGGTTCCGCCTGCACGATCCCCGCCAGCATCTCGCCTGGTTTCTCCAAAGCCATGGCTACCGGACGGCGCTCTGCAACATCCAGCACGAAGCCAGGCGCGAGCACACCGCTGCCCTGGGATACGCCGAGGCGCTGACGCCGAAAATCCTTCCCGGCGAGCAGGCGGCGGAAGTGGCCGCGCGCTTCCTGCGCGAGAAACCGCGGGAGCCGTTTTTCCTCGCCTGCGGTTTCCAGGAGACCCACCGCGAGTTTCGGCCGGCCGGACCGGCGGAGGACCCGCGCTACCCGCTTCCGCCCGCGCCGCTGCCGGACGAACCGGCCATCCGGCAGGACATGGCGAACTTCAAGGCATCCGCCCGCGTGCTGGACGCGGCTATGGGGCAGGTCTTCGAGGCGCTCGCGCGCGCCGGCCTGGAAGAAAACACCCTCGTGATCTGCACCACGGACCACGGCATTCCCTTTCCGGCCATGAAGTGCAACCTCACCGACCACGGCATCGGCGTGATGCTCATGCTGCGCGGTCCCGGCGGTTTTCGGGGCGGCGCGGTCAGCGACGCGCTGGTCTCGCACCTGGACGTGTTTCCGACGCTCTGCGAAATTCTGGACCTGCCCAAGCCGGACTGGCTGGAGGGCCGGTCCCTCTTGCCCCTGGTGCGCGGGGAACGCGGCGAGATCCGGGACGAAGTGTTCGCCGAGGTCTCCTACCACGCCGCCTACCAGCCCATGCGCGCCGTGCGCACCAGCCGCTGGAAGTACATCCGCCATTTCGACGGCCGCTCGACGCCGAACCTGCCCAATTGCGACGACGGACTGAGCAAGAGCGCCTGGCTGGAAGCGGGATGGCGCACCCGCCCGACGCCGCGCGAGGAACTCTACGACCTGGCCTTCGATCCGAACGAGAGCCACAACCTGGCGGACGGCGCTCACCCGCCACATCCCGAACTGGCCGGGATGCGCCGCCGTCTGGAAACGTGGATGCGAAACACCGGCGATCCGCTGCTCCAAGGCAGCGTGCCCGCCCCGAGCGGCGCCGCGGTGAACGACCCGGAGGGCCTCTCGCCTCGGGAGAAGCCCCGCACGCTGCCGTGACGCCGGGCGAAACGCCGCGTTGCCGAAGGCGGCGGCCGCCCCTGGGAGATGCCTTCGGTGCGCGCTCGCGGCGCCGATCTGCGTCACGATGCAGGAGGAGACTCGGGCATTCGTGACGAGAATCGTGCTGGCCGCTCTGGCGCTACCGGCCCTGCTGAGCGCGGGGAAGGCGTTCTGTGAACCGTACTCTTCCGCGCCGGGGAGGGCGGCTACCACGCCTACCGGATTCCCGCGCGGCGGGCTAATCAGCAAAACACACTGCTCGCGTTCTGCGAAGGCCGCAAAGTCTCCCGCAGCGACGCCGGCGACATCGACGTCCTGCTGCGCCGCTGCACGGACGGGGGCAGAACCTGGACCGCGGCCGTTCCGTTAGCCGACCACGGACCCGACACCCTTGGCAATCCCGCTCCCGTCCAGGACCGCCAGACCAAAACCATCTGGCTGCTGCTCACCGGCAACCCCGGCGACACGAATGAGCACGAGATCATCGAGACGGGAGCGCGGGGCACCCGCACCGTTTGGGTCCTGGCGAGCCGCGATGACGGCCGCACCTGGTCCCGGCCCGCCGAGATCACCCGCGACGTCAAGCCCGGCGACTGGACCTGGTACGCCACCGGCCGGTGAACGGCATCCAGACCCGGTCCGGGCGCCTGGTCGTCCCCTGCAACCATGAAGTGAAGGCCACCGCGGCTTCTTCTCTCACGTCATCGACAGCGACGATCACGGCCAAAGCTGGAAGCTGGGCGGCAAAACCGCCGAGTTCACCAAGGAAAGCACCGTGGCGGAGTTGAGCGACGGCACCTGGTTGCTGAACATGCGCCGTTACGCTCGGCGCTACCGCCGCGCCGTGGCGTTCAGCAAGGACGAAGGCCTCACCTGGTCGCCCCCCAGCTTCGACGAAACGCTGATCGAGCCGGTGCGCCAGGCCAGCCTGCTCCGCTACCCGAAGGGCAAAAGGCGGTTACTGTTTTCCAACCCCGCCGCGGAGACCCGTGTGCGCCTGACGGTGCGCCTGAGCGAGGACGATGGCAAGACCTGGCAGTACTCGCGGGTGGTGCATGAAGGGCCGTCGGCGTACTCCTCGCTGGCGGCGACGCGCGGCGGCGCCGTCGGGCTGCTCTATGAGAAAGGAGAGCGGGAGCCGTACGAAACCATCACGTTCGCGCGCTTCCCGCTGAACTGGCTGCGGCGGCGACCCCGGGAATGAGCCGGACCGGCTACCAGGCCAGGGTCCCGCTGCGCGGCTCCTCCTCGGGGTTGGGCAGATAGAGTACTTTGCAATGTTCACACCGGTAGATCTCGGCATCGGGGCCGAACTTCCGCTTCACTTCGTCCCCGAAAAAGTACCAGCGCTTGAGGTGGCCGGCGCAAATGTTGTTCTTGGCGTCCTTTTCGTTGCAGGCGCGCTGCCTGAGCAGCCGGATCTTGACCTTGGTTCCATCGCCCAGGGTGGCCACGACGCTGGGGTCCGGAGCGCTTGCCACGGGCGCGTTGGTTTCTTCAGCCATGCTTGGTTCTCCCGCCGGGGCGCCCGGAGCGTGAACCTCCGCTCCGCGAAGGTCACGTAGGCACTCCCGCTTTTCTCATTGGAGCAGAGTGCGAGCGGGCCGTGGGAGGAGCGCTCACGGGCGAGCCGGCAGACGGGCCCGGACTCCGGCGCTGAGCGTCCCGTCCCAGGCGGCGGCCTGCGGTTCGTAATTCTTTGGCAGTTTGTCCCAGTCTTGCCGGGTCAGGCCGTTTAGATCGTAGACCACCTTGCCGTCGAGAATCGTGAGTTCGCACTCCAGTTTCTGGGCGCCCTTCATCCGCGCGCCATACACATCGGTGAAGCCGAAGTCTCCTTTATGCAGGCGCAGCACGGCTACGTCGGCGGGCGCTCCCACCGTCAGGTGCCCGTACTGGGTCAGGTTCATTTGCCGCGCCGGGTGCCAGGTGGACCGGAGAATGACGTCATCCAAAGGCAATCCCAGGTTCAGGAACTTCGACATGACATTCAGCATGTCCTTCATGCCCGCGTTCATGCTGCCGATGTGGAGGTCGGTGGAGATCGAGTCCGGCCGGAACCCCGCCTTGATGGCGGGCGCCGCGTGTCGCCACACGAAACTGCCGCCGCCGTGGCCGACATCGAAGATCACGCCGCGCTTCTGCGCGTCGAAGAGGTACTGGCGGAAATTGCCGCGGGCGTCCAGCATGGGAACCCAGGCCAGAAACGTATGGGTATAGATGTCGCCCGGCCGCAGCTTCTTTAGGACCAGGTCTTCAAAGGGGCGCTCGGTCCGGAACGCGCCGAAATCGACCATCAGCGGCAGGCCGGCCAACCTACCCGCCTCCAGACCGCGGTCGACCGCGACCCATTCCGGCCCCTGGTAGTGCGCGGTCTTGATCCCCACGACCACTCCTTTGTGCTTCTTCGCCATGTTCGCGGTCGCCTCAGGGTCCATGTCCTGGATGTTCTGTTCGATGGGGCCGCCGCCCATGCCTTTGCCAACGATGTTCAGCATGGCGTAAACGCGAGTCTTGGAGCGGTCGATCACCCGGTCTTTGAAATCCTCGAAATTGCGCCAGCCGGAGGATCCGGCGTCGACCACGGTCGTCACGCCCACCCGGAGGGTGTGGCCGTCCGGATAAACGCTGTTGTCTCCGGAGTAGGCGCCGCGCATGCCAGTGCCCGCATACACGTGTACATGGATATCCACCAACCCGGGCGTCACGTACAAGCCGGAAACATCGACAACCTTCGCCGCCTGGGAGGCGGGAATGCTGGCGGCCACCGCGGCGATTTTGTGGTCCTTAATGGCTACGTCCCGGACCGCGTTGATCTGATTCTTCCCGTCGAGAACATGGCCGCCCTTCAGGAGCAGGTCGTACCGCGGCTGGGCGGCCGCTACGGTGAGGGTGGTGAAAAGAAGGATTGCAAACCTCATGGGACGTTATTGTACCCACTTCAGCCACGGTGAATGGCTGGCCGGCCGCCGCAGGTGGCTTGGGGGATATGCCCCGACCGCGCAGCAACGCGGGCCGGGGTGTTGAGATTTCCCCCAACCGGGGTCCGCGCGCCGGTTCTAACCGTCATAGTTTTCAATCAGAACCAACCGGGTGGAGCGTGGCACGAAAAATGCCGCTTTGGAGACAGCAATCCAACCGATGACCCCGAGGCATGAATGAGCCGAGTCAAGACAGCCATAGACGGAAACGAAGCGGCTGCGTACGTTGCCCACAAGATTAACGAAGTTATTGCTATCTATCCGATTACCCCCTCCTCCAACATGGGGGAATGGGCCGACCAGTGGTCGAGCGAGGGGAAAACGAACATCTGGGGAACCGTACCGACGGTGATCGAGATGCAGTCCGAGGGCGGCGCGGCGGGCGCGCTGCACGGGGCGTTGCAGACCGGGGCGCTAGGCACGACGTTTACCGCGTCGCAGGGTCTGCTGCTGATGATCCCCAACATGTTTAAGATCGCGGGCGAACTGACGCCGGCGGTGATTCACGTGGCGGCGCGCGCGCTGGCCGCGCATGCGTTGTCGATTTTCGGCGACCATCAGGACGTCATGGCCTGCCGAAGCACCGGCTTTGCGATGCTGAGCTCCTGTTCGGTGCAGGAGGTGCTGGATTTCGCGCTGATTTCGCAGGCGGCGTCGCTCGAGTCGCGGGTGCCGTTTCTCCACTTCTTCGACGGGTTCCGGACCTCGCATGAAGTGAACAAGATCGAATTGCTCGACCCGGAAGACCTGGCCGCGCTGCTGGATGAGAAGCTGATCAAAGCGCATCGGGAGCGCGCGATGACCCCGGAAAAGCCCGTACTCCGCGGCACGGCGCAGAATCCGGACGTGTACTTCCAGTGCCGGGAGACGGTGAACCCGTACTATCTGGCGGCTCCGACCATCGTGCAAAACGTGATGGACCGGTTTGCCGCGCGAGTAGGCCGCCAATATCGCCTGTTTGACTACGTGGGCGCTCCGGACGCGACCCGCGTGCTGGTGCTGATGGGCTCCGGCGCGGAGACGGCGCAGGAGACGGTTGAGTACCTGAACGGCCAGGGCGAGAAGGTGGGCGTGTTGAAAGTACGCCTATTCCGCCCGTTCAGCGTCGAGCATTTCGTCAAGGCGCTGCCGCCGACCGTCGAGGCGCTGGCGGTGCTGGATCGCACCAAGGAGCCCGGCGCCATCGGCGAGCCGCTGTACCAGGATGTCGTCACCGCGCTGGCCGAAGCCCCGGCGGGTTCGCCCCGCCCGCGCGTGCTCGGCGGCCGGTACGGGCTTTCCTCCAAAGAATTCACTCCGGCCATGATCAAGGGCGTGCTCGATCATCTTGCTTCCGCGCGTCCCAAGAATCACTTTACCGTCGGCATCGTGGACGACGTCACTCATACCAGCCTCGACTATGACCCGGATTTCTCGACGGAAGATCCGGCCACGGTGCGATGCATTTTTTACGGCCTCGGTGCCGACGGTACCGTCGGAGCAAACAAGAACTCCATCAAGATCATTGGCGAGGAAACCGACAATTATGCGCAGGGCTACTTCGTCTACGACTCGAAGAAGTCCGGCGCGGTCACGATTTCCCACCTGCGGTTCGGACCGAAGCCGATCCGGTCCAGCTATCTGATCTCGAAGGCCAATTTCGTGGCGTGCCACCAGTTCGTATTCCTGGAGAAACTGGACGTGCTGGGTCCAGCCATGCCCGGGGCGACTTTCCTGCTGAACAGCCCCTACCCCGCCGACGAAGTGTGGGACCACCTGCCCCGCAAGGTGCAGGAGGAGATCATCGCCAAGAAGCTGAAGTTCTACGTGATCGACGGCTACCAGGTGGCCAGGGAAGCTCAGATGGGCACCCGCGTGAACACGATCATGCAGACGTGTTTCTTCGCGATCAGCGGGATTCTGCCCCGCGAGGAAGCGATCGCGCAGATCAAAAAATCGATTCAAAAGACTTACGGCAAACGGGGTGAATCGGTGGTGAAGAAGAACTTCGCCGCAGTGGACGCCGCGCTGAGCCACCTGCATGAAGTGAAAGTGCCCGAGGCGCCGACCGGCAAGATCGAGATGCGGCCGCCCGTGCCCGCCGCGGCGCCGGAGTTTGTCCGGACGGTGCTGGGTCCGATCATCGCCGGTAAAGGCGATACGCTGCCGGTGAGCTTGTTGCCCGTGGATGGCACCTTCCCCACCGGGACGACGCAATGGGAGAAGCGCAATATCGCGCTGGAAGTGCCCGTCTGGGACGAGCAGCTTTGCATCCAGTGCGGCAAATGCGTCCTGGTGTGCCCGCACGCCACCATCCGGGCGAAGGTGTACGCGCCGGAGCATTTGAATGGCGCGCCGAAGACGTTCAAGTCCGCCGCGGCGCGGTGGAAGGACTTCAAGGACCAGAAGTATTCGCTCCAGGTCGCGGTGGAGGATTGCACGGGATGCGCGCTATGCGTGGCCGCCTGTCCCGCCAAGAGCAAGACCGACACCAAGCACCGCGCCATCGACATGATGCCGCAGATCCCGATCCGCGAACAGGAGCGCGAGAACTGGGATTTCTTCCTGAAGATTCCGGAGACCGACCGGCAGTTGCTGAGCCACTCGCAGGTGAAAGATGTTCAACTGCTCCAGCCGCTGTTCGAGTTCTCCGGCGCCTGCGCCGGTTGCGGCGAGACCCCATATATTAAGCTGGTCACCCAGCTTTTCGGAGACCGCACGATCATCGGGAACGCAACCGGTTGCTCCTCGATTTACGGAGGAAACCTGCCCACAACGCCGTATACGTTCAACGCGGAGGGGAGGGGGCCGGCGTGGTCGAACTCCCTGTTCGAAGACAACGCGGAATTCGGCCTGGGCATGCGCCTCAGCCTGGACCAGCAGGCCGCGCACGCGCGCACGCTGCTGGCCAAGCTCATCCCGCAACTGGGTGGAGAACTGGTGGGCGAGCTCATCCATGCCGACCAGACAACCGAGCCGGGGATCATGGCGCAACGGGAGCGGGTGAAGAGGCTGAAGCAACTGCTGGCGGGCATCGATCTGCCGGAGGCCCGCGACTTGCTAAGCATCGCCGACGCTCTGGTGAAGAAGAGCGTCTGGATTGTCGGCGGCGACGGCTGGGCGTACGACATCGGCTACGGCGGGCTCGACCATGTGCTGTCCACCGGCCGCAACGTGAACATTCTGGTGCTGGACACCGAAGTCTATTCGAACACCGGCGGCCAGATGTCCAAAGCGACGCCGCGCGGCGCGGTGGCCAAGTTCGCCGCGGGAGGCAAACCGGCCGCCAAGAAGGATCTGGCTCTGATGGCCATGATGTACGGCAACGTGTATGTGGCCAAGGTCGCCATGGGCTCCAGCGATATGCACACCGTCAAGGCGTTTCTGGAAGCCGAGGCGTACGACGGGCCTTCGCTGATCATCGCCTACAGCCACTGCATCGCGCACGGCTACGACATGGCGTACGGCCTGGAGCAACAAAAAGCCGCCGTCAACTCCGGATACTGGCCGTTGTTCCGGTACAACCCCACGCTGACAGCGCAGGGTAAAAATCCGTTTGTCCTCGACTCGCGGGCGCCGTCGCTGCCGCTCGAGAAGTACCTGTACAACGAGACGCGTTACACCATGCTGGTGCACGCCAATCCCGCCCAGGCCCGTAAGCTGCTGGAGGAGGCCAAGCAGGACGTGATCTCGCAGTGGAAATTCTATGAGCATCTGGCGGCCATGCCAGGCGCGGCCGCCGTCGCGGCGGTGGAGAAGGGAGAACATTGATGATCGACCTGTCCACGACGTATCTGGGCTTGCCTTTGAAGAATCCGCTGGTAGCGTCGGCGGGACCGCTGTGCAAGGAAATCGACCAGATCCGGCGGATGGAGGATGCCGGGCTGTCGGCGGTGGTGCTGCACTCGTTGTTCGAGGAGCAGATCACCATGGAGGCGCAGCACCTGGATTTCTTCCTGTCGCACAACGCGGAGACTTACGCCGAATCCCTGAGCTATTTCCCGGACCTGGCGTCGTACGCGCTGGGACCGGATCAGTATCTGGAGCACATTCGCCGGGCGAAAGAGAGCGTCTCCATTCCCATCATGGGCAGCCTGAACGGCACCACGCTGGGCGGTTGGGTTCACTACGCGGAACTGATGCAGCAGGCCGGCGCCGACGCCCTGGAACTCAATCTGTACGCGTTGCCCACCGATCCGGACGCCACGGCCTTCGCCGTCGAACACCAGCTCACCGAACTGGTGAGCGCCATCGCGGAACGCATTCAGATTCCGATTGCGGTCAAGCTGGGTCCGTACTTCAGCTCGATTCCCAACATGGCGCGCCAACTGGTGAGCGCGGGCAGCAAAGGCCTGGTGCTGTTTAACCGGTTCTATCAGCCGGATTTCGATCTGGAGACGCTGGAGGTGACGCCGAACCTGGCCTTGAGCAACTCGTCGGAGTTGCTGCTGCGGCTGCACTGGGTGGCGATTCTCTACGGCAGGGTGCATGCCGACCTGGCGGTGACCGGCGGCGTCCATACGGCGATTGACGTCCTGAAATCGATGATGGCCGGCGGGAAGGTGGCCATGACCACGTCCGCGCTGTTGCGCCGCGGCACCGCGTACGCCACGCAGGTGCTGGGCGACATGCAGCAATGGATGGAAGACCACGAGTACGAATCTGTCAGGCAGATGCAGGGCAGTATGAGCTACCGCTCCGTGTCGGACCCGTCCGCTTTCGAGCGGGGCAATTACATGAAGATGCTGTCCAGCTATTCGCTGCGGCAGTCGTTGTACTGAACAGGCTTGCGTTTCCGGGTTCGCGCTGGCGGGTGGCCCTCCTTGACGCGACCTCGGTGACTCCACCCGAGCGCGGCCCGGAAACGCGGGTAGTCAACGATTCCTCCTCCTTTCGGGCCGGCGGCTCGCGGGCGTCTGTTGCCGGCGCCCGTGAGCCCCGCGAAGGGGCTGCTTTCGTCCGCCGGGCCCTGCGCGCGGGCGTGGATCCGTACGGGCCTTCTTTCCCTCGACCAGACGCAACCTTCCATCAGCCACCCTTCGTCAGGAGCGCCTTCCCGGACCGCTTGGCGGGCGAAGGCGCACTGGCCGCGGACAGGTCGATCGTCGCGGCGATGACCCGTTCTTGAAGAAGTTACCCCATCCTGATGGCGTGGAAGCCGTGAGACTGGTTCGCATGGCGGCGGCTTCGCATCTGGCCGCCGGGTTATTTGGCCAACCAAATTTCGATCTGGTCGTCTCCGGCGGCACGGCGGGCGGGGTGATGACGGCGGCGGCGGGCGCGCGGCGCGGCATCGCGGTAGCGTTGGTGAACCCGGGCCGGCACATCGGCGGGATGGTGAGCGGCGGACTCTCCGGCGCCGATGTCGGCAAGCGGGAGGTGATCGGCGGTCTGTCGCTCGAGTTCTCTTTTTCGGGGCGGGCCGCCATTACGATCTTGCCCGGCGCCTGCAAGAGATCGCGTGGATGCCGGACCCCAAAGTGGCCGAACAAAAATCCTGCGGGACATGCTCGGCGAAAGCGGGGTGACCCTGTTCGAGAACCACCGGTTGCGGGAAAGGACCGGCGTGCGGAAAGAAGGTTTCCGCATCGCGGAAATCCTGACAGAGAACGGCGCCCGGCTCCCGGCCAGAGTTTTCGCCGACGCCTCCTATGAAGGCGACCTGGTGGCGCAGGCGAAAGTCAGCTATCCCTCCCGCCCGTTCGGCGATCGGAGGGATAAGCAAGCTATGCTCGCTCGCCCTCGACCAGACGCAAGCCTTCCTTTAGCCACTCGCTGACCGGAACGCCTTCCCGAACCGCCCGGCGGGCGACGGCGCGACTGGCCGCGGACAGGTCGATCGTCGCGGCGACGAGCGTTTCCTTGAAGAAGCCGGTCTCCACCAGCACGTTCCCATCGGGGTGGATGATCTTGCTGTTCCCGTGCGACTGGGAGGGCGAGCGCAAGTTGTCCGGATTGGCGGGAGCATTGGCCATCACCAGGTAAATCGAGTTCTCCGTAGCCCTCGCGATAGGCATGGCCCGGTAGGCCGACAATTTGTGTTCCTCCAGCAGCCCGCTTTCATTGCTGACGAAATAACAGATCTGCGCCCCGGCGGCCGCCGGCAACCGGACCAGTTCGGGATAGCGGACGTCATGGCAGATGATGAAACAGGATTTGACCCCCGCGACGGTCCAAACCGCCAGCTTGCGGCCGGCGGCGGGCCACTCCTCCGCGCGGAAGGTCTTGGCGTAGCGCCCGCGCACCACGCCGCCTTTGTCGGCCACCAGCACGCTATTGAAAACCTGCCCCTCCTCCCAGTGCGCCGTACCGAGAATCACGGCTACATTCAGCTTGCGCGCCGCGGCCAGGACGGTTTCTTCAGCGGCTTGGAAGTCGGCCGGGTTGGCCGCCTTCCAGTAGGCTGGTTCGCACGCATAGCCGCAGACGGCGGCCTCAGGAAAAGCGACCACGTCAATCTTGTCGCGGGCGGCCTTCTCCAACCAGGAACAGATTTTCTCCGCGCTGCGCCGCGGTTCCGGGAAGGTGAGGATCTGGCAGGCCGCCACGCGCAGGGCGCCGCCGGCGTTCCCGGCGGTTTCCTGCGCCGCGCCGGGAGCGCCCGCCAGGCCGGCGACCCCCGAGGAAACAAACGATCTTCTGCTGAAGGCCATGGTGTTTAGCCAACGATACGGGAAAGGCGCCGGAGTCCGCAAGCTGACGGCGCGGCCCGCCTCGCCGGCAAAGCAGCGCGGCGCAGGCACACGAGCGTTAGCGGTAAATCAGGACGGGCGTCGCGCTGGCTCGGTTGCCCGCTGCATCCCCCGCCTGCGCCGGGAGGATGCGGATGCCCGGGGTCAGCTTTCGCGCGTTCCAGGTAAAGCGTCAGCTCAGATACGACCACGTTGTCCTGGGCCTTCGCTCTGACGGTGAACTTCTGGGAGACCGTCGTGTTCGTTCCGGGAGAGGTAATGGTGACCAGCGGCGCGCTGCCGTCCTTGATCTCGGCATTCCGGAGCGAGACGGCGACTTGTGCGGAGACCGCCGCGCCACGCGTGTCGATCGCCCGGAACGTCGCCACCCGCTAGGAAAACTACACTGGTGATTTGACGCCGCCGGTGGAACTTTCCGAACTGTTGCGCCGTTACTGGGGCTACGACTCCTTCCGGCCCAAGCAGGAGCAGATTGTGCGCAGCCTGCTCGCCGGACGGGACGTCGCGGCGATCATGCCCACCGGGGGCGGCAAGTCGCTGTGCTATCAGCTTCCCGCCGTGGCGCTGGGGCGGACGGCGGTCGTGGTTTCCCCTCTCATCGCCCTCATGCAGGACCAGGCGGCCCAACTCGAGCAGATGGGCATTCCTGCCGCGGTGCTGCACAGCGCGCAAAGCTCGCAGGAGCAGTGGCGGACCATGCGTGCGGCCAGGCAAGGCGCGTTCCGGCTCGTCTATCTCTCCCCCGAACGGATGGTGCGGCCGGATACGGCGCCCTGGCTGGGAGAGCTGCCGCTCGGCTTCTTCGCCATCGACGAGGCGCACTGTATCTCCGAATGGGGGCATGAGTTTCGCCCCGAATACCGGCAGCTCAGCCTGCTGCGTGAGCGGTTCCCCCAAACGCCCATCGCCGCGTTCACCGCCAGCGCCACCAGGCGCGTGCGGCACGATATTCTGCTTCAGCTCCGCCTGCGCGACCCGGACAAATACATCCTGAGCTTCCACCGGGCGAACCTGCACTACCTCGTCCGGCAATGCACCGCCAAGGAACAGCGGAAGCTGCTGCTGCGCGCCCTGAAGGCGCACGCCAGAGAGAGCGTGATCGTCTACGCCCCCACCGTTCGCGTGGTGGAGGAAACCGTCGACTTCCTCATGGACCGCGGCATTGCCGCCGTGGCTTACCACGCGCAGATGGATTCCGCCTTGCGGCAAACCAACCAGGAGCTATGGATGTCGGATGAAGTGCGGGTGCTGGTGGGCACCGTCGCCTTTGGACTCGGCATCAACAAGCCCGCCGTGCGGGCCGTGATTCACCTGTCGCTGCCGAAGTCGCTCGAGCAGTTCTACCAGGAAGCCGGGCGGGCGGGACGCGACGGGCAGCCGGCGGATTGCCTGCTGCTGTGGCAGGGAAAGGACGCGGGCCTGCTGGCTTATTTCATCAACCAGATTCAGGATCCCGCCGAGAAGCGGCGAAGCTGGGAGCGCTATCACACGATCCGCGGCTTCGCCACCTCGGCGGCGTGCCGGCACCGGCAGATCTGTCTGCACTTCGGCGAGACGCCCAAGTGGGACTCCTGCGGCGTCTGCGACGTGTGCGCGGGAGAACCGGCGTGGCTTGCCGTGACCGGCCGGGAGGCTGCTCCGTCTCCCGCGCCAAAGCCGGCGGCCGGCGCGCAAGCGGCCCCGCTGCCCGGCAGAGCGGGCGAGTTGCGCGAATTTCTGCGCGAGTGGCGCCGGCAACTGGCCAAGTCACTGCAAATCCCCGCCTATCACATCCTGACCGACGCCTCGCTGGACGATCTCTGCCGGCGCGAACCGCGCTCGCTGAATGAACTGCGCGCCGTCACCGGATTCGGCGAGAAGAAGATCGCGGGCTGGGGCCGGCAGATCTTCGCCGCTTGGGCCGAGTTCGATCGCGGCGCCCGGGCGGCTGGTCCGAGCGAGTCCCGCGCCGGCGGCGCGGCGGAGGAAACGCTGCGCCTGCTGCGGCAGGGCCGCACGTTCGCGCAGATCGCCGAGGCGCGGGGGCGCAAGGTTTCCAGCGTGGTCACGCTGGTGGCCGGCCTGATCGAAAAGGGTCAAGTCGACTTGCAGCCCGCCTGGGTGGACGCGGACAAGCGCGCACTCATCGAGCAGGCCTGCGACCGGCACGGAATCCAGTTCCTGGGCCCGCTCAAGCAGGCGCTGCCGCCGGAGATCACCTACGAGGAGATCAAGCTGGTGGCCGCGGCGCGGCGGAGGCAGCAAGCGGAGGCGGCGGGCGGCGATCGCGCAAGTGCCTGCGCGGAATGAACTCGCCGCCGGCCGATCAAACCTCGCCCGGGCGCTGTAGACTCTGAAGAATATGAAGCACGCGCTCCCCGCTCTGGTGCTGGCCGTGACGGCGGCTCTTCTCGTGTGGAAGGCCACGCCGCCGCCCGCCGGAACGGGAGCAGGCGCGCACGGTCTTGCGTCGTTGTCCGTCCCCCCGGAGTTTGAGGTCTCCCTGGCCAGCCGGCCAGGCCTGGTGAAGTACCCGATGCTCGGCACGATCGCGCCGGACGGGGCGATGTACCTGTGCGAGTCCTCCGGCCAGACGATGAAGACGCCGGAAATGAAGGCGGATCCCAACTACGTGGTGACCCGGCTGACTGACTCCGACGGCGACGGCGTCTACGATCGCAGCACGGTCTTTGCCGCCCGCCTGACCTTGCCCGCGGGCGCGGCATTCCTGGACGGCAGCCTGTACGTCGCCGCGCCCCCGCAACTGTGGCGTTTTCAGGACACCGACGGCGACGGGGTCGCGGACGTGAAGGAAATCGTCGTCGAGGGCTGGAACCTCTCGGCGAACGCCGCCAGCTTGCACGGGCCCTTCCTGGGACCGGACGGGTGGCTCTACCTGACCGATGGCCGGCACGGCTTCGACATCCAAACGAAAGATGGCCGCCGGTTTCAAGGCAAGGCGTCGCGGATCTGGCGCCTGCGCCCAGACGGGACCGGCCTGGAATGGTTCGCCGGCGGCGGTTTCGACAACCCGGTCGAGGTGGCGTTCACCGAGGGCGGCGACGTGTTCGGCGCCATGACGTACTTCCAGGATCCGGCCGAAGGCAAGCGCGACGCGATCCTGCACTTCGTCGAGGGTGGCGTCTACCCCAAGCCGTACCCGGTCACCGAAGAATTCAAGCGCACCGGGGACCTGATGCCGGTGATGACGAAATTCGCGCGCGTGGCTCCGTCGGGGTTGCTGCGCTATCGCGGCGCGGCGCTGGGACCGGACTACGCGGGCAACCTGTTTAGCGCGCATTTCAATTCGCACCGCGTGCTGCGCCATCGCGTGTCCCGGGCGGGGGCCACCTACCAGACCGACGACTCCGATTTCCTGGTGGCGGCCGATCCGGACATCCACCCTACCGACGTGATGCAGGACCTTGACGGCGCCCTGATCGTGGTCGATACGGGGGCGTGGTTTATTCACGGCTGTCCGCTGTCCCGCGCCGCCAAGCCGCAGGTGCACGGCGCGCTGTACCGGGTGCGGCGCAAGGGAGCGCCTTCGACGCGCCCGAACCTGGCGGCAGTGCTGGCGGAACGCGATCCGGCCGCGCTCGCCCGCTTGCTGGAGGATCCGAACCCGGCGGTGGCCGAGGAAGCCGGGCATCGGCTGGTCGCGTTCGGCACGCCGGCCGTCGCGGCGTTGGCGGCGCGGCGCGCGGCGGCCAAGACGGCAGCCGGCGCGACTGCGGCGGTATTCGCCTTGTACCGCATTGGCGCGCCGGAGGCGCGGGCGGCCGTGCGCGAGAGCCTGCGCGATCCGCGGTGGGAAGTGCGCCAGGCCGCGGCGCGCTGCGCCGGCATGGCGCAGGACCGCGACGCGCTGCCGATGCTGCTCGCCCTGGTGGCCAAGGAGGATCCCGCAGTGCGGCGGCAGGCGGCCACGGCGCTGGGACAAATCGGCGACCCGCACGCCGCGCCGGCGCTGGTGGCCGCCGCGGCGAATCCGGAGGACCGCTTTGTCGAACATGCGCTGATCTACGCCCTGATTCAGTTGCGCCAGGCCCCGCCCCTGCTGGCCGCGCTGTCCCCGTCCTCGCCGCCGGGGGTGCGCAAGGCCGCGCTCATCGCCCTCGACCAGATGGACGGCAGCCCGCTCCGCGAGGCCCACCTGCTGCCGTTCCTCAACGATGGCGAACCCGAATTGCGGCGGACGGCCTTCTGGATCGCCTCCCGCCATCCGCGCTGGAGCGCGGGGCTGGCCGCCGCGCTGGTCGAGCGGCTGCAATCCGGGGCTTTCGACGCGCGGGAAGCGGAGATGACCGGCGAAGCGATGGCGGCTTTCTGCGCCGAACCGGCGCTCCAGCGCGCCGTCGGCGGACTGCTGGGGGATCCGTCGCTTCCCGCCGGCCGCCAGTTGTTCCTGCTCGAGACGGCCGAGCGGTGCGCGGCGCGGGAGTTTCCCGCCGCTTGGTCCACCGGGTTGCGGCGAACGCTGTCCCATCCGGAGGCGGGCGTCCGGGTGCGGGCGATGGCCTTGATCCGCAACCGCAGCCTCGCCGGTTTCGACCAGCCTCTCGGCGACCTGGCGCAAGACGCGCGGCAACCCGACGAGGTGCGCGTCGCCGCGCTGAGCACCCTGGGCGGACGCGCGCCGCGCCTGTCCGACGCCGGCTTCACGTACCTTGCCGGCCGCCTGCTGCCCGCGGTGGAAGCTTCTACCAGGCTTGCCGCGGCGCAGGTGCTGGGCCGCGCCCGCCTCACCGAAGCCCAAGCGGCGGCGGTCGCGGAGAAGTATCTGGCCTCGGCCGATCCCCTGGTGCTCCCCAATCTGCTCGATGCGTTCCGCAGCCAGACCGGTGTGGCCACCGGGAGCGCCCTGGTGGCGGCGCTGGTCCGCGTCGAACCCGCGCTGGGAACCGTCGGGATCCAGCGGGTCCGCGAGGTTCTGGAGAACTTCCCCACCCCGGTCCAGGAATCCGCCCGCCCTTTGCTCTCCCGCCTGGATCGCGAGCGGCGGGAGCGGCTGAAAAAGCTCGATCGCCTCCAAACGGCGCTCCGCGGAGGCAACCCGGACCGCGGGCGGGAGATTTTCTTTGGGGCCAAGGCCGGGTGCTCGGGCTGCCACACCATCGGGGTCGAGGGCGGACGAGTGGGACCCGATCTCACCTCGATCGGCGCCATCCGCTCGGCGCACGATTTGCTCGAGGCCATCGTCCTGCCGAGTGAGAGCTTCGTGCCGGGACACGAAGTCTATCGTGTGGAAACCGAACGCGAAGTGTATGCCGGGGTGCTCGGGGCGAGCACGCCGGAGGCCGTCCGCCTGATCACCGGTCCGGGCGACGAAGTGCGTATCCCGCGAAAGGAGATCAAGAGCATGGGCTACGCCCAAGTCTCCCTGATGCCGGAAGGCTACGACGAAGTGTTGTCCGCCGGGGAGCTGAAAGACCTGATCGCATTCCTGCGCGCGCAGACCGCGCGCCCGGAGAGCGCCGGCGCCGGGTCGCGTCGCCTTGATTAAACCATAAATACATCCTAGGCCTCGCACGGAGTATACTGCGTACACGTCCAGGCAGGCTGCGACCATGAATTTCAAACTGAATCCGCTGCGCATCGCGCTCGTTTACGCGCTGCTGAGCCTGGTTTGGATTTTCGGGTCGGACTACGTGGTCGCCGGTATGCAGGGCTATCGGATCCACGCGGCGAAGGGGGCCGGATTCGTGCTGCTGACCGCCGGGCTCCTGTACTTGCTCACCCGGCGCATGAAGGCGGATTTCGAGGCCCAGCAGGCGAAAACCCAGGAGAGCGAGGAGCGGTTCCGCCACCTGGTGGAGCATGCACCTGACGGAATCTTCGTGGAAACCGGCAAGCGGTTTCGCTACGTCAACCCCGCCGCCGCAAGAATGTTCGGCGCGGACGACGCAAGCGCCCTCGCCGGTCAACCCGTCCTCGACCGCATTGATGCCGGCTTCCATGCGGCGGTAAACGAGCGCATGCGGCCGCTCGCCGAGGACCGGCAGACGGTTCCCTGGCTGCGAGAGGTTTACGTGAAGGTGGACGGCACGCCGTTTGACACCGAAGTGATCGCGACGCCGATCCGCTATGCGGGCGAAGACGGCGCGCTGGTGTTCTTTCGCGACATTACGGACCGCCTCCGCATCGAGCGTGAGAACGAAGAACTCCACCACCAGTTGATTCAGGCGCAAAAGCAGGAGAGTATCGGGCGGCTGGCGGGCGGCATCGCTCACGATTTCAACAACCACCTGCAAATCATTCACGGGTACAGCACGATGTTGCTCGGCGATTTGCCGGCGGAGGACGCGCGCCGTCCTGCGGCCGAAATGATCCAGCAGGCCGGCGAACGGGCCTCCGCGCTGACGCGACAGTTGCTGACCATCAGCCGCAAGCACAAGCCGGAATTGCGTCCGGTGGAATTGAACCGGCTTCTCCGGGAACTCGAGAGCATGCTCCGCCGCCTGCTTTCCCAGGAGATCCGCATGGAGCTGCGGCTGGATTCGCAACCCCTATGGATGACCAACGACGAGGTGTGGATCACGCAGGTGGTGATGAACTTGGTAGTCAACGCCCGGGACGCCATGCCGCACGGCGGCCGCCTGCTGGTGGAAACCTGCGCGGGGCTGGCGCCCGAGTCCTGGGCGCGGATGAACCCGGAGGCGACCCCCGGCCCGTGCGCAATCCTCTCGGTCTCCGACACGGGAACCGGCATGGCTCCCGAGGTCTTGCAGCGCATCTTCGAGCCGTTCTTCACCACCAAGCAGGAGGGCCAGGGAACGGGGCTCGGCTTGCCCGTGGTCTACGGCGTGGTGCGGAAATCGAATGGCTGGATCACGGTGTCCTCACGAGAGCATGGCGGCTCGGCGTTCCGGATCTTTCTGCCCGGCCATGCGGGCGGCGAGGCGACCGCTCCCGCCGAGTGCGCGGCGCAAGGCGAGACGATTCTGCTGCTCGAGACGCGCGGCGACCTTCGGTTCCTGATCGAGAGCGTCCTGGCGGCGCGCGGCTACCGGGTGATCCCGGCGGCGGACTTCGCCGAGGCGGTCGCCGTCGCCGACCACCGGCCGGAACCCATCCATTTGTTGCTCGTCGACGGGGAAGCGCTGCGCCTGGGGGCGGTTCCGATCGGCAGCCGCCTGCGCCATCGCCATCCGGAGATGCAGGAATTGTGGTACGCGGACAACGGGGCTTTGCCCGGCGTCGAGCGGGATCCGGCGAGCGGCGTCGAGCCCTTCAGCGCCCTGTCCCTGCTGGCCGCCGTCCGCCAGGCGTTGGACGCGGTCCCCGCCGGCAGCCCGTCCGTTTAATCGCCGGTGTCTTCGATGCCGCGCCGCGGTGGCGCTAGCGAGCGCCCCGGCGGATTCGCTACACTCTTTGCACGCACAGCAGCAAAAGCCCATGGGACGACAAACGCTCCTTCTGGTCCTGCTGGCCGCCGCGCCAGTGGGGGCAGTGCCGGTGGCCCTCAGCGATCCGGCCGCGAACTTCTCGGCGGCCGCCGCGCCGTGCTCCATCTACCCCACCGCCACTCAGACCCTGCCCACCTGCGCCGTCCGCGGATTCCTTGAACGGACGTCGAGCGCCGGTCCGGAAGCGGGATTCACGGCGGCGTTCGACAACTGGAATTTGCTCCTCCCGGAGGACCAGCGCTGGACGCTGGTCAACGGCGGCGCGATTTCCGGCTTGACCCTGGCCGTCGATCAGTTCCGCACCGAAATTCTTGGCGTCGGCAACAACGTGGGCCGCGGAACCATCCGTATCCGGCCCCTCATCGACGGAACCCCCCTGGCGGCCCAGTTTTATTGGACCCAGGGCCTGTACGACGACTATTTGCTGACCGAACCCTTTTACAGCACGCTGCGCTACGAGATGGACGTGGCCAACACCGATCCGTGCACGCATCCCCCGGGGATGAACCCTCCCCACATGTGCGCGCCGCTCTACCCGTTTCAATACGCGGACCGGCGTTTTTTCGATCAGCCCGTGTTCCCGATGGGCGCGACGTTCAACGGCTGGGCGTACATAACTGAAGCGGATTTCACGTACCGGCGCCTCACGGTTTACGACGGCGTCCGTTACGGTTGGACCAGCACGCCGGAACCCGCCGGATGGCTGCTGACAGGCGCCGGCGCCCTGTTGGTGGCGATCCTGAACCGGCGGAGAAGAGTGCGGCAGCCCGTTTCGTGACGGGGCGTCGCGGCGTCCGTTCTACCGCCCGGCGCGAGGACGTGCGGCGAAGCGCCCCCCGGTTGACTCCGGCGCTGCGAATCACTATGGTCAAGTGAGTATGTCAAAGTCTCGCCTGCTTTTCGCCCTGTTCGCGGCTTTGTTGTGCATCTGCCCCGACAAGGCCACGGCCCAAGAAGTCCGTGCGAGTATCACCGGAGTGGTCACGGACTCCAGCGGAGCGCCCGTGGTGGGGGCAACGGTCACCGCCACGAACGTCGCACAAAACGTCTCTGTATCGACCCAAACCAATGAATCCGGGATCTACCTGACCCCTTACCTGGCTCCCGGCGTCTACCGCGTCACCGCTGAACTGCAGGGGTTCAAGCGCGTGGTTCGCGAAAATGTAGTCCTTCAAACGCAGGACCGCGCCCGCCTCGACCTGTCGCTGGAAGTCGGCGAAATGACCCAGAGCGTAACGGTGAGCGCAGACGTGTCCTTGCTCCAGACGGAGTCCTCCTCCCGTTCGCAGGTCATCGCGACCGAGCTCATCAACCAGATCCCTACGCAGGGACGGAACCCGTTCCAAATCGCGTGGGCGGCGCCCGGCGTCATCAAGACCGGCGGTTGGCGGTACTTGCGGTCGTTTGACATCGCCGGCACCACCAACTTCGCGGTGAACGGCGGCCGGAACCGGGAAAATGAAGTGCTGCTCGACGGCATCAGCAACGTCCGCGGCAACCGCACCGTCATTCACGTACCGACCATCGAGTCGGTGCAGGAGTTCAAGGTCAACACCAACACCTACGACGCGCAGTATGGCCGCACCGGCGGCGGCGTGGTTTCCATCGTCACTAAGTCCGGCGGCAACCAGTTCCATGGCACGGTATTCGAGTACTTCCAGAGCGAGGAGCTGAACGCGAACCAGACCGAATTGAATCGGGTCGGCACTCCGAAACCCCCGAACAACATCAACACCTTCGGCTTTAACCTGACCGGACCGGTGTTCATCCCGAAGCTGTTCAATGGTAAAGACAAGCTGTTCTGGTTGCTTTCGTACGAAGGCATGCGGCAGCGTTCAGCCGACCCGGGCGTACGCACGGTGCCGCTGCCGGAATGGCGCCAGGGGGATTTTTCCACGCGGTTTAACGCCCAAGGCCAACAGATCCTGATTTACGACCCGCTCACCACGCAGCCCGACGGAAGCCGCACCCCCTTCGCCGGGAACCGGATTCCCGCGGCGCGGATCAATCCCATCGCCAACGAAGTGCTGAAGTTCTACCCGCTGCCTACGTCGCAAGGCGACGGTCCCGCGCGCATCAACAACTATGTGTACCCGTCCCGCTGGATCGGAGACATGAACCAATGGATTGGCCGCTTGGATTACCAGATCAACAGCAGCAATCGCGTCTACTTTCGGTACGGGCAGAATCCGTTCAGCGAATATCGCGGCCTGGTGTTCGTCAGGGGACCCAACGAGAGCAATCCGGCGGAACCGACCGGCAATGCGCCGCTGATCCGCAACGGGCGGAACTGGACGTTCGACTGGACGTCGACGGTGTCGCCGCGGATGACTTTCAACCTCCGCGCCGGCTTGGCGCGTTGGGAAGAGACCACGGGGAACAGCTTCGGCGCCGGCTTTGACCCTACCCGCCTCGGCTTCCCGAGCACGCTTGTGTCCCAAATGACCCGCCGCCAATTCCCGCTGTTCCAGCTCGGCCAATACAGCAGTGCGGGAGCGGACCGTCTGTTGAGCGTCGCAACCAACGATTCCTACACGGTGCAGCCGAACGCGAACTTGGCCGTTGGCCGGCACATCCTGAAGTTCGGGGCCGAAGGTCGCCGTTACAACGACAACACAAACAGTCCCGGTTTGGCGGCCGGATTCTATTCGTTCGGGCGCAACTGGACGCAGGCCCGAGCGCTGGTGGCCGATGCGGTTTCCGGCGATGAGCTCGCCACGTTCCTGCTCGGCTTCCCGACCGCGGGAGGCGTGGATCGGAACATCGATCCCGCGTTCCGCAACTATTATTGGGCGTTGTTCCTCCAGGACGACTGGAAGGTGAATTCGCGGTTGACGCTGAACCTCGGCATTCGCTGGGACTACGAAGCTCCGGGCTTCGAGCGCTACGACCGCATGCTGCGCGGGTTTGACTTCAATGCGCCCAGCCCGATCGCCGCAGGCGCGCCGGCGCTGAATCTGCGGGGCGCGGTGAGTTTCGCCAACGTAGGGGGTGAGCCGCGCGGTTCGTTCAACCCCGACCGCAACAACTTTCAGCCCCGGGTGGGCGCAGCTTACCAACTGACCCCGAAGTGGATCCTCCGTGGCGGCTATGGCTTGTACTACCTGGGCCAGAACGAGCAGGGGTCGCTGCTCGGTTTCAGCCAGCGGACTCCGCTCATCAGCACCGTCGACAACCTGACGCCGGTGGTGTCGCTGAGCAATCCCTTTGCGAACTACCCGAACGGCCGGCTGCTGGACGCGGTTGGCAACAGCCGGGGCGCCGCCAGTTTCATTGGCCAGTCGATTCCGGCCAACTTCCTGGATCGCCCGTTGCCATACTCGCACCAGTATTCGTTTGACATCCAGCGGGAACTGCCGTTCGGATTGCTGGCCGAGGGAGCCTACGTAGGGAATACGACGAGGAGGCTGCCTCTGAGTTTGAATGCGAACTTCATCCCGGCTAACGAACTTGGACGCCGGACGGCGACGGGGGCGATTGATACCGCGTATTACACGGGCCGCGTCCCGAATCCTCTCCAAGGATTGATTCCTGACAACGCCGCGCTCAATGGAGCGACCATTCCCCGCCAGCAACTGCTGCTCCCCTACCCGCACTACACGGGAATCTCGCTGAACAGCGTGCCGATCGGCCGGCAGCAGTATCACGGTTTCCAAAGCAAGTTGACCAAGCGCTTTGCCTATGGCGTCAGCTTCCTGGCGTCGTATATGTTCGGCAAGACGCTGGAACAGGTCAATGTTCTCAACGCGCAAGACTTTGTGCTGAACAACGTCGACGCCACCCGGCTGGAGAAGCGTTCGGCTGATCTGATCGATCTTCCGCAGAAGTTCACCATTGTCTATGTTTGGGAGCTTCCTTTCGGCAAAGGCAAGCCGGTGGGCGGCAACTGGCATAAGGCCATGGAGTTCGTAGCCGGCGGGTGGCAATTGAACGGCAACGTCACCTATCAGAGCGGCTGGGCCGTGAATTATCCAAACGCCGCGCAGGTAACTCCCGGGAGCGCGAAAATCTCCGGCAGACAACGGGGCGGCGATTTCGTGTTCAATACGGCTTTGTGGAACGACCCGGCTACCGGCCGCCCCGTGATTCCACAGGAGCCATTCACCCTACGCAACTTTCCGACCCGGTTTGGCGATGTCCGCGTACCTGGTTATCAGAACTGGGACATCTCGGCATCGAAGTACTTCCCCATCTACGAGCAACTGCGGGCGCAGTTCCGGTTTGAGATGGTGAATGCCTTCAACCGCCCGTGGTTTACGGGTTTGATCAGCGGCGGCGACAACGTCGCCAGCCCGAACTTCGGGCGCCTGAACTTCGTGCAGGGCAACCTGCCGCGGTTCATCAAACTGGCGCTTCACCTGTATTGGTAGTCTTTCGCCTTGCGGGGCTGGTCGCCGACCGGCCCTGAGGCGACTGTTCGAGTTGCCTCTTCTAACCCCGGGCGGGCCGGAGATTGGTTTTCCGATTTCCGGCCCGCCTTTTTTGGGTGAGAATTGCCCCGCTCCGGTCTCGTTATCCCGGCTACCCCCGGGCCAGTCTGCTACCAGCCCGCTAGCGCAAGCCTACGGCCCAAATTACGTACGACACCGCCTCCCGCAGGTAAACCCACCACGGCTCGCCGCCGGCGCCGGGACGGGGCGAACCGTACGCCATCAGGCCCCGGGATTCCAACATGAGCTTGGCGCGCAGAATGTGGTAGCCGTCGCTCACCACGATGCAGGAGCGCTGCCCCATCCGCTCCATGATCTCGGAGGCCGCCGCGATCGAGTGGGCGGTGGATTCGGATTCGCGCTCGACGACGATCGCCTCTGCGGGCACGCCTTGCTCGATCAGGTAGCTGCGGCCGACGCCGCCTTCGGTGAAGTCCGGGTCGCCGCCGCTGCCCCCGGTGGTGAGGATCAGGGGCGCCATCCCCCGGCGGTATAAATCCAGCGCATGGTCCAGGCGCGCTTTCAGCACCGGCGAAGGTCGGCCGCGGTATTCCGCCGCGCCCAGCACGAGGATGACGTCCGCCCGCCGCGCCTCGTCCACCTCCGCCTGCTGGGCCACCCGGACGGAGAGGGCTGCCAGGTAGGAAGCGGCGCCCAAAGCCAACAACGCCGCCAACCATCGAGCAACCCGCTTCATCTGCGATAATTCTGTCAGTCATCATACAACCCCGTCCCATGGCGCTGCCGACGTTTATCCAAAGCCTGGCCAATCCGTTTTTGAAGGAACTGCGCCGCGCGCTGGCCCAGGGCGCGCCGGCGATGGAAGGCTGCCTGGCTGTCGACTCGCTTCACCTGGTCGAAGAGGCTATCCGGAGCGGGCTGCGCGTGCGCGGTCTTGTGATGGCTACGGGCAGGCAGGCGGCGATCGAAGTCCGTCTGGCGGGCGCCGCCGCGGCCAAACGCTACCTGGTCCCGGACGCGCTGATGGAACGGCTGGTCTCGACCGAATCCAGCCAGGGCGTCATCGGCCTGGTAGAACCGCCCGCGTGGACCGGGCAGGACGTCTTCCCCCCGGACGCGCTGGTGGTGGTGCTGGACGGGATGCAGGACCCCGGCAATTGCGGCGCGATCTTCCGATGCGCCGAAGCCTTCGGGGCGAGCGGGGTGGTGGCCGGACCTGGTACGGCGAACCCCTTCAATAGCAAGTGCCTGCGGGCTTCGGCCGGTTCCGTGTTCCGCGTCCCGTTTGTCGCTTCCCACGAAGTCCGGCGGATGCTGGACGAGCACGGGCTCAAGCTCTGGGCCGCGACTCCGCGCCAGCCCGGCAGCGTGCCGCCGCGCGAGGCGGACTTCCGCGGCGCCTGCGCGCTGCTGATCGGCAGCGAGGGCCGCGGCCTCCATCCGGAGCTTGCGCGGGACGCCCGCGCGGTCTCGATTCCCACCCGGGGCGTCGAGTCGTTGAACGCCGCGGTTTCGGCCGGGATCCTGCTGTACGAAGCCGCGCGCCAAAGGAGCCTCGTCGCGTGAATCTGTTCGACGCTTCGCCGGAATCCGCCGCCGCCGACGCCACCCGTCCGCTGGCCGAACGCATGCGCCCCGCCACGCTGGACGAGTTCATCGGCCAGGAGCACATCCTCGGTCCCGGCAAGCCACTGCGCGCGCAGATCGAAAGCGACAACCTCCGCTCGGTCATCCTGTGGGGGCCGCCCGGCGTCGGCAAGACGACGCTGGCCACGCTGATCGCCCGCGCCACCCGCTGCGAATTCATCCCGTTCAGCGCGGTGCTGAGCGGCATCAAGGAAATCAAAGCGGTGATGGCCGACGCCGAGCGGTTCCGCCGCCTGGGACGCCGCACCATCCTGTTCGTGGATGAGATTCACCGGTTTAACAAGGCCCAGCAGGACGCGTTTCTTCCGTATGTCGAACGGGGCGACATCATCCTGATCGGCGCCACCACCGAGAATCCCTCCTTCGAGGTCATCTCGGCGCTGCTGTCCCGCTCGAAGGTCTACGCCCTGCGCCCGCTCACCACCGAGGAACTGCGGACGCTGCTGCGGCGCGCGCTCCCGCTCACCGGCAAACGGGCCGGCGACGAGTTGCTGGAACAGATTGCCGGGTACGCCAACGGCGACGCCCGCGCCGCGTACAACACCCTCGAAGCCGCGGCCGCCGCCAGCCAGGACGAGGAGCTTTCCGCCCGGGCCGTGGAAGACGCGATCCAGCGGAAACTGCTGCTCTACGACAAGGCCGGCGAGGAGCACTTCAACCTGATCTCCGCCTTGCACAAGTCCGTCCGCTCGTCCGATCCGGATGCGGCGCTTTACTGGCTGGCGCGGATGCTGGAGGCCGGCGAGGACCGCATGTACCTGGCCCGCCGCCTGGTGCGGATGGCGATCGAGGATATCGGCCTGGCCGACCCGCGCGCGCTCGAGCAGTCCATCGCCGCCATGCAGGCGGTGCATTTTCTCGGCCTTCCCGAGGGCGACCTCGCCCTGGCGCAGGCGGCGATCTACCTGAGTATGTCCCCCAAGTCCGACGCCGGCTATCGCGCCCTGGGTGCTGCCCGGCAGGATGTCCAGCAGACGATGGCCGAACCCGTCCCGCTGCATCTCCGCAACGCGCCCACCCGCGCCATGAAGGAGTGGGGCTACGGCGCCGGCTACCAGCATGCGCACCAGTATGGTGACGCCATTCCCGGCATGGAGTGTCTGCCGCCTTCGCTTCAGGGAAAACGCTACTACCTGCCCACCGGGCGGGGAGCGGAAAAGCGGATCGCCGAGCGGATCGAGGAGATCCTCCGCTTGCGCGAAGCCCGCCGCCAGGAGCCTTCATGATGACGTACCGCGCCGGCAATGACCTTGACTTGGACCAGGTGATCGAACTGTACCGCGCCTCGACCCTCGGCGAGCGGCGTCCGGTGGATGATCGCGAGCGGATGGCGGCCATGCTGCGCCACGCCAACCTGGTGGTGACGGCGTGGGACCAGGACCGCCTGGTCGGCATCGCGCGGTCGCTGTCGGATTTCTCCTTCGCCACCTACCTGTCCGACCTGGCAGTCCACGCCGCCTATCAGCGCCAGGGGATCGGCCGCCGCCTGCTGCTGGAAACCCGCCGTCTGGGAGGCCCGGCGAAAATCATCCTGCTGGCGGCGCCGAAGGCGCGGTCCTACTACTCGCGCATCGGCATGACGCCGCACCCCAGCGCGTGGACGCTGGACCCGGACCAGAAGATTTAGGTTGGATTTCCCGGCGGCGAATCAGCCTCGGGACGTCGCGGCTGGGGCGCACGAGCGAGGGTGTCTCCAGGGTGGTCTGGGCCAAGCCGGCGGCGGATGTCCAGGCGGCAAGCGCCTGCGCCGCTACTTGCGCCGGGGAACGTCCGTGCGGGCCGCGCGGGCGGGGCGCTCCGCGGCGCCGGGGTGGTCGAGGGAACAGAAGCCGGAGCCGTCGTCCAGCCACTCGCGCAGCAGGGCGACGGCGTCCACCCCTGCCGCCGTCGTGTGGCGTTCCCGGCGCCGGCGGTACTCCTCGAGAATCTTCTCGGCTTGCCGCCGGAACACCCGGTCTGGCTCCTGCACGGGCGCGTGCAGGGGCACCGCCCAAATGACGCCGCGCTCGGCGCGGGCAAAGGTCGGGACCGAGTAAAAGCTGCGGGGCGTCATCTGGCCGGTGCGCAAGCGGTCATGCTCGGCTTGCACGAAGAAATCGATGGCGTGTTCGGGGTAGCCAAAGAAATAGCCCATCCCGCGCAGCCGTGCGGGCGTCGGGTCGTACTCGATCGCCATCAGCGCCTCCAGGGGCTCGGCCGAGGGAGTGATGCCGTAGGGGGCGAAAAAGTCCGCGTGCCGCTCGAGCATGCGCCGGAACGCGCGCCGGTGAATCACGGCAAGATCCGCGTACCGCTTGCCCTCGTAGACGCGCTGGAAGTGGTGCACGGTGGCCAGCACGCTGTCGCCGCAACGCCAGGCGCTCGCCAGTTGGCGCGCTTCTTCAATTGCGGCCAGGTCCGCGCGGGCCACGTTGAACTCGAAGCGCGCCATGCCGCTGCTCATGGGTTTCAGCCCGGAAATCCAGGTGTAGAGCGCCTCGGCATCGAGCGTTTTCAACAGCAGTTCGCGGGACTTGGCGCGCAGCGGCTCCGGGAGGGTTTCCACCGGAAGACATTGCCCGCAGGGCACGGCGCCGCTCCAGGCCGAGGCGGCCAGCCCGAGCAGCCACAGCAACAACCGCGGCATCAGCGGGGGAACTCCCGGGGCGCGCGCACCTGCCGCCACGAACTGCCCGTCAGCGCGCGCAGGAACTCGATCAGATCCCGCTTTTCGGCAGGGCTGAGCCGCAGGGGTCGGATCCGGTAGTCCTTGTTCTCCGCGACGACGCCACCCTGATCGTAGAAGTCGATGACCTCCTCCAGCGTGGCCGCTGAGCCGTCGTGGAAGTACGGCGCGGTCAGCGCAATGTCCCGCAGCGAGGGGACCTTAACCAACCGCCAGTCGGCCTTCGCAAAGGTGACGCCGAAGCGTCCTTCATCGGGCGGGTTCGAACGGCCCGCGCTGATGTTCACGAAATCCTCGTTGGTGAAGTTGCGTCCGGAATGGCACAAGGCGCACCGGGCGCGGCCAAAGAACCAGTCTTTCCCGCGCCGCGCCGGCGGCGAGAGCGCCGCCTGGTCGCCGGCCTGGAAACGGTCGAAGGGCGAGTCCCCGGATAAAAGCGTCCGCTCAAAGGTGGCGATCGCCTGCGTGATGCGCGTCAGCGTGATTTCCGCGTCGCCGAAAGCCTGCTGAAACAGCGCTCCGTAGCCCTTGATCCCAGACAGGCGCCGGACCAAGTCCGCCTCCGTGTTGGCCATTTCCAGCGGGCTCAACAGCGGCCCCGCGGCTTGCGCCTCCAGCGAATCGGCGCGGCCATCCCAAAACTGGCGGGACCCGAACGCACGATTGAGCACCGTAGGCGCATTGCGCGCGCCCTTCCGTCCGCCCACCCCCACCGACGCCGGGCGCGGATCGGCGAACGCATGCTCGGGGCGGTGGCAGGAAGCGCAGGAGACAGAATGGTCGGCCGACAGGCGCGCATCAAAGAACAGCAAACGTCCCAGCTCGGCTTTGGCCGGCGAGAACGGGTTCCCCGCCGGCCATTTCGGGGCCGCCAGCCCGGCAGGGGGCGCGGGCGGATCCGCGCCCCACAGCGCCGAGACAAACAGCGCCAGCCCGCACAGCTGCGTCAGTTTAACACCCATATTTCCTTGCCGGCGCGGTTTAACCAAATGTATTTGCCGTTCAGGTGCACCTGCGCCGCTCCACCCTGGAACGCCGGAGCTTTTTCATATTTCGGCGCGATGACCATCTTGCCGTTGCGATCGATGTAGCCGAATTTGCCGTCCACCTTGACCGCGGCCAACCCCTCGGAGAACCGCTCCGCCTGTTCGAACTTCGGCTCAACCACCCAGTCGCCGCGGGTGTCGATGTAGCCGAAACGGTCGCCCACCTTCACCGCGGCCCGCCCTTCCCAGAAGCCGTGGGTGAAGTCAAAGCGCGGTTCGATGACCATCTTCCCGGTAGTATCGATGTAGCCGTACTTACCGTTCACGCGCACGGCGGCCAGACCTTCGCGAAAGCCGAACGTGTTCTCGAACTGCGGCTTGATGACCACCTTGCCTTCCGTGTCGATGTAGCCATAAAGCTTGCTTTCGTCGCGAATGAACAGCAGGGCATCGCCCTCGGCGGCCGCCGCGAGCACGCCGGCCGCCAGCGCCAGGAAACCTGCACGGAATTTCATCAGGAATGCCTCCGGTATCAGAATTTGAACCGCAAAGAAAGCTGCACCGACCGGGGGCCTCCGATCTGGTACAGCGGATTGAGTCCACCCTGGGTTCCGCCGCGTCCCAGGCCGCGGTTCAACATGCTTTGGGACGTACCGAACAAGGCGAACCCGTACGAAGCGTCGAAATCAGCGAAGTTGGGGCGATTGAAAGCGTTGAACATCTCGCCCCGGAATTCCATCCGGGCGCGCTCGGCGAGCAGGAATTCGCGGCGCAGGGAGAAATCGAACTGCTGGGCGCCAAAGGCGCGAACGGCGTTGCGCCCCAGCGAGCCCTGGCGGCCCGGCGGGGGCACGGCGAACGCGGCGGGGTTCAGCCGCTTACCGCCGGCCACGTTGGGGTCGGAAAGGTAGAGCGGCACGCCGCCCACCAGATCCAGGCGCCGCTGCGCGCCGATGAAATTGATGGCGTCGAACACCTGCGTGATCGGCGTGAGCGGGGTGGCGGACCGGAAGCGGACAAAGCTGTCGAGCCCCCAGCCCCGGGTCAGCGCGCCGAGCAAACCTTCGCCGGCGCGCGGCAATTCCCAAGACACCGCACCGGTGAGCGTCTGGCGAATATCGAAGTCGGAGGGCCCCCAGTTGCGTCCCGCAAAGATGGTTTCCACCGGCACGTTGCCCGGCAGGAAGTAGGATGATTCATCGGAAGCATTGTCCAGCGACTTGGCCCACGTGTACGAGGCGAGCACCGCCAAACCTTTCTCCATGCGCCGCTGGAACTGGGCCTGAAGCGCGTTGTAGTTGGAATTCGCCGCGTTGCGGGTGATGGCGACAAAGGCCCCCGGCGAGGCAAACAGGGCGGGATTCAGGAACGTCAGAATGGGGAGGCCCTGCGGTTGGTTAGGCGGGATATTGCGCACCGTTTCCGTGCGCAACAACCGGCGCGCCCCCGAGCCGACGTACGAGACGGAGATGGTCTGCGCCCGGCCCAGCCCCTTCTCCACCGAAAAGTTGTACTGCATGGTATAAGGCAGACGGAAATTCCTGGGGAAGACGTGGAACTGAGCCGAATAAGGCGGATTTACATTGAAGGGGACGTCTAATTGCGCAGGGTCTACCGGGAACGCAACATTGTTGAGAATGCGCGTGGCGTTGTAGGGGAAGCTGCTGAAGCCGCGCAACGCCTGCCCGAGTCCGGTGTCGTAGAACACGCCGAATCCGGTCCGGACGACCAGGTCGAGCCGCTGGGAAGCCTGGTACGCAAGGCCCAGGCGCGGAGCGATGTTCGTGTAGGCGGTGTCCCACTGGCGGACTCCCGGCGGCGCCAGGGCCGTCGTGAGCAGGTCGTCAACCTGCGTGAACGAGTAGGGCAGGCGTTCGCCGGAGGGCGGAGGGTTCAACTCGTAGCGCGCGCCGAACGTCAACGAGAGCCGGCGGTGGATCCGCCAGACATCCTGGAGAAAAGACGAGAAGCTGTGCACATAGAAAGTGGATCGCGGCGCCAAGGCCTGAATTTGGATGTTGACAAGGCCGCTGAGGGCGCGCTCGACACCGTCAAACACATACGAGATGCCGCGCTCGCGCGCCGCCGCCACGGGGGCCAGCCGGCGCCAGTCCACGCCAAACTTCACCTGATGCGCGCCCCGCACCCAGGAGAAGGTATCCACCAGATTGATCTGCCGCTGTTGATTTCCCAAACTGCGGCCTTGGGTCAGCGACGTGGTCAGCCCCCCGCGGTTCCAAAGGTTCAGGTTTACCGAAATCCGCTCGTTGCCGTAACCGGGCGGAAATAGGATGTCGGGCGGGGGCAGGACGGCGCCGCCGATCTCCCGGCCTTCAAAATTGAATTCGCCGTCACTGGCGCTCCAGTTCCCCCGCAGGTCGTTCACCTGGGAGGGCCCCGGCGACCAGGTCAGACCGCCGGTGACCGTGGTCAGGTTCGATTCGAACGCGTTGGCTTGATTGGCGAACACGAACTGCCGGAAACTGGACGGGGAGCGGTTCCAGCGGACGAACGTGTTCAGGTTCGGCCCGAACCGGTGGTCGAGGCGCACGCTGACGGCGTCGAAGCGCGAGGGGAAGGACAGGGCGTCGATGTACCGGCCGAACAACGGCGGGTCGCCTGGCAACGCCGGAGAATTAGGCTCCGGGAATGCCCGCAGGACGCTGGCGATCGCGCCGGTAGCCCGCCGCCGGGCCTCGAGCGAAGGCACGATGACGTTCACCACGCTGTCCTGCGGCTGCACCAGCCGTTGCCCTTCGTAGGAGACGAAGAAGAATGTCCGGTCGCGGCCGTTGTACAGCCGGGGCAACCACACCGGCCCCCCGAAAACGCCGCCGAACTGGTTTTGCCGCAGCGCCTGGCGGCGTAATCTGCGCGCATTATTGAACCAGTCGTTGGCGTCGAGCTTTTCGTTGCGGAAGAAGTTAAACAGCGCGCCGGTATAGAGGTTGTTTCCCGAGCGGGTCACCAGCGAGATCTGTCCGCCCGGCATGCGGCCGTACTCCGGCGCGTACGTGGAGGTCTGCACGCGAAACTCTTCGAGCGCGTCGACAGTCACCAGGCCGTTGGTCCCGCCGAGCGCGGTCAGGCCCGGGAGGGTGCCGGCCGCCTGCTGGTAGTACGAGGCGCTGAAACTAGCGGCGACGTTGGCCGCCACGCCGTCCACCATGAAGTAGTTGGCGTTGGTCCGCTGACCGTTGATGGAGATCTGGCCGGGGTTGGAGATGGTCGCCCGCGCGATCACGACGCCCGGCGTCAGCTCCAGCAAGGATTGGAAACTGCGTCCGTTGAGCGGCAGGTTCTGCACGAACTGGCGTTCCACCAGCGTTTCCACTACGGCGGAGTCGCGCTCGATGAGCGAAGCCTGCCCGGCGACTTCCACGCGCTCGCTCCGTTCGCCGAGGGCGAGGGTGAAATCTTCCACGACGCGGCCCGCCACATGCAGAAATACGGAACTGCGGACCGCGGTACGGAATCCCTCCGCGCTGACTTCGACGCGGTAGCGCCCCGGGGGCATCTCGGCGAACACGTACTGTCCTTCCGGCGAGGTGAGTTGCTGCCGGACGAGGCGCGAGTCCTCGTGGGTAACGCTGACCTGCGCGCCTTGAACGGCCAGTCCGGCCGGGTCGACCACCCGTCCGGACAGGGTGCTCAAAGCGGCGGGAAGTTGAGCCACGAACAAGGAGGAGAACAGCAGGAAACCAAGGAAAACAAAGGGCATTCGGTTACTCTCGAACACTTCGCAGAATAATGTCGGGCGTGGCGTCGCACCCAGAATTTTTCGCTGGGAGGACCTGAAACGGCCGCGAGCGGACCCGGTTCGCCGGTGAACGGAAGCGCGGCGCGCCCGCTCCGCGCGGGCTGGTCACCAGCGGGTTTCTTCGCGAATGACGCCAGCCAGGCGCTTGCTTACAATCGCTTCCAGACCGTTTGACATGGTCACCAGCCAGCGTTTGCTGCTGAGGGGAGAAATCTTGCGGATGTGATTCGTGTTGATGATGGTCTTGCGGTGGACGCGGCGGAACTGGGGGCGGGGCAGCCGCGTTTCCAGCGCGCGCAACGTGTAAGGCGAATAGAAACGCTTATCCGCCGTGATGATTTGCACCACCTCCCCCTCCGCCTGAAAGGCAATGACCTCCTCGGCGTCGAGCATGTAAAGGTCGGAGCGCAGCCTGCCGACGATCCTTTGGCGTCCTGGCGGGGCGAGCGGGCGCGATTCTCTCCTTTGCGCCAGTTGCGCGCCGGCTCGCCGCAGCGCCATGGCGAGGCGTTCCTGGCGGACGGGCTTGAGCAGGTAATCCACCGCGCCGACTTCAAAGGCGTCGACGGCGTGTTCCTGGTAAGCGGTCACGAAGATCAGCAGCGGACGGCCGCCGCCGCGCAGGGCACGCGCGAGACTGAGTCCGCTAAGGCCCGGCATTTGCTGGTCGACCAGAAGCACGTCCGGGTCTAGCTTCTCGAGGCAATCGAGCGCCTCCGTGCCGGAAGCGGCTTCTCCTGCCACTTGCACGCCCGGAACATCCTCGAGCAGTTCCCGCAGCACCTGGCGGGCGATCGGCTCGTCGTCCACGATCACGACGCGCATGCTGCCTCGTGGCCGGACGCACGCGGGGCCGGTACGCAGAAGTGCACGGCGGTGCCCTCCCCGGTCCGCTCGATTTTGATCTCCGCCGCGGGGCCGTAGCAGAGTTTCAGCCGCTGGGAGACATTGGCCAAGCCGACTCCCGAGGATGGCGTTTCCCCGTCCCGCGAGGCCGCCAAGCCTGCGCCGGAATCGCTCACCCGGACCTCCACGCCCCCTGCGCAGCGCTGGATCGTCACCTTGACCCACCCGCCGCGTTCCCGCGGGGCGATGCCGTGCTTGATCGCGTTTTCCACCAGCGGCTGGAGAGAAAGCACCGGCAAGGGATATTGGCCTAGCCCGGGCTCCACCGACAACTCCGCTTGCAGCCGGGATCCTAAACGGAGGCGCTCAATCTCCAGGTACGATTCGACGATGCGCAGTTCCTCCTCGAGGGGGATCAGGGCGCGGTCATTCCGCAGAAAGTAGCGGAAGATCTCGGCTAGATTCAGCACCATCCGGCGGGCGGCGGAGGCTTCGCGCGGGATGGCGCCGTACAGCGTGTTGAACGCGTTGAACAGAAAATGCGGATTGATCTGGGCCTGGAGAGCGCGCAGTTCGGCTTGCGAGACCAGGCGGTCGAGTTCCGCCCGCCGGAGCCTGGCCGCCTCTTCAACGATGACGGCGGACAGTTGGGAGAGCAGGTCGAGGTCCTCGCTGAGGAAGCGCCGTCCGCCGCTTCGCCCGGAAAAAAAGACCAAGCGCTGCTCCTGGCTGGACAAGCGCAGGGGCAGGACGAGTTCCGCCTCGGGATTAGCTTCCGCCCAAGCCGGCGGGCGGCCAGCCGGCAGCAGGACGGGGCGCAGTAAGTCCTCTCCGGGCGGGAGTTCTCCGCTGGTGACGCGCAGTACCCGGCAATCCATCCACTCGGCCAGCCGCTGGATGGCGCGTTGCTGGTATTCCTCCTCGCTGCTTTCCCCCTGGGATAGTTTGCGCAGCTCCCGAATGGAAGGCTCGACCTCCGGGCGGCGAAACACGAGGCGACCGAGCACGCGCTGGATCCAGCCGCGAGCCAGCGCGTAGCCGATCAGCAGCCCGCACCCGCCGAGCGCCAGCAAGGTTTGACGCAGCGCCTCACTGGCGCCCGCGGCGACGGGCGGGAAGACCGCCAGCGCGAAACCGACGAACAACGCCGCCAGCATCACATTCGCCGCCACGCGCAGAAACGCATCGAGGAGCACAAAACGGTAGTCCTGCAACAGCACGAGCAGAGCGAGAGGAATGCCGGCGTGGTGAAAGGCCAGTTCCGCCGACCAGACGAGCCGCTCGTGCGGACCGGCCAGGTGCACAAACGACATCGCGAACAAGCAGAGCGACATCGTACCCAGCACGCGCGACACAGTCTTCCGGCGGCGGCCGTCTCGCGAACGCCACAGGACCGCCGTAGCCAATAGGGTGATCAGGCCAAAACCGAAGGTGATCATCTCCAGCCCGCGACGGTGCAGTTCCTCGGCGGCGGCAAACCATTCGGCGATGTGAAACCCGATGGCCGTGGCGCTCAACGCATAGCCGCCCGCCAGCAGGGGGCGCATGCGTCCCGACAAGGCCAGGTGCAGCAGAACGGCCGGCAGCAGGCTCAGCGCGGAGAAACCGAGAAAGGCGATCCCCGGCATCGGCCCCCGCAGGTCGCGCAGACTCAGGATCAGCAGCGACGCCAGGTTCCATGTCAAGGCCAGCGTTGCGGCCAGCAGGGAGAGCGGCGAGCGGCGCGACCCGCCGCTCCGCCGCAGCCCCGCAGCCAGGATCAGGAAGACCCCGAACAGCACCACGCCAATCGCGTGGCCCAGCGTGTTGATCAGCAATGGGTCCGGCATGAGCCGTCCGGTATCCATAAGTGAGACCGGCCCGCGCGCAATCCCCGTCACGCAGCGGAATACCTTTAGCCTACCCAAAGGGTGGGCGCCTGCGGTTGACCTATCCGGTGAGTGGCGCCTCCCTACCGCTGAGCGGTCCTTCCTAGGCTCTAAGCGGGGCTCCGGCGGGCGGATTTCCGGTTTCCCGCCCGGGCGCGCCGGGCCCCCGCGGCGAGCCGCTCGTGCAAAAACCGCCCCGTGTGGGAAGCCGGAACCGCCGCCACCTGCTCGGGCGTTCCCTCGGCGACGATGCGCCCCCCTCCCGCACCGCCCTCCGGGCCGAGGTCGATGATCCAGTCGGCGGCGGCGATCACCTCGAGATTGTGTTCAATGATCAGCAGGCTGGCGCCCTGTTCAAGTAACCGCTGGAAGGCCGCCAGCAGCCGGGCGATATCGTCGAAATGCAAACCGGTGGTCGGTTCGTCACAAAGATATAAGGTGCGCGAACCGGAGCCCTGCGACAGGTACCCGGCCAGTTTCACCCGCTGCGCCTCGCCGCCGCTGAGCGTCGTGGCGGACTGGCCCAACCGCAGGTACCCAAGACCTACATCCGCCATCATCCGGAGCTTGGCGACGAGACGTTTCTGATCGGCGAAGAATTCCAGCGCCTCGCTGACGGTCATCTGGAGCACTTCGTGGATGTTCTTGCCGCGATAGGCGATCTCGAGCACGCTGGATTTGAACCGCGTGCCCTTGCAGTCCTCGCAGACTAGTTCCACGTCCGCCAGGAACTGCATCTCCACTTTCACCACGCCGTCGCCCTGGCAGGTCTCGCAGCGCCCGCCCGCGACGTTGAACGAGAAATGTCCCGCCGTGTAACCGCGTTTCTCCGCCTCGGGAGTGGCGGCGAACAACTGCCGGACCAGGTCGAACCCCCCGATGTAGGAAATCGGGTTCGAACGGGGCGTACGGCCAATCGGGGACTGGTCAATCATCACGACGTCGTCCAGCAGGCCCGCGCCTTCCACGCTCCGGCAGTTCAGGCGGGAATCCTCGGCGGCGTCCTCCCCGTTTTCCGTTCCGGAGACGGCGGCGTCTTCCTCATTGCCGATCAATCTGCGCAGCGACTGGAAGATCACCTCGTGCACCAGCGTCGATTTGCCGGACCCGGAGACGCCGGTCACCACCGTCATGACCCCGAGGGGGATCGTGACATCCAGGTTGCGGAGATTGTGCCGCGTGCACCCTAAGAACCGCAGCTCGTGCTTGGCCTTGCGAGGCCGGCGCTGGACCGGGGGAGTGGTCTGCAGTTCTCCGCGCAGGTATCGCGCGGTAAGCGAGTGCACGCCGTCGGTTTCCAGGCCGCGGAACGGACCGGCAAAGACGACGCGACCGCCGTGTTCGCCCGCGCCGGGACCCAGATCGACCAGGTAATCCGCGGCGCGCATCACCTCGGGATCGTGCTCGACTACCAGGATCGTATTGCCCAGGTTGCGGAGTTCGTGCAGGATGTTCACCAGCCGCGCCGTGTCGCGGCTGTGCAGCCCGATGGAGGGTTCATCCAGCACGTAGCAGGCGCCCACCAGGCGCGAACCGAGACAGGTGGCCAGTTGAATGCGCTGGGCCTCGCCGCCGGACAGCGTGGAAGACAGGCGGTTGAGCGTTAGGTAATCGAGGCCGACTTCGTCCAGAAACTTCAGCCGCTGTTGAATCTCGACGAGGATCTTGCCCGCGATCGCCGCCTGCTCGGGCGGGAGCGTGAGTTCGGTAAAGAACCGCCGGGCCTCGCCGATGTTCATCGCGGTGACGTCGCGGATCGTCCGGCCGGCCAGGCGCACGTTCAGCGCCTCGGCGCGCAGGCGCGCCCCTTGGCACGCCGGACACTCTGTGTACCCCCGGTACCGGCTGAGGAAGACCCGCACATGCAGCTTGTATTTTTTCTTTTCCAGCGCTTCGAAGAAGCCGCGGATGCCGGCGAAGTGCTTGCCGTCGCCCTCGTAGACGAATTGCTTTTCCGCAGGGGTGAGTTCCGCGTACGGAACGTCCAGGCGGACCCGGCCGCCCGCGGCCTGCCGGAGATGGCCCAGCCAATGCTTGAACTCCGGCTTACGCCACGGGCGGACCGCGCCCTCGGCCAGAGAAAGAGTCCGGTCGGGAACGATCCGGTCCAGATCGTAGTCGATGGTGTTGCCAAAACCCTGGCAGCGGGGACACGCCCCGAACGGGGAATTGAAGCTGAACAGGCGTGGTTCCGGTTCCTGGAAAGCCAGACCGCACTGCTTGCAGGCGAATTGCTCGCTAAAGCGCAGGCGGAAGCCGTCGCCGACGCGTTCGAAGATCGCCTCCCCGCCTTCGCGATAACAGGTTTCCACCGTATCGACGATCCGTGAGTGCAGGTCAGGACCCAGGGCAACCCGATCGGCCAGCACGAACACCGGCTGCCGGAAGTCGATGTCCAGCAGGGATTCGGGAGTGGAAAACTCGAACGTGCTGCCGTTCTGGTAAAGCCGGGTGAAGCCCATCGACCGCAGTTCGTTTAGCCGGTATTTCAGCGTTTCCTCGGTGTGCGCCACCGGACCTTCCCGCATGACCGGGAAGAGCGCATACCAGCGGCTGCCCATGTCTTCGGCAAGCAACCGGGCGGCTACCTGGTCGACCGTGTCCTTTTCCACCCGGATGTTGCAGCGCGGACACCAGGTTTCCCCGGCCCGTGCGAACAACAGCCGCAGGAAGTCGTAGCACTCGGTGGACGTCGCCACGGTGGACCGGGGGTTGCGGGTGGTGTTCTTCTGGCGAATGGCGATGGCGGGCGCGATGCCGTCGATCTGTTCGACGTCCGGCTTCTCCATGCGCTCGAGGAACTGCCGCGCGTACGCGGACAACGATTCCACATAACGGCGCTGGCCCTCGGCGTAGATCGTTTCGAACGCCAGCGACGATTTGCCCGACCCCGAGACGCCGGTGATGACGGTGAACTGGTTGTGCGGGATCTCCAGATCGATGTTTTTCAGGTTATGCACCCGCGCGCCGCGGATGATCAGGGAATCTTGCACAATCGAGATACCCTCACTATACCAGCCGGACCGGACGGCGCCGGGTAGTGGACAATTTGTATCTCTGCTACACTGAAACGAGTCTGCAATGGTAGCCGTCCCTGACGGACAGGGTTTGAACGTTCATTCGAAAGCTCCACTGCCCGCGATGCCACTCCGCTCTTTGACGCTGTTTCTTATCGTCCTCCCTCTGATAGCGGATGGCCCCGCCCTGGAGCAGCCGCGCACCCTCGTGGATCAATATGTAGCGGCCGCGCAAGGGCAAAAGGAGCGCCTCCAAGGCATGGCAATGGAGGTCGAGATCGAAGCAGAACTCCCCAAGTTAAAGAAAAAAGGACATTTGTTTGCGATCCGCAAGATCGCCTCGCTGGGCAGGATCACCTACGACGCCATCCGGTTCGACGGGGACAAAACCATTCGCAACCAGGTGATCGCCCGCTACATGGCGGCGGAAGCCGAAGTCAGCCAGCATGACGGAGAGTCGGTGGCTATCACCCCGGCGAACTACAAGTTTAAGTACAAGGGTTCCAGGGAGTTGCATGGCCGCTTGGCGCATCTGTTCGAAGTGAAGCCGCACCGGAAGCGGGCCGGGTTGTACCGGGGCGAGCTGTGGGTGGATTCGGAAACCTTCCTGCCGTTGCGGGAGGCGGGCCGCCTGGTGAAGACTCCCTCGATCTTCCTGAAACGGATCGACTTCGTGCGCGACTACCGCATTGAGGGCGATCTGGCCGTGCCGGACCGGCTCCAGAGCGAAGTGGATACGCGGGTGGCTGGTAAAGCGATTCTGACCATCGCCTACCACCTCCCCGCGCCCCCCGCCTCGGACCTGCCGGCGGATGCTCTGGTCAGCCAGTCGCAATAGGCCGCCGCGATTCGGCCTCGGAAAGATTCCATTCGACGCCCGGAATTTGTTTTTCCCCGGCTCGATTCGCTACGCTCGATAGAGACACGCCATGCGCACCCTGTTCCTGAACCCGCCCTCCTTCGAAGGGTTTGATGGCGGCGCCAGTTCGCGCTGGCCGGCTTCCCGGGAGATCGAATCCTACTGGTATCCGGTTTGGCTTTGCTATCCGGCGGGCATGCTGCCGGACAGCAAGGTCGTGGACGCTCCACCGCACCGCATTTCGATCGAACAAACGGTGGAGATGGCCAGGGATTTCGAGTTGCTGGTCCTGTTCACCTCGACCCCGGGCTTTCACGTCGACGTGCAAATGGCGGAGATGATGAAGGACTCGAACCCGAAGTTGAAGGTGTGCTTTGTCGGGCCTCCCGTGACCACCGAGCCGGAAAAGGCGCTGACGGCCAGTAAGGCCATCGACTTTGTGGTTCGCCGCGAGTTCGACTATCAGATTGTCGATTTCGCCAACGGGAAGGCGCTCGCAGAGATTCCGGGGGCGAGTTTCCGCCGGAACGGTGGATTTCAACACAATCCCGAGGGCGGCTACATCGAAGATCTGGACGCCCTGCCCTGGGTCACCAAGGTCTACAAACGCGACCTCGACATCACCCGGTACAACGTACCGTTCCTGCGGAACCCCTTCCTTTCGCTGTACACCTCGCGCGGATGCCCGGCGCAATGCACCTTCTGCCTGTGGCCCCAGACCCACTCCGGCCACCGCTGGAGACTGCGATCGGCCGGCGATGTGGCCGCCGAGGTGAAATGGGCGCGGGAGGCGTTCCCGAACGTCCGCGAGATCTTCTTCGACGACGACACGTTCAACTACCAGAAGAAACGCACGATTGAACTGTGCGAGAAGCTGGGACCGCTGAACTTCACCTGGTCGTGCACCTCGCGCGTCACCACCGACTACGACACATTGAAGGCGATGAAAGAAGCGGGGTGCCGGCTGATGATCGTCGGCTACGAATCGGGCGACGCCCAGATTCTCAAGAACATCAAGAAAGGCGCCACTCTCGACATGGCGCGGCGGTTCACGGCCAACGCCCACAAACTCGGCCTGACCGTACACGGGGATTTTATTGTGGGCCTGCCCGGCGAAACCCGGGAATCGATCCGCCGTACGATCGACTTCGCCAAGGAATTGGACACGGAGACGATCCAGGTTTCCATCGCGCATCCGTATCCGGGCACCGAGTTTTACGACTACGCGGACAACAACGGCCTCATCACCATCGACTCAATGACGGACGAGAAGGGCCACCAGTTGCCCAACGTGGTGTATCCGGGCCTGGATCGCGCCGAATTGGTGGACTGGGTGGAGCGCTTTTACGGAGAGTACTATTTCCGGCCTCGCGTGGTATGGCGGGTGGTGCGCAAGGCGATCTTCGACAGTAAAGAGCGCAAGCGCCTGGCCAAAGAGGCGCGCGAATACCTGGCGCTGCGGCACAAGCGGAAGAAATTTGTCGCCGAGCAGCGCGCCGCGGCCACCGCGTCGGCCGGCGACTAGCCGTGTCCGCTCCCGCCTCTCCACCAGGTCTGCGCCCGAAAACCGTGGCGGTGACCGCCGTCGTCGTGCTCAGCAATGTGCTGGGAAATTATTGGCTGGCTTGGGGAATGCACCAGGTTGGCGAACCCCGCGCGCCGCTGGACTACATCTTGGCCATGCTGCATCCCGGCGTCTTTCTGGGAGTGTCGCTGCTGAGTTTGTGGATGTTGTCCCACATGGCCCTGCTGAGCTTCACAGACCTTAGCTATGTCCTGCCGGTCACCTCGATCGGCTACGTGCTGACGGCACTGGCGGGCAAGTTGTTCCTGGGCGAGACGGTTTCGGGTCCCCGATGGCTGGGGATCGCCTTGATCATGGCGGGCGTCATGCTGGTGGGCCGCACCCCGCCGTCCACCGCCCCGGTTCGCGAAAGAGGCGCGCCATGAAATGGCTGCTCGTGACGATCGTGGTGCTGACCACCACGGCCAGTGAGGTGCTGCGCGCGATGGGCATGCGGCGGCACGGCGAGATTCACGATTTCCGCCCCTCGGCCGTCGGGCGGGCGCTGGCGGCGCTGGCGCGCAACCGCTACATTATTGGTTCGGTCGCCGCGGCGGCGATTTCCTTCTTCGCGTTTCTCCGGCTGGTCGCCATTGCCGATTTGAGCTTCGCGGCGCCCGCCACCGCCGCCAGTTTTGCCCTGGAGACCATCCTGGCCAAGTACCTCCTCAGGGAGCGGGTCAACGCCACGCGCTGGGCCGGCGCACTGATGGTGGCAGCCGGCGTGGGATTGCTGACGTTGTGAGCGTTCTACTGGCGCTGCCGGCGCTGGGCGCCACGGGGTACTTCCTGCTGGCTTTGGCGGCCGGCGTCCGCCGCTGGGGACGCCGGCAGAGCGAAGCCCGGGCCGATTTTCAGCCCCCCATTTCGATTCTGAAGCCCGTGCGGGGCCGCGATCCGCGGTTCCTCGAGGCGATTCGCTCCTACGCCTGCCAGGACTACCCTGCTTGGGAACTCCTGTTCGGCGTCTCGGACCCGGCCGACCCGGCCCTGGCGGACATCCGGCAGTTGCAACGTGAGTTCCCGCAAAGGACGATCGAGATCGTCGCCTCTCGTACGGCCGCGCCGAACGGCAAGGTCGGCGTGTTGATCGACCTGGCGCGCGCGGCGCGCCACCCGCTGCTGCTGATCAGCGACAGCGACATGGCCGCGCCCCCCGGGTATCTGCGCCAAGTCGCCGGTCCGCTGGCGGATCCCGCGGTGGGACTGGTGACCTGCCTCTACCGTGCTTCGGCGGAGACGACCCCGGCGCGCTGGGAGGCGTTGGGCGTCTCGACGGAGTTCGCGCCCAGCGTCCTGGTGGCGGAGTTGTCCGGACTGTCCGGTTTCGCCTTGGGTTCCACGATGGTCGTGCGCGCGGCCGACCTCGAGCGTCTGGGCGGATTTGAGCGCTTACGCGAGTACCTGGCCGATGACTTCCACCTGGGCCGCATGGTGAACGAACTGGGGCTGCGCGTGCATCTGTCGCACACCGTGGTGGAAACCCATCTGGCAGGATCCACGTGGGGGGAGGTCTGGCGCCACGCGGTGCGCTGGTCCCGGACGATCCGCATGACGCGCAGGGCGGGATATTACGGCTACGCGATCACCCAGGGAACATGCTGGGCGGTGCTGGCGGGACTGGCGGGCTTCCCGGCCCTGGGCGCAGCGTGCCTGGCCGCTCGCCTGGCGTCCGGCCTCTTCATTGGCGGGCTGGTGCTCAAGGATCGCGCCGTCTGGCGTCAGGCTTGGGCCATTCCCCTCCGCGACCTGTGGGGCGCCGCCGTCTGGCTGGCCGGCTTGTTCGGAGACACGGTTCATTGGCGGGGGCTCTCCCTCCGTCTCTCCGCCGACGGTCGCATCCTCCCGGCCCGGGAACACTCTTCCAGAATCTGAAAACTCGCCGCCGCGGAACTCCAAAGAATGGAAATTCGGGGTTGCGCTGCCTCCGCGCAAGCATGTATGATGTTGAGTTCTTACAAACCAATGAACCTCCTGGCGCGCCAGCCAGGGACGCAAGGCAGTTTCGAGGATACGGAATGTTCTTTCGAAAACGGTACTTTGCTGTGCAACTTGGCTGTGCGGCGACCTTCCTGGGGATTCTGAGTTCTTCCCTCCTGGCTCAAAGCTATTCGGCCGGCCCGCGGGTGAGGCCCTTGGGCGTGAGCCTGGAGCCCCCGCAGATCAGCGGCAATGCTTACCTGCGTGGCGACATGCCGAAGTTCATGGTGGGCGAGGCTCGCATGGGGGCCAACCTGTCCGGAGCGGATCTACTGGCCGCCCGCGCCGATGAGGCGTTTCAGACGGGAAAGCGTCTGCAATACCTCGGCAATGTCACCGAGGCGCGCTTTCAGTTCGACCGTTCCGTCGACCTGTACATGCAAGCTCTGGCCCGCGCGAAGAAGAACCAGGCCTTGTACGCAAGGTTCGAGGAAGCCGTGGACGCGATTTACCGGCTGGACGTGACCAGCCTGGACGCGGGCCTTCCTTTGGATGACCCAGGTTTTGATAAATCGCCCCTGGAAGATATCCTCGAGCTCACCTTCCCCGTAGATCCCAAGCTGAAGAGCAAAGTAAAGGCCGAGCTGCAGGCGACCGTGTCGCAGTTGCCGCTGACCATGAACGATTCGGTGCTGGGCTTCATCCATTACTTTTCGGGACGAGGCCGCCGGACCATGATCCACGGCCTCCAGCGGGCGGGACGCTACCGGCCTATGATCCAGCGCATCCTCGCCGAAGAGGGCATTCCCCAGGAACTGATTCACCTGGCGCAAGCCGAATCGGGTTTCTACCCCCGGGCAGTGTCGCGCATGAAGGCCTCCGGCATGTGGCAGTTCATGGCGTTTCGCGGCCGCGAATACGGTCTCGAACAAACGCCGTGGAAAGATGATCGTTTCGACCCGGAGAAGGCGACCCGCGCCGCCGCCCGGCACCTGCGCGATTTGTATGAGCAGTTCGGGGATTGGTACCTGGCGATCGCGGCCTATAACTGCGGGCCGGGCGCGGTGGAGCGGGCGGTGGAGCGATCCGGTTATGCCGATTTCTGGGAACTGCGCGCGCGCCGCCTGCTGCCGCTCGAGACCTCCAACTACGTGCCGATCATCCTGGCGATGACGATCATGACCAAGAACGCGAGGGAGTACGGACTGGAAGGAGTGACGCCCGAGGCCCCCGTGGACTACGACGTCGTGGAGGTGGATTCTCCCACTCACCTCGCGCTCGTCTCCGACCTGGCGGAAAGCACCGTTGCGGAAATCCAGGCGTTAAATCCGGCGTTGTTGCGCAACATCGCTCCCGCCGGCTATGCCCTGCGGGTGCCGAAGACCAGGGGCGATCTGGTGGCCACCATGCTGCGCACCATCCCGGCGGAACGGCGCGCGTCCTGGCGCGTCCACCGGGTCGGCGCCGGCGACACCCTGGCGACCATCGGACGGCAGTATGGAGAAGCCCCCGCGTCGATCCTCCAAGTCAACGACCTGGAGGCGGCCGAACCTACGGTCGGCGACTTGCTGTTCATTCCCAAGGCGCTGCCCGCGGCCCCGGCGGCCAACGCCCGAGCGCGGCGGCAGACCGGCAGCCACAAGACCCGCCCGGCGGTGTCGCGCTCCCCGTCTCCTCCGCGGCCGGCCCGGCGCGCTCCGGGATTGCAGACCGCTTCCCGGCGTCTGCCCCAGACCTGAGGATCCGCCGCCAGGCGGCATCTAAGAGCCACCCCCCGCGTATGCTCATTGTTGGCCCGGCATCCGGGTGGATCCGGCCATTGATCGCATACCCCTTGCCTCCGCGCGAAAAAGGTATATTCTATGGGAGAAGCTTTCGTGTGTACTACAGGAGGCACGAGAAATGTTTTATAGCTTGACGCTCGGTCCGAATGATGACGAGCTGGACGACTATCGTGATTTCGACGACGACCCTGAAGGTGCGAGTCTGGACGAGTACGACGCCGGCGGCGACGAAGAAGAGATGGAAGAAGAATCCGACCTGCCGGCGCCGGTAGCGCCTCCTGTCGTGGAAGAAGAGCTTGCGCCTGCGGTGGAAACCGTCCCGGAACCCGCGGCCGTTCCCGCCGAAGCTCCCGTGGCTGAACCGCCCGCCAAGCCCGCCGTGAAGGCAAGGAAGGCGGCTCGCCCAGCCCCGGCGAAAAAGGCCGTGAAAAAGGCCCCGGTGAAGAAGGCCGCCCCCAAGGCGGCCAAGAAAGCGCCGGCCAAAACCAAAGCGAAAGGTGCGAAGAAAACTACGGTGAAGAAAGCAACGAAGAAAGCCCCCCCTGCCAAGGCAGCCAAGAAAGCTCCCGCCAAGAAGGCCCCGGCCAAAAAGGCTGTCAAAAAGGCCGTAACGAAGGCCCCGGCCAAGAAGGCCTCGGCCAAAAAGGCTGCGGCCAAGAAGGCTCCAGCGAAAAAGGCCGCCAAAAAGAAGTAGGCCTCTTTCTGCTGAACTGTCCAGAACGGGCGGTTTCCCCAAGGACAGCGCCGCCCGTTCTTTCGTTTAGCTCCTCTTCACCACGCCGCGGCAACGCTCGAACAATTCGAGCAGCGCGTCGGCGTATTCTTCCGGGCTGCGTCCCGGCTTCCCCGAGAAACCGGCGGCGGCGGTCCCCCTGCCATACCCCGTAGTGACCGCAATGAACTTCATCAGTTCGAGGGCAATCTCGTCCCGGCTGCGGCCGGCCGGAGGCGTGTCGGTCTGGGACGTTTCGTCCGCCATCTTCGGCATACTCCTCGCGAATAGGTTTGGGCTCGGCCCGGGAACCAACGGGCCAGTGTGCTAAAACTCTAGATTACTTCATTCCCATGCCGATCAAGGCGATCCGGCACCTCCGCAGGATGCGCGGCGGCGCGCAGGCGCATCTGGTGGAAGCCGACGACGGGCACTGCTATGTGGTCAAATTCCTGAATAACGCCCAGCACCGGCGGATCGTCGTGAACGAGGCCGTGGGTTCGATGCTGCTGGAGGCGCTCGCTTTGCCCACGCCCGCCTGGGAGTTCATTGAACTGCCGCGGGAGATCTGGCGGGAACACCCGGAAATGGCGGTTGAACTGGGGTCACGGCGCCAGCCGCCCGAGGAAGGCTGGCACTTCGGCTCGCGTTATCCCGGCGATCCCGCGACGATGGCGGTCTACGATTTCCTGCCCGACACGCTGTTGCCGAAAGTGGCCAACCTCACCGATTTCCTGGGAGCGCTCGTCTTCGACAAATGGGTGGGGAACGCCGATGCGCGCCAGGCGATTTTCTTCCGCGCCCGTTTGCGCGAGTGGAATCGCGACGAGCCGGTTCACCCCCGCAAGCTGGGCTTCGTTTCCGTGATGATCGACCATGGGTTTGCCTTTAACGGTCCGCACTGGGAGTATGTGGACGCGCCGCTGCAAGGCCTCTACCTGCGCAAGCAAGTGTACGAGTCCGTGCGTTCGCTGGAGGACTTCCAGCCGTGGCTCGACCGCGTGGTGCATTTTCCGGAGGAGTTGCTGGATCGCGTGTGGCGGCGCATTCCCCCGGCGTGGATCGCCGGCGACGAAGAGCCCTTCGAGCGCCTGCTGGAGATGTTGTTGTGGCGGCGGCGGCGGGTTCCGGACCTGATCGCCGATCTGCGCGACCTGCGCGCCAGCCTTTTCCCGAACTGGCGATGAGGGGGTGACATCCGCGCCGGCGCGATCTACAATCAGACCCCGGAGGGACAGGATGAAACTGACCAGGCGAGGATTCGTCACGGGAGCGGCTTTGGCGGGTGCGGCGGCATCGGGAACCGCCGCGCCGGCGCCGGCTGGCCGCGGGGAATACGGCCGACGCTTCACCGGAGAAGCATTGCGGGAGGTCGCGTTCCCTTTGGGCGGGCTGGGCACCGGCACGGTCTCGCTCGGCGGGTACGGGCAATTTCGCGATTGGGAGATCTTCAATCGCCCGCATAAGGGCGGCGTGCTGCCGTTCACCTTCGCGGCGCTGCGTTTGAGCGGCGGCGGCCTGAAGCGTCCGCGGGTGCGTGTGCTCGAACGCCAGATGCTGCCTCCGTATCCGGGCGGTCACGGCGTGCCGCGCGAGGCCGCCCTGGGCCTGCCGCGCTTCCGCGAAGCGGTCTTCACCGGCGCCTACCCGTTCGCGCATGTGCGCTTCCGCGATGCCAGCGTGCCGGCCGACGTGAGCCTGGAAGCGTTCAATCCGATGATCCCCCTGGCGACGGACGACTCCAGCCTGCCCGTCGCCGTGCTCCGCTATGCGGTCGCCTCTCGCGCGCCGTCGCGGCTCGACGCCACCATCGCCTTCAGTCTCATGAATCCGGTGGGCTACGATGGCGTGACCAAACTGCGCGGCCGCCAGGAGAAGTTCTTCGGCCGGAACCGTAACTCGTATCGCGCCGAGGGGAACGCCGCCGGCCTGTTCCTGGACTCGGCCAAGTATCCCGCCGGGTCGCCGCGCTTCGGCTCCATGGCCTTGCTGACCCGCCCGGGCGATCTCTCTTACCGTCTCGCCTGGGAGCACGGCGCATGGTGGGACGAGTTTCAAAAATGGTGGGACGAGTTCGCCGGGGGAGGCCGCTTCCCTGGCGCGCCCGCGCCCGAGTCCGAAGAGGGCGCCACCGAGTACGCCACGCTGGCCGCGCACTTTTCTCTTGCGCCTGGCGAGACCAAAGAAACCATCTTCGTGCTCGCCTGGCATTTCCCCAACCTCGAGAACTACTGGACGCGGGAGCCGGAGCATCACGGTAAGGTCCTGCACAACGAATACGGCCGCCGCTGGCAGTCGGCCTGGGAGCCCGCGGCGTACGTGCTGGAGAATCTGGAGAGTCTGCGCCAGCGGTCCCGCGCTTACCGCGACGCGTTATGGTCGTCCACCTTGCCGGCGGCAGTCATCGACGCCGTTTCCAGCCAGGCTTCCATCGCCCGCACCAATACGGTGATGGTGCTGGAAGGCAAGCAGACGCTGGCGTTCGAGGGCTGCAACGACAACTCCGGCTGCTGCCCGATGAACTGCACGCATGTCTACAACTACGAGCAGTCCGTGGCGTTCCTGTATCCGGACCTGGAACGCAGCATGCGCGAGATCGATTTCCTCACCAACATGCGGCCGGACGGCAGCATGAGCTTTCGCACGCCGGTGCCTTTGCGGCCGGGCGGCAACCAGAATTTCCCCGCCGCCGACGGGCAAATGGGCTGCGTGATGAAGGTGTACCGGGAATGGATGCTGGGGGCGGACGACGCCTGGCTGCGACGGCTGTGGCCCGAGGTGAAGCGGGCGCTCGAATTCGCGTGGGTGAAGTGGGACGCCGACCGCGACGGGGTGATGGAGGGCGAGCAGCACAACACCTACGACATCGAGTTCTATGGTCCCAACAGCATGATGGGCACGTTGTATCTAGGCGCGCTGGCCGCCGCCGAGCGCATGGCCGCGCACCTGGGCGAAACCGAAACCGCCCGGCGGTATCGCGAATTGCGCGAGGCTGGCGCGCGCCGGCTGGACGAGACGCTGTGGAACGGCGAGTTCTATCCGCAGCGCACCGACTTGCGGGTCGAGAAGGCTGCTAAGTATCAGTACGGCGACGGCTGCCTGTCCGACCAGTTGCTCGGCCAGTGGTTCGCCGAAGTAGTGGGCCTGGGCAAACTGCTGCCCGCCGAGCACGTCCGCACCGCGCTGGCGTCCATCTTCCGCTACAACTTCCGGCAGGACTTCACCGACTTCCCCAACACCCAGCGGCTCTACGCCCTGAATGACGAAAAAGGACTGCTGCTGTGCAGTTGGCCGCGCGGGGGACGTCCGGCGATTCCCTTCCCGTATTCGGATGAAGTCTGGACCGGGATCGAATACCAGGTGGCCGCGCACCTGATGTACGAGGGCCTGGTGAAAGAGGGACTGGCGATCGTCGAGGCGGCCCGCGACCGGTACAACGGAGTGCGGCGCAATCCCTGGAACGAGGTCGAATGCGGCCACCATTACGCACGGGCGATGTCGAGCTGGTCGCTGCTGACCGCGCTGTCGGGTTTCGCCTGGTCGGCGCCGGCTCGCATGTTGCGCTTCCGGCCGCGGGTGCCCGGTCCCGTGTTTCGCGCGCTGTTTTCCACCGGACAAGCCTGGGGAGTTTACACGCAGCAGCAGAGCCCGCCGCAGATGAGCGTGGAACTGGCGGTCCAGGGAGGCGTGCTGGAGTTGGCCGAGTTGGGCGTTCCGGCGGCGGGGGCCCACCTGCGGGCGCGGGGCGTGCCCGGCGCGCGCGTGGAGACGCGGGACGGCGAGGCGCTGGTGCGCTTCGATCCTCCGGTCCGGGTGGAGCCGAGCGGCAAGCTCGCGCTGACCCTGGCCGGAGCTTAGGCGGCAATGCTGACGGCGGGAAGTACGATGCCCGAAAAGCGGATGACGGTGGCGGTCGCGCAGGTGGGTTCGATCCTGTTCGACACGGCGGCGACGCTCCGCCGCGTGGAAGAGTACTGCCGGAAGGCGCACGCGGCCCAAGCCGCGCTGGTGGTGTTTCCCGAAGCGCTCCTGGGCGGATACCCGAAAGGCATGACCTTCGGCGTCCGCGTCGGGGTCCGGACCACCGAAGGCCGGGAGTGGTTCCGCCGCTACGCCGCGTCCGCCATCAGGGTTCCCGGTCCGGAGACCCAACGGCTCCAGGAACTGGCGGACGAACTCGGTCTCACCATCGTGATTGGCGTGGTCGAGCGGGCGGGGCACACCCTGTATTGCAGCGCCCTGACCCTCTGGCCCGGCGCCCCGCTGCGCCTGCATCGCAAGCTGATGCCCACCGCCGCGGAGCGCTACCTGTGGGGGATGGGTGACGGCTCCACCCTGGGCGTGGCGGACACGCCCGCCGGACGCATCGGAACGGCCATCTGCTGGGAAAATTACCTGCCGGCTTACCGCGCCTACCTCTACGAGCAGGGGGTCGAACTGTGGTGCGCTCCTACCGTCGACGACCGCCCGATGTGGCAGGTGAGCATGCGACACGTGGCCTACGAGGGACGTTGCTTTGTCCTCAGCGCCTGCCAGCGCCTCACGCGCGCGGACTGCCCCGCGGACTACCCGTCCGCGTGGCCCGACGACGGTTCCGAGATTCTGATCCGGGGAGGCAGTCTGATCGTTTCGCCGCTGGGGGACGTGGTGGCCGGTCCGGCGGAAGGCGAAACGCTGCTCACCGCGGGCATCGACCCCGACGACATTCCGCGCGCCAGGTTCGACCTGGACGTTGCGGGGCACTACCGCCGCCCGGATATTTTCTCCTTGCGGGTCCGCGGAGGGCAGTAGCGCCTCAGGGGCCGGACAACTCCCGCAGGTCAATCACCGCGATGGTCTGCCGCTGGTTGCGCGTGCAATTGAAGAGCACGTAGTGTCCCAGGCGGTCGAACGAGGGGTGGCCGTGAATCTTGCCTTTTTCGCGAAAATCGGCAGCCAGCAGCCGGGTGTTTCCCGTCGCGGTTTCCATCAGCCACAGCCGGTTTTCGAAGTCATCGAGGACCAGGCGTTGGCCGTCGGCGGTGGCTGCCGCGTGCCAGTACCAGCCCTCGCGCAGGACCTGCCAGGAACCGTCCTTGCGCACCAGCAACACGCCCAGGCGGTCGAAGATCATCGTCATGTCGCCAGTGCCCGCCACCCAAGCCTCGTGCGTGATCCATTCCTTGAGCGGCGTCTTCCACCTCTTCGGGTCCGTGGAGGCGTAGAACGGCCGGTTGCCCGTGCCGTCCGGACGCACCACCCAACTCCGCTGCGGCGCGTAGCCGCCGGTCTCCCACCCGTAGAAGATCAGCGGATCGGTGGGACTGTGCTGGACGTGACCGATCCGAAAACCCTGCTGAATCACGCGGCGGTACTCGCCGGTCTTCAGATGCAGGCGGCCTATCTCCCAAGTGTCGCGGTCGCGCTGCCCGTTGATCACCAGCCACTCGAGATCGTGGCTCAGCGTAGGCTGGTGGAGCCCGCCTACCATCGGCTGCGGGAACTCTCCCACGCGGCGCCTGGCGAACGACTCGATGTCGATCTCGAACACCTCCGCCCCTTGGGTGTAGAACAGCCGGCGCGCGTCCTTCGGGTGCGGGCAGGCGCCATAAGCCGCCACGCCAGGCTCGGCGGTCAACTGCACGATGCGGCCGCTCTCCACCTCCACGCGGTAAATCTGCGGCGAACCGGTCCGGTCCGAGCCGAAGATGATGTACCGGTTGTCCGCGGTGAAGTTGGAAAAGTGGTAATAGAGGTTCGCGCTTGCGCCCGGACCCGCGGTCAATTCGTGCACCCGCAGGCCCGTGGCCGGATCCAGATAAGAGGTCCGCTCCACGCCCCAGTCTCTGCCGACCTGCGCGCTCAGGGCAGCGGCGCAGACCAGAACGAGCAAAGTTCGTCCAAGCATAGAATCCTTCCCTCACGGCCGGAAAAAGGTCCCGGGCGCGAACGACTCGCCGGCGCGAGCCGCGGTCGCCAGGCTCATCGCCATCCACTGCCGCCGGCAAATGCGCACGACCGTCATTCTCTCGCGTGCGCGCCGGCGTTGCATCCACGGGATTGGACGAGCCGCGGGCCCGCCGGGCCGCTTTGCTACCGTGGACGGGTGTTCGCCACCGAACTGAAAGCCCGCCTCCGCCGCGGAGAACTCACGCTCGGGCCCATGATGAGTTTCGATTTCTGGCCCGGCTACCTCGAAATCTTCAAAGCCGAGGGGATGGATTTTGTGTTCCTTGACCTGGAACACAGCGCCGCGTCGCTCCGGGACGTGGAGGAGATCTGCCGGGTGGGGCGGTTAATCGGCTTGCCGGTGCTGCTGCGGCCGGAAGCCAGCGTATACCATCTGATCCGCAGGTATGTGGATATGGGGCCCGCTGGTCTGATTCTGCCCTGGACCGAGCAGGCCGCGCAATTGGACGCCGTGCAGGACGGGTTGTTTCTGCCGCCGAAGGGCAAGCGCGGGCCGGGCGGACCGGCGATCTTCGCCAACCGCGGCCTGGATCGCGCCGCCTGGGACGAGGTCGAAGAGAGCCTCTGCGTGGTGATGCAGATCGAGAGCCCGCGCGGCCTCGCCAACCTGCCGGAACTCGGCGCACGGGACTGGGTGGACGCGATCCTGGTGGGTCCTTACGACCTGTCACTGAATCTTGGCCGGCACGGCCAGATGGATCACCCCGAGGTGATCGAGGCCATCGACCACATTCACCGCGGTGCGCAGGCTTTGGGCAAGCCGTGCGGCATGGTGATCGGGATGCCGGAACAGGCGGCCTTCTGGCGCGCCCGCGGCTTCCACTTTCTGGTGACCGGCGAAGTGAGCGTCATGATCCGCCAGCGCACGCGGCAATTCGTCGAAACCATTCGCGCGCTGTAGGCCGGACGCGGCCAGCCGGAATCGCTCAGGGAAGATCGTAGAAGTCGTAGGTGTACGTCCAGCGCGTCGACTTGCCAGGCTCGGCCTCCACATCGATGTAAGGTTCCGGGGAGAAGACGGAACGGATGGACCAATAGACCACCTTCGCCAGCGGGCGGTCGCCAGTGATCCGGACGCCGGCGCGCGCCTTGCGGTTCTCGACGCGAATGTCGTAGTCCGCCGCGGACGGACCCTGGCCGGAGAATTCGCCGAATACGCTCTCCCCTTCCTGGAGTTCCCGCTGGTAGTGGACTTCGCCTCCCCGGATGACCGCCAGGTCGTTGGTGAACGGCCGTACCGGGCGCAGATCGAACGGAAACTTCACCCAGGTAGCCGGCCCGGTGGGCTCGCCATCGATCACAAAGAAATTGTGGTTGTACTGCTGCGCCTGAATGCGGCGGCGGCCGGTGTTCTGGAGCTCATGTTCGATCACCAGGCGCGGCTGATCGCGATCGAGGCGCATCACTTTCGTGTACCGGTACGCGTAGCCGTTCGGCGCGGAAAGCGTGTGCGTGAAGCGGATGCGGTCGCGCCCGGCCTTCACCGTCCACTGGCCCGGGTCCGTGATTTCGTAGGTGTGAAATCCCTGGTAGGGCTGGTCATCGGGACGCCGGCAAACGCCCACGCCAATCCGCACGAAAGTCTCGCCGGGTTTGGCTTCTTCGTAGCCCAGGCCGCCCTCGGCGAAGCGGAACTCCTCCACCGGCCCCATGATCGCGTCGTGCAGCTTGGGATCGTACCGCGTGAACCACTGGCCGAAGTACTCGTGGCGCTCCGTGCGGAGGCTGTACGTGTTCCCGGACCAGTCGAAGCGCGTGCCGCGGTAGTAACCGCGCTCCGGATCGGGCAGGTAGATTTTCGCGGTGATGGCGCGGTTGCGGATTTCCGCGGCGGGGAAGTCCGCGGCGGACAGGACCATCGCGAAGGCGCCAAGCGCGGCGAGCAGCAGAGTCGGCATCAGCCTTATTGTAGGCCGCCTGGGCTGCTGTACCATGGGGAGTCACACCGTCTTCCGGCGATCCGGCCTGGCCCATGCGCAACCTGCTGCTGCTCACGCTGGTGAATTTCCTGTGGGCGTTGCAGTTTCCCACCGCGAAACGGGCTTCCGCAGAGGCCGGTCCGATGACGGTGACCATGGTCTCTTTGCTCCTGTCCATCGCGTTCCTGCTGCCGCTGGCGCACCGGGAGCGGCGCACGTGGCCGGCGGGGGGACGCCCGGGCATCGGCCGGGCCTGGGCGGCGCTGGCGTTGCTGGGCGTCATGGGTTCGCTCGTCGCCCAGTTGTTTCTGAACTGGGGAGTGGAGCGGTCGCTCGCCACCAATGCCTCCGTCATCTACCTCACCACGCCGGTGCTGATGGCGCTGCTGGCTTCGGCGATGCTGGGGGAGCGGATGCGCGGCACGCGCTGGCTCGCGTTTGCGATTTCTATCGGCGGCGTCCTGCTGGTTTCGGCCGGCGATCTGCGCGAGGCCCGCCTGGCGGAAACGCGCTACCTGGTGGGCAACGCGCTGGTCCTGCTGAGCTGTTTCGGCAGCGCGTTCTACAACGTCTACAGCAAGCGCTTGCTGCACTGGTACGGACCGGCCCAACTGCTGGTGGCGAGCTTCGGGTTCGCCGTGCCGGTGTTGCTGCCGGCCATGCTCTACTACGAACCAGGCGCTTGGCGGCGGTTGCAGGAGATCAGCGGGGTGGCCTGGGCGAACATTTTCAGCATTGCCGCGCTGTCGGTCAGCTTGGCGATGGTGCTGTTTTTTCGCGTGCTGCACCGGATCGACGCGATGCAGGCGTCGCTGTCCATTTATCTGATGTCGGTGTTCGGCGTACTGCTGGCGCAGGCGGCGCTGGATGAGAAGATCACCCCCGCGCTGGTGGCAGGCGGGCTGCTGATTTGCGCCGGCACGTATTTGATCATTGTCTACGAGGAGCGTCATCCGCGGCATGGAACTTGACGGCATCATCCCCATCATTCCCACGCCGTTCCGGGACGACGAAACGATCGCCTGGGACTGGCTGCCCGGGTTGATCGATTTCGCCTGGGCGGCAGGGGCGTGCGCGGTCTGTCTGCCCGCCTACGGCAGCGAGTTCTACAAACTTTCCGAAGACGAGCGGCTGGATCTGGTGTCGGCGGCGGTGCGGCACGCGCGGGGCCGCCTGCCGGTGATTGCGCAGGTGAATCATCCCTCGCGGCGGGAAGCGGTGCGGCTGGCCCGGTTGGCGCGGGACCGGGGAGCGAGCGCCATCGGCGCGGCGGTCCCGCGCCTGTTCGCGGTCTCCGATCAGGATGTCTACGCGTACCTCGATGGGTTGCTGCGGGAAATTCCGCTGCCCTTTGTGATCCAGGACTTCAACCCCGGCGGGCCGACGATCACGGCCGACCTCGCCGCGCGGTTGCATGCGGCGCACCCGCACTTCCGCTATCTGAAACTGGAAGAACCGCTCATGGGCGCGAAGGTGCACGCCATCCGCGAGGCGGCCGGCGGCGCGTTGGGCGTGCTGGAAGGATGGGGCGGCATGTACACGCTGGAACTGGCGCCGCAGGGCATCGCGGGCGTGGTCCCCGGCCTGGCGCTGACCGACCTGCTGGCGCGCGTCTTTCGCCTGGCGAGCACCGGCCGGCGCGCCGAGGCGTTTCCCATTTTCGCCGCGATGCTGCCGCAGATCCTCTACAGCCTGCAAAATCTCGAACTGTTCCACCACGCGGAAAAGCGCCTGTTGGCGGCGCGCGGCGTGTTGCCGGGAGTGGCGGTGCGCGCGTTGCGCTATACGCCCACGGCGGCGGAAGCGGATTATCTGGACTTCGTGAACGGCCGGGTGCTCGCGCTGCTGGACGAATTGGGCATGCCGCGCGACCCGCGCGGCGGGGGTGCGGCGTGAAAGGAGCGCGGCCGGCGCAGACTCCCGCTGGGGTAGTCGGACGCACCGCGCCGCCGGAGGGGGACAACTGGGACGCGACCCCGCGCCGAGGACGCTCAAGAGGTGTTGCTGCTCGCGCTGGCTGATGGCGCACCGAAGGAGTCCTGGAGGCGCTCCTGCTCGGGGCGCGCTGGCTGGACTGCCTGGCGCTCCGGTACCTCTACGCCGAGGAGATCGCCGGTGATCATGCCCGCGTCGCGGCGCAGCCCTCGCGCGCCAGCCTCTGGTTTCGGTTCAACCGCCCAGGCTACCCACACGCGTTTGATGGACCTGATGGAGACGGCCACGGAACTCCGTGAGGAGTTCCGCCCGCGCTGGCTGGACGAGTACACGCCCTCCCGCCTGCGCACAGGGCTGGGCAGGTTGGACGCGGAGTACGAGTTCTGGCGAGCGATGCAAGCGCGCGTGCAAGCCATGCTTGCGGACTTCCGGGAGGGCGATCCGCCGCCGCTGAACACGCTCCGTCCGCCGCGCTGAGGGCGTGTCACACGACGATGCCTTCCCGCCGCCAGCGCCGGCGATGCGGCTCAAACCCGGGAATCGGAAGTGGCGCCAACGGCGGCGTTCCTCCCTTCCAGAACGACCGGAACGCCCGCCGCTCTCCCGTGCGGTAGTAATGCCGCAGATGGCCGCGTCGCGGGCGCTGTAGTCGGCCAGCCACTGGTCCAGCCCGGCGCCGTCGGTTTCGCGGAGCAGGAAAGCCGCGTAGTGGGCCGCCTCGCGTTCGTACGCGAAAATTGCGGGAAGCCGTTCCTCCTCCACCGGCGGAGTCTGCAACTGGCCGAGTTCGCAGGCGCCGGGCTGGGTGTTCCACTGCACGGTGTGGCCAAACAGATGCGCGAGCAGGAACAGCCGCTCTTCGGCTCCCAGTCCGGCATGAATCACGATCTCGGCGCCGTCCAGATCGCCGGTCCACGGAGCGGGCAACTCCCGCGTCACCACCCGGACCCGGTAGGCGCATTCGATCCGCTCCCGTACCCGGGCGGCGCAGGCGACCCAGTCCGCCTCCCTCACTTCAACCCCGCTTCCCATCCAACCCGAACAGGGCGGCGGCGTTGTCGTACAGCAGCATCCGCGCGAGTTCGAGCGCCTCGTCCTCCCGGCAAATCTGCTCGGCAACCATTTCCGTCAGCACGCGGGCCAGGTTGCGCCGCGCCATCACCAGGTGGGCGTAGCTGAGTTCCGGATACCAGTAGTCGCCACCGAACAGAATGATCTTGTTGACCGGCGACGTGTCGAGGAACTCGCGCAAAGCCCGGCGGGCCGCGGTGGGCGACAGCACGTGCGCCCAACAGAAGTCCGCGTACACGTTCGGAAACAGCTTCGTCATCGCCGCCAGTTCGGCTTGATACGGGTAGCTCATGTGGAACAGGTCGAAGCGTACCCGCGGGAAGTCGAACAGGAGATCGTTGAGATGCGTGGGATTCGAGTTCTGGACGTGATTCCAATGGCCGGCGAAGGTTCCGGTGTGGATCTGCACGGGAATGCCGATGCTGTCCGCCAGGCCCACCACGTGGCGGAACAGGTGATCTTCCAGGTGGCGGAACGGGCGGTTGCGGAAACGGAACTTACCCTGCGGCGTTTCCCGCTCGCCTTTGAGCAGCGCGGCCACCTCGCGTTCCGCGTCGGCGGCGGACGCGGCATGGAACTGGAGGTCGCGATGGTAGGCGAGCGTCGTCTTCACCGCCACCATGCCGTACTCGCGGCTTTGCGCGAAACTGCGTTCGAGCGCCTGCTTGAGTGTAGCCAGACCGGTGATGGACACGCCGGTCGCTTCTTCGAGTTCGCGCACCTCGCCGCGGTTGCGGACCATGATGTAGCGGTCGAAGGCGCGGGCCAGCACGAGGTAGGGGAATTCCGGACGCACGGGCGCAGCCCGCCAGCCGTGGTCGTGCAGCACCCAGCGAATGCGCGCCCGCTGGCGCAGGATCTCGTCGTACATGCCCGGCCGGCTTATCTTGCGGATGGCGTCGTGGATGGCCGGCAGCGTCTCGCCGGTGATCTCCTCGACGCCGTAAAGGTCGCGGACCGCGATGCGCAGGGCCTGCCCGTAGCCGGTGAACCGCGCGGCTTTCCAGTATGGTTCGAAGACGCGCCACCGCTCCCGGTCGCCGGCGTCCTTGCGCGTCAGGAACTTCCTGGTCTCCTCGGGCATGCCGGCGGCGACCAGGTCGTCCAGCAAATAGTGGCTGCTGAGCGTGAATAAATCGGCCGGGTGCACGACGCGCGCCTTCTCCGGAAGAAAATGCTCGTGCGTGTCCACGCACGCCATGCCGGTGAAGGCGCGCAGCAACCGCTGCTCGAGGTCCGGAGCGGGAGAAGGCGCGGGGCCCGCGGCCGCGGCGGGCACGGACCAGGCGGCGCTGTGGAAGAGAAAGTTTCGCCGGTCGGAAGACATGCTCCCTTCAGGCTACTCCGGCCGGGCAGGCCGCGGGGGATCGCCGGTCTCGGCTCCCTCCACCAGCAGGTAGGGCGCGTAAGCGACTGTCTCGCGGCTGTCCATCGTCCCGCGCGGGAAACGGAGCGCCAGCCCGAACGTGTCTTCGCGCGCCAGCGCCTCCGCGTACCAGCCGGGGAGTTCCAGCCGGCTCCATCCGGCCTCCCCGTCTACAAAAACATGAGAACAGGAAATTGTTTCAGCAGGACAGTGCAGGGTTTGCGCGCCGGCCAAGTCCCACACTTCGCCTTCGGCGGGGTGCGCCCACGTAGCCTCTGTCTCCAACCAAGGACGCCGAACGACGCGAACCTGCGCGCGAACGCCCTGAAGGCGCGCACCGTGCACGAGAAGCGTCGCCTGCCGGACGCGCCAGCCCTCGATCGCCGCGGCGCGAAACCTCAACAAAATCCAGCCCTTGCCCGCCTGAAGCTGGAAGTCTCTGCCCGCCGGCGCAGTCAGCCCGGGCGCAACGCGCGTATCGGCGATGCATTCGAGGAGGGTCCGCGGCGCCGGCTGGGCCATCCCCTGCCCTCCTCCAAAAGCGAACAGGAGGAACCCCCAGGCAGCACGGGTCATCGCTCTATTATCCCCCGCGGCAACCCGGCCTAAATTGTGATACGCTCGAAGTTCCAGTACGGAAAGTACTTGGACGGAGCCGCCATGGGAGTCAACGTCTCTTCCTCCAAGCCGTTGGATCTTGCCGGGTTGCGTTCCCGAAAGGGTATCTCTCTCGAGCAAGTGGCCGAATCCACAAAAATCAGCATGTATGCGCTGCGGGCGATTGAAGCGCTGGAATTCAAGAAGCTTCCCGGGGGCATTTATTCTACGAACTATATCCGGCAGTACGCCCGCTGCGTGAGGTGCGACGAACGGCAACTCCTCTCTCTCTACCAGGCGGCGGTGGGCGCGCCGGAGCCGAAACCAGTGGCGCGGGAAGCGCGAAGCGGTTGGATGCGGTTCCTGGCTGATTCCTGGGCGCCTCGCTGACGCGCGCCCTAGCCGCCGCGCTCGCGCGGTGAATCCAGCCGCAGCCTCCGCGGCGACGCTTTCCCGCGGCTGAATCCACAATCCGATCGATGGGGATTCTCTTCCCCGAACAGATGCCCTATATTGAGGATGGCTTTTCGGGAAAGGTGGTGTTTGCATGTCCTCGATTGACATGTGCGCACCGGAGAACACCGGGCGGCAACCCAAGCTGATCGAACGCGCCGGCGTCGGCCGGCTGATCGCGGCGCTTCAACAGCAGGGTTATCGCGTGGTGGGGCCCACCGTCCGCGACGAAGCCATCATCTACGACGAACTGGCCTCCGACGCCGATCTGCCCGCCGGGTGGACCGACGATCAGCAGGCCGGCGCCTACCGCCTGAAGCGCAGGCGGGATCAGGCGCTGTTCCGGTATACCTGCGGTCCTCACTCGTGGAAGAAGTATCTGCATCCGCCCCAGGCCACGTTGTGGCGCGCGGAGCGCGAAGGCGGGTTGTTCCGCATCCTGCCGGAAACGCCACGCGCCGAACGTCTGGCGCTGCTGGGCGTCCGCGCGTGCGAACTGCGCGCCCTGGCGATCCAGGAGCAGGTCTTCGCCATGGCGGCGCACGCGGACGCCGGTTACGGCGTCCGGCTCAGGCAGGCGTTCGTCGTCGCGGTGAATTGCGGACAGGCCGGTGGCACCTGCTTTTGCGTATCCATGAACTCGGGCCCTCGCGCGCGCAAGGGCTTTGACTTAGCGTTGACCGAAGTGGTCCACGCCAAACGACACTACTTTGTGGTGGAAATTGGGAGCGAGCGCGGCGCGGCAATCTTGGCGGCGCTGGAAACCCGGGACGCGACCGCCGAGGAGATCGCCGCCGCGGAGAAGACGGTGAACGACGCCGCCCGCCATATGGGCCGCACGTTGGACACCACGGAGATTCAGGCGCTGCTCTACCGCAATCACGAGCATCCGCGCTGGGAGCAGACCGGGGAGCGCTGTCTGAGTTGCGCCAACTGCACCCTCGCCTGTCCCACCTGCTTCTGCTCGACCATCGACGACACCACGGATCTCGCCGGACAGCGGGCCGAGCGAACCCGGCGGTGGGATTCCTGCTTCACCGCCGACTTTTCTTATATCCATGGCGGCAGCGTGCGCCAGTCCGTAAAAGCGCGCTATCGCCAGTGGTTGACGCACAAACTGGCATCGTGGATCGAGCAGTTCGGCTCCTCCGGGTGCGTCGGCTGCGGGCGCTGCATTACTTGGTGTCCCGTGGGCATCGACCTCACCGAGGAAGTCCGGGCGATTCGCGCCACGAAGTATTATCGGGAGCCTGTCCATGGAGACACTGGAACGCGTTCTGTCTGAGCACGCCTTTTTCGCGGGAATGGACCCGGAGTATGTGCATCTGCTGGTCGGATGCGCCTCCAACGTGCGTTTTGAAGCCGGCTCGTTCATCTTCCGCCAGGGCGAGGAGGCTCGTGATTTCTATCTGATCCGACAGGGCAAGGCGGCGCTGGAAATGGCCCCGCCCAACCGGCCGCCGATGATGATCCAAACCGTCAGCGAGGGCGACGTCCTGGGCTGGTCCTGGCTGATTCCGCCGCACCGCTGGCGGTTCGATGCGCGGGCGCTGGAACTCACCCGGGCCTTCGCGATGGACGGGGCGTGCCTGCGCCAGAAGTGCGGGGAGGATCCCCGCCTCGGCTATGAACTGCTGCGGCGCTTTTCGTCGATCATCGCGGAGCGTTTGGAAGCGACCTGCCTCCAGTTAATGGACGTCTATGCCATCCAATCTTGAAGTCGCAGCCCCGCCCCTGGAAGCCGCGGCGACGACGATGCTGCCGCGGCTGTTCCGGGTGCAGCGTTACCTGCAAGAAACCGACGACACCTTTACTCTCGAGCTCGGCCCGCTGGACGACGGCGCGCCGCTCGCGTTCGCGCCCGGACAGTTCAACATGTTGTACGTGTTCGGGGTCGGCGAAGTGCCCATTTCCATCAGCGGCGATCCCGACAAGCCGGGGGTGCTGGTGCACACGACGCGGGCGGTGGGCACGGTCACCAGGGTGATGGCGCGGCTGCGCCGCGGCGAACTGATCGGCGTCCGCGGCCCCTACGGCACGCCCTGGCCGGTGGACCAGGCCGAGGGCAACGACGTGGTGATCGTCGCGGGCGGCATCGGCCTGGCCCCCTTGCGCCCCGCGCTCTACCGCCTGCTGGCCCAGCGCGACCGGTTCGGCAAGGTCGTCCTGCTCTACGGCACGCGCACGCCGGAGGACATCCTCTACCGCAAGGAACTCGAACGCTGGCGGGCGCGTTTCGACGTGGATGTGTACGTCACCGTCGACCGCGCCATCGCACCCTGGCGGGGCAGCGTCGGGGTGGTGACCCATCTGATTCCCAAAGCCCCCTTCGATCCGCTCAGCTCGGTGGCGCTGATCTGCGGCCCGGAAATTATGATGCGCTTCTCGGTCTTTGAACTCGAAAAACGCGGCGTCGCCGCGGACCGGATCTTCGTCTCGCTCGAGCGCAACATGAAGTGCGGCGTCGGCACCTGCGGCCATTGCCAGTTCGGCCCGCTGTTCGTCTGCCGGGAGGGACCGGTCTTCGCCTACCCCCGCGTGCGCGACTGGCTGGCGGTGAGGGAGTTGTGACATGGCCGCGAAGAAGCCCAAACTGGCGGTGTGGAAGTTCGCCTCCTGCGACGGCTGCCAGCTGTCGATCCTCGATTGCGAGGACGAACTGCTGACGGTGGCCAGCGCGGTGGACATCGCGTATTTTCCCGAGGCCACCCGCGCGGCGACAAGAGGACCCTACGACCTGTCGCTGGTGGAAGGCTCCATCACCACGCCGCACGACGCCGAGCGCATTCACCAGGTGCGGCGGCAGTCCCGCTACCTGGTGACCATCGGCGCCTGCGCCACCGCGGGCGGGATTCAGGCGTTGCGCAATTTTCGCGACGTCAAGCGGTTCCTCTCCATCGTGTACGCCAGGCCCGACTACATCGAGACGCTCAGCAAGTCGACGCCCATCGCCGAGCATGTCTTCGTGGACTACGAACTGCGCGGCTGTCCCGTCAACAAGTATCAGTTGCTCGAGGTGATCAGCGCGCTGCTGAACCAGCGCAAGCCCGTGATCCCCAACCACGCCGTGTGCGTCGAGTGCAAGCTGCGGCAGCACGTCTGCGTGATGGTGGCGCGCGGAACGCCGTGTCTCGGCCCGGCGACGCAGGCCGGCTGCGGCGCCTTGTGTCCCGGCTACGCGCGCGGCTGCTACGGCTGTTTCGGCCCCAAGGAGTCCGCCAACCCGCCCGCGCTGTCGGCGGGGCTGGTCCGGCTGGGCGTCACCGAAGACGGCCTGGTGCGGGCGTTCCGCAGCTTCAACGCCGCCGCGGACGTGTTCCGGCGCGAGAGCGAACTGCACGAGCGGCCCAACCCCTGAGGACGAACCGTCATGAAGAACCGGAACATCAAAGTCGACATGCTGGCGCGAGTGGAGGGCGAAGGTTCGCTGCTGGTAAAAATCGGCGACGGCAAGGTCAAGGACATCAAGTTCGGCGTCTTCGAGCCGCCGCGCTTTTTTGAGGCGTTCCTGCGCGGGCGGGAAGCGATGGAAGCCCCGGATATCACCGCCCGCATCTGCGGCATCTGTCCCGTCGCCTACCAGATGAGCGCCGTGCACGCGATCGAACAGGCGTGGGACATGCCGATCACCGGGCCACTGCGCGCGTTGCGCCGTCTGCTGTATTGCGGCGAGTGGATCGAAAGCCACGCGCTGCATGTTTACCTGCTGCACGCGCCGGATTTCCTCGGCTATGAAGATGGCCTCGCCATGGCCAAGGACCACGGCGCGGCGGTCGAGCGTGGCCTGCAACTGAAGAAGGTAGGAAATGAACTCGTCTCCCTGGTAGGGGGGCGGGAAATCCACCCGATCAATGTGCGGGTAGGCGGCTTTTACCGCGTCCCGGCGCCGCGCGAACTGCGCCCGCTCCGCGAACGCCTGCGGTGGGCCCGCGACGCGGCGGTGGAGACCGTGCGCTGGACCGCCAGCCTTCCCTTTCCCGACTTCGAGCGCGACTACGAGTTTGTCGCGCTCCAAGGGCCCGGCGAGTACCCGTTCAACGAAGGCCGCATCGTCTCCAGCCGCGGGTTGGATATCGACGTCCGCCAATACGAGGAGTGCTTTGTCGAGGAGCACGTCAAACACTCCCACGCGCTGCACTCCGTCATCAAGAAACGCGGCGCGTATTTTGTCGGGCCGCTGGCGCGCTTCAATCTGAACCACGAACTCCTGACGCCGCTCGCCGCCGAGGCCGCGCGGGAGGCCGGCCTGCGCGCGCCGTGCCAGAATCCCTTCAAAAGCCTCATTGTGCGGGCGGTGGAAATCGTGTTCGCTTGCGAGGAAGCGCTCCGCATCATCGACTCCTACGAAATGCCCGAGCGCCCGTTTGTAGAGCCGGCGCCCAAGCTCAGCACCGGCTGCGGCTGCACGGAAGCGCCCCGCGGCATCCTCTATCACCGCTACAACACCGACGCCGCCGGGCTGATCACCGACGCCAAGATCGTGCCGCCCACCTCTCAGAACCAGAAGACGATCGAGGCCGACCTGGCGATGCTGGTGGAGCAGAACCTGTCGCTGCCGGAGGACCGGTTGACCCTCGAGTGCGAACAGGCCATCCGCAACTACGATCCCTGCATCTCCTGCGCGACCCACTTCCTCAAGCTGCGGATCGAGCGGGAGTAAGCCGGCGCCTTCGCCACAGATCTCGAAGCCCCGTCAGGGCTGGCGCCGGCGCCCCTCCAGGCGAGGCGTACCAAAATCGACATAGGTAGGCGGTCGCCCGCTTTCCCTGTCACACCACCGTACATGCGGGTCCGCATACGGCGGTTCGGCGGGTTTAGCTGTCGGCCGCCAGCCAATCTCGGAATCCCGAGCGGGTCGAAATAGGCATGGGG
>CALDSU010000015.1 GCA_937924525.1 uncultured Bryobacteraceae bacterium
GGCGTCGAGTCGGAAACCATGCGGACAATGCGCGCGATTGTGGTGTCGGCGGCCGCCCGGTCCGTGCGGATGTCGAGCGTGCCGTCGGTATTCATCGCTCCGGCGAACACCCGGTCGCCCGGCTGTTTGACGATGGGCACGGATTCGCCCGTGACCATCGCCTGGTTCACCCCGGAAATGCCGGCGATCACTTCGCCGTCGAAGGGGATGCGTTCGCCGGGGCGCACCCGGACGACGGAGCCGACCGGAACCTGCGCCACCGGGACCGGATGCTCGTGATCTCCGTGCACGACGCTGGCGACGCCCGGAGACGCGGCGATCAGCGTGCCGACGGCCCTGCGGGCCCGCCCGATGCTCCAGGCTTCAAGCGCGTTCGCCAGCGCATAGAGAAACGCGAGCGTGGCGCCCTCAATCCATTCGCCCAGGTACGCCGCGCCGGCAATCGAAATGCACACCAGCACGTTCATGTCCGGGCGTCCCTGGCGCGCCGCAGCCCACGCTTTGGGCACGGTGAAGAACGCGCCGGTCGCGATGGCCAAGGCGCATAAAGCGATCACCAGCGGGCTGAGGTGGCCGGCGGCGTGGTGCGCCAGCAGCGCGAGGCCGAAATTGTCCGCACCCCGCGCGTGCAGGATCATCGCGGCCAGCAGACAACCGCCGCTGAGCGCAATCAGCAGCCGCCGCCCGTGGGTTTGCCAGAAGGCCGGAAACGGCGGCGTTTCCTCCCAGGGTTCGCCGCGCATCCCGGTGCGCTCAATGGCTTTCTCAATCACGCGGCGGCTGGCGCGCCGCGGGTCCATCTCCACCGTCAAGGCGCCCTGGAGGATGTCAAAGCGCAGGTCGCGGACCCCGTCCACGCGGCTGAGTTCGCGGCGGAGCAGCGACACCTCCTCCGCGCAATCCATGCCTTTGATTCGATACTGCACCCGGGTGGTAATCTGGCCTCCTCCTTCAGCAAGCAAATTCTATTTTAGCGGCGGGGTTGACGGCGGCCGGGCGGCGTGATAATTGGTTAGTTGAACAGTTGATGAAGTGATGGCAGCGACCCGAAAGTCCGCGACGCCCGCTCCCGGCTGCCGACCGGAAGACCACCCGCGCGCTTCCCCGCGCGTGCCGCCGGTAGGCGCGGCGTCGCTCGAGCGGGCGGCGCGGCTGTTTCGCGCCATCGGCGATCCGCCCCGCCTGCACCTGCTGGCGCTGCTCGCGCAAGGCGAGGCGTGCGTGACGGAATTGGCGGCCAACCAGCGCGAGGAGTTGTCCACCATCTCGCAGCGGCTGCGGGTGCTCCGCGCCGAAAACATTGTGGCGCGCCGCCGGGAAGGGAAGCACATCCTCTACTCGCTGGCCGATCAACACATCGTCGACCTGGTTTTCAACGCGCTGGCCCACGCCAGCGAGCGCCCGCCGGATATCCCGGCGAGTCCACCCATGAAGGAGAGAGGGAAACATGCATAAGATCCACGAAGCGCACTCTCATGTGCACGGCGAGGGCTGCGGACACACGGCCATCAAACATGGCGACCACATCGGCTACCTGCACGACGGTTGCCTGCACTATCCCCACGGAGACCACTACGACGAGCACGTGATCGAGGTCAGCGCCGGCAACCCGGACGGTTGCACGCCCGAGCACGCTTGCGGCGGCCATGAAGCGGGCCATGTCCACGGCGACGGCTGCGGACACGAGCGGGTGCCCCATGGGAACCATGTCGATTACCTGGTGAACGGCCACTTGCACCACGTCCACGACGGACACTGCGACGACCACGGGAAAATCGAGATGGCCTGAAGGCCTTGCCGGCCGGGCGGCGTCCTGCGGGCGCCCGCCGGGGCGCCTGCCGCCCGGGCTATCCGGCGGAACCCATCAGCCGGCGCGCCGGCCGGACCAGCAGGGCGAGCAGCAGCGCGGCCGCGACACCGAAGCCGCCGACCGCGGCGAATAACATCGGCAACGGCAGCGCTTCGTAGAAACCGGCGATGCGTCCGCCCAGGTAGTTGCCCACCGACAGCGAGACGAACCAGACGCCCATCAGCAACCCGGCGATGCCGGGCGGCGCCAGCTTGGTCATGGCGCTTAACCCTACCGGGCTGAGGCACAACTCCCCGATGGTGTGCAGCAGGTAGACGCCCACCAGCCAGAGCGGACTCACCTTGGCGCCTTCGGCCGCGGCGGACGCCGGGGCTACCAGCAGCAGGAACCCGGCGCCTGCGCTCAACAGGCCCCACGCGAACTTCGCCGTGCTGGACGGCTCCCGCGCTCCCAACCGGATCCACAGCCAGGCGAACACCGGCGCCAGCGTAATGATGAATAGGGCGTTCAACGACTGAAGCCACGAGGCCGGATAGGCCCAGCCGAAAACCCGGTTCTCGGTGTTGCGTTGCGCAAACAGATTGAGCGTGGAGCCGGCTTGTTCGAAGACACTCCAGAACAGGCAGGAGGCGGTGAATAGAATGCCGACCACCATCAAGCGCCGGCGCTCCGCGGGACTCCAGCGGGTGGAAAGAAGCGCCCAGCCAAAGAAGGCGGCGACCGTGCCGAACAGCAGCACGCCCAGCACATCGGAGAGCAACTGGGGAGACAGCGAGATCGCGCCGGCTGCGTCTAACGCGAAGCCACCCAGGGCGGCCAGCGCGGCCGCCAGGATGCCATGGCGCAGCCAGCGGCGCTGCGCGGCGGCCTCCTCCGGCGAGGATGCCGGAGCCGGGTGCAGGCCCGCGTCACCCAGGTAGCGACCGTCCGCCACATATTGCACCAGCCCGACGATCATTCCCCCCGCGGCCAGGATAAACCCCAAGTGCCAGTTAATATTCTGGCCCAGGTAGCCGCACGCCAGCGGCGCGAGAAAAGCGCCCAGGTTGATGCCCATGTAGTAAACCGAAAAACCCGCGTCCCGACGCCGGTCGCCCGGCTGATACAGTTGCCCGACCAGTGTGCTGACGTTGGGTTTCAACAAGCCGGTTCCGGCCACGATCACCGCCAGACCTGCGTAGAACGGCGTCAGCCCGGGAACGGCCAGCAGCAGGTTGCCCGCGGCGATCAGCACGCCTCCGTACAACACCGAACGCCGCTGGCCGAGAAATCGGTCCGCGATCCACCCGCCAGGCAGACTGACCAGATACACCATGGCGGTAAACAGACCGTAGATCGCGCCGGCCTTGGGGACGGGAAAACCCAGTCCGCCGGAAGCCGCCGGAGCGGTCATGAAGAGGATCAGCAGCGCCCGGATGCCGTAGTAGCTGAACCGCTCCCACAGTTCGGTAAAGAACAGCGTCGCCAGCCCGCGCGGATGGCCGAAAAAGCGCGTATCCAGATCACGCCGGGGCTCGACCGCGCCGCCAGGGGTCTTCATGGACGGATCACCGGATTATCCCAAGGGAGATCAGGCCGGATGGCCGGATTTCGGCGCGGCCAGCGCGGAAGGCGTCACCCCCGCGGGGCGGAGTTGCGCCTCCTCCAGTCGCCTGGTCTCCTGCCAGGTGTAGATCATGCGGTGAATCACGGTGACATTGGAGAGGATCGCGAGCACCCACAGTGCCGGCGCCATCCGGTCGAACAGAGCGCCCAGGATGATCAGCACGATGCGCTCGGGCCGCTCGAGAAAGCCTACCTTGCACTTCGGAATGGTATTCTCGGCGCGCGCCCGGGTGTAGCTGACCATCACCGAGCCGGTCATCACAATCGCGGTCAGAACAATGTAGAAGAAACGGTTGATGGAGGCGTAGTACACAAGCAACCCCATCAGCAGCGCCAGATCGGAATACCGGTCCAGGACCGAATCGAAGAAGCCGCCAAACCGCGTGACCCGGTTGGTGTGCCGCGCCACGCGCCCGTCCACCATGTCAAACAGCCCGGCCCCGATCACCACCAGGGCCGCCGCGCGGAACCGCCCCCCCGCGAACAGGAACGCGGCGTAGATATTGATCGCCAGCCCGATGAAGGTGAGTACGTTGGGGTGGATGCGCGAAAGGGCCAGGGCGTGCACGATCAAATCGATGATCTTGCCGCAACCGATCCCGATCGCGCGGGTGTACGTCATGCCGCCTTACTCGGCCTCGTCGTGGATGGTCGTCAACTTCACCACTTCAAATTCCCGCGTGCCCCCGGGAATCGGAATCTTGACGGTATCGCCGACTGCCTTGCCGATCAGCCCGCGGCCGATGGGAGAACTCGCCGAGATCTTCCCGTTCGACACATCGGCTTCCTCGCTGGTTACCAGCTTGTAAGTATACTCCTCGTCAGTGTTCAAATCCAGAACCACGACGGAGGACCACAAGCCGACCCGATTCCTGGGAATCTTGGAGATGTCCACCATCGACAGTTCCGCCAGACGTTTCTTGAGCTGGCCAAGGCGGGCGTTGACATAGCCCTGCCTCTCCTTGGCCGCGTGGTACTCGGCGTTCTCGCTCAGGTCGCCGTGCTCGCGCGCCCGCTTGATCTCCAGCGGAAGGGTGGTGCGCAGCTCATACTCGAGCGCAGCGATGTCTTCTTGGAGCTTTTTCTTGATCTCCATGGAAACCCCTTTATTATACCGGGCGGTTACAAACCGGCGATGACCACTTCGCGCACCACGCCGCCCGCGCGGATGCGGAACACGTTCGCGCCGGCCCCCAACCGGGCCTGGACCCGGAACGCCCCTGGGTAGATCGGTCCGAGCCGGTCCACGCGGACAACGGAACCGGCGCCCTGCGCCACCGTGACTTCCGGCGTCACCGTCGTCACCGGGACGCCCGACGACTCGAGAATGCGGAAGAAGACCGCGTTCCGCAGCAACTCCCCAGGCCGCCCGGAGAATTCCTGGTCGAGAATCGAGATGGACCCCGGCTCGCCGGAAGTGACTGCATACCAATACGGCACGCGCTGCATGTGAGTCGTTTCGGCGTGGGTGAAGACAATGCGGCCCTGGTAGATTCCAGGCGCCAAGTTCGAGGCCTGCCATTCCACCGGGAGCGACGCCGATTCGCCCGGCGCCAGGGCGATCCGGTCCGCTTTGATGCGCGGCGCGGGCTGCTCCCCATACGGCTCGACGGAGATCAGGTACTCCACCGGATCGAGGCCGACGTTGGTGACTTGCAACTCGCGGGTAGTGTTCGGGTTCCCATCCCCCGCGCCGAAGCTCAGCGAGACCGGCAGCAGCGTCAACTGCGAGTAGAGCGCGGACTCCGCGTCGACGGCGCCGGCGCCCGCCTGCTGGATCTCGCCGCCCACGGGCAAAGCGCTCGAGACCACCAGCGAGCGGTATTGATCCACCGTTAAGGATGGCCGCGCCGCTTTCAGGGCAGCCGCCAGGCCGGCGACGATCGGCGCCGAAAAGCTGGTTCCATTCATCGCCCGGTAGCCCGTCTGGTCCCACAGCCTGCTGTCGGGAATGCCGCGCTGCGTGGCTGTGTACAGGTCTTGCCCGATCGCCAGCACATCCGGCTTGATCGCATTGGCGACGCTCGGTCCGATACTGGAGAAGGAAGCCAGTTGCCCGGGATTCCGCGAAACGGGCTGCAAGGAGAAATTCACCGTGATTTCGATTTCGCTATTCTCTTGCAGGCGATTTTTCAGATCGAGGCCGTCGGCATAGGCGATCATCACGGCGGGCAGTTGCGCATCCTGCACGTCCATCGTGTTCACCGGGCGGTCGCTGCTGGTGTAGATGATCGCGGCCGCGGCGCCGGCCCGCTCGGCATTCACCAGTTTTGTGCGAAAGGTACAGACGCCGCGGAGGATCAGCGCGACCTTTCCGGTCAGGCTCTCGGCCGGCAGCGGGTCGCAAGCCAGCCCGCTGGGATCGAACGCGGCCACGTCGCGAAGCTGCGCCCGCACCGGTTGGCCAGGCGGCGGACCGGATCCCGGCGTGACCACGTAGGGAGGCGCTCCCTCCACCACCGCCGTCACTCCGAAAAAGCGGGCGTTCCGCAGCGCGCCCACGGTAATGGCGGAGGGCGCGGTCCCGGGGGACCCGATCGTGTTCTGGTCAGGCCCGGAATTGCCCGCCGAAACCACCACGATGACGCCGGACTCGACCGCCCGGGCGACTGCCTGAGCTTCCAAATCCACCTCCAGAATCGGCGCGACGCTGTCTCCCAGGCTGAGATTGACCACATCCATCCCATCCCCTACCGCGTCATCGAGCGCCTTCAGGATCAGGTCCGTCGTCGTGGTGTCGTTCACGCCGGCCGATCCGAAGATCTTGTAGCTGCCGAGCCACGCTTTGGGCGCTGCTCCTGCCACCGCGCCTAACGGGCCCCGGTTCGGGGCCCCGGCGGCGGCCATGGCCGCGCCTGTGCCATGCCCGATGCGGTCGCGCGCCGAAAGGTCCTCCTCCCGGTTCTGGAAAGACGGCGCGTAACTGCGTGCGACAATCACCTTGCTGCTGGTGTGCTCGAGATCCCGCTCATCGTTGACCTTCGGGAAGCCTTCGGGCATTTCCAGCTCGGTGTCCTGCATGCCAGGATGGGTCACATCGATGCCGGTATCGATGATCGCGATCTTCACGCCCTGCCCGGCCGCGGCCTCGCCGCCAATCCGGACTGCCTCCGTCAGGCGATGGTACGAAATCGCTTCGCCAAGGTGCAGGCGGTGACGCCGCACCGGATGGACGGCTTTCACGCCCGGCAACGCCGCCAGCTCGCTGGCCGATTCGGCCTCCACCGCTACCGCGTTCACCACGTGCTGCATGCGCCCCAGCACGCGCACCCGGCGGGACTCCAGTTCGGCGCTGAGGCGGGCTTGCTGGCCGCGCACTGCCGCCAGCCGCTCTTTGCCAGGCCGGGCTGCAACCGGCTCCTCGCTCAATTCGACGATCCACCGGTCGGCCCCGGAGAGCGCCAAGGCGAATAAAAGTAGAAGAGTTGCCGGTCTCCACCACCGCATGCCCATAGCGTAACGCGATTTCGCCGCAACGGCAGCGTCCGGCCAGGCGGGAAACCCGCTGCGGGCGGAAGAGCCGCCTTTCTCGCCGCGTTTTTTTTTCGCCTCGTTCGAGCCCCTTTCGCTACGATGGGGACCATGAGCCGTGTGTTCGTCACCGTTGTATTGCTATCGTGCCTGCCGCTCGGGCTGCGGGCCGATTTCTCATATGAGGAGACTACGAAGTTCACCGGGGGCGCGATGGCGGGCGCGCTGAAGTTCGCCAGCGTGTTCAGCAAGAAACTGCGGGAACCCATGCGGGCGACGGTGGCGGTCAAGGGCAACCGCCTGATTCAAGCGGCCGCCGACTCATCGCAAATCATTGATCTGGATGCGGAAACCATTACCGAGATCAACCACGAGAAGAAGACCTATTCCGTGGTGACGTTTGCCGAGATCATGCAAGCCATGCAGGCGGCGGCCGCCAAAATGGGCGATGCGCAGAAGGACCTCAACAAGGAGGGCGGCGACGTCAAGTATAAGATCTCGGTCAAAGAGACTGGGCAAACCAGGGAGATCAGCGGTTACCAGGCGAAGGAGATCGAGATGAAGGCCGAAGCCCAGGTCACCGACCAGAAGCGCGGGCAGAGCGGGTCGCTGGACATGCTGGTGACCAGTTGGCTGGCGCCCAAGGTGGCAGGCTACGAGGAGGTCAACGCGTTCTATCAGCGCATGGCCCAGAAAATGGCGTTCACCCCGTCGGGCATGCGCCTGGCCGCGATGGGACAGGCCCAAATGCAGAGCGGACTGGTGCAGATCCAAGGCGAGATGGCCAAGATGGACGGGTTGCCTTTGCTGGAAATCGTGCGGATGGGCGTGGCCGAGGGGACGGCCGGACAACAGCAGCAATCAGCCCCGCCTCCTCCGTCCGTGAAAGAATCCCTGGGCGGCGCGCTCGGCGGCGCGTTGGGGGGATTTGGCGGGCTGGGCCGCCGGAGAAAGCAGAAGGAAGAACCCCGGCAGGAAGAAGCGGCGCCGCCGCAGGCGTCCTCCGGGCCCGCGTCTCTGATGGAGATGACCACCGAGCGGAGCGGATTCTCGTCGGCGCCGGTGGATCCGGCCAAATTCCAGATTCCCGGCGGGTACGCCAAGACCGAGCATCCCATGCTGAAAATGGCCCGCTAGGCGGCGGGGGAGGACCCCGGAATTGATCGCTAGCGAGCAACTGCGCGCCCTGCCCTCGGTCGAGTCGCTGCTTCAGCAACTCGCCGGCCTGGAAGCGCGCTTTCCGCGCCGGTTAATCGTCGAAGAGACCCGGCGGGCGCTGGAATGCGCCCGCGAGGCCATCCGGGAAGGGCGAAGCGCCCCTGCTCTGCTTCCGGCGATTACCGAAGCGCTGGCACGGCTGGAGACGCCGTCCCTGCGGCGGGTGATCAATGCCACGGGCGTGGTGCTGCATACCAACCTGGGCCGTGCGCCGCTGCCGCAGGCCGGGTTGCCGGCCGGCTACTCGAATCTGGAATACGACCTCGCGTCCGGCAAGCGCGGCAAGCGCGATGTCCACGCCGCGTCACTGCTGGAGCGCCTGCTGGGCTGTCCGGCGGTGGCCGTGAATAACAATGCGGCCGCCGTCTACCTCGCCTTGCACGAACTGGCGGCCGGCTACGAGGTGATCGTTTCGCGCGGCGAGCTGATTGAAATCGGCGACGGGTTTCGGATTCCCGAGATCATGCAGCGCTCCGGCGCGATTTTGCGGGAGGTCGGGACGACGAACCGCACTCGTGTCGACGATTACCGCGCCGCGCTGAACGAACGCACCCGCCTCCTGCTGCGGGTCCACCCCAGCAACTTCCACGTGCGCGGATTCACGGCAAGACCTGACGTCCGCGAGCTGGCGGACCTGGGGCGGGAGGCGGGCATTCCAGTCTACGAGGACTTGGGCAGCGGCTGCCTGGTGGACCTCCAACCCTTTGGCGTGACGGAACCTCTGGCGCAGGACAGCTTGGCGGCCGGCGTCAGCCTGGTCAGCTTTAGCGGCGACAAGCTGCTGGGCGGACCCCAAGCCGGCATTTTGGCCGGCCGGCCGGAACTCATCGCCCGGCTGCGCCGCAATCCCATGTTCCGGGCGTTGCGGTTGGATAAAGTCATCTACCAACTTCTCGAGGTCACCCTGCGGGAGATCCTGCTGGAGCGCTGGGACAAGGTCCCAGCCTTGCGGATGATCCGCCTGACCGAGCAGGACATCCGCGCGCGGGCGGAAGCGCTGCTGGGCCGGGTGCCCGCGTTGCCTGCGGAACTCATCTCGGGCGAATCGGTGATCGGCGGCGGCTCGACTCCCGATCAGGCGGTCCCGACGTGTTTGATCGCCCTGCGGGTCGCGGACCCGGGGAACGCCGAGCGTGATCTCCGGGCTTGCGCGCCGCCCGTCATCGTGCGCATCGCACAGGAACGGATTCTGATCGACCTGCGCACGGTCTTTCCGGAGGAGGAGCCTCTGCTGGAAGCCGCGCTCGCCCGGTTCGCGGCGTAGAAACTTCTCCCGGAAGTTGAATCCATCCCGAAAGTGCGGTATCCATTGCCAATGGCCTGCCGGGGAGAGGCATCCCTCCGGCCGGTCCTCCAAGCCAAGAGGTCTCCATGAAGATTCGCATCGCACTCGGAGCCGCCGTCTCCGCACTGCTGTTGATGAGCCAGTCCAGCGCGCCCCGCGTCCCGCAAACGGTGGACGAAGTGGCGCGACCGGGCGGAAAACTGCCGGGCAACCCCAAGATCGCGCTGGTCAAGGTCGCCACCGGGTTTTACGATCCCACCAATGCCGCCAGCGCCAACGACGGCAGCGGCCGCATCTTCGTCGTCGAACGCGTGGGCCGCGTCCGCGTGGTCCGCAAAGACGGCTCGATCCAGCCCGAGCCGTTTCTCGACCTGACCAACATCAACCCCCTGGGCAGCGACGTGCAAACCGGATTTGTCGAGCAGGGCCTGTACTCGATCGCGTTTCACCCCCGGTTCAAACAGAATGGTTACTTCTACGTTCACTACGCTTCGCTGCCGTTTAACGGCGACGGTGTGATCGTACGCTTCCAGGTGGATCCGCGCCATCCCAATTTCCTCACCCCCGAACGCACGCGCGAGACCGCCAAGGTGATCATGCGGATCGAACAGCCGTATTACAACCACAACGGCGGCCAGATCGAGTTCGGACCCGACGGCTACCTGTACATCGCCAGTGGCGACGGCGGCTGGGAAGGCGACCCTTACGAAGCGGGCCAGGACCTCGGCACGTTGCTCGGCAAAATGCTGCGCATCGACGTCAACACCGAAGACAACGACAAAGTGCCGTACAAGATTCCGCCCACCAACCCGTTCGCCGAGGCGAAGTCCGAGCGGCTGATGCAGTTGTTCGGCATCTCCGAATTGGATTTCTCGAAGATCAAAACCCGGAGCCGTCCGGAGATCTGGGCATACGGCGTGCGCAACCCGTATGAATTCTCTTTCGACCTGAAAACCGGCGACCTGTATATCGCCGATGTAGGCCAGAATCACTGGGAAGAGATCATTTTCCAGCCCGCCTCGAGCAAGGGCGGCGAGAACTATGGTTGGCCGAAGGTGAACGGCACCAAGTGCTTCCCCATGACGGGCCCCGACGATCAATGCCCCATCGTCGGCACGCTGCCCGCCGGCGAATACCCGCACGAGATCCCATACCCCGGCGCACAGCCGCTGAAAGACGGATGGGGCTGTTCGATCGAGGGCTTGGGCGTGGCCAACTACGGCGGCATGAAAGGCGTATACCTGGTGGGCGACTGGTGCTCCGGGCGCGTGTTCGGCCTTGGCTGGGATGGCCAGCGGTGGCAGCTCGAGGAACTGCTGCACACCAACCTGCAGTTCACCGCGGGCGGCTACGACGAGGACGGCTACGTGCTGGCGGTGGACTGTCACTGCTTCTACACCGCCGACAAGGGACCCATGGCGAATCCGCCGGGTTCGCTGTGGCGCGTAGTGCCGGCCAATCAGGTGCCGCCGGGGGCCGAAACCGCCCGCACCGTCCCCAAGGGCGAGTTGATCAGCAGCGCTGCGGAGGGCGGCAAGCTGGTGTTCCGCCACCCGCTGGATAACTCGGAATTGAAATTCAACACGCTGCCCGATTCCAGTCTGGCGCCCGCGGTGAAGCAGTTCCGAAGCACCGGCCGGAACCCGTACAACGGCAACGCCACTGCCATCCAGGAGGGCCGTGCCGCCTACCAGCAAAGTTGCGCGGGCTGCCACCTGGCCGACGGCACCGGCCGGATCGGCTCAAACCTGGTGGACAATCAGTTCAACCATCCGCGTTCGAATACCGACGTCGGCTTCTTCGAAGTTGTCTACGCGGGCGGCTCGGGAGCCATGCAGGCGTTCGGCGAACGGATTCCGGACGACACCATCCTCAAGATCATGGCGTTTGTCGACTCGCTAAAGAAGAAGTAGCCGGAACCACGAGAACGGCGCGGAGGCCGGGGCGCCCCCGCGCCTCCGCCCTCGGCGAGCAGGCAATCTTGACGATTCTGTCCGGTGGCGCCGCTGCTGCTTCCTTTGGGAAAGCCGGGACCCGTGTCTGGCGCGTGGCGTTCCTGGCGCTGCTGGCCGCGCACTGCGCGTCCTTCTGGAGCTTTCCGTATTTCCCTTCCCAGGACGGGCCTTCGCACGTGTACAACGCATTCGTGCTCGCCCGCTTTGAGAGGACGCCAGTCTTTGGCGAATACTATCAGCTCCACCTGCTTCCCCCCGCCGGAAACCTGCTCACCCAGTATGTGCTGGCCGCCATGCTCCAGGTCGCCTCTCCGCTCGTCGCGGAGAAGCTCTTGTTGAGCTTGTATGTGGCGCTGCTCTTCGTGTCTTTCCGATATTTCCTGGGCGCGTTTACAACTCACGTCGACTACTTTTCCCCTTTCTCGGCGGTGCTGGCGCAGAATTGGTTTCTCTATAAGGGTTTTTGGAATTTTCTCTTCAGCGTGATTCTCTTTTTCCTGGTGGCCGGATACTGCGGGCGCCGGCGGTCGTGTTGGTCGCCGGGTGCGCTGGTTCTGCTGCTGGCCGGAGGTTTCTTGTTGTACGCCGGCCACGCTCTCTCTTGGGCGATGGGCCTGCTGACGGCGGCGGTTTGGACGTGGCCGCGTCTGCTGGCGGCGACCGAGTCCCGGCAGGCCGGGCCGATCACGGGCCGGTTTTGGCCGGCGTTCTGGCAAGCCGCGCTGCCGTTGCTGTTCCTGCTGCCGCCGGCCGTTTTCCTGTTCACGTACCTGGCGCAGGCGCAGCCAAATTCCCCCTGCATCGCCGAGCCGCCCTGGAGAGAGCGGTTTAGCATTCTCCTCAGTCTGGGTTTCCTCGGGACCCTGGCGCCGCAGGATCCGCTGCTGAGAAAGAGCCTGGCGGTGTTCCTTTGGACCACCTGCCTGGTGGCCGCCGCCATCGGGATTCGTCGCCGCGCGTTTACCTGGAGTGGAGCAAGCCTGTTGATTCTTGGCCTGCTCTGCGCCGCGGTGACCATCCTCGGGCCCGACTGTGCGCTCTCGGGGACCCACCTCCGCAGGCGAATCGCCTTCTACGCCTGCATTTTTCTGGCCGGCTGGCTGGCGGCGGGGCTGCCGCGCTGGCCGCGGCGGCTGTGGCCCGTTTTTCCCCTGGTGTTTTCCGGCTTCAGCCTGCTCACGCTGGCGATGAGCCTGCCGGTTTGGAGGGAGTGGAGCACCCGGCTGTCGGAAGTGGCGCGCGCGGGTGGCCCGATTCGGCCCGCGGCGACGGTCCTGATGGTGGATTTACAAGGCTACTCCTCGCTGCCGGTGAATCCCTATTTGCACGCGGCAGGGCTCCTGTCTGCAAAGAGCATCATTGATTTGCGGAATTATGAAGCGGCCACGGATCATTTCCTGACGCGCTTCCGGCCGCAGCGTTCTCCCTACCCGACGCTCGGCACGTTGCGCCAACTGGAGTCGTATCCCCCGGCCTTTGACATCGAGCGGTATGAGCGCGAAACCGCGGGGCGGGTGGATTACGTGCTGTTCGTGGGGCGCGCCGGCGCGGAAAAGGGAGAAACGGTGGATGACCTCGTGGATCGCTGGTATCAGCCCGTGGTTGCGGCCTCGACGCTGGTTTCCACGCTCGACGGGGCGTATGCCGACTTCCGCCTGTATCAGCGGGAGCGGCGGCCTGTATCCGGGGGAAGCGGTCCGCTAGAGTGATGATGGACCGATCAGCATGGCGCGCGATTTTTCTTCCCGGATTCCCCGGCGGCATTTGCTGGGATGGCCGGCGGCGGCCATGTGCGGGGCGCAGAGCCACGAAACGTTGCTGCTGGCCGCCCATGGGCAGTCCCGTTATACGATCTGTCTGGACGCCGGCGCCGCGCCTGCCGAGCGCCGCGCGGCCCATGAATTGGCGGCCCATCTGGCCGCGATGACGGGAGCCCGCCTGCCGATTGCGGAGGGCGCCCCCGTGCCGGACACGCCCCTGATCCTCATCGGCGATCGCGTGGCCGCCGAGCGGCTGAACCTGGACCCGGCGGAGTTGCCGCCGGGCGTGGAGAGTTTCCGCATCGAAACGGTGGGCGAGCACCTGGCTCTGGCCGGAAGGCATCCTCGCGGAACCATGTACGCGGTCTATACGTTCCTCAACCAACTGGGCTGTCGCTGGTACACGCGGGAGGTGACCCACGTTCCCAGCGCGCGGTCGCTCCGCGTGCCGCCGGCCAGACAGCGCATCCGGCCACCGTTCGAGTACCGCGAAATCTACTACACGGAAGCACAAGACAAGGACTGGGCCGCGCGCAACCGTCTGAACGGCGGCCTCGCCAAGCTGGATGAATCCACGGGCGGCAAGATCCGGTTCCACCCCTTCGTGCACTCGTTCTACGATCTGCTGCCGGCGAGGAAGCATTTCTCCGCGCACCCGGAATACTTCGCGGAAGTGGCTGGGGTCCGCCAGCCGGACAAAGCGCAACTCTGCTTGACCAACCCGGCGGTATTGCGGATCGCCACTGAGAGAGTATTCGAGTGGATCCGGGAGCATCCCGAGGCCACGCTGTACTCGGTGTCGCAAAACGATTGCGAGGGCTGGTGCGAATGCGCGCGGTGCCGTCAGGCAGAGAAGGAGGAAGGGGGCCAGCCCTCCGGTCCCATCCTGCGTTTCGTCAACGCCATCGCGGCGGCGGTGGAGAAGCGGCATCCGGACAAACTGATCGAGACCCTGGCGTACACCTTCTCGGAAGCGCCGCCGGCGCGCACGCGCCCGCGGGCGAACGTGCGGATCCGCCTGTGTCCCATCGGCGTCTGCCAAGGGCACCCCTATCGAGACTGCCGGCATAACCGCTTCTTCATGCAAAACCTCGAGGCGTGGTCGCGGGTGACGCGGCAGCTCTACGTCTGGCACTACGTCACAAATTTCTGGCACTATTTGCTGCCCCATCCGAACTTCGACGAACTGGCGGCGGACATTCCGATGTATCAGCGCCGCGGCGTCGTGGGGCTGTTTATGCAGGGAGCGGTGAGTCCCGGGGGCGGCGGGGAGAACGCGGAATTGCGCTCGTACGTGCTGGCGCGGTTGCTGTGGGATCCGGGGGCCCATGCCTGGCGCGAAGTGGACGCGTTCCTGGGGGCGGTCTACGGCGGCGCCGCGCCTTACCTGCGCGCCTGGCTCGACCGTGCCCACCGGCTGGTCCGCCACCCCCCGGAAGGCGAGGGGCAGTCGATCTGGACGTACCGGGGGCCGCGTTTCGCGCCATCCGTGCTGGCTGAAGGGAAGCGGCTGTTCGACCAGGCCGAAGCCGCGGCGGAAAATCCTGCCGTGCGCGACCGCGTGCGGAAAGCCCGCCTCTCGGTCGAGTGGGCGGAGTTGATCGAGGGGCGCCGTTTCCTGTTCCAAGGCGCGGACTATACGCCGGCGGACCCCGAGGGGCTGCGGGAGCAGTTTGCCGCCTTCTTCACCCGTGCCGGCGGCTTCGGCATCACGCACCTGCACGAGTGGCATGGCATGGACGTCGATGAGCGCGAGCGCCTCCGCTATCTCCGCGCCTTCCATGTGGTCACGCTGGAGAACGAGACCCTGCGGCTGGACATCGTGCCGCAACTAAGCGGGCGGGTGGTGCGGATGGTCCACAAGCCAACCGGACGCGAAGCGCTGCGTCAGCCGGACCCGGACGAGCGGAGCTATCCGGACCAGGGCGGGCTGGTGGCGTTCGTGCATCCGGAATTTTCCGCCTGGGGCCGGTCGCCGTGGACGGTGGAATGGGAACTGGAATCCGCCGGACCGGGCCAGGCGGCCATCGTGGGACGGCTCGAGAACGGCTTGCGGGTGCGCCGGCGGTTCACGCTGGTGGGCGCCGAGGTTCGAACGCACACGCAGCTGGAAAACCCGGGAACGCAACCCATGCGGGCGGGGCTGCAAGTCCGCGCGGAGTTCAATCCCCGCGCTGGGGAAGGCGCCGATGTCGAGGTGAGCTTCCGCCGGCGATCGGGCGCGCCGGTGCGGCGGCGGTTGCTGCCGCCTCCCGGAGTATTCTTCGGTGTTGAGACGTATCTCGGCGAAGGGGCGCCCGACGCCGTGTGGGAGCTGAGCAACCGGACTCTCGGTTTGGCGCTGCGGAACCGCTTCGAGGCGCCGCAGGTGGAGCGCTGCTGGCTGTGGTGGCGGGGAAGGGGCGAAAACCGGGTCTACGTCTGCCTCTGGTCGCCGTTCGCCGAGCTGGCGCCCGGGGATCGGGTAGAAGTCGCGAGCGCCTACGAGGCCGCGCTGCTCCCCAAGGATTCCGCGTAGACGGGGGGGGGCGGAACGCACCCCCCCTCCGATTCCCCCCAAGGAGTGAAGGAGTTCCGTCAGCGATTGACCGAAATGCGAGTGGGAGCTTCCACCCCGGGGGCGGAGTAGATCTTCACTTCCACGCGCCGGTTCCGCGCATGGGCGCCGCGGTTCCGGGATTCATCCAGCGGGTTCTCCTGGCCCAGTCCCAGATTATGAATCCGGTGCAGCGGCACATTGTGTTTGGCCACCAGGTAGCGCACCACCGCGTTCGCCCGCCGCTGGCTGAGGACAGCGTTGTATTCCGCCGCGCCGATCTGGTCGGTGTAGCCCTTGACGGCGACGATGTATCGTTGCAGTCCGAGCATATCCTGAGCCAGTTCATCCAACGCCTGGCGGCTCTCTGGGGTGAGCGTGTACTTGTCGAACCCGAATTGGATCGTGGCCTCCCGGTGCAATCCGTAGTCGTCCAGGCGGCTCACTGAATCGCGCAGCGCGGCGAGTTCGGCTCTGTTCTGGTCGGACAGGGTGCGGGCCAGCGCGGCGGCTTCATCCGCCCGGCGGTAGGCTTCGTTGGCCCGGCCCTCGGCGGTCATGGCGCGCTCCTTGGCCAGGTTCAGTCCATCCGCTGTACGCTCGTCGAGTTCCTTCAGGCCCTTGTTGGTGTCCTCGATGGCGGAAGTGTTCCGCTCGGCTTGCCCGGCGACCTGGTCGACCTTGGTCTGTATCGGCGCGGTTTGCGCCCTGACGTATTTTTTGGTCGCGCAACCGGCGGACAGCAGGCCGGACACCGCCACGAGCGAGACCGTGAGAATGGTTTTCATGCAGGCTGAACCTCCTCGTCGGAAGAATTGGCTGCAAGGCCGGGGCCAAACGCACATCACAAAGCTGCTCAATAGCTTAAACCCGTCCGCCCTAGTCGCCGGCGGGCTGGCCCGGAAAAATTGAATACGCCGTGACGAAATTTTTACCAAGCGCCGCCGCTAGCCACAACCGGCGGCGCCGAAACGGTCGGGGTGAATCCCGGCCGGATGAGGGGTACAATCAGGGTGACCCCGAGTCCTGATCGGCCGCGCTCCGCTACCGGCCAGATCCCGGAAGGAGGATACAACGCAAGTGAGCGATCACCACGTGAATCGCCGAGATTTTCTGAAAACCACCACGCAGGTGGGCGCGGCGCTGGGCGCCGCCGGTTCGGCTTTCGCCGCGCGTCCGGGCAAAGCCGCGGGCGGGCGTGTCCTGGGGGCCAATGACCGCATCAACATTGGCGTCGTGGGCGTAGGCGGCCGCGGCGGCTATCTCGCCAACATCTTTTCCACCATTGGCGCCAAGGACAACTCCTGTCAGATTGTTGCCGTCTGCGACGTCTGGCAGCGGCGTGTAACCGAGAACAAAGCGAAATACCATTGCGACGGCTACCTCGACTACCGCGAGGTGATCAACCGCTCCGACATCGACGCCGTCGTCGTCGCCACCCCCGACCACTGGCACGCCAAAATCGCGCTCGAGGCGATGGACAAAGGCAAAGACGTGTATCTCGAAAAGCCGATGTGCCACACCATCGAGGAGGCCAAGCAGCTTTCGGCCACCGTCAAGGAGACCAAGCGCGTGCTCCAGGTGGGATCGCAGACCACTTCCTCCGACCAGTGGCACAAGGCGAAGAAGGCCATTGCCGACGGCATGCTGGGGCAGATCCTGTCGAGCCAGGGCACCTATCACCGCAACTCCGTCGAGGGAGAGTGGAACTGGAAGATCGATCCCAACGCCGGTCCGGACAAGACTGGCGACGACTTCATCGACTGGAAGATGTTCCTCGGCCCCGCGCAAAAGCGCCCCTGGGACCCGGACCGTTATTTCCGCTTCCGCAAATACTGGGACTACTCCGGCGGCATCGCGACCGATTTGTTCTATCACGTCGTTGCCCCGATGAACATCTGCTGGGGCGAAGCGCAGTTCCCCTACCGCGTCACCGCGTCGGGCGGCATTTACGTGTTCAAGGACCGCGAAGTGCCTGACACGTTCAACCTGCTGGCGGATTTCCCGAAGGGCCATTCGCTGATCCTGTCGTCGTCGATGGCCAACTCGTATCACTCGCCCGGGCTGATCCGCGGGCATGAGGGCACGCTGGTGATGGTCGAGCACGGGCGCTTCGAGGGCTACGCCGAGTACATTACGGTGTATCCGGAGACCCGGGTGATCGGTGAGGCCTACAAGCAGAAGTGGGGCGAAGAGCCCATCAAGATCCCCGTGGCGCAAACCGAGCCCGACGCACACATGAAGAATTTCCTGCATTGTATGCGCACCCGGGAGAAACCGGTGCTCGATGTCGATACCGGCATGCGGGCGCAAGTGACCATCACGATGGCGGTCCAGTCCTACCGCGAAGGGCGCGTCCTTTATTGGGACGAAGAAAAGTTGCGGGTGACCCCGAAGCCGCCGCGCGGGTAGAAACGGAGGCGGCAGGGCGGCCCGGGGGCGGCGTGTTTCAGCGCGGCGCCGTCACGGGTTGAAAGCGGATCGTCTTTTCCTCGGCGCCCCCGGCGAAGGTGAATGCCGCGCGAATCAGGAGCGTCTGGTCCGAGCCATCTTTGGCGATCCAGAATCCGTGCGGATTCGCTACCGCGAGCCCCGGCGGTACGCGCACAAACACGTTGCCGGCGACGCCTCCCGTGCGGGAGGCGCGCAGCGTCAACGCCTGCCCGGCTGCGTCCCACTTGCAGTCCAAGATTTCGGCTTGTCCCTGCCGGACGTGCATGTCGGTCGCCAGCACCCAGGGATGATGGCGCTCCCGGCTAAGCCGGATCAGCTTGACCGACCTGGGCGCCACCTCCACCGTGAGATGGTCCGTCTGCCTGCCTAGCGAACGCTCCTCCCAGAAGTCCCAAGCCGCGTAATCGCCGGCCGGATCGAGCCCCATTTTCGCGAGCGGCACCGTGTGCCGCGCGATCTCGTTCCCGTAGTTGAACACCGCCAGCAGGTCCCATTCGTCCCACGCCGCGCGCACTCTCAGGTGGAACCGTTTCGGGTAGTCCGGTTCCGCCGCTTCGAACAAATCCAGCGGGCGGGCGCACTCGGGCAGCCGGGGGAAGACTTTGCGAATCAGGGAGAGGCGCTCCTCGCTGATCCGGTCGATGTCATCGCCCAGCATGACCGGCCCTCCGTTGATGCCGAAAATGGTGGCGCTGATTTGCGCGTCGGGCAGAGGGATGGGTTTGTCGACGGTGAGAACGTTGCCGGAATCGGAGAGGAACAGTTTGTTATGGGCGAAGTAGTGCGCCGCCATAGCGTTGGTGGCGGGCAGATGGGACGTCCAATAGTCGGCTTTGTTGATGTTGAAAGTGCCCGGGTAGAATCCTTTGCCCGGCCCGTCGAGCGGCCGTCCCTCGCCGTAGTCGTTGCCGACGCGCGTCGCGTTGATGTAGCCGATGTTGTAGAACGTCGGCCCGGTGCTGGAGAGCAGATAGGTGTCCGGGCCGGCCGCTTCCCGAATGACCCGCAGCCCCTCGCGGTAGGCCTGCGGACCCGCGATGAGTTTCTTGTCGAAATAGCCGTCGTTGCGGTGCTGGCCGGGCACCTCGCCGGACACGGCATTGAGAAAGTCGATCATGTAATAGCGCACGCCCCACCCGCGGTACGCCGTGAACACCTCGCGCAGCATCGCCTGGGTCTTGGGATGCGTGGGGTCCGGGGCGTACGAGGTGCCCCACTGGCCAGAAGGGATGGTGATGGGCTTACCCTGATCCGTCAGGACGGCGTCGCGCATCCGCTCGAAGTCGGAGGCGAGTTCGGTGTTCAGCCAGAATGCGCCGACCCACAGCCCCAGCTTAAAATCCAGGGCGCGCAACCGGCGCACCAACTCTTCGGGTCCGCTGGGAAACAGCGTGCGGTTCCAGCGCAGCCAGTTACCGGGACGCCGGCCCTCCAGGTTGCCAAGACTAACCCACAGGAACTCGATGTCCTCGCCGGCGAGGCGCTGCCGGACGGCCTTCGCATTGCGCAGGACGACGTCTTCATAGCGCTCCACGTTAAATCCGTCCACCCACGACCAGCCAACCCATCCGGCCGGGATCTTCGGCCACGTGGCGGGGCGGTAGTGCGCCTGCACCGCGTCCGCCCAGCGCTCCAGGCTGGCGAATGGATCCGGGTCCAGATCGATCCAGAGCGTCTCGGCCGCCACGGTCGCGCCCGGCGCGAGGGCGAAGCCGGCAAAATCGCAGATCGAAACCGCGGCTTGAGGGGTCACCAGGTGCTCCGTTCGTGCCCGGTCGAAGGTCAGAAAGCCAAGCAGGACGGAAGCACCGCGGCGATGCAAGGGCGCCAGGATTTGGCTCGACACCGCATCGCCCCCGGCGGGAAGCCGCCGCAGGCGCGAGGGACCTTGCCAGCCGGACATGGCCAGCAGCACCGCCGGTTCGGGTTCGCCGCCCAGCCGCAAGCGCCCGTCGGCCAGGCGCACGCGCCCCAACCGGACCGGCCGCGCCGAGCGGTTGTGGAGGGTGGACGCCACGGTCAGGACTGAATCTCCCACCCGGGCGAAATGAAGCTTCCAGTCGAGGCCGGCTTCCGGGAACGACGCTTTTGCCGTTCCACCTTCTCCGGCGGGCCGCCAAGCCGGCCGGACGTCGTCGGCCCACCTGAGCTTGCCATCCGCCTCCACCCCCAGGCGGCCAGTTTCGATGCCCGCCGGCCCGGAGGTAAAACGGAACCGGCCGTCTTCGAACGTAAACCGGGAGGCGGCCCCCGCCGCGGGCAGCGGCAGGCAAGCCACCAGCAGAATGCGCCCTAAAACGCTCATCGCCTCACCATCCCGGTTGCTAGACTGCCTCCACCGAATCGTCCGCCGGAACGGCCTGTCCCTCGATGCCCTCCCTCAACCGGCGGATCTCCTCCCGGAGCGTAACCGTCATCGCGGTCAGGTCGCTCGAACGGACCACCAGGTTGGCCCCGGCCCGCGCCCATTCCAGGTGGCTTTCCAGGTCCAGCCAGTAGTGGACGCCAAAGCCGATGTTCCGCGCCCTGGTCTTGCGGCAAATCTCCCCCACTGCTTCCCGGAAGCGCGGATGCCGGTATTGCTCCGCGATTCCCAGGCTGCATGACAGATCATGGGGCCCAATCAGCACCGCGTCAACCCCGGGCGTCGTGAGGATGTCATCCAACGCTTCCATGGCCGGCACGCTCTCGATGTTGATCACCAGAAACGTGTCGCGGTTGCGCTCGTTCAGATAGTCCACCAGTTCCGGTTCCAGGGGAGCCGTGCCTTCGAGGTGGGCGGAGAGGCGCCTGCCCTTCACCGGTCGCCACCTTACCGCGCCGGCCAGCGCGCGCACCTGTTCCGGACTTTCCACGTATGGCGCCAGGACTCCACAGGCGCCGCCGTCCAGCGCCATGCAGGCGCGGTAGGGATCGGGTTCCGGGATCCGCACCATCGGGGCGATGCCCAGCGCGCGATACGTCTGGCAGATCCAGCTCAACGTGTGGCGCTCGATCGGGGTGTGTTCGGAGTCAATGAAAACGAAGTCGACACCCGTCGACTGAATGAACGGAGGCCACAACGGCGAGGTGGACAGGACAGCGGTGGCGTACACGGTCCGGCCCGCGTGCAGCGCCTGGCGAATTTCTCTTCCGGTCATATCTCTTGAGGATACTGGCCAGACCAGGAAGGCGCCAGCATGCCGGCCTGGTCGCGGCCGGGAGCGAGTCCCGCAGGAACGTCGGCCAGGTTCGCACACCTGCCGAGGGTGGGAATTTTTTGCAGCAACTCGTTTGCGCTGGCAATCCAGGATGGCTAGGAGAGAAAGAGTCGAGTTCGGATGCCCACCCACTTCCCCCCCGCGACGCCGAACCATCCGCGTTGGATGTCCCTTTGGCTTCTTGCCGCTGCCGCCTACAACCTCATCTGGGGCGCCGCCGCCGTCTGGCAACCCTCACTCCTTTTCGAGTGGGCGGGACTGGCGCCGCCCAACTATCCGGCCCTCTGGCAGTGTATCGGCATGATCGTCGGCGTGTACGGAGTGGGATACGCGATCGCCGCATCGGATCCGCTCCGCCACTGGCCGATCGTCCTGGTGGGATTGCTCGGAAAGGTTTTCGGGCCGATTGGCTTCGCGGGCGCTGTCTTCGAAGGGGTTTTCAACTGGAAGTTCGGCTGGACCATCGTCACGAACGACCTGCTCTGGTGGATCCCCTTCTTCCTGATTCTCCGTGGGGCCTTGGAGCGCCATTTGAACGAACCGGACGAAATCAAGGATCCGGCCCGGTTGGCGAAGATCCTGGATGGAATGAAGACCCAATACGGGGAGAGCTTGACGGAGCTGTCCTCCCGCTCTCCCGTTTTGCTGGTCTTCCTGCGGCATGCCGGATGCACTTTCTGCCGCGAAACGCTCGGAGACCTGGCGGCTATGCGCTCTTCGATCGAGAGCGACGGCACCCGGATCGTGTTGGTGCACATGAGCCGGGATGATAAGGCGGAGGCTTTCTTTGCCAAGTACCGGTTGCAGGATGTGGACCGAATCAGTGATCCGGACCGATTGCTGTACCGCGTCTTTGGTCTTCGCCGCGGACGACTGCACCAGTTATTTGGCTGGAAGGTGTGGCTGCGCGGGTTCGAAGCGGGCATCCTGCGCCGTCATGGCGTGGGACGACTTCAGGGGGATGGCTTCCAAATGCCGGGCATTTTTTTATTGGCGGAGGGCGAACTGGTGCGCAGTTTTCGCCATCGCACCGCAGCGGACCGGCCTGACTACGGGCGCTTCATCCAATGCGAAGCGAATAGCCAGGCTGGTGAACTGAAGTAAAGGAGGTGGCGCGTGGAGGATTTCGACCGCATCGACCACATCGCCATTCCGGTGCGGGACGTTGCTGAGACCGTGAATTGGTACCGGCAGACTTTCCGCTGCCGCGTGGCGTATCAGGATGCGACGTGGGCGTTGCTGGAGTTCGGCAATGTCCGCCTGGCCCTGGTGGTTCCCAGCCAGCACCCCGCCCACTTGGGTTTTTCCAGCCCCCGGGCGGAGTCGTTCGGTCCCCTAAAAACCCACCGGGACGGGACCCGCTCCTGCTACATTCAGGATCCCGCGGGCAACACGGTGGAAATCCTGGACGAGGCTTCGCTGTAGGCGATGCGCGGCGTGCTGGTGGCACATGCCGCGGCCACCTGGGCCATGACCGGGCTGATTTGGTTTGTCCAAATCGTCCACTATCCGCTCTTTGCGGACGTTGGCCGGCAGGACTTTGCCGCGTACGAAGCGGCCCACGCCCGCCTCACCACCTGGGTCGTCGCGCCGCTGATGCTGGCCGAACTGATCGCCGCGGTGAGCATAGCGCTCTCCGGTCCCCAACCGATTCCTGCACGCGAGCGATGGCTCGGGTTGGCCCTGGTGGGCGTGTTGTGGCTTTCCACCGCCGCCGTCCAGGTTCCGCTCCACCACCGCCTGGCTGCCGGTTTTGATGCCGGGGCCTGGTCCACCCTAGTGCGTAGCAACTGGATTCGCACCTTGGCATGGTCCCTGCGCGCCCTGCTGGCGGCGCGCTGGCTTCAACTCTAAACATAGCCAAGGGCTCGGCCCTTGATCTCCCACTGAATCCAAGAGGTTTGCTCGCACAGCGAGAACAAAGCTCCCGTTTCGAGGGCCAGAGCGGTCTCGCATCTCTAATCAAAATCTCTGTGAGGTGTGAGCCGCCCGCCGCCTGCCCCATTGTCCCAGGCATTTGTTTTGCCAATACTGAACAGAGGGCGGAGTGAGGCGGCGCATGAAACGCAGGATTCTGCTGGGAATGATGGGAGCGGCGGCCTTCGGTTCGGGTCGCGGAGGAGTGCGGGTGGCGGTGGTGACGCATGCCGGCGGCCCGCACCTCAGCGCATACATAGCCGGACTTGCCGAAACGGCGGAGGCTGAATCCGTGGTCTGGTGCGACGCTTCCGGCGCCACCGAACCCAGCGCGCGCAAGGGTCTCGGCCGGCGTTTACAGGCGGTCTATCGGGATCCTCAGGAGATGCTGGCGCGCGAGAAACCGGCGCTGACTTTGGTCGTGATGGAGGCGTCTCTGGCGCCTCCGGCAATCGCCGCGGCGCTGGATGCGGGTTCGCACGTCATGGCGGAAAAGCCGGCCTGCGTGCGGCTCGAAGATTTCGAGAACCTGTGCCGCACCGCGAACGCCCGCGACCGCCAGTTGATGCTGGCGCTGGCCAACCGCTCGGATCCCGTGATGGCGGCGGCCCGCCGTCTGATCCAGGACGGGAAGATCGGCAAGATTTACGGCGCGGAACTGCACACCATCGCGGACCAGACGCGGCTGACCCGCCCGGGTTATCGCGACGCCTGGCATGCACGGAAATCCCGAGGCGGCGGCGGGCATCTCATTTGGCTGGGAATCCACTGGATTGATCTGGCCGCCTACCTCACCGGGCTGAAAGTCCGGGAAGTGACGGCGCTGACCGCCAATGTCGGCGGCCAGCCATTGGACGTAGAGGATGCCGCGGTGCTGGCCTTCCGCTTCGACAATGGCGCCCTGGGCGCGCTGACCTCCGCCTACTACCTGGACAAGGGGAAACAACTCGTGATTCGGTTCTGGGGCTCGGAAGGCTGGATGCGCCTGGACCGCGACCGGACGCCGCCGCTTGAGTGGTACACCCGCCAGCATGGCCTGGAGCATCTGGACGCGGCGCCGGGGCAGGCGGGCTATGCTCCGTTTGTCCGATCCGTGGTGCGGTCGTGCGCCGGGCTGGAGCCGCCGCCCCTGACGACCGCGGACAGTTTGCACGCGCTGCGGGTCGTGTTTGCGGCGTACCGGTCCGCCGAGACGCGCGCGGCGCAGACGCTCGCGCGGTGAAGGAGGGTTGGCCCATGACGCTTTCTCTGGCCAGGCGAAGTCTGCTGGGCGGCGTGGCCGCTATCCTGGCGGCCCGGTGGAGTGGAGCGCGGCAAGGGATGCGGTTGTCGCTCTCGGTGCGGGTGGCAGAGGCGTTCGACAACAAAGAGAAATCGACAAAGACCATCGACGAGCTGATCACGCTGGCCAAGAGCGTAGGTTATGAGGCGTTGTGCATGCGCGCTTCCCAGGCGGGCATCCAGACTCCGCCGGAAATCGTGCGCGCCATGCGCCGCAAAATCGACCGAGCGGGTTTGCGCGTCTCGATGGTGACGGGCGACTTCGCCGTGCCCAGCAACAACGAGCAGGGCCCCGCGGGACTGCGCCGCATTCGGCCTTATCTGGACTTGGCGGAGTCCTTCGGCGCGGACCTGATCCGCGTCTGCATGAAGAAGGACGAAGACATTCCATGGGCGCAAAGGGCGGCCGACGAGGCGCGGGAACGCGGCATCCGCCTCGCGCATCAGTCGCATTGCGCCAGCCTGTTCGAGACGGTCGAGGGATCGCTGCGCGTGCTCCAGGCCGTAGGCCGCGCCAACTTCGGCATCATCTACGAGCCTGCCAACTGGATGATCGCCGGCCAGGACTACGGACGGGCCACCATCCGGCGGCTGCGGCCGTATCTGTGCAACGTCTATATCCAGAATCACCGGTTGACGCCGGAAGGCAAGGCAGCGGTCGAGACTTGGACGCGCGGACGCGTGGCGCTCGACCATATCGGCGTATGGGAGCGAGGCGGAGTGGATGCCGGGGAAATGTTCGCCGGGCTGAAGGAAATCGGCTACACCGGTTACGTGACCGTTCATCAGGCGTTTGGCGACGTGATGCCGGTGGAAGAGGCGGTCCGCAGGAGCTACGCGTATTTGAAGACGCTGGCGGGCTGAGTCTGCGTCAGGCTCCCCGCGCGGCGTGGAGCGCGGCGTCCCCCGCCGGTGCCCGGCAGTCGAAGAGGGCTATACTGGCGTTCGGGTTGACTCGGTCCATGAAGTTTTTCCTTGCACTGGGGGCTTGCCTCGCAAGCCTGGCGTTTCCTGGCTATGCGGCGGCCACGACCAGGCATTCGCTCGCCAAAACCAGGCCTGGCGGGAATCCGGCGGTTCCCGCTCCGCCGACAGCGTGGGTGCAGGGCCAACTGCAACGTCTGCCGCTCCGCTTCGAGCCGAACGCCGGACAGGCGCCCGACGGAGTCCGGTTTGTCGCCCGGGGCGGGAGCGTCACCGCGCTGCTCCGGGATACGGAAACCTGGCTGGTCATGCACCGGCGAAGCCGCGCCTCATGCAGCGCGGAGGAACCGGCGCGGGGCCGGGACGAGCGCTGTCCTCGCTTTGAACAGACCGTGGTGCGGATGCGCATCGAGGGGGCGCGCCAACCGGCGGCGGTGGCTGGCGCTGGCCGCCTGCCTGGCGTCGCCAACTACTTTCTCGGGGATGACCCCAGCCGCTGGCGCAGGAACATTCCGACCTACGCGGCCGTGCGCTACGCCGGCATCTACGAGGGCGTGGATCTGGTCTTCCACGGGAATCAGCGGGAGCTGGAATTCGACTTCGAAGTGCGGCCGGGGGTGGACCCCGGCGTGATTCAACTGGCGTTTGAAGGCGTGCGGCGCCTTCATGCCGGGCCGGAGGGCGATCTGGTGCCGACCACGGCGCTGGGAGAACTGCGGCAACGCCGTCCGCGGGTCTACCAGGAGCGCGGGGGCCGGCGGGAGGTGGTAGCGGCCCGGTACCGTGTCCTGCCGGAAGGGCGGGTCGGCTTCGAGGTAGCCCGCTACGACCGCTCGCGCCCGCTGACGATCGACCCCGTGCTGCTGTTTTCCACCTACCTGGGTGGCGACTCCGCCGCCGCGGCGGTCGCCGTCGACAGCGCCGGCGCGGCGTACGTCGCCGGCAGCGTCGCGTCCGCGTTCTTCCCCGTCACGCAGGGGGCGTACGACACCTCGTTTAACGGAAACGCCGACGCGTTCGTGGCCAAGTTCAACCCGGCGGGCACCGCCCTCGAATACGCCACCTATTTGGGCTCCTCCGGCAACGATTATGGGGTCTCCCTCGCGGTGGACAGTACGCGGGCGGCGTACATCCTCGGAGCTACCGATCGCGCGGGCTTCCCGCTGCGAAACCCCTATCAGGGCTACCGCGGCGACCAGGACGCGTTTGTCGTGAAACTGAATCCCGCGGGCAACGACCTGGTATTTGCAACCTACCTTGGCAGCAGCAGCCGGGACGAACCCGGTGGCATCGCCGTGGACTTCTTTGGCGCGATGTACGTCACCGGGAGCACCTACGGCGCCAATTACCCGGTCGCCAACGCGTTCCAGGCGGCGCCATCCACGCTGCCGGATGCGGTCGTCACCAAGTTTCAGCCTGCCGGCGCTGTTGCGTTCTCTACCTACCTGGGCGGCTCGGCATCGGACTTCGGCCGCGCCATTGCCGTCGACAGCGGTTACAACGTCTATGTGACCGGCTCGACCGCGTCCTCCGATTTCCCGACGCGCTTCCCTCAGCAGACGTTCGCCGGAGAAATTGACGCGTTTCTCGTCAAGTTTTCGTTTGTGGGCAACTTGCTGGTCTACGGCACGTTCCTGGGCGGCGCGAACGCGGACTATGCGACGGCGGTCGCGGTCGACCGGAGCAACCACGCGCATGTCGGAGGCTACACGCTCTCGTCGGATTTTCCGGTAACCGCCGTGACCGCCCTCTCACGGTTCTACCAGGCGGGTACCGACGGCTTTCTTGCCAAGTACAACCAGACGGGCAGCGGCTTTCTCTACTCGGGCTATTTGCGGGGTTTCGGGAACGATTACATTTTCGGCGTGGCGGTGGACGCGCTGGGCTCCGCCTACGCGACCGGCCAGATCTATTCTTCGAATTTTCCGTCGGTGGCGGCTCTGCAGGACTACCTTGGAGAAGGAGATGCTTTCGCTTTCAAACTGCCCCCCGCGGGCGACGCGTTCGTCTACGCGACGCCCCTCGGCGGGCGTGGCGACGAGTACGGCGCGGGCATCGCGGTCGACGAACTCGGCCACAACGTGTACGTGGCGGGATTCAACAACGGCGGCGACTTCCCGATCGTCAACGCCCTCCAACCCGGGCCCGGCCGGGCCAGCGCGATCGTGCTCAAGCTGAGTGAATTGACTCCCGTCACCATTGACTCGAACCCGCCGGGCGGGTCTTTCAGGTGACCAGCGAGGGCGGCTGCGAGGCAGGCACGTACACGACGCCCCAAGCGCTGCTGTGGGCGCCGGGCACGATCTGCGCGATCGCCTTCGCGGCGGAGCAACCCGCGCCCGCCGGCGTCAGGTACGTTTTCGATGGCTGGCAGAACGCCCCCCCGACCGTCGGGCCGGCGGTCCCCGCCACCTACCGGGCGACCTTCCGTACCCAGTATCGACTGGTGCGCAGCGTGTCGCCGCTGGCCGGGGGATCGTTGCACGCTACGCCCGCCGCGGCGGACGGATACTACGACGCGGGCGCGCAGGTGCAACTGCAAGCGGCGGCCAACTCCGGCTACGCGTTCGCGGGGTTCACGGGCGATGCGGCGGGGACCGCCCCGCTCGTGCAGGTTACGATGAACGGACCGCGCAACGTGACCGCGCTGTTCAGCCTGACTCCGGGCGGGGGAGGATCCGGCGCGGCCTATCGCTTTGTTCCGGTGACGCCCTGCCGGGTCGCCGACACGCGCCCCGGCCAGGGAACCGCCGGCGCGTTTGGGCCGCCGTCGCTGGGCGCAGGCCAGACCCGGAGGATTCCGGTTCCGGCCAGTCCTTGCGGCATCCCGGCCAACGCGCAGGCCTATTCGTTAAACGTCACCGTGGTTCCGGTGGGCCCGCTCAGCTATCTTTCGATCTGGCCGGCGGGTCAGCCGCAGCCGTTCGTCTCCACGCTGAATTCGTTTCAGGGCGAGGTGGTGGCTAACGCCGCCATCGTGCCTGCGGGAGCCAATGGCGCCATCGATGTGTTTGTCACCGACGCTACGGATGTGATCATCGACGTCAACGGGTACTTCACGTCTACGGGCGGGCTCCAGTTCTATCCGGTGACGCCCTGCCGCGTCGCCGATACGCGGAGCGGCGAGGGAAAAACCGGCGCATTCGGCCCGCCGCGGCTGGGCGCCGGAGGGCGGCGGGACTTGCCCATTCCGCAGAGCGGGTGCGGCGTCCCGGCCGGCGCGCAGGCGTACTCGGTCAACGTGACAGTGGTCCCCCCGGGGCCGATGGCGTATCTCAGTCTCTGGCCTACCGGCCAGAACCAGCCGCTGGTTTCGACCCTGAACTCCTTTGCCGGGGCCATCGTGGCCAATGCCGCCATCGTGCCCGCCGGAACCGGGGGGGCATCAGCGTCTTTGTGTCGGACCCCGCAGATGTAATCGTGGACATCAACGGCTACTTCGCTCCCCCCGGCGCCGGGGGGCTGAACTTCGCTCCCGTCACGCCGTGCCGCGTCGCCGATACGCGGACCAACTCGGGTTTTGGCGGGGCTTTCGGACCGCCCACCCCGGCCGGAGGCTCCACCCGCACGATGCCAGCGCCCTCCGGCGGATGCGGCCTGCCCGCCACCGCCCGGGCCTATGCGTTCAACGTGACGGTGGTGCCGCCTGGTCCCCTGGCGTTTCTCACCGCCTGGCCGGCCGGACTGGCTCAGCCGCTGGTCTCCACGTTGAATTCTTTCCGGGGCTTTGTGGTGGCTAATGCCGCCCTCGTCCCGGCGGGTGCCAACGGCGCCGTCAGTTTCTTTGTCACGGATCCCTCCGACCTGATCGTGGACGTAAATGGCTACTTCGGCCCGTAGCCATCCCGCCCGGGTGTGTTATCCTGGGAACTGTTAAAAACGAGATAAGAGAAGACAAGGAGTAGTTCAACCCGAATGGCACTGGCGACAGAACGGAAGCGGCAGATTATCTCCGGCTATCGGACGCACAAGACCGATACCGGTTCGCCAGAAGTGCAAATTGCCCTGCTGAGCGATCGCATCGCCCAGTTGACGGAGCACTTTAAGACGCATAAGCAGGATCACGCTTCCCGCCGGGGTCTGCTGATCCTGGTCGCCAAGCGTCGTCGGCTGCTGACCTATCTGCGCAACGTCAGCCCCGAGCGGTACCGGACCGTCATTCAGAAGTTGGGTATCCGCCGCTAGGGCTGGCAGGCTGCCCCGGCGGCCGCGATGACTTGCGGCAAGCTGATTTGCCGTGACGATTCGCCCGCTGCGGCGCTGCCGGCTTCGTCCATCGCTGGAGTCTCCGCCGTCAACTCCGATCTCGATATCACGCCGCGGTCTGGCATGCAGCCGGCAGCGGTTGGAGGAGATTCGAGAATGGTTCGTCAGTTCGAAGTCGACCTGGATGGTCGCAAAATCACCCTGGAAACAGGACAGCTGGCCAAGCAGGCAAACGGCGCGGTAGTCGTCCGCTCCGGCGACACCGTGGTGCTGGTTACCGCGTGCATGGCCAGCCAGCCGAAAGCCAACGCCAGCTTTTTCCCGCTCACGGTCGATTACCGCGAGTATACATACGCCGCCGGAAAGATTCCCGGGGGCTTCATCAAACGCGAGGGGCGTCCCTCCGAACGCGAGATCCTTACCTGCCGGCTGATCGACCGCCCCATCCGCCCGCTGTTTCCGGAAGGCTACCTGCACGAGACGCAGGTGATCGGCATGGTGCTCTCGGCCGACCCCGAGGTCGATCCCGATAAGTTGGCGCTGGTGGGCGCCGCCGCCGCCCTGGCGATTTCCGATATTCCCTTTCACCACCTGATGGCCGCCGTGCGGGTTGGCTGCGTCAACGGGAAGCTGATCGCGAATCCCACCAGTTCGGAACTGCGCGAGTCCTCGCTCAGCATCATGGTGGCGGGCACCGCCGACGGCATCGTGATGGTGGAAGCCGGCGCGCAACAGGTTTCCGAAGACCTCATCCTCGACGCCATCGCGTATGGCCACGAATGCTGCAAGAAAATCGTGGCGGTGATCGCGGAAATGCAGGCCGCCTGCGGCAAGCCCAAGATGGTCGTGGAGCCTCCTCAGCTCAACGCGGAACTGGCGGCGAAGATCGAGGCCGATTTCCGCGCCGATCTGAAGGACGCCTTGAACACGCAGAAATACCCGAAGCTGGAGAGCTATGCGCGGGTGGACGCGCTCAAGAAAAAGTGCGTCGAGGCGGCGGGCGAGGAGCTGGCTGCCGAAGCGGCGGAGCTTTTCGACCGGCTGAAAGAGCGTATCTTCCGCGACGAGATGTTGAAGGAGCGCCGGCGTCCTGATGGCCGCGCCTTCGACGAGATCCGTCCCATCGCCATTGAAACCGGCCTCCTGCCGCGCACGCACGGATCCGCCCTGTTCACCCGCGGCGAAACCCAGGCGCTGGTCACCGTCACGCTGGGCACCAAGGAAGACGAGCAGCGCATCGAACTGCTGGAACCGGGCGAATCGTTCAAACGGTTCATGCTGCATTACAACTTTCCGCCGTTTAGCGTGGGCGAGGTCGGCTTTATGCGCGGCCCGGGCCGGCGCGAAATTGGCCATGGCGCGTTGGCCGAGCGCTCGCTGTTGCCGGCGATCCCCGGCGAAGCCGATTTCCCGTACACCATGCGCGTGGTCAGCGACATTCTCGAGTCCAACGGATCTTCGTCGATGGCGACCGTGTGCGGAGCGTCGCTGGCGCTGATGGACGCGGGCGTCCCGGTTTCTTCCGCCGTCGGCGGCGTGGCCATGGGCTTGGTGATCGAAGGCGACGACTACGCCATCCTGACCGACATCGCGGGCGCCGAGGACCACTACGGCGATATGGATTTCAAAGTGGCGGGCACCCGCCAGGGCATCACGGGTCTGCAAATGGACATCAAGATGCCGAACGTCACGATCAAGATCATGCGCGAAGCGCTCGAACAGGCCCGCCGCGGGCGCCTGTTCATCCTCGACAAAATGACCGAGGCGCTGCCCGAGCCGCGGAGCACGATGTCGCAGTACGCGCCGCGCATCTACACCATGAACATTCCGGTGGACAAGATCCGGGACGTGATTGGACCCGGCGGCAAGATGATCCGCAGCATCATCGAGCAGACGGGCGTCAAGATCGACGTCGAGGATGACGGCACCATCAAGATCGCCTCATCCGACGAACCTTCCGCCCGCAAGGCCATGCAGATCATCGGCGATCTCACCGCGGTGGCCGAGGTGGGCAAGACCTACCTGGGCAAGGTGCAGCGCCTGGTGGATTTCGGCGCCTTCGTCGAGATCTTCCCAGGCACCGACGGCCTGCTGCACATCAGCGAGATCGCCGAAACCCGCATCAAAGATGTGCGCGACGAGCTCAAGGAAGGCGATCAGATTCTGGTGAAGGTGCTGGGCATCGAAGGCAACAAGATCAAACTCAGCCGCAAGGCCGTGCTGCGCGAACAGCGCGACAAACTGAAGTCAGGCAGGTAAAGCGCGGGCGGCCTATGCCGCGCGCTCGAGAAGTGCCCCGGGGCCGCCTGGCGCGGCCCCTTTTTGCTGTCAGGCCAGGCGGGAGCGAGCGGTTACCGGTCGGGGTCCGGGGGCGGCGATGCTGGCTTGGGCTCCGTTCCGGAAACCTCATCAAATACGTCGGCCAGATCGGACAGCATCTTCCGCTCTTCCGCCGAGAAGCGCTGACGGATTTCTTCGCTTTCCAGGCGGCGGCGGCGCTCGTCGCCGGGCAACCCCCGCAGCGCCCGCATCTCCCGCAGCATCGATCGCCGCCGCTCTGCGGGAAGCTCGCGAAAACGGCGGTAGACGCTTCGGATCTCCCCCTGCCGCTCGGGGGGCAGCGCGTTGAACCGCCGGAAGCGGCGCTGTTGCTCCGGCGTGAGGTCGCGGAAAGCCTCCAGCCGCCGTTCGATCAGCCGGCGGCGTTCCGGCGGCAGCCTGGCCAGCGCCTGCTCGCGCTCTTCCGGGGTCATCCGGTTCCAGCGCTCGATCACCGCCTCGCGCGCGGGGCGCTGGCCGCGCGCGGGTTGGGCGAGCAGGGGCCCCGCCAGCGCCGCCGCGGCGGCCATCGTCCATAGCAATCTGCCCGGCATCACACCTATAGCGACCGGGCGCCCTCCCCCCGGTCCCCTCCGCTCAGCTCCTTCACCATTTCCAGATCATCGAGGGTGGCCTCGATGATCTCGATCTCCCGGACCAACGCGGCGTCGGCTCTCGGCTCCGGCGGCGCGCCGCGCGGCAGCAGCCAGAAGCCCGCCACCACCATGAACAAGGCGGCGAACGCCGGCACCGCGGGGCGCGCTGCGACGGCTCGCAGCCATTCCCGCCACCGGCGCCGCCAGCCCGGTTGTTCCTCGCTGGCAATCCGCGCCAGCAGGCGCGCGTCGAAATCGCTCGCCAGCGGCTCGGCTTCCCACCCGTCCAGCGCCTTCCATACCGTGGCCTGCGCCGCGCACGCGACGCGGCAGGCCTCACACTCAGCCAGGTGCGCTTCCAGCTTGGCGGTCTCCCGGGAGCCCAGCCTGCCGGCGCCGTAGGCCACCAGGAGTTCCTGATTGTCTGTTTCCGGGCAGCGCATGATCATCCTCACTTTCAGCCTATGCCAGGCGCCTGAGCCGCGCACGCAAGGTCTCGTAAGCGCGAAACAGCAGCGACTTCACCGCGGATTCCGAGCAGCCCAGCGCCCCGGCGATCTGCGCGTAGTCCATCTCCTGATACTTGTGCATCAACACCGCCGCGCGCTGTTTCGCCGGGAGCGCGGCGATGGCGGCGCGGATTTCGTCGCGCCGGACCCGCTTCAGCAGGATTTGCTCCGCTGACGGCCGCCGGTCCGGGACGTCGCGGCGGACCGTCTGCCCCTCGCCCTCCTCGTCCAGGCGCTCCTGCAACCGTTCGTGTTTCCCGTCCCGCAGCCAGTTCAGCGCCAGATGCGTGGCGATGCGGAACAGCCACGTGGTGAAGCGCGCGGCCGGTTCATAGGAAGTCCGCGAACGATAGACGCGCAGGAACACCTCCTGGGCCAACTCCTCGGCGACCGCTTGATTCTGCACCATCCGGTAGAGGAAATGCACCACCGGCGCGCGATATTTCTCCAGCAGGAGCCCGAAGCTGGCTTGGTCTCCCTCCCGGACCCGCAACATCAGTTGGGCATCGTGTTCCAGGGCCGCCACGCCTACCACAGTCTGTTGAACCCCGGTCTTCATCGGAAGTTGCGCCCGGCCGCCGGGAACCCCGATTCCATTACTCGCTTTTCAGGTTGCGCTCCATCAGGAGGCGGATCGCCTCCGCCGGGCTGCGTCCCAGGTGAAGCATGGCATGCATCTGTTCGGCGATCGGCATTTCCACCTGACGCCGGCGGGCCAGTTCCACGGCGGCGCGGGTGGTCTCGACGCCCTCGGCGACCATGGACATCGATGCCACGATCTCGCCCAGGTCCCGCCCCTTCGCCAACTCGATTCCCACCATGCGGTTCCGGCTCAGTTCGCCATGGCAGGTCAGCACCAGATCGCCCATGCCGGCCAAGCCCGCCAACGTTCGGGGATCGCCCCCCATCGCCACCGACAAGCGCGTCATCTCGGCAAGCCCTCTGGTAACCAAAGCGGCCAGCGCGTTCGGACCCAGCCCTAAGCCCTGACAAACACCCGCGCCAACGGCGATCACGTTCTTCAGCGCGCCACCGAGTTCCACACCCACCACGTCCGTGTTGGTGTAAAGCCGGAGAGCCGGTCCGGAACACGCATGCTGGATTCCCTTTGCTAAGTCAAGGTCCTCCGAAGCTATTACGATAGCGGTAGGAGCTCCGCGCGCCACCTCCCGGGCAAACGAGGGACCGGAGAGCGCCGCCACCGCCGCCGGAAAGGGAAGGACCTCCCGGATTACTTGCGTCATGCGCAACAGCGATTGATTTTCCAATCCCTTAGTCGCGCTCACCAACTGCATTCCAGGGCGAATCCACGGGGCCATCCGGCGGTAGATTTCGCGCACGTGAACTGAGGGAACCACGCTGATGACGATGCTGGCGCCGTCTAAAGCTTCCGCAAACTCCGAAGTTGGCAAGACGGAGGGAGGCAAAGGAAAGCCGGGCAGATAAACCGGATTCTCTCGGCTACTACGAATAGAGGAAACAATCTCCGGTTCCCGGACCCACAAATTGACCCGCCGGAACCGCGAGGCCAGAACCCGCGCCAGAGCGGTGCCCCAACTGCCGCCTCCGATCACCGCGAGTACGTCTGTCACGCGGAACCTCTCCGGGAGAAGCGGAAGACGTTCTCCGTGCCGGCCCTGAGCCGCGCCAGGTTGGACTTGTGCCGATAGATGATAAAGGCTCCTCCTGCCGCCGCCGCGAATACTATGTATATCGGAGGATGGGAGATCAGCCACACCGCAAACGGAAAGGTCCCTGCTCCCAGGATCGACCCAAGCGAGATGTAGCGGGTCCTGGCGACGGTAATGACAAAAACAATGAGCACTGCCACAAGTGGCAAGGGAGTCAGGTAGAGAAACGCCCCGACGAAACTGGCGACGGCCTTGCCTCCCTGGAAGCGCAGGAAGACAGGAAATGCGTGGCCGGCCACCACGGCGAGCGCGGCGGCAGTCATCCAGCGCAGGTCACCGCCGGTCAGGCGTTCCGCCAGCCAGACCGCGAAAAATCCTTTGGCGATATCCAGCGCCAGGGTGGCCACGCCGGCGGCGCGGCCCGCCGTCCGGAGAACGTTGGTCGCTCCAATGTTCCCGCTACCGGTGGCCCGCACGTCCGCTCCCGTGAGCTTTTTCACCAGCAGGAAACCGAAGGGAATGGAGCCGATCAGGTAGGCGGCCGCGATCGCGAGCAGAGGAACCATGGGTCAGGAGAAAGGAAACTCCGCTAGCTTAGTGTACACGCTGCCGCCCGGCGCGGGTTTGCTAAGGTACAGGAAGAACTCGCGCGCCGTGAACCTGCCGAACTCCTTCGCGCGGGCGGCGGCGATCTCGCGCAGCAACCGGTCAAGGGGCACGGGATGGCGGATGCGCGCCAGCGTCAGATGGGGCGCAAAGGGCCGGGTTTCCCGAGCGACGCCGAGCTGGCCGAGCGCTTCGTCGGTGTCGCGCGCCAGCATGGCCAGTTCCGGCGGAGCTTCGATGCCGGCCCAGAAGACCCGCGGCGCGCGCTCGTGCGGAAAGAAACCCAGCCCCTGGATCCGGATGTCAATGGGCGGCCGCGGCGTAAGAGCGCGCAGCGCGGTCTTCACCTCTTCCAGCCGCTCTTCCGGCCACTCGCCGATGAATTTGGTGGTGATATGGAGGTTGGCTGCGGGGCTCCACGAAAGCCTGGCCAGCGGCCGCAACCTCGCCTGGAACGCGTCCAGCGTCCGGATAGAATCCGCGGGCAGATCGAGTCCAACAAAAAGGCGCATGGAACGGGGTATCAGTCTGCGAAATCCGCCTCCCTTAGCATCCGGCGTACGCCGCCTTGCATGGTGGTCACCCAGAGGACGCCCGGTTGCTGTTCGTATAGATAAGGGTAGGCCAGACTCTTGCCGCGCTCGCGGGCGATGACCACCGGCTTCGTCCAAGTCTTGCCCTCATCATTCGAAAAGGCCATCGACAGTTCACCCCGGTGCGCCCAGACCGGCTGCGCGTAAGCCTGTCCGCCATCCCGCCGCGGCAGCGTTTCTCCCTCCGGTTGCGGGCGGTTCCAGAGCAACACCAGCCGCCCGCTCCGCAGCCGCTTGACCAGTCCGGGGGCGGTGCTGGCTTCAATCGCGCTGGGGCGCAGGACGGTCCAGCGCAGCCCATCGTCCTCGGAGAACGCCTCCCAGAACTTGTCGAGGCTGGTCCGCAACAGCAGCCACAAGCGGCCGTCTTTCAGTTGCTCCACCGTCGCTTCAATCGAGCCTTCGTGATGGCCTGACCCGCCCAGGTCGAGAAGGTTGCTCGCCTGCCAGGTCCGGCCTTCATCGCCGGAAGCGTAGGTCTGGGTGAAGTGGCGGGGGTATGCGGGAATCATGTTCTGCGCGGTCACGACCACCTTGCCGCTCCGGGTCTGGATCATGTCCCGAATCGCCCCGCAGTAGCCGCGCTGCACCAACTGGACGTCGGTCCAGGTGCGGCCATCATCCACACTCCGCGCGGACCAGACGTCGGCGCGAATGTCATCGCCCTGCCGCCGCCGCTCATTGTCCCAGCGCCAGCGGAACGAATGCATATCCATGAACACCACGATCACGGCGCCGGAGCGCGTGCGCACCATCGCCCGTTCGTTGCTGATCTTGAGGTTCGGCCCGGCGGGAAACATCGGGTGCGGCTCCCAGGTGGCGCCGCCGTCGCCGCTGATCCATGCCGCCTGGCCGTCGACGGTAAGAATCCTGTCGCCGGGAAGGCTGGTGAAGGGGCCCATGCGGTTGGACGGCAGCGGCTGAGTCTTCGGGTGGTGCCACCGCGCGCCGGTCTGTCCGAAAACGCTGACGGCGAGCAAGGACGCTGCGAACAATCGTGTCATGAGTAGAGTTCTCTGCCCGGGGCCGAAGGCCGTAGCGCTGCTCCAGGCTTCCCGGCGAGGGTATCAGGAAACGGGGCCGCGGAGCAATCGCCGCTCACCGCCCCTGGAGGAAGTAGTTGTACTGCTTCTCCCGTCCGATGGTCGTCTCCATCCCGTGCCCGGGGTAGACCAGCGTTTCCTCCGGCAGGGTCAGCAGCTTGGCGTGGATCGAGCGCAGGATCTGCCGTGCATCTCCGCCCGGCAGGTCCGTGCGGCCGATGCTGTCGCGGAACAGCGTATCGCCGGCCACCAGTTTCGCTGCCGCGGGCAGCCAGAGGCACAGGCTGCCCTGCGTGTGCCCGGGCGTGTGGAGGACCGTGAACGCGTGTTCTCCCACTCGCAGGGTGTCGCCGTCCCGGGCATCCTGGTCGATGGCAGTGCGCTCGGGCGTGGGCATGCCCAGCCACGCGGCTTGCGCGTCCAGGTGGGCGTAAAGCGGGAGGTCGTGGGCGTGCATGTAGACGGGCGCTCCGGTGGCCTGCTTCAATTTCGCCGCGCCGCCGATGTGATCGATGTGCGCGTGGGTGATGGCGACCAGCTTCAGCCGCAGCCCATGCCGCTCGAGGATGCCCAGGATCTCGGCCACGTTGTCGCCGGGGTCGATCACCAGCGCCTCCCGCGTGGTTTCGTCGCCGAACACCGAACAATTGCACTGCAACATGCCGACGGGCAGGATTTCGTGGATCATGGGAAAGCTCCGATTGTAGCGCCGCTATATTGAAAGCATGGAGGCAACCCAAGGGTATCGCGCGCTGCGCGAAAACGCCGCGTGGTTTCCGCTCCCCGGCCGCGGCGTGATTCAGGCGGCCGGGGAGGACCGCGCCCGCCTGCTGCACGCGATGACGACCAACCATATTGAGCAGTTGACGCCCGGCCAGGGCTGCTACGCATTCTTTCTGACCGCGCAGGGCAAGATCATCGCCGACGCGCACGTGCTGTGTTTTCCGCAGTTCCTGCTGCTGGATGTGGAGCCGGCGGCGCGCGCGCGCGTGTACGAGCACCTGGATAAGTACATCATCGCCGACGACGTGACCCTGGAGGACCGGTCCGAGGCGCTGGAGGTCTGGGCGGTGGAGGGGCCGGGAGCCGCCGCGGCGCTGCTGGCTATGGGCGCGCCTGCGCCCGGCGAGCCTTGCGCGCACGCACCCTGGGAGGAGGCGGTTTTGGCGCGGATTTCCGCCACGGGCCTGCCCGGCTTCCGGCTGTTCGTGCCCGCCGCCGCCACCGAGCACTGGCGGGCGCGCCTGACGGGTGTGATCCAGGCAAGCGAGGACGACGTGCGCACGGTGCGCATCGAGCGCGGAAAGCCTCGCCTGGGGGAGGATATCTACGAGACCACGCTGCCCATGGAGACCCAGCAGGCGCATGCGCTGCACTTTCAGAAGGGCTGCTACCTGGGCCAGGAGATCGTCGAGCGGGTCCGGTCGCGCGGGCACGTCAACCGGCTGCTGGTGGGTTTTCGCCTGGACGCACACATCCCGCCCGCGCCCCGCACGCCGGTCCTGGTGAACGGCCAGGAAGTGGGCCGGGTGACGTCGGCGGTCGTCTCGCCGGCGGAGGGCAAAGTCGCGGGCATGGCCTACGTGCGGGTGCCCCACGACAAGCCCGGCACGGCGCTCGTGATCGGCGACGCGCCGGGCGTGGTGACCGCCGTGAGTTCGGGAATTTGAGCGCGCCTAGCCGCCCAGGCGTTGTTGTCGGTAAGCCGCCGCAACCTTCACCACCACTTTCCGGATGGTTTGCGGCGCGCCGGAATGACATCCGGGCAAGTGCGCCGCGCCGGGCGCGAAGACGGCAAACCGCCCAGGGAGCATTTCGATCTTTTCATAGCGGGCGGGGATCTCGAACAACTCCGCCTCCATCTTTTCATCGTACGGGTCCGTGACCTTGAGCGACGATGCGGGAGCGGAGCCGATCGTCTCTGCGCCTGAGATCAGCGCGTGCACGTCGATGTACTTACGGTGGGTCTCGAACTTGCCGGTTTCCGGCGCCTTGGTCTGAAGCGTGGAGATCATGGCGTACACCTCGTCGCCGGCGATGGGATAGCGGCCGTCCGGAAGCGTGGCCAGGTCCGCGCGCTCAAGGAACTCGAACGCCGCTTCCAAGCCTTCGACGTCGGTCCGGGAGCGCCACCCGCTGATGTCGCCCTGGGGGACGGAGGGACGTGGGGAGCAGGCAGTCATCCCCACGGCGCCCGCGGCGCAAGGAAGGAACTGTCGTCGGGTCATGGAGGAAATCGCTCGTCGAGTCTATCATGGCGCGCTTTCGCGCGGACACTCCGCCCGCGGGGGACGGCGCGTGCGCGCAAAAAGCCGAAGAGGGATGGGAACTCGCAAAATGTGTCCCTCCCCGGCTATCTCACACTCCGAAGCGCGTGGACCTTCGCGGCTCTGTCCCTGCTTCTGTGGCCTTTTGTCGGACTCGGTTTGCGAGACGGACGGTTGGTTGTCTACGAAAACTTCCAGCCCTTGCGGATCTCCGGCTTCAGGTACTGGTTCGCCTCGCTGTTGTTGGTGAAACGCATCCGCGCCGCGTCCCACTCGAGCTTGCCCGGCACGCGCAGAGCGATCACTCCCAAAAGAATCCACTCGGTGAACGGGCCAGCCACGGAGAAATCCGAGCACGCCGGCGTGCCGCCCTTGCAGGCGCGAATCCAGTCCCGATAGTGGCCCGGCGACCTCGTCAGCAGCGGCGGAGGCAGCTTGTACTCTTTCATGCGGGCTTCGGGCAGCAGACGCGTACGCTGGCCGTACTCGCCGGTGGTCATGATGCCCTTGTCGCCGATGAACAAGCTGCCGTTGTTGCCGTCGCCCAGCTTTTCTCCCTCCGGGACTCCCTCCGGCCGCGGCGGCATCAGTCCACCGTCATACCAGAAGACCTTCACGGGCGGCATGGAACCGCGCGCCGGGAAGTCGAAGCGCACGATCGACTGCTTGGGGAACATATTGGCGCTCGTGCCCTCCTGCCGGATGCACTCGACGCTGGTGGGCGCGGTCAGCAGCAAGGCCCAGTTGGGCGCGCCCAGAATGTGGCAGGCCATGTCGCCGAGCGCGCCGCAGCCGAAATCGTAAAAGCCGCGCCAGTTGTGCGGCAGATACGCGGGACTGTACTCTCGCGCCTTGGCGATACCCAGCCAGGTGTCCCAATCGAGCGTGAGCGGCACGGGCGCCGTCTCGACCTTCACTTCGGGCCCCTGGGGCCACACCGGACGGTTGGTCCAGGCGTGCACTTCGGTGATGTTGCCGATGTCGCCGGACCAGGCGATCTCGCAACACTCCCGCGTGCCGTCGATCGAATAGCCCTGGTTGCCCATCTGGGTGGCCACTTTGTACTTGGCCGCGGCTTTGGTCAACTCCCGCGCCTCCCATACCGTGCGGGTCAGCGGCTTCTGGCAATACACGTGGATGCCACGCTCCATCGCCCACATCGAAGCCATGCCGTGCATGTGATCGGGCGTGGACACGGTGACCGCGTCAATGCTCTTTTCGCGGTCCAGCATCTGCCGGAAGTCCTTGTACTTGGGCACGTCGGGATACTGCTTGAACAGACGCTCGGCCCGCTTTTCGTCCGGGTCGCACAAGGCCACGATGTTCTCCGTAGCGCAGCCAGCGACGTCGCTGTTGCCTTTGCCGCCCGCGCCGATCGCGGCGATGTTCAGCTTTTCGTTGGGGGACTTGAAGCCAAGCCGCCCAAGAGACGCCACCCGGCCGTACCCGCCCGTGGGAATTGCGCCAGCCAGCAGCGTGCCGTAGAAAAAGTAGCGTCGGGAGATGGTTCGGTGGGACATGATGGGATGGAGGACTCCTGCCGATGTCTGCTTGCTGATTCAGCTATATCAGACGCGCTCGTCCGAGGCAATCCACCCGCTGGGGCGCGCTTTGCCTAGGCGACGACGTGCTGAGGTTTTCCCTCGAAGAACCGCCAGACGTTCTCGATCGCCAGGCGGAGACCAGCTTCCAGCGTTTCCGGGGTAATGCCCGCCGAGTGCGGGGTCAGCACTACATTGGGCAGCAGGGTCAGCGGGTGTCCCGGGGGCAGCGGCTCGACGGCGAACACGTCGAGGCCCGCCGCGGCCAGGCGTCCCTGGCGAAGCGCATCGGCCAGCGCGGCTTCATCCACCAACTGCCCGCGCGCCGTGTTGACAAAGATGGCTCCGGGTTTCATGCGCGCGAATTCGCGCTCTCCCAGAAACCCGGCGTTCTCTGGCGAGAGGCGCAGGTGCAGGCTGATGGCGTCGCTTTCGGCCAGCAGTGTTTCGAGGGGGACATGGGCGAAGCCCAGTTCCGGCTTGGGATGCGGAGTCCAGGCGAGCACACGCATGCCGATGGCCTCAGCCAGACGGGCGAACTCGCGGCCGATGGCGCCCAGACCGATGACCCCGGCGGTCTTGCCGCGCAGCAAGGGCACTTGCGCCCGCGGCCACTCGCCCTGCCGGACGCGTCTATCGATCTCCACCACCCGCCGCGCCGCCGCCAGCAGGAGCATCAGCGCGTGTTCGGCGATGGCCGGCGCGGCCACCGCCGGGGTGTGGGTGACCCGCACGCTATGCGCCCGGGCGGCGTCGAGATCCACGTTGTCGGTGCCGGTGCCCCAGATGGACACGAGTCGCAGCGAGGGGCAGGCGGCGAACACCGCGGCGGTGAACCGGGTAGAGGAACGAATATTGATCACCACTTCTGCGCCCGCGATGCGTTCCCGGAGCCGCTCCTCGCTGCCGGGCAGCGTGTCGAAATACCCGACCGGCTCGCGGCGGATGAGCTCCTGGTAGGCTTGGCTGGGGCCCAGCACGGGCGGGGCGTCATCCGGGATGACAATGCGCATGGACTCATTATCGCGGAGGCGGCTGGTCAGCCCCGCTTGTAGGGCGTGGAAAGGTGCCGGCGGGCATCTCTGGCGGCGTCCGCCTCGGGGGCGTGCGCGATGGCTTTCCGGTACGCTTCCAGCGCCTGCGCGCGCCGCTGGGTGAGATCGTAGATCTGCCCGATCCGCAGGTAAGCCAGCGTGCCCGTGTTGAGGTCCACCTCGTGAATGCCCGCGGTCACGCGTTGCAGGTTGCCGAGCGCCGCTTCGTAATCGCGATACCAGAACAGGATGTTGCCGAACTGGTAGGCGATCTTCTCGTAAGGGAGTTTCTGATAGCCCGGCGCGCCGGACTCCTTGAGCTTTGCGACGTGCTCGATGGCGCCCAACGCGCGTTTCTTGTCGCCCAGGCTGCTATAAAGCTGCGCCCGCTCGAACCAGAGCAGGTAGTTGCGCGGGAACTGGCTGGTCAGTTCTTCCAGCAGCGGCTCGGCGTCCTTCCAGCGCTGTTCGCGGCGGTAGAGCGCGCACAGCAGCACCTTGGCGTCGACGCGGTTCCAATAGCCCTTTTCCGCCACCAGGCGAAGCGTGCGGATTCCCTCCTCCTTGTCGCCGTGGAAGCCGACCAGGAATCCCAGCATCTTGTAAAACAAGGGCAGGCTGCCGACTACGTAGTCGTGGGCGCCCTGCATCAGCCGGGCGTCGTAGTTGGACGGCTCCAGTTCGGTGATCTGGTTGTGCAACTTGCGGCCCTGCGTGGCGTCGCGCAAGGAATCCATCCACCTCTTGCGAATCAGGAAGTTCCAGTTGGCCTGCAGCCCGTACGCGACGCCCAAGGCGTAGAGCGCCGCGGTGTCTTTGGGGTTCTTGCTGACCCGCGCCTGGGCCAGCCGCATGGCCTGGCTGACGGCGTCCAGGAACTTCCGCTCGGTCTCCGGGGTGGTGTCCGCCGTCGGGCGGCGCAGGAAGGAATTGTTGCCGGAGACCAGCTCGCTTTCCAGCGCGCCCACCCGGTACAGTTCCCGGAACTGAATCGCCTGGGCCAGGTGGTTGTAGCCGTCCGGCCAATCCGGTTTGGCCCGGATCTCCTTGGCGAATTCGGCGATGGCCTCATCGTATTCAAGGTTATAAAAGTGCTGAAAACCTTTGGAGGCCAGCGGATCGTAAGCATTCACCTGGGCCAGCATCAGGGCGGGCCAAAACGCCAGAACGGGCCAGGAAACACGCATGCTGCCTACCTATGATTGTATTTGCCGTTGGGCCCATGCCGCCGTGGCGGAGACGGCGGGATCCGCATGCCGCGCCAGCCGTTCCAACACGGGGAGAAAACGCGGCGAGCGGCTGTTGCCCATGGCCAGAGCCACGTTCCGTAGGAATCCCGCATATTTGGCGCGGCGGACCGGGCTTTGCCGGAACATGGCGGCGAATTCGGTTTCCGTAAGGGCTCCCAGGCGCTCAAGCAGCGGCGCGAACTCCCGCGGCGCGAAGCCGGGCTCTTCCGTTGCGCGACGGCTGCGGTTCCACGGGCAGACGTCCTGACAGACGTCGCAACCAAAGACCAGGTTTCCGAAGCCGGCTCGGAGAGATTCCGGAGCGTCGCCGCGGCATTCAATCGTGTAGTAGGAAATGCACCGCCGCGCATCCAAGGCCCAAGCCGGTCCGCCGGGTTCGGTGATCGGGACGAGCGCCTGCGTCGGACACGCATCGATGCAGCGTGTGCAGGAGCCGCAGCGATCCGGCGGCGGCGCGTCCGGCTCCAGTTCGAGCGACACCAGCAGCTCGCCCAGGAACAGCCACGAGCCCCACTCTTCGTTGATCAGGCAGGTGTTCTTGGCGATCCAGCCCAGTCCCGCCCGCCGGGCATAGGCCCGCTCCAGCAGCGGCGCGGTGTCCACGGCGACGCGCCAGGTGAAATCCGCCCGCGCGCGCATCCGGCGCGCGAGGTCCTCCAGTCCGCGGCGCAGGAGCTCATGGTAGTCATCGCCCCAGGCGTAGCGGGAAATCCACGCCCGTTCGGCGTCGTGGAATTCGGTCGAGTACGGCCAGGGCGTGTCATAGAGTTTGCCGACGCAGATGACCGAGCGGGCCTCCGGCAGCAGGCTGCGGGCGTCGCGCCGCAGCGCGGCCCGCTGGTCGGTGAGGTACCGCATTTCGCCCGCCAGGCCACCCGCCACCCAGGACTGGAAATAGCCGTACTCCGGCGCGGGGACCGCGGCGGCGATGCCGCACAGTTCGAACCCGCACGCGCGCGCCAGTTCCTTGACTGTCGCTCCATCCATACGTGTGTTATTTTGCCTGAGAATCCCAGGAGGATCGGAACGCATGCGGCGAAGACACTTTCTCGGCGTCCTCGGCGGCACGGCGCTGGCCAAGCTCGCCGAACCCCCGGCCCTACCGTTTCAGCAGGAAACCAGCGGCCTCAAAATCACCGGTATCCGCCTGGTGCGGACGCAACCCAAGAATCCGCCGCCCAAGTACACGCCGGCGGCTGGTTCCTGGTCGACCCAAGGGGTGGAGGTGGCCAACCCCATGTCCATCTACCCGGAGTACAAAGCTCAGCGCTCGCTGTTCATGGCCGACACCCCGGAGATGAGCGGGTTCACCGTGGAGATCGCCACCAACAAGGGGATGAAAGGCTACGGTCAGGGCGGACCCGGCGGCGGCACCGTGGTGATGAAACACTTCACCAAGTTGCTGATGGGCGAAGACCCCTTTAACGTGGAGCGCATCTGGGACATCCTGTGGCGTTCGTCGATGTATTACGGCCAGAAGGGCATCGCCATCAACGCCATTAGCGGCGTCGACCTGGCGCTCTGGGACATCGTCGGCAAAGCCACCGGCCAGCCGGTATACAAACTGCTGGGCGGGCGCACCAAAGACCGGATTCCGGCCTACTGCACCGGCAACGACCTGGAACAGCATAAGGAATTCGGCTACAACAAGCTGAAACTGGCCATGCCCAAAGGCCCCGGCGACGGCCGGCAAGGCATGAAAGCGAACGTGGAACTGGTCAAGCGCACGCGCGACCTGCTGGGTCCGGATGGCGAGATCATGCTGGACTGCTGGATGGCCTGGACGGAGCGCTACACCCTGGAAATGGCCGAGATGCTGGAACCCTACCGCGTCTACTGGATGGAGGAGGTGCTTCAGCCCCACGACTACGAAGGCTTCGGCCGCTTGAAGGCGCAGATCAAGTCCACCCGCATCGTAACCGGGGAGCATGAATACACCCGCTACGGCTTCCGGCGCCTGTTGGAGGCAGACGCCGCCTGGATCTGGCAGCCGGATATTCACTGGTGCGGCGGGTTGACGGAACTGCGCCGGATCGGCGCGCTGGCCGCCGCCTACGATATCCCGGTGATTCCGCACGGCGGCGGCGCGCGGGACGCGGTGCATTGGATCTACGCCAACACGAACGCTCCCTGGGCGGAACTGTTCATGCCGCCGCCCGGCGGACCGAAACAGGTCTACGACCTGTACGAAGCCGAGTACATGATCACCCGCGGCCCGGAGGGCATCTATACGCGGCCGTCCGACCAGCCCGGCTTCGGCTGGGATTGGGAGGTGACGCCGGTTTCCTGAACGGCGTTCACTGCAACTTCATGGGCGCGCCGCCAGCTTCCTTGCTGCGCTGCGCCGCGTCCATGAACGCGAACAGTTCCAGCGTCTCCTCGACGGGCACCGGCGGTTCCTTCGTCTCGAAGAACTTGACGATCTCGACCACCATCGGCCGGTAGCTGAATTGCGGCTTGGGGCCCGTCAGCGACACTTCCTTGGTGCGGAACACCGCGGCGCCGTAAGTGCCGTACGGACGGGATGCGCGCACGGTGCCGATCCGCCCGTCCTTCCACCTGCCGACAATGACGTCCGCGCCCTCGGTGTAGGTGCGGGTGACTTCCACGCAGCCCGGCCCCATCAGCGTGTAGAGCATCTCAATCGGATGAATCGCGTACCAGGACAACTCAAGCGGATGGGTCTTTTCAATCGGACCGGGGCCCCAGGTGATCACGCCCAGCGTGTCGCTGAACTTCAGCGAGGTGATGAAATCGTTAAAGCGCAGGCTCGACGACGACCACCATGGCACGCCGGCTTCCTTGGCCAGGCGCGCGATTTCCCGCGCGTCGGCCAGCGTGGCGGCCAGCGGCTTGTCGATAAACATCGGCTTGCCGGCGGCGATAATCGGCTTGGCCTGCTCCAGGTGCACCCGTCCGTCGACGCTGGTGAGCAGCACGCCGTCCACCCGCCGGCACAGCGAGGCGATGTCGGGCGCCAGTTGCACGTTCCACTTGGTGCGCAGCTCATCGGCGTACTGGTCGACGCGGCTGATGCTGCTTTCCAGGTCCTTGCTGCCTCCCTTGTAGGCCGCCACGATGCGGGCGCCCGGCACGTAGTCGGGCGACATCGGATCGTTCAACAAACGGGCGAAAGCGATGACGTGCGAGGTGTCGGTGCCGACGATGCCCAGGCGGATTTCCGCCGCCGCCGGCAGCGCAGCCAGAAACAAAAATGAAACCAGGGTCTTCACGAACGGCATTGTACACTGATTTCACCGTTGGATCTCTCCACCGAAATCGCCTACGTCAAGGGAGTAGGTCCCCATCGCGCGGAGATGTTCGCGACCAAGGGGATTGTCACGGTAGAAGACCTGCTGGCGTACATCCCGTTCCGCTACGAGGACCGGAGCAACGTCAAGCCCATCCGCCAACTGGCCCCCGGCGAGACGGCGACCGTGATCGCCACGGTGCAGGCGGCGGGCATGGTGCAGCTGCGCCGGCGCAGTCTGGGCCTGTTCGAGGCCATCTTCACCGACGCCACGCGGGGTTTGCTTGCCGGAAAATGGTTTCACGCCAGATACCTGGAGGGAGTGCTGAAACCGGGTTTGCGCGTGGCGCTGTACGGCAAGGTGGAATTCGACAGCTTCACGCGCGGGCTGAGCATGCTGCACCCGGAGTTCGAGATTCTGACGCCGGGCGACGATGACGAGGACGCCGCGCTGCACACCGGGCGCATCGTGCCCATCTATGAAGCGATCCAAAAGCTTTCCACGCGCGTGATCCGCACGCTGACCCACCGGGTGCTTTCCCAACTTCCGCCCCCGGCCGACCATCTGCCCGCCCGGCTGCGGGACGAACTCAAGCTGCCCGCACGGGGACGGGCGGTTCGCGACGTGCATTTTCCGCCCGCCGGCTGCGACCTGCGCCTGTGGAACGAGTTCCGCTCTCCCGGGCACGTGCGGTTGATTTTCGAGGAGTTCTTCTGGCTGGAACTGGGCCTGGCGTTGAAGCGCCGGAACGCGCGCAGCCTGCAAGGAATTGCCTTTCCTCTCACCGACCGCGTCCGCGAACAGATCAAGAGCATGCTGCCGTTCAAACCCACGGCCGCGCAGAAACGGGTCCTGGGCGAGATTGCGCGCGATATGGCCTCGCCCCACCCGATGAGCCGCCTGCTGCAAGGCGACGTCGGCAGCGGCAAAACGATCGTGGCGGCCGAGAGCGCCATCATCGCGCTCGCGAACGGCTACCAGGTGGCGGTGCTGGCTCCCACCGAAATCCTCGCGGCGCAACATCACTATTACTGGAAGCGGCTGCTCGAGCCCTTGGGCTATTTCACGGTTCTGCTGACCGGGTCCCGGACCGCGCGCGAGAAACAGAAATTGAAGAGACTGGTTCGCGAAGGACTCGTCCACGTCGCCATCGGCACGCACGCCCTGCTGGAGGAAGACGTCGAGTTCCACAAACTGGGCCTGGCCGTCATTGACGAGCAGCACCGCTTCGGCGTGCTCCAGCGGCTGAATTTGCAGCGTAAAGGCGTACACCCGGACGTGCTGGTGATGACCGCCACCCCGATCCCGCGCACGCTGGCCCTCACTCTGTACGGCGACCTGGACGTCTCCGTCATCGACGAACTGCCGCCGGGGCGGAAACCCATCCAGACCCGCCATGTGACGAGCGACCGCGTCGAGCAGGTCTACAGCTTCCTGCGAGGGGAGATCGACCGGGGCCGTCAGGCGTATATCGTCTATCCGGTGATCGACGAATCGGAAACCCAGGCGATGAAAGCCGCTCAGAAGATGTACGAGCACCTTTCGCGGGAAGTGTTTCCGGACGCCGCGGTCGGGCTGCTGCACGGACGGCTGCCGGGCGCGGAAAAGGAACGGGTGATGGGCGAGTTTAAAGAAGGGAAGATCCAGATCCTGGTATCCACCACCGTCATTGAGGTGGGCGTGGACGTGCCGAACGCCACCGTGATGGTGATCGAGCAGGCGGAGCGGTTCGGGCTCGCCCAGTTGCATCAATTGCGCGGGCGCGTGGGACGCGGCGGCGAGCAAAGCTATTGCATCCTGGTGACCGAGAAACTCAACGACCCCGCGCGCGAGCGGATCCGGGCGCTGGTGGACTCCAACGATGGCTTTGCCATTGCGGAAATGGACTTGAAGCTGCGCGGTCCCGGCGAATTCTTTGGCACGAAACAATCCGGGCTGCCCGCGCTCCAGATCGCCAACGTGATTCGCGATCAGGACCTGCTGGAGGCGGCGCGGCGTCATGCTGGGCAGTTCATCGAATCGCCCGCGTCGCCCGAGGAGTTGACGCGCGCGGTGGAGTATCTGCGCGCCCACTGGCAGCGCCGCTACGGGCTGGTCCAGGTGGGTTGACCGGCGCCTGGGAGAGCGGACGAGACGCGTTGACAGGGCGCGGAGCGTGCTCCTACACTGGTGATGAGCAGGTTCGGCATTTCAGGGAGTCCGCATGGAGACCCTCGGATTCGACGAGTCCCGGCTGAGGAGGCCCGCGGGGCCTCCGGGCGCGGTGGCGCTCCCAGGGGGGCGCGCGCCGGCAAAATCCCGCGGGCGGGAGGTGGGTCTTCCCTAGTAGTTTTTTGCCGCTTCGCTTGCCCGCCGGTTGGCCTCCCTACCTGACTGCGATCCCTCACGCCCTTTTTTCGCTCTGCTTTCCCGACGAGTGCCGCGTCTGCGGGACGGCGCTGCGGGGGTGGACCTGGGCGCCGGTATGCGCCGAGTGTCTGCGCGAACCCGCACCGCTGGCCGCCGATTATTTTTGCATTCAGTGCAAGACGCCCTTCCGGAACCCGTTCCCCCTCGATGAGGAGGGACGGTGCGCGTTGTGCCGGGCGGGGGCGCGCGGCTTCGCGGAGGCGTACTGTTTTGGAAGTTTCGAAGGACGGCTGCGCCGGCTGATTCACCTGTTGAAGTACGACGGCATGCGGCCGCTGGCCAAGCCCCTGGGCGCCTGGTTGCGGCGCGCGCTGCCGCTGGACCGGCGGTTCGACGTGGTGGTGCCGATGCCCCTGCATTGGCGGCGGCGCCTGGCGCGCGGATTTAATCAATCCGTCCTGCTCGCCCGGGAGGTGGCGAAGGCGCGCCGGATTCCCTGCCGGCAGCCCGTCCGCCGCCGCAAAGCGACGCGGTCGCAGACGGGGCTGACGCCGGCGCAGCGCCGGGAGAACGTGCGCGGCGCGTTTGTGGTCACCCGGCCGCGCGACATCGCGAATCGGAGTGTGCTGCTGGTGGACGACGTGATGACCACCGGCGCGACGGCGGGGGCTTGCGGTGCGGCGTTGCTGCGCGCCGGCGCTCGCTCGGTAACCTTGTTGACCCTCGCCCGGGTCGACCGCCGTCTGCGCGCGGCGGACTCAGCTGCTGTGGGGAGCTTACACGCATGACCGGCCTGAACGGATTGCACAAGCCCGTGCTGGTGCTGAACACGAGCTACGAACCGATCAACGTCTGTGCGGCGCGGCGCGCGCTGATCCTGATCCTGAAAGGCGTGGCGACCGCCGAGGAGGAGCACGCCTTCTTCATCCGCTCGGGACGCCGCAGCTTCCGGCTGCCTTCGGTGATTCGCCTGCTCGAGTACCGGCGGATTCCACACCAGACGCGCGCCTTGTCGCGGAAGAACATCCTGTTGCGCGACCGCTTCACCTGCCAGTACTGCCTGAAGACCATGCCGTCGTCGGAACTGACCCTGGACCACGTGATTCCGCGCTCGCGCCGGGGCGAATCCACCTGGGAGAACCTGGTCACCTGCTGCCACCCCTGCAACAACCGCAAGGGGAATCGCACGCCGGAAGAAGCGGGCATGAAACTCCACCGCCCGCCCCGCCCCTTCAGCCTGCACACCTCCCGGCACCTGATGCGTTTGCTGGGGCACGGCGACGCGCAGTGGCGCAAGTACCTGTTCTATTGAACGTCCCGCCTCGGGCGTGTGTTATCCTAGGGCCAATTAGCAAGAACAGCGGATACGCTGTCGCTACGGCATTCCCACGCACCAGTTGAAGATACCCACCTGAAAGGGAGGCTCGATGAGTCCGAAAGAAGTTCTGGATTTCGCCAAGAAGCATGACGCCAAACAGGTCGATCTGCGCTTCTCCGACATTCCTGGCCTGCAACACCATATTTCCTATCCGATCAGCCAGCTCGACGAGGACGCGTTCGAAGAAGGATTTGGCATCGACGGATCCAGCATCCGCGGCTGGGCGGCCATCAACGAGAGCGACATGCTGTTGATTCCGGATCCGGCGACCGTGTTTATGGATCCGTTCGCCGAGATCCCCACGCTGGTCATGGTGGGGGGCGTGATCGACCCCATCACCAAGCAGCATTACGAGCGCGACCCTCGCTGGATCGCGCGCAAAGCCGAAATGTACCTGAAGAACGCGGGCGTGGGCGACACCGCCTACTTCGGCGCAGAAGCCGAGTTTTTCGTGTTCGACAACGTCCGCTTCGACCAAAACCAGCACAGCGGTTATTACTTCATCGACGCGGAAGAGGGGCGCTGGAACTCCGGGCGGGAGAAGGACAACCTCGGCTATCGCCCGCGCTACAAAGAAGGCTATTTCCCGGTGCCGCCGACCGACCACTACCAAGAGCTCCGCAGCGAAATGGTGCAGACCATGATCAACTGCGGACTGGTGGTCGAGTGCCATCACCACGAAGTGGCGACCGGCGGCCAGTGCGAAATCGACCAGAAGTTCGACACCCTGGTCCGTTCCGCCGACAACATGATGCTCTACAAGTACATCGTCCGGAACGTGGCGTATCAGTACGGCAAGACGGTCACCTTCATGCCGAAGCCCCTGTTCCAGGACAACGGCAGCGGCATGCACACGCACCAGAGCATCTGGAAGGATGGCAAGCCGCTGTTCGCCGGCGAGTTGTACGCGGGCCTCAGCCAGCTCGCGTTGTGGTACATCGGCGGGCTGCTCAAGCACGCGCGGGCGCTCTCGGCCCTCATCGCGCCGACCACCAACAGCTATAAGCGGCTGGTGCCCGGCTACGAAGCGCCGGTCAACCTGGCGTATTCGCGCCGCAACCGCTCGGCCGCGGTCCGCATCCCGATGTATTCGGCCAGCCCGAAGGCCAAGCGCGTCGAATTCCGTCCCCCGGACCCCTCGTGCAACCCGTACCTGGCGTTCTCGGCCATGCTGATGGCCGGGCTGGACGGCATTCTCAACAAGGTGGATCCCGGCGAAGCGCTCGACAAGGACATCTACGACCTGTCTCCGGAGGAGATGAAGAATGTCCCCTCGATGCCCGCTTCGCTGGAAGAGGCCTTGCAGGCGCTCGAGGACGATCACGCCTTCCTGCTCAAGGGCGACGTGTTCACCGAAGAGCTGATCGAAACCTACATCGAGTACAAGCGCAAGAACGAGTACGACGCGGTGCGGTTGCGGCCGCATCCCTACGAGTTCTCGCTGTATTACGACATTTAACCTTCGTGCAACCCGGCGGGCGGGGCCGGGGCTTCGGCTCAGCCCCCGCCCGTTCTGCCGCGATGCAAGGGCGTATCCTTCAGGTCAACGTGTCGCCGGGCGGCCTGCCCAAATGGCCGGTCCCGCTGGGAATTGTGACGCCGCTGGGCCTGGAAGGCGACAGGCACCGTCATCCGCATATCCATGGGGGGCCCCGGCAGGCGCTGCTGCTCATCGCCGCGGAGGTGATCGAAGACCTGCGCGGCAAGGGCTATCCCGTCGAGTATGGATCGCTGGGCGAGAACCTGACCACCCGGGGCCTCGATCCGGCGCTGCTGCGGATCGATCAGATTCTGCGGGCGGGCACCTCCTTCATCCAGCTCACCAAAGTACGCACACCCTGCGCGACCCTCGACCCCCTGGGAGAAGGAATCCAGCGGGAAATTTACGACCAGCGCGTGAAGCAAGGCGATGTCACCTCGCCGCGGTGGGGCCGCAGCGGGTTCTACGCGCGGGTGCTTGAAAGCGGCGTAATCCGCCCGGGCGACCCCATTTCCGTGGAAGCCACGTTCGCCTGACGTGACGCCTCGCAAGGAGCGGGGCCGCGTGGAAGTCACTGCGAAACACCATGAAAATACGGATCTGAAAATCCTGGAAAACCCACCAGGATCGTCTGGCGTCCCATCTCACCACGGAGACCGTAACCGATAACCGAAAAGATCGTCGCCCGGCAGTTGACTTCTCTTCCCGACCCGATATAGAATCCCTCACAATTTCCTTGGCACAGAGGTGTCTGATGCTTCGACTGGTTGGTTTGGCTGCCTCTCTTTCCCTCTCCGCGCTTCCTATGTTCGCGCAGGTGCTATATGGTTCGCTTACCGGCACGATTCAAGATTCGGCCGGCGCCGTGGTGCCCGGCGCCAAGGTCACTGCGCACAATACCGGAACCGCGCAGGAGCTATCCACGTCGACGAACGAAATCGGCGGTTACACCTTCTCCAATCTTCTGCCAGGCGTCTACGACGTGACCATTAGCGCCAGCGGCTTCCGCCCCTTCACCAAACGCGGCATTCCCATCACTGCGAATGTCGTCCGCCGGGAAGATGCGCAACTCGAAGTCGGCCAGATTTCTGAGACGGTCACCGTCGAAGCGGGACAAGTCGCCCTGCAAACCGATAAAGCAGACCTCCACACGGAAATTGGCTCCAAAGAGGTCATCAACATGCCTCTTCCGCGCTATCGGAACTACCAGAGCCTCATCAACCTCGTCCCCGGCGCCACTCCCGGACGCTACCAAAATTCCATTCAAGCCGCGCCCGCTCGCGCCCTGGACACGAACGTGAATGGCGTCAACCGGAACAATAACGCCACCCGGATTGACGGCGCGCTCAGTGTCTTCCTCTGGCTGCCGCACCACACCGCCTATGTTCCGCCGGCGGAAACCATCGAGACAATCAATATCGCCACCAACAATTTCGACGCCGAGCAGGGCTTCGCCGGGGGAGCCGCCATCACCGTCATCAGTAAGTCCGGCACCAATTCCTTCCACGGCTCCGCCTGGGAATTGCACGACAACGTCAAACTCCAGGCCCGCAACTTCTTCAACACCGGCCCGAAACCTTCCAACATCAACAATATCTTCGGCTTTACCCTCGGCGGCCCCCTTCGCCGCAACCGCCTCTTCTTCTTCTCCGGCTGGGAAGGCGTTCGCGAGCGCCTCGGCGCCACCCGGCTCCTCACCGTTCCCACCGCCGAGCAGAAGCAGGGCGACTTTTCCCGCTTCAACGCCACCATCTTTGACCCCAGCACCGGCGCCCCCAACGGCTCCGGTCGAACTCCCTTCCCTGGCAACATCATCCCGCTCAATCGCCAGAGCGCCATCACCCGCCGTATTCAGGATCTGATCCCCCTTCCCAACCTCAGCGGCGTCGGCGCCAACTTCCTCGCCAACGGCACTCAGCGGATGGACCGCGACAATATCGACACCAAGATCAACTGGAACCGCAGTGCGCGCCATACCCTCTGGGGCAAATATTCCATCATGCAAGCCGACGTCGCCTGCGACGCCGCCTTCGGTCCCGGCGGCGGAGCTCCCCTGTGCCCGGCGGGCTCCAGCATTGGCGATGGAACCCTGCGCACCCAGGTCGCCACCATCGGCAGCACCTACATCTTCTCCCCTACCTTCCTCTGGGATGGGGTGTTGGGGTGGACCCGCCAAGGTCAGGCCATTACCGGCTTCGGCTACGGCTCGTTTTACTTCCGCGACCTAAATATTCCGGGCGTCAACGGCAACTCCACCGACACCCGCGACTCCGGCGCTCCCGTCATCCAAATTGCCGGTTACACCAACCACCTCAACGACACCGATACGCGTCCCTTCTTCGCCCATGACTCCTCCTGGACCACCCAGCAGAATTTTTCCGTAACCCGCACCCGCCACGACATCCGCTTCGGCTTCGAAGGCATCCGCCACCACCTCAACCACTACAATCCCGACGGCGGCGGCAACGGCGGGCCCATGGGCTCTATCGCCTTCACCCAAGGCGTCACCTCCACCACCGGCGCGCAACTCACCCAGTTCAACTCCTACGCCGCTTACTTGCTCGGGCTCCCCGAGATTATGCGCCGCTCCGCCCAATACGAAACCATGACCGCCTACAACTACCAGTTGGGCTGGTATGTTCGCGACCGCTGGCAGGTGTCCAAGCGACTGACCCTCTCTCTCGGCCTTCGCTACGAACTGTTTCCTCTCCAGACCCGCGCCGGTCGCGGCGGTCTGGAAGGGTACGACCCCGAGACCAACCTCGTCTCGCTCGGCGGCGTCGGCAATATCCCCAAGGGTCTTGGCATTTCCACGAGCAAGAGGCTGTTTGCGCCCCGCCTCGGTCTCGCCTACCGCGTCAACGATAAGACAGTCATTCGCACCGGCTACGGGCTCACCTACAACCCCATGCCGTTGGCGCGCCCCCTCCGCGGCTTCTTCCCCTTGACGTTCGCCGCCACCTTCAATTCACCCAACACCTTCACCCCAGTCCGTCCTATCGAGCTCGGCATCCCCGATATTGTTTTCCCCGACCTCTCCACCGGGCGCGTACCCCTGCCGACCACCGCCCTCATGCGCTTCATCCCCGACAGCGAACTCAGCCGCGGCTACGTTCAGTCCTGGAACTTCACCATGGAACGAGAACTCCCGGCGAAATTTGTCACCTCCGTTGCCTACGTCGGCACCCAAACCACCCGAAGCTTCGCCGACTACAACATCAACGCCGCCGCACCCGGAGCCGGCAACGCCGGTCGCCCGCTCGCCGCCCGCTTCCGGCGCACCGTCGACACCTGGGCTTGGGATGGTTTTCTCAGCGCCAATTACCACGGTCTTCAACTCTCCACTACTCGGCGCGCCGCCGACGGTCTGCTCATCAAAGCTGCGTACACCTTCTCCAAGGCGATTAACTGGACCGATGAAGACGGTTGGACCGGCAACATGCTTTTCAATTGGGCGCCCGTGTTCCCCCGCAATCGCGCCCAGGCCGGGTATCATATCCCCCACAACCTCCAGACCGGCGTCGTCTGGGAACTGCCCTTCGGCAAAGGCCGCAAATACGCCAATGCGGGCCTGACCCGTTGGATCCTCGGCGACTGGCAGCTCAACGCTGTCTTTGCGTCTTTCAACGGCCGGCCCTTCACCGTCTCCGCCGCCCTGGGCGCCCTCAACGCCCCGGGGAACACCCAAACCGCCGACCAGGTCAAGCCAACCGTTCAGAAACTGGGCGGCATCGGCGCGGGCAGCCCGTTCTTTGATCCCTCCGCTTTCGCCGCCCCTACGGGTGTCCGCTTTGGCACCTCCGGCCGCAACATCCTCACGGCGCCCGGCACGGTGAATCTCGACCTGGGCGTTTTCCGCCGCTTCCCCATCACCGAACGCATCAATCTGGAATTCCGCTCGGAAGCTTCCAACGCCACCAACACGCCGCACTTCAACGCGCCTAACGCCAATATCAATGGCGCTAACTTCATGGCGGTCACCAGCGCCCAACCCGACCAGCGCCAAGTCCGGCTAGGGCTCCGCCTTGCCTGGTAGCTTGCGGCGCCGAAACACCGGTCCGCCGACCGGACAAGGGGTAATCGGGTGGAAGGGTCGGACGGTGAAGGCGGCGGGACCGATGACCGCCGGGAGCATCCCGTTCGCCGGAGCGCCGGCGAGCAATTAAGCCGCCGGAAGGACCCGCACCGCGCGGACCGTGATGCGCGTTTGCGACCCGTCGTTGCGAGCGTAGAGGCCCCAGGGTCCCGGCGCGGTGAATTCGAGGCGCCGCCGTCCGCGGGTCAACGTCGCCGCTCTGCCCGCTTGCGGCGTGTGTCCGAAGAACACACCCACGCCGTCGCCGAGCGTGCCCTCGACGCCCGCCACTTCGATTTCGACCGTCCCGCGCGGCGGCAGGTCCCGCCGGCACTTGAGAATGGTCGTCTCGCCCGCCGCCGCGCCCGAAAAAAGCGTGACGCCGGCGGGCTCCAGGCGGATCGCGCCGGTTGGCGCGGCTGCCTCTTCCCACCGGTCCGGCGACGCCGCCCCGCGGAGCCAGGCTTCATCGAAGCGGGCCTGCTCAATCGGGCCGACCTCCCGCCCGTCCCGAATGCCCAGGAAATGATTCATCGAAAGAAGAATCCGGCCGGATTTCGTCTGAAACAGACCGTGATTGGAAAGCTGGCGGTCGCCCGCCGTGGTCGCCACCGCGCGCCGCCACGGCCAGGAGTGGCCGCCATCCTCCGAGAGCGCCACCGTCATCGGATAGCGAGGGACCTGCTTGCCGCCCGAGAGGCCGTTGCCGTTCCAGGCGCACAACAGCGAGCCGCTCTGAAGCCGCAGCAGGATCGCAGTGGACTCCGGGCCGGCGAGCGGGCTGGGCCGCGGCACGGTCCAGGAAAGCCCGCCGTCGCGCGACCGGCTTTCATACTGGAAGCCCGCCTTGGTGCGCATCAAGCAGTACAGTTCCCCAGGACGCACCTCGGCGAGGGCTGGCTCCATCGCACCCCGCTCCACCTCAACGTGCATTTGCCCGCCAGGCTTCCAGGTTTCTCCTCCGTCCATGGAAATGAGCACGGTGCTGAGAAAGTGATTGGCGCGGCGCCGGGTGCGCGAATAACAGATCGGGAGCACGATCGCGCCGCTGGCCGCCAGGATCGGCGGCGACATGACGGAACTCACCACCGCCTCCCCAAAAGGCAAAACGCGCGGCTCGCTCCACGTCGTTCCTCCATCGCGCGAAGTGCGCAGCACCAGGTCAAACCGGGTGAACGCATCACCGGAGTTGTGGAACAGCAACACCCTGCCGTCGGAATGCGTGTAGACGGCGGGATTCAGAATGCGGTCTTCGCCGGCGCTCTCGGCCAGCAGCCGGGGCTCGCTCCAGGTGCCGCCCTCATCCGCCGACCACGCCAGCCAGAGTTTATTGCTGCGGGAAACCTCGCTATCGGCGGTCGAGCACCACACCATCAGCAAGCGCCCATCGGGTAACTGAGTCACTTTGACCGCCCAGTTGCCGGTCCGTTCCGGCGTCGCCGGGATGATCTCGCGGCAGTCGAAGAAACCTGGGCACGGGAAGGTGTCTTCGAATACGGCCGCGCCGCTCGCGCGGGACAGCGCCAGCGCGGGCAGGGCAGTGAACAGAGTCCGGCGGGTGAGAGTCATGGGGTTCGGACATCATCTTAACAAGCGCGAGACAAAGGTCTACCACTCAAGGCCGCCGGGCGGCTCCGCGGAGTGGGCAAGTCCCAGGACGGTTATTCCGTGAGGCAGTGAAAACGCTCCGCCGCCCCCTTTGCCGCTCCCGTGGCCGGGACGGATAATGGGGTGCAATGGATCCGTTGATGGTAGATCGGCGTCATTTCCTGGGTTTGGCTGCCGCCGCGGCGGCTGCTCCGGGCAGCCACGCGGCTCCGGTGAGCGATGCGCTCGCGGGCGTGGACCCGCGCGCCGTCCGGCTCTCCGGCTACCTGGCGCACCGCATCGAGCGCACCTTGCAGGGGAATATCCTGAAGCTCAATATCGATGAGGACTTCCTGCGCGTCTTTCGCGAGAAGAAGTCGCCCAGCGGATTCATCGGCGTGGGAAAACTGCTGGACGCGGTGGTGCGCCTGGCGTACTCGACCGGCGACGCCCGCGCGCTCGCTCTCAAGAAGCATCTGGCTGAGGTTCTGGCCGGGTCGCAACTGGCCGACGGCTACGCCGGCATGTACCACCCCGCCAGCCGCCTGGTGAAGGCTTGGGACATCCATGAGCAGGCTTATATCTTGCTTGGCCTGGTCTCGGACTATCAATTTTTCGGTGAAACGGCTTCGCTGGCCGCGGCGCGCAAACTCGGCGACTATTTTGTGGCCGGGCTCGGCGGGAAGTTCGACCGGGTCCCCGACACCAGGGAAATCCACCTGGCGATGCTCACTACCGGCTTCGACCGGGCCATGCTGGCCCTCTACCGCGCCACCGGCGAAGAGCGCTACCTGCGGATGGTGACCGAAGACGCGCAGGTGCCGTCCTGGCGGCTGGACATCGTCGAGGGCCGGCGGCCCCCATACTATGGTCACGCCTACGCGTTCATGACACGGTGCCTGGCGCAGTTGGAACTCTACCGCCTGAGCGGGGACCCCGCGTTGCTCATCCAGACCCGCAAAGCGCTCGCTTACCTGCGGCGAGGCGGCGGGCTGCTGATCACGGGTTCGGCCAGCAAGACTGAATGCTGGTATTCCGATCAGTCGGGCGAAGGCGACCTGACCGAGACGTGCGCCACGGCTTACTTCATCCGGACCTTCGACAACCTGCTGCGCCTGGAGGGGCGGTCGCTTTACGGCGACCTGATGGAGCGCGCCATCTATAACGCCCTGGCCGCGGCGCAGTCGCCCGACGGCCGGCGCCTGCGCTACTACGCCCCGTTCGAAGGGCCGCGGGTCTACTGGGACCGGGACACCTATTGCTGCCCGAACAACTTCCGCCGCATCGTGGCCGAACTGCCGCAGTTTGTTTTTTATACCGGCCAGGGCGGATTCCTGGTGAACCTGTACGAGCCTGCCGCCGCGACGCTCAAGCTGGAGCAGGCCGGCCAGGTGCGGGTTACGGTCGAGACGGAGTATCCCAATTCCGGGAACGTGCGGCTCCGGGTCCAGCCCGCTGCCCCGGCGCGGTTTATGGTGCGCATGCGGATTCCGCGCTGGTGCCGCCGGTGGCGCGCGAGCGTCAACGGAGCGCGCGTTGCGGACGTGGCGGAGGGTTTCCTGCGCATCGACCGGCGCTGGAGATCCGGCGACGCGGTCGACCTCCGCCTGGAGATGCCGTGGCGCTTCGTGAAAGGATTCCACGCGCAGGAGGGCCGGGTGGCTGTGATGCGCGGGCCCCTGCTGTTTTCGTTGAACCCGGCCCGGAGTCCCTCCCTGGGAGACGGCAATCCCCGCGACCTGGTGATCGATCCGGGCTCGCTACGCGCGCCGGAACCGGACCACACCGTCCGCCCGCGGGGCCTGGCCGGACGGCTGCAAGGGACTCTGCACGGCCGCACCCACAACCTGCTGCTGACGGAGTTTCCCGACCCCGACGCGCGCGCCACTTACTTCCGCGCCACGGACTTGACCACTGCGGCGGACGACGAACTGCTGGAGCGCCAGCCGGCTTGACCGGGACGTAAACCCCAGGGCGGCCGGCCCCACGCCGGTAAAACCAGGGTGACCGCGGAAGTTCTGCTTGCGAGGCGATCTGTTACAATTCAGGTTCCGGAACATGTCTTCCTCCTCCGAACGCTCACGGGTGCGTTTGGACGAACTGATGTCACGAGTCCGTCCCGAGCTGGTGCCGCTGAGCCAGTCCTTTTCCTATTTTTCGGTCACGCCGCTGGGAGGCGATGAAGTGCACCAATATCTGGAGGAGCCCCTGGCGGCTCTGCCGCCCGCGCTCGCCGCCAGCCTGCCGCGGATCGAGATCGTGCTGGCGCCCTTTCTGGAGCGGGGTAACGGCCGCGGGGATTATGTTTCCTTCGAGCGGCCGCCGGATCATCGCCAGATTCCCGCCAGCCGTCTGCTGACGCCCGACGCCGTCACCCTGGCCTTCGCCATCAAGGAAGAAGACATGGCCGATTACCACTACGCCTTCTATAACGCCATCGCCGGGCTGGTGCGATGGGAAGAGCAGAACCCAGCGCGGAAGGCTTTCACCGAGCGGATTCGCGAGGAACTGCGTACGGAAGTGCACGGGGAGGTGGATGACAAAGCCTGGCAGCGGAAACAGGCTCTGCTCCGGCGTCCCTCCGCGATCGCCAAGGAGGGCAAGATCTTCGACGAGTACGTGCGCCAGGCGTTCGAAGATACGCTGACCCTCTATCTGCACGGAATCTGCTGCGACATTGACGTCGAGCCCGGCCCCCGCCAGATGCCGAGCCGACACTTGCGGCGGCGGCTGGAACTGCTGACCCAGTATTTTCCGCCTCCCGCTGGTTTCGCCGTGCTGCCGGAGCAGACGCGGCGGCGGTAAGCCCATGCCCGAGTCGCTGCTCGGTAAGGACGTCGCCGCGCTGCACGAAGTGCTGGGCAAGGACCAGCCTGCCTTTCGCGCGCGCCAGGTGTACCAGGCTCTCTACCAGCAGCGCGTGGACGACCTGGTCCAGATTTCCACCTTGCCGCGCGCGCTGCGGGACGAGTTGCGGCGGCATGCCCAGGTGGGACTTCCCGAAGAAGCGCGGCGCTTCGACTCGGCGGACGGGACGCGCCGCTATCTGCTGCGCCTGGCAGACGGGCGCACCGTCGAAACCGTGCTCATGCCCGAGGAGGGCCGCGACACCATCTGCATCTCCACGCAGGTCGGCTGCCCGGTGGATTGCAAGTTCTGCATGACCGCGCTGATGGGCCTGGAGCGCAATCTCACGGCCGGCGAAATCGTCGGCCAGGTTCTGTTCGTGATGCGGCAGCGTCCGCGGGACGCCGAGGACGGCCCCGCGCGCTGGAACGTCGTCATGATGGGGCAAGGCGAGCCCCTGCTGAACCTGCCCAACGTCCTCCAGGCCACGCGCCTTCTGGTGGATGCGGGCGGGGTGGGCCTGTCGCCGCGCCGCCTTACGCTTTCCACCTCCGGCATCATTCCCAAAATGATGGAGCTGGGCCGCGAACCCATCCGGCCCAAACTCGCGATCTCCCTGAACGCCTCCACCGAGGAGCAGCGGCGGGACTTGATGCCGATCACCCGCAAGTATCCTCTGCGGGATCTGCTGGAGTGCTGCCGCAGCTACCCGCTCCGCCCCTGGGAGAAGCTGACTTTCGAGTATGTCCTGCTGCGCGGGGTGAACGACAGCGACGCGGACGCGCGACGCGTGGTGCGCTTGCTGGCCAACCTGAACTGCAAGGTCAACCTGATCGCGCTGAATCCCGGTCCAGGCATCCCGTTTGAGACGCCGGACGCCGAGCGGGTGGAGTCGTTTCAACGGATCGTGCGGCGGGCCCTGCCCTGTTTTGTGCGCAAGCCGCGCGGGCGGGATATTTACGCGGCCTGCGGCCAGTTGAAGCGGAACCAGGCGGCGGACCTGTAAGGCGGGCGGCGCCGCGTGCGCTACGCTGAGAGACCAGATGTGGGCCGCCGTCGCGATCTTTTCCGGAACGTATCTGGTGCTGGCGTTGGGCCGGGCGCCGCTGCTGCGGGTCGACCGCGCCGGCGCCGCCATCATCGGCGCCACCTGCATGGTGGCCTTCGGCGTGCTCACGCTCGAGGAAGCCGTCCAGGCGATCGATCACCAGACTATCTTCCTGCTGTTCGGCATGATGATCGTGGTGGCGAACCTGCGCTTGTCCGGGTTTTTCCGCCTCGTGGCGGCCTGGGCGGTGCAACATGCGCCGCGCCCGTTGCTCCTGCTCACCGCCGTCGTGTGGACGACGGGGGTCTTGTCGGCGTTCTTCGTGAACGACACCATGTGCCTGGTGATGACGCCGCTGGTGCTGGAGGTAGCCACGGCGTTGGGACGGAATCCGCTGCCCTACCTGCTGGGCGTGGCGATGGCGTCCAACATCGGCAGCGCCGCCACCATCACGGGCAATCCGCAGAACATGATGATCGGCGCATTCTCCGGCATCGCTTACCGCGCGTTCGCCGCGGCGCTGGCGCCGATCGCGGCCGTGGGGTTGCTGCTCACCCTGGCGATCCTGATCGCCACGCACTGGCAGGAATTCCGGGCCGAGCCCCCTTTGCCCCGCGAGCGCGTGCGGGTCCGCGTCAACCGTGTGCTGCTGGCCAAGTCGCTCGCGGTGGCGGGAGGCATGATCGCCGGATTCTTTGCCGGCTGGCCGGTCCCGGTGGTCGCCCTGCTGGCCGGCGCGCTGCTGCTGGTGACGCGGCGCGTGAAACCGGAGAAGATCTATCGCGAAGTCGACTGGCCGCTGCTGGCGATGTTCATGGGCCTGTTCGTCGTCGTGGCGGGCATGGAGAAGGCGGTCCTGGCCGAAGAGGCGGCGCTGATCGCCTCCCGGCTGCGGCTGGACCGGCCCGCCGTACTGACGAGTGTGGCCGCGGTGCTGTCCAATCTGGTCAGCAATGTGCCCGCCGTGCTGGTGTTTAAGCCTCTGATCGGACATCTGGCCGACCCGCAGCGGGCCTGGCTCGTGCTGGCGATGGCGTCCACGTTTGCAGGCAATCTCACCCTGGTCGGCTCCGTCGCGAACCTGATCGTGGTGGAGCGCGCCCGCCGCCAGGTGCGCATCACCTTCCTTGCTTACCTGCGCGCGGGTTTGCCGCTGGCATTGCTCTCGCTGGCGCTCGGCGCCTGGATGCTCCGTTGAACGCGGCGGCGGTCGGCCGATCCGTGATTCAATAACCATCAGACTATGGCTTCCTTGCATCGGGTGTTTTGCTGGTGGCTGGCGGGAGCGGCAGCCGTTGGGGCGCAGCCGTACGATCTGGTGTTGCGCGGCGGGCACGTCATCGATCCGAAGAACGGCATCGACGCCGTGCGCGACGTCGCGATCCGCGGCGGAAAAATCGCGGCGGTGGGCGAGTCGCTCGGCGCCGGCGACAAGACGATCGACGTCCGCGGTTTGTACGTGACCCCGGGGTTGGTGGATCTGCACGCGCACCTGTTCTGGACGGCGAACAATCACGGCGCCTGGGCGGGTGACCTCAGCGTCCGGCCCGACGACTTCGGTCCCCGCACCGGCTGCACCACGCTGGTGGACGCCGGCAGTTCCGGCTGGCGCAACTTCGCGGATTTTCATTTCCATGTGATTGGGCGCGCGCGCACGCGCGTGCTGGCGCTCGTGAATATTGCCGGCTGGGGCATGATTGGCGACGTCGCCGAGCAGGAGGATTTCGATCCGCAAGCGGTCGCGGCCCTGGCGCGAAACTACCCGGACGCCGTCGTGGGCGTCAAATCGGCCCACTATCAGAAGCCGGGCTGGGAGTCCGTCGACCGCGCGTTGGAAGCCGGACGGCTGGCGGGGATTCCGGTAATGGTCGACTTCGGCTACTTCCTCCCGGAGCGGCCGTACTACGAACTGGTTACCAGGCGGCTGCGTCCCGGCGATATCAGCACGCACTGTTTTCGCGGCCCCGTGCCGTGGATTGGTCCCGACGGCAAGCTTTATCCCTATTTGCACGAAGCCCGGAAGCGCGGCGTCATCTTCGATGTCGGCCACGGGGGCGGGAGTTTCGTGTTTCGCAGCGCGGCGCCGGCCGTGAAACAGGGTTTCTACCCGGACACCATTTCCACGGACCTGCATGCGGGCAGCATGCACGGCGCGATGATCGACCTGCCGACCACGATGTCGAAGTTCCTGGCCATGGGCATGCCGCTCGCGGAGGTGATCCGGGCGGTGACGTGGAAGCCGGCGCAGGTGATCGCGCGTCCCGCGTTGGGGCATTTGAGCGCCGGCGCGGAAGCGGACATCGCCGTCTGGAACTTGATGCAGGGCGATTTCGGATACGTGGATCACGCCGGAGGCCAGGTGCGCGGACGGCAGCGCCTGTTCTGCGAACTCACCCTCCGTGCGGGGAGGCTGGTATGGGACTGGAACGGCCGCGCGGGAGACGACTACCGGAAGCTGCCGCCTGATTACGGCATCCGGCCGGGAATTGACCGCATTCTGCCGCCCCGCTAACCAAGCTGGGGGCGTGGAGACTCGTCTGGGCCGGAGCCGGCCGTTGCGGACGCCCGGCGCCCTTCTTTTTGTCCTCGAACAGCGCGAACGCCACGACATTCGCACCTGCGGTGATGGCGATGTACTGCCGGCCCTGGTAGCTGTACGACATGGGCGACGCCGAGATCCGCATGCCCATGTTGAAATGCCAGAGCGGCCGGCCGGTGGCGGCGTCCAGCGCGGTGAGAAACCCCTGGTCATCGCCGGCGAACACCAGTCCGCCCGCGGTGGACAGCAGCCCCGCGCCATACCGCTTGGAGCCCTTCTGTTCGTAGTTCCACTTGAGCTCGCCGGTGAGCGGATCGAGAGCGCGGACGTGCATCTGCCAGGGCTGCTCAGGGTCTTCAAGGTAGCCCGTGGCCATGAAAGGGAACCCGCCCGGCCGGAACGTGTCGCGGCCTTTGAAGCTGATGCCGCATCCTTCCTGTGCGACCACATAGAACAGGTTCGTGTCGGGGTTATACGCCGGCGACATCCAGTTGGTGGCGCCCGCGGTCGCCGGACAGACTTTGTTGCCGCTGAGGGTGGGCTCGACGCCCGGGACGCGGATGGGCCGCCCTTTCTCCGTCAGGCCGCTGGCCCAGTTGAGCAGCTTCACAAACGGCACGCCCTTCAGGAATTCGCCGGTCACCCGGTCCAGGACGTAGTAGAACCCGTTGCGGTCGGCGTGCAGCAGCAGTTTGCGCATTTTGCCCTGATAGGGCAGGTCGACCAGCACCGGGATCTCCACCGAATCCCAATCGTGCACGTCGTGCGGCGTGAATTGAAAATACCATTTCATCTTGCCGGTGTCGGCATCGAGCGCCACCATGCATTCGGTGTAGAGGTTATCGCCCTTGCGCACGTCGCCGTCGAAGTCGGGCGCGGGATTGCCGATACCCCAGTAGAGGGTGTTCAGTTCCGGGTCGTAGGTGCCGGTCAGCCAGGTGTCGCCGCCGCCGGTCTTCCAGGAGTCGCCCGCCCAGGTTTCGTGGCCGGGCTCGCCCGGTCCGGGGATGGCGTTCCAGCGCCAGAGCCGCTTGCCGGTCTCAGCGTCGTAAGCGTCGAGAAAGCCGTTGAGGCCATGGTCGCCTGGCGCGATGCCGGCGATGATCTTGCCGTTGATGGCCAGGGGCGCGGCGGGCGACCAGTAGCCAGCGGACGCTTCGGCCAGCTTGGCCTCCCACACGAGGCTCCCGGTGCGGGCGTCGAGCGCGATCAACTGCGCGTCCGGCGTGCCCAGGTAGACCCTGTGCCCGTAGACGGCCACGCCGCGATTCGGCCCCCGGCGCAGCGCCGGCGTGCGCTGATAGTCCCAGATCAGCCGTCCGGTGCGCGCATCCAAGGCATACACCTCGTTCGGCTGCGAAACGTACATCACGCCGTCGACCACGACGGGCACGCTCTCCAGCCGGCTGGCGTCCTTGATGGGATAGATCCACTGGGGCGTCAAGCGGTGCACGTTGCTCCGGTTGATCTGCGTCAGCAGACTGTGGCGCTGCCCGTGATACGGCCCGTGGTAGGTCAGCCAGTTGCGGGGATCCGCCTTCCGGATCTGCTCGTAGGTAACCTGCGCCCCCGCCGCGGTGGCGCACGCCAGCGCCGTGAGAATCGTCTTCCGGGTCATCGCGCCAGATCCTCCTCGACCAGGCCTTGCTCCTTGACGCGGGCGGCCGCCTGCCGGCTGAGGAACGCCAGCAGGTTCTTAAATTGCTCCGGCGTGAGCCGCTGTTCCCAATCCGTGGGCATCAGCGAGCGCTCGCCGTACTCGATGCGGCGGATCTCCTCCGCGGTGAACAGCCGCAACCTGCCGTCGCGGCTCAACATCTGGAGCGAAAAGTTGTGTTCATTCTTGATCATGCCTTCCACCATCTCTCCCGCGGCGGTGAAGACTTTGGCGGGCCGGTAGCCCGGCGGAATGTGGGGCCGTGGTTTGGTGAGCGCTTCCCGCAGCGCGGGCGAGGTGCGCTGGACGCCGACGCTGGACAGATCGGGACCCAGCAATCCGCCGCGCCCCTGAATCATATGGCAGTCGCCGCAGCCGGCCTGTTCCCAGAAGACGGCGCGGCCTTTCTCCGGATCCCCTTCGAGCGGGGCGTCGAACGCACTGGCGCGCATGCTGCGGATGTACGCCACGATCTTCCACACGTCGTTTTCCGGCAGCGGGGAAGCGGGCATCAGCGTGCCCTTGATGCCGTTTTTGATCGCGTCGTAGAGATCCTCGTCGCTCGAGCGCACAAACCGCCGCGTCCCCTTGAGCGCGGGCGCGCGATCGCCCAGTTCGCCGTCGATGCCGTGGCACATGGTGCAAGAGCGGTTGTAAAGTTGCCGCCCCTCCGCGATGACCGGTTCGGTCAGGCCCAGGGGGTTGGCCGCACCCGAGTTTCGCGCGCCGCGCGGTTGAGCGGGCAGCAGGAGGGGAGAGAGGAACAGAACAGTGAAGAAAAACCCGGTCCGCATGAAGAATGCTTTCATCATACGAAGGTTCTCTGGGCAGGTGGCGGGGCGCGCGGCCCGTCGGGTATGATGCGCGCGGGAGAAATCCGATGATGAGACGTCGAGACCTGCTCAAGCTCTTACCCGCGGCCGCGCTGCCGGCGCGCCTCCTGGCAGCGCAGCAACGGGAGGCGGCGCGCACCCGCGGACTGCCTCCGCTGAAGATCACCGGCGCCAAAGTCATCACCACCAGTGGCGGGGCCCGCTACCAGTGGGCGTTTCTCAAGGTATTCACGAGTGAACCGGGCCTGTACGGCATCGGGTCCGCCAACAACGTCATGAATCCCTGGACGGTGGTGACGGCGCTCGAAAAACACCTGATCCCGTTCTGGACTGGCAAGGACGCCAATCGCATCGAGGATCTTTGGCAGGCCTCCTACGTGCGCTCGTATTGGCGCAACGCGAGCATTCTCAACGTGGCCAACGGCGCGCTGGACATGGCGCTGTGGGACATCAAGGGCAAGCGCGCGGGCATGCCGCTGTACGAATTGCTGGGGGGCAAGGCCCGCGACGCGGTCCCGTTGTACGCCCACGCCGACGGGCGCAGCCCGGAGGAGGTGGCCGAAAACGTCCGCAAGTACATGGACGAAGGCTACCGGCACGTGCGGGCCCAAATGGGCGGCTACGGCGGCGGCGGGATGATTCCGCCCGGCCAAGGCAGCCGTCCGGAAGGCGGCTTCGCCGGGCCTGCTTTCGACGAGGAGGCGTACCTCGAAACCATTCCCAAGCTGTTCGAGACGCTGCGGGTCAAACTGGGCAGGGACGTCAAACTGTTGCACGACGTCCACGAACATCTCACCCCGGCCGGGGCGGTCGAGTTCGCCAAACGGATGGAACCCTACCGGATGTTCTTCGTGGAGGACATTCTGCCGCCCGAGCAGATCGATCACTTCCGGCGGATCCGTCAGGTCACGAGCACCCCCATGGCGATGGGGGAATTGTTTACGCACCCGCTCGAATGGAACCCGCTGATCGCCGAACGCCTGATCGACTTCGTCCGGTGCCGGGTGAGCGCCATCGGCGGCATCACGCCCGCCCGGAAACTGGCGGCGGTCTGCGAGGCCTTCGGCTGTCGCACCGCGTTCCAGGAGGGGGGTGATAACGACCCGGTGAACCAGTTGGCCGCCTATCACGTCGACCTGTCGATTTCGAGTTTCGGCATTCAGGAAGAGAACCATTTCCCGCAAAGCGTGCACGAGATGCTGCCGGGGACGGCGCAACTCCAAGGTGGCTACCTGTACGGCAGCGACGGGCCGGGGTTGGGCATCGACCTGGACGAGAAACTTGCCGCCCGCTATCCGATGGCGGAACCGGGCGACGTCAGCGAGCCGTGGACCGTGGTGCGCGGTATGGACGGATCGCTGGTGCGGCCGTAGGTTGGTCTCTCGCGAGCCGGCGCAGCAAGGTCGTCTTTCCGGCGCGGCGCGATCCGGTCACAACCACCGCGGCGAAGTTCCGCGCCGCTTCGAGTACCGTCGGCGGAGGGCGCGGGGAACAAATCGCCTATGAGAATTCTAAACTGATGCCTTACACTTCTGAACAGTTCACAGAGCCCGCGAAGCCGCAGTCTGCCGATCGGGCCTTCCCCTGCCGCACCGGGCTGGACAGCGCATCCCTCGCCTCCCCGGGTGGCAAGCGCGCGGAATCCGGTGCATACTCTCAACTGGAGGGTTCGATTCGATGATCCCGCTCAAGAAGATCCTGCTGCCTGTCGATTTCTCGGAACGCTCTCCCGGCGCCGCGCACTTCGCCCGGCACCTTGCGGGGCGATTCGGCTCCCAGGTGGTGATGCTGCACGTGATGAATCGCGCCGAGTACGCCATCGGGGCGCCGGAACTGGCCGGAGTGTTGCTCGGCGACTGGAACGACACCCGGAAGGCGGAAGCGCAAAAAGCGCTGGATTCCTTCCTGACCGAAGAATTTGAAGGCGTCGCCGTCTCGCGTGTGCTGTTGGAGGGAGATCCGGCGGTCGAGATTGTCGAGTACGCTCACGATGAGCAGGTGGATCTGGTGATCCTGCCCACCCACGGCTACGGACCTTTCCGGCGCTTCATCCTGGGCTCGGTCACGGCCAAGGTGCTCCACGACGTCGATTGTCCGGTCTGGACCGGGGTGCACCTGGCCCAAGTCCCCGCTCCGGCGGCAATCCAATTCCGGAACGTTCTCTGCGCGGTGGATCTGGGGCCCCAGAGTGAAAAAGCGCTGGGCTGGGCCCAGGCGTTCGCCGGCGAGTTCGGGGCGGCGCTGCACCTGGTGCACGCGCTGCCGATGCTGGGCGCGGGTCAGTCGGAATACTTCGATCCGGACTGGCGCATCATGCTCGCCAATCAGGCCAAGGAGCAGATCGAAGAGCTCCAGCGCAAGGCCGGCGCCAACGCCACGGTCACCCTGGATTCGGGCGACGTGGCTAAGGTGGTGCACGCCGCCGCAGTGGCGGCCGGCGCGGACCTGCTGGTGATCGGGCGCAGTTCGTCGGCAGGCATTATGGGCCGGCTGCGAGCCAACGCTTACGCGATCATCCGCGAATCGCCTTGTCCGGTGGTTAGCCTGTAGAGGTCCCGGCGGTTCGCGTCAGCGGATGTCCAACCACTGCCCCCGGTTGGCCGGCAGCGTGACTCGCTTGCCCATCCACTCGACCGGCGCGGGGTCGGGCAGGAAATTGTAAGCGTAGGCGCCACGTGCGAACCGGAACAGCGCCACGCGCACCGGTGCGGAAAAACGCAGTCCGGCGGGTTGCAGGATTGCAGCGCGCAGCGGGTCCGCCACCTCCTTCGGCAGCGCGGGCCAGCCGAGGGCTTTGGGCGGCAGCAGGAATTCGCCCGTGGCGCGGTAGTCGGCCTCGGAGAACGTCCGGATATTCAGCATCAGGACCTGTCCGCGCCCGGCGCGCCGCACGGTCAGCAGGGGAACGTTCTTGCCGGAAACCTGCGCGACCAGCCGGGTCGCGGCCGGCGGCGCGTCCACCGCGGCATCCACTTCCAGGGGGACGGCCAGCGTGATCATGCGTCCCTTACTTCCGGCGGCGGCGGCCGCGCCGGCTTGCGGCGAAGGCCCGACAGACACCCCTGCCCACCGTTGCGCCTCGTCTCCCAGCTTGCGCAGCGCCTGCGGGGTGAACAGCACGGCGCCGCCCGCTTCCACCATCTTCCGCGCCCTTTCCATCACGGCGGGATCGGCGGCGGCCTGCACCGCCAGCACCACGGCCCGCGCCTCGGCCGGCCACTGCGCCCGCGGTTCCAGCGGCAACCCGAGCATGCCGAGGTAATCGGCGACGAACAGATTCTCCTCGGCGTCGCTGCCAACCGGCTTGTAGAACACCCATCCTTCCCGAGTCTGCCCGCCCACCTGTCCGGCCAGTTCGGCCAGTTCCGGTAGGGCAGCCAGGAAGGGGCGATGGCCGGGATGCCCCTCGATCAGGTCGCCGAGGTGGAACAGCGTCAACTCGCGCGCCCCGGCCAGAATGCTCAGGTACGCCTGGTCCACAAAGTTTTGCGCGGTGCACTCGATGTGGTCAAACCAAGCGCCTTCCACCTTGTCGCCGGCCACCGAGGTGATCCACCGGAAGTTCATGTAGCCCTGCGTAGGCTGGACGAAACCCATGCGCTGTGTCTCCGGGTTCCGCACTTCGGTGCCCACCCACACACGCGGGAAAGGCTGGCTCATGCGGTCCGGCGCGTAGCCGAAGACATGGAAGCGGTCGTACCACTGCGGGTACTTGATGATCAACTCGATATCCGGGCGGACGGCCCGCGCCGGAGCGAACACCATCGGCTCCATCAGGCCGACCAGCAGGTCCTGCCGGTACTCGCCCCAGGGACGGCCGCGCCGCGCCCGGTCCGACTCCGGCGAGGTGTCGCCCGTGCAGTAAAAGTCGTCCACGATGATCCGGTCGAACACCGCGGCGTTCTCCCGGAAGAAGCGCGCGATCTCGTGCTGGGTCTTTTCGTTTTGCCAGTTCAGCCAGCCCAGCGGCTCGTTCTGGCGCACTCCGAACGATTTGCCGGGCACCGTGGCGATGCCGCCGGCGACACGGAATCCGGCGGCGCGGAATTGGTCGCGCAACTCGGCCAGCAGTTTCGGCGGCACGTACTCGTCGCCGCGCCGCCCCTCCAGAAAGATCCCGTTCACGCCGAGACGGCGCAGCGTTTCGGTGACCGCCGCGCGTTTTTCCGGGGGACCGAGGTAGCGAACGATGCCGCCCGCCGTGGCGTAGGCGCTGACCCGCAGCGGTTCCGCCGCGGTCCCGCTGCCGGCGAGCGCGAATCCAACGAACCATCCAACCGCAAGTTTCATAGTGGCGAGGTAGACTCCGCCGTTAGTATGCGCCGCGCGGGCGCAGGAAGGAAGCCGGGTGGTGCGGGGACTGCGACGCGCGATCAGCCGATGCGGTCCAGCAGATCCCGGATGCCTTTTTCTTCTTCTTTGTTCGGACCGTGCGCCAGCGCCGCCTGCAACTCCTCTTTCGCCCGGATCATGTCGCCCTTCTGGTGCAGGGCCATCCCCAGGTGATAGCGGTAGGTGGGGAATTTTGGCGATTGCGCCACGCACTGCCGGAAGATCTGGATGGCGTCGTCGGGCAGGTTCTTCTTCAGGTAGATCAGGCCCAGCGTGTCGGCGACTTCGGGCACTTGCGGGAGCCGCTGCCTGGCCCGCTGCGCGTAGGTAAGCGCCAGATCCAGGTCGCCGCCCTGCATGTTGGCGATGATGAACGCGAGATTGTTGAGCGCAATTGCGTTCTCCGGCTCCAGGCGAATGGTGTCTTCGTACGCCTTCTTGGCCTCTTCCTTCCGGCCCGCGCCGTCCAGCAGGAGCGCCAGGGTGTTCAATACCAGCGCATTGGCGGGCAGCACCTCCCGGGCCTTTTGCAGCGACGCGATCGCGCCTTCGATGTCCCCTTTCAGCCTCAACGTCTCGCCCAACCGGAGATGGATGTCCCCGGCCATCGGCGCCTTCTTGTCCAGCCGGTCAAGCAGCCAGTGATATTCAGCGATGGCCTCTTCGTAGCGCGCCGTGCGGGCCAGCAGGTTCGCCCGGGCCACGCGCAACTCGAGACGGGTGGGGAACTTGTCGACCTCCGCGGTCAGCACCTGCAAGGCGCGCGGCCCCTGGTTCTGGCTCATGATGGCTTCGATTTGGCCCATCAGCCCGCGGGCGTTGGCCGGATTCAGTTCGTAACACCGCCGGTAGTACTCCTCCGCCTCCCGAAAACGCTTCTCCATCACGTGCAGCAGGCCCATCTGGAAGAGCGCGTCCTTGTTGTTCGGCGATACGCGCAGCACGTCGGCCAGTTCCTGCCGGGCCCGGTCGCGGTTGCCCAGACCCAGGTTGGCCGCGGTGCGGATCAACCGGCTGGCCTGGTTGGACGGATCGAATTGCAGCGTTTCCTCGGCGGTCTTCAGCGCCTTGGAGAACTCGCGCTGCGACAACTCCACCTGCGCCAGGGCCACGCGCGCGGGCAAGTACTGCGGGCGCAACCGCACCGCCTCGGCGAACCGGGCGCGCGCGTTTTCCACCTCTCCTTTCAGCAGGAGCCCGCGTCCCAAATTAAAGTGGGCGACAAAATTATCCGGCGCGCGGCTCACCACCGTGCGCAACTGGCTGACGGCGCTCTCGATCTCGCCCTTGTCCAGCAGCAGGATGGCTTGGAGGGCCATCGCGTCGGCATCCTTCGGGTCCGCCTCGCGAATCTCGTCGTTAACCTTGCGGGCTTCGTCCCGCTTGCCCTGCGCCATGTAGACTTCGATCATGCGCTTTTTGTAAACGGTCGGGTTGCCGACTCCCGATTTGAGCCCCTCTTCGTACTGCCGGATGGCTTCCGCGCCGTCGCCAAGCCGGAAATAGAAATCGCCCGCCTTCTCGTAGGCCTGCGGATATTCCTTGGCGCGTTGCTTGAGCTGTTCGAGCACCTTGACGACCTCCTCGCGCTTCTTCAGGTCGTAGTAGTGCTGCGCCAGGTTCAGCAACAGCGCGTGTTCCTTGGGGTTATTCCGGATTTGCTCTCGCAATACCTGCTCGGCGTCATCCGGGCGGTTGAGAAACGCCCGCAGTAGAACATACAACTCGGCATAGCCGGCCAGAAAATGGGGATGGTTGGCCACCAGGCCGCGATAGAGCTTCTCGGCTTCGTCGAAACGCTTCTGGGTGATCAGCGCCCGGGCCAAATACGGGGTCAAATTGGTCTCATGGGGCTTGATCCGGTTGGCCGCCTCGAATTCGGCCACGGCTTTGGGCAATTCCTCGTTCACCACGGAAGGCGTGTTGCGCCGCAACCCTTCCAGCGCTTCCACCAGATGGAGTCTGCCGCGGAGCCGATGGCCGTCAAAGGACTGCGGATCGGACAGTCTGCCCAACAAGTCCTCCGCGTCCTTCTTCACCTGCCGATCCATCCGGTGCTCGAGATAGGCAAAGTAGATGTCCAGCAGGTGGATCTGACTTTCCCGCTTTTGCGGACTTCCATCCGGAAGCAGCTCGTTGGCGCGCCGCAACGGCGCCACCGCCGCCACCGGAATGGGCTCCTGGGCAAGCCGTTTCAGTTCCGCCTTGGCCAGCCGGTAGTACGCCTCGCCGTAGCGACCGTCGGTCTGGATCGCCTTGCGATACATGATGATCGCTTCGCGCGTCTTTCCCTTCTCGAAGTAGCGGTTTCCGCTCTCGAGATACCGCGCCTTGACGACATTCGGGTCGCGGCTGCACGAGGTTGCGGCAGCGAGCGCCAGCAGAAACAACAGACAACGAATGATCATGGCGACAGCCTCCGGCTGAAGTCACATTGCGACATTTCCCATAGTTCAGCACAACCCCCGCGAGAGTGGCAATGCGGGGGACGCCGGGAATGGCCACGCGCCGGAAGGCCGTACGCGCCCAAGGCTCTACGCGGCCATCAGAACCGAGGACAGACCCCCTTTCCATCAGGGAGCAGTGCGGAATCAACGATTGGCGGTGTCCGTTCCCGGCTTTTCCCTCACCGTCTACGCGAGCGGTTTGTACCAGCGCACCGAGGAGGCCACAATCTGGAATCCTTCCCGGGCGTACAGCGCGTTGCCCACGGCATTGTCCTGGAGACATTCCAGGTGGACGCCCACGCCGCCCAGCGCGCGGAAGTGCGCCATCATCCCGTTCAGCATTTGCCGCCCGTATCCTTTTCCCTGGCAGCGCGGATCGACCGCCAGCAGGTCGATGTAGCCGAGGCCCGAAGCTTCCTCGTAAGTGCCGGTGGCCGCCGCCACGATCGTTCCCTCCGCCTCGCCTACCAACACAAGCTGCGTCTGCCAGACCTTTTCGAGCCGCAGTTTCCAGCGTTGCTTCCAATCGCAGCCCTTCGGCGCGCCATACCGTTCGTCGAACTTCCTGAGCCACGTGATCGGTCCGAACGCCTCGGTAATCAACCTCTCGAGCACGGGCAGATCGTCCGGGCGGGCCAGGCGGAATGATAGGGACATGGGCTAGCGGGCTCCTCGCACGGGCTGAAAATTCAGATGCCGGTCAAGGAAAGGAAACGCGTCCACGGCATGCGCCTCGTGGCTGCCGGCGTGGCGCGACATCCGCGCCTTCTCGGGGATTCCCAGTTGGCGGTAGAGTTCCTCGACCCGCAGCAGTTCGATCGCGGGGAAGCGCCGCGGTTCCATCACGACGCCATCGGTAGCCCCGTGTTCGGCCATGAACGCGCGGGGCGCCACCATCATCGCCATTTCCGAATGGGTGAACCGGTTCAGCACGCCCCAATTATACGGGTCGATGTACGGGTAGAACAGGTACGAGGTGGTTTGCGAGGGATCGGTGGTCTTCAGCGTGTCGTCGTTGTAGTGGGCGGTGCAGATCACCACCTGGAAACGCGGCTCGGCGGGGCCCACCCGCAGCGAGGTATAGCCGCCGTAGGAGAGCCCCCAGAAGGCGGCTCGCGTGGCGTCGGCGAACGGCATGGTCGCCAGGAAATCCAGCGCGCGCCCCATCTTGACCACCTCGAGGCCGACCCGGCAACTTCGCCACCAGGTGCGACCGGCGGGCCAGGCGGCTGCGCTCTTCGGACTGTTGCACGGACATCATGGGCGCAAACACCACGTACCCGCGCTCGGCGAGTTTCTTCCCAAACTGGTTGTACAGCGCCTCGTTCTGCGGGGTGGTCCGCACGCCCAGCGCATCCTCCGGAAGGTTGCCGTAGCCGTGCTGGGTGAACACCACGGGACGCTTTTCGCCGGCGCGAACTTCTTTGGGCGCTAACAGAATCCCGTAGACGTGCACCCCGTCGTACACGCGCAACTGAAGTCGGTGCCCGGTAAAGCCCGGTTCGTCGTAAAGCGGCGCGGATGCGGCCTCGAAAGGGCCATCGGGTTCCGGATAACGTCCGATCAAATTGGGAAAGGCCTCCACCTTGGGCCGCACCCAGCGCTGGTAGGCCATCCGGTTCGGCCAACTGCGGTCGTTGATCCAGGGTTGCGAGAACACGCGGCGCTGGGTGAAGTAGGGCGTGAACACGACGAACCCTTCCTGGGTCAGGCGGCGGGCCATCTGCGCCGCGGCGGGCAGACGCCTGGTGACTCCGGCCCGGTCCGCCGCCGAATGCGTGGCGTCCGGAATCACCACCAGCGCCGGAAACGGCCCCGGCCCGGCGGGGGTGAACAACAAACCGTACTCTCGCACCGCCTGGCCTGCCGTCGGCGCAATCGTTCCGGTGCGGAGTATCGGCCAAGAAAGCAGTTCCACGCGGTAGGCGCCAGTGTGACCCAACTCTTCGGACTCCGGCGCGGGCGGCGTGAACGGGTCGGTGGCTCCGATCATCTCCCGGAGCGCGGCGCGGCGCGCGCCCGCGGAAGCGCGCAGGTCCGCCGCCTCCATGCTGGCCAGTTTCCAGGCGCGGCGGGCGGCGGCGGCCGCGATTGCTCCTTCGTAATCGGTTCACCGTACTGGCGCGCCACCATGTCCTCCGGAAAACTCCAGGCTTTAGTGTTGGGCAACGGCGGTTGCGCGGCGGCCAGCGCGCCGCAGGCCGCCAGCCCGGCGACCCGAAGCATCGAGCCGAGTGTATGCCTGAAGCCGCCGTCCGCGCACAAGCCCCCGTACGGCCGCGAGCCGCGCATCCGCCGCGCCGCCGCGTTACACTCGCGCTGGAGCAGAGGATGCGGATCATTGATCTCAGCCACCCCTTGGACGCTGCCACGCCCGTTTACCCGGGCGATCCGCCCCTGCAGCTTACCCGCCTGATGTCGGCGGGAGCGGCAGGCGCGCCGTACACTCTGCACGCCATCGCGACCACGCTGCACGCGGGCACGCATGCGGACGCTCCGGCCCATTTCCTGCCGGGAGGGCCTTCCATTGAGCAGGTCCCGTTGGAATATTGCGTGGGCCAAGCGGTCCGTATTCCTCTGCCAGGAGCTGTGGAAACAGGCTTCATCGGCGCCGCCGACTTGCAGCCCTTCGAGGCGCGTCTTCACAAGTTCCGCCGAGCCGTGCTCCACACCGGCTGGAGCGCCGCGTGGGGAACCGCGCGTTACTTCTCCGCGCATCCCGTCCTCACCGAAGAGGCGGCGGCATACCTGGCGGAGTCCTGCGGGCTGCGTGCGCTAGGTCTGGATTTTCCCTCGCCGGACCAGTCCCCTTTCCCGGCGCACCCGGTGCTGTTGCGGGCCGGCGTCCTCCTGGTCGAGAATCTGCGCGGCCTAGAACAAGTCCCGGATGTGTTCGAGTGGATTGTGCTGCCCCTGGCTCTGCGCGGCCTGGAAGCGTCGCCCGTGCGCGCGGTAGCGGTGGTGCGGGAGACTTGAGTCATCAAGAGCGGCGATTCCCGGAAACTATCGGGAGACCAAGAGAGGGGCCCATTGATGACCCGGATCGAGGCGTTGAATTACCGCTGCCTGCGCTACGTGACGCGGTCATTGTCGCCGATGCGCATGCTCGCGGGTCCGAACGGCAGCGGCAAGACTACCTTCCTCGACGTGCTCGCCTTTCTGGGCCGCTTGGTTTCCGAGGGTTTGGAAAGCGCGAGTGGCGGAGCGCACCCGGAATCCGCTGGATCTGGTTTGGTCGCGGAAGCCCGGGGTGGTAGAGCTGGCCTTGGAGGCGAGAATTCCCGAGCCGTTCGGGCAACGCCTCAAGCAGCTTAGGGGATCTGTTTGCCTCCGGGATCCTCGCATGAGCCTCTTGGACCCGATTGTCCTGACCGCGGACAAGAACACCCCGGCGGCGATCGGCGGACTGCTGAGCCGGCCTCGAACTCTGGGAATCCGTGCGACTCCAGCGACCCGCATCGTCGTTCATCCGCGCCGCGACCCCGCCGTCCTGCGCGACGGCCACAATCTAGTTCGCCAGTTTGTGGACCAAGCCCGGTTCTGTCTCGTGGTGTTCGACCGCGAAGGCAGTGGCGAGCTGAACCGGAACAGCGTTGAACTGGAACAGACCGTGCAAAGCCGGCTGGACGCGAGCGGCTGGAGGGATCGGTCGGCGGTGGTTGTCATCGATCCCGAACTGGAAGTCTGGGTTTGGAGCGATTCTCCCGTCGTCGCGGAAGTGCTGGGTTGGAAGGATCGGAACTTGCGCGAGTGGCTGGCGGCCAACGCGCTTTTCCCCGCAGGAGCCCGGAAGCCGCCCCGGCCCAAAGAGGCAGTCGAGGCCGCCCTGCGCGCGTCGCGGACAAGCCGTTCGTCAGCGCTCTACTCCGACCTGGCGAGACGGGTCAGTTTTCGCAGCTGTGCGGACCCTGTCTTCGCCAGATTACGCTCCTGCCTGGCGGCGTGGTTTCCCGCCTGAAGCTACAGCTCCAGCGGAAACGTGAACAGATTTTCCACGCCGTTTTCGCGAACCACGTAGTTGTCCTCGAGTCGCACGCCGCCCTGCATGGCCATCGAGTAAAGGCCGGGTTCGAGCGTGAACAAGTCTCCCACTTCAAACACGTCGTCGCTGCCCGGAATCAGGCGGGGCGCTTCATGCCCGTGGTGGCCGATCCCATGGCCGAGATGATGCCAGAAACTCTGCTCGCCCCAAGCCGGCTCATCGAGGAACGCCTTGATTTCCAGGTACAGAGCGCGCGCCGAAAGGCCAGGTCTCACCTTAGCCTCCGCCATCTTGAGCGCCGCATGCACGCGTTCCCAGGCCTTGTATTGAAGGTCGGTGGGACTGCCTGCGGCGAACGTGCGGCAAGTGTCGCCGGCGTAGATGGCCGTCTCAGGGAACAGGTCGAGGATATACAGATCGCCGGCCTGGATCTGCCGCGGCGTGGGCGGACCGCCCCCGCGCACGCCGCGCTCGCCGGTGGCGAAATCGCCAGGGAAACTTACGGCGGTTCCCGCCTCGCGGCACAGGGCTGCATACATCTCGTTGTAGACGTCGATTTCGGTCAGGCCCGGCGCGATGGTGGCCTTCGCGGCCGCGTACGCCACGTGGTTCAACCGCAGGGCGCGGCGAATCTCCTCGATTTCGTCCTCCTCCTTCTTTTTTCGGAGCCGGAGCACCGCGCGGTGGGCGTTCTCCAGACCCAGGCCGTCCAGCGCCGTCGCCAACTCCAACGGCAGCCGGCCCTTCTCGGTAGCGCACACGGAGACGCCGGAGAATCGCCCGAGCGCGTCGCGCAGCAACGCCGCCGCATCCCCCGCGAGGTCATCGACCACCCGGGCGGTAGAGTAGGTCTCCAGCGCGATCACTTCACCGGCAGCCGCCTCGCCGGCTGCGGCGGTCATGACGAACGAACGTCCGTCCTGGCTGAGCGCGAAAACCGTGGGAACCTCCGCCGGTCCCAGCAGGCCGCTGAAATAGTAGACCGTCCGGTAGTTGGCGGTGAGGAACAAGTCCCACCGGTTCTCCTCCATCACGCGGAGGAGCCGTTGTTGCCGTGCGCGGCACCCTTGCAAGGTCAGCATAAGATTACTCGATCCCCAGAATTTTCAATGAATCGCGGTAAAACATCGCTTCCATCTTGTCCATGTTCAGGCGCGGAAGCGCCGTGCCCTCGAGCATGTTGTTCAGGCTCCGCATGCCCTCCAGCGACGCGTCCACGGTCGTAAACGGGTAGTCGCTGCCGAACAGCACTTTGTCCCAGACACCGTACTCCTGTACGAGCATCAAGGAGTGATAAAGCTGGAACGGGCGGTAGTGCAGCGCCGAGCAATCCGCGTATACGTTGGGATGCTTACGGATGGTGACCACGCACTCGCCCTCGTAGGGATGGGCGAGGTGGGCCAGAATCAGGCGCACTTCCGGCCAGCGCGCCGCCACGTCGTCCAGCAGCCGAGGCAGCGTGCACTCCAGGGGAGCCTTGTCGATGAAGGTGGTGCCGGTGTGCAGCAGCACAGGAAGGTGGTGTTTTGTGGCGTACGCCCAGAGGAAGTCCAATTCGGGCTGATTGGGCTTGAAGCCGGCGTACATGGAAAGAAGCTTGATCCCCTTGCACTTCAGGTCCTGGTGCCCCTCGATCAGTTCGTCATGCCAGCCGCGCTGGGTGGGGTCGACCGACAAGAAGGGGATCAGTTTGTCGGGATGAGCGGCGGCATAGGCGACGACGTCCCGGTCGGGGACCCACACTCCGGAAAGCCGGGCTTTGCCGCCGAACACAATGGTTTTGTCACAGGTACGGGCGCCGGCGGCGTATTCCTCCCAGCGGACGGTCAGATCCACTTCGACGCCGGCGCGGGCGCGTTTGGATTGGGTCACGAAGTCGTCGGTGAAATGCTCCGGATAGCGGAACAGGTGGGAATGCACGTCAATGAGGGGCACGGATTTAAGCTATCACTGGCGAGGCGGATTCGCCAAGGCGGCGCCGGACAGCGCTCGCCTCGGGCGTCCGGGAGGGTCGCCGGAGGTTCGGGAACTTTCTGAAACCTGCCTCCGGCCTGTCGCGTCTACCGGGGCGCAGCCTTGACGGTCTTGAAACAAGGGCCCTACAATCTAGGAAGGATTCGAAGCAGACGGCCATGAACTACCAACGGCTCTGGATTGCCTGCCTGTCGCTCACCCTGCTCCCCCTCTCGGTTCCCGCGTTCGGTCAGAAGAATAAGGGTGGTGACGCTGCGCCGCAGCGTGAAACCGTCGCGCGCCCCATGACCGAAAAGGAGCGCCGGAAGAGGGAGGAGAAACTCCGGAAAGAACTGGAAACGCCGTACCGCAAGTGGATGAATGAGGACGTCCACTACATCATTACCGATGAAGAGCGGCAGGCGTGGAAGCGCCTGGCGACCGACGAGGAGCGGGAGCAGTTCATCGAGCAGTTCTGGCTGCGCCGCGACCCCACGCCGGACAGCGCGGAAAACGAGTACAAAGAGGAGCACTACCGGCGCATCGCGTACGCCAACGAGCGGTTTGCCTCCGGGATTCCGGGCTGGAAGACCGATCGCGGCAGAATTTACATTACGTTCGGTCCGCCGGACGAAATCGAGTCCCACCCCTCGGGCGGCACCTACGAGCGGCCGTTTGAAGAGGGCGGCGGCACGACGTCCACCTATCCGTTCGAGAAGTGGCGCTACCGCTGGATCGAGGGCATCGGCTCTGACATCATCATCGAGTTTGTCGATCCGACCATGACGGGTGAGTACCGAATGACCATGGACCCGTCGGAGAAGGACGCCCTGCTGATGGTTCCCAACGCGGGTTTGACCCTGATGGAGCAGATGGGGCTCTCGTCCAAGGTGGACCGCTTTACCCGTACGGACGGGACCCGCCTGGGGACGCCCATCGGCGGACAGCCCATGCGGATGAACCAGTTCGAACGGCTCCAGCAGTATACGTTGCTCCAGAAGCCCCCGCAGGTGAAGTTCAAGGACCTGGAAGCGCAGGTCAACTCGACCATCAAGTTCAACATCCTGCCCCTGCAGGTGCGCGCGGATTTCTTCCCGGTGACGGAGAACTCGGTCCTGACCAACATCACGGTGCAACTGGAGAACAAGGACCTGCAATTTCAGAACAAAGACGGAGTGCAGAAAGCGGTCGTCAACATGTACGCCCGCGTCAGTTCGATGGCCCGCCGGGTGGTCACGTACTTTGAGGACACGGTCACGGTGGAGGGGCCCGAGTCGATGCTGGCCGAGTTGAGCAAGAAGAGCTCGATCTACCAGAAATCGATTCCGCTGGCGCCGGGCATGTACCGGCTGAACGTGGTGGTTAAGGATCTGGTGGGCGGGAACATGAACAACTACGAGATGGCGCTGAACGTCCCGCGTACCGATCCGGAAAAGCTGAGCAGCAGTTCGCTGATTCTTGCGGACCTGATCGAAAAAGTTCCCACCCGCTCGATCGGGACCGGTCAGTTCGTCATCGGGAGCACGAAGGTTCGGCCCCGGGTCAACGAGACTTTCCGGCAAGCGGAGAAGATGGGCATCTACTACAAGGTGTACAACCTGACGCCGGACGAGGAAACGAAGAAGCCCAACGGCATTATCGAGTACGAGGTGGTCAAAAACGGCAGCAACGAGAGGATTTTCGAATTCACCGAAGAGATCGCGGCGCTGCCCAATGTCTCCTCCCAGCAGGTCACCGTGGAAAAGCTGCTGCCGCTGGCATCGCTGGAGCCCGGCCAGTACACGCTGCGCATGAAGGTCGTGGACAAGGTTTCCAACCAAACCTTGAATCCGTCGGCTGTTTTCACCGTACGCCCGTAGGTGTAAATTAGGTGTATAGTGTACAGTCAGAGAGGCAAAGCAGCGTTTCTCCTATGAAGCGGTCCGGCGCGAGATCGGCACGAAGGGCGCCAGTGCTCTCCTGTCTCGGGCCTTGCCTGCTGGCGGTGGCCTCTGTCTCTCCGTCCTTGGCGGTTACTCCCTCGCAAGGCTTTACGGGGACAATTGTCGGCGTGGTCACCGATTTGGCCGGCGCTCCGCAAGCCGGCGCCTCGGTGCTTCTGTATGACCGTTTCGAGAAGTTGCGGCGGCGGTTGCTGACTGACGATCGCGGAGGCTTCCGCTTTGAGGACTTGGCGGCTGGCCTCTATTCTGTACGGGTTTCGCTGGCCAGTTTCATGCCGGCGATTCGCGACGGGATCCTGGTGCAGGCTGGCAGCAACAACCTGCTGACCATCACGCTGGCTTCTGTGTTCAGCACCATCGAACTCTCCTATTCTGGCTCCGGTCCTCCCCCGCTCATGACCGAAGAATGGAAATGGGTTCTTCGGACAGGAAACGCCACGCGTCCTGTTTTGCGGCTTCTGCCGGACCTCACCGGTCCTACGGGTTCCCATGCTTCCCGGCAAATTTTCTCAGGAACATCCGGCATGCTGAAGGTTTCGGCGGGAGAAGGAGCGCTGGTATCGAACTTTGGGAGCGAATCGGACTTGGGCACGGCGTTTGCGCTGGCCACATCGCTGTTCGGGAAGAATCAGGTTCAACTCAGCGGCAATTTTGGCTTTGCTTCCCAGTCCGGTTTGCCTTCGGCGGGCTTCCGCACGAGTTTCTCGCGCTCGAGCGGCGTCCTCGGCGACGGTCTTCACCCGGAAGTCTCCTTGACCATGCGGCAACTCTTCGTACCGGGTCGCACTGCGGGCGGACTGGTTTCTTCGTCGGTGGGACTTCCCGCTCTCCGGACCCTGTCTCTCAGCATGGATGACCGCTTGGCGCTTGGCGACGATCTGCGGCTGGATTACGGCTTTTCCCTGGACTCGGTTTCCTTCTTCGACCGCCTGAATTACTTCAGCCCTTACGCTAAGCTGAGCTATGGGTTCTCTCCTGGCGCGACGCTGGAAGTGGCGTATCACAGTGGCGTTCCCCGGTCGGACGTGATGACGGGCGAAACGCTGAATGCTCCCTTGCAGTCGGAGCTGAATTCTCTGGCGCTGTTCCCGCGGGTGTCTCTAAGGCAGGGCAGGGCTACCGTACAGCGTTCCGACAATCTGGAAATCGGCTTGCGCAAGACGACCGGGAGCAGGACCTACCGGGTGGCGGTTTTCCGCGAGAATGTGCGTAACGCGGGCTTGAGCGCCTCCGGAGCGGGCGCTTTTTTGGCGTCCGGCGATGTGCTGCCGGATCTGTTTACCAACGCCAGCGTCTTCAATGTCGGCGGTTATACGAGCGCCGGCTACCTGGCTTCGGTGACTCAGAAGGCGGGAGACCACCTGGAGTTGACGATCATGTATGGATCCGGCGGAGCCTTGGTGGCGGACCGGGTGGCGGGCGCTACCGGGACGGCCGAAGAGTTGCGGTCGATGATCCGCCAGGGACGGAGACAGTCGGTGACGACTCAGGTATCCGCTACCTTGCCGCGGGCTCGCACTCTGGTGGTCGGAGGCTATCAGTGGGCGGATCGGCGGGTCGCCACGCCGCCGCACTTTTATGTCACTCAGCGGCTGCGCACCGAGCCCGGCTTGAACATTTCCGTTCGCCAGCCGGTTCCGACCGGCCCCTTGTTCCCCGTGCAAATGGAGGTCACCGCCGACCTGCGCAACCTGCTTGAGCAGGGCTACCTGCCCTTCCACTTCTCAAATGGCAACCAGGTCGTCCTGATGAACACGCCGCGCTCGGTGCGAGGCGGCCTCAGTTTCATTTTCTGACGTTTACCCTCAGCGTTTCTGCGCCCAAATCGACGTTCCCGCGAACCGCGCGACTAGTTCGAAGTCCGGGGCATGAGGTAGGAAGCCTCGTTCTTCCAGGACTCCGCCCAACCCTCCGTTCCGTTCGTGGGAAACCACTACCCAGCGCGCCGCCTGGTCGCGGAGAATCAGATCGTCGGGAAGACCCGCTTTGGCGAGATAGTATTGCACCACCCAGTTGGCCGGCGGCACGGCGAGGATGGCATCCCCCGGCTCAAGCATGCCGCGAAGTTGCTGCGCTGCCGCAGCGGCGCCCGTGGGGTTTCCCGCCTCATCCCAAGTCATCAGGAAGCCCGGGCGGGCCAGATGCAGCATCTGCATGCCGGCCAGCAGCACCGCCGCGGCGGCTGACCAGCGCGCGGGCGCCATTCGCCACAGTCGTTTCAAGCCCGCCGCTGCCGTCACGAGAAAGACAGGCAGGAAGAAGAGCCAGACGCGAGGGTAGGGGGCCACTCGCTGAGCCGCCGCGATCGCCAGGCCCGCTCCCGCTAGGCACAGGGGAAGCGACTTCCAACTCCACACCTCCCCCCGCCGAAAGAGAGCCAGGAAGAATCCCGCGGCCAGTAGCCACTCCATTCCCGCTGGCCAATCCCGATGCCAATTCTTCCAGGTTTCCGCGCTCATGGTCTCGAACGCTCGCCCCCAGGCGGAGGGAGGCAAGGGTTCGATCCACCGGTTCCGTATGATTCGAGCCGGCCCGCTCACCACGAGGATGGGCAGGTAAAGGATCAGAATCCCGGCCGCCGTCAGGAACCAGGCTCGCGCCAGGTCGGCCCGGCCGTCCCAGCCCTTCGCCAGCAGCAGCCACAACGCGAATCCTGCCGCCGGATACAACATGGTGGGCAGCGCGAAGAAGCCAAGCGCCATCGCCGCGGCGTGGACTGCCCACCAGAACGTGTTGCCACGAAGCGCCAGCATGGCCGCCGTCATGGCGACCAGCAGCAGCAGGGCCTGGACGGCATAGCCGCGAGCCAACACGGAATACACCGCCAGCAGGGAACTGGAAGCGGCGGCGGCCGCCGCCCAGAGGGCAGTGGCGGGACATCCCACCCACACCCTCGCAAACCAATAGGTCGCCGCGGGGAGCAGAGAGCCCGCCGCAAAAGACCCTAGCCGGAGGGCCCATTCCTGATTCCCGAAGGCCAGGAACCCGAGTCGCATCAGCAGGGAATTCAGGGGGTGGTTATTGGTGTCCCCGTAAACGATCACTCCCCGGAAAAGGCCGGGCTTCACATACTTGAAAAACGTGTAAGCCTCATCGCAACGGAACGGATCGGCCAGGTGCGCGGCCCGCAGCGCGGCCCCCAGCGCGCAAAGCACCGCCAGGGCCGCAAGCCACAGCCACTCCTGCCGCCAGTCCGCCCAGGCCGGCTTCCGCCAGCCCGCGCCAAACGGCCGCCAGAAGGAAGTGAGGCGCTCCCGCAACATGCCTGCGAGCACCGCCGAGCCCGCCAGCAGCAGACCGCAGACCCGAAGACGGAACGCCAGCAGGCGGAAGAGGTCCTCGCTGATCAGGCGGGCGACGAGCCGGTAGGGCGCGAAAGACGCAAGCAGCATGGCCAGCGCCAGCAGCCCTGCGACGGCCACCGCGCCGCGCACCCAAACCGACGTCCTCGCCATGAAGGAATTCCTGATTATAGCGCTTCCCTCCTTGCGCGCGTGTCGTTTTCCGGGGTCTTCGTCGCCGGTTAAAGGCCAGTTGGATCTTGGCCGATGTTACTTTCGAGGCCACTGGGCGGCTGCGATCCGCCGCCCGGCTCGCCGGTCCGAGGCCCAGCCGGCGCTCCAGGTTTCCATGCTTTTTAATAGCCTGATTTTCCTCTACTTCTTCCTCCCGATCACCTACCTGGTGTTCTGGCGGCTGCGCACCCGCCAACAACGCTATGTGTGGCTTACCGTAACGGGCTACGTGTTTTATTCCTTCTGGAACTACAAGTTTTGCAGCCTGATGGCGATCTCCACGCTGGTCAGTTACTTTGCGGGGCTCGGCTTCCTGCGCTGGACGGCCCCGCGCCAGCGGAAGCTCTGCCTGGTCCTCCCCATCGCTTTCGATCTGCTGCTCCTAGGCTTTTTTAAGTACGCCAATTTCCTGTTGGAGACCTTCAATCAGGCGGTCCGGCTGTTCCAAGGCGCGGCGCAGTTTCCGCTGCTGGACATTGTGCTGCCCATTGGGATCTCGTTCTACACGTTCCACACCATCACCTACATCGTGGACGCCTACCGGGGCGTGATCACGCCGACGCGGAACTTCTTCGAGTTTTCCTGTTATGTGTCCCTGTTCTCCCAACTGGTCGCCGGTCCGATCGTTCGCTTCCGCGAGATTGAAAAAGACCTCGAGAACATTGACCAGGCCGACCGCCGGCGGGGGCTGAACATCGGCTGGTCGTTTCTTGTCATCGGGATGAGCAAAAAGGTGCTGCTGGCGGATTCGATCGCGGCCATTATCAATCCTGGCCTTGCGCAATACGACAGTCTGAGCACCTGGAGCGCATGGCTCTGCGCGTTGGGCTACGCTTACCAACTCTACTTCGACTTTTCCGGCTACAGCGACATGGCCGTCGGCCTGGGTCATCTCTTCGGGCTCCGCCTGCCGCAGAACTTCCACTCGCCTTACCAGGCGCTGGACATCGCCGATTTCTGGCGCCGTTGGCACATGTCGTTGTCACGGGTGCTGCGTGATTACCTTTACATCCCCCTGGGAGGCAATCGGGGCGGCAACCACGCGATGTATCGCAATTTGATGTTGACCATGTTGCTGGGCGGGCTGTGGCATGGCGCGGCCTGGACCTTTGTGTTCTGGGGCGGTTATCACGGGGCGCTCCTGGCGGCGACAAAAATGTTCGGCGGTTATTGGGCCCGGATTCCCGCCGCGGGCCGCCGGGCCGGAACGTTTCTGCTGGTCGTGATCGGCTGGGTGTTCTTCCGCGCGGAAAGCTTCGCGATGGCGGCGTCTCTGCTCGGCGCGATGTTCTCGTCGAAGCCGGGCGTAACGCTGACCGGAGCGTCCGCGCTCGTCTGCTTGCTGGCGCTGGCCGCCGTGCTCGCGCACGCCGGCCCGAATTCTTTCGAGCTGAAACACGACTGGAAGCCCGCGCCCGCGTTGGGCTTCGCCACGTTGTTCGTGCTGTGCGTCGCGGCGATCTACGGAGAACATCAATCCCCGTTTCTCTATTTTCAATTCTGAAGGCCCATGCGCACGTTCCACTGTCCCAGCCACCACCCGATCCGGCAGAGCCCGAAGGGGGCCCTCGCCGCTCAAGATGGCCCGGCCCATCACCGTGAAGGAGACGGCGCATGAAGAGTTGTACGATCCGTCCGCTCGAGCTGGGCTTTCTGTTGCCCGCACTGCTCGGGTGCTTCTTCTTCCTGGACGTTTCCAGCCGGCTGCTGCCGGCCGCCTGGTTCACCTTCCGCCCGCAGGAGGCGTTAGGCCGCTTCCCGCTGGCCGAGGGTCCCTATTCCCCGGGCCGCTCGCTCTTCATGCCCGTCACCTACGGGGATCTGGCCAATCTGGGCAACCTGCCCGCGTATCGCGAATACCATTCCCAAATCGCTTCGAGTGACGCTTTCGGATACCGGAATTCCCCCGAACTGTTGCGCGCCGGGAATATCGAAGTTTTTCTCCTGGGCGATTCCTTCAGTCTGGGCACCAGTCTGAACGACCAGGAGACGATCTCGGCCTATCTCAACCGGATGGGGTTCACGCGCGTTTACAACATGGCGGGCCAGGACGAGATCCGCCCCTTGCCGCAGGTGCTGGAAATGGCGCGCCGGCTGCGGTCGACCGGCGGAGTCGTGATCTACCAGCACCTGGAACGCAAGTCCACCCCCACGGCGGAGAGCTTGCTCAACGGCCCGGCGGCGCATGCCGGCCCGTTCTCCAGGATGCGGCGCATGCTTCGCTTCGCCGCCCGGGATCTGCGCTATTACTCGCCGGTCAAGATCGTCTGCCAGCGCATGCAGAGGGCGCTGCAAAACGACCGCATCTTTCCCAACCCGTACCGCGAGCAGGTGGTGGTGCTGCCGTTGCGCAATGGCCGCCCCATGCTCTTCCCGGCCGCCGACGCGCGCGGCGAAGCTCCCCGCTCCTGCGACCCCAGCGGACTGGTTCGCTTCGCGGAGGCCTTGCGGCGGCATGGGTTTTCGTTCGTGGTGTTGCTGGTCCCCAACAAATACACCGTCTATCGGCCCTTGCTCGCCCAGCCGCCCGCAGCGGCGCTCGTCTCGCCCCTGTCCGAGATCCAGGAATCGCTCCAACGCGCCGGGATCACCGTGGTCAATCCGCTTCCAGCCCTCCAGCAGGCCGCCCGCGAGGCTCTCTCGCGCGGGCGCCTCGTCTACTGGCAGGACGATACCCATTGGAATGCCGAGGGCAGCCGCCTCGCTGCGCGTCTGCTTGCCGAGAAACTGGAGACGCCGCTCGCTCGCGCCCGCGTCGAGAACACGAAGGGCCCGGCGGGCACTCCCCCCGGGCCCGTGCGTGCTCCGCAAGTATCGAGGTTCAGTCGGCGGTCTCCACAAACGAGCCAATGAACGAGCTGCGCTGGTAAGGGCTGCTCCACTTGGTGCCCAGCCCCTCGCCGGCAAACCGGTGCGCCTCGGCCACGGCGGGCATGGCGTGGTCGGTCTTGCTCAGCGGTTCGTACCACACTTCTTCATTGCGGCACAGATGATCGCCCTCGTGGATGGCCCGCGTTTGAATGGTGGCCAGCGTGCCGGCCGTGAGGGTCGCCTTCATGCTGTGCATATCGCCGTTTTCAAACGTCAGAGAAATGGGGGCTGCATCCACCCGCACGATATCCTTCAAAAGGTTGCCCGCCATCTTCTTAGCGAAACTTTGCAAGGCCAGCCGCTGTTCGGGATTCGCGCGTTCGTCCACAATCAGGACCGCCGATACCGGATAAGCCGGCTGATACACGTCACCCAAGGTCGATGCCGCCCGCACCGCCGCGACCACGCCCAGTCCGTCCAGGTTGGCGCCCTGCCAGGTTCCCCGGGTGACCTTCCAGCCAAATACCGCGAGGTTCCCGATCAGTCCCGCTTCGGCATTCGCAAAGCATGGTCCTGTAAACACATCGGCGGTGCGCGCTTCCACGTACTCGCCGAAAATCTTGCCGGAGGGAAGGCTGCCTCCAAAGGCCAAGCCGCTAATGAGAAACACCAGGAGCAACGTCTTCATTCATGCACCTCACGAAATATTTTAACAGTGGCACCTAAAAGAGCAACCCGCCCGGCTCCTCTCCGGGGCGGGTTGCCCTAACTTGGTTGAAGTTATAGAGCCTTATAGCACTTCCGGGACGGGTTGCACTCGTACTCGTCCACGACGCTGCCATCCGGCCCCAGACAATTGTACGTGTGTTGGCACCAGTAGATTCGTTCGCTTTGAGGCGCTGTGGGATCCCACTCGGCCTCAATGAACAAACCCTTCCAGCGCAGATAGTCGCAACGGCCTTGCCCGAGGATCTCCAACGCGGGTTTTTCCATTCCTAGGCCCTCCCCTTTGCGGCTTCCAGCAGCGCCCGCTTGACCGCCACGCGAGCCAGTTGAACTTTGTAAGCATTCTGGCTCAGCGGCGTGGCGTCGGCCAGCGCCGCTCTTGCCGCCTGTTCCGCAACGTCTCCCGTGATGGTCTTGCCGGCCAGCATCTGATCGGCCTGGGTGGCTGGCCACGGTGTCGGCGCGACGTGGCCCAGCACCACCCTGGCCGACTCCACCGCCGTGCCTTTCATCTTCAGGGCCACCGCGGCGGCGGCGAGCGGCCAATCGAGCGCCTGTTTCTGACGGACCTCGTAGGTCGCGTTGCGCATCCCGATCGGCACCACGACCTCGGTCAGGATTTCGTAAGGCATCAGCGCGGTCTCACGCTGGGTGTCGCTCGCGGGGGTGACGAAGAAGCGCGCCGCTTCCACTTCCCGGGTTCCCATGGTTGACGCCAGCTTGATGGTCGCGCCCAAGGCTACCAGGGCAGGCCCCAGGCTCGACGGGCTGACAAAGTACGCGGGACCTCGGTTGCCCAGAATGGCGTGGTATTTGTTCTCGCCATTGGGAACCAGCGACTGGCCGTTCTTGTCGCGCGCCAGCAGTCCATGGCCTCCGCGGAAGTACCAGCAGCGCGGCCGCTGGCACAGGTCCCCGCCCACGGTTCCCATGTTCCGGATCTGCGGGCTGGTGACTCCCAGCGCGGCCGTCCGCAAGGCCGGAAGCGACTTCCGGATCACCGGGCTCTCGGCCAACTCATCCAGCGTCACCGTCGCGCCGATGCGCACCGAGGTTCCGCTGGCCTGGATCCCGCCGAGCTCTTTGATGCCTTTAATGTTGACGACGCGGCGCGGTGTGTGCACCCCGTCTTTCATCAGGCTCAGCAGATCCGTGCCGCCCGCCAACACGTCCGCTTGGCCCCACTGCTGCCCCAATAGCTTCAGCGCGTCTTGCAGCGTGGCGGGACTTGCGTATTCGAAGGCGTGCATCAGGCGTTCCTCCTTTCCAGGGCCGCCAGCACCCGCTCCGGCGTCAGCGGCACATGACTGACCCTCACGCCGATCGCGTTCGCCACCGCATTGGCGATGGCCGTGATCCCGCCGATGGCCGGCGGCTCACCCAGCCCAATCACCCCGCGATCGTCGTATTCCTTCTCCATGTTCATGTACACCACGATTTCGCCGATATCGCCGATCCCCGCCAGCTTGTAAAACTCCATATCGGGGTTCAGCACGCGGCCGGTCTGCGCGTCCATGATCCGTTCTTCCATCAGCGCCGCGCAGATTGACATGATTACCGACCCATAGGTCTGGCTTTCAGCCGTCTTCAGGTTCACGATGGTGCCGCAGTCTTGAACCGCCACCGTCTTGATCATCCGCACCAGGCCGGTTTCGGTGTCCACCTCAACCTCGGCCATCTGCACGCCGCCCACCCCGGCGGAAGTCAGACCGCCCGGGTTTTTGGGATCGTTCGTGCCCATTTCGGAGATCTTGTTCATCCCCAGCTTGGCGCACGCAGCCTGCCAGGTCAGATTCTTTGCGGGGTTGCCCTTCACCTGAATCTTGCCGTCGACGGCTTCCAGTTGCTCCTTGGGCGCGCCGAGCACCGGGGCCACCACGTCAAACAATTTATCCAGCGCGTGGGTCATCGAGCGCCGCGTTGAGCCCGAGACGCCGCCGATGGTCGTCGAACCGCCGGAAGCACCCGAGGGAGGATAGGCATTCTCTCCGATCTTGACCCGAATGTCCTGGATGCGCAGGCCCAGCGTCTCGGCGGCGACAATCGCGATCGCCGTGCGCGTCCCGGTGCCCAGGTCTTGGCTGCCCAGTTCGATTTCCACGGTTCCATCGGCATGGATGGTGGTCCGCGCCTGGCTGGCGTGCCCGCCGCCTTGCCAGGTGTGCAGCGCCAGCCCGAGTCCGCGCTTCAAGTGCGAGGAACCCGAGTCGCCGCGCGGGTGCCACTTCTTCTTCCAGTCGATCAGTTCCGCGGCTTTGTCGATCTGGGACCGGTAGACCTCCGGACGCGGCGTCCAGTCCGCGTTCTTCTTGAACAACTCCACCGGATCCATTTTCAGCTTGGCGGCCAAGTCCTCCAGCGCGGAACACGTCAGGTAGCAAGCCTGCTGGTGATTCGGGGCCCGCCAGGCGCGCGCGCCGCCCGCGTTGATCGATACCGCCGAATGGTTCTGGCGTTTGTTGGGGATGCGAGTGAAGACGTACGGAATCGGCGGGCTGTTGCCGCCGGTGAATCCGCCGCTGGCCCAGGTTCGCGACTCCCATACCGTGACCGTCCCGTCCTTCTTGGCGCCCAGTTTGACCACGCCGTAGGCCGAGGGACGGACGCCCGCGATGGTCAACTCGGTGGCGCGGTCCAGGAACAGTTTGACCGGCGCGCCCCCGCTTGCCTTGGAGAGGCGCGCCGCCTCCACTCCCCAGCGATCCGCGACGAACTTGCTCCCGAAGCCGCCGCCGATGTGGTCCTGGTGTACGGCAACCTGCGCCGCCGGCAATTCCAGCGACTTGGCCAGGTCGCCGCCAATGCCGCTCACGTTTTGCGTCGAGGGATACAGATCCACCTTGTCTCCCTGCCACCGCACGACGTTGCCGTGCGGTTCCAGGCAGCAGTGGGTGATCACCGGAATCCCATACATCTGCTCGGATATCACGTCGGCCGTCTTGAATGCCTCGTCCGGATCGCCTTCCAGAACCTCGCCCGCCGCCTTGGCGCGCGGCCCGGCCTTTTGCAGATCGTGCTCGTGGACCAGGTGCGGCAGCGGCTCATACTGGACTTGGATCGCCTTCACCGCATCCCGCGCCTGCTCTTCGGTCTTCGCGGATACGGCGGCGATCTCGGCGCCCGCCCATTGAATTTCGTCGCCCGCTTTGGCGATCAGGCGCACCGCCGTTACTCCCGGCATCCGCTCGGCCGCGCTCGTGTCGATGCTGACCACGCGCGCGTGCGCGTGCGGACAAGTCAGCAGCGCGCCATGCAGCATGCCGGGCAAATTGAGATCGGATCCATATTTCGCCTTGCCGGTGGCTTTTTCCAAGCCGTCAATGCGGTCGTGCCGCTTACCCATCAGGCGGCGCTTTTCTTTCGGAGGCCAACTGTACTCAGGCATTGCGTCCCCCTCTCGTTTTCATTTCCCGCGCGGCATCCAGCACCGCCTTGCGCACGCCCACGTAGGTGCCGCACCGGCAAAGATTGCCGCCCAGCGCTTGCTCCACTTCGGCCTCCGTCCGCACGTTCGGATTCCGGTCCAGAAGGCCTTTGGCCGCCATGACAAAGCCCGGCGTGCAGTAGCCGCACTGCTGCGCGTCGTGCCGGACAAACGCGGCCGCCACCGGATGGGTTCTGCCGCCTTGTCCCAGCCCTTCGATCGTTTGAATGTCCTTGCCTTGCGCGTCCACCGCCAGCACGGAACACGCGTACACGACTTTACCGTTCATGATGACGGTGCAGGCGCCGCAGGTGCCGCGGTCACAAACGCGCTTGGCGCCGGTCATATCGAGATGATTGCGGAGCGCATCCAGCAGCGTGACGCGAGGCTCCACGGTGACGTTCTTCGTCTGGCCGTTGATCCTCAGCGTGACCGGCACGGGTCCCGGGCCCATCGCCCCGGCGCCCTGCGCCGCTGCCGGCACGGATGTTGATACCAGCCCCAGCGCCCCGCCGCTGACTCCGACGCCCCGGATGAACCCGCGCCGAGAGACAGACCCTTTGCCTTGCGGCGGGTCTTTTTTAGATTTCACCAGACACCTCCCTCTTCCTGCGTGTATCGATAGAATCCGAGCGCAGGGGTTCTTCGTGTTGAATCGCCTAAACTATACCACACGGATTCGGAAATTCAACCCGATCCGCGGCGGGCGCAGCGCGCCTTCCGTCTTGCCATGATCGTCCGCAGCGGTCCTGCCAGGTGGCGCCGGTCTCCGACCGGCGCGGCCGGCTCATCGAACAGCCGGAAGAGGAATCCAGAAACGCGAAGGGCAAGTCGGAGACTTGCCCCACGGCGGCCGCCAACCCTGCGGGTTGGGGGATGAGGCCAGCGACTCCCTGCCGGTCGCGGCTCACGATTTCAGATACGGGCTGTTAGAACAACATCTTTAGGGCGAACTGGATCTCGCGCGGCGCGCCCGCGCCAAAGATCCGTCCTACCGTGGCTGGCACCGAAATATTGGTGGCCGGATTGCCGAAGTTGGCATGGTTGGGCATGTTGAAGAACTCGGCGCGGAACTGCATCCGGGCGCGCTCCATGATGGTGAAGTCCTTCAGCACGCTGATGTCGAAGATGATGTCACCCGGACCGAAGAGCATGTTGCGTGACCCATTGCCCCAGGTAAATGGCGCGGGCACGGCGAACGCGGTGGGGTCGAACCAGCGGTAGATGGAGCGTTCCGACCGCGATAGCCGGGGATCGCGCAGGGCGTCCGCGCGCCCGCCAAGCCATCCGGCCAGCGTCGCGTTGAAAGGCACCGAGAACGGTGTCCCGGTCCGCAGGTAAGTGATGCCGCCGACCTGCCATCCGCCTACAATCTGGCCCGCCACGCCCCGCACGTTGGCAAAGCGCTTGCCGGGACCGAACGGCAGTTCGTAGTTATACGCCGCGCTGAAAATATGCCGGCGCACTTGTTCCGAATTCCCGCGGTCCGCGCGGGCGTTGTACGGGTTCTGCGGACCGCCGACGATCGGGACGTTGTCCAGCCCCCGGTTCCACGCATACTCCAACTGGAAAGTCAGACCGTAGTTGTACCGCTGGATGGCCTCCAGTTGCAGTTGATGGAAATTCGAATCCCCGCCGCTGGCCAGCACGGAAACGCCCGCCCAGGGCTGATACGGACGGCGGGGCTGGATCAGGCCGGGCTGCTGTTCCCGAGGCAAGTTGATTTCCTGCTGGTAATAAGGCAGGTGCGTGGACTTGTTCCCCACGTACGAAGCCCGAACACCCATCCGGGGCAGCAATTCGCGCTCCAGCGTGAAGTTCCACTGGTAGGACTCGGCATTGCGGAGATTGCGCTCCACGGCGAAAATGCTGGGATTCGGCGACACGGCGCCGCCGCCCGGGAACGGTTGCGCCAGGGTCAGCGACGGCGTGCGGCCGGGCGCGGCCTCGAACGTCTCCGCCAGCAGGAATGGCGGATTGCTCAGCCCGAGCTGCAGATGGCCGATGAAGACCGGAATAAAGTTGTAGTACGTGCCGAACCCGGCCCGCAACACCGTCCGGTTATCGCGAAAGGGCCGGAACGCAATCCCGATCCGCGGCCCGATGTTGTTCTTGTCGGTCAGCAGCAGATTCGAGGGCAGACCAGCATCCTTGGCTAGCCTGATGCCATAGGCGTCCACGAGCCGCGGCAGGGCAAACGACGGGAACTGGTCCGCAGCGACGTAGAGGCGGCTGGAAGCGAAATCGAGATTCGCCATCGCCCGGTCGCGCTCTTTCCAGGCGGTTTGCACCATGTACCGCACGCCGTAGCTCAGCGTAAGCCGGGGCGTGACCTGAAAATCGTCCTGGAGATAGGCGCTGTAGCGCGTGGAGTACAGCCCCAGCGGCGGACTGCTGGTGGAGCGGTAGGTGAAAAACGGATAGCCGAGCAAGAAATCCGCGAACGCATGGCCCGGTTGCGCGGCCACCGCGGGGTTGTGATTGGTGTAACGGCCGTCGAAACTGAACCGGCCCAGGCTGGCCTGATTGGCGGCCCACCCGCCCAGTCCGGGCGTGGCCGGGAATCCGCCCGCGCGATGGTTTGCAAAATCGAACCCGGTCTTCAACGTGTGCTTGCCCCGAATCAGCGTCAGGTTGTTGATGTACTGTGGCGAGCGGCGCGGGTTGGCGCCCTCCGGCCCCACGCCGTAGTCTCCGATATTGACGTGTCCGGAGATGTTCACGTGCGGCAACCCGCCGTACGGCACCGGATACAGTCCCGGGAACAGGGTCCGCGGATCGAAGTCGCGGTTCATGCCGAGGCGGTAGTTGATCTGCCGGAGAAAGCCGACCCGGAATTCGTTCAGCGTCGTCGGGCTGAACTGGCGCATGTAGGTCAGGTTCGCGCTCTGCACGGAGAACCCGCCGCTGGCCCAGGAACCATAACGCGGCGGATAAGCCTGCGCCACCGTATAAGGATCGCCCTTGGAGTAATTCAAGTTCACCCACAGCGTGTCGGCGTCGGAAAAACGGTGGTCGATCCGCACCGAATAGCGGTTGATGTCCGAGGTGTTTTTGTTGTTGAAGACGAAGTTGGCCAGCGTCCCCGCCGGCCCGGTTCCCGGTTGGTTGGGCAAGGAGACCCAGTCAATCAGCGCCTTGGAGCGGGAATCGATCCGGCTGGCCGGGACGTTGTTATTCGGGAACGGAGAACCCGTCAGCGGATCGATGATGGTGGGCAACCCGGTGAAGTCTCCGTTCCGCATTGCCTGCGTCGCCACGCTCAGCGTGTAGGTCGGCGACGTCCGCTCGCGCAAGCCCTCGTAGCTGGTGAAGAAAAACGTCCGGTTCTTGATGATCGGTCCCCCCACGGTATAACCGAACTCGTTCCGGTTGAACGGCGGTTTCGCCAGACCCGTGGCGAAAAAGTTCCGCGCCGCGAACTCGCGGTTGCGGTTGAACCAGAACACCGAACCATGGAATTCGTTCGTACCGGACTTGGTGACGACCGTGGCGGAAACCGACCCCTCGAACTCCGCCTTCTGGTTGTTGCTGTCGAGCTTGAACTCGCTGACGGCGTCGACCGAGGGGAAGGTCGACAAGCCGTGGCGGTAGGAATAACTGCCGCCGCCGTTGCCGGTGTCGTTATAGGTGATCCCGTCCACGTTGAACTGGATCCCGCCCCAGTAGCCGCTGCCGGCCACGCGCGGATTGGCGGCGCTGTCGGTGGTGACGCCAGCCGAAATCCGGATCAGCCGGTCCAGGCTGCGGCCGTTCAGCGGAATCGCGGTGATCACTTTCGATTCCAGAATGTTGCCGATCGTCGCGTTCTCCGAGTTGATCACCGGGGCCGTGGCCTGCACCTCAATCGATTGCGTGACCGCGCCGGGCTCCGACGTCAGCTCGACGCGCGCCGAACGGTTCGCCAGCAGACGAATTCCTTTCGCCACCGCCTGTTTGAATCCCTGTAATTCGGCCGTGACCGTGTAGCTGCCCGGCGACAGGTTGGGCACTATGTAATCGCCGGATTCGTCCGTCCGGGTCTTGAAGACGACGCCCGTCTCTTCATTGGTGACGGTGACCTCCGCGCCTACGATGGCCCCGCCGGTCGAATCCCGGACCGAACCCAGGATGACACCGGTAATGCTCTGGGCTCCCGCCTGCCCCGCGGCAAGCAACACCACCATCAGCCCAGCCCAAAGCGCACGCATACAAAAGCTCTTCCTGTTCATGTGGCCTCCCAAACCCCGAACTCTCTGTGTCCACTTCCTGGTGAAACACCAACCCGCAGTTTCGGTGAAATACTCATACCTCCGGCGTCGGCGGATGTCAATCCTGCCTCCGCCTTTCGCTCACTCGGCGGCCGCGGGGTGGCTGGGGATGCGGGGAATTCCTGCAATCCGCGGTGGCACCGGCGGAAACCGCGCGGGATGCGAGTCCGCCTCAGGGCTTCGAACGCTTGATGGTGCAGCCGTAGACTTGCGTTTCGGGCGTCTCCACCGGGTCGCCTGCCAGCACCGCGGCGAGCGCCTCGCGCAGCCATTGACGCCGCACGCGCGCGGGGTTCTCCGCGTCGTCGATCCTGCCGCGGTAACGCACCTGCCCTGCGCGGTCCAGCACCAAAGCGACGGGGGTCACGTGGACTCCCAACCGCTCCGCGAAGAAGCCTCCGGGATCCCGGAGGACAGGGAACGAGAAACGCGATTTCCGGGCATGTTCCCGTACTTCGTCATCCGGTTCGGTGCGGTTGGGATTCACGGCGAGAAAGCGGACCCCGCGCGGCGCGAACTCCCGGTAGAGGGTCTCCAAACGCGCGTGATAGCGGTTCGACAACGAGCAGCGCGCGGAGATGAACGCGACGACATGTGGAACGCCGGTCAAGGCCACCGTAAGCGGCTGCCCTGCGAGGTCCGCGAGACGGATCTCGTTTCCGCAAACCGTCGCGGCGGCGAGCACGGCCAGCGCCGCGGCGCGCATGCCTCGCCATCGCGCGGGCCCCACGCTCACTTCTTCTCCAGCTTCAGGTTGACGACCGGCCGTTTGCGGGAATCGAACGAACTGATGGTCCGCTGGGCGCTGGACATGCCCTGGTGATCGGCCTTCACCGTGTAATCGACATCGGGGTCGAGCCCGCCGAAAAAGTACGAGCCGTCTTCCTTGGTGATGAACGACCGTACTTGCAGCGTCTTGGTGTTCTTCAGTTGCACAATCGCGCCGGCCACGGCGGAGTCGTTCGGGTCCAGCACCACCCCGCTCAGCGTGCGATTCTTTTCTTCCGCCTCTTTCTTCTTTCCCTGGGCCAGCGCCAGCCCGGCGGAACTCCACAGCAGCGCCACCGCGGCCGTGAGTACGGCCCCTGCCCTCAGGCGGTTCCCGATCATTGCTGCCCCTCCTCCCATGATGGACGCGCCTCCCCGCCCTTTCGATGCAATGCGCGCAGGGAGCTACCGCCAGTCGTCATCCTCGTCTTCTTCCTCCTCGAGTTCTCCCTCCTCGTCGTCGTCCTCAAGGAACTCGTCGTCTTCTTCCTCGTCCTCGTCTTCGTAAAGCTCTACTTCCAGCGGATCCAGGCTGACCACCTGGAGCTCGGCGCCGCACTCGTCGCAACTGATCACATCGCCTTCATCGACATCGTCCGGATCGAGGTCAATCGCAGCGTCGCACTCGGGACACTGAATCATAAAGGGCAATCTCCAAATCCAGTATTACCGCAAGACCGAACGCTAGTGTACCAGGATCGCGCGCGAGTTCCATCCGCGCGCAACCTGACGTTGGCGCCCCCCTGGCCGGCTCCCTTATCATGCGGAATGAGGGCGTCGCCGGCGTCCCAGGAGCGCAACGCTTTGAGCCTTTATTTCGAAGATCTCCCCGTGGGGCACGAGCATCTCACCCGCGGCCGCACCATCACCGAAACCGACATCGTCAACTTCGCGGGCCTCTCGGGCGATTACAACGAAATCCACACCAACGAAGAGTACGCGCGGGAAACCCGGTTCGGCCGCCGCGTCGTGCACGGGATGCTGACGTTGTCGATCTCGAGCGGCCTTTCCGTGCGCACCAATCTGCTGCTGGATTCCATCATCGCGTTCTACGGCATCGACAAGCTGCGTTTTCAGAAGCCGGTCTTTGCGGGCGACACGATTCACGTGCGCAAGCGGGTGATCGAGGCGGCGGCCAAAGGCGCAGAGATGGGGCTGGTGACGTTCGAGGCGAAGGTGTTGAACCAACGGGGCGAAACCGTGCTCTCCTATCACGAAAAATTAGTGATCAAGCAGCGCGGCTCCGCGCCCGGCGCATGACGGCGCGGTTCAGCGGACCATCGCCATGGCGCCGGTCGCGGCCAGGGTTTGGGCCGTGTCGGCGTGCTGCGGAAATCCGAGCAAGTGCGGAACTCGACTTGGACTCCTCCGAGTATACGCGGCCATGCGGCGTTCCGCGCGGCCAGACGCCAAAGGCCGGTACTGGACGCCCGCCCCGCTCGCGCGCGTGATACGATTTCGGCCATGGTTTTCCGCTTACTTGTAACGGGCGTCGTCTGTTCGGCCGTGACAGGGGCGCAGCCGCAGCCTTCCGGCGACCCCGACTTTATCCCGCCGGGGGCGCGGCTGGAACAGATTTTTTCGGGCGGCGTCCTGACCGAGGGCGTGGCTTCCGCGCCCGACGGAACCGTTTACTTCAGCAACATCACGTTCACCGCGGTTTCCAACATGGAAGCCGGGCACATCATGAAGTTCGATCCCCGCACGAAACAGGTGACCGTGTACCGCTCCCCCAGCGGCATGTCGAACGGAATCAAGTTCGACGCGCAGGGCCGCATGGTGGTGGCGGAAGGCGCCGACTACGGCGGGCGGCGCGTCACGCGCACGGATATGAAGACGGGCAAGTCCGAGATTCTGGCCGGCCTGTTCGAGGGGCGTCCGTTCAACGCGCCAAACGATCTTACGCTCGACGAGCGGGGCCGTATCTACTTCAGCGACCCCCGCTATCTCGGTCACGAACCAGTCGAGCAGCCGCTGATGGCGGTCTACCGGATCGATCCCGACCGCACGGTGCACCGGATCATCACCGACGCGGGCAAGCCGAACGGCGTCTGTGTTTCGCCCGACCAGCGCACGCTGTACGTCGTCTCTAATGACAACGGCACGACCGACATGTTTCGCCTTCCCGCCGACCTCCCTCTGGCCAAGGGCCGGATGAACCTGATGGCGTACGATCTCCGCCCCGACGGGACCGCGCGCTTTCGGAAGGTCTTGGTGGACTACTCGCCCGAAGAGGGACCGGACGGCTTGGTGGCGGACGTGGAAGGCAACCTGTACGTCGCGGTGCGGCGGGCGAGCAGACCGGGAATCTGCATCTACTCGCCCGACGGACGCGAGCGCGGTTATCTCCCGACGCCGAACCTGCCCACCAACGTGGGCTTCGGGCGCGGCGCGGAAGCGAACGTCCTTTACATCACCGAGGGCGGAAACGTGCACCGGATCCGCCTTCGCAAGAACGGCTACCATTTGCCGGCCAAGCCATGAATCGCCGGCTCATGCGTTGGCGCAGACCAGGTCGAGGCCGTCTTCGAAGGCCTCCAGGTGATTCAGAGAACCCGCCAGCAGGTTGGAGAAGACGGTCTTCACATCCCGTTTCCCCGCCGCCTGGATTGCGGTCTCCAGATCCGTAATATCCTGCCTCTCGATGAGGACCCCTGCTTCCAGGGCGTCCTGGAGAGAAGTCTCTCCTTTGGCGATCAGACGCGCATAGAGCGCCGCCAGTTCCGAGTTGGCGAAAGCCCCTTCCGCTAGCCCGAGAGCCGGGTCGTTCAAGCCGTACCGAGTAATCAGGTCGCCGACGGCGGCGAAGTGCCGCTCTTCGCTTTGGGCGATGTTCTGGAAAATCCGCACCCTCCACTTGGCATACAAGCGTGTGTAGACGTCGCGGGTGAATTTCTCTTCTTCGCGCATCCAGAGGATCCATTTGCTTTCCTCTGGGGTCAGAGGTTCAGCCGCAGTGCAGCAAACCGGGCCTGGCGGTTGGCGGGGCTGTGCGCCGGCAGGCGCCACAACCGTAGCCAGCACGCCGCCGAGAAGAGCCAGACCTTGCCGCCGGTTGAAAGCGTTGCTCGGAGTGGTCATCAGCGCCGGCCGCAGACCAGCGCCACGTGGGAAGGCGTTGCTTGGGGTGGTCATCGTGTCGTGCACCTCCTCGATAGGGCGGCGGGCCGCGCCTAACGACGGCCCTTCCGCTGACCAGCTCCCGTTCCGCCGCCCGTGCCCGGAGGATGCTGCGGCCCGGAGCCATCGCGCGGCCCCATCTTCTTACCTTTCTGCTGGCCTTGTTGCTGGCCGCCTCCTGAACCGTACGGAGGGGTGGTTTGCCCAACGGCCAGCAGGTTGCCGGCAACCAAAAGAGTCAAAGCGGTGACTGCAATTCTCAGAGATTTCATTGTCGGGGTCTCCTTTCGACCTCGCCCCCTACAAGGGCAACTGCCGCGCCAAATGCTATGTGTCGGAAAAAAAAACGCCACCCCGCTCCGGCGCGCACGCGCGCTGCGCTGTGTTTGCACGTCCCGCAACCACGCGCATGCAGAATTGGCGCGCTCGGAAGCGAATGCCGACCGCGAATGATATCCTGATTCGTCACCCATGCGAATCCGGCGCGTGCAATCATTCCTGATGTCGTATCCGCTCCCGGAACCAGTCGAACTCAGGTTCCATGGAGGTCAACGGACGATTCTCAAGCGCGACGCCATGCTGATCCGTGTGGATGCCGACAATGGACTCACCGGATGGGCGCCCGGTCCCGCCAGCGAACGCGCCCACGATATCATCCGCGACTCGGTGGCGCCATTCCTGGAAGGGAGGGTCCTGGCGGATCCGGACGCCCTGCGCGTGCAGTTCTCCAACACCCCGGCGGGCTCTCCGGCGAACCGGCAGATCTACTGCGCGGTCGAAGTCGCTCTCTACGACCTGCTCGGGAAAGCGCATGGCTTCCCGCTGTCCGAGATGCTGGGCGGTCGCGTGCGCGACCGCATCCGCCTGTATGCGAGCGCGGGTATGTATCAACCCGTGGCGCGGTACGCCGAAGAAGCCGCTGCGTGCGCGGAAATGGGGTTCAAGGCTTACAAGTTCCGGCCAGGACTGGGACCGGAAACGGACGCCGCGATCGTGCGTGCGATCCATGAGCAGGCGCGTCCAGGGTTCGAAATGATGGTGGATGCGCACACCTGGTGGCGCATGGGCGATCATTCCTACGACTTCGCCACGGTCCAACGCCTGGCGGAGGAGTTCTCTGACTGTGGTGTCTTCTGGCTGGAAGAGCCGCTGCCGCCGGCGGACCATCAGGCGTACCGGGCGCTGCGGGAGAAGGAGTTGGTGCCCATCGCCACCGGGGAACACGAACCGGACGAAGCGGGCTTCTACGACCTGATGGAAACCGGCGCCGCCGACTACCTCCAGATGGACGTCTGCTGCCAGGGCGGCTTCGCCATGGGGCAGCGCATCTTCGCCCAGGTCGCGCGCCACAAACTGAAGTTCGCGTTTCACAGTTGGGGCACGAACCTGGAAGTACTGGCCGCAGCGCATCTGGGAGTTTGCTGGCCGGAGACGGTGGTCGAGTGGTTGGAGTACCCGATCTACTCAACCGGCGCGGTGCGCAGCATGTACCCGTTTCCCCTGGCGGCGGAGATCCTCACGGAACCGCTGGAGATCCGGGGCGGGGAATTGCAGGTTCCCGCCACGCCCGGCCTGGGCATCGCCGTCGACGAGCGGGTGGTCGAACGCTACCCCTGGCTTCCCGGGCCGTGGAGCATTTTCCGGCTGGAATCACCCCCGGAAACCTACTCCATCACCGCCGATCACAGCATCCAGTGGATAGCAACTTCTAAATCAGAATCGTAAGAATGCCTGCCGCCGCCACCCTGGAATCCCGCGCCCCGCGCGCGCTGAGCGACTACCGCTACTACAACCTGCTGGTCCACGCCTTCGTGGTGGTGCTGATCATTTCCAATCTGGTCGCCCCGAAGATCACGAAACTAGGTCCGCTCACCCTGAGCGGAGCTCAGTTGCTTTTTCCCGTCACCTACATTTTCGGGGACATCTTCACGGAGGTGTATGGCTATGCCGGCTCGCGGCGGGCCATCTGGGTGGGATTCTTCGCCTCCGCGCTCCTGGCGGTCACGGGCATGATCGTTGTCGCCCTGCCGCCTGCGCCCGGTTGGGAGGGCCAGCAGGCCTTCGAAACGGTGTTCAACTTCGTGCCGCGCCTGGTAGTGGCGAGCCTGATCGCCTACTGGGCCGGCGAATTTGCGAACTCGTTCGTGCTGTCCCGGATGAAGTTGTGGACGGGGGGCCGATTCCTCTGGATGCGCACCATTGGGTCGACCGTTGTCGGACAAGCCGTGGATACGGTGATTGTGATTGTCTTGGTTTTCGGGGGGACGCTGCCCGTCGAGATGCTACTGAAGCTGATGGGTTCGGGCTACTTCAGCAAGGTTCTCTACGAAGCCCTGGCAACGCCCTTGACGTATGTAGTGGTCGGGGCGTTGAAGCGAGGCGAAGGAGTGGATGTCTTCGACACGGGAGCGGACTACAATCCGTTCCGGTCGGACACATAAACTCCCGGGCGGATCAGATTTCAGCGCGCCGCAGCGCGGGCGGAGCAACGGCGCTCGCGAAGAATCCCAGAATGAGCGAGATTTCGACCAGTGCCGCTTGCGCCCGCTTTCGCGCGAAGCGGCGCGTGGCCCGGTAACAAACCCGGAGCAGCCAATAATCCAGCACCAGCATCCAGCGCATCATCGGGTCCACGCCAGCGGGTGAGGCGGCGAGCAGGGGGTCCAGAATGTCGAAATCCCGGATCAACCTGGAGTTCAGTTCGTCCAGAGCGCTTGTGCCGAGAGCCGGCTGGTCGAGCGCGGTGCGAACCCCTGGGAACCTTAAGCCCAGCGAAGTCGCATGCTGAAGATCGGTCGCAGCTTGGGCGGACCGCGTTTGCAGGATCAGAATGCAGCAGTACCGGAACCAGTAAATGAACAGAGCTCCGGAAAACGTCAAAATCAGCAGTACCGCCATCATTCCGACTCCAGCCACCCCGGTGGGGAAACCGGGACAGCAAGTTGCGATCCGGCCCCGATCCGCCGGGCCGGGTGCCCCGAGCGCGGGCCTTGGTCCCTGCCGAAACCTCTATTTATAGTCGGCGCTTCAGAAGGGGGAGGTCAAGTGATTTTTGCGGGTTTTGGGCGGCGCTCCTGGCAAGTCAGGATCCGTTACAGTCCATAAGTACTGGGGAGCCTGCACATTTGTGCAAAGCCGAGGACTTGGCGTCTGACCGGCGGCGAGCCGGTAGCCTGCAAGATTTGCAGGCCCCCAGGTCGCCGCTACCTTCGACCGGGCTTCTCGGCGCCGGAACCCCTGGCGTAGGGTCCGCGAGCGCCATTGGGGAGGACGGTGTCGAAATCGGTGCGGGCCACGCCCAGTTGGCGGGCGTTCAGTTCGCGGGCGGCGGTGAGGTTGGCGCGGCAAAAATTCGCGCCCATCAGGTTGGCCTCGGCGAACCGGGCTTCGGGCAGATCTGCCGAGGTAAAATCCGCTCCGGCCAGAGAAGCGGCGCCCAGTTGAGCCCCGCGCAAAGACGCATAGAAGAACTGGCTGCGGGCGAGGTCGGCTTTCCACAGCTTGATGCCATCCAGTTGCGCTTTGCGGAAATCGCAGTCCAGCAATTTGGCCGAACTTCCGTCGCTGGCTTCCAGGGTGGCGTCGACGAACCGGCAGGCGCGAAAGACGGCCTGGGTCAGGCGCGCTCTCACCAGGGTTGCATAGCCGAAGTCGCAGGCGGTGAGTTGGGAATGATTCAGCCAGACGTCGTACATGGTGGCGTGGCGGAAATCCGCGCGCAGCGCGGTGACTTCGATCAGCCGGGCGCGGTCCAGCGCGGCGTGGGTGAAGCGGGTGTTGACCAGCCGGGTCTCGGCCAGGCAAGCCCCTTCCAGCCAGGCGTGATCCAACCTGGTGTCCGAAAGGTCCGCTCCGGTCAGGTCCGCGCCGCCCAAGCCGCACCCCTGGAGGACGGCGCCGGTCAAATCGGCGCCGCTCAAATCCGCGCCGGTGAGATTGGCGCCGGCCAGGTTCGCGTCCCGCAGAATCGCCCGCCGCAGACAGGCCGAATCCAGCCGCGCCTCCGCCAGCACGGCGCCGGTCAGGTCGGCTTGTTGACCGCCCGGCAGCTTCTCCAGCCACTTCCGGTGAGCCTCCAGAATTGGTCCGATGCGCGTCGGGGTGCTCAGCGCCATGGTTGTCCCCACTGCCCCTCATCGTCGGGAATCCCGCCTTGCTTTAGGTCGTCGTGCAACCACAGGACCGCCTTGCCGTACCATCGGAAGAAGAGAAAGATGACGGTCCCCATTCAGGTCCTGGGCGGCGGCTTGGCGGGCTGCGAGGCCGCCTGGCAGATCGCCCGCCGCGGCCTGCCCGTGACGCTGTTCGAAATGCGGCCCCTCCAGACCACCCCCGCGCACCGGACGGACCGGCTTGCCGAACTGGTGTGCAGCAACTCGCTCAAATCGGAACAGGAGAACTCGGCCGCCGGTCTGCTCAAGCAGGAACTGCGGCGGCTGGACTCCCTCCTTTTGCGCGCCGCCGCCGCCGCCCGCGTCCCGGGCGGACACGCCCTGACGGTGGATCGCACGCTGTTCGCCGAGTTCGTCACGCGCGCCATCGAATGCGATCCGCGCATCACCCTCCGCCGGGAGGAGGCGCCCGCGCTCCCGCCGGAGGGATTTGTCATTGTCGCCACCGGTCCGCTCACCAGCGGCGCGCTGGCCGAGGACATCGCGCGCCGGACCGGTTCGGCGCGGCTGTATTTTTACGACGCCATCAGCCCCATCGTCGACGCCCACACCATCGATCGCCGGGTGGCTTTCCGCGCCTCGCGTTGGGGCAAGTCGCTCGACGGTACGGACGACTACCTCAACTGCCCGTTCCAGCGCGAAGAGTACGAGGCTTTTCTCGCCGCGCTGCGGGGCGCGGAAACCGTCGCTGCCCACATCGAAGAAGACCGCACGCCCTATTTTGAAGGATGTCTGCCCATCGAGGAGCTCGCGCGGCGCGGCCCCGACACGCTGCGTTTCGGGCCGATGAAACCGGCCGGGCTCGTGGATCCGCGCACGGGACGCCGCCCCTGGGCGGCCGTGCAACTCCGCCAGGAGAACCTGCGGGCCGACAGCTACAACCTGGTGGGCTTTCAGAACCACCTCAAGTTCTCCGAGCAGAAACGCATCTTTCGGATGATTCCCGGCCTCGAACAGGCGGAGTTTCTGCGCTACGGGCAGATTCACCGCAACACTTATATTTGCGCCCCGGCGCTGTTGGACAACGCGCTGCGCTGGAAAGGCGACCCGCGCATTCTGTTCGCCGGCCAGATTTCCGGCGTCGAAGGTTATGTGGAATCGATCGCGACCGGCCTCCTGGCCGGCCGGCATGTCGCCGCGCTGGCGCTGGGCGAGCCCCTGACGCCGCCGCCCCGGGCCACCGCGCTCGGCTCGCTGGTGCACTACCTGACCGGGGCCGACCCGAGCCAGTTCCAGCCCGCGAACATCGCCTTCGACCTGCTGCCGCCGCTCGACGAAGCCGCGGCCGCGCGTTTCCGGCACGACCGCGCGGCGCGCCACGCCGAAATCTGCCGCCGCGCCCGCGCGGCCTTGGACGAGTACCTGCATGCCGGCCTCTGCGCTTGAACTCGCCATCGACAACTTCCTGGCCGAACTCGCGCGCCAGAATGCGTCCCCGCACACGCTGCGAGCCTACGGCGCGGATCTTCGCCAGTTTCTCGCCTATTTCTCGCCGCCGCAGCTGCCGCCGCCGGACCCGGCCGAGTTTGACGCCTGGAAGATCCGGGAGTGGATGGCCTGGCTGTTCGAGCAGGAGGTCGGCGCGCTTTCGGTTCGCCGCAAGCTGGCGGCCGTCCGCGCGCTCTTCCGGCACCTGGTCCGGCAAGGCCGCATTCCGCTGAATCCCGCCCGCCTGGTCCGGACGCCCAAAGCCCCGAAGAAACTGCCCGCCGTACCGACCGCCGAGCAAACCAACGCCCTGATCGACCAGGTGGCCGCCGACCAGCGGGAGCGCCCCTGCCCGGAACGCGATCTGGCCCTGTTCGAACTCCTCTATGGCTGCGGCTTGCGCATCAGCGAACTGCTGGGCCTGAACCTGGAGGACATCGATCGCCACGACCGATGGTTGCGGGTGCGCGGCAAGGGCCGCAAGGAGCGGCTGGTTCCCTATGGCGGGAAGGCCGCCGCCGCCCTGGAACGCTACCTGGCCGTTCGCCAGCCCGCTGCCGGTGAACGCGCCCTGATGCTGAACTTCCGCGGCCGCCGCCTCACGGCCCGTGGGGCGCACTGGATCATCCGCAGGTATGCACTCGCGCTGGCGGGCGACCCTTCCCTCCATCCTCATTCCTTCCGGCACGCCTATGCGACGCACCTGCTCGCCGACGGCGCCGACCTCCGCGCCATTCAGGAATTGCTCGGCCATGCCCGGCTGGCGACGACCCAAAAGTACACGCAAGTCACTTTGCAGGACCTGATGGCTGTCTACGACCGCGCCCACCCGAAGGCCTGACCGCGGCGGACCTCGGCGGGACCGGCCGGGTGGCGCGATTTTTGCCGCCAGTCCGGCGGCGGCTGGCGGTATACTGACCCTTTCGGGTTTTTTCGAGGATTGCTATGGCTGTCGCTCACGCCGCCCCTTCTCTGGACGCCGCGGGCCTTACCCAGTTGCCGCGCGCGGAAGTAGCCCGGCGGGCTCTCTATTCCATGAAGCTGATGCGCGAGGTGGAAGACCGCATCGAGCGCAAGCTTTACCGCCAGGGCAAGATCCTGGGCGGAGTGTACGTGGGCCGCGGCCAGGAAGCGATTCCCGTTGGCGCCGGCCTGCACGCCCTGCCGGAGGATGTACTCTTCCCCTCCCATCGCGACATGGCGCTGTTTTTCCTGCGTGGCGTCGCGCCCCGCGAGGTGTTCGCCCAGTACATGGGTCGCGTGGGCGGTCTGACGCGCGGCAAGGACGGCAACATGCACATGGGGGATATGCGCCGGCGCCTGGTGGCGATCATCAGCGCCATGGCCGCGTCCGTGCCGGTTGCCGCCGGAGCGGCGATGGCGTTGAAGTACCAGGGCAGCCGCCATGTCGCCTTCGTCTTTTTTGGCGATGGAGCCACCAGCCGCGGCGACTGGCACGAAGGCCTGAACCTGGCCGCGGTCCAGAAAGCGCCGCTCGTCGCGTTCTGCAACAACAACCAGTACGCGTACTCGACGCCCCTCGAAAAGCAGATGGCGTGCGCCCACGTAGCCGACCGCGCTCCGGCCTACGGCATTCCCGCTGAGATCGTGGACGGGAACGACGTGCTGGCGGTGTACGATGCCGCCGGACGCGCGGTCGCCCATGCGCGCGACGGCCGCGGCCCCTACCTGGTGGAATGCAAGACGTTCCGCATGACGGGCCACTCGGCGCACGACGCCGCCCATTATGTCCCCCAACGCTTGTGGGAAGAGTGGGGCGCCAAGTGCCCGATTCTGCGCCTGGAGCGCCGGATGCAGGAAGAAGGCTGGGCATCGGAAGAGGACATCCGCCGCACCGACGCCGACATCCGCCGCGAGGTCGATGAAGCGGTCGCCTGGGCCGAGGCGCAGCCGTACCCCGACCCGTCCGAGTTGCTGGACCACGTCTACGACCCGGAGACGCGCGCATGATCTTGACGTACCTGGAAGCGATCCGCCAGGGACTTTGGGAGGAAATGGAGCGCGATCCCAATGTCTTTCTGCTCGGCGAAGATATCGGGGTCTACGGCGGCGCGTTCAAGGTCACGGAAGGTTTTCTGGAGCGCTTCGGCGAACGCCGCGTGGTGGACACCCCCATCAGCGAATCCGCGATTGTCGGCGCGGCGATCGGCGCCAGTTTGCTGGGCCTGCGGCCGGTGGCCGAGATGCAGTTCTCGGACTTTATCACGTGCGCGTACGACCAGATCGTGAATTTCGCCGCCAAATGCCGCTACCGTTGGGGCGCCGCCGTGCCGATCGTGGTGCGGGCGCCGTCCGGCGGCGGGATCCATGGCGGTCCCTTCCACTCGCAGAATCCCGAGGCGCTGTTCACGCACACGCCGGGATTAAAGATCCTGGCGCCGGCCACCGCGCGGGACGCCAAGGGTTTGATCAAAGCGGCGATTCGGGACAACGACCCCGTCCTGTTCTTCGAGCACAAAGCGCTTTACCGGCGCATCAAGGAAGAGGTGCCCGAGGGCGACTACACCGTGCCGATTGGCAAGGCGGCGTTCGTCCGCCCCGGACGCGACATCAGCGTCATCACCTACGGATCCATGGTGCACGCCGCCCTGGAAGCCGCCGAGCAGTTGGACCGCGAGGGTGTCTCGCTCGAGATTCTCGATCTGCGCACCCTGCAACCGCTCGACGACGCGGCCATTTTTGCGAGCGTCCGCAAGACGTCGAAAGTGATCGTGCTGCATGAGGCGACCCGGTCGGGAGGGGTCGGAGGCGAGGTGGCCAGCCGGATCACCGAGCACTGTTTCGAAGATTTGGACGGCCCCGTGGTGCGGATCGCCGCGCCGGATTGTCCGGTTCCGTTCAGCCCGCCGCTGGAGGAAGCCTTCCTGCCGAATGCGGCAAAGATTGCGGAGAAAGCGCGCTGGCTGGCGGCGTACTGACGCCCGCGTTCATTGGATGCTTTCGGGCTGCCGCTGCTGCGCCCGTTTGGCCGCGCCCTTGATGGCGCGCGCCAGCAGCCGCTGCAAGTCCAGCAGGTGCTGCGGCTGAAAAAGCCGCCGGTTCCAGCGCGAGCCTTCGGCGAATTGCAGTCCAATGAAGTAGCCGATATCGCGGTACACGCAGTAGCGAACCCGTCCTCGCAACTGCGTTTTCGGAAGCCGGAGCGCGACTTCCGTATCCACCGCCAAAGGCCGCTCCAATTGCAAACACGCCCCTGAGGCGGAGATGTTCTCGAGAATAGCCGTCGCCCGGCGGCCTCGCCCGGACGTTTCTTTCCAGGCGATATTGACCAGTTCGGCGCAGAGCATGCGGCTCTCTGCCCGCGTATAGCCCATATACTCCTTGTAATCGGCAACCGTGCTCGAATTCTTTAGCTTGAGCTTGCCGCTGTCCGACATCGTATCGCATCCCGGTTCCACCACGGGCGGCCTGCGGTACAGTGTGACCGTATGGCCGCGAAAAAGATCCTCATGTTAGTAGGTGACTTCGTCGAAGACTACGAGGTGATGGTTCCGTTCCAGGCGCTGCTGATGGTGGGCCACTCCGTCCACGCCGTCTGTCCTGGCAAGCGAACAGGAGACAAGGTCCGCACCGCCGTCCACGACTTCGAAGGGGACCAGACCTACAGCGAAAAGCCCGGTCACAACTTCCAGTTGAACGCGGCGTTTGACCAGGTCCGCCCGGAGGAATACGACGCGCTGGTGATCCCCGGCGGACGCGCGCCCGAGTACCTCCGCCTCGACGAACGCGTGCTCGCGATCGTCCGCCATTTCGCGCAGGCGAACAAGCCGATCGCCGCCATCTGCCATGGTGGGCAGTTGCTGGCCGCGGCGGGCGTGCTGGAAGGCCGCGCCTGTACGGCCTATCCGGCCGTGGGCCCTGAAGTTCGCCGCGCCGGCGCGCGGTGGGTGGATTGTCCGGTGGACCAGGCGCACGCCGACGGAAATCTGGTGACCGCGCCCGCCTGGCCGGCCCACCCGGACTGGCTGGCGAAATTCCTGGCCACGCTCGGAACCCGGATCGCGCTTTGACCCGGCGCGGAGTGCCCGGCGCGGTTTGATACACTGCTTCTCACCACTCATGCTCTTCCGGCTCTCCGGGTGTCTTTTTTTCGCCATGGCCGCCGGCGCCGCGCCGGTGGAGTACGCCCGCGACATCGCGCCGCTGCTGGCCGCCCAATGCGGAGCTTGCCACTCGGCTGAATCGAATGCCAGCGGTTTTTCCGTGAATTCGATCGCCGCCGTGCTCGCGGGCGGCAAGAAACACGGCAAGGCCGTGATCGGCGGCCACCCCGAGCGCAGCCCGCTCATCCGCATGGTGCGCGGCAGCTTGTCGCCGCGGATGCCGCTCGGCCGCGAGCTTTCCGAGGCCGACATCGCACGGCTGGAAGCGTGGATTCGCGAACTCCCCGCCGAGCAGGCTCCGGAGGCGGCCGCGTGGCGCTGGCCGTTCGAAAAGCCCGTCAAACCCGCCATCCCGAACGTCGCTGAGCCGGGTTGGGTCCGTAACCCGATCGATGCGTTCATCCTGGCGAAACTCGAAGCGGCAGGGTTGCGCCCGGCGCCCGCCGCCTCCCGCCGCGTCCTCGTCCGGCGGGTGTATTTCGACCTGATCGGATTGCCGCCCCCGCCCGAGGAGGTCGATGCGTTTGAAAAAGACTCCTCGCCGGATGCCTACTCGCGCCTGACCGAGCGCCTGCTCGCCGATCCCCGGTACGGCGAGAAGTGGGGCCGCCACTGGCTCGACCTGGTCCGCTACGGCGAAACCAGCGGACTGGAAGGGGACGGCGCCATCGGCAACGCCTGGCGCTACCGCGACTGGGTGATCGAGGCGTTCAACCGCGACCTGCCCTACGACCGCTTCCTCCTGTTGCAACTGGCCGGCGCCGACGAGCACAGCAAAACGCGCAACAACTATGCGCCGGACGTCCAGGGGCACATCCCGCTCGGCTTCCTGCGCCTCGCGCCCTGGGACCGCTCCAACCTGGTCGCCGACGAAGTCCGCCAGAACTACCTGAGCGAAGTCGCCTCCGTGACCGGGTCGGTGTTCCTGGGTCTGACCATGGGCTGCGCCCGCTGCCACGATCACAAGTATGACCCCATTCCGCAGCGCGATTACTACCGGTTTCAGGCCTTCTTCAACGCGATCCAGGTGGAGAACGTGGAGGTGCCGTACAAGGATCCCACCTTCGCTGAAAAAGCCGCCGCCAAGATCCGCCAGTACGAGCAGCGGCTCAAGGACGGTCCGGAAAAACGCGAACTGGGCGAGTTCGAAGCGGCTTTGCTCCCGCGGCTGGTCGCCGCGCGCAAACAACAAGCCGCCGGCAAGGACCTCACCAGGGAAGACCTGCGGCTGGAATTGCGCCGCGCCGGCGGCGGAATTTTCACTCCGGGCGAGCGGCAGCGTCACGCGGACTTGCGGGAGGATGCCGACCGCACCCAGGATCCGGAAGAGCGCGAGCGGCTGGACGAATATGAGGAGCACCTGCTGGCGAAACTGAAGGCCGGGTACGCGGCCGGACGCACCGATCCGCTGGGCCGGTTTGACACGCTCGCGCTGGCGGATGTGCGGGCCGAGGCCGCCCGGCGCAGCTCCACGATCTTTTCTGAAGCCGAGCGGGACCGCCACCGCGAATTGTCTGAGCGGGTGGAAGTCCTGCAACGGCGCCTGGGCCGCTGGCGTCCGCTGGCGCTCACGGTCCGCAATGTCCCAGGGCCGCCGAACGGTCCCGGCTTGCCTCCCACCCGCGTCCTGATCCGCGGCGATTACCGCCAGCCGGGCGAACCGGTGGAGGCCGGGTTTCCCACCGCGCTGACCGGCAAAGCAGAGCCCGCCGTGATCGAACAGGACCGCTACCGCCAGTTTCCCACCCGAGGCTGGCGGCTGACCCTGGCCCGCTGGATCGCCAGTCCGGACAACCCCCTTACCGCCCGCGTGATGGTCAACCGCATCTGGCAGCATCATTTCGGGACCGGCATGGTGGCCACGCCGAGCGACTTCGGCGTCAACGGCGCGCGCCCCACGCATCCCGAACTGCTGGACTGGCTGGCGCACCGTTTCATCGAGGAGGGCTGGAGCATCAAGGCCATGCACCGCCTGATGCTGAACTCGGCGGTTTACACCCAGGCGGCGGACAACCCGGCGATGAACGCCAACCCGAAGGACCCGGATAACCGGCTGTGGTGGCGTTTCCCGCGCCGGCGCCTGACCGCCGAGGAAATTCGCGACAGCATCCTGGCGGTCAGCGGACGTCTGAACCCCGCGATGGGCGGCCCGAGCGTATTCCCGCCGCTGCCGGAAGACCTGGCCGACGTTGCCCGCTACGGGCGCGGCGGCGGACTGATGTGGGAACCCAACGAAACCGAAGCCGACGCCCGCCGGCGCTCGATCTACACGTTCCAGCGCCGCTCGATGCCGCTGCCGATGCTGGCCGCCTTCGACGCGCCCGTGTTCAGCGAATCGTGCGAACGACGCAGCGCCACGACGACGCCGCTGCAGGCGCTCTCGATGATGAACGGCAACCTGGTGCACGAGGAAGCGCTCCACCTGGCCGCGCGCGCCGCCGCCGCCGCGGGCCCCGACCGCGCCGCGCAAATCCGGTACGCTTTCCGGCTGGCGCTGGGACGCGACCCCGCCCCCGCCGAGGCTACGCGTTTCCACTCCTTCGTTGGCGGAATGGACGCGCTCTGCCGCGTGCTGCTGAACTCCAACGAATTCCTGTATGTGGATTAGGGGCAAGTCAATGACTTGCCCCTACTTCCGGCGGGTCGGGTGGAAATTCCGTCCCCATTGCGACCCGCGGGCGGCGGAACTCCAACGGATGTCAGCCAGAGGACGGTCTAAAACGCCAGGCGCAGGCGAAACTCCACCTGCCTGGGATCGAAGGTGGCCGCGCCGCGGGTGCCGAAGTTCTGGTTGGTGCCCAGGCCCACGAGCGGCCCGCTTGGATTTAAGCCGCCACCAGACATCGTCCACTGGCCGGGTTCCCACTGCACGTTGTTGGCCAGGTTCGTGGCTTCGGCCGAAAATTGCAATTGAACACGCTCCCGCAGCCGGAACGACTTTTGCAGACTAAGGTTGATATTCCACCGGCCATCGCTGCGGAGAGCGCCGTAATTGGGCGCCGCGTCACCCCACCAGAACAGATTCAGGCGCTCTTGGCCGTTCGCCGTCCGCACCGTCTGACCGCGGAAGGCGTCGGGGTTATAGCGCAGGTAACGAAAGGCGCCGGGACGGAAGGTGCGGCCGCTCGGCAGGGTGATGGTGCGGTTGCCGTCATACCAGCCTTGCAATTCGGTTGGCAACTCCAGCGGCACGCCCGGATTGATCATGGCGCGCCCGTTCGTGTTGTTCTGCGTGTTGTTGCCGCCCAGCAGCAGGGGAAACCCGCTGTTGGCGGTAAAGACCGACCCGATTTGCCAGCCGCCGAAGAGAGCGTTCGCCAGACCCCCTCCCACGTCGAACCGTTTGCCTTGACCAAATGGCAACTGGTAAACACCGGTGACCACGACGCGGTGCGGCGTATCCTGGGCGGAGTGCCGGAGGTTATTGCGCTAGTTGCGGAAATCGTTATCGCCGATGATATAGCCGATTGTGTCGCCGAAGCCATTCGTGTGGGCCTCGGACTGAGTCCACTCCAGGGCTTTCGACCAGGTGTAGTGGGCGTTCAAAAGCAGCCCGCTGGAGAACTGCCGGTTCACCTGGAACATGAGGGCATGGTAGTTTGAGAAGCCCTGTGACGCCTGTAGTTCCTGGTTTAGGAAGTGCGGATAAGGCAGCGCGAGCTCGCGCCGACTAATGGTCGCGCGGCCAATATTTCCTTGAAAAGGAATCAAAGCGCCGGAGAGCGGCTGCCAGGGATTACGCACCTGCTGCAAACTGGGGTCGGTCCCATTCGACGCAATATACCCCGCACGCCATTCCGCATGGATCGCATCCGGCAGCGTCCCCAAATTGTTCAGCGGGAAACGGCCATACGGCAAGCGCTGGCCCCGCGTCCCCGTATACCCGGCGCTGGCGAGCCAGTTGCCGCCGACGCGCTTTTCCACGAAGAAATTCCACTGTTGAAAGCGCGCGTTCAGGTAATTGTCGAACTCCATCCGCTGCCCGCCCACGCCATACTGCCTCGGGTCGTTGGCGTTGTTGCCCAAGGCCGGAATGAGGACGGTCGACTGGGCAAAGTCGCCGATGATCGCCCCCGCGGCGTCGCGCCGAAGGGGTCGGAGAAGGTGGTCGGGAAGTAGCCCTGCGCGCCATACACAAACGGACCCCCGAAGTAGCCCGTGTTCATGGGCAGGTAAGTCATGCCATAGCCCGCCCTGACCACCAGGTCGTCCCGCATCCGGTATGCCAGTCCCAGCCGGGGGCCGAAGTCTCGCCAACTGGTCCGCCACAAATTGCGGTCGGCGCCATCGACTCCGGGGAAGTGAAGCGCTCCCGCGGTTCCGAATGGATTGCGGGCGTCGCGCAGGAAGGAACTCATGCGGTTGTGCCGCTCGGTAGGACCTGGTTGGACATCCCACCGCAGCCCCAGATTGAGGGTCAGTCGATTGGTTGCGCGCCAATCTGTCTGCACGAAGGTAGCCGCGTACTTGGCGGCGAGCGCGAGCCGCACGCCATTCTCCCCGGCGCGCAACTGGCCTGCGCCCAGGAACCACGCCGCGGGACCGTAACCTGCGATCTCCGGAGTGGGGGCCACCTGATTGCTGCCATCCGCCGCGATGATATTGCCGCTGGTCAGGGCGCTATTCATCGCCAGCCAGTAGGAACCCCGCGCGTCAATGAAATTGGACAAATAAGTGCGATACTCAGCGCCCGTTTTGATCGTGACGCGGCCCCACACTTTGGTCAGGGAACCAACGCTGTGCCAGTTGGTCTGCCGCTCGTTCTTGGCCAGATACGCTGGCTGGTTCAACTGCGACCAGGGGCCCATCCCGCTCACCTCCGGCACCGCGCCCGGAAAGGCGTTGGCTGGAGCGAAGGCCGCCGGCACGCCGTAGCGGCTGTAGTCCAGATCGTCAAATCGCTCCACCTCGTTGCGCGCCCTCACCCGGGTCAAGCCCTGACGGAGATCGAGCACCAACGTGGGCGAGATTACCCACGTGTCGCCAATCGAGGAGTAAAAATTGTCATCGCCGTTGAAGCGCCCCAGGAAGCCGGACTGTGTGAAATTGCGGTTGCCCGCGCCCCACCCGTACGGCGTGGTGATCAGGCCGCGGTTTATCCCGTAGGTGCCATAGAACGAGTGGGCGTTGCCCTGCCGGTGGTCGAACCGCATATTCACGTTGTCGCGCGTACAGGTGCGCGTGTCCCGGTTAAAGAAATTGTTGAAGCCCCGGGGATCGTCCGGCGGACGGTTCGGCAGGGGATACTCCTTAATCCACGCCGCCATCGCCGCATGCTGCCTTTGCACGGGGATGATCGCATTGGGAAAAGCCACGCGCTGGAATCGGTTCTCCCCCACGGACACCACGTTGTAAGGATCGAAAATCGCCACGGGCGCCAGGTTGCCCGCCGCGTCCAGCACGCGCGTCTGGCTGAAGTTGCCACTTCGCTCGAGCTCGGTTGGCACCGTCCGTAAAAAATCAACCGCGCGGTTGTGGCGCAGGCCTTCGTAGCTGACGAAGAAAAACGTCTTGTCTTTGCCGTTATAGAGCGTCGGCAACAGCACCGGGCCGCCCAGCGTGCCGCCGAACTGATTTACCTTGAAGGGCTGGCGGTCGATGCCCCGGGCATTGTTTTCCCAGGTGTTGCCGTTCAGCACCTCATTGCGCAAGCGGTACGGCGCGCTGCCGTGGAACTCGTTGGCGCCACTCTTGGTGGAAATGACCACCACTCCCTGCGCCCGGCCGTATTCGGCGGAGAAATTGTTCAGATTGGTCTTTACTTCCTGAATTCCCTCAGAATTCGGCACCACGGCGACTTCATTCCATGCCGAGGCCTGCACGCTGACCCCGTCAAGCTGGATGTCATTGGAGAAGGCCTGTCCCCCGTTCATCGAGAAGGCGGAATAAAAACGACGGCCATCGGTGCCGATCCCGAATGCGTTCGGGCCATCGTACGCACTTGCGCGGCGCGCGGGATCACACCCTGCTGCAACGTCGCGTACATGAGCGGGTTGTTGTTGATATTCGGAATCGCTTCGATCACCTGGCGCGAGACCGTGTTCTCGACTGACGCTTTCTCGGTCTGGAGGTTTACCAGGTCGCCGCGAACCGTCACGGAGGTCTCTACCTGACCGGGTTGCAGCGTGAGGTCGACGCGCAGGGTTTGCGCCGTGGACAGCACGAGGTCGGAACGCGTCACCGTCTGAAATCCAGTCCGCCGGGCAGAAAGCGTATAAGTTCCAAAGGAAAGGTAAGGAAAAAGAAAAATACCCGCAGCGTTGGTGCGCGACTCGTAACGCGCATTGGTATTTTGTTCCACCACCACAAGTTCAGCCTCCGGCACGGGCGCCCCACTGGAGTCGAACACCGTGCCCGCAATGGCGGCGCTTCGGATCTGAGCAGTGGCGGGCGCTGAGGCGAGAACCGCCAGGAACATCGCAGGAATCAGCAATCTTGACCACGCGGTCATACTATTCTCCTCTGGCTCGGTCCATATGAAGGACGAACGCCCTTTACATTTTAGTTTACGGGATGCTACGAATCCAGTCTGTTTCTGATGGTGTTTTTTAATAATCCGTCTTAAGTTTCGCCGATTCCTCCCGCAACCCAAAGGCGCCGCCGCCAAGTCTTGACCGAGTCGCAAATTTGACAGAATCGAAAAGGCTTGTCTGGCTCTCCGCGGCAATGGCGCCGGACGGGGAAATCCACCTCGTTCGATCTGGCCGGCCGTTGAGGCGCGGTTGTTCGCGCACGCAGAAATGCGGGGGCCGCATGGCAAAGCGGGCCGCGGGAACCGCGGTCTCCGAGCCCATCGCAAGGTTAGAAACGGGCAGACCTGAGCCGGGCCATCCAGGGGACTTGCTCAGCGCTGGGTCACGCCCGCGCGCCCATCAAGCTCTCAAACTTCGAGCCGGGCCGGACAATCGTCAGGTTGCGCTCGGCGCCGGTCGAGACGCAGCCTGCCTCGACTCCCGTCTCCCGCTCGAGGAACTCCAGGTACGCGCGCGCTTCGGCGGGCAGTTCGTCATACCTCGAAACACCCGACGAGGGCTGTTTCCAGCCAGGAAGCTGGACAAAAACAGGTTCTACCCTGGCCAGTTCGCGCACCGTGGCGGGCATTGCATCCAGCGTCCCGCCGCCCATGCGGTAGGCGACGCATACCGGAATCGACTCGAGCCCGTCCAGCACGTCCAGTTTGGTGATCACCATGCTGTCGAAGCCATTGACCATGGCGGTGTAACGCAGCAGCGGCACATCGAACCAGCCACACCGGCGCGGCCGCCCGGTAACCGAGCCGAATTCGCGGCCGACGTTCCGGATCCGGTCGCCGAGCGGACCGAAGTCCTCGGTGGGGAAGGGGCCGGAGCCCACGCGGGTGATGTAGGCCTTGGAGATTCCCACCACGCCATGGATGCGCGTGGGCGGCACTCCCGCGCCTGTACAAACTCCCCCGGCGGCCGAACTGGAGGACGTCACAAACGGATACGTGCCGTGGTCAACGTCGAGCATGGTGCCCTGCGCGCCCTCAAAAAGCACCCGCTTGCCGTCCCGCAGCGCCCGGTTGACCAGCGCCGCGGTGTCGCAGACCATGGGGCGCAACCTTTCGGCGTAAGCGGAGTATTCCGCCAGAAGCGTGGCGAAGTCCAGCGTCTCTTCGAGGCCAAAGGCGCGCGCCAGGGTCAGCTTGTCCTCGCACAGCACGCGCAGATAGCCGGCCAGGAACTCCCTGTCCAGCAGGTCGGCCATGCGGACGCCGCGGCGGCCGATCTTGTCCTCGTAGGCGGGCCCGATGCCGCGTGACGTGGTGCCAATGGAAACCCGGCCGGGACGATCCTCGGTGAGTTTCTCGAGCAGGCGGTGAAAGGGAAAGATGATGTGCGCGCGGTTGCTAATGGCCAGCCGCTCTCGGACCGGGATGCCGCTCTGCTCGAGCGTTTCCATCTCCTGGATCAGGGCGGCGGGGTCCACCACCAGGCCGTTGCCGATCACCGAGGTCTTGCCGGCATGGAGAATGCCCGACGGAATCAGTTTCAGGATGTACTTCCGGTTTCCGACCAGGACGGTATGGCCGGCGTTGTGGCCGCCCTGATAGCGGACGATCAGGTCGAAGCGGTCCGCGAACAGGTCCACAATCTTGCCTTTGCCCTCGTCGCCCCATTGGGCGCCCAGGATCACCACGTTGCTCATAAGGTCTGTGCTCAGTTCTCCAGCGGTCCGAAGACGGCACGCGCCGGGCAGGGGTTCGTGCGGGATCGAGACTCGGATGCGAGGAGTCGGGTCCGGATTGGCGAGCCCGACCAGAGATTGTACCAAATGTGTTACCCTAGCGATTTATGCAACTTACGGACGTCTTCCTCGCCCTGGGGCAGGAAGCGTTTGGCGAGATGCTGCGGGGCGTCTCCATGGGCAAACTCCGAACGTACCAGTTGTTCGACCGGCTGAAGGCCCGCACCCATCTGACCAAGCTGAGCAGCGAAACGCTTCAAAAGGCATCGTCGCGGCTTTGGCGGCGGCTGGCCGGCGGCGACGACGAACTGGCGCGGGACTTGTCCCAAGCCATCCTGGTCTGCCACCTGGATATGATCGTGGCGGTGCTGGATTTCCTGAAAGTCCCGCATCAGGACGGGTTTTTCGCCAAGGATCTGGACGCGCAAGCATATTTCCAAGAGGGCTGGAGCCAGCGCGTGCTGGAGCGCTTCTCGGGGGTTTATCCTGCGAGCCTGCTGCGCTTCTACGCCGGACATCTGGCCTGGGAACTCCATGTGGCGCCATAAACTCGCCGACCTGGAGCAGACCGCGCTCGCGGCGATTCAAGCCGCCGCCACGCCGGACGCGCTGGAGAAGGTCCGCGTTGAGATTCTGGGGCGCAAGGGCTCGCTGGCGGCAGTCAGCCGGGAGATGGGCAAGATCCCGCCTGAGGAGCGCGCGGCGGTAGGGAAGCGGTTGAACGCAGTCAAGGACGCCGTCGAGTCCGCCCTCGAGGCCAAGCAAACCCAGTTCGCCCGCGCCGCGCTCAATGCCCGCCTGGATGCGGAGTGGGTCGACCTGACGCTCCCTTCGCCGGGAGCGCCCGCCGGATCCCTGCATCCGGTCACGCAGATTCAATCCGAGATCGAGGACCTGTTCGAATCCATGGGCTTTGTGGTGCTCGACGGGCCCGAGGTCGAAACAGAGTATTACAACTTCGACGCGCTCAACATTCCGCCGGACCATCCGGCGCGGGACATGCAGGACACCTTCTGGATGAAGGATGGCAACCTGCTGCGGACTCACACCTCTCCGGTGCAGGTGCGCGGCATGGAAAGGCTGGGACCGCCGCTGCGCATGATCGCTCCGGGGCGGGTGTTCCGCAACGAGAGCGTGGACGCCTCCCACGAGCATACGTTTTATCAGCTGGAAGGCATGATGGTGGACCGCGAGGTCTCCGTCGCCCATCTGCTGTACTTCATGAAAACCCTGCTCCAGGGCATCTTTCACCGCGAGGTCGCCGTGCGGCTGCGCCCCGGCTTTTTCCCGTTCGTCGAGCCGGGGTTCGAACTGGACATTCAGTGCCTGATTTGCGGAGGCAAGGGATGCCCGGTGTGCAAACAATCCGGCTGGGTGGAGCTGCTGCCGTGCGGGCTGGTGCATCCTAACGTGCTGCGCTTCGGCGGCATCGACCCCGACCAGTGGAACGGGTTCGCCTTCGGGTTGGGACTGACGCGGCTGGTGATGATGCGGTACGGCATCGACGACATCCGCCTGTTGCAGGGCGGCGACCTGCGTTTCCTGAAGCAGTTCTGACGAGGATTCCGCTGTGAAGTTTTCCTATAACTGGATTTCCGAGCTGGTGGACGGTCTGGACCTGCCGCCGCTGGAGCTGGAGCGGCTGATCACGATGAAGACGGCCGAATGCGAGGGCATCGCCGTCGCCGGGGAGATGCTGCGCTACGCCTGCGCCGCCCGCGTGGCGAGCGTGCGTCCGATCGAGGGCAGCGCCAACCGGCTCGCGGTAGTGGAAACCGAGGCCTACGGCGTGAAGACCGTGGTTTGCGGGGCGCCCAACTGCCGCGCGGGACTGCGCACCGTCTACGTGCCCCTGGCCGCCAAGCTGATCAGCGGCGTTCAAAGCGACGGCATGCTCGCCAGCGGCGCCGAACTGGGAGTGAACCGCGAAAGCGCGGGCCTCGTCGAGCTTGGCGAGGAGCCGTTTACCCTGCGAGCCGATTCGATCATCGAAATCGACAACAAGTCGATCACCCACCGCCCCGATCTGTGGGGTCACCTGGGCCTGGCGCGGGAGGTGGCGGCGTTCTCCGGCAAAGCCCTGCGCGATCCGGTCCGGATGGAACGGCTGCCCGCCGGCGCCGGCGTGGTGCAGGTGGACATCGAAGACTTCGACCTATGCCCGCGCTACAGCGCACTGGTCTTCGAAAACGTCACCGTGCGCCCCTCGCCGCTCTGGTTGCAGTACCGCCTGGAAGCGATCGGCTTGAATCCCATCAACAACATCGTCGACGTCACCAATTACATCCTGGCGGAACTGGCCCAGCCCATGCATGCGTTCGACCGGGACCGGCTGCGAGGCGAGATCATCTACGTGCGCAGGGCGCGCGCCGGGGAGCGGGTGGTGGCCTTGAACGACGAGGAGTACGCGCTCACGGAATCCAACCTGGTGATAGCCGACCGGGCAGGCGCGGTGGCGCTGGCGGGCGTGATTGGTGGCCGCGACAGCGCGATTACCGGCGCAACCACCGCCATTGTGCTCGAGAGCGCCAACTTCCACGCCGGCAACATTCGCCGGACCTCGTCGGCGCTGAAGCTGCGCACCGACGCCTCGATCCGCTTCGAGAAGGCGCAGGACCCGGAAAACACCACGCGCGCCATCGCGCGGGCGATCGAGCTGTTCGAGCAAGTCTCGCCCGGCATCCGGGTGGTGGGCGGGCTATCCGATTTGCGCCGTCCCACGGCCGCCGCCATGCCGATTCGCCTCCCGCTGGACTGGCTGGCGCGCAAGCTGGGCCGCGCCATCCCGCGCGGCGAGGTGATCCGCATTCTGGAGTCGCTCTCGTTCGGCGTCACCGAGGCGGAGGAAGGCGTGCTGGCTGTGACCGTGCCGTCCTGGCGAGCCACCAAGGATGTCTCTCTCAAGGAGGACCTGGTGGAGGAAATCGGCCGGATGGTGGGTTACGGCGCCATCACGCCGCAGGCTCCGCTGGTGTCCGGCGGGGCGACGCCCCGCAACCAGGAACGGCGGCATCACCGCGCCGTGCGCGCCGCTCTCACCGCGCTCGGGTTCACCGAGGTGTACAACTACTCGTTTGTCAGCGTCGAGCAGGCGGCGGCCTTCGGTTGGCGCGCCGCAGACCACGTGGAGGTCGCCAACCCGATTGCCTCCGACCTGAACCTGATGCGGAAATCGCTGCTGCCGGGCATCCGCAAGAACGTGCAGGACAACAGCCGTCACCTGGAGGCGTTTCGCCTGTTTGAAGTCGGCCGCGAGATTCACAAGCGCCCCCAGGGTTTGCCGGACGAGGTGACCCACCTGGCGGCGGCGGTGTTCGCCAAGGACAACGGGGAAGCGGGCTTGTTTGCGCTCAAGCATGCGGCGGAAGTGTTGCTGCCCGGCGCTGCGGCAACGCCCTGTGAGGCGCTGGCGCACGAGCACCCGCGGCGGTCGGCGCGGGTGACCTGGCGCGATCAATTCGTGGGCCGTCTGTTTGAGTTTCATCCGGACTTGGTGGAAACCGGCCGCGCGGCGGTGCTGGATTTGAACCTGGACCGGATTCGCGAGATCGGTCCGGCGGAGGTGCGCTACCGGCCGCTGCGGCGTTTCCCGGTCAGCGAGTTTGACCTTTCCGTCGTGGCCGGACTCCGGACGCCGGCTGGCGACCTCCAGCGCCACCTGGCAGCGCTGGTCCCTCCGGAGTTCGCCGAGGGCGTCGCCTATGTGCGACAGTACGCGGGGCCGCCCTTGCCCGAAGGCGTGAAATCCGTATCCTTCCGCATCACCGTCGGCGCCAAGGACCGGACGCTGTCGGCGGAGGAAGTCGCCGCGGTACGGCAGCGCATGATCGTCGGCATGCAAGCTCTCGGTTACGAACTGCGCGTATAGAGGGAGGCGCGGAGAAACTTTCGCGCGCCCGGCGGGTATCATGCGAAACATGGAAACCCTCGACCGCCGTCGCTTTCTCCAAAGCGGCGTGGCTGCCGCCGCCGCTGCGCGCGGCGGTGCCGACGCCCGACGCAAACCGCCGAACTTCGTCATTCTTTTTGCCGACGATCTTGGCTATGGGGACCTGGGTTGCTACGGGCATCCCACGCTTCGCACTCCGCACCTCGACCGCCTGGCGGAGGAAGGAACACGCTTTACTTCGTTCTATGCCGCGGCGCCGGTATGCACTCCTTCGCGCGCGGGGCTGCTGACCGGGCGCTATCCCATCCGCGCCGGACAGCCGAACAACACAGGTCCGGACACGGTGGGCGGCCTCCCTTTGGAGGAGATCCTGCTGCCGCAGATCCTGAAAGCGCGGGGCTACCGGACCAATGGCGATCGGCAAGTGGCATCTGGGTTTCCAGCCGGAATCGTATCTGCCCACCCGGCGCGGCTTCGACGACTGGTTCGGGCTGCCATACAGTCACGACATGATTCCCCCTTGGGTGAAAACCGGCCGCCCGCTGCGCCTCTATCGTGGCGCGTCGGAGGTGGAGACGGTGAGCGATCAGTCCCAGCTCACCCCGCGGTACACCGGGGAGGCGGTGCGTTTTCTCAAACAGGCGGCCGGCCAGCCTTTTTTTCTCTACCTGGCGTACTCGATGCCGCACCTGCCGGTCAGCGCGCCGGCGGAGCGCCGGGGCCGGTCGCGCGCCGGATTGTACGGCGACGTCATTGAGACGCTGGACTGGTCGGCGGGCGAGATCCTGCGCACGCTCCGCGAGCAGAGGCTGGACGGCGACACGATGGTGGTCTTCACCAGCGATAACGGCCCCTGGCACAAGCTGCCTCCGCGCATGCTCGCGGGCGGCGTGGAGCCGTGGCACACCGGATCGAAGGGGTTGCTGCGCGGCGCGAAAGGGTCCACTTACGAAGGCGGTCTGCGGGTGCCGGGAATCGTCCGGTGGCCCGGGGTGGCGCGGTCAGGGCAGGTCTGCATGGACCTCGCCTCCACGCTGGACCTGTTTCCCACGATGGCGCGGGCGGCCGGAGTTGCCTTGCCCGAGGGACGGGTGTACGACGGGTCCGACCTCGCGCCGTGGCTCCGCGACGGGGTGGCCGGCCCGCGCGGCCCGTTCTACTACTGCCTGGGCAATACGCTGGAGGCCATCCGGGAAGGCCCCTGGAAGTATCGCTTCGCGCGAGCGCGCGCCGAAGGAGACCCCGAGGTTCGGGCCCCTGCGCCTGAACTGTTCCACCTGGACTGGGACCCGGCTGAGCAGTACAACCTGTACTCCCGGCATCCGGACATCGCCGCGCGGCTGGCTGGGCGGCTGAAAGCCTTCGCCGCGGAAATCGGGGCCCAACTGGCGGGTTAAGAGGCGGCACCGGCAGGCTGAAGGGATCGCCTCGCTCTGTCACCCGGTTGTCACGATCGCGGGTGGGGGTGCGTGATAGCATCGAGGCGATGAGCTCCCGGACCATCTACCAGGTGCTGGCGCAGACCGCCGCGCGCCATGGCGCGCGCGTGGCGCTCTATCAGCCGCACCTGTCGCAAGGGCGGCGGGTGTACCAGACCTACACATGGGACGAATACCGTCGCGCCGCCGAGGAGATCGCGGCGGGCTTGGCCACGTTGGGAGTCCGGAAAGGCGACACCGCCGCGCTGGCCTCGGAAACCCGGGCGGAGTTCTACCTGGCCGATTTGGGCATCCTGACCCGCGGCGCGATTGCCGCGGCGCTCTACACCAATTACCCGGCCCCCGACCTGGTGCGCTCCGTCCGGCAGTGCGGGGCCCGGGTCCTGTTCGTGGAAGACGCCAAGATGCGCGAGGCGCTCCGCGACGCTCCGGTCGAGCACGTGATTGTGCTCACCGGCGAAGCCGAAGGCGCACTGACGCTCGAGGCGTTGCGCCGCCGCGGGCGCGAAGCGGTCCAGGCGAATCCGGGCTGCCTGGGCGCGATTCTGGCAGAGTACGGCCCCGCGGACGATGCCGTGTTGTACCTGACTTCCGGCGCTACGGGCGAACCGAAGATGGCGCTGGTCACCCACCGGGCCATCGTCAGCAACCTGGAGATGGGGCCGGCCGTGGCGCCGTTGGGGCCGGATGACTGCACCGTCGCCTGGCTGCCCGCGGCGCACATCGCCCAGCGCGTGGCCATCGAGTTCCTGCTGATTCTCACCGCGACCCCGACGTATTTTTCCGAGAGCCTACTCAAGCTGCCGCAGGAGATCAAGAGCGTACGGCCGACGTTCTTCCTGGCGCCGCCCCGGATGTGGGAGCGGGTCTACACGTCGTTGTCGGCGGAGATCAACCGACGCCCGCGCTGGCTGCGGACGGTGTTGTACGGCGCGCTGGGCCTGGGGCTGGAGGCCGCCCGGCGGCGGGCCGCGGGCCGCCAGCCGCCGGTCGCCATCGCCGCCGCGCTGAAGGCGGCCGATGCGCTGCTGTTCCGCAAGATCCGCGAACGGTTCGGCGGCCGCCTCAAGATGCCGGTGTCCGGCGCCGCGCCGCTCGGCAAGGAACTGGCCGCGTTCTATGACGCGATCGGCATGCCGCTGATCGAGGGCTATGGCTTGACCGAGGGGGGAATTGTGGCGCTGAATCCCGTCTCGGCGCCGCGCATCGGCAGCATTGGCAAGGCTCTGCCCGGCGTGAAATTCTCCCTGGCCGAGGACGGCGAACTCCTGATTGAGAGCCCCACGCTGTTTTCCCGCTATCTGAACGATCCGGACGCCACCGCGCAGGTGCTGCGGAACGGGGTGCTGCACACCGGCGATATCGCCCAAATCGATGAAGAGGGTTTCGTCTACATTACGGGGCGCAAGAAGGAGATGATCGTCGCCTCCAACGGCAAGAAGGTCTTTCCCGCGCGCGTGGAGAATCTGTTCAAGCTGGAGCCACTGATTGGCCATGTGCTGCTGATCGGCGACCGGCTGCCGTACATGACCGCGGTGTTCACGCTGAATCCGCAGATCGCCGAATCGCTCCCGGGCATGGAGCACTTCCAGGGCAAGCCGCTCGCGGAACTGGCGCACGCGGCCCCGGTGGTGAAAGAAGTGCAGCGCGTGGTCAAGCGGGTGAATGCCCAGCTTGCGCCGTTCGAGCAGATCCGCAAGTACCGGGTGCTCGACCGCGATTTCACCATCGAGGCGGGCGAACTGACGGCAACGATGAAACTGCGCCGCTCCCGCGCCATCGACAACCTGCGCGCCGAGATCGACGAGTTGTACGCCGGCCACGAAACGGCGTGACGCGCCCGCCCGGCGGGTGATATTGTCGTTTCCGGAGACGACACGCACATGAGCGACGCTTTCTCGAGACGGCAGTTCGGCCGGACCGTGGCAGCCGGCATGACGGCCGCCAGTTACCGCCGCATCCTGGGGGCCAACGACCGGATTCGCGTCGGCAATATTGGCTGCGGACGCCGCAACCTGCTTCGCGAAGTCCTCCAGGTCAAGGACTTGGTGAACGTCGAGGTGACCGCCGTCTGCGACGTGTGGAAACAGCGCCGGGAAAAGGCCGCGGCGGAGGTTAAGGAATTCACCGGGCGGGATCCCAAGGCGGTGGTCCAATATGCCGAGGTGCTCCAGAGCGCCGACGTGGACGCGGTGATCATCGGCACCCCGGACCACCAGCACTGCGAGATGCTGATTGCCGCGATTCGCGCCGGCAAGGACGTGTACGTGGAAAAACCCCTGGCAATGAACATGCGGGAGTTGATCCGCGCCTACGACACGGTGAAGAAATCGGACCGCATCGTCCAGATGGGCACCCAGATGCGCAGCTACCCGCAGGCGGGTCCGGCGCGCGAGTTCCTCGCCGGGGGCAAACTGGGGAAGATCCTCAAGGTGGAACAGGCGCGCAACGGTTACGAACCCTACTGGCATCGCTACGGGCGGGCGGACCTGCACGTGCCGCCGCGCGAGGAGGATGTCGACTGGAAAGCATTCGTGATGAACCGCAAGCCGCGCCCGTTCGATCCGGTGCAATACCAGGGGTGGTACGGCTTCCGCGATTTTTCGAGCGGCCCGCACACCAATCTGATGGTGCACTTCATCGACTTAGTCCACTTCGTGCTGGGTCTCAAGTTCCCCAAGCGCGTGGTGGCCATGGGCGGCATCTTCCGGTGGAAAGAGCAGTACGACGTGCCGGATTCCGTGGAAGTCACCTATGAGTATCCGGAGGGTTTTCTAGTGCGCTACACCACGGTGTTCGGAAACAGCGCGGGGAACTTCGCCAAGTGGTTCGGGACGCTCGGCACGCTGGACGCGCGTAACCTGTCGCCCCGCGAGGAGTGGGTGGCCAGCGGCGAGGGGTCGGGCGAGCCGGACAAGCTCACCGCGGAGGCGCGGTTCGCGTCCGCCGACAACGGTCCGGCGCCGCATATGCGGAACTTCTTCGAGTGCGTCCGCAGCCGGAAAGAACCGCGCGCCCCGATCGACGCCGGGTTCGCGCATTCGGTGGCGGTCATCATGGCGGACGAAGCGCTGATCAGCGGCCGCCGGATGACGTACGATCCGGCGCGGCGGGAGATCCATCCGGGATAGAAATCGAGGTACGCCATGAGACGCCGGGACTTCCTTGTGACGGGCGCGGCCCTGCCATGGGCTCGGGCCGCCGCCGCTGCCGCGCCGCGGGTAGCCGCGCTGGTGTCGACCTACCATGTCCGCTCGCACGCCGATAACATTGTCACGCGGCTGCTGGAAGGCTACTGGATCGGAGAGCGATATTATCCTCCCACGCTGAAGGTGTCCTCGCTGTTCATGGACCAGGTCCACCCGGCGGATATCGGCGTTCGCCTCAGCCAGGCGTACGGCTTCGAGGTCACGTCCTCCATCGCGGAGGCGCTGGCCCAACCGGTGGACGGAGTCGTGCTGGTGGCCGAACATGGCAACTACCCCACCAACGAAAAGAACCAGCATCTGTATCCCCGCTTTGAGTTTTTCGAACAGGTCGTGGCGCAATTCAGGAAACACCGCCGTTCCGCGCCGGTGTTCGTCGACAAGCATCTCTCCTATGACTGGAAGAAAGCACGGCAAATGTACGACTGGTCGCGGGAGCTGCGGTTTCCCTTGATGGCCGGTTCGTCGCTGCCGGTCACCTTCCGGAGACCGGATCTCGACTACCCGTTGGGGGTGGAGTTCGACGACGCGCTGATGGTAGGCGGCGGCTGGACCGGGGACGGCGGAATCTTCCACGACCTGGAGACGCTCCAGGTATTTGTGGAACGCCGCAAAGGCGGCGAGACCGGCATCCGCGCGGTGGAGCACTTGCAAGGCCCGGCGGTCTGGCAAGCCGCCGAGCAGGGACGCTGGTCCAAGGCGTTGTTGCGCGCCGCGCTCGCGCGGGCCGAAAAACCGGGCCCCGGACGCCCGGAGGATGTTCGGCAGCCCGTGCTGTGCCTGCTCGAATACCGCGACGGGTTCCGGGCGGCCGTACTGAAGCTCGGCGGACTGGTGAACGAGTACCTGATCGCCCTCAAGGTAAAAGGCAAGCCGGAACCGGACGCCACGCTGTGTTACATCCCCATCGAGAACTCGAACAATTTCTCCATGCTGGCGCACGGCATCACGGAGATGATCGCCACGGGACGCACTCCGTATCCCGTGGAGCGGACGCTGCTGACGACGGGCGCGCTGTCGTTCCTGATGGAGTCGGCGTGGCGGGGACACCGGCGGCTGGAAACGCCGGAATTAAAAATCGCCTATCGTGCGCCGGCGAAGTCGTACTACGCCGCCGGACCGGGTTCGTAACCCGCCGGCGTCCGCGCGAGCATCCCCAGGAGCGATGGAGCGCCCCGATTTCAGCGGACTCTGGCGCCTCGACCTGGCGGCCAGCCGGTTTGGCTTTCTGCAACCACCGCGCTCGCGCGAGGACCGGATCGAGCACCGCGATCCGCTCTGGCGGCTGGTCACCCGTCAGGTCGACACCAACGGCGACCAGACGGTCGAGAGAGTCCTCACGCTGGATGGAACGGAGATCTGCATCCCGGTGCTCGGGACGCCGCGGCGTTATCGGGCCGACTGGATCGCCGACGGCGTCTGGATCGAATGCCGCTGGACGATCAGCGGCAGCGAGCGCGTGTTGCGGGAACTCTGGCGCCTCGCGGACTCCGGAGACACCGTACGGATCGAGAGGCGTTACGAGCAGACGGGAGGCGCGGTGCGCCAGCAGTTATCTCTCCGGCGCGTGCCCCCCGTAGACTGGACTCGCCTCAGTTCCTGCTCCCTTGGCCCGCCTCCTGGGTGACCAGAAACAGCGGTTCGCCGGCGGTGACGCGGGGGCACTCGTGAATCAACACCACCCGCCCGGAGGTCGGGGCGTGGTACTGCTCCAGCACCCGGCCGCGGAGATCCAGTAACGATCCGAGCAGTTGGTCGCGTTCGACCCGCGCGAGCAGCGTTACTTCCGCAACCAGGAATCCCGGCTGGGTCGCGTTCAGGCTCTCATCGATGTTACCGTCGCCGAACAAGTGATGGCGGCAGGGGGCCGCCTCGGCGTCTCCGGCGACGATTTCCAGGTGTTTGAGCAGATTCCAGACGCCGCGGGTATAGAGCGCCAAGTCCTCGGGGTGAATCCGACCGGCGCCGCGGGCTTCGGTGTAAAGAAAGGGGATACCGCGCGCCCGGGCGGCGGATACGGTGCGGCCCGGCGGGATGGTAGGGTGCCCCCAAACGACGGGCGCGCCGAAGGCGAACGCGGCGGCGCGGGAGCGCGGGTCGTCGGCGGCATAACCCACTAGCGCGGGCATCGCGCAGGCCACGCCGGCGCTGTGCAGGTCCAGGTAAAAGTCGGCCCGGGCCAGAATCCGCTGGTCGAAGTGCCAGGCGATGACTTCCGTGGGGGAGCCGTCAGGCCGCCCGGGAAACACGCGCGCCAGATTGCCGCCGTCCAGCGGACTGGTGCGGGAGCAGTTCCAGAAGGCGGGTCCGTTCACCACGGGTACGGCCAGAAAGTCGCCGGCCATCGACACCGAGTCCAGTCCGCGGTAGACGTCGAAAATCGTGCGCACGCCTTCGAACTCATCGCCATGCACGCCGGCGCTGACCACCAGTGTGGGCCCGTCGAGCTCGCCGCGCGCCAACAGCACCGGCATGGTCAGCCGGTGGCCCCGGGCTTCGAACTCAAGCTCCAACTCGTGCTTGGAATTGCGGGGAAACTGCCGCGGATCGAATTGGGAGGGCGGCATGCGGTTTACTCCTGTTCCAGCCACTCACGGGTGACGCGGGCCCAGCGCACGTCCCGTCCGCCGTCCGGACGCTGCTGCTGCCAGACGGCCACGATGACGCCATCGCGCGTCTGCGTCAAACCGGGGTAAGACGCCTGGTAGCCGATGGGATTAGCCAATATCTTCGGCGGCGAAAAATGTCGGCCGCCGTCGGCCGAAATCGCGATCACCAGGGGAAAACGATGGACCGGCGAACGATTCCACACCGCGACCACGTGCGGCCGCCCTTCGAGGCGCAACAAGGCGGTGGGCGTATTGTGGCCCACCAGCACGCTCGGTTGGGGTTCTGACCAGGTCGCGCCGCTATCCACCGAACGGCTCTCCCAATGGTGGGAACCGCCCGAACGGAGCACCATCCAGATCTCGCCGTCGGCCAGTTGCACAATGGACGGTTCGCAGAGGCCATTGGTGGAGCCTGGGGTCATTTTGGGGATGAAGGTGGTGAGATTGCCGTGCAGCGTCCAGCGCAGGCCGTCGCGGGATTTCAACAGGCCGCTGGCCAGCACCATTTCGCCCTCGGTGCGCGCCGCCATCCCCTGCTCGGCCCACAAGTCCCAGGAAATGCCCATGGCGTAGGTGCCGTCCGCGAGTACGATGCCGTTATGCTGCTTGCCGGGGGTGTACTGACGCGGAATGTGGATCTCTTCGGGCTGCGACCAGGTTTGTCCGTTGTTGTCGCTGCGGATGACAAAGGTCCAGGCTTTTTCGATGCGATTCGGCCGGGTGACGCGCGTCGCGTAGACGAACACCTGGTTGCCGTCCACCAGGATGTTGGCGTCGCCAAAGAAGTACTCCTGGCTGCTGAACAGGAGTTGGGGCTTGGACCACGTGCGCGCGCCGTCGGCGGAAAACGCCCCGTAGACACGGCCGCTGGGGCCGCTCTTGGGATTCACGCCGAACACGCAGAGCAAGCGCCCGTCGCCCAGGCGGGCCACCTGAGGAATATTGTTGAGGTGAAATTCACCCCCGTCGGACTGGGCGACAAAACCGGATTCGGGGGCGGCGGCGGCCAGCCGGACGGCCAGTCCCAGGAAGATGCAGGAACGGAGAATCAGCATGACAAGACCTCGGCGCGTAAGAAGCCGCGCAGTTCGGCGGCAGGCAGCAAAGTGTCCGGGTGGGCGGACGCCGCGACGGCGATCGATACGGGATCTTTGAAGCCCGTGCCGGTCACCAGGCAGATCGCCGGATCGCCCGGCTGGACGCGGCCTTCCGCCAAAGCCCGGCGGAAGCCCGCCAGGGCAGTGGCGCCCGCGGGTTCGGCGAAAATTCCCTCCAGGGCGAGCAGCAGGCGCTGGCATTCGTAAACTTCCTCATCGGAGACGGCGAACGCCGCGCCGCCGTTCGCCAGCAGATGTTTTAGCGCCAGCGAGGCGTCGATGTCGAAGGGCACGGAAAGACCGCTGATCCGGGTCGTGCTTTGCACCGGCCGAATCTCCCGATCCCCTCTCCGCCAGGCGGCGGTGACCGTCAGGCATCCTTCCGGCTGCACCACGTGGACCGGCCAGCGGGACCCGGCCAGCCCGCGGGCAGTCGCCGTGTACAATCCGCCGCCCCCCACCGGAACGAACACGTGATGGGGCTCCGGACCCGCCTGTTCCCGCAACTCCCGCCCCAGCGCCTCAACGCCCGCCATGCCGGCGGGGCAATGGCGGTACGCTGACACCACCAGAGGCACGCCATCCGCGCGAGCCAACTCCGCCAGCAGCCGGAAGACGTCTTCCGTCACGGCCGCGTCCGCGCCGAAACCCTTCACCCGAATCACCCGCGCGCCGTGCGCTCGCATCTGCAACAGTTTGCCTTCCGGCGCGGCTTCGTTCACCATGATGGCGCAGCGCACCTGGTAGCGGGCGCAGTAGGCGGCCAAAGCCGAGCCGGTGTTGCCGGAGGAGGTCGCCACGCAGGCGCGCGCGCCGGCCGCCAGCATCGCCGTGATCTCCGTGGCGATAAAGCGGTCTTTGTACGATCCGGACGGATTCGTGCTCTCCAGCTTGAAGTACAGCCGGCTCACGCCGAGCTCGCGGGCCAGCCGGTGGCTGCGAACCAGCGGCGTCCGGCCTTCACCCAGGGTTGCGGTCATCTCCATTAGCATAGGGCAGCCGGCGGCCGTTCTATGGGCCCAGCCTGCAAACGGGTCCAAGATCGTAGACGGCGTAAGGGGCCGCCGCGAAAACGGGGTTGAGCTTGAGTTCTTCCAGGAACGGCGCCAGGACCCGGCGGTCGTCCGGGAAAACGTCCGGCGCACTGAGCAGATGGGTCGCCCCTGAATCACAAAGGTCGGTTCGCATGGCCGCCGGCGGAAGCCACGGGTTGTATGCCAGGCTCCGCCGTCCCGTGAACAGACTCACCGTGCGGGGCTTCCGGCACGCGATCACCGCCGCGGCGGGCAGAGAGTCTTTCACGTACTGGTAGGCGGCCAGCGCCGCCGGATCGTTCAAACCGTAGATGGGAGGGTTGCGCTGGAAATCCAGATGGGCGCGGAATTGCGTCAGCAGCGCCGCCGCGGCCAGTACTGCCGGGAGCCACGGCCCGCGCGCCAGCGTTCCGGCGCCCCGCACCAGGCCGAGCAGCCACAATGGCATGAGCGGCAGCAGAAACCGCGCGGGATCGCTGTACGGCCACACCAGCACTACGGGCAGGTACAGCACGGCGAAGGCGAACCAGGCGGGACGCCGTTCGTCGACCACGAGCCGCCAGAGCCCGAACATTCCCAGCAGCAGCAGCGGCGGCGCCATCCACATTGCCGGCCACACCACGCCGGTCAGTTCGAGGGGAATCTGGATCAAGTTCCGGCGCAGGGTCATCCAGGTCACCGACCGCAGAGCGGGGAGATAGGCGCCGCCGCCCGGCGCCAGCGCCGACTGCACGGCCATGCATCCCACCGCGAGGCAGGTCGAAACCGCGGCGAAGCGGGTCCAACGGCCCCAGCGCCACCAGGAATGAAGCGCGCCTCCCGCCACCAGGAACAAACCCGCGCTCCGCAGCGAGTAAGCGCACCCGCCGGCCAGACCCGCGGCGACCGCGCGCCACCACGAGGCGTGCGCCCCCTGGGGAACCAGCGCCAGCGCCAGCGCCTGCGCCAGCAGGAATGGGAAATCGGAATTGATGTGGGAGGCCAGCCGCGAATACTCAAAGTGTGCGGCCAGCATGCCGAGCACGGCAACCGTCTCCCACGGGCGGGCGATTCGCCAGACGGCCGCCGCCACGGCCGCGAGCGCCGCGACGTACCAAAACCACATCATCCCCTGGAACGCCATCCAGTCAAGCCCGCGCCACGCCACCAGCGGCGCCAGGAGCAGCGGCAACCCAGGCGGATAGGTCTCCAGGACCCACGGCAGCGAACGCACAGGCGCGTGGAGCACCGACGAGTAGGGCCTGCCAGCCAGCAGATTCTCGGCGTGACGCAGGTAGAGCGAGCCGTCGTCCGACCAGCCGTGCAGGGAGGTGAGCCCGGCAGCCTGCCACACCGCCGCGCTGAGCAGAATCACCGACACGACGCTGATTTCACGGACGCGCATGGGCCGAACCAGGAGGCTAGCACGCCCTGCGGCAGGCCTTCTAAGGTGAAAGGCGTAGGCTGCCCTCCCGGCGCATTCCCTATCCCCTTGGTTTAGTGTTGCATAAGGTACTAAGGACAACGGCGCAAATTTTAGGGTCTCTCTAGTCCCGCTAGTCCATCCGACCTATAGGCGGAGTCCGCCGCATCCGCTAGAATTAGAACTGGGTAAAAGTCCCGGGTCGTGAAGACGAAAAGGAGTCCGTTACGCCCGTTTTGGCCATTGCCGTGAGTATCCTGATTCTCATCATCGCTCCGATTCTCTTTGCCTATTGGTTTCGGTACACGTGCCTGCTGGTGTTGCAATCACGTTGCGACGAGCGGCGGGCGGCGGCGGTGGCGGCGACGATCCGGTTGAACTTTGCCGACGTCCAGAAAAGCTTGGGTTCGAGTCTGCAGACAACCCCGCTTGACCGGTTGCACCAGATGCTTGAGGACGACTACCAGACGCTGACGGATCTGCTGAAGCCGTTGGGTGGAACCGAGGGCCTGGACCGCCGGCTGCTGTTGCTCAACTACCAGTTGATGCGGCGCTGGTATTCGATTTGCCGGACGATCTTCCCCGAGCAGTCGCGGGCGGCGCTGGCTGAGATGGCGCGCATCCTTCAGTTCCTGGCGGGAGACTTCGGGCAGCGCGCCTCCGCGAACTGATCCCCGCTCAGATTCGCCAGAAATCCGGACGCCAGTTCCGAATTTGTTTCTTGATCTCGGCCTTATCCAGATTCTGCTCGATCGCCTTCCTGGCGAGGTCTGGCAATTCCTCATCCGAGGCGAATCGTAAGGCGATCAACTGCGCCTCTGTCAATTGGCCGATCCGCGCGTGCTCGGATTCGGGCAGGAGTCGCATCAGGCGCAACCGCTCCTCCAGGCGGATGACGCGGTCCTGCACTCGCAACGGGTAGGTCCGGATGCGGAGACAAGCCACGATCAGCGCCAGGGCGAACAGGGCGCCCCAGATGGTCTGGAAGCTGGGGTTCTGCCAGGCGAACCAGATCGTCACCGGGAAGTTCAGGATGACGACCATGAACGCAAAGAAGTGATACGGGGGATCGTAGCGAACGTGTGTCGCGAGAGACTGCTGCGGTTGATCGGGCATAGAGCTGCTTCCTCCTTCGCACTAGTGTAATCGGAGGAGGGCGCCGCCACACGCGAATTTAGCGGATGCGGGGCCTGCCAAACGAAAAGCCGGCTTGCAAGACGCGATTGGCGGAGTCGACGCGCGCGGAAGCCACGAATCCCGGCTGCTGGGGTGTTCCAAAGCGAAGGTCAAGCAGATCCACCTGCCACTCCCCTTCCGGCAGAGGAGTGACGATCCAGTGCGGGAAGGCGGCGAAGCGAAGAAACGCCTGAAACGGTGGTGTGGCCGCGGCGGCTTGCCGGGCGGGGCTGGACTCGGCGGGGTAGAAGGTCTGGCCGGCTTCCGGGTCGAAGCGCCGCAGCAGGTTCACCGGCGCCATGGCATACCGTCCCGAGGAGCGGACGAGCCCGCGCCAGCGGAGCGGGCTCACCGGATCGGGTAGCGCGGCTACGGCGGCTGGCGGGGATCCGCCATACAAGTGGGCGTCCAGAATCGCCACCGCCCGCTGATGGGCCCAGGCGCGGCCTGCCGACCACAGCAGGAAAAATCCCAAAGCGAACCGCGCCCACCCGCGGCCGGGAGCGCCCTGACGCCGGCTTTCCCCGATCTCCAAACCCACCAGCCGCGAGAACGCCGGGGCCGCCAGGGCCAGCAGAAAAGCAATCAGGACCCAAAGATCGACCACGGGCATGAAGTCCAGCCGTAGCCACGCCGTCGAGAACGGAAGGGCCAGCCTGGTTCCATAGATGTTCGTCCAGTCCATCAGGACGTGAGAGAGCACGCCGGCGAGAGATATTAGGTACGTCCCACGCCAATCCCGCCTTTTCGCGCGTACCGCCAGCAAGGGAATGGCCGCCAGGAGCGGGGCCGCAGCCAGAGCGTGCGTGAAGTGGCGGTGATAGTCCAGGTAGACGTGGTTGCCGAACGCGCCGCTGACCACGTCGAGATCGGGAACATTAGCGGCCAGGACTGCGGTGAGCGTCGCTCGGGGAGCCAGCCGGCCCAAACCGGCGCGCGCCAGCAGCACTCCCGTCAGCGTATGGGTCAGGGTGTCCAACTCCTGATCGTAATACGCCCGGAGCGGCGGAGCCTTTTCGCCCGGATGGAGGCGGCGGACAGCGGAAGGCTGGGGGGACAGGATAAGCTGGGGTGGGTAGAGGGATTCGAACCCTCGGCCACTGGAACCACAATCCAGCGCTCTACCGGCTGAGCTATACCCACCGTCCGGCGCCCCTTTAGTTTATCGCACTCGCCTGGCTTAGCGGAACAGGTTGGCCAGAGTGGTGATGATCAGCGCGTTGGTGAAATCCAGGAAAAACGCTCCCACCAGCGGCACGACGAGGTACGCCCGGGGCGCAGGACCGAACTTCTCGGTGAGCACCTGCATGCAGGCGAGCGCGTTGGCGGTGGTGCCAAGCGTGAACCCGGAGAACCCGCCGGCCATCACGGCGGCGTCGTAGTCCCGACCCATGGCCCGGTAGACGAGCCCGCCCAGCGCCCAAATCAGCGCCACTTGGGCCGCGAGGATCGCGAACAGGGGCGCGGCCAGCGCGACCAGCTCCCATAAGCGCAGCGTGAGCAGCGCCATGACGATGAACAGGGAGAGCGCGATGTGACCCAGGTTGTCGATTTCCCGCTGGGAGATGCGGATCCAGCGGAAACGGTCGTCGAGATTCCGCAACAGGCCGGCGGCCATCATCGCGCCCACGTAGGAGGGCAGCGTCAGCCCGGCGCGCTCGAACCAGGCGCTCACCAGCGTGCCAAGTCCCATCGCGACCGCGATGGCGAAGATACTGCTCCACAGCGCCGTGTGCTCGGCTACGGTCTCGGGGCTGACCGCGGAGGCTTCGAGTTTGGCTTCGCGGCCTTCGTAAACCAGTTGCTCGACCGGGGAGAGTGCGGCTTCCGCGGGCCGCAGGCCGTGGCGCTGGATCAGGCGCCCGCCCGCGTACCCGCCCAGCAATCCGCCGGCGACGATGCCAAACATCGCGGCCGCCAACCCCACGGTGGACGCCGCCGGGGCGCCCATCTGTTCCAGCAGGGGGCCAAAGGCCAGGGCGGTGGCCGGGCCGCCGGTCATGGAAACGGATCCGGTCACGACGCCGAGCAGGGGCGGCAAACCCAGCAGGAGCGCCAACCCGATGCCCAGCAGGTTTTGCAGGGCCGCGGCCACACTGGCCAGCACCAGGAACCAGCCCACCTGGACGCCGCCTTTGCGCAACAGGCGAAAACTGGCGCTCAAGCCCACGGTGGTGAAGAACGCCACCATCAGGATGTCGCGCAGCACCAGGTCCATCTCGAAGTTCACGTAACGGTCGCGGAGCGCCAGGGCCAGCATCGCGTAGAGCAAGCCCCCCACGACGGGGGCAGGAATGTGGAGGCGGTCGAGCAAGGAGACGCGGTCCTTGAGCCAGACCCCAGCCGCGACCCCCGCGGCGGAAAGGGCCAGCACCTGGACTGCGTTGAGTTTCAGGGTGAACACGTCGGCGGGCATCGCGCTCCCTTCAGGAGAGCACAGGCAGACCGCCGCCGCGCGGTGGTGCGAAACTGACGAGAGTAGACGGATGACTTCTCTGCTGATCATCGGCTGCGGCAATCCGCTGCGGGGCGACGACGCGGCGGGACTACGCGTCGCGGCGGCGTTGCGCGCGCGGGGCATTCCCGCGCGGGACTCCCGGGCAGATCCGGCGGCGTTGATCGAATGGTTTCGGCAGGCTCACCGGGTGATCCTGGTCGATGCGTTGGCCGCGGACTTGCCGCCGGGCACGGTCCGCACCTGGGAAGCCGGACGGGAGGCCCTGCCGCGCTGGCCGTTCGACGTCTCATCCCACGGCTGGGGCCTGGTGGAAGCGATTGAACTGGCCCGCGTGTTGGGCGCCCTGCCGGAGCGGGTCACGGTCTATGGAATCGCCGCCCGTGGCTTCGAGTTGGGCGGAGCGGTAGCCGCGCCAGTGCAGACGGCGATTGAACGCGTTACCCAAGAGATCGCCGCCCTGGTGCGGGCGGGCGCGTAGAAGCCGCCTTGCGGCAGCCTCCCCGCGCGTTGCCCGTCCTGGCGGCTTCTACCAGTACCGGTGCATCGCCAGCTTGATGAAGCGCGGCAGGTTGCGCTGCGTCGGGTGCAGTTGCCCGCACGCCGCGTTGGTCACGTGCGTGGACGCCATGTCGGCGAACCATGGGTGGTTCCTCATGTTCACCGTCTCGAAGCGGAACTGCAAACGGAGTTGCTCGTGGATGGGGAAAAAGTTTGGCCCCGCCGCCGGCCGCCAGCCAATGCGCCGACATCCGGGACTCGCTCCCACCGCGCGAGAAGCAGACCGCAACCGGCGGCTTTCCTGCCCGCTCAGCGCAGATTGAACTTTTTCATCTTGTAACGCAGCGTATCGCGCGTGATGCGCAACAGGCGGGCGGCTTGGGTCTGGTTGCCGTTAGTCTTCTCGAGCGCCTGAGCCAGCAACATTCGCTCGTTCTCCTCCAGCGACAGACCTTCGTCCGGGATGCGCATCGCCGGCGCGGCGGCCGCGGGAATCAGCGGTCCTTCCTGCCGCACGATCGCCATCGGCAGGCTGGCCGAGGTCAGTCGGGAAGATTCCTCCAGAATCATGGCGCGCTCGATGGCGTTGCGCAATTCGCGCACATTGCCCGGCCAGTCATGGTTTTCAAGCTGGCGCGCCGCTTCCGGGGTCGTCCCCTCGATGTTGCGCTGAAACTTGCGGTTGTAGTGTTCAATGAAGAACTGCGTCAGCGGCAGGATGTCCTCGCGCCGCTCCCGCAGTGGCGGAATGGTGATTTGGATCACATTCAGCCGGAAATACAAATCCTGGCGGAAAGCGCCCTCCTTGACGGCTTCGCGCAGGTTCTTGTTGGTCGCCGCGATGAACCGCAGGTTCAGACTGATATCCTTGAGGCCTCCGAGCCGCCGGAAACTCTGCTCTTCCAGCACGCGGAGCAGTTTGGCCTGGAGCACAAGGGGGATTTCTCCGATCTCGTCCAGGAACAGGGTGCCTTTGTCGGCAAGTTCGAAAATGCCGCGCTTCTGCGCCCGGGCATCGGTGAAGGCGCCCTTTTCGTAGCCGAACAATTCGCTTTCCAGCAGCGTTTCGGGGATGGCCGCGCAGTTGATGGCGATGAAGGGTTCGGCTTGCCGCAAGCTCTGATGGTGCAAGGTTTTCGCGATCAGATCCTTACCGGTTCCGTTTTCGCCTTCCAGCAGAATCGTGGTGGCCTCGGTCGCCGCGACCTTACGAACGAAGTTCATCACCGCTTTCATTTTGGGCGACTCGGCCACCACTTCCCGCTTGCTCGGCGCGGCCTGCTCGGTGATGTCTTTGATGGTCGCCACGACGCCGGCCAGGCGGCCCTGCTCGTCGTACAACTGGGTGGTGCGGATCAGCGCCAGGCGCTCTTGCCCGGTGGCCGTGTGGAGCCGTACTGTCGCCGACGGGACCTTGGGCGCCTGCCGGATACCTACCAGAACGCCGCAACCCGGCTCGCACATCCCGCAGCGGAACACCTCCTGGCAGGTCTTGCCCAGCATCTCTTCCGCGCCGAGGCCGAAAAGCTCTTCCGCCGCCCGGTTGACGCCCGTGATGTTCAGATCCGCATCATAAAGAACAAGCCCGTCCGAGAGTTGGTCGAAGACTGCGGACAAGACGTGGGCGTCCTGCCACCTGGGTAACAATTTTTGCATGGTCAGAGACCATCACTATCCTATAACAAAACCGGAGCGGGGGATACGGTAGTTGGGTGATATACCCCAATCGGAGAGCAGCGAGGAGGGCCGAGAAAAGCGTCCGACCGAAGTTTGGTTCGGCCGGACGCGGCGAATGCGACGTGCTGCGCGCGAAAGCGCTTAGAAGATGAACCGGGCGACCAGGTGAATCGCCCGAGCATGGCTCGGATACACCTGGGTCGGATCGTTGAACAGCGCGTTGCCCGGGATCAGGTGATTGCGTGTGTTGCTGGAGGAGGTTGCCCGGACAGAATTCAGGCTGCCCGGCGTGTACTGCGGATGATTGAAGGCGTTGATGAAGAACGCCTTGATCTCGAACTTCTTGGATTCGCTGATGCTGAAGCGCTTGGCCAAGTTTATGTCGAAGTTGTTGATGCCGCGCAATTTGATGGTGTTGCGGCCGCCGTTGGGGAAGACTCCCGCGGCCGCCCGGATGTAGCGGGCGTTCGGGTTATTGGCCAGGTAGCCAACAATCTGACCCGCGCTGTTGGTCAGGGCCGTGACGTCGCTTCCCACGCCGTCCTGACCAGCGGGGTTAATCACCGACCGGTCGCCGGCGGCGTCGCCGTTCAGATTCGAATCCAATCCGCTCTGGACCGTGCCGATCTGGGGCGATTCCGCGGTGTAGATCCCGCCCACCAGCCAGTTGCCAATCACGTTGCGCATCAACCAGTTATCAGCGTTCTTCATCCAGGGAGCTTCGGTCACCCAGGTAAAGGTGAACCGGTGACGCCGGTCCAGGAAGGAGGTGGCCCGTTCATTGCGCCAATTCTGGAAGTCCTGCGGACGGCGCGGGGTCACCAACGTGGAGAACAGGTCGGCCGTGGAGTCGTCGATGTTGTGACTCCAGGTATAGGCGCCTTTGAAGAAAATCCCGTCCTTGAACCGGCGGGAGAACTCGGCGGCCAGCCCGTGATACAGGGAATTGCCGCGTCCCTGAAATGCCGTGATGGGGGACAGGAATCCGGCCGCCCGGAAAGCTGGGGCGATCGTGCTGCCTCCGTTGTCGGCGCGCAGTTGGTTGAGGGTCAGGGTCAGCCGGTCCAGTTCCGCCTGCGAGGGGCGTTGCAGGAAGGTCGGCAACGAACGCTCCGGCGTCACCCGCGCGATCTGATTGATCCGGTTCTGCACAAACAGGTGCACGCCCCGCGTTCCGAGGTAACGCGCTTCGAACGTGTAATCGTTACGCCAGACCCGCGATACGCCAATGTTCCACTGGATCGACTGGGGCAGAATCTGATCCGGGATAAACGAGGAGGTAAAGGCTCGCGCCACGTCCTGCGGCAGATCGTCCGGCCTCTGGTCAGGGCGGATCCCACCCTGGGCCAGAAAGTTGGTGGTGGTCTGGTCGACGTCGAGCGAGAAGGTATTTTCCAATTGCACCGGTTTGGTTAGGGTGCCGAAGTTGTCGAAGTAGGTGTCGTAGGCCATGCCGAAGCCCGCGCGGACTACGGTCTTCCCCGAGGTGCCCGGCGAGATCGCGAGTCCCAGACGCGGCGCCCAGTTGTTCTTCGCCGCTCTGGGAGCGCGGAACTCAATCAACCCCGGCACGTTGGAGATGGCATTCAACACCTGGAGTTTGTCGCCCTTGGGGACGCCCTTGTATTCGTAACGCACCCCGAGTGTCAGGGTGACGTTGCGGCGGATCTTCCACTCGTCCTGCGCGTAGAAATAGTGGTTGAACTGGTTGCCCTCGTACGTGGTGCCGCCCGTGTTGCGCTCGGCGATGATATCCGGGCTCAGGTCGCGCAGGAACCTTTCCAGCGTGGAATAGCCATAGTCGCCACGCACGCGCTGGACAAAAAAAGTGGGCGCGATGTACTTGCGTCCGTCATAACCGAACTTGGCGCTGTGGCCGCCCCGAATCAGACTGAGGTTGTTCACCAGTTGGTAGGTGTTCTGACTGCCATACTGCGGCGCTTCCGGCAAGGGACCCAACTGGAGGTTCAAGTCCTGCTCGATGGTGACGTTCGGAAAGACATCCAGCCCGGGCCAAGTGAAGTTGCCGGCGGGAATCGAATCGGAGTAGCGGTTGTAGGCCAGCCGCAGTTCGTTGAATAGGCTGGGAGTGAACGTGTGGAAGTGGCTGGCGGTGATGATCCGCTGCCGGATGTTACGCTGGCCGGCGAACGCCGGCAGTTGCGGGGAAGTGCCCGGATCGACGCCATCGAACTTCGATTCGAGATATCGGGCGCGAATCTGATCCTTCTCCGACATGTTGTAATCGCCTGACACGACCCAATTATAGGTATTGCTGTACGACGGGAAGTTGATGGGCAGGACGCCAATCGGGATCGACTGTCCCAGCACCACGGTGGTGTCGGTCGCCGCGGGGGCAGCCGGAGCGTACTGGCGTAAAATAGTGAGATTCGTCTGCGAGAGTCCCTGGATGCGGCCCAGAATCTCGTATCCCTGGGCGGTGGGAGTCAACGCGGCCGCGCTCGGTTGCGTCGCTTCGCCATAGGGGTTGTACTCGAACAGGCCGAAATAGAAGAGCTTGTTCTTCTTGATCGGTCCGCCGACGGTGCCGCCCAGCCGGCTTTGGTCGTAGCGCGGGTTGGTGCGGTTGCCCTGCCGGGCCGCGGCCTCGTCCACGGCATTCAACTTGCGGTTTTCCAGGTATTCGTACCCGGAGCCGTGAACGTTATTGGTGCCGCTCTTGATCGTCGTGGAGAACTGGCCGCCGGTCGAGTGTCCAAACTCCGCGGTGAACTGGTTCTGCAACATCGAGAATTCGCCGACCGCCTCGTTCGGCACCCGCAAGTTGGCGCCGGTGACGTCCTTACGGTTGTTGTCGACGCCCTCGATCATGAAACTGTTCTGGCGGGGGCGCTGGCCGCCGACCGACGGGCCCTCGCCCAACCCCACGCCGCCGGAACTCGCCACGCCAGCGCTCAGCAGGGCGAAGTTGTACACCCCGAGCGCAACGTTCGCCGTGGGTAGTTCGATGGCCTGGTTGGACTGAAACGTGGAGCCGATGGTGGCCGTCGTGGTGTCGATCAAGGCGGTGGCCTCGGTGACTTCGACCTCCGTGGCCACGCGCCCCAATTGCATGGTCAGGTTGGCGGTGGTGGTCCGGTTAAGGCTGACGGAGACGTTCTCCAGGCTTGTCGCCGCAAAGCCCTCTGCCTTCGCGGTAATCCGGTAGGTTCCCACCGGAACGTTATTAATGCGGTACGTGCCGAGAGCATCCGTCCGGGCGACCCTCTTCAGACCGGTGCTCACGTTCTCTGCCTCAATGGCCGCGGTGGGCACCACCGCGCCACTGGCATCCAACACCGTTCCGGTGATGTTCCCGTCGGTGACTTGCGCAATCGCCAAGGCAGATCCAAGCGCCAAGGCAAGCAATAAGAATCTCTTCATGCGGAAACCCCTCTGGCGACTTGGTTAGCACTTTGCCTGCCAGCCTCTGAATTTTCTTGCAGCACTTCGCATCCAGAGGTCTGCGCCGCCTGCCCGAATCCGAAAACTCATAGGTTCACCCCTCCGCGTTCTCCGATTGTTGAAGTGTTATGTCCGGCGCGGAGCGGGACAAGGGTGAATTCACACTTACGCGTGGCCTGCTACCTGAGAAATGTGACGCAGAAAGTGAAATAACGTTAACGCATTATGCCGTCGTTCTTGTGCGATCCGAACTTCTTTTCATCCTGCGCCGTCTCAAACCGGATGCGGCGCCGTTGGCTGGCAGCGCCCTCCCGCTGGAGCCCCCGGCTGCCGGACGGCCGGTTTGCGGCGCCGGCACCGGCTGTTACGCTAGGAGCATGACTCGCTCCCGCTTCGCCACGGATGCCTCCGCTCAGTCCGGCGGCGGACTGGTCTTCCTTCTGATCGCCTTGCTGGCCTTGCTGGCCGCCTCCCGGACCGCGGCCAGCTACTTGATCGACTATCAGTGGTGGCAGGAACTCGACCAGATCGACACCTGGCTGAGCATGCTGCTCTATTCGATCCTGCCGCGTACCGGCGCGACCTTGATCGCCGCCGTGGTGCTTTGGATCGCCCATGCCCGCGCCATGAAGTTCGCGGGCACGAGGCTGAGCGACTATCCGACTTATGCGCGGCTTGCGACCGCCGGCGCGCTGGTGGCCGGCTTTCTGGTCGCGTCGCTTTCCCTGGACACGTGGACCATCATCCGGTATTTCGGCGCGCGAGGATTGCCCGAGGAGACGATGGCCTGGCGCGATCCCGCGTTCGGGCGGCCGCTGGCCTTCTACCTGTTCGAGCTGCCGTTCTACCAGATGGCGCGCTCGTTTGTCACCACTACCGCCGTGGCCGCCGCGCTCGTGTACTGGATTACCGCGCGGGGCTGGCAACTGCGCTACCGGTTCCCCGAATTGCAGCGCAGCGAGGAGATCGATCTGTCGATTTTCCGCCTGGAGGGCGCGGTGGAATCGGTGCTGTTGCGCGTGGCCCTGGCGGTGTTCCTGCTGGGTCTGGCCGTGCGGTTTTACCTTGGGCGCTTCGAGATGGTCTTCAACGACCATGGCTTCATGGTGGGCGTCGACTACGTCAACCAGCACATCAGCCTGCCCATGCAATGGCTGGTGATCGGCGCCTGCGTGCTCGGGGCGCTGGCGGCGCTGGCGGGGCGCTGGGTGGTGCTGCTGGCGATCCCGGCGGCGATCATTCTGCAATCGCTCGTGCCGGGCGTGGTGGCCCGCTTCAAGGTGCGGCCGAATGAGATCTCCTTGCAGCGCCCGTTCATCGCTCAGCATATCGCGGCGACCCGCCAGGCCTTCGGGCTCACGGGACGCATCAAGGAGATGGAGTTCCGGGCGCGGTCGGACGGACGGATCGACGCCTCCAAGCACCGCTTGCTGCTCGACAACGCCCGGCTCTGGGACTGGCGCGCGTTCCACGATTCGGTGACCCAAATTCAGGCCCTGCGCCCTTACTACACGTTTAACGACTCCGACGTGGACCGCTACCAGATTGGCGGGCAATTGCGGCAGATCCTGCTGACGCCGCGCGAGCTGGATATCCGGCAGCTTCCCGACGCGCAAGCGCGGTGGATCAACCCCAAATTCATCTACACGCACGGCTACGGGGTGGTGGCCGCCGAGGTCAGCCGGATCACGCCGGAAGGGTTTCCGGTGCTGCTCATTCAGGATGCGCCGCCCGTGGTGAAGACGCCCAGCCTGAAGATCACCCGGCCCGAGATCTACTTCGGGGAGGTGGTCCACGAACCCGTGTTTGTCCGCACGGCGCAGGAGGAATTCAGCTATCCCTCGGGCGAATCGAACGTGATGTCGCGTTACGCCGGCCGGGGCGGGTTTCCGATCCACTCGCTGGGGATGCGCCTGGCGCTGGCGCTGCGGGAGGGCGACATCAACGTGCTGCTGACGGAATACCTGACGCCGGAGAGCCGGGTCATGATTCGGCGGAACGTGCTCGAACGCCTCAACACGCTGGCCGACTTCATCCACTGGGACGGGGACCCTTACCTGGTCTTGAACGATGCGGGGCGGCTGGTCTGGATGGTGGACGGGTTCACCGTTTCCGACTCGCATCCCTACTCGCGCAGCCTGCGCCTGGACCGGGCCGGACGGGTCAACTACATGCGCAATGCTGTCAAGGCGACCATCGACGCCTACGACGGCGTCACCCGGCTCTATGTTTTCGATGAGACGGATCCGATTATCCGCGCCTGGCAGCGGATCTTCCCGAAGCTGTTCACCCCCGCCGCCGCCATGCCCGCCGACCTGCGCGCCCACGCGCGTTATCCGGAAACCTACTTCCGGGTGCAAACCGAGGTGTACCGCACCTACCACATGACCGATCCGCAGGCCTTCTACAACAAGGAAGACGTCTGGGATGTGGCGCGGACCGGGGCGCAAACGACGCAGGCGCGGCCGATGACGCCGACCTATATCGTGGCGACGCTGGACGAGTCCGACCGGCCCGAATTCGTGCTGATCATCCCGTTCACGCCGCGCAACAAGGACAACCTGATCGGGGTGATGCTGGGGCGTTGCGATGGGGAGCACCTGGGCGAGCTCGTGGTCCTGGAGCTTTCCAAGCAGGAATTGATTTACGGGCCGATGCAGATTTCCGCGCAGATCAACCAGGACCAGAACATCTCCAAGGACCTCAGCCTGTGGAACCAGCAAGGTTCGCAGGTGCTGCGCGCGCAGACGCTGGTGCTGCCCATCGAGAACACGTTTTTGTACCTGGAGCCGATTTATATCCAGGCGGCGCAGGCCCGGATGCCGCAGCTGAAGAAAGTAGTGCTGATGGAGGGCGGGCGCTTGATTTACGAAGACACTTATGAGCAGGCCCTGGCCCAGTTGTCGCGGGGCGGGCAGGCGCTGGTTCAGGAGGCGGTGGCGGCGGAATCCCGCGCGGCTCCGGCCGGTGCTCCGGCGGCTCCGGCCGCAGCGCCCGCCGCAGCGGCGGACGCCCGCCTGGATCGGGTCCGCGGGCACCTGCGCCGTTATCGCGAACTGGCCAGCCAGGGCCGCTGGGCCGAAGCCGGCAAGGAACTCGAAGCCATCGAGGCGGAGGTCCGGCGGTAATCTCTTACCATGGTGGTCATGCGTCCGCTGTGGATGATCCTGCTGGCGGCGGGCCCCGGGCTGTTCGCCCAGCCCGCCTGCCCGCCGACCCCCGCCTACAGCCCCTGCGACCTCGTTTTTGAGATGAACGACGCCGAAGCGCAGGCGCACCCCAATCCCTATCTCTCGGTGGAAATGCACGCGGAGTTTCGATCGCCCCGCTACCGGACGTTTCTGATGCCGGTGTTCTGGGACGGCGGGCGGCGGCTGGTGATCCGGTTCACCCCCACCGGCGCCGGCCAGTGGGACTACCGCGTCACCAGCAACTTGGCCCGCTTTCATGGGCTCACGGGTCAGCTCACGGCCACCGAGGCGGTTACGCCGGGTTTTGTGCAGCCGGCCAACGTGCACCATTTCCGTTACGAGGGCAGCGGCGAGCCGCACCTGTGGATGGGGGACACGATGTATACTTTCGCGACCCTCGACGAGCCGGTGTTTCGCGCCATCGCCGACCGCCGCGCCGCCCAGAAGTTCAACCATATCCGCGGGCTGGTGCTCGGCGCCCACGACGAGGCGCGCGCGGCCGTCCCTCAGGCCGGCCGGTTGAACCCGGATCACTTCCGCCGCGTCGACGAACGCATCCGCTATCTGAACGGCAAAGGGATCATCGTCGACCTGATTCTGGCCGGGGACCGGAACCAACTGGCCGAGCTGTTTCCGGCCTATCCGGACCGCGAACGCTACATCCGTTACCTGGCCGCTCGCTACGCGCCGTTCAATATCACCTGGCAGGGCGTGCAGGAGTTCCAGGAGTACGCCAACGGACGGGAATTGCTCAAGGAGATCGGCGGCCTGCTGAAGAAGTTCGACCCGTACAACCACCCGCGGTCCACCCACACGCTCAACACGTCGTCGATGCTGAGCGAGGACGGGTGGATGAGCTACATCGCTTACCAGTCGGCGGAGGATGATCTGGGCGCGATCGAACACCAGTTGTATCCGCTGCCGCAGGTCAACCTGGAGTTCGCCTACGAGGACTCCGGCGCGGGCAAGACCCACCCGCACCACGTCGACACGGCCGCCTTCCGCAAGCGGCTCTGGAACGCCACCATGAACGGGCAGTATGTGACGTTTGGCAACACCGGGACCTATGGCGGCCGCCAACTCGCCGTGGATGCGCGTTTCGCCGATTCGGACGGGGCGAAGCAGATGACCGCCTGGTACGACTTCATGTCGAAAACGCGGTATTGGGACCTCCAGCCGTATTTCGACGTAGACGGCGGGCGGGCGCTGGCCCTGGAGACCATCGAGTACATCGTCTACGTGGAAAAGCCGGGACCCGTGGAAATCCTGGTCGAGAAAAAGAAATACGACGTGGCCTGGTTCAACCCCGTCACCGGCGAATTCCTGCGGGAGAAGAAACAATTCGACGGCGACAAGTTCTCCGGGCAGCCGCCGAACCAGGCCCACGACTGGGTGCTCCACCTTTCCCGCGAGGGCCGCAAGCAGGGCATGTTGCGGTCGTACAAGTTCGAAGCGCGGCGGGTGCTGTTGCAGGAAGTGGAGATCAGCCCGCAGCGGATCCCCTTCGAGATCGCGCAACCGGCGAGCGGCGAACTCTCGCTGGCCAGGGAAGTGGCCTATGAGGCGGCGTTGCGCCGGGAGACGCGCGCCACGCGCGCCATGCGCTACTTGTGGACGGTGGAGGTGAGCGCCGACGGGCAGGGGGCGCGGGTGCTGGCCACGGGCGCGCGCGGGCAAGCCTGGTTTCCGCGGGACATCGCCCGCAAGTTCCCCGCCGCTGTGCTCCTGCGTCTGACGGGGATGAACGCCAATGGCAAGGTCTACCAGACCGACCGGATCTACCAACTGACCCAGTGATCCTCGCGGTTGACACCACGCATGAATTCGGCAGCCTGGCTTTGACGCACGAGGGGCGCGTGCTGGTGGAACGTCCGCTATATTCTCCGGACGGATTCGGCCACCTCCTTTTCGGACAGATTCAGGAGTTGCTGGCGGGCCACGGCCTCGCGCTCCGGGATCTGCACGGGTTCGCCTCCGCCTCCGGACCGGGGTCGTTCACCGGCGTGCGGATTGGCCTGACCTGCGTCAAGGGACTGGCTGAAGCCACCGGCCGGCCGGCGTTCGGCGTGTCGAACCTCCAGGCCATTGCCTGGTTCGGAACCGCCGCCCGCCGCGGAGTCCTGTTGGACGCACGCCGGGGGGAGATCTACGGAGCCGTCTATGATGAAGCTTGCCGGATCGTCTCTCCGGAAGTGGTGGCGAAACTCCCGGCGTGGCTGGCCGCCCTGAGCGAACCTCCCCAGGAGTTCCTATCGCCGGCCATCGAGGTGTTCGCTCCGGCGCTGGCGGCCTCGGCGGCAGCCAGCGTGCCCCGGGTAATGAGCCCGCGCGCGCTGGCCGGGGCCGTGGGCCTGCTGGCCGGGCGGCAACTGGCCGCGGGCGTGGCCGGCGATCCCGCCGCGCTGGACGCCAACTACGTCCGCCGGTCTGATGCGGAACTCTTCTGGCGGGAACCTTGACCGCTCAGGCGCGTTCGAGGTACGTTCCTTCGGCTGTGTTCACCCGGATTTTCTCGCCGGCGCTGATGAACGCGGGAACCGTGACCACCAGCCCGGTTTCGAGTTTCGCCGGTTTGCCTACGTTGGACACCGTGGCGCCCTTGAGGCTTGGTTCGGTTTCCACCACCGTCATTTCCACGCTGGCCGGCAACTCCACGCTGATGGGTTTCCCCTCGTAGAACTCGACGTGCACCCGCAACTGGGGAATCAGATAGCTGACCGCATCGCCCAGGAAATCCCGGGTGAAGTGCATTTGCTCGTAGGTTTCGCTGTTCATGAAGTAGAAGTACTCGCCGTCGTCGTAGAGATACTCCATCTCCACTTCTTCAAGCACAGCGCGCTCGATGGTGTCGCTCGACGCAAACCGGTGCTCGAACATGGCGCCGGAGCGGAGATTGCGGAGCTTGGCCTGCACAAACGCGCGCAGGTTGCCCGGCGTGCGGTGCATCACGCTGAAGACGGTGTGCAACTCATTCTTGAAGTTGATCACCATGCCGGGACGTAGTTGGGTGGCATTCATGGATCGGAACAGACTCCTGTATGGTGGCTGAACCCATAGTATACCAGCGGCGTTCCGCCGGCTCAGTAAGTGGCCTGCTCGACGAGTTCGCGCATCAGGTGGATCCGGTGTTCGAGAGCGTACGGAGGCACCTGGTCGCCGGCGGCCGCGATGAGCCGCGGGCTGCGCCGGCGCAATTCCAGCCAGGCGCGGACGGCGGCGCGGAAATCATCGTCGGTGGCGGGCTCGATCCACGCCGAGGGCGGCACGCCGCCGGAGAGGATGAGGTGCGGCCCGGCCTCATCGCGGCACTGGCTGGGGGTCAGGTCGCCCATGGGCGCCGGCGTCACCGCGTCGATGCAATCCACGCCCAGTTCGGCAAAGGCCCGTAGCAGGCCCCCGACGCGCCCGTCCACGTGCACGGAACTGAACTTGCCGGCCGCGCGGATCCTCCGCGCCGCTTCCCGGTAGAAGGGCGCGGACCAGCGCCGGAAAAAGGGCGGCGATTGGATATCGCTAGAAAAGTTGTCGCCCAGGAAGATCACCTCGGCCGGGCTCTGGCACAGCACGTCGATCGCGTCGAGCAGGTTGGCGTTGATGGCCTCGACCGCCGCGCCGAATTCCGCCGGGTGATCGGCCGCCAGGAAGATCGTGTGCTCGACGCCGGCCCAGTAGCTCAACAGGTGGCCGAGTGCGGTATAGCCGAGGGGCAGGTACAACACGCCGAGGTCGCCCGCCGCCTCGCTCCATTGCCGGTACCGGTCAAACGCGGGCTGAAAACGCGTCCGGCTGAGCGCGTAGGCCAGCACCCGGAGGTCCTCCACCCCGGTCACCCCCCACTGCGAAATGCTCCACGAGTAGCTCTCTTCCTCCCAGCGGCGTTTCCGCTCGATCGCGCCGAGCGGAGTTTCCAAACGCCACGTCAATTCCGGGCCGAATTCGGTTTCGTCCTTGCGAACGCTGGCGCGCACGTCTTCCGGGAACGCCACGTCGTAAAACGAAATCAGGTTCGGGCAGTAGAAACCGGCTCCCACCTGGCGGTGATAATTGAGCAGCGGCCAGTCCGGCTCGCGCAAGGGCACCGACAGATCGAACGGCACGTGGTGCTTGTGGTAGAACCAGTGAGAAAGATCCAGGAAGAAGGGAACCCGGTCGGGCGTTTCGCCGCGATAGACGGCCAGCAGGCGTTCTCGTTCTGTCATGATCCGAACTTCGGATTGTAGCGTTCCCGCTGCCGCGGCCCAACGCGGCGTACAATGAAGCGATATGCCTGGAACCTACGCCCTCTTCGATACCACTGAAGGTTCGTTCAGGGTCAAACTCTTCGCGGATAAAGCCCCACGCACGGTACAGAACTTCACCGACCTCGCCGAGGGCGTCAAAACCGGCCAGCCTTTCTACGATGGATTGTCGTTTCATCGCGTCATCGCCGGCTTCATGATTCAGGGCGGGTGTCCGGAAGGCACCGGCCGCGGCGGACCCGGTTACAAGTTCGCCGACGAGTTCCACCAGGACCTGCGCCACAGTAAGCCGGGGATGCTCTCGATGGCGAACGCGGGTCCCAATACCAACGGCAGCCAGTTCTTCATCACCGTGGCGCCCACCGAATGGCTGGACAACCGCCATAGCGTCTTTGGGGAGGTCATCGAAGGCTACGAGGTGGTGGACAAGATCGCCAACGTGCCCACCGGTCCCATGGACCGCCCGCTCAAGCCGGTCATCATCAACAAACTCACCATCGTGCGGGAGTGAAGTCATGAGGTGGATTGTGTTTTTTGTGCTGGCGGCGGCCTCGCTGGCCGCCGACGGGTTTCAGCCGCTGTTCAACGGCCGCAACCTCGACGGCTGGGACGGCGATCCCCGCCTGTGGAGCGTGCGCAACGGCATGATTGTCGGCTCCACCGAGAATGTCAAGATCGACAAGAACCAGTTCCTGATCACGAAGAACAGCTACCGTAACTTCGTGCTCCGCGCGCAGGTGAAACTGCGCAATCACAACAGCGGCATTCAATTCCGCAGCGAAGCGCTCCCCGGATGGGTGGTGGCCGGCTACCAGGCGGACATGGCGGAAAACAATTACTGGGGCTGCATCTACGACGAAAAGGGCACGCGCGGCATTCTGGTCAACGGCTGGAAGGACAAAGCCGAAAAAGTCGTCCGGCTGCAAGACTGGAACGACTACGAGATCACCGCGCAGGGGGACCAGATCACGGTGAAGCTCAACGGCCTGGTCACGGCGGAACTGAAGGACTCGGCGCGGCTGGAGGGCGTGATCGCGTTTCAACTGCACCAGGGCCCGCCGATGGAGGCGTACTTCCGCAACGTCATGATCAAGGTGCTGCCCTAGACGCTTTGCGACTCGGACTGTTCGGCGGCGCGTTCGATCCCATCCATGCGGCGCACCTTACCCTGGCGCGTGCGGCGGCGGCGTTTTGTTCGCTCGACCGGGTTCTGCTGATTCCCGCCGCCCACCCGCCGCACAAGCGCCTCCACGCCGGCTACGAACACCGGTACCGGATGGTGGAACTGGCGGCCGCCGGCGATCCGCTGCTGGAGCCGTCGCGCCTGGAAGCCGGGACGGCTTGCTCGTATTCCATCGACACCATCGAGCGCGTCCGGCGCGAGCGCGGCGGGCAGGACCCGTTGTTCTTCCTCATCGGCGCGGACGCCTTCGCCGAAATCCGCACCTGGGTCCGCTGGCAGGATGTGATCCGCCTGGTGGAGTTCATCGTAGTCCACCGCCCGGGCTTCTCCTACGATCCACCCCCCGGCGCGCGCGTGCACCGTCTCGACTCGGTCGAGCTTCCGGTTTCTTCCACCGAACTGCGCCGCCGCCTGGCGGCCGGCGAGGCTCCCGAAGCCATTCCGCCGCCGGTCCTGGCGTACATCCGCAAACATGGCTTGTATGCGGCCCGCTGACGCGGTGCAGGGAATGAGAATGACCGGGAAACCGAGGATCGCGCCATAATCTAGGAATATGCGGCCTGTAGTCTCGGGCGTCCTGTGGTTGGCGCTCCCTGCCTTGGCCCAGAACGCGGACCAGGCGGCGATCCTGGAAAGGGTCGCCGAAGAAGCCGCGGTGTTTTCCCAGGTAGCGCGCGACGTGTTGAGCGAAGAAACCCTGGTTCAACGGGCGCTGGTGCGCCAGCGGCGGTTCCGGCCGCGGGTGGGCGCGGCGGCGCTTGGGGGTCCGCGGTATGAGCAGCGTACCCGGGAAATCGTTTCCGAATACGGCTACGGCCTGCTCGAAGGCGCGCTGCACGAATTCCGGCAGGTGGTCCGGGTCGACGGGCGGCAGGTGAAAACCTCGCAGGCGGCGCGCCGGACTCTGCTGCTGGGGATGCGCTCGGCTGACGACGCGGTCAAACAGCGGCTGCTGAAAGATTTCGAAAAGCACGGCTTGCACGGGGCGGCCATGGATTTCGGCCAGCTCTTGCTGCTGTTCACGGCGCGCGGCCAGCAGAATTATTCTTTCCGGCCGGGAGGCGAGCGGTTCGCGGGCGCCGAGCGCGTGCGCGTCCTGCACTACGAACAAATCGAGGGCCAGGAAGCCCTGACGGTGTTCGGCGGCAAGGAGGCCAGCCGGTTTCGGCCGAGCGGAGAGCTTTGGGTGCGCGCGTCTGATTCCGTTCCGCTGCGCGTCACGCTGCGCGCGCCGCGGCTGACGCGGGACTTAAAGGTCGCGCTTACGGAGGCGTCCGTCGAGTATGCGCCGACCCCGCATGGCGTCGTGCTGCCCGCCGCGGCGGTGCACCGCGAGATCGCCGACGGAGTCGTCTATGTTGAGAACCAGTTCCGCTATGCGCCTTTCAAGCGCTTCCGCGCCGACTCCGAATTGAAGTTCGAGATCGTGGAACCGGACCCGCCGCAGGTAAAGTAGGAATGAGGTGAATAAGTTCTTCGTCCAGAACTTTGGCTGCCGCGCCACCCAGGCCGACGGTTCCGCGCTGGAGACGCTGCTGGCCCGCCGGGGCCTGGAGCCGGCGCGGGAACGCGCCGAGGCCGACCTGGTGGTGCTCAACACCTGCACCGTCACCGCCGCCGCGGACGAGGACGTCCGGCACACCATCCGGCGGCTGCGCCGGGAGAATCCGGGGGCGCGCATTCTGGTCACCGGGTGTTACGCGCAGCGGGCGCCGGCCGAACTGGCCGCGCTGCCGGGCGTCGAATGGGTAGTGGGCAACTCGCATAAGGCGGCCATTCCCGAGATGGTCACCGGCGCCGAATACCACGGCAATGTGCAGGTGGGGGATATCTTCGCGCAGCACGAGTTCCTGTCGGCGCCGGTGGAGGATTCGGCGGGCGACCGGACCCGGCCCAACCTCAAGATCCAGGACGGCTGCAATCACCGCTGCTCGTTTTGCATCATTCCGAGCGTCCGCGGCCGCAGCCGCAGCATGCCGCTCGCGCAGGTGGTGGAACAGGTGCGCGTGTTGAGCGCCAGGTACCGGGAAATCGTCCTGAGCGGCATCAACCTGGGGCGGTGGGGCCGCGAACCGGGCTCGGCGCTGCGGCTGCACGAGCTGGTGCGCATCCTGCTCGAAGACACGGACGTGGCCCGCTTGCGCCTCAGTTCGGTCGAGCCGATGGATTTCTCGAATGAGCTGCTGCGGCTGATGGCGGATTCGCCGCGCATCGCCCGGCACGTGCATGCGCCGCTCCAGTCTGGTTCGGATGCCGTACTGCGCCGCATGCGCCGCAAGTATCGGGTCCGCCACTACGCCGAACGGGTGCGGCGGGCGCGGGAATGGATGCCGGACGCCGCGATCGGCGCCGACGTCATGGTTGGTTTTCCGGGCGAAACCGGGGAGGAGTTCGGCGACACCCGCCGGCTCATCGAGGAACTCCCGTTCACCTACCTGCACGTGTTCACTTATTCGGAGAGGCCGGGCACCCCCGCGGCGGAACGGTCCGACCAGGTGCCGATGCCGGTGCGCAAGGAGCGCAACCGAGTGCTGCGCGAGCTGGCGGCGGCCAAGCACCGCCGGTTTCTCGAACAGATGGTGGGCCGGACGCTCTCGGTGGTCACGCTGGAAGGGGGCGCGCTGAGCAGCAACTATCTCAAGGTGATGCTGACCGTACCCCGGCCAGCCAACCGGATCCTCGACGTCCGCATCGGCGGGTTCGCCGGAGATCACCTGCGCGAAGCCGCATCGCTTGCCGTCCTGGCCTGAAGCCCAAGCTCACGCGCAAACCAGCCCCTATACACCCATGCCGCGCCCGTTTACCATAGCGGGCGAATGGGCCGCCAGCTTGGCCCGGGGAAGGAAACTGCTATGGCTATCGAAATCGGACTCAACCTGGAATTCATTCGCTGCGAGGACAAATCCTTTGCCGAGGGGGTGGCGCGCGCCGCGCAGCTTGGCTACCGGTATGTGGAGCCCCTGGTCCACGACGGGCGGGAACTGCTGAGCGAAGGGGGCTACTATCACTCTTTTTCCATGGACAACGATCCTCATGAGATGAAAGACATTCTGGCGGCCAACGGCGTCGCGGCCTCCGGGCTGAGCGTGCACAGCCCGCTCATGCGTCCCGAGATCTCGGTGCCGTACATCGAGAAGGGGATCCGCTACGCGGCCGCGATCGGCGCACCGGTGGTGAACACCGACGAGGGGATCCGCCCCGTCTGGCTGGAAGACGACGAGTGCTTCCAGGTGATGCGCTACACGCTGAAGAAGGTCCTGCAAGTGGCGGAGCGGTGGGGCGTCGCGGTCGCCATCGAACCGCACCAGAGCATCACCAAACGGACGGAAGGCCTGATGCGCATCGCCACGCTTGTTGAGTCGCCGTTTCTGAAGATCAACTACGACACCGGCAACGCCTTCCTCGGCGGCGAAGATCCGTACCAGGGACTGCGGACGGTGCTGCCGCTGCTTGCGCACATCCACGCCAAAGACATTTCGTTCCAGCAGGCGGAGGCGGAAAAGGGAAAGGTCACCGGGACGCCGGTGGGCTGCGCCTGCGGCGAAGGGGTGATCGACTGGGCGAAGGTCATCGGCATTCTGCGCGAGGGGAATTGGAGCGGTGTGCTGTCGGTGGAGTGCGGGACGCCGGCGCAGGCGGCGGCCAGTCTGGCGAACCTGAACGCGATGCTGGCGGGGACGCCCGCGCGGCCGCCGGCCTGAGGAGACGGCCATGCGTGCTTGGCTGTGGTTGGGCGTGGCGGCCGCGCTGTCAGCGCAACCTTTGCGGATTCAGATCACAACGGGCGGCCACGCCTACGATCCGATGTTCCACCAGGTTTTCGGGGGTCGCGAAGACTGGAAGGTGACGGTGTCGCCGCACCCGAACGCCTACCGGCCGGATCTGCGCAAGCGGGTCGACGTGCTGGTGACCTACGACCTGGTGGAGGCGCTCTCCGCCAGGGAGATGTCGGCGCTCCGCGCGTACCTGGAGGACGGCGGCGGGTTGGTCGTGCTGCACCACGCCCTGGCCACCGCCTGGCAGTGGGAGTTCTGGTATCGGGAGGTGGTGGGCGGGCGCTTTCTGATGGCGCCGGAAGGGAACCTGGCCGGTTCGGTCGCCAAGGCGCCCGAGATCCTGACCGCCAAACCGGTGGCGGACCACCCGGTGGTGAAGGACGTGGGCGCGCTGCGGTTGGACGATGAAGCCTACAAGGGCATGTGGATTTCGCCGCGATCGCGCGTGTTGATGGAAACCGACAATCCGAACGCCGACAAACCGGTCGTATGGATCGGGCCTTGGACCCGCTCGCGCGTGGTCGCGATTCAGTTGGGACATGGGCCCGGGGCGTACGGCGACCCCGGTTTTCGCCGGCTCGTGCACAACGCCATCCTATGGGTGGCCGGAAGAGAAAATTAAAGGACGCATTTTATGGAAACCTCCCGAAGGACTTTCTTGCAAGCTTCCGCAGCGGCCTCTACGGCCGCTTCCCTGCAACGCGTGGCGGGCGCCAACGGCCGCTTGCGCGTCGGTGTGGTTGGCACCGGGCCTCGCGGCCAATGGCTGATGAAGACGTTGAAAACCGTGGGGGGAGCGCAGGTGGAACTGGTGGGCGTTTGCGATGTCTACGACGTCCGCCGGGCGCAGGCCGCCGAGATCGCCGGGGGCAACGTCGAACAGTACCTGGACTACCGCCAGTTGGTGGAGCGCAAGGACGTGGACGCGGTGATTGTCGCCTCACCCGACCACTGGCACGCCAAAATGACGGTCGACGCGCTGAACGCCGGCAAGGATGTTTACGTAGAGAAGCCGATGGTGCACTATCCCAAGGACGGCATCGCCATCGTAAAGGCGGCGCGCGCGAACAAAAGGGTGGTGCAGGTGGGCATGCAGGGCCGCGGCCTGCCCCACTTTGTCGAAGCCAAGCAGAAGTACATCGACACGGGCGTGATTGGCAAGGTCGGCCTCGCGCGCACCTGGTACACCTCCAATACGGGTTACGTCAAGCCGCCGCCGCCGGGCTTCGAACGCAAACCTGACGGCCTGGACTGGGACCGCTGGCTGGGCCCGGGCCCCAAGATCGCCTGGAACCCCGACGTCTATTTCAGCCCCTACAAATGGCTGCACTACGATGGCGGCATGATCATGGGTATCGGCATTCACGTCATCGATTCCGCCCACCATTGGCTGTCGCTGCGGCGGCCCGCGGCGGCGGTGGCGGCAGGCGGCACTTACTTTTACAAGGACGGCCGCGACACCCCGGACGTCATTGCCGTCCTGATCGAGTATCCCCAGGAGATCACCCTGTCGTTCGTGGCCGAGTGTCTGACGTGTCCGGGCGTCAAGACCTCGGCGGGAGTGGAACTGCGCGGCACGGGCGGCACGTTGTGGGCGGAACGCTACGTGCGCGACGTCGGCTACGTCTATACGCCGAACGACAAGTTCAGCAAGGAACCGCCCGCTACCGTACCCGCCAAGAGCGCCAACGCCGAGGTCATTCTGCGCGACTGGCTGGACTGCATCCGCGACCGCAGGAAGCCGGTCGCCAATGAGGAAGAAGGCTACTACTCGGCTATGGCGTGCTTTCTGGGCAACCAGGCCTACCGCACCAGGTCGCGCGTCGTGTGGAAATCCGAGTGGGATCTCCCCGCAGCGTGACGTGAAGGTCTATCCGCCGAACAAGCCGAACCGCACGGCGGCGGTGTGCCGCGTCCCCCGCGGGAGGCGCCACCGGCTGGGGAGCCAGTACAGGGCCAGCCACGCGAACGCAAACGTAGGCGGGAGCACCGCGAACAGAAACTGCCAGGCCGCCGCGCCTTGCGTAAAGCGTCTCCGGGGCGAGATGAACTCCCTGGGAGGAGCAACGGGGCGGGGAGATGAGTTCGCTTCGCGATGAGTTGCGCGGCGAGATGCTTGCGTTGCGCGAGGAACTGGTGGAAGCCATTCGCGACGCACAGACGAAATTGCTGCGCGCGTTCCACGGCTACGCCACGAGCGTGGCGGCGCGCATCTCGGTCGGGGCGTCCCCCGCGGCGGCGTTTCCCACCCGGCTTGCCGCGCGGGAAGACCGGGTGCTCGCGCTGGAGACGCGCCCGCCCCGCCCGTAACGCCGTTTAAGGCTGGTTCCGGAAGCGCTCGTCGATCTCGACCTGATAGCCGGCGGCCAGGCGGTTGGTTGCATTGGCCATGCCGACCACGGCCATCACTTCCGCGAACATGGCTTCGGTCATCCCTGCTTTGCGCGCGGCGGCCGTGTGCGAGGCGATGCAGTAGCCGCACTGGTTGGTCGCGCTCACCGCGAGGTAGAGCAGTTCCTTGGTCAGCGGGTCCAGCGCGCCGGGGCGCATCACGTCCTTCACCGCCTCCCAGGTGCGGCGGAGCGCCGCCGGGTCGTGCGCCAGCGCCTTCCAGAAATTGCCGACAAAGTCCGTGCCCCGGACCGCCATGATGTCGTCGTAGACGGCCCGCACTTCCGGACTCGCCTGTTCGTAGTCGAGAAGACCAAAGGTGGCCATGCGTCGATTATGGCGTGAATCCCGCGGCGCGGATCGCGGCCGGCCCGGGTGGGGTGAGGTGGGAACTGCGCCGGGCCGCGCGGGAAGGCGGCTGGTTGTGATGTAATCAGACTGCGATTGCTTATGAGCCTGACGAGACGGGAAATGATGGCCGCCGGCGCCCTCACGGCCGGCGCGTATGCGAGGATCCTGGGAGCGAACAACCGGCTGCGCATCGGAGTGATCGGCTGCGGCGGGATGGCCACCCACCACATGCAGACGCTGCTGCGGAACCGCGAGACGGACAACATCGAGTTTGGCGCCGTCTGCGACGTGTACCAGAAGCGTCTGGATGCGGCGGCGCAGCTCACGGGCGGCAAGCCGTTCAAGGACTACCGGTCGCTGCTCGAGCAGAAAGATATCGACTACGTGCTGATCGCCACGCCGGAGCACTGGCACTTCCAGATGATCATGGACGCGGCCGACGCCCGTAAGCACATCTATTGCGAGAAGCCCATGACGCAACGCGCCGACCAGGCTCGCCAGGTGCCGCCGAAGATCAAGGCCACCGGCGTCAAAATGCAGGTCGGCGTGCAAGGCATGTCCGACGATTCCTATGAGGCCGCCAATCAGTACGTGCGATCGGGCGCGCTCGGCAAGGTAGTAGTGGCGCAGATCGACTATTCACGCAATTATGTGGACGACTTCTGGAAGTATCCGGAAGACGACGACGTCAAGCCAGGCGAGAACCTGGACTGGAACGCGTTCCTGGGATCCGCGCCCAAGCGTCCCTTCGACCGCGACCGCTTCTTTTCCTGGCGGCGGTATTGGGACTACTCCTCAGGCATCGCCAGCGACCTGTTTGTCCACCGGGTAACCCGCATCATCAAGTCGCTTGCCCTGACCTTTCCCGAGTGGGGTGTGGGGATGGGCGGCAAGTACGAGTTCACGAGCTCGACGGCGGAGATTCCGGACACGTTTAACGTGATCCTGTCCTACCCCGGCGGGCCGGACGTGCTGCTGGTGTCTTCGATGGCGAACGACACGCCCGTGGATCACGTGTTGCGCGGGCACAAGGCGACGCTGGAGTTCACCCGCACCGGTTTCGTCATTCGTCCGCAACGCCCCTTCGAGCAGGACGGCAAGGAGATCTGGTTCCACAAGACGGGGGCCGAATCGGTGGAACTGCACCACCGTAATCTCCAGAACGCGATCCGGAACAACGAACCGCTCAAGTGCGACTGTAACCTGGGATACTACGGCGTGGTGGCGTGCGAGATGGGGGTGCAGGCGTTCCGGCAGCGGCGGTACATGAAATGGGACGCCGCCAAGGAGCGGGTGGTCCCGGCCTGAAGCCACCCCCGACTCAATCCGGCCGCAGGTAGCGGAACACCTCAATTAGCGGGCGGCCGTGACGGTCGTGAATCACGGTCTCCGTCCGGCGCTGGAAACCGGCTTCTCCGGCGACCTCGCGCATCCTCTGGTTTACGCCCGCGAACGCCTCGTTACCGTCGGTGAAACTGACGAACCACACATCCGGCCGCAGGCGGGCGACCACCTCCCGGCGATCCTCGGGGGAGAGTGCCGGCTTCGCCAGCGGGTCGCTGCCCAGGCGCAGCGGGAGGCGGCCCCGACTGGTGAGACGCAGCGAATCCAGGAACCCCCAGTCATTGACGTAGATTTCGGCGGCGGGGAGGCGCGCAAGTTGCTCTGGCAGGCGGAGCAGCGCATCGCTCCAGATCGCGGTAGGGCCGTTTTGAATCAGCAGCGCCAGATGCCGGTTGGTCACCAGCGTGTTCATGGTGAACAGGGAGGCCGCCAGCAGGAGGGCGCCGACGAATCCCGGCCGCCCTAAACGCGCGATCTCCACCAGGGCGGCCGCCAGCAGGATCTGGGGCAAAGGCCACAGCAGGACGCAATGGTGCGCGGAAGCCCCCGCCCCGTTCGTGGCAGCCATTTGGATCCACGCGATCAGACAGGCCAAAACGGCCCACAGCGCTAACCCCCGAGACGGGGTGAACAACAGCCAGGGCGTCAACAGCAGCGCGACGGCGAGCGCCGCGGCGGTCCAGGTCGTGCGCTGGCTGCCTGTGACCTCGTCCAGCCAAACGGAGGCGCGCTCCAGCGCCCCCTCCGGAGGCCGGCGTTGCCCGGGGTCGGGCGTTTCGCGGGGAATGTACCCAAACAGGGACGAGCCATCCAGGGTGGCCCGGAGAACCAGCACCTTGCCCGGCAGGTGTTCGAATGAGAAGCCGGCGTTGCCGCGAAATGTGGCCCAAGGTTGCTGAAAGTTATACAGCCACAGCGGAAAAGAGCCGATAAAGAGGGACGCGCAGGCGATCACGGCCCGCCGAGGCGTCAGCAACGCCCAGACGCGGCGGGGGAAAAGGAGCAGCGTGGCAAGTCCGGCACCCGAGAAAAACCAGGCGAACAAGGCCTTATCCCAAAGGCCCAGTCCGAGCGCCGCGAACCCAGCCGCCAGGTATCGGTCCCGCTGTTGTTGGGCGAATACCACCAAGGCCGTAAGTCCAGCTATACCAAGCAGATGCTGTAAGGCCACAGGGCCCCAGTCGAATGTTGTCGTCGCCAGGAACGAGGGGTCAGTCGCCAGCAGCGCTCCGCAGAACGCCGCAGCCAGCGGTCCGGAGACGCGCCTCAACAGGCGATGGAGCAGCCACAGTGTGGCCGCTCCACAGACCACCACCGGCAGCCGCACCGACCACACGCTGACCGGAAACACTTGTAAATACGGAGCATACAGCCACGACTTCAGCGCTCCCAAATACGACATCAGCATCAGGGAAAGGTCGCGATGAAACACCCGCACCGTTCCTGCGATCCCCACCCGGTCGTAGATGCCGCTGGCGAACAGCGCCTCATCGTTCTGGAAGCCTGCCCACGGAACCAGCAGGCACCCGCCCATGAGGAACAGCAGAACCCAGGGGCAAGGCGACGAGAAGAACCGGATCACGAGAGAACAATCCGCGGCAAGATGCACTTTAGTATTGCATACGGCCGAAGGGATCGATACAATACCGTCTCGTGCAATAGCAGCCCCCTGCTGGACGTTCTTCTTTCGAGGCCCACGAGTCGGGTAACCCGGTTTCCGGTTCCCACGTATATCGAAGTTGCGGCAAGCAAGTTGCTAACCATGTTTGCGGTTTATGCGGGGTCGCGTGCGATCTGAGCACAAGAGACTCAGATTTTTTGGAACTTTTTCTGAAGATCTTCCGTCCATTATGTTTCGGACACAGAAAGACGATAAGACGACGTAATCGAAGGAGCCTGAAAGCCATGACCAAGACCGAACTCAACAAATACAAGACCTTGCTGGAAGCCAAGCGGGCGGATGTAGTGCAGGCATTGCGGAATCGCGAAGACATCGCCATCGAGAAGGCGGCGGACGCCCTGGATGAAGTGCAGCTCGCGGGGGAACGCGAGCTGGCCATTCGAAATCTAGACCGCGAGTCGCATCTGCTGCGCAGCATCCGGGTGGCGCTGGCGCGAATTGAAGAAGGGTCGTATGGCACCTGTCTCCACTGCGAGGAGGAGATCAGTCCCAAGCGGTTGGCGGCAGTGCCGTGGACTTCCTTCTGCATCAAGTGCCAGGAAGCGGCCGACCGCCACGAGTTCGAAGCCCAGGAAAGCTTTGACGCTGTCCTCGCGGATGCGGCGTAACGCCGCGCGACCCATCCTTCAGGCTTTTGGCGAAGGCGCGGGAATCGCTCCCGCGCCTTTCGTGTCTCTGATGGCGATGACCGAGAACATCCGCCCGGCTCGCTGACCATCCCGCCGGTAGGAATGAAACTCCCCAGGCTGGCAGCAGGTGCAGAGGCGCCCCGCATCGACCTGCGCGCGCGGAACGCCTGCCTGTTCCAGCATCCGCAAATTGGCCTCCACCAGATCAAGTTGTGTCCGGCGATCCAGGCCGGCACAATCCGGGAACAAGTCCCGAAATTGCGCCGCCACCTCGGGGCCCACTTCGAAACAGCACGGGCCGATGCCCGGCCCGATCGCCGCCAGCAAACGGCTCGGCTTCGATCCGAAACGCCGTTCCAGGTGCTCGACGGCGCGCCGGGCGATGCCCGCGACGGTTCCGCGCCACCCGGCGTGCACGGCGGCGATGGCCCGCGCGTCCGGGTCCACCAACAGCAACGGTAGGCAATCGGCCGTCTTGACGCCCAAAAACAAACCCGCTTCCCCAGTGAGCAGTCCGTCAGCCTCACCCAGCACGCCAGGATGGCTCCCGGCTTCGATCGTAGAGGGGGAATGGATTTGTTTGAGTTGCGCCAGCGGGCGAACAGCCGCCAGGGACTGCTGACGGGTGCCGAACCCATGATCGAGCCAGGAAAGCGAGTCCAGGAGAGTAGAGCGGTAATAGCCGCCGCCGTTGCGCGCAATCAAGGTTAGGACAGGGTGACCAGCGCGTCTCCCGCCGGATTCTTCGTCTGGGAGATCATAATCTGCTTCTTAAACTCGTCCAGCATCGACTCGTCCAGCCGCACCTCGGTCGGCCGCTTGCGCAGCGTTGTCATGCGGTCGATCTTGTCCTGGAGTTTCAGCAGCCCGTAGAACAGGTTCTCCGGCCGCGGCGGACAGCCCGTCACGTAGACGTCTACCGGCACGATCCGGTCCACGCCTTGCAAGACGGCGTAAGTGTTGAAGGGACCCCCCACGCTCGAACAGGCTCCCATCGACAGACACCATTTCGGCTCCGGCATCTGATCCCAGATCCGCTTGAGCACCGGCGCCATTTTCAACGTCACGGTGCCGGCCACGATCATCAAATCGGATTGCCGCGGGCTGGGACGGAAGACCTCCGCGCCGAAGCGCGCGATATCGAAACGCGACGCCGTCGAGGCGATCATCTCGATTGCGCAACAGGCCAAGCCAAAAGTGAGCGGCCACACCGACGACTTGCGGGCCCAGTTAAACACATGGTCTACGGTCGTGGTGATGAAGTTCTCTTCGTACCGGTTTTGTAGGTAGGGCACGTGCGCGCCAGCCTCCCAACTCCCCCATCCTATCACCGCGGGCGGACGCGATTCACCGCAGGGGGAGCGTCAACCACGTTCCGTTTCCTTGATAGTCCAGTTCGATGGCGGACGACGGCACGGCGCCCGCGGGAAAGAACAGGTACCCGGCCACCGCGCGCGTGGTGCGTACCTCCGGCAGCGCGGCGGCCACCACGCGGGCGGCCGCCGGACCATTCTTGCGCGCCACCTCCGCCGGCGCTTCCGGCGTGACCCGCGCCGGCGACTTGGGCGGGCGCAGCGCGAAATCCGCCTGCCGGACCGCGAAAGGCGTCCGGTCCTTCGAATAGCAACCCACCTCCACCACCATGTACACCCGGTCCATCCCAGGGCCAAACAGGGCTCGTACTTGGGCGGGCGTCAACAGCGAGGCGCCGACCGCCAGCGACTCGGTGAATCCTGTCGCATCGTACTCGGCCCGGCTGGGCTTGGGAGGGATGCCCGGAGTTTCGGGCGAAGTGCGTTCGGCGGCACACAACCATCCGCTGAGCGCGACGAGGGGGAGGATCGCCGCTTTCATCTTCGGATCTCCTTGGTTTGAAAACGCCTTTAGTATATCGGGTTATAGGTCTTGGGGGAAAGCAGAAATACGCCCTAAGGTCGCGCTGGCGTACTCCCCAGCGGCATCCTTTTGGGCGCCCTGCGTGAGTTCGATGAAGATTGCGACCGCTTTCGCGCATGGTCGGGAAGAGCGCGGTGCGCCCGCGATGCATAATGGTAGTACGATGGCGCGGGTTCTGTTGCCCTTGTTCCCTCTGTCGGTGGTCGTGTTCCCGCGCACCCCCATGCCGCTCCACATTTTCGAGGACCGCTACAAGGAAATGATCGGCGAGGCCCTCGAAAATGGCACGGAATTCGGCATCGTGCAAGCCACCGAGGACGGCATTCTCAACGCCGGCTGCTCGGTGCGGGTGAGCGAGGTGCTGAAGCGGTACGACGACGGGCGTCTGGACATTCTGGTGGTGGGCGTCCGCCGCTTCCAGGTGCTCCAGCTCGACACGCAGCGTTCCTTCCTGCGCGCCGAGGTGGAATTCTACGACGACGAAGACGCCGCGCCGGCGCCTCCGGAGGCGCGGTTGCGCGCGCTGGAGGAGTACCGCCGGCTGCACGAACTGGGCTTGCCGCGCCCATACGGCGAGGCGCAATTGTCCGACCCCCAGTTGAGTTTCCAACTCGCCTTTGGACTGCCTGACCTGAATTTCCTGCAAGTGCTGCTGCACGACCGTTCGGAATCGTCGCGGCTCAAGCAGGTCACCGAGTACCTGGCCCGGTACATCCCGCGCCTGCGGGAAACCGAGCGGATGAAGCGGCTGGCTCCGCTCAACGGACATGGCCAGCGCGCGCCGGAATTGTAGACCGTGGGCGGCGACGCTGCGGAGCGGCCCGGTTTCCGAACTCTGCCGGCTTCGCGGGGGCCGCGTCCAGGCCCCTTGCTTCTCTCGGCCGCCGGGCACGCCGCGGTCTTTCTGCTGGCGGTCGCCGGCCCGCCGTCCGGCGGCTCGGTCCGCAAGCCGGCCGGCGTGTTGGAAACCGTGTTCAAGGCCCAGGAGCGCAAACTCGTCTGGTACCGGTTGGGGGAGAAGCTGCCCGAGGTGTCGCCGGCGGAAAGCACAGGGTCGCGGCGGCCGCCACGAATCGAGACGAAGCAGGACCGCCAGACGGTGGTGGCGCGCGCGAAAGACGCGCCTGTCGCGCGGCAGATGACCTGGTTGCCCGCGCCCGAACTCGAGCAGAAGACGGAGCTCAAAGCGCCGAACCTGCTGGCTTTCGAAATGCCGCGGGTGGATCCGCCGAAACAAGAACAAACCAAGTTGTTTGTGCCGCCTCCGCCCGCTTCGCCCGCGCCGCGCGAACCGCTGGTGCTGCCCGAGCCGCCTGCCGTTCCCGCGTCCGTGCTGCCTCCCTCGCCGGCTCCCGGCGAACCTGTCCGGCCGCGAGGGCGGCGCTTCGAGGCTCCCGCTTCGCGGCGGCCGGCCGCGCCCGACCGGTTGCGCTTGGAGAACGCGCCCGACGTGCGCGCAAGGCTAGAAGACGCCAGGCCGTTGTTCACCGGCGGGGCGCGCCTGCGGGGACGCGGCTTTGCCGCTCCGCCCAGCCGGCTCGTGGCGGAGTCCCGCCTGACCTTGCCTGCCGCCCCAGCACTGGTGGCGGACAACCGCCTTGGAGAAGGGATACCCTCTCCGATGGCGCCTCTGCGCGGACGCGCCTTTACGCCTCCGCCGAGGCCAGGCGGCGCCGCCAGCGCTCCCGCGGGTGCTTTGGACTTGGGCGCGGCGCCGGAAGTGCCGATGGCGCCGCTGCCTGGCCAAGGGCCAGGGCTTCCCGCCGCCACCGTCGCCATCCGTGGACGCGCGTTCACGCCGCCGCCCTCGCGCGCCGGCGGCTCTGGCGGCGACGTCCTTTCCTTGCCTGCCGGCGCCCCGGAATTGCCCGCTGGAGAAGCGGATCTCTCGGCGGTGGTCGTCGGGCTGAACCCGGACGGCGCGCCCCGCTTGCCGGAAGGGTCGCGTCCGGCGAATTTCTCGGCGGGCGAGGCGGTTTCTCGGGAGGGGGGCGACGGAGACCGGGTGTTGTCCGCACGGGTGATCGCGCCGGGCCTGATGATCCGTGATCTACGCCCGGCCCCTTCCGCTGCCGGCGGGCGCCTGCCGCTGGCCGCGATCCCGACGGCGCCTACCTCGCCCGAAAACCTGCGCACCATTGCCCGGAATCTCAGCGTCGAGCGGCCTCCGGGCATCGCCGCGCCGGGCGGCGCGCCACCCGCAACCCGGGTGTCGGCGGCCCCGGCCCCGCAGTTCCGTGGCCGGGCGGTCTATACCTTGGCGATTCAGGCGCCCAGCATCACCAGTCATTCCGGGAGCTGGCTGTTGTGGTTCGCCGAGCGTGAGGACCCGGGGCGGCCGGGCCTGGTCGCCCCGTTCCCGCGCCACAAAGTCGACCCCGTATACGCAGCCTCCGCCATCGAAGAGCGCGTCGAGGGCAGCGTCCGCCTTTCCGCCGTCATCCGCGCCGACGGCGCCGTCGCCTTCGTCAGTGTGCTGCGCGGCGTGGATGAACGGCTGGATCGCAGCGCCGTGGCCGCTTTCTCCAAGTGGGAGTTTCATCCCGCCCTGCGCGAAGGCCGGCCGGTGGAGCTCGACGTCGTGGTCGACATCCCGTTCCGCCTCGCCCCCCTGGATTCCCGATGAAGCGCCAACACCTGCTGATCGATGCCGACGATACCTTGTGGGAGAACAATATCTACTTTGAACGGGCGTTCGAGGAGTTTGCCGCCTTCCTCGCCCATCCCACGCTGCTCCCCGCGGGCGTGCGCGCGGTGCTGGACGAAATCGAAATCGCCAACGCCCGGGTGCATGGCTACGGCTCCCTGAACTTCGGACGCAACCTTCAGCAGTGCTACCAGCGGCTGTGCGCGCGGGAGGTCCGCGGCAGCGATCTCGACACCGTCATGGGTTTCGCCGCGCGGATTCTGGAGGCGCCGGTGGATCTGATCGAAGGCGTGGAAGAGACGCTTGCCTACCTGGTGAGGCGTCATGACCTGGTGCTGTGCACCAAAGGCCACCCGGAAGAACAGAAGCTGAAGATCGACCGCTCGGGGCTGGGGATCTACTTCGGCCACACCGCGATCGTAAAGGAAAAGGACTGCGAAGCTTACCAGCGGCTGGTGGCCGAGTTGGGCTGCGCTCCCGGCGACGCCTGGATGATCGGCAACAGTCCGAAGTCGGACATCAACCCCGCGCTGGAGGCGGGTTTGAACGCGGTCTTCGTGCCGCACGCCAACACCTGGGCGCTGGAGCGCACGGAATTGCGCAACGGCCCGGGCCGCCTGCTCCAAGTGGAGCGCTTCGCGGACCTGCGGCTCCACTTCTGAGGCGGTCCGCGCCCTCAGTCCATGTGGAATACCTCTTCCATCGACGCCCACCACTCGCCCGGCTGGCGGGTTTCGAGCGGCGCCTGCATGGGCATCACGTAGGCCCACCATTCCTGGTTCTTCGGGTCGGCCGCCAGGCGGGCCATATCGGCCGCGTGGTCCTCGCCCGTGTATTCGTAATAGCTGAACAGAAACCCGTCTTTGTGGTAGATCGAGAAATTGCGCATGTGGCAGCGGCGCATCAGGTCGAGCACCTCGGGCCAGACCGCCACGTGACAGGCTTTGTATTCCTCCAGCCGTTCCGGCCGGACGCGAATGAGGGAGCCAAATCGTTTCACAAAAGATACTGTAGGCAAGCCGCGTGTGCGGGAGAAGCGGGGCAAAGCCGAGGTAAGACCTGCACGGCGGAGACGCTCACTTCTTCTTGACGGCTACTTGCCACTGGGTGAACGGCGAGCGCACGCCCCGGATGTTGACGTTCAGCAGGTAGGGCACGCCCGCGGCGAAGGCGCGGCGGACTGCGGGGCCAATCTGGTCGAGCGTGTCGATGGTTTCGCCGCCGCCGCCCAATCCCTGCATGACCAAGTCGTAGCGGCTGCGGCGCAACTCACAAGCGACGGTGTCCTGCCCCCCCTGCAATTCGCGCTCGACGCCCCAGCCGGCATCGTTGCCCACCACGATGACCACCGGCAGACGGTGGCGGACCAGGGTGTCCAGTTCCGCCAGGTAGAAGCCAAGCGACCCGTCGCCGGTGAGCATCACCACGGGCCGGTCCGGGAAGTGGAGCTTGGTGGCCACGCAATTCGGCAGCGCCGAGCCGATGGTCCCGAGCGGTCCCAGACGCAACCAACGTCCGGGGTGGAGCGCCGGCGTCATCACCCGGCCCCAGTGGACGAAGTCGCCGCCATCCCAGACGTAGGTCAGGTCGTCCGGCAGGTGTTGGTGGAACTCGGCGTAGAAGGCGGCGGGATGCAGCGGCGCGGACTCCGTCCGGGCTTCCGCCGCCACGGCCTCTTCCCATTGACGTTTCAGTCCCCGGAGGCGCTCCAGCCAGGGCTTGGGAGCCCAGGCTGCTCCCCCTGCTTCGGCCGCGAGCGCCCGCAGCGTGGCTTTCACGTCCGCGCAGATGCCGACTTCCAGCTTGCGGTTCAGCCCGAGTTCCGGGCCATGAATGTCCACCTGGATGAATTTGGTCTGCGGCGAAAACAGCCGCGGTCCGCCGAGGGCCAGACGATAGTCCACCCGTTTTCCCAAGACCAGCATCACGTCGGCTTCCTTGAACGATGTCTGTACCGCTTGGTTGAGCGCCGGATCGCCATAGCCAAAGCAGAGGGGATGTGTATCGGGCGCCACGCCGCGCCCCATGGTGATGGTGTAGAGCGGCAGGTTGGTGGTTTCGATAAACGCGAGCAGTTCTTCTCGGGCGCCGCCCCACCAGACTCCGCTGCCAGCCAGGACGATGGGCCGTTCCGCCCGGCGCAGCAGCGCGATGGCGTCGCCGACGGCCTTCGCGTCCGGCGGGCAAACCGGGTCGGGCAGTACTTGGGGCGCGGGCGCCACGGTCTCGGTGTGCGCCCCAAAGACGTCCACCGGAATCGACAGGTGCGCCGCTCCCTTGCGGCCCGAGCTGGCCTCCTGGTACGCGCGGGCCAGATAGAACGGGATTTGCGAGGCGGCGGGCACCTCCGCGGCGTACTTGCACACCGGGGCGGCCATCCCCACCTGCACGATGTCCTGAAATGCCCCGCGGTCGCCCACCAGCGATCCGCGGCTGCCGGAAACGGCGATCAGCGGGCTGGCGGCCAGTTGCGCGGTAGCGATCCCGGTGAGCGAGTTGGTATGCCCCGGACCGCCGGTGACCAGCGACAGCGCCGGCCGCCGGGTAATGCGCGCCGCGGCGTCCGCGGCGTGCGTGCAGCCGGATTCGTGCCGCATATCGATGATGCGCAATCCTTCGCGCACCGCCACCGGCAGCACATCGTTCAGATGATCGCCGACCAAGGTATAGATGTCATGAATGCCGAGCGTCCGCAGGGTTTGGACAAACAGTTCAGCTCCCGTGGGCATAGACCCGCCATCCTATCACCTTCCCGCGGGCCGGCCGGGAATTCGCCTCGCGGCCACTGTACGATACGAAGTGTGCAACCGTGGCTCCTCCTCGTGGCGGCCGCCGCTCTGACGGCGCAGGAATCCTATGACCTCGTCCTGAAGGGCGGGCATGTGCTGGACGCCAGGAACCGCATCAACGGCATCCACGACGTGGCGATTCGCGGCGGCAAGATCGCCGCCGTCGGACAGAACCTGCCGGCGGCAGGCGCCCGGCGCGTCATCGACGTGACCGGGCTGTATGTGACTCCGGGCCTGGTCGACATCCACGTGCATGTCAGCGCCGCCACCATGGCGCCGCAATACACCGGCGAGTTCAGCGTGCGGCCGGACGGATTCACCTTCCGCAGCGGCGTTACCACGGTGGCCGACGCGGGCAGCGTCGGGTGGCGCGGCTTTCCGGAGTTCAAGGAACTGGTGATCGACCGCGCCAAGACGCGGGTGCTCGCGTGGATCAACATCGTCGGCCGCGGCATGGGCGGCCGCATGACCGTCGAGCAGGATGTTTCCGACATGGAACCCGGGCCGGCGGCGGAGATGGCGAAACGCTACCGCGACGTGGTGGTGGGCATTAAGGTCGCCCATTACCACGGTCCGGAATGGATCGCCGTGGACCGGGCGCTGGAGGCGGGCAAACTCGCCGGGCTGCCCATCATGGTGGACTTCGCCACGTTCCGCCCGGAGCGGCCGTTTCAGGAACTGGTGCTCCAACGCCTGCGCCCGGGCGACATCTACACGCACGCCTACCTCAGCGCGGTGCCCATGCTCGACGACCAAGGCAAACTGCTGCCCTACCTGTTCGCGGCCCGCGAACGCGGGGTGATTTTCGATGTGGGGCACGGCGCGGGCAGTTTTTCGTTCCACCAGGCGGCGCCCGCCGTGCGCCAGGGGTTTCTGCCCGATTCCATCTCCACCGACCTGCACGTGGACAGCATGAACGCCGGCATGAAGGATCTGACCAACGTGATGTCCAAGTTTCTGAACCTCGGCATGAGCGTGGAGGAGGTCGTCGCCCGCGCCACCTGGCGTCCGGCGCGTGAAATCCGCCGCGAACAGTTCGGCCATCTCACTCCCGGGGCCGTGGCGGACGTTGCCGTGCTGCGCCTGGAGAAGGGCCACTTCGGGTTCGTCGACTCGCGCGGCCTTCGGTTGCGCGGGGATCGCAGACTGGTGGCGGAACTGACGCTCAAGGACGGAAAGGTGATGTGGGACCTGAATGGCCTGGCGGCGGAGGACTGGGAGCGGGCGAAACGGTAGCCGGCGCGCCGGCCGGGGCTAGAGGTGGAATTCCCGGCCGATTTCTCCCAACAGGACCCGCTCCGGCCGCGGGCCCGCCGCGGCGTAGAAGCGCTCGATCGGTTCCGTGTACGGCTCCCGGCTCAGTTGGAAAGTCTGGTGGTGCACCGGCAGAAACCGCTCCGCGCCCGCCGCTTCTCCCATGTGCCAGGCCTCCTCCGGGGTGCAGTGATAGCGCCGCCAGGGGTTGTACGCGCCAATGGGCACGATGGCGAGGTCAAAGGGGCGGGAGGACTTGACGGAACGGAACGCCTCCGTCAGAGCAGTGTCGCCGGCAAACAGGATGCGCTTGCCGTGCAGTTCGATGGCGTATCCGTTGTACCCGCGATAGGTATCGGCGCGCATGCGCGCGCCCCAATGGTTCACCTCGAGGGCCCGCACGGAAGCCGGGCCAATCTGCGCGCGCTCGCCCCAGGCCAGCTCCCGCACGTGGCGATAGCGCGGAACCCGCAACAGGTCGCTGGTCTGCGGGGCGGTCACCACCGACGTGCGGGCGCTTGCCAAAAGGCGCAAGGTCGGCGTGTCGAAGTGGTCGAAGTGGGCGTGTGAGAGCACGATCAGGTCGACCTGGGGCAGCGCTTCCAGGGGGAGCGCTGGCGCGACCAAGCGCTTGAGCCCCACCGTCGCGACTCCCAGGTCGATTCCCACCCGTTCGCTGAACACCGGATCGGTGAGGATGGTGAAGCCATCCACCTTCAGCAACACGCTGGAGTGGCCTAGCCACGCGCCGAACAGACCACGGCCGGGCCAGCGGCGGGGGTCCGGACGGTGCGGGGGAGGAAGAACGGAACGCGACATTTCGGCGAAGTATTGTTTCCAGAAAGACGGGGCCTGTTGGTAGAGCACTGCCGCCACGCCGCTCACTCCGGCGGCGGCCGCCGCTGCGAATCCAAGGGCGGTTCGGCGTTTCATTCGCTTCGCATTCACTTCCAGCGTAGCAGGACCGTCCGACGGGCTGGACAAGGCGCGCCGCTTCGCCGGGCGCCTATGCGATAGTGAATGCACGGAGCAAACCTCTGGTTGCCCGGATCCGCTCCCCGGCCGGCCTGCGTCCCGCCGGGCGGCGCGCCGCGGAACGAGCCGGAAGAAAGAGAAGCCCATGAACCGCAGAGACTTTGCCAGAACGGTGGGCGCTGCGACGCTCGCTGTCCAAGCCAGAGCGTCCGATGCCGGGGTGATCGAAATCGGCAGCCGGCGCGAGCTGTTCGCCGATCACTTCCTGATCGCCCGCATGCAGAATGCGACCTTGCGCCTCGCGACCCCCGTGGATGCGGGCACGGTGATGCACTTCGACCAGCCGTGGGAGGGGCGCTTCTGCGGCTACACCACGCTCATCGACGACGGCGGCCGGTATCGGATGTACTACCGCGGCGTGCCCAACGCCGGCGAGGACGGGCGCGGCGCTGAGGTAACCTGCCTGGCGGAATCGAGTGACGCCCGCCACTGGACCCGGCCGCAGTTCCGTTTCTTCGAGGCTTACGGCGCCAGGACCAACAACATCATCTATGCCCACGACCCGCCGTTCTCGCACAATTTCGCTCCGTTTCTGGACACGCGGCCCGGCGTCGCGCCCGCCGAGCGCTACAAGGCTTTCGCCGGAACTTTGAAAACCGGACTGTGGGGATTCGTCTCGCCCGACGGGGTGCGGTGGAAGAAGCTGGGCGACCGGCCGCTGCTGCCTTCGCCCAAGGTCTACGCGTTCGACTCGCAGAATCTGGGCTTCTGGTCGGAGCACGAGCAGCAGTACGTCTGCTATTACCGGGTCTTCAAAGACATCGGCGGCAAACGATGGCGCTGGATCTCGCGCGCGGTCAGCCAGGATTTCCGCAACTGGAGTCCCGGCGAGGAGATGAACTTCGGCGAAGCTCCGCCCGAGCACCTGTACACGAATCAGACGGCGCCGTATTTCCGCGCTCCGCATCTGTACGTGGCGATCTGCGCCCGCTTCCTGCCCGGAAGGCAAGTGCTGACGGAAGCCGAGGCGCAGGCGGTGAACGTCGATCCCGGCTACTTCAAGGATTGTTCCGACGCGGTGTTCATGACGACCCGCGGCGGTCTCCGCTATGACCGCACTTTTCTCGAGGCGTTCCTGCGTCCCGGGCTGGGTTTCGAGAATTGGGTGTCGAGGTCGAATTACCCGGCGCACAACCTGCTGCAAACCGGCAAGACGGAGATGTCATTTTTCGTCAATCGCAACTACGGGCAGCCCACGGCCCACTTGCGGCGCTACACCCTGCGGCTGGACGGCTTCGCGTCGGCGTACGCCGGCTACGCGGGCGGCGAACTGGTCACCAAGCCCTTGCGCTTTGCGGGGCGGCGGCTGGAACTGAACTACTCGACTTCCGCGCCGGGGGCGGTCCGCGTGGAGATTCAGGACGCCGGGGGAACGCCGCTGCCTGGGTTTACGCTGGCCGAAGCCCGGGAACTGGTGGGCGACAACATCGACCAGACCTACGCCTGGAAAAGCGGTCCGGACACCGGCGCCCTGGCCGGCAAGCCGGTCCGCCTGCGTTTCGTGCTCAAGGACGCGGATCTGTACTCGTTCCGTTTCGCCAGCTAGCTTTGCTTGGACTACGGCAATGGGCCGCAAGCGCTCCCTCCGCCGCGTTTGGGCCCTCGGCACGGCGCGCCCGGTCCAAGCTAGGCGGCTTCTACCAGAGCGAGCGCGCGAATGGGCGATCCTGTTCCTCCCGCGATCTTCAGCGGAATCGCCACAAACGTGAATTCATAGACCCGGTCCGCGGCCAGAGCCTCCAGGTCGAGCGCCTCGATGATGTGGATGCCTTTCTCCACCAGGAAGTGCGCGTGCACCGGCATGTCGCTGGGAACGAACTCGAACGCGATCGTGTCCGAGCCGCCGGCAAAGATTTCCCGGGCGCTCAACCAGCGGGCCGCAGCCTCGTTGATGCCGGGACCCCGCACCTCGGCGATGTAGGCGGCGGGGTCCGTCCAGAGACGCGCCCAACCGGTGCGAATCAACACCACGTCGCCGGCGCGGATCTCCACCGACTGAGCGGCGGCGGCCGCCGCCAGCGTTTCGGGTCCGATCGAGAAGTCGATGGGCAGCACCTCCCGCCCCGCGTGCGTGGCCACGTCGACGAGCACGCCGCGCCGGAACACCGGCCCGACCGTGTCGATGCTGAGATGGCGCACTCCCCGCGTAAACGACTGTACGTCGGCGGCGGCGACGCCTCCGTGCAGCAGGCCGCCGCGGGAGAAGTGGCAGAGCGCGTCGATGTGGGTGCCTACGTGGCCGCCGAGCACAAAGACCTCGGAGGCGGAGCTCACCTCGCCGCGCAGGTAATCGCCGTGGAGCTTGTGCGGGCAGTAAGCAAACGGCGGGTGGGACGGGTGATGGGGCATGCCGGGATGGTAGTCGTGCGCCAGGTCGTAGCAGCGGGCGCGGGCCAGACGTTGATGCAAGGGTTCCGCCATCGGCCCAAGCATAACGCGGGCGCATGCTAGATTTGGGTACGGCATGGCATTTTGTCGTGAGATGCTGGCCGCGGCCTTGGGCCTGGCGGCGGTTTGCTGTTCTCCTAATCCCATGGCGGCTCCTCCCAAGGATATTCACTCTTACGCGAACCCGGCGGTGGCGCGGGTGACGCACCTCGATCTGGACTGCGAACTGGACTTCACACGGCGCGTCCTTACCGGCGCCGCCACGCTGACGGTGGAGCGCGCCGGGGAGGGGCCGCTGATACTGGACACGCGGGCGCTCGAGATCCGCGCGGCCGAAACTTCCGCGGACGGACGCGCCTATCAGCCGGCCCGGTTCGAGCTGGGCGCGGCGGATCCCATTCTTGGCGCGCCGCTGACGATTGAACTCCCGCCCGGTGCGACCCGGGTGCGCGTGACGTACGCCACTTCGCCCGCAGCGACCGCCCTGCAATGGCTGGATCCCGCGCAGACCGCCGGCGGGAAACGGCCCTTCCTGTTCACGCAATCGCAGGCAATTCACGCGCGCAGTTGGATCCCGCTCCAGGACTCGCCCGGCGTGCGGATTTCTTACACGGCGCGGGTCCACACGCCCCCGGACCTGGTTCCGGTCATGAGCGCGCGGAAGGAGCCGGACAAGTCGGCCGGTTACAAGTTCTCCATGCCGGGCAGGATTCCGACCTATCTCATCGCGCTGGCGGCGGGCGACACCGAGTTCCGCGCCGTGGGTCCCCGCACGGGCGTCTGGGCCGAGCGGCCGGTGATCGACGCGGCGGCGCGCGAGTTCGAGGACATGGAGGCCATGCTGGCAGCCGCCGAGCGCCTGTACGGGCCCTATCGCTGGCACCGGTACGACGTGCTGGTGCTGCCGCCCAGCTTTCCCTTTGGCGGTATGGAGAACCCCATGGTGACGTTCGCGACGCCGACGGTGCTGGCGGGCGACAAGAGCCTGGTCTCGCTGATTGCGCATGAACTGGCGCACTCCTGGTCCGGCAACCTGGTGACGAACGCCACCTGGAGCGACTTCTGGCTGAATGAGGGGTTCACCACCTACGTGGAGCGGCGCATTCTCGAGGAAGTCTATGGCCCGGAGCGGGCACGCATGGAAGCGGTGCTGGGCAAGCGGTCCCTCCTGCGCGAAATGGCCGAGCTGCCCGAGAAGGACCAGGTGCTGCACATCGACTTGGCGGGTCGCGACCCGGACGACGCGGTGACCGAGGTCCCGTACGAGAAGGGCGCCCTGCTGCTGGCGACGCTCGAAAACCGATTCGGCCGCGCGCGCTTCGACCGTTTTCTGGCCGAGTACTTCGCCAGGTTCGCGTTCCAAAGCATCACCACGGAGACGTTCGTCGCCCATCTGCGCGCCACGCTGTTCCGCGAAGCGCCGGCAGCGGCGGCGGAGTTTCCCCTGGACGAATGGCTGTACCGGCCCGGCGTGCCGGCGTCCGCCTACGAGCCGCAGTCCGAGACGCTGGCGCGCGTGGAAACGGAGGCCCGAAACTGGGCCGCTGGCCGGCCGCCCGAAACGGAAGCGACGGCCCGCTGGACCACGCAGGAGTGGCTGCACTTCCTGCAATCGCTCCCCGCGAAGCTGACGCCCGCCCAGATGAAACAGCTTGACGAGGCCTATCGCTTCACGCAAACCGGCAACAGCGAAATCCTTTGCGAGTGGCTCCGCATGTCCATCCGCTATGGCTACCGCGAGGCGGACGCCCGGGTGGAGCAGTTCCTGCGGTCCCAGGGCAGACGCAAGTACGTGAAACCGATCTACGAGGAGCTCGCCAAGACGCCGGCCGGCAAGGAGCGCGCGCGCCGCATCTACCGGCAGGCGCGGCCCACGTATCACCCCATCACCGTCGCCGCCGTCGACCGGCTGCTGGCCTGACGCGCGCGTCCAGGAAATTGGACGGGGCGCGGACGCCTCGCGCGCCACGGTTGGATACTAGAAACGATGTCACCGCAAACTCTTTCCACTGCCGCCGCCCGGTTTGCCGAAGACGGATACGTGGTCCTGGAAGATCTGTTCTCCGAGGACGAGATCCGCCCGATCTCCGACGAAGTGGACCGGATCGTGGAGGGCCGCGCGGATTACATGCCGGCGCACGACGTCATTCACGAGCCGGGTTCGGACCCGCCGCGCCTGCGCAACGCATTCCGGATGCACATTTACAATCCGTACTTTCTCGAGATCGCGCGCGAGCCGAAGATCGTCTCCGTGATGGAGGAGATTCTGGGACGTCCGGTCCGGCTATACGGCAGCCAGCTTTTCGCCAAGCCGGCGATGGTCGGCACGGCGGTGCCGGCCCACCAGGACATGCCCTATTGGCCGTTTGCGCCCGCCGAGATGATCACCGCGTGGATTGCGTTGGACGATACCACGCTGGAGAACGGCTGTGTGCGATTCGTCGCGGGGTCGCACCGGCTGGGAATGCTGCCGCACGCCCCGTCCGGAGTGGAGGGGAATTCGCTCGGCCTGGTGGACCATCCGGCGGTGAACGCCCTGCCGGAGCGTGCGGTAGAGGTGCGCCGCGGCTCTTGCGTCCTGCACCATTGCCTGACCGTGCATCGCAGCGAGCCGAACCGGAGCGCCCATCCTCGGCGCGGCCTGATCTACGTCTACATGTCGCCCCGGGTGGAAGTGACCGATCCGTCCAGGCTGAAATGCCCGCCGGATTTTCCGGTGGTCAGCCGGGTATAAGTTGGAGAAGGCATGCACCGCCGAAAATTCTTCACCGCCCTGGGAGGCTTGGCGGCGGCCGCCGCTTCCGCGCAGGGCGCCGTCACCAAGTATGTCCGCTACCGCCGCGGGAACGCGGCCAGCTTTGGGATCCTCCGTGGCGACCTGATTCAACCGATCCGCGGCGACTTGTTCGGCGCGCACCAACCCGCGGGCGGAACCGTGAAGCTGTCCGACGTGAAGCTGCTGTATCCCTGCGAGGCGCAGAAGGTGCTCTGCCTGGCGGGCAACTACAAAAGCCACATGGGCGGCCGGGCGCTATTTAAGAACCCCGAGATCTTCCTCAAGCCGCTCACCTCGCTCCAGCACCCGGAAGACCCTATCGTGCTGCCGAAGGATTCCACCAACGTCCACTACGAAGGGGAACTGGTGGTGGTGATCGGCAAGCGGGCTAAAGACGTCAGCGTAGAGCAGGCGCGGGACGTGATCTTCGGCGTCACCTGCGGCAACGACGTGAGCGAACGGGAGTGGCAGAACGGCAAGAACAAAGACGTGCAATGGTGGCGGGCCAAGGGGTCGGACACTTTCGCGCCGTGCGGGCCAGTCATCGCCCGGGGACTCGATTACGCTAACCTGATGCTGCGGACGCGGGTGAACGGGCGCGTGGTGCAGGAAGAGAATACCAGGGACCTGCTGTTCGACTGCCCCACCATGGTCAGCTTCATCAGCCGCTACATCACGTTGACGCCCGGCGACCTGATCTTTACGGGCACACCTCAGACGACACAGAAGATGTCGCCCGGCGATGTCGTGGAGGTCGAGATCGAGGGGATCGGCGTCTTGCGCAACAAGGTGGTGGCGGGATAGAGGCTGCTAGCGCCCGACCCGCCGGCGCTGGCAAAATGGGCCGCCACTCGTTGATTTTGCGATGTTCGCTAAGCGAAAACGGTGTCTGTCGCCGGGCTTTCCGGTCGTGGTTCGGGTCAGACCGTCGTTTGGTAGACGGCCGCCAACCGGAGACTCCGCGCGACGCGACGGAGAGCCCGATCTCCAAGCAGGTCAGCGACTTTGGCCAATAAAGCAGGAACGCCTTCCGTCTTGACGAAGACCTCGGCCGGCCGGCCGGCCGGCATCACTTCGAGTTCGGACCGGACCACGGCGGTAGCCGGTTTGTACTCCTTCATCCGGGCGTGGGCTAGCACCTTCAGCCCGGCGCCGTCCGACTCCATATGCAGGTCGCTCAGCACCAGGTCGTAACGGCCTTCGTCCAATTTTTCAATGGCTTCCGCGGCAGTGGCGGCTACCTCTACCCAGTAGCCGCCCGCTCGTAAAATCGTCTGGAGGGTCAGGCGGGAGGTCAGATCGTGGTCGACCAGCAAGACCCGGGCCAGCGCAAGCGAGGGCAAGCAGTTTGAGCTTTTCAGTGTGAATCTCCTATATAAGGTTGCTCTCCTATTACTGTACCGGAACTTGCCGTCTTTTCAAGGTCTATTTTTGTCGTGCGAAAGGAGGAGAGTAAGCCTAACTTCTGGAGCAATAGAGACTTAACCCTATTTTTTTGCACCCTGGCCGCCGTAGTACTTTCGTACCGGAAGCAGCGCCCCGGCAGGCGGACAAGGAACTGCGCGGTCTTCACTCGCGGAAAGTGAACTCGTTGGAGGCCAGCAGCATCTGGGCGTATTCCCGCCAGCCCACCCGCCGGGTGAAATCGAGACCCCACTCCCGCTCAGCAGGCTCAGGAAGGCGGGCATACAAGGTGCGATACGCCTGCTCGATACGCGCCTCGGGCGGGCCGTGCAGCCGGGCGGCGAACACCTCAGCCTGCTCGAGAACGAACAGACTGTTCAGGAAGTAGAGGCGCTGGAGCGGGATGTTGGTGGAAAGGCGCTTCTCCGCGGTGTTGTTCGGGTTGGGGAAGTCGAACAACGCGAGGAAGGGGTCCAGTTTGCGGCGGCTGACAAAACAATAAACGGTCCGCCGGCGGTAACCGGGCTCCAGTTTGCCGGGCGGTCCTCCCATCGTGAGTTCCAGCCGGCCACTGGCCCAAAGCAGGGAGTCCCGCAGCGCCTCGGCATCCAGGCGCTCCCGGTGCGCGCGCCACAGGAAGACGTTCGCCGGGTCGATAGCGGCGTTGCGCGCGAACACGGCATCCCGGCTGGCCGAGGCAGTAGCGTATGCGCGCGTGAGCAGGAGTTCGCGTAGCAGCGCCTTAAGCGACCAGTTCAGCGCCACCAGGCGGGAGGCGAGATAATCGAGCAGGTCCGGGTGGCTCGGCTTCTCACCCAGCGCGCCAAAATTGCTGGGAGTTCCCACCAGTCCCCGGCCGAACAAGTGCTGCCAGACCCGGTTGACGATGACCCGCGCGGTCAGCGGATTGCGTGGGTTCGCGATGGCTTCGGCCAGTTCCAGCCGCCCGGATCCCCGCTGGAAGAGAGGCGGCTCGCCCTCACACAGGGCCTGCAAGAAACGCCGCGGTGCTTCCTCCCCCAGGTTTTCCGGGTTGCCGCGCAGGTGAATCCGGATGTTGCGCGGCCTGTCGACGTCCCGCAGCGAATGCAGGAAGGGATACTGCGGGGGCAGCGCGTCGCGCAGCGCCCGCAGCCGGGCCTGTTGCGTCTCCAGGTGGCGCTTCCATTCGCCGGAGAGAAAGCGAACGATCTCCTTTTCGCCGTAATGGAACAGCCCCTTGTCTCCATACAGGTCGCGCCAGAGGATGTACTCCTCGCGTTCCAGGGAGACCAGATTCGCCTGGCTGAGCACCTCGCGGTCTTTCGATCCGCCCAGGCGGATGAGGTTCTGCTCGTCGACTTCCTTCTTGCGCGCAAACACGCGGAGCGCCTCCCGGGCGAAGCCTTCCGGGTCGTCCAACGGGTAGCTGTGCTCGGGGGGCTTTTTCAGATAATCCGCCCAGCGCTGGGCGGTTTCCAGGTCCAGCGCGGCGGCGCGCGCCGCCGCTTCGGGGTCTTCCGTCCTTGCGGCGCGCAGATAGTCGGCGGTCCGGTGGGCGAGCACCTCAGCCAGCGACAGCGCCTGTGCTTTCACGAAGGCCTTCACGGCGGCGTCGAGCTCATCGATCTCCTTCTTGCGCGCGTCCCAGGCTTGCACGACTTGTTCCGGCGCCAGCGGCGTCTCGTGTGGTTTGGTGTTCTCAAAGACGCCCAGCAGCGAATAGTAGTCCTTCTGCGGGATGGGATCGTACTTGTGGTCGTGGCATTGGGCGCAGCCGACCGTCAGGGCCAGGAAACCGCGTCCGGTCGCATCCACGCGATCGTCCTGGAACTCCGGGCTCAGCGCGTAGAAGCCCACGCCGGGTGCGTATTTTTCGGGATGGGGCAGCAAGTCCCCCGCGATTTGCGCTTTAACGAACAGGTCATAAGGCATGTCTTCGTTGAAAGCCTGAATGACCCAGTCGCGGTAGCGGAACGCGTTCGGACGGGGGTCGTCCTGGGTGGAATTCAGCTTGTCGTCGGAATAGCGGGCGATATCGAGCCAGAAGCGCCCCCACCGCTCGCCATAGCGGGGCGAGGACAGCAACCGGTCCACCACGCGGGCAAACCCTTCGGCGGATGGATCGCGTTCAAAAGCGGCTACCTGCTCCGGATCCGGCGGCAGTCCGGTCAGGTCGAGCGTGACGCGGCGGAGCAGGGTCCGCGGCGCCGCACGCGGCAACGGCGCCAGGCCCTGCGCCTTCATGCGCGCGTACAGAAAGCGGTCGACAGCGCTGGTCGCCCACTCGGGCGGCTCGACGGGGGGAGGCGAGACGCTCCGGACCGGCTCGAACGACCAGTGCTTTCGGGGGGGCGCGGCCGGGCGCGCCGTCTGCCGCGGCCACGGCGCGCCCGCGTCGATCCACTGCCGCAAGGCCTCCACTTCGCTTTCCGCCAGGCGGCCGCCCGGCGGCATTTTCAGCTTGGGATCCGCTTGCGTCACCGCGCGGACCAATAGACTCGCGGCGCTGTCTCCCGGACGGATCGCAGGCCCGCGCGCTCCGCCCTGCAACAGTGCTTCCCGGCTATCCACCCGGAAACCGCCCATCGACGCTGGGCCATGGCACGAGCCGCATTTCGACGCCAGGACAGGACGGACGCGCATCTCGAAAAACTCCTCGTCCGCCGCCGCCGCGCAGGAGCTTAGCAAGAGAAGAATTGCGAGCCTCACCTTGGCTACTCAGCGTATCAAAACCGCAGGCGAAGCTGTGCGGGCACGGAGGTCTATGGTAGCCTTAATGTACGCTGGCGCGGCAGGACGCCTATGTATAAAGCCTTTTTCGGCCTCAAACAGAACCCGTTCAACCTGAGCCCGGACCCCGCCTTTCTCTACCGGAGTTTTCAGCACGAAGAGGCGCTGGCCAATCTCATCTATGGCGTGCACAGCCGCAAGGGCTTTATCGTTCTTACCGGAGAGGTCGGCACGGGAAAAACCACCCTGCTCGAGTGCCTGCGCGATTTTCTGGTTTCCCAGCGCATCGAGTTTGCTTACGTATTCAACTCGCGGCTGACCGTCGAGCAGTTCTTTGACATGATCGCCTACGATCTGAACCTGAACTGCCGCCGCGAAAGCAAGACGGAAGTCCTGTTCGCCCTGAACGAACTGCTGATCTCGCGGGCGAACGCCGGCCTGACCACGGCTCTGCTGGTGGACGAAGCTCAAAACCTGGACTGGAATGTGCTCGAGGAGATTCGCCTGCTCGGCAATCTGGAAACCCGGGTCGGCAAACTACTGCAGATCGTGTTGGCCGGCCAGCCTGAGCTGGACCGCAAGCTGGACGCCCCAGACTTCCGCCAGCTCAAACAGCGGGTCGCCTTGCGGTGCACGCTGAATCCTTTTCAGGAAGCGGATACGGTGGAATACATCCGATCGCGCCTTGAAAAGGCGGGTTTGGCAGAGCAAACCATCTTCCCTCCGGAAATCCTGGCGGAGATCCACTACCGCGCGCAGGGCGTGCCCCGCGTGATCAACGCCATCTGTGACAACTGCTTGCTGACCGCGTTCGCGGCGGAAAGCAAGACGGTGACCATGGAGTTCCTCGAAGAAGTCACCCAGGACCTGCGTCTGGAATGGCCGGGACGGCGTCCCTACCGCGTTCGTCCCGAGTCGAGCGAGACGCCGTTCCGCAGTGAGCCGCAGTTCAGCCGCGGGTTGAAGTAGATCCTCTCCCCATCGTCGAACCCAATTTGAGGCGCCGGAAACGCGCATCTTTTGCGCACACGGGAGGGCTTTTAGGGGGTTCGTTTCCTGTCCATTGGGGGATGTGGCCGGGAGAGCGGGTGCGGGGAGGGCTGGAGCCTCGACGCAGGCGGCACGCTAAGCGAATTCCCCTACGACACTTCACTTAGGTCTTGACTTCCGCTTCGGTAATACTTAAGTTCTAAGAGAGTTGGATAGTTCCGGTACGCAGGCAGAAGACTGGCTAAGTGATTCGGCTAGGGGTGTTGCAGCCTTCCGACCTAGTCTTCTAGAGTAGTTTTCCTTATCGAAGTACTGGATGTCCCCCGCTGTACTGGACGGCGGTACTAGACTATAATGCCCCTGAAGTTCCAATCCGGTAGAGGAGATCCCCAATGACGCGAGTCATCGACAACAAGACAGTTTGCTTTACTCTCTTTGCCCTGTTCGCCCTGGCCATGGTTGTGAATACCCTTGCCGGTGGCAGCTTGCCGTTGTTCGGCAGCACTGCCCTCCTCATGCACAACCAATCTTTCCAATACGCCAGCGTGTCTCCGGTCCGCGAGGCAGCGCCGATTTTCAGTTTCTCGGATGGCCCGCTGTTCCCGCCGGATCCCTGGGACAAGCGGTCGGTGGCGGTAGCGGATGGCCCGCTGTTCCCGCCGGATCCCTGGGACAAGCGGTCGGTGGCGGTAGCGGATGGCCCGCTGTTCCCGCCGGATCCCTGGG
>CALDSU010000016.1 GCA_937924525.1 uncultured Bryobacteraceae bacterium
GATTCGCGAACCGCCAGCGCCCCGCGCGCGCGAACCACCAAGCCCACGACTTGCCGAGGGCGCCGGACTACTCCCGAGTGCACGCCATCCGGCGGACAACAGACCAGCAGACCTTTGGCACAAACAGGGAGCGTTTGCCTCTCTGTGCCAACATGACTCAGACACCTACCCCGCCCGCAATTACTGACTTTTCAGGGGGCGGAGAAGGTGAGACATCATAGTAGGCACTTTGCAGCTCCATGGAGATTCCCGCATGATCGAGTTGGCAGCCCGGAGCGAAGGGTGGGCGGGCGGAGTGAGCCCGCCCGTAGCGCAGGGGCTGCCAACTCGAGGCGGCCTGCGGCGCCCCCCGCCGGCGCCGAGGTTGTGGCCAAGGCCCAGCGCCGCAAGTTCACCACCGAGTACAAGCTCGCCATCGTGGAAGAGGCTGACCGCGCCACCGATCCGGGTGAGATCGGCTCGCTGTTGCGGCGGGAAGGTCTGTACTCGTCCCATCTGGTCGAGTGGCGGCGGCTGCGCGCCGCCGGCGCCCTCAGCGCCTTGTCGAAGAAGCGGGGCCGCAAGCCGGCCCGCAACCCCCTGGCCGAGGAGAACCAGAAGTTGAAGGCGCAAGTGGCCCGTCTGGAGAAGAAACTCCAGCAGGCCGAGATCATCATTGGGTTCTTCCGCTGGTACAACCACGAACACCACCACAGCGGTATCGCCATGCTCATGCCGCATATGGTTCGCGACGGGTTCGCCGCCGAGGTTCTGGACAACCGGCAGCGCGTCCTCACCGCAGCCTTCCAGCAGCATCCCGAACGCTTCGTCCGCAAACCGCCGCGCCCCGCGCCCCTGCCCGATGCCGTCTGGATCAACCCTCCCAAGCCCGGCCCGCGGGAGCCCCGAGAAACTCACTAATTTATGTCGGCAGGTGTCTCAAAGTCGTTCACAAGTTCCGCCTGGTAGCCGGTGCGCCGGCAGAACCATGGCAGTAGGGAAGAATCGGCCAGCCGCGCCGAAAACACCCGCTAACCACCGCCCACCAGCACGCGCGCCACCGTGGCAACCGTTTGCATGCTTACGCACAGTCGTCAGGATGTCCCGCCAGTTCGATGCCAGAGGCATCTGACGGTCAATTTCCTCCAGGCGCCCGACGGCCGTCCGGAATTCCTCACAGGCAGCCACCCTGTTGCCGCGTCCCAGGTGAGCCTGGCCGAGCACGAACCTCGCGTATGCAAAGCCGGGGCGCCGTTCGGCAGGGAGTTGGCCCCTGGCGGCCAGCGACTCGTACAACTCCAGGGCGCGGCGGGCGGGAGCTACGGCTTGAGCCGGCATCCCGGTTTCGACCAGCGCTGCCGCATAGTCTCTGGACGCCACCGCCAGCCTCTCCTGGATGCGCGAGTTCGCCGGATCGGCCTCCCGGGCCCGATCAAGCAGTTCCATGCTGCGGCGGTGGTGGGGAAGGGACTCCGGGTCGCGGCCCGAATAATCATAGACTTCCCCCAGCGCGGCGGCGTCCGCCGCCGCGTTCAGAATGATCTGGGGATCTCCTGGACTTTCTCCCAGCAGTTGCGATGAAAGTTGGGATGCTTTCAGCGCGTGCTCGAGAGCAAGGTCAAACTGATCATGTCATGGACCGCATAGATCTCGGCAATCCTGCGGTAGGCGTTGTTCACCGTGCGGCGGTAACGGCGGTCCGCGGGATTACGCGCAGACGCCTCTTGCGCCAGTTCCGCTGCACGGCAGTAGCCAGCCACTCGGAGCTTCCAATCCAAGTTGGGCGTCACCATGGCGGAGGTGAGCCGCGCGATGCCCGCCCACCAGATGCCATCGGGATCCTCCGGCCGGACGGCGCGGTATTGGTCCGCAAAACTCACCGCCTGCTCCGCGTAGCGGGGCGCCGCGTCAAACCCGCCGGTTTGGCTGTGGTATTCCGCAAGGCGGACCTGGAGGCGTGTTGCCAGCAGGAGAAGCGAGGACCGCCCGGAGCGCGCCGCCAGCGCCTGGGACAGCAGGGCTTTCGCTTGGTCCAGGCTCGCCTTGGCGCCCCCGTAATCTCCCTGGTTCGAGTGTAGGGGGTTTCCCTGGATCGTCGACAGCTCCAGATACGCGCCCGATAGTTCTTCGAGTAACGCCACGTTGCCGCCCGTATCCTTCGAGACCGCGTCGAGGTACGCGATCGAACCATCGATCAGCTTCTTGCGCAGAGGCAGCGTGGCGGGAATGGCGGCCAACTCGGCCTGAATCTCGAAGATGACGGTGTGAACGAGCTGCTGTGCATGTTCGAATCGCTTGGCGTCTCGCTGCACCTGCCGGAACCAGAACCCCACGCCCAATCCCAAGGCGATCGTGAGAACGGCAGTGCTGAGGACCGGTACCCAGTGGCGCTGGAGATAGCGGCTCAGCAGGTACGGCGCGCTCGGCGGGACAGCGAGGACGGGTAGCCCTTCCAGGTACCGGCCGAGGTCCGCCTCCAATTCAGCGGCCGAGGCGTAGCGGTGAGCTGGATTCTCCGCCATTGCCTTCGTGACCATGGCATCCAGGTCACGCGGGATGCCGCGGATGGCGCGGCTGGGCGGCGGCGGTTGAAATTCCATGGCGTGCCGGACCGCCTCGGCCTGGCCTACGCCCTTTCGCCGCCTTGGATTCATCCCGGTCAGCAGTTCGTAGAGAACCAGCCCGAGCGCATACACATCCGACGCCAGCGTGAGCGAGTCGTTCCGAAGCTGTTCCGGACTGGCGTAGTGCAGCGACATCGGCTGAAGCAGCGTTCCGGTGGCTTCCGGCATCTCCGGCACGACTGGCCGCGCGATTCCGAAGTCGAGAATCTTCACGGCGCCGTCGCTGGTCACCAGGATATTGCTGGGCTTCAGGTCACAGTGCAAGATCAGGTATTGGTGCGCATGCGAAACGGCCGCGCAAACCCCGCAAAACAGGCGGAGGCGCTCCCGGAGTCCAAGCTGGCGGCAGTAGTCCGTAATTGGCACGCCGCGCACCAGTTCCATCACGAAGTAGCGCCGGCCTGCGTGGATGCCGCCATCGAGCAGGCGAACAATCCCCGGGTGTTCCAGCCGCGCCAGTAACTGACGTTCCTGAATGAAGCGGCGCTCGCTCTCCGGCGTAAACATGGCTCCGCCGGCGATCTTGAGGGCCACCTCCCGGCGGAATTCCCCGTCGGCCCGTTCAGCACGGTACACCAGACCCATTCCGCCACACCCTAGTTGTTCGAGCAGGCGGTAGTGCCCGATCATTGCGCCGGGTTGCACGGTGGACTCACCGGGCGGCGTCAGGAAGCCGCCCGCGGCCTCGAGCGCCGCCAGCAGGGTTTCCACTTCTCCGCGCCGGCCAGGCTCCAACTCTTCGAGCAGAGCCTTGCGCTCGGCGGCCGGCGCCTCTTCCACTCGCGCGAACGCTTCCCGGACCAGCGTCCAAGTCTCGGCAACCATGGTACATGGTACGTCCCTACATTGGTTCCTGGTGCATTCCGGACGCATCTCCACCGGACATGCCGTGCAGACGCCGCGCCAGCCACGCCCGCGCGACCGTCCAATTCCGGCTGACCGCCTGCGGAGAGCAGCCGAGAATCTCAGCGGTCTCCTCCAGGGTCAATCCGGTAAAGTAGCGCCATTCCACCACGCGTGCCCGACTAGGGTCCATCTGCGCCAGTTCGTCGAGGGCGGCGTTCAGCGCGACGACCTCCAGGTCGGGTTCGGTGGCGATGGTGAGCGCCAGATCCAGGTTCACGGCCACCGACCCGGCGCCGCGCTTGGCCGCGAGGCGCTTCCGTGCGTCGTCCACGAGGATACGGCGCATGGCCTTGGCGGCAGCTCCGAAGAAGTGGGCGCGCCCCTGCCAACTGAGGCGATTCTGATCCACCAGGCGAAGGTACGCCTCGTGCACCAGCGCCGTGGTCCCAAGGAGGTGCCCGGGGCGCTCATGGCGCATCAGGCTCTGAGCAAGGGTCCGAAACTCGGAGTACACGACGAGAACCAGTTCCTCGAAGGCGTGGTGTTCGCCTGCCGTCCATCGGTTCAGTAAATCAGTGATTGACCGGCGACGAGAATCTCAATTATTTGCGCGACCTCTAGTAGGAAGACACACTGTCGGGCGGCTTAGAGAGATCTATGCGTGGTAGCAATGGTGGTACCGTGACTGGAACATCGGGCGATGGCGTAGCATTCTCACGCGCTGGCTTCAGGATGCTTTTAGTACTGGCGATGGGCTGGGCAGCATCACCCGCCAGTGCCGCGACCCTTTACGATGCGGTTAGCGAATTCACCCTAGCAGCAAACCCGAACGGGGTCTGGAGCTACGGCACCAATTCGTGAACGGGAGGGAGCTTCTCGGCGTTCACGAACTCGTCCGCCTACGCCGTCAGCCTCGACTACTGGCTGGCGACACGGTTCAGTTCCGGTTGGACTCGACGCAGTTTTTCGAAAACACGCAAGGCCGTCCGGACCTGGATATCCAAGGGGATTCGATCGGGCCGCGGCTGAATATCCTGGCCCCCACGGGTGGGAATCCGGTGCCCGAACCCTCCACCCTAAGCCTCCTGTCACTGGCCCTCGGAGCACTGTTCGCCGGCAACCGCCTCGTGCGGAGGCGACAGCCCTGATTTCACCGGGCAGGCGTGACGCCGGTACTCATGCCTGGCCACGCCACCGGTCAGTCCTCACACGACCCCAAAATTTCGCGAAGAAGATGCTAGCAGTGTGCGCTATGAGCTTCTAGAACGCATTTCCCCCATCGGACCTGGAAGTAGAGATGGCTAGACTCAACCCGCGCGTGCTCGTATCTCTCGCTTTCGCGACTGCCCTTAGCTCTCCTGCCGCAACCATCGTCTTGCAGGACGGAACGTTTTCCAACACGGATTGGACGACGACCCTCATCCGCCAAAATGGCAGCATCACGGGTGTGGCCGCCAGAGAGCCTCTGGCGGCAATCCCGGGGCTTACTGGCAGCAAACCATCTCATGGTCCCAAATCCCGAGTCCGTCCAGGCATTCGATCCTCATAGCGAGCTTCGGACCCCTGGTTTTCGATCCGTCAACAACGGGCGCGATTCTCAGCATTCAGATTGAGTACGACCTGGCCCGGATCGCCGGGTCCTCGAACTTCACCGACACCGGAGGCTACCTCCCGTACCTGCTACAGGGCGGCAACATGTTCTTCCTGGCTGCGGGTGTCCAAAACCTCGCAGACAACTTGAACTGGACGCCGCACTCGCATCTCAGCACAGCGGCATCGGACTGTAGCCCCGTGGGAGGATTTGGTTCCGGCAGCCCGGACTTCTCTGCATCGGGGACGCCGATCACCATCGGATACCGGGTGTTCCTGGTCTTGATCTGTCCCGCTGGTTTATCTTTCTGCGCCGGTAGCGTGGCTTCTGGTCTGGATAACTTCAAGGTCACGATCACGACCGTTGACGCCACGTCCGATGTGCCCGAGCCGTCCACGACGGTCTTGGTCTCACTCGGCCTCGCCCTGGCGGCTTACAGGCTCCGTTCCCGCACCGGCCCGCGCAGGTGATTTTCCAGTTACCGCGACCGGACAGCAAAATCATCTTTGGCAAGCCTCGAGAAAAAATCTGCACGGAGTCCTCACGACCATTGGTGCGGGACGACTACCGCGCCCCATGCCATCGCGCTGCTGGGTTCAGCACCCCAAACCTCGCTTCCGTCACTACCCACGCAACGCGGAGAGCGCCTCGCCGGCTTCCTGCTCCACCTTCTGATGCAGGCCGTTGCCGTGCGCATCCATGGTGACGATCGGGGCGAACTGGTTCTCCTTCAGATGCGACATCGCTTCGGGAATTCCGAACTCGATCAGATGGACCCCCAGCACCTTCTCCACCGTCCGCGCGTAATACTGCGCCGCGCCGCCGATGCCGTTTAGGTACGCCGCGCCGTGCTCCTTGAGCGCCGCCAGCGTCTTGGCGCCCATACCGGGGGTGTCCCTGGCTCAGTGGGAAGTTGAGAGCGGCGGGTCCTGGTTATCTTACGCCACCGCCTGCCGGGTGGCTGGCTGCGATCCATCGAGGATCGCTTTGAGGGCCCACAGATCCTTGTAGCCCATGATCTTCTGGAACGACTTTTCGCCCTCAAGAAAGGCGGCCGCCGACCAGCGCGCCGGCATTCCGGGCCGCCAACGGCAGACTCGCCGCGTGCGGCTGCGGACTCCCGAGTGCGGGTTGTCCACCACGCTGCCGGTGGCGAGACAGCGATGCAGCGAGCGCGGCACCTCGAGCCGATTGATGGTGAAGCACTCCTCCAGACCTCCCAACAAGGACCGCGCCGCCTCCGGATCGCCGTGCTCTAGCCACACCGCGATCTGCCGGGTTTCCACCCCTGGCGCAACTTCCGCGCAATTGAGCGGAAGTCCCAATCTCACCTTTGCCCCTGGCGGTTTCTAATCTCCGCTTCGCTGGCTTTTCCGATGGCGACGCGCTCGGAGGGAGTGAAGTCCTTCCGGATCTCGTTTTCCGCATACTCGCCGGCCAGGATGCTCGACACCCGCACGATGCGCACGGCGATCGTGCCCTGCTCGGCTAGCGCGCGCTCGCCGAGGCCTCGCTTGGACTCCGCCCACGTCGAGCGGCCAAGGTCCATGCAGGAGGAAGAGCAGAGATCGCGCTCGGCAAAGACGCTGGCAAGTGTCTTTGGCCGGGGCAGGTTGGACTCTTTGAGATGTGATGCCAGTTCGCCAGGCGTGGCTGAGCAGATCTTATATTTGTCGGTTGGCTGGATGAGCTGTTGTGCGTCGCTGAGGCGGCGCGTGGTCGTGTGTCAGTGATTGGTAGCGGTCAACGGATTTTCCATTCCGCTGAAAGCTTGCGTGAGTTCGGTGCCGAGCTGATTTGGGCGGTCGAATCAGGCGTGCAACTAGGCGAGGGCTCGCCATAACTGACGGTGTCCCGTCCGTAGTTGAACGTGGAAGCTGCGGTTCCCCCTGATTCTGAATAGAATCGGGGTGACAAAACCTTGGAAAGGAGAACCGCCGTGAAACGGCGCTACCACCAGATAGAAAAACAGGGGAAGGTCGGCGCGCGGAAGCGGGCCGGGTTTCTGGTTCGCAACGGCCTCGAGGGTCACCTCAAAACCGGCCAACGAGCGTGAGGCGGTACAAAAGTTGTGATACCTTGCCGGAGGGGTTTCCGGCAAATAATCCTGGCCTCTTCGGGAGTGCGGCGCATATACAGAAATCCCTCGGCTGGAGGGTACGGCAACGCTGGGAAGCGACCGGAGGAGCGCCAGATCGAGTGGCGGAATGGCGGGGGCGGCGCGAACCGCCCCGCGCGGCAGCCATTCTGGCTGGAAAGCGGTAAATAGAAGTGGACCCCAATATTTGGACTGGCCGGATCAGTGGGTTGGCGGCATGGAGAATGGAGAGAAGCCGTGCCGAGAACGCGAAAGACATACCCGGCGAGCCTGAAGGCGAAGATGGCCTTGGAGGCGATCCGGGGCACGCGGACAGCCGCGGAGGTCGCCAAGGTCTATGACGCGCGGCCGAATCTGGTGGCGACGTGGAAGAAGCAGGCTCTGGAGCAGATGCCGTCGATCTTTGCTGGCGCCGTGGCGCGACCGGACTCGGATCCCGAAAAGGATGCCCTGTACCAGGAAATCGGGAAGCTGAAAGTGGAGCTGACTTCTTAAAGAAGTTCTTTGCGTTCGCCGCTGGGCGTCTGGTCGTTGACGAACGCCAGCAACGTTTACAAACTGCCCAACTGAACCTGGAACTGATAGCCGCCCGACAGGACCTGGACCGCGCCGCGGAGGAGCGCGAACGGTTACGGATTGCCCGCGATTTGCACGATACGCTGGGACACCACCTGACCGCCTTGGCTGCCACTTGGACCTCGCGCAGCGGATCCCGTGGGAGCGCGGTGGTGAGGTGCTGAAACGATCCCACCTGCTTGCAAGGTTGCTGCTGTGCGACCTTCGCCAAACGGTGAGCGAAATGCGCCAGACCAAAGATATGGCGGCTCCACAACTCGCCGAAGCTCTGGCCCAGATGGCGGAGCGGCTTGAGGGGGCAGTTCAAGTGGAAGTCCGAGTCGATCCAGCCGCCGCGCAGATCGAACGCAAAACCGGTGAGGCGCTTCTGCAAGCTGCGCGAGAGGGTGTCACCAAGGCATTGCGCCACGCCGGCGCTCGCCGGGTCTCCGTTCTGTGGGAGCAATTAGAGAATCATTGGTTCCTCACGATCACCGACAACGGCCGCGCCGTTGCCCCCGTCGAGCCGGGTAACGGACGAAAAGGCATCCAGGAAAGATCCAGGGAAACTGGGGGGCGAACTCCACATCGTCCATCAAGCGCGGACTAGCCCTGCGACTTCGTTGTGCCGGCAGTGGCTGAGGTGCGGTCTTGATTCGCCTCCTGTTGATGGAGCATCAAGCACTCATCGTAAACCCAAGCGTGAACATGGAAGTGACGGGCGTGCGTTTATGATCCCGGTAGATCACTTCGTAGAGCGGATCAACGGCCGTGTCGTCGAAGGAGAGGTGCCGACCTCATCTACGCCAAGCAGACCGACATTGGCGCAGTATCGTGGCGCGGTCGCAAAGCCGTCATACGGAGGACAAAGACCTCGGCGTTCCTCGAGGTACCCGGGCCAGAGTGGGTACCGGAGGTAGCTCTCCCCACCGGCCATCCATTGTCACGTCCCGCAGCAAGCACCGAACGGCCGACACCAGCCGCCAGTTCGTCACTACCCGTGGCGGGCGCCGGCTAGCAATCTCCGCAGAACACTCCGGCGCTCGACCCGCGGCTTGAACATAACGGCTCTTCCCAGTATTTTCAACGCTGAATGGACCACTGGATTTCCGACGCAGCATGAGGTAAACCCAACATTCTCCGGACGCGCCCAGTTAGCGCGAGCCGACGCTGCTGCTCGGGTCATCGTCGGGGACGAACGCGTGTTCGACGGTCGCGCTCGTGTGGCCTGGGGGAGGCGGGATCGACAGCCGGCGACTTAGATTGCTGTGCCATCGAGAATAACCGCGGAGAACTGCAGAACAGCTTCTCCGTCTCCCATCGTCACGGGAATCACCCGGAGCGTCCCTGCGCAACAGAGCAAAGGCGCCGGGTGGCGCCTGGCTCGCGGCGGCGGTTGGCATCGTTGGCGAGCAGAGTCGCGCATTCTGGCGCCCACGCTCAGGCCGCCATGTGGAACTCCACGATCAGGTGGCTGAGTTCGCCGCAGGGGATCCGATACACCTGGTGGGCAAGTTCCCGCCGCAGCACCCGTATGCGATCCTGGTGGGTGCTGCTTGTCGCCAAATATAGAGCCAACAACGACAGTTCCCGTCTGTTGGGGGCGGACTCTTCGGGGGGCGCCGCCGATACCGTTCCCGGCGTGGCCGACTCCGGGAGTGGCGCCTCGAATCCCGCTGGCGTTCGCTGCATGAGCATCCGCTCACCTCTCGTGGCCCTTATCGGCAGGATTCGGCGTAACCGCCACGTTCGGCGCCAGGATGGATTCCGGGCCGCCGAGCTGCTCTACGATGGTCCGGGCAAGTCCCAGACCGCCGCGGCTCGCCAGCAACTCCGCGAGTTGGTCTTCCGCCATCTCCAGCAGCGACGTGGCCGAGCCTTCGCCCTGGCAGGCTTCCCGTCTCGCCGTTCGCAGCAGTTGCCCAAGCAGCAGCGCCTCAAACTTGCGGGCGGCGGCGCTGAGTTCCTCCGGGCTGCTGTTCTGGGCGACCACCGCTGAGTCGCCAGGCCGTTCACGCGCAGAACCTGGGCTCGTTACACCCGAGATCCCTACCACTCAGATCACCTCCAATTCCGCTTCGAGCGCTCCCGCCGCTTTGAGACTTTGCAACACCGCGATCACATCGCGGGGGGTCGAACCGATCTGCGCCAGGGCGCGCACCAACTCATCCACGGTCGCGCCCTCTTTGAGCACCACGTTGCGAGCCTGTTCCTCGCGCGAGGCGACGCGCACTTCGGGAACCACTGCCGTGCCGCCTGGCGAAAGCGCCGGCGGCTGAGATACCGCGAAGCGGGTCTCAATCTCTACGCTTAGATTGCCGTGCATCACCGCAACCGGCGTGATCCGGACTTCTTTCCCCATCACGATGGTCCCGGTCCGCTCGTTCACCACAACTTTCGCCGTGCGATCAGCCTCCACCGGCAGGACCTCGAGTTCGGCCAGGAACTCCACCGCCCGCGCGGAATACTCCGGCGGAATCCGGACGCGGATCACCGCCGGATTGTCGGCGTGCGCCAGCGGAGGGCCGCCAAAACGGGTGTTGATGGCGGCGGCCACGCGGGAAGCCGTGGTAAAGTCCGCCTGGCGAAGCTGAAGCCGGATGGTTCCCAAGGGCGGCGGCGAGGGGGCGGGCCTTTCCACGAGCGCGCCGTTGGCCACCCGCCCGACGGTCGGATGGTTCACCGTCTGGGTGTTGCCCGCCCGCCCGGCGCCGAATCCACCGGTGACCACGGGGCCTTGCGCGACCGCATACACCTGTCCATCGGCCCCCTTGAGCGGCGTCAGCACCAGCAGCCCTCCTTGCAGATTCATCGCGTCGCCAATCGACGCCACGGTAATGTCGATCCGGCCGCCGGGCTGGGCGAAAGCCGGCAACGTGGCCGTGACCATGACCGCAGCGGTGTTGTTCACCCGCAAGGCGGCGCCCGGCACTTGCACGCCCATCCGTTCCAGCAGGTTGGCCAGGCTCTGCGCCGAGAACACAGTCTGGCGTCGGTCGCCGGTTCCGTTCAACCCCACCACCAGCCCGTAGCCGATGAGTTGGTTGTCCCGCACCCCGGCCACCTCTGCCAGTTCCTTGATCCGGGCCGGGGCGCTCCCCAAAGGCATCGCACTGGCGGCCACCAGCAACAAACGCCCGATCAGCCGCTTTCGCATCCGTATCTCCCTCAGAAAGGCAGCAGGCCCATCAGCAGCCGGTAGAGAAACATGGGCCGCCGGATCGCGTCGCCCACTACCCCTTTTCCGTTCACCCGGACCTCCAGCATCGCCAGCCGGTCCGACCGCACCTGGTTGGCCGGATCGAGATCGATTGGCCGGACCATGCCCCGGACCGTCACCACCTGCCGCTCCGAGTTCACCACCGTTTCTTTGGTCCCTTCCAAGACCAGATTGCCGTTGGGCAGCACATGCGTCACTCTCGCCGAGAGCGTGGTGAGCAGGACTGTCTCCCGACTGGTGGTTCCCTGACTATCCAGCGAGGACTCTCCGCCAAGCCGCGCCAGGTCGGAAAGGCCCGGCTTGCGGACTGCCCAGAGAGACCCGACGTTCCCCTTGGCTGCCGACGAACGCGACGCTTGCGTGACCCCGCGGGAGGTGGCGGAGGCTCGGTCCGCGATGAGTACCGTGACAAGATCATCGACGCGGAACGCCCGCGGGTCTCGCGCGAGGTCGGCCAGCGGGGCCTGCGGGCTCCAAAGCGAACCGGACGATGCGGCCGCGGCGGTCGCGTCGGCGCGGGCCATCGCCTCCTCGATGTACTGCGTTAGCGGGGAAGGCGGGTCCCGGCGTCCTGCCACCGCCCCAGGCGCCAGCAGCGCGATGCAGAATACAACGATTTGTCTCGACATAGGCGTCACAAAGCGGGCGCCGCCGCTTCCTTTCCCGTGATCCGGACCCGAATTCGCCGTCCGTTCTGCAGGTTGCGCGCCGGAATCCGGTCGCCGATGTGTCCGGACGACTCGGCTCGCACGGGCAATCTCAACCGTGCGCCGCCTTCCTGCACCTGCAGCGTCAGCGCGTCTCCGCTGCGGACCGCCGGCGGAAACCAAAGGTCGTCGGCTTGGAGCGGCACGCCCGCGACGAGGTGGCGCCGCGCCCGGGCGCCCGCGACCCCGACCCTGGGGTCGGCGAGTCTGGCCAACGGATGCACACGCAGGGACACCTCGCGCACAGTCTCTTGCGAAAGGGTCGCCCCGGCCGGGAGGTCCGCAACCGGCGCCAGCGCCCGCCGCTCGATGCTGAGATGCACCCGCGCCCAGATCGGCACGGACTTCCCTATCCCGTAGACCACACGGCCGCGCCAGAAGTCCGGGGCGGCCCCGGCGCCGCGCTGCAACCCCCCGACAGGGAACTCGACGCGTCCCCGGGGCGCCGCCCGATCACTGAACGAAACCAATTCGATGGAAACACCCGCCTCGTCCCAGGCGGCTTGCAGCGCCGCCCACACCTGCTCACGCTCCAGCGGACGGGCCTCGCGCACCACGCACACCCCCTTGGTGACTGTCTCCGTCCGCCCTGCGCGCCGCAAAAGCGCGTTGATCTGCCAGGCGGAAAAATGCCGCACCGCTCCGGGCGCCGGGGCCCAGCCGGCGGGCTCACGACTGCCTGCCAGCGCCGATACGCCCAGCGCTCCCGCTTCCAGCAGGTCGTCTGCGACGACCACGCACTGCGCCTGCGCCAGCGCCGCGCAGAGCAACCCCCAACTAGCCCGCCGCATCATCGGGTCAGATTGTTCACCTGCTGGTGCATCTCGTCGGCCGCGCGGACCACCCGCGAGTTGGCCTCGTAAGCCCGCTGGCTGACGATCAAGTTGATGAATTCCTCCACCACGCTCACGTTGGACTGCTCGAGGTAGCCCTGGAGCAGCGTGCCGGCCCCCTCTTGTCCCCCGGGGTTGCCCACCGAGGGATCTCCCGATGCTTCCGTAGGCAGATACAAGCTGCGTCCGATGCTGTTCAGACCCGCCGGGTTTTGGAAGATCGCCAACTGGATCTGGCCGACGCGCTGCGCTGCGGTCTGGCCGGGCAGGACCACGCTGACCGTCCCGTCCCCGGAAATGGTGATCGATTGCGCCTCGGGCGGGATGGTAACCTGGGGCTCGAGGGGGTCGCCATCCAGCGTGACCAGGTTGCCGTCGCGGTCGAGATGAAACTGCCCGGCGCGGCTGTAGGCCAGCTCACCCGTAGGACGCCGGATCTGAAAAAATCCCTTCCCTTCGATTACCAGATCCAACGGATTCGCCGTCGTTACGAAATTCCCTTGCGAGAAAACAATCTCGTTGGACGCCGGCCGCGCGCCGAGACCGATCTGCAAGCCGGTCGGCACTACGGTCTGCGCGCCAGCGGCTGCGCCGGGTTGGACCAGATTCTGATAGAGAAGATCCTGAAACTGCGCGCGCCGCATTTTGTACCCTACCGTATTGGCGTTGGCCAGATTGTGCGCGATGTTATCCACGTTCAGTTGCTGCGCGGCCATGCCGCTGGCCGCGCTGTACAGCGCCCGCATCATGCGTTGTGTCTTCCTTTCTAACCCGTCACCCGGGCCACTTCGTCGATTGCCTTCCGGTTCATTTCGCTCCCCAGGGTGAGAGCCCTTTGCAGCATTTCGAACTGGCGGAGGATGCTGATCAGCCGGACGGTCGTCTCCGCCGGCCCTACGTTGGAAGCCTCCAGTCTGCCCTGCAGCACCTCGGCCCGGGCATTTGCCAGCAAGACGCCGGGCGAGAGGCGGTAGTAATTGGCCCCGTGCTTGGTCAGGGCGCGGGGATCATCCGGCTCGACCACCGCGATCCGGCCGCGAGCCTGCCCGTCCACGATGAGAGTGCCATCAGGGTGCACTTCCACCTGGGAGTGGGCTTCCAGGACAACCGTATGTCGCTTGCCTTGCTCATCCACGATACGGACTGGGTGCCCGTCCTGCGTCTCCAGCACGCCCCGCGAGGACAGATGAAACGCGCCGTTCCGCGTCAGCAGCGCGCCCGAGGCCGAGTCGGCGACGAAGAATCCCGCCCCGTTCAGCGCGAAATCGAGCGGCTGCGAGGTCACTTTCACAACCCCTTGCGAGAAATCCGTCCAGGCGCGTTCGATCACCGGCAGGCGAGGTGCGGGATTTCCTTCCGCCTCGGCGGATGCGAACAAATTATAGAACTCGCGATCCGCTTTGTATCCGGCCGTGCCCACATTCGCCAGATTGTTCGCCAGCAGGTCGAGGGACTCCGTCATGGATCGCATCCCGCCTGCCGCATTGATGCCAAGTTGATCCATGTCTCCCGCAAAACCCCTTTGCAGCCGTCGTGCCAAACACGACCTCTGTTTCGGGGTGGCACAAATCGTTGCCAAAACGGAACGCCATCGTTCGGTGACGGATCACAAAGGAACAGCCCTTCTCGGAAACTCCGACGAGTTTTCGTCAGTTGGCAGGAAGATGACAGGATTTTGTCATCCGACGGTGTGCAATCCAGGCACAAAGGGCCGCAGCAAGCGGCTTTTTCAGTTTGGCGATCGGCTTGCAAAAACTGCGACGTGACCGTCTCCACCGTACTGCTCTTCGGCTTGGCGGCGCTGCACCCACCCGAGCCGGCCGGCGCTGGCGCCCTGCCTACCGGGCTGTTTCCAGCGCTCCTCGGGGAGCTGCAGGATCAGTTCGCCAACGCCGAAGCGGACCTACCCGGAGCCTATTCGGGAGCGGCCGGCCCGCAGACGGAGCCGATGCGCCAAAGGAATACGGACGAAGACGGGGAGAGCGAAATCCACCGTTCGCTCGGGTCCGAAGCGGCGCCGCTTGCGGGATCAAGTCCTTTGACAGTTCCGGATCAGGTGGTCCTTGCTTCGCCGTCCGGGAGGGCGCCGTCGGCGGAGGACGGCGTTCAGGGGGCGCTGGAGGCAGAACGCTCCGGCGATCGCGGGCGCCTTGCGCCAGACGCAGCGTCCAGTCGGAACCAGGGCCATCTCTCTTGGCCCCAACTGGCCAGCCCGCCTCTCCCTCACCGCACGCAGCCCTCGGGGGCGGTGTTGCGAGGCGCGTCTCTTGGAATGCGCGGGAACCCCGAGCGACTTGCTCACGAGGAGGCGCTCGCCGACGCTGGCCGCGGCGAGCAGCCGGGTACGGAGGGCGACGCACCGGAGGGGCAACCAACACCCGGGAGCCCCAGACCGGCGCATCACCACCGGCCTTTCGCGACCACGTACCCCGCCGAGCGCGGAGATGCCCGCCGCTCCGCGTCCCAGGAGGCGCTCGCGGGGCTCGCGGCGGCTGACGAGAGGTCGGGGCCAGAGGAAACGCGGCCGGGCCGAGCGAGCGTGTCGGCGTTCGCGGAGAGAAATCGAGCCCCGCTTCCATGGGGGACGATCGCCGGACTCGCAGACGAGCCGGCTTCGGATCATCTCAGGCAGGGGGCGCCAGGGGGTGGGAACCACTTACCCGAACTTCTGGCCCGCCAGGCCCACGCGTCGCCAGACCGCCTGGAACGCGACTCTTCTCCGGCGCCGATACCTTGGGCCGCTCCCTCCCCGCCGCCAACGGGAACCGGCATCGAACGGGATGCGGCGCACCCCGCGCTGGAACCAAAGCCGGCCGCGCCGCTGCCCGCCCGCGCGGGGGAGGGGCACGGAGGGCTTGGCTTCGAACTGCTTCTCCCTCCCCCGCGACACCGGCACGTGGAGCCGGTCGCCACCACGGAAGCAGCCCCGCCCGCAGAGCGGAGCGCCCCCGTCGCCACGCTCCGCGTCCCGGGACCGGTGGCGGCCACCGCTGGCGCCCTCGTCCGCGACGGGGACGTTGTGTGCGCGGAGACATCGCGGTTTCCGGCGACCAGGCAACCCTCTTCCTCCTCGGTGACGTTCGCAGCCGGAGAGACGCCGGGCCGGTCGCGAGCCGCCGCGGACTCTCCGCAGGCCATACTGGGGCTGGGGCCGGGCCCCGGCGCGCCGCAGGAATCCTCCCCGGAGCCGACCCGTGCACCGCACCACCAGACGCTGCGCTTCCCGGACGCCGCTGCTCCGGTCGGGGAGGAGACCCAGCCCATGCTCACCAGAGAGGATCTCGAACGCCGCCTGTCTGCCGCTCCCGGTTCTCCGAAGGCTTGGGGAACGGAAGACCGTCGGGCGACGGGACTTGAGGAAACGGGTAATGCCGCGATTCTGCACCCTGCCGGAGCAGACGTTCCGCGCCGAGCCGGAGCGACGGATTCGGCCCTGCGGGCGAGAGAGGAAGCGCCGTCCAGCGGGACCCTCACGCGGATCTCCCCTCCCGAGCAGGCTGCGGGCGGTGCGGCCGTGCAAGGTCTGCGGGTGACTCTCTCCGACGAGTACACCGGCCGGCGCGTGCACGTGCACTTGGCCAGTTCCGGCGACGACGTGTGGTTGCGGCTCCGGACCGCCGATCCCGCCCTGCGCCGCGAGCTTCACGAAGATCTCCCGCGACTGGCGCAACGGCTTGAGGAAGCCGGTTATCGCCCGCTCCCCGCGAGCGAGGCCGATCCGGCTTCGCTGGAGCACAGGTTCCGCGGCAAAGGGAACGAGGATCCCCACGGGGACTCGCAAAACCGAGACCAGCGCCCGCCGGCGGGGCCGGACGAGCGCGGGCAATCCGGACGGCGGCGGACGCGCCAGCAGTGGATGCAAGCGTTCGCAGCGGCCCAAGACTAGGAGAGACGATGACCCAGCCTGTGGGCAGAGCGCCCGCCCCCGATCCGAGCCCGGAGACGACCTCCGGAGCCTCCTCGTCCTTTGTCAACAAGGACACCTTCCTGCGGTTGCTGGTGGCCCAGTTGAAGAACCAGGATCCGCTGAACCCCGCGGATGGGACCGCCTTCGTGGCGCAGTTGGCGCAACTGACTCAACTCGAACAGACGATCGCAATGAAGGAAGATCTGGCCGCCATCCGAGGTCTTCTGGCGGGAGCGGCCGCGGCCGGTGGCGAGCCAGCCGAAACAAATCCTTAGCACGACTGGAGAACAAACGATGCCCTCTGCCTTTTCCACCGCCCTCGCGGGCCTGACCGCCCACTCGATTGGAATCGACGCGGTCGGAAACAACCTGGCCAACCTGAATACGACCGGTTTCAAAGCTTCCAGCGTCGCCTTCCGGGACCTGGTGACGCAGTCGATCGGCGTCGGCAACGAAGCGGGGCTGGGAACCTCGCTGCCACAAACCTCGCGCTATTTCACCCAAGGTTCGATCCAGTCCTCAAGCGGCAGCATGGACGCGGCGCTCAAGGGTGACGGGTTTTTCGTCGTGCGCAGCCTGCTGAACAACGCCGTCGAGTACACCCGGGCCGGCAACTTCCGGGTTGACCGCGACGGCTTTCTCGTCACCAGCACGGGCGAGCGCGTGCAAGGCTGGGTCGCCGTGAACGGAGTGTTGAACACGAACATCGCCGCCAATGACATTCAACTTCCGGTGGCGGCCCTGCAAACCCCGGTCCCGACCTCGCAAATGTCACTCGACGCGAACCTGAACGCTTCGGCCGAGGTGGGGGAGAGCTTCTCGAACCCGATCGAAGTGTTCGACTCCCTCGGAAAAAGCCACATTCTGACCTTTACGTTCACCAAGACCGGAACCAATGCCTGGGAGTGCAACATCTACATTCCCGCCCGGGACCTGGACGAGTCGGCAGCCGCCTCCGACCCGCCAGTGCTGGTGAACGGACCGATCGCCCTCGAGTTTGGAGCCAATGGGCTCATGAGCAACCCGGATGCGAACGTCACCGGCATCACCGTGGCGGGCCTCGCCAACGGGGCCTCCGACATTACTTTTGACTGGAATCTGTTCGCGGGCGCGGTGCCGCGGCTCACGCAGTACGATCATCCCTCGGCGGTGAGCGGCAACGCGCAGAACGGGCGGGGCGCGTCCCAGTTGGTCAAAGTCGCCATGGCGGACAACGGCGCCATCATGGCGCAGTTCTCCAATGGCCAGCAGAAACAAATCGGGCAACTCGCGGTCGCGGCGATTCGCAACCCCGAGTCCCTCCGCGCCGTGGGCAACAACCTGTTCCAGCAGGGCGCCAACACGGCGGACCCCGCCATCGGCCTGCCGAACACCGGCGGCCGCGGCCAGGTGCTCGGGGGAGCGCTCGAAGCATCCAACGTCGACATCGCCCGCGAATTCACGCAGTTGATCATCTTGCAACGCGGCTACCAGGCCAACTCCCGCGTGGTCGTCACCGCCGACGAGGTGAGCCAGGAAACCATCAACATGAAACGGTAACGAAGACCCATGACACCTGCTGAAGAGATCGCCCACCTGGCGGACGTGCCCATCGACCTGGAGGTGGAGCTCGACCGCAAGAACATGCGCATCGAGGAAATCCTCGACCTGGACGCCGGGCACGTGATCAAGATGGTCCGCTCCGCCGGGGAAAACGTGGACATCCTGATCGACCGGAGCGTCGTGGGCTTTGGCGAGATCGTCATCATTGAAGACGCCATGGGGATCCGCGTGACAGACTTCAAAGGCGACGATTAGGGAGGAACAGGCATGATCCTATGGCAGCTTCTCCTGAGCATCCCCGTCGGCCCCGGCCGCAACCATCCTGGCGGAAGACCCGTTTCCGGAGACGCTGCGCCGCCCGAACTCCGCGGCCGCGGCATGGACGAAGACCAATGGGGCGCTCTCGCGCAAGCGCAAAGCGCCAGAAAAACCCCGTGGCGCGTCGCGGCCCCGCCGGCGCTGGCGCTTGCCGTGCTGGGGGCCTTTCTCGCCACCGGCCCGCTCGCTGCCCAGGAACGGCCTTTGCTGGGCGTGACCTTTGATGGCGGAAGGCAGTCCGTGAGCGTGCCGATGCAGGTCACCCTCCTGCTGGCGGCGCTGACGCTGCTTCCCGCGATCGTGATGGCGGTCACGCCATTCCTGCGCATCACCATCGTGCTTCATTTTCTTCGCCAGGCTTTGGGAACGCAGAACACGCCCTCGAATCAGGTTCTCCTGGGACTCGCCCTGTTTCTGACCGCGTTGATCATGACGCCCTTGGTCGCCGAGATTCGCGAAAAGGCATGGGATCCCTTCGCGGACGGCAAACTCACCCAGAGCCAGGCGCTCGAACAGGCCGCGCCGCCGGTGAAGAAGTTCCTGTTGCGGTATGCGCGGGAAAAAGACATCCAGTTGTTCCTCCAGATCGCCCGCAAGCCGTCGCCGTCTTCCGCTGATCAACTCGAACTGAGCGTGCTGGCGCCCGCCTACGTTCTTTCGGAGCTCAAGGCCGGCTTCCAGATCGGAGCGGTGTTGTTTCTGCCGTTCCTGGTAATCGATATCGTCGTGGCCTCGGTCACCCTGTCGATCGGGATGGTGCAGTTGCCTCCGGTAATGCTCTCGGCGCCTTTCAAGATTCTGCTCTTTGTCCTGGTCGATGGGTGGAATTTGCTGGTGGGCTCCTTGGTCCGGAGTTTCTACGCCTAGCGCGCGAGGAAGGAGGGCCGATGTCTCCGGAGGGCGTCGTGGAGATCGTCAGACGGACGTTGCTGACCACGTTCTGGCTGAGCGCGCCCCTGCTGCTGGTCGGTTTCGCGGCCGGCATCGCCGTCAGCCTGTTGCAGATCGCGACTTCGATCCAGGATTCGGCGTTCAGCGCGGTACCCCGGCTGGCGGCTTTCTGGCTCGCGATCGCGGTCTGTCTGCCGTGGATGTTGGCCAAACTCATGTCGTTCACCATAGGCATTCTCGGGGACCTGGCAGCTTATGCGCATTGAATTGTCCGTGGCATGGCTCTGCGGCTACCTGCTGGTTCTCGCGCGCGTGGCCGGCATCTTCGCGCTCGCACCGTTTCCGCAATATCGCGCCGCGCCGGGCGCCGTGCGGATGGTGGCGGCGGTGGCCATCGCCGCCCTGTTAACGCCGGTTTGGACCTCGGCGTTCGAGCCGCTGCCGTCGGGCGACCCGGGATGGCGGCTGGCGGGAGCGCTGGGCGCCGAGTGTCTGTTCGGCATCTCAGTCGGCCTCGTACTTTCGTTGCTGATGGAGACCTTCCTGCTGGCGGCGCAGTTTCTGGGCTTGCAGGCGGGATACGGCTATGCTTCCACGATCGATCCGGCCTCGCAGGCGGACGCGGGAGTCCTGCTCGTCCTGGCCCAACTGGCCGCCTGGATGCTTTTCGTCGTCTGCGGCCTTGAACAACACGTCCTGCGGGCGCTGGCCCTCAGCATCGAGCGTTTTCCGCCCGGTACGTTCTGGGTGACGGAAGACGCCCGTGCGGCGGTGCTGGCCTTTGGCAAAAGCGCCGTGGACGCGGCGTTCCGGCTGGCCCTGCCCGTGATCGCGCTCCTCGTGCTGATCGATCTGGCGTTCGCCGCTTTCGGCAAGCTCCACGCGCAACTGCAACTCCTTAGCCTGGCCTTCCCCGTGAAGATGCTGGCCGCCCTGATCATGCTGGCCGCCGTGTTTGAAACGTGGCGGAGTTTGTACGGCCGACTGGGCGTCGAGGCAGCGTTCACGCTGGCGCGGCTTGCGGGGGGCGGGTGAGCGACCGGGACCAGCGCACCGAGCAGCCGACCGCGCGGAGACTGGAAAAAGCCCGCGCGGAAGGGCAGTTCCCGGTCAGCCGGGACTTCCTGGCCGGATGGCAGTTCCTGCTGGTGGCGGCGCTCGCAGCTTCGCTGGGCGGCGCGCTGCTCGACCGCGTCGCCGCGCTGACGCGGGATCTGTGGCTGGCGGCGTTCCGCTTCCAGGTCACCCCGGTCGAAGTAGTCCGGCTTTATGTTTTCGCCGGATCGCGCGTTTTCGCGCCCCTGGCGGCGGCCGGCTTGGCCGTGGCCGCCGCGACGCTGGCCGTTCATCTGGCGATCACCCGTTTCGGCTTCGCGTGGAAGAAGCTGCGGCCGCAAGGGTCCCGGCTCAACCCAGGCCGGCGGCTCCGCGAGCTGCCCGCGCAGAACCTCCCGCAGTTGGTGCAGGCCGCCGTGCTGATGCCGCTCATCTGCGCCGCGGTATGGCTGCTGGTCCAGGACCGCTGGGGGGCCTTTGTCCGCCTGCCCCTCGAGAGCGCCGGTTCCGCGCTGCGTGTCGTCGGCGACTCGGTGCGGACGCTGCTGCGCGATGCCGCCTGGCTCCTGCTGCTGTTCGGCGCCTTCGACTTGTACCGCCAGCAACGGCGGCACGCGCGCGGCCTGCGCATGACGCGCCAGGAGGTGCGGGACGAGGCCAAAGAATCGGAAGGTGACCCTCTGGTGAAGAGCCGCCTCCGCCGCTTGCGCAGCGAACTGCTCCGCCGGCGGATGATGGCCGAAGTGCCCGCCGCGACGGCGGTGGTGGTCAATCCGACCCACTACGCGGTGGCGCTGCGGTACGACCTGGACCAGATGGCGGCGCCCAAGGTGGTCGCCAAGGGCAAGAACTATCTGGCGCAGCGCATCCGCGCCGTCGCCCGCGAGCACGGAGTGCCCATCATTGAGAATCCGCCCCTGGCCCAGACGCTATACCGCGCGGTCGAGGTCGGCCAGGAAATTCCGCCGGCGCTTTACCGGGTCGTCGCTGAAGTGTTGGCCTATTTGTTCTCGCTGCGGGGCTGGAGGAGATAGCCCGTGCCCCCGAGCATCGCCGCCGCCCACGTCCGCCCTGGTCTCGACAACCTGGGCGTGCCTGTCGCCGTCCTCGGCGTGGTGGTGATCATGATCACCCCGATTCCCGCGTTCCTGCTGGATCTGCTGATCTCGGCGAACATCACGGTATCGGTGCTGGTCCTGTTGGTTTCGATGTACATCGCGCGGCCGGTGGAGTTCAACGTCTTCCCCACCGCCCTGTTGCTGCTGACCCTCTTCCGCCTGGCGCTGAATATCTCTTCCTCCCGCGCCATCCTCCTCCACGGCAGTGCGGGCACGGCGGCGGCGGGCGAAGTGATTCAGGCCTTCGGCAGCTTTGTGGTGGGGGGCAACTACATCATCGGCGTCGTGATCTTCCTGGTCCTGATCGCCATCCAGTACGTGGTCATCAACCACGGCGCGGTGCGCATTTCCGAGGTCACCGCGCGTTTCACGCTGGACGCGATGCCCGGCAAGCAGATGTCGATCGACTCCGACCTGAACGCCGGCCTCATCGATGAGCAGGAAGCACGCCGCCGCCGCCGGGAGATCGCGCGGGAAGCGGAGTTTTACGGCGCGATGGACGGGGCCTCACGTTTCACCCAGCGCGACGCCGTGGCCAGCATCATCATTACGTTCATCAACATCGCGGCGGGCTTTCTCATCGGCGTGCTGCAGCACGGCATGGATATCCGCAAGGCGCTCGAGACGTACACCGTGCTCACCATCGGGGATGGCCTGGTCACCGTGATTCCCGCCCTGATGATTTCGGTCTCCGGCGGTCTGGTGGTGACCCGCGCCAGCTCGGACGGGCGGCTGGCGCACGACCTCCGGCGGCAGGTGTTCGGCGAGCCGCAGCCGCTGCTGCTGGCGGCGGGCGTGCTGCTGGCCTTGTCCGGGTTCCCGGGTCTGCCGAAGCTTCCCTTTGCGCTGCTGGCGGCGGCCGTGGGGTGGGCCGGCTGGCGGATGCGCCGCAATCAGGCCGCGGCCGGCCTCGAAGCCGGCGCCGAGCCCAGGGCCGAGCCCCGCGAGAACCTGGAGGCGGCGCTCAAAGTAGAGCCGCTCGCCATCGAAGTCGGGCTTGGCCTTGTCTCGCTGGTCGAGGGCGGCCCCCAGTCCGTCCTGCTTCGCCGCATCAGCGCCATCCGGCGGCAACTGGCCGCGGAGCTGGGCTACGTCTTGCCGCCGGTCCGCGTGACGGATAACCTTTCGCTGCGCGCGCGGGAGTACGTGATTCTCGTGAAGGGCGTGGCGGTTTCGCGGTTTGAACTCCGGCAGGGCTGCGTGCTGGCCTTGCAGGCAGGCGCCGAGCCTTCCCGCGTTCCTCTGGCGGTCGAGGGGACGCCCACCCGGGAGCCAGCGTTCGATATTCCCGCGCTCTGGGTGCGGGCCGAGCAGGCGGAAACGGCGCAGGCCGCCGGGTACACGGTGGTGGAGGGGCCAAACGTGCTGGGCACACACCTGCTTGAGGTCGTCCGCCGCCACGCGCATGAGCTGTTTTCCCGGCAGGACACCAAGAAACTGCTCGACCGGGTCGCCGAAGACCATCCCAAGGTGGTCGAGGACCTGGTGCCGAAGTTGTTGCCGCTGGCGACGGTGCAGAAGGTGCTCCAGAATCTCCTGCGGGAACGGGTCTCGATCCGGGACGCGGCGACGATCCTCGAGGCGCTGAGCGAAGCGGCGAACATGACTCGCAATCCGGTGCTCCTGACCGAGTACGCCCGGCAGTCGCTCGGGCGAGCGATCGTGCAGCCGTACCTGGGGCCGAACGGCGAGCTGCAAGCGTTCTTTCTCGACAGCCGGCTCGAGCAGATGATCGAGAACGCCGTCGAACACGCCGAACACACCAGTCAGCTTCATCTTCCGCCGCAGCAGTTGCGGGAGCTGCTCGACAGAGTTCAGCGCGTGGTAGGGTCGCCGGAAGGACCCGTGCCTTTGCTGACGACCACGGGCGCGCGCTTCTTCCTCCGGCAGTTGGTCGAAGCGCAGGCCCGCAACCTGTTTGTCCTCTCCCACAACGAGGTGCCGGCCGGAACCAGAGTCACCTCGCTGGGGCTGATCGCATGACGAGGATCTCTCGCGGGCGATCTAAAGACTTGTCTTGAAAGGAACGATGGAGAAGTAGGGAGAGCCGGGCGGCGCGGGACGCGCCCCGGCGGCCAGGATATGCGACTGAAGAGCTATTTCACGCCCACCGTGGAAGCCGCCCTGCGGATGGCGCGGGCGGAACTGGGCGAGAACGCGATGCTCGTCCAATCCCGCAAGGCGAGTGCGGAGGCGCAGCATCTGGGGACCTACGAGGTGGTGTTCGCCGTCGAGGAGGGCGCACCGCGGCGGCCGGCTTCCGGGCGGTCGCCGGGGCCGGGGGATCCGCAGGCGGCCGTCGAATTTCTCGGCTGTCAGGTGCAGCAACTCCGCCGACAGGTGGAGCGGCTGGCAGACACCCTGAACAGCCCCGCGACCGGCGGCGGCACGGCGGGCCAGCCGATGGCGGAGCCTGCGGTCGAGGAACTCTACCGCGCGCTGGTCCGGGCGGACTTGGCGCCGGATCTGGCGCGCCACCTAGCCGAGCGCGCGGCGGGCGATGAACCGGCGGGCTCGGCGAGCCGCCACGTCCTCGCCCGGGCGCTAGAGGCGCTCGTCAGGATCTCACCGCAACTGGGTGCGCCCCGGAAAGGGGCTGACCGGCCGCGCGTCGCGGCGCTCGTCGGACCGGCAGGCGCTGGCAAGACTAGCATGCTCGTCAAGCTGGCCGCCCGCTACGGCCTGGAGGCCAGACGCTCCTGCCAGTTACTGTCGGCCGACACCATCCGGATCGGCGCCGCCGAACAACTGCGCTGCTACGCCGCGATCCTCGGCGTGGGCTGCGAGATCCACGAAACGGTGCGGGCGCTGGAGCACGGGATCGAGGAATACCGCCGCAAGCAGCTGATTTTGATCGACACGCCAGGATTCGGCGGCAAGGATCTGGGCCCCGGCCAGGAACTCGCGGAGTTTTTGGCCAGCCAGCCGGAGATCGACGTCCACCTGGTGCTCCCGGCCACGGCCCGGGCGGCGGATCTCCAGAGGATGTTGGAACGGTTCTCCGCTTTCGAACCCGATAAACTCGTCTTCACCCGGCTGGATGAGTGCACCACGGCAGGAGCCCTGCTCACCGCGGCCGGCGAGGCGGGACTGCCGATTTCCTTCCTTTCGGACGGCCAGACCATTCCGGACGACTTCGCCGAGGCTTCGGCGCTGCGGCTGGCGGAGGCCCTGCTCCCGCCGGGTCCGGATGCCGGCGTCGGGAGCAGCCTCCGGGCGGCGGGCCCGGGCGGCGCCGCGTGCGCCGTGGCGGCCCCCGGCCCAGCCGCCTGGACGCTCGCCGCAGTTTGAGGGTCAATCCCATGCCAGCCAACCCCTACCAAGCCGCGGCAGGCGCCGGACCCCGGGAACGGGACCGGCTGATCCTTGAGAACCTCCCCCAAGTCCGCCTGATCGCGCGCCGAATCCATGACAAGCTGCCGGAGAGCGTCAGTTTGGAGGACCTCATCTCCACCGGCATCATCGGGCTGATCACCGCCATCGACCACTTCGACCCCGCCCAGAACGTCAAGCTGAAAACCTACGCCGAATACAAGATCCGGGGCGCGATCCTCGACAGCCTCCGGGATCTGGACTGGGCGCCCCGCCAGAAGCGAAAGAAGGCCAAACTCATCGAGGCGGCCATCAGCGCGGCGGAGCGGCGACTGGGGCGGACGCCCGGCGAGGAGGACATCGCCGAGGAGTTGCGCCTCTCGCTCGATGAGTACCACCAGTGGCTGGTCGAGATCCGCGGCGTGAATGTCGGCAGCCTCGAGCGGGTCGGAGGCGACGAGGAGAGCCGTGATCTGCTCCAGTTCATTGCTGACCGCGAGGAAGATTGGCCGAGCGAGATCTTTGAACGTGCCGAGCTCGAGAGGATCCTGTCGAACGCCATCGAGCGCATGCCGGCGGTCGAGCGGACCGTGTTGAGTCTGTACTACCGCGAGGAACTCACACTCCGGGAGATCGCGCAGGTGATGGATTTGCATGAGAGCCGGGTTTCGCAGTTGAAATCGCAGGCGATTCTGCGCTTGCGCACGTACCTGGAGCGCCGCTGGCCACGCCGGCGGGGCGGAGGAAGGAGCTAGGCGCATGTCCGCGGCCGCTCGCCACCGGCTGGGTTCCACTTGGGCGGACCAGTTCCGGGCTGCCGCCAACGCCATGCTCGGCCGAGAGCCGGACTGCCGTCTGAGCGCCGCGGCGGGCGCCGCGCCGCCGGAGGATTGGCTGTGGCAGGAGAGCCGGTTCGGCGGCCTTCCGGACGCCGTACTCCGGATTGGCGCCCTCCGGCGCTGGCTCGCGGCGTTCGGACGGGCCGCGCTCGAAGCCAACGGACTGCCGGAAGCCTCCGAGGAAGAAGCGCTGGCCACCGCCCGCGAAATCCTCTCCCAGGCGAACTCGGCGCTCTCCACGGTTCTCGGCAGAGAACTCGGCCGCGACGTCCCGGCCCAGCCGCTGGCCGACTGGACGCCGCCGGATTCCGCCGCGGTGCGGTGGGAGGACGCGCTCCGCCTGGACGTCAGCCTCCCCGGCGGGCCGGAGGGTTTCCTCGCGCTGGTTTTCAGCCCAGCGCTGGAGCACGTGGGGGAGCGCGGCGAAGCACCCGGCCGCGCGGTGGCGACCGCGTCGCCCACCGGGACCTCCCTGCCCCCGTCGAAGACATTCGGACTGCTCCTTGAAGTCGAGCTTCCGGTAAGCGTTTCTTTCGGCCGTGCGCAGTTGCCGCTCCGCGACGTGCTCAAATTGAACTCCGGGTCCATCGTGGAGTTGAATCGCACCATCAGCGAGCCCGTCGAGATCATCGTGAACAATTGCGTCATCGCCCGGGGGGAAGTTGTGGTGGTGGAAGGGAACTACGGGGTCCGCATCCAGCAGGTCATCAGCCGGGAAGAACGTCTGCGCACGCTGCACTGAGGAGCCGCACGAGGGATGCCGCCGCATCTGTACTTGCCCGATCTGGCGCTCGCCGCCGGACTGCTGGCCCTGGCCGGATGGATGGTGGCCGCACGGCGCGACCGGCAGAAACGCGAAGCCGCTTGGCGGCGGCAACTACTGGCGCTCGACCGCGAATGGCGGCTCCGCGCGGAGCAACTGGAGCAACGGCTGGAACAGCTGGCGGCGGACACCGAGAAAGAAACTCCCTGGCGCCCGGCCGGCGGCTTCAACCGGGTGAAGCGAACGGAAGCGCTGTTCATGCTGCGGCGGGGCGATGCGCCGGCTTCGGTGGCGGCGGCTTTGGCGATTCCCCGGAACGAATTGGACCTGCTCGTGCGAATTCAGGATTTGCAGCCCGCCCCCGCCGCGCGAGGTCCCAAGAAGCCGGGAGCGGCCCCCTAAACGGACCGGCGCCGCGGCGCGGGTGAGCGGCGACACTGCGGGCCTCGCCTCGGGCCGGGCCTGCGGCCTGCCGAGTCGAGACTTTCGAGAAACCCGCCCCGTGGGCCCGGGGCGGGTTGCCAAACTACGAAATTTGCGCCGCGTATCGGCCCGTTCGAGAGCGGTCTTCCTCGCGAAGGACGGTCGCGCGGGGGCGCCCCCCCGCCTGCCTCGAACCTTGCGGCGCCCATGGTGAGAACGAACGCGGCGATGGACGCAGCGATCTGGGCAAGGTGTTCGTCGGCCTCGGTCCGCGCGTTGCCGGCGTAGGGCGCCAGCCCCTCCACAGGCCAGATCCCAATCGGCGCGCCAGGGCGGACGCGACCTCTGGGGACATGGTCATGCGAAGAGCAGTTCCTGCCGTGGGTCCGGCGGCGGGAACGGTCTCCCCTGCATCCGCCGGCGCCACCGGGTCAGCTTCCCGCGGCCCGCCTGGATGCGGATCTCGTCAAGCCAGATCTCACTCGGGTGGTGCTCGCGGGGCCCTGATTGCGCCGCTGCGCCGGCCGGCGCATTCCGCCAGGACCCGGGCCATGATCGGCGCAGCGATCCTTCGGCGCCGGGTGCTCCCTCAGTTGGCGCGGGGTGGTGGCCAGCAAGTTTTTCTTCTCGCAAGAGCGCTCCGGCTGGGCCAACGAGCATAACGGTCGGGTCTCCCGCGGACTTCTGGATGCACGATGGGGAAAACCACGCCATCATCGAAATCCGTCGGAAGAATCCCCTCGACGGCTGCCGGACCAGGCCCAGGGAGAGCCGGGCGGGCTCATCGAGACGATGCAGGCGGGCGCGGAACTTCCTTTCGCGCTCTTCCCGAAACCACATCGGGTCGGTAGACTCCCATGCCTTGCGCATGCTCGCCCGAAGGGCGGAATGCTCGCTCATGGCGAACGCCAGTCCTCATCTTTCACGCTCGGCCGGAACCCCCGGTTCAGGAGTATCCTCAGTTGGACAATTCTCCAATCGGAACGGAAACAAGTATGCGGTAAAATGTTTTTATGACGAAACGTACCCGCAAATTGGAAGATTCCGCTCCGGCTGCCTCCCCCAGCAAACCGCCGGCGCGGAGAGGCCATGCGGCCCACTCGACGCGTCCCCGGAAACCGAAGGCGGAGACGGCGGCCGCCGCGAGTGAGCCAGCGGTAACCGTTGAAACCCCGCAGCGGAAGACGCCGGTGCGCGCGCCTCGCAAGTCGAAAGCTCCGTCCGTAGCAACTAGCGCGGTTCCTGCCGCCGGGCAAAACGTTCCGCCCGCCCCGCCCGAGTTCCGGATTGACCACCAGGCGATCGCCGCCTTGGCGTATTCCTACTGGGAAGAGAGGGGCCGCACGGGCGGCTCGCCGCAAGAAGACTGGTACCGGGCCGAGCGAGAGCTGCACCGGATGCGGGAGACGTACCTGGGGCAGGCAGGCTAGCCGGAACCGGTTGCCGCGGGCGGGCGAACCGGGCATCCAAGTCCCGCCCGCCCCTTACGCCACGAACGGCAGCCAAATCTGGACCAAACCGCGGGGCCGTGCCGGCTCCTTTCTTGACCCCGATACAGCCAGGGTGGGCGCCCTCCGGACGCCTTCAGGCTTCTCCATCGCGCCCCAGGGGCGCGGGAGCTTGCTCACCGGCGTAAACGCGAGTCCGGGCTCCCTTTCTTTGATTGTTGGATCAAATTTAGGAACCGGTCACCTGCTTTGCAGAAAGGTCCGGCCCCTAGAATACCGGAAGAGGGGTCCGGTTGGCCAGCTTAAGTTCTTGAACTGACAGTACTCGCTTTCCGCTGCCCCCATTGCCAGATTCCGGAATTCCGTGAATTCTTGTAAGGTAGCGATGGTCTCCTCCGAGGAGGAGAACCGGCAGGCGGATGGTTCCGTGATGCCCTCCGCGAAGGTGAGTGGGACTTGGACCGGTGGCCAGACTCTGAGAAAGAAAAGGAAGGGCGGCCGGCGCACCTGTTTTCGAGCGCCGAAGCCCGGGCGATGCTCGAAGAATTTCGGGCTCTGGTGCGCGCCGGCGTGCTGCGCGTCACGGCCGACAATGATGTGGTCGTTGTCAAGCCGCCCCCAGAACTCCGGGCAGAACCTACGCCGCGGGAGCGGTCAACCCCCGAGGAAATGCGCAAGCTCGACGAGCAGGTGGTGGACTGGCTGCGGCGCACGCGGACGGAGGAACCGTCCGCGCCTCCCGGCGGACAGCAGACGCCATCTCATCTGGATGCCCTGCGCGAGGAACTGACCGAGAGGCTGGCCCAGAAGATTCTGGAGCGCTGGGAGTCCTCGGCCGACCGCACGCTCCAGGACGCCGTGCTGGACCGGCTAACCGCCTTGCTGCTGGAACGCTGGTCCTCCCCTCCCCGGCGGTAGCTTAGCTAAGCTACTCCGTTGTGACTCAACGCTTCCTCGCGGCCGTCCTGGGGATGCCAACCCAGTGTCCGGGCAATCGCGGTGATGCTAGTCCAGTTTCGCGTGGTGACCGGCGTCCCGAAGATCCGGTCCATCTCGCCCAGTAAGCAGATGGCGCTCATCGGCCGGCGTTACATACCCAGGACGAACCGGCCCTCGCGGGCGAGCACTTTCAGCCCCCACTCGCGGCCGCTGGGCGGAAGCACCAGGGGCAGCACCGGCGCTTGGCGCGGCCGGTGAAACAGCAGGCTCCTGCGTATCCCGAGCGCGGGTGTTCTCTCCGATTAGCCTACCCGGTTTCGCGAGTCCCGGGTCCGCCGGACCTATTTGGGCGGCGGGAGCATCTTGATGTTGGCCGGCAGGGTGAACAGGTTGTCGGTCAGGTTCTGATTGATTTGCACGGTTTCGGCGTATAGCGAGAAGACCAACTCCCCATCGCGGTGGCGCTGGATGACGAAGGGCCACAGGACGCCGCCGCCGACGTCGCGGTACTTGGAGAACGTGGTGACTTCCTCGACCGGCGTGGGGCGGCCGGGTTCGCGCCGCGTGGTCTCCTGCTTGACGGGCAGGCGGGTAGACTGCTGGAAGTAAGCGGTCACCTGGCGGTTGTCCGCGTCGATGATTTCGACGGTGTCGCAGGGGATGTTGTCGACGATGTCCGTGCCGCGCGCCTCGATGGAGAGACCGGGCTCGCCCAGGCGCTGGCGCAAAATGTAGAAGATGTTGCGGAGGGTGGTTTCCTTGAAGCGTTCGAGAGCCGCCTTGGGCAGTGGCCGCGCGCCGCGGTAGGTGACGTCGTAGCCGTAGTCCTCGCCGAGGAGCACGTAGGCATCCTCGCTTTTGCCAAATGATTGGCGTTCGCGCACGCCGAGGAAGCCGGCCACCGGCGGTTCGGGCCGCACCAGGTAGCGGGTGAGCAGGCGCGCGCGGGCCAAGCCGGAGAGGCGTTCCCGGTAGAAGGAATAGGCGCGGCCGGCCTCGATCCGGTCTTGCATCGCCAGGAACCTCGGGCCTCCCAGCGCCTCCAAGGCGCGGTCGACGATGCGCTGGCCCTTTTCCGCCGCCGATTGCGCCCGCAGCGCCGCCGGAACAGTCATCAGAAGGACTGCCGCCTTCCGCCGAGAGATACCGTGCGTCATGCTCAGATCGGCCTCCTCTTCAATTCTTCCAGTTGGATTCCGCTGTTCACGGTCACTGCTTTCACCGTAACATCGGCGAATCTGCCGCCGCCTCGCACGATGGTGATCTGGCGGGGATAGAGAATCCCGCCGGCGGGCTCAAAGGCGGCGTAGCGCTCCTCGACACTGCCCGCCGACCCGCTCACGTAAGCCAGGCTGGCGGGCAGGCCGGTTTTCGGGTCCAGTTTCAGGCGCGCGACGCGCCCGGCGCGGTCGGAGATTTCCAGCGTGGATTCGTCGACCGCGTTCACCTGGCGGTCTTCGCGCCGGTCGCTCAGGGGCAACCAGAAGTAGGCGCGAAAGATCTCGTCCTGCGCCTGCTTGAGTTGTTCGCCCAGCAAGGGTGCGCTGCCCTGCGGGGTATGCAGCCAGCCCACTTCGCCGTCGCAATACGACTGAACCTTGCCGAACGGGAACACGAGTTCCTGGCGGAAGTGGGACGGGGCCAGCCAGCGGTCGACCTGGGTCACCTGGAGGCCGCCGGCTTCGGGGGCAAACCGGAACTCGGCGGTTTCGGTCCAGTCCTTGACCGCCGCGAGCGCTTCCGCGCCGCCCAGGGCTTGCTGGAGCCGCGCCAACAGCTTGCGACCCAGGGCGAGACTGGCGTCGTCGGCCGCAGCCGCGGTCTGCTTCGGCTCGGGAATTGTCAGGTCGATGGTCTTCACCGGACGGTTGAGCGCCTCCAGCGGACGCACAAAGTCAGCCGGTCTGCCGACGGCGACAAACACCAGTTGAGCGGGTTTCAGGCGTTCCTGGGCCACGCGCTGCACGTCGGCTTTGCTCACCGCCGCCACCGCCTTCTGGTACTGAAAGATGAAGTCCGCCGGATAGCCGAAATAGTCGTAGGTCAGCATCCGTCCGATGGTTTTTCGCCGGGTGTCGAAGTTGAACACAAAGCTGTTCAGGACGGACTCCTTGGCGGTGCGCAGTTCTTCGTCGGTGACCGGGCTTTGCCGGATCTTCTCGATCTCCTCTTCGATCGCGCGGAAGGTATCGGTGGTGGAGGCGGACTTCGTGCTGCCGCTGATGCGAAACAGGCCAGGATGCCGGTAGTCGGCGTCCCAGGCGGCGCTGACGGCGTAGGCGGCGCCCAGGGCGGTCCGGATGCGCCGGAACAGACGGCTGGAGAACCCGCCGCCCAGAATATCGACCATCACCTGCAAAGCGGCAAAGTCGGGGTCATCGAGCTGGCCGCCCAGGTGGCCGATCTCAAAAAAAGTCTGCGTGACGTCGTGCTTCACGGCCAGGTGGACGCCCGCCGCGGCGGGTGTCCGGACCGGCGGAAAGGCCGGCACCGGTGCGCCCTTGGCGGTCCAGCCGGCGAACAGCTTTTCCAGGGCGGCTTTCATCTCGGGCGCCGAAAAATCGCCGTAGACCGCCAGACGGACGTTCTCGGGAAAGAAGTAGCGCTGGTGGAACGCCACCAGGTCGGCGCGCGTGATGCGCTCCAGGTGCTCATATTCCATCCGCCAGCCGTAGGGATTGTCCCGCCCGTAGACGAGCGAGGCGAATTCGCGGGCGGCGATGCCTTCCGGTTCGTCGTTGCGGCGGGCGATGGCGCCGCGCAACTGGGTTTTGGCCAGCGTGAGCTTGTCCTCGCGAAACTCCGGCGCGGCAAGCAGATCACGAAAGGTCCGCATCACCATTTCGGCGTCCGCGCGCAGGGCGGAAAAGGAAACCGTGCCGCTGGTCTCTCCGATTCCGCTTTCGATGCTGGCGGCGACGCCTTCAAGTTGCTCATCCAAAGCGTCCCCGTCGGAGTCCCGCGTGCCTCCCGTCCGCAGCACCATGCCCGTCAGGGTAGCCAGTCCAATCTTGTCGGGCGGATCGAACAGATTGCCGGTGCGGATCAGGGCGACGCCGTTGACCAGGGGCAGTTCCCGGTCCTCGAGCAGGTAGATGCGCATGCCGTTGGGAAGGGTCGCGGTTTCGACTTTGGGGAGGGTTACCGGGCGAAGGGCAGGGAACTGCAAGTCGCGCCAGTGCGGGCCGGCGGCGGCGGGCGCTGGGGCGCGGGGCCGCTTTGGTGGCGGCGCATCCACCGGCGTCGGGGAGGCGGCGCGCCTGGCGGGACTGGGACGCGGCGGCGTTTGGGCCAGCGCCAGCGCGGCGACGATCAGGAGATACACCGGGAACCTCATTGCTTGCCCTCCGCTTTCGCCGTCAGCCAGGCGACCGTTTTGCCTTCGTCGGTGAAATACTGCGCGGCCACGCGCAGGACGTCTTTCGCGCTCACCTTCTCCAGCTCGCCGAGCACCGTGAACATTTTCTTCCACGAGCCATAAGCGGTGTGATAGATCGGCAGCAACCGCGCCAGGCCGGCGTTACTGTCCAGTTCCCGGATGAGGCTGGCGCGCGCCTTGGCCTTGACGCGTTGGAGCGTGGCTTCGTCGACCGGCCTGGTCTTGAGTTCCTCAATCACCTGGTAGAAGAGCGCCTCGTTCTCTTCAACCGAATGGCCGGGCGCCGGCACCATGAGAAACGCGAACAGGCAGGGGTAGCGCCCGCCGGGAAAGGTTGGGGCGGAAACCACCGCCAGCGCGGTTTTTTTATCCCGCACCAGGGTCTTATAGAGCGTGCCGGTCCGCCCGCTGGACAGAATGAGCGAGATGACGTCAAAGACGAGGTCGTCGGCGTGGGTTTGGTCCGGCCGCTTGTAGGCGAGGAACATCAGGGGCTGCGCCTGCGAGTAGATCTGGATGCGTTTCGGCCCTTCCTGTGGGGGCTCCACGGTGCGCACCAGCGGAGGAAGCGGACGGGCGGGCAGGACGCCGAAGTATTTTTCCGCCAGACGCCGGACTTCAGTTGGGGCGACGTCCCCAACGATGCACACGGTCATGTTGGCGGGCACGTAGTAGGTGCGGAAGAACTCCTCGGCGTCGGCGGGCGTCAGGTTTTCGATGTCGCTGGCCCAGCCCCCAGGCATCTGCCGGTACGGGTGCGCGGCGAACGCCGTGGTGAGCAGCGCCTCCTGCAACTTGCCTTGCGGGTTCGATTCCACGCGCTGGCGGCGCTCCTCCCGCACCACGTCGCGCTCCTTGAAGAACTCGCGAAACACCGGCCGGACAAAGCGCTGCGATTCGAGCAGAAACCACAGTTCCAGGCGGTTGGAAGGCAGGTTGTAGAAGTAGTTGGTGGCTTCCAGGCCGGTGGTGGCGTTCAGGCCGACGCCGCCGTTTTCCTCAATAATGCGCGGGAACTCGTTGGGCTCGACGAACAGGTTTGCTTTGTCGATGGCGGACTGCAGTTGCACCTGCAGACTGTCGAGGCGGGCGCGTTCGGCTTTCACACCTTTGCGGCGTTCCGTATCCCAGGCGTCGTAGGCTTGTTGCACGGCGGCGAGCGCTTTTTGCTCTTCGGCCCAGTTGGTGGTGCCGATGGAGGGCGTGCCCTTGAAGGCCAGGTGCTCGAACATGTGCGCCAGGCCGGTGCGTCCCGCCGGATCGTGGAGCGAACCGGCGGAGACGTGGGTATTAAAGGACACGACGGGCTGCTCGGGCCGCGTCACCACCAGAAAATGCAGACCGTTAGCCAACGTGAACTCCGTCACTTTCTTTTCGAACTGGCTGAGACTCTGCGCCGCCGCCAGCGAAGCCAGAGCCAGCAGCAGACTGACTGATTTTCGTGCCGCCATTCCATCCTTCCGCGTGTCTGGCCGCCTCCCGTCCGGCGCAAATCCGGTTACGGAATCGCCAGAATTTACTGGAGGCAAGCTCTTAGAATTGTTACACTAAACGCGCCATGCGGCTCCCGGCGCCCAAGAGCGTAACCGCCCGGCTGAACCTGTACATCGGGCTGGTGACGTGCCTTCTGCTCGCGCTCACGGTGTGGGTGACCTACGCGACCAGCCGGCGGGTCGTGGAAGAACAGACCAACGCGGAGGCCATGAAGCAGGTCCAGGCGGGCGCCGAGAAGATGGACGACTTTGTCGCGCGCATCAGTGAACTGCCGAACGCGATCGCCACCTATCAGCAACAGTACGGCGGGGCCCTGAAGGGAGACGCCATGGCGCGGACGCTGGCATATATGCTGAGCCAGACGCCGCTCGAGGAAGCGCAAGGGCTGTATATCGCTTTCGCGAACCGGCGGTGGGACGAGCCGGGCGCGCTGGTCCGGGTGGATCGCCAAAGCCGGGGCGCGGCGGCCCCGGTGCTGGCGGATTTCCAAGGCAAGGAGTGGTACACCGCGCCGAGGGACAGCGGAGAAGTCCACATCAGCGAGCCATTCTTCGACGGGGGCCGGTCCAACAAGATGCTGGTGAGCGTCTCGAAGCCGGTGTACGACGAAGCCGGGGCGCTGGTCGCGGTCGCCGGGGTAGATATTCCGCTCGAGCGCCTGCGCACGTTTGTGGCGAACCTGCGGCTGCGCCCGGGACTCGAGGGAGGGGAAGCGGGAGCCCCGGCGCAGACGGGGTCGTGGGGCCGATTCTGGCGGAGGCTGGCGGGATGGTTCGGACGATCACCTCCGGAGGCGGCCGAGGGCGCGCCGGAGCGGATGGGCGAGTACGGTTTTCTGGTCAGCCGCCAGGGCAAGCTGATCGCGCATCCGAACGAGATCCTGCTGCTGGAAGGCGCCGGGGCGGATGAAGAGATCACCAATCCGGCGGACGGGCAGCAGGTGAAGAGCCGGCCGGAGGGTTTCGCCACGGTGCGGATGCGCGGGACGGCCCGGCGCGTCTATTGGAGCACTTCCCACACGCTGGGCTGGAAGATCGCCCTGAACGTCCCCGAGGAGCGCATCCTGGCGCCGGTGCACGCCCTGGCCCTGGATATGGCCAGCATTGGCGCGCTGGCGCTGGTTCTGATGGTCTGCGTGGTCACGCTGGTGGGCCAGCGGCTGACGCAACCGGTGGTGGCGCTGACCCGCGCGGCCGCGGCGGTGGGAGAAGAGAACTACACGGCGGCCGGGCTGGAATCGGTGCGCGGCCGGGACGACGAGCTGGGGCAACTCGCGCGCGGCTTCGAGCGGATGGTGGGGGAAGTGCGGGCGCGGGAGGAACGCCTGCGGCAGGCCGAGGAGGCGCTGCGCCGCAGCGAGCAGCACTACCGCGCCCTCATCGAGCACAGCAGCGACATCATCGTGGTGTTGGATGCGCAGGGCCGCATTACGTACGCCAGTCCTTCGGTCGAAGCCGTGCTGGGCTTTCGGCCGGAGGAGATGCAGGGTTCGCGGATGGTCGACTTTGTCCATCCGCAGGACACGGCGCACTGTCTGGAAGCGCGCCCGGGCGCCGCTTCCGGCGCCCGGGCGGGACCGCTCGAGTTCCGCTGCCGGGACCGGAAGGGTGAGTGGCGCACACTGGAGGCGACCCTGACCAACCTGCTGGACTACCCGGCCGTGCAGGGCATCGTGGTGAATGGCCGCGACATTACCGAACGCAAGCGTGCGGCCGAGCTGGCGCGCGAGAAAGAGGCGGCCGAGGCCGCCAACCAGTCGAAGAGCCAGTTCCTGGCCAACATGAGTCATGAGTTGCGCACGCCGCTGAACGCCATCCTGGGCTACACGGAGATGCTCCAGGAGGAGGCGGCCGACATGGGACACGACGAGTACCTGCCGGATTTGGGGCGCATTCATTCGGCGGGGCGTCATCTGCTGGAGCTGATCAACGCGCTGCTGGATATTTCCAAAATCGAGGCGGGCAAGATGGACCTGTTCCTGGAGTCCTTCGAGCCCGCGCGCGTCGTCGAGGAGGTGGTGACGATCGTGCAGCCGCTGGCGCGCAAGAATGGCAACACGCTGGAGTTCACCCTGCACGGCGAGCTGGGCACGATGCACGCCGATCTGACCAAGGTGCGGCAGAGCCTGTTCAACCTGCTCAGTAACGCGGCGAAGTTTACGCGCGGCGGGCAGATCCGCGTGGAGGCCTCGCGGTTTGTCTTCAACGGCGCGGATTGGGTTTTGTTCAAGGTCAGCGATACCGGGATCGGGATGTCGGCGGACCAGTTGGGGAAACTCTTTCAGCCGTTTTCGCAGGTGGATTCGTCCACCACGCGCAAGTTCGGGGGAACCGGGCTGGGACTGGTGATCAGCCGGCGGTTCTGCAACCTGATGGGTGGGGAGATCACGGTGGAAAGCGAGCCGGGCCGGGGCTCGACATTTTCCATCATGTTGCCGGCGCGGGTGGAAGAGCCTGGGGAGACGCCGGCGGAGGACACGCGGAGCGCGGCGGGTCCGTCGGGTCCGGACGCGGGGCTGGTGCTGGTGATCGATGACGATCCGCGGGTGCACGATCTGCTGCGCCGGACCCTGGCCAGGGAAGGCTTTCGGGTGGAGGCGGCCAGCGACGGGCCGGAAGGTCTGCGCCTGGCGCGGGAACTGCGCCCGGATGCGATTACGCTGGATGTGATGATGCCCGGCATGGACGGGTGGGCGGTGCTGGCGGCGCTGAAATCGGACGCCGAACTGGCCGAGATTCCGGTGGTGATGCTCACGATCGTCGACAATCAGAACCGCGGTTTTGCGCTGGGGGCGGTGGACTATCTGACCAAGCCGATTGACCGCGACCGGCTGCTGACCGTGCTGCGGCGCTTTGCGCGCAATGGCAGGCCGCTTTCGGTGCTGGTGGTCGACGACGATCCCGCCGCGCGGGAATACCTGGCGCGCACGCTGGAGGGGCACCGCTGGGCGGTGCGGCAGGCGGCCAATGGACGACTGGCGCTGGAAGCGCTCGCCGAGGCCCGACCGGACGCGATTCTCCTGGACCTGATCATGCCGGAGCTGGACGGGTTCCAATTTCTGGACGAGATGCACCGCCATGCCGCCTGGCGCGATATTCCCGTGGTAGTGCTGACGGCCAAAGACCTGACCGCCGAAGAGCGGCGGCGGCTGGAGGGAGAAGTCGGCCTGGTCCTACAGAAAGGGGCCTATCATGCCGAAGAACTATTGCGGCAGACCGGGCGGCTGGTGGCGGGCCGGCTGCGCCGCAAAGCCGGGAGCGCGCGGGTTTCGGCGTCCCCGGTCGCCGAAGAAACATAGGAAGCCGACATGCCGAAGATCCTGCTGGTAGAAGACAACGAGATGAACCGGGACATGCTGTCGCGGCGGCTCGAGCGCCGCGGTTATCAGGTGGTCATTGCGGTGGACGGCGCGGAGGGCCTAACCATGGCGACGTCGGAGAATCCGGACCTGATTCTGATGGACATGAGCCTGCCGGTCATGAACGGCTGGGACGCCACGCGCCAGTTGAAATCGCAGGAGGGAACGCGCGCGATCCCGGTGATTGCGCTCACGGCCCATGCCATGGCCAGCGACCGGGAGAAGGCGCTGGAGGCCGGCTGCGACGACTACGACACCAAGCCGATCGAGCTGCCCCGCCTGCTGAGCAAGATCGAGGCGCTGCTCGCGGCGCGGAGCGGCGACAGCCCGGCCTGACCGAGGGAGGGAGCCCCGTGAGCAGCGCGCCTTTCGTCATCAAAGACCGGGAACTGGCCGAACTTCGCCACAACCTGCGGACCCCGGTGAATCATATCTTGGGTTATGGGGAGATGCTGGCCGAAGACGCCGAGGCCGGCGGCGAGACGGAGCTGCTGGTTCAGTTGCAGCGTTTGATGGAGGATGGCCGGCGCGTGCTGGCCGTGATTAATGACGGGCTTGCGGCATCGCTGGGCGAAGTGGCCGAGCCCCAGCTCCGCCGTCTGCAAGCGGAACTGCTGGCGCTCACCGGCGGCATCCAGCAGCGGGTGCAGGAGGCCAGAAGCGTGCTGGCGGCCACCCGGCCGGAGGAGGATCCGGCGCGGGAGGATCTGGCGAAGGTGGAAGCCGCCATCGGCCGGCTGACTGCGATGGCGGAGAAGCTGCTGGAATCGCCAGCGCCGGAAGCGCCGCCCGCGCCTGCCCCGGCGCCCGTGAAGCCGCCGCCGGCGGCGCCCGCCGTGCTGGTCGAGTCGGCCGCGGTTTCCACGGCAACGACGGCATCCGGCCATTTGTTGATCGTCGACGACATAGAATCCAACCGGGACGTGTTGGGCCGCCGCCTGGAGCGGGAAGGCTACCAGGTGACCGCCGCCGCCGATGGGCTTCAGGCGCTGGCCTCGCTTGGCGAGCGGAGCTTTGACCTGGTTCTGCTGGACATCATGATGCCGGGCATTGATGGATTCCAGGTGCTAAAGCGGATGAAAAGCGACCCCGCGCTGCGCGAGGTGCCCGTCATCATGATCTCGGCGCTCGACGAGATCCAAAGCGTGGTGCGGTGCCTGGAAACCGGCGCGGAGGACTATCTGACCAAGCCCTTCGACCCGGTGCTGCTGCGCGCCCGCATCGGCGCTTCGCTGGAGCGCAAACGCCTGCGGGACGCCCAGCGCGCCAAGACTGCGGAACTGGAGCGCGCCATCGAGGAAACCGAAGCGCAGCGGCGCGTGTCGGAATCGCTGTTGCGGAACATTCTGCCGGTCCCCATCGCCGAGGAGCTGAAGTCCCGTGGCGCGGTGGATCCGAAGTATTTCGAGGACGTCACCATCCTGTTCGCTGACTTTGTGGGGTTCACTTCGGCCACGGAAGACCTGGCGGCCGAGGACCTGGTCAACGTGCTCCACACCTACTTCAGCGCGTTTGACGCGATCACCGAGGCCTACCAGATCGAAAAGCTGAAGACGATCGGCGATTCCTACATGCTGGCGGGCGGGCTGCCGGTCCGCAGCCCCTCGCATCCGGTGGATGTGGTGCTGGCCGCGTTTGAGATGGTGTTCGCGGTGGAAAAACTGGCCACCCCGGAGACGCCCTGGAAGGTGCGGATTGGGGTCCACACGGGTCCGGTCATCGCCGGGATGGTGGGCACCAAGAAGTTTGCGTTCGACATTTGGGGCGAATCGGTGAACTTCGCCTCGCGGATGGAGTCGGCCTCGCAGGCCAACCGCATTAACCTCTCCAGCCGCACCTATTCGCGGGTGAAGGACTTCTTTGAATGCGAGTCGCGCGGGCGGGTGGCGATTAAAGAGGGGCGGGAGTTCGAGATGTACTTCGTCAAGGGGGTCCTGCCCAAGCTGATGGCGGAACGGTCCGGCGGCGTGCCGCCGGCGTTCCTGCGCCGCTATCGGATCTACTTTCAGAAGGAACCCCCCTCGTTCCCCGCTTTCCTGTTGGATCAGGAAAACGAGCGGAAGCCGCAAGTCCAAAACTAATTTCGTTGTCAGACACCGGGCCGCGGCGGTAGAATCTTCCCCATCCCCTGGCAGGGCTCTTGCCGGCAGCCAGGTGGTAGATTAGGACAGACGCCGGAATATTCCGTCGGAGAGGCCAGGGATGGAAGCAATCAAGACCGTGGTCGCGATCGTCGCGTTATTGCTAGTTGGGTTGCCCGGGAGCGGCGAGGCGTCGGATCGCCTCGAGCAGGCCCGGCGGTTGGTGGCATCGGGAGAGGCGCGGGCGGCGCGGGAGTTGCTCGCCGAGGCGGCAAGCCGCGGAACGCTGGAGAGTCTGCGGGAGTACGCCGAGTTTCTGGATCGCTTTGGCGATGCCGAAGCGCGCGCGGCCTACGCGCGCCTGTGGGAGGCGGAAACAGACCAGAACCGAAAGCAGGCGATTACCCGCCGGCTGGCGACTCTGGACTATCTGCACGGCGACCCTGCCAGTGCGCGCCGGCGGCTGGAGTCCTTGGGGGTCAAGCCTCCGGCGGCGGCCCGCCCCGCGGCCGAGGAGGCGGAAACGATCGTGATTCCCGGTCCGCTGCGCTCGTTTTCCCGGATGGCGGCGATCTCGCGCGATTTGCGCCCGGAGGAGGTGCTGCCGGCGGTGGCGCGTAACGTGGTGACCAACGGCTACCAGGCCTCGAGCTCCAACGACGCGCTGGATCAGACCGAGTATCTGAAGCTGGTGCACCGTTACCTGAGCCAAGCGCGGGAGCTGACCAAGCTGGCGGGCGACGCCGGCGTGCTGCTGATCGAGAACTGCGAATCGGAGAAAGTCGGCGAGCTGCTGAAGATTCTCGGCTACCGGATGCGCGGCGGTTGCGGCGCCGAAGTGGTGCTGGAGACGGTGAACGCCAGCCGCGCCTTTCTGACGACCGACTCCGGCTTCCCGCTGGCCGAGCTGGAAAACGCGCTGCGCACCAACCGCAAGTTCGAGTACCCGTATCACCCCACGCGGATCCCGGTGCTTTATGGCGCCAAGTACTGGCTGGGCGCCACCCGGGAAAGAGGCGGCCAGTCGGAGTTTATCGACCTGTTCCTGAACGATCCCCAATTGTGCCGGCTGTACCTGGGTTTTTCGAAACTGGATGCGGAAACGGCGGACCAGATGCGGCAGGGCATTCCCGCCCAGCGCATCAAGGCGTTTTCGCATGTGTTGGACTTTTTCGGCGGTATGTTCGAAATCCGGCAGGGGAAGGCGGCGTTTCCCGGGGGGGCGCGGGCCGAATCGGCCTGGGCGGACCTGGTGGGAGTCCCGCCGGCCAAGGGCGTCGAGTTTTACGAGAAGCTGCTGGCCAAGGACGACGGCTGGCTTTGCAGCCTGTATGACGCGCTGATGCGGATCGAAGGTCCGGTGCAGGAGTACCTGACTGAACCGGCGCGCATGAAGCGTTTTTATTCGGCCGTGCGCGGGCGGGTGACCAGCCCGGGACCGGCGCGGCCAGTATTCCGTTCCAACGCCGACATGATGCTGCTCACCACGCGGCTGGTGGTGCGCAGCGGGCAGCCGCATGTGCCGGGCGGGATCGAAGTCTGGAAAGACCTGTTTCTAAAGCATCCCCACGGCAAGTACGACGGCAAGCTGACGCGGCTGGCCACCGCCTGGAAGGAGCCGGACGATGTCCTGGAGGCGTTGTTCGCGCTGACGCGCAAGGCGGTGGAGAACGAGCCTCTGAAGACTTTCATGGCGATCTCCGACCTGGACCGGCGGCGCGCGAAACCCTTGGAGCCGGCCACGGTGGACCGGCTGGCGCGGGCTTACCGGGCCCTGGGTTCGCAGTACGCAATCTTCAACGATGCCCCGAGTCTCACGGATCGCACGATCCTGCAATTCCTCGATGTGGCCACCGCCGTGAGCAAGTCCGGGGATAACTTGCAACGTGGCAACACGGCGGGCGCTTTGCAGGGACTGATTGGCATCTGGCAGATCCTGAGCCGCCACGGTGTGCTGCCCGAGGCCAAGGTCGACGAGACGCTGCACGCCATCCTGACTTCGTTTGCGAACGTAAAGGACTACGTGCAGATCTTTGACGCCGCGCGCGCCGGCGTGCGCACGCTGCTGGCAGCTTGCGGCGCGGCGGGAGCGGAAGACGAGCAGGCCAAGCTGTTGGACCTGCTAGCCGGGGTGGCCAGTCCGCGCGACGCCGAATCCCACCAGTTGGTGGTGCAGGAGATGACCCGGGTGCTGGAGGCGCAGCGCGTGGTCAGCCTGAAGCTGATTTTCGATTTGGCCGACAATCTGGAAGCCGTCGCGAAGGGAGAGAAGCTCAACACGCAACTGGCCAACCGGCTGGCGGCCCGCCTGGGTGAAATTCAAATGCCGCGCGCCGCGCTGACCACGGCGGAGAAGAACGCTCTGTCGTTCGGCTACTGGACCGAGCGGCATATTGAAGAGCAGCGGAAACTGAACATCCGCGGCCAGATCGAGCGCGCGGCCAACGACGCCGAGCGGCTGAAGAAGCTGCGGGGCCTGCTGACGCCGGTGCTGCGCGACACGCTGGTGGCGCTGAACTATGCGCACTATGCTCCGCCCGGAGCGCAGGTGCTGTACACCAATCCCCAGTTCGTGCGCAGCCACGACTTCCTGGGCGCGCAGGGCACGAATCAGATGTGGCGGCCCACGGAGATCGCGGGCACGGGCTGGCCGGCCAATGCCGGCGGGCGGCTGGTCGGATCCTTGTCGGGGCTGGCCTATGCTCTGGCGGAAGCCGAGCAGAACTTCCTGGTTCCGTCGCAGACGCAGGCCCTGATCTGGGGCGACTTGGTGCCGCAGATGATCCTCAGCGCGAAAATTCCGCGCTGGTGGAATGTGACCCCGAACCAGATGCACTGGGTCGGCCTGCATCTGCGCTACGGCCGGTCCCTGGTGGCCGAGGCCGCGTGGGATGCGGCGCTGCGGCCGGCGGTGCTGGAGAGCTTGCGGCGGCAGGCGCCGCCCAAGCGAGCCCGGCTGGTCGAGATATACTGGGCGGCCGGCGATGTGGCGGCGGCGCTGGATGAGGTCACGCCCGCCGAGTACTTCGCGCTGGCGGCCGACCTCGCCGGCAAAGCCGAGGACCACGTTCTGGGCTCGGAAATCCGCCGTCTGGCGCAGGCGCACCCGCAAGAGGTGAACTACGAGAGCATCTCGGTCGCCTTCGGCACTCCCAAGCCCACGCTGGCCAACTCGTACCGCCCGGAACTGCTCCGCCTGCGCACGTTTCCGACCTTGATGGGCTACTCCAGCCGCATTATGGCGGAAAGCTGGGAATCCAACACGCTGTATTGGGCCTCGCTGGCCGACGAGGCGTACCTTCAGCCTTCGCAATTGAACCTGCTGGTGCCGGAGTGGACGCAGAAGGTGGTGGAGCGGATCTTTGCCTCGCATCTGGAGGACTGGCCCGCCTTGCTGCGCAGTCTCCGCACGGTGGGGGAGGATGTGCGCGATGCGTCGCGGAAGCAGGCCCAACTGCGAGCCGGCGCCGGCTTGTAGTATCTTCATAGACGCCAGGAGAAACGCGTGCAGGGCTTATCCATGAAACGAACCATCGCGCTCGCCGTGGGTTTGGCAGCCGGAGGAGCCTGGCTGCTGGCCCAGCAGGAGGCGGTCATCCGGGTGAAGGTTGATCTGGTCGTGCTCAGCTTTACGGTTACCGATTCCAAGGGCCGGTACGTCAACGGGTTGAAGCCCGCGGACTTCCGGATCAAGGAAGACGGCATTGTGCAGAAGATCGCCACGTTCGCGGCCGGGAACCAGCCCGCCATGGAGGTGCTTGAGGATGGATCGCTGCGGCCCTTGACGGGCGCCACCGCGGTCGCCGACGCCTCCAGCCCGGGACTCGACCGCCCCGACGCTTTTGTGGGCACTTCGGTGTTCGTGCTCTTCGACACGTCGAACTTCATGTACCGGGGTTTCGTTTATGCCGAGGATGCGATCGCCGATTTTGTGCGCGGCCTGGACCGCGCCGATTCGGTAGCGATTTACACGTTCAGCCGCAACCTGTCTCGGGCGGCGAATCTGACCAAAGACCGCAACGACGCGATCGTCGGGCTGCGCAACTCGGTCGCGGGCGACGACACGGCGTTGTACAACGCGCTGCTGCTCACGCTGCGCGACGCCGCCAAGGTGCCGGGGCGCAAAGTGGTGATTGTCTTCTCCAACGGTCCCGACAACGCCAGCATGGTGGCGCCGGACGACGTGCGGGCGGTGGCCGAGGATGAGGGCATTCCCATTTACGTGATCTCCACCAACGAGGTCAACCGCGATCCGATTTCCTCGAATGTGTTCCGGCGCATCACCAGCCGGACGGGCGGCAAGGCTTACTGGGCCAAGACCTGGCAGAAGCAGGTGGAGGCTTTCGAATCGATTCGCGAGGATCTGGGGAATTCCTACACCGTGACGTATTACCCGAAGGCGAATCCGAACGAAGGATTCCGGAAAATCTCGGTGGAGATCGTCTCCGACGTGGCGAAGAAATACCGCGTGCGGGCGCGGCCCGGATACCGGCCGCGGCTGGGGTCCTAGTCCGGGCGCGGCAGACGACGGGTCAACTACGCATTTTCGAGAACAGGTACAGGGCGCCCAGCGCGAACACCGCGTTGGGGGACCAGGCGGCCAACGCGGGCGGTAATTGTCCCACGTTGCCCACCTGCTCGAACAGCTTATCCACCGCCCAATAACTGATTGCGATCCCGATGCTGACGCCGATGCCCGCCATCGCGCCGCGATTGCCAACCAGAAAAGAGAACGGCACGGCGATCAGGGCCATGATCAACGCGAACAGCGGCACGGAGAATTTCTTGAAGTACTGCACCTGGAGCCGGACCGTTTCAAAACCGCTCTGCCGCAAATCGCTGAGGTAACTGGCCAGTTCCCGGAAGTTCATCTGTTTGTCCTGCTTGACTTCCTTGAGGAAGTAGCTGGGCGGCTCGCTCAACTCGGGAAAGGTGGTGGCCTGAAATTCCTGGAAAGCGTCCGGCCCGGCCGCGCCTACGTTCCGCCGCCAGCCGTTCTGAAAGATCCATGCTTTCAACGACGGCTGCCACTGCGCCCGCTCGGCGGTGATCTGCCGGCGCAGGCGGAAAGTGCCAGGCTCCAGTTCGAACACGTTCACCCCGGCCATCACCTGCTCGGCGGGATCGAAATAGCGGTAATAGTAGATGTGCGAAGTGCGGCCGAAGATCCACTTGCGATCCGGCCTCAGGTACGTTTGCACGGGCCGGCCTTTGATCTCGTTGCGGATGGCATCCTGCGTGCGGTTGGCCTGCGGAATGTAGTAGTAGTCGAAGGCGAACAGGCCCGCGCTGAGCACGGCGCTGGCCAGCAACACGGGTAGCGAAAGCCGGAAGAGGCTGACGCCGCAGGCCTTGAACGCGGTCACCTCGTTTTGCTTGGTCAGCACCCCGAAGGTGACCAGGGTGGCCACCAGCACGCTGACGGGCAGCGTATCGTACAGCAGTTTCGGAGTCAGGAAGAGGTGGTAGGTGACCACCCGCGCCATGGGAATGCCGTGCTTGATGATGTCGCTGAGGAGCTCGAAAAAGGTATAGATTTGCGTCATCAGCACGAAACTGAAAACCAGCAGCGCCAGGTAGTAGAGGAACTGGCCCAGGATGTACGTATCCACCAGCTGGGGCATCAGCGCCAAGCGCCAGCGGATGCCGCGGGCCCCGAGGGGTTCAAAGCGAGCGCGGACCGCGCGGAAGGCGGCCGCAAGGCGGTCGCGGGGTGCGGCGAACCAGTCGCGGCCGGAGGCACGCTCCATCCTCGTCAGGAGCATGGCCGCCGCAGCGGCGAAAGCCAGGTTGGGCAGCCACACCGCGATTTCGGGGGGCAGGGCGCCCTGCCGGGCCAGGCCGATCAGGCTGATCAGCGCCAGGTAGTAGCAGAAGAAGGCCAGGAAGATGGCGGTGACATATCCGCTCGACTTGCCGCCCCGCCGCGAGCCCAGCCCCAGCGGAATGCCCACCAGGGCGAGCGACAGGCAAGCCAGCGGCAACGCGAAACGGTAGTGCAATTCAATCCGGGCGTCGACGGAGTCTGCGCCGGCGGGCTGGCCGTAGGCGCGGCGGGGCAGTTCGCGGGTGTCCATCTCGCGGAAAGCGCGGGCCTGCTGGGTGGCGTGCGGGTTGGCGGTGAGGGTCTGGTCGCCCACGGGGAACTGCGCGTCATGCGCCAAAGCTTCCTTGCTCACCTCGTGGGTGCTGGCGTCGCGCAGGGACAGCCGGATGCGGCCGTGTTCGGGCTCCGGGATCGCCAGCGCCTCCCGCGCCACGGTGATCAGCGGCCCGTCGGCTTGTTCCTTCAGCCCGCTGCGGCGCTGTTCCGGCGGCGTGAGGTCGGCGATGAACACGTTCTTCCAGACCACCAGGGGCCCCTTGGGCAGCACGTCCCCGACATACAGGATGGTGTTGGCGTTGGAGAACTGTTCGGCGAAGACGCGGGGCGTGATCTCGGCGGTCAACTGGCCCGCCGCGAGCTGATTGGCCAGGCGAACGGTCTCGCGAATCGACCAGGGAGAGAGCCAGAGCGAGGCCCCGCCGGCCGCCGTGAGCGCCAGGAGGGCGAAGACGACCACGGGCGCGAGCACTTTCCTCCCGGGCACGCCCGCGGCGCGCATCGCCGTGATTTCTCCGTCGCTGGCCATGCGGCCCAGCCCGATCAGGATTCCCACCAGCACCCCAAACGGGATGGTGAGCGGCAGCACGGGAGGCAGCGCGAGCAGAAACAGCCGCAGTACCGCCTCAGGCTTATCCGCGCTGCGGACCAGCAGCTCAAAGAGCCGCCCGAGGCCCTGGAGAAAGATGACGAAGGTCGCCAGCACCGCGCCGAGCAGCGCGCTCGAAACAATTTCTCGGAAAATGTATCGAGCGAGGATCATGCGGGCCCGGCCGGCTGCTACGCGGGCGGCGGCGTCACCGGCCGCTTGGGCAACTCGCCCTCGATGCGTTCCAAATCGACGTCGTCGATCAGCACCGAAGGCGAGACCACCGTGCACTCCGCCACGTAGCCGCCGGCCCCCAGGAGCGCCAGGGGCGCGCCGTTGTCCAGAAAGTCGAGCGCATGCCCGTCGTCGGCCGCCGCCTGAATGTCGCGCAGGGTGCGAACGCCGACCGTGCGGAAGCGGAGACCGCGTACCAGTTCCTCCCGGCCGTCCGGATAAACGCGGTAGGCCAGTACGGGCGCCGAGAGCGGCGCGCCGCGGCCGGCCGCGCCGAGCGCACGGCGCAACTCGTCGATGCTCGCAGAGGCCGGAAAATCCAGCTTGCGGATGATCAGACCATACGGTTTGCCGCGGGCCGCGACCAGCTCGAGCAGTTTCCGCCGCAGTTCGCCGGCGGGCACGGTCTCCCGCGCCTGGACGAACAGGTTGCCGAAGCCGGCCACGTAGTTGCCAAACGGTCCCGGCAGCCGGGCGCGGCCGTTGGATTTCGTGGAGCCGCGCTGCGGCTGGCGGGTTAGCGGAAAGTTCTTCAGCACCCCCTTTTCCACGATGGAAAGCGGTTCCGGCGGCACGCCCTCCATGTCCGCCCGATAATGTCCAAACAGCTTCCGCCCGCGCCACTCGGTCTGCGTGGGGTCATCCACCACGTCCATCCACTCGGGGAGGATGCGCGAGCCGAGGCGGCCCTCGAGTTCATTGGCGGGAAAAGCCGGGGCGCGGCCGGGTTCCACCACCGGGCGGCGGAACAGCGACAAGTTCTTACCCAATACCTGGGCGAAGAATTGCGGCGCCGCAATGCCCTCGATCAGCACCGGCCCGGAATAGGTTTCTCCCAGCGGGGCCTGGGCGCGCGCTGTAAGGTCTTCGGCTAGGCGGGCGATGGCGCGCGGTATCGCCGGATCGTCGATCAACGCGGCGCCATCCTTGGCGTAGAACGAGACCGCGTCGTGCAGAAACATGCCGTCTCCGGCCTGCGCGCGCGCCCGCGCCCGCACGTAGGCGACGCGTTCCAACACCCGGATCTCCGTCCCTTCGCTGTTGACCAGATAATGGACGTTCTGGATATCCTCGAATTCGACGCCGGAGGCCAGCGCGGCGGGGAAATCACGGAAGATCGCGGACAAGGCCTTGACCCGGGCCTCCCACGCAGACCGGTCCACGCCGGCGACGCGAATCGGCTCCACCAGGCGGAACGGCTCCGCGCGGTGGAAATCGGGAAGCTGGTCCGGAACGGTGACGCTCTTGAGAGCGGCGCGCTTGCGGGCGATCGCCTCCACCGACGATTTGTAAGTCTGGTCCAGCGCCAGCCAGAAAACGCGCCGCATCGCGGGGTAGGCGTCGTCCAGCGGGAAGCCGCCCAGGTCATAGCGCCCGGCGAAAGGAAAGGCGCTGCCGGCGTAGTTGCCATTATCGAAATCGTAGCTGCCTACGCGCACCTGGACGCGGGGAATCCGGTAGCGGTTTTCCGCGGAACGCACCAGCGCGCCCAGCGTCGCGACTGCGGAAACCGAGCGGCCGTCGTCGAGCGAGAGTTCGGTGAAATAGGGGGATTCGAGCGTGGGCAGGCGGAGGCTGGCCGCCCGCGCGGCTTCATCCCGCATCGCGCGGAGGACCGGATCGTCCGCGGTCTGCCCCCACAGGGCCGCCGCCCACAGCAGCCAGCACCACCTGCTCACGGGCGCTCCTCTTTGCCGGAGGGGGCGGGCAGCAGGGGAGGCCGGTCCTGAGATTTCGCTTTCTTCTCGATTTCAATCTCGGAAACCAGCATGGCCGGCGCCACCGCCGAAACCGGCACGCTGCCCGATTCGGCGCCGCAGTAGCCGTTAAACACTTCCGTCCGGCTGGACGTGGCCAGAATCTTGGCGAAGCTGGCCAAGGGCGTGCCCACAATGTCGACGCCGCGGATCAGTTCGTCCGGCCGGCCGTCCGGATAGACGCGATAAACCACGATCGGGATCACCTTGAACGCCTGTAGCGCCGCGCGCGCGGTGGTGGTGAACCCGCCGGTCACCTGTTCGAAGAAGAGACCGTAGGGCTTGTTCTGCCGCTTGATCTCGTCGATGAGCATTTTGCGGAGTTCCTTGTCCGAAACCTGTCTGGCGGACTCGACAATCAGGTTGGACTGCCGGGACACGATCTCCCGGCCCGGCTGGCGGCGGCCGTGGCCATTGGACTTCGGGAAGCCGGCGATGGGCGTCCGGGACATGAGGAAAGCCTTCAGGATCCCGTTGTCCACCACGCGGATCGGTTGCGCGGGAACGCCCTCGTCATCGAACGCGTACCACCCATTCAGGTCGATCCCGCCCTCTTTGCGGCGCGTAGGGTCGAACAGGACCGAAAGGAAGGGGGGCAGCACCGGACCGCCCACGCTCTTGGTAAACGTCTGGCCTTCGGTCTCGTCCTTCTGGCGATGGCCTTCGATGCGGTGGCCGAAGATCTCATGAAAGAATACGCCGGAAGCGCGGCCGGAGAGGATGGCCGGGCCGACGAAAGGCTCGGCGACAGGCGCATGGAGCAGCGCCACCAGTTGCTTGGCCACTTTGGCCGCGGCCGATGCGAGCGCGCGGTCGTCCGGCAAGCCGCTGGAGTCCACCGCCTCGAAGGTTTCTCCGGCGAAGAGATTCATGCCGTCCTCGGCGCGGGTGGACGCATTGAGCACCACGCGGGCAAACCCACGGCCATGCTGAAGGCGGGCGCCTTCGCTGGTCACCAGGTATTTCACCTCGCGCTGGGCCGAGGCGGAAGCGCTGCTGGTGAGAATCTCGGGATGCCGCCCCAGGACCGCGGAGATTTTGCGCAGGCGCGCGGCCCATTGCTCGGCGGGAAAGTCGAGCGGGGGCGGGTCTGCGCGGTGCGTCGCGGGGCTCTCTTCGGAAAAATCCGCCGAAGTGTCTTCCGCCGCTACGCGCACCTGAGTGTTGGTCTTGATTTTGATCAGACGTTCGGCGGCTTGCCGGTACACCTGGTCCGTATCGAGCCAGAGCCGCAAACGGATGGCGCGCGGTTCGTTGTCCAGCGCCACCGGGGAGCCCGGCGTGAAGCTGACGCGCTCGCCGCGCACCGCGCGGTAGTTGTCCAAAGCCCGCGACCCCACCCTGACCGTTACGTCCAGCGTGCGGGAGCAATTCGCGGACTGGCCCGTGAGGGCGCCATAGCTGGCCGAGACGCTGGCGACCTCGTTTTCGGTGATCGCGTAGGCCATGAAATAGACGGGCGGGTCGGCCTTCTCGCGCAGGATGGCGAAGTTGCGTTCCAGTTCTCCGGCCATGATCGCCAGCAGCCCGCCCGTCTGGTCTCCCTGGGCGGGGAGGACGGCCAAGCGCGCGGCGAGGATCCCAAGCAGCAAGAAACAGATACGAAACCGCACTTAAGATCCAGCATAACAGAGCCCCCGCCGCCGGCCGCGTTATATACTTTGGGAGTCACGCTGGAGACGCCATGCCCCTGCGCAGCTTTCTGAAGAAACAGTTCATCGACGTCATTCACTGGACCGAACCCGCGGAAGGCATTCTCGCCTGGCGCTTCCCCATGCAGGACATGGAGATTCAGAACGGCGCGCAACTGACGGTGCGCGAATCGCAGATGGCCGCCTTTGTCAACGAGGGCCGCATGGCCGACGTGCTCGGGCCGGGGCGCTACACGCTGACCACCCAAACGCTGCCCCTGCTGACGAACCTGATGAATTGGGACAAGCTGTTCCAGTCGCCGTTCAAGTCCGACGTTTACTTCTTCTCGACGCGGATTCAGGTGGGCCAGCGCTGGGGAACGCAAAACCCGGTGACCATTCGCGACCGCGATTTTGGCGCGGTCCGGCTGCGGGCGTACGGCATCTACTCGTACCGGATAGCGGACCCGCGGGCGTTTCACGCCAAGATCAGCGGCACGCGGGAGATCTACCGCGTCGGGGACCTGGAAGGTCAGCTCCGCAATACCATTGTGGGCCGCATGGCGGATACTTTCGCCGAGAGCCAGGTGCCCTTCCTGGACATGGCGGCGAACCAGGTGGAACTCGGGGCGCAGATCGCCGCGCACGTCGGGCCGTACTTCGCCGAACTGGGACTGGCGCTCGAGAATTTCGTCGTCGAGAATCTCTCGCTGCCGGACGAACTCCAGAAGCGGCTGGACGAACGGATCGGCATGAACATGCTGGGCGACCTGGGCCAGTACACGCGGTTTCAGGCGGCCCAGGCGCTGCCCATCGCGGCCGCGAACGAAGGGGGTGGGGCGGCGGGGATCGGCGTAGGGTTGGGCGCCGGGCTGACCATGGCGCAGCAAATGATGCAGGCCGTGAACCCCCCGGCGGCGTCCGCGCCGGCGGCCCCGGCCGCGGCGGGCGCCACCAAGTTTTGCCTGGAATGCGGCAAGAGCATTCCCCGCAGCGCCAAGTTTTGTCCGGAGTGCGGCGGGGCTCAGCCGGCGCGGTGAGCCTTTCCCGCCGCGCCACGGCCCGGGTCCGGGCTTAAGGGGTGCTGCCGTCGCCGCCTGCCAGACGTCCGGCCTCTTGCTTTGCCCACTCCTCCAGCGCGACCCGGTCGGCGTGGTATTCGATCACCTCGCGGTGGCCGAAAATATAGGCGGGCGGCGGCATCTGGTGCAGCCGCGAAACATCCGCCATCCGGGTTAGCAGACGGTGTTTCTCGGCGGGCGAATACGTTTCCCACTCCGCCAGGTTGAGCGCGCGGCGAGCTTTTTCAACGTCGCGCGTAACGTACCAGCGCAGGGGCGCAATGCGGGCGTACCAGGGCCAGGTGGTGTTGTAGGAGTGGCAGTCCTGGCAGGACCTTTCGAGCACCGACTGAACTGCGGGCGGAACTTCCGCGCCGGCGAGCAGCGGCCGCTGCGGCGCGGTAGCCGGCAGCGGCAGGCCGAACATCACGAACAGGAATAGCGCCACGATGACGCACAAACCGAGCAAACGCCACCATCCGAGCTCTTTCATGATGCGTTCTCCGCGCTTCGATGCTAACCGGTTCCGCGCGCGATGCAAAGCCCCAGTTTCCTGATTCCAAAACAGGGAAGGGCGGCCCCCGCGCGACCCGGCTTCCGCCAAGAACCTATAATGACCCCATGCCGAAACCACGCCGCCGCTTTCTGCGCTCCGCCGCCGGCGCTGCCGCCGGCCTCGCCCTGCCCTGTGCGGAGTACCCCTCGGGTCTGCTTGCCGCAGCCGGACCGGATGCCGCCGGCGCGGGGCCTGACGCGGTCCAGGGCGTCCTGCCGCGCGTGCGCCTGGGCAAATGGGAAGTCAGCCGCCTGATCATCGGCGGCAATCCGTTCTATGGGTACTCGCACTTCAACCGGCTGTTCAGCGCCCACCTGGCCGAGTGGGCGACGCCCGAGCGGGTCTGCGAGGCCCTGACCCGCTGCGAGCGCCAAGGCATCAATACGTGGCAATTTTCGCACACCGAGCGCACCCTCTCTGATCTGAAGCGGCACCGCGCCGCGGGCGGCAAGATGCAGTGGATCCTGCTAAGCCATCGCGAGATCGAAGAAAACCCGCGCCTGATCGATGAGGTGGCCAAGCTCAACCCCCTTGGCATCGTCCACCACGGCGGCTCGGCGGAGCGCAAACGGCGCAATGGACAACTGTCGCTGGTGCGCGACTTCCTGAAAGCGGTAAAAGAGCGCGGCGTGCTGGCGGGGCTGTCGCTGCACGACCCGACCCTGCTCGAAGAAGTCGAGGAGCAAAACTGGGACGTCGATTTCTATATGGCGTCGCTTTACTACCTCACGCGTCCGGCGGAAGAATGGACGCGTCTGCTGGGGCAGCGCCCGCTCGGGGAGATCTACCTGCCGTCCGACCCCGCGCGCATGGGAAAGGCGATCCGCGCGACGCGAAAAAACTGTCTCGTCTACAAGGTGCTGGCGGCGGGCCGCTTGTCGGACACTCCGCAACAGATCGATCAGGCGTTTCGCCAGGCGTTCGAGCTGATCAAACCGCAGGACGGCATCATCGTCGGCATGTACCCCCGGTACAGCGACCAGATCGCCGAGAACGCCGATCGCGTCCGGAGGATCCTGGCGCCGGCTGAGGGTGGCGTCCGCGACAGGAATTGACGCCGGGCGGCGTCCCGGCGAGCCGGCACGCGCGCACCGGGCGCCGGTGGTCGCCTGCGCGCGGCCGTCAGATCCGGTTGAAGATCTGAATCGCCTTGGTCAGCGACTTGTTCTTGAGGATGAGCGGCACCATTTTGCTCTCCCGGTCGTCGATTTCCTGGGCCAGCTTGAGGACTTCGGAGGCGCGCTCCTGCGGCACCACGACGACGCCGTCCTCGCCGGCGACGATGATGTCGCCCGGCCGCACGGTCTGGCCGGCGCACTCGACGGGCACGTCCATAGCGACGCTGGCGAAGTGCCCCACGGTGGAGGACGGCACGACGCTGCGCGCGTAGACCGGGAGGCGGAGCGCGCGCAGTTCGGCGACATCGCGCACGCCGGCATCCACAATGACTCCGGCCATGCCGCGGGCTTTCGCCGTGGTGCCCATCAAGCCGCCGATGCCGGCCACGTTCAGCCCATTCTCGATGACGATGACGCCGACTTCGCCCGGCTTGGCGGCCTCGATCATATCCACCGAATGCTTCACGCTGAGCGTGGGGCCGGCCTTGTCCGGCGGGGCTGGCTTCAGAAACGCCGTCCGGGCGCGTCCGACCACCTGCCCGTCGATGCGCGGCCGCATGTCGTGCCACATGAAGCCCTGCTTGCCGGTGATCTGGTCCACCGCGTCGCACACCGAGGCGACGGTGGTCTTCTTGAAGCCCGCAATCAGGGGGTCTTCGGGAGTTTTGGGCGCGGCCACGCGCGCGGCCTGAAAGCCCAGGGCGCCGGCCGCGGCGGCCACGGCAGTCAACAACAGTTTGCGTCGATTCCGGGTCATGATGGTTAGCTCCGAAGAGTTGATTGTATCGAGTTCCCGGCGCGGAAGCGCGCATCTGCCGGCGGCGTTTCGCGCTTTGCGCGGCGGCGCTATACATTCCGGCCGCCCTGTTATACAAAAAGAGGCATGGCCCCCGATTTGTCGCGCGAGTTGGCCGTGCGTTGGCAGGACGCCGCCGAGCCCGTCCAGATAGCCGCTCTTTTTCGCCAGGCGGGCGTGACGGCGGTGTTGCCGGAAGGGGCGGGCGAAGCGGTGGCGGCGCCATGCCGTCAGGCCGGCATCCGCGTGCTGCGCAAAGAGGAGATCCAGTTTGCCTCCTTGGCGGAGCTGGCCAAGGTCCCACGGGATAAGACCGCGGTGCTGACCGAGGGCCGCTGGCCGGGCGTGGTGAGTCCGCCGAACGTGCAGGGACGGGGCGACGAGACCGCCACGGCCAGCGCTGATCCGTGGATCGACGCGGACGGGTATTGGGCGGCGGTATTCCGCGCGCTCCACCCGGACCGGCCCGCGGTGCTCGGTTACGCCACGCCGGGCGCGGACAAGTACGTGCCGTTCGAGAGCTACGAGCTGGCCTTTATCGACGCCTACGGTTCCGGCGGAAACTATCTGCTGGATTTTGACGAGCGCTTCCGGAAGGCCTGCGCCGCCGGCGACGAGAAGGCGAGGGCGGCCTGGGCGCAACTCGGCAAGACGGCGCGGTGGATGCGCGAGCGGACCGCCTGGTTCCGCCAGGCCACGCTGCCGCGGGTGACGGTGGTGGTGGATCATTCGGAACTGCCCGCGGAACTGGTCAACCTGATGTACCGGCGCAACGTGTCGCCCGCGCTGGTTTCACCCGCCGGCGTGCCGGCGCCTCATCCGGAGTGCAAGGTGCTGGTGGCGGCCGATTTGGAGACGATGGCCGCCGCCACCCGCGCCCAGGTGCTGGCCCATGCGCAGGCGGGCGCGACCGTGGTTTTCACGGCGCAGGAACCGGACCCGGCGTGGAAGCTGGTGAAGACCGAGGAGGACCGCCGCTTCTTCCAGGTGGGCCGCGGACAGGTGGTGATTTACACGGACGCCATCGCCGATCCGAGCGAATTCGCCATGGATGTGATCGACCTGGTGACGCACCGGAGCCGGGCGGTGCGGCTGTGGAGCGCGCCGAGCGCGATTGCGGTGGCCACCGGGGCGCCGCCGGATTCCGGCGCGAAAGCGGCGGTGGTGGTCATCAACTACGCCACGGCCGTAGACGACCTGGTGCAGGTGCGCGTGCAGGGGCATTACGCCACCGCGCGGCTGATGCGTCCGGAAGCGGAAACCATGCCGCTGCAAACGGCCAAGCGCGGCACGACGACGGAAGTATTTCTGCCGGAGTTGCGGCGGCTGGCGGTAGTCGCGCTAGCCTGAATCGTGATGCTCCGGCTGGCTGAACCCTCCCCGCGCGCCCTCGAGAGAATTCATGGAAAATTAGCCGGCGTCGCGCCGTCGTTCGCGTTGGTGGGAGCGACGCGGGTGGCGCGCGCTCCGGAAGGCTATCACGGAGACCGTCAGCGGCTGCGCATCGGCTGGGGAGAGGGCGCCTTCCGCCGGGCCTCGCGCGCCCTGCGCGCCTGGAGTATGTTCGCCACCGATTGGACGCGCCTTTACCCGGCCGGCGCGCCGCTCGAGGCAGGAACCGACGTGCTGGTGCTGGTCCGCCTCGGCGTGCTGTGGACCATCCACCCGGCGCGGATCGTCGAGTTGATCGAAGAAGACACCGAGAAGCACCGGCGGTTCGGCTTTGCCTGCGCCACGCTGCCAGGACACGCGCTCGTTGGCGAAGAGCGCTTTGTGATCGAGCACGTGAAGGAAGACAACTCGGTGTGGTACGAACTGCTTGCCTATGCGCGGCCGGCCTGGATGCTGGCGCGCCTGGCGGCGCCGCTGGTGCGGTTGTGGCAGAAGCAGTTTGGGGCGGATTCCAAGCGGGCAATGGGCCGCGCCATGGCCGCCGCGGAGGAGATCGACGGCGGGGAATGATGCCCTGTTACACTGGAGGTCGCGTGCGCAGCTTGGTTCTCGTGGCCGCTTTGAGTTCGCTGGCCCTCTCCGGCCAGGACCTGCCGGATGGCGCCGAGGTGGTGGACCGGTATCTGGAGGCGACCGGGGGCGCGGAAGCGTATGCGCGGGTGCGGACCTACCGGGCGGTGGCGACGATCGAGTATGTCGGCAAGCCATTGCGGGGAACGTTGCGAGTCGCCCAGGCCATGCCTGACCGCAGCTACACGCTGATGGAATTGCCCGGCGTGGACCAGGTGGAATCCGGTACGGCGGACGGCGTCGCCTGGGAGCGGTCGAAGAAACGCGGCGCGCGGATCAAGACCGGAGTGGAACGCGAGCAGGCCCTGCGCGAAGCCAGTCCGCAGGCGCGCCTGCGGTGGCGCGACTACTATCAGTCGGCGGCCTGCACCGGCGTGGAGATGGTCGAGGGCAACCCTTGTTTCCGGGTAGTGATGACGCCGAAGGAGGGCAAGCCCGAAACCCGGTATTATGACCAAAATACGGGATTGCTGTTGCGCGTGACGCGGGTGATCGCCACGCCCATGGGCGAGACGGTCAGCGAGTCGCGGTTCTCCAACTACCGGCCGGCGGATGGCATTTTGACACCCCACTCGCTGACGCAAACCATTTTCAACACCGTCATCAGCACGCAGATTCAAATGGTGCAGGTAAACGCCGAAATTCCGGAGGCGCAATTTGTGTTGCCGGCGGAAGTAAAGTTGCTTTTGGAAAAAGGCCTCACCGCGGCGCCGCCCGCCAGGCCGAAAAAGTAACCGCGGCGCGCCCGTCGCGGCCGCGCCCGCCATCCGGTTGGCACACCCGTTGCAAGTCAGAATGAGTTGGGCAAGTGCGCCCGGCATGCGTGGAGAGAACAAAAGTGAGAAAAATCAATCGCTTTTTCGCATTCGTAGCGTTCCTGCTGGCCGCCATTTCGAGTAGTTTCGACACGGCGCGAGCCCAAACGACCCAAACGATCAGCGTGAGTCCAAGCCAACTGACCTTCACGGCTACGGCGGGAGGCGCGGCGCCGCCGGCCCAGGTGTTGTCGGTCACCGGGTCGCAGGCGGGCGTGAGTTTTCTGGTGACGCGGGTCATCAATTCCTGCGGAAACGGATGGCTGGAGTTTCAGCAAAGCGGCTTTCAGACGCCCGGCACGGTCTCGGTGACCGTCAATCCGCAGAACCTGGCGGCGGGGACCTGCACGGCGACGCTCTTTGTTTCCGGAGGCAACGTGGTGCAGGTCCCGGTGACGCTGAACGTCACCGGCGCCTCGCCCTTGACGGTGAACCCGGCGAATCTTTCCTTCACCTACCAGCTTGGCTCCCCGATACCCGCCGGACAGAACCTGACCGTGACGGCCACCTCCGCCCTGATTTACAACGTGACGGTGACCACGCAGAACAACGTGAACTGGTTGCAGGCGGGGCCCACGCAGGGTACGACACCGGGCGTGGTCAACGTGAGTGTGGACCCGGGAACACTGGTGGCGGGAACCTACCAGGGCACGGTCACGCTGACGCCACAAGGACAAGGGAACACCCCGTTTCAGGTTCCGGTGACGCTGGTGGTGACGGCGCAGCCGCAATTGACGATCACGCCTTCCGCGTTGGTGTTTAACTACCAGATCGGCGGGGCGGCGCCGCCGGCGCAGAGCATCGAATTGACCAGTACCGGAACGGTGATCGGTTTCACCGCCCAGTCAAACGCCAACTGGCTGGTGGTCACTCCCGGCGCGGCTACCACGCCCGCGTCGCTCACCGTGACCATCCAGACGCAACTGCTGAACCAGCCGGGATCCTACCCAGGCGTGATCACGATTACTCCCCTGGGCGTCGGCAGCCCGCAGACCGTTTCGGTCACCGCCAATGTCGGGACCACGCCGTTTCTCAACGTATCACCCAACCAGTTGACGTTCCGGCTCCAAATAGGGGGGCCGAATCCGCCCGATCAGGAAGTTGCGGTCTCGAGCACTGGCGTGGCGCAGGCGTTCACCACCCAGGTAACCACGCAGACTGGCGGCAACTGGCTGGTGGTGCGCACGCAGAATCCCACGACGACCCAGCCCCTGGTGATCGGCGTGAACCCGGCGGGACTGGCGCCCGGCACGTATCGCGGGAACATCGCGCTCCTTGCGCAGGGCGCGGTGGGCACGCCGCCGTCGGTCTCGGTAACGCTCCAGGTGACCAATGATCCGGTGCTGATCCTGGGTCAGGAAGCGGTGAATTTCGCTTTCCAGACGTCGCGGCCGGCGCCGCCGGCGGTTCCGGTTTCGGTGATCAGTTCCGGGGCCGCGTTGAGTTTCCAGGCGGCCAAGGGAGATGTGGCATGGCTGGTGCTGACTGCGCCGACCGGCGCCACGCCGGGGAGCTTCTTCGTCGGGGTGAACACGACCGGCCTGACGCCGGGCACGTACGAAGCCAACATCACGGTCACCGCGCCCGGCACCCAGAATGCGCCCATCAGCCTGCCGGTTCGCCTCGTGGTGAGCAACAGCGCTTTGCTGACGGTGAGTACGGGTTCGCTTGAATTCCGCGTCCCGGTGGGCGCCAGCATCCAGCCGATTCAGAACGTGGCGGTATCGTCGACCGATCTCAGCGCGCTGCCCTTCACGGTCAGTTTGAGCACGGCGAACAACCTCAACTGGCTGCTAACGGACCTGCCGCAAGGCGGCACTACGCCCCGTAATGTGGGGCTGACGGTAAACCCGGCGGGATTCGGACCCGGACGGTACACGGGCGCCTTGGAGATCGCCTCGGCGGGGGTGGCCAACAGCCCGCAGCGCGTCAGCGTGGCGATGGTGGTCCAGCCTACCGAAACGCTGGTGGCCAACCCGGTGCAATTGACGTTCAACCAGACGCTGGGCGGGACCGCGCCCGGGGAGCAGACGATCCAGGTTACGGCGTCCTCCGGCGCCAGCCTTGCCTTCCTGGCCTCTTCGTCGACCCTTTCGGGCGGCGCCTGGCTCAACGTGACGCCCACCGCAGGCAACACCCCCGGACAGTTGCGCGTCACGGTGAGCGGCGGCAACCTGACCGTGGGCACCTACAGCGGGAGTGTCGTCGTGCAGTCGTCCGGCGCGCAGAACACGCTCACGATCCCGGTGACTTTGAACGTGACCGCGCAACGGAACCTGACCCTGACGCCGAACGCGCTGTCTTTTAGTTACCAGGTGGGCGCGGCGGCGCCGGCGCCCCAGACGATCGCGGTGACCTCCTCGGGCGGGCCGGTGAATTTCACCACGCGGGTCGAGGTGGAAGGCCAGCCGCCAACCTGGCTGAATGTTTCGCCGGCCAGCGGCGCGACTCCCGGCAACCTTAGCGTTTCCATTACCACCACCGGGCTGCAACCGGGCACGTACCGCGGGACGATCCGGGTCATCTCGGAAGCCGCGGCGAACTCGCCCCAGACCGCCACGGTGACGCTAACCGTCACGGGCACCCTCCTCCAGGTTTCGCCCAGCGCGATGAACTTCAGTTTCGCGGCGGGAGGCGCGCCGCCGGGTGCGCTCCAGGCCCAGGTAGCCTCCAGCGGCACGCCACTGAATTTCACCGCGACGGTCTCCACCGGGGGCGGCGGCAACTGGCTGAGCGTCAGCCCGCCCAGCGGGGTGACTCCCGGAACGCTGACCGTCTCGGTGAATCCCCTGGGGCTGCCTGCGGGAACGTACACCGGCACGGTGACGATTGCGTCGGCGGCCGCCGCCAACTCTCCGCGCACCATCCCGGTGACCTTTACCATATCCGGCCCGTCCACGGCGCCGGTGATTCGGGAAGTGTTGCACGGGGCGACCCTGCTGGCCTCCGAACTGTCAGCGGGTTTGATCTTTACGATCAAGGGGTCCGGCCTGGGTCCGTCGGAGGGACAAGTCTTTAGCTTGGTTGGCGGCAGGGTCCCGACCACGCTGGGAGGGGTCCGCGTGCTGGTGGATGACATCCCCGCGCCGCTCCTGTTCGTCCGAACCGACCAAATCAACGCCATCGTGCCGTACGCGGTGGCGAACCGGTTTGGAGCCCGGGTGCGGGTGGAGTATTTCGGGCTGTTGTCGTCGCCGGTGGACGTCCGGGTGGGGACAGCCTCCCCCGGGATCTTCACGGTGACCCAAACCGGAGCGGGCCAGGGGGCGATTCTGAACCAGAACAACAGCGTCAACGCCGCCAACAACCCGGCGGACCGCGGTTCGGTGATCGCGATCTACGCCACCGGGGAGGGACAGACGACTCCACCTGGCGTGGACGGAGGCGTGAACAACGGTCCGACCTTCCCGCGGCCCATTGGCGAAGTGCGCGTCTTTATCGGTGGCATTGAAGCCAATGTGCAGTACGCCGGGGCGGCGCCTACTTTCGTCGCCGGGGTGATGCAAGTGAACGCGGTGGTGCCGCAGGCGCTGGCGCCAGGCGCCGCCGTGCCCGTGGTGATCCGGGTGGGGGGCGTCTCGTCGCCGCAGGTGGCCACGGTGGCCATCCGGTAGGCTGTAGGCGAAGATCAGCGCTGCCCGGTCCCGGGTGGGATGATGCCCCTCCAGGCACGCGGGGTTTGCCGAACGTTCCGAGCCACAAGCGGAAGCCAGTGGACCAGGCGTTCGGGTTACGGCAGGCGGGCGGGAGGGCGGCGGGGGCCTATGCTGGGGCCCCTCCCTGCCGGTCGGGGCTCTGAAGGTGGAGCGGTCTGGTGATTCGGGCGGCGAACCGGGGAGACCTCCACTCCCTGGAAGCGATTGAAAGGCAATCTCCCGGGTCCGCCGGGTGGGCGGCCGAAGCTTACCTGGACTACGACTGCCGCGTGGCGGAGCAGGGCGGGCGGGTAGTCGCCTTTCTGGTGGTCCGGCGGGTCGCCCCAGACGAGGCCGAGATCCTGAACGTGGTGGTCGACCCGGCGGCGCGACGGCAGGGATGGGCTCGGCGATTGATCGGAGAGTTCCTCGCAGAGTTTGACGGAACCTGCTGGCTCGAGGTGCGGGAATCGAACGTTGCTGCCCGTTTACTCTATGATTCTATGGGATTTCAGGTCGCGGGAGCCCGCTCCGGGTACTATACCGAACCCTCGGAAAGCGCGGTTGTCATGACTATACAAACGTGTTACCGTGAGGGCAGACGGACGGGGAAGAATGGGTGACCCGCACCGCCACTTTCGAACCGAGGAAGTGGGATTACCCACCGGTTCCGGCCCTTTGCGGGACCGGCGCGGCGACCTCACTGAAGGAGGAATTGCCCAGATGGACTTCATGAACACCGAACAGTTGAAAGCGCACCTGATGGCCACGGACGAGGAGTTTCGCCAGTTGGCGGCGCAGCATTCTGAATATGAGCGCCGGATTCAGGAGATCGAATCGCACGTGCACGTCACTCCGGCGGATGAGGACGAGGAGCACCGGCTGAAAAAGTTGAAGTTGCACTGCAAGGATCGAATGGAAGTCATCTTGAATCGTTATCGGCAGCAGCCTGTAGCGTAACGTCGGGTGCGCGACACACCGGGAGAGGCCCGGACTGGCAGGAATCGCCAGTCCGGGCTTTTTGTTTTTGGGAGCAAGCACCCTCCCCTGCGGGGCCGTGAAGGCCGCCAACTCTGCCACCATGAAAAGAGACAGCCAGGCACAAACGTCAACAGGAAACCGGAATGAACCAGGAAGAAATTCGCCTTCTCGAATCGCGTGAGCGCCGTAAGCATTGGAAACGCTGGGGGCCCTATGTGAGCGACCGGGCGTGGGGGACGGTGCGCGAAGACTACAGCGCCGATGGCCGAGCCTGGGACTATTTCCCGTTCGACCATGCCCGCTCGCGCGCCTACCGTTGGGGAGAAGACGGCCTCGCGGGCGTCTGCGACCGGCACCAGCACATCTGCCTGGCTCTGGCGCTGTGGAACGGACGGGATCCGTTTCTCAAAGAACGACTCTTCGGCCTCACCGGACATCAGGGCAACCGCGGGGAGGACGTCAAGGAATACTACTTCTACCTGGATTCCACGCCCACGCACTCCTACATGAAGTTCCTGTACAAGTACCCGCAAGGGGCGTTTCCCTACCGGTGGCTGGTGGAGGAGAACGCGCGGCGCGGCCGGACTCAGCCCGAGTTCGAACTGCTGGACACCGGGGTCTTTGCTGAGGACCGTTATTTCGACGTGTTCGTCGAGTACGCGAAGGCGGACGTGGAAGATCTCTGTATGCGCTTCACCGCGGTGAACCGGGGTCCGGAAGCCGCCACGCTGGAGATCCTGCCCACGCTGTGGTTTCGGAACCGGTGGAGTTGGCATGCGGGCGCCATCCGCCCGTGGGCGCGGCAAGCGGCCGCGGGCCGGGTCGAGATCGAGGAAGAAGCGTATGGGCAGCGGTGGCTGGAATGCGAGGACGCGGCGGAACTGCTGTTCACTGAAAACGATACCAACTACCAGAAACTATTCGGGATCGCCAGCGAGGGGCGCTACTTCAAGGACGGGATTGACGACTACGTGGTGGGGGGCCGGGGTGACGCGGTGAACCCGGAGAAGATCGGCACCAAGGTGTCGGCTCGCTATGTTTTCACGCTCGCACCAGGCGAGTCGCGGGCCGTGCGGGTGCGGTTTGCGAACGCCATCCGGGGATTCGCCGATTTCGACCGCGTGTTCGCGGAACGGATGGCGGAGGCCGATGAATTCTACGCAAAACTGGCCATGGCGGCGTCCAGCGAGGACGCCCGCCTGGTGCAGCGACAGGCCTTCGCGGGCATGTTCTGGACCAAGCAGTTTTACCACTACGACGTGAAGCGCTGGCTGAGCGGCGACCCGGGTCATCCCGCGCCGCCTGCTTCCCGCCTGACGGGCCGCAACCATCTGTGGACCCACCTGTTCAACGAGGACGTGATCTCGATGCCGGACAAGTGGGAGTATCCCTGGTACGCCGCCTGGGATCTGGCGTTTCACTGCGTGCCCATCGCGCTGGCGGACCCGGATTACGCCAAGGAACAGCTCATTCTGATGTTACGGGAATGGTACATGCACCCCAACGGCCAGATTCCCGCCTACGAGTGGGCCTTCGGCGACGTCAACCCGCCGGTGCACGGTTGGGCGGCGTTGCGCGTGTACAAGATCGATCAGAAGCGCTGCGGCCGGCCCGACGTGAAGTTCCTCGAGAAGATCTTTCACAAGCTGTTGTTGAATTTCACCTGGTGGGTAAATCGCAAGGATCTGCAGGACAACAACCTGTTTCAGGGGGGCTTTCTCGGGCTGGACAATATCGGGGTGTTCGACCGGTCCGCTCCACTGCCGACGGGCGGCTACCTGGAGCAGTCCGACGGGACCAGCTGGATGGCGTTCTACACGCTGGTGATGCTTAACATCGCCATCGAGCTTTCGTTTCACAACCTGGCTTACGAGGATGTCGCCAGCAAGTTCTTTGAACACTTCGTCCATATCAACCACGCGATGAACCACATGGGCCCGCGGGGCGTGGGCCTGTGGGACGAAGCCGACGGTTTCTACTACGACGTGTTGCACCTGCCGAACGGGCAATACGTGCGTATGAAAGTCCGATCGCTGGTCGGGCTGATTCCGTTAATCGCCGTGGGCACGCTCGAACCCAGGTACGTGGACCGTCTGCCGGGATTCCGCCGCCGGATGGAATGGTTTCTGAACAACCATGAGGACGCGCGGAGCCACCTGGACATGCGGACCGCCCCGGATGGCGGGGTGCGCCGGCTCCTTTCGGTGGTCAGCCTCGAGCAATTGCCTCGCGTCCTGCGTTATCTGCTGGATGAGAACGAATTTCTCTCGCCGCACGGCATCCGGTCGCTCTCCCGCTACCACGCGCGGCATCCGTACCGGTTCTTCGCCGGCGGGCAAGAACACCGGGTGGACTATGAACCGGCGGAGTCGTCGAGCGGCCTGTTTGGCGGCAACTCGAACTGGCGCGGGCCGGTGTGGTTCCCGGTGAACCTTCTGATCATTGAAGCGTTGCAGCGATTTCACTACTACCTGGGGGATGCCTACCGGGTGGAGTACCCGACGGGCTCCGGGAACGATGCCACGCTGTGGGAGATCGCGGCGGACCTGTCGCGCCGGCTCAGCCACATTTTTCTCCGCGACGGGCAGGGACGCCGCCCGGTCTACGGAGGTACGGAAAAGTTCCAGCGGGATCCTCACTGGCGGGACCTGATTCTCTTCTACGAGTACTTCCACGGCGACAACGGCGCGGGGCTGGGGGCGAGTCACCAGACCGGGTGGACTGGCCTGGTAGCCAAACTCCTTCAACAGAGCGGGGTCTAGTTCATGGCCGAAGCTGGATTCTGACCAGCGTGGACATGCCAGGGCGCAGGGCGGGGTACGGGTTGCGAAACTCGACGATGACCTGGCCCTGATCGATCCCCTTCACCTGGCCCGGCATGCCCTCGCCTCCGAAGTCGGCGACAAAGACCCAGGCTTGCTGGCCGGGACGCACTTGCTGCAAGAGGGGCGGCGGCGCATCGAGAACGGCCTCCATTTCCTCGAGGCGGGTGGCGATCTGCATGAAGTCCGTCATGGAGCGCGCCACGGGCTGGCCGATGTCGGCCTTGCGGGAGAGGATCACTCCGGGGACCGGCGCGACCATTTCCGAGTCGGCGAGGTTGGTCTGCGAATCTTCCAGTTCCTCCTGGCGGTCGCGGAGGACATTCTTGGCGGCTTCCAGGTCGCGGAGCAGTTTCTCGACGCGCTCCTCGGCGCGGCGGGCATTCTGCTCGTAGCCTTCGAAGGCCCCTTTGAATGCCTCATATTCGCTGGAGACGCGGTCGAGGGTCTGCCGCGGCGTGGCGCCTTCGGAGTACAAATACTTCTGGCGTTCGTAATTGCGGCTGAGCCGGTCGAATTCGGCGCGGGCCTTGGCGGCTTCCGCCCGCGCGCGGGAAGCGTCCAGCCGCGCGGCGATGATCTGACTTTCGATGGAGTTGACGCGATCCTGCGCGGCGTCGACGGCTTTGCGGGCCAAGTCGCGGGCGGTTTCCAGGCCGATGTTGGACAACCGCAGCAGGAGCTGACCTTGAAAAACTTCCTGACCGGTTTCCGCGAAGATGGCGACGATGGTCCCATCCTGCGGAGGCGCGAGGTCGACCACGTGGCGGGCGCGCAGCGTGCCGGTCAGTTGGATCTCGCTGGGAGTCTCGGACGGGGGCGGCGGAGGGGGAGTGGGAACCGGCGGCGGGGAGCGGCGCAACGCCAGGTAGGTGGCGCCCACGCCGATCAAAAAGGCGCCGGCGACCGCCAACCAGGCTCTGGGCCCCATACTGCGATCATAGCAACCGCGCTCCCGGCCGCTGCTGCGACTTGCACGCGCGGCGCATGGTATGCGCGCCGGCGGTCAGGCTAAGACGGGCGCGCCGTCCCTGCGCAGCAGCCCGTGCGCGACGCGCACCAGGCCCGGCGTACACGCCACGCAGTTGCCGCCATCGATCCGGTTGCCGCCGTCGAAATTGAAGAACAGTCCGCCGGCCTCCTCGATGATGACTTGCAGCGGAGCAAAATCCCATTCTTTCCCCGCGGGTTCGATCCACAGATCGGCCTGGCCGCGCGCGACCATCATCGCGTCCAGGCAGCCGCCATAACTGCGCACGCTCCAAAACGGCGCCAGCCGTTCGAGGAAGCCGGGCGCAAACGGGAACCGCGTGAGCGAATTCAAGCCGTTGACGCAGAGCACCGCCTGGGACGCCAACGAGACCGCGGAAACCTGGATGCGCTCGCCGTTGCAGTACGCTCCCTGGCCGCGGCAAGCCGTGTACAGGTCGCCCAGGGCGGGGAGGAAGGCAACCCCCGCCTGGACGCGCCCCTGATCTTCAAAACCGATCAGCACGGCCCAGCACGGATTGCCGCGGACGAAGTCGCGCGTGCCGTCGATGGGGTCGATGATCCAGCGACGTCCGGTCGAACCGGGCCGCGACGCGCCCTCCTCGCCGAGCACGCCGTCGTTGGGGAAGGCGTGCCGCAAGATCTCCGCAATTCGTTTCTCGGCCTCGCGGTCGGCCCGCGTGACCGGGGAATCGTCTTCCTTCGACTCGGGTTGCAGGCCCGTTCGCCAGTGGCGAAGGGCGCCCTGGCCGGCCTCACGCGCCGCCTCGATGGCTATTTCCAGTTCCCTCTGGTACAAAGGTTTACCTCCTGAATAAGGTTTCATTCGGATTGGTTGGTCTCCCGCGCGTGTTTACACTGGAACAGTCGGACGCTTCATTATCCTTCGAACCGGCGCAGAGGTTGGCGAAATGAATCGATGCCTGGATTGCAATGGCCTGCTCACAAAAGAAGAAACCGTTTGTATCCAGTGCGGCGCCAAAGTGCCGGGGGCGAAGAAGAGCATGGACGGACGCAGACTGGCGTTTCGCGCAGCCAGTTTTCTTTTTCTGGGGTCGTTGGGCATCACGGTCTTTGGCCTGTTCACCGAGAACGGCGTGAGCGTAATCTCCGGCGTGCTGTTAAGCTGCGCCATGGGCCTCATCCGGCGCTCGTTGCGGGAGTTGCCGGGAGAAAGCTTCAGCCGGCAGTAGGAGCGGCTGGTCCGGAGTTCTCCGGCGCCAGGGACCGGTAGGCGCTCCCGAAATACACTAGCGGTTCGCCCTCGCTGGCCTCGGCGCCCAATACCCGCCCCACCACGATGACGTGATCTCCCTCAGTCAGCACGCGTTCGACGCAGCATTCCAGCAGACTCAGCGCGCCCGCCAGGCGCGGCGCGCCGGCGGCCGACCGCGACCACGCGACGCCGGCGAACCGGTCTTCGGCGGGTGTGGCAAACCGCACGGAAAGCTCGCGCTGCGTGGCTTCCAGCACATTGATGTTGAACACGCTGCCTTCCTGGAGGAAAGCCAGGATGCGCGCCCGCAAGTCGACGCACACCAAAATGAGCGGAGGGTTGAGAGAAACGGAAGTGAAGGAGTTGGCCGTGAACCCCTGCGGCCGCCCCTGGCGGTCCATGACGGTCACCACGGTGACGCCCGTGGCGAAGCGGGCGCACGCGCGCCGGAAGGCTTCGGGAGGCAGGGAAGGAACGGGGTTGCTTGACACGGAACTAAATCGAATCTTATCATACACTTTCAGGCTAACGGCGCCCGTTTAGGAGGAAACGTGATCAAGCTGGACATCATTAACGAAGTCGTCAATCGCACGGGTATCACGAAGACGAAGGCTGAAATGGCCGTCGAAACGGTTTTTGAGAGCATGAAGCGGGCGCTGCAACAGGGCGACCGGATCGAGTTGCGGGGCTTCGGCGTGTTCAACGTAAAACCCCGCAAGACAGGCATTGGACGCAATCCCCGCACGGGAGCGGAGGTTTCGATTCCGCCCGGCAAGGCGGTGCGCTTCAAGCCGGGTAAAGAACTCCAGATCATCCCTTAGCCGCCTCGCCCGGAATTTGTGAGCGACCTTTCGACGGCCGGCGCGGGACGGACCGGGACGCTCGGGCCGGAGGTTCCGCCCGGCCGGCCGTACCTATGGCATGCGCTGCTGCTGGCGGTCACCGGGTCCACCACCACGGTGGTCGGCGCGCGGATGCAGCGCGACTTCGAACAGAACGCCCCGTTCATGGGACTTCACGAAGTGTGGCCCCTGTTCGCTGAAAGGTCTTGGCACTTCTGGCCGGTTTGGGACGGGTTGCCGTTTTCGGTAACCCTGCTGGCGATTCTGCTGGCGCACGAACTGGGGCACTTCTTCGCCGCGGGCTGGCATCGCCTGCGGACCAGTTTGCCTTATTTTCTTCCGGCGCCCGTGCTGATCGGCACCTTTGGCGCCTTCATACGCATCCAGTCGCCAGTCCACTCCCGGCGGACGTTGTTCGACGTGAGCCTGGCCGGACCCGTGGCGGGATTCCTGCTGGCGCTGCCCGCGCTAGGAGTGGGCTTGGCCTTTTCCAAGCTGCTGCCGGGCATTGGCGCCGAGCATCAACTCGGGTTCGGTAGGCCGCTCCTGCTCCGCGCGGCGGAATGGATGGTGTTTCCCGGCGTCGCGTCCGAGGATATTTATCTTCATCCGGTGGCGCGGGCGGCATGGGTAGGGCTGCTCGCCACGGCGTGGAATCTGCTTCCCGTCGGCCAGCTGGACGGCGGCCACATTCTCTATGCGGTCAGTCCGCCGCTGCACCAGCGCGCATCGTGGGTCCTGCTGGCGGCGCTGGCCGCCATGGGCTATTTGTTTTGGGACGGCTGGCTGGTCTGGGCGGCCCTGTTGTTTTTCTTCCGGCGGCATCCGCCCGTCTACGACCCCGAACCACTGGGACCGGAGCGGCGGCGGCTGGCCTGGGTAGCGGTGGCGCTGTTCGCGCTATCGTTTACAGTGACGCCGTTTAACCATCGCGCCTTGTTTTGATGGAGTCGAGGTCCGGTTGCCGGCAAGCCGGTGAACCGCACAATGAAAATCACCGCCACCATCATCACCTGCAACGAAGAGCGGAATATCGCGCGCGCCATCGAGAGCCTGCGCTGTTGCGATGAAATCATCGTGCTCGATTCCGGCTCGACCGACCGCACGGTGGAGCTGGCGAGCAAGCTGGGCGCGCGCGTCGTGGAAGGCGGATGGCCGGGCTATGCCCATCAGAAGAACCGCGCCGCCGAGTGCGCCAGTCACGACTGGATTCTTTCTCTGGACGCCGATGAGGCCTTGAGCGAAGCGCTGGAGGCCGAGATCTGGCAGCTCAAGAAAAACGGCCCGCAGTGTGAGGCCTACACCATGCCGCGGCTGGCGCAGTACCTGGGCCGCTGGATTCTCCACAGCGGCTGGTATCCGGACCGGAAGGTGCGGCTTTACGATCGCCGGAAAGCGCGCTGGGTGGGCGATTTTGTCCATGAAAGCGTCCAGGTGGACGGGCGGATCGGCAATCTCGAATCCAACCTGCTGCACTTTACCTGCAACTCGCTGGCGGAGCACCTGAAGACGCTCGATCGCTACACGACGCTGGCGGCCGAGGAAGTGGTGTTTCGCAAGGAGAGCGTGTCACTGGGACGCCTGCTGCTGTCGCCGCCCTGGACTTTCCTGCGGAGCTACGTCTGGCGGCGCGGGTTTCTCGATGGCTTCGAGGGGCTGGCGATCGCCTACATGGCTGCGTTCTACACTTTTTTGAAATACGCCAAGGCCCGCACGATGAGCAACGCGGAATAGGCGATGCGGATTGTGCACTGCGACGCGGGCCGCACGATGCGGGGCGGGCAATGGCAGGCCCTGTACCTGGTGGAAGGGCTGCGGGCGGCGGGAGAGGAGGTGTTGCTGCTGGCGCGCCGGGCCGCGCCGCTGGAGGCGGAGGCGCGGAGGCGCGGTCTGCCGGTGCGCCCGCTGACGGCGTGGCGCCTGTGGCGGGAGTCCCGTGCGGCCGATCTGGTGCACGCGCACGACGCGCGCGCGCACACGCTGGCGGCGCTGGTCAGCCGCCGTCCCTGCGTGGTGGCGCGCCGGGTGGCGTTTCCGGTGCGGACCGGTCTGTGGTCGCGCTGGAAGTACACGCGCGCGGCGCACTACCTGGCCATCTCGGCATGCGTGGCCGCACAGCTGCAATGCGCCGGGGTGGACGCGGGCCGCATCGCGATCGTGCCCGATGGCGTGCCGCCGCTCGGGGAGGCTTGCGGCGTGCGGCTGCTGGCGCCGGAGAGCGACGACCCGCGTAAGGCAAGCCGGCTGGCGGCCGCCGCCGCTGTGCGCGCCGGCCTAGAGCTGTTTTTCTCCCGGGACCTTAGGAACGACTTGGCGGGCGCGCGGGTGTTTCTCTATCTCAGCGAGCAAGAGGGGCTTGGCTCGGCCATCCTCCTGGCGATGGCCGCGGGCGTGCCCGTCGTGGCCAGCCGCGTGGGCGGCATCCCGGAAATCGTCGAGCACGGCGTGACCGGACTGCTGGTGGACAACGACGTCGAGCTCGTGGCGGCAGCGCTGCGCCAACTTTGGGACAATCCGGAGATGCGCCTGAAGATGGGAGAAGCCGCCCGCCGCCGTGTGCGCGAGCGCTACAGCTTGGAGCACCTGGTGGAGCGCACCCGCCAGGTCTACCGGCAGGTGCTGGCCCGATGATCGAAGCGCTGCTGGCCGCACTGGCGGGACTGTTGATCGGCAGTTTTCTGAACGTGTGCGTCTACCGCATGCCGCGCGATCTGTCGGTGGTGCGTCCCCGCTCCCACTGCCCGGCGTGCGAAGCTCCCATTGCCTGGTATGACAACATCCCCGTGCTCAGCTACGTGCTGCTGCACGCGCGCTGCCGCCAGTGCGGGGCGCGGATCCCCTTCCGCTACCCGTTGGTCGAACTGTTGACGGGCGCCCTGTTCTTTCTCTACGTGGATGGCCTGGGGCTGACGGGAGAGGCGCTGAAATACTGTCTGTTTTCCGCCCTGATGGTGGGCCTGGTCTTCTCCGACATCGAGGCGCGGATCCTGCCGGACGAGTTCACCCTGGGCGGCTGGCTGGCCGGGGCGGCGCTGGCGTGGTTGGTGCCGCTGGAGGGCGACATCGTGGGCTTGGTGCTGAAGCTGGCCGGAGCCGATTGGCCGCCCCGCGCGCTGTCGCTGGCCGAAGCCGTGGTGGGCTCGATCGTGCCGGCGCTGGCTTTGTGGATGTGCGGAGCGCTCTACGAGGCCATCCGCCATCGCGAGGGCCTGGGCTTTGGCGACGTCAAGATGGTCGGCTGCCTGGGAGCCTTCCTGGGCTTGCGTTCCACGCTATTGGTTTTCTTCCTCGGCTCGCTGGCGGGCGCCGTCCTGGGTTTGGTCTTTATCCTGCTCCGCCGCAAGGATGTGGCGACCTTCGAACTGCCGTTCGGCTCCTTCCTGGGGGCCGCGGCGCTGCTGGTGGCGGCGGTGATGAGCGGCATGGCGCAAGAGGTTTTCGGCTGGCCCAATTTATGATGGGAGGGAAATGTCCGAGCGCAAACTGACCGCGCACGTGAAAGCCGCCGGTTGAGCGTCCAAGCTGAGTCCAAAGGTTTTGGACCGGGTGCTGGCCAGCGTGCCGCGCGTCACGAACGAGAACGTCCTGGTCGGCTTTGATACCGCCGACGACGCCGGCGTGTATCGTCTGACGGCCGACACCGCGCTGGTGCAAACCGTGGACTTTTTCACGCCCATCGTGGACGACCCGTGGCTGTTCGGCGCCATCGCGGCAGCCAATGCTCTCAGCGACGTTTACGCGATGGGCGGCCGTCCGCTGTCGTCGCTGTCCATTTTGTGCTACCCGGGCAAGGGCGACCTGGAGGATCTGGCGCGGATCCTGGCCGGCGGCGCGGAAAAGATGCGCGAGGCCGGATGCGCCATCCTCGGCGGCCACTCGGTGAACGATGAAGAGATCAAGTTCGGTTACGCGGTGACCGGGCTGGTGCATCCGGAGAAAATCAAGGCCAACGCCCAGGCGCGGGCGGGCGACGCGCTGGTGTTCACCAAGCGGATCGGGACGGGAGTGATCGCCACGGCGTTGAAACGCGGGCTGGCGCGGCAGGAGGACGTGGACGCGGCGATCGCGTCGATGCTCACCTTGAACCGCGCGGCGTGCGAGGCGATGCTGGCGTTCGACGTGCACGGCTGCACGGACATCACCGGCTTCGGTCTGCTGGGCCATGCGCGGGAAGTGGCAGTGGCCAGCGGCGTGACGCTGGAAATCGATCCCGGCCAGGTGCGCTGGCTGCCCGGCGCGCGGGAATACGCCCGGCAAGGCGCGATTCCCGGCGGCCTGCGCAACAACCAGGATTTCGTTTCCTGCGCCGTGGAGAAGACGCGCGAGGTGGCGCCGGAGGTCGAGCAACTGCTGTATGACCCGCAGACCTCGGGCGGCCTCCTGCTGACCCTGCCGGAAAGCGCTGCCGCCGCGCTCGAGCGGATCTATCCGGAGGCGTACCGCATCGGCCGGGTGACCGCGCGCGGCGCATCCCCGCTCCGGCTGGTTTGACGCCGCCAGGCCGGACGAGCGCCTCGTCGGTCAGGCGGTCAGTCAGATACTCGCCGGGACGCCCGCCCGCCCGGCAGGCCGGGCACATACCGGTATTCGCCTCCGAAGCGGCGCGCGCCTTTGTAGGGATGGAAGAACGTGGCGGGAGCGCCCCAGAACGTGCCTCCGATGTTGATATCGAAACCCTGCGTCTCCGGATAAAAGCCCGCGGCGCCCAGGTGCCACTGGCCGACCAGCGCGGTGAGGTAGCCGGCCTCGTGCAGGTGTTCGGCGAGCGTGACCTCGGCAAGGGGCAAGCTGCCGGCCCCGCCCGGAGGCGTCAATTTCCGCCAGGCACCCGCGCCGCGACACGGAGCTTCGGAAAGATCGCATCATGATTTCTTTTCGATGGTCGCGGAACCTCCCGCCGGAAGGAAGCGGCGCTCCCGCAACTCGCGTACACTGGGAGCCGCGAGGGCCTGTTTCCATGCCGAGCCGAAGAGATTTTCTCGAATTCACCGCTGCCGCGCTGGCGGGAGCGGTGGCGCGCAAAGCGGAAGCCGCGCCGGAGGCGGCGGACGGCGAGTGGCGGAACCGCCAGCCCGGCATGTCGTACCGGCGGCTGGGCCGTACCGGCTACCTGATTTCCGAAGTGGTGATGGGCGGGAACCTGATTGCGCCGGACCGCCACGAACACGTGCTCCTGGCCGTCGATCTGGGCTTGAATTACTTTGACACCGCCCCGGTATACGGCGAGGGGAAGTCCGAGCAGGGCTACGCGCTCGTGGTGAAGGCGCGCGGGCGCGACCGGGTGTTCGTCAACAGCAAGGTCAGCCTGTGGGATTTGAACCGCAACCGGCTCTACCAGGAGATTTTCGACAGCCTGCCGGAAGCGGAACAGAAGCGCCTGCGCCACGCCGCGCGCGAAAGGATGGAGCGCAGCGGGGCGCTGGAGGCGGATTACCTTGCCGACTACTTCAAAGATCAGCGCGCGGAACTGGAAGCGGCGACCCTTTCCGACGTGATGGCCGAGCGGTACGGCGGCCGGATCGATCGGGGCAAGCATTTCCGGCAGTTGATTCTGGACTCGGTCGACGGGAGTCTGCGCCGCTTGGGCACGGATCACCTGGATCTGCTGATGTGCCCGCACGGCGCGAACACGCCGTACGAGGTAAAGCACCCGGAGATCGCCGAAGCGTTCGAACGGCTCCGCAAGGCGGGCAAGGTGCGCCATTTCGGCGTGTCGGCGCACACCGACCCCGCCGCGATTCTGGAGACCGCCGTCGACCTCGGCCACTACTCCGCGGCGATGATCGCGGTGAACATCCTCAACCACCGCTATCTTGGCGGAGCGCTAGATCGCGCGCGGCAGGCGGACGTCGGCGTGATCGCGATGAAGGCGGCGCGCCCGGTCCATCCCGGCGACGGGCGCTATGAGCCAAGTCCGGACCGCGTGCGCCGGATTCAGGAGGCGGTGCCCGGGCCGCTCAAGGTCCCGTTGAAGGCCTATTCGTGGGTGCTGCGCGACCCGCGCATCTCGGCCGTGATCTCCGAAATGGGCGACGCGGCGCTGGTGCGCGAGAACCTGGCGCTGGCCGCGCCCCGGCCCCGTGGTTGATCCGGATGCGCCGCGCGGCGGAGTTCGAGCGCACCCTGACCGGCGCCACGCTGGTGGGGCGTTTCTCCTCGCTGCGCTCGGACCGCATCGGCGAGGACCGCTACACGATCGCGAAGGTCACTCGCCTCCCGGCGGGCATCTGGCTGATCCACGCCCGTATCCAGTACGGCGGCCACGACTACACGGCGCCGGTCCCGGTGAAGGTCGAATGGGCGGGCGACACGCCGGTGATCGCCCTGACGGACGTGGGCATTCCCGGCCGGGGCACTTTTACCGTGCGGGTCCTGTTCTGCCGCGGCCAATACGCGGGTACGTGGTCTTCGAGCCAGGGACACGGCGGCCAGATGTGGGGCCGGATCGAGCGCGGCGACACCGCGAAGTAAGCCGCCCTGCGGGTTGACAGTCCCGCCTTGCTCGGCCTACGCTCATGGCCATGCCCCGCCGTCTTCGCTCGTTGACCGTGTACAGCCTTTTGGCCCTCGCCGCGCAGGGGCAGCCGCTCCCGTCCGCTCCGCCGCTTGCCATGGACGTGGCGCCCAGTTGGGCCAAACTGCCGAAGGGCTGGAACTTCGGACAGACTACCGGGGTGGCGGTGGACCGCGACGACAACGTCTGGGTCTTTAATCGCGGCGCGCACCCGATCGTGCAGTTCGACAAGGACGGCAACTTTCTTCAGGAGTTCGCCGAGCCGCAGATCGTGTCCGCGCACGGCATCAAAGTCGATCCCGAGGGCAATATCTGGGCGGTGGACGTGAAGGGTCACGCCGTCCTGAAGTTCAATCCGATGGGCCGGCTGCTGGCGGTGCTCGGCGGACTGCGCGTGCCGGGCAATAACGACGCGAAGGAGAACTTCCACGAGCCGACGGCGCTCGCTTTTGGAGCCAACGGGGATTTCTTCGTCGCCGACGGGTACAAGAACGCGCGCGTCGTCAAGTACACCAAGGACGGCGACTACATCCGGCACTGGGGCCGGCCGGGCCAGGGCGATGGCGAATTCCACCTGGTGCACGACGTGTGCCTGGACGCCATGGGGCGGGTCTACGTGGCCGACCGCGCCAATTCCCGCGTGCAGATCTTCGATGCGGAGGGCAAGTATCTGGGCAAGTGGACGGGCATCGGGCAGCCTTGGGGGTTGACGTACTCGCCGCGCGACAACGCCGTCTACCTGGCGGACGGGCTGAACGACCGGGTGGTGAAACTCAACCTGAACGGCCAGATTCTCGGCGTGCTTGGCGGGCACGGGAAAGCGCCCGGCAAATTCGACTTCGCGCACCATCTGGCGGTGGATTCCGCCGGCGCGATCTATGTGGCCGAAATCAAGAACTGGCGGGTACAGAAGTTCGTCCCGCGTTAGGAACGCACAATGCTCCAAACCGAGCGGCTGCGGCTGGAGCCGTGGCAGGAAGAAGACTGGCAGGCATTCCGGCCCATTGCCACCGACCCGCGGGTGATGCACTTCATTACTGGCGGCGAACCGTGGCCCGAGGAGCAGACCCGGCGCTGGGTGCGCTGGCAGACCATCGTGTATTGGCGCTTCGGCTTCTGCATGTGGAAACTGCGGCCGCGCGGCGAGGACCGGTTGATCGGGTTCTGCGGCTTGCAGCCCTTGCTGGTGGAGGGGCAGGCCGATATCGAAATCGGCTGGTGGCTGGCCCCGGACCTGTGGGGAAAGGGGTTGGCGACAGAAGCGGCCAGGCGCGCGCTTGAGGACGGTTTCACCCGCTGCGGGTTGCACCGCATCGTGGCGGTGGCGCATCGCGACCATGCGGCTTCCATCCAGGTGATGAAGAAGCTTGGTCTGCGCTACGACCGCGATGTCGTCTACAGGGGCACGCCATCGGTGTTCTATCTGGCGGAGCACAACGCCCGACCCCCCGGGTAGTCCTCGCCGAGTCCGTTGCGACTCGGCAGGCGGAAAAGGTGCGGGTAAGCCGGAGAGTTGCCCCACCTGCGCCGAACCGTCCCCGGACCCGCGCCTGGGGGGGCGCACGCTTCGCCGCGGGTGGCGGGCGTATTTGGAAGGCGGCCCCGATTCATCGCACAATAGCGGAATGCGTCTCCGCGCGCGGCAAGATTTGCTGACGCTGGTGGCCCTGGCGTCGCTCGCGTGGGGGGCGGCCTCCAGGCTGCGCGGGCAGACCACGCAGGGGCTGATTTCCGGACAGGTGGTGGATGCGGTGACCGGCCGCCCCGTCGCGGGTGCGCAAGTCCGGTATGAGCAAACGCAGTTGCAGCTTAGCGGCGCGGCGCGGACAGATCGTTTCGGTTATTTTGTGCTGCCGTTGCTCTCGCCGGGCGGCTACGCTTTGCGGATCGAAGCCGGCGGGTATCAGCCGCTGCAAATGGAGGAGGTCACGCTCGCCGTGGCCGGGCGGCTGGACTTTCCGCTGCGGCTGCGGCCGCTGCACGACGTCTGGGAGAGCGGCCAGTATCGCAGCGTATTCTTGCCGGATTCAGCCACGGTGCTGGATTTCTACGGGCCCGACCTGGACGCGAGCCGCGCGGCGTCCTTCGAGCCGCCGCGGGGCGTGGCGGCGCGTCTGGAGACGGGTCTCTCGCAGGTGATCACCTCGGCGGAATTGCGCGATCTGCCGTTGATCGGGCGGGACGCGTACACGCTGCTGGTGACGCAGCCCGGCGTGACCACCGACGCGGCCACGGGGCGCGGTCTGGGCCTGGCGATCAACGGGCAGCGTCCTTCAGCTTCGAACTTCCTGCTCGACGGCCTGGAGCATAACAATTACCTGACGACGGGGCCGCTGAGTCCGGTGGCGCCCGAGGCGGTGGGCGAATATCGGGTGTCCACGAACAACTTCTCCGCTGAGTACGGGCGCGCGGCCGGCTTTCTGGCGAACGCGGCGTCACGCGCCGGGGGCAGCGCCTGGCATGGCTTGGCGTACTTCTATTTGCGGCACGACGCGCTGAACGCGAATGGCTTCGCGCAGAACGCGGCAGGCGTTTCCCGGCGTCCGCTAAGAGAAAGGCAGCCCGGGTTCTCGTTCGGCGGACCGCTGCGGCGCGAACGCCTGTTTGCCTCGGCGGCGTTCGAGCACCTGCGCCTGCGCGCGGAGGGTGATCCGGTGCGCTTTCGCCTGCCCACCTCGCGATTCGTGCAGGAATTCACGGCCCCGGCAAGCGCGGCGCGCCGCCTGCTCGAGCGTTTCGGCGCCGCTTCCGATCCGCTGGCGTTGGCGGTGGAACGGGAACAATCGCCCACCGCTTCACTAAACCGCTCCCTGGCGCTGCCGCGGGTGGACTGGGTCTCGGCGCGAGCGGACCATCGCGTCCTGACCCGCCTGGCGCTGGTGCGCCGCACCCAACCGGACTTCAGTTGGTCGCCGTACCGGGCTTTCCGGATGGCCCTGGAGCAAACGTCGGCCGGCTTGGGCGGGGCCTGGACCGCCGCGCTCGGTCCCACGGTCACCCAGGAATTGCGCCTGGGCGGGAGCCGCGACCAGCTGGCGTTCGACCGTCCGGCGCAGGTTGTCGATGGTGTGCGGACGCCGCTGCTTTCGCTATCGCCGCGCGTGCGGAACAGCGACCCGCCTCCGCCGGCGGACAGTCTCCCGATTCTGCTGCCTGGGGGCGCGGGGCTGCCCGGGGTCCCAGTGTTTTACGGCTACGCGAACCGCGCCCGCACCTGGGAAATCGTCGAGAATCTGGTGGTGGCGCGGGGGCGGCACGTTGGGAAGTTCGGCGGCGGCTGGCTCGACCGCGCCAGCGACGGGTTTGCGTCGTTCGGCCGGGACGCCTCGTTTCAATTTCGCAGCCTCGAAGATTTCGGCCGCGATGCGCCCGCATCGCTGTTCACCGGGGTCTCCCGCACCGACCTGCCCGCGTTCCGCAAACCGGACGATCGCCGCAGCTTTCGCTACCGGCAGTTCTTCCTGTTTGCCCAGGACAGTTACCGGGTCACCGGGCGGCTGACGCTGAACCTGGGCGTGCGCTACGACCGCTTCGGCGCACCGCGCAGCACGGGACGGGTGCGCGACCCGCTGCTCGAATTGGGTGATGGCGCGGATCTGCCGTCGCGTCTGGCGGGCGCCCGGTTCCAGCCGGGACGCGACCGGCTCTACCATCAGGACGGCAACGACGCCGCCGCGCGTGTGGGCTTGTCGTACCGCGTGGCGTCCCGCACCGTGGCCCGCGCGGCGTGGGGCATTTTCTACGACCGGCCTTTCGACAATCTTTGGTTCAGTGTCCGCGCCAACAGCGTGGCCGTGCCGCTGTTCGAACTGGCATCGTTTTTCGATCCCGCGCAGCCGCGAAACTATCTCGCCGACCCGCTCAACCTGCTCGCCGGGTTTGACGGGCGGCAGGCGAATACGTCCGTGCCCGCGCCGGTCTTATTTCAGCCGGGCCTGCGCTCGCCTTATGCGCAGAGCGCCTGCGCCGGGCTGACGCACCAGATCGCCGGCGATTGGACGGCGGAGGCAAGCTATCTCGGCTCGCTAGGGCGTAAGCTGATCACCAGCGACATCGTCAACCGGATTTTCAGCCTGCCGTTCGAGCCGTTTGACCCGGCCAATCCGGCGAAGGTATTCAACCCCGCGCTGCCCGAGTTCATCTTCCGCGGCAATCAGGGTTCGTCCTCCTATCACGCGATGGCGGTGACCACGCGCTACCGCGGTCCGCGGGTGCTCGCCAACTTGTCTTACACCTGGGGCCAGTGGATCGATAACCAGAGCGAAGCGCTCAACGGCGACGCGACGAATCTGTCGTTCAGCGGGAGCGGCGGCATAGGCGCGGGGGTCTCCGCGTTCGCCCGGCAGTTCGACAGCGGAGCCGACCGCGGCCCTTCGGATTTCGATCAGCGGCACAACCTGGTGTTCTACACGGTGTGGACCTTGCCGGAAGCGCGGGGGGGCGGCCGCTGGCGGGCGCTGGCGCGCGGCTGGCAAGTTTCCCAGCTTGCGGCGTTCCGGTCGGGGTTTCCGTTTACGGTTTACGCCACGGGGTTCGCGGCGGTGTCGCTCGAGCACGGCCGGGTGTACAACAACCGCGCCAACCTCACCGCGCCGGCGGGTTATGCGATTCGCGAAGCCGCGCCCGGCGGCTGGACTTTGCTGCGGCGGGAGGCGTTCGCCGACCCGCCCGGCGGCGTGCTGGGCGGCACGGGCCGCAACGCTTTCCGCGGACCCGGCATGTATAACCTGGATCTTTCCTTGTCGCGCTCCCTGCGGCTGCGCTGGCTGGGCGAGACCGGGCGCATCGTGCTGCGCGCGGACGCGTTCAACGTGCTCAATCACGCCAACCTGAACAACCCGGAGTCGCGCCTGGACGCCGAGCGCCCGTTCCTGCCCGATTTCGGCGAAGCCGCGCTCGGCCGGCGAGGTCGCCGGACGGCGTTTCCCGCCTTGTCCCCGCTGGACGAAACCGCGCGCCAGGTCCAGGTGCTGTTGCGCGTCGAGTTTTGATCACCGCGCGCGGATGGCGATGGTGGCGCGGTCCTGGCTGAACACGTCGTTGAGCGAGACGCGGAGCAGGATGCCGTTGCCCAGGGGCGCGTCCGCCGGGATGCGCACGTTGACTTGCCAGACGCCCAGCAGGCCGGGCGCCAGACCGGAGTAGAGGATATGATCATCCGGAACGGCCCGGCCGCCAATGGTGACCCGGGGCCGGCTCGGCGTGGACCGTAACCCCTCGGCGAGCGTGCCGTCCGGCGGCGCATCCGGCACAAACCCTTGTCCGGTTCCGAACAGGACAATCACCTCGCCCGGCGCGATGGGATTCACGGGCGTGTGCACCGTGTTGTCCTGGTTCAGCGCCGCCAGCGTTCCGGCGCCGGAGCCATTCGCCGTAAACAGGCCGGGAGACGTGCCGCGCAGGCCCAGATCGAATGCGCCGAACAGCTGGCCCGTCGAGGCGTTGCGGACCATCACCTGCACGGCGCCTGAGTTCGGCAAGCGCATGGGCAGCAGGAAGTTGATCTGGCCCGGGGACACGAAGTAGAGCGGGGCCGGGCGATCGTCGACGGTCAGTTGAATCCCGGCCAGTTCGGTGGGCATGGGAACCGGCTCCGGGAGCTCATTAAAAACGCGCGTTTCGGATCCGAAGTTCACGGCGACGCAGTCGCGCGCGCCGCAACGTACCCCGGAGACGGGAAAGACGCTGGAGATGGTTCCCGGCGCCAGGGCGCCCTCCGCGAAACTGGCGCCATTGGTGAAGCGCAGTCCGGGCGCAAAGAGGGACACACGGTGCACCGAGTCGGCCACCAGCAGGTTGTCAAAACCGTCCAGCGCGACCCCGATCGGTCGGTTCGCGGAGACCGTCGAGTCCGCATGGAAGCCGAGCTCCTGGGCGTCCTCAAAGCGGGGATACCGCAGAATCCGCTGGCCGTTGCTCTCGGCGATCCAAAATGTGCCGGTGCGGGGGCTGATCGTGATGCCCGCGGGCAGATTGATTCCCGTGATGGTGGCCAGCGGCGTCGCTACGCCTTGGAGGTTTTGGATCCGTTCAAAGATCTGGACGCGATTGAAGCGGCTGTCGGCCACGTACAGGCGGTCCTCGGCGTCGAAGGCGATGCCGAGCGGTTCATTAAAGCGGTTGGCGCCCGGGGTCCCCACGCTCACCGAAGTGAAATCCGGCTGGCCGACGACCTTCTCCGCCGCCATGCCGTTGGCAAAGGGCTTCCGGAAGTACAGCACGCGGTGATAGCCCGGGTCGGAGACAGCCAGCCCGCCCTCCGCCTTGGCGGGGTCGGCGCCGTCCGCCGAAAAGGCCAGTCCCCAGGGCAGGCTCATGGTGCGCGAGTTGGGAGCCTCCAGACGGGTGGTGAAGTTGGGCTGTCCGAGCACCAGGTCCGCCCGCTGCGTCTGACCGGCGCGCGCGAACGGGGCGGGAAACCGCAAGACCCGCCCGTTGCCCAGATCCGCCACCCACAGGTTGCCGGCGGTGTCCACCGCCAGCCCGGCAGGCCGGAACAAGCCTGTGTCGGTAGGTGTGTCCACCTTGTTGGTGGGGGAGTTGATCAGGTTCCGCAGCAGGTCCGTCTGGCCGATCACCAGGTCGGCGGCGGCGCCGGTGCGCAGCGCGTGGAGGCTGCGAAAGCCCAAGACGCGGTGATTGAAGGTGTCGGCGACGTAGAGGCGCGGGGGGCTCACGCTGCGATCCACCGCGATGCCGTTCGGCGTGTTGAATTCGCGCCCTTCGAGCAGGTTGGGGGCTTCCGTATCGAATCCCAGTTGGCCGAGCACGCGCCGGGCCGGGGCGAACCCGCCGGTCACCTGAGGAAACACCAGGACGCGATGGCTACCGGTGTCGGCGAGGAAGAGTTCGTTGTTAAACGACAGGACCGCCGTGGGGGCGAACAGGCCGTTTTCGTGCGGAATATCCCGGCCGGCGTAGGGCCGGAACGAACGCAGATCCGCCTGGCCGAGGACCACGCGGGCGGGCGGCGAGGGCTGATTGGCCGTTTCCGCAGGCCATTGGTCCACCGGATCGTACAGCAGCGCGCGGTGCGCCGCCGTGTCGGTGACCAGGAGGCGCTGGTCGACTAGCGCCAGCCCCTCGGCGGTGTTCAACGAGAATTCGTTCACGGCGGGCAGGGCGGGTTGTCCCGGCTGCTGCCGCGGCGGGCGACCGAGCAGGCGGGTGGCCTCCGCGCCATTGGCCTGCGTGGCCGTCGCTTCGAAGAACAACACGCGTCCCTGGGCGCTGGTGGACGTGGCGCGGGCCCGGTCGCCAATGTAGATGCGGCCGGCCGCGTCCACAATCACCGAAACCGGGCGGTCCAGCCTGGCCTTGTCGTCGGCCGACGTCGCCGGGCTATTCGAAGTAAAGTCAGTCTGTCCCAGCACGAAATTCGCGCGGGGTTGGTTGCGGCCTTCGGCTAAATCGTTGGCGGAATACCGCAGCACCCGGTGGTTGCCGGTGTCCGTCACGAAAAGGTTGCCCTGGGAATCGAAGGCCAAACTCGCGCGGCGGCCCAGGAGCGGGTCGTTGATGTTCAGAAACAAGGTGCGCTCGGAAATGCCGCCGGTGTTGGGGCCTGCGGCCAGGAACGACGCCTGGCCGATCACCATGTCGGGCAAAACGGAGTCGGGCGGCTGCGAAAACGGCCGGGGGAAACGCAGCACGCGGTTGTTGCCGCAATCGGCGATGTACAGGTTGCCGTTGCGGTCTACGGCCAGCCCGGTGGGAAAGGTCAGGCCGGCGGAAAAGCCGGTAGCCGGTCCGCCCGGGACGGCGGTGAAGGCCGGTTCGCGCTGGCCCAGCACCAGATCGGCGGGCGCGCCATTGGCAAAGGAAGCGGGATTGCGCCACGCCAGCACCCGATGGTTGTTCGAATCGGCCACGTAGAGGATGGCGGGCGATGCGGAGGTGTCCACCGCCAGCCCTCCCGGTCCGAATAGGCCCCGATGGTCCACCAGGTTCGGATTGGAGGTGTCGAAATCAAGCTGCGCGACATCCTCCGGGCCTACCTGGAGCCGCCGGGCGACGCCGAGCGAGAAAACCGGCTTGCGCCGCAGCGCCTGCGCGGCCAGATCCGCGGCGAAGATCAACAACAACGAGACATGCAGAGAAACAAAAAGAGCACGCTTCATATCGGGCCGGGCGGGCAGGGACCCGCATGTTCATCACGGTAACACAGGGCTTGTCAGCGGCCGGGGAGGGAATTGCCAAGCGCTGGGAAGAGAAGGGCCTGAATGTCCGGTAGCGACAGGTCGGCGGCGCGAATCAGCCGCGCGCCCGAATCCGTTTCGCGTGGCGGCGGCTGGCCGCGGAGGTGCAGGCCGATCGCGCGCACGCTTTCATAGCCCATGCGAAACGGGTCCTGCACGATGAGCGAATCGATCCACCCGGCGCGCAAATCGTCCAGCAGTTGCTCGGAGGCGTCGAAGGCGACCAGCTTGACCCGCCGGGCCTGGCGCGACTTGAGCGCCTGCACGGCGCCCGACGAGCTGGACTCATTGTCGGCAAAAAGCCCCGCCAGATCCGGGTGCGCGGTGAGGATGTTCTCGGTCACCGCCATGGCCCGGGCGCGGTCGGCCATGCCGAACTGGACCGCGACGAGGTCAATGGCGGGATAGCGCTTGCGGATTTCGCTGGTAAAGCCGTCCTCGCGCTCCATGGTGGAGGCGCTGCCGGGCAGGAAGCCTACCACGCCGACTTTCCCTTTTCCGCCCAGGATCTCGCCCATGCGCCGCGCGGCCATGCGTCCGGTTTCCAGGTTATTCGTGGCGACGAAGGCGATGTGGCGGTCGGTGGCAATGCCGGAGTCGAAGATCGCCACCGGGATGCCCGCCCGCGCGGCGCGCTCCACCACCGCGACCAGCGCCTTCCGGTCCACCGGAGCGAGCGCAATTCCGGCCAGACGCCGCCCCACCATCGACTCGACGATTTCGATCTGCCGGCTGGCATCCACTTCCGTCGCGGGGGCGTTCCATTCGATGGCGAACCCGAACTCGCGGCCGGCCTTGAGCGCCCCCGCGTGCACGGTCTGCCAGAAGAGATGATTGGCTCCCTTCGGCGCCACCCCCACCACCGGGCGAGAGGGCTGGCGATGGCATCCCGCCAGGGCCGCCAGGGCCGCCAGCCAGACGAATCTCGACATGGTGAACTCATCTTGCCACAATGACTCCATGGCGTTGGTGAAGGCGGCCCGGGTGAGCGATCTGCCGCCCGGCACGCTGGTCGAGGTGATGGTGAACGGCGAGCCGTACGCCCTCTGCCACGTGGAGGGCGAGTTCCGGGCGTTGGGGGGCGTCTGCCCGCATCGGGGCGGACCCCTCGGGCAGGGAAACCTGCACCAAGGGCGCGTGGTGTGTCCCTGGCATGCCTGGGAGTTCGACAGCCGCACCGGCGAGAACGACTACGACCCTTCCTGCCGCGTGCCGGTGTATCCGGTCACGGTCCAGGACGGCGAGGTGCTGATCGAAGTCCCCTAAGTGCCGGAACTTCCTGAAGTCGAAACGATCGTGCGGGGGCTGCGGCCCCGTTTGCGCGGCAGCCGTATTGTGGACGCCTGGTGTGCGTGTCCGCGCATGCTGCGCGGCGACCCTGCTTCGCTGGCTGGGCAAACGATTCGCGAGGTCCGCCGGCACGGAAAATTCATTGTGATGGACCTGAGTTCGGGCAGCGTGCTCACCCTGCACCTCGGCATGACCGGCAAACTGCTGGTCAACAGCGGCCGGACCGCTTACACCCGAGCGGGTTTCCAGCTGGACCAAGGCGAGTTGGTCTTTGAGGACCTCCGCACGTTCGGCCGCATCGAGATCAGCGCCGCGCTGCCCGACCGGGTGGCGGCGCTCGGACCGGACGCCCTTCAGGTGGATGCTGACGAGTTTGCCGCCCGCGCCAAGAGTCGCCGCTCGGCGATTAAGCCTCTGTTGCTGAATCAGCGTTTTCTGCGGGGACTCGGCAACATCTACGCGGACGAGGCGCTGTTCGGCGCGGGGATTCATCCGCGGGCGACGGCTTCCCGTCTCTCCGTGCCTCGCCTCCGGCGCCTGCACGACGCCATCCGGCAAACGCTGCGGCAAGCGATCGACGCCGGCGGATCGTCCATTTCCGATTATGTCGACGCGGACGGCGTCCCTGGCAGCTTTCAGGAGCGGCACCAGGTATACGGCCGCCAGGGCGCGCCGTGCCCGCGCTGCGGTGGTCCGATCCGCCGGATCGTGGTCGCCCAGCGCGGTACGCATTTTTGTCCGTGCTGTCAGAAGCGCTAACCCGGTCCACAACCGGAGGCACGCGCCGGATGGACACGTTCCGCGCTTCGAGATATTGCTGAAGACCCGTGACGTCGAATCGACAAGCATGGGTTTCGAGATCCTGTCCGTCCACCCCCACTGAGGACAGCGGGCAAGACCTTCCGCCCCCCCCCCCGCGCTTCGGGAAGGATCTTTGGGGCAGATTGCGGGCGCGGTTTCCGGTGGCTCAGCCGTCGCAAACCGCTGGCGCCGGACTACGAAACTGGTTTCAGGTTTCGGATCCGCCTCTCCAGATCCGCCAGCGCTTTCTTGAGCATCTCGGCGTACCGGGGATTCTCTACGGTTTCGAGCTGATGCAGGATTCGGATTCGCGATAACTGGAGGCTTTCGCACTCCCGCTGCCGCGCAAGTTCTGCGGTGTTCGGTTTGGGTCTAGCCGTTTCAACCTTGCGACTGGCGGCGGCCTCGATCTGGCTTTCGACCGATTTACTTTCCCAGCCCCTGGCCATAACTTCCACTTCCATCCTACCGCCGCGGGGTGAGGCGAGGTTTTCCGTATACTGGCGAGTATGCGCGTAAGAGGTTTGTTGCTCGGGCTGTGGGCCGGGTGGGCAATGGCGGCCGGCGCGCCCACCTTCAGCCGGGACGTGATGCCGGTGCTGCAAAAGCGTTGTCAGGAATGTCATCGGCCAGGCGCCTCGGCGCCTATGTCTCTAATGACGTACCAGGAAGCGCGGCCCTGGGCGAAAGCGATTCGCGAGTCTGTCCGCCTGAACCGGATGCCGCCCTGGTTTGCCGATCCGGCGCATGGCAAGTTCGCCAACGACCGTTCGTTGACCGGCCGGGAGCGGGAAACGCTGCTCGCCTGGGTGGAGGCCGGCGCGCCCGAAGGCGACCCGAAAGATCTGCCGCCGCCGCGGGCTTTCGCCTCCGGCTGGCAGATGGGCGAGCCGGACGTCGTCCTCGGCCTCGCCAAGCCGTTCCCTATTCCGGCCGAAGGCGAGATCCCCTACCACTACATCAAGGCGCCCACCGGCTTTACGGAAGACAAGTGGATTCAGAGCTTGGAATTCCAGCCCGGAGACCCGAAGGTGGTCCACCACGTGGTCCTGCTGGCGCGGGAACCGGGGGCTCGGTTCATGGCCAAAGCCGCGTACGGCGAGCCGCTGGCGGCCCCCGACGCCGAACCGCGCGACCCCGCGCCGGACAACGGGAGAGGCCGCATCGAGGGCAGCCAACTCTCCATTCTGGGAACCTACGTGCCGGGCCAGGGCTGGCAAAGCTGGCCCGAGGGTCAGGCCAAGCGGATCAAGGCCGGCTCCGACCTAGTGTTCCAGATGCACTACACCACGTATGGCAAGGAGACCTCCGATCAGACGCGCGTCGGGTTTCGCTTTGCGGCCCGGCCTCCCCGGGAGGAGGTGCGGACCCTGTTCGTCTCCAACCGGCGGCTCCGTATTCCGCCCGGCGCGGCGGATCATCAGGTGGAGGCGCGCGTGACGCTGCCCCGCGATCTGAAGATCACCGGGCTGTTCCCGCACATGCATGTACGCGGCAAGTCCTTCGAGTATCGCGCCCACTATCCGGACGGTAGCAGCCGGATCCTGCTCCGCGTCCCGAATTACGATTTCAACTGGCAACTCTATTACTACCTGGCCCAGCCCGTCCTCCTGCCAAAGGGGACCGAGTTCGTCTGCACGGCGTGGTTCGACAACTCCCCGGACAAACCGGGCAACCCCGACCCCAACGCGGAAGTCCTCTGGGGTCCGCAAAGCTGGGAGGAGATGCTGGCGGGCTTTTTTGATATCGCGACGCCGGTCGAGCCGCCGGGGACGGAGCCCTGGAGCGGGGCCGAATAGGCGTGGGACAGGCCCTCCGGCTGTGCGGCGTCTGGTGGGCGACCGCAGGAGTGCTCGCCGGCCACGAGGCGATCACCACCAAGCTCACCTGGACGCTGGAAATTTCCCGCATCATTCATCGCCGGTGTCTGCCGTGTCACCGCGCCGGGACGTCCGTTCCGCTGACGACCTACGAAGAGGCCCGGCCCTGGGCCAAGGCTATCCGGGAAGAAGTGCTGGAGCGGCGGATGCCGCCATGGGACGCTGCGCCCGGCTGGGGCGAATTCCGCGACGATCCCAGCCTGACGCAATTGGAAATTGACTGGATCGTGGACTGGGTGGAGGGCGGCGCGCCGCGGGGAAAGGCCATCTACGCGCCCCACGTGCCGGGACCTCCCGAGCCTGCGCCCGTGCCTCCCCCGCGGGGTCTCGAGCTGTCCGGCGAACACCGGCTGACCCGTACGATCCGCGCGACCGGGATTCATGCCGTCCACGCTCGGGAGGCGCTTCAGGTTCTGGCGGTCCATCCCGGCGGGCGCGTCCAGCCGCTCCTGTGGATCCCGCTGTTCCGGCGGCCCCGCACCTATTGGTTTCGCGAGCCTGTACGCCTGCCCGCCGGCGTTCGGATGATCGTCGAAGGCGGCGCCATCGTTCTCACAAGCGAGCCACCGGGACGGTAAACGCCACGGTATTGACCACCCCCGCCCGCTGCACCTGAATCCAGACGCGGTAGCGGCGCGCGCGCGGGAAGATCAGGTTGAACTGCATGTCCTCCCGGCCTTCGGCGAGCGCCGGGTGAGCGTGCACCGCGTCGATCCCATCGTCGCTGACCGCCATCAGGTGCGCCCACGCGCCGAGAAACAACTCCAGGCGGTCCGCCGGATGCACCCGGAAGCGGAGCCGCGTCTGTTTACCGGCGAACGGCATGGCCGGCTCCACGCGCAGACCGATCCGGACGTTGCCGCCGGCCTTCTCCTCGAGATCGGGCGCGAGGACCGCGGGGCGGAAAGGAACCGCGTAACCGCGCGTCGCCAGCGTTTTGACCAGGAATTGCGGCGTGCCTCCCACCGGGTAGAAGTCGGACACCAAGCGGTAGATCCCCGGCTCCGGCAGCACCAGCGGCAGCACAAACGAACCGCCGCGCTGGATCTCGGGATGTTCGTGCGCAAAGAACGCGAGCGTGTGATTGACCACGAACAGATGGAAGAGCCGCTCGTGGACTTGCTCGAACCGGCGCACCAGTTCGCCGGTCTTCGGATGCCGGACGCGAAAGGTCAGCCGCAGTGGCCGCCCGGCCGGCACACTGCGCGGTTTCACGTCCAGCTCCAACCGGTAAGCTTCCGGACGCGCGACCGCCGGCGCCAGGGCCATTCCGCACTTCGAGCAGCGCGCCGGCCCGCGGGAGCGGATCTCGGGATCCATGGGACAACTGAACCAGATCTCGGGTTCGGCGGGCGGCTGCGCCACCAGCGGCGCGCCGAGTCCGAGGAGGAGTTCGCGGCGGGCTATTCCGGAGCGTGAGGCCATACGCGCGTGGTCGTGTATCCGCCGTCTACCGGAATGATCTGGCCGGTAATGAAGTCCGACCCCGGCCCGCTCAGAAAGACGGCCAGCGGGGCGACCTCCTCCGGCCGTCCCAGCCGGGGAGTCGCCTGCGCGCCTGCGAGCCACTCGGTCATCGCGGCGGATTCCCACATCTTCCGGTTCAGATCGGTCAGGATGAAGCCCGGTGCAATGCAATTCACCTGGATGTTGTGCCGGCCCCATTCGGCGGCCAAGGTCTTGGTGAGCTGTCCCAGTGCGCCCTTGGTGATGCCGTACACCGTGACGTAGGGCAGGCCTACCAGGGACATCAGGCTGCCGATGAAGAGGATTTTGCCGCCGCGCCCGCGCTCGATCATGCGCGCGCCCACCAGCTGGGTGAGTTCCACCAGGCCGTGCAGGTTGGTCTGCAACAGAAAGTCGTATTCTTGTTTCGTGTATTGCTCGAAGGGCTTGCGGATGTTCGTGCCGGCGACGTTGATCAGCACGTCGGCGTCAGCGGCCGCACGGAAGCAGGCGCGAATGGACGCCGAGTCGCGCACGTCCAGCGCGAGTGCGGCGGCGTCATGCCCGGCGGCCCGCAGGCGCGTGGCCTGTTTCTCCAGTTCGGCCAGGGAACGGGAAGCCAGCAGCGTGCGCGCGCCGGCGGCGGCCACGGCTTGGGCGATCGCCGCGCCAATCCCGCGGCTGGCGCCCGCCACCAGCGCCGTTTTGCCTTGCAGAGAAAACATGCTGAACAAGTCCATGCCGGAAACGGCCCCTCCCTCTTCGCCGGCCGCAGGCTCATCGTATCGCGAAACGAATCGGCGTTGGTTGGCGGCCGCGGCGTTCGGGCTGGCCTGCCTGGCGGCGGGACAGGGCGCGGCGCAGGCGCGGCGCACCGTCCTGATGGATGAGACGCATCGCCTGCGCCCGGGCGATTGGAGCTTCACCGACTTGAAGGTGGAACGGCCCGCCACGCTGGTCCAGGCGGAATATCAGGTGGCCACGCCGGGGACCCGGGTGCGGGTGTTGCTGCTCCGGCCCCCGGAGCTCGAGCGCTACCGGCGGGAACGCCGCGCCGCCGTGCTGGCGGCCACCGGCATCGCCCGCGCGGGTAAGCTGGCTTACCTGGCCCGGGAACCGGGCGACTACTTGCTCGTGGTGGAGAGTGCGGATTCGGACCGCCACCCGGCTGCCGAGGTGCGTCTGCGCATCGAGTTGGAGCCCAACCGTACCGCGCGCGAATTGCCGCCCGGACGGAAAGCGGCCGTCGTGAGCGTCAGCCTCGCCCTGTTTGCCGCCCTCGCCTTCGCAGCCTGCCGGGCGCTGCGCATGCTCGCCCGCGTGCGCCGCTGGCAGCCCTGAACGGCCAAATTTATACTCGAAGAGTGCCTCTGCACCCTGACCGGTATTTCGATCCCAATCCCGCCGCGCGGGACCTCGCGCGTTCCCTCTATGCCCAGGTGGCGCACCTGCCGCTGGTCTGTCCCCATGGCCACGTCGACCCGCGCATCCTGGCGGACAACACCCCGTTTCCCGATCCCGCGGCGCTGATCGTCATCCCCGACCACTACGTGTTCCGCATGCTGTACTCGCAAGGTATTCCGCTCGAGCGGCTGGGCATCCCCCGGCTGGACGGCGGCCCGGTGGAAACCGACTCGCGGAAGATCTGGCAATTGTTCGCGGATCACTTCTACCTGTTCCGGGGTACACCCACCGGGTGCTGGCTGAAGCACGAACTCGAGGAGGTGTTCGGAATCACCGAACGCCTCCACGGCGGGTCGGCGATGCGCATCTACGACGCGATCGCGGAAAAGCTGGCCGCCCCGGAATTCCTGCCGCGCGCGCTGTTCGCCCGCTTCCGCATTGAGGTGCTGTGCACCACCGACGCCGCCACCGACACGCTGGACGACCATCGCCGCATCCGGGAATCCGGCTGGCATGGCCGCGTGCTGCCCACCTTCCGCCCCGACGCGGTGGTGAACATCGTGCATCCCGCCTGGCGCGAGCAGATTGCCCGGTTGAGCCACGCGAGCGGCATCGACGTGGGCGATTACGCCAGCTTCATCCGCGCGCTGGAACAGCGGCGGGCCTTCTTCAAGGAAATGGGCGCCTCCGCCACCGATCACGGAGTAGTCAGCCCTTATACCGCCGAGTTGAGCGCCGAGGAAGCCGAGGGCCTGTTCGCGCAGGCGCTGGCGGGCACCGCCAGCGAGGACGACGCCGCTCGCTTCACCGGCCACATGCTGATGGAGTTCGCCCGGATGAGTTGCGACGACGGCCTGGTCATGCAACTGCACCCGGGCAGCTACCGCAATCACAACCGCTGGATCTTTGAAACATTCGGCCCGGACAAGGGCTGCGACATCCCGCAGGCTACCGAATTTACGCGCAACCTCCTGCCGCTGCTGAACAAGTACGGCAACGAACCGAAATTCCGTCTCGTGCTGTTCACCCTGGACGAATCCACCTACGCGCGGGAACTGGCGCCGCTGGCCGGCCATTACCCGGCGGTGCGGCTGGGTCCGGCGTGGTGGTTTTTTGACAGCATCGAGGGCATGCTGCGCTACCGGCGCGCGGTGACCGAAACCGCCGGCTTTTATAACACCGCCGGTTTCAACGATGACACGCGCGCGTTCCTCTCCATTCCCGCGCGCCACGATCTGTGCCGGCGCGTGGACGCCTGTTACCTGGCGGACCTGGTGTCGCGCCACATCCTGGAACCCGACGAGGCCGAGGAAGTCATCGTGGACTTAGCCTACGGCTTGGCGAAAAAGACTTACCACCTCGCATAAGCTATGTCTGTCCTTTCACGCCGTACCTTTGCGAAAGTTGCGGCGGGCGCCTCCGCCCCGCTGGTGCGCGCGCAGTCGCGCCGGCCGCCCAACGTGATCATCGTGATGACCGACGATCAGGGTTATGGCGACCTGTCCTGTCACGGCAATCCGGTGTTGAAGACCCCCAACCTGGACCGCCTGCACGGCCAGAGCGTGCGCTTCACCAACTTCCACGTCGACCCGCTCTGCTCGCCTACCCGCTCCGCGCTGATGACGGGACGCTATGCGGCGCGCACGGGCGTATGGGCGACCATCATGGGCCGCTCGCTGCTGCGGCGCGAGGAAACCACCCTGGCGAATGTGTTCGCTTCCGCCGGCTACCGGACGGGCATCTTCGGCAAGTGGCACCTGGGCGACAACTATCCGTTCCGTCCGCAGGAACGCGGCTTCGGCGAATGCCTCGTGCACGGAGGCGGCGGCGTCGGGCAGACGCCGGACTTCTGGGGGAACGACTACTTCGACGACACCTACTTCCGCGACGGGCGCCCGGAAGCCTTCCGGGGCTACTGCACCGACGTGTTCTTCCGTGAGGCGCTGCGCTTCATCGAACGCAGCCGCCACCGGCCTTTCTTCCTGTACCTGGCGACGAACGTGCCGCACTGGCCGTACCGGGCGCCCGACGCCTACCTCCAGCCCTACCGGGGCAAGGCCGCCAGCGACGACATGGCGGCGTTTTACGGCATGATCGCGAACTTCGACGAAAACATGGGACGCCTGCTGCGCCGCCTGGATGACTGGAACCTGGCGCGGGACACCATCGTTGTGTTCCTCACGGATAACGGCACTGCGGCGGGAATCGCCCGTCAGACGGACTCCGGTTTTGCGGGGTTCAACGCCGGGATGCGGGACCCCAAGGGCTCGCCGTACGATGGCGGCCATCGCGTGCCCTGTTTCCTGCGCTGGCCGGGCGGTGGGCTGACCGGAGGACGCGACATCCCCCACCTGGCCGCCCACTTTGACCTGATGCCCACCCTGATCGAACTCTGCAAGCTGAAGCCGCCTCAGGGGATCCTGTTCGACGGACGCAGCCTGACGCCGATGCTCGCGGGCGGCGTCCTGCCGCCGTCTTTGCAGGAGCGCGAACTCGTCGTGCAGGTGCAACAGCGTCAGGAAAACGGCCGCTGGATGATGGACGAGCCCCGGCCGTGGATTCGCTCGGCCGTGCTCACCCAGCAGTGGCGGCTGATCGACGGCGCCCATTTGTACGACATCCAGGCCGATCCCGGCCAGCAGGACGACCGCGCGGCGCGCCATCCGGACGTCGTCCGGCGCTTGCGCGGCGTTTACGAGCAATGGTGGCAGGACGTCTCTTTCCGCTTCGGCGAGTTCAACCCCATCGTGCTGGGTTCCCCGCGCGAGGACCCGGCGCGGCTGACCTGCATGGACTGGCACGGACCGGTCGTGCCCTGGAATCAGCCCATGGTGCGCGAACTGCCCGAAGCCAACGGATTCTGGGCGGTCGAATTCGAACGGGAGGGCGACTACCAGTTCACCCTCCGGCATCAGCCCGCCGAGGAGGAGATTCCTCTCCGCGCCGCCGCCGCCGAGGTTGAGGTGGATGGCCGCCGCGTGTCCGCGTCCGTGCCCGAAGGCGCCAGGTCGGTCACGCTCCGGATGCGGTTGCCGCGCGGCCCCGCACGCCTGCAAACCAGGCTGCGGGAGCGCGGCGGGGCCGAACGGGGCGCCTTCTACCTGGACGTCAAGTGGGGCTGACGCCTCCGTGCCTGCTCCCGCCCCGCCAGCGGCGGCGAGTTGGCCAAGGCGTTGGGGGTTGCCACGGCATCCGCCCCGCTCCCTGCCGGTCGCGGCGCGGCGATTCGGTGGCTGAATCGTAGACGCGGGCCGCGCGGGAGCAGCCGCCCTAAAATGAAGTGTGACCGCCCGCACCCTGGCCGAGAGCGTCTGCGCGGAACTGAGGCAACAGGGCTATCGCGCGCTCCTGGTGGGCGGTTGCGTGCGAGACCACCTGTTAGGACGCCCGGCGCTGGACTTCGACGTGGCGACGGATGCTCCTCCGGAAATCCTCCGCGTGCTGTTTCCCGGCGCCGATCTGGTGGGCGCGCACTTCGGCGTCGTGCTGGTGCGCCGCGAGGGCGCACAGGTGGAAGTGGCCACTTTCCGGTCCGACCAGGCTTATTCGGACGGCAGGCGGCCTGACGGCGTCCGTTTTCAGCGCGATCCCCGACAGGACGCGCTACGCCGCGACTTCACGATCAACGGACTGTTCCTGGACCCCGCCAGCGGAGAAGTGCTCGACTACACCGGCGGTCTCGCGGATCTGCGCGCCGGCCGGATCCGCGCCATCGGCGATCCGGTCGCGCGATTCGCCGAAGATCATCTGCGGTTGCTGCGCGCCGTCCGGTTCGCGGCGCGCCTGGGTTTCCTGATCGAAGAAGACACCGCGCAGGCCATCCGGCGGCAGGCGACCCTGGTGCGCCAGGTCGCGGCGGAGCGGGTGCGCGATGAACTCACGCGCATCCTGACTGAGGGCGGGGCAAGGCGCGGGTTCGCGCTGCTGGACGAATTGGGCCTGCTTGGCGAGCTCCTGCCCGAGGTCGCCGCGCTAAAGGGCGTCGCGCAGCCTCCCGAGTTCCACCCCGAAGGCGACGTGTGGACCCATACGCTCATCATGCTGGAGCTGCTGAATCAGCCTTCGGCGACTTTGGCGTGGGGCGTCCTCCTCCACGATGTTGGCAAGCCCGTCACGTTTCGGGTGGCCGAGCGGATCCGCTTTGACGGCCATGTCGAGGCCGGCGTGGAGATCGCGAGGGCCATCGCCAAGCGTCTGCGGTTCTCCGCCGCCGAGACGGAACAGGTGTCCGCCCTGGTGGCTCATCATTTGCGGTTCAAGGACGCGCCCCGCATGAACCCAAGCATGCTCAAGCGCTTCCTGCGACTGCCGCGCTTTGAAGAACACCTCGAGTTGCATCGCCTGGATTGTTTGGCCAGCCACCGCCGCCTGGACAACTACGCGTGGGTGAAGGAGCGCTGGGAACAGATGCCCCCCGAAGTACTCAAACCCCCACCCTTGGTTCGGGGCAGCGACCTGATCGCGCTGGGCTACACCCCCGGTCCTCGGTTCGGCGAAGCCTTGCGGAGGCTGGAGGAGGAACAACTGGAGGGGCGGATCTCCGGCCGGGATGAAGCGCTGGAGTTTGTCCGTTCGATCCTGGAACGCTCGGAGTAAGCAAGTCGGGGTCCCAACTTTTGGGTTGCGACAAAATGCCGCACCTGCTATCCTGAAGTCGATTAGCTTGAGGAGGCTAATGCACCCCATGAAAAAACTGTTTCTTTCCAGTCTGATGTCACTGTCCCTGCTGGCGGTAAGCGCCTTCGCCGGTTCCTGGACCGGCTACATCTCCGATGAAGGCTGCGCCCGGAAGGATCCCGCAAAGGCCGAGAGCGATGCCCACGCCGGGTGCGCTCAGGGTTGCGCCAAGAAGGGAGCCACGTTGGTGTTGGTGAGCGGCGGCAAGATCTTTAAGCTGTCCGATCAGGATAAGGCGAGGCCCCACGCCGGACACAAGGTGACGGTAGAGGGTTCGCTGGACGGCGAAACGATCACCGTCAAGGACATCAAGATGTAAGAGATCCGCTGGATTTTCCGGCGGGCAGAAAAACGGGGCGGGGCCGCTGCTTATTGCAGCTTGCCTCGCCCTTCGACTTTCCACTCCACTTCGACCACGCCGTTCCGGACGCCGTACATTCGCTCGTGCAGGTTCACGGCGACGCAGATGTGGTTGGGAATCACCCGCACGCGGTCGCCGACGCGGAACTCCCGCCCGGCGGATCGGACGTCCACGTAGCCGTGCTCCTCGTTCATCGCGCGGAAGACACATGCGGGGGCTTCCACGATGCGCCCGAACCCGGGTTCGCCCGCATGGACCCGGTCCGAGGAGAAGGTCTTCGAGCCGCCGTCGAGGATCATCTGTCCGGGGCGGGCGGTGGAAACCACCGTGGTCAGGATGGTGGCCGCACAGTCGTCCCATGCGCAAGCGCCGCACCGCACGGTGTTGCCATCGTTGAACACGTAGGTGCCCGGGCGGATCTCGGTAAGCCCGGCCACCAGGTGCGAGCGGAACAAGGTAGGGGTCGACCCGCCGCTCACGATGGAAATGTCCAAACCGTGCCGCCGCAGCAGACCGGAGCATTCGCCGATGGTGTGACCGAGGTTGACAAGAGCCTGGTCGGTCTGTTCGCCTTGCATCTTCAGGTGGCCCGGGTAGAACGTGATGCCCTGGAACTCGAGGCGTGGCAGACGGTCAATGGTTTGCACCAGCGCGAGGAGTTCTTCGCCGGGTGTCACGCCAACCCGGCCAAGGCCCACGTCGATTTCCGCCAGCACGCCGAAGGTCGCCTGGTGCTCGCAGGCGGCGTCAGAAAGCTGGCGAGCCGCCAGCGCGCTATCCAGCGCGACGGTGACGCGGGTTTGCCGGGCCACCGCCGCCAGCCGGCTCAACTTGCGCTGCCCGATCACCGGGTAGGCTACCAGCAGGTCGGCGGTTCCCGAGCTCAGCATCACTTCCGCCTCGCCGACCTTCGCTACGGTCAGGCCGGCTGCGCCGGCACGCAATTGCCGGGATGCGATGTCGGGCGTCTTATGGGTCTTGGTGTGCGGCCGCAGGCGAAGGTTATGCCTGCGGGCGTAGGCGTACGCCCGCTCGAGATTGCGCTCGAAGATGTCGAGATCAATCAGTAGAGCGGGCGTGTCCAGTTCGTCGAGCAGCACGGCCCGGACCTACTGCGGAACTTCGCGGCCCATGGACTTGTAAATGCCCTCAATGAGCGCGATGTTGTCCTTGGCCTTCTTGTTATTGGCGTCGTAAGTCAGCACTTGGCGGAACTGGCGCAGCGCGCCCGGATATTTCCGGAAAGGAGGCATCTGGGGGTTATGCATCAGGGACTCGCCATAGGCCAAGTGCGCTCCCGCCAGCGCCGTCTTCACTTCGGCGTCTTTCGGGTTCGCCTTGTGCTCGGCTTCGAGCGCGGCAATGGCCTGCTCGAACTTGCCCTCCTTCAGTTGCGCGTTCGCCGCCGTCACCTTGGGGTTGGCGGCAAGCAGAGAAATGGCGCTCAAGGCGCCTGCCAGCAGGATTTTTGGGATCACTCTTTTATCGTACCAGCAGGTCTGGGGGCGTCCGTGCGAGCCGGCTGCTTCCCCGCGGATTTTACATAACGCTGGAGCACCCGCGACACATACCACTGGGTTTCCAGGTACGGCGGTACGCCGCCGTGGCGGTCCACTGCCCCCGGGCCGGCGTTGTAGGCCGCCAGGGCGCGGTTGGCGTCGTGTCCGTACCGGATCAGGAGGTCGCGCAGAAATCGGACTCCGGCTTCCAGATTCTGCTCCGGATCGCGCGGATCCGCGCCAAAGGACCGGGCGGTGTCCGGCATCAACTGCATCAGGCCGATGGCGCCCTTGGGGGAAACCGCCTCCTGCCGATAGCCGGATTCGGCGGCGACGACGGCGTGGACGAACTCTTCCGGCAATCCGTGCCTGCGCGCCGCGTCGTCAATCTGTTCGCGGAGGGTGCGGGGCCGAGGGGCAGGCGGAGCCGGGCTTTCGGGAGCGGCTGCCGCTGTGCTGGGAGACGGTACGGTTTCAAAACCGGCGATCTGGTCGGCGGGCAAGCGCGTTTGGCCACCCTCAGCCGAAAAGAGGACGACCTCGGCCCCGTCCTGCTCATGCCGGTCGATTTCCAGGCGGAAGCCGGAGCGGAAAATCGCCACCTCCACGGCAAACGCCGAACGGACGGCCAGCAGCAGGGTGGCGAGGAACCGGATCATGCGAGCAGCGCCTTCGTAATCATACCGGTTTCGAAGTCATGACGAATCGCAGCGGCCCGGCGTGGAAAGGTTTTCTCTAGTACCCGCGGGGCCCTAGTGCTAGGGCGGCAGCCTCAACCTGATCCTCGGGTTCTTCTCCTAAGTCTTTTCAGATAGGGGATTTGACGACTGGTACTTCCTGCCGGTTCACCCTACCATGGAACTTCGGTACGTGTGACGTGTCCGTTCCGCAGCCCCTTCGGCGCCCGCAACTCGCTCCCGGCGAGACAGAAGCCGGTCGTGCGGGGGGAGATCGGAGGCCTGTCCTGAAGGTCGTGCAGGGCGGCGCGGCAGCGGGTGAGGCGCGGGCCGAACCCCCGATGGCAGGACCGGTTGCCCTGCCAGTAGAAGCCGCGGCGGGGGTGGCTACGGGCGTGGAAGTGGGAGGTCCGCGGTGGATCGAGGTGAAGGCTTGGCCGGCGCCGCCGCAGGCGCTGTGGCGGACGCCGGCCGGATTTCTGCCGTTCCCACTCAAGTTAGCGCGAGTGGATCCGGACGGCATGCGCCGGCGAGTACGACCGATTCCGTTCCCGCCGGTGATGCTGCGGCGAACGTATTTGGAGGAAAAGCTGTTGCGTTGGGAAACGCCGCTGTGGCAAGACGGCGGCGATGGCTGAGCAGGAGGGGCGATGGCGGAAAGCACAGGGAAGGACGAGAAACGGGCAGGACCGGCCGGTCTGATGCGGCTGGATCCGGCGAACTTCCTCCTCCCGTATGACCGGCCGCTCGGGGATTATCTGTGCGGTGCGGTTGGCGCGGAATTGTTGAAGGGGCATGGAGCTTGGCACACGGCGATCGACTTTGCCGTGGACGCCCGCTGGGATAGCCTGATCGCAGCGCTCCAACCGACCCCACTTGACGGGCAAGGTCCGGCGCTCGCGCCGGAAACACTCGACCTGGTAGTTCTAGCGGGCGCAGTGCGGAGCGAACCGCCGGCGGTTGAGCCGGAGACAGCGCCGCCGCCCGCACCCGAGGCGGCGCCGCCGGACCCGGAACCGGCGGTCCCCGAGTCGGCGGGCTTTGTTTTTGACACGACTCCAACCGAAATTGCGCCGCCGCCTGGCGAACTTTGTGCAGAAGCGGCGGTCGTCGCGGACCGGCCGCCGGCGATCGAACTGCCGGAGCGCGAGGCCGAGCCCTTGCGGCTGCGGATGACCTTCGGCAAGGCCCCCGCGACGGCGCCACCAGAACCGAGCGAAGCCAGGCGTCCCGCCGATGGGCCTCGGCCGGTCGAAGAAACAAAGGCGGCCACGCCGATTCCCAAACCGGAAGTCAAGTTGCCGGAGCGCGCCCGTCCGGTGGAGCCCGACACGGGCGCTGCCGCCGAGGCGAAACCGCAACCGCGCCCGACACTCGTGCCGGCAACTCCTCCGAAGCCGGCATCGGCGGTGAAGCCTGCGCCCGTGCCGATGCCCAAGCCGTCCACTCCCCGTCCGGCGGTGGTTCCGAGGCCCCTCAAGGGCTCGCCCGTCCCCGCCGTGACGCCGGCAGCGGAGGCAGACCGGGCTCCCGCGACGGCGGAGGCGTTGCCAGCGGCCCGTCCGACGCTGGTCCCGGACCGCAAGCCCGCCGGCGCTGAGCCGCAGGCCGAGCCGGCGGCGCCCTTGCCGGTTCCATCCTTCGGCGGCGCGGCCGCCTCCGGTCCGGCCCTCTCGCTGACCGGCGAGGCCCTGCGCGCCGACCAGGTCGAGGTGCCGAGCGGAATTCCCGGTCTGTTAAAAGTGGTGGTCCCGCTGCTGCTGGTGGCCGGGGGCGGGGCTTATTACTTCCTGTCCACGGGCGCTCCGGAAGCGGCCAAAACCACCCGTCCCCGGAGCGCGGGCGTGGAGTCCGGCGCTCTCATTGAGCAGGGCTGGGTCACCGAGTGGGCTTCGGATCCGGCGGGCTCGCGGCGAGGGCGACAACTGACGTTGTATAAACCGTCGCTGCCGCTGTCGAATTATCAATTTATGTTCAGTGGCAAGATCGAGCGGGGGGCGCTGGGCTGGGTGGTCCGGGCGTCGGATACCAAGAATTACTACGCGATGAAGATCAGCCAGGAAGGATCCGCGGCCGTGTTTCGCCGCTGGGCCGTGGTGGACGGGCGCGAAAGTTCGTACTCGGAAAAGCGGCTCGCCCAGCTGGCTGGTCCGGGCCAGACGTATCAGGTTCAGGTGGAGGCAGACGGACCGCGCTTTACCGTGTCGCTACAGGGTGAGCCGATCGAAGTCTGGATGGACAACCGCCTGGCGGCCGGCGCGGTGGGATTCCTTAACGAGAGGGAAGAGCAGGGCCGCACCACCGCGGTGCAACTGAAGTATGCCAAACGGCCCGCAGGCAACTAGCGCGCCGCCTGGCTTTGCGAGTGAAATGGGGGAAGCATGAGCGACAACGACAAGTGGGTGTGGTTTACGGACGATGATCCGATTGAAGGGCTGATCGGGCGGCGGCGGAAGGGCGCGGGATGGGATCCCAGCCCGGTGGCTTTGGATGAGACCGCTCCCGAGACTCCGAAGCGCGCCGGGACCGAGGGCCTGGTCGCCGCCATTCAGATGCACCTGGCGGGTCAGACGGACGGCGCGCTGGCCAGACTCGACGAGGCGGCGGCCGCGGGCGAAGATCCCGCCGAGGTCTATTCGGCGAAGGGCAACCTGCTGTTCGGCCAGGGAAAGTTTGAGGAAGCAGCCGCCAGCTACGCCAGAGTGCTGGAGGCGAACCCGGGACATCGCACCGCGCACTACAACCGCGGAGTCTGCCTGGAGCGGGCGGGCGATTTCGCGGCGGCGGCGTGGAGTTTTCGCAAAGCACGCGAGGCGGATCCCGAACGGCGGGAGTCGCGCCTGGGGCTCGCGCTGTGTTTGCTCCACACCGGCGAGGCTGCGGAGGCGCTCGCGGAGTTCGACGCGTACCTTGAGAAGGGCTCGGACTGGGCGGGACAGTTGGGCCGGGCGGTGGCCTTGCACCTGGTTGGGCGGACGGACGAAGCCGCGGCGGTGTACGAGTCGCTGCTGGCGGTCAAGCCCGATGACGAGGAAGTGCTGAGCAACCTCCTGGCGCTCCGGATGGCGGGTCAGGACCGGGAAGCGATCGCGGCTGCCGCCGCCCGGTTGCGGGCGGTCCGGCCGGACGCCCGGGCGGCGCTCGAGGCGCTGGCGAACCTGGCTCTGCGGGCCGGCGATTGGGAAACCGCGCTGCGGCACTGCGCCCGCCTCACCGAGTTGGACGAGTCGAACTTTGTCGCGTGGTTTAACCTCGGGGTCGCGTCGGCGGAAACCGGCCGCCTGGAGCAGGCCGCGGCAGCCTACGGCAAAGCGGCGGAACTGCGGCCCGACTCGGCCCAGGCTCACGCGAACCTGGGAGTGCTTGCGCAGAGGGCCGGCGATCTGGCGGCGGCGCAGAAAGCATATCAACGGGCGCTCGCCCTCGACCCGGACCTGCCCGGACCACAGTGGAACCTCGCGCTCGTCCACGAACGCAAGGGCGAATTCGAAGCGGCGGAAGAGGCTTATCAGCGGCTCGTGGAGACGCACCCGGAATGGGAGAATGCCTGGTTCCGGCTCGGGTACCTGCGCCTGCAACGGCTCGAGTATGCAGGGGCGCAGGCAGCGTTCACTGAGTGCGTCGCCCGCCGCCCGGATTGGGTGGATGCGCATCTGAACCTCGGCATCGCCGCCTGGAAGCAGGGTGACAAGGAAACCAGCCGCCAGCACTTTGAGAAAGCGCTGGCCGGCGATCCCGCACTGGTGGACGCAGTGCGGGCGCTGGCCGCGCTCGCCGTCGAGCAGAACGACGCGGAACGGGCGTTTGAACTCCACTTGCGGTTGATGGAAATGGGCGAACGCAGCGCGGAGTTGTTCTATAACACTGGTCTGCTGCTGCACCGCACCGGCAAGCTGGAGGAAGCGGCCGAACGCTACCGCCAGGCGCTGAACGAACGGCCCGGCTTTGTCGAGGCCCTCCTCAACCTCGGTCACGTCCTCCACGGATTGGGTCAGGAAACCGAGGCGCGAACCTGCTGGAAGCAGGCGGCCGAGGCCAATCCCGACGTGGCGGCGCAGTATTTCAGCAGTTGACTTTGCGAACCCCTGAACCGGCCGTGGAAGAGCCGGAAGGAAGGTCGACGATCACATGGAACGCGCGCCGGATGATTGGGTATGGGTCGACGAAGACCCGTTCTCCGCGCCTGCGCCCTCGCCGGATCGCCTCCCGCTTCCCGCTCGGCAGGACGGGGAACCAGCTCCTCCGCTTCCGCCGCCCCAGTCGAGCCTGGACGACTGGGTGCGCGAAGGAGCAGAGGGGCCTGTCTGGACCCCGGAGGAGCTGCTCGCCTCGTTCCGTCACTTGGGGATCCCGGCCGAATTCGTCGTCTCGGTCGGCATGCCCGGGCACGATCTTGCGGGCGGGGGCAAATCCCCACTCGAGGCGGCGCGCGATCTGGCCCGGCAAAACCAGTGGCAGGCAGTGCTCACGACGCTCCAAGGCGAACAGTCTGCTCCGGCATCCGCGCTGCGAGGTTGGGCCTGTTTTCAGTTGGGGCTGTTTCGGGAAGCCGTTCCGGAGTTGCAATCCGCCGTGCCCTCGCGCGGCGTCACGTTTGTTCTGGGACTCTGCTTCGACAAACTGAACCGGCCCGAGGATGCGTTGGCCTGTTTTCGCCAGTTGGCCGACGCCGAGCCGGACGAGTTCCGCTGGAGGGGAGCGGCGGGAGTTGTCCTGCTGAAACTGTCCAGGCCGGAAGAGGCTTTCGCGACCTTCAATCAGTGCCTCGCGCAGAATCCATCGCAGCCTGAGATTTTGTTTGGTAAAGCATTGGCATTGCATTATTTGGGAAATCTTGAAGAGGCCGAATCAGCCTACCGGGAGTTGCTCCGCCGACAACCGGACTGCGAGGATGCGCTGGTGAACCTGATTGGCTTGGCCAGCCAAACCCGGAAAGAAGAGTCCCTGCTCCGCTACACCGGACTGCTTCTCAAGCGGAAACCCGACTCGCCGGTCGCGCTTCGGGCGCTGGCCGCCATCGAACTAGAATCGGAGAACTGGGAAGGCGTCTGTTCGCTTTGCACCCGGATTGCCGCGCAGGATCCGGGCGCTTTTGAAGTCTGGTTTAATCTGGGCGTCTCGCGACAGGCTCTGCACCAGCACGAGGAATCCGCCCTGGCGTTCACCGAGGCGGTGCGGTTGCAACCGGAATCCATGGAGGCGCGGGTTGGGCTGGCGACCGCGTGGCAGGATGCCGGCAATGAGGAGAAGGCGGCCAAGGTATTTCAAGCGATTCTTGAAATTCAGCCTGACGACCCGTTCGCGCAAATACAACTAGCCGCGCTGGCCGAGCGCCGCGGCGACGCCGCCGAAGCCGAACGCCGGCTAGCCGCCTTCGTTGCGCGCCATCCCGAGTCGGCTGCGGCGCATTTTCGGCACGGTTGTGTGAGGATGGATTGTGGCGCACCCGCCGAAGCGGCGGAGTCCTTCCGGGCGTGCCTTCGGCTGGACCCCACCTGGGCCAAGGCGCGCTACAACCTGGCGATTGCCCAGTGGGCTGCTGGCGACTTGGACGGCGCAGTGGAAACCGCAAGCCAACTGGCCGAGGAAGAACCCGGATGGAGCCGCGCGGCTGAGATCGCGGCGCAGGCCACCCTCCAGCAGGGTAGATTCGCCGAAGCGGCCGGCTGGTGCCGCCGGGCCCTTTCTCGAGGAGAAAGAAATCCCTACACTATCTTTAATTTGGGAGTAATTCTTCAAGAGGAAGGTGAGTATGACGAAGCCCTGCGCCTTTTCCGGGAGGCCCTCAAGGAACGTCCCCACCTTCCTGAGGCGCTCGAGCGCCTTGGCCAGATTCAGTGGCGCCTGGACCACCCGGACGAGGCCAAAGTCTACTTCCGGCGCGCCCGCACGGTAGGTCCGGAACTCATCGAGAAACCAAGCTAACGACGAGGAGGGCCTAACGGTTCATTGACCCGTAGCGCCCGATGGATGCGAGCCCCGCCCACCGCCGCCCCCGGCGTCCTTCCGTCAGTCCATGCGCCAGAATCAACGCCAAACTGGCGCCCATCACGATCCCGAAGACAATCAGCATAGGTGCGCTCGGGCAGCAGTGTGTCCGACCTTTTCCTATTGTGGAATAGCATTATTGCAGAAATATGACAAAAAGGTTACAGCCGCCGCGGGGCGCCTCGCAAACGTAGGGTCAAAACTCGAACTTCCTGCCCGCCAACAGCCCCCCATCGACGACGCAGACGCTGCCGGTGACGAAACTCGATTCGTCCGACGCCAGAAACAAAGCGTACTGGGCCACTTCCATCGGCTTGCCGATTCGCTTCAGCGGGTACATGTCCAACAGCTTGGCGAAACCCGCCGGGAACCGCTCCCAGTAATCCATGCAGGTCTTGGTCGCGATGGTGCCGGGGCAGATCACGTTCGAGCGGATGTTCCATTCCCCGTAGTCGGCGGCGACCAAGCGCATCATCGAGATCAGGCCGCCCTTGGCCGCCGTGTAGGCCGTTTCGCCAAAAGCGAACAGAGCATTCACGCTGGACAGGGTGATGATACTGCCGCCGCCGCGTGCTTTCAGCAGGGGCAGCGCATGCTTCGTGCAGAGGTACGGACCCTTCAGGCAGACCTCGATCGTGCGGTCGAACACTTCGTCGTCTTCTTCCGCGATGGCGCCGTCGCCTGCCGAGAAGATGGCGTTGTTGACGAGGATGTCGAGACCGCCAAAGCGCCCCGCAGTCTCCTGGAAGAGGTCGCGCACCTGCGCGGGGCGGGAGATGTCGGCGTGCCGGTACAGGGCGGCGCCGCCGGCGCTGCGGATCTCCTCCGCGACTTTTTCTCCAGCCTCGTCGTTGATATCGGCCAGCGCCACCGCGCAGCCCTCCTGGGCGAACAACCGGCTCATGGCGCTGCCGATGCCGCCCGCCGCGCCGGTGATGACGGCGGTCTTTCCTTGCAGTCTTTGGGGCATCCCCGTTTCCCCACCCATCGAGAGCTATTGCACCCAGCTCAGAGAAAAGCCCTGCCACCCGGGCGAGGCGATCTCGGTGCGCACCCGCGGGTCGCTTTTGATCTTCGCCAGGAAATCCGCCATCGGCTCGGGGTGGGACAGAACATTGTGGGCCACAATCACCCCGCCCGGGCGGGTCTTGCCGATGACTCCCTCATAGTAGAGCAAATAATCGGGCTTGTGGGCGTCGATGAAGACCAGATCGAGCGGACCGTCCACCCGAGAGATCTCGAGGCGTGCGTCTCCCAACCGGGCCTCCACCAGATCCGCCACGCCGGCGGCGCGGAAGTTCTCGCGGGCGGTCCGGTGCCGCTTCTCGTCGATCTCGAGCGTGATCAACCTTCCCCCGGTCCGCTTCAGGCCCAGCGCGATCCAGATTCCCGAGTAGCCCGTCGACGTGCCGACCTCCAGCGCCCGGCGGGCGCGCACCCGCAACACGAGGTCGCGAAGATACCGCCCCTCGGCGGGCTCGATATTGGCGTAGCGTTTGCCCGGTTCCAGCAGCGTCGCGAGAAACGATTCCACCTCGGCGTCCGAATTCGCCCGCGCGCGGGGGAAGGGAAACGCCGCCGCGAGCGCGAGTGCGGTCCGGCGATTCATGCCCTGACTCCCGTCTGGCGCAACAGCGATCGCAGGAGGGCCAGGTCGCGCCGGAAAATCCCGAGGAGGTTTTCCCGCGGTATCGTGCTTTCGCGTTTGCCGCTTGCGGCGCCTCCCAACTCCGGGTACTCGAAGTGCAATTGCAGCGGTCCCGCAAATCCGCTCTGCTTGACGAGCGTGAAGAACTCGTGCAAACGGACCATGCCCTGCCCGAGGGCGCACCAGTCCGGCTGCCAGGCGCCGTCTTCCGCTTTTCGCCACCGCACGTCCTTCACGGAGAGACCGCGAGCGTACGGCAACAGGAGCCGCGCGCTGTGGAGCCACCCGCCCAGGCCTCCCTCGACCGTGGCGTGGCCGATATCGAAGTTGGCCGACACCTCGTCCGGCGAGAATGGCTTCAACAGCAGGTACAGGTCCCAAAAGGAAGCGCCCACCTGATTCCGGCCCGAGTGGGTGTGATACATGGCGCACACGCCGTACTGCCGGTTCAGGGCGGCCAGGTCCCGCACCCGCCGTTCGAACTCGGCAAGCTGCGCCGGCAGCGGGGCGTGGTCGCGGTAACGAAAGCCGCCCCACCGGTAGCGGCGGATGCCCAACCCGGCGCAGGTACGGATGACGCGCTCGGCGTGCGGGGTGGCCGTGTCCACGATGCCGCTGGTGATCATGGGAATGCCGATGCCGGCGCGGCGGGCGTGTTCCATAGCCCGCGGCAGTTCCTCCTCCACCCGTTCCGGTTCCAGGTGCCCGCCCGGGCGGACGGTGATGTCGAGACCGTCGAATCCCAGTTCGGCCGCCAGCGGCGCGGCCTCGGCGAGCGAGGTCCATTGCAGGTGCTTGGTGAACATGCAGACGGGAACGGCTGCCGGCGGCGCGGATGCGGCGGCGGCCGCCGGGGCTCCCGCCAGAAGAGTCAGGGCGGTGCGTCGGGTCATGTGCGTTCTCTCCTGATTGACCTGCGATGCGTCGCTTCCTTTGGATTGTACCCGCGCGCGGTCACGCGGCGCGCAGCACCGCCCTCGCGTTCCTATGGCGGATCCGCTCCTCCAACTCGGGCGCCAGGCCGCACTCCTGGATCTTCAGGGATGCGGCGTCCCAGTAGTACAACGGGGCGTGCGATCCGAACAGGACCCGTTCGGCGCCGGCGGCTTCGACGAATTTCGCCACCCCGCCCGTACCCTCCACCATGCTGATGTCGAAAGACACGGCGCCGGCCTCGACCAGGGCGCGCACGCCGCCCGGCGGGCCCGGCCGCTGGTTCAGCACGATCACTCTCAGCCCCGGCCACCGGCGCGCCAGGTCCGCCAGGGGCGCGGCGTCCACCGCCGGCACGCGCACCAGCGGATGCTGCGTCCGCTCATCTTCCATGAGCAAGGCGACCTGCACCACCAGGTTCCGCCGGGCTGCCTCCTCGAACAATTCCGCCGCTACCGGCTGGCTCAGCGTGTAGCTGTGGTAGTTCGGAAACAGGCGGAGGCCCGGCATGCGGTGCCCCTCGTGGCAACGCCGGACGTCGTCTCGCCACGCGGGCAGGGTCGGATTTACGGCGCCGAAGGGCAGCCAGAGCGGCTCCCGGCGGCATTCCTCGGCCAGCCGCGCGTTCACCGCGGCAAGATCGGTGTGGAGTAGCGCGTCGAAATGGCTGACCCAGGCCTGCGTCACCCCGCGCGCCCGCAACCGCTGGGCGAGCGCCGCCCCCGACTCGTCGCCCGGCGTTCGCCGGAACGGCCAGCGGCCGAGCGTCACATTCACATCCACCGTCACAGCGGCACTCCTTTCGCGCGCAAGATCGGCGTCAGCATGCGCTTGAGGTTCCCGCCCAGGATCAGTTTCTTGGCGCTTTCCGGAATATCCGCTCCCGTCACCTTCGCCAGTTGCGAACCGTAACTCCGCCCTCCGGCATCGCTGCCCCAGATGATGCGTTCCGCGCCGAGTTCGCGATAGGCCATCTCGGTGAGCCCCGCCGTCGGATCCGAGCCCGCCAGGTCGGCGGAGACGTCCCGCGCGTCGCGAAGCGCGCGCACGCCCAATTGCCAGTTGCCGCCGGTGTGCCCGCAGATGATCGGCACCTCCGGATGCCGCCGGGACAGCGCCACCACGTCCCAGGGATCGGATTCGCCCGGCAGGTTGCCCATCACCTTGGTCCAGGTGTGCTGAAAGATGGCGGCATCGAGCTTGGCGGCGCGTTCGACAATGGGGTCCAGCCGTTCATCGTGCGCCTTCACCGCCACCCACAACTTGACGCCCACCATCGGCCCGTCGCGGACGCAGCGGTCGAACTCGCGCAGGCTGAATTCCAGATGCTTGGGGCTCAGATAGACGAACCCCAGCGCCCGCGGATGCCAGGGCTGCAGGGCCTCCAGCACCTGATCGTTCTGTTCGCGGAGTTGTTCCGGCGTGGGGTCGTATACGAACGGATAACCCATGAACACGATGACCCGCTCGATCTCCAGGCGGTCGGCGAAGCGGATCAACTCTGCCATCTTTTCCCGCGGCGTCGCGCCGTCGAAGCCGCTCAAGTGCGTATGCAGATCCCAGATCATGAAAGTCATCCCGAGTATCGAATAACCGGCCGCCGGGCGCAATCGCAGGTGCGTTGACCCTGCGGCCGCTCGTTTGATACCTTGCGGTAGCCTCCTCCGGTGATGACCATCTACGAGCAACTCGGCGTCCGCCGCATCATCAACGCGCGCAGTTTCTCCACCAAGTGCGGCGGGGGCGTGCTGCCGGCGCCGGTGCTGGAGGCTATGCGGGAAGCGGCGCAGGCGTGCGTGCGCATCGCGGACTTGCAGGAGGCGGCCGGGCGGGTGATTGCGGAAGCGACCGGAGCTGAAGCGGCCCTGGTGACCAGCGGCGCGGCCGCCGCGCTCACGCTCGGCGCGGCCGCCTGCCTCGCCGGACTGGACGTTCACCGCATGAACCGCCTCCCGGACACTTCCGGCATCCCCAACGAGATTGTCGTCCTGCGCACCCACCGCAACGACTACGATCATGCGCTGCTGGCCGCCGGCGCGCGCTTTGTCGAGACCGGCTTCTATTACTACACCTTTGACTACGAGGTGGAAAACGCCATCACCGCGCGTACCGCCGCGCTGTTTTACCAGGCGGGCGTCGACGCGGGGGCCATTCCATTCGCCTCCTTCGCCGCCATCGCCCACCGGCACCGCTTGCCGGTGATTGTGGACGCCGCGGCGGAACTGCCACCGGCGTCCAATCTGCGCTCCTTCTGCGAAGCGGGCGCGGACCTGGTGGCCTTCAGCGGCGGCAAGCATCTGCGCGGCCCGCAGGCGAGCGGCATCCTCTGCGGGCGCCAGGACCTCATTCTCTCCGCCACGCTGCAACACCAGGACATGGACGTGTTTCCCGAGTCCTGGCCGCTGCGCCACCTGATCGCGGAGGGCCGCTTGGCCGGACCGCCGCATCACGGCATCGGACGCGGCTTCAAAGTGGGTAAGGAAGAAATCGCCGGCCTCGTGCGGGCGGTCCAGCTTTACCAAACCCGGGACTTCGAGGCTGAACTGGCCGCCTGGCGCCGCGATGTGGAGTGCATTGTCGATGCCGTGCGCGGCATGCCCGGCATCGACGCGCGTGTTACCTTTCCTCAGCCCGGCGGGAAGACCGTGCCGTACGCGGTCCTCACCGTGGATCCGCGCCAGGCCGGCCTGAGCGCGAACGACCTGATCGTCGCGCTGGAGGAAGGCGATCCCCCCATCTGTGTCTTTGAAACGTTGGCGCGCTCGGGAACGGTGGTCTTCAAGCCGGAGGCGCTGGAACCCGGCGATGCCGCTCTCATCGCGCGGCGGCTGACGGAGATTCTGCAACGCTGACCATTCGACGCAAGGAGGCAATCACCATGAACAACTCTCGCAGGAAAATGCTGAAGGCCGCGGCTGGCTTGAGCGCGGGCGGGGCGATGGCGGCCATGACGGCTGCAGCCCATACCCCCGGCGCCAGGAAGGAAAAGGTGCAGGGCGGAGTCCGCTTGGGCAACCTTTTCTTCAGCTCCGGCCTCACCGGCGTGCGCGCCGAGGCCCGCAAGGACCCGCTGGCCTTTGGCGGCGACATCAAGGAACAGACACACAACATCCTGAAAGCGCAGAAAGCCAACCTGGAGGCGCTCGGTTCGTCGCTCGATCACGTGCTGAAGGTGACCGCCTATCTGGCCGACGTGAAGACGGAGAAGAACGCGTTTAACGAAGTGTACGCCCAGTACTTTCCGTCCAATCAACCGGCGCGCACGGCGCTGGGCGCGGACTTCCCCGACACCGCCACGCGCGTCGAAATCGAACTGATCGCGTGGATTCCGGAAAAGTAAGCCCGCGACCGCGAGCGGCAAGCGAGCGGGCCTGCGGGAGCTCAGAACCCGCCAGCCGGGAAAACCGCAACGGGCGGCGCCAGCCGCGAGCGGTGAACGCGGCCTCGGCCGCAGCAGCCGAAGTTCCTCGCCGGTGATGCCGCGAGAACTGCCGGCTTGAGTTTCGCACAGCCCCACCGCGTGCTCGCGAGCAGCAAACAGGCTGCCCACAGAGGAAGTGGCCACGAAACGCGCTGGCCGCCGAGTCCGGACGGTTGCCTCCTCTTCTCCGCCGTTATCGCCAGAGCGCGGCGCGGACGCGCAAATACCACTCAGGGTGCAGGCTGGCGGGCAGGGTTTCGGCGCAGGCATCCGGAGGCGAAGGCTTTTTCCGCTCGCGGGCATGCAGAATGTCCTGCGCCGCATTCCGCGCCACCAACGCACGAATCGAAGGGGGCGCTTGCGGTTGCGGTCGCGCGGTCGCCGGCCGGGGACCGCCGCACCCCAGCGCGCGCCAGCACCAGCGGACCACCTCTCCCAGTGGCATCTCGGGCGACGGCAGCGCGAGCCGCAACGCGGGCGGTTTGGGTAGCGTCGTTTCCTGCACCCTCACTTCCATCGGCGCGATGATCCAGCGATCGCCCCAATTCATCTGCACTTCCACGCGCATCCGCTCAGGCGGCACCCGGGCGGGCGTCCACAGATCCAGCCACAGCAGCACCACCGTCTGGCCGGGAACCGTCGCCGCCGAGGAGAGATCGAACGTGTAGGGTTGGGAAACCGGTTCCAGCCGGTCAGGGATCCAGCCGCGCGCAGTTTCCGTAAACATCGCGCGATAGAGCGCCGGCTGTAACGTGTCTTCGGGGTTCTGGCCGATGTGGATGGTGACCGATTCGTCGCGGGGAGGCTTTACGGCCACCAGGAAAGAGGCGTACGCATTGCGGGCAATGGCCGGCGACAGAATTTCGCGCGAAGCGCCGCCGCGGTCCGGCGTGACCACCTGCCCGAAGGGATCCACGCGTTGGAATTCGGAATAAATCCGCACCGACTGCGCCTGGGCTCCCGCGGCAAGCAACGCCAGGAGCAGGAAACGCCAGATGCACGCCGGAGCGCGGCGGCGCACCGCGGCGGCGCTGGGCAGCAAAGCCGTCACTACAATTGATGTAGCATGACTGGGCTGAATGCAGCCAATGCGCTCACCCTGGCCCGCCTCGCCGCGGCGCCGTTGCTGTGGTTCTGGATCGTTACCCACCGCGACCTGCCTGCGCTGATGCTGTGCCTCGCCGCCGGCGTGACGGACGGGCTGGATGGGTGGGTGGCGCGGCGGTTCCGCTGCGTGACGCGCGCAGGCGCGTACCTCGATCCGATCGCCGACAAGATTTTCCTGGCGGCCGTCTTTCTGGCGCTCGGCATGGCCGGGGCAGTCGGCTGGGGGGTGGTCGCGCTGATCTTTGCCCGGGACCTTCTGATCCTGGGAGTGGCCGGCGTTCTCTATCTTCGCGCGCTGCTTCGCGACTTCCCGCCTAGCGTCTGGGGAAAAGTGAGCACGCTGTTTCAGATCAGCCTGGCGCTGGCGACGCTGGCGGAGCGAGCCTGGGAGTGGAGTCCCGGCGTCTCGCGCTGGTTGACCTGGGGCGTGGTGGCCCTGACCGTATGGAGCGGCGTCGACTACGCGTGGCAGGCCGCCCGCCGGGTACGGCGCCGGGCCACAGCGCCGCCAGCCCCAGACGCGGTCACGCGGCTTTCTCAGGACTGACTGGTCTTCCGCGAGGGAAACCGGGCTGCGGATTGCTGAGACGGATAAGCACCCGCTTGGCAGCATCGGAATGGAACTCCCCTTGAGTGCGGATGAATCTGAAGGGCATTCCGCTGCGGGATCTACGCTGGCCAAGCGGCACGCCGGCAGCCGGGAGCTGGGGACGGCGGCATGGTGGGACGGCCGGCGAACCGCCAGTCTTTGGCCGCCTGCGGCTACCGTGTGGCTGGCGCGGCCAGTTGCCGGTCCAGCCAGCGGTACGCTTCCTCACGAAGCGCGGCGGGGAACTCGTGGGGTCCCTCCGTCATCCGGAAAACGTAACGCTCCTCCGCGCCGAGCAGGCGATACACGCCCGTCACCTGTTCGGCCGAGCTGCGGATCGCTTCCGGGTTGGGGAAGATGGCATCCTGCGCCGCCGCATAGTTGAACAGCGCCCGGGGCGCCACCAGGGCCAGGACCTCGTGAAAATCGAACGGCAGAATGCCGGACCGCAAATAGCGCGCCAGCTTCGGGAAGTGCACGAACCACGTGTCGCGGCTCCAGGCGAAGGGCCGCGCCGCGTTTCCCATGGGCGTATACCCGCAACTGGACACCGTCGCCCGCACGCGCTCATCAAACGCCGCCAGAAAGAACGAATTGTATCCGCCCAGCGAGTGCCCGATCGCCCCCAGCCGCCCGCCATCCACCTCCGGAAGCGACTCCAGGAAATCGAGACCACGCCGATGGTCCGAGCACATCTTTCCCATCGCCGACCATTCCGGGTGCGCCCGGTCGAACGCCTCGGTCACGTAAGGCTTCGCGCCCGGATAAACGCGCTCGCCCGCGGTGATGACGTCCGGAGCCAGCACCACGTAACCCCGTTTGGCGAGTTCCATGGCGTACCGTTCGTGGACCGGCCCGCTGATGCCCACCACGGAGTCTTTCGCGCTCAGTTGGGTCGGGTGCGCCGCCAGCATCGCGGGGAAAGGTCCCGGACCTTTCGGCCGCAGCAGCCAGGCGGGAATTCGCTCGCCCGTCGCCGCGCGATACGACACTTTGCGGCGCTCGTAACTCCCCAAATCCTCGACCCCGTGGAGCTGAGCTTCGAGCGGCGCCACACTGAACAGGCAGGGACCCATGATGTCGAGCACCCGCTGCCGGATGTCGGCGTGCTTCGCCAGCCACTGCGCACGCGAAGCAATGGCTACTCTCCGTCCGGTATCGCCCTTTGCGGCCTCCACGGCCGTCAGCAACTCGAACTGACCCGGAATCGCCGGCGGTTCCGCCTGCGCTCCGGCCGTCACCGCGCCAAGGATGAAAAGCCAACGCACCGCTTTACTGTAGCCGAGAACCTTTCCGCCGGGGACGCCGCCGTCACGGTCTGCCGGGCTTGGGGTCCAGGTTCTCGTTCCGTTCGTCCGGGTGCGGTCCGTGGCTCGGAGCTCCCGCGATCAGCACGACGTTTCGCTCGGCGCCTGCCGCCAGGGATGCCGCCGCCAGCGCCAGCATCATCCACCGTGGAGATCTCAAGAGCTTCCTCCCCGCTCTCCCGAGACACGCCGCCCGAAAGCGCCGCCCTGAGTGTCGCACAACGGGCGGCCCGCCGGGCACGGAAGAGAACCCCGCGCCACATCCCGGCTCTCTCGTGTCAACCGCCCGCACCGGTTTTCCCGACCAACTGCCGGATGCCGGCTTTTCTCTCCTCCGTGCTGCGCCGGCCTGGCGGGCGCGGAAGCAGCGGCCGCTGAATGTCCTCGCCAACAGAACGGCCGGCCCTCTCCTCGGGGCAGAGCAGCCTGTCCCGGTTCAACAAGCTGCTAGACTAAGGACCCGATTCCGGGCGGCGGCGGACCACGGTCAGTTCGCGGAGGCGGTCCAACTGGCGGCGCGCGATGGCGCTCCACTGGCTGGCCGGATCGAGCTTCAGGTAGGCCTGCCAGTGGCGCGCCGCGCGGAGAAAGTCGCCTCGCCGCTCCGACAGCAACGCGAGGTTATAGTGGGCGTCCGCGTAGCGCGGATCCAGCTTCAACGCGGTCTGATAATGCTCCCGGGCCTGGTCCACCTGTCCGCACTCCTCGCAAAGGTTGGCCAGGTTGAAATGCGCCAGGGGGTAACGGGGGTCCACGGCGATGGCTCGGGAGTAGTATTCACGTGCTTCTTTAAACCGGCGCAGATGGTAGTAAACCGTCCCGAGGTTCACAAGCGCTCCGGCGGCGTGGGGATTCAATTCGATCGCTTTGTGGTAAGCCTCGATCGCCTCGCCCAGGGGAGCGCCCTGCTCTTCCAGCGCCAGCGCCCGCTGAAACCAGTGTTCGGCCTCGCGTTCCGGCTCGCCCGCCGAGCGTTTGGCCGCGGGGGCGGCGAACGCCCGCACGTTGTTTAACTCCGCGGTCTCGAAGTCAAAGAGCAGTTGCCCGGTGAGCGCTTCCATTTTCTGGCCCGCTACCTGGACTTCGATAGTCCGCCCGTTCGAGAAGACCTTGAGTTCCGACAGCGGCCGTTCGACGTGGGAGAGTTTCTCTTTGAGCGAGCGGAGCGCCTCGAGAATGCGGCGCGCCGGTACGTGATTCTCCCGCAGCTTTTGCAAGGTGCGCAGGGCGATGAGGTCGGAGAAGGTGAACTCGCCGGTCGCGGGAATAAACCCCCGCCGCTGCCACCCCGCCAGTTGCTGGCCGGAAATCCCCAGCATCCGCCGGACATCCTCGCGGCGGTACGTCTGTCGCTGCGTCTGGTCTCCGGGACTGGACAAGGCTCGCGTTCGCATGAGATCGTACCACGCGACCCGCCCGCCGCGGTCAGGCTTCCGGCGGGTGCTTCACGTTCGCGATGATCTTGCCGAGAATCTTGACGGCGCGGTCGACTTCCTTCTCGGTAATGATATACGGAGGGAGAAAGCGCAGCACGGTTTCGTGCGTGCAGTTGATGAGCAAGCCTTCCTGCATGGCGTCGATCACCAGTTGCTTGCCCGGTACGTGCAACTCCATGCCCACCATCAAGCCAAAGCCGCGGACTTCCTTGACCACCGCGTGTTTGCTGGCCAGGTCCTCGAGCCGCTGCCGGAAGTAAGCGCCTACGCGGTTGATTTGCGGCAGCAGATGGTCGAGGATGTCGAGAAACTCGAGCGCGACGCGGCAAGCCAGGGCGCTGCCCCCGAACGTGGTCCCGTGCATCCCCTGCCCGATGGCGGAGGCGGCTTTTTCGTTGGCCACCAAAGCCCCCAGGGGCAATCCCGCCGCCAGTGGCTTCGCCGCCACCATGACGTCGGGCATGACGACCGGATCGGCCAGTTGGTAGGCGAAGTGTTTGCCTGGCCGGCCCACGCCGCACTGGATTTCGTCGCAGACCAGCAGCGCGTGGTAGCGGTCAGCCAGTTCCCGGGCTTTCCGCGCGAACTCATCGCCCAGCGGATAGACGCCACCCTCGCCCTGGATCCATTCCAGCACGATGCCCGCCGTGCGCTCCGAAACGGCTTCCTCCAGAAAGCTGGTTCCGCAGGCCGGGATAAACTTCACCCCCGGCAGCAGCGGCTCAAAATCCTTGCGGTACTTAGGCTGGCCCGTCACGGAAATCGCGCCCAGCGTGCGGCCATGAAACGAATTCTCGAGCGAGATGATCTCCGTTTTTTCCGGGCCGATGCGGTTGCCGTGCGCCCGGATCATCTTGAGCGCCGCCTCCATCGCCTCGGCGCCGCTGTTGCAGAAGAACGCGCGCTGCAAACCGCTCAACTCGCACAGCCGCTTGGCGAGCGGGCCCTGAAACTCGTTGTAGTAGAGGTTGGAGGTATGGATGACCCGGCCCGCCTGCTGGCGAATCGTTCGGACGACGCGAGGGTGTGCATGGCCCAGCGCGTTCACGCCGATGCCGGAGATGAAGTCCAGGTACTTCCGGCCGCTGGGATCGTACAGGTATGGCCCCTTGCCGCGCACGATCACTAAAGGGTAGCGGGCGTAGTTCTGAAGAACATAATCCCGCTCCAAGTCCATAACCGAAGGCGCGGGAGGCGCCTCCACGGGGGAAAGCACGGATATACCCATATACAGGTGATGATACTGCGGTCCCTGCCCGGCCGGGCGATCTCGGCGCGGACTCTCCCGCCCGCGCCGCAGCTGGCGAGGCCAGGCGAGCCCGGGCGCTCGGGCAAGTCTCCGGCTTCGCCCGGCGTCACGGCGAACGCCAAGCAAAGCTTACTTTCTTCACGTTGTCGTCCGGAACGCGGTCGACCAGGAGGGAAAACGGATCGATGCCCGCGAAGGACGGCGGCGGGCAGGAGCAGAAGGAAGGTCGCGCAGCGGCGCGGAATGGACATGATGAACCCTCTCTGCCCGATGAGGCCGGCCTGACGCTAGTACTTGGCAGGAGGAGGGTAAAGGGGGCAGAGGCTCCGAGGGTCAGTGAGACCCCAGCCAAGGCAGCCGCCCGGCCACGGTCCGGAGCACCTTGGGCACAAAGTGAAACGGGACCGGGCCGGCCGTCACCTGGCTGACGTTGCCCGCCAGATACAGGTCGAGATCCTTGCAGTAGAACAGCCAACTGCCGGTCGACCCGGTGTGGCCGATGAGTGGGGGAAGCGGGCGGAACGGCGTGAACAGGCGTGGCACGCGGAAGCGCATCATGCCGAGTCCGTACTCGATGGGCCAACTGGGGGCGCGCAGCGCGGCGGCGTCGCGGGGAAACCCGAAGCGGCGCCAGGGGTTCGTCATCAGGCCAAAGGTTTCCGGGTTGGCGAACACGCCGCCGCGCAGCAGGGCTCGGAGAAAACGGATGCTTTCCTCCGCGGTGCTGAAGACGCTGAACAGCGACCGGTGCGCGCGCGGCATGGCCACCGCCCGGTTTTGAAACCAAAGCGAGGCGGGTTCCGGCGCCGGGTCCGCCGGCTCGGAGTGGCCGGGCAGCCACGTCCGCCGGAGATGGAGGGGGCGGAAGAGCATCTCCTCATACACCGTGTGCAACGGTCGGCCCGCGACCGTCTCGATGACGGCGATCAGCAGGAGGTAGTTGGTGTCGCAGTAACGCAGCTTGGGCCGGGGCGCATCCGCCGGCGGGGGAGGGAAGTGAGGCGTCATCCGGCTGCGAACCGTTTCGAGCGCTTCCTCGACGGTCCAGGCGAAATCGCCCTCTTCCACCAGCCGCTCGACCAGGGCACGCCCGCCCCGCGGCCGGTCCTCGATGTAGTCCGCCAGTCCGGAGGTGTGGCCCAGCAGATGGCGGATGGTGATCCGGTCTGTGTAGTCGATGCCGCCCATGCGGTGCAAGCCGCGCGTCAGGCGCGCCGGCAGGCAGGCCGTGAGGGGGGTGGCGAGGGTAATCTGCCCGGATTCGCACAGCCTGAGAATGGCCGCAGCCGTCAGCATCTTGTCGATGCTGGCGAGGAAGTAGGGCGTATCCGCACCCATGGGCGTGCCCTCGGGAGTGGCGTGCCCGGCGGCGCCGCACCAGCGGAACGAGCCCTCCCCGGTTTCGACCGCCAGGACGGCGTGCGGAATCCGTTTCCTGGACGCCAGGTCATTCACCAGTCGCCGCAGGCGGAACTCGTGCTCCACGTGGCCAGTGTACGCGCTGGCCGCAGGCAGCGTAAAGACCAACGCCCGCGTGATCAACGCTCGACCGGTCACCCTTCCTTCCGGAATTTCCATCGCAGCGCAACTTCCGGGCTGGATCCGGGTTTCCCTGTTGGGACGCTTGCTATTCAGCCCGTCCGGTGAGGAAAAGAGGAGGGGAATAGACGTTTATGTTACTTAAATCACTCAGCATCGCCGCAGCGATTCTCCTGGTGAGCGCTGCCGCCGGTGACGCCCGAAACCGTACGGTCCATAAGACCGGTCCCCGCGGCGGCGAAACCAGGGCAACGTCCACGGCCTCGCGCGGGCAGTGGTCCGGCGCCCGTACCACTACGGGTCCCCGCGGCCGCACCGCGACCGGACAGGCCGCCGGGACGTATGGCCAGGGACAGTGGTCCGGAGCGGGAACAGGTACGGGACCGCGAGGCAGGACCGGCGTGGTGGAAGGTTCAGGCGCCTACGGCGGAGGTCAGGGGAGCCGCGACACCACGGTCACCGGTTCCGGCGGGAAGAGCGTCCGCTCGCAGAGTTCCCGTTCGCGAAGCGATGGCCAGTGGAGCGCTGGCCGCACGGTGACCGGACCAGAGGGCAAGACGGTAACCTCACAGAGTTCAGGCGCCTATGGCGACGGCCGCTGGACCGGCAGCGGGACGACCACCGGACCCCAGGGGAACACTTCCACGTGGCAGGGTGAGGCGGTGCGCAACGGCAGCCAAGTCGACTACCGCGGCGAGGCTACGGGTCCTCGAGGAAGGACAGCGACATCGAGCGGGACCATCACCCGGACCGCGGATGGCCATGAGAAGTCCGGCACGGTGACCGGCCCGGGCGGCAAGTCGCGGCCGGTTTCCAGGACGGTGACACGCCAATAGATGCCTGGCGGGGCCACGGAACGCCGGGAACTCCCGGGCAAACGCCGATCCGGCGCGGCGCGCCGCGCCGGCCCCCTTCTCTTCCGCCGCGAAATGTGATCGCATGAAAACGGAGCCTTGATGTACTCCGCTTTCCCATCCTCCGGGTTTCATTCTCCAACTGAATCGGGACTTTTTGATGATTTCGGCATCTTCCGAAGTGTCTTCGCGGAGCGGTGCGCTTTCCGCGGAGGATCAGGAGTTTATCGATCAACTCCTGGCGCAATCCGAGAGCCGGCCAGGCATGCTGCTGGGTCTCCTCCAGGAGATTCAGGAGCGGCATCCCCATAAATACCTTCCCTTGGAAGTACTCGATTATCTGGCGGCCAAGACTGGAATTCCGCGCGCGCGGATTTACAGTGTCGCCACCTTTTACGCTCTGTTCAACCTGAAGCCGCAAGGCGAACACACCATCTGCATCTGCCGGGGGACGGCCTGCCACACGCGCGGGTCGCGGCAGTTGCTGGAACGGTTGAAGACGCAGCTTGGGCTGCAAGCCGACGAAGAAGAGGGCAGCGCCGATAAGCTCTCCGTCACCACGCCGGACCGGCGTTTCACGGTGCGCACGGTGGCCTGCTTCGGGCAGTGCGCGCTGGCGCCGGTGGTGGAGGTGAATCACGCCATTCTCGGGCACGTGAACGAGCGCACCCTGGAGCGCGAAGTGGAAGCGGTGCGGAAAGGAGGACGGCGGTGACGCCGCATCGCATCACGGATCTGGCAGGGTTCAACACGGCGCGGGAGGCGGGTCTAGCGAAACTGCTGCCTCCGCGGCCGCGCATCGCGGTGGGCATGGGCACGTGCGGGTCGGGAAACGGCGCCGAGTCGGTGTACCACGCGTTCAGCGACGCCATCGCGGGCCGCGGGTTGGGTTTTGCCTTGTCGCGCGTGGGTTGCTTCGGTTGCTGCGCGGAAGAACCGCTGGTGAATGTCTGGCTGCCGGGCAAACCGCTCGTGATCTTGCGGCGGGTCCAGGCCAGCGACGTGCCGGCAATTCTGGACGATCTGGCCGCCGGACGGGTGCCGGAGGAGATCGCGCTCGCCCAGATCGAGGAATGGGACCACATCACGGCCCACATCAAGTATGGCAACGGGTATCCCGGTATTCCGTCGTGGGACGAGGTGCCGTTCTTCAAGGGTCAGCGGAAGATCGTGCTGCGCAACTGCGGCCTCATCAGCCCGGACGATATCGAGGAGTACCTGGCGGTGGGCGGCTATCAGGGCCTGTACAAGGTGCTGATGGATGGCAATCCCGACGCGGCGATTGAACAGATCAAGGCGGCGAAACTCCGCGGGCGCGGGGGCGCCGGCTACCAGACCGGCATCAAGTGGGAAATGATGCGCAAGGCCCGCGCGGAGCGCAAGTTTGTGATCTGCAACGCGGACGAGGGCGATCCCGGGGCGTACATGAACCGCAACGAGATCGAGTCCGACCCGCATGCGCTGCTCGAAGGCATGATCATCGGCGGCTACGTGATGGGCGCCGAGGAAGGCATCATCTATGTGCGGGCCGAGTATCCGCTGGCGGTCCATCGTCTGCAATTGGCGATCGAGCAGGCGCGGGATTACGGCATCCTGGGCGACAACGTGCTGGGCCGCGGATTCCGATTCCATCTGCAACTGGTGGAGGGCGCCGGGGCGTTCGTGTGCGGCGAAGAGACCGCGCTGATCCGGTCGCTCGAGGGACGTGCGGGCCGCCCGACGCCGCGGCCGCCTTATCCGGCCGAAAGCGGCCTGTCTGGCTACCCGACCACCATCAACAACGTCGAGACCTGGTACAACGTCGCGCCCATCCTGGTCAAGGGTCCGGCGTGGTTCACCGAAACCGGCAGTCCGAAGAGCCCGGGCACCAAGGTGTTCTCGCTGGTCGGCAAGGTGCAGGCCACCGGGCTGGTGGAAATGCCGCTCGGTACGCCGCTGAAGACCTTTATCTACGACGTGGGCGGCGGCGGTATCCACGGCCGCAACATCAAAGCGGTCCAGACGGGAGGCCCGTCGGGCGGCTGCATACCGCAGGACATGTTCGACACCCCGGTGGACTACGAGACGCTGGCGCAGATCGGTTCCATCATGGGTTCCGGCGGCATGGTGGTGATGGATGAAGACAACTGCATGGTGGATGTGGCGCGCTACTTCATCGAGTTCACCCAGTCGGAATCGTGCGGCAAATGCGTGCCCTGCCGCGTGGGCTTGGACAAAGCGCTCTACTACCTGAACAAGTTCACGCGCGGCGAGGCCACGGACCGCGACTTGGCGCTGCTCGACGAGCTTTCGCGGATGGTGCGCGACACGTCGCTGTGCGGCCTCGGTCAGTCGGCGCCGAACCCGGTGTTGACCACCATGCGCCACTTCATGCACGAGTTCGAGGACCACATCCGCGCCCGCCGCTGCCGCGCGGGGGTGTGCGAGGAACTCGCGCTGAGTCCCTGCGAGAACTCCTGCCCGTTGCACATGAACATTCCCCGATATCTGCAACTGCTGAAGGAGGACCGGCTGGAGGATGCGTTTCTGTCGGTGGCGATCGACAACCCGCTGCCGGCGTCGACCGGGCGCGTCTGCCAGCACCCCTGCGAAAACCGGTGCCGGCGCGCCACGCGGGACGAGTCCGTCAACATGCGGGAAGTCCACCGGTACATCACGGATATGGCGTTTGAGCTGCCGGGCTATGCGAAACTGCTTGAGCGGCTGGCCGCCTGCCGGCTGCCGCCGACGGGCAAGAAGATCGCGGTGGTGGGCGGCGGCCCGACCGGTCTGGCGTGCGCGTTCTATTGCGCCCTGCTGGGCCACGAGGCGACGATCTACGACGCAAACCCCAAGGCAGGCGGCATGCTGCGCTACGCGTTGCCCGAGTACCGTCTGCCCAAGAAGGTGCTGGACCGGGAACTCGATATCGTCTGGAGTGTGGGCGTGCGGTTTGTCGGTCCGGTCAAGGTGCCGGGCGAGCTTTCGCTGAACGACCTGGACGCGCAATACGACGCGGTGTTTCTCGCCATCGGCACCTGGAAGGAATCCTGGGTGTATCTGCCGGGGACGGAGTTGTCCGGCGTGCGGCCCGCGCTGCCCTTCCTGGAAGGGGTGGCGAAGGGAGAGACGCCCGCGCTCGGCTCGCGGGTGGTGGTGATCGGCGGCGGCAACGCGGCCATCGACTCCGCCCGCACGGCGCTGCGGCTGGGCGCGCGAGTGACCATCATCTACCGGCGCGAGCGCAAGGACATGCCGGCGATTCCCGAAGAGACCGAAGCCGCCGAAGCCGAAGGCGCGCAGATCATGTTTCTGGCCGCTCCGCACCGGATTGTAGGCAACCCCGACGGAGGCGTTCAGGCGATTGAGGTAGTGAAAACGCGGCTCGGCGAGTATGACGCCTCCGGTCGCCGCCGGCCGGTCCCGACCGATGAGATTCTGCGCGTCGAGTGCGACTCGGTGATTCTGGCGGTCGGCGAAACCGTGGATCAGGACTTCGCGAAAGCCTCAGGCTTGAAGATCACGCCGAAGGGGCTCATCGAGGTCAACCGTTACACGCTGGAGACCAGCCGTCCGAAGTTCTACGCGGGCGGCGATCTGATCACGGGGGCTTCGAACGTGTCGAACGCCATGGGTTATGGCAAGAAGGCGGCGCGCTTCATGGATGAATGGCTGATGGGCGAGCGGCGCTGGGAACGGATCTTCCCCGTGTGGGAATACGACCAGACCGCGCCGCCGCGTGCCAGCGCCAGCCGCCGGCACGTGGTGACCGAGATTGCGCCGGCCGAGCGCGCGCAGACCTTTGCGGAAGCCACCCGGGGCCTGACCGCGGTGGAAGCCATGGAAGAAGCGTGCCGATGTTTGCGCTGTGACGTGCGCAACGGTCACCACTAGGAGAGCGGACGATGCCGAACCGAGTTTCGATACGACTGGATGGAGAATACATCCGGGCGACGCGCGGGCAGACGATCCTGGAAGCCGCGCGGGCCAATGGGAAGTTCATCCCTTCCCTCTGCGCCATGAAAGGCCTGCACCCGGTGGGCGCGTGCCGGCTCTGCGTGGTGGAGGTGGCGGGCGTGGGACGCCTGCTGCCCGCCTGCACCACCGCGGTGCAGGACGGCATGAGCGTCACCACCGCGTCGGAAAAGCTGCGCCACTACCGGCGCATGATCCTCGAGTTGCTGTTCGCCGAACGGAACCACGTGTGCGCGGTCTGCGTGTCGAACGGGCACTGCGAACTGCAAGCGCTGGCCAAGCGGCTGGGAGTGACCAGCGTGCGTTACCCATACGCGTTCCCCCGCCTGGAGGCCGACCTGACGCATCCGCGTTACGTCCTGGACCACAACCGCTGCATTCTCTGCACGCGCTGCGTTCGGGTGTGCAGCGATGTGGAGGGGGCGTACGTGTGGGACATCGGCGCGCGCGGCGTGCAGTCGCGGCTGGTGTGCGAATTGAACGTGCCGTGGGGGCAGTCGGAAAACTGCACCAGTTGCGGCAAGTGCGTGCAGGCGTGTCCGACGGGGGCCCTGGCGGAAAAGGGCTTTGCGGCGGAGGAAATGACCAAGCGCCTGGAGCCCATCGCGCGGCTGGCGTCCAGCCGGGGAGGCCGGATATGAGTAAAGCAAGAGTAGCCACGGTCTGGTTGGACGGGTGTTCCGGCTGTCATATGTCGCTGCTGGACATCGACGAGGCGATCCTGGCGCTGGCCAAGAAGGCGGACCTGGTGTACGGCCCGCTGGTGGACGCGCAGGAGTTCCCCGAGGAGGTCGACATCACGCTGGTGGAAGGGGCGGTGAGCAGCCAGGACGATCTGAAACTGGTGCAGAAGATCCGCCGCAGGACCCGGTTGCTGGTGTCGCTCGGCGACTGCGCGGTGACCGCCAATGTGCCCTCCCTGCGGAACAGTCTTCGCCCGCACGACCTGTTGCAGACGATGTACGTGCATCGCGTGGACGCCGATCCGAGTTTGCCCGGCGACGGCGCTCCCCCGCTGCTGCGGCGGGCCGTGCCGGTGCATGAAGTGGTGCCGGTGGACCTCCATCTGCCGGGCTGCCCGCCCAAACCGGACGCGATCCTGCTGGTGCTCGGCGAGGCGCTGGAAGGCCGCCGGCCGGAACTGGCCGGCAAAGTGGTGTTCGGATAAGGAGAAGCCGCATGTCCCGTACCCTGACGATCGATCACGTCACCCGGATTGAGGGCCACGCCAAGATCACGGTGGAACTCGACGACGAAGGCCGGGTGGCCGACGCGCGATTCCATGTGACCCAGGTGCGCGGCTTCGAGAAATTCGTCGAAGGCCGGCCCTACTACGAAATGCCGGCCATCACGGCGCGCATCTGCGGCATCTGCCCGGTCAGCCACCTGCTGGCCAGCGTCAAGGCGTGCGACGAAATCATGGCCGTGCGCATCCCCGAGCCGGCCCAGTTGCTGCGCCAGTTGCTCCATTGCGCGCAGTTTGTCCAGTCGCACGCGTTGAGCTTTTTCTATCTGTCCGCGCCGGACCTGCTGCTGGGCATGGACGGCGACCCGGCTGCGCGCAACGTGGTCGGCTTGGCGCAGAAGCATCCGGAACTGGCGCGCGACGGCATCGCGCTTCGCAAGTTCGGCCAGCAGGCCATCGAGCGCCTGGCCGGCGAGCGCGTTCATCCCTCCTGGACCGTGCCGGGCGGGGTGAACAAGCCGCTGGCGGCCGAGGACCGCGATTTCATCCTCGGCGAGCTGCCGATTGCGCGTTCCATCGCCCGACGCACGTTGAAGTTCTTCCGCGGCGCGCTGGATCGCTACCGAGACGAGATCGAACATTTCGGCAACCAGAGCACGAGGTACGCGGCGCTTACCGGCGTGGACGGCAATTTTGCGATCTACGACGGGCTGCTGCGCTTCAAAGACGCCGACGGCAACCTGCTGGCCACGGTGAAACGTCCCGCCGACTACGCCAGATGGATTGGCGAGGCGACCATGCCGGGAACCTACCTGAAGGCGCCCTACTTCAAGCCGGTCGGCTACCCCGCCGGCATTTACCGGGTTGGTCCGCTGGCGCGGCTGAACGTCGCCGAACAGTGCGGCACGCCCGAAGCAGACGCCGAACTGGCCGAGTACCGGCAGCGCTTCGGGCGCATGCCGCGCAGCGCGTTTCTGTTCCACTACGCGAGGTTGATCGAGGCGCTGTATTGCATCGAGCGCATGGAACAGTTGCTGGAGGAACCCGACATCCTGTCGCCGCACGTGCGGGCTACCGCGGGCGTCAACGCGTTGGAAGGGGTGGGCATCGCCGAAGCGCCGCGCGGGGTGCTGATTCATCACTACCGGGTGGATGAGCAGGGCGCGATCCGCTGGGCCAACCTGATCATCGCCACGGGACACAACAACCTGGCGATCCGCCAGAGCGTGAAACAAGTGGCCGAGCGCTACCTGGACGGCCGTCAGCTTACCGAGGGAATGCTGAACCGGGTCCAGGCGGTGGTCCGCGCGTTCGATCCGTGCTTGAGCTGCTCCACGCACGCGCTGGGCCTGCCGCCGCTGGAGATCCGCCTGTTGTCGGCCGCGGGCGAGGTGCTGCACGCCGTGAAGGTGTGAAAGCCGCCGGAGATGGCGATCCTGCGCGCGCAGGGGCTTCAATGCCATCTGCGGATGCGAGCCCAGACCTCCGCCATGGGCGCTTTCAGCCCGCGGCAGACAAAGAGGTCGAAGTGTTCATCCGGCATCGAGCGGGCGTGCTCGACGCGGCCGGCGCGCTCGACGGAGGCGAAGTTCTCGGGGAGATCGTGGCCGCTGGATCCCACGACGATGACTACTTCCCCGGAATAGTCGCGCGGGCCCCAGAGCCAGTAATTCATATGCCCGCTGATCGCCCGGGGCAGTCCGTGCCGCGGCCCGAAGAAATCGATCGCGCCCGCTTCGCCGTAGTTGTCCGCAAAGATTGCGGCCTTGGCCCGCTCCGCCGGCGGCAGGGCGTGGTAGACGCGCGCGACCTCGGCCACTAACTCGGACCAGCCGAATTGATCGCCCAGGTGTTGCGGCAGCCTGGCCCGCAGGTGGCCACGCTCGGTGCGGGGCACGTCGAACGGGAGCGCTTCCACGTACTGGACCAGACGGTCCGGCGGAAGGAGCGGAACCACCAGGGAGCAAAGGCGGCGCCGCCTATGGCCAGCGTGGCCAGCGCGGCGGGGCGCATCCAGGCGCGCCCCGTCCGCGCCGACCAGCGTTCCCAGGCAACCCCTCCCGCCGCCATCAACATCGGATAGGCGGACGCCACGTAGTAGTGCTTCCCCTTCAGCAGCAGAAAGGTGAGCAGCACCGTGAGAAACGCCCATCCCAGCGCCCGGTCACGGCGGCCCTCCTTGGCGAACAGCAGGCGCCAAAGGCCGGCCAGCCATACCGGAGCGGTGAACGGGTTCATGACCAGCAGTTGCTGGCCCAGGAAGGACAGCGGGGCAAGCTGGATATCCCGTCCACTCTGCCGCAGGTTCAGCGTCAGTTGACAAGGCCAATCGTGGGTCGCGTTCCACCACAGGTTGGGAAGGAAAACCACGAGCGCCGCGCCTCCCCCGGCCCAAAACCAGGGGCTGCGCAGGAATCTTCCTTCGCGAGTCAGCAGCAGGCCCACGACTATGCCGAACCCGAACACCAGGACGGAGTATTTGGTTTGCAGACCCAGTCCCGCCAGAACGCCGAAGCCGAGCCAGTAGCGGCCGTCGCCAGAACGGATCGCGAGCAGCGCCAGGTAAGCCGCGCTCAGCCAGATCAGCGGTTCCAGCGCATTCATCGTCATCAGGTAGTGATTCGCCAGCAGGACCGGCGCGGCGATAACGGCCAGGCAGGCAAGCGCCTGCGCGAACCGGCCGCCGCCCAAAGTGCGGGTGAACATCCCGGTCAGCAGTACCAGCGCGGCGCCGGCGATCGCCGGCAGCGTCCTCAGCCCCAGGACGGAGTCGCCGAACAAGGCCCGCCCGGCTCTCGCCAGGAGCGCGACCATCGGCGGGTGGTCGACGTAGCCCCAGTCGAGGTGGTCGCCGCAGTCGAGGAAATAGAGCTCATCGCGGAAGTAGCCATACTGCCCCGAGGTGGCCAGGTGGAGCACCAGCTTGGCGGCAGCCAGGAGCCAGACCACCCCGAGACCGGCGAGGGCGCGGTCCCCCATTTCGCGTGCGGATCTCATGCGAACCAAGTGTACGAGAGCGCCGGCCGGAAAGTTCCGCCGGACCTGACTCGCGAATCTCAAGTTTTACCGGGTCCGCGTCCGCGGTCGAGTAACTGCGGCCGCCGGCGCGGATGAGGAATCCTGGCAGCGCCGGCCACCCCGGTCTTCCGCCGAGCCGGATTTCGCTGAGGGGAAGGAACCCGCGGTTGGGAACGCGCGCCGCCAGCGGACCGCTGTCCACGCTCAGCGAACCGTCGGCTTCCTGGCGCACCAGCGGGCCGGCGCCCGCGGCCGGCGCCGTTCCGGTCCGCCACCTGATCCGCTTCCCGCCGTTGCCGGGCAAGTCTGCCAGCGCGCGGACGAACCACCAGCGCCCGCTGCCATCCGGCCAGCGTTCCGTGACCTTGGCCTGCGCCGGCAACCGCCGGTCTTCATCGAATCGTCCGAATTCGGGTGCGTGGCGCAGCAGGCCGGGGGGGAAACGGCATGCCAAAAGCCACCGGTTCGGCCGTCCAGTCGAACCGGGAGATCTTTTCGGAGGTGAGGAAGCCTTCCCCGGCATTGGTCTGAGCCAGGGAAATACGGAAACCGCCCAGGAAGCGAAGCATGGCTGTTCGGTACCTTACCCCGCGCGCGAGGCTGGGTGAAGGCGGGATCGGACGCGCAAGCAGTACAATTTAGGAACCCAGCTATGCGCCTCTCTCGTCGCCGTGTCCTCTCGACTCCCGCCCTCGCCACCGCCGCGCAGCATGCCGCGCGCGCCGGAGCGGCATCGCAACTCGCCATGCCGGGTCCCTACCGGGGCAAGGTCGCGGCCATCGAACACGCCGGCAGCATCGACCGCGGCGCCTTTCAGCCCGAACCCGTGCGGCAGATGATGGCGCGGGGGATGATGGAGCTGACCGGCGCTCCGGGCGCCCCGGATGCGTGGCGGGTCTTTTTTGAAAAGGGCGACGTCGTCGGCCTGAAGCTGAACGCCGTCGGCCGGCCGCATGTGATCTCCGACCCCTCCGTGGTGCGCGAGATCATCCGGTCCCTGAACGAAATTGGGATCCCCGCCAGGGACATTCTGGTGTATGACCGGCCGCTGAGCGGTTTCCAACAGGCCGGGTTTGCCGCCTGGCTGCCCGATGGGGTGCGCTGGACTACCGCGTCCCAAGGCGCGCATCCGTTTCAACTCGACATGGAGGGCTACGACGCGGATCAGTATCTGGAGATGGCCCTGGCGCAGCCGGACGCGCCTCCGGGCGATCCTCATTATCGCCGTTCGTACGTGGCGAAGTTTCTCACCAAGCAGGTCAACAAGATGATCAACCTGTGCCTGCTGAAGCACCACCAGTCGGCCGGGATTACGATCGCGCTGAAGAACATGTCGCACGGGCTGGTCAATAACGTGCGGCGGAGCCACTTCACGCCCACCTTGAACGCGTGCGGTTCCTTCATCCCCGCCGTCGTCGATCTGCCCGTGATCCGGCAAAAGTGTGTGCTGCACATCGCCGACGGCATCAAGGCGGCTTACCACGGAGGTCCCGGCAGCAAGGTGGGACCCTACGTGTGGGAACACAAGACCATGTATTTCGCCTCCGATCCGGTGGCGCTGGACCGGATCGGCTGGTCCGTAATCGACGCCAAGCGGGTGGCGATGGGGCTGCGCCCGGTCGGCGAGGCGAAGCCGGACGCCGATAGCCACTTTTACCGGATGCAGCCCGAGCACGTAGAGATCGCGGGCGCGCTGGGCTTGGGCGAGTACGAAGAGACCAGGATTGAGGTGCGGCGCGTCAGGCTGGCCTAGCTATGCCAAACCGGCCTGTTTCCACAACTGGTCCACCCGCTGCTTCACCTCCGGGCTCATGCGGATGATGTCCGGCCAGGGACGGGTGAAGCCCTCGGCGGGCCATTTGCGGGTGGCGTCGACGCCCATTTTGGAGCCGTAGTTCGGCAGGCGGCTGGCATGGTCGAGCGAGTCGACGGGACCCATGACGAACTCGATATCGCGCTGCGGATCGATGTTGTTCAGCGCGATCCAGGCGGCTTCGCGCGGATTCTGCACATCGACGTCCTCGTCCACCACCACGATGACCTTGCTGAACATCGCCTGCCCGAGGCCCCAGATCGCGTGCATCACTTTGCGGGCGTGGCCCGGGTAGGACTTGCGCATGGAGACCAGAATGAGGTTGTGGAAGATCCCCTCGGCCGGCATACAGATGTCCCGCACTTCCGGCAGTTGCAGCCGCATCAGCGGCAGGAAGATCCGCTCGATCGCCTTGCCCATGTAGAAATCCTCCATGGGCGGGGGCCCGACGATGGTGGTGGCGTACACCGGGTTCTTGCGGTGCGTCAGGCACGTGACGTGAAACACGGGATACTCGTCGGCGAGGGAATAGAAGCCGGTGTGGTCGCCGAAGGGCCCTTCCGTGCGCAGTTCGCCGAGTTCGAGGTAGCCCTCCAGCACGAACTCGGCTTCGGCGGGCACCTCGAGATCGACCGTCTGGCACTTGACCAGTTCCACCGGTTCGCGGCGGATGAAGCCCGCGATCATCATCTCGTCCAGGTCCGGGGGGAGGGGCAGAATCGCGGAGTACATCGTCGCCGGATCCGCGCCGATGGCGACCGCGACGTCCATGCGCTGCTGCTTGCCTTCCGCCAGCAGACGGCGGTAGTGCTCGGCGCCCTGCTTATGGGTCTGCCAGTGCATCCCGGTGGTGCGCTCGTCGTATACCTGAATGCGGTAGCAGCCGCAATTGCGCTTGCCGGTAAGAGGGTTCTTCGAGAAGACCATCGGGAGGGTGATGTACCGCCCGCCGTCCTCCGGCCAGCATTGGAGGATCGGGAGGTCAAAGAGCGAGAAGTCGTCTTTGCGGATCACTTCCTGGCAGGGCCCCTTCGCCACCGCCTTCGGGAAGAACTTGCCCATCTCCGCGATCTTGGGCAGCATTTTGAGCTTATTGATGATGCCCTCGGGCATGCGCATTTCCAGGTACTCGCTGATGCGCGCCGCGATGTCGTTAACGGAGTCGACCTCCAGGGCGAGTTCCATGCGGCGCTCGCTAGCGAAGGCGTTGATCAGCACCGGGAACGAGGATCCTTTGGGTTTCTCGAACAAGAAAGCGGGTCCGCCGCCCTTCACCGAACGGTCCGCGAACTCGGTGATCTCGAGCACGGGATCCACGGCGAAGGGGATGCGCTTCAACTCGCCGTGCTTGTCCAGCACTTTGATGAACTCACGCAGGTCGGTGTATGCCATGGGGAACTTTTATTATGATCGAAGGTTCGAGGATTCCATGCCAAATCGGACGGCGTTGGTTACGGGCGCGAGCCGGGGTATCGGCAGGGCATGCGCGCTGGCGCTGGGCGCGGCGGGCTTTCGGGTTGCGGCGGCGGCGCGGTCCCTGGACAAACTGGAGGACGTGGCGGAGGCAATCCGGGCGGCCGGCGGCGAAGCGTTTTGCGTGGAAATGGACCTGGCCTCGCCGGAGTCGATCAAAGCCGCGTGCGCTCGCGCGGCCGCCGAGGGCGGGCGCGTGGAAGTGCTGGTCAACAACGCGGGCATTACCCGCGACGGACTGGCCTTGCGCATGAAGCCAGGGGACTGGAGCGCGGTGGTGGAGACCAATCTCACGGGCGCCTTTCTTGCGATTCAGCAGGTCTTATCGGGAATGATGCGCGAGCGCTGGGGGCGGATCATAAACATTACGTCCGTGGTGGGACTGGCGGGGAACGCCGGGCAGGCGAACTACTGCGCGTCCAAGGCGGGCTTGATCGGCCTCACCAAGTCGCTGGCGCAGGAGTTGGCGTCGCGGAACATTACGGTCAACGCGGTGGCGCCCGGCTTTATCGAGACGGACATGACCGCCGTGCTGGCGGAAGACATCAAGCAACGCATGCTGGGGGCGATTCCGCTTAAGCGCTTCGGCAAGCCGGAAGAGGTGGCGGCGGCGGTGCGTTTTTTGGCCAGCGACGAGGCGGGATACATCACCGGCCACGTGCTTTCGGTCAACGGCGGCATGTACATGTAGAACGGGAAGAGGGAGATCGAACATGGTGATCCATCGCAACTTCATCGGCGGGCAGTGGCGCGAATGGCCGGGGGCCGAGACGATTCCGGTCGAAAATCCGGCGACCGGCGAAGTGATTTCCGGGGTTCCGGACTCGCCGGCCGCGGCGGTGGAAGAAGCCGTCGCGGCGGCGCGCCGGGCGCAGACGGCCTGGGGCCGGGTGCCGCCCATCGAACGGGCGCGCCACCTGCGGGAAATCGCCGCCGCCATCCGGCAGCGGCACGCCGAAATCGCACGGACCATCACCGAAGAGCAGGGCAAGGTGTTGCCGCTGGCCGAGGTCGAGGTCTCCTTCACCGCCGATTACCTCGACTACATGGCCGAGTGGGCGCGGCGCATCGAGGGAGAGATCCTGCCGAGCGACCGGCCGAACGAGAACATCTTTCTGTTCCGCGCCCCGCTCGGCGTCGTGGGCGGGATCCTGCCCTGGAATTTCCCCTTCTTCCTTATCGCGCGCAAGATGGCGCCCGCGCTGGTGACGGGGAATACGATCGTGATCAAGCCAAGTGAGGAGACGCCGAACAACGCGGCCCTCTTCGCGGAGATCGTGGCCGCCAGCAGGCTGCCGGCGGGCGTATGCAATCTGGTCTACGGCCGCGGGCCGACGGTGGGCGCGGCGCTGGCCGGCCACCCCGGCATCGACATGATCAGCATGACCGGCAGCGTCGAGTCCGGCGTCAAGGTCATGGAGGCGGCGGCGCGGAACCTGACCAAAGTGAATCTGGAACTGGGCGGCAAGGCGCCCGCGCTCGTGCTGGCCGACGCCGATCTCGACCTGGCGGTGAAGGCAATCAAGAACTCCCGGGTGATCAACACCGGCCAGGTCTGCAACTGCGCCGAGCGGGTTTACGTGGACCGGCGGGTGGCCGATGCGTTCACCGCCAAGATGGTGGCGGCCATGCAGGAGACCCGCTTCGGCGATCCGCTGCGGGAGGAAGGCCTGGACATGGGGCCGCTGATCAACCAGCGGCAGCGGGCGAAGGTCGCCTCGGTGGTGAAAACCGCGCTGGCCGAGGGCGCGGCGCTGCTGACCGGCGGCCACCCGGCGGGGGAGCGCGGTTATTATTTCGAGCCCACGGTGCTCGGGGGCGTCCGGCACGAGATGAGCATCATCCAGAAGGAGACGTTCGGCCCGGTGGTGCCCATCGTGACGTTCGACGATCTCGACCAGGCGATCGCGTGGGCCAACGATTCCGAGTACGGCCTCACGTCTTCCATCTACACGAATAACATCCACGTGGCGATGCGCGCGGTGAATGAGCTTCGTTTCGGCGAAACCTACATCAACCGGGAGAACTTTGAGGCGATGCAGGGCTTCCACGCCGGCTGGCGCAAGTCCGGAATCGGCGGCGCGGACGGCAAACACGGCCTCTACGAGTACACGCAGTTGCACACGGTGTACTGGCAGTACAACGATCAGGTCCGGTAAGCAAAACTCCCCTGCGCCACCGCCAGCCGGTTGTCAGGATTCGGCGCCGAGCAGGCGCTCGAGATTGCCTCCGAAAATCTTCGCCGCGTCGGCGGCGGAGATGCCGATCCGGTGCAGGATATCCCGCTGGGCCTCAAAGATCGCGGCATGCCAGCCCCGCGGGAAGAAGGAGGAATCCGTGCCGAAGAGCAGGCGCTCCGGACCGGCCACGTCCAAGGCCTGCCGAAAAACCGCTGCCAGATCCGGCGGGGGCGTCAGGTAACGCGTCCAGCTATTGGTGCTGGAGGTGTCCAGATAGACGTTCGGACACAAATCGCACAGCATGAGTGCTTCCCGAAAGAGACCCGCGCCGAAATGCGGCACGATGAACGGCAAACCGGGATACCGCAGCGCCACCGGGTGAAGGTCGAGGGGGCTGGAAAACCGCAGGTCGAAACGGGAGGGCAGGCCGAGTTTCTTCCGGATGCCCACGCTCAGCACGCCGCAGTGCACAAAGACGACGACGCCGGGTTGGCTGGCGGCCAAATGCAACAGCGGGTCCACCCGTTCGTCCGCCACCGAATACCCGTGCATGGCGGGAAACAGGCAGAGGCCGCGGACGCCGCCATTGTGAATGGCCGCCTGCGCCCGCGCGACCACGCCCGGCGCCAGCGGGTTGACCAGAGCGTAGGCCCAGAAACGGTCCGGGAAGCGCTGGACGGCGGCTTCGACCGAACTCTCATCGCCGGGAACCGAGGCGATCAACACGGCCCGGCTCACGCCGTGGCGATCCAGGTCTTCCACCCACACCGCCGCCAGTTCTTCCGGCGCGTGGGGAGGATACCAGTTCAACAGGCCGCGGACCGTGGCTTCGATCGTGTCGGCGCTCAGCGACGGCGCTTGCGCGGCCAGCGTCTGGAAAAACCCGTGAGAAAAAAAGTGGACGTGCGCGTCCGAGATGGCGAGTGGTCCCCAGGGAGTCAGCATGGCGCTGACTACCAGCGTACTCTAGTCGGGACGGATCTCCAGACGGTTCCAGCCAGTCAAACCCGCGGCCAGCGCCACCTGCGTCAATCCCGCGACGTTGGTCACCCCGATCTTCTTCATCATCGTCTTGCGGTAACTGCGCACGGTCTGCAGTCCCAGGTCCAGCAATTGCGCGATCTCTTTGCTGGTCTTGCCTTCCGCCACCAGGCGGAGCACCTGCACCTCGCGCTGCGTCAGTCCTTCCAGCGGATCCCGCGACCGGTGTTCGAGATCTCCGCGCTGGATTCTCGCCAGCAGATGGTCGGAAACCTGCGAACTCAAGTACGATCCGCCCTTGGCGACCGCGCGCAGGGCGTCCATCAAATCGGCCGACGAGGCTTTCTTGAGAATAAAGGCGCGCGCGCCGGAGCGAATTGCCGCCAGGACGGAGTTTTCGTCGTCGTACATCGACAGGATCGCTACCCGCGTCGCCGGGCAATGGCGGAGCAACTCGGTCGTCGCGTCGATGCCGTTCATTCCCGGCAAGCCGATATCCATCAGGACCAAGTCGGGCTGATTTCGCTTCGCAATCTGTACGGCGTCGGCGCCGTTTTCCGCCTCCCACATTACTTGAAAATCGTTGCTGCGCTCAAGAATCGTCTTGATCCCATCGCGCATGATCCGGTGGTCGTCCACTAGCAGAACTCGGTAAGGCATTTGCGATTTCCGAATGTCCTCCACGGCGATCGTAACCGCCCCGGGGAGGGACCGGGGCCTTCCACAGCCCTTGATCTATCCCTAATATAGTCACGGAGTAATCCTGAGTAAATCGAAAAATCTCGCCGAGGTGGTAGGTGGTTTGCCTTAGCAGAGTACCGGTACGCTGGGGATCATCGCAGCACTTATGAGCCCTGCCCGGAACTCAGCAGCGAGCCGTGACCACGGTCCATTGTTCGCGAAGGCGGGAGATGCGGAACCTGAGGCCCGCGCGGGCGGCGACGAATTTCATCAAGGCCACGCCCAGGCCGCGGGGCGCCGCGGCTGCATCGAACCCCACGCCATCGTCGCGTACTTCGAGCGCGGGCCCCTTCTTGCCTCCTTTTACGATGATCTCGATGTGCGAGGCGCGGGCGTGCCGCACGGCGCTGTCGATCGCCAGTTCGGCGATGCGGTAGAACGCGGCGCCGCAGTGCGCCGGCACGGTGACCTTCGAATCGAACAGCAGACGGAGGGTGCCCTGATGGTCCAGACGCCGCAAGCCGACCAGCGCGTCGAGCGCGGGGCGCAGACCGAATCGTTCGATGCTGATGGGGCCGAGGCGCTGGCTGATCAGGCGGACTTTCTCCACCACGCCTTCCAGCATGTTTTGAATTTCCGCCGTCCGGGCGGCGATGTCCGGCGTGTGCGCTTCCAGGTCCATGCGCAGGATGTCCAGTTGCAGGCCGGCGGCGCTCAGCATCTGGGCCACGTCGTCGTGCAACAGTTGACTGATGCGCAGCGATTCGACGCGATACTCTTCAATCCTTTCGAGCGCGGCAGTCTCGAAATCGTATGGAGCGGCGGTTTCACGCGGATGCATCTAAGCAGCAGCCGCCCGCATAGCGGCCAGGCGGGACGCTATTGGAGGCCAGCGCCGCGTTTGCGGGTCAGGGCTCGGCGGCAGGCGGCGGCGACGTCACGCGCGACCAGGCCGTACTTGTCCAGCAGTTCCTCGGGGGTTCCAGACTCGGCATAAGTATCCTGAATGCCGACGAATTCCATGACGCACGGATGCGTGCGGGCGACCGCCTGGGCGACGCGCACGCCGAGACCGCTATCCACCAGGTGCTCTTCCGCCACTACGATCGCGCCGGTCTCCCGGGCCGCTCGCACGATTGCCTCCTGGTCGAGCGGCTTGATCGAATACAGATCTAGCACGCGAGCGGACACGCCTTCCGCCTCGAGCGTCTCGGCCGCGCGAATCGCCTCGGCCACCAGCAGGCCCGTCGCGGCGATAGTGATCTCCGACCCGCCGATCAGTTCCCGCGATCCGCCTATGGAGAACGTCTCGCCGGGAGAGTAAATCAGCGGCGCTTTGACCCGGCCGCACCGGAGAAAGACCGGACCGTCATACGCGGCGGCGGCTCGCACCAGCGCCTCGGTGGCGACTTCATCGGCGGGGCTGAGCACCACAAAACCGGCCAGGGAACAAGCCAGGCTGAGGTCCTCTACGCTCATCTGCGACGGCCCGTCTTCGCCGATCGAGATGCCGCTGTGGGTGCCGACAATCTTCAAATTCACGCGCGGATACGCGACGGTCACCCGCAACTGCTCGAAGCCCTTGTTCAGGACGAACGCGGAAAAACTGGAGACAAACGCGGTCTTGCCGGCGGAGGCCAAACCCGCGCCGATGGAAACCATGTTCGCTTCCGCGATGCCGCAGGAAAAGAACCGCTCCGGGAACTCTTTGGCGAACAGGGCGGTGAAGGTGGATTTCGACAGATCGGCGTCGCAAACCACCACGTCGGGGTTCTCGCGGCCGAGTTCCGCCAGCGCTTTGCCAAAGGCTTCGCGAGTGGCCTTGCCCGGCTTCAGTTCAAACTTGGGTCGGACCGGGGTCATGCTTGCAGCTCCTGGAGTGCCGCCTGCACTTCGGCGGGAGTCGGCGCCGTGCCATGGAACTTGGGATTGTTTTCCATGAAGGAGACGCCTTTGCCCTTGATAGTGTGGGCCACGATCACCGTGGGGCGGCCCTTGGTAGCCTCCGCTTCGGCAAACGCCGCCCGGAGGGCGGAAAGGTCGTGGCCATCCAGCTCGATCGTATGCCAGCCGAAGGCGCTCCACTTGGCGGCCACCGGCGCAATCTCCATGATGTCGCTCACGAAGCCATCGAGCTGAATCTTATTGTAGTCCACGATGGCCACCAGGTTGTCCACCTTATGGAAGGCCCCGAACATGGCCGCCTCCCAGATCTGACCTTCCTGGATTTCCCCATCCCCAAGGACCACGTAGGTGCGCCAGGGACGGTGATTCAGCCGCGCCGCCAGCGCCAAACCCAAACCGACCGAGAGACCGACGCCCAGCGACCCGGTCGAAGCCTCCAACGCCGGAATAAAGCGTTTATCGGGATGGCCCTGATAGGGCGAGCCCAATTTCCGCAGGCTCATCAAGGCCGGTTTCGGCGTATATCCTGCTTCCGCCAAAACCGCGTAAAGAACCGGCGCGGCGTGACCCTTGGAGAGAATAAAACGGTCGCGATCCGGCCACGCGGGATTAGCCGGATCGTGGCGCATGAAGTCAAAAAACAACGTGACCAGAATTTCCACCGCCGACAACGAGCCGCCGGGGTGGCCGCTTTTGGCGGCGCCGATCATCTCAACAATTTCGCGGCGGATCTGTGTGGCGAGGGATTGAAGTTCGGATACCGATTTTCCGGATGCAGGCATCAAACGGCTTTAGTGTAGCATGCGGGTTCGCGGCGCCGCCGCCATCGGGGCAGGTAAGAAAAGACGCTGTTCGTTCTGGCTTGCCGTCAGCAGATACAGGTCTGGCTGGCTGGCGATGCTGTCCACTTCCACGGTGAGCAAGTGCTCGCCGGGAGGAAGATCCGGAACCACCATATTGATCTGATACAGCCCGGCGGACACCATGCCCGCCCAGAGCACCTGGGCTTCTCCCGTTCCCAGTCGGACGCGCAACGCCGTGGGATTCGCCAAAGGAGACGGGTTGAGTAACACGCGGCCGGACGCCACGGGGGGTTGTGTACGCCCGAGTCCCGTGGCGAACAGGAGTAGAATGTCGCCCGGTTTGGCAGGCCGGGTGGGCGGTTCGCCATCGTAGAGTCCCGCCGGCGCCGCCAGGGTCCCGTCCGGATGAACAGCGGCGGCGTAACGGTATCCACGAGGCGGCAACGCGAACACGCCGGGGGCCAGAGTGGACAGGTTCACGGTCGTCGCCACCGAACCTGCGGCCGTTGTCAGTTTCACTTCCACCGGTCCTGTCGCGTCGTCGTCCGGCGCCTGGACGTTCACTTGCTGGGGGCTGACAAAGTTCACGGCCGCCGGGCGATCGTTTACGGTGACGCTCACTCCCTCCAGGCTGCGCGGCAAGACGCCATCTACGATTTCGGCTGCGGTCCAGATGCGGCTCACCCCGGGGGGCGCCAGGTGCTCGCCAAAGAGCGAGACCCAGGAACCGGGGGCAATCCGTGGCTGGAAGCTGGCTGCGCTCACCACCGGATCCACCCGACGGAAGGAGGGAGCCGCGGCGGGGCTCAGTTCCACGCTGCTGGTGTACACGTGCGAGTCGCGTGTCCCGCGCGCGGCCATGCCTGCGACGTAAATCCGAATCAAATCGGCCGCCTCGGCGGGAGGAATCCAATCGAAGCTGTAGCTGGCCGCCGAGCTGGTCTGGTTGATGTAGACGAACCCGCCTTGCTGAGTCACCGCGGTTGCCGAGCCCGCGGTGAAAGCCCCTGCTTGCAGGTTGGCGGAGGTGCGGGCGGTGAGTTGAAATCCATAACGCCGCCCCGCGTCCGGATCGAGGATGCGGACCGTCACCCGCTGGGCGCGGCCCGGTTGGTAGGCCGGTGCTTGCGCCAGTTCCAGCTGAACGGAACCTCCCGGCGGGTTGAGAGTAACCGTGTGACAAGTCGTGCAGGGCGGATTCGTCTCCCCAGGAACTCCCGCGTGGCCGGCGGGCACCCGGTTTTGGTAGGCCGCCAGCGGCAACAGCCCGGATACCGCGACGGTGCAGCAAAAGGCCCGACTTCGAGGAAACATGACCTCATTGTAGAAGCGCGGCCGCGACGTGGAAGCGCCGCCGCGACCCGCTTCCTTTACCCCACCGCCCACGCTGCGTCGCAGCCAACGATCCCCCGTTTCCCGCCACGCCTCGCGCGGGTAGCATGAGAGCAGGTCATGCGTACGTTTCTTACTCTGTTGGCGTGGGGAGCCCTTGCCGGCGCCCCGGCGTCGCCGCAGCCCGCGGCGGAATCCGAAGCCGTCGTGGTGACGGAAATGGGCACGTTTCGTTTTGAGTTTGCGCCCGACAAGGCCCCCAGGCATGTGGAGCACTTCCTGAAGCTCGCCCGCCAGGGCTATTACGATGGCAGCGCCTTTTTCCGGGTAATCACGAACGGCATCATCCAAGGCGGCGACCCTTTGCTCAAAGATCCGAAGACGCCCAGGACCCTCTGGGGAACCGGGGGACTCAACCTGCTGGCCAGTGAATTCAGCGATCTCAAACACGAACGCGGTGTGGTTTCGACGGTGCGCATTCCGAATAAGCCGGACAGCGACGGCGCGCAGTTCTTTGTCTGCGTCTCTCCCCAGCCGCCGCTGGACGGACAGTTCTCCGCCTTCGGGCGGGTCACCGAGGGGATGGACGTGGTGGAAAAGATCTCGCAGACGCCCGCCGGCGAAAACGGATTCACGGAGAAACCGGTGCGTATCCTGAAGGTCACCATCGAGCCCAAGAAGTTGGAACCGTTCCTGCATGCCACGCCGGAAGAGCTGAAAAGAACGGTCACCCTCCAGACCACTTTAGGCGTCCTGAAGGTCGCCATGGAACCCGAGTGGGCGCCCCATCACGTGCGGAATTTCTTGAAATTGGCCGAGACCGGGTGGTACAACGGCACGGCGTTTCACCGTGTTTCGCAGGGTTTTGTGATCCAGGGCGGCATGGGCGACACGCGCGCGGCGGGCCCCGCGCATCCGGCGGACCGCTGGGTGCGGAAACTGAAGGGTGAATTCCGCGACGATGTGCGACACGTCCGCGGCATCCTGTCGATGGCGCGCACCGACGACCCCGACTCCGCCGATACGTCGTTTTTCATTATGTTGGGCGCTGCGCCGCATCTGGACGGCAAGTACTCGGCGTTCGGACGTGTGACGGAGGGGCTGGAAGTGCTGGACCTGTTCGACAAAGAGGAGGTCGACGGGGAGACCCCCAAGCGGCGGCTGGAGCTCATCGAGGCGCGGGTGGACCCGCCGGCGTCCGCCAGGCCGTAACCCGGTCCGGGTCCGGACCGGACCGATTCCCGGAACAAAATCGCCGCGTCCGGCGTACAGTAGGATCGTGGGAAGCATCGCGACTCTGTCGGGAATTCTCGGTCTGGCGATCGCGGGCGGCGTGAACATTTACCTGGCGGTGCTGACGCTGGGCGCCGGCATCCGGCTGGGGTGGTTCCAGAGCCTGCCTGGCGACCTGGACATTCTGGCGCACCCGGTGGTGTTGGGGGCGGCGGGTGTTTTCTACGCCGCGGACTTCGTCGCCGATAAGGCGCCGTTTTTCACTCCGCTCTGGGATACGGTGCACACCGTGGTGCGGCCGGTGGGGGTCGCTTTGCTCGCTTTCGGCGCGGCGGCGAAGCTCGACCCGCTGGTGCAAGTGCTCGCCGTCCTGGCCGCGGGTTCGGTCGCCTTGGGGACCCACTCGACCAAGATGGGTGTCCGGCTGGCGGCGCAGGCTGCGCCCGAGCCCGTCACCCACTCCGCGCTGAGCATCGCTGAGGACTTGGGCGTGATCGGGTTGCTGGTGCTGGCCTTCACCTATCCCTGGATCGCCATCCCCGTGCTGCTGAGCCTGTTGCTGTTGATCGGCCTGGCGCTCTGGTGGATCGGCCGGAAGGTGTCGCGGTTTCTTTTCGGGCGGAAGGACGAACTGCCCACAGCCGCACGCCGGCCGGCTTAGGTCGCGTGCGGGCTGTCGAAGTGGTGGGCCCTGTTGGATTCGAACCAACGACCAACGGATTATGAGTCCGCTGCACTAACCGCTGTGCTAAGGGCCCCAAAGGAGCGCGGGGCGGGGAACAGGCGCCCTTCCTCAGCATAATCGAAAGCCGGCGGATAGCGGGCGTCACCCACGCTCCGCTCAGAACACCCTAAGTTCCAACGGGGCGCCGGCGGCGCAGCCGAGTTGCTGGGCGGCGGAACCCTGATTGACGGACACCTCGAGATATCCAGAGCTGCCTTCGATGACAAATGGCTCGCCGAAGGGGTTGTCGGCGTAGCGCGTCGAGAACCGGCGCACCAGTTGCAGCCCCACCTGCAATTCGAAGCGGCCGGCGGCGATCTGCGGGAACTCCTCCAGCACAAAATTGGTCACCAGGTTGCCGAACTTGTCGACCTTGAGAATGGTTCCCGTCCAGCCGCGGCGGGCGGTGCGGACTGGTTTCTCCGAGAGCGGACGCAGGTAGTCATCGATTTTGGGACCGAAACGGGCGGGTGTGACGCCCCGGGCCAGATGCGCGGCCGCCGGAGCGAAGATGTCGCGGCCATGAAATGTCTGGCTGACCGTGGGCAGACGGTATTTCTTGTTTTCCAGCACGCGCACCGTCCGCTTCGGCTCCCGCGAGAAAACCTGGGCGAAGACGCCGTTGTCCGGCCCGATGAAGTACTGTCCCGCGGCTTCCATCAGCAACGGCCGCCGCTGACTGCCGACCCCGGGGTCTACCACCACCACATGCACCGTACGCCGCGGGAAATAACGATACGCCTGCGCCACCAGGAAAGCGGCCTCCGCGACCTCGTAGGAGGAAACCTGGTGGCTGAGGTCGACCAGGCGGACGCGGGGCGCGATGGAGAGAATCACCCCTTTCATCACGCCCACATAATGGTCGGCGAGACCGAAATCGGTGGTGAGCGTGATGAGGGGAGCGGATGGTTTCGGGGCGGCCATTGTTACACTAAAAACTGGTGCGCCATTGTTATTTTGACCATAACGCCACGACGCCCTTGTCTCCGGAGGCGCTGGAGACGTTGAGCGTTTGTCTGGCGGAGGTCTACGGAAACGCTTCCAGTATCCATCATTTCGGGCAGGCGGCCAAGCAACGGCTGGAACAGGCCCGGCGGCAGGTAGCCGCGTTGCTGCACGCCCGCCCGCCGGAGATCGTGTTCGTCAGCGGGGGCACCGAGGCGGACAATCTCGCGCTGCTCGGCGTCGCGCGGCCCTGCGCCGGCAAGCACGTCATCACTACGACCATTGAGCACCCCGCCGTGCTCCAGGCGTGCGCCCAGATCGAGCAGGAGGGCGGGCGCGTGACGTATGTGCCGGTCGGCGCAAGCGGGGTGGTGGATCCCGCGGCGGTAGCGGACGCGCTCCGGCCTGAAACCGTGCTGATCTCAGTGATGCACGTGAACAATGAACTGGGCACGGCGCAACCCATTGAACAGATCGGCCGGCTCGCGCGCCAAGCGGGAGTGCTCCTGCATGCCGACGGCGTGCAGGCGGCGGGCAAGCTGGAAACGGACGTGGAGCGGCTGGGCGTCGACCTCTACTCGGTGAGCGCGCATAAGCTCAACGGGCCCAAAGGGGTGGGTGCGCTCTACGTGCGCAAGGGCACGCCTCTCCGCCGCCAGATGCACGGCGGGCGGCACGAGCGGGAGCGGCGCGCCGGCACGGAGAACGTTCCCGGAGCCGCGGCGCTGGGCCGCGTCTGCGAGTGGTTTCAGCAGCATGGCGCGGAGGAGGCGGCGCGGGTCGCCGCCTTGCGAGACCGTCTGGAACAGGGCATCCTGCGCCGCGTGCCGGCGGTGACGGTCAACGGAGACCGCGCGCGCCGCACTCCCAACACGACGAATCTTTGTTTTGCCGGCATTGAAGGCGAGGCCATGGTCATTGCGCTGGACCTGCGCGGCTTTGCGGTATCGAGCGGCGCCGCCTGCTCGTCGGGCTCGGTGGAACCTTCGCATGTGCTGACCGCGATTGGTCTGCGGCGGGAGCAGGCGCGCTCGTCGCTGCGGTTTTCGCTCGGGCGGGGGAATACGGTGGAGCAGGTGGACGCGCTGATCGAGGCGGTGGCGGAGGCGGCGGCCCACTTGCGGCGCCTCTCCGTGGAGGCGCCCACCCATGCCTGACCGTCCCATCGCCGTGGCGATGTCCGGCGGCGTCGACAGCTCCACGGTCGCCGCGCTGCTGGTGCGGCAGGGCCAGCGCGTGGTCGGCCTGACCATGCAACTGTGGAATCAGCGCCGGCTGCCGCAACTGCAAACAGGAGAAAGCTCGGGACGCTGCTGCTCGCTGGACGATGTGTATGACGCCCGGTGGGTAGCCGGGCAACTGGGCATTCCGTACTATGTGGTCAACTTCGAGGCGGACTTCGAGGAACAGGTGGTCCGGCCCTTCGTCTCCGAGTATCTGTCCGGCCGCACGCCCATCCCTTGCACGCTGTGCAACAACTTCATCAAGTTCGACCGGTTCCTCGAGATGGCGGATTCGGTGGGAGCCGAGAAGGTGGCGACGGGCCACTACGCGCGGATCCGCTTCGACCAGGTGTCGGGACGCTACCAACTGTTGCGCGGCGTGGACACGGCGAAAGATCAGACTTACTTTTTGTGGGGACTCACGCAGCCGCAGTTGGCGCGCACGCTGTTTCCGTTGGGAGAACTGAAGAAGTCCGAAGTGAGACGCCTGGCGGCGGAATTGGGGATTCCCATTGCCGACAAGCCGGACAGCCAGGAGATCTGCTTCGTGCCGAATGGCGACTACGCGGCGTTCCTCGACGCGTACCTCGCCGAACAGGGTGTCGCCCGCGACGCCGCCACCGGAGAGATTGTCGACCGCAGCGGCGCGGTGCTGGGCACGCATCAAGGGGTGCACCATTTCACCGTTGGCCAGCGGCGTGGGCTGGGAATCGCGCGCGGCGAACCGCTCTACGTGATTGCGACCGAGCCGGCCCGCCAGCGCGTCGTGGTCGGGCGCGGCGAGGAGTTGCTGCGTCCGAGCCTGGTTGCCGGCCAGGTGAACTGGGCGTCGTGGCCGCCGCTGACGCGGCCGGAGCGCGCTCAGGTGCAGATTCGCAACAAGCATGTGGCCGCCTGGGCGACGCTGCACCCCACCGAAGATCCGACGCGCGTGCAGGTGGCGTTTGACGAACCACAGCGGGCGGTGACGCCGGGACAGGCGGCAGTGTTCTACGTGGGCGATCTGGTCGCGGGCGGCGGCTGGATTGAAGCGTAAAGCCCATGGCGCGGCGATCGGGATGGCGGGACGCCGCTGAGTATGCGATCGCGCGGGCGGTGGTCGGATCGGTGGCCCTGTGCCCGCGTCCTCTGGCCGACACGGTGGCGCGCGGCTGGCTCGCCCTGCTGGACTGCGGAGCGCCCCGCCTGCGCCGGGCGGCTCGCCGGAATCTCGCCCTGGCGTTTCCCCACCTCTCCCCGGCGGCCCGCGAAGGCGTGGCCGACGGGGTTTTCCGCTCGCTGGCCCGCCAACTGGTCGCCTTCTCCCGGTTTCCCCGCCTGGATGCCGGCAACATTTCTTCCTGGATCCGTTACGAAGGTTTTCCGCACTTCGAGGCGGCCCTGGCGCGCGGCCGGGGCGTGCTGTTCGCCACCGCGCACCTCGGCGCCTGGGAGCTGAGCGCCTTCGCGCACGCCTTGCTGACCGCTCCGATGCATATCGTCGTCCGCCCGCTCGACAACCGGCGCCTGGACGCCTGGCTGGAACGCCGCCGGACTCTGTCGGGCAACCGGGTGATCGGCAAGCGCGACTTTGCCCGTCCCATCCTCCGCGCGCTGGCCGAAAACCAGGCCGTCGGCATCCTGATCGATCAGAACGTGGCCGCTCCGGACGGCCTGTTCGTCGACTTCTTCGGCGTGCCAGCCTGCACCAGTCCCGCGTTTGTGCGCCTGGCGGCGCGCAGCGGCGCGGCGGTCATCCCGGGCTTCGCCGTCTGGGAGGAATCCGAAAGGCGCTACGTGCTGCGTTTTGATCCGCCGGTGCCGATGAGCGGCGACCCGCAGGCGGACGCTCAGGCGGTGACGCGCCGCCTGGAAGAAACGATCCGCGCGTATCCCGATCAGTGGCTTTGGATCCACCGCCGCTGGAAGACCCGCCCGCCCGGCGAGCCGCCCCTGTACTAGGCAGCCGTCCCGAGGCTTGACACCATCCGGCCGCGCTGGTGCGATTGAGGCAGAGTCAGCGCCGCGCGCCGCCGGCGATGGCGCGGCGAGCGGCAAGATCGGACTTGGCCGACAGGAGAAACTTCATGATCAGCATTGGATTCCATACCGACGCCTTCAATACCAGCAACTGGACCTTCGAGCAGTGTCTGAAGTGGGCGCAACAACACGAATTGCACCACATCGAGTGCGCCGCGATTGACGGCGTGTATATGCTGCACTCGCTGGGCTACTGGCCGCACATCGCGCTCTATGAGGACCCCATCCTGCTGCGGCGCAAGATGGACCGGTATGGCGTGCAGCTTTCGGAAATCGACGCGGCGTTTCCCCTTTCGATTCCCGAAGGGCTGACCTTGGGCGTCGAATATGCGATCCACACCATCCGGTGGGCGGGGCTGGCCGGATGTCCCCGTATCGACACCACTGATGACAAGGAAAAACCCGCGGGCGCGACCGACCAGGAAATTCTGGCGCACCTGAAACGCGTTTATGGCATGATCCTGCCGGTCGCCGAAGCTCACGGCGTGATCGTCAACGTGGAGCCACACGGCTACTGCACCACCAAGCCGGAGCTGATGGCGGAGATTCTCAATCTCTACGATTCGCCGTATTTCGGCATGAACATGGACACCGGCAACACGTTCATCGCCGGCCGCGACCCGGTCGCCTACCTCGAGCAGTTCCTCGGCAAGGTGAACCACATCCACATCAAGGATGTGAGCAAGGAACTGGCGGACGCAATGAAAGGCGAATTGACTGGCATTGCGCTGAGCAGCGCCGCGATCGGCGAAGGCGTCAACGCCGACAACATCCGCAAGTGTATCGAGTTGCTGGTCCGCAATGGATTCGCAGGCACGATGAGCCTGGAGTGCGACGCCCAGGGCGGCCCGCTACTGGAGCGCAGCCTCGCCTGGACGCGGCGGGTGCTGGAGGAAACGCTGGCGAGCGCGGCGGCCCGGGCGTAAACACGGCGAGCCGCGCACAGCCCAGAGGCGCGGGCGGAAGCGAGCGGGCGGGCAAGCCCGCGGGGCCCCGCGCCTCCAGCAAAGGCCGTTAGCGCAGTTCGACGCGCTGGGCGGCGAGGATGCGCACGGGCCCGAGCAAGCCCGACCGCGGCAGCGGCTCGAAACCGAACTGGCCGCGGCCGCCCGGGCGATCATCGTGGATTCCGCGCCCGTAGCGAGCGGCCAGGTGCGCCGGCAGCGGCGGCATGCGCTCCCACCCCGCCACGCGGTGGATCAACGTGTTCGTCACCTGGATGCGGAGTTGATTCGTCCCGGCGCGGACGAGGCCGGTGATCGGCAGCGTCTGCCCGCGGATCCAGACCACGCCCGCCGGCTTGCCATTGATTTCGACATCCGCCACGTTGCCGACTTCACCCACGTCGAGCGCGAGTTCCAAGTCCGGCGCGGTGTACGCCGCGGGCAGCGCGAAGGCGGTCGCGTACTCCGCCGTGCCGCTGAAGTGGCGGGTGGCGGGATCCTCGGTCCACGAAACCAGGCGGGAGAGCGTGCTCTCGCGCCGGGGAAAGCGGACGCCTTCCCACACGACCCGCCAAGCGGCCTGCACGGAGAACGGCGCGGGCACGTCCGGAACGCGCGCGTGGCGAGTGCCGGTGGAAGTGAGCGCCCAGTGCTCACCGTTCTCCGCGGCGAGGCCGAGCACGCCGCCCGGTCGCACCTCGAGCACCTGGGAAAGCGTGCTCTCGGTAACATGAGGCGCTCCGCCGGCCGGGGAGAACACCAGCATCGTCGACGCGAACGGGGCCAGCCGCAGCGGCAGCCACGTCGCGCCGCCGCGCGCCTCGTACTCATGCCGGGGCGCGATGGAACCATCGTAAAGATTCCACTCCTGCGGCGCTTTGTCCGTGACGCGGAACGCCACCCGCTGAGCGAAGGGGCGCTCCTGCACGTTGGTTACAAAATAAAGATCGGCGTCTCCCGCGCGGCGATGCGCGAACAGCAGCCCGGGGTTCTCGCGCAGGGCGTAGCGAACGAAGTCGATTCCCACATCGGGCGGCCGGTGACGCCGCAGGACCTTTAGAAATGGATCCAGCGCGCTGCTGCGGCGGTCGAGCACGTTGCTCCGGTCGATCACCAGGCGGAGAAAGTACGTGACGCCGCGTCCGTAGGCGTGACGTCCGTCGCCGTCGCGGCCCCGCGGTTCGCGGAACATTTCGGCCGCGAGCGCCCGCACTTCCGCATCCTTTTCCCGCCACCGCGCCAGGCCGGTGGAGGCCCGCGGCGTCTGTTCCAGCGCGATCACCACGCCGCCGCCCCGGGCGTAATCCCGCACGCGGCGGAGCGACTCGGCCGGCATCGCCTCGAGGTTCGGGAGAATCAGCATGCCGAAGTCCAGGTCGCGCACGCGCAGGGATTCCCCGTCGAACACGGCGGAGCGTTGCAGTACGTCGTCGTTGATCAGGTTGAAGTCATAGCCGTTCCCCAGCAGCAGCGCGCCCAGTTCCCCCCAGTCGAAGTCGCGCGTCCAGCGCCGGGCGTTCATCACGTCCTTCGTCCACTGGTTGGCCAGCGGCGAGTAGACGGCCACATCCAGCACCGGCGAGCCCTGGCGCAGCATCCACGAAGCGCGGGCCACGTAATCGCTCAAACGCCGGTAGTAAGGCCACCAGGGATTGACGGGACTGATCACCATTTCGGCGCCGAAACGCCGCGCCGGCGCGAACTCGGTTTCCGGCGTGGCGGTGAACCCGTGGTTGTAAAACAGAGTCGCGCCCGAGCGCAGGAAGATGTCGCTCGAGATCTTCAATTCTTCCAGCGTCTCGCGGCCCTGCTCCCAGTGCTGGTAGGTGTACGCTTCCACGCTGATCACGGGCCGCCCGTACAGCCGCGCGCCGGACGCCGTGTAGACGCGGGGACCGATGCGGGTGTCGAACCACGGCACGGCGTCCTTTTCGCCGGCGGTGATCTCCATTTCCGGAATGTGGGTCAAACCGGCGCCTTCCAGGATATCGGTGGGAAAACCGTACGGCTGAATCCGCGCCTGGACGCCATGGCGCTCGCACCAGCCCACGAAGGGTTTGAAAAAGGCCTCGATGCCCACACGGTGGAGGAACTCATTCACGTCGTAGCGGACTTTCGGCGAAATCTCGTCGAGGTCCCACCAGAGGGCAGGGAGGAGGCGCGCCAGGTCATAACCTTTGATTTTGCGGAATTGTTCCAGCAGGCCGCCGCTCCAGTAGAGGCCATTGCGGAAGACCGGCACTTCGAAGCTGTCGCCGAAGAAGGAGTCCACCGTCTTGCCGAATTCATGGCCAAATGCGGCGTGAAACTGGCCGCCCAGGCGCTCGCAGTAACGGGTGACGGCCGCGCGGTTGAAGTGGTCGAGCGTCGGTCCGTCGTCGCCGCGCACCAGCCAGAACGCCATCAGCCGCCAGCGCCCCGGGGGGACCTGCCAACTCAAGCGGCGGCCTCGGATCCGCGCGGTCAGGTCCACCAGGCTGTCGTCACGCAACCGGCCGTCCTCCAGCTTCCCGGCCACTACGGCCAGCACACGGTCCTCCGGCCGGATGCGTTTCAACTGGGGCTCGGGCTGGCGGGGATTCAACACCGTCTCCAGCGGCAGTTCGCCGTCGTACGGCTGGCCGCCGGGAATGCGGGCGGCGCTCGCCACCAGGTTCCGATTCCGGTCTTCCGGGGGAACCCAGTCGCCTCCCCAGATCCAGCCCGGTCCACCGAAGTTCAGCGACACCCGCATGCCCAGGCGGCGAGCCTCCCGAATGGCATGGTTGATCAAGCGGAAGAACTCCGGCGAAAGATACCCGATGTTGCCGCGCTCGTAGACGCGCCCCAGCGAGATCTGTTCCACCCCGCCGATGCCTTGGGCCTTCATCGCCTCCAGTTGCGCGGTGATATCCGCGTCGGTCAGGGCGTTGCCCATCCACCACCAGCGGGTGTGCGGGCGGCAATCGACCGGCGGATTCTCGAACCCGCGCCGGAGCGCGGTCAGGTCGCCGGCGTGGACGGCGGTGGCGACGACGAGCGCCAGCAATGGAATTCGCTTCATCGCTACGTAGTATTTCCTGTTCGGACCGGCGCGGCAACGCTCGTGCTATACCGGAAACTCATGTCTTCCCCGACGCGTGGCAGGCTGGAGGCGCTGGCTGCCGCCTGCCTGTTTTCCACCGGCGGCGCGGCCATCAAGGCCACCGCGTTGACTAACTGGCAGGTGGCCTGCTTTCGCTGCGGCGTGGCGGCGCTGGCGATCGCGGCGCTGTTGCCGGCTTCGCGGCGCAACTGGAACCGGCACGTTCCGCTCGCCGCCATCTTCTACGCGGCCACGCTGACGATGTTCGTGCTGGCCACCAAGCTGACGACGGCGGCCAACGCGATTTTTCTCCAATCCACCGCGCCGTTGTACCTGATGCTCGCCGGTCCCTGGCTGCTGGGCGAGCGCACCCGCAAGGTGGACTACGCGCTGATGGCGCTGCTGGCCGCCGGGCTGGGGTGTTTCTTTGTGGGCGAAGAGACGCCAACCCGCATCGCACCGGACCCGGCGCTCGGCAATCTGCTCGCCGCCATCACCGGCGTCACGTGGGCGGGAACCGTGGCGGGCTTGCGTTGGATCCAGCGGCGCTACGCCGGGGTCGAGGTGGGCATGCCCACCATCCTGTGCGGCAACCTGATGGTATTCGCGTGCTGCCTGGGTCCGGCGCTCCCCGTGGCGCGGGCGCGGGCGCTCGATTGGGCGCTGATCGGCTACCTGGGCGTGATTCAAATCGGGTTGGCCTACGTGCTGCTGACGCGCGCGGTCAAGCGCCTGCCGGCGCTCGAGGTGTCGATGCTGCTGTTGAGCGAACCCGCCCTAAACCCGGTCTGGACCTGGCTCTTGCACGGCGAAACACCCAGCCGCTGGGCGGCCGGCGGTGGCGCGCTGGTGCTCGGAGCGACCCTGGCGCGGCTGTTTACCCGCGAACGAAGCCCCGCCCCGGCTACGGCCTCCGCTTCGTAAACCGCACGTAGCCGAATTGCTCCGGCACGTGGAAATTCGGCTGCGGCGTCGTCACCGGCGACCAGGTGCTGTACTGCGCGTCCGTCCTTCCTCCGGCGCGATTCAGCCCGACCCGCCAGACATCCCCCTCGCGCGGCGGCACGTGCGGAGCGTCCCTGGCGAAGTTGCGCAACGGGATCGCGAGTTCCAGGATCCAGTGGCGGTCGTCCGGCGACTCTTCTTTCTCCGGCAGGCCGTGAAACGAGGTGCGGTAACGGACGTCCTCCGGTTCCCAGCGCGGCGGGCCCCGCCACCAGTCTGCGATGCGGAAATTCAGCATCGTGCCGATGGCGTTGATCTCAAATCCATAATAGTTGCGGGGCTTGGCGGGGTTCGGGCTCACGAAGATCTCGACGCAGTCATCGCGGGAAACCGGGCCGTGGCGCTCGGTAACGAACGCGGAAATATGGCGGTCGTGGCAGTAGTAACCGGCGTAGAGATGCTCATCGTCCCACAACAATTTGACGATGGTCTGTTCCTTGGCGCCCGCGGTCCACCAGTTGAAGTGGAAATCTCCGGCGGCTTTCGCCTTGCGCCAGACGGGCTCGTCGAGCCGGGCGTCGATGAGCGGCGGGGTGGGCGCGCGGCGGATCTCGTAGTGCGGGTAGGATTGGGCGGAGGCGATGGTCGCAGCACCGAGCAACGGGCACAGCCAGCGGGTCATCGCCCTCCATGGTATCGCCGGCGAGCGGTGGCGGCGTGCCGGTTACCGCGCTTCCGCGGTGGACGCTCCCTGGACCATCAGCCTGAGTTCATTGCTCACGCTGTCGCCTTGCGTCACCGTGAGCTTCTGCTCGCCGGCGATTCCGCCGGGAACCCGCACGGCGATCCGGTAGCGGCCGGGGCGGTCCGGCAACGCCACCGCGGATTCCAACTCGGCTGCGGCCGCGCCGAACCTGGCGGTGACGGGCGTGCGCACGCGGCCCTTGTCATCCACCGCTCCCAGCCCGGCGGCTTCGATCTCCAGCGTGGCGCCGGCCGCGGGCGTCACTTCTTCCGGCAGAGGAAAGAGCCCGGGATCAACCGGCGCCACCGAAACGATCTGAGGCGCGGACAGAAAACCGCGGGCGCTCACCAGGACCGAGGTGGAGCGCCCCTGCGCCACGTCTTCCGGGGTCACCGCCAGAATCTCTTCCGGCGAACTGGAAACCACTTCCGCAGCTTGCCCGCCGATGAGCACCTGCACTTCGGTGGCATCCTCGGGGAAATTCGCGCCTTGAATGGCGAGCAGTCCTCGCGGCGCGACCAGCGCGGCGCGGCGCCGGGACGCGGCGTTGAGGACGCCGCCGGCGGCCACGGCGGGCGGGTCGTTACCGGTGGCCGCCACGCGGCCGCCGGTTCGCAACTCCGCCGCCGCCAGCGAAGGATGCCGCGCCTGGAACGTGACGACGGTATTCGCCGCCGCCCCAATCGGTGTCCACGTTGCGGAATAATCCCCGTTGCGCAGATTCGCCAGGGTCATGGGCGGGTCTCCATTGGAGAACGAGGCCGTGACATTGGCGTTCACAATCGGCCCGCCGCAGTCGTCCAGCACCCGGGCGCGGAGGGTGAGCGGCCAGCCCGCGTTCGCCGTGAAATTGCCGGCCAGCGTTGGGGCCAGCACCAACTGCCGGGCGGGCACGCATGAGGAGTGGCGCTGCTTGGCGCCGGACTGCTCCACCCCCGCGCCCGTGCGCAGCACCAGCAGGACCGTGACCTCCTGCAAAGATCCGTCACTGAACGACAAAGAGATCTTGCCGCAGTACGCGGGCGCGGGACAGCCGGGAACCTCCCGGTAGTCCTCCGGCCGCAAGCTGCCGGTCGAGACGCTGACCTCCAATCTGGCGCGCTGCGCGGAAAACTGCAACGCGCCCTCGGCGGGCGTCACCGTCAGCCAGCGCCCGCCGTTGGCGGTGTTGGCGGAGGCGGAAAAACTCAGCACGGCCCCGCCGGTAGTGCCCAGTTCGATGGACTGATTCGGCAGGCGGGCGCCGGGTGCGCCGAAGAACGCGAGCGCGGTGGTTTCCAGAATGGGCCGCGCGGCCGCGCCCGCGGGCCGTACGCGCAGCCGCACATTCACCGGCTGCGGCGAACCCAGGGCGTCCTTGCCGGACACGCTCAGTACTGCCGTGTAGTCGCCCGGGGCAAGGTTCGCCGCATTCACGCTTACCCGGACCGCCGCCCCCGGGCTCCGCGGATCTAGCTCGCCGTTCGCGGCCGAAACCCGCACCCAGGCCGGGCCTCCCGGCAGCGAGATTCCCCAGGACAACGGCGCTCCTCCGTTGTTGAGAATCAGCAGGGTTTGATCCGCCACCGAGGTGCTGCCCTGTACCGTCTCGAACACCAGCGCGCCGCGGTCCAGCAGCACGGAAGGCTGCGCCTCCTCCACGTTCAGCAGGATGACAAACAACGTGGAAGCGCCCTCGGGAACTTCCACGTACCCTACCGCCGCGTAGACACCCGGGGGCAAGGAACCCGCGTCCGCCTCCAGCCGAAGATTCGCGGGGGTGGTTCCTTCCCGGGCGCTCAATTTCAGCCAGGGAAACTCGGTCAGCAAACGGATCGTCCAGGGCACCGCCCGTCCCCCCGGGGCGGAAACGCCAATCAGCCCGGATCCGGCTCCCCCGCTCGACACCACCAATGGCAACAAGTCCGAAGACAACTGGATGGCGCGCAGTTCGCCCGGCGGCGTGACGACCAGTTCCACGAGCACGGTGGCTTCCGAACCGTGGTCGCTCCTCACCGTGATCCGGCCCGTATAGCGGCCGGCGGTCAGCCCCTTGGTGTCGACCGAGACGATGATCGCGTTGGGGGTCTGCCCTTCCAGCGAGTCGACGTAGAGCCAGTTTTCGCCGACGTCCAGGGATCCGCCGATCGCGTAATTCAGGTTCAGTCCAAGTACGGAGCTGTTCACGATCAGCAGTTGCTCGGAAGGCGGATCGCCGCCCTCCGCGGCGCGGAAGGTCAGCCGGGTTTCCGAGATCTGGAGCGGATTCGTCACCTGCCGCACGAACAGGCGGCGGAGGCGGTAGTTTCGGGAATCGCCGATGAGCAGGGTGTTGCGGAAGAACGCCAGCCCCCTGGGTGTGTCCAGGCGGGCGAGGAGCGCCAAGCCGCCATCGCCGGAGAAACCGGGCAGCTCATCGCCGGCAATCGTGTTGATGACGCCGTCCGGGTCCACGAACCGCACCACATTGGCGTTTTCATCGGCGATGAAGACAAAGCCTTCATTGCTCGTCAGGGCGACCGGCCGGCGCAAGCTGGCCTGCGTGGCGGGAAACCCGTCGAAGTCGTAGTGATCGATGCCGTCACCGGCGAACGTGGAGATGATACGGGTCGCGAGGTCGACCCGCCGGACCACGTGATTATCGGCGTCGCACAGGAGCAGACCGCCGCGGTTGTCCAGCGCCAGTCCCTCCGGACCGTTGAGAGTGGCCTCCACCGCCGGCCCGCCATCCCCGGAGTGCCCCGTTTCTCCCTCGCTGCCCGCGAAGTGCCACAGCGTCCCGTCTGGCGCCAGACGGAGCACGACGTCATTCTGCCATTCGGAGATGAAAATATTCCCATCCGGCGCCGCTAAGGCGAAACGCGGTCGCGGGCCCGACCGCTCCCACCGAAACCGGTTCAGATCCAGAATGACCGGCGCCTGACCCGTGGCCGGATCGTAACGGCGGATCACGCCCACTTCCGCATCGGCGATCAAGACCCGTCCCAGCGAATCGACCGAGACGCCCAGGTTTCCGCCGAGCGAAGCCGACGAGTCCGGTTGGCCCCGGAATCCCTCGCGGCCGTTGCCTGCGATCGAGGTGATCGCCCCGGAAAGCGCATCGAGGCGGCGGACGCGGAACGAGCCGTTCTCGGCGAAAAAGACGTTGCCGCGCTGGTCCACGGCGACGTGCCCCGGTACATAGAGCGGAGTCTCCGCGGCCGGCAGGTTGTCGGCGAAGCGCAGGGCGCCGGCGACCATGGTCACCTTGCGGGTGTTGGCGTCGACCCGCCGGATCAGGTGCGAGTGGGTCTCGGTGATGTACAGGTTGCCCTGCGCATCGAGCGCCAGCCCGGCGGGAACCTGGAGGGTGATTTCGGTGGCGGGCACGTTTTCGGTTTCGCGCGGGACGCGCGTCGCGCCGCCGGCGTAGGTCGAGATGATTCCTTCCGGATTGATCAGCCGAACGCGGCCGGCGTCGGCGTCGGCCACGAACAGACCCCGCTGGTTGGCGGCCATGCCGAAGATCCAGCCGAGCCTCGCCTGGGTCGCCGGTCCGCCGTCTCCCGAGGAACCCGGTTCGCCGGTTCCGGCGAAGCGGGTGATGGCGCCATCGGGAGCGACGCGCCGGATCACGCGGCTCGACCGGTCTGCAATGTACAGGTTGCCTTGCGGATCGAAAGCGAGCGCGCGGATCACCCCGAAGGTCGCGCTCCGCGCAGGACCGTCATCGCCGGAGCTACCCTCCGCGCCCGTTCCGGCGATGGTGCGAATGCGCCGGGTGCGTGGGTCCCAGGCGCGGACGACATGGTTCCCCGTGTCGGCGATCACCACTTCTCCGTCCGGGCTCAACGTCAACGCGGTGGGCAGGTTCAAATCGGCAAACTGCCCTGGTCCCCCATCACCGGAGTACCCGGGCGTGCCGCGTCCGGCTACGGTGGTGATCCGGCCATCGGGCGTCACCCGACGGACCCGATGATGGCGTACATCGGCGAAATAGATGGTTCCGTCTCTGGCGACAGCGACTCCGGAAGGGTAATCCAGTTTCGCCTGCCGCGCGTCCTCGCCCTCGGCGTCGTCCACCAGCACGCCCCCGCCGGCGACGATCGCAGCCTGGGCTTCGCGCACCCTCCAGATCAGAAAGTTCCCGTCCGAGACGACCAGATCGCCGTCCGGCGTCACCGCCACCGCCTGGGGCTGAATCAGCGGCGTCTCCCGGGCAGACCGCTGGTCGAACACGCCGGAACCGGCAACGGTGTCGATAAAGACCCCCGCAGAGTCCTGAGCGCCCGCACGCAGGGTCCAGCAGAGGCCGGCCACAACTAGCCGCACCCACATTCGCGTTCGTAGTGTATCGTCATCCGGGCTCATCAAGAGCGGGGATCTTCGACCGCGAGCTGGCTTGGCGCCGCAAGACACGCGCAATCAGAACGTCGCGGCGGCTCGCCGGTCCAGTTCTCCCCGGAACACGGTGACGGCTTGGCCCGCCAGCAGGACCCGCTCGCCGGCCAGGGCCACGCGTACGATTCCTCCGCGCCGGGAGGCCTGAAACGCGGTAAATCGCGTGCGCCCCAGGCGCGCGGCCCAATAGGGGCCCAGACAACAATGCGCCGACCCGGTGACGGGGTCCTCCCCGATGCCGGACGCCGGGGCGAAAAACCGCGAGACAAAATCGTACTCCGCCCCGCGAGCGGTGACGATGACACCGCGGACCGGCAAGCGCGCCAACCTCGCCAAATCGGGTTCCAGGGCGCGCACCGCGTGCTCGGTCGCCACTTCCACCAGGTAGTCGAACTGGCTCCGGCTGACGGAAACGGCGTCGGCGCCGAGCGCCGCCAGCAGGTCCGGCGGCGCTGATACGGGCTCGGCGGGCTTGGCCGGAAAATCCATTTCAAGCCAGTCGTCCTGGCGCACGGCCAAGAGCATGCCCGAGCGCGTATGGAAGCGCGCAACCGCATCCGCCGCCAGCGCGCCGGTCTCCCACAGCACGTGGGCGCTGGCCAGCGTGGCGTGACCGCACAGGTCCACTTCCACGGTCGGCGTAAACCAACGCAGATCGCAGGCTCCGTCCGGCCGGGGATGCAGGAACGCGGTTTCCGACAGGTTCATTTCCGCCGCGAATGCCTGCATCCACGAGACGCCGGCCGGTTGCTCAAGCAGGCAGACGGCGGCGGGATTGCCGGCGAACGGCCGCGCCGTGAATGCGTCCACCTGAAAAATGCGCATCTACTTCGAGGCGGTGACGGTGATTTCGATGCGCGCCTTGCCCACCAGTCCCGCGACGCCGACCGTCGTGCGCACGGGGCGCGGTTCGGGAAAGTACGTGGTATACACCTGGTTCATCCGCGGGAACAACGACATGTCCGTCAGGTAGACGTTGACGGAGACCACGTCCGCGAAACTGTACTTGGCTTCCTTGAGAATGATCCCGATGTTGTCGAGCGTCTGGCGCACCTCGGCCTCAAAGTCGTCGGGGATCTGGCCGGTTTTCAGATCCTGGCCCACCTGTCCGGCGACGTAGAGCGTCTTGCCGACAATCAGACCGGGGCTGAACGGACGTCCGGTGGGGAACTCCTTGGGCTGGACCAACTTCTTCTGGGCAAAGGCGGGCAGCGCCAGCAGCGCGGCGGCCAGGGCGAAAGAAAGGATACGCATAGCCCCCTCATCATAAACGGAGGGGCGCGGAGGACGCCAGCGCGCGGCTACCCGCGAATCTCCGGGAACCAGATCCGGCGCGCCGTCTCGCCCAGAATCTGCCGCCGCGCGGCGCTGGTGAGCGGCAGCACCTCCTGAAAGATGCGCAAGTGCTCGGCGTAGGTGATCTTCGGCGTCCAGACTTCGTTCGGATAGCTGCTGGCCCACACGCAGCGCTCGGGTCCGTAGGCGTCGATCACCGCGAGCGCCGCCTGGTGGAGGTCCTCGCAGGGGAAAGGCTGCCGGGTGCCCGTCCCGATAAAATCCACCTTCGCGTACAGGTTCGGGAAACGCGCCAGGCGCCGTACCGCTTCCAGGCTGGAGACCAGGTCCGGGCCGGGTTTCAGGTCCATGCAGTGGCAGAAGCCTACCGGGAGCCGCGGAAACGCCTCCAGCAGTTTGCTTGCGCCAGAAATATGCTCAGAGCGCATCAGGAACAAATCGACCGAGATGCCCAGGTCCGCGACCGTTCTCCAGAGCGCCCGCACGCCGTCATCGTCAAACGTGCGGCGGGCGGGCGAAGGCACGCTCCGCAGCGAGCGGACGCCGTACTGGCGAACGAAGCGCGCCAGGTCCCCCGGGCTACGGGGATCGTCCGGGTCGAGCGTACACACGCCGGCCATCCAGGCGCGTTCGCGGCGGGCGCTGTCGCACAGGTAGCGGTTGTCGTAACCGTAGTAGGAGACGGTCTGGATCGCGCGGACATAGCTGACCCCGGCGGCCTGGCTTACCTGTCGCAGGTGTTCGGCCGAACCGACGCCCTGCGGGGGACGCAGCGGCTTATCCTTCGGCGGGTAGCGGCGGTCGTCGAAGGAGGTAATGTGGGCGTGGCAGTCGATGATCCGCATGGGCCACAGTATGCGGGGTATGGCGGAGAGCGGTCAACGGGTATACAATCGGCGATTCTATGAGAGTCACCGCCGGGATTCTGCTGTTGGTATGCGCCGCCTCCGCCGCGCCGCCGCGCGGACGGTACGCTTCGGGCTACATGTATAGCTACTACGTGCCGCAGACGGCCAGCACGCCCTGGCGTCCGGCGTGGTCGCCCGACGGGCAGGAAATCGCCTTCGGCATGGCGGGCTCGGTCTGGAAGATGCGCGTGGATTCGGACGTGGCGTATGAATTGACCGCCAACGCGACCTACGATTCCTCGCCCGCGTTTTCGCCCGACGGGCGCTTTCTGGCGTACACGGCCGAGGATCACGAGGGAGTGGCGTTGCTGCTGCTCCAGCTTGCCACCGGCGAGAGCAGCGTGCTCATGAAGGGGGGGCTCAACCTGGACCCGGTCTTCTCCCCGGACGGCAAGCGCCTGGCGTTTGTCCGCAACGAGCCCAAGGGCCAGTTTCACGTGTGGACGCTTCCGCTCGAAAACGGGAAGCCCGGCGCGCCGGTCCGCCTCTCGGAGGAGAACTCGTTCGGCCGTCCGCGCCTCTATTTCAGTTCGTACGACGATCATATTCAACCCACCTGGTCTCCGGATGGCAAGGAATTGATCCTGGTTTCCAACCGCGGCATCCCGCTCGGTTCGGGCGCGATCTGGCGCGCGCCGGCGCAGCCCGATCTGATGAAGCAGGCCAGGATGATACTCCGCGAGGAGACGCTGTACCGCACCAAGCCGCAGTGGTCGCCGGACGGCAAACGGATTCTCTACAGTTCGCATCGCGGCAGCCAGTACAACAATTTGTATGTGTTGCCGGTGGATGGCGGGGAGCCGTACCAACTGACGTTTGGCGATTACGACCATTTCGACCCCGCCTGGTCGCCGGACGGGGAGTGGATCGTTTACGTCACCAACCAGCACGGCCTCTCCGACCTCCGCGTGCTGGCCGCTTTCGGCGGCGAGGAGCGGCGGTTGCCAATTCTCCGCCGCGTCTATCGCCGACCCATGGGCACGCTGGAGGTGTACCTCCGCGACGCCGCCAGCGGCCGGCCCACCGCCGCCCGCATCCAACTGGAGGCCTCCGACGGCAAGTGGTACGCGCCGCCGGACGCCTTCCAGCGGGTGGCCGGCCGTTACGCCCGCACGGATTTCTTCCACGCCGAAGGCCGTTTCGCCCTGGACCTGCCCGCCGGCGAGGCGAAACTGGAAGCCGCCAAAGGACTGGAATACTGGCCGCTGCAGCAGAACGTGCGCATCGAAGCCGGGCGCGTGGCGCAGGTGACGCTCGACCTGCGGCGTATGACCAACGCGAACGCGCTCGGCTGGTACTCCGGCAGCGACCACGTGCACATGAACTACGGCGGCAACCTGCGCAACACGCCGGAGAACCTCCTGTTCATGGGCCGCGCCGAGGACCTGAATTTCGTCGGCGAAAAAGTGGCCAACAAAGACAACCGCGTCTTCGACCACCAGTACTTTTCGGGTGGCGGGCCTTACCGGGGTTCCAACGAGACGCAACTGCTTACGTTCGGTCAGGAGTACCGCCCGCCGTTTTACGGGCACATCAACTTCATCAACCTCACGCGCCATTTCCTGTCGCCGTACACCACCGGCTACGAAGGCACGGCCATCGAGAGCCTGTACCCGAGCAACACGGACATGTTCCGGGCGGCCCGCAAGCAGGGCGCCCTCGGCGGCTACGTCCATCCCTTTTCGGGCGACCCGCCCAAACAGGGCTATGGCGTGGCTCGCGGATTTCCGGTCGACCTGGCGTTGGGCGTCTTCGACTACTTTGAAGTAATGACCAGCGCCGGCCATTTCACGCACACCGTGAAGGTCTGGCACCGGGCGCTGAACTGCGGGTTCCGGGTCACCGCGTCGGCCGGGGAGGATTCGATTTCGAACCTGCACGCCACGCCAGCGGTGGGCGCGGCGCGCCTGTACGCCTACCTCGGCGACAAACTGGAGTGGCCGCGCTGGCTGGACGCCATCCGCCGCGGGCGGACTTTCGTCACCAACGCGCCGCTCTTGCAGTTTGCCGTGAACGGAGAAATCCCCGGCGGCGAAATCCGCCTGCCCGCCGGCGGCGGCGAGGTCGACGTGGACGCCCGCTTCGCATCGATCGTGCCGGTGGAAAAGCTGGAGATTTTCTTCAACGGGCGGGCTGTGGAGACGATCGCGCCGCAAGCCGCCGACGGGCGCACGGGGCATCTGCGCAAACGAATCGCCATTCCGCGCAGCGGGTGGTTGACCTGCCGCGCGTCCCACTCGCAGCCCCAGCACCCCATCGACGACAGCTATATCGTGGCGGAGACCAGTCCCGTGTACGTGCTTTGCGGCGACCAGCCTATCCGGTCGCGCGAGGACGCCGAGTACTTCATCCGCTGGATCGACGACATCGCGAAAATGGCCGAGCAACACGCCGGCTGGCGCTCGGAGAAAGAGAAGAAGCACGTGCTCGGACAGTTCAGCGAAGCCCGCGCGATCTTGGTGCAGCGCGCCCGGGAGGCGCGCTAGCGCGCAGGGGGAAACGATGAAGGTCAACCGCCGCCAGTTCCTGACGGCCGCCGCCGTAGCATCGGCGGGGCACGCCTCGGCCGAACCCGATTGGGAAGCGATTCGCCGGACGTTTCCGCGGGCGTTGAACGAAACCTATTTCAACGCCGCCGCCCAGCACCCGCTGGGCGTCCACACCGTGCAGGCCATGCAGCGCTACATGGACTTCCTGTACCTCGGCCCTGGCGAGGGACGCGAAGACCTGTGGGAGACCATGCTGCCGAAAGTGCGGCCCGGTTTCGCCCGTCTGATCAACGCCAGACCCTCGGAAGTCACGCTCTGCCCGAGCACCACCGTGGGCGAGAACCTGGTGTTGAACGGGATGGACCTGGCGGGCGGCAACGTGGTGACCAACGATTTGCACTACAGCGCCTGCCTGGCCGGCTACCTCCGGCGCCGGCGCATGGGCCTGGACGTCCGCATCGTCAAGCACCGCGACTGGCGCATCGACCTGCGCGACATGGAGCGCGCGGTCGACCGCAAGACCAGGCTGATCGCGATTTCGCTGGTGTCCTCCGTGAACGGCCACCTGGAGGACGCGCGCGCTCTCTCCGAACTGGCCCATGCGCATGGGGCGTACCTGTTCGCGGACATCATCCAGGGCGCGGGCGCGATCCCGATCGACGTGCGCGCCCTGGGCATCGACATGGCCTCCTGCGGCATGTACAAGTGGTTGCAAGGCGAGCACGGCTGGGCGTTTCTCTACCTGCGCGAGGACCTCATCGGCTCGGTGGTCAAGCCAACGCAGTTTACCGGGCGCCCGGAGATGAACTACCCGCCGTGGACGCCCAAACCCAAAGCCGGCCAGCCGGAATTCATCGCGCACGATCCCCAAGGCATCGCGGACTTCGACGTGGGCACGCCTTCGGTCATCACGCTGGCGGCGCAGCACGCGGCGCTGGGCTTCATCGAGCGGCTGACGATTCCGCGCATCCGCGCCCACGCCCGCGCCCTCACGGAGCGTTTGCGGAAAGAATTGCCCGCGTTGGGCTACCGCCCGATCACACCTCCGGGGACCGAAACGCCCATCGTCACGTTCCTGTGTCCGGACGCCGAACAGACCAAGGAAAAGATCCGCCGCGCGGCGCGGGAAGGGCGGGCGCGCATCTCCATCACCGGTCCGAACTCCGCCCTGACGGTCGGCCGCTTCGGCAACCACCTGCGCTTTTCGGTGAGCGTGTACAACCACCAGCAGGATGTCGATCGCATGCTGGAAGTCCTAAGTTGACGCGCGCGGGCGCTTGACGAAACGGGTGCGCCATCCGATAGGCTGAGGGGACAATCCCATGCGAAACCTGCTGCTCGTCGCGGCTGCGCTGCCGCTCACCCTCGCCGCCCTGGAACGTCCGGACGTCGAGTTCAAAATCTTCCAGTTCCCGCCAGACCGCATTCCCCGCATCGACGGGAAGACGGACGACTGGGACCTGGTCCCCGAGGCGTACGTGATTGGCGCGGACCAACTGAAGGAAACCGTGGTGGGGCGCGGCGCCAACCTCGACCCCAAGGACCTGGACGTGCGCGTCAAAGTGGGCTGGGTCAAGGGCATGAACCAGCTCTATTTCCTGTACGAAGCTTCGGACGACTACTGGGACTTTGCGCAGCCCGATCTGCACAACGACATTTTCGAGCTGGTGATCGACGGCGACCTGTCCGGCGGCCCGTTCATCAAACACCTGCACCCGTATGACAAGCTCAGCCGCGAGGAGGCGCACTTTTCCTACCACGGCGTGCACGCGCAAAACTACCACATCTTCACTCCGGCCGTGGACAAGCCATGGGCTTTCGTTTGGGGTTGCCAGCCCTGGATCAAGGATCTGCCCTACGCCAACGCCGCGTACGCCTACAGCTTCAAGCCCGGGGAGCCCGGCAAACTGGTGCTCGAGTTCTGGGTCACGCCGTTCGACTACGCGGGGTGCGAAGGTCCCAGCCGCGCCATCGTCTCCCAGCTTCGCGAGAACAAGGTGATTGGCATGTCATGGGCCATCCTGGACTATGACGACGCGCAGGCCAAGCAATACGAAGGTTTCTATAACCTCTCGCACAAGACCACCATGTACGGCAACGCCAGCGACCTGGTGGCCTTCCGCCTCATGCCGCTGGAAGCGCGGTTCCGCAAGCCGGTGGAGGCGCGCTGGTCGTTTCAGGTAATCGACATGGACCGCCGCCTGGTGGCCTTCCGGGACGAATCGTATGGCCAGGTGACCTCCTGGCATTGGGATTTCGGTGACGGCAAGACCAGCACCGCACAGCATCCGCTGCACCAGTATGAGAAGCCCGGCGAGTACACCGTGCTGCTCACCGTGGAGGGACCCGCGGGCAAAGCGCGGCTGGCGCAGGTACGCGACCTGGTCCTGAAGTGACCGCTCAGCGCGCAGGTTCGCGCCACTCGCCGCCCCAGCGCGACTTCCGGGCGAGTTTAAAGCGCTCGCGGTCGCGGTGGGGGATGCGGGTCACCGCGAGCCCGTGCGGACCGCACAGATGCAGCGTGACGCAGCCCGGTGCGATCGCCGGACGCCGCAGAATGCGCGCGTCCGCGGCGGGCGGTTCCCGGCGGACCGCGGCCAGGTAAGAGAATTTTTCGTCCTCATACCCCAGGCGCCCGCTCTTCAGATAGCGGTGCAGCGCAGACCGCTCGACGCGTTGGGCGAAGTGGCACCAGTCTCCGGCAGGCAGCGGGCACGTCTGCTGGTGCGGACAGGGCGCGGCCATGCGGGCGCCCGCCGCCAGGAGTTCCTCCCGATACCGGCGGATGCGCGCGAAGCCCTCCGGGGCGCCCGGCTCGATGCAAACCAGCGCGGCGGCGGCCGCTTCCCAGGCGCGGCGCAGCACGGGCAGCGCGCGCTCCAGAGGGAGTTCGGTCAGCGAATAGGCGGCTACCACCAGGTCCGCCTGGCCCAGCGGCGTCCGTCCCAGATCGCCCTGCCGCCCTTCCACCTCCAGCGCCGGATAGGCGGCCGCGGCCAATTCCCGGCTGAGGCGCAACCAGGCGGCATCCTGTTCCACCAGGCGCGCCGCCGCCAGTTCCGGCCACAACTCCGCCGCCGCGAACGTGGCCGTGCCCGGGCCTGCGCCCAAGTCCAGCAAGCTGGACGGGGCGAAACCGTGGCACCGCGCGCGCAGTTCGGCCAGCGCCGCGTAAGCGGCCGCGAAGGTCGCCGGCAGCCGGATGGCCAGGTAGGCGAGGCGCTCGTCATCGGCGGGGGAAGCGGCGGCCGCCGGCGAGCGATAGCGTTCGGCCAGACGCCCGGCGGCTAGCGACAGGTTACGTGTGGGAACGCCGCTCAGCCTCGCGGCGATCGCGTCGCGCAGTGCAAGCGGCAAGTGCATGGGGAAGGAGCCCTCTTCATTATGGCGCAGGCCGCGCCGGCCGCAGGTGCAGCTACGGCGCCCGCACGGTGAGCGCGACCTCCGGCGCCGCCCCGTCCTCGGCCCGGACCCGCAACGGCAGCGCGCCGCGGGCGGCGAAGTCCAGGGGGATCCGGACGTTCACCTGGTCGAGACCCGGGAAAGAGCCCTGCGGGCCGAAATACCGCACCTCCAGCGGCGCGTCGCCCAAGCGGACGGATACCTGACGCGCGCGCCGCAGTCCCGATCCGAACAGCGCCACGTCGTCGCCCGGCGCGAAGGGTCCCGGCGTAAAGTTCACCGCGTGCAGCGCGGCGGCCTCCCCCTGGCCCGAGGCATCGAGCGTGAACAAATACGGACTGACCGGGCGTAGCTCAGCCAGCGCGGTCACCGGCCTGTCCCCGGAAGCCGTCACTACGATGTGCGCGGCGGGTCCGGCAGCCGTCTCCGGAACGACGAAGTTGATCTGCCGCGGGGACACGTAGAGCGTTTCGGCGGGCTTGCCGTTCACTCGCACGGTGGCGGCTTCACCCAGGTCCTCCCCAAACAGAGAGCCAATGCCTCCGGGCGCGAGCGTCGCCGGCCAGACCGCCGCCGCGCCGACCTGCGGGTGCGGCTGCCACTCGCCCACCGCCGAAAGTGTCTTGCCGGCGTCCCCGCCGTAATACATGCGATAGCGGCCGTCCGGCAAAGCCACCACGCTTGGGTCGAAGAGTCCTCGCGCGTCGTCCGGTCCCCCCGCTCGGATGCGCGCGCCTTCATCCCAGAAGAAACGCAACCCGTCGGCGGAGGTCGCCGAGCGCATCGTCATGACGGATCCCGGTGCGCCCAGACCAGCCATGCCAAATAGCCAGTACTGCCCGTTCGGCAGTTTCACCACCGCCGGGTCCACCAGTCCTTCCACGCGAATTCCTTCCTCGCGCTCGAACAGCAGACCGTCGGTCGAAATTGCACTGGCGATTACATTGGCGATCCCGTCGCGCGCCGAAACGTAGTACATCCGCCAGCGCCCGTCGAACGTGCGAATCACCTCCGGCACGGACACCCAGCCGCGGTCCATCGTACCCTCGGATTCAAGCCGCAAGCCCTCGTCGGTAAACTGCACGCCGTCGGCGGAAATCGCGCTGTACGCCTTGTGAATGGATTGCCCCGGACCGCCCTGGCCAAACGGGATCTTGTAGTACATCCGGTAGCGCCCGTCGTCCAGCCTGACCAGCGACGGGTCGCACCCGCGTGGCACGCGCACGCCGGGTTCGATCTGAAAATCCAAACCGTCGGCGGAGAACGCGCTCAGGATGCCGCCCTGCCCGCAGAAGTACAGCCGGTAGCCGCCGGCTTCGAGCGGATAGACAAACGGCACACTGCCCGCGCTCACCCGCACCCCGGGTTCCTTGCGCCATTCGGCAGCGCCGGCCGGCAACGCGGCCAGCAGGCACCAGACCAGCCGCCGTTTCATTTGGGTAGATAATAGCCGGAGACCCTTCCGCATGCAAATTCTTGACTGGGTAGTGGTGAGCGCCTATTTCGCGCTGATTCTGGCGATTGTGTGGCGCGCGGCGCGACATCAGGACACGACCGCGGATTATTTCCTCGCCGGCAGGCACGTCAGTTGGTTTGTGGTGGGCTGTTCGCTGTTCGCCTCCAACATCGGCTCGGAGCACATTGTCGGCCTGGCGGGTTCGGGCGCCAACAACGGTATGGCGCAGGCGCACTGGGAACTCCACGCCTGGATCATGCTGCTGCTGGCGTGGGTGTTCGTGCCCTTCTACCACCGGAGCGGCGTATTCACCATGCCCGAGTTCCTGGAGCGCCGCTTCAGCGCGCAGACGCGTTGGGTGCTCTCGGTCGTGAGCCTGGTGGCGTACGTGTTCACCAAAGTTTCCGTGACCGTCTACGCGGGCGCGATCGTGTTCCAGACGCTGCTGCCTGAGACCTTCGGTTCGCCGGACAACGCGTTCTGGGTGGGCGCGATCACGACGGTGGTGGCGACGGGACTGTACACCGTGGCGGGCGGCCTGCGCGCCGTGGTGTACACGGAGGTGGCCCAGACCTTTGTTCTGCTGCTTGGTTCGGCGCTCATCACCGTGCTGGGGCTCGCGGAACTGGGCGGCTGGGACCAGTTGATCGCCGCCTGCCGCCCGCACGCCGCCGAGTTCGCGCTGTGGCGGCCCAACTCCGACCCCAATTTTCCCTGGCTGGGGGTGATGATCGCCTCGCCGGTGATCGGCATCTGGTACTGGTGCACGGATCAATACATCGTGCAGCGCACGCTGGCGGCGCGCAGCCTGCGGGACGCGCGGCGCGGCGCCATCTGGGGCGGGTTTCTGAAGGTGTGGCCGGTCCTGATCTTCCTGGTGCCCGGGATGATCGGCTACGGGCTGCACCGGAAAGGCGTGCTGACGATCCCGCCGCGGCCGGACGCCCCCGGAGAACTGCTGGGCGACGCGGTATTCGCGACCATGGTGCAAGCCCTGCTGCCGGTGGGACTGCGGGGGTTGGTGGTGGCCGGCCTGTTGTCGGCGCTGATGTCTTCGCTGGCGTCGTTATTCAATTCCTGCGCCACGCTGTTTACGGTGGACATCTACGAAAAGCTCCGGCCGGGGCGCGACGAGCGGACGCTGGTGCGCGTAGGCCGCTGGGCGACAGGCGCGGTGGTGGCGTGCGGCCTTATCTGGATTCCCATCATGAAGAGCATCTCGGAGCGGAACACCGGCTTGTACGATTATCTTCAGAACGTGCAAGGTTTCCTGGCGCCCCCGATCACCGCGGTGTTCCTGCTGGGTCTTTTCTCCAAGCGCGTCACCGCGCCGGCGGCGCTCTGGGGATTGATCGCCGGCTTCGCCGCGGGTATGACCAAGCTGACCCTGCAAACGCTGGCCAGGAGCGGCGCGCTGCCCGCGGGCACCTTGCTGCGCGCGGCGGGCGACTTCAACGCCTACTACTTCGCGGGGGTTTTGTTCCTCTTTAGTGTGGTGCTGGTGGTGACGATCTCCTGGTTGACGCCCGCGCCCGCGGCAGCGCAAGTCGAAGGGCTGACCTACGCTTCGCTGACTCCCACGCAGCGCGCGGAAAACCGGGCCAGTTGGGGAGCGGCGGAGGTATGGGGAACCGTGCTGGTGCTGGGCTTGGTGCTCGCGATCTATCTCTATTTCAGTTTCTGGCTGGCGTAGCGTTGCGACCTGTTGAACTGGGCCGCCTCGTCACGGCAGCTTCGGCCGTGGCGCCAGCGCCTGGCGAAGCAGGACCAGGCCCACCACCCCGGCGATCGCCGAACCGGAGAGCACTCCCAGCTTGGCGACTTGCAGCAATGGGGGCGTGCCGGCGAACGCCAGTCCGCCAATAAACAGCGCCATGGTGAAGCCGATGCCGCCCAGCCAGCCTACCGCGTGGACGCCCGCCCAGGTCACGCCGCCGGGCAGCACCGCCCAGCCCATACGAACCACGATCCAGGAGGCCAGCAGAATGCCCAACGGTTTGCCGAGCACCAAGCCCGCGATCACGCCATGCGTGACGGGACTGGAGACCGCGGCCGCCAGGTTTCCGCTTAGGTCGATGCCGGCATTCGCCAAAGCGAAGACCGGCATGATGAAGAAGGCCACGACGCCGTGCAGGTCGCGTTCCAACCGTTGGAGCGGCGCCATGGCGTGCTCGCAGGCGGTTTCCAGCGCCTGGATGACCGCCACCTGGCGTTCATCCCGTACGTGCTCCTGCCCGCTGCCGCGCGAAGCGGCGAAGATCCCCAGCAGTTCCTGCCCGTGATCGACGAATTCCTCGTCGTCCAGCACCGTGCGCGCCGGTATGGTCAGCGCCAGCAGGACGCCGGCGATGGTGGCGTGCACGCCCGACTTCAGGAACGCCACCCACAGGACCAGGCCGAAAAGGGCGTAGAACAGCGGCGACCGGACGCCCAGGATGTTCGCCGCGACCAGCATCGCCAGCACCCCCGCCGCCACCGCCAGGGCGATCAGCGAAAGCTCAGCGGTATAGAAGATCGCGATCACCAGGATCGCGCCGAGATCGTCGACAATCGCCAGCGCCGCCAGGAAGATTTTCAGCCCGGGAGGGACCCGGCTTCCCATCAGGGCCAACACGCCCAAGGCGAACGCGATGTCGGTGGCCATCGGCACGCCCCAACCCGCGGCGCCCGCCTGGCCCGCGTTGAAGAACGTGTAAAACAACGCGGGCGCCGCCATGCCGCCGATCGCGGCGGCGATCGGGAGAGCCGCCTGCCGGGGTGACGAAAGCTCGCCCACGAGCGCCTCCCGTTTGATTTCCAGCCCGACCACAAAGAAGAAGAGGGCCATCAACCCGTCATTCACCCAAAGCAACAGCGGCTTGCTCAGTTCGTAACCGTTGTAGCCGACGGTGACCTTGGCTTCCCAGAGGCCGTTCCACCATGGGGCGACCGTTGAGTTCGCCAGGATCAACGCCACCGCAGAGCAGACCAGCAGCAGGATCCCGCTTGCCGTCTGGGTGTGGGTGAACTTCTGAAAGGGGCTCAGGATCTGCTCGATCGGGCGCCGCCCGCGTCCCCGGATTTCTAGCGTGTCGCTCATGATCGAATCCGTTTCCGTTTCCTTCGCCGGCCGGCTCAGGAGCCGTGCAGACATTCGGCGATCTCGCGCTCCTCGACGGCTCCCTCTTTGATCAGCCGCCAGTACGGCTCGGTGATGTCCACGGTGGTGGCGCCCTTGCCGCCGCACAGTCCTCCATCCAGCACCAGGTCAATGCGGCCGTCCATGGTGCCGAACGCTTCGATGCCGCTGCGGCAGGTCGGCTGGCCGGAGATATTGGCGCTGGTGGCGATGAGCGGCTGGCCAAGGCATTTCACCAGCGCCTGCGCCACGGGCGCCCGGCTGTGCCGCAGCGCAAGCCGCCCGGTGTTGCCGGTCACTTTCAGGGGAACTTTGGGGGAGGCGGGCACGATGATGGTCACCGGCCCGGGCCAGAAGCGGCGGGCGAGCAGATAGAAGCGGTTCGACAGGTCGCGCGCCAGATCTTCGGCCATCAGAAAGTCGTCGATCAGCAAGGGCAGGGCGCGGTGAATCTCCCGGCCTTTGGCCACGAACACACGGCTGACGGCGTGGAGATTGAAAGGATCCGCCACCAGGCTGTACAAGGCATCGGTGGGAATCGCCGCGACGCCGCCGCGGCGGACCGTCTCGGCCGCGCGCTCGATACTGTCCGCGTCGGGCGATTCGGGATTGATTTCAATTAGGTCAGTGGACACGAGTGGTTACCGGGCGCCGATGGCTTCCGCGACTTCCAACGCCATCTGGTACCGGCCAAACGGCGCGCTGAGCTGCACTCCCTGGACCAGGGGCCGCACCCGCTCCACCATTTCGCGCGCGATCGCGACGCCCTCGGCGCGAGCCTTGTCGACGCTGTCAGCCCGCCGCATGCGCTCCAGGTAATGCTCCGGCACGGGCACCCGCAGTTCATTCACCATGAACTCGGCGTTGCGAAAACTGGTGAGCGGCCAGATGCCGCAAATCACAGGAATCCTTACATGCTCGATGCGCAGCAGGAACTGCTCGAGCAAGTCCAAATCAAACACCGGCTGGGTGACGGCGTATTCGGCGCCGGCCTGGACCTTAAGTTCGAAACGGTGGACTTCTTCGTCCAGGTTCAGCGCTCCCGGATTGGCGCCCACGCCGATCAGCAGCGCCGTCCGCGAACCCATCGGGTTACCGCCGATGTCGAGGCCCGCGTTTAGATTATTGACGATATTCACCAGGCCGATCGAATCCACGTCGAACACCGCCGTGGCGTTCAGATTGGGGCCCATGCGCGGCGGGTCGCCGGTAATACAGATCAGGTTGCGGACGCCTACGGCATGGCCGCCGAGCAACTCGGACTGGATGCCAAGAATATTGCGGTCCCGGCAACAGAAGTGGTTCACTGCTTCAATTCCCGCCTGCTCCTGGATCAACTGGCAGGTGGCCAAGGCGCTCATGCGGGCGCTGGCGCGCGGACCGTCGGGCACGTTGATGCAGTCGATCCCATGTTCCTTGCACAGCCGCGCGCCCGCGATCTCCTTCGAGGCGTCCACGCCGCGCGGCGGCAGGATCTCGACGAAGGCCACGAACCTGCCGGCGGCCAGCTTGGCGCCCAGGCCCGATTTCGCGGCGATGGGCATCCTGGCGGGCCGCTCGGCCGCGGGCGTTTCCACCGCCACGGCCGCGCGCGGCGACGGGGCCACCAACTGGCCGGGCTGGAGCGAGCGGACCTCCGCGCGCACCATCCGGATGTGTTCGGGCGTCGTGCCGCAGCAGCCGCCGATCAGGCGCACGCCCGCGGCCAGAAAACGCCGCGCGTATTGCGCCATGTATTCCGGTGAACACAAATACAGGCTGCGCCCTTCCACGCGCACCGGCAACCCCGCGTTCGGCATCGCGCACAACGGCTTGCGGGTGAAAGCGCGCATCTTCTCGATGGTTTCCAGGGCCACCTTCGGGCCCACGGAACAGTTCAGGCCCGCCGCATCCACGGGCCACTCGTCGAGCAAGCGCGTGAAGTGCTCCGGCGCCGTCCCGCGCAGCCCGCCGCTGTCGTCCACTGTCACGCAGGCCACCACCACGAGGTTCGGGCCGGCCGCCTCCCGCGCGGCAAACACCGCTTCACGAAGCTCGTCGAGATTCTGGAAGGTTTCCAGAATCAGCAGATCGACGCCGGCCGCGATCAACAGGTCAATCTGCTCGCGGAAGCAGGCGCGCGCCTCGGCGAACGAAATCGGGCCCAGCGGCTCGATGTGCGCGCCCAGCGGACCGACCGCCCCGGCTACGTAGGCAACATCGCCCGCCGCCTCGCGAGCCAACCGCACGCCGCTTTCGTTGATCGCGCGCAACTTCTCGGCAATGCCGAACGCGCCCAGGCGCATCCGGTTCGCGCCGAACGTGTTGGTCTCCAGGATCTCGGCGCCCGCCCGGACGTATTCGCAGTGGACGTTGCGCACCAGGTCGGGCTGCGCCACGTTGAGCTCGTCGAAACACCGGTTGATGAACACGCCCCGGCTGTAGAGCATCGTGCCCATCGCCCCGTCGGCCACCAGCACCCGACGGGCGAACTGCTCACGAAACTCCTGGGATTTCGCAATGGTGGCGGTTGTCATGCTTGCGGTTCCGCCCGCGGCGGCGCTTCCCCTCCCGACCGGCCTGGCGGGCGAGGCCGCGCCTCTGCCCGAGAGCGCCACGCCCTGTGCGCCGCCTTTGCCGCGCGCCCTCGGCGACATCCGCCGATTTTAGCGCAGCGGTGCGACAGCGGACAAACCATGGCCCTTCGCCGAAGGGCTATACCTTGTCCGGCGGCGGGACGGCAAAGCCTTCGCGGTACCGGCAACTCAGCATGGCGTTCGCTTCCGCGTCGCCGACAAACGTTTCGCTGTCCGGATCGAACTGGAGCATGCTGCCCCGGCGGAAGGCCACGTTGGCGATATGGGCCAGTCCTGAGGAATAGTGCGCGGTCTCCACCGGGCCGTTCTGATCTTCCACTTTGCGGCTGCGGACCGCCTTGATGAAATTCTCGAAATGCCTGGTGGGCGCCGATCCCGTGGGGCCCGGAGTCCGCTTCTGGCCCAGAAACACCGAGTATCTCGTGTAGCCATGAATCGCCAGGTACCCTTCCGACCCGTAGAACAGGTTGCCGTTGGTGGTGTCGTCGGCTTCGGTGTTGGTGCACCAGAAGCGCACGGCGATCTCGGCGTACTTTTTCTCCCGCTCAAACTCGCACAGCGCGGTCATCACCTCCGGCGTCTCGCGGCGGTCGCGCCACAGGTACTTCCCGCCCATCGCCGCCACCCTGGTGGGAAACTGCACGCCGAGGCCCCACTGCAACATGTCCGTTTCGTGCACGCCCTGGTTGCCGATCTCGCCGTTGCCGAAATCCCAGGTCCAGTGCCAGTTGTAGTGCACGTGATCCTTCGAATACGGGCGCCACTTACCCGGGCCGACCCACAGGTTGTAGTCCAGCGTCGCGGGCGGATCTTCGTTGGGGAAATCCGGCAACCTGGGACGCCACTTGAAGATCGTCGCCCGGCCCATGTAAACGTCGCCAATCACGCCCTCCCGCAGTTTCTGCACCGCTTCCTGGATCGCTTCCGAACTGCGCAGTTGCACGCCGTGCTGCACGATGCGTTTGTATTTGTGCGCCGCGGCGATCATGCTGCGGCCCTCGGCCAGCGAGTGCGTGCCCGGTTTCTCGACATAGACGTCCTTGCCTGCCTGGCAGGCCCAAATCGTCGCCAGCGCGTGCCAGTGATTCGGGGTGGCGATGCTGACCACGTCGATGTCCTTGTCGTCGAACACCCGCCTCATGTCCTGGACCACCTTGACGCGCCTACCGTACTTGCTCTCGAACTCGCGGGCCCGCTTGTTGGCAACCTCCAGGTCGGGATCCACGAACGCCGTCACCTCGACGTTCTCGAGCGGCTGAAAGCCTTCATAGTGGCTCCGGCCCCGGCCATGGACGCCCAGTACGGCTACGCGCACGGTGTCGTTGGCGCCGATCGGCCGGTTGGCGGCGAGCGCCATCGGTGCGGCGGCGGAAGCCGCCAGGAACTGTCTTCTATCCATTGATTCGTCTCCTTGAAATCGCCCTCGCTGCCGGCCAGACCTCAGCAGGCGGGCGCGCCGACAGGCTCTTTCGCTGGCTGCTTTCTCCCTCATTATGCGCGGAAACCAAGTTCGCCCGCCATGACTCCTTGCGGAGCGTCCCCGCAACAGCTGGGCGCGGAAGCCCGGCTCCCAGGCTGCCTTTCGCCAATTGATGGCAGGTCCTGCCATTTGCCGCCACGCCCTGCGGCGGCGCTTCTTGTCTATGGAAAACAAGCCACTTTCGCCACACAATCCGAGCATGCCGATTTGGTGGATCCTCTTGTTGGCCGTGCCGCCCGCCGGCGCCGGGAATGATGTGGGGACCCGGGCGGCCACACGGCCGGTCACGGGTTGACGACGTTCTCTGGATGTCCCTCCAGAAACGCCCGCAGGTTGCCAACCGCCAGATCCATCAGGCGCTGCCGTGCGGCGAAGGTCGCCCAGGCCATGTGCGGCGTCACCAGGCAATGGCGCGCGGTGAGCAGGGGATGGCCGGCGGGAGGTGGTTCGGCGCTCAACACGTCCAGTCCCGCGCCGGCGATGCGGCCCTGGTTGAGCGCGTCGGCCAGGTCCTGATCGACGATCAGCGGGCCGCGCGAGGTATTGATCAGAAACGCGCTGGGCTTCATCCACCCGAGCCGTTCCCGGTTGATCAGCCCTTGCGTGTCCGGGGTCAGCGGGCAATGCAGGGAGACAAAGTCGGACTCGCGCAGCAGCGTTTCCAGGTCCGCCCAACGGAAGTGCGGGAGAGAGGCGGGCGGGGCGGTCTGGATGGCGTCCTGGGCAAGGACGCGCATCCCGAACGCCGCGCCGATTTCGGCAGTGCGGCGTCCGATGCGGCCAAAACCAATGATGCCGAGCGTCAGCCCGGCCAGCTCAATCAGCCGGCCCTGGTAGCCGCTCCAATCCGGGTGGCGCGACCAGTCGCCGGAGCGGGAAAAGGCGGCGTGCTCGGCCGTGCGGTGGCACAATTCCAGGATGAGCGCGAACGCGTGCTGCGCCACCGAGTTCGTCCCGTAGGTGGGGATGTTCGTCACCACGACGCCGTGCGCCTTGGCGGCCGCCACGTCCACGATGTTGTAGCCGGTGGCCAGCACGCCGACATAGCGGAGCGCGGGAAGCGCGGCAAACTCGCGCGCCCCGATGGGGGTCTTGTTGGTGAACGCGACCTCCGCGCCTTGCAGGCGCCCCGCCACCTGATCGGGCGGCGTGCGGTCGTGCACCGTCACCTCGCCCAGCGCGCGCAGGGCATCCCAACTCAGGTCGCCGGGATTCAGCGAATATCCATCCAGCACCACGATGCGAGGTTGCATAGTCTTTCAGGCAGCCAGTTCGCCCAGCAGGCGCAAGCCTTCCTCCACCACCACGTCGGCGGCGTCGGCGGAAAAAGGACTTCCGCCGCGCACTTCGTAGCCGCCTTCGTGCCAGGCTTCCCGGGTGGCGATGTAGCCGAACGCGCCGTTCGAATAGCCGGAAAACAGCGTGTGCGCGAAGGGCGAAGCCGCCACGATGCGCAAGCCGATTTCGACGAATGGCTCACCCTGCACGGACAACAGGGCGACATCGCCAATCCGGATGCCCTGCATTTGCCAGGGAAGTTTCTGCTTGCCGTAATAGGCCCGCGCGGCGCCGGCGGCCCAACCCGCTTGGGTGGCGCGGGCGGTAGCCTCCCGGATTTCCGCTTCGGTTCCGCTGGCGCGCAGGCGCTCGAGCTCGGCGCGCAGGCGCGCCGCTTCGGCCTCGAGCGGTTCCGGCGGGTCGAAAGTCCGCAGGGGCAGCGAAATGTCGCGGGTGATCATGCGCAGCGCGGGCGGGTCCGGCTCGACCGGTTCATCCTCGTACAGCGCGATCGCCGCGCCGGACTGCTGCACCCCCAGATATTTCTCCCGGCGCGGCAGCGTTTCCAGCAGGTGCGCCACCCGCGCCGCTTCCAGGCCGAGGGCGCGGCCGAGCGCGCGGTAGACGCGCAGGTCGCCGGTGAAACCGCGGCGCGGAGTCAGGTTGGCGGTGGGTCCTTGCAGGAAGAGGCAGGTCCCGCCCAGGTTCTGTTCGACCGTCTGGCGGAGCGGACCCGGGTAGTCAGGAGTGAAAGAGCGGTTCTGCCAGGCGATGGTAGTGGGGTGGCAGGCGTAGTGCACCAGCGTGGCCACCGGCGTTTCGTCCAGGTTGTCGAAGCGGACCACGCGGACCGTGGGATCGGTGATGCCTCCCCAGTTGCGGCCTACGGCGCGTTCCCCTTCCGGCGTGACAAAACGCCGATTGACGTTTACTTCGCAGCGCCCTTCTCCCGCCGCCACCCGAACCGGCCGCAGGTTCTGCAACGCCTGCCAGGCTGCTCCGGCGATCCGGTGGGGCAGGCTTTCCAGGTAACTCTCCGCCATGTCCCTGCCTTCGCTGATGGTGGCCAGGCGGAAGGTGTTGGGTCCGGAGTGGGTGTGCGAGCAGGAGAAGCGCACGCGCTCCCGCGGCAAACCCGTAAGCTGGACAATCGCGTCCAGGATGCGGTTCGTCCATTCCAGGTCGAAGCCGATGGAATCGGCGTCCACGATCGCCAGCGTCAGTGCGCCGTCCGATAAGGCGAGCGCGGTCGCAAAAAAGGACAAGTCCGCCCCGATTCCGCGCTGGTGAGTTTGGGCGCCCCAGCCGCCCTGGGGCGTGCCGGGCGCCGGCGTGATGTCACACCGGCCCGTGCCGGCGAATAGTGGAGGCATAGTGAAAGGGCGAGCGCGACGCTGCGCGGCCGCTCGCCGCCAGTGTAGCGAAGTCAGCGCCGGACGGCCAGATACCACTCGCCGGACTTGCCGATCAGTTCCTGCATGCGTCCCACCATCTCGTGCGGGTCGCGGAGGTAGCCATCCATCAGCAGCGCGCCTTCATACAATTGCTCGACCGCCAGCGCGAGGTAGGGATCGGCCGCGTCCCGCTTGTAGACTTCGAGCAGGTTGCGGAAAATCCGGTGGTCCGGGTTGAACTCGAAGACTTTCTTCGGAATCGAGGCGTCCTTGTTCAGGACTTGCAGCACCTTTTGCATGGAGGAAGTCATCATGCCGTCGGGGTTCACCAGGCAGCAGGGACTTTCGTGCAGGCGGGCCGACAGGCGCACGTCGGTTACGCGCTCGCCGAGAATTTCCCGCAGGCGGCCGCGGAGTTCCTCCATCTTCGTCCGGTCTTCGGCGGGCAGGGGCGGGAGCTTTTCGCGCGCCGGCTCGGCGTGAAACTTTTCCAGCGCCTTGGGGTCGGCGTGCTCGGCGGACCGGAGCGCATAGTCGCGGTACCGCCCCAGCGCTTCGAGCGCGAACTCGTCCACCGGTTCGAGCAGGTACAGCACCTCGATGCCCCGCGCCCGGAACGGATCCAGGTGCGGGTTGGCGCGCAGCGCCTCCCGGCTCGGACCGGACGCATAGTAGATCTCTTTCTGTTCGGGCTTGGCGCGCGCGATGTACTCGGCCAGCGAGGTGAGTCCCTCGGCTTCGACGTGGTGCGACGAATGGAACCGCAGCAAGTCCGCCCAGGCCTCGCGGTTGGGCCAGTCCTGGTAGCCCAGCTTGAACCGGCGTCCGTGCGTCTTCCAGAAGGTGGCGTAGCGCGCCGGTTCGTCCTGCGCCATCTTGCTGAGGGCGGCAAGGACGTTCTTGGTGACCGTTTGGCCGATGCGCACGAGCAGGGTGTTCTGTTGCAGCGTCTCGCGGGAGATGTTGAGCGGCAGGTCTTCCGAGTCGACGACGCCCCGCAGGAAGCCGAGATACTCGGGGACGAGATCCTTGTTGCGGTGCTGGATCAGCACCCGGCGCACGTAGAGGTCCAGCCCCCAGTCGTCTTGCCGCCAGGCGAACGGATCCTCGGCCTCCGCGGGAATGAACAGCAGGCTGTAGAACTGCACCGGCGCGTCCACGGACTGGTGGAGCGTCTCGAAAGGAGCCTCGGTTTCGTGGGTCAAGAACCGGTAAAACTCCTCATATTGTTCTTTCTTTACCTTGAATTTCGGTTCGCGCCAGAGCGCGGGAACCGTGTTGACCCGATCCCCGGCCACATAGATGGGGAAAGAGATGAAGTTGGAATGCTTTTGGATGATGGTGCGGAGCCGGTGAGGCTCCAGAAACTCGGCGGCCTCGTCGCGGAGGCGGAGTTCAATCCGCGTGCCGCGCGGCAGATCCTCTGGACCGGGACCGATCTCGTAGACGCCAAGACCCTCCGAGCGCCATTCGACGGGCGCTTCGCCCGGCGTCGCCGAGCGGGTCTGGAGAATCACCTCCCGCGCCGCCATGAACACCGAGTAGAATCCGACTCCGAACTTGCCGATGATGCTGCCGGCGTCGCCCGCGCCGCCCGCCTCGGCGGCGCGCTTGAGGAATTCGGCGGAGCCCGAACGGGCGATGGTGCCGATATTTTGAATGACCTCATCGCGCGTCATCCCGATGCCGGTATCGCTGAGGGTGAGAGTCTTGCGCTCCTTGTCGGGATCGATGCGGATCTCCAGTTCGCGGCCCGGGTCGGCGACCTGCGCGCCGCGGGTGGTCTCGAAGCGCAGTTTGTCGAGCGCGTCCGAGGCGTTCGAGATCAGCTCCCGCAGGAAGACTTCGCGGTGAGTGTAGAGCGAGTGCACCAGGATGTCGAGCAGTTGCCGAATTTCCGCTTGAAATTCAAACTGAGTCGTGGTGGTTTCCGGCATAATCGCTGGCCTTTAGTATAGAAGGAAAGCCCGGCGGCTCTCAAGCGCCGGCCGGCCGCCGCCTGAAGCCGGTCTTGCGGGGCGCCGCGGGCGCCAGACGCGGTCCGGACCGTCCGGCCATGGCCGCCGCGCAGGCCGGTGTTATACTAAGTGGGCAAACGGCTGCGCAGTAGCCCGGTCCGGACTTGGCCGCGGAATCCTCCGCCAGGGCTGGTACGTAAGCCGGTTACGACCGCCCGGGTTCGAAACCGGCCGGATTCTTCGGAGGTGGGAAGTGGCCGACCTCATCATCATTCGTAGCGCCTTCATTCTCCTCCTGGCGGTTTGCGCGTATCTATTGCAGCCTTTTGGCGTGCATCGCGCCGTGGCGGTGGGGGGCGGACTGGTCCTTGGGCTGATCATCATTCTCTTTGAGATGCGCGTGCAGAAGATCAGCCTGAAGCGGCTGATCGGCGCCGCGTTTGGCTCAGTGCTGGGCATCTTCGGGGCCTTCCTGATGTCGCTGGTCATCAGCCGCGGGGGCCCGGAAGGTTCCCCGACCGTCCATTTTCTGCAAATCGTCCTCCTGCTGTGGATGATGTACGTCGGCCTGGTAGTGGGCGCCAGCAAGGGCGACCTGCTTAACCTGGCCGCACTGGGCGGGGTTTTCGGCGGCGAAAAATCCGCCAAGAAATCCTTCAAAATTCTGGATACCAGCGTCATTATCGACGGCCGGATCGCGGATGTCGCCGAAACCGGATTTTTGGACGGCGTCCTCGTAATTCCCCAGTTTGTCCTGCGCGAGCTGCAATTGGTGGCCGATTCGGCGGATTCGATGAAGCGCAACCGCGGCCGGCGCGGCCTCGACATCCTCCAACGGCTCCAGAAGATGGTGAATCTCACCGTGCAGATCGTCGAGGACGACTTCCCGGCCATCCGGGATGTCGACATGAAGCTGATCGAACTGGCCAAGGCGTACGACTGCAAGATCGTGACGAACGATTTCAATCTGAATAAGGTGGCGCAACTGCACGGCGTGCCGGTGCTGAACATCAACGAACTGGCCAACTCGCTGAAGCCGGTGGTCCTGCCCGGCGAGACGATGCGCGTTTTCATCCTGAAGGAAGGCAAGGAGTATAACCAGGGCGTGGCTTACCTGGACGACGGCACGATGGTGGTGGTGGATAACGCGCGGAAGCTGATCTCGAAGACGATTGACATAACGGTCACCAGCGTGCTGCAAACCACGGCGGGCAAGATGATTTTCGGCCGGTACGACGAGCGCATGCACGGCGCGCCGCAAGCGGACAAGCACGAGCGCCCGCCGCGCAAGCCGGAACAGACCGCGGTGGAATCGTGATGAAGGTTTCGGTGATTCTCCCCGCGGCGGGGCTCGGCACCCGCATGGCGCGGAGCGCCGCGGGCGCGGGGAGCCGGAAACAATTTTTGCCGCTGGACGGCGTCCCGCTCTTTCTATACACCGCGCGCAAGTTCGCCGAATGTGAGGCGGTGGCGGAGATCCTGGTGGCGGTCCGCCCGGAGGATGTGGAGTGGACGCAGGGCGTCGCCGACGGCGCGCACCTGGCCAAGCCGGTGAAGGTGGTGGAAGGCGGCGACGCGCGCCAGGACTCGGTGGACCGGGCGCTGGCCCACGTGGATCCCGGGGTGGACCTGGTCGCCGTGCACGATGCGGTGCGCCCCTTCATTGACCGGCCGACCATGGAGGCGGTGTTCGCGGAGGCGGCGCGCAGCGGCGCGGCGATCGTGGGCATCGTGCCCGTGGACACCGTCAAACAGGTCGAACCGCGCCCGGAGAACCGCATCGCGATCCGCGCCACGATTCCCCGCGATCATCTGGTGCTGGCCCAGACGCCGCAGGTGTTCCGGTACGATCTGCTGTGCCGCGCGTTCGCGGCGGCGCGCGCCGACGGATTTATCGGCACCGACGAGGCGAGTCTGGTGGAACGCCTGGACGAGGTCGAGGTCAGCGTGGTGGCGGGTACGGACCGCAATATCAAGATCACCAAACCCGGTGACCTCGCACTGGCGCGGCTCTTCCTGCAGACCGAACAGGCCGGGCAGGAGCAGCCGTGAGCGAGATCCGCACCGGGCTTGGCTGGGATGTGCACCGGCTGACCGCGGGACGGCCGCTGATCCTGGGGGGCGTTGCCATTCCCGCCGCGCGGGGACTCGACGGACATTCCGATGCCGACATCCTGTCCCACGCAATCACGGACGCGCTGTTGGGGGCGGCGGCGCTGGGCGACATCGGCTTGCATTTTCCGGACACCGATCCGCGGTGGAAGGACGCCGACAGCCGGCGCTTCCTCGCGCATGCGCGCGACCTGGTCGCGCAGGCGGGTTACCGGGTGGTGAATGTGGATGCCACCGTCATCCTTGAGCGCCCTAAGCTCAAAGACTTCCGCGAGGCGATCCGGCAGGCGCTGGCGGACACGCTGGGCCTGGCTCGGGAGCAGGTGTCGGTGAAGTTCAAGACCGCCGAACGGGTCGGCCCGGTTGGCGAGGAACGCGCGGCGGAAGCCCAGGCCATCGTGACTCTCCAGCGCGGCTAGCCTAACCGCTAAAATAAGAAAACTTCGCGACAGGAGCGGCTTGATGAAACTGTTCCACTCGTTATGGCTGTTGGCGTTGGCGGGCGCGTTGAGCGCGCAGACATACTCGAAGGACGTCGCGCCCATCGTGCGGGAGAAGTGTGCCCGTTGCCATCGCGCCGGAGGCATTGCGCCCTTTCCCCTGACCAATTTCCGCCAGGTGAGCGCGTACGCCGAGGACATTGCGCGCGTGGTGGAAGAGCGCAGGATGCCGCCGTGGAAGCCGGTGGAGGGCTTCGGCGAATTCCGCGACAATTTCGGTCTGACCGCGGAAGAGCGAGAGACGCTGCTGGCCTGGATTCGCGCCGGATCGCCCGAAGGCGATCCAGCCGATCTGCCCCCCGCGCCGCCGGACGCGGACAGCCCCTGGCACCTCGGCGAACCGGATCTGGTCCTGACCGCGCCGGAGTACACGCCACCCCCGGAAGCGAAGGACACCTACCGCTGCTTCGTGCTGCCGGTGGGGCTGGGCGAGACCAAGTATGTCCGCGCGGTGCAGGCGCTGCCCGGCAACCCGGCGATTGTCCACCATGTGCTGTTCTTTATCGACGAGACCGGCGCGAGCGAACGGTTGGACGCGCGCGATCCCGAGCCCGGCTACAACTGCTTCGGCGGTCCGCTGATTCCGCTCGGCATCGGCAGCGGCTTGGGAGGATGGGCGCCCGGCGTCCGCGCGCAGCCGCTGCCGGACGGGATCGCCATGCTGCTGCCCCGCAACGCGCGAATCGTCATGCAGGTGCATTATTACCCCCAGGGGCGCGAGGAAACCGATCAGACGCGAATGGGTCTGTGGTTCGCGGATCGGGAAAGCGTCGCCAAGCGCCTGGTGCAGATTCCGATCGTGAACACGCGATTTGAAATCCCGCCGGGCGCCGACAACTACGAAGTGCGCGCCCAGCAGGTCGTCTTTCCCTTTCTGACGGGCCACGCCATCACCGTCGCCCCGCACATGCACCTGCTCGGCAAGGAGATCAAGGTGGAGGTGATTGAGCCGGGCGGCCAGGTGCGGCCGCTCATTTACATCGACCGGTGGGACTTCAACTGGCAGGGCTTCTATACGTTCACCGAACCGGTGCGGCTGCGGCTGCTCTCGACGATCCGGGTGACGGCGCGCTATGACAACTCGGAGAACAACCCGCATAATCCGCATCGCCCGTTGAAGCCCGTGCGGTGGGGAGAAGGAACCGAGGACGAAATGTGTCTGGCGTTTCTGGGGGTGGTGTTCGACGCGGAGTTCCTGGCGCCGCTGTAGCCGTGCAGGCTGGCCGCGTCGTCGGATGCGCCGGAAACGCGTTATCATGGCAGGACTCAGCCGAGCCTGCCGATGATTCTTCCCCCGGTGTATCCGATTCTGGACACGGAAGCCGCCGCGCGCTGCGCGTGCTCCTTGCGGGAGGCGGCCGAGGCGCTGGTGGCGGGGGGCGCGCGTATCCTGCAATTCCGCCATAAGCAGCAGTGGACCCGCGAAATTTTCGCCCTGGCGGCCTGGGTGCGGGACCTCTGCCGCGAGGCGGAGTGCGCGCTGGTGATCAACGACCGGGGCGATTACGCGGCGCTGCTGGAGGCCGGTCTGCACGTCGGTCAGACGGACCTGCTGCCGGCCTTGGCGCGGAAGTTGATTGGCCGCGCGGTGCTCGGGCTCTCGACCCACACGGCGCGCCAACTGGCGCAGGCGGGGCAGGAGCCGGTGGACTACGTGGCGTTGGGACCGATCTTCCCGACGCACTCCAAACCGCAGCCCGATCCGGTGGTCGGCGTCGAAGGGCTGCGCGCGTGGCGCCACCTGGCGCCCCATCCGCTGGTGGCCATCGGCGGCATCACGCGGCAAAGCGCGCCCGCGGTGTGGCAGGCGGGCGCCGCCTCGGTGGCGATCATCAGCGGCCTGCTGCCTGCCGGGGCGGCGGCGGACGAAATCAAAGAACGGATGAAGGCATGGCGGCAACTCGCGCGGGAGACACAGTCGGCCTCGTAAAGGGCCTGGGGCTGGTCGACGCCACCACCCTGGTCATGGGCTCGATGATCGGCTCGGGCATCTTTATTGTTTCCGCCGACATCGCCCGGCAGGTGCAGTCCCCGGGACTCCTCATGGTGGTTTGGGCGGCGGCCTCGCTGCTGACGCTGATGGCGGCTCTGAGCTACGGCGAACTGGCGGCGGCCATGCCTCACGCCGGCGGCCAATACGTCTACCTCCGAGAGGCTTTCGGACCCTTCGCGGCTTTCCTGTTCGGCTGGACGGCGTTTCTCGTCATCCAAACCGGAACCGTGGCGGCGGTAGCGGTGGCGTTCGCCAAGTACACGGGCGTGTTCTTCCCCTGGATTTCGGCGGAAACGCGGCTGGCGGGGGCGGGACGCTTCGGCATCAGCACGCAGCAGGCGCTGGCGATCGCGGTCGTGATTCTGCTCACCTGGATCAATTCGCGAGGCATTCGCACCGGGGCCGCCGTACAGAACGCCTTCACCTTCGCCAAGACGGCCGCGTTGCTGGGATTGGTGCTCAGCGGCGTGTTGGTCGGCCGCAACCCGGAGGCGGAGCGAATCAACTTCGGCGGTTTCTGGGAAGGAGCGGATTGGTCCTGGACCACCGGGCGCGTGGTGGGCGTGGCGATGGTGGGCGCCCTCTTCTCCGCCGACGCCTGGAACAACGTCACCTACACCGCGGGGGAGACCCGCAATCCGCGCCGCAACCTGCCGCTGTCGCTGGGTCTGGGCGTCGGCGTCGTCTGCCTGCTCTATGTGGCGAGCAACCTGGTCTATCTGGCGGTCCTGCCCTTGGAGCAAATCCAACATGCTCCGGAAGACCGGGTGGCGGCCGCGGCCGCCGAGCAGATGTTCGGCGGCGCGGCGGGGCAATGGATGGCGGCGGCGATCATGATTTCCACCTTCGGGTGCGCCAATGGCATCCTGCTGGCGGGCGCCCGTTTATATTACGCCATGGCGCTCGACAACCTGTTTTTCCGGCGTGCCGGCCGCCTGGACCCGGTGTCGCACGCCCCGGTGTTCGCGCTTTGGATTCAGTGCGTCTGGACCTGCCTGCTGACGCTGAGCGGGCGCTACAGCGACTTGCTCGATTATGTTATCTTTGCAGTCTTATTGTTCTATATGTTGACCATTGGCGGCCTTTTCGTCCTGCGGCGAACCAGGCCGGCGATGGAGCGGCCGTACCGGGCGTTTGGCTATCCCTTGATCCCGGCGCTCTACTTGGCGCTGGCGGCCGCCCTTGAGATTCTGTTGCTTCGCTACAAACCGTCGTACACCTGGCCCGGACTGCTGATTGTGCTGCTTGGGGCGCCCGTGTATCTGCTGTGGCGGAGACGAGAGGAAGAAGGATGAGTCTTTTCCGGAGGAAGCCGATCCATTTGGCGGCGGGCGACGAGGGGCACGTCACCCTAAAGCGCACGTTAACCGCCAATTCCCTGATCGCGCTAGGAATTGGCGCCATCATTGGCGCGGGACTGTTCTCGCTGACCGGAGTCGCCGCGGCGCAGCACGCCGGTCCGGCCATTGCCGTATCCATGCTGGTGGCCGCCATCGGCTGCGCATTCGCCGGATTCTGTTATAGCGAGTTCGCCTGCATGATCCCGGTGGCGGGGAGCGCCTACACGTACGCTTACACCACAATGGGAGAATGGCTGGCCTGGATCATCGGCTGGGACTTGGTGCTCGAGTATGCCGTCGGCGCGGCCACGGTTTCCATCAGTTGGTCGGCCTACGTGGTTTCCGTGCTGGCGGACTTTGGCATCCACATTCCGCCCCAGTTCGCCGCCGGTCCCTTCGAACCGGTCAAGCTGCCGGATGGCACCGTGCTGCAAGGGATTGTGAACCTGCCGGCGATCTTCATCATCATCGTGATCTCGCTGCTGCTGATGATTGGCATTCAGGAGTCGGCGCGGGTCAACAGCGTCATCGTGGTGATCAAAGTCGCCGTGGTGCTGGTGTTCATCGGCCTCGGATGGCTCTACATCGAGCGGGCCAATTACACTCCTTTCCTGCCGGAAAATACGGGCGAATTCGGTAAGTTCGGCTTGAGCGGCGTCATGGCCGGCGCGGGCACCATCTTTTTCGCCTACATCGGCTTTGATGCGGTCTCGACGGCGGCGCAGGAGGCCAAGAATCCGCAGCGCGACATGCCGATCGGGATTCTGGGATCGCTGGCGATTTGCACCATCTTGTATGTGTTGTTCTCGGTGGTGCTGACGGGCATGGTGCATTACGAGCAACTGGGTGTGGCCGCCCCCGTGGCGGTGGCGATTGACAAGACCCCGTTCGGCTGGCTGAAACTGGCCGTAAAGTTCGGCATCATCGCCGGCTTCACCTCGGTGATCCTGGTGATGCTGCTGGGGCAAAGCCGCGTTTTCTTCTCCATGTCCCGTGACGGGCTGGTCCCCAAGGTCTTTTCCGATATCCATCCCAAGTGGCGGACCCCTTGGCGGTCCAACCTGCTGTTCTGCCTGTTTGTGATCCCCTTCTCAGGATTCCTGCCGATCTCGGTGGTGGGGCACATGACCAGCATCGGAACGCTGTTCGCGTTCGTGATTGTGTGCGCGGGCATCCTGGTGATGCGCAAAACGAATCCAAACCAGCCCCGCCCGTTCAAGACGCCGCTGGTGCCGCTGATTCCGGTGATGGGCATCATCTGGAACTTCGCCATGATGTACTCGCTGGGTTGGGACAACTGGATGCGCCTCCTGGTCTGGCTGGGCATCGGGCAGGTGCTGTTTTTCTTTTACGGCCGGCGGCACAGCAAGTTGGGGCGCGCCGCAGGGCCAGCGTAACCAGAACGACGCCGCATAGCCCCGGCCGGCCGCCGGTTGCGCGCCGCGCGGGGCGTTGTGGCCTCGAGACGCTCGCCGGGTTGCCAGTTTGCGCCGGGGACGCCACACTAAGAGGGAAGGCGCGGCTCTGCGGGCCGCTGCCGAAAGAGTTCTCGACATGGCACGTTTTTTTGCAATGCTGCTCTGCTGCGCGGCCGCCGCGCTGCCGGCGCCACCCTACCGCGCTCTGATCATCGACGGCCAAAACAACCACGCCTGGCAAGAAACCACTCCCGTGCTCCGGCGCCTGCTGGAGGAAACGGGATTGTTCCAGGTGGCTGTCGTGACGACGCCGCCCCAGGGCGGAGATTTTTCCTCGTTCCGTCCGGATTTTCCCCGTTATCAGGTCGTGATCAGCAACTACAACGGCGAGCCCTGGCCTCGCCCGGTACAGGAAGCCTTCACCGCCTACGTGCGGGGAGGAGGCGGCTTCGTCGTCTATCATGCCGCGGACAACGCCTTCCCTGAATGGCCGGAATACAACGAGATGATCGCCTTGGGCGGCTGGGGGAACCGGGATGAGCGCGCCGGACCTTACCTTCGGTTGCGGGATGGCAAGATTCTCCTCGATTCCTCGCCCGGGCGCGGGGGCAGCCATGGCGCCCGCCACGAGTTTCTCATCACGGTGCGAGACCGCCAGCATCCCGTGACCCGCGGTCTGCCGGAAACCTGGATGCACGCCAAGGACGAACTTTACGACCGCTTGCGGGGTCCCGCCCGCAACCTCACCTTGCTGGCCACCGCGTTTTCCGATCCCTCCACCCGTGGCAGCGGCGAACACGAACCGATGCTGTTCACCGTCGCTTTCGGCAAGGGGCGCGTGTTCCATACGACCCTGGGCCATGACCTGGAAGCCATGCGCTGCGTCGGCTTCATCGTCACGTTGCAGCGCGGCGCGGAGTGGGCAGCCTCCGGCCAAGTGACGATTCCCGTGCCGCGCGACTTCCCGACCGCCGAGCGCGTCAGCGTCCGGTGAAAATGTGGGAAACTCGGGGAGGTCATGCACTTGTGGCGTAACCGCTTGGCGGCCCTGCTGTGCCTGTTGAGCGGCGGGCCCGTCGCCGGGGACGAGCCGCGCCCGCGTTTTCCCGAGCGGGAGCACTTGCACTACGCGATCGAGTGGCGGCTGTTCACGGCCGGATCAGCCCGTCTCGATTGGACGTCGGGCCCGCACGGCGTCGACACCCAGCTTTTGATCCAATCGGCCGGACTGGTCAGCGCGCTCTATCGGGTGAATAACCGGTACGCGGCCCACGCCGATGACGCGCTGTGCACGGCCTCCACCTTTTTAACGGCCGAGGAAGGACGCCGCCGGCGGGAAACCCGCGTCACCTTCGAGCGGTCTTCGGCTACCGCCGATTACTTGGAACGCGACACCGTGCGCGACGCCACCGTGCTGGCCAAACAAATCGAGACGCCGCCTTGCGTGATGGATGTCATTGGCGCGCTCTACCGTTTGCGCGGCCTGCATCTCCCGGTCGGGCAGGCCACGGAACTGCCCGTCAGCGATGGCAAGAAAGCGGTGATGGCCCGTCTGGAGGCCCAGCAGAAGGAGACGTTGAAAACTCCCGCGGGTGAATTCGCCACGGTGCGCTACGAAGCGTTCCTGTTTAACGACGTGCTCTACAAGCGCTCCGGCCGCGTGTTCATCTGGATCACCGACGACGGACGCCGCTTGCCTGTGCAGGTGCAGATCCGCCTGCAATTCCACATCGGCACCATCACGGCTCAGTTGGAGAAATACGAGACATGAGAATCGCCCGGTTTGTCCTGGCGGCCGCCCTGACGTTGCCCCTGGCCGCTCAACCCCCGGCGCGCCTGCCGGCGCCGGAAGCGCTCGCGCTGTTTGAACGTGCGACGCACCTGATTGAGTCCACCTCCGCCGTGGTGCCGGGCCTGGCCCGGGCCGCCGCCCCCGTGCTCGAGGACGCGCGCCAGACTCTCCTGCTGCTCCAGCGGGAGAACGCCAGCGGTCCCGGCGCCACCTACACGCTGCTCTCGCAACTGCGCGCGTACCTGGCGCTGGCGGAAACCGTGCCCAAGCCCTACCCCTTCCCCGAAGCCGCCCGCCGCCAGTTCGCCGAGTACCGCGAGGCGGTCGATCGCATCGATACTCATTTTCGGGCGTTGCTGGACGCGACGGAAACCCAGCTTCGGGGCGCGGACCGCGACAACCTCGCCCGGTACCGCGAAGACAACGAGCGCCTGGGCCGCCCGGCCCCGAATCAGCGCCGCGTGGTGTTTCTGGGCGATTCCATTACCGATGCCTGGCGGCTCCATGAATATTTTCCCGGCCGTGACTTTGTGAACCGCGGCATCAGCGGGCAGATCACGGGCCAGATGCTGGGCCGCATGAAGGCGGACGTCCTCGACCTCCAGCCGCAAGCGGTGGTGGTGCTCGCCGGAACCAATGATCTGGCCCGCGGCGTCGACCAGACCGTCATCCGCAACAACCTGACGATGATCGCCGACCTGGCCGAGAAGCATCGCATTCGCGTGCTTCTGGCCTCCCTTCTGCCCGTCAGCGACTATCATAAAGACGCCAATCCCGGTTACGCGCGCACGGGGTCCCGGCCGCCCGCGCGCATTCGCGAGCTGAACGACTGGATCAAAGCGTTCTGCGCCAGCCGGGGATTCACCTACGTGGATTACTACACGCCGCTGGTGGACGGAGGCGGCATGCTCCGCCGGGATTACGCCGACGACGGGCTCCACCCTAATGCGCAGGGCTATCGCGTGATGGCGCCCGTGGTGTTGGAGGCCATCGACCGTACGCTCGGCGGCGCGCCGGCCGCCGGCCGCAAGCGGCGCTAGGCTATAGACCAGCCGCGTGCGCCGCACTTGCGACGCCGCACCACCCTTGACGCGCAGGGCGCACCGGGCCGCCCTTCGGTATCGAGCGCCCGGCCGCCCGGGTCCAGGAGCTACCGGAAACCGGCTTCCGCCAGCACGATCCCGAGTTCGCGGCGGTCGCCCGGCGAGGTGAAGGTCCGGTCCACCTCCAGCGCGAGCGTGACCGTCGTCCCGTCGCCGCGGACCGGTGCGGTCTCCAGCGTATGCGCGCCCGGACCGGCCAGCGCCCGGCGCTCGATCACCCGCCCATCCACTGCAATCGTGAGTTCCCGGGCCGCCGCTTCCGCGGGTAGGTAGAGCTGGACGCGGACCGGTTTGGGAACGGTGGGATTGCGCAGCAGCAGCACGCCGCGGCGCATCATCCAGCGGTAGCGGTCCTCTTCCAGGCGGTCGATGCCGCTCACCAGGTGCCCGGCGGCGTCGGGAGCGTTCATCGGCAGCCACTCGCGGACCGGTTCGCGCTCGATCACCAATTCCGCGCGGACCCGGTCGATGACTCCCCCCGCGACGTCGAACGGCCAGTAGCCGTTCCGATAGGTCGAATAGGCCGATCGCGATTCCAACCCGATCAGCCGCAGCGGAAGCGCCGGGCGGATTTCCAGCCGGGCCAGCGGCGTCAAGGATCCCCCGCCGGTCGTGAACGAAGCCGGATATCCCAGTTCACTGGTGACGACGATTTCTCCCGGGCGCACCGCTTGGCCATGCACCAGGGGCAGGCCGCCCAGCGCCTCCAGATAAAAACGCAGCCCCCACTCTCCGTTGATCCAGACCCGGCGGGTTTCGGCATGCTCGCGCAACGATTCGGCAAAGTTGCGGTAGGCGCTCCAGTGTTCGAGGTTGACCCAGGCGAGGCCGAGACTCAGCGCGAGCTGCAGGGCGACGCCTGCCGCCAGCCAGGGAACGGGAAGCCGGCCCACCAGCAGGCAAACCGGCGCGGCCATCGGCCACAGGTAGCGCGCCGATCCCGAGAAGAACATCACCAGCGCGCCGGCGAAGAACAACGCCGCCCACGCGCCCAGAAAGAGCGCTTCCCGGTCGCGTCCCCGCCACTTCCAGGCCGCCGCCAGCGGAAGGAACGGCGGGACGATCCAACAGGCATGCACGGTGAGCGCCGCGGCGTTGCGCAGCTTGTTGGTCAGCCCCTGAAATCCGTACTTCTGGAAATGCCCCTGCAAGACGGCCAGAGGCAACGTTCCGCGCGAGAGCAGTTCAAAAAGCTGCCAGGCCGCCAGCGCCGCCGGCGGCGTTAGGACCAGCAACCACGCTGCCGGACTGCGGCGGCGGAACAGCCACGCATAAACAGCCAGAATCGGCGTGAGCAGCACGGCCTGGAAGGCGGTGAGCGCCGCCAGCGCCAAGGCGAGCGCGGTCAGCGCCCAGTGCGCCTCCCAAACGTAGAGCGCCACGGCCGCGGTCCAGAAGGCCACCAGCGGCAAATCGGATTCCAGGGAAGCGCCGTTGACCACGAAAGGGATGATCGAGCAGAACAAGAGCGCCGCCCACAGCGGATGCGGCGCGAATCGGCGGGCCAGCGCGTACATCGCCAGCGCCGCCATCAGCGACAGCGCCAGGTAGGCGGCATGAAACGGAATCTCCTCGACGTCGCCCCGCCACGCCAGCAGCGCGCCCAGCAGCCAGGAATTCAACGGCGGGTGCGGATGCCCCCGCATATCGACCCAGTCGCCGAGAAACACGTAGCGCGTGTGCGTCGGATGCAGCGGATCGATCTGGGCGTGCTGCGCGCCGGCCAGATAGTAAAGCTCGTCGCCCTGCACCGGATGCGCGAGAAACGGCAGGCGGATCAGCAGCACAAACGCGGCGACGATCAGCGCGTCGCGCCGCCAGGACAGGGAACCACCAGGAACTCCGGACATGCCCGCCTCCCTATTGAACAACACCGGCGCCCGGTGCGGCGGACGCTTCCCCCTCGCGGATGGCGCTCCTATCACGCAGGCGAATCGGGCCGGGAGGCCGGTCCGGAAGGAGTGATCCATGCCTGATCTTGCCTGGTGGAGCCGCCGCCAGTTCGGGCTGGCGTTGTGCGGCTTGCCCCTGACCTCGTTCGCCAGGCTCGACGAGGAACTGCGGTCGATGTCCTGAAACCAGCCGGCCACGGTGGCGAAGGCCTATTTGTCCGCGCCGCAGCAGCAGCTATGGCGACCTGGATCCGTACCTGCCCATGTTCAAGACGGCTCATCACCTCAAACACCGCAAGGGGTTGATTGGCGCCGCGAATCCCCAGGGCATACTGGAGACCACCCCGGCCTTCGCCGAAGCCTTTGGCGCCAAGTTCCAGTTCGTCACCGGCAATGAGTTCCGCGACGCCTTCGTCCAGGGTGCGCCGCGCGTCGTGGAGCCGAGACCGGAGGAAATCCTGAACGGGCTGCGCTTCTACCTTGCGCTGAAGAACACGCTGCCCGGCTATCCCTGCATCGCCTTTTCCAAGCTGAACGACGCGGGACTGTACGGGGTGTGCGAGGGGGACCTGGCCTCCACCATGACGCAAATGCTGGCGACCTCCTACGCCGGAGCGCCGGGCTTTGTTTCGGACCCGGTGTTCGACGCCAGCCGCAAGGAAGTGATCCACGCGCACCGCGTCTCGGCCACGCGCCTGCTGGGCTTCGACGCGCCTGCCTCCCCGTACATCATTCGCGATCACCTCGAGACCAAGGAGGGCGCCGTGTTGCAGGCGCTGATGCCCTCGGACCGGACCGTGACGGTGGCGCGGTTTGCCGGGCCGAAACAAATGCTGGTTTCGACGGCGGAGGTCACGGGCGTGGTCGACAGTGACCGGGGATGCCGGCGCCCGATTCGCACGCGCGTCGCCGACGCAGAGCGCTGGCTGCGCAACTACGGGCCGGGCTTACACCAGGTAGTCTTCGACGGCGATCACGTGCGAACCATGGAGCGGATGGGCCGCCTGTTCGGTTTCGAGACCGTGCACGAAATCTGAACGCGGCCACGCGACCGCGCCGCCGCCGCGGCTTTCAACCCGCTATCGGCCTGGCCGCTGAACGCACGCCGGACCGCGTGATACAGTACTGTCTTTGCCCCCCTCATCATGCGTTGGAGTAAGCTCTTCATCCCCACCCTGCGCGAGAATCCCGCGGAAGCGGAAGTCGTCAGCCACCAGTTGTTGTTGCGCGCGGGCTATATCCGGCAGCTTTCCGCCGGACTGTACAACTACCTGTTTCTGGCGCAGCGCTCGCTGAACAAGGTGATCGGCATCGTGCGCGAGGAGATGGACGCCATCGGCGGACAGGAGATGCTGCTGGCGGCTCTGCACCCGGCCGAGATCTGGCAGGAGTCGGGCCGCTGGGACGTCATGGGGCAGAACATGTTCCGCCTCAAGGACCGGTTTGACCGCGATCTGTGCCTGGGTATGACTCATGAGGAGGTGATGACGTTCATCGCCCGCGGCGAATTGCGCAGCTACAAGCAGTTGCCGCAGCTTTGGTATCAGATTCAGACCAAGTTCCGCGACGAGCCGCGGCCGAAGTCGGGGCTGTTGCGGGTGCGCCAGTTTCTGATGAAGGATTCGTACTCGTTCGACATGGACGCTGCGGGCCTGGACTTGGCCTATCAGAACCACTACGACGCCTATTGCCGCATCTTCAGCCGCGCCGGGTTGCAGTACCTGGCGGTGGAGGCGCACTCTGGCGCGATGGGCGGCAGCCAGTCGCATGAGTTCATGGTGGCCTCGGAGGCCGGGGAAGACTTCGTGGCCGTCAGCGCCGACGGCAGCTATCAGGCGAATCTCGAAAAAGCGGTCTCACGTCCCACGCTCCCGCTGGCGCCGGACCCGGAAGGCGACCGCGCGCCCGAGAAGTTTCCCACGCCCGGCCGCAAGACCATCGCGGAGGTCGCCGCCTTTACCGGCCTGCCGGAAACTGCGCAAATCAAGAGCTTGGTGATGGTGGCTGATGGGAAGCCGGTGCTGGTGCTGTTGCGCGGCGATCATCAGCTGAGCGAGACGAAGCTGGTGACGGTCCTGGGGGCGGCGGACGTCCGCCCCGCGCATCCGGCGGAGATTCGCGAGTGGTTCGGCGCGGACGCCGGCTCGCTGGGTCCGGTGGGAATCACGAACATGCCCGTGCTCGCGGACCTCGCGCTCCGAGGCCGCCGGAACATGATCTGCGGCGCGAACGAAGACGATTATCACCTGCGTCACGTGACGCCCGAGGAGGATTTCGCGTGCGCGTTCGCAGATTTGCGCCAAGTCGCCGCCGGCGACTGGTGCCTGGATTCGGATCAGCCGCTGGAGATTCGCAAGACCATCGAAATCGGCCATATCTTCAAACTCGGATACAAGTACTCCGAGTCGATGGGCCTGCGGGTCCTGAATGCCGAAGGTCACGAAGTGACGCCCATCATGGGCTCCTACGGGATCGGCATTGAGCGTGTGCTCAGCGCTGCGGTGGAGCAGCATCACGACAAGGATGGCATGATGCTGCCGCCTTCGATCGCGCCGTTCGAGGTGGTGGTGACGCCGGTCAATGCCGCCGAGCCCGCCCAGCTGTCGGCGGCGGAGGCGATTTACCGCCGGTGCCGCGAGTTGGGGCTGGACGCGCTGCTGGACGACCGGGACGAACGGCCCGGCGTGAAATTCAAGGACGCCGACCTGATCGGCATTCCCTACCGCGTCACGGTAGGCAAGAAGCTGCCCCAGGGAATGGTGGAAGTCACCGAGCGGCGGACCCGGCAGTCGGTGGACGTGCTGGTCGCGGACGCGGCCGCGCACGTGCGGGGCCGCATCCATGGTTGATTGGCAAAAGGTTCGCGAGGAGTTTCCCGCGCTGCGGGCGTGGACGTTTCTTAACTCCGCCACCTATGGGCAGATGCCGCGCCGCGCGGTGGCCGCCGTGGACGCGCACTTCGCCCGGCGCGACGCCCTGGCCTGCGCCGATTTCATGGACTGGTTCGACGATGCGGATGCGATCCGCGCCTCCATCGCCCGGCTGATTCATTGCGAGGCGGAGGACATCGCCTTCATTCCGAACGCCTCCACGGCGCTTTCGCTGCTGCTGCGTGGCCTCGACTGGCGTCGGGGCGATCGGATTGTGACGCTCGAGCACGAGTTCCCGAACCATTACTACCTGCCCGAGGTGCTGCGCGCCCGCGGCGTGGAGTTCGTGGAGACGCCGATGGCCGGCTTCTACGACGCCGTGGCCGAGCAGACGCGGGTTGTGTTGATGAGCACCCTCAGCTACTCCACCGGGTTCCGGCCGCCGGTCGAAGAAATTGGCGCGTATCTGCGGCGGAAAGGAGTGCTGTTCTACCTGGATGGCACCCAGAGCGTGGGCGCCTTGCGTTTCGACGTTTCCCGCGTGCAGCCGGACCTTTTCGCGGTGCATGGCTATAAGTGGCTGCTGGCCCCCAACGGCGCGGGTTTTATGTACGTTGCCCCGGCGCTGCGGGCGCGCCTCGAACCGGCCGTCGTGGGCTGGCGCAGTCACGGCGACTGGCGCCGGCCGGAAAGCCTGCATCACGGCGCCCCGGTCTTCGCCGAGGCTGCCGAGAAATACGAAGGCGCGATGTTGGCCTTCCCGCTGATTTACGCCATGGGCGCTTCCGTCGAGATGTTCCTGGAACTCGGGCCGGAAGCGATTGAGAGGCGCGTGCTGGAGCTGGCCGCGGGAGTCCGCCGCGTGCTGCGCGATGCCGGAGCGGAGGTGCTCTCGGACTCCCCCATCGTGACCGCGCGCTTTCCCGGCCGGGACGCCCCCGCCCTGGTCGCGGCGCTGCAGGCGCGGGGCGTACTGGTGGCCGCGCGGCAGGGAAATCTCCGCGTTTCCGCGCATTTCTACAACAATGAACAGGACCTGGCGCGCCTGGCGGAAGCCCTCGCCGCCGCGGGCCGCTAGCCTCCCGGCGGGAGGCTTGCGTCGCGCGTCCGATACGCCTAAAACAGAAAACAAGGAACCGAAATCATGATTCTCCGAAACCTGTCCTCTGCATGCGCCGCGGGCGCCGCCATCCTGGCGCTGTCGGCTTGCGCGCCGGAAGGGAAAAAAGCCGAGATCGATCCCGCGCGCCTCGCGATGTTCGGACCCTTGCCCGCCGTGATGGAATCCCCCTCGAATCCGATCACCGAGGAGAAGGTCGCGCTGGGCCGCATGTTGTATTACGATACGCGGTTGTCGAAAGGCCAGGACCTTTCCTGCAACTCCTGTCACCGGCTTGATCGCTTCGGCGTGGACAACGAAGCGACTTCCCCTGGTCACAAGGGCCAGCGCGGCGCTCGAAATTCTCCCACCGTCTATCACGCGGCCGGCCACTTTGTGCAGTTCTGGGACGGACGCGCCGCGGACGTGGAAGCGCAGGCGAAGGGGCCCGTGCTGAACCCCGTGGAGATGGCCATGCCCGGAGAAAAGCATGTCATTACGGTCCTCACCTCCATTCCGGAGTACGTGGAAGCGTTCAAGAAAGCGTTCCCGGGCGAGAAAAATCCGGTTACCTACGACAACATGGCCAAAGCCATCGGCGCCTTTGAGCGGAAGCTGGTGACGCCCTCGCGGTGGGACCGGTTCCTCCAGGGCGACGCCGCGGCCCTGACCGACGAGGAGAAAACCGGCTTCAATCTTTTTGTCGACGTGGGTTGTCACACCTGCCATGCCGGGCCTTACGTGGGCGGCGCGACCTACCATAAGCTGGGCGTGGTGAAGCCCATGCCCGACGTGAAAGATCTGGGACGCTTTGAAGTCACCAAGCAGGAGGGCGACAAGCTGATGTTCAAGGTCCCGGGCTTGCGCAACATCGAGAAGACCGGGCCTTATTACCATGATGGTTCGGTGGCGACCCTGGAGGAGGCGGTGCGGTTGATGGCCGAACACCAGTTAGGCAAGACCCTCAAGGACGCCGAGGTCGCCTCGATAGTCGCCTGGTTGAAGACGCTGACCGGCGAGATCCCGGCGGATTACATCAAGCCGCCCGAACTGCCCAAGAGCACCGCCCGGACACCGAAGCCCGACCTGAGTTAAGCCACGGGCGCACCCGGGTGCGTTCGCGCCGCGCACCGGCCGCCGGTCGCGCGGCGGATGCTTGCTTGCCGACCGAGGAGGATTGGTCATGTCCCTGCCCGAGCTTCGCAGTCTGCCGCTGCCCTTTAAGATTCTGTTCACCGGAACGCTGCTGGTCCTGGGCGCGGGGTTCCTGGTGGCGGAGTTCAACCTTTACCTGACCTACCATTTGACCGACGGCCAGCCCGGGTTGACGCCGGCCGATATGAAGCGCGCCTTCTATGGCCAGCGCGACAACACCAAACTCGCCGCCAAAATCCATGGCGGCAGTATGGAGCAGTTTCTTCCCAAGGCCGGCGACAAGGAGAAGATTCTCAGTTGGATCCAGGACGGCGCGGAGCGGCCCGGCTATGTCGCGGTGGTGCAGCCCATCCTGGCGGAAAACTGCGTCCGGTGTCACAACCCAAATGGCTTGCAGCGGTTCACGCCGCTCACCACGTACGAGGAAGTGATGGCCGTCACCCAAATTGACCGTGGCGAGCCAGTGTCGCTTTGGGCGCGGGTGGCGCACACCCACCTGCAATCCATCAGCATCATCTTCCTGGTGCTCGGCGGGATCTTCGCGCTGACGTCCTGGCCGGAGCGCGTGAAGGCGGTGGTGGTGGCGTTGCCTTTTCTCGCGCTCGTGGTTGACTTCGGCTCGCGCTTTCTGGCGAAGTATGTCCCAAATGTTGTCTACCTGATGATGGTCTCCGGCGCGGCCATCGGCCTGTTGTTCGCAGTCATGACGCTGACGCCGCTTTACGAGATGTGGCTGAAGAAACCGCCGGAGCGGAGCCCCGGTTCCTGAAGAGCCGAAGGCGAGGCGCCGCGCGGGAGGGGCGCTTTCTGCCACAATAAAAGCATCCCATGATCGAACTCCTTAGACCTGGTCTCGACGCCAGGCACACGCGGGTGGCTGTGTTTGATTTTGACGGCACGTTGTCCCTGATCCGGGCCGGCTGGGTGGACACCATGGTGCCCATGATGGTCGAGGTCCTGCTCGAGTTGAAGACTGGCGAGAGCGAAGCCGAATTGCGGGCGCTGGTGGAGGACTTCGTGGCGCGGCTGACCGGCAAGCAGACCATCTACCAGATGATCGAATTGGCCGAGCAAGTCTCCCGCCGCGGCGGGACGCCCAAGGATCCTCTCGCGTACAAACACGAGTACCTCCGCCGGCTGCATGACCGCATCCGCGACCGCCTCGCCGAGCTGGAAGCGGGCCGCTGCGCGCCGGATAAGTACCTGGTTCCGGGTTCCCGCGCCTTGCTGGAAGAACTCCGCGCCCGAGGCTATAAGATGTACCTGGCCAGCGGCACCGACCAGCCTTTCATGCGGCGGGAAGCCGACTTGCTGGATGTCAGCCGCTACTTCGACGGCGGTGTTTTCGGGGCGCTCGACGATTACAAGAGCTTCTCCAAGAAGATTCTCATCCAGCGCATCATCTCGTCCTCGGAATTTCGCGGCGAGCAATTCCTCGGCTTTGGTGACGGGTACGTGGAAATCGAGAACGTCAAGGAAGTCGGCGGCGTCGCGGTGGGCGTGGCTACCGCCGAGCCGGAGTGTCTGGTGGTGGACGAGTGGAAGCGCAAACGCCTCGCCGGGGTGGGTGCGGATCTGATCGTGCCGAACTTCCTCGCGCTCGGCGAACTGCTGGCGGCGTTGTTTCCCGATGGCGACCGAGAGGAGGTCCCCGCGCTGGAGGACCGCGTGGGCTGAGCCGGTCCCGTCCTTTCCCATGCCCAGCAAATATCCACTCTTCGACCGCTCCCGCCTGCTGATCAAGCCGCTTGCCGAACGCGTTCACGATCTCCAACTGGACCGCTGGCTGACCCGCGGCCAAGCGCCGGACTTGGCCGAATTCTCCCACCCCGAGCTGGCTACGCTGGCCGCGCGCCTGTCCGCCGCCCGCCGCCAGGGGGCCGCCCGCCTGCTCATTCTCGGCGCGCACCTGTTGCGCGCGGGCCAGAACAGCAATATCATCGAACTGCTCGAAGGCGGCTGGTTCACGCACGTGGCCACCAACGGCGCCGGCGCCATTCACGATTACGAACTGGCGCGCATTGGCGCCACCACCGAGAGCGTGGCGCGCTACATCCGCTCCGGTGAGTTCGGGCTGTGGCGGGAAACCGGCGAGCTCAACGAAGTGATCCGCGAAGCCGCGCGCGAGGAGCTTGGCCTCGGCGAGAATGTGGGACGCCATATCGAAAACAGCGCGTACCCTTACAAGCACCTGAGCGTGTTCGCCGCGGCGTACCGGCTGTCCGTTCCCGCCACGGTGCACGCGGGCATCGGTTACGACATTCTCCATGAGCATCCCAACTGTGACGGCGCTGCGCTCGGCGCCGCCAGCTACCGGGACTTCCTGATCTTTGCGCGGTCGGTGGAGGCGCTGGAAGGCGGCGTCGTGGTCAGTTTCGGATCGGCCATCATGGCGCCGGAAGTGTACTTGAAGGCGCTGGCGATGGCGCGCAATGTCGCTCACCAGCAAGGGCGGGTAATCCGCCACTTCGCCACCGCGGTGTTCGACCTGGTCCCGATTCAAGGCGATATCCACCACGAATTACCCAAAACCGACCCCGGTTACTATTTCCGACCGCACAAGACGATGCTCGTGCGTACGGTGGCCGATGGCGGCGAAAGCTTCTACTTCTGCGGGGACCACCGGGTGACCTTCCCCGCGCTCTGCAAAGCCGTGCGGGAGGTGGCCGCGTGAATCCTCAGGCGATCCTCGACCGGCTGCCCTCGCTGCGGGCGCTGGTGGTCGGCGATATCTGCCTGGACCGCTGGTGCACCTACGATCCGGCGGAAGCGGAGCCGTCGCGGGAAACCGGCATTCCCCGGATCGGCGTGGTGAAGACGGAGGTGACGCCCGGCGCGGGGGGAACGGTCGCCAACAATCTGGCCGCGCTGGGAACCGGGTCCGTTCATGTGCTGGGCGTCACCGGCGACGATGGCTTTGCGTACGAACTCCGGCAGGCGCTGTCGGCGCGCGGCATCCGCCCGGACCTGCTGATTCCGGTCAACGGGATGCCGACCTTCACCTACACGAAACTGCTCAACGCGCAAACGGGCCAGGAAGACCTGCCCCGAGTCGACTGGATCCAAACGGAGCCGCTGCCCGCCGACGTGGAGCGCCGGGTGCTCGACACGCTCCAGCTCCAGATCGACCATTTCGACGTCATCCTGATCTCCGACCAGGCCGAGTCGCGCCGCGGCGGCGTGGTAACGGAAGCCATGCGCACGCTGCTGGCGGATCTGGCGCCGGCGTACCTGGAAAAGATTTTCTGGGCGGATTCCCGCCAGCGGATTCATCTGTTTCGGAATGTGATCACCAAGCCCAATGAACAGGAGGCCGACGCCGCGTGCCGGCAACTGTTCGGCTATGTGGACTACGCGGCGCTGCGCCAGCAGACCGCCTCGCCGCTTCTGGTGGTGACCCATGGCGGCGCCGGCGTCACCTTAGCCGACCGCGCCGGCGTGCGCCGCATCGAGACCAGACAGGTGGAAAACCCCGTGGACATTTGCGGCGCGGGCGACAGTTTCTCGGCCGGCGCCGCTCTGGCCCTGGCCGCCACGGGAGACCCCGAGGCGGCGGTGCGCTTCGGCCACCTGGTGGCGTCGATCACGATCATGAAAAAGGGCACGGGCACGGCCAGCCCAGCGGAAGTGTTGGATGCGTACGCTCGCGGTTGACATCGGCGGGACCAAGTTCAGCCTCGCCGATTTCGACGGCGATCGCCTGGTGCGCCGCGCATCACGGGCGACGGAGCGCGAGGGCGGACGGGAGTGGATGGTGGAGCAGATCGTCGGCGTGGCGCGCGAATGGCAGCGTGACGCCGCGTTCGACCGGTGCGGCATCGGCTTTGGCGGCCCGGTGGACTACCCCGCGCAGCGGGTGGCCTTGTCCACTCACGTCGGCGGCTGGCAGGACACCCCGTTGCCGGAGATCCTCACCCGCGAGTTGGACATCCCCGCCGCCATGGACAACGACGCCAATGCCGGCGCGCTCGGCGAGGCCGTTTACGGCGCGGGGCGGGGGTGCGCCTCGGTCTTCTACATGACGCTCTCGACCGGCATCGGCGGCGGCATCTGTCTCGACGGGCGCATCTGGCGGGGCGCGGACTCCTATGCGGGAGAGATTGGCCATCTCACCATCCGGCCCGATGGTCCGGAATGCCTTTGCGGCGCGCGCGGGTGTTTTGAGCGCCTGTGCTGCGGACTCTGGCTCGAACGGGATTTCGGCCGGCCCGTCCCCGCACTGCTCCAGGACGCCGCTTTCGTGCGCCGTTACGTGGTGGATCTGGCGCTCGGATTGAAGGCCGCCATCATGCTGCTGAACCCCACCCGGATCGTGATCGGCGGCGGCATCAGCAAAGCCGGCGACGCGCTGTTTGCGCCGTTGCGGGCCGAATTGCGCCGGCAGATTACCGCGTGGTCGCGCGCCCGCATCGACGTCGTTCCCGCCGCCCTCGGGGACGACTCCGTGCTTTGGGGAGCGCTCGCCCTTTGCAGCGAAGGGAATGGAACTTTATGCAATACGCCGAACACTACAAGACCGAATTGATCAAGACGATCGAAGCCATCGACCTGGATAAAGTCCACCAGGCGATCGAGTGGTTCCGCGCCGCGCGCCAGGAAGGCAGGCGCATCTTTGTCTGCGGCAACGGCGGCAGCGCTTCCTCCGCGTCGCACTTCACCTGCGACATCCTTAAGGGCGCCAGCTTCAACCGGGATACGCGCTTCAAGATCATGGCGCTCACCGATCAGTTGCCTACCATCACCGCCTACGCCAATGACGTTTCCTACGAGGTGGTGTTCGCCGAGCAACTGAAAAATTTCGCCGAGCCCGGCGACCTGTTCATGGCGATCAGCGGTTCCGGCAACTCCCCCAACGTGCTGCGGGCCATGGAGTACGCCAATGCCGTGGGTTGCCGCACCATCGCGCTTACCGGACGCGACGGCGGCAAATTGGGCCCCATGGCGCAACTAAATATCCAGGTGCCCGTTCCCCATATGGGCCGCATCGAAGACGCGCACATGATCGTCTGCCACATGATCGGTTACTATTTCATGGAAGAAAAGGACTGCGCCGCGTAGCAGGTTGTCGAGGGCGCCGGGAAGTAGGTGATCGCCTCGACGGTCTGCACGATCCGGCTTACCAGCTCGAGCAGCTCCAGCGCCGGACTCGCTGCGATGCCGCGTGCGCCGACAATCGCGGGGAGAGGTTCGCGTGCTTCGGCAAACGCAGCGTCAGGAGCCCAGAACTCGATCTGTTCGGCGTGCTGCCGGATGAAAGTAAACACCTTGTTCCCGAGGAACGCACGAATCAGGCTCTTTGCGCCGGGCACGAGCCCGGTCAGCTCTTTCGTGCCCGACGTTCCCTCCGGAGGCGCTTGAAATCGGTGACGAGTTCCTCTGCGCTGGCTCCCGCCGCCGCGATCAGTTCCTGCATCTTCTCGCCGGCCACGCGGAGGGCTTCGCGGTCTGCCTGAGTGGGCTTCGGCTGGGTGGGGAGGTAAACACCGATCGTCGTACCGTGCCGCGTGATGGCGACCGGAGTCTTGGACTCAAGATAGGTGGCCAGGTTTTCCCGGAACTCGCGGATGCCGATCTTGGCGACTTGCATCTCCGCGGCCTCCTTTGTGTACATAAGGATCACCCAATGCCATGCGGCGAGGCTGAGCTCACCGGCGGTGGCACAGGGTGGACGCGAATCTGGGCACCGTTATTTGACTCATTTCTGGTCAGCGGGCACGAATAGACCGAGCCCGAAGTGTGCGCCCCAACCGAGACAGAGGGGTCCGTCCACTGGGCGGTCGAAAGTCAGGGTTAGGTGAAACACACCGGTTGGCGGCGTACTGCCGCTTCCTTGGCGCGTTCGGGCAAAGCGCCGGAACCACAGCGCCTGCTTGCCCCACGGGTTCTGCTCAGAAGGCATAGCAACCACAGGAGGCGTTACGATGACCGGAAGCGCGCGACTCCGTAGTTCCGCCCGGACTTGCCCTTCCATCGAGTTGTTTCCGCGCGCTTTAAGAAATCGCGGCGGAATGAACGGAGTCCGGGACACCCAGGTCCTACTCGTTCCAAGCTCAGGCACCGGATCGCGGCCGACACTGCGAAATTCTCGTAGCTTGCCAACCCCAATGAGCGTGACAGCGATATCGCTCATTCCTTTTGCCCAAGTCCGGCGCAGGCGGCGAAGAGCGCGGTCGGCGGATGGTCCGAAACCCATTGGCGCAAACACAAGCACGTGGTCGATGCGCTTCGGGTTGTGATTATCGAGGGACAGCGGGATGAAGTGTGCGTGTCTATGTTCGCATCGCAGAGGCTGCCCTTCCCGGTCTTTTCCGGTCAACTCCGAACAGGCACCGAGCTGCTGCTCGTCTCCGATCCTGCTCAGCAATGCTCGCCGGAAGAGGGCCATCGTTGGGAGCACCCGCTCCATGAGCGGCAAAACGTCCCGCTTATTGTCGGTTGAGAGTGCGAACAGGGCGGTGTCGTTTAAATCGCTGCCGACGCTATCAGCTCGCCCAAGTGCAAGAACATGAGCCAACGCTTTCGCCGGACGCCAATACACAAGTTCGCGCGTACCCGGTGGAGTGCTCCACTTTTCGTTCTGAAGAGTCTTCGTGTCAATCTGCAACGCAGCGAGAAGATCCCTGGGCGCTTGAGGAAAACTCTGCCGCCAGGCAGCGTAAGACTGAGCGGAAACGGGAGCAAGCAACCGCACCGGTTCGTCGTCCGGTTCACGGCGCTGCATCGAGACCGCAACCCTTGGCAGGCTGTCGTTGTCCACCGCCAGCGACGCCCGGATCCGGGATTCCGCACGTCCGAGATATGCAAGCCGATTCAATAGGTCTTCGAACAGGTTCCGCTGACGTGCGTCGAGTTCCACCGGCCAGTCGACAACAAGCGGGCCGGAAGGCCGGACGAACGCATCGATCACCATGCTAGTCTTCTGAAGACCGTTCTTCCATCCCTTGACCGGCATGTAATGACGGGTGTGTCCAGTCGTGGCCGGTGGCAGATGATAAGTTGGCTCGCACGCGGCAAGCGCTTCAACTAAACGTCGCATATCCTCAGGAACTTCTTGCCAGCCAAGTTTGGTGTAGCCCGTGGCGAGCAGCGCCCGGATGATTCGCCATGGACTTGGAGGCCATTCCACCAAGCCCTCGTTCACGTGATGACCCCAGGGCGTCGCGTGATAGGTCCCACCGGAGAATTCGAAGAGCAAACGGATCATCGGCGGCTTCACTTAGGCAGCAAACGTTACCTCGGTCACCCGCATCTTTTCAGTGCTACTCTTCTCGCCGTCATCCGCCACGGCCAGATGGCGGATCAGCATGGGCAGATCACCGGACCATGTACCATCGGCGCCTGTGGTTCCTACCAACTCATCCCGAGTCGGCAGGTGGAAGGTCGGGAGATTCGCGCTGGCGATATCCGCGCCGTCGCGCAACTCAAAGCAACACGCGGTTCGCAAACGCATGGGGCTATCTACGAAGGATCGGAGCTTGAACAGAGCCAGAAGGATCAAGAGGCGTGTTGCATCTTCACCGAGGCCATAGCCGCGGATCTGGGAAAGGTCGATGCTTACGTACAAAGTGATCGTCTCGGCTGTGTACTCATTACGGGGGAAAGGCACGTGGCCAAAACCCTTCTGGGCCCCTCCCTGTTTGCGCGAAGACGCTGCGGTTGATTGGCCTCTTTTCAAGCACCCTAAGTTCGCTTTGAAAGGTGCTAAGGAACCTGTGGTCCTTGCTCTCAAGAATGTACGGGCTATTAAGCCGATGCGAATCGGTCACGGAGCTTGTGAGGTAACTGTTGTCCCGCAGCCCTCTGACATAGCTGAGCCCACGCAGCGGTTCGATGAGGTCATTGGCACTCTCGTCCCAACGGACCGCTTCCAGCCGGTTCGCCATACTCTGTGCAGACTCGACAAGCAGGGATCTGCCGGCTCCCACCAAGAGCGGCCATATTGAGGGGTCCACATTGAAGAAGCAACACGCCGCAGCGTTGAAGGCCTCGGGCATTGTGCCGTTTGTCCTTTACACCTTTCGGCACACGCGCATCACGCGGTGGGCCAAGCACATGGACCCGTTCACGCTCCACGTTCTGGCTGGCCACACCGACATGAACACGACCAAGCGCTACGTCCATCCAAGCGAGGCGGACATCCGGGAGGCGATGGATAAGGTGCAACGCGGTCTTGAGAAACGCGCGGGCGAAGGAAGGAACGCTTTCATCGGGCCGCTTGCCGTCGTCTAGCTCTGCCGCGGCTGAGGACAACCTGTGAGCAAGTGCCCACAAGTTGCCTGCCGCCACTTCCGGAAGATTTTCCGGAGGTCGAAGCTGCTGATGGCCGCAAGATTCCGGGTAGGGGTGACCGCCGCTACCGGGTCCATTGCTCACGGCAGAACCGCAGGAACTTAGGTCTGGTGAACGGCGATCCACCCACGCCCTGCTGAACCAGCTTGAGCGTCGCCGCAGGGCACTTCTCGCGGCGAACCGCCAAGCCAGCCGCAATCTCGTTCTCAAGCCGCAGAGCATCCACGATCATCGCGTCGCCGTAGAAGATAGTCGACTCGTGCCGGATGAACGGGTGGTCGCCAACTCGGAGAATGACGGTCTGATCCTTGCTGTTCCGCAAGGTTGTCACGCTCACGATGCCGCAGAGATTGGAGACTGGATCCGGCTCGGTGACGACGATCCAAAGATGAGGCTTCGCGATCCCGCCTGGTGCGGGCATCAGGAAGGTGTCGCCGCACTCCATTTATGCGGGTTGCAGCATCGCTTCTGCCGCGGCCAGCGCTTCCAGTTCAGCTTCGATCGCCGCGATCTCGCTC
>CALDSU010000017.1 GCA_937924525.1 uncultured Bryobacteraceae bacterium
GGTCGGGATGGCCTGGAAGCCCAGGATGCGCACCTCGGGCCGCTCCACGGTGATGGTCAAGGTTTCGTTGGCCTCGCTGGTGCGGTTGCGCGCCGTGAGGCGGTACATGGTGGTCTCGGCCGGCGCCACCGAGGAGGTGCCGTTGCGCGGATCCACCCGCCCCAGGTTGGTGATGGTGACTTCCTCGGCGTTGAGCACTTGCCACACGATGGTGGAGGTCTGCCCGACGCGGATCGAGGCCGGCGACGCCGAGAAGCGCACGATCTGCACCGTCGCCGCCGACGCCGTCGTGACGTTGGCCCGGGCCAGGCTCTGCGCTCCCTTGTCATCCTTCACCAGCAGCCGGAAGCCGTACACCTGGCCTTCCGCTGCCGTGAACGTCGCCCGTGCCTGGTTGGCGCCGTTGAGCGCCACCGCGGGACCCGCGACCTGCGACCACTGGAAGGTGATCGGATCCCCGTCGGGATCGTAGGAAGCCGAGCCGTCCAGTGTGATGGTGCCTGCCGGAACGCCGATCTGGTCCCCGCCCGCGTCGGCGATCGGCGCATCGTTGCCGGTGCGAACGCGGCGCGTCAGCAGTTCATAGCGCACCCGCGGCACGTCGGCCGGCACGGCGTGCGGCAAGCCCACGAACTCCGTCGGGCGGATGAAGTTGCCGAACTGGAGTCCGGCCACCACGCGGCCCGTGTTCTCACTGCGAATGAGCGTCTCGTTGAAGCCGCCTTCAAGCGTAAACGCCCAGCGGTCCGAGAGCGGCTGCACGAAGCGGATGGTGCCGCCCGGCTTGTTGTCCCCGCCGCGCGTGTTCAGGTAGGCGAGGTTCGCCTCGACGTAAGACTTGCCGAACAGGCCCACCGACGTGCTGCCGCCGATCTGATCCACCAGCTTCAGGTAAGTCTCGTCGAACACGTTGCGGCTGAGAGCGCGCCGGTTCACCACCACGTCATCCATGAAACCCTTGGTGCCGAAGATGCCCACCCGCCCGCGCGGGAACAGGTAGTCCAGGGTCACCGCGGCTTGTCCCAGCGTGCCGCCCTGGGCGAACTCGCGGATGTTCACGTGCTTGAAGCTGGAGAACAATCCGCCCTGGAAATTCTTGATGCGGTTGACCAGACCGAAGTCGAACTGACCTTCCTGCCGGTCGCGCCAGTACATGTATTCGCCCTGCGCCTGGATGGCGAAGTTGTCCTTGAACGGCGCGAAGTAGCGGCCGCGGCCGGTGAACGTCAGATCACCGTCGGAGTCCGCGCCCACGTTCAGCCCGAGCAGCGAGAAGCGCTTCATGCGGGCTTCCTCGATCGCCTCGGCGGCGGTCCTCTTGGTGATGTCGACCACTTGCGGCGCGGTCACCGGCGTCGGCATGCCGTCCAGCTTGGCGCGCAGCGCGTCCTGCTGTTTGCGCAGGTCGTCCAGTTCCGTCTTGAGCGCCGAGTTCTCACCGCGCAGGTCTTTGAGTGCGGCCAGAATGTCGTCCAGTTTGTCCAAGCGCTTCAGGATGTCCTCGCAGCACTTCTGAGGCTCCGGCGCCGCCATGGCCTTGATCGCTTCGCCTACGCCGCCGGCGCCGACCGTTCGTCCCTGCTCATCGGTGACCGTCATGTAGACGCGGCGGTTGATGAAGCGGCCTTCCTTGGTCCGGTTGTCCACCTTGGGCTGCTTCTTGCCCAGGGTCGTTACTTCAATCTGGCTGGGGCGCGCGCCGTACTTGATCAGGAAGCTTCGCACGGTGTTGGCGCGGGCCATCCCCAGTTTTTCGTTGTACCGCTCCGAACCTACCCAGTCGGTGTTGCCATCCAAACGGACCCGGTAGCCGGGATTCTTGTTCAGCAATTCCGCCAGGCGCAGCAGACTCGGGTAGCCGTCGCTCAAGATGGAGGAATTGAATTCGAAGTTGATTTCTTCCCAGTCATCCTTTGTGGCAGTTGTTTCCAACCCCTGCCCAAGCGCGAGGCCGGCGAACCCGAACAGCACGAGTAGACACGTGAGTTTATTGAGCATTGTAGTTACCCTTAGGTGCGGATTCCTCGGATCAGACACTCTTTCAGTGTACCAACTGCCCCCTTGCGCCGCTGAGCGGAATCCCGATTTCGCAGATGTTACGACCCTTAGTTTGGTACTCTGTTCCGCAGGTCCGGCCGCGGTCCGCGAGCCGGACGCGCCCCCGCGCGCACCACGGACTCAGCCCAGCTTGGGCGGAATCTCTTCCAGCGGGCCCAGCCACTGCATCTGGCGCTCGATGTCCCGGTGCATGCGGTACGGTTTCTTGACGTCGGCCAGCTTCGCGCCCAGCACGTCGATCTTGGCGAGATCGTACTGTCCCAGGCCGACCTGTGCGCAGTAGTTCAGGTAGCCCAGCCACGCCGGGTTGATGCTCATCGCCTCCACCGCCACCCGGTCGGCCGCGATGTAGTCGGCCGAGGCGATGGCGATGCGCGATTCCACCGGCGTCCCCGAGGCCGGGCCGTTTCCCTCCATGCCCTCGAAGCCGTCGATGACCGTGGCGCCCCAGAAGGGCCTCAGCTTCTGCGCCGTCAGGTACATGTTGTAGTGGGTCTGGCGCACGCCCCCGTGGTACTTGCGCTTGTCGTTCCAGCGCGGTGTCTCCTTGGGAGCGCTGCGCAGCGGCGCGCCGAGCGTCATGTTCTTCACCGACAGCGTCGCGATCACCGTGTTGTGCGTTTTCAGGATGGCGGCGCAGATCACGAAGGCGTCCGGGTCGAGCAGCCGCGCCGCCAGCCGCACCGGCTGCACGTGCAGGTCGGGCGTGAGCAGCGGCATCACTTCGTACCTGGCTTCGGTGTTTAAATCCACCAGCGAAATCTGCCGCGTCGCGTATTCCTTGGGCAGCTTCACGTAGCCGAAATTCTCGTAGCCCACCGGCGTGTCGCCGGCCGAGGACTCCGCGATCACGATGGGCAGCTTGGAGCGTTCCGCGACGAAGTCGATGATGCCGCGCAGCGTGTCGGCGTGGGTGGCCGCCAGCTGGTTCGTGGTGGAGACGTTGTTCGGCTTGATGAGAACATACTTCTTGCGCTTGAGCGCGGGCAGGATGTCGCGCTCGATGGCGGCGAGCGAGTCGTAGACCATCTTGCGCCGCTCCTTGCCCGGGATCACGGCCACCGTCGAGCGCCTGGTGTAGGGGTACACCGGCTCGTGAACCATCTCCGCGGGCGCCTGCTGCGCCGCGCTTCCGCGGACCGCCGCCGCTCCCGCCGCCGTCTGAAAAAAGATTCGCCGCGTCAAATTGGATCGCATCGGCTCGCTCCCTTTTTTCTTTCCCGCCCCGCCCGCTTGCCGGGACCGGTATAATATACTTTCGAATCTGATTATAACCAAGCTATGGAGGTGTCATGAGTTCCAGTTCGCGACGCAACTTTTTGGCCGGCGCCGGATTCGCCCTTCCAGCCGCCGCGTTTGGCTCCGCCGCCCGGCCCGCGGCCGGCATCCAGCAGCAGTCCGGCCGGGTCAAGGACTCCGGACTGCGCTACAAGACCCTCGGCCGCACCGGCCTGAAGGTGACCACGGTGGGTTTCGGCTCCATGATCACCTCCGACGGCAGCGTGATCGAGCGCGCCATCGACATGGGCGTCAACTATATCGACACCGCCTATGGCTACCAGGGCGGAAACTGCGAAAGCATGGTCGGCGCCGCCATCAAGGGCAAGCGCGACAAGGTCGTCATTTCCACCAAGAGCGGGGCCGAAACCAAGGCGCAGGCGCTCGAACATCTTGACACTTCGCTGAAGCGGCTCGGCACGGATTACGTCGACATCTGGTTCGTCCACGCCAAGAGCCGCGCCGGGCAATTGACCGACGAGCGGCTGGAGGCCAACCAGATCGCCAGCAAGGCCGGCAAGGTCCGCTTCCACGGCGTCAGCACCCACAGCGGGCACGCCGACATCATCCCGGCCACGATCGCGAAGGGCTTCGACGTGCTGCTCACCTCCTACAACTTCAGCATGGGAAGCAGCATCGATCCCCTGCTGGAGCAGGCCAAGAAAGCCGGACTCGGCGTCGTCGGCATGAAGGTCATGGCGGGCGGCTTCCGGCGCATGAAGCCCGGCACCGAGGATCACGCCAGGTTCAAGCGGGACGGCGCCCCGGTGGCCATGCTGAAGTGGGTGCTGCGCAATCCGAATATCGACACCACCATCCCGTCCATCACCGACGTGGACCAGTTGGACGAGGACTTCCGCGCCATGACGGAACCTTGGGGCGCGGCCGACGAAAAACTGCTGGCGGCGCAGCTTGACTACATCTCGCCGCTTTACTGCCGCATGTGCGGCGCCTGCGAAGGCCAGTGCGCCCAGGGTCTGCCGGTCTCCGACATCATCCGCTACGTCAGCTACGCCGACGGCTACGGCCAGTTCCGGCTGGGACGCGAGAGCTTTCTCGACCTGCCCGAGGACCTGCGCGATGCGAGCTGCGCCGATTGCGGCGGCTGCACCATCCGCTGCCCCAACGGCGTCCGCGTGGCCGAACGGATGATGCGCGCCCGGGAGTTGTTCGCGTGATGCGGTTGCTGGCGCTGCTGCTGGCCGGCGCGTCGCTGTCGGGCGCGCAGGAGGTGGCGCCCGGCTGCGCTTTGGTCCCTGGATGGACGCAGGACGGGCCGGTCCGCACCTTTGTCGCCGACAACCTGTTCGACTACATGGACGGCAACGCCGAGGGCTACCTAATTTACCAGTTTCAGCGCATGACCGGCGTCACGTGCAAGAAGGACGGCGTGACGCTGGTTTTCGACGTCTCCGAAATGGCCAGTCCCGACATGGCCTACGGGATCTTCGCCGCCAACCGCGATCTCCGCCAGCCCGCCGCCAAGATCGGAATGGGCGGGCAGATTGTGCCGCGGCGGCTGATCTTCGCCAAGGACAAATACTACGTCGAGATCGCCGCCAACCCGGCCGGGGATCACAGCGAGGTGCTGCGCGCCTTCGCCTCCGCCATGGAAAGCAAAATTCCGGGGCGCACGGAACTCCCCGACGCCATCGGCTGGTTCCCCAAAGAAGGCCTGGCCGCCGACTCGATCCGCATGGTGCCGGAGAGCGTACTCGGGTTGCGTATCCTGAGGCGCGGCTGGATGGCGCAGTATGAATCCGGGAAGGCGTTCCTGCTGCCCGAGGAGAGCCCTGGGAGCGCCGCGCAGGTGTTCGAGAAATTCAAGGCGCGCATCGGCCAGACTCAGGCTGCGAAAATTGGTGACGAGGGCTTTCTGGCGACCGACAAGTACCTGGGCGGCCTGGCCGTGTTCCGCAAGGGCCGTTACGTGGGCGGTTTCGCGAATCTCAAGGAAGGCCAGGACGGCGCAGCGTTGGCCGCCGCCCTGGCAGCCAAGGTGCAGTAGCGGCGTTCACGCCTGCCTCCCGCCGCCACGCGCGCGCCCGTGTCTCCGCTCGCGGGGCCCGCGTGTATTCCCTCTGGCGCCCCTCCGCACTCTGAGGTACAAATATGAGAGTATGGACTGAATCCCCCGGCCAGGAGGGCAAGTGAACAGGAACATGAACCGCCGCGAATTCGCCGCCGGCGCGCTGGCTGCAAGCGCGGCCGCGGCGGCGACTCCCAGGCCCAACACCAGCGGCATCCTCAACTACAATTCGCGGATGGAGTACCGCCCGCTCGGCCAGACCGGTCTGATGGTCTCCGCCGTCTGCATGGGCGGGCACTGGAAACGTCTCGGCACGGTCATCCCCGGTTTCAAGGGCGCCGGTTACTCCAAGGAAGACGACCGCAATATCCTGGACCCGGTGTTTCTCAAAGCGCGCGACGAGGTCTTGAGCTACGCCATGGAAATGGGCATCAACTACATCGATGCCTGTTCGCCCCACGAAATCCTCACCTATAGCAAGATCCTCAAAGGCCGCCGCGGCAAGATCTACTTCGGCTTTTCCTGGCACACCCGCGAGCCGCGCTATCCCGAGTACCGTAACGCCAAACGGCTGCTCGCCGCTTACGAGCAGAGCCTCAAGGAAGCGGGCCTCGAGTACGCCGATCTCTGGCGCATCTCGCTTCCCATGGAAGGCATCTCCGATTTCGGCGAATTGCTGCGTGTCGAGGAGGCCACCGTGGAGGCGCTCGACAAGGCTAAGCAGCAGGGCAAGGCGCGCTTCACGGGCGTTTCCAGCCACAACCGCATCTGGCTGCGGTCCATGATCAACCAGTACACAAAGCAGATGGAAGTGGTGCTGTTCCCCTACACCGCCAGTTCCAAGGAATTGCCCGGCGACAGCATCTTCGACGCCATCCGGGAAAAGAAGACCGGCGTCTTCGGAATCAAGCCCTTCGCCGACAACTCGCTGTTTTCGGGCGACAGCTCGCTCAACAGCCCGCACGCCGCCGAGGACGACCGCAAGGCGCGCCTGGCCATCCGCTACATCCTGGGCAACGACGCCATCACCGCGCCCATTCCGGGCCTGGTGAACAAGCACCAGGTCGACAACGTAGCCGCCGCCGTCGCCGAGCGCCGCAAGCTGGACCGCAGGGAGAAAGCTGAACTCGGCCAGGCCGGACGCCGCATGTGGGCCAACCTTCGGCCCGGCTACGAGTGGCTGCGCAACTGGGAGTACGTGTAGCGGTCCGATGTTCCGCTGGCTGGCGAGCCGATTCCGCAGACCGCCCCCGCCGCTTACCGGCGCGCCCGCCGTGCGGCGGCAGAAATCGCGCTCGGCCGCCAGCGGTTATGTGTACCAGTATTATTACCAGGGACAGCGGCCGTTGACGCGAGCCGGTGAACAGGGCGCCGAATACGTCTTCGACGTCTCGGCCGACCGCAAGACCTCGTTCCCCGTCTCGGTCTTCGTCTCCCGGGAGGCGGTCTCGCTCTGGGAACGGCGGCACGGGCGCGAACTGCGCTCCAACGAACGCTACGCGGTGGCCAAGATGGCTCTATTCCAGGCCTTCGACGAACGTCCGGATCCGGCGGCGATGCGCGAACTCGTCCGCGTGCGTCCGGCGGACCTGGACGCCATTCTCGAATCGCTCGATCTCGACTGATCCCGCGGCGGCTCTCAGCGCGCCGGTTCCTGCTTCCGTTCGGCCGGATCCCAGCCCGTGCGCTTTCCTTCGAAGCCTGGCCCATCCTCGGGCGCGGCCACGGTCTGAAGGGGCCTCCCCGGGGAGGTGTGGCGCCCGGCGCGGATGATCCCGATCGGACGCATCGGAACCGAGCCGGGCGCCTTTACGCTACGCCTCCACTGCACCGGCCAGCGGCGGCAGAGCCTCGAACAACCCGGCCAGTTCCTGCGCCTCGACCACGGCGATGGCCGCCATGTTTACGATCTCGTTCACCTCGGCGCCGCGCTGGAGCACGTGGACCGGCTTGGAGAGGCCCATCAGGATCGGACCGATCGCTTCACACCCGCCGATGCGCATGAGCAGCTTGTAAGCGATGTTGCCGGCTTCCAGATCGGGAAAGATCAGCACGTTCGCCCCGCCCTTGAGGCCGCTGAAGGGGTAGGTGTCCTCGATGATCTCGGGCGCCACCGCCGTGTCGGCTTGCATTTCGCCGTCCACCATCAGGCCCAGCGCCCGCCGCTGGACGATCCGCGTGGCGGCCGCCACTTTGGCCGAGAGCGCGTGACGGGTGCTCCCGAAATTCGAGAATGACAGCATGGCGATGCGCGGCTCCACGTCGAAACGCTTCGCCGTGTAAGCAGCCTCGATGGCGATCTCCGCCAGGTCCTCCGCCGACGGCTCGATGTTGACCGTCGTGTCGGCCAGAAAGTAGATCTGGCCCGGCTGGGTAATCAGCACGTACATGCCCGCCACTTTGCGCAGGCCCTCGCGGACCGGAATCACCTGGAGCGCCGGGCGGATGGTGTCCGGATAGTGCTGCGTGACGCCCGCCACCAGCGCATCGGCGTCCCCCAGCCGCACCATCATGGCCCCGAAGGTGTTCGGGTTGCGGATCGACTGCTCGGCTTCGTGGCGCGTCAAGCCCTTGCGCTGGCGCAGCTCGAAGAGCGCCTCCACGTAGGCGGGCAGCCGTGCGAACGACGGCGGGTCGACCACCTCAGCGCCCTCCAGGTGCAGGCGCAAATCCTCGATCAAGCGGCCGATGACGTTGCGGTCGCCGACCAGGATGGGCGCCGCGATGCGCTCCTCGATCAGGATCTGCGCCGCCCGCAGAACCTTCGGCTCCTCGCCTTCCGGGAACACCACCCGCCGCGGCGCTCGCTGCGCCTTGTGGATCATCACCCGCATCACCTCGCGGGACTTGCCCAGCCGCCGCTCCAGCGCGTCCTTGTACTCCTCGATGTTGACCTGGACCTGCGCCACGCCCGACGCCATTGCCGCTTCGGCCACGGCCGCCGCCACCCGGATCAGCACCCGCGAATCGAAGGGCTTGGGGATGATGTACTCGCGCCCGAACTCCATGCGCTCGACGCCGTAGATGCGCCGCACCTGGTCCGGCACGTCCTCCTTGGCCAGCGCCGCCAGGGCGCGCGTGGCGGCCAGCTTCATCTCGTCGTTGATGGCCGTGGCGCGCACGTCCAGCGCCCCGCGGAAGATGAACGGGAAACCCAACACGTTGTTGACCTGGTTGGGATAGTCCGACCGCCCGGTGGCCATGATGACGTCTTTGCGGGTGGCCACGGCCAGCTCGTAGGTGATCTCCGGATCCGGGTTGGCCATGGCGAAGACGATCGGGTTTTCGGCCATGCGCAGCAGCATTTCCGGCGTGACGACGTTGGCCGCCGAAAGGCCGAAGAAGACGTCGGCCCCTTGCATTGCGTCTTCCAGGGTCCGCTTGTCCGTTTCCTGGGCGAAACGCTCCTTGTACTTGTTCATTCCCTGCGCGCGGCCCTTGTAGACGACTCCCTTGGTGTCGCACATGGTGATGTTCTCGCGCCGCACGCCCAGCCGGACATAGTGCTCGGCGCAGGCGATGCCGCTCGCTCCGGCGCCGTTGATCACCACCTTCACTTCGCCGATCCGCTTGCCGGCGATCTCGACCGCGTTCAACAGCGCCGCCCCGGAAATGATGGCCGTGCCGTGCTGGTCGTCGTGGAACACCGGGATCTTCAGCGTCCGCCGCAGCTCTTCCTCGATCTCAAAACATTCCGGCGCCTTGATGTCTTCGAGGTTGATGCCGCCGAAGGTGGGCTCGAGCAGTTGGCACGCCCGGATGATCTCCCGCGGATCCTCGGTGGCTAATTCAATGTCAAAGACGTCGATGTCGGCAAACCTCTTGAAGAGGACGCCCTTCCCCTCCATGACGGGTTTGCCGGCCAGGGCGCCGATGTTGCCGAGCCCCAGTACGGCGGTTCCATTGGAGACCACCGCGACCAAGTTGCCCTTCGAGGTGTACCGATAGGCCAGCGCCGGGTCTCGTTGGATCTCCAGGCAGGGCGCCGCCACACCAGGGGTATAGGCAAGGCTAAGATCCCGCTGTGTCAGACACGGTTTCGTCGGGCGAACCGCGACTTTGCCCGGAGGCCACGTGGCATGGTACTCCAGCGCGTCTTCATTTCGAATTTTCATACGGATTTCGTCGATCCGCACCCGCTCGGGCGCCCGATGTTGGCGGGAGCCACCCTACGGATGCCGCTTCTTGGGGGAAAGCGCGCTGTACCACGCGGCTTTTCCCCCGTCGAGTCAGCCCCGTTCCTCCGTCAGTGCACGCGGGAGAACGAGATCATCACCGGCTTGACCAGTTTTTGGAAGTCGGAGAATTTCAGGTGCAGCACGTCTTTGTGGGTTCCAGCGTTGAACGCAATCGTTTCTTCGTCGGCGAGACTGGAGTCGACATAAACCGGCATGTCGTAGAGATTGCCAAAGGGTGGCATCGCCCCCAGTTCCATGTCGGGAAAAAGGTGAGCAATCTCGGACTCGGTGGCTAGCCGGACATGCGCCGCGCCCAAGGCTTCTCGCAATGCCTGTAGATCCACCAAGCAGTTAGCGGGCAGGACCGCAAAGCCGTAGTCGCCATCCGCGAGGAAGACAACGGTCTTGGCCACCTCATGGGGACGCAGGTGCTCGGCTTGGGCGACCTCTCGGGCAGTGTACGCGAGAGGATGTGTCGTGTGGCTGTAGGGTACGTTCTGCTCTTCCAGGAGCTCCTGAAGTCTGGGCAGGATCGCCATAGATACCTCCAGATCAGCGTCCATATCTGCAATTGTCGCGCCAGTGTACGGAGTCAAGGCCAAGTTTGCCCGCAGCCCTGTCGTTCTTAAAGGCGGCGTCCCAAAGCAAGGAACGGACCGACGCGGCGGGCGTCACGCAGGCCGGTCGGCTCGCGGGCGCTGGGACGCGGGAAACGGGTGGGCGAAAAATTGTTGCGATTTCCAACGGGCTGTTGTCGATTCCAACAGAGCGCACCCGGGATCGGGCCGTTTCACGGTTCGCGATTTGTGTCCATCAATATAAGTCTCATTTTTGCAACAACATACGGGACATCGTCTCTTGTCAAGGAGGAGGTTGGACGACCGGTGGTCGTTGAATTCTGCCCTCTTTGGTGTTGAAGTAATCAACATATCGCACCGCTGGGGATTTCAACGCAGCCGCTGGGGCTTCGTCGTTATCCTTCTTGATTTCAATTGCTTACTGACAGACCGGGTTGGGTCAGGCACTTTGGCATTCCAAGTGTCCTATAGAAGGACGGATGACGGGGCGCCTGAGCCCCCGAAACCGAAAGGAAGAAGAAGCCATGACGGTCATTTTGGTATTGGTTACGTTTCTGGTGTTCGTGGTGCTGGACTGGGTGCTGCACCGGGCGGAAGCAAAGGTCCCTGTAACAGAGGAAGTGCCTGAAAGCGCAGGCGAAATCGTAGACGGATTTCTGGTTCCCGCCAAGTATCGCTACCACGCGGGCCATGGCTGGCTGGATCGTGAGCGGCCCAACCGGATGCGGGTAGGAATCGATGAGTTTGCGGCCATGTTGGCCGGCGCGGTCGATGGGATCGAACTGCCGAAGCCCGGCCAATGGATCCGGCAGGGTCAGCGCGTGTTCTCGTTCCTGCGGGGCGGCGAACGGGCCGAGATGGTTTCCCCTATTGAAGGCGAAGTGGTGGAAGTGAACCAGGAAGTGCTGCGCAACCCCGAACTGCTGCGCGAAGACCCGTACGGTAAGGGTTGGCTGTTGGCCGTGCACGTCCCCGACGAGGAAGGAACTCTTCGTAACCTGTTGCCCATCAACCTGGTGGCGGACTGGATGCGGGAGAACGTCGAGCGATTCTACCAGTTGCAGCCTCAGTTGGCCGGTGCGACAGCGGCCGACGGCGGACGCCCCACGGGCGACCTCTGGAAAGACAAGACTGCCGAAGAGTGGAAGCAGACGGTTTCCAAGTTTTTCCTGACGGCCTGAGAATGGCGCAGGAATTGCAGTCACGTTTGCGCTGGGCGAACTGCGGAAATGGTCCAGCACACCAACCTGAGGAGTGGAGCGGACATGGCGAAGGCAATCTTATTCGACAGCACGCGCTGCGTGGGTTGCCGCGAATGCGAAAGGGCGTGCGCGGAGAAGTGGGGAAACCCATACAACGACCAGATCGCCGAGGTGGAGAAACTCTCCGCCCAGAAGTTGACGACGATCGAAACCCACGGAGAGCGCTTTCAGCGCCGCCTGTGCCTGCACTGCGCGGAACCCACCTGCGTCTCGGTCTGTCCGGTGGGTGCTTTCGAGAAGACGGCCTTGGGTCCGGTGGTTTACGACGAGAAGAAGTGTATCGGGTGCCGGTATTGCATCATGGCGTGTCCCTTCCAGGTGCCCGCCTATGAGTGGTCGGAGATCCTGCCTCGGGTGCGCAAGTGCGACATGTGCTACGCGCGGCAAGCGAAAGGAGAACCAACCGCTTGCACTGAAGTCTGCCCGGCGGACGCCACGCTTTCCGGGGACTACGAGGCGATGGTTGCTGAAGCGAGAAAACGCATCGCCGACAGTCCGGGCGACTACCAACCGTACATCTACGGATTACGCGAGGTAGGCGGAACCTCGGTGCTGTTCCTGTCGGCGGTTCCGTTCAACGAACTGGGCCTCCGCACCGATTTGCCCCAGTCGCCCTTGCCGCCTCTGACCTGGAGCGTGCTGTCCGCCGTGCCGGATATCGCCACATCCGGCGCGGTATTAATGGGCGGCATCTACTGGATCACCCATCGGCGTGAGGCGGTCGCCAAAGCCGAAGGCCGAAGGCCCGGCAGGCAGAAGGAGGTGCGGCAATGAGGCGCGTGCCAGTCTGGAAATGGGTCTTCATTGCCTTGATGGCCGCTGGGGCATATGCCACCTATCTCCGTGCTTTTCACGGATTGGGTGCGGTCACCCACTTGAGCGACCAGTTCCCCTGGGGCATCTGGGTGGCTTTCGATGTGCTCTGCGGCGTCGGCCTGGCTGCCGGCGGCTTCACCCTGGTGGCGGTTGTCCATATTTTCAATATCGAAAAATACCGTCCGATCCTCCGTCCGGCGATCCTGACGGCCTTTCTCGGTTATCTGCTGGTGGTGCTGGCGCTGATGTTCGACCTGGGACGTCCGGACCGGATCTGGCACGCGCTGGTGATGTGGAATCCCCGCTCGGTGATGTTTGAAGTGGCCTGGTGCGTCATGCTCTACACCACCGTGCTGTTCCTCGAGTTCCTGCCGGTCGTGCTCGAGAAATTCAACCTCCAGGCTCCGCTGAAACTGCTGCATGCCATCTCGGTCCCGCTCATCATCGCGGGAATTGTCTTGTCCACGCTCCATCAGAGTTCGCTGGGAACCTTGTATCTGATCGTTCCGCACAAGCTGGATCCGTTGTGGTACTCGCCCTTGCTGCCGCTGTTCTTCTTCCTTTCGGCGATTTGCGTGGGCTTGGCCATGACGATTTTTGAGTCCTGGCATTCCAGCCGCGCCTTCGGACGGCAACTGGAGGTCTCGCTCCTCGGCGGCATGTCCCGAGTCCTCGCGGTACTTCTCTCCGTGTACCTGGTGCTGCGATTCATGGATCTGAGCCGCCGGGGAGCGATCGGGCGGATCTGGGAGCCGCGGATCGAGAGTTACCTGTTTCTTCTCGAAGTCGCGCTGATGGCGCTGCCTGCCCTGTTGATCTTCCGCGGCCACACCCGGCGTCCGGCGGTGCTCTATGCGGCCTCGGTCATGGCGGTGTTCGGGTTCGTTACGAACCGGCTCAACGTCGCGGTGACGGGCATGGAGCGCGCTTCCGGGGTGGTCTACCTTCCCAAGTGGACCGAACTGGCCGTAACGCTCGCGATTATCGCGCTAGGTTTTGCTATCTTCCGCCTGGCGGTCCAATACCTGCCGATCTTTGAAGAGACGCACGAGGAGAACCGGGCGGGCAACGGCGCCCAGGCGGAGGAGGATTATCTGCTGACCCGGGCCTAGCTCATGCGCAAGACCCAGCCGAAGATCCGCACCAGCCTGGCGCTCAAGCTCGGATTGTGCTTGGCGGCCAGCACGGTGACGATCTTCGGCTTGTTCGGTTTCTCCATGATCGCGCTGCACCAGCGCGAGTCGGAGTCTCTGGTGCTGGCCAGCGCCGACCGCATCGGCGACATCATCCAGCGCAGCACTCGCTACCAGATGCTGCACAACGACCGGGAAGCGCTGTACCAGGTGATCCGGGACATCGGCAGCGAACCGGGACTGGTCCGGATCCGGATTTTCAACGAAGAAGGGCGGATCAGCTTTTCCACCGATCCCAATGAAGTCGGCAAGGTGGTGGATAAGTCCGCAGAAGCCTGCTACGGGTGCCATGCCAAGGAAGCGCCCCTCACGCGCCTGAACCGTCCGGACCGCACCCGCATTTTCGAGGAGAACGGCCAGCGGGTCCTGGCGCAGATCCGTCCGATTGAAAACGAACCCGCCTGTAGCAATGGCGCCTGCCACGCGCATCCGCCGAGTCAGCAGATCCTGGGGGTGATCGACTCCCAACTCTCCCTCCAACCGGTGGATCTGCAAATCGCCCGCCACCAGCAAGTGCTGATGTATTCGACGGCGGGCGCGGTCGCGCTCATGACGCTCATCAGTCTGATTTTTGTGTGGGTGGTGCTGCACCGTCCGGTCCAAGAACTGATTACCGGGACCCACCGCGTGGCGGGCGGCGACCTCGGGCACCGCCTGCGCGTACACTCCCAGGACGAACTGGGAGACCTGGCCGAGTCGTTTAACCAGATGACGGAGGAGCTGGCGCGGGCGCTCGAGGAGTTGTCCGCGCGGGCCGATACGCTGGAAGAACACGTCGAGGAGAAGAAGCGCGAACTGGAGCACGCGCAGACCGTGCTGCTCGGCAGCGAGAAATACGCTTCCCTGGGCAAACTGGCGGCCACGGTCGCTCACGAAGTGAACAATCCACTGTTCGGCATCCTGACGTACGCCCGGCTGGGCCGGAAACAACTGGCCGAAACCGGCGTGTCCGGTCCGGCGGCCGCGCAGCTGGATGAGCAGTTGCAGGTGATCGAGCGCGAGAGCCGGCGGTGCGGCGAGATTATGCGCAATCTGCTCACGTTCGCCCGGCAGGCGCCCAGCCGCCGCGACCGGTCGAACCTGAACGAACTGGTGCAGCGCGCGGTGACGCTGGTGCGGCATCAGCTTGAATTGCAGGGCATCGCCCTGGAGACCGACTACGCCGCGGACCTTCCGCCCGTGGCGTGCGATCCGGGCCAGATCCAGCAAGCCACGCTGGTGTTGCTGGTAAATGCCTACGAAGCCATGCCGCAGGGCGGTTCGTTGCGGGTGGCGACGGCCTTCGACGCCGCCACGGGCGAGGCGATCATCCGGGTCAAAGACACGGGCAGCGGAATCCCTGCCGAGGTGCTCGGGTCGATTTTCGAGCCCTTTTTCACCACCAAGGAGGAGCAGCAGCGCACCGGGCTGGGATTGGCGGTCGCCAAGAGCATCATCGAGCAGCACGGCGGCCGCGTGCTGGTGGATACGCGGCCCGGCGAGGGCACTGAGTTCCGGTTTGTCCTGCCCTTGCACGCCGCCGAACTGCAGCCGGCCGGAGGCGCGGCATGAGCCAGCCATCCGGCAACATCCTGATCGTCGACGACGAGGTGGTGGTTCGCGACTCGCTCCTGAAGTGGTTCGCGCTGGAGGGTTACCAGGTGCGCGCGGCGGCCAACGGGCAGGAGGCGTTGAACCTGGTCGCCGGTGGGGAATCCACCCCCGAATTCGACGTAGCCCTGCTGGACATCAAAATGCCCGGCATCGACGGGATCGAATTGCAGCGGCGGATCCACGAAGCGGATCCGGATCTGATGATCATCATCATGACCGGTTACGCCACTGTCGAAACAGCGGTCCAGGCGTTAAAGCAGGGGGCGTACGACTACATCACCAAGCCCGTCGACCCGGACGAGTTGTCGCACCTGGTGGCCAAGGCCATCGAGCATCGCCGCGCCCGGCGTCAGGTGGAGCGGCTCCGCGAGGATCTGGCGGAAGTGCTCCCCACCACCGACCTGATCGGCCGCAGCCCGGGGATGAGAAAGGTGAGCGAGCTGATCAGTATGGTCGCGCCCAGTGACGCGACGGTGCTCATCACCGGCGAGAGCGGCACCGGCAAGGAGGTGGTGGCGCGGGCGATCCATAACGCCAGCCCGCGACGGCTCAACACCATGGTGGTGATCCACTGCGGCGCGCTCACCGAGACGCTGCTGGAAAGCGAACTGTTCGGCCACGAAAAGGGCGCTTTCACCGGCGCCCAATACCGCCGGAAAGGAAAGTTCGAAGTCGCCGACGGCGGTACGGTGTTCCTCGATGAGATCAGCGACATCAGCCTGCGCACGCAGACCGATTTGCTCCGCGTGTTGCAGGAAAAGGAAGTCGTCCGGGTGGGAGGCCACCAGCCGATCAAAGTGGACTTCCGCTGCATCGCAGCCACCAACAAGTCGCTGCCGGACCTGGTCAAGGCGGGCACTTTCCGGCCGGACTTGTATTACCGGCTGAACGTGGTGAATATCCAGATCCCGCCCCTGCGCGAGCGCCGCGAGGACATTCCGCTGCTGGTGGACCATTTTCTGAAGAAGATCTGCCAACAGACCAATCGCGGCGAGCCTCCCCGGGTTTCCGCCGCCGCGATGGACCTGCTGCTGAACCACGACTGGCCGGGCAACGTCCGCGAGCTCGAAAACGCGGTCGAGCGCGCGCTGGTGATCGGCCGGGGAGCGGAATTGCAGCCGGCCGACTTCTCGTTTCAGTTCCAGCAGCCGAGTCCCCCGGCGGGGAGGACGTTAGCGGATATCGAGCGCGAATACATCGAGCGCGTCTACCGCGAGTGCGCCGGCAACCACTCGCGGGCCGCGCGCATCCTCGATATCGACCGCACGACGCTGTACAACAAGCTGCGCCGTTACGGGATCAAGTGAAACCGATTCATTTGCTGCCGGCCGGCGAAGCCGTCCGGCTGGCGGAACTGGACGGTTTGGCCGCCGGTTTGGCGCGGGTGTTTCGCGTCTCGTGCCACGTCCGCGAGGATCTCCTCGACATTGGCTTCGCCTTTGACGCGGCGCGCAACCAATACTACAGCACCGCGATTCTGGAGGCGCTCATGGCCGTGAGCGCGGGAGTCCGCGTGCTGGGCGTCACCGCGGCCGACCTGTACGTCCCCGTCCTGACCTTCGTGTTCGGAGAAGCGCAGTTGTCCGGCGACGTCGCACTGGTTTCCCTTCACCGGTTACGCGAACGTTTCTACGGCCTGCCGGCTCGCGCCGAACTCGAGCAGGAGCGTCTGCTCAAGGAGGCCCTCCACGAACTGGGACACACCTTCGGACTCCGGCACTGCCGCGACTGGCGTTGCGTCATGTCTTCCAGCCACGACATCAGCCGGATCGACGCCAAAGGCGCCGAGTTTTGCCCGGCCTGCCGGGCGAGAATCCAGGACGCGGAGTGACGGGATCAACAGGAGATTAGAACCTTAAGTACCCTAAGCGGGCGACTCAGTGCTTTGCCTTAGGGAAGCGCTTTTTCGCCTTAGTACTGTAATGCTGTCCCAGCTTCTGCCGATTGTCGAGACAGCATCCAGGATGTCGAACCAGGGAGGTGAGAGCGCAAACTTGGAACCCACTGAGCGCAGTCCCATCACGGTTTTCGTTTGCGAGACTCAGCCAATTGTCATTGAAGGTCTGAAGCGCGTGGTGGACGCGCATCCGGACCTCGTGCTGGTCGGCGAATCCCCCAACGTGCAGGAAGCCCTGGACGACATCGGCGCCCGCGAGCCTGGCATTGTCCTGATTGACCAAAGCTTAGGCGTCAAAACAACCTTTGAGATGATTCCCCGGATCCGGGCGCGGTCGTTGCACTCGCAAACCGTCCTGTGGGTCAACCACCTCACGGAAGTCGAGTCGTTCCGGGCGCTTCAGACGGGAGCCCGCGGCATCCTGAAGAAAACGCTGCCGGTTTCGTCGCTGGTGGAGTGTCTGCGAGCGGTCGGGCGGGGCAACATCTGGATTGAGAATTCGATCTCGAATCAGGTGGTGGGATTCCTGAACCGGCGGACGATGCCCCGGCTGACGCCCCGGGAGCAGGAGATCGTCAGCCTGATCAGCCGGGGGATGAAGAATAAGCAGATTGCGGACCGCCTGTCGATCACCACGGGCACGGTGAAAGTGCATCTGATGCATATTTTTGAAAAGACAGGGGTAAAGGACCGATTCGAACTGGCATTGGAGGCGCACCGCCTGGTGGGGATCAATCCGGAGGAACGCGAGCCAGCCTCGGCGTAAGGTGCGTCCCAGGCTGGGGGCCAGCGCTGCCGAGCCGGTCCAGGCGCTAGTTGAGAGACCGGGCAGGCTGCTCTGCCCTCAGGCGCACCAAGCCGAAATCAGGGACCTGGGATCAACGCGAGTGGGCAGAGTTGCCTGTCCCAGCGTTTCTCCACCAAGCCACCAAGGCTGAGGTGTGCGTCCGGCTCGAATTGCTGCCATACTGCGGATGAGGGCGGGATTTTTCCTCTCCACGTTTTGGCGTGGGAGGCGTCAAGCATAGCGAGAGACCTAATGCGCGCCCTGGTGGCAACCCGTCCGGGAGTTTCGAACATGGTCCGCGATCCGCGAACCGCGCCGAGCGCGGAACTGGAGCGTCGCAACCGGTTCATTCAAGAGAACCTCCGGCGGATCTTCGTGCAGATTTACCGGATGGTGGGCAACGCGGCCGATGCGCAGGACTTAACGCAAGAAACCTTCATCAAAGCCTTGCAGCGGGAAGACCAGATCCGCGACGAGGAGAAGGCGGCGCACTGGCTGTCCCGCATCGCCACCAACACCGCGATCGATTTCCTACGGCGGCACGGGCGGTTTTCCTATTGCGACCTGGAAGCGGCGCCGGAGCAAAGCTGGGACACGCCCGAGCGACTGCTCCTGCGGAAAGAGCAACAGGACTACCTGGAGGAGGGCTTGGGCCGTCTGACCGAGCGGGAACGCGCCGCGCTGATCCTCCGGGACGTCGAGGGGTTGCCCGCGGAAGAAGTGGCCGCGCTGCTGAACTGCTCCAAGGCGACGGTGCGGTCGCATATTGCCAACGCCCGGGTGAAGTTCCGGCGCTATTTGCGGAGGAGGCCCTCATGAAGCGTCATCCTTCCGAGCTTCAGTTGGCGTTGTGGGCGGGCGGCGATTTAGGCTGGCTGGCCGCGGCCAACGTACGCTGGCATGTGTCCGGGTGTCCGGAGTGCCGGCGGAGCGTGGCAGAGTTCCGGGAATGCCGGAGGGTCCTCGCGGAAGCTGGCGCTCCACGACTCAACGACTGGTCGAAGCTGGCGGCGGAAATGGAGGCCAACATTCACGTCGGGCTGGAAGCGGGAGAATGCGTAGAGCCAAAAATCACCCGGCGCGCCTTCCCGGCGCGGTGGAAACTCGCGGCGGCTTGCGCGGCGTTCCTCGTGGTGGTGGGAGGCCTCATCTGGCTGCCCGGGCCTTCGGCGTGGACGCCGGCCCAGGGCGTGGACGGCGCCGTGTTTTCGGCGGGCGGACACCTGATTCAACTGGAACAGGATGGGCGCGCCCTCGGGCTGCGGCATGAGGGCGCGCAGGATGTGACCTACCGGGCGGCGGCCAACGGCGCGGTGGAGGCTCGTTACATTGACGAAGATACGGGCCAGGTGACGGTGCAGAATGTGGTCTTCCATGAATAAGACAGCGGCGGCGCTGGCGGTCGCGGCCGGCCTCTGCCTTCCCGCGTGGGGGCAACCGCAGGCGCTCGATCTCCAAAGCTCTGTGAAGATCGATTTCGCGCCGGACACGCCGGTGACGCTGGTCCAGGCGGATCTGGGACAGTCCCGCGCCACCGCGCGCGGCGGTGCCATGGTGATTGATCTGCGGATGTCGCTGACCTTGAAGAACTCCTCGCCGCGGCGGGTGCGGGGCGTCACGATGCTGGTGGCCGCGCAGGAAGTGACGCCGGGCGGCCGCGCCTCGGTGGCCGTTCCCAGTCTGGACGTGGCGCCGGGCGCCACGTTTCCGGTGCGGATCGACCTGCGGCTGTTGCGTCCCTTGGGCAATGGCGGCGGGCCGCTGGTGAACGTAGGCCTGGACGGCGTGCTGTTCCACGATCTCTCGTTTTACGGACCGAACCGCCTCGAATCCCGGCGTGCGCTGATGGTGTGGGAAGCGGAGGCGGCCCGCGACCGCAAGTACTTTCAGGAAGTGCTGCGCGCCAGAGGGCGCGAAGAGCTGCAGAAGGTGGTGCTGGCCAGCCTGGAGCGCCAGGCGGCACGTCCGCGGATGGATGTGGAAGTCGTGCGCGGACCGGCGGCGGGCGAGGCGGGCGAGTCTGTGATGCGGTTTGCCTTCTTGGATCTGCCTTCCGCGCCGGTGGTGCCCATCGACGGCACGGCCCGGGTGCGCGGTCACGAGGCGAGTTCTCCACGCATTGAAATCCGCAACCGTTCGCAGCAGGCGGTGCGCTACTACGAAATCGGCTGGCTGGTCCGCGATGAAAACGGGATTTCGTACTGGGCGGCATCCATTCCGGGCGCCAGCCGGGAATTGGCGCCGGGCGCGACCGCAGAGGCCTCCCCATCGTCGCGGCTCCGGTTTCTCAAAGGCGACCGCCCCGTGACGATCCACTCCATGACGGGCTTTGTCAGCCAGGTCGAGTTCGCAGACGGCGCCGTCTGGGTCCCGGAACGGCGGGTCCAGGAACTGAACCCGCTGCTGCGCGTGGTGGCCCCGTCCGCGGAGGAGCAGCGGCTTACGGATCTGTATCGCCGCCGCGGATTGCAGGCGCTCGTGGACGAATTGAACAAGTTCTGAGGGCGGCCCCGTCCGCAAGAGCGCTAGCGGACCACCACTTTTTCCGTGCTCTGGTTGCCGAACTCGTCTTCTACCCGCACGGCGACGGTATGCTCGCCCGGGTTCACCTGCGCGATCTCCAGCGTGAAGCCGGCCTCGCGGGCGTCCGCCAAGCCTCCCGCGGGCGCTACCGGCGTCCATTCGCCGCCGTCCAGCGAATATTCCGCCTTGGTCACCACGGTCCAGGCGTCGGCGGCTTTCCACTGCACGCGGAGCCGCTGGCCTTCTCGTTGCGCGCGGAGGTCCGTAATGCTCGGCGGCGTGTTGTCCACCAACACCACGTCGCTTTCGCGCTGCGCGGCCAACGCCTCGCCTTTCGGATTGGAAGGCGCGTCACTGGCGGTCAGGCGCAGCCGGTACTCGCCATCCGGGAACGCCGTCGAGTCCCAACTGTAATAGGCTTCGTGGATTTCCTCCTTGAGCAGTTTCCAGGTGGTCTCCGCGACACCCCGAATCTCCAGCCGGTAGACCAGCGTGTCGTTGTTGAGGTCGGACACGCGCCAGCGCGCGCCCAGGTATCCCTTGGCCCACTGCATGGTGGGGAACGACACCGCGCCGCTCTTGGATCCGGCGGGACGCGCCGCTTGCCCGAAGGCAGGGAGCGACAGGGTCTTCGCCGCCGGGACCGCCGCCGCCGGCGGGAAGCGATAGTTCGGGGGGGTCTCCTCCAACGCTTCCACCAGCGGAGCTACGTTTTTTTGTAGGTAGGCCAGTTCCACCCACTCGATTTCGGGCGAGGTGACGCCATCGCCGGTGAGCGTGGCCTTCCACTGGAAGAAGCGCGCCGGAGCGACGTTGGGGCGGCCGCCTTCGGCAGCCGAAATCGGCGCGGACCAGTCGGTCCACGTCTGCCCGGGACGGCTGACGTTGCCGCTGCGTCCGGAAAGCGCAACCGCGCCCTGGCCTCGGTAGCGCAGCCTGCCCCAGGTGGAGAAAACTTCGGCGTCGAGTACGTCGCTCTCGAGCGTGCCTTCCCGCACCAGTTTCGGACCGATTTGGTAAAGCTTACCGGGGTTGCCGGTTCCGGCGAAGAAGGTATCCCCGGTCACGGCGAACGCTGTCACCTGCGTAGGCGGGGCGGTCCAGATCAAAGTATGCAACGCCTCCGAATCCAGGCGGTAGACTGCTCCTTTGTTTCCGGTGCCCACCCAAGCGCGCCCCTGCGCATCGACGGCGAGCGCGTAGGCGATGTCTTGGGCGTGGGTCCAGTACTTGCGCGGGTAACCGTCGGGTTCGATGCGCACGACCTCGGAACCGCCGGTGATGGCCACCGGAACGGGAGCCACGGGCGCGGGCGCGCCCGTGGGAGGCCGCGCCGCCATCGGCGCCGCCGGCGCGGGCGCTGCCGCGGGTGCGGCGGGAGCGGGCGCCACGGGCGGCGCCGGGGGCGGCGCGGCCTGCTTGGTCCCCACCGCGGCGGCATAGATGCTTCCGTCCGGGCCCAACGCCAGCGCGGTCACTTCCCGCTTGGTGGTTTGATGCAACACAAAACCCTTGCCGCCGTCCTCCACCCGGATGACCAGGCCGGAAGGCTCCGTGCCAATCACCAGGCGGCCCTCCCGGTCGATCGCCAGCGCGCGGGCGTGCGTCTCCCCGGTGCGATAGAACACGCTCCCGGATCCCGCGGCGGTCACCTTGTGCACTTCGCCCTTGTCCCCCGTGCCGACAAACAGTTCGCCCTTCGCGTTGCGTGCGAGCGCCCAGATGTACTTGGTCTGCGGCGCGTAGAACACCCGCGAGGCGCCGTCGGGTTGCACCTCGTACACCTTTCCGTCGGGCGAGGTCGCGACGTACAGCCGGCCGTCCGCCGCCGGCAGAATCACCTGGATCTGGAGCTCGGCGAATTCTTTCACGACCGAGGTCTGGCCGGCAGGCGTTACTTTGAGCAGCTTGGCGCCCGGGCCCCCGCCCGCATACACGTTGCCGCCGGCATCGCGCGCCACGGTCCACAGGTACGCCGCAGGAGAATCATAGAGCTCTTTGGTCTCCGGCCCCAGGGTCAGCCGGCCGTCGCTGCGCAGCGCCAGGCGCTCCAGCACGCCCTTCTCAAACTCGGCTTTCGACGATTGCTGCCAGAACTGCGTCTCCGCCGCCCACAACACCACCCCGGACGCGCACACGCCCGTTGCCATCCACCTGCGTAATCCGAACATGAATCCTTCTTGTCAGCGCACGTTCACTTTCAGCGAGTAACTGCCCGAGACGACGTAATCGAAAGGAAGGGAAGCCTGCTCGGTGATGCTCTCCCCGGCCAGGAACATGGCGCGGTTGGAGGCGCGGCCGGTCTGCATCATGTTTAGCGCGGACGCGGGCAGGCTGGGCATCGTCTTGTCGTCGTAATAGGCAGTGGGGGCCATCCGCACCAGGGAGATATACAGGCGCGAATTGCTGCGCTCCTGGTTGAGCAGGGACACCGTCTCGGGCAAGTCGATGTAGCGGTTGCTCATCCCCGCCACCGCCGGCAGACGGTTGAGGGTGTCGGCGTCGCTCAGCAGAATCCGGTGGGCGCCCGGAGGCATGGATTCCGGGATGGGGATTTCGCAATCCCGCTCGATGCGCTCGCCGCGGTACGGCCGCAGGAACACCTTCACTTTCACCGTGTCGCCGGGCCGCACGTCGCTCTCGGAAAGCCACGCGCTTTCAATGCCGGCCACCCGCCGCTCGGGGATCAGGTCGACCGTGACGTTGACGCGTTTGAGCCGCGGCGTCTTGACGGAATTGAGGAAGAGCCGGTTGAACTTGTCGCCCCACCAGCCCGCCAGCAGCATGGGCGCCGGCATGGGCACTTCGCTGGACGCGAGCATCGTATTCAGCGAAAGATTGCCGGGCCCGTCAAGTTCCACCTGCCCGCTCAACCGGTAGGTGGCTTCATCCATGAATTCGTTCAATCCGGAGATGGAATTGAACAACGTAATCATCATCAGGTAGGGCGTCCATTTTTGCTGCACGAAGACATTGAAGCGGAAACTCTTCTCGCCGCGGACGGCGGCCGTGTCCGCCAGGGAACGCACCTTCACCTCCACCGGGATCATGGCCGACTCGACGCCCAGTTCGCCCAGAATGCCGCTGTGCCGGTCCTGCCGCAGCGCCCCCACGATCTCGGTGGCGTTGGCGACCTTGAAGGGGGAGAACTGGGAAGCCAGCACCATCAGCACTTCGCCTTTCGCCATCGGCATATCCACCGGGCCGAGGTTGAAGAAGGGGTGGCCGAAACCCAACACCCGTTTGCCGTCGTTGTAAGTCACCGTGCCGAGTCCGGTGACGCTCATGTCGCCGGAGACCAGCACCCCGGCAATCGGCTCCCCGGGCTGCAAAGCGCTTTGCCAATCCGGGGCCGGTTGGGAGGTGTAGAGCGCGCCGGCGGCGCCGCCCTGCACGGCGTGAACCCCCATTTGCCGGAACAGCGGGCCAAACTCGCGTAGGACGTGCTCATGAAAGCCGGCGAACACCAGGGGCGTCTCGATGGGCGTGAGCAGCGGGGGGGTCCGCAACAGCTCGGGCGAGGCGCCCGCCGCGACGGCGCGGGCCAGTAAGTCGCCCGGCACGGCCATCGCCGCCTGCCGCGGCGCTTCGCCCGGAACGCGGGCGTTGGCCGGGCGGGACGCGTCCAATTCGTTGATCTCCAGCATCAGCTCGATCGGTGTGATGCCGCAGATGGCGTCGGGCGAAAACACGCTCAGCCGCAGCGCCACCGCGCCGATCAGTTTCCCCTCCACGTAAACCGGGCTGCCGCTCATGCCGCCGGCGACGTTGGTCCGCGTCGCCTTCCCGCCCATCTTGGCCAGAATGATGTCCTGCTTCGGGCCCCAGGCGTTCTTCCACAGCCCGATGATTTCAACGGGCACCGGTTCCGGTTCCGAACCGGTAAATACGGTCCAGGCGACGCCCGTCATGCCGGGTTTCAACGCGCTCGACTGGAGAATTTCGACCGGGCCAGCCTTCGGCCTCGCGGAAGCCGGGGCTGCCTGCGCGCCAACCAGCGCGGCGGTACCGAACGCGATGGCGGCAAAAGGTAACTTCATCAGTTTCGTCCGCTCCGTGCCTTCATTGTACTGTGACACCAGCGCTGCTCCCGCCCGGACGGGGACGCCCGGCCGGTTTTTTTCGTGCGGGGGCTTTCTTCCGCCGGGACCGCGTGTTATGGATCGGACGGGAGAAGTCCATGATTCTGGCGTCCCACCTTCGCGCAGGGATGGTGATCCGGTTCGAAGGGCAGTTGTATCGCGTCCTGCTGGCCGACTATCATCCGGGGCAGGGCAAGATGGGCGGCGTGACGCATGCCCGGCTCAAAAATCTGGCCACCTCCACGCTCCGGGAACATAACTTCCGCGGCGAGCTGAAACTGGACGACCGCCCGGTAGTGCGCTCCACCATGGAATTTCTTTATCAGGATGGCGCGGCGTTTCACTTCATGAGCCCGCTGACCTACGAACAGATCGAGCTAGCCGCCGGCCTCATCGGCCCGCAGGCGGAGTTTCTGCTGCCGCAGATGCAGGTCACCGTGGAGTTCGTGGAGGGACAGCCGGTCCACGTGGTCCTGCCTGGAATCGTCGAGGTGCAGGTGGCGGAGACCGCGCCCCCCGCGCACCAGCAGCAGGACAGCACCTGGAAGCCGGCGCGGCTGGAGAATGGCGTCGAGGTGCAGGTGCCCCCCTTTGTGAAAAACGGCGACGTCATCCGCCTCGACTTGACGACGCTGCGGTATATGGACCGCGTCAAGACCGGCGTGCGGTAGCCGATTGCCGCCGCCGGGACGCCGGCCGATAATGGTCGATCAGGCTATGCCTCGCTCGATTTCGATCAGCCGGCGCGCCTTGCTGGCGGCGCCCGCCGCTGCCGCCGCGGCGGCGGCGCCCTCCTGGCCGGCCGGCGTGGAGGTGATCGACGCCCACTCGCACCTGGCGCATCGCGCCAATCCGCGCTGGGCGGAAGACGACCGCGCGCTGGTCGACGCCGCCGATAAACTGGGCATCGCCCAGTTGGCCTGTTCGATCCTCCCGGCTGAACGCGCCGCGACGCCCGACGTGTTCCGCCAGTGCAACGACTGGGTGGCCGACGGCATGCGGCGGTTCCCGGGCCGCATCCTAGGATACGCCTTCGTCAATCCGGGCTTCGTGCGCGAAGCGGCCGCCGAGGTGCGCCGCTGCGTCGAGCAGCGCGGCTTCATCGGCGTCAAGCTCTACAACACCTACTTCGCCGACGAACCCGTGCTGAATCCGCTGGCGGAGTTGTGCGTGGAACTGCGGGTCCCCCTGCTGCACCATGCCGGGCGCCCGAGCTGGCTTTCGCCCCCGCAGCCGCGCATCAGCGACGGCAGTCACCTGTCCGCCCTGGCGGCGCGCTATCCCGAGCTGATGCTGATCTGCGCGCACATTTGCGGCGGCGGCGATTGGGAGTGGCAGATCAAAGCTCTCCGGCGCGCTCCCAGCGTGTATCTCGACCTCGCCGGCAGCGTGGCGGACGAGGGCGTCGTGGAAATGGCCGCGCGCATCCTGGGCGCGGACCGTTTATTGTTCGCCTGCGACCTGTCGATGACGGCCAGCGTCGGCCGCATCCGCGGGGCGGAGTTGCCCGAGGCCGACAAGCGCAAGATCCTCGGCCAGAACTTTGCGCGCATCCTGGCGCGGCGGGGGACCCGATGATCGACCTGAACGCTTATCTCGGACCCTTTGCGTTCCGCCGGCTCCGCTACCGCACGGCGGCAGGGCTGCTGCGTCTGATGGACCGCGCCAAGATCGAGCAGGCGCTGGTGTCGAGCGCGGCGGCCATCACCTACCGCAACGCGCAGGCCGGCAACGAAGAGTTGGCCGCCGAAGCCGCCCCGCATCGCGGGCGGCTGCTGCCCTGCGCCGTCCTGAACCCGGCGTACGCGGGCTGGCGGGACGACCTCGCCATTTGCCACGACGAGTTCGGCATGCGCGCGGTCCGGCTTTATCCCCGCTGGCACCAATACCGGCTCACCGACCCCGAGTGCGTCGCGCTGGTCCAGGCGGCGGCCGCGCGCGGCTGGCTGATTACCATCCCGGTGCGCGTCGAGGACCGCCGCCAGCAAAGCTGGCTGGTGGACATCCCCAACGTTGACTACGACGAGATTGCCGCCTTGCTGCGAAGATGCCCGGACGCGAAGTTCGCCCTGCTCAACGGCTCGGGTTACACCGGCTCGCTGCTGGGCCGCGCCCACAACGGGCTGCCCCCTAATTATGTCGTGGACGTCGCGCTCATGACGGCGGAAATGACCAACGAGATCGGCCAGTTGGTGCGCAACCTGGGCGAGGAGCGCGTGGTGTTCGGCACCGGCATCCCGTTCCACTATCCGGAGCCCGCGGTCGTGAAACTGGAGATCCTTGACGTTCCCGCGGAGGTGAAGCGCCGGATTGCGTCCGGCAACGCGCGCCGTCTGCTGGGACTGTGATCCCATCGCTCGCGGCGCCGCCGGAATGTTTCGCGCGTGTGACGTAGACTGATGGGTTGGAGGTCAAGATGGCCGCCCTGCCCCATCTCCGCGAAGCCGGCCAGTCGGCGGAAGCGCATCGGGAATTCCTGATCGCCGCGTTCCGGATCATGCAACTGGCTCGGAGACTGGACGACCGGGAGGTGGCGTTGAAACGCCAGAACCGGATTTTTTTTCAGATCAGCGGCGCGGGGCACGAAGCGGTCCAAGCCGCCGCGGCCTGCGTGCTCCGGCCGGGCTTGGACTGGGTATATCCCTATTACCGCGACCGGGCGCTTTGCCTGGGGCTCGGCATGACGGCGCGCGACATGCTGCTACAAGCCGTAGGCGCGGCGGCGGATCCTTCCTCCGGAGGGCGGCAGATGCCCTCCCACTGGAGTTCTCCGGCTCTGCACATCGTCTCGGCGTCGTCGCCGACCGGCACCCAGTATTTGCAGGCCGTGGGCTGCGCGGAAGCCGGTCGCCGGCTCCACCCCGGCGCCGGCGAAATCACCCTGGTGTCCTCCGGCGACGGCGCCACCAGCGAGGGAGAGTTTTGGGAGGCGCTCAACGCCGCGTGTCTGAACCGCTTGCCGGTGCTGTTTCTCATCCAGGACAATGGCTATGCCATCTCCGTACCCGTCGAGCATCAAACCGCCGGTGGCAGCGTGTCGCGCCTGGCGGCAGGCTTCCCGGATTTGTTCATCAAGGAGCTGGATGGTCTCGACTTCCGGGAATCCTTGGCGGGTCTGGAAGAAGCGGCGGCCTTTTGCCGCGGCGGGCGGGGACCCGCCCTGGTGCACGCACACGTGATCCGCCCCTATTCGCACTCCCTCTCCGACGACGAGCGGCTGTACAAGACGGAAGCGGAGCGGGCGCGGGAAGCCGAACGCGATCCGCTGCTCACCTACCCCCAGCGACTGGTGGAAGAGGGCGTGCTGGACCGCCACCGATTGCAGATCCTGCTGCACGAGGTCGAGCGGGAGGTCGAGGAGGCGACGCGCGAAGCGCTCGACGCCGAGCCGCCCGCGCCCGATTCGTACCTCACCCATCTGTACTCTTCTGCGGTCGACCCCACCGGCTCCGTTTTCGAGCGGGAACCGGCGTTTCGCGGCGAGCCGCGCACCATGGTCGACGCCATCAACCAGACGCTCCACGAAGAAATGCGGCGCGACGAGCGCATCGTCGTCTTCGGCGAGGACGTGGCCGATTGCAGCCGCGAAGCCAACCTCGGCCAGGTAAAAGGGAAAGGCGGCGTCTTCAAAGTCACCGCGGGACTCCAGACGGCGTTCGGTTCGGCGCGCTGCTTCAATACCCCGCTGGCCGAAGCCGCCATTACCGGACGCGCCATCGGCATGGCGACCCGCGGCTTGAAGCCGGTGGCCGAGATCCAGTTTTTCGACTATATCTGGCCAGCCATGATGCAGATTCGCGACGAAATGGCTACGCTGCGCTGGCGTTCCCACGGAGGGTTTGCCTGCCCGCTGGTGCTCCGCGTGCCCATTGGCGGATATTTGAACGGCGGGGCCATCTACCACAGCCAGTGCGGAGAATCGATCTTCACCCACATCCCCGGCTTGCGGGTGGTGATGCCCTCGAACGCGCTGGACGCCTGCGGCCTGCTGCGGACCGCGATCCGCTGCGACGATCCCGTCTTGTTCCTCGAGCACAAGAAACTGTACCGGGAGCCGTATAATCGCTGGCCGCACCCAGGTGAGGAGTTTTGTATTCCCTTTGGCAAGGCCAGCCGGGTGAAACCGGGGCGCGACCTGACGGTGGTCACCTACGGCGCGCTGGTCCAGAAGGCGCTGCTGGCGGCGACCCAGGTGGAGCGCAAAGAGGCTCCGGCCAGCATTGAAGTGCTCGACCTGCGTTCCCTGGCGCCTTACGACTGGGAGACGATCGCCGCATCGGTGGGCAAAACCAGCCGGGTGCTGGTGGCGCACGAGGACGTCGGCTCGTGGGGATACGGCGCGGAAATCGCCGCCCGCATCGCCGATGAGCTGTTTGACCTCCTCGACGCCCCGGTCCGCCGCGTGGCCGCCAAGGATACCTGGGTGGGCTACCACCCGCAGCTCGAGCAAAGCATCCTGCCACAAGTGGACGACTTGGCGCATGCGATGAGTGCGTTACTGGCGTTTTAGGCCGGCAGCTTCAGTCTGAAGCCGCAGAGGCGCGCTTGCCGCCGCGCGTGGCTCCGGTCCATCAACGAGTTCGGGACGACGAACGTTTGGCGTCGCGATGCAGACACGGGCTGCTTGCGGATGGACTACACTAGCGCGAGGGGCGGTACGGTGAATCAAGTTCATCGCCCGTTCCGACTTCGGCATCCAAGCTGGTAATCGAAGATGGCTGCACCAAGCCTTCCCTCCGCTGCGTTGCATCCGGACCTGAAAGACCTGGCCGACCAATTCATGCGGCTGGCCGAAGACGCCCGCGCGTTGGCCGCCCGCTTTGACGACCCGCGGATGAACTGGACTCCCGACCCCAGCCGCTGGTCGATTGGACAGCATCTGGACCACCTGAACATCGTTGGCCGGCTGTACCTGCCGGTCCTGCGGGAGGCGATGGGCCAGGCGCGCGCGCGCGGCCTCGAGAGCGCGGGGCCGTATCGCCACGGCTGGCTGGGGGACTACTTCGTCCGGCTGGCGGAGCCGCCTCCCCGGCGGAAGTTTTTCGCCCCCAAAGCGATGCGCCCGGCGGCCCGCGTGGTGGCGGCCGAAACGCTCGTTGGCTTTCTCGCCTTGCAGGACGAAGTGCGCGCGTGTCTTCGCGAGGCGAACGGTCTGGACCTGGGCCGGGTCAAGTTGGCGTCGCCGGTCACCTCGCTGCTGCGTCTTTCTTTGGGCCAGGCGTTCCGTCTGCTTGCCGCGCATGAGCGACGGCACCTGTGGCATAGCTGGCAACTCCGGAAGCTGCTCGACTTCCCTGCCCCGCCGGCGGATTTCGAATGACCCGCCGCCGCTTCCTTCCGGCGCTGCTCGCGCCCGCCGCCAGGGCCTCGGAAGAACCCGCCTACCGGCTCGCCCTCCCCGGGTACCGTTACGAATTCCCCCGCGATCACTTCGCCCATCCGGACTTCCGGACCGAGTGGTGGTATTACACCGGCAACGTCCAAGCTGCAACCGGCGGGCGTTTCGGCTTTGAGCTGGTTTTCTTCCGCCAAAGCCGGCGGCGCAATCCCCGGCATGCGAAATCGAGCTGGGGAGTGGACCAGGTGTATCTGGCGCACCTGGCGCTCACCGACGCCGGGCGGGGACGTTTTTCCTCGCACAAGCGGTTGAACCGCGCCGGACCCGGCCTGGCGGGGGCCAGCTTCGCCGAGCGCCGGGTCTGGAACGGCAACTGGTCGGCCGTGTGGGAAGGCGAACGGCAAATTCTCACCGCGCTCGCCGATGATTTTCGGTTCCGCCTCGAGTTGACGCCGCTGAAGCCGCCCGTGATCCACGGCGTCGGCGGCGTCAGTCAGAAAGCCGCCGGCGCCGGCAAGGCGTCGCATTACGTTTCGTTCTCCCGCCTCCGCGTCGACGGGCAAATCGAAACGGACGCGGGGGTCTCGCGCGTGACTGGCGCGGCATGGATGGATCACGAGTGGTTCACCCATCAGCTCGAGAGCGACCAAGTCGGCTGGGACTGGTTCAGCGCCCAACTGGACGGCAACCGCGAACTCATGCTGTTTCAGTTGCGGCAGCGCGGCGGCGGCATCGACCCGTTCTCGGCGGGGACTTACGTGGGACCGGATGGCAGCTCCCGCCCTCTCACCCGCGACGAGTTTTCGCTGGAGCCTTTGCGCCGCTGGACCAGCCCACGCTCCAAAGCGGCGTATCCGGTGGAATGGCGCATCCGCGTGCCCGCGCTGTCGCTCGATCTGACCGCGCGCGCCGTGCTCGACGCCCAGGAACTGGCCGGTGGCGAGGACGAGCCAACGTATTGGGAAGGGGCCGTGGACTATCGGGGTTCGGCCGCCGGCGTGGGTTACCTCGAAATGACCGGCTACGATCGCCCGATCCGGCTGGACTGACGCATACTGTAAGCGGGATGGAGTTCGAATTGCTGGCCCACACCGCCGATGTCGGGTTTCGGGTCCGGGGCGCGACGCTGCCGGAACTGTTCGAGAACGCCGCGCGGGCGCTGATGTCGTTCACCACCGGCCAAGCGGCGCCGGAAGTGCGGCGCGCGGTCGAGGTGCGGGGGGAGGATTACCCCTCGCTGCTCGTGGCGTGGTTGAACGAGGTGCTCTACCTGTTCGACTCGGGAGAACTGGCGCCGGCCTCGTTCCACATCCACACGCTGGACTCCACCCGCCTCACGGCGACCCTCGAGGGCAGCCCGCGCCGCGGCGAATCCTGGCGGCTGATTGTCAAGGCGGTGACCTATCATCAGATCGAAGTAAAGGAGGCGGACGGCGGCTGGGAAGCGGCCGTCTATCTGGACGTATGAGTCTGGCGCACCGTTTGGAACCGATCGGGGATTTCCGGTGGCGGATTCCGCGCGACGAACGCCTCGGCATGCGCACCGAGGTCGTCATTTACGCCAGCCAGGCCATCCTCGATCAGGTCGCTCGCGACCAGTCGCTGCAACAGGCGGCGAACGTGGCGGCTTTGCCGGGCATTGCCGGCCCAAGCCTGGCCATGCCGGATATCCACCAAGGGTACGGGTTCCCGATCGGCGGCGTAGCCGCCATGGACGCCTCGCATGGCGTGGTGTCGCCGGGGGGTGTCGGCTTCGACATCAATTGCGGCGTACGCCTCGTGCGCTGCGCGTTGCGCCGCCAGGACATCGCCGGCCGCATCCGCGAACTGACCGAAGCGGTGTTCCGCGCGGTGCCGTGCGGTACGGGCGGACACGGGCCCATCGGGCTGACCGCCTCGCAGTTGGACGAGGTGCTGGCACGCGGCGCGCGCTGGATGGTCGAGCAGGGCTACGGCCACGCCCGCGATGTGGAGTTTTCCGAAGCGCGCGGCGCCTTGGAGGGCGCCGACCCGGACGCAGTCTCGGCCCGCGCCAAGGAGCGCGGCCGGTCGCAACTGGGCACCCTCGGCAGCGGCAACCATTTCCTGGAAATCCAGTATGTCGAACGGGTGGAAGACGCCCCCGCGGCCCGCGCGTTCGGCCTCGAGGAGCAGCAGGTGGTCGTGTTGATTCACTCCGGCTCGCGCGGCCTGGGCCACCAGGTCTGTACCGACTTTCTGCAACAAATGGGCTCGGCGATGAAGAAGTACGGGCTGTCGGTGCCCGACCGCCAACTGGCTTGCGTGCCGGTCCGTTCGCCCGAAGGCCAAGCCTACCTGGGCGCGATGCGCGCGGCGGCGAACTTCGCCTGGGCCAACCGGCAGGCCATTACCCACTCCCTGCGGCAAACGCTTGAGCGGATGTTCGGCCGGACTATCCGGGCGGAGGTGGTCTACGACGTCTGCCACAATATCGCCAAGCAGGAAACGCACCTGGCCGGCGGAACCAGGCGCGACGTGGTGGTGCACCGGAAGGGAGCCACCCGCGCCTTTCCCCCGCACCACCGGGAGATTCCCGCCGACTATCGCGAAGCCGGCCAGCCGGTCTTTATTCCCGGCAGCATGGGCACTGCGTCCTGGGTGCTGGCGGGCCAGCAGGGCGCGATGGAGGAGACCTTTGGCACCGCCTGTCATGGCGCGGGCCGCCTGCTCAGCCGGACCGCCGCGCAGAAAGGCAAGGACTATCGCCAGGTACTGCACGACCTGGAAGCCTCCGGCATCTACGTGCGCAGTGAAACCAGGGCCGGCATCCTGGAAGAGATCCCGGAGGCCTACAAGGACGTGGACGAGGTGGTGCGAGTGGTGCACGAGGCTGGTCTGGCGCGGCGGGTGGCCCGGTTGCGCCCGCTCGGCGTCATGAAAGGGTAGCCGCTGCGCCGTGTGGCATAGTGGAAATCATGTCCGCCACCGCCGCCAGCCTGTTCATCCGCTTCTCGGTGAATAAACTGGAACAGTTGACCGGGAGAATCGCCGCCTGCCTCGCCCGGCTGGACGACGAACAAATCTGGCTTCGCGCGCACGAAACCAATCACGCAGTGGGCAACCTGGTTCTTCACCTCGCCGGCAACGTCCGCCAGTGGATCCTGTCCGGCGTGGCCGGGAAACCCGACGTGCGTGTCCGCGACCGCGAGTTTTCCGCGCGCGGCGGCATGACCGGGGCGGAACTGGCCGAACGCCTGCGCGCAACCGTGGATGAAGCCTGCGCGGCCATCCGGGCGCTTCCTCCGGAACGCCTCACGGAATCCATCCGTGTCCAGAAATACCAGGTGAGCGTCCTGGAGGCGGTCTACCACGCAGTGGAGCACTTCGCCCAGCACACGGGACAGATCCTGTTCGCCACCAAGCAATTGACGGGCGAGGATCTGGGTTTCTACAGGCATCTGCCGGCGGCGACAGCGCCGCGTGATCCGACTCCATAAGTGGCTGGCCGCCAGCGCGGAAGGGCAATCTACGAAAAACCACCTAGTACACTAGTGCCACATGGAAGTACTGTAACTAGGGTACTTTTTCGCTTGCGCCGTCTTTCCCGACGCCCTTATTCTGAAGGTGCGCACAGGAGAAGCAGCTATGGTCCAATGGCTCAAACAAGTAAGAATTTGGCGGGACAAGCGAGGCCAGGACTTGATCGAATGGGTTCTGCTCGCAGGTTTGTTTTCCGCAGTGGCGGTGGCCGGAATTCCGCCGATGGCGCCCCTATTCGAGGCGCGTTTCCAGAGAATTCTCTCGGCCTTGCCTCAGTTCTAAGCCTGACTACTACGGCAGGTATTCCGACAGGGGCGGATTAACCCGCTCTTGGACTTCCGGTTCACCCAGTCTCTCACGCGTCACCACCAATGGCGACAGGTTTTGGATTTTGACGGGACTTCCGCCGTTTAGTTTCTCCAGCGCCGCCCTCACCGAGTCGTATCCCATCCGGAAGGGATGCTGGACCACCAGCGAGTCAATGACTCCCGACTTCAGGTCCTGGAGCAGATTCTGGCTGGAGTCGAAGCCGACGAGGCGGACTTTGTTTCCGCTCCGCGCCTTGAGGGCCTGAGCCGCGCCCACGGTGGTGGACTCGTTCGAGGAAAACAGGGCATCCAGCGCCGGATGCGCGGTGAGGATGTTCTCGGTCACCGCCAGGCTCTTGGCGAAGTCGGCCGTGCCGTACCGCCTGTCCACGATCTCGATCCCCGGAAAATCCGTTTGGATCTTGTCCAGAAACCCCTGTTCGCGAGCCATGGTGGACGCGGCCCCGGCCTGCACCATGACCATCGCGACTTGGCCCTTGCCATTCAGGATCTTGCCCATCCGCTCGGCGGCCGCGACCCCGGCGGCGTAGTTGTCGGTCGTCACCTGCGCGACAAACTGGTTGGTATCCAGACCGGAATCAAAAATCACGACCGGAATACCCTGCTTGGCTGCCCGCTCCACCGCATTGACCAGGGCGGTCTTGTCGATGGGCGCCAGCACAATCGCGTCGACCCGCTGCGTGATCATCGCGTCCAGAATCTGCAACTGGCCGGTAAGGTCGGTTTCCGTGGCCGGTCCGTTCCAGATGATGTCGACCTTGGCTTCGCGCGCCGCCTTGCGCGCTCCGGCATGGACGGACTGCCAAAAAACATGCGCCCGTCCCTTGGGAATCACGGCGAGCCGTTTTTTTTCGTGCCGCCGGCAGGCGGAAACCGCCAGCAGAGGAAGAAGGATCGGCGCGGTCAGCCAGGCCCGCCGCCGAATCCGGGAAGGCTCATTCACTGAGGGAAGATCTCCGGAGCTTTGATGTTCTGCCAGCCCGAGCCGCTCAAAGCCGTGAGGAACGCGACCAGGTCTGCTTTCTCCTGCGCCGACAGCTTCAGGGGCTTCATGCGCTCATCCAGGTTCTTGTTGGGTTCGCCGCCTTTATCGTAGAAGTCCACGACCTGTTCGAGCGTTTTCAGGCTGCCGTCGTGCATGTAGGGGGCCGTGAGAGCGATCTCGCGCAGGGTGGGCGTTTTGAAGGCGCCCCAGTCCCGCGGATTCCGCGTCACCGCGAAGCGCCCCGGATCGGGATTGGGCTGGTTCATCCCCACGCCGAGGTTGGCGTACATGTTGGTGGTGAAATTGACCCCCTCGTGGCACTGGTCGCATTTCGCCCTGTCGAAATAAACGCGCATGCCGCGCACTTGCGCATCGGTGAGCGCGGTCTTGTCGCCCGCTCTAAAGCGGTCGTAGGGAGCATTTCCCGAGAGTACGGTGCGCTCGAAAGTGGCGATCGCCTTGGCCACGTGCTCGATGGAGAAGTCCTCCACTCCGAAGGCCTTCCGGAAGAGCACGCGGTAGCCGGGAAGGCCTTTGAGAGTGGCGACTACCGTCGTATGCGTGTTGCCCATCTCGAGGGGGTTCGCCATGGGACCGACCGCCTGCGCCTCCAGAGACGGCGCGCGTCCGTCCCAGAATTGCGCGAGCGAATAGGCTCGGTTGATCACGGTCGGCGCGTTGCGGTTTCCTTTCTGGCCGCGAATGCCGGTCGAGACCGGCTGTCCGTCGGAGAACGCATGCTTCGGGTCATGACAGGTGGCGCAGGAAACGGTCCCATCGGCGGAAAGCCGCGCGTCGAAGTAGAGCAAGCGGCCCAGTTCGGCCTTCTCTTTCGTGTAGGGGTTGTCGGCGGGCCAAACGATGGGCGCCAGGCCCAGCGGGACGCGCGGAGCCAAACCGGGGCGCTGCCCCAGCAGCGGGAACAAGGCGAGGGCCGCCGCCACCGCGCCGGCCGTAATCCGGCGAGTCATGGCTACTGCTTCAGATACCCGGTCACGTACAGCGCTTTATACCCGGCATGCTGCGCGAGCGTGCCGCTCACTTCCATGATGTGCGCCATGTGCTCGGCGGCCGCGGCGCGAAAGTTGGTCAGCCCGTCGCGGCGCGGATCGTGCTCCTCTTCCATCAACAGGTAGAGGTTGCCATCCGCCGTCAGCAAGCCGATCGGCTGCCCCGCCTGCACGCATTTCTGCCCGCAGGAGCGGTGCTTTTCGCCATGCTTGCCGATTTGGAGGTAGCAGGAAAAGTCAATGACTTCCCCCACCAGCGTCGTGACCTTGCCTGGATTGGCCTTGCCGTCCACTGCGGCGCCGATCGTGGTGGCGGACCAGGGCTGCGCCGGCTTCTCGCCGATCTTGCCGTGCGGCGCGCGGTACGAACCCGTTTCCACGGTCATCTGCGGTTGAAGAATCGGGAAACCCTTCTTCGCCTGGCCGAAGACAAACGAGGCCAGAACCAGCACTCCGGCCGACACGAATATGGTTTGACGCGACATGGTGATGTCCTTTGATTCTAATCCCGGTCAGCCGCGCATGGAGGCCGCGGGTATCTTCTTTGTCAACTCGGTGAGCTCGGCGATGCTCTCCGGTCCGATCGTAAAGCAGTCCACGCAATCCAGGGCGAGCGCGTATTGCAGGCACTCGTCCGTTTTGTGACGCAGCTTTCCCGCCCCGAAAATCTTCATGCCGATAATCCCCTTGCCCGCGGCCTTCATTTGGCGCAGCACCCCGACCACGGTTTTGGGGTCGGCGTCCATGGCCACGCCCGCCGGATTGATGCGCGCCAGGTCGACCTGGACCCAGGGATGCGCGGCGGCCGTTTTCAGCGCGTCCAGAGTATGGCAGGAGACGCCGTGCGTGCGCACGATGCCTTTCTCGCGCGCTTCGCTGATGGCCTCCATGGCGCCCTTCTTGCGCTCGGGCCAGTCTTTGTCCATCATGCAGTGGAGCAGCAGGATATCCAGGTAATCCGTCCCCAATTCCCGGCGGAAGCGGTCTAGATCCGCCTTCATCTCCTTCTCGGTGGAGGCATGCGTCTTGGACAGGATGGTGACTTTCTCGCGCGGCACGCGCTTCAGACCCTCTTTCAGGTGCGGGTGCGTGCCGTACTGATCGGCGGAGTCCCAAAAGGTGACGCCCTGGTCAAACGCCGCCTTGAACAGGTCGCCCATGCCGCCGATGCCCATCTTGCGCGTCTGATTCGAACTGCCGCCGACGCCGTTGGTGCCGGTCCCGATCGCCAGTCGGCTCAGCTCCACTTTCATGGGGCCCAACCGCACCCGGTCGGTCGCCCACTTTTTGGTGGATCCGGCAAACAAGTGATACGGGAACGCGTGCAAGGAAACCCCGCCGGCCAGAGCCGCCGTGCGGGAAAGGAAATGCCGCCGCTTCATGCGCTTCGCCTCCTTCGGAAAAGAGTACACCAGCGAGGGTATCACAAGGCGCCGCGAAACCGCCCGCGCGGCGGACGCCCCGCCGAAGCCGGGGCGTTTTCGCTAAGCTGGGGCCAGGCGCCGGGCGCGCCGCCACCCGCCCGGCGGGGAGATGGTTCCGCAATGACCGCCTTGATCTTCTCCGACATCCACAGCGACCTGAAGGCCCTTCAGCGGCTGGCGGCGACGCCCGCCGACCACTACTTCTGCGCCGGCGACCTGGTGTCCTGGGCGCGCGGGTTGGACGCCTGCGGCGAGATTCTGCGCCCACTCGGCGAGCGGGTCCACGTCATTCCCGGCAACCACGAATCGGCCGCGCAAATCGCCGCCTTTTGCGCCCGGTTCGGTTTGGACGACTTCCACGGGAAGACGATGGAGTTGGGCGGTTGCCATTTCGGCGGACTGGGGTATTCCAATCCCACGCCGTTCGACACCCCCGGCGAGTACTCCGAACAAGAACTGGCCGAGAGACTGACGCGGTTTGGCGGGTTGGAACCGCTGGCAATGATTTGCCACGCCCCGCCTTTTCGGACCGCGCTTGACCAGATCCGGCCCGGGCTCCACGCGGGCAGCCGGGCGGTCCGCGCCTTCATCGAGGACCGCCAGCCGCGGTATCTGTTCTGCGGGCATATTCACGAGGCCGAAGGCGCCTCCCTCCGCCTGGGCGCCACGCAAGCCGTGAACGTGGGCAAACGGGGCTATCTGTTAAAATTGTAGCCAAGAGCACGACTCTCCCGTTTGACCGCCATGACGTTGGAAGAACTCGAACGCGAATACGCGCCGCTCCGTCAACAGGCTTCTGCCGTGCGGAGCTATCTTTGACGCGCCCGCCAAGTATAAGCAACTCGAACAGTTTGAACAATTGATCGCCGCGCCGGACTTCTGGGCCCAGCCGGAAAAGAGCCAGAAGGTGATGCAGGACCGCAAGCGGCTCGAGGAAGCCGTCGCGGACGACCGGCGGATCGCCTCGCTCACCGACGACCTCGACACCCTGTTTGAGCTGGCCCGCGAAGGCGAGAACGTCACCGCCGACATCGAGCGCGAGATGAAATCGTTCGCCGCGCTGGTGGAGAAGCTGGAAACCGCCATGCTGCTGTCCGGCGAGCACGACCACCGCAGCGCCATTGTGACGATCCACCCAGGCGCGGGGGGCACGGAAAGTCAGGACTGGGCGGAGATGCTGCTGCGCATGTACCTCCGCTGGACCGAGCGCAACGGATTTCAGGCCGTGATCACGGACCGGCTGGAGGGCGAGGGCGCGGGTATCAAGTCGGCTACCTTCGAGGTCAACGGCGACGGCGCCTACGGGTTGTTGCAATCGGAAATCGGCGTGCATCGCCTGGTGCGCATTTCTCCGTTCGACGCCAACGCGCGGCGGCACACCTCTTTCGCGTCGGTATTTGTCTACCCGCAAATCGACGACGAAATCAAGATCGAGATCAAGCCGGATGAGATCCGCATCGACACGTTCCGGTCGTCGGGCGCGGGCGGGCAGCACGTCAACATGACCGATTCGGCGGTGCGCATCACGCACTTCCCCTCCGGGATCGTGGTGACCTGCCAGAACGAGCGCTCCCAGCACAAGAACCGCGACTCGGCTTTCAAGCAGTTGCGGGCCCGCCTGTACGAGGCCGAACTCGAAAAAAAGCGCGAAGCGGCGCGCAATGCCGAGGCTTCCAAGCTGGACATCAACTTCGGCAGCCAGATCCGCAGCTACGTGCTGGCGCCCTACCGGCTGATCAAGGATCACCGGACCAAGCTGGCGGTTGGCGACGTCGACCGCGTCCTGGACGGCGATCTCGATCCGTTCATCCACGCCTGGCTGGTTTACCGGAAGACGGGCAAGACGGCAGGTCCTGACGGGAAGGACGACCTGCCCGAGTAGCGGGCAGCCCATGGTGAATGCCGCCGAGTTGCGCCGCGCCGCCGAGATTCTCCAGGAGGGCGGGCTGGTGGCGTTTCCCACTGAAACCGTGTACGGGCTTGGCGCGAATGCGCTCGACGCAGCCGCCGTGGAACGGATCTACCTGGCGAAAGGACGGCCCCGGCAGAGCCCGCTGATTGTCCACGTGGCGAGCGTGGCTATGGCGCGGAACCTGGCTCGGGTCTGGCCTGCCGCCGCCGAGCGCCTCGCACAGCGCTTCTGGCCCGGCCCGCTGACCCTGGTGGTCGAGAAATCTCCGCGCATTCCAGACGTGGTGACCGCCGGGCTGGGCACCGTGGGACTACGGTGTCCCAATCACCCCGTGGCAAGGGCGCTGATCGAGGCGGCTGGCGTGCCCCTGGCCGGGCCGAGCGCCAACCGATTCGGGGAGACTTCGCCTACGCTGGCCGAGCATGTCCGCCGCTCGCTGGGAGACGCCGTGGACTTCGTGCTCGACGGGGGCCCCTGCGAGGTCGGCATCGAATCCACCGTCGTATCGCTCGCCGCCGAACCGGTGCTGCTGCGGCCCGGCGCCATCAGCCGCGCGGAATTGGAGGACGCCTCCGGCTGCCCGATTGCCGGGCGAGTGGCGACTGCCCCGGATTCCGCGCATCCGTCGCCCGGCCTCTACCCGCGCCACTACAGCCCGCTCACTCCGGTCTGGCTGGTCGCCGGCGAAGCTCCGCTGCCGCCCGGTCGTGGAGCCTGGCTGTGGCTCCGTACCCCGCGCGCCGCCGAACGATCCATTCGCATGCCTGATAACCCTTTCCATTACGGTCGATTGTTGTATAAAACATTTCATGAGTTAGATGTTTTAGGGCTGGACTGGATCGCCGTCGAGCCTCCGCCCGAAGATTCCCGCTGGGAAGCGGTGGCGGATCGACTTTCCCGCGCAAGTTATAGATAATATTATATATAATGAGAGCCGCAGCCGAGTCCCGGGCGGCGCTGCTATACTGGAGAGGTGAAATCCATCAACATCGCGAGCCGGAAATCCGTGCGTAGTTTCTGGCCGCTTGCCGATGATTTCGAGACCGAGATTTTCGACAGCCTGGCGTGGGATCTTCCTGGCTATTGCAAGCCAGGAAGAGGCTCTGGTCGATATCTCTCCCGTGGATTCTCGCCGCGTTCTGCCGTCCGCACGCAAGCAAATTAAATCTACTTTGTCGTTTCGATTCGGCAGAGCGCATGTCGGTGCCTCTCTCGTGACGCCTCTCACACAGGCGCTGCATCCGGTCCGAATGGAGAACGCGGCACGGGAAAGACCAAGCGTCATGCGCGTTTGATCTTGTCCGGTTTTGTGGCGCCGCAAGATCTTATTCGCGAGCAAACCCCGCGCATCATTGAACCGCGATGGCAGCCGTCCGGGCCTGTGCGCCCGCGATGGTCAGCGTCACCGGTTGGAGCCCTGCCGAAACGCCGGCGGGTATCCGTACATTGATCTGGTACAGCCCGACGCTGCCGGGGGTGAGCCCACAGAACAGGACTTCGGCTTCCTGCCCGCCGATGGTCACCACCGGGCGCGCCTGGGTTTGCGCCAGCGGCGCGGCGGGCGTTGGCTCTCCGCTCGCGGGGCGGTGATCCACGGGGCCGAGCCCGTTTGCGTACAACTGGACGAATTCCCCGCGGCGCGCGGGATGGGCCACGGTCACCACCTTTCCGGCCAGATCGACCGCCGCCAACAGACGCCTTCCGCTGGCCGCATCGTCAAACTCGAAGAAGGCCGGCGACTGATTGGCCAGCGGCACCGTGAACACCGCCGTCGAGTCGTTGGGTCCCTCGCCGATGCTCACCTTCATCGCCACCGAGTTCAATCCCTGGAACTCCCAGGGGATCTGCACGTTCACCTGCCGCTCGCTGACGAAGTGCAGGCGCCCGGGCAGGCTCAGGTTGGCCGCGTCGAAGCTCACGCTGACTCCGGCCAGCGAGACGGGCAGCGACGCGGCGCCGGCCACGCGCAGCGCCTCGCTCAGGCCGCGCCCGAAAATCGAGATATACGACCCGGGCGCCAGCCTTCCTGGCTGGCCCGACGCCGCGTTCACCACCCCGTTCGAGTCGATGACCGGCTGGAGCCGCGCCCGTCCGAAGAAGTTCAAGGCCAGCCGGCCGACCTCCAGCCGGAATTGCTGCTCGCCGAGCTGCGGTCCCAGCGTGACGTTGGCGAAGGTAATGCCGGCCACATCGGTTCGCGGCAGTTGCGCGTCCACGCGCCCACCGCCGCGGACCGCGAAAAAGTCCGTCGCGATGCCGTGGACCGGGACGCCATACTGGTCCACCACCTTCGCCTCCAGCAGCCATCCTCTCTCCCCGACAATGCCCACGAAGTCCTGGCCGTACATGGCCAGGACGTCAAACGGGACGCCGTCTCCCACCAAGTAAAGGAAGGGCACGCGCAGTTCGGTGTTGGCGCCGCGCACCAGCAGGGCGCCTTCATACTGGCCTGGCCTGGGCTGGCTGCCGGAAAGCCGCACCGTCACGTTCGCGCTCTGGCCGGGGTTCAGTTGCAGGCGGCTCGGCTCGACGGCGAGTTGCGTGTTGGGATCGGCGTCCCGCCGGCTCATCGCCAGGTCGAAGATGGTCGCCTGGTTCCGCACGTTGGTGACCCGCAAAGTGATGCTTCGCGGCAGCGGCGCACGCTGGCTGATCACGCCGAACGACAGCGTAGCAGGGTCGATCGTGGCGGGGACCTGAAGGGCGCGCTCCACATGCAGTTTCCCATTGCCGACCGCCACCACGCGCGCCCTGCCCTCCGGCCCGGTGATGTCCGGCGAGGCCGTGTGCACCAGCGCGGACTTGATTTGCGCGGGGCTGAAGCCCGGAAACCGCTGCTGGACCATCGCCGCCGCCCCCGCCACCAGGGCCACCGAAAAACTCGTGCCTTGCGCCACGGTGAAGCCAGCGGGATCGTGCAGTTCGCCGTTGGGGTCCAGCGTCTGGGCGGCAGTATACAGGTCGGTCCCCACCGCCACCAGTTCCGGCTTGATGGGCGCTTCACCCAGCGTGACGTCGCCGATGGAAGGACCGTGCGAGGTGAACTCCGCCACCAGGTCGGACTCGGCGTCGCGAGCACGCAACGCCAGATCGAGCGTTACGGGCACGTCCGGCCTCCGGGCGAGAAACTGTTTCAGGTCGACGGCATCGCGGTTGCGGATCAGGACCGCGGGAATCCCGGTCTCCGCGAGCGCTCGGGGGTAGAAGAGAGTGTTGACTCCTTCGGGCTGATAGAGCACCACCGCCACCGCGCCCGCGCGCTGCGCGTGGTTGACCTTCTCGGCGAAGGCGCAGTCTCCCCGCTCGATCAACGCGATCGCGCCGGCGAGCGTGTCGCGTCCAAGGGGCGCGCACGCCCGCCCGTCGTCCTGGAGGGTAGCCACGTCCCGCAACGGCGCGGTCAGCGTTCCCACCGGCTTCGGACCGTTGCCGAATAGGGCATCGATTTCCCGCAGCGGGAAAGGCGCGCCCGGATCCTCAACTCGCAAGGTCTGGAAAAAAATGTGAGCGTTGGTGGAGGCGCCCACCGTGATCGCGGACGGAGCCGTGCCCGGGGTGTTGATGGTGTTGTAGGCCGGAACTTCGAACTCCAGGCCGTCGTTGCCCGCCGCCACCACCACCGTCAAACCCAACCGGACCGCGTTCTCCACGGCGTAGGCGCGAACGTCGCACGCGTCCTGGGGAATATCGAGGCCAAAGCGCACGGTCCCCCGGCAATCCGGGTCGCGGACCAGGGCCCCGAATTCCGCCGGGCTCCCTAACGACAGGGTGACGATGTCCATGTCGTCCGCCAGGGCGTCCTGCAAGGCGCGGATGATGACCGAGGTCCGGGTCGAGTCGTTCACGCCGGGCGAACCGAAGATCTTGTAGTTGCCCAGGTACGCGCGCGGGGCGATGCCGACGATCGTACCGGCGGGACCGCTGATGCGCCGGCCGGCCGCGATCATCGCCACCGCGGTGCCGTGACCCTTGCGATCGCGGGGCGTGGTGTCGTCCGGCCGCGAGTCCTCGGGCAGCACGTCCGCGAAGGGCAGTTGGGAGACATAGCTCCGCGCCACGATGATCTTGTTGTTCGTATACGCCAGGTCCTCGGGCCGGCCCTTCGGGAAGCCGGGGGGAATCGGCAGCGTGTGATCCTGAAAGGCCGGGTGGGTATGCTCGAGGCCGGAGTCGAGAATGCCAATGCGCACGCCCTGCCCGGCCTTGGACTCGCCGCCCACCAGCGTCCACGCCTGAGCGGTGCGCACCAGGTCCAGCGCCCGGCGCAGTTTCTGCCGGACCGGGGGCAGGTACTGCACGTAGCGGACCCCAGACAACGTCGCCAGCTCCTCAGCCTCGGCGCGGGTGGCGCGCACGAAGATCGCGTTGACCAGCGTGTCGGAGGCGAAGGAAACCGGGATGTGGCGCTCGGCGAGGGTCCGCCCGACCGCCGCCTGCTGAAGCCGAATGTGCGCGCGGCGGTCGGCGGCGGCCGCGGTCGACAGGTCCTTTCGGGACTGCGCCTGGGCGGCCAGGGGCGGATCCGCGAGCACGATCGCATATTCGCCGCCGTCCCGCGCCCCCTCGGCGAACGCCGCCTGCCCAAGCAGGACCACAATGGCGGCCAGGATCGAAACCCGCTGCAAGAAGAGCCTCATACGGCGTGATGGACGCCGTTGTTCCGACGGCGGTTTCCCCGCCTGCGGAAGGGCGGACGAGACGCCAACGCTCTCAGCCGTTAATACGGGAATTTCGCCTGCGGGCCCCAGGCGCGGCACGCCTTCCGCCTCGCGATCTTACTCCGTGCCGCGGACGGAACGCAACTCGGGGAAGAGCAGCCCGTCCTGGTTTCTCGACAAGCGGGTCATCTAGCGCACCTGCACCGTCCGGCCCGTCACGGACAATCCTACAATTGTCCCCGGTTCATCAAGACCGGAAGCCCGGAACGTACCGGTCTCCCGGGAGGGCAGCAGCGTGAGGCCAATCAGGCCAAGATCGTCCTCCGACCGGCTCTCCGGAAGGATGGCAAGGGTGGACGCGGGCACGGTAAACGAACTCTGCGAACCCGGCGTCAGGCAAAGAAACGTTCCCGAAACTTCGTTGGCGGAGTCGTTGGCCGTGCCTACGATCAGCACGGTCTGATCCTGCCGGGAACCTGTCCAGTTCAGCGTCAAGCCCGCCGCCCGATTCACCGTCGTCAACTGGTCACGGTTGGTCCACGTTAAGGGCGCGGGCAAAGTAAACGTCGTCGAAAACGGTCCGACGTCCGCGCCTCCCCGGCCGGAGACCGTGAACGAACCGGGGTTGAGAAACAGCGGATTCTGCGGAAAACCCGGCAACGGCAGCGACCCGCCGATCACGCCGAAATAGGATCCCTTCGCCTCGGGATCCTGCTCAAGTTCCCGGGTGCCGCCCGCGCCCGAGATGGTGATCGCGCGACCGGCATCCAGCCCGCGCCCCAAATCGACATCCAGCGAGTCGTCTCCCAGGAGGTCGAAGGTGTCGTCTCCCGCAAACGCCATGCACGAGCCCGGGGGAGGCAGCGAGGTCACCGGGTTGTAATTCAAGTCAGGAATCGCGGGCGTTTCGGCGAACTCGCCCAGACCCAGATCCAGGTTCAGCGTGACCGGCTCGGTCCCGCCCACCGCGAACAGTCCGCTCAGCCGGACCAGCGAGATGAAACCGCTTTTCACGTTCGAAACGTTCACCGGGCTGAGCGGATTGAACGCGTCCGCACATCGTTCGCCCCGCGCCTGAATCGCCAGGGTGGCCGTGTTGCTCCACACCTCACCCGCGCGCAGTTGCAGGGGCACATAACAGCCTTGCGGGGCGTCGTTGGGCACGTCGAACACAATCTGATCAAGGCCCGGGAACTCCGGCGAACGCCCCCGATAACGAATCACCGTGGCCGGGCGGCCCCCTACCAGGATCTGCAACGTCACGGGCAGGTCTCCGGCGGAAGGACGCACATTGTCCGCACCCTGTAACACGGGACCAAGGCCCGTACCCCAAAGGATCACCGGCTGACCCGGCCGGGCGGTGGCGGCATGGGTGTTGAGCGGCGTCCGCGCCGCATCCACAAAGTTCTGCACAATCGCCGGGCCGGCTCCGGTGGAAGGAACGGTGAACATGCCGAAGGCGCTCCGGACCACCCGCGTCTTGGCGGGAGCGCTGGTCCGGCCTTGATACGTCACCCGGACTTCGATTTCGCCAACCGGAGTATTCGAGGGCAGAACCGCGTTGATCTGATTCGCCCAGGCGAACAGCACGAACGCGTCCAACGTTTGACTGCCCGCCGTGACGCGTACGCTCGACCCGCCCAGCGAAGTTTGCAGCGGCAGCGAGCCCGCTTGCACCCCCGTTGCGGCGTTGTTCGGATCGCCCGGTCCTAGGTTCGATCCCTTGATCGAAAAGATACACCCTTGCGCCAGTGCGCCCCCCGCCAGCGTCGAGGGCAACTGGCTGGCGGCGTTGACGATCCCGCCAGAGTGAAGGATGGGGGTTTGCGCCCAGGTTGCCCCGGCCACCGTTAACAGCAAGCAAAGCCTTTTGTATGGTTTCATCTCGCTCCTCCGAAGCGCTCTTCCATAGTAACCGGTTACCTACGATGAGGGCGGTTACTCGGGCGGCGGTAGCAGCCGCGGAGGCGCGCCGGCCAGCTATTTCTTCCCCGGTTCCTTCGGCGTGGCGACCGGCGTCTCCCCTTCCGGTTTCCTGTCGCCTTCTTCCACCACCTCGCCAAACCGGATGGTGGTCTCCGCCCCGAACCGCTTGTAGTTCTCGTAGCGCACCGTCATGCGAATGCGCTGCTGGCCGGACTGAAAGTGCAGCGTATCGTTCGCAATCGTGTAGGTCGGGAACCAGAACTTGCCGTCAATCTGCTCCCGGTACGTTTCAAAGCGCGGGAATTGGTTGTCGGAACCCTTCTTCAGCAGGCCCACGCCCTTGCCATAGGTTTTGACGATCTGGAGGTCGCGGTCGTCCACCCAAATCTGCCCTTCGAAATAACGCTGCCCGGGCTCCATCTTCTTGGGTTTCACCGAGAACAGGTAGCAGGGGATCTCATCGACATGCTGGCGACCTAAATAATCCACGCGATACTTGTCGATGTCGGCGGTGGTGAGCACAAAAGGCTGGACATTGCGCAGGTCCTGCTCGTCTTCCGGTGTCAGCAGGATGTTCCGAAGCGTGGACACCGGAGCGCGGACCACCCGCTCGGTGCGCTTGCCGTCCGGGTTGAAGACGATGTCGGACACCATCTCGTGCCGGCCCATGGGCGTGCCGGAGGGGCTCAGTTCCTGAATGCGCACCGTCTGCCGGTAGGTATATTGTTCGCGGGCTTTCGCGAACTCGGCCTCCTTGGCGGCGAACTTCCGGATGATATCTTCCGGCGGAGGGTCCGCCGTGTTCGCCGCCGCCAGCATGCCGGCGGTCAGCAGAGGAAGCAGCGAGGAAACGGTTTTGCGCATCATCAACAACACTCCCGTGGGTTGGGGGCCGCCCTCCGGGGCCGCTCTGTGGTTACGGACGCCCTGACGGACCGGAGGGTTACTCCCCGCTTTTGCCCAGCAACTGCCGAGCGATCGTCAGCAGTTGGATGTTGCTGGTGCCCTCGTAGATCCGCCCGATTTTCACATCCCGGTAGAGCTTTTCCACCGGGTAATCCTTGGTGAACCCGACGCCGCCAAACACCTCCACCGCTTGCGAGGCGACGTGCTCGGCGATCTCCGACGCATAATATTTTGCCATGGCCGCTTCGGTCAGGAAGGGCCGGCCGGCGTCCCGCAGGCGGGCGGCGTTGTACACCAGCAGGCGGGCGGCCTCGACTTCCGTGGCCATGCGGGCCAGAGCAAACTGCACGCCTTGAAACTCGCCGATCGTTTTGCCGAACTGCTTCCGCTCGCGGGCGTAACCGAGCGCATGGTCCAGCGCCCCGCGCGCCAGGCCCGCCATCTGGCCCCCGATCGCGATCCTGCCTTCGTTCAGCGTTTCGATCGCGATCTTGTAGCCCTTCCCGGTCTCGCCGAGCACGTTCTCCTTGGGCACGACGCATTCTTCCAGAATCAACTCGCACGTGGAGGAGGCGCGAATGCCGAGTTTGTCCTCTTTCTTGCCCACCTGAAAGCCCGGGAACCCGCGCTCCACCAGAAACGCGGTGACGCCCCGGTATCCCGCAGCGGGGTCGATGGTGGCGAACAGAATAAACAGTCCGGCCTCGGCGGCGTTCGTGATCCACAACTTGCGCCCGGTGAGCAGATAGTGATCGCCGCGGTCCAAGGCCCGCGTCGTCAGCGAAAATGCGTCCGAGCCCGCGGTGGCTTCCGAGAGCGCGTACGCGGCGACCGTATCCGCCGCCAGACGCGGCAGGTAGCGCCGCTTCTGCTCCGGGCTGGCCCAGCGCAGCAGAGCATTGTTGACCAGCGTGTTTTGCACGTCCACAATCACCGCCGCCGCGGGGTCCACCGCGGAAAGTTCTTCAATGGCGAGCACGCTTTGGAAAAAAGTGCCGCCCTGCCCGCCGTATTCCTCGGGAATCTCGATCCCCATCAGGCCGAGGTCGAAGAATTGGCGCAACAGGTCGGGCCGGAAATGGGCTGCTTCATCCATGGCGCGCACCTGGGGCGCAATCTGTTCGCGCGCGAACTGGCGCACCATGTGCTGGAAGAGCCGGTCGTCCTCGGTAAGCTGGGTAAGGGGAGGCGCCGGGGTCTCGACTGCGGACATAGGCCCAGTGTAACCCGCCCGCCCTACCCGCCCGGTCCGGACCGCGCTCGCGCTCGCCGGAAACCTTTTGACTTTCCGGCGCTTCTATGGTGTCATACGCTTAATGACGAGGTTGTCCCCGAACCGTTCCACTCATGTTTCCAGGACGTAGATTTTCCGGCCCGCCCCGCAGGCAGAACCGCAGAGAGAACGTCAACGAATCGATTCGCGTCAAAGAGGTTCGCGCCGTCTTTCCGGACGGAGCGACCGAGATCCTGCCCACCGCCACGGCCCTGAAGCGCGCTCAGGAAATGGGTTTGGACCTGGTGCTGATTGCGCCCACCGCGACGCCGCCAGTCGCCAAAGTGGTGGACTTCGGCCACTATCAGTACGAACAGAAGAAGAAAGAGCACGAGGCCAAAAAGAAGCAGCACGTCGTGCAGGTGAAGGAGCTCAAGTTCCGTCCGAACACAGACGACCACGATTACGACTTCAAGAAAAACCATGCGATCCGGTTCCTCAAGGAGGGCAATCGCGTCAAGGCCGTGGTGCAATTCCGCGGGCGCGAGATCGCGCACACCGATCTGGGTAAGCGCTTGCTGGAGCGCTTCGCGGCGGACCTGGCCGCGTACGGCTCGGTGGAAGGAGTTCCCCGGATGGAGGGGCGCAACGCCCACATCCTGATCAGCCCGGTAAAGGCCAAGCCCGCTTAGCCCTCCCGCCTGCCAGTTGCGTTCCGCGGCGGACATCGGCTACTCTCTTAACTCTCTCCCCGCTGGTCCCTATCGCGCGTACTCTGTAACGAAAGAAGCCAGCCCGGAAACATTCCGGCGCGCCGGAATTCCGGAGATTGAGTTTGTGGCACGATGCACAAAGGCAACAAAACACTGATTGCGGTTGTCAAAGATCTGTTGTTCTCCGCCAAGATAACGGAGGCCGCCAAGCGAACGGGCCTGACCCTGCACTACGCGACGACGGAGTCCGAAGTCCTCGAAAGGGTCAAGGAGCGGCCCACGCTGATCATCATGGATCTGAATCTGGAAGCCGCTCATCCGCTGCGGCTGATTCAGAAGCTCAAATCCAGCCCGGAAACCAAAGGCATCAGCATTGTCGGGTATCTTCCCCACGTCCAGGCGGACCTGAAATTGAAGGCTCAGCAAGCCGGCTGTGACATGGTGATGCCCAGGTCGGCGTTTTCGATGAACCTGGTGCAGATTCTCAAACGTCACGCCGGCATCGTTTGAAATGGCCTCTCCCTCCTGCGCCGCGGGGCTCTCTCTTGGTTTACTCTTGGAATAAGTCACCCACTTTCATACTTGGCGCGATCGGGCATGAAGGCAATCTGGATTTTCTCCGCGTGGGCCGTGGCGGCCGGAGCAACGGCGCCGGCCGCCGAGCGAATTGATTTCGCCCGGCAACTGCAACCTGTGCTGAAGCAGGCCTGCCAGAACTGTCACGGCGAGAAGACGCAGCTTGGGGGCTTGCGGCTGGACGCCAGACAGGGCGCGTTCCGGGGCGGCAATTCCGGACCGGCCATTGTGCCCGGCCAGGCGGAAGCCAGCCCGCTCTATCAGCGGGTGGCCGGTCTCGGCGACCAGGCGCGGATGCCCATGGGCGCCAAACCGCTGCCCGCCGAACAAATCGCCCTGATTCGGGATTGGATCAATCAGGGCGCCGAATGGCCGGAAGGGGAGGGCGCCCGAAACATCGAGATCAAGAAGCACTGGGCGTTTGTCCCGCCGCGGCGTCCCGCGCTGCCGGCGGTGAGCCGTCTCCCCTGGGTGCGCACTCCTGTGGACCGGTTTATCCTCGCGCGGCTCGATCAGGAACATCTGACGCCCTCGCCGGAAGCGGACCGGGTCACGCTGCTGCGGCGGCTGAGCCTGGACCTGACCGGGCTTCCGCCCACCCCCGCCGAAGTAGACGCCTTTGTGCGCGACCGCAGTCCGAAAGCGTACGAAAAACAGGTGGAGCGGCTGCTCGCCTCGCCGCACTACGGGGAACGCTGGGCGCGCCACTGGCTCGACGCCGCCCGCTATGCCGACTCGGACGGCTTTGAGAAGGACAAGTCCCGCCAAGTCTGGTTTTACCGCGACTGGGTGATCCGCGCCTTGAATCGAGACCTGCCCTATGACCGGTTCATCATTGAGCAGCTGGCCGGCGACCTGCTGCCGCAGGCCACCCAGGACCAGCTTGTGGCTACCGGCTTCCTCCGCAACTCAATGATCAACGAGGAAGGCGGCATCGACCCCGAGCAGTTCCGCATGGAGGCCATGTTCGACCGCATGGACGCCATCGGCAAGAGCGTCCTCGGCATTACCATCCAGTGCGCGCAGTGCCACAACCACAAGTACGATCCGCTGTTGCAGGAAGACTATTACCGGATGTTCGCTTTCCTGAACAATGCGCACGAGGCCAACGTCGCCGTCTATACCCCGGAGGAACAGGCGCGGCGCGCGGACCTGTTCCGGCAGGTGCGCGAACTCGAGGCCGGCTTGCAGCATCGCACTCCCGATTGGGCGGAACGGATGGCGCGCTGGGAGGACCAGGTGCGCAACGATCAGCCGGCTTGGACCGTGATCCGCCCTTCGGTAGATGACATCTCGACCGGCGGCCAGCGGTACCTCCAGTTGGAGGACGGCTCGTTCCTCGCCCAAGGCTACGCGCCGACCAAGCACCGCGCCAAGTTCACGACGCAAACCGATCTGAAGAAGATAACCGCCGTCCGGCTGGAACTGCTCAACGACCCCAACCTCCCGCTGGGCGGGCCGGGGCGCTCGATTCGGGGTACGGGGGCTTTGACGGAGTTCGAAGTCGAGGCCGCGCCAGCCAGCGCGCCGGACAAGACCATCAAGGTCAAGATCGCCCGGGCCACCGCGGATGTTTCCCCGCCCGAGCGCCCGCTCGAGGCCCTCTACTTCGACAAATCCGACAAGAAACGCCTGGTGGGGCCTATCGAATTCGCCATCGACGGCAAGGAGGAAACCGCGTGGACGCACGATACGGGACCCGTGCGGCGCAACTTGCCCCGCAAAGCGGTTTTTGTCTTCGCGCAGCCGGTGGAGTTTCCCGAGGGCGCGGTGCTGCACATCTATCTCAGCCAGCGGCACGGCGGCTGGAACAGCGACGATAATCAAAACCACAATTTGGGCCGGATGCGCCTCTCGGTGACCGATGCGCCGGACCCGGCAGCGGATCCACTGCCGGCGCAGGTCCGGGAGATTCTCGGCGTGCCGCGCGAGCAGCGCACTCCGGCGCAGACGCAGGCCGTGTTCGCGTACTGGCGGACCACCGTGCCGGAATGGCGGGCGGTCAACCGCCGCATCGAGGAGTTGTGGGCCGCGCACCCGGAGGGCTCCTCACAGTTGGTGCTGGCCGAGCGCGACCGCAGGCGGGAAACCCACCTGCTGCTGCGCGGCGATTTCTTGAAGCCGGGCAAGGCGGTGGCCGGGGGCGTGCCGGGATTTCTGCACCCGATGCCCCCGGGCGCGGAACCCAACCGGCTGGGCTTCGCCCGCTGGCTGGTGGACCGCAACTCGCCCACCACGGCGCGCTCGCTGGTCAATCGCGTGTGGCAGCAGTATTTCGGCGTCGGCCTGGTGGCTTCCAGCGAAGACCTCGGCTCGCAAGCCGACCCGCCTTCGCACCCCGAACTGCTCGATTGGCTCGCCGTCGAATTCATGGATGCCGGCTGGAGCCTTAAGCACCTTCACCGTTTGATTGTGAATTCGGCCGCCTACCGGCAGTCCTCGAAAGTGACTCCGGAGCTTTACGAGCGCGATCCGCAGAACCGGCTGCTCGCGCGCGCGCCGCGCCTGCGGGTGGAGGCGGAGATTGTCCGCGATATCACGCTCGCCGCCAGCGGACTGCTGGAACCCACCGTGGGCGGGCCCAGTGTCTATCCGCCGGCTCCGGAGTTCCTCTTCCAGCCCCCGGCCAGCTACGGCCCCAAGAACTGGTACGAGGAGAAAGGCGCCAACCGCTACCGGCGCGGGCTGTACACGTTCCGTTTCCGCTCGGTTCCTTATCCGATGCTGCAAACTTTCGATGCCCCCAACGGCGATATGTCCTGCGTCCGCCGGGTCCGCTCGAACACGCCGTTGCAGGCCCTGACCAGTCTGAACGAGCCCTTGTTTCTGGAAACCGCGCGCGCCCTCGCGCTGCGCACCTTGCGGGAGGGCGGCCCCTCGGACGCCGCCCGTCTGACTTACGCCTTCCGCCGCTGCGTTTCCCGCCATCCTACCGCCGAAGAGACTGCCGAGTTACTTGGATTGCTGGAGCGGCAGACCCGCCGTTATCAGGAAGACGGGCGGCAGCCCTGGGAACTGGTGGCGGACGACCCGGCGCACCCACCCGCGTTGCCGCCCGGCGTGACGCCAGCTCAGGCAGCCGGCTGGACCGCTGTCGCCCGCGTGCTGCTGAATCTGGACGAGACCATCACCAAAGAGTAATTGAGGAGGCAAATCGCGATGAACCAAGAACCGCATCCTTTGCTCCGCCGCCATGGTCGCGAGGTCACGCGCCGCTGGTTCTTCGAACAGTGCGGCGTCGGGTTAGGCAGCATCGCGCTCGGGCACCTGTTCCAGCAGGCTGGCCTCGCATCCCCCGCTGGCCCGGCCAACCCGCTGGCGCCCAAGCCGCCCCATCACGCGCCCAAGGCCAAGCGCGTCGTCTTCCTGTTCATGGCGGGCGCGCCGAGTCATCTCGAGTTGTTCGACTACAAGCCGCAACTGGCCAAATTCGACGGCACGCTGCCCCCCGCGGATCTGCTGAAAGGGTACCGGGCGGCGTTCATCAATCCCAATTCCAAGCTGCTCGGACCAAAGTACAAGTTCGTCCGCGCGCCGAATGGCACGCTGATTTCCGAACTGCTGCCGCACACGGCCACCATCCTGGACGATATCGCGCTGGTGAAGTCCATGGTCACCGACGCCTTCAACCACGCGCCCGGTCAGTTGCTGATGAATACCGGCTCGCAGCAGTTCGGTCGGCCGAGCATGGGCGCCTGGGTGACCTACGGCTTGGGCTCGGAGTCGCAGGACCTGCCGGCCTTCGTCGTGTTCAGCTCGGGCAAGAAAGGTCCCAGCGGCGGCAATTCCTGCTGGGGCAGCGGCTTCCTGCCGACAGTCTACCAGGGCGTGCAGTTCCGCGGCAGCGGCGAGCCGGTGCTCTACCTGTCGAACCCGCGCGGCGTCGACGACGAAGTGCAGCGGGATTCTCTGGTCAGTCTCCGCAAGCTCAACCAGATGCGGCTCGATGCCGTGGGCGATCCGGAAATCGCCACCCGCATCAACTCCTTCGAAATGGCCTTCCGGATGCAAGCCACGGCGCCGGAGGTCATGGACATCTCCAAAGAATCCCAGGCCACGCTCGAAATGTATGGAGCTGAGCCGGGCAAACCATCCTTCGCCAACAACTGCCTGCTGGCGCGGCGGCTGCTGGAAAAGGGCGTCCGGTTTGTCCAGCTTTATCACGAGGCGTGGGATCAGCACGGCAACCTCGTCAAGGACCTGAAAATCAACTGCCAGGACACCGATCGGGCCAGCGCGGCGCTGGTCAAGGATCTGAAACAGCGCGGCATGCTCGACGACACGCTGGTGATCTGGGGCGGCGAATTCGGCCGCACGCCAATGGTCCAGGGCGGCGACGACGGGCGCGACCATCACCCCAACGCCTTCACCATGTGGCTGGCGGGCGGCGGCATCAAGCCGGGTCTGGTTCTCGGCGAGAGCGATGAGTTGGGCTTCAACGTCGTGAAAGACAAGATTCACGTACATGACCTGCATGCTACGCTGCTCCACCTGCTCGGCTTCGAGCACACGCGCCTGACCTATCGATTCCAGGGCCGGGATTTCCGCCTCACCGACGTGCACGGCGAGGTGGTTTCCTCCCTGCTGGCGTAGTTTGACAGCCCGTTTCTGAAGCCTGAAAACGCCCGCTCCTTACCGGCGCAGCGCGCAATTCATTTCGACCCTCAAGCGGAAGCGCGTGGGAGGAGTCTTTGCATTGTTTGTGATTCGTCGCAACTCCTCCTCCCCTGGTTGGATGAGCGGCTGCGGACGAGGTTGCAGCCCCGCCTTTCGCGGGCCGGGCGGCGCTTTATCCCAGCATCTCCTTGATCCGCCGCGCGACCAGCTTATGCTCATCGCCGCGCAGAGTCCACATGGAGATCGTCAAGCCCTCTTTGCCGCCCCCTACGTAAATCGGCGGATCGCCTTCCCGCAGCTTCTGGAGCACTTCGCCGGGCGAGGGCTTGCCGGCGCCGCTCTTCCACTCGACCACCACGTGGGGGACATGGTTGGCGATCTCCGGCACATGCTTGCGCGCCTCGACGCCCGGGAGTCCCTGGAGCGCGGCAAGCACGTCGGCCGCCCGCTGGTCCAGCAGGCGGCGCTCGGCGGGATGATCGGCTTTCAGGTAGCGCTCGACGGCCGCCACCACGCCGGCGATCTCTTCCTTGCCGACCTTCATCCCGCGCCCGATGCCCCCGAACGGGCTGATCGACTTCTGCGCCGCCGCCACCAGGTCCTGCCGCCCCAGCAGCAGTCCCGTGCCTTGCGGACCGAATAACCCCTTCCCGCCCGAGAAGACGACCAGGTCGAACCCTTCGTCGACGACGTAGCTCTTTAGCCGCGAAGCCGGCGGCACGTCGGCGGCGGCGTCGTTGAGCGTCGGCACGCCGCGCTCCCTGGCCACCCGCACCCACTCCTCGCGCTTGATGCGCCCGTCCGGCTCGTTCTTGTTCAGGTAGAACATCATCGCGGTGTTCTGGTTGATGGCCCGGTCCAGTTCCTCGCGCGTCTCCACCCATACAAGCCGGGTTCCCACCAGTTCCATCTGCGCCTCGTAACCGCAGCGGTGCGCTTTCTGGATAACGATCTCGTTCTTCATGCCGGCGGTGTTGGGCAGGCGGCCAAGTTTGGCCTGGTCGCCCAGCGTCACGCAGGCTGCGGTGCCGCAGGTGATCGCGGACGCCGCGCCGCAGGCGATCATGCAGGCCGGCACGCCGATCAGCCGGGCGATGTACTCGCCGGCCTTCACCTGCAAGTCCGGCAGGTAGACGTAATGCTGCGCCGCCTGGTTCATCGCCTCCAGCACTTCCGGGTGCATCACGGAACCGCCCAGGATGGTGACCGTGCCCATCCCGTTGATCACGGGCTTCAAGCCCAGCTTTTCGTAAACCGGAGCAGCCGTGCCGGTGCGGCTTCCGGCGGCCGCCAGCGGCCCGGCCAGCGCGGGGATCGCCGCAGCGGTCGTGGTCCTCTTCAGAAATCGTCTTCTCGATGGGGTCATGCCTGAGTCCTCGCTTGCGGCAAGCGTATCGAACCAGGCGCGGCCGGCGCAAGTTGCCAGCTTACCGGTAACGGCCGGCCCAGTGGTTACGCAACACCCGCCAGATGTCCACGAATCCGTTCATCCCGGCCAGCAGGCTCACCTTCGAGCCTTCGACGTGATCCCAGCGCACCGGCACCTCCACCACGGGAATCTGCTTAAGGCGCGCAATGAAAAGGATCTCCACGTCGAACCCGAAGCGCTCCAGCAACTGTCGCGAAAAGATCTCCCGCGCGGCGTCGCGGCGGAACAACTTGAATCCGCACTGGGTGTCCTTGAACGGCAAACCGGTGGCCAGCCGCATGATCAGGTTGAAGAAACGTCCGGCGGTCTCCCGCAGGCCGGGTTGGTGTACGCCGATCAGGGCTGAATCCAGGCCCCGCGAGCCGATCGCGACGGCGGCCCCGGTACGCGCGATGGCGGCTTCCAGCCGGGTGAACTCTTCGATGGGCGCCGACAGGTCGGCGTCGGTGAACAGGATCCAGTCGTAGCGCGCTTCGAGCATGCCGTGCCGCACCGCATACCCCTTGCCGCGATTGGCGGGGTTGCGCAGCAGCCGCACCTGCGGCCAGCGGACCGCGGCGCTCTCCGCCGCGGCGGCCGTCGCGTCGCGCGAACCGTCGTCCACCACCACCACCTCGAAGGCGTCCAAAGGCTGCTCCGCAAGGAAACGCATCACCCGCTCCAGCGTGGCGGGAAGTCTGTCCGCTTCGTCGAAGGCGGGAATCACAATGGAGAGCGACCGGATCATGCGGCGGGGAGGTTCCCGGGGGCCCCCGCTATAATAGCGTATTCGCCGCGGCTGCCCGTGCTATCGCGTTTTGAGGTCTTCGTCGCCCGCCGTTACTTGCGCGCCAAGCGCAAGCAGGCGGTGATTTCCGTCATCACCGCCATTTCGGTCCTTGGCGTGGCCGCCGGCGTGATGGCGCTGATCATCGCGCTGGCTATCAATAACGGTTTTCGCAACACCCTGCAACGCAACCTGCTCGGCGCCACCGCGCACGTCAACGTGGTGGAGAAAGAGCCGGGCTTTGGCATTGAGAACTGGCGCGAGGCGGTGGCCCGGGCCCGGCGCCTGCCTCATGTGCAGAGCGCGGCGCCCGTGCTTTATGGCCAGGTGTTTCTCTCCGGCCCGTTGCAGAGCAAGGGCGCGGTGCTGAAGGGAATTGATCTCACCAGCGAACTGGCCGCCAGCGATACCCTGAAACGGCTGAAAGAAGGCTCGCTCGACCGCTTGAACATCCCCGGCGAACTGCCCGGCATCATCCTCGGCTCGCGCCTGGCGGCCGACATCGGCATGATGCTGAACGCCGTCGTTACCGTCATCAGCCCCCAGGGAGAACTGACTCCCTTCGGACCCCAATTGAGCTACCAGCGGTTTCGAGTGGTAGGCATCTTTGAATCCGGTTTCTTCGATATTGACGCGAACTGGGCCTACGCCGCCCTGGAAACCGTGCAGCGCGCGTTGTCGCTGAAAGACGTGATCAATGCCGTCGAGATGCGCGTCGACGACATCTACCTGGCCGACCAGGTGGCGGCGCAGGCGGAAGCCCTGCTGGGGCCCGGTCTGGCCGCTAGTTCCTGGATGGAGCAGAACCGCCAACTGCTGAACGCGCTGCGGATGGAAAAAGCCGTCACCATCATCACCATTGGCCTGATTCAACTGGTGGCCGCGCTGAATATCCTGATCGCCCTGGTGATGATGGTGATGGAGCGCTACCGGGACATCGCGGTGTTGATGTCGCTCGGCGCGCGCTTGCGGCAGATCCGGCGCATTTTCATTCTAGAGGGCGTTTTTATCGGCAGTACCGGCGCCGTGCTGGGCCTGGCGGCCGGCCACGTGTTGTGCTATTTCGCCGACCGGCATCGTTGGATCCAACTGGACGAGCAGGTGTACGCGCTCAGTTTCGTGCCTTTTGAGCCGCGCCTGGTGGACTCGCTGTGGGTCGCCGGCGTCGCGATCCTGGTCAGCTTTCTGGCCACGATCTACCCGGCGCGGAACGCGGCGCGCATCGCGCCGGCGGAAGTGCTGCGGTACGAGTAAGCATGACCGGCGGGCAGGCGTTTGGCGCGGCCCGCCGTCGTTTGCTCGTTCCGAGCCACCAGCGGTAGCGAGTAGGCCCGGCGTTGGGGGTTGAGATTGCTTCCGGCCCGCTCCCTGCCCGGTCGCGGCTCGTTCGTTTCCGCGGCGCGCCGCGCAAGGATCCAGAAACGGACTGTCAGCCCGTGAACGGGAAGCGCGCTTCCGCCAGGGGAACGCCGCGCACGTCGATGCGCGTCAGGTCCGCGCTGCCTATCCCCTTCTGTTCCGCCAGCAGCATGGTGTTGTCGCAGGTGGTGAACGGGGCGACGCCGCGGGGCGCGCGCGGGTTATATCCCATCGCCGCCGCGGCGACCGCGTCGGTCGAGACCGGGTTGAGTCCGGCGATCAACAGCCCGGGCCGCACCAGGCGCAGCCCCTTGATCCAGGGCCCCTCGCCGCCAGCCACCGAGGCGATGCCGTCAATGATCGCCAAGTCAATCGGGCGCGCCCCGGCCAGGTCCGCCACCACGCGCGGGACCCGGTACCCCGGCTCCCGCGAAGATTCCGGGTGCAACTCCTGCGGCGCAGACTTCGACGGCGGACGCTTGCCGTGGTGAAACACCTCCAGCCGGCCTTTCTTCGGGTTCTCGTTGGGCTCGTGCTCGCCCGCGTCGTCGCCATAGATCGACGCCGGCGTATTGCCGAAGCAGTTCTTCAGCGACAGGGTGACCCCGCACGTTTCGTGGTCTTTCAGCTTGGCCAGGCTCACAAACACATCGGTAGCGGCGTAAGCGTGGTTCAAATCGTAGGCGGGATATAAATACCCGCCGCCCGGAACCGGGAGGCGAGCGTAGCGCTTGCCGAGACCCAGGGCGTTGGTGTTTTCGAACTCGACCAGCGGCGCGGCGCTCTTCAGCTGACGGACATTCCAGCCGGCATCCAGCATGAATTCCTCCAGCGGTCCGGAGGTCGCCCAGGCGCTTTCCACAAAGCGGACCCGCCGGGCTCCGGCTTCGCCCATCAGGTGCGCGACCGCGCCGACCACCTTCGGGTGCGTGAAGTGGGTCACGCCCACCGGCTGGCCCTGGAAGCGCATGCCCGGATTGCCGGTCAGGTTGAGTTTGATGGTGACGGTGCGGTTGCGCACCAAGCGGGGCAAACCGCCAAGCTGGTCGAACATGCGGGCCAGCACCGCCGCAACGTCCTCCCCGTAGGACGCGCACCGGCCGATGGCCACCGGCGACCCAGGCGCGGCCCGGAGCGCGGGGGCGGCCGCCAACGCAAGCAAATCCCGGCGAGTCATGGAGCCAGTGTAACCCCTCGCCTCCGAGGCTGTAAAAAGACCGGGGACAGACGCCCTTTGGCGATCAGCGAACCGTGCGGAATCAATGTTTCGTGGCTCGCAAGAGATGTCTGTCCCCGTTTATTTCCTTCGGCGCGCAGCCGCCCTCACTCCAGGCTGACCGTCGCCCACACGCCAACCTGAGGAACGTCGACGCCCGTGCCTTCGTCGGTTTTGTAGAGTTCCAGGTCCTGTTCTGCCGATTCCGGCGCGAGCAGCCGGGCCCGGCGGTATTGTCCCAGCAAGTGGATGGTGACGGACTCCACCGGATAGCCAGAGTAGTTCACCAGGTGGATCACGGTCTGCGTTCCGTCCGGGGAGGCGAGCAGATTCGAGAGCATGGAAGAGACGTTGAACAGGCGGGCGCCCAGGTTCCGCCGGCCGATCAGTTGATTGACTTCTCTCCACATCTGATCGAGGCGGTCAATCTCGTCTTGATCGAGGGTCATGCGGTCCGGACGGTGAACGCCTTGGCTCTTCCAGCCGGGGGGGCCGGTCAGCAGGGTGCCGCCCCCTCGCGTGAACGCGCGCAGCACCGCGCGCTCCGCATCGGTCATACCTGCGGCGTCCACATTGACCGCCATCGTCACCCCTGTCAGTGCTTCGTCGCGCAAGCGGGATCGCGGCACCGGGCGCACCGGAGTGTGTTTGACCTGGATCATGTCGACAATGCCCCCCGACAGGAGCGCGCCCGCTTCCGGATTTTGCACGATCGCCAGTTGGCCGGCGGGCTGGAGGCGCCGCCATTCCGGATGCTGCTCCAGGAAGCGGAGCAGGCGGCCGATGCGCTGCCAGCCAGCGCGGGTGGCGGCGTCGCCCGCACGCAGCGCCTGGGCGAAACCGTCATCCAAGGCCAGCACCCACCGTGCTCCGACCAAGGCGGCGTCGGCGATGGCTTGCAGGTAGCGCGCGCCGGGAATGACGTTGCCGGCCGGAGGGCGGTTGCCAATCCACAGGACGGAGTCTCCCCACCCGCGGGCGGCCCGCAGGAAGCCCGAGTTGGTGTCGATCCACACCCCGCCGGTCGGACCTGCCTTGTGCGCCCCGCCGGTTTCGGTCTGCACTCCCGGCCAAACGCCTTGATCCGTCGCGATCACCGAATGGCCTTGCCCCAGCGGCATGCGATACCGCGGCGTCATCTCGATCACCGTGACGCCGGTCTCGCGCCGCACCGTCTCGGCCAACGCGGCGGGGAAATCGCCTTGCAGCACCAGGCCGGCCGGATGTACCTTCGCCGCCAGGCGCGCATTCTCCGCCAGATGGGGTCCGGGGGAGAGCACACCCAGCGTCACCAGACCGCGTTCGCGCGCCGCCCGGGCGAAGGCGGCATGCTCCTCGTCTGGCTTCCACTCCAGCAGCAGGCAGTTGACAGGGACTTGCTTCAGCAAGTCCAGCGAAGCAGAATCGATCCAGGGCCAGCGCGCGGGAACCCAGTCGGCCGGCGCCAGCAGCGCCAGCAGCAGCGGCAACACCATCATTTTCAGTGTGCCGCCCTCCTCGCCTGGCGGGCAACCGCGGCCGGGGTGCTAAGCGGCAAGCCGGGGCCAAAGCCGGTAACCGGGCGGAATCGTCTCAGCGAAGTTGGCGGGGGGCACCAGTTCCGGGTAGCGCGCCAGCGCGTAATCCCGCAATCGTTTGGCCAATTCGTCCGGGACGCGGATGGCCGGCGGCCGCGGCGGTCCCACTCGCAGGAACCCGAATGCGTTGACCAGGGCCTTGCTGCGCGCGACGCCCCCGTAACGGTCCAAACCCTCCAACTCGGCGGGGAGCATTCCCGACCGCCCCTGCAAACCGGCGCGCAGGCGGCTGAGCCCTTCGGTAAACGGCAGGAGGGCGCGCTCGGCGTCGAAGAACTTGCCTTCTCCGCACAACTGCAACACGCGATGCACAATGTGCGGCATCAAGCTCAGGTTGACGCTGCCCAAGCCGGGCGCTTTCAGCCGGTACAAGTCCACCATCCACGCGTCGGTGGCGCTCATGTGCACCAGCGGGCTTTCCTTTTGTAACGTCAGCCACTGCTTGAAATCGTAGTGCGCCTCTTTGCTGCCGAGGAGGTTGGGCAGATGCGCCAGCTTGCGGAAGGTCTCGGGCGGGTACGGCTGCTTGACTTTCTCAAAGTGATAGATGATGACGCCAATCCTGGGACACGCGCGGCAGAAGTGTTCCCAAAACGCAAGGAGTTCACGCTGGGTGAGCGTGGTGTAGAACGGCTGCATCGCCAGCACGGCGTCCACGCCCACGTCCATCGCCGCCTGCGCCCGGCGGAGAATGTCGGCCGTATTCAACCCCTGCGCGCCGATCACGCTGGCGACATCCTTGCCCCGCGTTTCCTCGCGCAGGATTTCGGCAATGCGCCGGTGGTCGGCGTCGCTCAAGGTATAGAACTCGCCGGTCGAACCCGCCAGCACGATGCCGTCGACGCCGATGCGAATCAGCTTGCGGAGGTTCGACCGCAAAGCGGTTTCGTCCAGCGAGTAGTCGTCGGCGAAGGGCGTGGCCGGGTACGCAAAAACGCCGCGATACCGCTCGCGCGGCAGGCCGCCCTGAGCCGCGGTCGCGGCGCCCTTGCTGACGGTGGTCAGCCCCAGACCCATCGCTGCCAAGAAATCGCGCCGCTGCAAGCTGTTGTTCTCCCGAAGTCCCTACTATATCCCGATTGGTCCTCAGCTCGCGCGGGTGCGGGGCCAGTCTCCGACTTGCCCCCTGCCTTGCCTTACCGGCCTTCCCGTCGCGGTCGCGGCTTACAGGGGCACAGCGTTTTGGGAAACGTAATCGTCCACGGCGGACTCGTCCGGTCCGATGTAGTGGAAGAATTCGGCGAATTCGAGCCCGTACTGCTGGCCCCGCGCCCGGTCGCGGTCCAGGGCGAAGTACTTCGTGTATTGCCGGTTGGCGGTTTCATCGTCATTGCCGAGCAAAGGAAGCCGCTTGCCCTGCGCCGCCAGTCGCCGCCGCAACCGCGCGCCCTTGTCGCCGGCGGGACCCTGCGTGACATTCGCCAGGTTGGCCCATACCTTCTGGTCCATGTAGGGCGTAATATCCACCACGCGATTCACCAGTTGCGGCCCGCGCGAAAAGTAATAGCGCTCGCGTACCGGATGCGGCGTCAACCCGGCCTTGAAATGCTCCGGGTAATCCCAGGTGGAACTGCAAATGGCCGCCGCCCACTCGACCGCGCGCGCCGTGACGTAGTGGTCGGGATTCCGTTCGTAGAGTCCCGAGGGGTCGTACACCAGCACCGTGTCCACCTTGAGCAGGCGGAAGAGGAAGACCAGCCGCGCACGCAATTCGACGATCGGCCAGGCGTCCATGTTGTGGTTCGGGTAGTTCAGAAAGAGCGACTCCTTGCAGTTGAGCCGCTTGCCCACTTCGATGGTGTCTCGCTCGTTCTTGAGCACGATTTCGCCGTAGGTCGCCCCCTCGCCGGCCATCGAATCGTCGGACACGGTGATGAGATAGCCGGTGTAGCCTTCGTCAATGAGTTTGAGGACGGTGCCGCCGGCGTAGATCGGGATGTCGTCGCAATGGGGTTGGATGGCCGCCAGCACTTTGCCCTGATGGGGCTTGCCGGTTTGACGCCGTTCGATGGTGGCTTTCACCTGGTACGAAGTGCTGCCGCCGCCTCCCCCGCTGCTCTCGCGCACGGGAGGGAGGGGCTGCGCGGCGGCGGGCGCGCCGGCCAGCAGCGAGGCTTCCAGGAAGTGTCTTCTGCGCATACGAAAGTAGGTTTCCTGATTTCCAGTCTTCGGGACACTGTATCATCCCCCGGGAGTGGCAGAGGCCCACTCGCTCCCGCTCGTGGCTCCGGTTGAGAGAAGGTTTTGGGACGACCATCGGTCAAACGGGGCGAATGTTCAAATCCCGGCTGCATCCGGCGGCGCGGTGGGATATAGTGCCCGGGAGGAGTGCACCGATGCAACGCCGAGGATTCTTGGAAGGCTTGGCCGCGGCCCCAGCCGCGGCGGCGGCCCAGCAGTCCGCGCAGCAGGCGACGGCCCAGACTTACGCGGACCGCACCCGCGGGCTGCCGCGGCTCACGATCAAGGAGGTCTATCCGATCGTCACCAGCCCCTTGGGGCGCTACCAATGGGTGATCGTCAAGGTCATCACCAGTGAACCCGGCCTTTACGGCATCGGCTCGGCGAGCAATGTTCACCAGGCCCTCACCGTGGCCACGGCGATCGAAAAGCACCTGGCCCCTTTCTGGGTGGGCAGAGAAGTCGACCGCATCGACGATATCTGGTACGCGACCCAGTACCGCTCTTACCGCCGCAGCGACACGGTGCTGAACAACGCGCTGAGCGGACTCGACATGGCCCTGTGGGACATCAAGGGCAAACGCGCCGGGATGCCCGTGTACGCCCTCTTGGGAGGCAAAGTGCGTGACGCGGTGCCTTGCTACGGCCACGCCGACGGGCGGACTCCGGATGAGGTCGCCGACAACGTGAAGAAGTTCCTCGAGCGCGGCTTCCGTCATGTCCGGGCCCAGATGGGCGGCTACGGGGGCGGCGGCATGATCGCGCCGGGCGAAGGCCAGCGTATTCAGGGCGGCTTTGCCGGTCCGGCCTTTGACGAAGACAAGTACATCGCCGCGATCCCCAAACTGATGGAGCATATCCGCGTCAAGCTGGGGCCCGAGGTCAAGCTGATTCACGATGTGCACGAGCACCTGTCGCCGACGCTGGCCGTCGAGTTTGCGCGGCGCATGGAACCGTACGGCATGTTCTTTGTCGAAGACATCCTGCCGCCGGAGTTGGTGCCGTGGTTCCGCAACATCCGCCAAGTCACATCGACTCCCATGGCCATGGGCGAAATCTTCACCAATCCGCAGGAGTGGGTGCCGTGCATCACCGAGCGGCTGATCGACTACGCGCGTCATCGCGTGTCGACCATCGGGGGCATCACCGCGGCGCGCAAAGTGGCGATTCTGTGCGAAACGTTCGGCGTGCGCACCGCCTTTCAGGAGGGCGGCGACAACGACCCGGTGAACTTCGCCGCGGCGTGCCATGTCGACCTGGCCTCGACCGGCTTTGGCATCCAGGAGGAGAACCGCTGGCCGGACCTCATCCATGAACTGCTGCCCGGCACGCCGAAGTTGCCCGGCGGGTACGCTTACATCAACGAGGCGCCCGGGCTCGGCATCGACATCAAGGAAGATATGGCCCGCAAGTTTCCGCTCACGCCCCCACCGGGAAGCGAAGATGGGTTTACCGTGCGCGCCATCGACGGGTCGCTGGTCCGTCCGTAGAGAGGCAAAGGCCCGTGTCTTCCCGGAGAGCATTTCTCGTGGCGGCGGCCGGCGGGGTTGCCTCGCCGGCCGCGGGGGACGCCGCGCCGGCCTCCCCCGCCCTGCAAACCCTGAGGCACTCGTTGGACGGCGGCTGGCGGTTCCGCCTGGACGCCGAGGCGACGTGGCGGACGGTCACCGTTCCCCACACCTGGCAGACGTCCGCGGCCACCGCCGCTCATTACGGGGTGGCCTGGTACGAACGCGAGTTCACGGCTCCCGCCGCGTGGGCGGACCTGGCGGTGCGGATCGAGTTCGAGGCGGTGTTTCACTCGGCCACCGTCTGGGTGAACGACCAGCCCGCGGGCGAGCATCTCCGCAAGGGCTATACCGCATTTGCGTTGGACATCGGGCGGCTGCTCCGGTTCGGGGCCGCCAACCAGGTGCGGGTCCGGGTGGACAACACGTTTGATGACCGCATGCTGCCCCGCGGGCGGTCCAGCGATTGGGCGCACGATGGTGGCATCTACCGGCCGGTGCGGCTGCTGGTGACTCCCCGCGTCTACCTCGAGCGCGTGGAAATCGAGACCATCGTCGATCCCGCCGGGCCGGCCGCGCGGGTGGGCGGACGCGCCGTGATCCGGAACGTGGGTCCCGGCGCTGCCTCGGGTTCGATTGCCGTCTTCCTCACCAGCGAGGACGGTGGTCCCGCCGCCGCGGAGAAGACCGACGCAGGGCAGTACGCGCTCGCCCCGGGGCAGACCGCGGCGATTCCCTTGGCGCCGATCGAGGTGCGCCCGGCCCGGTTGTGGCATTTTGACCATCCTCACCTCTACCGTTTTTGCGCCGGACTGACCTCCGGGCACTGGCACGAAGAAACCTTCGGCCTGCGCCAGATTGAAGTGCGCGGCGCCGCGTTCTACCTGAACGGCGAACGCGTGCGGCTGATGGGCGTCGAGCGGATGGCCGGCAGCCACCCGGAGTTCGGCATGGCCGAGCCCTCCGCCTGGATCGAGCACGATCATGCCGATATGAAGGAGCTAAACTGCGCCTACACCCGCGTCCACTGGCCGCAGGACCGCCGCATCCTCGACTACTGCGACCGCCAGGGCATCCTCATCCAAACCGAAGTCCCAAGCTGGGGCGGCCAGACCTTCCAAGGGATGGAAGTCGAGCCGTCTCCGGACATCATGCAGAACGGCCTCGAGCAACTGCGCGAGATGATCGCCCGCGACCGCAATCACCCCTGCATCTTTTCTTGGGGTCTGTGCAACGAGATCGGCGGCCAGAATCCACCCGCCCAAGCGTTCGCCCGCAGGATGTACGCGGAGGCCAAGCGACTGGACCCACAGCGCCTGGCCACCTACGCCTCCAACTCGCTCCAGCAAACCCCGGACCGCGATGTGGCCGGACTGATGGACTACATCATGTGGAACGAATATTACGAAAGCTGGTTCAAGGGCGGGCTGGACGAACTGGCGAAAAACCTGGACGAGATTCACCGGGCGTTTCCGGACAAGCCCGTGGTGATCTCCGAGTACGGCTACTGCGCTTGCACCGCGGAGCGCCCGGAAGGCGACACGCGGCGGATCGAGATCCTGCGCGAGCACAATCGGCTGTTTCGCGAGCGGGACTGGATCGCCGGCCTCATTTTCTTCTGTTACAACGACTACCGGACCCACATCGGCGACCGGGGACTCGGCCCGCTCCAACAAAGAGTGCACGGGGTGGTAGACCTGTATGGGAACCGGAAGGCCTCGTTCTCCGTGCTGCGGGAAGAGTCCAGTCCCATCGAGTGGCTGCGCGTGCGGGGCTCGCCGGGCGCCTTCACGGTGACTTTGCGAAACCGCGCGTCCGTTCCGGCGCACCGGTTGGAGGGTTACCAGTTGCGGTCCGTGCTGTACGGGTATGGGGGCATTCCGCTCGAGCGGCAGATGGCGGTCCTGCCGGGTCTCGATCCCGGCCAGGAAACACAGGTGACCGTCGTCTTTCAGGACCGCGCGCCTTGGCGGGTGCAGTTCGATGTGCTGCGGCCTACCGGGTTCTCCGCGGCGGAGTATATCTGGAGACCGTAGGAGCCCGTTTAGCCGCGCCTTAGCTTCCGCCCTGAGACGCGCCTTTCGCCGGGAGTACCAGGTCCCGACTCGAGTACTAAGCGGCGTTCCTACTGGGGGGCCATGTCTATCCCCGAGAAAAGAGAAGATTTGCTGCCTCCTGCCACTAAGTGTTCGTGAACGGGAATCTTTGGTTGGAATCCGGCCCGCTGCCTGTGATGGCGCTCCTGATCATCTACCTGTGTTGGGCGGGCCAAGGCGCGTTGCCGCCGACCGCGGCGGCGCCGGACAGCCCTTTTCTACTGGTCGAGGAACCCGCGCTGGTTGACTTCCGTCTGAATCGATAGCAGCATCGAGGAGAGGAGTTTCACCATGCCACGAGGATGGGGGCTAGCTTTGCTCCTGGTCGTAGCGGGCGCATCCGCGCCCGTGCTGGCGCAACAGGTGATCTCCGCGCAATCAGGCCTGATTCACTACGTGGAGGGTCAGGCGTTCCAGGGTGAGGAGCCGGTCGTGCTGAAAGCCAGTACGTTCCCGTCGTTGAAGGCGGGCGAAACCTTACGGACCGGCGCCGGTCGCGCGGAGGTGCTGCTGAACCCCGGGGTTTTTCTGCGCTTGGCGGAGCAGAGCTCCGTGCGGATGGTGGACACCCGCTTGACGAACACCCAGGTCGAGGTGGAGAGCGGCAGCGTGTTGGTGGAGGCCGGGCTCCAAGATCCGAATCACAACCAGGTGTTCCTGCTGCACGGGGACTTCAGCATTCATCTGCGGAAGTCGGGCATCTTCCGGTTGGACACCGATCCGCCCGCGCTGCGGGTCTACGAAGGCGAAGCGCTGGTGCGCAGGGGAGATGATTCGCTCACCTTGAAGAAAGGCCGTGTGCTCGCGCTCGAAGGGATGATGGTGGCAGGCCGGTTCGATCCCAAGGCGGGCGATCCATTCTTTCGCTGGGCGGCGCGTCGCGCGGAATCTCTCTCCATGGCCAACATCTCCGCGGCGAAGCGGGTGCGCGATGGGGACTTCTTTTGGGGCGGCGGCAGCGGCTGGATATTCAACCCCTATTTCGGCATGTTCACCTACCTGCCGGGCGGCGGCGGGTGGTTCAGCCCGTTCGGCTATCGCTTCTATTCACCGGGAACGGTCTACCGGGTATTCGAGCGGCCGGCGTTCGCCTCCGACCGGATGTGGGACCGGTCTCGCCCGGCGGTAATTCCCCAGAGCCAGTCCGGCTACGCGGGTGTTCGCCCCAGCGCGGGTGCGGGAGCGGGGGCTGCGGCGAGTCCGTCCACGTCGGCGGGAGCGGCCCCCACCGCGCCGATTCGCGGCGGAGCGGGACGCGCGGGCGGATCCGGCAGATAAACGCGTCCGGCCCGGTCGCCACCGGCGGCGGATTGCTGTATAACCTGGTTGGCCAGGAGACCCTGGACGGACAACGACGACGACGCTCTGCGTGGCTCTCGCCTCTCCTTTCGGACTCCTCGCAAAGCCTTCACCGCATCTGTTGCGTTTCACGCGGAATGTGACAGGGGCCGGTTAGCGGTCGTGGCGCCCGCTTGGCGACAGAAGTGCACTCCCTAGTTCCGTCTGATATACTCCCCGCCCAGGGGTGAAGATTACATGAAATACATCATCAGGCTGGCGGCCTGTTTCCTGCTGGTGCTGCCAGGCGGAGCCCAGGACTTCCGGGCAGGCCTTACCGGTCTGATCACCGATCCGGCGGGCGCCGCCGTTCCGGGCGCCGTGGTGAAAGCGACCAACGTCCAAACGAACGCCGCTACCCAAGTCACCGCCAATGAAGCGGGACGGTATTCCATTGCGTTCCTGATCCCAGGCAAGTACCGCGTCGAGGTGGAAGCGTCAGGTTTCAAGCGGTTCGTAAGGGAAAACGTCGAGCTGGAAATCAGCGTAACCGCGGCGCTCGACGTCGCTCTTGAAATCGGCGCCGTCACCGAACAGGTGACGGTCAGCGGCCAGATGTCGCTGCTGGAAACCGAAACCGCTTCCCGCGGCGGCATCGTCGACAACGATCTGTTGCTGAACGTGCCGAACGCGGGTCGCAACGTTTACCAACTCGCCTTCGCAATGCCGGGCGTCCACAAACCCTCGAACTCCCAGGGAACCTCCTTTAACCTGGACGGGCTGGCCAATTCCCGTACCGCGATCAACGGCGCGGCCAGCGGCACGTCGGGTACGGAGTCAAACACCGACATTCTGATCGACGGGACCAGCGCCGCCAAAGGCGATCGCCAGGTGGTCATGATCCCGGCGCTCGAGTCGGTCCAGGAGTTCCGCGTCCTGACGAACATCTACGACGCACAGTATGGACGGACCGGCGGTGGCATTATTACTTCGACTACCAAGTCCGGCACCAATCAGTTCCACGGCGTCGTCTTCGACCGCTATTACGATCAGCGTCTGGCGGCAAACAACTGGGAGAACAACCGCAACAACGTGGCGCGCCCCACAAATTCGAATCACAACTACGGTTTTCAGGCGAACGGACCGATCTGGATTCCAAAGGTGTTCGACGGGCGCAACAAGCTGTTTTTCATGCTCAGCAACGACACGAGTCCGTCCAGTTCCCTCTACGTGAGCCAGTTTTCCACGCCCCTCAAGGAGATGAAGACCGGCGACTTCTCGAACCTGCGGGCGACCAACGGGCAGCCGATCACGATCTACGATCCGCAGTCCACCCGGCCGGGAACGGGGGGCCAGTTTATCCGGACGCCGTTTGCGGGCAACCGCATTCCGGCTTCCTTGATCAACCCGGTGGGCGCGGCGATCGTGAGCTACTACCCCGATCCGACCGGTCCCGGCACCGGCCCGGCTGCCGTGAATAACTTTTTCCAGACCAGCCAGAACGAGGGCACCTTGTGGCAGTGGCAAGGCCGGCTGGACGTGCGCGCCGGAACCAAAGACGCCTTCTTCGGTCGGTATGGCGAAACGAACATGACGCGTTGTTGTGACCGGCGCTATCCGGAAGGGAACCCCGCGGAGACCAGCACCATTCTCCCCCGGGGCCGGCGCGGCCGGACCCTCACTCTGGACTGGACCCGCACCATCAACGCGACCACTACGTTCAACCTCCGGGCGGGTTTCTCCCGGCTGGAAAACCTGGCCTGGAACCAGGCGACCCTTGATTTCGATCCGCGTCAACTGGGATGGCCCGCCGGCCTGGTCTCGCAGTTCGCTCGGGGGCAGTACCCGTTCGTGACGATGGGGACCTACATGTCGCAGGGCGCAGGCCCCTTCCTGCAAGGCGACGATACCTACACGGTCGGGACGCATCTTGGCAAGGTTGTCAGAACTCACCTGATGAAATTCGGGGCGGAAGCGCGGGACTTCCGCAACACGAACTTGAACTACGGCGCCTCAGCTGGAACGTTTGCGTTTACCCGCCTCTGGACGCAGGCCAATCCCAATCAGGCAGACGCTCTCTCCGGCAACGAGATTGCCAGCGCCCTGTTGGGCTACCCGACCTCCGGATCGGTCTTGGTCCCGATCATCCCGGCGTACCGGGGCCGGTACTACTCGTTCTTCTTCCAGGACGACTGGAAGGTGACACGGAAACTCACCCTGAACCTGGGACTGCGGTGGGACTATGAAACGCCCCTGGCGGAGCGGTACAACCGGCAGACCCGCGGTTTCGCTTTCGGGCAACCCAGCCCGATCGCGTCGCAGGTGGCCGGCCGCCCGGGCATCGACAACTGCCCGGCTTGCCGTTCGCTGACGGGCGGACTGCTGTTCGCCGGCACGAGCGGTTCGGACCGGTTCGCCTTCAACCCGGACCGCAACAACTTCCAGCCGCGCATCGGCGCCGCCTATTCGTTCGACCGCAAGACCGTGATCCGGGGCGGATTTGGTTTGTTCTCCTTAGGCCAGTGGGCCCTGGGACCCTCCACGGGCTTCAGCCGCAGCACCCCGGTAATCACCACGGTGGACGGCTTGACGCCTTCGGCCTCGATGAGCAACCCGTTCCCAGGAGGGGTTTTACAGCCGGTCGGCTCCAGCCTGGGACTGGCCACCGATCTTGGGCTCGGGCTGGGTGTCAACTACATTGACCGGCCGCTCCCGCTCTCCAAGCAGGCTTCGTTCGGCATCCAGCGTGAACTGCCGTTTGGCATTTTTGCCGACCTGTCCTACATCGGCAACTACACCAGCGGGCTGGCCATCAGCGGCAACCTGAATTCGATTCCGGTGTCCGAACTCGGCAGGCCGCAGAGCTACTACACCGAACGCATCACGAACCCCCTGGCCGGTCTGCTGCCGAACAACGCGGCGCTCAATGGCGCCACCATTCAACGGCAACTCCTGCTGGTGGCCTATCCGCAGTACTCCAGCGTCAGCGTGTCCAACATCCCCGCCGGAAGCAACCGGTATGATTCGATGCAGTTGTCGGTCCGCAAGCGTTTCTCGGGCGGCTTGAACATGCAGGCCAACTACACCGTAGGCAAAACGCTCGAACAACTGGCGTTGCTCAACGCGCAGGATCTGAACCCGGCCGACATTTTGAATCCCCAGTTGGAGAAACGGCTGACCATCTTCGATGTACCGCAGAAGCTGGCGCTGCTGGGCACCTATGAACTCCCCCTCGGCAAGGGCCAGCGGCTGTTGAACCAGATGCATCCGGTGGTCAACGGTTTCCTCGGCAATTGGAAGCTGGGCTGGAATCTGACCTACCAGAGCGGCTTCCCGGTTGACCACCCGAACGCCGCGCCGCTGGAGGCGCGCACCGCCAAGTTGTCATCCAGCGAACGCACCCTGGAGCGATGGTTCGATACGTCGCTGTTCCCGAGGCAGGCGGGGCCGGCGCCGTTTACGCTGCGCAACTTCCCGACGCGCTTCCCCGACGTGCGTTACCAGACGTTCGTCAATCACGACTTCTCGCTCACCAAGGACTTCATCATTTGGGAACAGGTGAAGACCCAGGTGCGAGCCGACTTCATCAACTCCTTCAACACTCCCTACTTCACCCAGATGTTGGGCAACCCGCCCAACGTGACGAACGTGAACTTCGGGCAGATCCGGCCGATCCAGAACAACGCGCCGCGCACGATCTTCCTCGAGTTCCGGCTGCGATTCTGACCACGCGCCGTGGGGCGGAGGGCGGAGCGGCCCTCGGCCGCTTCGCCCCGGCATTCGGACATCGGCGCAGCTTGCGCTTGATGCGGCATCCCTCTCGCCGCCCGCGCGGACAGCGGCGCCCTGCGCGGCGGTGGCGCGTCTGAGAGCCCCACCTTCAATCCCACGTATCCGCTTTCCGGTACTCCTCGAAGCACTTCCGCAGTCCCGCCGCGCCGGGCTGGGATAGGCCATGTTCCATGCCCAGCATGCCCTGGTAACCCTGGTCGTAAATCGCCTTGAACACGTTGCGGTAGTTGATCTCCCCGGTGCCTGGTTCCTTGCGTCCCGGCACGTCGCCCACCTGGAAATAGCCGATCCAGTCCCAGTATTGGCGAAGGTGGTTGATCAGGTTCCCCTCGGAAATTTGCTGGTGGTAGATGTCGAACAGGATCCGCACGTTCGGGTGGTTGACGCGGCTGACGATCTCCGCGGCGTGCGCGGAAAACACGACGAAATAATTGGCTCCTTCGACGCGCGTGTTGATCGGTTCCAGCACCAGCACCATCCTGGTTTTCTCGACCAGCTCGGCGGCGCGTTGCAACACCTCCACGCAGTGCTTGGTCTGCTCGAGGAACGACAAATGAGGGACCGCCACGCCGGTGGTCACCGTGGCGCACTCGTTGCCGATGATCCCGTGGATCTCGACGGCACGGCGCACATCGGCCAGGAACTGTTCGTGAAACGCCGGATCGACCAGCGCGCTCGCCTTCCAGCCGCCGGAGTTGACGACGAACACTCCCATGCTCATGCCGAGTTGGTCCATCTTCTTGCGGAAGGAGGCGATCTCCTCGTTGGAATGGCGCGGCAGGCCGTTGTACTCGAAGGCGCGAAACCCATACTCGGAGTAGATCTCCAGCTGCCGAGGTATGGGGAGGTCGTTCAGGAAGCCGATGCGGGGGGCGTAGCGGAGATGGTAAGAGCGCGGAGCGGCCGCGGCCGAATCCAGCGCGGCGGCAGTCAGGGCTCCGTGGAGGAAATGACGGCGCTGCAAGGAGTCTCCCTTCCCTGGTGTGGCGACACCAGTCTGACAGAATTTCGCGGCGGGGCGCGGCGTGCCGCCAACGTCCCTGGTAGGGACTTTAGCAGTTCCCGTTCCGGCCTGCGGGACGCCGCCCGGCGGGGGCTGGGAAGGCGGCTCAGGCCGCCTTGATCTCCGTCCAGAGGCGATCGCGGAGGCGTTGCGCGGACGCGGCGAGCGGCTCGAACCATTCCCCGCGCGCCAGGATCTCCGGCGGCGGGTGCAGCGCCGGGTCGTCGCGCAGCGCGGGCGGCAACAGCCGCCAGGCGTCCTGGTTCACCGTTGCGGCTTTGGTCGCCATCACGATGTCCGCCGCCACCCGGGGCCGGAGCAGATAATTCAGAAACTCGTGCGCCAGCCGCTGTCTTCGCGACTCGCGCAGGATCACCGCGTGATCGCAGTACCGCGCAAAGCCCTCTTCCGGATAAACAAAGGCCAGTCCGGCGGCGGCGTGCATCGCCTGCGCGGAGGTGGTGGCCCACAGTTGCGCGGCCAGCACGTCGCCCGCCACCACCTGGTCGCGCACCTCGGCGTTCAGGTAGGCGCGCAGCAGTTTCTTCTGGGCGATGGCCTCCCGCTTGGCCTGCTCCAGTTCGCGCGGATCGCCTGAGTTCAGCGAATACCCCAGTTTCTTGAGCGCCGCGCCCAGCACCTCGGCCGGATCGTCAAGCATCGTCACCCGCCCGCCCAGCCGCGGATCCCACAAGTCCGCCCAACGTTGGGGCGCCGGCTGGACGCCTTGGCGAAAGAGAATGCCCGACGAGCCCGCCATGTACGGCACGGCGTGGCGCAGATCCGGGTCCCAAGGCGGAGACCGGAACGCCGCCTCGAGGTGATCGAGCAGCGGCAGCCATTCGTGCCGCAGCGCCGCCAGCAGTCCCGCGCGGCGCATCGGCTCCAGCAGGTAACTGCTCGGAAATACCACGTCCCAGCCCGAATTGCCCGACTGCACTTTCGCCAGCATCTCTTCGTTGCTCTCGTAGATGCGGTAGCGCACGTCGACGCCGAATTCGCGAGAAAAATTCGCGATCGTGTCGCCGGCGACGTAGTCCGACCAGTTAAAGACGTTGAGCCGCGGGCGGCGTGGGCCGGTACAGCCGGCCAAGCCGCTTAGTCCAAGGAAGAAAGTGCGGCGGTTCATGTCTTTCAGCGGTTGCCGGTTTGGCGCTGCAACGCCTCCGCGAGCAGAATCAGCAGCCCGAACAACACCACCACCAGCGCGGAAATCGCGTTGAGCGCCGGGCTGACGCCCCGGCGCGCCGAAGCGTAGATCCACATCGGCAGCGTTTCCGAGTCCACACCGGCCACCAGACTGGTGATCACGTAATCGTCAAACGACAGAGTCAAAGCCAGCAGCGCCGCAGCCAGGATCGCGGGCGTCAGCATCGGCAGCGTCACCAGGCGGAACGCGTGCCACTCCCCGGCGCCCAGGTCCATGGCGGCTTCCTCCAGCGTGCGGTCCAACGTGCGCAAGCGCGCCGAAACGACAATGACCACGAAGGCGATCGAAAACGCCACGTGCGCCAGCACGACGGTAAACATGCCGAGTTGAAAGTCCAGCCACCGGAACGCGAACTGGAAGAGCGCCAGCAGCGCCACTCCCATGACGATCTCCGGCGTCACCAGGGAAAGATAGAGGCCGCCCAGCAGGATCCGGTCCTGCCGCTTCCACATCCCGTACGCCGCCAGCGTGCCGGCCACGGTCGCCACGGCGGCGGAGATCAGCGCGATGAGAAAGCTGTTGCCCGCCGCCTCGGCCAGCGCCGGGTCGCGCAGCGCCGCCCGGTACCACCGCAGCGAAAACCCCTCCCACACCGTGAAGCGCGAAGCGTTGAAACTGAACAGCGACAGCACGGCCAGCGGCGCGTGGAGAAACGCGAACACCGCCGCCGCCGCAAGGCCCAGGCTCAGCTTCATAACGCCTCCGCGTCCCGGCGCAGCAGGCGCGTCACCAGCAGCGTCACCAGCATCATGAGCGCCAGCGCCAGCGCCGAACCGAACGGCCAGTCGCGCGCCGTGGTGAACTGGTTCTGAATCAGGTTGCCGATCATCACCGTCCTGGCCCCGCCCAGCAGGTCCGGCGTCAGGTAGGCGCCCAGGCTGGGAATGAAGACGAGAATCGACCCCGCGCGAATGCCGGGCCGGGCGAGAGGGATCACCACCCGCCACAGCGCCGTCCAGGGGTGCGCTCCCAGGTCCGCGGCGGCCTCTTCGAGCGCGGGGTCGATGCGCTCCAGCGTCGCGTAAAGAGGCAAGATCATGAACGGCAGGTAACCGTACACCAGCCCCAGCAGCACCGCGCCGTCGTGGTAGAGCAGGGGGAGCGGTTCCCGGATCACGCCCAGCGCGAGCAGGGCGGTGTTGACCAGCCCGGTATCGCGCAGCAGAAAAACCCACGCGTAGGTTCGCACCAGAAAACTCGACCAGAACGGCAGCATCACCAGTTGCAGCAGCAGATTGCGGTAGCGCCGCGCCCGGGCGATGGCCAGCGCGGCGGGCAACGCCAGCACCAGCGCCAGCGCCGTCGCCGCCGCGGCCAGCCCCAGCGAGCGCAACCCAATCCGCAGATACAAAGGGTCGGCCAGGCGCTGGTAGTTCGCCAGCGTCCACGGAGGCTCCAGCCCTCCGTAGGCGCCGCGGTGCAGCAAGCTGTAGGCCACGATGATGGCCAGCGGAATCCCGAACAGCGCGGTCATCGCGAGGCGCGCCGGCAGGAGAAACCAAAAGCGGAGGCGCATGGCGGCCTAGACGAAACGCATCTCGTCGTGCGGGTGCCACCACACGTCCACCGGCGTCCCCGCCGTCACGGCGGGAAAAGGCCGGCCGATTTCAATCACGGCGAGGTCGCCGCTTTCCAGCCTCGTCTCGACGTGCAGGCAGTTGCCGAGGAACGTGGCGCCGACCACCACCGCGCGCCGCCGCTTCTCCCCGTTGCCAGGCGCCCCGTTCCAGCCCAAGCGCAGCGCCTCCGGACGGATTCCCACGCCCTCGATCCAGTTCACCGCGCCCAGGAAACCAGCCACGAAGCGCGTCGCGGGCCGCAGGTAGACGTCCTGTGGCAAGCCCACCTGCTCGATGCGGCCCGCCTTCATCACCGCCACCCGGTCCGCCAGGGAGAGCGCTTCTTCGCAGTCGTGCGTGACGAACAGGAACGTCGTGCCTACCCGCGCCTGGAGTTCCTTGAGCTCGCCCCGCATTTGTTTCCGCAGCGCGGGATCCAGCGCAGCCAGCGGTTCGTCCAGCAGCAGCACGCCCGGGCGAAGCACCAGCGACCGGGCCAGCGCCACCCGCTGCCGCTCTCCTCCGGACAGTTGGGCGGGGTAGCGCTTTTCCTTCCCGCTGAGCCGCACCAGTTCCAGACCCTCGCGGACCTTGCGGCGGAGGTCCCGCTCGCCCCGCCGCCGCAACCCGAACGCAACGTTCTCCTCGACGGTCAGATGCGGAAACAGGGCATAGTTCTGGAACACCGTGGAGACGTTCCGGCGGTAGGGAGGCAGGTGGTTCACCCGCCGTCCTTCCAACAGAATGTCGCCTTCGGTGGCCGTTTCCAAACCCGCCACCAGGCGCAGCAGGGTGGTCTTGCCGCAGCCGGAAGGACCCAGCAGCGCATGGAACGCGCCCGCCTCCACCTCCAGATTCACCTGGTCGACAGCGCGGTGCGGCGGGAATTCCTTGCTGACGCCGCGAATTTCCAGGATCGCGCTCATTGGTATTGCATCGTAGCGCAAACCGAACGGCGGGGCTCAACGGGACGCGCCGCTGCGGGGGGCCGCCAGCAGGATCCACCGTCCGGCCTGTTCCCACATCTGTTCAAACCGTTCCCAGCCGATGACGCCGGGCTTTCGGCGCGCGGGATCGTGCAGCCACACGCGCCCTTGATCGAGGCCGGTGACGACGACGTAGTGCATCGGGCCTTCCTCCCTCTTGCGCAGCGGCGCCACCAGCGGTCGTCCCTTGGCCAGGTTCCGCTCGAGATCCGGCGCGGCGCCGCGCACCGTGAAGGCCTCATATCCGTGCTCCTCAAAGTAGCGCCGAAGACCGGCGAGCGAGACGCCCCGCGTCTCGGTGACGCCCAGGTGCGTCATCGCTTCCGCTACGGTTGGCCGGAACGTGGCGTGTTGCGGTTGCCGGTGGGCCCAGTAATGAAAGAGCATGGCCGCCGAGGCCGCGCCGCACCCATTCCTGCCCTGGTGCAGAAACGGCACCGGCAGGGGGCGCTCCGCAGCGCCCAGCAGAGCCGCAGCCAGAAAGAAAACTAGGCTGACGCGCATCCAACTACTTCAGGATCAACACCAACACCGCGGCGGCCAGCGCGATCACGATGTAAGTGAGGTGTTCATTCGAGAGCGCGCCGCCGGTCACCTCGGTCCCGGGTTCTTCCGCCCGCGCCTGCCATTCCGCCGATTCCTCCGCGCTGAACAGCTCCGCGGGAGGCGCGCTAGCCGGAGGGGTGGCGGCCGCCGCCACCGCCGGCGCTTCCGCTGCGGCCGGCCCCGGCTCGGCGCCAAGGCTCCCGCCGCCGAAAACGGCGCACGTCAACAAAACTGCAGCGAAAATCTTGCTCATATGCGGACCTGCCTTCCAGGACCGGAGTGGGGGGAACCCCGCCTGCTCACCGGCCGCTTTCTTGTGGTAAACGAACGTGTCAGGCTCCCGCAGGGCTTATTCCGCCGCGGCGGAAACTTGGCGCGACGGAACTTGAAAACGCCCGCCGAAGTCGGCGCAAGGACCACCCGATGCCCGCGCATTTCGAGAGCCCCTGCGCGCCGAGCCCATGGTTCCTAACCATTTGCCGGAGCGCGCCAGCGCCTGTTATCATGAGGCGAAGAGCCACCCTAGCTCAGTTGGTAGAGCGGCTGATTCGTAATCAGCAGGTCGCCGGTTCAAGCCCGGCGGGTGGCTCCAGCCATTCCTCGCCCCGTCAAAGAGATGCGGGCAATTCCCTAGATTGACTGCAAATAGCGATTCCGGCACTGTGACCAGATTTGTGCCCACCCTGTGCCACCTGTTGTGCTCGAGAAACGCTGTTTTGCCGTAAAATAGAGGGGACGGCGATGGTGCTGCGCTTCAACGAACGGAGAGCAACGGAGGCTGCCGCGAAGTTCCTCAAACTCCGCGGCGGCCGCATGAGCTATTTGAAGCTCATCAAGCTCCTGTACCTCCTCGACCGCGAGGCGCTGCTGCGTTGGGGCCGCCCGGTCACCACCGATCGGTATGTATCCATGGACAACGGTCCGGTCGTCAGCCGGATCTACGATTTGATCCGCGAGGAGCCCCCTCCGGGCGCCGATCCAGTGTGGAGGCACTTCATCTCCGCGCCTAGCAACTACGAAGTGGCGCTTACCGCCGAACCGGCGATCGACGAACTGTCGCCCGCTGAGGAGGCTTTGATCGAGGAGATCTTCACGAAGTACGGGCATCTGAGCCGGTGGGATCTGGTGAATCTCTCGCACAACTTGGCCGAGTGGCAGGATCCGCAAGGAAGCGCCATCCCGATCGAGTACCGCGACATCCTCCGCGCCGGCAACAAGACCCGGAGCGAGATCGCGGCGATCGAAGCTGAACTGGAAGCGCTGGCCGCGGCAGAAGCGATGCTGCAACCCGCATAAATGGAGTGCGGCGACACCTTCCTGATGCCCGCACCAGGCGGGATCGCGAAGCCTCATCTTTGGATCGT
>CALDSU010000018.1 GCA_937924525.1 uncultured Bryobacteraceae bacterium
CATCGGCTCGCGCCTTTGCTCTACGCTTCTTCCAGACCCCGCCTCGCGGCGACGCCCTTGCGCTTCGCTATGACTTCACCTCCATCAGGTTGTCAAGGGGACTTTCACCCCCGAGCTGTCGAACATGCTCGGCACACAAAAGAAACGGCCGGCGAGAATCGCCAGCCGTTTCTCTCCTTCTCTCGAATCGTGCCAGCTATCCGTTGTGCAGGTTCTTGTGGATGGCGTAGAGCGCCAGTTCCAGACGGTCGGAAACGCCCAGCTTGTCGAAGATGTTGTGCAAATGGTTCTTCACCGTTTGTTCGCTGATGAACATCTTCTCGGCCATTTCCTTGTTCTTGTAGCCTTGGGCCACCAGGGCGACGATTTCGCGCTCGCGGGCGCTCAGCGGGGAACGTTCGCGGTCGCGGCCGACCGGGATGGGCTCCACGGGCGCGGCGAACTGGCGCATCACAGCGGCGGTGGTATGGGAGTCCAGCCAGATCTCCCCAAGGTGGACTTTGCGGATCGCCTTGATCAGCAGGTCCGTGGCGGTTTGTTTCAGGACGATCCCCGAGGTGCCGAACTTCATGGCCTGAACGAATTGGTTCTTGTCCTCGGAAGCGGTGAGGACGATGACCTTCGTCTTGGTCTTGATCGTTTGCAGGCGCTGGAGCGCCGTCAGGCCGTCGATGCCCGGCATCTTCAAATCCAGCAAGACGATATCCGGCTCGAGCTGCTCGAGAATATCCAGCACTTCCTTGCCGTCGTTGGCCTCCGCGACCACTTCAAAGTCGTCTTCCAACGACAACAGTTTTCTTAAGCCATCGCGGAAAATCGGGTGGTCGTCGGCGATGACGATCCGGATCTTCCCGCCGGGGAGGGGCTCCAGTCCATCCGCCGCGGCTGCATAAGTACCATTCTCAAGGGTCATAGCACTTCCCCGACTCTCATAGATAGCGTACGGCCTGGACAGTACTAAGTCAAACGAGACCTTTCCCTAGAGGCCTTGGAGCAAGGTACTTAACCGATTCGATAAGGTTCCTGCCGAGGGTTCCAGTACCTAAATACGACTGTGGGGTTATTGCTTGATAATGGTACCGTCCCGCCGGCGCACTTCGCCCCAGCCCCCGTTCAACCGCTGGCGCTCCCCTTGCTCGTTCGTGCCGAACGGGAACCTGGCGGCGAGCTTCTCATTGATTTCAATACCCCAACCCGGCTTTTCGTTGGCGTACAGGTAGCCGTCCTTCAACACCGGACAACCCTGATAGATCTCCTGCAAAGTCTCGCTAAACGGGGAGTACTCCTGGATGCCGAAGTTGTAACAGGCCAGATCCAGGGCGATGTTGGCGCAATGGCCCACGGGCGAAACATCCCCCGGCCCATGCCAGGCGGTCTTGACGCCGTACAGTTCGCCGTGTGCGGCGATCTTCCGGCACGGGGTCAGTCCACCCGCCTGCGATACGTGGATCCGGATGTAATCGATCAGCCGTTCGTGGATCAGCGGGGTCCACTCATGGGGGCTGTTAAAGAGTTCGCCCATGGCGAGCGGGGTGGCGCATTGGCTGCGGATCATCCGAAAGTAGGCAATATCTTCTGGAGATACGGGGTCCTCAATGAAGAACATTTTGAACTGCTCGGCGTCCTTGCAGAACTGGACCGCCTGAATCGGCGAAACGCGCTCGTGGACGTCGTGGAGCAGCTCGACTTCCTCGCCAAGCTGTTTCCGGCACTCCTCGAACAACTTGAGGGTGCGCCGGATATAGGGCGCGGGTTCGTAGACCGGGGCACTGTGGAGCGCGCGCGCCGCCGTGGGTGTCCCCCGCACGCCCGCGCCGTAGCCCGCCATCCCGGGCACGCCCACCTGCACCCGCACGTGCCGGAAACCGCGCGCCATGTAACTGCGCCCGCTTTCAATCACTTCCGCAATTTCTCCCCCGCTGGCGTGGCCATAACAATCCGCCGCCTCGCGGCACTTGCCGCCCAGCAACTGGTAGACCGGCATGCCCGCCATCCGGCCCTTGATGTCCCACAACGCCTGGTCGACCCCGCTTAGCGCGTTGTTCAGCACTGGGCCGTTCCGCCAGTACGAACTGTTGTACAGCATCTGCCAAGTGTCATCGATACGGTCGGCAGGTTTGCCCAGCAGGAACGGACGGAGGTATCGCTCCACGGCGGGTTTCACCAGATCGGCGCGCTGGGTGAAGGTCGCGCAGCCATAACCGTACAGCCCGTCCTGGTCCGTCGTCACCTTGACGACGGTCAGCCGGAGACCGTGCGGGGAGCTTTCAATGACGCTGACATCCTTGATTTTGGGGGAGGACAGCCCACGCAGAGCCTGCTGCACCTGCGCCTGCGCCGCCCGCTCTCGGGAAGTGACCAGCCCGGCGAAAGCGGCGCCGGACAACCGGGAAAACAATCCTCTACGCGTCATGGCTATTTCCGGTCTCGATCCTCAACAAGATTCCTGAGCCGGTGGATTTCCTCGTGGATTCTCCGCTCCCGAACCACCAGCGTGACGGCATAAGCCGCCAGCAGCAGCCAGGCGGAGGAGAGCCCGTAGAACATGAACTCGATGCCGCGTTGGTCCATGAGAGTCCTTTCCTGTCAAAGGGAGTGCGCTTGGCGGCGCAGACCGTCCAGTTCGCGCCGGGCGGCTTCCTGCCGCATGCGGACCGCCAGCAGCACCGCCGCCAGCAGCATCAGCGCCGGCCAGTTGGCGTACAGCGCGGCTTTCATTTGCGGATCCATGTAGCCTTCGCCGCGGAGCACGGGCGCCGGATGCTGGGTGCGGAACCACTCGATCGAATACCAGACGATGGGAATATCCGCGAACGCAAAGATGGAGAACACGGCGCTGATCCGGGCGCGGGCGCTCGGATCCTCGATGGCGGTGCGCAGCACCAGGTAACCGGCGTACAGCAGCCAGCAGACAAGCGCCGACGTGAGCCGCGCGTCCCAGGTCCACCAGATCCCCCAGGCCACCCGCCCCCAGATGGACCCGGTCACCAGCCCGATCGTAATGAACACCACGGCGATCTCCGTCGCCGCCACCGCCAGCGTGTCCCACCACAGGTCCTTCCGGATCAGGTAGGCGACGCTGGCCACCAGCGCCGTCAGGACGGCCATGCCGGCGGTAAACCAGGACGGCACGTGGTAGAAGATGATGCGATAGACCGCACCCTGATCCGCGTCGTCGGGCAGTTGCAAGAGCACCACGTACAGATTGCGGACCAGCAGCAACGCTGCCAGCAAACCGCAGGCATACAGCAGCTTTGAGCGCATAAGCATTTTATCCGATCAACACCGTCTCGACGAACGCCACCGCGAGCGTCGAGAAGATTACATCAAAGGCTATCAGAAAACGCAGCCAGACCAGGCCTTCGACCGACGTCAGCGGCTCGCCCGCCAGCAGCAGGGTGGTGAGCTGCATCGAGGCCATCAGGCAAGGAAGCAGGGTGGTGTAGACCAGCAGCGGCAGCATCACCTCGCGCAGGCGGATGTTGACAGTGAGCGCGCTGAACATGGTGCCCACCACGGTGAAGCCCCAGGTGCCCAGGATGGCCACCAGCAACAAGGGCCAGAACTGCTGGGTCCAGCGCTGGTTGTAGAACACGCCGAACACCGGGAAGCTGACCGCTTCGACCAGCAGCAGCAGAATCAGGTTCGCCAGAGACTTGCCGAGGAATAAAGCCGCAGCCGGGACCGGCGAGGCGATGAGCGCGTCCAGACAGTCGTTCGGCAATTCGCGCACGAAGCTGCGGTTGAGCAGCAGCGCTCCGGCAAACGCGAAGGCGATCCACAGCAGTCCGCCCGAAAACTCGCGCGTCATCTCCTCGGTGGGATCAAAGGCGAAGCTGAATAGCAACAGAATGACCAGCGCGAACGAGAACGACGAATTGATGGCCTCCTTGGTGCGGAACTCGGACCGCAAGTCCTTGTTGGCGACCGTCAGCACGTGGCGGAGGAAGATCATGCGTCGGGGTACCGCGAATAGAGCCAGCCGGGGTCGGCGAGCATTTCCGGCGGGCGCGCGCCCGCATGGCGTAACCGGCCGCGGTCCAGCAGCACTACGTGGGTGGCCAACTCCATCGCTTCGCGAATCTGGTGCGTTGACATGACAATCGTGCAGCCGCGGGCCAGCCCGTCCTGAAGCACGCGTTGCAGCACGGCGACCGCGCGGTCGTCGAGCGCGGTGAACGGTTCGTCGAGCAAGAGCAGGTCCGGATGGTGGAGAAATACCCTGGCGATCGCCAGCCGCTGGCGCATGCCGCGCGAGAACTCCCGGACCAGCCCATGACGCACGCGGCTCAGTCCGGTCCGCTCCAGCCACTCCTCGGCCGCCCGGCGGGGGTCTTCCAGTTCATAAAGCTGGCCGAACAGGATCAGGTTTTCGAGCGCCGACAACTCGTCGTAGACCGCGATCCCGTGCCCCAGAACGCCGATGCGGCGGCGGGTGGCCAGGTCGCGCGGGTCGCGCCCGAACAGGCGCACCTGGCCCCGTCCGGCGCGCTGAAAACCGGCCACGATGCGCAGTAGCGTCGTCTTGCCCGCGCCGTTGCGCCCCAGCAGCGCCAGGCAGGTGTGCGCTTCGGCCGCCAAACTGATGTCACGCAGCGCGGGAAAATCGCCGTAGTATTTCCAGACTCCGGCGACGTCCACCGCCGTCACTGGTGTTTTCCTCGAGGAGAGGCCGCCGGCTGCGCGCCGCGCCGCCACAGCAGCACAAAGGCGCAAAACAGCGCGCCGAAACTGAGGCCCAGGATCCAACCCTGTTCGCCGTAAATGCGCGGCAGAATCTGCTCGATGGACGGGCCGCCTTCGTCGCCGGACCCGCGGCTCTGCTGTCGGAGCGCGCCCTCCCCCGTGATTTCCACGGCCCAGGTGGCGGCCGTGGTTTGGAAAATGGACGCCCGCGTGCGGGGCTCCTGCCCGCGCGATTCTAGGCCTTCGCCTTGGATCTGGACGCCGTCCGGCGCAACCAGACTGGTCGGACCGCCGCGAAACAGGCGGCGGCTGGCGAACTTCACCGGCGGCTGATAGGGCAGCGTGTAGCTGATCTGCACCGACGTCTCGCCCGGCTTGATGGCCAGATCGAGCTTATAGACGTTCGCCGCGGGAGTTTTCAGCGGCGCTTGCCGGACCGGCACGCTTTGGGGCGCCGTAGCGGTGATCTGAATCGACTCCGCGCCGGGGGGCACGAAGTAGCGCAGCGTGCCGTTGGCCGGATCATTGTAGGTGGAGCGGCCTTCGTTCTGGAACAGAAAGTTTTCGGTCACGGCGAGGCGGCCTTCGCGCGGTTCGAACAGCACCATGTGCTGGGCCACGGGCGGAGCCTGCTTGACTACGTCAAATACTTCGAGGGACAGACCGGTTTGCGGCGTACTCCCCTGCAACATCCTGGTGTAGACCACGCCCTGATAGACGGCCTGCACCATGCCGGGACCGTCGAGCCTCGCGGCGAACGCGAACCTGCCGTCCTCGCCGGTTTTCACCGATTCGATCATTTCCGGGCCCGCGCCGCCCAGCTTGAAAAGCGAGACGGTCGCCTGCGCCTGAGGACGTCCGGCGGTGCGGTTGGTCACCACGCCGTCCACGGCGCCCAGCGGCAGGACCGCCCACAGCACAACCAGCACCCGGGTCATCCCTGTCCTCCCATGGGCGCGCCGCACTCGCCGCAGAACTTCATCGGCTGCGCAAACTTCGCCCGGCATTTGGGACAGACCGACGCGGCGGCCGACGCTGGCGCCTTGGCCGGCGCGGGCCGCGTGGCCGTATCCACGCCCAGCTTTTCCTTCAGCGCGTCGATCTCCGCCAGCACGCCGGCGAGTTCGCGCTGGAGGTCTTTTTTCGTAGCCTGGTAGTCTTCGTCGGAAAGCTTGCCGACGCGATACTCGAACTGAAGATCCCGCAGATTCTCGTAAATGGAAGCCTTCCGCTCATCCAGATGGGCGAAAGGCGAAACGCTTTCCGCTTCCGGCAGGTCGGAGGGCCGGACCAGCAGGACGAACGCGATCACGGCGATCGTCAAAACGCAGGCGGCAGCCAGAATCACTCGAGGTTGGCCAGCTCCTTCTCGATCTGCTCCTGATAGCGCGAGTCGCCGGCGGGGATCTCGGCAAGCGGCGCGGGCTTGCGGGAATATCGCCGCACAAACGCGTAGATCATCAGTAAGCCCAGCCCGATCGACGCGTAGGGAATCAGCCAGCCCAGCGAACTCGGTTCCGCCCTCAGGATCGAAGCGCCATGTTTCTGGGAAAAACGTTCCAGAATCTGCGCATCGGACAAGCCCGCCGACAGCATCTCCCGAATTTCGACGCGTGCCGGTTCGGCGAAATGGCAACCCGGCATTTTGCAGCTCGCCACCGTGTCGCTGCAACCGCACAGGCACGCCAGGCGCATCCCGACGCGGTGGATGTCCTCGTTGCTCTTAGAGGGCATCTGCGCAAAGGCGCCCAGCGTGAGCAGCGCCAGCAACACCAGCGGGGCGGGCCGGCGCTTCATGACCGCACCGCCGCGGTTTTCTTCAGCACACCCACCACCTCGGTCCGGGCATACTCCCGCCGCACCTTCGCCGGCACCAGACAGATCAGCGTGCCCAGCACCAGCGTCACGGAACCGACCCAAATCCAGGTGACCAGGGGGAACAGATAGGCCTGCACCGTCGCCTTCCCGTCTTCTCCGGTTCCGGCGAAATTCAGATACAGATCTTCGTTGAGCCGTCTGCGAATCGCGACGCGGCCGACCGGCTGCCGGCTGGCCTTATAGAACTGCCGCTCGGGCTCCAGCGTGCCCGCGAAGGCGCCGTTTTTCCACACGTCGATCTTGGCGTGCTGCCAGGTATAGTTCTCGTTGTCGCCGTCGGTGACCTCGCGTACTTTCAGTTCGTAGCTGCCCAGGCGAATCGGCTCGCCAATGGCGACTTCCCGGGTCACGTCCTGGTTGAAGGCCGCTCCGGTGAAGCCGATAAACATCAGCACAATGCCCATGTGTACGATGTATCCGCCGTAGCGGCGCGTGTTGCGATGAGTGAGCTCAACCAGGGCCATGGCGTACGAGACCTGGTTTTTCGCTCGGATGGCGGCCGCGCCGCGATGAAACTCGGCCAGCACCGTGAGCGCCACGAACAGGCAGAAGCCAAAAGAGATCACGGCGTAGAAATTCCGCATCCCGGCCGCCACCAGGCCGCCGGCCAGCGCCAGCGACGCCAAGCCCGGCCAGAGAAAGTTTTTCCGCAGGCTCTCGACCGAAGTGCGCCGCCAGGCAAACAGCGGGCCCACGCCGGTCAGGAACAGCAGGAACAGTCCGATGGGGATCATCAGCCGGTTGAACCAGGCGGCGTCGAGGGAAATCTTTTCGCCTGTCGCGGCTTCGGAGATCACCGGGAACAGCGTGCCCCAGAGCACGGCGAAGCAACTCGCCAGCAGGATCAGGTTATTGAACAGGAAGCTGGACTCGCGGGAAACCACGCTCTCAAGCTGCGCTTCGCTCTTGAGAAAATCCAGGCGGTCCAGAATCAGGTACGTGGTGGCGGCGATGCCGATCGCCAGGAAGCCGACGAACCAATGGCCGATGGCGGACTGGGCGAAAGTGTGCACACTGCTCACAATGCCGGACCGGGTCAGAAACGTGCCAAAGATGCAGAGGAAAAACGAGGAGGACACCAAGGTCATGTTCCAGACCTTCATCATTCCTTTCTTCTCCTGCATCATGACGGAGTGCAGAAAAGCCGTGGAACTCAGCCACGGCAGCAGCGAAGCGTTCTCCACCGGGTCCCAAGCCCAATAGCCGCCCCAACCCAGCGCCGCGTATGCCCAGGCCGCGCCCAGCAGAATCCCGACGCCCTGAAACAACCACGTGACCAGGCTCCAGCGCCGGGTCGTGTGGATCCACGCTTCGCCCGGCAAACGGTGGATCAGGGAGCCGATGGCGAACGCGAACGGCACCGCCATGCCGACGTAACCCAGGTAAAGCATCGGCGGGTGAATCGCCATCGCCGGATATTGCAGCAGGGGATTCAGCCCGTTTCCGTCCGGCACGGAGATCACGGCGCCGTCTTGCGCGATCACCTGAAACGGGTTCGCGATGAACGCATTCAGAATCAGAAAGAACGTCTGCGTCGTCATCAGCACCGCGGTCGTGTACGGCATGATCTCCCGCAGTTTCCGCCGGTTGGTGAACACCGCGACCGAAGCGTAAGTCGCCAGCAGCCAACTCCAGAATAGGAGGGAACCTTCCTGACCGCCCCACCAGGCGGCGAATTTGTACGCCGCCGGCATGGCGCGATTCGAATGCTGCGCGACATACGCCAGGCGGAAGTCGCTGGTCATCAACGCATATACCAGCACGGCGGAGGCAACGGTCAGCAGAATCCACACCGAGTACACCGCGCGCTCGGCGCTGACAATCAGGAACAGATTCTTCCGCCACTTGCCGGCCACCGACCCGGCCACGGCATAGACGGAGAGACAAAAGGCGAGAAGGACCGCGAGCGCTCCCAGGTTTTCCATAACTGTTTGACTACATCCCCGCAGACTTGGATGCCGGAGGAAGCGAGGAGGTCTTGGGACCGCCGTAATACTGCGGCTGGCCGGACTCTCCTTGCTTCGGGGCATACTTGGATGCGCATTTCGCCTGGATCTTCCCGGCGCGGAACACTCCGTCCGGGCCGAGTTTTCCCTCGGCGAGCGCCTGGGCCTCGTCCCGGAATGTGTCCGGCAGCGGTTCCGAGCCCGTGTAGATGACGCGCAGTTGCTGGCCCTCGCCCGCCAGTGTGAACGCCACTTCGCCGCCGCGCCGCTCGATGGATCCTTTCACCACGTCGCCGGCGACGCGCAGGCGTTTCTGGCCGCCTTCCTCGCCCATCGCCTTCAATTCGGCGATCGTCTTGTAATACGTCTGCGTTTCACCCACGTTGGCCGTGGCCAGCCACACCAGCGTGCCGATGATCACACCAATCAACGCGGCGAACTTCGCGTACTTGTTCATACGGCGCCTCGCTCCTGAACTTTCAGTATATCTCCGAGCGCGGACTGCGTGATTTCACCCCGCTGTACACCAGCCGACCTCCCGCCCGTCTCCAGACACTGTGGGAAAAGCCGCACCGGGCGCCGGAAGCAGATCCTTTCGCCGCGGCGGCATACAATAGGAAGGACAGAGTGAAACGGAGCCAGCATGATCCGCAACCTTATCATCGCGTTCAGTCTGAGCTGCACGTTGGGGGCCGATACGCTCGAATTGCGCGATGGCCGGACAATTCAAGGAACTTTCCTGGGCGGAACCTCCCGGCAGATTCGGATGGAAGTGGGAGATCGCGTGGAGACCTACGCCGTGACCGACGTCAAAGCGCTGCGCTTCGAGACGGGGCCAGCAATGATGCCGTATCCGGCGACCGGCGCGGTGCAACCCACGGTAAGCGGGGCGATCGTCACCGCGCCCGGCGCTTCGGTAAACGCTCCCGCGCCGGTAAACGCTCCCGCGCCTGCGTCCACGGCGCCGGCTTCGTCAACCGGCGCGCCAGCCGTGGCGGACTCCGGCCTGTCGATCCGGCCCACAGCCGCACCGCGCCAGGACGAACCGGCGCCAGCGCCCTCGGGGCGGGAAGTGCCCGCCGGGACGTCCATCGTCGTCCGGACCATCGATCCCATCGATTCACAAAACGCCACGATCGGCCAGACGTTCGCGGCCACCACGGACGAACCGGTGGTGGTGAACGGGGAGACGTTGATTCGGCGGGGCGCCGAGGTGGTGGTGAGGCTGGTGGAGGATAAGGAATCCGGCCGCCTGACCGGGCGCGCCGAACTGGCGCTGGCGCTCGACTCGATCAAGGTTGAGGGGCGGGTGATCCCCATCGTGACCGAGGAAGTGCGGCGGCAGAGCGAATCGCGGAGCAGGGCCAGCGCCATGGTGATCGGGGGTACCGCCGCGGTGGGCGCGCTTATCGGCGCGATTGCCGGCGGCGGCACGGGAGCCGCAGTTGGCGCAGCGGCGGGCGCGGGCGCCGGCACCGGCGCGCAAGTGCTGACCAAGGGCCAGCGGGTGCGCATCCCGCCGGAGACTCGTTTGAGCTTCGCCTTGCAAAGCGCCCTGCGGCTATGATCCCGCTGTTCCTCCTGCTGGCCGCGCCCGCCGCGGCCCCGCACGCCGTGGAGGGCAATCCCCGGGCGGCGGTCCGCGTTTTGATCTACGAGGACCTCCAATGCTCCGATTGCGCCGCGTTCCGCCGCATGCTGGACGAGAGCCTGCTGCCGCGATTCGGTGCGCGCGTCGCGTTTGAGCACCGCGATTTTCCGCTCGCCCGGCATGACTGGGCGAGGCCGGCGGCGATGGCGGCGCGTCACTTCGCCCGCCAGCGTCCGCAAGTCGGCATCGCCTGGCGGCGGGAGATCCTGTCGCGGATCCGCGAGACTTCGGCTGCGACCTTGCCCGAACGGGTGCGAGCCTTTGCGCGGGCGCACGGCTTGGATGCCGCCGCCGCGGTGGCCGCGCTGGACGACGTGAAGCTGGCCGAGGCCGTCGACGCCGACTACCAGGACGGGATCGCGCGCGGCATTTCCCGCACGCCCACGGTGCTGGTCGAGGGCGTCGCCTTCGTCGAGCCAGCCAGTCCCGACGGCATCGCCGCGGCTTTACAGCAAGCGCTGCAGAAAGTACCGGAATGACTCAACCGACCGCCATTGTGACCGGCGCCAGCCGAGGCATCGGCCGCGCCATCGCCACGGAACTGGCGAAAACCCATCGCGTGCTGGCCACCTACAAGGGCCGGCGCGACGCCGCTGAATCCCTGCGCGACCAGACCGGCTGCGACATCTTTCAGTGCGACAACGCCTCCCGCGACGACCGGGCCGCGCTGGTCGCGTACGCGCGCCGGACCTTCGGCGCGCTCGACCTGCTGGTGAACAACGCCGGTATGCCACAGCGGGAGCGCCGGGACGTCCTCGAAGCCGGCGAAGAGAGCTACGACGAGGTGCTCGCTACCAACCTGAAGGGTCCGCACTTCCTCACCCAGCTTGTGGCGCGGTGGATGCTGGAAACCGAACCGCGGCGGGGACGGATCATCTTTATCACCTCAATCTCTTCCTTCGCGGCGTCGGTGGCGCGCGCGGAGTACTGCATTTCGAAGGCGGGGCTGAGCATGTCGGTCTCCCTGTACGCCCAGCGTCTGGCGGCGGAAGGCATCGGCGTGTTTGAAATTCGGCCGGGCGTGATCCGCACCGACATGATCGCGGCCGTGGAAAAACAGTACGAAGAGCGCATCGCGGCCGGCCTGGTGCCCCAGCGCCGGATGGGCGAAGGAGAGGATGTCGCCAAGGCCGTCCGCGCCATCGCCGATGGACTGCTGGACTACGCCACCGGGCAGATCCTGAACGTGGACGGCGGCTTTCACTTGCGTAGTCTGTAAGGGACTGCGTCGCGGGCTATTTCACCGCGATGGTGGCGGTAGCGGGGCTGCTGCGCCCGGCGATGGTGACGACCACCGGCAGATCCTTGCCGCTTTTCGCCGTGGTGGGAACCGTGACGTTGAGTTGCACCAGCCCGGCGATCGACCCGGGGGCCGCGCCGGCATAGGTGACGGTGGCTCCATCGCCGGCGATGCTGACGGAGACCGAACCGGCGAGCAACGGCGGCGGCGCGGCGATGATGGCCCCGTCGCCGGCGGCGGGATTCAACGCGCCGCCCCCGGTCAGGAACATCACTACGGTGGAACCCTTGAGCGCTGGGTTGTTGCCCGAGTTCAGCGAGTAGCTGTTGGCGGCGGCGTTGTAGTTCAGGATCGCGCCCTGGCCGCGCCCGGAAGAGTCCGTGGTAAACAAGCCCGGTTCGGCGTCCTCCACCGCCAGGGTCACCGGGTCGGACACGAGCGCGTTGTAGGTAACCCGCAGCGCGACCGTGCCCCCGGGGGCAGCGGCGAAGGGAACCACGGCGTTGATCTGGTTGGCGAACACGAAGACCAGCGGCGCGGGGGTCCAGATGGTGGGGGTCAATTCGAACTCGACCAGCGCCGGCGGAGTTCCGAGGCTGGTGGGAAACACACAGGGAGCAGGGTTGCAGACCGGCGTGGCCTGCAACACCGACGAGGGCCCCATCCCCGAACCGAAGATCGCGATGATCTCGCCGGGCGAGACCACGGGATGGGAACCGTTGGAAGGCGCGTGGAAACTGGCGGCGTTGACCACGGCCTGCACCCGCGGCCCAGGCGGGGTCACGGTGAAATTCACCGGGTTGGACGCCGCCTGCGGCGGATTGGTCACGGTGATCGCCAAGGTCCCCTCCGCAGTGAGCAGGTTGCGGGGAATGACCGCGAGCATGGCGTCCGTGCTCAGCCAGGTGGACGTGAGCACGGTGGTTCCCGCCCGGACCACCGAGCGATCCTTAAACAAGTGCTGCCCGCGCAGGGTGATCGTGGTGTCCAGCGAGCCGATGGGCGCGGCGCTCGGCCAGATGCTGGAGAGCACGGCGACGCCGGCTTGTACCGTCAGGGTCACCGCTACGTCGATCTTCTTGTTGGCCGCGTTGGTGGAGGAGATGGTGATTTTGCCCGTGTAGCTGCCGGGGTTGAGGCCCTGCGGCGAAAGGCTGACCGTGACGGCGACCGGACTGCCCGCCACCGCGATACCGGTGGTCTTGTCGATCGACAGCCACGTTCCCCCCGCCGCGGCGAACGTGAGTGAAACCGGTTCGCCGTCGGTGGCGATCGCCAGTGACTGGGACGCCGGAACAGGCTGGTCGGTTTGCCAGGTAAACGTGAGCGCGTTCGGCAGGGCGACCATGGTGGGCGGAGGGGTCCGCACCAGGAGCGTCACCGGCACCGAAACCGGTCCCGCCGAGCCGGTCGCCTCAATCGTCACGGTGGCCGTGTAATCCCCGGCGAGCAGGCTGGAGGGATTCACGTAGAGGGAAAACGCCGTGCCGGTCTTGCCGGAGGCGGGGGTGGCGATCAACCAGTGCGCTCCAGGCGAGACCGTCACGCTGAACGTCAACGCCGCGCCACTCGACTGTTTCACGGTGACTTTTTGTTCCTTGGGAACCGTTCCCCCCAGGGTGTAGGAAAACTGCACCGCTGCCGGACTGGCGCTCAGCGTGGGACCTTGCGGCCACGCCGGCGCCGCCCAAAGGATCCACGCCACAACCTTCGCGACTGCAAGGCGGGAAGTCGTCACGTCCGTTCGTCTCGCAGGACCGTCTGGCCCTCAGTTACGTTATCGGCGCCCGGCGGCGGGTCTTTAGATCAGCGCCGAACGACCCGCCGTGGCCCGCGTTCCGCCCTGAAACAACTGTCCTAACCTGACACACCGCCGCCTAGCAGGCGTACAGTTTTTGCACGCCAAGTAGACACCTTCCCCAACCAGATATTGAAAAAACAGCACTTATGGTTTGGCACGCGCGTTGCAACCTGAATGGGCGTGACTGCACAACGCCAGGTTCGAGGAAAGGCAATTGATCCCCTTTTCAGCCCACCTGATTACCGCTCAACCATGACGTCACAATTCCTGCTCTCACCTGACTTCCCCGCACAATTGCCTCCTCGAGCCTGAAGCAGGATCGAATTTCGAGCGCAGCAAGAAAATTCGGAGATACAGCGCGCACGGCGCGGGGTATCTCCGTTTTTTTTCCGGCAGTACACCCCTACCTCCGAGATTCTTTTCAAGACCGGTGTGCCCCGGACGAAAAGCTTTCCATGCAACGTGCAGATGTGGAAACCAATCACGAGGAATTGGAAGTCTCATTGAGCCTTCTGCAACTGGCCCGCGCCCTCGGGCAACCCCAGGAGGAGGCGAGCCCGGCGGCCGGCCCGCTCGCCCGCTTAGAGCAAGAGCGCCAGTGTTAAACCGAGGACTCCTTAGCCTTTCGCGTCACGGGCATCGACTGCACAGGCTCCCTTCCGCCGCCACCAGATCAGCCGTATTGTCCCCGAGCCTGTGTCTTCAGGCTGCAGAGGCCCGCTCGCTTGCCTCTCGCGGCTGCGCTCAAGACTGGGTTACGGGGCGCCGCATCGCGCTTGACAAAGGGGTCGTCCACCTAGCGAGGTGCGTACACCTCCACCCCTGCGCTCTTCTTCCCGCGATAGGCGACATAGGCGGTCCCCTCGGGACTCACCGCCACCCATTCCACTCCGTGGTCCGGCGCCGACAGCCTCCACGTAGTCACCGGGTCGCCCTGATTGTTGTACTTGGCCACCAGCGTGCCCTGCCGGTCGCGGGCCGCTAGATAGGCGTTGCCCCACCGGTCCAGCGTCATGCTGTGGAAGCGCACCGGGCCCGCCGGCGGCTGCGCGTGCGCAAAGTCGAACAAGAACTTGCCGTCGGCGGTGAACTTCTGGCAGGGCGCCCAGTAGTTGGACACGATCACCTCTCCGTTCAGGTCGACGCCGATCGAGTGCGCCCCGTAGAATTCGCCCGGCCCCTTCCCTTCCCGCCCCCACTGGGACAGGAAGCGGCCGTTCCGGTCAAACACCGAAACCCGGTTATTGTCAACGTCCACGGCGAAAACGCGCCCTTCGCGATCGAAGTCCAGGGCGTGCACCCGCAGCATCTCCCCGGGCGCCGTGCCTTTTCGCCCAAAGCCGAACAACAGCTGGCCAAGCGAATCAAACACCTGCACCCGGTGATTGTCCCCGTCGGACACAAAAATCCGGCGCGAAGCATCGATGCGCGCGTCGCGCGGGGCCTTAAACTGGCCGGCGTCCGTCCCCGGGCCGGCGCCCACCTCTCCGAGGAAGCCGCCTTCCGGCGAGAAGCGCGCGACCCGGGAGGAAACGCTGTCAACGACCACCAGCTCACCTTGGGGAGCCCAAGCGATCGAGTGCGGTCCGCGGAATCGGCCGGCTTCGCTGCCCTCCTCCCCCCACTTGCGGACGAACTGGTACAGCGCCTCGTTCCGGCCCAGCAGCACGGTCGCCATCAGGGTGCGGCCGCCCGCGCGCGCGCCCACGTGAATCTCCGAGCGGCCGGGCGGGTGGCGGGGCGCCCGGTACCGTCCCTGACGGTCAATGGCTCCCTGCTCCGCTCCGCCGCCGGCGACACCGTCCACCGACCAGCTTTCGGCCGGAATCGCCTTGCCGTCCTGGATGATTTGAAACTGGAGCACCGCGCCGGGCGCGACGCGCGCCACGGAGGGCTCCAAACGCGGCGGCGCCGCGGCCCCGGCCTCGACCAAAACAACCAGAGAGAAGAGGACAAGCAATTTCCTGCATCCGCGGATCAGCATGAAGGGCTGAGTATATCGTAGTGGTCGGCGCGTGTCTGCCCCGCGCCCTTGATTCCGCGCACCCCGGCGCGACGCCACCCGCTTCGGCGGCGGGTGGCCTTGGACGTAGAATGAAGCTTCATGTTCGTGGTGCTGATCCTGCTCGCCGTGGCCGTGGCGGGGGCCGAGGAGCGTAAACCGGCAGAGCCCGCGGCGGCTCCTGCCGCCCCCGAGCCCGCGGGCGACGCGAAGCGGGTCGAACTCAACCTGCTCGGGCGCACGGATGCGCAGTCGGGCGAAAGCCGCCGCAATGAGCTGATCGTGTTCAACCTGATCGACAACAACGTCCTCAAGGAGCTCAATGTTCGTCTAGGAACGACGGCGACGCTGGTGGGCGAGTTCCGGCCGGAGCGGAATTACTTCGGCGTCGAGTTCGGCAATCAACCTTCGGCCGTGTTGCACGTGGCGCCGGAACGCCGGCCCGGGTTCCACGGTGACGCCCACTATTCGCATTTGAACAGCGCGTTCAGCGCGCGCAAGTTCTTTCAGGTGGGCGCGGTCCGCCCGGCGCGGGAACACGACTACGGCTTCCGCTGGGGCGCGCCTTTGGTCGCGGGCTGGCATTTCCGACTGCACGGAAGCCAGCAACGGCAGCGCGGCAACGAGAACGGCAACGTGCTGGTGCCTCGCGCCGACGAGCGCACGCCGCTGGCCGCGGATCCCGCCGTGCGCGCGCTGGTCTCCCGCTGGCTCGATGCCTACCCGCTGCCCAACCGGGGAGAAGCCAACGCCCGCCTGCTAAACCGCAACGCCCAGCAGCAGATCGACACCAGCGCGGGCGGCGTGCGGCTGGACGGAGAGATGGGCAGCCGCGACCGCTTCGTGTTGCAGCACGGCTACACCGCGCAGTTCGTCGAGGCCTTCCAGTTTGTGCCCGGCCAGAACCCGAACACGGCGACCCGCAACCACCGCGCCCGCGCCACCTGGAACCGCACATGGTCCTCCTCTACGGTCAGCGACTTCACCGCTGGCTTTGACCGGCTCGCCTCCGTCCTCCAACCCGAACCGAACTCGGTGGGGCCGATGGTTTCGGTGGCGGGTCTGGCTACGCTGGGCCCCGCGGGCGATATCCCCATCGACCGCGCGCATAATCAGTTCCGCTACGCCGGCCAGGTCCGGCAGACCCGCGGTTTGCATTCCTGGACGGCTGGATTTCTCCTGTTCCGCCGGCAGTTCAACGGCATCGAAACCGACGCCCACCGGGGCTACTATTCGTTCGCCAACGATTTTGGCCGCGATTCCATCGCCAACCTGCGGCTGGGCGCGCCGACGCAGCACATCATCTCGATTGGCGACGTCCACCGCGGCTTCCGCAACTGGGACTTCCAGTTCTACGCCGGAGACTCGTTCCGGCTCCACCCGCGCCTGCAAGTGAATTACGCGCTCCGCTATTCGCCCGTGACGCGACCCTATGAAGTCAACGCGCGCAACCAGGTGCCGTACCCCTGCGACTGTAACAATCTCGCGCCACAAGCGGGTCTGGCCTGGCGAACATCCGCCGGGGTGTTGCGCGCGGCCTACGGTCTCCACTACGGGGAGATTTTTCCCGTCACCTTCAGCCAGGTGCGGCTGTCGCCGCCGGGCAGTGAGAAAGTGGTGGTCGTCGCGCCCAACCTGCTCGATCCGCTGCGGGCGCTGACGCAGACCGGCCAGCCGCCGCGCGTGTTGGGCAACATCTACACGCTGGATCCCGGGCTGCGCACGCCCTATTCGCACCAATACAACGCCGCCTGGGAGGTGGATGCGGCCGCCTGGAAACTGCAACTGGGCTATGTCGGCAGCCGCCAACACAAGCTGCTGCTGATGTGGTACCTCAACCGGGCGCACCCGGTGGCGGGCGTTCCGCAAACCACGGCGACCATCAACGACCGGCGGCCGGACCCGCATCGCGCCGAAACCCGCCTGGTGGTGAACGGCTCCCGCGGCTACTACGACGCGGCGCGGGCGACCCTGGTCGTGCCGCGCTGGCGGGGCTTTTCGGCGGATGTGTCGTATTGGTTCAGCAAGGCTTTGGATCTGGGTAGTTCGTATACGAACACCGCCTACGACACGGACTCGCGCGTCTCCCGCAGCCAGTCGGAGTACGAACAGCACCGGGACATGAAAGGCCTGAGCAGTTTCGATCAGCCGCACGCGTTTCTGGCGCGCGGCACCTGGTCGTCGCCGCCGGGACGGGGCGGGAATCTCCTGCGCCGCCTGGGAACCGACTGGATTCTGTCGTCCGTGGCGCTGCTCAAGTCCGGTACGCCGTTCACGGTGCAAGCCGGTTCCGACGGGCCCGGTTTCGGCAACGTGGATGGCAACGGCGGCGACCGGCCCAACCTGGTGGACCCCGCGGTGCTGGGCCGCACCATCGGGCATCCGGACAAGGCGGCGCGGCTGTTGCCGCGCGCCGCCTTCGCCTACGCCGCCCCCACCGATGAGTTCGGCGGCAACCTCGGCCGCAACACCTTCCGCAAAGGCGGCATCTACAACGTCAACGCTTCCCTGGCGCGCAGCTTTACCCTGGCGGGAGACAAAAAGCTCACCTTCCGCGCCGAGTCCATCAACTTTTTCAATACGCCGCAATTCGCCGAACCGGGCCCGGAACTGGCCAACGTCAACTTTGGCATCATCACCAATACGCTGAACGACGGGCGTACGTTCCGGTTCGGAATCCAGTTGGGATGGTAGGCCGGCGGCGGAAGGGAGTTCTCATGCGCTGTTGTTTCCTGCTGCTGTTCGCCGCAGCCCTCTTGCAAGGTGAGCCCCTGCGTTTCGTGACAGGGGGAAAGGCGCGCGTCGCCGTGATCCATGGCGCCGGCGATGAATTCGCCGCCGGACGCCTGGCGGCGGCTTTCCGGCGATATGCCGCCAACCTGCCGGCGGCGTCGTCCGCGGCGGTGACGCTGTACCTGGGCACCCTGTCCTCCAATCCGCAACTGGCCGCCGCGGCGGCGGCGCTCGGCTGCCGGGACCAGATTGCCGGGTTGCCGCCCGAGGGCTACCTGATGCGTTCCGGACGCCACGGGGGACGCGAGGTTATCCTGCTGGCCGGCGGGGACCGCACCGGCGCCATCTACGCGGCCGCCGACTTCCGCCTCTATCACCTTCAGGCTTCCGGCAACAATGTCACAGCCGCCCCGGTGAACCTGGTGGAAATCCCGAAGATGAAATACCGCTGGTTCTGGAATTGGGACACCCGCACCAACTGGGATCTGCTCGACCACGACGCCGTGTACGAGCCGTTCGAGCGCCTGCCCAGAACCGACAGCGTGCGGGCGTGGTTCAAGCGGCCTGAAGCGTTTCTGAACAACATGAAACTGGTGGTCGATTACATGAGCGACCACAAGCTGAACGGCCTGATCCTGTGGGGATTCCTGCGCGACCACCACGGCGGCGTCGAGGCGGCGCGCGCCCTGTGCGCCTACGCCAACGAGCGCGGGGTGCGGATCATTCCCGGCGTGGGCATCGACCGCCACTACGGCGGCTTCTATCACGAAGGCAAGCACGAGTTCAATCTGGAAACGCGCGCGGCCGCGCATCCCGAGTTGCGTTCCATGGATAAGAACGGGCAGGCGGAGCCGCGTACGCTCTGCCTGGAACTGGCCGAGAACCGCGACTGGCTGCGGCGCGGCTTCGAGTGGCTGTACCGCACCTTCCCCATTGGCGGCGTCAACATCGAGTTTGCCGAACACTCCACCTGCTACAACCCCGCCTGCGTCGCCGCGCGGCGGAAACAACCGGGCCCGGATACGGATTTCGCCAAGGACCTGGCGCGCATCGCGCCTTATGTGATCGGCCTGGCGCACCGGCAGGACCCGAAAAGCTGGATCTCCTACGTCACCTACGGCGGATTTACCGAGGAGATGCGCGCGCAGCCGCCTCTCCACGTGAGCGCCGTTCCCGAGTACGCCATCTGCCAGTGGACCTTGACGAATATGCTGGTGGATCTGGTGCCGCCGCGCGGCCAGTCGCGCGGTCCGCGCTGGGCGGAAGGACTGGCGCCGGCGGCCTGGCCGGAAGGGCTGCGGCCGCCGGGTCGGCATTCGCTCGGCTACCTCCACTGGAACGCGTTCTACACGAGAACCCAGAAAGGCTTCTTCATCGACGCCTATCGCGAGGCCGCCCGGCGGGCATGGCGGCACGGCTTCGAGGGTCTGGACACCTATGGCGAGGAGTCGCCCGATTTTCCGAACGTCGAGCTGAGTTACCTGGCGTTCGCGGAGTTCACGTTCAACCCGGACCTGACCGAGGCCGACTTCCTCCGCCGGCGCGTGGCGCCGCTCTACGGCGGCGAAGAAGCGGCGCGGCTGGTGCTGGAAATCGCCTCTCGCGTCGGCCCGGTGCGGGTCGGACAGACGCCGCCCGACCTGCCCGGCATCGTCGAACTGGCCTACCGCGGCCGGCGCGCGGCGCCCGACGCGGCCAAGGAGCGCTGGGACCGCATGATTCATTACCTCGAGAACATCTTGCCGCGATGAGGTGGATCGTTGTTCTTGCCGCGAGCGCCGTGGGCGCCACCGGGGCCGACGTGCGCGACTTCGGCGCGAAAGGGGACGGGCGCGCCGACGACGCGCCGGCTTTCGAGAAAGCCGCCGCCGCCGGACCGCTTTGGTTGCCCAAGGGAGACTTCCGCCTGGCGCGCACGGTGGTGCTCCGCGCCGATCGGGGACCGGTGGGCCTGCGCGCCGCTGGCGGCGCCACGGTCTGGATGGAGGGAAGTGGCCCGGCGTTTCGCATCGTGGGCGGACACACCGGCACCGCCGATCCCCGCACGCTGGCGCCCGCGACGGCGGAGCGCGAGCGCATGCCGCTGCTCGACGGCGTGGTGATCGCCGGGCGTCACCCCGAAGCCGACGGGGTGCTGCTGGAAGGCACGGTCTTCGCCACACTGACCCGCTTGCTCATCCGCCGCGTGCGCCACGCCGTCATTCTCACCGGCCGCAACCGCAACGTGATCGTGTCCGATTGCCACCTGTACGACAACCACGGCGCGGGCCTGCTGCTCGAAAAGCTGAACCTGCATCAGGTGAACGTCACCGGCTGCCACCTCAGCTACAATCGCGGCGGCGGCATCGTGGTCCGCGACAGCGAAATCCGCAACCTGCAAATCGCCGCCTGCGATCTGGAGGCGAACATGGCCGCGGACGGGCCGCCCGCCGCCAACCTGCTGGTGGACACGCGCGCCGGGTCCGTTCGCGAAGGCGCGCTGACCGGCTGCACCTTGCAGCACGATGGCAAGGTCGCCGGCGGGGCCAACGTGCGGATGATGGGCGCAGGGCCGGACGCGCCCCACCGGGCCGGCTTCTTCAGCATCGCCGATAACGTCCTGTCCGACGCCGCCATCAACATCCACCTCCGCCTGGTGCGCGGAGTGAATATCACCGGGAACACGTTCGCGCAGGGCTACACGCATCACCTGCTGGCGGAGGACTGCTCCAACCTCACCGTGGGTCCCAATACGCTCGACCAGAACCCGGACTACGACCAGGGCAAGCCGCGCAACGGCGTGGTGTTCCTCGGCTCAACGGATTCGTCCATCCACGGGCTGCATATCCACCGCGCGCGGGACCCGGAAGCGTCGCTGCTAATCCGCCGCTGCCGGCGTTTCCACGTGACCGGCACGACCATTCTGGACTCGGACGGCGCGGGCATCTGGGTCGACCGCAGCGAGTGGGTGCGCGTGTCCGGCTCGCTGATCCACGACGCCCGTGGGCCCAAGCGCCCCGCCATTCGGGTGACGGGCGGCCGGCGCATCGTGGTGGAGGGCACGCTCTCCGGGGGCGCCGGGGCGCCCTCGCGCTGACGAGGGCCGTCTACCAGTAAATCTTCAACGCAAGCTGGGTGCGGCGCGGATTGTTGCGCTGCGCCGCCACCACCCCGAAAACGGGGCTGTTGAGATTGTTGGTCGGGTTGGCGAACACCACGCGATTGAAGATGTTGAACGATTCCCAGCGGAAGTCGACGCGCCGTCCCTCGCCCCAACCGAACGATTTGGCGATGCTGACGTCCTCGTTAAATCCCGGAAACGCCCGCACTTTGGGGTTGAAACGGGTCGCGTTGCCCATCAGGTGCGCCGGCTGCGTGGGGAAGGCGGCGCGGTTGAAGAACAGATCGACCGCTGGGTCAAACTTCTCGCCGCGGATGGGCGCCCGCCAGTTGTCATAGCCGTCAATCACGGGACGGGTCTGCGCGTTGAAGATGGGCAACGGGTTGTTCCGGGCCAGCGCCAGCGGGAAGCCGCTCGAATAGATCTGAATCGCGCTCACCCGCCAGCCTCCAATCAGGTGGCTGCCCAGGCCGCTCGACAGCCACCGCTTTCCCTTGCCCAATGGCAGTTCGTAAACGGTGCTGAACTTCAGATTGTGCGTCTGGTCGAATGCGCCGATGGATTTCTCCAGCCGCCGGTTGTAGTGATCCATGGCGCCGGCGAAGCTGGCGAAATAGGTGTCCGAATCAGTCAGAATTTTCGAAAGGGTATAGTTCCACTGGAACGTCAAGCCCTGGGAGAACCGGCGGTCCACCTTGATCACGAGGGCATGGTAGGAGGAGTGGCCGCTCTTGTCGCCGTTTTGGGTCCCGGTGACGATGTTCTGATATTGGGGAAAAGGCCGCAGCGCCTGCGCAACGCTGCGCAGTTGCTGCACGCGGCGGTCGGTGAAATTCGGATAGGGGGCGCGGATGCCCGCTTGCTGGGCCAAGGGAGAATCGATCTGCGCGCGAAGGATGTTCAGCGCCTGGGTGGGGCCGAAGCGGCCCACCAGATCGTTCAACACCGCGGTCGGCACCTGGTTATAGACCAGCAGATTGGTCTGGAGGCGCGAGCCGGCATTGCCGGTATAAGCGGCTTCAAACACCGTGTTCTGTCCGACTTGGCGCTGGATCGAGAGGGTCCAATAGTTGTTTTCCGGAGCGCGGGTAGCCTCCTGGCCCTGCCACCAGTCGACGTTGTTGTTGTTCGAGAAGGCGGGGTCGATGAGGGGCGGCAAGGGGTAGGCCGGCAAGCCCTGATCGACGCGGAAGGCGGGCGTCACGCCCTGATCCGGCGAGGTGAATTCATACTGGCCGATAAAGCCAGCGAAATGGCCGCTGCCCGCCACCACGGTGACCTTGCTGAACGACCTGCCGTAGGCGGCGCGGACGGTCGTCTTGTCGTTGAGCGCGTAAGCGAGTCCGACGCGGGGACCGATGCCGCCCCACCAGGCCGGCACCAGGCTGCGGGCGTTCTCCCGGCCCGGCCCGAAGCCCGCGAAGCGGAGCGCACCGGGGTAGCCGTTGACCGCCGGGTTGGGCCGCGTGGGGTCGAAATCGGAGTACTCATCACGCAGACTCACCGGCGGCAGCGTCGTGTCGTAACGCACGCCGAGGTTCAGCGTCAGCCGCCGGCTCAGGCGCCAGTCATCCTGGGCGTAGAACCCGTAATAGCGGTACAACTGCGGCACGAACCGGTCCGTTTCCGTGCGGCCGAAATTGGCCTCGCCCAGCAGGAACGAGGCGAAGCCGTTGCCGGAGGTCTGGGTGGTAATGCCTGGCACCGACGTGCCGAGGAAACTGAAATCGGCTCGTCCGGCGATATCCTGCTGGCCGAATCCGTAGGCCCGCTGGCTCTGGAAGGCGAAGCCGAACTTGTAGGTGTGCTTGCCCCGCACGAAGCTCAGGTCGTCCTTGATGGCCCACATCGGCTGGGCGGTGCCGTTGATGGAAACCCCGCCCCAGGTGGTGAATTCGCTAAACAGCACCCGCGGAAAGTTCTGGTTGCAGTCCACGGCGTTACGCATGCACACCTTGTCGCGCCAGTTCTGGCCGACGTTGGGCGACAGGCTGAATTTGTCAAAGGTGTTGCCGCCGATCGAGAACAGATTCAACAGGCGCGGCGAGATCGTCCAATCGTAACTGAGCCGGTGCACCTGGGTGTCAAACTCCTCGACGAGACCGCTAAAGAGCGGCCGCGGCAATCCCGGAGGACCGCCCGGTCCCAGCGCCTGGTTAAAGCGAGAGCGGTTGTACATGTACGACATGCGGTGGCGGGACGAGAGGAGATGATCCACCTTCAGACTGCCCTTGTCCGTGGGCGTGATGATGGATCCCGTGCTGTTGATGTAGTTCTGTTGCACATACGCGCGGGTGCCGGGAACCAAACCGGGACGGTTCGGCTGGACGCCGCGCGCAAAGGGCATCACCTGCCGCGCAAACTGGCTGAAGCGGTTCTCCGGGATGCGATTGTCGGGAAAGGCGTCGCGCACCAAGCCTCGTCCATCCGGCCCCGGGCGGGTGGTGGCGGGATCGTAAATCACCAGCCGCTGGTTCTGCGCGTTCACCCAGTTGCGAAAATCGCCCTGGAACATTTCCGGCGTGGGCACCGACAGGATCAGGTCGTTGGAGCCGACGCGGTTGCGAAACCCTTCGTAAGCCGCGAAGAAGAAGGTCCGGTCCCGGCCGTTATAGAGCTTGGGAATGCGCACCGGACCGCCCCCGGTCGCGCCGAAATTGTTCTGCTTGTACACCCCTCGGACCAGCGGGAAGAAGCCTCGCGCATCCAGCGCGTCATTGCGGAAGAAGTTGTATACGTTGCCGTGAAACTGGTTGGTGCCCGATTTGGACACGAAAGTCATCACGCCGCCGCCGGCTTGCCCGTATTCGGCCTTAAATCCGTTCGTGTCCACGGCGAATTCGGTAATCGCCTCCATGGAAGGCGTGGTGTAGGCGATTTCGACGGCGTTGGCCGAGCGGTTCGTGGTCACCGAAAGACCGTCGAGGGTCGCGTCCCAGGCGGCGGCTTGTCCGCCCCCCAGCGAGAGCGCGCTGCCTTCGCCCTTCGATTCGGCCACCACCGTCACCAGGTTGAACACGCTACGCATGGCGCCGCCCACCACCAGCGGCAATTCGTCGAACATTTTGTTCTGCACGGCGGTGGTGATGCGCGCGTTCTCCGTCTGGACCTGCACCGCCGCCGCCTGCACCTCGATGGTCTCGGTGACCTGGCCGACCTGCAGCCGGATATCGACGCGCACGGTCGCCGCCGCGGTCAGCACCACGTCGTCCTGCACAAACCGCTTGAATCCGCTGTGCGTGACCTCCACCCGGTAACGTCCGGGGGGCAGATTCGCGGCATTGTATTCGCCGGACCCGGTGGCCAGCACGGTAATGGCGGCGTTCGTGGCGAGGTTGGTGATTTGAACCGACGCACCACTCACCGCGGCGCCGGTGGAATCCTCCACAATCCCAACGATATTTCCCCGTTCCGTTTGACCGAAGGAAAGGAAAGCGAAGAAAACACCTGTAGCTATCAGACGCTTCATCATGGAAGTCACCCCTGTCTCCCGGCTTATCTCCTGAGAATTGCCGTGATTATATGCCAGGAGACGGCCGATTTCAACAATAGATTATTTCGAATGGTCAGTTCGGTTTTATCGATGAATCCCGGCGGCCGGCGGCATGCCGGTCGGCGGGAAAGCGTCGCGGACGCTCGGCGCCGCGGTCCTCGCCCCGCCTTCAACACCTCGGCCAGATTTCCCCGTTCCTCCGGCGCTAGGTGCCGTTCGGAACGCGGCAGCCGTAGTTTCTCACCGCCGGAGCGGCGCGAGGGAACCGGGCGCGAGCAGGCGCGCGGTGTCTACTCCCTGGCGGACGCGTAAGGGGGGCCCCGCGAACGCGTGGCGCGGAGGCGGCCAGCGGGGCGCCCTCCCGGCCCTAGGCGAAGCCGCGCCGCCACACCGTACGCGCCGCCTTGCTGAGATCGCGGAACAGGACAAGTTTCTGGCGGCTGAGGATGGCGAGGACCGGGCCATCCGGCACGTCAACCGACGTTCCGCGCCACGAGGCGGGGAGCGGCGCCGTATCGGCGGCCAGGCCGGAGCCGTGGATCGAGAACCATCCTCCCGGGGCCAGCGTCCGCGGCGCAGGCCTCAGGCGGGCGCCGGCGCAGGGCAGCTCCGCAGGAAAGCATCGCGGACGATCGGCTCGACGATGTCGCGGACCTGGGTCCAGTGGAGGGAACTGCCACGAAGGCTGTCGGAGCCCGCCGCCAGGTTGGATCCCCCCCACACGCGCTCGGCGCCGGGGTCCTCGGCTGCTTCCAGCGCGTCGATCAGGGCCAACACCGGAAACGCGTCTTCGTCGTAAGGCGAGCCACGAATGATGCTATAGGTATACCGTCCGCTGGGACGCTGACAGATCAGGCTGATCAGGTTGGAGACGCCCTGCGCCGCCAGCACCAGGCGGGAAGCCGGATCGCCTTTCTCATCGGCGATCACGTAATCGTACGGCGACCGGTAGAGGATTTCCGGAGCGGCGGTGACCGGGGTGTGCCCGGCTCTTCCGCATAACAGGTCCAGCAGCCGGTCGCAGACCGCGCGGATGGTGGCTTTCACCAGCGCATCGTCGCCAGCCACTTTCCCCAGGCGCCGCTGCAACAGGTAGGGCTCAAAAACCCAGGTGAAGTGATTCTTTACGAGTTCCTCCAGGTTCACCGGATACAGGCCGCCGCACACGTCGATTTTGTTGTTGTACTGCACGATCCAGCGCAGCAGCGGGTCTCCCTGGGCGCGCTCGAGCAGATGATGGTATTCGAGGACGAACGCCGCCAGGCAGACGTCCTGGTCGGCATTCCACACGTAAACGTGCACCGGTTTCTGGTGGCGCAGCCAGCGCGACATCAGGCGCCCCTGCCGGACCGCGATGTACGCTTGCATCGCGGCGCTCATCGTCGCCTCGCGAATCACCCCGGTGTGATGATCGAAATGCACCCGGCGCCCGCGGTGCCCGGGCACGTCGTCGATGGTTTCCAGCGCGATGGAATACTCCGGAGTCTCCCGGATGAAATGGTCCCAATTCTCAAAACGGCGGGAACGGACATGCAACTCGATGTTCTGAAAGTGGCCCCCCATGCTGTTCTTTATTCTCGCAACCTGCTTTGGAAAGGGAACGGGCGACGGACGAACCGCATCAGGCGCTCCACCCTCCCAGCCAGCCGTACGGGCGCGGCAGCCAGCCGGTCTGGCCGCCCAGCACATCCCGCACCGCGCCGAGCGCCGCCGCCTCCCGCCTGCCGAACTCGCGATGGCGCCGCATCGCCGCGTAGTTCTGCTCCAGCAGTTCCTCCCCGAAGATGCCCGGAATCGTGCAGCTCAGGAAGGGGCGGGAATAAACGAAGCGGAGCGCCGCCTGACAGAGAGTCTCCTCGGGCAGGCGGTCGAGGGTGCGCGTCAGTTCCTGCACCACGGCGGGATGGATGGTGCGGTTGCGCGCCTGGTAGAGTTGAATGCGCTCGTTCTCGGGCGCCGCGGCGCTGCCGGCGCGCGGGTCCAGCCGCGCGATCGATCCCGCCGCCAGCGGTTTCATCGCCACCAGCCCGACGCCCTTGCGGATGGCCGCCGGCAGAAACTGGCTGTAATCGGCCCGCGCGTGAATGAAGTTGTACGGAAACAGCACGTAATCCAACCCCTCCAACTCGTCCAGGGCGCTGACCATCATGCGTTCGCTGTGCGTCGAAATGCCGATGGCGCGCACCTTGCCCGCGGCCTTCGCCCTGCGCATCACGTCCCAATCCTCGAGGATCTTCTGGTCGACACGTGGGCCATCGCCGAGATAGATGCGATAGAGGTCCACATGCCCATACAGGCGCGCCGCCATCTCGATGTTCTTGCCGACGAACATCGGAAATTGCCGGCAGATGGAGACCAGGACCTTGGCGCGCCGCGGGCGGACCACGCGGGCCACCGGCTCCCACTGGCCCTCGCTTTCATAGGTGTCGATGACGTTGACCCCGCGGTCCAAGGCGTGCGCCACCAGGCGGTCCCGCCGGCGCTGGCCTTCTTCGTTCAGGATGTTGTGATCCTGAAGCCGGATCTTGAACGCCGGGTCGGTGTGCGAGCCGAGCGACAGCAACGAGACGAACAGGTCCGTTTGCCCCAGCCGGCGGTAGATCATGCCGCCCCGTTCGAATTCTTCGACGGCGAACGCCGCCCCGGCCGGCGTTCCCGCCACCGCGGCAGCGGCCAGCGCCCCGCCTGCCCGCCGCAGCCAGCGGCGTCGCGTGCATATTCTGGTCATGGTCTCTCCTCGGCTCTTCGTGCCGTAAGAATTCTATCGCGGCTTCCCGGGCTTTGGCGCGCTTCAGAGCACATCGGCGAACCCCCGCTTCATGTGCCGGAAAAACAACCCGCCGATCACAAACATGGCCGCGGAGACCACCGCGATCATCACCAGGTCCTCGCCGGGCGGCAGGCGGTAGGACAATAGCGCCAGGCGGTAGGCCCGTACGATCCAGGCCAGCGGGTTGCCGTTGATCAGAAAATGCAACTGCGCCGGAATCTGGTCTTCCTCGATGAAAATGGGCGTCAGCCAGAACCAGAACGTCAGCACCACGCTCAGCATCTGGCTGGTGTCGCGCAGGTAGACCTGCAAGCTGGCGACAATCCAGCCGAGACCGATCGCGAACAGCCCCAGCAGAAAGACGTACACCGGCACCAGCAACAGCAGAGGCGTCAGGTGGCGTTCCCACAACGCGATCGCGGCCACGGCCATGGCCAGCGCCAGGACGTGGTTGATTACCGAGGACAGGAATACGGAAACGGGCACCACCTCGGCCGGAAAGACGGTCTTGGTGATCAGGTTGGCGTGTTCCAGCAGCGAATTGGCCGACCGTTGCACGGTGTCGCTGAATAGCAGCCAGGGCAGCATGCCCGAGAACAGGAACAACGAATAGTTCTCGGTGACGCCGCCGGGCGCCAGCTTGATGTTCAGGCAGACATGGAACACGAAGGTCCAACTCGCCAGCAGCACCAGCGGGTGGATCAGGCCCCACACCCACCCGACCGCCGAACCGACAAAGCGCTGCTGGAAGTCGCGCTTCACCAGTTGGACAATCAGGCTGCGCCGCTCGACCAGGTTACGGAGAAAAAATTGTCCAGGAATGCGAGCCATTGCGCACGTATCCTTCAGCCTATCAGACGTTGCGCGCCGCTCCGCGCGCCGTTACGCTGGAGCATATGTCACGCCGGCTTTGGCCCCTCTGGCTTGCGTTCCTTCCGTTGCTGGCCGCGCCGCCCGCGGGCGATCCCGCGCGGGCCCGGATGGATCCGGCCGCCATCCAGAAGATCACCCCGCGCTTGCAGGAGTTCGTCAGCCAGGGCGTCCTGGCCGGCGCCGTCGGCCTGGTGGCCCGAAATGGCGAGGTGGCCTATCACGACGCCGTGGGCTACCAGGACCTGGAGGCGAGGAAGCCGATGACCACCGGCACGATTTTCCAAATCATGTCGATGACTAAGCCCTTCGCCGCGGTGGGCATTCTCATGCTGGTGGAAGATGGCAAGCTGAACTTGAACGACCCGGTGGAACGCTACCTGCCCGAGTTTCGGGCGCAGATGGTCATCGACCAGGCGCATCCCGACGGCAAGGTGACGCTCCGGCGGCCTGCGCGCCCGGTGCTGATCCGGGATCTGATGACGCACACTTCGGGCATGGGCGAGCCCGACGAAAGCCTGGACGGGTTGTACGAGAAAATGCATCTGACGCTGGAGAAAGCGACGGCGCTGTTCGCCCGCATGCCGCTGAAGTTCGATCCGGGCACGCGCTGGATGTATTCGAGTCCGGGCATCGGCGCGCTCGGCCGGGTGCTGGAGGTGGTCTCGGGCTTGCCGTTCGAGACGTTCCTCGAACAGCGGATCTTTACGCCGCTGGGCATGAAGGACTCGTTCTTCTTTCCGACGCCGGACCGCATTCCGCGCATCGCCCTGGTCTACCGCCCGGAAGGGGGCAAACTGGTCCGCGCGACCGGCGGGATTCTGGGCGGCGATCCTGCCCAGTATCGCAAGGGCGCGAAATTCTCCGCCCCGGAATGGGGCATGTACTCGACCGCGGCGGACCTGTTGGCGTTCTACCAGTGCATGCTGAACGGCGGCGAATACCGGGGACGGCGCTTGCTCACCCGGCAGTCGGTGGACCTGATGACCGCCGTCCACACCGGGCATCTGGAGCCGGCCGGCCATACCGCGGGCTGGGCGTACGGACTGGCCTGGACCGTGCTGCGGGATGAGACGGGGATGCTGAGTCTGCAATCCAAGGGCACGTTCGGGCATGGCGGGGCCTTTGGCACCAACGCCTGGGCGGACCCGGTGAAGAAGATCGTCGGGATCTTTCTGATTCAGCGCTCGGGCGGCGGTTCGTTCGAGTCCCGAAACTTCATCAGCTTGGCGCAGGCTGCGGCGCTCGACTAGATCAGGCCGTGGCCCCGCCGCAACTGGAACCGTGTCCGGCCGTGCACCCGTAACAGTGCTCGCCGTTGACGATGCAGCGACCGCCGAGCGCCTGCCAATCAAAATCCCGGATGTGTCTAGGGCTGCCATGGTCCACCGGCAGGTCCAGCATCTGGTTGAAGTCGCAATCGTAAAGCGTTCCGTCCCAGCCTACCGACAACATGTTCCGGCACATCACGCCCGCGGCGGCAGCCGGATTGAACGCCTGCGCCAGCCGGTCCATGTACCGGTCGTAGTTGCCGCTCCGCAGCAGAAACTCGAGAAAGCGGCTGATGGGCATGTTGGTGATGGTGTACAGGCCATGAAACACAATGCCGTACCGCCGGCCGAGTTCCCGGCGGAAATCGTTCTCAATCTGCGGCTGCGGCGGAGGCAGGAAGGCCCCGGCGGGGTTATACACGAGGTTGAGTTTCAGGGGAGAGTCCGGCTGGCCATATCCGGCGGCGTTCAGTTTCCGCAGGGCCTCGATGGATTTGTCGAACACGCCTTCGCCGCGCTGCGCGTCCGTCTGCGCCGCCTGAAAGTAGGGCAGGCTGGCGATCACCTCCACCCGGTGCGCCGCCAGAAAGTCCACCAGATCGCTTTGCGACGGAACCAGCAAAATCGACAGGTTGCAGCGGTCCATCACGTGGCGGCCCAAGGCCCGCGCGGTCTCCACCAGGTACCGGAAATTCGGATTCAACTCCGGCGCCCCGCCGGTGATGTCCACCACGCCAATGTCCGAGGCGGCCAGAATCTGCATGCAGCGTTCGGCGGTCTCACGCGACATCTGCTCGCGCCGATCGGGTCCGGCGTCCACGTGGCAGTGCTTGCAGGTCTGGTTGCAGAGTTTGCCCACGTTGATCTGCAAGACTTGAATGCCCGTGGCGCGCAGAGGATGCAAGCCGCAGCCGGCCAGCGCCTCGGCAAACGTCCGGCGGCGTTCGGCGGACTGGCCGAGAATCCGCCGTTGCTCGGCGGCGGCGCTCAGCGGGTGCTGGAGACTGACCAGACTCACAAACTCACCTTTGCCAAGCTGTTGCGCATTTGCAGCCCGTGCACCAGGGACGCACCGCCGCGAATGGCCGCGGCTACGTGAATCGCCTCGGTCATCTGGTCGGCGTTGGATCCTTTCTCCAGTGACGCCTGCGTGTAAGCGTCGATGCAGTACGGGCACTGCACGGCGTGCGCCACCGCCAGCGCGATCAGGCACTTTTCGCGTTCGCTCAAGGCGCCTTCGGCGAACACCGCGCGATACCAAGCCGAAAACTTCTCCCACAGTTCCGGCGCGTTCTTGCCTACTTCGGGAAAACGAGGAAGATCTTCCGCGTGATAATAGCCCGCCATGGCCATAGTGTACGACTCCCGCGCCGCGGCGCCGGCTGTGGGGGGACAATGAGACCCATGACCGAACCGCTGGTGTTCCTGACCGGCCAGTTTCTCCCGGCCTCGCAAGCGAAGCTGAACATTTACGACCTCGGCCTGGTGCTGGGAGCGACGTTCACCGACATGGCCCGTACGTTTCGCCACCGGCCCTTCCGGCTGGAGGACCACGTGGACCGCCTGCTGCGCTCCGCCCGTTACGGCGGGATTCCGCTGCCGTATGGCCGCGCGGAATTGCTGGACATCACCGCGCGCGTCGTGGCCCACAACGCCAAGCTGATCGGCGCGGACGACGACTTGGCCATCGTCTACTTCGTCACGCCGGGCGAAAACCTGCTGTACGCTGGCAGTTCCGCCTCCATGGCGCCGCCGCATCCCACGGTCTGCGTCCACACCTTCCGGCTGCCGTTCGAAGCTTGGCGGCATCTGTTCGAGGAGGGCGTGCATGTGGTGACGCCCTCCATCCGGCACGTGCCGCCGGAGTGTGTGGATCCGAAAACCAAAAACCGCAGCCGCCTGCACTGGTTCCTGGCCGACCAGCAGACGCGCCTGGTGGACCCGCGGGCGGTCTCCTTGCTGTTGGATCTACAAGGAAACCTCACCGAATGCGCAGGGTCGAATTTCGTGCTGCTCAAAGACCGCGTGATCTATTCGCCCGAGCGGCGGAACATCCTGTGGGGCATCAGCCTGGACACGGTGGCGCAACTGGCGCCGGCAGCCGGCCTGGGATTTGAAACCCGCGACCTCCAGGTCTACGACGTGGTGAACGCCGACGAAGCCTGGCTGACCACCACGCCGTACTGCGTTGCGCCCTGCACCAAGATCAATGGCATTCCTATCGGCGATGGCAAGCCGGGAGCGGCGTGGCGGCGGATCATGGAACTGTGGAGCGCCCGCGTGGGCATGGACGTCACCGCGCAGGTGCTGGGTTCCTACCCCGCGCGGGGCATCTCTCCAGGTGAGGTGCTCCCCGTGGCGACAACCGATGGTCCCACGTAGGACGTGAGCAGACTTGCCCGCCGCGCCGACAGGACGCCGCCTCGCCAAATCTTCGAGGCCGCTCTCGCCCCGTGGTCAAGCCCCGCAGGCGCTCCACCCGCCTCGCCGCCGACCGCACACAGAATCCTTGTTCCTGCGCTCCAAACCCGGTCACGCCAGATTCAATTGGCGTGCACCCTTTCCACGGCGAATCTTTTGCCGGTTCCATGACAGGCGTCACACGACTCGCCGAGATCCGAGGTATTGGTCAACGCGTGCGACGCGGCGTATTTGGAAGCATGGCAACTCAGGCACGCTGCCGAGGTCGGGGGGGCGGGATTCAGGTATCCGCTAGGATCAACCACCGGCTGGAGTCCTTCCTTGAGAGGAAGCCGTTCGGACCCGCCGACGTGGCAAGTGCTGCAATTCGCGAGATTGCCCGGATAAGAAACCTGATCGTATGGGCGGTTAGGACCGAAATTAAACTCCTTCTGTAAATCCTTGCCGCGGTGGATCCGGTGCATCAGCATGCGGAAATCAATGGATTGACCGTAGCGCGCCGAGATGGTGACCGGGTTGTGGCAATTGACGCAATTGTCAATTGTGTTGCGGGCCTCCCCATGATAGACAAACGAGCCATGGCAGTGGCGGCATTTCGCCATGGAAACCACCTGCCGCCTTGACTCCACCGGGGATCCGTCTACCGAGAAGAAGATGGTCTTGTTGGCCCCCCGATCGCGGGCTCTGGTTTCTTTGGCTGTACCAGGAAGGAGCTGGACGTCGTTGCCGCCCTGGATCGAAACCGAGAAGGTTCCCTTGGCGTCGGACGGAATCGCGTTCTGAAAGGTATAGGCATATTCACCGCTGGAAGATCCTGTCGCCTTTCGGCCGTCTTCCGACCAGTATTTCGTGTAGTCGGAGGTCGGCCCCGCGAGGATCAACGAAAGCTGCGACATGGAAGCAACATTGATCGGATTCCCGGATCGGTCCTTGACGGTGAAAAACACGCTAGGTTTTTTTCCGGCGCTACCGTCGGCCACGCGCGTAAGTTCGAATACCACTCCGGGGAGAGATTTGGAAAGCCTGGGAATCAGATGAGCGCCCTTAATCGAAACATCGAAATCAAGTTCTCCTTCCGGGGTATGGCAATTGGCGCACTGTCTGTCGGAAACCTGGGGCAAAGAAGCGTGGTTTTCGCCGGTGGCGAAGTTCACGTCGTCATGGCAGGAGCCGCAAGAGCTCCGCGTGGGAAATTTCAGCCAGTGGTCGGCCATCGCCGCCTGGCTGTCAGGCTCATGACAGACCGCGCACTCCCGAATGTCGGCCGAATACCGGATCTTCGTGTAATCCTTGCCCCGATAACCAAACTTTCCCCCAGCGACCACGCTGGGCAGGTTCCGGCTCATATGAATCCGGTGGGTCATCACCGTCATATCCAACGATTCCCCGTTCGGATCAAAGCTGGTGGGGTTATGGCAAAGCAGGCACATCTCCATACTGATGCGCCCCGACAGCGTGTGCGTATCAAAACGCATATTGTCGTGGCACTTCCGGCACGTCTGGGTCCGCACGACGTCGCGTGGGTTCCGCACGGGCGAACCATCGGGAGTGAAATGGAAGACTGCGTCTGCCTGGTCAATGCCCAAGCCAAACTCCGTCAGATCTCGGGTTGCGAAAACCCCGACCGCATGCGTTGCCGACCGATCGTAACCGGAGGGCAGTTTTCGCGCATAGGTATACTCATACTCACCTTCGGCAACCTGGACCCAGGTTCCATTGTTTTCCGATGTCGCCTGCTGGGCAGTCCGGCCTGTTGCCGCGTCCGTCGCCGTCCGATTAATGTAACCGACGTAGTGGGGAGTTGCTTCCTTCGTCAAATAGGCAACCAGCATCCCAGGACGGCCCGCGCGCAACGCGCCGGGAGTGGTGACTCCATCCTTGTCCAGGGGTAGGCCCCTCGGATCCTGGAAGCGGACCCTCACCTTCACCGTTCCGTCCGGCGCCGCTTGCGCGTCCAAAATCTTGATCTCCAGCCCCGGCCGGACGAAGTTGACCAGTTGCTCATCAACGAAAGCAGCCATTCGGCTGGAGATGCGACCACCCGTTCCATCGGGGGAGCCGCTCCAAGCCCAACCCCCTACCGCGACGCACAACATGGCTGCGAACCAGGAAAGCGACCACCACCTGGGAATCGGATCACGCATTATTTCAACTCCTCGACCGCTGAACCATCGCAAGTCGCAGGTAACTACCTTGCCAAATCGCGGGATGAGGCAAGGTGGCGGTTTTCGGCACAACTTTGGGAAGTGCTGGGCCTCTCTGGGCAAGAAAGTCACTGGGTTCTTTGACGCTCGACGACTGCGGGGAGAGCTATCTGCCCCACCATCGTTTGTTTCCGTTCTGAACCGTCTCAGGCTCGAGGCGTCGCACTTGGTCTCTGGGGAGCATTGCTGGACACGCCGCACCTTGCAGTTGACGCGGCTGGCGCGAAGCGGCCCGGCAGGGCAGGCCGCCGCCGGCGAGCGTCCCGGCGTCGCCCCACACGGCCGCGCGAATCGCTTCCCAGCCGAGGAAGTGGGCGGGCGACCCGGGCGGCGCCGGCACGTGCGCCATGCCCACCACAGGCTTCCGATGAGGAGATGTCCACAAGATTTTTCCAGCATCGCGGACCCTGCAGTTACACTGAAGAAATGCATCAACCGCTTTTGCGCTGTTTCCTGCCGGTGTGGGCCGCAAGTCTCGCTCTGGCCCAAGCCCCCGCCCCGGCGGCGAATCCAGCCCCGCCCGCGCCCGCCCCCGCCCCAGCGGCAGCGCCGGCGCCCGCCCCTGACCATGTGGTCATTTCCATTGGTGAGGAACGGATCACGGTCGCGCAGTTCGAGGCCCTGATCAACTCACTGCCCGAGCAGTACCGCGCCATGGCGCGCGGCCCCGCCAAACGCCAGTTCGCCGAGCAGTTGGTCGCCATCAAGACCCTGGCCCAGGAGGCGCGCAAGCGGAAGCTGGATCAAAGTGAATCCTACCGCCGGCAGCTTGCGTTCCAGGAGGAAAACCTGCTCGCCGGGGCTCTATTCCAGAACTTGACCGATTCGATCCAGGTAGACGAAGCGGCGGCGCGCAATTACTACGAGCAGCACAAAGGCGAGTATGAATCGGTGAAAGCCCGCCACGTTCTGGTGCGGTTCAAGGGTTCACCCGTACCCCTCAAACAGGGCCGGGAGGAACTGACCGAGGAACAAGCGCTGGCCCGGGTCCAGGAACTGCGCAAACGGTTGCTGGCCGGCGAGGACTTCGCCGCGGTGGCCAAGGCGGAGTCCGACGACGCAACCTCGGCCGGCAACGGCGGCGACCTTGGCAATTTCCGCCGCGGCCAGATGGTGCCCGCGTTTGATGCGGCCGTGTTCTCCCTGCCCCTACGGCAAATCAGCGAGCCGGTGAAGACGCAGTTCGGGTTTCACCTGATCCGCGTGGAAGACCGCAGCGCACAATCATTTGAGGAAGTGCGCGGGGACGTGGACAAGAAAGTGAGGCCGGAGGCGGTGAAAGCGGAACTGGAAAATCTGCGCCGCGCGGCCAAGATCACGCTCGATGAAAATTTCTTCGGCGCGGCCCCTCCGATGCCCATGAACCCCGCTGCCGCCCCCGCGCGCCGGTAAGACGGTCTGTTAACCAAGGCCGCAGTCCGACGGGCACTCACGAGTTCGGTTTCAGGCGCCAACGCGAATCGGCGAACTCGGCGCGCTGCTCGTTCCAGGTCCCATACTTCCCGGCCGTCTGTCCGCCATCCACCAGCAGGGTGGCGCCGGTGATGTAGGAGGCATAGGCGGAGGCCAGGAACGCGATGGCGTGCGCGATCTCTTCCGTTTCCGCGCCGCGGCCCAGAGGGATCTGGCGGAAGTAGGCGCGAGCGGCCTCGTCGTCGGCGAAAAGGCCAGTCGTCAGGCGCGTCCTCACCAGCCCGGGGCAGACCGCATTGACGCGGATGCCGTACGGCCCAAGTTCGTTGGCCGCGGTGTGCAGAATGCCGAGCAGGCCGGATTTGGTCGCGTTGTAGGCGACCAGGCGCGCTTCGCCGTCGAAGGAGTTGGTGGAGGCAGTCAGCACGATCGCGCCGCGGCGGCGGGGAAGCATGTGCCGGGCCGCGGCCTGCACCGTGAAGAAAGCGCCCGTCAGGTTGACCCGCAGCAGGCGCTCCCAGATCTCCGGCGTGGTGTCCAGCAGTTCCGCTTCCTGCGCCGTGCCGGCGTTGGCCACCACGATGTCCACCTCGCCGGCGCGTTGGAAGCCGGTCTCCAACGACGCTGGCGAGGTGACGTCCACGGGCAGACCATGGACCCCCAGCGACGCCGCAACCTGGTCCGGTTGCTCCTTTGCGAGATCGAAGATCCACACGTCCGCGCCGCCCGCGGCCAGCGCCTTGGCCGCCGCCAAACCGATGCCGTTGGCGCCCCCGGTAACCACCGCCCGCAGTCCGCTTACGTCGATCGCCATGCTTTCGGTTCTAACACAGCGCGGCGGGGCGGTTGCGGTGCTGGGCCTACTCCACCGGCACGGCGGTGCCTTTCGGTTCCGGGCGGCTGAGCTCTTCAATCCGCCGGTCGATGAGGCTGCGGATTCCCTTGAGCAGCTCGATGCGAGCCTGCCGGAAATGCTTCCGCGCGTTCTGGGGCATGGCCTGCCGGAGCATTTCGGAGGCCTGCGGGCCCAGGCCGGCGCAAAAGCAACCCTGCGCTTCCTGCTTTTGTTCTTCCGTCATGATCACCCCTCCATCATCTCCACCGTCAGTATCTGATTTTCCAGGCGCGCCCGCGAGGGGGTCAGCGCCGACATCGAAGTAGGCAGGCCGATGTGCCGCCGCAAGGCGCCGATCTCCACCACCAGTTCATCGCCCTTCTTGAACAAGCCGATTTCGCCCTTGGCGGCGAACGGCAGTTGGATCACCACCTCGTAGCGGCCGTCCGTCTTCTCGAAGCGGTAGGGCGCTTCGGTGCGCGTGACCGCCGCCGGGTCCTCCTGGCTGGCGTAGAGCGCCGCGGCCAGCTCCTCCAGGCGCTCGAGCCCGCAGACTTCGTGCGTGAACAGCGGCACGCGCTTGACCGGCACGGGCGCAAAGTACTTGTCGATCTCGTCCAAAACGCGGGCCTGCGAAGCCTGCCACTCGTTGAAATACGCGTCCACCAAGCCCTGCGGCAGCACGCGGTTCACCGCGATCTGGTCCACCGTCAGCCCGTGGAGCGAAAAATAGACAAAAGCCCGCTGCGTTTCGCGCAACACCATCTTCTCGGGATTGGTGACCAGGCGGACGCTGGTGACGCCCGGATCCTCGAGCAATTCGGGGATCCCCTCGAGCTTGCTGAACAGGTCGGCGACGTTGGCGAAGTAGCTGTCGCCAGGCAGTTCCACCGGCGAAACGCGGTTGGCGAGCGGCCGCACGGCCTTGAGCAGCCCGCGATGGTACGGGAAGATGTGCTTCATGTACCAGTCGAGGGTGGTGGGCATGCTGACGAAACGCAGCGACTCGGCGGTCGGCGCGCAGTCCAGCACGATCACGTCGTAGGCGCCCTCCCGCCGGTACTGGTTCACGTACATCATCGCGCTCAGCTCTTCCATCCCGGGCAGGATGGCCAGTTCTTCGGCCTCGACGCCGCTGATGCCCGTGGTGCGCAGCACGGAAATGACATAGGCGGAGATCTCGCGCCAATGCTTCTTGATTTCCTGCTGGATGTTGACTTCGTGGATCTGGAGCCGGTCGTTGATCCGGTACGGTTCGCCTGTCTTGCCGTGGAACAGGCTGACTTCCAGGTCGAAGGAATCCGCCAGGCTGTGCGCCGGATCCACGCTCATGATCATGGTCCGGTAGCCCAGTTTGGCCAGGTGCAAGCCGGTCGCCGCCGCCAGGCTGGTCTTGCCCACTCCGCCTTTGCCGCTGAACAGCAGGATACGCATCGTCCCTTTCATTGTAGGCGGCTGGGGGGTGCGGGCGCGCCGGGAGAGGACGCTACATTTCGCTGGCGAAGTATTCCGCCTGGAGCCAGTCGAGCGGCGGCGAGATCTGCATCAGTTCGCGCAGGCGCTCGAGGCTGCGGGGCAGCAGGAAGGTGACGGCGCAGGGAGGCCCGAGGACGGAGGGCAGATCGACGGGTTCCCGCCACATGCGCGCGGCCTGCCTTGCGCACGCGCTCAGCAGCCTCCGCCCGGGCGGGCGGGCGAGCATGGCGCAGAGCAGCAGCGGCTCGCCGAGATAGAGGAACTCCGCCCGTGCGGCGGCGGCGCGCCGGTCCCAGGCGAGGAGGAACCCTGCGAGCGCGGCGTCGTATTCCTCCAGGCGGACGCTCCGGCGGGCCTGCGTGACGACTCCGCGGAAGTCGATGCGCGCGCCGGCCAGCACCCGCAGGCTTTCCCGTTCCAGGATCCGGTAGAAGCGGGGCTTCACCGTACAGTCGGTGAACGTCATCGCGGTTCCCTTCCGGCCGCGCCGAACCGGCGTGTCCACTGTCCTCATCGGCGCAGGACGCCCCGCCGCGGCCAGCGCGGATGGCCAGCAAGTACTGGGACTCCCGGAGGGGCGTGTTACTGTGACTAAGGAGCGAGCGCCTGGCCGCAACGGGCCGCGCGAAGCCCGAACGCTACGGCGCATGATACGAACACTTCTCACGGCCGGAGCGCTGGCGGCGGGCATGGCCTGCCTGGCCGCCGCGCAGCAGGCCCCGACGCTCCGTCATCGCGTGGTGAACACGTTTCCGCACGATATCCGCGCGTTTACGCAGGGCCTTGCCTACCACGACGGATACCTGTACGAAGGGACCGGCAATTACGGCCGCTCCAGCGTTCGTAAGGTCCAGGTCGAGACTGGCAAGGTACTCCAGCGCACCGACCTGCCTGCCCAGTATTTCGGCGAGGGCATCACCATCTTCGGCGAAAAGCTGATCCAACTCACCTGGCAGACCCGGATCGCGTTCGTCTACGACCTCCGCACCCTGAAACAGACCGGCAGTTTCGTCTATCCAACCGAAGGCTGGGGACTTACTCACGACGGCAAACGCCTGATTATGAGCGATGGGTCGGCCACCCTCTATTTCCGCGATCCGCTGACGTTTCGGGAAACCGGGCGGCTGGAAGTCCGGGAAGGCCGTCAATCGCTTCCGAACCTGAACGAACTTGAGTTCGTCAAGGGAGAGATCTGGGCCAACGTGTGGCAAAGCGAGCGCATCGCGCGGATTTCTCCCCGGACCGGGCAGGTGCTCTCCTGGGTGGGTTTGCAGGGGCTCCGCGACCAGGTGCTGCGTGAGAACCCGTACGCCGACGTGCTCAACGGCATCGCCTGGGACCCCAAGCGCGACCGCCTGTTCGTAACCGGCAAATGGTGGACCAAGCTGTTCGAGATCCAGGTGGTGAAGTAGCCGCGGCGCCGGGTCTCCTTTGACGTAAACTGAGGATGCCATGACACGCCGGGCTTGTTCCCTCATCTTTCTGGCCGCCGGCGCCGGGTTTCTGTTGCTCGCGCAGGCTCCTCCCCGAAAACCGCGCATCGCGGTGGGAGGAATCTCCGCCGAGTCGAACTCGCTGTATCCCCGGGCCGTGCCGATGCGGGAGTCTTCCCCGGTCGCAAACCGCGAGGAGTGGCTGGCGGAAACCTCGAAGGCGAATACCGTGGCCAGCGGCGTCCTTGCCGCGGCAAAACAGACCGGCCTCGAAATCTACCCGGTCCTGCGCGCGGGCGCTTCGTCGCTGGGCTACGTGGAGAAGACTTCCTTCGAGCGCGCACTGGACAAACTGGTGGATCAGTTGCAAAACGCCCGCCCGCCGTTCGACGGCGTGATTCTGATTCTGCACGGCGCAATGGTGGTGGATGGCTACCCGCACGGCGACGCCGAGGTAGTCCGGCGGGTCCGCGCGGCGATGGGCAGGGGATTCCCGATCGTGGTGACGCACGATTTCCACGCCAACGTCAGCGAAGAGATCGTGCGCGATTCCGATGTCCTGATTACCTACAAGGAGAATCCTCATCTCGACACCAAAGCGCGGGGGGAGCAGGCGGCGACAATCCTCGCCCGTATGATTCGGGGCGAGGTCAAGCCGGTGCAGGCCATCGCCAAGCCGCCCATGATCGTCAACATTGTTTATCAGGACACGTTCCATGAGCCGTACAAGCCCATCACCGACGAGAGCCGGCGCCTGGAGCGGGAGCACGCCAAAATTCTGGCCGCCAGCGTGCCGGGCGGCTACCAGTGGGCGGACGTGCCGGCCATGGGACCGAGCGCCATCGTGGTCACCGACAACGACCCGGAACTGGCCCGGCGGGAGGCGCAGCGGCTGAGCGACCTGTTGTGGGGCATTCGCCACCGCCTGGTGTTCCGTTCTCCCGACGCCGCCACCGCGGTGCGGGACGCGATGGCCAGCGATCGCTTTCCGGTGGTCCTGATGGACACGGGGGACAACATTGGCGGCGGTTCCGCCGGCGACGGCACCTTCCTGCTGAACGAACTCGTGAAACAGAAAGCGCAGGGTTGGGTGGTGGTCATCTCCGACGCGGAAGCGAACCAAGCCGCGTTTCAGGCCGGCGTCGGCGGCGCATTCGACCAGTTGGTCGGCGGCAAGACGGACAAGATCCATGGCGATCCGGTGCGCGTGCGGGGGCGGGTGAAGAGCCTGCACGACGGCAATTACGTCGAAACCGAAGTCCGGCACGGCGGAGGCCGCTATCAGAGCATGGGCCTGACGGCGGTCATCGAGGTGGAAGGCTCGACGCGCGATCTGCCCAACCTGCTGCTGCTCACGCGCCGCCCGACCAGTCCGAACAGCCTGCACCAGTTGATCAGCAACGGGGTGTACCCGCAGCGGCAGCGCATCCTGGTGGCGAAAGGAACCACGGCGCCCCGCGCCGCCTACGAACCCATCGCGGCCCGCATTGTGGAAGTCAACACGGGCGGGGCGACCGACATCAACCCGGCGCGATTCACGTTCCGCCACGTGCGGCGGCCGCTGTTTGGCCTCGAGGAAGGAAGATGAGCAGACGCTGCGGAGAGCGCCTCCCGGCACGCGGACAGGGCCGGCGCCGCCAGGTCCCGGGAGGCGCGAAGCGGCCCTATTCGCCCAGGATGTCGTACGTGGTGGTGCCGGGCTTGCGCACCTTTTCGTACGCTTTCATCCACTCGGCGTGGTAGGGGTCGGCGGCGTAGGCCTTCAGCGCTTCCTCCCCCTGGGTTGAAAACTCCATGCACACGCCGTGCTGGCGCTGATTGCGCTCGCCCCTGGCGTTGAACTGGTTCAGCGGCCGCAACAGCTTTCCGTGCCACACGCGTTTGATGCTCTTGATCTTTTTGGGCATCGCGTCGGTAGCGGCGCGGAACGCCTGCCAGTCTTCGTCGGTGGCCGTTTCGATCACGGTGAACGCGAAGCAATGCATCATCGACTTTTCGCCCGCCCGCGCGGTAGCGCCGGCCAGCAGCAACCCCGCCGCCAGCACGCCGAGGGCTCTCCAGAGTTCCGTCATCTGTTTTCCTCCTTCAGGGGAACCCGCTTAGTTTATCACCGGGCCGCGCCCTTACAATTGAGGAAATGCGCATCACGGCGATCGAGACCCTGTACTTGTCCTGCGGCATTACTGTGCACGCCGGACCCGTCCGGTGGACGTGGGTCCGGATCCATACCGACGCCGGACTGACCGGTCTCGGAGAGACGTATCCCAACCCGGAGGTGGAGACGGCGGTGATCCACTCCGCGCTCGCCCCCGTGCTGTTGGGACAGGATCCGCTGGCGATCGACCGGTTGTGGCGGGAGATGTTCCTCGCCGTGTCTTACAGCGGCTGGGCAGGCGCGGAGATGCGGGCCATCAGCGCGGTCGACCTCGCCCTCTGGGACCTGGCCGGAAAGGCCGCCGGCATGCCGGTCTACCAGTTGCTGGGCGGAGCGTCGCGCGAGTGGATTCCCACCTATAACACCTGCTATGACCACCTGGACTTTCTGACCGAGCCGGTCCGGCTGGCGCGGGACCTGGCGTCGCAGGGAATCAACGCCATGAAGATCTGGCCGTTCGATGGCATCGCCCGGGAAACGCGCGGCCAATTCCTCACCAAAGATCAGTTGCGGCGGGGCGTGGAACCGTTGCGGCGGATCCGCGAGGAATTGGGTGACCGCATGGATGTGGCGCTCGAGTTCCATGGCTACTGGAACCTGCCGTGCGCCATCGAGATCGCCCGCGCGGTGGAACCCTACGCGCCGCTCTGGCTGGAAGAGATGCTTCCGCAGGACAACCTGGCCGCCTACCGGGAGTTGGCGGAGGCCACGCGGCTGCCGCTCTGCCTCAGCGAACGGCTGATGACGCGGTGGGGTTTCCGGGAGTTGCTGGACAACCGCGCCGCCCGGATCGTGATGCCGGACTTGTGCTGGTGCGGGGGGATCTCCGAGGGCCGCAAAATCGCCTCCGCCGCGGAGACATACTACTTGCCGGTGGCTCCGCACAATTGCGGCGGGCCGGTCTTGCACGCCGCCACCGGACATCTGGCGGCGAACGTGCCCAATTTGTATCTGATGGAATCGGTCCGGCGTCACTACGCGGAGGAATACCTGGGGCTCACCGCCGCCCCATGGCTGGCGGAAGACGGGCGTTTTCCGCTGCCCGGCGGGCCGGGACTCGGAGTGGAACTGGCCGAAGGGATTGAGGCGCGGCCAGGGGCGATGGTACGCCGGACGCCATGAGTAATAGGTCAACAGCGCCAGCAGTCCCAGCGGCATTACGGTACTTGGGTTGGGGTTCTAAGGGATTTGAGACGTAGTCTTGGAAGCCCGTTTCGTTCTACGATTTGAGGGACGAAGTGGGCGCGGCTATGAACTGTTTGCTGTGCGGGGCCAAATTGGCAATCTTCCGGAAGTCGTCGATTGGCGATTTCTGCAGCCTGGAGCACCGCGCGTTGTACCTGGCTGATCACGAGGGAGTTCAGCCGGGGGAGAGTGCGGCGAAGCAAGCCCCGTCGGCGGTCCGCTTGGCGGAAACCGCAGCGCCGGCGGGTCCGGACGCTGCCGAGCCAGCGGGCCTGCGGTCTCCTGCCGTATCGAATTTCTTATCGCCATTTCCAGCGCCGGCGTTAGGACGGCGCACGCCACGCGCCGGGACCGGGCTCCAGGTGGCGGCCGCCCCACCGCAACTCCCTGCCGGCCCGGTTCTGCGACGGGCGCGTTTGACCTCTGCCGGGCTGGTCCTGCCTTGGTCGGGTTCCGCAAGTTTGGGCTTTTCGCTGTCGACGCTGGTGGCCGCTGCCTGGGCGCGCGACGGCAGTCCGGCCCTGGCGTCCGAGGAACTGACGCCGCGCTTCGTGCGCCTGCTTGCGTATCCTCAGCCGGGTGAAGTAGATACGGATCTTCCGCGGCCGAGCCAGCGCTCCCCGCTGGCCTCCAAGCCGGTCCTGCAACTGCCTTCGGCAATCGGAGGCTCCGCATTCGATCTGCCGCAGTCCCGCGCCGAATTCGTGGGCCGGCGGACCATCGATCCGCTCCTGCTGCGACGCGCCGGCGTTCGGCCGGACGTGCCGGCAGGCGAGTCGTCGTCGGGTTTGCGGCCGGTGGTGCCCACTCACCTCGTGCTGCCGCAGAACGATCTGCCGCGAATTGACCCCAAAGAGTCCATCCGCGCGATTTCCCAGGCGGCCGCCGCGCGCGCCGCCGAAGCCGTCAGCCGGTACGACGTGGAGGAATTCGTTGCGCCTCGCATCCCCCCGCGCCCGGCGGAAGACGACTGGCTGCACAACCTCTCCAAACTGATGCCGCCTGCGCCGACCCTGCTGGCGATTGCGGCCTGCGCGATCTTCACGGTGGCTACGCTTACCTTCCTCGCTCTTCCCAAACCGGTGTTCTCCGCCGCGTCGGAAGGGCAGGGATTCTCGAGCCAGATCGCCAATTTTCGGGCGCTGGTACGCAGCCGGTCCGCCATCCGTTATCAGGACGACTTCCGGTCCGGTTTGGGCAACTGGGACGGCGGGGAAGGCTGGGCGAAGGAATGGGCCTACGATCAGGCGGGCTCCCTGCGGCCCGGCAGGCTCGGACTCTGGCGTAAGTCCATGTCTCTTACCAACTACAGGCTCGAATTTCTCGGTCAGATCGAAAAGCGCAGCTTGTCCTGGGTGTTCCGCGCCGCCGACGTCAACAACTTCCACGCCGCCAAGATTACGATCAGCAGACCGGGCCCGTTGCCGCTGGCCGACCTCGTCCGCTACACCGTGGTGGACGGTGTGGCCGGTCCCCGGACTTCGGTGCCGCTACCGTTCGCCGTTCGCAACGACACGTTGTATCAAGTCCAGATGGACATTCAGGGTTCGCACTTTGCAACCAAAGTGAACGGGCGGATTGTTGACTCCTGGACCGATGCGCGTCATCCTGCCGGGGGCGTGGGCTTCTTCTCGGACAATGGCGAACAGTCGCGCGTGCGCTGGCTGAGAGTATCGCACCGCGATGACTTCATCGGGCGGATCTGTTCCTACCTCACCGCGGAAAACCTGATGCCCGCGGAACAGGACGAAGTGCTGGCCTCGGCCACCCTGCTGGTGGACGGTGAGACAGTTCTGTTGGTCCGCTAAGTATTTTTCCCATCTAGGCGCGCGCAACAAGTACCGGTACCATGGTACCCAGGCGGGGAGTGCGCCCGGCCGGGATGCGTTCGATGACGTGTCTCTATTGCGCGAAGAAAATTCCGCTGATTCGCCGCTGGTCTGACCCGCAGTTCTGCTGCGAGGAGCACCGGCGCGCGCACTTGGAAGAGGCGAACCACCACGGTTTGGCCCGCCTCCTAGAGAATCCCGTCCCCGCCAAATTCGCGGCGGTGGCGCTGCCGCCTACCGGGACCGGAACGGTCGACGGATTGGCCCACTCGGTGGGGGACTTGCGGTTCGGCAGGCGCTTGCAGCCGCCGGTCATCAGACCGCCGGCCGTGCGGCCACCGGCGCCCGCAGACGCCGAGACGCCACAGCTGGCTGCACCGCGCTACTACCACCCGCCCTTGGATTCGGCGGTGGGTTGCGAGGCAGCCTTGCGCGAGTCCAACGCCAGACCATTCCCGCGGCAGGGCCCCGTGTGGACGTTTCCGCCGCGGCGGTCCTACCGGCTGGCGCCTCCGTCCTGGCGCCGGCCCGATTCGCTGGCCGCGGTGGACGACGTGGAATGCCAAGCCTCCTGGTGGCCGGACGAGCCCCGCTGGAGCGCTCTTTCCCTAAGCCTGGGAGCGGACATTCCGGCCCGCCGCCCTACGCTCCATGCCGGAATATGGGTGTCCGCACAGCCGGGCACGGCCGCCGCCGGATGTTGCGCCCCGCAGCCTGCCGGAGCATTCGTCTTCGGGGGCTGGCCGGCGGCTCTGCCCGCGATCCGGCAGGAGGCCCTCGAAGTCAAAGACATCGGCGCCACTTGGGAACCGCAGGCGCCCGCCGGGGCTGTGGCGTGCCCGCCACCGGCGAAGGCCGGGCTTCTACGGCGGCCACGGGGCGCAGGGAGCCTCCGATTCCCCGCCCCGATGCCGGCCTTGAGCATTTCCAGTGCCCCGGCAGTCCGGGCAGAATCTGGTCTCCCCGCTTGCGACGTGCAGCCCGTCATTCCCTCGGCGCACGAGGGCGTGCTGCCGCTGGTCTCCCTGGAGCCGATGCTTCCCGTGTTCGCCTCGGCGTATCCCTCTCGGCCGCTGCGGTTGTCAGCTCGGAACCAGGACTGGCCGCCCGCGCGGCAGGCCCTCCCGGTCGCACCGGTCGCTGCGGCGCATTTCCCCGCTCATGCTGCCTACGGCCCGGTGATTGCCCGGTTTACGTTGACCGGACTCCGGCTCCCTGGACTGGCGGGCGAGCCGGATCTGTTTCTGGCCAAGCCAGGCGTCATCGCCCCGGCAGTCTCTCCGGTCGAGGGCAGAACCCGCCACTTCGAAGCGGGCGGCGGCTGGCTGGGTCTGCCCATGGCGCTTCCCGAGCCGGTTGCGGCGCAGCGGGAACCGCTGGTGTCGGCCAAGTTCGGAGACGAAGAAGCGCGGCTGCCGGCTGAACCCGGCGGCTTGCAGCCATTTCTGGCCCCCGCGGCCGCCGGCGCGCTGGCGGCGGCCGATATTCCGGCGGCCCCGGTGACCTCCCTGGCGGAAGAGTCCGCTCCGCCGGCGCCTAGCGTCGCCGCGCCCCCGGGAATCTGGGAGCGCATTCGCAACTCCGGAACGAGGATTTCTTCCGCCTGGCGGCAGCTTGTTCGCCAGCGCCGCCGCATCGCCGCCGCCGTCCGCCGGGCTCGGTGGTTGCCGCCCCTCGCGCCGTCCGCCGGGGTTCCCGAGGTTTTCCAACGGGCGTGGCGGGCCACGCCGTTGTACGCCAGGGGCATCGTGCTGGTAGTCCCGCTCATGGTGCCGACCCTGTTCTATGCGAGTCTCCAGACCGCAGCGCCCCCGTCGGGGACTTTCGCCTCGATTCGCGAGGCCATCCGGGCGCGGGCGACCGTTCTGATCGAAGAGGAGTTCCGGACCGGTTTCGGCGCCTGGAGCGGTCCCCCGGGCTGGCAGTTGACCTGGGCGCGGGATCAGGCCGGCGCGGCGATGCCCGGCGCCCTGGCGATCCTGGAGCGATCCCGTCCCCTGGGGGACTACCGGGTCGAGTTCGCGGCCCAGATGGAGAAACGCGGACTCGCCTTCGCGCTCCGCGCGGCGGACACCCAGAACTATCACGCGGTGCAGTTCCTTATGGTGAAACCCGGCCCGCTGCCCGTCGTGCACATCGTGCGCTATCCGGTGGTGAACGGCCGCGCCGGCTCGCGAACCGAGTTACCCATGCCGCTGGCTCTCCGCCCGGATACGCTCTACCAGGTGACCGCCCACGTCCGGGGAGATCAGTTTATCGTCTCGGTGAACGGGCAGGTGGTGGACACGTGGACAGATCCGTTGCGCCCGACCGGCGGCGTCGGGTTTTTCGCTGAGAAAGGCATGGCATTTCGCCTGCGTTGGGTGCGGGTGGTCGATAAAGATGATTTTCTGGGGTGGCTCTGCTCTCAATTTTCTCCGAAGACTGTCGATAGTATATCGTCGAGGTAAGGCGTGTCTTGAGCCTCGGGGGCGGCCCGTGCCGCGCCAGGGAGAGAAGAGCCGATGAGCAACCAGAAGCGCTGGGTGAATGGATCCGATGCGAGTTCGGGCGGGCAGGCGACGACTTCGCAGCTTTTTGCCCGGGCCGTTTCGCTTCACATGGAAGGCCGGGGAGACGAAGCCTTGGTCGAACTGGAACGCGCGCTGCGGGGAGGAGAGCGCCGCCCCGAGATTTATTCGGCCATTGGCTACATCCGCTACGAACGGAAGCAGTACGATGAGGCGGCGACGGCTTACCGGCGGCTGCTGGAACTGGAGCCCGGCCACCTGGCGGGCTGCTTCAACCTGGCGCTGTGCCTCCAAGGTGGAGAGCATTGGCAGGACGCCGTCGAGTATTTTCAACGGACGCTCCGCCAGCAACCCGACCGCCTGGAGGCGTACCTCGGCCTGGGCGCCTGCGAATTGCACCTGGGGCATGGCAAGTCCGCGCTGGAAGCCTACGAGAAGGCACTCGATCGCGATCCGGACTCTGAAGCGGCCAAGTTCGGCCGCGCCGTGGCTCTGCAATTGAACGGCGATCTGGTCGAAGCCGAGCAGGCGTACAAGGAGATTCTGAAGGGCAACCCGTCCTCCATCGAAACCCTGATTAATCTGATCTGGATGTGCGGCGAGCGCAAGGACTATGGGGCCATGTCCAAGTACGCGCTGGAACTGCTGCAAATCAAACCGGATTCCCTGGCCGCCCTGCAAGGCTTGGCCATGGCCTCGTTCGCCTCGAGCGACTATGAAAAGGCCGCCGAGTTCTGCGAGTTGCTCGTCGAGCAGGCGCCGGATTCGTTCGAGGGGTGGTTCAACCTCGGACTGGCGTTTCAGAAAGCGAAGAACTTCCCTCGCGCCGCCGAGGTCTACGCGCGCGCGCTGGAATTGCAACCGGCGGAAGCGCAACTCCACATCAATCTCGGGATCGTGCACCAGGAAATGGGGGACTGGAAACAGGCGCGGGAGTGTTACGAGAAGGCGCTGGCGCTGTTGCCCGACTCGGAAACCGCGCAGTGGAATCTGGGCCTGGTGCTGGAACGGCAGCAGGACCTGTCGGAAGCCGAGGCGGCCTACGCGGCGCTGCTCGAGCAGAACCCCGGTTTTGAGGAAGCCCGCTTCCGGATGGGCTACATCCGGCTTCAGTTGGGCGACTATCGCGGCAGCGCGGAGGCGTTTGAAGAGTGCCTCAAGCGGCGCCCGCGCTGGCCGGAGGCGCAGTTGAACGCCGGGCTCGCCTATTGGAAGATGGGCGATCTGCATGCGGCGCGCGTGGCGTTCCAGCGGACCATCGCCCTCGACCCCAACTCACTGGAAGGGCTCCGCGGCCTGGCCGGGATCGCTCTCGAACAGGGCGATAACGAGGAGGCGCTCGAACTGCACCATCAGTTGATCGACAAGGGCCAGCGCTCGCCCGAGTTGCTCTACAACACCGGGCTGCTGCTGCAAAAAGCCTCCAAACACGACGATGCGGCCCGCCTCTACCGCGAGGCGCTGGAAGTGGCGCCGGAGTTCGCCGAGGCGCAACTGAACCTCGGCATCGCCCTCAAGGCCCTCGGCCAGGAGGACGAGGCCCGCGCCTACTGGCGCAAGGCGCTCAAAACCAAGCCGGATCTGGCGGCCGGCTATTTCGAATAGCCGAGCCTGCGGGGTCTGCTCATTCCCGGCCGCGGCTCGCACAGGTGCTTCGGCGTCGTCGCAGCTCCGGGGCCGCATCCTTCGCGCGTTATCCTGACGGCATGAACCTCGACGTACGCCGGGCTCAACCCGCCGAAGCGGAGAGCATCGCCGCTTTTAACGCGGCCATGGCCCGCGAAACCGAACACCTTGAGCTCGATACCGAACGCGTCTGCGCGGGAGTGCGGGCGATCCTCCGCGACGAAACCAAGGGCCTGTACTTTGTCGCAACGCATGAGGGGCGCCTCGTCGGCCAGGCCATGATCACCTACGAATGGAGCGACTGGCGCAACGCGACCTTCTGGTGGATCCAGAGTGTTTATGTCCACCAGGAGTACCGCGGACGGGGCGTTTTCCGCCGCCTGTTCGCGCACATCCAGGATGCCTCCCGCGCCGCCGGCGCCTGCGGGCTCCGGTTGTACGTCGAACAGAACAATGAAACCGCCCGCCGCACCTATGAGCGGCTCGGCATGCACCGCACGCCCTACGACATGTATCAGGTGGAGTACGCTTCGCCAGAGCCTGCGGTAACCAAAGCCTGACCGTTGGCGAGCCGCGAGGTCCCTTGCGGGCGCAGGCTTGCCGACCGAATGTTCCGACCGGCGAGGCGCGCCGGCAAGGACCGAAGTCCGGGACAGGGACCTGAGCGAGCGCCCGCCGTGTTTTCCGATATTCTATTCGCATGACGCATGGTCGCGAGCGCCCATTCATCATCGCCTCCGTTTCTCTTTGTTGCGCCGCAGCGCTCCTGATGCAGGGCGCGTCCGCCCGCCTGCTGCGGAACACGTTCGACGCCGGCCCCGAAGGCTGGCAGGTGTACGACTACCACGGCGGGTCGGGTTCGCAGAACGTCTTCTACCCGGTCACCTGGGAGAAGTCGGGTGGCGTCCACAACAGCGGGTACGTATGGGGCGACGATTCACGCTGGCGGATCGACACGCCCGAACAGCCGAATTCGATTTTGGCGTTTCTGATCTACCGCAGTTGGGTAAAGGGCGACCAGCTTGACCTGCGCGAGGCCAAAGTGTCCGTGTACCTGCGTGGCGACCAGCTCGACCTGAAGGGGGCCAAGTGCCACTTCTGGGCACTGGACAGCCAGATCGGCACGCGCTGGCGCTACGTCTCCCAGCCGCTGCCCATTACCGAGGGCGCCTGGGGCGGCAGGGTCACTTTCACGCTCAACAACGATGAGCAGTTGTGGCGCCGCACCTGGGCGCGCCATCCCGCCAGTCCGGCGTCTCTCGACCAAGTGCTGCGGGAATGCGACAGCTATGGATTCAGCTTCCTTGGCTTTTCCGGCGAGGTGACCGGCAAATTCGCCATGGATGAGCTGGAGATCGAATTCGCCGGGAAGTGACTGGCAGCCGGAGCTACAATCGCGGCGTGAGAGCGCCTGCTTCCGGCTCGTTGCGCGTGGCTCCGGCCCGCCAGCTTGCCTTTGACGTGCTGCTGGCGGTGGAAGAAGGCGGCTTCGCCTCCGATCTGCTGCGGGAGCGCTCGGCAGGACTTGATTCCCGCGACGCCAGTCTGGCTAGTGAGATCGTCCTTGGCGTCCTGCGCTATCAGCTTCAACTGGACTTTCTGCGCGACCACTTCGCCGGCCGGGCGCTGGAGGTTGCGCCGCAGGTAAACCTGGCGCTGCGGATGGGGATTTATCAGCTCCGTTACCTGGACCGGATTCCGCCGCATGCCGCGGTGGGAGAGAGTGTCGCCCTGGTGCGCCGGGCGGGCTGCGGAAAGGCCGCGGGGTTGGTCAACGCGGTGCTCCGCAAGGTCCACCGGCGGCCGGTGCGGTGGCCAAACCGCGCGGTGGAGTGGTCGCATCCCGAGTGGCTGCTGGAGCGGTGGACGCGGCACTTCGGCGCGGAGTTGGCGCTGGGTATCGCGCGGGTGAATCTGGCGCGTCCGGAAACCTACGTCCGTTACGCCGGACAACCGCCTCCGGGACTGGAGCCGGCGGGCATCGCGGGCGGCTACCGTTGTCTGGGCGAGCCGCCGGCGGGGGCGCGCGTACAGGATCTCGGCTCCCAGTCCATCGTCCCGCTGCTGGACCTCCGGCCGGGACAGTGGTTTCTCGACCTGTGCGCCGCGCCGGGCAACAAGACGGCGCAAGCGCGGGAGGCAGGCGTGTGGGCGGTGGCCTGCGATTTGCGCCTCCGGCGGCTGCGGGAGGTGGACTGCCCTGACCGCGTGCTGGTGGACGGCACTCAGCCGCTGCCCTTCTCCCGCTGTTTCGACCGCGTCCTGGTGGATGCTCCCTGCTCGGGCACCGGCACGCTGGGCCGGAATCCGGAAATCAAATGGCGTCTGCGGCCGGCGGATCTGGCCGGATTCTCCCAGCGGCAGGCCGCGCTGCTGACGCGAGCCCGGGAAGTCGTCAAGCCGGGCGGCCTGATCGTGTATTCCACCTGTTCTCTCGAAAGCGAGGAGAATGAGGAGGTGGCTGGCGCACTGGCGGTTCGGCAGGGCTACCGGATCCCGGGCCGGGAGCCGGGCGACGGTTTCTACGCCGCCGTGGTACAATCCGGGTAGCCTGTAAATGGTTGAAATCATTCCTTCCATTCTGTCGGCGGACTTTGCCCGGCTGGCCGAGGAGGCAGCCCGCGTAGAGGCGGGCGGGGCGCGCATGCTGCACATCGACGTGATGGACGGGCATTTTGTCCCCAACCTGACGCTGGGCGCCCCGGTAGTCGAATCGCTGCGCAAGGCCACCCGGCTGACCCTGGACGTGCACCTGATGATCACCGATCCGGACCGGTTCGCCCCGGCATTTATCCAGGCGGGCGCCGACCAGATATCCGTGCACCAGGAGGTTTGTCCGCATTTGCACCGCACCCTGGAAATGATCAAGGGCTTCGGCGTGAAGGCCGGCGTGGTGCTGAATCCCGCCACACCGTTGTCCACGCTCGAGGAGGTGCTGTCTTTGGCCGATTTCGTGCTGATCATGAGCGTGAATCCGGGTTTTGGCGGACAGAAGTTGATTCCCCGCTCTCTCGAGAAGGTGCGCCGTCTGGCTCTCAGGCGGCAGGAATTGGGCTTAGACTTCGCGATTGAGATCGACGGCGGGGTCACGCCGGAGAATCTGCCGGAGGTGGTGCGCGCCGGGTGTGATTGGATCGTCACAGGGTCCTCCGTGTTTCACACTCCGGACCCGGGGGCCGTGGTGGCCGCGATGCGGCAGGCCGCGCTGGAGGCGACGTCGATTCCGATTTGACGCAGGACTCGAAGGGAAATATGTTCGTGAGTCATTTACTTGGCCGCTCTTTCCTGGTGTTGCTGGCGGTGGTGGCGCTGTTAACGACGGGTTGCTTCCGCCGCAAGAAATACGAGAACCCCATTGACAAGGACACGCTGCAACCCGACAAGGTGTTGTTCGACAAAGCGGTGAAGGACGTGGAGCGCGGCCGTTTCGAAGTGGCGCGGATCACGCTCAACACGCTGATCAACACGTATGACACCAGCGAGTACCTGGCGAAGGCCAAACTGCTGATCGCCGATAGCTGGTACCGCGAAGGGGGCAGCCACGGCCTGGCGCAGGCGGAAGCAGAGTACAAGGACTTCATCCTCTTCTATCCGACGATGGAAGAAGCCGCGGAATCGCAGGAGAAGATCTGCTCGATCCACTTCCGCCAGATGGAGAAACCGGACCGGGACCCGACGCACGCGCTGCGCGCCGAGGACGAGTGCCGCCAGGTGCTGACGCAGTTCCCGAATTCCAAATTCGCGCCGATCGCCCAGCAGCGGCTGCGCGAGATCCAGGAAGTGCTGGCGGAAGGCGAATACCGGACGGGACATTTCTATCACAACAAGGGAAGTCATCCAGCCGCGTCGAACCGGTTGCAGGCCCTGACGGACCATTTCCCCCTTTATAGCCAGTCGGACCAGGCGCTGTGGGAGTTGGCCGACTCCTACGGGAAGATGGGACCCCGGTTTCGCGACCGGCAGATCGCCGCTTTCTCGAAGATCGTGCGGGACTATCCTTTGAGTCCCCGGGTGGAAGACGCCAAGCAGGAACTGGCAAAACTGGAAGCGCCCATCCCGGAACCGGATCCGGTGGCGTACGCGCGGATGAAGTACGAACTGGAAAACCGCAAACGGCCAGGAGTGCTGAGCCCGGTGTGGGGCGCGCTCCAGAAGCGGCCGAACGTCCGGCTCGCCGCCAAGTCGGGTTCCCCGGTGATGGACAGCTTCCGGCCAACCATTCCGGCGAGTGTGCCCGCTGCGGCGGCAGGGGGGCAGACCGGCGTCAGCGCGGAAGTGTCGTTGCAGACGGTGTCGGATTCGACGGCGCTCGACACGCAACCGGACGCGCGGCTGAACCCGCCGAATCCCGCCGCGCCGGCGGAGGCTGGGGAGAACGCCGCTGGCGCGGAGGGCGAGTCTTCCGCCAGCCAGACGGCCGCCGTGGCCCCGGAGCCGCTGCCCTCCAATCGCGCTCCGGTGAAAGTCAAAGAGAAGAAACCCAAGAAAGCGAAGAAATCCGGCTCGGCAAAATGAGCCGGGTGTTGCTAGCCGACGACAGCGCCCACGCCCAGCGCATGGGCGAACTGATCCTGCGGGACGAGGGATTCGAGGTCGTCACGGTCACCGATGGGGAGACGGCGCTGCTGCGGCTGGCCGATGTGGATCCGGACGTAGTGGTGGTGGACGCCCATTTGACCGGGCGGAGCGGGTACCAGTTATGCGAAGCGGTCAAGAGGGACCCGCGTTTTCCGCATACGCGGGTGGTGCTCACCGCGGGCGCGCATGAGGCGGTGGACGAGGCCGAGTCGCGGCGGGTCGGAGCGGATGCCCTGCTCCGGCGCCCCTTTGAGGCCTCAGTGATGATCGCGACGCTGCGCCCGCTGGCCGCCGAGGCGGAAGAAGTGCGCCAGGGGGGGCCTTCGCGCGGCCCGCGTCCGAAGCCTACGCCGCCGCCGGCGCCCGCCGCGCCGCCGGCTCCGGAACCGCCCGACGCCGAGACCGTCCGCGCGGCGGTCACGCTGGCGCTCGACGCGGCCATGCCGAAATTAATCGATACTATTACAGAAAAGGTGTTGTTCGCCCTGACGCGCCGCGCGCCGCGGGACGGATAGCCCGGTTGCATACGCTATGCCCGACAATAGTTTTGACGTGGTCTCCAAGATCGACCTCGCCGAGGTTTCCAACGCCGTGCAACAAGCGCTGAAGGAGATCGTCCAGCGCTTCGATCTCAAGGACTCCCACTCCGACATCGAGTTACGGGAGAAGGAAAACAAGCTGATCCTGACCTCCCGCGACGAATACACCCTCAAGGCTGTGACGGAGGTGCTGCAAGGCAAACTGGTCAAGCGTAAGGTCCCGCTCAAGGGGCTGAGCTACGGCAAGGTGGAGCCCGCAGCCGGATCCACGGTCCGTCAGGAAGTCACCCTGCAACAAGGCATCCCTACCGAAAAGGGCAAGGAGATCGTCAAGCGCATCAAGGAAACCAAACTGAAAGTGCAGCCTTCGATTCAGGGTGATTTCGTCCGGGTCAGCGGCAAAGACCGCGACACGCTGCAAGCGGTAATCAAGGTGCTGCGCGAGACCGACTTCGGGATCGACATGCAGTTCGTCAATTACCGGACCAATTGACCGTGCGCAAAATCGAAACGCACTTCGTGGCGGGACCGGCAGGGCGGCTGGAAGCACTGCTTGAGGAGCCGGAAACCGGCGCGCCGCGGGCGGTGGCCCTCGTCTGCCATCCGCACCCGCTCTACGGCGGCACCATGCACAACAAAGTGGTTTACCGGATGGCGCGAGCCCTGCGGCATGCCGGCTGCGTGGTGCTGCGGTTCAATTTCCGCGGCGTGGGAAGGAGCGAGGGAATCCACGATCAGGGCCGCGGCGAAGTGGAAGATGCGCGGGCCTGCCTCGCGTGGTTGCGGGCGCGGTATCCCGATTTGCCTTATGTGCTGGCCGGCTTTTCCTTTGGCTCCCGCGTGGTTCTCCGCCTCGGCTGCGGCGTGCGCGATGCCCGGGCGGTGATTGCCGCCGGCTTTCCCACGTTGCGCGAACCGCTTGATTTCCTGGGGGTCTGCGGCGCGCCGAAGATCTTCCTGCAAAGCACGCAGGACGAACACGGTCCGCGCGGGGAACTCGAGGCGTTGTTTGCGGAGATGGCCGAACCCAAGCGCCTCGAATTCATCCCGGCAGCCGACCACTTCTTCAAGAATGCGCTCGACGAGTTCGAACAGCGGATGCGCGAAGTCGTGACGGCGGACATTCTCCCGGCGCACGCGAACTGAAAGCCTGCCCTCTCCCGCGAGGCGGCAGGCAGCCCTTTAATTACGAAAATACGCCGCGTTCTTGTCGACGTATGCCTGCATGTCGGCGGGGACGTCTTCGAGCGGCATGATCGACGACGTCGGACACACCGGAACGCACGCGCCGCAGTCAATGCAGTTGTCGGGGTCCACAAAGAGCTGGTCCAGTTCCTCAGCCTTCGGGTCATCCTGCCGCGGAGCAATGCAATCCGCCGGGCAGGCTTCCACACACAGAAAATCCTTTGTGCAACCTTCGGTGATGACGTATGCCATACCCGGCGGGGTGCAATCCTCTTGCCAACCCGCGGAAACCGTCCTGAGCGCGCAAGTGACTCGCATCGCGTCCTCTCCGGACGCGCAATTTTGCGCCCTCAGCGAATACACACAAGCCGCTGGCTTCCAGGTGGGGCAAATTCCCCAACCCGACCCGCGGCGTGGCGGAAGCACGCGCCGGTGGGGCAAGTCTCCGACTTGCCCATCGGAAGTTACGATACCGCGTGCGCGAGGCGCTTCTCCAGCGGCACGACGTGGCGTTCGCCGTAGCCGAGATACTTCTGCCGCGGCCGCGCGATCTTCTGCTCGGCGTCTTCCAGCATCTCCTGCCACTGCGCCAGCCACCCCACCACCCGCGGAATCGCAAACAGGACGGTGAACATGGCGGGCTTGAAGCCCATGGCCTGATAGATAATGCCGGAATAGAAATCCACGTTGGGGTAGAGCTTGCGCTTGACGAAATATTCGTCATTCAGCGCGATCTTCTCGAGCTCGAGCGCAATCTCCAGTTTGGGATTGGCGCCGGTGACCTCGAAGACCCGGTCCGCGGTCCACTTGATGATGCGGGCGCGCGGATCGTAGTTCTTATAGACCCGGTGGCCGAATCCCATCAACTTGCGCTTGCCGGCCTTGACCGACTCGATGTAAGCCGGGATGTTGTCCTTCGAGCCGATTTCGTCCAGCATCTTGAGTACGGCCTCATTGGCGCCGCCGTGCAGCGGTCCGGCCAGCGCAGCCGCGGCCGCCGCCGTCGCCAGATAGGGATCGGTCTGCGCGCTGCCCACGCAGCGCATCGTGTTGGTGGAGCAGTTCTGCTCGTGGTCGGCGTGGAGGATGAACAGGATGTCCAGCGCCCTGGCCAGCACGGGATTGGCGACATACTTCGGCTCGACCATCTTCCACAGCATGTTCATGAAGTTTTCGGCGTAACCAAGATCGTTGTCCGGATAGACGTAGGGATAGCCCAGGCTGTGGCGATACGCATACGCCGCAATGGTCGGCATTTTTGCGACAAGGCGGATGATCTCAATTTCGCGGATTTCCGGATCCAGCACATTGCGCGCCTCCGGGTACACGGTCGAAAGGGCCGCCACCGTGCTGACCAGCATCCCCATGGGGTGGGCGTCGTAGCGGAAGCCCTCGAGAAACTTCTTGGTGGTTTCATGAAGCATCGTGTGATACTTCACGCGCTGAATCCAGTTGTCCAGTTCGGGCTGCGTGGGCAACTCGCCCTTGAGCAGCAGCCAGGCCACTTCGAGAAAGGTGCAGTTTTCGGCCAGTTCTTCGATCGGGTAACCCCGATACCGAAGAATGCCCTTGTCCCCGTCGATGAAGGTGATCCTGCTGGTGCAGGAAGCGGTGTTGAGGAATGCCGGATCGTAGCTCATGATCCCGAAATCTTCGGGATCCGTTTTGATCTGGCGCAAGTCCATGGCGCGAATCGTGCCGTCCTGAATCGGCAGTTCGTACGTTCTGCCGGTCCGCTTGTCAAGAATCGAGAGGATATCGTCTGCCATCGGAATACTCCTGGGCCCGCCCGCCGGCCGGGCGGGGCTGAGGATCGCACAGCTACCAGGTGAGCGAGAGGGAGGAGATACACGGGGAGAGCGGCGGCGGCAATACTCATCCGGCGGTCTGGCCATCGACGCCATCCCTGCGGAATCTCCCGGTCCTGATCCTACACCATGCGGTCGCACAACGGAATCCCCCGCCGTTGCGGTTCCTTGTTTCCGGCCGTCTGCCCACCCACATCCGGGGGGCCGACTTGTTCGCACCGCGGGACGTCTGCTACAAGACTGGGAGAGGGCATCGGCATCTTTCAAGTCTGCATACTGGCCAGCGGCAGCGCGGGCAATTGCGTCTACGCCGGCAGCGAACGCACCGGCATTCTAATCGACGCCGGACTGAGCTTTGCGCAGCTCGAGCAGCGCCTGGCCACGGCGGGCCTTTCCCTCGACCGGGTGCGGGCGGTGCTGGTCACGCACGAGCACGCCGATCACGTCTCGGGCCTGGTCCGCCTGACCCGCAAGAGCCTGACCCGCAAACGCCCGTTGCCGATCTACCTCACCGAGCGCACCGCCGGTTCTATCGACTGGCAGAACCTGACCCCGCACCTCGAACTGTTTCAGGCCGGCGCGCGGATCGTGGTGGACGACCTGGAGATCGACAGCTTCACGGTGCCGCACGACGCCATCGACCCGGTCGGCTTCACCGTGCGGGCGCAGGGCGTCAAGTTCTCGCTCGCCACCGATCTCGGATACATCCCCGGCTCGATCCGCTATCATTTGCAGGGGTCGGACGTGCTGCTGCTGGAGTCCAACCACGACCTGGAAATGCTGAAGGTGGGTCCGTACCCCTGGCCGGTGAAACAACGGGTGATGAGCCGCGTTGGCCACCTGTCGAACGATCACGCCTGCGACTTTATCTGCCAGGACCTGGACGCGCGCGTGCAGACCCTGATTCTCGGCCACCTGAGCGAGCACAACAACCACCCGGAAATTGTACGGCTGATGGCGGATCAGGCGCTGCTGGCGCGCGGGATTTCGCCGCGGCTGGTGGTGGCTTCGCAGCGCGAGCCGACGGAAGCATTCACGTTTTGAAGAAAGCAACGCCAAGATGATTTCACGATACACGCGGCCGGAAATGGGCCGCATCTGGAGCGACGAGAACAAATTCGCCACCTGGCTGGAGGTGGAGCTGGCCGCCTCCGAGGCGCTGGCGGAATTGGGCGAGGTGCCCGCCGAGGCGGCGCGCCTGCTGCGCGAGCACGCCGGCTTCGACGTAGCGCGCATCGACGCGATCGAGGCCGAAGTGCGCCACGACGTAATCGCCTTCACCACCTGCGTCGCCGAGCGGATGGCCGCCGCCGGGCATGCCGAGGCGTCGCGCTGGCTGCATTTCGGGCTGACCTCCAACGATGTGGTGGACACCGCGCAGGCGTTGCGGCTGCAACAAGCCTCCGCGTTGATCGCCGCCGGGTTGGAGGCGCTGCAAACCGTACTCAAGCGCCGCGCGTTTGAATTCCGCCACACCGTCCAGATCGGCCGCACGCATGGCGTGCATGCCGAGCCGATTACCTTCGGCTGGAAGCTGGCGTTGTGGCACGAGGAGATCGGACGTCACCGCCGGCGGTTCGCCGACGCCGCCGAGGACCTGCGCGTGGGGAAAATCTCGGGCGCGGTCGGCACCTTCGCCCACCTCGGGCCGGACGCCGAGGAAAGGATCTGCGCAAGGCTGGGACTCAAAGCCGCGCCGATCTCCACCCAGGTGTTGCAGCGCGACCGGCACGCCGCCTATTTATGCGCCCTGGCCGGCATCGCCGCTTCGCTCGAGAAAATCGCCCTCGAGGTCCGGCACTTGCAGCGCACCGAGGTCCGGGAGGCGGAAGAATACTTCGCCAAGGGGCAGAAAGGCAGTTCGGCCATGCCGCACAAGCGCAATCCGGTGCTGAGCGAGCAGATCTGCGGGCTGGCCCGCGTCGTGCGCGCGAACGCCATGGCCGGACTCGAGAATGTCGCCCTATGGCACGAACGGGACATCTCGCATTCTTCGGTGGAGCGGGTGATCCTGGCCGATTCGCTGATCCTGACGGACTACTTGTTGGCGAAAACCACGTGGCTGGTGGATAAGCTTCTGGTCTACCCGGAACGCATGAAGCGGAACATCAGCCTGACCCGCGGGCTGGTGTTCAGCGGCCAACTCCTGCTGGACCTGGCCGCCGCGGGCATGCTGCGGGAAACCGCTTACCGGATCGTGCAAGGGCATGCCATGCGCTGCTGGGAAGAAGAGGGCGACTTCCGCGCCGCCGTCGAGGCGGATCCGGAGATCCAAGCCTGCCTGTCTCCGGAAAAGCTGGCGCAGACGTTCTCCCTCGAGCGCCAACTCCGGCACGTGGACGCGATCTTCCGCCGGGTATTCGGTCCCGAGGGTGGCGCGTAGCCGCGGCTCCTTTGCGGAAAGGCGGCCTCCGGGTTATGGGACACTAAAGGGTCCAGGAACGTGAGAATTTACCTTCTTTTTTTCTTGGCCGGCCTGGCCTTGCCCGCCGCGGGCGCCAACAAGCTTTCCCGCGCGGAGCGCCGCGACGGGTTCCAACTGCTCTTTGATGGCAAAAGCCTGCGCAACTGGCACTCGATCCGGCAGCGCCCCGACGCCGGGGGATGGACGGTCCGCAAGGGCATTCTGACCTGGAACAAAGGTGGCTCGTGGCTTGCCACCGATGACATGTACTACGACTTCGTCTTGCGGCTCGAGTACCGGACGCGCGGCAACTCCAATAGCGGCATCTTTCTCCGCGCGCTTCCGGAAGGCAATCCCGCCTTTTCGGGCATGGAGCTCCAGATCATGAGCGATGCGGGCCAGCCCCCCGGACTGCGCTCCACCGGTGCGCTGTACGGCGCGGTCGCTCCCATCCGCAACGCCGCCAAGCCCGATGGGGAATGGAACCAGGTGGAGGTGACGGTCCGCGAGCGCCGGGTCGTGGCCAGTTGGAACGGCGAGAAGGTCCTGGACGCGAACCTGGACGATCCCGCGTATCAGCACGCCCAGCAGAAGCCGCTCGCCGAGCGCGCCGCCTACGGGCACGTGGGCTTGCAGGCGTACAACCAGGGCGAGCCCGTCGAGTTCCGCAAGATCCGCATCCGGGTGTTGAAATGGGGGCCTGGATTCCCGAGGACGCCGGAACCTGACGATCCCGAGTTCCGCTCTCCGGCGCTCGACCGGCGGCCACCGGAGAAACAGCCATGAGGATTGACGCGCACCAGCATTTCTGGGACCTCGACCGTTTCACCTATCGCTGGATGCCCCCGGGACCCTCCGTCTTGCGGCGGAACTACTTGCCCGAGGATCTGGCGCCGATTCTCGCACGCAACCGGTTCGACGGGAGCGTCCTGGTCCAGGCGAATACCGTCGCCGCCGAAGCCGAGTGGATGCTCGAGCTGGCCACTCGCCACGAGTTCATCAAGGCGGTGGTGGCATGGGTCGACCTGACCGACCCGAGGCTGGGCGAGCGACTCGATCAATTGCAGCGGCATCCCCGCTTCAAAGGCGTGCGCCACCCCGTGCACGACGAGGCCGATCCGCGCTGGCTGCTGCGCGAGGACGTGCTGCGGGGCCTTGCCGAGCTGGAGCGGCGCGACCTTCCCTATGACCTGCTGTTACGGCCGGTGCACCTGCCGTTGGTGCCCATCCTGGCCGAACGTTTCCCGCAACTGCGGATGGTGATCGATCACCTCGCCAAGCCGCCGATCGCCCGGCATTCCCTGGAAGGATGGGCCGAGCAGTTCGCAGCCGCCGCGCAATACCCGCGCGTGTGGTGCAAGCTCTCCGGCATGATCACGGAGGCGGATCACCGGAGCTGGAAAACGGCGCACCTGCTGCCCTATGTCGCGCACGCCCTGCGCTGTTTCGGTCCGGAGCGCCTGATGTTCGGCAGCGACTGGCCGGTGTGTCTGCTGGCCGGCTCCTGGAAACAGGTGCTGGCCGCGTTCACGCAGGCGCTGGGTCCGCAGCCGATGGAAGTCCGGGAAAAACTGATCGGCGGCAACGCCTGTGCGTTCTACCGCATTGCCTCTTGACCCCTCGCCTGGCCGCAGGCCGGCCTGCTATCGTTGAGACTCGAAAGACCTATGCATTCCGGTTCCGAACTCTACGCCCGCGCCCGGCAGCGGATGCCCGGCGGCACGCAACTGCTCTCCAAGCGCCCGGAGATGTTCCTCCCGGGCGGGTGGCCCTCGTATTACTCCTGGGCCAAAGGAGTGGTCGTCGCCGATCTGGACGGCCGCACCTACATCGACATGTCGATTTGCGGTATCGGGGCATGCCTGCTGGGCTTTGCCGATGCGGACGTGAATCAGGCCGTGCACGCTGCGGTAGACAAGGCCAGCCTCTGCACACTCAACTGCCCCGAGGAAGTCGAACTGGCGGACCTGTTGTGCGAACTCCATCCTTGGGCCGCCATGGTGCGCTACGCCCGTTGCGGCGGGGAAGCGCTCGCGGTGGCCGTGCGGATCGCCCGCGCCTACACCGGCCGCGACGTCGTGGCGTTTTGCGGTTATCACGGATGGCAGGATTGGTATCTGGCCGCCAACCTGGCTGAGGACGACGCGCTGACCGGACACCTGCTGCCGGGACTGGCGCCCAACGGGGTGCCCCGCGGGCTTACCGGCACGGCCTTCCCGTTCCGCTATAACCGCGTGGACGAACTGGAAGCCATTGTGGCCGCCCATCCCGGCAAGCTGGCCGCGGTGGTCATGGAACCTTTGCGGGAGCGCGAACCGGAGGACGGGTTCCTCGAGCGGGTCCTGGAAACCGCCCATCGCGCGGGCGCGGTCCTGGTGTTTGACGAAGTCACGTCGGGGTGGCGGCTGGCGATCGGCGGCGCGCACCTGAACTACGGCGTGGCCCCCGATATGGCGGTGTTCGCCAAGGCCATCAGCAACGGCCACCCGATGGCGGCCATTGTGGGAACCGAACCCGTCATGCAAGCGGCCCAGACAAGTTTTATCAGCAGCACCTACTGGACGGACCGCGTGGGTCCTGCCGCGGCGCTGGCCACCATCCGCAAGCTGCGCCAGCACCGCGTCCCGGCCTATCTGGCCGAGATCGGCAACCGGGTCAAGGACGGCTGGGCCGAGGCGGCGCGGCGCGCCGGTCTCGACATCGCGGTTTCCGGGATTGCCCCGCTGCCGCGCTTTGCGATCCAGCATCCGCAGGCGCAGGCGGCGCGCACTTTGTTCACGCAACTGATGCTGGAGAACGGATACCTGGCTACGAACGCGTTCTACGCTACCTTTGCGCATCAACCGGGCCACATCGACGGCTATCTGAGCGCCTGTGAAGAAGCGTTCCGGACCGTGGCGCAAGCGCTGGCGGAAGGGACGGTGGAAGCGCAGCTGCACGGACCTGTCGCGCACACCGGGTTCGCCCGGCTGACTTCCTGAGCGCTACTTCACCGGACCGGCTTTCTCGAGCGGCCAATACACGAACACCGCCTTGCCGTAGATTTGCTCGCGGGCCACGGTGCCCCACGCCCTGCTGTCGTTCGACGAGTTGCGGTGGTCCCCCAGGACGTAATAGTGGTCCGGCGGCACGGTGATCGGACGGTAGCTCTGCTGGTCGCGGTACATTTCGGGTACGTACTCTTCCACCAGCGCCTGCCCGTTGACGAACACGGCGCCCTCCCGGATCTCGACCTGGTCACCGGGCAAACCGATGACGCGCTTGATGTACGACTTGCTGCGGTCCATGGGGAAGTGAAACACCACCAGGTCTCCGCGCCGCACCTCATCGATCCCGAAGCGATAGGTAAACTTGTTAATGAAGATCCGCTCCTGGTCGGTGAGCAGCGGCATCATGCTGGTGCCCTCCACCTTGACCGGCTGATAAATGAACACAATCAGCACTACCGCCAGCAGAAATGAAATCGCCAGGTCGCGCAGCCAGGCAAACGCCGTGACGGCCGCCGACCGGGTGGGAGGCGGGGAGCCATTCTCGGGTTGCATCACGATTCTCTTCGGCACTCTCTACGATGGGATCCCGGGGAGCTCTGGCATTCGTTTTTTACCATGACCCGACTTCCGCAGGCAAGAGCCGCGCTGGTCATCCCCGCCCTGGACGAAGAAGACGCGATCGGCGTCACGCTGGGGCGGGTTCCGCGGGAGTTGTACCGCCAAATTGTGGTGGCGGACAACGGTTCGCGGGACCGCACCGCGGAAATCGCGCGCGCCGCCGGCGCTACCGTGGTGTTCGAACCCGAACGCGGATATGGCGCCGCCTGTCTGCGCGCGCTGGCCGCGCTGCCGGAAGATACCGAAGCCGTGGTGTTCATGGATGCGGACGCCAGCGACGCGCCGGAAGAAGCCGTGCGACTGTTGGAACCCATCTACACCGGACGCGCCGACCTGGTGCTGGGTTCCCGCGAACTCGGCCGCGCCGAACGCGGGGCACTGCTGCCCCACCAGCGCTTTGGCAACTGGCTGGCCACCCGGTTGATCCGTTGGCTGTACGGCCACGCCTACACGGACCTGGGGCCGTTCCGCGCCATTTCCCTGCCGGCCTTGCGCCGCCTGGGCCTGCGCGACCGCAACTACGGCTGGACCATCGAGATGCAGATCCGCGCCATCCAACACGGGCTGCGTATTCTGGAGGTGCCCGTATCCTACCGGCCGCGCATCGGAGTAAGCAAAGTTTCGGGCAATCTCCGCGCCAGCATCCGCGCGGGCCTCAAGATCCTCTGGACGGTCTTCCGGCTGAGCCTGGCTTAGCCCGGCCAGCCCCGGCTAGCCCTCGCTAAGCCCCCGTCAGAATCAGGTCAAAGCGGCGGCTGACTTCTTTCAGGTAGTCGCGGTCCCCGCCGCGCAACTCCACCGTGGCGCTGCCACGGTAGCCGATCTCCGCCAGCGCCGCGTGGACCGCCTTCCAGTCGATCTCGCCCTCGCGGAGGTCCACAAACTTCGCTTCGCGGTTCTTGAAGGTGAAATCCTTGATGTGCACCTTCGCGATCCGTTTGCCCAGCGTGCGGATCCAGTCCTGCGGATACGCAAACAACACGACGTTGCCCACGTCGAAGTATGCTTGCACCCACGGGCTCTTGAACGAATCCACATACTGGGCGAACTCGAGCGGGCTGAGCAGGAACTTGTTCCAGACGTTCTCCACCGCGATGATCACTTTGTGTTCGGCGGCGAAGGGAATCAGCTTCCGGATCTCGGCCTGGGAGCGCTTCCACGCGTCCTGGTAGCGGGTCTCCGGATTCACCACCGCGGGCACCAGCAGCACGGTCTGCGCGCCCCACAGTTTGGCATTGCGGATGGAAGTCTTGATTCCTTCGACACACTGGGCCACCACCGCCGGATCGGAGGAGGAGAGCGGGTGCTTCCAATGCGTCATGCACATCACGGAGTGAATCGGCAGTTTCGCCTTGTCCGCCGCCGACTTGATGGCTTCCGCCTCGCGGGGATCGTCGATCTGCGTGACCTCCATTTGTTCGAAGCCGCAGTCGATGGCCAGCCGGAAGCGGTCTTCCAGCGGCATCTCCTTGGGCAGCATGGTGTTCAGAACAGCTTTCCGGATAGGCAGGCGCGCGCCGCCCTGTGCGAACGAGGCGCCGGCCCAGGCCAGTGCCGAAGCAGCCGCGAATTCTCTACGGTTCATGTGCGTGAGTTCCCGAGCCTCATGATACAACTCAGCGGGTGTAGACGGTAAGCTCCTGCCGGACGTTGGTCCGCCCTTCTTCCAACGGAGGAGCGCCCAGGCGCTGGAACGTGGCGTGGAGATCCTGCCGCAGTTCGGCGATCAACCCGGCGTCGGTCGGGGCACTCAGGCGGTTGGCGGTTTCGCCCGGCCGTTGGCCCACGCGCCATGGTCGTCGGTCCGGAACAGGACGACATTGGGGCGTGGCGGTTTCCCCCATCCGGTTTTGGACGTGAGCAGGAGCGGAGCGGCCAGCGGGCTGCGGCGGGTCATGGCTCCAGCATACGCCGCCGGGCTATTCCGGGGAACGCCAGCGCACGACGCCCATGTGATACCGCTTGTGCTCGGGGATTCCGTTGCTGTAATACGCGGTCACCAGCGTGCCGTCGCGGAGCTGCTCGGTGGCGGGGTAGCCGCCATCGGTGGATTCCGGCAGGGAAACCAGGCGCGCCGGCGCGCCCCACGTGCGGCCCTCGTCCTTGCTGAACCGGACCCCGATCGCGTAATCGGGCTTGCTCGCTTCCGCCGACAACTTCAGCCGTTCCCGGATTCCGTATGTCAGCAAAATGCGTCCGTCGGCCAGCTTGAGCAGATGGCCGGGATGATGACTGGGCGGGGCCACCGGTCCCTCCGATCTCCAGGTGCGGCCCTCATTCTGGGAGACGAACAGATCCATTCCTCCCTCGACGGTGCGCGCCACCGCCAGCCATCGGTCCGCCCGCAGGCGGAGCACGGCGGTTTCGTTATACCGGTGCTTGCCGATCAGAACCGGCTCGCCCCAGGTGCGTCCATCGTCGTCACTGAAGAATAAGTACGCGTCGTTGAGGGAGGGATAGAGCCGATGCTTTTGCCCCGCCAACTCCTCGGGGCTTGGCCGCGCGCCATACAGCGGCGCCGCCAGCCGCCTCCCCCCCATTCGCACCACGTTGCCGAAAGCGATGAGGTGCTTGATATCGGCCGGCACGCGCAACTGCCCGCTGCGGTCCCACGTCTTGCCGCCGTCGGTCGACCGGCTCACCCAGGGCTCGAGGACGCGTCCCCGCAGCTTGACCCCACCCCAGCCGGTGGTGATCGCGACCAGCGCGCCATCGTTGGCCAAGCCCGCCGCGACGTGAATGCGGGTGGTTCCCGGATCGTGCGGCGCGGGGACTCCTTGTTTGGTCCACAGGCGCCCTTCGTCTTCACTCATCCAGGTTTCGATGTCGCCCTCATGCAGGCCATGCGAAGGCCGGTTGAAAATGTGCGCGAGGATCTTGCCGTCCGGCAGCAGGGTCAAGTTGGGCCAGGCGCACACATTGTCGATGGCGATGTAGCGATCCATCTGCGCCGGCGCGGTGCAGGCCAGCAGCAGGAATGCCGCGGCGAAGCGAGCAGGGAACATGCCGATAGCCTATCACCGTCGCGAGCTATGATGGCGGCATGCTGACCCGCCGGGAATTCGTCGCCGCCGGCCTTGCCGCGTCCCCGCTGCTGGCTAGGAAACGTCCCCCCAACGTTTTGTTCATCGCGATCGACGACCTGAACGACTGGACCGGCGGTTTGGGCGGCCATCCGCAGGCGCGCACGCCGAATCTGGACGCGCTGGCGCGCCAGGGCGTGCTGTTCACCAACGCCCACTGCGCCGCGCCGCTGTGCAACCCGTCGCGCGCCGCGCTGCTCACCGGCCTTCGCCCCTCCACTTCCGGCGTGTATTACAACGATCAGCCTCCACGACAGGCGCCCCTGCTGGCCAATGCCGTGACGCTGCCTCAATACTTCCAGCAGCACGGCTATCGCGTGGTGGGCGGCGGCAAGCTGTTTCACTATCCCGACCCCGCAAGCTGGCACGAGTATTTTCCTTCCAAAACCACCCACAAGCCGCCAGACCCGGCGCCCCCGAAACTGCCCGTCAACGGAATCCCGAAGGCGGCCCACTTCGACTGGGGGCCGGTGGATGTCCCCGACGCCGAGATGGGCGACATGCAGGTGGCCGAATGGGCGGCCGCGCAACTCGCCCGCCCGGCCGCGGATCCATTCTTCCTGGGCGTGGGCCTCTTTCGCCCGCACCTGCCTTGGTATGTGCCATCGAAATATTTCGATCTGCACCCGCTCGAATCGATTGTGCTCCCTACCGTCAACGAGCACGATCTGGACGACGTGCCCCCGGTCGGGCGGCAGTTCGCCAGACCCGAGGGCGACCATCGCCGGGTGATCGAGCACAACCAGTGGCGTCAGGCGGTACGGGGATACCTGGCTTCCATCAGCTTCGCCGACGCCGTGCTAGGCAAAGTGATGGATGCCCTCCGGCGGAGCCCCCACGTCAGGAACACCATCGTGGTGTTGTGGAGCGACCACGGCTGGCACCTCGGCGAAAAGCTGCACTGGCGAAAGTTCGCCTTGTGGGAGGAGGCGACGCACAACGTCCTGACCATCAGCGCCCCGGGCGTCACCAAATCGGGAGGCCGGTGCGACCGCACCGTGAGCTTGCTGGACATTTATCCAACACTCATCGATCTGTGCGGTTTGAAGCCGCGCGAGGGGCTGGAGGGCGCCAGCCTGCAACCGTTGTTGAAGCGCCCGGCGGCGCCGTGGGCCCGGCCCGCGCTGACCACCTACGGCCGCCACAACCACTCGGTCCGCAGCGAGCGCTGGCGCTACATCCGCTATCACGACGGCGGCGAGGAACTCTACGACCGCCATGCCGACCCGCTCGAATGGGTCAATCTGGCCACCCGGCCCGAATTCCGCCGGATCAAGGAAGAACACGCGATGTACCTGCCAAAGGAGAATGCGCCGGAATCCCCGCGGCAGCGCGCCCGCCCGGCATAGAGAGGTCCGGGCGCCACCCACCGAGCACGGTGCGAACGCTCTTCCGAGGCGTCCGGCAATTTCCTTCTCGGATGCGCGCCGCTCTGATTCTCACGGCAGCAGGTCCCCAGCTTTGGGCCGGTCGGAGACCGGCCCCTGGACTTTGACTACCGCAGCGACGCCACGTATTCCGCCAGGGCAGTCAGGTTGCGGGCGAAATCGGCAGAACGGATGATCTGCTGCTGGGGCGGCTGTGACCCTAGGAAGATCTCGACGACATCGTTTTCGCGCAAGGGGATGGTCCGCGCCGCGTCCGCCTCGCCGCCGGGCAAACCATCGGCCGTCCCGCGTCCGATGCGCAGCACCATATCCCTGGCGGCGAACAGGCGCACCAGCCGGTCCGCTTTGCCGATTACGCCGGGCCGGGTCCAGGCGCCCCGCGCGTCGAGCGATGTAATCAGCTGGCGCACAGCGGCGGCGTCCGGCCGCCCGCCCGCCGTCCGCGCTTGCCAGGGCGACAACCCGCGCAGGTCCATCGGACGCCGGAGGGAAGCGGGGCTGGCCGCCGCGGCTTCGCGATACTCCTGCTCGATCGCGGCAAGTTCGCGCCCGCTCACCAGCACGCCGTAGTGCGTGATCACCGAGTCGGGTGCGTAGCTCAGACGATAACCATCCACCAGGCGGCTGCCGAGTCCCGCTGCCTGCAAGCGCGTGCCCTTGGTGATATACAGCGGGCGGTTGGTTTCCAGCTCATAAAAGCGCGCGAGTATGGGCTCGCCGGCCGGGATGCGGCGAAACACCTCCGCGTCGCCGCGCGGCACCACCGACCGCCGCAGATACTCCAAGGCGCGCGGCGCCGGCGTCAAGTATTTGCGGTCGCCGGTCTCGCGGTACAGCAGCAGCAGCGTGCGCAGCACGCCCTGCGACTCGCCACCGGTCACGGCGGGCGGCTCGAAGACCCGCGCCCACGCCGGGTGCATGGCGGCGTCGTACTGTTGGGCCCAAGCAGGCTGGGGATCCGGCATCTGCGCCCGCAGGAGGAATTCCCCGCCCCGCTCGGCAGCCGCCTGGTACCGGGGTTCGTCGTAGACCCGCGCCGCTTCCAGCATCAGGTCAATCGCGTCGGCGATGGTGTTGTCGTTCAACGTGTAGTGATCCTGGTACGCCGGACCAGGCCATTCGCGCGGCCACGCCGCCGGATAGGTGGCGCGCTTCACCGGATAACGGGCGGGGTCGGGCGGACGCCGAAACCGCTGCGGCCACGCCCCGATCGGGTATTGCGCTTCCACCAGTTTGTCCAGGGCGAAGCGCACCGCTCCGTGGATGGCACGGTCCTGAAAGTCCAGCGCGCGGTCCACGCGCAGCAGTACGCGCGCCGCGCCTTGCGTGACGTTGTCGTCCAGGTTCGTCACACCCTTCAGATCGTTCCCGCACTGGCCGTCCGCGCGGTACTGGTAGGCTTTCCGCTTCGCGGGGTCGAGCTCGATCAAGTAGTCCCAACCGCCGCTGCACAGCTGGCCGCGCACCAGGGCATGCGCGGCGGCGCGCGCGCCGTCCAGGAAAAAACGGTCGCCGGTCAGACGGTACGCGTCGAGGAACGCCAGCGCCACCACGGGCGTGGCCTCCCGCTGCACCTCCACCTGGGTGGGGCCTTCGGCCGCCTCCGAGCGCCCGTAGCTCAGGTCCGCGGCGTAGAAGTCGTGATAGCCGCCGGCGGTCGCGACCTGGTCCCGGAAAAACCCGGCGGCGCGCCGCATGGCCGCCAGGGCTTCCTCACGCGACGGCGCCTGCGCGAACAGGCACGAACCCAGCAGGAAGAACGCGAGGGAACGGAGCGACGGCATGCCTCCATTGTGCGCCAGCCATCGGGCGTGCGCAGGCCCGAGCGCCGCCCTGCGGATCCGATACAATACGCGGCATGACACGCCGCACCTGGATCGCCGCCGGCCTGGCGGGCCTGTCGTTTGGAGCGCCGGGACAGTTGCGCCTGCGGGCCCGCGCCCGCGATGCTTCCCGCGTCCGGGAATTCGACTGGTACTGGCAGCCGCGCGAATCCGCCATCATCGTCTGCGACATGTGGGACGGGCACTATTGCCTGAACGCCGCGCGCCGGGTGGCGGCGATGGCGCCCCGCATGAATGAAGTCCTCAAGGGGGCGCGCGCGCTGGGCGTGCACATCATCCACGCTCCCAGCGGCACCATGAGCGAGTACGCTTCCCTGCCCCAGCGCCAAAAGATGATCGACGCCAAGCCGGCGACGCCGCCGGTCGAGATCGGCAAGTGGTGCCACTTCGACGCCAGGGCGGAAGCCGAACTGCCGATCGACGACAAGACCCAGCCGTGTGACGACGACGTGGTGGGCGAAGCCGTGAAACGGTTCACCCGCCAGCACGACGCGCTCGAGATCTTCCCCCAGGACGGCATCAGCGACTCCGGAGTGGAGATCTACAACTACTTCGCGCAGGAAGGCGTGCGGAACGTCGTGCTGATGGGCGTGCACTTGAACATGTGCGTGCTCGGGCGGCCCTTCGGCATTCGCCAGATGGTGCGCTTGAGAAAAAATGTGGTGCTGGCGCGCGACCTGACCGACGCCATGTACGATCCACGGCAGCGCCCCTGGGTCGCTCACGACCGGGGCACCGAACTGATGGTGCACCACGTCGAGCGCTACTGGTGTCCTTCGGTCGAGGGCGCAGACCTGACACGCCTGGCGGCGTCGTAAGTGCGATGTCGTAAGTAAAGATTCCGTCGGCGGCCCGTTGCTCCCCCACGCCGGCAAGGACTGGCGACCGAGGATTCTCACGGCGTCCTGGGTTGGAGCTTCGCCAACGCCTCGGGCAGGCGCTCCCGGCCAGGCAAGCCCGTGACCGCGCCCATCGCGCGCACCGTCAGCGCCGCGACGGCGCACGCCTGGCGGGCGGCCGCGGCGAGGCTCGCGCCCTGCTGCGTCGCGGCCAGAAACGCCCCCACGAAACAGTCGCCCGCGCCCGTCGTGTCGACCACCGTCACCTGGAAGGAGGGTTGCGCGAACTCCACGCCGGGTCCGAAAACCCGGCAGCCGCGCGCTCCGAGTTTCAGGATCACCGACCGCGCTCCGGCTTGCCGCAAACGGGCGGCGGCGGCCGGCGGATCTCCCGTGCCGGCCAGGCGCTCGGCCTCCTCCTGATTCAGAAACAGGTAGTCGGTGTGAGGCAGCAGCGCGGCGAAGTCCTCCATCCAGCGGCCGCGCGAGTCCCACTGGGCGTCTACGGAGGTGGTCAGGCCGGCCGCGCGGGCCCGGCGCAGATTCTCGGCTGCGTGCGGCCGCTGCAAAGGCAGCGCAAACGGGCTGGCCAGGTGGTAGTGGGAAAACCCTTCCTCCGGCAGTCCCGCAAAGGACAGCGGCTCGGCGAAAACGGCCAGGCTCGCGCCGGGCCGGTGCAAAAACATGCGCTCGCCATTCGTCTGGACCAGCACCACCGACGCGGCCGTGGGGTGGCTGGGCGAGCGGATGACCGCGCGCGTGTCCACCCCGGCGGCCTCGAGTTGCGCCAGTGCGTACGCCCCGGCTTCGTCGGCGCCCACCATGCCCCACAGCCGCACCCGCGCGCCGCACAACGCCGCCGCGTAGGAAGTATTGGCGCCGTTGCCGCCCAGGCTCCGCGCCATGTCCTCCACCCACACCGACGCCCCCCAGCGGAATTCGTCCACGGGACGGACCAGCAGGTCGGCGACAATGTTGCCGGAGCAGACCAAGCCCGCGCGCTTCATTTCGCCAGTTGTTCCAGAAACTGCGCCGTCAGTCGCCAGCGGCCGCGAACCGTGCGGTCCTGCAAGGTGAACTCGCCGGAGGTCAGCACGCCGCTCAGGTCGGCGTCGCTGGCCTGCTGGCCTTCCCGGCGGATCAGCGCTTGCAGCACGCTGGTGATTTTCTCGAGCGTGCCGCGCAGGGTCTCGGCTTCGCGCGCCGAGCGGCAGGGCGCTTCCATCCGTAGTTCGAAGGCCCCGGCCCCGCCCGCGCCGAGCGTCAACGTGACGCCCTCGGTGATGTCCAGCGCCTGGATGAACAGCCGCGTGCCTTCCGGGAAGCGGGCGGGGTCGCGCAGCGCGCCCGCGGTCAGGTGAACCCACGCCGGATCGCCGGGAACCGCAAACGGAGGAGGGGCGGCGGGCTGATTCAGCCGGGTGGCCGCGTAGCCGTCGTCGCTGACCGCCAGCGCCATCAGATCGCGGCGAAGCGGAAAGAACGAAATCCGCCGCTCGGGCCGGCTCCCCGTCAAGCGGCAGAGACGGTTGAAACACGCTCCGCCCTGGCTCTTGGCGTACGCCTCCAGCTTGTTCCAGTCGAAGCGGCCGCGGGCCAGCAGGTAGACGCCGCGCGGGTGCAAGGAGAGCAGCGCTCCGTCCAGGTCGCGCTGGTAGTCGAAGCCGGTCTGTTCGACAAACGCCCGGTATTCGCTTTCGAGGGCCGCGACGCCCGTCAGTTTGGCCAGCACTCCGGAGGCGCGCAGCGCCGCGAAATCCACGCCCGCGACGATCGCGTCGTCGGCCGGCAGGCGGCGCAGCAGTTGCTCCGGCGCGTAAAACTGGCGCTCCGCCAGCCCATACCACATCAGGCCGCCGGCGGCCGCCGCCACCAGCGGCGCCAGCACGAACAGTTTTTTCCGCGAGAGGGACACGAACTTTTTCAGTATGTCACCGCCGGGCGCGTGACCGCCTATTCTCCGAACGCATGCAGGATGACGCTCCGACGGTGCGGCGCGGAGCGATGCTCGAACAGATAGATTCCCTGCCAGGTGCCCAGCGCCAGCCGCCCCTGCACGATCGGCACGGACAGTTGCACCGCGGTCAGCGCGGCGCGGATGTGGGCAGGCATGTCGTCGCCTCCTTCGATGGTGTGGCGGTACAGCCGGTTGTCTTCGGGCGCCAGGCGGGAGAAAAACGTTTCCAGGTCGGCCACTACGTCGGGGTCGGCGTTCTCCTGGATCACCAGCGAAGCCGAGGTGTGCTGTACGAACACCGTGAGCAGCCCGGTGTGCATCGCCTGCTCGCGCAACCAGGCTTCCACGCGCGCGGAGAACTCATAGAGACCCTTGCCGCGCGTCGGGATCTCCAGGCGAGTGGCGGCTTGCTTCATTCGACCGTGACGCTCTTGGCGAGATTGCGGGGCTGATCGACGTCGCAGCCGCGGCGCACCGCGATGTGGTAGGCCAGTAATTGCAGCGGCACCACCTCCAGAATCGGCGCCAGCAGATCGCGCGTGGGCGGGATCTCGATCAGATAGTCGGCCAGCCCGGGAATCTCAGCGTCGCCTTCGGTGGCGATCGCGATGACGATCCCCTCCCGGGCTTTCACCTCCTGAATGTTGGACAAGGTCTTCTCGTAGAGCAGCGCGCTTTCGGTGTTGCCGGGCTCGCGGGTCGCCAGAAAGACTACGGGCATTTCCTCGTCGATCAACGCGTTGGGCCCGTGCTTCATCTCGCCGGCGGGATAACCCTCCGCGTGAATGTACGAGATTTCTTTCAGCTTCAGCGCGCCTTCCATGGCGATCGGGAAGTGAATGCCGCGCCCCAGGAACAGAAAATCGGTCACGCGGAACAGCTTGCGGCTGAGTTCTTCGAAGTGCGTGTCCTGCGCCAGGATGGCCTCCAGCTTTCCGGGCAGCCGCAGGAGTTCCTGCACCATCTCGCGCGAGGCGGCTTCTCCCAGCACGCCGCGCAGTTGGCCAAGATGCATGGCGAGAATCAACAGCGCGGTAAGCTGCGCCGTGAACGCCTTGGTGGAGGCCACGCCGATTTCGGGTCCGGCGTGGGTATAAATCGAGCCGGCGGCCTCCCGCGTAATCATCGAGCCGACCACGTTGCAGATCGCCAGCGTCTTGGAGCCGCGGTGCTTGGCCTCGCGTTGCGCGGCCAGCGTATCGGCGGTTTCCCCCGACTGGGAGATCACGATCGTGAGCACCTCCGGCCCGACCAGGGGGTCCCGGTAACGGAACTCGCTGCCGTAGTCGACCTCCACGGGCAGCCGCGCCAGTTTTTCGATCATGAACTTCCCCGCCAGCGCGGCGTGCCAACTGGTGCCGCAGGCGACGATGCGGACCGACTGAAACGCCCGGAACTGCGCGGGCGTGATGTCCATTTCATCAAGGAAGATCCGCCCGGACTCCTGGCCGATGCGGCCCAGCATGGTATCGCGGACGGCGCGGGGCTGCTCATAAATCTCCTTGAGCATGAAATGCTTGTAGCCGCCCTTTTCCGCCAGGATGGGATCCCAGAGGATGTGCTGCACGGCGCGGGTCACCGGACGGCCGTCAAAGCTGGTCAGGCGCACGCCGTCGGGGGTGAGCACGGCCAGGTCGCCGTCGTCGAGGAAAAACATGTCGCGGGTGTGATGCAACACCGCGGGGACATCGGACGCGACGAAGTACTCGCCGTCTCCCAGGCCGATCACCACCGGGGGCCCGGAACGGGCCGCGACAATTTTGTGCGGATCGCGCGGCGAAACCACCGCAATGGCGAACACGCCGGCGAGTTCGGCCACGGCGCGGCGGACCGCGTTCTCCAGCGCCCCGTCGAAATACCGGTCAATCAGGTGCGCGATTACTTCCGTGTCGGTTTCGGTATGAAAGACCCGGCCTTCCCCTTCGAGGCGGCGCCGGAGCGTCAAATAATTCTCGACAATGCCGTTGTGCACCACCACGACGTCGCCGGAGCGGTGCGGGTGCGCGTTCTCCTCCGTGGGGCGGCCATGAGTCGCCCAGCGGGTGTGGCCGATGCCGTAGACGCCCTCGGCGGGATTCAGACGGATAGCCTCTTCCAGGTTCCGGAGCTTGCCGGACGCCCGCCGGATCGCCAACTGGCCATCCTCGCCGACCACCGCAAGGCCCGCCGAGTCATACCCCCGATACTCCAGCCGCCGGAGACCATCGAGAATAATGGGCACCGTGCCCCGGGTCCCAATGTAGCCGACAATGCCGCACATAAACGATGCTGTTCCCCGCTATTCGATCAATTCGAACTGGTAATCTTCGATCACCGGATTGGCAAGCACGTCCTGCGCCATGGCTTCGATCTGACGGCGCGCCTCCGCGGCGCTCAGCCCGCCGGCGAGCAGGATCTCGAAGAACTTCCCCTGGCGGACGTCGTCAACCTGATCGAAACCAAGGCTGTGCAGCGCCGAGCGCACCGCCACCCCCTGCGGATCGAGCACCGTCGGCTTGAACGAGACGTACACGCGGGCTTTCATAATCACGCTTATTATAGCGGCGCGGCGTTCAACGTCCGGTGTAAAGCTCCAGCGAATCGTAGGTGATCTGGCGGATCGCGTCGCGCAGACCGGCGTAAGCCAGCAGGGAGGCGGCCCGGCGGAGCGCGGCGAGTTCCACGTTGGTGAGGGGCAGGAGGTAGCAGTCGGCGCGATGCCGGTAGGAGTAGTCGCGATACACGGGAGCGCCCGCCGCGGCCACCGCGGTGAGCGCCTCCCAAAAACTGCGGCGGCGCAGCAGGCGGCGCGCCGCCCCGGCTTCGCGGTCAATCTCCAGGCGGCGGCCCGGCGCGCGCAGGACCGCGCGAATACATGCCGCCGGCGAGAACGGCCGCGCGGGGTCCGGATCCGGAAACGCAGCCAGTTGCTGGCGCAGGGATGCGGGGTCCTCGTCCCAGCCCTCCCACCGGAAACGCGAAGCGCCGCTGACCACCGCGCCTCGCCGCAGCAGGCCGCGCACCCGCTCCTCGTCCTTGCCCGCGCTGGCCAAAATGTGCTCCAGCAGCTCATGCAGGGGCATCTCCTGCACCACCACCGGCGTGAGCGAAATGGAGCCCGCCTCTTCGCTGCTGAGCTTCACGCGAATCCGGCGCGTGGATCCGGTCTCCGCCATCGACTTCACGCTAACATAAGCGGCGTGGAGCGGCTGCAAAAAGTGCGGGACGAACTGGGGCGCTACGAGCACGCCCTGGTCGAGTTCGGCGCGCGGGAACGCAACGGCGCGATCGAACTGCTGATCGGGTGGAAGGAGCCCCGCCCGGGCCTCCACACCTACGTCGCCCCGGTCCACCCGCGCGACATCGATCATCCGCAGTTTCCCTGGACTTTCCAGAAGTACCTGTACGATTGCCTCCACGATTACCTGGTCGAGTTGTTCGTCCGGACGCCGCAGAGCCGCCAGTATGACGCCGGTCGCTGAGAAACTGCGGGACGAGATCGCGCGCGGGGGCCCCCTCCCCTTCCGGAGATTCATGGAAGCGGCGCTGTACGACCCCGAAGGCGGCTACTACCGCCGGGACCGCTTCGGCCGCGCGGGAGATTTCTTTACCGCCGAGCAGGTGCAGCCGGTGTTCGGCCGCTTGGTCGCGCGCTACTTGCGCAAACTCGCCGGGCCCGGGCCGCTCCAGGTGGTGGAACTCGGCGCCGGCCGCGCCGACATGGCCGATGCGTTTACCGGGTTCCGCTACCTCCCCATCGACATCGGGGGCCCCGCCCTGCCGGACGCGGTGGACGGGGTGGTGTTTTCGAACGAATTTTTCGATGCGCTGCCGGTGGATCGCGTCTTCTTCCAAAACGACGTCCCCGTGGAAGCCCGCGTGGGCTGGCACGGCGATCGCTTTGTCTGGGTCGCGGGCGACGCGGTGGACGAACGGACCGAAGCGTACCTCCGCCGTTATTTCCCGGCCTGGCAAGCACGGCGTTCGGCGGAGGTCCACTTCGCGGCGCTGGACTGGATCGGCCGGATCGCCGCACGGCTGCGCAGCGGGTATCACGTCGCGATCGACTACGGATACACGACGCGCGAGTCCGCGCGGTTTCCGGATGGCGCCCTGATGAGCTACCGGCGTCATCAGGCGTCGGAAGACGTCCTGGCGGAACCCGGCGAGCGGGACATCACTGCCCACGTACCTTGGGACGCGCTCGTCGATGCTGGCGCGCGCTGCGGATGGGAACTGGTTTCGCTGCGCCCGCTCGCCCGCACCTTGCTGGAGGCGGGCCTGGAAGACCGCTTCGCGGCCGTGCTGGGCGATCCCGCCCCGCTCCCGCTCCGCTTGCAGCTCAAGACGCTCCTGTTCGGCATGGGCGAGACCTTCCAGGTGCTGGTGCAGCGCCCCGCGGGGCCCGCCCTCCCCGCCGCCCGGCAACCGTAGCGGCGCCGCGATTTCTTCCGCGCCGGCGCGCTCACCACCTTGACTTTCTTGATCAGCGCCGCGGCCTTCTTGGCGTCGGCCTCCGACTCGAATCCAGCGAGGGCGGAGAACTTCTTACCGATCACCTGGGCGCTCAGGAAGGCCATGTTGATGCCGGCGCCGGCGATCGCCGCGGCCATGGCGTGGCCGAATCCGGGCTTGTTGTCGCCGGCGATCAGCAGAGTGGGGATGCCGGCGGGGCTCAACCCCGCGGCCTGCGCGGCGGCTGCCGCCTTCTTGTTGGCGACGGGAAACAGTTCGATCGCCGCCTTGGCGTGCTCGCCGGGAAAGCGGTAGCCCATGACGATTTGCAGGTCGGTCCCGGCCGCGGCGAGCGGTTCCAGCGTCGCGGCCAGCGCTCCGGGCGTATTGTCCGTCTCTTTTCGCCACAAGGCGATGGTCTTCACGCTTACGGGCATAGTCGGTTCCTCCTGTTGCGAACTCGAATCGACCATACATCCGGTCCGCGCGTGAGTCAACCTGGAGGTTCAACGGGCGGGCGCCTGGCGGTAAACCACCTCTCCGCGCACGTCGTGGAAGCGGAACTCCAGGGTGGAAGCATTCCCCCGGGTGCGCACCACACCCGAGAGGAAGCCGCCCTTGACGCGGTGAAAGCGGCGCCACTTCGGGTCTTCGCCGGGCGTGCCGCCCGGGTGCTCGTCGGTGGACGGGCCGCGGTCCCGTGCCCGGTCCCACACGGCGCGGTCCGCCAGATCTCGCATCCGGCGCTCAGATCCGGCCCCGGCCAGCTCCCCACCGCAGGCGCCAGCCGGCGGCAACCCGTCCTTGCGGGAGCCACGACCGGGAGGGAGAGATCCGCTCCCGCACGGACGCGGCGCACCTGCAACGGACCACCCCTCGCGCCCGTAAACATCCACCACTGCCCCGACTGGTGGTTCCGCCGCGCATACCTCTGTGAATTCGTCCCCGGCCTCGTGCGCGAATGGGCCCCGCCCGACGCCCCTTCCCTGTTGCGTGTCCAGCGCGCGAAAGCGCCCGCGCACCCGGGGATGGACCCGGTTCGCGCAAAGCGAGGTCGCTCGCCTGCGGACAGGCTGACGCGAGAAGACGGCGCCTGGCGAATCGTCTTCGGGATGGAGCTGCCGCCCGGCGAAGAAACCGGGGCCATCATGCCCGCGCGTCTGGACAAGCCCGCTACAGCAGCAGCGCGCCCCCGTCGGCGGTGTAGACGGCGCCGGTCACGTAAGAAGCTTCGTCGGAAGCCAGGAAGACCGCCAGTCCGGCAACCTCTTCGGGCTGTCCCAAATGCCGGATGGGCTGCCGGCGGTAGGGGAACGCCTCGCGCTCGCCTTCCTTCCAGAAGTACTCGCTCAACTGCGTCTGGATCAGGCCGGGCGCGATCGCGTTCACACGGACGCCCCGCGGGCCGAGTTCGAGCGCGTAGGACTTCGTCATCATGATCAGCGCCGCCTTGGTCATCGAATACAGCAGGCTTTCCCATTGCGGCTTGATGCCGGAGACCGAGGCGATGTTGAGGATCGCGCCGCGGCCGCGCTCGCACATGCCCGGGGCCAGGCGCTGCGTCAGGCCGAAGACGCTTTTCAGATTCACCTCGACCATCTTGTCGAACTGAGCCTCGGTGAAGGTCAGGCAGGGCCCCTGCGCGATGTTGGTGGCGGCGTTGTTCACCAGAATGTCGACGGGGCCGGCGCGCGCGGCCAGAGAATCGAGGTCGGCGGGGCGGCCGACGTGACAGGCCACCGGGATCGCGCGCGGCCCCAACTCGGCCGCCACCGCGTCCAGGGTATCCTGCTTGCGGCTGGCAAGGACGACAGTCGCGCCCTCCCGCACGAACGCCGCGGCAATGGCCCGGCCGATTCCCCGGCTCGCGCCCGTGACCAACGCGCGGCGGCCGGCCAGTCTCAAAGACCCAGCACCTCGCGCGTGTAGCGAATGCTGGCCTCCAGATCCTCGCGCTCGCGCTGCGCCGCCAGTTCTTGGGGCGCCGGCGTGGGACCGGGGTTCGGCTGCCCCTGCTCAGCCAGCCGCAGAAACCGCAGGAACTCCTCCGCGCGCACGTTTCGGTAGCCGGCCCAGAACTGCGGATCGAACAGCGGGAAGTAGCGCGGCCTTGTCACGATGATCTCCATCGAATAAGCCTTGCCGGGCAACAATTCCTGGAACCGCCGCGTATACTCCCGGATGCCGATGTTGCCTTCGCCCATCCGCGTCCAGCGCACCGCGATGCGGTCCCCTTCGCGCCACACCGCCGAATCGCGGACATGGCTGGTGAGTACGTACGGCGCCAGCGTCTCCAGGGTCAGCAGCGGATCCTCCAACGCCCAGACGGGGTTGCCGGAGTCCAGGCACGCCCCGACGAAATCCTTGCCTGCTTCCTCGATCAGCATTTTCAGTTCCCGCGCCTGCATGTCGCCGGCGTGGTTCTCGATGGCGATGCGCACGCCGGAGTCCTCGACGCGCGCGCGCACATGACGTAATACCTTGACGGTGTTCTCGATGTGCGCCTCGATGGGCAAGGGGCCGGCGCGGTCCTCCATGCTGCCCAGAAACGCCCGCACCAGCGGGGATCCGGCAATGCGCGCCGCCTCCACCACGCGGACCAGTTGCTCTTCCGCCGTGCCCTGGGCGGGATCGAACCGCTTGGAGGTGGGACAGATCGAGCGCATGCCGATTTCCAGAGTGATTCCCCGCGCCTCGGCGTGCGCCCGCACTTTGCGGAGGTGCTCCGGTTCCAGACTGCCCAGAAACCGGATCTCGGAAAAATGCACCACCTGGGCCTGCTGGCGGGCGCAATAATCCAGATACTCAAAAGCCGACCAGCCCTGCGAACGGAGGCTAAACAGGTCGATGCCAAAGCGAACCGGAGTCCGGGCTTGTCCCGCGGCGGCCATGGCCAGCGGAGCGCCCAAGAAAGTGCGGCGACACATGAAAACCATTATCGGACGGGAAGCGGTCCCTCAGACTCCGCCCTGGATCGCGGTGACAAAGTGCACTTCCGCCTCCGGCGGGACCTTCTCCCGCAGGCCCAGCGGGCTGATCTCGCCGTCCACCGCCACCGAAAGGTTCGGGCGGAGCCGGCCGCCTTCCAGCAGCCGCTGCCGCAACCCGGGGCACCGCCGCTCGAGGTCGTCAATCAACTCGCCCACGGTGGCGCCGGCTGCCTCAACAGCCGCGCGCCCGCCGGTCAGCTCCCGCAGTGGCGCCGGAATGAAGACCGTGGCCACGCCTACTTTGCCGCCGCCCAGATGGCTTCCATCACGGCGGCCGGGTTCATGGGCAAGCGCCGCATCCGCACGCCCGCCGCGCGGTATATCGCGTTCGCCAGCGCCGCCGGCGGCGGCACAATGTTGGCTTCGCCCACCCCGCGCACGCCAAACGGATGCCCGGGGTTGGGCACTTCCACGATGATGGTCTCGATCATCGGCAGGTCGTAGCAGGTGGGGATGCGGTAATCGAGGAAACTCGCGTTCGCCATCGTCCCCTCGGCTGTCATGTAGTATTCCTCGTTGAGCGCCCAGCCGATGCCCTGCACGCTGCCGCCTTGCATCTGCCCTTCGACGTACGCGGGGTGAATGGCCTTGCCGGCGTCTTGGATCGAGGTGAAGCGCAAGATGGTGGTCTTGCCGGTTTCCGGGTCGACTTCCACGTCGCAGATGACGCCGGAAAACGAACCGCCCGCCCCCTTGGGATTGACGGTGGCGCGCCCGACCACGGGCCCGCCGGTCCGGTTCAACTGCGCGGCCAGTGCGCGGAACGTCGCCCGATGGCTGCCCGCCCGGTACTGCCCGCGCACCGCCTCCACCGCGTCGGGGTCGACGTCCCACAACCGGGCGGCGCGCTCCCGCATCTGCCGGACCACGTCCTGCGCGGCTTCGTAAGCGGCCCACCCCGTCGCGAACGTTACGCGGCTGCCGCCCGTCACCGCGGTGTAGCCGACGGAATCGGTATCGGCGACCACCGGGTGCACGTCCTCGGCGGCGATGCCCAGCACCTCCGCCGCCTGCATGGCGACCGAAGTGCGGGTGCCGCCGATGTCGGTGGACCCTTCCACCAGGTTCACCGTGCCGTCCTCGTTCACGCTGATGGTGCACGAAGACGCCAGGCCGACGTTGAACCAATAGCCGATCGCGACGCCGCGTCCGCGGTGGGGTCCGTTCAACGCCGAGCGGTAATGCTCGCTGTTCTTCATCGCCTCGATCACTTCCACGCACCCGATGCGCCGGTACTTCACGCCATCGGCGCGGCGCGCGCCTTCGCGCGCGGCGTTCTTCAGCCGGAAATCGAGCGGATCCACGTTGAGGTTTTCGGCGAGCTCGTCCATCACGCTCTCGGTGGCGAAGGCCGCGTTGGTGGCCCCGGGCGCGCGGTACGCCGCGGTGCTGGGCTTGTTCACGCACACGTCGAAGCCATCGATGCGAACGTTGGGGAGATGGTAGGCCGCGAAAACCGTCATGGCGCCGGACGCGACCATGGCGCCCGGATACGCGCCCGCCTCGTAGGCCAGATACGCCTCGGCGGCGGTGATCGTGCCGTCGCGCCGCGCGCCGATCTTGACCCGGATGAACGAACCGGGCGTCGGTCCTGTCCCCTCGAACACGTCTTTGCGCGACATCACGATCTTGACGGGCCGCCCGCTCTTCTTCGACAACAGGGCCGCGACGGGCTCCAGGTACACCGGAATCTTGCCGCCGAATCCGCCGCCGATCTCCAGCGGCGTCACCTTCACCTGCGATACCGGCAGGTCGAGAATGCACGCCGTCGTATCGCGCACCACGAACGAGCCCTGCGTGCTGCACCAGATCAGCACCCGCCCGTCGTTGTTCCAGAGCGCCGTCGCGTTGTGCGGCTCGATGTAGCCCTGGTGGACAGTGGAAGTGTGGAACTCGCGTTCCACAATCACCTCCGCCTCGGCGAATCCCCGCTCCACCTCACCCATCTCGTGCCGGAAGTGCTCGGCGACATTGCTGGGACGCGAGCCCGGTGCGCCGAACTCCTTGGTGCGCAGTTCCTCGTGAACCAGCGGCGCGTCCTCCCGCATGGCGTCCAGCGCGGTCGTGACGTGGGGCAGCACCTCGTAGTCAACTTCAATCAACCCCGCGGCTTCTTCCGCGACGTGGACGTTGACCGCGGCCACTGCGGCGACGGCGTGCCCGCAGTAGAGCGCCTTGCCGCTCGCCAGCACGTTGCCCCGGATGTAGCTCAGCGGCGTTTCGCCTTCGCCGAGATCCACCATGCGGTCGCCGCTGGGCGGAAAGTCCGCGGCGGTCACCACGGCTTTCACACCGGGAAACGCTTCCGCCTTGCTCGTGTCGATGCGCCGGAGGCGGGCGTGGGCGTGCGGGCAGCGCAGCACAAAGCCGTGCAGCAGCCCGGCCAGTTCCAAATCGGCGCCGTACAGCGCCCGCCCGGTTACCTTGTCGGCCCCGTCGTGCCGGATCGGCCGCGTGCCCACTACCTGATATGCCGGAGCGCTCATCGGTTCACCTCCTGCATCTCGTGCGCGGCCTGCTGGACCGCGCGGACAATTTTGTCATAGCCGGTGCACCGGCACAGGTTGTTGGCCAGCCAGAAGCGAATCCGCTCTTCGCTCGGCTGCGCCTCCGCCTCCAGCAACGCCTTGGCCGCGACGATCAAGCCCGGCGTACACACGCCGCATTGCAGCGCGGCCTGCTCGAGGAACGCCCGCTGGACGGGATGCAGTCGGCTGCCGCGCGCGACGCCTTCGATCGTGGTGATATCCGCGCCGTCGGCTTCCGCCCCCAGCACGAGGCAGGAGTTGACGATGCGCCCGTCCAGGATCACGGTGCAGGCGCCGCAGTTGCCGTCGTTGCACCCTTCCTTGCTGCCGGTCAGGCCCAGGATGTCGCGCAGGCACTCGAGCAGGCTCTGGCGGGGTTCGCAAAGAAACTCTACCGCCTCGCCGTTGATGGTGGTCCGGACGTGATACTTGCCGTGCATCGTCAGTTGCCTTTCGCCTGCGCAACCGCGGCTTCCAGGGCGCGCCGCGTCAGGACCGCGCACAGATGCCGGCGATATTCGGCCGTGCCGCGCATGTCCGTGATGGGGCGGGCGGCGGCCTTGGCCAGTTCCGCCGCCGCGCCCATGCTCTCCGCGCTCACGGGCCGCCCGGCCAGGGCGTCGCCCGCCTCGCGAACCAACAGGGGCGTAGGCGCCACCGCCGCCAGCGCGATCCGCGCGCTCCGGAAGTGGCCGTGGTCCAGCGTCACACTGACGCCCGCGCCGGCCACCGCGATGTCCATCTCGTTCCTCGGGATGAACCGCAGGTAGCGCGCGCCGGAATGGGGCGCCGGCGGCGGTACGTGCAGCGACACTAGCAACTCGCCCGGCGTCAGGATGTTGCGCCCGGGAGCAACGCAGAAGTCCTCCACAGGAATCGCGCGCGTCCCTTGTGGGCCCGCAATGTGGCAGGTCGCCGAGAGCGCGATCAGCAGGGGCACGGTGTCCGCGCTGGGAGATGCATTACACAGGTTGCCGCCCACGGAAGCGCGCCCCTGGATCTGCGTGCCGCCAATGAGGGAAGCGGTCTCGGCCAGCGCGGGGTAGGCGAGGCGCAGGCCGGCATGCTGGTAAATCCGGTAGCAGGGCACGGCGGCGCCCAGCGTGAGGCCCGCCGCCGGATCGTAGCGCAGTTCGTTCAGTTCGGGAATCCGTTTGATATCGACCACCAGGTCGGTCTCCTTCCGGCCCGAGCGCAGTTGCACTAGCAGGTCCGTCCCGCCGGCCAGCGTGCGCGCCGCAGGATGCGCGGCGAGCAGCCTCACCGCTTCCGCGACGCTTCGCGGCGCAGCGTAATCAAACCACTTCACCGAGAACTCCTGTCTAAGGGAAACATGGAACGATTCATCAGCGTACAACGAATCGACCCGGCGCGAGGAGCCCTGGCCCGTCACACAAAATGAAACCGGGCGGAAGACCTGGCAAGCCTTCCGCCCGGGAGCGTCATGCTTGGAGCGATCGAATCAGAACAGGATCTTGGCGCCGAACTGAATCTGGCGCGGATCCTGCGCGCTGGTGATGCGGCCCACCGAACCCGTCGCCGAAATGTTGGCCGCCGGGTTGTTGAAGTTGGCGTGGTTGGGCATGTTGAAGAACTCGAACCGAAGCTGCAATTTCACCTGTTCGGTAATATTGGTGTCCTTCAGCACGCTGACGTCGAAGACGATGTCGCCCGGTCCGAACAGATGGTTCCGAGCGGAGTTGCCCCACGTGAAAGGAGCGGGAATCGAGTAACCCGTCGGATCGAACCAGCGGCTGATGCTGCGCTCGCCGCGCGGCAGGTTCCCTACGCGGGTTACGTCGGCGCGCGTCGAGATCCAGCCCTGCTGCCCGGGGCTGAACGAGACGGTGAACGGTTGGCCGGTGCGCAGATAGGTGATGCCGGCAACCTGCCAGCCGCCCACCACCCGGTTGAGGCCCCCCACCGCGTTCAGGAACGGTTTGCCCTTGCCGAAGGGCAACTCATAGGTGTATGCCGAGGTGAAAATGTGCCGGCGCACCTGGTCGGAATTGCCTCGGTCGGCGGCGTGGTTGTACGGGTCGCCGGCGAAGCCCACAATGGGGGTGTTGTCAAGCGACCGGTTCCAGGAGTACTCGATCTGGAAGCTCAGCCCGTTGCCGTAACGCTTAATCGCTTCCAGTTGCAACTGGTGCAGGGTGGAATCGCCCGCTCCCTTCAGCATGAGGATGTCCGCCCAAGGCTGGAACGGACGCCGCGGCTGAATCGCGCCGGGTTGCTGGGTAAAGGGAAGGTTGGTGTTGTAGTTATAGAAGGGAAGGTGGCTGGTCTTGTTCCCGACGTAGGACGCGCGGACACCCAGCGACTTGAACACCTCGCGCTCCAGCGTGAAGTTCCACTGGTTGGAGATGCTGTTGCGGATGCCCTGCTCCACGATGGTGATGCCAGGGTTGGGCGAAATCGCGCCGCCGCCCGGGAACGGATTCGCCAGCGTCAGAGACGGAGTTCTGCCGGGAGCCGACTCGAAGGTTTCCGCCAGCAGGAACGGCGGGTTCGAGAAGCCCATCTGCCGGAAGCCGATGAACACGGGCAGGAAGTTGGCGAACATACCAAAGCCGCCGCGGATGACGGTCTTGGTATTGCCAAACGGACGGTAAGCGAAACCGACACGCGGCTGCCAGTTGTTCCGGTCGGTCTTCAGGATCGGGAAATTCGGATCCAGCGAAATCGGGTAGGACTCAAATAGCCGCCGCTGCGCCTGCGGCGGCAGGTCGGAGCGCGGAATGACCAGGCGGCCGTTGCCGAAGTTGAAGTTCGCCTGCGCCAGGTCGCGTTCCCGCCAGGGCGTCTGCACCATGTAGCGGATGCCGTAGCTCAAAGTGAACCGGGAGGTGACCTGCCAGTCATCCTGCGCATAGGCGCTGTAGCGTGTGTTGTAGAACAGGTTGACGGCGGTGGGCGTCGACCGGTAAGCGAAATTCGGATAGCCCAGCAGGAAGTCCGCAAACGCGTGCGCGGGCTGTACGGGGCCGGAATCCTGCGTAAAGCGACCATTGAAATCGAACCGCCCGAACGCGGCGTTGTTGGCCACGTTAGTACCCAGGCCGAAGGCGCCCGGCGGCGAAGACATGCGGAAGTTGCCAAAATCCACGCCGGCCTTCATGGTGTGCTTGCCGCGGATGATGGTGATGTTGTCGGTGAACTGGCGCGTCAACTGCTTGCCGCGCTCACTCCCGCCGTAGTCGCCGATGGACACATGGCTGCTAATGTTCATGTTCGGCAGGCCGCCCAGCGGCAGCGGACCGTACAGGTTGGGGAAAAGCGTCCGCGGATCGAAATCGAGGTTGATGCCCTGGCGGACCGGACCGTGGTAGGTGTAGCTGAACCGGGCTTCGTTGAGGATGGTAGGCGAGAACGTGTGATTCCAGGTCAGGTTGCCGACCCTGGTATCGTTGCCGCCGTTGCCCCATTGGCCGTATTCGGCCGGATACGCGCCCTGCGCCACAAAGTAGGGATCGGCCTTGGAGATGTTTCCGCTGAACCACAGCGAATCTTTCTCACTGAAGCGGTGGTCGACGCGGACAAAGTAGCGGTTGATGTCCGAAACCTGCCGATTGCGGACCTCCGTGTAGTTCTGCAAGGTGCCAGCGGGACCCGTGCCCGGCAGGTTCGGCAGCGGCACCTTCTGAATCAGCGTGTTGGACCGCGGGTCAATCCGGTTTGCCGGAATCTGGTTATTCGGGAAGGGCAAACCCGAGAGCGGGTCGATGATGGTCGGCAGTCCCGTGAAGTTGCCGGCGCGCATGTTCGCAGTGGCCACGTTCAAAATGCTGGTAATGGGCGCCCGCTCTTTCAGGGCCTCATAGCCGCCGAAGAAAAACGTCTTGTTTTTCAAGATCGGTCCCCCAGCCATAAAGCCGTACTCGTTCCGGTTGAACGCGGGACGGATGGGCGAGAAGAAATTCCGGGCGGCCGTCGCTTTGTTCCGGTTGAAATGGAAGAGAGTGCCGTGAAAGTCGTTGTTGCCCGACTTGGTCACAATGGTCACCGAGGCCGCGCCTTCAAACTCGGCCTTCATGTTGTTCGAGTCCATTTTGAACTCGCTGACCGCGTCCACAGACGGCAGCGTGGACATGCCGTGGCGGTAGGAATAGGCGCCGCCGCCGTTGCCGGGATCGTTGAACGCCGCGCCGTCGACGTTGAAGTTCATGCCGCCCCAGTAGGAACTGCCGGCCACGCGCGGGTTGGAAGCGCTGTCGGTGGTGACGCCGGCCGAGATGCGGATCAACCGGTCCAGGAACCGGCCGTTCAGCGGCATGGTGGTGATCTGCTGCGTCTGCATGATGTTGCCGATGGTGGCGTTCTCCGTGTTGAGCACGGGCGCACTGGCGCTCACCTCGACCGCCTGCTGGACGCTGCCTACCTCCAGCGTGACGTCCTGCCGAATGGTGCGATTCGGCAGCAGCACCACCCCGCGAATGACATTGGGCCGGAACCCGCTCGCCTCGATCCGGACGGTATAGGTGCCGTTCAGCAGGTTCGGCACCACATAGGCGCCGGCCTCATTGGTTTTCGTCTTGGTTTCGATGTTGGTGGCTTCGTTTGTCACCGTGACGTCCGCGCTCGGCACTGCCGCGCTGGACGCGTCTTGTACGTTGCCGACCAGGGTACTGGTAACGGTCTGGCCCCACAGCACAGCCCCCGCTAGCCAGCACGCCAAGCCCAGGCGTACTGCACATTGCATGATGGTTTTAACCTCCTTCTGCGGTCTGCTTCGACTGCCCCTGTCGAACTTCTGTTCGCTTTACTTTTTTCTTTGTAACACTTTCGCGCTCCCGTGGAAAGGCGGGCCGGGCGGACGGGTCCAGAAGGGTGGACGTGGCGGTCTCCGCCGAGCGCCGTGGCGCCGGGTCTTCGACCAGCTTCGACCAGCGCAGTCGGCTTACCGCCGGGAGAGGAATCCCTCGAAGGGCAAGTCGGAGACTTGCTCCACTGCGCCCGTCAACCCTGGGGATTGGGGATCAGGCCCGCTGCCTGCCGGTCGCGGCTTGCGAGCCTCGACCGGCGCGAGGGATCAGCGCTCTTCCGCTTTGAGCTTGCGCAAGAAGTGAATCGTGAGCAACAGCATGCCCGCCACCGACATCGCCAGCACGGCGTAGAACAGCGTGCGATGGCGCTCGGTCCAGGGACGCTGATCCGGCGGCGGCTGGTAGGAGGGGTTTCGCTGCCAGGGTCGCAGGTCCGGGATCGCCTCGGGAAGCGGTTCGTGGCGCGCCAGCACGGCCGACAGGTCATAGACCGGCGTCCGCGCCGAAGGGTTGCCGAAATACAGAAAGTAATCTCCACCCAACGGATACGGCGGAATCTTCACCTGGCGGCGCGCCACTTCAATCTGCACCCGGGTCACGGCGATCGGCTCGTCGTCCCCGTTCGAGATCCGCAGCCGCAGGTAGCGTTCGGTCCGCTCGGGAAAGGAAATGTGCAGCGACTGCTCGCCGGGAACCTGGTAGATCACCGCGCGCCGCAACAGCCGCCAGTCCTTGCCGTCGGCACTGTACTCGACGTCGGCGGCGCGGTGGAAAGAACGGCCGTCGGACTCCAGCCGCACCAGATCATGGGGAATGCCGCAGGTTCCCAGATCCAGTTCGAGAAGCGTGCTCCTGGTTTGCGGGTCTTCGCGGCGCGAAGGCAGCGGAGTAGCCACTACGTCCCGCACCGCTTCCCGGCGTTCGTGGAGCCACAGCCGCGCCCCATCCACGGCGGCCGTACGGCGCCAGCCGTAGATGGTCGCGCGCACGTAACGGCGCGTGGATACGGGATAGTCCACTTCCAGCACCTGCGCGCGGCGTCCTCCCTCGGAGAAGTCAAAAATATACCCGTTTTCGCGCACGGTAAACCAGAAGCGGCCGTCGTCGCTCGCCTCCAGGCGGACGGTTTGGCGGAAATTGGTCTCGCTGGTGACCAAGCGGATCTGGTTGTGGCGAACCTTCCTTTCGCCGGCATCCAGCGTCACCTGCAAGCCCGTCCCGGGCGACACCGCGCGGTCGATCACTTGCGCGGGCGCCTCGCGCGATTCGTCCTTCTCCCGCAGCACCTCGAGCAGGTACGGCGCTTCCAGGCCATTGCGCGTCACCCGGAGGTCGCCCAGGTCAGGACGGGATCGCTCATAAATGCCGCGGTTCAGCGCCAGCACCTGCATCCGATCCGGCTGGTCCACGTAGATCGGGCAGCGGTACTGCCAGCGGGTCGAATCGAAATCCGCGGCCCCCAGCGCCAGCGCGGCGGTCAGGCCGGCCAGCCAGCTATTTTTCATGCGGGCGATCCTGTTTCCACCAGCTTTCGAGCGAGGCGCGGAAGCGCGAGTACAGGTAGGACGTCACCAGCAGCAGCGCGCCCAGGGCGGCGAACGCCGCCACCCGATAGGCGAGTTGCAGGCTCCAGATGTCCCACAGATAAAGCTTGGCGATGACAAACCCAAAGAGTCCCAAGCCCAGCACACGGTTGACGGCGAGACGGTACACCACGCCGCTGGCCGTCAGCATAACCGCATAAGCCGACAGCAGAATAGAAAGGAATGCGCCGCGGACGCTCGAAAGGCTCTGGGCGGCGACGCGGTAGAGGGCGATGTCGTCGACTTCCAGAATCAACGCCAGCAGCAGGCAGGCGTGTCCCGCCAGGTAGAGCAGCAACCGGGCGGCGCGGCGCAGGGTCCACCATGCCGACAGAAAGAAAGCCGCCGCGGCGCACGCCATCGCCAGGAAGCGCGCATTGGCGAACGGCCGCGTCCACGCCGGATCGTTGGCCACCTGGATTTCGAAGAGAAACACCCGGGCCAGCACCAGCACGGCCAGCGCGGCGACGGCAAAAAGCATCCGCGGCGCGGCAAGCCGGGCGGCGATCCAGGCGGCCACCGCCAGTTCCGCCGCCCAGGCGAGGGTGATCGAGTAGCCGCTGAAGTAGATCGGGATCGCCAGCGTCACAAAACAGGCGGCGAGGCCTCCGCTCAACAGCGCCGGCCGGGCATCGCGGAGGTTGGCCTCGAGCGCCGGCCACAGTGCGTAACCGGCAGCCAGGTGCGCCCCGCCCAGCGCCACCGCGGCCAGCGCCAGGTACCCGGGATAGGCTTCGAGCCGGCCGTGGAGCAGCGCATAGAACAGCACGGAATTGGCCGCGCTCACCAGCAGATCCGCGGCGTTCGCGGGCTGGCGCGCCAGCAACAGGCGGCCGGGCAGCCAGGCGAAGAACATGGCGAACAGAGCGGTCAGGGTACAGACATCCCGCAGCAGCAGAGGCTCGGCGGCGCGCGCGGGGTCCCAAATGGCGTACGAGGCAAACGCCACCGCGGCGGTCAGCAACGCGTGCCATGACCACCCCCGCAGGCTCGCCAACGACAGCCCTGCCAGCGCCAGGCCCAGCCCGAAGGGGATAAAGCCTCCGGCGCCGCTTTTCCAGATGCCGCCCATCACGACCGCCGCCCCGGCCTGCGCCGCCGCCGCCACCGGACGCAGGCGCGAGGTGACGAACTCGGCGTAAAACAGCGCGGCAAAAACCGCGGCCGGCCAGATCTTCTCCGGTCTGGGCGCGAAGCGGTCCACCAGCCAGACGAGATACAGAAAGGTGGTGGCCGCGAGCGCAAACCCTTCCGTGGCCCGCCAGCCGCGGCTCCGGGCGGCCGCGAGGGCCGCTAAATTCACCACCGCGAGGTAACCAAAGAAAACCCACGGGTGGTCCTGGTCAGTGTTCAGCAGCACAGCGGCCGCGTAGGCCCCAAGCGAACCCAGCACCAGGATCGCCTGCGCCCGATAGCGCAGGGCGAGTACGCCGCCCATGCCGCTCGCGGTCATCAGCAGCACAAACGCGAGGCCCGCGGGGATCAGGCGATAGAAACCGAATGCCGCATAGAAAGACAGGTAGAGAATGCCCAGGCCGAGCGCGCTGATTCCTTGCGCATACAGCCGGTGTCCCTTGCGCCAGGACCAGTCGCCGCCCAGGATGGTCGCGAAACCGGCAAGCACCCCGAGCATCACGCGTCCGCTCTCCCCAATCCAGGCGTTGTCCACCGCGAGCTTGAAGAAGAAGGCGACAGCCAGCAGGACAGTGAATGCGCCGATGCGATTCACCCAAGTCAGTCCGAGGCGGGTTTCGAAAGCCGGAGCGGAGTCCGCCGCGCCGATCGCAACGGAGACGGATGGCGCAGGTTCGGATTCGGGTTCGGGCTCAGGCTCCGGCGGCGGCGAAAGGTGGTCCGTGCCAACCGGCGGCGGGACGGCCGCATCCGGTCCGGCCTCGCGCGCGGGCGCGCCCCCGCCGGCTTCGCTGGGCAATTCGAGCAGCCTGTGCTCGAGCGCCCTAATGCGCGCGTCCATCTCTGCTTGGCGGCGCAGGAGGCGCACAATGGCTTCCGTGAGCGCGTCCATGCGCTCCTGGTGACGATCAGAGGCGGGCACGCGCTAAGCCGATTGCTCGAGCTCCTCCAGGAAGTGCGTCAGCCGCGAGGCAACCTCTAGTTTACCGCCAAATCGCAGCTCCTGGTAGGCGGCAGTGAATTCCGCCGCTACCTGCGCCGTCCCACCGGCGGGCAGCGCCCGGACAAACTCCTGGGGAGTCAGCCACGACGGCTTGGCATACCCTTTCTTGTGCAAGATCCGTAAGAACTGCTGGTATACTAGAGTCGCATCGCCAGCCTCCACCTTCCCGCGCCGCAGCGAACGGAGCCGGCGGCGTTGCGCCAGCGTGCGCCAGAGCCAGGGTCCCCGCCACAGCGCCAGCACCGCCAGGCCCAGCCACACGCCGATCGCCGACGCGTGATCCCATGTCCAGAGGGCGGCGGGCGCCATGCGCTGCCGCAGCGACATCCAGGGCGATGCCAGGTCCAGCCGCCAATTGCGGCCGGTACGCTCCAGCCGGTCAGCCAAGACCAATTGCCGCCCGAGATCGTAGGTGACCACCCAATCCTGCCAGAGCGTGTCCACCGCATCCAGGTACAGCAAGACCTGGGACCAGAGCGAAGACGCGGGCGGGCTCGGGTCCGGCGGCGTAGGATCGAACGTGGCCCAGCCCCACCCTAGCAGGTATGCTTCCACCCAGGTGTGCGCGTCGGAGGCGCGCACCACGTACTGGCCGGAGAGTGGGTTGAACGTGCCGCCCAAAAACCCGGTCACCATGCGGGCGGGGATGCCCAAGGAGCGGAGCATGACGGCCATGGCCGAAGCGAAGTATTCGCAGTGGCCGCGTCTGCGTTCGAACAGGAAGTGCGCCAGCGGGTCGGGGTGCTCCCGCCCCGGCAAGTCGAGGGTATATCCGTAGAGCGTCTGGAGCCGGCCTTCGATGGCGCGCGCCTTCGCCAGCGGCGTCCGGGCGTCCTGCGACCAGCGCCGGGCCAGCGTGGCGACGCGCGGGTCCAGGGCGGGCAATTGCAAATACCGTTCCGCGATGCTGGGCGGGAGGCCAGCCGCGGCCGTTCCGCTCCGCTCCTCTGGGGAGGGTTCCAGAAACGCATTGACCAGGTAGTGCGCCCCCATCGCCTCCCCGACGCCGAGGCGGTAGCCGCCGGACGCGTCCCGGCGCAGCAGCAACGCGTTGATTTGAATATGCTCCGGCAACCCCGCGAAGAACAGCACGTCCGTATCCAGCGGCTTGAGGTCGACCCGGTACCAGATGCGCGGGCCGGGACGCCGCAGTTGCGCTTCCGCCGCCAGGCGCGCCCGTCCCCCTTCCACTCGCACCAAGTCGCTCGGCGTCCCGGACATCGACCAGCGCTTCCCGTCGAACCGGTCCAGCGCCGCGCCCCGCCAGCGCGCGGTGAACCTCCCTTCGCTGGTGAAGAAGCGTACGCGCATGACGGGTGTCGCGCTGCTTTTGATTTCGCCAATCGCGCCCAGCGTGACTTCGTTCGAGAAGCCCGGCAGATAGAGACCGCGCTGCATCAGGTGGCCGAGCGCGGCATGCGCGGTGCGCGGCAGCACCAGAAACAGCAGCGCCGTGAGCAGGAGCGCTCCGAGCGCCACGAAGCACGTCATGGCCGCCAGGCGCGGCGCGATGGCCCAACGGCTCGCGGCGCGCGCCACGTATCCCGCCCGCCCCGCCGCCCGCCGCATTTCCGCGCTCATCAGCGCGCCGATCGCAAACGTGAGGTACCCCGCCAGGCAAACGAAAAAGCCCAATTGGATCGACAGCAGCGCCCCCGTCAGCAATTCCAGCAGCGACAGAATGGCGGTGAACAGATAGTCCCGACCCCGGCGCGCGGTGACCAGCCGCAAGGCGGCCAGAAAAAATACCAAGTGGGCCACCGCCGTGAGGAAGTCCCGTGACAGGAACCGGTAGTCCAGCGGGAAGAAACCCACATAAGCGATGGTCAGCGCGGTCACTGCCCGGTCGGACGCCGGCAGGCGCAGCCTCCCGAGCAGGATGAGGGTCCGCGCCACCAGCGCGGCGGGAACGACCAGCAGCGAAGGCCACGCCAGCGCGCCGGAACCCGCCACCGCCAGGTAGCCCGCGGCGACCAGCCCCAGCAGGCAGAACTGAAAAAAACGTTCGTGACGGTCCGCCCCGCGCGCCATCTGCTTCTCCTTTCAGTGTAGGCCGCGCCGCGCCCCTCCTGACGAACGGCGGCCGGATGGGTCTGGAAGCGCGTGGTCCGGCATGTTACACTCCATCCGGAGTCCCGCCGGAGGAGATACGTCATGATCCTGGGAAAGTTCTGGAGCGCCTTCCGGGCGCAGCTCAATAAGATCGCCAACATCTTTTGGGAGGCCGATCCCATCGCCCAGATGCAATATGAGCACGATCTGGCGGTTGAACAGCTCAAGGAGGGGCGCAAGGGCCTCGAGATCTACCGGGGGCTGGTGGAGCGCGTGGCGCGCCAGGTGGCGACCACACGCGCCCACGCGCAGAAACTGGAAGCGGAAACCAAGGCTTACCTGAAAGCCGGCGACCGGGACACGGCGGCCAAATTCGCGCTCGAGCTGCAAAAGGCCAAGCGGGATCTGGCCGCTCATGAAGAGCAGCTCCAGATGCATGAGACGGCGTACGAGAACAATCTGAAGAAGATCAAGCACGCCAGCCACAAGCTCGCCGAGGTCCGGGAGCGCATCCAACGCTACGACGCCGAGCTGAAGATGAGCGCCGCGGAGGCGGAAGTCGCGGCCCTGGCCCAAAGCTTCAACCTGGACGTGACCACGGACTTCGGCCAGCTTGAGCAGGCGGTGCAGACACGCATCGACCGCAATCGCGGCAAAGCCCGCGTGGCGTCGGACCTGTCTTCGGAAGGATTGCGCGAGATCGAAGCCGAGGAGCGAATGCAGAAGGCCCTGGCCGAGGATGCCCTTTCGCAATTCGAAGTGGAGTTGGGGCTGCGTTCGCCCGAGACCACCCGCGTGCCTGATACCGCCAAGGATCTGGGGCCCGCCGTGGACAAGCAGATCGCTACGGAGAAGAATTGACCGTTTTTACGGTTTTTGCACCGGCGGGAACGCGGTTCCGTAATTAGGGGCGAGAAAGGTTCGACGAGGGAACACGAATGGCGAACGGCAATCCGAAACCAGCTTTTTACCTTGCGGTTCTGGTGGTCGTGCTGGCGCTGGTGGGCTTGGCGCTCTGGCGCTTCGGCGCGCTGCCTGGCGGTAAGGGCTTGTCCAGCATCAGCAAAGAAGATTTGGCCGGCGGCCTCGAAGCGCCGGACAGCGCGGGCATCACGACCGCGAAAGAGTACACCTTCGTACCCGCGCAGAAGCTGCCCCCGGTGCAGGGCATTTCCAGCTACAAGCCCATGGAGGACCGTACGGTCCGGTTCGCGATGAACGTCTGGGCCGGGTGGGCGCCGATTATCTTCGCCAACAACGGCTTCAAGGCCGGCAAACTCTGGAAGGCGCCCGGCGGCAAGGACTTCAAGGTCGAGTTGACGCTCATCGACGACCCGGTGGCCATGCGCGACGCTTATGCCGCGGGCAGCGTGCACATTGGCTGGGCCACGCTCGACATGGTTCCGCTGTTCCTGGAGAGCCTCCGCAAGGACTCGCGCGTCATGCCGCGCATTTACCAGCAGGTGGACTGGTCCAACGGCGGCGACGGCATCGTGGTGCGCGAGTCGATCAAGACCGTGGCGGATCTGCGGGGCAAGACGCTGGTGCTGGCCCAAAACTCGCCGTCGCACTATTTCGCGTTAAACGCGCTGATCAACGCCGGAGTTCAGCCTGCCGAGGTGAGTTTCAAGTTCACCCAGGACGCGTTTCAGGCCGCGGCCGCGTTCAATGCGGACAAGAGCATCGCGGGCGCCGTGAGTTGGGCGCCGGATATCTACAACCTCTCGGAGGTGAAGGGCAACCGCCTGCTGGTCACCACCGCTACGGCCAATAAGCTCATCGCCGACGTCTGGTTCGCCCGCGCCGACTTCGCCAAGGACCATCCGGACATCATGGAAGGGCTGGTCCGCGGCATCTTTGACGCCATGGAGGACCTCAAGGCGCAGTCCAACAAGCAGGCCGTGGCCAAACTAATGGCGGCCGGCTACTCCATTCCGGAGACCGACGCTCTGAATATGCTGGGCGACGCGCACTCGACCAACTTCGCCGAGAACCGGGACTTCTTCCTCAACCAAAACAACCCGACCAACTTCGAGCGCACGTGGAATATGGCGTACTTCCTTTATAAGCGCATCGGCGCGGTTTCGGAAAAGATCGAGTTTGACCAGGTGATGGATTTCTCGATCATCCGGCGGCTTGAGAAGGAGCCCAAGTACGCCAACCAGAAGAACGAATACGACGTGCAGTTCGCGCCGGTGGCGGCCAGCGCGATTCAGAGCGAACGGGACGAGATTCTCACCAAGACCATCGTGATCCACTTTTACCCCAACTCCTGGGACCTGATGAAGAAGGTCACCAAAACCGTCAACGGGAAAACGGTGGAGGAGATGTACGATCCGAACGTGAACTTTGTGATCGAAGAGGTCGGCAAACTCGCCGGCCAGTACGGTGCGGCGCGCATCGTGGTGGAAGGTCACACCGACGGCTCGATGAAGGGCATGGTGCCGGAAAACGCCGTGCTGGAACTGAGTGCGAACCGGGCGAACGCGGTGAAAGAGGCGATTGTGCGCAAGTTCCCCACGCTGCAGGCGAACCAGTTCTCGGCGAACGGCGTCGGGTGGAACCGGCCGGCGGACCCGCGCGACCCGCTGAATCACGCCAAGAACCGCCGCGTGGAGATCAAGGTGTATCCGCTGGAGGCGCCGAAGTAGTGAAGCGGCTGTTTGCACTGCGCTTGCCGCCGCCGCCGCTGGTGGCGCGCTTGCTGGGCGTGGGGACGGTGGCGGTGCTGGTGGCGCTGTGGTGGCTGGTCACGCGCGGGGCGACGCCGGAAACCCGCATCGTGTCGCCGGTGATTCTGCCGGCGCCCGGGGAAGTGGCGCGCAGCTTTGGCGCGCTCTGGACCGAGCGCGGCTTGGCGGCGAGCATCGCGGCGACGCTCCAGCGCGTGCTCATCGGATTCGGACTGGCGACGATCGTGGGCGTGCCGTTGGGAATCGCGGCCGGAGCGTGGCGGGTGCTGGATGCCGCCGCCGCGCCGGTGGCGCTCTTTGGCCGCAACGTGCCGGTGGCGGCGCTCATTCCGCTCACCATCCTCTGGTTCGGGATCGAAGAGACCCAAAAGGTGATGTTCATCTTCATCGCCTGCGTGCCGTTCGTGTATTCCGATGCGGTGCGCGCGGTCACTTCTCTGCCCGACCGTTATGTGGAGACGGCGCAGACGCTGGGCGCCAGCCCCATGCAGATCGTCTGGAAGGTGCTGGTGGCGCTGGCGCTGCCGGACATTTACAAGAGCTTGCGCGGCCTTTACGGCATGGCGTTTGGCTACATCATGCTGGCCGAACTGATCAACGCCGAACACGGGCTGGGCTACCTGCTCAGCACCAGCCAACGGCGCGGCATGAGCGAGCACATTATTCTCATCCTGCTGGTGATCGCCGCCATGGCGTACCTGATCGACCGCTTTCTGGGCTGGCTGCAGCGCGGCCTGTTCCCGCACCGGGAGGACACCGAATGAGCGGCTCGGCGGAAGTCATTGTCGAGTTCGCCGGCGTCTCCAAGAAGTTTCACGAAGGGACGCGCCGGGAGGCCTTGGCCATTGACAACGTCAGCTTCCAGGTGCCCAACCGGCCGGACCACGGTGAGTTTGTGGCCATCCTGGGCCCGAGTGGTTGCGGCAAGTCGACCGTACTGCGCATGATCGCGGGGTTGCGGCCGCATTTTCCCCCGACTTCCGGCGAGATCCGCGTCATGGGCAAACCGGTGAGCGGTCCGGGCGCGGATCGGGGCATGGTGTTCCAGGACTACACCTCGTTCGACAACCGCACGGTGGAAGACAACATCGCCTTCGGGCTCGAATGCCAGGGGGTGCCCGCGCGGGAGCGGCGGGAACGCGCGCGCGAATGGATCCGCAAAGTCGGTCTGGACGTGGACCGCGACGCCCACAAGTACCCCCACCAGCTGTCCGGCGGCATGCGCCAGCGGGTGGCCATCGCCCGCACTCTGATCCTCAAGCCGCGCATCATCCTGATGGACGAGCCGTTTGGCGCGCTTGACCCCAGCATTCGCCTGAACATGCAGGACCTGCTGATCGGCCTGTGGCGCGACTTGGAGGCCACCGTGTTCTTCGTCACCCACTCGGTCGAAGAGGCCGTCTACCTGGGTGACCGCATTTATATCATGTCGCCCTCCCCGGGCCGGCTGCTGAAAGAAATCTCCGTGCCGCCCCCGGACCGACCGGCGCGGGAAATGCAGCGCGAACCGGAGTTCAATCAGACCGTCTTTGAGATTCGGGATCTGATCGAGCGCCTCGAGGCGCAAGCCTAGCGACGATGGAGAACCTGCGCACACCGCCCATGCCCGCCCCCCGCCGCGCAGGTCTGGCCGACTATCTGAAGCGCGCGTTCCTTTACCGCTGGAACCTGCTGGCGTTCTGCGGCGGGGTCGCCGCGGCGGCGTTGAGTCCCTGGCCGGACGGCCTGCTGCCGCTGGTGGCAGCGATCGAACTGGCGTACCTGGCCGGCTTAGTGTCGAACACCAGGTTCCGGCAGGCGGTGGAGGCGGAACTGCACCAGCAGCGGCGTCAGCCGCAGCGGGCCCCGGCGAGCCAGTTGCAGGAAATGCTGAACAGGCTTCCGCCGCCCGCGCGGAAGCGCTTTGAACAGTTGCGCGGCCGGTGCCTGGAGATGCGGGCGATCGCCGAAGGGGTACGCGGCCGCCTGGGAACCGCCTCGGGCGATGACTTGACCACGGGAGCGCTCGACCGGCTGCTCTGGGTGTTTCTCCGCCTGTTGGCGTCGCAGGAGGCGCTCCAGCGCTTTCTCTCCCGGACCGACCCGGCGGAGATCCGCCGCCGCATCGAAGAGGCCCAGGCGCGCCTGGCGGACGCATCCGCCGGCGAGCGCGTGCGCCGGTCGCTCGAGGACAGCATCGCCGCGCAACAGCTTCGCCTCGACAACTACGAAAAGGCCGTCCAGAACGCCGAGTTCGTGCGCGTGGAACTGGACCGCATCGAGGCCAAGATCCAGGCGCTCACCGAGTCGGCGGTCAACCGGCAGGACACCGAGCTCTGGTCCAGCCAGATCGACTCGGTCGCCGAAAGCATGCAATCGACCGAGAAAGCGCTTTCGGAATTACAGCAGATCACCGGCTACGTCGACGAGCTGCAGGCCCCGCCCGCCATCCTGACCGCCGGGATCGGGCCGCCCGGAGGATCGTAAATGGACGCCAGCCGCCAGCAAACCCGTACCCCCGCGTGGCTGCCCGCCTGGGCCGCGCAGCTTTCCGAGATGTACTTCTCGGGCACCACGTCGATGTTCATCCTCCATGGCGCGGTGCAGGACTTCGTCCGCCAGGGCGACAGCGGCGTCTACGGCGCGCTGAGCGATTTCCTGGCGGAACAGATTTTCGGGCGATGGGACCTGATTTTGCATTACGACCTGGCGAGAGGGCTGCGGGCTTTTGCCGGTCGCGACGGGGCGCGTTTGAAGGACATGGTGGCCCTGGCCAACCGCCGGGTGGGCGATCTCAGCGCCGCCCGCAAGGACCCCGCCACCGCCTTCGCCCTGCTGGACCGGTTCGTCCAAAACAACATCATGGCGGCGGATAGCGAACGGCTGAGCGCCGCTCTCCTCCTCGATCACGCCTCCTTCCTGGCCCCGGCGGGCGACGCCGGCCGCCTCAACCTCAACGCCGCCACGTACGTGGTCACGCTGCTCAACTGGGCCTCCAGTCTCCACGTCAAGCGGCTCAATATGGCCTTCGTCCTCATCGACGAAAAGCAGGCGGCGTTGAGCGAACGGCTGAGCGCCAGCCCGCACGTGGCCTCCTTGGAAATCACCCTGCCCGCCTTGGGGGACCGCGAGCGGTTTTTGGAGTTCGCGATCGGCGGGCGCGATTTCGCCTCCGCCTCCGACTACTCGCCCGCCGAACTGGCGCGGCTGACCGCCGGCATCTCGCTGGTGGACCTGAACGTCATGGTGCAATCGGCCTTCGAGACCGGCCGGCGGCTGGACGCGGGGCGCATGCGGGCGCTGAAAAAGCAGCTCATCGAGCGCCAGTGCCAGGGCCTGCTCGAATTCGTGCAGCCCAAGTGGACGCTCGACGCCGTGGTCGGCCATGAACCGGTCAAACAGCGCCTGCGCGGCGACGCGGCCCTGCTGCGCAAAGGCCAGTCCGGACTGCTGCCGATGGGCTACCTGGTATGCGGTCCCGTGGGCACCGGCAAGACCTACCTGGCGCAGTGCATGGCCGGCGAGATCGGCATCCCTTGCGTGACGCTGAGAAACTTCCGCTCCAAGTACGTCGGCGAGACCGAAGGCAACCTCGAACGCGTGCTGAGCGTGCTCCGTGCGATGGGCCCCGTGGTGGTGGTGATCGATGAAGCGGACGCCGCCCTCGGCAACCGCGGCCAGGAAGGCGACTCGGGCACTTCCAGCCGCGTCTTCTCCATGATCGCCGCCCAGATGGGCGACACGCGCTATCGCGGCCAGATCCTCTGGATGCTGCTCACCTGCCGGCCGGACCTGTTGCCGATCGACCTGAAACGGCAGGGGCGCGCCGAGGTGCACATCCCCCTGTTTTACCCCGCCGAGGCCCGCGAGGTGCGCCAGATGTTCGTGGCCATGGCGCGCAAGCTGGGCGCGGACCTGGCGCCCGATGACGTCCCGGACCCGCCCCAGCGCGGCATGCTTTCCGGGGCGGACATCGAGGGCATCGTGGGCCGCGCGTTGCGCATCTCTTTGCTCAACGGCGAGGGCGGAGTGACGCGGCAGGCCCTGGAGTCGGTGCTCGGCGACTTCCTGCCGTCCACCGAATCGGCGGAAAAGGAACTCCAGGAGATCGCCGCGATTCTGGAATGCACCGATCGGCAGTTTCTGCCCGCCGAGGTTCGCGCGCGGGTCGACCGGGAAGGGCGCGCGGCGCTCCAGGATCGCTATAACCGCCTGCGTCGCCTGATCGAGTTACGGTAGCAGTGACGAAAGGAGGGGCTCTGTGGCCCGCATTAGCTGGTTTGACGAAGAGACGGATTTGCCGGTGATTGACGAACAGGCGCACAAACTGGAGACCTTCACGGACGCCTTGGCCGATGGCATGGTCAGCCGGGAGGAACTCGAAAAACAGCAGCGCAGCGTGGTGGACGCCATGCGCGCCGTCGAGGGAAGCCTGAACGACGAGCAGCATGCGGCAGTGACCCGCCTGCTGATCGAGCTCAGCGCGTACAACATTATGCGCCTGTTGCACGAGTTGCACGCCGAGCACCTGCGCCAGCGGTTTTCCGCCTGAGCTGGCCCGGCCGAACTCATGGTGGACGTGTTCCTCGGCTACGCCGCCGCGAATCGCCAGATCGCCGCCGCCACCGCTTATTCCTCCCGCCCACGGCCGAACAACTCGCATTCGAGTTTGGCGATCCAGCCGCGGGACGCTTAGCGAGGCGGCCGGAACTGGGGCAGGTCGGGCCGCAAACGCTGGGCGGCCCGAAAATGGCGCGCCGCGCTTTCCGGATCCCCCAGGTGGGTCAGGACGACGCCAAGCTGATACTCCGCTTCCGGGAACGCCGGCCGAGCGGCCGGCGTGCGTTCCAACCTCGCCCTGGCGTTGTCGAACCGCCCGAGCTGCGTCTCGGCGACCGCCAGCGTGTAGGACGCGAGCGGGTTGTCCTCGGCGACGGGCTCGAGCAGCGGCGGCACCGCGCTGGCTTCGCCGTTTTTCAGGAGGGCAACGGCCAGGTCGATTGCCACCGTAGGGTCCGGCGCCAATATCCAACGATTTGCGGTAGTTCGCGATGGCTTCGGCCAGATTGCCTGCCATCAGGTGCTTGTGCGCGGAAGCTGCCAGAAAGCGCGCCTGCATGCGGCCGGCCGCGCCGGCGCGCAGCTCGCGGAAGCGAACCATGGCTTCCGCGGCCTCCGCTTCCCTGCCCAGCTTGCGAAAGCAGGTGGCCAGCGTGTACTGCGTCTGCGGGTTCCCGGGCGCGAGCGCGGCGGCCTGCTGGAGTTGTGCGACTGCGTCCGCGCAGGAACCGGTCCGGGCCAGCGCCACGCCAAGGTAGTGGCGCGCATCGGCATGGCGGGGTTCGGCGGAAACCAGGGCTTTGAGCACCGCCCGCGCCGCCGCATCCTGGCGAATTTCCAACTGTGACATGGCCAAGGCGAGGCGCGCGCCCGGGTACTTGGGTTGCAGCTTGAGCACGGCTTGGTAGGCGCGCACCGCCTCGGCGTGATTGCCCGCCTTGGCGGCCAGCCAGCCCAGGTGGAAATGGGAGTCGGCGTCCCTCGGATTCAGGGCCAAGGCGCGGCGGCAAGCGGCGG
>CALDSU010000019.1 GCA_937924525.1 uncultured Bryobacteraceae bacterium
ATCGCGGTCCCATTGAAGCATCGCCAGCGCGATCCGCTGGTCGGGCGTCAGACCCATTTCCGCGATCACGTGATCGCGGCCCCATTGAAGCTGGCTCTGCCGCTGTGATTGCGGGGGGCTGCGCAAAATTTCCGCGATCACGTGATCGCGGCCCCATTGAAGCCCTGATCATTGATCGCGGCCCCATTGAAGCCGAGAAACCTTCGAGGCGCAGGGCTGGCGGATTTCCATTTCCGCGATCAGATGATTGCGGTCGATTGAGGTGGGGCTGTCGTCTGCGCCGGTCGGAGACCGGCTCCACCTGTTGCGCTCAAATGATCGCGACCCTATTTCAAGCTCCCGGCGCGAAGCGGTTGGTCGCCTCCGGAAGTGGGGCGCCGCGGCCGGTGGCGGAGAGCCGAAGGCCAGGGGAGGCTAACGGTGACGCCGCCGCCGCTCTTCCTCTTCCCGCTCCTGGCGCTGGCGTTCGAGCCGGCGCTCTTCCAACCGGCGTTCCTCTTCCTGGCGGCCCTGACGGCGCCGTTCCAGGCGGCGCTCCTCCTCCTGGACCTCCTGGCGGCGGCGCTCGAGACGCTGTTCCGCGTCGCGGGCTTGCTGACGCCGCCGTTCGAGGCGCTGCTCCTCATCGCGGATCTGCTGGTCCCGGCGTTGCTTTTGGCGCTGTTCGGCGCGGCGTTCCTGCTCGCGCCTGTCCGCGGGCTGGGCAGGCGCCGGGTGGGGCACGGCGAGAGCCGCCAGCAGCAATGGCAGCAACCCGGCGAGATCGATGCACTTCATGCGCTGCCTCCGGCGGTGAGGGAATCAGTCTACCCCAAGCTTCGCGGGCCTGCGGGAGTCCCGGCAGAGCGCTACGGCGCGGGGCGAAGGAGTCCGCGGAGCGGAGCGGCGGGGGCGCCGCGGTTCCCCCTTTCCCCCACGGACGGCAGTCGGACGGTTTTCGCAAGAGAATTCCGCGCAAAGTCGCGGGCGGAGAGTTTGGTCCGGACGCTTCGCCGGCAGGGGTTTTCTGGCGAGACGAAGCGTCCGGGGCGGGATTGATCAGAATGTAACTGGAATCCCAGGGGAGGCGGGCAGGCGCGGCTAGTTCTGGCTTTTTCAGCGACCTGCTAGTTAAAAACTAGTTTGGTGTTGGTGCCCCCCAGGCGAATCTCGTGCAAACGGTACTTGCCGTCGCCATTCTGATACCGGACCGAAGTCGCGTTGAACTTCTGCTCGGAGGTTTCCATCCTGGCTTGCGTTTCCACGGACGTCTTGCCTCGCCGGATGGTGACTTTATTGTCTTTCACGTCCACCTTGTACTCGCCGGGCGGGAGCACGGTGTTTTCCACGTGGGACGGTTGAAACAGCGTGACGGTGTAGGTTTTGGCGTGCGCGGCCGCGGCCACCGCCAGTACGATGAAGACCAAAAGCGACTTCCTGATCATGTGCGTCATCCGCTCCTTGTAGAGGGTGTCTACGATAGAAAATACGAACGACTTGGGAAAATGTTCCGGGAGTCGTTCAAATATTTTCCGGGGGCGCCGCGCTGGTCTGGGCAAGCGGCAGGAACGCGGCCACCTCGTCGAGGGCTTGCCGGAGCACGTCCGGGTCGTCGCCGAACCCGCGCAGCCAGCGCACCTCCGGGTCCCGCCGGAACCAGGTCCACTGCCTTTTGGCGTAGTGGCGCGTGTCGCGCTGGGTGTAGAAAATGGCTTGCCTCACCGTCAGTTCGCCGCGCCGCACCTGGAGCGCCTGCCGGTATCCGAGCGATTCGAACGGTTTGGCGCTCTCCGGCACGCCGCGCGCCAGAATCGCCTCGACTTCCTCGCGCAACCCGCCCGCGAACATCTGTTCCACGCGGCGGTTCAATCGCTCGTAGAGTTCCTCGCGCGGCGGCGAGAGGCCGAGTTTCAGGCTTCGGAAGCCGGTCAGGGCGTCCCGCCCGTCGGCGAACCACGCCGAGAGCGGCTTGCCGGAGAGCAGGCGGACTTCGAGCGCGCGCATGAGTTTGGGAAGGTCCCGGGCGTGGATCGACTGCGCGGAGGCCGGATCCATCCGGCGCAGCAGGCGATGCAGCGAACCGGCACGGCGCTGCTCGCGCGCGGCCAGGCGCGCGCGCACCGCGTCGTCGCGTTGGGGGCCGGCGAACAATCCGTCCAGCAGCGCCCGCAGGTAGAAACCCGTCCCGCCCACCACGACGGGCAGACGGCCCCGCGCGCAGATGTCTGCCAGCAGCCCCCGGGCGCGCCGCGCGTACTCGCCGGCCGTGAAAACCTGGTCGGGCTCCAGCACGTCCAACAGGTGATGAACCACTCCCCCGCGCTCGTGGGGCGGCAGTTTGGCCGCGCCGATGTCAAAGTAGCGGTACAGTTGCACCGAGTCGCAATTCACCACTTCTCCGCCCAGGCGCTGGCACAGGGCGATCGCCAGCGCGCTCTTGCCGGAGCCGGTAGGTCCCACGACGGCGATGAGCGCTCTCATGGCGGAAAGTGGAAAACGGGAAGGGAGAGTATACTGTAGGCAGGAGAGTTTGCCCTCCGCCGCCCCGGCGGAGCGAAAGCCGAGTTTCCGGATGATTCACCCCAGAGTGCTGTCCCTATTAGGCTCCGTCCTGCTGCTGGCAGGCGCCGCCGCCCCCCAGGAGAGAGCGGAAGCGGCCAAGTCCGCGGCCGCCGAGAAGGCCAACGCCTACTATCACTTTGCCATGGGCCACCTGTACGCGGAACTGGCGGGCGCATACGGCATTCGCGGAGAGTACTTCAACAAGGCGGTGGAGCACCTGAAGAGCGCTCTCAAGATCGATCCGACCAATGATTATATCCTCGAAACCCTGACCGAACTCTATGTGGCCTCCAACCAACTGCGGGCCGCGGTACAGGAAGCCGAGGACATGCTCAAGAAAAACCCGGATCACCTTCCGGCGCGAAGAATGCTCGGCCGCATCTACACCCGCCTGATCGGGGATCCGCAGCAAGGGCAGATTCAGGAGGAGATGGTCAAGCGCGCGATCGAGCAATACCAGATCGTGACCGCCAAGGAGCCGTCCGACCTGGATAGCTGGCTGACCCTGGGGCGGCTCTATCGCGTGACGCGCAATTCGGTACAGGCCGAAAAGGCGTTCCGGCGCGTGCTGGAAGCGGACCCGGAGAACGAGGACGCGCTCACCGGGCTGGCCATGGTCTACTCCGACGTGGGCGATACCCAGAGCGTGGTCGCCATGCTCAAGAAGGTGGTGGACAAAGCTCCGACGCTGCGGACCCTGCTGGCGCTGGCCAACGCCTATGAGCAGATGCGCGACTACGGCAACGCGGCGCTCGTGCTGAAACAGGCCAACCAGCTCAACGGCGCCAACCCGCAGATCAAGCGCGCGCTGGCGCAGAACCTGCTGTATTCGGACCAGACCGACCAGGCGCTCGAACTTTACCGGCAACTGATCGCGGACGAACCTCGCGATGCGCAATCCCACTTGCGGATCGCGGAGATCTACCGCAGCAAGCGGGACTTCGCGCAGGCCCGCGCCGCCTTGAACAAAGCCCGCGAACTGGAGTCCGACAGCCTGGAGGCGCGCTATGAGGAAGTGAATCTGCTGGAGGCGGAGGGCAAGTTCGACGAGGCGATCGCCGTGCTGCGGGGCATCCTCGAGCAGACCGCCAAGAACGAGTATCAGCCGCCCGAGAAGGCCAATCGCGCGATGTTCCTGGAACGGCTGGGATACCTTCAGCGCAGCGCCCGCGATGTGGCTGGGGCGGTGGAGACTTTTCGCGCTCTCGGCCAGTTGGGCCCGGAATACGCGTCGCGCGGCGCGGTGCAGGTGATCGAAACCTACCGGCAAGCCAAGGAGTTCAAGCAGGCGCAGCAGGAAGCCGCGGCGGCGGTCCGCCAGTTCCCCAAGGACCGCGTGGTGCAGGTGGTCTACGCCAACCTGCTGGCCGACACCGGCAAGGTGGATGAGGCCGCCGCGCAGGTGCGGGGGTTGCTGAAGGGCGACGGCGACCGGGAAGTCTATCTCACGCTGGCGCAGATTTACGAAAAGGGCAAGCGCTTCCGCGACATGCAGAAGGCCCTGGAAGACGCGGAGAAACTGTCCAAATCCTCCGGGGAGATGGAGGCCGTGTTGTTCATGCGCGGCGCCATGTTCGAGAAGATGAAAAACTACGACGCCGCCGAGCGCGAGTTCCGCAAGGTCCTTGAAGCCAACCCGAAGAACGCGGGCGCCCTGAACTACCTCGGCTATATGTTCGCCGACCGGGGGGTCAAGCTCGAAGAGGCCAAGAGCCTGATCGAGCGCGCGCTGGAGATCGATCCTGACAATGGCGCTTACCTGGACAGCCTGGGATGGGCGTATTATCGCCTCAACGATCTTGAAAACGCCGAAAAGTATCTCCGCCTGGCGCTCGAGCAGACGCACGGCGACCCGACGGTGCACGACCATCTGGGCGATGTGCTGATCGCGCAAGGCAAAGTCGAGGAGGCGATCCAGCAGTGGCAGAAGTCCCTGCACGAGTGGCAGCGCAACTCGCAGGCGGAGTCGGATCCCGCTGAGGTCGCCAAGGTGAGCAAGAAACTCGAAGGGGCGCGCGTCCGCCTGGCCCGCGAAAGCAAACGCTGACCGGCGCCGCAGCGCGGGGAATTTACTTCTTTTCCGCGGCCCGTGCGAGGGCCGCTTCCAATGCGGGTTTCGCCAGCGCGGTGCTGATGAACAGTTCCTGACGCGCGCCCGCACTCAGCGCGATCGCCTTCCACCCATTCGCGGTCGGCACCGTGACGCGCACCTGTGTCCTGCCGCGCGCGGCGCGCACCGGGCGAATGACCCCGGGAATCACCGAACGGATCTCCGGATTGTCCTCGAGCAGGCGCTCCAGCAGCGGGCGGAGCCCGTCGATGATGCTGTGCTCCACCTTCAACCGGTTGCCCGCGGCGCGTAGACGCATGCTTCCAGTTTCTCCCCGCAGCTACCCGCCGAGCCCGTACTTCGGTTCCAGCACCCGCAGGTGATGCGCGGCGTGCCCCGCGGTGATGTACGCCAGGGCGCGGACGGTCACCTCGTGCCCGCTGGCGGCGCCCCGCCGGTTCCAGGCTGCCTCGTCCAATCCCTGAAACGGAAGCACGCTGGCTTCGCGGACGCAGGTGAATTCCCGCAGCACGTCGGGCGGTGGAATGCGCTCCCAAGGACCAAACCGGATGTAGTCATCCTGCTCGAAGCCGGGCAGCGGGGTCCGGTCGTTGCGCGAGATGCGGAGGGCGCGACAGGTGAAGATGCGCTCGGCATCGATACCGTGGCCAAAGACTTCCTGGATGCTCCATTTGCCGGGAGCGTACCGGAAACGGCTGCGTTCCTCGCCGAGGGAAGACAACCGCGCGCGCCACAATCGAAGCGCCCTGCCGCTTCAGTTCGGATACCGGGCCCGGCGGGACGCACCGGGTTCTGTATCCGGCGTAATAAGGAGCGTACTCGGACGGGTCCGGCGGGCCAGGGACAACGAAACGCATGGCCCCATTGTCCCAAGGCCGCGGCCGGGTCTTCTACTTCAACGTGCGGATGAAAGCCAGCAGGTTATCGAGATCGGCCGGCGTCAGGGACTTGGCGATCGCCTTGTGGGAGGCCGCCTCCGCCATCTCCTTCTTCAGGGCGGCGTCACTCTGACTCTGAATCTCCTTCGAGCCCAATGGCTTTAACTTATCGCCATACTTCTTCAGCATGGCGGGAGTGCCCGCTCCATTCTCGGCGTGGCACATCTTGCACTTCTTCATAAACAAGTCCTTGCCTTTTTCGGCGTCTCCGGCCGCGAACAACGGGCCCGAACACAGGAGGGCCAAAATCAGGAGGGCGCAAATGGTCAGGGTGTATCGAAGCATCCGAAGTCTCCTTGCAAAAAGAATCGTCAAGTCCACGAGGACTAATTTGACGGTAGCAGCCGCGGAGACCGGGAGCAATCGGGGTGCGCCAGAGTGTCAAGGCGCAAGCTGCACCAGGTCCACGCCCGGGGGCGCGGGGCCGCAGGACAGTTCGTCGGCATCCTCCTCCCGCTCTGGCAGCACGACGGGAAACGCGCTGCGGGGAGCGGGACCCGTGCGTTCCCGCAGACGCTGGCCGGCGGCAGCCAGGTAATCCGGCGCGTGCGCGGCCAGGGCGTGGGCGGCGGGTTCGGCTATGACGCACAGATGTTCGCCGATGAATCGGGCGGCTGCCTCCGCGCTGACCGCAGCGGCGTCCGCGTCTCCCGTGGCCAGCGCCAGGGCCTGCTTCATTTTCAGATACGCCAAGAAGCCGAGTTCCACCGCCAGATGGTCGTCCGCTTCCGCAGTGCCGGCCGGGCGGTAGGCGAACGCGTCGTAGTACGCCGCCAGTTCCGCCAGGAGATACCCGAACTGCACTCCGCCCTGGCAGGCGGTCTCGCGCACCGGCACGCGGCCGCCAGGACCGAACAGGGCGTGGTGCTGGCCGGGCGAAGCCTCCGTCAACGCGGCGCGGCCCATCTCGCGCAGCCCCGCTCCGGATACATCCGGGAGGACCGCCGCCAGGCGCTCCCGCCATGGCTCGGACGGATATTCGAACAGCAGCCCCAACAGGCGCCACTCCGCGGCCTCGCGCAGGAGCGCCCTCACCTCGGGATGGAGGGTGTCCGCGCTCATGTTCATTCTCCCCGCCGCACCAGGGGTATCCAGCCGGTGCGCATCTTGCGGGCGCCCGTCTCGTGCTGCGAGCCCTCCCATACGGCGAGCGCGACATGCGTCCGCTGGTTGACTCCCAACCCGTCGGGCAGCTTGCGGCTGATCAGCACGGACCAGCGCTGCCTGCCGTAGACGCCCTTGCCCTTGGCGCCGAGCGAGGGGCCCGGCGACAGCGTGCCGGGACCCGTGGCGATCAGGTCTTCCACGGGCTGGCTGCGAGGACCGGCGCGGAGATTGCCGAGCGCCCGCGCCGGCGCGTAGCGCAAGGCCATCTCCTGGCGGGCGCGGTCGCCGCCTTCGATCGTCTTCGCGTCGTAGGGATAGTGGTCGATCGACGCGTTCGGGTACAGGTCTCGAATCGTGTCGCCCCGCCCGTCCACGGTGGCCTGCCAGTCGGCGCGCCAGTAGGTTACCTGGACCCGTTTGCCGTCCTGGCCCATTTGTGGTTCGGGCAGGTCTTTTTCGATTTTTTCGGGAATCTGGACGGCGCAGGCGTCGGCCATTTTGGAGGGACCCGGCGTGTCGCTCCTGGTCGCGTCCTCCCACTCGAGCCGGAAGCAGATCTCCGCGCCGTCGGTCAACGCGCGGACGCGCACTTCCGGGGTGGAGGGCGTCAGCAGGCGCGGCTCCACCAGGTCCTGCGGGACCATCCTGGCGATGTGCTCGGGCGCGCGGTCCCAGGCGGCGTCGGCGGGCGACGCCGGGAGGCGGATCGCGCTCACCGCGACGACTTCGCTGACGGGCTTCGGGGCGCGGGCGCAACCGCCGGCCAGTAGCAGAGCAATCAGAACCGTGTGTCTCATGGGGGGCTCCTTACGGGCAGTTGATCCGGACCAGTTGGTTTTTGGCGTCGAACGCCGGACGCACGTGCACCGGCTCGCGCAACGGCACCCGTACGATTTCGGCGCCCTTCTCATCGCTCCCGATCGCCAGGTCGCCCTGCCGGCGGAAGCGCGGCACCACCAGCTCGGTGGAGCCGAACAGGCACAACAGGCTGGCCAGGTCGGGGTCGTGCATGGCGTTCCGGTAGGTCTTCATCGCCTCCCCCGCGCCCGGCCCAAACAGCTGCTGGTTGAACGAAACCGGCGCGTGAATCGGCGGGATGTAATAAACGTTCGGCTCGAGGCCGAACTGCGGAAACAGCGGCAGAGCGACCTTCTTGATGTGCACCAGGTAATCCATCGGGTTGTCGGCGCGCGCCTGCTCGGGCTTCGAAATCCACCCCGCCAGGCGGATCTTGCCGATGCAGTTGACGAAGCACTGGGGTTGGATGCCCTGCTCAATTTTGGGAAAACAGGCGATGCATTTCTCCGACGTGCCGGTCAGCGGGTTGAAGAAAACCTTCTTGTACGGGCAGCCCTTGACACACTCCTGGTACCCCCGGCATCGTCCCTGGTCGACCAGCACAATACCGTCCTCGGGGCGCTTGTAGATCGACCCGCGCGGGCAGGAGGCCAAACACGCCGGATAGGTACAGTGGTTGCAGATTCGCGCCAGGTAGAAAAACCAGTTCAGGTGCGGCAGCGACAGATACTTGCCGCCGTCCACCTCCCCGGCGCAGTCGTCTTCGCCGACGTTCGGGTAAGCGAAGTCCTGCTCTTCGGGGCGCCAGCCGAGCACGCGCTCACCCGCCGGGGCCGACTCGAAGATGGTCTGTCCGGTGTAACGGCTGCCGTTCCACTGCTGGCCGTTCAGCATCTCGAGCAGCCTCAGGTCATACGCCAAGGGATAAGAACCGTAGGGTTTGGTCTCGACGTTGTTCCAGAGCATGTACTCCTGGCCCTTGCCGGAGGTCCAGGTGGTTTTGCAGGCCAGGGTGCAGGTCTGGCACGCGATGCACTTGTTGGTGTCGAAGACGGCGGCGAACTGCCGCCGCGGGCGGGCCTCCGGATACCAGTACGCCATCTCGCGGCCCAGTTGCCAGTTATACACGCGCGCCATTACGCTTTCTCCTTTTCCTGTTTGTAGAAGCCGCCTGCCAGGTAGCGCTGCATCGCCGCGGATTCGTACCTGGGACGGATGCCGAGGGCCGCCGGCCGCCACAGCCCCTTGCGCTCGAGGCCGCCGGGTTCGGCCTTCGAGATTTTCACGAAGGCCTCGCGCGGTGCGCCGGTGGGACAGTGAATGTCCGGCTCGAAGCCCTTGCGAATCCCCTGCCCGAACATCGTTTTGTGCACCAGTGAATCCGTCATCCAAGTCGGCTTCAGCCAGCCTCGGGTGGCCGATTGGTGCGACCCGGAGCGGAACATCGCCTGATAGCCCGTCCGCGGATTCTTCGCCAGGCCGTCGGCGCGGGACTTGAGTCCCTCCACCGACCCGGGCGTGGCCGTGTACATGTTGAACCACATGCGCGTCACGCCCCGCGGCGTGCCCGGATAGTAGCGGGCGCGGCAGAGCAGGCGCGCGAACTCCATGTTCTTCCTGTCCTGCTGCCAGCCGCGGAACGGCCGGTCCTCCGGATCAGGATCGATCCAGACGTAATCTCCGTCCTCGACCCCCAGTTCTTTGGCGTCGGAAGGATTGATGTCGACGTAGCCCTCGGTCACGAACGGGCTGCGCTTGTCATGCCGGTAGAGGTCGCCGAACGGGCCGAACAGCACGGCGACCATGTCGGTGTCGATGGGCGTGGTGTGCGACCCGTGCCGGTACTTCGGCGTATGGAAAATAAACTTGAAGCCGTCCTTCATCAGCGGGTGTTTCGTTTTCCTGGCTTCCCCCCAGGGCAGAACCACGTTCCGCCCGCAGCGGGTTTCGCACGACAGGTCATCGCGCTTCACGCCGTATTGCTCGGGTCCGTCGGGCCGCAGGGCCTCGTGCCTGGGCGAGACGATGATGTTGGGCTCATAGAACGTCGAATCCACGGGCTCGCGGTGCACGGGCAGGTTCTCGCCCGCGGCGATGAACTCGTCTTCCTCGCGGTAGAACTCGAGCCGGCCGCTCTTGGTGTACCAGGGAATCGAATCGGTCACCTGGTCGTAGCCCACCGCCTTCGGCGAGGTGCGGCTGTTCATCAGCGCCGGGATGCCCCGCTTGGCTTTTTCCTCGAGTTCGGTAAAGCGGTAGCCCTTCGTATTCGTCGAGTGGTCCAGGATGCGCTGCAAATGGACATCCGTGCGGGATTCGCGGACGAACTTCCAGTAATCGGCAAAGCGCCCGTCGCCGGTGAGTTCGGCCAGTTTTTCGCTCACCAGCGCCTCCACTTCGATGTCGCCCATGGTTTGGAAGGCGCGCTTCATCGGCGTGCGCGGGAACACCACCAGGAATGGATTGGTCACCGAGGCGGTCATGTCCGGGTGCTTGAGTTCAAACCAGGCGTCGACGCCGAACACAAGGTCCGCCCATTCGCAGGAGGCGCTCCACCACCATTCGTTGACGGCGATCATCTCGATGCGGGGCAGGACGTTGATTACCGTGTTGAAGTGCCATTTCACATTGCCGAGAATCGAGTTCGCGTTGGCGAACCACATCGACTTGGTCGGCGTAGGAATGTGCGTCTTGCCCGTCAGCAGCTTATTGCCCACGCGCAGGGGATGGTCTTCATGGTTGTAGTAGTGCGCCGATTCCGGCTTCCAGTACTGCCGGATCCGCGCCGGCTTGCCCGGGTCGAGTTCGATATCGAAGGGATTCTCGTTGATCCACTGCGGCGCGCCGTTGAACAGCGCCACGCGGTAGTTGCCGGCGTAGGAGCCGAGGTTGCCGCCGATTTTGCCGATGTTGCCGGTGAGCGCGGCCAGCAGCAACGTGTCACGGTCTTTGTTGTCGCTATTGAAGAACTGGTTCGGCCCCATGCCCACGGCAAACAAGGTGGTGCCCGGTTCCTTGGCCAGGTGGCGCGCCAGAGACTCGACCGCGGCGGCCGGCGCCCAGGTGATTTCCTCCGTAGTTTTGGGGTCGAAGTGCGCGGCGTACTCGCGCACCAGGTCGAACACGGGCCGGCAACGGACCTTTGCGCCGCTGGCCAGGGTCACTTCCACGGCGCCGTCCAGCAGGGGGTCTTGCACGTTGGAATGCTTGCCGACCATGTCGCGGGTGAGCGGCTTCGGCGCGTTCGCCGCGCGATCCCACCAGACGTAGTCGCCCCACTCGGCGCGCATTTCCCCGGCCACCACGGACTTGGTCTGCCGCACCGGAGGCGGTTCCCGGTCGCCCTGGCCGAGCACCTCCGTGTTCTTCAGTTGCGCCAGTTCGCCCCCGAAAACCTCCTGGGCGCGCAGGTGCTTCAGCGTGTCCATCCGCACCAGCACCGGCAGGTCGGTCCACTGGTTCACGTACTGCGCGTCGTAGAGCTTTTCGCGCAGGATGACGTTGGCCAGTCCCAGGGCCAGCGCCGGCGTCGTGCCCGGACGGACGATGAGGGCGTCGTCGCCCTTGGAGGAGGTGGCCGAGTATTCGCACGCGATCACGATCACCTTGACGCCCTTCAGCCGCGCCTCGCTCAGCCAGTGCGCGTCGGGCATCTTGGTGGTGATCCAGTTCATGCCCCACACCACCACCGTCTTGCAGTGATCGACGGCGTGCAGGTCGAACTCGACCGTCTGTTGGCCGGAAACCATCGGATGCCCGGGCGGCAGATCGGTGTGCCAGGAGTAGTTGTCGAATCCCTTGGCGCCGAGCGCCTGGTCCGGACCCACATTACGCACTTTGGCGTCCAGCAGCGCCAGGGAGTTGGCCAGGCGATACAGTCCAAATACGCGCGTAATGCCGAGCAGAGGCATGCCGCCGCGGAACTTCATGGTCCGCACGCCCGCGCCTTCGGTGGCCTCGATGCAGACGTCGTCGTAGTGCTGCGCTTTCAGGCGCCGCTTGCCTTCCTCGCCGCTATAGGTCTCGGCGATATTCTTCAGCACCGCGGCGGCGATCTTGGCGCCCTCGTCGTGGGTGAGGCGCAGCCATTCATCGCGCCCGCGCTGATAGTATTTCTTCGGCGGCAGGCCGTCGCGCTCGCGCGGGAATCCGGCGTCGTGCCACTCCTTGAACCCCTTGCGGATCAGGCAGCCCATCACACGCCGGTCGCCGTAGAAGCGCCGGGTGAGCGCGAGGCCTTTCTGACAGATGCGCGGGTCCCAGCGGTGGGTCACCTTGTTGCCCAGCAGGTCCGTAGCCTCGCCGTACTTCATCGATGGGCCGATTCGCACCACCACGCCGTTGCGTACGTAGGCGTTCAGGATGCAGTTGTGCGTATCGTTGGGCGCGCAGGTGAACGTGAAGACGGAATCGTGTTTCCACAGATCGCGGTAAACCCGCTCCCACCCGCGTTCGGGATAGGCCGCCAGCGGGTTCTGGATCGCCTCCAGGCCCCAGGCGTCCCGCGTGGACGCCACCAGCCCGCCGAAGCCGGCCGCGGTGAGGAGGCCGAGAAAATCGCGGCGCTCGATGGGTGTGTTCATGACTTTCCTCCCGGGAGGGAACGTAGATAGGCGACCACGGACTCAATGTCGGCGCGGCTGAGCGCCGGGCGCACGGGCGAAGGTTCCTCAAAACCCGCCATGGCGGTGCCGCGCCGGCCGCGGCTGATGGTCTCCACCAGGAAACTGTCGGTCGCCGATTCCTGCAGCACCTGGTTGTTCAGGGCGGGTCCTTCGCCGCCTTTGCCCTGCGGGCCGTGACACCCCGCGCACGCGGACTCGAAGATGCGCCGGCCGAGCGCCGCGTCCCCGGCTACCCAGCGCGCCGGACGCGGATCCGACGGGGGTAGCGTTCCCCCGCCCAGTGACCGAACATGCGCGACCACGGCCTGGATCTCTTCCGGCCGCAGCCCGTCCGCCTTCAGCCAGCCGGGCATCCGCCGGCCGGGGCGCCCTTGTTCCACCGTCCTGGTCAGCAAGCTGTCCGGAGCGATGGCGAGGAAATCCGGATTCGCGAGGGAGGGGAACGACACCAGGCCCGGCAAGCGCCGCCCCTGACCGTCCTGCCCGTGACAGCCCGCGCAAAACGCGCCGTACAGAGTGGCGCCGTCGGAGGCGAACTCCCGCTCGCCAAATTTGACGGCCCGGATCCGGTCCTTTGGCAGGTAGATGTCGCGCAGTTCCTTGCGCCGGAGTGACAGCGTATACAAGGTGAGCTGCTCGATCTCGTTCTCCGCCAGCGGCGCGGGTGGCATTTGGGAGCCCACCACCACCGAGGCCGGCGCCCGGAAATGTTCCGCCATCCAGTTCTTCATCCTGCGCGGTCCGGGGACCTGTTCGAAGCTGACCTGTCCCGGATCTTTGAAGCCTGCCAGCGTCAGCTCCGGCCCGTCATCTCCGCCCACGCCGCTCACTTTGTGGCAGCCCAGGCAGCCTGCGGAGAGAAACGTGCTCTTGGCCGCCACCAGGCGCGGCGCGGCCATGCGCGTCCGCAAAAACAGGGCGACTTGCGCAAGGTCGCTCTCGGAGACCGGCCGGAAGGTCTTCCAGGGGCCTGTGGCGGCGGAGTTCGCTTTGCCCAGGTGTTTGGCGTACCAGTCCCGATCGAAGCCCGCCAGGCCCGCACGCGACAAATCGGGCCCTTCCATGCCCCCCTGATCAGGACGGACGGTGCCCCCCTTGCCGTCGACGCGATGGCAGGCGTAGCAGTCCAACCGCTCGAAGGCGCGCGCGGCAGCCTGAAGTTGCGCTTGGCCCGGCACGTCCAACGGGACATGGCAAGTCCCGCAGCCAGCCTCAGACATTTCTTTGGGCAACATCGGCTCCGGCCAGAAGGGAACGTCGCCATGGGCGTCCGCTTTCTCGGTAGCCTGTCCCTGCCCGCCGTGACACACCGTGCAGCCATACTCGGCAGGATCGTGCACGACCGCGCGGTGCGGGACCAGAATTTTGGCGCCCGCGACGCCCTGCTCGCCCGGGCCCATGGAAACGTGGCACGACACGCACCGGTCGGCCTTGCCCAGGTGCGGATTTACCACTTGGCGCAACTGCACGGCAACGGGACCTTCCTCGCCACGCCCCTCCGCCTGAATACGGCGCCACTCTTTCAGGAAGTTTTCCTCTACCGCCGCCCATACCAACAGCAGCAGCACCGCGGCGCTGGAGAGAAGCAGGAGGCACTTGTTCTTCTTCATGGCTTCAGTGCTTCGGCCAGTCGGCCGGGGACCAGTAGAACTCCCAGTTGGGACCGCGGAAGTACGTGCCGATGACCGTCAGCACGACGAACCCGCAGAGGAAACAGGTAAACAGCGCCAGCGCCCCGGCGCGGACGGACTGGTAGCGGCGGATGCTCCAGAGGGAATAAAGGGCGTAGACCGCGGTCAGAATGGTGGCGGGGTTGATCGCGGTGACGATCAGTTGCGGAATATGCGGAAACCACTCGCGCAGCCAGCCGAAGCGAATGGCGAAGGCCTCGAGCAAAATCGGCGCGGCCAGCCCGAATGCCAGGGAGAGACGGACCAGCGGCCAGCCGCCGGGTCCGCCGAACCACTTGCCCGTGCCCTCGGTTTCCCGGTCCAGGTACGGAATCAGCGCCAACCCCAGCAATACAATGACCGGGACGCCGATTCCGCCGATGAAAGCGCTGAAGGAGACCATCTCCTGGAGTCCGAGGAAATACCAGGGCGCCTTGGCCGGGTTCTCCGGCACGTTCGGATTCGCCAGTTCCTTGAGCGGGGCGTCGGAGAGGAGCGACAACGCCAGGCAGACGAGGAGCGTCACCATCAGCACCCCGAGTTCCGCGTAGAACAGGTGGGGCATGGAAGGCACGGTGTTCTCCGGTCCGCGTCCTACATTCGCCGTGCGGCCCCGCACGATCGCCGCCAGGTGGTACGTCTTCACCGGCGCTTCGGTGAAGACCGGGTAGGTCTCGTCGCGCCGTTGCCGCGCCAGTTGCTCGTCGGCGTCCGCCGGCCGCACCAAGCCGCCGTCCTTGCGGATGCGCCAGAAGTGCACCGCCATCAGGGCCGCGATGGCCAGGGGCAGAATCATCACGTGCAGCAGGTAGAAGCGGATCAACGCCTCCTCGCCCACCTGGTCGGAACCCAGCAGCAGCAGGCGCTGGAGCCCTCCTGGATCGAAGTGCTCGGTCAGGTTCAAGGCGTCGGTGACTTCGCGGGGAGACTGGGCGATGTTGGCGCCGATGGTGATGGCCCAGTAGGCGAGTTGATCCCAGGGCAGCAGGTACCCGGTGAACGAGAGGCCCAGCGTCACCACCAGCAGGCCGATGCCGATCAGCCAGTTGTACTCCCGGGGCCGCCGGTACGCCGCGGTGTAAAATGTCCGCGCCATGTGCAGGATCACCGCGATCACCATCACGTTCGCCGACCAGCGGTGAAGGTTGCGGATCAGCCGGCCGGTCGGCACCACGAAGTGGATATCCTTCATTGACAGGTAGGCCGCGTCCGGAAAGGGCTTGTAGTAAAACATCAGCATCACGCCGGTCACCAGAGCGATGAGGAAGGCCGAAACGCTCATGATGCCGAGGCCCATGGTGGCAGACCACCGCAAACTCCACAGGTGGGTCCGCACCGCGTGCAGGTGCAGGAACACGTTGCCGAAGACGAACGTCGAGCGGGTGCGGTCCGTGGTGGGCGGGCCGGTACGGAACGCCGTCTCGAGGACGTGTCGCGGCGCCGCCTTCAGGCTGTTCTTAAACTCCTGAAGCGCGTCTTTCTTTTCGGGTCCGCTGGCTACGGGGGTCATGACGCCACCTTGGTTCCGTGCGGGACCTCGGTCCCTTCGTCTACGGTCACCACGCCGCCGCTCAGACTCACCTTGAGCCAAGGCAGCGGCCGCGGCGCCGGTCCTTTGGCGACTTCGCCGCTGGCCGCAAAGCGCGAGCCGTGGCAGGGGCATTCAAACCCCTCGGCATGCGGCTTTACGACGCAACCAAGGTGCGTGCAGATGGTCGAAATGGCGTACGCCCCCTCCGCGTCCTTGAAGATGGCCACCGCGCGGCCCGGCGGAAGAAACGGCTCTCCCGCCGGGAGAGTCTCCGGCAGCGCGACCCGGAACTTCTTCGAGGGCGACGCCAGCACGGCGGCCTTCGGCAGTTTCAACATGCCGGCGAGCCCGAACAGCAGGGCGGCGCCCGTGGTCCACAATGAGGCGAGACCCAGCCAATCCCGGCGCGGGACCGGATCCGGGTCAAGGCGCGAACGGGGCGTTTTCGGCGTAGTCGTCATTGGGCACTCCAGGTGGTGGTGTACGCGACGCGTTCCATCGTGATGGCGTCCACCGGACAGCGCATGGCGCACGCGGCGCAGCGGATGCACCGGTCTTCGTCCTTCAGGATGGCGGAATGTTGCGAGAGGTCCTCGTCCGCGCCCAGGGTCGCGGCGACCGCGGCGCGCATTTCCTCGGTCTGGGCGATTTCACTGAGCGGCGTCAGCTTGAGACAAAGCGTCGGGCAGACATCGGCGCATCCGCCGCACAGGACGCATCGGGAACCGTCGAACACGGGCGTTACGCCGCAATCCAGGCAACGCGAGGCTTCCCGCATCGCCAGCTCGGCGGTGTAGCCGGTTTCGACGAGCGCGTCGGGCCGGTGCAGGCGTTCATCCGGGCGCGCCACCGGGACCGCGGTGCGGCCGATTGCTTCATAGCCGCGCTCTCGCTGGTAGCGGGGTTGCACCAGATGCGCCGTGACCGCATGGCTGGTGAGCGTTCGTCCGGTCAGGTATTGATAGACCGAGCGCGCCGCCGCCTTGCCGGATGCCACGGCGTCGATCAGCAGACGGGTGCCATGGGCCAGGTCGCCCGCGACAAAAACGCCCGGCGCTGTCGTCGCCAGCGTCACCGGGTCGGCTTTCGGCCAGCCCGGACGGAATTGTTCGATGTCGGTTCCGCCATCCTCCAGAAACGCGAGTTGGGGCGACTGGCCTACCGCGAGCATGACCGAATCGCAAGGCACCGTGATCTGTTCGCGGTCCTCGTAGATGGGCGAAAAACGGCGGTTCTCGTCGTACACCCGGAGACACTTGCGGAAACGTACCGCCCGGACGGCCCCGGTTTTGTCACGTTCAATGGCCAGCGGTCCCCAGCCGTTCAGGCGCTCAATGCCCTCTTCGTCGCCTTCCAGGATTTCCCAGGTGTCCGCGGGCATCTCTTCCAGGCCCTCGAGCGCAACCAGCCTGACCTTGGCCGTGCCGGGCAGGCGGGCGGCGGTGCGCGCGGTGTCATAGGCGATCTGGCGCAACACGCTGCGGGCGACGTCATAGGCGACGTTGCCGCCGCCGATCACCACCACCTCGCGCCCCACCGCCACCGGTTCGCCCAGCGACACGGCGCGCAAAAGGTCGACTCCGCCCAGCACGCCCGGCCCATGTTCGCCCGGAAGGCCCAGGCTCCGGGACGACTTGGCGCCCACCGCGATCACCACCGCGGCGAACTCGCGGCGGAGCGTGGCGAACGACACGTCGCGGCCCACCGATACGCCGCACCGGATTTCGACGCCCAAAGCGCGAATGACGTCTACTTCCCGTTCGATTACCTGGCGCGGCAACCGGTAGGCGGGAACGCCGACCGCCAGCATCCCCGCGGGAATGGGTTCGGTCTCAAACACCACCGGCCGGCATCCCAGCAGGGCCAGATCATGCGCGGCGGACAGCCCGGCGGGACCCGCGCCGATGATCGCGACCGGTTCGCCGTTTGCCCGGGGAACCCGGCCGTCCATCGTCGCCCGCAACAGGGCCGCCATCTCTTCGGCGTTCGCCGCCACCGGCGGACCGAAGTTTTCCACTCGTTTGAGGACGCTCCCGGCGCCGCAGGCTTCGGGCCCGTACCGCTCGCAGACGAAGCGCTTCAGCGCGCGGATGGCGATCGGCCGGTCCGTGCCCACGAACGCCCCGTCATCGTCCACACGCGGCACCGCGCCGCGCCGGCAGGCCGTCTCGCAGGGCGCGCCGCAGACCCTCCCACAAATGGAAGCGAACGGATTCGGGCCGCGCGCGATCAGATAAGCGTCCTCGAAGCGCCCCTCGGCGATGGCGCGCACGTAGCCGCGCGCGTCGGTGTGCACGGGGCAGGCCACCTGGCAGGAAATCAAATTCCGGTGGTAGGCCTCATCCGGCACGGCGACGCGCAGCGGGGTCATAGGTGCTCCGGGATCCGCATCACCGCGGGTTGCGCCGCGGAGATCGGGTGCTGTCCGCGCAGCATCAGGCACGGCACGCCCCCCGTCACTTCGGCGGAGGCGTGCGGGCGCTCCAGCAGGTCCGCCAGAGTCCAGCGCCCTAGGACACTCCGGATGGCTTCATGCAGCTCGAGGGCGGCGCGATGGAAATTGCACACCTCCGGACTGGGACGGGAAGAACGGCAGTAATCGCCCAGGATCGGCCCTTGACATGCCTCCACCACCGAGAGGAGTGTGACTTGGCTCGGCTCCTGAATCAGTCTCACTCCCCCCTTTACCCCCTTTTCAGCTTCGAGAATGCGCTGCCTCACGAGGTGGCGTACGACCTTGGCCAAGTACGTGGGAGACTCGCCCAGCGTCTCCGCCAAACGCCGCGGCGACCAACAGGTCTTCGGATCCTGTTGTGCTAAAAGGAGTAACGCTCGAATTGCGGAGGTTGAGGTTTTCCCGATCACAGGTCGTGTTCCAAAACTCTGATAATGCAGATAATTTATATCCTTGTTATCCGTTTGTCAACAAAAAAAAGTAAAAAAGTGGGGACAGACGGAACGTTTCGGATGTTTTTCGCCGCGGGTCAAGTCGCTGGTTGCCCCGTGGACGCTTTCGGTGGTCTGCCGCCCGGCTTGGGATGCAGCACCCGTCCCAAGCGGCACTCCAAGTCTTGCACGTA
>CALDSU010000020.1 GCA_937924525.1 uncultured Bryobacteraceae bacterium
CTCGAAAATGTCCTGGCGCCGGTTGCCGCGCTGCGTCAGATGGTGCGGGAAGCCCACCGCCACCACTCGGGGGAAGCGTGCCATTCACCCAAGAAGTGCGCCGACGCAGGAAAAAATCTCCGAAACGTTCCGTCTGTCCCTAGGTTTCATGAACCAGCCGGTAAGGAATTCCGTATATCTGGGCGGAGGCGGAACATGTCGCGTTTGCAAGCCACGTTCGACGAGTGCAAAGTCCGGGGTAAGGAGCTGGCGGATAAGGTTTCCGAACTGATCCACGAAGGCAACGTCCGCCGGATTATCCTGCGGGACGAGAAGGGCAACACCTTCCTGGAGATCCCGCTGACCATCGCGGCGGTGGGAGTGATCGCCGCGCCGATTCTGGCGGCCGTCGGAGGATTGGCCGCGCTGGCGTCGAATTTCCAGATCGTGGTGGAGCGGGCGGCGGAACCGAAGGAAGCAGCGCCCGGCCCCGCTCCCCAGGAAGAGGCCGGGGAAGCCGAAGCTCCCGCCGGCGCTCCGGAGGCGGCGGACTGACCGCGATCACGCCGGCTGGAGTTCGACCTTCCGGCCCGCGACCGACAGATTTTCCCGCACGAACGTCGCATCCCACAGATTCGAAATGACGGCGGTCACATTCGGGTTCTGTAACACCCAGGTGTAAGCCTTGAGCGGAGGTTTCTCGCCGCCGGGAACCAAGCGGTTCAGCTTGTCAATCCGCCACTGCGGGATCGGCTGGAGGGACTTGTGGTGCGTCGCCACCGGCATGGCCACCTTCATCGCGATGACGCCCATGCCGCGCGCAACAGCTTCCTGAATCGCATGTTCCAGGTACCCGCCGTTGATCACGTTGTATGCAATCATGGCGCAGTCGTAGTGCCCTAGAGCGGCGGCGCGCCGTAGCACTCCGGCCGGGTCGGTGTGGGAGGTCACCCCGAGAAACCGCACTTTACCTTGCTGCTGGAGGCGGCGGAACGTCTCAATAATCTCCGACATGTCGAGTTCCTCCGGCGCCAGCGCCCCATGCGGACACATGACAATATCGAAGTAGTCCGTGCCGATTCGCTGCAAGCTGCCTTCGACGGATTTCACGATGAACTCGCGGAACCGAGCGCTGCCATCCACCTTGTGTGCATACTCCGGCTGCATGGCGATGGACAGGTACGAGGGCGCGATCTGGCCGCGCTGGCCGGGAAAGTACTCGAACAGATACCCGGGCTTGGCGATGCCGCGCTCGCGGACCAGTTCGGCCGCGCGCTGGCGCAACGCCTCCTGCCGCGCGCCGGGCAAGCCGTCGAAGATCTCCTTGTACAACCGGTTGCGGAGAGCGGTGAGGCCGCTGATCTTGGTGGTCAGAAAGACCTTCTCCCGCTTGGCGGAAGACCCACCTAGGAGTTTGCCATACGCCACCTCGCAGTCGCCGTTGCCGTACCCCGGGGCCATGTCCAGGTAGTTGAGGCCCATTTCGAGGCCTAGCTCGAGGTGTTGCCAATTGTCCGAACGGATCGGGTCGCCGCCGCTGACCACCTCGGAAATCATCAGGCCAGTCCGGCCCAGGCGGCGGTAGGCCATCGACGTTTGCCGGTTACGCCACTGGACGGCGGGGGCGGCGGAAGCAGCGCCCGCCAGAAAGGCCGCGCCCGCCTGACCAAGCAGGTCGCGGCGCGTGATGCGAAGCGGCATGACACCTCCTGAACCCCATCGTATCAGCCCATGCGGGGCTCGCCTCCGGAGGCCGCGCGTGGTAGGCTCCCGGATAGCATGAACGGCTACCAGCGTATCGCGGCCGCGCTGGCGGGCGAACCGCCTGACCGCGTGCCGGTGATGCTCCACAACTTCCTGATGGCGGCGCGCGAGGCCGGCGTTTCCATGGGCGTTTACCGCCGCGACCCGGAGGCCGTCGCGCGCGTTTTCCTGCAAGCGGTGGAAACCTACGGCCATGACGGCATCGTCCTGGACATCGACACTTCCACCCTGGCGGGCGCGGTAGGGGCGCCGATCGACTTCCCCGACGACCAGCCGGCGGGACTGCGCGGTCCGCGGCTCCAGCGGCTCGAGCAGGTGGACGAGCTCGAGCCGCCGAAGGTGGCCGCCTACTGGGGAGTCCAGGTGTGGCTGGAAGCCGCACGCATCCTGGTGCGCCAAGGCGGCGGCGCGTACTTCATCCGCGGCAACTGCGACCAGGATCCCTTCTCGCTGGCCGCCGCCATGCGCTCGCTCGAGAACTGGATGATCGACCTGACCCAGGAGGAAAATCACCCGCGCATCCTGCGCCTGCTGGACTATTGCACCCTGGCCACGGCCCAGTTCGTCCGGCTGATGGCCGCCACCGGCGTCCACATGGTTTCCAACGGCGACAGTCCCGCCGGACCGGACCTGATTTCGCCCGGCCTGTACCGCCAGTGGGCATGGCCTTCGGAAGCGCGGATCGCCGCTGAGGCGCACGCTTGCGGCTTGCCCTACGCGCTGCACATCTGCGGCAAGACCGATCACATTCTGGAAGACATGGTGCGTACCGGCGCGGAGGCCCTGGAACTCGACTACAAAACGGACGTGCGCCTGGCGCGGCGCGTCCTGGCCGGGCGGGCGGTGTTCATCGGTAATCTCGACCCAACCGGAGTGCTGGCGCACGGCAGCACGGCGCAGGTCGAGTCCGCCACGCGCGAGCTGCTGGCCGTGTTCGCCGGCAACCCGAAATTCATTTTGAACGCCGGCTGCGCCATCCCGGCCGAAACGCCCCCGGAGAACCTCCGGACCATGATTCGCACCGCACGCGAATGGCGCGGATGAGGAAAAGTGGGGACAGACGGAACGTTTCGGATGTTTTTCGCCGCGGGTCAAGTCGCTGGTTGCCCCGTGGACGCTTTCGGTGGTCTGCCGCCCGGCTTGGGATGCAGCACCCGTCCCAAGCGGCACTCCAAGTCTTGCACGTA
>CALDSU010000021.1 GCA_937924525.1 uncultured Bryobacteraceae bacterium
GATCGTGCGGATTCTTGAGAACATCGAGCGTCTCTCCTTTTTGGTTGGCACTTCTGTGTGCACACATATGGGGGCACGCGGGCTGCCAAACCTGGAATCTGGCCAAGACGGTGCAAATACTCACGTTGTCGCTCCGGCCACGCCGCCTGTCTGGTGGCGGCTGGAACCAAAGCGTACAGTCCTTGTGCCCGCCGGGCACGTTTGGTTGCGGTTGACCATGATCTGAGCTCCGCCTTCGCCCGCCAAACCCTTTTCCCGCAACGATCCCGGCCCACCCGTCAACGTCTAACTCCGTTCGCAACTCAGCAACTGGCCGTGTTTTCGGCAGATCCGCGTCTCTGGTTTTCGCCGCGTGTCCGGCTTGGCGCGCCGGTCTGCGCCCCCGCAACGTTCACCGGAGACCGTTTTCTACCCATCTCCGGGCCCAAGCCAGGAATTGCTTAACAGCATCGCGGGGGTTGTCCAACCCCAGGCCGGACGTTCCGTAACCGGACGGCGAATATAGTTAACAGGCGCGGCAACACGCCGCGTTGATCCCATCCACCAGGCGGCGCTTCGACCGCGCAGCAGAGATCGTCGTGGGTGGTCCTTTCTGAACCGCGCAGCTTGCCTTCGGGCTGCGCGGGCAAGGAGACCGCTCATGGGCGATCATGACGCCGCGCTCGATCACGCCATCCGCGAGGTCGCCGCCATCCTGGGCGATGCACTGGTGCGGCTGCTTTTTCCCACGCCTGTTGACTTCCCAGAGACAGAGAGCCCTCATGTGACTGCGCCCTTGACGCCATGAAGACAGAAACCCAAATCCGTGAGGAGATCGAGGCCCTCCGCAACCTGACCACGGCGCAGCTCAAAGAGAAGTACCGCGAGGTCTTCGGCGAGGTGTCCCGATCCAATCACAAGCAGTTCCTGTTCCGCCGCATCGCCTGGCGCATCCAGGCGAATGCGTGGGGCGGCCTCTCCGAGCGCGCCCGCCGCCGCGCGCTCGAGATCGCGGACGACGCCGATCTCCGCATCCGGGCGCCCAAGAACTTCCTGCGCGATCCGGACAACGAAGGCCGGACCACGGAAACGCGCCTGAAGCCGTCGCTCGACCCACGGTTGCCGTTGCCCGGCACGCCGCTATCAAGGCAAGGACGTCATTGTCCACGTCCGCCCGGATGGCGGGTTCGAATGCAACGGCAGGATCTACACCTCGCTGAGCCGCGCGGTCACCGAGGCTACGGGCACGCGCTGGAACGGGTTTGCCTTTTTCAACCTTGGCCACCGGCCCGGAGCGAAGCATGGCGAACGGGAATAACTCGAACGGCGCGCCGAAGCCGGTCCGTTGCGCCATCTACACGCGCAAATTGAGCGAACACTGGCCTGAATCGTTGAGACCGAGGATCCCCTTCCTGGTCGTGCAGGCCTAGGTGCCATTTCGCCTCCTAGATGCTCCGCAGCTTCACAGCACACAGCGAGTTGTCCGAAATGCGTCAGATCAGAAAATGTCCCACTTCGGCTGCCCCCCGAGGCCTGTGGGAGCCGCCGGGTCCACAATAAACTCATACTTCCAACTCAGCGGGAAAGAGAAGCCGAGAGCGTCCCGATGATCAGAAGTGTAAAGCACGATGGCGTTGAGGATCTCCCGGATTGTCAGGTCCCGCAAATGAATGCTGACCTTGGGCGCCGGCGCATCTCCAGAAAGCACTGATCCGGGGAACGCACCGGGCGGGCCCGTTCGTGCCCAGTGCTCCCTGCGCTTCTCGTTCAGATAATCACGCAGTTCGGGCGCATATCTGTCAATCGACACAACCAGCGTCTGAGGGCGAATGTATCCGTCTACATCGAACCTCGAAACGCGCACATGGAGCAAATTCCGAGGGTCGCTCCTGGCGCTCGTCAAATACACGTTTACGATTCGAGGATCGCTCATCACCTCAAACGCATATCGGGGATCTTCGCTACACAACCGCTGCAAAATCTGCCCCACGGTCTGATTTCGCAGATGCAGACCCCTGATAAGCACCGGTTGAGACTTCGGACGATCCTTGATCGTCTCGAAGCCGATCAGAATACGCTTTGGATCTTTTCCTCTTAGAATGCCGAGAGCTTCCTGCATCTCCGCCTCGTCAAGGATGTACTCTTCTACAGAAACGTTCAAGACGGACGTACTCTCGCCGAACCCAAACAGCCACCCGTTTGCAAAGCAGCCTAAACTAGCAACAGCAGCCAGCGTCCAGACTCGCGATACGGGAGCTGGCCGTTTGCCGATTTGACAATGCATGGAGAGCCTCCTTGTTTCGCAGAGCCGTTGCTCAGGATCCGGAACAGTGACACCGCTGGCAGGTCCACGTGATAGGTTTCTGAAAAACATGATATCAGCCGGCGGAGATGGTTTGAGTGGCACCACTCGAGCAACTGCCCCCAGTGCGGCAGATCTCGCTACATAAATAAAAGCAATCCGTGATCGTTGCTCCGTAACTCGTGGGACTGATCGTTATGCTCTGCGAACCGCCACTTCCTGACGGAGGGGCATATGGCTCCCTTCCAAGCCCTCCTCCAGGCTACGGGCGGCACTCGGGTTGATGTGATTCGTTTCGTCGTGGATGCGCAACAAGGCCGCCTTTGCCTCGCGGTAGCTGCGAAGGTCGTAGGCATTGGCCAAGCGGCGATCCCGAGTCGCGCACCGTCGGCCCGTAGCCGCGCGTGGTCAGTCCGCGTGTGCTCGCCTCCCAGATCCGCCGCTGTTGTTCCTCGTCTCTTCGAAACAGTTCATAACTGCCGATCTTGACATCTCCCTCCTGGCTGCGTGCGCGCGGCCGGTGAGCCGGCACCTTCTGTCCATTAATCACCACCGATCCCTCCTCGTGCCCCCCGCGCTTGACGTCCTTCGACGCGCCGTGCTCGTACCGCGGACCGGCCATTCAATTAACCTCATCTTCCATGATGAGCGTCACCAACTGGAGCTGCGCCTGCAACAGAAACTGGCCCACGCCCTTGCGTAGCCTCTGGGCGATTTCCGCCAACGGCAGGATCATCTGGATTGCGCCATGATCGTTCAACAGATGTGACCGGAACTTCTCGATGGCTCTTCGTTCATCGATTTGATAGGCTTTCTTCATCAGACGGCTCTCCTCCTCCTATGATGTGTTGTCAACTCCACACTGGTTCTTGTCTTTCGCAAGACGAAGAAACTCCTGAACCTCTGGTTCCCGGCGGAGCCGCCCGTCGCGATTTGTGGCCCTGCAAAACGGCGCGCAGGAGGCAAGGGCGCGGCGTTGTCTGCCGCGGCGAAGCGAACCCTTGCCGCCGAGCACCGTTCTGCTATCCCCAGCGCATGAACGGGCGGCGAAGCCGGAACCAGAGGCCTGGATTCCCGGTGGTGGGTCCCCGAGCAATCTCATGCGCCCTCCGCCAAAACGAAGTTCGGAAAGTCTTCAAAGACCCACTTGTTCTTCAGAGTCCGGTAGATGATGCCGAGAAACTTGCGGGCCAGCGCGATGATTGCCTTCCCGGCTCCCCGGCGTGCTTTCACCCGCTCGTAGAAATTCCTCAAGTAGGGGCTGTAGTGGGCCGCAATCAGCGCCGACTGCACTAGAGCCGTCCGCCCCAGCTTGCTACCTCGCTTGTGGATCCGGCCGCTGCGCTCAGTCTCGTTGGAATTCGACACCCGCGGCACGATCCCGAAGTAGCTCGCCAGCCGGCTCTCGTCGGGAAAGTCATTGACGTCGCCGATCACGCTCAGCAGGATCGCGCCGGTGATCTGGCCGATCCCCGTGATCGAGCTAAGGCTCTTGTGCCCCTCCAGCTTAGAGCCCTCCTCGGCGATCCTCTTCTCCAGTTCCGCGATGCTCTAGTTCAGGCTGCGGATCTGATCCATGATCACCCGGAGCTCAAAAAGCACGATCTCGTCGAAAGGCAGGCTCAGCACTTCGGCCAGTTTCTTCTCACTCGACAGCGCTTCCTTGGGCAGATTGATCCCGCGCGCCGACAGGATGTTGTTCACCTTGTTCTTCAGCGCCGTGCGCAGCTTTACCAGCGTGTCCCGCGTCTGGGTCAGGCTGGCCAGTTGCCCGTGCTGCTTATCCTTCATCCGTACCTCTGGCAGCAGCCCCTTCGACAGGTACAGCGCCAGCAGCGCCGCGTCCCGCTCGTCGGTCTTCTTCACCGACCGGCTGATGACGCGGAACTGGTTTGTATCCACCACCACAACTCTCGCCACGTGCGGCGCCACCGCCTCGTAGAACAGCCGCGTGTTGCCCGTGACCTCCACGGCCACCTCGTCGGTGGGCCGCAACTTCTTCACGAACCGCGGCAACTGCTCCAGCGCCCATTCGCTGAAGCGCCTCCGGCCGTTGTCCAGCCGCACACAGCAACTGAACCGGTTGCGGTGCAGGTCGATTCCCAAATATCGCTTTTCCATGTCTCTCTCCTGGTGGTTGGAACTGCCAGGTGGAGTAGACACACTTTGCGGCGGTCACCACACTCCTATCCGAGGTCGCCCTGCGCCTCATGATGACGTCCAGCCACAGGTCTGACCAATCTCCTTTACGGGGTCGCTCGCCCCACATAACCGATACAGCCTGTGACCTGTCTACTCCGGAAGTTCCCTCCCGGAGCCTACCGCACGCCGGAGCTAAGCACTCGGAAGCCAGGATAAACGAGCGTGAGGTCCTGCTCGATGGTGCTCGGAGTCCCCAGCAGGAATGCCGCCATCGTCTCTCCGGTGTTTGCGACCGAGTTCGGATTGTCCGTGAACGTGCGCGCGAAGTTGTACCGGCCATTGCCGCGATTGGTCTGGAATTGCGTGATCTGCCGCCGCCGCGCATCCGTGCCGAACTTGATCGAGTGCCGCCCCTCGAGCTTGGTGAAGTCGACGCGCGGATGAAAGGTGTTGTTGATGCGATAAATCGGCAACGAACGCGTCTGGCCGATTCCAAAGTAGCCGCCCGGCGAGATGATCGGCACACCGTCGGACTGCGGCCCCTGGTTCGAGCCGCGGAAGCCGAGTTTCTCGCCCAGTTGCGCGCCCGGCGAGGCGCCTTCTTGCCGAAACACCCGGTTGAAGCGGTTGTACCCCATCTTCGCTTCCATAATGAAGCGCGGCGTGATGGTCCGGATCCAACTCAACACGGCGTGATAGGAGTTCAGCGTGGAGTCGCCGGCAAAGGTGTCTTCGTTCCCCAATCCCAACGGCTGGTCAAAGCCCGGCACCCGGCTGTTCGGAAACGTCGAAGGACGCGTGGTCACTGTGTCCTGCCGGGAGAAGCGGCCGAACACCGTGTTCTTCTCATTCCAGTTCCAGTCGATCCTTCCATCGCCCTGGTCCCAGCGCTGGCGGTCCTTCAGTACCGCCGTGTAGTTGTTGGTCAGCCCCCCGGTCTGCGGCGCCGGATACGCCTGGATCATGCGCGCCATCAACGGGTCGAACCGGCTGCTCGGAATCTGCCGGTTGGCGAACGGAATGCGCGTGAAGCCGCTGGCGGTTCCCGGAGCCGCCACCGTCGTCGCCGGATCGAAAATGTCCCGCACATCGGCGAAGTTCCCCGTGCGCATCGCAAGCGTCGGAACCGTGCTCAGAATCGTTCTTCCCTGGCTGCGACGGAACCCTTCGTAGTTGCCGAAAAAGAACAGCTTGTTCGGAATGATCTTCCCGCCCAGGCTCGCGCCAAACTGGTTCTGCCGGAACGGCGGCTTTCGCGTCGTCGCCGGCACAAAGTAGTTCTTCGCATCCAGCCGGTCATTGCGCAAAAAGTCATACGCCGACCCGTGCCACTGGTTCGTTCCCGACTTCGTCAGCACGTTGATCGTGGCGCCTGCGTTGCGCCCCTGATCGGCGGCAAACATGTTCGTCTGGATCTTGAACTCCTGCACCGCTTCCACAGAAGGCCGCAGCGCAATGGCCAGCGTCAGCCGCTCATCGTTGTCGGTTCCGTCGATCAGAAAGTTATTCGAACCTCGCGATTGCCATTGGCGAACAGCTCCGAGCCGGGCCGCAAATCGTCCGGCCGGTTTCCGCTCATGATCGTGCCCCTGGCCCCAAATCCAACTCCGACTACGCCCGGACCAAGCACCGCGAAATGCACGAAGTTGCGGCCGCTCAACGGTAGATCCTCGATCGCCTTCCGCTCCACAACCTGTCCGATGGCGGAAGAATCCGACTCGATCAGCGGCGCAGCGCCAACCACTTCCACGGTCTCACTCACTGAGCCCACCGTCAGTGCGAAATCGATGCGGGCTGTCTGATTGACCTCCAGCCGGACGTTGTCCCGGCTGATCTTCTGGAAACCCTGCTTCTGTACGGTGATGCGATATTCGCCTGGTGGCAGGAACGGCAACGTGTAGTTGCCGGATTCATTGGTGGCGACTTTGCGTTCCACGCCGGTGGCGGTGGAAGCGAAGGCGATTTCCACATCTGGAACCGATGCCCCGGTGTTGTCGGCAACAATGCCGACCAGTTGTGCGGTCGCCTGCGCAAACACGGCGTTCGCGGATGCAAGCGCCAGCATAAACACTAGGAAAGAAAGTCGTCGAAACAACATTGTTTCTCTCCTGGTCCTCGTGATTCTTCGAAGTTCAAGCTGAAACGCCAGCCGTCGGAGCGTGCGGCGGATTGGAGTTGGCGTGCAGGTTGATCCTGAAACGGCCAGCGTTAGCAGTAGCACGCATGATACTTGAAAAACGAACGCCGAGGATGTCCGTTTTTAGCAACTCGTGCGCGAGCACAAGCAGGAGTTGATCGACGTGCGCGGGGCGCAGGACTTCATGAATCGCGCCGGCATTCGCATCATTCGCCTGCCGCTCGGCGAGCTTGCCCTGGCCTACCCGCCCCGCACCGACATGGACGAACTGCGCTGGGCGGCGCGCGTCCTGCGGATGGACTCGATGCCGCTGGTCATCAACGACGAGGAGCTCGAGTGGATCAGTCCCGATCCCGTTGTATGCCCCCGATGGCAGATCGCTCGGCTTCCGCGCGCTGGATGCGGCCAAGCGGCTGATCGAGGGCGGCTTCGTGAAGCCGTCGTATGGGCGTAAAGGGCACCGGAAGGCAATTTGGCTGCGGCGGGAGGACGGTAGCAGCCCGGTGGAAGCCCACGCCAGGGTGGGCACGCACTACAGCTTCATCGCGAATCTGGAACACGGGCGTTGCTGGAAGCTGCGGCGCTTGGATGGCCGGGACGAAGACGGCGTTCGATTCTCAGCTCGAGGCGTTTTCCTCCAGGTCGTGGCCGACTGCCTGGTGACGAGATGAAGCAGCGCAAGAAGCAGAGCGGGGCACGATACGTGGCACGGAAGCGCGGCGCGTTTTTCAAGGTGAAGTTGCCGCGGCCGCCGAAGTTGGCGGCGGAAGCGGTTCAGGTGGCGAAGGGATGTGGATAGCCGCGAGAGGCGCGGCGAGCCTGCATGGTTGCCCGCTTCCGGACCGGCCATCTTCGGAATCTCCGAAGATGGCTCAGGCTCGCACCAGGCAGTCGGTCAGCACCTGCAGAAAAATCGGGCGCACTTCGTCGGGCGCTTGTTGGCGCCCCAACGCTCGCCGCCGAGCCGCTTCACGTCCCAACAGACTCCATGCTCGAGGTGATCCTGGAAGCTGTAGCGAGTGCCCAGATACGCCGTGCGCCTGAGCGGCTCCTCGCCCGGCCGCATCACGAGAATGGCTCGGTTGATGTGGCCCTTGCGATGCCGCACAACGCGCGCGACAAGTCCTGCCGCCTCGAGCCGCGCCAGACCTCGCTCGTTGGCGTGGTCATACCGCCGGCCATCGGCGCGGTAGACAGGAATGCGCGCAGTCATCGTTGCAGACAGAACTAGGGTGTGGAATCTGCGGGAAGGAGATTGAAGAGCGTCCCGGCGCTCGCAATGGGAGGGGATGCGGTAGATTCGCGAGGCCCGCGCGCCTCTGGGGGAACGCTTAAGGAATCGTTCTACTCTATCTCTACCACGGCGAAGAAACGGTGGTCAAGAAAAAAACGCATCGCGGCGAAATTGTTTGATCGCGCCGTGGGGCGTGGGGTGCATCCGCGATTCGCATGTATAGGGAAAAACAAAATTCTCTCCGTCTCGCGAAACAGAGAACAACGAGACGAAGCACCTCATCGGTACCACGGCTGCCAGGCGAACGGGCGATAGATCGTATCGAGGTTGGAGGTAGTTTGGACCCAGCTTTGAGGTTGGCGAAGGAGGCGAGGTCAATAAGAGTTTGAAGGCTTTGGTCGGGCCGCCGGGATTTGAACCCGGGACCTCTTGCACCCCAAGCAAGCGCGCTAGCCAGGCTGCGCCACGGCCCGAACATTTGTAGTGTACTCCACCGTTCGCTCCAAATACCAGCGCCTGGCTGCTATCCATCTGGGACGCCGCACGTGTGGCGCTCAAGCTCGAGTTCACCGGCCGCCGAACTCCACGTCGGCACGTCGGCGGTGACTACGTGGCCCCCTCCCTGCCCGACGCCGCGATGGTCACCCGGGCGGAGGTCTCCCCGCAGGCCGGCGCCGTTAGGCGGTCCTTGCCACGCAATCGACCGCCCGATCGCCCGAGGGGTCCGCGATCAGCGGGCCCCGGGGCCGGCGTCAGCACCTCCGGCTATAGCGCGGCGATGGCGCGCAAGCTCTCGATCAGCGCCCCGGCGCTCGGCATAGCCGTGGTAACCGCGCGTCCGGGCCTCCGGCATCGCGTCCTGCAAGCTGGACAGGTCGAACAACTGCCCGTCGCCGTAGATCAGATGGCCGGTGCAGGCGATGCGCTGGCCGCCAATCTCCGTCCGTTACGAAACCGCTCCGGGGGTGATCCGGGAGTCGCGAGCAGGTGATTGCGCACGCCGTTCACCTCAAGCGTTTCCCTACCCCGCACGTGGCGGGCAAACGGCACAGGCAGGCGGAGAACCTTCGTATTCACTGCGTGAAGTCGTGAAACCGCGCGGATTCGTATCCCCACCAGAAGGCCTCCGGCTGATCGAACAGGCCGCGCTCAGCTTGCGGAACCACCGCCTTTGCGCCTGCCTCCACCAGGCGATGCCCGGCCCACACCACGTCGCGCCGGGCATGGGTGAACAGCGCGTGGGAGGCCTTCGGGACGCGGTTTTCCGCGTCTCCATATAGGACGACCTCCCTGCCCACCAGCAACCCGTTTACCGGTCCCGGCAGAAACCTGACTTCTGCGGACAGGGCGGCTGCCCGGGCGGACGCCGCCGTCAGGACCAATGCCGCCACGAACAGACGCATCGCGGGGCCAGCCTATCTCCGCCCGCCGTCTGGCGCAAGGGCCGCAGCGGCCTCATGCCGGTCCGGTTCGGGCGCCGGAGCCTGGAAAGCGAGGCGCGGTCGCCGGGTCCCCGGAAGCCTGCGGCAACAAACCGCATCGTCGCCCACCGCGGCGCTTGCTAAAGAAGGAAGAAGGAGGGGCCGACCTTGCAGTTCCGGCCGGCGCCATGCGGAGCATCGTGACTAGGATCCTGGGACTTGGCGGGCTGGTGATTCTTTTCGTCTTGGGGACGGTGGGAGCCTCGCCCGGCGCCGCCGCAGGTCCCCCAGAAGACCCCCACGTTCGGGCCGTCTGCGACTTGTTTTTCGCTCCCTGTTGCTGGAGAGAGAGCCTGGCGGTACACATGTCTCCCGAGGCGGAGAAGATGCGCGCCGAAGTGGCCAGCCTGCTGCGGACGGGCTATACCGAGCAGGCCGTGGTGGATCATTATGTAGCCATCCACGGCGAGCGCATTCTCCGCATGCCTCGTGGCCAAAAGGCTCTTTGGCTTACGCTGACGCCGTTGCTGGTGCTGGGGGCCGGGGTGTGGGCGCTGGCCATGTGGGTACGGCGCTACCGGAGGCAGCCGGCAGTCGCCCCTGCCTCGGGTCCGATGGTTGACATTCCGGACGCCGATCTTGAAGACTAAAATCCTGATGACTCGTCGAGAAGCTCTGGTACTTTCCGCCGGGGCGGCGGCTGCGGTTTCCGCCTCCGCCCAGCCCGCACCGTTTACCCTGCCCAAGTTGCCTTACGCTGCCGATGCGCTGGAACCCTACATCGACGCCCGCACGATGGAGATCCATCATGGCAAACATCACCAGGCGTACGTCGACAATCTGAACAAGGCGCTGAGCGGCCAGACGCGCATCGCCGGCTGGTCCCTGGACGAGCTGTTGCGCCGGCTCGGGGAGGTTCCCGAATCTATCCGCACCGCCGTGCGGAATCACGGCGGGGGCCACGCCAACCACTCTCTGTTTTGGCAGCTCTTGGCGCCTCCCCGGCAGAGCGGCCCGGCGGGCGCGCTCCAGAAGGCCATCGACGCCGCGTTCGGCTCGCGCAGCGCGCTGGAAGAGAAACTAAAAGCCGCCGGCATGCAGGTGTTCGGCAGCGGGTGGGCCTGGCTGAGTCTGGACGCCCAGAACCGGCTGACGGTTCACGGCCTTCCGAACCAGGACAGCCCGCTGATGGAGAACCGCCGCCCGCTGCTGGGCATCGACGTGTGGGAGCACGCCTACTATCTGAAGTATCAGAACCGGCGCGCGGATTACCTTGATGCGGTATTGCGCCTGATCAACTGGGATTTCGTTTCGGACCGCTTCGAAAGGCTGCGGGCATGACGCGGCGGAGCCTTTTCAGCCTGGTGCTGGCCGCGGGCGCGGCGTGCAAGTCCAGGCAGGAAGAGGCGGCTGGCGGCCCGATCAACCGGTATCCCATGCGTGGCGTGGTGCTCTCCGTCGATGCGGCGCGGAAATCGGCGTCCATTCGCCACGAGGAGATCCCCGGTTTCATGGAAGCCATGACGATGGACTTCCCGGTAAAGAACGCCGGGGATCTGGCCAAGCTCGCTCCGGGCGCGGCGATTACCGCGACCCTTTGCCAGCGGCCGTCGGATTTTGAGTACTGGATCGAAGACGTTCGCCCTGCCGATTCATCCCCGTAATTCCCCGCGAGTAGCGTACAATGTCGGATCAATGATTTCCCCGGCATCCGCCACGCTGTCGCGTCGGTCGCTGCTCGGCGCGCTCGCCGCCGGCGCCTCCCCGTGGGCGGCGTCCTCGCTGATTGCCCAAGTCCGTGCTCCGGTTCGCATCGAGCGGGTGGAGCTTATCAAGGTCGTCGTGCCGATGAAGCCCGGAGTGAAGGTGAGCGAGGACTACGGGCCTGCCCTCGACATCCGCCTCGCCGAGTTCGACAAGTACCCCAAGTTCCTCATCAAGCTCCACGCCAGCAACGGCCAGGTGGGCCTCGGCGAAACCGCGCGGGAGGTGCCGGAAGCAGCCGCAGCCGCCAATGCCCAGACGCTCACCGGGCGAGACCTGCGCTCGCTCGATTTGGGCGCGCCCACCCTGGGGCTGCCGGATGGGCGCACCGCGGACGGATTCGAGATTGCCGTGTTCGACCTGATGGGCAAGACGCTGGGGCTGCCCGTCTGCGCTTTGCTGGGCGGCTGCCTCCAGAAGAAAGTGGCCGTGTCGTACTGGACTGGCCAGCGGACGGATGCCGACATGCTGCAGGTGGTGCGCCGGGCTGTGGAAGGCGGCTTCAAAAGCCTCAAATTCAAAGCGCGGCTGGGTGACGACATCGCGGCGAAGATGGCGGCGGTCGCCCGGGCGGGTCCTTCCCTGAACTTCATTGTCGATTTCAATTCCTCTTATCCGGATCTGGCCAGCTTCTTGCCCGTCGCCCAGCGTTTGCAAGGCTATCACCTGATTATTGAAGACCCCGTGCCGAAGCGCCTGGACTGGTTCCGGCAGCTCCGGCAGCGCACGACCATCCCGTACGCGCTTACGCCGTCGAACACCCGCCAGATGTTCGAAGCCATCCGCACCGAAGCGGTCGATGTGTTCAACCTGGGCGGCAATATGCGTGAGTTCACGCGCGCCGGCTACCTGGCGCACTTGGCTGGGATCCCGTGCTGGCACGGTTCCGGCGTGGAGCTGGGCATCCGGGACATGTCGTTTGTCCACGCGGCAGCGGCGACGGAAAGCTGCACCATCCCGTCCGACACGCTATGTTACCTGCGCGAACACGACCTGCTGGCCGAGCGTTTCACCGTCAAGGACGGATTTGTCGCCGTGCCCTCGGCGCCGGGTCTCGGTGTGGGTCTGGATGAGGACGCCGTCCGCAAATACCGCGTCGCCTGAGTCCCATGAAACCGGCATCCGCAGTCCCCGCCCCGCCCGTTGCGCAAGCGCCCGCCCGCGGCCGTTGGACCGTGATGACCCTGCTGTTCTTCGGCATCCTGGTCAGCTACATGGACCGCGGCAACCTCTCGATCGCCGCCGTGCCCCTGATGAAGGATTTCGGCATGAGCGCGGCTTCCATGGGCACGCTGCTATCGGCGTTCTTCTGGACGTATGCCATCTTCCAGATGCCCGCCGGCTACCTGGTGGACCGCTTCGGCATCCGCCTCACGTATGCGGCTGCGTTTGCGTTCTGGTCGCTGGCCTCCGCCGCCACCGGGCTGGCCAGCTCACCCTTTCAGATTCTGGCTGCGCGGCTGGCGCTAGGACTCGGAGAGGCTGTAGCGCCCCTGGCTAGCATGGCCTACATCAAGCAAAACTTTAACGACCAGGAGCGCGGTTTCCCCACGGCGCTCTACATTTCGGGGATGACGCTCGGACCGGCGCTCGGCGCATTTGCGGGCACCGCCTTGCTCGAATGGTACGGTTGGCGCGTCATGTTTATCGTCACCGGACTGGCAGCTCTGGTTTGGCTGCTCCCCTGGTTCCTGTTCGCGCCGCGCGGCGTTACCCGGATCCAGCGGGAGACTCCCGCCGGGCCGATCCATTTCGGCCGGCTGTTGCGCAGTTCCATCTTCTGGGCGCTGACGATCAGCATTTTTGTCTACTCTTATTTCTGGTATTTCGTGCTGACCTGGGTTCCGTCCTACCTCGTCTTGACCCATGGCCTTTCCAACCTCCAGATGGGCGCCACCGTCGGTATTCCGCTGGTGGCGATGTCGGCGGTCAGCCTGGGTTCCGGCTCCCTGTCCGACTGGGCCGTGAAGAAAGCCGGAGCCGCCCTTACGGTTCGTAAAGTCTTTGTCTGCTGTGGCTTTCTGGTGGCCAGCAGTGTGCTGCTCCTGCTGGTGATTCCAGTCAAGGCGCTGGTGATGCCGATCTTCATCCTCTCGCTGTGCGGGCTCGGCATCGCGGGAGGCAACTATTGGGCGCTCTCGCAGATGGCGTCGCCGCCGGAGCTGATTGGCCGGGCGATTGGTTACCAGAATACGATCGCCCAGGTGGCGGGCGTGGTCGCGCCGATTCTCACCGGTTTCCTCCTGGGTCCGAGCAAGAACTTCACGACTGCGATCCTGGTAGCCGGACTGTGCCCTTTGATCGCCGCCGCCGCAGTGTACTCATGGATCCGCCAGACCGGCATCCGTCGGCTCCAGGAAAGCCTGGGCCATCACGAGTAGTAAACAGTTTCGGATCAATTAGATAAGCCAAATCATTTCATCTTTTTTTTATGCCAGCCCGGCGCCCCTGCGGTACGCTCAGGTCTTTTTTCCTGAGAGCTTCCTCCCGACGGGCGCTCTAATATTTTGAGAGGATCCCGCCGATTCTCCATTAGCATATGCGGGTAGTCATAAAGCTACGGAGTCCGAACCCGGCTGACTGCCTGAGACGAGCCCGCGCAGCCGCGCATTCCGCCTGGAAGGCCGGCTGGCATCAACTAGTTGAAGATCTGTGGCGTAAGCCATTGATTTCACAAAGTGAACCCGATTCGACCACTTCCTCAGACGCCATTTCGGGGCGCCAGACATGGGGCCAATCTTGCCTTGACACATCCGGCACGACCTGTTACCCTCATGAGTTCATTAGTCGGGTTACGCCAGATGTCCTGGAGCCGGAGACCGGCGTTCGGAGGACCGCGGACATCTGGGATCGAGGTCTGCGCGTGAAACAGAACTACTTCATCGTAGTTGTAGCTCATTCCATGCACGGGCGCCTTCGCCGTATCCATATTCCGCATTCGGTCCTCTACGCGGTCCTGGGATTCGCCTTTTTGGGTTGTTTCTCTGTCCTTGGTTTCGTCTCCAGCTATGCGCGGATGTGGGCGAAGGTATCCAACTACAATGCCGTTCGTGAGGAGACCCTGGTTCTGAAGCAGAAGTACCAGGCGCTCCAAAAGGTCGTCAATCAAACCGACGAGCAGTTAGCCAGCTTGAAGCTTCTGGCTAACGAGGTTTCGATCGCCTATGGCATCAAGCGCCACCTGGAAGGACCGGACAGCCTGTCCGCCGAGGCGAGGCTGGTGCCCACGTTTCAGGAAACGTTGGAAGATTACACCTCGTTGAGGAGTTCCAGGTACGCGCGGTTCGATCGCAACTACCTCCGGCGCTTCCAGCAGCGCGCCATGCAGCCAAGTTTGTGGCCCGTCGAGGGGCGGCTGCAAGGGAGCTTTGGTCATCGGCTGGACCCGTTCTCCGGGGAAGGGGCATACCACAAGGGAATCGACATCACCGCGCCATACGGCACACCGGTGCGGGCTACGGCGGACGGCGTGGTCACCCACGCCGGATGGTGGGGCGGCTACGGGCGGCTGGTGATCGTCGATCATGGCGGCGGCTTTGAAACCTATTACGCCCACCTGTCCCGAATCGACGTGTTGGAGGGCTCCGAGGTCCGCAGAGGCGAGATCGTCGGACGGCTGGGCAGCAGCGGCCGTTCCACTTCGCCACACCTCCATTACGAGGTGCGGGTAGGCCGCGCGCCGGTCAATCCGATCCGATTTTTGCGCAACGCCGCGGTGTCGATCGTTGCCCAGCAGGACTTCCCGTTCTAAGATAGTCCTTCATGAACGCTTTGCCGATACGGCTCGCCGCGCTCGGAGTCTGCGCCGTGCTCCTGATCTCCGCGTACTCTCGTCCCTCTTCTGCTTCGGTGATCACCGCGGCAGCCAAAGCCTTCCTGGCCTCCTTGACCGCGGAACAGCGCGCGAAGGCCACCTTTGAGTTCAAGGACGAGGAGCGTTTCGACTGGCACTTCATTCCCCGCCCGCGGAAGGGCTTGCCGCTGCTGGAGATGACGCCCACCCAGAAGCATCTGGCGCACGCGCTGTTGAGCGCCGGCCTTAGCCAGTCGGGCTACATCAAGGCCGCCACCATCATGAGCCTGGAAGACGTGTTGCGCATCCTCGAAAGCGATGACGGGCAGCGGCGCAATCCGGAAGGCTATTTCTTTAGCGTTTTCGGCGTCCCTTCCGATCAGGGCGTTTGGGGTTATCGAGTTGAGGGACACCACCTGAGCCAGAACTTCACCCTGGCGGGCGGAAAGGTGGTGGGGGCTCCCAGCTTTTTTGGGGCCAACCCGGCAATGGTCAAACAGGGGCCGCGCGCCGGGCTCCGGGCTCTGGCGCGAGAGGAGGACCTAGCTCGCCATTTGATGCTGTCTCTTGACGAGAAGCAGCGCCAGATCGCGCTGGTCGACAAGGTAGCGTACAAAGACATTCTGACCGCCGCCTCCCGCAAAGCCTCGCTGGAGGGACAGCCTTCCGGTCTGCTCTCCACCAGGCTCAACGAAAAGCAGCTTGGCATGCTGCTCCACCTGCTGGAAGAATACGCCGGCAACCTGCCCGAGGAGATGGCGCAAGCCCGGCTCGAGCGCGTTCGCAAGGCGCAGAAGAATCTGCACTTCGCCTGGGCGGGCGTCCTGGAAAAAGGCGGGCCGCATTACTATCGCGTACAGGGCCCGGACTTCCTGATCGAATACGACAACACCCAGAACGAAGCCAACCACATTCATGCCGTGTGGCGGGACTTGACGGGCGATTTCGGGTTGGACCTGCTGGCGGAGCACTACCGCGCCAATCCGCACCGCTAACGCCGCCCTGTGTGAGGCGGAGTCCGCAGGCGCGAGGCGCTTGCCGCGCGGGCTTGCTACCATCGGAGTATGCACCTGTCCGCGCGGTCCCGCGTGTGGACCCGGCGTGGTTTTTTGGCCCTTTCCTCCTCGTGGGCACTCCAGGCTGACCTAGATCGAAAAAGAATCCTCCCGTCGGACTGGCGGCGCTATGCCGACCCCGCCACCGAGTTCGAGGTCTTCCGCCTCACCGATCCAGCCTATACCAGCCTGCTGTCGGCTAACTATAACCGCACCATCAGCCGGCGCACCGGATTCCTGCTGTTTTCCAGCGACCGCCCGGATATGGCGTACTCGGGTTTGCAGGTGTTCCGCATGGATCTGAGCAACGGCGAATGCCGCCGGCTCACGGAGACGGAGGGACTGGACCCCGCCTCGGTGGCCCTTCTGCCATCCGAGCGGGGGTTTGTATGCGCCGCCGGAACCAGTCTGCTCCAGGTCGACATGGCCACGCTCCGGCCTCGCGAGTTATACCGCACGCCGGATGGCTGGCGACGCGCGCCGGGTCTCACCATAAGCGTCGATGGGTTGTACGCGGCCTTTGTCGAGACCGACGGCCAACGGTCGCGCCTCCGGCTACTCGCGCTGGCGACCCGTTCCGTCAACACAGTTTGTGAGATTCCCGGCGTGGCCGAGAGCCCGCTGCTTCGGCCGCGCCGCGCACAGATTGCGTATCGGGCGGGCGACGACTCCCTCTGGCTGGCCGATTTCTCCGGCCAGCAACGCCGGCTGCGCACCGCCGCCGGCCAGATCGGTCCTGCGTTCTGGGCGCCGGGAGGACGGGCGCTGCTCTACCTCCAGTTCCCGCACGATCCGGCGGTGCTCAACGCCATCCGCGAACTCATCCCGGACGAGAATACCGACCGCCTGGTGGCGCGGACCAGCCAGTTCGCGCACTTTGCCGCCAACGGCGACGCCAGCGTCTTTGTGGGCGCCAGCCGGAATCAGGCGGGCCCCTACATCCTCCTCTTGGTGCGCTACGCCCGCCGGGAGATGACGCTTTGCGAGCACAAGGCCAGCGACGCCGCCCTGACTACGCCGGTGTTCTCCCCCGACTCCCAACGCATCTACTTCGTCTCGGACCGGGACGGCAAGCCCGCCATCTACCAGATGCGAATCGAAAAACTGGTGGAGAAAACCGAAGACGAGCCACCGGCGTAAGCCTCCCGCGTCCCCGTCACGAGCGGCGCGCGGGGCGGTTGCTGAAGACGAACTTGCCGCCCCGAAACGCGGCGACATACAGTTTCTGCCTGCCGACGGCCGCTTCCACGCGCGGCACGTTGGGAGAAGCGATGACCAGGTAGCAGCGCTCCGGCCCCAGCCACAATTCCTGGAACTGGGTGTCGTCGATAAAGACGTCCGGGGCGCCCGGGGCGTACGAGCCGTACTCGAGGTTGTTCACCCGCCCGTGCAGCAGCAGCGCCTGCCGGTTGGTGTAGAAGAACACCGAGGAGAACGCGTAGTACTGGTCGTCGACGATCAGCCTGCCCGGGGGCAGTTCGTTCAACGCCTGCGCCAGCGCGTGGGAACCCAGGTAGGGGTCGAACACTTTGAGGGCCTGCCGGGCGGCGTGAAAGAACAGGGTCATCATCAACGCCAGCCCGAGCGCCGCCACGCGCCCGTCGAACCGCCAGGCCACGGCGGCCCCGCCCAGGAACGCGATCCCGGCCAGCGCCAGCGGCCAACGCAGGTAGGCGAAAGACTCCAAGGTGAGATCGCGCATGTGGCCGAGCGAGAGCGTGTACACCTCCGGATTCTGCGTCAGCGCCGAGGCGATGTCGCCGGGCGTGGCGACGCCGCGGGTCAACAACAGCAGCGCTCCGATGGTGATGAGCGCCGCCGTGGCCACCGCGGCGGCCATCCGCGTCCCGAACGGCGTCAATTTGCCTCCCGCCGCGATCGCCCCGCCGAGCAGCATCGCCAGCGCCGGATAGCACGGCATCGAGTAGTATTCTTGCGTCGTCGAGAACGTAAAGAAGCCCAGGATGAAGCCGGACCAGCACAGGCACAGGACCCGTCCGCGATAGGCGCGCGACTGCGGCGCGTAGCCCGTCCGCAGCGCCGCGGGCAGATACAGACTCCACGGGAACAGCCACAACAGGTGGAAGAGCCAGAACCAGATCCGCGGCACCGTGTTGTAATCCCGCGGGTAGCGCTGATTCAGGAACCGCAGGACATGCTCGTTGATGAAATAGAACCAGAAGAAACCGCGATATTGGCCGGGGTCGCTGGCCAGGGTGAAGTCGAAATAGGGCGGGTTGCGCAGCGTGGCCAGCACGTGCCACGGCGCGGCGATCAGCAGCAGCAGCCCGGCGCCGGTCACCGGCCGCAGGCGTCGCCAGTCTCGCCGGGCGAGCCCTAGGTAGAGGACGGCGGTGGCCAGAGGAAACACCGCCGCGATCAGACCTTTCAGCAGCAACCCCACGCCGATCGCGGCCCAGAACCCGTACGCCCACCGGCGAGGATGAGGTTCGTCCTCCTCCACGGCGCGCGCCAGCGACCACATCGCCAGCGTGATGGTCAACGTCAGCATGGCGTCGGGAATCTGGATGCGCGTGAACAGAAACAGCCCCACGCAGGTGGTGATGGCCAGACCCGAGTAGAAGGCGGCTTCGTTCCCGAAGGCCCACCGCGCAAACCGGTAGGTAACCCAGCAAAGCAGGACGGTCAGCAGGGCCAGGGGAAGGCGCGCCGCCCAGTCGTGCGGTCCCAGGATCGCCATGGCGCCCGCCATCAGCCAGTAGATCAGCGGGGACTTCTCCAGGTATTTCACGCCGTTCAGGCGCGCGGTGACCCAGTCGCCCGACTCCAGCATGTTCCGCGCGATCTGCGCCTGCACCGCGTCGACGTCGTCCATCAAATGTGGCGGGCTTGGCACGCAGCCGAGAAAGATGATCGCCGCGAGGGCGACAATCAGCCACTCGTCGCGCCGGCCGTGGCGCGGCTGAGGCCCGCGGGCGCTTGAATCTTCCATTGACGCATCCATAGGAACAGGGTCAACAGCCCCCATAAGTGATAGCCGTAGTTTCGCCGACGGGAGAGATGATCGGCAATCAGCCCTTCTACCGCCGGCCAGGAAAAAACTCCCGTAACGGCGGCCGCGGCTTCGGTCACCGTGTCGCGCAGCAGCGGCCGGAGCGGACCGCGGAACCAGTCGTGCGCCGGCACGTCGAAGCCCATCTTGGCGCGGCGCAGAATCGGCGGCGGCAGCTTCCCCTTCATTAACTGGCGCAACAGAAACTTCAACGTTCCGCCGCGGATCTTGAACGATTCCGGCAGCGAGGCGGCAAACTCCACCACCCGATGATCGAGGAACGGCGGCCGGACCTCCAGCGAATGGGCCATGCTCATGCGGTCGACCTTGTAGAGAATATCGTCCGGCAGGTAGAAGTGGTGGTCGATCAGGACGAAGCGGTTCAGGTAGCCGGGGGCGCGCAGCGGGCGAACCAGCGGCTCCAAACTGCCGCCGCCCGCGCCGGGCAACAGCGCCGCACGCTGCGCCGGCGAACCCGTCCCGTTCCAAAAGAAATGCGCGTCTTCGGCGGAGAGCAGCGAGCCCTCCAGCAGCCGCTTGACTTTGTACTCAAAACTAATCTTGTCATCCGAGACCGGCAACAGCCGGTGCGCCGCAGCCAGCGCCAGTTTGCGCAATGGCGCGGGAGTGCTCCGCATCCAGCGGGCGTACCGGTCGGCCAGATAGGTCACGTAGCCGCCGAACACTTCGTCGCCGCCGTCGCCGGCCAGGGCCACCGTCACGTGCCGCCGCGTCATCCGGGAGAGAAACCAGACCGGCAGCGCGCCGGCATCGGCGCTCGGCTCGTCCGAATAGTAGGCGAAGCGGCCGATCGCATCCGCCAGCTCCACTTCGGGATTCAGATCGAACTCATGGTGTTCGGTGGCGTATTGTTCGGCGACCTGGCGGAAGTACGGCGTTTCATCAAAGGATCTGCCGCGGAAGGACACCGAGAAGGTCTTCAGGCGGGACCCGGCGGTTTCGGCGGCGTAGTGCAGAATCGTTGAGGAGTCGAGGCCGCCGCTCGACCAGACCCCGAGCGGCACGTCTGCCACCAGGTGCTCGCGCACGGCGTCGCGCAGCAGGTGATCGAGCGCTTCCTTCGCGGAATTCAGGGTCCAGCGCGGATCGGGCGAAAAGGACAACCGCCAGTAGCGCTCCCGCCGGATGAGGCCGCCGCGCCACTCGAGGAACTCTCCCGGGCTCAGCTTCGTGATCCCTGCCACCAGCGTGTCAGGTTGCGGCACATAGTTGAGCGCGAGGAACAGATCGAGCGCCCGCGGGTTCAGCGGGCGCGGGAGCTCGGCGCAGGCGAACAGGGCCTTCAACTCCGACGCGAAGTAGAGCGTTCCCGCGTGTTCGGCCAGGTATAGCGGCTTGATGCCGAGCCGGTCGCGCGCCAGCACCAGCCGGCGCTCACCAGGCTGCCAGAGCGCGGCCGCGAACATGCCCCGCATGCGCGCGAAGCACCCGGTGTCCCACTCGACAAACGCGCGCAGCACCACTTCCGTGTCGCAGTGCGAGCGGAACCGGTGGCCGCGCGTTTCGAGCTGCTGGCGCAGTTCGCCGTGATTATAGATCTCGCCGTTGAACACGACCACGGCGCGGCCGTCGTCCGTCGCGATGGGCTGGTCTCCCCCGGCCAGATCGATGATCTTCAACCGCACGCCGGCCAGGGAGACGCCGGCGTCCGCAAAGAAGCCCTGCTGGTCGGGGCCCCGGTGGACCAGCGTCTGGCCCATGCGGCGGATCAGCCCCTCATCCGGGCGTCCGGGACCATGCGTGAATCCAGCAATGCCGCACAAAGTGATGTTCGCCGCGTCTCGAAAAGTGGGAAGGCTCCCTCCATTGTAGGCCGCGCGGTTCAGGCGATGCGGAAATCGATGCCTTGCGCCAGCGGCAGGTCGGCCGAGCCGTTGATGGTGCAGGTCTGGCGGCGCATGTAGGCCTTCCACGAGTCGCTGCCGGATTCGCGTCCCCCGCCGGTTTCCTTCTCCCCGCCGAACGCGCCGCCGATCTCCGCGCCGCTGGTGCCGAGATTGACATTGGCGATGCCGCAATCGCTGCCACGGGCGCTGAGAAACGCCTCCGCGCTGCGCAGATCATTGGTGAAAATCGCCGACGAGAGGCCTTGCGGCACGTCGTTGTGCCACGCGATGGCTTCCTCCAGGGTAGAGAACTCCATCACGTGCAGGATGGGCGCGAAGATCTCTTCCTTGACCACCGGCATGCCCGGGTGCGACCGCACCAGCGCCGGCTCCACAAAGTTGCCGCCCAGCGGTTTGCCGCCCCAGATCACCTCTCCGCCCTGCGCGCAGGCGGCGGCCAGGCCGTTCTGCATGTCCTTCACGGCTTGCGCGTTGATCAGCGGGCCCATGTGCGTGGCCCGGTCGCGCGGGTCGCCGATCCGGATCTGCGCGTACGCCGCCCGCAGCGCCTCGGTCAGCCGCGGAGCGATGCCTTTCTGCAAAAACAGCCGCCGCGTGGAGGTGCAGCGCTGGCCGGCCGTGCCGATCGCGCCGAACAGGATCGCCCGCAGCGCCAGCTCCGAGTCCGCGTCATCCATGACGATCACGCCGTTGTTGCCGCCCAGCTCGAGGATGGTGCGGCCGAAGCGGCGCGCTACCGTCTCGGCCACGCCGCGGCCTACCGCCGTCGAGCCGGTGAAGCTGATCAGGGGCAGCCGCGCGTCCTCCAGCATCCGCTGGCCCACCGTCCCGCCGCCGCCGATCGCGAGGGTGAAGACGCCCCGCCACCCGTGGCGGTCCAAAACCCGCGCGCAGATCTGTTGCACCGCCACCGCCGTCAGCGGCGTTTCGCTCGAGGGTTTCCACACCACCGTATCGCCGCAAACCGCCGCCAGAAACGCGTTCCACGACCACACGGCGACAGGGAAGTTGAACGCCGTCACCACCCCCACCGGTCCCAGCGGGTGCCATTGCTCGAACATCCGGTGGCCCGGCCGCTCGCTCGGCAGCGTGGGGCCGGAAAGCTGGCGCGACAAACCCACGGCGAAGTCGGCGATGTCGATCATTTCCTGCACTTCGCCGCGGCCTTCCGCCAGGATTTTGCCCATTTCCAGGGACACCAGCGCGCCCAGGTCGTCCTTGGCCGCGCGAAGTTCTTGGCCTATCTCGCGGACGATCTCGCCGCGGCGGGGAGCCGGCAGCAAGCGCCAGCGCAGGAACGTCGCCTGCGCCGTGGCGGCCACCCGGTCGTAATCGGCGGGACCACACGTCACCACGCTTCCCAGTCCTTCACCGGAAGCGGGGTTCCACGACACCAGCGCCGGGCCGGAGGGCTGCGCCAGCCAGTCCTCGCCGTGCCCGCCGGGCATAATCGGCTCGATGCCGAGGCGTTGCAAAATGTCACGCATGGGAAATCTCCCCCAAATTCAATGAAGGGCAAGCCAGCCGAACGCCTCCGGGCCGACGCCAAACCGCCGCCCGGCGGCCGCGACGCGGGCCCGGATCCGCTCGACCGCCGCCTGCTGGAACTCTGGGTCGTGCCAGTCCACAAAGCCATGGCGCTGGCTGACCTGGTACGCCTGCGGCCGGGTGGTTGCGCCACAGGCTTTTGCGGAACGAACGTGGAAGGGGTCGCCGATGATGTCGCCGTCGGTATGCGCGAGCGCCTGTTCCGCCAGCGTTTCCGGATCGCACGGCAGCAGCGGCGCCAGCGTCGCGTGCACCGCCAGACCGGCGGCGCGCAGCGCGCGCACCGCTTCCCACCGCTCCGCCAGCGGAGCGCACCGCGGCTCGTAGCGCCGCCGGACGTCCTCGCGGTCGGTGGTGATCGAAAAACTGATGCGGAGCCGGGTGCGGTGCGCCAGCGCCGTCAGCCGGCCAAGGTCGCGCAGGATGAGCGGCCCGCGCGTCTGAATCACGAACAGCGCCGGCGGCCGCTCGGCCAGCAACTCCAGCAGCCGCGGCATCAGAAGCTGGCTGGCTTCGGCGGGCTGGTACGGATCGACCAGCGGAGAGCAGTAAATGCGCTGCTCCGGGCGCAGCGCCCTCCGCAACAATTCCGGCGCGTTCTGCTTGAACGTGGTGAACTGTCCCCACCGCTCCCAATCCTCGCGCTGGAGGCCCCCGTAGATCTTCAGGGTGGGCACATAGCAGTACACGCAGGCGAACGTGCAGTTCCGCGCCGGAGTCAGCGAGTGGGTGAAGCCGGCCTGCCGGATGAATCCGGACGTCCGGGTGAGGATCGACCGCGCGTCGGCGGAGCGGATGCGCGCAGACGGGACCACCCCACTATTGTAGCGGGCGCCCGGAACTCCGCTTGGCCCGGAGGGCGACCCATTGTTTGGACGGAATTTCGCCGTTTCTTACTTGGTGCGGATCTTCACTTGCGTCCGCCTGCGTCACCCGTCGTGGGGCGATGGCCTCCCTGTCCGCGCCTCGCCGTTCACAGGATCCACCGAACCAGGGATCCGCAAATACCAGCCGCCGCCCAAATCAGCCTTCCGTCCGCGCCGATTACGGCCAACTCGCTCACCAGACACTCCTCCGGGCGCCGTTCGTTTCCACACCCAATCGGAAACGTACGATCATACTCCTGCGTGCTCGGGGAAACTGCGATGGGAGTGAACCGAAAGATCGCGGGAAAGTTGTGAAAACTTCCCGCGCTGATCGATCAACACCGGCTCTTTCACTTGCGTGCGCCTGCTTGCATGGTCCGTGTTTGACGCATGCGCAGGCCCACCCCGCCCGTGAGAGAAACCTTGGAAACGTTCCGTCTGTCCCCAGTTTTCCCCTTGGAAACGTTCCGTCTGTCCCCAGTTTTCCCTAGCGATGCTTCCAGCTCGCCGCCAGGTAGTCCCGGTTCATCCGCGCGATGACTTCGAGGGGAATATGTTTCGGGCAGGTGGCCTCGCACTCGCCCAGATTGGTGCAGGTGCCGAACAACTCCTCGTTCATCTGCGCCACCATCCGCATGGCGCGAATTTCTTGCTCGGGCTTGCCTTGGGGCAAGGAGCCGAGATGCGAAATCTTCGCCCCTACAAACAGCGACGCGGAGGCGTTGGGACAGGAGGCGACGCACGCCCCGCAACCGATGCACTGCGCCGCATCCATCGCCCGGTCGGCAGCCTCCTTCGGGACCAGGATGTCATTGCCGTCCGGCGCGCTGCCGGTCCGGACGGAAATAAACCCGCCCGCGGCGATGATCCGGTCAAAGGCGCTGCGGTCCACCACCAGATCTTTCAGCACGGGAAACGCTTTCGCCCGCCAGGGCTCCAGATACAGTTCGTCGCCGTCCTTGAAGTGACGCATATGCAACTGGCAAACCGTCGTCCCGGGATGACCGCCGTGCGCCTTGCCGTTGATCATGAAACCGCAGGAACCGCAAATGCCCTCCCGGCAATCATGGTCGAAGGCGATCGGCTCTTCCCCGTTAGAGATCAGTTCCTCGTTCAACACGTCCAGCATTTCCAGAAACGACATATGCGGGTCGGCGTGGTTCGTTTCGTACCGCACCATCCGCCCCTCGTCGTTCGGCGACTTCTGCCGCCACACGTGCAAGATCAGCCTCATTCGGTTCACTCCCGTTCCATCACTTGTAACTGCGCTGCGAGGGCTTCACGTAGTGGAATTCCAGCGGCTCGCGATGCAGGGCCGGTTGCTTCCCTTCCCCGGTGTACTGCCACGCGGAGACGAAGCAAAACCGCTCGTCATCACGCTGCGCCTCGCCCTCAGGAGTTTGATGCTCCTCGCGGAAGTGCCCGCCGCAGGATTCGTCGCGTTCGAGGGCGTCCAGACACATCAGCTCCGCCAGTTCGAAGTAGTCGGCGACGCGTCCGGCCTTTTCGAGCGATTGATTCAGCTCTTCGTTGCCGCCGAGCACGTTGACGTTCCGCCAGAATTCCTCGCGAATCTCGGGTATCCTGGCCAGCGCCTGGCGAAGTCCCCGGGCGTTGCGCGCCATGCCGCACTCATCCCAGAGAAGCTTGCCCAGTTCGCGATGGAACGAGTCCACGGTGCGCTTTCCCTGGATGGACAGGAGCCTCTTAATGCGCTCCTGTACGGCGCCGGCGGCTTCTTTGCACGCCGGGTGATCGACGCTTACTTTGTCCAGTTTCGCGCTTGCCAGATAGTCGCCCATGGTATACGGCAAGATGAAATAACCGTCCGCCAGACCTTGCATCAGCGCGCTGGCGCCCAGGCGATTGGCGCCGTGATCGGAAAAATTGGCCTCTCCGATCACGAACAGCCCCGGAATGGTGGACATCAGGTGATAATCGACCCACAACCCGCCCATCGTGTAGTGAATCGCCGGGTAGATCCGCATGGGGACCTGGTAAGGATTGTCCCCGGTGATCAGCTCGTACATCTCGAACAGATTGCCGTAGCGTTCGCGGATGGTCTTCTCGCCCAGGCGGCGGATGGCGTCGCTGAAATCGAGGTAGACGCCCAAGCCATGCGGCCCCACGCCCCGCCCCCCGTCGCAAACCGCTTTGGCGGCGCGGGAGGCGACGTCGCGCGGCACCAGATTGCCGAAACTGGGATAGCGCTCTTCCAGGTAATAGTCCCGTTCTTCTTCCGGGATCTGGTTCGGAGGACGCATGTCGCCTTTCCGGCGCGGCACCCAGATCCGCCCGTCGTTGCGCAACGACTCGCTCATCAGCGTTAGCTTTGACTGATAATCCCCGGACACCGGAATGCACGTGGGATGGATCTGGGTGAAGCAGGGATTTCCGAACAGCGCGCCGCGCTTGTACGCGCGCCAGATCGCCGTGCAATTGGAACCTTTCGCGTTGGTGGACAGGTAGAACACGTTCCCGTAGCCGCCGGTGCCCAGCACCACGGCGTCGGCAAGATGAACCTCAATCTGGCCCGTTATGAGGTTGCGCGTGACGATGCCGCGCGCCCGCCCGTCGATGACGATCAGGTCCAGCATCTCCGTGCGGGGGTACATCTGGACCTGGCCGAGGCCGATCTGGCGCTCCAGCGCCTGGTAGGCGCCCAGCAGCAATTGCTGGCCGGTCTGCCCGCGGGCGTAAAAGGTCCGCGACACCTGCGCTCCGCCGAAGGAGCGATTGTCAAGGACGCCGCCGTACTCCCGCGCGAAGGGGACGCCTTGCGCGACGCACTGGTCAATGATATTCACGCTGATCTGCGCCAACCGGTAGACGTTCGCTTCCCGCGCCCGGAAATCGCCGCCTTTCACCGTGTCGTAAAAGAGGCGATAAATGCTGTCGCCGTCGTTTTGATAGTTTTTGGCGGCGTTGATGCCCCCCTGCGCGGCGATCGAGTGCGCCCGCCGGGGGCTGTCCTGAAAGCAAAAGCACTTGACCTGATAGCCGAGTTCGGCGAGCGTGGCCGCCGCGGACCCGCCCGCCAGTCCGGTGCCCACCACGATGATCGAGTACTTGCGCTTGTTCGCCGGGTTGACCAACTTCATCTCGAAGCGCGCCCGGTCCCAGGCCGTCTCGATCGGGCCCGACGGAAGGCGGGATTGCAGAAGCGGCGAAGTTTCCAGTGTCGTTGCCATGTCTTCCTCACTTCACCAGGCCGGCCAGCACCGCGATGGGAATCGAGCAGTTGCCGGCCACGATCACCGTGGCGAACACGGTGGCGAACTGCTTCAATTTCGGGGTATAGCGCGGGTGGCTGAAGCCCAGGGACTGAAACATGCTCCACAAGCCGTGTTGCAGGTGGAAACCCAGCAGGACCATCGCGACGATGTAGAAAAGCGACACGGGCCATACCTGGAAACCGGTCACCACGTTCTGGTAGACCTTCGAAGGCTGAAAATCCGGATGGGCCGCTCCAAACGTGAAGTGCAGCAGGTGATAGACGACGAACGCGGCGATGATGGGGCCGCTCCACCGCATGGTGCGGCCGGCATAGGTGGCCGCCACCGGCTCCTTCTTCACGTAGCCCCTGGGGCGCGCTTCCCAGCTTTGCAGAGTCAACTGGACGGCGGCCAGGATGTGGAGTCCCACCGAGCCCAGCAGGACCAGCCGCGCCATCCAAAGGACCCCCGGCATGCTGTGCAGGAGTGCGGCGTAAGCATCCAGCTTTTCCGCGCCCAGAAAGATTTGCAGATTGCCCAGCATGTGGCCAACCACGAAGCCGAACAGGATCACGCCGGTCACGGCCATGACGGCCTTCTTGCCGATGGGGGTGTCCCAAAAGCCGGCAAGTTGGGAGAAATTCTTCGCCGCGACGTTCGGTTTAGCGATAGCAGGTGCGCTCATGGCAATAGCTCTGGAGGAACCTCTCTTTCTGCTCAAATGGATGCCGGGAAGGGCGAGTTCGCCTCATGTTTGGTTCGACGGCTCCTCCCGCCGGGGACGCGCTCGCGCCGACGCGCGCAGGCGGCGCCAAACCCGTGGCAAGCGGCCGGAACCCCAAGTATACAGCACGTGCCGGGTGCGGCGAGAGTCCGGGAGTGCGTGGGTTACAATGGCCGTGAGGGCCCCGGAACTTGATTCCCGCTAACCGGCAAGTCGGCGCGGCGGCGCTGCTCATGCTCAGCGCCCTGCGGTGCCTCGACGCCGCCGAACCTGGCCAACTGGACGCCAGCCCTTCCTTGTTCACGATCTGGGCCGCGCTGGACGCGGCCGAAGTTCTGCCGCCGTCTTCTCCCAGCCCCTTACGCACCCTCGTGCGCGGTGAGTTGGCGGCCCGGCCCGCGCCGTCCGTGGTCAAAGACATCCGGCGCTTCGTCGAGCGGCGGCGCAAGCCCGAGACCCTTGCGGACCTGGGCCCGTACTTTTCTTTCGCCCTCTGCGTCGACGGGCCCCCGCAGTTCAAGTTCCGCTACCGCGGCGTGGATCTGCCGCCCGACGTGGCGGCCATGGAAGGGCTGACCGGCCTGCTGAAGCGCTTCCACGAGCAGGCGGACGTCGAGGGCATGTGGCGCAAAGCGCAACCCGTCATCGAGCGGGAGATCGAGAAATACCACGAGCCGGTCACCCAGGCGGTGCTGGAAGTCAACGCGTATCTGAGGAACGTGACCAGCGGTTTCCTCGGGCGGCGCTTCCAGGTGTACGTCGACCCGCTGGGTCCGCCGAACCAGGTCCACACGCGCAGTTTCGGCGACGACTTTTTTGTCGTCCTGACGCACTCCGCCGAGCCCAAGACCTTGGATGTGCGGCACGCTTATCTTCACTACCTGCTGGACCCCACGGTGGTCAAATACAGCGCCGAAGTGGAAAGGGTCAAGGGGCTGGGCGACTTCGCGCAGGCGGCGCCCGCGCTGGCGACCCAGTACAAGGAAGATTTTTCGCTGCTGTTGACAGAATGCCTGATCAAAGCGGTGGAAAGCCGCCTGGCCCGGCGCGGACGTCAGGAAATGGTAGACCAGGCGCTGGCGGAGGGGTTCATCCTGACGCCGTTTTTCGCCGAGCAATTGGCGGTCTTCGAAAAACAGGAAGTCGCGATGCGGCTGTATTTTCCGGAAATGATCGCCGCCATCGACCTAGCCAAAGAGGATAAGCGGTTGGAGGGCGTGCAGTTCGCGTCGGCCCCGGCCCGGCGCCCGGTCCGCCCGGAGGCGGCTCCGCCCGAACCGGTGGGCGTCGAGAAGACTCTCGAACAGGCGGAACAGCTTTACACCGAAAAGAAGTTCGAGGCCGCCCGGGAAGCATTCTCCCGCGCGTTGCGGGAGACCGAGGTGATGCCGATGCACGCCAAGGCTTATTATGGTCTGGCGCGGATTGCCCTGCAGGAGCGGAATCCCGAACTGGCCGAGAAGCTGCTCCAGAAGACCCTGGAGCTGGAACCCGAACCGTTTGTCAAGGCCTGGGCGCACGTGTACCTTGGGCGTTTGGCGGACGCGGCCGGCGAACGCGAACCGGCCACCGAGCAGTATCGCGCCGCGTTGGCTGTGCCCGGCGCCTCCCTTGCCGCGCGGCAGGCGGCGGAGAAGGGTTTGCAGCAAAGATTTGGCAAATAACAGACGGGGGCATGCCGCTTCCCCGCGGAAGGAGTCGGAATTCATGAAACGCACTATTGGAAGCCTGGTGATCCTGGGAATCGCCGCGGTCGGCCTGGCCCTGGCGCAGAAGCAGCCGCAACCCAAATCGCAGGGGGAACTGGAGGCGATCCAGGCGATGTTCGGCGCTCCGGACGCGGATGCGCGCATCAAAGCCGCTGAGCAGTTGATCGTCAAGTACGCTGACACGGAGTTCAAGCCGCTGGCGCTGTACTTCATCGCCGCGTCTTACGAGCAGAAGGGCGATGTCGAGAAGATGATCGTCTATGCGGAACGTGCCCTGGAGGCCGATCCCACGGATTTCAAGCCCATGCTGATGCTGGCGAACGGAATCGCGCGGCGGACCCGGGAATTCGACCTCGACCGGGAAGAGAAACTCAACCGCGCGGAAAAGATGGCGAAAGACGCGATCGTCGCCATCAAGGCGGCGCCTAAACCGAATCCTCAGTTGCCCGACGACCAGTGGGACGCCGCCAAGCGCGATTACGAAGCGCAGGCGCACGAGGCGATCGGCGTCGGCATGATGGTGCGGAAGAAATACGCCGAGGCCGCCGCGGCGTTTGCGACCTCGATCGGCACCGCCTCCGCGCCCGATCCGGCGACCTTCGTCCGCCTGGCCCAGGCTCAAACGATGGCCGGCAAACCCGACGAGGCGCTCGCCACGCTGGAAAAGCTGAATGCGCTTCCGGAGGTGCACCCCCAGATCAAGCAGGCGGCGCAAGCCGAGCGCGTCCGGGCCACCCAGGCCAAGAGCGGCAACGCTCAGCAGTAAGGATTCCGGCGGCCACCCTCTGCCATGGGCGCGGATCTGGAGCAACTCCAGGCAGCTTTGGGGTACCGATTCCTGGATCAGGCGCTGCTGCGGCGCGCCTTGTCCCATTCGTCCCACGTGCACGAGCGTGGCAGCCCGGAGGCGCAAGCTCTGGGCGACAATGAGCAATTGGAGTTTCTCGGAGACGCGGTGCTCGGGTTCGTCATCAGCGAAGAACTGGTGGCGCGATTCCCCGCCTACTCGGAAGGTCGGCTTTCCAAGCTGCGGGCTTACCTGGTCAGCGCCAGCCATCTCTACAAGACCGCCGTCCGGCTCGCGCTTGGCGAGTACCTGCTGCTGGGACGAGGCGAGGAAATGACGGGCGGCCGCACCAAGCGCACCTTGTTGGCCGACGCCTTGGAAGCCTTGATCGCGGCGCTGTATCTGGACGGAGGACTGGAGGCGGCGCGCGGGTTCGTCCGCCGCTTCGTGCTGGGGGGCGGGCCGCCGGATTCGCTGGAAGAGATCCTGGCGCGGCCCCTCACCGACTACAAGAGCGCGTTGCAGGAACTGGCGCAGTCCCGCCGGTTGGCCGCGCCGCTCTATGTCCTGGTCCACGAGGAGGGGCCGCATCACGAAAGGACCTTTACCGTCGAGGCCCGCGTCGGCCGCGAGTGGCTGGCCCGCGGCACCGGCTTGTCCAAAAAGAGCGCCGCCCAGAACGCCGCGCGGGCGCTGCTGGAACGTTTGCAGGCCAGTCCCGCCAGGTGAACGGCCGCCCCGCTGGACCACCCGCCTGGACTTCCCGCCGTGCGAACCGATACGATCAGGCTCGGAGCCTGGAATGGTCGTCGAAGGTCTCGAACATTGGAACGTGCGGGAGCCGGGCGGAGAGCGCAGCTATGGCGTGCTCCGGTTGCGGGTGCGCGGCGGCGCGACCGGATGGGGCGAAGGTCCGCCGCTGACGCCCGCCCAAGTGGAACTTCTCCGCCAAACCGTGTCCGGACAACCTGTCCACGCCTACAAGGTGCTGCACACCCGGCTGACGGGGCATGCCGGCGGGGCGGCGGTGGACATGGCCCTGCTCGACTGCCTGGGACGGATCAGCCTGGCCCCGGTGTACCAGGTGCTCGGCGGGCCGACCCGCAACAAGGTTCGCGCCTTGACGGACTGGTCGCCGGAGGCGCTGGCCGCCGGGCATCGCGCTTTCGTGGTGGGACTGCCGGAAGCCGAGTTCCCCAATCCCCGGGCGCGGTTCGTGGCGCGCGTGGTGGAGCGGCTGGAGTCCTTGCAGAAAGAAGCCGGAGACGAAGCCGATTTTGTGCTGGACGGGGCCAATCGCCTGCCCCCGGGGGAGGCCGCCTCTATCGCCGCGGCCATGGAACGGCTGCACCTGCTGTTCTTTGACGAGCCGTGCGCGCTGACCAACCTGGCCGCCGCGCGCAAGCTGGCGGAAGAGAACGTCACGCCACTGGGGTGGGGCCGTCACGCGCGCCGCGTGGCGGAGATCCAGGACCTGCTGCGGGAGCAGATGATTGACGTGGTGCGGCTCGATCTGGCGCGCCATGGCGTCACCGGATTGCGGGCCGCGGCCGCGCTGGCGGAAACCTATTACGTCGCGGTCGCGCCCTTTCACCGGGGCGGCCCCATCGCCACCGCCGCCGCGCTGCACCTGGCCGCCAGCCTCCCCAATTTCTTCATCCAACAGACGCCCGGGATTGGCCGGGAAGCCCGCCAGGCGCGCACGGAACTGGTGGGGGCCGACCTGGAAACCGCCGTGGACGGCTACTTCCGCCTGCCGGCCGGCCCCGGACTTGGGCTAAAAGTAAACGAACGGGCGCTCCGGAGGTGGACGGTATGACGCGACGCGGGTTTTTGCACGCCGGCGGCTGCGGCTGCGCGCTGACGCCTCAAGCCACGCAGCGGGATCCAAACCGCGGGCTCACGGGTCCACTGGGCGCCGAAGCGTTCCGCGACGTCGGCTCCAAAGTCCGCATTACCAACGTGAAGGTCTTCGGCGTCACTCTCCCGGTGAAAGAGCAGGCCGACCGGCCCTACGTGTTCGTACGGATCGAAACGAATCAGGGCGTGGCCGGCTGGGGCGAAGGCACGCTGGAGGGAAAGGCCGCCGCGGTGATGTCCTGCATCGAGGACTTTCGCGAGTTTCTGATCGGCGCCGATCCCATGCTGGTGGAGCATCACTGGCAGTCGATGTATGTGCACAGCTTCTACCGCGCCGGTCCGGTGATGGGCTCGGCCATCTCGGCGCTCGACCAGGCGTTGTGGGATATTCGCGGCAAGCTGCTCGGCAGGCCCGTCTATCAACTGCTGGGCGGCCCGTTCGACCCGCAAGGGGTGCGCGGCTACTATCACTTGCGCGCCTCCACGCCCGCGGAAATGCGGGAGGTGCGGGACCGGGCCGGCCAGCTTGGCGTCACTTGCATTAAGGGCGGCATTCCCGGTTACTTCGAGTGGATCGAGACCCGGGCGAAGATCCGCGCCGCCGTCCGCCACCTGGAAACGATGCGCGAGAACCTGGGGCCCGCGATCGATATCGGCATCGACTTTCACGCCAAGACGTCTCCCGCCGTGGCGTCTGTCCTGGTGAAGGAGGTGGAGCCGCTGCGCCTGCTGTTCATCGAAGAGCCCTGCCCGCCCGAGAACGTCGCGGCGATGCGGAAGATCGCCCGGCGGTCGACGACGCCCATCGCGACCGGGGAGCGGCTGGTCGCCAGTTACTCCTGCCGCGAGTTGGTCGAGATGGGTGTGGTGGACATTCTCCAGACCGACATCAATCACGTGGGCGGCGTCACCGCGCTGTGGAAAGTGGCGGCGCTCGCGGAGGCTTCGGGCGTCAAACTGGCGCCGCACGCCTGCGAAGGTCCGATCGGCGCGCTTGCGACGCTGCATGTGGACGCAGCCATTCCCAACTTTCTGGTGCAGGAGATCTGCTCGGGCGTCGAGCCCGGAGAGAAAGAAAAGATCTGGGAAGAGTGGATGGGATTTCCCGCCATGCGCATGGTGAACGGGAAGTTCCCTTTGCTCGACAAACCGGGGCTCGGCTTCGACCTGGACGAGCGAGCGGTGCGCCAGTACGCCTTCCAGGGTACGCGGCCCATGGCGCAGGTGTTCCACGGCGACGGCAGCGTGGCCGCCTGGTAGGACGCTCCCTGCGCTACGGCGCGATGCGGAAGCACGCCATCTCGGTCGTGTTGCGCACCAACAGCTTCCCGTCGGCGATCGCGGGGTGATTCCACGTCTTGCCGTCGAGCGCGGGAAACCGGGCAAGTTCCACATGCCGCTCGGGAGTGGCCTTCACCAGCGCCAACTCGCCCGTTTCGGTGGTCACGATCAGGTGACCGGACGCCAGGACGACCTGCCCGTAGCCGTAGCGTCCGCCTTTCCACTTCAGCTCGCCGGTTTCGGCGTCGAGGCAGGCCAGAATCGCCTCGTCAAGGCCGTAAATGTGTCCCTCGTGGAGCACCGAGCTGGTGAATTTGTTCTTCATGCGGGTGTTCTTCCAGATCTCCCGGACGTGCAGCCGCCCCCCGACGCCGGGCGAGAGTTCCACCAGGGCCGCGCCGTGTCCGTAGCCGGACGAGATGAAGATTCGCTGGTCGCCCACCACCAAGGGCTGCGCGCTGTTGACGTCGTATTGCGTTTTCCAGGGATAGTCCCACAGCAACGCGCCGTCGCCCGGTTCGAGTCCCATCATGCGGTCCGCGCTGACGACCAGGATCTGCCGCTTACCGGCAACGGTCACCAGCATGGGCGAGCTGTAAGCCTGCTTGTCGTCCAACACCTTCCAGACCGGTTCACCGGTGTCCTTGTGATAAGCCACCACGGACTTGCCGTTGCGGCCGCCCGGCAGCACGATCACTTTTTCATCCACAATCAGCGGGGCCGCCGACATCGCCCAGGTGAGGTTCTCCGCGCCGTTGTCCTCGAGGATGTTCTTCCGCCAGATCAACTGGCCGTTCTCGGCGTTCAGGCAGCGCAGTTCCCCTTCCGCGCCCTGTACGTAGATCTTGCCGGCATGCCAGGTGGGAGTGGCGCGCGGACCGGGTCCGCCCATGGCTTCCTGAAAATCGGCATCCCACGCATTGGTCCACAGCTCGCGTCCGGTTTGCACATCGTAGGCGGCGGCGACTTCCTGTCTGCGGCGCTGCTCCAGCGTGAACGCCTTGCCGTGGGCGATCACAAAGGAGGCGTAGCCGCCGCCCACCGGCTGCTGCCAAAGCAGCGGAAGACCAATTTCGGGCCATGCGGTCAGGATCGGTCCCTGCTGGTAATGGCCGTCCCGCCGGGGACCGCGAAAGTCGGTCCAATAGGGGGCCGGGACCGGCGCCGCGGCCGGAGGGGCGGCGGGCTCGGGTTTGGTGGAAACCGCGGCCGCGGCCGCCGGCTGGGGCGCCGGTTCCGGAACCGGCGTGGGCGCGGGCGCCGCGGACTCGGCCCTCGCCTGCTGCTCAGCGCGGCTGCGCTCGAGCTTGGCGTAATGCGACTCGCCCGGCCGGCGCGACATCATCAGGCGGGCCCCCGTGCCGTCCAGTTCGATGCCCACCCCAAGCACCTTCACCGCCCAGACGCCAGTCCAGGCCACGATCAGCAGACTGGCGGCCATACGCCACCACCACGCCGTCGACCGGCGCAGCCAGAGCAACACCAGGGCGACCGGCGGCGCGACCAGCGCGCTGATCCAGACCGTCCAGGGGGAACGCAGCCACGACAAAGCCGCCATCTGAAAAACCTCCCGGTCCTCATCGTACCAGCGGCGCCCGCCGCGACCGCGCGGGGAGTGGGCGGACCCGGCGATTTGACCGGGCCCTTAGGTTGGAATCCTGCGGCCGGTCAGGGAATCGATTCATCCCGGCAACCGAACTGATCTCTTAAACTGATGATTGCGCGCATGAAGCTACTGCCGATCCTGTGGTGGGCGGCCGCGAGCGTCTCCCAGACCATTGTCGTGGATCAATACCCGCTCCGGACCGGTTGCGGCGACGGTGACCGGGTGGTGGCGAGTCTGCCCGCCGGCGCGGAAGTGCGCGTGAAGTTGGCGGTCGCCGCAGGCGCCCAGTCGTGCTATCTGGTGTCCACCTCCGCCGGCGGTGAGAACCGGGAAGGATGGGTGCGGGCGGAAGCGCTGTCGAACGCGCAAGGTTTCGAAGAGCAGCGCAAAGCCGCTGCGCCCGTCCTGGTGACCGCGCCCCTGCGGCCGCCAACTCCCTCGTCCCCGCCTCGCACCGCGGAGGCGCCGGGCCCGCGGCAGTTCACCGTCCCGCTGGCGATTCACGGTGAAGTGCAACGCGCCATGGACCTGATCCAACGCAATCAACCCGATCAGGCCCAGCAGATCATGGAGCGCCTGCTCCGGCAGCACCCGCGCAACGCCGGTCTGCTGGCGGTTGCGGGCATGGCCGCGTATCGCAACGACCGCCTTGCTGACGCTCTGGCGTACTGGCGCGAGTCGTTGGATCTGAAACCCGACGCGGACCTGGAGCAGTGGTACCTCGATGCGCGGCGCGAAGCCGCGGCGGACCGCAGCGCGGAAACCAAGGTGGGCATGCGCTTCACGCTGCGCTACGACGGCGCGGTGGCCGATTCCGGCACGGCCTCCACCATGGTTTCTATCCTCGAAGAGGAGTTTTCGCGCATCGCTTCCGAGCTGGGGTGCCGCGCGGACGAGCGCATCGTCACCATCGTGCAGAGCCGGGAAAACTACTTCAAGGGAACGCGGGCGGCGGAATGGAGCGCGGCGTCCTATGACGGCAAGATCCGGGTGCCCCTGATCGATCGTAACCGGCTCTCGCCCGACATTCGCTCCACGTTCGCCCACGAAATCGTCCACGCCTGCCTCGCGAACCTGGGCTCCTGGCCCACGTGGTTGCATGAGGGCCTGGCCCAGCGGCTTTCCGGAGCGCAGCCGTCGCCAGAGACGCGGAGCCGGCTCGGCGAACTGGCGCGGAGCGGAAAGCTGCCCCGGCTCGAACAGCTCGCCGGCAGTTGGAATCAATTCGGCCATCAGGAAGCCTCGCTGGCCTACGCGATCGCCTACGAGGCCGTAGAGCTGTTTTACCGGCACCACAGTGCGTACGGAATCCGCAATCTGCTGCGTAACCCGGATCAGCTCGCGCGGATCTCGGCGGATCTGGACCGGCGCCTGCAAACGCTCCGCTGATAGCCTGGGCCGGAAGGTTAGCGGCTCCCAACTCCGCAACGGGTGTCGCTTACGCGGCGACAATCTTCCGCCTGGAAATGGAGAGACGGGCTGCGAACCGCGCCCCCGGCCCGCTGTAGTATAGTGGGTCGCCATGCTGGACCGCCGGGCTTTTCTGGCAACCGCCGCCGCTCTTCTGCCGGCGCGCGCGGCCACGGAGCCGTTCCGCCATCGCGGCTACCTGGGCTGGATCACCGATTTGGCCACGCGTCCGGACACCTGCGCCGACTGGCCATCGATGAGAATCGACGGCGCGCTGGTGAGGGACTACGAGCGCACGTTCACCCTCATGCAGCGTCTCGGCTACAACGAGATCACCGTCTGGGGATTCTACGTGGCGCGCTCGTGGCCCGTGGATATTGCGAGCGCCGTTTCCCCCGAACGCGGCCGGCTGGTGGAGCGCATCCTGCGCGCCGCCCACCGTCACGGTATCCGCGTGTATTCTGGTTTGGGCGTCTATTCGTGGGGCTTCGACGAAATCATCAAGGCGAATCCGCACCTGGCCAACGGCAATCCCCACGCGATGTGCCCCGGCGTGTCCGATTCCTGGAAATGGATGCAGCGGGTGGTGGATTACGTCTTCACCCGCTTTCCCATCGATGGCGTTTCCATGCAGTCCGCGGACCAAGGACGCTGCCAGTGCGAGGAATGCAAGCCCCTGACGGACGCCGAATACCATAGCCGGCTGAACATCCGGGTGGCCGAATACATTCGCGCCGCTTACCCCGGCAAGACCGTAGCCGCCAACGGGTGGGGCATGCGGCTGGGCGATGCCCGCAGTCCCGAGTCGGTGGACCGTCTGAGCGCACACGTGGATTACATCGTGGATGCGCTCGACACCGCGCGCGCGGAAAACCCGGCGCAGCGGGCGCGCCTGATCCGCGGCGCCCGGTGTCCGTTTGGCGCCATCGGCGGGCCGCAAGTCGAGCCGCCGCAGCACTGGCCCCGCGACCGCTGGTTCCTGCCCACCGTCCGGCAGCAGGGCCAGCACCTGGCCGAACTCTACCGGGAAGGAGGCCGCGCCTGCGAATACTTTTTCCACATCCTGGCCAATCCCGGCTGCGAGATCTCCTTCTGGACCACAGGCAAGATCCTCTCCGAGCCGGCCACGCCGTGGCGCAAGCATTTCCGGGCCGCGCTCGAGGAGGTGTACGCGCCCGCCGGCAGCGCTTTCGTCGGCGACCTGGAAGAACTGTTTCTCCAAGCCGAGGACGCCTACTTCTCCCGCTGCGCGAGCGTGCGCAGCGGCACCATTTCGCTCGAGCCGCTGGTGTCGAATCGGCCCGGCAAACCCGTCTACCTGGAGAAGATCAATCCCGGCGAGCGCGCGGCCTGCCGCGCGCATCTGGCCGCTTTGCAGACGCGCGCCTCCCGGCTGGCGGCCGCCGCGCCCCACGCCGGCGCAGCCCGCCGGCTCCGCTTCAGCGCGCGCGCCCTGGGTAACGCGATTCGGGCTTTAGACAGTCTTTCCGCTTGACAGGTGCTTCAATCATGTTTTCTACCGACGCAGACATTTTCCGGTTTCTCCAGGAAAGACTCTACGTGGCCGCGGTGTGCGACATTCTGGACGACCTGGGTTTTCGTCACCAGGCGATGCACGCGCGCTTGCGCCCCTTGTTGCCGGCCCCCGCGCCTGCGGCTTTGCCGGCCGGGCCCGCACCATTCGCTGGATGGACGTGGACCATGTCGACCCCGATCCCTATGGACTGGAGATCGAGGCGATGGACTCGCTGGGGCCGGGCGATGTGGTCGTGCATTCCAGCGATCCGGCGGGACGCATCGCCCCGTGGGGCGAGTTGATGACCACCGTCGCGCAGCGCAACGGCGCGGTGGGCTGCGTCTGCGACAGTAACATCCGCGACTGCGTCCGCATTCGCGAGATGGGCTTTCCCGTGTACTACGCCGGCATCCGGCCGCTCGACTCCAAGGGGCGCGGGATCGTGTGCGCTTACGACGTGCCGGTCGAGTGCGGCGGCGTGGTCGTCCAGCCGCGAGATCTGCTCTTCGCGGATTTTGACGGGATCGTCGTCATTCCCCGCGCCATCGCAGGCCGCGTGCTCGAACTGGCCCGGGAGAAGGCCAACAAGAAAAAGTGGAAAGTGGGGACAGACGGAACGTTTCGGATGTTTTTCGCCGCGGGTCAAGTCGCTGGTTGCCCCGTGGACGCTTTCGGTGGTCTGCCGCCCGGCTTGGGATGCAGCACCCGTCCCAAGCGGCACTCCAAGTCTTGCACGTACGCCGGCGCGCCCAGCGGGCGTCCGGTATGGGTGGAGCGGCGGATGGCGAGGCAGTCGGCCTCCGCCGGTTGGCCCAGAAACGCGGCCCACGCCCGCGCGGTCCATCGTTCCCGCCACCAGTCCAAGTCCAGGAGCGCAAACTCATCTGGCTCGCCGTGGTGGGCGCGAGCGCTGGACCACCGGTAGGCGGTCGCCTCGCGGACCAGGCCCGCCCGGACCGGATTCAACTCTACGTAACGGAGCACACGATCCACGGCGGGCCACTCCAACGGACAGGAATAGAACCGGCTTTGCCACAAGTGGCCGGTGGCGCCCGCCAGGGCGTTCCAGAACTGGGCAAACCGGCCATGGACGTATTTCATTGTCTTGGCCATCGAGTGGTCGAATTCCGGCACGGCGACCAGGTGCACATGATTGGTCATCAGGCAGAAGCCGAGCAGGCGCAACGAGTACAGGCGGGCGAGGTCGCCGAGGAGGCGCAGATAAACCAGCCGCAACGAGTCATTCTCGAAAATGTCCTGGCGCCGGTTGCCGCGCTGCGTCAGATGGTGCGGGAAGCCCACCGCCACCACTCGGGGGAAGCGTGCCATTCACCC